>NZ_CP075595.1:5620000-5760142 GCF_018596375.1 Pseudomonas sp. RC3H12 | reverse complement strand
AATTCTTTATGCATAAATATTTCCACTTTCGCATTGACTGCATATGCATTGCTGCATAACCTGTATCTCGAACCGGACAGCAACCGGTTGTTACACAGGCAGCGATGAACAGGCCTCGACTGTTCAGAGGGTTGGCAACTGGCCCGGGTGTGCAGCGTAAAGCACCACGATCAGTTATCCGGCGGGAACACGGCCGCGGTCGGAGTCACCAATTCGAAGCGCAACCGCATGGCGTCACCAGTCGTGGCCAGCGGTGACCACGCGCATTACTGAAAAGCCTGCACGGCGGGCTTTTTGGAATGCCGCCCTCAGAGCCAGAAACTCTCACACGAGTACTCAACGATGATTTATTCAGGCAACCCCGCCCCGAGGTCAGCCCCATGAACCAGTTGAAAGCACTGACCAGCTACCTGCTCGAACGCAAGCTGGTGCCCGCTGAACAACTGCATGCCCAGGCGCAGCAACTCGACCTGCAACTGGCCTGGACACAGACCGAGCTGGGTCTGCACATGGGCAACCTGCGCTACCGCGCCCTGTTCGATCTCGACGACTACAGCGGCCACCCCGGACGCCTGATGGCCCTCGCCGGGAGTTGGCTGGAAGCCAAAGACCCCGGGCGCCATCTGTTCGCCCTTCCGGCACCGACGCTCACCGTCAAGCAGAGGGCCCCAGGCAGCGACTTGCTGGATGTGTCGCTGGCCCTGGAGTTCGTCGAGCCCCTTTACCTGACCGAGGACTCAGCCGGAGAAATCGAGGTCTTCGGCAAGACCTGGTCATTCCAGCCCCACGACCTGTGGGTCGCCGAACAAGGCGATGTGGTCGTGCAGGGCGGCACCCTCCCCTGACCTGTTACCCGGGCCCAGCGCCCGTCCCGCCGGCAACCTGATTGGCAGGCTCCGGCACAATCCTTCAATCACCCCGCTAACGAGGCAACCTATGGCACTCGGTAAAATCAGCGTGAACAATCTCAACCTCGGCCAGGGCGCCGTGACCGAGATCGAACGCTACTTCCTTTTCATCGGCCCCGCCGCCAAGAACGTCGGCAAGCTGCTGGCCCTGAACACTGACAGCGACCTGGACAACGAGCTGGGCGTGGCCGCCAGCGACCTGAAGACCCAACTGATCGCCGCCCGCGCCAACGGCGGCAGCCGCTGGGCCTGCCTGGCCGCGCCGATCGGCGCCGAAGGCGACTGGGCCAGCGCCCTGGAGTACGCCCAGCAACACGGCTACTCGGTCGAAGGCATCGTCGTCACCAAACCGGTGACCGCCGGCGCGGAACTGCTGGCCTTGCACACCGCCGCCGAACAACTGAACGCCCGCCATGGCCGGCGCTCGTTCGTCCTGGCCGCGTCCGCCGGCATCCTGCCGACCGTGACCTGGTCGGACTACCTGCTCGAGCAGAAGGCGCTCACCGACGGTATCGCCGCGCCACGTGTCGTGGTGGTGCCGCAGCTGCACGGCAACGACCTGGGCGTGCTCGCCGGTCACCTGGCCAATGCCGCCTGGAGCATCGCCGATACCCCGATGCGCGTCGCCAGTGGCCCTGTCCTGGGCCTGGGCAGCGTGCCGGCGGACAAGGACGGCGTACCGCTGCCCTCGGCAGTACGCAGCGAGCTGGACAAGGCACGCTTCTCCGTATCCCAGACCTACCCGGACTACGAGGGTGTGTACTGGGGCGACGCCAACATGCTCGACACTGCCGCCAGCGACTTCCAGGTCCTGGAATACCTGCGCCTGGCCGACAAGGCCGCCCGCCAGGTCCGTCCGCTGCTGATCCGCCGTATCGGCGACCGCCGCCTGAACAACAGCCCCGCCAGCATGGCCGCCAACACCAGCGCATTGATGGCGCCGCTGCGCCGCATGGCCAAGGCGGTGAAGTTCGCCGGCGAAGTATTTCCGGGCGAAATCCAGCCACCCCGCGACGGCGACCTGGTCATCGTCTGGAAGAGCCACACCCAGGTGGAAGTGTTCATCCGCATCCGCCCGCACAACTGCCCCAAGGACATCACCGCGAACATCGCGCTGGACCTTTCCCAGGACAACCAGGAGTAACCCATGGCCAAGATCAGTGGCTTGAACTTCGACATCAACGTGGGCGACCTGAAGATCCACGTTGAAAGCGCAACCCTCGACATCACCGACAACAGCGCCGTGGCCCACACCAAGGGCGTGCCGGACGGCTGGGTCGCCGGCGACGTGGCCGCCAGCGGCGAGCTGGAAGTGGACACCAGCAACTTCAACCTGATCATCGAAGCCGCCGCCAAGGCCGGTAGCTTCCGCCAGCTGGGCACCTTCGACCAGCTGTTCTACGCCAAGACCCCCACCGACGAGATCCGCGTCGAGGCCTTCGGCTGCCGCTTCAAGATCTCCAGCCTGCTCAACATCGACGCCAAGGGCGGCGAGAAGACCAAGCACAAGCTGCCGTTCGACGTCACCAGCCCGGACTTCATCCATGTCAACGGCGTGCCGTACCTGTCCTTCGCCGAGGTCGAGGGCCTGAGCTGATGGTGTGCCCATTCGACCGCGCCCAGGCCCTGGAACAGCTCAGGCGTGATCTGGCGATCGCCGCTGTGCGTGACCGACGGGCGGCGACTGGGCCGAGCCTCACCGATTGCGCGGACTGCGGCGACGAGATCCCCGAGGCCCGCCGCGCCTTGGGTGGCATGCGCCGCTGCGTTCCCTGCCAGCACCGCCACGAGCGCAGCACAGCGCTCACCCCTTCGTTTTGATTCCCGTATTTCATTGGAGTAGTACCCCATGACCCAACGCACCGAAATCACCCTGGAAGTCGGCGACCTGTCCCTGGATTTCGCCGTCGATCCAGCCCTGATGACCAAGTACATCAACGCCCTGACCCCGTCCAACAAGGTCGCACCGGCCAACAACCTGCTGGTCACCGCCGTGAAGCCCGAGCACAAGGACCAGCTCAAGCCGCTGCTGGCCAACCCGATGACCGTCATCCAGCTGGCCGGTGCCCTGGTCGAGGAATACGCGCCGACCGTCGAGGTCACCGTAAAAAAGCGCTCGGCCACGCAGAGCGACTGACCGAGGACGGCCTGGGCCAGCTGCTGGCCCTGGCCGAACGCTGGCTGCCCGGTGCATCCGCCACGC
This sequence comes from Pseudomonas sp. RC3H12, assembly GCF_018596375.1. Taxonomy (NCBI): domain Bacteria; kingdom Pseudomonadati; phylum Pseudomonadota; class Gammaproteobacteria; order Pseudomonadales; family Pseudomonadaceae; genus Pseudomonas; species Pseudomonas sp. RC3H12. The sequence continues at coordinate 5,757,031 of NZ_CP075595.1, read as the reverse complement.
CCGAGAACCTGGGCACAGCCAAGTGGCTGGAGGACGAGCACTGGCGGCGAATGGAAATCGCCATTGCCAACGGAATCGCACGTGCATTCAACGGAAGCTGACATCCCATGAGCGCGAACACCGCAATCAGCCGGCTGGATTTCATCCTGTCGCTGACCGACAAAGTCACCGCGCCGCTGGCGAGGATGACCCAAGGTTTCAACAAGCTGACCGAGAAAAGTCAGACCGCCATCAAGCAGATCAGCGATGGCACGCAGAAGCTGCAAAACTCCGCCAGCGGCTTTGGCACCTTCCTTGAGCCAGCCCTGGAAATGAACCGTGCCCTTGGGGATGTGCGCTCGCTTGGCGTGGCCGAGGACGCCCTGGAGGCCTTGAACAGGAAAGCCCTGGCGTTCTCCATCGCCTATGGCGAGAACGCCCGGGACTTCGTCGCCTCGGCGTACAAGATCGAAGGCGCGATCAAGGGCCTTTCCGGCTCCCAGCTGGCCACGTTCACCTACGCCAGCAGCGTGCTGGCCAAGGCCACCAAGTCCGACCAGGGCGTGATGGCCGAGTACGTCGGCACGATGTACAACCTGCACAAGCAGCAGGCCGACGCCATGGGCAAGGGCCAGTGGGTCAAGATCCTGGGCGGGCAGACCGCCCTGGCGGTCCAGCTGTTCCGCACCAGCGGCGAACAGATGAAGGATGGTTTCAAGGAGGCCGGCGCCCAGGCTTCCGCCGCCGGCATCGGCCTGGCCGAGCAGATGGCCGTGATCGGCAGCCTGTCCGGCAGCATGGACGGCAGCGCGGCCGGTGGGCTTTACAAGGCCTTCTTCGAGAACATCGAGGACGCCTCGGACAAGCTCGGCATCAAGTTCACCGACACCAATGGCAAGGTCCTGCCGATGCTGGACATCCTGGCCAAGCTGCGGGGTAGGTTCGGCGACCTGCGCGGAGCTGCGGCCAACGCCAAGATCACCGAGGCCTTCGGCGGTGAGGCGGCCCAGCTCATCGGCGCCCTGGCCCAGGACACCGACCGTCTCAAGAACGGCATCGACAAGCTGGGCCAGGTGCGTGGCCTTGAACAGGCCGAACAGATGGCCAAGGCCATGGTCGACCCCTGGCAGCAGTTCGGAGCTGCGGTAAAAGGGCTGCGCATCGCCTTCGGCCAGGCGCTGATTCCCATTTTGCAACCGCTGATGGCACGCCTGGTCGAGATCGCCCAGACCCTGGTCCGCTGGATCAAGCTGTTCCCCAATATCACCCGGGTCGTCGGCATTGCCACACTGATCATCGCCGGCATGGGCGCCGCCCTGAGCGCGCTGGCAGTCGCCGTCGGTATCGCCCGGGTCGCCATGCTGGGGCTGCAGACCGTCTGGGCACTGCTCAACCTGACCGGTTTGCGAAGCCTGGCCGTGTTCATCCTGCACTCCATTCAATGCGTGCTCCTGGTCGGCAGGGTACTGCTCATGATCGCGGTGCTCGGCACCCTGCGCCTGGCCATGCTCGCCTGGCAAACCGTGACCTGGCTGGTCAACGCGGCCATGTACGCCAACCCGATTGGCCTCGTTGTCGCCGGCATCGCCGTATTGATCACGATCGTCGCCCTGGTCGTCAGGTACTGGGACGACTTCAAGGCGGCCCTGCTCGAGAGCACTGCATTCCAGTGGGTCAGCGCGCAATTCACCGCACTGGGCAAAATGTTCGGTTCGATGAGTGGCTGGGCGGACTTCGCGAAAAGCGCCTGGGACGGCATCAGCAGGATATTCCGCAGCGCGGTGGACAGCCTGATCGAGATGCTGAACAAGATCCCGGGCGTGAACATCGAGACACGTTTCGGCGATCTGCCAAAGGCGCCCGAGGTGCCTCAGTTGCCTGGCCAGGTCGCGCCGATCGGCATCCTGCCCATCACCAGCCAGCCACCGTCCATCAAGCACCTGATGCAGGTGCCTGCACCCACCCCGCTGATGACGCCGATCGAGCAGCTCGACCAACAGCGCCAGCGCATGACCCAGACCGCACTCAACCTCTCGCCGGCCAGCCCGACGAGCGTTCCCCAGGGGGGGCTGATGACCCAGATCCAGAGCAGCACCCAGACCCAGGATCGGCGCATGCACGTCGAGAGGATCGAGATCAACACCAGCAAGGCCATGAACCCGCTGGAGCTCGAACAGATGATGGAAATGGCGGTGGGCTGATGAGCGACTACATCGACCTGCTGATCCACGACAACGACCTGGTCCTGGACCCTTCCCATCAACCGCTGCTGATCGAGGACCGCGCCAGCATCGCCCAGGACATCGCCCACATGATCCGCGACAGCGGCCTGCTGGTGACCCTGGTGGCCGAGCGCAGCCGCCAACGCCAGGCCGACTGCATCCTGCAGCTGGAACTGCTGGTGGAGGACGACGAGCGCCTGCTGCCCGGTACCGCCCGCATCCTGCAAGAGCGGCCGGGCGTGTACCGGGTCACGGCGAAAACCCTGAAATTCGGTGACATCGAGGTATACCTGTGAGCGACTTGGACTTTCGCAAGGTGCTGGCCGACGCCGGCATTCCCACCACCGAAGCGGCGCTGCACAAGGCCTGGGAGGCCGAAGTGGCCGCCCAGGGCAGCAAGCTCAGCAACACCAGCGCCTACTCGCCGTTCTGGCGGGTGGTGACGGCGCTGGTGACCAAGCCGGTGCTCTGGCTGGTCGGCTTCATCAGCGACACCGTGCTGCCCAACTTCTTCGTCAAGACCGCCAGCGGCGCCTGGCTGGACAGCCTGGCCTGGGCGGTGAACATCGAGCGCAAGGGCGCGACCAAGGCCCAGGGCCAGCTGTTGTTCACCCGTGAAAACAGCGCCGGCGAGCTGCTGATGCGCGCCGGCGTCGTGGTGCAATCCGCCGCGATCAACGGCCACGTCTACCAACTGGTGACCATCGAGGACGCGGTGTTCCCCGACGGTCGCCTGCAACAGTCGGTCAAGGTCCAGGCACAGCAGGTCGGCAGCGGCTACAACCTGGCGCCCGGCTACTACGCCATCCTGCCCGAGCCGGTGACGGGGATCGTCCAGGTGGTCAACGACGACGGCTGGATGACCTCGCCCGGAGCCGACCCCGAGCCCGACGAGCAGTTGCGCCTGCGCACTCGCAACCAGTTCAGCGCGGTCAACCAATGGCACACCGACGCGGTCTATCGCGCGATGATCGCCGCCTTCCCGGGCGTGCGCCCCGATGGCGTGTACTTCCTCCACGACGCGCCGCGCGGTCCGGGCAGCGCCAACGCCTACGTGCTGTTCGACGCCGACGTGCCAGCGGAATCGTACCTGGCGCAGATCAACGCCCACGTGCGCGACGAGGGCAACCACGGCCACGGCGACGACCTGCTGGTGATGGTCATGCCCGAGACGCGGCACGACATCGCGCTGACGGTCTGGCCGCAGGCGAACCTGACGACGAAGCGCCGCGAGGCATTGCAGCAAGGCATTGCCCAGTTCATCCGCGCGGCGTTCCGTGAAAGCACGACCAGCGACTACCGCCCGACGCTGACCTACCCACAATCGCGATTCTCCTTCAGCCGCCTGGCCGAAGAACTGCACCAGGCCTTCGACGACATCGAATCGCTGCACTTCGCCAACGAGGACATCGTCTCGCCGCTGAGCATCGCGCGCATCGCCAACCTGCGAGTGGACCTGGTATGAGCCCGCTGAAACTGCCGTTCTGGCTCGCCGGCACCGAACTGACCAAGCTCAAGGACGCCGCCCAGGCCTGGTGGGCCAGGGTGTACGAGTGGCTGCGCTGGCCGCTGCTGCAGATGGATGCCGAGACCTGCCACCTCACCGTGCTGGACCTGCTCGCCTGGCAACGCGATATCACCCGCTTCAAGGACGAGCCGGAAAGCCTGTACCGTCTGCGGGTGAAGTTCGCCTTCATCAACGCGGTCGATGCCGGCAGCACCGCAGGGCTCAAACGCATCCTGCGCCGGCTCGGCGTCGGCTATGTCGAGATCGACGAACGTATGCCGGACCGCGACTGGGATGTGGTCCTGCTGCGCCTTTCCGACTCGCAGCTGTCGGAGAACCCCGAACTGCTGCGGGTGCTGATCCAGCAGTACGGCCGGACCTGCCGCCGCTACGACTTCGTCAGCATCACCCCCGTGACCCTGCGCATTGCCGCAGTCCAATTCAACGACGACCAGCAGACGTTGGTCGCCACGCTCTAGGAGCCCGCCGTGGCCAGAATCACTTTCGCCGGCGAAAGCCTGATCGCCCAGAAGCAGGGGGCCAAGGAAGTCCTGCAGATCACCCGCTTCATCTACGCCAATGTGCCCGGGCTCGATCCGAACACGCCGGTCGACCGCGCCGCGACCAAGCCGCCGGCCAGCCAGATCGTGCACAGCTACGACATCCCGGCGGGCAACAGCGGCTACGTGAACCCCAACCAGGTCGTCTACAGCTCGATGCTGGGCAGCGACATCGGCGACTTCGACTGGAACTGGATGGGCCTGGAAAGCGCCGAGGGCGTGCTGTTCGCCGTGGCCTACCTGCCGCTGCAGCAGAAACGGCGCAACATCCCGCCGCTGCAGATCGGCAACAACGTCACCCGCAATATCCTGGTGGAATACAGCGGCGCCCAGGAACTGACCGGCATCACCATCGATGCCAGCACCTGGCAGCACGATTTCACACTGCGCCTGAAAGGCATCGACGAGCGCGAGCGCCTGAGCAACCGCGACGTGTATGGGCGAGCGTGCTTCTTCGGCGACGGTCTGCAGTTCCAGAAGATGGGCGACAACTACCAGCTGGCCGCCGGCACCGCCTACCTGGAAGGCATGCGCCTGGAGCTGCCCAAGGCCGTGCCGCTGAGCCCGCCGCAAGGCGCGACCCAGGTGTGGATTCACATCACCTGGCAGCGCAAGCAGAACGATGTGATACCCAGCTGGAAAGTCGTGTACCTGCCCGACCAGCAGGATTCCGTCACTCCTGACGGCTGGGTTTACTGCATCCAACTGGCGGACATCGCCAGCTCCGGGGTCATCGCCGACAAGCGCAAGTCCGTGCCCATCGCCGGCCCGCTGGTGGACCACTTCGCCAGCCGCAGGTCAGTTACGGACCTCGAGGAGGGAGTGACCTCCGCCGGCAAGTCGCGCCAGCTGGCCGAAACGCGTCAGATCGCGTTGCAGGGCGATGTCGTCGGGCGCGTGGACTTCGACGGCTCCAGGAACGTGGCGATCCAGGCCACGCTTGCGGACATCGGCGTGGTGCCCGGGACTTACTCCAAAGTCACGATCAATGGCAAAGGCCAGGTCATCGGTAGCGAGGCACTGCTGCAGATCGATATCCCCAACCTGGACTGGAGCAAGATCACCAGCGGCAAGCCAACCACGCTCCAGGGGTATGGGATTACCGATGCGCTGCACACCGGATACAGCAACCAGCTCCCCCGGTTCTACTCAGATACACCAAGTACCAACTACATACATCCTGCCCTCGAAATCCGCGAGGTGGGGCTGGTTCACAATACCAATCTGAACTGGGAGTACGCTCCCCGTCTTGGCTTCCACTGGGGAGGCCAGGTAGCGGGCGATCTGGCGATGAACGCCCAAGGCGTGATCGCCTGGAACGGCTCTGCGCTCTATCACACCGGCAACCTCAAGCCCCAGGACATCGTACCCGCCGGCACGTTGATCCAGTCGTTCAGCAGCATCGCGCCTCCCAATTGCCTTCGCTGTAACGGTGCTGCTGTCAGTCGTACGGTCTATGCAGCGCTCTTTGCAGCGATCGGTGATTACTACGGGGCTGCCGACGGATCCACGACCTTCACCCTGCCCGATACTCGTGGCCTGTTCATTCGAGATGTCGACAATGGACGAGACCTTGATGCAGGCCGAGTTTTGGGAACATTCCAAAGCAGTCAGAACCAGTACCACGCCCACTCCGCGTCTACCGGCAGTGCCGGCTGGCACGCCCACGGCGGGAGCACCTCGTCGGTCGCGGGTAGCCATATCCACGCCTTCAACTACGTGAATACACCGACCACCCAGGATATCCCTGGAATCGGCGCAGCCATGCATTACGCCGGCGTTAACTCGGCCGCCACCAACCGTATCCAACCCGCCGGCGACCACAGCCATACCCTGAACATCGTCGGCGACGGCGCTCACACTCACCCGGTAACGGTAAACCCCTCCGGCGGGGCCGAGGCGCGCCCTGTGAACATGGCCCTGTACTACTACATCAAATACTGAGGTGCCCGATGGCAAAGACAAAAACGGTCTACCAGACATCCCCATTGGGCTTGTTCACTGGTACCGCCGAAGCGGACGAATCGCCGCTGGAGCCCGGCGTGTTCCTGATCCCCGGCGGCTGCGTGGAGACGGCGCCGCCGTCGATCCCCGAGCACAAGGCCGCCCACTGGAACGGCCAGGCCTGGTCCCTGGTGGACTACTACGACGGCCTGGTGGTCTACAGCATCACCACCGCCGAGGCCCTGACCATCACCGGCATGGGGCCGGTCCCCTCGGGTTACACGGTGAAAAAGCCTGGCCCGGACCAGGTATGGAAGAACGGCGAGTGGGTGGACGACACTACCGCCGTGCTGGCCAAGCTCCACCAGCAGAAGCTGGATGAGATCAACACCGGCTGCGCGAAGTACATCGAGGCCGGCTTCGATTCGACGGCCCTGGGCAAGGTGCATCGCTACAGCAGCTCGCTGGAAGACCAGGTCAACCTGACCGGCCTGGTGTTCAGCGGCCTGGACAGCGCCTACCCCTGCACCGGCAGCGATGGCGTGCGCCTGTTCCTGGCCCACACCCGCGACCAGTTGCTGCAGGTGAACAAAGACCTGGTCCTGTTCAAGCAGGCCGCGCTGCAACATGCCGACCAACTCAAGCGTGACGCGGCCAAGGCGCTGCAGGACAAGAAGCTCAATGCCCTGCGCGCCATCCAGTGGACGGTGCCGGCATGAGCTGGTCGCCTGTCGCCATGCGCTGGCCGAGCGAAGCGACACGCTGGATGGACCAGTTGCAAGCGGCCAAAACCCTGGCCGGCAACGAATTGGCCAGCACCGGCCAGCGGCTGGCCGGCCTGCAAGGGCTGGCGACCACCAACCCCGGACCGGTCGGCGAGGCGGCCCAGGGTGCGATCGCAGCCGGGCGCCAGGCCCTGGCCGAACAACTGGGCGAAGTACCAGCGTGCCTGGTAGTCACTCCCTTCCAGAGCGGTATCGGCCAGGGGCGCGGCTACCAGCGTTTCCTGTCGGCTCCCAACCTGTTGCAGCAACTCGCCGACAAGCTGACCGATGGCACCGACGCGGGCCGCCCCCAGGGCGACTTGCACGCGCTGTGCCTGCTGTTTCTAAGTACCCGCTACGAACAGCTGGCCGCCGGGCTGGCGCGCTTCAACGCATTGATGCCCATACCCGAGCTGGTCCGCGCACAGCGCCGCGCCGAGCACCTGGTCAAGCTCGAAACCGAAAAATGGCAAATTCCCCAGTCCGCTCCCATGCCCCGCTGGGCGTCGCTGCCCCTGGAGCGTTGCACGGTGCTCAAGGCCGCGCAGCAATCGATCGCCGGGCAGATCGCGGTGCTGGAAAGCTACGCCGCCGACAGCTCGCCCATGAGCGACCTCGCCGGGCTGGCGGCGCGCAAGGCCAACCAGCAGCAGGTCCGCGACCAGCGCCTGGCCGACCTGCGCCAACTGCTGGAGGGCGGCCAGGCCGACAGCTTGGTACGCGCCCGCCTGCTCGGCCCGGGCAACAACACACAACTGCGGCGCATGCTGCTCGAAGGCGATGCCCCGGGGCATGAGTGGGTGATGAGCGCTGGCGTGATCCTGGTCGGCTCGGCAAAAGGCCTGAGCTTCGTTCGTGAAATGGTGGGTTTATGACACTGCTACTGTTGGACGGCCAGCCCGTCGAAGGCAAGACCCTGAAAGTCACCGGCAACCTGCGCATCGAAGCCGAGGACCTGTCCGGCCAGACCAGCAACACCGACACCGCGCACAAAGGCTTCAAACCCAAGACCCTCACCGTCACCCTGACCATCCCCTACGTCAACAGCGTCTGGCTGCGCAACCTGATGCGCCTGGCCGAAGCCACCCAGAGTGGCGGCCAGCTCAAGACCTACCGCATCGTCAACGACACGGCCGAGGCCTTCGGCATCCGCCAGGTGTGCTTCGCCGACAACGTCAACGTCCGGGAGGACGATGCGCTGGCCTGCTGGCGGGTGCAGTTCGGCCTGGCCGAGAAGACCTCCAACCCGGAAAAGGTCGAGAAGCGCCGCGCCAAAAAGCGCGTCAAGGCACAGGCCGCACCCGGCGCCGCGGCAGGGGCGGAAGATGACGAGGATGACAAGGATCCGGAGCTGACCAGTTTCGAAAAGCTGTTGAAAAAAGTGGACGACTGGCTGGGGGAGAAACCATGAAACTGCATCAGGTACTCAGCGTGGCAGGCGAACGCCACGACCTTGTCAGGGCGGACGTGCGTCTGGAGCTGCGCAACCCGGGGCGGGCGACCTTCATCGTCCAGGCCGAGGCACCGCTCAAGGGCCTGGTCACCCTCGACATCGGCTACAACGACAGCACGCTGCAGCGGCATTTCATCGGCTACGTCGAGCGCTGCACCACTGCCAACGCCAAGCAGCAGGTACTGTTCTGCCGCGAGCTGGCGGCGATCCTGGCCAGGCCGCTGCCGATGAACCTGCGCCATGTCGACCTGCACGGCGTGCTCGACCAGGTCGGCCAGCAGACCGGCCTGCGCTTTCGCGTGCCCGAGCGGCCCTACGCATCGGTGCGCGCACCGTTCTTCTACAGCTTGGCCGCCGGCTTCCAGGCCATGGAGAGCCTGGCCCAGGTGTTCGACATCCCCGACTTCATCTGGCAGCAGCAGGGCAATGGCGAGGTGTACGTGGGCAGCTGGGCCGACAGCTACTTCGGCGCCCGCCCCGCGCTGCAGCTGCCCACGGAGCTGTTCGACAACTACCAGGGCAACCAGAGCGCCACGATTGCCGCCCTGCCAGGGCTGCGTCCAGGCGCACCGATCAACCACGGCGAGCGCGTGACCCATGTCGCGCTCGCCGGCAACCAGATGGCCATCCGATGGAAGACGCAATCCGCCGCGCCGTAGCGCGCCAGTTCCCCGAGATCACCGGCGGCTACCACCTACCGCGCTTCGGCCGCGTGGTCGCGGTCCCCGATGCGCCAGCGACGTCCGGGCTGTGCGACGACTTCCGCCCGCGCTTCGGTGTCGATGTCCAGGTGCTGCTACCAGATGGCGAGCCCGACCCGGTGCTGCCGGTGTTCACCAGCCTGCCGCTGCCGGCGCCCATGGGCGGCCAGGAGCGCGGCATGTTCGGTTTCCCCGAAGAAGGCACCACCGTGGTGGTGTCGTTTGCCTACGGCCTGCCCCACAAACCGTTCATCCAGCAGATCCTGCCCCATGGGCTCAGCCTGCCCAGGGTGCCGAAGGGTGATCTGGTATGGCAACACAGTGAGGCCTGCCAGCAGCGCGCCGACGCCGATGGCAACTGGCTGCGCCAGACCGATGGCCGGATCCGCGACAAGGCGATCGAGCGCGAGGTCGAGGCACTGGCCAATACCGAGCAGTTCCAGAGCCATGCCCGCACGGTGGACGACCACTCGACCGAGACCGTGGGCGGGGTGAAGAAGATCGAGGCTCTGGGCGCGCTCAAGCTGCTGTCCGGCGGCTCCGCCAGCCTGGCCGCCCTCGACGACCTGCACCAGGCCACCGGGCGCGACCTGAACCTGGCGGTTGGGCAGAAACTCAACGCGGCGATCGGCGGCGACGTCCAGGAACGCATCGAGGGCCTGCGCGACAGCGTGGTGAAACTCAGCCAGCGCCTGCAGGCGCCAAAGACCTGGCTGGGCTCGGAGGCGGTGAATGTGCTGCAGGTGCTCTGCGACCTGCTCGAGCTGGTCCAGGCGATGAACACCGAACTGGCCGCGCATGTGCACGGCCCCACGCCACCACCCAGCAATGCGGCGGCCTTCAGCGGCGCGGCAGTGCAGGCCCAGGCCATGGGGCTCAAGTTGAAGCCGATCACGCTGTAGTTTTCAGGGCGTTTCGTATCGCGGGGCCAGCCCGCTCCCCCACGCTCAACCTTGAGCCTTGGGGGAGCGGGCTGGCCCCGCGTTGCGTTTGGGGCGGAAAAAGTTGAGCGTTCACACGACTGACTGCCAGCAGACTTGGATTAAACCACCGAGCAAGCGGTCCAGGCTGGACGCTTTTCCGTGAGCAGGCCTACCCCATGACGCAGAAGCCCCAACGCCCCAAAGCCGTACCCACCGTTCAGGTGAACACCGAAGAAGTGATCGTCACCGAATGGCGCTTCGCCCCAGGTGCCGAGACTGGCCGGCACCTGCACGGCCATGACTACGTGGTGGTGCCGATGACCGATGGCACGTTGTTGCTGGAGACCCCGGAAGGCGAGAAGCTCGCCCCTCTGGTGGCGGGCCAGAGCTACTTTCGCAAGGCCGGTGTGGAGCACAACGTGGTCAATGCCAGCGACCACGAAGTGGTGTTCATCGAAGCCGAGCTGAAGTGATGAACAAGCGCGCCCCTGCTCAGGTTGCGCGTGTACCCCAGCGGCCCTACACTCCCCCTGCTTGAACCGGGATAACCGAAGCACTGCCTCGAAACCCGATGGACCTGACCCTTGCCGGTCAACCGTCGGGACAAATGGGTCCGGACCTTGGCCGGCCTGTTTATCGGAGGCAACACAATGAGCCCGCGTATCTGGCTGCTGGCCCTGGCGACATTCGTCACGGGTATGGCAGAAAACATCACGGTCGGCATCCTGCCGGCCCTGGCCGATGGCCTGCAGGTCCCGCTCGGTATCGCCGGGCAGCTGACCACGGTGTTCTCCCTGAGCTTCGCCCTCGCCGCGCCCTTCTCTCCCCTGCTGACCACACGCCTGCCCTTGCGCCGCCTGCTGTGCACCACCCTGGCGATCTTTGCCCTGTGCAACCTGGCAGCAGCCCTGGCGCCTGGCTATACCGCGTTGCTGTTAGTGCGCATAGGCATGGCCGCGACCAGCGCCCTGACCTGCCTGACTTGCACCCTGATGGCCACGCGCATGGTGCCCGAGGCCCTGCGTGGCCGCGCCATCGGAGTAATCTTCATGGGCATCTGCAGCTCGCTGGTGCTGGGGGTGCCGGCCGGAATGCTGCTGTGCGACGTGCTGGGCTGGCGTGGCGTCTTCTCCGGGCTGAGCGTGCTGGCAATGGCAGTGCTGCTGATGGCCTGGCAAGGGTTGCCGCAGTTGCAGAGCAGCGAACGCATCGCCCTGCACAGCTATGTCCGCCATCTGCGCGACAGCCGCCTGATGGCAGCCCAGGGCATGTCGTTGCTGATGATTGCCGGGCACTTCACGGTCTTTGCCTACCTGGCCCCCTATGCCCACCAGGTCGCCGACATTCCGCTGCAATGGCTGGCGGCAATGTTCGCCGCCTTCGGCATCGCCGGTGTTTCGGGCGGCTATGTCGGCGGCTGGATGGCGGACCGGCTCGGCGCAGGCCGCTCCATCGCGCTGGCGCCGCTGCTCTATCTCGCCAGCTTGCTGGTACTGCCGTTGAGCGTGGGCACGCCATGGTTGTTCCTGGCGACCATGATGCTCTGGGGCGGGCTGAGCTGGACCACCTCACCGGTGGTGCAGAGCTACCTGGCGACCCGTGGCCCGGATACCTTTCCGGCCGGCATGAGCCTGAACATGTCGGCCATGCACCTGGGCGTCGGGCTGGGTTCGGCCATCGGCGGCGTGGTGATCACCGGGGCGACGCTGGCGGCCACCCCCTGGGCCGGCGCCGCGCTGACCGCCTTGGCGGCGGGCCTGGCGTTCTGGTCGGCCCGCCCTCCTGCCGAGCCAGGCTTCAGCGAGCGCGAACCGGCGTAGCGGCCTGCTGCTCCTGCTCGAAGGCGTCGGCCAGGTAGTCGATCAGCTTGCGCACCGCGGGCATCAACCCGCGCCGGGAAGGGAACAGCGCCACCACCTCCCCTTCCCGTGGCGCCCAGTCGTCGAGAACATGCACCAGCCGCCCGTCAGCCAGGTCGGCGCGCACCGCCTCCTCGGGCAGCAGCACCGCACCCACACCGGCCAGGGCAGCCTCGCGCAGTACCGCGAGGTCGTCCGACACCACACGGGGGCGATGGCGCACGGCAGCCTCGGCGCCCGCAGGCCCGATCAGCATCCAGGTGGCGTCCTGCACATTGGCGCCCCAGTTCAGGCTCGGCAGAAGCTGGAGCCCTTCCGGCGACACGGGCCGCCCGTGTTCGGCCAGCAGGCCCGGCGCAACCACCAGGCACTGACGGCTCGGGGCCAGGCGACGCATCACCAGCTCGCTGCTTTCCAGTGGCTGGTGCTGCACGCTCAGCACCAGGTCAAAGCCCTCGCCGATCACATCCACCCGGCGGTTGTAGCTCTTGACCAGCAACTCGACCACTGGGCATTGCGCCATGAAGCGCGCCAGCATCGGCGCCAGGCGCGAGTCGAGCAGCGCGGTGCTGCTGGCCAGGCGCACGATGCCACGGGGCTCGGCGCGGTTGCGCTCGACGGCATCCTCGGCGGCGACGGCCTGCTCGAGCATGCCCAGGCAATGGCGGTAATACTCCAGGCCCACTTCGGTTACCTGGAACTGCCGCGTGGAGCGCTGGATCAGGCGCACGCCCAGGCGCTCCTCGAGCTTGGCCACGCGCCGGCTGAGGCGTGACTTGGGCAGGCCAAGGATGCGCCCGGCGGGCGCGAAGCCGCCGTGCTCCACCACCTTGGCATAGAGATAAAGGTCGTTCAGGTCGAACATCGGCAACACTCGTCCACGGCTCACCGCTGCATCATCCGCCATTCTCCAGGGATCGTCACAGGGGCCGTGGGCGTCACCAGGCCCGGGCCCCGGCAACGGGGCCCGGGCTGGCGGTCACTTGGCCAGCTTACTGTAGCTGGTCATCAGGTTGCGGTAGTCGGGAATGTGGTTGGAGAACAGCGTGCCCAAGCCTTCGATGTCGTTGCGCCAGTCACGGTGCAGCTCGCAGGCCACGCCGAACCAGGTCATCAGCTGGGCGCCGGCGGCTTCCATGCGGCGCCAGGCCGAGTCGCGGGTCAGTTCGTTGAAGGTGCCGGAAGCGTCGGTGACCACGAACACCTCGAAGCCCTCCTCCAGCGCCGATAGCGCCGGGAAGGCCACGCACACCTCGGTGACCACGCCGGCGATGATCAGCTGCTTCTTGCCGGTGGCCTTCACCGCCTTGACGAAGTCCTCGTTGTCCCAGGCGTTGATGTTGCCGGGGCGGGCGACGTAGGGCGCCTCGGGGAACTGCTCCTTGAGCTCGGGCACCAGCGGGCCGTTGGGGCCGGTCTCGAAGCTGGTGGTGAGGATGGTCGGCAGCTTGAAGTACTTGGCCAGGTCGGCCAGCGCCAGCACGTTGTTCTTGAACCGGTCCGGGTCGATGTCGCGCACCAGCGACAGCAGCCCGGTCTGGTGATCGACCAGCAGTACCGCGGCGTTGTTCTTGTCCAGACGCTTGTATTGGAATGCCATGGTGGATCTCCTTGCTTGGATGGGAAACAGCCAGGTTCAGTTGCGCTGCGAGTCCAGTTGCTCATGGCCGGTGACGACGGCCTGGGCCTTGGCGTAGCTCTCGATCAACAGTTGATAGTGCGGGAACACCGCGCTGTAGGCCTCGGCCCACTGCGCGGCATCCGGGCGGTTCCAGGTGCGCTGCACCTCAGAGCAGACGGCGGCGGTGTCCATTGGCACCACGCCGGCCTGGACCACCCGCGCCAAGGTCACTTCCTGGGCCATCTTGGAGTAGGTGCCTGACGCGTCGATGACAGCGAACACCTGGTAGCCGGCGGCCACCGCGCTAATGCTGGGGAAGGCCATGCACACGCTGGTGATGGTGCCGGCGATGATCAGTTGCTTGCGCCCGGTGGCCTTCACCGCAGCGACGAACTCGGGGTTGTCCCAGGCGTTGATCTCACCTTTGCGGGCCACGTATTGCGCGTGTGGCGCAGCCTCGTGGATTTCCGGGATCAACGGGCCGTTGGGACCCTGGGGTACCGAGGCGGTGGTGATGACCGGGATCTTCGCCAGGCTGGCGACCTTGGCCAGGGTGATGGCATTGGCCCGCAGCTCGGTCATGGGCATGTCCTTGACCGTCTGGAACAGGCCACTCTGGTGGTCGATCAGCAGCATCGTGGCGTTGTCGGGGTCGATGCGTGGCACTTGGCCTTCGAAGTTGGCGGCTTGCGAGAAATTGCTCATCGTTCTCTCCTCTTGGTGTGAGAACAGGCCATCCTGGCCGCTGCGGTCGGGCCGCGCCCCACACATCCACAGTGGGGACTATGAGAGTAGGCAACGCAGGCTGAACGAAGCGACCGTCAGTCGGCGGGCCGTGGGAAATGCCCGTGCGACCTGTGGCCAGGCGGGCGGCAGGGCTAACGGTAGAGAGCAGAGACGCGGGCCGGTAGGCCCATGGGTGAACCCTCAGAGTTGCGCTGGGGGAACGATGATGAAATGCCTGCCCCAATCACCGATCCGATGGATCGGCAATTTTCAGCAGCGCTACTTGGTCGGTTACTTGGTCGGTCAGCCCATTGGTTCACGATTTCCTGAACTGATTATTTGTCCACAGCGATTTTTCCCCCCGCCTGCCCCCACCAGAATCGCTTCACCAACAATCACAAAAAACCGTGAGGCCACTCCCGTGGACCAGACACTCCAGGTACGGCAGGCCGCCGCCGACCTCATCGCCGCCTTCGCCAGCAACGACAGCGCCCGCTACTTCGCCTGCTTCAGCGAAGACGCCACCTTCCTCTTCCACACCGTGCCGCAACCGCTGCTGTCGCGCCGTGCCTATGAAGAACTCTGGGCCAGCTGGCAGGCGGACGGTTTTGCCGTGCTCGGCTGCGAGTCGAGCAATGCCCAGGTGAGCCTGCAGGGCGACGTGGCGATCTTCATGCACGACGTGGCCACGCGCCTGAACGTCGCCGGCGAGACCCTCGACCTGAACGAACGCGAGACCATCGTCTTGCGCCTGCACGGCGACCGCTGGCTGGCCTGTCACGAGCACCTGTCGGTCGTCTCGCCGGTCTGATCCCCTTTCAAGCGGCCCTGCCGCACTGCCATCGCACCCACAACAAGGCCGCCCGACGGCCGACAACATTCGCGCTGGAGCATCACCATGAGCCACTCGACCGGTATCGAGACCAATGGCGTCGAACAGATCCCCGACGATCAACGCGACGCCGCCCCGCTGGACCTGTTCCGCCTGATCTTCGGCGGCGCCAATACCTTCGCCACCGCCGTGCTGGGCAGCTTCCCGGTGCTGTTCGGGCTGTCGTTCCAGGCCGGGGTCTGGGCGATCCTGCTCGGCGTCGGCGTGGGCGCGCTGATCCTCGCGCCGATGGGCCTGTTCGGCGCGCTCAACGGCACCAACAACGCGGTGTCGTCCGGCGCGCACTTCGGCGTGCACGGGCGTATCGTCGGCTCGTTCCTGTCACTGCTGACCGCCGTCGCGTTCTTCTCGCTGTCGGTATGGAGCTCCGGCGATGCCCTGGTCGGCGGCGCCAAGCGCCTGGTCGGCCTGCCGGAAACCGACCTGACCCTGGGCCTGGCCTATGGCCTGTTCGCGATACTGGTGCTGGTGGTGTGCATCTTTGGCTTCCGCTTCATGCTGTGGGTCAACAAGATTGCGGTGTGGGCCTCGAGCCTGCTGTTCCTGCTGGGCATCTTCGCTTTCGCCGGGCCCTTCGATGCGGGCTACGCCGGCAGCGTCAACCTCGGCCAGGCCGGTTTCTGGGCGGCGTTCGTCGGCGCGGCGATCCTGGCCATGAGCAACCCGGTGTCGTTCGGCGCCTTCCTCGGCGACTGGTCGCGCTACATCCCGCGGCAAACGCCCAAGTCGCGCATCATGCTTGCGGTGATCCTCGCCCAGGCCGCCACGCTGATCCCGTTCCTGTTCGGCCTGTGCACCGCCACCCTGGTGGCCAGCCAGGCACCGGACTACATCGCCGCCAACAACTACGTCGGCGGCCTGCTGGCGATCTCGCCGGGCTGGTTCTTCCTGCCGGTGTGCCTGATCGCGGTGATCGGCGGTATGTCCACCGGCACCACGGCGCTGTACGGCACCGGCCTGGACATGTCCAGCGTGTTCCCGCGCCTGCTCAGCCGCGCCGCCGCTACCTTGTTGATCGGCGTGCTGGCCATCGGCTTCATCTTCGTCGGCCGCTTCACCTTCAACCTGGTGCAGAGCGTGTCGACCTTCGCCGTGCTGATCATCACCTGCACCAGCCCGTGGATGGTGATCATGATCCTCGGCCTGATCACCCGCCGCGGCTTCTACCATGCCGACGACCTGCAAGTGTTCACCCGTGGCCAGCAAGGCGGTCACTACTGGTTCGACCACGGCTGGAACTGGCGCGGCATGGGCGCGTGGATCCCCAGCGCGGTGGTTGGCCTGTGCTTCGTCAACCTGCCCGGGCAGTTCGTCGGCCCGCTGGGCGAGCTCGCCGGCGGCATCGACCTGAGCCTGCCGGTGACCCTCGGCATCGCCGCCGTGCTGTACCTGATCCTGCTCAACCTGTTCCCCGAACCGGCTGGCGTGTATGGCCCCCTGGGCCCGCGCTGGGTGCGTTGCAAAAGCACGCCGGTAAAGCCCGTGACCACTGCCGAAATAGCCTGACTGGAATCCGACCATGACCACTCCTCACTACATCGACGGCCGCTGGGTCGAAGGCCAGGGCAGCGACTGTATCGTTGTCCACAACCCGTCCGACGGCCAGGCGTTAGCCGAACTGATGGCCGCCAGCAGCGCCCAGGTCGACCAAGCCGTTGCCGCCGCGCGCCGGGCCCTGGCGGCCTGGAAGACGGTCAGCGCCACCGAGCGTGCCAACTACCTGCGCGGCTTCGCCGAACAGCTGGGCCAGCGCCGCGACGAATTGATCGCCCTGCAGATGCGCAACAACGGCAAGCCGCGCCACGAGGCCGAGATCGACCTCGACGACGCCATCGCCACCTTCGCCTACTACGCCAACCTGGCCGAGCAGTTACCGGCGAAAAACCGCGACGTCCCCCTGGCCGCGCCGGGCTTCACCGCCCGCACTCGCCTTGAGCCGGTGGGCGTGGTCGGCCTGATCGTGCCGTGGAACTTCCCGCTGGTGACCAGCGCCTGGAAGCTCGCCCCGGCCCTCGCGGCCGGCTGCACCGTGGTGCTCAAGCCCTCCGAAATCACCCCGCTGATCGAGCAGGTCTACGGCCAGATCGCCGAGGTGCTTGGCCTGCCGGCCGGCGTGCTGAATATCGTGGGCGGCAAAGCCGAGACCGGCGCTGCGCTGAGCGGCCACAACGGCCTGGACAAGCTGTCATTCACCGGCAGCAACGGCGTCGGCAGCCAGGTGATGCGCGCCGCCGCGGCCCAGTGCCGGCCAGTGACGCTGGAGCTGGGCGGCAAGTCGGCCATCGTGGTGTTCGACGATTGCGATGTCGACCAGGCGGTGGAGTGGATCGTCGCCGGTATTACCTGGAACGCCGGGCAGATGTGCTCGGCCACCTCGCGCCTGCTGGTGCAGGACGGCATCGCCGATGCCCTGCTGCCGCGCTTGCAGGCGACGCTGGCGGCGTTGCGCGTGGGCAACCCGCTATCTGAAGAAGTGGACATGGGACCGCTGACCAGCCAGGCGCAGTGGCTCAAGGTCGCCGGCTATTTCGCCACCGCCCGCGAAGAAGGCCTCAAGTGCCTGGCCGGCGGCACCGCGCTGGACCGCGACGGCTGGTTCGTCAGCCCGACGTTGTATGTGGATGTACCGGTAAGCAGCCGCCTGTGGGGCGAAGAAATCTTCGGCCCGGTGCTGTGCGCGCGGCGCTTCGGCAGCGAGGCCGAGGCCATCGCCCAAGCCAACGACAGCCGCTTCGGGTTGGTCGCCACCGTGTGCTCCGCCGACCTGGAGCGCGCCGAGCGCGTGGCCGATGCGCTGGAGGTGGGGCATGTGTGGATCAACTCTGTGCAGGCGGTGTTCGTCGAAACCTCGTGGGGCGGGACCAAGGGCAGCGGGATCGGGCGTGAGCTCGGGCCTTGGGGGCTTTCGGGGTATCAGTCGGTGAAGCATGTGACGCAGTGTCTGGGCTGATCACCATGCGACGCAAGCCCTTGTCGGCTCGAACGGCATGGGCTTTTGCTTCTCGCTGGAAGTGTTCAGTCTCCGGCGACTACCTTGCAAAAATGTAGATTCGAGAAATGGCTAGCGTAGCGCAAGCATCATGGTCTTGGGCGACAGATCAGGGCAGTTCTTAAACCCGGCCTTCGTCGCATAGAACTGCTCAAGACGCTCATTCAGCGGGTGAACAACCATCGCCAGGCAGCCGACCGACTCAGAAGCGAAGAGTGCTCTTTCGATCGCATCCTGCAACAAGTCGGTGGCCACCCCCTGCCCTGCCGCCTGCCGAGTCACCCCCATTCGTCCCAGGAGCACTATTGGCAAATCGCTTGGAGCATTGCGTCGCAGGCCGGCCGTTGCTCCGTGAGCACGAGCGACAGATCCATTTGACAGCGTGTAGTAGCCTGCAACGAGCGATGTACCTTTGAAACAGGTGACATAGACCACGGCATGTTTCGCGAGTTGTGCCTTCAAGGCTTGGTTGCGCAAGTAGGCGTCGATAGATGCCTCTCCGCTTTCGAACTGATCCAACAGGTGAAATGCCTCGAGCTTGCGTGGCGCCGTCAGCTCCAGCGCTTTGGTCTTGCCAGCAGTTTCCTCACGCATTCATTGCTCCTGATGGGATCATCTTCCAGTGCCTGGGCGAAGCGGTCGAACGCCTCTTCATCTAGCAGAAAAAGCCGGCGCTCCATCAGGACTTCCTCGGCCCGCTTGCAGGCAGCATCAAGAACAAAACTGGTCCTGTCGCCACCCACCACTTCCACGGCTGCATCTATCAGGTCACGCCGATGCTCTGCCACTCTCATGTTCAGAGGTACCGCCTTGGTGCGGTCCCGGGTGTGCAAATCACTCATTGGTGACTCCCCTGCCCATAACACCTGGGCGTTGAAATCGACGGAGGATGTCGACTTGCAAAAGGCTACTCCTCTGTAACGCAAATGTATAGCTGGTAGGTAATTTGCGTTACGAACGGCCGCTCCCTGACGATGGTCACTACCTTGCACATTCACGCCCAAAACTACACGTCAGCGTTTTCTGAAAGGCCCGCAGGCAGCTTCGAGTCAGGTGGGCATAGCAGATTTAACGGCAGCGTTTTGCCGGAGAGCATCGCGAGGCCAGTCGCATCGGTGCGCCGATGCGACTGGCCTCGCGATTGGCCTTATGCCGATTCGTCGGCCTGGCGCCCGTTCTCCTGCACCAGCACCATGCTCGCCGGCGATGACAGGGCGATGCCTTCCTCGCGCAAGCGCCCGAGGATGGTGAACAGCAGGTCGCTGCGCGTGTTCGACACCTGCCGAGGCGACGCCACGTAACCGCTCACGCCGATCACCATGCCACTGCTGGTCAGGTCCTTGAAGGTCACCGAAGTGGCCGGCGCGTCGAGGATCGACTCGTGCTCCTTGTACGCCGCCAGCAGTACCTCGCGCACTTTCGCAGGGTCGGTCTCCAGCGGCAGCGTCAGGGTGATGCCCACCACCCCCAGGGCATTGGCCATGGTCACGTTGCGCACGTTCTGCGAAATGAACTGCGAATTGGGCACGATCACCGTCGAGCGGTCGGACATCTGGATTTCCGTGGCGCGCACGTTGATCCGGCGAATATCACCCTCGACACCGGCCAGGCTCACCCAGTCTCCCACTTTCACCGGGCGCTCGGTGAGCAGGATCAGGCCGGAGATGAAGTTCTGCACGATCTGTTGCAAGCCGAAACCGATACCCACCGACAGCGCACTGACTACCCAGGTCAGGCTGGTCAGGTTGATGTGCAGGGTGGACATCACCAGCATGGCCAGGAACAGGAAGCCCAGGTAGCCCACCAAGGTCACCAGCGAGGCGCGCATGCCGGCGTCCATGTCGGTTTCCGGCAGCAGGCGTTCGCTCAGCCAGCGCTTGACCACGCGAATGGCGAACCAGCCACCGAGGAAGATCGCCACGGCCAGGAAGATGTCCTGGGGCACGATGTTCAAGTTGCCCAGCACCTTGCCACCGGTGCCGTCCCAGTCCGCCAGGCTCAGCAGCAGCTCGCCCGGGCTGGTGCCCGATGGCATGAATATCAGCAACGCGGCGGCAAACAGCAGCAGTGTGCGGCCGATGCCCGCCAGCACCGTGCTGGCCTGGGCCTGGTGGCGTTGCTGCAGGCCCAGCGCCGAGGCCAGCGCCAGGCCACCTGGCTGACGCGGCGACAGCAAGGTTTCGCACAGGTCGCCGAACACGGTCACCAGCAGGTAGGCGCAGGTCACCACCACGCTGACCCACAGCAGCTTGGCGGTGAGGAAGTAGGCCAGCGTCAGGTAGCCGGCGAGTAGGGTCAGCAGGATAGCCGCCACCCAGACCACGATCACGAACGGGATCAACCCGGCCAGGCCCTTGGGACGCTCAAGGTCGTGCAAGCGATGGGCACGGCGATAGCGCAGCAGGGCCACGACGAACAGCAGCGACACCACCAGCGCGGTCAGGCCATTGGTGGCCAGGGTCAGCGCCAGGCTGGTGCCGATCACGCTGTTGATGCGTTCCTGGGTTAGCAGCACCATCAGCGCCAGGGCCAGCACTTTGGGGAACCAGCCCAGGGCGCTGGCCACCTCGTCGGCGATCGGCGGCAGGCGCCAGGACGGGCGCTGCAGCATCAGCATGGCGCGGCCCAGACCCGAGATGAAGGCACTGAAGATCACCAGCGCAAGAATATGGTTAGTCAGGCTGGCCAGGTCGGTGCCAAGCTCCGCGCTGCTCTCCAGGCCCCAGCGCAGCAACGACACAGAGCCGGAGATAGTGCCCAGCGTAGCCAGGCTGACGCTCAGGGCCAGGGCGCTGCGGCGCAGACGGCCTTCGGGCAGCCAGCGGATCATCGCATCGGCCAGCAGGCGCTCCAGCAGCCGCCGCACCAGGGTCCAGACCAGCACCGCCGCCACCAGCGCGGTGATGAACAACCAGCGGTGTTCGGCGCTGAAGGCGCTGGCCATGGCGTCCGACACCTCGCCGCGCAGGTCGCGCAGGCGCGCCACGTCATCATCGGTGGGGCGGATCAGGCTCGACCAGAACGCCGGGCTCAACGGGCTGGCGGCGCGGCTGGTGATCTGCGAGTTGAACAGGCTGCGGCGCAGGTTGACGATCTGCGTGGACAGGTCACGGGCCGACTGGGTCAGCGTGGTGGCGTCCTTCTGCTCGGCGACCACCTTGTTCTTTTCGTCAGTGAGCTGCTTGCGCTGGCGGGTCAGGCTCTCGGCCTCCTCGGCCATGGGTGGGCCGAGCACGTTGAGCTGGTCGTCCAGGCGCTGCACGTCGGCGGTGCGCTGGGTGGCCAGCACATCGGCCTGGCGCTGCACCTGCAGGGCCGACTGACGCAACTGCGCGAGCAGGTCGTCGTTGGCATTGCTGGTGACGCCCTGGCGGATCTGGTCGAGTCGTTCGCTCAACTCCTCCAGGCTGGCGTTCTCGTCCAGCACCTGCTGCTCGGCCACGGCCAGGCGCGATGCCGGCGTGGCCGGGTCAGCCCAGGCCGGGACGGCCAGGCACAACAGCAGGGCGAAAATCCCCGCATAGAATCGGTCAAGGCTGACACGCCTCATCGAATGTTCCTCTACGCAACTCGACAGGGCGTGAATTCTACTCGGTCCGCGCGCTCAGGAGAGTGCCGTCTCTCGGTCCAGCAGTTGGCGCTTGCGCTCGATACCCCAGCGGTAGCCACTGAGGTCGCCGTCACGGCGCACCACCCGGTGGCAAGGAATCGCCACGGCGATCGCGTTGGCCGCGCAGGCCTGTGCCACCGCCCGCACCGCCTTGGGCGCGCCGATGCGCTCGGCGATGTCGGTGTAGCTGACCGTGGTCCCGGGCGGCACCTCGCGCAGCGCTTGCCAGACCCGCTCCTGGAACGCCGTGCCCTGCACATCCAGGGGCAACGCCAGGCCCAGCGCCGGGGCCTCGACGAAGCCGATCACCTCGGCCACCAGCCGCTCGAAAGTGTCATCGCCGCCGATCAGCCGGGCCTTGGGGAACTTGTCCTGCAGGTCCTTGAGCAAAGGCTCGGGCTCGTCACCCAGCAGGATCGCGCAAATGCCCCGCTCGCTCTGGGCGACCAGGATCGCCCCCAGCGAGCACTGGGCCACGGCAAAGTGGATGGTGGCACCCTGGCCGCCGGCACGGTACTCCCTCGGGCGCATGCCCAGCCGTTCGGCGGCGCTCTCGTAGAAGCGGCTGTTGGAGTTGTAACCCGCCTCGTAGATGGCCTCGGTGACGCTGTCGGCGGCATCCAGGCGCTCGCGTAGACGCTGGGCGCGAAAGGCCGAGGCGTAGGCCTTGGGGGTCAGGCCGGTCTCGGCCTTGAACAGCCGATGCAGATGGAACGGGCTGACGTTCAGCTCGCTGCC
Organism: Pseudomonas sp. RC3H12; assembly: GCF_018596375.1. Taxonomy (NCBI): domain Bacteria; kingdom Pseudomonadati; phylum Pseudomonadota; class Gammaproteobacteria; order Pseudomonadales; family Pseudomonadaceae; genus Pseudomonas; species Pseudomonas sp. RC3H12. The sequence continues at coordinate 5,734,543 of NZ_CP075595.1, read as the reverse complement.
GAGCTGGTCGAGGTTGGGCGCGGTTTCACTGGCCTCGATCAGGCGGCAGGCGCGGGCTACCAGGTCGGTGCGCCGACTGCCCTGCGCGGCCTTGCAGCGTTTGCAGGCGCGGTAGCCAGCTGCCTCGGCCTGGCCGGGGTCGGCAAAGAACTCGACATTCTCGCGCTTGGCCAGGCGCGACTTGCAGGCGGGCTGGCAGTAGACGCCGGTGGTGCGCACGGCATAGACGAAATGGCCGGTCGCGGCGGTGTCGCGGGACTGCACGGCGTGCCAGCGTTCAGCGTCGGTGGTGTAGGTGGTCGGGGCGTGGTTCATGGCGCCTCTCCTTGGTTCGATGCGCTGAGCTTGGCGGCTTGGCCGACAGTGAACACTCCGAATCTTGCGTTATCTCAACGGACCCGCGATAGGGCCGTGCAGGCGGATGACACTTCAAGCCCGCCACAGGTACCAGGCCGCCACGGTCCGGTACGGGCTCCACGCCCCGCCCAAAACCCGCATCTGCGCGGGCGTCGGCGCCTTGTCCAGCCCCTTCATGCGCCGATACCCCTCGCGCACGCCAAAGTCGTCCACCGGCAGGATATCCGATCGCTCCAGGCTATAGATCAGCAGCATTTCCACCGTCCAGCGCCCGACTCCGTGCAGCGCCACCAGACGCTCGACCAGTGCGGCATCCGACATATGCAGCGCCTCTTCCCGGCTGGGCACCACACCCTCCACACGCGCCTGGGCGATCCCGTGAACCGTGGCGATCTTGCTCGCGGATAGCCCGCAGGCGCGCATCGCCTCCGGCGTCACCGCCAGCAACTGTTTGGGCGAGGGAAACGCACCTTCCGGGAACAGCGCCAGCAATCGCCCGAGGATCGCCTCGGCCGCCCGCGCATGCAACTGCTGGTAGGCAATGGCCCGCACCAGCGCCTCGTAGGGCTCACGACCGGGGGTAGCCCGATGCAAGCAGGGTCCCACGGCGGCAATATGCCGCGCCCAGTCCGCATCCTGCCCGGCCAGCCAGGCAGCGGCATCGTCAAAGGCCTGCGGGGAAAGGTCTGCAAGGATCATCGTTGGCGTTCGCATGGATACGATCTCCGAGCCTAGCCCAACCATTCATCGGTGAAACGCTCAATCTTGCTTATCTAATCGCTGGCATACCATTGATCCGCCAGTAGCGCCGCGCATAGAATTGAGAACCATTAACAATCACATTATCCGGGTAGGCTCTCCAGACGATGCAGATCGAAGACACGCTGAAACCGGCCGAGGTCGATCTGCTCTATCAGGCCCATCATCGCTGGCTGCGCGGCTGGCTCGGCGCCCGGGTGGGTTGCCGGGAGAACGCCGCCGACCTGGCCCAGGACACCTTCGTGCGCCTGCTCAAGGCGCGCCAGGCCTCGCCACTCAAAGAGCCACGCGCCTACCTGAGCAGCATCGCCCGTGGCCTGATGATCGACCAGTTCCGCCGTCGCGCCCTGGAAAAAGCCTACCTGGAAAGCCTGGCCAACCTGCCTGAACAAGAGGCGCCCAGCGAGGAGCAACGCCTGTTGATCCTCGATACCCTCGAACGCCTCGACCTTGCCCTGCAACGCCTCAAGCCCCGGGCCCGGCAGGCCTTCCTGCTGGCCCAGCTCGACGGCCTCAGCCTGGCGCAGATCGCCCAGCGCCTGGACGTTTCCCGGGCCACCGTGGAACGCGACCTGGCCAAGGCCCTGGGCGTCTGCTACCGGATGCGCTATGCCGACGCCTGACCAGATACCGACCCAGGCCCAGGTCGACCAAGCCATCGAATGGCTGGTCAAACTGCGCTACGACAGCCCCGGCCCACGTACCGAACAGCAGTTCCAGCGCTGGCTGGCCAGCCACCCGCAGCATGCCCAGGCCTGGCAGCGGGTCAGCAGCCTCGGTGACGAACTGGCCAGCCTGCCCGCCGAGTTGAGTCGGCAGACCCTTGCCGGTACCGAGCGCCGACGCATGAGCCGGCGCGACCATCTCAAGCTGCTGTCGGTATTGGCGCTGGGCGGCGCCGCTGGCTGGGCGGCGCGTGAACCGCTGGGCCTGTCGGCCTGGATGGCCGACAGCCGCACCGCCACCGGCGAGCGCCGTGAACTGCTCGGCAGCGACGGCAGCCTGATCCGCCTGAACACCGCCAGTGCCATCGACCTGCGCTACAGCGCCGACCAACGCCGGCTGACCCTGCTGCGTGGCGAAATCAGCCTGGACAGCAACGTCAACGACAACCGCCCGTTCAGCATCGACACCCCGGTTGGCACCCTCGGTACCCAGGGCGGCCAGCTGCTGCTGCGCGAGAACGCCCAGGGCTTGCTGGTGGCCGTGCGCCGCGGCGAGGTGACGTTGTTCCCCGCCTCCAGCGCCGCGCATTCGGTCAAGCCTGGCGAGGTGCTGCAGGTGTTCGCCCAAGGCGACTACCGGCCCGCCACCTTGCATGGCGACCCCTGGGGCTGGACCGACGGCGTACTGAGCGTGCAGCAGATGCCCCTCGGCGAGTTCATCGACGAGCTGTCGCGCTACCGCCCCGGCTTATTGCGCTGTGCGCCGGAGGTGGCCGGGCTGAAGGTTTCCGGCACCTACCAGCTGGCCGACACCGATCAGGTCCTGCTGCTGGTCGCCCGCAGCCTGCCGGTGCGCGTCGACTACCGCACACGCTATTGGGTAAGCATCGGCGCCGCCTGAACAATTGATGAAAATAAATGAGGTGGAATCTCATTCTCGTCCGGCCTGAAGGAAAACAAGCCCGAACAGTGGTCTGACAACCTTCAGGAGCGCTTCATGATTCGCCCGTGTTCCCCTCGCAATGCCACCCTGCGCCATGCCATCCACGCTGCCGCCCTCGGCCTGGGCATGGCCTGCGCAGGCGTGCTGCCGACAGTCGCCGTCGCCGCGCCCGCCAGCCAGAGCCAGCAGCGCGACTGGAGCATTCCGGCCGGCCCGTTGGCCGCCGCGCTGGACCAGCTGGCGCGCCAGGGCGGGCTGAACCTGTCGTTCGACGCCGGCAGCCTGCAGGGCAAGACCACCCAAGGCGTGCAGGGCCGGCATGACAGCGCGCAGGCGTTGCAGATCCTGCTGCAGGGCAGCGATGTGCAGGTCCAGCAGGAAAGCGAAAAGAGCTTCCTGCTGATACCCGCCCTGGAGGTGGGCGATGCCCTGCAACTGGGCGCCACCAGCATATCCAGCAACCGCCTGGGCGAGACCACCGAGCACAGCGGCTCCTACACCACCGGGGCAGTCACCATCGGCAAGACGCCGCAGAGCATCCGCCACACGCCGCAATCGGTGACCGTGGTCACCCGCCAGCGGATCGACGACCAAAACATCACCAACCTCACCAACCTGCTCGAGCAGACCCCAGGCATAGTGGTCAACCTGACCGACAGCGAGCGGGTGCAGTACTACTCGCGCGGCTACCAGATCGACGCCATCCAGTACGACGGCGCCACCGTGGTGCAGAGCAGCGGCGGTGGTTCGTTCATCCAGAGCGATTCGGCAATCCTCGACCGCGCCGAGATCCTGCGCGGCGCCACCGGCATGCTGCGCGGCGCCGGCAACCCCTCCGGCACCGTCAACCTGGTGCGCAAGCGCCCCACCTATGAGTTCCAGGGCGAAGGCAGCGTCACCCTCGGCACCTGGGATGCCCAGCGCTACGTCGCCGACCTTTCCGGCCCCTTGACCGAGACTGGCAACGTGCGTGGCCGGGTGATTGCCGTGCATGACGAGAAGGACCACTTCCAGCAATCGCGCCAGGAGCGCAAGGATGTGTTGTACGGGGTCATGGCCTTCGATCTCGACGACAGCACCACCCTGACCACTGGCCTCGAGTGGACCCAGCTCGACGCCACCGGCGCCTGGGGCAACCTGCCGGCCGACTACGACGGCTCGCCACTGCCGTTCGGCCGCAGCACCTACCTGGGCGCCGACTGGAACCGCTGGAACCGCAGCAACCTGCAGACCTTCGCCGAGCTCGAGCATCGCTTCGACAATGACTGGACGCTCAAGCTGATGGCCCAGCGCACCCACTTCGAGCTGGACGACAACGGCTTCAAGCAGACCTACTTCAGCCGTGCCACCGGCACCGCCAACCCGACCCGCAACCCTTACCTGATGAGCTACCAGGTCACCGAAGGCGATGGCGGCGAGAGCCTGCAGAACAACCTCAGTGCCACCCTCAACGGCCCGTTCGACCTGCTCGGCCGCAGCCACGAACTGATGCTGGGCGTCGAACGCATCCGCAACGACTCCTACGCCTCGGCCACCAACAATGTGCAATCGGGCGTGTTCGACATCCGCACCTGGGACCCGAAGACCAGCCTGGCCAACCCGAGCATCGACATCACCGCCCACCCGGTACGCACACGCACCACCCAGGAAGGTGCCTATGCCACCTGGCGCATCTCCCTGGCCGATCCGCTCACCGCGATCATCGGCGCCCGCGCCAACTGGTACGACTACGAGCAGGAAAACAACACCAAGGCCAACGGCAAGTTCAGCGTCGACAACGAGATCGTGCCCTACGCCGCGCTGATCTACGACCTCAACGAGAACTTCAGCACCTACGCCAGCTACACCGAGATCTTCAACCCGCAGACCAACACCGATGCCGCAGGCTCCGTGCTCGAGCCGGTCACCGGCGAAGCCTACGAGACCGGGATCAAGGGCGAGTTCTACGAGGGCCGGCTGAACACCTCGCTGGCGTTCTTCCGCATCTACCAGGTCGGCAACGCGCTGGACGACCTCAGCGGGCCGAACCCGTGCCTGCCCAACTACACCAGCGGCTATTGCAAGGTCGCCGCGGGCAAGAACCGCAGCCAGGGCTTCGAGCTGGAGATTTCCGGCGAAGTGCTGCCGGGCTGGAACGTGACCGGCGGCTACACCTACAACACCACCGAATACCTCAAGGACACCACCGGCAACAACGGCAACCCGATCCGCACCACCGACCCCAAGCGCATGCTGCGCCTGTTCACCAGCTATCGCCTGCCGGGCGAGCTGCAGGCCTGGACCGTGGGCGGCGGCGTGCAGGCGCAAAGCGCCATCTACAACCGCAGCGGCACAGCCGAAGCTTCGCAGTCGGGGTATGCGGTGTACAACGCGATGGTGAACTACCGCTTCAACGACAACTATTCGTTGCAGTTGAACGCCAACAACCTGTTCGACAAGAAGTACTACCGCCAGGTGGCGCCAACGCCGACCGGGTACTACTGGGGCGACCCGCGCAATGTGTCGGTGACCTTGCGCGGAACGTTCTGAGCTGCCGCGCGATGGCTGGGGGTCAGTCCGCCACCGCCTGAAGCTTGCCCGCCCGGCGATAGGCCTGGCGGGCGAAGCACACGAACAGCCCCGCCATCAGCGCCAGCGCCATGGGCAAGCCATGGGGCGCCACGTCCATCGCCGCGCCGCTGACCAGCGGCCCGACCAGGCTGCCGACGCCCCACAGCAAGCCGACGCTGGCGTTCGCCGTGACCAGGTCCTGGCCTTTGAAGCGCTGCCCGATCAGTACCAGCGCCAAGGTATAGATGCCCCCCGCCACCGCGCCGAGCACCACCAGCAGCGGCCACAGCAGCCAGGTCATCTGCAGCAGCCAGGGCAAGGCGATGCCGATACTCATCGCCACCAGCCCGCACACCAGGTGCAGCCCGGTACGCTCGACCCGGTCGGCGAGCCAGCCCAGCGGCAGCTGGAAGAGCATGTCGCCGGCGAACACCACGGTCACCATCAGCGCCGCCACGCCCACGGCGAAACCATGGCTGGAGGCATACACCGGCAGCAGCGACAGCACCACGGCATCGAAGAACGAGAAGAACAGCACCGCCACGCACAAGGCCGGGGCCACACGGAAGAAACCGGCCAGGCCGAAGCTCTTGGCGTCTTCCTCATGCGCGACATGATCGTTGGGCACGGTGAACAGGATGCACAGCAAGGCCAGGCCATAACAGAGGGTGACCACGCCGGTCAGCCATGGGCTATTGGCGCCCAGCAGCGCCAGCAACGCTGGGCCAAGTACCTGGAAGCCGGTGAAGCTGGTGGCGTACAGTGCCATGATCTTGCCGCGGTTGTGCTCCGGGCACAGCTCGTTGACCCACGACTCGCCAAGGATGATCGCGATGCCCATGCCGATGCCCAGCCCAAGGCGCAGCAGCGCCAACCACAGCATCGAGTCGAAGGCCCACTCGAGCAAGGCGATGCTCAGGGTGCACAGGCTGAAGCTGAGCAGGTAGATGACGCGGCGGGTCAGGTACTTGCAGCAGGCATCGACCATGAACGCCGAAAGCATCATGCCCGCCGCCGGGATCGCCGAGATGATGCCGATCTCCATCGTCCCCGCCCCCGCCTCGTGCAGGCGCAACGACACCAGCGGCAGGCTCGCCCCGAGGCTGAAACCGACCACCGACACGGCGAACAACAGGCCCGCCAGCAAACGCATGTTCATGTACCACTCCTTGCAAGCCGGCGCACAGGGGCTCTGGCCCTGGCCGACTGGAAAATCCGCTGAAAGATGTTCGAACGCAGGCGCCCGCCGTCACGCCGGGAAGGCGCGCTACGCAGGGGCGCGGATCAGTTCAGGGCAAGGTGTGGCGAGAAGGTGAAGGCGAACAGCACGCTGCGTCGACGCTTGAGCACCGTGTCGCTCGGCCACGCGCGGCGCGCTGTCGGGGCGACAGGCTGGCGGTGTGGGCGGAGGCTACGGGTACGGCGCATTGCATCGGCTACGCAGGAATTGAGGAGGCGGCACTCTAGGCCAAGGTGATCCGGACCGTCAATCGCCACAGTGGCTTCGCCCTCTCTGTGGGTGCCGCCGCGTTACAACGCCCGCTGAAAGTCTTGAGCGGAGAAGTGGTGATTTTTTAAGACTTTCCCTATTCCCTGTAGTCCATTTCCCAAACATACTCCCAAGCCCTTTCAAGCCATTGCGGTGCTCTGGGTTGGCCTCTAGTCTCGGGCGGTCGCTGCAAAATCAGCGACCGGCTTTGACAGGCCGCTCTGAACAAACCGCATGGCGCTGCTTTATGGCGGCTGTGCGTGGGGCACCTCGTGTGCGCCGGTTTCTGGTCTTGTTCACCGGTCTGTCAACCCATGTACAGCTGCCACCTTCTTGTTTGACAGCAACCGGTGGTGGTCCCTATCCACGAACAGGACCTTGACCATGCTTAAGATCGTTCCAGATCCACCCCACAACCCTCATTCCCTCGAAGACACCCTCATCCAGGCCAACGAGTACGCCCTGTGCGCGTTGACCGTGGCCCATCATGCCGTGCAGCTCAAGCCCAGGTCGCCGGCCGCCGTGTTGATGATGGCGTCGATGCATGAGATGGAGTCGCTGCGTGTGTTGCTCGAAGCGGCGTTGATCCAAGTACAGATGCCGGCACAGGCACCGACGCTGCATTAAGCCAGATCGCGGGGCAAGCCCGCTCCCACGTAGCCAAGTACTGCGAAGTCCTGGCGTGGGAGCGGGCTTGCCCCGCGATGGCGCCCGCACAGGCACCGACCATTTCAGGGAGAACAACCATGACCACAGACGACATCCACACCACCGTCGGCAAGACCAAGTTCTACCAGGGCGAAGGCATGACCGACCCGCTGTTCTGCATCGAACCCGGCATCCCTTGCCAGCACGCCCGCGATCAGGCCTCGGAGTTGATGGGCTGCGTGCGCGACTTGACCATCACCGGGATCATGGAGGAAAAGCCCCAGCTGCTCTGGGCGTCGTATTACCTGAGCGCGCTGGCCAAGGCGCTGATGGATGATGCCGAGCTAGGCATGAAGCGCTGATACCTCAAAAGCATCGCGCAGGCAAGACACCTGAGCGCAAACGTCTGGGCGCCGGCTTGTCGCGGCGGCGAAAGGGGCGCACAGCGCCCCTACCCTCTCAGCGCTTGCCGGTGGAAGGCAAGAACACCGCCAGCAACCCGAACAATGGCAGGAACGAGCAAACCCCGTACACATACTCGATCCCACGCAGGTCGGCCACATACCCCAGCAGCGCCGCGCCGATCCCGCCAAACCCGAACATCAGCCCGAAGAAGATCCCGGCGATCATCCCCACATTGCCCGGCACCAGCTCCTGGGCATACACCACGATGGCCGAGAACGCCGAAGCCAGGACGAAGCCGATCACCACGCTGAGCACGGTGGTCCAGAACAGGTCGGCATAGGGCAGCGCCAGGGTGAACGGTGCCACACCCAGGATCGAGAACCAGATCACCGCCTTGCGCCCGATGCGGTCACCAATGGGCCCGCCAAAGAAGGTGCCCGCCGCCACCGCGCCGAGGAACAGGAACAGGTGCAGCTGCGAACTGGCCACCGTCAGCTGGAACTTCTCGATCAGGTAGAAGGTGAAGTAACTGGTGAAGCTGGCCATGTAGAAGTACTTGGAAAACACCAGCAGGCCCAGCACCACCAAGGCCATGATCACCCGCTGGCTCGAGATGCCGTGGGTGGCCTGCACCGCCTTGCGCGCCTTGGCCTGGTTCAGGTGCTCCTTGTACCAGCGGCGCAGCATCAGGGTCACGGCAAAGAAGAACAGCCCGGCCACGCCGAACCAGGCCACGTGGGTCTGCCCGAAGGGAATGACGATTGCCGCCGCCAACAATGGGCCAAGGGCGGAGCCTGCGTTGCCGCCGACCTGGAAGCTCGACTGGGCCAGGCCGAAGCGCCCGCCCGAGGCCAGCCGGGCAATGCGCGAGGTCTCCGGGTGGAAGGTCGAGGAGCCGATGCCCACCAGCGCCGAGGCCAGCAGGATCATCGGGAAGCTGCCAACGAAGGCCAGCATCACGATCCCCACCAGGGTGCACAGGGTGCCCAACGGCAACAGGTTCGGCGTGGGCCGCTTGTCGGTGAAGAAGCCCACCCACGGCTGCAATAACGAGGCAGTGATCTGGAAGGTCAGGGTGATCAGGCCGATCTGGGCGAAGCTCAGGTTGTAGTTGGCCTTGAGCATCGGGTAGATCGCCGGCAGCACGGCCTGGATCAGGTCGTTGATCAGGTGCGCCAGGGCGCAGAAACCAATGATGCTCATCACCAGCGGCGTGGCCGGGTTTGCCGGGCTACTCGCGCTGGAAGTCGGTGTGCTGCTGATGGCCATGGGCTGGATGTCCGTCTGCGGGTTGGGATCCGATTATCGTGAAACAAATAGATACGAAGCTACCTTTTTATTTGCGCGAGCCTTCCATCCGACACGTACTTGTAAATAATTCTCAATATATTTAGCATCCTTTCTCCTCTTCCCTGTGAACGCTGGGCGAAACCGCCCGCCCTCTGCGAGCAGACCGATCCCATGAGCCCGATGCCCGCCTTGCAGCCCACACCCGACCCCGAGCAGGAAGCCCTGGACTGGTTCTCGCGCCTGCGCCAACCCGGCTGTGACGAGGCCCTGCGCCAGGCGTTCGCCAACTGGTGCCAGGACCCGCTCAACGCCAGGGCGTATGCCCAGCTCGAAGCTTACTGGCAGCAGTTGCAGGTGCCGGCAGCCCGGCCACGACCACGGGTCGCCAAGGTGCGCCGCAGCCGTGCCGGGCTGTGCCTGGCGCTGCTGTTCCTGATGCTGGTGGCGGCACTCGCCTGGCTTTACTGGCCGCTGATGCAGCGCCTGGGCAGCGAATTGCACACCGACAGCGGCGAACGCCGCAGCGTGCGCCTGGCCGACGGCTCGACCCTGCACCTGGACAGCGCCAGCGCGATAAATGTCGACCTGCGTGGCCGCACGCGCCAGTTGCATCTGGTGCAGGGCCAGGTCTACCTGGAGGTGATGCTCGATGGCCGGGCCATGGAGGTGCAGGTCGATGACACCCGGATCCAGGTGTTCGGCACTCGCCTGCAGATCGCCCGCCATGCCGAGTACGACGAACTGGTGGTGCTCAGCGGCAAGGCCGCGGTCCTGCAGGGTGGCGACCAGCGCCTGGTGAATGCCGGTGAACGGGTGACGTTCAGCGAAAGCCGTATCAATCCGGTCGAAAAGATCGATGCCAAATTGGCCGATGCCTGGCGCAACGGCCAATTGAAGGCCAGGAACCTGCCGTTGAGCGAAGTGCTGGAGCGCCTGGCCGATTACCGTGGCCAGCGTGTCTGGATGATGAACGAGCAAGCAGCCTATCAGCGGGTCAGCGGTGACTTCGACCTCGACCACCCGGCGCAGAGCCTCGAGCGCCTGGCCGCCGATCAGCAATTGCGCCTGCACAGCCTGCTCGGCCACTGGCTGATCGTGCGCTGAGGCGCCCTTCCCGGCTAAGCGTTTGAAAGGTTGGAAAATTTTTTTGAAAACGTTGTTGACAGGATCGCGATTCGAGCTAATAATGCGCGCCAAGTTGGCTACATAGCTCAGTTGGTTAGAGCATAGCATTCATAATGCTGGGGTCCGGGGTTCAAGTCCCTGTGTAGCCACCACCTTTTAAAAGGGCTTATCGAAAGATAAGCCCTTTTTCTTTGCCCGCGAAAAAACCAGCCACCCGCGCCACCTGCCTGAACATCCAGGCAGGTGGCGCAGACCTTACCAGTTGTAGGTCAGGTCCGTGGTCATGGTGCGCCCTTCGCCGTAATAGCAGTCCAGCTCGGTGGTGCAGCTGCTGATGTACTTACGGTCTTCCAGGTTGTGCATGTTCAGTTTCAGCTTCAGGCCACGAACCTGCAGCGGCGACTCGCCAAAGTCGTAGGACAGCATGCCGTCGAATACCGTGTAGGACGGCGTCACGAAGTGCTCCTCGGCGATGTCCGTGCCGTCACTGCCCCGCACGTAGCGAGCGCCGATACCTGCGCCCACCCCGCGCCATGGTGTGTCGCCACGCACCTGATAGTCCACCCACAGCGAAGCGGTCAGGGGAGACGTCCCAGCCATGTGCCGGCCTTCGCGGCCATCGTTGTCCTTGGTGAACTTGACCTGGTTGCGCGCCACCGAGGCGATCACGTTCAGGTCGCTGGCCACGTTGAGCTTGCCTTCCAGCTCCACGCCCCGCGAGCGCAGAGCCCCGGACTGGTTACTGTAGGTCGGGTTGCCGGGGTTGCTGGTCAAAGCGTTCTGCTGGTCGATCTGGTATACCGACAGCTGGACAAAGCTCTCCTGCCCCACGGGCTGGTACTTGATCCCCGTTTCATACTGCTTGCCGGTCGAAGGCTCGAACGGCTTGCCCTCGGCGTCGGTACCGCTCAGCGGCTGGAACGACTCGGCGTAGCTCACATAAGGCGTGACACCGTTGTCGAACTTGTAGCCCAGCCCCGCGCGGCCGCTGAACTGCTCATCGCGGCTGCCACTGCGGGTACCCGCCAGCGGCTGGCGGTTGTCGGTCTTGGCCCAATCGTAGCGCCCACCCACGGTGAGGAACCAACGCCCCCAGTCGAGCTGATCCTGCACGTACAGGCCGGTCTGGTCGACGGTGTTGTCCCAGCGGTTCGGATTGACGTAGTTCGGCCGCTGGCCATAGACCGGGTCATACAGGTCAATGGCCGGCGCGTTGTAGTCGTAGCGGCCGAGAAACTTGGAGTTGGAGTGATAGCGGTCTACACCGATCAGCACGGTGTGCTGGACATCCCCGGTGGCAAAGCGCGCCTGGGCGATGTTATCGATGCCCAGCACCTTGTTGTTCTGCGCCCAGTCCACGCCAAAGCGGGTCATGTAGCGCTGGTCGTCGGCCCCGGTCCTGGGGTTGGTGACGAAACGATAGCCGTGCAACGGGGCGACGTAGCGGTCGTCTACCGCGGCGTAACGGGTGTTCTGGCGCAGCGTCCAGATATCGTTTAGCACGTAGCTCACTTCATAACCGAGGCTGTACTGATCACGGTCGTAACTGTTCAGGCCGGGCTCACCGATGAAGGTGCTGCGCTTGATACGTCCGTTCGGGGTGTTGAAGACCGTGCCGGCGGCCGGCAGCCCCTGGGCTTCAGGCACGTCGTTGTCTTTCTGGAAGTGGCCGTACAGGGTCAGGGTCAACTGCTCGTTGGGCATCCAGGTCAGGCTGGGGGCGAGCATGTAACGCTTCTGCTCGACGTAGTCGATCTCACCGTTCTTGTCGGTGACGGTACCGGTCAGGCGATACAGCCACTGCCCCTGTGGATCCAGTGGCCCACCGAAGTCGAAAGCACCGTAGCGCCGATCTTGGCTGCCACCGCCAAACACGATCTCGTGCACGGGTGTGGCAGTAGGGCGCTTGGACACCATGTTGATGATGCCACCCGGTTGGTTCTGCCCGTAAAGCACCGAGGCCGGCCCCTTGAGCACCTCGATGCGCTCCAGGGTGTAGGGATCGATCTGCATCGCGCCGCCGGTGCTGCCATTGCCATACGGCAGGTGCAGGCCATCGAGGTACAAGGGGGCCGGCAGGAAGCCACGCGAGGTGACCTCGTCAAACAGGCCGACCCGATCCGGAAAGCCACCACCGGTAATGCCTGGGGTGTAGCGCAAGGCCTCGGTCACGCTCTGCGCCCCCTGGGCGGTGATCTGCTGCGCGGTGACGATGTTGACGGTCTGCGGCACCTCCAGCACGGACGTGTCGGACTTGGTGGCCGTGCCGGTACGCTTGGCCACGTATCCCTCAACCGGTCCCCAGGCACTTTCCGCGCCGCGCCCGTCGACCTGGGTCGGCGCCAGCTCCAGCGAATTGCCACTCGACGAGGGCTGCAGGCTCCACGCACCACCCGGGGTGATGCTCAGGACCAGACCGCTGCCGAGCAGTGCTTGCTCAGCAGCCTCACGGCTGCTCATCTGCCCGCGGATGGCAGGCGCCAGATGGCCCCGCACCAAGGCCGGATCCGCCGACAGTACCTGCCCCCCCTCGCGGGCGATGCGCGCGAGCGTGTCACCCAGCGGCCCTGGGGCGATGTCGTAGCTGTACAGGCTGTTGACCGATTCGGCGGCTTGGAGTGAAGCGATCAGGCCACTGCTACCCAGCGCAATGGCCAGGGCCAGAACACTGGGACGAAAGACAAGGTTGGACATGGGTGTCGCTCGAAGTGAGTGGATGTTGCAGACAGGACACGCCAGACTCGCAATCCCCTCACGCGTTTTTCATTTCGATACGTGTCAACCAGAAACCAGTGTTGGAAACCTCGATCGGCAGCGTCTGCGCAAGCGCCAGCAAGGTGCGCTCCACATCGGCCAGCGGGAAGCTGCCGTAGACACGCAAACGCGCCGCCTGCGGGCTGATGCGCAGCAATCCGGCCCGGTAAGGTCGCAAGGCCTCCAACACCTCGCCCAACGGTTCGTCACGCACCTCGAGATAACCTTGTGCCCAGGTGCTGCGCGACCACAACGATGCCGCCTGGGCATCGATCCGCTGACGGTCGAAACGCACCACTTGGCCGGCCTGCAGCAATCGGTTGTCGCCCTGCCCGGCGGTGAGCAGCACGGAGCCCTGCTGCACGCTGAGCACGGTCGCTTCCTGTTGCTGGCGCAACAACAAGGTCGCGTCATTGCACTGCAACTGGCCGTCGCGGCAGCGCACGGTCATTGGCCTGCCCGCCTGCGCAACTGCGTGGAGCAGCAAGGCACCGGCCTCCAGGTACAGCTCGCGCTGCGTGCCGGCCAACCTCACATCGACCGCACTGCGGGCATCCAGCGTGACCCGGCTACCGTCATCCAGCGTGAAGCTTCGCCGCTCACCGGTCCCCGTGCGCAAGTCGGCGAACAGTTGATCCAGCGGCGCCAGACGGTTGAGCCAAGCACCACCACCCAGCGTGAGCAGCAGCCCGGCCAGCCCTCCTCCGACGAGCCGGCGCCGCGAAACCTGCGCACCACTGCGCAGGGCCCGTGCGGCCATTGGCAACTGACCGCTGCAACGCAGATCGGCCACCGGCGCCGCCAGCACCCCATTGACGCGCTGCCAGGCCACCTGATGCACCGGCAGCTGCGCCAGCCAATGGCGGAAGCTGGCGTGGGCCGCATCCTCCGGCGGCAGACGCTCCAGCAGCAGCAGCCAGTCCACCGCGTCGCGGGTAGCCTGCTCGAGATCCGTCATGACGTCAGCCCCAGGCAGTGCAGGAAAGCCCGGCGCAAGTCACGCTCTACCGTGGCCAGCGAAATTCCCAACTGTTCGGCGATGACCGGCTGGCTCAGACCTTCCAGCCGATGCAGAATGAAAGCCTGACGCGCACGCACTGGCAGACCATCGAGCAAGCGATCGATCTCGGCCAAGGCCTCGCGCACCAGGGCCAACTCCTCGGGAGAGGGATGGCAGTGCTCAGGCAGGCTGGCCAGCTCATCCAGATAGGCCTGCTCGAGGGCCCGGCGTCGATACAGATTGCTCAGCAGACGCCGCGCGATCGTGGCCAGAAACGCCTTGGGCTGGCCGATGCTGTTCAACTGCGGCGCATGCAACGCACGCAGGAAGGTATCCTGGGCCAGGTCAGCCGCATCGTGAGGGCAATGCAGCCGCCTGTACAGCCAGGCGCAGAGCCAGCGGTGATTGGCGCGATAGAGGTCAGTTGCGGGGTCGGACACAAGGCAAGCCAGACGCAAATAGGAATATCTATCATTAGCATGGAGCCATACCAGGACACAATCCCTTGCACGCGCGGCCTAGGGTTTGCACGAGAATCGCCGAGGGCGATCAGGCAAGGCGAAAACAGGCGAGGAACGCTCAGAGTCGCGCTCGACTTTGCTAGCTGAAAATGAGCATTCCGAGCCTGTTTTCAACGCAGCATGATCGTCGCGTAGGCACTTTTCATACAAAGCCTAACGAACACCTGCGACCGCAACGGCAAACCCCAGCCCGATCAACGCTACGCCAATGATCCGATCAACCACCACCTGCCGCTCGATCATCGCCCGACGCAGTAGGTGATTGGAGAAGAACACCGCCACCAGGCTGAACCACACCCAATGGGCAAACGACATGAACGCGCCATAGGCGAAGTCCATCGCCAGCGGGCTGCCGGGCTGTACCACCTGGGTGTAGGCACTGACCACGAAGAGCATGGTCTTGGGGTTCAGTGCGTTGGTCAAAAAGCCCGTGCGCAACGCGCTCGCCACGCTGACCTTGCTGTGCGCGAGGCCGTCGAGGCTGATGCGCGTGGTATTGGTCAGCGACTTATAGCCCAGGTACACCAGGTAGCCCGCCCCCACCATCTTCATGGCCAGGAACAGGGTCGGGCTCTGGCTGATGATCACGGCGATGCCGAGCACGGTGTACAGCACATGCACTTGCACGCCCAGGGCAATGCCCGCCGCAGCGGCGAGACCGGCCTTGCGGCCTTGCGCGTAACTGCTGCGGGTAACCATGGCGAAGTCGGCACCAGGACTGATGACGGCCAGGATGGTGAACAGGGCTACGGCGATGAGTTCGTTCACAAACAGGGATCCTCGATGAAAATTCACGGAAGATGGGATTATCCTGTTACCTGGAACGAGTAAAAATCGATTTATAGTCTGGCTGATCTGCTAGTTTTACTCACCTATCTGCATTGAATCGACTGGCCTATCGCGGGGCAAGCCCGCTCCCACGCGTGCTTCACGCTGCACTCGTGGGAGTGGTCTTGCCCCGCGATAAAGCCAGAACAGGCCAGCCCATGAAACAGCCTCCCCTTACCACCTTTCGCTACTTCGACATCGCCGCCCGCACTGAAAGCTTCGTGCGCGCCGCCGAACACCTGCATGTCACCCACGGCGCCGTCAGCCGCCAAGTGCGCCTGCTCGAGGAAAGCCTCGGCGTGGCACTGTTCGAACGGCGCAACCGGGCAATCTTTCTCACCCCCGCCGGGCGCGAGCTGCACAGCACCACCCAGTCGATCTTCGAGCAATTGGAGGGTGCCGTGCAGCGCCTGCAACAGCAGGCTGAAGACAACGTGCTGGTGGTCTCCTGCGAGCCGACCATCGCCATGCGCTGGCTGATCCCGCGCCTGCCGCGCTTTCACGCCGCACACCCCGACCTGCAACTGCACCTGGTGGCGGCCGGCGGGCCGGTGGACTTCGCCCGTGGCGGCATCAACCTGGCACTGCGCCGGGACGACTTCCACTGGGATCGTCAACTGCACAGCCTGAAAATCTGCGATGAGTGGATCGGGCCGGTAGCAAGGCCAGACCTCAACGGCCAACGCCTGCTCCATAGCAGTACTCGCCCCGATGCCTGGGCGACGTGGCTGCGCCTGAGCGGCCAGCACCTCCCGCACAGGACACGCAGCGACTTCGAGCACTTCTACCTGTCGCTGCAGGCCGCCAGCGCCGGCATGGGGATGGCCATCGCCTCGGCACTGATGGTGTGCGATGAGCTGAGCAACGGCCAGATGGAGGCCCCTTTCGGCTTTTTGCGCGACGGCTCCAGCTATCACCTGCTCAGCCCGCTACCACTGGACGACGGCAGCAAGCGCCAGCGCTTCGCCCAGTGGGTCGGTCAAGAATGCCGTATCTGCCTCGCTCACCTGGGCTTGCTGCAGAACGACGAACCGGCCCCGCCATCGCCGCCCCAGGTGCGATAGCCGGCCGTGTCGATATGGATGCGCCCCGAGGGGTAGCGGCCAAGCCCCATGTTCCAGGCCTGGCCGTGCTGCTGCCAGAAACGACACAGCGGGTTCGGGTCGGCCCAGGACGGCAGCAGCAGGTCGACGGCGAAGGCGCGCATGTGCGCGCTGCTCGGCGCGCCGCCGGCACAGGCATTGAGCCGGGGATCGCGGTAGGCCGACACCACTTCGAACTGACGCAGGACACCCTGCTGGTCCAGGGTCTGGATCAAGGCCAGCGTCGAGCGCACCGCCGGCCAATGGCTCGCCGGCGGCACCGCGAAGGGTGAAGCCTTGCACAGCCGCCAGTCCGAGGCCGAGCGCAGCAACTGATGGATCGGCACCACGCCATACAGCCGGGCGTCCACCAGCATTTCACGGAACCGGCGGTTCTCGTGGTCCCCGGCCCACTGGGCGAACATCCACACATCGCGTTCATCGGCCTGGACCGTACCCAGCCCGACCAGCACGCTAGCCAATAGCCATATCCTGGCGCTTTTCATTCCCCCACCTCTTCATCCACCATGGGCGGTCCGCCGTCCTGGCGGCCACTGACAAGGAGTTAAGCATGCACAAGATTGCTGTATCGGGCCTGGCCGCCCTCGCCTTCAGCGGCCTGGCCATGGCCGACGCGCAGATCGACCTGGGCGATGTCCAGCGGGTCACCCGGCTGTTCGCCTACCCCAACAACTGCAACGTGATCTGCTACCGAGACTGGACACTCGAACAGACCGTCGAGCACTACCTCACCCAGAGCGTGCAGCGCGACGGCTATGCCAATGCCAAGGTCACGGTGAACCGCGACAACGACAAGCTGCACGCCAGCATCACCGACGTGCCGGCGAACTACGCCGAACCCTTGCGCAAGCTGCTCGACAGCGGCGAGCTGGCCTACCAGGGCGCCACCCGCCTCAACCAGAAAGGCGGCTGGGACTATAGCTGGTACCTGTTCCTGCCCCTGGGCATGGCCTTGGAGAATCGCCGCAGCATCGAGTTGCTGCACTTCCCGCCGGACTATTCGCTGACCCGCTACCAGGACTACCTCAAGTCCAACACCACCGACCGCTGGGCGGAGCTTCTGACCTTCAATGGTGTCGAGGCTACCCAGACCCCGGCCTACCAGACCATCGTCGATATCGCCCCGATCGCCGCGCCGGCCAGCGCCGGCAAGGACCTGGAAGGGGTCTACAGCTACTTCAGCGACTACCAGGTGCGCATGGTCAAGGAAGTGGCCCTGACCCACGACGGCAAAGGCGCCTTGCCGATGGTCGCGTTCGGCGCGCCGGTACGGGCCTGGATCCAGCAGCAGTATGGGCCGAAGGTCAACGTGCTCGGCCTGGTGAGCATCAGCCCCGAGACCAACAGCGCCAAGGTGCCCGTGCTCGGCGCCAACCACCCGAGCGCGATCTGGTACGCCGCCGACCCGGAAAGCTACGACGGCGACCAGGACAAGGCCGACGCGGCCGGTTTGAAGATGATGGGCCAGGACCTCTCCGCAGCCTGCTGGCAGGCCGGCATGGGGCGCAACCCCCAGGCCGATGCCAAGCTCACCCTGGATGCCTGCACCAGCAAGTGGCAGGTCACCCAGAAGAAGCAGACCTGCGAACTGTTCTACCGCACCATTCGCGAGATGACTCCGGAGCAGGCGGCGGCCAAGTGCAATACCGGGGCGGTGACGCGCAGCTTGCGAGATCTGCGTAAACCAATCGAAGTGCAGCACCCAGAGATCTGAGTCACTTGCACAAGGGGCCGCGTAGCGGCCCCACTACAAGACAGCTCGCGAAATCAATCTTCGAGCAGCGTACAGGCCATCACCAGCGCATCTTCCCGCCCACCCGCCATCGGATAGTAGTCACGGCGCCGACCGACTTCATTGAAGCCATAGCGCTCGTACAAGCGATACGCCGACTGGTTGCTGGCGCGCACTTCCAGGAAACACTCACGACCATTGAGCTGGTAGGCCCGCGCCATCAGGTGTTCGAGCAGGCGCAGGCCCAGGCCACAGCCCTGGTTTTCCGGCTTGACGGTAATGTTGAGCAGGTGCGCCTCATCGATGATCACGTTGATCACGCCGTGGCCGACCTGCTGCTGGCCGTCGAACATCAGCCACACTTCGTAGGACTTCAGTGCATCTTGAAAGATGCCGCGGGTCCAGGGATGGCTGAAGGCGGCATATTCGATCTTCAGCAGGGTATCCAGATCCGCCTCGGTCGCCGGGCGGAAACTGATCGAGTCACTCATTCAACACATTTCCAGCGCGCCATCAGCTGGCGCATGGCTTTCCAGACGTCCGCCTTGCGTTGCGGCTCGTCCATCAACAGTTCAAGGCCGGGCAAGGCCCAGGCATCGCCGAGCAGGTCGACCTTGAGTTCTCGGTAATAGGCTTCGTCGTCGGCCTGGCCGGCGAAGCGAATGGCCGGCAGGCCGATCAGCCACAGGCAGGCGCACGGCGCCTCTTCCAGGCGCGCGGCGATAAAGCCCTGGACAAAGTCCCGGGCGGCGTCCGGGCCCTGGTCCATGTTGCCGCGCATCAGCAACGGCCAGCGTACTGGCTCGCCAATGATCTGCGGGGCGTCCGGCAGGCCGGCGGCGCGTAGCATGTCCTTGAGCAGCAGGTAGGACGGGTCGCGACTCTGCAACGGCTGGCCGGTGGCCAGCTCCACCAGCAACAGGCAGTCGCCGGCACGCAGCAACTGCAGGGCGAAGCGTGGCGGTGGCACAGGCGCCGGACGCGGCGCGGGGGGCTCTGCCTCGGCCTCGATCGGCTTGGCGGCGGGTTTCGGCGCGCTGCCCGGGCGCGGGATCTCGATCTTCGGCCGCTCGGCACGCGCCTGCGGGACTGCCGGGGTGACGCTCGGCGCAGCTGCAGGAGCGGCCGGTCTCACCTCGAAGTCAACCTCATCGACCGGCGCCACCGGTAACAGCAGCTCTGGCCGCGACGGCGCGGCGAACGGCAGTTCGGCGCGCGGCAGCCAGTGCACCACTTGCATGGCGGACAGGTAGGCGCGGCGGCGGGACTCGATCAGCAAGGCGCGGGTATCCGGTGGATAGTCGAAACAGTCGGGCATTCTAACGCTGTTGACCTGGATGCGCCGCAACAGATTGTCGGTCATCGTGCTCCCACGCCCCTTGGTGGGCCGGTGAATCCCCCCTTGAGCATCAGGGTTATCCCCATAACAGACCAAGGGGTGAAATCCTCCCCCCCGGATGCAGTACAATCGCCGCTTTTATTTGGCAACGAGTCGACCCGCCAATGATCGAACCCAAGCGCGTCCTGCGCGCCCTAGCCGAACACTGGGCCTTGATCGAGCCGCTGTGCGAGCGCTTCGACCAGGGCACCCTGAGCCTGGTCGAGCTGCGCCAGCAACTGGCCCGCCAGCAGGTGGAAAGCACCCCGCAGGACATCACCCAGCTGCTTGACGTGTGGATCCGCCTGGACATCCTGGTCCCGGTGGCCAAAAGCCCCAACCGTTTCGAGCTCAACGCGCAGATCCACGACTTCCTCGCCTACCTGCGCCGCGAGCACCGGCTGGGCCTGTGCCTGGAGATCGAGGCCTACCTGCGCCACCTGGAGCGTCTGGCCGGGCATATCCAGGACGCCTTCGACAACCGCGACAGCGACGACCTGGCACGCCAGCTGCGCCTGCTCGACATGCGCGTGCGCGATGTACTGAAGAAGCTCGACAACGACGAGCAGGCGCTGGTGGCCGTGGCCGAGCGAGCCAAGACCAGCAACCGCCAGATCCCCCTGCGCCAGCGCTACGCCGAAGTACTGGCGACCTGGGACGAATACGTCGAGCCGATGATCCAGTTGGTCAACGCCGATGGCGCCTTCGAGCAGGGCGTGCGCAAGGTCGAGACCGTGCTGCTGCGGCTGCTGGGCGAGCAGGCGCGCCTGGGGCATCTGGTCGACGACGACATGCTGCTGCGCACCCACGCGCGCATCCTCGAGATGCAGACCAGCGCCCAGCTGACCCTGCGCCACGCCCGCGAACTGCTGCTGCCGCTGCGTGAAGAGGCGCGCCGGCACAACGCGGTTACCCGAGGCGCCGCGCTGGCCCTGTCGGTGATCCGCAAGAAGGGCATCGACGCCGTGCCCCAGGCCGCCATGCCGCTGTTCACCCGCCCGCAGAGCACCTTCCTCGGCAGCGCCAGCCAGGTCGAGGCCTACGTCTACGCCCTGGCCCGCTTCGAGCCCAAGCCCGCGCGCTTCCCCAAGGCGCACAAGACGCAAAAGGGCCCGCTGCCCCGCGCCCCGCGCACGGTCAAGGAAATGCTCGAGCGCTGCGAAGACGCCCTGCCGCTGCCGGACCTGATGGTCTGGCTGCTGGAGCAGGAGCCTGAAGGCGCCACCGACGAACTGCTGTACTGGTTCTCGCGCCTGTCGCGCGAAAAGCGCTTCAGCCGCGAACGCCTCGATCGCCAGCAATACCTCACCCGCGAACACCTGGTCAGCCTGCGCTCCTTCGCCCTGACCTCCAGCCGCGACAAGCCGGCGACCACGACAGAATCCACCGCGAGCCCCACCCATGCATCTTGATCTTTCCGAACTGTCCCAGCTCGCGCCGATCTTCCGCGAGCTGTTCAAGGGCTTCCACGTCAGCCGCCGCGACCCGGAGCTGTACGCCCAGCTGTCGAACTTCCAGGACCAGTACCGCACCCTGTTCAAGGCCCTGGGCTTCGAGCTGGTGTGCGATACCCGCGGTTTCTACTACTTCGTCCCCGAGCAGGCCGCCGCGCAGGTCAACAAGACCGCCCAGCGCCTGTCGCTGTTCACCTTCATCCTGGTCGAGCACCTCGCCGACCAGGGGCGCGACCCGATGGCCGTGCTCGACGGTGGCAGCATCGGCCGTGACGAACTGCCGTCACTGCTGGACAAGTACCGCGACCTGTTCCTGCAGGCCGAAGTGCAGACCGTCGACGAGCTCGAAGAAAAGATCATGCGCCGCATGAGCCAGCTCGGCTTTGCCCATGAGGAAGGCGGCATCTACCGCTTCCTGCCGCCGATGCACCGCTTTCTCGACGTCTGCCTGTCGGTCCAGCAGGACCGCGACCTGGCCGCGACCCTGCACAGCGACCTGCCGCTGCCGGTACCCGTGCTGGTGGTGGAGGAGACGCCCGAAGAACTCAACCGCACCGACGACCCGCTCGACCTCTCCCCGTTCGACGGCGAGGAAAGCGAAGAGGATGCCCTGGCCCGGGCGATCCGCGAAGAGCAACAGGAGATTGACGCATGAGCCAGGAACGCTACGGCATCCGCCGCTTCGCACTGCTCAACACCGCCGGCTACAGCCTCGGCCTGTTCCCCCTGGAACACCCGCTGTCGGTCTATGGCGCAAACAACCTGGGTAAATCGGCGTCGATCAACGCGCTGCAGTTCCCGATCCTGGCGCGCATGTCCGACATGAGCTTTGGCAAGTACAGCCTGGAGCAGTCGCGGCGCTTCTACTTCGCCAGCGACACCAGCTACATCCTGACCGAACTGAACCTGCCCCACGGCCCCCACGTGATCGGCGTGGTCGGCCGCGGACCGGGCGGCGGCTTCGGCCACCAGTTCTTCGCCTATCAAGGCGAGCTGGACCTGGCCCACTACCAGAAAGACGACACCTGCCTGCGCCAAAAGGAGCTGTTCACCAACCTCGAACGCCATGGCCTCAAGGCCTACGAGCTCAAGCCAGACGAACTGCGCCGGCTGCTGGTCGGCGGCCACACCTCGGTGCCGCTGGACCTGACCCTGATCCCGCTGCGCTCGACCAGCGAACAGAGCCTGAAGACCTTCCGCGCGCTGTTCATCAACCTGCTGCACATGCGCGAAATCACTGCCGCCAAGCTCAAGCAGCTGTTCCTCGACGCCTTCGAACACAGCCTGCGTTCAGGTAGCGTCGACTACATCGCCGCCTGTGAAGAGGCGTTCCGCGACGTGCGCCGCATGGAGGGCGACTACAACGCCCTGGTGGCTGCCGGCCCGCTGGTCGAGGCCCTGGCCGGCGGCGTGGCCCAGCGCGACATCCTGCGCGGCAAGCTGCACCGCATCTCGCCGCTGCTCGACAACCTGCTGGGCACCTGGCAGGAATACGCCATGGCGCGCAAGGAAGAGCTGGTAATCCAATCCGAGCACTACCGTGGCGAGCAGGACCGCCTGCAGAACGACCAGCGCGGCGGCACCCAGGAGCTGATGCGCCTGGAGCGCGAGATCACCGGTATCCAGCGCTGGCTGGGCGAGCTGTCGGTGCTCAAGCACCGCTTCGCCCTGGTCACCGATGTCAAGGCACTGGAGCAGCAGTTGCTGGCCGCCAAGGACGCCCACGACGAACTGGCCGGCGCCCTGGCCCAGTCGCGGCAGTTCTCCGCCGAAGACCTCGACGAGCGCGTGCGCGACCTTGAGAAGCGTGTGAAGGCGGTCAAGCAGCAGCTCGACCACGCCGACAACAACAGCTACGCCCGCCTGCGCGAAGAGTTCTCGCAGCAGGACGTGGACCGCCTGATGCGCCTGTTCAACGGCGCGCTGTTCAGCCTGCCGATGGGTGACCGCGGCATCGAGCTGGACGACAGCGACGTCTGGGTGAAAACCCTGGAAGGCGTGCTCAACCGCTTCAAGGGCGAGCGCTTCGAAGTGCCTGGCCTGTCCATCGACATCTCGCACATCGACCCGCCCGCGTTGCAGGCCCTGGCCGACCGCGCCGCCCTGCGCGACCAGAAGGAACGCCTGGAGAAAGAGCTCAAGCAGCTCAAGACCCAGCAGGCCGTGGCCCTCGACCGCGCCGCCAGCAAGGCGCAGACCGAGGCGCTGTACCAGCAGGTGCTGGACGCGCAGAAGGCCCTGGAGGACTTCCGCCGCACCGAGACCCTGGCCGCCGAAGAGCCGGAAAAAATGGAGCAGTTGGGCCAGCTGGAAGCGGCCCAGGACGAGCTCAAGCGCTCCAGCGACGCCTTCACCGAGCGCGTCCAGCAGCTGTCGGCCAAGCTGCAACTGGTGGGCCGGCAGATCGCCGACCTCGAAGCCAAGCAGCGCACCCTGGAAGACGCCCTGCGCCGTCGCCAGCTGCTGCCGGCCGACCTGCCGTTCGGCACGCCGTTCATGGAAGCCATCGACGACTCCATGGACAACCTGCTGCCGCTGCTCAACGACTACCAGGACAGCTGGCAGGCCCTGCAGCGTGTGGACAACCAGATCGAGGCGCTGTACGCCCAGGTGCGCCTGAAGGGCGTGGCCAAGTTCGACAGCGAAGACGACATGGAGCGCCGCCTGCAGTTGCTGATCAACGCCTACTCGCACCGCACCGAGGAAGCGCTGACCCTGGCCAAGGCCCGCCGCGCGGCAGTCACCGACATCGCCCGGACCCTGCGCAACATCCGCAGCGACTACGACAGCCTCGAGCACCAGCTGGCGCTGTTCAACCGCGAGATCAACAAGCGCCAGGTATCGAACCTGGAGAGCTTCCGCGTGGTCCTGGCACCGAACAAGGAAGCGCTCAAGCACATCGACCAGATCATCCACAGCGCCGGCCAGTACGAGGAGGGCGAGACCCTGTCGGTATTCGACCTGACCCAGAGCGCCGAGCAGGACCACAAGAACGAAGAGGCCAAGGAGTATCTGGCGCGGCTGGTGGCGGCCAACCACAACCAGCTGGGCCTGAAGGACCTGTTCGAACTGGCCTTCGAGATCACCAAGATCAACAGCCAGCCGGTGATTCATGCCGACATCGATGGCGCCGCGTCCAACGGCACCACCATGACCATCAAGGCGCTGACCAACATGTATTTGTTGCTGCACCTGATGGACCGCGACCTGGCCGGGCGCATTCGCCTGCCGTACTACCTCGACGAGGCAGCGGACATCGACGAACGCAACCAGGCGGCGTTGCTGGAAACCAGCCAGCAGCTGGGCTTCGTGCCGATCCTGGCGAGCGTGAAGCCGCAGGTGTCGGCGCGGGTGGCAATCGATCTGGAAGGTGGCAGCGGGCCGAATGGCATCTACATCGACGAGGCGGACTGGAAGTACATCAGCCGTCGCGATGAGGTGAAGGCGATCGTGCGCGAGGATGAGGCCGAGGAGTTGGCCTGATTCAAACCGAAAAGCATCGCGGGGCAAGCCCGCTCCCACAGAGCCTTGTGGGAGCGGGCTTGCCCCGCGATCATTTCAACCGGCTGTTACTGTTGAGCCCAAGGCACGATCGGAATCGCCGTCACCGCATTCTGCGGGCTGCCTTCGATCACGCGGTCGCTGTACACCAGGTACACCAACGTATTGCGCTTCTTGTCGAGAAAACGCACCACCTGCATGGTCTTGAACACCAGCGAAGTGCGTTCCTTGAACACCTCCTCGCCATCCTTGAGCTCACCCTTGAACTGGATCGGCCCAACCTGACGGCAGGCAATCGACGCTTCGGCACGGTCTTCAGCCAGTCCCAACCCACCTTTCAGGCCGCCGGTCTTGGCCCGCGACAGGTAGCAAGTCACGCCATCGACCTTCGGGTCGTCGAACGCCTCGACCACGATGCGGTCATTCGGCCCGACGAACTTGAACACGGTGGACACCTGGCCGATTTCCTCGGCCCCGGCCAGCAGCGGCAGCGCCAGCGCGGCGGCAGCAATCAATCCTTTAAGCACTTGCATCTCCTTCAGACCAACACCAGGTTGTCGCGGTGCACCAGCTCAGGCTCGGCGCTGTAGCCCAGCAGGCTCTCGATGGCATCGGACGGCTGGCCGATGATCTTCTGCGCCTCCAGGGCACTGTAGTTGGCCAGGCCACGGGCCACTTCCAGGCCGTCGGGACCGACGCAGACCACCATCTCGCCACGGCGGAAACTGCCCTGCACGGTCTTCACGCCAACCGGCAGCAGGCTCTTGTTCGATTCGCGCAGCGCCTTCACGGCACCGTTGTCGAGCACCAGGGTGCCACGGGTCTGCAGGTGGCCGGCCAGCCACTGCTTGCGTGCGGCGAGCATGCCACGCTCAGGCGACAGCAGGGTGCCCAGGCGTTCGCCGGCCTTCAGGCGGTCCAGCACGCGCTCGATACGACCACCGATGATGATGGTGTGCGCACCGGAACGGGCGGCCAGGCGCGCGGCGCGCAGCTTGGTCTGCATGCCGCCACGGCCCAGGGCGCCGCCAGTGCCGCCGGCCACGGCGTCCAGCGACGGGTCGTCGGCGCGGGCTTCGTAGATCAGCTGGGCTTCGGGGTTGTTGCGCGGATCGGCGTCGAACATGCCGTCACGGTCAGTGAGGATCACCAGCAGGTCGGCTTCCACCAGGTTGGCCACCAGCGCCGCCAGGGTGTCGTTGTCACCAAAGCGGATCTCATCGGTGACCACGGTGTCGTTCTCGTTGATCACCGGCACCACGCCCAGGTCGACCAGGGTACGCAGGGTGCTGCGGGCGTTGAGGTAACGCTTGCGGTCGGAGAGGTCGTCGTGGGTCAGCAGGATCTGCGCGGTGTGTTTGCCGTGCTCGCCGAAGCTCGACTCCCAGGCCTGCACCAGGCGCATCTGGCCGAGCGAGGCGGCGGCCTGCAGCTCGTTCATCGCGCTCGGTCGCGTGGTCCAGCCCAGCTGGCTCATGCCCGCCGCCACGGCCCCGGAGGAGACCAGCACCAGTTCCACGCCCGCTTCACGCAGGGCCACCATCTGCTCGACCCAAACCGCCATGGCGCCCCGGTCGAGGCCCTTGCCGTCGGCGGTCAGCAGCGCGCTGCCGATCTTCACGACCCAGCGCTTGGCGCCAGTCACCTTGCTTCGCATCTTCTCTTCCAACCTATGTCGAATCTGTAGATACCTTGGATACAAAAACGCCGCTCCAGAGAGCGGCGTTTAGTGTACTGCAACCGATCAGTCGCGCACGTAAATGATTTCCGGGCCGTCTTCGTCGTCCTCGAAATCATCCCAGTCGTCATCGTCGCCGATGTCGTGCACGCTCTTGACGCCGGTGCGACGCAGGGTGCGGGCGTCGTCCAGGGCCTGCAGCTGGGCACGGGCTTCGTCTTCGATGCGCTGGTCGAGCTCGGCCAGCTCTGCGGCGTAGACCGGGTCGTTGGCCAGGCGGTCGGCGCGGTCTTCGAGGTAGCGCATCAGATCATGGCTGAGCTTCTCGGTGCCCTGCTTGGCGATAGCCGAGATCACGTACACCGGGCCATCCCAGTTCAGGCGCTCGACCACTTCCTTGACGCGCTCGTCACGCTCGTCGTCCATGATCATGTCGGCCTTGTTCAGCACCAGCCAGCGCTCACGGTCGACCAGCGCCGGGCTGAACTGCGCCAGCTCGTTGATGATCACTTCGGCGGCGTCGGCCGGGCTGCTGCCATCCAGCGGCGCCAGGTCGACCAGGTGCAGCAGCACGCGGGTACGGGCCAAGTGCTTGAGGAAGCGAATACCCAGACCAGCACCTTCGGAGGCGCCCTCGATCAGGCCAGGAATGTCGGCGATGACAAAGCTCTTCCAGCGGTCGACGCTGACCACGCCCAGGTTCGGCACCAGGGTGGTGAACGGGTAGTCGGCGACCTTCGGCTTGGCGGCCGAGACCGAGCGGATGAAGGTGCTCTTGCCGGCGTTCGGCAGGCCCAGCAGACCGACGTCGGCCAGGACTTTCATTTCCATCTTCAGGTCGCGCTGGTCGCCCGGCTTGCCTGGAGTGGTCTGGCGCGGCGCACGGTTGGTGCTCGACTTGAAACGGGTGTTGCCCAGGCCGTGCCAGCCGCCTTGGGCGACCATCAGCTTCTGGCCCGGGGTGACCAGGTCACCGATCACTTCCTGGGTGGAGGCGTCGATCACGGTGGTGCCGACCGGCACGCGCAGGAACAGGTCCTCGCCTTTCTTGCCGGTGCAATCGGTGCTGCCGCCGTTCTGGCCGCGCTGGGCCTCGTGGTGGCGGGTATAGCGGTAGTCGACGAGGGTGTTGAGGTTCTCGTCGGCCACCATGTACACCGAGCCGCCGTCACCGCCGTCGCCGCCGTTGGGGCCACCGTTCTCGATGAATTTCTCGCGGCGGAAGCTCATGCAACCGTTGCCGCCGTCACCGGCTTTTACCCGGATCGATACTTCGTCTACAAACTTCATTCAAAACCGCCTCTCGTCGGACGACGAGTCGAAAACCAGAAAACCATGAGGCTCTTGCAAAGATGAGCGCGGCGGCCCCGTACGAACCAGAAACCAACGCCGGCAGCCCATTCAAACAGCTTTGCAAGAGGCTCACCACAAACGAAAAAGCCCCGTCGCATGACGGGGCTTCTGGAGCGACGTCGCGATTAAGCGGCGACGATGCTCACGTAACGGCGCATGAACTCGCCTTTCTTCTCGAACTTGATCACGCCTTCGATCTTGGCGAACAGGGTGTGATCCTTGCCCATGCCAACGCCGTAGCCAGCGTGGAATTCGGTGCCGCGCTGACGGACGATGATGTTGCCAGGCTTGATGACCTGACCGCCATACATCTTCACG
Organism: Pseudomonas sp. RC3H12; assembly: GCF_018596375.1. Taxonomy (NCBI): domain Bacteria; kingdom Pseudomonadati; phylum Pseudomonadota; class Gammaproteobacteria; order Pseudomonadales; family Pseudomonadaceae; genus Pseudomonas; species Pseudomonas sp. RC3H12. Next base: position 5,706,692 of record NZ_CP075595.1, on the reverse strand, counting down.
CCAAGGCGTTTCGATTCTGAGTCGCGACCGTTACGAGTACTACCACCAGCCTTCTTGTGAGCCATGGTTCAATTCTCCAATAAATTCAGGGGATCGGGGCGATTAAGCCTGGATACCGGTGATTTTGATTTCAGTGAACCACTGGCGGTGGCCCATGCGCTTCATGTGGTGCTTACGACGACGGAACTTGATGATGCGAACCTTGTCGTGGCGGCCTTGCGAAACGACTTCGGCCACTACTTTAGCACCAGCAACAACTGGAGCGCCGATGGTGACTTCTTCACCGTTGGCGACCAGCAGAACGCGATCGAAGGTCACGGATTCGCCAGTGGCGACTTCCAGTTTCTCGATCTTGAGGAATTCACCTTCAGCGACTTTGTACTGCTTGCCGCCGGTAACGATTACTGCGTAAGACATGGTATTTCTCCGATAATCCTGCTCACCCAGCGCTTTATATGATGAGTATTGGCTGGCATGGCTGCACAGGGCTGGAACGGCCCAGTGCAATTGCGTAAGGCAGGTGCTGCCCAGGAAGTTAGGGTGCGCGATTGTACGCAACCCCATAAATGCTTGCAAGTACCGGCCCGGGGCCACGGCCACCGCGCCTTGACACACCGGTACCTGCGACCTAGCATGCCGCGCAACCTCAATGGAGCAGCCGATGCAACCCCAAACCTTCTACCGCGCGGTAGCTGATGACTTCAGCGCCGTCGACGAGATCATCAAGAAGCAGCTGACCTCGCGCGTGCCGCTGGTATCGAAGATCGGCGACTATATCACGTCCGCCGGCGGCAAACGCCTGCGCCCCCTGCTGGTGCTGCTGTGCGGCAAGGCCCTGGGCCGCGAGGGCGACGACCTGCGCCTGCTGGCGGCGACCATCGAGTTCCTGCACACCGCCACCCTGCTGCACGACGACGTGGTCGACATGTCCGGCATGCGCCGTGGCCGCTCCACCGCCAATGCCCTGTGGGGCAACGCGCCGAGCGTGCTGGTGGGCGACTTCCTCTATTCGCGCTCGTTCGAGATGATGGTCGAGCTGGGCTCGATGCCGGTCATGCAGATCCTCTCCAAGGCCACCCGGGTGATCGCCGAAGGTGAAGTGCTGCAGCTGTCGCGCGTGCGTGATGCCAGCACCACCGAGGAAATCTACATGGACGTCATCCGCGGCAAGACCGCGATGCTGTTCGAAGCCTCGACCCACAGCGCCGCAGCCCTGGCCGGCGCCACGGACGCGCAGCGCGAAGCCCTGCGCACCTTCGGCGACCACCTGGGGGTGGCCTTCCAGCTGGTCGACGACCTGCTCGACTACAAGGGCGACTCCGAGACCCTGGGCAAGAACGTCGGTGACGACCTGGCCGAAGGCAAGCCGACCCTGCCGCTGATCTACACCATGCGCGAAGGCACCGCGGAGCAGGCCGCGCTGGTGCGCCAGGCGATCCAGAAGGGTGGCCTGGAGGACCTGGAGCAGATCCGCATCGCCGTCGAGGCGTCCGGCGCCCTGGACTACACCGCGCAGATGGCCCGCGACTACGTCGCCCGCGCCATTGCCTGCCTGGAAGTGCTGCCGGCCAGCGAGTACCGGGATGCACTGGTAGAGCTGAGCGAGTTTGCAGTAGCGCGTACGCACTGATACATCGCATCACCCCTATCGCGGGGCAAGCCCGCTCCCACGCCAGCACATCATGGTGTGGGAGCGGGCTTGCCCCGCGATGCTTTTGTGCAGGAAATCACTAAACCCTATACAATGTGCGCCTTTACCCGCCTGTACTTGAAAGGAAAAGCCGTGAGCACTCTGCCACCCTGCCCCCAATGCAACTCCGAATACACCTATGAGGATGGCACCCAACTGATCTGCCCCGAATGCGCCCACGAGTGGTCGGCCAACGGCGAAGCCGAAGCCGCCAGCGACGACGTGGTGAAAAAGGATTCGGTCGGCAACGTCCTGCAGGACGGCGACACCGTTACCGTGATCAAGGATCTCAAGGTCAAGGGTTCGTCCCTGGTGGTCAAGGTCGGCACCAAGGTCAAGAACATCCGTCTGTGCGACGGCGACCACGACATCGATTGCAAGATCGACGGTATCGGCGCGATGAAACTCAAGTCCGAGTTCGTGCGCAAGGTCTGATCGCCTGCCCTACGGGGCTGCCCAACGGGCGGCCCTGACAGATCCTGCAACAGGATCGCCGGGACCATTCGGAAGAATTCTTCCAATAGTCTCTTGCTATTTTGATAATAAGAATTATTCTCATTGGAACCGCTATCCAAGGAGAGTAGCCATGACCTATCTGATCGACGCCTGGCTCGACCGCCCCCACCCTTACCTGCGTATCCTGCATCGCGAGACTGGCGAGGTCTGCGCCGTGCTCGAGGAAGACGCGCTCGATGAACTGCGCGACCAGGGCGACCTGGACCTCATGGGGCTGAATTCGAGTGAGCCAGGAGTGCTCAAGGAGCTGGTGAGGAACCTGTTCCTGTTTTGCTATGCGCGGGCATTGCGCCCGGGGGGAACGGATTGGAACTGAATTTAGCAGGCCTGCCCCCATCGCCGGCAAGCCGGCTCCCACACTGATCGCAACGACCTAAGGTCTTGTGCTGTTCCTGTGGGAGCAGGCTTGCCCGCGAATGGGCCGCAGAGCGGCCCCGAAGGTATTACAGAACGTCGAGCAGCTCGACGTCGAACACCAGGGTGCTGTGCGGCGGGATGCTGCCGACGCCCTGGGCGCCGTAGGCCAGCTCGCTCGGCACGTACAGGCGCCATTTGCTGCCGGCATTCATCAGTTGCAGGGCCTCGGTCCAGCCGGCAATCACACCGCCAACCGGGAATTCGGCAGGCTGGCCACGATCGTAGGAGCTGTCGAACACGGTGCCGTCGATCAGGGTGCCGTGGTAGTGAGTACGCACGTTGTCTTCGCGGGACGGCTTGGCGCCGTCGCCTGCGGTCAGCACTTCGTACTGCAGGCCCGAGGCCAGGGTCACGATGCCTTCACGCTTGGCATTGTCAGCCAGGAATTCCTTGCCGGCGGCAGCGGCGGCTTCGGCCTTGGCAGCAGCTTCGGCCTGCATCACTTCACGGATGACCTTGAAGGCCGCCGACAGGTCTTCTTCGCTGACGCGGCTGTCGGCGCCGTTGAAGGCGTCGGTCAGGCCGGCGACGATGGCGTCCAGGTTGACGCCCGGTGGCGGGTTGTCGCGCAGCTGGCCACCCAGCTGACGGCCGATGCCGTAGCTGACGCGGGATTCGTCGGTGGACAGGATGAGTTCGGACATTGGCGTGCTCCGCTTGAGGGCGCACTGCATCCGCGCCCTGATGAAAAGGGCGAGCAGCCTAGCACACTGGCGCCGCGCGAAGCAGCTACCAGGCCGAACGCTGGGAAATCGGGACTTTGAGGTCTTCTTCCGGGTGCGTGCCCATGCCGCACATCTCGTCCTGCACGGACCAGTGCACCAGGTTCAGCGACAGCAGGGGGATCGATTGCAGAAGCAGGCGCGCATCCTCGACCGAATGCACGCGCAAGCGTTGACCACGCGGGTCGTCGAGTGGGTGGGCGCGGCCCTTGACCCGGGCCTCGAGCAGGTAATCACCGCCTTCGATGGCGATCAGGTTGAGTTCGTCGACATGGCCAGCCCTGGCCTCGGTATTGAGCTGATGCAGGTTCATGGGCGCACCTCGCTGCGGGAACCACGCATGAGTGCTCATTTTTTGTACAGACCTGCTGAAAGTACAAGCCACCATCCGTCAGGAGCTGAAAAGCATCGCGGGACCAGCCCGCGATGAGAGCAGACGATCAGTGCTTGGTGATGCGATCCAGGTAACCCATGACGAATGCCGAAATGACGAAGGTCATGTGAATGATCACGTACCACATCAGGTAGTCGGTGGAGATGTTCTGCGCATCCATGAACACCCGCAGCAGGTGGATCGAGGAAATGGCGACAATCGACGCGGCGACCTTCATCTTCAACGACGAGGAATCCATCTTGCCCAGCCAGTTGAGCTTTTCCTTGCTCTCGTCAATGTCCAGCTGCGAGACGAAGTTCTCGTAGCCGGAGATCATCACCATTACCAGCAGGCCGCCAACCAGCGACATGTCGATCAGTGACAGGATCACCAGGATCAGGTCGGCTTCGGCGAGGGTGAAGACGTTGGGCAGGACATGGATGATTTCCTGGAAGAACTTCAGGGCCAGTGCCAGCAGGCCCAGCGAGAGGCCGAAGTAGATCGGGGCGAGCAGCCAGCGCGAGGCATACATCGCGTTTTCAAGGATACGTTCCATGGACAATAAGGGACTCTGAAGTGACTGGAAAAGCGAGCGCGAGTATATCCAGCCACCTGTGACAGCAAAAGCCTGCGGTCAGTTGCCGCAGGCCCGATACATCCTCGATACCCTATCGTCAGCAAGCCGGCTCCCACAGGTCAGGTGTGTGGGAGCTTGCTGGCGATGCGATCATTGGGTCAGGTTTCGGGATGGAACTGATAATCCCCAAGGTTCCGGCAACGTTCACCATTGATCCGGCGCAACTGCGCCTGCAGGTGCAGGCACCAGATCTGCGGATCTTCAGCGACCTGATAGCCATGGAGGGTGAGGCTGTCGACGATGGCGTTCATCACCGATTCGGCCACCATCGGCCCATGGAATGGGCCCTGGGCCTTGATCGCCGAGGGTTGTTCACCGGCCATGCCGGCGGCGAACAGCAAGGTCCACATGCCATTGTCCCCGGCCAGTGGGCGGATGCTGCATTCGATGCGGGTCACCAGGCCCAGGCACTGGCGGGTGAGGCTGAGGTTGCGCATGGCGGCGTCCCCTCTGTAAAGCCCTGTTCAGCCTGAAACCATCAGGCTGTTTCCATCCTGAACCCTGACAACGTCCTTAAGTTCCACTGTAGCCGAGCCGAGGCAAAAGTTGGAAAACTGGCGCTGAACGGTAGCACTTAGCCTCCAGCGCCAGTTTATTGACTTAAGCGGGCTTGGCCTGGGCGATGACCTCCTCCAGGCGCTCTTTCTCGGCTTCCTTGATTTCTTCTTCGCTGATCATTTCGGCAATCACCCGCAAGCGCTCGACCACCCGGGCGTTGACACTGCCCTCGGCGAACTCGCCCTTGTCATCCATCTCACCAGCCTCCTCGCCAACCAGCAGGCTCAAGGCTTCGTCGGCCTGGCTTACGGCATAGACATGGAAGCGACCGGCCTCGACCGCCTGCACCACCCGCTCATCGAGCATCAGCGTAGCGACGTTGGCACGCGGGATGATCACCCCTTGCTCACCGGTCAGGCCACGGGCTTCGCAAAGACGGAAGAAGCCTTCGATCTTCTCGTTGACCCCACCGACCGCCTGCACCTCGCCAAACTGGTTGATCGAACCGGTAATGGCGAAACACTGCTTGAGCGGGGTGCGCGACAACGCCGAGATCAGCGTGCACGCCTCCCCCAGCGAGGCGCTGTCACCATCGACGTAGCCGTAGGACTGCTCCAACGCGATGCTCGCCGAGATCGCCAGGGGGAATTCCTGGGCATAGCGACTGCCCAGGTAGCCGGTGAGGATCATCACACCCTTGGAGTGGATCGGCTGCCCCAGGTTGACCTCGCGCTCGATGTCGACGATGCCGCTGCCGCCCGGGTAGACGGTGGCGGAAATCCGCGCCGGCATGCCGAACGCCGAATCTCCGACCTCGAGCACGGTCAAGCCGTTGCACTTGCCGATTGCCGCACCTTCGGTGTCGATCAGGATGATCCCGGCGAGCATGTCGTCGAGCACCCGCTGCGACACCCGTCCGGTGCGCTGGGCCTTGGCCTTGAGGGCCCGCTCGATGTGGCCGGCGTCGGTCATGCTCTCGCTGGCCAGCTGGCGGATGAAGTCGGCCTCGCTGACCAGCTGGAACAGGTCGCCGATACGGGCCGACAAGCGCGACTGGTTCTCGGCCAGGCGCGCGCTGTAGGTGGCCAGACGCGCCACCGCATCGCTGGTCAGCGGCGCCATGCCTTCCTCGTTGGTGCGGGTGCGCAGCAACTGGGCGAACTGCTCCAGGTTCTCGTCGACCATGGGCATGTCTTCATCGAAGTCCACCAACACCCGGAACATCTCCTGGAAATCCGGGTCATGGTCCTGCAGCGCGTAGTACAGCTGGCGCGAGCCGATGATCACCAGCTTGACGCTGAGCGGGATCACCTGCGGCGTCAGGCTCACGGTGGCGACACGACCCAGTTCGCCCAGCGGCGACTCCATCTTCAGTTTGCGCGACTGCAAGGCACGCTTGAGCGCGTCCCAGACAAAGGGCTCGCCGAGCATCTTCTCGGCTTCAAGAATCAGGAAGCCGCCATTGGCGCGGTGCAACGCACCGGCGCGAAGCTGGCGATAGGAGGTGTACAGCGCCCCCTGGTCGGTGCTGTATTCGATGCGACCGAATAGGTTGTCGTAGGTAGGATGCGGCTCGAACACCACCGGAGCTCCACCTTTGCCCGGGTGGCCGACCACCAGGTTGGGCGCGTACTGCTCCTCGAGCATCTTGCGCGCCACCGCGTCGGTCTTGCTGTCATCGACCAGTTGCTCGACCACGGTGCGCAGCAGGTTCAATTGCAGCGATTGCAGGTAGGCGCACACCGCTGCGTTTTCCGCGTACTTTTCCGACAGCGGCGCCAGCAGCGGCTGCAGGGCGAGGGTGATGGTCTCCTCGTTGAGCTGGCGCAACTGGTTGTTCGATTCGCGTTTCCATTGCGGCAGGCTGGAGAGCTCCTCGTTCAGGCGCTCCTCGAGTTCGGCGATATCGTCGTGGAAGCGCTCGCGCAACTCCTCAGGCAGTTGGGCGAATTCGGCTTCGTCCAGCGCCTTGCCATCGGCCATGGGGGTAAAGGCGACATTGCTGCTGTCGCGGTACAACGCCACGTCCTTCTCCAGCGAAGCACGCTCGATCACATCCAGCGCCCGGTCATAGCGCTGGTTGAAGGCGCGGTCGATGGCGCTCTTCTTCTGCTGGTAGGAAGGGTGCTCGAACACGGCCGGGAACGTGGCCAACAGGTTGTCGATCAGGCCGTTCATGTCGGCGAGGAACGCCTGGGCGCTGCCAGCCGGAAGTTCCAGCGCGCGTGGCTCGCGGGAGTCCTCGAAGTTGTTGACGTACAGCCAGTCGGCCGGGGTGTGCTGGCGCTTGCCCTCGGCCTTGAGGTAACGCTTGACGAAGGAGAACCGGCCTGTGCCGGGCTCGCCCATCACATACACGTTGTAACCGGGGCGCGGCATCGCCACGCCGAACTGCAGGGCCTCGACGGCACGCTCCTGGCCCAGCACACCACGAAACGGCTCCAGATCGTCGGTATTGGAAAAAGCAAACTGTTCAGCGGAGAAACGCCGGGTCAGGGCTTCTGGCGCGAGACGCAGGCGCGAGGCGACAGGATCGGGCATTGGGTTTCCTTACTTCGGCGGGGCGGATGAAAGGCATTCTGGCGCTGCCAGCGCGCAGCGGCAAGGCTCCGTGGGACTTTATGTCACAGCCCAAGCCAGGCAATCACGCAAGCAATTTTTCGCAATAAACAACGCAACCTTTGGATCGTGCCTAAACTCCAAGCTGCGCAGGGGGATGGAAATCCTCCCGCCCTGGCAACCGCGTTGCCAGAACCCTGACCATTGGTACGTCACTTGAGAAAGAGAACAACGCTATGAAACGGATTCTTCTGGGTACTCTGTTCGCCGCTGTCTCGATCAACGCCATGGCCGAAGCGCCAGGCGGCCCGAACTGCGGCTGGGGCAACCTGCTGTTCGAGGGCCAGCGCGGCACGCCGGCCCACTTCCTGGCCTCCACCACCAACGGCACCTCCGGCAACGCAACCTTCGGCATGACCTCGGGCACCAACGGCTGCTCGACCAAAGCCGCACTCACCTATGGCGGCAAATCCTGGTTCGCCATGAACGGCATGATGAACGAGCTCTCCGAAGACATGGCCCAGGGCCAGGGCGAAGCCCTGACCACCTATGCCGTGGTCCTCGGTGTGGCGCCTGAAGACCGCGCGCATTTCGCCGCTGTCACCCACGAGCACTTCCAGCAGATCTTCAGCAGCGCCGACGTGACTGCCGAGACTGTCCATTCCAACACCCTGGCGGTGCTCAAGAGCGACCCGCAACTGGCCAAGTACGCCACCGAGGCCTGAGTACCACGCCTCCCGCCCCGGTACCGGGGCGGGTTTGGCGCTTCACCTTCCGGCATCATCAGGATGTAGTTGCCCGACATGCTCAAACGCCTCGCTTCCCTGGCGCTGATTGTCAGCGCACCGCTTCATGCCACCCCACAGCTTGACCCGGCCCGCGTCCAGCAGTTGGCGGCCACGCCCTACTGGATCGCCCTCGGACACTACGAGACTGCCAAGCTTGGCGGTTGGCGCAGCTATGTGGACGACCCGCGCTTCTTTCTCGCCGAGGATGGCGCGCACCACCCGGATCAGGAGCTGCAGGCCACGGTCGCCGCGCTGTATGCCCCGGCCAGCCTGGGCGACAAGCACGCCCAGTGCGTGTTCCCCGCGCGGACCCGCTGGCTGCGCGAACAACTGGCCCTCACCGATCTGCCGAGCCCGGCCTGCCAGGAATTCGATACCTGGTACAAGTCGATCGACCCGCACAGCGCGGCGCTGATCTTCCCGGCGGCCTATCTCAACAGCCCGTCGTCGATGTTCGGCCATACGCTGCTGCGCATCGACCAGTCCAATACCCGGCGTGACGACACCACGCTGCTGAGCTACGCGATCAACTTCGGCGCCTACATCGAGGGCAGCGACAACAGCATCCTCTATGCCTGGAAAGGCCTGATGGGCGGCTATCCCGGGCTGTTCGCGATGATGCCCTACCAGGAAAAGCTGTCCGAGTACCGCAGCCTGGAAAACCGCGACCTGTGGGAGTACCAGCTGGACCTGACGCCCGAAGAGACCGGGCGCATGGTCGAGCATGTGTGGGAACTCAAGCAGATCAAGTTCGACTATTTCTTCTTCGACGAGAACTGCTCCTATCGTCTGCTGGAGCTGTTGCAGGTGGCACGCCCCAGCCTGGACCTGACCTCGCAGTTCCCGCTGACCGCCATCCCTACCGACACCGTGAAGGCGGTGAAACAGTCCGGGCTGGTGGCGGACGTGCGCTACCGCCCGTCCCGCGAGCGTGAACTGCTGGCCCGTGCCGAGCCGCTGGACCATGAAGAAAAGCAGCAGGTGCTGGCCATCAGCGCCGACACCGCGCAGTTGCAAAGCCCCTCTTTCACCGCCCTGCCCCGCGACCGCCAGGCGCTGGTGCAGGATGCCGCCTATCGCCTGGAACGCTACCGCGCCAATGGCCAGGAACGTGATCCGGCCCAGGCCGGCCGCAGCTATGAACTGCTCAGGGCGATCAACCGCAACCCGCCGCCGCCATTGCAGATCGAGCGGCCCGGCCTGCCGGAGGACGGCCACCAGTCGCGCACCTGGCAACTGGGGGTGGGTACCCGCGAGGACCGCGCCTACGCCGAGTATGGCCTGCGCATGGCGTACCACGACCTCAACGACAACATGGACAGTTTCCCCCTCGGCGCGCAGATCGAGATCCTGCAACTCAAGCTGCGCCAATACGAGGGCAACGACTGGCAGGTACAACGCCTGGACCTGGCCACCATCCGCTCGCTGACACCGCGCAACGAACTGCTCAAGCCCTGGTCGTGGCAGGTCGCCGGTGGCCTGGAACGCGTGCCGGGCAAGCATGACGACGAGGTGCTGGTCAGCCATGTCAACGGCGGCGCCGGCGGCACCTGGCAACTGGGTGACGACTTGCTGGGCTTTGCCCTGGGCACGGTGCGGGTCGAGCATCACAACGACTTCGCCGAATTCATCTCGCCCGCCGCCGGGTTCAACGGCGGGCTGTTGTGGCGCAACCCGCTGGGCAACCTGACGCTTGAGGCAAAGGGTGATTATTTCACCAACGGCGAAGTGCGGCGCAGCGTGAGCCTGAACCAGCAGTGGGAGATCAGCCGCGACCTGGGCTTGCGGTTGAGTGCCTCGCGACAGTTCAGCCACCTGGCCACGGCGCAGAACGAGGTGATGCTGGAGTTGAAGTGGTATCAGTACTGAGCACCTGGGCCGCTTTGCGGTCCCAGTCCCGGTGCAATCCTTCGACAGCGTTTTGACATCGTGCCAACAATTCCCGACCTAGACTTTGCGGTATCAATCCGAGGGTCCTGTGGTCATGTCGCGGTATTGGTTAGGCTTGTGCTTCTTGCTGCTGGCGGGTTGCGAAACCACCCATGAACAGATGGTCAACCAGGGCTACCCGCCCGCCTACGCCGACGGCTTTCAGGACGGTTGCAGCAGCGGTCGCCAGGCCGCCGGGCTGATGGCCGGGGACTTTCGCAAGGATGTCCCGCGCTACCTGCACAACCGCCAGTACGAAAGCGGCTGGGACGACGGCTTTCGCCAGTGTCACGCCATGCAGTCCAACGAAGACCTGCGCGAGTATCGCGAACGCTATTGGGACGAGCGTGACCGCGACTGGCAGCAAGAGAAGGATCAAGGCGCCGCACGCGCCTATCGCCGCAATTGACGTCGCAAACGGACAACTATTGAAACCCGCAGCCTGCCACCATGGTCTCCAGCACAAGGAGGCCAACCATGAGCCGAGCATTCGTCAATGAAGACCAGGCCGCCGCCCAGGCCAGCCAGCCGGTCGAGCGCCTGGTCAGCGATCAGCCCAACTACGTCACCGCCAACGGCCTGGCACAGTTGCAGCAGCGAGTGGCCGTGCTCAATGCATTGCGCGCCGAGCTGCAGGCCGAGGGCGATGCCGACAAGCAGCGGCTGGCCGATACCGAGCGCGACCTGCGCTATTTCACCGCCCGGGTACAGAGCGCGCAGGTGGTACCTGCTGCAACGTCCACGGAGAAAGTGCAGATCGGCAGCCTGGTGCGGTTCGTCGATGAGCATGACCAGGAGCATCAGGTGCAACTGGTGGGCGAGGATCAGGCCGATGCCGCCCAGGGGTTGGTCAACTGGGGCTCGCCGCTGGGGCGGGCGCTTCTGGGGGCCGGGCCTGGGGATGAAGTGTTGTGGCGACGGCCGGCGGGGGACCAGATGATCGAGGTGCTGGCCATTCTGGGTGAGTGCTGAAATCACCGCAGCCGCTTCGCGCCCCTTTCGGCGCGAAGCGGCCCCAAGTTATCGAATCAGACCACGCCCTGGGCCAGCATCGCGTCAGCTACCTTGACGAAGCCGGCGATGTTGGCGCCCTTGACGTAGTTGATGCTGCCATCGGCCTCTTCGCCATAGTGCACGCAGGCATGGTGGATCGACTGCATGATGTGGTGCAGCTTGCTGTCCACCTCCCCGGCCGTCCACAGCAGGCGCATGGCGTTCTGCGACATCTCCAGGCCAGACACGGCCACGCCGCCGGCATTGGACGCCTTGCCCGGCGCGTAGAGAATGCCGGCCTCGATGAAGATATCCACAGCCTCCAGGGTGGTCGGCATGTTGGCCCCTTCGGCTACGCAGATGCAGCCATTGCGCAACAGGGTACGGGCGTCTTCGGCGCCCAGTTCGTTCTGCGTCGCGCACGGCAGGGCGATATCGCATGCCAGGCTCCAGGGTGTCTGGCCTTTGCGGAACTCCAGGCCGAACTGCTCGGCCAGCTCGCTGATGCGGCCGCGCTTGACGTTCTTCAGCTCCATCACGGCCTCCCACTGGGCGTCGGTCAGGCCGGCTTCGGCGTACAGCGTGCCTTCGGAATCGGACAGCGAGATCACCTTGCCGCCCAGGTCCATGACCTTGCGCGCTGCGTACTGGGCGACGTTACCGGAACCTGAGATCGCCACGCGACGACCGTCGATGCGCTGGTCGCGGCGCTTGAGCATCTCTTCGGCGAAGTACACGCAGCCGTAGCCGGTGGCCTCCGGGCGGATCAGGCTGCCGCCATAGGTCATGCCCTTGCCGGTCAGCACCGAAGTGAACTGGTTGGCCAGGCGCTTGTACTGGCCGAACAGGAAGCCGATCTCACGGGCACCGACGCCGATGTCACCCGCTGGCACATCCAGGTCGGCGCCAATGTGGCGGTACAGCTCGCTCATGAACGCCTGGCAGAAGCGCATCACTTCGGCGTCGCTCTTGCCCTTCGGGTCGAAGTCCGAGCCGCCTTTGCCGCCGCCCATGGGCAGCGAGGTCAGCGAGTTCTTGAACACCTGCTCGAAGGCCAGGAACTTGAGCACGCCCAGGTTGACCGACGGGTGGAAGCGCAGGCCGCCCTTGTACGGGCCGATGGCGCTGCTCATCTGGATGCGGTAGCCGCGGTTGACCTGGACCTTGCCCTGGTCATCGACCCACGACACACGGAACAGCACGGCGCGCTCGGGTTCGACCATGCGTTCGAGAATGCCTGCCTGCAGGTAGTGAGGGTTGGCTTCTAGGAAAGGCCACAGGCTGCGCAGCACCTCCTCCACGGCCTGGTGGAATTCGGGCTGGGCCGGGTCGCGTTGTTGCAGTCGGGCCAGGAAATCGTCGACAGATTCGATCATGGTAGACATCTCACCAAGAGAGGGATTGTTTTTGGTTTTTTCGGGAATGTACCAAGAACCAATCGCACTGGAACAGGGCGCAATGTCGTTTTTATGAAATTAATTGGTGCGTTTTCTATAACTGTATACAAGTTTTCTGGGCGTACTTGTGAGAGAAAACCCGCTCCTCGATCTCCTGTAACGTCGCAATCGCGGGGCAAGCCCGCTCCCACGCAGCCCTCCTCATCCCTGAAAGCCAGGCACAAAAATGGGGCCCCTGAGGGCCCCATCGTTGTGCAGCGAAAACCGGCTTACTGGGCCAGTTTCTTGTGACGCACGCGGTGCGGCTGGGCAGCAGCATCGCCCAGGCGCTTCTTGCGATCGGCTTCGTACTCGGTGTAGTTGCCTTCGAAGAACACCACGCTTGAGTCGTCTTCGTACGCCAGGATGTGAGTGGCCACACGGTCCAGGAACCAACGGTCGTGGGAAATCACGATGGCGGCGCCCGGGAAGTCCAGCAGGGCTTCCTCCAGCGAACGCAGGGTTTCGACGTCGAGGTCGTTGGACGGTTCGTCGAGCAGCAGGACGTTACCGCCCTCCTTCAGGGTCAGGGCCAGGTGCAGGCGGCCACGCTCACCACCGGAGAGGTCCTTGACGAACTTCTGCTGGTCGCCGCCCTTGAAGTTGAAGCGGCCGACGTAGGTGCGCGACGGGATCTCGTAGCTGCCGATGCGGATCTGGTCGGAGCCGTCGGAGATCTGCTGGAACACGGTCTTGCTGCCGTCCAGGTCCTCGCGGCTCTGGTCGACGCAGGCCAGCTGCACGGTTTCACCGATCTCGATGCTGCCCGAGTCCGGCTGCTCCTTGCCCATCAGCATGCGGAACAGGGTCGATTTACCGGCACCGTTACCACCGATCACGCCAACGATGGCGCCCTTGGGCATGGCGAACGACAGGTTGTCGATCAGCACGCGATCACCGTAGCCCTTGGTGACGTTCTTGAACTCGATGACCTTGTCGCCCAGGCGCGGACCTGCCGGGATGTAGATCTCGTTGGTCTCGCTGCGCTTCTGGAATTCCTGCGACTGCATCTCTTCGAAGCGCTGCAGACGGGCCTTGGACTTGGACTGGCGGGCCTTGGCGCCTTTGCGCACCCACTCCAGTTCCTCTTTCATGGCCTTCTCGTGGGCGCTCTGCTGCTTGGATTCCTGCGCCAGACGGTCCGACTTGGCTTCCAGCCAGCCCGAATAGTTGCCTTCGTACGGGATGCCGGCGCCGCGGTCCAGCTCGAGGATCCAGCCGGCGACGTTGTCGAGGAAGTAACGGTCGTGGGTGATCGCCACCACGGTGCCGGGGAAGTCGTGCAGGAAGCGCTCCAGCCAGGCTACCGAGTCGGCGTCCAGGTGGTTGGTCGGTTCGTCCAGCAGCAGCATGTCGGGGGCCGACAGCAGCAGACGGCACAGGGCCACGCGGCGCTTCTCGCCACCGGACAGGTGCTCGATCTTCGCCTCCCAAGCCGGCAGGCGCAGGGCATCGGCGGCGACGTCCAGCTGGCGCTCGAGGTTGTGGCCGTCGGCGGCCTGCAGGATGGCCTCGAGCTTGGCCTGTTCAGCGGCCAGCTTGTCGAAGTCGGCATCCGGGTCGGCATAGGCGGCGTAAACCTCGTCCAGGCGAGCCTGGGCGTCCTTGATCACGCTGACCGCTTCCTCGACCACTTCACGCACGGTCTTGCTCGGATCCAGCTGCGGCTCCTGGGGCAGGTAGCCGACGTTGATGTCGGGCATCGGACGGGCTTCGCCGTCGAATTCCTTGTCGACGCCCGCCATGATCCGCAGCAGGGTCGATTTACCAGCGCCGTTCAGGCCCAGCACGCCGATCTTGGCACCTGGGAAGAACGACAGGGAAATGTTCTTGAGAATTTCCCGCTTCGGCGGCACGACCTTGCTCAGCCGATGCATGGTGTAGACGTATTGAGCCAAAACCAAGCCCTCTATCAGATAGGTAAAGACACGCGCCCCGGCATTGGCCAGGGGATGTGATTACGGGGTCATTGAACAAAGTGGGCCATTCTACGCCAAGTCGCGGCGTTGCACAGATGAGGTAGATGGCGGGACCGCTCGGCGGCCTTCGCGGGGCAAGCCCGCACCCACGCCGGCACGGGTGGGGCGGGCTTGGCGCGGGCTCAGACGTGCGACTGCCTGGCCTTGCCACGTGGCAGGCGGCAACGGTCCGACTGCTCGGCCAGGCGTGCGGCCCAGGCGGACTTGACGCTGAAGCCGCCACTGCGGGCAGGTTTGCCAGCCGGCTTGCTCACGGCCTTGGCAGGCGCGGCAGTGGGCTTGGCGGCGGGTTGAGCGGCAACCTGTGCGACCGGCTCGGCGGCAGCCTTGGCCGATTTGCGCAATTCGGCCAGCGACGGCGTCTTGTTGGCACTGGCGGCAGCCGCGTCCGGCTTGGCCAGCGAGCGCTGGCAGGTCTTGCAGGATACGTCCTCGGCCACGGCAGTGCTGACCAGCGTCTCACTGCTACGCCCGCAGGCGGAATCGAGGCCATTGGTGGAATAGTGGGTAACCAAAACCGTACATCTCCGATGCGTTGACTATGAAGCGGGCGGCATTCTCGCACAGGTTGCAGGGACTTGCCGAACCGGCATGACCAGCTGCCGCCCGGCATCGGACATGCGGACTGGCACTTTGCCATATTTGAAGGCATGCTAGTCGGCTTCCCGCATGCGTCTTATAGTGCGCCCAGCAACCACGGCACGGGCCGTGCATGCCGCGAGAACGCAACCCCTGCCATCGTCAGCCCAATCGCAGGACCCAACGCTTGACCAATCTCACGCAACCGTCATCCCTGCGTCCTGCCGATTCCACGGCCGGCACACACCTGCGTGGCTCGCTCAAGGGGGCTTTGGCCCTGCTCGCCCTGGTTCTGCTGGGTCTGCTGCTATGGCAACTGTTCGCCCAGTTCCGCCATACCCAGGACGACCTGCGCCAGCAAAGCCTGGCCACCAGCGCAGAACTGGCCGACCACCTGAGCCTGAACATGGCGCTCAAGGCCCAGCAATCGTTGAACCTGGTCCAGCCCTACGTCAAACCTCCGGCGCCTGCCGCCCTGCCAAGCCTGCTCGCCACCTTGCAGGCCCGCCTGCCGGCCCTGCGCGACCTGGCCTGGCTTGACGCCACCGGGCAGGTGCGCAGTGACACCCTCGCTGGCTCACCCGACCGTCAGCTGATTGACGACCTGTTGCAACTGAACCAGGGCCGTGCATTTTTCTATGGCAACGATGCCGACAATCAGCGGGTCTACCTGCTGCTGCGCCAGCCGACCGAGCAAGACCGCGGCTACTGGTTGCTGCGCCTGAGCCCCGACTACTACCAGGAGCTGACCCGTCATCTTGACGGCCCCACCCATCCCTTGTGGCTGCTGGAAAACAGCCGCAGCGGCGCGGTCATCGAGCGCCATGGGGACCGGCAGACCAGCGAAGAGCCTCTGCAAAGCGTGATGCTTGCCTTCATCGACAACAGCACCTGGCAACTGCGTGGCCTGTTCGATGCCGGCCTGGCCCGCGACAGGCTGCTCCCGGCGCTGCTCGGCAAATGCGTGCTGGTGCTGTTCTGCGCACTGCTGCCGGTGCTGGCGCTGATCAACATGCGCCGCCGCCAACGCGCCTTGCAGGAAGACCGCCGGCGTTACCAGGAAATCTTCGAGGGCACCGGCGTGGCCCTGTGCGTGCTCGATCTTTCGAGCCTGCCGGGGCAACTCGACCGCTACCACCTGCGCAACCGCGCCGCGCTCAAGCAGAGCCTGGCCCTGGACACCAAGCTGCGCCGCTCGCTGCTCACGGAGCTGAAGATCACCGAGATCAACCAGGTGGCCCGCCAACTGCTCAACGTCGACTGCCACGAAGGCGCCCGGCAGCGCCTGATCGATGGCAGTGGCGACGGCCGCGACAGTGTCGGCATGCAGTTGATCGACGCGTTGATCGAAGAGCGCCCGCAGCTCGAACTGGAGGTGCGCCTGCCGGCCCCGCTGGGCGGCGAACTGCACTTGTGGCTGATGGCCCGCCTGCCACAGCAGCGTCGCGACTACCAGGCAGTGATCCTGAGCATCAGCGACATCACCAGCCGCAAGCAGGTGGAGCTGTCGCTGCTCGAACGCGAGGGCTTCTGGTCGGACGTGGTACGCACCGTGCCCGACCAACTCTACGTGCAGGACGTTGACAGCCAGCGGATGATCTTCAGCAACCGCCACCTTGGCCAGACCCTGGGTTACGACCGCGCGGAACTGGCGCAGATGGGCGACCGCTTCTGGGAGATGCTCCTGCATCCCGGCGACGCCGAGCACTACCGCGACCTGCGCCAGCAGCAGCGTGACACCGGCTACGGCCAGTCACTGCACTGCCAGCTGCGCTTCCGCCACCGCGATGGCGGCTGGCGTTGCTACGACATCCGCGAGCAGGTGCTGACCCGCGACAGTGAAGGCCTGGTCACGCGCATCATCGGCGTGGGCAAGGATGTCACCGTGCAGATCGAGGCCAGCGAGTCCCTGCGCGACAGCGAACAGCGCTACCGCATGCTCGCCGAGAGCATCAGCGACGTGATCTTCTCCACCGACAGCCAGCTGCAGCTCAACTATGTCAGCCCTTCGGTGCAGGCGGTGCTGGGCTACCAGGCCGACTGGATCTTCGCCAACGGCTGGCAGTCGATCATTGCCAACCCGGCCCAGCTCAGCGGTGTCTACAACCTGCTCGAGCGCGTCAGCCAGGTGCTGGACGACAGCACGCAATTGGCCCAGTTACGCAGCACCCTGCCCACGCAGTTGTTCCTGTTCGACTGCCTGCGCGCCGACGGCCGCAAGATCCCCATCGAGCTGCGCCTGGTGCTGGTGTGGGACGAACACGAGCGCTTCGAGGGGGTGCTCGGCGTGGGCCGCGACATCAGCCAGCAACGCCGGGCCGAAAAAGACCTGCGCATGGCCGCGACCGTGTTCGAGCACTCCACCTCGGCGATCCTCATCACCGACCCGGCCGGCTATATCGTCCAGGCTAACGAAGCGTTCACCCGCGTCAGCGGCTATGCCGTGGCCGAGGTGCTCGACCAGCTCCCCGGCATGCTCACCGTCGAGCAGCAACAGAACGCCCAGCAAGGCTACGTGCTCAAGCAACTGAGCCAGCGCGGCAGCTGGGAAGGCGAGGTCTGGCTGAAGCGGCGCAACGGCGAGCACTATCCGGCGTGGGTAGGCATCACTGCGGTGCTCGACGATGAAGGCGACCTGGCCAGCTATGTGTGCTTCTTCACCGACATCAGCGAACGCAAGGCCAGCGAGCAGCGCATCCACCGCCTGGCCTACTACGACGCCCTCACCCACCTGCCCAACCGCACGTTGTTCCAGGACCGCCTGTACACGGCCCTGCAACAGGCCGAGCGGCAGAAGGGCTGGGTAGTGCTGATGTTCCTCGACCTCGACCGCTTCAAGCCGATCAACGACTCCCTTGGCCATGCGGCGGGCGATCGCATGCTCAAGGACATGGCCGAGCGCCTGCTGGCCTGCGTCGACGACGACGACACAGTGGCGCGCATGGGCGGCGACGAATTCACCCTGCTGCTGCAGCCCAAGGCCAGCCGCGAGCAGGCGCTCAACCGCGCCATCCATGTCGCCGAGCACATCCTCGACGGGCTGGTCACTCCGTTCGTCCTGGAAAACCGCGAATTCTTCGTCACCGCCAGTATCGGCATCGCCCTGAGCCCCCAGGATGGCAGCGAGCTCAGCCAGCTGATGAAGAACGCCGACACGGCCATGTACCACGCCAAGGAGCGCGGCAAGAACAACTTCCAGTTCTACCAGGCGGACATGAACGCCAGCGCCCTGGAGCGCCTGGAGCTGGAGAGCGACCTGCGCCATGCCCTGGAGCAGAACGAGTTCATCCTCTATTACCAGCCGCAGTTCAGCGGCGACGGCAAACGCCTGACCGGAGCCGAGGCGCTGCTGCGCTGGCGTCACCCAACCCGCGGCCTGGTGCCGCCGGGCGACTTCATCCCGGTGATCGAGGAACTGGGCCTGGTGGTCGACGTCGGTGACTGGGTGCTGCGCGAGGCCTCGCGCCAGCTCAAGGCCTGGCACCAGCAGAAAGTGCGGGTACCCAAGGTGTCGGTGAACATTTCCGCCCGGCAGTTCTCCGACGGCCAGCTGGGCACGCGCATCGCCACCATCCTCGATGAAACCGGGCTGCCGCCAGCGTGCCTGGAGCTGGAACTGACCGAAAGCATCCTGATGCGCGAGGTCAACGAGGCCATGCAGATCCTCGACAGCCTGAAGAACCTGGGCCTGAGCATCGCGGTCGACGACTTCGGCACCGGCTACTCGTCGCTCAACTACCTCAAGCAGTTCCCCATCGACGTGCTGAAGATCGACCGTACCTTCGTCGATGGCCTGCCCGAAGGCGAGCAGGACGCGCAGATCGCCCGGGCGATCATTGCCATGGCCCACAGCCTCAACCTCGCGGTAATCGCCGAAGGGGTTGAGACCCACGAGCAGCTGGAGTTCCTGCGCGAGCACGGTTGCGACGAGGTGCAGGGCTACCTGTTCGGCCGGCCTATGCCGGCCAACCAGTTCGAGGCACAGTTCAGCAACGAGACGTTGTTCATGTTCCAGTAGTCGCTGCGCGGGCCCTTCGCCCCCACGCAGACCTCTTAACAGCCTGGAAAAAACCGGACCTAGAAGTCAACTCCAGCCCAGTCGCCACGCGGCCTGCAACATGAAGCCCATTGGTCCGCGACTTGATGCCACTTCATATGCCAGCGGCGAATCAATCGGTTAGAATGCTCCCCCAATTCTGCCCGATCCTTGAGGACCGCCATGTTCAGCCGTGATTTGACCATTGCCAAGTACGACGCCGAGCTCTTCGAAGCCATGCAGCAAGAAGCCCTGCGCCAGGAAGAGCATATCGAGCTGATCGCTTCGGAAAACTACACCAGCCCGGCGGTCATGGAGGCCCAGGGTTCGGTTCTGACCAACAAGTACGCCGAAGGCTACCCAGGCAAGCGCTACTACGGTGGTTGCGAGTACGTCGACGTCGTCGAGCAACTGGCCATCGACCGTGCCAAGGAGCTGTTCGGCGCCGACTACGCCAACGTACAGCCGCACGCCGGTTCCCAGGCCAACGCCGCCGTCTACCTGGCCCTGCTGTCGGCCGGTGACACTATCCTGGGCATGAGCCTGGCCCACGGCGGCCACCTGACCCACGGTGCCAGCGTTTCCTCCTCGGGCAAGCTGTACAACGCCATCCAGTACGGCATCGACGCCAACGGCCTGATCGACTACGACGAAGTCGAGCGCCTGGCTGTCGAGCACAAGCCGAAGATGATCGTTGCCGGCTTCTCCGCCTACTCGCAAGTGCTGGATTTCCCACGCTTCCGCGAAATCGCCGACAAGGTCGGTGCCTACCTGTTCGTCGACATGGCCCACGTGGCCGGCCTGGTCGCCGCTGGCGTATACCCGAACCCTGTACCGTTCGCCGACGTGGTCACCACCACCACCCACAAGACCCTGCGCGGTCCACGTGGCGGCCTGATCCTGGCCCGTGCCAACGCCGACATCGAGAAGAAGCTGAACTCCGCCGTCTTCCCGGGCGCCCAAGGCGGCCCGCTGGAGCACGTCATCGCCGCCAAGGCGATCTGCTTCAAGGAAGCCCTGCAGCCTGAGTTCAAGGCCTACCAGCAGCAGGTCGTGAAAAACGCCCAGGCCATGGCCAGCGTGTTCATTGAGCGTGGCTTCGACGTCGTCTCCGGCGGCACCGAGAACCACCTGTTCCTGCTGTCGCTGATCAAGCAGGAAATCTCCGGTAAGGACGCCGACGCCGCCCTGGGCAAGGCCTTCATCACCGTCAACAAGAACTCGGTGCCGAACGACCCACGTTCGCCGTTCGTCACTTCGGGCCTGCGTTTCGGCACCCCAGCCGTCACCACCCGTGGCTTCAAGGAAGCCGAGTGCCGCGAACTGGCCGGCTGGATCTGCGACATCCTGGCCGACCTGAACAACGAAGCGGTGATCGACGCCGTACGTGAGAAGGTCAAGGCCATCTGCAAGAAGCTGCCGGTGTACGGCAACTGATTGGCAGACGCCTGAAATGAAGAAGCCCGGCCTTGTGCCGGGCTTTTTCATGTTTGTGCTTCATCGGGCTGGTGCGACATCCGGTACGAGACGTATTTCCACGCGCTGCCCCAAGGCCCTGGCTGCGCTGGCCAGTGTTGCCAAGGTCATGCCAGCGTCAGTCTGATCCAAGGCTCGATCGACCGCCGCCCGGCTGGTGTGCATACGCTCGGCCAAGGCCTTCTTGCTGATCTTTTGCTGCTTCATCGCCTGCGTCAGTTGCCAGGCGATCACCCGTTTCAGCGCAGCCGCCGTGACCTCTTCGAGGATGCCCTCTTCGGCGAGAAAATCATCGAAGTTCGAACCGATATGCGGGTTCATGTAGTTGACCTCCGTAAGCTGGCCTTGCGTTGCCTGGCCAGAGCCAGATCTGCTGAAGGCGTTTTCTGGCTTTTCTTGATGAATCCATGGAGCATGAACATCACTCCATCCATGATCGTGAACAGTACACGGGCAACGACATGCCCCATGTCGATACGGATTTCCCAAAGCCCGTGCTCCAGCTTTCTGACCAAGGGCATGCCAAGTGGCCATCCCAACTGAACGGTCTTGATTTCCATGCCAATCAGATAGCGTTCTTCACGTGCCAAGCCCTTTAGCCACTCCCTCACGGGCTCATTACCCAACGCACTACGGAAGAACTGCACATTTAGTTTTAGATCCGACGCGGCCAAGTGTACCAAAAAAAGTACCTCCTGCAAGCGGCCACCTCGACTGGCCTGATCGCTGAAACGAGGCCAAAAAAATGCCGCCTTACGGCGGCATCGAACAGTCGGCTGTATCTCAATCAGGCGTGGCTCAAAGCTTCGAAACCAGACCGAATCCTTTCTTCCGGCAGCTCATCGGCAATGAACACCATCACGCTTTCCCGCAGCTCGCCTTCCTTCCACTCGGCGTCCCAGTCGAAGCCGTACAGCTTCAGCACTCCCTGGAACACCAAACGGCGATCTTCACCTGCGATATTCAACACGCCCTTGTAGCGCAACAGCTGCTTGCCGTGCTGCTCCAGCAGCTCGTTCATGAAGTCGCTGAGCCGATCGATATCCAACGGCGTTTCGGTGCGCAGCACCAGCGTCGAAATGCGATCCGGGGTGGCGGGTTTGAGGACCGGGCGCAAGCTGGGCCCGGGGCTGATGCCCAGGTCCGGGTTGAGGTTGAACCCCCGCACATCGAGCAGCTCGGCCAAGTCGATACGCCCATGCTCGACCACGCGGATCGCCGCCCGGCCATTGATGCGCGCCAGGCGCTCGCGCAGGGCATCGACCACCTGCGGCTCGACCAGATCGGTCTTGCTCAGCAGCAGGCGGTCGGCAAAGCCGACCTGGGCCTGGGCGATGGCCTGGGTCAGGTGCAGTTCGGCGTGGGCGGTGTCGACCAGGGTGATGATGCCATCGAGGATATAGCGCTCGCGCAGCTCTTCGTCGATGAAGAAGCTCTGTGCCACGGGTGCAGGGTCGGCGAGGCCCGTGCACTCGATCACCAGGCGATCGAAGGCGATCTCGCCGGCGTCCAGGCGTTCGAGCAGCAGGTACAGGGCACGGGTCAGGTCACCATGGATACTGCAGCACACGCAGCCGTTGGCCAGGGTCATCACCTGCACCGGTTCATCGCCCAGCAGTTGGCTGTCGATGCCTGCCTCGCTGAACTCGTTCTCGATCACGGCGAGCCTCAGGCCGTGCTCGGCCTTGAGCATGTGCTTGAGCAGTGTGGTCTTGCCGGCACCAAGAAAGCCGGTCAGCACGGTAACGGGAATCGGCGTTTGCACGCGGTTGTCTCCTGCAGCTGAAAATGAAAGTGGGAGCCCGGTTGCCCGGGCTCCCACTGGTTCATGCGTGTCGCGGGTTCAACAGCACTTGGGCCCGGACTTGCCACCATAACGCGCTTCCTGGCGCTCGCGGAAGAACGACTCGTAGCTCATCACCGGCTTGTCCGGGTGCTTGGTCTGCATGTGCTCGACATAGTTGTCGTAATCGGGCATGCCGACCATCAGGCGGGCGGCCTGCCCCAGGTACTTGCCCAGTCGACCCAGGTCGTTGAACATCGCGGCATTCCTCTCAAGCGTCAGGCAAAGCCTGGAACGGGGTTTCCTTGTCGCTGCGCTCCTTGCGGCCCCAGGCGGCATAACCGACCTTGAGGGCGAAGAACAGGATGCTGAACACCACCACCAGGAACAGGATCGTCAGGCCGGCGTTGGTGTAGGCGTTGAAGATCACATGCTGCATCTGGCCGATGTCCTTGGCAGGCGCCAGCACCTGGCCGGCGTCCAGCGCGGTGCTGTACTTCTTGGCCAGGGCCAGGAAGCCCACAGCCGGGTTCGGGTCGAACAGCTTGATCAGGCCCGCGGCGGTGGTACAGATCAGCAGCCATACCGCAGGTACCAGGGTGACCCAGATGTAGCGCTGACGCTTCATCTTGATCAGTACCACGGTGCCAAGCATCAGGGCGATACCGGCCAGCATCTGGTTGGAGATACCGAACAGCGGCCACAAGGTGTTGATACCCCCCAGCGGATCGATCACGCCTTGATACAGCAGGTAACCCCACATTGCCACGCAACCGGCGGTAGCGAGCAGGTTGGCACCCCACGACTCGGTGCGTTTGAGTGCCGGGACGAAGCTGCCCAGCAGGTCCTGCAGCATGAAACGCCCGGCACGGGTACCGGCATCTACTGCGGTGAGGATGAACAGTGCCTCGAACAGAATGGCGAAGTGGTACCAGAACGCCATGGTGTTCTCGCCCGGCAACACCTGGTGCAGGATCTGCGCGATACCTACCGCCAGTGTCGGCGCGCCACCGGCACGGGCGAGGATGGTGTGCTCGCCGATGTCGCGGGCGGTGGCCTCCAGTTGCTCGGGGGTAATCATGAAGCCCCAGCTGCTGACGGTCTGCGCCACCGAAGCGACGTCGGCGCCGACCACTGCGGCCGGGCTGTTCATGGCGAAGTACACGCCCGGCTCGATCACCGAAGCGGCAACCATGGCCATGATGGCGACGAACGACTCCATCAGCATGCCGCCGTAGCCGATGTAACGGGCGTTGGTTTCGTTGTCCAGCAGCTTGGGCGTGGTCCCCGAGGAGATCAGCGCGTGGAAGCCGGACACCGCGCCGCAGGCGATGGTGATGAACAGGAACGGGAACAGGGTGCCCTTCCAGACCGGGCCGGTACCGTCGGTGAACTGGGTCAGCGCCGGCATCTTCAGCTCGGGCGCGATGATCAGGATACCGATGGCCAGGCCGACGATCGTGCCGATCTTGAGGAAGGTCGACAGGTAGTCGCGCGGCGCCAGGACCAGCCATACCGGCAGCACGGCGGCGACGAAACCGTAGCCCACGAGCATCCAGGTGATCTGCACGCCAGTGAAGGTGAACGCCGGGCCCCACACCGGATCCGCGGCGATCTGGCCCCCCAGCCAGATCGACAGCAGCAGCAGGACCACGCCGACGATGGAGATTTCACCGATGCGGCCCGGGCGGATGTAGCGCATGTAGATGCCCATGAACATCGCGATCGGGATGGTCGCGATGACCGTGAACATGCCCCACGGGCTCTCGGCCAGGGCCTTGACCACGATCAGCGCGAGCACCGCGAGGATGATGATCATGATCAGGAAACAACCGAACAGGGCGATGGTGCCGGGGATGCGGCCCATCTCCTCACGGACCATGTCGCCCAGCGAGCGGCCGTTGCGACGGGTGGAGAGGAACAGGACCATGAAATCCTGCACCGCGCCGGCCAGCACCACGCCGGCGATCAGCCACAGCGTGCCGGGCAGGTAGCCCATCTGCGCGGCGAGCACCGGGCCCACGAGCGGGCCCGCGCCGGCGATGGCGGCGAAGTGGTGGCCGAAGAGGATGTGCTTGTTGGTCGGGACGTAGTCCAGGCCATCGTTGTTGAGTACAGCGGGCGTGGCCCGGCGAGGATCGAGTTGCATCACCTTGGTGGCGATGAACAGGCTGTAGTAACGGTAGGCAACCAAGTAGATGGCCACTGCCGCGACGACGATCCACAAGGCATTGATCGCCTCACCGCGACGCAGGGCGACCACACCCAGCGCGCAGGCCCCTATGACTGCCAGCGCCAGCCACGGAATGTGGCGTAGCAGGCTATTATTGTTGTTCATGGTTTACTTCCAGCTGGTGGATTGGAAAGACCGCCCATCGAGTCTAGGGCCAGTCAAGACGCATTGCCACACTTGCTTTGGTCTAGAGCCTCTGCGGCCAGATTGCCGTACCTGATGCACATACCAAACTCACTATAGTCAGGATGTCACCCGGAGAAACCACCATGAACGCCCACGACGAACGCCGCCGCTTCCAGCGCATCGCCTTCGATGCCCCTACCGAACTGCGCCAGGGCGAACGTCGCTGGCTGGTGAAACTCCTGGACCTGTCGCTTAAGGGCTTGCTGGTAGAGCGCCCAAGCCCCTGGGATGCCGACCCCACCCAGGACTTCGACGCGATCATCCACCTCAACGACAAGAAAACCCAGGTCAGGATGCAGGTCGAACTGCGCCACGACGAGTCCACCCGCCTGGGTTTTATCTGCCTGTTCATAGATGTCGATTCGATGACTCATCTGCACCGCCTTGTGGAATTGAACCTGGCAGACAGCACCGAAATGATGCGTGAGCTGCGCGAACTCATCGAAGATTGATATCTCTTAGCCTGCTAATGATCTGGCTGTGGCGGCTTTCTTGTCCAGCCAGACAGCTTTCCTGCCTTTACCAGCCTCTTTGTACACACCTCTCTGGAACAGTCTCTCGCAGGTTGGAACGTAATGTGCATCCAGGTTTCAGGCACCTTGGACGCACCCGTTACGGCGCTACAATCAAAACTTTGTATACAATTTTAGTGGCAATTATTTGCACTAGTTGTCTACAGTAGCGACACAACAATAAACAGAGAGCCTGCTCCAATGACCACGTCCCCCAGCACGTCTCCCGCCCCGCGCCCCGAGGACGAAAACCTCGGCCTCGGCGCCAACCTGGCCTACGGGCTGCAGCATGTCCTGACCATGTATGGAGGGATCGTCGCCGTACCCCTGATCCTTGGCCAGGCCGCCGGCCTGGCACCGGCGGAGATCGGCCTGCTGATCGCTGCCTCGTTGTTCGCCGGTGGCCTTGCGACATTGCTGCAGACCCTTGGGCTGCCGTTCTTCGGCTGCCAGCTGCCATTGGTCCAGGGCGTATCGTTCGCGGGCGTGGCGACCATGGGCGCGATTCTCGGCAGCCAGGGCGGCGGTGGCCTGCCGGCGGTGCTGGGCGCGGTAATGGCAGCCTCGTTGATCGGCTTCCTGATTACTCCGGTGTTCTCGCGTATCACCAAGTTCTTCCCGCCCCTGGTGACCGGCATCGTCATCACCACCATCGGCCTCACCCTGATGCCCGTCGCGGCCCGCTGGGTGATGGGCGGCAACAGCGCATCGCCAGAGTTCGGCAGCATGGCCAACATCGGCCTGGCGGCACTGACCTTCGCCATCGTCCTGCTGCTGAGCAAGCTGGGCAGCGCGAGCATTTCGCGCCTGTCGATCCTGCTGGCGATGGTCGCCGGCACATTGATCGCCTGGTCGCTGGGCATGGCTGATTTCAGCAAGGTCACCGAAGGCCCGATCTTCGCCTTCCCCACCCCGTTCCACTTTGGCATGCCGACGTTCCACATCGCCGCGATCCTGTCGATGTGCATCGTGATCATGGTGACCCTGGTGGAAACCTCGGCGGACATCCTGGCGGTCGGTGAGATCATCGACACCAAGGTCGACTCCAAGCGCCTGGGCAACGGCCTGCGCGCCGACATGGCATCGAGTATCCTGGCGCCGATCTTCGGCTCGTTCACCCAGAGCGCCTTCGCCCAGAACGTGGGCCTGGTGGCAGTGACCGGCGTGAAGAGCCGCTATGTGGTGGCCACCGGCGGCGTGATCCTGGTGGTGCTTGGCCTGCTGCCGATCATGGGCCGGGTGATTGCGGCAGTGCCTACCCCGGTACTCGGCGGCGCCGGTATCGTGCTGTTTGGCACCGTGGCCGCCAGCGGCATCCGCACCCTGTCGAAAGTCAGCTACAAGAACAACGTCAACCTGATCATCGTCGCCGCCTCGCTGGGCTTCGGTATGATCCCGATCGCGGCGCCGAACTTCTACCACAGCTTCCCCAGCTGGTTCGAAACCATCTTCCACTCCGGCATCAGCTCGGCGGCGATCATGGCAATTCTGCTGAACCTGATGTTCAACCACTTCACCACCGGCAACTCGGAAAACCAGTCGGTGTTCGCCGCGGCCTACGAGCGCACCATCCAGTACTCCGATATCTCGGCCCTGCGTGATGGCGACTACTTCAAGGATGGCAAGTTGTTCGACGCCGAGGGCAACGAGGTACCGGTGCTGGAACTGGACGAGCACGGCAACGAGACGCCCAGGCGCAAGGCGGTTGCCGAACACTGATCGCTGACCAGGACGGTCATCGAGGGGAGCCGACGCGCATCGTCGGCTCCTTTTTTGTCTGAACAGATGCGTGAAAGCGAGCGCGCTACCACGATCGCCCTAGCCGTGCGCCACGAAGTACCGATTCAACACATTCAGATCACCGGCCTCCAGCACCCCCGCCAGATAGCGCAGCTGCAACCAGGCCCGCAGGTACTCATGCCGTGCCTGGGCCAGGTCGCGCCGGGCACCGAACAACTGTTGCTCGGCATCCAGTACATCGAGGTTGACCCGCTCACCGCCTTGAACACTCTTGCGCGTGGCCTGCACCAAGGCGGTGGCCGCCTTGACCGCCAGGTCGTAGGCGCGGATCTTCGCCGTGCCACTGGCGCACAGGTTGAACTGTCGACGCAACTGGTTGACCGTGTCGCGCAGTTGCGCATCCAGCTCGAAGCCCGCGGCATCACGCTGGGCCCGGGCCTGGCGCACCGACGCCGACACACCGCCACCGGCAAACAGCGGCACGTTCAGCTGCATGCCGATGCTGTCGGTGTCATAGCGCTGGTTGTAGCTGCTCTCGGAACTGGAGCTGGAAATGCCCTTGCTGGCATAGGCGCTCAACGAAGGCAGGTGCCCGGCCCGTTGCCGCTCGATGTTCTGCTCGGCGACCTCCAGCCCATGGCGCTGGCTGGCCAGCTCGGCGTTGCGGGCAACAGCCAGGTCGCGCCAGGGCTCGAAGCGTGCCGGGGTCAGGGGCTGGACGCGGAAATCACCGGTCATCGGCGCCAGGTCATCAACCTCTACCGGCTCGCCGATGATCGCCTGCAAGGCCCGCAACGCCGCATCGAGATTGTCGCCGGCCTCGATCTCCTGGGCCTGGGCCAACTCGTAGCGGGCACGGGTCTCAAGCACATCGGTGCGGGTGCCCTCGCCCCCTTTGACCAGGCGTTCGTTCAGCGTCAGTTGTTCGGCAAAGGTACGCCGCTGGGCCTGGGCCAGGGCGATCTGCTCATTGGCGAACAGCGCTTCGCTGTAGGCGCCGAACAGCCGCACCATCAACTCCTGGCCACGACCACGGTAACGTTCGTCGGCCAGCGCGGCCTGAGCCACGCCACGGCGGTAGTCACTCCAGGCGGCATAGTCGAACAGCGGCTGCTCGAGGGTCAGCGTCGAGCTGTAGCTGCGGTAATCGCGTTGGGTGGTCACGTCGCCGAACTGGCTGCGCTGGGTTACCTCCGAGTCGTTGCGGGCACGGTTGTAGCGGTACGACAGTTTTGGCAGCAGACCAGCGCGGCCGATCGCCCGGTTTTCGAGCCCCGCCTCGCGCTCGGCGATCGAGCCCTGCCAGGTCGGGTCGTTGCGCAGGGCCAGGGCATAGGCATCGCCCAGGTCCAAGGCCTGCGCCGAGAGACTGGTGAGCAGCAGAAACAGGCCTGCGAAACGCAAAGATACCGGCATTACCCTTACTCCTCCGCCAGGGCAACGTGCACCCGGTCGGCCAAAGGCTTGAACAGGTAATTGAGCATCGAGCGTTCGCCGGTGCGCACGAAGGCCTCCACCGGCATGCCGGGGCGGATATCCAGGCCCGCCAGTTGCCCCAGCCCCTGTTCGCTGACCTTGATACGTACCTGGTAGTAGGGCTGCTGGGTCTTCTCGTCCACCAGGCGGTCGGCCGAGACCAGGGTCACCTCGCCGTCCACCCGTGGCGTGGTGCTCTGGTTGAACGCGACAAACATCAGCTCCACCGGCAAGCCGGGGCGCAGGCGATCGATCATCTCCACCGAGGCCCGCGCATCGACC
This sequence comes from Pseudomonas sp. RC3H12, assembly GCF_018596375.1. NCBI lineage: Bacteria > Pseudomonadati > Pseudomonadota > Gammaproteobacteria > Pseudomonadales > Pseudomonadaceae > Pseudomonas > Pseudomonas sp. RC3H12. The sequence continues at coordinate 5,677,852 of NZ_CP075595.1, read as the reverse complement.
AGCAAAGGCGCATCGCGCGGCACGATCTCCATCAGTTGCTGGCCGCGAGCGATGACCCCGCCGTTGGTGAACACACTGAGGCCGACCACCGTACCGGCCACCGGGGCCCGCACCTGGGCATGGGCCAGCTCGAACTCGGCGCTGCGCAGGCGGTTGCCCAGGTCCTCGGCGCTCGCCTGCAGTTCGGCGAGCTGCTGGCGCACCTCGTTCTGGTACTCCTGCTGGCGCTGGCCGATACGCAGCTTCAGCTCCAGCACCTGGCGCCGGGTGCGGCCAATGTTGCCGAAGTCCTCGGCGATCGAGCCATTGACCTGGGCCAGCAGGCGCTCGCTGTCGAGCAGGCGATTGCGGGCGATGTAGCCGTCCCGGGCCAGCTCGCGCAGGCCGCGCAACTGCTCGTCCAGCGCATCGCGCTGGGCCTGCTTGCTGGCCAGCGAACCCTGCAGCCCCTGCAGCGAGGCTTCGGCACCGGCAATGCTCTCGCGCAGGCCGCCGAGCTCCATGTCCAGCGCCTGGGCCCGGCTGCCACGCAGCTGGCGCTGCCCTTCCAGCACCGTGGCGACCCAGGGGAGGTGTGCCTGGGCCTGCAGGTCTTCGGGATAGGCAAGCGTCGCCCGACCATCGCGCTCGGCCAACAGGCGCGCCTCCCCGGCGCGGGCGTTGACGTACTGCACCCGCAACGAACCGACCTGGGCCTGGGCTTGGGTCGCGTCCATGCGCAGCAGCACCTGCCCGGCGTTCACCGTGTCACCGTCACGCACCAGCAACTGTTCGATCACCCCGCCCGTGGGGTGCTGCACGGCCTGGCGGCTACCGGCGACCATCACGCTGCCGCTGACCGGCACGCCCTTGTCCAAGGGCGCCAGCGCGGCCCACAGCAGAAAGCCGCCGAAACCTGCCAGCACCAGCCAGCGGCCGACACGGCCCGGCCGGTGTTCATCGAGGCTGAGCAGGCTTGCCTCGGTCTTTTGCGTGGAGAGGGCGTGTACGCTCATGAAGTCAGGCTCTTGGCTGGCCGAACGTGACGTTCAGGCCGATGGGGTTGCGGGCGGTGGAGGGGGCGACGGGGGCGGGCCGAGCAGCCCGTTGGGCGTCCTGTAAAACCCTGGCGGTGGGACCGAAGGCTTGCAGCTGGCCGCCCTTGAGCATCAACAGGTTGTCCAGGCCGGCCAGCAGCGAGGACTTGTGGGTGATCAGGATCAGCGTGCGCTTGTGCTCGCGCAGCCTGGCAATCGCCTCGACCAGCGCCCGCTCACCGGCCTCATCGAGGTTGGAGTTGGGTTCGTCGAGCACGATCAGTGCCGGCAGACCGTATAGCGCACGTGCCAGTCCGATGCGCTGGCGCTGGCCACCGGAAAGCCCCATGCCGCCCTCCCCCAGCAGCGTGTCATAGCCATCCGGCAAGGCGAGGATCATGTCGTGCACACCCGCCAGTTGCGCCGCGGCGACGACCTGCTGGGCGTCGACAAGGCCCAGACGGGCGATGTTGTCGGCAATGCTGCCGGCAAACAGCTGCACATCCTGCGGCAGGTAGCCGATGTGCAGGCCCAGCGCGCCACGGTCCCAGGCCCGCAGATCGGCGCCATCCAGGCGTACCTTGCCACTGATCGGAGCGCTGGCGCCGACCAGCAGCCGCGCCAGGGTCGACTTGCCCGACCCGGAAGGGCCGATGATCCCCAGCGACTCGCCCGCTGGCAGCGCGAAGCCCAGGTTGTTCAGGCACAGGCGACTGTTGCCCGGCTGCGTCGCGCCTACCTGCTCGACCGTGAGCTTGCCGAGCGGTGCCGGCAGGGGCATGCCCGCCGGCCGCGGCGGTTGGGCCTGCAACAACTCGCTCAGGCGCTGATAGGCCAGGCGCGCACCGCTCCATTGGCGCCAGGCACCGATCAACTGATCGATCGGCGCCAGCACGCGGGCCATGAGGATGGAACCTGCGATCATCATCCCCGGGGAGATCAACTGTTCGATGGCCAGCCAGGCGCCCAGCCCGAGCACCAGCGACTGCAAGGCCAGGCGCACAGTCTTGGTCAGCGCGGTGACCGCCGCGGTGCGCTCGCTGCCCAGGTTCTGCTGGGCCAGAAACCCATGGTGCAAACGTGCCCAGCGCTGGCGCACGGCGCCGAGCATGCCCATGGCCTCGATCACTTCGGCATTGCGCAGGTTGGCGCTGGCCTCCAGGCCCGCCTGCTGCGACAGTTGCCCGGCTTGTGCAAACGGCGCCTGGGTCATGCGCTCGTTGAGCCACGCCAGCACCGTCAGCAACACCGCGCCCGCCAGCGCCATCAGGCCCAGCCAGGGGCTGAACATGAACATCACCCACAGGTACACCGGGAACCACGGCGCATCGAAGAAGGCGAACAACGCCTGGCCGGTGGCGAACTGGCGCAGCGCGGTCAGATCGGCGAGCATCTGCCCCGCCGCACCTTTGTGCCCGGCCAGGCTGGCCTGGTAGGCCGCCTCGAACACCCGCGGGTTGAGGTCCATGTCCATGCGCGTGCCCAGGCGGATCACCACCTGGCTGCGCAGCCACTCCAGCAGCCCCATGAAGGCGAACACCCCGAGCACCATGAGGCTGAGCATCAACAGGGTCATCTCGTTGCGCGACGACAAAACCCGGTCATAGACCTGCAGCATGTACAGCGCCGGCGCCAGCATCAGCACATTGATCACCGCGGTGAACAACGCGACGTTGCCAAGCCCGGCACGGCAGGCCTTGAGCGCCCGCAGCACTTCATTGGCCGCGGCGGGAGCAGTTCGCATTTGTTGGAAACCTCGTAGAAGGCGCCGACAGGCGATTGCATTCGCGCCATCGTCGCCACAGAATTCGCACCGCCGCAGCCTGGGCCCGGCAAAGACACGGGCTGCGGGGTAAGTGCATCAGATCAGCGAATGGCAGGGTGACCTTCCATTCGCTTTTTCATGCCTGCGCTCAGGCCGCCAGGGCCAGGTCCTCAGGCAGCGCCTGCACGCCGACCGCTTCGGCGGAGGCCGCGTGAGCGGGGCCTGCGGCCAGGGCCGCGCCGATCTCGGCGAAGGTGCTGTTGGTGGACACGCCAAAACCGGCCAGCAGGTTGTCGAGCACGCCCTCCAGGGCCGAGGTGTTGCCCTGCATCAGGCCGTAGATCACGCTCTGCACTTCGTTGCCGGCACGACCTGCGCCCTGCGCGGCATCCAGGTCAAGGCCGTTGAAGCTAACCACGTAGTTGCCCAGGGTGAAGTCGCTGCCGCTGCCGCCGCCGAGCACTTCGCCCAGGGAAACGTTGTCCAGCGAACCCCACAGGTAGTGATTGAGGTTGTCGCCCGGTGCCTTCGATGGGTCGAACACGTAGTGCAGGCCGTTGGCGCTGTCGCTGTCGGCAATGAAGGCGTAATCCGAGCTGTTGCGACCGTGGGTGGCGTATTGGTCGCCGTCGAAGGTGCCGTTGCTGAAGCCGCCGGTGTTGCTGTAGCCGTGGCCGGCGGTGACGAAGCCGGCACTCCAGAAGGCCAGGTAATCGTCGACGGTGGAGCTGGCGAAAGCGGCGTCGTAGTTGACGGAAAGGGTCATGACGGTTCCTCGTTGTTGCACAGTGATGACGAAGGCGTGTTCCGTGCCTTCGCGTCGCCCGGAATGGGCAAACCCGGTTGGATCAGAAGCGATACTCAAGCATGCCGCTCAAGGTGCGGCCACGGGCCAGCGACAGGTTGTTGCCGTCGCCCATGGCCACGAAGTAGGCCTCATCGGTGGCGTTTTCCAGGGAAAGGGCCAGGTTCAGGCTGGAAGTCATCCAGTAGCTGGCGTACAGGTCATAGACGGTGTACTGGGGCCACTGAGCCTGATCGATCTGGTTGTAGGTATGGCTCTTGAGGTTTTCGCCATTGCCTTCGCTGTAGCGCACACGCATGCCTATATCCAGGGTGCGATCGAGCAGGCGCATGCCCAGGGTCAGCGCGCCGCGGTCTGCAGGCATATAGGAGGCGTTGCCCATGATGTCGCCGCAGCTGACGATGCTGTTGGTGTCTGCGGCGCCCTCGGCGCGTGATACCCGCACCGGCAGCATGATGATGCGGCTGCCCACACGGACCGGGCGCATGACAGTGCCGGCACTGACCAGCCGCTGTGCGCCGCCCATGTAGAACTGGTTGGAGCAGAACTCGTTGCTGCCGATCATGTGGGTGTAGCTGAGCTGCCCGTAGTAGGCGCCGGCGTCGTAATCCAGGCTGTATTCCACGCCGCGAAAGCGCGTGGTCTCCAGGTTGTTCTGGTAGGCCGAGCGACCCAGCGCGATACCCGCTACGCTGCTGCCGGGCAACGAGACATTGGTGTCGAGAAACGAGAAGTTGTCGATGCGGGTGTCGAAGTAGGCGACCTTGGCGCCAAACCGATCTCCGTCGCGCAGCAGCGACTCCTTGAAAATGTTCAGCCCCAACTCCCAGTTGTGCGACTCCTCGGCCTTGAGAAACGGATTGGGATAGACCATCTCGGCACTGCCGCCGGCATGTGGGCGTCCGCTCATGAACACCTCGGTCACCGCCGGCGGACGCCAGCCACGGCCCCAGCGGGTGTAGACCTGCAACCAGTCCGGCCCTGGCTTGAGCGCAATACCGAAGGTTGGCGAGAAACGGCCTTCCTCCGTCTGCTCGTCGAAGATCATGTGAGTCTGCTGGCGCGAAAGGCTGACCTCGGTGACCCCCTCGGGGTACATCCAGGTGGTGACGCCGGTCTTGCCGCTCAGCCGGTAGCGGTCATAACGCAAACCGGCATCCAGACTGAGCCAGTCGTCATGCTCGTAGGTGAGATTGCCGAACAGGCTGGCCATGATCCGCTTACCCTTGGGATTGGCACCTTGCACATAGGGCAGCGATTCCACTTCGTTCTGGGCGGCGACACGGTCCGTGCTGGGACGGAAACTGTCCTGGAACAGCTCGGTGCCGTAGTTGAAACTCAAGGTGTCGGCCTGCCCGACGTGCCAGCGCGAGGTGTTCTGCACCTGCAGCCCCCAGGTGTCGGTCTGGAAGCGGTCGGTATAGGCCTCGACACGGTTGCCAGTACCCGCGCTGGACATATTGTCGGCGTTCCAGCGGTCCTGGCGGGTGGTTACGTAATAAAGCTTGGCCTTGAAATCGATCAGGTCGTTGTCGGGCGAGAAGCTGTAGTCGACTGCAGCGTTCTTCGCATTGATGTCATTGGTCCCGGTGACCCGGTAGTAATAGCGGTTACTGTTGCTGTCGTTGTAGGTCCAGGCATCCTTGCTGTCGGCATCGGTCTCGAAGTAGCTGAACTGCAGGCGCTGATGCTCAGGCAGGTTGATGCCGAACTTGAACAGCTGGGAGCGGGTGATGCTGTCCATCGCCCCGACTTCACCGTGCAACCAGCTCTTCCAGGCCTCGCGATTCTCCAGCTTGCCGCGGATTTGCGTGCCCAGGTTGTCGGCATTCTGCGTGCCGCTGCGGTAGTCGCCGAAGTGCCGCTCGCTATAGCCGACGAGGATGTCACCTATCTCGTTGCCGGCAGCGAACAGCGCACTGCCGTTGAAGTACGTGCCATTGCCCAGCTCGCCGATGCCATGGCCAGCGCGCAGGCGACCGCCGACTTCCTTGCCGGCGCCAAGCAAGTCATAGGCCTCGACGGTATTGAAGCTGGCGATGCCACCGATCACCCCGGCGCCCCCCATGCCGGCCGAGGTGCCCTTGTCGATTTCCACGCCCTGGATGAACTCCGGGTCGATGAACATCGTGCCGTTGCGCTGCTGGTGGCCGTTGACGCTGAAGTTCTGGCGCATGCCATCGATGTTCATGTTGACCCGGCCATAGTCCTGCACGCCGCGGATGTTCACCGACAACCCAGGGTCGCGCTGGTTGACCGCCGTATACACCCCGGCAGTCTGCTCGAGCAGGTCGGCAGCGTGGCGCGGCGGGCGCTTGTCGATCTGCTCGCGGGTGATCACGCTGACCGAGCGAGGCGTCTGGTAGACCCAGTCGCCCTCACGCATCGAATCGATATGGGTGGCGCCCAGTTCCATGACCTGGCCACCCTCCGCCAGGCGCTCCAGGCCCACTTGGCCCGGAGCACTGAAGCGATAGCGTACGGGCATGCCGCGCAGCAACCGGTGCAACCCCTCTTCGACGCTGTAGCCGCCGTGCAGGCCTTCGCTCTGCAAGCCAGCCAGGGTTCGGCTGTCGAAGAACACCTGCACCCCGGACTGCTCGGCATAGGCCAGGACGGCGCTGTCCAGAGGCTGGGCGGGAATGTCGAACTGAATGACGTTGGACTTGGTGCTGCTGGTGGCGACAGCGGCCTGCGCCGTGCCGATCCCCATCGACAAGGTACAGGTACCCAAGGCCAGGCTGCCGGCAAGGGCGATGCGGCTCAGAGGTCGGAGGGGTCGAGTTGATTGCGTGCTCACTGCGCGTCTCGTCTGTTGGCGTTTTCTAGTAATGAAAATCAATCTCAACAGTCAGACGAGCAACGCGGGGAAACTCAGTAACGCCAGATGAAAGTTTTTTGCGAAAGACTCAGTAGATCACGGTCAAGCCCGGTAACTGCAGGCGCTTGGCCTTCAACTCGCGGGCAAGGGTATCGGCGGCGGCGGCCAGGTTGTCGAGGCGGAACACCCCGCTCACTTCCCGCTGCGCCAGCGTGCCATCGACCACCATCAGGCGGCCATCGCGATAACGGTTCAGGCGTTCGACCACTTCGGCCAGGGGCTGGCGCTCGAACACCAGCACACCCCGCTGCCAGTCGGTGGCCCGGTGCAGATCGCGGCCATTCCAGGGCCGGATACCCTGGGCCTGGTCGTAGCGCAGCGCCTGCCCCTCCTGCAGGAGCTGACGGGCGGCACCCTGCGCTGGCGCCGTTTGCAGCCGCACGTCGACACTGTGCTCGAGCATGCCCACCCAGCCGCCATCACCCGCCTTGCCCACCACGAATCGGGTGCCCAGTGCCTGGCTGGTGGCACCGGCATATTCGACCACGAAGGGCCGCGGCTCATCCGCGCTGACCGGCGCCGCACTGAACACCGCCTCCCCCGCCAACAGGCGCACCCGGCGCTGCCGACCATCGAAGTCGAGCTGCACGGCACTGCCGCTGTCGAGGTCGACCTGGCTGCCATCGGGCAGGCTTACGCGGCGCACTTCACCAGCGGCGGTGGCGTAGTCGGCACGCCAGTCGAGCAGTACCCGAGGGCCTTGTTCGACGCCCAGGATTGCCAGCAGCAGCAACGCACTGCTGGCCACCGCCCAGCGCAGCCGCGTCGGCCGACGCCAGCCACGCGGACGCTCGGCCCGGGCTACTGGCGCCCGGTGCGGAGTTGTCGGTGCCAGGCTCGTCACCTGCCCGAGATCGGCCCAGGTCGCCTGGGCGAAGGCATAGGCCCGCGCATGGCGCGGATCGCTGCCGCACCACTGCGCCAACGCCAGTTGCTGCGCCGGGCTCAGGGGGCCGTTCCCCTCCAGCACCACCCACTCGGCGGCCTGCTCGCGGATGGCTTGCTCGTTCTGGCTGCTCACACGGTTCTCTCGCGATCTGGTTATGTCTGGGCTGACGTCTGAAGCGGCATTTGTCAGTAAACCGTTGGTCATTCGGTTTCCTGCAGGCACAGCATCACATAGGCCAGGGCCTTGGCCAGATGCTTTTGCACCGAGCTGTCGGAGATCCCCAGTTGCCGGGCAACCTCGGCATGGGTCATGCCTTCCAGGCGGTTGAGGCGGAAGATCTCCCGGGTGCGCTCGGGCAACTCGCCGAGGATCGTCTGCAAGCGACGCAGGTGCTGCTCGCGCACGGCGTGCTCCTCGAGCCCGGGGCCATCCTCGACGAGCGCCTCGAAAGCCTCGTGGGGCACCGTGTCGGTCTTGCGCCTTTGCTGCTGGCGCACGTGATCGATCATCAGGTTGTGCGCGGTGCGATAAAGGTACGCCTGGGCGTTGTCGATGGTCTCGGTACGCTGCTGCTCAGCCAGGCGCAGGAAACTGTCCTGCACAAGGTCAGCGGCCAGCTGTGGGTCGCGCACCTTGCGCGAGAGCAGGCCTTGAAGGTTTTTCGCGTGCTTGAGAAACAGCCGCTTGAGGTCTAACTCCGCCACACGCGCTCCATGAGGTGGTCGCAAGGTGGCGGTATGCTACTCGCTATTGAGAATCACTTACAAGAAAATGACCTACTCGAACAGTGCATCCAGCGCTTGTTCCAGACGGGTCACGGCGATCACCTGCAACCCGGCGGGAGCCTCTTTTGGTGCGTTGCCCTTGGGCACGATGGCACGCTTGAAGCCATGTTTTGCCGCTTCCTTCAGACGCTCCTGGCCACTGGGCACCGGACGCACCTCGCCCGACAGGCCGATCTCGCCGAACACCAGCAGGCCATGGGCCAACGGCCGGTTGCGCAGGCTGGACATCACCGCCGCCAGCAACGCGAGGTCGGAGGCGGTCTCGAGCACCTTCACGCCACCGACGACGTTGAGGAACACGTCCTGGTCGTGGGTGGGGATGCCACCGTGCCGGTGCAGCACCGCCAGCAGCATGGCCAGGCGATTCTGGTCCAGGCCCAGGGTTACCCGCCGTGGGTTGGCCAGGTGGCTGTCGTCGACCAGCGCCTGGACTTCCACCAGCATCGGCCGGGTGCCCTCCCAGGTAGCCATGACCACGCTGCCGGGCACCTCTTCCTGGGTGCGGTTGAGGAAGATCGCCGACGGATTGGAAACTTCCTTGAGGCCGCGGTCGGTCATGCCGAACACGCCCAGTTCGTTGACCGCGCCAAAGCGGTTTTTCACTGCGCGCAGCAGGCGCAGGCGGCCATCGGACTCGCCCTCGAAATACAGTACGGTATCGACCATGTGCTCGAGCACCCGTGGACCGGCCAACGAGCCCTCCTTGGTGACGTGGCCGACCAGGAAGATCGCCGTGCCGCTCTGCTTGGCGTAGCGCACCAGCAATGCCGTACTCTCGCGCACCTGGGCCACGCCACCCGGTGCCGACTGCAGTTGTTCGGTGAAGATGGTCTGGATCGAGTCGATCACCATCACCCGCGGCTTTTCCTGGCGCGCGGTGGCGATGATGGTTTCGATGCAGGTTTCGGTCATGACCTTGAGCTGGTCCTGGGGCAGGCCCAGACGCCGGGAACGCATGGCCACCTGCTGCTGCGACTCCTCGCCGGTGACATACAGCGCTGGCATCTGCACGGCGATGTTGCACAGGGTCTGCAGGAGGATGGTCGATTTGCCGATACCCGGATCGCCCCCGATCAGCACCACCGACCCATCCACCAGGCCCCCGCCCAGGACGCGGTCGAGCTCGGTGCTGCTGGTGGTGAAGCGCGGGATCTCCTCGACGCTCACTTCGGCCAGGGTCTTGATCTGCGCCTGCTGCCCGGTCCAGCCGGTGCGCCCGCTCGGCGCCGCGGCGCCGCCGCTTTCGATCATGCTCTCGACCAGGGTGTTCCAGGCCCCGCATTCGCCACACTGCCCGGCCCACTTGGGGAAGGTCGCGCCGCACTCGGTGCAGCCATACAAACGCTTGGCCTTGGCCATGGGCTGGGTCTCCTGGAAAAAACCGCCATGATAGCCGAACACGGACGTGCCCCGGAGGCCTCGGCGGGCGACAAAACTATTCGCTCTATAAACAGTCTGTAGCTGCGAACGTCACGCATGAAGCGTTTTAGTGGCTTACACTGCGTTTACCTCTCCATTCGTAACAAAGGAATACAGCATGGGCATGCTCAGTGAATTCAAGGCCTTCGCGGTCAAGGGAAATGTTGTCGACATGGCGGTGGGTATCATCATCGGCGCGGCGTTCGGCAAGATCGTTTCGTCCTTCGTCGGTGACGTGATCATGCCCCCCATCGGCCTGCTGATCGGCGGTGTCGACTTCAGCGACCTGGCCATCACGCTCAAGGCTGCCGAAGGTGATGTGCCGGCCGTCATGCTGGCCTACGGCAAGTTCATCCAGACCGTGCTCGACTTCATCATCGTCGCCTTTGCCATCTTCATGGGCGTGAAGGTGATCAACCGCCTCAAGCGCGAAGAAGCCGTGGCGCCGACCGCCCCGCCGGTGCCGAGCGCCGAGGAAACCCTGCTGACCGAGATTCGCGACCTGCTCAAGGCGCAGAATCGCCAGCCCTGAAGCACAAAACGACTGGGGCCGCTTTGCAGCGGCCCCAGTGACGGCGATCCAAAAGGCGCCATTGTTCCTTACCAGTAGTTCTCCACCGCCACCTGCCCCGGCCGCTTGCTCAGGCTCAGTTGCAAGTCCCGCGCCTTGAGCACCTTGCGCGTCTCGTCGATCATCTCCGGGTTGCCGCACAGCATGATCCGTGAATGCTCCGGCGACAGCTCCAGACCCGCCGCTTTTTCCAGCTCGCCGTTTTCGATCAGCGTGGTGATCCGCGCATTCAATGCCCCCGGATGCTGCTCTCGGGTAACCACCGGAATGAACTGCAACTTGCCCGCGTACTCCGCCAGGTAGTCGCGCTGCTCCAGCGCGGCGATTTCATCGACATATGCCAGCTCCTTCGCCTCGCGCACCGAGTACACCAGCTTGATGTTGTCGAAGCGCTCCCAGGCCTCGAAGTCCTGCAGGATCGACATGAACGGTGCGATGCCGGTGCCGGTGGCCAGCAGCCACAAGTCACGGCCGCCAACGAAGCGGTCAAGGGTCAGGTAGCCGAAGGCCTGGCGGTCGATCAGCAGGGTGTCGCCTTTACCGAAGCGGCTCAGCTCACTGGTGAACTCCCCACCGGGCACCACGATGGAAAAGAAGTCGAGATGTTCGTCATGCGGCGCGCTCACCATGGAGTAGGCACGCCAGACAACGCTGCCATCTGCCTTGCTCACACCCAGCCGGGCGAACTGCCCGGCACGGAAGCGAAAGCCTGCGTCGCGGGTAACGCGCAGGGAAAACAGATTGGGGGTCAGGGGCTGGACGCCGAGCAGGGTCTGGCGGGTGAATTTGTCGGCGCTGGCGGTCATGACGGGCTCCACGAATCAAGAGCGCACAGTGTCGCGCAAAGCAGCGGAGATAAACACCGTCGATTTGTAGGGCATGGCATGGCCCGGAGCGTAAACAACTAAGAAAGCGCAACAGCTATAGCAAAAAAAACCAGCACATCTTTAGGAGGTTTCCTACACTACGGACCGTGTAATGCTGACTTTGGATCCACAAAGACGCAACGGGAGCTTCATCGATGCCACATTGGAAGAGTGAGCAACTCCAGCAACTGCTGGAGGAACAGGAGCCGCAACTGTTGTTCGGCCAGGCCGTGAAACTGGCCCAGGCACTGGACATGGAGTTCGTCGGCCTGACGCTGCACCTGCATGTCGCTGCCCGTGGCCCCCTAGTGATCCTCTACAACAATTACCCAAGCGCCTGGAATGCGCGCTACCAGGCTGAAGACTTCATCAAGATAGATCCGACAGTAGCAAAATGCCACAGCACGACGTTGCCGCTGGTCTGGAGCGACGAACTGTTCCACGAGGTGCCTCAGCTGCGTGAGGCTGCCACTGCCTACGGCATGACCCATGGCTGGAGCCAGTCTGTGCACGACCAGCAGCACAACGAAAGCCAGCTAAGTGTCACCAGGGCTCAGGGCGTGGTCTCCCGTGACGAACTGTTCGAGAAGAGCGCCCAGGTGATGTGGCTGTGCAACACCTTGCACGCCGCCCTCAGCACGCACCATCTGGCGAAGTACAGCCCACTGCCGCAACTGAGCGAGCGCGAGCTCGAAGTGCTCAAGTGGTCGGCCGCCGGCAAGACCGCAGCCGACGTGGCGATGATTCTTTCGCTGTCGACCAGCACCGTGAATTTTCATATTCGCAGTGTGATCAGCAAGACCAACGCCTCCAACAAAGCCGGCGCCATCGCCATTGCCGCCCTGCGTGGCCTGCTCTGACAGCTCGCCCCCCACCCAGACACAAAGCCCTGTAGAATCACCTGCCGCAAGCCCGCCGCACCCGCGCGCCGGGCAGATACGCAGCAGAGCCCCACGTCATGCCCCTGTTCAACAGCCCCTTCGCCGACCTCGACCTGATCCGCCAGCCGGAGCAAGCCAACGACCCGCTGCTGGCGTTCAATGCCGCCGACCAGTACCTGCTGGAACACATGGCCGCCCAGGCACCAGGCGCAGGCAGCAAGGTGCTGGTGCTCAACGACAGCTTCGGCGCCCTGGCCGCCAGCCTGGCCGGGCACCTGGACGTGACCAGCAGCGGTGACTCGCACCTGGCGCACCTGGCCCTGGAGAAAAACCTGGCGGGTAACGGCAAGCCGTTCGACAGCGTGCCCTTCATCCCGGCCAGCGAGCCCTTCCAGGGCCCGTTCGACCGCGTGCTGGTGCGCGTGCCCAAGACCCTGGCCCTGCTCGAGGAGCAACTGATCCGCCTGCAGGGCCAATTGGCGCCTGGCGCCCAGGTGATCGCCGGGGCGATGATCAAGCACCTGCCCCGAGCCGCCGGCGACCTTATGGAGAAGTACATCGGCCCGGTGCAGGCGTCGCTGGCGCAGAAGAAAGCGCGCCTGCTGACTGCCACCGTCGCCGAACGCCCGACTGCCCGCTCCCCCTACCCCAGCCGCTATCGTCTGGAGACGCCGGCCCTGGAGCTGGTCAACCACGCCAACGTGTTCTGCCGCGAAGGCCTGGACATCGGCACCCGTGCCTTCCTGCCGCATCTGCCGCGTGACCTGGGTCGCGCCCGCGTAGCCGATCTTGGCTGTGGCAATGGCGTGCTGGCGATTGCCTGTGCCCTGGCCAACCCGGATGCGCAGTTCACCCTGGTCGACGAGTCGTACATGGCGGTGCAGTCGGCGCGGGAGAACTGGCAGGCGGCGCTGGGCGAACGCGAGGTGACGATCAGGGCCGCGGATGGCCTGGCCGGCCAGGAGAAACAATCGCTGGACGTGGTGCTGTGCAACCCGCCGTTCCACCAGCAACAGGTGGTCGGCGACTTCCTCGCCTGGCGCATGTTCCAGCAGGCCCGCGAGGCACTGGAAGTCGGTGGCGCGCTGTACATCGTCGGCAATCGCCACCTGGGCTACCACAGCAAGCTGGCGCGCTTGTTCCGGGGTGTCGAGCAGGTCGCGGCGACGCCGAAGTTCGTGGTGCTCAAGGCCCGGAAATAAAAGCATCGCGGGGCAAGTCGCAGCGGTGCACCGATGCAACTTGCCCCGCGATCACTCAATGGCTCAGTGAGTACTCAGGCCTGCCGCGCTCATGAACATGCGCATGCCATAAGCCACCACCCCAAGCGCTGCCACGCTCACCCCCCAGATCAGCACCAGCCAACCCAGGCGTTGCCACAGCGGTTTCTTCTCTTCGACATTCATCACCCGACGCTCCTAGTGATAGCCGTCTTCATGGGTCACCTTGCCGCGGAACACGTAGTAGCTCCAATAGGTGTACCCGAGGATGAACGGCAGGATGAACAGCGTGCCCACCAGCATGAAGCCCTGGCTTTGTGGCGGCGCCGCGGCATCCCAGATGCTGATCGACGGCGGGATGATGTTCGGCCACAGGCTGATGCCCAACCCGCTGTAACCGAGGAAGATCAGCACCAGCGTCAGCAGGAACGGGGTGTAGTGGGCGTTACGCGCCACCGCCCGCAGCAACCCGTAGAAGGTCACCAGCACCAGGATCGGCACCGGCATGAACCAGATCAGGTTGGGCATGCTGAACCAGCGCTCGGCGATCTGCGGGTAGGCGATCGGCGTCCACAGGCTGACGATGCCGATGACCACCAGCAGCACCAGCGCCAGTGGTCGGGCCATGTCATGCATCTTCTGCTGCAAGGGCCCTTCGGTCTTCATGATCAACCAGGTGCAGCCCAGCAGCGTGTAGGCGACGATCAGGCCCAGGCCCGAGAACACGGTGAACGGGGTCAGCCAATCCAGGGTGCCGCCAGTGAACTTGCGGTCGACCACCTTGAAGCCTTCGATGAACGCTCCCAGCGCCACGCCCTGGAAGAAGGTCGCCACCAGCGAGCCCCAGATGAAGGCCTTGTCCCAGATATGGCGCCTGTGGGCCCGGGCCTTGAAGCGGAACTCGAAGGCCACGCCACGGAAGATCAGGCCCACCAGCATCAGGATCAATGGCAGGTACAGTGCCTCGAGCACCACCGAGTAGGCCAGCGGGAAAGCCCCGAACAGCGCCGCCCCGCCCAGCACCAGCCAGGTCTCGTTGCCGTCCCATACCGGGGCGACCGTGTTCATCATCACATCGCGGTCACGCTCGTCCTGGACGAAGGGGAAGAGCATGCCGATGCCCAGGTCGAAACCATCCATTACCACATACATCATGACGCCGAAGATGATGATCACGGCCCAGATCAGCGGAAGATCGATACCCATCTCAGTTCCCCTTGCTCAGGCTGCTGGAGTCGGCCTCATGGCCTTCATCGGCGGCGGACAGCGGCCGCGCCGGCGTACGTTTCTGGCCAGGGCCACCTGGGGTGTGCTCATCGCCTTCACCAGTCTTGGGCCCTTTGCGCACCAGGCGCATCATGTAGCCCAGACCGGTGCCGAACAGCGCGAAGTAGACCACCACGAACATCACCAGGGTAAAGCCGAGTTGGGCATAGCTATGGTTGGACACCCCGTCGGCGGTGCGCATCAATCCGTAGACCACCCACGGCTGGCGGCCGATCTCGGTGGTGAACCAGCCGGCGAGGATCGCGATCAACCCCGACGGGCCCATCCACAGGGTCAGGTAGAGGAACGGCCGCGAGCTATACAGGGTGCCGCGCTTGCGCAGCCACAGGCTCCACAGGCCGACAAAAATCATCAACATGCCCAAGCCGACCATGACTCGGAACGACCAGAATACGATGGTCGAGTTGGGTCGGTCCTCAGGTGGGAACTCCTTCATCGCCGGCACTTGCTTGTCCAGGCTGTGGGTCAGGATCAAGCTGCCCAAGGCCGGAATCTCGACTTTGAAACGCGTGGTTTCGGCCTGCATGTCGGGAATGCCGAACAGGATCAGCGGCGTCGGCTCACCGGGTTTGTTCTCCCAGTGGCCTTCGATGGCGGCGATCTTCACCGGCTGATGCTTGAGCGTGTTCAAGCCATGGAAGTCGCCGATCACGGCCTGGATCGGCGCCACCACCAGGGCCATCCACATGGCCATCGACAGCATCTTGCGCACCGCCGGGTTGTCCCGCCCGCGCAGCAGGTGCCAGGCCGCCGAGGCGCCGACGAAGAACGCGGTGGCGACGAACGCCGCGGTTGCCATGTGCATCAGGCGATAGGGGAAGGACGGGTTGAAGATCACCGCGAACCAGTCCACCGGAATCACCTGGCCATTGACGATCTCGTAGCCCTGGGGCGTCTGCATCCAGCTGTTGGAGGCGAGGATCCAGAAGGTCGACACCAGCGTGCCGAGCGCCACCATGCAGGTGGCGAAGAAGTGCAACCCCCGGCCGACACGGTGCCAGCCGAACAGCATGACGCCGAGGAAACCGGCCTCGAGGAAGAATGCCGTGAGCACCTCGTAGGTCAGCAGGGGGCCGGTGATGGAACCGGCAAAATCGGAGAACTGGCTCCAGTTGGTACCAAACTGGTAGGCCATGACCAGGCCCGAGACCACCCCCATGCCGAAGTTCACGGCGAAGATCTTCGACCAGAAGTGATAGAGGTCACGGTAGGTGTTGTCGCCGGTCTTCAGCCAAAGGCCTTCGAGGACCGCCAGGTAGCTCGCCAGGCCAATGGTGATGGCCGGGAACAGGATGTGAAAGGACACGGTAAAGGCAAACTGGATTCGGGCGAGCTCTAGGGCTTCCAATCCGAACATGGTGCTTCCTCTTCAGGTAATCCGGCGACCGGGCTCATGGCCTGTCGCCCACTGCCCCCACGGGTATCGAGTGCGGCGCGTTGGAATTGTTCTGTTCGATCGCGGGGATTCCGGCCCGAAGGCCAAGATCGTTGCATCTGGAACGATTGATCCAGATCAACGACTGAATGGAAGCATAGTCCTGAATGCCCCATCCGGATGTGTGGTTGATTGCCGCGTGACCCGTTGCCTCACCCTCTTTTGCGAAGTCGCGATGGTTGATCCACGCGACTTTCAGCAACTATTTGTTACAAACAGATGTTACCCTGCAGGCCCCTCTATCTCGAGGCTGCAGCCCCCCGATGTCCGATTCCGCCCCGCAATTGCTGCGTCATCACCGCCCGTTCCTGGCCTTCTGGCTGGCCCGCGTATTCACTGCCAGCGGCTTCCAAATGCTCACCGTGGCCATTGGCTGGCATCTCTACCAACTGACCGGAAATGTCCTCGACCTGGGCCTGGTCGGACTGGTCGAGTTCGCGCCCCGGGTGCTGTTCATGCTGCATACCGGCCATGTCGCCGACCGCTACGACCGACGCAAGGTGGCCGCCCTGTGCCAGACCCTGCAGGCGCTGATCGCCCTGGCGCTGGCCCTGGGCAGCGTCAGCGACAACGTCAGCCGCGAGCTGATCTTCATCCTCGCCTTCCTGCTCGGCGCCACCCGTTCGTTCGAGATGCCGGCGACCCAGGCGCTGCTGCCCAACGTGGTGCCGCCAGGGCTGTTCCCACGGGCCGTGGCGGCGTCGGCGTCGGCCACCCAGTCGGCGACCATCGTCGCCCCGGCCGTCGGCGGCTTTCTCTACGCCTTCGGCAGTACCTGGGTGTACGGCCCGACCGTGGCCCTCTACCTCATCGCCTGCCTGCTGACCCTGAGCCTCGACGCGCGCCAGCAACTGCCCCAGCGTGGTCGGGCCAACCTGGAATCGCTGCTGGCCGGGGTGCGCTTCATCCGCAGCCGCCCGGACATCTTCGGCGCCATCTCCCTGGACCTGTTCGCCGTGCTGCTGGGCGGCGCCACCGCGCTGCTGCCAGTGTTCGCCAAGGACATCCTGCTCACCGGCGCCTGGGGCCTGGGCCTGCTGCGCTCGGCGCCGGCAGTGGGCGCGCTGCTGATGTCGCTGTGGCTGGCGCGCTTCCCGGTGGAGCGCAAGGTAGGCCTGATCATGTTCGCCTCGGTCGGCGTGTTCGGCGTGGCGACCATCGCCTTCGGCCTCTCGACCTCGTTCTGGTTCTCCCTGGCGGTGCTGGTGGTGCTCGGCGCGGCGGACATGATCAGCATGGTCATCCGCGGCGCCTTCGTGCAGTTGGAGACGCCAGACGAGATGCGCGGCCGGGTAAGCGCGGTGAACGGGCTGTTCATCGGTGCCTCGAACCAGCTCGGCGAGTTCGAGTCGGGGCTGACCGCGCACTGGTTTGGCACAGTCCCGGCGGTGGTGCTCGGTGGCGTGGGCACGCTGCTGGTGACCGGGGTATGGATGAAGCTGTTCCCGACGTTGACCCATCGCGACCGTATGCATAGCGGCTGAAAACCGTGTTCGCCCCCTCGCGAGGCCAAAAACCCGCGAGAGGGCCCGGATGGCCTCTCTCCCAATGGCCATAGGCCCCCGCCATCCTTGCTGGTATGATGCGCGGCTTTTTTCCACCCCACACAAAACCACGGCACCCGGTACGGTCTGTGCTTTGCTGTTGGGGTCGATACATTCACGGCGCGAGGGCGCCCGGGGAGCAGGCATGCTGGAAAGGCTGTTTCAACTAAAAGCACACAACACCAACGTGCGCACCGAGATTCTCGCGGGCGTCACCACCTTCCTGGCCATGGCCTACATCCTGTTCGTCAACCCGAGCATCCTCGGCGAGACCGGCATGGACAAGGGCGCGCTCTTCGTCGCCACCTGCCTGGCCGCGGCCATCGGCTCGGTGACCATGGGCATCATCGCCAACTACCCGATCGCCCTGGCACCAGGCATGGGCCTGAACGCCTTCTTCACCTACACCGTGGTCCTGCACATGGGCCACACCTGGCAGGTGGCGCTGGGCGCGGTGTTCCTTTCCGCGGTGCTGTTCTTCCTGCTGTCGATCTTCCGCATCCGCGAATGGATCGTGAACAGCATCCCGCTGCCGCTACGCTCGGCCATTGCTGCCGGCATCGGCCTGTTCCTGGCGCTGATCGCCCTGCATAACGCCGGCATCGTCGTCGATAACCCGGCCACCCTGGTGGGCCTGGGCGACCTCAGCAAGCCCGCGCCGATCCTCGCCACCCTGGGCTTCTTCCTGATCGTCGCCCTCGAGTCGCTGAAGGTTCGCGGCGCCGTGCTGATCGGCATCCTGGCGGTGACCGTGGCCGCGATCGCGCTGGGCGTCACGCCGTTCGGCGGGGTGGTCTCGATGCCGCCGTCGCTGGCCCCGACCTTCCTGCAGCTGGACATCGCCGGCGCCCTGGACGTCGGCCTGATCAGCGTGATCTTCGCCTTCCTGTTCGTCGACCTGTTCGACAACTCCGGCACCCTGATCGGCGTGGCCAAGCGCGCCGGCCTGATGGGCAAGGACGGCCACATGCCGAAGATGGGCCGCGCCCTGATCGCCGACAGCACCGCCGCCATGGCCGGTTCGCTGCTGGGCACCTCCACCACCACCAGCTACATCGAATCGGCGGCGGGCGTGAGCGCCGGCGGGCGCACCGGCCTGACCGCGATCGTGGTCGCCATCCTGTTCCTGCTGGCGCTGTTCTTCGCCCCGCTGGCCGGCAGCGTGCCGGCCTTCGCCACCGCCCCGGCGCTGCTGTTCGTCGCCGTACTGATGGCTTCGGGCCTGGCCGAGATCAACTGGGACGACGTCACCGAAGCCGCGCCGGTGGTGGTGACCGCCCTGGCCATGCCGCTGACCTACTCGATCGCCAACGGCATCGCCTTCGGCTTCATCGCCTGGACCGCCATCAAGCTGATCTCCGGCCGTCGCCATGACCTGAACCCGGCGCTGGTGATCCTGTCCATCCTGTTCGTCATCAAGCTGGGTTGGTTCCCCGCATGAGTGCTGCCTACGATCCCACGCAATACGACGCGCAACTGGCGGCCAAGGCCGCCCGCCTGCGCGACCTGCTGGCCCCGTTCGACGCGCCGGAGCCGGTCGTGTTCGACTCGCCGCGCGGGCACTACCGCCTGCGCGCCGAGTTCCGCCTGTGGCGCGAAGGCGGCCAGCGCCACTATGCGATGTTCGCCCCGGGCGAGAAGCACAAGGCCATCCTGATCGACGACTTCCCGATCGCCAGCGAGCGCATCAATGCGCTGATGCCACGCCTGAAAGCCGCCTGGCAGGCCAATGAAGACCTCGACAACCGGCTGTTCCAGGTGGAGTTCCTCACCACCCTGGCCGGTGATGCGATGATCACCCTGTGCTACCACCGCCCGCTGGACGAGGCCTGGGAGACCGCCGCGCAGCAGTTGGCCGCCGACCTCGGTGTCAGCGTGGTCGGCCGCTCGAAAGGCAAGCGCGTGGTGTTCGGCCGCGACTACGCGGTGGAGAAGCTCGACATCGCCGGGCGCACCTTCAGCTATCGCCAGCCCGAAGGCGCCTTCACCCAGCCCAACGGCGCGGTGAACCAGAAGATGCTCGGCTGGGCCTTCGAGGCCATGGGCGAACGCCAGGACGACCTGCTCGAGCTGTATTGCGGCAACGGCAACTTCACCTTGCCGCTGGCCACCCGCGCCCGCCAGGTGCTGGCCACCGAGATCAGCAAGACCTCGGTCAACGCCGCCCTGCACAACCTCGACGAGAACGGCGTGAACAACGTGCGCCTGGTGCGTCTGTCGGCCGAAGAGCTGACCCAGGCCCTGAACGAGGTCCGCCCGTTCCGCCGCCTGGAAGGCATCGACCTGAAGAGCTACGAGTTCGGCACGGTGTTCGTCGACCCGCCGCGTGCCGGCATGGACCCGGACACCTGTGAGCTGACCCGTCGCTTCGAGCGCATCCTGTACATCTCCTGCAACCCGGAAACCCTGGCGCAGAACATCGCCCAACTGCACGATACCCACCGTATCGAACGCTGCGCGCTGTTCGACCAGTTCCCCTACACCCACCATATGGAAAGCGGGGTGCTGCTGGTTCGGCGCTGACCCGCGACGACGCGGGGCCGCCAGGGCCCCGCCGTTCGCTGCAAGGAGTGATGTGCCATTGGACCAGTTGAGCGCCATGCAGACCTTCCGCCGGGTCGTCGACCTCGGCAGCTTCAGCGCCGCCGCCCACCAGGCGGGCGTTTCCCACACCGTGCTGTCGCGCCAGGTGAAGCACCTCGAACGCCATCTCGGCACGCAACTGCTCAACCGCACCACCCGGCGCCTGCAAGTGACCGAGGCCGGGGCGCTGTTCTATCGCCACTGCACACGGATTCTCGAGCAGATGCAGGCCATGAACCTTGAACTGTCCGAGCATCAACAACAGCCTAGCGGCACGCTGCGCCTGGGTGTGGCCACTGCCTTTGGGGAGCTGGAGCTGGGACACTGGCTGCCGGACTTCGTCGGACGTCACGAGCGATTGCAGGTGGAACTGCATTGCAGCGACCGCTTCATCGACCTGCTGGAAGAAGACATCGATGTCTGCCTGAGGGTCACCGACCACCTGCCCGACTCCAGCCTGGTGGCCCGCAGGCTGGCGGACAGCGAGGTGGTGCTGGTGGCCGCCCCTTGCTACCTGGAGCGCCACGGTACGCCGACCACACCCGAAGCCCTGGCTGCCCACCCGCTGCTCGGCTACAGCCGCTTGCCGCACCCACAACGCCTGCAACTGACCGGCCCCGCCGGCGAGCGCCGTGAGTTGCTGATGCCCCAGCGGCTGAGCGCCAATTCGCCAATGGCCCTGCGCGCGGCAGCGATCGGCGGGTTGGGGATCGCCAGCTTCGACCGCTTCATCGCCCACGATGCCTTGCGCGACGGGCGCCTGGTGCCGGTGCTGGCGGACTGGTCGCTGCCCTCGCGAACCTTGTACGCGGTCTACCCGCAGAGCCGCTATGTGGCCCCCAAGGTACGGGCACTGCTCGACTACGTGCAGGGGTACTACGCAGAGCCGCGATGGCGGCATTGATTTGTGCTTAGAACGCACAAGACATGGCAAATTTAAGATGTATTTGTGCGCATATTGATTATTTAACCTTCGTCCATTGTCACTTGGCGAAGGAGCCTCCCCATGAAAGCACTGCACACCCTGTTCGCCGGCCTCTCCCTGGCCGCGATTGCCATCACCGCCAGCGCCGCTGGCGACACCCTGAGCTCGGTCCCTGACAGCACCTCGCTGAAATGGCAGCAGGTGCCCGGCACCCAAGGCGCTGTCAGCTACGCCAATGTCGAAGGCGACCTCTTCGGCAAGGGGCCGTATTCGGCCTACGTGAAGTTCCGCAAAGGCACCGACAATGGCCTGCATACCCACAGCCAGACCCTGCCGACCGTGGTGTTGAGCGGAACCTTCTACGCGGTGATCGATGGCAAGCGGGTGGAGTACTCGGCAGGCGCCTACTACAAACTGCCCGCCAACCTCGTGCATGAAAGTGGCTGCACCGCGGCTGCGGATTGCCTGCTGTTCCAGTACCAGGCCAATGCCTTCGACCTGAACCCGGTCAAAGGCTGAGCCTGGGCAACGGGCTCACTCGCTGACCTGGAACTGCACCCGCGCCGTTTCACCGCTTTCATCCAAAGCACTCAACTCGATGCGCCCGGCCTGCTCGAACCTTACCGGCAAGCTGTCCTGCCCTTGGGTCTCGCCCAAGGGCTGGCCATTGAGGAACCACCAGCGCCGCCCTGCCCCGCCCAATGCCGACACACGCAACTGCAACGGCTCGTGGCTGGTGGCCGGGCGGCGCAGGTTGTCGCCACTGCGCACACCGACGATCGACAGCGGTGGCGCGCTGCTCACCACCTGCGGTGGACAGGCGGGATCAACGGCCGGCAGCCGCGCCGCTCGACGTTCGACCCGGGGCAACCACGGCTCGAGCGGGGCCGGCCACAAGGCAATGTCTTGGGCCTTGGCTCCAGGACACGATGCATCGACACGCAGTCCTTGCTCGTTGAGCCACACCGTCTCGCGCAAGCCCAGGCCCAAAGGCTGGTCGGCGGCCTGCAAGGTCGGTGGCGTGGTGGCGTCGAGGGTCCAGGCGAAGCGCTGGCGACGGCAGTTGGGGTCCTGGCGGTTCATCGGCTGGCCCAACGGCCAGCAGATCGCCGCCACACCGACCGACGCCGGCACCGGCTCGACCGGCACTTCGATACCGCGTTGGCTGTCGCGGTTGCTCAGCAGGTCATGCACCTGCAGCATCAAAGGGGCCGCCGAGGCCTGGCCGAACTGGCCCGGCACCGGGGTGCCGTCGGGGCGGCCGATCCACACGCCGATCAGGTAGCGCGGGCCGACGCCCACCGACCAGGCATCGCGAAAGCCATAGCTGGTGCCGGTCTTCCAGGCCAATTGCGGACGCTGCACCAGCTCGGCGTGGGGGTCACGGTCCGGCCGCGCCAAGCCGCTGAGAATGCGCCGGGTGATCCAGGCCGAACCCGGCGACAGCAAGCGGCGCTCCACCAGCGGGTCCTGAGGTTGCAGGCGTACCTGCGCGCTCAGCCCTCCGCGGGCCAGCGCGGCATAGCCTCCGACAAGATCCTCCAGGCGACTGCCTGCGCCACCGAGGATCAGCGACAGATTCGGCTCGGCCAGCGGCGGCAGCACCAGCGGCATCCCGCCCATGCGCATCTGCGCGGCGAAGCGTTTCGGGCCGTAGGCCTCGAGCAGTTGCACCGCCGGCAGGTTCAGCGACAGTGCCAGCGCCGAGCTGGCCGACACCGGGCCGCTGAAGCCCATGGAGAAGTTGCCGGGGCGGTAGTCGCCGTAGCGCCGCGGCACATCCTGCAACAGCGATTCGGAGTGGATCAGGCCATCATCCATGGCCATGGCGTAGAGGAACGGCTTGAGGGTCGAACCGGGCGAACGCAGGGCGTGGACCATATCCACGTGACCGAAGCGGCGCTCATCGTTCAAGTCGATGGAGCCGAGATACGCGCGCACGGCCATGCTCTGTGTCTCGACCACCAGCAACGCCGCCGAGGTGCGCTCGGGCAGGCGGGCACGCCAGCCCATCAGCAAGTCCTCGAGGCGGCGCTGCAAGGCGGCATCCAGGGTGGTACGGATCAGTGGCGGGCTGTTCGGCGTATTCAGGCGCCGGGCCAGCAGCGGCGCCAGCGCCGGCTCCTGGCGTGGCGCCAGCAACAGCGGCTCTTCACGCGCCTCATCGATGCGCTGGGCTGGCCATACCTGGTACTCGGCCAGGCGCTGCAGCACCTTGTCCCGGGCCCGTTGGGCGCGTTCAGGGTGGCGGTCCGGGCGCAGCCGGCTCGGCGCCTGGGGCAGCACGGCGAGCAACGCGGCTTCGGCCGGAGTCAGGTGTTTCGGCGACTTGCCCAGGTACGCCCAACTGGCCGCTGCCACGCCCTGCAAGGTGCCGCCGAACGGTGCCCGGTTGAGGTACAGCTGCAAGATCTCGTCCTTGGACAGGTGCCACTCCAGCTGCGCCGTGCGCCACAGCTGGCGCAGCTTGCCGGGCAAGGTGCGGTCGTGCGGGTCGAGCAGGCGCGCCACCTGCATCGACAAGGTGCTGCCGCCGGACACCACCCGCCCGCCACGCAGGTTGAGCCAGGCAGCCCGGGCCAGGGCCATGGGGTTGACGCCGGGGTGATGATAGAACCAGCGGTCCTCGTAGGCGAGCAGGGCTTCAAGGTACAGCGGCGAGACTTCCTGCGGGCTGACCGGATAGCGCCACACGCCGTCGGCGTCGGCGAAGCGCCACAGCGGTGTGCCGTCCTCGGCCAACACCACCCGCGCCAGGTCGTCGCCTGGCATGGGCAATGGCCAGATACGGTCGGCCAACCACAGCAGGGCCATGCCCAGCAGCACGCTGACGGCGAAACGCCGCAGCAGCCTGGTCAGGCGCGGGCGCGCTAAGCTTGGCATCGGGAACCGACCGGGCCAGGTGATGGCCAAAGGCTGGGAATCGCCGATTCGTTGATCAGGAAGCGACTATGCATGTAGAAGGTTTTTTCGAATGGCTGGGCCAGGCACTGGGTTCGGTGATCCGGTTCATCGTCGATGGCTTGAGCGGGTTGTTCAACCTGCTGGCCAACGCCGGTGGCAATTTCATCGATGGCCTGGCGCGCACGCTTGGAATGGACACCTCGCTGGTGAGCATCCTGGCGCTTATCGTCGGCCTGATGTTGCTGTACTCGGCGGTCCGCGCATTCATGCGCGCATCGATCATCCTCGGGATCATCTGGGCGTTGCTGGGGCTGTGGGTGTTGAGCTGGGTGGTGCATTGAAAGCAGCTGCAAGCTTGGAGCTACAAGCGACAAGTTGAAAGCAGCCTGCGTCGACTGCTTTCTCTTGTAGCTTGCAGCTCACAGCTTGAGGGTCAGCGAGCTCTTACAATCATCTCGCCCTGGCTATCACCTACCGCCTGCAAGTTGGGCCGGTACATCGACTCCACCTGCGGTGGCGGAATGCGGTAGCTGCCCGGCGTCACCGCACGGGCCAGGTACAGCAGGTGGGTGGTGCCGTAGCTGTCGAGCTTGAGCGCGGCCACATAGCGGTCGTCGCGGTACTCCTGGTGCACCACGCTGGCGTTCTGCATCGACTCGCGCCATTGCTTCACCGCGCTGCTGGCGTTGTCCAGGCTGGCGGCGCTCTGCGCCAGGTTCTGGTTCTCCAGCTCCAGGCCTGCCGGCAACAAATCGACCACCAGGGCGTCGGGCACCTGGTCCTGCGCCTTGAGCGCCAGGTGCACCAGCACCAGGTCACCGCTGCGCAGGTTGCGCACATCCAGCGTCTGGCCATTCATGCCCAGGTATTCGCGACGGATTTCCAGGCCATTGCCGCTGGCGGCCGGCGCCTGGCGCGGGTAGCCGGACAGGGTCAGCTGCTGGTACAGGGTCTCGCCACCCTGGTTCTGCACGGTCAATGGCGAGGCCAGCAGCGGGCCCTCGAGCTTCATCCCCGAGTCATTGTTGTCGAACTCGCGGACCTCACCGGCGCTGTCCAGGCGGGCCTTCCAGTTGCCTTCCGGCTTGCCCAGCAGGCCACGCCCGGCGAGGAACAGCGCGTTGCGCTCCTGGGTGGAGAGCCAACGGTTGGCGGCCAGCTCGTCGGACAGGCCGAACAGGCGCTGATCGACCTGATTGGCGGCCAGGTTGTTCTCCTGCAGCAGGGCCAGGATCAACGCCTGGTCACGCAGGGCGCTGCCGTAGTCGGCCAGCCAGCCTTTGCCGCGGGTGACCGCCAGGCCCGCCTGCAGCGCCTGCTGCGAACGCTGCTTGTCGCCCATCTTGTCCAGCGCCACCGCCAGTTGCACCAATGGCAAACCGGAGCGGGCGTCAGCGCGGCGCTCGAACAGGCTGCGCAAGGCGCCCAGCGGCGCTTGCTGGCTGCGCGCCAGCACCAGGCCAGCGTAGGTCTGCACGGCGAAGCGGGTGTGGTCGGCGTTCTGGCTGTAGTCGACTTCGATCAGGTTGCGCTCCTGCACATAGCGCAGCAGGCGCTCGCTGGCTTTCTTCAGCGCCTCGGCCGGTACGCCGTAGCCTTGCTCGCGGGCGCGCAGCAGGAAGTCGGTGACGTAGGCGGTCAGCCAGTATTCCTCCTCGCTGTCCGAACTCCACAGGCCGAAGCTGCCGTTGTAGCGCTGCATGCCCAGCAAGTGCTCGATGCCCATCTCGATCTTGCGCTTGCGCACATCGGCCGGCTCACCCTTGATGCCCAGGCGCTTGAGGCTGTCGGCATCGGCATACAGCGACGGGTACAGGCCACTGGTGGTCTGCTCCAGGCAGCCGTAGGGGTAAGCCTCCAGGGCACGGATCTGCTCGGCAAGGTTCAGTGGTGGGCGGCTCGACAACGCCAGGCTGGCCTCCAGGCCCGCAGGCTCGAACTCGGCCAGGTCGCTGTCGGGCAGGCTCCAGGGCTGGTCCTTGAGGGCCACGCGGTAGTGCTTGAGCATCGCCGGGTAGGCCGGGCGAATACCCAGGGTCCATTCACGCTCGAAGGTACTGGCCGGCTCACCCGGCAGCTGCAGGCCGTTGACCTGCACGCGGACCTTGCCCTGGCCCAGGCCACCCTGGGCCTGCACCGGGATCATCAGGGTGGTGCGCTGACCTTCGGCGAGGCTGAAGTTCTGCTGCGCGCCACCAACCAAGCTCAGCTGGCCTTCGCTGGACACCTGCACGCTCAGTTGCTGGGCGCGGCCGGACAGGTTGGCCAGGTCCAGCGCCAGGCGGGTCTGGTCGCCACCGGCGAGGAAGCGCGGCGCGGACAGCTCGGCGATCAGCGGCGCGGCGACCACGGTCTTGCCTTCAGCCATGCCGAAGTGTTCCTCGGTCCAGGCCTGGGCCATCAGCCGCAGCTCACCGTTGAAATCGGGAATATCGACGCTGGCCTGGCCCTCGCCTTTTTCATCGAGGGTGACCGGCAGGCTCTGCTGGGCGACGATGGTCACCGTGGTGTTCGGGCGCTTGCCGCCCTTGGCCATGGCGGCGTCACCGCCGAAGGCCAGGCTGGCCAGGCGGCCCTGGCCGGCTTCGATCAACTGGCCATAGATGTCCAGCTGGTCGGCGCCGTAGGCCTTGCGGCCGAACAGGCTGGCGAACGGATCGGGGGTCTTGAAGTCGGTGATGTTGAGGATGCCCACGTCCACCGCCGACAACAACACATGCACCTGCTTGGGCACGCTGCCATCGGCGTTGACCGCCTTGACCTTGACGGTCAGCGGTTGCTTGGGCCGCATTTTCTCCGGTGCCTGCAGCGATACGGCCAGCTTACGCTCGGCGCGGTCCAGCGGCAGGTGCAGCACGCCCACGGCACGTTTCGGCGTGGCGTTGGCCTTGCGCTCACCCGGGCGGATCACCAGGGCGCTGATGTACAGGTCGTGGCGCGCCCACTTCTTGTCCAGTTCGACATCGAAGGTCTTGCCCTCGGCCGGCACCTCGATTTCCTGCCACCACAGCGGGCCGTCGGCGGACTCGATCATCAGGTAGCCGCTGCCGGCGGCCGGCGGGGTGACGGTGACCTTGGCGGTGCCGCCTTCCTGGTAAGCTGGCTTGTCCAGGGCGATCTTCACTTGGTCAGGGCGCACGGCGCCGCCCTCGGCGTTGTCCTGGGCGCGGTAGCCGGCCCAGAAGCGGGCGCTGGAGACCAGGCCGGTCTGCGGGTCTTCCACCTCGACGCGGTACGGGCCCCACTCCACCTGGAAGTTCAGCTTGGCGGTGGAACCTGCCTTCACGCTGACGGTTTCTTCAGCCTGGGTAAGGAATTTCTCGTTGTAGTTGTAGCTCCAGCCATCGCTCTGCGAGTAGTTCCAGTAGTAGTCGCGGCGCTCGCGGATCAGCCGCACTTTCAGGTTGTCGGCGGCCAGCTTCTTGCCGTTGCGGTCAGCCACCAGGAACTCGAATTCTACCGGGCCATCGCCGTCGGTTTCTTCGCCGTCGAACAGGCCGCGCAGGCCCGGCAGGCGCTCGGCAGGCCAGATCGGCTGCTCCAGGCGCCGGGTGATCGGCCGACCACCGGACTCCTGCAGGCTGGCCTGCACGGTCAGTTGCAGCGGCGAGCGGGCTTCAGCCCAGCGGCTTTCGATGTCGATGCGGGCCTTGCCGTTCTGGTCGAGGGTGACTTCGTCCAGTTCCAGGTCCTGGTTCAGGTCGGTCTCGGTGACCGCGCCGAACTGGTAGCCCGGCAGCGCCTTCACCGCTTCACGCAGCGGGCGCACGTACGCCTGGCCACTGAGGCGGTTGCCGGTGGCAGGCGCACCATAAAGGTAACGGCCATTGACCTGGATCGTGGCGGTTTGGTCCGGCGCCAGCGGCGCGGCACTGCCTTTGAGCTCCAGCGCCAGGCGCTCGGGGAGGAAGTCCTCGACAAGGAATTCGTAGACCTGCTTGCGTCCACCGCCCATGTCGAGCAGCAACTGCCAGCGGCCGGTCGGCGCTTCGCTGGCCAGTTGCAGCTGGTACTGGAACAGACCGTTCTGGTCGGCCTCCCAGACGAACTTGCGGCTGATCTGCTCATCGGGGCGGCGTACTTCCACGTTCACCGGCTGGGCCTTGACCGGCTTGCCGTCCTGGTCGCGCAGCAGGCCGTTGAGCAGCACGGTCTCGCCTGGTCGGTACAGGTCGCGCGGGCCGAAGATGAAGAACTGCAGCGGGTTGGCCTGGGGGCCGGCGATGTCGAACTCGGCCAGGTCCAGCGCCGCGGTGTTCAGGCGCAGCAGGGTGGTGTGCACGCCCTGGGTGGCGATCAGCGTATCGGCCTTGGCGGTGATCGGCAGCTGCGCATGGCCGTCGCCGTCGGTCTTGGCCTGGGCCAGCAGCTTGCCCTTGTCGTCGTGCAGCTCGAGGGTGACGTCCTTGAGCGCCTTGCCGCCCTCCAGGGCCTGGGTGAACACGTCCAGGCGGTCGCGATAGCGGTGCGCCGAGACACCGATGTCACTCAGGGTGAACAGGGTCGCCGGTTGCGAGTAGTCATAGGTGCCCGAGGCACGCATGACTGCCAGGTACACGCCAGGCTCCTGCAGCGGCTTGATCCCAGCGATCGGCAACAGCACGGTTTCGCGGGTATTGCGCGCCGGGTTGAGGTCGAAACGGCCGCTGTAGACCAGCTCGGCCATCTCCAGGGTTTCCTTGGACTGGTAGTAGTAAAGGCTGCTGTTGCGCCCCCAGTTGACCAGGAAGCTCGAGAGCATGTCCGGCTTGATGCGGAAGAACTCGACATCGACCTTGTCGACGTTCAGGGCAATCACCGGCAGGCCTTCGGCCAGGCGCGTGGGCAGCAGCGAACCGCGGCTGGCGAAGCCCACCGTGGCCTGCATGTCGCGGGTCTCGAAGCGGCTGACCGATTCGGCCTGCAGCTGGTTGCCGTTGACCGAGAGCAGGCCCTTGTCGATGGTCAGGACCATCTTGCGCTGCGGCTCCAGGTGGCGCAGGCGCAGTTCCATCTGGTTGTCCGAGAGCTCCCAGGCGCCGTCGACCTTGCCCTTGACGGTATCGACCAGGTGCAGCTTGCCGGCAAAGTCCTGGTTGGCGTCCAGTGGCGCGGAGACGCTGACCGACAGGGTACTGGCGCCGTCGAGCTGCACTTCCGAGACGTCCAGCACGGTCAGCTCGCGGCCGGCGTAGCGCTTGGCGAGCACCGCCGGATCTTCGCGCTTGGCCGTCCTGGTTTCGACGGGCGCGACGGCAGTGGCGGCATCGGCAGGCACCGAAGGCTTGTCCGGGGTGGAGGAATCACAGGCACTGAGCAGGGCCAGCGCGCAGGCCAGCAACAATCCTTTGTTGAGCATTTGAGAGAGAACTCTTCGGCAGCGTGTACATGAGGGAGGCAACTATAGCGCAACGGCTCGAAGCTTACCTGGCGATGCGCGGCAAGTGAGACTGTGTTCGCGCCAATAGGTTGCCGGGCCGGTACAATCCGTTCGGCAATCGCGGGGCAGTCCAAAGCG
Source organism: Pseudomonas sp. RC3H12 (assembly GCF_018596375.1). Classification (NCBI taxonomy): domain Bacteria; kingdom Pseudomonadati; phylum Pseudomonadota; class Gammaproteobacteria; order Pseudomonadales; family Pseudomonadaceae; genus Pseudomonas; species Pseudomonas sp. RC3H12. Next base: position 5,648,579 of record NZ_CP075595.1, on the reverse strand, counting down.
TGGGAGCGGGCTTGCCCCGCGATTGCCCTACTGCACCCCGCTGGAGCCCGCATGTCTTCACTGTCCACCGCCTGGCGCAACCGCCCCACCCACCACAAGGTCTGGGCCCTGGCCGCGCCGATGATCCTGTCCAACATCTCGGTGCCGCTGGTGGCGCTGGTCGACAGCACGGTGATCGGCCACCTGCCCCATGCCCATCAGTTGGGCGCGGTGGCCGTCGGCGCCACGCTGTTCACCTTCATGGTCGGCCTGCTGGGCTTCCTGCGCATGGGCTCCACCGGCTTCGCCGCCCAGGCCGCCGGCCGCGCCGACGGCGCCGCGCTGCGCCAGGTACTGGTGCAGGGGTTGCTGCTGGCGCTGGCTTTCGCCGTGCTGATCGGCCTGCTGGCCCTGCCCTTCAGCCAGCTTGCACTGCAGGCGATGCAGCCTAGCGAGGCGTTGCATGCCTCGACCGAAGCCTTCTTCCACACCCGCCTGCTCGGCCTGCCGGCAGCACTGGCCAGCTATGCCCTGGTCGGCTGGTTCCTCGGCACCCAGAACGCCCGGGCGCCACTGGCGATCCTGCTGACCACCAACCTGCTCAACATCGCCCTGAACCTGTGGTTCGTGCTTGGCCTGGACTGGGGGGTGGTCGGCTCGGCGCGGGCCTCGGTGATCGCCGAATGGAGCGCTGCCCTGCTCGGCCTGGCCCTCACCCGCCCGGCCTTGCGCGCCTACCCCGGGCAGGTCGTCTGGGCCGCGTTGAAACGCTGGCAGAGCTGGCGGCCGCTGCTGGCGGTCAACCGCGACATCTTCCTGCGCAGCCTAGCCCTGCAACTGGTGTTCCTGCTGCTCACCGTGCAGGGTGCGCGCCTGGGCGAGGCGACGGTGGCGGCCAATGCCCTGCTGCTCAATGGCCTGATGCTCACCGCCTATGCCCTCGATGGCCTGGCCCATGCGGTCGAGGCCCTGTGCGGCCATGCCATCGGCGCCCGTGACCGCAGTGCCCTGAAGCAGGCACTGGTGGTGGCCTGCGGCTGGTCACTGATCGTCAGCCTGGTGTTCGCCGTGCTGTTTTTGCTGGGCGGGCACCTGTTCATCGACCTGCAAACCGACATCGCCAGCGTGCGCGACGCGGCATATCCCTACCTGCCTTACCTGGCGGTGCTGCCATTGGTAGCCGTGTGGAGCTACCTGCTCGACGGCCTGTTCATCGGCGCGACGCGGGCCCGCGAGATGCGCAATGCGATGCTGCTGTCGGTGGCAGTTGCGCTGCCCCTGGCGCTTGCCATGCGCGGGTTCGGCAACCATGGGCTGTGGTGGGCGTTCCTCGGCTTCATGGTGCTGCGGGCAGTAACGCTGGGGTGGCTGGGGTGGCGTTTGCAGCAGCGCGACCGCTGGATTCCCTGAGAGCGGCGCCGCTTTGCAGCGCTGCGTCACGAAACCAGGAGAAAGCCCTCACCTGCCCCCTTGCCTGCGCCCGGCCTGATTCCCCACAATCGCGCCCATGCCGCACCATGACAGGGAATTCGCCGTGCCATCCATCTACCAGCTCAAACCCCGCTTCCAGGCGCTGCTGCGCCCTTCGGTGCAGCGCCTGTACGACCGTGGCGTCACCGCCAACCAAGTCACAGTCGCCGCCGCCGCGGTCTCCATCCTCCTTGGCCTGCTGCTCGCCTGGCAGCACCAGGTCTCCTGGCTGTTCATCCTGATACCGCTGTGGATGCTGCTGCGCATGGCGCTGAACGCGGTCGACGGCATGCTCGCCCGCGAGTTCGGCCAGCAGTCCAGGCTCGGCGCCTACCTCAATGAACTGTGCGACGTGATCGCCGACACCGCGCTGTACCTGCCGTTTGCCTTGCTGCCGGGCGTTTCGCCGACACTGGTGGTGCTGGTGGTGGTGTTCGCCGTGATCAGCGAATACGCCGGGGTAATGGGCCCGCTGGCTGGTGCGTCACGCCGCTACGACGGGCCGATGGGCAAGAGCGACCGGGCCTTCGCCTTCGGCGTGCTGGGCACCGGCGTGGCGTTCGGGCTGCTGGCCGCGAGCTGGATCAATGGCCTGTTGCTGGTGATCCTGCTGCTCTCGCTCTATACCCTGTACAACCGGGTTCGCCACGGCCTGGCCGAAACCCGCTGAGCCCCTCGCTGCCGGACAAGGATATTCGCCATGCGCCAAGCGCAATCGCTGCATTTCTGCACCCATGACGGCGTCGAGCTGCACTATCGTCACTGGCCCGCCACGCGCAACGAGCATCAACCACGCCGCGCCGTGGTGATGTTCCACCGCGGCCACGAGCACGGCGGGCGCATGGCCCACCTGGCCGACGAACTGAACATGCCCGGTTATGATTTCTTCGCCTGGGACGCCCGTGGTCATGGCCAATCGCCAGGAGCACGCGGCGACAGCCCGGGCTTCGCCACCAGCGTGCGCGACGTACAGACCTTCATCGAGCATCTTCAGGCCCGTCACGGCATCGCCGAGGCGGACATGGTAGTGCTGGCGCAAAGCGTCGGCGCGGTACTGATCGCCACCTGGGCCCACGACTATGCGCCCAGGGTGCGCTGCCTGGTGCTCGCCTCGCCGGCGTTCAAGGTCAAGCTCTACGTGCCCTTCGCCCGCCCCGGGCTGAAGCTGCTCAAGGCCCTGCGCGGCAACTTCTTCGTCAACAGCTACGTCAAGCCGCGCCTGTTGACCCATGACCCGGAGCGGGTCATGTCGTATGTCGCCGACCCGCTGATCAGCCGGCCCATTTCGGTCACCATGCTGCTGGGCCTGTATGACGCCGCCGACCGCGTGGTGGCCGACGCCCAGGCGATCCAGGTGCCGACGCAACTGCTGATCTCCGGCGCGGACCTGGTGGTCGAGCGCAAGCCGCAGGAGCAGTTCTTCGATCGCCTGGGCAGCGCACGCAAGGAAAAGCACATCCTGCCCGGCTTCTTCCACGATACCCTCGGCGAGCGCGACCGCGCCCACGCCCTGGCGCGGATCGAGCGCTTCATAGCGCACTGCTTCGACGCGCCGCCAGCGCGGCCGGCGTTGCTCGACGCCGACCGCAGCGGCGCCAGCTGCGCCGAGGCCGAGAGCCTGGCTGCGCCGTTGCCACGCCATTCGCCACGCGACCTCTACTGGCGCGCCACCCGTGCCGGCCTGCGGCTGGGCAAAGGCCTGTCCGAGGGGGTGAAACTGGGCTTCGACACCGGCTTCGACTCCGGCTCCACCCTCGACTACGTCTACCGCAATACGCCGACCGGCAAAGGCCGGTTGGGCGAGCTGGTCGACCGGAACTACCTGGACGCCATCGGCTGGCGCGGTATCCGCCAGCGCAAGCTGAACGTCGAGGAGCTGTTGCGCCTGGCCATCGCCCAGTTGCGCGAGCAACAGCGCCCGGTCCACATCGTCGATATCGCCGCCGGCCATGGCCGCTATATCCTCGAGGCCTTGCAAGGCCTGCAGCAACTGCCCGACTCGATCCTGCTGCGCGACTACAGCGAGTTGAACGTGCAACAGGGCAATGCACTGATCACCGAGAAGGACCTTGGCGAGATCGCCCGCTTCATCCAGGGTGATGCCTTCGATCGGCAAAGCCTGGCCAGCCTCACGCCGCGCCCCACCCTCGCGGTGGTCTCAGGGCTCTACGAGCTGTTCGCCAGCAACGAGCTGGTCGGCAATTCGCTGGCGGGCTTGGCCGATGCCGTCGAGGACGGCGGCTACCTGGTCTACACCGGCCAGCCCTGGCATCCGCAGCTGGAGATGATCGCCCGCGCCCTGACCAGCCACCGCGGCGGCCAGGCCTGGGTGATGCGCCGACGCAGCCAGGCAGAGATGGATCAGTTGGTCGAGGCCGCAGGGTTCCGCAAGATCACCCAGCGCATCGATGAATGGGGCATCTTCAGCGTCAGCCTGGCGCAGCGGGCGCGTTGATGGCCCGTGAAGCCGGGCTGATCCGCCGCGGCGTGCTCTGGCTGCTGTTGCTCGGGCCGTTGTTTTTCCTCAGCTATGGCCTGGCCAACACCTACACGGCCGGACGCGACGATATCGGCAGCCTGGTGTTCGCCTGGGAACGTCACATGCCGCTGTGGCCGTGGACGATCATCCCGTACTGGTCGATCGACCTGCTGTACGGGTTGTCGTTCCTGCTGCCGCGTACACGTCGCGAGATGGACCGACATGCCCTGGCATTGCTCACCGCACAGGTGATCTGCGTGGCCTGCTTCCTGCTCTGGCCGCTGCGCTTCACCTTCGAGCGCCCCGAGCTGTCGGGGTTGTTCGGCTGGCTGTTCGATGTGCTGATGGGCTTCGACAAGCCCTACAACCAGGCGCCTTCGCTGCATATCGCGCTGTTGGTGATCATCTGGACGATGTTTGCCCGCCATACACGGCATCCAGCCAGGCGCTGGCTGGTGCACGGCTGGATGGGGCTGATCGGGCTGTCGGTCCTGAGCACCTGGCAGCATCACTTCATCGATGTACCGACCGGGGCGTTGGCCGGGTTCGTCTGCCTGTGGCTGTGGCCGCAACAAGGGCCGCTGCCCTGGCAGCAGGCGCGCCTGGCACGCGACCCCAAACGCTGGCGGCTGGCGTTGCGTTATGGACTGGGCGCGCTGGTGCTGGCCGTGCTCGGCTTCAAGCTGGGACACACCGCCTTGTGGCTGCTCTGGCCTGGGTTTTCACTGCTGTTGGTAGCGTTGAACTATGCGCTGTTCGGGCCGCAAGGTTTCCAGAAAGGCAGCGATGGCCGGCTGTCGGTCGCGGCGACGGCATTGCTGGCGCCTTACCTGATTGGGGCCTGGATCAATTCAAGGCTGTGGACCTGGCGGCACCCGCAGGCGGATGAGGTGTGCGAGGGGGTGTACCTCGGGCGTGTGCCGGGCGCGGATGATGCGGTGCAGTTCCCGGTGGTGATCGACCTCAGCGCGGAGCTGGCCTGCGGGGTCCTCCTCGCGGGGCAAGCGCGCTCCCACGAGCAGACGCCACAGGCTTCGCAGTCCTACCTGAATCTGCCGTCACTGGACCTGGTCGCCCCTGACACGCAGACCTTGCAGCAAGCTGCCGAGGCTATCGAACACCTGCGCCGGCACGGCCCGGTACTGGTCTGCTGTGCGCTCGGCTACTCGCGCAGCGCCAGCGCGGTCGCCGCCTGGCTGGTGGTCAGCGGCCGCTGCAAGGCAATCGCGCATGCCGAAACACTGATGCGCCAGGCGCGACCCGGCGTGGTATTGCATCCAGCCCACCGCCAGGCCCTGCAGCCGTTGGAGACCCGGCCATGAACCTGCTCGTCGTCGCCAGCCTGCTCGCCCGTGGTCGCCAACTGGAGCGCTGGTCGGACGGCATCACCTTGCTGGCCCTGGCCTGCAGCCTGGTGCCCATGCTGGGCGCGCCGTTGCCAGCGCTGCCCCGAGTGTTCTGCGCAGCGTTGCTGGCGCTTGGCCTGGCACACAAGTACTGGGCCATACGCGTTGCCCTGGATGCCGAGCTGTTCGCCCGGCTCGCCAACTGCGACGACCTGCCCGCCGATACCCTGGCCCTGGACCGCGCCCTGTTCGAACTGCGCCTGAAACCGACCGCCGACGATCCACGCGGCTGGCCTGCACGCAGCGAGGCCGCCCTGGCCCTGCTGCGCCGTCAGGCCTTGTGCCTGGCCGCGCAGGTGCTGCTCGCCGTCACCCTCCCCTTCACCGGATAACCCCCGATGCTCGCCAGCCTGACTGCCTTCGTCATCACCTCCGCCGCCCGCCTGATCACCGGCGCCCGCGCCCTGTGGCTGGGCTGCACGCCGCAACCGGTGCAGCGCCTGTACTTCGCCAACCACAGCAGCCACGGCGACTTCGTGCTGCTCTGGGCCGCGCTGCCCGAGCCGCTGCGCCGCCGCACCCGGCCAGTGGCCGGCGCCGACTACTGGTGCAAGCCTGGCATCCGCGATTTCCTGATCCGCCAGGTGTTCAACGGCGTGCTGATCGATCGCCAGCAGGCCAGCGAGGGCAACCCGCTGCAACCGGTGCTGGACGCCTTCGCCCAGGGTGACTCGCTGATCTTCTTCCCGGAAGGCACCCGCAACCTCACCGACGACCCGCTGCTGTCTTTCAAGAGCGGCCTGTTCCACCTGGCCTCGGCCAACCCGCAGGTGGAGCTGGTGCCGGTGTGGATCGCCAACCTCAACCGGGTCATGCCCAAAGGACGGGCCCTCCCCCTGCCGCTGCTGTGCACCCTGAGTTTCGGCGAGCCGCTGCACCTGCAGCCGGACGAAGCCAAGCACGCCTTTCTCGAGCGGGCCCGCCAGGCCCTGCTGAACCTGGCCCCGAAGGAAGCCTGAGATGGATCACAACACCCTGTCGCTGTTCGCCGGTATCGGCGCCCTGCTGCTGCTCGCCAGCCTCGTCGGCCGCCTGCTCAAATGGCGTGCCGGCCCCGCGCCGCATGCGGTGATCGACAACCTCAACGCGCGCATCAATGCCTGGTGGGTGATGGTGCTGGTGATCGGCATCGCCTTCCTGTTCGGCAAGTACGGCGTCATCGTGCTGTTCTACGGCGTCTCGTTCTACGCCCTGCGCGAGTTCATGACCCTCACCCCGACCCGACGCAGCGACTACCCCGCCCTGGTGGCGGCGTTCTACGTAGCGTTGCCGGTGCAGTACCTGCTGATCGCCATGGACTGGTACGGCCTGTTCAGCATCTTCATCCCGGTATACCTGTTCCTGTTGCTGCCGATCCTCGCCAGCTTCGGCGGCGACACCACGCGCTTTCTCGAGCGCGCCTCGAAGGTGCAGTGGGGCCTGATGATCGCGGTGTACTGCGTGTCCTCGGTGCCGGCGCTGATGACCCTGGACATCCCCGGCTACGAAGGCCGCAACCTGCTGCTGATCGCCTGGCTGATCCTGGTGGTACAGATCAGCGACGTGCTGCAGTACGTCTGCGGCAAGCTGTTTGGCAAGCGCAAGGTGGCACCCAACCTGTCGCCGTCGAAGACCGTCGAAGGCCTGGCCGGCGGCGTGGCCTTGGCTACCCTGGTCGGCGCGCTGCTGTGCTGGATCACCCCGTTTACCTTCTGGCAGGCGGCGCTGATGGCGCTGACGGTCAATGCCATGGGCTTCTTCGGCGGGCTGGTGATGTCGGCGATCAAGCGCGACCGTGGAGTGAAGGACTGGGGCCACATGATCGAAGGCCACGGCGGCATGCTCGACCGCATGGACTCGGTGTGCTTCGCCGCGCCGGTGTTCTTCCACTTCGTGCGTTACTGGTGGGCGTGAGGCGCACATCATGATCGACGCTCAACTGCACGCAACCCAGGAGGTTCTCACCCGACACCTGGGCGAGCACCTGCTGTCCATCCATCTTTACGGGTCCGCAGTGGCCGGTGGCCTGAAGCCCGAGAGCGATCTGGACCTGCTGGTGACCGTGGCGAGCCCATTGGCCCCTGAGGCGCGCCATGCGCTGATGCTCGACCTGCTCGATGTCTCGGCCCCACCTGGCAGCCGCCCTGACCTGCGAGCACTCGAAGTGACGCTGCTGGTTCACGATGAGATTCATCCCTGGCGCTATCCTGCCCGGCGTGAACTGCAGTTCGGTGAATGGCTGCGCACGCCCTTGCTGGCAGGTGAAGTGGAGCCGGCACAGGTCGACCCCGACCTGGCCATTTTGCTGACAAAGGCCCGCCAACATAGTATTGGCCTGCTGGGGCCCAGCGCCGTTCAGTGGTTTGACCCCATTCCCCAGGAGGATCTGGTCAGAGCATTGCGTGACACCCTCGCGCAATGGAACAGCCCTGACGACTGGACCGGCGATGAGCGCACCGTGGTCCTGGCTCTGGCGCGTATCTGGTACAGCCTGGAAACTGGAGATATCGCAGCCAAGGACGTGGCCGCCGACTGGTTGCTGCCACGCCTGCCCCAGACTTATCGCCAAGTGTTGGCCAATGCGCGTGCCGCCTACCTGGGCGAGGCTGCCGAGCAGCTTGCAGCCTGGCCCGAACAGGTGGCGGCTTACGTTTATTACTGCAAGGCGCAGATGCCGGCATAGCGCAGGCAGGCAGTTGGACGTCGAGCCCAGGCAACTGCCCGTACGTCGATGGCCCTATGGTGACGCGTCATCTCACCTGTTACCTGGAGCCACGCCATGTCCGATTTCATCACCGTCCTGCGCGAAACCTGCCCGACCCCGGTGGTCGACGCGACCAAGTGGAAGCGCATCGGCGGCGATCCGCACACCGTCAACCTCAACGCCTACCTGTCCGCCGACGGCAGCAAGATCATGGGCACCTGGATCTGCACGCCGGGCAAGTTCGAGGTTAACTACGAGAAGTGGGAGTACTGCCATTTCCTCGATGGCTACTGCATCGTCACCCCGGAAGGCGAGGAGCCGAAGCATCTGAAGGCGGGGGATGTGTTCGTGATCGAGCCGGGGATGAAAGGGACCTGGGAAGTGGTCGAGACGGTGCGCAAGTACTTCGTGTTTGCCTGAAGCGGTAATCGTGGGAGATTCTATGGTTTGCAGCAAGCCAGTTTTCCACCTTTGGTGACATATTCGTCCTGATTTTTCATCAGGGCGAATGCCACCCGTGCAAGCTTTCTAGCCAGGATTACCAGCGCTTGTGTCGTTGCTTTACCGGCTTTCCGATACTGTTCGTAGACGTCTTTCCAAGCAGCCGATCGGCTCGCCGCCATGGCGGCGTTATGCAATAGACGCCTGATCTCCGAGCAGCCTCGTTTCGTCAGGCGGCGGCGTCCACTCTTCTGCCCTGAATCACTGACTCGTAGATCCATTCCCAGGAATGCAATATACGAGTCACTGCCTTTGAACTCGCCCCGCATAAAGGCCATCACCAATGCCGTAGCGGTGAGAAAACCAATGCCCTCTATTGCTTGGCAGCGGGCAACTTGTTCGTGCAGGCCAGCTTCTCGCAGCACCTCCTTAATCTTCTTTTGGATCAGCAGATCCAGCCGGTCTATGGATTTTACAAAGGTTTTGAAGGCGGCTTTCAACAAGGCTTCATTAGCCCAGCTCTGCGTCATTGCAGTGCGAGCAGTCACCAAGGCCGATCTACGTCGAAGAAGGCTCTGTAGCTTGCCGTAGACGGCGGGAGGAGGAGTCCAAGGGCGAAGGTCTTCCCCCTCGTTTTTCAAAAACCGGGACAGCAGCCGAGCATCAGAAGGATCCGTTTTTACTCGTCCACCCACGCTTTTCCGGTAGTTGCTCAGCTGGAATCCATCAATGACATACACCTCGAAGCCCAGGCTATGAGCCAGTTCAACCAGATCGAGGTGATAAACATTAGTCGCCTCAACAGCAATAGCCGTGTTGAGGGGCTGTCGCTTCAGCCATCTTTTGATTTCGAGTTTGGAGTTTTTCAGCCTGATGACCTCATCGCGATCATCGTGATGAATCACCAGTTCAGCTTTCGCGACATCCGCACCCACGATCAGCTTGCCAACCTGCATTGCCATGGGCGCTTCCTCACGTTATGGTTTTTGGGCTTGAAGGGGTTTCACCAAGAGGCGCTGGCTTGCTTCTATCGTCGCTTGCAAACGATGCATTCTTTATCGGCGCTTTGGTGGAAGGGGTGGGGCGATGTCTCCCACGGTCTGTACTGATGCGAACAGTCAGAATCGGGCATTTAGTCCCACCACCCCTTCAAGTCTAACCATACAAGCGGGCTTGCCCCGCGATGACGTCAGGCGGGACAACGCCGTCGCCTGATTTGAAGTCATCGCGGGGCAAGCCCGCTCCCACGATCCAAACGCCCGTTCTGCCGAAAAAAAAATCGCGAATCGCATGCTCTTCCCCCAAGGTGCGCAGTTACAAGGGGGAAGGCCATGCGATCCGCGATCAAGTCCACTCGCGGGTCAATCCTTCTTGCGGTACCCCTCGACGATCGCCGAGAAATCCTTGCCACCCTCGCCGCGCAGGCTCATGGCCTGGTACAGCTGCTGGGCCACGGCACCCAGGATCACCGGCTGGTGCGCCTGGCGCGCGGCCTCGGTGGCCAGCCCCAGGTCCTTGAGCATCAGCTCGGCGCCGAAGCCGCCGGTGTAGCCCCGTGAAGCCGGGGCAGTCTCGATGATGCCGGGCCACGGGTTGTAGGTGTCCGAACTCCAGCAACGTCCGGTCGAGCTGTTGATGATCCCGGCCAGCACCTTGGTGTCGATGCCCAGCGCATTGCCCAGGGCCATGGCCTCGGACACGCCGATCATCGAGATGCCCAGCAGCAGGTTGTTGCAGATCTTGGCGATCTGCCCGGTGCCGACTTCGCCGCAATGCACGATATTGCGGCCCATCTGCTCCAGCACCGGCTTGAGGGTGGCGAACAGCTCGGCGCTGGCGCCGACCATGAAGGTCAGGGTGCCGGCGGCTGCGCCACCGGTGCCGCCGGAGACCGGCGCATCACCCATGTCGATGCCCTTGGCCGCCGCGGCCTTGGAGACCTCACGGGCGGTCTGCGGATCGATGGTGCTGCAGTCCACGGTCGGAGTGCCGGGGTGAATGCCGGCCAGCACGCCGGTTTCTTCGTCCAGGTACACGCCACGCACATGAGCGGCAGCCGGCAGCATGGTGATCACCAGCTCGCTGTTGGCGGCGGCGTCCTTGGGCGAGGTGCTGACCTGACCGCCCAGCTCGGCGAGCTCGGCCAGCACGGTCTTGTTCAGGTCGAACAGGTTGAGCTGGTGCCCGGCCTTGATCAGGTTGCGGGCCATGGGCGCGCCCATGTTGCCCAGGCCAATGAATGCGATACGCATGACGAGCTCCTTAGCGCAGGCTGATGGTGGTGTTCACACCGTCATTGACGCTGTCATCGTCGAACCAGCGGGCGGTGACGGTCTTGGTCTGAGTGTAGAACTGCACCACCTGCTTGCCGTACGGGCCGAGGTCGCCGAGCTTGGAACCGCGGGAACCTGTGAAGCTGAAGAACGGCACCGGTACCGGGATCGGGATGTTGATGCCGACCTGGCCGATGTCGATCTCGCTCTGGAACTTGCGCGCCGCCGCGCCGCTCTGGGTGAACAGGCCGGTGCCATTGCCGAACGGGTTGGCGTTGACCAGGGCGATGGCCTCGTCGAGGGTGTCGACCTCCAGGGTCACCAGCACCGGGCCAAAGATTTCCTGGGTGTAGACCTGCATGTCGGTCTTCACCCCGGAGAACAGGGTCGGGCCGACGAAGTTGCCTTGCTCGTAGCCCGGCACCTTGACGTCACGGCCGTCCAGTTCGAGCTTGGCGCCTTCCTTGATGCCGCTCTCGATCAGGCCCAGCACGCGCTCCTTGGCGCGCTTTGAAACCACTGGGCCGACATCGGTGCCCGGCTCGTTGCCGGCGTTGACCTTGAGCTTGCTGGCCGCGTCCTTGATATCCGGCAGCCATTCGCGGGCCTTGCCCACCAGCACCGCCACCGAGGTGGCCATGCAGCGCTGGCCGGCCGCGCCGAAGGCGGCGCCGACAAGAGCGTTGATGGTCTGGGTACGGTTGGCGTCGGGCAGCACCACGGCGTGGTTCTTGGCGCCCATCATCGACTGCACGCGCTTGCCGTGCTGGCTGCCCAGGTTGTAGACGTGGGTGCCGACTTCGGTCGAGCCGACGAAAGAGATCGCCTTGATGTCCTGGTGGGTACAGATCGTGTCGACCACCTGCTTGCCACCGTGCACCACGTTGAGCACACCGGCGGGGATGCCAGCCTCCAGCGCCAGCTCGACCAGCATCATGGTCGACAGCGGGTCCTGCTCGGATGGCTTGAGCACGAAGGTGTTGCCGCAGACGATGGCCATCGGGAACATCCACAGCGGGATCATCGCCGGGAAGTTGAACGGGGTGATGCCGGCGCACACGCCGATCGGCTGGCGCAGGGTATAGGTGTCGACGCCGCCGGCGACGTTTTCGGCGAACTCACCCATCTGCAGGGTGCCGATGGAGGCGGCGTGCTCGACCACTTCCAGGCCGCGGAAGATATCGCCCTCGGCGTCGGCGATGGTCTTGCCCTGTTCGGCGCTGAGGGTCACGGCGATGCGCTTGCTGTGTTCGCGGATCAGCGCCTGCAGCTTGAGCATGATGCGCATGCGCGCGCCGATGGGAGTGTCGCGCCAGGTCTTGAAGGCACGCTCGGCAGCGGCTACCGCGGCGTTCACTTCCTCGACGGTAGCGAACGGCACCCGCGCCAGCACTTGCTGGGTGGCCGGGTTGACGATGTCACGCCACTCGGTGGTCTTCGACTCGACCCATTGGCCGTCGATCAGCAGCTTGACCTGCTCGACCTTGGTCTGGTCGGGCGTCTGGGGTGCGTTCATCTGCGCTCTCCTTGGAATTATTGTCGGAACGAGGACGCCTACGCCGGAGCGAACACGGGGTGGCGCTTAGGGGCTGAGTTCGAGTATAGATGTGCAAACATCCAACAAGAATGCACAAAAAAACCGGATCATCATGCAAAAAGACCTCACCTCCCTGAGCGCGCTGAACTGGGACGACCTCAAGTTCTTTCTTGAGGTAGCGCGCACCCGCAAGGCCAGCAGTGCGGCCAAGCGCCTGGCCGTGGACTACACCACGGTGTCGCGGCGCATCGGTTCACTGGAAGGGGCGCTGGGCACTTTGCTGTTCGAGAAGTCGCGGACCAACGGCTTCGTCCTCACCGCCGAAGGCCAGCGCCTGCTGGGCTATGCCGAGTCGATCGAGAGCACCCTGCACATGGCTTGCGAGCAAGTCTCGGGCTCGGGCGTGGCATTGTCGGGGCATGTGCGCATGGGCTGCACCGAAGGCTTCGGCAGCTTCTTCGTCACCCCGCAGTTGAGCCACTTCGTCGATGCCTGGCCGGCGATCTCGGTGGACATCCTGCCGTTGCCGCACTTCATCAGCCTGTCCAAGCGCGAAGCCGATATCGTCATCGCCCTGGAGCGCCCGGAACACGGTCCTTACGTGTGCTGCAAGCTGTGCGACTATCGCCTGCGCCTGTATGCCACCCAGGACTACCTGGATCTCCACGAGCCAATTCGAGAGATCGCCGACCTGGGGCGCCACCCGTTCATCAGCTACGTGGACGACCTGGCCTTCAGCTCGGAGTTGCTGTACCTGGCCAACTTGATCCCCAACGCCAACGCGCACCTGCGCAGCACCAGCGTGATCGCCCAGTACACAGCAGCGTTGCAGGGGCGTGGGCTGGCGATCCTGCCGTGCTTCCTGGCGGCGCAGGATCCACGCCTGGTGACGGTGCTGCCGAAGCAGATCGAGGTGACGCGGCAGTTCTGGATGTACTGCCGGGAGGACCTGCGCAAGTTGAAGCGGATCACCCTGCTGTGGGATTACATCCGTGAGGTGACCGAGGCCAATGCGCCGTTGTTGATGGGGGAGACGCGGGAGATGAAGTTCGCTCGGGATTGAGGGTAGGCATCATCGCGGGGCTTGCCCCGCGATGTCGGTATCACTCCGACCCCACCACGATCGACACGCGGCGATTCTCCATGCGCCCTGCGGCGGTACGGTTGTCCGCCACCGGCTGGCTGCTGCCCATGCCGCGGGTCTGGATGTTCTGCGGCTGCATGCCGATGCCGGCCAAAGCCTTGGCCACGCTCTGCGCGCGGCGCTCGGACAACTGCTGGTTGTAGGCGGCCTTGCCCGAGGCGTCGGCGTGGCCGTCGATGCGCACGCGCTGGATATCCACCGAAAGCAACGCCTTGCCGATGCGCTCGACGATCGACTCGCTCTGGCTGTTGAGGCTGTCCAGGTCGCTGCCGAACAGCACCTTGCCGGACAGGTCGAACGCCCAGCCGTCATCGGTCGGGGCGAAGCCCTCGCGCTTGAGCACGGCGACCTGTTCGGGTGTCAGCCCCTTGGGCGGCACGCTCTGGCAGCCGGTGAGGGCGAACAGCGCCAGCAGCAGGGTGAATAACGGGAAACGCAGTAGGGAAAAACGCTTGGTCACGGTTCAGCTCCTGTTCTTTGCATCGTTGGCACAGCGTTCCGTCTGTGCCACTTGCCAATGGCCGCGGCGATTGCGCTTGGCCTGGTACATCGCCGCATCGGCGGCATTGAGCAGACTGGCCGGGTCACGGCCGTCGTCCGGGTAATAGGCTATTCCCACGCTCAGCGACGTGGTGAGGCTGTTGCCGTCCTCCAGCTGCACCGGCAGCCTCATGCTGGCGACGATTTTCTCGGCGATGCGCTTGGCATCCTCACGCGAGTGCAGCGGCGTCAGCAGCACGGCGAACTCGTCACCGCCCAGGCGCGCCACCAGGTCATGCTCGCGCAGTTGCGCACGCACCCGGCTGGCCACGCTGATCAGCACTTGGTCACCCACCGCATGGCCGAGGCTGTCGTTGATCTGCTTGAAATGGTCGCTGTCGAGGAACAACAGGGCCAGGTGATCTTCCGTGCGTGCGGCGTTGCGCAGGCTGCGACTCAGCCGTCCTTCGAAGAAGGCGCGGTTGGGCAGGCCGGTCAGGCTGTCGTGGCTGGCCTGGTGGGCGAGGGTTTCGTTCTCGCTTTGCAGGTGGCTCTGCCACACCTCCAGCTCATCGAGCAGGGCATTGAAGTCGTTGCCCAGCTCGTTGAGCTCGGCGATCTGGGTTTCCGGCACGCGGCGGTCGAAACTGCGCTCGCGCCGCGCCGCATGGGCAACACTGGCCAGGTTGCGCAGGGGCCGGATGATGTCGCCGAACAGGCGCCGAGACAGGTACAGCGCCAGCACCGCACTGAGCACCGTGCACACCAGGATCCCGACCAGGCCGCTGAGCAGGAAGCGCACCAGGCTACCGCCCTGTCCGGTCAACTCGATATGCCCGACGCGCTGGCCCATGTGTTGCACCGGCATGTTGATCGGCTCTTCCAGCAGGCTGCGCGCCACCAGGGTCTGCAACTGCGCCATCACGCCGGGCGTATCACGCTGCCAATGGGCGAGCAGTTCGCCATCGTTGTCGTAGACCTTGGCGTCGGCGACTTCCTCGGTGGAGGCGATCAATGCCAGTGCTTCATTGGCCGCGGCACTGTCGTCGAACACCACCGCAGCTTCGACGGTGTAGTTGATGGAGCGGGCGATCAGGTGCAGGTTGTGATTGGCATAGACGCGCAACGCCGCCACGCCGAGCAGGGTCACCAGCACACCGGCCAAGCCTGCGGCGAGCAGCGCCACGCTCAGGTGACGACGGCCGAGCACGGCACGCAGGGTCGGCCGGCTGAAGCGCTTGGCTGAACGCTTCATGGCTGCCCTGCCCGCCGTCGCGACAGCTGCAGCACGCTGGGGTGGATGCGCACACCGCTGCGCGCTACCGAGTCGAGGTTGACGTCGAACGCCACCTGCTGGTCGCTGACCCGCAGGCAGAACAGGCTACCCACCGTGCACGGGTCATCGGCCTCGCTGATGCTCAGCAGCGGATGACCGTTGACCCGCTGGAACAGCCGCTCGCGCTCCAGCTTGTCGAGCTTGCCCAGATAGATGGCATCGCAGGCGCTGGCCACGCTCGGGTCGTCGGCCAGCAGACGACGCACCTGCAGGGGTTGCCCGGAGTTCTGCACGTTGCCCTTGATCAAGTCATCGGCGTACTCGGTGGGGCCGACCAGGCACAGGCGCAAGGGGTTGGGGTCGGCAGGCCAGCGTGCGTAGCTGAGGATCCCCAGTACCACCTGGGTCACGGCCCTGGCCCGTTGCTGCGCCTGCGCGTCCGACACGGCAGTGCCCGCCCAGGCGGGAGCGCCGGTCGACAACAGTGTGGCCATCAGCAGCGAGAGCGCACAACCCGTCACTCGTCTCAAGACCGAGACAGCCACAGTCATGGGGGAAAATCTCACAAAATGTTTGCGGATAATGCCGCAACGATAGCATATCGGCGGCGAACTCCAGAGTCAGACTTGCTCCAGCATCAGCCCCGAGACACGCCTGACCTTGCGCTCCACCGCTTCCTCGAACACCCCGGCGCGCGGCTCAATCAGGCTGAAGCATTGCTTGGCGCGGGTGATGCCGGTGTACACCAGTTCCTTGGTCAGCACCGGGTTCAAGGCATCGGGTAGCACCAGCGCGGTATGGCTGAATTCCGAGCCTTGGGACTTGTGCACGGTCATGGCGAACACGGTTTCCACTTCGCTGAGCCGGCTGGGCAGGACGAAGCGCACCCCACCGCTGCCATCGTTGCGCGGGAAGGCCACGCGCAGCAGCGCCTCGCCCTGCTCGTCCGGCAGGCGCAGGGCAATGCCGATATCACCGTTCATCAGGCCGAGACCGTAGTCATTGCGGGTGACCAGTACCGGGCGGCCCTCGTACCAGGGTTGCTGGCTATCGATCAGCCCGGCATTGTGCAGCACCCGCGCCACGCGTTCGTTCAGGCCTTCGACGCCCCAGGCGCCCCTGCGCACGGCGCAAAGCAGCTGGAAGGCTTCAAAGCTCTGCAGTACCTCGGCCGCCCAGCGCTCCCAGCGCGGATCGTCGCCCGGCGTGCCAGGTGGCGGGCGCAAGCGGCCGATGGTGCGCAGGTAGCCACGGTAACCCTGCGGCCCTTCGCCGCCCTGGCCAAGACCGTCGAGCAACAGGCGATCGAAGCGCTTGTCGTGTTCGCCGCCCAGGGTCAGGCAATGAACGTCCGCAGGCCGGGTCGCCAGCAGCGCCCGCGCCTCCAACGCCTGCTGGCGATTGACCAGGCGCGCCAACTGGCCGATACCGCTGCCTTCGCCGAAACGCCGCGAATGACGCAGCATCACGATCTGCTGGGCCAACGGATTGCGCTGGCCATCGCCCGGTTTCAGGCCGATGCCCGCCAGCGACTGCCCGCCCACCTGCTCCAGCCAGGCCAGGGTCTGCGGCCAGTAGCAGCCTTCCTCGGCGTCGCGGCACAGATCGCCCAGCACCGCCCCGGCTTCCACCGAGGCCAGCTGGTCCTTGTCGCCCAGTAGCACCAGCCGTGCAGTGGGCGGCAGGGCATCGAGCAGGTTGGCCATCATCTCCAGGTCGATCATCGAAGCTTCATCGATTACCAATACGTCCAGCGGCAACGGGTTGCCCGCATGATGGCGAAAATGCCGCGAGCCCGGGCGGCTGCCCAGCAGGCGGTGCACGGTGCTGACCTCGGTGGGGATCTGCGCCCGGACCTCAACGTCCACCTGCAGGCGCTCGACTTGCTGGCCGATGGACTCGGTCAGGCGTGCCGCAGCCTTGCCGGTCGGTGCCGCCAGGCGGATACGCAGCGGTCGGCCTTGCTCGACCGCCGGACCCTGCAACAACGCCAGCAGGCGCACCACGGTGGTGGTCTTGCCGGTGCCGGGGCCGCCGGTGATCACACTGAAACCCGCTCGGGTGGCCAGCGCGCAGGCCAGTTTCTGCCAGTCCACCTCGCCGGCCGCCGAGCCGCCGTCGAACAGTTGCGCCAAGCGCTGGGCCAGATCGGCGGGCTGAGGCTGACGGCGTGCCAGGCGCTCATGCAGGGCGCCGTCGATCCGCCGCTCGTAGGCCCAGTAGCGGCGCAGGTACAAACGCTCGGCGCTGAGCACCAGTGGCCGGGCGCGCTGTTCGACGCTATCGCCCGCCGCGACCAGCGGGCTCTCGGCAATCCGTTGCAGCCAGGTGCCCAGGTCAAGGCTGGCCAGCAGTTGCGAAGGCAGCAGCAGCGGTCCGGCCAGGGCATCGCCTTCCGGGGGCAGCGACAGGGCGAAGTCCGGCTCGGCGAGGGTCTGGCGCAGGTCCAGGCAGACATGCCCATGCCCCAGCTGGTGGCTGGCCAGCGCCGCAGCGAGCAGGACCAAAGGATCACTGCCTGGCGCCCGCTCCTCGAGAAAGCTCACGAAGGCCCGGTCCAGGGCACGCAACCAACCGCGCTCGACCCAACGATCGAGCAACGCCAGCAGGTCCTGGCTGGCGCTCAGCGGCGCCAGGGCGCTCAGATGCTCCGCCTGCAACGGCGTGGGCAGCAGGTCATCGAGGTTGCGGCTCATGGCGCGGCTCCGGCAAACAGGTCCTGTTGTTCAGGTTCTTTCTCACCCCGGAACATCGCATCGAGCTGCTCGATCAGCGCCCGGGGTGGCCGCGCATGATACAGCCCGTGGCCCGCCGACGTGACGCCGCGCAGGAAGATGAACACGGCGCCACCGACATGCCGATCGTAGTCGTAGTCAGGCAGGCGGGCACGCAGCTGGCGATGCAGGGCCAGCAGGTAGAGCACGTACTGCAGGTCGTAGCGGTGCTCGAGGATCGCCTGCTCCATCGCCAGGTCGCCATAGGCTTCGGCGTCGGGGCCAAGCCAGTTGGACTTGTAGTCGGCCACGTAGTAGCGCCCATCGAGCTCGAACGCCAGGTCGATGAAGCCCTTGAACATGCCATTGAGCAAGGTCGGCTGCGCGGCCGGGCGCGCCGCGCCGCCATGGGTATGGCGCGTCACCTGGTAGTCGAGGCGCAGCGCGTCGACCTGGTGGCTGGCGAACCAGAACTCCATTTCGATCTGGTATTGGTTCAGTTGCGCCAGGGTCAGGGTGGCACCCTGCAACGGCATGGGTTGCAGCAGCAGTTGCTGCAGCCACTGCGTCAGCGTGGGGATCCAGCCGGTCCAGTCGCGTCGATTGCAGCGCCGCCCCACGGTGCGCTCGATCACCTCGGCCTGGCAGCCGATCTCGGCGAAACCTTCGCGACCCGCCCATTCGAGCAGGCCATGGAGGAAGGTCCCCGGGTTCGGCCCACGGGGGAAGCGGTGGATATCGCCCGCCTCGGCCGGGACCTCGCGCAGCAGCTGGCTGTCCAGCACCTCGTCGTCCAGCAGTTGCTGGGCCTGGGAGCTGTCGGCGATCAGCGTCTGGTCGCCCACCCGCAGGGCACTGTAGGAGGCAATCCACCAGTGTTCCGCGGCGGCACGCCGTGGCTTGCGCGGCGGCAGGAGTTCGCGCTGGCTGTCCGGCGTGCGATAGCTCTGTGTCTGTACTTCGGGCAGCGCCTCCCGGCTGATGGCCGGGTTGCTCGCTGCCAGTGCCTGGAGCCACTCGCCCAGCTGGCTGGAGGAAGGCAATGGCAGCCCGCCGCCGAGCAGGTAACCCAGTGCCGAACGGTGCAGTTGCGAGCTGCGCTGGGTACCGCGCTTGAGGTCGGCGACGCCCAGCCAGCAGGCGTATTGGGCACGGGTCAGGGCGACGTAGAGCAAGCGCAGGTCCTCGGCCAGGCGCTCGTCGTCGGCGCGCTCGATCTGCTCGGCATTCGGCGTCAGGGTCAGGTGCGCCACGCCTTGGTCATCATGCCAGCCCAGGGGCAGGCGCTGGCCGTCCACCGGTTTGCTGGTGCAGATGAAAGGCAGGTACACCAGCGGGTACTCCAGGCCCTTGGATTTGTGGATGGTCACCACCTTGACCAGTTGCTCGTCGCTTTCCAGGCGCAGGATCTGCTCCTCGCCCGCTTGCCCGGCGTTGGCCAGGTGCTCGGTAAGGTGACGGATCAGCGCTTGCTCGCCATCCAGCTCGCCCGCCGCCTGCTGCAACAGCTCGGCCAGGTGCAGCAGGTTGGTCAGCACGCGTTCGCCGTCACTGCGGCCCATCAACGCGCGGGGCAGCTGGAAGTCATGCAGCAGGCGGCGCAGCATCGGCAGCACGCCCTGGCGTTGCCAGATGTCGCGGTAGCGGCGGAAACGCATGACCCAGCTCTCCCAGACCCGCTCGTCCTGGTTCAGGCGCTCCAGTTCGACCAGCGGCAGGTCGAGGGTCAGGCTGGCCAGGGCGGCCTTGAGCAGGCGCTCCGAGTCCGGCTCGGCGCAGGCCTTGAGCCAGGCCAGCAGGTCGTGGGCCTCCTGGGCGGCGAACACCGAATCTTTGTCCGACAGGTACACACTGCGCACATCGCGGGCGGCCAGCTCGGCGCGGATCAGCTGGGCCTCGCGGCCGTCGCGCACCAGGATGGCGATATCGGAAGGCAAGCAGGGCCGCAGCTTGCCAGCAGCATCAGCGAAACCACTGACGCCTTGCTGCCCGCCATTGAGCAGTTCGACGATATGGCTCGCGCAACTGGCCGCCAGCTGCTGGCGATACAAAGTACTGGAGACCGGCTCATCACTTTCAAGTTGCCAGCAACAAAGGGCTGCGCTCGGCTGACCGGCCACCAGCAATTGCTCGCCACGGCCCTTGGCGCGTACTTCGACGAAAGGCAGCGGGTTATCGCCATGGGCCCGGAACAGGAATGCCCCACGGCCCTCGGCACGCTCCTCGGCCTGGAGGAATACCCGGTTCACCGCCGCGACCATGGCCTGGCTGGAGCGGTAGTTGGTGTCCAGGCTGTGCAGGCGCCCGGCGGTGGCGCGGCGCGCGGCCAGGTAGGTGAAGATGTCGGCGCCGCGGAAGGCGTAGATCGCCTGTTTGGGGTCGCCGATCATGAACAGGCCGGTGTCCGGGTTGTTCTCGCTGATACGGTAGATGCGTTCGAAGATGCCGTACTGGACGGGGTCGGTGTCCTGGAACTCGTCGATCAACGCGACCGGGAACTGCTCGCGGATCAACGCGGCCAGGCGCTCGCCGGCATCGCTGCCCAGGGCATGCTCAAGGCGCAGCAGCATGTCGTCGAAGCCCATTTCGGCGCGTCGACGCTTCTCCACCTCGAAGCGCGCCGAAACCCAGGCGGCAGCATGCTCCAGAAGGCGCGCATCGGGGCTGGCCAGCCCCTGCAACTGTTCACGCAGGGCCGCCATGGCGTGCAGCGCCGGGTGCTGCGGCGGCTCGCCGGCCTTCCACGCTTCGGCCATGCCCGCCGGGGTAAGGCGGGTAAAGCCGGTGCCCAGGTCCAGCTCCATGGCCTGCTCATCACCGGCCCAGGCGCGCAGCTTGTCGAACCAGGGCTCGAAGTAGCGGGCCTGCAACTTGCGCCCATCCGCCTGCTTGGCCGCCACGGCATCGCGGCAGATCTGCTGCAACTCATCCGCCCAGGCGGCCCAAGGGGCCTTGAGCTGGGCCAACTGCTCGGTGCGCTGGCGCAGGGTCGCCTCGATCAAGGCTTGCGGCTCCTGATCGTCCACCTGGCCACGCACTCGGCCGAACAGTGGCCTGATCCTTGGCAACAAGGCATCGGGGCTGCCCCAGTTGCCACGCACCCAGGCCAGCGACTCGCCACGCATGCAGTAGCAGAAGCGCCGCCAGTAGTCGCGCATGACCTGGCCCAGCAACTCGCTGTGATCGGTTTCCAGGCTCTGGGTGAACAGGCTGCCACTGTCGAACGCATGCTCGCGCAACATGCGCTGGCACCAGCCGTGGATGGTCGACACCGCCGCTTCGTCCATCCATTGCACGGCGATTTCCAGACGGTTGGCACAGCGTGGCCAGTGCGCCGGTGGATAATCCTCGCGCAGCAGGTGCAGCAAGGGGTCGGCGTCCTCGAGCTCGCCGCGGAAAAAGCGCGCCGTTTCAGCCAGGCGCGCACGGATACGCTCGCGCAGTTCCTTGGTTGCCGCATCGGTGAAGGTCACCACCAGGATCTGCGGCGGCAGCAGCTCGCGGGCAAAGCCCTGCTCGCCGCCATGCCCGAGGATCAGGCGCAGGTACAGGGCCGAGATGGTGAAGGTCTTGCCGGTGCCGGCGCTGGCCTCGATCAGTTGGCTGCCGTGCAAAGGAAAGCTCAGCGCCAGGGGGCGGGCTTGGGTCATTGGGCGCTCTCCGGGTTACCCAGGGTTTGCCAGGGCGCCGCGAACAAGGGGCGATACAGGGTTTCGCACCAACCCTCGAAGGTTTCCTCGAGGGCCAGTGCGGCGAAGTCACGGTATTGACGGGCCAGGGCCAGGCTCTCGCTGCGCTCGCCAAAGCTGTTCTGACCGTCACCTTCGTAGGCCCGGGCCGCGGCAGCCAGGGCCTTGTCCGGGTCCTCCTGGGCCAGCCAGGCGAAGGCGGTCTTGGCCGCGACGGGCAAGGGCGCGTTCATCCCCGCCTGGCGTGCCACCAGCAGCTCGCCCAGGCGCTGCGTCGCATCGGCCTGCGGCAGCGGTGCCAGCAGCAAGGTCAGGTCGCTGGCCACCAACGCGCTGTGCAGCGGATAGCCCGAGGCGCAGGCGGCAAGGTGCATGACCCAGGCCGGAATCAGGCGATGCCATTTCAGGCTGTTGCGCCCGGCACTGAGGGTATTGGGCACGGTGGCGATGCTCAGCAGGCTTTGGTCTTCGCCCTGGTACACACGACCGAGCCAGCCTTCCAGGCGCTGCGCGCCCTGTTCGAAGTGAATCGGCAGGGCACCCTCGACCAGCGTCGGCCAGCGCTGCAGCAACTGTCGATGGCGTTGCAGCAAGTCCGGCAGCGGCTGGATCAGCTCCGCCTGCAAGGCCTCACCGAACCCGGCCAACGGCAGCAGCCCGCAGGCCTGCAGCCTCCGGGCCTGGGCTTGCAGGGCTCGCTCAGCGTTGTCGGGGTCGGCCAGCGCGGCGCCGAGCAGGCTTTCACTCAGGCCATAGCGTTGCAGGGCATCCAGGACGAAGGGTTCTTCGTCCGGCGTCGGCGCTTCCAACGTTTCGAAGAACACTTTCAGGCGCTGGCTGAAAAAATGCCGTACCGGGTGGCGCAGGAAGTCCTGAAGCTGCACCAGGTTCAGCGGTTCATCGCTGACGTAGGGCGACAGCCCGATAGCGGCGGTCGCTGCGCCGTCCTCGGCCTGATGCAAGGCCAGCCACTCATGGGCAAAACTGAACAGCGGGCTGCCTTTCTGGAAATAGCGCTGGCTGAACGGCTGCAGCGGATGCTCCTGGGTCAACGCATGCAGCAACTGCTGTCCAGCGTCATCGCGCAACCCGGCCTTGGCACCGGCGAGCTGCCAGCCGGCGGCCAGGTGATCGCGCAGTTGCCCGATCAGCACCGAGGCTGGACGCTCGCTGTTGTCGCGGATACTGCGCCCGACCCAGCTGACATAGAGCTGGTCACGTGCCGACAGCAAGGCTTCGAGCAATAGGTAACGGTCATCCTCTCGCCGGGAGCGATCGCCCGGACGATAGTCGCTGGCCATCAGGTCGAAGTCCAGGGGCGGCTGGGCGCGTGGATAGTCACCATCGTTCATGCCCAGCAGGCAGACCACACGGAACGGGATGGCGCGCATGGGCATCAGGGTGCAGAAGTTCACGGAACCGGCAAGGAAGCGTTGCGACAACTTGCCCTGGTCCAACCCCGACAGCCAGGCCTCGCGCACCACCGTGAGCGGCAGCAGGTCTTGCAGGCCCACCGCCTCGCAAGTCTCCAGCCAGGTGTCGCGCAGATCCTGCAGTTGCACCAGGAGCAGCTCATCGTGTTCGTTCTCGGCCAGGAAGAAGATCTGCAGCAGGGCGTGCAGCCGTGCGCCCCAGTCTGGCGCAGAGGCCGGCTGGGTCAGGGCCTGGCAAGCGACCTCCAGGGCATCGAGCAAGGCGACCAGCGGCCCGATCAATGCGGCATCGAGGCCGCCAATCTCGTCATAAGGCTCGATGCCGTCACAGCCTTCGCCCACCCCGACCGCGTACCCCAGCAACATCCGGCGCAGGCCGAATCGCCAACTGTTCTGCTCCAGTCCTTCCGGCAGCCCCAGGCTGGCGCGCTGTTCGGCACTCAGCCCCCAGCGGATACCCGCCCCTTCGATCCAGCGATGCAGCGTCGGCAGGTCGCCTTCCTGGATGGCGAAACGGGCGCGCACGGCCGGTACATCCAGCAGATCGAGAACTTCACTGACGGCAAAGCGGCTGTCGGGCAGCTTGAGCAGGTGCTCCAGCGCAATCAGCAAGGGGTCGCGACCACGCTGGCCCTGGTCGGTCAGGGTGAAGGGGATGTAGCGCGGGTCGTTGCGATCGAGCTGGCCGAACACGGCACGGATATGCGGTGCGTAGGTGTCGATGGCCGGCAGCATGACGATGACGTCGCGCGGGCGCAGGGTCGGGTCGGCGCTGAAGCGGGCGAGTAACTGGTCGTGGAGGATCTCGACTTCGCGCTGCGGGCTATGGGCCAGGTGGAAGCGCACGGAGCGGTCCTTGGCCGGATCGACTGCTGGCCATTGCGTACGCGTCTCGGCCAAAGGCCGCAGCTCGAGGATATCGTCCTGCAGCTGGTTGAGCAGGGTCTCGGGTTGTGCATCACTGAACAGGTCGATACGGCCTTCGCTGAAGACATTCTGGTAGCTGCCTGGGTCGTCGTAGCTGTCGAGCAGGTTGATGTAGTCGCGCCCCTGCTTGCCCCAGGCCGCCAACAGCGGATGGGCATGCTGATGCAGCAGTTCGTCGTCCAGCTGCAAAGGCATGCCCTGCTTGCGTTGCTGGCGTTTGTACTGGTGCCGCAGCAGGTCCTTGTCGGCGACGATATCGCCCCAGTGGTGACGACAGGGGTTGTGCACGCACAGCAGCACCTGGCTGAAACGGGCAAGACCTGCCAGGGCTTCCAGAATCTGTGCCGGCAGCGACGAAATGCCGAACACGATCAATCGCGCCGGCAGCCCTGGGGGCGCCTGCTCCAGGCTGTTGATACGTTCGATGAAGCGCTGGTGCACACCGGCTCGGCTCTGGGCCATGCCCTCCTCGCCCACGTCCTCGAGCAGGAGCCGCCACAGCTCGGCCTGCCAGCGATTGCCAGCAGCCAAGGGCTTGCGCTCGCAACGGGCGGTATTGAGTACATGGGCACCATCTGCCCAGTCCTTCAACCAGTCGGCGCGGTAGACCTGGTACTGGTCGAACAGGTCGGCAAGGCGCTCAGCTAGCTGGTAACGCTTGCGCAGGTCGCTGTCGTCGGTGAGGAAGCGGCGCAGCGGTTCGAAGTGCGGGCGCTCGATCACTTCCGGGAGCAGACGCATCAGGCGCCAGGTCAGAGGAGCCTTGTCGAGCAACGAAACCTCGGGGATTTCATCTCGGCCCAACACGCGGCGGTACAGCTGCCACATGAAGCTGCCTGGAAGCTGCACATCGATGGCAGCGGCGATGCCGCAACCGCCCTGATCGTCGTCTTGCGGGTCCTCGGCCAGCGCCAGTTTCAGCCATTGGGCGATACCGTTGCTCTGTACCAGCGCAATCTCGTTCTCCAGCGGCGCGAGGGGATAGCGGCGCATCACGCTCACCACCAGATTGCGCAGCTCGTCCAGGCGATTGCCCTGGACGATCATGAAACCCGGGTGGAGTGAGGTGGTCTGCGGCATAGGTGCTCTCGGGAATGCGGTTGATGCTGACGGGAAACCTTATCACGGAGACAGCAGGCGGGGTCTCGCGATGCTGCCCGGTCAGGCCATGAGTTTTCCGGGCACAAAGACAAAACCCCTACCTGCTCGCGCAGATAGGGGTTTTGCGAAATGAATCTTGACGATGACCTACTCTCACATGGGGAAACCCCACACTACCATCGGCGATGCATCGTTTCACTGCTGAGTTCGGGATGGGATCAGGTGGTTCCAATGCTCTATGGTCGTCAAGAAATTCGGTTGCCAGTACGTCTTTGCAGACATGCCAGCCAATTCGGATATGCGATATGTGTGGTTCGTCGCGAACTTTCGGTTCGTTTCGTCTTCACCACCACAATTTGGCCTCAGCGCAAATTGCTTGGGTGTTATATGGTCAAGCCTCACGGGCAATTAGTATTGGTTAGCTCAACGCCTCACAGCGCTTACACACCCAACCTATCAACGTCGTAGTCTTCGACGGCCCTTCAGGGAGCTCAAGGCTCCAGTGAGATCTCATCTTGAGGCAAGTTTCCCGCTTAGATGCTTTCAGCGGTTATCTCTTCCGAACATAGCTACCCGGCAATGCCACTGGCGTGACAACCGGAACACCAGAGGTTCGTCCACTCCGGTCCTCTCGTACTAGGAGCAGCCCCTCTCAAATCTCAAACGTCCACGGCAGATAGGGACCGAACTGTCTCACGACGTTCTAAACCCAGCTCGCGTACCACTTTAAATGGCGAACAGCCATACCCTTGGGACCGGCTTCAGCCCCAGGATGTGATGAGCCGACATCGAGGTGCCAAACACCGCCGTCGATATGAACTCTTGGGCGGTATCAGCCTGTTATCCCCGGAGTACCTTTTATCCGTTGAGCGATGGCCCTTCCATACAGAACCACCGGATCACTAAGACCTACTTTCGTACCTGCTCGACGTGTGTGTCTCGCAGTCAAGCGCGCTTTTGCCTTTATACTCTACGACCGATTTCCGACCGGTCTGAGCGCACCTTCGTACTCCTCCGTTACTCTTTGGGAGGAGACCGCCCCAGTCAAACTACCCACCATACACTGTCCTCGATCCGGATAACGGACCTGAGTTAGAACCTCAAGGTTGCCAGGGTGGTATTTCAAGGATGGCTCCATGAGAACTGGCGTCCCCACTTCAAAGCCTCCCACCTATCCTACACAAGCAAGCTCAAAGTCCAGTGCAAAGCTATAGTAAAGGTTCACGGGGTCTTTCCGTCTAGCCGCGGATACACTGCATCTTCACAGCGATTTCAATTTCACTGAGTCTCGGGTGGAGACAGCGCCGCCATCGTTACGCCATTCGTGCAGGTCGGAACTTACCCGACAAGGAATTTCGCTACCTTAGGACCGTTATAGTTACGGCCGCCGTTTACCGGGGCTTCGATCAAGAGCTTCGCTTGCGCTAACCCCATCAATTAACCTTCCGGCACCGGGCAGGCGTCACACCCTATACGTCCACTTTCGTGTTTGCAGAGTGCTGTGTTTTTAATAAACAGTCGCAGCGGCCTGGTATCTTCGACCGGCGTGGGCTTACGCAGCAAGTGCTTCACCCTCACCGGCGCACCTTCTCCCGAAGTTACGGTGCCATTTTGCCTAGTTCCTTCACCCGAGTTCTCTCAAGCGCCTTGGTATTCTCTACCTAACCACCTGTGTCGGTTTGGGGTACGGTTCCCAGTTATCTGAAGCTTAGGAGCTTTTCTTGGAAGCATGGCATCAACCACTTCGCGCTCTAATGAGCACTCGTCATCAGCTCTCGGCCTTAAGATCCCGGATTTGCCTAAGATCTCAGCCTACCACCTTAAACTTGGACAACCAACGCCAAGCTGGCCTAGCCTTCTCCGTCCCTCCATCGCAATAACTGGAAGTACAGGAATATTAACCTGTTTTCCATCGACTACGCTTTTCAGCCTCGCCTTAGGGACCGACTAACCCTGCGTCGATTAACGTTGCGCAGGAAACCTTGGTCTTTCGGCGTGCGAGTTTTTCACTCGCATTGTCGTTACTCATGTCAGCATTCGCACTTCTGATACCTCCAGCAAGCTTCTCAACTCACCTTCACAGGCTTACAGAACGCTCCTCTACCGCATCACCTAAAGGTGATACCCGTAGCTTCGGTGCATGGTTTGAGCCCCGTTACATCTTCCGCGCAGGCCGACTCGACTAGTGAGCTATTACGCTTTCTTTAAAGGGTGGCTGCTTCTAAGCCAACCTCCTAGCTGTCTAAGCCTTCCCACATCGTTTCCCACTTAACCATGACTTTGGGACCTTAGCTGACGGTCTGGGTTGTTTCCCTTTTCACGACGGACGTTAGCACCCGCCGTGTGTCTCCCATGCTCGGCACTTGTAGGTATTCGGAGTTTGCATCGGTTTGGTAAGTCGGGATGACCCCCTAGCCGAAACAGTGCTCTACCCC
Organism: Pseudomonas sp. RC3H12; assembly: GCF_018596375.1. Lineage (NCBI taxonomy): Bacteria > Pseudomonadati > Pseudomonadota > Gammaproteobacteria > Pseudomonadales > Pseudomonadaceae > Pseudomonas > Pseudomonas sp. RC3H12. The sequence continues at coordinate 5,621,112 of NZ_CP075595.1, read as the reverse complement.
CTACAGTGATACATGAGGCGCTACCTAAATAGCTTTCGAGGAGAACCAGCTATCTCCGAGCTTGATTAGCCTTTCACTCCGATCCACAGGTCATCCGCTAACTTTTCAACGGTAGTCGGTTCGGTCCTCCAGTCAGTGTTACCTAACCTTCAACCTGCCCATGGATAGATCGCCCGGTTTCGGGTCTATACCCAGCGACTAAAGCGCCCTATTAAGACTCGCTTTCGCTACGCCTCCCCTATTCGGTTAAGCTCGCCACTGAATATAAGTCGCTGACCCATTATACAAAAGGTACGCAGTCACCTAACAAAGTAGGCTCCCACTGCTTGTACGCATACGGTTTCAGGTTCTATTTCACTCCCCTCTCCGGGGTTCTTTTCGCCTTTCCCTCACGGTACTGGTTCACTATCGGTCAGTCAGTAGTATTTAGCCTTGGAGGATGGTCCCCCCATGTTCAGACAAAGTTTCTCGTGCTCCGTCCTACTCGATTTCACTGGCAAGAGATTTTCGTGTACGGGGCTATCACCCACTATGGCCGCACTTTCCAGAGCGTTCCACTAATCTCAAACCAGCTTAAGGGCTGGTCCCCGTTCGCTCGCCACTACTAAGGGAATCTCGGTTGATTTCTTTTCCTCAGGGTACTTAGATGTTTCAGTTCCCCTGGTTCGCCTCTTGCACCTATGTATTCAGTACAAGATAACCAGCTTATGCTGGCTGGGTTCCCCCATTCAGAGATCTCTGGATCACAGTCTGTTTGCCGACTCCCCAAAGCTTATCGCAGGCTACCACGTCTTTCATCGCCTCTGACTGCCAAGGCATCCACCGTATGCGCTTCTTCACTTGACCATATAACCCCAAGCAATCTGGTTATACTGTGAAGACGACATTCGCCGAAAATTCGCACGTCGCTCTTTCGAGCAGAACTCACAAATTTTACCTTAGCCTGATCCACCCGCAGTGAAACGGGTGTTCAGTCTATTTCTATCACATATCCGAATTTTTAAAGAACGATCTGACAAAAGTCAGAAATCAACATTCATTGCCGAATGTTCATTTCTAAGTTCTGAGCAGTGCTGCGAAACCTGAAAGAGTGGTGGAGCCAAGCGGGATCG
>NZ_CP075595.1:5022500-5617500 GCF_018596375.1 Pseudomonas sp. RC3H12 | reverse complement strand
GGAAGTGACCGCCAGCGCCAGCAAGCCAAGAAAACCCAATGCACCGACAATGATGTAAGGCCGTTTGCGCAGCTCGACGCCAAACTGCCCCCAGTCCAGCCCCAGGATGAACACCAGGTACGCCGTCAGGTGCAGCACTATATAAGCAAAGCACCACAGCCCCAGCTGCCGCCGTACCACGATCCACCCCGACCACCCCGTCAACCGCTGCAGCGGTGTCATGCTCAGGGTGATCAACAGGAAGACCAGCGCCCCCAAGCCAAGGCGATCGACCATGATCTTTCCCGGATCCGGGCCGAGCGACCCCATGGCTGCCTCATACAACCACCACACGGGAAACAGGCACCCGATCACGAAGATCGCCAGGCGCAGCCACGGATAGCGCATCAATAGTTCTTCCGCAGGTCGAGGCCGGTATACAGCGACGCCACTTCATCGGCATAGCCGTTGAACATCAGCGTATCGCGCACATTGGGGCTGAACAGCCCGCTGGGCAGGCGCCGCTCGCGGGCCTGGGTCCAGCGCGGGTGGTCGACCGTCGGGTTGACGTTGGCATAGAAGCCGTACTCGTCCGGCGCCAAACCCTGCCAGGTAGTCGCAGGCTGCTCGGCCACCAGGCTGATGCGCACGATCGACTTGATGCTCTTGAAGCCGTACTTCCATGGCACCACCAGGCGCAGCGGCGCGCCGTTCTGGTTGGGCAGCTCACGGCCATACATGCCAACCGCCAAAATCGCCAGCGGGTTCATCGCCTCGTCCAGTCGCAAGCCCTCCACATACGGCCAGTCGATCAGGGCGAAGCCGGAGCGCTGCCCAGGCATGCTCTTGGAGTCTTCCAGGGTTTCGAAACGGATATAGCGCGCCTTGGAGGTTGGCTCGACCTGCTTGAGCACCTCGGCCAACGGGAAGCCCAGCCAGGGAATCACCATCGACCAGGCCTCCACACAGCGCAGGCGATAGATGCGCTCCTCGAGCTGGTACGGTTTGACGAAGTCCTCCAGCGCATAACGCCCGGGCTTGGCGACTTCGCCATCGACCACCAGGCTCCACGGCTCGGTCTTCAGGCTGCCGGCATTGGCCGCCGGATCGCCCTTGTCGGGCCCGAACTCATAGAAGTTGTTGTAGTGGGTGGCGTCCTTGAACGGCGTGATGGCCTCGCCGCTGACGGTGACCGCCTGCCAGCGCGTGGCGCCGAGCTTGTCGCTGAACCAGCCTGGCGCGCTGCCCGCCTCGACATCGGCATAGCGGGAAACCTCCGCCGCGGCGCCCAACCGGGGCAAGGCGCCCAGGGCTGCACCTGCGAGGCTGGCGCCCAGCAGCTTGCGACGGGAGAGGTAGAAACCTTCGGGGGTGGTCTCGGACGACTTGCAGTCGCTGGATCGGGGAAGCTTGATGAGCATGGCGGCTCCACAGTACGGGTAGCTGATGTACACGTAAGACTATGGAGCCGGCAGGTTATTCCGCGATTAAATCCTTGTCAGGATTTGCGACGGCGCGCCCGCAACAGGAACTGGATCGGCCCCGATGCAGCATAGGCGAGGAAGATCAGCAGCAGGATGCGCGGCGGATCGCTGAATACCACGGCGAACACCAGCACCACGGCGAGGATCGCGACAAAGGGCACGCGGCCCTTGAGGTCGAGCTCCTTGAAACTGTTGTACTTGATGTTGCTGACCATCAGCATGCCGGCGGCAGCCACCAGCAAAGCCACCAGGAACGACAGCTTGGAACCCTGGATGCCATAGTCGCTGAACGCCCAGACGGTACCGGCCACCACGCCGGCCGCCGCCGGGCTGGCCAGGCCGATGAAGTAGCGCTTGTCGGCGGTGCCGACCTGGGTGTTGAAGCGCGCCAGGCGCAGGGCCGCGCCGGCCACATAGATGAAGGCGACCATCCAGCCGACCTTGCCCATGTCGCCCAGGGCCCAGCCGAACGCCAGCAGCGCTGGGGCCACGCCGAAGGCGACCATGTCCGACAGCGAGTCGTACTCGGCACCGAAGGCGCTTTGCGTATTGGTCATGCGCGCCACGCGACCGTCGAGGCCGTCGAGGACCATGGCGACGAAGATGGCGATGGCGGCGAAGGCGAAGTACTTGCTCGCCTCGCGTGGATCACCCGCGCTCAGGGCGCTCTGCGCGCTCATCGAGCTGATGATGGAATAGAAGCCGGCGAACAGGTTCGCGGTGGTGAACAGGTTGGGCAGCAGATAGATACCGCGGTGACGCACCTTGCGCCCTTCGGCGTCGTGGCCTTCTTCAACGTGCTCATCGACAGGTAGCAGGCTTTCGGCGTCGGAGGGCTTGTTCGGCTCTTCGGGACGTTCGCTCATGAAAAGTACCTTGCAACAGGGTGGAATATGTTCGACATGGGCTCTGCAAAACGGTTCTGACAGCGAGCCACTGGTCGCTTTATACCAGAAGCTGACCGCGCAAACGAAAAAACGCGGCCGAAGCCGCGTTTTTCATTATCGACGCAAGACTCAGTTCTTGGTCTTGTCGACGATCTTGTTGGCCGAGATCCACGGCATCATCGAACGCAGTTGCTCGCCGATGATCTCGATGCCGTGAGCGGCGTTGTTGCGACGCTTGGCGGTCATCGAAGGATAGTTGGTGGCGCCTTCGCTGATGAACATCTTCGCGTACTCGCCGTCCTGGATGCGCTTCAGAGCGTTGCGCATGGCCTTGCGGGATTCTTCGTTGATGACTTCAGGGCCGGTGACGTACTCACCGTACTCGGCGTTGTTGGAGATCGAGTAGTTCATGTTGGCGATACCGCCTTCGTACATGAGGTCAACGATCAGCTTCAGCTCGTGCAGGCACTCGAAGTAGGCCATTTCCGGGGCGTAGCCCGCTTCGACCAGGGTTTCGAAACCGGCCTTGACCAGCTCGACGGTACCGCCGCACAGAACGGCCTGCTCACCGAACAGGTCGGTTTCGGTCTCGTCCTTGAAGGTGGTTTCGATGATGCCGGTACGGCCACCGCCAACGCCAGCGGCGTAGGACAGGGCGACGTTCTTGGCGTTGCCCGAGGCGTCCTGGTAGATGGCGATCAGGTCAGGGATGCCGCCACCTTTGACGAACTCGGAGCGCACGGTGTGGCCCGGCGCCTTCGGTGCGATCATGATCACGTCGAGGTCGGCACGCGGAACGACCTGGTTGTAGTGGATCGAGAAACCGTGGGAGAAGGCCAGGGTGGCGCCTTTCTTGATGTTCGGCTCGATCTCGTTCTTGTACAGCTGGCCCTGGAATTCGTCCGGGGTCAGGATCATGACCAGGTCGGCGGCAGCGACGGCGGTGGCCACGTCGGCTACTTTCAGGCCGTGGGCTTCTGCCTTGGCAACGGTGGCCGAGCCTTTACGCAGACCGACGGTAACGTCCACACCGGAGTCCTTCAGGTTGCACGCCTGGGCGTGACCCTGGGAGCCGTAGCCGATGATGGCGACTTTCTTGCCCTGGATGATGGAGAGGTCGCAGTCTTTGTCGTAGAAAACTTTCATGAAAATACCCCTGGTTATATCTCGGCCCCTGTGGAGCCATCGCTATTTTTGAAGTTAGATGCTGAGCACTTTGTCGCCACGGGCAATGCCGGTGACGCCACTGCGCACGGTTTCGAGAATCGATGCGGTGCCGATGGCCTGGATGAAGCTGTCCAGTTTGTCGCTGGTGCCGCTCAGCTGCACGGTGTACACGCTGGCGGTCACGTCGACGATCTGGCCACGGAAGATATCCGTGGTGCGCTTGATCTCGGCGCGCTGGGCACCGGTGGCCTTGACCTTGACCAGCATCAGTTCGCGCTCGATGTGGGCGCTTTCCGACAGGTCGACAAGCTTGACCACTTCGACCAGCTTGTTGAGGTTCTTGGTGATCTGCTCGATCACTTCGTCATGGCCAACGGTGGTCAGCGTCAGACGCGACAGGGTCGGGTCTTCGGTCGGCGCCACGGTCAGGCTTTCAATGTTGTAGTTGCGCTGGGAGAACAGGCCGACCACGCGAGACAAGGCACCAGGTTCGTTTTCCAGCAGCAGGGAGATGATGTGCCGCATGTCAGGTACGCTCCGTCTTGCTCAGCCACATGTCACGCATCGAGCCGTCCTTGATCTGCATCGGATAGACGTGCTCGGTCCGGTCGACCGCGATGTCAATGAACACCAGGCGGTCCTTCATCGCGAAAGCCTCTTCCAGTTTCGGCTTGAGGTCTTTCAGGCTGGTGATGCGAATGCCCACATGGCCATAGGCCTCGGCCAGCTTGACGAAGTCCGGCAGCGACTCGACATAGGAGTGCGAGTGGCGACCGTTGTAGGACATGTCCTGCCATTGGCGAACCATGCCCAGCACACCGTTGTTCAGGTTGACGATCTTCACCGGCAGGCCGTACTGCATGCAGGTGGACAGCTCCTGGATGTTCATCTGGATGCTGCCTTCACCGGTGACGCAAGCCACGTCCTGATCGGGGAAGTTGAGCTTGATGCCCATGGCCGCCGGGAAACCGAAGCCCATGGTGCCCAGGCCACCGGAGTTGATCCAGCGGTTGGGTTTGTTGAAGCGGTAGTACTGCGCCGCGAACATCTGGTGCTGGCCCACGTCGGAGGTGATGAAGGCATCGCCCTTGGTCACTTCGCACAGGGTCTCGATGACCTGTTGCGGCTTGATGATATTGCCGTCGCCCTTGTCGTAGGGGAACAGCTCACCGTCGCCACGCCATTCGTCGATCTGCTTCCACCAGGCGTCGAGCGCCGCCTTGTCGGGCTGCTCGCCGATTTCCTTGAGGATGCCGAGCATTTCGCTCAATACGCTCTCGACCGGACCGACGATCGGTACGTCGGCCTTGATCATTTTCGAGATCGACGCAGGGTCGATGTCGATGTGGATGATCTTGGCATTCGGGCAGAACTTGGCCGGGCCGTTGACCACGCGGTCGTCGAAACGCACACCGACAGCGAAGATCACGTCGGCGTTATGCATGGCCAGGTTGGCGGTGTAGCTGCCGTGCATGCCGAGCATGCCGAGGAACTGGCGGTCGGTGCCCGGGTAGCCACCAAGGCCCATGAGGGTGTTGGTGACCGGCAGGTTCAACGACTTGGCGATTTCGGTCAGGGCTTCGGAGCCACCGCCGAGAATCACGCCGCCGCCGGAGTAGACCACCGGGCGCTTGGCCGCGAGGAGCATTTCGGCAGCCTTGCGGATCTGCCCGGAGTGGCCGCGCAGGGCCGGGCTATAGGAACGCAGCTTGACCTTTTTCGGGTAGATGTACTCGAACTTCTCGGCCGGGTTGGTCATATCTTTTGGAATGTCGACCACGACCGGACCGGGACGGCCGGACTGCGCCAGATAGAAGGCTTTTTTCAGGACTTCGGGGATTTCCGAGGCGTGCTTGACCATGAAGCTGTGCTTCACGATCGGCCGGGAGATACCGATCATGTCGGTTTCCTGGAACGCATCGGTGCCGACCATGGTGCTGGGCACCTGGCCAGACAGGATGACCATCGGGATGGAATCCATGTAGGCGGTGGCAATGCCGGTGATGGCATTGGTCGCGCCTGGGCCGGAAGTCACCAGTACCACACCGGCCTTGCCGGTGGCACGGGCGTAACCGTCCGCCATATGGGTGGCAGCCTGCTCGTGACGAACCAGGATGTGCTGGACTTCCGGTTCCTTGAACAAGGCATCGTAAACATGAAGGAGAGCACCGCCAGGGTACCCGTAGATGTGCTTAACGCCTTCGTCGCGCAAAAAGCGGACGACCATTTCAGCGCCGGATAAGAGCTCCACGTTGTTCACCTCTAAAACGCCAGAATACCGCCCTCACTGAGCGGGTCTTATTAGGTTTACTGCCAAGCAGAGCATGAGCGAACGTCAGCACTGACTGAGCAAGTATTGGGAATACCCTGGTGTGTTGCGGGCCTTCCCACCCAGCGCGAGGTAACGCGTTGCGGGGTGTTACAAGTCGGCGCGGGTGTGCGCCTCATGATCTGCTTAGCGGGTCTGCTTCTGGCAGTCCCTCTACAGCGGAATCTGGATTCTTGTGATTCGGCGCTCACAAGTCAAGAGAAATTATTGCCAATTTTTCATCAAGATGAATTCTCACCACCACTAATGGCGCGAGCAGCAGCAGGAAAAATAAGATTTCCATAAAAAAGGGCCACAATCTGCGGCCCTTGAAGGAAAAACGGTAGAAATCAGGCGGAAGGCGCGATCAATTGGTCGAAAGTTGCGAGCAAACGCCGTAGCTCGCGGCTTTGTTCCGGACGGTCGACGAACACCGTCTCGGCCATCACCAGGATGCCCGAGGCGTTGGGCAACGGGTGCCCGTGCTCGAGGATCAGCTTCATGCGCGGCAGGAATATCCACTGCAGCCACTGTTCGAAGGCCATGCGGTCCACAGCGAACGGTTCCACGCTGGCCAACGCCTCGGCACTGGGGGTGGCGTCGCTCCACCAGCCCTGGACCTTGAGCTCCTGCTCGATCAACAGCAGTTGGTCGGCAATATCGAGAATGCGCTGCTCCATCACAGGTTGACCCGCGCCTTCTGCCGCGCCAGGGCGGCACCTGCGCTGTCACCCTGTTTTTCACGGGCCTGGGCGATGGTGCTCCACAGCTGGGCCTGCAGGTCTGGGCGACCGTTGGCGTAGGTCAGGGCACGGCGCGCCAGTTGCTCGGACTGCGCGGCATCGCCCTGGGACAGACGCACCTGGGCCAGGCGGAACAACACCTGCGGCTCACGCGGGGCAATGCGCTGGGCACGCTCCAGGCTCGACGCGGCGCCGTTGAAGTCGCCGCTGCCCTGCTGCTGCTGGGCAGTGGTGAGCAAGGCCAGCACCGGGCCGTCTAGCTGCTCGTCGGCCGACAAGCCACCACTGGACGCGTTGCCACGCGGAATACCGGTCGGGGCGCTGGTCACCGGCGCCGGGTTGCTCATCGAGGCGATGTCGAACGGTTCGTCGGCAATCGGGTTGGGGTTGGTCGTGATCGGCCCACTGCTGACCGGGCCCGGGGTGATCGGACCGGTGCTGATCGGTGCGGGGCCCGTGCCTGCCGGGAACGACTGGATCGGCGCGCCGCCTGTCCCTTGCGGGATCATCACGGTGACGCCGGAGTCTTCCGGCAATGACTGGGCCTGGCTGCTGCCGCCGCTGGTCGGATAAGCCGACGTGCGGTTGGCCGAGACGCGCTCGCTGTTGGAGACCCGGGTGCTCGAATCGACCACCGGAATATTGCCACGCGGGACGCTGGTACAGCCGTGCAGAACGGTCACTGCCGCCACGGCAGGAATCCACCACTTGTTCACTTCACACCCTCTTCAGAAGCTCGCGCTCAATTCATCCAGCCCTTGACCCAGTCCATCACCTCTTCGGCCGGGTTCTGCTCGCCGCCACAGGCGGCGCCTGCGGGCGGTTCACTGCCACGAATATACGGCATCTGCACCGCTCCCGGACAGCTGCCGTCGGAACCCTGGCCGCTGTAAGGGTCGATCCAGGCCTGCACCACGTTGTCCGGCTGCGGCATGTCCAGCGGCAGCGGGTCGGCCTTCTTCATGAAGCTGGTCCACACCTGCAGCGCGCCGGTGGCTCCGGTGAACGGCGTCTTGCCGTTGTCGTCGCGGCCCAGCCAGACCACCGCCAGCAGGTCCTGGCTGAAGCCGGAGAACCAGCTGTCGCGCGAGTCGTTGCTGGTGCCGGTCTTGCCGGCCAGGGTCAGCGAACTCGGCAGCACGCTGTATACCGAGCGCCCGGTACCTTCGCGCATCACCCGCTGCATGGCGTTCTGCACCAGGTAGATCGAGCCTGGGTCGAAGGTCTGCTGGATTTGGAACGGGTAGCGCTTGAGCGGCTCGCCTTCGGCGGTGAGCACGCTGCGGATACCGCGCATCGGCGTGTTGAAGCCGCCGTTGGCGATGGTCTGGTACATGGTCGCAACCTGCATCGGCGACATGCCGCCGGCGCCCAGCAGCATCGACGGGAACGCCGGCCAATCGACCTGCACGCCCAGCCGACCGATGGTCTTGATCACGTTGGGCACGCCCACTTCAAGGCCCAGCTTGGCGGTGGACAGGTTGTAGGAGTTGGCCAGTCCCTGGTACAGGTAGATGGTGCCATGGGGGCGGCGGTCGTAGTTCTGCGGCCGCCATACCTGGCCATCGGCGCCCTTGACCGAGAACGGCTCGTCCTGCACCCAGCTGGTGAGGGTGAACTTGCTCGGTTGCTCCAGCGCGGTCAGGTAGACCGCCGGCTTGACCAGCGAACCGATCGGCCGCACCGCGTCGATGGCACGGTTGAAACCGGCGAAGCCCGACTGGCGGCTGCCGATAAGCGCCTGCACCTCACCGGTTTCCGGGTTGGTGACGACCATCGCCGACTCGACTTCGTCGGCGCCCTTGCGCCCGGCCAGGCGTTTGAAGGTCTCGCTCATGGCGGTTTCGGCCTTCATCTGCAGGATCGGATCGAAACTGGTGAAAATGCGCAGGCCTTCTTCGGTAAGGTCTTCGTCGCGGTAGTCCTGGCGCAGCTGACGCTTGACCAGGTCGAGGAAGGCCGGGAACGAACTGTCGGCCAGGCTGCCACGCTTGGTCACGCCCAGGGGCATCTTCTTCGCCGCGTCGACCACGTCCTGAGTGGCCACGCCTTGCTCGGCGAGCAGGTCGAGCACCAGGTTGCGCCGTTGCAGGGCGCGCTCGGGGTGGCGGCGTGGGTTGTAGTAGGACGGGCCCTTGACCATGCCCACCAGCAGGGCGATCTGGTGCAGCTTGAGCTCCTGCAGCGGCTGGCTGAAGAAGAACTGGCTGGCCAGACCGAAGCCGTGCACGGCGCGCTGGCCGTCCTGTCCGATGAACACTTCGTTCAGGTAGGCCTCGAGGATCTCGTGCTTGTCATAGTGCACTTCCAGGAGCAGCGACATCATCGCTTCGGTCAGCTTGCGACTGAGACTGCGCTCGTTGGTGAGGAAGAAGTTTTTCACCAACTGCTGGGTCAGGGTACTGCCGCCCTGGCGCATGGCGCCGGACGAGGTGTTCACCCAGACGGCCCGGGCGATGGACTTGGGCGACACGCCGAAGTGGCTGTAGAAGTCGCGGTCCTCGGTGGCGATCAGGGTTTCCACCAGATACGGCGGCACCTGATCGATCTTGATCAGGATGCGGTCTTCGAGGTTCTTCGGGTAGATGCCGCCAATCATCAGCGGCTCAAGGCGCACCACGTCGAGCTTGCCGCCGTTGGCACCACTGAGGCCCGCGACATAATCGCCGGAGAAGCGCACGCGCACGAACTGCGCCGGCTCCATGCCCTCGTAGAACTGGAAGCCACGGGTATTGAGGTCGACGGTATTGCCGTTGACCGACGCCGCCCCCGGGCCGTTGGCCGCGCTTTCCCGACGGTAGCCGAGGGCATCGAGCTCGGTGAGGAAGTCGTTGCGGCTCAGCTTCTGGCCGACGAACAGCTCCAACGGCCGGGCATACACCTTGGCCGGGATGGTCCAGCGCTTGCCGGAGAACTTCTCCTGGACAGTGGCGTCGAGGTAGACCGCGAAGCCGGCGATCAGTACCAGGCCGACCAGGCTGAGCTTGAGCGCCCAGCCCAGCCAGGCACGGGCACGGCCGGTCGGGCGTTTTTTAGGAGTGCGGGAATTTCGGGTACGAGTCATGGCGGCGGATTATACGCACTTTGGAAAAGGGAGGCAGACGCCCCTCGGCGGTTTGCAGGGACGGCACCATTGACCATAATGTTCGATTCGAATTCCCTGACCCCTGAAGGATGATCCGTGAGCCAAGCCCTGATCAGCGCGCTACAGAACCCCGCCCTCTATCCGCACCCTGTCGCGGGCTTCGAGCTCATCGAGACGCATATCTCCTGGGTCCTGCTTACCGGCGAGTTTGCCTACAAGATCAAGAAACCGATGAACTTCGGCTTCCTCGACTTCACCGGCCTCGACCAGCGCGGGCATTTTTGTAACGAAGAGCTGCGCCTGAACCAGCGCCTGACCGAAGGTCTGTACCTGGAAGTGCTGCCGATCACCGGTAGCGTCGAAGCGCCGCAGATCGACGGCGAAGGCCCGGCGATCGAATACGCGCTGAAGATGCGCCAGTTCCCCCAGGGCCAGATGCTCAGCACCCTGCAGGCCAACGGCGAGCTGAACGCCGGCCATATCGACCAGATGGCCCGGCAGATCGCCGAGTTCCACCTGCAGGCGCCCAAGGTGCCGGTCGAACACCCCCTGGGCACCCCGGACGCGGTGATGGCACCGGTGGAGCAGAACTTCGAACAGATCCGCCCGTTCCTCAGCGACAAGGCCGACCTGCAGCAACTGGACGCACTGCAAGCCTGGGCCCAGGACAGCTTCAAGCGCCTGCACGGCCTGCTCGAAGCGCGCAAGGCCAATGGCTTCATCCGCGAATGCCACGGTGACATCCACCTGGGCAACGCCACCCTGATCGACGGCCAGGTGGTGATCTTCGACTGCATCGAGTTCAACGAGCCCTTCCGCCTGACCGACGTCTACGCCGACGTCGGCTTCCTGGCCATGGACCTCGAGGACCGCGGCCTGAAGTGCCTGTCGCGGCGCTTCATCAGCCAGTACCTGGAGCTGACCGGCGACTACCAGGGCCTGGAGCTGCTGAATTTCTACAAGGCCTACCGCGCCCTGGTGCGGGCCAAGGTCGCGCTGTTCAGCATGCCGGCCGAGGCCGATGGCGTGCAGCGCGCCACCACCCTGCGCACCTACCGCAACTATGCCAACCTGGCCGAGAGCTACAGCGCCATCCCTTCGCGCCTGCTGGCCATCACCCAGGGCGTCTCGGCGGTGGGCAAGAGCCACGTAGCGATGCGCCTGGTCGAGGCGCTCGGCGCAGTGCGCGTGCGCTCGGACGTCGAGCGCAAGCGCCTGTTCGGCAAGCAATCGGCGGCCGATGCCGGTCATCTGGAGGCCGGCATCTACGACAAGCAGGCCAGCGTTGCCACCTACCAGCGCCTGCACGAGCTGGCAGCGATCATCCTGCACGCCGGGTTCCCGGTGGTACTCGACGCCACCTACCTCAAGCATGAGCAGCGCAAGGCAGCGGCCGAGGTCGCCAGCGAGACCGGCGTGCCGTTCCTGATCCTCGACTGCCAAGCCCCGGACGCGGTGATCGCCAGCTGGCTGGCGCAACGCCAGGCCGAGGCCGTCGACCCGTCGGACGCCACCCTGGAGGTGGTCAAGGCGCAACAGGCCAGCCGCGATCCGCTGGATGCCGAGGAACTGGCGCAAAGCACCCGCGTCGACACCCAGGACGCCAACAACATGAACAAGGTGATCGAGCAGATTCGCCAACGCCTGCCCGGCCTCTGACCCGCCAGGCGTGAAGCAGTCGACAGTTCACGCCTGAAGTCCGGCGCCCCTCCAGCGATGGCATTACAATATCATCACACCCCACGGAGGAGGCGCCGCCATGAATCAACCCCGTCAGCTGGACAACGTACTGTTTGCGATGATCCGCGACGAGAAGATCGCGGCGTTCAACCGCGAGAAGCCCACCGACTCGCTCATCGACTTTCGCGGCGGTGATTTCCGTGGCCTGGACCTGCGCGACCTGGATGTGCGTGGCATCGACTTCACCGATGCCTACTTCCGCGCCGCCGACCTGCGTGGGCTGGACCTGCGGGAAAATGGCCTGGAAGGGGCGAGCCTGGCGCATGCGCAAATCTCCGGGACGTATTTCCCGGCCGAGCTGAGTGCCGACGAGATCCTGATGTCGGTGAAGTTCGGGACGCGGATGCGCTATCGCAGCCCACGCCACGGGTAAGCGCCTGGCCTGCACAAGGCTGTGGCCACGAGCCTTGCGGGAACGGATACACGTGGGAGCGGGCTTGCCCCGCGATAGCATCAGCCCCTGCGATCGCCGTCGCGGGGCCAGCCCGCTCCCACGTTTGCCCGCTCCCGTCCAGCCAGAACGCTACATCCCGTCGGCCCCGATGGCAAAAGGCCGCGTAATCCACAACCCCCGCTACACTCCTCATTGACCTGCTCGCGATTTATCCCCACGACCCGTTCAGCCATCGCAAGGAGGCTCGATGAACGATGAATTGCAGCATCTGAAAAACCTTGGCAAGACCTCCGCGCAATGGCTGCATGCTGTCGGCATCCACAGTGCATCGGACCTGCGCCGGCTCGGCGCGGTGGGTGCCTATCAGGCCGTAAGAACGCGAGGATTCCGGGCTTCGAAGGTGTTGTTGTACGCCATCGAGGGCGCCCTGCTGGACATGCACTGGAATGACCTGCCGGTCGAACGCAAACAAGCGTTGAACCAGCAGCTCGATGCCAAGTGCCCAGCCCAATCACAAAAGAACGAAAAATAATTGTGCAAAGGCATTGACTCCGAAATGAGAATCGTTATGATTATCACAACTGGTCGCGAGACCGGTTGGGTAACCTGAATGCTCCCTGGTTCGGACGCTCAGATTATCTCCTCATCAGGCTAATCACGGTTATTGACCCGGCTTTTTGCCGGGTCTTTTTTTGCCTGCGATTCAGTGGCCCTTGCGCAGTTGGGCGCAGTAGTCCTGCTCCGGTGTCGCCGGTGTGTACCAGACGAAGTCAGCCATGGCCGGCTCGACCGTTTCCCCCACTTCCGCCAGCAACAGCACCTTGTCCTCGGGCTTGGCGTCGAGGTCGGCCAGGTGCAGCGGCACGCCGAGATCCTTGCGCGCATGGTAGCTGCCGGTGAGCAACAGCGCCGGCTGCGGCGCGGCCAGCAAGCGCTCGGCGATGCGCCGGTCACGCTGCTGCTGCACCGCCAGCATCGCCGGTAGCTGGCTTTCCGGCAGCAGATTGCAGTGGCCGGCACGCACCTGTACCAGCAACGCCTGCACCACTGCCGGCGCATTGGAGCGTTCGCCAGGTGGTGTCGCTGGCTGGCGATAGGCCTGGCGGATTTCATCGGGCGACAGGTTCGCCGCCAGTAGCGGGTATGGCTGGCCAAGGGCCTCGCGCACGATAGGCCCGTACAGCGCCCAATCCCAGCCAGGTTGCCAGGCCAGCGCCTTCGGCAGGTCGGCGGCAGGCGTTACCTTGCCCTTCTGCGCATCGACCAGCGCCTGCTGTTGCGGCTCGAGCATTTCCAGCAGCAGGCTGCCCTGCGCGCGGCGGCTCTCCAAGGCGCGCAGCAGCCACAGTTGCAAGCGGTGGTGGTCGGGGTTGTCGTGCTTTTCACCCACCAGCACCCGTGGCGCATCGGCCAGGCGCTGGACCAGCTGCCCAGGGCTCAATGGCTGGCCGGTCGACAATTCGATGATCTGCCCCAACTGGACGTTGTCGCGGCCCTCGGTCCCCTGCCAGGCCGGCACGGGCGGCAGGCTCGCCTGGCAACCGCCGAGCGCCAGCGCCAAACAGATGGACAAGCCGGACAGCAAGGGATGGCGCATGGCGAATGGCTCCTAGCGAGTGATGATCAGCGGATGGCCGCGCTCCGGGTGAGGTTGCACCAGAACGTCGATGCCGAACACCGCCCGCAGCGCCGTCGGAGTCAGCACTTGTTGCGGTGTGCCCAGTGCATGGCTGCGGCCCTGCTCCAGCAAGAGAATATGGTCACAGTAGCGCGCCGCCAGGTTCAGGTCATGCAGGATCACCAGCACCGACGCGCCTCGGTCGGCGAAACTGCGTACCGCCTGCAGCGTGGTGTGCTGATGCAGCGGGTCCAGCGCAGAAGTGGGTTCATCCAGCAACAGCGTGGTGCCGGGCTCGCCCGGCCACAGCTGGGCCAGCACCCGCGCCAGGTGCACGCGCTGGCGCTCCCCCCCGGACAGCGCCAGGTAGCTGCGCTCGACCAGGTGCTGAGCATCCGCCGCCGCCAGCGCCGCCTCGACGATTTCCCGGTCGCGCTGACGGCCGCTGGCATGGGGCAGGCGGCCGAGGCCGACCACTTCCGCGACACTGAAGGCAAAGCCAAGGCTGGACGCCTGCGGCAGTACCGCCAGGCGCCGGGCCCGCGCCTGGCCCGACCAGGCGTCCAGTCCGCGCCCATCGAGCTGCACGCGCCCGGCGCTGGGCGCCAGTTCGCCACACAGGGCGCCGAGCAGGCTACTCTTGCCGGCGCCATTGGGCCCGAGCACACCCAGCACCTGCCCTGGCCGCAACGTGAGGTTGATGTCGTGCAGCACCTGGCTGCCACCGCGCTTGAGGGACAGCCCTTGGACGTCGAGCATCAGTTGCGCACCTTCACCAGCAGGAACAGGAAGAATGGCGCCCCGATAAAGGCGGTGACGATGCCGATCGGCAACTCTGCCGGGGCCAGGGCCAGGCGTGCGACCAGGTCGGCGAACAGCAGCAAGGTACCGCCCGCCAGCAACGAGGCCGGCAGCAGCACCCGATGATCCGGCCCCGCCACCAGCCGCACCAGGTGCGGCACCACCAGGCCGATGAAGCCGATCAGGCCGGCCGCGGCAACCGCCGCCCCCACGCCGAGCGCGGTGCAGAACACCAGCTCGCGCTTGAGCTTTTCGACCTCGATACCCAGGTGCCGGGCCTCCGACTCCCCCAACAGCAACGCGTTGAGCGCCTGTGCCCGGCGCGGCAGCCACAAGGCCACGGCTGCCGCCACCAGCAGCAAGGGCCACAGTCGCTCGTAGCTGGCGCCGTTGAGGCTGCCCAGGTTCCAGAAGGTCAGGGTGCGCAGGGTGGCGTCGTCGGCCAGGTAAGTGAACAGGCCCACCGCCGAGCCGCCCAGCGCGGTCATCGCGATACCGGCCAGGAGCATGGTCGCCACGTTGGTCTGGCCGTCGCGGCGCCCCAGGCGATAGACCATCGCTGTCACGCCCAGGCCGCCGACGAAGGCACACAACGACAATAGATAAGGCGCGAACCAGTCAGCAATGCCGCCCAGCCAACTGCCGCCGACGATCGCCACCGCGGCCCCCAGGGCGGCGCCGCTGGCGACACCGACCAGCCCCGGATCGGCCAGCGGGTTGCGGAACAACCCCTGCATCGCCACGCCGGACAATGCCAGCACCGCGCCGACCGCCAGCCCCAGCAGGGTTCGCGGCAGGCGGATCTGGCCGAGGATCATCTCGGCCTGCTCCAGGCCCTCGCCACTGACCGGCAACCCGACCAGGCGCAGGCCGGCGCGCAGGGTATCGAACAGCGGCAGGCTGACCGGCCCCAGCGCCAGCGACAACCACACCGCCAGCAGGCACAGCAAGGCCAGGGTAATGAACAACGTACGTGGTCGAACCCGCGGCATCATGGATTGAGGCTGGCCTTGGCGGCGGGATAGAAGCTGGCGGCCAGCTCATGCAGGGTGGCCGGCAGGCGCGGGCCGAGGCCGCCGACCAGCAACGTCGGGTCGAGCGACAGCAGGCGCTTGTCGCGCACCGCGCGGGACGTCGCCAGGGCCGGGTTTTCCTTGATCAGTGCCTGCAAGGCCTTTTCACCGCTGAGGGCACGGTCAGAGAACACCACCACGTCCGGATTCAGCGCGGCGAGGGCTTCCACCGAGAAGTTCTTGTAGCCCTGGTGATCGGCAAGATTGTGCCCTCCCGCCTGACGCAGCACCCAGTCCCCGGCAGTGCCCTGCCCGGCGATCATCGGCTTGGCGCCGGCATGCCCGACCAGCAGCAACACCCCAGGCGCCTTCTGCCCGGCCTGGGCCTGCTCGACCTGTTTGTGCAACGCCTCCAGTTGCTGGCGGTAATCGGCAGCCAACGTCTCGGCTTTGCGTTCGTCGCCAAGCAATGCCCCCAGGTGCTTGAGGTTCTCGTCAACCGCGCCCACTTCGGCCTTGCTGGAGAACAGCTCGACCCGCACCCCGGCGTTGCGGATCTGCGCCAGCACCGGCGGTGGCCCCATTTCCTCGGTGCCCACCAGCACGTCAGGGCGCAGGCTGAGGATGCCTTCGGCCGACAACTGGCGCTGGTAACCGATGCTGGGCAGCGCCTTGAGCGACTCGGGATGCTGACTGGTGGTGTCGACGCCGACCAGACGCTGCTCACCGCCCAGGGCGCTGATCCACTCGCTCAAGGCACCGCCGGCGCTCACCCAGCGCTGTGGCAGCTCGGCGGCCATGGTGTGGGTAGATAGGGCAAGACCGGCGCACAGGGCAATCAAGGCAGCGGGACGGCGCATCATCGGATTCCTTTGCAGAGGGCGGGCAGCACACCTTGTGGCGGGCGGCACAAGTGCGCACCATAGACAGCCTGGCGCGACGAATGCGGGCAATTTGATAATTATTCGCATTGAAGCGTCAAGCCATCCCTTTGTCACACGGCTTAACCGGAAGACTCCGCTGCGATGCATTTTCTCTGCGCCTCCAACGACCTCGCCGAGGGCCACAGCCGCGCCTTCAGCGTAGCCGGCATAGCGCTGTTCGGCGTGCGCCGCCAGGGCACGGTCCACCTCTATCGCAACCGCTGCCCGCACCGGGGCATCCCGCTGAACTGGGCGGCGGACAGCTTTCTCGATGACAGCGCGAGCCTGATCCAGTGCGCCCATCACGGGGCCCAGTTCCTGATAGAAAGCGGCGAATGCATTACTGGCCCCTGCGCGGGCGAATGGCTGGAAGCCCTGGACTGCCGGGAAGACAGCCAGGGCATCTGGCTTACGGATTGAGCAATACCGGCAGTGGCCGGTCGATGACCAGTTGTTGGGCATCCAGGCGCGTGCCATAAGCCAACACCTCGACCCCTTCCGCCACCGCGGCGCGCAGTGCCTGGGCGTAGGCGGCGTCGATCTCCTGGGCCGGGCGCACGGCCTCGATGCCGGTCAGGTTCACGCAATACAGCTGCACCGCACGGATGCCCTGGCGTGCCAGGGCGGCCAGCTCGCGCAGGTGTTTGGCCCCACGCTGGGTGACGGCGTCGGGGAACGCCGCCACGGCGGTATCGGGGTAACCGAGGGTCACGCTCTTGACCTCGACGTAGGCCTTGTCGCCATTGGCGAACTCCAGGTAGAAGTCGATACGGCTACGTTCCTCGCCATACGCCACTTCACGCTTGAGCGTGGTGAACCCGGCAAGCTCCGTGATCACCCCGGCCCGCAGCGCTTCCTCCACCACCGCATTGGCGCGCCCGGTGTTGACACAGGCCAGCCGTCCCTGGGGCGTTTCGCTGATCTCCCAGGTACCGGGCAGCTTGCGCTTGGGGTCGTTGGAGCGGCTGAACCACACCTGCCCGCCCTCGCGCATGCAATTGAGCATGGAGCCGGTGTTGGGGCAGTGAATGGTCAGTTGCTCGCCGGTGGCCAGTTCGATATCGGCCAGGAAGCGTTTATAGCGGCGCAGCAGGCGCGCCTGTTCCAGTTGCGGAAACAGCATCCGTCAGCCCTGCCAGCTTTTCAGGCCACGGGCGATGCGCTGCACCGCCTCCTCCAGACGTGGCAGGTTCTGGGTGTAGGCAAAGCGCACGTGGTGGCCGGCCTGGTAACGACCGAAGTCCAGCCCCGGGGTGAATGCCAGGTGCTCGGTTTCGAGGAAGTGCCGGCAGAATGCGAAGGCATCGCCGCCGAACGCGCTGATATCGGCATACAGATAGAAGGCGCCTTGCGGCTCCACCGCGATACCGAAGCCCAACTCACGCAATGCCGGCAACAGGTAGTCGCGGCGGCGGGCGAACTCGGCGCGGCGCTCCTCGAGGATTGCCAGGGTTTGCGGCTCGAAGCAGGCCAGCGCGGCATGCTGGGCCATGCTCGGAGCACTGATGTAGAGGTTCTGCGCCAGCTTTTCCAGGTCCGCTACCGCCGACGGCGGCGCCACCAGCCAGCCCAGGCGCCAGCCGGTCATGCCGAAATATTTGGAAAAACTGTTCAGGACGAAAGCCTCATCGTCGACTTCCAGCACGCTCGGCGCATCCATGCCGTAGGTGAGGCCGTGGTAGATCTCGTCCACCACCAGATGCCCATGGCGCTCGCGGGTGGCCTTGGAAAGGCTGGCCAGCTCGTCGCGGTCGAGCACCGTGCCGGTCGGGTTGGCCGGCGACGCCACCAGGGCACCGACCGTGTCTTTGTCCCAGTGACGCTCGACCAGATCGGCGGTCAGCTGGTAATTGACCTCCGGCCCCACCGGCACCAGCTGCGCGCCGCCTTCGACCAGGCGCAGGAAGTGACGGTTGCACGGGTAGCCCGGGTCGGCCAGCAGCCAGTGCTTGCCCGGATCGACCAGCAGGCTGCTGGCCAGCAGCAGCGCGCCGGAACCGCCCGGGGTGATGAGCACGCGCTCCGGGTCGAGGGCCACACCATAGCGTTGGCCATAGAACCCGGCGATTGCCTCACGCAGTTGCGGCAAGCCGCGGGCAGCGGTGTAACGGGTGTGCCCGGCGGCCAAGGCAGCCTGGCCCGCGGCGACGATGGGCGCGGCGGTGGTGAAGTCCGGCTCGCCGATCTCGAGGTGGATCACGTCGTGGCCCGCAGCCTGCAACTCGTTGGCACGCGCCAGCAGGGCCATCACGTGGAAGGGTTCGATGGCGCGACTGCGCGCACTGTGTGGCTGAGCCATGGGCCTTCTCTCAATTGGGTCTAAACTGGTGATTCTACCTGTGCGCCGCAGCGAACGTGCCGCCCGTCCTGCTGTCAATAGCAGGCATAGGACGGGGTAGCGCACCCCGGATCTATCTGGTAAGTTCGGCGGCTCGCAGTCGCAGGGCCGGCGGGTGCCGGCGATGGAAGCAAGCCTGCGCATTGGATCAGATGAGTGAGAGGCGGTCTATTCATGTCCACCGTAGAAAAGCAAAAATCCGGTCAGACCATGTACGGTGTCGAGCCCTATAAAGAGACCAAGGGCGAAGAGTACATGGGCGAGCCCATGAAGAAGCACTTCACCAAGCTTCTCAATGCTTGGAAAGGCGAGCTCATGCAGAGTGTCGATCGCACTGTAGACCACATGAAGGACGAAGCTGCCAACTTCCCAGACCCGGCTGACCGTGCCAGCCAGGAAGAAGAGTTCGCCCTGGAACTGCGCAACCGCGATCGTGAGCGCAAGCTGATCAAGAAGATCGACAAGACCCTGCAGAAGATTCAGGACGAAGAGTACGGCTGGTGCGACTCCTGTGGCATCGAGATCGGCCTGCGCCGCCTAGAAGCCCGCCCGACCGCCGACCTGTGCTTCGACTGCAAGGAAATTGCCGAGAAGAAGGAAAAGACTGTCGGTAAAGGCTGATTCCAGAACCTCGCAGACGGGGCGTACTGGTTGTGGAGGCGGGCTTGCCCGCTCCTGCAATCGGTACGCCCCGTCTTCATTTATATAGCTGTGCAATCCATGAACGACTCCCGCTACATCGGCCGCTTCGCCCCCACCCCCAGCGGCTTTCTGCACTTCGGCTCGCTGGTAGCCGCCCTCGCCTCCTGGCTCGACGCCCGCGCGGTCGATGGCCGCTGGTTACTGCGTATGGAAGACACCGACCCGCCTCGGGAAATGCCCGGGGCACGCGATGCGATCCTGCAGACCTTGGAGCGCTACGGCCTGGAGTGGGACGGCGAAGTGGTGTTCCAGAGCCAGCGCCACGAGGCCTACGCCGCCGTGGTCGACCGTTTGTTCAGCATGGGCCTGGCCTATGCCTGCACCTGTTCGCGCAAGCAACTGGAAGGGTACGACGGTATCTACCCAGGCTTTTGCCGTAATGCCGGGCATCCCCGGCAAGACGCGGCCATTCGCCTGCGCGTACCGGAACTGATCTACCGCTTCACGGATCGCGTCCAGGGTAGCTTCGAACAGCACCTGGGGCGCGAGGTGGGCGACTTCGTCATCCAGCGCCGTGACGGGCTCTATGCCTACCAGTTGGCGGTGGTACTGGACGATGCGTGGCAGGGCGTTACCGACATCGTGCGCGGCGCCGACCTGCTGGACAACACGCCCCGCCAGTTGTACCTGCAGGAGCTGCTGGGGTTCTCGCAGCCGCGTTACCTGCACATTCCATTGATCGTGCAGCCCGACGGGCACAAGTTGGGCAAGTCGTATCGCTCGCCGCCACTTGAGGCGGACCAGGCGACGCCGTTGCTGCTGCGAGCATTGCGGGCATTGGGGCAGCAGACCGATCCGGCACTGGCGGGGGCCAGCCCGGCCGAGGTGCTGGCGGTGGCGCGCCAGCAGTGGCGGCCGGAGCACATTGCGCGGCAGATGACGGTGCCCGAGGCTGATTTGCGCTGAGGCAGTAGCGGCCCTATCGCGGGGCAAGCCCGCTTGTATGGTTAGACTTGAAGGGGTGGTGGGACTAAATGCCCGATTCTGACTGTTCGCATCAGTACAGACCGTGGGAGACATCGCCCCACCCCTTCCACCAAAGCGCCGATAAAGAATGCATCGTTTGCAAGCGACGATAGAAGCAAGCCAGCGCCTCTTGGTGAAACCCCTTCAAGCCCAAAAACCATAACGTGAGGAAGCGCCCATGGCAATGCAGGTTGGCAAGCTGATCGTGGGTGCGGATGTCGCGAAAGCTGAACTGGTGATTCATCACGATGATCGCGATGAGGTCATCAGGCTGAAAAACTCCAAACTCGAAATCAAAAGATGGCTGAAGCAACAGCCCCTCAACACGGCTATTGCTGTTGAGGCGACTAATGTTTATCACCTCGATCTGGTTGAACTGGCTCATAGCCTGGGCTTCGAGGTGTATGTCATTGATGGATTCCAGCTGAGCAACTACCGGAAAAGCGTGGGTGGACGAGTAAAAACGGATCCTTCTGATGCTCGGCTGCTGTCCCGGTTTTTGAAAAACGAGGGGGAAGACCTTCGCCCTTGGACTCCTCCTCCCGCCGTCTACGGCAAGCTACAGAGCCTTCTTCGACGTAGATCGGCCTTGGTGACTGCTCGCACTGCAATGACGCAGAGCTGGGCTAATGAAGCCTTGTTGAAAGCCGCCTTCAAAACCTTTGTAAAATCCATAGACCGGCTGGATCTGCTGATCCAAAAGAAGATTAAGGAGGTGCTGCGAGAAGCTGGCCTGCATGAACAAGTTGCCCGCTGCCAAGCAATAGAGGGCATTGGTTTTCTCACCGCTACGGCATTGGTGATGGCCTTTATGCGGGGCGAGTTCAAAAGCAGTGACTCGTATATTGCATTCCTGGGAATGGATCTACGAGTCAGTGATTCAGGGCAGAAGAGTGGACGCCGCCGCCTGACGAAACGAGGCTGCTCGGAGATTAGGCGTCTATTGCATAACGCCGCCATGGCGGCGAGCCGATCGGCTGCTTGGAAAGACGTCTACGAACAGTATCGGAAAGCCGGTAAAGCAACGACACAAGCGCTGGTAATCCTGGCTAGAAAGCTTGCACGGGTGGCATTCGCCCTGATGAAAAATCAGGACGAATATGTCACCAAAGGTGGAAAACTGGCTTGCTGCAAACCATAGAATCTCCCACGAAGAGCACACTGGCCTCGCGATAGAGCCAGAACACGTGAAACCAGCCTCAAAAGCCCAACAAATTCAAACCCTTGGCTAACAGCCCCGATTCCCGCTAGCATCGCCCCAGCCATTTGCGCCAATAATAAGTCCAAACCGCAGCGCCCAACCCATCGAGGCCAGCATGTACATCTATCGTTTGGTCCTGCTTCTGGTGGTGGGGATCTACCTGTTCTCCCCCGCCATCATGGACTGGTGGATCGAGCCGACCGGTGCCTGGTACCGTCCCTACCTGCTCTGGCTGATCCTCATCGTCGTCACCTTCATCCTGCAGAGCCAACGAGATGCCGATGAGCTTTAGCCTGACCCAGATGATCCTGATCAGCGCCGCCTACCTGCTGGTGCTGTTCAGCGTGGCCTGGATCAGCGAGCGCGGGCTGATCCCGCGGGCGATCATTCGCCACCCCCTGACCTACACCTTGTCGCTGGGCGTCTACGCCAGTGCCTGGGCCTTCTATGGCTCGGTCGGCCTGGCCTATCAATATGGCTATGGCTTTCTTGCCTGTTACCTGGGGGTGTCCGGGGCCTTCCTGCTGGCCCCGGTGCTGCTCTATCCGATCCTCAAGATCACCCGCACCTACCAGCTCTCCTCGCTGGCCGACCTGCTGGCGTTTCGCTTCCGCAGCACCTGGGCCGGTGCGCTGACCACCATCTTCATGCTGATCGGCGTGCTGCCCTTGCTGGCCCTGCAGATCCAGGCCGTGGCCGACTCGATCAGCATCCTCACCGGCGAGCCGGTCAAGGCGCGGGTGGCGTTTGCCTTCTGCGTGCTGATCATCCTGTTCACCATCTTCTTCGGCTCACGCCATATCGCCACCCGCGAAAAGCACGAAGGCCTGGTGTTCGCCATCGCCTTCGAATCGGTGATCAAGCTGCTGGCGCTGGGCGGTATCGGCCTTTATGCGCTGTACGGCGTGTTCGGTGGCCCGCATGGGCTGGAGGTCTGGCTGCTGCAGAACCAGACCGCCCTCGCCGCCCTGCACACCCCGCTGCAGGAAGGCCCCTGGCGCACCCTGCTGCTGGTGTTCTTCGCCTCGGCCATCGTCATGCCGCACATGTACCACATGGCCTTCACCGAGAACTTGAGCCCGCGCTCGCTGGTCAGCGCCAGCTGGGGCCTGCCGCTGTTCCTGCTGCTGATGAGCCTGGCCGTGCCGCTGGTGCTGTGGGCCGGCCTGCGCCTGGGCGCCAGCACCAACCCCGAGTACTTCACCCTGGGCCTGGGCATCGCCGCCAACAACGAAGCGCTGGCGCTACTGGCCTATGTCGGTGGGTTGTCGGCCGCCAGCGGGCTGATCATCGTCACCACCCTGGCGCTGTCAGGCATGGCCCTGAACCACCTGGTGCTGCCGCTGTACCAGCCGCCGGCCGAAGGCAATATCTACCGCTGGTTGAAATGGACGCGCCGAGCGCTGATCGTCGCCATCATCACCGCCGGCTTCGTCTTCTACCTGACCCAGAACACCCACCAGAGCCTGGCAAACCTGGGCATCGTTGCCTTCGTCGCCACCCTGCAGTTCCTGCCCGGCGTGCTCTCGGTGCTGTACTGGCCGACCGCCAACCGCCGCGGTTTCATCGCCGGACTGCTGGCCGGCATGCTGGTGTGGATGGTGACCATGCTGCTGCCACTGCTGGGCAACCTGCAGGGCTTCTACATCCCGCTGCTGGACATGATCTACGTGCTGGACGACACCAGCTGGCACATGGCGGCCATCGCTTCACTTGCGGCCAACGTCCTGCTGTTCACCCTGATCTCGCTGTTCACCAACGCCAGCAGCGAGGAGGTCAGCGCCGCCGAGGCCTGCGCGGTGGACAACGTGCGTCGCCCGCAACGCCGCGAGCTGCACGCCGCCTCGCCCCAGGAGTTTGCCACCCAGCTGGCCAAGCCGCTAGGCGCCAAGGCTGCGCAAAAAGAGGTGGAGCAGGCCCTGCGCGACCTCTACCTGCCCTTCGACGAGCGCCGCCCCTATGCCCTGCGGCGCCTGCGCGATCGTATCGAGGCCAACCTGTCCGGCCTGATGGGGCCGAGCGTGGCACAGGACATGGTCGAGACCTTCCTGCCTTACAAGTCCGGCAACGAGAACTACGTCACCGAGGACATCCACTTCATCGAGAGCCGCCTCGAGGACTATCACTCGCGCCTGACCGGCCTTGCCGCCGAGCTCGACGCCCTGCGCCGCTATCACCGCCAGACCCTGCAGGAACTGCCCATGGGCGTGTGCTCGCTGGCCAAGGACCAGGAGATCCTGATGTGGAACAAGGCGATGGAGGAGCTCACCGGCATCGCCGCCAAGCATGTGGTCGGCTCGCGCCTGGTGACCATCGCCGAACCCTGGCGCGGCCTGCTGCAAGGCTTCATCAACGTGCCCGACGAACACCTGCACAAGCAGCGCCTGGTCCTCGATGGCCAGCCGCGCTGGCTGAACCTGCACAAGGCGGCCATCGACGAGCCGCTGGCCCCGGGCAACAGCGGCCTGGTGCTGCTGGTCGAGGACCTCACCGAGACCCAGGCGCTGGAGGACAAGCTGGTGCACTCCGAGCGCCTGGCCAGCATCGGCCGCCTCGCCGCGGGCGTGGCCCACGAGATCGGCAACCCGATCACCGGCATCGCCTGCCTTGCGCAGAACCTGCGCGAGGAGCGCGAGGGCGACGGCGAGATCATCGAGCTGTCCAGCCAGATCCTCGAGCAGACCAAGCGCGTGTCGCGCATCGTCCAGTCGCTGATGAGCTTCGCCCACGCCGGCGGCAGCCAGCAGAACAGCGAGGAGCCGGTGTGCCTGGCCGAGGTGGCGCAGGATGCCATTGGTCTGCTGGCGTTGAACCGGCGCAATTTCGAAGTACAGTTCTTCAACCTCTGCGACCCGCAACACTGGGTCGAGGGCGACCCGCAACGCCTGGCCCAGGTGCTGATCAACCTGCTCTCCAACGCCCGCGACGCCTCGCCGCCCGGCAGCGCCGTGCGCGTGCGCAGTGAAATCAACGAGCACACCGTCGACCTGGTGGTCGAGGACGAAGGCAGCGGTATTCCGAAAAGCATCATGGACCGCCTGTTCGAACCTTTCTTCACCACCAAGGACCCGGGCGAAGGAACCGGACTGGGGCTCGCTCTGGTCTATTCCATCGTGGAAGAGCATTATGGGCAAATCACCATCGACAGCCCGGCCGACATCGAGCGCCAACGTGGTACCCGGATCCGCGTGACCCTGCCCCGGCATGTCGTAGCGACGTCCCCTGAAATTCGAGACCGTCGAGAGAATTGAATCAATGCCGCATATTCTGATCGTCGAAGACGAAACCATCATCCGCTCGGCCCTGCGTCGCCTGCTCGAGCGGAACCAGTACCAAGTCAGCGAAGCCGGCTCGGTGCAGGAAGCCCAGGAACGCTTCAGCATTGCCACCTTCGACCTGATCGTCAGTGACCTACGCCTGCCGGGTGCCCCGGGTACCGAGCTGATCAAGCTCGGCCAGGGCACGCCGGTACTGATCATGACCAGCTACGCCAGCCTGCGCTCGGCGGTGGACTCGATGAAAATGGGCGCGGTGGACTACATCGCCAAGCCCTTCGACCACGACGAGATGCTCCAGGCCGTGGCGCGTATCCTGCGCGACCGGGTGAACGCCCCAGCCTCGGCGCCGGCCGGCGAGCCCCGGGCCGCCAACGGCAAGGCCAGCACGGACAAGGCCAGTCCCGCCGCCGCCAACGGCGAGATCGGCATCATCGGCTCCTGCCCGCCGATGCAGGACATGTTCGTGAAGATTCGCAAGGTCGCGCCAACCGACTCCAATGTGCTGATCCAGGGCGAATCCGGTACCGGCAAAGAGCTGGTCGCCCGCGCCCTGCACAACCTCTCGCGCCGGGCAAAGGCACCGATGATCTCGGTGAACTGCGCGGCGATCCCGGAAACCCTCATCGAGTCGGAACTGTTCGGCCACGAGAAGGGCGCCTTCACCGGCGCCAGCGCGGGCCGGGCGGGGCTGGTCGAAGCCGCCGATGGTGGCACCCTGTTCCTCGACGAGATCGGCGAGCTGCCACTGGAAGCACAGGCCCGCCTGCTGCGAGTGCTGCAGGAAGGCGAGATCCGCCGGGTGGGCTCGGTGCAATCACAGAAGGTCGACGTGCGCCTGATCGCGGCCACCCACCGCGACCTGAAGAACCTGGCCAAGGCCGGGCAGTTCCGGGAAGACCTTTACTACCGCCTGCATGTGATCGCCCTGAAATTGCCGGCCCTGCGCGAGCGCGGCAGCGACGTCAACGAGATCGCCAATGCCTTCCTTGCCCGCCAGAGCGCACGGATCGGCCGCGACGACCTGCATTTTTCCCACGATGCCGAGCAAGCCATCCGCCATTACAGCTGGCCGGGCAACGTGCGCGAGCTGGAAAACGCGGTGGAGCGCGCAGTGATTCTCAGCGAAAGCGCGGAAATTTCCGCCGACCTGCTGGGCATCGACATCGAGCTGAGCGACCTGGAAGACGACGACATGCTGGACAACCTGCCGGCGCTGGCCAGCAGCAACAGCGCCAGCCATGAGCCGACCGAGGACCTGTCGCTGGAGGATTACTTCCAGCACTTCGTGCTCGAGCACCAGGACCACATGACCGAAACCGAACTGGCCCGCAAGCTGGGCGTCAGCCGCAAATGCCTGTGGGAACGTCGCCAGCGCCTGGGCATCCCGCGGCGCAAGAGCAACGCCACCAGCGACAACTGATTCTGTGTAATCTGATCGCGGGGCAAGCCCGCTCCCACAGCGCGTGGGGGCAGGCTTGCCCCGCGGTCGTTTGGGGGTAACACATCAGTTACCGCAAAAATCTGTTACCTACCCTGGCGGGCGTAACATCCCCCGAGGCGTAAGGTAACGAAATTTCTACATTTGCCCCGCGGCGAAACCTGCCTGAAACGCTGAAACCCCCGATTTCATTGGGTTTTCAAAAGTTGGCACGGCACCTGCTATATGTCTGGTACAAGAACAATAACAAGCACTGCAACTCAGAATAAGAACAAGACGAAACGGCTCACGCACAATAAAAACAAGACGGCGGAGGCGCAGCTAACTGATTCTTTTGGAGAGGCGTTGTGTTTGGGGCTTGCCCCACGATCAGGCAGAGAACAACAAAAACTGCACTCAAAAGCAGCACCTGAACTGATTGGATCGACAGATCAGCATCAACTCGGCGACCAAAGCAATCCGTTTGCTCTTCACCCCCGGTTTGGGGGTCGTCCACAAGCTTCGAGATTTGTGGACAGGGCATTCAACAAAAACAAGAAGCCCGGCAGAAGAACAATAAGAGCACGCAACGACTTGATGGGGAGCTTCGGCTCCCCATGTCGTTTCTCACTTCTGCATCACGCTTGGCACACCGCCTACACCATTCCCCCAGTAAATGCTAGAATCCCCGCCCATCATGCGGCCATTCTCCTATCCTTGGCCGATCATTCCTTCAAACAGTGCATCCCATGCTGAAGAAGCTGTTCCAGTCGTT
Source organism: Pseudomonas sp. RC3H12 (assembly GCF_018596375.1). Taxonomy (NCBI): domain Bacteria; kingdom Pseudomonadati; phylum Pseudomonadota; class Gammaproteobacteria; order Pseudomonadales; family Pseudomonadaceae; genus Pseudomonas; species Pseudomonas sp. RC3H12. The sequence continues at coordinate 5,590,681 of NZ_CP075595.1, read as the reverse complement.
CCGCCCGCCCGTTCGTGGCCAGCACCACAGGCGCACCACGCCTGAAGTGATCAACAAGAGCCAGCACTCGCTGCAGCGCAGCCAGTTCAGCCGCCATGCCGTGGGCATTGTCGAGCGCCTGCAGGCGGCCGGTTACCAGGCCTACTTGGTCGGTGGCTGCGTGCGCGACCTGCTGCTGGGCATCACGCCCAAGGACTTCGACGTGGCCACCAGCGCCACCCCCGAGCAGATCCGCGCGGAGTTCCGCAACGCCCGTATCATCGGCCGGCGCTTCAAGCTGGTCCACGTGCATTTCGGCCGTGACATCATCGAGGTCGCCACCTTCCGTGCGCCCCACTCCGATGACGACCAGTCCGATAGCCACCGTTCGTCGCACAATGCCAGCGGTCGCATCCTGCGCGACAACGTGTACGGCACTTTGGAAGAAGACGCGCAACGCCGCGACTTCACCATCAATGCCCTGTACTACGACCCGGTCAGCGAGCGCATCCTCGACTACGCCAACGGTGTCCACGACATCCGTAACCGGCTGCTGCGCCTGATCGGCGATCCGACCCACCGTTACCAGGAAGATCCGGTACGCATGCTGCGCGCCGTGCGCTTCGCCGCCAAGCTGGACTTCGGCATCGAGAAGCACACCGTGCAGCCGATCCGCGAGCTGGCGCCGATGCTGCGCGATATTCCGCCGGCGCGCCTGTTCGAGGAAAGCCTCAAGCTGTTCCTCAACGGCCAGGGGGCGATCACCTTCGAGATGCTGGTCGACCTGCAACTGTTCGAGCCATTGTTCCCGGCCAGCAGCCATGCCCTGGAAGAACGACCGAGCTACACCCACAGCTTGATCAGCCAGGCATTGGCCAACACCGACCTGCGCGTCAAGCAGGGCAAGCCGGTGACACCCGCCTTCCTGTTCGCCGCGCTGCTCTGGCCAGCCCTGCCAAGCCGCGTACTGTACCTGCAGAGCCAAGGCGTGCCGCCGATTCCGGCAATGAATGGCGCGGCCCACGACCTGATCGCCGAACAGTGCGCACGCATCGCCATCCCCAAGCGCTTCACCCTGCCGATCCGCGAGATCTGGGACATGCAGGAGCGCCTGCCACGGCGCAGCGGCAAGCGCGCCGACATGCTGCTGGACAACCCGCGGTTCCGCGCCGGCTACGACTTCCTGCTGCTGCGTGAAAGCGCCGGCGAGGAAACCGACGGGTTGGGCCAATGGTGGACCGACTACCAGGACGCCAACGACAGCCGGCGCCGCGACATGATCCGCGAGCTGGGCAACCGTGACGACGCCGCTGGCGCCGGTGCCGGCCCACGCAAGCGCAAACGCAGTGGCGGCAAGCGCAAGCGTGACGACGAGCAGGCGTGGGACTGAGCATGACCACCCGTGCGTACATCGGCCTGGGCAGCAACCTGGATGAGCCCGCCGAGCAGCTGCGCAGCGCCCTGCAGGCGCTGGACCTGATCGCCGAGACGCGCCTGGCGGCGGCCTCGGCGCTCTACACCAGCGATTCGCTGCTGCCGGGCCAGCCACGCTACACCAACGCCGTGGCGGCCATCGACACGGCACTGACACCGCTGGACCTGCTGGACGCCCTGCAGGCCATCGAAAACGGCCAGGGCCGCGTACGCAAGGAGCGCTGGGGCCCACGCACCCTCGACCTGGACATGCTGCTGTTCGGCGATCAGGTCATCGATGCCCCGCGCCTGAAAGTGCCGCACTACCACATGCACGCCCGCCCCTTCGTGCTCTACCCGCTCGCCGAGCTGGTTCCCGAAAGCTTCCACCTTGCCGACGGCCGCCCCCTCGCGCAACTGCTCGAGGACTGCCCGTTCGTCGGCCTGGAACGCCTGTAAATCGGGCGTTTCAGACGGCGGTAACGCCAGTAACACCTACGCCGTAACAATGCGGTAACACGGCTGGTTGACTTCCCCCACCTCGCTCACGACTATAGGCGTCCCGCGGCGCTACTGTGCCGCAATCACCCATTTAGGCTCGGACGGATCTGTGCCCGAACATCACGACCGATGATGTGCCGCTCCGGAAGATGAATACACGCGTTGTACGCAGTTGTTGTTCACAGCGCCTGAACGAGGACTCCCCTACATGCCTGAAGTAACCCTGACCACCCTGCACGGCCTGAAGGCCAAGGGTGAAAAAATCACCATGCTGACCTGCTACGACGCGACCTTCGCCAAGGCAGCCAGCCAGGCCGGCGTGGAAGTGCTGCTGGTGGGCGACTCCCTGGGCATGGTCCTGCAGGGCCATGACAGCACCCTGCCCGTCACCAACCGTGACATGGCCTACCACACCGCCTGCGTCAAACGCGGCAACGATGGGGCGTTGATCCTCGCCGACCTGCCGTTCATGGCCCACGCCACACCCGAGCAGGCTTTCGCCAACGCCGCCGAACTGATGCGCGCTGGCGCCCACATGCTCAAGATCGAAGGCGCCGCCTGGCTGGGCGAGACCATCCGCCTGCTGGCCGAACGCGGCGTGCCGGTTTGCGCGCACATGGGCCTGACCCCGCAGACGGTCAACGTGCTGGGCGGCTACAAGGTCCAGGGGCGCCAGGAAGCCCAGGCACGGCAGATGCGCGCCGACGCCATCGCCCTGGAACAGTCCGGCGCGGCCATGCTGTTGCTCGAGTGCGTACCCAGCGAGCTGGCCGCGGAAATCTCCCAGGCCGTGAGCATTCCGGTGATCGGCATCGGTGCCGGCAGTGCCACTGATGGCCAGGTGCTGGTGCTGCACGACATGCTCGGGCTGTCGCTGAGCGGCCGCGTGCCGAAGTTCGTGAAGAACTTCATGGCCGGCCAGCCGGACATCCAGAGTGCCCTGGCCGCCTATGTCCGCGCGGTCAAGGAAGTCAGCTTCCCCGGCAGCGAACATGGGTTCAGCGCATGAATACCGTCAAGACCGTCCGTGAGCTGCGCGCCGCCGTGGCCCGCGCCCGTGGCGAGGGCAAGCGCATCGCCTTCGTGCCGACCATGGGCAACCTGCACAGCGGCCACGCCGCCCTGGTGACCAAGGCCGCACAGCGCGCCGACTTCGTGGTCGCCAGCATCTTCGTCAACCCGTTGCAGTTCGGCGCCGGCGAAGACCTGGACAAGTACCCGCGCACCCTCGCCGCCGACCAGGAGAAACTGCTCCAGGCCGGCTGCCATCTGCTGTTCGCCCCTACCGTCGAGGAGATGTACCCCGACGGCATGACCGTGCAGACCCGCGTCAGCGTGCCGCAACTGTCCGAAGGGCTGTGCGGCGCCAGCCGCCCTGGCCACTTCGAGGGCGTGGCGACCGTGGTCAGCAAGCTGTTCAACATGGTCCAGCCGGACCTGGCCGTGTTCGGCGAGAAGGATTTCCAGCAACTGGCGGTGATCCGCGCCATGGTCCGCGACTTGAACATGCCGATCCAGATCATCGGCGAGCCGACCGTGCGCGCCGAGGATGGTCTGGCGCTGTCATCGCGCAATGGCTACCTGACAACAGAACAGCGTGCCGCCGCGCCGGCGCTGTACCGTGTGCTGAGCGCCATGGCCGACGCCTTGCGCCGCGGCCAGCGCGACTACGCGGCGCTGGTTGCCGAGGGCCAGGCGCAACTCGAAGCCGCTGGATTGCGTAAGGACTACCTGGAGGTGCGCCACGCCGTCACCCTGCGCCCGGCGCAGGTCGATGACCGTGACCTGGTGGTGATCGCCGCAGCTTACCTGGGCAACACCCGGCTGATCGACAATATCTATCTGCACCTGGAAGAGCAGACCGCCTGAGCTCGACGCGTGGGAGCGGCTCAACGTCGCCCCACGCGTGCCCTGGGTATCAGGCCGGTGACAATTTTTAATCCGCGCCGCCCGCCTCCCCCCATTCCCGCCTTGGCGCCAATGCCTATAATGTCCAGCTTGCAACCGGCAATGACTGCCGCTGTCCAAGCCTGACCATGCAACAAGGAAACCACCCGCAATGGCGTATTACCGTACCCCCCACGATGTGACGGCGCTGCCCGCCTGGCAGGCGCTCCAGCAACACCGCGACGCCATGCAGGGCTTCAGCATGCGCGAAGCCTTCGCCGCCGACGGCAAGCGCTTCGACCAGTTCTCCTTGAGCAGCTGCGGCCTGTTTCTAGACTACTCGAAGAACCTGATCACCGAGCAGACCCGAGACCTGCTGGTCAACCTGGCCAAGGAAGTCGACCTGGAAGCAGCCATCAAGTCGATGTTCAGCGGCGAGATCATCAACGCCTCCGAAGGCCGCCCGGTGCTGCACACCGCCCTGCGCCGCCCGGTCGGCGACAAGCTCAGCGTGAACGGCGTCAACGTGATGCCTGAAGTGCACAAGGTGCTCAACCAGATCACCGAACTGGTCGGGCGCATCCACGACGGCCTGTGGCGCGGCTACAGCGAGAAGCCGATCACCGACGTGGTCAACATCGGCATCGGCGGCTCGTTCCTGGGCCCCGAGCTGGTCTCCGAGGCTCTGCTGCCCTACGCCCAGCGCGGCGTGCGCTGCCACTACCTGGCGAACATCGACGGCAGCGAGTTCCATGAACTGTCGGCCAACCTGCGCGCCGAGACCACCCTGTTCATCGTGTCGTCGAAGTCGTTCAACACCCTCGAAACCCTGAAGAACGCCATGGCCGCGCGTACCTGGTACCTGGCCCAGGGCGGATCGGAAGCCGAGCTGTACCGCCACTTCATCGCCGTGTCGAGCAACAAGGCCGCGGCCGTGGCCTTCGGCATCCGCGAAGAGAACATCTTCCCGATGTGGGACTGGGTGGGCGGGCGTTACTCGCTGTGGTCGGCCATCGGCCTGCCGATCGCCCTGGCCATCGGCACCGCCAACTTCAAGGAGCTGCTGTCCGGCGCCTACACCATGGACCAGCACTTCCAGACCGCGCCGTTCGAGAAGAACATGCCGGTGCTGCTGGCCTTGCTGGGCGTGTGGTACGGCAACTTCTGGGGCGCCCGCAGCCACGCGATCCTGCCGTACGACCACTACCTGCGCAACATCACCAAGCACCTGCAGCAGCTGGACATGGAGTCCAACGGCAAGAGCGTGCTGACCGATGGCACGCCGGTGCAGACCGAAACCGGCCCGGTGATCTGGGGCGGCGTCGGCTGCAACGGCCAGCACGCCTACCACCAGCTGCTGCACCAGGGCACCCAGCTGATCCCGGCCGACTTCATCGTGCCGGTGGTGAGCTTCAACCCGGTGGCCGACCATCACCAGTGGCTGTACGCCAACTGCCTGTCGCAGAGCCAGGCGCTGATGCTCGGCAAGACCCGCGAGGAAGCCGAGGCCGAACTGCGCGCCAAGGGCCTGAACCAGGACGACATCGCCAAGCTGGCGCCGCACAAGGTGATCCCGGGCAACCGCCCGAGCAACACCTTGGTGGTCGAGCGCATCAGCCCGCGCCGCCTTGGCGCGCTGGTGGCAATGTACGAACACAAGGTGTTCGTGCAGAGCGTGGTCTGGGGCATCAACGCCTTCGACCAGTGGGGCGTGGAGCTGGGCAAGGAACTGGGCAAGGGCGTGTACCAGCGCCTGGTCGGCGCCCAGGAAGACAGCGCCGAGGATGGCTCGACCCAGGGCCTGATCAACTACTTCCGCGGCCGTCATCGCGGCTGATCGACCTGTAGCCGTCAATTGCGGGGCAAATCGCATCGGTGCGCCGATGCGGCTTGCCCCGCGATGCTTTCCGCCCGGGAACACCCCCACCTTCTACACTGTCCATCGAATAGCCGTTGCAGTCCCTCGCCCCTAACAAGAGCAGGACCACCCGCCATGTTCGATATCCGCGACTATCCCGAGGCCTTGGCCGTCAGCCAGGCCGCCACACTCTCCGTCGACGACTACCGCCGCCTCTATCGCCAGTCGGTGGACGACCCCGACACCTTCTGGGCCGAGCAGGCCAAGCGCCTGGACTGGATCAAGCCCTGGTCGAGCGTGCAGCAATGCGACCTGAAGACCGGCACGGCGCGCTGGTTCGACGGCGCCCAGCTGAATGTCAGCCATAACTGCATCGATCGCCACCTGGCCACCCGCGGCGAACAGACCGCCCTGCTCTGGGAGGGCGACGATCCCAAGGACAGCAAGGCCATCAGCTACCGCGAGCTGCACCGCCAGGTGTGCCGGCTGGCCAATGCCCTGAAAGCCCGGGGTGTGAACAAAGGCGACCGGGTGTGCATCTACATGCCGATGATCCCCGAGGCCGCCTACGCGATGCTCGCCTGTACACGTATCGGCGCCATTCACTCGGTGGTGTTTGGCGGCTTCTCCCCCGATGCCCTGCGCGACCGCATCCTCGACGCCGATTGCCGTACCGTGATCACTGCCGACGAAGGGGTGCGCGGCGGCAAGCGCATACCGCTCAAGCAGAATGTCGACAAGGCGCTGGCCAGCTGCCCGGCCGTCAGCAGCGTGCTCGTGGTCAAGCGCACCGGCGGTGACGTCGGCTGGAGCGAAGGCCGTGACCTCTGGTACCACGAGGCAACGGCAAAGGCCGACGACGACTGTCCGCCCGAACCGATGAGCGCCGAGGACCCGCTGTTCATCCTCTACACCTCCGGCAGCACCGGCAAACCCAAGGGCGTGCTGCACAGCACCGCCGGCTACTTGCTGCAGGCCACGATGACCTTCAAGCTGGTGTTCGATTACCGCGACGGCGAAGTGTTCTGGTGCACCGCCGACGTCGGCTGGGTCACCGGCCACAGCTATATCGTCTATGGCCCGCTGGCCAACGGCGCGATCTCGCTGATGTTCGAAGGCGTGCCCAACTACCCCGACACCTCGCGTTTCTGGCGAGTGGTGGACAAGCATCAGGTGAACATCTTCTACACCGCGCCCACCGCGTTGCGGGCCCTGATGCGTGAAGGCTCCGGCCCGCTGCAGGGCACCTCGCGCCAGAGCCTGCGCCTGCTCGGCAGCGTCGGCGAGCCGATAAACCCGGAGGCCTGGGAATGGTACTTCGAGGCGGTCGGGCAGAAACGCTGCCCCATCGTCGACACCTGGTGGCAGACCGAGACCGGCGGCATCATGCTCACGCCCCTTCCCGGCACACAGAGGCTCAAGCCCGGTTGCGCCACCCAACCGATGTTCGGCGTGCAGCCGGTGCTGCTGGATGAAAAAGGCAAGCTCATCGAGGGGCCAGGCGCCGGCCTGCTGGCGATCAAGGCCAGCTGGCCCGGGCAGATCCGCAGCGTCTACGGCGATCACCAGCGCATGGTCGACACCTACTTCAAGCCCATGCCCGGCTATTACTTCACCGGCGACGGCGCCCGCCGCGACGCCGATGGCGACTACTGGATCACCGGGCGCATCGACGATGTGATCAATGTCTCCGGCCACCGTATCGGTACCGCCGAGGTAGAGAGCGCGCTGGTGCTGCACGACAGCGTCGCCGAAGCGGCGGTGGTCGGTTATCCCCATGACCTCAAGGGCCAGGGCGTCTATGCCTTCGTAACCCCCATGAACGGCATAGAACCGGATGATGCGCTCAAGGCCGAACTGCTGGCCCTGGTCAGCAAGGAAATCGGCAGCTTCGCCAAGCCCGAGCTGATCCAGTGGGCGCCCGCCCTGCCCAAGACCCGTTCGGGCAAGATCATGCGGCGCATCCTGCGCAAGATCGCCTGCAACGAACTGGACAACCTGGGGGATACATCCACCCTCGCCGACCCCAGCGTGGTCCAGGGGCTGATAGACAAACGTCTCAACCAGTAGAACCCTCGGGGCGGCCACCGCCGCCCCGATCATCGTTTACCGCATTGACATATCGGTAAATCCCGATATTATCGCGCCATGGAACTGCTCGACATATTCAAGGCACTCTCGAACCGTACCCGTCTCGAGATCCTCAAAGGCCTGAAAGACCCGGTGAAACACTTTCCTCCCCAGGACGAAGGTGACGTTCATACGGTGGGCGTCTGTGTGAGCAGCATCCAGGAAGGCGTGGGGCTATCGCAGTCGACGGTATCCGACTACCTGGCCACCCTGCAGCGCGCAGGCCTGGTCGAAGTCCGGCGCATTGGCCAGTGGACCTATTACAAGCGTAACGAAGCCGCCATCAGCGCGCTCGCCGAGCTGATCGGGAGTGAGTTGTAGGGTTTTACTTTTACCTCTATATATCGACTTTTCCCGATATCCCGTTTTACCGAACTCAAGGAGGCAACAACTGCGGCATCTGGCAGGTGCCGAGGCATAGAACAGCATCTTCATTCCACTTTATACATCGATATTTCCCGATATCCCTTTTTACCGAAGCAAGGAAACACCATGAAAGCGTTGATACTGGATTCCTTTGGCGGCACGGACGCATTCGCCTATCGCGATGTTGTCAAACCGGTGCCGCAGGCCGGACAGGTACTGGTCCGGGTGCATGCCACCTCCATCAACCCGCTGGATTACCAGGTCCGGCGTGGCGACTACCCCGACCTGGTGCCTCTCCCGGCCATTACCGGGCACGACGTGTCCGGCGTCGTCGAAGCCGTCGGGCCGGGTGTGACCGCGTTCAGGCCGGGCGACGAGGTTTGGTACACACCGCAGATCTTCGACGGGGCGGGCAGCTATGCCGAGTACCACGTCGCCGCCGAAGGCATTGTCGGCCTGAAGCCGCCTTCGCTAAGCCATCTGGAGGCGGCCAGCCTGAGCCTGGTCGGCGGTACCGCCTGGGAGGCCCTCGTGGTGCGCGCGGCACTCAGGGTGGGCGAGCGCATCCTGGTTCACGGCGGTGCCGGCGGTGTCGGCCACGTGGCGATCCAACTGGCCAAGGCCATGGGCGCCAGGGTGTTCACCACCGTGCGCGAGGCCAACGCCGAATTCGTGCGGCAAATGGGCGCGGACGTGGTCATCGATTATGAGCATCAGGATTATGTCGAGGTGGTCCTGCGGGAAACCGGGGGCCAAGGTGTCGACGTGGTCTTCGACACCATTGGTGGCGATACCCTGGCACGCAGCCCAGACGTCCTGGCGCAACTGGGGCGCGTGGTGTCGATCGTGGACATCGCGCAACCGCAGAACCTGATCCAGGCCTGGGGCCGCAACGCGAGTTACCACTTCGTCTTCACCCGGCAACACCGCGGCAAGCTCGACGAGTTGAGCGCGCTGGTCGAGCGCGGGCAACTGAAGCCACACGTGGGCGCCGTCTACACCCTCGCTGAGGTTCCCCTCGCCCATGCCCGGCTGCAAAGCGCCAACAATGGCCTGCAAGGGAAGATCGCCATTGCGGTCGCGCCCATGGCCGATCTCGCCAGCGTTTGAGGCGCCTGCCACCCTTCTCGACTTCAAGGACCGCCATGATCTACGAAATCGCCCTGCTTCCCGTACGCCCAACCCACGTCGACGACTTCCGGCACGCGTTCGCCGAGGTCGCCCCTTTGCTCAGCCGAGCCAAGGGTCACGTCAGCCATATGCTCGCGCAAGGGGTCGAGAGCCCCCATCAATTCAACCTGATCGTGCAATGGCAAACACTCGAGGACCACGCGCCGGGTTTCGAGGCCAGTGAAGACCATCAGGTCTTCATGGCCCGGCTGACACCATATTTTTCCGAGGAGCCTACGGTTTATCATGTGCAGGGCGGCGCGTTCGAAACGAATGCGCCCACCAGCCCGGGCAGTGCCCGACTGGACGACAATTGCCCAACCTCATAGACGGCCGCCATGGCGGCCAGCACAGGTCGCCATGGAAGCCTTGCGTCGCCGCATCGAAACCCAAGTCATGAGCCTCACCGGGCTGGCCCTAGGCCAGCTCGACCTGGAGTCGCCCAAGGGCGATCCCGGCCTGTTTGGCCCACAGAGCATCAGCTGGCAGGTGCATGGCGACTTCCCCAGCATGCTGGTGGGCGGCATCAGCGCGCTGATGCTGCAACTGCTGCATCCGCTGGCCCTGGCCGGGGTCTGGGACCATTCGAACTTTCGTCAGGACCTGCTCGGCCGCCTGCGGCGCACCAGCCAGTTCATCTCCGGCACCACCTTCGGTTCGACCCGTGATGCCGAGTGGCTGATCGACAAGGTCCGCACCATCCACCTCAAGGTGGTCGGCACCGCCGCCGATGGCCGCCCCTACGCCGCCAGCGACCCCGACCTGCTGACCTGGGTGCATGTGGCTGAAGTCAGCAGCTTCCTCGCCGCCCACCTGCGCTACCGCAATCCTGGCCTGGCGCGTAGCGCGCAGGACGCCTACTACAACGAGATAGCCCTGATCGCCGAACGCCTGGGCGCGCGCGACGTGCCCCGCTCCTGTGCCGAAGTGGATGCCTACCTGCAGCGCATGCGCCCGCAGTTGCGGTGCGATGCGCGCAGCCTCGAGGTAGTCGATATCCTGCTCAAGGCCCCGGCCCCCAGCCGTCTGGCCGAACCAGTAGGCAAGCTGATGCTCAAGGCCGGCATCGACCTGTTGCCGGACTGGGCCAGCGCAATGCTCGGCCTGCACCAGGGCGCGGTAGAGCGGCACATGATCCGCCTGGGCCTGAGCAACACCGCGCCAGTGCTGCGCTGGGCCATGCGCAATGGCTCGGCCCAGCGCGCCAGGCGGCGCATGGGCGTCGATTGAGGTATTTTGGTCCGTTCATCGGAACCGATTTAACGTGCCATACTCCAAGCACTCCAGCCTGATACAGACGAAGCGACACATGCCCAAAGGATTGACCCGCGCCCTCGGCGCACTCGTGGCCCTCGTGGCCCTGTACAGCCTGCTCGGCTTTTTCATTCTCCCCGGCATCGCCCTGCGCATCGCCAACCAGCAATTGGCGCAGTACGCCACGGTGCCCGCACACCTGCAGCGCATCGAGCTCAATCCGTTCAGCCTCGAGCTGACCCTGTGGGGCCTGCAGATCGGCGAGCCCGGCAAGGAGCAGGTCGGCTTCGAACGTCTCTACGCCAACCTGTCCCTCGACAGCTTATGGACCAAGGCCGTGCGCCTTGACGCGGTGGAGCTGGACAAGCCGCGCACCGAGCTGCTGTTCGCCAAGGACGGCAGCCTCAACCTGGCCCAGCTGTTCAAGCTCCCGCCCAGCGAGCCCAAGGCCGAGGAACCGCCAAGCGACCCGTTCCCGCTGCGCATCGCCAGCATCAAGCTGAGCGAGGGCTACCTGCACTTCCAGGACCTGCGCCCGAGCGAGCCGATCGAGTTTCTCTACGACTCGATGAACCTGGAACTGAAGAACCTCAGCACCCTCCCCGACGACAACGCCGACATGACCCTGGTGGCCAACGGCCCGGCGGGTGGGCGCATCGACTGGAGCGGCACGCTCAGCCTGACGCCGATCGCTTCCGAGGGCACGCTGAAAGTCACCGACGGCAAGATGAAGCTGTTCTGGCCATATGTGCGCGACGCCGTGCCGCTGGTGCTGGAAGACGGCATGGTCAGTCTCGACACCCACTACAAGCTCAACCTTTCCAAGGAAACCGAACTGCTGCTGGACAACACTTCGGTGCGGGTCGCGCCCTTCGCCATCAAGGCCCCGGATGGTCGCCCACTGGCGCGCCTGGCCAGCCTGGAGGTGAGTGAAACCTCCATCGACCTGGCCAAGCAACTGGTCACCGTCGGTAAGATCCGCAGCGACAAGCTGGAAACCTGGGCGGCCCTGGAGAAGGACGGCCAGCTCGACTGGCAGAAGCTGTTCGCCAGCCAGCCGGCCAAGGCCACGCCAAAGGAGAAGGCCGAGCCCGCCGCCGCCGAGCCAACCCCGGAAGAACAGGCTGCCAAAGAGCCGAGCAAGCCCTGGCAGGTCCTGCTCAAGGACGTGCAGGCGCGCAACTACATGGTCCACCTGGCAGACCGTAGCCAGAAAGAGCCCGTGGCCCTGGATGTCGGCCCGCTCAACCTCGACCTGCAGAATTTCGACAGCCTCAACCAGTCGCCCTTCACCCTCAAGCTCGACACCGGCGTGGGCAAGCAGGGCAAGCTGCAGGCCGCAGGCCAGGTCAACCTGGCACCGGTCTCGGCCAAGCTCGACGTCGCCACCCGCGATATCGACCTGCGGGTGGCGCAGGCCTACATCAGCCCGTTCATCCGCCTGGAGCTGCGCAGCGGCATGCTTTCCAGCGACCTCAAGGTCGATCTGAAGAGTACCGAGCCCCTGGCCTTCAGCATTACCGGCAAGGCCCAGGCCAACCAGTTGCATACACTGGACACCATCAAGAACCGCGACTTCGTCAAATGGCAGCAGGTCAACGTCGATGGCCTGTCGTATGTGCACGGCGACGCCCTGTCCATCGACAAGGTGACACTGCTGCAACCCTACGCACGCTTCATCATCAACGAAGACCGCACCACCAACGTCGACGACCTGCTGATCCCGCAACCCGCCGACAAGCCTGCCACGGCCCCGAGCAAGCCCGCCGCTGCCGGTAGCGGCAAGGAACTGGGCATCCGCATCGGCCAGATCAGCATCAGTGACGGCTCGGCCAACTTCGCCGACCTGACCCTGACACCTAACTTCGCCACCGCGGTACAGCAGCTCAACGGCCAGATTGGCACCATCGACAACCGCAAGCCGCTCCCGGCCAAGGTCGATATCAAAGGTAAGGTGGACCGTTACGCGCCTGTGACCATCAAGGGTGCGCTCAACCCGTTCAACCCGCTGGCCAGCCTCGACATCGCCACCAGCTTCAAGCGTGTCGAGCTGACAACCCTGACGCCCTACTCCGGCAAGTTCGCCGGTATGCGCATCCGCAAGGGCCGGTTGAACCTCGACCTGCATTACCTGATCACCAACGGCCAGCTCAAGGCCGAGAACAAGGTGGTGATCGAGCAACTGCAGTTGGGCGAGAAGGTCGACAGCCCGGATGCCGTGGACCTGCCGATCCGCCTGGCGGTGGCCTTGCTCAAGGATACCGAAGGCAGGATTTCCATTGAGCTGCCGGTGTCGGGCGACCTCAACAACCCGCAGTTCAGCGTGATGCCGATCGTCTGGCAGACCCTGCGCAACCTGGTGCTGCGCGCGGCGCAGGCGCCGTTCAAGCTGCTTGGCGGGCTGGTCGCCGGTGGCGGCGCGGAAGATCTGGGCAATGTCTCGTTCGCGCCGGGCTCCAGCGACCTCACCCCCGACGTGCAAACATCCCTGGACAAGCTCGCCTCTGCCCTCAAGGAACGCCCCGAGCTGCGCCTGGAAATCGAAGGCACGGCGGCCCAGAGCAGTGACGGCCCGCTGATTGCCCAGCAGCGCCTGGAGCGTGAATACCAGGCCACCTGGTACAAGATCCTCCAGCGTCGGGGCGATAAGGTGCCCGCCAATGCTTCGTTGCTGGTAGTGGACGACGGCGACAAGCCGGCGATGCTCGAGGGCATCTACCGTACCCGCCTGAAACAGCAGCCCCCGGCTGAATGGCAGGACCTGGGCCGTGACGAGCGCAGCGCCAAGCTGCGCGAGGCGGTCATCAAGTCCTGGGCGGAAAGCGCCGTGTTGCTGCGTAACCTGGGCCAGGAGCGGGCCAGCAGCATCAAGGACTACCTGGTGGACAAGGGCCAGCTGGAAGATGACCGCGTGTACTTCATCGACACCAACCTCGGCCAGGCCGAGAGCGATGGCCGCGTGGTGACGCCGATGCACCTGGATGCCGAGTAACCCTCGACCGAGTCGCCCTCATCGCCGACAAGTCGGTGATGAGGGCAGCGCAGGCGATCAATACCATCAGGCCAGCCGTTGCCCCGATACCGCCGGGTGATACAGCGGCTGCACCTTGTTCCCCGCCGGGTCCAGCAAATGGAAGCTGCGCGCGCCATCGCCGTGATTGAACGGGCGATCCAGCAGCGTCACGCCATGGGCCTTGAAGTACTGATACCAGGCCTCCAACTCCTCCACGCTGTCGACGATGAACCCATAATGATCCAAGGTCTGCAGCCCGTTGGCCGCACCTGCGCCGCGCCCGAGCGACAGGTTGTCGTTGCCGCAGGTGAGGTAGACCAGGTCTTCGTTGGCACGGTTGAGCACTTCCATGCCCAGCACATCCACGTAGAAGCGCTCGCACTCCTCCAGGTTGGGGACCAGCAGGGCGATGTGCCGCAAGCCATTGAGACGGCCTGGGCGGGCAGGTAGATCGGACATGAGCGCGGCTCCTTTTTTGTATACAATTCATAATAGAATTTAAAACAAAAGGAACGTCATGTGTACTGCCTATTTATCAAGACGCGCGTGAAACCCGGCACCGCCGATGCCTTCCTGGCAGCCATCAATGCCAACGCCGCAGCGTCGGTCGCCACCGAGCCGGGTTGCCTGGTATTCGATGTCTCGCAGGATCGGGAGAATGCCGATGTCATCTACCTGTACGAGATCTACCAGGACGATGAGGCGTACGAGGCGCATACCCGGACCGCGCATTTTCGGGACAGCCGCCCCTTGGTGGAGCCGCTGATCGAAGAGCAGGTGTGTTTCGAGAGCGATGTGATCGCCCGGAACCCGGTGAACTGAAGCGCTTTCCTGAATGCCAATAGAAAAGCCCCGGCGATTGCCGGGGCTTTTGCTTGAAGGGGTGGCCAAATCCTTTTGGCCGACGGGACAATCCTTATTCGGCTTTCAGGCCATCAGCCGAGACGGCCTGTACGCCCTTGATCTTCTTGGCGATGGCAACCGCCATTTCTTTCTGTGCATCGGTAATGGCCACGTCCGAGGACAGGGACACTACGCCTTTGTTGGTTTCAACCTTGATGTCACTGCCCGGCACGCCTTTCTCGGTCATCAGGTCAGCCTTTACCTTGGTGGTGATCCAGGTGTCGGAAGTGGCTTCCTTGGCTTTGGTCACCTCACCGGCCGCAAGCGTCATCGGGGCCTGGGTGGACTGGGCAGCAAAAGCCGCGTTAGCCATGGTCAGGGTCAGAGCGGTAGCAGTAGCGGCAGCAATGGCGAACTTCTTCATGTGGGTCACTCCTGTTTTTTCGAAAGGTCTGCGCCTTGGTTCCTGGCGTCAGGTAGTAAGGTAGTTGCAGGGGCTGTGCCAGTTTTTTCACGCCCTATAAAACCTTTGAAATCAACGAGTTACACAAATCAACCAGAAGCCCGCACCGTGCATTTTGCAATCCCGGGAAAAAAGCCACGTGCAAGATGCATGCTCTCAACTATTTTGCGGCAGGCATAAAAAAAGGACCCCGAAGGGTCCTCCTTTCAGCCTCGAAAGGCTTAGACGCCCGATGCCTTGGCAGCGGCAACGTCCTTGATCGACAGCTTGATACGGCCGCGGTTGTCCACGTCCAGTACCAGTACTTCGACTTCCTGGCCTTCTTTCAGCACGTCGGTGACCTTCTCGACGCGAGCATCGCTCAGCATGGAGATGTGCACCAGGCCGTCCTTGCCCGGCAGGATGTTGACGAAGGCACCGAAGTCGACGATGCGCTCGACCTTGCCGACGTAGATCTTGCCGATCTCGGCTTCGGCGGTGATGCCCAGGATGCGCTGCTTGGCAGCGTCCGCGGCTTCCTTGGTTTCGCCGAAGATCTTGATCGAGCCGTCGTCTTCGATGTCGATCGAAGCCTTGGTCTCTTCGCAGATGGCGCGAATGGTGGCGCCGCCTTTGCCGATGACGTCACGGATCTTGTCGGTGTCGATCTTCATCGCGATCATGGTCGGCGCGTTGGCCGACAGCTCGGTACGCGACTCGCCGATGATCTGGTTCATCTGGCCGAGGATGTTCAGGCGCGCTTCCAGGGCCTGGCCCAGGGCGATTTCCATGATCTCTTCGGTGATGCCGTTGATCTTGATGTCCATCTGCAGCGCGGTGACGCCTTTGGCGGTACCGGCTACCTTGAAGTCCATGTCGCCGAGGTGGTCTTCGTCACCCAGGATGTCGGTCAGTACGGCGAACTTCTCGCCTTCCTTGACCAGGCCCATGGCGATACCGGCAACCGGCGCCTTCATCGGTACGCCCGCGTCCATCAGCGCCAGGGAGGCACCGCAGACCGAAGCCATGGAGCTGGAGCCGTTCGACTCGGTGATTTCCGATACCACGCGGATGGTGTACGGGAACACGTCGGCGGCCGGCAGCATGGCCTGCACCGAACGACGGGCCAGACGGCCGTGGCCGATTTCACGACGGCCAGCACCGCCCATGCGACCACATTCACCTACCGAGAACGGCGGGAAGTTGTAGTGCAGCATGAAGGGGTCTTTCTTCTCGCCTTCGAGGGTGTCCAGCAGCTGGGCGTCACGGGCGGTACCCAGGGTCGCGACGACCAGGGCCTGGGTTTCGCCACGGGTGAACAGGGCCGAACCGTGGGTCTTCGGCAGAACGCCGACTTCGATGTTCAGCGGGCGCACGGTCTTGGTGTCGCGACCGTCGATACGTGGCTTGCCGTTGACGATGTTTTCGCGAACGGTGCGGTATTCGATCTCGCCGAAGATGTCTTTCACTTCGCCAGCCGACGGCTGGCCTTCTTCACCGGAGAACTTGGCGATCGCCTGATCGCGCAGCTCGCCCAGGCGCGCGTAGCGGTCGGCCTTGACGGTGATGGTGTAGCCCTGCGACACCGCTTCGCCGAACTCGGCGCGGATGGCGTTGAACAGTTCGGTGTTGGCAACGGCAGGTTTCCAGTCCCAGGTCGGCTTGGCGGCTTCGGCGGCCAGCTCTTTGACCGCCTTGATCACAGCCTGGAATTCGTCGTGGGCGAACAGTACGGCGCCCAGCATCTGGTCTTCGGTCAGCTCTTTGGCTTCCGATTCAACCATCAGTACGGCCGACTCGGTACCGGCAACGACCATGTCCAGGCTCGAGGCGGCCTGCTGCTCGTAGGTCGGGTTCAGCAGGTAGCCGGTGCTTTCGTGGAAGGCAACGCGGGCGGCGCCGATCGGGCCTTCGAACGGAATGCCCGAGATGGCCAGGGCAGCCGAGGTACCGATCATCGCAGCGATGTCCGGATCGGTCTTCTTGCTGGTGGAAACCACGGTGCAGACAACCTGCACTTCGTTCATGAAACCTTCAGGGAACAGCGGGCGGATCGGGCGGTCGATCAGGCGCGAAGTCAGGGTTTCTTTTTCGGATGGGCGGCCTTCACGCTTGAAGAAACCACCTGGGATCTTGCCAGCGGCGTAGGTCTTTTCCTGGTAGTGCACGGACAGCGGGAAGAAGCCTTTGCTCGGGTCGGCATGCTTGGCACCGACCACGGTCACCAGCACGGTGACATCGTTGTCGACGGTGACCAGCACGGCGCCGGTGGCCTGACGGGCAATGCGGCCCGTTTCGAGGGTAACGGTCGATTGACCGAACTGGAATTGCTTGATTACCGGGTTCACGGTTTCCTACCTTTTTCAGTGGCTCTTGGGGGAACTGGTTCTTGCGAATTCTTGGGCAGAACGGGGAATCGGCCCCATTGACCGTCCAGATACAACACGAGGCTGGGAGCCTGGCGCCGGGCGGATAAACCGCTCGGCACACCAGGCTGCCAACCTCGCAGATCGCGCGGCGTGTCCGACGGCAACGCTGGCAGGCAGCGTTGCCGAAGAATGCGACACACCATGCAACACCACTGGCCAGGCCGCTATTAGCGACGCAGGCCCAGGCGACCGATCAGGGCGCTGTAACGAGTGGTGTCTTTACCCTTCAGGTAATCCAGCAGCTTACGACGCTGGTTGACCATACGGATCAGACCACGACGGGAGTGGTGGTCTTTTTCGTTGGCCTTGAAGTGGCCTTGCAGCTTGTTGATGTTGAAGGTCAGCAGGGCAACCTGTACTTCCGGGCTACCGGTGTCGCCGGCGGCTTGCTGATAGTCTGCAACGATCTGAGCTTTTTCTTCGACGCTGAGGGCCATTTGGCTTCTCCTGATAAACGGATCCCGCAAGCGGGGTCCAATAGGCCAGGGACTGGATCCCTGTATTAATAAAAAGAGTAATGACCGTGCCTACTGACAGCCATCCTCGAATCCGCAGGGCAAAGCGTTGACCTCGCCCTGTGGTATCGGTCATTCCGACCGAATCAGTCGACGCGGCGCAATGCGCCCGTCTTCGCTCACCTCACCGATACCGATGAAGCGGGCATTGTGATCCTGTACGCGGACCATGCCGAATTGCGGCGCGTCCGGCGCACGTACTGCCTGGCCATGTAGCCAATAGAACGCGCTGTGCTCGGACAATACCACCAATGGCCAGTCCTGCAAGCCGCTGTCCGAGGGCATCAGGAAGCGATCGAGCGCTTCGTTGCCACCTTCGGCGTGAGCCTGTTCCAGCTCTTCGAGCGTGACGGTCTGGGCCAGCTCGAAGGGGCCGGCCTGGGTGCGGCGTAGCTCGGCGACGTAGGCACCACAGCCCAACGCCTCGCCCATATCCTCCACCAGGGTGCGAATATAGGTTCCCTTGCTGCAGCCAACCGACAGGCGTGCCCGGGTGCCTTCGCACTCCAGCAGGTCCAGCCGGCCAATAGTAACAGAACGCGCCTCGCGCTCCACTACCTCTCCTGCGCGCGCCAGTTTGTACAGCGGCTGGCCGTCGCGCTTGAGGGCCGAGTACATCGGAGGCACCTGCTGGATTTCACCGCGAAAACGCGGGATGACCGCTTCGATGTCGACGCGACCAACGGTCACGTCGCGGGTCTTCAGCACTTCGCCTTCGGCGTCCCCGGTGGTGGTGGTCTGGCCCATCTGCATCACTGTCTCGTAGCCCTTGTCGGAATCGAGCAGGTACTGCGAGAACTTGGTGGCCTCGCCGAAGCACAGCGGCAGCACGCCGGTGGCCAGCGGGTCGAGGCTGCCGGTGTGGCCGGCCTTCTCGGCGTTGAGCAGCCAGCGGACCTTCTGCAGGGCAGCGTTGGAGGTGAACCCCAGCGGCTTGTCGAGCAGGATGATGCCGCTGACGTTGCGGCGGATACGTTTGACCTGGGCCACCGCTTACTCCTTGGTGTCCGGCGCGTCGGCATCCTGGTGCTGGCGATCTTCGGCCACCGCACGTTCGATCAGCGCCGACAGATGCACACCGCGGCTCACGCTTTCATCGAAGTGGAAATGCAGCTGCGGCACGCTGCGCAGTTGCATCGAGCGCCCCAGGTGCAGACGCAGGAAGCTGGCGGCGCTGTTCAAGGCCTTGAGCGACTGCTTGACGGCGTCCGGGGTTTCTTCGCCCATGACGGTGATGAACACCTTGGCATGGCCGAGGTCACGGCTGACGTCGACGGCGGTGATGGTCACCAGGCCGACACGCGGATCTTTGACTTCACGGCGGATCAGCTCTGCAAGCTCGCGCTGCATCTGATCACCGATACGTTGGGTACGGCTGTATTCTTTTGCCATTCTTGCTACCTGTATCTTAAAGCGGCAAACGCCCGGTCAAGCTCGAAGCCTGACCGGGCGCTACCTTCAGAGGTTCAGGCAACCGCCCTGGGGCGGGGCCTGCACCACGCTCGGCCCTTACAGGGTACGAGCCACCTGGACTTTCTCGAACACTTCGATCTTGTCGCCGACCTTGACGTCGTTGTAGCTCTTGACGCCAATACCGCACTCCATGCCGTTGCGTACTTCGGACGCATCGTCCTTGAAGCGACGCAGCGATTCCAGCTCGCCTTCGAAGATCACCACGTCGTCGCGCAGAACGCGGATCGGACGGTTGCGGTACACGGTACCCTCGATGACCATACAGCCAGCGATGGCGCCGAACTTCGGCGAACGGAACACGTCACGGACTTCGGCGACACCCAGGATATTCTCGCGAACATCGCTGCCGAGCATGCCGGTCAGGGCTTTCTTGACGTCTTCGATGATGTCGTAGATCACGTTGTAGTAACGCATATCCAGACCTTCCTGCTCGACGATCTTGCGCGCGCCGGCATCGGCACGCACGTTGAAGCCGAACAGTACAGCGTTGGACGCCAGCGCCAGGTTGGCATCGCTTTCGGTGATACCACCAACGCCGCCACCGATGACGCGAACCTGAACTTCGTCGTTGCCCAGGCCGCCGAGCGAACCTTGCAGCGCCTCGAGGGAACCGCGCACGTCGGTCTTGAGGACGATGTTGAGGGTCTTCTTCTCTTCCTGACCCATGGTCTCGAAGATGTTTTCCAGCTTGCCGGCGTGAGCACGGGCCAGCTTGACCTCGCGGAACTTGCCTTGACGGAACAGCGCAACTTCACGCGCTTTCTTCTCGTCGGCAACCACCGACATCTCTTCGCCAGCGTCCGGTGTACCGTCCAGGCCGAGGATCTCGACCGGGATCGACGGGCCGGCTTCCTTCACAGGCTTGCCGTTCTCGTCGAGCATGGCACGCACGCGGCCATAGTTGGAGCCGACCAGGACCATGTCGCCCTGACGCAGGGTACCGTCCTGAACCAGGATGGTCGCCACCGGGCCACGGCCCTTGTCCAGACGCGACTCGACCACGACACCACGACCAGGTGCGGTCGGGGTGGCCTTGAGTTCGAGAATCTCGGCCTGCAACAGGACAGCTTCGAGCAACTCGTCGACGCCGGTACCCATCTTCGCCGAAACCTTGACGAACGGGGTATCACCACCCCACTCCTCGGAGGTCACGCCTTCGACGGACAGCTCGTTACGGATGCGGTCGAGGTCTGCGCCTGGCTTGTCGATCTTGTTCACTGCAACGACCAGCGGTACGCCAGCTGCCTTGGCATGCTGTACGGCTTCGCGGGTCTGTGGCATCACACCGTCGTCCGCCGCCACCACCAGGATGACGATGTCGGTCGCCTTGGCACCACGGGCGCGCATTTGCGTGAACGCAGCGTGGCCAGGGGTGTCGAGGAAGGTGACCATGCCACGGTCGGTTTCGACGTGGTAGGCACCGATGTGCTGGGTGATACCACCGGCCTCGCCAGCAGCAACCTTGGCACGACGGATGTAGTCGAGCAGCGAGGTCTTGCCGTGGTCGACGTGGCCCATGACGGTCACGACCGGCGCACGAGAGGTGGTCTCGCCTTCGAACTTCAGCGATTCGGCCAGGGAGTCTTCCAGGGCAGTGTCGCTGATCAGGGTGACCTTGTGGCCCAGCTCTTCTGCTACCAGCTGAGCGGTTTCCTGGTCGAGCACCTGGTTGATGGTGACCGGAGTCCCCATCTTGAACATGAACTTGACCACTTCAGCGCCCTTGACGGACATCTGGTTGGCCAGATCGGAGACAGTGATGGTCTCGCCGATCGCCACGTCACGGATAACCGGGCCAGTCGGGCTCTGGAAGCCATGCGCATTGCGCTTCTTGCCTTTACCCTTGCCACCGCGACGACGGAAACCATCGCTTTCTTCATCGGTGGTACGCGGCGCGGCGCGCGGAGTCGGAGCCTTTTCCTTCTCCTTGACCTTGACCTTGACCGACATGCGCGGCGCTTCGCCACGGCCGGCGGTAGCTTGGCCACCACCGCGACGATCGTCATCACGGGTGCGGCTTTCGTTACGACGGGTCTCGTCCTTCTTGCGCTCGGCAGCACGCGCAGCAGCGTCTTCGGACACCGGTGCGTTGGCCACTACCGGGGCAGCAGCAGGTTCAGCCTTGGCCACTGGCGCAACGGCCGGAGTTTCAGCGGCCTGACGGCGTGCCTGCTCCTCGTTACGCTGGCGAACTTCGGCTTCAATTTTGTCGCGGGCTGCGTTTTCAGCCGCACGGCGCTCTTCCTGTTCGCGCTTCTGCTCAGCCTGGATCTCTTCCGGGCTGCGCTGCACGAATACCTTCTTCTTGCGTACTTCTACGCTGATGCTTTTGCTACCGGCGACACGCAGAGTGCTGGTGGTCTTGCGCTGCAAGGTAATCTTGCGCGGCTCTTCCGCCTTGCTCTTGTGGCTGCTCTTCAAATGAGTCAGCAGGGTCTGCTTCTCATTGTCGGTCACTACCTGACCGGCGTCGGTGTGCGGCAGACCTGCCTCACGCATCTGCTGCAGCAGGCGCTCTACCGGTGCCTCGACCTCTTGGGCCAGTTCTTTCACCGTGACTTGCGTCATGCACTTCTCTCCTCAGGCCGCGCCTAATTACTCGAACCAGTGGGCTCGGGCGGCCATGATCAACTTGCCGGCACGCTCTTCGTCGATGCCGTCGATGTCGAGCAGGTCGTCGATCGACTGCTCGGCCAGGTCTTCGCGGTTAACCACGCCGCGCACCGCCAGTTCCGCCGCCAGGTCCTTGTCCATGCCCTCAAGGGAGAGCAGGTCTTCGGCCGGATGGGCGTCTGCCAGTTTTTCTTCGGTAGCGATGGCCTTGGTCAACAAACGGTCCTTGGCTCGAGCGCGGAGCTCATTGACGATTTCCTCGTCAAAGCCATCGATGTTGAGCATTTCTTCCAACGGTACGTAGGCAATTTCTTCGAGGCTGGTAAAGCCTTCGTCGACCAGCACTTGTGCCAGCTCCTCGTCGACTTCCAGTTCCTCGACAAAATTACGCAGGATGTCGCCGGTTTCAGCTTGCTGCTTGGCCTGGATGTCCTTCTCGGTCATCACGTTCAGGGTCCATGCGGTCAGCTGGCTGGCCAGGCGGACGTTCTGGCCACCACGGCCAATCGCCTGGGCCAGGTTGTCCTCGGCAACGGCGATATCCATCGCATGGGCGTCCTCGTCAACGATGATCGCGGCAACCTCTGCCGGCGACATGGCGTTGATGACGAACTGCGCCGGGTTCTCGTCCCAGAGGACGATATCCACACGCTCGCCACCCAGCTCGCCGGATACGGCCTGGACGCGCGAACCACGCATGCCGATACAGGCACCCTGCGGGTCGATGCGCTTGTCCTTGGAGCGGACGGCGATCTTGGCACGCGAACCCGGATCACGGGAGGCGGCCATGACTTCGATGAGGCCTTCGGCGATTTCCGGCACTTCGATGCGGAACAGCTCGATCAGCATCTGCGGCGCGGTGCGCGACAGGATCAGCTGCGGGCCGCGGTTCTCGGTGCGGATTTCCTTGAGCAGCGCACGCAGACGCACGCCGACACGGAAGGTCTCACGGGGAATGATGTCTTCACGCGCCAGGAGCGCCTCGGCATTGTTGCCCAGGTCGACGATGACGTTGTCGCGGGTGACCTTCTTGACAGTACCGGAGATGATCTCGCCCACGCGCTCGCGGTAGGCATCGACCACCTGGGCGCGCTCGGCCTCGCGGACCTTCTGCACGATGACCTGTTTGGCGGTCTGCGCGGCGATGCGACCGAACTCGATCGACTCGATCTTCTCTTCGATCACGTCACCGATCTTGGCATCCGGGTGCGTGTCCTGGATCTTTTCCAGCCAGGTCTCGATCGCCGGATCGTCCAGGTCGTTTTCGTCGACCACGGTCCAGCGGCGGAAGGTCTCGTAGCTACCGGTGTGGCGGTTGATTTCCACACGCAGGTCGACTTCGTCCTCAAAACGTTTTTTGGTTGCAGTGGCCAGGGCCACTTCCAGCGCTTCGAAAATGACGCCTGGCGGTACACCTTTCTCGTTGGATACCGATTCAACAACCAGCAGTACTTCTTTGCTCATCGTACGCCTCGCCTTGCGCAAGCCATTGGCCCCGGAACATCCGCCGGGCCCGGCACGTCTCAGTCAAAACTGGGAATAATATTGGCCTTGTCGATCGAGTCGATCGGCAACAGGAACTCGTGCTGGTCTACCTGCACCACCACATCCTGTTCCTCCACACCGCGGAGAAGGCCCTGGAAGTTACGACGGCCCTCGAAGGGCGTACGCAGCTTGATCTTCACCTGCTCGCCGGCATGCGCTGCAAACTGTTCTAAGGTGAACAGCGGGCGGTCCATGCCTGGAGAGGACACCTCGAGGGTATATTCAGAGCTGATCGGATCTTCCACATCGAGGATGGCGCTGGCCTGACGGCTGACGGCTTCGCAGTCTTCCACCAGGATGCCGCCTTCCTTGTCGATATAGATACGCAGTACCGAATGCTTGCCTTGGGAGACGTATTCGATCCCCCAGCATTGGTAGCCCAGGCCCTCGACAACCGGGGCCAACAAGGCCTGCAACTGTTCTAGCTTGCTCGACACCTGAACCCCCTCGTGCATGCTGTGCAAATAAAAAATGGGCGAAGCGCCCATCCCTGAAAGCGCCGTTGGACAACGACGCCAAAACTGTTCGGCTAGCAAAAAGCCCCTGAAAAGGGGCTCTGCTGAAGCTGGTTGCGGGGGCTGGATTTGAACCAACGACCTTCGGGTTATGAGCCCGACGAGCTACCAAGCTGCTCCACCCCGCGACAAAGCTGGGGCGAAAGTATAAGACTGAACCCTTTGCTGGGTCAATCCGACCTCCACCTGCAAGAAAGCCCGCTAAAGCGGGCTCTCATGCTTCAATTGGTACCGAGAAGGGGACTCGAACCCCTACACCCTATGGGCACAACCACCTCAAGGTTGCGTGTCTACCAATTCCACCACCTCGGCAATACTACATTTGAAACCCGTTACTGCTGCTCTTTGGCTGGAGGAGGTACATCACCAGAGTTGGTGGTTTCACTCTTCTGCTGCTGGAGCACCGGTACATCATCATTGACTGCCGGCTTTTGCTCTTTGACTTCCAGCACTGCTGGATCTGGCAGACCAGCTTGAGTCAGCTGGTGAGCCTGCTGCTTGGCGAAGTATCCTAACCCAAGTGCAGTCAAAAAGAAAGTGGCGGCAAGTATAGCAGTAACTTTACTCAAAAAGGTAGCGGAACCTTGGCTTCCGAACACAGTATTTGAAGCACCTGCGCCGAAAGATGCACCTGCTTCCGCACCTTTACCCTGCTGCAACAACACCATGACTACCAGTGACAGTGCTGCCAACAGATGAAAAACAACTACGACTGTTTCCAGCATTTTTCAGTTTCCTGCGGCGCGACAAATTGCACCGAATTCGTCTGCATTCAGGGACGCTCCACCAATGAGCCCCCCATCGATATCCGGCATGCCGAACAGTTCGGCCGCATTAGCCGCCTTCACGCTGCCGCCGTAGAGAAGCTGCACCTTGCGGGCAACTTCGGCGTCCTTTTCCGCCAACTGCTTGCGGATGGCTGCATGCACATCCTGCGCTTGCTGGGGCGAGGCCGTCAAACCTGTACCAATGGCCCATACAGGCTCATAGGCAATTACTGCATTGGCAAAAGCGGCGATACCGAACGCGTCGATTACACTGCTTAGTTGACGCCCTACAACTTCGAGCGTCTTGCCTGCGTCACGCTCGGCGAGAGTTTCCCCTACACAGAGCACTGGCGTCAAACCACTTTTCTGTGCGGCTGCAAACTTTTGATTCAGCACTTCGTCACTTTCGCCGATAATCTGGCGACGCTCCGAATGGCCGATCAACACCAACTTGCAACCGACTTCTGACAACTGACTCGGTGCAACTTCACCGGTCAGTGCGCCCTGCTCGGGCTGTACCGCAGAATTCTGTGCTCCAACGATGATCCCCTTGCCTTTCAGCCCATCAACAACTTCATTGATGAACAGGGCCGGTGGAAACACCGCGACTTCGATACCGTCGGGAATGAGCATGTTGCCCAACCCCTGAGTCAGCTCAGCGACGCTGGCGCGGGTACCGTGCATCTTCCAGTTACCAGCTACCATGGGGCGACGCATGCTTTACCTCGTCGGTCAAAGTGGGCGCAGATCTTACCCAACCCGATCTGCGCTGGCAAGCCTCTTTCAGGCACAAACTTCTTCAACGAGCTTGGCCAGGGCTTCGGCATGGCCGCGCACCTGGGTTTCGTCGTCACCCTCTACCATCACCCGCACCAGAGG
Organism: Pseudomonas sp. RC3H12; assembly: GCF_018596375.1. NCBI lineage: Bacteria > Pseudomonadati > Pseudomonadota > Gammaproteobacteria > Pseudomonadales > Pseudomonadaceae > Pseudomonas > Pseudomonas sp. RC3H12. The sequence goes on along the minus strand of NZ_CP075595.1, from coordinate 5,565,089 downwards.
CTCGGTACCCGACTTGCGCAGCAGCACACGGCCGCGACCGGCCATGGCCTCGGTCGCCTTGGCGCTGGCCTCTTTGACCAACGGATTTTCCAGGGGATCGCTCTTGCCTGCGGCGAAACGCACGTTGATCAGCACCTGAGGGCATTTGCGCACCGCCTGGCGTGCCTGGGCAAGGTTCTCGCCTCGGCGCTTGAGCGCCATCAGCACCTGCAGCGCGGCGATGATCGCGTCTCCCGTGGTGGTGTGGCTACCGCAGACGACATGCCCGGAATTTTCGCCACCCAGCAGCCATTCGCGCTCGAGCAGCTCGGCCATCACGTAGCGATCACCCACCTTGGCGCGCACGAACGGAATATCAAGCTCCTTGAACGCCAACTCCAGGCCCAGGTTGCTCATCAACGTACCGACCACGCCGCCTTGCAGCTTGCCGCGCTCCTGCAAGTCGCGGCCAATGATGAACAGCAACTCGTCGCCGTCGACGATAGTGCCGGTGTGGTCGACCATCAACACACGGTCACCGTCGCCGTCGAAGGCGATGCCGATGTCCGCATGCCCGACCAGCACCGCGGCCTGCAGCGACTCGATATGGGTCGAACCACAGCCCTCGTTGATGTTCAGGCCATCTGGCGCTGCGTGCAGTACCGTGACTTCGGCACCGAGCTCACGGAACACGCTCGGCGCGACCTTGTAGGTGGCGCCGTGCGCGCAGTCCACCACGATCTTGAGGCCATCGAAGCTGGTGCTACTGGGCACGCTGCTCTTGCAGAACTCGATATAGCGCCCCGCCGCGTCGTTGATACGCGAAACCTTGCCCAGCTTGCTGGACTCGACAACGGTCATCGGCTGGTCGAGCAGTTCCTCGATCATCAGCTCGACTTCGTCCGGCAGCTTGGTACCGGCGCCGGAGAAAAACTTGATGCCGTTGTCATCATGCGGATTGTGCGAGGCGCTGATGACGATACCCGCTTCAGCATGGAAAGTGCGCGTCAGGTAAGCGATGGCAGGCGTCGGCATCGGCCCGAGCAGCATCACATCGGCGCCGGCCGCAGACAGGCCGGCCTCCAGCGCGGACTCGAACATGTAACCCGAGATACGCGTGTCCTTGCCGACCAGCACACGGCAATTTCCCTGCTTGCGGAACGCCATGCCAGCCGCCCAGCCGAGTTTCAGCATGAAGTCCGGGGTGATGGGGAACTGGCCAACGCGACCACGGATACCATCGGTACCAAAGTATTTTCTGCTCATAGTGACTCCAATGTTCTTATTCGGCGTACTGCACGGCCGCGATCATGCGCACCACGTCGACGGTTTCCGCCACGTCATGCACTCGCAGGATGCTCGCACCCTTGGTCATGGCCAATGCCGCCAGCGCCAGGCTACCGTACAGGCGCTCACCTACGGGGCGACCCAGCGCGAGGCCGATCATGCTCTTGCGCGAGACGCCCACCAGAAGCGGCCTCCCGAGGCGATAGAGCGCTTCCATGTGTTTGAAAAGGCTGAGGTTGTGCTCGAGGGTCTTGGCAAAGCCGAACCCCGGGTCGAGGAGGATGCGCTCAGCCCCGATGCCAGCCGCCGCGCAGGCGGCCATACGCTGTTCAAGATAGCGCGTAACATCGGCTGTCACATCTTCATACTGCGGATTGTCCTGCATGTTGCCCGGCTCGCCGCGCATGTGCATGAGACACACCGGCAAGCCGGTGTCCGCCGCGGCATCAAGCGCACCGTCGCGCTCCAGGGCGCGCACATCGTTGATCAAGCCAGCACCGAGGCGCGCGGATTCGCGCATGACCGCAGGCGTGGAGGTATCGACCGAGATGACCACGTCGAGCCGACTGTTGATCGCTTCGACGATCGGCGCGACGCGTTCCAACTCCTCGAGCGGGGATACCGCTCGCGCACCAGGCCGGGTGGACTCGCCTCCGACATCGATCAGCGTAGCACCCGCTGAAACCATGGCTTCAGCATGACGCAGGGCCTCGTCGCGCTGATTGAAGCGCCCACCATCGGAGAACGAGTCTGGGGTGACGTTGAGAATACCCATGACATGGGTACGGGACAAATCAAGAACCCGGTTGCCACAAGGCAACCGGGCCGGGTACTGCTTAGAGCTCATAGATGCCCTTAGTGTTGAGCCGCTGGACCGCCGATCGGCGACTCCGGACGATCATCCTGGGAAGCTTGCTTGCCAGAGGTCCCGGCATCGTTGTCCCAGTCACGTGGCTCACGCGGAGTGCGGCCAGCCATGATGTCGTCGATCTGGTCGGCATCGATGGTTTCGTACTTCATCAATGCCTCGGCCATGGCGTCGAGCTTGTCGCGATTGTCGGTGAGAATCTGCTTGGCCGTGGCATAGCACTGGTCGATGATGCTGCGCACTTCGGAGTCGATCATCTTCGCCGTCTCGCCGGAAACGCTGGCATGCTGGCTACCCGCGCTGCGGCCGAGGAACACCTCGCCCTCTTCTTCGGCGTACATCAGCGGCCCGAGTTTTTCGGACAGGCCCCACTTGGTGACCATGTTCCGGGCAATCTGGCTCGCACGCATGATGTCGTTGGAGGCGCCAGTGGTCACACCGTCGAAGCCCAGGGTCATCTCTTCAGCGATACGACCGCCGTAAAGCGAGCAGATCTGGCTGATCAGCGCACGCTTGGACAGGCTGTAACGGTCTTCTTCCGGCAGAAACATGGTCACACCCAGGGCACGACCACGCGGAATGATCGACACCTTGTACACCGGATCATGCTCGGGGACGACACGGCCGACGATGGCGTGACCAGCTTCGTGGTAAGCGGTGTTCTGCTTCTCTTTCTCGGACATGACCATGGTCTTGCGCTCGGCGCCCATCATGATCTTGTCCTTGGCCAGCTCGAACTCCTTCATCTCGACCACGCGCTTGCTGGAACGGGCAGCGAACAGCGACGCCTCGTTGACCAGGTTGGCCAGGTCGGCACCGGAGAAGCCAGGGGTACCGCGGGCGATGACCGCCGCGTTGACGTTCTCGCCGATTGGCACCTTGCGCATGTGCACTTTGAGGATCTGCTCACGACCACGGATGTCCGGCAGGCCGACCACCACCTGGCGGTCGAAGCGGCCCGGGCGCAGCAGCGCCGGGTCGAGCACATCGGGACGGTTGGTGGCGGCGATGACGATGATGCCATCGTTCATCTCGAAGCCATCCATTTCGACCAGCAACTGGTTCAGGGTCTGCTCTCGCTCGTCGTGACCGCCGCCCATGCCGGCGCCACGGTGGCGGCCGACGGCGTCGATCTCGTCGATGAAGATGATGCATGGCGCGTGCTTCTTGGCCTGCTCGAACATGTCGCGCACGCGGCTGGCACCCACGCCGACGAACATCTCGACGAAGTCGGAACCGGAAATGGTGAAGAACGGCACCTTGGCTTCGCCGGCGATGGCCTTGGCCAGCAGGGTCTTACCGGTACCGGGCGGGCCGACCATCAGCACACCGCGGGGGATGCGGCCACCCAGGCGCTGGAACTTGCCAGGGTCACGCAGGAACTCGACCAGTTCGCCAACTTCTTCCTTGGCCTCGTCGCAACCGGCAACGTCAGCCAGGGTAGTCTTGACCTGGTCTTCGGACAGCAGGCGCGCCTTGCTCTTGCCGAAGCTCATCGGGCCGCCTTTACCACCGGCACCGCCCTGCATCTGGCGCATGAAGAACATGAACACGGCGATGATCACCAGAATCGGGAAGCTGGCGACCAACAGTTGCGTCCAGATGCTCTGCTGCTCTGGCTGCTTGCCTTCGACGGTGACGTGGTTATCGACCAGGTCGCCGATCAGGCCGTTATCCGTGATGGCTGGGCGGACGGTCTTGAAGTTGTCGCCGTCGGTGCGCTTGCCGGTAATGATGTAGCCGTCGACGGTCACGCGCTCGACCTTGCCATCCTTGACCTGCTGGATGAAGTCGGAATAGTTGAGGGTCTGCGGCTCGTTAGGGCTCGAGAAGTTGTTCATCACCGTCACCAGGACGGCGGCGATGATCAACCAGAGGATCAGATTCTTTGCCATGTCGTTCAATTCGCTACCCTCTGAGGCCGGCGCACGACGCAGCCGTGCCTCGCATGATATTCATCGCCCTAACTTACTACATTACCCACGCATCCGCAGGCACCGTCTGTAACCCTTTGTGAAAGCTAGACTACACGAAGTTCGGACGATCCAGACGGAGCCGCCGATTGGAAATAACTATCGGCAACCCCGCAGCACGCCTTTCACGCTCCCTTGAAACCCTTGCCCAACAGGTACTGTTCGCGGGAACGATCCCGCGAGGACGACGGCTTGCGCATCTGCACCTTGTCGAACTTGCTGCGCACGTCCTTCAAGTACATGTCGAAACCCTCGCCCTGGAAGATCTTGATCAGGAAATCCCCGCCGGGCTTGAGCACGCGGGTCGCCAGATCCAGGGCCAGTTCGCAGAGGAACATGGCACGCGGCATGTCCACCGCGGGCGTACCACTCATATTGGGGGCCATATCGGAAATCACAAGGTCTACGTGCGAATCACCGACCGCCTGCAGGATCTGCTGCAGCACTTCGTCCTGGGTAAAGTCGCCCTGGATGAAGGTAACGTCCGGAATCGAGTCCATTTCCAGGATGTCCGAGGCGATCAACCGCCCTTGGCCGCCAATCAGACGACTGGTCACCTGCGACCAGCCACCTGGCGCTGCGCCGAGGTCGATCACGCTCATGCCGGGGCGGATCAGGCGATCTTTCTCCTGGATCTCCAGCAGCTTGTAGCTCGCACGCGAGCGATAACCATCCTTCTGCGCTTGCTTCACAAAAGGGTCGTTGAAATGTTCACGCAGCCAGTTGGCGCTGCTTTTGGAACGTTGTACCACGGGGCACCTCGATGATATGCGTCGTGTTTGACTGGGCGGAGCCAGGGGCCCTCGGGTAAAATGCCCGTCAATTTTACAGAATCAGACGAAAAGGGTCAGATTATGCCGCTCAATAACGAGCAGAAGAAGCAATACAAGTCCATTGGTCATGACCTGAAGCCGGTCCTGATCGTTGCTGGCAACGGTGTGAACGAAGGCGTCGCCGCCGAACTGGAGCGCGCCTTGGCCGATCACGAGCTGATCAAGGTCGAAATCCGTTCGGAAGACCGTGAAGAGCGCGCCGCCGCGATTGCCGAACTGTGCAAGGTCGGCCGCGCCGAACTGGTGCAGACCATCGGCAAGAAAGCGCTGATCTACCGCAAGAACCCACAGCCGAACAAGCAGCTGTCCAACATCCACCGTTACAAGTAACAGTGGCGCCGATCAGTGGCGCGCCTAGCGCGCCCTGACCGGAACCGGCTGGGCCACCAGCACGATGCCGGAGAAGCCCAGCACCAAAAAGCAGAACATCTGCCAGCGCTCACCCACGGAGATCCCGTAGCGCAGGGTGTAGTAGCTGAGACAGGCAGCAAAGCCAAGCAGCAGCATCTGCCCACGGAACTGCCGCCACCAGGCCGCCAGGCCATCCACCCTGGCCAATACCGCCAGCTGGGTCAACAGCCCGAGCAGCGCCACGCCGATCAACCAACGGTCGATCTGCACGGCAATATCCTGCACCAGCAACGGCGCAAGGCCACTGACCTTGAGCGCCGGCACCAACCCCACGTGGAACACCCACAAGCCACCGACCCAGAAAACCTGGGCCAGCTGCCAGAGGATCCCCTCGAGGGATGGCGCCCGCAGGCGCCGGTCAGATGTGCTTGACTTCGACAATCTCGTACTCGACCGTGCCACTTGGCGTCTTGACGACGACAGTATCACCTTCTTCCTTGCCGATGATGGCACGGGCGATCGGCGCACCGCTGGAGAGCTTGCCCTGCTTCACGTCGGCCTCGTCCTCGCCGACGATCTGGTAGGTCACCTCTTCATCGGTCTCGGTGTTCGCCAGCACCACGGTGGTGCCGAAAATCACCTTGCCGGTGTGGGCGATGGTGGTGACGTCGATCACCACCGAGTTCTGCAGGCGGCCTTCGATATCGCGGATACGCGCCTCGACCATGCCCTGCTCCTCACGGGCGGCATGGTATTCGGCGTTTTCCTTGAGGTCGCCCAGCTCGCGAGCTTCGCCGATTGCCTGGCTCAGGCGCGGACGCTCGGTCTTGCTCAGGAACAGATGCTCTTCTTCCAGGGCGCGAGCGCCCTGGACGGTCATCGGATACTTGGTAATGCTCATGCTTTGAGTCCTGCATGCAGATCCTGCAGGCGACGAACGGTCTTTTCCGGACCGAATTTCAGCGCCTCGCAGATGGCTTCACCGGCCGCAATGGTGGTGGTGCAGTAAATCTTGTGCTGCAGCGCATTGCGACGAATCGAGTAGGAGTCGGCAATCGACTGGCGGCCTTCGGTGGTGTTGATGATCAGCGACACTTCGTCGTTCTTGATCATGTCGACCACGTGCGGGCGACCCTCGGTCACCTTGTTCACACGGCGTACTTTCAGGCCGGCCGCTTCGATAACCTTGGCGGTGCCTGCAGTTGCAACCACTTCGAAGCCCAGGGCGATCAGGTCGCGAGCAACCCCAGCCACTTGTGGCTTGTCGTCGTCACGCACGCTGATGAACGCGGTACCGCCGGTCGGCAGCACTTCGCTGGCGCCCATCTGGGCCTTGGCGAAGGCTTCACCGAAGCTGTCGCCGACACCCATGACTTCACCGGTGGATTTCATCTCAGGGCCGAGGATCGGGTCAACCCCCGGGAACTTGGCGAACGGGAAGACGGCTTCCTTGACGCTGTAGAAGTTCGGGATGATTTCCTGGGTGAAGCCCAGTTCTTTCAGGGTTTTGCCAGCCATGACGCGCGCGGCGATCATCGCCAGCGAGGTGCCGATGCACTTGGACACGAACGGCACGGTACGCGAGGCGCGCGGGTTGACCTCGATCACGTAGATCTTGTCGCCCTGCAAGGCCAGCTGCACGTTCATCAGGCCGACCACGCCCAGCTCCAGGGCCATTTTCTTGACCTGTACACGGACTTCATCCTGCACTTCCTTGCTCAGCGAGTAAGGTGGCAGCGAGCACGCCGAGTCACCGGAGTGAACGCCAGCCTGCTCGATGTGCTGCATGATCGCGCCGATCACCACGTCGGTGCCGTCGCAGACCGCATCCACGTCCATCTCGATGGCGCAGTTGAGGAAGTGGTCGAGCAGCACCGGGCTGTCGTTGGACACTTGCACCGCTTCACGCAGGTAGCGCTTGAGTTCGTCCAGTTCGTAGACGATCTCCATCGCACGGCCGCCCAGTACGTAGGACGGGCGCACCACCAGCGGGTAGCCGATAGTGCCGGCCGCCTTGATGGCTTCGTCTTCGCTGCGCACGGTGGCGTTTGGCGGCTGCAGCAGGTTCAGGCGCTGAACCATCTGCTGGAAACGCTCGCGGTCTTCGGCGCGGTCGATGGCGTCCGGGCTGGTGCCGATGATTGGCACGCCGGCTTCTTCCAGGGCACGGGCCAGCTTCAGCGGGGTCTGGCCGCCGTAGTGGACGATGACGCCCTTCGGCTTCTCGACGCGGCAGACTTCCAGCACGTCTTCCAGGGTCAGCGGCTCGAAGTACAGACGGTCGGAGGTATCGTAGTCGGTGGAGACGGTTTCCGGGTTGCAGTTGACCATGATGGTCTCGTAACCGTCTTCACGCAGTGCCAGCGCGGCGTGCACGCAGCAGTAGTCGAACTCGATGCCTTGGCCGATACGGTTCGGGCCACCGCCCAGGATCATGATCTTGTCGCGGGTCGACGGGTTGGCCTCGCACTCTTCCTCGTAGGTCGAGTACAGGTAGGCGGTGTCGGTGGCGAACTCGGCGGCGCAGGTGTCGACGCGCTTGTACACCGGGAACACTTCCAGCTTGTGGCGGTGACGGCGCAGGTTCTTGTCGGTGATGCCGAGCAGCTTGGCCAGGCGCTGGTCCGAGAAGCCCTTGCGCTTGAGGCGCAGCATGTAGTCCTTGTCGATTGCCGACAGGGCCAGGGTCTTGACCTTCTCTTCTTCCTTGATCAGGTCTTCCATCTGCACCAGGAACCACAGGTCGATACCGGTCAGCTGGAAGATTTCCTCGATGGTCATGCCCGAACGCATGGCGTCGGCCACGTACCAGATACGCTCGGCACCCGGCACGGTCAGTTCGCGCTTGAGGATGCTGGCCGCTTCCGGGCTGGCCAGGTCGACTTTCGGGTCGAGGCCGCAGGCGCCGACTTCCAGGCCACGCAGGGCTTTCTGCAGGGATTCCTGGAAGGTACGGCCGATGGCCATGACTTCACCGACGGATTTCATCTGGGTGGTCAGGCGGGCGTCGGCCTTGGGGAATTTCTCGAAGGCAAAGCGCGGCAGCTTGGTGACGACGTAGTCGATCGACGGCTCGAAGGACGCCGGGGTACGGCCGCCGGTGATGTCGTTCTGCAGTTCGTCGAGGGTGTAGCCGATGGCCAGCTTGGCGGCGATCTTGGCGATCGGGAAACCGGTGGCCTTGGACGCCAGAGCCGAGGAGCGAGAGACGCGCGGGTTCATCTCGATCACGACCATGCGGCCGGTGTTCGGGCAGATGCCGAACTGCACGTTGGAACCGCCGGTTTCGACACCAATTTCACGCAGCACCGCCAGCGAGGCGTTGCGCATGATCTGGTATTCCTTGTCGGTCAGGGTCTGTGCCGGAGCAACGGTGATCGAGTCACCGGTGTGCACGCCCATCGGATCGAAGTTCTCGATCGAGCAGACGATGATGCAGTTGTCCTTTTTGTCGCGGACCACCTCCATCTCGTATTCCTTCCAACCGATCAGCGATTCGTCGATCAGCAGTTCCTTGGTCGGCGACAGGTCCAGACCACGGGTGCAGATTTCTTCGAACTCTTCACGGTTGTAGGCAATCCCGCCCCCGGTGCCGCCCATGGTGAAGGACGGGCGGATGATGCATGGGAAGCCGAGCTTCTCGAGGACCGCATTGGCCTCTTCCATGCTGTGGGCGATACCCGAGCGCGGGCACTCAAGGCCGATGTCCTTCATGGCCTTGTCGAAGCGCGAGCGGTCTTCGGCCTTGTCGATGGTGTCGGCGTTGGCACCGATCATCTCTACGCCGAATTTTTCCAGAACGCCATGGCGCTCCAGGTCCAGGGCGCAGTTCAGCGCAGTCTGGCCGCCCATGGTCGGCAGGACGGCGTCCGGACGCTCTTTCTCGATGATCTTGGCCACCGATTGCCATTTGATCGGCTCGATGTAGGTGGCGTCGGCCATGGCCGGGTCGGTCATGATGGTGGCTGGGTTGGAGTTCACCAGGATGACGCGGAAACCTTCCTCTCGCAGGGCCTTGCAGGCCTGGGCGCCGGAATAGTCGAACTCACAGGCCTGGCCGATCACGATCGGGCCAGCGCCGAGAATCAGGATGCTTTTGATGTCTGTACGTTTTGGCATGGTGGTCACTCAAATCCGGGGTCAGTCGGCAAGCCGCTTTGAACAATCTGGGTCAGGCGCTTCCGGGCACGGCACAAGCCGGCCCGGGGCCTTGAAGCAGGATGCTCAGCGGCGCTTGGCCATGGCATCGGTGAAACGATCGAACAGTGGCGCGACGTCGGTCGGGCCCGGGCTCGCTTCAGGGTGGCCCTGGAAGCTGAACGCGCATTTGTCGGTGCGCTCGATACCCTGCAGGGTGCCGTCGAACAGCGACTTGTGGATGGCGCGAACATTGCCTGGCAGGGTGGCTTCGTCGACGGCAAAGCCGTGGTTCTGGCTGGTGATCATGACCACACCGGTATCCAGGTCCTGGACCGGGTGGTTGGCACCGTGGTGGCCGTGGCCCATCTTCACGGTCTTGGCGCCGGAGGCCAGGGCCAGCAGCTGGTGGCCGAGGCAGATACCGAAGACCGGAATCTCGGTCTCGAGGATTTCCTTGATCGCCTGGATGGCGTAGTCGCATGGCTCCGGATCACCAGGGCCGTTGGACAGGAACACACCATCGGGGTTGAGCGCGAGCACTTCGCTGGCCGGGGTCTGGGCAGGCACCACGGTGACGCGGCAACCACGCGCGACCAACATGCGCAGGATGTTCAGCTTGACGCCGTAGTCGAAGGCAACCACGTGGTACGGCAGGTCGGCAGCATCGATGGTCGGGTGGCTGTCGGTCTTCAGCTCCCACACGCTGGAACGCCACTCGTAGCGCTCCTTGGTGGAAACGACCTTGGCCAGGTCCATGCCCTTCAGGCCCGGGAAGGCACGGGCAGCGGCGATGGCCTGCTCTTCGGTGATGTTGTCACCGGCGAGGATGCAGCCGTTCTGGGCGCCCTTTTCACGCAGGATACGGGTCAGGCGGCGGGTATCGATGCCGGCGATAGCGACAACGTTGTTGGCCTTGAGGTACTCAGGCAGCGACTGGGTATTGCGCCAGTTGCTGGCCAGCAGCGGCAGGTCGCGGATGACCAGGCCAGCGGACCAGACGCGGTTGGATTCGGCGTCTTCCGGGGTAGTGCCGGTATTGCCGATGTGCGGGTAGGTCAGGGTGACGATTTGCTGCGAGTAGGAAGGGTCTGTAAGGATTTCCTGGTAGCCGGTCATAGCGGTGTTGAATACCACCTCGCCAACGGTCTGACCGTCGGCACCAATGGCTTCACCGCGAAAAATACTGCCGTCGGCAAGGGCGAGTATGGCTGGCTTTGTCAAGAAGACCTCCCGTAAATCAAGCATGAAAGGGCGATCGCAGGTTGCAAAAAAGCGGAGTGACGTATGGACACGTCACCCCGCTTTTAAGTGCTGAATTCAATTCGCTGCGCGCTTTTAGTGGACACACTAAAGCTGTAGCTTACAGAAAAGTGCGTTTTCGGTCTACCGTAGATGTGCCTCTAAAACACACCAATGCGACAAGGGGCTGCCAGGCAGCCCCGCGGCATCAACGTAGCTCGAGCACGTCCTGCATGTCGTACAGGCCAGGCCCACGCCCTTCCAGCCACAGCGCAGCGCGCACGGCGCCCTTGGCGAACGTCATGCGGCTGGAGGCCTTGTGGGTGATCTCCAGGCGCTCGCCTTCGGCGGCGAACAGCACGGTGTGATCACCGACCACATCACCGGCACGCACGGTGGCGAAACCGATGGTCTTGCGATCACGAGCACCGGTCTGGCCTTCACGACCATAAACCGCCACTTCCTGCAGGTCACGCCCCAACGCATTGGCAACCACTTCACCCATGCGCAGCGCGGTCCCCGACGGCGCGTCGACCTTGTGCCGGTGATGGGCCTCGATGATCTCGATATCCACATCATCGCCCAGCACCCGGGCCGCCATGTCCAACAGCTTGAGACTGAGGTTCACACCCACGCTGAAGTTCGCGGCGAAGACGATCGGGATCTCCTTGCCCGCCTCTGCCAGCAGCTCTTTCTCTTCCGGCGTGAAACCGGTGGTGCCGATAACCATGGCCTTGCCCGCCTTGCGGCAGAACGCCAGGTTCTTCAGGGTCACCGAAGGATGCGTGAAGTCGATCAGCACATCGAACTCGTCGGCAACCTTGGCCAGGTCATCACAGATCGGCACGCCGATACGCCCCAGGGCCGCCAGCTCACCGGCATCAGCCCCGACCAGCGAGCTGTCCGGGCGGTCGATCGCCGCCGTCAGGCCCGTCAGGGGCGCCTGCTGCTGCACGGCCTCGACGAGGGTCTTGCCCATCCGCCCCGCCGCGCCCATTACCGCAATACGTCGCATAGCCTGTTCCTTCTCAGAGATCGCCGAAGAAGCGCTTCATACCCTCGAACCAGCCACTGGCCTTGGGCGAATGGGAGCTGTCACCCTCGAGCGAGTCACGCAGCTCTTCGAGCAGTTCGCGCTGGCGACGGCTGAGGTTGACCGGCGTTTCCACCGCCACGCGGCACAGCAGGTCGCCTGCCGCACCACCGCGCACCGGCGCCACACCCTTGCCACGCAAGCGGAACTGCTTGCCGGTCTGGGTGCCTTCGGGAATTTTCAGCTTCACGCGACCATCGAGGGTCGGCACTTCCAGCTCGCCACCCAGGGCGGCGTCGGTGTAGCTGATCGGTACTTCGCAGTAGAGGTGCTTGCCGTCGCGCTGGAAGATCGGGTGCTCGCGCACATTGACGACCACATACAGGTCACCGGTCGGACCGCCATGGGCACCCGCCTCGCCTTCGCCGGACAGGCGGATGCGATCGCCGGTATCGACGCCAGCCGGCACCTTGACCGACAGGGTCTTGTATTCCTCGACACGACCTTCGCCGTGGCACGAGCCGCAAGGGTCGGTGATGATCTTGCCCTGGCCATGGCAGCGCGGGCACGTCTGCTGCACCGCGAAGAAGCCCTGCTGCATGCGCACCTGACCGATACCGCCACAGGTCGGGCAGGTCGACGGGGTCGAGCCCTTCTTGGCGCCGGAACCGTCGCACGGCTTGCAGTTGACCAGCGTAGGGACGCGGATATTGACCGTGGTACCGCGCACCGCCTCCTCGAGATTGAGTTCGAGGGTGTAGCGCAGGTCACTGCCACGCTGGGCGCCGCCACGACCACCACCACGGCCACCGCCGAAGAAATCACTGAAGACATCACCGAAGATATCGGAGAAGTTGGCACCACCGAAACCGGCACCGCCGCCACCCATGCTCGGGTCGACGCCGGCGTGGCCGTACTGGTCGTACGCCGCACGCTTGCTGGCATCCGACAGCACTTCGTAGGCCTCGTTGGCTTCCTTGAACAGGTCTTCCGACTCTTTATCACCCGGGTTGCGGTCAGGGTGGTACTTCATCGCCAGACGGCGGTAGGCCTTCTTCAGATCACCTTCACTGGCGCCACGCTCGACACCCAGGACTTCATAAAAATCACGCTTTGCCATAGGTCATTTGCACTCTTGGGGGCGTTCGGCATACCTCTGCGCATCGGTGCGCCATGCCGTCAGCACCTGCCGCCATACGCGAATGCGCCCAGACAGATGCTGTAAATAATTCTCGTGTTCCAGACACGCCAACGCGGGAGCAAGCCCCCGCGCGGCGACATCCTACCAGCTCACCGGCAAACGACGGTGAACTGGGCGACAACATGCAGGACTTACTGCTTGTTGTTGTCTTTTACTTCTTCGAACTCGGCGTCAACCACGTCGTCGTGCTTGGCTTCCGGTTCGGCCTGCTGGGCGCCGCCCTGCGGTTGCTCGGCCTGTTGCTCGGCGTACATCTTCTGGGCAACAGGGGCCGAAACCTTGGACAGCTCCTCGACCTTGGCGTCGATGGCAGCCTTGTCGTCGCCCTTGACGGCGGCCTCCAGGGCAACCACGGCGGCCTCGATGGCGGTCTTCTCTTCGGCGGTGACCTTGTCACCCGCTTCAGTGACCATCTTGCGGGTCGAGTGGACCAGCGCATCACCCTGGTTACGGGCGGCGGCCAGCTCTTCGAACTTGCGGTCTTCCTCGGCGTTGGCCTCAGCGTCACGCACCATTTTCTCGATTTCTTCGTCGGACAGACCGGAGTTGGCCTTGATCACGATCGACTGCGCCTTGCCGGTAGCCTTGTCCTTCGCACCGACGTGCAGGATGCCGTTGGCGTCGATGTCGAAGGTCACTTCGATCTGCGGCACGCCGCGTGGAGCCGGCGGGATGTCAGCCAGGTCGAACTTGCCCAGCGACTTGTTCTGCGAAGCTTGCTTGCGCTCGCCCTGCAGCACGTGGATGGTCACGGCGCCCTGGTTGTCGTCGGCGGTCGAGAACACCTGCGACTTCTTGGTCGGGATGGTGGTGTTCTTCTCGATCAGCGCGGTCATCACGCCACCCATGGTTTCGATACCCAGGGTCAGCGGGCTGACGTCCAGCAGCAGCACGTCCTTCACGTCACCGGCCAGAACGGCACCCTGGATGGCGGCACCCATGGCAACGGCTTCGTCCGGGTTGACGTCCTTGCGCGCTTCTTTACCAAAGAAGTCGGCAACGGCTTTCTGCACCATCGGCATACGGGTCTGGCCACCAACCAGGATCACGTCGTCGATCTTGCTGGCATCAATGCCGGCGTCCTTCAGGGCGATGCGGCATGGCTCGATGGTACGGTTGACCAGGTCTTCGACCAGCGACTCCAGCTTGGCGCGGGAGATCTTCACGTTCAGGTGCTTCGGACCAGTTGCATCTGCAGTGATGTACGGCAGGTTGACGTCGGTCGACTGAGCCGAGGACAGCTCGATCTTGGCCTTTTCAGCGGCTTCTTTCAGGCGCTGCAGGGCCAGGGGATCGTTCTTCAGGTCCATGCCGGACTCTTTCTTGAACTCGTCGACGAGGTAGTCGATCAGGCGCATGTCGAAGTCTTCGCCACCCAGGAAGGTGTCACCGTTGGTGGCCAGCACTTCGAACTGGTGCTCACCGTCGACTTCGGCGATTTCGATGACCGATACGTCGAAGGTACCACCACCCAGGTCATAGACGATGACGGTATGGTCGCCCTTGCCCTTGTCCATGCCGTAGGCCAGCGCAGCGGCGGTCGGCTCGTTGATGATGCGTTTTACGTCCAGGCCAGCGATGCGGCCGGCGTCCTTGGTCGCCTGGCGCTGGCTGTCGTTGAAGTAGGCCGGCACGGTGATGACCGCTTCGGTGACCGGCTCGCCGAGGTAGTCTTCGGCGGTCTTCTTCATTTTCTTCAGGACTTCGGCGCTGATCTGCGGCGGAGCCATCTGCTTGTCGGCAGCCTCGACCCAGGCGTCACCATTGTTGGCCTTGACGATCTTGTAAGGCACCAGCTTGATGTCTTTCTGTACGACATCTTCTTCGAAGCGGCGGCCGATCAGACGTTTCACCGCGAACAGGGTGTTGTGCGGGTTGGTGACCGCCTGGCGCTTGGCCGACTGGCCAACCAGGATCTCGCCGTCGTTGGCGTAGGCGATGATCGAAGGCGTGGTGCGCGCGCCTTCGGCGTTCTCGATGACCTTGGCAGTGCCGTTTTCCAGCACGGAGACGCAGGAGTTGGTGGTCCCCAGGTCGATACCGATGATTTTACCCATGTTGATTCTCCCGAAACTTGAATTTGGTAGCAGCGACTGCTTTGGCCAACTGCGCTAATACTTGAAGGCTTGACACCTAGATGGGGGTGTCCGAAAAGATTTCAAGCCTTTTCGTTGATCGAAGGCTGCGGGGCACTCGGCGCCTTGCTGACCACCACCATGGCGGGGCGCAGCAGGCGGCCATTGAGCAGGTAGCCCTTCTGGAACACGTTCAGCACACTGTTCGGCTCGACATCAGCACTTTCCTGCATGGCCATCGCCTGGTGGTGCTCGGCGTTGAATGGCTGGCCGTGCGGCTCGATGGTCTCGAGGTTGTAGCGCTTGAGGGTGTCCTGGAACATCTTCAGGGTCAGCTCGATGCCTTCGCGCATCGGCTTGATGGTCTCGTCGTCGGCGCTGGACAGCTCCAGACCACGCTCCAGGCTGTCGATGATCGGCAGCAAGTCGCCGGCGAACTTCTCCAGGGCGAACTTGTGGGCCTTCTCGACATCCTGCTCGGCACGGCGGCGGATGTTCTGCAGGTCGGCAGCGGCGCGCAGGGACTGGTCCTTGGCGGCGGCCAGCTGCTCCTCGAGCTCCAGGACACGGGCATCGGCATTCGCGGCGCCTGCTTCTTCGGAATTCAGGTTCTTCTCATCCAGCTGTTCGTCAGCCATTGGGTTTCTCCTCCACGATTTCTGTCGTGCGAGCCAGGCTCGCCATGTCTTGCCGGCTATATGGGGTCGGAAAAACCAGGTTCAAGGGGGAAGGTGCTTTTCCACATTCATCGACCGGCTATTGGCAGACTTGCGAAAAGCACTGTATAAATATCCAGACAAGACCCTTCGGGAGCCGCTCCATGCTGGTGCACCTGTCCATTCACAACTACGCCATCGTCGAACACCTCGACCTCGAGATCGCCCGCGGCATGTCCGTCATCACCGGCGAGACCGGGGCCGGCAAGTCGATCATGCTCGATGCCCTCGGCCTGGCCCTGGGCGACCGCGCCGACAGCGGCGTGGTGCGCCCGGGCACCGACAAAGCCGACATCCTCGCCACGTTTGACCTGGTCGACATCCCCGAGGCGCACGCCTGGCTCGCCGAGCGCGACCTGGAAAGCGACGGCCCCTGCATCCTGCGCCGGGTGATCACCGCCGAGGGCCGTAGCCGCGGCTACATCAATGGCACCCCTTGTCCGCTGGGCGACCTCAAGGCCCTGGGCGAGCTGCTGATCGACATCCACAGCCAGCACGAACACCAGTCACTGCTGAAAACCGACACCCACCGCCGCCTGGTGGACGAGTACGCCGGCGCCACCGATCTGGCCCGCCAGGTGCAGCTGGCCGCCAAGCGCTGGAACCAGACGCGCCAGGAGCTGGAGCGCCTGAGCAACTCCGGCGACGAGCAGCGGGCGCGCCACCAGTTGCTCAGCTACCAGCTGGAGGAACTCGACAACCTCGGACTGGGCGAAAACGAACTGGAGCAGCTTGAGCAGGAGCACAAGAACCTGACCAACGCCGAGGCACTCTTCGGCATTTGCCGCCAGGTCATCGAACAGTGCAGCGAAAGCGATTCAGGCAACGTGCTGAGCGCCCTGACCATGAGCCTCAACCGCCTCGGCGCGGTAGGCAATGCACCCAAGGCACTGGGCGAGGCGGTCAACCTGATTGCCAGCGCGCAGATCCAGGTGGAGGAGGCCGTCGGCGAACTCAACCGCTTCCTCGACAACTTCGACGCCGACCCGATGCGCCTGCAGAGCCTTGAAGAGCGCCTGGACACCATCTACACCCTCGCCCGCAAGCACCGCGTGCATCCCACTGAACTGCCGCACCTGCAACAGCGCCTGATGGAAGAGTTGGAAGGGCTGAACGCCAGCGACGAATCGATCGAGCGGCTGGGCGAGGAGCTCGCGGCCTTCGCACAGCATTATAAAGAGAAGGCCATCGAGCTCAGCACCCTGCGCCGGCAGGCGGCCAAACAGCTGGCCACCGCCGTGGAGCAGGAAATCCAACGCCTGGGCATGCCCGGCGGACGCTTCTGCATCGAACTCACCCCCTTCGAAAGCACGGACCTCTCACCCCATGGCCTGGAGCAGATCGAACTGCTGGTCAGTGCCAACCCCGGCCAGCCACTCAAGGGCCTGGCCAAAGTGGCCTCGGGCGGCGAACTGTCACGCATCAGCCTGGCGATCCAGGTGATCACCGCACAGACCTCACGCATTCCAACCTTGGTATTCGACGAAGTCGACGTTGGCATCGGCGGCCCGACTGCCGAGATCGTCGGCCAATTGCTTCGCCGCCTCGGCGAGCGCGGCCAGGTGCTGACCGTGACCCACCTGCCACAGGTCGCAGCCCAGGGGCATCACCACCTGTTCGTGCACAAGGTGCGCAACAGCGACACCACGCATACCGCCGTGGCCAGCCTGGGCAAGCGCGAGCGGGTCGAGGAAGTGGCGCGGATGCTGGGCGGCATTGACCTCACCAAAGAGTCGCTGGCCCATGCGCGCAAGATGGTGGTGACCAGCAAGACCTGAGCGGGCCCACCCCACGCACGCTCCCCAGAACGCACAAAGGCGACCCGAAGGTCGCCTTTGTCGTCAATAACGAGATAAATCGTTACTTCTTTTTACGCACATACAGAACCAGATTGTGGTCCACCAGCTCGAAACCGTGCTCGGCAACGATTTCCTTCTGGCGCTTTTCGATCTCGACATCGAAGAACTCGATGACTTCACCGCTATCCACGTTGACCATGTGGTCGTGGTGGCCGCCGTCAGCCAGCTCGAATACCGCGTGGCCGCCATCGAAGTTATGGCGAACCACCAGACCCGCCGCTTCGAACTGGGTCAGTACGCGATACACGGTCGCCAGACCGACATCCTCGCCAGCCTCCATCAGCGCCTTGTACACATCCTCGGCACTCATGTGACGCTGCTCGGTGGAGTCGAGCATCTGAAGAATCTTTACTCGAGGCAGGGTTACCTTGAGGCCCGCTTTGCGCAATTCGCTATTTTCAACCATGGTCAGCTTTCTCGCCGATGCTGCTTCGCAGCTTCTCTTAATACGGGTATGATCGGGGTTTACGTTGTCCAGCCAAGATAGTGGAAGTCGCCCACCGATGCAAAACACCAAGCTCTTGCTAACCAGCCTCACCCTAGTGGGACTGCTCGCACTCGCCGGTTGCTCGTTTCCCGGGGTTTACAAAATCGACATCCAGCAGGGCAATGTCGTCACGCAGGACATGATAGACCAATTGCGTCCGGGAATGACCCGCCGACAAGTAAGGTTTATCATGGGCAACCCCCTGCTGCAGGACACCTTCCACACCAATCGCTGGGATTATCTCTACAGCCTGCAGCCTGGCGGCGGCCAGCGCCAGCAAGAGCGCATGAGCATCTTCTTCAACGAGAACGATCAACTGGTCAACCTCTCCGGCGACTTCATGCCAGGCGTCAGCCGCGACCAGGAAATCCTCGGTGGCAGCAGTGACACCACGGTCAACCCGGACAAGCAGCCGAGCCAACCCGAGAAGCCAGCCAAGCCAGGCTCGCTGGAAGACTCGCTGCAAAAGGAAATCGACAACGTCGAGACCACTCCGGTGCCGACACCAGCACCGCTGGAAACTTCGCCGCAGTAAATGCGCCGATACTAAAAAGCCCGGATCTTGTCCGGGCTTTTTATTGCCTGCATGAATGGTGGGGCTTGCTCACCCGCCACGCGCGCCCTCAACCATTGAGCTGCTTGGCCCGCTGGCAGAAGGCATCGACCATCGTGTTGGCCGCCTGGTTGAACAGCGGCCCCAAGGTGGCCCGCACCAGGGCACCTGCGTAGTCGAACGACAGGTCGAGGCTGATCTTGCAGGCCTTCTCTCCCAACGGCTTGAACACCCACAGCCCGTGCAACTGGGTGAACGGCCCCTCCTCCAGGTTCATCTCGATCGACTGCCCCGGCACCAGCACATTGCGCGTGATGAACTGCTGGCTCATGCCACCCTTGGCCACTTCCAGCCTTGCCCGCATGTGCGTGTCACTGGTCTCGAGCACCGTGGACGCCGAGCACCAGGGCAGGAACTCCGGGTAGCTCGCCACATCGTTGACCAGGTCGTAGAGCGCCTGGGCAGGGTACGGCAGCAGAGCGGAGCGTTGAATATGGGTAGTCATCCAGGCGTCACTTCCAAACTGGGCGGCAGCGCTTGTCAGCGCCTTGAAAACGGCTCTGCGCGGCAGAGCGTGGGTTGCATTGTCCGGGATTCACACAACAGGCTCAAGCGCAGCTAAACCCCGTAGCCGAGGACGCGGCGACTGCCTATAATGCCGCCCCTATGGCTAAACAAAAGAAGCATCCGACCGGGACCATCGCGCAGAACAAGAAAGCGCGACACGATTACTTCATCGAACACAAGTTCGAGGCCGGGCTGGTCCTGTCCGGCTGGGAAGTAAAAAGCCTGCGGGCCGGCAAGGCGCACCTGACCGACAGCTACGTGCTGCTCAAGGATGGCGAAGCCTGGCTGTTCGGCAGCCACATCACCCCGCTGAACACCGCCAGCACCCACGTCATCGCCGACCCCATCCGCACCCGCAAGCTGCTGCTGAACAAGCGCGAGCTCGAGCGCCTGGAAGCGGCCGTGGCGCAGAAGGGCTACACCTGCGTGGCGATGTCGCTGTACTGGAGCAAGCACCTGATCAAGTGCGAGATCGCACTCGGCAAGGGCAAGAAGGAGTTCGACAAGCGCGATACCGTGCGCGAGCGCGACTCCAACCGCGAGCTGCAGCGCACGATGCGCAACAAGGGCAAGGAAGAGTAGGGCTCGGCCTGACCTTTCCCGTGGGAGCGGGCTTGCCCCGCGATAGCGCCAGGCCAGGCAGTACCGCTGCCCCTGCTAGCGCGATCGCGGGGCAAGCCCGCTCCCACGAAGTCCAGAATCAGCGTCCGCTGCGCCGCTCCGCACGCGCCACCCGCTGCGCTTGCTGCTGCGCCTCCTGCAGCACCTCCTGCACATACAGGATGTGCCGGCTGGACACCTCCCGCGCGTCCTCCGCGCGCCCCTCGACAATCGCCAGATACAACTCGCGATGCTGGCTGATCAGCATGTCGCGGGTCTCCGTGCGTTGCTGGTACATGCCGCCAATGTTGGTCACCACATTGCGCTTGAGCAGGTCGAACAACCCGCGAATGGTGTGCAACAGCACGGCGTTGTGGCTGGCCTCGGCAATGGCCAGATGGAAGCGCGCATCCGCCGCGCCCTCCTCCGCCCGGTCCACTTCACCGACACGGTTGTAGCAGTCCTGCAAGGCGTCGAACGCAGTCTTCAGCCGCTCGCGATCCGGCTCGGTGGCGCGCTGCGCCGCGTAGTAGGCGCAGGACGCCTCCAGCGTATGACGAAACTCCAGCAGGTCACGCTGCGCCTCGGGACTGGATTCGAGAAGTTTCAGCAAGGGGTCGCTGAAGGTCGAGCCCAATGACTCGGCCACATAGTTGCCGCCGCCCTGGCGACTGACCAGCAAGCCCTTGGCCACCAACTTCTGGATCGCCTCGCGCAGCGACGGGCGCGACACGCCGAACTGCTCGGCCAGGGCGCGCTCGGCCGGCAGGCGCTGACCCGAGGTGAGGGTGCCTTCGAGAATCATCCCTTCCAACCGATCGACGATGTCGTCGGACAGGCGCCGCTGGCGGACCTGATCAAAAACCATCACATGCTCTCCACGAACCCCGGGGATGCGAATCCGGGGGCGCCTATTCTGCGCCTATCCGGCTTGCGCCGACACCCATCAGGCGGCGTTTTTCCCAGCCATTCAGATGCCCGCTCATCGGCGTCCGACCAAAGTTTCCCCCAGGACAAATTGACACACCCGCTGCTGCGCTTTTAACCTAGCGACCAGCCATTGTAAATTGGTCTTACCAATTATCCAATGCCAGTGCCTTGACCAACAACAATTAGGGGCCACCCCATATGCAAACCTGGCAACAACTCTATACCCCGCTTGGTAGCCTTGGCCTGTCCGCGCTGGCGGCGGTCATCCCAATCGTGTTCTTCTTCCTTGCCCTCGCCGTGTTCCGCCTCAAGGGCCACGTCGCCGGCAGCATCACCCTGGCGCTGTCGATCCTGGTGGCGATCTTCGCCTTCCAGATGCCTGTCGACATGGCCCTGGCCGCTGCGGGTTACGGCTTCCTCTATGGCCTCTGGCCAATTGCCTGGATCATCGTTGCCGCGGTGTTCCTCTACAAACTCACGGTCAAGAGTGGCCAGTTCGAGGTCATCCGCAGCTCGGTGCTGTCGATCACCGACGACCAGCGCCTGCAGGTGCTGCTGATTGGCTTCTGCTTCGGCGCCTTCCTCGAAGGCGCGGCCGGCTTCGGCGCACCGGTGGCCATCACCGCCGCGCTGCTGGTGGGCCTGGGCTTCAACCCGCTGTATGCCGCCGGCCTGTGCCTGATCGCCAACACCGCCCCGGTGGCCTTTGGCGCCCTGGGCATCCCGATCATCGTGGCCGGGCAGGTAACCGGCATCGACGCCTTCCACATCGGCGCCATGACCGGACGCCAGCTGCCGCTGCTGTCGCTGTTCGTGCCGTTCTGGCTGGTGTTCATGATGGACGGCGTGCGCGGCGTGAAAGAGACCTGGCCTGCCGCCCTGGTGGCCGGCCTGAGCTTCGCCGTCACCCAGTACTTCACCTCCAACTTCATCGGCCCGGAGCTGCCCGACATCACCTCGGCCCTGGCCAGCCTGATCGCCCTGACCCTGTTCCTCAAGGTCTGGCAACCCAAGCGCGCGTTCGCCGAGGCCAAGGGCAGCGTCGGCGCCGCCGTCGTGCAGTCGAGCGGCAGCCAACCGAGCCCGTACAGCTTTGGCGAGATCTTCAAGGCCTGGTCGCCCTTCCTGATCCTCACCGTGCTGGTCACCATCTGGACCCTGAAACCATTCAAGGCAGCCTTCGCCCCGGGCGGCGCGATGTACAACTTCGTGTTCAACTTCGCCATCCCGCACCTCGACCAGCTGGTGGTGAAGACCGCCCCAATCGTCACAGCGCCCACCGCCATGCCGGCGGTGTTCAAGCTCGACCCGATCTCCGCCACCGGCACCGCGATCTTCCTCTCGGCACTGATCTCGATGTGGGTGCTGAAGATCAACTTCAAAACTGGTCTGACCACTTTCAAAGAAACGTTCTGGGAACTGCGCTGGCCGATCCTGTCGATCGGCATGGTGCTGGCCTTCGCCTTCGTCACCAACTACTCGGGCATGTCCTCGACCATGGCTCTGGTGCTGGCCGGCACCGGCGCGGCGTTCCCGTTCTTCTCGCCGTTCCTCGGCTGGCTGGGCGTGTTCCTGACCGGCTCGGACACCTCGTCCAACGCCCTGTTCAGCTCGCTGCAGGCCACCACCGCGCACCAGATCGGCGTCAGCGACACCCTGCTGGTGGCGGCCAATACCAGCGGCGGCGTGACCGGCAAGATGATCTCGCCGCAGTCGATCGCCGTGGCCTGCGCGGCCACCGGCCTGGTCGGCAAGGAATCCGACCTGTTCCGCTTCACCGTCAAGCACAGCCTGTTCTTCGCCACCATCGTCGGCCTGATCACCCTGGTGCAGGCTTACTGGCTGACCGGCATGCTGGTTCATCACTAAAGTGAAAGGGCCCGGGCGCCACTGCGCGCCCGGCATCTCCTTCAACCCACGCTGCGAGAATCCATGATCATTTCCGCCTCCACCGACTATCGCGCCGCGGCCCAACGCAAGCTGCCTCCCTTCCTGTTCCACTACGCCGACGGCGGCGCCTACGCCGAGCACACCCTGCGCCACAATGTCTCGGACCTTGCCGGCATCGCCTTGCGCCAGCGCGTGCTTAAGAACATGTCCGAACTGAGCTTGCTGACAAAACTGTTCGACGAGACCCTGAGCATGCCCGTGGCCCTGGCCCCGGTCGGCCTCACCGGCATGTACGCCCGTCGTGGCGAGGTGCAGGCGGCACGCGCAGCGGCGGCCCATGGCATTCCGTTCACGATGTCGACGGTATCGGTGTGCCCGATCGAAGAAGTGGCCCCGGCCATCGACCGGCCAATGTGGTTCCAGCTGTATGTCCTGAAAGACCGCGGCTTCATGCGCAACGCCTTGGAGCGTGCGAAAGCGGCCGGCGTGAAGACCTTGGTGTTCACCGTCGACATGCCCGTGCCCGGCGCCCGCTATCGCGACGCCCACTCCGGCATGAGCGGCGCCAACGGCCCGCTGCGCCGCGTGCTGCAAGCCATGACCCACCCACAATGGGCCTGGGACGTCGGCGTGATGGGCCGCCCCCACGACCTGGGCAATATCTCCGCCTACCGCGGCAACCCCACGGGCCTGGCCGACTACATCGGCTGGCTGGGCAACAACTTCGACCCGTCCATCTCCTGGAAAGACCTGGAGTGGATCCGCGAATTCTGGGACGGCCCGATGATCATCAAGGGCATCCTCGACGCCGATGACGCCCGCGACGCGGTCAAGTTCGGCGCCGACGGCATCGTCGTCTCAAACCACGGCGGCCGCCAGCTCGACGGCGTGTTGTCCAGCGCCCGTGCGCTGCCGGCCATCGCCGACGCGGTGAAGGGCGATATCAAGATCCTCGCCGACTCCGGCATCCGCAGCGGCCTCGATGTGGTGCGCATGATCGCCCTGGGCGCCGACACCGTGCTGATCGGCCGCGCCTTCCTCTATGCCCTGGCGACCCACGGCGAGGCCGGGGTGAAGAACCTGCTGGAGCTGTTCGAGAAAGAAATGCGCGTGGCCATGGTGCTGACCGGCGCCAAGTCCATCGGCGAGATCAGCAAAGACTCGCTGGTCCGCGAACTGGGCGCCTGAGCGCGCCCGCCAACGCCTGATTACCCGGGGCACGCCGCGCACCAGACGCCGCGGCCCCGCGAGGAGACTGCATGAGCCTGCCCGCCGCGTTCCTGCGTGATGCCGAGCGCCTGATCCCCGCCGAGCGCCGCTTCGACGACCCGACTTCGACCCTGGCCTTCGGCACCGACGCCAGCTTCTACCGGCTGATCCCCAAGCTGGTGCTGCGCGTGGAGTCCGAGGACGAAGTGGTCGCGCTGATCCAGCTGGCCCAGCGTGACCGGGTAGCGGTGACTTTCCGCGCTGCCGGCACCAGCCTGTCCGGCCAGGCCATCAGCGACTCGGTGCTGATCGTGCTCGGCGACAACTGGAATGGCCGGGAGATTCGCAACCACGGCGACCAGATCCGCCTGCAGCCCGGCGTGATCGGCGCCCAGGCCAATGCCTGGCTGGCCCCCTATGGGCGCAAGATCGGCCCGGACCCGGCGTCGATCAACGCCTGCAAGATCGGCGGCATCGTCGCCAACAATGCCAGCGGCATGTGCTGCGGCACCGCGCAGAACACCTACCACACCCTCGCCGGTCTGCGCCTGGTGCTGGCCGATGGCACCCGCCTGGACAGCGAAGACCCGGCCAGCGTCGCCGCATTCGAGCAAAGCCACGCCAGCCTGCTGGACGAACTGGCCCGCCTTGGCCGCGAGACCCGCGCCAACACCACGCTGGCTGAGCGCATCCGGCACAAGTACCGGCTGAAGAACACCACGGGGCTTTCGCTTAACGCACTGGTGGACTACGACCAGCCGCTCGATATTCTGCAACACTTGCTGGTCGGCTCCGAGGGGACCCTGGGTTTCATCAGCGCCGTCACCTACGACACCGTGCCCGACCACCCGCACAAGGCCAGCGCGCTGCTGGTGTTCCCCAGCGTCGAAAGCTGCTGCCGCGCCGTGACCGTGCTCAAGCGCCAGCCCGTCTCCGCCGTGGAGCTGCTCGACCGTCGCAGCCTGCGCTCGGTGCAGGAGATGCCGGGCATGCCGGCGTGGGTCAAGGACCTGTCGGCCAACGCCTGCGCCCTGCTGATCGAATGTCGCGCGGCCAGCCAGAGCCTGCTGCACGAGCAACTCGAGCAGGTAATGGCGTCCATCGACGACTACCCGCTGGAGCAGAAGGTCGCGTTCAGCGAAGACCCGGCGGTGTACAACCAGCTGTGGAAGATCCGCAAGGACACCTTCCCCGCCGTCGGCGCCGTGCGCCAGACCGGCACCACGGTGATCATCGAGGACGTGACCTTCCCCATCGAGCAACTGGCCGAAGGCGTCAACCGCCTGATCCAGCTGTTCGACAAGCACCGCTACGACGAGGCGATCATTTTCGGCCACGCCCTGGAAGGCAACCTGCACTTCGTCTTCACCCAGGGCTTCAACAGCGCCGAGGAAGTGGCGCGCTACCAGGCCTTCATGGACGACGTGGCGCAGCTGGTGGCGGTGGAATTCGGCGGCTCGCTCAAGGCCGAGCATGGCACCGGGCGCAACATGGCGCCCTTCGTCGAGCTGGAATGGGGGCATGACGCCTACCAGCTGATGTGGAAGCTCAAGCGCCTGCTCGACCCCAACGGCATCCTCAACCCCGATGTGGTGCTGAGCGAGGACCCCGACATCCACCTGAAGAACCTCAAGCCGCTGCCGGCCGCCGACGAGATCGTCGACAAGTGCATCGAGTGCGGTTTCTGCGAGCCGGTATGTCCGTCGAAAGGGCTTACCTTGAGCCCGCGCCAGCGCATCGTCATGTGGCGCGACATCCAGGCGAAGAAACGCGCCGGCGTTGATACCCGCGAACTGCTGCGCACCTATCAGTACCAGGGCATCGACACCTGCGCCGCCACCGGCCTGTGCGCCCAGCGCTGCCCGGTGGGCATCAACACTGGCGAGCTGGTGAAGAAGCTGCGCGGGCAGGCGGCCGAGCACGGCAAGGCCGCCGACTGGCTGGCCGAACATTTCCACGCCACCCTGCGCGGTGCCCGCTTCACGCTGGCCGCCGCCAATGGCGCGCGCAAGCTGCTCGGTGCCCCACGCATGAGTCGGCTCAGCGCCCGCCTGAGCAAGGCCAGCAAAGGCCGCCTGCCACAGTGGACACCCGCCATGCCGCAGCCGTTGCGGGCCGTCGAGCTCCGCACTGCAAACCACGACGATCGCCCTCGCGTAGTCTATCTGGCCGCCTGTGTTTCGCGGGTGATGGGCCCGGCCTATGCCGACCGCGAGCAAGGCTCGCTGCTGGACAAGACCCGCGCCCTGCTGGAGAAGGCCGGCTATCAGGTAGTGTTCCCGGACAACGCCGACAGCCTGTGCTGCGGCCAGCCGTTCGCCTCCAAGGGCTACCCCGAACAAGCCGAGCACAAGCGCCAGGAACTGATCAACGCGCTGCTGCACGCCAGCCGTGGCGGCCTCGACCCGATCTACTGCGACACCAGCCCCTGCACCCTGCGCCTGGTGCAGGACCTGGGCGAATCGCGGCTGGACCTGTACGACCCGGTACGCTTCATCCGCACCCACCTGGTCGACAAGCTGGAGTTCACCCCCCAGGACGAGCCCGTGGCGGTACACGTGACCTGCAGCACCCAGCACCTGGGCGAAAGCCAGGCGCTGATCGACCTGGCGCGGCGCTGCAGCAAGCAGGTGGTGATCCCCGAAGGCATTCATTGCTGCGGCTTCGCCGGCGACAAGGGCTTCACCACACCGGAGCTCAACGCCCATTCGCTGCGCACGCTCAAGGACGCGGTGCAGTATTGCAGCGAGGGGATCTCCACCAGCCGCACCTGCGAGATCGGCCTGTCGAGCCACAGTGGCATCGACTATCACGGGCTGGTCTACCTGGTGGACCGGGTGACGCGGGCGCGCAGTCTCTGAGGGCAGGGCTTTCTCGCACCGGCCTCTCGCCGGCAAGCCGGCTCCCACCCCGACCGCGCTAGCCCAATGCAATGTGCCATCCTGTGGGAGCCGGCTTGCCGGCGAGAGGCCGGTACAGGCAAACAAGCCAGTTGCTCCCACAGGTATGGCGCATGCCGGCATGCGACTTCTGCACAAACCCCACGCACTCAAGTAAACTGGCGGCCTTTTCGCGCAGCCTCGGGCTGCCCCTGTCGATTTACCAAAGGTGCCCGCCATGCCCTGGCTGCAAGTACGCCTGGCCATCAGCCCGGAACAAGCCGAAACCTACGAAGACGCCCTGCTTGAAGTGGGTGCTGTCTCGGTGACCTTCATGGACGCCGAAGACCAGCCGATCTTCGAACCGGACCTCAACACCACCCCGCTGTGGTCGCACACGCACTTGCTGGCGCTGTTCGAGGCCGATGCCGAGCCCGAGCAGGTGTTCGCCCACCTGCGCCTGCTGACCGGCGCCGAGCTCCCCGAGTACCACGCCGAGGTGATCGAGGACCAGGACTGGGAGCGCAGCTGGATGGACAACTTCCAGCCGATGCGTTTCGGCCAGCGCCTGTGGATCGTGCCGAGCTGGCACGAAGCCCCGGAAAAGGACGCGGTGAACCTGCTGCTCGACCCGGGCCTGGCCTTTGGCACGGGTACCCACCCGACCACCGCGCTGTGCCTGGAATGGCTCGACGGCCAGCAGCTGCAAGGCACGCAAGTGCTCGACTTCGGCTGCGGCTCGGGCATCCTGGCCATTGCCGCGCTGCTGCTCGGCGCCCGCCACGCGGTCGGCACCGACATCGACGTGCAGGCTATCGAGGCCTCCCGTGACAACGCCCAGCGCAACGGCATTGCCGACGACACGTTCGACCTGTACCTGCCCGAGCAGATGCCGGCGATGCAGGCCGACGTGCTGGTAGCCAACATCCTGGCCGGCCCGCTGGTAGCGCTGGCGCCGCAGCTGTCCGGCCTGGTGCGCCCCGGCGGCCTGCTGGCGCTGTCGGGCATCCTCGCCGAACAGGGCGAGGAAGTGGCCGCCGCCTATGCCGCCGACTTCGACCTGGACCCGATCGTCGTGCGCGACGGCTGGGTACGTATCAGTGGTCGCCGCCGCTAAGCGCGCCTAGACTCATCTCCTGCACAGCTTCCCGGACAGCCGCATGACCGACAGTTTCGTCACCCAGTGCCCGCATTGCCAGACCAGCTTTCGCGTCACCCATCACCAGTTGAGCGTGGCCCGCGGCGTGGTGCGCTGCGGCCAATGCCTGCAGGTGTTCAACGCGGCGAAGCAACTGCTGGAGCAGAACCGCGCCACGGCTGGCGAAGGCGACATTCGTGCGCCGGTGCCGGCAGTCGAGCCGGCCGTGCCAGCGCCCGCAGCCGTGCAACCGGAGGCCGCCCCGCCGGCACCGAGCGAAGACAACTGGACAGTCACGGCCGAGGAACTGGATGCCCTCGACCTCGACCAGGAACTGGCGCGCCTTGAACGGCGCAGCCCGGGTGATCGACGCGCAGCCCCGGCCAAGGGCATGCTCCAGGCCCGCCGCGACGATCAACTCGGCGATGGGCCTGGCGATGAACCGTTCGGCACCGCCACTGACGGCGACCGTGAGCCGGCGCAGGAGCGCGAGGACGCACCGATGCTGGTCGAGCAGGAGCCGCTGGACCTGGCGCCGGCCGACGACGAGCGCACCGAGCCTACCCTCGGCGCGACCAGCCTCGATCTGGACGATGAACCACCAGTGCGCGATCGGCCACTCGACGACGACCTCGACGAACCCTCGCGGCAGCTGCCCAGCCATGACGACCCCGTGCCGGAAAAAGGCCTTTCGGCGCTGGATGATGAGGTGCACAGCGCGCCGTTCTCGGCCCGCGACGATGACCCCGACGAACATCCCGGACAGCGCCTGGAACCGAGCCTGGCCGCCAAGCCCGAGCGCTCGCGCAAGGAGCCGTTGGTCGACGTGGTCGACGACCCGTTGCAGTTGGGCTGGGAAAAGCCCGCCCCGAACTGGGGCAAGCGCCTGCTGTGGGGTTTCCTGACCCTGCTGGCCGCGGGCCTGCTGGCATTCCAGTACGTCTGGTTCCACTTCGACGAAATGGCCCGCCAGGACCAGTATCGCCCCTGGTTCCAACAGCTGTGTCCGATGCTCGGCTGCCAGGTGCCGACCCGCGTCGACATCTCGCGGATCAAGAGCAGCAACCTGGTGGTGCGCAGCCACCCGGACTTCAAAGGGGCACTGATCGTCGACGCGATCATCTACAACCGTGCGCCCTTCGCCCAGCCCTTCCCGCTGCTCGAGCTGCGCTTCGCCGACCTCAACGGCCAGTTGATCGCCAGCCGGCGCTTCAAGCCCAGCGAGTACCTGTCGGGCGAGCTGGCCGGGCGCGGCGAGATGCCCAGCCAGACGCCGATCCACATCGCCCTGGACATCCTCGACCCTGGGCCGAAGGCGGTGAACTACAGCCTGAGCTTCCGTTCGCCAGAATAAGCGACAGGCGGCAAGCTTCAAGCCGCAGGTAAAAGCCTGTCTGCAGGCCTCTTGCAGCTTGAAGCTCGCCACTTGGCACTGGGTGTCATAACGCCGCAACTGTTCAGATTTTATCCAGATTCATCTTTATCCGGTCATCGAGAGCGGGTATCATGCCATCCCTTTTTCGAACTCCAATGATTCGGCCCCACAACAGGGAACACCTATGTCGGCGGTACGCATCGGCCCTTACACACTGCAGAACAACCTGATCCTGGCCCCCATGGCCGGCGTCACGGACCAACCTTTCCGAACACTGTGCAAACGCCTTGGCGCGGGCATGGTGGTGTCGGAGATGGTCTCCAGCGACATGCGCCTGTGGAACAGCCGCAAGTCGAGCCTGCGCCGCATCCACGAAGGTGATCCCGAGCCACGCTCGGTGCAGATCGCCGGTGGCGACGCGCAGATGATGGCCGAGGCGGCCCGGGCCAACGTCGAGGCCGGCGCGCAGATCATCGATATCAACATGGGTTGCCCGGCGAAAAAAGTCTGCAACAAGGCCGCAGGCTCTGCTTTATTGAGAGATGAAGCCTTGGTCACCGAAATCCTCCATGCCGTCGTCGGCGCCGTGGACGTACCGGTGACGCTGAAGATCCGCACCGGCTGGGACCGGGCGAGCAAGAACGGCCTGAACGTGGCGAAGATCGCCGAACAGGCCGGCATCCAGGCGCTGGCGGTGCATGGCCGCACACGCGCCGACCTGTACACCGGTGACGCCGAGTACGACACCATCGCCGCGATCAAGCAGGCGGTGTCGATCCCGGTATTCGCCAACGGCGACATCACCTCGCCGGAAAAGGCCCGGGCGGTGCTGCATGCCACCGGCGCCGACGGCCTGCTGATCGGCCGTGCCGCCCAGGGGCGGCCGTGGATTTTCCGCGAGGTCGAGCATTACCTGCGCACGGGCGAGCACCTCCCCGCCCCGGCGCTGGACGAAGTGGAACGCATTCTGCTGGAGCACCTGGCCGCGCTGCATGCCTTCTATGGCGATGTGATGGGCGTGCGGATCGCCCGCAAGCACGTTGGCTGGTACCTGGCAACCCGACCTGGCGGCAAGGAGTTCCGCAGCCAGTTCAACGCTTTGCAAGACACACAAGCGCAGTGCGCCAACGTTCAGGCGTTTTTCGCCGAACGTCGACAGAGCCTTGGGACAGAGGACGAACAAGGGGTGGCCGCATGACGATGATGACCGAGACATTAGTGAGTGGAACAACGCCCGTGAGCGACAACGCCAACCTCAAGCAGCACCTGAACACGCCGAGCGAAGAGGGCCAGACCCTGCGCGACAGCGTCGAGAAGGCACTGCACAACTACTTCGCCCACCTGGAAGGCGCTACCGTCACGGACGTGTACAACCTGGTGCTCTCGGAAGTCGAGGCGCCGCTGCTCGAATGCGTGATGAACTACGTCAAGGGCAACCAGACCAAGGCCAGCGAGATGCTCGGGCTCAACCGAGGCACGCTGCGCAAGAAGCTCAAGCAGTACGATCTGTTGTAAGGCCAGAACCCCAACCAAAAAGGCGCTCATGCAAAGAGGCGCCTTTTTTGCTGACTCCACCGCGTTATGGAATCTGAAATGACCGACCAGACTACCCGCCTGCCGATCCGCCGCGCCCTGATCAGCGTCTCCGACAAGACCGGTATCCTCGAATTCGCCCGTGAGCTGCAACAGCTCGGTGTCGAGATCCTGTCCACCGGCGGCACCTACAAGCTGCTCAAGGACAACGGCGTCAACGCGGTGGAAGTGGCCGACTACACCGGCTTCGCCGAAATGATGGACGGCCGGGTCAAGACCCTGCATCCGAAGATCCACGGCGGCATCCTGGGCCGTCGCGGCACCGACGACGCCATCATGAACGAGCATGGCATCAAGCCGATCGACCTGGTCGCGGTCAACCTGTACCCGTTCGAAGCCACCATCAGCAAGCCGGGCTGCGACCTGCCGACCGCCATCGAGAACATCGACATCGGCGGCCCGACCATGGTCCGTTCCGCGGCGAAGAACCACAAGGACGTGGCCATCGTGGTCAACGCCAGCGATTACGCCGGCATTGTCGAAGGCCTGAAAGCCGGCGGCCTGACCTACGCCCAGCGCTTCGACCTGATGCTCAAGGCCTTCGAGCACACCGCCGCCTACGACGGCATGATCGCCAACTACATGGGTACCATCGACCAGGCCAAGGACACCCTCTCCACCGAAGACCGCAACGAGTTCCCGCGCACCTTCAACAGCCAGTTCGTCAAGGCCCAGGAAATGCGCTACGGCGAGAACCCGCACCAGAGCGCGGCGTTCTACGTCGAGGCCAAGAAAGGCGAAGCCAGCATCTCCACCGCCATCCAGCTGCAAGGCAAGGAGCTGTCGTTCAACAACGTGGCCGACACCGACGCCGCGCTGGAGTGCGTGAAGAGCTTCGTCAAGCCGGCCTGCGTGATCGTCAAGCACGCCAACCCGTGCGGCGTGGCCGTGGTGCCTGAAGACGAAGGCGGTATCCGCAAGGCCTACGACCTGGCCTACGCCACCGACACCGAGTCGGCGTTCGGCGGCATCATCGCCTTCAACCGCGAGCTGGATGGCGAAACCGCCAAAGCCATCGTCGAGCGTCAGTTCGTCGAAGTGATCATCGCCCCGAAAATCTCCCAGGCCGCCCGCGAAGTGGTGGCTGCCAAGCAGAACGTGCGTCTGCTGGAGTGCGGCGAGTGGCCAGCCGAGCGCGCCGCCGGTTGGGACTTCAAGCGCGTCAACGGTGGCCTGCTGGTGCAGAGCCGCGATATCGGCATGATCACTGCCGACGACCTGAAGATCGTCACCAAGCGTGCGCCGACCGAGCAGGAAATCCACGACCTGGTGTTTGCCTGGAAAGTGGCCAAGTTCGTCAAGTCCAACGCCATCGTCTACGCCAAGCAGCGCCAGACCATCGGCGTCGGCGCCGGCCAGATGAGCCGCGTCAACTCCGCGCGCATCGCCGCGATCAAGGCCGAGCATGCCGGTCTGCAAGTGCAGGGCGCGGTAATGGCCTCGGATGCGTTCTTCCCGTTCCGTGATGGCATCGACAACGCGGCTAAAGTGGGTATCAGCGCCGTGATCCAGCCAGGTGGTTCGATGCGCGATGCCGAAGTCATCGCCGCCGCCGACGAGGCCGGTATCGCCATGGTATTCACCGGCATGCGCCACTTCCGCCACTGATTATGGCAATCGGCCGCACTGAAGCAGGCATCTGCTGCGTTGGGGCCGGTTCCGCTGATGCTCATTGCCATAAGGCAACTGCGCTTATCGGAACCGTCCCCGCCTTGCATCTACCTGTTTCATTGCGACCTCGTACAGCGAGGGGCGCTGCCTCTCGTTCGACAGATTTCGAGGTTTTGACATGAAAGTTTTGATCATCGGCAGCGGCGGTCGCGAACACGCCCTGGCCTGGAAAGTCGCCCAGGACCCACGGGTCGAGAAAATCTTCGTGGCGCCGGGTAACGCCGGCACCGCCAGCGAAGCCAAGTGCGAGAACGTCGCCATCGACGTCACTGCCCTGGAGCAACTGGCCGACTTCGCCGAGAAGAACGTCGACCTGACCATCGTCGGCCCGGAAGCGCCGCTGGTCATCGGTGTCGTGGACCTGTTCCGCAGCCGTGGCCTGGACTGCTTCGGCCCGACCAAGGGCGCGGCCCAGCTGGAAGGCTCCAAGGCCTTCACCAAGGACTTCCTGGCCCGCCACAAGATCCCGACTGCCGACTACCAGAACTTCACCGAGATCGAGCCGGCCCTGGCCTACCTGCGTGAGAAAGGCGCGCCGATCGTGATCAAGGCCGACGGCCTGGCCGCCGGTAAAGGCGTGATCGTCGCCATGACCCTACAGGAAGCCGAAGACGCCGTGCGCGACATGCTCGCCGGCAACGCCTTCGGTGAAGCCGGTTCGCGCGTGGTGATCGAAGAGTTCCTCGACGGCGAGGAAGCCAGCTTCATCGTCATGGTCGACGGCCACAACGTGCTGCCAATGGCCACCAGCCAGGACCACAAGCGTGTCGGCAACCAGGATACCGGCCCGAACACCGGCGGCATGGGTGCCTACTCCCCTGCCCCCGTGGTCACTGCCGACGTGCACCAGCGCGTGATGGACCAGGTGATCTGGCCGACCGTGCGCGGCATGGCCGAGGAAGGCAACGTCTACACCGGCTTCCTGTATGCCGGCCTGATGATCGACAAGGCGGGCAACCCCAAGGTCATCGAGTTCAACTGCCGCTTCGGCGACCCGGAAACCCAGCCGGTCATGCTGCGCCTGGAGTCGAGCCTGGTGCTGCTGATCGAAGCCGCCTTCGCCAAGGCCCTGGACAAGGTCGAAGCGCAATGGGACCCGCGCCCGAGCCTGGGCGTGGTGCTGGCCGCCGGTGGCTACCCGGGCGACTACGCCAAGGGCGCCGTGATCAGCGGCCTGGACGCCGCCGCCAAGCTGCAAGGCAAGGTGTTCCACGCCGGCACCGCGCTGAAGGACGGCCAGGTGGTCACCGCCGGTGGCCGCGTACTGTGCGCCACTGCCATGGGCGACACCGTCGAGGCCGCCCAGCAGCAGGCCTACCGCCTGGCCGAGCAGGTCAAGTGGGACGCCAGCTTCTACCGCAACGACATCGGCTACCGGGCCATCGCCCGCGAGCGCGGTGAGCAGCAGTAAAAGTGCAGCCAACGGTCGTGCCGCTCCCGGCGCACGGCCTTCGGCTCGTCGTCAAGGCCCCGCCGGGGCCTTGCCTTCGCCTTGGCGCGCCGCGCATAGTGGTTATCCGGCACATTAGCTAAGAAGGGATTTCGTCGTGCGTCGGCTTCGGATTGCCATAGCCCTGATCGTCAGCCTGCTGACCCTGCTCTGCCTGCTCCCGGCACACGCCGAACAGGCCGCGGGCTGGTCGGCGCTGCTCGATGAACAGGCCAACCTGCAGCTGTCCGACGTGCGCTCCGAACGCTACCGCAACCAGTTCAGCCCATTGGCCCTCGAAGAACTGGATGCCGCCCTCCCCGACCAGGCCCTGTGGTTGCACTACCGCCTGGATCCGAGCGACCAGGAACAACTGGTACGCATTTTCGCCCCCGACCTGTCACGCCTGGACCTCTACGCCCTGGAAGGCGGCAAACTGCTGCGCCAGTTGCACCATGGCCGGCAGGGCGACGGCCTCAGCCCCACCCTGCGCGGCAGGGACCACGTGCTGCCACTGCCGCACAGCAACCAACCATTGGATATCTACCTGCGGCTGGTTTCCGAACACCAGCTGCGCCCGGCCATCACTGTCGAGACCACCGCCCACGCCGCCGCCGACCAGCGCCAGTCGCTGCTGTTCGGCCTGTTGTTCGGTGGCCTGGTGATGCTGATCCTGCACAACCTGATCCGCTTCGGCTACACACGCTCCAGCACCACGCTGGTACTGGCGCTGTACCACGGCCTGATGATGCTCAGCGCGCTGATCCTGCTCAACCTCAGTGGCCCCTGGTGGCACCTGTGGCACAGCGCGCAGACCCCGGCGGCCTACCTGACGCTGGTGCTGGCAGGCCTGGCCGGGTTGTACTTCACCCTGCACTTCTTCTCCCCCTGCAGTTCGGCGCGGCTCAATCGCCTGCTGCACATGGAAATGGTGGTGGCCGCGGTCAGCGGCCTGGTGCTGCTGTTCGTCGACACCCTGCCGCTGAACCTGATGACCTACGCCCTGCTCGCCTTGGGCAGCGTGAGCATGCTGCTGGTCAGCGGCTATCACTGGTACAAAGGCTACGGCCCGGCGCGCCTGTTCGCCGTGGCGATGCTGGTGTTCAACCTCGGCGGCCTGGTGCTGTTGCCGGCCCTCCTGGGCCTCACCCGCACCTCCACGCCCTGGTTGCTGTGCATCCTCATGGCGCTGACCGTGGTCAGCGGCCTGCTGCTCAACCTGGCAGTCAGCGAGCGCCTGCGCCGGATCAGCGAGGAGCGCTTTCGCGCCAGCCGCGCCCTGGCCGCCAGCGATGCCGAGATCAACGCCAAGGCCGAGTTCCTGGCCAAGATCAGCCATGAGATCCGCACCCCCATGAACGGCGTGCTGGGCATGACCGAGTTGCTGCTGGGCACGCCGCTGTCGGTCAAGCAGCGCGACTATGTGCAGACCATCCACAGCGCCGGCAACGAACTGCTCACCCTGATCAACGAAATCCTCGACATCTCCAAGCTCGAGTCGCGGCAGATCGAGCTGGACGACGTGCAGTTCGACCTCAATGCCCTGATCGAGGACTGCCTGAACATCTTCCGGGCCAAGGCCGAACAGCAGAATATCGAGCTGATCAGCTTCACCCAGCCACAGGTGCCGCGGGTGGTCAGCGGCGACCCGACGCGCCTGCGCCAGGCCTTGTCGAGCCTGCTGGACAACGCCCTGAAGAACACCACCCAGGGCGAGATCCTGCTGGTGGTGGCCCTCGACCAGCGTGGCGACAGCCCGCGCCTGCGCATCGCCGTGCAGGACAGCGGCGAGCCCATGCCGCCGGCCGAGCGCGACGCCTTGCTGCAGGCCGAGCTGCACAGCCGCCACTTCCTCTCCAGCAACAAGCTCGGTGGCCACCTGGGCCTGGTGATCGCCAAGCAACTGATCGGCCTGATGCAGGGCGAGTTCGGCATCAAGACCAGCACCAGCATGGGCAACACCCTGTGGCTGACCCTGCCGCTCGACCCGCTGCGCCTGGAGCAGCCGCCCACCGACCTCGACGGCCCGCTGCGCGACGCCCGGGTACTGGTGGTGGACGACAACGACACCTGCCGCAAGGTGCTGGTGCAGCAATGCAGCGCCTGGGGCATGAACGTCAGCGCGGTGCCGTCGGGCAAGGAGGCGCTGGCCTTGCTGCGCACCAAGGCGCACCTGCGCGATTATTTCGACGCGGTGCTGCTCGACCAGAACATGCCCGGCATGACCGGCATGCAGTTGGCGGCCAAGATCAAGGAAGACCCGAGCCTGAACCACGACATCCTGGTGGTCATGCTCACCGGCATCAGCAATGCGCCGAGCAAGATCATCGCCCGCAACGCCGGGGTCAAGCGCATCCTCGCCAAGCCGGTGGCCGGCTACACGCTCAAGACCACCCTGGCCGAGGAGCTCGCCCTGCGCGGTCGCGAGCAGGCCGCGCCGCCGCTGCCGGTCGGCACCCCGGTGCCGTTGGACCTTCCCGGCGACTTCCGCATCCTGGTGGCCGAGGACAACAGCATCTCGACCAAGGTCATCCGCGGCATGCTCGGCAAGCTCAACCTCGAACCCGATACCGCCAGCAATGGTGAAGAGGCCTTGCAGGCGATGAAGGCCAAGCACTACGACCTGGTGCTGATGGACTGCGAGATGCCGGTGCTCGATGGTTTCTCCGCCACCCAGCAGCTACGCGCCTGGGAAAGCGCCAACCAGTGTCCGCGCACTCCGGTGGTGGCATTGACCGCGCATATCCTCAACGAGCACAAGGAACGCGCGCGCCTGGCCGGCATGGACGGGCACATGGCCAAGCCGGTGGAGCTGTCGCAGTTGCGCGAGCTGGTGCAGTTCTGGGCGGGGCAGCGCCAGGCGGTGTCCGACGACACCACGCAGATCCTGTAGGCGCTACCTCAGCTGCGAGGCAGCCACCTCAGAATCCGGCACCCGCTTCGCGGGTGATCGCGGCTGAAGCCGCTGCTACAGGTTCCGTGCTATACAGGTGCCACCCATTCCCGCCGCGGACCCAGCGCCATGCTCCATGAGTTGTTCAGCGTCTACCTGAAAATGCTCGTGCTCTACAGCCCGTTCTTCGTGCTCTCATGTTTCATCGGCCTGACCCGCGGCCACTCCAGCAAGGAACGCAAGCAACTGGCCTGGCGGGTAGCCATTGCCACGCTGGTCGCCAGCGTGCTGCTGTACCTGTTCGGGCGGGTGATCTTCGGGGTATTCGGCATCACCGCCGACGCCTTCCGCATCGGTGCAGGCTCGGTGCTGTTCATCTCGGCGCTGGGCATGGCCCAGGGCAAGTCGGCGGTGCAGACCGACAACGTGCAGCAGGACGTGACCATCGTGCCGCTGACCATCCCACTCACCGTCGGCCCCGGCACCATCGGTGCGTTGCTGGTGATGGGCGTGGGCCAACCGCACTGGGACGACAAGCTGCTGGCCATCGTCAGCATCGCCCTGGCCAGCTTCACCGTGGGCCTGGTGCTGTATCTCTCGCACCGTATCGAACGGATCCTCGGCGACCAGGGCCTGCAGATCGTCAGCCGCCTGATGGGGCTGTTCGTCTGCGCCCTCGCGGCGCAGATCATCTTCACCGGGATCAAGGGTTACCTGCTGCCCTGACCCCGGCTGCGCTCAGGGCTTGGCGGGGTACCAGCGCGGCGTGTACACCCACTGGCCGCCATCGGCACGGGGGAAGGTGCAGGTGGTCGAGGAGCCGACCAGCACCATGGTGCGCATGTCGACCATCTCCGGCAGCAGCTCGCCCAAGGTCACCACCCGCAGGGTCTGCCCCGGCCGGCCGATATCACGGCCCAGCACCACGGGGGTGCCTGCACCGCGATGGCGGCGTACCACCTCCAGCGCCATACCCAGCTGATGAGGGCGGGCCTTGGAGATCGGGTTGTAGAACGCCAGCACCAGATCCGCCTGGGCCGCCAGGTCGAGGCGCTTCTCGATGATCGACCAGGGTTTGAGGTTGTCCGACAGCGACATCACGCAAAAATCGTGGCCCAGTGGCGCCCCCGCCTGGGCGGCGGTAGCCAGCGAGGCCGAGACGCCAGGCAGGATCTCCAGCTCGACGCGCTGCCAGGCCGGGTCACTGGATTCGTGGAGCGCTTCGAGCACCGCGGCGGCCATGGCGAACACGCCCGGATCGCCCGATGACACTACCACCACCGAACGCCCTTGCGCCGCCAGCTCGAAGGCATGCCGAGCACGCTGCATCTCTTCGCGGTTGTCGGTGCAGTGCAGCACCTGATCGTCGCGGAAGGGGCCGGCCATGCGCACGTAGGTTTCGTAACCCAGCACATCCTGCGCACGCGCCAGCTCCGCCTTGACCGCCGGCACCATCAGCTCGGCGGCACCAGGGCCCAGGCCGATCACGGCCAGGCGACCACGGCGACGGCCAACGCGGTCGATGTCGACAGGTGCTGCGCAAACACCGTGGGCGAGCCCCGCCGACGAACCTACACGCGCTTGCGGCACTGCATCAGCCAGCATTCGCTCCAGGCTTTCGGCAGCCGGGGCGAAGCGCAGGGCAACATTCAGTGCCCGTGCAGCTTCGTGCAGGGCCGGCTCCGCCATCTCGGCTTCGCTCGCCAGCAGGCAGGCCAGCGCGGGCTCGGCGATGTTCGCCCGCAGCAGTTCCTCGCGTACCTGGTGCGCCAGGTCGGCGCTACCGGCCGTGACCGCCACCACCACGCAACGCGCATGGATCAGCAGTTCGTCACGGCTGGCCGGACGCAGTGCGCTGCCCACGTGGATAGTGCGCTGCGCCTCGTCACTGGCGGGCAGCTGGACGTGTTCGAGCCATGGCGCGTCACCTTCGACACGCACCGCCTCGCCCGCCAGCAGGTCGGAGACGAAGCGCTTGCCCTGCTCCAGGTCCGCCAGCGCGTAACCCTCGGGCGGGTTGAGCAGGCAGGTGCCGAAGCGCAGTTCGCCACTGGTGGTGATCGCCGCGCTCACACCCAGCGCCTCACCGATCTCTCGGGCCATGATATTGACCCCACCCAGGCCACCGAGCAGCGGCACCACGGCGCTGCCGTCCTCGGCCACCACCAGTACCGGTGGCTCGACGCCTTTTTCGCTCAACAGCGGCGCCAGGGTGCGAATGACGATACCCGCCGCGCACAGGGCGATGATCGGCGTGTCCTGCTGGTACAGCGCACGCAGGGTGTCGCCAAATGCTGCGTAGTATACGTCGGCCCCTTCCACGCGCCCTTCCAGGCCATGGATCAGCGCCTGTGGATAACAGGCCTGGATACGCCGCGCGGTGGCCAGGCTGCCCGGGCCGAGAATGACGATTGCCGGAGCCTTGTTCATCCCTGCCATTTCTCACCCGGCACGATGATCAGCGAGAAGTATGGCGAGGACTGTGGGTCGACCTCGTCCAGCGCGACGATCTTCTGGTTGGCCATCGTCGCCCGCTCCACGTACAGCGCACGGCTATCCATGCCCAGTTCGGCGAGCACCTGGCGCACCTTGGGGAAGTTGCGTCCCAGTTTCATGATCACTGCGGCGTCGGCATCGGCCAGACGGCGCTTGAGTTCCTCATGGGGCAACACGCCGGAAAGCACGGTGAGGGTCTGGTTGCGATACACCAGCGGCGCTCCGAGCACCGAGGCGCCGCCGAGCATCGAGCACACGCCCGGGATCACCTGGGCCTCATAGCGCGAGGCCAGGCGATCATGCAGATACATGTAGGAGCCGTAGAAGAACGGGTCGCCCTCACAGATCACCGCCACGTCACGGCCGGCATCCAGGTGTTCGGCCACCTGCACGCTGGCTTCGTCGTAGAAGTCGCTGATCACCTGTTCATAGGACAGTGGTGCCGGCAGCGCCTCGGTGGTCACCGGGTACACCAGCGGCAACAGGGTCTGTTCGGCTTGCAGGTGCGCTTCGATGATGCCGAAGGCGTTGCCGCGCTTGCCCTTGGCGACGAAGTACGCCACCACCGGCGCCTCGCGCAGCAGGCGCAAGGCCTTGACCGTGATCAGTTCGGGGTCGCCCGGGCCCACGCCCAGGCCCAGCAGTCGTCCGCGTGCCTGCATCATTCCACCTCCGTGGCCAGGGCGTTGACTGCCGCGGCGGCCATCGCGCTGCCGCCCAGGCGGCCCTGCATGATCACGAACGGCACGCCGCGGCTGTCGGCGGCGAGCATCGCCTTGGATTCGGCGGCGCCGACGAAGCCAACCGGGAAGCCGAGGATCAACGCCGGCTTCGGTGCGCCGGCATCGAGCATTTCCAGCAGGTAGAACAGCGCGGTCGGCGCGTTGCCGATCACCACCACGCTGCCTTCCAGGTGCGGGCGCCACAGCTCCAGGGCCACGGCGGAACGGGTGTTGCCTTCGGCCTTGGCCAGGTCCGGCACGCTCGGGTCCCGCAGGGTGCAGATCACCGGGTTGTTGGCCGGCAGACGGGCGCGGGTGATGCCTTCGGCGACCATGTGCGCGTCGCAGAGGATCGGCGCGCCCTTGGCCAGGGCCTCGCGGCCGGCACTGCCGGCGCCTTCGGAGAACTGCAGGCCATCGATGGCCTCGACCATGCCGCAGGCATGGATCACGCGCACGGCGAGCTTTTCAAGATCGGCGGGGATCCGCTCGAGCCGGGCTTCCTCGCGGATGATGCGGAAGGAATTGCGATAGATCTCCTGACCATCGCGGATGTAGTCAATCATCAAGGTGCTCCGTCGGCAGGTCGAGCATGGCGCCTGCTTCTTCTGGGGTGAGGTCGGCGCCGCGCAGCCTGCCGAAGCCCGGCTGGCGCGCATCGCGCAAGTAAAGGTCATAGCGGCCCGGGGCGCGGGCCAGCAGGGTGGCCGGGGCCGTGTGGGCCATGGCGCAGGAACGTGGGCAGGCGGACAGGTGCACGCTGCCTGGGGCGCCGTGGTGCAGCAAGCCGGCCAGGGTCACGGCATCGGCCTTGGTGTCGGCCTGGCCCTTGGCGCAGCCGCCGGAGCCAGTGCAGGCGACGACCCGCGCCAGCGGGTGCTCGCTGTGACACAGCAGGCCCAGGGCTGCAAGGTGTTCGCGGGCAGGCTCCACATGGGCCGGGTTCAGGTTGGTCAGTACCAGGCTTTGCCAAGGCGTCAGGCGCAAGCTGCCATCGCCCCATTGGCGGACGACATGGGCGGCGCCGCGCAGCATGGCCGGGGTCAGGCGACCAAGGGGTGGCGCGACGCCAAGGGCCACGCCCTGGCGCTGGGGCAGCACGCCAAGCCAGGCACTTGTCGTTGCCGGGCGCTGCAAAACCAGCAATGAGGTGTCGATTTTCAGGGGCAGCCCTTCAAGGAAGTGCTCCACCGGGCACACCTGCAGCAATTGACGCATGCGCGACTGCTCAGGCGTCGCCAGGTCGAGGAAGCGCTCCAGCACTGCACGCACCAACGCCAGCCCCTGCTCCACCGGCACCGCGCCCAGCGCCTGGCCATTCGACAGGCTGCTGGCGAGCCCGAACCGCAACCAGATCCGTCCTTCGCGTTGCATCGCGGACAGCCACAGATCATGGGCGTGCTCGAGCATCGCCAGCGCTTCGCCGCCATCGAGTTGCATGGCGAACTTGGCCGACAGCTTGTGGAGCCTGGGTGTACTTTCCAGCAGGTCGAGAATCTGCCCGGCCAACGGTCGGGTGTCGAACACCATCGCCGGATCGAGCCCAGCCAATGGGCTGACCAGGAGGTTGCGCACATCATCACCGGCCGCGTCACGCGGGCCGAGCCCGGCAGCCAGCAGATGCTCGACCAGACCCCGGTGATCATCACCGATGCCGCGAATCTGCAGATTGGCCCGATTGGTCGCCTCGATCACCCCTCCGGCAAAACGCTCGGCGGCGTCGGCCACGGCATCGGCCTGGTCGGCCAGCAGCAGGCCACCGGGCAGCTTGATCCGGCAGATGCCACCATCGCGCGCGGCGACGATGCGCCACAACCCCGGGCAGGCCGAGGGACGGGGCGAAACTTCGGGGGGCAGGGGCGGCGTCAAGGGGGCATCCGGCAATCGTGAAAGTGCGCTTCAGTGTAGAAGGCGCGGTATTATGCCTGCTTTGTCCGGCGGCATGAAAAACCGGTGGTCGAACGCCCCGCGATCAATAAACGGTATGAGGAACAGATGGCCCCCTGGCTGACAGTAATAGGCATCGGCGAAGACGGCTTCAGCGGCCTGGGCAAACAGGCCCGGCGCGCCCTGCTAGCGGCCACGCGAATCATCGGTGCCCCGCGCCAGCTGGCCCTGTTGCCCCGCTGTGTGACCGCCGAGCAACTGCACTGGCCCAGCCCCTTCTCCCTGGCCCCGGTCCTGGCCCTGCGCGGTGAGCCGGTATGCGTATTGGCCAGCGGCGACCCGATGTTTTACGGCGTCGGCGCCAGCCTGGCGCGCCAGCTGCCCGCCGAGGAACTGCAGGTGCTGCCGATGCCCTCCTCCTGCGCCCTGGCCGCCGCCCGCCTGGGCTGGCCGCTGCAGGACGTGCAGGTGGTCTCGGTGGTCGCCCGCCCGCTGGCGGCGCTCAATGCCCACCTGTACAGCGGCATGCGCCTGCTGGTGCTGAGCAACGACGAAGGCAGCCCGGCGGCCATTGCCGCGCAGCTGCGCGAACGTGGCTTCGGCCCCAGCCGTCTCCAGGTGTTCGAACAGCTCGGCGGCTCACAGGAACGAACGCTGAGCGGCACCGCCGACGATTGGCCACATACCGACATCGCCCCGCTCAACCTGGTCGCCATCGAATGCCAAGCCTCGCCTGATACCCCACGCCTGCCTCGCGTGGCCGGCCTGCCTGACAGCGCCTTCCGTCACGACGGCCAGCTGACCAAGCGCGACGTGCGAGCGATTACCCTGGCGCGCCTGGCACCGCAACCCGGCGAACTGCTGTGGGACGTAGGCGCCGGTTGCGGCTCCATCGGCATCGAATGGATGCGCGCCCACCCCAGCTGCCGCACCCTTGCGATCGAGGCGGACGAAGGCCGTCAGGGCTTCATCGAACACAACCGCGACACCCTCGGCGTGCCCGGCCTGCAATTGATCCGCGACAAGGCACCCGAAGCGTTGGCCGGGCTGGAACGTCCGGACGCGATCTTCATCGGCGGCGGCGTCACCCGCGAGGGCGTGCTCGACCTGTGCTGGGAGCGCCTGCTGCCGGGCGGACGCCTGGTTGCCAACGCTGTCACGCTGCAAAGCGAGGTCGCCCTGGGGCAATTTCGCGACCAGCATGGCGGCGAGCTGACCCGTATCCATATCGCCCACACCCAGCCGCTGGGCAGTTTCGACACCTGGCGCCAGGCCCTGCCGATCACTTTGCTCGACGTGGTGAAACCCGTCGATGCGTGAAGAAACCCGCGAACAGCCCGCGCCCCTGCGCAGCGGCCTGACCACCGGCAGCTGCGCCACCGCCACCAGCCTGGCGGCGGCGCGCCTGCTGCTGACCGGGCAGCACAACGACGCGGTGCACATCACCCTGCCCAAGGGCAAGGTGGTGGAGATGCGCCTGGAGTTCTGCCATCTCAACGGCGAGACCGCCGAAGCCGGAACCCTGAAAGATGCCGGCGACGACCCCGATGTCACCCATGGCGCCCTGCTCTACAGCCAGGTGCGCCTGCTGGCCGAGCCCGGCATTCGCTTTGTCGCCGGGCAAGGCGTAGGGACCGTGACCCGCCCGGGCCTGGTGCTGGGCGTCGGCGAGCCGGCGATCAACCCGGTACCGCGCAGGATGATCGGCGACCACCTGCAACAGTTGGCCAGCGAATGCGGCTATGGCGGCGGTTTCGAAGTCACGGTCAATGTCCAGGACGGCGAGTCGCTGGCGCTGAAGACCATGAACCCGCGCCTGGGCATCCTCGGCGGGCTGTCGATCCTCGGTACCAGCGGCATCGTCCGGCCGTTTTCCTGCTCGGCCTACATCGCCTCGATCCACCAGGGCATCGACGTCGCTCACACCAACGGCTACACGCATATCGCCGCCTGCACCGGCAACGCCAGCGAAGACACCATGCGCCGGGTCTACAACCTGCCGGAGATCGCCCTGATCGAGATGGGCGACTTCGTCGGCGCCGTGCTCAAGCACCTGCGCAAGGTGCCGGTGCCGCGCCTCACGCTATGCGGTGGCTTCGGCAAGATCAGCAAGCTGGCGGCCGGGCACATGGACCTGCACAGCCGCCATTCGAGCATCGACCTGCCGCAGCTGGCGGGCTGGGCGGCGGCCATTGGCGCCGATACCACCCTGCAACAGGCCATCGTCAGCGCCAACACCAGCCAGCAAGCGCTGGCCCTGGCCCATGCCGCCGGTATCGCCCTGGGCGACGAGGTCTGCCGTCACGCCCTGCTCTTCACCCGCAGCGTGGTGCCTGCCCAGGTGCAGGTCGAAGTGTTCGCCATCGATCGCCAGGGCGGCATCGTCGGCAAGGCGGGCGTGGCATGAACGGGCGGATCCTGCTGCTTGGCGGTGTCACCGAGGCCATGGCCATCGCTCGCCAGTTGGGGCCGCAGCATGTCTACAGCCTCGCTGGCATCGGCCGTATTCCTCAGGACCTGACCTGCCAGGTGCGAGTCGGCGGCTATGGCGGCGCCGAAGGCCTGGCCGAGTACCTGCGCGCCGAAGGCATCGACCTGCTGATCGACGCCACCCATCCCTATGCCGCGCAGATCAGCCGCAACGCCGCCCTCGCCGCACGCAGCGCTGGCATTCCCTGCTGGGCCCTGCGCCGCCCGGCGTGGCAGGCGCAGCCCGGCGATGACTGGCGCGAAGTCGAGGACTGGGCCGGGTTGATCGAGGCACTGGCCCCGTTCGAGCGCCCCTTGTTCACCCTTGGCCGCG
Organism: Pseudomonas sp. RC3H12; assembly: GCF_018596375.1. Taxonomy (NCBI): domain Bacteria; kingdom Pseudomonadati; phylum Pseudomonadota; class Gammaproteobacteria; order Pseudomonadales; family Pseudomonadaceae; genus Pseudomonas; species Pseudomonas sp. RC3H12. The sequence goes on along the minus strand of NZ_CP075595.1, from coordinate 5,520,413 downwards.
AACCCCTGCAACATCTGGACGAAATCCCCCCACACCAGTTCTGGACCCTGCGCGCCCTCGAAGCGTGTCCCGGCAATGAACGCTGTGAGGTGATCGGTGCGCGCGGACCATTCCTCATCGACGATGAGCGTGCCCTGTTCGAACGTCGACGGATCGACGTGCTGGTGAGCAAGAACAGTGGCAGCACGGCCACCGAGCCGAAGCTGGAGGTGGCGAGAGAGCGAGGTACTCCGGTGTTGATTCTCAAACGCCCAGAGCTTCCCGAGGTCGATCGGTTGTTCAGCTCTGTGACTGAACTGGTATCGGCACTTACGCGCTGACTTCGATGGCCCCTTGGCCCGACCGGAATCTCAGACGCTTCAACCTTCTCCGCAAATGGCCATTTGCCTCTCCACTGCCGTAAACTCTGCCCCATCCCCCTGGAAGGCCCTGCTCATATGGAAATGCAATGGTGGATCTGGCTCGTCTTCGGCGTGGCCCTGATCCTGCTGGAACTGGTGCTCCCCACCTTCTTCATTCTCTGGTTCGGCATCGGTGCCGTGCTGGTGTCGTTCATTTCGCTGCTTGCTCCCGGCCTGCAACTCGATATGCAGGGCCTGCTGTGGGTGGTGCTCTCATCGATCACCACCGCCCTCTGGTTCAAGGTGTTTCGGCGCAAGAAGCCGGACGTGCGCTGGACCGCCGACAGCGTGATCGGCGAAGTCGGCCTGCTGACCAGCGCCGTGTCGCAGTTCCAGAAAGGCCGCGTGCGCTTCCAGAAGCCGATCCTCGGCAACGAGGAATGGACCTGCGTTGCCGACAGCGACATCCCCGCCGGCGCGCGCGTGCGCCTGGCCGCCATCGAAGGCAACACCGCCCGGGTCACCCGGGCCTGAATCCGCACTAAAAGGAAGTTCGCAAGCATGACCAGCCTCATCGTCGTCGCCACTCTCGCTGTATTCGTCCTGATCACCGTGTTCAAGGGCGTGCGCATCGTGCCCCAGGGCGAGGAATGGATCGTCGAACGCCTGGGCCGCTACCACAGCACCCTCAAGCCCGGCCTGAACATCGTCATTCCGTACATGGACGTGGTCGCCTACCGCCTGCCGACCAAGGACATCATCCTCGACGTGCAGCAGCAGGAAATCATCACCAAGGACAACGCGGTGATCGTCGCCAACGCTCTGTGCTTCGCCAAGGTGGTCGACCCACAGAAAGCCTCCTACGGCGTGCAGAACTTCTCGTTCGCCGTCACCAGCCTGACCATGACCTCGCTGCGCGCCATCGTCGGCGCCATGGACCTGGACGAAGCGCTGTCCAGCCGCGAGCAGATCAAGGCGCGCCTGCGCGAGGCGATGTCCGAGCAGACCGAAGACTGGGGCGTGACCGTGCGCTCGGTGGAGATCCAGGACATCAAGCCGTCGCCGAGCATGCAGACTGCCATGGAGCGTCAGGCCGCCGCCGAGCGTGAACGTAAAGCCGACGTGACCCGCGCCGAGGGCAACAAGCAGGCGGCGATTCTCGAGGCCGAAGCGCGCCTGCAGGCGGCCAAGCTGGATGCCGAGGCCCAGGTGAACCTGGCCGAAGCGTCGGCGCGGGCGATTACCCTGGTCAAGGAAGCCGTGGGTAGCGAGACCGTACCGGCCATGTACCTGCTGGGTGAGCGTTACATTGGCGCGATGGAGAACCTGGCGGCCAGCGACAATTCGAAAGTCGTGGTGCTGCCGGCTGACCTGCAGGAAACCGTGCGCGGCCTGATGGGGCGCGGCAAGGCCTGATATCACCTGGGGCTGCTGCGCGGCCCCAGGTGCGGCACTTCACCGCACCCCGGCTTTTTTACCTATACTCCGCCGTACAATAGCCATCACGATTCCTGACCGGATCTCTCCATGCCCCCACGTCGGCACATTGCCTGGATAGCCTGCCTTGCAGTGCTGTTCAACCTGCTGGCCATGCCGCTGTCCTCTGCCGCGCCCAAGGGCCCGGCCGAACAGCTGCTGTGGGGGGCTTTCTGCTCCAGCATGGCCAACAAGGCCAAGGTCGATGTCCAGGCCCTGGCCAAGATCGACCTGGGGCAGCAAAGCGACGACAGCGCCAGCATGATGAACTGCTGGTGCTGCCTGGGTGCAGCGCCACTGCTGGCCTTGCCCAGCTACCCGCCACAGTTGCACAACCCGCCGCTTCTGATCGCCGGGCACCTGCCGCACCTCGCCGACTACCAGCCCACGCCGCGCCAGCTCTGGCCCGCGCTCAATCCCCGTGCCTCTCCGTTGGTCTGAGTTCACTACGCTGTCCTTCAGAACCTGAACAGACCGGAGACTCACCCATGCTCAAGCAAGCCCTCGTCCTGGCCGCCCTGCTGCTGCCCGGCGCCTACGCCAACGCCCACGAGTACAGCGTCGGCGACCTGCACATCGCCCACCCCTGGTCGCTGGAGCTGCCGCCGAACGCGCCCAACGTCGCCGCCTACTTTGTCGTGCACAACAACGGCAAGGCCGATGACCGCCTGCTTTCGGTGAAAAGCCCCGTCACCGACGACGCCCAGTTGCACGAGCATGTGATGAGCGCCGCCGGCGCCATGAAGATGCAACATGTGCCCAGCGTGTTGGTCCCGGCCGGCAAGGATGTGGTGTTCGCCCCCAGCGCCTACCACGTGATGATCATGCAGCCCAAGGACCGCAGCCTGCTCACCGACGGCAAGCGCTTCCCGCTGACCCTGCACTTCGAGAAAGCCGGTGACGTCACGGTCGACGTCGCGGTGCAGAAGCAGCCGCCAGCCGAGCAGGCCGCAGTGCACGAACACACGCACTGACCGACTGACAGGCGCTCGCCATGAGCCTGCCGCGCTACAGCTCCGCCCGCAGCACCCGCCCTGATCGCAGGCGCGTCGGTGGCGGCTGGCTGAGCCTGTTCGCCATGTGGATGATCTTCATCGGCCCGCTGGTTTCCCAGTCGATGCCGATGGAGCACCACGCCGGCATGGCCATGCCCATGGACATGTCGATGAGCATGCCCATGACCCACGACGAGCACCATGGCCACGGCAACGATGGCCAGCTGCATGTCATGTGGGAGAAGTGCGGCTACTGCAGCTTGCTGTTCAACTGCCCCGCCCTGCCCCAGACCCTCAGCCCGCTGACAGCGGGCAGCCAGATCCCCCCTGTCCACCTCACCAATGCCACGCGCCAGGGCCATGCCCGGAAAGCTGTATTCCCCGGCGCCCGCAGCCGCGCGCCGCCCCGTTCGATCGTCGCCTGAACACAACGCGATAAACGCCCGAAGCCAGGAGGCTTCGCGCTGACTCATGACTGATCGACTGGAATCATTATGTCCGGCTGCACCCCTGTTTTTGCCCTTTCCCTGCGTGGGACCATCGCCGTACTGTGCGGCTCGCTGCTCGCGCCACTGGCCTTTGCCGTCGAAACCGGCCATGAAGGCCACATCCACGACACTGCCGAGCTGAGCCCGACGGTGATCACCGCCATCGCCCCGAGCTCGCCGCTGACCGTGGTCACCAACCCCAAGGACCCGCGCCAGCCCGTGCCGGCCAGCGACGGCGGCGACTACCTCAAGACTATCCCCGGTTTCTCGGTGATCCGCGCGGGCGGCACCAATGGCGACCCGGTGCTGCGCGGCATGTTCGGCTCGCGCCTGAACATCCTCACCAACGGCGGCATGATGCTCGGCGCCTGCCCGGGCCGCATGGACGCCCCGACCTCGTACATCTCCCCGGAAACCTACGACCGCCTCACCGTGATCAAGGGCCCGCAAAGCGTGATCTGGGGGCCGGGCGGCTCGGCCGGCACCATCCTCTTCGAGCGTGAGCCGGAGAAATTCGGCGAGCTCGGCAGCCGGGTCAACGGCAGCGTGCTGGCCGGCTCCAACGGCCGCTTCGACAAAGTCCTAGACGCTGCGGCCGGCAACCAGCTCGGCTATGTGCGCTTCGTCGGCAACCAGTCGCACTCGGACGACTTCGAAGACGGCAACGGCGACACCGTGCCTTCGCGCTGGGACAAGTGGAACGGCGATGTCAGCCTCGGCTGGACCCCGGACGCCGACACCCTGCTCGAGCTGACCGCCGGCAAGGGCGACGGCGAGGCCCGCTCCGCCGGGCGTGGCATGGACGGTTCGCAGTTCAAGCGTGAAAGCCTGGGGCTGCGCTTCGAGAAGGCCAACCTCGGCGAGGTGCTCGACAAGGTCGAGGCGCAGGTCTACTACAACTATGCCGACCATGTGATGGACAACTACACCCTGCGCACCCCGTCGGGCAGCGGCATGATGGGCATGCCCATGGTCAGCAACGTCGACCGCCGCACCATGGGTGCGCGGATCAAGGCCACCTGGCGCTGGGCTGACGTGCAACTGATCAGCGGCATCGACGCGCAGACCAACGAGCACCGCCAGCGTGGCGGCATGGGGGTCAACGCGCACAAGGGCCAGCCCTGGACCAAGGATGCCGACTTCCACAACTACGGCGCCTTCGGCGAGCTCACCTGGTATGCGACCGGCGAGGACCGCCTGATCACCGGCGCCCGCCTGGACCGCGCCTCAGCCCGCGACTTCCGCAAGGGCAGCGCCACCGAGGGCGACACCCGCGCCGACACGCTGCCCAGCGGTTTCGTGCGCTATGAGCATGACCTGGCGGCGATCCCCGCCACCACCTACATCGGCCTCGGCCACACCCAGCGCTTCCCCGATTACTGGGAGCTGTTCTCGCCCAAGCGCGCCCCGGCCAGCTCGGTGAACGCCTTCGACGGCATCAAGCCGGAGAAAACCACCCAGCTCGACTTCGGCATCCAGTATCGCGACGAGCGTCTGGAAGCCTGGGCATCGGGCTATGTTGGCCAGATCCGCGACTACATCCTGTTCGACTACCAACGCAACATGATGGGCAACCTCACCTCCCAGGCGCAGAACATCGACGCCCGCATCATGGGCGGCGAACTGGGCGCGGCCTACAAGCTGAGCGAGAACTGGAAGGCCGACGCCACGCTAGCCTACGCTTGGGGCAAGAACAGCAGTGATGGCAAGGCGCTACCGCAAATGCCGCCCTTGGAAAGCCGCCTGGGCCTGACCTACAGCCGCGACACCTGGAGCGTCGGCGCCCTGTGGCGCCTGGTGGCCGAGCAGAACCGCATCGCCCAGAACCAGGGCAACGTGGTGGGCAAGGACTACGACAAGAGCGCCGGCTTCGGCGTGTTTTCCCTCAACGGTGCCTACAAGGTGAACAACAACCTCAAGCTCAGCGCGGGCGTCGACAACCTGTTCGACAAGGCCTACGCCGAGCACCTGAACCTGGCCGGGAACGCCGGGTTCGGCTACCCGGCCAACAGTACCCAGCCGGTGAACGAGCCAGGCAGGACCTTCTGGACCAAGGTCGACTTCAGCTTCTGACAACAACAAACGGGCGCGGGACCTGACCGCGCCCACTTAAGGTCTACGGGAGGCTCTAATGAGCAAACCAAACGTTTCCTTCTACAACCTTGCGTGGCGCTGGCATTTCTATGCCGGGCTGTTCGTGGCGCCGTTCATGATCCTGCTGGCGATCACCGGGATCATCTACCTGTTCAAGCCGCAGCTCGATCCGTTGATGTACCGCGAGCTGATGGTGGTCGAGGCCGGTCATCACCGGCAGGCCGCCGACACCCTGCTGGCCAACGTGCGCCAGGCTTATCCGCAAGGCCAGGTGGGGCAGTACCTGCCAGCGATCAACGCCGAGCGCAGCGCGCAGTTCGTGGTGCATGACGGCGGGCGCGAGATGAATGTCTTCGTCGACCCGTACAGCGGCAAGGTGCTGGGCGAGCAGGATGGCAAGCAGAACCTGCAGGCCATCGCCCGCGCTCTGCATGGCGAACTGATGGTCGGCACGGTCGGTGACCGGCTGGTGGAACTGGCGGCCGGCTGGGGCATCGTCCTGGTTGTGTCCGGCCTCTATCTCTGGTGGCCACGCGGGCGCAGCAGCGCGGGCGTGCTGTGGCCACGTTTCAGCGCGCGCGGCCGCTTGCTGTGGCGCGACCTGCATGCCGTTACCGGCTTCTGGGGTTCAGCCCTGCTGCTGTTGATGCTGCTCAGCGGCATGACCTGGACCGGACTGTGGGGCAAGCAGTACGCCGACCTGTGGAACCGCTTCCCGGCGGCCATGTGGAACGACGTGCCGAAGTCCGATAAAGAAGCGCGCGACCTCAACAGCGCCCACCGCCAGACCGTGCCGTGGGCGATGGAGAACACGCCGATGCCGGTGTCCGGCGCCCATGCCGAGCATGCAGGGCATCACATGATGGATCACGCCCCGGCGGCGCCGCAGGTCAGCCTGCAGCAGGTCGAGGATGTCGCCACCCTGCGCAAGGTCGAACCGGGCTACAGCATCACCCTGCCGACCGGTGCCGACGGCGTGTTCACTATCGCCGTGTTCGCCGACGATCCACGCAACGACGCCACCCTGCATGTCGACCAGTACACCGGCCAAGTATTGGCCGACGTGCGCTGGCAGGACTACAGCCCGGTGGCCCGCGCCACGGAGCTGGGGGTGATGCTGCACGAAGGGAAGATGTTCGGGCCGTTGAACCAGCTCGTCATCCTGCTGGTATGCCTGATGATCCTGCTGGGTTCGGTAAGCGGGCTGGTGATGTGGTGGAAGCGCAAGCCGGCCGGTGGGCTCGGCGTACCGCCGCTGCGCCATGACCTACCGCGCTGGAAGACAGCAGTGGCGGTGATGCTGGTGCTGGGCATCGCCTTCCCACTGGTGGGGTTGTCCATGGTGGTGATGTGGGTGGTGGATAGCCTGGTGGTGCGGCAACGCAAGGTGGTCCACGCCTGAAACCGCATCGCGGGGCAAGTCGCATCGCGGTGCGTCGATGCGACTTGCCCCGCGATGAGGCCAGCACCAACAACCATTGATTCCAGTCATGTCGAGCATCACGCCGTACCGCCAAGATCGTGCCGATCTGCCACACCCGCGATTGGAACGCGACGTGATAGCCTACTCGGCTTTCGCTCACAAAAAGACTGACCCTCAATGGAATGCAGCCTATGACCCGGACCTCCCAGACACCCTCCGAAGAGCAGCACCTGCAACGCAACCTGACCAACCGCCACATCCAGCTCATCGCCATTGGCGGCGCCATCGGCACCGGCCTGTTCATGGGCTCGGGCAAGACCATCAGCCTGGCCGGCCCGTCGATCATCTTCGTCTACATGATCATCGGCTTCATGCTGTTTTTCGTCATGCGCGCCATGGGCGAGCTGCTGCTGTCGAACCTCAACTACAAGTCGTTCATCGACTTCTCCGCCGACCTGCTCGGCCCCTGGGCCGGCTACTTCACCGGCTGGACCTACTGGTTCTGCTGGGTGGTCACCGGCATCGCCGACGTGGTCGCCATTGCTGCCTACACGCAATTCTGGTTCCCCGACCTGCCACAGTGGATACCGGCGCTGAGCTGCGTGGCCCTGCTGCTGTCGCTGAACCTGGTGACGGTGAAGATGTTCGGCGAGATGGAATTCTGGTTCGCCCTGATCAAGATCATCGCCATCATGGGCCTGGTCGCCACCGGCCTGTACATGGTCATCACCGGTTTCCAGTCACCGTCAGGCCATACCGCCACCCTGACCAACCTGTGGAATGACGGCGGCATGTTCCCCAATGGCCTGCTGGGCTTCTTCGCCGGCTTCCAGATCGCCGTTTTCGCCTTCGTCGGCATCGAGCTGGTGGGCACCACCGCCGCCGAAGCGAAGAACCCCGAGCGCACCCTGCCGCGGGCGATCAACTCGATCCCGATCCGCATCATCGTGTTCTACGTGCTGGCGCTGATTGCCATCATGGCCGTGACCCCATGGCGCGACGTGGTGCCGGGCAAGAGCCCGTTCGTCGAGCTGTTCGTGCTGGCCGGCCTGCCGGCGGCGGCGAGCATCATCAACTTCGTGGTACTGACCTCGGCGGCCTCGTCGGCCAACAGCGGCGTGTTCTCCACCAGCCGCATGCTGTTCGGCCTGGCCCAGGAGGGCGATGCACCCAAGGCGTTCGAGAAACTCTCGCGCCGCGCGGTGCCGGCCAACGGCCTGTACTTCTCCTGCACCTGCCTGCTGCTGGGCGCGGTGCTGATCTACCTGGTACCCAATGTGATCGAAGCCTTCACCCTGGTGACGACGGTGTCGGCGGTGTTGTTCATGTTCGTCTGGACGCTGATCCTGCTGTCGTACCTGAGCTACCGCAAGCAACGTGCGGCGTTGCATGAACAATCCACCTACAAGATGCCCGGCGGGCGCTTCATGTGCTACGTGTGCCTGGTGTTCTTCGCCGGCATCCTGGTGCTGCTGAGCCTGGAGGCCGATACGCGCTCGGCGCTGGTGGTGACGCCGATCTGGTTTGTGATCCTGGCGGTGACCTATCAGTTTGTGCGCAGCAGGCGTCAGCCGCGTACCGCCGTGCGTGGGGCGTCGAACAACTGATCCTGAACCCATCGCGGGGCAAGCCCGCTCCCACGCCTGCCGTGTGAGGTCGGCGTGGGAGCGGGCTTGCCCCGCGATGAGGCCCGCTAGCCTTGCTCCAACCCTTCAAGCACGGCTTCGGCCAGCGCCAGGCCTTTCTCCAGCGAGTTCTCCGTTGCCGTCAGCAAACTGCGCAACGGATCTGCGGCCTTCTCCAATGCCGCGGCATTGGTCTCATAGGCCGCCTTCAACGCCGCCACGGCGCACACCAGCGCATCCTCGCTATCGACCCCGGCCTGTACCGAGAGCATCGGCGCGTGGGCGTGATTGCAGGTGCCAAAGTGGGAACTGGCGGTGACCGGACGTGATTTGCGCGGGGTGAGGTTGACCAGTGATTCCTGGTTCATGGCTGCACCTCTCGATGAAAGGTGGCGATCTCGATAAATGCGAACGGTGGATCTGGAACGATCTTCTTGAGCATGGTGCTACTCCTTGCAACATTTCCGAAGTGTTTCTCCGAGCCCATACGCCAATATGGGTGGACGGAGCCGTGCGGGTTGGCGTTACCGGTCGGAAGGCCGGCGAGCCCGAAGGCTCCCACACACAGCTCCGCCCATAACGGGTGCAACCATGCGGGGCACAGATTTCGCGAGAGCGAAGTGCCCGGTTCCGAATACGGGACGCCAATCCCGAACCGCAGAAACTACTGCGGTGCGGCACGGTACTCAAGTACCGCTTATGTGTCAAAAGTGTTCATCGCCCCCGGCCCCAATCCTGTGCAGGCCTGTGCAGCAAGCACCATCCTGGCCCCTCCCCGCGCCCCGATTCGTCGCACAGCCGCTCTATCACGCACCTTCCATCGCTCGGCACAGCCTTTGCAATCTCCGACCTGGCCAACCCCCACCATCACATCGGAGTGAGCACATGAAGCGACGCAGTCTGATCAAGGCCTTCACCCTCAGCGCATCGATCGCCGCGATGGGCCTGAGCTGGAGCATCCAGGCCGCCGAGACCATCAAGGTCGGCATCCTGCATTCGCTGTCCGGGACCATGGCCATTTCCGAGACCTCGCTCAAGGACATGGCGCTGATGACCATCGACGAGATCAACGCCAAGGGTGGCGTGAACGGCAAGATGCTCGAACCGGTGGTGGTCGACCCGGCGTCCAACTGGCCGCTGTTCGCTGAAAAGAGCCGCCAGCTGCTGACCCAGGACAAGGTCGCGGTGGTGTTCGGCTGCTGGACCTCGGTGTCGCGCAAGTCGGTGCTGCCAGTGTTCGAAGAGCTCAACGGCCTGCTGTTCTACCCGGTGCAGTACGAGGGTGAAGAGATGTCGCCGAACGTGTTCTACACCGGCGCCGCCCCCAACCAGCAGGCCATTCCTGCCGTCGAATACCTGATGAGCGAAGACGGCGGCAGCGCCAAGCGCTTCTTCCTGCTGGGCACCGACTACGTCTACCCGCGCACCACCAACAAGATCCTGCGCGCTTTCCTGCACAGCAAAGGCGTGGCCGACAAGGACATCGAAGAGGTGTACACGCCGTTCGGCCACGCCGATTACCAGACCATCGTTGCCAACATCAAAAAGTTCTCCGCCGGCGGCAAGACGGCGGTCATCTCCACGGTCAACGGCGACTCGAACGTGCCGTTCTACAAAGAACTGGCCAACCAGGGCCTGAAGGCCACCGACGTACCGGTGGTGGCGTTCTCGGTGGGCGAAGAAGAGCTGCGCGGCATCGACACCAAACCGCTGGTGGGGCACCTGGCCGCGTGGAACTACTTCGAGTCGGTGGATAACTCGGTGAACCAGAAGTTCGTCGCCGACTGGAAGGCCTACGCCAAGGCCAAGGGCCTGCCAGGCGCTGACAAGGCGGTGACCAACGACCCGATGGAAGCCACCTACGTGGGCATCCACATGTGGGCGCAGGCCGCCGAGAAAGCCAAGTCCACCGACGTCGACAAGGTGCGTGAAGCACTGGCCGGGCAGACTTTCAAGGCACCGTCGGGCTTCACCCTGACCATGGACAAGACCAACCACCACCTGCACAAGCCGGTGATGATCGGCGAGATCCAGGATGACGGGCAGTTCAGTGTGGTGTGGGAAACCGAGCAGCCGCTGCGGGCGCAGCCTTGGAGCCCGTTCATTCCGGGGAATGACAAGCGGCCGGATTATGCGGTGAAGGGCAACTGACGCTATCGCGGGGCAAGCCCGCTCCCACGCCGCCCCCATCATCTGACGAGATCGGCGTGGGAGCGGGCTTGCCCCGCGATGAATCCACTGCCGATTTTCCAGGACGCCTCGCATGCTCAGACTCCTGCTGACATTACTGCTGCTACTGCCCCTGGCCACCCAAGCCAGCGAGGGCGAATTCTTCCTCAGCGCCAAGCCCGCCGAACAGGCGCGCCTGCTCGAAACCTGGGCCGCGCAACCCGAAGCCGCACGCCTGCCGCTACTGGACAACCTGCGCCAGGGCCGCATCGCCGAAAACGACACGCGCAAACTGCGCCTGAACAACCGCCTGCGCGGCCTGATCGACAACGCCCTGGCCAGCCATCAGTTACTCAGCGACCAGACCAACGTACGCCTAGCGGCCGCCCAGCAACTGCAAAAAAGCGCACAACCCGCGCAAATGGCCTTCCTAGACCGGCGCTTCGCCAGCGAACCCGACGCCGCCGTGCACGCTGCCCTCGGCCTGGCCCTGGCCAACCTGCAACTGGGCGCCAGCGAGCCCGCGGTACGCCTGGCCGCCGTGCGCCTGCTCGGCGAAACCGGTGACCCGCTGGCCCGCACCCGCCTCGAAGCGCTACTACAACCCGGCGCCGAAACCGACGCCGCCGTGCGCACCGCCGCCGAAACCAGCCTGGCCCAGGTGCAGCGCAAACTGCTGGTTGGCGAGCTGCTCGGCCAGGCCTTCAGTGGCCTGTCGCTGGGTTCGATCCTGCTGCTGGCCGCGCTGGGCCTGGCGATCACCTTCGGCCTGCTCGGGGTGATCAACATGGCTCACGGCGAGATGCTGATGCTCGGCGCCTACAGCACTTACATGGTCCAGGTGCTGCTGCAGCGCTACGCTCCGAGTGCCATCGAGTTCTACCCGTTGATCGCCCTGCCGGTGGCATTCGCCGTCAGCGCAGGGGTCGGCATGGCCCTGGAGCGCACGGTGATCCGCCACCTGTATGGCCGTCCGTTGGAAACCCTGTTGGCCACCTGGGGCATCAGCCTGATCCTGATCCAGGCCGTGCGCCTGCTCTTCGGCGCGCAGAACGTCGAGGTAAGCAACCCGGCCTGGCTGTCGGGCGGCGTCCAGGTGCTGCCCAACCTGGTGCTGCCGTACAACCGCCTGGTGATCATCGGCTTCGCCCTCGCCGTGGTGCTGCTCACCTGGCTGCTGCTCAACCGCACACGGCTGGGCCTGAACGTGCGGGCTGTCACCCAGAACCGCAACATGGCGGCCTGTTGCGGGGTGTCCACCGGGCGCGTCGACATGCTCGCCTTCGGCCTCGGCTCGGGCATCGCCGGGCTCGGCGGCGTGGCCCTGAGCCAGGTCGGCAACGTCGGCCCGGACTTGGGCCAGAGCTACATCATCGACTCGTTCCTGGTGGTGGTGCTCGGTGGTGTCGGCCAGCTGGCCGGCAGCCTGTGGGCGGCCTTCGGGCTGGGCATCGCCAACAAACTGCTGGAGCCGCAGATCGGTGCGGTGCTGGGCAAGATCCTCATCCTTGCGCTGATCATTCTGTTCATCCAGAAGCGCCCGCAAGGCCTGTTCGCCCTCAAGGGACGGGTAATCGACTGATGAACCAGCCATTGATTGTCACTGCCACGCGCAAGGCCGGCACTCGGGTGTCGCTGGCCGTCGGCGCCGTTGTCGTCCTGGTGCTGCTGGCCCTGCCGCTGCTGTCGCTGCTGCCCGACGGGCACGCGTTGCAGGTCTCGGCCTATACCCTGACCCTGGTGGGCAAGATTCTTTGCTACGCCATCGTCGCCCTGGCCCTGGACCTGGTGTGGGGCTATGCCGGGTTGCTGTCGCTGGGCCACGGCCTGTTCTTTGCCCTTGGCGGCTATGCCATGGGCATGTACCTGATGCGCCAGGCGGCCGGGGATGGTCTGCCGGGCTTCATGACCTTCCTGTCGTGGAGCGAGCTGCCCTGGTACTGGGCCGGCACCCAGCACTTCGCCTGGGCGCTGTGCCTGGTGGTGCTGGCGCCGGGGTTGCTGGCGCTGGTGTTCGGCTTCTTCGCCTTCCGCTCGCGGATCAAGGGCGTGTACTTCTCGATCATGACCCAGGCCCTGACCTTCGCCGGGATGCTGCTGTTTTTCCGCAACGAAACGGGCTTTGGCGGCAACAACGGCTTCACCAATTTCCGCACCATCCTCGGTTTCGACATCACCGCCCAGGGCACCCGGGCCGTGCTGTTCCTGCTCACGGTGAGCCTGCTGCTGGGCAGCCTGTTCCTGTGCTGGCGCCTGACCCAGAGCAAGTTCGGGCGCCTGCTCACCGCCGTGCGCGACGCCGAGAACCGCCTGATGTTCTGCGGCTACGACCCACGCGGTTTCAAGCTGCTGGTGTGGGTGCTCAGCGCCGTGCTGTGCGGCCTGGCCGGGGCGCTGTACGTGCCGCAGGTGGGCATCATCAACCCCAGCGAGATGTCGCCGACCAACTCCATCGAAGCCGCCGTGTGGGTGGCTTTGGGCGGACGCGGCACGCTGATCGGGCCACTGCTTGGCGCCGGCCTGGTCAATGGCATGAAGAGCTGGTTCACCGTGGCGTTCCCCGAGTTCTGGCTGTTCTTTCTCGGCGCGCTGTTCATCCTCGTCACCCTTTACTTGCCCAAGGGCGTGGTCGGCCTGCTGAAGAAAAGGAGCCAGCCATGAGAAGCGTGCCCCCGGTGCACCCGGAATTCATGCTGGAACCGATATTCGACCAGGTCGGCAGCGGTCGCGAGGCCATCGGCCTGGGCCGGCGCCGCGAGGCCGGGCTCGACACCCGCCACGGCACGGTGCTGAGCCTGGAGGGTATCAGCGTCAGCTTCGATGGCTTCAAGGCGCTCAACGACTTGAACCTGTACATCGGCGTCGGCGAACTGCGCTGCATCATCGGCCCCAACGGCGCCGGCAAGACCACGATGATGGACGTGATCACCGGCAAGACCCGCCCCGACAGCGGCAGCGCCTACTTTGGCGACACCCTCGACTTGACCCGCATGAGCGAGTACCAGATCGCCCAGGCCGGGATCGGCCGCAAGTTCCAGAAGCCCACGGTGTTCGAGGCGCTGACGGTGTTCGAGAACCTGGAGCTGGCCTTGAAGGCCGACAAGTCGGTGTGGGCCAGCCTGGCGGCGCGCCTGAGTGGCGAGCAGCGCCAGCGCATCGATGAGGTGCTGACCACCTTGCGCCTGCTGCCACTGGCCCAACGCCCGGCGGGTCTGCTGTCCCACGGGCAGAAGCAGTTCCTGGAGATCGGCATGCTGCTGGTGCAGGAGCCGCAGTTGTTGCTGCTGGACGAACCGGTGGCGGGGATGACCGACGCCGAGACCGAGTTCACCGCCGAGCTGTTCCGCTCGCTGGCGGGCCGGCATTCGCTGATGGTGGTGGAGCATGACATGGGCTTCGTCGGCAGCATTGCCGACCATGTGACGGTGCTGCATCAGGGGAGTGTCCTGGCCGAAGGGTCGCTGGCGCAGGTGCAGGAGGATGAGCGGGTGGTCGAGGTGTATCTCGGTAGGTAGGCCTCTGAAGCCCACTCCCACGCACAAATCACACAAGGGCAAGACATGCTGAAAATCGACACCCTGCACCAGTACTACGGCGGCAGTCACATCCTGCGCGGCCTGTCCTTCGAGGCCAAGGTCGGCGAAGTCACCTGCCTGCTCGGGCGCAACGGCGTGGGCAAGACCACCCTGCTGCGCTGCCTGATGGGCCTGCTGCCAGCCCGCGAGGGCCGCGTAGAATGGGAAGGCAAGCCGATCACCACGCTCAAGCCCCAGCAACGGGTCCAGGCCGGCATCGCCTACGTGCCCCAGGGCCGCGAGATCTTCCCGCGCCTGACCGTGGAGGAAAACCTGCTGATGGGCCTGTCGCGCTTCCCCGCCCGTGAGGCACGGGAAGTGCCGGCGTTCATCTACGAACTGTTCCCGGTGCTGGAGCAGATGAAACAGCGCCGTGGCGGCGACCTCTCTGGCGGCCAGCAGCAACAGTTGGCCATCGGCCGCGCCCTGGCCAGCCGCCCGCGCCTGCTGATCCTCGACGAACCCACCGAAGGTATCCAGCCGTCGGTGATCAAGGAGATCGGCGCGGTGATCCGCAAGCTCGCCGACCGTGGCGACATGGCCATCCTGCTGGTGGAGCAGTTCTACGATTTCGCCGAGGAACTGGCCGACCAATACCTGGTCATGGCCCGCGGCGAGATCGTCCAGCGCGGCCGCGGCGAAAACATGCAGGCTGAAGGTGTGCGCGGCCTGGTTACCATTTAATCTGCAACCACTTCCCTTGCGAGACGCTGTCATGAGTTACCAGATCCGCGACGCCCTGATCGACGACGTGCCGGGCATCCTCGACATCTACAACGACGCCGTGGCCAACACCACGGCGATCTGGAACGAAACCCCGGTGGACCTGGCCAATCGCCGGGGCTGGTTCGAGGCCCGCGCGCAGCAGGGTTATCCAATCCTGGTCGCGGTGGATGACAGCGGCGTGCTGGGTTACGCCTCGTTCGGCGACTGGCGGCCGTTCGAGGGCTTCCGCCATACGGTCGAACATTCGGTGTACATCCGTGGCGACCAGCGCGGCAAGGGCCTAGGGCCCGTCCTTATGGAAGCGCTGATCGACCGAGCGCGTCTTTGCGACAAGCATGTGATGGTCGCCGCCATCGAGAGCGGCAATACCGCGTCGGTGCGCCTGCATGAGCGGCTGGGGTTCGTGGTGACCGGGCAGATGCCGCAGGTGGGCGTGAAGTTCGGCCGTTGGCTGGACCTGACCTTCATGCAATTGATGCTCGATCCTGGGGCACAGCTGTGAAGCCCGAGGGGCCGCCGTGCGGCCCCACAACGTTTACATCTGGGTAAACCGGCCCAACCGTTGGCGCAGCATGTGGTTCTCGCTGCGCAACTGCTGTACCTCTTCCAGCAGCTCAAGCGCCAGGGCCACCCCTTCCCACTCCAGCTCCAGCTGATCATGCAGCTTCACCGCACGCTTGAGAGTGACCGGCGCGCGGTCGTCGAACACCCATTCCTCCGGCGTTCGCCCCGAAGGTTCAACGATGCCGTGCTCGACGATCTCGATCACGCAATCGGCCGTGAGGTCGGCTTCCTGGCAAAGGGTACGCATGTCCAGTTGAACGATCAGGGTGCTGCTCATGATCACTTACTCCATTGAGTCCTCGGGTTGAACGCGGCTTTCTCGGAGAGCTGGGTCCACAATGCGCGCGCTGCGTCATCGGATTGGGCAGGCATCACTACCTTGAGCTGGGCGTACAGGTCGCCGCGCTCGCCCTGCTTGTTCAACAGGCCCATGCCCTTGACCCGCAGGCGCTGGCCGCTCTGGCTGTCGGGGCGGATGGTCAGGTTGATCTTGCCGGTCAAAGTCGGCACGGCCACCTTGGCGCCGAGTGCCGCCTCCCACGGTGCCAGCGGCACGGTAATGATCAGGTCATGACCTTCGACATCGAACAGCGGGTGCGGTGCCATGCGGATGGTCAGGAACAAATCGCCGTTGGCCCCGCCGCCCACGCCCGGCGCGCCCTGGCCCTTGAGGCGGATGCGCTCGCCGTCGGTCACCCCGGCGGGGATCTTCACGTTCAGGGTCTTGGTGGTGAACCCGGTGCGCTGGCCGGCAGCGTTGGTCTGCGGCACCTGGAAGCTGATCTGCTTGGATTCCTTGTTCAGGGTTTCCTCGAGGAACACCGCCAGTTCCAGTTCCACGTCCTGCCCTCGCCTGCCGGCACTGCGTTGTTGCCGGCCACCGCCGCCACCGAAGGGGTTGCCACCCCGGGCGCCGAAGATCGAGCTGAAGAAATCGGAAAAATCGCCACCTTCGAAACCACCGCCACCACCGCTGCGAGACTCCCAGCCAGGCGGCGCCTGGAACGGCCGGCCATGCTGGCCGCCGTATTTGCGGATCTCGTCGTACTCGGCGCGCTTGTCCTTGTCGCCAAGCACTTCGTAGGCCTCGTTGGCCTCCTTGAACTTGTCCTCGGCGTCACGCTCCTTGCTGACGTCGGGGTGATACTTGCGCGCGAGCTTGCGGTACGCGGCCTTGATCGCCTTGTCGTCCGCGCTCGCCTCGACGCCGAGTATCTTGTAATAGTCTTTGAAGTCCATCTATGGATCACCGATGTGAATGTACGTATTGCTACTGAAGATTGGGGTCAAGCATAGCCTTTCAAGGCTCATCCGGGGTTGCGCTATCGCAGACGACCGGTCTTGATTTAGCCGCAGAACGGCATAAACTGCGCGGCCGTTTTGCCTCCGGAAGCTTTCTCCATGTCTGACGTATCCCCGGCCCGTGCCCTCGGCATCGACTTCGGTACCTCCAACTCCACGGTCGGCTGGCACCGCCCTGGCGCCGAATCGCTGATCGCCCTGGAAGATGGCAAGATCACCCTGCCGTCGGTGGTCTTCTTCAACATCGAGGAACGTCGCCCGGTGTACGGCCGCCTGGCCCTGCACGAGTACCTGGAAGGCTACGAAGGCCGCCTGATGCGCTCGCTCAAGAGCCTGCTGGGCTCCAAGCTGATCAAGCACGACACCAGCGTGCTGGGCAGCGCCCTGCCGTTCAAGGACCTGCTGGGCATGTTCATCGGCGAGCTGAAAAAGCGCGCCGAAGCCGATGCCGGCCGCGAATTCGACCAGGTGGTGCTGGGCCGCCCGGTATTTTTCGTCGACGAAGACCCGGCCGCCGACCAGGAGGCCGAGGATACCCTGGCGGAAGTTGCGCGCAAGATCGGCTTCAAGGACGTGTCGTTCCAGTACGAGCCGATCGCTGCGGCGTTCGACTACGAGTCGGGCATCAGCCGTGAAGAGCTGGTGCTGATTGTGGATATCGGCGGTGGTACCTCGGACTTTACCCTGATCCGCCTGTCGCCCGAGCGCCACCTGGTGGCCGAGCGCCAGGACGACATCCTCGCCACCGGCGGCGTGCACATCGGCGGTACCGACTTCGACAAGCAGCTGAGCCTGCAGGGTGTGATGCCGCTGTTCGGCTATGGCAGCCGGATGAAAAGCGGCGCGCTGATGCCCACCAGCTACCACCTCAACCTGGCCACCTGGCACACCATCAACGCCCTGTATGCGCAGAAGTCGCAGCTGGCCCTGGGCAGCATGCGCTACGACATCGAGGACACCCTGGGTATCGACCGCCTGTTCAAGCTGATCGAGCAGCGCGCCGGGCACTGGCTGGCGATGGAGGTGGAGGCCAGCAAGATCGAGCTGACCGAGCGCGACAGCCGGAGCATCGACTTTGGCCGGATCGAGCCGCAGCTGTCGGCCGAGCTGACCCGGGCACTGTTCGAAGATGCAATTGACGGTTTGCTCGAGCGCGTGCGCGGCAGCGTGAGTGAACTGCTAGCCAAGGCGGGCGTGAGCGAAAGCCAGGTGGACACGGTGTTCTTCACCGGCGGCTCCAGCGGCATTCCGGCGCTGCGCAACAGCGTGGCGGCGATGCTGCCCAATGCGCGGCATGTGGAAGGCAACATCTTCGGCAGCATCGGCAGCGGTCTGGCGATCGAGGCGCGCAAGCGTTACGGCGTGCTCTGATTCGAAGACCTTATCGCGGGGCAAGCCCGCTCCCACGCCAGGTTCTTGGCTGCTTTGGGAGCGGGCTTGCCCCGCGATGATCAGACCAGCTCAGCCCGCTTCAACTCGCTCTTCAGGTAGGCGTAGTAGATCGGCCCCGCCACCACCCCCGGCAGGCCGAACGCCGCCTCGAACACCAGCATCGCCAGCAACAGCTCCCAGGCCTTGGCACTGATCTGTCCGCCGACGATCCGCGCGTTGAGGAAATACTCGACCTTGTGGATAACGATCAAGTACCCCAGTGCCGCCATCGCCACCCAGATCGACAGCGACAGGCCGACGATGGTGATCAGGGTGTTGGACATCAGGTTGCCGATCACCGGCAGCAGCCCGAGCAGGAAGGTCAGCACGATCAGGGTCTTGGTCAGCGGCAGGTGCACGCCGAACAGCGGCAGCACCACGGCAAGGAAGATGCCGGTGAAGAAGGTGTTGAGCAACGAGATCTTGATCTGCGCAAAGACGATGTTGCGAAACGCCTGCACCAGCAGGCTCAGGCGCTCGAACAAGGCCGCGGCCAGGGGCTTGCGCCGGGAAATGTCGGGGATGCGCTGCAGGGCGACGATGGCGCCGAGGATCATGCCGATCAACAGGGTCACGAACATGTGCGCCATGCCCTTGCCGACCAGTTGCAGGTCGCTCAGGTGGCTCTTGATCCATTCGCCGATGGCCACCTTGAACTCGGCGGCGCTGGCCGGCAGGTAGGCTTCGATGAACGGTGGCAACTGGCCACGAGCACGCTCGACCAGGCCCATGAACTTGTCCAGCGAGGCGCCGGGGTTCTCGGCTTCGTGCAGGAGGAAACTGAAGGCGCCGGCAATCAGCAGGGTGAGCGTGCTCACCACCAAGGTGCCGAGCAGCGCCACCGCCAGCCAGCGCGCACGCTGCCCGGCGATCAGCGGCTGCAGCCTGGGGGTGAGCATGTTGACCAGCTCGAACACCAGCAGGCCGGCGAGCAGGCTCGGCAGCAGCTTCAGGGGCAGCGCCAGCAACAGGCCGGCCATGACGATGATCCAGCTGGCCAGGGTGACCTGGCGGGGGGTGAAGGTCATACAGCCTCGACGGCAGACAGCGGAAAGTCCCGCAGTCTGCCAGCCTTCAAGGCAGAGGCATAGGCGCAGGTCATTTCTTCTTCAGGCAGTCGCTCATGAAGGTCTTGCGCTCGTCGCCCTTGAGCGCCTTGGTGGTGGCATCGGCGTTGCAGGTCTTCATCTTCTCCTGCTGGGTGGCGGCAGGCTTGGCCTTGAGGCAAGTGCTCATGAACGCCTTGCGCTCGTCGCCCTTGAGCGCCTTGGCGGTCGCGTCGGCGTTGCAGGTCTTCATCTTTTCCTGTTGCGCGGTGGCGGCGAATCCTTGCCCCGCGATCAACATGCCCAACACCAGCAGGGGTACGTGCAGCAGCTTCATGGAGTGGTCTCCTTGCCTGCGCGCCGGATGCGCGCTCGTCGCAGCTGAGTGTAGACAAGAATTTTTACATCTCTGTCCGCGCCCGCCGTCGGTACTGTTCCGGCGTGCACTGGGCCTGGCGCTGGAACATGGCGATGAAGGCCGACGCGCTGCTGTAGCCGAGGTCGAAGGCGATGGCCTGGATCGCGGTGCCCGCCTCGAGCGCCTCGATGGCGCGCAGAAAGCGCAGGCGCAAACGCCATTCGCCGAAGCTCATCCCCAGTTCACGCAGGAACTGCCGGGCCAGGGTGCGTTCGCTGACATGCACCTGCGCGGCCCAGTGGGCCAGCGGGTGGTTGTCGCCGGGCTCGCCATGCAATCCTTCAAGCACCTGGCGCAGGCTGTCGCTGCGGGCGAACGGCAGGTAGCAGGTCTGGGTCTGCGCCAGGTGCAACTGGTCCAGCAGCACCTGTGCCAGGCGCTGGTCACGCTCGTCCCGGGCGATGCGCAGGTCGCGGCGGGCGAAGTCGCCGAGGATCGCCTTGAGGATGTCGCTGATCACCAGGCTGCAGGGTTGTGCAGGCAGCCCGGCACACAAGCTGCGGTCAAGGTAGACCGAGCGGTAGACGATGGCCTGGGGGTTGTAGCAGCCATGCTCGGTATCCGGCGGCACCCACACGGCGTAGTGCGGCGGCGAGATGAAGCGCTGGCCTTCGACGTCCAGGTGCATCAGGCCATGGGATGCGTAGTTGAGCTGGCCCCAGGGGTGACGGTGCGGGGCGCTGTGGGTGTCGGCGCCGAATTCGTCGTAGCGAAAGTACACCGGGGCCGGGAGCTGGTCGAAGCGCGGAATGTCGAGGTACTTGCGGGCCATGCTGTCTGCTTCGCGGGGTCGGTTGTCTGGATGGAAGTATAGGCATGCAAGCAGACAAGCGATAATACCCGCCGTCACACCCTCCCTGCAGGACCAGGCAAGCCCGCTCCTGCAGGGGACACCCGTTACTTGAGAGTCCCAATGAACTACCTCTTCCCCCTCATCGCCATCCTCATCTGGGCCGGCAACACCGTTGTCACCAAGATGTCCGCAGGGGCCATCTTCCCGGCCGAGATCGGCTTCTACCGCTGGTTGCTGGCCGGCCTGTTGTTCACGCCGTTCCTGCTGCCCCAGGTCTGGCGCAACCGCGCGGCGATCCGCCCGCACCTGGGCAAGGTGTTCGTGCTGGGCGTGCTGGGCATGGCCAT
Source organism: Pseudomonas sp. RC3H12 (assembly GCF_018596375.1). NCBI lineage: Bacteria > Pseudomonadati > Pseudomonadota > Gammaproteobacteria > Pseudomonadales > Pseudomonadaceae > Pseudomonas > Pseudomonas sp. RC3H12. Next base: position 5,499,600 of record NZ_CP075595.1, on the reverse strand, counting down.
CTACCAGAGCCTGGCGTACTTCGCCGCCAGCATCACCAGCGCCACCAACATGGGCATCATCCTCTCGCTGATGCCGCTGATGTCACTGGCCCTGTCCATCGCCTGGCTGGGCCAGCGCCTGAGCTACGGCGCGCTGCTGGGCGCGATCGTGTCGTTCTTCGGCGTGCTTGAAGTCGTCTCGGCCGGGCAGCCCGGCACGCTGCTGCACCAGGGCCTGAACAGTGGCGACCTGATGATGCTGGTGGCCACCCTCGCCTATGCGCTGTACAGCTTCCTGCTGAAGAAATGGCAGCTGCGCCTGCCGCCGCTGCAATTGCTCTACCTGCAGGTGCTGGTGGCGATCCTGGTGCTGCTGCCGCTGTTCGTGCTGTCACCGAAGACCGGGCTGAACGGCCACAACCTCGGCCTGGTGCTGTATGCCGGCCTGCTGGCCTCGATGGTCGCGCCGCGAGTATGGATGCAGGCCGTGCATCGCCTGGGCCCGAGCCGCACCACGCTGTTCTTCAACCTGCTGCCGGTGGTCACGGCGGTGATCGCCGCCGTGGTGCTGGACGAGCAATTGGCCAGTTATCACCTGGTCGGCGGTTTGCTGACACTGGTCGGCGTGCTGCTGGCCGAGCGCTGGACAACGCCAGTACGGCGCACGGTCACACCCCCGCGGCCTTGAGCCGCGCGGCATGTTCGGTGAACAGCCGCACAGGCTCGGCGCCCTTGCCCACGGCGCCGAGGGACTGGTTGACGATGTCCAGGTGGTCGAGCGGATAGTCGTCGCCGATCACCTGGCCCAGGTGCGAGCTGAAGCGCCCGACCATGCCGTCGCAGTGGCCCTTCTCGCGCACGAAGCTGCGGGCAAACAAGCGGCAGAAGCGATTGCTGCCGTCGAAGCGGTTCAAGCCCTGGTCGGTGCGGCCCGGCTGCAAGGTGCCTGACCAGGAGTAGTAACGCACGCCGTTCACCTCGGCCGGCCCCTCGCCGCCCCAGACCTCGGGCAGCCCCTGTGGATAAGCCTGGTTGAACAGCGCCACCCCGGCGCTGGTAAGCGACTGGTGCGAGGCATGCACGTCGATCGGCAGCGGATCCCGGCGCCAGCCGGTCTCCAGCCAGCCCAGCAGCACGGCGAAACCATGCAGCACGGCCTTGAGGATGCGCCCCTTGGCAGAGTCGCCCGGCGCCGTGCGTTCAAGGTGATCGGCCAGTTCCGAGCCATGGTTGGGGCCGGCCACCGAGGTCACCGAGGCCACCCGGTCTGGCCGCTTCGCCGCCGCATAGCGGGCACTGAGCGCGCCCTGGCTGTGGCCGATCAGGTTGACCTTCTCGGCCCCTGTTCGTCGGCAGATGTCCTCAATGATGATCAATAGCTGCTCGCCGCGTACCTCGCTGGAATGCAGCGGCGATATCTGCACCGGATATACCTGCGCGCCGCCCCGGCGCAATGCCGGGACAATGCCGAACCAGTAGGGATACAGCAGTGCCCGCACGAAACCGAGCATGCCCGGCACCAGCACCAGTGGATAACGCGTGGCCAGTTCCTGACTCATCACCCTGCCCTTTTCCATGGACGACCGGCCCACACTACAGCGTGCCCTGCGTCATTCGCAATCGAACTCCCGGCGCGCCGTGCGGTTCCAAGCAGAACAGACCCTGAGCAAGGAGCGGGACCATGTACAAGCAGACCCTGGCCATCCTTCTGGCAAGCGCGACCCTCGCCGCCTGCGGCAGCCGCCCGGAAAACCCGGTGGACTACGTCACCTACCGCGACGAGCCGCTGGTCAAGCAGGTAGAGCACGGCATGACCATGCAGAAGGTCATCGCCATCGGCGGCAGCCCGTCGAATGTCAGCGACCTGCCCCACGGCGGCACCTGCAATGACTACATCCTCAACCGCGATGGCCAGCAACAGCCCTATTACGTGCGCTTCGACGCCACCGGCCATGTCGACGCCAAGGGCTTCAAGACCTGCAAGCAACGCCAGGAAGACAGCGACGCCGTCCACGGCGCATGACACCCCATGACTACCCTGATCCTTTCGGAGATGAACATGAGCGTTGAACTGACCGATGTGAAAACCCTGCGCGAACGTGCCCGCCAGCATGTCGAGCAAGGCGCGGTGACCGAGGGTTACCACGCCGATCGCGAGAAGATCCTGCGCCTGCTCAACGAGTCGCTGGCCACCGAGCTGGTCTGCGTGCTGCGCTACAAGCGTCACTACTTCATGGCCAGCGGTATCAAGGCCAGCGTCGCCGCCGCCGAATTCCTCGAGCACGCCACCCAGGAAGCCGAGCATGCCGACAAGCTGGCCGAACGCATTGTACAGCTGGGCGGCGAGCCGGACTTCAACCCCGACAACCTGACCAAGAATTCCCATGCCCAGTACGTGGCGGGCAGTTCATTGAAGGAGATGGTGCTGGAGGATCTGGTGGCCGAACGGATCGCCATTGACAGCTACCGCGAGATCATCCAGTACATCGGCGACAAGGACCCGACCACGCGGCGCATCTTCGAAGACATCCTGGCCCAGGAAGAAGAACACGCCGACGATATGTCGGATCTGTTGCAGGGGTTGTGAATAATGGGGGCGCGCAGCGCCCCTACTTCTTGGCCTTCACCGCCGCCGGTGCCTTGCCGGCGCGCATCTGCTGCAACAACGGCGTGCACTGGTTGGGCACATCGCCGCTGCTCGGCGCTATCAGCGCCAGCAGCCCCGCCGCCGGCCCCGCCACCACACCCAACGCCACCATCCCCGCACCACGCAGCGCCAGCGGCACTGCCTGCACACCTGCACTCGGTTTGGCGAAAGGCCCACGCACGTACAGCGGTGAGCGCAGTGAGAACAGCCGTAGCCCTTTCGATTCCGGGGTGATCTTCAGGTCCAGTTGCTCACTGGCGAAATTGGCCGTGCCGTCGATGTGGATAATGGCGTTCTCGGTATCGAAGACGAACAGGCGGGTGGTCGCCAGGCCCTCCTTGATGCCGACATCGGCCGCGGCACAGTTGATCTTCACTTCCTCATCGCCAAACAGCTTGCCGATCACGTAGTTGCCCACGTTGAGCCCGGCGATCTCCATCAGGCTGCGGCTGATGGCGCCATCGTTGATCAGCAGGCGCAGGTCGCCGTTGGAAGTGCCGAGCAACGCCGCCACCGAGTTGCCCCGGCCACTGATATCGGCGTCGCCGTTGAGCTCGCCGAAGCTGGTCTGCATGGGCGCGAAGCTGGGGAACAACTGCTTGAGCTTGAAGCCCCGGGCGGTGAGCTGGGCGCGCCCCTGCATCGGCGTGCTGCGCCCGTCCAGGCGGATGTTGGAATCGAGGCTGCCCCCGGCCACGCCGAAGCGCAGCGGTTCCAGGCGCAGCAGGCCATCCTCGAGAATCACATGGGCAGACAGGTCATTGAACGGTAGTTTCTCGCTGTGCACGATGCGCTTGCCGGCGAAGGTCACGTCGGCATCCATCGCCCGCCAGCGCTCGGTGCGGAACTCCTCTACCGGCAACACCTTGTTGGCCGGCTGCTTGCTGGCGCCGCCGCGGGCCTTCTGCTCGGCGTTGGAGTCGGCGCCGATCAGCGGTGCCAGGTCCTTGAACAGCAGTTGATTGGAGACCAGGTTGCCGGACAGTTTTGGCCGGGGCTGGCTGGCGACGAAGGCCAGGTCGCCGTGGATATCACTGTCGCCGATCTTGCCGTTGAAGCCTTCATAGCGGAAATGCGCGCCCTCGGCGGCCTGCAGGTTGGCGCTCAGGTGGCCGTCGGTGGCGTAGGGTGGGGTGTCGGGCAGGGTCACGCCGGTCAGCGGGTAGAGGTTGCCCAGGCTGCTGCCGGAGAGCTTCAGGCGCAGGTCGAGGGCCCCCAGGTTGCGGGGGTCGGTCAGGGTACCGGCAAGGGCCACGTGGGTATCGCCGATGCGCACGTCGGCCTGCAGCGGGAAGGGTTGGCTGGCATCCTGCAGCGCCAGCAGGCCGCCGATCTTGCCGGTGCCGGCCACTGCCTGGCCCTTGTAGCGCCCCTGGGCCTTGAAGCCGAAGGCATAGTCCTGGGCGTTGCCGGCCTTCTCGGCGCGGGCCTTGCCGACGATATCGCTGAACGGAATCGGCTTGCCCAGCGGGTCGACCTGCACTTTCATGCTGGTTTTCAGGGTCTGGTCGTCGAAGCTGACATTGCCTTGGTCGAAGCCGATCGCGCCGATGTCCAGCACCCACTTCGACGGCTCCTCGTGCTCATCCTTGGGCCCGAAGTCGAACACCCAGTTGGCCCGGCCATCGACCAGGCGGGTGAGGCTGGCACTGGGCTTGACCAGGTCGATGCGCGGGATGCTGATGCGCTGGACGATCAGCGGCAACGGCGCCAGGCGGAAGTCCACCCGCTCCAGCCCCACCATGCGCGGCTCCTTGAGCCATTCGGGGTTGCCCAGGGTGAGGTCTTCGGCGGTGAAGTGCGGCCAGGGCACGAAGGCACGCCAGCCGCCCTCCTCGGGTTCGGTGCGCCAGTGCACGGCGAGGTTGCCATTGATCGCGAAAGGCCGGTGCAGGGCTTCGGAGACTTTCTCGTTGAGCAACGGCTTGACGCGGTTCCAGTCGAAGGTGGCGATCACCACCACCAGGATTGCCAACAGGGTGGCCAGGGTGGCGAAGGTCCAGACGATGATTCTGGCAGGGCGCGTCATTGCGTGATTCTCCTGACTGCATGGAAGGCGGCGCGACGATGGCACTCATTATGTCGGACTGATGAAAACCCGCCGGGTTTAATCCGCGCAGCATGATAACCAAGATTTTCCTGACGATTTTCTCAGCTTTTGGTCTACGGAGCGTGGCAGTGTTACCGGGGAGTCGGCGTGCCTCAATACTCGGCGCATCGCCGAAAACATTGAGCCAGAGCGCTCCAAGCACAGTATCAATGCCGTCGATTGTTACCATTATCCTGATGAACTTTTCTCTGGAGTTACCGGGCGTAGCATTGGCTCCGTACCCACTTTCCAGCCCCCCAGAGGAGCACCGAATCATGAAACGCCATCTGCTGCTGAGCCTGACCCTGTCTGTACTTGCTGCCAACGCCTTCGCCCTGCCAGCCGAAGACCAGCACCTGAGCGCCGAGTCGCGCTCCAGCGCCATCACCGTCAGCCAACCACTGAACACCCTGGCAGAAGGTGGCGCCGAGCGCCTGCAGGAACGTGCAGGCCGCGTGGCCGAAGGCGGTGCCGAACGCCTGCTCGAACGTAACAACCGTGTTGCCGAAGGTGGCTCTGATCGCCTGATCGAACGCAATGACCGTGTCGCCGAGGGTGGTTCGGATCGCCTGATCGAACGCAACGACCGTGTCGCCGAAGGTGGTTCCGATCGCCTGATCGAACGCAACGACCGTGTCGCCGAAGGTGGTTCCGATCGCCTGATCGAACGCAACAACCGCGTCGCTGAAGGTGGTTCCGATCGCCTGATCGAACGCAACAACCGCGTCGCTGAAGGTGGTTCCGATCGCCTCAACGAACGCAACAACCGTGTAGCCGAGGGTGGCTCGGATCGCCTGGTCGAACTCAGCCGTGTGAGCTGATCGCCATGGCCGAAAAGAACAACCCTCCGTGCGGTAGCTGCTCCCCTCCAAGCCCGGTCCATTGACCGGGCTTCGTTTTTCTATCCAGAATGCCCAGCCGTACCGTCATAGAAGCCTGCCCCATGCTGCCGCGCGCCGAACAGAAGCTACAAACCCGCCAGGCCCTGCTGGATGCCGCCTGCCTGCTCATGGAAAGCGGCCGGGGTTTCGGCAGCATCAGCCTGCGCGAGGTGGCCAAGGCCGCTGGCATCGTGCCCACCGGTTTCTACCGCCACTTCCCCGACATGGATGCCCTGGGCCTTGCCCTGGTCGCTGAGGTGGACACCACCTTCCGCCAGACCATCCGCCTGGTGCGCCATAACGAATTCGAGCTGGGTGGCATCACCGATGCCTCGGTGCGCATCTTCCTCGACGTGGTCGCCGCCCACCGCGCGCAATTCCTGTTCCTCGCCCGCGAGCAGTACGGCGGCTCGCAACCGGTGCGCCAGGCCATCGCCCGCCTGCGCCAGGACATCAGCAGCGACCTGGCCACCGACCTTGCGCGAATGCCGCGCTGGCGGCACCTGGACGGCGCCGCCCTGGCGGTGATGGCCGACCTGGTGGTCAAGACCGTGTTCGCCACCCTGCCCGAGCTGATCGACAGCCCCGAACCGGGCCATGCACAGGCGCTGACGGCACAGGAAAAGATCACCCAGCAGCTGCGCTTCATCTTCGTCGGTGCGCGGCACTGGCAGGGCCTGGGCAATCCCGGCTGAGATTTTCGCCCAGGCCGGATCGTGGCAGCGGCGGTGCCCCACGAACCCCTTGTCACTTCTGCTACCATGGCGCCCTGCCCGACCGTCCACGAGCGCCACCATGTCCGACCCCCGTCCCGCACTGACCCGTTTCCAACAGCACTTCGCCGAGCGCATCGTGCCGCTGTGGCAAGGCCCGGGCTGGAACGCCGACATGGCCCTGCCGTACGAAGCCCTGGACACCCAGCACCGGCCACTGCCGGTGCAACGCTACCGGGCCATGGCCTGCGCCCGCCAGCTGTACCTGTTCAGCAGCCGTATAGAACAACCGGGTGCCGCCGAGCGCGCCGCGGCGCTGTTCCGCTCACTGCAGAAGCACTTCCACGACGCCGAGCACGGTGGCTGGTTCTATAGCATCGACGCCCAGGGCAAGCCGCTGGACCGGCGCAAGGACCTCTACACCCATGCCTTCATCGTCTTCGCCTGCGCCCATTACCTGGGCAAGGTCGGCGAAGGGCTGGTGGAAGCCACGCTCAATGGTGCCCTCGAGGTGATCCACGAGCAGTTCGCCCGCGACGATGGCCTGTACGAGGCCAGCCTGGGTGAGGATTGGTCAGACCTGGGCAGCGGCCCGCTGCAGAACCCGCAGATGCACCTGGCCGAAGCCTTCCTGCAAGTGCTGGCGGTACGTGAGGATGAAGAGGTGCGTCACTCGCTGTTGCAGCTGTGCGACGGCTTGCAGGCGCAGTTCATCGAGCCGCAACACGGCCTGATGCTGGAGAAACCGCGCGGGGCTGTGGATAACTGGTTCGAGCCGGGACACCAGTTCGAATGGTTCTATCTGCTCGACACTTCCGAGTTGCTGCGCGGTACTGCGCTGCATGCCTCCATCGAGCGGGCCTTCGACTTCGCCGAACAGTGCGGCGTGAAGGATGCTGCGGTACTGGCGATGCTGGATGTGGACGGCAAGGTGATCGACGCGACACAGCGTATCTGGGCGCAGGTGGAGTACCTGCGGGCACTGGCCCTGCGACCGGGAAGCGAGGCGCGGCTGCTGGAACAGCTCACGGCGCTGGAGTCACGCTTCCTGCATGAAGGCGGCTGGCATGAGTGCCGCGATGGCGAGGGGGCAGTGAGCCGCCATGACATGCCTTCGACCACGCCCTACCACCTGGCGACCTGCCTCGAAGGTCTGCAGCGCCTGATCTGACGCTATCGCGGGGCGGTGCTCCGATGCGACTTGCCCCGCGATCATCGGCGAATCAGCCTTTCGCCGACCGGTCGATCGAGAACCCTGCCCAGTCCTGGCTCACCGGCATCAGCTCAAGGCTGTTGATGTTGATATGCGCCGGCTGGTTGAGAATCCAGAAGATGGTCTCGGCGATATCCTGCGGCTGGATCGGCTCGGCACCGGCGTAGGTGGCGTCGTACTTGGCCTGGTCGCCGCCGAAACGCACCAGCGAGAACTCGCTTTCGCACAGCCCCGGCTCGATGTTGCTGACCCGCACGCCAGTGCCGCGCAGGTCGCAGCGCAGGCTCAGCGAGAACTGGCCGACGAAGGCCTTGGTGCCGCCATACACATTCGCGCCCGGGTACGGGTAGTTGCCCGCCACCGAACCGACATTGAGGATTGACGCGCCGCGCCCGTGGGCGATCAGGCGCGGCAGCAACAGGCGGGTGGTATACATCAGGCCTTTGATATTGGTGTCGACCATGGTTTCCCAGTCGTCCAGGCTGCAGTTCTGCGCCGCATCCACACCCAGTGCCAGGCCGGCATTGTTGACCAGGCCCTGGAGCTTGTCGAAGCTCGGCGGCAGGCTGGCGATGGCGGCTTCCATGGCCTGGCGATCACGCACATCGACCACCAGCCCATGCACCTCGGTCTTGGCCGAGAGTTCTTGGCACAGCGCATCCAGGCGCTCCTTGCGGCGACCGGTGAGCACCAGCTTCCAGCCAGCATCGGCGAAACGGCGGGCGGTGGCCTCACCGAAACCGGAAGTCGCGCCAGTGATGAATACGGTGGACGTCATGCTCTTCTCCTTGGGTGTGCTCGGCAGGCCTTGCAGCATGCCCGGCGCAAGCGTTGTCGACAACCGTTTCAGCCACTGGTCAAAAAACGTACAGACGCTGAAAAGCCCCGTGATTGGGGGCTTTCGTCAGGCTATGCGCATCTTATCCACAAGGCTTTCCCCACAGATTGGGGGCAACTTGTCGGTTCCAGGGAACCTTTGCTTGCTGTGGACATCTGCCCGTGATGGCGCAACGCTTTCAACCTGCCGTCTGCGGCGGTCTGTCCAAAGTTTTTTCACAGACTTATCCACAGAACTCAGATAGCTGTGGATGAACCGCGCTGCTGCTAAAAACCCTCGATAAATCATGCACAAGCAAGACCTGATCAAAAAACGAACAGATCCTTGGAGGCGTTGTTACACAAGGGCTTGAGCAAGGTGCCACCATGTTTTCCACAGGCGGTTCCACATAATCCGTGGAAAGTTTTCCAGCTGTGGAAACAATGGCTTGCGTGGGGATTGTGGTGTGCTGCAGGAAAGATATGCGACAAGTTGTCCACATGTGCTGAAAGGCATAAAACGCATCGCGGGGCAAGTCGGGTTGCCGCACCGACTTGCCCCACGATTTACTTCAGTGCCCGCCCAGGTAGGCGTTACGCACCTCCTCGTTGACCAACAGCTCCTGCCCAGTCCCGGTCATGCGAATTTGCCCGTTGACCATCACATAGGCCCTGTCCGACAGCTTCAATGCATGGTTGGCATTCTGCTCGACCAGGAAAATGGTCATCCCGGTCTGCGCCAGCTCGCGCAGGGTCGAGAAGATCTGCTTGACCACGATCGGCGCCAGCCCCAGCGACGGCTCATCGAGCAGCAACAGCTTGGGCCGGCTCATCAGCGCCCGGGCAATCGCCAGCATCTGCTGCTCGCCCCCGGACATGGTCATGGCCCGCTGGTTGCGCCGTTCCTTGAGCCGCGGGAACAGCTCGTACATGCGCTGCATGTCCTGGTCGGCATGTTTGTCGCCGATCGGGATGGTGCCCATCATCAGGTTTTCCTCGACGCTCATGTCGGGGAACACCCGGCGCCCTTCCGGGGACTGGGCGATGCCATTGGACGCGATGTAGTGCGACGACTTGCGGGTGATGTCGGTGCCGCGATAGACGATCTGCCCGGATGCCGCGCGCGGCTGGCCGAAGATCGACATCAGCAGCGTGGACTTGCCCGCGCCGTTGGCGCCGATCAGGCTGACCGTCTCGCCTTCGTTGATGTGCATCGAGACCTTCTTCAGGGCCTGGATCGGCCCATAGAACACATCCAGGTCCTTCAGCTCGAGAATGGGCGCGCTCATGTCAGTTCCTCTTCGTCGGCACCCAGGTAGGCGGCAATCACCGTCGGGTTGTGGCGGATATCCTGCGGTGATCCCTCGGCGATCACGTTGCCGTGGTCGAGCACGACGATGTGGTCGGAGATGCTCATGACCATGCCCATGTCGTGCTCGATCAGCACCACGGTGATGTCATGCTCGTCGCGCAGCACGCGGATCATGCGGCTCAGCGCTTCGGTTTCCTGGGGGTTGAGGCCGGCAGCCGGTTCGTCCAGGCAGATGATCTTCGGCCGGGTGCACATGGCCCGGGCAATCTCCAGGCGGCGCTGCTGCCCGTAGGACAGCTCACCGGCCAGGCGGTTGGCGCAGTCCACCAGGTCGACCACCTCCAGCCAGTAGAACGCATGGTCGAGGGCATCGCTCTCGGCCTTGCGATAACCCGGGGTATTGAGCACCCCGGCCAGCAGGTTGCGGTTGACCCACATGTGCTGGGCCACCAGCAGGTTCTCCACCACCGACATTTCCTTGAACAGACGGATGTTCTGGAAAGTGCGCGCCAGCCCGGCGCGGTTGACCAGGTGGGTACCGCCGAACATCTTGTAGTACAGGCGGTTGGCGAAGCGTGCCGGCGAAACGAAGTCCGCCGCCCGGAAGCGCTCGCCGAGCAGCTGGATGACGTTGGTGTGGCTGCCGCGCACGTTCAGCTCGATCCGCCCGCCGGTGGCCTTGTAGAAACCCGTGAGGCAGTTGAACACCGTGGTCTTGCCCGCGCCATTGGGGCCGATCAGGGCGAAAATCTGGTTACGCTTGACCTGCAGGCTGACATCGCTGAGCGCCTTGATCCCACCGAACTGCATCATCAGGTTGTCTACAGACAGAATGACTTCGTCGCTCATGGCGCCACTCCTTTACGCGGGACCACGCCGGTACGGCTGATGCGGATCAGCCCCCGCGGTCGCCAGATCATCATCAGCACCATCAGCACGCCGAACAGCAGCACCCGGTATTCGGAGAAGCTGCGCAGCAGCTCGGGCGCCACGGTCAGCACGAACGCCGCGATCACCACGCCCACGGTCGAGCCCATGCCGCCGAGCACGACGATGGCCAGGATCAGCGCGGACTCGAAGAAGGTGAACGACGATGGGTTGACGAAGCCCTGGTAGGTGGCGAAGAACACCCCGGCAAGGCCTGCGGTGGACGCGCCGAGGGTGAACGCGGAAAGCTTGACCAGTACGTGGTTCAGGCCCATCGAGCGGCAGGCGATCTCGTCCTCGCGCAAGGCTTCCCAGGCGCGGCCCACCGGCATGCGGGTCAGCCGGTGCTTGACGTAGAGCACCGCCAGCACCACCAGGAACAGCACCGCGTAGATGAACACGAACTTGAGGTTGGCGTTGTATTCGAAGCCGAAGAACTCGTGGATCGGCACCCCGCCGTCCTTGGCCCGGCGACCGAACTCAAGGCCCAGGAAGGTCGGCGACGGCGCCGGCATACCGTTGGGGCCGCCAGTGAACGACAGCCAGTTGTTCAGCACCAGGCGGATGATTTCACCGAAGCCAAGGGTGACGATGGCCAGGTAGTCGCCATGCATGCGCAGCACCGGGAAGCCGAGGATGCACCCCGCCAGCGCCGCGGCAATGGCCGCCAGTGGCAGCACGCTCCAGAAGCCCAGGCCCAGGTACTGGTAGCCCAGCGCCAGGCCATAGGCACCGATGGCGTAGAACGCCACATAGCCCAGGTCGAGCAGGCCGGCCAGGCCGACCACGATGTTCAGGCCCAGCCCCAGCAGCACGTAGATCAGGCCGAGGATGACCACGGTCAGCAGGTACTTGTTGGCGAAGATCGGGAACACGATGGCGATGACGATCAGCGCCGGGATGATGTAGCGCAGGCGCGACTTGTAGTTCGGCGCCAGCACATGCACGCCCGAACCGCCGCTGTCGAAGCCCTGGAGCATGCGTTGGCCGGTCGGCGTCTGCAGGAACAGGCTGAGGATGAAACGCCCGATCATCACGCCACCGACCAGCCAGGCGACGCGGGCGGGTTCGGCGTTGAACGTGTAGCCATCGAGCACCACGCCGACGACGGGGCCGAAGACGATAAGGGCCAGCAGGCCGGCGACGAGGGTCTCCAGCAGGCTGCGTTTGAGGTCGAAACCCTTGGTTTGCGAAGCAGAGGCAGTATTGGCAACGGACATGTTCACACCTTAGCCACGAGCGGGCGACCCAGCAGGCCTTGGGGACGGAAGATGAGGATCATCACCAGCAGCGAGAAGCTGAACACGTCCTTGTAGTCGGAGTTGATCAGGCCAGAGAACAACGACTCGGAAATCCCCAGGATGATCCCGCCGAGCATGGCCCCCGGCAGCGAGCCGATACCGCCGAGCACCGCGGCGGTGAAGGCCTTGATGCCGATGATGAAGCCGGCGTAGAAATCGAAGGTGCCGTAGTTCATGGTGATCAGTACGCCCGCCAGCGCGGCCATCACCGCACCGATGACGAACACGTAGGAGATCACCCTGTCGGTGTTGATGCCCAGGATCGAGGCCATCTTGCGGTCTTGTTGCGTGGCCCGGCACATGCGCCCGAGCTTGGTGTACTTGATCACGTAGGTGAGCAGGCCCATGCCGACGAAAGCGGCCACCAGGATGAAGATCTTGGTGTAGGTGAGCTGCACGAAACCGGTGCCCACTTCGACGCGCATGGCGCCTTCGAGCAGGGTCGGCACGCCTTGCTGGCGGGCGCCCTGGCTGATCTGCGCGTAGTTCTGCAGGATCAGCGAAATGCCGATGGCGCTGATCAAGGGCGCGAGGCGAGTGGAGTTGCGCAGGGGTTTGTAGGCGATGCGTTCGATGGTGAAGCCATAGACGCCAGTGACGACGATGGTGAACAACAGCGTGCCCAGCATCAGCAGCGGAAACGACTCGATACCGAAGTAGGCCAGCAATGCCAGGCTGATCGCCGCGAGGTACGCGGAGATCATGTACACCTCGCCGTGTGCGAAGTTTATCATGCCGATGATGCCATAGACCATTGTGTAGCCGATGGCGATCAGGCCATAGACCGACCCGAGGGTCAGGCCGTTGACCAGTTGCTGCAGGAAAATACCATCCATAACGCAATCTCACCTGATTGAGATTGCACGAGCGCCGACCACGCAGGGCCCGGATGCAGCGGCCCTCGCAGCGCAGAACTGTGCACATCTACTGACAATGACAGGTACCGCGGGGCAACGGCCCGGGGCATCGCGCGCCCGGGCCGGATGCCGTTGTTATTGTTGTTTTTCCAGCTGGTGGTACTTGCCGTTGGCATCCCACTGGTAGACCACGTAGTCGGAGACGGTCAGGTCGCCCTTCTGGTCCCACTTCTTCTCGCCCATGACGGTCTTGACCGGGTTGGCCTTGAGCCACTTGGCGGCGTCCTCGCCCTTGTTCGACTTGGCGCCGTTGAACGCGGCGGCCAGGGCCTGGACCGAGGCGTAGGCATACAGGGTGTAGCCTTCAGGCTCGGTGCCGTTCTTGCGGAACTCCTCGACCACCGCCTTGCTGTCGGGCAGCAGGCGCGGGTCGGCGCCGAAGGTCATGTACACGCCGTTGGTGTACTGGGCGCCGCCGGCGGTGGCCACCAGTTCGTCGGTGACGATGCCGTCGTCGGACATGAATGCCACGTCCTTCAGGCCCTGCTCGCGCAGCTGGCGCACCAGCGGGCCGGCCTCCGGGTGCAGGCCGCCGAAGTAGACGACATCGGCACCTGCGGCGCGGATCTTGGTGACAACCGCGCTAAAGTCTTTCTCGCCGCGGGTCAGGCCCTCGTACAGCACCGGGGTGACGCCGCGCTTGATCAGCTGGGCCTTGGTGGCGTCGGCCAGACCCTGGCCATAGGTGTCCTTGTCGTGCAGCACCACCACCTTCTTGCCCTTGAGCACGTCGACAATGTAGTTGCCGGCGACGATGCCCTGCTGGTCGTCACGGCCGCACATGCGGAACATCGCGGACAGGCCGCGCTCGGTCACCTGCGGGTTGGTGGAGCCGGGAGTGATGGCGATCACGCCGGCCTCATCGTAAACCTCGGAAGCGGGGATGGTGTTGGAGGAGCAGAAGTGACCGACCACGCCCGCCACCTTGTCCTGGTCGACCAGGCGGTTGGCCACGGATACTGCCTGCTTCGGCTCGCAAGCGTCATCGCCCTTGACCAGCACGATCTTCTCGCCGTTGACGCCGCCGGCCTTGTTGATCACGTCGGCCGCGGCCTGCGCACCTTTCATGTACTGCTCGCCAAACGCTGCGTTGGCTCCGGTCATCGGGCCCGCGACGCCGATCTTGATGTCGGCCTGAACATACGAAGAAACACCCAGTGCGGTGGCTACAGCCAGTGCCAGGAAACCTTTCTTGTAAAACGTCTGCGACATGAGGTGGTGCTCCTAGAATATTTTTTTTGGTTGGCACTACAACTTCTCAGCCCTGTGCTCCGAGCAAGGGCCGTGCCAGTGGTTTTGTCTTCCGGGAAAACACACGACAAGGGATGAACAGAGGCGACCGGCGGCCTTTTCTTTATTGAGCGTGCAACCGTCTGCCGCACGGCAAGTGGCACCCACACGCCTAGACAAGGAGCAACCATCGCCCGCCATCATTGCAACCCTCGCAAGTGTTAACGTGCAACCGCGCTGTAACAGCGGACGTCACCGAACTGCACACCACTGGTGCGCGACTGCTACAGGGAGCACTGTTTGAAGGCTAGCTGGCGCACGGTAAATTACCTGTCGCGGCCATGATCGCGGGCGATGCGGGAGCAGGCTTGCCCCGCGATGTGAGCACATGCAAAAGCAAAAGGCTGGCACAATAGCCGCCATTGCCCGCTTTGGAGCTTCCCCCTGATGAGCGAGAGCGCATTCGCCGAGCGCATCGTGCACAACCTGCTCGACACCGACTTCTACAAGCTCACGATGATGCAGGGCGTCCTGCACAACTACCCGGACGCCGATGTCGAATGGGAGTTTCGCTGCCGCAACGGCGAGGACCTGCGGCCCTACCTGGGCGAGATCCGCAACCAGCTCGAGCTGCTCAGCGAGCTGACCCTGGATGACGGCCAACTGGCCTTCCTCGAGCGCATCAGCTTCCTCAAGCCGGACTTCCTGCGCTTCCTGCGCCTGTTCCGCTTCAACCTGCGCTATGTGCGCATCGGCATCGAGAACGACCAACTGTTCCTGCGCCTGAAAGGCCCATGGCTGCATGTGATCCTGTTCGAAGTGCCGCTGCTGGCCATCATCAGCGAAGTGCGCAACCGCCACCTGCACCCGCGCATGCGCCTGGCCGAAGCCCGCGACCAGCTATATCGCAAGTTCGACTGGCTGCGCGCCCACGCCAGCGTCGACGAACTGGCCGAACTGCAGGTGGCCGACTTTGGCACCCGCCGGCGCTTCTCCAGCCGCGTGCAGGAAGACGTGGTGCGGGTGCTGCGCGATGAGTTCCCGGGCCGCTTCGTCGGCACCAGCAACGTCGACCTGGCATGGAAGCTGGATATCAAGCCCCTGGGCACCATGGCCCACGAATGGATCATGGCCCACCAGCAGCTAGGCCCACGGCTGATCGACAGCCAGATCGCCGCCCTGGACTGCTGGGTGCGCGAGTACCGTGGGCTGCTCGGCATCGCCCTGACCGACTGCATCACCATGGATGCCTTCCTGAAGGATTTCGACCTGTACTTCGCCAAGCTGTTCGATGGCCTGCGCCACGACTCGGGCGAGCCGGTGGCCTGGGCGGAAAAGGCCATCGCCCATTATCAGAAGCTCGGTATCGACCCGATGACCAAGACCCTGGTGTTCTCCGATGGCCTGAACCTGACCCGCTCGCTGGAAATCTTCCGTGCCTTGCGCGGGCGCATCAACGTCAGCTTTGGCATCGGTACCAACCTGACGTGCGACATCCCCGGCGTGGCACCGATGAACATCGTGCTTAAAATGACCGACTGCAACGGCTCGCCGGTGGCGAAGATCTCCGACGAAGCCGCCAAGACGCAGTGCCGTGACGAAAACTTCGTCGCTTACATGCGCCACGTATTCAAAGTCCCCAGCAAGGAGTAACCCATGCAAGCCGTTCAGCAAGAGATTGCCCGGGCGCTCAAGGTGCAGCCGCCATTCGCCGATGCTGCCGCCCTTGAGCAGGAAGTGGCCCGGCGCGTGGCGTTCATCAAGGACTGCCTGGCCAATGCCCGGCTCAAGACCCTGGTGCTGGGCATCAGTGGCGGTGTCGACTCGCTGACCGCCGCCCTGCTCGCGCAGCGCGCCATCAGCGAGCTGCGCGACGAAACCGGCGACAAGGCATATACCTTCATCGCCGTGCGCCTGCCGTACCACGTGCAGCACGACGAGCACGACGCCCAGGCCTGCCTGGAGGTGATCAAGGCCGACGAGGTGCACACCATCGACATCGCGCCAGCCGTAAAGGCCTTGGCGGCGGAGGTCGAGGAACTGAAAAACGGCTCGCCGACCCTGGTCGACTTCGTCGTTGGCAACGTCAAGGCGCGCACGCGCATGGTCGCCCAATACACCGTCGCCGGTGCCCGTGCGGGCCTGGTGATCGGCACGGATCACGCGGCCGAAGCGGTGATGGGCTTCTTCACCAAGTTCGGTGACGGGGCCTGCGACCTGGCGCCGCTGAGCGGGCTGGTGAAAAACCAGGTGCGCTCCATTGCGCGCAGCTTTGGCGCGCCGGAATCGCTGGTGGAAAAAGTACCGACCGCGGACCTCGAAGACCTCGAACCGGGCAAGCCGGACGAAGCGTCCCACGGCGTGACCTACCAGCAGATCGACGCCTTCCTGCACGGTGAGCCGGTGAGCCAGGAGGCGTTCGACATCATCGTCGCCACCTACCGCAAGACCCAGCACAAGCGCGAGCTGCCGTTCGCCCCTTGATCCGGCTATGGAAACAACTGTGGGAGCGTGCCTGCCCTGCGATGACGTTGGTGGTTTCACCTTCGCCATCGCGGGGCAAGCCCGCTCCCACAAGGGTACTGCGTCAGGCGTCGCTTACTTGACGACGACCTTGCCCTTCATCATCGAGATGTGGCCAGGGAAGGTGCAGAAGAAGCTGTAGTCGCCACCGGCTTCCAGCTTGGAAGTATCGAGCTTGAAGGTGTCTTTTTCGCCGGCACCGATCATCTTGGTGTGGCCGATGATCGCGGCGTTGTCGGCCTTGATGTAATCCTTGTCCAGGCCTTGCGACATGCCTTCGGTGGCGATGGCCTGCATGTCGGCGGTCTTGCTGATGACCAGGTTGTGGCCCATGACGTTCTTCGGCAGGCTGCCACCGTGGGTCAGTTCGATCTCGACGGTCTTGCAGCTCTTGTCGACGGTGAATTCCTTGGTGTTGAACGACATCTGGTCGGTCGAGTCGACAGTCACCTTGCAGTCGGCGGCAAAGACGGAGGCGCTGGCGAGGGTCAGCAGGGATACCGCTACAGCTTTCGCAAACATCATGAATCTCCTTGGCAGGGTTTTATCAATTGCGAGACTGCCTGAAAACCGGACGCCCGTACCTGATATGGGTCAAGGGGTGTCAAGTCGCCAGCCAGTAGATTTGTTCAATGGATTGTATACAACCAATCAAAGTGCACATCATGCCCTCTTAATGGACGATGAGACAACCTCTCAATTAGGAGCAATGTCATGACATTGAGCAGCATGATGCGCAGCCTGCTGGCAGCCTACGCCTGTGGCGCGGCCGGTTCGGCGGTCTGCGAGTTCGCCCGCCCCGAATGATCCCCTTGGAACCGACAGGCATGCGCCTTACCCTGTGCGCGCATGTAAAGGGAGATAAGCAATGCCTGTACGTTCCGTTTGTGTCTTCTGTGGCGCCAGCATCGGTGCCAACCCTGCCTACCGTGAAGCCGCCGTCGCCCTCGGCCAGGCCATCGCCCGCCGTGGCCTGACGCTGGTGTACGGCGGCGGCGCGGTCGGCCTGATGGGCACCGTCGCCGATGCCGCCATGGCGGCGGGTGGCGAGGTTGTCGGCATCATTCCTGAAAGCCTGATGAACGCCGAAATCGGCCACAAGGGCCTGACCCGCCTGGAGGTGGTAGATGGCATGCATGCGCGCAAGGCGCGCATGGCCGAACTCAGCGACGCCTTCATCGCCCTGCCGGGTGGCCTGGGCACGCTGGAGGAGCTGTTCGAGGTGTGGACCTGGGGGCAACTAGGCTATCACGCCAAGCCGCTGGGCCTGCTCGATGTGAATGGGTTCTATGCGAAGCTCGGCGGGTTCCTCGACCATATTGTCGAGGAAGGCTTCGTGCGGCCACAGCACCGGGCAATGCTGTTGCTCGGGGAGCGGCCGGATGAGTTGCTGGATGGGATGGACAGCTTCGTTGCGCCGGTGGTGCCGAAGTGGGTCGACAAGCAGCCTGATTGACCTGGAAGGGGCTGCTTTGCAGCCCCTTTTATGATCAGCGCGGAATGACCGGCTGGCGCGGCTTCTTGCCCTTGCCGCCACCACCCTTGGCCGCTTCCTTGCGCTCCTTGGCCGCCTGCTGGTTGCGGGCGAACGCCTCGGCCTTGGCTTTCTCGCGCTTGTCCCACGGCTTGCTGCCATCGCTGGCGCGCGGCGGCAGGCCGGTGTGCTGGGTGAGGATCTTCTGGTCCTTGCCCACCTTGTGGCTGCCGGCCGGGGTCGAGTTCTTGCGCCGCGCACTCTGGTAAGTGTCGGTCGCCGGCTGGTGCAGCGGGATCAGCTGGTGCTTGCCTGGCCCGATCAGGTCGGCGCGCCCCATGCGCTGCAGCGCCTCGCGCAGCATCGGCCAGCCCTTTGGATCGTGATAACGCAGGAACGCCTTGTGCAAGCGGCGCTGCTCCTCGCTCTTGACGATCTCCACCCCTTCGCTCTTGTAGGTGACCTTGCGCAGCGGGTTCTTGCCCGAATGGTACATGGCGGTGGCCGAAGCCATCGGCGACGGATAGAACGCCTGCACCTGGTCGGCGCGGAAGCCATTGCCCTTGAGCCACAGGGCCAGGTTCATCATGTCTTCGTCGGTGGTACCCGGGTGGGCGGCGATGAAGTAAGGGATCAGGTACTGCTCCTTGCCCGCCTCTTTCGAGAACTTCTCGAACATGCGCTTGAAGCGGTCGTAGGTGCCGATACCCGGCTTCATCATCTTGTCCAGCGGACCACGCTCGGTGTGCTCCGGGGCGATCTTCAGGTAAC
Organism: Pseudomonas sp. RC3H12; assembly: GCF_018596375.1. Lineage (NCBI taxonomy): Bacteria > Pseudomonadati > Pseudomonadota > Gammaproteobacteria > Pseudomonadales > Pseudomonadaceae > Pseudomonas > Pseudomonas sp. RC3H12. The sequence goes on along the minus strand of NZ_CP075595.1, from coordinate 5,480,807 downwards.
CACCGACGTGGTGGGTGACCAGCTCACGCACGTACTCCGGCGACTCGACCGCCAGGTCGTAGCGCAGGCCCGAGGCGATCAGGATCTTCTTGACCCCCGGCAGGGCACGAGCCTTGCGATACAACTCGATCAGCGAGCTGTGGTCGGTGTTGAGGTTCTCGCAGATGCCCGGGAACACGCACGAAGGCTTGCGGCAGTGCTTCTCGATGTCGTGGCTCTTGCAGGCGATGCGGTACATGTTGGCGGTCGGCCCGCCGAGGTCGGAGACCACGCCGGTGAAGCCCGGCACCTTGTCGCGCATCTCCTCGATCTCGTGCAGGATCGACTCGTGGGAGCGGTTCTGGATGATCCGGCCTTCGTGCTCGGTGATCGAGCAGAAGGTGCAGCCACCGAAGCAGCCACGCATGATGTTCACCGAGAAGCGGATCATCTCGTAGGCCGGGATGCGCTCCTTGCCATACGCCGGGTGCGGGATGCGCGCATAGGGCATGCCGAACACATAGTCCATCTCTTCGGTGGTCATGGGAATGGGAGGCGGGTTGAACCACACGTCCACCTCGCCATGCTTCTGCACCAGGGCGCGGGCATTGCCCGGGTTGGTCTCCAGGTGCAGCACGCGGTTGGCGTGGGCGTAGAGCACCGGGTCGTTGCGCACCTTCTCGAACGACGGCAGGCGGATCACCGACTTCTCGCGGGTGACGCTGGGGCTGTCGAGGATCTGCACGACCTTGGCTTCGTTCGGGTCTTCCTGGTCGCCCTTGGCCTGCTCGATGGCACAGGCCTGGGTGTCCTGGGTGTTCACGTACGGGTTGATGATCTTGTCGACGCGGCCCGGACGGTCGATGCGCGTGGAGTCGATCTCGAACCAGCCCTGCGGGGTGTCGCGACGAATGAACGCGGTGCCGCGCACATCGGTGATGTGCTCGATGCGTTCACCCTGGGACAGGCGCTGGGCAACCTCGACGATCGCGCGTTCGGCGTTGCCGTACAGCAGGATGTCGGCACTGGCGTCGACCAGGATCGAGTGGCGGACCTTGTCCTGCCAGTAGTCGTAATGAGCGATACGGCGCAGCGAGGCCTCGATGCCGCCGAGCACGATCGGCACATGCTTGTAGGCTTCCTTGCAGCGCTGGCTGTACACCAGGCTGGCTCGGTCCGGACGCTTGCCGGCCAGGCCGCCTGGCGTGTAGGCGTCGTCGGAACGGATTTTCTTGTCCGCGGTGTAGCGGTTGATCATCGAGTCCATGTTGCCCGCCGCGACCCCGAAGAACAGGTTCGGCTCGCCGAGCTTCATGAAGTCGTCCTTCGACTGCCAGTTCGGCTGGGCGATGATGCCCACCCGGAAGCCCTGGGCCTCGAGCAGGCGGCCGATGATGGCCATGCCGAACGATGCGTGGTCGACGTAGGCGTCACCGGTCACGATGATGATGTCGCAGGAATCCCAGCCGAGCTGATCCATCTCCTCCCTGCTCATCGGCAGGAACGGCGCTGGACCGAAGCATTCGGCCCAGTACTTGGGATAGTCGTAGAGTGGTTTGGCTGCTTGCATGTCAGTGACCGGTTCTAATGTGCAGGAAAATCGCGGGCGCGGAATATAGCACAAATTTTGACCAAATCCGACGGTGGTGGTCGGATTCATCTGTAGCTTCCACTGGCCCTATCGCCGGCAAGCCGGCTCCCACAGGAGCGCTGCTGCCGGGGATAGGCTCGGTGATTACTCGTCGTCGTCGAAGTTGTACATGCCCGGTGCGAGGTTCTCGAAGCGGGTGTACTTGCCGATGAACGCCAGGCGAATGAAGCCGATGGGGCCGTTACGCTGCTTGCCGATGATGATCTCGGCCACGCCCTTGTGCTCGGTCTCGGGGTGATACACCTCGTCACGGTAGACGAACATGATCACGTCGGCGTCCTGCTCGATCGCACCCGATTCACGAAGGTCGGAGTTGACCGGGCGCTTGTTGGGGCGCTGCTCCAGGGAGCGGTTGAGCTGTGACAGGGCGATTACCGGGCAGTTGAATTCCTTGGCCAGCGCCTTGAGCGAGCGGGAGATCTCGGAAATCTCGTTGGTCCGGTTGTCACCGGCCGAACCCGGGATCTGCATCAGCTGCAGGTAGTCGACCATGATCATGGCGATCTCGCCGTGCTCGCGGGCCAGGCGGCGGGTGCGCGCACGCATTTCCGATGGGCTGATGCCGGCGGTATCGTCGATGAACAGCTTGCGGTCGTTCAGCAGGTTGACCGCCGAGGTCAGCCGCGGCCAGTCGTCGTCGTCCAGCTGACCGGAACGCACCTTGGTCTGGTCGATGCGCCCGAGCGACGACAGCATACGCATGATCAGCGATTCACCGGGCATCTCGAGGGAGAACACCAGCACCACCTTGTCGCTGCGCAACACGGCGTTTTCCACCAGGTTCATGGCGAAGGTGGTCTTGCCCATCGACGGACGGCCCGCGACGATGATCAGGTCGGCGGCCTGCAGGCCGCTGGTCTTTTCGTCCAGGTCGGTGAAACCGGTGGACACGCCGGTGATGTCGCTGTCGGAGTTGAACAGCGTGTCGATACGGTCGATGGCCATGGTCAACAACTCATTGACCCCCACCGGCCCGCCGGTCTTCGGCCGCGCCTCGGCGATCTGGAAGATCTGCCGTTCGGCGTCGTCGAGGATCTCTTCGGCGTTACGCCCCTGCGGGTTGAAGGCGTTGTCGGCGATATCGGTGCTGATGCTGATCAGCTGCCGCAGCGTGGCCCGCTCGCGGATGATCGCAGCATAGGCCTTGATGTTGGCCACCGACGGGGTGTTCTTGGCCAGCTCGGCAAGGTAGGCCAGGCCGCCGACCTGGGTGGACACGCCTTCCTTGTCCAACTGCTCGTGCAGGGTGACCACGTCGAACGGCTGGTTCGCATCCACCAGCTTGTGGATGGCACGGAAGATCAGGCGATGGTCATGCCGGTAGAAATCGCCATCCGACACCTGATCCAGCACCCGCTCCCAGGCGTTGTTGTCCAGCATCAGGCCACCGAGCACGGCCTGTTCGGCCTCGATGGAATGCGGCGGCACCTTCAGGGCAGCGGTTTGCAGGTCGAGTTGTTCGGGGGTGGTGATCTCGTTCATGGCCACGAAAGAATTCTGGAAGATGAAAAAGACAAAGGGCACGGCCTGCAAGACAGGACCGTGCCCGATGTTAACCGCCTGGCCCGCGAGGGACCAGCCGATTACGCAGCTTAGGCAGCTACGACAACCACACGTACGGTGGCTTCAACGTCGCTGTGCAGGTGCACGGCTACGTCGTACTCGCCAACCTGACGAATGGTGCCGTTCGGCAGACGAACTTCAGCCTTGGCCACTTCAACGCCGGAGGCGGTCAGGGCGTCAGCGATGTCGTGGGTGCCGATCGAACCGAACAGCTTGCCTTCGTCGCCAGCGGTGGCAGTGATGGTCACTTCCAGCTCGGCCAGTTGGGCAGCGCGGCTTTCAGCCGAAGCTTTTTTCTCTGCGGCGGCTTTTTCCAGCTCGGCGCGGCGTTCTTCGAACGCGGCCAGGTTGGCGGCGTTGGCAACGGTGGCCTTGCCGAATGGCAGCAGGAAGTTACGGCCGTAACCAGCCTTAACGTTTACTTTGTCGCCCAGGTTGCCCAGGTTGGCGACTTTTTCCAGCAGGATCAGTTCCATTTGGTAAAACCTCTTAACTTTTAACCTTCACCGTTCGCGGAGTCGTCACCCTGTGAAGGGGACTTGCGACCGCGAAAATCAATCAGGCTGTCGACAATGGCCAGAACCACGAGCAACGGATACATCAGCTGCATGAGCAGCGGCAACGTCACGTACATCCCCACCAGCCAGAAACCGGCCAGACGCCGTTGTGCCACCAGCCCGTGAATCAGGGCGATGCCAGCGAGCAGCAGCACCAGGCTGGACGCACTGGCCAGGACGATGAACTGAGACCCGATGAACGGGCCCAACACCATCAATGACACCAGCACCAGCATGGGTACCAGCGGCAGCCTCAGTTCGCGAAACTCGCGCCCGAAACCACCGGGGTTGTACAACGCAGCCTGCCAATAGCGCGCCAGCATCAAGGCCAGCAGGCTGAACAGCTGCAGCATTACCGCACTGGAAGCGACCAGCAAAGGGCCGATCAGCTCACCAGGTAGTACTGGTTGGCCCTCGAACTGCGGCAGGGCTTTTTCAAGCGCCTTGGCCAGCACCTCGAAGGTTTCGCGCATCACCGCATCCAGGATCAGGCTGTACAGCAAGCCTAATGCGACACTGGACAGCAGTACCCGGGTCCAGGAATGCCCGGCGCGCAACGAGGCGGCCAGACCCAGCGTTCCCAAAAGCACCAGCAAGGTGCTCGGTTCGCCGAAGAACCCCATGATCAACGCTGGCAAAAGGCCCCAGGCGATGACCGATGAAGCGTCCTTGAACCCGCGCCGCAGGAGCACAAGGCTCCCGGCAGCGGCACTCAACCAGAACAGCAGCGGCAGTACCGCGCTGATGACCACCACGAGGGTGGCCTGCACACGACCGCGCATGATGAAACTTGCCAACGCTCGCATGCTTATCCCTTGCTACTTAGTCGACGACCCGGTCTCAGCGGCCGTGGCTGTCGGTGTAGGGCAGCAGGGCCAGGAAGCGGGCGCGCTTGATAGCGGTGGCCAGCTGACGCTGATAACGAGCTTTGGTACCGGTGATGCGGCTTGGAACGATCTTGCCGGTTTCGGATACGTAAGCTTTCAGGGTGTTGAGATCTTTGAAGTCGATCTCTTTCACGTCTTCAGCAGTGAAGCGGCAGAATTTACGACGACGGAAGAAACGTGCCATGTAATAGGCTCCTCAAAAGGTCCGTGGATTACTCGTCAGCGTTATCGCTGTTGTCGCTGTCATTGCTGTCGTCGCCTTCGGCGCCATCAGCATGCTCAGGACGTTCACGACGCTCACGGCGCTCGCTGCGGTTCTCTTCTGCCTTGAGCATCTCGGACGGGCCGGTGACGGCTTCGTCGCGACGGATGACCAGGTTACGGATCACGGCATCGTTGTAGCGGAAGTTGTCTTCCAGCTCGGCCAGGGCCTTGCCGGAGCACTCAACGTTCAGCATCACGTAGTGAGCCTTGTGAACATTGTTGATTGCGTAGGCCAGTTGACGACGGCCCCAGTCTTCCAGGCGGTGGATCTTGCCACCATCTTCTTCGATCAGCTTGGTGTAACGCTCAACCATGCCGCCGACTTGCTCGCTCTGGTCCGGGTGAACCAGGAAGATGATTTCGTAATGACGCATGAATGCTCCTTACGGGTTAGTAGTCTGCCAGCAACCTGGTCAGACAAGGAGTGAATGACACTGTATGTCTTGCCCTAGAGAGAAGGCACATGCGCGCCTGCCAGCTCGGCAAGGGGCGCAATTGTAGAGAAGCCGGGAAGGACAAGCAAGGAGGTTGGCGAATATTTGAACAGCCGGAAACATATTCGCCAGGTCGGGTGATTCTTGCGGGAACGGGGCTCGTGGGAGGGGCGATGCGGCGACCCGCCCCGCGATGGTGGTGGGTTTGCCATCGCATCGCGGGGCAAGCCCGCTCCCACGCCCCCGCCCCACGAGCAATGAATCAGCGCTTGACCTGACGCTGCCTCACCGCCTCGAACAGGCACACCCCGGTGGCCACCGAAACGTTCAGGCTGCTGACGCTGCCGCCCATCGGCAACTTCACCAGGAAATCACAGTGTTCACGGGTCAGGCGGCGCATGCCCTTGCCTTCGGCCCCCATGATCATCACCAGCGGACCGGTCAGGTCCTGCTGGTAGATTTCCTGCTCGGCCTCGCCAGCGGTACCGACCACCCACAGTCCGCGCTGCTGGAGTTTCTCCAGGGTACGCGCCAGGTTGGTCACGGCCACCAGCGGCATCACCTCGGCGGCGCCGCAGGCCACCTTGCGCACCACGCCGGTCAGGGTCGCGGACTTGTCCTTGGGGATCACCACGGCGGTCGCCCCGGCCGCATCGGCGGTGCGCAGACAGGCGCCGAGGTTGTGCGGATCGGTAACGCCATCGAGCACCAGGATCAGTGGCGGCGTCTCGGTGCGCTCGAGCAGCTCGTCGAGCATCGCCTCGCCCCATACCTGGCTCGGGCTCACCTCGGCGACCACCCCCTGATGCACACCTTCGACCCAGGCGTCGAGCTCACGGCGCTCGGCCTGGCCGACCTGGACGCGGTTCTGCGCAGCCAGCTCCAGCAGGGCCTGGATGCGTGGCTCACTGCGCCCTTCGGACAGCCAGATCTGCTTTACCCGCTTGGGGTGGTGTTGCAGCAGCGCCTGCACGGCATGCACGCCGTAGATCTTTTCCAGCTGACTCATGACTTGTTCTTGCCCTTGCGTGGCGCGCCGGACTTGGGCGGCCCCTTGCGATGCTTGGTCGGCTTGCCGGACGACTTGCCACCTTTTTCCGACTTGCCGCCGGCATGGCCGCTGGCACGCGCCTCGCCCATCAGCGCCTTCTTCATTTCACGGCTCTTACGCACCTCGGCATTGCGCTGCACGGCGTCTTTCGGGAAGTACGCCTCGGAGGCCTCGCTCTTGCGGCTGCGCGGCTTGGGCGAAATCTTCGCTTCGGCGGCAGGCGCCTGCTCGGCCACCGGCTGCGCGGCAGCGCGTGGCTTGCGGCCGACCGGCGCGGTGACGGTCTTCTCCGACATTTCGAAGTCGATCTTGCGCTGCTCGAGGTCGACACGCATGACCTTCACCTCGACCGTGTCGCCCAGGCGGAAGCTGCGGCCGCTGCGCTCACCGGACAGGCGGTGATGCACCGGATCGAAGTGGTAGTAGTCACCCGGCAGGGCGCTGACATGCACCAGGCCTTCGACATAGATGTCGGTCAGCTCGATGAACAGGCCAAAGCCGGTCACCGCGGTGATCACACCAGGGAAGGTCTCGCCGACGCGATCACGCATGTACTCGCACTTGAGCCAGTTGACCACGTCGCGGGTGGCCTCGTCGGCGCGGCGCTCGGTCATCGAGCACTGCTCGCCCATCTGCTCGAGGCTGTTCTCGTCGTACGGGTAGATGCGCGCCTTGGGAATGCTCATGGCACCGGCACGCTTGACATGCGGGGTGTCGACCTTGGAGCGGATCACGCTGCGGATGGCGCGGTGCACCAGCAGGTCCGGGTAACGACGGATCGGCGAGGTGAAGTGGGTGTAGGCCTCGTAGTTCAGACCGAAGTGACCGTTGTTCTCGACGCTGTACACCGCCTGGCTCAGCGAGCGCAGCATGACAGTCTGGATCAGGTGGAAGTCCGGGCGCCCAGCGATGCTCGCCAGCAGCGCCTGGTAGTCCTTTGGCGAAGGATCCTTGCCTTTGTGCAGGCTCAGGCCCAGCTCACCGAGGAATGCGCGCAACTTCTCCAGGCGCTCGGGCGGCGGACCATCGTGCACGCGGTACAGCGCAGGCACATTGTGCTTCTGCAGGAACTCTGCCGTCGCGACGTTGGCCGCCAGCATGCACTCTTCGATCAGCTTGTGGGCGTCATTGCGCACGGTCGGACGAATTTCGTCGATCTTGCGGTCTTCGCCGAAGATGATCCGGGTTTCCTGGGTCTCGAAATCGATCGCGCCACGGGTGTGACGGGCCGCCAGGAGCACCTTGTACAGGGCGTACAGGCTCTTCAGGTCCGGCAGCACCGCGCTGTACTCCTCGCGCAGGGCCTTGCCTTCGCGGGTGCGGGAATGCTCGAGCATGCTGCTGACCTTGTTGTAGGTCAGGCGCGCATGGGAGTGGATCACACCCTCGTAGAACTGGTAGTCGACCATCTGGCCGGCCTTGTTGATGGTCATTTCGCAGACCATGGCCAGGCGATCGACGTGCGGGTTCAGCGAGCACAGGCCGTTGGACAGCTCTTCGGGCAGCATCGGCACGACGCGCTCGGGGAAGTACACCGAGTTACCCCGTTGCTGCGCTTCGGTATCCAGGGCCGAACCCAGGCGCACGTAGCTGGAAACGTCGGCGATCGCCACGTACAGGCGCCAGCCGCCGGAGAACATGCGCAGCTTGCCGAGCGGCTCGCAATACACCGCATCGTCGAAGTCGCGGGCGTCTTCGCCGTCGATGGTGACGAAAGGCAGATGGCGCAGGTCGATGCGCTTCTCTTTATCTTTCTCCTCGACTTCGGAGCGGAACTTGCGCGCTTCCTTGATCACCTCCTGCGGCCAGACATGCGGAATGTCATAGCTGCGCAGGGCGATGTCGATCTCCATGCCCGGCGCCATGTAGTTGCCGATCACCTCGACCACATCACCCTGCGGCTGGAAGCGCGGGGTTGGCCAGTGGGTGATCTTGATCGACACGAACTGGCCGATCTTGGCGCCGCCGTTGCGCCCGGCGGTGACCAGCACTTCCTGCTGGATCTTCGGGTTGTCGGGGGTCACATAGCCGATGCCGCCCTCTTCGAAGTAACGGCCGACCACGCTTTCGTGGGCGCGGGAGATGACTTCCACCAGCACACCTTCGCGGCGGCCACGGCGGTCCACCCCGGAAACACGGGCCAGGCCGCGGTCGCCGTCGAACACCAGGCGCATCTGCGACGGGCTGAGGAACAGGTCTTCGCTGCCATCGTCGGGAATCAGGAAGCCGAAACCGTCGCGGTGGCCGGACACGCGGCCACAGATAAGGTCAAGCTTGTCCACCGGGGCATAGGTGCCGCGCCGGGTATAGATAAGCTGACCGTCGCGCTCCATGGCACGCAGGCGGCGGCGCAGGGCTTCGATCTGGTCTTCTTCGTAAAGACCGAACTCTTCGGCCAGCTGTTCGCGGGCAGCCGGCTCGCCACGGTCGGCGAGGCGCTGCAGGATCAGCTCACGGCTGGGGATAGGGTTGTCGTATTTTTCCGCTTCGCGAGCGGCCTCGGGATCGAGGGATTGCCAATCGGCCATCAGAAGGGGTTCACCTTGGGGTATATAGATATGAATTCTGGCATAGGCGTATTGAAACCGGAAATGTCAGCCTTGGACAGCCCCGGCGTGGTATCCGCCGAACGGAAATAGGCGCGTGGAATCAACGGGTTGAATTTTTTGAATTTTTTTTCGGTCAGGGGCTTTACAGCCATCAGGAGCGTCCGTATAGTGCGCACCACAACGACGGACAACCCCGAAGTTGTAGTAGAGATGAACGACGCTGTAAAGCATCTTTTAATCTCGAATGTGTGCCCAGGTGGCGGAATTGGTAGACGCGCTGGTTTCAGGTATCAGTGACTTAACGGTCGTGGAAGTTCGAGTCTTCTCCTGGGCACCAAAAATTTTCAAGTAACAGATGACCAAGGATCTGTTACTACTGTGTGAAAGCAGACGAAAGTCGCCTTCAACAGACGATGCAAAGCTTTGCCCAGGTGGCGGAATTGGTAGACGCGCTGGTTTCAGGTATCAGTGACTTAACGGTCGTGGAAGTTCGAGTCTTCTCCTGGGCACCATACAAAAACCCACTAGCTTGCTAGTGGGTTTTTTCTTGCCTGCGATTTCATGTCGCCGGGCAGCCCCCCCCCTTCGTCTACCCATGAATTTCCCGTCATGCGCCCATTTGAGAAACAATTTCGTTTACCATTGTTTCCAAATATGTAGCCGTAAGCGAGGAAGCACCCGCATGACGATCCGCCCGCAACCGCTGATGCGCACCCTGGCCGCCGCAGTCCTGAGCCTGGTGATCGGCGCTCCGGCCGCCCTGGCAGACGAACCAGTCACGTTGACAATGTACAACGGCCAGCACAAGGAAATCGGTGAAGCCATCGCCAAGGCCTACGAGGCCAAGACCGGCATCCATATCAATATCCGCAAGGGCAGCAGCAACCAGCTCGCCAGCCAGATCATCGAGGAAGGCGAACGCTCGCCGGCCGACATCATCTATACCGAAGAGTCGCCACCGCTGAACAACCTGGGCGAACTGGGCCTGCTGGCGAAGATCGACGACGCCACCCTGAACATGCTGCCCAAGGAGTACGTGGGCGCCAACGGCACCTGGATGGGCGTCACCGCGCGCACCCGCGTGGTGGTCTACAACCCGAAGAAGATCGATGAGAAGGACCTGCCGACCACGGTGATGGATTTCGCCGGCCCCGAATGGGACGGCCGTGTCGGCTACGTGCCCACCAGCGGCGCCTTCCAGGAACAGGCGGTGGCCATCCTCAAGATGCACGGGCGCGAAGCCACCGAAGAATGGCTGACCGGCCTTAAAGCCTTCGGCAAGACTTACACCAACAACATGGTCGCGCTGAAGGCCGTGGAGAAGGGCGAAGTCGCCGCCGTGCTGGTGAACAACTACTACTGGTACGCCCTGGAGCGCGAGCGCGGCAAGCTCGACTCCAAGCTGTACTACCTGGCCGACGGCGACGCCGGCAACCTGGTGACCATCTCCGGTGCTGCCGCGGTCAAGGCCAGCAAGCATCCGAAAGAGGCCCAGGCCCTGCTCAACTGGATGGCCAGCGAAGAAGGCCAGCGCGTGATCACCCAGACCACCGCCGAATACCCGCTGCATAAAGGCATGGTCTCCGACCGCGGGCTGAAGCCGTTCGATGAGCTGCGCCCGCCGAAGATCTCGCCGGCCGACCTTGGCAATGCCGAGGAAGCCATCGAGCTGGAACGTGAGGTTGGCCTGCTCTGATGACTGCCGCCCTGCCCTCGCCCGCCTTGGCGCGCTTCGTCCCCAAGCGCAAGCGCCCGTCCATCTGGGTGGTGCTGCCCGTGCTGTTCCTGGTGGCCATGAGCCTGCTGCCATTGCTGTACGTCGGGCTCAAGGCCTGGGATGCCGGCTGGCATGAAGCCCTGCGCCTGCTATGGCGTCCGTTCGTGTGGGGCTTGCTGCGCAACACCCTGCTGCTGATGGTCGGCGTCACCGCGCTATGCCTGGTGGTGGGCGTGGCCCTGGCCTGGCTGCTGGAGCGCAGCGACCTGCCGGGCCGACGCCTGTGGGGCGTGGTGCTGTGCCTGCCGTTCGCCGTGCCGTCGTTCGTCAGCAGCTTCACCTGGGTGTCGCTGAGCTCGGACTTCGAAGGACTGGGCGGGGCGATCCTGGTGATGGCGCTGTCGAAGTACCCACTGGTGTTCCTGCCGGTGGCCGCTACCCTGCGCAACCTGGATACCGCGCTGGAGGAGTCGGCGCGCACTCTGGGCTGCAGCCGCTGGGGCGTGTTCCGCAAGATCACCCTGCCGTTGCTGTGGCCGTCGATGCTCGGTGGCGGGCTGCTGATCGCCCTGCACATGCTGGTGGAGTTTGGCGCCCTGTCGATCCTTGGCCTGCAGACCTTCACCACGGCGATCTACCAACAGTTCGAACTGGAATTCAGCAACGCCAACGCCGCGATGCTTTCGGCAGTACTGCTGGTGCTGTGCCTGGCGATGCTGTGGCTGGAACTGCGAGTGCGTGGCAAGGCGCGTCATGTGCGCATTGGCCAGGGCGTTGCGCGCCGCGCCCAACCCTTGCGACTGCGCGGCTGGATGCCACTTGGCCAGCTGTTCTGCCTGGCGCTGGCGGTGCTGGGCAGCGGCATTCCGCTGGCCATGCTCGGCTACTGGCTGAGCGTGGGCTCATCGGCGGCCTTCCCGGTCGCGGCCATCGGCAAGGCCCTGGGCACCTCGCTGTCGGTGTCATTGGGTGGCGCCGGCTTCTGCGTGCTGCTGGCCCTGCCAATCAGCTTCCTGGTGGTGCGCTACAAGGGGCGCCTGGCGATCTGGGCCGAGCGTTTGCCGTACCTGCTGCACGCCCTGCCCGGGCTGGTCATTGCGCTGACCCTGGTGTTCTTCGCCCTGCACTATGTGCCGGCGCTTTACCAGACCACGGCGCTGTTGATCTTGGCCTATGCCCTGCTGTTCCTGCCGCTGGCGCAGTCGCCGGTGCGCACCGCACTGAACAAGGCCTCGCCAACCCTGGAAGAGGCGGCACGCACCTTAGGCGCCAGCAGCTTCGCGGCCTTCTGCCGGATTACCTTGCCGATCATCTTCCCGGCAATGGCAGCGGCTTTCGCCCTGGTGTTCCTGGATGCGATGAAGGAATTGACCGCCACCCTGCTGCTCAGCCCGACCGGGATGACCACATTGGCCACCGAGGTGTGGGCGCATACCGCCAACGTCGAGTTCGCGGCGGCGGCGCCTTATGCGGCGTTGCTGATCGTGGTTTCGGGATTGCCGGTGTATCTGCTGACTACGCGGATGTACCTGAACAAGGCCTAAAACGCCATCGCGGGGAAAGTCGGGTCGCCGCATCGCCGCTCCCACGGTCACAGCGCACCGTGGGAGCGGGCTTGCCCCGCGATGCTTTATGTCAGGCCCTGAACTGCCCCAGGCTTGCACGTAACTGAGCCGCCAGGTCATCGAGCACCTTGCTGCTGGCCGTGGTCTGCATCACCACCTCGGCCGAACGCTCGGCCTGGGCATGGATGGTTTCGACTCGCCCACGCACGGCTTGCGCGCCACTGGCCTGCTGCTCGGCCGCTCGCGTGGCCAGGCCGATCGCCGCATGCACCTGCTCGACCGCAGCCTGCACCGATTGCTGCCGCCGTTCATTGTCGCGCAACACCAGCAAGCCTTCACTGGCCTGGCGTCCTGCCTGGCTGATGGTCGCCACCGCCTCCTTGGCGCCTTGCTGCAGCGCAGCGATATGCGACTGGATATCCCCGGTCGAGCTCTGCGTCTTGCTCGCCAAGGCACGCACCTCATCGGCCACCACGGCGAAACCGCGCCCGGTCTCTCCGGCCCGCGCCGCTTCGATGGCGGCGTTGAGCGCCAACAGGTTGGTCTGTTCGGCAATACCATGGATCACCGTCAACACCACCTCGATCTGCTCGCTCTGCTTGGCCAGCCGCTCGATCACCTGGGAGCCGGTCTGCACTTCGCCGGCCAGGTTCTCGATCAAACGCGCCAGCTGCGTCGAAGCACGGCTGTTTTCGTCGGTCGCCTGGCGAATGTCCACCACCTGCTGCAATGCCGCCTGCATGGCATGGCTCTCGGCCTGGGCCTCGTCAGCCATGCTCGACAGGTCGCGCAGGCTGGCAGCCACTTCATCGCGCTGCAACGCGGCGGCGGCATCGGCCCCGGCGTTGCGCTGGGCCATGCTGTCGATCTCCACACCCGTACGCTGGGCCACTTCGCCAGCTTCGCGGACGATGGGCTGCAGCTTGTCGACGAAGCGGTTGACCGCCGAGGCCATGTCGCCGATCTCGTCACGGCTGTCGAGCTTGACGCGCTTGGTCAGGTCGCCTTCGCCGGCGGCCAGGTCGTTCAACGCGGCGATCAGCAGGCCGAGCTTGCTCAGGACACGGCGCCCGAGCACCACCGCCACCACCACCAGCACACCCAGACCGACCAGCACCAGACCCAGGCCGATGCGCCAGCGCAGCTCGGCGGCGGCATCACGCACGGTCTGCGCGGTATTGGCCTGCATGGCCGTGGCGCTGTGCTGGGCTGTCTCCAGGCGCGCACGCAAGGCCTTGCCACTGTCGGCGGCGGCGGCCACCAGGCTGTCCCCGACCAGTTGCTCGCCACTGGCGATCAAGGCCGCGAAGCGCTGATCCAGGGCCTTGAGCTCCTGGTCGATGCCCGCGGTCGACACGCCCATCAGCACCTTGCCGATCTCTGCGCCATTGGGGTTGATCGACGCTTCTACGAAGTACACCGACGGATCCTTGCGCGCGGCATCCAGCACCTTGTCCAGCGCCCGCTCACCCTGGCCCTTTTCCATCAATGCCTGGTTGATCGGGTTCTGCCGGTTGAGGTAGCGGGTCAGGTGCTGGCCCTGGGCATCGTCGTAGATCACGAACAGTACGTTGGGATTGCGCTGGGCACGGCGAGCGAAGTCCGAGAGCATCGGCACGTCGTTGTCCCAGATCGCCCGTGGCGCGACCGAAGCCAACAGATCGGCCATTTCATGGGCCGAGTCCCTGAGATTTTCCTCCAGCGTTGCGCGCAACTGCTGCTGCTCATCCTGCAGGCGGCTGGACAGGCCTGCACTCAAACGCTGGCGCGTACTGACGGAAAGGCTATCGAGCCCAGCCCGGACATCCTCCCCGGCCTGCTCCAGTTCGGCAGCCAGTTTCTGGCTGTCATTGCCCAGGCGCGCCCCCAAATCGGCCTCCAGGGCGGTGACCGTGCTCCGCGTCAGTGCAACAGCAACCAGCACCTGCACCAGAAGAGCGATACCAAGCGCAACAAACACAGGCCGCAAGAGGCGGCTTCGTAACAGTGAAAGGATGGCAGACACGTTGTAACCCTCGTGTTTCTGGCGCCATTACTTTGATGGCATCTACAGAAACTTCTTACAGCAAGGGTTGTGCCTGAGACAGCAGGTATAAATGCCAAAGGTATGAGGTAATTATCCATGGCAGCGAAATTGCCCACGCCGATGCCATGCGCGGGGCAGGTCCGCCGCTACTTCGTACCCCATATGAAAACGCCGCGCCTCCTTGCGGGGGCGCGGCGTTCAGTCAGCTAGCGAGTAGCTGATCAGGCGAACGGATGACGCAGCACGATGGTTTCGTTGCGGTCCGGGCCAGTCGAGATGATATCGATCGGCGCGCCGACCAGTTCCTCGATGCGCTTGATGTAGTTGCGCGCGGCCTGCGGCAGCTCTTCCAGGGTTTTAACGCCCAGGGTCGACTCGCTCCAGCCTGGCATCTCTTCGTACACCGGCTCCAGGCCGATGTAGCTGTCGGCATCGGAAGGCGCGTCGATGACGGCACCGTTCTCGTTCTTGTAGCCAACGCAGATATTGATGGTTTCCAGGCCGTCCAGCACGTCCAACTTGGTCAGGCAGATACCCGAGATGCTGTTGACGTCGATGGCGCGACGCAGGATCACGGCATCGAACCAGCCGCAACGACGGGCACGACCAGTGGTGGAGCCGAACTCGTGGCCACGCTTGGCCAGGGTGGCGCCGGTCTCGTCGAACAGCTCGGTCGGGAACGGACCGGAACCGACACGGGTGGTGTAGGCCTTGGTGATGCCCAGGATGTAGTCCAGGTACATCGGGCCAACGCCGGAACCGGTAGAGATGCCGCCGGCGGTGGTGTTGGAGCTGGTGACGTACGGGTAGGTGCCGTGGTCGATGTCCAGCAGCGAGCCCTGGGCGCCTTCGAACATGATGTCCTTGCCGGCGCGGCGCAGGTTGTGCAGTTCGGCGGTGACGTCGAGCATCATCGGCTTGAGCTGCTCGGCGTAGGCCATGCACTCGTCCAGGGTCTGCTGGAAGTCGATGGCAGGCTCTTTGTAGTAGTTCACCAGCTGGAAGTTGTGGTAATCCAGCAGCTCACCGAGCTTGGCGGCGAAGCGCTCGCGGTGGAACAGGTCGCCGACGCGCAGGCCGCGACGGGCCACCTTGTCTTCGTAGGCCGGGCCGATACCACGACCGGTAGTGCCGATCTTGGCTTCGCCGCGGGCTTTTTCACGGGCCTGGTCGAGGGCCACGTGGTACGACAGGATCAGCGGAGCAGCCGGGGAAATGCGCAGGCGCTCGCGCACCGGTACGCCCTTCTCTTCCAGCTTGGTGATTTCACGCATCAGGGCATCCGGGGCAACGACCACGCCGTTGCCGATCAGGCATTGCACGCCTTCACGCAGGATGCCGGACGGAATCAGGTGCAGAACAGTCTTCTCACCGTTGATCACCAGGGTGTGGCCCGCGTTGTGGCCACCTTGGTAGCGCACGACGGCGGCAGCATGTTCGGTCAGCAGATCGACGATCTTGCCTTTGCCCTCATCACCCCACTGGGTGCCCAGGACGACGACATTCTTACCCATTACATTTGTCCTCATTCACGCAAACTTGGTGCCGGCCCATTGCCGGCGAAGAATCTCAATGGGTCAGCGGCAGAACCTGCCAGCGCCCGTCTTGCTGAATCAATTGCCGATCACAATCCGCCTCGAGGGCAGCACTCAGCGGCTGGCCAGGCAAAGCCTGGACCACTCGCTGGCCCTCGTTGCGCAACTGGCAGACCATCTGCCAGAGGGCCGCATCGCTGCTGTCGGGCATCCAGATGCCGCCAACAGGCAATACGACCTCCGCTCGCCCCAGTGTGACCAGGGTCTTCAAATCCGTGGAGAATCCGGTGGCCGGGCGTGCCCGGCCAAAATCGGCGCCGATGTCGTCATAGCGGCCGCCCTGGGCGATCGATTGACCTTCGCCAGGCACGAACACGGCGAACACCACGCCAGTGTGATAGTGGTAGCCGCGCAGTTCGCCGAGGTCGAAGTACAGTGGCAGGTCCGGGTAGCGCGAAGCCAGGCGGTCGGCGATCGCCAACAGGTCGTCCAGCGCCGCCAGCACGCTGGCCGGGGCACGGCCCAGGCGCACACGGGCCTCGGCCAGCACTTCACGGCCACCGCACAGTTCGCACAGGGCGCGCAGCATGTTGCCCAGGTCCTTCGGCAGGTCTGCGGTCAGCGCCTGCACTTCATCGACGGCCTTGCGCTGCAGGGCATCGAACAGTTGCTGCTCGACCGCGCCGGACAGGTTGGCGGCACGGGCCAGGCCACGATAGATACCGACATGGCCAAGGTCCATGTGCACATCGGCGACATCAGTCAGCTGCAGTGTGGCGAGCATCAGGCTGATGACTTCGACATCGCTGGTAGGGCTGGCGTCGCCGTACAGCTCGGCGCCCAGCTGGATCGGGCTACGCGAGGTCGACAAGGCACGCGGCTGCGCATGCAGCACGCTGCCGGCATAGCACAGGCGGCTCGGGCCTTCACGGCGCAGGGTGTGGGCGTCGATGCGCGCCACCTGCGGCGTGAAGTCGGCACGGAAACCCATCAGGCGGCCGGACTGCGGGTCGACGACCTTGAAGGTACGCTGGTCCAGGTCCTGGCCGGCGCCGGTGAGCAGCGACTCCAGGTACTCGATATGCGGGGTGACGACCAGTTCGTAACCCCAACTCTGGAACAGGTCCAACACCTGACGACGCGCGATCTCGATGCGCGCCGCCTCAGGTGGCAGTACTTCCTCGATGCCATCTGGCAGTAGCCAGCGGTCTACCGTTGCCATTACGCCATTTCCCCTCTGGTCCGGGCGGCCTGCCAGCTGGCGAGCCGTGAGTAAAGCAGGCATTGACACACAACAGCGGGCAGCACCGATCCCAGCGCAACCACCGTAGCCAATACCCTCGAATTGCCTTGCGACCTGACCAAACCGTCAACTGGCCGTTTGCCAATCAACCTTGCAGACGCAAAAAAGCCGGGAATTTCCCGGCTGACTCATCATACACCCCTTTTCATTCAGGATGCACCCCGCCAGGCATTTTAGCTGCCCGGCGGGGCGAATCCCTCATGAGAGCACGATCAGGGCTTGCTCTTGTCCAGGAACCTGAAGAACTCGTTCTTCGAATCCAGGACCAGTACATCGCTCTTGCTGGAGAAGCTTTCGCGATAGGCCTTGAGGCTACGGTAGAACGCGTAGAAATCGGCGTCCTGCGTGTAGGCCTTGGCGTAGATGGAGGCCGCCTGGGCGTCACCATCACCACGGGTCTCTTCCGCTTCGCGGTACGCTTCGGCCAGCAGTACGCGGCGCTGACGGTCGGCGTCGGCGCGGATACCTTCGGCCAGTTCGTTACCCTTGGCACGGTGCTCGCGGGCTTCACGCTCGCGCTCGGTGCTCATGCGGTCGAACACGCTGCGGTTGACTTCCTTGGGCAGGTCGATGGCCTTGACGCGAACGTCGACCACTTCGATACCCAGCTCCTTGCTGGCCATGCGGTTCAGCGAAGCGGTGATATCCGCCATCAGCGCATCACGCTCACCGGAAACCACTTCGTGCAGGGTGCGTTTACCAAACTGGTCACGCAGGCCGCTCTCCAGACGACGCGACAGGCGCTCGTCGGCGATCTGCTTCATACCCGAGGTTGCGGTATAGAAGCGCTCGGCGTCCTTGACCCGCCATTTGGCGTAGGCATCAACCATCACCGCTTTCTTCTCCAGCGTCAGGAAACGCTGGGTCGGTGCGTCGAGGGTCATCAGGCGGGCGTCGAACTTGCGCACCTGGTTCACGTACGGCACCTTCACGTGCAGGCCAGGCTGGACATCGGCCTTGACCACGCGGCCGAACTGCAGCAATACCGCGCGTTCAGTCTGCGAAACGATGTAGAAGCAGTTCCAGGCGGCGATCGCCAGCACCACGGCGCCGATCAGGGCGAACAGTGACTTATTGCTCATCAGCGGCTCTCCCTGGAACGCAGCGGCGGTTGTGGTTGCAGGTCCTGCGCAGCACGCGCGGCGGCGTCATTGACCGACGGCGATACGCTGCTGGCCGGCGCTGCACTGTTGCCACGGCTGCCTTCGACCATCTTGTCCAACGGCAGGTAGAGCAGGTTGTTCTGCCCGTCCTTGGCCGTGACCAGAACCTTGCTGGAGTTGCTGTAGACCTCCTGCATGGTATCCAGGTACAGACGCTGGCGCGTGACCTCCGGTGCCTTGCGGTACTCGGCGACCAACTTGGTGAAGCGATCGGCCTCACCCTTGGCGCGGGCAATGACTTCATCACGGTAGCCGTTGGCGTCCTCGATGATGCGCTGCGCCTGGCCACGGGCCTCCGGTACCACACCATTGGCGTAGGACTCGGCCTGGTTGCGCGCACGCTGCTCGTCCTCACGGGCACGGATCACGTCGTCGAAGGCTTCCTGCACTTCACGCGGGGCTGCCGCGCTCTGTACGTTGACCTGGGTGACAGTGATACCGGTGCGGTAGGTGTCGAGGAAACGCTGCAGGCGCTCGCGGATATCCACCGCCATCTGCTCGCGGCCTTCGGTCAGCACCTGGTCCATCGAGGTGGAACCCACCACGTGGCGCAGGGCGCTTTCGGTCGCATGCTGCAGGCTGACTTCCGGCTGGTCGACGTTGAGCACGAAGTCCTGCAGGTTGCTGATGCGGTACTGCACGGTCAGTGGCACTTCGACGATGTTTTCGTCTTCGGTGAGCATCTGCCCCTGCTTGGTGTACGCCCGCTCGCGGGTCACGTTTTCCATGTACTTGCGGTCGATCGGCGGGAAATAGATATTCAGGCCGGGACCAACGGTCTCGTAGTACTTGCCGAAGCGCAGCACCACGGCCTGCTCCTGCTCGTCCACGACATAGACGGCGTTATACAGCCAGATTGCCGCCAGAGCCGCCAGGCCGATGCCCAGCAGGCCATAGCCGCCACCCTTGCCGATATTGCGGTCACCGCCGCCGCCACGTTTCTTGCCACTGCCGAACATGCCGTTCAGGCTGTCCTGCAGCTTGCGGAAGGCCTCGTCCAGATCCGGTGGACCTTTCTTGTCGCCACCACCGCCGCCACCATTACGGCGGCCGCCCCAGGGATCCTGATTGTTCGAGTTGCCACCCGGCTCGTTCCAAGCCATAGCGCTCTCCATCTGATAAAGCAAAGACGCGCCCACGGCGCGCCGTCCAATGCTACAGAATGCCTGTCACGGCTGCCCGGCGACCTCGACGGGCATTTATTGCAAAGTGTGTTGCTCGACAAACACTTGCGGCTCCATGCCTTCGCGGCTGACCAGGCGATTCAACTCAACCCTGGGCAGTCGCACGCTCAGCAGGCTGCGCCCTTCTTCATCATGCTCTTCACTCTGCACGGCACCCAGGGCAAAGAATTGCGCGCGCAGGCGGGCAAACCGTTGCTCCAGGCACAGGGTTCCGACATACAGGTCGTCCCCCAGCAACTCGGCAATCGCCTGGCCAACCAGCTCCAGGCCTCGTCCATCACGTGCCGATACCCAGACTCGCTGCGGCTTGCCATCGGCATCGCGCTGGATCTGCGGCTCGACATCTTCGAGCAGGTCGAGTTTGTTATAGACCTCGAGGATCGGCAAGCTCTCGGCACCGATCTCGCCCAGCACCGCCAGTACCTGTTCAATCTGCTCCATGCGCTCGGGCTCATGGGCATCGATCACGTGCAGCAGCAGGTCAGAGTTGCTCGACTCTTCGAGCGTAGCCCGAAATGCCTCGACCAGCTTGTGCGGCAGGTGGCGGATGAAACCTACGGTGTCGGCCAGCACGATCGGCCCCAGGTCGGCCAGCTCGAGCCGGCGCAAGGTCGGGTCGAGGGTGGCGAACAACTGGTCCGCGGCATACACATCGGATTCGGTCAGCGCATTGAAGAGGGTCGACTTGCCGGCGTTGGTATAGCCCACCAGCGACACCGACGGGATGTCCGCGCGCTTGCGCCCACGGCGGGCCTGTTCGCGCTGGCTGCGCACCTTCTCCAGGCGTGCCTTGATCTGGCGCAGGCGCACCCGCAGCAGGCGGCGGTCGGTTTCGAGCTGGGTTTCACCCGGACCACGCAGGCCGATACCGCCCTTCTGCCGCTCAAGGTGGGTCCAACCGCGTACCAGCCGCGTGCTCATGTGCTCGAGCTGGGCCAGTTCGACCTGCAGCTTGCCTTCGTGAGTACGCGCCCGCTGGGCGAAAATGTCGAGAATCAGCCCGGTACGGTCCAGCACGCGACACTCGAAGACGCGCTCGAGGTTACGTTCCTGGCTGGGCGTGAGGGTGTGATTGAAAATCACAAGGTCGGCTTCGGCCGAATGGACCAGGTCGCGCAACTCCTCGACCTTGCCGCTGCCGATCAGAAACTTGGCGGTGGGCTGATGCCGCGCCACTGTTACCAGCGAAACGATATCGGCTCCGGCCGACAGCGCCAGCTCCTGAAACTCCTGCGGGTCTTCGCGCGCCTCAGGGTTCTGACCTTCCAAGTGAACGAGCAGCGCTCGCTCACCACCACCGTGGCGCTCAAAGAACAATGCAGGCTCCTACTTTTTTCAAGCGTTGCCTGGCTCGCTGTCGCCGTGCTCACCATCGGTCGGGCTTGGCAGACGAACCGGGCGTGCGGGGACGACGGTCGAAATGGCGTGCTTGTAGACCATCTGGCTGACGGTGTTTTTCAGCAGCACGACGAACTGGTCGAAGGATTCGATCTGGCCCTGCAGCTTGATCCCGTTGACCAAATAGATCGAAACCGGGACTTTTTCTTTTCTCAAGGTGTTCAAGTAAGGGTCTTGTAGCGAATGCCCTTTTGACATATGCCGCACTCCTGTAAGGATCAATAATAGAAAATCAAGAAAATCGATAAATTATGCCGCCCCTTCGCAAGAATAGACGGCAACTGGCAGGGACTCAGCTCAATATGGAGACGGTCCCCAGGTATTTCAAGGTGCGGGACAGATTGTCGCAGGCCAGGCTATCCAGCCAGTGGACGTCGGACCAGCCGCGCAACCAGGTGAATTGCCGCTTGGCCAGCTGACGCGTGGCAATGATACCGCGTTCACGCATCTCATTCTCAGTCAGCTTGCCGTCGAGGTAGTCCCAGACCTGCCGATATCCCACTGCCCTTATAGACGGCAGCTCCGCATGCAAGTCACTTCTGGCCCGCAGCGTTCGGACCTCGTCGACAAAGCCCTGTTCCAGCATCTGTGAAAATCGTAACGCAATTCGCTGATGCAAAATGTGACGATCTGTAGGCGCTATCGCCAGGCTGGCGACAGTATAGGGCAAATGCTCGCCCGCGCCTGCGTCTGCGCCGCTACTTTCCGCGTATTGACGCTGACGGTGGGCGGTCATGCTCTCGCCACTCACTTTGTACACTTCAAGCGCACGAATCAGCCGCTGCGGGTCATTCGGATGAATGCGCGCCGCCGACTCCGGATCGACTTCGGCCAGTTGGCGGTGCAATTCGGCCAAACCGAGCGCCTGCGCCTGTGCCTCCAGCTCGGCACGCACCATGGCATCGGCTGGCGGCATGTCCGCCAGGCCATCGACCAGTGCCTTGTAATAGAGCATGGTGCCGCCAACCAGCAGTGGGATCTTGCCGCGCGCGGTGATCTCGGCCATGGCTTGGAGAGCATCGGTGCAGAAACGCTTGGCCGAGTAGCTTTCGGCGGGGTCAAGAATGTCGATCAGGCGGTGCGGATGCGCGGCCAGCACTTCCTTGGAGGGCTTGGCGGTACCGATGTCCATGCCGCGATAGACCAGCGCCGAGTCGACACTGATCAGCTCGCAGGGCAGCTTGCTGGTCAGTTCGATCGCCAGGTCGGTCTTGCCGGCCGCGGTCGGGCCCATGAGGAAAATCGCCGGAGGTCTGGCACTCATTTCATCGGCCCCGCAGGAACAGCTTGTCCAGATCGTCCAGGCCCATCTGGGTCCAGGTCGGTCGGCCGTGGTTGCACTGGCCGCTGCGCTCGGTGTTCTCCATGTCGCGCAGCAAGGCGTTCATCTCGGGGATGGCCAGGCGCCGGTTGGCCCGCACCGCGCCATGGCAAGCCATGGTCCCCAGCAGCTCGTTGAGGTGCGCCTGGATACGATCACTGGTGCCGTACTCCATGAGGTCGGCCAGCACATCCTGCACCAGGCGATTGGCCTCGGCCTGCTTGAGCAGGGCCGGGATCTGGCGGATCGCCAGGGTTTCCGGGCCCAGGCGCTGCAGCTCGAAGCCCAGGCGCTGGAACCATTGGGCATGTTCCTCGGCGCAGTCGGCTTCGCGCTGGCTCAACGCCAGCGACTCGGGCACCAGCAACGGCTGGCCGCTCAAGCCTTCACTGGCCATCGCCACCTTCAGCCGCTCGTACATGATCCGCTCATGGGCGGCGTGCATATCCACCAGCACCAGGCCGACGGCGTTCTCGGCAAGGATATAGATCCCCTTGAGTTGCGCCAGGGCGTAGCCCAGCGGCGGGATGTCGCCCTGGCTTTCAGGCAGCGCGCTCGGCGCGGCGGCGGCATTGTCCAGGGGGGCGTAGAATTCACGGTAGGCCGCCTGGGCCTCGCCGGCATTCAGCGGCTGGGAGGGCCTAGGCGTGTACTGGTACTGATAGCCCGCGCCCGAGCCGCTCGAAGCGAACCCCCGCTGCTCGCCCTGAGGCTGCTCGAGCACTGGCGAGGCCAGGCGCATTTCGCCTTGGGGACCGAACTCGCCGGCCTGCAAGCCGCTGGGGCGGACCAGTTCGTCGGTGGCCGCCGGCGCCGCAAGCTGGTCTTCCGGGCGCACATCGGCCAGGGCACGGTGCAAGGTGCCGTAGAGGAAGTCATGAACCATGCGCCCTTCGCGGAAGCGCACCTCGTGCTTGGTCGGGTGGACGTTGACATCAACGCCGGTCGGGTCGCACTCGAGAAACAGCACGAAGGTCGGGTGCCGGCCATTGAACAGCACGTCGCGATAGGCCTGGCGCACAGCATGGGCTACCAGCTTGTCGCGCACCGCACGGCCATTGACGAAGAAGTACTGCAGATCGGCCTGGCTGCGCGAGAAGGTCGGCAGACCGACCCAACCCCACAGGCGCAGGCCGTTGCGCTCGACATCAATGGGCAGCGCCTGCTCGAGAAAGCCCGGGCCGCAGATGGTGCCGACCCGTCGCGCCCGCGCCATCTCGTCGACGGCCTCGTGCAGGCTGAAGATGGTCTTGCCGTTGTGCCGCAAGTGAAAACCGACGTCGAAACGCGCCAGCGCGAGGCGCCGGATCACTTCCTGCAGATGATCGAATTCGGTCTTTTCGGCCTTGAGAAACTTGCGTCGCGCCGGGGTATTGAAGAACAGGTCACGCACTTCGACGGAGGTGCCGACCGGATGCGCGGCAGGCTGCACCCGCGGGGTCATGTCGCGCCCCTCGGTCTCCACCTGCCAGGCCTCGCTGGCATCGGCGGTACGCGAGGTAAGGGTCAGACGCGCCACCGAGCTGATCGATGCCAGGGCCTCGCCGCGAAAGCCCAGGCTGAGCACGCCTTCAAGGTCTTCCAGTTCGCGGATCTTGCTGGTGGCGTGGCGGGCCAGCGCCAGCGGCAGGTCATCGGGGGCAATGCCACCGCCGTTGTCGCGCACCCGCAGCAACTTCACGCCGCCCTGTTCGACCTCGACCTCGATGCGCCGAGCACCGGAGTCGAGGCTGTTCTCCAGCAACTCCTTGGCCACCGAGGCGGGGCGTTCGACTACCTCGCCGGCGGCGATCTGGTTCGCCAGCCGTGGGCTGAGCAGCTGGATACGCGAGCCGCCACTCATTGCTGGGACGCCAGTGCGGTGGTGGGGATGTCAAGGTGCTGGCCAACCTTGAGCTCGTCGGTCTTCAGGTTGTTGCTACTGCGCAGGCCAGCCACGCTGACCTGGTAACGCACCGCAATCATCGCCAGCGTCTCGCCGGGGCGCACGGTGTGCTCACGCGGGCCCTGGACGATCTTGCCACTGTCGCGCAGCCAGGCGATGTAAGTGCCAGGCGGCGGGTTCTGCTGGAAGAACTGACGCACACCGGTATGGATCGAACGTGCCAAGGCCTGCTGATGGCTACGTGTAGCCAGCTTGGCCGCCTCGTTGGCGTTGGAGATGAACCCGGTTTCAACAAGGATCGACGGGATATCCGGCGACTTCAGCACCATGAACCCAGCCTGTTCCACCCGTTGTTTGTGCAGCGGCGTGACCCGGCCCATGTTGCCCAGCACCTTCTGCCCGACATTGAGGCTGGAACTGAGGGTGGCGGTCATCGACAGGTCGAGCAGCACCCCGGCCAGCATGCGGTCCTTGTCGTCGAGGCTGACGTTGCCTGCACCGCCGATCAGGTCGGAGCGGTTTTCCGTGTCGGCCAGCCAGCGGGCGGTCTCGGAGGTTGCGCCGCGGTCGGACAGGGCGAACACCGAAGCGCCAAAGGCAGCCTTCGACGGCGCGGCGTCGGCGTGAATCGAGACAAACAGATCGGCGCCCTTCTTGCGGGCGATCTCGGTGCGCTTGCGCAGTGGGATGAAGTAGTCACCCGTGCGGGTCAGCTCGGCGCGGTAACCCTTCTCGGAGTTGATCTGGCGCTGCAGTTCCTTGGCGATATCCAGCACGATGTCTTTCTCGTGCTGGCCACGCGAGCCGGACGCGCCGGGGTCTTCGCCGCCGTGACCGGCGTCGATGGCGACCACGATGTCACGCTTGCCACTCGGCGCCGGTGGCAACTTGATCGCCGGCTGCGCCGGGGTGACGGGCACCGCCGGCGTGGTGGCCGGTGGCTGCGGCGTCGGCGGCGGTGTCGGGTTGCTGGCGGCGATGGCGTCGGCTTCCTGGTCATACAGGTCGACCACCAGGCGGTTGCCGTACTGGGCGTTCGGGGCCAGGGTGAAGCTCTTTGGCGACACGGCTTTCTTCAGGTCGACCACCACGCGCAGGTCGGTGGGCGTGCGCTGAGCTGAACGCACGCTGGTGATCGGCGTGTTCGAGGTGGAGACGTTCAGCGGCGCCCCCAGGGTGGCACCGTTGATGTCGATCACCAGGCGATCAGGAGCGCTGAGGGTGAAGACGCTGTGCTGCACAGGCCCGGACAGGTCGAAGACCAACCGCGTGTTGTCCGGAGCGCGCCACAGGCGCATGCTCTTGACTTGAGTGACGGCCAGAGCGTCAACGGTCACCGCGGTCAGCAGCAGCCCAACGACAGCGACCAGTGCGCGTATGCGCATACCTTTCCCCACTTACTGTATGAATTCTTTGGCCAGAACGGCACACCAGGACTCGCCGCGTGCCCCCTGCGGCGACAGGTTCAGCGAACGTCCGCCCGCTTGCGGGCTTATGGTAATGGTCAGGTCGGGCTTTGGCAAAACGCCCGCGCCTTTATCGGGCCATTCGAACAGGCACAATGCATCGCCCTCGAAATAATCGCGAATACCCATGAATTCAAGCTCTTCCGGGTCGACCAGGCGATAGAGGTCGAAATGGAAGGCGCGCACCTCACCAATCTCGTAGGGTTCAACCACGGTAAATGTCGGACTTTTTACCGGACCGGTATGACCCAGGCCACGGATCAGCCCGCGTGACAGGGTGGTTTTGCCAGCCCCCAGGTCGCCCTCGAGAAAAATCACACCATGACCTTTGGTCACTTCGGCCAGTTTCGCGCCGAAAGCGACGGTGGCGTCCTCGTCGCCCAGAAACAGGGTTATGCCTGACACGCTGAATGCTCCTCCAATAACGCTCTAATGACCGGCACCAGATCACTGGCCGCCAGCCCTCTACCTTTGACACCCAGCCGCTCGCCGGCGCAGGCATGCAGCCACACCCCCAGGCACGCGGCCTGCCAGGCGTCCAGCCCCTGGGCCAGCAAGGCTGCGAGCACGCCTGTCAACACATCGCCCAATCCGGCACCAGCCATGGCTGGGTGCCCACGGCCGCAAACCGCCAGTTGCCCGCCAGGGTCGGCCACCAACGTGCCGGCGCCCTTGAGCACGCAGACGCTGGCGTAGCGACGCGCCAGCTTGCGCGCCGCCCCCGGCCGGTCGGCCTGCACCGCCTCGGTGGAAATCCCCAGCAGGCGCGCGGCCTCGCCGGGGTGCGGGGTGAGAATGCTACCGCTGGGCAGTGCCAGTGGCGTGCGCGCCAGCAAGTTGAGCGCATCGGCGTCCCACACCTGTGGCCGGTGGGCATTGGCCACCGCCGACAACAGGCTGCGCCCCCAACCGGCCTGGCCGAGGCCAGGGCCGACCACCAGCACCGTGGCACGCTCGAGCAACGCCATCAGTTGGTTGGCCGAGCTCACGCCCATCCACATGGTCTCGGGCAGGCGCGTCAGCCCCGCAGCTACGTGTTCGGGGCGGGTGGCCACGCTGACCAGGCCGGCGCCGCAACGCAACGCCGCCTCGCCACTGAGCATCACCGCGCCGCCTGTGCCCAGGTCGCCGCCGACCACCAGCACATGGCCGAAATCGCCCTTGTGGGCATCAGCGGCACGTGGCGGCAGCCTGGCCAAGGTCAGGCTGCTGAGCGGTAATGGGGGGTGTTTGGTCTGAGGCATGGGGTCAAAGGCTCCGATGTCTGGCAGAATTATACGCACCTCCGCTTGTAATGCTTGTTCATCCATGTCCGCCGACCTTCCAGACATCGCCACATTGGCCCAATCGATCAAGGATTGGGGCCGCGAACTCGGTTTTGCCCATGTCGGCATCGCCGGTGTCGACCTTGGCGAGCACGAACAGCATCTGCAGCGCTGGCTGGCGGCAGGCTACAACGGCGAAATGGAGTACATGGGCGAGCATGGCAACAAGCGCTCGCGCCCGGCCGAGCTGATCCCCGGCACGTTGCGGGTGATCTCGCTGCGCATGGACTACCTGCCCGGCGACACGCAGATGGCCAAGCGCCTGGCAGAGCCGGAAAAAGCCTACATCTCGCGCTACGCCCTGGGCCGCGACTACCACAAGCTGGTGCGCAAGCGTGTGCAGCACTTCGCCGACCGCATCCAGGAAGCCATCGGCCCGTTCGGCTACCGCGCCTTCGTCGACAGCGCTCCGGTGCTGGAGAAAGCCCTGGCCCAGGAGGCTGGCCTTGGCTGGATTGGCAAGAACACCCTGCTGCTCAACCGCAAGGCGGGCAGCTATTTCTTCCTCGCCGAGTTGTTCGTCGACTTGCCGCTGCCGATCGACGGCGTGCAGGGCAGCGATCATTGCGGGCGTTGCCAGGCCTGCCTGGACATCTGTCCGACCCAGGCGTTCGTCGGGCCCTATCAGCTCGATGCCCGGCGCTGCATCTCGTACCTGACCATCGAGTTGCGCGGGGCCATTCCACTGGAACTGCGCCCACTGATCGGCAATCGGGTGTTTGGTTGCGACGATTGCCAGATCGTCTGCCCGTGGAACCGTTTCGCCAAGACCACGACCGAAGACGACTTCATGCCCCGTCGGGGGCTGGACAATATCGAGCTGGCCGAATTGTTCCTGTGGGATGAAAAGCGTTTTCTCGGCTGCACCGAAGGCTCGCCACTGCGCCGGGCGGGGTATGAACGCTTCCTGCGCAACCTCGCGGTAGGGCTTGGCAACGCACCGTCGACCATCCCCGTGCTGGAGGCGCTCAATGCGCGTAGGGATGATCCTTCGGAACTGGTACGCGAACACGTGGAATGGGCCCTGGCTCGCCACAACGCCCTTTGAAGCTCGCTGCTTCGACTTTGCCTTTGCCTTTGCCTTTGCCTTTGCCTTTGCCTTTGCCTTTGCCTTTGCCTTTGCCTTTGCCTTTGCCTTTGCCTTTGCCGATCAAAAGGTCAACCCCATAGCCCGCGAGCGCCAGCTGCGCCAGTGTAGGCGCCGCCCGTAACTTCGCGACTTCAGGAGGCCGAACGCAGGCCTTGCGGAGGGAGGTGACGGGCATGGATGCCCGTCAAGCGCTGCGCCCCAGGATGGGGCGTTCAGCGCGGTCCTCCCGGGAGCAAGGCCGGAGTGAGGGAACCCGGAGCGAAGCGGAGGGCCGGATGAATGGAGCGCAGCGTTTTTTGGTTACTTTTTGTCGCGTTTGACAAAAAGTGACTTGCCGGGTGGCGAAAGGGTGACTATGCGTCATTATAGCAAATGAATGCGCTTACAACTGTAAAAACCCACACCAATCGCATTTGACTTTGACTTTGATTTACACAGCGTGTGTTTTAAAAGTTATATGCGCATTCATTCGCCATGTCGACGCACACTCACCTTTTCGCCTTTACGGCGACCTTCTTTTGCACGCGGGCAAAAGAAGGCAAAAACCGCCCGCCCCATTCATCCGGCCCCTACGCTTCGCTCCGGGGTCCCCTCACTCCGGGCTCGCTCCGGGAGGACGCGCCGACGGGCCATCCATGGCCTGATCGGCGCTTGACGGGCATCCATGCCCGTCACCTCCCTGCGCAAGCCCTCCGTTCGGCCTCCTGAAGTCGCAATTTGTGTCGCCTGAACTATCGCGCACTTAGAAGCAAAAGCAGAGCAAGAGCAAGAGCAAGAGCAAGAGCAAGAGCAAGAGCAAGAGCAAGCAACTCTTCTGAATAATGGTTATATGACTACAGTTACAACCCTGCCGAACAATTCTGAATATAGTGGCTGCGCCGCAAAAAGCCGCCGCTATTGCTGATCATTGTAATGAAACTTCGGCATCTCCCAATGAAACCGAATCGCCAACAACCGCACCAGAAAACCACCAAACAGTGTCAGCAGCATGGCCTGCTCCGCCGGCACCTTGAAGTAAACACACCCCAGATAGAACCAAGCCGCCGCGAAAGAAACACTGGCATACAGCTCACGCCGAAACACCAACGGAATATCGTTGCAGAAGATGTCCCGCAGGATGCCGCCAAACACCCCGGTAATCACCCCGCTGATGGAGGCGACAAGGAACCCCTGCCCCATCTCCAGCGCGGTCATGCAGCCAATCAGGGTGAACGCCACGAGCCCCAGGGCGTCGAGCACCAGGAACAGCGACCGCAGGTGGCGCATCAATGGCGCGATGAAGATCGTCAGCAATGCCGCAAAGCTGGTCAGCACCAGGTATTCCGGGTGCTTGACCCAGGTGAGCGGGTAGTGCCCAAGCAGTACATCACGCACCGAACCACCACCCAGCGCGGTGACGCAGGCGATCAGCACCACGCCGAACCAGTCCATGCCGCGGCGGCCAGCGGACAGGGCGCCGGTCATGGCTTCGGCGGTGATGGCGATGAGGTAGAGCATCAGCAACATGGTGCAGGTCCGTGCGGGAAAGGCGCGCAGTCTACCCAGTCACGCGGGGCACCAAAAGGGGCGCGCCGACGATCATCGGCGCACAAGGTCAGACTTTGATGAAATGCTCACGGTAGTGACGCAGTTCGCCAATCGACTCACGGATATCGTCCAGCGCCAAATGGGTGTTGCCCTTCTTGAAGCTGTCACGCACTTCCGGCGCCCAGCGCGCGGCCAACTCCTTGAGCGTGGACACATCGAGGTTGCGGTAGTGGAAGTAGTTTTCCAGCTCGCGCATGTGGCGATAGAGGAAACGGCGGTCCTGGCAGATACTGTTGCCACAGATCGGCGACTTGCCCTTCGGCACCCACTGCTCGAGGAAGGCAATGGTCTGCGCCTCGGCCTCGGCCATGCTCACCTTGCTCTCGCGCACGCGCTGGGTCAGGCCCGAGGCGCCATGGGTGCGGGTGTTCCACTCGTCCATGCGCGCCAGCACTTCGTCGCTGTGGTGGATGGCGATCACCGGGCCTTCGGCCAGGGTGTTCAGCTCGCTGTCGGTGACGATGGTGGCCATCTCGATGATGACATCGTTGTCCGGGTCCAGGCCGGTCATCTCCAGATCAATCCAGATCAGGTTCTGTGGGTTTTGCATGAAAAGGCTCCTCGAATAGGCCGTCATATTAGCCTAGCGAACGGGTGTTGGGCGCGCCGTGCTAAACTGCCTGCCGTTTTCTTTCTGCCCCGCCAACACGGAACCTTCATGGCCAAACGCCAGCTCAACCGCCGCCAGAACTGGCGCATCGAAAAGATCCAGGGTGAGCGCGCCGCCCGCGCCGCCAAACGCGAGCAGCACGTGCTGCAGGAACTGGAGGGCGGCGACCTGGGGCCAGAGCAACTGGGCCTGGTGATTGCCCACTTCGGCGTGCAGGTCGAGGTCGAGGCCCAGGACGGCGAGGTTGCGGGCCAGGTGTTCCGCTGCCACCTGCGGGCCAACCTGCCGGCGCTGGTGACCGGCGACCGTGTGGTCTGGCGCGCCGGCAATCAGGGCATCGGCGTGATCGTCGCGCAAATGCCGCGCAGCACCGAGCTGTGCCGGCCGAACAACCATGGCCAGCTCAAGCCGGTGGCGGCCAACGTCGACCTGATCGTCATTGTCTTCGCCCCTGCGCCCGAACCGCATCCCAACCTGATCGACCGTTACCTGGTCGCCGCCGAGCATGCCGGCATCCGCCCGCTGCTGCTGCTGAACAAGGCCGATCTGATCAACGACGAGAACGCCCCGACTCTCAACGCCATGCTCGAGGTCTACCGCGGCCTGGGTTACCCGCTGCTGGAGGTTTCCGCGCACCAGGGCGATGGCATGCAGCGCCTGCAGCAGACACTAGACGGCCATATCAGCGTGTTCGTCGGCCAGTCGGGCGTGGGCAAGTCCTCGCTGGTCAACAGCCTGCTGCCTGATGCAGGCACCCGTGTCGGCGACCTGTCGGAATGGTCCGGCCAGGGCACCCACACCACCACCACCGCGCGCCTGTACCACTTCCCCAACGGCGGCGACCTGATCGACTCGCCGGGTATCCGCGAGTTCGGCCTGGGCCACGTCAGCCGGGACGATGTCGAGGATGGCTTCATCGAGTTCCGCGAACTGATCGGCAACTGCCGCTTCCGCGACTGCAAGCATGATCGCGAGCCTGGCTGTGCGCTGCTCAAGGCCCTGGAAGACGGTAGCGTTACGCAACAGCGAATGAACAGCTACCGCTCGATCATCGCCAGCTTGCCGGAAGACACCTATTGAGGTGGCGGCAAGCACGCTAGCATCGTAGGAAATTTTACCGGAGCAGGTAGGACCGCTCCGGTTTCGCGGTCACCTATTGTCCCTCCCGCTGCTTTCCCTGATGGTCATGGCCTTGTCGTCGGTATTGATCAGGGAGGGCAGCACAGATGCCGGTATTCATCAGTTACCACCAGAACGAACGGCTCGATGCCTTCATACTGAACGAGCGTCTGCTACTAGAAGGCATTTCCACCCAACTCGTCCCCTTCGACAGTGAAGGGCAGACCCACGACGACCTGCATGGCAGATTTTGCCAACACATGGCCGATGCCACTCACTGGATCGGAGTGCTCTGCGAGGCCCATGCCGAAGGCTGGTGGACGGCCTGGCTACTGGGCGCTGCGGCCATGGCGCATCGGCGGGTGACTTTCTACCATGCTGGCTCGACTGACCTGCCGCAGCGCTTGGGCAAGTGGCCAGTAATGCGGGAACGAGAGCATATCGACCTGTTCGTGCGCGCCTATCATGACGAACAGACCTTTGGCCGGGCCATGGCTTCGCCGGCCGGGGGCGGCGCAGTGTCGGACAGGGACAATGCGGATTTCTTCCATGCCGATCTCAAGGCCAAGATCAGGCGGGGGTTCTGAATGCATCGGGGCCGCAAAGCGGCCCCTGTTACTTACTGGTCTTTGGCCTCGTCCATCTTCAATACGCCATCTTCGAAGATGTTCAGCTTCTGGCGCAGCTCACGCGGCTGCATCGGCGTATCGCCCGGTGTCGCGGCTGCACCTGGCGCTGCGCTCGCAGGCGGTGTGTCAGCGGCAGGCGGCGCAGCCTCCGGCTTGCCCTGTTCACCCTCGATATCGCGCTGCGCCTTCTTGGTGAGGACGATGATGTCGATACGGCGGTTGACCGGGTTGAACGGGTTGGCACGGTCGAACAGCGACGACGAAGCATAACCGACCACGCGGGCCACCTGCTCATCCGGATAGCCTCCAGCGACCAATGCACGACGCGCCGCGTTCGCGCGGTTGGCCGACAGCTCCCAGTTACCGAAATCGCCGGTACCGGAGTACGGCTTGGCATCGGTATGGCCACTGATGCTGATCTTGTTCGGCACCGCCTTGATGGTGTCGGCCATGGCCAGCAGGATGTCTTCGAAGTACGGCTGCAGGCGTGCGCTGCCCAGGTCGAACATCGGCCGGTTCTCGGCATCCATGATCTGGATGCGCAGGCCGTCCTGGGTGATCTCGAACAGGATCTGGTCCTTGAACTTCTGCAGTTGCGGGTTTTCCTCGACCTTGTTCTGCAGCTCCTGCAGCAGCAGCTCGAGGCGCTCGCGCTCGACCTGCTCGGCCATGGTCTCGACCTGATCCTTGTCCAGTTGCAGGCTGGTATCCGGCGTCGGTTCAGACTTCACTTCCGGGTTGATGGTCTTTTCCGGTGCCAGTTCTGGCGAGCCACCCAGATCGATGATGTAGGGCGTACCGCTTTCGGAGAAACCGATCGGGTCCTTGAAGTAACCGGCGATTGCGATCTTCTGCTCAGGCGTGGCGGTCGACAGCAACCACAGCACCAGGAAGAACGCCATCATCGCCGTGGCGAAGTCGGCGAAGGCGATTTTCCAGGCGCCGCCGTGATGGCCGTCGCCAAAGCGCTTGACGCGCTTGACGATGATGGGCTGATTGTTCTCCATGGCTTAGCGACCGCGTACTGCTTGTTCCAGCTCGGCGAAGCTCGGGCGGTGCGCCGGGTACAGCACCTTGCGACCGAACTCGACCGCCAGCGACGGCGGCATGCCGGAAGCCGAGGCCACCAGCGAGGCCTTGATCGCCTCGTAGACGTTCAACTCTTCCTTGGCATCATGGCGCAGGGCGTTGGCCAACGGGCCGAAGAAGCCGTAGGCTGCAAGAATACCGAAGAAGGTACCGACCAACGCCGCACCGACGTGCAGGCCGATGGACTTCTGGTCACCGTCACCCAGCGAGGCCATGGTCACCACGATACCCAGTACCGCCGCGACGATACCGAAGCCGGGCATGCCGTCGGCGATTCCGGTCACTGCGTGGGACGGGTGCTCGAGCTCTTCCTTCATGCTCAGCAGCTCCATGTCGAACAGGCCTTCGAGCTCGTGGGGCGCCATGTTGCCGGTGGACATGATCCGCAGGTAATCGCAGATGAACGCGGTCATGCGCTCATCACCCAGCACCGCCGGGTACTTGGCGAAGATCGGGCTGGCCGCGGCGTCCTCGATGTCGCCTTCGATCGCCATCATGCCTTCACGACGGCTCTTGTTGAGGATCTCGTACACCAGGCCCAGCACTTCCAGGTAGAAGGTGTGGGTGAAACGGGTGCCGAACATCTTCAGCGACTTCTTGATCACATGCATGGTCATGTAACCAGGGTTGGCCTGGAGGAACGCACCAAAGGCCGCGCCGCCGATGATCAGCACTTCGAACGGCTGGATCAGTGCCGCGATCTTGCCGTGGGAAAGCACGTAGCCGCCGAGCACGCTCGCGAATACGACGATGATGCCGATAATTTTAGCCATAAGTTGGAAGCACTTGCTGTCGTGGTCAGGATAGGGAACGGAAGCTTGAAAACTCTTCTTCTACTTATCGGCAGAACTGCGCCAGACTATAGCCACTCATTGCGAAAAGCCAGTTCGGACTGATGTCAATATGCCAATTGAAACCAAGGTGCCAAGTCAGGCTCCGTCGAGTCTAGAGGCCTGGATCAAGCTGCTCGACGGGGTCCGCGTACCGGTGCCGAAAGAGAGCCATGATCGCGTGCTGCAGGCTATCAACGACAGCCGTCGCTCCCTGCGCGATATCGCCGAACTGATGCAGGACAGCCCCGCGCTGGTGCTCTGCGTGCTGCGCGAGGCCAACCACCCGGCCAACGCCAGCCAGGCCGAGCCGGCCGAGAGCCTGGAAATTGCCCTCAACCGCCTTGGCCTGGCCCGCGTCAGCCAACTGCTGGCACGCCTGCCATCACTGCCGGCCGACGAGATCCCGCCGGTGCTGCGCCAGTTCCTGCTGATCAGCCAGCATGCCACCCAGCAGGCCAACGGCCTGTTCGCCAGCCGCCTGGCGCGGCTTTGGCAGGAGATTCACTGGGGCAGCCTGCTGTTCCTCTCGCCGCTGTGGCCTCTGGCGCTGGCTTACCCCAAGCTGCTCGACACCTGGGAGCTACGGGTCATCCACAAGGGCGAGGACGCCGCCGTGGTCGAGCAGGAACTGTTCGGGGTGCGCCTGATGCAACTGTGCCGGAGCCTGGCCGAACACTGGCGCCTACCCGAGTGGGTCATCCAGGGCTACCGCCTGCTGCTTGAAGAGCGCGAACAACTCGCCCTGGTGTTGAACATCGCCCGCGAGCAGGACCCACTGGCCCAGCAACAGCGCCTGGACGACGAGCCGGCCCTGCGCCGCTGGTTCAACCAGCCCCCTAACACCGTGCTGCTGGCCAACGGCCTTGCCCTGGCCGCCCAGGTGGGCTGGGACAACCCGCACCTGCTGCGCTGGCAACTGCTCACCGCGCTGTACCTGCAGACCACCCTGGACGATGTCCAGCAGCAGGTCCACCAGCAGGCCGCGGCCAGTGCCCGCCACCACGCCCGGCATGCGCTGTTCCACCCGGCCGAGGCGCTGATCTGGCCCTGGCACCAGCGCCGGCCGCATCCGGACATGCTCACGCCACCACCGCCCAGCACCGAGGACCTCGGCCGCTGGCGTACGCTGTGCCAGGAACTGCTGGCCCAGCCCAGCCCGTTCAGCAACGCCGTGCACCTGGCCACCCAGGCCCGCGACGCCCTGCTGGCCTGCGGCATGCAGCGCATCATGCTGCTGAGCCTGGACAAGACCACCGACTACCTGCGCGTGCAGCAGACCGCCGGCCTGCCACGCGAGGCCGCCGCCATGGCGTTGCCCGTCGTGCAGAACAAATTGTTGCAAAAGTTGATGGCCAAAGCCGGGCAACTGCGCCTGACGCCCGACAATCATGCCCAGTTCAGCGCCCTGCTGCCGGCACCGCTGCGCGCCTTCTTCCGTAGCGAGCACCTGCTGCTACGCTCGCTGGCGGTGGGCGACCAGGTGCTGATGCTGGCGGTGGCCGACCAGGACGGCAAGCCGTTGGCCGACGTCAGCGTGCAGGCGTTCGGCAAGACCGCGCAATGCGTGGAGCGCGCCCTGGCCGTGTTTGCCACCCGCAATGCCTGACCCTTGCGCTACAATCGCCCCTCTTTCCACCCTGGAGAACGTGGATGACTGACTTTTCCGGCCTGCCCCTGGTGATCGAAGCCGAGGACCTGCTGCCGCGCCTGGATTCGCCACGGCTGATCCTGGTCGACCTGACCAGCGCCAACCGCTATGGCAGCGGGCATATCCCCGGAGCCCGCTTCGTCGACCCGAAACGCACCCAGCTGGGCCAGCCCCCGGCCCCCGGTCTGCTGCCGGCCCAGGCAGACCTGGAAAAGCTGTTCGGTGAACTCGGCCACCGCGACGATGCGGTCTACGTGGTCTACGACGACGAGGGCGGCGGCTGGGCCGGGCGCTTCATCTGGCTGCTCGACGTCATCGGCCACAAGGGTTACCACTACCTGAACGGTGGCATCCAGGCCTGGCCGGCGGACAAGCTGTCCACCGAAACGCCCGAAGTCGCCGGCGGCCCGGTGAACCTGCACCTGCATGGCGAACCCACCGCCACCCGCGAGTACCTGCAGAGCCGCCTGGGCGACGCCGACCTGGTCATCTGGGACGCCCGCGGGCCACTGGAGTACAGCGGCGAGAAGGTGCTGGCAGCCAGGGGCGGGCACATTCCAGGCGCGATCAACTTCGAGTGGACCGCCGGCATGGACCTCAACGACCACCTGCGCATCCGCAAGGACATCGCCGAAGTCCTGCAAAACCTGGGCATCACCCGCGACAAGGAAGTGATCACCCACTGCCAGACCCACCACCGCTCCGGCTTCACCTACCTCGTGGCCAAGGCCCTCGGCTATCCACGGGTGAAGGGCTATGCCGGTTCCTGGGGCGAATGGGGCAACCACCCCGACACGCCCGTCGAAGTTTAAGGACGCTCAATGAAATCCCGCTTGTTCATCATCAGCCAGTACCTGCTGCCGCACCACCTGCTGTCGCGGCTGGCCGGCTGCGTCGCCGAGTGCCGCGCACGCTGGTTCAAGAACGCCTTCACCGCCTGGTTCGCCAAGCGCTACCAGGTGAACATGTCCGAGGCACTGGTCGAAGACCTCAGCGCCTACGAGCACTTCAACGCCTTCTTCACCCGCGCCCTCAAGCCCGGCGCCCGCCCGCTGGACGAGACCCCCGGCGCGATCCTCTGCCCGGCCGACGGCGCGGTCAGCCAGCTCGGCCCGATCGAGCATGGCCGCATCTTCCAGGCCAAAGGCCACGGCTACAGCGCCCTGGAGCTGCTGGGCGGCGACCCGGCCCTGGCCGCGCCGTTCATGGGCGGCGAATTTGCCACCATCTACCTGTCGCCCAAGGACTACCACCGCGTGCACATGCCGCTGGCCGGCACCCTGCGCGAAATGGTCTATGTGCCGGGCCGTCTGTTCTCGGTCAATCAGACCACCGCGGAGAACGTGCCGGAGCTGTTCGCCCGCAACGAGCGCGTGGTGTGCCTGTTCGATACCGACCGCGGCCCGATGGCCGTGGTGCTGGTCGGCGCGATGATCGTCGCCTCGATCGAGACCGTCTGGGCCGGCCTGGTCACGCCGCCGAAGCGCGAGTTGAAGACCTTCCGCTATGACGACGCCAGCCGTGCGCCGATCCATCTGGAGAAAGGCGCCGAACTGGGCCGTTTCAAGCTGGGCTCCACCGCCATCGTGCTGTTCGGGCCAGAGCAGGTGAAGTGGGCCGAGAGCCTCGGTGCCGGCTCCGCCGTGCGCATGGGTGAGCTACTGGCGCAGCCGGCCCAGGCCTGATTGACTGCTGCAACAAGAAAGGCCCTGCTCAGCAGGGCCTTTTTCATTGGGACCGCTACGCGGTCCATCGCCAGCAAGCCGGCTCCCACAGTAACAACGCAAACCTCTGTGGGAGCCGGCTTTCCGGCGAAAGGGCTGCAACGCAGCCCCAGGGCTCAAGATCAACCGCGTGCTTCGCGATCGCGTACGCCGAGCAGGTACAGCACACCATCCAGACCCAGGGTCGAGATCGCCTGCTTGGCCGACTGACGCACCAGCGGCTTGGCGCGGAAGGCCACACCCAGGCCGGCCAGGGACAGCATCGGCAGGTCGTTGGCGCCATCGCCGACGGCAATGGTCTGCTCGAGTTGCAGGCCCTCTTCGCCGGCCAGTTGCTGCAGCAGATCAGCCTTGCGCTGCGCATCGACAATCGGCTCGACGGCCACGCCGGTGACCTTGCCATCCACCACTTCAAGCTCGTTGGCGAATACGTAGTCGATACCAAGGCGCGCCTGCACCTGCTTGGCGAAGTAGGAGAAGCCGCCGGAAAGGATCGCAGTCTTGTAGCCCAGGCGCTTGAGCTCGGCGAACAGGTGCTCGGCGCCCTCGGTCAGGCGCAGCGAGGCGCCAATCTGGTCCAGTACGCCCACGTCCAGGCCCTTGAGCAGCGCCATGCGCTCTTTGAAGCTGGCCCGGAAATCCAGCTCGCCACGCATCGCGCGCTCGGTGATCGCCGCCACCTGCTCACCGACACCGGCAGCCTTGGCCAGCTCGTCGATGACTTCAGCCTCGATCAGCGTCGAATCCATGTCGAACACCGCCAGACGGCGGTTGCGGCGGAACAGGTCGTCGCGCTGGAAGGCGATGTCGATGTTGAGCTCTTCGGACAGGGCGAAGAAGTCGGCGCGCAAGGCCTGGGCATCGCTGGCTTCGCCACGCACGGAGATTTCCAGCGCGGATTTGCCCTTCTCGGTCTGGACATCCAGCGCCACGCGGGCCGACAGGCGCTCGATGCGCTCGATGGTCAGGCCGTACTGGCTGATGATGGCGCTGACCCGCTGCAACTGTTGGGGAGTGACCCGGCGGCTGAGCAGGGTGACGATGTGGCGGGCCTCGCCCTGGCTGTCGGCCCAGTGCTGGTAGTCGGCCTCGGAGATCGGCGTGTAGCGCGCCTGCAGGTTCAGCTCATGGGCCTTGGCCTGTACGCTCTGCAGCAGCGCGGTGGCCACCTCGTTGTCGGGAATGTCGACCAGGATGCCGAACGACAGCGTGCCGTGCATGACCGCAAGGCCGATGTCGAGAATGTTCACACCGCCCTGGAGCAGGACGCCGGTGATGGCCGCGGTAAGACCTGGACGGTCTTCACCAGTGATGTTGATCAGGACGATTTCGCGCAAGACCGGGCTCCAACTCGATGAAAAATGCGCATTCTACCGATTTTCCATGACCATCGGGCGCCAACGCTACTTTGCCGACAAAACACGTATCGCTATACTGCCCAGCAACTTTCTCGCCATGAAGAGCCGCGCTCTGTGAACCGGCCCACGCCCGTAAAACCCGATAACTTCTTCCTGATGATCTACCGAGCCCTCAGCCAGCGCCGAATCCCCCTGGCCCTGCGCATTGCCAGCCATAACATCTTCCTGGTGGCCCTGGCCCTGGTGATCTATGCCTGCGTGATGGGTTTGCAGTTCAAGCAGGCCATGCACGAGCAGGCCGATGCCGTTGGCCAGAGCCTGACCACGCAAACGGCCACATCGGCCACCGAGCTGCTGGTGTCCAACGACATCCTCAGCCTCAACGTGCTGCTCGGCAACCTGGTGAAGAACCCGCTGGTGGCCCATGCCGCCATCTACAGCGTGGACAACCGCATCCTCGCCGAGGCCGGCCAGCGCCCACGCAATAGCTTGCTGGGCGAAACCGAAGGGGTCTACCAGACAAAGATCACCTTCCAGGACGTGACCGCCGGCCAGTTGCGCATCAGCCTGGACATGAGCCAGTTCCAGCAACCGATGCTGATCAGCCTGCAGAGCATGGGCATCCTTGCCGCGATCCTGTTGGCCCTGGCGCTGACCCTCAGCCTGCGTCTGGGCCGTTTCATCTCCACCCCGCTGCTGCAACTGCGCGTCTGGTTGCGTGATCCGCA
Source organism: Pseudomonas sp. RC3H12 (assembly GCF_018596375.1). Lineage (NCBI taxonomy): Bacteria > Pseudomonadati > Pseudomonadota > Gammaproteobacteria > Pseudomonadales > Pseudomonadaceae > Pseudomonas > Pseudomonas sp. RC3H12. Next base: position 5,441,569 of record NZ_CP075595.1, on the reverse strand, counting down.
TCCCTACACGCCGGGCATCGACCGCCAGGACGAGATCGGCGACCTGGCCCGCCAGCTGCACGCCCGCCTTGCCCCGCCGCCGCCACCGGAGCCGGAAGAAGAGGACCAGGAAGACGATTTCGATGAGGTGCCCGCCCCCAAGGCCGCGCCACGCACGAAAGTCGCGGCACAGGCAACCGAGCACGACGATGACGATGACGCCTTCGCCGATCTGCTGGATGAGCAAAGCGCCCCGGCCAAACCCGTTATCGTCGAGTCCGACGAACCACAGCACAGTGCCGTGCTGGCCGTGCAACTGGGCTCCCAGGAGCAACTGCGCCGCCTGCCGCGCACCCGCCTGACCGAATTGCTGGAACGCTACCGCGACTGCCTGGACCAAGCCGCATCGCTGTACGAAGGAGAAGTCCACACCCTGAACGATGGCAGCACCCTGCTGCTGTTCCACAGCCGTGACAGCGGCGAGGACTACCTGACCAATGCCATCTGCTGTGGCGAGCTCCTGCGCGCCCTGGGCCACGCCCTGCAGATCGAGGTGGCAGACAGCGGTATCACCCTGCAACTGCAGCTGGGCCTGGTGCTGGCCGACGACCTGCAAGGCATGGATCAGGTCGACTTGCTGATGACCGAACAGGCCCAAGACGCCCTGGCCCTGTCGCAGCACAGCCGTAACCTGTTGCTGGTCGAGCGCCGCATCAGCGATGACACCCTGGTGCGCCAGCGCGCGCGCATCCGCCCGATCGCCAGTCCGGAGGGCGCCTGCTGTGTCGAGCGCCTGATGGAGCCTTACCCGTCCATGCTGGAGCGCCAACTGGCGCGGATGCACGAGCGCCGCGCCTGAGCCAACTCTGATTCAAGGCCTGCGTGGGAGCGGGCTTGCCCTGCGATAACGTCGGGGCAGGCAATGTTGCTGTCTTGGCGAGCCCTATCGTGGGGCAAGCCCACTCCCACGCCGTCCCGATCACATGGCGACACCCACAAAAAAGCCCGCATCGCTGCGGGCTTTTTCATGCCTGTCATATCAGAAGCGGAACACTTCCATATCGGTACGAATCGGTGAAGCCATCGGAATCTTTGGTTTCTCCGGCTCTTTCTTCACCTGCACCGGCGCGGCCGGCTTGCGTGGCGCTTCCTCGGCGATGGCCGGCTGGTTGGCCAGCGGCTTGACCGTGGTGCTCAGCTGTTCGACCAGTTTCTGCAGCAGCTGCCCCTGGGCTTGCACCTGCGCCGACTCACTACCCGCATGGGGCTGCTCGAGGTGGACGATACGGTTGTCACGCACCTGGCCACGGCGATCCAGCACGCGCCACTGCGCATCGAGGATCGCCGGCTGGTTCTTGCCCGAGTCCAGGCGGGTGATTGACAGCAACACCTGCACGTCCGGCGTGAAGCCGGCACTTGCCGGCGCCAGCACCACGCGTTGGCTGTCCAGGCGCCAGGCCAGCTGGCGTACCAGCAACTGGTCGATATCCGACGAAAGGCTGCCAGCCCAGCGACCGTCGGTCGCCGCGGTCAGGCTGCCATCGGTCTGACGCTGCAAAAAGGTTTCACGTTGCAGGTAGTCGGCCACCGATACCGGGCCAAGCACCACCGCCATGCCCGCAGCCTGGGTCGGCTGGCCGGGATCACCGCTGTCGAGCTGATACAGGGCAACCGGCTGGTGCATGCTGCACCCGCTCAGGCCCAGCAGGCCAGTCATCAGCAGCGCAAATGGAAGGCGCAGAAATTTCATTCATCCCATCCAGGCGGTCGTCACCAGACTGACCGCAGTGATACTCATGTAGATTCATCCGGGCACTCGGCCACGCCGGCGCCAACGAGGGCCCTATCATCCGCGAAATAGCCGCTCGACTCCAGCATTTCCGCCCGAAGCGGCGTTGAAAACGCCGCAACAGACGGCCCATCCATTCACGCGGGGGTTTCTACCAGCAGCCCGTCGACGCGCTGGAAACCACGTGGCAATTTGCTACCACGGCGCCCCCGCTCGCCTTTGTAGTGCTCGAGATCATCGGGCTTGAGCGAAAGGGTACGCTTGCCAGCTTGCAATACAAGGGTGGAGCCCTCGCTGATCACCGCAAGATCGGTCACGTATTCCTCGCGGCTGGCCACCCGGTCACCCGGCACGCCGATGATCTTGTTGCCCTTGCCTTTACCCAGCTGCGGCAGGTCGGCCACCTTGAACACCAGCAGACGGCCCTCGGTGGTCACCGCGGCGAGCCAGTCCTGCTCACGATCGGTCACCGGGCGCGGGGTCATCACCTTGGCGCCGTTGGGCAGGCTGAGCAGGCCCTTGCCGGCCTTGTTCTTGGCCTGCAGGTCCTCGCCCTTGACCACGAAGCCGTAGCCGGCGTCGGAGGCCACGACGTACAAGGCATCGTCTTCCGGCAGCAGCACGCATTCGAAGGTGGCGCCCGGTGGCGGGGTCAGGCGGCCGGTCAAGGGCTCGCCCTGGCCACGGGCCGACGGCAGACTATGGGCGGCCAGCGAGTAGCTGCGACCGGTGGAGTCGATGAGCACGGCAAACTGATTGGAACGTCCGGCGGCGGCGGCCTTGAAGCCGTCGCCAGCCTTGTACGAAAGGCCCGTGGCATCGATATCGTGGCCCTTGGCACAACGCACCCAGCCCTTCTCCGAAAGCACCACGGTAACCGGCTCGGTCGGCATCAGTTCGTTTTCCGACAGGGCCTTGGCCTCGGCCCGCTCGACGATCGGCGAGCGGCGGTCGTCGCCGTAGGTCTCGGCGTCCTTGATCAGCTCGCTGCGCACCAGCTTGCGCAGCTTGGTGTCGCTGCCCAGCAGCGCTTGCAGTTGCTTCTGTTCCTTGAGCAGCTCGTCCTGCTCGCCGCGGATCTTCATCTCTTCCAGACGCGCCAGTTGACGCAGGCGGGTCTCGAGGATGTAGTCGGCCTGGATCTCGGTCAGGTCGAAGCGGGCGATCAGGGCCTGCTTGGGATGCTCCTCGGTGCGGATGATGTGGATCACTTCATCCAGGTTGAGGAACGCGGTGAGCAAGCCTTCCAACAGGTGCAAGCGCTTCTCGACCTTGTCCAGGCGATGCTGTAGGCGACGCCGCACGGTACCGATGCGGTACTCCAGCCACTCCAGCAGCAACGCCCGCAGGTTCTTCAGCTGCGGGCGACCGTCGAGGCCAATGATGTTGACGTTGACCCGGTAGGTGCTTTCCAGATCGGTGGTGGCGAACAGGTGCTGCATGAGTTCGGCGGCATCCACGCGGTTCGAGCGCGGGATGATCACGATGCGGCACGGGTTCTCGTGATCCGACTCGTCGCGCAGGTCGGCGACCATCGGCAGCTTCTTGGCCTGCATCTGCGCGGCGATCTGCTCGAGCACCTTGGCCCCGGAAACCTGGTGCGGCAGCGCGGTAACGACGATGTCGCCATCCTCGATGCGGTACACCGCGCGCATGCGGATCGAGCCTTTGCCGCTCTCGTAGATCTTCTGGATGTCGGCGCGCGGGGTGACGATCTCGGCTTCAGTCGGGTAGTCCGGGCCCTGGATATGCTCGCAAAGCTGCTCGATAGTGGCCTTGGGCTCGTCGAGCAGTCGCACGCAGGCGCTGGCCACTTCGCGCAGGTTGTGCGGCGGCACGTCGGTGGCCATGCCCACGGCGATGCCGGTGGTGCCGTTGAGCAGGATGTTCGGCAGGCGCGCGGGCAGCACGGCCGGCTCCTGCAGGGTGCCGTCGAAGTTCGGTACCCAATCCACGGTGCCCTGACCCAGCTCGCCGAGCAGCACTTCGGAATAGCGCGACAGCCGCGCCTCGGTATAACGCATGGCGGCGAACGACTTCGGATCGTCCGGCGCACCCCAGTTGCCCTGGCCGTCGACCAGGGTGTAGCGGTAGCTGAACGGCTGGGCCATCAGCACCATGGCCTCGTAGCACGCCGAGTCGCCGTGGGGGTGGAACTTGCCAAGCACGTCACCGACGGTACGCGCCGATTTCTTGTGCTTGGAGTCGGCATCGAGCCCCAACTCGCTCATGGCATAGACGATGCGTCGCTGGACCGGCTTGAGGCCGTCGCCGATGTGCGGCAGGGCGCGGTCCATGATCACGTACATGGAGTAGTTGAGGTAGGCCTGTTCGGTGAAGTCAGCCAGGGAACGGCGTTCGACGCCGTCGAGACTGAGTTCGAGTGAGTCGCTCATGCGGGCCTCGTCATTTCAGGTTCTGGCGCAACAGCATGGTGCCGCCGCGCTGGGTAAATTCAAGTTGTTTCAGGGCACTCATGCCCAGCAGCACGCCCTGGCCATCCAGGCCGGGCACCACCAGCGCGCGCACGTCGCGCAGGTGGATATCGCCCAGTTGCAGGCTGTCGAGCCGCGTGCGGTAGCCTTGGGTTCGGCCATTGGCGGTGCTCAACTGCACCGCGGCGCCACGCGCCAGCTCCAGGTCGCGGGCCAGTGCCTCGGGGACCGCCACGTCGGTGGCGCCGGTGTCGAGCATGAAATGCACCGGTCGCCCATTGATCGCGCCATCGGCGACGAAATGGCCCTGGCCGTTGCTCAGCAGGCGCACCTCGACGAAGCCATCGCCCTGCTCGCTCTGCACCACGCTGTTGGGATTCTGCTGACGTTCTTCCCACTGGCCGAAAAAACGCGTGGCGAGGAACATCGCCGCCGCCCAGGCGACAATCATCAACACCCTGCCCGCGCGCTTGCCCGGTGGCTGGCTCATGGCTTGGCGCTCCAGCCGCCCTGCGGCGCGTCAAAGCGCCAGACGATCGGCCGTGTTTCACCATCCACCCGCGGGCGGTCATTGTTGTCCACGCCGATCCAGGCACCGCCCTTGTCGATCACCAGCGCCTCAGCCAGGCCGTAAGGCTGCGAGTAGCGCCGCGACTCCATCAGGGCCTCGGCGGCGAACGACCAGCAGCGCTCCACGGCGCCCGTGTCGGCATCCCGTCGGCAAATGCGGTAGGCATTGCGCTCGAGGGTGAACAGCTTGCCTTCGAACCAGGCCAGGTCGGCAAAGTCACGTGATACCGGGCGTGCCTCGGGGAATTGCGGCGGCTGCATCTCGACACCCGCCTCGCTGAGCAGTACGCAGCCGCGCCCGCAGGTCCACACCGATTGCTGGCGCTGCACCGCGAGCAGGCCACGGCGCTCGCGCTCGGCGGCCAGCCACAGGCGATCGCCCGCCGGGTTGATCGCCAGCCCCTCGAACAGTGCGTTGAAATGCAGCAACATGCCGCTGGCCCGCGCTTGGCGCACCATGGCCTGGTCGATTTTCAGCCAGTCCGGCTCACCGTCCACGGGCAACTGCAGCACGGCGGCGTGGGCCTCGCTGACGATGTAGAGGTTGCCGGCCTGATCGCAGGTGATGCCCTCGAAATCCAGCTCGCCGCCGCGGATGTAGGACGCCGCCCAGTTGCGCGACTTGAGCCCCCAGGGCAGGCCGGTATCGGGCGCGGGGGGCGGGGTGAAAGTCTGCGGCAGGGCCTGCCAGGTCGCCTCATCCTGGTCCAGGCGGTAGATACGGTCGTCATCGCGGTCGGACACCGCCCACAGCGCCCCACGGCACCAAGCCAGGCCCGACAGGTTGCCGCCGCGCATGCCATCGACCACATGCTCGGCGCTGAGCTTGAGCTGCGGCCAGTCGCCGGCCTGGGCCTGCAGGGCGAATAACGCCAGGCAGGCCAGGAGCAACGGACGAATCAAACCAGGACCTCGGCCAGGTTGCCTTTGGTCTCCAGCCAGCTCTTGCGATCGCCCGCACGCTTCTTGGCCAACAGCATGTCCATGATCTCGGTGGTGCCCTGTACATCGTCCAGGGTGAGCTGGACCAGGCGCCGGGTGTTCGGGTCCATGGTGGTTTCGCGCAGTTGCGGCGGGTTCATCTCGCCCAGGCCCTTGAATCGGGTGACCTGCGGCTTGCCGCGCTTTTTCTCGGCGACCAGGCGGTCGAGAATGCCGTCGCGCTCGGCTTCGTCCAGGGCGTAGTAGATCTCCTTGCCCAGGTCGATGCGGTACAGCGGCGGCATGGCCACGTAGACATGCCCGGCCTCGACCAGCGGGCGGAAATGCTGGACGAACAGCGCGCACAGCAGTGTGGCGATGTGCAGGCCGTCGGAGTCGGCGTCGGCGAGGATGCAGACCTTGCCGTAGCGCAGCTGCGAAAGGTCGGCTGCGCCCGGGTCTACGCCGATGGCCACGGCGATGTTGTGCACTTCCTGGCTGGCCAGGACTTCACCGCCATCGACCTCCCAGGTGTTGAGGATCTTGCCGCGCAGCGGCAGGATGGCCTGGAACTCCTTGTCCCGCGCCTGCTTGGCCGAGCCCCCTGCCGAGTCACCCTCGACCAGGAACAGCTCGGCGCGCATCGGGTCCTGGCCGGCACAATCAGCCAGCTTGCCGGGCAACGCCGGCCCCTGGGTGATGCGCTTGCGCTCGACCTTCTTGCTCGCCTTCAGGCGCCGGCCAGCATTGCTGATGGCCAGTTCCGCCAGTTGCATGCCCAGTTCGGGGTGGGCATTGAGCCACAGGCTGAAGGCGTCCTTGACCACGCCAGAGACGAAAGCGGCCGCCTCGCGGGACGACAGGCGCTCCTTGGTCTGGCCGGAGAACTGCGGCTCCTGCATCTTCATCGACAGCACGAAGCTGATGCGCTCCCAGACGTCCTCGGGAGCCAGCTTGACCCCGCGCGGCAGCAGGTTGCGGAACTCGCAGAACTCGCGCATGGCGTCCAGCAGGCCCTGGCGCAGGCCGTTGACGTGGGTGCCGCCCTGGGCGGTGGGGATCAGGTTGACGTAGCTTTCCTGGATGCTGTCGCCACCTTCCGGCAGCCACAACAGGGCCCAGTCCACGGCCTCCTTGTTACCCGCCAGGCTGCCGCAGAACGGCTCGTCTGGCAGGCGCTGGAACTCGCTGACCGAATCGACCAGGTAGGAGCGCAGACCGTCCTCGTAGTGCCACTCGACCTTCTCGCCGGTGCCCTTGTCCTCGAAGCTGATGGACAGCCCCGGGCACAATACGGCCTTGGCCTTGAGCACGTGCTTGAGGCGGCTGATGGAGAACTTCGGCGAATCGAAATACTTCGGATCGGGGCTGAAGTACACGCTGGTGCCGGTGTTGCGCTTGCCGACGGTGCCGACCACCTCCAGCTCGCTGGCCTTGAAGCCGTCGGCGAAGGTCATCTGGTACTCGTTGCCGTCGCGCTTGACGCGCACGCGTACCTGGCTCGACAGGGCGTTTACCACCGAGATGCCGACGCCGTGCAGGCCGCCGGAGAACTGGTAGTTCTTGTTGGAGAACTTGCCGCCGGCGTGCAGCTTGGTAAGGATCAGCTCGACACCGGAAACGCCCTCTTCGGGGTGGATGTCCACCGGCATGCCGCGGCCATCGTCGCTGACTTCCAGCGAGTGATCGGCGTGCAGAACGACCTGCACCGACCGGGCGTGGCCAGCCAGGGCTTCGTCGACGCTGTTGTCGATGACTTCCTGGGCCAGGTGGTTGGGCCGGCTGGTGTCGGTGTACATGCCCGGCCGCTTGCGGACCGGGTCAAGGCCCGAGAGGACTTCGATGGCGTCTGCGTTATAGGCGCTAGCGCTGGGATTGGCCATGGGTTCTCGTCGTCAGTCTGGTGAATGCAAAAGTCAAAATACAGAAAAGTCCAGCGCCGCGTACTGCCCGCGGGCAATGCCGGCGAACGCCAGCAGGGCCGGCAACTGTTCGGCGAAGCCCTGGTAACTGTGGTCGCCACCGGCCTGGATACGCAGGGCGCAGGCGCGGTAGTAGCGCTCGGCCTGGCGATAGTCCAGGGTTTCATCGGCGGTCTGCAACCACACTTGATAGCGGGCGGCATCCTGCGGCGCCGGCACTTCCAGCTCGGCCAGGGCGTCCACGTGGTCGTGGGTGAGCTCCCAGGCTTCGTCGGTATAGAGGTTGCGCTGGGTGCCGAGGTAGCCGTCGAACAGCTTGTGGGGGGCCACTGCCGGGTTGATCAACAGCGCCTTGAGCCCGTGTCGCTCGGACAGGTGGGTGGCATAGTAGCCGCCGAGTGAGCTGCCGACCAGCAAGGGCGCGCCGAGCTCGGCGATCGCCGTCTCCAGTTGGGCGATGGCCTGGCGTGGATGGTGGTGCAGGGCCGGGACCCGCAGTTGCTCGGCCAAGCCGAGCTGCTGCATCACCGCTTCGAGCTGGCGTGCCTTGGTCGACAGCGGCGAGCTGTTGAAGCCATGGATATAGAGGATGGAACCCGACATGCTGCCCCCGGACGCAAAGACGCGCAGTGTAGCGTGTTCGAGGGGCATTGGCGCAGCGTGGGGATTTTCGCAACAAATTCTTCAAATGACCGGGGGCGCTCTGCGCCCCTTTCGCTGGCAGGCCAGCTCCCAAGGGCCGCACAGCGGCCTCTCAATAGCCGGGGCTGTCGAAATCCAGCGTCACCACGAAATCCCGCGCCCGCACCACCCCGGTCTCCAACCGCCCGTCGGCATGCAGACGAAGCCAGCGGTAACCCGGCTGCTCCTCGCTCACCTTGAAATCCTCGCTGCGCGGCGCGAACTGGATGCAGGTCGACGGTGTGGCAAGTAAACGAATGCCGTCACGCACTTCGTCCCATTCCTGGTGGATATGCCCCCACATCAGCGCCTTCACCTGTGGATAACTGCGCAGACGCCGCAACAGCTCATCGGCATTATGCAGCCCGATCGGCGCGATCCAGGCACAACCGATATCCACCGGTTGGTGATGGCAGCACACCAGGCAATGGCGCTCGCCCGCACCGTTCAGCGCCTGGTCCAGCACCACCAGCTGGTCATCGGCCAACAGACCGAAGGTGGCACCGACCACTGCCGAGTCGAGCATGACGATGCGCCAGGCGCCGATATCGGTCACTGCCTGCACCAGTTCCGGCGCCACCTCGGCCATGACCCGCGCCTCGTCATGGTTACCCGGCAGCCAGCGCGCTGGCGCGCCGAGCGTCGACGTCAGCTCGCGAAAAGCCGCGTAGGATTCGACGCTGGCATCCTGGGAAAGATCGCCCGTGCACAGCAGCAGGTCGATGCGCGGCTGTTCGCGGCGAACCTGGCCAATCACGTGTCCGAGGCTTGCGCGGGTATTGAGGCCCAACAAGGTGCCCGCCGGGTCGGCAAACAGATGGGCATCGGTCAGTTGCACCACATGGACAGGTGACGGGGGTGAAAGTGGTTGCGGCAACGGCCGTCTCCTCGAACGGATTCAGCACGGATTATGGCGGCGGATCGCTTTCGAGCAAATACTCGAAACCGACGCGCATCACATTTCAGCGCACGGCTGCCAGTTCGTGGCCACAGGCCAGGCAGTGGCTCAGCCATTCACCGAGGAACAGATTGAGCTGGGCCTTCTCGTCCGGCTGGTGCATAGCCGTGTTGGGATAGGGGTAGATGCTGCGCAGGCGACGCGCATGCTCGGCACTGACCACCTCGGCCATGCGCGCGTCATGGTAGACCTGCACTTCCAGCTCTGGCACCGGCAGCCAGGGCAGGCTGTGCTCCTGGCGCACCTTGAGCGTGGTGGTGTAGGGGCAGGCCAATAGCACTTCAAGCACCAGCACGCCGAGCATCTGGTCGCCCTGGGTCATGCCGATGCGCCGCGAGCTCTGCGTGGTGCGCATGTCGGGCAACAGGCGCATCAGGCGGGCATAGTTGGCCTCGCAGGCCGACTGCAGCCCGACCAGGTCGACTCGATAGCGCTCGCGCAGCAGGTTCACTTCCACATACCTCGTACTTCGTCACGGTTCAGCGCCAGCCATTGCAACCCGATGATCGCGGCGGCGTTGCAGATACGCCCGTCGCGCACCGCCTGCAGGGCGTCCTCGAACGCCCAGACGCGCACGCGAATGTCTTCGCTTTCCTCTTCCAGGCCATGCAGGCCACCGGCACCCTCGCTGACGCAACGGCCCAGGAACAGGTGGACGTACTCGTCGCTGCCGCCCGGTGACGGGAAGTACTTGGTCATCGGCCACAGCGCCGAGAAGGTCAGGCCTGCTTCTTCCTCCGCTTCGCGATGGGCGACCTGTTCGGGTTGCTCGTCCTTGTCGATCAGCCCGGCGACCATCTCGATCAGCCAGGGGTTGGCGACCTTGCCCATGGCACCAACGCGAAACTGCTCGATCAGCACCACTTCGTCGCGCTGAGGATCGTAGGGCAGCACGCAGACCGCGTCATGGCGCACGAACAGTTCACGGGTGAACTCGCGGCTCATGCCCCCGGCGAACAGTTCGTGGCGCAGGTGAAGCTTGTCGAGCTTGTAAAAGCCCTTGAACAGCGGCTCCCGCCGAGCGATCTCGACTTGGGTAGGCACTGTATTGTGCGTGTCCGTCATGCAAACTCCTCATGCCTCGTTTACCGCATCGCGCAATCCTACTCTGCGCACGGCCCGGTTTCATCCCTTTCCGTCGACCGTTCGGGCAGCCGGGACAGGCGTGTCACTCTCTGTTAGCTTAGTGGCGAACTGAAGGCCGCGCAGGCGGTCCAAGGCCGATCATCACCGTTGTGAAAGAGGCAACATGACGCTTGTCAAACTGACTTCCGTGGCCGTCCTGGCACTGGCGCTCGGCGCCTGCCAGAGCCTGTTCACGCCCAATTACCGGGCCCCGCTCGAGGTCAAGCGCGAGGCCTGGGAGCACGTAAAACCCGGCTGCAGCGAAAGCGACTGCCCGCTGGTCAACATCGACGTCGTGCACTTCCCGGCCCTGCCCAAGCTCGACGGCATCGTCGAGAAGCGCCTGCTGATGTTGACCGAGGACAACCAGCGCGGCACCCCGCCGGCCTCGCTGCAAGCCTATGAACAGCAGTACCTGGCCCGCGCCGACAAGCGCAACAGCAGCTACCTGCAAGCCAAGGTACGCGAGCAGCATGACGGGCTGGTGATCGTGGAGCTGTCCAGCTACCTGGACAGCGGCGGTGCCCACGGCATGCCTGGGCGCGGCTTCATCAACTATTCACGCAAGCTGGACAAGGTACTGACCCTGGACGACATGCTAGTGCCCGGCCAGGAGGCGACCTTCTGGAAGACCGCCGAGGAGTCCCACCGCGCCTGGCTGATCAGCACCGGCATGGACAAGGACCCCGAGTTCGTCAAGACCTGGCCGTTCAAGCAATCCCCGCACATCGCCCTGACCTACGGCGCGGTGGTGATCAAGTACGAGGTCTACTCCATCGCGCCCTACTCCATGGGCCACGTCGAGCTGAAGATCCCCTACCCGCGCCTCAATGGCGTGATCAAGCCCGAGCTGTTTCCCGGACGCGGCTGAGCGATAGCAGCAAATGCAGTACCCCTGCCAGCAACAGTGCCGGCAGGGTCGCCCCCAGCTCCGGCGCCTGGCTGGCCATCAGGTGATAGGCCGCCACTCCCGCGCCCCAGGCCAGCAGCGCCTGCCAGTGCAAACCCTCAACCAGCGCTGGCAAGCGACGGCGGCGAATCACGAAGTGATCCACCAGCACCACGCCGAACAGCGGCGCGAACACCGAGCCGATCAGCAACAGGAAGTTCTGGTACTGGGCCAGCGGCGCCAGCAAGGCGATCAGCGTGCACAGCACGCCGATGGCCAGGGCCAGGTGCTCGACCTTCATTTTCAGCAGCAGGCCGGTGGACACCGCCGCCGAGTGGATATCGGCAAAGGCGTTTTCCGTCTCGTCCAGCAGGATCAGCAGCAACGGAATGCCCAGCCCGGCACCGGCCAGTGCCAACAGCAGAGCATTCACCTCACCGCTGGGCGCGAACGCCAAGGTGTAGGCCACACCCAGGCTCATCAGCCAGGCATTGCCAATGAAGAAGCCCAGCGCGGTACCGCCGAACACCCGGCTGGCGCGCAGGCCAAAGCGTGAATAGTCGGCGATCAGCGGCAGCCACGACAGCGGCATGGCGATCACGATGTCGAAACCCAGTGCCAGGGACAGCGAACCGTCCCCAGGCCGGCGCCACAAGTCGGCCAGGTCGGCCTTGGCGAACAGGTTCCAGGTCAACCAGGCGCAGGCGCCCAGCAGCAGCCAGATCCCCCATTTGCGCAAGACCTTGCGCACGAACGCCAGCGGCCCGCTGACCGCCAGCAGAGTAGCCAAGGCGCCAAAGCACAAGGTCCACAGCAGCGGGCTGCTCCAGCCGCTGCCCTCGCCGAACGCACGCGCGCCAAGTAGGCTGGCGGCATCACGCATGACGATGATCTCGAACGAACCCCAGCCCACCAGTTGCAGCAGGTTGAGCAAGGCCGGCAGGCGCGCACCATGGCTACCAAGCGTGAGGCGCAGGGTCGCCATGGCCGACAGGCCGGTATCACTACCGATCACCCCCACCGCGGCCAGCAGCAATACCCCTACCGCCGTGCCCAGGGTGATCGCCAGGATCGAGCCCGCCAGCCCCAGGCCCGGCGCCAACAGGCTGCCGACCTGCAGGACCATCAGGCCGATGCCGAGGGAAAACCACAGCGAAAACAGGTCGCGGGCGCCGAACTGGCGATGGTGGGAGGGGACCGGGTGGTCGGGAGAGAAGTGGCTGGGAGTGGTCATGATTGTTATCCGGTTGCCTGAAGATGTTGAGCCGAAACGTGGGAGCGGGCTTGCCCCGCGATGGCGTCGTTGAATCCAACATTGCCATCGCGGGGCAAGCCCGCTCCCACGCTGCGTTACAGCTAACGCGTCAAACTTTCTGGTACAACTGGCTGCCTTCCTGGCGGAACCGCTCGGCCTGCTCGCGCATGCCCTGTTCGACTGTCACGTCGACGGTCTCGATCTTGGCCGCGTACTCACGCACTTCCTGGGTGATCTTCATCGAGCAGAACTTCGGCCCGCACATCGAGCAGAAGTGGGCGACCTTGGCCGATTCCTTGGGCAGCGTCTCGTCGTGGAACGCACGGGCGGTGTCCGGGTCCAGGCCCAGGTTGAACTGGTCCTCCCAGCGGAACTCGAAGCGCGCCTTGGACAGTGCGTTGTCACGGATCTGCGCGCCCGGGTGGCCCTTGGCAAGGTCGGCGGCATGCGCGGCGATCTTGTAGGTGATGATGCCGGTCTTGACGTCATCCTTGTTCGGCAGGCCCAGGTGCTCCTTGGGCGTGACATAGCAGAGCATGGCGCAACCGAACCAGCCGATCATCGCCGCGCCTATCCCTGAGGTGATGTGGTCGTAGCCAGGGGCGATGTCGGTGGTCAGCGGGCCAAGGGTGTAGAACGGCGCTTCGTCGCAGCATTCGAGCTGCTTGTCCATGTTCTCCTTGATCAGCTGCATCGGCACGTGGCCAGGGCCTTCGATCATGCACTGCACGTCGTGCTTCCAGGCGATCTTGGTCAGCTCGCCGAGGGTTTCCAGCTCACCGAACTGCGCGGCGTCGTTGGCGTCGGCGATCGAGCCCGGGCGCAGGCCATCGCCCAGCGAGAAGCTGACGTCGTAGGCCTTCATGATTTCGCAGATCTCGTCGAAGTGCGTGTACAGGAAGTTTTCCTTGTGGTGCGCCAGGCACCACTTGGCCATGATCGAGCCGCCACGGCTGACGATGCCGGTGACACGCTTGGCGGTCAGCGGCACATAGCGCAGCAAGACGCCGGCGTGGATGGTGAAGTAGTCCACGCCCTGCTCGGCCTGTTCGATCAGGGTGTCACGGAACAGCTCCCAGGTCAGGTCCTCGGCAACGCCATTGACCTTTTCCAGGGCCTGGTAGATCGGCACGGTACCGATCGGCACCGGCGAGTTGCGTATGATCCACTCGCGGGTTTCATGGATGTGCTTGCCGGTGGACAGGTCCATGACCGTGTCCGAACCCCAGCGGATGCCCCAGGTCAGCTTGGCCACTTCTTCCTCGATGGAGGAACCCAGGGCGCTGTTGCCGATGTTGCCGTTGATCTTCACCAGGAAGTTGCGGCCGATGATCATCGGCTCCAGCTCGGTGTGGTTGATGTTGGCCGGGATGATCGCGCGACCGCGGGCGATCTCTTCGCGCACGAACTCGGGGGTGATCTCTTTCGGGATACTGGCACCGAAGCTGTGGCCGGCGTGCTGCTGGCTCAACAGGCCGGCGGCGCGGGCTTCCTGCAGCTTCATGTTCTCGCGGATGGCAACGTATTCCATCTCGGCGGTGATGATGCCCTGGCGCGCGTAGTGCATCTGCGTGACGTTGGCGCCGGCCCTGGCCCGGCGCGGGTTGCGCACGTGGGCGAAGCGCAGCTTGGCCAGCTCGGCGTCGTTCAGGCGCTGCTGGCCGAAGTTCGAGCTCAGGCCACCCAGACGCTCGGTGTCGCCACGGGCGTCGATCCACGCCGAGCGCACATCGCCCAGGCCCTTGCGCACGTCGATGATGACATTGGGGTCGGTGTACGGGCCGGAGGTGTCATACACCAGCACCGGGGCGTTCTTTTCGCCGCCGAAGTCGGTGGGGGTGTCATGCAGGCTGATCTCGCGCATGGGCACGCGGATATCGGGGCGCGAACCTTCGACATAGACCTTGCGCGAGTTGGGCAGCGGTTGCACGGACTGTTGGTCGACTTGGGCCGACTCGCTCAGACTGATCGTTTTTTCTTGTTTGCTCATCACAGGCTCTCCAGACAGCTTCCTAGCGGGCGGAATGTCGGGGTGAACCTGAAAGGCGCGGACGCACCCGTGTCGACGAGTGCAGTGCCGGACAAGGGGTGCCGTGGGCTGCAAGCAGCTGTGGCGATCCCGGACCTGGCACAAGAGGCTCCCGGGACATGAGAGCAATCTTGTTCCCTACGCAGGCGCTAACCTGATCAGGTTCAACGGGATCCGCAACTTTGCGATCTCAGCCTTTGCATCAAGGCACCCCGACAAGAACCTGCGCAGTCTAGACTGGAGTGGTCGGCAAAGCCAAGCGGGTAAATCCCTGGCGTGATAAATGGCACACCTGGCGGATTGTTGATGGCGACGCACGGCACTACACTGGCGTGCTCGATACCAGACAGTACAGTAAATACATCTTGATCAAGGATTGCCCTATGCTGCGCAAACTCTCACTGGCGATTGCCGTGTCTTGTGCGTCCAACGGAGTGGCCTGGGCAGTGGATACGCCCACGACGGTGAAGACCGACCTGGTCAGCGTCTACCAGGAAGCGGTGGACAATAACGCCGACCTGGCAGCCGCCCGCGCCGACTACGGCGCCCGCCGCGAAGTGGTGCCCCAGGCCCGCGCCGGTTTGCTGCCCAACCTTTCGGCCGGCGCCGAGATGATGAATACCCGCACTAAGCTCGACGAGCCGTCGATCACCTCCAACCGCAGCGGCAATGCCTGGAGCGCCACCCTAGCGCAGCCGATCTTCCGCGCCGACCGCTGGTTCCAGCTGCAGGCTGCCGAAGCGGTCAACGAGCAGGCCGCGCTGGAACTGTCGGCCACCGAGCAGAACCTGATCCTGCAAAGCGCCGAGAACTACTTCGCGGTGCTCCGTGCCCAGGACAACCTGGCCTCGACCAAGGCTGAAGAGGCGGCCTTCAAGCGCCAGCTCGACCAGTCCAACGAGCGCTTCGATGTCGGCCTTTCGGACAAGACGGATGTGCTGCAGTCACAGGCCAGCTATGACACGGCGCGGGCCAACCGGATCATCGCCGAGCGCCAGGTGCAGGATGCCTTCGAGGCCCTGATCACCTTGACCAACCGCCAATACAGCGCGATCCAGGGCGTGGTCCACACCCTGCCGGTGCAAGTGCCGACGCCCAACGACGCCAAGGCCTGGGTCGAGACCGCCGGGCGGCAGAACCTCAACCTGCAGGCCACCAACCATGCCGTGGCGGCCGCCGAAGAGACCGTGCGCCAACGCAAAGCGGGCCATGCACCAACCCTGGATGCCGTGGCCAAGTACCAGAAGGGCGACAACGACAACCTGGGGTTCACCAACCCTTCGCAGAACGGCGTGCGCTACGGCGGTGACGTGGAGCAGACCAGCGTCGGCCTGCAACTGAACATTCCGATCTACAGCGGCGGGTTGACCAGCTCCCAGGTACGCGAGGCCTATGCGCGCCTGACCCAGAGCGAGCAGCAGCGCGAAAGCCTGCGCCGCCAGGTGGTGGAGAACACGCGTAATCTGCACCGTGCGGTGAACACCGACGTGGAACAGGTACAGGCGCGCAAGCAGTCGATCATCTCCAACCAGAGCGCACTGGAGGCCACCGAGATCGGCTACCAGGTCGGCACCCGCAACATCGTCGACGTGCTCGATGCGCAACGCCAGCTGTACACCTCGGTGCGCGACTACAACAACAGCCGCTACGACTACATCCTCGACAACCTGCGCCTCAAGCAGGCGGCCGGCACCTTGAGCCCGCAGGACCTGCAGGACCTGGGGCGGTACCTGAAGGCCGACTACAACCCGGACAAGGATTTCCTGCCACCGGACCTGGCAGCGGCGGCGGCGAAGAACTTCGAACGCCGGCCTTGAAGGCAACACACTACCTGTAGGGCGGGCTTCGTGGGAGCGGGCTTGCCCCGCTCCCACCACAACCGCGCCTACAGGCTCATCATCAGCTCAGCAGGCGCGCCAGCCCATCGAGCAACCGCTGCAACGCCCCCTGATTGGCCCGCATCACCGCCCTGCCCGCCTCGCCCATGCGCCGCGCGTCCTGCGGCAGCTCGACCAAGCGGCGCACCGCCGCGGCCAGGCCCTCGGCATCGTCCACCTGCTGCAACGCCCCCGCCTCGCGCAGCATCGCGCTGATCTCGAGGAAGTTGAACACATGCGGTCCCATGAGCACCGGCAGTGCCAGCGCCGCCGGTTCCAACGGGTTGTGACCGCCCGTGGGGACCAGGCTGCCGCCTACGAAAGCGATATCGGCCAGTGCATACAGAAACAGCAGTTCGCCCATGGTGTCGCCCAGCAGCACCTGGGTCTGCGCCGTGACCGCGTCACCGGCCGAGCGGCGCACCGTGGAGAACTGTCCGGCGCACAGCTCATGCACCGCCGCGAAGCGCTCGGGATGGCGCGGCACCAGGATCAGCAGCGCATCGCTGTGTACCTTCAGCAGCTCACGATGAGCCTCGAGAATCAACGCGTCTTCGCCATCGTGGGTACTGGCGGCGATCCACACCGGGCGCTGCCGGGCAGCCCACTGCTCGCGCAATGCGCAGGCCCGTGGCAGCAGTTGATCGTCGATCGTGAGGTCAAACTTGATCGAACCGGTCACCTGCACGCATTCGTGGCGTGCACCGAGCGCGCAGAAACGCTCCGCCTCGGTTTCGGTCTGCACGGCGATCAGGTTCATCTCCTCGAGCATCGGCCGGGTCAGGCCGGCAAAACGGGCATAACCACGCGCCGAGCGCTCGGACAGCCTCGCATTGGCCAGCGCCACCGGAATGCCGCGCCTGGCGCACTGGTGGATGTGGTTCGGCCACAGCTCGGTTTCCATGATGATGCCCAGGCGCGGGCGCACATGGTCGAGGAACCGCCCGGCCGCCCACGGCAGGTCGTAAGGCAGGTAGCAGTGCTGCACCCGTGGCTCGCCCTCGAACATCGCACGGATGCGCTCTGAGCCGGTCGGGGTCATGCAGGTGAGCGTGACCGGCAGGTCCGGGTACTGCTTGAGCAGGGCCCGCACCATCGGCGCGGCAGCGATGCTCTCACCCACCGAGACCGCATGCACCCAGATGCCACCCTGACGCATGGGTGGCAAGCCACAAGCGAAGCGCTCGGCAATACGCGCACGGTAGGCCGGCGCCTTGCGCCCGCGCAGGAACAGGCGCAGCGCGACCAGCGGCAGGCCCAGATGGAAAAGCAGGGTATAGAGGGTTCTGTTCATGACGGCGGAGTTTACTAGGAACTGGATGAAAAGGCCTGTCAGCCAATGGCCCGCAGGTGCACGGCGAAGCGCTCGGCCAGCCACTGCGCCGCAGGGCCCAAGGGCTCGTCACGGCGCCAGGCCAGTTCCGCCACCAGCGCCGGCGGGCGCCATTCGCTGTCCAGCTCGACCATCTGCGCCTGGTAGGTGGGGTACTGCACCACATGACGCGGCAGCCAGGCCCAGCCCAGGCCGCGCATCAGCAATTCGGCCATGGCATAGAAGCTGTCGGCACGCCAGATCTGCGGGCTGATCGCCTCGCCGCCGGGGTAGCCGCTCTGCTGCGGGGTGATCAGCAACTGGCGATGGCGGGCCAGTTGTTGGCGGCTGACCTTGGCCAAGTGTGCCAGCGGGTGGTCGATGGCACACACCGTGACCATCTCGACGCTGCCCAGGGCGCGTCGCTCCAACGAGGCGGGAATGCTTTCATGGTGAAAGAACAACCCCAGGTCGGCGCGCCGCTCCACCAGCTTGCGCGCCACATCGCCCTGGGCGCCGCTGGCCAGTTGCACCTCCAGGAAGGGGTAGCGCACCGCCAGCTCGTCGAGGCTGTCGATCACCGGCTGGTAGGGCATGGCCTCGTCCTGGGCCACCCGCAACAGCGCTTCCTGGCCACGCATCAACGCGAGTGCCCGACCGTCCAGACGCTCGCACTGGCGCAACAGCTCGCGGGCGTCCTCCAGCAGCGCGGTGCCGCTTTCGGTCAGGCGTGGCTGGCGCCCGCTGCTGCGCTCGAAAAGGGTCACGCCCAGGTCCGCCTCGAGCAAGGCGATGGCGCTGCTGATCGCCGACTGGGCCTTGTGCTGCTCTCGGGCCACGGCGGAAAACGAACGGAGTTCGGCGGTCCGCACGAACAAGCGAAGTTGTTCAAGGCTCCAGTGTTCAGTCATCCCTATCCTATCTCCAAAGCAGATAGGTAATGACTTTACCGCATCCAGGAATTCCCTAGAATGCCCATCCAGCAACGGAGAACCCGCACCATGAACGCCTACACCTATCTCGCCATCGCCATCTGCGCCGAAGTCATCGCCACCGCCTCCATGAAAGCGGTCAAGGGGCTGAACACGCCGCTGCCGCTGCTGCTGATGGTCTGCGGCTATGGCGTGGCGTTCTGGATGCTGACCCTGGTGGTGCGCAGCATTCCGGTGGGCATCGCCTATGCGATCTGGTCGGGACTGGGCATCGTGCTGATCAGCATCGCGGCGCTGGTGATCTACGGGCAGAAACTGGATGTGCCGGCGATGCTGGGCATGGCCATGATCGTCGGCGGGGTGGTGGTGATCCAGGTGTTCTCCAATACCGCGGGGCATTGATCCACGAGGAACACTGTTCCCATGTGAACTGTATACTGCGCACCTGTCCCAGTTTTCGAGGTGCCCGCATGCCATCCGCCATTACCACTGACGTGCTGATCGTCGGCGCCGGGGTCGCAGGCCTCTGGCTCAATGCCCGGCTGCGCCGCCTGGGCTACTCGACGGTGCTGGTGGAGCGCGCCAGCCTGGGTGGCGAGCAGACCATCAAGTCGCAGGGCATCATCCACGGCGGCACCAAATATGCCTTGCACGGCGCCCTCACCGGCGCCTCCGAGGCCATCGCCGACATGCCGCGACGCTGGCGCGAAGCGCTGGCCGGCAACGGCGAACTGGACCTGAGCGGCACCCGCCTGCTGTCCGAGGCCCATTACCTCTGGTCCCCCGGCACCCTGGCCGGCAACCTCACCAGTTTCTTCGCCAGCAAGGCCGTGCGCGGCCGGGTCGACCAGGTCAAGGGCGAGCAACTGCCGCCGGCCCTGCAGGACCGCGCCTTCAAGGGTAAGGTCTACCGCCTGGCCGAACTGGTCATCGACGTGCCCAGCCTGCTGGCCAACCTCGCGCAACTGGCGGGTGACAGCCTGCTGGCCGGCGAGCGAATCGAACCGCTGCGCGACGGCGAAGAGCTCGCCGGCCTGGTGGTCGATGGCCGCGAGATCCGCGCCCAGCGCATCGTCCTTAGTGCCGGCGGTGGCACCGCAGACCTGCTGCACGCCCTGGGGCTGGAGCAGCCGGCCATGCAACGCCGACCGCTGCACATGGTCCTGGCCAAGGGACCCAACCTCAAGCCCTTGTATGCCCACTGCCTGGGCGGTGGCCCCAAGCCGCGCATCACCGTGACCACCCACCCGGCCGCCGATGGCCAATGGGTGTGGTACCTGGGTGGCGATATCGCCGAGGCCGACGGGGTTGCTCGCGAGCCTGAGGCGCAGATCGCCGCGGCGCAGAAGGAAGTCGCCAGCCTGCTGCCTTGGGTCGATCAAAGCCTGGTGCGCTGGGCCACCCTGCGCGTCGATCGTGCCGAGCCCGCACAATCGGGCCTGGTACGCCCGGACAACGCCTTCCTTGCCGACCAGCAGCGCCTGCTGGTCGGCTGGCCGACCAAGCTGGCCCTGGCGCCGGACTTCGCCGATCGCGTGCTGGCCAGCTTCGAGCGCGACGGCATCAGCCCGGCGAGCCAGCCTGACCTTGCCGACCTGCCGCGCCCTCCGCTGGCGCTGCCAGCCTGGGAGCAACTGCTGCCATGAGCCTGCCGACCCTGCACGATCACCACCGTCCCTTGGGCAGCACCGGCCTGCGGGTATCGCCACTGGGCCTGGGCACGGTCAAGCTGGGCCGCGACCAAGGCGTCAAATACCCCAATGGTTTCACCATTCCCGATGACCAGGCCGCGCGCCTCTTGCTCGCGCAAGCCCGCGAGCTGGGCATCAACCTGATCGACACCGCCCCGGCCTATGGCCGCAGCGAGGAGCGCCTCGGCCCGTTGCTGCGCGGCCAACGCGAGCAATGGGTCATCGTCAGCAAGGTCGGTGAAGAGTTCGAGGATGGCCAGTCGCATTTCGATTTCAGCGCCGCCCATACCCGTCGCTCGGTCGAGCGCAGCCTCAAGCGCCTGGAAACCGACCGTATCGAACTGGTGCTGGTGCACTCCGATGGCAACGACCTGGCGATCCTCGAGCAGGAGGGGGTGTACGAAACCCTCGCCGCGCTCAAGCGCGAAGGCAAGATCCTTGGCTACGGCTTCTCCGGCAAGACCCCCGCAGGTGGCCTGAAGGCCTTGGAACAAGGTGATTGCGCCATGGTCACCTACAATCTCAACGAGCAGGCGGAGCGGCCCGTGCTCGACTACGCTGCCGAACACGGCAAGGCCATCCTGGTAAAGAAGGCCCTGGCCAGCGGCCATATCTGCCTGGCGCCGGGGGTCGACCCGGTGCAGGCCAGTTTCGAGTTGCTGTTCGCCCACCCCGGCGTGTGCAGTGCCATCGTCGGCACCATCAACCCGGTTCACCTGGCCCACAACGTGGCCACCGTCGCCCGCATCCTGGGCCGGCCCTGAGCCGCCCGGGCGGGGGCCCAACGCAAGGAGGAGCCTCGTGCCGCGTACGCTGATCCGCAAGAATCCGAGCAACTTCAAGACCCTGCCGCTGCACGTCGAAGCCACGCCCGACGGCCTGACTTACCAGAGCATCGGCATGCCGCTGAATTTCGCCCAGACCCTGCAGCGGCGCAAGGCCATCCAGGTCGCCGACCCCGAACGCTTCGTGGCGGAGCTGGCCAACCTCGGCGTGTCGGTGCGCCTCACCCTGAACTGGCAAGGCCGCGACTACTGGGTGCTGGTGCGCCAACGCCGACAGGACCGTGGCGATGTGGTGCTCAAGCTGATTTCAGGCTATGTCCCGGCCCACGAGCTGAACCTGCCGCTGCACACGGCGATCCAGGAAGTGGCCGAGGAGTGCCTGCTGGAAACCCCTGAAGGCTGGCTTGGCGGGCGCTTCAACGATACCTGGCTGCCGGCGCCCTATGCCGCCGCCCTGCACTATCGCGAGGCGCTGCCGTTCGTGCTCTCGCCTGAGTCCGGTGCCGCCCGCCCGGTGCATTGCGCCCGGCTGACCCTGCTGGAGCGGCCACGGGCCTACGTGCACCTGCCCACCGCGTCGTTGCAGCTGATCTACGACCTGCGTCTGCAAGTGCCCAAGGAGGCCAAGTCACTGAGCCTGTTCCATGTCGATGAACGGCTCGAGGGCGACCAACTGGTGGCACGGCTCGACCGCAAAAGACCAGACCTTTACCTGATGCCGTTGAAGGACGGCCAACCGATGGCAGAGCTCTATACCCTGAAGAAGGATCAACTGCTGCCGGCGAGCACACGCGGCCTATGGCTGGCTGAAAGCTTTGCACCACAGGTAGGCTGGGTGGTTCGGGAGGAGCGGGTACGCTGGAAGGATTGGTTGAAGCAACAAGGCCTGGCCGAACACAAGCGCGAACCGGCTTCGCACCTGGAGCGCTTCAGTGACAAGGCCCGGGCGTTGCTGGAGCGAGCGCGGGACACGCTGCACAAATGAACGCGGGGCAAGTCGGAGCGGCGGTGCGCCGATGCGACTTGCCCCGCGATTGCAACTGACTCAGTGCTTGCGGATCTTCTCGACGATCGCCGTGGTCGAGCTGTTTTCCACCAGCCCCAAGACCTTCACCGTGCCGCCGTAGGCCTTGACGATATCGGCGCCGACCACCTGGTCGATACCGTAGTCGCCGCCCTTGACCAGCACATCCGGCTTGACCTGGCGCAGCAGGTTCTCGGGGGTGTCCTCAGGGAAGCTGATGACCCAGTCCACCGCACCGAGCCCGGCCAGCACGGCCATGCGCCGATCGACGCTGTTGATCGGACGGCCCGGCCCTTTCAGGCGGCTGACCGAAGCATCGTCGTTGATGGCGACGATCAGACGGTCCCCCTGGGCACGGGCTTGCTCCAGGTAAGTTACATGGCCTGCGTGCAGGATATCGAAGCAGCCATTGGTGAAGACGATGCTCTCGTTGTGCGCACGGGCATCATCGATCGCCAGCAGCAACTGCTCCAACCCCAGCACACCGCGCTCGGAGCCTTCCTCACGCTGGATCGCCCGGCGCAGTTCGGGTGCGCTGATAGCGGCGGTACCCAGCTTGCCGACGACGATGCCGGCAGCCAGGTTAGCCAAGGCGACCGCATGAGGCAGGTCTTCGCCGGCGGCAATGGCGGCGGCAAGCGTCGAAATCACCGTATCGCCGGCACCGGTGACATCGAACACCTCACGGGCTCGGGCCGGCAGGTGCAGCGCCGGGTGGCCGATGCGCAGCAAGGTCATGCCGTGCTCGCCACGGGTCACCAGCAGCGCGCCCAGGTCCAGCTCCTCGAGCAGCTTCAGGCCCTTGGCCACCAGCTCGGCTTCGTCGGCGCAACGGCCGACGATGGTCTCGAACTCGCTGAGGTTCGGGGTGATCAGGCTGGCGCCGCGGTAGATCGAGAAATCCTTGCCCTTGGGGTCGGCCAGCACCGGGATGCCCTTGCTGCGGGCAGCCTGGATCAACGACTGGTGATTCTTCAGCGCGCCCTTGCCGTAGTCGGACAGCACCAGCACCTTGACCCCTTCGAGCAAGGCATCCACTTCCGCCCCCAGCGACAGCGGATCGGTGGCGAAGGGTTCTTCGAAATCGATGCGCAGCAACTGCTGGTGGCGGCTCATGACCCGCAGCTTGACGATGGTCGGCTGATGGGCGATGCGCTGGAAGATCGAGCGCACGCCCGCCGCCTGCAGGCTGTTGGCCAGGCTGTCGGCAGCTTCGTCCTGGCCGGTGACGCCAACCAGCGCGGCTGGGGCGCCGAGGGCGGCGATGTTCAAGGCCACGTTGGCGGCGCCGCCGGGACGGTCCTCGATCTGATCGACCTTGACCACCGGCACCGGCGCTTCAGGCGAGATACGCGAAGTACCGCCATGCCAGTAGCGGTCAAGCATGACATCGCCGACCACCAGTACCGGGGCTTGATCGAAACGCGGCATGGACAACTTCATGGGCAACCCATCATTGGAAAAGTGAACAGGGGCAGGATATTAGCACAGGGTTGCGCAGGGCTTTACGGCCAACGGCGGCAATGCTGTATCGATTGACTGGCGGGGCCGCGCGGGCCCCGCCATACGGCCAATCAGGTGATGTCGGCCTTTTCCGCTTCGTCCAGGCCCATGGCGTGCAGGCGGGCATAATGGCCATTGGCCTGGAGCAGTTCGGCGTGGGTGCCACGCTCCACCAGACGGCCTTGATCCATTACCAGGATCAGGTCGGCCTTCTCGATGGTCGACAGGCGGTGGGCGATCACCAGGGTGGTGCGACCTTCCATCACGTGATCCAGCGCCGCCTGGATGTGGCGCTCGGACTCGGTATCGAGGGCCGAGGTCGCCTCGTCGAGGATCAGCAGTGGCGCGTTCTTCAGCAGCGCCCTCGCGATCGCCAGACGCTGGCGCTGGCCACCGGAGAGCAGCACACCGTTCTCGCCGACTTCGGTATCGAAGCCCTTGGGCAACTGGTCGACGAACTCCTTGGCGTAGGCATCGGCGGCGGCGGCCTCGATATCCGCCCGCGGGGCGCCGGCCAGGTCACCGTAGGCGATGTTGTTGGCCACCGTGTCGTTGAACAGGGTGACGTGCTGTGTCACCTGGGACACATGGCGACGCAGGTTGCGCAGGCGGTACTGTTCGATTTCCACGCCGTCGAGCAGGATCTGCCCTTCTGTGTGGTGGTAGAACCGCGGGATCAGCGCCGCCAGCGTCGACTTGCCGCTGCCGGACCGCCCGACCAGGGCGATCATCTGCCCAGGCTCGGCGGTGAAGCTGATGTCGCTGAGCACCTGACGCTCGGTGCCGGGGTAGGTGAAGCTGAGGTTCCGTACTTCGAGGCGCCCGTCTACCCGTTCCTTCTCGACGGTGCCGGCATCGACCTCCGGCTTCTCGTCCAACTGCTCGAAGATGCTTTCGGCACCGGCAAGGCCCTTCTGGATGGTCGAGCTGACTTCCGAGAGCTGGCGAATCGGCTTGGGCAGTAACCCAGCCGCCGTGATATAGGCCACCAGATCACCGGCCGACGCCTCGCCGCGCAGGAACAGCACCAGGAACATCAGCGTGGCCATGGCGGTGTAGATCACCAGTTGCAGCAACGGCGTGTACAGCGCACCGGTCTTGGTCATGCGCAGCTGCTTGTCGGTGTTGCTCTGGCTGGCAGCGTTGAAGCGACGCTCTTCGTAGCTTTCGCCACCGAAGCTGCGCACCACGCGATAACCCTGGATGGTCTCGGAGGCCACATGGGTGACATCGCCCATGGCTACCTGGATCTTCTTGCTCTGCTTGCGGAATTTCTTGCTGGCGGTACTCACCATCACCGCGATCAGCGGCAGGATCGCCACCATCACCAAGGTCAGTTTCCAGTTCATCCACAGCAGGTAGGCGAACAGGAACACCACTGTCAGGCCTTCACGGATGACCACCTTGATGGCATCCGTGGCAGCGCCGGTGACCATGGTCACGTTGAAGGTGATGCGCGAAATCAGGTGCCCGGAGTTGTGGTTGTCAAAATAGCGGTTGGGCAGCACCAGCAGCTTGTTGAACAACTCGACGCGCAGGTCGTGAACCAGGCACAACGACACCTTGGACAGGTAGTAGTTGCCCAGGAACGAGCCCAGGCCCTGCCAGGCGGCGATCAGGATGATCAGCAGCGGCACCGCCTGCAGCAACTGCAGGTCGCGCAGGTAAGGCACGCTCGGGAACAACACCGCCTGGGGATTGCTCAGGCCGTCGACGAAATACTTGAGGATCCCGGCCAGCATCGGTTGGGTCGAGGCGAAGATCACGAAACCGACGATGCTCAGCAGGAAGATGCCGATATAAGGTTTGACGTAGCCCAGCAGGCGCAGGTAGATCTTCAGGCTCGCAGGCGAAGACGATTCGGGAACTGTCATGAGAATCCGTCGGGTCAAAAAGAGTCGGGATTATAACACACGCGGTGTCTCGCACCGCCCGCTGCAGGTAAGATAGGCGGCTGTCCCGAACCCATGGCCCTGGAGGCTAGATGCACGCACTTGACCACGCCCGCTACCTTGCCCTGCGCGAGGGCGCTCACGTCCTCGAAGCCGACGGTACTGGCGACAAGGTCCTGCGCCTGCGCGACGGCACGATGCTCAAGCTGTTCCGGCGCAAGCGCCTGATCAGCTCGGCGGCCTGGTATCCCTATGCCCGACGCTTCGCCGACAACTGCAAGGCCCTGGCCGCGCGCGGCATCCCCTGCCCACAGGTCAAGGCGGTGTACCGGATTGCCGAGATCGCCCGCGATGCCGTGCATTACGACCCGCTCCCAGGGCATACGCTGCGTCAGCTACTGGAGCAACCCGGCGAACATCCCGAGCTGCGCGACCAGCTCGGGCAGTTCATCGCGACGCTGCACGAGTCAGGTGTGTACTTCCGCTCCGCGCATCTGGGCAACGTGGTACTGACGCCCGAAGGCAAGCTGGGGTTGATCGATGTCGCCGACCTGCGCATGTACCGCAAGCCGCTGCGCCGATCACAACGTCAGCGCAACTTCCGTCATATGCTGCGTTATCGGCAAGATCGGGAATGGTTGCTGGGTGACCGCGACAACCTGTTCATCGAGGCCTACCTGGCCAGCCAGCAGGTCTGTCGTCGCCAGGACCTGGCCAGCGCACTGGCCTGAACGAAGATGGCCGCCCGGAGGCGGCCATCGTCATCATCAGCGCAAACGTCGCTGCTGCAACCCACGGCCAAGCACCATGGCTGCCGGCAGCAGGACCAGCGGCCATAGCTCGTCGGGGTTACCAATCAGCTTGCTGCCGTCGAAGTTGAGCATGACCAGGGCACAGGCCAGGTACATGCCCCACGGGTCGCGCAGGCGCACGGCCTGGACCAGGGTCATGGCGACGATCACCAGGAACAGCACAAGCGAGACGCCGCCGGTATAGAGACCCAAGGCAACGAAAATGTTGTGCGGATGCTGGATCGGCATGGTGCCGCTCAGCAGCTTGTCGGTATGGAACTCGACACCGCAGCCAACCATCCAGCCACAGCTCTCCCATTCACCAACCATCACATGGAACAACTCGCTGCGATAGGAATCGCCACGCTCGAAAAGCGAGTGGAACCAAGCCGCGTCCTTGACCAACCACAGGACCACCACACCGAATACAGCGAACACGGCGAGCCACGGCCCGGCCACCCGCGGGAAACGCCACAATGCCCAGCACGCCCAGACAGCGAACAGGAACACTGCACCGACCATCGCGGTACGTGTCTGCATCACGAAGGTGACAGCCACCACCGACAGCACCACCGCGCAAAAAGCTTCGAACCAGCGACGACGGTGCAGCCAGCCCGGCATGGCCAGCGCCAGGGCACAGAGCAGCCAGATGCTGGTGTAGATGACGTTCTGCATGCGCGCCGGCATCAGGTTGACCCGCTCGCCCAAGACGTGGACGCCCGTCAGGTAGGCATATGCCGCATAGCCGAAGACATACAGACAAATGGCCCAGAACAGCACCCGGGCAAACATCTCGGAGCGCAGGAAACGCTGGTTTGTCAGCCCCGCGATGGTGAAGACGAACAGCGCCACGTAGGCAATGTGCTTGTAGAACTGGCTCTCACCGGCGATTACCGCTGGCACCAGGAACCACAGCAGGAACACCAGCCAGGCCAGCCCAAGTTTGTCGTGCAGCAGCCCGGCGCCTCGCTCCTTGATCAGGAACACCAGACCCGGCAACGCGATGAACGCGTAGAAAATGTTGTTCGTCCATTTCGACGAGTCCATCAGCACGAAGCTGGCCAGGAAAGCGATCAACGCCGCAGTGAAATAGCGACGACTCCTGCTGTTGTCTCGGTCAACCCCTTCAAACATCCTTCAACACCCATCCAAGCAATAGTCCGATGACCAGCACACCCAACAAGCGGATGCGATCCATGCGCTTGCGTCGTACCTTCTTGATTTTTTCTTCCGGCATTTCCACATGCTCGCCGAACCCTGTGTGCAGCACCGCGTCGTTTTCCAGGATCAGCGCGTAGCGGTCACGCTCGGCGTAGAGCCGAGACAGGCTCTTCTCGCCCGAATGCGCGGCGTACGGCGCATGCGCCTGGTAGTCGGCAAGCCTGCGCAGGCCCGGGTTGAACGAGAAGCCCTGCCATTCCGCCTTGTGCGAACCCAGCTTGTGGAAGGCAATACCCTTCAGCACCTGACGCGCCTCGAGGAACACATAGGGGCTGTGCACCTGCAGGTCATGGTTGAAGCTGCGCAGCCAGACCTGTAGCGCTTGTGGGTCGGCCTCCAGCAGCGCCTGGGACTCCTCGACGAAACCCGGACGATAGAAGGCCCAGTCGTCCTCGCAGTGGAATACCCAGAACGTCTTGACCTGTGAATAGGCGGCATCCACCGAGCGCAACTGCCCAAGTTTGGGGTTGTTGACGATGAAGGTGGTGTGCTCACGCCAATGTTCGGGGATGCAGCCGCGCACTGCCTCGTCGCCGGAGTCTTCGGTGATGAAGACTTCACGGATAGGCGCCGTGTTGTAGAGGTCGAAACTTTCGAGCGTGCGCTTGAGCAGTTCGAATCGACCACAGCTGGTCACCACCAGTGTGATCTCGCTGTTTTCACTGAAGATCATGGCTTCCTCGATGTGTATGGGGCCTAACGCGACAGGCCGATGGCCAGCAGCACACGCGCCAGCAGGCCGGGCTTCGCGGCCGGACGCAGCGGTGCGCGCATGGCCTCGGTGATCGCCTGCCCGAGCGCGTGGAAGGTATAGCGCTGCTCGGCAAGTTGCTGGCCGTTGCGTGAGATACGCTCGGCCAAGGCCAGGTCGCCACGCAGTTGGGCGAGCTTCTCGCGTAGTTGTTCAAGGTCGCGATAGAGCACGATGTTGTGCATGTCGACGAAACCCAGTGCCTGGTTCTCCTCCTCGCCCTGGTCATAGGCGAACAGGACGCAACCACAGGCCATGGCTTCGAAGTTCTTGATCATGTACTCGCCCATGCCAACGTCGGCACTGACGAAAAAGCGGATACGGCTGAGGGTCTGGCTGTATTCCTCGCCCGATTTGGTGCGGGTGATCAGCAGGTTCTCTACCGCCGCAATCGACTCGAGC
Organism: Pseudomonas sp. RC3H12; assembly: GCF_018596375.1. Taxonomy (NCBI): domain Bacteria; kingdom Pseudomonadati; phylum Pseudomonadota; class Gammaproteobacteria; order Pseudomonadales; family Pseudomonadaceae; genus Pseudomonas; species Pseudomonas sp. RC3H12. Next base: position 5,412,835 of record NZ_CP075595.1, on the reverse strand, counting down.
ATCTGCTTGCGGCCCGAGTAGGCCACACTGCGCAGGCTGCCGACGAACGCCAGCTCGATGTCGCGCTCGCGGTTCTCGTTGCGCAGCAGCGCCTGGTCGTAGCCCTTGGGTACGAATACCGCATCGAAGCCTTCATCACGCAAGCGACGGGTAACCACCGCACCTGAAGTGATGACCCGCGCCCACGGCAACTGGCGGTAGTACTCGCTGAACTTACCGGTGTACTTGCACGGGATGTAGTTCTGATAGGCGTCGTGCTCGAGGATCACCAGGTTCGGGATGGTGCGGATGAAACGCGCCTGGCGGATTTCTTTCTTGAACCGCAGGAAGAACAGGATGCGGTCGTACTGATCGACTTGCACATGCCGATGGAAGTAGCTGCGCAGATCGGCCTGCTCGTCGCCGGTGAGCCAACGGATGTCGCACTCGCAGTCAGCCGCGATGCCTTCGTAAAGACGGTCCAGGATGGCGCGTTGCTCTTTCTGGACCAGGAACAGGACTTTCACCGTGGCTCTCTCTTGTCGATCACTGTACCGACCCACAGCAGTTCGTGGCGCCGTACGGCCTTGCGGAAGAATTCATTGTCACCGAATGCCGGCCAGCGCCGGGCGGCCAGGCAGCGCTGCAGGAAGCGACGAACCCTGCGTTTGAATGGAGCCGCAGGCTGCAGGTCGTGCATCATACCCAAAGCGATGGCCTTTTGCCTCTGCTGCTGCTCGCCAACCCCCAGCACCCAGGGGCGCATGGGCAGGCCCGCATCGAAGAACGGTGGCAAAGGTACCCCGGTACCGGCATTGCCCATCGGCCAGCGGTCATTGTCGTGCAGGTGATTGGCGTACAACAGCAAGGTTTGCGGCTGCCAAATCGCCCCTTGCAACGCTTGCTGCAGGGCGTCATGGGCGCACACGTGGTCCGGGTGGGGATCGAGCGTCGGGTGCGGCATCACGATGGTTGCCGGGCGCGCATGCTCGATGAGCTCGCGCAGGTCCTGGACCAGGTTGTTCCAGGTCGGCCGGCCATCGGCATCGCTGCGCAGCGCGACTTCGTTGAAACGGCGGAATGGCCGGGTGTCGATAAGGTCGGCCTCGCGCGATGCGACAGGTGTCTCGGGCTCGGCCTGCATGGCCGGCAGTTGCATGCAGAAATAGCCCAACTGCACACACTGCCGGGAAGGCACCCCGGCCCAGCGGGGTACGGCGATGCTGTCCCAACTGCGCAACTCGCCCTTGAGCCGGGCCGCCTCTACCAGGCCAAGGCCGAAGGTTTCGCGGTAATACGCGTTCTCGATCTCGCCTGCGGTCAGGGTCACGATCCAGCTGCTTTTTGCCTGGGCATACGCGGCGAATGCCGCAAGTTCGGCATCGTCGGCATGGGGTGCGATGACCATCAGCGAGCCGGCCAGGTAGTCGGCGTGACGGAAAACCAGCAATTCCATCTCCGGCGCCACGCGGCAGTGCCGGCCCCTCAGGCGCAGCCGCCCGCCGCCCAGCGCCTCCGCCTGGCCACCCAGGTTCAGGTAGCGAACACCGCGGACACCACGCTCGAAGGCCTGGCAATCGTCGACGCCACCTTCGATGCGTACCGCCGGGTCGAGCAGGCGCCCCAACCAACCGGCGCGCAGATTCACCCGCAGCAACAGAGTCTCGCTGCCGTCCAGCTGGCAACCATTCGGCAATGCAAGCACCCCGCCATGGCTGTGCAGCGCATGTCGCTCGCTGGCCTGCAAATCGTACTGGTAGTCGCTGCCGGGCACGTAGAACAGGTGGTCGGAGAACCAGGCCTCATGGGCCACCCACAACAACACCGCGAGGACAGGCGGCAACCACCATGCCCACACCGCCGTGAGCAACAGCGCGACAAGCAGTACCAGCAGGATCACCCGCTTGCGCTTGCGATGGCGTTTGAGCAGTTGCTGCTTGTTGGCGCTCATGTTCAGACCTGGAAGACGTTGACGGGATTGCACCAACGATCCTTGTACTCTCGGTCGGCCCGGCCGAAGGAGAACCGCAGCGCCTTGCCGCGGGCATTGGCATCCTCCCAGGCAGCCTGGGTATTGAGGAAGCTCAGTACGCTACCAGGGCTGAAGGCCTTGGTCTCGGGATCGACACCGCCGTTTACATATTCGACGCTGATCCATTGTGGCGCCTCGACGCGATACACCAGCTGGATCGCGATCGGCGCCCCCTCCAGGAACAGTACGGAGCCAATCAACAGTTCGCGCAGGCGCTCGACCACTTCGGCCATGCGGGCCGCACCGGTAGCCGGGAAGCCCCAGCGACGCTGGAACAAGTCACAGTACATCGCCGCGATCTCGGCTGCAGTGAAATCGCCGATCGGTCGCACCTGGCCGCCGGCCTCTTCCAGCAGGCGCAGCTCACGGCGCTGGTTATAGCGGAACTTCTTCGACAGGTCCTCGTGCGGGCGAGACATGGCCAACTGCTCTGGCTGCGCCTTGAGACCGCTGAAACGGCCCTGGTTCAGTTCAGACAGGTAACGCCCGGCATGGCGCAGCGGCGCGGCGCAGTCATCGGCGGCCGGCAGGATGATCTCGGCGTTGCCCAGGTCGAACAGGCCTTTCTTGCCATGACGCTTGAGCACGTCCTTGGACAGCGCCAAGTGGCGTCCCCATACCGGCAACGCGGCCTTGAGCTCGCCATCCTGTGAAAAACCCAGATAGCGCACCGGGATCTGGGCCAGGTCGGCCAGTTGCTCGATCACCAGAGGATGGGTCGCCACACTGCCGCCATATAGCTGCCAGGCGTCGCCATAGGCGGCCGCGTCGATGACTTGCCAACCGCGTTCGCGCCAGCCTTGGATAAAGTTGAGCATCAAGCCTCCGCGACCAGCGCACGTACCTGCGGCAACTGCCAGAAGGCATCGCGCACCGCCTGGTCGCTGAAACGCTGCTGCAGGCGCTGCAGCATGTGCAAAGCACAGGTCTCACGCTGTCCGGCGTCCAGCCCGGCCATATGCTTCAGGCCCTGGGCCAGCTGCGCGGCATCGCCCAGCGGGAACAGCACGCCCACGCCCTCGACCACTTCCCGGGCGCCGCCACAGGCGGTGGCCAGCAGCGGCACGCCCGCCACCATGGCCTCGAGCAGGACCATGCCGAACGGCTCATGGTCGGAGCTCAGCGCAAATACATCGAAGGCGCGGAAATAACGGCGAGCGTCCGGCACCTGGCCGAGGAATTCCACCTGCCCAGCGATGCCCAGCTCACTGGCCAGCGCCTTGAGCTTGGCCTCGAGGCGACCCTTGCCCAGGATCACCAGCCGCGCGCCAGCCGGCAGACCAGGCAAGGCCTCTGCGAAGCCGCGCAACAGCGTGGCCTGGTCCTTATCCGGGTGCAGGCGGCCGACATTGCCGACCACCCAGGCCTGTTCATCCAGGCCCAAGGCATGACGCGCCTCGTCACGCGGCACCAGGCTGGCCTGCAGTGCCTCGACATCAATGCGGTTGTACAGGGTCTGGATACGTTCGGCCGGCCACCGCCCCAGGCAGCGGCGCATGTCGTCGCGCACCGCATCCGAGACACCGAGCAGGCTCAGGCGCTTGCGGAACAGGTTGGCAAACAGTCGGCGTCCCTTGCGCTGGTAGTCTCCAAACGCGTGGTGCACGCCGATCACCGGCAGGCCGGTGCCCAGCAGCGCGACATAGATTGGCTTGAAGCGGTGGGCGATGCAAAACGCAAAATTGCGCTGCGCGGCGATCTTGCGCAGCGCGGCGATGGCGCCAAGCTTCAGGCCACGCACGGCCTTGGAACTGAACTCCAGGAACAGTACCTCGTCCGAGGCGCAGCCAGCCGCGACCTGCGCGTCAGCTGCCCCGGTGAGGAACACGGTGGTGACCTTGTAGCCGCTGCCCTGGAACAGGCTGGCATATTGACGGGCACAGTCGAGGAACGGCCCGTCATAGCCATGGCAGAACTGCAGGATCCGCGGTTCAGAGCGGCTGGTCATACGGCGCGGCGCCTTCCTTGACCACCAGGATGTCTTCCATGATCAGGTACTGCAGGTCAGACCCAAAGAACATGTTCAGGGCATCGGTCGGCGAGCAGATCATCGGTTCGCCTCGACGGTTGAGCGAAGTGTTCAGCGACACGCCGTTGCCGGTCAGGTCTTCCAGCGCCTTCATCATGTCGTAGTAGCGCGGGTTGTACTCGCGCTTGAGCACCTGGGCACGCGAGGTACCGTCCTCGTGGACCACTTCCGGCACACGGGTCTTCCACTCTTCTGCCACTTCGAAGGTGAAGGTCATGAACGGGGCCGGATGATCGATCTTGATCATCTGCGGCGCTACAGTGTCGAGCATCGACGGGCAGAAAGGCCTCCAGCGCTCGCGGAACTTGATCTGGTGGTTGATGCGGTCGGCCACGCCCGGCACGCTCGGGCAGCCGATGATCGAACGACCACCCAGGGCGCGCGGGCCGAACTCCATGCGACCCTGGAACCAGGCCACCGGGTTGCCGTCGACCATGATCTTGGCAATCTGCTCGGGCATGTTCTCAAGCTTGCGCCATACCGGTTTGCTAGGGTGACGGGCACAGGCGGCGATTACATCTTCGTTGGAGAACGCAGGGCCGAGGTAAACGTGCTCCATCTTCTCGACCGGCACGCCACGGGCGTGGGACACATAGGCAGCAGCACCCACCGCAGTACCGGCGTCGCCGGACGCTGGCTGGACGAACAGCTCTTTCACGTCATCGCGTGCGATGATCTTCTGGTTCAGCTTGACGTTCAGCGCACAGCCGCCGGCGAAGGCCAGCTTGCCGGTCTCTTTCAGGGTATCGCCCAGGTAGTGGTCGATCATCTGCAGGGCGAGCTTCTCGAACAACGCCTGCATGCTCGCCGCGTAGTGGATATACGGCTCGTCGGCGATGTCGCCTTCGCGTTTCGGACCCAACCACTCGATCAGCTTGGGCGAGAAGTAGAAGCCCTTGCCCTTCTCTTTATAGCGGCGCAGGCCGATGACGTTGGCGTACTCGGTATTGATTACCAGCTCGCCGTTTTCGAAGCTGGCCAGGCGCGAGAAGTCATATTTGCTGGCATCGCCATACGGCGCCATGCCCATGACCTTGAACTCGCCGTCGAGCATCTCGAAGCCGAGGAACTCGGTGATCGCGCCATACAGGCCACCCAGGGAGTCCGGGTCGAAGAATTCCTTGATCTTGTGGATCTTGCCGTTTTCGCCATAGCCGAAGAAGGTAGTGGCGTACTCGCCCTTGCCGTCGATGCCGAGGATCGCGGTCTTCTCTTTGAAGCCCGAGCAATGGTAGGCGCTGGAGGCGTGGGCCAGGTGGTGCTCGACCGGTTCGATCTTGATCTTCTTCGGATCGAAGCCCAGCTGCTCCAGGCACCAGACGATCTTCTTGCGGTAGCGCTTGTAGCGCCGGTTGCCCATCAGCAGCGCGTCGAGGGCGCGATCCGGGGCGTACCAGTAGCGCTTGGCGTAGTGCCAGCGGGCCTTGCCGAACAGGCTGATCGGGGCGAAAGGAATGGCCACCACGTCGACGTCCGACGGCTTGATGCCGGCCTGCTCCAGGCAGAACTTCGCCGACTCGTAGGGCATGCGGTTCTTCGCATGCTTGTCACGCACGAAGCGCTCTTCTTCGGCGGCGGCAATCAGCTTGCCGTCGATGTACAGGGCCGCGGAAGGGTCATGGCTAAGGGCGCCGGACAGGCCAAGAATCGTCAGTGCCAAGGGGTTAGCCTCTCAAATCGGTATGAAGTGCGCCACCGGCCATTCAGGCGGATGGCGGCTAAAGGGCGGGATTATAACGCAAAGATCGCCTGACGCGATGCATGGACGTGGCAGCGCGCTTGCCCCACGATGGCGCTGGATTTGCTGACGCCATCGCCGGGCAAGTCGGGCCGCCGCATCGCCGCTCCCACGCTGCCTGCAACGCCTGTTTATTCGGCGATCAGCCAGTCCATGCGGAAGCTGCCGGCGGTCTGCGCCAGTTCCTTGGCCAACCACGGCAGCAGCGCCTTGAGTTCATCTTCCAGGCCCCACGGTGGGTTGGCGATGGCCAGGCCCGAGCCGTTCAGGCCCTGCGGGCTGTCCTGGTGATGCACGTACAGCTCCACGCGCAGCAGCTTGGGCGCGCCGGTGCTGGTGAGGTCCTGGTAGAAGCGGGTCAGCGAACGCTGGTCCTTGATCGGGTACCAGATGGCCGCGACGGTCTGGCGCATGCGACCGATCGCCTCCTTCATCGCCACGGTGCAGCGCTTGAGCTCGTCGGCCTGCTCGAACGGCGGGTCGATCAGCATGATCGCGCGTTTTTCCTGCACCGGTAGCAGCGCCCGCGGGATATGCCAGCCCTCGCCCAGGCGCACGGTGACTCGCGGGTCCTTCTTCATGTTCTCTTTGAGCAGCACGCCGTCTTCAGGGTGCTTTTCGTTGAGCTGTGCACGGTCCTGTTCACGCATCAAGCGCCGGGCCAGCTCAGGGGAGCCGGGGTAGTAGCGCAGTTCGCCGTTCTTGTTCAGGCGCTTGATGACGCCCAGATAGTCGGCGGTGACGGCCGGCAGGTCATCGCGATTCCACAGGCGGGCGACGCCTTCGAGGTACTCACCGGTACGGCTCGCCTGATCGCCCTGCAGGTCGTACAGGCCAAGCCCTGCGTGGGTGTCGATGTAGGCGAACGGCTGCTCCTTGCGCGACATCAGGGCGATGAGGCGGGTGAGCACGATGTGCTTGAGGACGTCGGCGTGGTTGCCGGCGTGGAAGGCGTGACGATAGTTCATGGCGGCTCCTGCGGGGGCGGCAAGTTTACCTTGTCGCGAGGGAGACGTCAGGTACGGCGGTCGAACGATTTTAACCCCATCGCCGGCAAGCCGACTCCCACAGATTTGAGTTTATCCCTGTGGGAGCCGGCTTGCCGGCGATGAAGGCGACGCCGGCTCAGCAGGCGTTACTTGTCAGCGTGATACTGCGCATCAGCGGTTTCAAAGCGCGACACCATGCTGTTCGACGGGCTGCCCAGCTTGCTCACCAGGAAGATGGCGATGCTGGCGAACAGGAAGCCCGGGATGATCTCGTACAGACCGGTATCCAGCTGCTTCCAGACGATCACGGTCAGCGCACCGACCACGATGCCCGCCAACGCACCATTACGGGTCATGCCTTTCCACAGCACCGAAAGCAGCACAACAGGGCCGAAGGCGGCACCGAAGCCGGCCCAGGCGTAGGCCACCAGGCCGAGCACACGGTTTTCGGGATTGGCGGCCATGGCGATGGCGATCAGCGCGACGGCCAGCACCATCAGGCGACCGACCCATACCAGCTCCTTCTGCGAGGCGTTCTTGCGCAGGAACGATTTGTAGAAGTCCTCGGTCAGCGCACTGGAGCATACCAGCAGCTGGCAGCTCAAGGTGCTCATCACCGCCGCCAGGATGGCCGACAGCAGCACGCCGGCGATCCACGGGTTGAACAGGATCTTGGCCAGCTCGATGAACACGCGCTCGTGGTTTTCGGTGACCGGACCGGCCAGGTCAGGATGCGCCGAGAAGTAGGCGATGCCGAAGAAGCCCACGGCGCAGGTGCCGGCCAGGCACAGGATCATCCAGGTCATGGAGATGCGACGGGCGTTGGCGATCGACTTGACCGAGTCGGCGGCCATGAAGCGCGCCAGGATATGCGGCTGGCCGAAGTAGCCCAGGCCCCAGCCCATCAGCGAGATGATACCGATGAAGGTGGCGCCCTTGAACATGTCGAAGTGCGCCGGGTTCACCGCCTCGATGGCAAGGAACGTGGTGTCGAAGCCGCCGGTGGAAATCAGCACGATGATCGGCGTGAGGATCAGCGCGAAGATCATCAGCGACGCCTGCACGGTGTCGGTCCAGCTCACTGCCAGGAAACCACCGATGAAGGTGTAGGCGATGGTTGCCGCGGCGCCAGCCCACAGCGCGGTCTCGTAAGACATGCCGAAGGTGCTTTCGAACAGGCGGGCACCGGCAACGATGCCAGAGGCACAGTAGATGGTGAAAAACACCAGGATCACGATCGCGGAGATGATCCGCAGCAGGCCGCTCTGGTCTTCGAAGCGACTGGAGAAGTAGTCTGGCAGCGTCAGGGCGTCACCGTTGTGCTCGGTCTGCACACGCAGACGGCCGGCGACGAACAGCCAGTTCAGGTAGGCGCCGACGGTCAGGCCGATGGCGATCCAGGCCTCGGAAAGGCCCGCGAAGTAGATGGCGCCCGGCAGCCCCATCAACAGCCAGCCGCTCATGTCCGATGCGCCGGCGGAAAGCGCGGTAACCACGCTGCCGAGACTACGGCCGCCGAGAATATAGTCGGAAAGGTTCTTGGTGGAGCGATAGGCGGCAAAGCCGATCAGCACCATTACCGCAATGTAGACCACGAAAGTGATCGTTAGTGGATTGCCCATGAGTTGTGCCCTGGCGTTGTTTTTATCTCTTGCGACCGCCGCGCACGACGGTTGCACCCAGGCGGCGCATCCTATGCAACAACATGAACGAGGTGCAACCATTTTTCATTTGCAAGTTGCACCCAACCATGTTTTTTCGGATAAAGCCCCTTTTTTGCTCCTTTTCGGAGCAAACACAGCGTTTTAAAGACGAAAAAGCAGCAAAAAAGACCGTTTTGACTGTAGGGAAACTGACTTCAGACGAGTTGCACCTTTACCGGGAAGATTTCGGGTTGCACCCGGTTGCACCCTGATTGTCCTACAGGCTAATCTTGCCTTCAGCTTAGGCCACATCCGTGACCAATAACGAGGATAAGAAATGGCGACGACCACCCTTGGGGTCAAACTCGACGACCCGACCCGTGAGCGACTCAAAGCAGCTGCGCAGTCCATCGACCGCACGCCGCACTGGTTGATCAAGCAAGCGATCTTCAACTATCTCGAGAAGCTCGAGGGTGGCGCCACCCTGAACGACCTCAACGGTCATGCCGCCGCTGGCGATGACGCCGGCGAAGTCGCCGCCGACCACGCCCACCAGTGCTTCCTGGAATTTGCCGAAAGCATCCTGCCGCAGTCGGTGCTGCGCTCGGCGATTACTGCCGCCTACCGTCGCCCCGAGCAGGAAGTGGTGCCGATGCTGCTGGAGCAGGCACGCCTGCCGGCCGCCCAGGCCGAAGCCACCAACAAGCTGGCCGCAAGCCTTGCCGACAAGCTGCGCAATCAGAAGAGCGCTGGTGGCCGCGCCGGTATCGTCCAGGGTCTGCTGCAGGAGTTCTCGCTGTCCTCGCAAGAGGGCGTGGCACTGATGTGCCTGGCCGAAGCCTTGCTGCGTATCCCCGACAAAGGCACCCGTGACGCGCTGATCCGCGACAAGATCAGCACCGGCAACTGGCAGCCGCACCTGGGCAACAGCCCATCGCTGTTCGTCAACGCCGCCACCTGGGGCCTGCTGCTGACCGGCAAGCTGGTCAGCACCCACAACGAATCGGGCCTGACCTCCTCGCTCACCCGCATCATCGGCAAGAGCGGCGAGCCGATGATCCGCAAGGGCGTCGACATGGCCATGCGCCTCATGGGCGAACAGTTCGTCACCGGCGAAACCATCGCCGAGGCCCTGGCCAACGCCAGCAAGTTCGAGTCCAAGGGCTTCCGCTACAGCTACGACATGCTTGGCGAAGCCGCGCTGACCGAGCACGACGCGCAGAAATACCTGGCCTCCTACGAGCAGGCGATCCACTCGATCGGCAAGGCCTCGCACGGCCGCGGCATCTATGAAGGCCCGGGCATCTCGATCAAGCTCTCGGCCCTGCACCCGCGTTACAGCCGCGCCCAGTACGAACGCGTGATGAGCGAGCTGTACCCGCGCCTGCTGTCGCTGACCCTGCTGGCCAAGCAATACGACATCGGCCTGAACATCGACGCCGAGGAGGCCGACCGCCTGGAGCTGTCGCTGGACCTGCTCGAGCGCCTGTGCTTCGAACCGTCGCTGGCCGGCTGGAACGGCATCGGCTTCGTTATCCAGGCCTACCAGAAGCGCTGCCCATACGTGATTGACTACGTCATCGACCTGGCCAAGCGCAGCCGCCACCGCCTGATGATCCGCTTGGTAAAAGGCGCCTACTGGGACAGCGAAATCAAGCGCGCCCAGGTCGAAGGCCTGGAAGGCTACCCGGTCTACACCCGCAAGGTGTACACCGACGTGTCCTACGTCGCCTGCGCCCGCAAGCTGCTGGCCGTGCCAGAAGCCATTTACCCGCAGTTCGCCACCCACAACGCCCACACCCTGTCGGCCATCTACACCATCGCCGGGCAGAACTACTACCCGGGCCAGTATGAGTTCCAGTGCCTGCACGGTATGGGTGAACCGCTGTATGAACAAGTTGTAGGCAAGATCTCCGAGGGCAAGCTGAACCGTCCGTGCCGTGTGTACGCCCCGGTCGGCACCCATGAAACCCTGCTGGCCTACCTGGTGCGCCGACTGCTGGAAAACGGCGCCAACACCTCGTTCGTCAACCGCATCGCCGACCACTCGATCTCCATCCAGGAGCTGGTCGCCGACCCGGTCGCCAGCATCGAGCGCATGGGCACCCAGGAAGGCAGTATCGGCCTGCCGCACCCGCGCATCCCGATGCCGCGTGAGCTGTACGGCAGCGAGCGGGCCAACTCGGCCGGCATCGACATGGCCAACGAACACCGCTTGGCGTCGCTGTCCTGCGCCCTGCTGGCCACCGCCCACAACGACTGGAAAGCCACCCCGCTGCTGGCCTGCGCCGCCAGCGAGCAGCCGGCAGCGCCGGTGCTCAACCCGGCCGACCACCGCGATGTCGTGGGTCACGTGCAGGAAGCAACCGTCGCCGACGTCGACAACGCCATCCAGTGCGCGCTGAACGCCGCGCCGATCTGGCAGGCCACTCCGCCGGCCGAACGCGCCGCGATCCTCGAACGCGCCGCCGACCTGATGGAAGCCGACATCCAGCCGCTGATGGGCCTGCTGGTGCGCGAAGCCGGCAAGACCTTCGCCAACGCCATCGCCGAAGTGCGCGAGGCCGTGGACTTCCTGCGTTACTACGCGGTGCAGGCACGCAACGACCTGCGCAACGACAGCTGCCGCCCACTGGGCCCGGTGGTGTGCATCAGCCCATGGAACTTCCCGCTGGCGATCTTCTCCGGCCAAGTGGCCGCAGCGCTGGCCGCCGGCAACCCGGTACTAGCCAAGCCGGCCGAACAGACCCCACTGGTCGCCGCCCAGGCCGTGCGCCTGCTGCTGGAAGCCGGCATCCCCGAAGGCGTGCTGCAACTGCTGCCAGGCCAAGGTGAAACCGTCGGTGCCGGCCTGGTCGGTGACGAGCGCGTCAAGGGCGTGATGTTCACCGGCTCCACCGAAGTCGCCCGCCTGCTGCAACGCAACATTGCCGGGCGCCTGGACAACCAGGGCCGTCCGATCCCGCTGATCGCCGAAACCGGCGGCCAGAACGCCATGATCGTCGACTCCTCGGCGCTGACCGAGCAGGTGGTGATCGATGTGGTTTCCTCGGCCTTCGACAGTGCCGGCCAGCGTTGCTCGGCCCTGCGCGTGCTGTGCCTGCAGGAAGACTCTGCCGACCGCGTGATCGAAATGCTCAAGGGCGCGATGGCCGAAAGCCGCCTGGGCAACCCCGAGCGCCTGTCCGTGGACATCGGCCCGGTGATCGACGCCGAAGCCAAGGCCGGCATCGAGAAGCACATCCAGGGCATGCGCGACAAAGGCCGCACCGTGTACCAGGTGGCTATCGCCGAGGGCGAAGAGATCAAGCGTGGCACCTTCGTGATGCCGACCCTGATCGAACTGGAAAGCTTCGACGAGCTCAAGCGCGAGATCTTCGGCCCGGTGCTGCACGTGGTGCGCTACAACCGCAAGGACCTGGACCAGCTGATCGAGCAGATCAACGCCTCCGGCTACGGCCTGACCCTGGGCGTGCACACCCGCATCGACGAGACCATCGCCAAGGTGGTGGACAACGTCAACGCCGGCAACATGTACGTCAACCGCAACATCGTCGGTGCCGTGGTCGGCGTGCAGCCGTTCGGCGGTGAAGGCCTGTCGGGCACCGGCCCGAAAGCTGGCGGCCCGCTGTACCTGTACCGCCTGCTGTCGACCCGCCCGGCCGACGCCATCGCCCGCCACTTCCAGGCCGACGATGCGCGTAGCCAGGCCGACACCACCCTGCGCGACCAGCAGCTCAAGCCGCTGACAACCCTCAAGACCTGGGCGGCCAGCAGCCAGATGAGCGACCTGGCCGCGCTGTGCGAGCAGTTCGCCGAGCAGTCGCAGAGCGGCATCACCCGCGTGCTGCCAGGCCCGACCGGCGAGCGCAACACCTACAGCGTGCTGCCACGCGAACACGTGCTGTGCCTGGCCGACAACGAGGCCGACCTGCTGGCCCAGCTGGCAGCGGTACTGGCCGTGGGTAGCTCGGCGGTGTTCCAGGATGGCGAACCGGCCAAGACCGTGCGCGCTCGTCTGCCGAAGGAGCTGCAAGCGAAGATCAAGCTGGTGGCCGACTGGAGCAAGGACGAGGTGGCCTTCGACGCGGTCATCCACCACGGTCACTCCGACCAGCTGCGCGGCGTCTGCGAGCAGGTGGCCAAGCGTGCCGGCGCGATCGTCGGCGTGCATGGGCTGTCGAGCGGCGATCACCAGATCGCCCTGGAGCGCCTGGTGATCGAGCGAGCGGTGAGCGTGAACACCGCGGCAGCGGGTGGTAACGCCAGCCTGATGACCATCGGCTGACACAGATCGAACAAAAAAGGAGAGCTTCGGCTCTCCTTTTTTGTGGGCGCTTGGCCTAATCGTCATAGTGGTAACGGCACTGCAGGATGGTCAGGGTTCCCGCCTCGTAGAAGTAGACCAATCGGTGTTCGCGAGTGATACGGCGAGACCAGAAACCTGACAAGTCGCCTTTGAGCGGTTCTGGCTTGCCGGTGCCTTTGAAAGGGCTGCGCAGGCACTCACAGATCATCGTGTTGATGCGCTGGAAGATAGCGACATCACTGTTTCGCCAGTAACCGTAGTCTTCCCACCCCTCAGCAGTGAAGGCCACGCTTGTGGTGCTTCGCGCCTCAGTCTTGTTTCGTTGCTTGGCTTTCACATTCATCGAGTGCCAGTTCCTGGGTAACGGCCTTACCAGCCCGGAGCTGAGCAATGGAAGCGCGAAGACGCTTGGCGTTCGCGGACGACTCCAGCAGGTACATGGTCTCGCGCATGCCGTTGTAGTCCTCGAGCGAAATCATCACGACCGGCTCGCCACGCTGACGAGTGATGACTGCCGGCTCATGGTCCCGGCATACGTCGTCCATTGTCTGCTTCAGGTCGGCGCGTGCCTGGCTGAACGTCAGTACATGCATTTTTCCTTCCTTTCCAGGTACAGCCTGGATCAGTTCTCGAGAGTCAACAGGCCTAAATGACAGGTCGGCGCTGTGCGACCTGCCTGCCAAACATTGTACAAACTTGCGTACAACTCGCAAGGTCGAGCCCTGAAACTATTTGGAGAACTGATTGCCGCTGGGAAAGGTGGATATGGAACCGGAATTCCCGCAGCGGCAAAACAGCGTTAAGTCCTGCTGCCATGTAGGAGCTGTCCCAAACCGGCGCTTGACGCGATATCAAGACAGCCCCACTCCTGCGGCAGTACTCAAATGCGTGGGAGCGGCGGTGCGCCGATGCGACTTGCCCCGCGATGCCCTTTTGGGTCGTCAACACCCCATGCCCAGTTCGGCATCGTCCATCAGCGCCTTGGCCAGGGCGCTCAGGTAATACTAGGCCCAGAGCAGTTGGAGCTTTTCCTCCATGATCCCGGTGATAGTCAGGTTGCCCAAGGTGACCTGGGCGATGGCCACTTCTGCCCCCATATCACCCACGCCAATTAACCTGTCCCCTGCCCCACCACCCCGCCTAGACTCGCTGCACCCCGAATCAGGAATGCCGCCATGTCCGAGCAACTCCTCAGCAGCCGCAACCTCGCCTTCGAACTCTACGAAGTCCTCGACGCCGAGGCCCTGACCCAGCGTCCGCGCTTCGCCGAGCACAGCCGCGAGACCTTCGACGCGGCGCTGACCACCGCCCGTACCATTGCCGAGAAGTACTTCGCCCCGCACAACCGCAAAGGCGATGAAAACGAGCCCCGCTATGTGGACGGCCGCGCCGAGCTGATCCCGGAAGTAAAACCGGCCGTGGACGCCTTCCTCGAAGCCGGCTTCCTCAACGCCAACCGCGACTTCGAAGTCGGCGGCATGCAGTTGCCAAGCCTGGTATCACAGGCCTGCTTTGCCCACTTCCAGGCCGCCAACGCTGGCACCACGGCCTACCCGTTCCTGACCATGGGCGCGGCCAACCTGATCGAGAGTTTCGGCACTGAGGAGCAAAAGCGCCTGTTCCTGCAGCCGATGATCGAGGGCCGCTACTTCGGCACCATGGCCCTGACCGAGCCCCATGCCGGATCGTCACTGGCCGATATCCGCACCCGCGCCGAACCCGCAGGTGACGGCAGCTACCGGCTCAGAGGCAACAAGATCTTCATCTCCGGCGGCGACCACGAGTTGTCCGAGAACATCGTGCACATGGTCCTGGCCAAGCTGCCGGACGCGCCAGCCGGGGTGAAGGGCATCTCGCTGTTCATCGTGCCCAAGTACCTGGTCAACCCCGACGGCAGCCTGGGTCCGCGCAACGATGTGCTGCTGGCCGGGCTGTTCCACAAGATGGGCTGGCGCGGCACCACTTCTACCGCGCTCAACTTCGGCGACAACGGCCAGTGCGTCGGTTACCTGGTCGGCCAGCCGCATCAGGGCCTGGCCTGCATGTTCCAGATGATGAACGAGGCACGTATCGGCGTCGGCATGGGCGCGGTGATGCTCGGCTACGCCGGCTACCTGTATTCACTGGAGTACGCCCGCCAACGCCCACAGGGCCGCCTGCCGGACAACAAGGATCCGCACAGCGCTGCCGTGCCGATCATCGAGCACAGCGACGTCAAGCGCATGCTGCTGGCACAGAAGGCCTACGTGGAGGGTGCTTTCGACCTGGGCCTGTACGCGGCCCGGCTGTTCGATGACACCCACACGGCGGCGGATGAAAACACCCGCCAGCAAGCCCAGGAGTTGCTCGACTTGCTCACCCCGATCGTCAAGTCCTGGCCTTCGGCGTTCTGCCTGAAGGCCAACGAGCTGGCAATCCAGATCCTGGGCGGCCACGGCTATACCCGCGAGTACCCGGTGGAACAGTACTACCGCGACAACCGCCTCAACCCGATCCACGAAGGTACCGAAGGCATCCAGTCCCTCGATCTGCTCGGGCGCAAGCTGGCACAGAACAGCGGCGCCGGGCTCAAGCAGCTGATCCGCCTGATCGCCGGCACCTGCGAGCGCGCCAGCCATCATCCGAACCTGGACAACCTGCGCCAGCCATTGGAACAGCTGGTCAATCGCCTGCAAGCGGTCACCCTCGTCCTGCTCGGTGACCTGGCCCAAGGCAAGGTCGCTGGGGCCCTGGCCAACTCAGCGCTGTACCTCAAGGCCTTCGGCCACTGCGTGATCGGCTGGCGCTGGCTGGAGCAGGCCATTCATGCCGAAGTCGGCCTGCTCAAGGGTAGCGACTGCGACTTCTATCAGGGCAAGGTCCAGGCCGCGCGTTATTTCCTCACCTGGGAAGTGCCGGGCTGCCATAATGACCTCGCTTTGCTCGAGGCCCGCGACGACACGTGCCTGGGCATGCAAGAGGGGTGGTTCTAGGGGGAGCCACCGCGCACACGGAGGTTTCCCATGTTCGACTCCAGCACCCTGCTGCGCCAGCGCTTTGCCGCGCTGCGCAGCACGGCCGAACTGTTCTCGCTTCGCCATGTGAAGCAATCGCACCAGTCATTGTCGGTGCGGCGCAACGTCGCCGAGCCGCCCTTCTTCAGCCAGGACGAAGGCGCCATGCTCACCGTGCGGGTCAACGGCGTCGAGGCCTACGCGGCCACCGCCGACCTGTCCCAGGCAGGCCTGCAACGCGCGCTGGAACAGGCCGAGGCACTCGCCCGGCGGATCAAGGCCAGCAGCCTGCTCGACCTGAGCGGCCAGGCCGCCCCGAGCGGGCGTCACGATCATGTCTCGCCCAATTTCGAACAATCCCTGCCCAACCTTGCCGACTGCCTGGAACTGCTCGCCGCCGAGTCCGCCAGCGTACCCAAGGACGAGCGTCTGGTGGACTGGCAGGCGAGCCTGGGCTTCAGTGTGGTCGAGCAGACCTACCTGAACTCCGTCGGCGCCGAGCTGCGTCACGCCCAGCGCTTCATCTACCCAGGCCTGGGCGTCACCGCCAGCGACGGCCAGGACAGCCAGAGCCGCAGCCTGGGCCGGGAGAACTTCGGCCAGCAAGGCGGCTTCGAAGTGGTCGAGCGCTGCGGCCTGGTCGGCGCGGCCCGCCGGGTGGCCGACCAGGCGCTGCAACTGCTGCTGGCGCCGAACACCCCGGCCGGTCAGCGCGATCTGTTGCTGATGCCCGACCAGATGATGCTGCAGATCCACGAATCCATCGGCCACCCGCTGGAGCTGGACCGCATTCTCGGCGATGAGCGCAACTACGCAGGCACCAGCTTCGTCAAAACCAGCGACTTCGGCCACCTGCACTATGGATCGAAGCTGCTCAACGTGACTTTCGACCCGACCATAGGCGAAGAACTGGCGAGCTACAGTTTCGACGACGACGGCACCCCGGCCAGCAAGCAGTTCCTTATCCGCGATGGCTTGCTGGTGCGCCCGCTGGGCGGCGCCCTGTCGCAACAGCGTTCGGGCCTGGACGGCGTGGCCAACAGCCGCGCCTGCAGCTGGAACCGCGCGCCGATAGACCGCATGGCCAACCTCAACATCGAGCCGGGCGACCAGACGCTGGCGCAACTGATCGCAGGCATCGAGCACGGCATCCTGATGCGCACCAACCGCTCCTGGTCCATCGATGATGCGCGCAACAAGTTCCAGTTCGGTTGTGAGTGGGGCCAACTGATCGAGAACGGCGAACTCAAGGGCGTGGTGAAGAACCCGAACTATCGCGGCATCTCCGCCGACTTCTGGCGCAACCTCTCGGCGGTCGGAGACCGCAGCACCTTCCAGGTACTCGGCACGCCCAACTGCGGCAAAGGCGAGCCCAACCAGGTGGTGCGGGTCGGCCATGCCTCGCCGGCCTGCGTGTTCCGCCAGATCGACGTATTCGGAGGGGACGTCTGATGAGCACCGTCTACCAGCAACGTTTCGAAAGCTTGCTCGATAGCCTGAACGCCGCCTTGCAGCCCGGCGAGCAGTTCACCCTGGGCTACAGCGCCGAGCACTCGCAGTTCGTGCGCTTCAACCACGCCAAGGTGCGCCAGGCCGGGCTGGTCAGCCAGGCCAGCGTGCAGTTGCGGCTGGTCCGCGAAGGACGCCAGGCCGAGCAACAGATCACCCTGGGCGACGATCCAGAACTGGACCGCCAGCGCCTGCACGATGCCCTCGCGCAATTGCGCCAGACCCTGCCGCTGCTGGCTGTAGATCCCTACCTGAACCTCGACGACAGCACCTGGCACAGCCATAGCCTGCAGGAGCAGCCACTGCCCGAGCTGGACGAAGTGCTGGCCTTGATCGAGCGTGGAGCCGGCGATCTGGACCTGGTCGGCATCTATGCCGCCGGCCCCATCTGCCGCGGCTTCGCCAGCTCGTTCGGCGCCTTTGGCTGGCACCAGGCCAACAGTTTCAACGTTGACTGGAGCCTGTTCCACGCCAACGGCCAGGCCGTCAAAGCCAACTACGCAGGGCAGGCCTGGCGCGGCGAAACCTTTGCCGCACGCCTGCGTCAGGCTCGCGAACAGCTGGCGCACCTGGGGCGCCCGGCCGTCACCCTCAAGCCCGGCAGCTACCGCGCCTACCTGGCACCAGCGGCGATGGACGAGATCGCCGGCATGCTGTGCTGGGGAGGCTTCTCGGCACAAGCCCTGGCCACTGGCAACAGCCCGTTGCAGCGCCTGTACAACGGCGACGCGCAGTTGAGCCCACTGGTGAGTTTCAGCGAACAGGTCAGCGGCTCGCTGAGTCCGGCCTTCTCCGACGAGGGCTCGCCGCGCCGCGACCTGCTGCTGATCGGTGAAGGGCGGGCGCTGGAGCGACTGGTGAGTGCGCGCAGCGCCGTCGAATTCAGCCAGCAGGCCAATGGCGCCGACAGCTACGAGTCGCCCTGCGCGCTGAGCCTGGCGCCAGGCAACCTGCCCGGCGAGCAGATTCTCGAACGTCTGGGCACCGGCCTTTACATCAGCAACCTCTGGTACCTGAACTACTCGGACCTGTCGGCGGCACGCATGACCGGGCTGACGCGCTTCGCCACTTTCTGGGTGGAGAACGGGCAGATCCAGGGCCCGGTGAGCACCATGCGCTTCGACGACAGCCTGTACAACCTGCTGGGCAGCCAACTGGAGGACCTGACCCAGGAGCGCGAGATGATCCTGTCGACCAGCACCTACGGGCAGCGCAGCACCGGGTCGAGTCATCTGCCCGGGGCGTTGGTCAAAGGCCTGACCCTGACATTGTGATCGACAGGACTGGGCTCATCGCTGGCAAGCCAGTTCCCACAGTGGCCGGCATGCACTGCCCCTGTGGGAGCCGGCTTGCCGGCGATGAGGCCCGCGCCGGCAACACAGGACATTGAGGTAACCCATGCCCGACCGTGCCCCGCTGGACCCCGTCACCGCCCGCTGGATCCCCTGGGTGGTGGCCATCGCCTTCTTCATGCAATCGCTCGACGGCACCATCCTCAACACCGCGCTGCCGGCCATGGCCCGCTCGCTTGCCGAGGACCCGCTGCGCATGCAGGGGGTGATCATCGCCTACATGCTCACCGTGGCCTTGCTGATCCCGGCCTCAGGCTGGATTGCCGACCGTTTCGGCACCAAGCGCATCTTCTTCAGCGCCATCCTGCTGTTCAGCTTCGGCTCGCTGTTGTGCGCCATGGCCAACAGCCTCGGTTTCCTGATCTTCGCCCGGGTGGTGCAAGGCCTGGGCGGCGCACTGATGCTGCCCGTGGGAAGGCTGGTGGTGTTGCGCGCCTACCCGCGCAGCGAACTGGTGCGGATCATGAGTTTCATCACCATCCCCGGCCTGCTCGGGCCACTGCTTGGCCCGACCGTGGGCGGCTGGCTGGTGGAAATCCTCAGCTGGCACTGGATCTTCCTGCTCAACCTGCCAGTGGGCGCCGTGGGTTGCTATGCGGTGTGGAGGTTCATCCCCGACCTGCGCGGCGCCGAGCGCACCACCTTCGACGGGCCGGGCTTCCTGCTGTTCGGCGCGGCGATGGTGCTGATCACCATCGCCATGGAAGGCCTGGGCGAACTGCACCTGCCGCACCTGCGGGTGATGCTGTTGCTGTTCGCCGGCATGGCCTGCCTGGCCGCCTACTGGCTGCGCGCCGGACGCGACCCGGAGCCACTGTTCTCGCCGTCACTGTTCCGCGTGCGCACTTTCGCTATCGGCATCCTCGGCAACCTGTTCGCCCGCCTGGGCAGCGGCGCCCTGCCCTTCCTGGTGCCGTTGCTGCTGCAAGTGGCGCTGGGTTATTCACCGGCACAGGCCGGGATGAGCATGATTCCGCTGGCGGCGGCGGCGATGCTCGCCAAGTCGGTGGCCCGGCCGCTGATCGAGCGCCTCGGCTACCGCATCGTGCTCACCGGCAACACCCTGCTGCTGGGCCTGCTGCTGGCCAGCCTGGGGCTGGTCGACGAACAGACGCCGTATGCGCTGCTGCTGGCGCAGCTGGCGATGCTGGGCGCGGTGAACTCAATGCAGTTCACGGCGATGAACACCGTGACCCTGATCGACCTCGACGACGCCAGCGCCAGCAGCGGCAACAGCCTGCTGTCGGTGGTCGCGCAGCTGTCACTGAGCCTGGGCGTGGCCTGCGCCGGCGCGCTGCTCGGTGGATTCACCGCGGCCGGCAGCGCCGAAGGCGTGGAAAGCACCCTGGGGGCGTTCCAGCTGACCTTCGTCACCATCGGCGTGATGGCCATGCTGGCGGCGGCGATCTTCCTGCAACTGGCGCCGACAGACGGAAGGCGCGCCCGTCGTCCGGAAGAGCACGTGGAGTCGTAGGGCGAATGGCTTCGAGGCTGGTAGACTGTGCGACATTTTTCGCTTCGCACCGCAGGCCCGCCTCGTGACCGTTGAAACCACCGCCTTTGCCACCCTCCCGCTGTCCGCCGCCATGCTGGCCAACCTGGACGCCCTGGGCTATGCCTCGATGACCCCGATCCAGGCCCAGAGCCTGCCGGTGATCCTCAAGGGCCAGGACCTGATCGCCCAGGCCAAGACCGGCAGCGGCAAGACCGCCGCCTTCGGCATCGGCCTGCTCAACCCGATCAACCCGCGCTACTTCGGCTGCCAGGCCCTGGTGCTGTGCCCAACCCGCGAGCTGGCCGACCAGGTGGCCAAGGAACTGCGCCGCCTGGCCCGCGCCGAGGACAACATCAAGATCCTCACCCTGTGCGGCGGCGTTTCGCTCGGCCCGCAGATCGCCTCGCTGGAGCACGGCGCGCACATCATCGTCGGCACGCCGGGGCGCATCCAGCAGCACCTGGACAAGGGCACACTGGTCCTCGACGGGCTCAACACCCTGGTGCTCGACGAAGCCGACCGCATGCTCGACATGGGCTTCTTCGACGCCATCGCCAGCATCATCGGCAAGACCCCGTCACGCCGTCAGACCCTGCTGTTCTCGGCCACCTACCCGGCCGGCATCGAGCAATTGGCCAAGGCCTTCATGCGCCAGCCGCAGCAGGTCAAGGTCGAGGCGCTGCACAGCGACAACCAGATCGAACAGCGCTTCATCGAGATCGACGCTCAGCAGCGCCTGGACGCCGTGACCCGTGTACTCGGCCACTACCGTCCACAGTCCTGCGTGGCGTTCTGCTTCACCAAGCAGCAGTGCGAGGACGTGGTCGCCCACCTCACCGCCAAGGGCATCGTTGCCCAGGCCCTGCACGGCGACCTGGAGCAGCGCGACCGTGACCAGGTGCTGACGATGTTCGCCAACCGCAGCAGCTCGGTGCTGGTGGCCACCGACGTCGCCGCCCGCGGCCTGGACATCGATGGCCTGGACATGGTCATCAACGTCGAACTGGCGCGTGATGCCGAGATCCACGTGCACCGCGTTGGCCGTACCGGTCGCGCCGGCGAGAAAGGCGTGGCGGTCAGCCTGGTGGCACCGGCCGAAGGCCATCGCGCCCAGGCCATCGAAGACTTGCAGAAGCAGCCGCTGCGCTGGGAACAGCTGGACAGCCTCAAAAGCAAAGGCGGCGAGCCGCTGCTGCCACCGATGACCACCCTGTGCATCGCCGCCGGGCGCAAGGACAAGCTGCGCCCGGGCGATATCCTCGGCGCGCTGACCGGCGACGCCGGGCTGCCGGGCAAGCAGGTGGGCAAAATTGCCATTTTCGACTTCGTCGCCTTCGTCGCCGTGGAGCGGGCGGTGGCCAAGCAGGCCATGCAGCGGTTGAACAGCGGCAAGATCAAGGGTCGCGCGCTGAAAGTCCGTATCGTCTGAAGTCTTTTTGGGGCTGCTGTGCAGCCCCAGCTATTGAATAGGTAACACTGTGTACTCCACCGACGTGATCATCCTCGGCGCCGGCGCCGCCGGCCTGATGTGCGCCCTGCTCAGCGCCCAGCGCGGGCGCCGGGTGCTGGTGCTCGACCACGCCAACAAACCGGGCAAGAAGATCCTCATGTCCGGCGGCGGGCGCTGCAACTTCACCAACATGTACACCGAGCCGGCCAACTTCCTCTCGCACAACCCGCACTTCTGCAAGTCGGCATTGGCCCGCTACACCCAGTGGGACTTCATCGAGCTGGTGTGCAAGCACGGCGTGCCGTACCACGAGAAGAAACTCGGCCAGCTGTTCTGCGACAACAAGTCCAGCGACATCCTCGACATGCTCCTGGCCGAGTGCGACCAGGCCGGCGCCGAGCTGCGCATGAACACCAGCATCGACAAGATCGAAAGGACCGAGGCCGGCTACAGCCTGCAGACCAGCGCCGGCCCATTCGCCTGCCAGTCGCTGGTAATCGCCACCGGTGGCCTGTCGATCCCGACGCTCGGCGCCAGCGGTCTCGGCTATCAGGTCGCCCGCCAGTTCGGCCACGAACTGCTGCCGACCCGAGCCGGCCTGGTACCGTTCACCATCACCGAGCCCCAGCTCAAGGCACTGTGTACCGAGCTGTCCGGCACCTCGCTGGACTGCATCGCCAGCTGCAATGGCACCAGCTTTCGCGAGAACCTGCTGTTTACCCACCGTGGCCTGAGCGGGCCGGCGATCCTGCAGATCTCATCGTTCTGGGAAGCCGGCGACACCGTCGAAATCAACCTGCTACCTGATCGCGACGCCTTGGAATGGCTGCAAGGCCAACAAGCCGAGCGTCCCAATAGCGAGCTGAAGACCGTGCTGGGCGAGGTGTTCACTCGCAAGCTGGCCAACTTGCTGGCCGAGCAGTGGTTCGAGTCCAAGCCACTGAAGCAATACACCCCTGCGCAGCTGGCGCAGGTCGCCGAAAAATTGGCGGCCTGGCAAGTAGTGCCGGCGGGGACCGAAGGCTATCGCACCGCGGAAGTGACCTTGGGCGGCGTGGATACCCGCGAAGTGTCTTCGAAAACCATGGAATCGCTGAAAAGCCCGGGGCTGTACTTCATCGGCGAAGTGCTGGATGTCAGCGGGCACCTGGGCGGTTTCAACTTCCAGTGGGCCTGGGCCTCGGCCAACGCGGCGGCGCAGTTCGTGTAGAGTAGAATCCATTCAGCAGCACGGAACGCTTCTTGCTGGTTTGTGCTGTGAAGGGTGCGAAACCATCGCGGGGCAAGCCCGCTCTCACGTCAGAACGGTGGGAGCGGGCTTGCCCTGCGATGAGGCCCCAGAGATTCTTTTTCGAATACTGCCCAGCAGGCCATCATGTCATCGAGCTCGTTCCGCCATTCATTGCGTCGCCTGTGGGGCCAAGACAAGTTCAGCTACGCCATCCGCGTGACCATCGCCCTGACCGGCAGCATGGCCTGGTGCTGGTACCAGAACGAGATGAGCCTGCTCATCCCGCTGTTCCTCGGCATCATCGCCAGCGCCCTGGCCGAGACCGACGATGGCTGGCAGGGCCGGCTCAGCGCCCTGCTGGTGACACTGGGCTGTTTCGCCATCGCCGCGCTGTCGGTCGAGCTGTTGTTCCCCTACCCCTGGATCTTTGCAATCGCCCTGGCCCTGGCGGCGTTCTCCCTGACCATGCTCGGGGCCCTGGGCGAACGCTATGGGGCAATCGCCTCGGCCACGCTGATCCTGTCGGTCTACACCATGATCGGTGTCGACCAGCGCGGCGGAGAGGTCAGCGATTTCTGGCACGAGCCGTTGCTGCTGGTGACGGGTGCGGCCTGGTACGGACTGCTGTCGGTGTTGTGGCAGGCGCTGTTTTCCAACCAGCCGGTGCAACAGAGCCTGGCCAGGCTGTTCTACGAGCTGGGCAGCTACCTCAAGCTCAAGGCCAGCCTGTTCGAGCCCGTCCGCACCCTCGATGTCGAGGCCACGCGCCTGGAACTCGCCAAGCAGAATGGCAAGGTTGTGGCCGCGCTCAACGCCGCCAAGGAGATCATCCTGCACCGGGTCGGCAACAGCCAGCCCAACTCCAAGGTCAGCCGCTACCTCAAGCTGTATTTCCTGGCCCAGGACATCCATGAGCGGGTCAGCGCCTCGCACTATCCGTACAACGGCCTGACCGAGGCGTTCTTCCACAGCGACGTGATGTTCCGCTGCCAGCGCCTGCTGCGCAAGCAGGGCTCGTCCTGCCAGGAGCTGGCGCGCTCGATCCGCCTGCGCCAGCCGTTCGTGCTTGCCAGCGGCTACCCCGAGGCGCTTGAAGACCTCAACGCCTCGCTGGAGCACCTGCGCATCCAGAACAACCCGGCCTGGCGCAGCCTGCTTCGCTCGTTGCGGGCGCTAGCCGCCAACCTGGCCACGCTGGACCGCCTGCTCAGCGCCGCCAGCAACCCGGACAGCCTGGCCGATGCCAGCGACAGCAGCCTGCTCGACCGCTCGCCACGTAACTTCAAGGATGTGTGGAAACGCCTGCGCACCCAGCTGACTCCCACCTCGTTGCTGTTCCGCCACGCCCTGCGCCTGTCGCTGGCATTGTCAGTGGGCTACGGCATGGTTCACCTGATCCACCCGACCCAGGGCTATTGGATCATCCTCACCACGTTGTTCGTCTGCCAGCCCAACTATGGCGCGACCCGGCGCAAACTGGTGCAACGGATCATCGGCACCGCCATCGGCCTGACCGTGGGCTGGGCGCTGTTCGACCTGTTCCCCAACCCGATCGTCCAATCGCTGTTCGCGGTGGTCGCAGGGGTGGTGTTCTTCGTCAACCGCACCACCCGCTACACCCTGGCCACGGCGGCGATCACCCTGATGGTGCTGTTCTGCTTCAACCAGATCGGCGATGGCTACGGGCTGTTCCTGCCACGCCTGTTCGATACCCTGGTCGGCAGCCTGATTGCCATCCTCGCGGTGTTCCTGTTCCTGCCCGACTGGCAGGGACGGCGGTTGAACAAGGTGCTGGCCAACACCCTCGCCTGCGCCAGCGAATACCTGCGCCAGATCATGCAGCAATACGCCCATGGCAAGCGTGACGACCTGGCCTACCGCCTGGCCCGGCGCAATGCGCACAATGCCGACGCGGCACTGTCGACCACCCTGGCCAACATGCTCATGGAGCCGGGGCATTTCCGTAAGGAGGCCGACGTCGGCTTCCGCTTCCTGGTGTTGTCACATACCTTGCTGAGCTACCTCTCGGGGCTGGGCGCTCACCGCGATACAGCGCTGCCGGCCGAAGTCCACGAGCAGTTGATCGATGGCGCCGGGCGGAGCCTGGCCAGCAGCCTGGACGAGATCGCCAATGGCCTGGCGGCACGCTTGCCGGTGGCGATCCACAGCGACGCCGAGGAGGCGCTGGCCAACGCGCTGGAACAGATGCCCGAGGAGCTGGACGAGCATCAGCGCCTGGTGCAGACGCAATTGGCGCTGATCTGCCGGCAGTTGGGGCCGTTGCGGACCTTGGCCGGGCATCTGATCAAGGAAGGTCAACCCGCCTGAACGCCCGCTCCCACACCAGGAGCGGGCTCAGAAACCATGCTGGCGCATCAGGCGGGCGTAACTGCCGTCGGCCTTCATGGTGGCGATGGCTTTTTCGAAACGCGCCACGATTTTCTTGTGCTCCGGGTGCTTGAGGCTTACCAGGATATGCAGGCTGTTCTCCCCCAGCGGCGGGTCGACGAAGGTCACACCCTCGCGCACCTGCTGCGGCTCGCGCTGCAGGTTGTAGCGCGCCACATACTCATCCTCCACCGCCAGGTTCACCCGCCCGGCCGCCAGCATGCGCACCGCCGATGAAAAGTTGCGCACCAGCACTTTGTTCAGGCGTTCGTCGCTATCGAATTCAGGGGAATAGGCGTAGTCGCGCACCACAGCGATGGTGTAAGGGTACAGGTCAGCCTGGCGGGCATAGGCAAAAGCCTCGCCTTCACGCTTGAGCAGGCGGATACGGTTGACCAGGTAGGTCGCGGAGAACTGGCCGATCAGGGTGCGCTCCTGGTTGTACCAGGCATTGATCAACACATCGTAGCGCCCCTCGCCCACCCCCATCAGCGCCCTGGCCCAGGGCACCTCCTCGAACTCGGTGGCGTAGCCGGCACGGGTCAGCGCCGTGGTGACGATGCTGGTGGCCAGGCCGCCACCGGGCATGCTGGTGTCGGTAAAAGGCGGCCAGCTGTCGGCCACCAGCCGCAGCTTGCCATGGGCCAGGGCAGGCCCCGCACACAACAGCCCGAGTAAACCAAGAACGCAAAGCAGTGGCCGCATGCTCAAGTCCTTTCGCAATTGGTAACCCACGCGGAAACGGCGATCTTAACTACTACTGCACTGGCAGCCTACACAAGGCTGATCGTTGTGGCACGCGACAATACTGTCAAATTGCCTCTATTTTGGCCGGTCTGTGGACAATTTCATCATTCAGCCGCGCAGGCGTTCGAAGACCCACTGGGCAATCTGCGCATCCTGAACCGCGACACCGGTCAGGTCGGCGAGGGTGACCTCGTGCTGATCCTGACGCCCCGCTTCCTGACCAGCCAGCACCGCGCCCAGCTCCAGCAAGCGGGAAGGTTCGAGCGACCCCGCCTTGAGCGCGTGGGAAACCTCGCCATAGGCTCCGCACTGGGCCTGCGAGTCGACGATGATTCGCGACATCGAGGCGACCAGCGCCGCATCCAGCTCTTGCTTGCCGACACAGTCCGCGCCGACCGCCGTGATATGGGTTCCGGGACGAACCCACTCGCGCCTGAGCAACGGCTCACGCGACGGCGTGGTGGTGACGATCAGGTTGGCCGCCTGCGCGACAGCCTGCGGCTGCTGGACCGTCTGCACTCTGAAGCCCAACGCCCGGGCATGCTCACGGTAGTCCGACAAGCCTTGCTCACTGCGCCCCCAGACCACCACCTGGCGACAGCCCGTCAACGCCATCAGGCATTCAAGTTGCAGACGGGCCTGCAGTCCGGTGCCAAGCACGCCGATGGCCTCCACCTCGCGAGGCGCCAGCAGGCGGGCGACAATGCGCCCGGCCAGGGCGGTGCGCACGGCAGTCAGCCATCCCTGGTCGGCCAGCCAGGCCAGCGGTTCACCGGTACGGGCCGACAACACCAACATCAAGCCGTCATTGCTGGGCAGGCCCTTGCCCGGATTGTCGTAGAAACCACTGGAGACCTTAACCACGAAGGTTTCGCCGCCTTCGAGATAAGCCGACTTGATGCAGCAATCGCCATTGGCCTGGCGGAACTGGAAGTTCTGCACCGGCGGAGCCTGCACCTGACCCGCACTGTAGGCCCTGAAACCGTCCACCAGCCGCCGCTCGATCGCGTCGAGGTCGAGGCAGGCCTTGATCGCCTGCAGGTCGTGGATCTTCATGCGAGGGCCTCCAGGTATTTCTCCAGCTGGATGTTGCGTCCACACAATACCACCGCCACTTTCTTGCCCCGGTATTGCCCGGCCAGCTGCTTCATGCCGGCCAGCGCGACGGCGGCGGCGCCTTCGATGATCCAGTGCTCGCAGGCGGCAGCGTCGCGCATGGCTTGCCTGATCTCGTCCTCGCTGACCAGCACGGTTCGCGTCAGCAGGCGCTGGCAGAGGGGCAAGGTGACCGTGTCCGCTTCCACGCCGCCGGCAGTGCCGTCGGACAGGGTGGGTAACTCGACCATCTCGATGACCTGGCCTTGTTCGATGGAGCGTTGCAAGGTCGGCGCATTGGCCGGCCAGCAGCCGATGATTTCCACCCATGGCGCCAGCTTGTACAGTGCGGTGGCGATCCCGGACACCATCCCGCCGCCGCCCACGGCGACGAACACCGCATCCAGGTCCGGCGCCTGCTCGAACAGTTCCATGCCGATGGTCCCCTGCCCGGCGATGACCTCCAGGTCGTTGTAGGGCGAGACGAACGGCTTGTGCTGGCGCAACGCCTCCTCGCGGGCCAGTTGCTCCGCCCCCAGCGAATCGACCTCCAGAATCTGTACCTGCGCCCTCAGCAGACGCATCGCCTCGATCTTGGCAGGCGAGGCCTCAGCGCTGATATACACTGTCACCGGCACGTTCAGCAGCTGACCGGCCAGGGCAAGCCCTTGCCCATGATTGCCCGAGGAAGCAGCGATAACCCCCCTGCTCCGTTGCGCCTTATCCAGCAGGCGCAGCTTGTTGCTGGCACCGCGGAACTTGAACGATCCGGTCAGCTGGAGGTGTTCGCACTTGAGATGGACGTCGCAGCCAGTCATGGCCGAGAGCGCCAGGCTGCGCGCCAGTGGGGTCACCGGTACCAGCGGGCGCAGGGCCTGATGAGCCTGGAGAATGGATTGGTACAGCTGCTCGAGCGCCAGATCGTCGATAGGCATGGGGCGGAATCTCTTCGGAAAACGACAGGCAGGCGCCGACGCACAGTGGAATAAAAATCCACCGTAGAATATTTTTCCACCAAGTGCAAGCCTGGAAACTATGCTTCCCGCGCGAGTTTCACATACTTGTAGACCGTCGCCCTGCCCATGCCGAGGATATTGGCCACGTAGTCGTACGTACTGCCGCCGCGGAAGGCGCCTTCTCCGTGCAGGGCCTCGACCAACTCGCGTTTCTGCTCCCGACTGAGCCCGTCGAGGCTCAAGCCATGCTGCCTGAGCCAGGCATGCAGGAAGGTGTTGATGCGCTCCTGCCAGTCATCACGGAACAGCACATCTGGCTGAGGCAGCAAGCGGCTGGCCTGGAAGAACAGGTCAAGTGCCTGCTTGGCCTGCTCCAGCACCGAGATGTTGAAGTTGATGCACAGCAGCGCCTCGGGTGCCCCGGCCTCATCGACCATGACACTGCTGATCGAACGCACTTTCTGACCGTTCCAGTTGAGTTTCTCGTAGGGCCCCAGCGGCGTCGTGGCGCCGAGCTCGCCCGGCAGGTCCTCCAGCGCCGAGTCGTCGCCCAACTGCCGCCTGGAAATATTGTTGGCGATATGCACGACTGTCTGGTTGCGTAGATCGTGGACCACCACTTCGGCATGGGGGAACAACAGGGTCGCGACACCATCGGCCATGGCGGCGTAATTGCTGAAACGAGCGTCGATGGCCTTGGAAGACATACGGAACATCCTGAAAGAAAGGTGTGGCGTAGTGAGAGGGGTGAAGCTCAGGGATACCCCAGCACATCGCGAATCTGGCGCAGGTGCTGGATGATCCACTGCTTGTCGATCGCTCCCCAGTCACGGATACGGTAGTGCCCGGCATGGTTGCGCGCACCGAGCTGCTGCTCGAACTCACAGACGATGTCCAGGTCGGCCAGGGCGGCGATGGTGTCCTGGGCGGTACGCCGGGGCATGCCGGTGGCTTCCATCAACGCCGGCACATTGGTGGCGGTCTGGCTGTCGATCAGCCAGGCCACGTAAAGGCGACGGTAGAAGCTGCTGCGGGTCTTGCTCACTTCCGTGGTCATGGGGTGCTTGTCCCTCAGGTGTTGCCCGGCAGTTCCCGATAGGTCAGGTAGACGCGCAGGTCGAATTCAAGTTGATGGTAATCCGGCTCCATGTGCTGACAGAGCTGGTAGAACGCCTTGTTGTGATCGCGCTCCCTCAGGTGCGCCAGCTCATGCACCACGATCATGCGCAGGAACTGCGGCGCTGCCTCGCGGAACAACGAGGCGACGCGGATCTCCTTCTTCGCCTTGAGCTTGCCGCCCTGCACCCGCGATACCGCCGTGTTCAGGCCCAATGCACGGTGGGTGAGGTCCAGGCGGTTGTCGAACAGGACCTTGTCCAGCGGCGGCGCGCTGCGCAGGTACTGCTGCTTGATCTCCTGGGCATAGCCGTACAGGGCCTTGTCGCTCTGCACGTCATGGCGTTCGGGGTAGCGCTGGCGCAGGTAGTCGCCCAGACGATCGCTGGCGATCATCTGGCGCACCTGTTCCTGCAGGTGCGGCGGGTAGGCTTGCAGGTAACGTAGGGCGGTCATGGCAGACGTTCGGAACGAGAAGACGCGAGTTTAGCCAATCACGACGCCCATGGGAAAAACGCTGGGAAATCGCCAGCGGCGTCGGCGGTGAGCGGCCGGGCCACCAGGAACCCCTGCACGTAGGCGCAACCGGCGCCCTTGAGCCATTCGGCCTGGGCCCGGGTCTCGACGCCCTCGGCGATTACCGTGATGTCATAGGCCGCGCACAGGTCGATGACGCTGCGCACCAAGGCGATATCCACCGCCGAGTCCGGCAACCGCGCGACCAGGTGGCGGTCGAGCTTGAGCGTGTCGACAGGCAGGTCGCGCAGCATGCGCAGCGAGCAGTCGCCAGCGCCGAAATCGTCGAGCGCCACGCGAATGCCCAGCTCCCGCAGGCGGTGCACCTGCTTCACCGCCGCGTCGATGTTGTACATCAGCGAGGTTTCGGCAACCTCCACCTCCAATTGGGCGGGTTGCAGTTGATGCTTGTCGATCACCTGGGCCAGTTCATCGACCAACCCGGGCATGGTGAACTGAGCGCGGCTCAGGCTGATGCCCAGCACCAACTGCGAACCAAAGCGATCGCTCCAGGCATTGCGTTGCGCGGCGCCCTTGCGATAGATCCAGCTGGCCAGGCGGTTGATCAGGCGAGCTTCTTCCAGCAACGGGATGAACAGCCCGGGCGGCACGTCGCCGACGCTCGGGTGCTGCCAGCGCAACAACGCCTCGAAGCCGCGCAGCCGGCCATCGGCGAATGCCACCTGGGGTTGGTAGACCAGGCTGAAATCATTTTGCTCGATGGCCGTGCGCACGCTGTCCTCAAGCATCAGCCGTGAGCGAGCGCGGCCATTGAGTTCCTGGTCGTAGAAGCGGTACTGCTGGCGACCAGCCTGCTTGGCCGCGTACATCGCCGCATCGGCCGCGCGCAACAGGCCCTCCACGTTGGCGCCGCAGTCGGGGTAGGTGGCGATGCCGATGCTCACCCCCAGGTTGACCTCGAGCCCATCCACCTGCTGGAAGCTCGACATGCGCTCCAACAGCTTTTCGGCATAGCGGCCGGCCTGTTCGGGGTACGGCAGGCCGTCGAACAGCGCGGTGAACTCGTCGCCGCCCATACGCGCCAGCAGCGCCTCGCTGCCCAGGCACTCCTTGAGCTGGTCGGCCACCCAGCGCAGGACCTTGTCGCCGGCCTCATGGCCGAGCAGGTCGTTGATCCGCTTGAAGCCGTCCAGGTCCATGTACATCAGGGCCTTGGCCTTGTCCGAACGCTCGTTGCGCAGCAACGCGCTTTCGGCGGTCTGGTAGAAGCCACGACGGTTAAGCAGCCCGGTCAGCGGGTCGGTCACCGCCTGGTACTCCAATTGCTGGTGCAGGCTGCGCACCACCGACATGTCCAGCACCGTCACCACCATGGCCTTCTGTTCGGCGGGCAGCGGCGCGCAGGACAATGCCACCGGCACCAGCTGGCCACCGAGGGTGCGCAGCTGGGCATCGTGCACACGGAAGATCTGCCGCCGCAGATAGGCCTGGTAGAAGTCCGACTCGTGCCACAGGTTGGCACAGGGGAGCTGGATCAGGTCCAGCATGTGCGCGCCTTGCAGTTTGTCCACCGGCGCATCGAGCAGGCGTGAGATGGCCGGGTTGGCGAAGCCGATGCAACCCGTTTCGTCCACCACCAGGATGCCCTCGGCGGCATTTTCCAGGATCGAGGCGTTGAACGCCCGCGCCGACTCCAGTTCACGGGTCAGCCGTTGCAGCATGCGCCTGTTGCGCTGCTGCTCCAGCAGGGCCTGGACCTTGGGCTTGAGTATCTGCGGGTCGAACGGTTTGAACAGGTAGTCCACAGCGCCGCTGGCATACCCTTTGAGCACGGCGGCGTCGGACTGCTCGTTGGCGGTCAGGAAAATGATCGGGGTCAAACGCGTGCGTTGGCTGCCGCGCATCAGGCGGGCAACCTCGAAACCGTCCATCTCGGGCATCTGCACGTCGAGCAGAACCAGGTCGACCTCGTGCTCGAGCAAGGTGCTCAGGGCTTCCATCCCTGAACTGGCGGTCAATACCTGCCAATCCTGGCGGGACAGCAAGGCCCGCATGCTGATGAGGTTCTCCGGGTAGTCGTCTACGACCAGCAGAACCGAACTGCTTTCCGGTGTTTGAGAATAAGCGCCATCCATGTTGCTTCTCTTGGTAAGTCCAACTGCGACTTGTTATTGGATCCGATTGTTACTCTAGTCTCGGCCTCCGAAGACGCAATGCAGGTGGATGGCTATAAGCCACTGGAGTTGATGTTAGCCGACTAACGGTATCAGTGCCGGACAACCGACGCGCGGCCCAGGCCTGAGCGCTCCGCACCAGGCAGCAGGCACAAAAAAGCCCGCATCGCTGCGGGCTATTTCGTTGAACGTGCCGGATCAGTTGATCTTGGCCGCCAGTTCACCTTTGGCATAGCGCTGGAACATGCCTTCCAGGGAGATCGGCTTGATCTTCGAGGCGTTGCCGGCGGTGCCGAAAGCTTCGTAGCGGGCGATGCACACGTCACGCATGGCCTTGACGGTTTCACCGAAGAACTTGCGCGGGTCGAACTCGCTCGGGTTCTGCGCCATCAGGCGGCGCATGGCGCCAGTGGAGGCCAGGCGCAGGTCGGTGTCGATGTTGACCTTGCGGACACCGTACTTGATGCCTTCGACGATCTCTTCGACCGGCACGCCGTAGGTTTCCTTGATGTCGCCACCGTACTGGTTGATGATCGCCAGCCACTCTTGCGGCACCGAGGACGAGCCGTGCATCACCAAGTGGGTGTTGGGGATGCGCTTGTGGATTTCCTTGATACGGTCGATCGCCAGCACGTCGCCGGTAGGTGGCTTGGTGAACTTGTAGGCGCCGTGGCTGGTACCGATGGCGATAGCCAGGGCGTCCACCTGGGTCTTCTTGACGAAGTCGGCCGCTTCTTCCGGGTCGGTCAGCATCTGGCTGTGATCCAGCACGCCTTCGGCGCCGATACCGTCCTCTTCACCGGCCATGCCGGTTTCCAGCGAACCCAGGCAGCCCAGCTCGCCTTCCACCGAAACACCACAGGCGTGCGCCATGGCGACGGTCTGCTGGGTGACACGGACGTTGTACTCGTAGTCGGTCGGGGTCTTGCCGTCTTCACCCAGCGAGCCGTCCATCATCACCGAGCTGAAGCCCAGCTGGATGGAGCGCTGGCACACGTCGGGGCTGGTGCCGTGGTCCTGGTGCATGCACACCGGAATGTGCGGGAACTCTTCGATGGCAGCCAGGATCAGGTGGCGCAGGAACGGCGCACCGGCGTACTTGCGAGCGCCAGCGGAGGCCTGGACGATGACCGGGGAGTCGGTCTTGTCGGCGGCTTCCATGATCGCGCGCATCTGCTCGAGGTTGTTGACGTTGAAAGCCGGAACGCCGTAGCCGAACTCGGCGGCGTGGTCCAGCATCTGGCGCATGCTAATGAGTGCCATTGTGTATCTCTCTCCCGACAAGCGTCGTTTGTTTCGTGCAAGCCTGCCGCAGGGGCGGTTGCTGTTCAAGTAGTGTGGGCCACCTGCGCGGCCCGGCCAGTCACGGTGCCTTGCAGCCCCGCCCAATCAGATCGTTGGTCGCCACCCAGTACACCAGGCCTTCTTCACCTTTGGTGTGGAAGGCCAGCATGCCATCGCTGTACAGCGCGCCGGAGGCGCCCGGCTCGGCCTTGAGCCGGTAGACCTGGTCGCCGCCACCCAGGCGCACATCGACCGCGTCCTGTTGTGCATCGGCGAAGCGCCACAGCACCTCGGCCTGGCTGTCGCAGACCCATCGGGTCCAGTTGTCCGCCGGGGTGGGTTGAGCGGGTTGCAGCAACGAACAGCCTGCCAGGGTCGCCAGGGCCAACATGGCCAGAAGCGCTTTCATTCAATTACTCCGCCAGGGGCCGCAATGCGGCCCCAATGTCCAAGACCACGAAAACCGCCCCAGGTTGCCTGCCATCCGATCAAGGGCAGCCCGGCGCCTTGCGCTGGTGTTCGTCGTCGTATTTTTCCAGGCCGTCCGGGCCCAGGCGCTTGTTGATCACCGGTGCCGTCTCGGCCTGCCACTGGGACTGGTAGCAACCGCCCTTGGGCGGCTGCGCCGGGTCGGCCTCGCTGCCCGAGTTGCTGGAGCAGGCGCCCAGCAACACGGCCACGATCATCACAGGCAATTGCTTGACCATCAGGTCGCTCCCTTTGCCAGGCGCCTTCAAAATCAGGCCTTGGCCCGTTCTTCCAGGATTGCCACGGCAGGCAGGACCTTGCCCTCGACGAACTCGAGGAACGCACCGCCACCGGTAGAAATGTAGGAGATATCGGCACCCACACCATACTTGTCGATGGCCGCCAGGGTGTCGCCGCCACCAGCGATGGAGAACGCGGCGCTGTCGGCGATGGCCTGGGCCAGGACCTTGGTGCCGTTGCCGAACTGGTCGAACTCGAACACACCGACCGGACCGTTCCACAGGATAGTCTTCGAGGTCTTCAGCAACGCGGCGAACTGCTCGGCGGTCTTCGGACCGATGTCCAGGATCATGTCGTCGGCGGCGACGTCGGCGATCGACTTGACAGTGGCTTCGGCGTCTTCGGCGAATGCCTTGGCAACTACCACGTCCACCGGCAGCGGTACGCTGACCTTGGCGGCGATGGCCTTGGCGGTCTCGACCAGGTCAGGCTCGTACAGCGACTTGCCGACCGGGTGACCGGCGGCGGCCAGGAAGGTGTTGGCAATGCCGCCACCGACGATCAGTTGGTCACACACGGTGCTCAGGCTGTTCAGCACGTCCAGCTTGGTGGAGACCTTGGAGCCGGCAACGATGGCGGCCATCGGCTTGGCCGGGGCTTTCAGGGCCTTGCCCAGGGCGTCCAGCTCGGCGGCCAGCAGCGGGCCGGCGGCGGCGACCTTGGCGAACTTGGCGACGCCATGGGTGGAACCTTCGGCGCGGTGGGCGGTGCCGAAGGCGTCCATGACGAATACGTCGCACAGGGCGGCGTACTTCTGCGCCAGCTCGTCGGCGTTCTTCTTCTCGCCTTTGTTGAAGCGCACGTTCTCGAACAGCACCAGGTCACCGGCCTGCACCTGAACGCCGTCGAGGTAATCGGCGACCAGCGGTACGTCGCGGCCCAGGGCCTTGCCCAGGTAGTCGGCAACCGGCTTGAGGCTGTTCTCGGCGGAGAACTCGCCTTCGGTCGGGCGCCCCAGGTGCGAGCAGACCATTACCGCCGCGCCCTTCTCCAGGGCCAGCTTGATGGTCGGCAGCGCTGCCAGGATACGCGCATCGCTGGCGACCACGCCGTCCTTCACGGGAACGTTGAGGTCTTCGCGGATCAGCACGCGCTTACCTTGCAGGTCGAGGTCGGTCATCTTCAACACGGTCATGAATGCAGTCCTTCAGGGCTGTTTGCTGCGGGTTGGGTGGACGACGTGCAGATAGTGTTCGGCAACGTCGAGCATACGGTTGGCGAACCCCCATTCGTTGTCGAACCAGGCCAGCAGGTTCACCAGGCGAGGGCCTGAGACACGGGTCTGGCTGGCATCGACGATGGCCGAATGCGGGTCATGGTTGAAATCACAGCTGGCGTGGGGCAGCTCGGTGTAGGCCAGCAAGCCTTTGAGCGGGCCATCCAGGGCGGCCTCGCGCAACACCCGGTTGACCTCGGCCGCGCTGGTGTCGCGGGCGGTCTGCA
The DNA here is from genome assembly GCF_018596375.1 of Pseudomonas sp. RC3H12. NCBI lineage: Bacteria > Pseudomonadati > Pseudomonadota > Gammaproteobacteria > Pseudomonadales > Pseudomonadaceae > Pseudomonas > Pseudomonas sp. RC3H12. The sequence continues at coordinate 5,377,638 of NZ_CP075595.1, read as the reverse complement.
GGGTGATGTCCAGGCACGACACGTTGACGGTCGGCACACGTACCGCTTTGGCCTGGATTCGCCCGGCAAGTTCCGGTAGCAGGCGCTCGATACCGCGCGCCAGGCCAGTGGACACCGGGATCACCGACTGGAACGCCGAGCGCGTGCGGCGCAGGTCTTCGTGGTGATAGGCGTCGATCACCGGCTGGTCGTTCATTGCCGAGTGAATGGTGGTGATCTGTACGTACTCGATGCCAAAGGCCTGGTCCAGCACCCGCAACAGGGGCACGCCGCAGTTGGTGGTGCAGGACGCGTTCGATACCAGCAGTTCGTTGCCCGTCAGACAATCCTGGTTGATGCCGTAGACCACCGTGGCATCGACGTCGACTTCACTGGCCATCGGCTGCGAAAACAGTACCCGCGGCGCACCGGCATCGAGAAAGCGCTGGCCGTCGGCGCGGGTGTTGTAGGCGCCAGAGCACTCCAGCACCAGGTCGACATCGAGGGCGGCCCAGTCGATGCCTTCGGGGGTGGCACTGCGCAGCACTTTCACGCAGTCGCCGTTGATATGCAGACAGTCGCCGTCGACTTTCACCTCACCGGGGAAACGCCCGTGGGTGGAGTCGAAGCGCGTCAGGTATTCCAGGCTGGCCTGGTCGGCCAGGTCGTTCAGCGCGACGATCTCGAAACCAGCCTTTGCCCCTCGCTCGAACAGTGCGCGCAGGACACAGCGGCCGATGCGGCCGTAACCGTTGAGTGCAACTTTGTAGGGACGCGGGTGGGGCATTCGATACTCACGTGCAGGTGCGTTGAACGACCATCGCGGGGCAAGCCCGCTCCCACAAGGCACCGGGATGCCTTGTGGGAGCGGGCTTGCCCCGCGATCAGACGGGAGGCATGGAGCCTCCCGGGTGCATCAGTCTTCCAGCAGCTCTTCAGCGGTGCCCAGGATGTTGTCCAGGGTGAAGCCGAACTCCTCGAACAACGCGGAGGCCGGCGCCGACTCGCCGTAGGTGGTCATGCCGATGACGCGACCTTCGAGGCCGACGTACTTGTACCAGAAGTCGGCATGGGCAGCTTCGATGGCGATGCGCGCGCTGACTTCCAGTGGCAGGACCGACTGCTTGTAGGCTGCGTCCTGGGCATCGAACACGCTGGTGCTCGGCATCGACACGACGCGGACCTTGCGACCCTCGGCGCTCAGCTTGTCGAACGCCTGGACGGCCAGGCCCACTTCGGAACCGGTGGCGATCAGGATCAGCTCAGGCTCGCCGGCGCAGTCCTTGAGGACGTAACCGCCACGGGCGATATCGGCGATCTGCTGGGCATTGCGATCCTGATGTTGCAGGTTCTGGCGCGAGAAGATCAGCGCCGAAGGGCCGTCCTTGCGCTCCAGGGCGGCTTTCCAGGACACGGCGGACTCGACCGCATCGGCCGGGCGCCAGGTGTCCAGGTTCGGCGTGCTGCGCAGGCTGGTCAGTTGCTCGATCGGCTGGTGGGTCGGGCCGTCTTCGCCCAGGCCGATGGAGTCGTGGGTATAGACATGGATCACGCGCTGCTTCATCAGCGCCGACATGCGCACGGCGTTGCGGGCGTATTCCATGAACATCAGGAAGGTCGCGCCGTAAGGCACCAGGCCGCCGTGCAGGGCGACGCCGTTCATGATGGCGGTCATGCCGAATTCGCGCACGCCGTAGAAGACATAGTTTCCGCTGGCGTCATTGGCCTCGACACCCTTGCAACCTTTCCACAGGGTCAGGTTGGAGCCGGCCAGGTCCGCCGAACCACCGAGGAACTCCGGCAGCAGAGGGCCGAAGGCGTTCAGGGTGTTCTGGCTGGCCTTGCGGCTGGCGATGGTTTCGCCCTTGGCGGCGACTTCGTTGATATAGGCCTGGGCCTTTTCGGAGAAGTCGGCCGGCAGGTCACCTGCGTCACGGCGCTTGAACTCGGCAGCCAGTTCCGGATAAGCCTTGGCGTAGGCGTCGAAACGCTCGTTCCAGGCAGCTTCGGCCTTGGCGCCAGCGGCTTTGGCGTCCCACTCGGCATAGATGTCGGCCGGGATCTCGAACGGACCGTGGTTCCAGTTCAGTTCCTTGCGGGCCAGGGCGATTTCGTCGTTGCCCAGCGGTGCGCCGTGGCAGTCTTCCTTGCCCTGCTTGTTCGGCGAGCCGAAGCCGATGATGGTCTTGCAGCAGATCAGGGTCGGACGGTCGCTCTTGCGAGCGGTGTCGATGGCCATCTTGATCTCGTCGGCGTCGTGACCGTTGACGTTGCGGATCACCTGCCAGTTGTAGGCTTCGAAGCGCGCCGGGGTGTTGTCGGTGAACCAGCCGTGCACTTCGCCGTCGATGGAAATGCCGTTGTCGTCGTAGAAGGCGATCAGTTTGTTCAGGCCCAGGGTGCCGGCCAGCGAGGCGACTTCATGGGAAATGCCTTCCATCATGCAGCCGTCGCCGAGGAACACGTAGGTGTTGTGGTCGACGATGTTGTGGCCTTCACGGTTGAACTGGGCGCCCAGCACCTTTTCCGCCAGGGCGAAGCCCACGGCGTTGGCCAGGCCCTGGCCCAGGGGGCCGGTGGTGGTCTCGACCCCTGGGGTGTAGCCATACTCCGGGTGGCCCGGGGTGCGGCTGTGCAACTGACGGAAGGCCTTGAGGTCGTCGATGGTGACGTCGTAGCCGGTCAGGTGCAGCAGCGAATAGATGAGCATCGAACCATGACCGTTGGACAGCACGAAGCGGTCACGGTCGGCGAAGCTGGGGTTGCTCGGGTTGTGCTTCAGGTAGTCGCGCCAAAGCACTTCGGCGATATCCGCCATGCCCATGGGGGCACCTGGGTGGCCGCTGTTGGCCTTTTGCACGGCATCCATGCTGAGGGCACGAATGGCGTTGGCACGTTCACGACGGCTGGGCATCGCTGAGTCTCCTGGGGCTTGAAAGGGTGGTGAAGCGAAAAAAGGCGACCATTTTCGCCCACAGGGGGGGCCTGGGGCAATGACGTATGGTCGCAGTCGGGCTTTTTTCCTGTGTTTGGCCTGCTTTTCACGAGAAATGCGCCTGCGCAACCACCACCCATCCAGCAATATCAAAACTTTTTGATATTGCTATTGCGACGACAGCATCCCCTGACTAGACTCCCGCCCCATGAACCTCAATGCGCCCATCACCCCGCAACGCAGCGACGAGCTGGCCGCCCTGTGCAAGGCCGGCGGCGACCCGCTGCGCCTGAACGTGCTGCGCGCATTGGCCAACGACTCGTTCGGCGTGCTGGAGCTGGCGCAGATCTTCGACATCGGCCAGTCGGGCATGAGCCATCACCTCAAGGTACTGGCCCAGGCCGACCTGGTGGCGACCCGTCGCGAAGGCAATGCGATCTTCTACCGCCGTGCCCTGCCCGACAGTCAGCGCCTGGGTGGCCGCCTGCATACGGCACTGCTCGAGGAAGCCGACGACCTCGCGCTGCCCGTCGACGTACAGGCGCGTATCGCCCTGGTGCAACAGCGCCGCGCCGCCACCAGCCAGGACTTTTTCCAGCGCGTAGAAGAAAAGTTCCGCGCCCAGCAGGACCTGATCGCCGGCTTGCCGCAGTACCGCGAAAGCCTGCTGGCGCTGCTCGACAAGCTCAGCTTCGGCGTCGGCGCCAGCGCCCTGGAAGTGGGGCCTGGCGACGGCGGATTCCTGCCCGACCTGGCCCGCCGCTTCGACCAGGTCACGGCCATGGACAACAGCCCGACCATGCTCGAACTGGCGCGCCAGGTCTGCGAGCGCAATGCACTGAATAACGTAAACCTGCAGTTGGCCGATGCACTGGGTGCAACGGATGTGGAAGCCGACTGCGTTGTGCTGAACATGGTCCTGCACCATTTCAGCGATCCGGCCCAGGCCTTGCGCCTGCTGGCCAAACGGGTGAAGGCGGGCGGCAGCCTGCTGGTCACCGAGCTGTGCAGCCATGACCAGGGGTGGGCGCGCGAAGCTTGCGGCGACCTGTGGCTTGGCTTCGAGCAGGACGACCTGGCCCGTTGGGCCGACGCGGCAGGGCTGGCCCCCGGGGACAGCCTCTACGTGGGCTTGCGTAACGGTTTTCAGATCCAGGTCCGGCATTTCCAGCGGGCCACTGGCGACATACAACATCGGTAAATTTCAGGAACCCATCGAGATGAGCGAATACTCCCTTTTCACCTCCGAGTCCGTGTCCGAAGGGCATCCGGACAAGATCGCCGACCAGATCTCCGACGCGGTGCTGGACGCCATCATCGCCCAGGACAAGTACGCCCGCGTAGCCTGCGAGACCCTGGTCAAGACCGGTGTCGCCATCATCGCCGGCGAAGTCACCACTTCGGCCTGGGTCGACCTGGAAGACCTGGTGCGTAACGTGATCATCGACATCGGCTACAACAGCTCAGACGTCGGCTTCGACGGCGCCACCTGCGCCGTGATGAACATCATCGGCAAGCAGTCGGTGGACATCGCCCAGGGCGTCGACCGCTCCCGCCCGGAAGACCAGGGCGCCGGCGACCAGGGCCTGATGTTCGGCTACGCCAGCAACGAGACCGACGTGCTGATGCCGGCCCCGATCTGCTTCTCGCACCGCCTGGTCGAGCGCCAGGCCGAGGCGCGCAAGTCCAAGCTGCTGCCTTGGCTGCGCCCGGATGCCAAGTCCCAGGTCACCTGCCGCTATGAAAACGGCAAGGTCGTCGGTATCGACGCGGTCGTGCTGTCGACCCAGCACAACCCCGAGGTCTCGCAGAAAGACCTGCAGGAAGCGGTGATGGAGTTGATCGTCAAGCACACCCTGCCTGCCGAGTTGCTGCACAAGGGTACCCAGTACCACATCAACCCGACCGGCAACTTCATCATCGGTGGCCCGGTGGGCGACTGCGGCCTGACCGGCCGCAAGATCATCGTCGACTCCTACGGTGGCATGGCTCGCCACGGTGGTGGCGCGTTCTCCGGCAAGGATCCGTCCAAGGTCGACCGTTCCGCCGCCTACGCCGGCCGCTACGTGGCCAAGAACATCGTCGCCGCGGGCCTGGCCGAGCGTTGCGAGATCCAGGTGTCCTACGCCATCGGCGTGGCCCAGCCGACCTCCATCTCGATCAACACCTTCGGCACCGGCAAGGTCTCGGACGAGAAGATCGTGCAGCTGGTGCGCGAGTGCTTCGACCTGCGTCCGTACGCCATCACCACCATGCTCGACCTGCTGCACCCGATGTACCAGGAAACCGCTGCCTACGGTCATTTCGGCCGTACCCCGCAGCAGAAGACCGTGGGTGATGACACTTTCACCACCTTCACCTGGGAGCGCACCGACCGCGCCGCCGCCCTGCGCGACGCCGCTGGCCTGTAAGCCTCCTACAGCAGTAAAAGAAAGCCCCTGCCGAGCGATCGGCAGGGGCTTTTTCGTGACATATCGCCTGACAATGCGGCACGTCGCACCAAGCAACTGGAACCTAGGCTGAGGACTCCTTACCGCCTCGCAAGGATGCCGGTCATGCCTCTACTGCCGATACTCATGCTCCTGTCGACTCTCTTCACCAGCGCACAGGCCGGCCAGTGTCCGGATTGGGGCCCATCACAGGCGAATGCCGAAATGGTCCGACTGGGCGAGACCCTGGCCCGCTGGGACGATCACTACCATCGTCAAGGCAAGTCATTGGTGGCGGACGAACTCTATGACCAGAGCCGCCAGCGCCTGCTGCGACTGCAGCGGTGCTTCAACCTGCCAGACGCGGCGCCCGACCCGCTGGCCGGCGCACGTGGCCCGATGCCCCACCCGGTCGCACACACCGGCGTCGACAAGCTGCCCGACGAACAGGCGATGCGCCGCTGGCTGGCGGGCAAGCGCGATGTCTGGATACAGCCCAAGGTCGATGGCGTCGCGGTTTCCCTGATCTACCAGCAGGGCCGGCTGGTCCGGCTGCTCAGCCGCGGCGATGGCGTCCAGGGCCATGACTGGAGCCGGCATATTCCTTCGCTCGGCGCAATCACCCGACAGCTGCCGCAACCTGTGGACCTGGTGCTGCAAGGGGAACTTTACAAACGCCTGGAGGGCCATGTGCAGGCTCAGGCAGGCAGCCTTAATGCTCGCGGCAGCGTGGCCGGGCTAATGGCACGCAAGCAGCTGGACACCGCCCGCGGCGCGAGCATCGGCCTGTTCGTCTGGGACTGGCCACACGGGCCGCGAACCCAGGCGGAGCGCCTCGAGCTACTGGCCGCCATGGGCTTTGCCGACAGCCAGCGCTACAGCATCCCGATCGCCAGCCCGGAGCAGGCCGCCGAGATGCGCCTGCACTGGTATCGCGCCGCCCTGCCCTTCGCCACCGATGGCGTGATCCTGCGCCAGGGCAGCCGCCCGCCCGCCGAACGCTGGCAAGCCAAGGCCCCTTACTGGATTGCAGCCTGGAAATACCCCTTCTCCCAAGCCCTGGCCGAAGTGCGCGAAGTACGCTTTCGCATTGGCCGCACCGGCAAGGTAACCCCCATCCTGCACCTGGCGCCTGTCGAGCTGGACGACCGTCGGGTTTCGCAGGTCAGCCTTGGGTCCCTGGCACGCTGGCAGAAACTCGATATTCGCCCGGGCGACCAGGTGGCCATCAGCCTTGCAGGCCTCACCATTCCGCGGTTTGACGACGTGGTACATCGCACGGTCGTGCGACAGCCCGTCACCTCACCGACTGCCGGGCAGTATGACGCCCACACCTGCTGGCAGGCTGGTGCTGGCTGCGAAGAACAATTCATCGCCCGATTGACCTGGTTGAGCGGCAAGCAGGGGCTGGCCCTGCCAGGGATCGGGCCTGGCACCTGGCGCCGACTGGTGGATGTCGGCCTTGTGACCACCCTCGTGGATTGGCTGGAGCTCGATACCCAAGTCCTGGCGGCCGTGCCGGGTCTCGGCGATGCCAGGGCCCGACAACTTCATGACAGTTTTAGCGCGGCGCGCTTGCGCCCCTTCCTCCAATGGTTGAACGCGCTAGGCGCGCCCTTGCCTCAGGGGATGCCCCTGGAGGCCGACTGGTCGACGCTCGCAACGCGATCGGCTGACGCATGGCAAGCCTTGCCGGGCGTCGGTGGCGCAAGATCGAAACAACTCGAGGTATTTTTTGCAACAGAAGATGTTCAAGCCCTTGCCGAGCAACTGGGCGGGTATCGTATCGCCGGTTTCCAGCTCGCGAACGACTCCGCCGAACAATGACGAGTGTAGGTCAACTCCGAGTTTGCCGTTTAAAGACCCACCAAGGGTTCCTAAATCCGGCAAACCAAGGCAGGATTCCACCAACTTTTGCTGCTCCGCCCCGCTCAGGAGGCTTTTCATGACACGTTTCACCGCTCTTTTCCTGCTGGCAACCCTTGGCCTGGCAACCGGCGCCGCGCAAGCCGCCCAGCCGGATGCAGGCCTGACCGGCTGCGCCGCCAAGCGCAGCGCCATCGAGAACCAGCTGAAGATTGCCCGTGAACATGGCAACAGCAACCAGGCTGCCGGGCTCGAAGAGGCGCTGCGTGGCGTGGACAACTGCACCGAAGCCGGGCTGCGCAAAGAGCGCGAGCAGAAAGTGCTCGATGCCCGCCACGAAGTGAACCAGCGCACCAAGGACCTGGACAAAGCCATGAAGAAAGGTGACGCGGAAAAGATCAACAAGCGCAAGGACAAGCTGGCCGAGGCGAAGAAAGATCTGCAGGAAGCCGTGGACGAGCTTGAGCGCTGACTTTTTAACAGCCCTTGATGTGGGAACGAACCCGCTCCCACAACAGCCTCCCACGGCTCAGTGATTACGAAACTCGCTATGACAGGCCTTGCACGCCGCCTCGACCTTGTCCATCGGGGCCTTCATCTGCGCTGCGTCCAGCGGCGGGTTGCGGGTCACCGTCACCAGGTCGCCGGTAACGCCCTCCAAATGCCGGGCCAGGTCCTGGAACCGCGCCTGGCGCTCCCAGACATCCGCCCGTGCGCTGCTGTCACCCTCGTCGCGCACCTGCGGGAAGTGCTGCCACGGCTCATGGGCCAAGGTATCCAGCTTCACCGCGCCCTCGGCGAACTTCACGTCATCGAAGGGCAACCGCCCGCGCAGCATGCCACCCATGTCTTCACTGGTCTTGAGCATCTGCTTGAAGATCGCCTTGCGCTGGCCCAGCGGCGAGTTGGGGTCGACGCCGTCACAGGCGGTCAGGGCGAGGGCGGCGAGCAGTACTACGGTCAATCGCTTGAACATCACGGTCTCTTTGGCCAGGCAAACGGGTGGCCAGTATCGCCGCCTGCCGGGCAAAGACCAATAGCCACACAGAAAACAAGGGCGAATGTTCATGTTTCGCCCAGCACAGGACCCACCCGATGAAATCTGCATTGCGCCATCTCGCCTGGGCCCTCCCCGCCCTGGCGCTCCTGGCCGGCTGCAACGGCGGCGAAAGCGCCAAGCCCGAGCCTCATGCCATCGCCACTTATGTACCAGCCACCTGGAAGGACCTGCCCCAGGTCAGCGACGACGACCTGCTGGCCGGTTTCTATGCCTGGCGCAACGGTTGCGAGAAGCTCAAGCGCGATCCGGTGTGGGCCGCTACCTGCGAGGCAGCCGGTTCAGCCACGGCGAGCGCTGACCAGGTACGCACCTTCCTCGAGCAGAATCTCCAGGTGTATGGGCTGCGCTCGGCGCAGAACAGCGCCAACGGCCTGATAACCGGGTACTACGAGCCGGTCTACCCCGGCAGCCTGGAACGCACCGAAGCCGCGCATGTACCGGTGTACGGCGTACCCGAGGACATGATCGTGGTCGATCTGGCCAGTGTGTATCCCGAACTCAAGGGCAAGCGCCTGCGCGGGCGCCTCGATGGCCGCGTGCTCAAGCCCTATGACACCGCCGAAGTGATCAACCGCGACGGTGCCAAGGCGCCGGTACTGGCCTGGCTGACCGACCCGATGGACTTGCAGTTCCTGCAGATCCAGGGTTCCGGTCGCATCCAGCTGGAAGGTGGCCGCCAGCTGCGGCTGGGGTATGCCGACCAGAACGGCCACCCCTATCGGCCGATTGGCCGCTGGCTGGTGGACCAGGGCCAGCTGCCCAAGGAACAGGTGACCATGGGCAGCATCCACGCCTGGGCCCAGGCCAACCCGCAGCGGGTCCCCGAGTTGCTGGCCAGCAACCCGAGCTACGTGTTCTTCAGCACCCGGCCGGATAGCAACGAAGGTCCGCGCGGCTCGCTCAACGTGCCGCTGACCGCTGGCTACAGCGTGGCCATCGACCGCAAGGTGATCCCGCTGGGCAGCCTGCTGTGGCTGTCCACCACCCGCCCCGACGGCAGCCCGGTGGTGCGCCCCGTGGGGGCGCAGGACACCGGCGGGGCGATTACCGGTGAAGTGCGTGCGGACCTGTTCTGGGGCACCGGTCCTGAGGCCGGTGAACTGGCAGGCAACATGAAACAACAGGGGCAGATATGGATGTTGTGGCCTAAGGGTCAGCCTTTGCCCGAAGTACCGAAGGTCCCCTGAAGGGCGCTATCGCGGGGCATGCCCGCTCCCACTGCGGGAGCGAGCTTGCCCCGCGATGCAGTCAGATCGAAACGACAAAGAACGACACGATCAGCGCCATCCCGACGAACCATACCAGCGAGCGCAACACTGCCCAGTCCGCCAGGTAGCAGATGATGTAGAGCAACCGGCTGGTGATGTACATCACCCCCAGCACATCTTGGGTCACTTGTTCGGCATTGCCGACGATATCGGCCACCAGCACCGCCGCGGCAAACGCGGGAAACGCCTCGTAGCCGTTCAACTGGGCGGCATGGGCTCGCCGTGGCAGCCCTTCGAGCTTGTCCAGGAACGCACGAGGGTCGTGATTGGCACGCAGGCCGAAATACCCGCTGCTGAGTTTGGCGATCAGTGCACATAGCGGCGGCAGGACCAGCGCGACGAGAATGCACCACAGGGCTACGGTCATCTACAGGACTCCTTGTTCATAGAGGTTCGCTTCAGAGCTTCATCACCAGCATGCCGGCCAGTACCAGCCCGCAAGCTAGGAGTCTTGGCCCGCCAAAAGGTTCTTTGAGGTAGCGCATGCCCAACAGCACCACGAGGATCACGCTCAACTCGCGCAACGCTGCCGCTTCGGCCACCGAGCCCAGGTGCATGGCCCAGAGCACCAGAGCGTAGCTGAACAATACGCAGAACCCGACCGCCAGGCCCAGCTTCCATTGGGTGCGCCAGAACAGCATGAACGGCCCTCGTCGGGCCACCATGGCCAGCAACGGGAACGGCCAGGCACTGAGCAAGGTCAGCCATACCAGGTAGTCCCAGGGCTTGCCCCACAGGCGTACGGCCTGACCGTCGAACCAGGTGTAGCAGCCGATGCACAGGCCTATCAGTGCCACCACCGGCAGCATCGACCAGGGCAGGCGCTCGCCGCCGCCGCCCTGCCAAAGCAAGCACGCCATGCCACAGGGGATCAGCAGGATGCCGATGATCTGCTGCTGGCTCAGCGACTCTCCGGCAAAAGCCAGGGTCAGGCCCAGCACCACCAATGGCGACAGGCCACGCATCAACGGATAGACCAGGCCCAGGTCGCCGACCCGATAGGCCTGGATCAGCAGAAAGCGGTACAGCTGCTCGGCCAGCGCCGAGGCCAACAGCCAGGGCCAGATCTCGGCGGGCGGGAAATCTACGAAGGCTACCGCCAGTATGGCGAAACTCAGCGCCACCACGTCCATGCTGGCGATCACCAGCAGCCGCTCGGCGCTGAACTTGATCAAGGTATTCCAGGTGGCATGGAGCAGGGCTGCGACCAGTACGAGGGAAGTTGCCAGCACGCCTTGGAATCCTTGTTGTCGTTTGGTGGGGACCACTATATAGCGCCTGGCTAGTTATGGCCTCATCGCAGGGCAAGCCCGCTCCCGCGCCTTCGCCTGACAGGAACCAACTGGAGAAATCCGGTCATAAGGTGTGTCCCGAACGCCGCGCCAGGTCATCAAAGAACTACCCGAGCCATTCGGGTAATGACTTGGAAGCCACTTTCACAGGATTCGGGATGCTTGAATTAGTTGCCGCGTTTATCTGCCTCACCACCCTCCTCACTTATGTGAACTACCGCTTCATCGGCCTGCCGCCGGCCATCGGCGTGATGGTCACCGCATTGCTGTTCTCCCTGATGCTGCAGGGCCTGAGCCTGATCGGCTTCCCTGGCCTGGAAGAACGCGTCGAAGGCCTGATGAACCAGATCGACTTCAACGACCTGCTGATGCACTGGATGCTGTCGTTCCTGCTGTTCGCTGGCGCCTTGCACGTCAACCTCGCCGACCTGCGCAGCTACCGCTGGCCGATCGGCCTGCTGGCCACCCTTGGCGTACTCATCGCCACCGTGGTGATCGGTTACCTGGCTCACTGGGTGTTCGCCCTGTTTGGCTGGAACGTGCCGTTGATCTACTGCCTGCTGTTCGGCGCGCTGATCTCGCCGACCGACCCAATCGCCGTGCTCGGCGCACTGCGTACCGCCAACGCCTCCAAGCCGCTGAAGACCACCATCGTCGGTGAGTCGCTGTTCAACGACGGCACGGCGGTCGTGGTGTTCACGGTGCTGCTGGGCATCATCCAGCTGGGCGAGACGCCGAGCGTCGCCGACACCGCCATCCTGTTCGCCCGCGAGGCCCTGGGTGGCATCGCCTTCGGCGGCCTGATCGGTTACGCCACCTACCGCATGATCAAGAGCGTCGAGCAGTACCAGGTGGAAGTGATGCTGACCCTGGCGCTGGTGATCGGCGGCTCGGCCATGTGCTACGAGCTGCACGTGTCGGCGCCGATCGCCATGGTGGTGGCCGGCCTGATCATCGGTAACCTGGGGCGCAACCTGGCGATGAACGACATGACCCGCCGCTACATGGACGGTTTCTGGGAACTGATCGACGACATGCTCAATGCCTTGCTGTTCGCGCTGATTGGCCTGGAGCTGTTGCTGCTGCCGTTCAACTGGCTGCACCTGGCGGCCGGTGGCGTGCTGGCGGTGGCGGTGCTGGCTTCGCGGCTGCTGACCGTGGCGCCGGCGATCGTGCTGTTGCGCCGCTGGCGCAGCGTGCCGCAGGGCACCATCCGCGTGCTGACCTGGGGCGGCCTGCGCGGTGGCGTGTCGGTCGCCCTGGCGCTGTCGCTGCCGCAGGGCGCCGAGCGTGACCTGCTGCTGTCGATCACTTACATCGTGGTGCTGTCGTCGATCCTGATTCAGGGCCTGACGGTCGGCAAGGTGGTGCGCAAGGTCAGCACACAACCCAAGTAACAACGTAGAGGCGGACTAGCCCCGCGATATCGTCTGCACAGGCATCGATGTTGATCCTGCCGGCGCCATCGCGGGGCAAGTCCGCTCCCACGCTTGAGCAAACGGGTCTATTCCACCGCGCTGTCCGGGAACTGGTCCTGGATGTACTTGATCTCGGTGCGCCCGTGGGCGGCAGGCAGGCCATCCTCACCCAGGTTGACGAACACCATCTTGTCGACGGTCAGAATCGCCTTGCGGGTGATCTTGTTGCGTACTTCACACTTGAGGGTGATCGAGGTGCGGCCAAACTCGGTGGCGGTGATGCCCAGCTCGATGATATCGCCCTGACGCGAAGCACTGACGAAGTTGATCTCGGAAATGTACTTGGTCACCACGCGCTGATTGCCCAGCTGGACGATGGCGTAGATCGCCGCCTCCTCGTCGATCCAGCGCAGCAGGCTGCCGCCGAACAGGGTGCCGTTGGGATTGAGGTCTTCGGGTTTTACCCATTTGCGGGTGTGAAAGTTCATCTGTACTCCTGACCTGCTTGCTGACATGCGCTAATGATGGCAGACCGCTCGGTCACGCTCCATTGAACATCGACTATCGTCTCGATTAATCGACAGAAAGTCTTGGGTGTGTCACACGCCCGCGGCTATAATCTTGCCGTTTCACATGGCCCCCCACAGTGGTGGCCATCCCGCCACCCATCCGAGGGGCGCTGCAGCAGGCTTGGCCTGTCAGGCTCGGTTGGGGCGTTGTCCGCGCAAGCGGACGCTCAACGCACAACGGCGCCCATTCGCACACTACGAATGGAGGCTCTCAATGAGCGCTGTAAACACGCCTGCAGGTTTTTCCGACTTCAAGGTCGCCGACATCTCCCTGGCCGACTGGGGCCGCAAGGAAGTCATCATCGCCGAATCGGAAATGCCCGCGCTGATGGGCCTGCGCCGCAAGTATCAAGCCGAGCAACCGCTCAAGGGCGCGAAGATCATCGGCTGCATCCACATGACCATCCAGACTGCCGTGCTGATCGAGACCCTGGTCGCCCTGGGTGCCGAAGTGCGCTGGTCGTCGTGCAACATCTTCTCCACCCAGGACCAGGCCGCCGCCGCCATCGCTGCCGCCGGCATCCCGGTGTTCGCCTGGAAAGGTGAAACCGAGCAGGAGTACGAGTGGTGCATCGAGCAGACCATCCTCAAGGATGGCCAGCCATGGGACGCCAACATGGTGCTAGACGACGGCGGTGACCTGACCGAGATCCTGCACAAGAAATACCCGGCCATGCTGGACAAGATCCACGGCGTGACCGAAGAGACCACCACCGGCGTGCACCGCCTGCTGGACATGCTGGCCAAGGGCGAGCTGAAAGTCCCGGCGATCAACGTCAACGACTCGGTCACCAAGAGCAAGAACGACAACAAGTACGGCTGCCGTCACAGCCTCAACGACGCCATCAAGCGCGGCACCGACCACCTGCTGTCGGGCAAGCAGGCCCTGGTGATCGGCTACGGCGACGTGGGCAAGGGCTCGGCCCAGTCCCTGCGCCAGGAAGGCATGATCGTCAAGGTCACCGAAGTCGACCCGATCTGCGCCATGCAAGCCTGCATGGACGGTTTCGAAGTCGTCTCGCCATTCAAGGACGGCATCAACACCGGTACCGAAGCCGGCATCAACAAGGACCTGCTCGGCCGCATCGACCTGATCGTCACCACCACCGGTAACGTCAACGTCTGCGACGCCAACATGCTCAAGGCCCTGAAAAAGCGCGCCGTGGTCTGCAACATCGGCCACTTCGACAACGAGATCGACACCGCCTTCATGCGCAAGAACTGGGCATGGGAAGAGGTCAAGCCACAGGTGCACAAGATCCACCGCACCGGTGCCGGCGTGTTCGACCCGCAGAACGACGACTACCTGATCCTGCTGGCCGAAGGCCGCCTGGTGAACCTGGGCAACGCCACCGGTCACCCGAGCCGCATCATGGACGGTTCGTTCGCCAACCAGGTCCTGGCGCAGATCTTCCTGTTCGAGCAGAAGTTCGCCGCGCTGCCTGCCGCGAAGAAGGCCGAGCGCCTGACCGTGGAAGTGCTGCCGAAGAAACTCGACGAAGAAGTGGCACTGGAAATGGTCCGCGGCTTCGGGGGCGTGGTCACCCAGCTGACCCCGCAGCAGGCCGAGTACATCGGTGTGACCGTCGAAGGCCCGTTCAAGCCGGACGCTTACCGCTACTAAGCGGCTGGTTGCCAGTGCCAGGTATCCTTGCCCGGCACTGGCAGGCAACGTTTCGAACCGATGTCCGAGCCAGGCCGGCCCCCACCGTCCTGGCTTTTATTTGCAGGCAGCAGCCCAGGCTCACTGCCGAAGGAACCAGAGATGTCACAAGAACGCCGCTACAGTTTCGAATTTTTCCCCACCAAGACCGATGCCGGTCACGAAAAACTGATGGGCGTTGCCCGCCAGCTGGCCAGCTACAACCCGGACTTCTTCTCCTGCACCTATGGTGCCGGTGGCTCGACCCGCGACCGCACGCTCAACACCGTGCTGCAGCTGGAAAATGAGGTGAAAGTCCCCGCCGCCCCGCACCTGTCCTGCGTGGGTGACAGCAAGGACGACCTGCGCGCCCTGCTGGCCGAGTACCAGGCCGCCGGCATCAAGCGCATCGTCGCCCTGCGTGGCGACCTGCCGTCGGGCATGGGCATGGCCAGCGGCGAACTGCGCTACGCCAGCGACCTGGTCGAGTTCATCCGCCAGGAAACCGGCAACCACTTCCACCTGGAAGTGGCCGCCTACCCGGAGATGCACCCGCAGGCGCGTAATTTCGAGAGTGACCTGGCCAACTTCGTGCACAAGGTCAAGGCCGGTGCCGACAGCGCCATCACCCAGTATTTCTTCAACGCCGACAGCTACTTTTATTTCGTCGAGCGCGCGCAGAAGCTGGGCGTCGAGATCCCGGTGGTACCCGGCATCATGCCGATCACCAACTACAGCAAGCTGGCGCGGTTCTCCGACGCCTGCGGCGCCGAGATCCCACGCTGGATCCGCAAGCAGCTGGAGGCCTATGCCGACGACACCGCCAGTATCCAGGCCTTCGGCGAGGAAGTGATCACCCGTATGTGCGAACAGCTGCTGCAAGGCGGCGCGCCGGGCCTGCACTTCTACACCCTGAACCAGGCCGAGCCGAGCCTGGCGATCTGGAACAACCTGAAGCTGCCACGCTGATGGTCGCGAACAAGGCTTTGGCGCAGGTCAGAGCCTTGTTCGTCCACCTAGGCGCCGTACGCTCCCACGGCCAGCGTTCACTGGTCTTGCCCGGGCTTGCAGCGTACTCTCACGTCATGCGCACGCTCATCCTCCCTCTCCTGCTGTTGCTGCTTGCCGGCCTGAGCCCGATGGCCCATGCCGAAAGCCTGCGCATCGTCAGCGACGACTGGGCCCCCTACCTCTATCAGGAGAACGGCCAGGCCAAAGGCATCGACTACGAGATCACCAACGAGGTGTTCAAACGCCTCGGAGTCCAGGTGCAGTGGCAGTTCCTGCCCTGGAAGCGCTGCCTGGCCATGGTCGAACAGGGCCTGGCGGACGCCGTGATGGATATTTTCCAGGTCGACTCGCGCCAGGGCTACCTGGTCTACCCGGACGAACCGATGTCCGAGGTCGAGTTCGTCCTCTACCAAGCGCGTTCACGCCCACACCCGGTCGAGCGCGTCGAGGACCTGGCCGGGCTGACCATCGGCACCTCGCCGGGCTATGTCTACGATGGCACCTTCGCCGAGTCACCGCTGTTCCGCCGCGAGCCCGCGCCCAGCCACGAGGCCAATTTCGGCAAGCTGGCGCTAGGGCGCATCGACCTGCTGGTGACCGACCGCCAAGTCGGCCGCTATGTGAGCCATCGGCTGGGCCTGGAGCAGGCCGTCGAAGAGCTGCCCCTGGTGGTCAGCCGCCGCCCGCAGTACCTGGGGCTGGCCCGCAAGCCCGGCCGCGAGGCGTTGGCGCAGGCCTTCAGCGACGAGTTGCGGCGCTTCAAACAGGAGCCCGCCTATGCGGCGATCAGTGCCCGCTACCTCGGCAATAAGGATTTTCCTTTCGCCGTTGAGCAGCAGGAACGCGGCACACGCTGATTGCTCTGTTATACTCGGGCCTTCCCGCCCGGCTCACGCCCGGACGCTCGGCCTCGCAACAGGCATCTCGACCCGCAGCCGCGCACCTTTGGTGCCCGCCCGCCGGCATTCAGGATGCGCAGTGAACGCCCAGCTGGACCGGACGCGATCGCATCCCTCCGATGCCCGTCGCGCCAGGCAGAACACCCCATCGGGCCTAGCCCCCACGAGAACAGGATTGCCCATGTCCTTTGCTTCCCTCGGTCTCTCCGAGGCTCTTGTCCGCGCTATCGAGGCAGCGGGCTATACCCAGCCCACTCCGGTGCAACAGCGGGCCATTCCCGCCGTGTTGCAAGGTCGCGACCTGATGGTCGCCGCCCAGACAGGTACTGGTAAAACCGGCGGCTTCGCGCTCCCTATTCTTGAGCGCCTGTTCCCGGGTGGCCACCCCGACAAATCGCAACGCCATGGCCCGCGCCAACCGCGCGTGCTGGTGCTGACCCCCACCCGCGAGCTGGCAGCGCAGGTGCATGACAGCTTCAAGGTCTACGCCCGCGACCTCAACTTCATCAGCGCCTGCATCTTCGGTGGCGTCGGCATGAACCCGCAGGTCCAGGCCATGGCCAAGGGCGTCGACGTCCTGGTCGCCTGCCCGGGCCGCCTGCTCGACCTGGCCGGCCAAGGCAGCGTCGACCTCTCGCGTGTCGAGATCCTGGTGCTGGACGAAGCCGACCGCATGCTCGACATGGGCTTCATCCACGACGTCAAGAAAGTGCTGGCGCGCCTGCCGGCCAAGCGCCAGAACCTGCTGTTCTCGGCGACCTTCTCCAAGGACATCACCGACCTCGCCGACAAGCTGCTGCACAACCCCGAGCGCATCGAGGTCACGCCGCCGAACACCACCGTCGAGCGTATCGAGCAGCGGGTCTACCGCCTGCCGGCCAGCCACAAGCGCGCCCTGCTGGCGCACCTGATCACCCTGGGCGCCTGGGAACAGGTGCTGGTGTTCACCCGCACCAAGCACGGCGCCAACCGCCTGGCCGAGTACCTCGAGAAGCACGGCCTGACCGCCGCGGCGATCCACGGCAACAAGAGCCAGAACGCCCGCACCAAGGCGCTGGCCGACTTCAAGGCCAACACCGTGCGCGTGCTGGTCGCCACCGACATCGCCGCCCGCGGCCTGGACATCGACCAGTTGCCCCACGTGGTCAACTTCGAGCTGCCCAATGTCGAGGAAGACTACGTTCACCGCATCGGCCGTACGGGCCGTGCCGGTCGCTCCGGTGAAGCCATTTCGATGGTCGCGCCGGATGAAGAAAAGCTGCTCAAGAGCATCGAGCGCGTCACCCGCCAGAAAATTCCGGATGGCGACCTGATGGGCTTTGACGCATCGCAGGTCGAGGCCGAGAAGCCGGAAGTGCGCGAGCGCCAGCCGAACAATGGCCGCGGTGGCCGCAACCAGCAACCTCGCGGCGAAGGCGGCAAGGAAGGCAGTGGCGGGCGCAAGGACAAAGGCAAGGACAAAGGCCGCAACAAGCCTTCGTCCGAGAAGTCCGCGGAAAAGGACAAGTCCGGCGAGAAACAGCAGCAGGGCCAGCAGCGCAAGCCGCGTGACCAGAAGCCACGCCAGCAGCAGAACAACGGCCAGAAAGCCGTGCCTGTCGCCGCCCCCAATCGCGACCCTGAAGAGTTCCTCGACGACGACGTCGACAACTTTGGCAACCGCGCCGACTACGTAAGCCCCTACCAGAACGCCAAGAACCAGGGGCGCAATCGTCGCCCGGGCGGCAACGGGGGCCAAGCCCAAGGGCAAGGCCAGCGCAGTGGTGGCGGCCAGGGGCAAGGCCAGGGCCGTGGCAATGGCCAGCAGCGCCAGGGCCAGGGCTCCGGTGAAAAGCGCCCGCGCAACGGCGGCGGTAGCAATGGTGGCGCCCGACGCGACAACAACGGTGGCCGTGCCCGCCGTGAAGATTCGTCCCGCCAGGAACCGGCCGTGCGCAACCCGCGCGAGTCGCAGAGCGCGCCAGTGATCATCCGCAAGGAATCCAAACTCGACCGCTACCCGACGCCCGAGCAATTGGACGACCTGCCAAGCCGCCCACGCGGTGAACGCCCGGCGCTGCTGACCCGCAAGGGCTGAGCCCGCAATCGCGGGGCCTGCCCCGCGATGAGGCCATGCAAAGCCAACGAAAACGCCGCCCATTGGGCGGCGTTTTCGTTGCTGGCGAAGCGAATTACTTCTGCTTCACGCCTTCGACGCTGATATCCAGGTCCAGGGTCTGCGAAGTCGGGCCTGGGCCCTTGATGCCGAAGTCGTTCAGGTTCAGCGTGGTGGTGGCGTTGAAGCCAGCGCGCTCGCCGCCCCACGGGTCCTTGCCCTCGCCATTGAACACGGCCTTGAAGGTGACGGGCTTGGTCACGCCGTGCAGGGTCAGGTCGCCGGTCACATCGGCAGTCTTGTCACCGGTCGACTTGACGCTGGTGGAGACGAACTTGGCTTCCGGATATTTTTTGACATCCAGGAAGTCCTTGCTGGCGATGTGCTTGTCACGCTCGGCGTGGTTCGACCACAGGCTGGCAGTCTTCAGGTCTACGCTGATCTTGCTGGCCTCGGGCTTGGCACTGTCCCAGGTGAAGTTGCCGTCGAAGTCCTTGAAGGTGCCGTGGATGAAGCTGTAGCCCAGGTGGCTGATCTTCCAGTCGACGAACGCGTGCTGGCCTTCCTTGTCGATCTTGTACTCGGCGGCCATGGCCTGGCCGGCGGAGATCAGAGCGGTACCGAGCGCCAGAGCGGCAAAAGTCTTTTTCAACATCCTTACTTCCTTCCTTTGCAATTGAGGTTGAGAGTCAAGCTTTGCGGCCCAGCATGCGGGTCAGGGTCGCGTCACGGTCGATGAAATGATGTTTCAATGCCGCCAATGCGTGCAGTACGGCAAAAATCACCAGGCCCCAGGCCAGCCAGAGGTGGATCACCCCCGCCAGGTCAGCCTGGTCAGGCAGGTCGCTGACCAGCGCGGGAACGTCGAACAAGCCGAACACCGGAATACCCACGCCGTCGGCTGTGGAAATCAGATAGCCCGCTATCATCACTGCGAACAGGCCCAGGTACAGCGCCAGATGGCCCAGCTTGGCGGCCAGCCGGGTGACCTTGCCATGGTTGGCCGGTGCCGGTGGCGGCGGGCTGACGAAACGCCAGACTACCCGCAACAGCATCAGTGCCAGCAACACCAGGCCGATGCTCTTGTGCAGGTCCGGACCGGACTTGCGCCATGGGTCGTAGTAATCAAGGCCGACCATCCACAAGCCCAGGCCAAACAGCCCGAAGACCGCCAGCGCCCCCCCCCAGTGCAGGATGATGCTGACCAGGCCATAGCGAGAAGATGAATTGCGCAGTTGCATGTTGGCGTATTTCCCCGTGAAAGCTGTGCACAAGACTAACGCGTAATGCATCGAATAAAAGCGTAAAAAACAGCTTCTGATTATCGAAAAACCAGATATTAATTCTGGAAGCTTCCTATTAAGGAAACATTAACGATAGACGTTTGGAAGATCCGACGCCATCGCGGGGCAAGCTCGCTCACACAAGGCCCCGCGTTGGCGGCTATACCGAGATCAGCCGGCCTTGGCCTGGCTGTTCATCACCGGCTTCTTGGCCGGTTCCGACTTGGCAGTGGCCTTCTTCACCGGCGCCGGTTTGGCTGCAGGCTTGTGGGCCTGCTTGGCCGCAGGCTTGGCGGGGGCCTGCTTGGTGGCCGCCGGCTTCACTGGCTCTTCCTTAGCAACGGGCGTCGGCGCAACCGGCGCGGGTGCCGGCACAGGCGCAACTTCCTCGGCCTTGGCGATCGGCGCGGCCTTGGCCTCTGGCTTGTCAGAGCCACCAAATAGACGCGAGAAGAAGCCCGGCTTGGCCTGCTCGGCCTTCACGGGCTCCGCCTTGGCCGGAGCCTTGTCGGAGGCGCCGCCGAACAGGTTGGAGAAGAACCCGCCCTTGTCCTTCGCGGCCGCGACGCCGGCCGCTCCAGTAGCCGCTGCGGCGGCTACCGACGCAGCCTTGGCCGGGTCGAAGGACTTGCCCGCCGCCAGGTCCTGGACCTGCCTCGCGGCACGCTGGCCGCTACGCAGGGCCCCTTCGAGGGTACCTGGGTAAAGCGCATCGGTGTGTTCGCCGGCAAAGGCGATCCGTTGTACCGGGCGCTCCCACAGTCGCCAGTATTTGCTGATCTGCCCCGGGCCATAGGCCAGGTAGGCACCGCCCATGCCGGCGTCGGTGCTGTAGCGGCGGATTTCATAACCGGTGAAGGCGCCGCGTGCCTGCGGGTAGAAAGCGTGCAGGCGGATCAGTACCTGGTCGACCATCTGCTTGTCACCAAAAGCCTGGAGCAAGCGGGCGTTATCGCCGGACAGGTTGATCACCACGTTGGCGCCGCCCTTGAGCGCCGGCTCGATCCACAGCATGCCCAGGCCAGTGTTGCTGAAGATTTCCCCGGACATGCGTGCACGGCTTTCCCACACCGGGTTCTTGAACTTGAGCATCAGCTGGTCGCGCCAGCCATAGTTGGTGCCCTTCAAGGCGGCCAGGTGCTGCCCGTCCAGGCCTGGGGTCATCTGGATCTTGGCCAGTGCACGCAGCGGTACGGCCATGACCAGGTAGTCAGCCTGGTAGCCGACACCGCCGACCTTGACGGTCACACCGTCTTTGTCCTGAACGATGGCGGTAACCGGCGAACTGGTCTTGATGGTCTTCAGCTGCTTGACGAAGGCCTGGGCCAACACCGGGCTGCCACCTGGCAGGCGCGCGGCGCGCAGGTCACGGTCGCTGACATTGCGGTAGACCCGGCCTTGCTGGGCGAAGTACAGCAGCGACAGGCGCGACGGCTCATCATAGCGGGTGCGGATCTGCTGGTTGACCAGCTGACGGGCGGTGGCTGGCAGTTGCAGCTTGTCGAGCCAGGTGGACACGTTCATCTGGTCGAGGGCGAACAGGGTGCTGTTTGCCGCGGGATTGAGCGGGTCTTCAATGGAACGGGCCAGGTCGTCGAGGGTTTTCTCGAAGCGTTTGAGCGCCTCGGCAGTGGCTGGCTGCTTGGTCGCCAGATCGGTGGCACTGAAATATTCACCGTCGATCAGGTAGCCGGGGTTGCGCACGAACTCCGGGGCCGGCAGGGTGGCGACCTTGAACTGCTCCAGATACTGGTTGAGCACCGGCTGGGTCTTGCTGTTGCCGACCCATTCGCTGGTGGCCAGGCCCGAACGCCCGCCCATGCCCGACTTGGCTTCCAGCAGGGTCACCTGCCAGCCCTTGCTCTGCAGCTCGTAGGCCGCGGTCAGGCCCGCCAGGCCACCACCGACGACGATCGCCGTCTTGTCCTTGGCCAGCGCGACGCCGCTGGTCACCCCGATCAATACCAACGCGCACAGGCGCACCCAAGCAGCAGCCATGATGGCGAACTCCGGTTAGAGAAGCGATAGATGGGACGGGGAGCAATGCCCCGGGAGAGATGCGTTAAGAATACGTCACCTCTGCCCACCCTGCCACCGCAGTGACATCAAGTGCCTTTGGCAACTGGTAATTTTGTCAGTGGCGTTGGGTCGCCGGGGCGTGCAGCCTTGGCTGGCACTCAAGCATCGAGCCGGGGAAGAACAGTGATCTACACCGAAGATTTTGCCAGGTGGACGCCTTCGGCGCCCCTACCCGAGTGCTCCTGGCGCACGCCCACCGGCCTGAACATCGTGTCCAATGGCATTGTCTACAGCGCGCGCTACCAGACCGACGAGGGGCGGATCGGCACGGAATTGATCATCCATGGCCAGTGCGATATCGAGTTCATCTTCGGCCAGACGGTCGATTGCCTGCTGCTTGAAGTGGATGTCACCACGCTCGGCACGGCCGTCTCGACCGCCTACTGGTTGACCCTGCGCGACCTGGACTACACCGAGTTCACGCCCGGGCCCGGCACCCACGGCACCTCCTGGCACGACGTGCCCGGCCCGCTCGACCGCCTGACCCTGTCCACCCTGCCGCAGTGCACCGTGCATATCCGCCAGCTGGAATGGCGCCCGGCCTGGCGACATTGAGCGGTTGTCCTGCCCCCCGGCATTGCTTAGGCTTACGCGGTCAAACCGAGCCGTAACGCCAGGAGAAGTGCCCATGGGCCTCAACGATCAGTGGATGCAGCGCGACCTGAAGGTCCTTTGGCACCCCTGCACCCAGATGAAAGACCACGAACAGCTGCCGCTGATCCCGATCAAGCGCGGCGAGGGCGTGTGGCTGGAGGACTTCGAGGGCAAACGCTACCTGGACGCCGTCAGCTCATGGTGGGTCAACGCTTTCGGCCATGCCAACCCGCGCATCAACCAGCGCATCAAGGATCAGGTCGACCAGCTCGAACACGTGATCCTCGCCGGCTTCAGCCACCAGCCGGTGATCGAGCTGTCCGAACGCCTGGTAGCGATCACCCCCGCCGGCCTGGACCGGGTGTTCTATGGCGACAATGGCTCATCGTGCATTGAAGTGGCGCTGAAGATGAGCTTCCACTACTGGCAGAACACCGGCAAAGCGCAGAAGAAGCGCTTCGTCACCCTGACCAACAGCTATCATGGCGAGACGATCGCCGCGATGTCGGTGGGCGACGTGCCGCTGTTCACCGAAACCTACAAGGCGCTGCTGCTGGACACCATCAAGGTGCCGAGCCCGGACTGCTACCTGCGTCCGGAAGGCATGGGCTGGGAAGAGCACTCGCGGAACATGTTCGCGGCCATGGAGCAGACCCTGGCCGAACACCACGCCAGCATCGCTGCGGTGATCGTCGAACCGCTGATCCAGGGCGCCGGCGGCATGCGCATGTATCACCCGGTGTACCTCAAGCTGCTGCGCGAGGCCTGCGACCGTTACGACGTGCACCTGATCCACGATGAGATCGCGGTCGGCTTCGGCCGCACCGGCACGATGTTCGCCTGCGAGCAGGCCGGCATCACCCCGGACTTCCTGTGCCTGTCCAAGGCCCTGACCGGCGGCTACCTGCCGCTGGCCGCCTGCCTGACCACCGACAAGGTCTACCAGGCGTTCTACGACGACTACCCGACCCTGCGCGCCTTCCTGCACTCGCACAGCTACACCGGCAATCCGCTGGCCTGCGCCGCGGCCCTGGCAACTTTGGACATCTTCGAGCAGGACAACGTGATCGAGGCCAACAAGGCCTTGTCGGCGCGCATGGCCAGCGCCACCGCGCACCTGGCCGACCATGCCCACGTCGCCGAGATCCGCCAGACCGGCATGGTCCTGGCCATCGAGATGGTCCAGGACAAGGCCACCAAGGCTGCCTACCCCTGGCAGGAGCGCCGCGGCCTGAAAGTCTTCGAGCACGCCCTGAGCCGTGGCGCACTGTTGCGCCCGCTGGGCAGCGTGGTGTATTTCCTGCCGCCTTACGTGATCACACCCGAACAGATCGACTTCCTGGCCGAGGTGGCCAGCGAAGGGATCGATATCGCCACCCGCGACAAGGTGAGCGTTGCCGTGCCGGCCGACTTCCATCCGGATTTCCGCGATCCGGGCTAGCCCCAGACCAACCCGAAACCTGTAGGAGCCGGCTTGTCCGCTCCTACAGGATCTGCGTCAGCCTTTTTCCAGAGCAAGCCCATGAGACTCTCCCGCTTCTTCATCGACGCCCCACTGGGCCTTGGCGAGCACGAGCTCCCCGAAGCCCAGGCCCACTACATCGGCCGCGTGCTGCGCATGGCCGCTGGCGACGCCGTGCAGTTGTTCGACGGCAGCGGCCAGGAATACCTCGGCCAACTGCTCGAAGTCGGCAAGAAAACCGTGCGCGTCAGCCTCGACCAGGCACTTCCCGGCCAGGCCGATTCGCCTTTGCATATCCACCTCGGCCAGGGCCTGTCCCGCGGCGAGCGCATGGACTGGGCGATCCAGAAAGCCACCGAGCTGGGGGCCAACGAAATCACCCCGATCGTCAGCGAACGCTGCGAAGTACGCCTGAAGGACGAACGCGCCGACAAGCGCCTGGCCCACTGGCGCCAGGTGGCTGTCAGTGCCTGCGAGCAGTGCGGGCGCTCGACCTTGCCGGTGATCCACCCGCCCGTGACCCTGGCCGAGTGGCTGAAAAGCACCGAAGCCGACCTCAAGCTGGTGCTGCACCCGGTGGCCGAGCCACTGACCAGCCATGCCAAACCGGCCAGGCTGGCCTTCCTGATCGGCCCCGAGGGCGGCCTGAGCGAAGCGGAAGTCGAGCAGGCCAAGGCCGCCGGCTGCCACGCCGCCCGCCTCGGCCCTCGCGTGCTGCGCACCGAGACCGCCCCAGTGGTGGCCCTGTCGGTGGCACAGCAACTGTGGGGCGATTTCTAACGCACGTAGAAAAACACCGCGACGAAGTGCATCAGGCTGCCGGCAATCACAAACAGGTGCCAGATGCCGTGCCAGTGGCGAAATCGGCTGTCAAAAGCGAAGAAGATGATGCCGACGGTGTAGAACACACCGCCGGCCGCCAGCCAGGCGAAACCCGCGGCACCCAGGCTGTGCAGCAGCGGTTTCACCGCCACCAGCACGATCCAGCCCATCAACGCATAGATGACGATCGACAGGATCCGTGCCTCGGAGCGCGGCTTGATCTCCTGCAACATACCGACCAGCGCCAGCCCCCAGACCACCCCGAACAGGCTCCAGCCCCAGGGGCCGCGCAGGCTGACCAGGCAGAACGGCGTGTAGCTGCCGGCAATCAACAGGTAGATCGACAGGTGGTCGAGCTTGCGCATGACCCGCTTCGCCCGCCCGCGGGTGCTGTGGTAGAGGGTGGAGATGCTGTAGAGCAACAGCAGGGTGAAACCGTAGATGGAGAAACTGACGATCTTCCAGGGATCGCCCTGCAGGCCCGCCACGACGATCAGCCAGCTCGCGCCGATGCAGGCCAGTACCGCGCCGACCAGGTGGGTCCAGGCGTTGAAGCGTTCACCGTAATACATGCAAACACAGACCTCCCGCAGCAGTCAGGGTTCCTGAGCCCCGCGACAGGGCCCGCTCAACCATCATCCTAGCCAGCTGCAGATTGCAGATCAGCGTCACGCACCAATCTTTCCAGCCCGGCCAGGTCCGGCACTCGCGCCACCTGCTCGCCCACCTGCACTGCTGCCATCTCCAGCGCGGCAAGCGGCACGTCAACATAGTTCAACTGGCTGTCGAGCTTGCACGAGCGCGGAATACCCTGCAGCAGCAACGCCAGGAAGCGCAGGCCGGTATCCCCCAGTGCATTGAGCACCACTACCCGTGCCCGCTCGCCGCAGGTGGTCTGCCCGCCACAGGCTGCCTCGAAACCGATCAACGGCAAGCGCTGCTGGCGCCAGTCCACCCAGCCCAGGTGCCAGGCCGGCTCCCCTGGCTCGCAGGCGATGGCGCGATGACCAATCAATTCGGCCACCGCCACGTTGGGCAGTACCAGGGTGCGGTCGCCCAAGGGCAACAGCAGGCCGGTGAGGCTGCTGCGCTGGCCGGCGATATGTTCAAGCATGGGGTTGGCTCCAGTGGGCGATGCTCTGCAACAGGACCGACTCCTGGTAAGGCTTGCCGAGGTATTCGTTGACGCCGATGGCCATGGCCCGGTCGCGGTGCTTCTGCCCGGTGCGCGAGGTGATCATGATGATCGGCAACTGTGCCAGGCGTTCGTCGCGGCGGATGCGCGTGGCCACCTCGAAGCCGTCCATGCGCGGCATCTCGATGTCCAGCAGCAACACGTCCGGGCGGTGCTCCTCGAGCAGCGCCATGGCATCCACCCCGTCCTTGGCGGTCAGCACGCTCATGCCGTGGCGTTCGAGCAGGCGGCTGGTGACCTTGCGCACGGTCACCGAGTCGTCCACCACCATCACCAGCAATGGCCGCCTGGGCACCGGGCCGGTCAGCAGATGCTGCCCCTGCGCCGCGCCCGGCAGGCGCGCCAGGCGTCGCTGCTGGCCGCGCAACTGGCCGAGCAGGTCGAGAATCAGCACCACCCGCCCGTCGCCAAGCAGGGTGGCACCGGACAGCCCTGGCACCGCCGCGAACTGCGGGCCCAGGCTCTTGACCACGATCTCGCGGCTGGGCGACAGGCTGTCGACCTGGATCGCGAACGATTGCTCGTGGGAATGGGTGAGCAGCACCGGCAGCGGCACGCTCTGGCCCAGCAGGTTGGGTTGCGTACCCTCCTGCAGCAGCTCGCCGAGGTAACGCAACGCGTAGTCATGGCCGGCATAGCTGTAGCGTGGCGGGTCGAGTCGGTAGCAGGCCTCGAGCTCCGATGGCGGCACGCGCACGATGCCCTCGATGGTGTTCAGCCCAATAGCGTACTGCTCATCCTCCACGTGCACCATCAGCGCCCGGTTCACCGACACGGTGAACGGCAAGCGGATCAGGAAGCGCGCGCCCTTGCCGGGGCTGGACTCGATGCTCATCGAACCGCCCAGCTGCTTGACCTCTTCATGGACCACGTCCATGCCCAGGCCGCGCCCGGAGATCTGGGTGATCTTCTCGGCCGTGGAAAACCCCGGGCGCAGGATGAACTGCAGGATCTCGTGGTCGCTCAAGCGTGCCTGCGGATCGAGCAGGCCGCGTTTGATCGCCTTGTTGCGCACCGCCTCCAGCGGCACCCCGGCACCGTCGTCGCTCATCTCGATGACGATGTCGGCGCCTTCGTGCAGCAAGTTCAGGTGGATGGTGCCCTGCTCCGGCTTGTCGGCCGCCAGGCGCGCCTCGCGGGCTTCCAGGCCATGGTCGACGGCATTGCGCAGCATGTGTTCCAGCGGCGCGACCATGCGCTCGAGCACACTGCGGTCCAGCTCGCCCTCGGCATTGCCGACCACCAGTTCGACCTGTTTGCCCAGTTCGCTCGCCACCTGCCGCACCACCCGTTGCAAACGCGGCACCAGGCGCTCGAACGGTACCATCAAGGTGGCGGTCAGCCCCTCTTGCAACTGGCTGTTGACCCGCGCCTGCTGCTGCAACAGGCTGTGCGCTTCCTGGGCCCGCTGCAGCAGGGTCTCCTTGAGGTCGAGCAGGTCCGAGGTGGACTCGAACAGCGCCCGCGACAATTGCTGCAACTGCGAATGACGGTCCATCTCCAGGGGGTCGAAGTCGTCATAGGCGTCACCCTCGAACTGGTGCCGGCTCGAGATCCGCCCCTGGGTCTCGATATCCAGGCGCAGCAGCTGGTCGCGCATGCGCTCCAGCGTGGTCTCCATCTCGTTGAGAGCGAACTGCGCATCGTTGACCTGCTGCTCGATGCGCCCACGGATCACCGAATGCTCGCCGGCCAGGTTGCCCAGGTCGTCAAGCAGTTCGGCATCGACCTTGACCATGTCCCCGGACCGCTCGGGCGCGACAGCCGGGGCTTCGGCCGGGGCGGGCTCGGCCTGGGGCTGCCCGGCGGCGCTGTCGGTCAGCGCGGCGCTGGAGAAGTTGCGGATATAGTCGATCAGCGCCGTCGCCGCGTGCAGCGGCTCGCCCAGGCGCGCCGCGTCGAGCATGTGCGCCAGGCGGTCATGGCAGTTCTGCAGCAGGCTGAACAAGGCCGGCGTCGACGGCAGCCGCGCGGCCGCCAGCAGCTCGTACAGGAATTCCAGCTCATGGGCCAGGTCGCCGATGGCGGCGATCTCGACCATGCGCGCCCCCCCCTTTAGGGTGTGCAGGTCGCGCAACAGGTTCTCCACCTCGACCGTGTTGCGCGGGTCGGCCTGCCAACGCGCCAGGGACTGGGCCGCGCTTTCGAGGATATCGGAGCTCTCTTCGAGGAAAACCTCCAGTAGTTCCTTGTCGCCTTCGCTTTCCTGCGTGTCGTCCTGCGCCTCGGTCGGGCCAGGTGGCGGAGCGTTATGGCGGAAATCGCGCAGCTCGCCCAGCAACGCCACCGCCGACAGCGGTGACTGGCCCTCGCGCAAGCTGCGCAGCATCTCGGCCAGGGCGTCATGGCTGCGTGCGAGCATCTCGAACAGCCCTGGGCTTGCCCCGATCCGCCGGTCCACCAGCCCTTCGTAGAGCCGCGCGAGCTCCTGGGCAAGCACTTCGATGGCGCCAATCGCGGCCATCTGCGCACCGCCCTTGAGGGTCAGCACATCATGTTGCAACGCAGACAGCGGTGACAGGCTTTCGGGATCGTCCTTCCATTGCCGCAGTGCCTGGTCGGCGCCTTCGAGAATATCCGCGGCCTCCTCGAGAAACAGCTCGACGACAGCGGGGTCCGGCAACTGGCCAGGTAGGGGCAGCACTGTCGCGCCAGCTGCGCCGACCAACCCCAGGGCCGCCGGGTCGAGGGCATCGTCAAGCAAGCCATGCAAGGCGGCCAGGCAATCGGGGCGGGCGGTCGGATCCTGCCCGGCGGCTATTTCGTCGAACAGGTCGAGCAGCGCTTCGTGGGCCTGACGGGCGATGGCAAAGAAACGCGGTGTCACCGCAAGGCTGCCCTCTTCGACCGCGCCATAGAGGTCGAGCAGCCCTTCGCAGACTTCATCCACCTGCCACAGCTCAGCCTGGTGCGCGCCATGGCTGAGGGTGGTCATTTCCTCGAGCAGCAGGTGCAGCTCATGATGCTGCGTGGGGTCGGCCTGCCAGTTGGCCAGCCGCGCCTCGGCGTCAAGCAGGATATCCATGCCCAGGGTCAGGAAGGTGGCCGTCAGTTGCGGGTCACGCCTGGCCCGGCGCGACGGGTGCGGCTCGGCCTGGTGCCGGGCGAGCCTGGCATCGACCGTTTGCCCGACCTGCTCGATCAACGCCGCAGCCCCCGGGATGGCAGCCAATGGTGAGCTATCCAACTGGTCCAGCCCCAGGTGGAACAGCGCACGCGCAGCCTCCAGCAGCTCGATCTCGGCCTGCTGTAAAGGCAGGTGGTGACCTTTGTACTCGCGCACCAGGCGGTCGAGCGCGGTGGCCAGTTCCGCCACCGGCATCACGCCGGCCATGGCGGCGCTGCCCTTGAGGGTGTGCAAGGCGCGTTGCAGGCTGTCGCTGACCACTGTGCCTTGGGCACCAGCCACCTGCAGGAAAACATCGAGCCCGGCCAGGTGCCCCTGGGCCTCGTTACGGAAAATCTCCAGCAGCTGCGGATCGAGCCCGTCGATGCTGGCGCTGGCCGGCGTGTCATTGAGCGCCAGTGCGTGCAGATGCCCGGCCAGCTGCTCTATCTCCGCAGTGGGCGGCAATTGGCTGGCGGCGAAGTCGGCGAGCAGGTCGGGCAGGCGCACGAACACTTGCTGCAAGGCCACCAGGCCTTCGGCGCTCAGTGTGATGCGCCCCTCCAGCACCCGGTTGAGCAGGTGCTCGGCGCCCCAGGCGAGTTCTGCCACGGCCTCTGCATGAACCATCCGCCCGCTGCCCTTGAGCGTATGCAGCGCGCGGCGTACCTCGATCAGTGCCTCGCGCAGGCCGTTGTCGGCACGCCAACGCAGCCACTGGCGCTCGAGTTCAGGCAACAGTTCGCCGGCCTCTTCGAGAAAAACCCCGCGCAACTCGTCATCGACACCGTCCGCCATGCCAGAGCCAGCCAAGGGCCGCTCGAGGCGCGGGCATTGCACGCCCAGGGCGATCAGGCTGGCGTGGGCCATGTCGATGAAACGCTGGGCATCGGCCAGAGGATCGGCCACCCGCCACTGCAACCAGGCCTCCCCGGCGCACAGGGCATCGGCCAGGTGGGCCAGCTCATCGGGCAGCGGCTCGTCCTCCACATGGACCAACCAGCCCTGCACATACCCCGCGCACCCACCGAACACCTCGGCGGCGGCCGGCAGCATCAGCATCGCCAACGCCCCGCGCACCTGCTGCAGCAAACCGGGCAAGGCCTGCAGGCGCTGACGCGACCAGTCCGACTCCAGGCAGTCGCCGATCAGGTCCTTGGCCTGCTGCAGCACATTGAGCGACTCGTTGAGTACCAGTTGGCGAATCTCGGCAAGGTCAGAACCAGGCAGGTTGCCTGGCGAGGTCTCCTCCAACGGGCCGACCATGCCGTTGAGGGTCGCCTCGACGTACAACAGCGCCCCGGCGACATCCATCAACAGCGCCTCGTCCACCGCGCCGTCCTTCTCGACCTGCGCCTGCAGCGCCAGCACCTGGTCGATGATTACTCGTCGTGGCTGCTGGAAACCCAGCACTGCCAGGGTATCTGCGACATGGCGCAAGGGTGGCAGCAAGGTTTCCAACGACTCGCGGGGCGGATGCTCGCCACTGACAAAGGGGTCGAGACGGTCCTTGATGCGCATCAGGTCATCGCACAGGGCCATCACCACCGAACGCAGCGCGTCCCGCCCAGGGCCGGCCTGCATGTGCTCACGCCAGCTCCCCAGGGAAAGGTCGAGGTTGGCGAGGTCCGCGGCGCCCGCCAGGCGCTGCCCGAGCTCGCCCAGCAGGCTGCCCTGGGCCAGGGGCTCGGCACCCCGGCAGACCCGCAGTTGGTTGAGCAACGGCATGACCACCAGCGGCAAGTCGTGACGCGCTCC
This sequence comes from Pseudomonas sp. RC3H12, assembly GCF_018596375.1. Classification (NCBI taxonomy): domain Bacteria; kingdom Pseudomonadati; phylum Pseudomonadota; class Gammaproteobacteria; order Pseudomonadales; family Pseudomonadaceae; genus Pseudomonas; species Pseudomonas sp. RC3H12. Next base: position 5,346,876 of record NZ_CP075595.1, on the reverse strand, counting down.
CCGCAGTCGATCCAGGTAAGGCGGCAATTGCTCAAGCCCCCGGAACAGCGCGCCCAGGCAGTCACCGCGAGGGCTCACCTGGCCCTCGGCCATGGCCCGTCCCAGCAGCTCCAGTTCCTCGGCCAGGCGCGTCGCGCCCGGCAATTCGAGCAGGTGCAGGCAACCGTGCACCTGGTGCAGGTTGTCGACGAAGAACGCCAGCATCGACAGGTCGCCTGGCTCCGCCGAGAAACGCTCCAGGGCCTGGCGCGCCTGCGCCAGGCAATCGAGGATGGGGGCCTTGATCCAGGCCAGGGCCACCGTGTCGTGGCGCTCGCCGGCCGTATTGCCCGGGCCGGCCATGCTCGCCCCGCTCACGACCGCTCCACCGGCTTGGGCAGGGTGAAACCGGATACCGAGCGGCGCATCTCGCTGGCCATGCGTGCCAGGTGGCGGATGCTGTCGGCCGTGGCGCCGGAACCGGCGGAGGTCTGCGCGGTGATCTGCTGGATCACCGCCATGGTGTGGGAAATCTGCCCGGCAGACGACGTCTGCAACTGAGCGGCATCGGAGATGCTGTGAATAAGGTCGGCCATCGTCTGCGACACGCCTTCGATCTCTGCCAGGGCCACGCCGGCGTCCTGGGCCAGGCGCGCGCCGCGCACCACTTCGGCGGTGGTCTGCTCCATGGAGATCACCGCCTCGTTGGTATCGGCCTGGATGGTGCGTACCAACGCCTCGATCTGCCGGGTTGCCGAGGACGAGCGCTCGGCCAGGCGCTGCACCTCGTCGGCGACCACGGCAAAGCCGCGGCCGGCCTCGCCGGCGAGCGATGCCTGGATGGCCGCGTTGAGGGCGAGGATGTTGGTCTGCTCGGCAATGTCGTCGATCAGGCTGACGATATCGCCGATCTCCTGGGAGGACTCACCCAGGCGCTTGATCCGCTTGGCGGTGTCCTGGATCTGCTCGCGGATGTTGTCCATGCCGTGGATGGTGTTGTGCACCACTTCGTTGCCCTTGTTGGCGATGGCCACCGAACGCTCGGCCACCTTGGCCGATTCATAGGCATGCGCGGAGACCCGGTCGATCGACTCGACCATATCGCCCACCGCCTCGGACGCCTCGCTGATCTGCTCGGCTTGGTGCTCGGAGGCCTTGGCCAGTTGGCGGGCGGTGTTCTGGGTGTCCTGCACCGCAGCGGCGACCTGCTCGGCACTGTGGTTGATGGTGGCTACCAGGTCGCGCAGCTGGTCGACCGAGAAGTTGATCGAGTCGGCGATGGCTCCGGTGAAGTCCTCTGTCACCGAAACGGTCACGGTCAGGTCGCCGTCGGCCAGTTCCTCGATCTCGTCGAGCAGGCGCATGATCGCCTGCTGGTTGCGCTCGTTCTTTTCCGCGGTCTCGCGGAGCTGGCGGTGGGTGGCGCGCACCATCACCAGGCCGATGAGGATGATCGAGGCCAGTGCCAGCAGGCCGAGTACGTAGCCGCCGACAGTATCGAGGGTACGCCCGCCGGCCAGGTTTTCGAAGCCGTTGGCCAGGTGCGAGGCCTCGTCGAGCAGGGTCTGCGACAGGCTGAAGATGTTACCGGCAGCCTCGCGCACGCGGAACAGTTCGGGCGAAGTCTCGAGGATTTCGTCCACCGAGCCCGAGACGAACTGGAACAGTTCGGCGATCTCGGCCAGCCGCGCCCGGGCATCGGCGTCCTCGACGCGGGTGACCTGGATCGCCGGGTTGCCGGCGAGCATGCCCTCGAGCACCTGGCCGAAGCGGCTGGCGTCGCGGCCGAAGGCATCGGCGGCCTGCACCGAAGTCTCGTCACCGGCGAGCACGGTGTTGACCGAGCCGAGAATGCGCTCGGCCAACAGCAACTGGCGCTGGGCCACGGCCACCTGGTTGGCCGGCGCACCGCTCTGCAGCAGGATTTCCACCACTTTCTCGTATTCGACCTGCAACTGCGGAACGGTCTCGGCCAGGGTGGCCGCGACCTGGTGCAACGACAGCACGGTCTGTTCGCTGGCCAGGATGGTGTCGGTGTTCTTGCGCAGGTTCTCCCAGTCCTGGCGCACCGCGTCCATTTCGTCGCGTACCGTGGCGGGCGCGGCGGGCAGGCCGGTGGTCTTGTCCCCCTCGCGCAGGTAGCTCCAGCGCCGCTCGAAGTCGTTGCGCGCGTCGCTGAGCAGCCTGAACGCCAGCGCCTTGCCCGCCGCCGCCTCGGTGGCGTTCTTGGCAATGCGCTGGGACAGCACGCGCAGCTCGCCGGCATGGCCGATGTACTGCTTGTCGTGGTTGGCCTGGGTGTTGAGGTAGGCGAAGTTGGCGAACAACAGGACGATCGACAGGATCAGCACCACGAACAGCACGGTGATCTGCGCGGTGCTGCGCGGGCGTTGGGCCACGGCGGCGGGCGAGACGCCGGCTGCGGCAACGGTGGGTCCTGGCTTGTTCACGTCGAAAGTCCTCTACAACGCCACATCGAGAAAGCCCGGCGCCTGGGCCAGGGCGAACGGGCTGAAGATCGCCCAATTGCGCTCACGGGGAAAATGGCCCTGCACGAAGGGCGCGGCCGCGCGGATCAACGGTTGCGGCGGCGACAGTTCGAGGCTGCTCAGGGCGAAGTGCTGCAGGCCGACCACTTCGTCCACCAGCAGCCCGGCGAACAGCTCTTCGTGATCCAACACCAGCACCCGCCGTTGCTTGCCCGCCGCCGCCGGCCCCAGGCCGAAGAATGCACACAGGTCCATCACCGGCAGCAGCCGCCCACGCAGGTTGGCCACTCCGCGCACCCAGGGCTGCACACCCGGCACCCGGCTAGCGCGGGGTTCGCGCAACACTTCGGCGACTTCACCCATGGGCGCGACGAACCACTGCCCGGCGACACGAAAGCCGATGCCGCTCCATTGTTGCAGGCGGATGTCCTGCGGTGGCTGGTCGGCCACCAGCAGGCGGCAGCGCCGGTCGATGTCCAGCAGCAGCTCGAAGGCGGTCAGCGACGCGCCCTGGGGCCGGGTGGTCAAGCCTGCAGCACTTCTTTGAGCTTGGCGATCAGCGCGTCTTCTTCCACAGGTTTGGTCAGGAAGTCGCGGGCGCCCTGGCGCTGGGCCCAGATCCGATCGGTTTCCTGGTCCTTGGTGGTGACCACGATCACCGGGATGGCGCTGGTTTCCGGGTCCTTGCTCAGCTGGCGGGTGGCCTGGAATCCGTTCATGCCGGGCATGACAATGTCCATCAGCACCGCGTCGGGCTTCTCCTGGCGGGCCAGGGCCACGCCGTCGGCGCCGTTGTCGGCCTTGAGCACCCCATAGCCGTGCTTCTCCAGCCATTCGGTCAATCTGTACATCTCTGTCGGCGAGTCGTCGACAATCAGAACTCGGGCCATGCTGTTTCCCCATCAGGAAATAGAGACGCCGCCTTGCGTGGGCGGCGTCAGGGTGCGTGTGGGTCCTGCACGGCGAAACCGGGCACGCAGGCACGGATCGCATCGAGCAGTTCTTCCTTGCTGAACGGTTTGGTCAGGAACTGGTCGGAACCGACCACCCGGCCGCGGGCCTTGTCGAACAGGCCGTCGCGGGAAGAGAGCAGGATCACCGGGGTGTCCTTGAACGCGCTGTTGTGCTTGATGATGGCGCAGGTCTGGTAGCCGTCGAGGCGCGGCATCAGCACGTCGACGAAGATGACCCGCGGTTTGTGGTCGACGATCTTGGCCAAGGCGTCGAAGCCGTCACTGGCGGTGATCACCTCGCAGCCTGCCTCGCCGAGCAACATCTGCGCGGTGCGGCGGATCGTGCGGGAATCGTCGATCACCATCACCTTCAGGGGTTGTTCCATATAGTTCGCCATCATTTGCTGCTCTGGTCTGAGCGGCAAGCTGCAAGTTACAAGCGTCAAGTAAAAGCAAATGGGTGTGCAGCCCGGCTCTCTTGCAGCTTGTGGCTTGGAGCTTGAAGCTGGATCGAGCCTTTTTAGCACACTCCCGAAGGCCATTCCATCCGCCCGCCCCTTGACCGTGGGCGCGCCCGGCGCCACCCTGAGCCACTTTTCTTTCGTGCCATCGCGGCCTAGGGCCGCCAAGAGGAACTACCCATGAGCGTTCGCCTCGGGATTGTCATGGACCCCATCGCGTCCATCTCCTACAAAAAGGACAGCTCGCTGGCCATGCTGCTGGCCGCCCAGGCCCGCGGCTGGAGCCTGTTCTACATGGAGCAGCGCGATCTGTACCAGGGCCAGGGCAAGGCCCGCGCACGCATGCGCCCGCTCAAGGTGTTCGCCGACCCGGCCCGCTGGTTCGAACTGGGCGAGGAGCAGGACAGCACCCTGGCCGAGCTGGACGTGATCCTGATGCGCAAGGACCCGCCCTTCGACATGGAGTTCGTCTACAGCACCTACCTGCTGGAACAGGCCGAGGCCGAAGGCGTGCTGGTGGTCAACCGCCCGCAGAGCCTGCGCGACTGCAACGAGAAGCTGTTCGCCACGCTGTTCCCGCAGTGCACGCCCCCCACGCTGGTCAGCCGCCGCCCCGACATCATCCGTGAGTTCGCCGCCGAGCATGGTGATGTGATTCTCAAGCCGCTGGATGGCATGGGTGGCACTTCGATCTTCCGTCACCGGGTCGGCGACCCCAACCTGTCGGTGATCCTCGAGACCCTGACCGCGCTCGGCGCCCAGCAGATCATGGTGCAGGCCTACCTGCCGGCGATCAAGGATGGCGACAAGCGCATCCTGATGATCGACGGCGAGCCGGTGGACTACTGCCTGGCGCGCATCCCGGCCAGCGGCGAGACCCGCGGCAACCTGGCCGCCGGTGGTCGCGGCGAAGCCCGCCCGTTGAGCGAGCGCGATCGCTGGATCGCCGCCCAGGTCGGCCCGACCTTGCGTGAAAAGGGCCTGCTGTTCGTCGGCCTGGACGTGATCGGCGACTACCTCACCGAAATCAACGTCACCAGCCCGACCTGCATCCGCGAGATCGACGCCGCCTTCAACACCAATATCGGCGGGCAATTGATGGACGCCATTGATCGCAAGCTTCAGGCGCGCTGACCGAAGACAGGTGGCAACACCGCGCAGTGGGGTATGATGCCGGTCCTTTTCGACTGAGCTGCTGCCCCGCCGAGGCTCTGTACGAAAAGTCTTGAGACGCAGGTCAGGCAAGGCGAAAACCGCCGAGGAAGCGCAGTGTACTGGAGTACATGAGCATTCCGAGGCTGTTTTCAACGCAGCATGAACAAGTATCAAGGCTTTTCGTACAGAGCCTAGCGGTTGCTGGATACCCGATGACGCTCCCCGCCGACATCCCACCCGACCTGCTGCCACCGCGCGTCCGCCCGGTGGACCGGCTCGGTTTCACACTGTTCCTGGCCACCCTGGTGCACCTGGCGCTGATCCTGGGCGTGGGTTTCACCGTGGTCAAACCGGCCGAAATCCGACACGCCATGGATATCACCTTGGCCACCTTCAAGAGCGAGAAAGCGCCCGAGAAGGCCGATTTCCAAGCCCAGGACAACCAGCAGGGTAGCGGTACGCTGGACAAGAAAGCGGTGCCCAAGACCACCGAGGTCGCGCCGTTCCAGGACAGCAAGATCAACAAGATCACCCCGCCCCCGGCGGCGAAACCGCAAACACCCCCGGCACCGGCGAAGTCCGTGGTCGCCACCCAGGCGCCGAAGCCGCAGAAAGCCGAGCCCAGGCCCAAGGAGAGCAAGCCGCAACCTAAGCCCGAGGCCAAGGTACCGGACTTCGACAGTTCGCAGCTGTCCAGCCAGATCGCCAGCCTAGAGGCCGAACTGTCCCAGGAACAGCAGCTTTACGCCAAACGCCCGCGCATCCACCGCCTGAATGCCGCCTCGACCCTGCGCGACAAGGGTGCCTGGTACAAGGAAGAGTGGCGCAAGAAGGTCGAGCGCATCGGCAACCTCAACTACCCCGAAGAAGCCCGGCGCCAGCAGATGTACGGCAGCCTGCGGATGATGGTGTCGATCAACCGCGACGGTTCGCTGTACGAGGTGCTGGTGCTGGAGTCCTCCGGCCAGCCCGTGCTGGACCAGGCCGCCCAGCGCATCGTGCGCCTGGCGGCGCCCTTCGCGCCATTCACCGGGGACCTGGCGGAGTTCGACCGCCTGGAAATCATCCGTACCTGGCGCTTTGCCCGGGGTGACCGGCTGCAGAGCAACTGATCGGGCTGCGTTGCGGCCCCAGACTGACCTGCAGAGCACCTTGTCAGCCTCGCCACCTGGCGCCACACTAGCGGACATGAAGACCCTCGCCCCCAGCTACCTCAAGCACCAGTTCCTGATCGCCATGCCGCACATGGCCGATCCGAACTTTGCCCAGACCCTCACCTACATCGTCGAGCACAATGCCCACGGCGCCATGGGCCTGGTGGTCAACCGCCCGCAGGAGCTGAACCTGGCCGACATCCTCGAGCAGTTGCGCCCGGACGATGAGCCGCCCGCCAGCACCCTGCACATCCCGATCTACCAGGGCGGCCCGGTGCAGACCGACCGCGGCTTCGTGCTCCACAGCAACGACCGCAACTACCAGGCCACGGTCGAGCTGGAGGGCCTGTCGCTGTCCACCTCCCAGGACGTGCTGTTCGCCATCGCCGCCGGCGACGGTCCGCGCAAGAGCCTGATCACCCTGGGCTACGCGGGCTGGGAAGCCGGCCAGCTGGAAGCCGAGCTTGCCGACAACGCCTGGCTCAACTGCCCCTTCGACCCCGAGATCATCTTCGGCATGGCCAGCGACATGCGCCTGGGCGCCGCCGCCGCCAGCCTGGGGATCAACCTCAGCCTGCTGACCAGCCAGGCGGGCCACGCCTGATGGCCGAACTGCGCTTGCTGCTTGGCTTCGACTACGGCACCCGGCAGATCGGCGTGGCCGTCGGCCAGGTGATCACCGGCCAGGCCCGGGAACTGTGCACGCTCAAGGCACAGAACGGCGTGCCGGACTGGAACCAGGTCGAGAAGCTGATCAAGGAATGGAAACCCGACGCCATCGTCGTCGGCCTGCCGCTGAACATGGACGGCACGCCCAGCGAGATGAGCGAACGCGCCGAAAAATTCGCCCGTCGCCTGCACGGCCGCTACAACCTGCCGGTACACACCCACGACGAACGGCTCACCACCTTCGAAGCCAAGGGCGAGCAGATGGCCCGTGGCGGCCGTCATGGCAGCTACCGCGACAATCCGGTCGACGCCATCGCCGCGGCCCTGCTGCTGCAAGGCTGGCTGGAGGCCAACACTTAAATCCGCTTTGCCGCCGGCGGCTTGCCGGCGCCCGCCTTCCGAGGAGCACGCAATGAGCCTACCCAATCCCGCCGACCTGATCCGGCAGATGGCCGTCGACCTTCGCGCCCACCTGGCCCGCCGCACGATCGCCGAGCCACGCTTCATCGGCATCCGTACCGGCGGTGTGTGGGTGGCCCAGGCCCTGCAGGCCGAGCTCGGCGACCAGAGCCCGCTGGGTACCCTGGACGTCTCCTTCTACCGTGACGATTTCAGCCAGAACGGCCTGCACCCGCAGGTGCGCCCCTCGGAATTGCCCTTCGAGATCGAAGGCCAGCACCTGGTGCTGGTGGACGACGTGCTGATGAGCGGGCGTACCATCCGCGCCGCGCTCAACGAGCTGTTCGACTACGGCCGCCCGGCCAGCGTGACGCTGGTGTGCCTGCTCGACCTGGATGCCGGCGAACTGCCGATCCGCCCGAATGTGCTTGGCGCCACCCTGTCCCTGGCCGCCCATGAACGGGTAAAATTGACCGGACCCACGCCGCTCGCCCTCGAGCGCCAGGACCTCGCTCCCGCATCCGCCCTTTAAGAGTCCCCCGCGATGACGCCATTCGACGCCAAGCGCCCGCTGCAGCTCAATGATCAGGGCCAGCTGCGCCACTTCCTCTCGCTCGACGGTTTGCCCCGCGAACTGCTGACCGAGATCCTCGACACCGCCGACTCGTTCCTCGAAGTCGGCGCCCGGGCCGTGAAGAAAGTCCCGCTGCTGCGCGGCAAGACCGTGTGCAACGTGTTCTTCGAGAACTCCACCCGTACCCGCACCACCTTCGAGCTGGCCGCCCAGCGCCTGTCGGCGGACGTGATCAGCCTGAACGTGTCGACCTCCTCGACCAGCAAGGGCGAGACCCTGTTCGACACCCTGCGCAACCTGGAGGCCATGGCCGCCGACATGTTCGTCGTGCGCCACTCCGACTCCGGCGCCGCCCATTTCATCGCCGAGCACGTGTGCCCGGACGTGGCGGTGATCAACGGCGGTGACGGCCGCCACGCCCACCCGACCCAGGGCATGCTCGACATGCTGACTATCCGTCGGCACAAGGGCAGCTTCGAGAACCTGTCGGTGGCCATCGTCGGCGATATCCTGCACTCGCGCGTGGCCCGCTCCGACATGCTCGCGCTCAAGGCGCTGGGCTGCCCGGACATCCGCGTGATCGGCCCGAAGACGCTGATCCCGATCGGCATCGAGCAGTATGGCGTGAAGGTGTACACGGACCTCGCCGAAGGCCTCAAGGATGTCGACGTGGTGATCATGCTGCGCCTGCAGCGTGAGCGAATGGCCGGCGGCCTGCTGCCCAGCGAGGGCGAGTTCTACCGCCTGTTCGGCCTGACCACCGCGCGCCTGGCCGGTGCCAAACCCGACGCCATCGTCATGCACCCAGGCCCGATCAACCGCGGCGTGGAGATCGAGTCGGCAGTGGCAGACGGCCAGCACTCAGTGATCCTCAACCAGGTCACCTACGGCATCGCCGTACGCATGGCGGTGCTGTCCATGGCCATGAGCGGGCAGAACGCGCAACGTCAATTCGAGCAGGAGAACGCCCAGTGACCATCAGCATTATCGGCGCCCGGGTCATCGATCCTGCCAGCGGCCTGGACAAGGTCACCGACCTGCACCTCGACGGCGGGCGCATTGCCGCCATCGGCGCCGCTCCAGCCGGTTTCAGCGCCAGCCGCATGATCCAGGCCGATGGCCTGGTCGCCGCCCCAGGCCTGGTCGACCTCGGCGTCTCCCTGCGCGAACCTGGCTACAGCCGCAAAGGCAACATCGCCAGCGAAACCCGCGCCGCGGTCGCCGGTGGCGTCACCAGCCTGTGCTGCCCACCGCAGACCAAGCCGGTATTGGACACCTCGGCCGTCGCCGAACTGATCCTTGACCGCGCCCGCGAAGCGGCCAACAGCAAGGTCTATCCGATCGGTGCCCTGACCAAAGGCCTGGAAGGCGAGCAACTGGCCGAACTGGTGGCCCTGCGCGACACTGGCTGCGTGGCCTTCGGCAACGGCCTGAAAGAGATCCCCAACAACCGCACCCTGGCTCGCGCCCTGGAATACGCCGCCACCTTCGACCTGACCGTGGTGTTCCATTCCCAGGACCGTGACCTGGCCCAGGGCGGCCTCGCCCACGAGGGGCCGATGGCCAGCTTCCTCGGCCTGCCTGGCATCCCGGAAACCGCCGAGACCGTGGCCCTGGCCCGCAACCTGCTGCTGGTCGAGCAGAGCGGCGTGCGCGCTCACTTCACCCAGATCACCAGCGCCCGTGGCGCCCGGCTGATCGCCCAGGCCCAGCAGTTGGGGCTGCCGGTCACCGCCGATGTGGCGCTGTACCAACTGATCCTCACCGATGAGGCCCTGCGCGACTTCTCAAGCCTGTACCACGTGCAGCCGCCGCTGCGCACCGCCGCCGACCGCGACGGCCTGCGCGAGGCGGTGAAATCCGGGGTGATCCAGGCAATCTCCAGCCATCACCAGCCCCACGAGCGCGATGCCAAGCTGGCGCCGTTCGGCGCCACCGAGCCAGGCATCAGCAGTGTAGAACTGCTGTTGCCGCTGGCCATGACCCTGGTGGAGGACGGCCTGCTCGACCTGCCGACCTTGTTGGCACGCCTTAGCAGCGGCCCGGCCACGGCCATGCGCCTGCCAGCCGGCGAGCTGAAAGTCGGCGCCGCCGCCGACCTGGTGCTGTTCGACCCGAAAGCCTCGACCGTGGCCGGCGAACACTGGTTCTCCCGCGGCGAGAACTGCCCGTTCATCGGCCACTGCCTGCCGGGCGCGGTGCGTTATACCTTGGTCGATGGGCACGTCTGCCACGAGGCCTGAGTAACGCCATCACGGGGCAAGCCCGCTCCCACGAAGCCCCCCGGGGTCATTGTGTGGAGCAGGCCTGCCAGGCAATGCCTTGAAACAACCATTCATCCCTCTCGGTTGAAATCCTTCCCCCCTCCCCCCATATGAGTCTGCATCAGGCATTTTCGCCCCGCTGCGTGGAGACTCTCCCCTTGACTACCATCGTTTCTGTCCGCCGTAACGGCAAAGTCGTCATGGGCGGCGACGGCCAGGTTTCCCTCGGCAACACCGTGATGAAAGGCAACGCCAAGAAAGTGCGGCGCCTGTACAACGGCCAGGTCATCGCCGGTTTTGCCGGTGCCACCGCCGATGCCTTCACCCTGTTCGAGCGCTTCGAAGCCCAGCTGCAGAAACACTCCGGCCACCTGGTGCGTGCCGCCGTCGAGCTGGCCAAGGAATGGCGTACCGACCGCTCGCTGAGCCGCCTGGAAGCGATGCTGGCCGTGGCCAACAAGGATGCATCCCTGATCATCACCGGCAACGGCGACGTGGTCGAACCCGAGGACGGGCTGATCGCCATGGGTTCCGGTGGTGGCTATGCCCAGGCCGCGGCCCGCGCCCTGCTGAACAAGACCGACCTCTCGGCCCGCGAGATCACCGAGGCCGCCCTGAACATCGCCGGCGACATCTGCGTGTTCACCAACCACAACCTGACCATCGAGGAGCAGGACCTGGCCGAGTGAATCAGTTGTTTTGGCGTCCCGCTCGCAGCGGGACTTTTCCACACTGATCACTGTGCTTGAGGACCCCACACATCATGTCCATGACCCCACGCGAAATCGTCCACGAACTCAACCGCCACATCATCGGCCAGGACGACGCCAAACGCGCCGTCGCCATTGCCCTGCGCAACCGCTGGCGGCGCATGCAGCTCCCCGCCGAGCTGCGTGCCGAAGTCACCCCCAAGAACATCCTGATGATCGGCCCCACCGGCGTGGGCAAGACTGAAATCGCCCGCCGCCTGGCCAAGCTGGCCAACGCACCGTTCATCAAGGTCGAAGCGACCAAGTTCACCGAGGTCGGCTATGTCGGCCGTGATGTCGAATCGATCATCCGCGACCTGGCCGACGCCGCGCTGAAGATGCTGCGCGAGCAGGAGATCGTCCGCGTGCGCCACCGCGCCGAGGACGCCGCCGAGGACCGCATCCTCGACGCCCTGCTGCCACAGGCGCGGGTCAGCAGCTTCAGCGAGGAAGCCCAGCAGAGCAGCAGCGACTCCAACACTCGCCAGCTGTTCCGCAAGCGCCTGCGCGAAGGCCAGCTGGATGACAAGGAAATCGAGATCGAAGTCGCCGAAAGCATGGGTGTCGAGATCGCCGCGCCACCCGGCATGGAGGAGATGACCAACCAGTTGCAGAGCCTGTTCGCCAACATGGGCAAGGGCAAGCGCAAGGCACGCAAGCTCAAGGTCAAGGACGCGCTGAAGATGGTCCGTGACGAAGAAGCCGGCCGCCTGGTCAATGAGGAAGAGCTCAAGGCCAAGGCCCTGGAAGCGGTCGAGCAGCACGGTATCGTGTTCATCGACGAGATCGACAAGGTTGCCAAGCGTGGCAACGTCGGCGGCGCCGATGTCTCCCGTGAAGGCGTGCAGCGCGACCTGCTGCCGCTGATCGAAGGTTGCACCGTCAATACCAAGCTGGGCATGGTCAAGACCGACCACATCCTGTTCATCGCCTCCGGTGCGTTCCATCTGAGCAAGCCGAGCGACCTGGTGCCCGAATTGCAGGGCCGTCTGCCGATCCGTGTCGAGCTCAAGGCGCTGACCCCGGAAGACTTCGAGCGCATCCTCAAGGAACCGCACGCCTCGCTGACCGAGCAGTACAGCGCCCTGCTCAAGACCGAGGGCCTGAACATCGAGTTCGCCGACGAGGGCCTCAAGCGCCTGGCCGAGATCGCCTACCAGGTCAACGAGAAAACCGAGAACATCGGTGCCCGCCGCCTGCACACCCTGCTCGAGCGCCTGCTCGAAGAGGTGTCGTTCAGCGCCGGCGACCTGGCCAGCGCCCACGACGAGACGCCGATCCACATCGACGCCGCCTACGTCAACAGCCACCTGGGTGAGCTGGCGCAGAACGAAGACCTGTCGCGCTACATCCTGTAAGACCGCAGGGGGCCGCGTTGCGGCCCCCTTGCACAATGCCTGGAATCACTCGAAGCTTGCAGCTTGAAGCCAAAGAGAGAGTCACCCATGGCCCGCCTCCCCACCGCCATCAACCTGCACAAAGCCTCCAAGACCCTCACCCTCACCTACGCCCCCGGCGAGGTCTACCACCTGCCCGCCGAGTTCCTGCGCGTGCACTCGCCTTCCGCCGAAGTCCAGGGCCACGGCAATCCCATCCTGCAATTCGGCAAGATCAACGTCGGCCTCAGCGGCCTGGAACCGGCTGGTCAATACGCACTGAAACTGACCTTCGACGACGGCCATGACTCAGGATTGTTCACCTGGGAATACCTCGAGCAGCTGTGCCTGCGCCAGGAGCAGCTATGGGCCGACTACCTCGACGAATTGCACAAGGCCGGCAAATCCCGCGACCCGTCCGAATCGGTAGTGAAATTGATGCTCTAGCTCAAGCCCCGCAAGCTTTAGAGCGCATTTTCTAATCTCATCTGCTTGAATGCCTGGATGACGGCCAAAGATTGGCTGTCTTGCGCATTACACGAAAGTCGGGTAACCAATGGAGCTGGCAAGTTCCCTGCATCGCCTCCGGGCAGGCAGGGCCAGGCCGGTATGTAGAGGTCGCGAGCGAAAGCAGGTTGTCTTCACACGCAGAAACCCCCGCAGCTCATCATCGGCACGCATCCGGTCGCAGCACCGCTGTTCCTTATCACTGGTCACCCGAGTAGCAGTACCGGGCTGTCACAGCACACCGGTACTCGTCTCAGGACAACGGAGCGTCGTAGATGAGTAACAAGAACAACGATGAGTTGCAGCGGCAGGCCTCGGAAAACACCCTGGGGCTGAACCCGGTCATCGGCATTCGCCGCAAGGATCTACTTACATCGGCACGCACGGTATTACGCCAGGCCATGCGCCAGCCCTTGCACAGCGCCAAGCACGTGGCGCACTTCGGCCTGGAGCTGAAAAACGTCCTGCTGGGCAAGTCGGCGCTGCAACCGGAAGGCGACGACCGTCGCTTCAGCGACCCGGCGTGGAGCAAGAACCCCCTTTATCGCCGCTACCTGCAGACCTACCTCGCCTGGCGCAAGGAACTCAACGACTGGATCAGCGAGAGTGACCTGTCGCCGCAGGACATCAGCCGCGGGCAGTTCGTCATCAACCTGGTGACCGAGGCCATGGCGCCCACCAACACCCTCTCCAACCCGGCCGCGGTCAAACGCTTCTTCGAGACCGGCGGCAAGAGCCTGCTCGACGGGCTGTCCAACCTGGCCAAGGACATCGTCAACAACGGCGGCATGCCCAGCCAGGTGAACATGGAGGCTTTCGAGGTCGGCAAGAATCTGGGCACCAGCGAAGGCGCGGTGGTGTACCGCAACGATGTGCTGGAGCTGATCCAGTACAGCCCCATCACCGAGCAGGTGCACAGCCGCCCGTTGCTGGTGGTGCCACCGCAGATCAACAAGTTCTACGTATTCGACCTGAGCCCGGAAAAGAGCCTGGCGCGCTTCTGCCTGCGCTCGCAGCAACAGACCTTCATCGTCAGCTGGCGCAACCCGACCAAGGCCCAGCGCGAGTGGGGCCTGTCCACCTACATCGACGCACTCAAGGAAGCCGTCGACGCGGTGCTGGCGATCACTGGCAGCAAGGACCTGAACATGCTCGGTGCCTGCTCCGGCGGTATCACCTGCACGGCGCTGGTGGGCCACTACGCCGCCCTCGGCGAGAAGAAGGTCAATGCCCTGACCCTGCTGGTGAGCGTGCTCGACACCACTGTCGACACCCAGGTGGCATTGTTCGTCGACGAGCAGACCCTGGAAGCGGCCAAGCGCCACTCCTACCAGTCCGGCGTGCTGGAAGGCAGCGACATGGCCAAGGTGTTCGCCTGGATGCGCCCCAACGACCTGATCTGGAACTACTGGGTCAACAACTACCTGCTCGGCAACGAGCCACCGGTGTTCGACATTCTGTTCTGGAACAACGACACCACCCGACTGCCGGCCGCCTTCCACGGCGACCTGATCGAGATGTTCAAGAACAACCCGCTGATCCGTTCCAACGCCCTCGAAGTGTGCGGCACGGCCATCGACCTGAAGCAGGTCGACTGCGACATCTACAGCGTTGCCGGCACCGCCGACCACATTACCCCGTGGCAGTCGTGCTACCGCTCGGCACACCTGTTCGGCGGCAAGATCGAGTTCGTGCTGTCCAACAGCGGCCATATCCAGAGCATCCTCAACCCCCCGGGCAACCCCAAGGCGCGCTTCATGACCGGCGAAGACCGCCCGGACGACCCGGTGGCCTGGCAGGAGAACGCGGTCAAGCATGCCGACTCCTGGTGGCTGCACTGGCAGGCCTGGCTGGGTGAGCGCGCCGGCGAACTCAAGAAGGCACCTACACGGCTGGGTAACCGCGCCTATACCGCGGGCGAGGCCGCACCGGGAACATACGTGCACGAGCGTTGAGCCGAACCGCCGTGGTGCGCCTGCTGGCGCAGCGCGGCGCTACTTTCACCACAGAGTCACGCGCATGCCGCAACCGTACATCTTCAGGACCGTCGAGCTGGACGACCAGTCCATCCGCACTGCGGTCCGCCCCGGCAAGCCCCACCTGACGCCGCTGCTGATATTCAACGGCATCGGCGCCAACCTCGAGCTGGTGTTTCCATTCATCGAGGCCCTGGACCCGGACCTGGAGGTCATCGCCTTCGACGTGCCCGGGGTGGGCGGCTCGTCCACGCCCCGTCACCCCTACCGTTTTCCCGGCCTGGCCAAGTTGACTGCAAGGATGCTCGACTACCTGGACTACGGCCAGGTCAACGTCATCGGCGTGTCCTGGGGCGGCGCCCTGGCCCAGCAGTTCGCCCACGACTACCCCGAACGCTGCAAGAAACTGGTGCTGGCCGCCACCGCCGCCGGCGCGGTGATGGTACCGGGCAAGCCCAAGGTGTTGTGGATGATGGCCAGCCCACGGCGCTACGTGCAGCCCTCCCATGTGATCCGCATCGCGCCGCTGATCTATGGCGGCGGCTTTCGCCGGGATCCGGACCTGGCCATGCACCATGCCTCGAAGGTGCGTTCGGGCGGCAAGCTGGGCTACTACTGGCAACTGTTCGCCGGGCTCGGCTGGACCAGCATCCACTGGCTGCACAAGATCCACCAGCCCACCCTGGTGCTGGCCGGCGACGACGATCCGCTGATCCCGCTGATCAACATGCGCCTGCTGGCCTGGCGGATTCCCAATGCCCAGCTACACATAATCGATGATGGCCACCTGTTCCTGATCACCCGGGCCGAGGCCGTCGCACCGATCATCATGAAATTCCTCGAGCAAGAACGCCAACGCGCGGTCATGCACCCTCGGCCAGCGGCACGGGGGTAGGAAGGCTTTTTATTGCGTCAGCACGGGCCTTTGCGGGCACTCCCAGGCAGGTGATGCGAACCTGCAGGAGTAGCTTTACCCGCACCAAGGCCAACGCGGAAATGGATCTGACGAAGGAGTGTTGGCATGAAGGACAAACCGGCCAGAGGATCGACACCGGTCCCCGCCACGAGCATGAACGTGCAGAACGCCATTACCGGCCTGCGCGGTCGCGACCTGTTCTCGACCCTGCGCCAGGTCGGCCGGATCGGCCTGCGCAATCCGCTGCACACCGCGCATCACCTGCTGAGCCTGGGCGGCCAGCTGGGGCGCGTGCTGATCGGCGACAGCCCCTACCAGCCCCACCCGCGTGACGCACGCTTCAGCGACCCGACCTGGAGCCAGAACCCGTTCTACCGCCGCGGCCTGCAGGCCTACCTTGCCTGGCAGAAGCAGACGCGCCTGTGGATCGAGGAAAGCAGCCTGGCCGACGACGACCGCGCCCGGGCGCAGTTCCTGTTCAACCTGGTCAGCGACGCCTTCGCCCCCAGCAACTCGCTGCTCAACCCGCTGGCGGTCAAGGAACTGTTCAACACCGGCGGCCTGAGCCTGCTGCGTGGTGTCAGCCACCTGCTCGACGACCTGCGCCACAACGACGGCTTGCCACGGCAGGTGGACGAACGGGCCTTCGAGGTTGGCGGCAACCTGGCAGCGACCCCGGGCGCCGTGGTGTTTCGCAACGAGCTGCTGGAGCTGATCCAGTACAAGCCCATGAGCGAGAAACAGTACTCCCGGCCGCTGCTGGTGATACCGCCGCAGATCAACAAGTTCTACATCTTCGACCTGAGCCCGACCAACAGCTTCGTCCAGTACATGCTCAAGCAGGGCCTGCAGGTGTTCATGGTCAGCTGGCGCAACCCCGACCCCCGTCACCGTGAGTGGGGCCTGTCCAGCTATGTGCAGGCCCTGGAGGAAGCGCTCAACGCCTGCCGCAGCATCAGCGGCAACCGCGACCCCAACCTCATGGGCGCCTGCGCCGGCGGCCTGACCATGGCCGCGCTGCAGGGCCACTTGCAAGCTAAGAAGCAGCTGCGCAAGGTGCGCAGCGCCACTTACCTGGTGAGCCTGCTCGACAGCCAGTTCGACAGCCCCGCCAGCCTGTTCGCCGACGAACAGACCATCGAGGCGGCCAAGCGCCGCTCCTATCAGCGCGGCGTACTGGACGGCGGCGAGGTGGCACGGATATTCGCCTGGATGCGCCCCAACGACCTGATCTGGAACTATTGGGTCAACAACTACCTGATGGGCAAGACACCGCCGGCCTTCGACATCCTCTACTGGAACGCCGACAGCACGCGCCTGCCGGCCGCGCTGCACGGCGACCTGCTGGATTTCTTCAAGCTCAACCCGCTGACCTTCCCCGAAGGCCTTGAGGTGTGCGGCACACCGATCGACCTCACGCAGGTCGGGCTGGACAGCTTCACCGTGGCCGGCAGCAACGACCACATCACCCCCTGGGACGCGGTGTACCGTTCGGCCCTGCTGCTCGGCGGCGACCGGCGCTTCATTCTGGCCAACAGCGGTCATATCCAGAGCATCATCAACCCGCCCGGCAACCCAAAGTCCTACTACCTGGAAAACCCCAAGCTCTCCAGCGACCCGCGGGCCTGGTTCCACGACGCCCAACGCCGCGACGGCAGCTGGTGGCCCCTGTGGCTGGAATGGATACTGCAGCGCTCCGGCACGCTCAGGACGCCACGCGACGACCTGGGCAGCACCACTTATCCACCGCTGGGCCCCGCGCCCGGCAGCTACGTACTGGCACGCTGACCGGATGAAGACCCGCGACCGTATCCTCGAATGTGCCTTGCAGCTGTTCAATCGCCAGGGCGAACCGAACGTCTCGACCCTGGAGATCGCCAACGAACTGGGGATCAGCCCAGGCAACCTGTACTACCACTTCCACGGCAAGGAGCCGTTGGTGATCGGCCTGTTCGAGCGTTTCGAAGAGCAACTGATGCCACTGCTCGACCCGCCGCTGGACGTACGCCTGGATGCCGAGGACTACTGGCTGTTCCTGCACCTGATCGTCGAACGCATGGCCCAGTACCGTTTCCTGTTCCAGGACCTGTCCAACCTGACCGGGCGCCTGCCCAAGCTGGCGCGGGGCATGCGCAGCTTGATCAACGCCCTCAAGCGCACCCTGGCCGCGCTGCTGGCCAGTCTCAAGGGCCAGGGCCAGGTGACCAGCGAGACCCAGGCACTGGGGCAGTTGGTGGAACAGATCACCCTGACCCTGATGTGCTCGCTTGATTATCAGCGCGTGCTTGGCCGCGAGGGCGATGTCGGCGTGGTGGTGTACCAGGTGATGATGCTGGTGGCGCCGCATCTGCAGGCCCCGGCGCGCATAGCGGCGGAGCAGTTGGCAATGAGGTATCTGGAAGGCTGAAACGATCACGGGGCAAGCCCGCTGCCACGAGCCCTGTGCAGGCTTCGTGGCAGCGGGCTTGACCCGCGACCAGTGCGACCCGGTATCAGGCCTGGGTGGCCGCGTTTACCGGTGCCGACGGGGTGCTGCTGGCCGGCGCCGCGCTCGGTGCCGGGGCTGCGGTGGCGGCAGGCGCCGGTGCGGCGGGCTTGGCTGCCGCAGGTTTGGCCGGCGCCGCTTTCTTCACGGCCGGTTTCTTGGCGGCTGCCGGTTTGGCAGCGGGCTTGGCCGCTACAGGCTTGGCCGCTGCCTTGACCGCAGGCTTGGCCGCTGCGGTTTTCGCCGCAGGTTTTGCCGCAGCGGTCTTGGCCGCAGGCTTGGCGGCCGCCTTGGCCAATGGCTTGGCGGCCGTCTTGCTGGCGCTGGCCTTGGAGATCGGGGTGACCGAGGCACCGGTCAGTTTCTCGATCTGCTTGGTCAGCGAATCGACCTGCTGGTGCAGGGCCTTGATCTCATTGCGGCTGGGCACGCCCAGGCGCGAGATGGCGCTGTTCAGGCGCTTGTCGAAGGCTTCCTCCAGCTCGCTCCACTTGCCCAGCGCACGATCCTTCACGCCCGACACTCGCGAGTTGGTCGACGACTTGGCGCTTTCGGCCACGTCTTCGGCGGTTTTCTTCGCCTGCTTCTCGGCCTTCTCGCCGTCCTTCACCAGCGAATCGAACAGCTTCGGACCGTCCTGGTCGACCTTGGAGTAGATACCCAGGCCAGCCAACCAGATCTTGCGGGAGTACTTCTCGATTCCGCCGATCCAGGAGCTGCCTTCTTTCTCGGTGTTCTTCTTGCCAGCCATCCTGCTCTCCTTATGGTTTGTGCGCGACGCGCTCGAGCAGCTCGTGCAGCTGTTCAAGCTTGATGGACAACGCCTCAACGTCATGTTTAGACGGAATGCCGAGGCGATTCAAGGCGCGACCGACACGGGCGTCGAAGGCGCGTTCGATTTTGTCCAGCTGCGCCTCGACCCGACCGGGCACGCGGGTGACTTCCTGGGTGGCTTCGTCGATCTGGGTATTGGCGGCTTCGACAGCCTTGTCGAGGCGTTTCTTGCCACGCTTCTCGACGCCTTCACCGGCTTTCACCAGCTCCTTGAAATAGTCGGAGCCTTCCTGGCCGACACGGGCGTAGGCACCGATGCCCGCCAGCCAGATCTTGCGGGCGTAGCCGCGCACCTCGCCCAGCGTGCTGCCTTGGGCGTCGTCTTTTTGCTTGAGATTCACTTTGGCCATGCTCTGCACCTCATGCTCATTCTAAGGGAGGGAGGAACTGCCCGGGGTGGTAGGGCTTGAGCGTGAAGGTAGGCGGAAAAATTAGAATCCTCACCCTAAGGTGGAGTCATGCAGCGTTTGCGTTTGCGTGGGAGCGGGCTTGCCCCGCGATAGCGCGAGCCCGGGCAATCGCTTTCGCGGGGCAAGCCCGCTCCCACGATACCTGCTCCCACAAGGCCCGCGCCCGCAAACAGCAAGGAGCGCGCAGTGTCAGGCCAGCGCCTTGTCCAGCGCCCGCTCGATCTCGCCCTTGATGGTGCCGCTCATCATCGACAGCATCATGCCCAGCTTGAGCTCGACGCGGATGGTGTCCTCACCGATATGCACACTGCCGTTGGCGCCGCTGCGTTTCACATCGACACGATCACCGTTCCAGCTGGCCTTGAGGTCGTATTCGCGGGTCAGCTTGTCCACCAGCGCCTCGGCCTTGGCGCGGGCGGCTTCACGGCCGAGGGTGTGTTTGCGTTCGACGCTGATCTGGGTCATGCGGGTGATCCTGGATATGAAGACATAATCGCCATTATGCCCGCCCCCTTTGCATGACACACCCCGCCAAGACAAATCCGCCCGTAGCCCCTAGAATGGCCGTAATTTTTTTCTGGTGAAGCGATATGACCGACCAGCGCAAAGGCGACCACGCCGAACCCACCACCCACTTCGGCTACCAGGACGTTCCCGAGAGCCAGAAGGCGAAGAAAGTCGCCGAGGTGTTCCACTCGGTGGCCGCCAAGTACGACCTGATGAACGACGTGCTCTCCGGCGGCATGCACCGTCTGTGGAAGCGCTTCACCATCGAACTGTCCGGGGTGCGCAGCGGCAACCGGGTACTGGACATCGCCGGTGGCACCGGTGACCTGGCCGCCAAGTTCTCGCGCCTGGTCGGCCCGACCGGGCAGGTGGTGCTGGCCGATATCAACGAATCGATGCTCAAGGTCGGCCGCGACCGCCTGCTCGACCGCGGCGTGTCCGGCAATATCGAATTCGTCCAGGCCGATGCTGAAAAGCTGCCGTTCCCGGACAACCACTTCGACTGCGTGACCATCGCCTTCGGCCTGCGCAACGTGACGCACAAGGATGCGGCCATCCGCTCCATGCTGCGCGTGCTCAAGCCCGGTGGCCGCCTGTTGATCCTGGAGTTCTCCAAGCCGACCAACAAGCTGATGTCCAAGGCCTACGACGCCTACTCGTTCGCCTTCATGCCGCTGGCCGGCAAGCTCATCACCAACGACTCGGAAAGCTACCGCTACCTGGCCGAATCGATCCGCATGCACCCCGACCAGGAAACGCTCAAGAGCATGATGGTCGAGGCCGGCTTCGACCGCGTCACCTACCACAACATGACCAGCGGCATCGTCGCCGTGCACCGGGGGATCA
The DNA here is from genome assembly GCF_018596375.1 of Pseudomonas sp. RC3H12. Lineage (NCBI taxonomy): Bacteria > Pseudomonadati > Pseudomonadota > Gammaproteobacteria > Pseudomonadales > Pseudomonadaceae > Pseudomonas > Pseudomonas sp. RC3H12. The sequence continues at coordinate 5,326,173 of NZ_CP075595.1, read as the reverse complement.
AGCCCTGATGCTCCTGGCCGGCCTGCTCGCCAGCGTCGAGCACGGGCTCAACCGTGTCCTGCGCCTGGACAGCACCGCCCTCCCGCGCCTGGCGGCGCTGGAAGGCAAGGTGATCGAGATCGACTGCGTGCAGCCGGCCCTGAAGCTGTTCGTGCTGCCCGACGAGGAAGGCCTGATGCTTGCCGCCCATTGGGAAAGCGAGGTCGACTGCACCCTGCGCGCCCCCGCCGGGCGTCTGGCGCAGTTGGCGCTGGCCAAAGACAAGACCGCGGTACTGCACAGCCCCCAGGTCGAGCTGCATGGCGACAGCGCCGTGCTGCTCGACCTGTTCGGCATCCTGCAGGACCTGGAACTGGACTGGGAACACGAGTTGCAGCGTTGGCTGGGGCCGGTGCCCACCGCGCTGATCGCCGGCCACCTGCGCCTGCGCGCGCGCTGGACCCGCCAGGGCCTGGCCCGCTTCGGCGAGAATCTGTCCGAGTACCTGGCCGAGGAATCGCGTACCCTGGTCGGCAAACGCGAAGCCGAAGCGGCATTCAGCGAACTCGATACGCTGAAGGTCGATATCGAACGCCTCGAGGCACGCCTGCGCCGCCTCGCCCACACTCTTGATACCAGCGATAACGCATGAAGCTGCTCGCCGTCCGCCGTCTGTTGCGCATCCAGCGCGTCGTGATCCGCTACCGCCTCGATGACCTGCTGTTCGAACAACCCCTGCTGCCTTGGTGGCTGGCCAGCCTGCGCCTGCTGATGCCGTGGCGCTGGTTGCCGCGCAAGCCCTTGGAGCTGAGCCGTGGCGCACGCCTGCGCCTGGCGCTGCAGGATCTGGGGCCGATCTTCATCAAGTTCGGCCAGTTGCTCTCCACCCGCCGCGACCTGCTGCCCACCGACATCGCCGACGAGCTGATGCTGCTGCAGGACCGCGTGCCACCGTTCGACCCGCAGCACGCCGTGGCGCTGATCGAAGCACAGCTCGGTGCCAAGGTGGGCGAGGTGTTCAGCCGTTTCGACGTTGAGCCGCTGGCCTCGGCTTCGGTGGCCCAAGTACACGCCGCACGCCTGAAGAGCGGTGAGGAAGTGGTGGTCAAGGTGGTGCGCCCAGGCCTGAAACCGGTCATCGCCCAGGACCTGGCCTGGCTGTTCCTGATCGCCAAGGCCGCCGAGCGCGCCTCGGCCGATGCCCGTCGCCTGCATCCGGTGGAAATCGTCGGCGACTACGAAAAGACCATCTACGACGAACTCGACCTGCTGCGCGAGGCCGCCAATGCCAGCCAGCTGCGGCGCAACTTCGAAGGCTCCGAGCTGATGTACGTACCGCAGGTCTACTGGGACCTGTGCCGGCCCAAGGTGCTGGTGATGGAGCGTATCTATGGCGTGCCGGTCACCGACATGGCGACGCTCGCCGACCAGCGCACCGACATGAAGATGCTGGCCGAGCGCGGCGTCGAGGTGTTCTTCACCCAAGTGTTCCGCGACAGCTTCTTCCATGCCGACATGCACCCCGGCAACATCTTCGTCAGCACGGTCAAACCGTGGAGCCCGCAGTACATCGCCATCGACTGCGGTATCGTCGGCAGCCTCACTGCCGAGGACCAGGACTACCTGGCCCGCAACCTGATCGCCTTCTTCAAGCGCGACTACCGCCGCGTGGCCCAGCTGCATATCGACTCGGGCTGGGTACCGGCGCAGACCAAGGTCAACGAGTTCGAAGCGGCGATCCGCACCGTGTGCGAGCCGATCTTCGAAAAGCCGCTCAAGGATATCTCCTTCGGCCAGGTGCTGATGCGCCTGTTCCAGACGGCCCGACGCTTCAACATGGAGGTCCAGCCACAGCTGGTATTGCTGCAAAAGACCCTGCTCAATATCGAAGGCCTGGGCCGCCAGCTCTACCCCGACCTGGACCTGTGGAGCACCGCCAAGCCCTTCCTCGAACGCTGGATGCGCGAGCGCATGAGCCCGAAAGCGGTAATCGGCAACCTCTACAGCCAGGCCGAGCAACTGCCGCACCTGGCCGACATGACCCGCGACCTGCTCGAACGCCTGTCGCAACCGCACCTGCACGACCCGCAACTGCCCGAGCGCCGCCGCGCCGGCGACAACTGGGCGCTGCGCCTGCTTGGCGCCGGGCTGCTCGGTGGTGGCGCCACCCTGGCGGCCGGTGCGGCCAGCCTCAGCGCCCCGGCCGCCTGGCCTGCGTGGTTGATGCTGGCAGCGGGCCTGTACCTGATCGTGCGCCGATAGCCAGCCGCGTCGCTGGCTGGCACACTAGCGCACAGGGGCCCGGTACGGGAGCGGGCCCGGTTTGGAGTCGACGATGAAAGACTGGCTGGACGAGATCAAGTGGAACAGCGATGGCCTGGTACCGGCGATCGCCCAGGACCACAAGACCGGGCGCGTGCTGATGATGGCCTGGATGAACCGTGAATCCCTCGCCCTGACCGCCGCCGAGCATCGCGCCATCTATTGGTCGCGCTCGCGGGGCAAGCTGTGGCGCAAGGGCGAAGAGTCGGGCCATGTGCAGAAGCTGCACGAAATGCGCTTGGACTGCGACGCCGACGTGATCATCCTGATGGTCGAGCAACTGGGCCATATCGCCTGCCATACCGGCCGCGAAAGCTGCTTCTATCGCGTGTTCGAAGACGGCCAGTGGAAAATCGTCGATCCGGTCCTCAAGGATCCGGACGCCATCTATAGCGCAGGGCATTGACATGAGCGACACGCTAGACCGCCTCGCCGAGGTGCTGGAAGAACGCAAGCACGCGGCGCCTGACAGCAGCTACGTGGCCAGCCTGCATCACAAGGGCCTGAACAAGATCCTCGAGAAGCTCGGCGAAGAGTCCATCGAGACCATCATCGCTGCCAAGGATGCCGCCGTCAGCAAGGATTACAGCGATGTCATCTACGAGACCGCGGACCTGTGGTTTCATAGCCTGGTCATGCTCAGCGCGCTGGGCCAGCATCCGCAGGCGGTGCTCGACGAACTGGAGCGCCGCTTCGGCCTTTCCGGCCATGACGAGAAGGCCGCCCGTCAGCCACAGGCCTGACCGCGCGTATTTGTAGGAACGGGCTCACCCCGCGATAGCGCCGGTTCCGGCTGACATACATTTTTCAGGAGTACGAAATGGGTATTTTTGACTGGAAACACTGGATCGTCCTGCTGGTCGTCGTGGTGCTGGTGTTCGGCACCAAGAAACTAAAGAACTTCGGCAGCGACCTGGGCGAATCGATCAAGGGCTTCCGCAAGGCCATGAACGAAGAAGAAGCCAAGCCGGCCGAGCAGGCCCCACCGCCGGCGCAGCCCGTTCCGCCTGTGCAGAACACCGCGCAGCAGGCCCAGGGCCACACCATCGAGGGCCAGGCCCAGCCGGTTCAAGAGCCGCAGCGGAAAGACTGACCCATGTTCGGTATCAGTTTCAGCGAGCTGCTGCTCGTCGGCCTGGTCGCCCTGCTGGTGCTCGGCCCTGAGCGCCTGCCGGGGGCCGCACGCACTGCCGGGCTGTGGATCGGTCGCCTCAAGCGCAGCTTCAACGCGATCAAGATGGAGGTCGAGCGCGAGATCGGCGCCGATGACATCCGCCGCCAGCTGCACAACGAGCACATCCTGCAGATGGAGCAGGAGGCCAAGCGCATCCTCAACCCCCTGGCGCCACCCGTGCAGCCGCCGGCCAACGCTGAAACGCCTGCCGCACCTGCCGCCGATGCCGCCCCCGCGCAGCCGGCCGCAGCACCACCCTCCGAACCGCCACAACCGCCGCGAGCCCCATGAGCGAGAATCCGGAAACCGACCAGCCGATGCCGCTGGTCTCGCACCTGACCGAGCTGCGCACCCGCCTGCTGCGCTGCGTCGCCGCCATTTTCCTGATCTTCGCCGGGCTGTTCTCCTTCGCCCAGCAGATCTACACCCTGGTCTCGGCGCCGCTGCGCGAGCACTTGCCGGCCAACGCGACGATGATCGCCACCGATGTGGCCTCGCCGTTCCTGACGCCGTTCAAGCTGACCATGATCGTCTCGCTGTTCCTGGCGATCCCGTTCATCCTCCAACAGATCTGGGGTTTCATTGCCCCCGGCCTGTACCGCCATGAAAAGCGCATCGCCATCCCGTTGTTGGTGTCGAGCATTTTCCTGTTCTACGCCGGCATGGCCTTCGCCTACTTCCTGGTGTTCCCGCTGATCTTCGGCTTCTTCGCCAGCGCCACGCCCGAAGGCGTGTCGATGATGACCGACATTTCCAGCTACCTCGACTTCGTCATGACCTTGTTCTTTGCCTTCGGGGTCGCCTTCGAAATCCCGGTGGCGGTGGTGCTGCTGGTGTGGATCGGCGTGGTCGACGTGCAGTACCTGAAGAAGATCCGCCCGTACGTGATCATCGGCTGCTTCGTGGTCGGCATGATCCTCACCCCGCCGGACATCTTCTCCCAGACCCTCCTGGCCGTGCCCATGTGGATGCTGTTCGAGGTCGGCGTGCTGTGCGGCAGCCTGATCCGCAAGCGCAGCCACGCCCATGAAGAAACCGGCAACGACCACAACGACCAGCCGCCTGCGACCCAACCGTGAACCTGTTGCTCCTTGAAGAGGCCGACTTCGTGTCGGCCGACCGTGTTGTCCTGGCCGATCGCCGCTTCACCCATATGCAGGAGATCCATCGCGTGGCGGTGGGCGACAGCCTGCGCGTCGGGCGCATAGGCGGGCTGATGGGCAAGGCCGAGGTCATCCGCCTCGAAGGCCACGAAGCCGAACTGCGGGTGGCCTTCGACCAGCCCCCGCCGGCCAAACTGCCACTGACCCTGGTGCTGGCCGTGCCACGGCCGAAGATGCTGCGCCGGCTGTTCCAGACGGTCGCCACCCTGGGCGTGCCACGGCTGATTCTGGTCAACAGCTACAAGGTCGAGAAGAGTTTCTGGCAGACGCCGTTCCTCCAGCCCGAGACCATCCGCGAAAACCTCATTCTCGGTCTGGAGCAAGCTCGTGACACGGTGCTGCCGGAGGTGATCATCGAGAAGCGCTTCAAGCCCTTCGTCGAAGACCGCCTGCCCGCCATCGCCGCCGAAACCCTCGGCCTGGTCGGGCATCCTGGCCCCTACCCCGCTTGCCCTCGGGCAGTTGAAGGCCCGGTAACCCTGGCGATCGGCCCGGAGGGCGGCTGGATTCCCTATGAAGTCGATCTGCTGGGCAAGGCTGGCCTGGAGCCTGTGCAGTTGGGGGATAGGATCCTGCGCGTGGAGACGGCTGTAACAGCGTTGCTTTCGCGAATTTTCTGACAGACTAGTCAGCTTTTTCCCATCAAGTTTCCCCGCCGTGCGCCGATGCCCTATGCAACAAAACAATAATCCGCACTGCCACGCGCCGGGGAGTCGTCTATGTACCGTTGGTTTGCCCAGTCATTGGGAAATGTAAGCGTCAATCGCAAATTGGGGATCGGCTTCGGCCTGGTGCTGCTGCTCACTCTGGGCATCACCTTCACCGGTTGGCTGGGCATCGACAGCGTCACCAGCCGTGGCGACAAGCTCGGCAACATCTCGGTGATCCACCAGTACACCCAAGACCTGCGTCTCGCCCGCCTGGCCTACGAGCGCAGCCGTGATGACGCTTCCGTGGCCGAGCTGGAGAAGGCCCTGGCCAATCTTGAGCGCCAAGTACAGTTCATGATCGGCCAGATCGAACTGCCCGCCGACCGCCAGCGTCTGGACAAGCAACAGGACGCCGTACGCCAATACCAGCAAGCCTTTGCCGAGCTCAGGCAGGCCGGCCAGCACCGCGAGGCCAGCCGCGGCACCCTGGGCGACAGCGCCGACAAGGCCGCCGACCTGATCGGCAAGGTCCAGCAGCGCCTGTTGCAGGGCGGGGATATCCAGCAGTACCAGGAAGCTGTGCAGGTCGCGGCGCTGCTGCAGCAGGCGCGCTTCCAGGTACGCGGCTACACCTACAGCGGCAAGGCCGAATTCCAGCAGACCGCGCTCACTGCCATCGACCAAGCCCTGACCGTGCTCAAGGCCCTGCCCGCCAGGCTCCCGGCCGAGTTCGCCGCCAGCCTTGGCGATGCCGCCAGCGCGCTGGCCGCCTACCGCGACGCGGTGAACCAGTTCGGTAACGCCCAGGCGGCCAGCGAGCAGGCGCTGACGCGCATGTCCGCACAGGGCCAGGTGCTGCTGGACACCAGCCAGGCAATGACCGTTTCGCAAACCACCGTGCGCGACCAAGGCACCCAGCAGGCCAAGACCCTGCTGGCCGGTGCCACGGCGCTGGCCTTGCTGCTTGGCGTGCTTGCCGCGTTCGCCATTACCCGGCAGATCATCGTGCCCCTGCGCCAGACCCTCGCCGCCGCAGAACGCGTGGCCGGTGGCGACCTGCGCCAGGACCTCAAGGCCGACCGGCGCGACGAGCTGGGCCAGTTGCAGGCCAGCATGCAGCGCATGACCCAGAGCCTGCGCGAGCTGATCGGCGGCATCGGCGACGGCGTGACGCAGATCGCCAGTGCTGCCGAGGAACTGTCGGCGGTCACCGAGCAGACCAGCGCCGGGGTCAACAACCAGAAAGTCGAGACCGACCAGGTCGCCACCGCCATGAACGAGATGGCCGCCACCGTCCAGGAAGTGGCGCGCAACGCCGAACAGGCCTCGGAAGCGGCGCTGATGGCCGACCAGCAGGCCCGCGAGGGTGACAAGGTGGTGGGCGAGGCGATCAGCCAGATCGAGCGCCTGGCCAGCGAAGTGGTCAACTCCAGCGAAGCGATGAACCAGCTCAAGGCCGAGAGCGACAAGATCGGCAGTGTGCTCGATGTGATCAAGTCGGTGGCTCAGCAAACCAACCTGCTGGCGCTCAACGCCGCCATCGAAGCGGCCCGTGCGGGCGAGGCAGGCCGTGGCTTCGCCGTGGTCGCCGACGAAGTGCGCAGCCTGGCCCAGCGCACCCAGCAGTCCACCGAAGAGATCGAGGAGCTGATTGCCAGCCTGCAAAACGGCACCGAGCGCGTGGCCGGTGTCATGGACAGCAGCCGCGCCCTCACCGACAGCAGCGTGGAACTGACGCGCCGCGCCGGAGATTCGCTGGGCACCATCACCCGCACCGTGTCGTCGATCCAGTCGATGAACCAGCAGATCGCCACCGCCGCCGAGCAACAGAGCGCCGTGGCCGAAGAGATCAACCGCAGCGTGATGAACGTGCGCGATATCTCCGACCAGACCTCCGCGGCCAGCGAGGAGACGGCAAGCTCCAGCGTCGAGCTGGCGCGCCTGGGGACTCACCTGCAGGGTCTGGTGGGGCGTTTCAGGCTCTAGACTGCAGCTTGCGGGCTGTAGGCTTTGCCCTTCAGCCCGCAAGGACTTTTCCTACCCTATTTACAGGTCCAGTCCGACGGACTCCCTGCCGATGAGCAAGGGTCATAGCGGCAACATAGCGCTATGGCCATTTCTCAATTGGACGGAGACCTGCCATGTTCGGATACCTTGACCGTCAGCTCGGCAACCTTGGCGTCGGGCTCAAGCTCGCCCTGGGCTTCACCGTGGTGCTGCTGCTCACCCTGGCCACCACACTCAGCGGCTGGCGCGCCCTGGACGGCGCCATCGAGCGCTCGGAGCAGCTCAGCGACATCGGCCAACTCAACGACTTGACCCGAGACCTGCGTGCCGAGCGCATCACTTACCGGGTGCTTGCCGACGACGTCAGCAAGGCCCGCATCGCGACCATCCTGGAGCAGTTGCACGACCGCCTGACCCTGCTGCAACAACGCAGCGGCGTCGATTCGTCGCGGCAGATGCTGAACCAGAAACTGCAGCTGCTGCAGCGCCTGAAGGCCGACTTCGCCATCCTGCAAGGCACCGTGGACAGCCGCGAAGGCTTGCGTGCGGCGATGCAGGCGCAGGCAGGCGTGCTCGAAGCCGTGATCGACGAACTGCAGACCCAGGCCTTGCTCAAGCTGCCCGGCGATGGCCAGCAAGGCAGCGTAGTCGGGCTTATGGATACCCTGGGCCGTCATATCGAGTCCGCCAGCCAGCAAAGCCAAGTGCCGGCCTATACCTACTCGCCCCAGGACAGTTTCGCCAGCATGGGCGATGCCGCGCTGCAGGCGGCGAACGTCAGCCTGGGACAGTTGCTGCGGGCCATTGCCCCACTGGAACTGCCCGCCACATTGACCCAGCGGCCACAGGTGGAATTGGACCGCTATCGCGACACCCTGCGCCAATACCGCGAGGCTGCGCTCAAGGTTGAGCAACTGCAGGACGGCATGGAGAAAATGGGCGACGAACTGCAGGCCGTGAGCCGTGAACTGAGCGAGCGCAAGGTCGAGCAGCGCGACAACGAGGCCCTGGCCGACCGTTCGTTGCTGACCAGCGTGGCCGTGTTGGCGCTGGTGTTCGGCATCCTGGCCGCCTGGCTGATCACCCGACAGGTGACTCAACCTCTGCGGCAGGTGCTGTCCCAGGCCGCGCGCATCGCCCGTGGCGATCTCAGCCAAGTACAGACGGTGCACCGCCGTGACGAGATGGGCCAGCTGCAGACCAGCATGCGCGAGATGACCTTGAGCCTGCGCGAGCTGCTCGGCGGCATCGATCAGGGCGTCGGCCAGTTGTCCAAGGCAGCGGCAGAGCTGGCCTGCGCCAGCGTGGATACGCGCGAGCGCATCAGCCAGCAGCGCGAAGAGACCGATCAGGTGGCCACGGCCATGAACCAGATGAGCGCCACGGTACAGGAAGTCGCGCAGAACGCCGAACAAGCCTCGCTGGCGGCAACCACCGCCGATCATCAGGCACAGCTGGGCGATCAGGTGGTGGCTGAAGCCATCGCCCGCATCGAGCAGCTGGCAAGCCAGATGGACCGCTGCCTCACCGCGATGGGCCACCTGGCCGGTGAAAGCCAGCGCATCGGATCGATTCTAGATGTGATCAAGTCGGTTTCCGAGCAGACCAACCTCCTGGCGCTAAACGCCGCCATCGAAGCAGCCCGGGCGGGGGAAGCAGGGCGTGGCTTCGCCGTGGTGGCCGACGAAGTGCGCGGCCTGGCCCAACGCACGCAGCAGTCGACCGAGGAAATCGAGCTGCTGATCGACAGCCTGCACCGTGGTACCGACGAGGTCACCGGCCTGCTCGACGACAGCAAGAGCCTGACCGGGCAGAGTGTCGAGCTCAGCCGCAAGGCGGGTGCCGCGCTGGGGCAGATCACCGAAACGGTATCGAGCATCCAGGGCATGAACCAACAGATCGCCACGGCCAGCGAGCAACAGAGCGTGGTTGCCGAGCAGATCAACCGCAGCGTGATCAATGTACGTGATGTGTCGGACCAGACCAGTGCGGCCAGTGAGCAGACCGCTGCTTCAAGCGGGGAACTGGAGCACTTGGGGCAGCAGTTGCGGGGCATGGTGGGGCGGTTCAGCCTTTAGGCCTTCCGGCCGTGCGTTCAAATCTCCAGCCCCGGGCTTTGGCTTTGGCTTTGGCTTTGGCTTTGGCTTTGGCTTTGGCTTTGGCTTTGGCTTTGGCTTTGGCTTTGGCTTTGGCTTTGGCTTTGGCTTTGGCTTTGGCTTTGGCTTTGGCTTTGGCTTTGGCGATCAGAAGGTTCCCCCACAGCCCACTAGCGACAGCTGCGTCAGCCCAGGCGCCGCCCGTAACTTCGCGACTTCAGGAGGCCGAACGCAGGTCTTGCGCAGGGAGGTGACGGGCATGGATGCCCGTCAAGCGCTGCGCCCCAGGATGGGGCGTTCAGCGCGGTCCTCCCGGGAGCAAGGCCGGAGTGAGGGAACCCGGAGCGAAGCGGAGGGCCGGATGAATGGAGCGCAGCGTTTTTTGGTTACTTTTTGTCGCGTTTGACAAAAAGTGACTCGCCGGGTGGCGAAAGGGTGACTATGCGTCATTATAGCAAATGAATGCGCTTACAACTGTAAAAACCCACACCAATCGCATTTGACTTTGACTTTGACTTTGACTTTGACTTTGACTTACACAGCGTATGTTTTGAAAGTTATATGCGCATTCATTCGCCATGTCGACGCACAGTCACCTTTTCGCCTTTACGGCGACCTCCTTTTCTCTTGGTGTATGGACTTGAGACATCGCTGACACATGTGCGGGGACATGGTGGACACATTATCGCTTACCGTCGGGGTTGTTGAAGTCGATGGTTCGCAGCTTGTGTTGGCAGAAGTAAACATCAAAATGGTCGGGCCCTTGATCGCTGCGGCGGAGCGCCAATACATAGCCTGCTAGCGCCTTCGCTATCCGAAATGAGCGCTTCTTGAAGCGAAACTGACTGCTGTAGGGTTTCACCAGAATATCGTCGGGACCGTATTCAACGGTCGGTAGACGGCTTGGGAAGGCCCGCCTGCTCATCTGGTAGCGATCTGCCGGCACTTTGTAGCCCAGCTGTTGATGAGGACGCTTGTAGTTGTAAATGCCCCGCCAGAGGTCGAAAGCTTCCTGCGCTTCTCGCAGATCCCGGAAGCTGCGCCCTGTCAGTACCTCGGCCTTGAGCGTCCGATGGAATCGCTCATCCTTGCCATTGGTTTGTGGGTGCCCTGGTCTGCTGAAAGTCAGTCGAATTCCTAGTCGAACCAACCAGATACCTAGCGGTGTGAGTTCTCCAGGATTTCTTGGTGCTCCCCAGGGCGAGCCATTATCCGCGTTGATCTGCACAGGCAGTCCATACCGGCTGAACAGATCGGTCAGGTGCTCCATGACCAACTCTGTGCGCTGATGTGCGCAGGCCTGTATCACAAGGTTGAAGCGAGAGTGGTCATCAATCAGCGTCAGCGGATAACAAGGTCCCTGAGCCGTTTGGAAGAAACCTTTAAAATCGATCTGCCACAGATCATTCGGGGCTTCGCGCTCAAAGCGTGTCCATGGTTTAGCGGCCTCGGATGCCTCTGCGGTGATCAATCCATGCCGATGCAGGACATTGGTTACGGTGCTGGCACAGATTCGCTGATCAAGCAGGTGACTGATCTTTCGGCCACCCCACGTAGAGTGCTCCTTACGGATGGCAATCACTTCCTCTTCTAGCCCAGGCTGAGTCTTGCGAGGGCTGGCGGCCGGCTTTCGAGAGCGCTCCTGCAAGCCGGGCAGGCCGTTCTGTCGAAATCGATTGAGCCATTTGTAACCCGTCTGAGGGCTAATGCCGAACCGGCGGCATAGCTCCCTCATATTAGCGTCCGGGTGATTGGCCAGGTTAACGAACTCTTCTCTCAAGCTCATGGCATCTCTCGCGTTCCAAGGCATGGTCGTATTCCCGGCAGATTGCTTGCCGAAAAGTGTCAACCATGTCTCCGTACACGTGTCCACCATGTGTCCGGTCCATACATCTTGGGAAAAGGAGGCAAAACCGTTCGGCTCCGTTCATCCGGCCCCTACGCTTCGCTCCGGGGTCCCCTCACTCCGGGCTCGCTCCGGGAGGACGCGCCGACGGGCCATCCATGGCCTGATCGGCGCTTGACGGGCATCCATGCCCGTCACCTCCCTGCGCAAGCCCTCCGTTCGGCCTCCTGAAGTCGCAATTTGTGTCGCCTGATCTATCGCGCACTTAGAAGCAAGATCAAGATCAAGATCAAGATCAAGATCAAGATCAAGATCAAGAGAGAGCGTTCTTTAATTGGAGGCTAGAGATATTTCGACAGCCAAGCCTCTCACCAATATATGGCAAGAGGCCTGAACAGTTTGATCAGATATATTGCACCCACGAATTACGCAGGCCTCAAAACCCTCACAAAACTTGCCGCAAGAACGCCTGGGCCCGTGGGTCCTTCGGCGCGGCGAAGAACTGCTGGGGCGGCGAATCCTCCAGCAGCTTGCCATGGTCGAAGAACAACACACGGTCAGCTACTTCCCGGGCGAAGCCCATTTCGTGGGTGACACAGACCATGGTCATGCCTTCTTGGGCCAGGGTCTTCATCACATCGAGCACTTCACCGACCATTTCCGGGTCGAGCGCCGAGGTCGGTTCGTCGAACAGCATCACCTTCGGCTCCATGGCCAGGGCGCGGGCAATGGCCACCCGCTGCTGCTGGCCGCCAGAAAGGCGCGACGGGTACTCGTTGGCCTTCTGCGCGATACCGACCTTTTCCAGCAACGCCCGGGCCTTGGCTTCCCGATCGGCCTTGTTGCGCTTGCGTACCACCTTCTGCGCCAGGCACAGGTTCTCTAGCACGGTCATGTGCGGGAACAGGTTGAAGTGCTGGAACACCATGCCGACTTCACGGCGGTAGGCGTTGATGTCGGTCTTCGGGTCGTCCAGCTGCACGCCGTTGATGGACACATGGCCCTGGTCGAAATGCTCAAGGCCGTTCAGGCAACGCAGGAAAGTGGACTTGCCCGAGCCGGACGGGCCCAGCACCACCACCACTTCGCCCTTGGCGACCTGGGTGGTGACGTTGTCCACCGCACGCACTACCTGGCCGCGGGTGTCGAAGACTTTCAGCAGGTCACGGACTTCAATCACTTTGCGCAAGCCTCCGCTCGAGCCGGCTGGCGATGTGCGACAGCGGCAGGTTGATCAGCAGGTACAGGCCCGCCACGCAGAACCAGATCTCGAAGGTCGAGAACGAGGTGGTGATGGCCTCGCGACCGCTCTTGGTCAGCTCGGTGATGGCGATCACCGACACCAGCGAGGTGTCCTTGACTAGGCTGATGAACTGCCCGGCCAGCGGTGGCAACACGCGCTTGAAGGCCTGGGGCAGGATCACATGGCGCATCGACTGGGCGCCGTTCAGGCCCAGCGAGCGTGCCGCCTCGTTCTGGCCCTTGGCGATCGACTGCACCCCGGCGCGGACGATCTCGGCGACGTAGGCGCCGGTGAACAGTGCCAACGCCGCTACCCCGGCAAACTCCCGGGACAGGTTGAGCACGGTGCCGATGAAGAAGTAGAAGATGAAGATCTGCACCAGCAGCGGCGTGCCGCGCACCAGTTCGACATAGACCGTGGACAGGTCGCGCAGGGTGGGGTTGCTCGACAGCCGACACAATCCGGCGAACAGGCCGATCACCAGGCCCAGGGCGCCGGAGATGACCGAGATCCACAACGTGGTCCAAAGGCCCCAGGCCAAGGGACCAGCGGCCCAGTGACGGGTGACGCCGATGGCATCGCCCTCGGCTACGTCGTCGCCACGGGTCAGCAGCATGCTGTCCTTGGCCACTTCGACGACCTGGGTGTCGCCGCTCTCGTCCTTCAGGGTGACCCGGGCGTTGTCGCCGGACACCACGATTTCCTCGACCGTGCCAGGATTGGCGGCACGCTGGGTTTCCTCGGCCTTGTAGGCGAAGTATTGCGGAACGCGGTTCCAGCGCCACTCGTAGGAAATCATCGAGGTGGCCAGGTACAGGCTGATCGCCAGGCCCACCAGGACCAGCGCGGTCAGCCCGTGCCAGGGCCACTGTGCTTTCTTGTGTTTGATCACGTGGGGTACTTCCGTAAATGCGAACGCGCAGGGCTTGCCTGCGCGTCGAGGTCAGCGCTCGGGTTTTCGACCCGGGCCTTATTCCATTTCCTTCAGCCAATCCTTGCTCTTGAACCACTTGTCGTGGATACGATCGTAGGTCCCGTCATGCTTGATCTGGTGCAGGAAGTTGTTGATGTAGTTGATGCTGTCGTAATCGCCCTTCTTCAGCCCGAAGGCCAGTGGCTCGTAGGTGAAGGGCTCTTCCAGGAACACCAGTTTGCCGGCGCCGGCCTTCTCCACCGCCACCACGTTGTAGGGCGAGTCGTAGACGAAGGCGTCGGCCTTGCCGTTGACCACGTCCATCACCCCTTCCTGCTCGTTGTCGTAGCCGTGGTACTTGGCCTTGCCGATCAGCTTTTTCGCGACCATCTCACCGGTGGTGCCAAGCTTGGAGGTGAGGCGATATTTCTCGTTGTTCAGGTCCTTGTATGACTTGATCTCGCCCGCCAGCTCCTTGCGGATCAGCAGGGTCTGGCCGACGACGATGAAGGGCTCGCTGAAGTTCAGGCGCAGGTTGCGCTCCTGAGTCAGGGTCATGCCGCTACCGATGAAGTCGAACTTGTCGGTCATCAGCGCCGGGATGATGCCGTCGTAGGCGGTGGAGACCATCTCCAGCTTGACGCCCATGGACTTGGCCATGGCCTTGAGGATGTCGACTTCGAAGCCGATGATCTCGCCACGTTTGTTGGTCATTTCGAACGGCATGTAGGTCGGGTCCATGCCCACACGCAGGGTGCCGCGCTTGACCGCGTCATCGATGGCGCCGGCCTGGGCGGTGGCTACCGCGATCAGGGCGGTCGCACCTACCAGCAGTCGCGACAGGTATTTCTTCATCATCACCAAGTCCCCTAGCAAGAAGTACGCAGATTTTTCTTGTAAGCACGGTCCTATAGACCGATGCGTAATGTCGGGACGGATGCTAACGCATGCGAAGGCCGGGACCTAGAGCCGGCGGGGACTTTGTTGGCCAAAAATCGATGAGGGAAAAACAATCGCGGGGCACGTCGGGCCGCCGCATCGCCGCTCCCACGCACCGTTGATACGGCGTGGGAGCGGCGATGCGGCGGCCCGACGTGCCCCGCGATTATCGGTGCGACGCAATCATGCCAGTGCTGGCTGGACCACGTGCTCCGGATGCAGCGGCAGCAACGGCGAGTGCGGATCGTTGGCGATGGAAGCGCGCCATACATCGATCCACGCCGTGTTGTGCCCGGCCCATACCTGCTCGTGCAGGCGCGATAGCGCCACCGGGTCGCTGAGCAGCGCCAGGCGGGTGTTCAGGTCCAGGCCTTGTGGCCCCACTTCCAGCGCTTTGGCCACGCGCTCAACACGCAGCGCCTCGATCGGCGCCGCCTGGCCGTGACGCGCAGTGGCCATGGCACAGGCCAGGGCGTTCTGGCGCGGGTCGACCACGGCCCGGACAAAGCCATCGTGCAGGGCGTGCCAGCGGTTTTCATGGGTGTACTGGTCGGTGGCCAGCAGCTCCTGCGGCGTAGCGTACTCCTCGGGGATGAGGAACAGCTTCTCGTCCTTGGCCGCCAGGCCCAGGCGGGTGCGGCTGGAGATCACCGAGACCGGGATCGACAGCACCAGCGAGCCAACGATCGGCGCCAGCCACCACAGGAAGCTCGGGTTCAACCAAGCCACCAGGCCGGCCCAGGCGATGCCCAGCAGGGTCTGCGGACCATGGCGACGTACCGCCTCGCTCCACGGGGTCGAGTCATCGTCACGCTGCGGCGAGTTCCAGGTCGCGGCCCAGCCGAGGAACGCGGCCAGCACGAAGCGGGTGTGGAAGATCATCCGCACCGGCGCCAGCAGCATGGAGAACAGCATCTCCATCAGCATCGACAAGGTGACCTTGATGCGCCCGCCAAACTCGGTGGCACCCTTGGCCCAGATCAAGATGACGCTGAGCAGCTTGGGCAGGAACAGCAGCACGATGGTCGTGGAGAACAGCGCGATGGCTTTTTCCGGGTGCCACTGCGGCCACAGCGGGTAGAGCTGGAACGGTTCGATGAAGTATTGCGGCTCCATCAGAGTATTGGTCGCCAGCAGTGCGGTCGACAGCACCAGGAACAGGAACCACAACGGCGCCGACAGGTACGACATCACCCCGGTGAGGAACACCGCGCGATGCACCGGGTGCATGCCCTTGACCAGGAACAGGCGGAAGTTCATCAGGTTGCCGTGGCACCAGCGACGGTCGCGCTTGAGCTCGTCGAGCAGGTTCGGCGGCAGTTCTTCGTAGCTGCCCGGCAGGTCGTAGGCGATCCACACGCCCCAACCGGCCCGGCGCATCAGTGCGGCTTCGACGAAGTCGTGGGAAAGGATCGCACCGGCAAACGCGCCCTTGCCCGGCAACGGCGCCAGGGCGCAGTGCTCGATGAATGGCTTCATGCGGATGATCGCGTTGTGGCCCCAGTAGTGCGACTCCCCCAACTGCCAGAAGTGCAGGCCGGCGGTGAACAGCGGGCCGTATACGCGGGTAGCGAACTGCTGCATGCGCGCATAAAGGGTATCCATGCCCGAAGCTTTCGGCCCGGTCTGGATGATGCCGGCGTCCGGGTTGGCCTCCATCAGGCGCACCAGGCTGCTCAGGCACTCGCCGCTCATGACGCTGTCGGCGTCGAGCACGACCATGTACTTGTACTCGCCGCCCCAACGACGGCAAAAGTCGTCGAGGTTACCGCTCTTGCGCTTCACCCGGCGCCGGCGACGACGGTAGAAGATGCGGCCGAAGCCCTTGGTCTCGCGACACACGTCGAGCCAGGCCTGTTGTTCGGCCACGGCGATATCGGTGTCGTTGGTATCGCTGAGCACGAAGAAGTCGAAGCGGTCGAGGTTGCCGCTGGCAGCCACCGACTCGAAGGTGGCGCGCAAGCCTGCGAACACCCGTGGCACGTCTTCGTTGCAGATCGGCATCACCAGCGCGGTACGCGCCTCGGCGGGAATCGGCTCGTTGCCGGCGCTGCTGCCGGAAATCTTGTACTTGTCGCGCCCGGTGAGCAGCTCGAGGAAGCCCATCAGCGCGGTCCAGAAGCCCGCCGATACCCAGCAGAACAGGATGCCGAAGAGGATCAGGATGGACGTCTGCAGCGCATACGGCCACACCTGCACCACGGTGTCCCACAGAGGCTGGTGGATGACTTCGTCGAGGTCGACGAACGACCAGCCCTGGTACGGCAGGATGCCCTTCATGTACCAGCCGGCGACAATGGTCTGCCCGATCATCAAGGTCAGCAGGATGTAGCGGCGGATCGAGCCGACCGTGCGCCAGCGCGCCGGCGGCAGCTCGCGCTTGGGCGGCTGCGGGGCGTTGGTGCGACCGGTCATGCGCCGCCACATGCGGATCAGCACGTTGGTGCGCCACGGCTCGGGCACGACCTTGGTGCGTTTGATCGGTGGGGCGATCTTCAGGCACAGGCGGCCGCTGCCATCGACGCCGAGCATCTCGGCCTCTTCCAATTCGGCGGCGCTGCCTACGGTAAGACGGGCACCCACCGAAGCCTGGACGGCCTCGGCGGTGGCGGCGGCCGGGTTGGCCGCCAGGCGTTGGTGCAGCTCGCTGAACGAAGTGCAACGGGCGAGTTCCGCGCGTTGCTCATCGCTCAGAGGGAGGTGGGCCAGGTACTCGCCAAGCGATTCCGGCCTTGTGCTTGAGTTACTCATCGGCAGGCAACTGATAGCTCCAGGTCTCGGTCAGCACCTTCTCGGTGGTGGCCGGGGCCCCGTTGGTGGATGCCGCGTCGGCGGCGGGTTGCTCGGCAGCCTGCTCGGCCTTGGCTTTCTCAGCCTTGGCGTGGACGTGCTTGGCCGCGGCCTTGTCCTGCTTGGTTTCCTTGGCAGGCTTCGGTTGCTCGACCGGCACGTCACGCAGCAGCGCGGCGCGCATCTCGGTGGACTTCTTCGGATCCTGCACCTTCAGGCGCAGGGTCAGGCGCCAGCCTTTGGTTTCCGGGTTGTAACGCAGATTGTTCTCGACCACTTCGGCGTTGTCGCCGACGCTGACCTGGCTGCGCACGGCGGTGTCCGCCGGCAACGCCGCAAGGTTCGGGCCGATGAAATCGACCAGCAGGGCAACACTACCGTCGGTCTGGCGGATCAGGTTGGACTGCTTGACGTCACCGGCAGAGCGCAGGGTCTGCTTGACCCAGCCCAGCTCCTGCGAGTGCAGCTGGTCTTCCTTGATGGTCCAGCGCAGGCGGTAGTCGTATTCGAACGGCTTGCCTGGCTCAGGCAGTTTTTCCGGGCTCCAGAAGGCCACGATGTTGTCATTGGTCTCGTCGGCGGTCGGAATCTCGACCAGGTCGACGGTGCCCTTGCCCCAATCACCCTTCGGCTCGATCCAGGCACTCGGACGCTTTTCGTACTCGTCGTCGAGGTCTTCATAGTCGCTGAAGGCGCGTTGGCGCTGGAGCAGGCCGAAACCACGCGGGTTCTCGACGCTGAAGTTGCTCACGGCCAGGTGTTTCGGGTTGTTCAGCGGGCGCCACAGCCACTCGCCGTTGGCGGCGTGGATGGCCAGACCTTCGGAATCATGCAGGGCCGGGCGGTAGTTCATGACCTTCGACGGCTGGTTGGGGCCGAACAGGTACATGCTGGTCAGCGGGGCGATGCCCAAACGGCTGACGTTTTCACGCAGGTAGACGCGCGACTTGACGTCGACCAGGGTGTCCTCGCCAGGGCGCAGGGTCAGCTTGTAGGCACCGGTGGAGCGCGGCGAGTCGAGCAGGGCGTAGATCACCAGGTGCTTGTCTTTCGGCTTGGGCTTCTCGATCCAGAATTCGCGGAAACGCGGGAATTCCTCGCCCGACGGCAGTGCGGTATCGATGGCCAGGCCACGGGCCGACAGACCATAGCGGTGGCCTTTGCCGACCACGCGGAAATAACTGGCGCCAAGCAGGGTCATGATCTCGTCCTGCTTGTCGGCCTTGTTGATCGGGTAGAGCACACGGAAGCCGGCATAGCCGAGGTTCTTGGTGGCATCAGCGTCATGGGGCACGTCACCGAACTCGAAGCGGCTCGGGTCGTACTTGATTTCCTTGACCTTGTTGGCGGTGATCTCGTTGATGGTCACCGGCGTGTCGAAGTGCATGCCCTGGTGATAGAAGGACAGCTTGAACGGCGTCTTGTCCTTGGCCCACTCGGCCTTTTCCTGCAGGAAGCGGATCTTCTGGTAGTCGGCGTACTTCATGTCGCGGAACACCGGTGGCAGGTTGCTCTTCGGTGCCTCGAACTTCTGACCGGCCAGATCCTTTGCCTTGGCTGCAACATCGTCCAGATTGAATGCCCACAGCTGGCCCGCGCTCATCAGGCCGACCAGCGCCACGCCGGCCAACAGGGCCTTGCGCAGCCGGATACCGGGGATTCTAGGTGCAATACAGGGGCTTACAATCACGAGCAATCCTCGCCGAAAACAGATCATGAAACCAACGGCCAGCGACAAATGCCGGGTTGGCGAGCACTGTTCGGACCCCGTGAGGGCGTAATGATTCCCCAAACGGATCCTGACAATGCTCGAGTCAAAGTGAAACGAACCTGCGAACGCAGGTTCATGCAGCGCGCGATTATCCAGCAGGTCGCGTTACAACGCATCAGGCTGAACAAACTATTTATCGTACAAAACCCCTTGTTTTCGCCAAACAAAGGGTTTTTTGACCTCATATTTGTAACATAAATGTTACCGGGCCATCATTGACCAGATGCACCTGCATGTCAGCGCCGAAGCGACCACTGGCCACCTGGGGATGCTGACCTTGTGCCTTATTCAAAAGATAGTCGAAAAGCGCCGCGCCAAGGGCCGGTGGCGCAGCTGTCGAGAAGCTCGGGCGCATGCCGTTGCGGGTGTCGGCGGCCAAGGTGAACTGCGAAACCAGCAACAGGCCACCGCCGACATCCTTGAGTGAGCGGTTCATCTTGCCCTGCTCGTCGCTGAACACTCGGTAGTTCAGCAGTTTATGCAGCAGTTTGTCGGCATGCTCGGGCGAATCGCCAGGCTCGACCGCCACCAGCGCCAGCAGCCCTTGGTCGATGGCCCCGACGATCTCCCCCGCCACTTCCACCCGTGCGCCACGCACACGCTGGATCAGCCCTTTCATGCCTCCTCCAGGGGCAGGTCGAGCAGGCGTCGCGCCATCTGGTCGGCCGCGCGTACCAGAGCGTCGGTGATACCCGGCTCGGAGGCGGCGTGGCCGGCGTCGCGGATCACCTTCAACTCACTGTTCGGCCAGGCTTGGTGCAGTTCCCAGGCGTTGTCCAGCGGGCAGATCACATCGTAGCGGCCATGCACGATCACCGCCGGCAGATGGGCGATCTTCGGCATGTCGCGGATCAGCTGATCCTGCTCGAGGAACGCGTTGTTGGTGAAGTAATGGCATTCGATGCGGGCGATCGACAGGGCGCGCTGGGGTTCGGAGAAGCGGTCGACCACCAACGGATTTGGCCGCAGGGTGGCGGTACGGCCTTCCCAGGTGGACCAGGCCTTGGCCGCGTGCATCTGGGCGATCTGGTCGTTGCCGGTCAGGCGCTTGTGGAAGGCCTTGACCAGGTCGCCACGCTCTTCCGGTGGAATCGGTGCGATGTAGTCCTGCCAGTAATCCGGGAACAGACGGCTGGCGCCCTCCTGGTAGAACCAGCTGATTTCCTGCGGGCGGCACAGGAAGATCCCGCGCAGGATCAGCCCATGCACGCGCTCAGGGTGGGTCTGGGCATAGGCCAGGGCCAGGGTGGAGCCCCAGGAGCCGCCGAACAGCACCCATTTGTCGATGCCGAGGTGCTCGCGGATGCGCTCCAGGTCCTCGACCAGATGCCAGGTGGTGTTGTTCTCCAGGCTCGCGTGGGGCGTGGAGCGGCCACAGCCGCGCTGGTCGAAGGTGATGATGCGGTACAGGTTGGGGTCGAAGTAGCAACGGCTCTGGGCGTCGCAACCGGCGCCCGGGCCGCCGTGGATGAACACCACGGGCAGACCTTCCGGCGAGCCGCTTTCATCGACGTACAGCACATGCGGCGCTTCCACGGCCAGATCGTGCCGGGCGTAGGGTTTGATCTGCGGGTAGAGGGTCTGCATCGCGCACTCCGTGTGAGGTTTGGTTCGGCCGTGGGCCATCATAAACCTGAATTGCGCTTTGAGCATGTGTCTAAGCAAGATCATCTTATGTGCAAGGCGCAGACACGGCTCAATAGCATGAGGGACTCAATCAACACGAGATGCCCTCATGCTCGACCCGGCAAACGCTGCAACCTCCGAACCTAGTCTCTATCACCAACTGATCAGCCGCAAGTTACCCGCCTGGCTGATCGACGCTCAGCCGGAGCAACGGCAACTCCTGCGCCAAGCGGCAAGCCAACGCGACCCACAGCTCGAACGCGCATGCGAGGAGAACCCGGCGGTGGCCAAGGCACTGGCGCAAACCTATGGCCAGCACCTGCAGGCCGAAGCCAACCTGAAGACACTTCTGGCGGGCCTGCCACAGCTGGAGCAATACGCCACTGAACTGCTTTCGAACGCGATCCGCCAGCACTTCGACCAGCAGATCGAGGTTTCGACAACCTACCTGATGAATCTGACCAGGGCCGCGGCCATCAGAGAGACGCTGTCCAGCCTGACCAGCGACCCATTCGCCACTTCAGCCCGCGCCCTGAAGCTGGCGACTCAATCCCTGCTGCACAGCGCCCTGCAGAATTTCGAGGCCTTCGAAGCTCGACCTGGGGGCTTGAAAGCTGGCAACAAAGAGTCGGCCATCCTCGACAGGAACGATGTCAGTCCCGTCTCCCAGGCCGTCAGGCTGCCCATCACTGCAGAAGACTTTGCGGCGCTGGCACGTAAGCTGGATATCGGCGGCAAGTACCAGGCGCTGCTCGACGCGCTTGATCCCCCCGCCGACAAGCCAGACTCAGAAGCCGTTCGGACCGTATTCAAGGCTGCCGAAAGCTCTGCATTCTGCTTGCACGTTCACCACGCCTTTTTACTGGGCAAGATCGGCAAAGCCATCCACGATACCCTGCTGAAACTCGCGAGCGACGACAAAGTCGAACATGGCGGGCGCCCTGTGCTGTGTGGCAGCATCACGCTGTTGCACACCACTCTTACCGGCGCAATGACGATTGGAATCGACGCTCGCATCCCAACGGGTGCCGGGCGCTTCCCACCCGGCCCGGTGTATCCCTATGACGGCTGGCTGGTGCTTTACCTCCCAGGCCTCCCCGAGCCGCTGACCTGCCATGCATCCAGGGCCGATGCCGAAGTCTTCCTTGCCAAGCAGTTGCCAGCACTTCGCCAGGCGAGCCACCAGCAACTGATACCCGACCGGCACCGGAGCAGTTTCCTCGACAGACTCACCGACACGCTTGAACCCTATACCTGGAACGCCAGCGGCCAGTACAAGGAACGCCTACCCGCCCCCAACCCCCAGATCAGCCTGCACGTACACCCCTTCACCAGGTCGTGCATGGACGAGCGAGTCACTCAACGGCAGCAGCGCCTGCGCGACGATGGACTGTTCCACGCCGTACCGACGGCAACGATGGACCAGCAGACCGCCCGAAGGCACATGGCCTACTTCGAGGCTATCGCGTTAAATACCCTGAATTTCGCGGGCATGTTCATAGCACCGTTAGGTGCCTTGATGCTCGGTGTGACCGCAGTGCAACTGGTCAACGAAACCTTCGAGGGTATTGGCAGCTGGCTCGACGGGGATCGCGAGCAAGCGCTGCAGTACCTGATGGATGTGATCGAGAACGTCGCCATCATGGCGGCGCTGGCGGCGGCTCACCGTGGCAGTGGCATACCGGTGGTCGAGCGAATATCGGTGCAGACGCCGTCCTTCATCGAAGAGCTCCAGCCCGTCGAGACGCCTGACGGTGAACGCCGCCTGTGGAAACCCGATCTGGCCCCCTTCCACCACGACACAGTACTGCCGGCCGGACTCAAGCCCGACGAATTCGGTTTGATCCACCACGAAGGCAAAACCTGGCTGCCGGTCGAGGACCGGGTGTACTCGCTCAAGCGCGCAGACAATGGGTATCGCCTCGAACACCCTGGCCGCACCAACAGCTACCAACCGACAGCGCTGCACAACGGCGCAGGGGCGTGGCTGCTTCCCACCGAGCAACCGCGTAGTTGGGCCGACATGCGTCTGTTCCGCAGGCTTGGACACCTGCAGGCCAGCTTCGATGAATGTGCCGCCGAGCAGATACTGCGTGTCAGCGGCACCGACGAGCACGTGCTGCGCAAGATTCTGTGTCACAACCAGAGGCTACCGGCGCTGCTGGAGGACACGATGGAGCGTTTTGCCATCGATCAGCACATACAGCAGGCGCTTCCCGAGGCCTCGATCATGGCGCGCAGCGCCGAGTTCAGGCACCGCACCCAGGCAGTCATCGTCCCCCTTTCCTCTCGCGCGGCACTGCTTCGAAGGGTTTACCCGAATCTACCTGTCAGGCTTTGCGAAGAACTGGCGCGCAATGCCTCATACGCCGAACGACGCATGCTGACTGCAGGTAAGGTACCTGGTCGGCTGGCTGGGGAAATTCGGCTCTATCAACAACAGGTGCGGCTGGCCCGTGCCTACGAAGGCCTGTATCTGGATTCCACGCGTAGCTGGGACAGCGACCGCCTGGCCCTGCGCATGCTCGAACGGCTGCCAGGCTGGCCCGAGGACCTGCGGGTGGAGCTGCACCACCGCCAGGTATCCCCGGAACGTATCGACGCTATCGGCCCAAAGAAAACCAGCTCGACCGTATCGATCACCAGTGCCTGGGCAGGCTATCTGGAGACCCCGACGGCCGAGACCCCGGATGAGCAGATTCGCCCCCACGACAGCCTGTACGGCGCAGTGTTCGACGCGCTGACCGACTCACATAAATTGGCGCTGGGTATCGATTCGGCGTCAGCCCTGCAAGAACGGGTGCGGGACGCCCCCCTGCTACCGCGCGCCGAACTGCGCAAAGTGCTCAACATGCAGCCCCCCGTGTTTCGTTCGCCCATGCGCCTGGCCGATGGACGGCTGGGCTACCGCCTGAGCGATGACGGGAAACCTCCAGAACCGCAGAGCAGGAGAAGCTTGTTGTCGCAACTTGACGACTTGAGCTTGGCACCCGAATTCTCCCTATCCTCGGAGCGTGTCTTGGTGGCCCTGGAAAACGCTGGCCGGTCGCCCTCTCAGATACAGGCGCGGATCGATCAATTGCGTGTCGAGCGCCAGGAGCTGCGTCAGAGTTTGGATGAGGCCTTCACCGGCACTAACCAGGTGTTGGCTCTCGGAGCGAGTATCGCCAATCGACAAGAGATCGAAATGGCCCTGTGGCAGCACTGGATTCATAGTGCCGTGCCCGAACTCGACGAATCACCAGGTATTCTGCGGCTTTCCAGGATGTTCATCGCCGAGTTCCCCCGGCAGTTGCCTGCCTTCATCGGTTTACGGGTCAACCGCTTGCAGCTGGACGACATCCTCCTCGATCACTCGCCCGACAGCAGCTTGGCCTGGACAGATTTCGAAGCGCAACTGAGCAATGTCTTCGGGCACTTCCCCAACCTGTCAGCCCTGGAAATCAGCCGTCACCCTGACGCGCTCGCTGGAACCTCGGAGTTCGCCAACAGCTTGCCGCTGATCGTCAGTAGTTTTCCACAGCTTGGTGAATTGAGACTGATCAACCAGAACCTCACACTCTACCCGCTGGACCTCGAACGCTTCGCCTCTCGCACTCAACTGAGCTATCTGGACCTGAGCGGCAATCGCCTTGCTCCACTCACACGCTTCAGCCCCCCGGACTGGTATCTGGATTACCTGGGCCTGGAGCGTATGGCACTGGAACACTGGCCGGACTGGCTTGACGCGGTGGCCCTGGAACGAATCGGCACCTTGTCGCTGCAACACAACAACCTGACCCGTGTCCCGACGCTGTTACTGGAAAACGCCGAAAGCGAGAGCACGCACACCCGTATTCTGCTCGATGGCAATGCCATACGCCCGGCGCAGTTGCTGGATTTGCACCACAGCCAGGCAAGCCTGCGTCGCCGGTTCGTTTTCAGCCTGGGGCACAATCTCGTCATCGAGCAGTATCAAGCGCTGCGCGACACCCTGTACCAGTGGAGCATGGCCTCCACGTCCACGTCGGTGCCTGACGGCCAAACGGCAAACGCTCGATCGAGAGTCGCCCAATCTACTCTCGACTTCTGGGAACGCCGTGTCCGTGACGACTCCCTGAGCCCCTGGCACCTTGATGACTTCAGTGTTGAACACTTCCCACCTTCACTGCCGGAGTTCTTCATCCGCTGCGCCGATATTGTCCGACTGACCCGCATGCAGGGCACGGCAGAGCAGCTTGACCGGTGGCTTGAGCGTTTCACACACATCACCCATTTGACCCTCGACGGCCATGCCCGGCCACTTTCGCGCCTACCCGAGGCACTGACCCGGCTGCCTGCGCTCAGCCGCCTGAGCGTCATAAACCAGGGCCTGGAGATCGACAATCAGGCGATGCGCGTAATCGCACGCATACCCGCCTTGAGGGAACTAGACATCTCTGACAACCGGCTGAACCCGGAATTGCGCAGCCTCAATGGCATGGCCCCACGCCTTGATCGCCTTGCTCTGCGCAACATGGGGCTGGAAAGCTGGCCGGCCTGGCTGGACAACCTGATGCCCAGATACACCTTGGACCTGCGGGAAAACCGCCTGACTACCCTGCCCCAGACGATTCTCGAAAACCCGCCAAGCACGTTCGGCAGCACTGCCATCCTGTTGACCGGCAACCCGTTGACCCCCGCGACGATGCGCGCAGCGCACCTGTCACAGCGCTACGACCGGACCTTCACCTTCGACATGGACTTGCCCTTCGACATTCTCAGCGCGTCGCCAATGGGCATCGAGCCAGGTGTCGCATTCGGCAGCTCGCTGGGCAGCCTCGGTAGTACGGGCAGCACCGGCAGCTACCATCGCCATGGCTTTGCCCCCTGGACGCCGATGCTAGAACTGGATGCCAGCCCTTGGCTGGAGGGTGCCGGCAGCTTGCACCACTCACGGGACGCGCAGTGGCAGCAAATTCGCCAGGCCGGTGATGCGGACAACCTGCTGCAACTGATCACCCAGCTGACAACAGCCGTGCCCTATCGCAACACCGACACCAGGCCAGCCATCATAGAGCGTGTCTGGCGTGTCCTGGCAATGGCAGCGAACCAGCCAGATGAACGTGAGGTGTTCGATGCGATTGCTGCCGAGGCCATCCGCGAAGGCACCTGCCCGGACGGGATCTTGCTGCAGTTCCAGCAGGTCGAGCAGATGCACATGATTGCCCAGACCGCCCTGGATACGACCGGGGCGGGTCGCGAGTCGCGCCTCTATCGTTTGCTGCGCCGCCATTTCCGCCAAGAGCGCCTCGATGAAATTGCCAGCGCCAGGTCACTGCACCAGGATGCCGCCGAAGTCCGCCTGGCTTATCGGCGTCTGCTGGCCTCGCGCCTGGATCTGCTGAGCCCGGCTGACGAAATGATGTTCGCTGCCGACGTGAGTTCGGCAGATGCCACGGATGCTGCGTTACGAATATGGGAGGCTGAGGAGGGGGAGGAGTTTCTGACATTCGCCGGCTACACGCCGTTCTGGGTCGATTACCTGCGCGAGGTCTACGCTGGCGATTTTGAGCGGATCGAAACGAAGTTCCAGAGCGCAGTGAACAACCTGCAATACGACCAACCAGAGGCCAGCCTGGATGAACTGGAGGCGCCGACCCGCGCGCTGGAGGCTCTGCGCGAGCGACAAGAGGCAAACCTGATCGCCGAGCTGACCCAGCGCATTCGCGCCGAGCACCACTAGCCGCAAGCCAGCGCCCGCAGCTACGGCGCTGGCCATTGCTGCATGTTAGCGCCCGTAGCGCTCACGCCCCCATTGCAAGGTGGCTTCCAACAGGCGGCGCAAGACCGACTGGGTGGGTTGTGCCAGTTGCTCGCGATAGGTGAAAGGCTCCACTTCATCCATGTAGGTGCTCTGCGCTAGCTCCAGTTGCACTGCATGGATGTTGTTCGCCGGATCGCCGTAATGCCGGGTGATATGCCCACCCTTGAAACGGCCATTGAGCACATGGCTGTAGCCCTGCGCCTCAGCGCATACGCCCTCCAGCCGTTGAGCCAGCTCCGGGTCGCAACTTGCACCGTTGAAGGTGCCAAGGTTGAAGTCCGGCAGCTTGCCGTCGAACAGGTGCGGAATCAGCGAGCGGATCGAATGGGCATCCCACAACAGGGCGTAGCCGAAGTGGTCATGCAGACGCTCCAACTCGTTGCGAATGGTGTCGTGGTAAGGGCGCCAGATCTGCTTCAGGTACTGTTTGCGCTGCTCGCCTGTCGGTTCCAGCCCGTCCTTGAACAGCGGCTCGCCATCGAACAACGTGGCCGGGTACAGGCCGGTGGTGGCACCGGCATACAGCGGCTTGTCGTCATCCGGCCGATTCAGGTCAATGACGAACCGCGAGTACTCCGCCGCTACCACGCTGGCGCCCAGGTCACGAGCGAAGGTATACAAGAGTGGGATATGCCAATCGGTGTCCGGCAGGCTGCGGGCCCGGTCTACCAGACCGTCGCGCACGGCATCGGTGAGGCCAAGCCCGGCGTGGGGCATGCTGATCAGCAGGGGCAGGCGGCCCTGGTGGAAACTCAAAACCTTGTCCATGTCGCCTCGCTCAATTGGATATCTCGTGACCCATGCGCACCACGCGCTTGGGCAGGTCGCCGCCAAGCCAGTAGCTGAGGTCGGCCGGGCGTTCGATCTGCCAGGCGATGAAATCCGCCACCTTGCCCACTTCCAGCGAGCCATGGCTGTCGCCCAGCCCCAGGGCCGTGGCGGCATGCACGGTGACGCCGGCCAGCGCTTCCTCGGGGGTCATGCGGAAACAGGTGCAGCCCATGTTCAGCATCAGGCGCAGCGACAGCCCCGGCGAGGTGCCAGGGTTGAGGTCGCTGGCCAGGGCGATCTTCACGCCGTGCCGGCGCAGGGCGTCCATCGGTGGCAACTGGGTTTCGCGCAGGAAGTAGAACGCCCCCGGCAACAGCACGGCAACAGTGCCGGCCGCAGCCATGGCCATGGCGTCTTCCTCGGTCATGAACTCCAGGTGATCGGCCGACAGCGCCTGGTAACGGGCTGCCAGGCTCGAGCCATGCAGCGACGACAGTTGCTCGGCATGCAGCTTGACCGGCAGCCCCAGCTCGCGCGCCTTGATGAAGAGGCGCTCGACCTGGGCCGGGGAAAACGCCAGGTGCTCGCAGAAGGCATCCACCGCGTCCACCAGCCCCTCGGCGGCCAACGCCGGGAGCATCTGCTCGCAGATATGGTCGATGTAGTCGTCCGCTCTGCCCGCGTATTCCGGAGGCATCGCATGGGCGGCCAGGCAGGTGCTGCGCACGGTCACCGGCAACTCCTCGCCCAGGCGGCGGGCGACGCGCAGCATCTTGCGCTCGTTCTCGAGATCCAGGCCATAGCCGGACTTGATCTCGATCGTGGTCACGCCGTCGCGCATCAGTGCCTGAACCCGCTGGCGGGCACTGCCCAGCAGCTCGTCCTCACTGGCCGCGCGGGTGGCCCGCACGGTGCTGGCGATACCGCCGCCCTGGGCAGCGATCTCGGCATAGCTGACGCCCTGCAGGCGCTGCTCGAACTCGCCGCTGCGGTTGCCGCCGAACACCGCATGGGTGTGGCAGTCGATCAGCCCGGGGGTGACCCAGGCGCCGCCAAGATCGACGACGCGGTCGGCCGTGACCGACGGCATGTCAGCGCGGGTGCCGATCCACTCGATCAGGCCGGCGCTGGTGACGATCGCCGCGTCCTCGATGACCGCGTAGCGACCACCGGTCATGGTCGCGGCGTGGCAGTGCTGCCAGAGGGTTCTCATCAGGATCTCCTTTCTAATTCAGCGTTGCAGCTCGGCAGTTTCCCGGACTGGCTCGCCACCACCGGCGCGTGGTTTGCACCACAGCAGGTAGGAGGCCACCAGGAACACCACCCAGATCACCCCGACGATCAATGCCGCCTGGGTGTCGGGGAAGTAGCCGAGCACACCGAAGATGAACACCATGAAGGCAATGGCCAGGGCCGGGCCATAGGGCCAGAAGGGTACCGGGAACTTGAGCTGGGCGACTTCCTCGCGGCTCATGCTGCGGCGCATGGCCACCTGGGTGACCAGGATCATCAGCCACACCCATACAGTGGCGAAGGTAGCGATCGATGCGATCAGCAGGAACACGTTCTCCGGGATCAGGTAGTTGAGCAGCACCCCGACCAGCAGCGCCGCGCCCATCACCACCACGGTCATCCACGGCACGCCGTGCCTGGACAGCTTGCCAAAGCCACGCGGCGCCTGGCCGTGCTGGGACAGGCCGTACATCATCCGGCCAGCGCCGAAGATGTCGCTGTTGATCGCAGAGATGGCTGCCGAAATCACCACGATGTTCAGCACCGCCGCCGCCGAGCCAATCCCCAGGTTGCTGAAGATCTGCACGAACGGGCTACCCTGGCTGCCGATCTGCGGCCAGGGGTACAGGCACATCAGCACGAACAGGGTCAGCACGTAGAACAGCAGGATGCGCAGCGGCACGGCGTTGATCGCTTTCGGGATCACGCGTTGCGGGTCTTTCGCTTCACCTGCGGTGACGCCGATGATCTCGATGCCGCCAAAGGCGAACATCACCACCGCGAACGAAGCGATCAGGCCGCTGACGCCATTGGGCATGAAGCCGCCATGTTCGAACAGGTTGCTCACCCCGACAGCCTGCCCGGTGCCCACCTGGCTGAAACCGAAGGCCATGATGCCGAGACCTGCGAGGATCATCGCGACGATGGCGCCGACCTTGAGCAGCGACAGCCAGAACTCCATCTCGCCGAACACCCGTACGTTGCACAGGTTCAGGCCGCCGATCAGGAAGACGATACCGAGCACCCAGATCCAGCGTGCCACTTCGGGGAACCAGAAGCCCATGTAGATCCCGAAGGCCGTGACGTCGGCGATGGCGACGATGACCATCTCGAAGGCGTAGGTCCAGCCGAGGATGAAGCCGGCCATGGGGCCGAGGTAGGTGCTGGCGTAGTGGCCGAAGGAGCCGGACACCGGATTGTGCACGGCCATTTCGCCGAGGGCACGCATGACCATGAATACTGCGGCGCCGCCGATCAGGTAGGCCAGCAGCACGGCCGGGCCGGCCATCTGGATGGCCGAGGCCGAACCGTAGAAAAGCCCGGTACCGATTGCCGAACCGAGCGCCATGAAACGGATGTGCCGGGCCGATAGCCCGCGCTTGAGACCTTGAGCTTGTTGCATGTCACGTCCTTATTGTTGTTCTGGTCGTGATATCGGGATGGGGTCTGCTGCGCAGCCCAATCGCCGGCAAGCCGGCTCCCACACAAGCAGTTGTGGGAGCCGGCTTGCCGGCGATGGGCCGCAAAGCGGCCCCGAGGGCGTTACAGGCTTGGCAGGACGCCCGCCGGCAGCAGCCCGGTCAGCGTGCCTTTGGCCAGCAACGCGGCAGCCGCCTCGATATCCGGCGAGAAGAAACGGTCGCGGTCATAGTGCGGCACTTCGCGCCGCAGCGCCTGGCGCGCCTGTTCCAGCTTGGCGGAGGTCTTCAGGCCCTTGCGCAGGTCCAGGCCCTGGCAGGCGCCCAACCATTCGATGGCCAGCACGCCACGGGTGTTCTCGGCCATTTCCCACAGGCGCTTGCCGGCGGCCGGGGCCATCGAGACATGGTCTTCCTGGTTGGCGGAGGTCGGCAGGCTGTCGACGCTGTGCGGGTGCGACAGTGCCTTGTTCTCGCTGGCCAGGGCGGCTGCGGTGACCTGGGCGATCATGAAGCCGGAGTTCACACCACCGTTTTCCACCAGGAACGGCGGCAGCTGGGACATGTGCTTGTCCATCATCAGCGAGATGCGGCGCTCGCTCAGCGAGCCGATCTCGGCAATGGCCAGGGCCAGGTTGTCGGCGGCCATGGCCACCGGCTCGGCGTGGAAGTTGCCACCGGAGATCACGTCACCCTCGGCGGCGAACACCAGCGGGTTGTCCGACACAGCGTTGGCTTCGATGCCCAGCACTTCGGCAGCCTGGCGGATCTGGGTCAGGCAGGCACCCATGACTTGCGGCTGGCAGCGCAGCGAGTACGGGTCCTGGACCTTGTCGCAGTTTTTGTGCGACAGCGAGACTTCGCTGGAATCACCCAGCAGGTCGCGGAAGCAGGCGGCGGTATCGATCTGGCCACGCTGACCGCGCACTTCATGGATGCGCGCATCGAACGGCGAGCGCGAACCCAGCGCCGCCTCGACGCTCAGGCCGCCACAGGCGATGGCCGCGGCGTACAGGTCTTCGGCCTGGAACAGGCCACGCAGGGCGTAAGCGGTGGAGGCCTGGGTGCCGTTGAGCAGTGCCAGGCCCTCTTTCGCGGCCAGGGTCAGTGGCTCCAGGCCGGCGACGGCCAGGGCTTCGGTGGCCGGCAACCATTGGCCCTTATAGCGGGCCTTGCCCTCGCCCAGCAGCACCAGCGACATGTGCGCCAGCGGCGCGAGGTCGCCGGAGGCGCCGACCGAACCTTTCAGCGGGATGTGTGGGTAGACTTCGGCGTTGACTAGGCCGATCAGCGCATCGATGACTTTGCGGCGAATGCCGGAGAAGCCACGACTGAGGCTGTTGATCTTGAGCACCATGATCAGCCGCACCAGGTCGTCGTCCAGTGGCGCGCCGATACCGGCGGCGTGGGACAGCACCAGCGAGCGCTGCAGGTTTTCCAGATCGTGGCTGGCGATGCGGGTCGAGGCCAGCAGGCCGAAACCGGTGTTGATGCCATAGGCGGTACGGTCTTCGGCGATGATCTGCTCGACGCAGGCGACGCTGGCGTCGATGGCGGGCGCGGCGCTGGCATCGAGCTGCAGGCGCACGGGCGCGGCGTGGACGGCGCGCAGTTGGGCCAGGGTCAGGGTGCCGGGCTTGAGGGTCAATTCGGTCACTTCGCTACTCCAATCGCGGGGGCCATGGCCCCCTTCTTGTTGTTCAGTATCACCCGTGAAGGGTGCGATCCAAAGCGCGGCGATCAGCCGGTGATCATCGGCAGGTCCAGGCCCTGCTCCTTGGCGCAGTCGATGGCGATCTGGTAGCCGGCGTCGGCGTGGCGCATCACGCCGGTGCCCGGGTCGTTGGTCAGTACGCGGGCGATACGCTCGGCGGCTTCATCGGTACCGTCGCAGACGATGACCATGCCCGAATGCTGGGAGAAGCCCATGCCTACGCCACCGCCGTGGTGCAGCGAAACCCAGGTGGCGCCGCCTGCGGTATTGAGCAGGGCGTTGAGTAGCGGCCAGTCGGAGACAGCGTCGGAGCCGTCGCGCATGGCTTCGGTTTCACGGTTGGGGCTGGACACCGAGCCCGAGTCCAGGTGGTCGCGGCCGATGACGACCGGCGCCGACAGCTCGCCGCTGCGCACCATTTCGTTGAATGCCAGGCCCAGCTTGGCGCGCAGGCCCAGGCCAACCCAGCAGATGCGCGCCGGCAGGCCCTGGAAGCTGATGCGCTCGCGGGCCATGTCCAGCCAGCGGTGCAGGTGGGCGTCGTCGGGGATCAGTTCCTTGACCTTGGCGTCGGTCTTGTAGATGTCCTCGGCGTCACCGGACAGCGCAGCCCAGCGGAACGGGCCGACACCGCGGCAGAACAGCGGGCGGATATACGCCGGGACGAAGCCTGGGAAGTCAAAGGCGTTGGCAACGCCCTCTTCCTTGGCCATCTGACGAATGTTGTTGCCGTAGTCGAAGGTCGGGATGCCCTGCTTCTGGAAGTCGAGCATGGCCTTGACGTGCACGGCCATGGATTGCTTGGCGGCTTTCACCACAGCAGCCGGGTCGGTCTGCGCGCGGTCGCGGTACTGCTCCCAGGTCCAGCCAGCCGGCAGGTAGCCGTTGAGCGGGTCGTGGGCGCTAGTCTGGTCGGTGACCATGTCCGGGCGCACGCCACGCTTGACCAGCTCTGGCAGGATTTCGGCGGCGTTGCCGTGCAGGGCGATGGAGATGGCCTTGCCTTCGGCGGTGTACTTGGCGATGCGGGCCAGGGCGTCGTCCAGGTCAGTGGCCTGCTCGTCGACGTAGCGGGTCTCGAGGCGGAAGTCGATGCGGCTCTGCTGGCACTCGATGTTCAGCGAGCAGGCGCCAGCAAGTGTTGCCGCCAGTGGCTGGGCGCCGCCCATGCCGCCCAGGCCCGCGGTCAGTACCCACTTGCCCTTGAGGCTGCCGTTGTAGTGCTGGCGGCCGGCCTCGACGAAGGTTTCATAGGTGCCCTGGACGATGCCCTGGCTGCCGATGTAGATCCAGCTGCCGGCGGTCATCTGGCCGTACATGGCCAGGCCCTTGGCATCCAGTTCGTTGAAGTGTTCCCAGTTGGCCCAGTGCGGTACCAGGTTGGAGTTGGCGATCAGCACGCGCGGGGCATTGCTGTGGGTCTTGAACACGCCGACCGGCTTGCCCGACTGCACCAGCAGGGTTTCGTCGTCTTCCAGGCGGGTCAGGGTTTCGACGATCTTGTCGTAGCACTCCCAGTTGCGCGCGGCGCGGCCGATGCCGCCGTACACCACCAGCTCCTTCGGGTTTTCGGCGACCTGCGGGTCGAGGTTGTTCATCAGCATGCGCAGCGGGGCTTCGGTCAGCCAGCTCTTGGCGGTCAGCTTGTTGCCACGCGGGGCACGGATTTCTACGTCACGGTACTTGTTGTTGTCAGTCACGGGGATGTCCTCTGCGGTCGTCCGACGGCATGTGTGTGTCGTGGTGACTATACAAACACACCTTTACTTGTATGTACAAGCATAGGCAACCAAAAAAGAGTGACCATTCCTCGGATGAAAAACGAAAAAGGGGCCGCTACGCGCCCCATCGCTGGCAAGCCAGCTCCCACAGGGTTCACTTGGCCCATGTGGGAGCTGGCTTGCCAGCGATGGGCTGCATAGCAGCCCCCTTTCAGCGATGACAGATCAGTGTGAAATCAGCTCGATCAGGCAGAACCGCCCCTGTACATCCATTTCCAGCAACCCTTCATTGCCATCGACCCGCAGACAGTCATAGCGCCCAAGCTGCTGCGTCTCCTCCCTAGCCAGCCCCACCTCGACATGAGTGCTGGCGGCAAACAGCAACAGCGTCGACGCCGAGCTGAAGAGCCGGCTACTGCCATCGAACCACTGCAACCGCGCCCGATACCGCTGCGGCGCATAGATCAGGTTGAAATCGCGAATCGCCCCGCCCAACAGCTTGCAGCTCACCTGGCTTTCGCCACTGAAGGCGAACGCATCGAACGGCAGCAACGGCCGGCTGGCTTGGCCATCGACCAACAGGCGCATGCCATCGCCCTGCAATACGGTGATGATCCGCTGGTACCCGGTGAAGCTGGAAAAACCACCGGACTCCTCGATATCGGCGATCGACAGGCGCCAGCCGAAACCGTCCAGGCTGTCGCCTGCGTCGCGGGTGATCTCTTCGGTGAAACCGCCACCGTTCTTCCAGGGCATGCGCGGGTAGTCCTGGGCACGCAACAGCTGCAACTGGGTCATTTGCTGAATCGTCCTTCCAGACGGTGACGGGAACCGGGGTGGATCAGGCGCGCAGCGGTGACCGGCTGGCGCCCCGACCAGGTGCGACGGCGGATCAACAGGCACGGCTCGCCCCGCTCGATCTGCAGTAGTTTGCATTCTTCAGGCTCGGCGAGGATCGCCTCGACCACGTGCTCGCCTTCAGTGAGCGGCGCCACCTGCGACAGGTAGGCGTAGGGCGTCTGCCGGGTGAAATCCTGCTTGAGGTAATCCGGAGCGATGGCGGCGTTGACGTAGCGGTCCTCGATCTGCACCGGCACGCCATTTTCGTAATGCACGATCAGCGAGTGGAAGACCCGCTGGCCTTCGCGCATGTCCAGTGCCAGGGCGCGCTCGGAGCCGGCGGCCTCTTCGGCAAGCTTGATTACCTGGCAGCTATGCTGGTGGCCACGGCCGGCGATCTCGTCGGCGATGTTGTTGACCTCGAACAGCGCCGAGCGGCTCTTGGGCTCGGCGACGAAGGTACCGACGCCCTGCATGCGCACCAGCAGGCCTTCGGCGGTGAGTTCGCGCAGGGCGCGGTTGATGGTCATGCGGCTGAAGCCCAGCTCGCTGACCAGTTCGCTTTCCGATGGCACCCGGTGATGAGGCGGCCAGCTGCCGCTCTCGATCTGCTGGATGATCATCTGTTTCACCCGGGCGTAGAGCGGCGCCGGCCCTTCGCCCATCTGGGCAACCAGCGCGGAGACAGGAAGTGTCGGCACGGCGTTGAATCCTTGTGCGGTTGGAGTGAACGGTAGCTTGCCGGAGTTTACCCGGCAGGCAAACGGCTGTATATGTATATACAAGTTAACAATAACAGGATTTCACCGATGCCCGCCTACTTCGCCGAACGCGCCCTGCTCCCTTCGGGCTGGGCCCGCAATGTCCGCCTGGAGGTCGCCGCCGACGGTCGACTGGCCGCGATCATGGCCGATGCCGACGCCGAGGGCGCCGAGCGCCTGGGCGGGCCGCTGCTGCCGGGCATGCCCAACCTGCACTCGCACGCATTCCAGCGGGCCATGGCAGGGCTGGCGGAAGTGGCCGGCAATCCCAACGACAGCTTCTGGACCTGGCGCGAGCTGATGTACCGCCTGGTCGGCCGCATCACGCCGGAGCAACTGCAGGTCATCGCGCGCCAGTTGTATATCGAGATGCTCAAGGCCGGCTACACCTCGGTGGCCGAGTTCCATTATGTACACCATGACCAGAACGGCCAGGCCTATGCCGACCCTGCCGAGTTGTCGCGGCGCATCAGCGCCGCCGCCGCCGCCAGCGGCATCGGCCTGACCTTGCTGCCGGTGCTATACAGCCATGCCGGATTCGGCGGCCAGGCGCCCAATGACGGGCAACGGCGCTTCATCAACTCAACCGAACAATACCTGCAACTGCAACAGCAGCTAGCACCATTGCTGACACAACAGCCGGCGCAGGCACTGGGACTGTGCTTCCACTCGCTGCGCGCCGTGACACCGGGGCAGATCGCCGATGTGCTCGGTGCCAGCGACAAATCCTGCCCGATCCATATCCACATTGCCGAGCAACAGAAGGAAGTCGATGACTGCCTGGCCTGGAGCGGCCGCCGTCCGCTGCAATGGCTGTACGAGCATGTCGATGTCGATCAGCGCTGGTGCCTGGTCCACGCTACCCACGCCGAAGCCGACGAAGTCGCCGCCATGGCCCGCAGTGGCGCGGTGGCCGGATTGTGCCTGACCACCGAGGCGAACCTGGGTGACGGCATCTTCCCGGCGGTGGACTACCTGGCCCAGGGCGGGCGCATGGGTATCGGCTCGGACAGCCATGTGTCTTTGAGCGTGGTCGAGGAACTGCGCTGGCTGGAGTATGGCCAGCGCCTGCGTGACCAGCGGCGCAATCGCCTGTATCGCGCCGATCAGCCGATGGTTGGTCGAACCTTGTACGACGCCGCGCTGCTGGGCGGTGCCCAGGCGCTGGGACAGCCGATCGGCGAACTGGCCGTGGGCAAGCGGGCGGACTGGCTGGTACTGGACGGGCAGGATCCGTATCTGGCCGTGGCCGACGGCGATGCCATTCTCAACCGCTGGTTGTTCGCGGGTTCTGATCGCCAGGTACGCGATGTGATGGTCAACGGGCAGTGGGTTGTGCGCCAAGGGCGGCATGAACAGGAGGAGCAAAGCGCGGCAGCGTTTGTACAAGTGCTGCGTCAGTTGCTGGACTGACAGTCGAAACATCGCGGGGCCCGCCCCCACAGGTAATGTGGGGAGCGGGTTTGCCCCGCGATGGCGTCCTCAATGCCGGGCGACGATGCTCTTGTCGGGCGTGCGCCAGATCAGGCGGCTGGTATCAAAGCCCTGCTGCCGCGCCTTGGCCAGCAGGTTTTCACGCTCCCACGCCGGCAACGAAGGCGTACGCGAAAGAATCCACAGGTACTTGCGGTCCGGGCTGCCGACAATCGCCGTGCGATAGCGCTCGTCGACGAACAGGATCCAGTAGTCCCCCTTGGCCACCCCGGGCACCAGGCGGGTGAACCAATTGTCGAACTCCACCCACAGCTTGTCGGTATGCCCCGCCTGCTGCGGCGTCGCATGGCCCTCGGCACGCAGCCATTCATCACCCAGGGTACGGCAACGGTTCAGCACGCCGACCGTGCCATCGGGCTTGAGGTTGTAATGGGCCTCGGACTGGGCGCAACCGTCCTGGTACTTCATTGGCAGGCGCGCCAGCTCGAACCATTTGCCTTGGTAACGCTTGAGGTCGACCGCACCTGCGGTCTTCGGCGCCAGCGGGTCGGTGGCCAAGGTGGCGCAGCCACCGAGCAGCATCACCAGGCACACGCCTAGCAGCAGGTGCAGGTGCCTCATTTGAGGCCCTGCCCGGAATACATCAGGACCTTGTCCGCCGCGTACTGCACGCTGATGAAGCTCTTCTCGTCCCCCCAGGTGCAACTGCTCATGCCTAGCGCACCAGAGCACTCCGTGGGCGTGCCGAGCAACTGCTCGACCTCGGCCTTGTTCATGCCAGCCTTGAGCTTGGAATAGTTTTCCTGGTTGATCTTGCTGCAGGCGGTCAGGACGACGCACAAGGACAACAAGGCGAGGGAACGCAACGACATGAAGGGACACTCCTGGAGATGGATACACAGGCACGAGGGCCTGCAGGGAGCTTAGAAGGGAAAAAGGCTCCTCGGTTCCCTGGCCGACGAGGTTTCGTTGTGCACCGTTGGTCGCCTGGCGCGCAAACGATTAATGTTTTATCCCTGCGCGTCGACATAGAGCGGTGGTGTGGCCTTTTGCCGCACCCCTCCCCTTCGTGCCCGTGCGCAGATTCCAAGAAAAATGACCAAGAACCTCAAGTTCAGCCACAAGATCCTGCTGGCCGCCGCCCTGGTGGTGGCAGTCGCCTTCACTTGCTTCGTCCTGTTCAACGACTACCGACAGCGTCAGTCGCTGCGTAGCGACACCGAGTCGACCCTGCAATCGCTGGGCAACCTCACCGCCGGCAACATCCGCACCTGGCTCGACAGCCGCATCCAGCTGGTGAACTCGGTGGCCCAGCAGATTGCCGTCGACGGCCCCGCCAAGAGCAGCCTCGAGCGCATCCTGGCGCTGCCAGTGTATGGCGGCAACTTCATCCTCACCTACTTCGGCGGCCAGGACGGCAGCATGCAGTCGGTGCCGGTGGGCAACCGTGCCGCCGACTACGACCCGCGCGTGCGCGGCTGGTACAAGGCAGCCAGCGCCGCTGGCCAAACCATCGTCACCGAACCGTACATCTCGGTATCGGCCGGCAAGCTGGTCATCACCCTGGCCACTCCGGTGCAACAGGGCGGGCGCATGATCGGCGTCAGCGGTGTCGACACCGATCTGCAGACCATCAGCAACCTGATCAACACCCTGGACTTCGGCGGCCACGGGCACGCCTTCATCGTCAACGGCGAGGGCAAGGTGCTCATCCACCCCAAGGGCGAACTGGCGCTCAAGCCCCTGGCGGAAGTCTACCCTGGCAGTAACCTGCGCATCGGCAGCGGCCTGAAGGAAGTGGAGGTCGAGGGTCGCAAACAGTTCATCAGCTTCACCCACGTCGACGGCGTGCCGTCGGCGGACTGGTACGTGGCCCTGGTGCTGGACCAGGACGCAGCTTTCGCCATGCTCGGCGAACTGCGCACTTCGGCCGTGGTGGCGACACTGATCGCGGTGGTGGTGATCATCGCCCTGCTCGGCTTGCTGATCCGCGTGCTGATGGAACCGCTGCACGTCATGGGCCGCGCCATGCGCGACATCGCCGAGGGCGAAGGCGACCTGACCCGGCGCCTGGCCATCCACGCCCAGGACGAGTTCGGCAGCCTGGCGCAGTCGTTCAACCGCTTCGTCGAGCGGATCCACGAATCGATCCGCGAAGTGGCCTCGGCCACCGGCCAAGTGAATGCCGTGGCCGGTCAGGTGGTGAGCGCCTCGAATGCCTCGATCCACAACGCCGACCAGCAGTCCAGCCGCACCAGCAGTGTCGCCGCGGCGATCAACCAGCTCGGCGCCGCCGCCCAGGAGATCGCCCAGAACGCCGCCCTCGCTTCGCAGCACTCCAGCGCCGCCCGCGGCCTGGCTGAAGAGGGCCAGCAGGTGGTGGGCGAAACCATCGACGTGATGAATCAGTTGTCGGCGCGCATCAGTGATGCCAGCGGCAACATCGAAACGCTGAACAACCACACGGCCAACATCGGCCAGATCCTCGATGTGATCAGCGGCATTTCGCAGCAGACCAACCTGTTGGCGCTCAACGCGGCCATCGAGGCAGCCCGTGCCGGCGAAGCCGGGCGTGGGTTCGCGGTGGTGGCCGACGAGGTGCGCAACCTGGCACACCGCACCCAGGACTCGGCACAGCAGGTGCAGCGCCTGATCGAGGAGCTGCAGGCCGGAGCCCAGGTGGCCGTGAGCACCATGAACCAGAGCCAGCAACACAGCGACCGCAGCGTCGGCATCGCCAACCAGGCCGGCGAACGCCTGGGCAGCGTCACCCAGCGCATCGGCGAAATCGACGGCATGAACCAGTCGGTGGCCACCGCCACCGAAGAGCAGACGGCCGTGGTCGAGTCGATCAATGTCGACATCACCGAGATCAATACGCTGAATCAGGAAGGGGTGCAGAACCTGCAGAGCACCTTGCGTGCCTGCACCGACCTGGAGCATCAGGTCGAGCGGTTGAAGCATCTGGTGGGTAGTTTCAGGATCTGAGATGGCTGGGGCCGCTTCGCGGCCCCACTGGCACTAGAACCTGGACCCAGGCTCCAGCAAGAAGTCCATCTCTTCACTGGTGCTCGGGCGGTTCAGCACCAGGTTGCGGTGCGGGAAGCGCCCGAAGCGGGCGATCACCCGCTGGTGCTGCTCGGCATAGTCGAGGAAGCCTTCGAACAACCGACGGTTGGCCTCGGGCTGCTCGTCCAGCAAGGTCTGGTAACGCTCGACGCACAGGTTTTGCCAGTCCAGCACCTCGGCGTGCTCCAGTACCAGCAGCACGAACACCCGCTGGATCGGCAGCAGCTGGTAGTCCCAGCCCTTCTGCAACCCCTGCATGGCCACTACCTGGGCACGCCGGTCACCCTCGAAGGCACGCGGCGTGTCGCGATAGATCATGCGCGGCAACTGATCCAGCAGCAGCACCAGACCGAGCCAGCCCTGGGGGCTCTGCTGCCACTCGTCGAGCCCGCCCGCCAGGGCTTGCTCGACCAGGTCGCCGAACAGCGCCTGGGCATCGACGTCGTGATGCTTGCCGAACCACAGCGTGTTCTTCTCGTCAGCCACGGCCTGGGCACTTGTGCCCCAACCGAACCACCACTCCAGCAACGGCTGCCAAGGTGCGAGCATGACTTACTCCTTGTGGTAGGCGGTGACGCGCTCGACCTCTTCCTTCGAGCCGAGGATCACCGACACACGCTGGTGCAGGCTCTCCGGCTTGATGTCGAGGATACGCTCGTAACCGTTGGTGGAGGCGCCGCCTGCCTGTTCGATGATGAACGACATCGGGTTGGCTTCGTACATCAGGCGCAGCTTGCCCGGCTTGCTCGGCTCGCGGGCATCGCGTGGGTACATGAACAGGCCGCCACGGGTCAGGATGCGATGCACATCGGCCACCATGGAGGCGATCCAGCGCATGTTGTAGTTCTTTTTCAGCGGCCCGGTCTCGCCGGCCAGCAGCTCGCCCACGTAGCGTTGCACCGGGGCTTCCCAGTGGCGCTGGTTGGACATGTTGATGGCGAACTCGGCGGTGGTGGCCGGTACCTGGATGTTTTCGTGGGTCAGGACGAAGCTGCCCAGCTCGCGGTCCAGGGTGAAGCCCTTGACGCCGTTGCCCAGGGTCAGGATCAGCATGGTCTGCGGGCCGTAGATGGCGTAGCCGGCGGCGACCTGCTGGGTGCCTGGCTGCAGGAATGCATTCTCGTTCAGGGTTTCGTTCTGGCTCAGGTATTCGTTCGGGCAACGCAGCACCGAGAAGATGGTGCCGACCGAGACGTTGACGTCGATGTTCGACGAGCCGTCCAGCGGGTCAAAGACCAGCAGGTAGGCGCCTTTGGGGTACTTGCCCGGGATCTGGTAGGCATTGTCCATCTCTTCGGAGGCCATGCCGGCCAGGTGACCGCCCCACTCGTTGGCTTCGAGCAGGATGTCGTTGGAAATCACGTCGAGCTTCTTCTGCACCTCGCCCTGCACGTTCTCGGTGCCCATGCTGCCCAGCACGCCGCCCAGGGCGCCCTTGGACACGTGGTGACTGATCTCCTTGCACGCACGCGCCACCACTTCGATCAGGAAGCGCAGATCGGCAGGGGTATTGTTGCTGCGGGTCTGCTCAATCAGATAGCGACTCAGGGTAACGCGGGACATGTATGGCTCCGAAAAGGAAAGGGGGAGAAAAACCCCCGCAGTTTACAGGGAGAGTTGCAGGCTAGCGAGCAAAGAGACTCGACTGGCGGATCAGACGGCGCTTTGGCCATTGAGTTCACGCAGCTGGTCGATCGGGGCTGCCGCGCAGCCCCACGCTTCAATCCAAGGCCTTCCAGATCTCGCTCGCATACTCGCGAATGGTCCGGTCAGACGAGAACCAGCCCATGCGCGCCGTGTTCAGCACTGCCACGCGCCACCAGTCCTGCGGCGCGTG
Source organism: Pseudomonas sp. RC3H12 (assembly GCF_018596375.1). NCBI lineage: Bacteria > Pseudomonadati > Pseudomonadota > Gammaproteobacteria > Pseudomonadales > Pseudomonadaceae > Pseudomonas > Pseudomonas sp. RC3H12. The sequence goes on along the minus strand of NZ_CP075595.1, from coordinate 5,285,071 downwards.
CCACAACTCCTCGACCCGCCGCTGGGCGTCCCAGTAGGCATCGAAGTCGGCGCACACCAGGAAGCGGTCGTAGGCGATCAGCCCGTCCACCAAGCCGGCATAGCGCGCCGGATCATCAGGCGAGAACACCCCGCTGCGAATCGCCTGCAGCACGTCGCCCAGGCGGTGGGAGGCGGCGATCGCCGACGCGGCGCCAAAGTCGCCGCTGCGCTTGCGTGCCTCCACCTGCTGCGCGGTCAGGCCGAAGATGAACATGTTCTCCGCCCCTACCTGCTCGCACATCTCGACGTTGGCGCCATCGAGGGTGCCGATGGTCAACGCGCCATTGAGGCCGAACTTCATGTTGCTGGTGCCGGAGGCCTCGTAGCCGGCCGTGGAAATCTGCTCGGACAGGTCCGCCGCCGGAATGATGCTCTCAGCCAGGCTGACGTTGTAGTTGGGCAGGAACACCACCTTGAGCAGGCCGCGCACCGTGGGGTCGTTATTGACCACCCGGGCAATGTCGTTGGCCAGCTTGATGATCAGCTTGGCCTGGTGGTAGCTGGCCGCCGCCTTGCCGGCGAAAATCTTCACCCGCGGCACCCAGTCAGTGCCGGGGTCGTTGCGGATGGCCTGGTACAGCGCCACCGTATGCAGCAGGTTGAGCAACTGGCGCTTGTACTCGTGGATGCGTTTGACCTGCACGTCGAACAGCGCCTCCGGGTTGACCGTCACGCCCAACCTGTCCTGGATAATGCTGGCCAGGGCGCGCTTGCTGTGCAGGCGCTGGGCGGCGAACTGCTTGCGGAAGGTGGCCTTGTCGGCGAAGGGCGCCAGTGCCTTGAGCTTGCCTTCCGGGTCATCCAGCACCTCCGGCCCCAGCGCCTCGATCAGCATCGCCGTGAGCGGCGGGTTGGCCTGGTACAGCCAACGGCGGAAGGTGATGCCGTTGGTCTTGTTGTTGATTCGCTGCGGGTAAAGCTTGTGCAGCTCGGCGAACACCGTGCTTTTCATCAGCTTGCTGTGCAGCGCCGAGACGCCGTTGACGCTGTGCGAGCCGAGGAACGCGAGGTTGCCCATGCGTACCCGGCGGCCATTGTCCTCCTCGATCAACGACACCGCGCGCAGCACGTCGAAGTCGTGCAGGCCTTTGGCCCGCAGTGCGTCGATATGGTAGGCGTTGATCAGGTAGATGATCTGCATGTGCCGCGGCAGCATGCGCTCCATCAATGCCACCGGCCAGGTTTCCAGGGCTTCGGGCAACAAGGTGTGGTTGGTGTAGGCCAGGGTGCCGACGGTCAGCGCCCACGCTTTGTCCCAGGGGATTTCGTGCTGGTCGACCAGCAGGCGCATCAGCTCGGCCACGGCAATCGACGGGTGGGTGTCGTTGAGCTGGATGGCCGCGGCATCCGGCAGGTTGAGCAGGTCCTTGTGCATGTTCAGGTGGCGTCGCAGCAGGTCCTGCAGCGACGCCGAAACGAAGAAGTACTCCTGGCGCAGGCGCAACTCCTGGCCAGCCTCGGTGCTGTCGGCCGGGTACAACACTCGCGAGATGCTTTCGGCGCGGGCCACCTCGGCCACCGCGCCCAGGTGGTCACCAGCATTGAAGCGTTCCAGGTGCAGCTCCTCCAGCGCCCGGGCACGCCACAGGCGCAGGGTATTGACGCTGGAGCCGCGCCAGCCGACCACCGGCGTGTCATAGGCCACCGCCCGCACCGTCTCGCCCGGCCACCAAACCTGACGTTGCTGGCCATTGCCTTCCTGCACGGTCTCGACGCTGCCGCCGAAACTGATCGGATAGATCACTTCGGCCCGCTCGAACTCCCAGGGGTTACCAAAGTCCAGCCAGTTCTCGGTCTGCTCCTGCTGCCAGCCATCGACCACCGCCTGGCGGAACAACCCGTGCTCGTAGCGAATGCCATAGCCATGGGCGGCAATACCCAGGGTCGACATGCTCTCCATGAAGCACGCCGCCAGGCGCCCGAGGCCACCGTTGCCCAGCGCCGCATCGGGCTCGAGCAGGCGGATGCGCTCCAGGTCGACGTCCAGGCCTTCGAGGGCCTCGCGGGCGATCTCCAGGTAACCCAGATTGCTCAGGCTGTCGTACAGCAGGCGGCCGATGAGAAACTCGAGGGAGAGGTAATACACCCGTTTCTGGCTACGGCGGTAGGCCTGGCGAGTGTGATCCATCCAGTGGTCGACCATATGGTCGCGGGCAGCCAGGGCAATGGCCTCGAACCAGTCGTGGTCGAAGGCGTGTTCCGGGTCCTTGCCAACGGCGTAGGTCAGCTTGGCCAGCACGGCGGCGCGGAACGCGGCCACCTCGTCGGTATGAGCTTTGGCCTCACGGGCCTTGTTTTCCTGGGACATGCGGCATCCTCGGGCAAGTAGGCGAAAGCGCAGGGAGAGTGTTCAGCCTAGACGCTCTGACACACAGCGACAGCGAGCGTTCGCGGTTTTCATCAACCACCAGGGGAATCGGGCAAAAGGTTGTTCACAAATTGAACAACTCCGGTATGATCGCGCGCCCCAAGACCGTGATTCACCCCATAACCATGAAAACGACCCTGATCGCCGCCGCCGAAGTCGACCGCCTGGAGACCTGGCAGCGCTATGCCAGCCATATGTGCGGTGGCTGCCACTCGACCTGTTGCACCCTGCCGGTGGAGGTGAAGATCAAGGATCTGATCCGCATTGGCGTGGTGGACGAATTCGAGAAAGACGAACCACCAAAGAACGTGGCCAAGCGCCTGCAGAAGGAAGGCATCATCGAGCGCTTCAACCAGAAGTCGGGGATCTTCACCCTGACCCGGATGAGCAACGATGACTGCATGTACCTGGATCGCAAGAGCCGCCTGTGCACCATCTACGACAAGCGCCCGGATACCTGCCGCAACCACCCCAAGGTCGGGCCGCGGCCGGGGTATTGCGCGTACAAGCCCAAGGTGGTCGGGCGCTGAGACTGCGCCACGCCTGAAATGCTGGGGCTGCAAAGCGGCCTGTATTTCTGAAGGCAAACAAAAACGCCCCCGGCCTTTCGACCGGGGGCGTTTTCATTCAGCCTGAGCTAACTCAGTTCTTGGCTTTCTTGGCAGCGCGGGTACGCTCGCCTTCGTCCAGGATCTTCTTGCGCAGACGGATCGACTTCGGCGTGACTTCGCACAGCTCGTCGTCCTGGATGAACTCCAGAGCCTGTTCCAGGGTGTGGCGAACCGGCGGTACCAGGGCGATGACTTCGTCCTTGCCCGAAGCACGCATGTTGTCGAGCTTCTTGCCTTTGGTCGGGTTCACGCCCAGGTCGTTGTCGCGGCTGTTCAGGCCGATGATCTGACCGTTGTAGATCTCCTGGCCGTGCTCGACGAACAGCTTGCCGCGCGCCTGCAGGGTTTCCAGCGAGTAGGTCAGTGCCTTGCCGGTCTCGACCGAAACCAGTACGCCGTTCAGACGGCCGGACATCTGGCCCGACTTCATGGTGTCGTAGCGATCGAAGATCGAGGTCAGGATGCCTGCACCGTTGGTCAGGGTCAGGAACTGGTTACGGAAACCGATCAGACCACGGGCTGGAATGTTGTATTCCAGGCGAACACGGCCCTTGCCATCCGGCACCATGTTGGTCAGGTCGCCTTTACGCAGACCCATTTCTTCCATGACCTTGCCCTGGGATTCTTCAGGGATGTCGATGGTGACGTTCTCGAACGGCTCCTGCTTGACGCCGTCGACTTCGCGGATGATCACTTCAGGACGGCCTACGGCCATCTCGAAGCCTTCACGGCGCATGGTTTCGATCAGAACGGACAGGTGCAGCTCACCACGGCCCGATACCTTGAACTTGTCAGGGGAGTCGGTTTCCTGGACGCGCAGGGCAACGTTGTACAGCAGCTCTTTGTCCAGACGGTCCTTGATGTTACGGCTGGTGACGAACTTGCCTTCCTTGCCGCAGAACGGCGAGTCGTTGACCTGGAAGGTCATCGAGACGGTTGGCTCGTCGACGGTCAGCGGCTTCATCGCTTCTACCGCGTCCGGGGCGCACAGGGTGTCGGAGATGAACAGCTCGTCGAAACCGCTGATGCAGACGATGTCGCCAGCCTGGGCTTCTTCGACGTCGACGCGGTGCAGGCCGTGGTGGCCCATCAGCTTCAGAATACGGCCGTTACGCTTCTTGCCGTCGACATCGATGGCAACAACCGGGGTGTTCGGCTTGATGCGGCCACGGGCGATACGGCCAACACCGATAACACCGAGGAAGCTGTTGTAGTCCAGTGCCGAGATCTGCATCTGGAACGAACCTTCACGGTCAACGTCCGGCGCCGGTACGTTGTCGACGATCGACTGGTACAGGGCGGTCATGTCTTCGCCCATGGCGGTGTGGTCCAGACCGGCGATGCCGTTCAGGGCCGAGGCGTAGACGACTTTGAAGTCCAGCTGTTCGTCGGTGGCGCCGAGGTTGTCGAACAGGTCGAAGATCTGGTCCAGAACCCAGTCAGGACGCGCGCCCGGACGGTCGACCTTGTTGATCACGACGATTGGCTTGAGGCCAGCTTCGAAGGCCTTCTTGGTCACGAAGCGGGTTTGCGGCATCGGGCCGTCCTGGGCGTCGACCAGCAGCAGCACGGAGTCGACCATCGACATTACACGCTCAACCTCGCCACCGAAGTCGGCGTGACCGGGGGTGTCGACGATGTTGATGTGGTAGCCGTTCCAGTTGATGGCGGTGTTTTTCGCCAGAATGGTAATGCCGCGCTCTTTTTCCTGGTCGTTGGAGTCCATGACGCGCTCGTCGTTGAGCTCGTTACGCTCCAGGGTGCCGGACTGGCGCAGGAGTTTGTCGACCAGGGTGGTTTTACCATGGTCAACGTGGGCGATGATGGCGATGTTACGCAGATTTTCGATCACAACTGTATCTCGATCAGAGGATTCGGTTGCCGCCAGTGTAGGCGGCCAATATGTACGGTTTACGGCTCAGCGGGCCCGGTGGTCGGGAGGGCGATGGCGGATGCTGCCGCCATACAGCCCTGGCGTCTTATGTCGGACGATAAACACGCACATTGGCATGTCCCTCACTGAGCAGGTGGTGTGCGTGCAGACGGCTCATCACACCCTTGTCGCAATACAGCAAGTACTGGCGCGTGGGGTCCAGGTGCTTGAACTTGCTGTTGATGGCGTAGAACGGCATGGCCTGGACTTCGATGCCTTCCAGCACCAGAGGTTCGTCCTCCTGGGCGTCGGGGTGACGAATGTCGATGACGATCTGGCCTGGCAGCGCGTCGGCCACTTCCTCGATTTCGATGTCCTTGCCCAGTTCGTCGATCACATGGTCGATGGAGATGAACTTGGCACGCTCCAGGGCGCGCTCCAGCACGGCCATGTCGAACTGCTTCTCTTCGTGCTCCATGCGGTGACGCTTGGCATGGGTAGTCGGGTTCACCGAGATCACGCCGCAATATTCGGGCATGTGCTTGGCGAAGTCGGCGGTGCCGATCTCGGTGGCCTGGTCGATGATGTCCTGCTTGTGGCTGGCCAGCAGCGGGCGCAGCACCAGCTTGTCGGTGGCCGAGTCGATGATCGACAGGTTCGGCAAGGTCTGGCTCGACACCTGGGAGATCGCCTCGCCGGTGACCAGCGCGTCGATCTGCAGACGGTCGGCCATGTGCGCGGCGCCGCGCAGCATCATGCGCTTGAGGGTGACGCCCATGTAGCTGTTGTCGACCTTGTTGAGGATCTCGCCGACCACTTCCTCGAACGGCACGCTGATGAACAGTACGCGCTGGCTGCTGCCGTACTTCTTCCACAGGTAGTGAGCCACTTCCATCACGCCCAGCTCGTGGGCACGGCCACCGAGGTTGAAGAAGCAGAAATGGGTCATCAGTCCGCGGCGCATCATCTGGTAGGCCGCGACGGTGGAGTCGAAGCCACCGGACATCAGCACCAGGGTCTGTTCCAGTGCGCCCAGCGGGTAGCCGCCAATGCCGTTGTGCTGATTGTGAATCACGTACAGGCGCTGGTCGCGGATCTCCATGCGCACCACGACTTCTGGGGTCTTCAGGTCGATGCCGGCGGCGCCGCACTGCTGGCGCAGTTGGCTGCCGACGTAGCGGTCGACGTCCATCGAGGTGAAATCGTGGTGGCCGCCGCGCTTGCAGCGTACCGAGAAGCGCTTGCCGGCCAGCAGGTGGCCAAAGTGGTGCTTGCACTTGGCGACGATGTCGTCGAAATCGCCCAGTGCATACTCCTCGACCTGCAGGAAGTGGGTGATACCCGGCGTGCAGGTGAGGCGCTCGATCATTTCGCGCTGGAGCTTTTCGTCCTCGACGCGGGTGACCACCTCGAGATTATCCCAGACACCATCAACCGCGAGCTCGGGATCAAGGTCCTTGAGCACGTTGCGGATGTTCTTGGCGAGCTGGCGGATGAAGCGCTTGCGCACCGGCCGGCTCTTGATGGTGATTTCTGGGAAGACTTTGACGATAAGTTTCATTGGTTTAACAGCGCGCCCAGGGCCTACCGAAAATGAGGGGCGCGAATTATAGCGGAAATTGCTCAGCTTTTGACCAACTTTTGTCCAGAAGGTTGGATTTATGTTGCCTGCCCCGCGATGTAGCCCTGCACGCACAGAGCGCACCATAACGGTGCGGCAAAGTTAAAAAACGCATCACATGAGTGCACAGCAGCCATCCAGATCACCAGCAAATGCCCAGCACCGCCTCCTTTTATCGCGTGCAGGCCATTTTCGGGCACTGGCATGCAATTTGCTCCCTTGTGAGGCAGGTAAGCTTGGCCGACTATCCGCGCCCAGCGACACCCTTATTTCCAGGGCAGCGGCCAACTGCGCCCTAGACCATCCGGAGGACAATATGTCGAAGTCGGTTCAACTCATCAAAGATCATGACGTCAAGTGGATTGATCTGCGTTTCACGGACACCAAGGGCATTCAGCATCACGTGACCATGCCGGCGCGCGATGGCCTGGACGAAGACTTCTTCGAAGTCGGCAAGATGTTCGACGGCTCCTCCATCGCTGGCTGGAAAGGCATCGAAGCCTCCGACATGATCCTGATGCCGGTTGACGAAACCGCCGTGCTGGACCCGTTCACCGAAGAACCGACCCTGATCATCACCTGCGACATCGTCGACCCGTCGAGCATGCAGGGCTACGATCGTGACCCGCGCGGCATCGCCAAGCGCGCCGAAGAGTACCTGAAGAGCACCGGCATCGGTGACACCGTGTTCGCAGGCCCAGAGCCTGAGTTCTTCATCTTCGACGAAGTGAAGTTCCACTCGGACATCTCCGGCTCGATGTTCAAGATCTTCTCCGAGCAAGGCTCGTGGATGACCGGCGCTGACGTGGAAGGCGGCAACAAAGGCCACCGTCCGGGCGTGAAAGGCGGCTACTTCCCGGTTCCGCCGTTCGACCACGACCACGAAATCCGCACCGCCATGTGCAACGCCCTGGAAGAAATGGGCCAGACCGTCGAAGTTCACCACCACGAAGTGGCGACTGCCGGCCAGAACGAAATCGGCGTCAAGTTCAACACCCTGGTGAAGAAAGCTGACGAAGTACAGGCCCTGAAATACGTCGTGCACAACGTTGCCGACGCCTATGGCCGTACCGCCACCTTCATGCCCAAGCCTCTGTACGGCGACAACGGCTCGGGCATGCACGTGCACATGTCGATCTGGAAAGACGGCAAGAACACCTTCTCCGGCGAAGGCTATGCCGGCCTGTCCGATACCGCCCTGTACTTCATCGGCGGCATCATCAAGCACGGCAAGGCCCTGAACGGCTTCACCAACCCGTCGACCAACTCCTACAAGCGTCTGGTCCCAGGTTTCGAAGCCCCGGTAATGCTGGCCTACTCGGCGCGCAACCGTTCCGCCTCGATCCGTATTCCTTACGTCGGCAGCCCGAAAGCCCGCCGTATCGAAGCACGCTTCCCGGACCCGTCGGCCAACCCGTACCTGGCCTTCGCGGCCCTGCTGATGGCAGGCCTGGACGGTATCCAGAACAAGATCCACCCAGGCGATGCCGCCGACAAGAACCTGTACGACCTGCCGCCTGAAGAGGCCAAGGAAATCCCGCAAGTCTGTGGCAGCCTGAAGGAAGCCCTGGAAGAGCTGGACAAAGGCCGTGCGTTCCTGACCAAGGGCGGCGTGTTCTCCGACGACTTCATCGATGCCTTCATCGAGCTGAAGAGCGAAGAAGAGATCAAGGTCCGCACCTTCGTGCACCCGCTGGAATACGAGCTGTACTACAGCTGCTGATCTGATCCGCGCCTCGCGTCGGTAACATCAGGACGGCCTCCTTCAGGAGGCCGTTTCCATTTTTGCATCGGCATCATCGGACTAGGCCTACAGCCGTATTTGGCAGCACTGCGACACTCGACTCTCCACCCATCCAGGAGATCGCCATGCGTACCACCCACCTCGCCTTCACTTGCTGCCTTGCACTGTCTGGTTGCAGCGCCGCGCCGCCGCCCACTTCGGACCTCGACACCTTGCTCGACGCCATCGAGCGCCGCCTTGACCTTGCCGAAGCAGTCGCCCTGCACAAATGGGACCGAGGGCAACCTGTGCAGGCCGTGGAACGCGAGCAACTGGTTCTGGCTAGTGCACGCCAGGCCGCAACCGCCTACCAACTGGACCCCGCACGCGCCGAAGCATTCTTCGCAGACCAGATCGAGGCCAGCAAACTGCTCCAGTACTACCTGCTTGACAGCTGGCACCGGGAACGGCGAGCACCCGACCTGCCTCGACGTGATCTTGGCCAAGATGTGCGCCCCACATTAGACCGCCTTCAGGCGCAACTGCTCGTGGCCCTTGCCCGGTTCGACCAGGGGGCCACGATCAAATGCCCCGGTTACCTGGCCGACGCACTGCAGCGCCGCACCCACGAAGCCACGCGACACCTCGCACTGATCCGCGCCACCGGCCAACTGTGCAAAAACGCCTGACCACCCTATGCTCCATATTGGTGCATAGCTAGGCCGAGCGCCTCGACATGCAGCCCAGTTTGGGTCGCAAGAATCGTTTAACCAAGACTTTGTGTGCCGAATTTGCGCGCACACGCGACTTTATCCGGAAATCCCGCTTCTTTTCGGAGCCTTGGTTTGGTTCTTGCATTTTCATTGCATCCTGCACGTCATCCGTGCGCGCCCCAGGTCTGGCCGGGGCGCCAAAAGAGTGCCAACAGAGGTCACCGACGCCTTATGACCATCAGCGATGCACAGCACCGTCTGCTTCTGGACAACCTGACCACGGCCACGCTCCTGCTCAATGCCGAACTGCGCCTGGAGTACATGAATCCAGCCGCGGAAATGCTCCTGGCTGTCAGTGGCCAGCGCAGCCATGGCCAGTTCATCAGCGAGCTGTTCACCGAATCGGCCGAGGCACTCAACTCGCTGCGCCAGGCGGTGGAACAGGCGCACCCGTTCACCAAGCGCGAAGCCCAGCTGACCTCGCTGACCGGCCAGAGCATCACCGTCGACTACGCCGTCACGCCCATCCTGCACCAAGGCCAGACCCTGCTGCTGCTGGAAGTGCACCCGCGTGACCGCCTGCTGCGCATCACCAAGGAGGAGGCCCAGCTGAGCAAGCAGGAGACCACCAAGATGCTGGTGCGCGGCCTTGCCCACGAGATCAAGAACCCCCTCGGCGGCATTCGCGGCGCGGCGCAACTGCTGGCCCGCGAGCTGCCCGAGGATGGCCTGCGCGATTACACCAATGTGATCATTGAAGAGGCCGACCGCCTGCGCAACCTGGTCGACCGCATGCTTGGCTCGAACAAGCTGCCGTCGTTGTCCATGACCAATATCCACGAAGTGCTCGAACGGGTATGCAGCCTGGTCGAGGCGGAGAGCCAGGGCGGCATCACACTGGTGCGCGACTACGACCCGAGCCTGCCGGACGTGCTGATCGACCGCGAGCAGATGATCCAGGCCGTGCTCAATATCGTGCGCAACGCCATGCAGGCCATCGCCGGGCAGAACGAACTGCGCCTGGGCCGTATCACCCTGCGCAGTCGCGCCGTGCGCCAGTTCACCATCGGCCATGTGCGCCACCGCCTGGTGGCGCGGATCGAGATCATCGACAACGGCCCAGGCATCCCCGCGGAACTGCAGGACACGCTCTTCTATCCCATGGTCAGCGGCCGCCCGGACGGTACCGGGCTGGGCCTGGCCATTACCCAGAACATCATCAGCCAGCACCAGGGCCTGATCGAATGTGAAAGCCACGCCGGCCACACCACCTTCTCGATCTACCTGCCCCTGGAACAAGGAGCCACCGCCCCATGAGCCGAAGTGAAACCGTCTGGATCGTCGATGATGATCGTTCCATCCGCTGGGTCTTGGAAAAGGCCCTGCAGCAGGAAGGCATGACCACCCAGAGCTTCGACAGCGCCGATGGTGTCATGGGCCGCCTGGCCCGCCAGCAACCGGACGTGATCATCTCGGATATCCGCATGCCCGGCGCCAGCGGTCTCGACCTGCTCGCCCAGATCCGCGACCAGCACCCTGGGCTGCCGGTGATCATCATGACCGCCCACTCCGACCTGGACAGCGCCGTGGCGTCGTACCAGGGTGGTGCCTTCGAGTACCTGCCCAAGCCGTTCGATGTCGACGAAGCAGTGTCGCTGGTCAAACGCGCCAACCAGCACGCCCAGGAGCAACAGGCCCTGGAAGTGCCTCAGGCGCTGGCCCGCACCCCGGAGATCATCGGCGAGGCACCGGCGATGCAGGAGGTGTTCCGCGCCATCGGCCGCCTCAGCCACTCCAACATCACCGTGCTGATCAATGGTGAGTCGGGTACCGGCAAAGAGCTGGTGGCCCATGCCCTGCACCGCCACAGCCCGCGTGCGGCATCGCCGTTCATTGCCCTGAACATGGCGGCGATCCCCAAGGACCTGATGGAGTCCGAACTGTTCGGCCATGAAAAGGGCGCCTTCACCGGCGCCGCCAACCTGCGTCGCGGGCGTTTCGAGCAGGCCGACGGCGGCACTCTGTTCCTCGACGAGATCGGCGACATGCCCGCCGATACCCAGACCCGCCTGCTGCGAGTGCTGGCCGACGGCGAGTTCTACCGGGTCGGCGGCCATGTGCCGGTGAAGGTGGATGTGCGCATCATCGCCGCCACCCACCAGAACCTCGAGTCCCTGGTACAGGCCGGCAAGTTTCGTGAGGACCTGTTCCACCGCCTCAACGTGATCCGCATCCATATCCCGCGCCTGGCCGACCGGCGCGAGGACATCCCGGCGCTGGCCCGCCATTTCCTCGGCCGCGCCGCTCAGGAGTTGGCGGTGGAGCCCAAGCTGCTCAAGCCCGAGACCGAAGCGTTCATCCGCAACCTGCCCTGGCCGGGCAATGTACGCCAGCTGGAGAACACCTGCCGCTGGATCACCGTGATGGCTTCCAGCCGCGAAGTGCTGGTCGGCGACCTGCCGCCAGAGCTGCTCAACCTGCCCCAGGACGCCGCGCCGGTGACCAACTGGGAGCAGGCCTTGCGTCAGTGGGCCGACCAGGCCCTTGCCCGCGGCCAGACCAACCTGCTGGACAGCGCCGTGCCCAGTTTCGAGCGGATCATGATCGAAACCGCGCTCAAGCACACCGCCGGGCGTCGTCGTGATGCGGCATTGTTGCTGGGGTGGGGGCGCAACACCTTGACGCGCAAGATCAAGGAGCTGGGGATGAAGGTAGATGGGGGGGATGATGATGAGGGGGAAGAGCACTGAGCATCGACCTGCTGCAAACCTGGGAGGGCCAAACATGGCCCTCTCGTAGGCACACATGATTCAGACCAATTGGCGACTCAACTGCCAATAGAGCGCAACAGACATGAAGCAGGAATAGATCGACTTACTGCATGCCCCTTAATTCACCGCCGGCCTCAGGAACGTCATTGTATGCCTGCTGTACTACTACCTCGGACAGATCCGAGGCCGTGCCGGCGTTGATTGACTCCTTCACTTGCCCGAACAACGCAGGAATTTTCTGTTCCTGTTTCACGCTACTCAGCCTCAGATAGTGCAAGGGATCCTGCGCCTGACTTGCCTCACGAAACAGGGCAGCTTTCTTCGCTCCCCAGAGCACAAAACTCGCCCATGCCGCCACACTGCCCACAACAGGGTTCACCGCCACACCCGCCAACTGAAGCGCATTGGTGGCAAACGCAAGCCCTCCCAAGGCGACCTCACCACTATCGACGGTGAGCCGTGTCAGGCTAGGGGCCACCTCGTTCAGCACACGATGATCGGTCGAATGCACCTTTTTCGCCTGCACCTCTACCCTGCTCAGGAGGCTTTTGTGCAGATCCCTTGCCCCATCCTGAAAGACGAGGCCCGAAAAGACGGCATCTCTCACCAATGCCCACCAGCGCCCACCAGGATCACTCCGATTGACTGGGTCACCAGCACAATAGCCATATGCGTTGAGCCCCCCTCTGCCGAATGGGCTGTGGCGATCCGGTGACAGGAAGCGCAATGCGGTTGGCGAATAGCAACGGTAGCCGTTGCCCAGTTGATAGGTGCCCATAGGTCTTTCGCAGAGCTGCCCGCAGAAGCCGACAGTCGGGCCTTCTGCAAATGCAGCGGCACCGTATGGCGTATACGCCCTGGAGTAGGAACTCCCCCCGAAAGATGATCGCTGGTGATCGAGCATCGGCAAGTGCAGGCTCATGAACAATCCCTCCCACAGGAGCATGATTCATGAGCAGAACGTTAACCAATGCTGGCAGTGGCCGAAACTGGCAAAACTATCAGGTCCCAGCTGCACCGTTGCTGTGCCGCATGCACCAGCACAAGGCAGATTAGCCTTCAAAACCCTCGAAAAATGGCCGGAACACCGCATTTCAGGGCCTGCAAGACCTGGCACGCTCCCTGCTTTGTATCGAGTACCTCCAGTTTCGGGGACCTCGGTACAGGCAGGCCGGGATATCCCCTCTTTTATTCGTGCAGCCTGACCTGCACCCGCCAACGCCCCACCTCCTGCGCGCCGGTCCATTCGCCGCGCAGGGGGCGCGCAGCGACCAGCGTCAACAGCAAGCCTTCCTCGCTCTTCTGCAAACGCCAGCCCACCGGCTTGCCCTGCAACATCAACTGGCCCCGCGCGGCCTTGCCCTCGGCCTGGAACACCACGGCCACGGTACCCTCGACATTCTCGCCATGCAGTTGCGGCTCTTCGTTGAACCATAGGTCCAGCCCGCCCTGCACCACCTCGACCTGCTCCAGCACCCGCTCCTCGGGCGCCGTCAGCCGGCCGATCATCAGGCCCACGAGCATGCCGAAGATCGCCAGCGACAGCAGCACCCGCGGCCAGGCCTTCGAACGCGGGTCGGGTTCGGGGGTAGAATGCTCGTCATCTTCACGCTTGGAGCCGTGCATGTTTCACGTCATCCTTTTTCAACCAGAAATTCCGCCGAATACCGGCAACATCATCCGCCTGTGCGCCAACAGCGGCTGCGCCCTGCACCTGATCGAGCCCATCAGCTTCGAGCTGGACGACAAGCGCCTGCGGCGCGCGGGGCTGGACTACCACGAGTATGCCACGCTACAGCGCCACCAAAGCCTGGCCGAATGCCTGGAAAGCCTGAATCAGCCTCGACTGTTCGCGTTCACTACCAAAGGCTCGCACCCGTTCCATGAGGTCGAGTACCTGCCCGGTGACGCTTTCCTGTTCGGGCCCGAAAGCCGTGGCCTGCCGGCCGAGGTGCTGGACAGCCTGCCTGCCGAACAACGCCTGCGCCTGCCGATGCGGCCGGGGTGCCGGAGCTTGAACCTGTCCAATACCGTGGCGGTGACGGTGTACGAGGCGTGGCGCCAGCAGGAGTTTGCCGGAAGCTGATGCGCTTGCCGCTCGGGCCCTATCACCAGCAAGAGACATGAAAAAGGCGACCACGAAGGTCGCCTTTTGCTTTACCGGCAGAAATTACTGCACGGTCGGCACTTCACCGGCTTCCTGCATGCGCTGCATCTCTTGCGCGTACAGGGCGTCGAAGTTGACCGGCGACAGCATCAGCGCCGGGAACGAACCACGGGTCACCAGGCTGTCCAGGGTCTCGCGGGCGTACGGGAACAGGATGTTCGGGCAGAACGCGCCGAGGGTGTGGCTCATCGAAGCGGCATCGAGGTTGGCGATCAGGAAGATGCCGGCCTGTTGCACTTCGGCGATGAAGGCCACTTCGTCACCGTTCTTGACGGTCACCGACAGGGTCAGCACCACTTCGTGGAAGTCGCCTTCCAGGGCTTTCTGGCGGGTGTTCAGGTCCAGCGATACGCTCGGTTCCCACTGCTGGCGGAAGATCTGCGGGCTTTTCGGAGCCTCGAACGATAGATCGCGCACGTAGATGCGCTGCAGGGAGAATTGTGGTGCGGTTTCTTCAGCACCAGCGCCGTTGTTCTGTTGGTCAGTCATGGCAGATCCTTTTCCTAATGTTCTTGAATGCAGTGCGAATCAGGCCGCCAGCAGCGCGTCGAGCTTGCCCGCGCGCTCCAGGGCATAGAGGTCATCGCATCCACCGACATGCGTGCTGCCGATCCAGATCTGCGGCACCGAGGTACGGCCGGCCTTCTGGCTCATTTCGGCGCGAACCTGGGGTTTGCCGTCGACCTTGATCTCCTCGAACGCCACGCCCTTGCTCTCGAGCAGGTACTTGGCGCGCATGCAGTAGGGGCAGTAGTCGCTGGAATAGACGATGACGGGCTTCATATCACTTCACCAGGGGCAGGTTATCGGCTTTCCAGCTGGAAACGCCACCGCTGAGCTTGGCGGCGGTGTAACCAGCCTTGAGCAGTTCGCGGCACAGGGTACCGGACTGCTGGCCCATCGCGTCGACGACGATCAGGGTCTTGTCTTTGTGTTTTTCCAGCTCGGTCATGCGGCCGGCCACTTTGTCCTGCGGCATGCTCAGCGCGCCGACGATATGCCCGGCCGAATATTCCTTGGCAGTGCGGATATCGATCACCACGGCCTTGTCGGCGTTGACCAGTGCGGTCAATTGGCCGTTGCTCAGGCTCTGGCCGCCACGGCGGACTTCATTGACCAGCAGCAGGACCAGCAGGACGACGAAAATGGCCACCAGGATGAAGTGATCTGTCGCGAATTGAATCAGGTGAGCAACCATCAGGGGTGTTCCAGGCGATTGAAAATGGCGGCCAGTATACACAGCCCCCCATGACCGCCAAAGCCCACCGGGCTGGCGGCAAACGCGCCTTCATGCTGCATGCCTGACCGCGCTGGTCGGGCAATGGGAGGAATATTCGCCGTCGCTGGCGGATTTGCCCTAAAATGCGTGTCTTTATCATCTTTGAACAACCGTGAGTTTGATTGATGACGAGTACGCCTAAACCCCTGGTCCTGATCATCCTGGATGGCTTCGGTCACAGCGAAAGCCCCGAATACAACGCCATCTTCGCTGCCAACACGCCGGTCTACGACCGCCTGCGCGCCACCCAGCCGCACGGTCTGATCTCCGGCTCCGGCATGGACGTGGGTCTGCCCGACGGGCAGATGGGCAACTCGGAAGTCGGTCACATGAACCTCGGCGCCGGCCGCGTGGTGTACCAGGACTTCACCCGGGTGACCAAGGCCATCCGTGACGGCGAGTTCTTCGAAAACCCGGTGCTCGTCGGTGCCGTGGAAAAAGCCGCCAGTGCCGGCAAGGCCGTGCATATCCTCGGCCTGCTCTCCGACGGCGGCGTGCACAGCCACCAGGACCACCTGATCGCCATGGCCGAACTGGCCGCGCAGCGTGGTGCCGAGAAGATCTACCTGCATGCCTTCCTTGACGGCCGCGACACGCCGCCGCGCAGCGCGCAATCGTCCATCGAACTGCTCGACGCCACCTTCGCCAAGCTCGGCAAGGGCCGCATCGCCAGCCTGATCGGCCGCTACTACGCGATGGACCGCGACAACCGCTGGGACCGCGTCAGCGCCGCCTACAACCTGATCGTCGACAGCGCCGCCGAATACACCGCAGCGACCGCCGTGGCCGGCCTTGAAGCCGCCTATGCCCGCGACGAGAGCGACGAGTTCGTCAAGGCCACGCGCATTGGCGAGGCGGTCGAGGTCGAAGACGGCGACGCCGTGATCTTCATGAACTTCCGAGCCGACCGCGCCCGCGAGCTGTCCCGCGTGTTCGTCGAGCCCGATTTCAATGAATTCCCGCGCGCGCGCCTACCCAAGCTGGCGGCCTACATCGGCCTGACCCAGTACTCGGCGAAGATCCCGGCCCCCGCGGCTTTCGCCCCGGCCAGCCTGCACAACGTGCTCGGCGAGTACCTGGCGAAGAATGGCAAGACCCAGCTGCGCATCGCCGAAACCGAGAAGTACGCCCACGTCACGTTCTTCTTCTCGGGCGGGCGCGAAGAGCCGTTCGAAGGCGAAGAGCGCATCCTGATCCCGTCGCCGAAGGTCGCCACCTACGACCTGCAGCCGGAAATGAGCGCCCCTGAGGTCACCGACCGTATCGTCGAGGCCATCGAGCAGCAACGTTATGACGTGATCGTAGTCAACTACGCCAACGGCGACATGGTCGGCCACACCGGTGTGTTCGATGCCGCGGTCAAGGCCGTGGAGGCGCTGGACGGCTGCGTCGGCCGCATCGTCGAGGCGCTGGACAAGGTCGGCGGCGAAGCCCTGATCACCGCCGACCACGGCAACGTCGAGCAGATGGAAGACGAATGCACAGGCCAGGCGCACACCGCCCACACCACCGAGCCGGTGCCGTTCATCTACGTCGGCAAGCGCCACGTGAAAGTCCGTAACGGCGGCGTGCTGGCGGACGTGGCGCCGACCATGCTCGAGCTACTGGGGCTGGAAAAACCAGTGGAGATGACCGGCACCTCGATCCTGATCGACGCCTGATCGATGTAGTGGGGCTGCCTTGCGGCCCCCAAAACAGTTGAATTCCAGACCAACGCCCCGCCGCACACGCCGCTGGGCGTTTTTTTTGCACGCCTGCGCGGGCATACTAGGCCAGTCTCCATCCCTGGTACGCCCAACCCCATGCTCCGCGCCCTGTTCCTACTCGCCCTGTCATGTCTGCTTGCCCCGGCCATCGCTGCCGATGAGCGCGCGCAGACCCAACAACAGCTGGACGCCACCCGCCAGGACATCGCCGAGCTGAAAAAGATGCTGGGCAAGCTCCAGGAGGAAAAGTCCGGCGTGCAGAAAGACCTCAAGGCCACCGAGACCGATATCGGCAACCTCGAAAAACAGGTGGAGGCACTGCAGCAAGAACTAAAAAAGACCGAGGGCGAGCTGGAGCGCCTTGACCACGAGAAAAAAAAACTCCAGAGCGCCCGCGTTGAACAGCAACGCCTGATTGCCATCCAGGCCCGTTCCGCGTACCAGAACAATGGTCGCGAGGAATACCTCAAGCTGCTGCTGAACCAGCAGAATCCCGAGAAATTCGCCCGTACCCTCACCTATTACGACTATCTCAGCAAAGCGCGCATGGACCAGTTGCGCACCTTCAACGAGACCTTGCGCCAGTTGGCCAACGTCGAGCAGGACATCGCCGGCCACCAGCAACAGTTGCTGGCACAACGTGCCGAGCTCGACACTCAGCGCCAGGCCCTCGTCGCCGAACGCGACAAGCGCCAGCAGGTGCTGGCCAAGCTCAGCAGCGACATGAAGGAGCGCGACCAGAAACTGCAGAGCCGCGAGCAGGACCAGGCCGACCTGAGCAAGGTGCTCAAGACCATCGAGGAAACCCTCGCCCGCCAGGCGCGCGAGGCCGAGGAGGCCCGCCAGCGGGCCCTGCTGGCCAAACAGGAAGAAGAGCAGCGCCGCAAGGCGCAGGCCCTGGCCGCCGCGACCCGCAAGCAGGAACCCGAGGAAGCCCCGAAAAAGGCCCGGACTACCCTCGGCCCGGTGGTTTCCAGCGACACGGCCAGCTATGGCGGCGCATTTTCTTCGGCACGGGGAAAACTTCCATGGCCGGTCAATGGTCGATTGCTGGCACGCTTCGGTGACACCCGCGGCGGTGATGCGCGGGCCAAGTGGGACGGGGTGATGATCAGCGCCAGTGCGGGCACCCAGGTGCGCGCCGTGCATGGCGGGCGGGTGGTGTTCGCCGACTGGTTGCGCGGCGCTGGACTTCTGGTCATTCTCGACCATGGCAATGGCTACCTGAGCCTGTACGGCCACAACCAGAGCCTGCTCAAGAGCGCCGGCGACATCGTCAAGGCCGGCGAA
The DNA here is from genome assembly GCF_018596375.1 of Pseudomonas sp. RC3H12. Taxonomy (NCBI): domain Bacteria; kingdom Pseudomonadati; phylum Pseudomonadota; class Gammaproteobacteria; order Pseudomonadales; family Pseudomonadaceae; genus Pseudomonas; species Pseudomonas sp. RC3H12. The sequence continues at coordinate 5,266,908 of NZ_CP075595.1, read as the reverse complement.
GCCATCTCCACTGTCGGCGACAGTGGCGGCCAGGACAGCGCCGGCCTGTACTTCGCGATTCGCCAGCAGGGCCAGCCCACCGACCCCGCGCAATGGTGCCGAGGCTAGATAATGCTACTTTTACGGCGCCGCCCACGAAACGGCGGCGCCGATGCTCCCAGCAGGAGCACCAACAGGATCAGGAGTTCGTTCGACATGCTGCACTCGCCTCGCCTCACCCAGCTGGCCCTGACCATCGCCCTGGTCATCGGCGCGCCCTTGGCCATTGCCGCCGAACCGGCCAAGCCAGTGGCCAGGCAGGCCGCGGTGCCGGCCACCGAGGTGACCGCCAAGGCGCCGCTGCCGCTGGAGGAGCTGCGCACCTTCGCCGAGGTCATGGACCGCATCAAGGCGGCTTATGTGGAACCGGTCGACGACAAGACCCTGCTGGAAAACGCCATCAAAGGCATGCTCAGCAACCTCGACCCGCACTCGGCCTACCTTGGCCCCGAAGACTTCCAGGAGCTGCAGGAAAGCACCAGCGGCGAGTTCGGCGGCCTTGGGATAGAGGTCGGCATGGAGGACGGCTTCGTCAAGGTGGTCTCCCCCATCGACGACACCCCGGCTTCCCGCGCCGGCATCGAGGCCGGTGACCTGATCGTCAAGATCAATGGCGCGCCAACCCGCGGTCAGACCATGACCGAGGCCGTGGACAAGATGCGCGGCAAGATTGGCGAGAAAATCACCCTCACACTGGTGCGCGACGGCGGCACGCCGTTCGACGTGACGCTGGCCCGTGCGGTGATCCAGGTCAAGAGCGTCAAGAGCCAGCTGCTGGAGAACGACTACGGCTACATCCGCATCACCCAGTTCCAGGTCAAGACTGGCGACGAGGTGGGCAAGGCCCTGGCCAAGCTGCGCAAGGACAACGGCAAGAAGCTGCGCGGCGTGGTTCTCGACCTGCGCAACAACCCCGGCGGCGTGCTGCAGTCGGCGGTCGAAGTGGCCGACCACTTCCTCACCAAAGGCTTGATCGTCTACACCAAGGGCCGCATCGCCAACTCCGAGCTGCGCTACTCCGCCGACCCGGCCGATGCCAGCGAAGGCGTACCTCTGGTGGTGCTGATCAACGGTGGCAGCGCCTCGGCCTCGGAAATCGTCGCTGGCGCCCTGCAGGACCAGAAACGCGCCGTGCTGATGGGCACCGACAGCTTTGGCAAGGGCTCGGTGCAGACCGTCCTGCCGCTGGCCAACGACCGTGCGCTGAAACTCACCACCGCGCTGTACTTCACCCCCAACGGCCGTTCGATCCAGGCCCAGGGCATCGTCCCGGACATCGAAGTGCGCCCGGCCAAGCTGACCGCCGAAGCCGACAACGACAACTTCAAGGAAGCCGACCTGCAAGGCCACCTGGGCAACGGCAATGGCGGCGCCGACCGACCGACCGGCAGCGCCAAGCGCAAGGATCGCCCGCAGGACAACGACTTCCAGCTCAGCCAGGCACTCAGCCTGCTCAAAGGTCTGAACATCACCAAGGGTGACTGAAGCCCCCCATGCGTTATCTGCTGTCCCTGCTGTTCTGCCTGCTGGCCGTCGTCGCGCACGCGGCGCCCGCCGGCAAGGCCTACATGAGCATCATCATTGACGACCTCGGCCAAAGCAGCGAGCGCGACAGCCGCACCCTCGCCCTGCCCGGCCCTGTGACCATGGCGATCATGCCCGACACCCCGCATGCCACCGACTTCGCCCGCCAGGCCCACAAGGCCGGACGCACGGTGATCCTGCACATGCCCATGGACCCGGCCACCGGCCCCTACGCCTGGCACCCCGGCACGCCGGTCGACGAACTGGCCCGACGCCTGGACGCCGCCTTGGCCAAGGTGCCCTTCGTCGCCGGTATCAACAACCACATGGGCAGCCGCATGACCGCTCAGCGCGAACCGATGCACTGGCTGATGGAAGAGCTGCAGCGCCGCCACCTGTTCTTCGTCGACAGCCGCACCAGCGCCGCCACCGTGGCCGCGGCCCAAGCGCAGGCCATCGGCCTGGCGCATGTTTCGCGGGATGTATTCCTCGATGACGTGAGAACGACAGAGGCGATCAACGGACAGTTGCAGCTGGGCATCGCCCAGGCCCGCAAGCAAGGCTCGGCGGTGCTGATCGGCCACCCCTATCCGCAGACGCTCGAGGTGCTGGCTCGCGAGATCCCTCGACTGAAGGCCCAGGGCATCGAGTTGATCGGCCTGCACCAGATAATCGCCGAGCGCGGCAACCAGGCCATGCCCGCCCATGGCCGCCTAGGCCGCTACGACAGCCGCTGAAAGCCTGGCAAGCCGGGGTCGAATCCAGCCGTTATTCAGGTCAAAGGAATGATGCCTTCCACATCCGTTGGCGTCAGACGCCCCCTGTGGACCCGCTCACCGCTGACGGCCTCGTACCGTCGCCCCAGGAAGCGCTGGCTCCAGACCTTCAGGTGCCCATAGGTGAAGGCCTCGAGCGGCGCGGACTGCGAGTCCACATGGAAGTGCGCGGCCCACAGGTTGCGTCCCTTTGTCTCTCCGGGAGCATTCAGGCGGGTGATCCTGAACTCATCGAAGGGGCTGGTGCTGACCGATGTATCACGCCTGACATAATCCACCTTGATCAGCCCCTGTTCATGGAGAAACCGCAGACCATGCGCGGTCGGGTATCGGGTCTTGCCGTACAGTTCGATCATCAACCGTACCTTGTGAGCCTGAAAGTCGCTCACGGCCTCACTCAAGGCGGCTATCCGCTGCGCACTCACCCCCTGCCCCGCCAGTGCCGCGATCGTTCCTTGCAGCTTGCCGAGCTGCCGGTTCAGCAACCGCTGCAGCACCACGCCGTTGACGTCATCCCTCACGTAGTCTTCGGCGATTGCCAGCACGTCGTTGCCATCCTTGAGCAGTGCTTGTACCAGGGCCTCGACGTCCGGCGTGCCCCCCTCTTCGGACGATGGTTCGTTGATATCCTCGCGCTGGACCCATTGCCCATCCTTGAGATCGAAGACTTGCAGCGACCGTTTGCTGAGCGGATCCAGCACTTCTAGCGCGCTATCCCCCTGAATCCGGGTGGCGATGACCAAAAGTCCATCCCGGTTGCGAATGGCCCGCTGAGGCAAACTTGCCTTTGGATAGGGCAAGCGACCGGCAGCGCCCACCACACCGTCCTGCTCCGCAAGGGCGTCGATCAAGCGGCGTCCGGCATCATCCTTGAGCAACTGCATATGAGCCCGGTAGCGCTGAAGCATGTCGGTTTCGACAAGGGCGCCCCCCGTGCGTTCGAGGTGCAACGCGTTGATGATAGCGGCCGCATAGGCATCCCACGCCTCCTGCAGGATGCTGATGCGGTCGGCCACGTTCAGGTTGGACATCAGCGACTCGCCATGGGCCGTGGCGGCGCTTCTTAGCGTGTCGCCTGCCAGGTCCTCCCGATATCTGAACAACTGAGGTTGCCCCGCGTCCAGGTGCAGCGCCAGGTCCGCCAGGTTCAGGGCATGATGAAAGCGAAGGTCTACAGTGGTGAACATGCGCCCGGCAATCAGTTGGTCGACCGTGCGCGGGGCGCCCACCCGTCCGATATCGAGATCGCCCGCTACCTCGCCGAGCAACTCGTCCAGGACACCTTGGGCGACAAGCATGCGCTCCTGTATACCGATGACCGTTTTCAGCTCCTCGCGAAACTGCTGATACTCCTTGCGCACATGGCCCCCCACGCCATCGTCGAATTGCGCGGCCAGCTCGCTCATGCGCGGGAAGTTCGCCAGATGCTGCAGCTCCCCCAGGATGAAATCGCTATTGCGGATCAGACCGGCCACCAGCATGCTTCGTTGCTGCAGGATGGCCTGCCCGAGCCCTTGTGTTCGATAGCTGCCGTACTTGGGCTCGAGCATGGCGGTCAGGATGTCGCGGTGCTCGCGATCCAGGCGCACTATACGCTCGGTCTGGGCGACCGCCTCCAGGCGCTTGGCGTCCAGCTCCATATCGAGCGTCGCGATACGTTGTTCATATGAACCCATGATCCTGTCGGATGCAGGCCAATCAAACGACTCATCCTTGTTGTTTTCCGCCTCCAGTCGCTTGCTCCCCTCTGCATCCTTAAGTCTTTCGAGGTGCTCGATGCGCCCTTGGATAGTGACCACCTCAAGGCTGCAACGACCAAACGCATCCAGCTCCCGCGCGGCATTGCTGGTAAAGGTATCGGAGGACTTTCTCATCTTGATGAACTGCTTCTCGAGACTTGCCTTCGGCATGCCGCCAAGGAGGCGTAGCCCTGCATCGACTCGCCAGGCGCCTTGCTCGAAGACCAGCCATGGCCCGCTCTTGTGCGCCGTGTCGACTACCCGGACGCCGTCCTCTGTCACGCTCACGGCAAAGGCCTCGCCAAGCATCGAGACATAGTGCCCTCCATCAACCTCGAACAATCCTGCTTGCGAAGGTTGCAGTCCCTCCAGCACGACGCTCGAGCGCATTGCCATCAGGACCTCGCGCTGCCCCGGCGCCAGCCAGTTGAAGCCCTGGTTGCCACGCCACGCCAAGTCGAGCAATAAGCCATCTACCTGCGACAAGGCACCTGGCGAGCCCACCTTCCCCTGGGTAGGTTCGACCCTGGCAGCCGCGTAACCACCGTCCTGAGCAGGGGTACCCTCGAACAAGGGAAGTCTGGGCGGGCGGTTCGGGCCCGCCACCGCGGATTGCGGCAATCGGGCATGCAGCATTGCCATCCCCAGGCTCATGACCAGATCAACGGTCGCCGCGGACCGCTCGAACGCACTGCCTTGCTCAAGGGCTTGCCCGTCCCCGTGCAGGCTGGCGGCGCTCTGGACCAGCCAGGCCGCCGAAGCGACCGGCCCCCGGAGCAACACAGTGGCGGTGTCGAACAACAACCATGCGCCTTTGCTGAGTATCGCCCAACGACTCTCCCTATCAGAGGTGCTCTGCTCCTCGGCCAATACAGTCAGCAACTCACGATTCGCCGTGTACAGCTTTTCATCCACAGCGCTCAACCACTGATGCGCGTCGAACTGGGCCGGCCCAGGCTTGTCAGGTAACGCGTACAGGTCGATACCGATGGAGGTGATATGAGGCTCGGTGAATCCGCCGTTGGCATAGATCGGACGAACACGCTCGTCCATCCAGGCGAGAATGCTTTCCTGCAGGGTGGATGATTCGCGAATGGCCGCCATCATTGCGTCGAGGCAGGAGAACTGCCGCAATGGATCCTTCGGGTAGAGCGGGCGATACAGCATCACCACCGCAGGCTCGGTCGAGAACAGCACGAACATGCCCCGGACCAGATCATCCTGGCCTGACGCCGACTGTCGCTTGAAAGTCAGCGGCATCAAGCCACTTGCGTTTGTCTGCTTGTCGACATGGCCGTTGCACAGGTCGACAATGCACTGCAGGCCTGCCTGCGAAAGCTTGCGGTCGAGTTTCGCCTGCAAGGCACTGAAACGTAGCGCCTGGCGCCACTCCCGGGCAAAGCGACGAGTGCGATCGGAACGGGTTGCCGGGTCAGCCAAGGCATCGGCTACGTATGCTGGGTAACACCCGCCGATATCAACCTTGCTTACCAGGTTCTTGACGTACTCGGCATTCATCCAGGGCATGACCAGTTGCTCGTTGACGTGCCTGATGTGCTTGATGAAGGCATTCCCCAAGCCACTGAGGTTGCCGATGGCGAACTCGGTGAGGGTCTTCTCGCCCGCCGCCGCCAGCGGCTCGCCACCGCCGCTGCCGACACCTGCGCCACCGGGCATGCCCTCGGCGACCTGCAGTTCCAGTATCAGCTCATCAGGAAAATAGTTGGCCTCCACCGGATAGTCCTCCAGCATCTGCTTTCGCAGCTTCCGGCTGGCGTAGGTCTGCAGGTCGAGCACCCCGTCCAGCGCCGCGACGCCCTCGACACTTGCATGGTCCAGCGCCAGGTCCAGCAACCCCGACTGATAGGCGAAGCTGTCACTCGCCGAGGCGAAGTCGATGCCCGGTGGTATCGCGGGTGAACCGTCCTCTACGATGAAGTAACCACCGACGAACCACTGCGCAGGGTCGCTCAGCTCCGCGAACAGCCCCTCCATCCGCGCCAGGGTCAACCCGTGCAAGCGCAATTGGCCGATGCGTTCGAGCATGTGCCCGAGCAGCAAGGCGCTCAGCTGCGCGAATGCGTTGCCTTCGAGTTCGTGACGATCCCAGCTCATGGCAGTGAACCGATAGCGCAGCGCAAGCTCGTCACGCAACGACCGGGCAAAATCACACAACGACTCGAAGGCCAGGACCTGGCCGGACGGCTCGCACCAGAGCACAACCTCCCGCTCATCCCACTCGCCTGTCACCAGCAAGCCGGGCTGTATCCGATCGAATTGCTGCGCATCGGCACTCAGGTTGGCCTGAACGACGAACACCGCTGGCTGCTCGTCGCCACCGCGGATCAAGCTACGGACACAGGCCTGCTGCTGATCATCCAGCCTCTGCAGAGGCAGGTTGCGCAGCAGCGCCATCTTCAACAGCAATTGCAACCAGCTATCACGGCTCCTTCCGGAACTACTAACCCCGTTCCAGTAGTTCACCTGGGCTTGGCAAAAGCATTCGGCAAGCTGCGGCAGCAGCTCGTTGAGCGCTGGCGTAAGACCTGTCAGGCGACGCGTGTCCCATTCGCTGTGCGAGTCGGCGAAACGGTGTGACGCCGCCAACCCAAGATTGTGGTGTCGCTCACCGATCGCCTCCAGATCCAGCGGCGCGCCATCGAGCATCGCCTGCATCACGACATCCACCAGCGCTGCGGTCGTCCAGTACTCGGTGTCGGGATCGGGGCTGTCCAGGATCAGCGGATCGGCGGACACCAACGCGGGTTCGACGAAGGCCAGCCAGGGCAGTTCCTTGAACAGCACTTGCAGCAGCTGCTCACTGACGACCTGACGCAAGGTCGGACGGTCGGCGAATTGACGGACTACGGCGTCCTTGAAGTCGAAGATCGATGTGGAGGATTGGGTCATGGCAAAGGCCTGCTCGTTGATGAGCCGCCACCATGCCCGCGCAGCCGCACACTGCTGGCACTACATATTGCACCCCAGAACGACAAGGGGCCCGACGCTTGCGCGCCGGGCCCCTTGGTCACTTCAGCCGTGATCAGCTGTACACACGCCCCAGCAGCTGGCGATGGCTTTCGAACTGATCCAGCACGTCACGCACGATCTGCTCGCGGGTGAAGCCCATCAGGTCGTACTCCTGACTGCCGTCGTGCAGATACACCTCGGCACGGTAGAAGCGCTGCTGCACTTCCGGCTCGCCCTCGACCGGCGCCTCGCTCGGCGCGGCGAGGTAGCCATCCAGGCTGGCTTCGTAGACGAACGGGTTGCCCTCTTCCATCATCACCCGCAGGCCCATCATGTTGCGCGACTGGCCAACACGGGTCTCGACCTCGAAGCCCAGGGTACGCAGCTGCTCGGCGGCCTCTTTCAGCGCCGGACTGACCTGCTTGTCCATGAACCGCTGCACCACGGCCTGGGTCGGCTGCAGGTCCAGCTGGCTGAGACGCTCGCTGAAACCGCGACGGCCACGGGCGGCCAGTTCGGCGCGCTCGCTCTCGACCGCGACGTCCTGCTTCATGGCCTTCATCAGGCCGAACATGAACAGCACCAGGACCACCGAGAACGGCAGGCCGGCCAGTACCACCATGGTCTGCATGGCTTCGAAGTTACCGGCGAACAGCAGGCCGATGGTGACCAGGGTGATGACCACCGACCAGAACACCACCATCCAGTGCGGGGCGTCTTCGTCGACCTTGCCGCCTTTGCACGACAGGTTGGCCATCATCACCGCGCCGGAGTCGGCCGGAGTGAGGAACAGCACGAAGCCAACAAACACCGCCACACCGATGACGATCTTGGCCGCCGGGAAGAATTCCAGCAGCTGGTAGATCGACATAGACGGCTGTTCGAGCGCGGTCTTGCCCAGCTCCACGGCGCCCTGGTTGATCACCAGGTCCAGCGCAGTGTTGCCGAAGATCGACAGCCAGGCCAGGGTGAAGCCCAACGGGATCAGCAGCACGCCGCTGACCAGCTGGCGCACGGTACGGCCCTTGGAGATACGGGCGATGAACATGCCGACGAACGGGCCCCAGGAGATCCACCAGGCCCAGTAGAACACGGTCCACAGGCCCAGCCAGCGCTCGGACTTGTCGTTGTCGCCTTCATAGACATAGAGGTCGAAGGTCTTCAGGACGACGCCGTTGAGGTAGTCACCGACGTTCTGCACGAAGCCGTTGAGCAGGTGCAGGGTGTTGCCGGCCAGCAGCACGAAGATCAACAGGCCGCTGAACAGCAGGATGTTCAGGTTGGACAGGCGGCGGATGCCGTTCTCCACGCCGGACACCGCGGCCACGGTGGCCACACCGGCCATGACCAGGATCACCACCAGCAGGTTGGTCTTGCTGTGGTCCATGCCAAACAGGTATTCCAGACCCGAGGCCACCTGCATCGAGCCGATACCCAGGTTGGTCACCAGGCCCAGCAGGGTGACGAACATACCGAAGATGTCCACGGCATGGCCGGCGCCGCCCTTGACCCAACGCTCACCGACCAGCGGGTACAGCGCCGAGCGCAGTGCCAGCGGCTGGTTGTGGCGGTAGGCGAAGTAGCCGACGGCAAGGCCCACCAGGGCGTAGATCGCCCAGCCGTGCAGGCCCCAGTGCAGGAAGGTCAGCTGCAGGCCCTGGCGCGCGGCCTCGAGGCTGGCAGGCGTACCTTGCGGTGGGTTGAAGTAATGGTCCAGCGGCTCGGAAGCGCCGAAGTACAGCAGCGAGATACCGATACCGGAGGAGAACAGCATGCCGGCCCAGGCGCCGTAGCTGAAGTCGGGGGTGTCGTCCTTGCCGCCCAGCTTGAGCTTGCCGAAGTCGGAGAAGGCCAGGTAGACGACGAACAGCAGGTAGCCACAGATGACCAGCATGTAGTACCAGCCAAAAGTGCGGGTCAGCCATTTCTGGGCGACGCCCAGCACCTGGCCGGCGGCTTCGGGTACAGCGATCAGCAAGGCAGTCAGAACGAGGATCATCAGCGCCGAGGTGTAGAACACCACGCGATTGACCCGTACCCGCTCGGCGGGGGGCTTTGTCAGGGAGGCAGAACTCATTGCACGAATGCTCCGGGCAGTGCGGCAGTGGAGGCTAAACAGTTATTTCCCACGCAATTGGTGCAATAGCCCTACTGCGACAGGTGTTATAAAAGCACCCTGGAAACCGTGATCCCGAATAGGAACGTTGCAAAAAAATCAGACCGGTCGGCTGTGGAAAACCCTGCCCTCCATAAGGAGGTGCGCGCATTCGCCACAGACACCTGCCCGCTCCAAGGGCCGGCCGCGCAGCCTGTGACTGCTCGGCAAAATCTGTCTTTCGCATCGCCCATGCCCGTCAACGCCTTGTATTCCGGGGGTTACACGATTTCCTGGGGTGTCGATTCGTGCTTCCGTGACCGTCCGAAAACTGTCAATGGCACAAATTGTCGCAGAGCTTATTCTTTATTGATTGAACGTTCAATCAAAACAAAATAGACTGGCCTTCGCCGAGGCAGCCGCTTGTCGTCTGCCCGCAGGCCTGAGGAGATAGCAAGATGCCCAAGGTCGGTATGCAACCCATCCGCCGCCAGCAGTTGATCGAAGCCACACTGCAGGCGGTCGATCAGGTCGGACTGGGAGATGCCAGCATTGCGCTGATTGCCCGTTTGGCCGGCGTGTCGAACGGCATCATCAGTCACTACTTTCAGGACAAGAACGGCCTGATCGCAGCGACGATGCGCTACATCATGAACATGCTCAACGAGGGTGTGATCGCGCGTCGTCAGGCACTCACGGACGACAGCCCGCGTGCCCACCTGAAGGTGATCATCGAAGGCAACTTCGATGCGAGCCAGGTGAATGGCCCGGCAATGAAAACCTGGCTGGCCTTCTGGGCCTCCAGCATGCACCAGCCGTCTTTGCACAGGTTGCAGCGGATCAACGACCACCGCCTGTATTCCAACCTGTGCTGCCAGTTCCGCCGCGTCCTGCCGCTCTACCATGCGCGCAAGGCTGCCCGCGGCCTGGCAGCGTTGATCGACGGCCTTTGGCTGCGTGGTGCCCTGTCGGGTGACGCATTCGACACCGAGCAGGCAATACGCATCGCTTACGAATACATGGATCTACAACTGGCTAAGCAGCAGACCCTGGGCACAACCGACCAGGCCGCTGAACAGCCGCGCGCAGCGACCAGCCAACCGGCGGGAGCGTGACGCGGCAGCCAACCACACACTGCACTTGCGAGGACACTATGGCCCGTTTCGGAACGCAAAAACTCTACATCGATGGCGCTTACGTCGACGCTGGCAGCGATGCCACCTTCGAAGCCATCAACCCAGCTACCGGCGAAGTCCTCGCCCACGTGCAGCGCGCAACTCAAGCTGACGTCGAGAAGGCCGTCGAAAGCGCCGAGCGTGGCCAGAAAGTCTGGGCCGCCATGACCGCCATGCAGCGTTCGCGCATCCTGCGCCGCGCCGTCGACATCCTGCGCGAGCGCAACGACGAGCTGGCCATGCTGGAAACCCTGGACACCGGCAAGTCGTACTCTGAAACCCGCTACGTCGACATCGTCACCGGCGCCGACGTTCTGGAGTACTACGCTGGCCTGGTACCGGCCATCGAAGGTGAGCAGATCCCGCTGCGCGAATCGTCCTTCGTCTACACCCGCCGCGAGCCGCTGGGCGTGACCGTCGGTATCGGCGCCTGGAACTACCCGATCCAGATCGCCCTGTGGAAATCCGCCCCGGCCCTGGCCGCCGGCAACGCGATGATCTTCAAGCCGTCGGAAGTCACCTCGCTGACCACCCTGAAACTGGCCGAGATCTTCACCGAAGCCGGCCTGCCGAACGGCGTGTTCAACGTCCTGACCGGCAGCGGTCGCGAAGTCGGCACCTGGCTGACCGAGCACCCGCGCATCGAGAAAGTCTCCTTCACCGGCGGCACCACCACCGGCAAGAAAGTCATGGCCAGCGCCTCGAGCTCGTCGCTCAAGGAAGTCACCATGGAACTGGGCGGCAAGTCGCCGCTGATCATCTGCGATGATGCCGACCTGGACAAGGCCGCCGACATCGCCATGATGGCCAACTTCTACAGCTCCGGTCAGGTCTGCACCAACGGCACCCGCGTGTTCATCCCTGCCGCGATGAAAGCCGCCTTCGAAGCCAAGATCGCCGAGCGCGTTGCCCGCATCCGTGCCGGCAACCCGGAAGACGAGAACACCAACTTCGGCCCGCTGGTCAGCTTCCAGCACATGGAAAGCGTGCTGTCCTACATCGCCAAGGGTAAAGAAGAAGGCGCCCGCGTCCTCTGCGGCGGTGAGCGTCTGCTGGACGGTGCCTTCGCCAAGGGCGCGTTCGTCGCCCCGACCGTGTTCACCGACTGCACCGACGACATGACCATCGTCAAGGAAGAGATCTTCGGCCCAGTGATGAGCATCCTCAGCTACGAGACCGAGGAAGAAGTCATCCGTCGCGCCAACGACACCGAATACGGCCTGGCCGCCGGTGTCTGCACCAACGACATCAGCCGCGCCCACCGCATCATCCACAAGCTCGAAGCCGGTATCTGCTGGATCAACGCCTGGGGCGAGTCGCCGGCCGAAATGCCGGTTGGCGGTTACAAGCAGTCGGGCGTCGGCCGTGAGAACGGTGTCAGCTCGCTGGCTCAATACACTCGCATCAAGTCGGTCCAGGTCGAGCTGGGCGGCTACAACTCGGTTTTCTAAACCCCGTTTAGCCACGCCCGTGCTTTCACGCACGGGCGTTTCCGCTCCCTGACCACCGCCAACGAGGGTACTTTTCATGTCCCAAGAATTCGATTACATCATCGTCGGTGCCGGCTCCGCCGGTAATACCCTGGCCACCCGCCTGACCGAAGACGCCAGCGTCACCGTGCTGCTGCTGGAAGCCGGCGGCCCCGACTACCGCTTCGACTTCCGCACCCAGATGCCGGCCGCCCTGGCCTTCCCCCTGCAGGGTCGTCGCTACAACTGGGCCTACGAGACCGATCCGGAGCCGCACATGGACGGCCGCCGCATGGAATGTGGCCGCGGCAAGGGCCTGGGTGGCTCCTCGCTGATCAACGGCATGTGCTACATCCGCGGCAATGCCATGGACTTCGACGGCTGGGCTGAACTTCCAGGCCTCGAGGACTGGACCTACCTGGACTGCCTGCCGTACTTCCGTAAAGCCGAAACCCGCGACATCGGCCCGAACGACTACCACGGCGGCGAAGGCCCGGTCAGCGTGGCCACGCCGAAAGCCGGCAACAACCCGCTGTTCCACGCCATGGTCGAGGCCGGCGTGCAGGCCGGCTACCCGCGCACCGAAGACCTCAATGGCTACCAGCAGGAAGGTTTCGGCCCGATGGACCGTTCGGTCACCAAGAATGGTCGTCGTTCCAGCACCGCCCGTGGCTACCTGGACCAGGCCAAGAAGCGCCCGAACCTGACCATCGTCACCCACGCCCTGAGCGACCGCGTGCTGTTCGACAACAAGCGTGCCATCGGAGTGACCTACCTGGTGGGTGACAGCGAAGAGCGCGTCGAAGCCCGCGCCCGCAAGGAAGTCATCGTTTCCTCCGGCGCCATCGCCTCGCCACAACTGCTGCAGCGCTCCGGCGTCGGCCCGCGCGCCCTCCTGGAAAGCCTCGACATTCCAGTGGTCCACGACCTCCCGGGCGTCGGCGAGAACCTGCAGGACCACCTCGAGCTGTACCTGCAGTACGCCTGCACCCAGCCGGTGTCGCTTTACCCGTCGCTGCTGTGGTGGAACCAGCCGGCCATCGGTGCCGAGTGGCTGTTCAACGGCACCGGCATCGGCGCCAGCAACCAGTTCGAGGCCGGTGGTTTCATCCGCACCCGCCCTGAATTCAAGTGGCCGAACATCCAGTACCACTTCCTGCCGGTCGCCATCAACTACAACGGCTCCAACGGCGTGAAGGAGCACGGCTTCCAGGCACACATGGGCTCCATGCGCTCGCCAGCCCGTGGTCGCATCCAGGCCAAGTCGAAAGACCCGCGCCAGCACCCGAGCATCCTGTTCAACTACATGTCCACCGAGCAGGACTGGCAGGAGTTCCGCGACGGCATCCGCCTGACCCGCGAAATCATGGCCCAGCCGGCGCTGGACCCGTACCGCGGCCGCGAGATCAGCCCGGGCGCCCACGTGCAGACCGATGAAGAGCTGGACAAATTCATCCGCGAGCACGCCGAAACCGCCTTCCACCCGTCCTGCTCGTGCAAGATGGGCACCGACGACATGGCGGTAGTCGATGGCGAGGGTCGCGTGCACGGCATGCAGGGCCTGCGTGTAGTCGATGCGTCGATCATGCCGCTGATCATCACCGGCAACCTCAACGCCACCACGATCATGATCGCCGAGAAGATCTCGGACAAGATCCGTGGCCGCAAGCCGCTGCCGCGCAGCACCGCCAAGTACTATGTGGCAGGTGATGCGCCGGTGAAAGGCAAGCCGATGCGTGAAGTGAAGCAGGGCTGACACCCCGATCAGGGGCCGCGCTGCGGCCCCTCTCACGCCTTCCAGTCAGGTGGGCAACGCAAAGAAGGTGCGCATCAACGCGTCATCCTCTGTGCCCAAACGCTCAGCCAGTGCCTGAAGATCGAACAATCCCCCCGTGCGCATCTCCCGCACGGTCCCCCCGCTTGGCGCCTGGGCCAGCGCCTTCAGGCACACCTCCGTAAACTGATAATCGTGCCCCTGAACGGCCGTCACCTTCTCCACTTGCAGGTAGCGCCCCGGCAACATCAGCGACTCCGCCTCATCCGGTCGCCTTGAGAAGGGCCCGATAGGCGTCGCCTGCATGTCCTCGCCCGGTTCCAGCACGTACACCAGCGCGTGGTCATCAAACGGTCCTCTGCCACTGACCTGTGTCTGCGGGTCGTTGAAAACCTCCCAGAGTGCATAAGGGTTTTCCGTGAAAGACGTGAAGTCGGTGGTCACCAGCACGTCACCCACATCAATGGCGCCATCGCCGAACGCCGGTATACCGGTACCCCGCAAGCTGGATGCTGCCCGGTACAGCCGTACCTGGTTGCTCACTCCTATATGCCCAAGGGCACAGGCAAGGTCGTGACTGCGCTGGACATTCCCGGCGTGAGTACCTTCGAGGGGCAAACCCCGCCACAGGTTGTTGTAGCGCTCTGGTGAGCTGGTGTACTCGGCAATGGCGGCCGAGCCAAAGCCGTGCTCATCCCGATAGACGGGAAAGGGCTCACTGAATGCATCCAGATACTCACCGCAGGGGCCCAAAGCATCCAGGTCAGCCCACGGCACCGAGCCCATCAGGGCTTCCTGGCGGGCTAGCGCCTGGTCCGACATCGCCAGCAATTCGTCTGCCGCCGGCGCCATGTAAAGCCCCCAGTCGACCTCGGCAGCCGCGGTTTGCGCCTGGCCAGCAATGCGCGGGGGTATGCGGCTCTCGCTGAACAGCTCACCGGCTCGCATCATTGCTGCATCGAGCAGAATAAAAAGAATATCCGTCAGTACTGCCCACCATGCTGCCGTGCGCCAAGCCCGTTTGCCATTGAGCGCCCGGTCCAGGTGCAGCCCCAGGCTCGCGGTACCAAGCCCCAGCGAGGTCAATATGACTGGCCAGCCAAACGGCGCCATCGGTGCAATGACCAGGCTCGCAGCTTGTAAGCCCGCCAGCCAATTGGCCTTGCGCAGTTGTGCGTTGGTGGTCAGCCGCTCGTGGGCATCGCTGGTCAGATCATCCATGACCGCATCGCGCAGGTGGACGAACAGGTCCCCTGCAATCGCCTGCCCGGTAATCGTGATATCGCCCCGTGACTGGGCAAGCCACTTGAGGTTTGTGCTTAGGCGCAGGCGTAGCGACTGTGCCAGTACCCCATCCCCGACGAATAGCCTGACCAGGCGCTCCCGCCCCTCAGGCGTGGCTGCCTGATCAGCAAGCCATGCTGTCAGCGCGTGGCGATCGTCGAATAGCTGCACAACAGCCTGCGCATCGGCAAGATAGAGGCACAACTTGCCAGCCTTCAGCTTATGCTGGAACAACAGCCTGGCGCTGATACCGCCGATGGCAAGCATGCTCCAACCCCGCTGAGCATTCACCGGGCGGGTCTGTCGCAGACCTTGCACACTGATCGGCACTGCGGGTGCCGCAAACGTCGCCACCATCAGCTCCCGCCGCTCTGGCTCGCTGAGCGTCGATTGGCCCACAGCGGCAAGGAAACGGGCGCGGGCCAGCACGCAATAATCTTCGCCATGCTGCGACCGGAACCTGCTCAGAGCCTCGGTATAGCGCCCCGCAAAATCCAGTTGCCAGAACGCCTTCAGTACCTGCTGTGGGTCAAGCCGCACTTCGTTGCGCTCGTCATAGTCAATGTGGCTGGCATCCACCCGGTAGAAGCCACCGTAAACGCTTAACTCATCTGCACTGTCCTGCTGCTGTGGGCTGAAGCGCTGGACCACCAGCTCGGTCAGGCTCAGGGAGCGCCAGGGCGGCCCGCTGTGGCACCAGCCGGTGTAGCTGCGCGAGCTCGTTGCCGCGGCGTGGAATTCGTGCCAGTAGAGCCTGTCCGGATCCACCCAGTAACCCAACTGCTGGTGCAGCACATGGCCGGCCGCTTGACGCGCCATCCTGTGCAAATCAGGGAAATGCCCCAGCATGCGTTGAGCCAGCTGGGCGAGTGACAAGGTTTCTTGATCGTTCATGGATCTTGGCTACCTGGGACAAGGCGTTCCACTACACCGGCAAGCCGCAGCAACGATGCGGTATCGCTTTACAGCCCGCATCGGCCTCAGGTTAGAATCGATTGGCACGCGACCTGCTAGCTTTTTCTGAAAACTACGCTACATGGTCCATTCCCCCGCTGTCGGAGTACCTGCCTTTGGATGCAAGCACCATCAACAGCCTGTTCTTGATCGGCGCATTGCTGGTGGGCGCAAGTATCCTGGTCAGTTCCCTGTCATCGCGCCTGGGTATTCCTATTCTGGTCATCATCCTCGCCGTCGGCATGGTCGCCGGTGTCGACGGTGGCGGGATCATCTTCAACAACTACCCGACCGCCTACCTGGTGGGCAATCTGGCTTTGGCCGTGATCCTGCTCGACGGCGGCCTGCGCACGCGGGTGGCAAGCTTTCGCGTAGCGCTGTGGCCGGCGCTGTCGCTGGCCACGGTCGGGGTGATGATCACCACCGCCCTCACCGGCCTGGTTGCCGCCTGGCTGTTCAACCTGAGCCTGATCCAGGGCCTGCTGATCGGCGCCATCGTTGGCTCCACCGATGCCGCTGCGGTGTTCTCGCTGCTGGGCGGCAAAGGCCTGAACGAACGGGTTACCGCCACCCTGGAGATCGAGTCGGGCAGCAACGACCCAATGGCCGTGTTCCTCACGGTCACCCTGATCGACATGATCGCCAGCGGCCAGACCGGTCTGCACTGGAGCCTGCTGGGCCACCTGTTGCGCGAATTCGGCATCGGCGGGCTGCTGGGCCTGGGTGGCGGCTGGCTGATGCTGCAACTGGTAAACCGCATCAACCTGGCCGGTGGCCTGTACCCGATCCTGGTGGTAGCCGGCGGCCTGGTGGTGTTCTCGCTGACCAACGCCCTGCACGGCAGCGGCTTCCTCGCCGTGTACCTGTGCGGCCTGGTGCTGGGCAACAAGCCTATCCGCAGTCGCCATGGCATCCTGCACATGCTCGACGGCATGGCCTGGCTAGCCCAGATCGGCATGTTCCTGGTACTGGGCCTGCTGGTCACGCCCCACGACCTGCTGCCCATCGCCCTGCCCGCCCTGGGCCTGGCATTGTGGATGATCCTGGTCGCCCGGCCACTGTCGGTGGTCGCCGCACTGCTACCGTTCAAGGCCTTCCATGGTCGCGAGAAAGGCTTCATCAGCTGGGTCGGCCTGCGCGGCGCGGTGCCGATCATTCTGGCGGTGTTCCCGTTGATGGCTGGCCTGCCCCAGGCCCAGCTGTTCTTCAACCTGGCGTTTTTCATCGTGCTGGTGTCGCTGCTGGTGCAAGGCACCAGCCTGCCGTGGATGGCCAAGCTGCTGAAGGTCACGGTACCGCCGGACCCGGCGCCGATTTCACGCTCCGCGCTCGAGGTACACGTCACTAGCGAATGGGAGCTGTTCGTCTACCGCCTGGGCGCCGAAAAATGGTGCATCGGCGCCGCACTGCGTGAGCTGAAAATGCCAGAGGGCACGCGGATCGCCGCCTTGTTCCGCGGCGAGCAGCTGCTGCACCCGTCGGGCAGCACCGTGCTGGAGGTCGGCGACATGCTCTGCGTGATCGGCCACGAACATAACCTGCCGGCGCTGGGCAAGCTGTTCAGCCAGGCGCCGCAACGCGGCCTGGACCTGCGCTTCTTCGGCGATTTCGTGCTCGAAGGCGATGCCGAGCTGGGTGCGGTGGCCGCACTTTATGGCCTGAAACTCGATGGCCTGGACGCGAAGATGCCGCTGGCGCAGTTCATCCGACAGAAGGTCGGAGGCGCTCCAGTAGTAGGCGACCAGATCGAATGGCACGGCACGATCTGGACCGTCGCGGTCATGGACGGGAACAAGATCCAGAAAGTGGGCGTCAGATTCCCCGAAGGTACCCGCCCCGGCCCCGGGCTGTTCCTCTAAACTCCGATTTGCCGCGTAACACAAGAACTCTGCCTATGTCCCTGCGTGACCATTGCCGCGCAGCCCTGCTGGGGCTGTGCCTGACCCTCTCGTTCGCCGCCGGCGCGGTGGAAATCCCGACCACTCCGGGCATCCAGAGCAGCCTGAGCAAGATCGCCGAGCGCAAACTGCCGGAAACCGAGCAGAAAGCCGTGCAGCAGGTGCTGGAGCAGACCCTGGCGCTGCTCAACGCCCGCGACGACAGCGAAAAGAAGCTCGAAGCCCTCAAGCAACAGCTGGCCAACGCTCCCCAGGAGATCCGCGACAGCCAGCGCGAACTGATCAAGCTCAAAGCCTCCAGCGTCGTGCCGGTGGCGCAGCGCTACGCCAGCCTGACGGTGCCGCAGCTCGAACAGATGCTCAGCGAGCGCAGCACTCAGCAGGGCGACCTGCAGAAAGCGCTGTCCGAAGCCAACAGCCTGATCATCAACTCCCAGACCCGCCCGGAGCGCGCCCAGGCCGAGATCAGCGGCAACCAGATGCGTGCCCAGCAGATCAACAACAGCCTCAAGAGCGGCAAGGACAACGGCAAGTCGATCAATGCCGACCAGCGCAACCAGCTCAACGCCGAGCTGGCCTCGCTCAACGCCCTGACCCTGCTGCGCCGCCAGGAACTGGCCGGCAACAGCGTGCTGCAGGACCTGGGCAACGCCCGCCACGACCTGCTGATCGAACGCGCCACAAGGCTGGAACAGGAAATCCAGGACCTGCAGACGTTGATCAACGAAAAGCGCCTGGCGCAGTCGCAACAGGCCGTCACCCGCCAGTCGATCGAGGCGCAGAAGGCCGGCGGCAGCAACCTGCTGGCCACCGAGAGCACCGCCAACCTGCAGCTGTCCGACTATCTGCTGCGCAGCACCGACCGCCTCAACGAGGTGACCCAGCAGAACCTGCGCACCAAGCAGCAGCTCGATAGCCTCACCCAGGCCGACCAGGCCCTCGACGAGCAGATCAACGTACTCAAGGGCAGCTTGCTGCTGTCGAAGATCCTGTACAAGCAGAAGCAGGCCCTGCCGCACCTGAAGCTTGATCGCAACCTGGCCGACCAGATCGCCGATATCCGCCTGTACCAGTTCGAGATCAACCAGGAACGCGAACAGATGAGCAGCCCGTC
Organism: Pseudomonas sp. RC3H12; assembly: GCF_018596375.1. NCBI lineage: Bacteria > Pseudomonadati > Pseudomonadota > Gammaproteobacteria > Pseudomonadales > Pseudomonadaceae > Pseudomonas > Pseudomonas sp. RC3H12. Next base: position 5,248,097 of record NZ_CP075595.1, on the reverse strand, counting down.
CGCTTACGTGGACAAGCTGCTGGCCAGTCAGCCCGAGGAAGACATCACCCCGCAACTGCGCAAGGCCCTGCTGGAAGTGGCGATCACCCGTGGCGACCTGCTCGAGCGGTTGAACCGCGAGCTGTCGGCGCTGCTCAACGAATGCATCACCCTGCAGCTGAACCAGAAGCAGCTGCTGAGCACCGCCCAGAGCCTGCGCACCACGCTGGAAGAGCAGATGTTCTGGATCCCCAGCAACAAGCCGCTGGACTGGCAGTGGCTGCGCGAAGTACCCGAGCGCCTGACCACCCAGGTGGCCAGCCTGCCCTGGGGCGCGGGCATCAAGGAACTGGCTGACGGCCTGGTGCAACAGCCGCTGCTGTTCCTGCCGCTGATCCTTGTGATCGGCGCCCTGCTGTGGCGGCGTAAGGCGCTGTACCGGCGCCTGGGCAAGGTCCACCAGGACATCGGCCACTTCAAGCGCGACAGCCAGTGGCACACGCCCCAGGCGATCCTGATCAACATCCTGCTGGCCCTGCCGGTGGCCCTGGCCCTGACCCTGGGCAGCTACGCCCTGCAGCTCGATGCCCGTGGGCAGAACGCCAATCTCGGCGCCGCCTTGTGGCAGATCGCCCAGGCATGGCTGGTGTTCTACACCGCCTACCGCATCCTCGCCCCGGGCGGAGTGGCAGAGATCCACTTCCGCTGGCACAAGCCGCAGGTCGAGTTCCTGCGCGGCTGGGTGCGCCGGCTCGGCACCGTGGTGCTGGCCCTGGTCGGTGTGGTGGCAGTGGCCGAACACCAGCCGTCGGCCTTGGCCGAGGACGTGCTGGGCATCGGCGTGGTACTGACCTGCTACGCCCTGATGGCCTGGCTGCTCAGCCGCCTGCTGCTGAGCAGCCCCGCGCACCGCAACACCTCGCTGTTCCGCAAGACCGTGGGAGTGGCCTTCACCGCCTTGCCCATCGCGCTGTTCGTGGCGGTGTGCTTCGGCTACTACTACACCGCCCTCAAGCTCACCGACCGGTTGATCTACACCCTTTACCTGCTGCTGTTCTGGCTGGTGATCGAGGCCGCGTTCGTGCGCGGCCTGTCGGTGGCGGCGCGGCGCCTGGCCTACCAGCGCGCCCTGAGCAAGCGCCAGGCGGCCAAGGAAGGGCTTGACGGCGAAGTGGTGGTCGAGGAGCCGACCCTGGACATCGAGCAGGTCAACCAGCAGTCCCTGCGCCTGATCCGGCTGGCCCTGCTCGGCGGCTTCATCGGCGGGCTGTACTGGGTATGGGCGGACCTGATCACGGTATTCGCCTACCTCAACAACATCACCCTCTACGAGTACAGCAGCGGCACCGGCGCGGCGGCGAGCATGGTGCCGATCAGCCTCGGCGACCTGCTCGGCGCCATGGTCATCGCCGGTATCGCCGTGGCCCTGGCCAGCAACCTGCCGGGCCTGCTCGAAGTACTGGTGCTGTCGCGCCTGAACCTTGCCCAGGGCAGCGCCTACGCCATCACCACGCTGCTTTCCTACGTGATTGCCGGCGTCGGCATCGTCAGCACCCTGGCCACCCTCGGGGTCAGCTGGGACAAACTGCAATGGCTGGTGGCGGCACTGTCGCTTGGCCTGGGCTTCGGCATGCAGGAGATCTTCGCCAACTTCATCTCCGGCATCATGATCCTGTTCGAGCGTCCGGTGCGCATCGGCGACACCATCACCATCGGCAACCTGTCCGGCACGGTGAGCAAGATCCGCATCCGTGCCACCACCATTACCGACTTCGACCGCAAGGACATCATCGTCCCTAACAAGACCTTCATCACCGGCCAGCTGATCAACTGGTCGCTGACCGACACGGTCACCCGGGTGACGCTGAAGCTGGGCATCGACTATGGCTCGGACCTGGACCTGGTGCGCGACCTGCTGCTCAAGGGCGCCCACGAAAACCCGCGGGTGCTCAAGGATCCGGAGCCGCTGGTGTACTTCCTCAACTTCGGCGAAAGCTCGCTGGACCACGAGCTGCGCATGCATGTGCGCGACCTGGGCGACCGCAACCCGACCCTGGACGAACTGAACCGCTACATCAACCGCGAGTTCAAGGCGCACAACATCAAGATCTCGGTGCGCCAGGTGGAGGTGTTCCTCATGGATACCAAGGGCGGCAAGCAGCAGTTGATCCCGATGGACAGCAAACCGGACAGCACCCCGCCGAGTTGAGTGGACGCCAAGGGGCAAGCCCTTGAGAATGATGCGCAGGAGTCATAAACGCATCGCGGGGCAAGCCCGCTCCCACGCAACCTTCGTGGGAGCGGGCTTGCCCCGCGATCAGTCCAATTGCGGAGCAGGCCTGTGAAGTCCCTCGACCAACTCACCTTCGACAACCGCTTCGCCCAACTCGGCGACGCCTTCTCCACCCAGGTCCTGCCCGACCCGATCGCCGATCCACGCCTGGTCGTCGCCAGCGAATCGGCCATGACCCTGCTCGACCTCGACCCGGCCCAAGCCGAACTGCCGGTGTTCGCCGAGCTGTTCAGCGGCCACAAGCTCTGGGAAGAGGCCGACCCGCGGGCGATGGTCTATTCCGGCCACCAGTTCGGCTCCTACAACCCGCGCCTGGGGGACGGTCGTGGCCTGCTGCTGGGCGAGGTCCTCAACGATGGCGGCGAGCACTGGGACCTGCACCTCAAGGGCGCCGGCCAGACGCCCTACTCGCGCATGGGCGACGGCCGCGCCGTGCTGCGCTCGTCGATCCGCGAATTCCTCGCCTCCGAGGCCCTGCACGCCCTGGGCATTCCCAGCAGCCGTGCGTTGTGCGTGATCGGCTCGAGCACCCCGGTATGGCGTGAGACCCGCGAGAGCGCCGCCATGCTCCTGCGCCTGGCCCAGAGCCATGTGCGCTTCGGCCACTTCGAATACTTCTACTACACCAAGCAACCGGAACAGCAGCGGGTGCTGATCGACCATGTGCTGGAGCAGCACTACCCCGAGTGCCGCGATGCCGAGCAGCCTTACCTGGCCATGTTCCGCACCATCGTCGAGCGCAACGCCGAGCTGATTGCCCGCTGGCAGGCCTACGGCTTCTGCCACGGGGTGATGAACACCGACAACATGTCGATCCTCGGCATCACCTTCGACTTCGGCCCCTACGCCTTCCTCGACGACTTCGACGCCAACTTCATCTGCAACCATTCCGATGACCGGGGCCGCTACAGCTACGCCAACCAGGTGCCTATCGCCCATTGGAACCTCAGCGCGCTGGCCCAGGCGCTGACCACGGTGATCGAAGTCGAGCCGCTGAAAGAAGCGCTGGGGCTGTTCCTACCGCTGTACCAGGCGCACTACCTGGACCTGATGCGCCGCCGCCTGGGCCTGACCACGGCCGAGGACGGCGACATGGCGCTGGTCGAGCGCCTGCTGCAGTGCATGCAGAGGGGCGGCGTGGATTACACCCTGTTCTTCCGCCGCCTGGGCGAGCAACCCGTGGCCGAGGCCCTGCAGGTGGTACGGGAAGATTTCATCGATCTGGCCGGCTTCGACGCCTGGGGCGCCGAATACCAGGCGCGCTGCGCGCGCGAAGCGGGCAATGCAGAAGGGCGCCGCGAGCGCATGCATGCGGTCAACCCGCTGTATGTGCTGCGCAATTACCTGGCGCAGAAGGCCATCGAAGCCGCCGAGGCGGGCGACTACCGTGAAGTGCGGCGGCTGCACCAGGTGCTGGGCAAGCCGTTCGAGGAGCAGCCCGGGATGCAGGCCTATGCCGAGCGGCCGCCGGAATGGGGCAAGCATCTGGAAATCAGTTGTTCGTCATGAACCCCGGGGCCGCTACGCGGCCCCAGCAATATCAAGGAGATGAAATGTCCGAACCACTCGTAATCCCCTGCCCAAACTGCAACGGCCTCAACCGCCTGCCCGCCGAGCGCCTGGGCGACAGCCCCAAATGCGGCCGCTGCAAACAGGACATGCTGCTCGCTCAGCCCTTCGAACTGAACGAAAGCACCTATGCCGCCCAGATCAAGGGCGATCTGCCGTTGCTGCTGGATGTCTGGGCCGACTGGTGCGGCCCCTGCAAGAATTTCGCCCCGGTGTTCGAACAGGCCGCACGCCAGCTCGCCGGCCGCTGCCGCCTGGCCAAGCTCGACAGCGAGGCCAACCGCAATCTCGCCGGCCAGCTCGGCATCCGCTCGATCCCGAGCCTGATCCTGTTCAGGAACGGCCGCGAAGTGGCTCGCCAGGCCGGCGCATTTCCACTGCAGTCGTTGCTGGAGTGGCTGCGCAGCCAGGGTGTCTAGGCGCTGCGTTCGAGCAGGTCGTGCAACTCGACGAACTGCTGGGTCAACTTGTGCCGTGGCTCAAGGTGGATCAGCGGCAGGCTGGCATGGTGGGATTCGCGCATCTTCACCGAACTGCCCAGGTACACCGGCAGCACCGGCAGGCCTTCGGCCAGCAGCTCTTCGAGCATTTGCTGGGGCAGGCTGGCCCGTGACTGGAACTGGTTGACCACGATGCCCTCGACCGTCAGCTCGTCGTTGTGGTCTTCCTTGAGTTCATCGATCTCGGCCAGCAGGCCGTACAGGGCCTGGCGCGAAAAGCTGTCGCAGTCGAAGGGAATCAGCACGCGATCGGCGGCGATCAACGCGGAAACCGCGTAGAAATTCAGTGCAGGCGGGGTATCGATGTAGATCCGCTCGTAATCCTCGTCCAGCTCGTCGAGCAGTTTGCGCAGCTTGTTGATCTTGTGCTTGGCCTCGAGCTTGGGCTGCAGGTCGGCCAGCTCTGCCGTGGCGGTGACCACGTGCAGGTTATCGAAAGGGGTTTCGTAGATGTCGACCTTGTTCTTCTTGGCGAACGGCCCGCTGGACAGCGACTGCTTGAAGAAGTCGGCGATGCCCATGGGGATGTCGTCGCCGGTCAGGCCGGTCAGGTACTGGGTCGAGTTGGCCTGGGCATCCAGGTCGATCAGCAGGGTCCTATAGCCTTCACTGGCGCTGACCGCCGCAAGATTGCAGGCAATGCTCGACTTGCCCACGCCACCTTTCTGATTGAACACCACGCGCCGCATGTCAGACCTCCGTGTATCAACGAATGCCCGAGTATGTGGTCAGCGCAGCGGTTTAGCCAGCACCTTCGGGCTGTTCCAGCCCGGCCAGCAGGGCGATGAAGGCATTGGCCATGGCCGAGCCGGGCGCCTCGCGACGTACCAGCCACACGGCAGTCATCGCCTGCTCATCCAGTAGAGTGCGATACACCACGCCTTCGATGCGCATGCGCTGGAACGAGGCCGGTAGCACCGAAACGCCCAGCCCCGCCGAGACCAGGCCGATGATGGTCATCGCCTCTCCCGCCTCCTGGGCGAAATGCGGGGTGAAACCCGCCTGGCGCGCCAGGCTCATCAATTGGGCATGCAGGCCACTGCCGTAGCTGCGCGGGAAGAACACAAACGGTTCATGGGCCAGAGCCTGCATGTGCACACCTTGTTCGCTGCCGACGGCCAGCGGGTGCGATGCATTGAGCACGGCTACCAGGGGTTCGTGGAACAGCTCGGTGCAGGCTATTCCTTCTGGCAGTGGCATCGGTCGCATCAGGCCGATCTCGATGGACTCGTCGAACACCGCCTCCACCACTTCACGGCTACTCATTTCCTGGAGATTGAGGTGCACTGACGGATAGCGCTGACGGAAGGCACGAATTGCCTGGGGAATCCGCGAGGTGAACGGTGCCGACGAGGTGAAACCGATCTTCATCTCGCCCAACTCACCCAGCTGCGCTCTCCTTGCCACGTCGGCGGCCTTCTCGACCTGCGCCAGCACCTGGCGCGCCTCCTCGAGGAACAGCCGCCCGGCCTCGCTCAACTCGACCCGACGGTTGGTGCGCTCGAACAGGCGCGCGCCCAATTCCTGTTCCAGCGCCTGGATCTGCTGGCTCAAGGGTGGCTGGGAAATACCCAACTGCTGAGCGGCGCGGCCGAAGTGCAGCTCCTCGGCCACGGCGATGAAATAGCGCAGGTGACGCAGCTCCATGATCGGCTCCAAACAGGTCGTAAAACGTCTTAAACAGGTCGAACAATATATTGGATCTAATCATTAGCCAGCTATATGCTTTTTTCATCGCAGCACCGGCCCCAGCGCCCGAGGTACCCTCCGTGAGATCCGCCGTAGTCCCCCTGCCTGCCGAACCCGAGCCTGTCGTCAACGATATCTGGATCGAGAAAGGCTCGCCCGCGTTCATGAAAACCGTGCTGGCCCTGTTCAGCGGTGGCTTCGCCACCTTTGCCCTGTTGTACTGCGTACAGCCGATGATGCCGCTGCTTTCCCGGGAGTTCTCGATCAACGCCGCGCAGAGCAGCCTGGTGCTGTCGGTGTCCACCGCCATGCTGGCGTTCGGGCTGCTGGTCACGGGGCCAATCTCCGACCGCATCGGGCGCAAGCCGGTGATGGTCTTCGCCCTGCTCTGCGCGGCCCTGTCGACCCTGGCCAGCGCGGTGATGCCGAGCTGGGAGCTGGTATTGGCCGCGCGTGCCCTGGTGGGCCTGTCGTTGAGCGGCCTGGCGGCGGTGGCGATGACCTACCTGAGCGAAGAAATCCACCCGCAGCACATCGGCCTGGCCATGGGCCTGTACATCGGCGGCAACGCCATCGGCGGCATGAGCGGGCGCCTGATCACCGGCGTGCTGATCGACTTCGTCAGCTGGCACACGGCGATGCTGACCATCGGCGGGCTGGCCCTGGCAGCAGCGCTGGTGTTCTGGAGGGTGTTGCCCGAATCGCGCAACTTCCGGCCCCAGCCCCTGAATCCGCGCAGCCTGCTGGACGGCTTCGTCATGCACTTCAAGGATGCCGGACTGCCCTGGCTGTTCCTCGAAGCCTTCCTGCTGATGGGTGCCTTCGTGACCCTGTTCAACTATATCGGCTACCGCCTGCTGGCCGGGCCCTATCACATGAACCAGGCGCTGGTCGGGTTGCTGTCGGTGGTATACCTGTCGGGGATCTACAGTTCGGCGCAGGTCGGCGCCCTGGCCGACAGGCTGGGACGGCGCAAGGTGTTCTGGGCCAGCATCCTGGTGATGGCCGGCGGCCTGTTGATGACCCTGGCCACCCCATTGGCGATGATCATCGTCGGCATGCTGGTGTTCACCTTCGGCTTCTTCGGCGCGCACTCGGTAGCCAGCAGCTGGATCGGCCGCCGGGCGCTGAAGGCCAAGGGGCAGGCGTCTTCGCTTTACCTGTTCTGCTACTACGCGGGATCAAGTGTCGCCGGGACTGCCGGCGGGGTGTTCTGGCACCAGTGGGGCTGGAACGGGACAGGACTGTTCATTGCCAGCCTGCTGGCGGTCGCGTTGCTGGTGGCGCTGCGCCTGAGCAAGTTGGCGCCTAAATCGGGCTGATTCCAGGGCTGCAGTGAGGCGCTTGTCGCTCGCGGGGAGGGCCTGGAACGCCTCACTCAATACTCGATTAAAATCCAGGTTAATAATCGACATTAGCAACTCTTTGTTTGTCAGCATCCACTCAAGTGGATAAAAATCGATCAACCACAACTACAAGAAAAGCCAGGATCGATCAATGGCCAACGCCCCCCGCTCCGCCCCCGCGCAACTGCGCCGTGTCCTGGGCCTTCCCGCCCTGGTGTTCTTCGGCCTGGTGTACATGGTCCCGCTGACCATCTTCACCACCTACGGCATCGTCACCGAACTCACCGGTGGCCGCACCGCCGGCGCCTACCTGGTCACCCTGCTAGCCATGCTGTTCACCGCCACCTCCTACAGCTTCATGGTCAAGCGCTTCCCCGTCGCGGGCTCGGCGTACTCCTACACCAACATGGCGTTCGGCCCCAACGTGGGTTTCCTGGCGGGTTGGTCGCTGCTGCTCGACTACCTGTTCATCCCGATGATCAATTACCTGCTGATCGGGCTGTTCCTCAACATCGCCTTCCCAGCCATCCCGGCCTGGGCCATCGTGCTGGCGGCCATCGCCGTGGTGACCGTGCTCAACGTGGTCGGTATCCACTCGGTGGCCAAGACCAGCAACCTGATCGTCGGCGCGCAGATCGTCTTCATCGGCGTGTTCGTCGCCCTGTCCTGGCAGGGCCTGGCCGGGCAGCCGCTGGACCTGCTGGCGCCGTTGCGCGGTGATGGCAGCGCGCCGGGCTTCGCTGCCTTGATGGCGGGGGCGGCGGTGCTGTGCCTGTCGTTCCTCGGCTTCGATGCCGTGTCGACCCTGGCCGAAGAGTGCAAGGACGCCCGCCGTGACGTGCCGCGGGCGATCATCCTCACCACCCTCGGCGCCGGGCTGCTGTTCACCGTACTGGCCTATGTCAGCCAGCTGGTGCTGCCGGGCAGCACCTTCGCCAACAGCGATGCCGCCGCCAACGAAGTGATGATCAAGGCCGGCGGCCAGTTCCTCGCCAACTTCTTCACCGCTGCCTTCGTTGCCGGCAGCCTGGGCTCGGCGCTGGCCTCGCAGGCGGCGGTGTCGCGCATCCTGTTCACCATGGGCCGCGACCGCGTGCTGCCGCAGCGCAGCTTCGGCTACCTGTCGCCGCGCTTCGGCACGCCGGTGTTCGCCACCCTGCTGGTGTCGGCGTTCTCGTTGCTGGCACTGGTGATCGATCTGGCCACCCTCGCCTCGCTGATCAGCTTTGGCGCGCTGGTGGCGTTCTCGGCGGTGAACCTGGCGGTGGTGAAGACGCACCTGATGGATGATGCCCACCAGCGCACGCCGCTGGGCCTGCTGCGCTATGGCGCGGTGCCGTTGGTGGGGTTGGGCCTTACCTTGTGGCTGTGGACCAGCCTGTCGGCGCTGACGCTGGTGATCGGCTTGTGCTGGTTCGCGTTGGGGCTGGCGTACCTGGCGGTGCTGACGGCTGGTTTCCGTCGGCCGGTGCGGCTGGTGGATTTCTCCGAAACCGCGTAGCCCCGCATGTCTCCTGCAGGAGCGGCGGTGCACCGCTCCTGCAGAGGATGGGTCAGACCGACGGGGTGTTTACCGTCGGGCTACCCCACAAACTCCCCAGGTTTTGCAGCAACGACCCGGCAATCCCCTGCTGCCCCAGGTACTGCAGGATCAACGGCGCAAACTGGCCGATCATCCCGGTATCCATGCCCAGCGCCTTGAAGGCGGTGTCCAGGTCATTGCGGTTCTCGACTTCACCGCCCAGCGCATTGCTCAGCGCCGAGCTGTTCTTGTCATTGCCCAGCAACTGCCCCAGCCCGTTCAGCCCACCCAGTGCATTGTTGCCCGACAGCAGGTCGAGCCCCGGGACAGCCTTGGTCAACTGCCCGTAGTCATCGCCGCTGAGGTTGTTGCGCGCCAGGCCCAACATGGCTCCCGCGCCGCCGATGGCCTGTTCGGGGGTGATCTTCAATTCGCTGCCCAGCGTATTCAGCAGGTTGGCCTGGGCGGCCGGCGCTTGCCCCTGGGCCTGTTGGTTCTGGTTCTGCATGGCCGAGACAGCATTGGCCGCGTCGCTGAGGTTGAAGGCGAACACCGGGCTTGCGGCCAGGGTCATCAAGGTTGCCAGGGTGAATGCTTTCATCGGGAGGGACCTCGTCGGCCGGAATGGCCGGGAAACGAGGGGTTGGACTGGGGTGCCAGGGGTTTGTTCCGGGCCGGCCATCGGTGTTCATCCCAGGGCCAATCGCTGGCAAGCCAGCTCCCACAGTGGATTGCGCAATAGCCTAAGCCCTGCGTGGTCCTGTGGGAGCCGGCTTGCCGGCGATAGGCCGCACTGCGGCCCCAGCTATTTCAACCCGGCTGATAGAACCCCGAGGCAGGCACCTGCTTCAACGCCCCCACCAGCGCATCGACCTGCCCCCAGGCGACGGTCAGATGCTGCAGGCTCGACGCCTGGAGCTGCTTCAGATCGCCGTCGGTCGCCAGTTCCTGGGCGTGGTAGCCGTCGGTATAGGCGATGAACATGAAATGGCAGACGTTCATCAGCACTTCCTCGATGGGCACGGCGCCTTCGAGGATGGCGGTGGAGAGGGATTGGCCGGGTGGGAGTTGGAATTTGGCGTGGAGGTCTTCGGGTGGGTCGGGGACGATCTTTTTCATGGCAGTCACCTGAATGCAGTGATGCTGCACCATTCGTTTCCACACAAAAGGGTGGCAGCTGTACACGGGGTGGAAACCCGGATGCATTCAGGAAAACCCGGTAGGCATAAAGCCTCCCGTGCACAGCCGCCATGACGACACGTTCCAGAATGCATATCCGGGTTTCCACACCCGATCGCTGAACCGACAGCGACCGGGAAAGCCTAGTGGGCAGGATTTCCCCGGACAATCAGACGTGAATCGACAGACTGCGTAGGGTATTTCCTCCGGCCTCAAGTTTTTATCAGAAGGTTACCTGTAAGTGAGTAGGAATATTCCGCGCGCCTAGTATTTTTACCAGTTGCGGGGTCACCAACCTCCCCACAAAATTTTGCTTCAGCAAACTCACAGTCGGAGGACCTATGACACAGGACCACAAAGCCAGCAGCGCAACCACTCTACTGGCAACAGATGCTCCAGGTTCTGTTCTGCGCCAGCTATCTAGTCACCTGAACTACAATTACACACCTTTCGGCTATGATGCCCCCAGAGCTAATGGTGGGCCATTGCTAGGGTTTAACTCGCAGCTTCTTGACCTTTCCTGCACCTACCTTCTAGGAAGCGGATATCGCGCATACAACCCAACTACGATGCGCTTCAATTCACCAGACAGCCTCAGCCCATTCAACGGTGGCGGTATCAATATATATGCTTACTGCTCTAACGACCCAATCAACAACGTAGATCCAAGCGGTCACATTCAACGCCCGCTGCTGCAAACCAACGCGACATATAAAGCCCACCATGGGATTTTGTATAAAGCTATGCCGTTCAATGGGAAACATCGAATGGTTCAGGCGCCTCCAGGATCAATGAATATACTTGAAGCAGGCATCACTAAATCTCAAGCGGTATTAGAGATACTCAATCAAGAAGCTAGCACATTGAAACGCCTGGCACAGCCCGAGCTAGGCATCATACTTACATCTCAGCAAATCATCGTCAAAAATAACAATACCTTAGCTCAGCTACCGATACCCGCACGCGGTGCAAGAGATCGTGACAATGTTAAAAAAGTCCACCAAAGACTAGATGCAAGCTCCGCCCTAGAACAGGGAAGAATCAATGTAGCAATGAACAGCAAGAAACAATTTCTCACCTCACTTAAAAGAGTCGAAGATGAAATAGCAATAATTAAAAATGACATTTACATAACACTGAAAACCATGGACGCCACACGAACCAAGAAATAAGCAAACACACAAGCGGCAACGAAATGCGGCACAACCAACCTAGCACCTAACACCAATAACAACACCCCTGAACGGGGTGTTGTTATTTAATAATCTAAGCGGCACTAAACGTCCTATGCGGATCAATCACAAACTTCTTCGGCACCCCCGCATCAAACTCCCCATACCCCTCGGGCGCCTGATCCAGGCTGATCACCTGCACCCCCACCACTTCAGCGATATTGATGCGGTCCCACATGATCGCCTGCATCAACTGGCGGTTGTACTTCATGGTCGGGGTCTGTCCGGTGTGGAAGCTGTGCGACTTGGCCCAGCCCAGGCCGAAGCGAATGCTCAAGGCACCGATCTTGGCGGCGGCATCCACCGCGCCCGGATCCTCGGTCACGTAAAGGCCCGGAATACCGATCTTGCCGGCCACGCGGGTGACTTGCATCAGCGAGTTGAGCACGGTGGCCGGGGCTTCGTGCTTGGCGCCTTCATGGCCATGGCCACGGGCTTCGAAGCCGACGGCGTCCACGGCGCAGTCCACTTCCGGCTCGCCGAGGATATCGACGATCTGCTCGTGCAGCGGGGTGTCCTTGGACAGGTCGACCACTTCGAAACCTTGCGACTTGGCGTGGGCCAGCCGGGCCGGGTTGAGGTCGCCGACAATGACGCAGGCGGCACCCAGCAGGCGGGCGGACGCTGCGGCAGCCAGGCCGACCGGGCCGGCACCGGCGACATACACCGTGCTGCCCGGGCCAACGCCAGCAGTAACGGCGCCGTGGTAGCCGGTGGGGAGGATATCGGACAGGCAGGTCAGGTCGCGGATCTTCTCCATCGCCTTGTCGCGGTCCGGCAGTTTCAGCAGGTTGAAGTCGGCGTATGGCACCAGCACGTATTCGGCCTGGCCACCGGTCCAATCGCCCATGTCGACATAGCCGTAGGCGCCGCCAGCGCGGGCCGGGTTCACGGTCAGGCACACGCCGGTGTGCATCTCTTTGCACGAACGGCAACGGCCGCAGGCGACGTTGAACGGGACCGACACCAGGTCGCCGATCTTCAGGCGCTCGACGTCACGCCCCATCTCGACGATTTCACCGGTGATTTCGTGGCCCAGCACCAGGCCGACCTGGGCGGTGGTGCGGCCGCGGACCATGTGCTGGTCGGAGCCGCAGATGTTGGTGGAGACCACCTTGAGGATGACACCGTGCTCGATCTTCTTGCCGCGCGGGTCCTGCATCTTGGGGTAGTCGATCTTCTGCACCTCGACCTTGCCCGCGCCGAGATACACCACTCCACGGTTACCAGACATGCTCTTACCTCGCTTGATTTGTATTTATGCAGCGGTGGTGGAAAGCGCCGCCTTTCCGTGGGCGGCCTGTGTTACTGGAATGAAGGGATTGTGGGCTTGATGGGGGATGGGGCGGTGACTGGATGCGACAGGGGGATGCCTGTTTGCGGCGCAGCTAACGTCGCAAAAAGCATCGCGGGGCAAGCCCGCTCCCACGCTGGATAACGTGGGAGCGGGCTTGCCCCGCGATGGTGTCGGCTCAGAGAACGACAGTACGATTGGCGTTCAAAAATACCCTTCTTTCGATGTGATAGCCGACCGCCCGCGCCAGGGTCAGGCACTCGATATCCCGCCCCTTGGCGATCAGGTCTTCCGGGTAGTGGCTGTGATCCACCACCTCCACACCCTGGGCGATGATCGGCCCTTCGTCCAGGTCGTTGTTGATGTAGTGCGCGGTGGCACCCACCATCTTCACGCCCTTGTTGTAGGCCTGGTGATACGGCTTGGCGCCCTTGAAGCCAGGCAGCAGCGAGTGGTGGATGTTGATCGCCCAGCCATCCAGCCGGCGGCACAGCTCCGGCGACAGCACTTGCATGTAGCGGGCGAGGATCACCAGCTCGGCGCCGCTCTCCTCGATCACCTGCAGCACCTTGCGCTCCTGCGCCGGCTTGTCGTTGGGGTCGAGGGCGAAGTGGTAGTAGGGAATCTTGTGCCAGTGCGCCAGCGGCTCCAGGTCGGGGTGGTTGGACACCACCGCAACCACGTCCATGGCCAGCTGGCCGATGCGTTGGCGGTACAGCAGGTCGTTCAGGCAATGGTCGGCCTTGGACACCATGATCACCACCTTGGGGCGGTGATTGGGCGCGGTCAGCTCGAAAGTCATGCCGAAGGCTTCGCTGCGTTCGGCGAGGCCGGCACGGAAGCCCTCCTCGTCGAAGCCGTCCGCGGCGCGGAACTCCACACGGATGAAGAACCGCCCCGACAACCGGTCATCGAAGGAATGGTGCTCGGTGACGTAGCAGCGCTGCTCGTAGAGATGACGCGTCACCACATCGACCGTGCCGAGCATGCTCGGGCAGTCGGCGGTGAGAATCCAGGTGTCCGGTGCCCGACTCATGGTGCTGCTCCTTACGCTTCGATGGCCAGGCCGTACTCGGCCGATGCGTCCTGCAGCCACAGCCACCAGTAGTCGGAGAAGCTGCGGCGAATCACCAACTCCCAGGTGTCCTCGGCGGTACGGCGGATCACCAGTTGCGACTTGGCGAAGACGGTGCCAACGGCCTTGCCGACCGGGAAGTTGTTCGGGTGTACATCATAGCTGGTGGATTTCATCAGCACGTCGCGCACGTTGGGGCCGCGCAGCTCGAGCAGGGTCTGCCCGCCGGTGACGTTGACCACCTGGATGTGCTGGCCGTCGAGGGCATCGCGCAGCTTCTGCTCGACGGCGAACTCCTGGCCGCCGGGGACGATCAGCAGCCACTCGTCCGGGCCGACCCACTGCAGCGACATCTCGCTGTTGGCGACCACGGTCAGGGCCACCGGCAGCTCCAGGCCCAGGGCCTTGTGCACGCCGCCGGCAAAGGCCTGGTCATGGCCGTCGCCACGCAGGGTCAGGTGGCCGAGGAATTTCTTTTCGCGCAGGGTCACGCCTGCGTTCTTGCGGCCCTTGCCAACCAGGCTGGCCAGGTCGGCGTGGTGCAGTGGCGACTGGGCCTTGGCGTCAGGGCCTGGGTTTTGCTGGAAGACGTTGATAGCGCTCATTTCTTACCTGCCTTGAATTCTTGTGCGAGGAACCACACTGATCTCGTGGGAGCGGGCTTGCCCCGCGATAGCGGCATCAGGGCCTCAATCGCATCGCGGGGCAAGCCCGCTCCCACCAGGACCGCGTCATCCTGAAATCAAACGTTCTGCCGCTCACCCTTCGGATCGAAGAACACCGAAGACACGATCTCGGCCTCGATCACACTGCCATCGGCCTGCGGCGAATAGACCCGCTCGCCCAGGCGCTTGAGGCCGCCCTTGACCACGCCCATGGCGAACGAATAGCCCAGGGAGTTGGCCGCGTAGCTGGAGGTGACGTGGCCGACCATGTCCATCGGGATCGGCTGCTTGGGGTCGAACACCAGCTGGGCGCCCTCGGGCAGCCACACGTTCGGGTCCACGGGCTTGAGGCCCACCAGCTGCTTGCGATTGTCGCGGGTGGTGTCCTCGCGGTTCATGCCGCGCAGGCCGATCCACGAGAAGGCCTTGTTGCGGCCCACGCACCAGCTCATGTTGAGGTCGTCCGGGGTCATCGAGCCGTCGGTGTCCTGGCCGACGATGATGAAGCCCTTCTCGGCGCGCAGCACGTGCATGGTCTCGGTGCCGTAGGGGGTCAGGTTGTACTTTTTGCCCGCCTCGACGATCTGCTCCAGCACGCCCATGGCGTAGTTGGCCTGGACGTTGATCTCGTACGACAGTTCACCGGTGAACGAGATGCGGAACACCCGCGCTGGCACGCCGCCGACCAGGCCTTCCTTCCAGCTCATGAACGGGAAGCCGTCCTTGTCCAGGTCGATATCGCTGACCTCGGCCAGCAGCTTGCGGCTGTTGGGGCCGGACAGGGTCATGGTCGCCCAGTGGTCGGTGACCGAGGTGAAGTACACCTTCATCTCTGGCCATTCGGTCTGGTGGTACAGCTCCAGCCACTGCAGCACGCGAGCGGCGCCACCGGTGGTGGTGGTCATGATGAAGTGGTTGTCGCCGACGCAGGCGGTCACGCCGTCGTCGAAGACCATGCCGTCTTCCTTGCACATCAGGCCGTAGCGGGCCTTGCCCACGTCGAGCTTGGTCCAGGCGTTGGTGTAGATGCGGTTGAGGAACTCACGCGCATCCGGGCCCTGGATATCGATCTTGCCCAGGGTCGAGGCGTCCAGCAGGCCGACGCTGTCACGCACGGCCTTGCACTCGCGGGCCACCGCGGTGTGGATATCTTCGCCGGGCTTGGGGAAGTACCACGGGCGCTTCCATTGGCCGACGTCCTCGAACTCGGCGCCGTTCTTGATGTGCCAGGCATGCAGGGCGGTGAAGCGCACCGGCTCGAACAGGTGGCCGCAGTGCCGGCCTGCTACCGCGCCGAAGGTCACCGGCGTGTAGTTGGGGCGGAACATGGTGGTGCCCATTTCCGGGATGCTGATCCCGAGCGAGCGGGCGGCGATGGCCAGGCCGTTGATGTTGCCCAGCTTGCCCTGGTCGGTGCCGAAGCCCAGGGCGGTGTAGCGCTTGACGTGCTCGACCGACTCGAAGCCTTCGCGGGTGGCCAGCTCGATGGCCGCGGCGGTGACGTCGTTCTGTTGGTCGACGAACTGCTTCGGCGCACGGGCGGTGCCTTTGTCGTGGGGCACTTGGAACAGGGCCACGGTGGCCTCTTCCTTGCGCGCCAGGGTTTTCGGCAGGGTGCCGACACTGGCCTTGAAGCCGGCCTCGGTGGCAGCGCGAACACCGCCTTCGAAACCGTCGGCGATCACGTCACCAAGGGCATAGACGCCGTTCACGCCACCGACGCACACGCGTTTCTGCGGGGCATCGCCCGGCACGAAGCCGAGGATGTCTTCACGCCACACCGGGCGACCGCCCAGGTGCGAGGCCAGGTGCACCACCGGGCTGTAGCCGCCGGAGGTGGCGATCAGGTCGCAGTCGAGGGTTTCACCCGGGCTGGTGACCTTGTGCGCCTGCACATCGATGGCGGCCACGCGGGCGCCAGTGACGTGCTTGCTGCCCTTGGCCTCGATCACGGCGCTGGAGGTGAGGATGCGAATACCTTTGGCGCGAGCCTCTTCGACCAGCGAGCCACGCGGGTTGTGGCGGGCGTCGGCGATGGCGACCACTTGCAGGCCGGCATCGTGCCAGTCCAACGCGGCACGGTAGGCGTGGTCGTTGTTGGTCGACAGCACCAGCTTGCGGCCCGGGGCCACGCCATAGCGGCGCACGTAGGTGGATACGGCGCCAGCCAGCATGTTGCCCGGCAGGTCGTTGTTGCCGTACACCAATGGACGCTCATGGGCGCCGGCGGCCAGCACCACACGGTTGGCACGGACGCGATGCACCCGCTGACGCACCTGGCCGATAGGCGCGCGGTCACCGAGGTGGTCGGTGAGGCGTTCGTGGATCGTGAGGAAGTTGTGGTCGTGGTAGCCATTGACGGTGCTGCGCGGCAGCAGGGTGACTTCCGGCAGGTTTTCCAGCTCGGCCACCACGGCATTGACCCAGTCAGCGGCTGGTTTGCCGTCGAGGGTTTCGCGGCTGTCGAGCAAGGTGCCGCCGAACTCTTCCTGCTCGTCGGCCAGGATCACCCGGGCACCGCTACGGGCAGCGGCCAGCGCGGCGGCCAGGCCGGCAGGGCCGGCGCCGACGATCAGCACGTCGCAGTGCTGGTTCATGTAGTCGTAGCTGTCCGGATCATTCTGCAGCGGCGCACGGCCGAGGCCCGCCGCCTTGCGGATGTACTTCTCGTAGGTCATCCAGAACGACTTGGGGTACATGAAGGTCTTGTAGTAGAACCCGGGCGGCATCATGCTGCCGCCGACCTTGCCGATGATGCCCATCATGTCGTTGTTGACGTTCGGCCAGCCGTTGGTGCTGGTGGCCACCAGGCCTGCGTACAGGGCCTGCTGGGTGGCGCGCACGTTGGGGATCTGGGTAGCTTCGCTGGCGCCGATCTGCAGGATCGCATTCGGCTCTTCGGTACCGGCGGCGATGATCCCGCGGGGACGCGAGTACTTGAAGCTGCGCCCGACGATGTCGACGCCGTTGGCCAGCAGCGCGGCGGCCAGGGTGTCGCCGGCATAGCCCTGGTAGGTCTTGCCGTTGAAGGTGAAATTCAGCACCTTGCTGCGGTCGATACGGCCGCCGCTGGCGAGGCGATAGGTCTGGCTCATACTTTTTCCCCTTGGCCCTTGGCGGTCGCTGGCGCGCTGCTCTGTTTCGAGGCGGCGGTGACCTGAGGCTTCTCGCCGATCTTGTAGGTTTCCAGAATCTCGTAGGTCACGGTGTCGCGGGTGACGTTGAAGTACTGGCGGCAGCCGGCAACGTGGTCCCACAGCTCGTGGTGGATGCCACGCGGGTTGTCGCGGAAGAACATGTAGGTGCCCCACTCCTCGTCGGAGCAGGCGTTCGGGTCCAGCGGGCGGGCGATATGCGCCTGGCCGGACGCGTGGAATTCTTCCTCGGAGCGCAGCTCGCCGCAGTGGGGACAGAAGATGTGCAACATGACGGTTGTCTCCGGGGTCAGTGGGCGACGGCAGCGGCGCCGTGTTCGTCGATCAGCGCGCCGTTGTAGAAACGGTCGATGGAGAAAGGCGCGGCCAGCGGGTGCATCTCGCCCTTGGCCAGGCTGGCGGCAAACACGTTGCCCGAGCCCGGGGTGGCCTTGAAGCCGCCGGTGCCCCAGCCGCAGTTGAAGAACATGTTCTTCACCGGGGTCTTGGAGATGATCGGGCAGGCGTCGGGGGTGGTGTCGACGATACCGCCCCACTGGCGGTTCATGCGCACGCGCGAGAGGATCGGGAACATCTCGACGATCGCCTGCAGGGTGTGCTCGATGACCGGGTACGAACCGCGCTGGCCGTAGCCGACCCAACCGTCGATACCGGCGCCAATCACCAGGTCGCCCTTGTCGGACTGGCTGATGTAGCCGTGCACGGCGTTGGACATGATCACGCTGTCGATGATCGGCTTGATCGGCTCCGATACCAGTGCCTGCAGCGGGTGCGACTCCAGCGGCAGGCGGAAGCCGGCGAGCTTGGCCATGTGCCCGGAGTTGCCGGCGGTGACCACGCCGACGCGCTTGGCGCCGATGAAGCCCTTGTTCGTTTCAACCCCGATCACGGCACCGTTCTCCTTGCGGAAGCCGATCACCTCGGTCTGCTGGATCAAGTCCACGCCCAGGGCGTCGGCGGCACGGGCGAAGCCCCAGGCCACGGCATCGTGGCGGGCCACGCCGCCACGGCGCTGCACGGTGGCACCGAGGATCGGGTAGCGGGTGTTCTTCGAGCAGTCGAGATATGGGATCTCGGCCGCCACCTGTTCGGTGCGGATCAGCTCGCCGTCGACGCCGTTGAGGCGGTTGGCGTTGACCCGGCGCTCGGAGTCGCGAATGTCCTGCAGGGTGTGACACAGGTTGTAGACGCCGCGCTGGGAGAACATCACGTTGTAGTTGATGTCCTGGGACAGCCCCTCCCACAGCTTCATGGCGTGTTCATACAGGTGCGCCGACTCATCCCACAGGTAGTTGGAACGCACGATGGTGGTGTTGCGAGCGGTGTTGCCGCCGCCCAGGTAGCCCTTCTCGATCACCGCGACGTTGGTGATGCCGTGCTCCTTGGCCAGGTAGTAGGCGGTGGCCAGGCCATGGCCGCCACCGCCAACGATGACCACGTCGTAGACCTTCTTCGGCGTCGGCGTGCGCCACATACGCTGCCAGTTCTCGTGGTGGCTGAGGGAGTGCTTGAAGAGGCCGAAGCCCGAATAACGTTGCATGGTGTTCTGCTCCACTCAGCGGTAGACCGGGAAGTCGGCGCACAGCGCGGCGACGTTCTTGGCCACATCGGCCTCGACATCGGCGTCGCCCAGGTTGTCGAGCACATCGCAGATCCAGCCGGCCAGCGCAGTGCACTGGGCAACCTTGAAGCCACGGGTGGTGACCGCCGGGGTACCGATGCGCAGGCCCGAGGTGACGAACGGCGACTGCGGGTCGTTGGGCACGGCGTTCTTGTTGACGGTGATATGGGCGCGGCCCAGGGCTGCGTCAGCGTCCTTGCCGGTCAGGCCCTGGCGGATCAGGCTGACCAGGAACAGGTGGTTGTCGGTACCGCCGGACACCACGTCGTAGCCGCGCTCGATGAATACCTGGGCCATGGCCTGGGCGTTTTCGATGACTTGTTTCTGGTAGGCCTTGAACTCGGGCTCCAGAGCCTCCTTGAAACACACCGCCTTGGCGGCGATCACGTGCATCAGCGGGCCGCCCTGGGCACCGGGGAACACGGCGGCGTTGAGCTTCTTCTCGATCTCTTCGTTGGATTTGGCCAGGATCAGGCCGCCACGAGGACCGCGCAGGGTCTTGTGGGTGGTGGTGGTGACCACGTCGGCGAACGGGATCGGGTTCGGGTACAGCCCCGCGGCGACCAGCCCGGCGACGTGGGCCATGTCGACGAACAGCAGCGCGCCGACTTTATCGGCGATCTGGCGGAAACGCGGGAAATCCAGGGTCTTGGAGTAGGCCGAGAAGCCGGCGACGATCATCTTCGGCTTGTGTTCCACGGCCAGGCGCTCGACTTCGTCGTAGTCGATCAAGCCGGTTGCGGTGTCAATCCCGTATTGAACGGCGTTGTACAGCTTGCCCGAGGACGACACCTTGGCGCCGTGGGTCAGGTGGCCGCCGTGGGCCAGGCTCATGCCCAGGATGGTGTCGCCGGCCTGCAGCAGGGCCAGGTACACCGCGCCGTTGGCCGAGGAGCCGGAGTGCGGCTGGACGTTGGCGTAATCGGCGCCGAACAGCTGCTTGGCGCGCTCGATGGCCAGCGCCTCGACTTTATCCACATGCTCGCAGCCGCCGTAGTAGCGCTTGCCCGGGTAGCCTTCGGCGTACTTGTTGGTGAGGCCGCTGCCCTGGGCCTGCATCACGCGCTTGCTGGTGTAGTTCTCCGAGGCGATCAGCTCGATGTGATCTTCCTGGCGCTGTTCCTCGGCATTCATCGCCGCCAGCAGTGCGTCGTCGTAACCCTGGATCTGGTCTTGCTTGCTGAACATCGTGTATCTCCCGGCAGCGATCGTTTCTTGTCTGGTGAGGGTTTTCCCACCCTTTGCAGCGATGGTATGACCGGGCACGGCGGTACAGATGCCTGCGCGCGCCTTGCAATGGCGCGTTTACGACATTGCTACCCCAAGCACCACACAGCCCTGTGGGAGCCGGCTTGCCGGCGATGGAGCCAGACGCAGAACCATCGCTGGTTGAGCGGACGCTATCGCCGGCAAGCCGGCTCCCACAGGGATAGCGGTGGCCTGTATAGGCAACCGCCGAATCGATGGTTTAGAGTGCGTGCCTGCGTCGTAAAAAGGACAGGCGTCATGACCAATAACAACCAGCAATTCGCCAGCGACAACTATTCCGGCATCTGCCCCGAAGCCTGGGCCGCCATGGAAAAGGCCAACCACGGCCACGACCGCGCCTACGGCGACGACCAGTGGACCGAACGCGCCTCGGAGTACTTCCGCAAGTTGTTCGAGACCGACTGCGAAGTGTTCTTCGCCTTCAACGGCACCGCCGCCAACTCCCTGGCCCTGGCCTCGCTGTGCCAGAGCTACCACAGCGTGATCTGTTCCGAGACCGCCCACGTCGAGACCGACGAATGCGGCGCGCCGGAGTTCTTCTCCAACGGCTCCAAGCTGCTCACCGCGCCTAGCGTCAACGGCAAGCTCACCCCCGAGTCGATCCGCGAAGTGGCACTCAAGCGCCAGGACATCCACTACCCCAAGCCGCGGGTGGTGACCCTTACCCAGGCCACCGAAGTGGGCACCGTCTACCGCCCCGACGAGCTCAAGGCGATCAGCGCCACCTGCAAGGAGCTGGGCCTGAACCTGCACATGGACGGCGCGCGCTTTACCAATGCCTGCGCCTTCCTCGGCTGTTCGCCGGCCGAACTGACCTGGAAGTCCGGCGTCGATGTGCTGTGCTTTGGCGGCACCAAGAACGGCATGGCGGTGGGCGAGGCGATCCTGTTCTTCAACCGTGCCCTGGCTGAGGACTTCGACTACCGCTGCAAGCAGGCCGGGCAGCTGGCGTCGAAGATGCGCTTCCTGTCGGCACCGTGGGTGGGCCTTTTGGAAGACGGCGCCTGGCTGCGCCATGGCAACCATGCCAACCGTTGCGCGCAGCTGCTGGCATCGCTGGTGAGTGATTTGCCGGGGGTCGAGCTGATGTTCCCGGTGGAAGCCAACGGGGTGTTCCTGCAGATGCCGGAACATGCCATCGAGGCGCTACGTGGCAGGGGCTGGCGCTTCTATACCTTCATTGGTAGTGGCGGCGCACGCTTCATGTGTTCGTGGGATACCGAAGAGGACCGCGTGCGCGAACTGGCAGCAGATATCCGTAGCATTATCGGCGTCTGACGCCATTGTTCGGCAGGCCACAAGGCCTGCCGGGCTATTTTCAACGACGCGTATAACAATCTCTAGCCTGAAGTCACCTGACAGTTTTGCCAGTTTGCAACGTGCAGACGAGGCTTTATGTTCTTCGGCAGCCAATGGCTTTGACCCACCACGCCGAGGATGCATCATGACTACGAAAGTGTTGATAAATGATGAAGAAGTAGAAAATATTCATCCGACCAACCTGCGGTTCTTTCTCGCACTCAAACTTAAAGACCAATATATTGGCCGCCGTCAGTCTGGCCTTGTCACCAAAGTCACCCACAAGGAGGAAGGTGACAACGTGACCGTAGAGATCACCTTGGACGGGGCCACGGTAAGTGGCAATTCATCCTATAAACATAAAAATCGAACGCTCCGGCATCGCGGCCCAAATGCACCCATCACAGAAGTCACATTCTACGGGTCGAATAACGATACTCACTACGTCGATGAGCCTGAGATAGGCAAACTTATCAAGCTTAGTGCCGGTGAGAATTTCAAGATCAAGTGTGTGGATGAAAAAGAGAAAGAGGTCACTCTGATTGGCCAGATCATTGAGCAAATATTTGAGTATGAATTCGCTGGATCCAGCTCCCTTTGGACTGCTGTACATTAATCATCTTCATGGTAACTGCTACAGTCTCACCACCCGGGAGGGCTTTGCCCTTCTGTAGCGGTACAAGGCCGCGAAGCGGCCCCCGGCAATCTAAAGCCTGAACCCCCCCATCTGCCGCGCCAGATCATCAGCCAGGCCACGCAAAGCCTGGCATTCGTCCCGGCACCCTTGGACTTCGGCCGCAGTCTCCCGCGCCAGGTCGGAAATCCCCTGTACGGTGCGATTGATTTCCTCGGTCACCGCCGACTGCTCTTCGGTCGCAGTCGCCACCTGATTGTTCATGTCGCTGATGTGCTCGACCTGGTCGGTAATCGCCCCCAATGACGCGCCGGTGAGCTGGCTGGACTCCACACCACTGCCGGTCGCCTGCTGCCCCGCCTGCATCGAACTCACCGCTGAACCCGCCCCCTGCTTGAGGCGCTGGATCATCTGCTGCACTTCATCGGTGGACAGCTGTGTACGCCGGGCCAACGTCCGCACTTCATCGGCCACCACGGCAAATCCACGGCCCATCTCCCCTGCCCTGGCCGCTTCGATGGCAGCATTCAATGCCAGCAGGTTGGTCTGCTCGGAAATACTGCGGATCACCGCCAATACTTCGTCGATCGAGGCGACTTCATCAGCCAACTGGCTGACAGCATCAGCCGCCTTGCCGATATCGCCCGACATGCCCTCGATACCCTGGATCGAGCGCCGTACCACTTCGCGCGCCTGCAGGGCCTCATCCCGCGCCGATTGCGACGCCTGCGCCGCATCGCCGGCATTGCGGGCGATGTCCTGCACGGTCAGGCCCATCTCGTGCACCGCGGTGGCGACCATCTCGGTCATTTCCTGCTGGCGGCCCGAGCGTTCGGCGGTGTTGTCCACCACCTGGGTCACCTGCTCCACCGACAGGTGCAGGCGTTCAGTGGTGCGCAGCACCTCGCCGATCAGACCACGCTGGCTGTCGAGGAAACGGTTGAAGCCACGGGCCAGGTCGCCCAGTTCGTCCTGGCGCGAGTCGTCCAGGCGATGGCTGAGGTCTCCCGCGCCACTGCCGATCTGCACCAATGCGGCGGTGACCTGGCGAATGGGGCGTACCAACCCGCGTGCCAGCAGCACCACCAGCAATAGCGAAAGCAACGCCACACCACCGCCGATCAGGCAGGTCTGCCAGATAGCCTGGCGCGCCTGGGCGTAGATCTCGGCTTCCGGCACTTCGGCCACCAGCGTCCAGTTCAGGTCGCGCAAGGGCAAGCCCAAGGCCAGGTAGTCCGCGCCATCACGTTGGAAACGGCTGCTGCGCAGGCCTTCGCCGCCTACCAGCACGGCCTTCGCCGCCTCGACGTCCAGCTGCTCGGCGAGCTGGCGCTTGCCACTGAACTGCTGGTCGGGATGGACCTGGATCAACCCGTCGTTGCGCACCAGGAACACCTTGCCGTGCTCGCCGAAGCTGAAGTCGTGGATCAGCTTCGACAGCTCGGTCATGCGCAGGCCCATGCCGGCTACACCGACCAGCTGGCCATCCTTCTCGACCCGGTAGTCGATGAACAGTGCCAGCTCGCCGGTCGAGCCGTCGATATCGATGTTGATCAGGCGCTCGGCGCCACTGTCGATGTAGCCGTAGAACCATTTGTCCTTGGGGTTGGCACGGCTGAGGGTACGGTCCAGGCCCTTCTCGTTGTAATAGTGGCCGGTGACGGTCGAGGCGAACAGGGTGGTGAAGGCGTGATTGCGCTGCTTGGCCGCGTCCAGGTATTCGATGAAGCGCGGCAGCTCGGCCGGGGTTTCACCGGCGGCCAGCCAGTCACGCAGGAGGGTGTTGCCAGCGATGTCCGCCGCCGCCACCAGCGGCTGGCCGAGCATGCGCTCGATATCGTTGCGGATGGCCTCGACGCTGGCCGGCAGCGCCGTGTCGACCAGGTAGCGTTCGGTGAGGCGGTTGAGCGCCACCGTGTAGATCGCCACCACCCCCAGGATGCTCACCAGCAGGGCGGCGCCCATGCTCGCGATCAATTGCCACTGGATGCTCCGCTGCCAGATACGCATGTCCCACTCCCCGATAATTATTGTTTTTCGGGAAGTGTATACACTTAAGTATCCAGTTGTTCCAGTGATCTGCGACAGGATGACCGCCACCATCGCGGGGCAGGTCGGGTCGACGCATCGTCGCTCCCACGAAGCCCCGCCATGACATCATTCAGACGTCGGAGACGGCCTTGCTGATGGCATCGACCGTGGCGTCGATCTGCGCCTGGGTGCGCTCGAGGGTGCGGTCGTGCTCGCGCTGCAGTTCGATCTGCCTGGAGCACAGGTTCAGGGCGGCCAGCACCAGCAGCTTGTCGCCGATCAGGGTCGGGTAGCTGCGCTTGGTCTCGGCCAGGGCGACATTGAGCATGCGCACGGCCTGGTTCAGGGTTTCTTCCTGGCCCTCGGGGGCCTTCAGCGAATAGTCGTTGCCCAAGATCGACACGACGGTGACCGGCTGCGCTTGCAGTCTCATGCGTTCACGACACCTGCGCTGGCGCGCTCGACCAAGGCCTGGATGCGCGCGGCGGTGGCGCCGTGCTTCTCTTCCTGCTCCATGAGCGACAACTGCAGGCTGTCGTTCTCTTCCTTGGCCTGGGCCAGTTCCTGGCTGAGGCTGGTGTTCTGTTCGGCCAGCTGTGCGTTCTTGTGCATCAGGTCGCTGACCAGTTGCTCGAGTTGATTCAGGGAAGTTTCCAACATGCGTCTATCTCGGTTGTTGCAAAGGGCGCACACGATAAGGAAAAACCTGCGCCCCCGCCATTAAATATCGGATTCAAAAGGTGTTTGCCGGGTTCAGGTTGACCCAGGATCAGCGCCCTTGTTCCGACTTGGGTCAACCGCTGGTCAGGAAAATAGTTAGCTGCCTCACAATTTCATCAAGTCAGCCTAAAGACTGGCCGGTCACGACCGATAGGCAGGCAGGTCTTCTTCCGTCGCATGGATCGCGGCACCTCTTCTGCCTTGGAAACCGCCTCCATGTCCTTACGCAATATGAATATCGCGCCCCGCGCGTTGCTCGGGTTCGCCGTGATCGGTGTGCTGATGCTCGGCCTGGGTATCTTCTCGCTGATCCAGATGGGCAACATCCGCCAGGCCGGCGTGACCATCGAAGAAGTCAGCGTGCCCAGCATCAAGACCCTCGACGAGCTGACCGCGCTGAACCTGCGCCTGCGCACCCTCTCCTACCGCTTGCTGCTCAACCGCGAGCCGGCCACCCAGCAAGATACCCTGCGCCTGCTGGACGAGCGCAACGCGCAGATCGACAAGGCGCGCCGCGCCTATGAGCCGCTGGTGACCGCCGCCGACGAGAAGGCCGTCTTCGACCAGTACGGCCTGCTGCTCAACCAATACCGCCAGCTCGAGGCGCGCATGCGCAGCCTGAGCCAGGCCGGCGACCTCGATGCCCTGCGTGACCTGCTCAACCGCGACCTGCTGGACAACTCCGAGCAGATCAACAAGGTCATGGACGCGCTGGTGCGCATCAACACTGACCAGACCAGCGCCACCAATGCCCAGGCCGCCGAGCAGTACAGCGGCGCCTTCGCCCTGGTCATCAGCCTGCTGGTGGCGGCCACGGTGCTGACTTTGCTGTTCGCCTTCCTCCTCACCCGCAGCATCGTCAAGCCCATCGACGAGGCGCTCAAGGCCGCCGAGCAGATCGCCGAAGGCGACCTGACCCACAGCATTCACGCCGACGGCACCGATGAGGCCGCGCGCCTGCTCAAGGCCATGGCCAAGATGCAGGACAAGCTGCGCGACACCCTGCAGCTGATCGCCGGCTCCGCCACCCAGCTGGCCTCCGCCGCAGAAGAGCTGAACAGCGTGACCGACGAAAGCGCCCGTGGCCTGCAGCAGCAGAACAACGAGATCGAGCAGGCCGCCACCGCCGTTACCGAGATGACCAGTGCCGTCGAAGAAGTCGCACGCAACGCGGTCAGCACTTCGGAAGCCTCCAGCGAAGCCAGCCGGTCGGCCGGCGATGGCCGCGACCTGGTACTGGAGACCGTGGGCGCCATCGAGCGCATGAGCGGCGATGTGCAGGCCACCGCCAAGCTGATCGCACACCTCGCCGAGCAGTCCCGTGATATCGGCAAGGTGCTCGACGTGATCCGCGGCCTGGCCGACCAGACCAACCTGCTGGCGCTCAACGCCGCCATCGAGGCCGCCCGCGCCGGCGAGGCCGGTCGTGGCTTCGCCGTGGTCGCCGACGAGGTGCGCGCACTGGCGCATCGCACCCAGCAGTCCACCAGCGAGATCGAGCGGATGATCGGCAGCATCCAGGGCGGCACCGAGCAGGCCGTGGACTCGATGCGCACCAGCACCGAGCGCGCCGAGTCGACCCTGAACATCGCCCGTGGCGCGGGCCTGGCGCTGGACACCATCGCCGGGGCGGTGGCGCAGATCAACGAGCGCAACCTGGTGATCGCCAGCGCCGCCGAGGAGCAGGCCCAGGTGGCCCGCGAGGTGGACCGCAACCTGGTGAACATCAACGACCTGTCGGTGCAGAGCGCCACCGGGGCGCACCAGACCAGCGCGGCGAGTGCCGAGCTGTCCCGTCTGGCAGTGGATCTGAACGGGTTGGTGGCGCGGTTCCGCACCTGATCCTCAAACGCATCGCGGGGCAAGCCCGCTCCCACCAGCCTCACTGCGTGGGAGCGGGCTTGCCCCGCGATCGCATCCGATCGAGGATCAATACTCGATCCGCACATCCCCCTTCGGCACGCTGCAACACGACAGGATGTAGCCCTCGGCCTCGTCCTCCTCGGTGATCCCGCCGTTGTGCTCCATCTCCACCTCGCCGCCGAGCTTGAGCACCTTGCAGGTGCCGCAGATGCCCATGCCACAGGCCTTGGGGATCATCAACCCGACCTTGGCCGCGGCCGCGTGCACGGTCTCGCCCGGGGCCACGCGAATACTCTTGTCGCTACCGACGAACTCCACCAGGTTGAGGTCGGCTACATCCACTTCCGGCGCATCGGCCGCGGCCTCCGCGTGCTCGACCGCGTCGGCCTTGGCCTCCGGCGGCGTCGCGCCGAACGATTCCTCGTGGTAGTTCTTCATGTCGAAGCCGACCGCTTCGAGCATGCGCTTGACCGCGCTCATGTAGGGCGTTGGGCCGCAGCAGAATATGGTGCGCTCGAGGTAGTCCGGGGCGATCAGTTCCATCAATCGCTGGTTGAGGTAACCGCGATAACCCGCCCACGGCTCGCCCAGCCCATGCTTCTCGCAAATGATATGCAGGCTGAAGTTAGGGATGCGCGAGGCCATCTGCTCCAGCTCACGGTGGTAGATGATGTCTTTCGGCGAGCGGGCGCTGTGCACGAACACCATGTCGACATTGGCGTTGGTGTCGTAGAACCAGCGGGCCATGGACATTACCGGGGTGATGCCGACGCCGCCGGACAGGTACAGCGTCTTGCCGGCCGGGAAGTCGATGGCGTTGAACAGCCCCACCGGCCCGTGCACCGGTAGCTCGGCGCCTTCGTGCATGGTGTCGTGGAGGAAGTTGGAGACCAGCCCGCCCGGGACCCGCTTGACGGTGATCGAGAAGCTGTAAGGCACTGACGGCGAGCTGGAGATGGTGTACGAACGCATCACCGGCTTGCCTTCGATCTCCAGTTCCAGGGTGACGAACTGCCCGGGCTTGAAGAAGAACATGATCGGCTGGTCAGCCATGAAGCAGAAGGTGCGCACGTCCCAGGTTTCCTGGATGACCTTGACACAACGCACGATGTGGCGGCCATTGGCCCAGGTCTGGGTGGTAACCGGGTTGAGGAAGGTATCGGACATGTTCATCTCCAGCAGCCGACTGTCGGCCTTTCTTATGGCTCCGATAATGCGCATAGCGCCGTCTACGTACATTCCCATCCGCGACATCGGCGTGCTTATCGCGACCAGCCCCGCGCTACAAGGGCTGGCGCGTCGGAATTCGATGCGGCCATGTCGCCCGTGGATATGGTCCTTTCACTGCGCGGACGCACACTCCTCGGCAAAACAACACGCTGTTTATCGCGAAGAACAGCCTTGCGGCACTACAACAACGATTAGCCACTTCAGCCGGCCGCACGCGGCCACGAGGACCACACGATGGACGTCACCGCAACCCTGAGCCTGGGCGATCCACTGGAACCTGCACGCAAGGCCACCGCCGAGATGCTGCAGACCCGCGAGCGCACCTACTCGCTGCCGCAACCGTTCTACTGCGACGAGCGCCTGTTCCAGATCGACATGCAGGAGATATTCCACAAGGAGTGGCTGATCGCCGGCATGGTTTGCGAGATCCCGACCAAGGGCAACTACATCACCCTGCAGATCGGCAAGAACCCGATCATCGTGATACGCGGTGCCGAAGGTAAGGTGCATGCCTTCCACAACGTCTGCCGCCACCGCGGCTCGCGCCTGTGCGTCAGCGACAAAGGCAAGGTGGCCAAGCTGGTCTGCCACTACCACCAGTGGACCTACGAACTCGATGGCCGCCTGCTGTTCGCCGGCACCGAGATGGGCGCCGACTTCGACATGAACCAGTACGGCCTCAAACCCGTGAACGTGAAGGTGGCCGGGGGCTACATCTTCATCAGCCTGGCCGAGAACCCGCCAGCGATCGACGAGTTCCTCGCCACCCTCGACCACTACATGGAACCCTACGACATGGAGAACACCAAGGTGGCGGTGCAGACCACCTTGATGGAAAAGGCCAACTGGAAACTGGTGCTGGAGAACAACCGCGAGTGCTACCACTGCAGCGGCTCGCACCCAGAATTGCTGAAGACCCTGCTGGAGTGGGACGACACCAACGATCCCCGCGCCAGCCAGGAATTCAAGGACCACGTCGCCGCCTCCGCCGCCGCCTGGGAAGCCGAGAAGATCCCCTACCTGCACAAGAGCCACGGCTTGCGTAACCGCATCGTGCGCATGCCGCTGCTCAAGGGCACCGTGTCGATGACCATGGACGGCAAGGTGGCGTGCAAGAAGCTGATGGGCCGCATCAAGAACCCGGATCTGGGCTCGATGCGCATCCTGCACCTGCCGCATTCGTGGAACCACTGCATGGGCGACCACATGATCGTGTTCACCGTGTGGCCGATCAGCGCGCAGGAAACCATGGTCACCACCAAGTGGCTGGTGCACAAGGATGCGGTGGAGGGTGTGGATTACAACCCCGAGGAGATGCGCAAGGTGTGGGATGCCACCAATGACCAGGATCGGCGGTTGGCGGAGGAGAACCAGCGGGGGATCAACTCAACGGCGTATCAGCCGGGGCCTTATTCGAAGACTTATGAGTTTGGCGTGGTGAACTTCATCGACTGGTACAGCCAGCGGATGCTAAATAATCTGGGGGCGGAGCCTGCTGCTTACCTTAAGGAAGTAATGGCTCAGTAAAAGAGTGGCCACGCCTGCGGTGGGTCGCAGGCGTGGCCACTGGTACCAGCGCTCAGCTCTACTCTCTACGATAATTTTGGCTGTCGGCATATGCCGGACTTTTTCAGTAACTTTACGCCCGCATATTTTCCACCACGCCCACTAGATCGAATGTATTATCAATGGTCGAAGACCTACGACTAGGGTAAGGTGAATTATCTTGAGAAGAATTATTACTCGTAGCACTCGATGCGTGCCTGAGTCTCACGGCGCTTTGACCACCAAAGTTGCCACCTTCAACCACAACCTCTGGAAACGAACTGCTTGACTCTCGAAAACCCAAATTATTCATACCCACAGAAACTTCACGCCCACGTTGGCCCCAAGCATGGTAGCGATTCGACGCAGACACATAAGCCGATTGAACACCTCTGACTGCAGACATAACAACATTGGCGGCAGGCTCCCTGAATACAAGTAGCGCCGCAGCGACAGTTGCGTCATTGATCATACTGTCTCCCAGCGGGACATCATTATACTGCAGCACTGCACCCACGGAAGTATAGGCAGCAACAACACCACCAATTATAGACTGAGTTAATTGCCCACCCGAAAAGGTCGGGTTAGCTCTAAACGCCCCAGCGTCCTTGTATGTCGTATAACTACCCGCCAGCGCGGCAACCCCAGAAGCTGCCCACCCTGGAATGCCCATTATACGCCCACTAGGATCGATGAAATTTATTGGATTGCCCTGACAATAGGCATAGCTATTCAGCCCGCCTTTCCCCATTGGACTCATCTGATCAGCTGAATTGAAACGCATCAGTATTGGGTTGTAGCCGCGATAGCCATTGCCCAGCAAATAAATTTCTAATCCGCGTTCTCGCAGCTGCCCGGTAAAGCCCAGGGCTGCCATTTCTCGGCAGCTACCGCGGCCATATGGCATGTAGGCCTTAATCATGCGTTCAGTTAGAGTCACCGCGGCAATCGGGCTTGAAAGTTTGTCAACGGCCAACAAGCGCATACTCATATGATTTCCTCGCGCACCAGACGGTCAGTTCATACTGAATTACGCTATCACAGCCGCTGACAAAGGGTACTGGCAAAAATGCTAGGTTGCCTTACCT
The DNA here is from genome assembly GCF_018596375.1 of Pseudomonas sp. RC3H12. Lineage (NCBI taxonomy): Bacteria > Pseudomonadati > Pseudomonadota > Gammaproteobacteria > Pseudomonadales > Pseudomonadaceae > Pseudomonas > Pseudomonas sp. RC3H12. The sequence continues at coordinate 5,217,299 of NZ_CP075595.1, read as the reverse complement.
ACCGAGATGCCCCATCCTCCAGACTCCGCCTCCTTCGGAGGAAAAACCTTGAAAATGTCCGATGCCTTTCGCCTGCTAGCAACCGATGCGCAGTGCTCGACGGTGCACCACTGTTCGGCGTGGGCGAGTTCTTCAATGGCTTACCCAGTCTATGGCCATACACCTTCGGCAAGCTACCCAACATTGATGTACGCAGGAAAACTACGTGAACGCTCAGGCTTTTATAGCCTTGGAAATGGTTATCGCATCTACAATCCAGTGCTGATGCGCTTCTACTCGGCGGATGTGCTCAGCCCATTTTTAGCAGGCGGGATAAACACATATACCTATTGCGAAGGGAATCCTGTGGGCTGGCAAGACCCTTCCGGGCATAACCGGGGGAGAAAGCGTAGTTTTATTCCATTACCAACGATCGTGGAGGAAAGCACAACGACAACGAAACCGACACTTTTGGCCTATCCTATTGAGGAGGCAGTGAATTCTGTACTAAAAGCCCCAATTGACGCTTTCCCACAACATATGCAAAAAAACATAAAAACAATAAATGAACAAAAGAGCAACATACTAAAGACCAAGGCCGAGATAAACAAATACAGCACTTCCATTACCTATGCCAGCACACCAACTAATAAGGCCCCACTTCCCGTTAGCGTACTCCTCACCTACATCACCATGAACAAAGAAATCCAGCACACTCACAAGACAATAAAACATAACGCGACGCACAGCTTGTTTCACTACATAAGAACAATGCCAATGGAGTCATTTATTGAAACTGCCAGAAAAATACAAGCCATCCGTAATGTCGAATCCGCCTAAATTTGACATGCACAGTGAATTGCAGCCCTCGTGCAGCCCAATCAAGGAATCCTCAACCTCCGTCTGCAGTGGTTTCTGATGTCCAGTGCCAACCCCAAACCTTATCCACAACCCTGCTGGTGCAGTGGAAGCCCCATCCGGCCTTTACAACCCTCCACCCCCGCATCTGTGCAAATGCTTGTTTTTTGATCAAACCTTTGAAAGCCGCGCGGTGTAAGGCCTACGGTAAAAGCTGAACAGATTATCCACAGCCTGGCAAACAGCAATTGTGGGCAACTGGATGAATCAAAATAATCAATTCACATGAGACTGCATACATCGCATTGATCGATTATTGCTCAATCGCTTGAGGGCCTTGCTATACAGGCCCTGGCGCGATTCGCAAACACTTTATCCACAGAATATCGAACAGATTTGGTGGGTAACCACGTCTATTTTTGATTAGTCACGGGGACGGCGGAGCAGGACTGATAAATTACCCACAGCCTGAAACTACTTACGAAGCAATGGCTGTTTTGCAGAACGTCTATTCTTACCCCATTGCAGGGTAAGCCCACTCCTGAAAAAGTGCGCAAGGCTCGTAGGAGTGGGTATTCCGGGAAATAGCGACAGCGTTGAATAGATTCAGCGCAACACCCCCTCCTCCACCAACAGCTTCAGAATGGCCTCGGCCCCTTCCTGCGCAGATACATCCTTCAGCACCTTACCGCCCCCACCACTGGCCTTGGCCGTGGCAGCCTTCATCCGGTCGGCACCGCTCTTGGCCTTGATCACCTTGAGCCGCTTGGGTCGTGGCCGGGCGGGTTGCAGGGCGTCTTCGGCGAGCAGCGGATCGTCCACTACCACAACCTCACGCGCCGCCAATATGCCCCGGCGCGCCGGGCCAAACGCGCTCTGGCGTGGCTTGGGCGCGGCGTTATCCACAGTGGCCAGCAACGGCAGGCGCACTTTCAGGCGACGCCGCTGGCCGCGAGGCAGGGCCTGTAATACTTGAGCAGTGCCGTTGTCGATGGATTCCACCTCAGCCAGCCCGACCACCAATGGCCAGCCCAGCTTCTCGGCCAGTAGGAACGGCAGCATGCCCGAGCCCTCGCCGGTTTCGGCCTGGCTGCCGGTCAGCACCAGCTGGGCACCCGCGTCGCGCAGATAGTCGCCGAGCACGCCCAATACATCGGCGCCGGCGGGCTGTTCCAGCACATCCAGGTGGTCCAGCCCCATGCCCAGGTAGGCACGCAGCGCCTCTTCACGAGGATCGCCGGCGTGCACCACCTGCAAGTTATCCCCAGCCAGTTGCAAGCCCAGCTCCACGGCACGGGCATCCTGCTCGGCGCGGCGCGCACGGCCGGAGCTGGGGTGGGCGCCGATCGAGACCAGGCTGATGACTTTCGTACTCATGCTCGCTGCCCCTATGCCGCGTCGCGCTGGCCGCCGCTGCGGTAGTTGTCCACAGCCTCGATCAGTGCCTGGAGAATTGCCGAGCTGTCGCCAATCACCGACAGGTCGGCCCGTTTGATCATGTCGCAGCCTGGGTCCATATTGATCGCCACCACCTTGTCGCAGGCGCCGATGCCCTGCAGGTGCTGGATGGCGCCGGAGATACCCACAGCCACGTATACCCGCGCCGTGACCCAGGTGCCGGTGGCGCCGACCTGGCGGTTACGCGGCATGAAGCCGTCGTCCACCGCCACCCGCGACGCGCCTTCGGTAGCGCCCAACGCGGCAGTGGCCTGGTGATACAGGTCCCAGTCCTTGACGCCGTTGCCACCGGAGACGATGAACTCGGCCTCGGCCATGGCGATGGCGGCCGGGTCCACGGCCACCGAGCCAAGGTCTTCGATGCGCGACAGGCTGCGCGCCACGCCTGTGGACAACTCCACCGGCAGGGCTTCATGGCGAGTTTCACTCACAGGTTCGGCGCATTCGGCGGCGGCCAGGATCAGTCGCGGCACCTCACGCTGGATATCCTGCTGGCCCGCGCCGGCACGGCCGATGCACTGGCCATCCTTGACCTGCCACACCCTTGTTGCCGGGCGCTCACCCAGGGCTGCGGCGAAACGTCGGCCCAGCTCGCCACCACCGCTGCGGCTGTCGGGCAGCAGCCAGTGGCGTGGGGCGAACTGGTTATCCACAGCCCGCAAGCCCTGGACCAGTTGTTCCGGTGCATAACCCTCGAAGGCCTCACCCTCGATGACCAGCAGGCGGTCCACACCGGCTGTGGAAAAGTTGCTTTCCTTGTGCTCGCCGAACACCACGGCCAGCACTGCACCGTCGCTACCGGCCAGGCTGTGGGCCAGGCCGAGCAGGTCGCGGTCGTGGCTGCCGAGGCGACCACCGACCATATCCGGTACCACGGCGATATAGAACGCAGGCGCAGCCACGCTGTGCAGCGGCAACTGCACTTCGGCAGCTGCCGTGCGCCGGCCGCCGACGCCGGTGCCCTGCTGGGCGCCGCTGCGGTCGATGCGCTTGAGGCCGTTGGGGCCGATGAAGCCGGCAGCAATCGCATGGGGGTTCTTGCGCATCAGCCCATTGGGGCCCATCCAGCTGGTTTGTTGCGTCTGCATGGCCGCATGCAGCGGGTGCAGGCGGTTACGGGCGATCCACTCGGCGCGTGGGTCGCGGCGGATGATGTCGCTCATCAGTGCACCTCCGCAGGTTCACGTTTGGCCGCTGGCGACTTTGCGCTGGCGGGGGCCTCACCTTCGATCAGTACATCGGCGACCAGCTCGGCCAGGTCCTTGATCTGTGGGCGCGGTTCGACCACGCCTTCGAGCATCGCCGTGCACTGCGGGCAGCCCACGGCCACCAGCTCCGCTTCGGTTTCGCGGATATCGTCCATGCGCATGTCGGGGATACGCTGCTTGCCGGGGATATCGGTGATCGGCGCACCGCCGCCTCCGCCACAGCAGCGGGAACGGAAGCCCGAGCGCTGCATCTCGCGTACCTCGATACCGAGGGCCTTGAGCACGTCGCGCGGGGCTTGGTACTCGCCGTTGTAGCGGCCCAGGTAGCAGGGATCGTGATAGGTCACGCTGCCGCCCTTGTGCTGGCCGAGGTTGAGCTTGCCAGCGGCGATCAGTTCGGCGATGTAGGTGCTGTGGTGCTGCACCTGGTATTCGCCGCCAAGGGCGCCGTATTCGTTCTTCAGCACATGGAAGCTGTGCGGGTCGCAGGTGACGATGCGCTGGAACTGGTACTTGGCCAGGGTCTGGATATTGCGCTTGGCCAGCTGCTGGAACGTTGCCTCGTCGCCCAGGCGGCGCGCCACGTCACCGCTGTCTCGCTCTTCCAGGCCGAGCACGGCGAAGTCGACGCCGGATGCTTTGAGCACTTTGACGAAGGCGCGCAGGGTGCGCTGGTTGCGCATGTCGAAGGCGCCATCGCCCACCCAGAACAGCACCTCGGTGGTTTTCACCTCTGAGAGCAGCTGCAGGTTGAGGTCGGCCGCCCAGTTCATCCGCCCGCCGGGGGCGAAGCCGCCGGGGTTGTCGGTGGCGATCAGGTTGTCCAGCACCTCGGCGCCCTTGTTCGGCGTGGCGCCCTTTTCCAGGGTCAGGTGGCGGCGCATGTCGACGATGGCATCGACGTGCTCGATCATCATCGGGCATTCCTCGACGCAGGCGCGGCAAGTCGTGCACGACCACAGCGTCTCGGCATCCACCAGGCCGTTGACGATCGGCTGGTGCGGGTGGCCGCCATGCTCGCCGATCGGCTTGCCCGGGTACGGGCTGCCGGCGAACCGCGCGTCGGTGCCACCGGCCAGGCCGATGACCATGTCCTGGATCAGTTTCTTCGGGTTCAGCGGCTGGCCAGCGGCGAACGCCGGGCACATGGCCTCGCATTTGCCGCACTGCACGCAGGCGTCGAAACCGAGCAGCTGGTTCCAGGTGAAATCCACCGGTTTTTCCACGCCCAGCGGCGCATTCGGGTCTTCCAGATCCAGCGGCTTGAGGCCCGTGGAGCGGCCACCGCCAAAGCGTTCGGCGCGGCGGTGCCAGGCCAGGTGCAGGGCACCGGCGAAGGCGTGCTTCATCGGCCCGCCCCAAGTCATGCCGAAGAACAGTTCGGACACGCCCCACAGCACGCCGATACCCAGCAGTGCGACCAGTACCCAGCCGCCCGTGCCTTCAGGCAGGATCCCCGCCACCGGCAAGGTGGCAATGAAGAAGCTCGCCGCGAACATCAGCAGGCTCTTGGGCAGGCGCATCCACGGGCCCTTGGACAGCCGGGAGGGCGGGTTCAGCCGGCGTTTGAAGACAAACAGGGCGCCACTGAACATGATCACCGTGGCCACCAGCAAGGCGTAACCGAGGATCTTGCTGTGCAGGCCAAAGCCATGCACCAGGATCGCCAGCACGGCCGAGAGCACGAAGCCGCCAGCGGTGGCCACGTGGGTCTTGGACATGTACTTGTCGCGCTCGACCACATGGTGCAGATCCACCAGGTAGCGCCGTGGCATGGCCAGCAGGCCACCAAGCAGGTCAACCTTGCTCGGCCGCCCGCGGCGCCACATGCGCACCCGGCGCAGGGCGCCGAGCACCGCCAAGGCGAGGGCGGTGAACAGCAGGATGGGTAGAAGGGTGTTCAACATGGGAGGCTCCCACAACAGCGGTAAGCGTGCGCCGGTCCCTGTGGGAGAGGTCGGTGGGAGCGGGCTTGCCCCGCGATAGCGTCCGGTCGGCCAATCAGGTTGCACCTGCTGGCGCTATCGCGGGGCAAGCCCGCTCCCACCGTGTTCTCCCTACAGGGACCGCGTTGGTCCTGGGCTCAGAAATCCTTGCACAGCCGCAAGGCGTCATAGATCGCCGCATGCACGTTGCGCTGCGCCACGCAGTCGCCGATGCGGTACAGCAGGTAGCCTTCGCCCGGCTGGCTGAGGATCGGCTGCGGCTTGATGGCGAACAGCGCCTCCACATCGATCTGGCCCTTGTTGCGCGAACCGTCCTTGAGCGCGTAGTACAGCTGCTCATCGGGACGCACACCGTTCTCCACCACCACCTGGTCGACTACCCGTTCTTCCTTGGCGCCGGTGTACTCGTTCTCGAGCACCGCCACCAGCTTGTCGCCTTCGCGGTAGACCTTTTCCAGCATCATGTCGCCGGTCATGATCACTTCTTTCGGATACATGCTGCGGTAGTAGGTCGGGAAGGTGGTGCCGCCCATGGCCACGCCCGGCTTGATGTCGTCGGTGACGATCTCGACCTGGCTGCCCTTGTCGGCGATGAAGTCGGCCACCGACATGCCGGTGAATTCGCAGATGGTGTCGTACACCAGCACGTTCTTGCCCGGCGCGACCTTGCCGTCGAGCACGTCCCAGCTGCTGACCACCAGGCCTTCGGCAGCGCCCCAGTGCTCATTCTGTTCAAGGAACGAGTGCCCGCCCACCGCCAGCACGATCACATCCGGGCGCAGGTCCTGGATGGTCGCCACGTCGGCGGCAGTGCCCAGGCGCAGGTCGACCTTCAGACGTGCCAGCTCCAGCTGGTACCAGCGGGTGATACCGGCAATCTGGTCACGCTGCGGGGCCTTGGCGGCGATGGTGATCTGCCCGCCAATCTGCTCCTTCTTCTCGAACAGGGTCACGTCGTGACCACGTTCGGCTGCCACGCGGGCTGCTTCCATGCCGGCGGGGCCTGCGCCAACCACCACCACCTTGCGCTTGACCCCGGTGGTCTTCTCGATGATGTGCGGCACGCCCAGGTATTCACGGGAGGTGGCGGCGTTCTGGATGCACAGCACATCCAGGCCCTGGTACTGGCGGTCGATGCAGTAGTTGGCACCGACGCACTGCTTGATCTGGTCGATCTGGCCCATCTTGATCTTGGCGATCAGGTGCGGGTCGGCCATGTGCGCGCGGGTCATGCCAACCATGTCCACGTAGCCGCCTTCGAGAATGCGCGTGGCCTGGTTCGGGTCCTTGATGTTCTGCGCGTGCAGCACCGGAACCTTGACCACTTCCTTGATGCCGGCCGCCAGGTGCAGGAACGGCTCCGGCGGGTAGCTCATGTTGGGGATGACGTTGGCCAGGGTGTTGTGGGTGTCACAGCCCGAGCCGACCACGCCGATGAAATCGAGCATGCCGGTGGCGTCGTAGTACGCGGCGATCTGCTTCATGTCCTCGTGGCTGAGGCCATCGGGGTGGAACTCGTCGCCACAGATGCGCATGCCCACGCAGAAATCGTCACCGACTTCCTTGCGCACGGCCTTGAGCACTTCCAGGCCAAACTTCATGCGCCCTTCGAAGGTGCCGCCCCATTCGTCGGTACGCTTGTTGACCCGCGGGCTCCAGAACTGGTCGATCATGTGCTGGTGCACGGCCGACAGCTCGACGCCGTCCAGGCCGCCCTCCTTGGCCCGACGCGCAGCCTGGGCGTAGTTGCCGATCACCCGCCAGATCTCTTCCACCTCGATGGTCTTGCAGGTGGCGCGGTGCACCGGTTCACGAATGCCCGATGGCGACATCAGCGTGGGCCAGTTGAAGCCGTCCCAACGCGAGCGCCGACCCATGTGGGTAATCTGGATCATGATCTTGGCGCCATGCTTGTGCATGGCGTCGGCGAGGTTCTGGAAGTGCGGGATGATGCGGTCGGTGGACAGGTTGACCGAGGCCCACCACTCCTGCGGGCTGTCGATGGCCACCACCGACGAGCCACCGCAGATCGCCAGGCCGATGCCGCCCTTGGCCTTCTCTTCGTAATACTTCACATAGCGGTCGGTGGTCATGCCGCCGTCGGTGGCATACACCTCGGCATGCGCGGTGCTGAGCACGCGGTTGCGGATGGTCAGCTTGCCGATCTGGATCGGCTGGAACATTGCTTCGAAGGCCATGACGCTATCTCCGGCTTACAACGGCTTTGTAACGAACAGGCCATCTTCGTGGCCTTCTTCCGACCCGCCGTAGACCTGCTCGGCCACGGTGCGGATCGAGCTGCCGCGAGCGGCGAGAATCTGGTCCATGGCGCCGGCGAACCAGCCGGTGAACATGTAGTCGACCTTACGGCCGCACTTGCCGTACACGTACACGAACGCCGAGTGCTTGAGCTTGACGCTGCAGGTGCCTTTATCCAGGTCGATATCCTGGATCTCGAACAGGCCCCAGCCACGCTGGCTCAGCCGCTTCATGTAGTGTTCGAACACCGCCACCCCTTCCAGGCCATGGCACTCGGCCTCTTTCTCGCACCAGTGCCAGGCGGACTTGTAGCCGGCCTTGTAGAGGATCTCGGCGTAGGCGTCGGCGCCCAGCACTTCCTCGATGCCCATGTGGTTATTGACGAAGAAATGCCGCGGCACGTACAGCATCGGCAGGGCGTCGCTGGTCCAGACACCGGTCTCGCTGTCGACTTCGATTGGCAATTGCGGGGCGATCTTGGCCATGGAAACTCAACTCCATAAAATTTTTTGTTTGGGTGCCCCGGCGTTGCTGGCAAGGGCTTTCAGGCTTGGAGAGCGGCTTACTCGCCCCAGACGTCTTTCAACACGTTGACCCAGTTTTCGCCCATGATCTTGCGCACCACGCGCTCGGAATGGCCGCGCTTGAGCAGCGTCTCGGTCAGGTTGGGGAACTCGCCGACGGTGCGGATGCCCAGCGGGTTGATGATCTTGCCGAAGTTGGTCAGGCGCCGGGCGTAGCCCTTGTCGTGCGTGAGGTACTCGAAGAAGTCCTGGCCGTGGCCCTGGGTGAAGTCGGTACCGATACCGATGGCGTCTTCACCGACAATGTTCATGGTGTACTCGATGGCCTCGGCGTAGTCGTCGATGGTCGAGTCGATGCCTTTGGCCAGGAACGGCGCGAACATGGTCACGCCGACGAAGCCGCCGTGGTCGGCGATGAACTTCAGCTCTGCGTCGGATTTGTTGCGCGGATGTTCCTTGAGGCCCGAAGGCAGGCAGTGGGAATAGCAGACCGGCTTCTTCGATTCGAGGATGACTTCCTCGGAGGTTTTCGAGCCGACGTGGGACAGGTCGCACATGATGCCGACACGGTTCATCTCGGCGACGATCTCGCGGCCGAAGCCCGACAGCCCGCCGTCGCGCTCGTAACAGCCGGTGCCGACCAGGTTCTGGGTGTTGTAGCACATCTGCACGATGCCCACGCCCAGTTGCTTGAACACGTCGACGTAGGCGATCTGGTCCTCGAACGCGTGGGCGTTCTGGAAGCCGAAGAGGATGCCGGTCTTGCCCAGTTCCTTGGCCTTGCGGATGTCGGCGGTGGTGCGCACCGGCATCACCAGGTCGCTGTTTTCGCGGATCAGCTTCTGGCTGGAAGCGATGTTGTCGACGGTGGCCTTGAAGCCCTCCCACACCGACACCGTGCAGTTGGCCGCGGTCAGCCCGCCCTTGCGCATGTCCTCGAACAGCTCGCGGTTCCATTTGGCAATGATCAGGCCGTCGATGACGATGCTGTCGGCGTGAAGTTCGGCTGGGCTCATCAGGCTGTCCCCTTTTATTGAAGTTTGCAGGCGCCGAACCTTGTGCCGACGCTTTGGGGCCAGCATATGCCTGCGGCCCGAGGCGCCCCGATGCAAAAACGACAGGGGGTTTGCCGAAAGCGTCAATGGCCGACCTGGCACGCTCTAACGCGCCCCTCGGCAATGAGAGCGAGTCTCGACAACGCTGTTTCATGAACATTTTCTCGGGGAGCTATCGCCCGGGCCTGGGCTGAGCGAGAATCCAGCGCATCGTCAGCCTCTTCAGGAGAAACCCGATGAAATCAATGGCATGGCTGGTCTTGCTGGCAGTGGCTTTCGGCGCGCACGCCGCCGAAGAGGAGAGCACCCCCTGCGACAACGTCGAGACCGACCAGCAGGGCTATGCCTGCGCCGCCTACAACAAGCAGACCGCCGAACGCGAGCTGAAGGCGGCCTATGACGACCTCATGCAGCGCATTCGCGACCAGTACGCGGATGAAAGCGACAAGGCCGCGGCGCTGAGCGGCAAGATGGAAGCCGCCGAGAAACTCTGGACGCAGCTGCGTGACGCCGACTGCAAGGTCGAGACCTGGGCCGAGAAACCCGGCAGCAAGGCGTTCGAGGCAGCGTGGGACACCTGCGTGGCGCAACGTAGCGATGAGCGGTCGGAGTACCTGCAGGGCATCGGCCAGCAATGACCTTTGGCCCGCGACGGGCCGCCAAGCGGCCCCCGGGAGTTCCCGCGCCGGGCGCTAGCGCCTGAAGTCAGGCCGCAGCTCCTGGCCATCGATGCTCAGCGTCTTGTAACGCGGCGCCACCAGTTTCACCGCCCCCTCGCGAATACCGTTGGCCAAGCTTTCGAGGTTTTCCATGTTGCCGCTCAGGCTGCCCACCTCGCGCCACTCCCGGTCTTCCCAGGTGAACACGAACAGCTGCGATGCATAGGTGTGCCGGGGGATCATCAGCACTTCGTTGTGCCCGTCGCCATCCAGGTCGACTGCCCACAGGTAGCAGCCCTTGCCACCGCACTGGCTTTGCGCAAGCGTCGCGTCGGCCAATGATTCGCTACTCGATTGCACCGGCCCGAGCCACTCGAACTTCGGGCCATGGTCTTCGGCCACTGTCGGTTGACGCACCTGGGCCATCAGCACCAACAACTGCTGGCGGCGGCCCGCATCGAACAGTTCATCCGTCTGCAGCCGCTGCTCGAGCTGCTCGAAGGCTTCACGCCCCGGCTGGCCGAGGTCGCGATACAAGGTCTCGGCGTCGAACTCGGTGATCGGCGTGTACCCGTTGACCAGGCGCTGGACCTGGTTCCTCGCACTCAATGCCTGCGGATCGAGCAGCGGCGTGTAGAACACCACCACCAGCAGCGCACTGAGCAGGGCGATCCATGGATTGCTCAGGCGCAGGCTGTGCAGCCAGGCCTGGCGCGAAGCCAGCACCGACCAGACCGCCGCCAGGCCGTGCGCCAGCATCACGCCCACCAGCATCGACGCCATGATCCGTGACGGTGTAAGCCCGTATTGGTCGATACGCAGCCAGCTCGCATAGGCTGCCAGGCCCACCAGCACCGGCAGGCACAGCAGGCTGGCCTCCACCAGACGCTTGAGCGGCGCGGGGTAGACGCTACCTTGCCGGCCATCCTGGAACACGCCGTTGACCAGGAACAGGTTGATGCCCGCCAGTACCAGCAGAAGGGTGGTCGAATAGCCGGTGTTCCACACCGGTTGCAGGCCGGAGAATGGCAATGTCAGGGTGAACAGCACGGCGATCAGCGCGCTGAGCGGCAACAGGAAGCGGCACAGCGTCAGCAGGATGCCGCGCAGCAGGCCGATGATCTTCTCGTTTTCCCGGCCCATGCGCATGCCCAGCGAAAATACCACCGGCAGCACCAGCCAGAGAAACACCGGTGACTCCACCGCGTCCTTGACCTGCGGAATACCCAGCATGCTGAACAGCAGCGCGCACAACCACAGCAGTTGCCAGAACAGGCCAGTCAGCAGCTGTGCCAGGAACACGATGAACACGTTGTTCCAGGCATGCCGGAACAGGTCTTCGTAGCGCAGGCGCAGCCCTTCGCCGGTCGGCCAGGCGAGAATGAACGCGGTACCGATATAGGCCAGCACGACGGCGGCCAGGCACCAGGTCTGCTGCAGCCAGCCCATACGCCCGGTATCGAGGAGCCAGGCACTGATCCCGCTGAGCAGCACGGTCAGGCCCAGTACCAACCAGCCGGTGCCACGCTGCAGCACCGCGCTGCCAAGCAGTTGCAGGTTCACGCCCGCTACCGCCACCGCGACGCACAGGGCTACCGACAGGCTGAAACCCAGCAGCTGACCCTCCCCCTTCACGGTGGTGAGCCACACCACGCCCTGAATCAGGCCGATGACGACGTAGAACAATAAGGAGCGACTTGGCGCTGGCATTGCAAATCCTTTTGGCCAGAGGAGTAGAAGGCGCGCAAGTCTACCGAAACCGGCCCCCTCCACACCAAGGCCTTTACCTTGCGGGCTGGCGGCAGCCAATTATCACAACGCCATTCCCTCACGAGCGCGGCGGTGTAGAATCGGGCTATTCATCGCCAGACACCCCCGGCGGGTTTATGAGCTCTGGTCGAGCCTGCGGCGATCCCGCGCGGTCCTTCGACCCCCATCCGTGCCTGTGGCAACCGGCCTTCGGCGTATTAGGACAAGAGAAGCTCACTCCCTGTTTGGGTTTGCGGAAAAGCACTTTTCTCGCAAAGCCAGTGACCTGATTAAGCCGCCAGGAGCGCTCCATGCCTGATTATCGTTCCAAGACCTCCACCCATGGCCGCAACATGGCCGGCGCCCGTGCCCTGTGGCGCGCCACCGGGATGAAGGATGAAGACTTCAAGAAACCGATCATCGCCATCGCCAACTCGTTCACCCAGTTCGTCCCGGGGCACGTGCACCTGAAGGACCTGGGCCAGCTGGTTGCCCGCGAGATCGAACGCGCCGGTGGCGTGGCCAAGGAATTCAACACCATCGCCGTCGATGACGGCATCGCCATGGGCCACGACGGCATGCTGTACTCGCTGCCCAGCCGCGAGATCATCGCCGACGCCGTCGAATACATGGTCAACGCCCACTGTGCCGACGCCATCGTCTGCATCTCCAACTGCGACAAGATCACCCCCGGCATGCTGATGGCGGCCTTGCGCCTGAACATCCCGGTGATCTTCGTCTCCGGCGGCCCGATGGAAGCCGGCAAGACCAAACTGGCCAGCCACGGCCTGGACCTGGTCGACGCCATGGTCATCGCCGCCGACTCCTCGGCCAGCGACGAGAAAGTTGCCGAGTACGAGCGCAGCGCCTGCCCGACCTGTGGTTCGTGCTCCGGCATGTTCACCGCCAACTCGATGAACTGCCTGACCGAGGCCCTGGGCCTGGCCCTGCCGGGCAACGGCTCCACGCTGGCGACCCACTCTGACCGCGAGCAGCTGTTCCTTACCGCGGGCCGCACCATCGTCGAGCTGTGCAAACGCTACTACGGCGAGGGCGATGCGTCCGTGCTGCCGCGCAGCATCGCCAACTTCAAGGCGTTCGAGAACGCCATGATGCTCGACATCGCCATGGGCGGCTCGACCAACACCATCCTGCACCTGCTGGCCGCGGCCCAGGAAGGCGAGGTGGACTTCGACCTGCGCGACATCGATCGCCTGTCGCGCAAGGTGCCGCAGCTGTGCAAGGTGGCGCCGAACATCCAGAAGTACCACATGGAAGACGTGCATCGCGCCGGCGGCATCTTCAGCATTCTCGGCTCGCTGGCCCGTGGCGGCCTGCTGCACACCGACCTGCCGACCGTGCACAGCGCCAGCATGGAGGAAGCCATCGCCAAGTGGGACATCACCCAGACCGATGACGAAGCGGTGCACACCTTCTTCAAGGCAGGCCCGGCCGGTATCCCCACGCAAACCGCCTTCAGCCAGTCGACCCGCTGGGAAACCCTGGACGACGACCGCGAAAACGGCTGCATCCGCAGCTTCGAACACGCCTACTCGCAAGAGGGCGGCCTGGCCGTGCTATACGGCAACATTGCCCTGGACGGCTGCGTGGTGAAGACCGCCGGCGTGGATGAGTCGATCCACGTGTTCGAGGGCAACGCGAAGATCTTCGAGAGCCAGGACAGCGCGGTACGCGGCATCCTCGCCGACGAGGTGAAGGCCGGCGATATCGTCATCATCCGCTACGAAGGCCCGAAAGGCGGCCCGGGCATGCAGGAGATGCTCTACCCGACCTCGTACCTGAAGTCCAAGGGCCTGGGCAAGGCGTGCGCGCTGCTCACCGACGGCCGCTTCTCCGGCGGCACCTCGGGCCTGTCCATCGGCCATGCCTCGCCGGAAGCTGCCGCAGGCGGCGCCATTGGCCTGGTGCGCGATGGCGACAAGGTGCTGATCGACATCCCCAACCGGTCGATCAACCTGCTGGTCAGCGATGAAGAGCTGGCCGCGCGTCGTGTCGAGCAGGACAAGAAAGGCTGGAAGCCGGCGGAAGTGCGCCCACGTAAAGTGACCACTGCGCTGAAGGCCTATGCCCTGCTGGCCACCAGCGCCGACAAGGGCGCGGTGCGCAACAAGGCAATGCTCGAAGGGCTGTGAGGCTCTGAAGGCAATAAGAACCGGCGCCTAGGGCGCCGGTTTTTTTATGCCTGAGGAGGCCTCATCGCCGGCAAGCCGGCTCCCACAATGTAATCGCAGACCTTGGCATTGTACCTGTGGGAGCTGGCTTGCCAGCGATTGGGCCGAAACAGGTTATGCGTATTTCACTGAATCTGCTCCGGCGTCACGATCACCCAGTTCTTGTCCGCCGTCACCGGCAAGCCTTCCTTGGCCTGGGCCGCTGCATTCTTCGCGATCATGCCATTGATCTGATCCATGTACTTGGCCTTGCGGTTTATCCACAGGTGAATGCCGCCTTTGTTCACATCGACGCCGTGGAACTGCATGTAGCCGTCGCTCGTCGGAGTGTCGCCCCCCACCAGCACCGGCTTCTTCCACTCATCGATGTAAGTCAGGATCGCCGCCTGCTTGCCCGCCATCCAGGTAGCCGGCGTCCACAGGTACGGGGTCAGTTCCAGGCCTTCATTGGCCTTGGGATCGTACTGCCCGGCGCTGATCTGCTTGCGCGCCGTGGTCAGCTGGCCACTGGCGCGGTCCTTGAGCAGCAGGCTCACGCCGATCACGTTCTGCGGCTTGACGTTGTAGCCGTACCTGGGATCCGAGGCGACCATGCGTACCAGCTCTTCGGACGCCGCCGAGATCACATAGACCTCGATGCCGTTCTCCATCAGCTTGTTGTACAGCTCGGCCTGGCCCGTGAACACCTTCGGCGGCTGCACCTCGATACTCTTGACCTGGTCGCCCTCGAAGTAGGTGCTGGGGATCGGCTTGCCCGAGGCCATCAGCTCGTCGACCTGCTGCTTCAGTTCCTTGAGAGTGAAGCCAGAGAACACCTGGGCCACCCAGGGGTAGCAGACCATGTCGTCGAGTTCGCACAGGCGGTAGTAGTAACTGAACAGGCTTTCCTTATGCTCCGCTGTGTCCTTGAATGGGATCAGCTTGAGTGAGGGGTCAAGCGTGTCTCGGCTCAGCAGGCCCTTGTTCTCCATGAACGGCAGCAGTGCCTCTTCGAGGTCGAAGCGGTAGCTGGTGTTGTCCATGTCGAACACCGCGTAGTTACCCTTGTTGGCGTTGGCCTTGATCATTGCGTCGAGCTTTTGCGCGGCTTCGGCCGGCCAGTGCTTGAGCTCGGTGGCCGCCCAGCTGCTGGCGCTCAGCAACAGGGCAAGGCCGCCGGCAAGGATTCTCGGAGCTGACATCATGTGCGGTTCTCCCAAAGACGTGGCCGCTCAACCCTAGACCTGATTCATGACAGACAGGCATGCGCCACCGACCTCGAAGCAACCGCAAACGCCATGTGTATTGCCAAAAACGACCAGGCGTTATTCCATAAACGACTATGTAAATTCCTTTTAGGTATAAATTCGTTTGTTTTCAGGCTGTTAGCATTTCCGTTCGTAATCGCTCACAGAGGCGATGCCTCTTTTGCCTTTTTCCGGAGCTTCAATGAACCTGCCGCTGTCACTCAACCTGCTGGCGTTCCTGGCCCTGCTGCTGGGCCTCGCGCAAACCCGCCGCACCGACTGGAGCCTGGCCAAGAAGGTGCTGCTGGGCCTGGCCCTCGGCGTCGGCTTCGGCCTGGTGCTGCACACGATCTACGGTGCCGGGCACCCGGTGCTCAAGGCCACCATCGGCTGGCTCGACCTGGTCGGCAATGGCTACGTCGGTTTGCTGCAGATGATCGTCATGCCGCTGATCTTCGCCTCGATCCTCAGCGCCGTGGCGCGCCTGCACAACGCCTCGGCGCTGGGCCGCATCAGCGTGCTGAGCATCGGCACCCTGTTGCTGACCACCGCGATCGCCGCGCTGATCGGTATCGCCCTGACCAACCTGTTTGGCCTGAGCGCCGAAGGGCTGGTGGCTGGTGCCCAGGAAAGCGCCCGCCTGCAGGCCATCCACAGCGACTACGCGGGCAAGGTCGCCGACCTCAACATCCCGCAACTGCTGCTGTCGTTCATCCCCAGCAACCCGGTGGGCGATCTGGCCCGGGCCAAGCCGACCTCGATCATCAGCGTGGTGATCTTCGCCGTGTTCCTGGGCCTCGCCGCTTTGCAACTGATCAAGGACGACAAGGACAAGGGCGAGCGCGCCCTGTCGGCCATCGACGTGTTGCAGGCCTGGGTCATGCGCCTGGTGCGCCTGGTGATGAAGCTCACCCCCTACGGCGTGTTGGCCTTGATGACCAAGGTAGTGGCCAGCTCCAATCTCGAGGACATCCTCAAGCTGGGCAGCTTCGTCGTGGTGTCGTACATTGGCCTGGGCCTGATGTTCGTGGTCCATGGGGTGATCCTGGCGCTGACCGGTGTCAGCCCGCTGCGCTTCTTCCGTAAAGTCTGGCCGGTGCTGACCTTCGCCTTCACCAGCCGCTCCAGCGCCGCCAGCATCCCGCTGAACATCGAGGCGCAGACCCTGCGCCTGGGCGTACCGCAGTCGATCGCCAGCTTCAGCGCATCGTTTGGCGCCACCATTGGCCAAAACGGCTGCGCCGGCCTGTACCCGGCGATGCTGGCGGTAATGGTCGCCCCGGCGGTGGGCATCGATACCTTCGACCCGCTGTGGATCGCCACCCTGGTGGCCATCGTCACCCTCAGCTCGGCAGGCGTTGCCGGCGTCGGCGGCGGCGCGACCTTCGCCGCGCTGATCGTGCTGCCGGCCATGGGCCTGCCGGTGGAACTGGTGGCGCTGCTGATCTCGGTGGAACCGCTGATCGACATGGGCCGCACGGCGTTGAACGTGAATGGTTCGATGACGGCGGGCGTGGTTACCAGCCAGTTGCTCAAGCAGACCGACCAGCAGGTGCTGGCAGGGGATGAGCATGCACAACTGAGTCACTCCTGAAAGATTATCGGGGGCGCTTTGCGCCCCCGGCGATCCAGGCTCAGTACGTCGCGCGCAACTTGAGCGTCAGGTTGCGCGGCTCGCCATAGAAGTTCGAGCCCCAGGCACTGTCCACACGCTCGTAATACACACGGTCGAACAGGTTGTTGGCCGTGAGTGTCGCCGACAGGTGCTTGTTGAAGCGATAGCCCACCTGCGCCGTAGCGACGCTGTAGCCACCCTGCACGAAGTCCACGCTGTTGCGCGTGTAGTAGGTGGAGCTGACCACCCGCACGCCGCCTCCGACACTGAACCCTTCCAGCGGCCCATCGGCGAACGCATAGCGCGTCCACACATTGAAGTTGTGCTTGGGCGTGATGCTGATGCCCTGGTAGTCGGCCTGACGCCCTGATTCCAGACGGGTGAAGGCGTAGCCGGTGCTGACGCTCCAGTTGTCGGTCAGGTTGCCGGACAGCTCGGTTTCCCAACCCTGGCTGCGCACCTTGGCCTGGGCCTCGTAGAACGGCGTCTGGTCGATTTGCTGGGCGCGGTTCTCGTCGTAGATGCGGAACACCGCCACGCTGCCGTTCAGGCGGCCGTCGAAGAACTCCCGCTTCAGGCCCAACTCATACTGTTTGCCCTCGCGCGGCGCCACCGTGCTGTCGCCGCCGGCCATCTGCGTCTGCGGCTTGTACACCGTGGTGTAGCTGGCATAGGCCGACAGTTCGGGGGTGAGCTTGGCGACCAGCGCACCGTAGGGGATCACCTTGCGGCGAACACTGGTGTGCGGGTCGGAGAATTCGTTGAAGAACGGGTTGGCATTGTGGCCATCGCTGTCGAACCAGATCACCCGGCTACCGAGGATCACGTCCAGCCAGTCGTTGGCGCTGACCTTGGTGCGGGCATACAGTCCGTACTGGTTCGACTTGGACGAGTTGCCGTTGTCCATGGCGTAGTCGATCTTGGGGATGTCGATGCTGCCCGGGTCAAACACGTTGATGTCGAACCACTCCCGGCCACCGTAGCGAAAGTCCTTGTCCACATGCTGGTAGTCGGCGCCCACGGTGAGCTCATGGGTACGCCCGAACGCCTCGAACGGCCGCGTCACGAAGCTGTCCAGACCCAGAGTCTTGATGTGGGTGTAGTAGTTGTAGGCCACCGCGGAACTGGCACCGGTCACCGGGTCCACGGCGCCGTCGGTCCAGGTGAAGTTGCGCGTGGGTGCCTCGGCGTCGCGATAGGTCAGCGAGGTCTTGAACTGGCCACCATCGTCCAGCTCATGGTCGACCTCGAAGAAGCTTTCCCAGACGCGCTCGTCCAGCTCGTTCCACTTCGCGTCGACGAAGGTCGAGCGCTTGACGTCGAGCAGCTTGCCGCTGTCGTAGGCCGGCAGACCGAACGCGGGCACCGACTTGTTGCGCTGGTAGGCGCCGCCCAGGGTCAGGGTGGTGGCCGGCGACAGGTCGTACTCCAGGCGCCCGTACATCATCGGGCGCTCGTTCTGGGCGTAGTCGACAAAGGCCTGGTTGTTCTCGTAGGCGGTGACGAAACGCCCGCGCAGGCTGCCATCGCTGTTCAGCGGCCCGGTGACGTCAACTGTGGAGTGGTAACGGTCATAGGTACCCGCCGACAGCTCACCAGACAGGGCAAACTTGCCCAAGGCGCGCTTGCGCACCAGGTTGATGGTGCCGCCGGGTTCGCCCGCGCCCTGGTACAGGCCGGATGGCCCGCGCAGCACTTCGACACGGTCATACATGGCCAGGTCGAACGCCGTGGCCATGTCGCCTTGCCCGGTGGGCTGGGTGACGCCATCGACCTGCACCAGGTCGACCGGGAAGCCGCGCATGTAAACGTCATTGAGGTTGGAGCCGGTGTTGTAGCTCTTGATCGTGGTACCGGTCACCTGCCGCATGGCGTCCTGCAGGCTGTTCATGTTCTGGTCGTCCAGGCGCTGGCGGGTCATTACCGACACCGACTGCGGGATGTCCTTGAGCTTCTGCTCGCCCTTGCCAAGGGTCAGCGACCCAGTGGTGTAGGAGCCGGTGCCTTCGGTGGTGGTGCCCAGCTGACTGCTGTCGATCTTCACCGCGCCCAGTTGCATCGCGTCGTCGCCCCCGGCGCGCTGGCGCTCCAGGGTGACGCTGTCGTTATCGATGTAGGCGGCATTCAGGCCAGTGCCCTGGAGCAGGCGGGCCAGTGCCTGGTCCTGTGGATAACTGCCACTCAGGCCCGGCGAGCGCAGGCCCTGGGTGAACTCCCCAGGTACCAGCACCTGGATCCGGGTAACCGCACTGAAGGCCGCCAGGGCCGAGTCCAGCGACTGCGCCGGTATGTCGAAACGGTAGACCTGAGCCTGCGTGGCGGCCTGGGCCTGCAAGGGTCCGGCCAGCGCGGCGCTGCCAAGCGCGATGGCCAGGCCGAGCACGGCCCGAGTGGCGGTGGTTTTCATCAGTGGGGCTCCCCGAAAGCGTCAAAGTGATCGACTGGCGCGGCACTGTCTGAGAGTGCTTATTATTTGCGCCTACGAGATCAAGGACGTCGGTGCGACGGGAATCCCCGAAAATATTTTCAATCAGCCTTCGCGCAGGATGCGCAGGTACGGTGTGTACTGGTCGGCACGCACGCCCAGGGTATGGGTCAAAGCCTTGAGCACGGCGTCCGGCTTGTCGATGTCGAACACGCCGGAGACCTTGCGCTGGCGCAGGCCGTCGCCCAGCACCAGGGTCTGTCCGGGCCAGTAGCGATTGAGTTCGGTCACCACCTCACCCAGCGGCTGCTGGCTGAATACCAGTTGCCGCTCGCGCCAGGCGAAGGCGCGGGCGGGCTCGAAGCCATGCACCGCACCCGGCCCGCCTGCCGCGTACTCCACGGCTTGCCCGGGCTCGAGGAACAACCCCTGGCCGGCGCCGGCGCGAACTTCGACCTTGCCCTGGGCCAGTTGCACACGGGTCTGCCCGCCCGTCTCGGCCACGCTGAAACGCGTACCGACTACCCGCACCCAGCCCTCACCGGCACGCACCACGAAAGGCCGGGCCATATCGCGGGTCACCTCGAACCAGGCCTCGCCGCGCAACAGCCGGACACGCCGCTCGGTGGCCCCCAGCTCGACCTGTAAGGCGCTGTCGGTGTTGAGCTGGATGCGCGAGCCATCCTCCAGCTGCAGGCTGCGCGTCTCGCCCGTGGCGGTGGCGTAATCGGCGCGCCAGCGGTCGAGCCAGGGCGTCTGGACGAGCAGCACACCCAGCAGCACCGCCGCCGCGGCAACACTTGCCACCTTGGGCCAGATCCGGCGTCGGGGGGAGTGCCAAGCCGCCTGCTGGTCTTCCCGCAGGCGCCTGGCCGGGCCCTGCAAAGCCCCCAACAGGTCGAGCACTTCCTCCCAGGCCTTGGCATGCGTCGCCCCCTGCGCGCGCCACACGGCGAACGCCTGGCGTTCGTCCAGGGTGACGTCATCGGCGTGCAGACGGTAATACCAGGCTGTGGCTTCGGCGAACAGGCGCTCGCTGTCGGACAGGTCGCTCATGGGATCGGTCGCACTCTCGGGATGACGGCTCATGGACGTTGCCCTCTCGCGTCACCGGCCAGCCGCGCCTGGATGAAGGCGCGGCAGTCGAGCAATGCCCGGCGCAGCTGGTACTCGACACTGCGGGGCGTGACGTTCATGCGCTCGGCGATCTCACGGTAGGTGCAACCGTCGACATGATAGAGCAGGAAGATGTGCCGGGTCGCCTCGGGCAGGGCCTGGATCGCCGCCTGCATCAGCGCCTGCTCCTGCTGCGCGGCCAACTGGTCGTCGGCGCCGGGGGCTTCGCTGGCCAGTTCGTCGCTGGGCTCGCCGCCATCCAGCCGCTCGCGGCGAATGGCCTGGCGCTGGTGATCGCGCACCAGGTTGCTGGCAATCGTGAAAAGGAAGGCCGGCAGGTTGTCGATCTGCTTGTCGGCAGGCAGCCGCGCCAGGCGCAGGAAGGACTCCTGGGTCAGGTCGGCGGCCACTTGGCTATTGCCGGTGCGCCGTGCGACGAACGCCTCCAGGGCCTTCTTGTGCTCGGTGAACAACCGGGCGATCTGCTTGTTCCACGAAGACACGGCACATCCTGGCTCTGGGTCTCAAGAGGAGCGAACGCTAGCAGAAGATGATATTTGTTCGCAATTGCAGTTATCGCGTATCAGCGGCCCCGAACACACTCAAGCCTTGTCCCAGACTTCGAAGTGATAGGCCGGCTTGTCCGCTTCGGACTGCGCCTCGCTCGACGTCAACTGCCACTGCCCGTGGTCGAACTCCGGGAACCAGGCATCACCCTGCGGCGACAGCGCCACCCGGGTCAGGTACATCCGGCTCACCAGCCCTTTCTCCAACGCCTGCCCATACAGCTGCGCACCGCCGATCAGCATCAATTCCCCGACGCCCTGCTCCCGCGCCCACTGCTCGGCGCGCACCAGCGCCGCCTCCAGCGACGCGAACACCTCGGCGCCGGCCAGTTGCAGCCCCGGCTGGCGGCTGACGACGATGTTCAGCCGCCCCGGCAATGGCCGGCCCAGCGAATCCCAGGTCTTGCGCCCCATGATGATCGGCTTGCCCAGGGTGGTGGCCTTGAAGTACTTGAAATCCCCCGGCAGGTGCCAGGGCATGGAGTTGTCGATGCCGATCACACGGTTCTCGGCGAGCGCCGCGATCAGGCTGAGGGGGAGTGATGTATTCATGCCGGCGAGGATAGCATCGGGCGCGTGGGTTATGCTTGCGGCCAGACCTGTGCAATGGAAGAGCTTGTGACTGCACCCACTCCACTCGACAAGCGCTGGCTCACCGAAGCGGTACGCCTGCGCGAGGAACACGCCGGGCCCCTGGAAGACCAGGAAGCCAACCGCCGCGCCCGCCAGCAGGGCGGCGACCTGGCCACGCGCATCGAGGCCCGCGCCTTGTGGCTGGCCGAGCGTGACGGCATGGACACGGCGCTGCGCCACTGGAAGCAGGGCGCGCGCCTGGCGTTGCTGGCGCTGATGCTCCTGGCCGTGCTCAGCGGTGCCGGCCTGGGGCTGGCGGCCCTGGGCGACGGCCTGCGGCCGGTGAACGTATTCTGGGCCCTGGGCAGCCTGCTCGGGCTGAATCTCGTGCTGCTGCTTGGCTGGGCCGTGGGTTTCTTCTTCGCCGGTGAGCATGGCGCGGCGCTGGGCCGCCTGTGGCTGTGGCTAAGCGAGCGTTTTGCCCGTGACGCCAAGGCCGCGCAATTGGCTCCCGCGCTGCTGGTGCTGTTGCAGCGCCAGCGCCTGAACCGCTGGCTGCTCGGCCTGCTGGTGCATGGCCTGTGGTCGCTGGCAATGCTCGCGGCGCTGGGCATGCTCCTGGCGCTGCTGGCGACGCGACGCTACGGCTTCGTCTGGGAAACCACGCTGCTTGCCGCCGAACCTTTCATCACGCTGACCCAGGCCCTTGGCGCCCTGCCCTCGCTGCTCGGTTTCGCCGTCCCCGACGAGGCGATGATTCGCGCCAGCGGCGACACCCTGCCTGCACTCGATCTGGCGCGCCAGGCCTGGGCCAGCTGGCTGCTCGGCGTGGTGCTGGTCTATGGCCTGCTGCCCCGCATGCTGCTGGCCGCGCTGTGCCTGTGGCGCTGGCGCCAGGGCCGCGAGCGCCTGGCGCTGGACCTCAATCTGCCAGGCTACGCGCAACTGCGCGAAGCCCTGATGCCGCGCAGCGAACGCCTCGGCGTGCAGGATGCAGCCCCCGACACCCTGCCCCGCTTCGAGGCCAGCCAACTGGAACGCGACGGTGGCGGTGCCCTGCTGGTCGGCCTGGAGCTGGACGACCAGCGCCCCTGGCCACCCGCACTGCCTCGTTCGGTCACCCATGCGGGCGTGCTCGACAGCCGCGAGTCGCGCAACAAACTGCTCGAGCAACTCAGCCGTTTCCCCCCGGCGCGCCTGGCCATTGCCTGCGATCCTCGCCGCTCACCCGACCGTGGCAGCCTGGCCTTGCTCGCTGAGCTGGCGCGCAACGCCGGCGCCACGCGTATCTGGCTGCTGCAGGCGCAGCCCGGCCAGGCACTGGACGCCGCACGCCTGGGCGATTGGCACGAGGCCCTCGACCGCCTGGGCCTGCCCCATGCCGACACCTCGCCCCTGACCTGGCTGGAGCATGGCCATGACTGAGCCGCTGAAACTGGCCGTGGTCGGCCACACCAACGTCGGCAAGACCTCGCTGCTGCGCACCCTCACCCGCGACGTCGGCTTCGGCGAGGTCTCGCACCGCCCCAGCACCACCCGCCATGTCGAAGGCGCCCGCCTGTCGGTGGACGGCGAACCGTTGCTCGAGCTCTACGACACCCCCGGCCTGGAGGACGCCATTGCCCTGCTCGACTACCTGGAGCGCCTCGAACGCCCGGGCGAGCGCCTGGACGGCCCCGCTCGCCTTGAGCGTTTCCTCCAGGGCAGCGAGGCGCGCCAGCGTTTCGAGCAGGAAGCCAAGGTGCTGCGCCAGCTGCTGGCGAGCCATGCCGGTCTGTATGTGATCGACGCCCGCGAACCGGTGCTGGCCAAGTACCGCGACGAGCTTGAGGTGCTGGCCAGCTGCGGCAAACCGCTGTTGCCGGTGCTCAACTTCGTTGCCAGCAACCAGCACCGCGAGCCCGAATGGCGCGAGGCCTTGGCGCGCCTGGGCCTGCATGCGCTGGTGCGTTTCGACAGCGTGGCCCCGCCCGAGGATGGCGAGCGCCGCCTCTACGAAAGCCTGGCGCTGCTGCTGGAAGAGGCCCGCCCTGCCCTGCAACGGCTGATCGATGACCAGCAGGCCCAGCGCGAAGCCCGTCGCCACAGCGGCAAGCGTTTGGTCGCCGAGCTGCTGCTCGACTGCGCTGCCTGCCGGCGCAGCGTAGAGGCCGAGCCCGCCGCCGAGGCGCAGGCCATCGAAGCGCTACGCCAGGCGGTGCGTCAGCGCGAGCAACGCTGTGTCGAGGCGCTGCTCAAGCTGTATGCGTTCCGTCGCGAGGACGCCAATGCCGGCGACTTGCCGCTGCTCGATGGGCGCTGGGGCGACGACCTGTTCAATCCGGAGACCCTGAAGCTGCTCGGTGTGCGCCTGGGCAGCGGCGTGGCGGCGGGCGCGGCGGCAGGTGCCGGCGTCGACCTGCTGGTTGGCGGCCTGACCCTGGGCGCCGCCGCGCTTGCCGGGGCCATTGCTGGCGGCGCGCTGCAGACCGCGCGCAACTATGGCTCGCGCCTGATGGGCAAGCTCAAGGGCCAGCGCGAGCTGACGGTGGATGACGCCGTGCTGCGCCTGCTGGCGCTGCGTCAGCAACAGTTGATACTGGCCCTGGAGGCACGCGGGCACGCGGCGCAGGACAGCATCCGCCTCGCGGCGCCGGAGGACAAAGGCTGGCGCGAAGGCAAGCTGCCCGAGGCCTTGCGCAAGGCGCGGGCGCATCCACAGTGGTCGACGCTCAATCCCGGGGCACGGGTCAACCAGGCCGAGCGGCAGGAGCAACTGGAAGCCCTGGTGGCGGAACTGTAGCTCCGTGCGCGGCGCCAACCCGCGATGATGGCTAGGGCTTTGCCTTGCGCCTTTGCTCCCGGTACTGCGCCAGGAGAACGCGCATTTCTCTGTACCTGTTGCTATTGATCAACAGCAACGCTACCAGCGCTGCCAGCAGGCAGCTCGCGTAGATGAACATGTTGGGACGATATCCATAGGCCGGCAACGCGATCACCATGCTGGCCAGGCACATCCCGGCCACGAGCCAGGCCCCCCACGTCCGCCCTCGAACCACAGCGCCATGGCCCAACATGAAGACTGCCAACGTCAGGAGCAGACTCGAAGCAAAGGCGCCATCCTTCAGGCAGTTCCGGCAATACGTGCTCCACACCAGCGCAAATGTCCAGGACACGGCAATGATCGACGAGAAGTAGGCGCCGATGAATACGCCGAAGTAACGCTTCAGAAAAGGCTTGAGCGTCATTGCGCTAGCGCCGCACCTTGCGCAGCTCCACCAACCGCCGCCGCATCTCTCGATGCCGCTGGCTGTTGAATACCAGCAGCGCGAGCAATGGCAGCGCCAGCAGGATTGCCAGCAACACGGCATTCACTCCACTACCGAGCAGGCTCAACGCCATCAGCAAGGCCACAGTCGGTACAGGGAGCACCACCCATACTGCCCATGTGAAGCCTCGGACCATCGCGAAATGCCCGGAACACAGCAGCAAGACCAGCACCGCGCTGGACATCATGGTGAACAAGGGGTTATCCGGGTGATTGCGCCAGTGACTGTCGATCCACAGAGTCGCTGACAACGCCGCCGACAGGAGGCAAATGAAAAACCCCAGCAAGAACGTCGGGAAGTAACGGCGCATGAAAGTCTGGAATTGCGCAGGCTTCATCATCACTCGATCTCTTCGTATAGCCCTACGGCTATGCTCTGCACCGTGGCACTCCCGGCCAACCCGAAGGTGGCGCCGAGCGAGTCGCGCATCAGGGTCTGCGTGGCGTGGCTTATCTCGGTCGGGGTGTAGCGCTTGGTCATGGTCCCTGCCGCCTGCTGCAACTTGATCTGCCTGGCCGTCAGGCTCGGGTGCTTGATCGACAGCAGCTCGTCGGTCAGCGCCTTGCGCTGCTGGCGGCTGAGGCTCTTGGACAACTCCAGCCAGCTGCGACCCGTGGCGGCCTTGTGTACTTGCAGGTACTTCAACGTGCTCAGGCCCGACGCGCCGACACCCAGCAACGAGACGCCATCGAGCACCATCGAGGCGGCCTGGTACCACTGGTTCTCATCGAGGGCATCGTTAGCCGCTGGGTTGGTCACTTCACGCACCGTGCGCATTACACCGATGCCGCACTGGATGCTGCTGGCGGTGGCGGCGGCGCCACCGACATAGGTCAGTACCAGGCTGGTACCACCGGAAAAGGGCGCGGCAATGGTGCCACTGAACACCACGAACCAGCCGATCACAGCGCCCGCACAGGAAAGGGTCGTGTTGACCGCCTCCTTGACCACCCGCGACTCGCGCGGATTGTGCTGCAACTGCTGGGTGTACTGGTCAGGTGTCTGGTACTTCTTGATCTCGCGCAGGATCACGCGCTTGGGGCGGATGCTGCAGATCGGCTGAAACTCACGCAGGGTGACAATGTTGTATTCGGCGTCGATGTAAACCACACCGGCACCGACGATACGCGGGTCGGCGTCGATGGCGGCGAACATCTGCGGCAGGTTGATCCGCGCCTGGATACGCTGACGGGCAAGAAACTGGGAGTTGTTGGCCAGGGAATTGACCAGAAGATCTGTCACGAATAGGTTTCCTTGCACAAAGCCTGGCCAAGTCGCATGACCTGCAGGCGTGGGCTTGCCCCGCGCCTACAGGTCATGCAAGCAGCCTCAACGGATCACACGTTCGGGCACGGCACCGGCGCCCAATCACCCATGTCCGGGTTGCGGCACATGGCGTTGACCTGGTCGGCGCCCGCCTTGGCCACCTGCTGGGCCTCGGCTTTCTTGCCGTTGGCGTTCTGCAGGGTCTTCTCGGTGGCCACCGCTTCCTGTGGCACCTTGGTGTTGGTCTTGGCCGGCTGGACCTTCTTCACATCCTTCTTCTTGCCGGTGGTCGCCACCTTCGGCGGCTCGGCCACGGCGACCACTTCGGTGCGCTGCACGCCCACCTGCTTGAGGTCCTGCTCGTAGGCCTGGGTGTAGTTGTTCAGGTTCTCACCCAAACGCCCGTTCACGGTGGTCAGCAGGTTGTTCGACTCCTGCAGGCCGGCGACGATCTCGGCCAGGCGCTTGCGGCCCTCGGTGTCGTTGATGCGGCCAGCCTTGCGGTTCTGGATCAGGCTGGCGAACTCGCGCTGGTAGCAGCTCTGCGACGACTTGGCGTAGGCCGTGGTGCGGTCCATGTCGGCCGCGCTCTTGTCGATGTCGGTGGCGTACGAGGCGATGCGCTGCTTGTCGTCGCTGATCTGTTTCTGGCGCTCGGTGTAGTAACCGGCCGCGCCGCCAACCAACGCGCCGCCAGCGGCACCGATGGCGGCATTGCGGCCGCGGTTTTCCTTGTCGACCAGGGCACCGGTGAGGGCACCGCCGACCGCGCCGAGCAGCGCGCCGGTGGCGACCGAGCGGGTCATGTCACCGTCGGTGGAGCGCAAGTGCTGCACCGGCTCGTAGCAGTTGGGGTAGTACTCGACCTTGGTCGTGGCGCCAACCTTGGACGCCGGCGAGCTGGCGCAACCGCTCAACAGCACGGTGCTGAAACCGGCTGCCAGCAGCAGTGCGGTACGGGCCTGGGATGCGGTGATCAGGGGTTTGCGGGTGAACATGGTCTGGTTTCTCTTCTTGGGTTTCTGGGTGACCGGGGGCTTCGTGCCACCCGGGAGTCCTTTCTATGGGAACTGTCCTTAGGGTCGCGGGGCGGCCGATGCCAGCAGCTCCTTGAGGATCGTCGCCGGATCGGCCCGCCGGTTCTGGCGGTACTCCCCGACGTGGCGGACGAACAGGGTGGCGCGGGTGACCAGGCTGTTGCCCAGCACCGGCTTGCGATTGAGCTCTTCCTTGACCCGCTGGAACTGCGCCTGGATCACCGCGTCGGTGTAGCGCGTGCCACTGGCCAGGTTGTCGATGTAGATCGCCACGGCGCCGTCGAGGGCGGCGCGGCCATTGGCGATGGCGGCGCCGTACATGCGCGCGCTGGTCTGGTCGCCGGCAGCCTCGGCCTTGGCCTGGGTGTTCTGCAGGTTGGTCAGGCGGATGTTGTAGTTGTTGACGGTCTCGGCCACCAGGGCGGCGGACTGGATCAGGTTGCCGGCCGCTTCCTCGCGCTGGCGGGCGATCAACGACACGTTGCGCTTGAGCTCTTCGTTGACCAGCCCCAGCTCGGCCTGCTGGCGCGGGTCGGTGGCGGCGGCGATGATGCTGTCCAGGCGCTTGGTCGGGTCCTGGGCGGCGTCGATGTCGTCGGTCAGGCCGGCCAGGCGCCCCTCCTTCTGCCACTGCTCGAACAGTTCCTGGTAGCGCGAGCGCGGCGCCGACAAGGCGCCGATGGCCACGCGGAAACCGGTGGTCTCGTTGCGTTGCTCGGTACCGTCGGCGCCGAACAGCGGATACTCGCGGCGCATGCCGGTGAACAAGGTGCCCTCGCCTTCGAGGTAGTTGCCGCCCTTGACCACGAAGCCGCCGTAGGCACCCTGCAGGCGCCCGGCGTTGACCAGCTGGAACGACTCCTGGACCATCTCGGCGGCGTTGCCGATCACGTCGAACAAGCCCAGCGGGTTAGGCTGTTTGCTGCCGATCGGCATCAGCCGCGCCGCCTGCCCGGTGCCACCGGCGACCTGGTTGAATACCGCGAAGTCAGCCAGCGGCCCCTCGCTGTCGGCGCCTTCGACCTTGCGCGGGAACAACCGCCCTTCCAGCTCCTGGCGGCTGACCGCCGAACCGCCACGGGCGGCAAACTCCCATTCCACCTCGGTGGGCAGGCGCACGAAGCCCACGCCACCCTCCTCGGCCTTGCTGCCTCGGCCGCTGACCGGCAGCAGGTCGCGGTGGTGCTTCATCAGCCAGGCGCTGTAGACGGCGGCGAAGCGTTCGGCCTCGAAGCGCGACAGTTTTACCTTGGGCAGGCGCCCCGCCGCGTCGTTGTTCGCCTCGCAGGCCGGTGCCGCGTCGCCGCCGGCCAGCGACGGCGCCTGGGCCATCACCTGGGCGTATTGGCGGGCGGTCACTTCGTACTTGCCGATGAAGTACATCATCGGCGTGAGCGGGCTGCCTTTCTCGACCTTGGGCAGGCTCGGGCCGACGGCCTTCTGCCACTGTGGCGCCAGGTCCTGCAGGCTGAACTGGCCGTTGATGAAGTCGCGCCGGTAACCGGAGATGAACGACTGCTTGTAGCCGGCCTCGCCTTCGCTGAACGGGTAGCCGAGGTTGACCTCGCGGTCGTCGAGGCTGCCCTGGGCCAGCACATAGACACTGCGCAGCACCAGCTCACCGCCACAGGGCAGCGGCAGGCTGACATCGCCCGGCAACGGTTTGGGGTTGTCGAACTTGCTTTCAGTCCCCGGCTGCGCCTGGGCAACTGGCTTGGCCTTGTCGTCGCCATCGGCCGGGGAACAGGCGCCCAGGCTCAAAGCGGTCAGGAGCAGGGCGGCAGCCCCGAGGCGGCGATCAGACATCACGTATTCCTTGGCAAGCCTCGATGCGCGCCACCCGCCAGCCGCCCAGGGCGGCGGCGGCGGTGCTGGCCAGCAGCACGGCACACAACGCAACGAGGTAGTGCATGGGCAGCAGGTGGCTGGCGAACTCGCCGGGCACCTGCATGAAAAGTCGGTTCAGGCCGTGTTCGGCGAGCAGGTACAACAGACCTGCCACGGCGGCGGCCAGCAGCCCGCTGTAGAGTGCCTGGAGCACCACGAACAACAGCAGCGCAGCAGTGCCGAAGCCCAGCAGACGCAGCACTGCCAGCTCACGCTGCTTGCGCTCGACCGCCGCCACTGCGCCTGCGGCGATGGCCGCTACGGCGCCGGCCACAGCCAGGCTGGCGATGATCCAGAACACCAGGTCAAGATTGCGGCTGAGCGATTGCACCTGGGCGATCTGCGCGGCCTGGGTCGAGACCAGCAGCTTGCGTTCGGCGAAAAACTGGCGCAGCGGCTCGACATCGCTCAGTTCGCGGGCATACAGGCGGAAGGCCGGGTACACCCGCTGTGCCCCGCTGCCTTGCGCCTCCCCCTGCCAGCCCAGCGCAGCCACGGCGCGGCCATCGCGGTAATCCTCGACGGCTTCGAGCAGTTGCAGCGAGGCAAACAGGCCATCGCGCTCGAACGCTGCCAAGGGCAGCACGCTGCTGACCTGCAGGCTTGTGCGTCGCCATTGCATCTGCCCGGCCTGCTGGCGACTGAAGCTGGCCTGCAGTTCGTCCCCGGCCTTGGCACCGAGTTTTTCCGCAGCGGTAAAGCTCAGCACCACCTGTTGCAGACCGTCCGGGGGAGCGACCTGCGCCAGCAAGGGATCGCCCTCGGCAGTGGGCAGCATCTCGACCGTCAGGCCACGTCCATGAGCCGGCAGCAACAGCTCGGCGGTGGCAGCGATCTGCCGGGTCCGCGGGATGGCGAAGGCCACTCGTGGGTGCTGGGCCAGTTCCGCGATGAATTCGGCACGCAAGCGCCCACCGCCCAGCGGGATGATCTCGCGCACACCAGGATCGCGCTGCAGGCGCTCGGTCAGGCTGCCGACCAGGCCGAACTTGAGGCCGAACAGCACCAGCAGCGGCGCGATCACCGCCACCAGCGCGAGCACGGCGCACGCCGACAGCCGCGCATCGTTGCGGTAGTCCTGCCAGGCCAGCCCGGCGATCAGCAGCGGGCGCATCAGGCCGCCCGCTCCAGGCACGCCGTGACGCCGCCATCGGCTTCGCGCCGGCAGGCCATGCGCAGCACTGTCAACCCGGCGTGGCGGGCCAGGGCCTCGTCGTGGGTGGCGACCACACAGGTCACCTGCCGCGCTTCGGCCTCGCACAGCAACAGCTGCATCACCCGCTCGGCGTTGACCGGGTCGAGCGAGGCAGTCGGTTCATCAGCCAGAAGCAGCGTCGGGGCATGGGCCAGGGCACGGGCACAGCTGACCCGCTGGCGCTGGCCGAGAGACAGGGTGGCGGGTTTCTTGCCCAGCTGGTCGTGTACATCCAGCGCTTCGGCCAGGCGCTCGACACTGCCGTCATCGCCGAGCCCCAGCAACTGGCGCGGCAGAGAGATATTGCCGCGCACATCGAGAAAACCCAGCAGCCCACCCGCCTGCAGCACGTAGCCGAGGTGGTGGCTGCGCCAGTTGGCCAAACGGTCGAGCTGCCGGCCGCGCCACAGCCCGGCGACATCCTCGCCGCCGAGGACGAAGCCCTCTGCCGCATCCGGCGCCAGCACCAGCGCCAGAAGGTCGAGCAAGGTGCTCTTGCCGCAGCCGCTGGGGCCGACCAGCGCCACCCGCTCGCCCACGGCCAGGTGCAGCCGGTCGATCTGCAGGCTGTAGCGCTGGGCACCCTGCCCGCGTGTCTTGCGCACTCCGTCCAGGCGGATCATCACGGCAGCGTCGACAGCGGGACACGGTACAGGGCGTCGCCTGGTTCGGCCTTGCCGAAGCGCACCCAGTTGGCCATGTCGTTGTGGAAGGTCTCGTACAGGCGGATCTTCGAGTCCAGTTCGTCGATGAAGTCTTCCTGCTCGGCCACCGACAGCGACAGCCACAGGTCCTGGGTCATGCTCAGGGACTTGCTGCGGTACGGCAGGCCGTCGAGGTATTCGCCGAGCACACCGCCCTGGGCCAGGTTGGCGCCCTTGCGCAACGCGCCGGGGTCGCGGCTCATGTAGGCACTGGCGCTGGCGATCTCGTTGAAGAAGTCGCCTGGCGAGCTGCGGGTCTTGCGCGCGGCATCGACGATCAGCTTGAGCGACTGCTGCAAGTCGTTGAGCTGCAGCTTGGTCAGCATCACGCACACCTGCAGGGTCGGCAGCATCGGGTTGGTCAGGTCGCGGTCGGCGGTCCAGGCGCTGACCAGTTGCGGCGCCTGGCTGGCGCCGTGGCGGCCAAGGAAGTCCATGTGCATGGCGTAGCCGATGGCCTGCGACTTGGCCGCCAGGCTCGAGGCCGAGGTCAGCAGCGGCACGGGTTGCGGTTGCTGGTTGCGCACCTGGTGCACCAGGTCGGCAAAGGTCGAGCCGATCTCGCGCACGCGGTCGCCGAAGGCACCGACTTCACCGCCCGGCACGCTGACGTAGAGGTCGCCGATCTGCGGGTTGCTGTCGGCGGTGAGCACACGGTACTGGGTCTCGGCCGCGCCGTGGTTCTTGAGCCCGGCGGGGGTGCGCAGGTGCAGGGCGTAGATCTTGATCTGCTTGCTCAGGGCGGCCTGGCGCACTTCGGCTTCGTTCATCTGGGTGCTGCTGAACGGGTCGTTCTTGCGCAGCGCGCCGGCATCGCTGACCAGCAGGATCAGGCGCCCGCCGTAGCCGGACCAGTCCATGCCCTCGACCGCCTGCATCACGCCGGCGAAGGCGTCCTCGTTGAACGAGTGGCTGGAGACGCTGGTGGCCTTGACCTGCGAGGCGGCCTTGAGGAAACGCGCCGGATCGCGGCCCTGCTCGAGGCTGACCAGGGTTTTGCTCAGGTACTCCAGGCCCGGGGTACGCTTGACACTGTTGCGAAAGCCGACCAAGCCGAAGCTGACGCTGTCCAGCTCGCCACGGGCCGCCAGTTGCTGCTGCAGCTCGCTGACCACCTGGCGCACCCGATCGATGTACGGCTGCATGGACACCGAAGTGTCCACCACCAGGACGATGCCGGTACGGAAGCTGTTGTCGCCGACCGCCGCGACGCCGGCCGCCTTGGGCGCGCTGTCGCGGGCGCTGGCACCGGGGTCGATGGAGGCGATGTTGAGCAATTGCACCGGCTGGCCGCCGGCGTCGAAGCTTTCGCGGTAGTCGAAGATCGGCATCAGGTAGAACTGGTTCTGCGGCACGGCGCTGGCCGCCGGTTCCAGGGCCATGACCTGGGGCACCTGGTCGGGGTTGTTCTGCGCCTTGAGCAGGCTGTCGCGGGCTTGGGCGGTGTCGTCGAGCAGATGCTGCACATCGTCCACCTGGCGCATGAACATCACCGGCGAGCGCCCCGAGCGTTCGGTGAACTTGAGCACCAGGCTCTGTTTCCAGTCACTGGTCTGCGCCGCCGGCAGCCAACCCTCGCGCTGGCCGTCGCTGGCGGCACCGACCTGGACCCAGGCCTGGCCGCCGACGTCCTTGCGCTGGTAGACATAGAGCACGGAGAAAGCTGGCAGTGCCTCGCCCGCGGCATCGCCAGGCTGAGCCACCAGCTGGGCGTTGGGCTTGGTCAGCACACGCTGGAACAGGGTCTTCTTGCCGGGCATCAGCAGTGGACGGCCGTCGTCCGAGGCGGCCACCGGCGTGACTTTGGGTTCGGTGGGGGCCACGCTGTCGGCGGGCGCCTGCACCACCGGCGTTTCAGGCGCGGGCGCGTCACTGCCGCCGAGCAACCAGAAGAACGCGCCCCCCAGACCCAGCGCCGCCGCGATCGCCACCGCCAGCACGGCCTTGGCCGGCTTGTTCGAGGCAGGCTTCACAGCGGGCGCTGGCTTGGGTTCGGACCGCCGGGCAGGCTCGGCCACAGGGCGGGCCTGCGGAATGTCGATGGACACCGGTTGCGGGGTGGCTGGTGGCGGGATCGGCAGCGGACGGACCAGGGTGCTGTCGTTTTCCTCGACCGGCGCCTGGACCGTCAAGCGATCCAGCGCGGCCAGCAACGCCGCCGCGTCGGCGAAGCGCTCGCTGGGATCCTTGGCCAGCAGACCGCGCAGGATGTCCTGGTAGCGGCCATGTTCGATGGGCAGTTCCGGCAGCGGCTCGGTCAGGTGCGCCAGCGCCGTGGACAGCGCATCGGTGCCGTTGTACGGCAGCTTGCCGACGAGGATTTCGTACAGCACCACACCCAGTGCATACAGGTCGGCGCGCCCGTCGATGTCCATGCCGCGCGCCTGTTCCGGGCTCATGTAGCTCGGCGTGCCGACGGCGAAACCGGCCTGGGTGAACTGGGTGCGGTCATCCAGCGACTTGGCGATGCCGAAGTCCGATAGCACCGCGGTGCCATCGGCGCGGAACAGGATGTTGGCGGGCTTGACGTCGCGGTGCACCAGGCCCTGGGCGTGGGCATAACCCAACGCCTGGGCGATCTGGCGCACGTAGACGAGGCCCTGCTCGGGCGTCAGCCCCTCGGCTATCCGCTCCTTCAGCGTGCCGCTGGGCAGGTACTCCATGGCCATGTAGTACAACTCGCCGACATTGCCGATGTCATGGATGGTGGCGATGTTCGGGTGCGCCAGCCGCGCCAGGGTGCGACCCTCGCGCAGGAAGCGCTCGCAGAAGGTCGGGTCGGCGGCCAGGCTCGCCGCCATGATCTTCAGCGCCACCTTGCGCTCCAGGGAGCGCTGGGTGGCGAGGTACACGCTGGCCATGGCGCCTTGGCCAAGCTCGCTGTCGATGTCGAATCCGGGAATCTGCATGTCCATGGTGTCTTCAGCTGGCCTTCACGACGACGGCGGTGATGTTGTCGGGGGCGCCGCGGGTCAGCCCCAGGTGTACGAGGCTGCGCACCACCTCATAAGGATCGGCATGGCCGAGCACCTCGGCGATCTCGTGGTCGTCGGCGGTCTTGTTCAGGCCGTCGCTGCACAGCAGGTAGGTGTCGCCGGGCTGCACCTGCAAGGCGACGGCCTGCAGCTCGAGGTGGTCCTCGACGCCGATGGCGCGGGTGACGATGTTGCCGCGAGGATGCACACGGGCTTCGGCTTCGTTGAGCAGGCCACTGTCCTGCAGCTCCTGGACGTAGCTGTGGTCGTGGCTCAGGCGCTCGATACGGCCGTCGCGCAGGCGGTACAGGCGGCTGTCGCCGGCCCACAGGCCGATGGCCTGGTCGCCTCGGGCGGCCAGCACCACCACGGTACTGCCCATCATCGCCACGCCCCGGCGCGCGGTTTCCTCGCGCACGATGCCATTGACCCAGGCGAGGCCGTCGCGCACTTCGCCGGCAAAATCGTCCAGTGAATCGAGCATCGGCAGGCTGCGCAGGCTATCGACCGCCAGGCTGCTGACATAATCGCCGGCCGCATGGCCGCCCATGCCGTCGGCCACCGCCCACAGGCCTGCCCAGGTCAATTCCAGGCAGGCGTCCTCGTTGATCTTGCGCACCATGCCGACATGGCTGTAGCTGGCCGCTGTGTACTGCATGCCGGTCATCCGATCCGCGCCTCGCTACCCAATAGAAAACCGGCGAAATCCTCGCTGCGCGGCAAGCCCGCGCAGCGCATCAACCCCGGGGCGATCCGTTCGGAACCCCTGCCCCACCAAAGGCTCATGCCTTCGCAGGCGCATTCGGCCAAGGCCAGTGCGCGCCCCTGCGGCGTGGTCGCATCCAACCGCTGCAGCCCGCCCACCGTCGCACGCGGCTCTTGCACAAGTGGCCTCGCGCCGCGAAATGGCTGCAAGGCAGCCTCGAAATCCTCAAAGGCAGCACCTGGCTCAAGCGTCGCCAGCAAGGTCTCCTCGACCACCTCGAACCATTCCTCGGCCCCGGCCACCACAGGCGCCAGCGGCTCCCCCGGCTCCAGCACCTGGGCCACGGTCAGCGGGAAGTACCGCCCCACCCGGTCGATGCTCGGCATCATCACCCCGACCACCGCCTCGGGCCCGCAAAGCCCCGGCGCCAGGGCGAAACGCCACAAGGGGCTCACCAGATAGGCTTCGAGCCAGTGCTCGCCCAGGGCCTGCTGGCTCGCCTGGATCCCCGCCGCCAGCCACTGGTCCCAGGGCTGGATGAAACCGTGCGGCAGGCCGCGGCTGACAAAGTCGCCGCGGCAGGCCAGCTTTCCGTAGAAACCCACGTCGTTCACAGATGCTCCGGCAGGCTGAAACCGCTGAGCACTCGGCTGCGGAACGGGTTGAAGGCGCTGCTGGCACGCAGCTCGTAGGACACGCTGGCGCCGTCGACGCGCAGGCGCAGGTTGAAGCGCTCCGGCGAGCCGCCGGCCACCAGGTCGGACTGGTCAAGCAGGCGGAACCAGGCCCACGGCCCTTCCACGGTCAGCCCCGAACGGCCGGAGGCCGACGGTGGCGAGATCGACAGGCGCACCACGCCGATGCTGTTGGGGTTCGGCCACTGCAACGCCACCGGCCGGCTCGGGCCGTGGTCGTAGCTCACCTGCTGGCCGTCGAGGTCGAGCAGGAACTGGGTGATGGTCGCGTCCATCGCCACCGGCTTGAGCTCGAAGCGCACCCCCGGCTGCACGCCGTTGCTGTTGCGGAAGAAGGCGTCGCGGATGCTCGCCGCGCGCTGGAAGGTGTACAGCACGTTGCTGTTGATTCCCAGCTTCTGCGCCGCGCCGGGCTGCCAGCTCCAGGGCGTGCTCGACGTGTTGACGTAGGGTTGCAGGTACTTGCGGAAGTAGTTGTCCATGACCCCGCCGACGCCGAAGAACAGGCCGAAGTCTTCCAGGGTCGCATCCCGCGAACTGCCGGCCACCAACGGATAGCGACCGCTGAGGGACTGGCGATAGATGTTCACCACCTCGCTGGTCCAGGCGGCGTTGAGCTGGTTGCGCACCCCGCCCATGACCAGGTTGTGCGTCGAGCCGAGCACCGAGCTCACCAGGTTCTGCACCACCTTCGGCTGACGCGCGGCCCCCAGGGCAACCCGCTGCGCCGCGGCCTGGGCCTGGTTCTTGGCCTCGCCCAGCAGCGCGTCGCCGCTGGCGCCGACCATGGCGCTGACCTGCACGTACAGGGCGTTGAGGTCGGTAAGCAGGCCATCGATGGCCGCAGGCTGGCCTTCGCCGGTTTCCACCAGGCCGGCCAGCTCGGCGAAGTGCGCGGTGACCGGGTCCACCTCGCGGGCAGCCGGGTTGTCACTGGGCAACGGGGCATCGCCGAGCAGGCCGCCCAGGCGTTGTCGCAACTGATCGACGCCGGCCTGCTCGGCCTTGGCCTGGACCTTGTCGAGGGTGGTCGGCTGAGCCAGGTTGGTCTCCTTGGCGACCGCCTGCAGCAGCTTCTTCATCGGCGATGTCGGCCCGGACAGTACCCGCAGCACATCGGCGGCCTGGCCGACACTGGTGATCGGCACGAAGTCCAGGTCGGCCAGCAAGGCATCCCAATGGCGGATGTAGTCCTGGTAGTACAGCTGCAGCACATCGTCGGCCAGGCGCTTGGCATCGGCCGACTCGCTGGCCTCGCGGCCCAGCACCCAGCGCTCCTCGGCCAGGGTCTCGCTGTGGGCCAGGCTGGCGGCGAGGAAGGCCTTGCGGTAACCCTCGACGGTGAAGATACCCGGCAGCGGCTCGCTCAATGGCTTGCCGTCCTTGAAGCGGAACACCAGCGCGGCGTCACGCCCGGCGGCATCGCTGACCCGGAAATCGCTGACCCCGGCGGGCAGCTTCTGGCGCTTGACCCGGTCGTAGACCCGTTGGGCCACCGGCAGTTGCTGCAGCTGGCGACGGGTGTCGTCGATCAGGCGCTGGTCCAGGCGGGCGTTCGGCGGACGCTTGTCGAACAGCGCCGCCAGGTGCTGCTCCAGGACCTGGCGCAGGTCCGGCGCCAGGTCGCGCGGCAGGCTGCGCTCCCAGTCCAGGGTGACCCAGGCCTTGATGAACTCGGCATCGTAGTGTTCGCCGTCGGCCAGCATCAGGTAGGCCTTGAGCCCCTCGTAGAGGTAGTCGGACGGACCACCGCCGTACAGCTGCTCCTCGATGCGGGTGACCAGGCGCGGGGCGAAGATGGCGATCAGCAGCTTGCGGTAGACGCTGTCCGACTCGCCTTCGAGCATGTCGCCCTGGTACAACCCCAGGCCCTCGGCCCAGCCGGGCGGATCTTCGGCCAGGCGGCGCACGCCATTGAGCAGCGGCAGCACCTCGACCAGATTGCGCTGCGCCGGGCTCAGCTCCTGCACGCTCTTGCCCAGTGGTTTGAGGCGGCTGTCGACCTCGGCGATGTATTGCTGGTTGGCGCGGTAGCTCAGGGTCCACAGGGTACCGACCACCAGCACCAGGGCCACGCTCAGGGCCAGGGCGCCACGGGCGATCCACTTGCGCCGCTGCTCGACCTTCGGGTTGCTGCCGACCAGGCCGCGCTCGGCGAAGGCCACGGCGCTGAACAGCTTCTCGATGAAGTAGCTGCGCCCGGTGCCGTTCTGTCGCGCCAGGTGGGCACGGTCCAGGCCCATGCTCTGGGCCATGCTGCCGATCAGGCGGTCGATGGGGCTGCCTTCCTGGGTACCGCTGGTGAAGTACACACCGCGCAGCAGGGCGCGCTCTTCGAAGGCGTTGGGTTTGAAGATGCCGTCGAGGAAGGTTTTCAGGTTGCCGCGCAAGGCGGCGAACTGCTGGACGAAGCCGTAGACCAGGTCGCGCCGCGCCGGATCGCGCTCCTGCTGCAGGCGCTCGACCAGGCGTTGGTTCAGGCGCTGCTCCAGCAAGGCGAATTCATTGCCGAACTGCGCCAGCGGTCCGTCGCCCTGCTGGCCATCGTCGAGCGGGAAGGTCATGCCCCACACCTGGGCGCGCTCCTCCTTGCTAAGGGTGTCGAAGAACTCCATGAACCCCGGCACCAGGTCGAGCTTGGTCAGCATCAGGTAGATCGGGAAGCGCACGCCCAGCTGGCTGTACAGTTCCTGGATGCGGGTACGGATCGCCGCCGCATGGGCGGCGCGCTCGGCGTCGCTGCCCAGCAGCAGGTCGGACAGGCTGATGGCGATGAACGCGCCGTCGATGGGGCGGCGTGAGCGTTGGCTCTTGAGCAGGTCGAGGAAGCCCAGCCAGGCCGCCTTGTCCACCTGGGCATGGCTGTCCTGGGTGGTGTAGCGGCCGGCGGTGTCCAGCAGCACGGCCTGGTCGGTGAACCACCAGTCGCAGTTGCGCGTCCCGCCAACACCACGGATGGCGCCTTCGCCCAGCTGCGCCGCCAGCGGGAAGTGCAGGCCGGAATTGACCAACGCAGTGGTCTTGCCCGAGCCGGGCGGGCCGATGATCACGTACCACGGCAGTTCATACAGGTTGCGTCGCTCGTCGCCGCCCAGGCGTGCCCTCTTCAGCAGCACCAGGGCTTCGTCCATGCGCTGGCGCAGGGTCGCCAGTTCTTCGGCGGTGGCCACGCTGGCGGGGTCCGGCGCGGTCTCCGCAGCCAGGCTCTGCATGACCTTGGCCGCCTGACGGCGGGCCTGGACGATGCGCCACACGCGGTAGGCGATCCACACCGTGAACAACAGGCCGATCAGCACCAGGCGCGGAGCGGCCGGCACCAGCATGTCCAGCAACGGGCCGAGGAACCAGATGATCAGGCTCAGGGCCAGCAGGCCCAGCAGCGGAATCACCCAGCGAATGACAAAACTGAAAAACGCCTTCACTCGACGCCCTCCGCCAGAACGGTGATTTCAACCCGGCGATTCTTCGCCCGGCCTTGCGCGCTGTCGTTCGACGCCAGCGGTTCGGTGTCGCTCAGGCCCTGCGCGGTAAAGCGCTCGGGCTGGCCGGTGCGGGCGGCGAGGAGGTTCTTCACCTCTTCGGCGCGGGCCTGGGACAACGCCCAGTTGGACGGGAAGCGCAGCGTGGCGATGCGCTGGTTGTCGCTGTGGCCGGTGACTTTCACGTTGCCTTTCACTTTCGCCACGGCTTCGGCGATGCGCAGCATCAACGGCTCGAAGTCGCCCTTGATGCTGGCGCTGGCCGAGGCGAACAGTTCGTCGCCACGGATGGTCACCACCGAACGGTCCACCGCGTCCTGCACGGCGACCCGCCCGGCCTTGATGTCTTCGGCAAGGAAACCGGCCAGGCGCGGACGCTCCACGGGCTTGGGCTGCACCACCGGACGATCCATGGCCTGCACCGGGATCTCGCCCAGGGCATGAATGCCGCGGAACACCGGCTCGGCGTCGGCCGCCAGCTTCAGGCGCAGGCCGAACAGCACCAGCAGCAACAACGCCAGGGCCACTGCCAGGCCGACCCAGGGCGGCACGAACTGCGCCAGGCGATCGCGGGCCACGGTGACACCGCGCCAGTGCGGTGACAGCTCGCGCTCGAACTCGCCACGGGCGCTGCGGATAGTCGCGGCGGTGCGCTCGCGCAAGGCTTCGAGCTGGGCGCGGCCACCGTTCATCACCCGGTAACGGCCTTCGAAGCCGAGGCTGGTGCACAGGTACAGCAACTCCAGCAGATGCAGGCGTTCACGCGGGCTCTGCAGGCAATGCTCCATCAGCTGGAACACCTTCTCGCCGCCCCAGGCCTCGTTGTGCACGGTGATCAGCAGGCTCTGCTTGCCCCAGTCACTGGCGCTGCCCCAGGGCGTGCTCAGTACCGCCTCGTCGAGCGCGGTGCACAAGGCATAGCGCGCCAGCAGCACCTCGTTGCGCGGCACCCCGGCGGCCTCGGCGCGCTCTTCGAACTGGCGCAGGTAGGCCAGCAGTTGCGCACGCAGGCTGGCCGGGGCCGGATGGGCGATGGTGTTGCGCAGGCGCGTGAGCAGCGCCAGCAATGGACCGGCCGCTTGCTCCAGCGGGTTCAGGCCCGCCGCCTGCCCAGGCGCCAGTGGTTCGGCCGGCACGTTCAGGGGTGGCGGCGGCGCAGCTTGCGCAGGCCCCGGCGCGGCCGGTTGCGGGCCACGGCCACCGGGGCGCGGCATGAACTGGGTGCGGTCGTTGGCGAGCGGATCGTCCGATTGCATCGCGGCTTATCCTCGAATGGCCCAGAAGGCCAGGTTCAGGCCGGGGAACTCGCCGGCGACGTAGAAGGCAAAACCACCGGAATGCTGCAGCTGCTTCCAGTGTTCGCTGCCCCGGTCGAGCTCGAAGTAGGTGGAACCGGCATGGAACGGAATCTGCCGTGGCGCCACCGGCAGCGGCAGCAGGCCGATGCCCGGCAGTTGCAGGTTGACCAGGTCGCGGATGTGCTCCACCGCGCCGATCTTGCTCTGTTGGCCAAAGCGGCTGCGCAGGGTTTCGCTGGGCACGTCGGCCCGCACCACCAGGATGAAGCTGGCGCTGTCGAGCAGGCTGCGGTCGGCGAGCATGCCGACGTGGATGCCGTAGGCCTTCTCGACCAGTGGGATGGCCACGGCCTTGCTGTCGATCAGCATCGACAGCGCCTCGCGCAGCGCGGCCATTACCGGGGCAAAGGTCGCCGCCAGGTCGTCGTGCTGGTACACCGGGTAGCTGTCCGGACGGCGGCCATCGCGGGTGAAGGTGGCGAACTCGCCGGCCAAAGCCACCAGCTCGCTGTACAGCCGCTCGGGGTGCAGCGGCGTCAGCTGGTTGAGGTGCTCGACCAGTGGCTGGGCGCGGTTGACCAATTGCAGCAGCATGAAGTCGGCGATCTCCGAGGCGCCGCCATTGGCCGAGGCGACCACGCGCCCGGCCAGGGCTTCGCCGCGCTGGTGCAGCAAGCCCAGCAGCTCACCACGAAAACCTGAGAGCGGGTTGCTGGCGGCCACGTCAAGCAGTGGCGGGATGTAGCTGTCATCCAGCACCAGTGCGCGGTCGGCACGTTTCTCGCGGATACGCACCACGCCCAGCGCGGCATAGTCGCTCAAGCCATCTTCGGCGCGCAGCAGGCGCAATGCACGGCTGCCCAGGGCAAGCGGCGCGCGGTTCTCGAACGGGGCGTTGTCGTCGCGCACTTCGCTGACACGGCTGACGTAGCGCGCGCCGTCAGGCACCTCGCCGTCGTCGACGGTATCGCGGGCGCCGGCACGCTTGAGCGGCAGGCCGAGGTGGATCACACCGTTGCGCAGGTCGTCGGGAATCTCCAGCGGTGCGGGCGGCAGGTCGTCACGGGGAATATCGAACGGTGTGCCATCCGGCAGCAGGCCACGGGCGCTGAGGATCGCCAGCTTGCCCTGGGCCAGCAGGCCCTGATCGATCAGCAGTTCGGAAAACCCCCAGGCGGCGGCGCTGAGCGGCCGGCTGCGGGCATCGACGAAGTTTTCCAGGTAGCGGTCGTGCTGCTGGAAGTGCTGGGTGGTGATGAACATCCCTTCCGACCAGACCACGCGATTGTTCCAGGACATGCTTTCTCCGATTGCCTAGCGGGCAGGCTCAGGTTGTGGGGCGGCCACGGCGCTGCGCACGGCGCGCACATCGAGGCTGATCTGATAGTCACGGGGCGGTACCGGCAGCACGCTGCGCCACTGGGCGCGGTCGACCTCGCGGTAACCGACCACCAGGCCGATCTGGCGCGTGGCCGGGTCGAGCGGGCGCTCCAGGCGCAGCTGCTCGCCGGGCTGGAGCAGGACTTCGTCCTGGTCGATCAGGTCGGCGCCCAAGGTGGCCTGGGCGCGTTCGGCCAGGGCGAAATAGTCGGCGCGGGCGAAGGCGGCGCTGTTCTTCAGCTCGTAGATGCGCACCCGTACCGGCGCGGGCATGCCGCTGGCACCGGGGTTGAGCCCGGCGGCGGCGCTGAAGTACAGGGTGACCCCCGTGGCGGGCGCCGCCTCGGGGGCTGGCTCGCTCGGCGTGTCCTTGCTGCAGGCACTGAGCAGCACCATGGCCAGGGCTGCGATCAGTCTTGTTGCACTCATCCTCGTCCTCATGACGTCTTGTGTTCTTCCTGTGTCCCGGGCATTGGCCTCAGGAACGTTGAATGCGTTGGCTGTGGGCCTCGTAGGCGCGGCTGAACTCGCGGCCGAACAGGTCCTGGAAGTCGTCTTCGGCTTCCCGGGAAATCTGGCTGTAGAGCTCGGTGAATTGCTGCCAGCAATGGGCCTGGCGTGAACCGCCGAACAGCTTGGCCAGCCCGGCCGCTGGCGCCAGGCGTTCCTCCAGGCGGGCGGGTTCGAAGCGTTTGAGCAGGTGCTTGAGCGCCGCCTCGATACCCGCCATCACCGCCAGTTGGTGGGCGCGCAGGTCGTCGAAACTGTCGCGTACCGCCTGGTCGGGGGCCATGAACGCCTGGTTGCCCTCGCGCAGCAGCAACAACAGCGCTTCGTCGGCATTGG
Source organism: Pseudomonas sp. RC3H12 (assembly GCF_018596375.1). Taxonomy (NCBI): domain Bacteria; kingdom Pseudomonadati; phylum Pseudomonadota; class Gammaproteobacteria; order Pseudomonadales; family Pseudomonadaceae; genus Pseudomonas; species Pseudomonas sp. RC3H12. The sequence goes on along the minus strand of NZ_CP075595.1, from coordinate 5,175,115 downwards.
GGGCGAACTTCAGCGGGTTGTTCTGTACCGGGGCGATGGTGGTCTGCTGCATGCGGAACTCGCCTTTGAGGCTGCTGCGCGCGCGCAACACATCGATCAGGCCCTCGACCATGAGCCGGTAGCTGCGGCCAATGGCCTCCATCTGCGCGGCGGCATCGACGGCGTCGATGCGCAGGTGCTCGATGCCTGCGCCACGCAGGAAAGCCTGGAGCAGCGCATCGCTGTCAGCAGGCGCGGCAACCGTCACGACGGGTTGCGGCCGAACAACAGGCTCGCTCGGGGTCAGTGGCTCCGGCAGCGGCGGTGGCGGTGCTGGCGCCAGTACAGGGGCGGGCTGGATAACAGGTGCCGGGGTTTCATCGAACAGGTTCCAGTCATCCGGGATCACGCCCGGCGCGCCGGGCATGGCTACCGGTAAAGGCGCGGGCGGCGGCGCCACCGGAGCGGGCGGTCGAAAATCATGCTGCTGCGCAGGGACATGATCCGGCTGGCTGACAGGCGGCACGCTGGAAGGGCCGAGAAAATCGAACAGATCCGGCAAGGTGTCGTGGCTCGACGCCCCCTGCAGGAAGGCGGCGGGTGCACCGGCGATGGGCGCGCTCGGAGTGGCCACCTGGTTGGCCATCAAGGCCTCGAAACTATGGGCCTCGGACTGCCCGGCAATCGGGATCGACAAGCCGGAATCAATACGTGCCTGGATCTCGTAATCGCCAATTCGAATAACTTCGCCGTCCATCAACGGCTCACTGTTACCGCGACGCAGGCGAATGCCAGCATGCACCAATTCCACGCCATTGGTGCTGTTATCGGTCAAATAGTAGCGACCATCCTTGAACTGGATCACACAATGTTTCGAAGAAACAAGGCGTTCCGGATCGGGAAGTACCCAATCATTATCCGCGGCCCGACCGACGCTGATGGCACCGTTTTCCAGCAACTTCTCCGGGCACTGCCCCGGGGTGATCTTGTGATAACTGGTAATGGTCAGGCAAAGTGCCATCATGCCTCCTTGCATATATATGAAACACTCATCCATCCATTTGAGTGGATAAACGAGCCCGACCTGGCATTTCGACCAAGCCCTTTGAAATCAAGGGCTGGATGCCAAAACACGCTTCCCGGAAGGCCGTATTAAACCCTATCGGCAAGGCACTTTGATGGCACCTGACCAATGGACGCCAAGGGTTGCCAACTGGTTCACAGTCGCCTTGCGCGGCGCGTAGCTTACCTTGACAGCAATTTGGAAATAAACCATAAATGCGCAACTTAAGAGTGCCAAAGTGATATCACCTTGATATCAAGTTCGCATTCTTTGACAAGTTTGTGCGCCAATTCACATTTGCAACTTGGCGCATACGAAGCCCTCGCCAAGGGCCGATATGGAGATCGATTTCTGGTGAACTCACCGCAGCTGCTCGCCGCTGTTTCCGCAGACTTCCCGTGCGGCGACGACCTCGAATACGACGCCGATTTCCTGCAACTGGAACGCGATGCCCAGGGCCGCCCCGAGCGCGTGATGGGCGATGCCGTGCAAGCAGCCGAACCGCCGCAGTGGCGCGCCATCGAACAGTCCTGCACCGACCTGCTGCAACGCAGCAAGGACCTGCGCATCACCCACTTTTTGGTCCAGGCCAACCTGGCCCTGCACGGCCTGCCGGGCCTGGCCGCCAGTCTCGAGCTGATCCGCGACTTGCTCGGCGAATACTGGCTGCACCTGCACCCGCAGCTGGATGCCGCCGACGACAACGACCCTACCGTACGCATCAACGCCCTGGCCGGCCTTACCTGCGACACCAACATCGGCCTGCTGCGCGACGCCGTGCTGGTGCGCTCCCGGGCGTTCGGCCCGGTGACCCTGCGCGCCGCCCTGCATGCAGCTGGTGTGCAGCACTTCGCCAGCGAGCAGCTGAGCGCAGAGGAACTGGCCGCCGCCCTGCGCGATGCCGACCCCGAGCAGCTCGAACAGTGCCGCCAGGCGCTGCATCTGGCCCGCGACGCCCTTGACGTCATCGAGAGCCGGGTCAATGACCAGGTCGGCTCGTCCAGCGGCGTCGATCTGTCCGCGTTGCGCCAGCCGCTGCGCCAGGTCCAGCAGGTGCTGGCCGACTACAGCCCGGAAGGCGCAGCGCCGCCTTCGAGCAGCAGCGAAGACCAACCCGCCAGCAGCAGCCATGACGACCGGCAACCCGTTGCCAGCGCCGCCGCGCCACGCCCGACGGCGCGGCCCGGCGAAGTGAACAGCCGCGACGACGTGCTGCAGAGCCTTGAACGCCTGCTGCAGTACTACGCCCGCCACGAGCCCTCGAGCCCGTTGCCGGTGCTGCTGCGCCGGGCGAAGAACCTGGTCAACGCCGATTTCGCGACCATCGTCCGCGACCTGATCCCCGAGGGTCTGTCGCAATTCGAGAACCTGCGCGGCCCCGAAGGCGACTGACGCCTCGACACCGCATCAACACCGACGCCTGCAACAAGCAACGCCGCCTTACCGGCGACCAGGAGGAACAACGTGGCGAAAGACAGCTCCCAGAAGTTCATCGCGCGCAACCGTGCGCCGCGGGTGCAGATCGAATATGACGTCGAGCTGTACGGCGCCGAGAAGAAGGTCCAGCTGCCCTTCGTCATGGGCGTGCTCTCGGACCTCGCCGGCAAGCCCGCCGAACCACTGCCGGCGGTGGCCGACCGCAAGTTCCTGGAGATCGACGTCGACAATTTCGACTCGCGCCTCAAGGCCATGAAGCCCCGCGTGGCGTTCAACGTGCCCAACGAGCTGACCGGTGAAGGCAACCTGAGCCTGGACATCACCTTCGAGAGCATGGACGACTTCAGCCCAGCCGCCGTGGCACGCAAGGTCGACGCGCTGAACCAGCTGCTCGAGGCCCGCACCCAGCTGGCCAACCTGCTGACCTACATGGACGGCAAGACCGGTGCCGAGGACATCATCCTCAAGGCCATCCAGGACCCGGCCCTGCTGCAGGCCCTGGCCAGCGCGCCGAAACCCGCCGACACCGAGCCGAAGGCCTGAGGAGACCGACCATGAACGATCCGTTGCGCGACAGCCAGGCCCCGCAGGCGGCCACCCAGGACCCGAGCGAGTTCGCCAGCCTCCTGCTGCAGGAATTCAAGCCCAAGACCGAGCGGGCCAAGGAAGCCGTCGAGAGCGCCGTGCGCACCCTCGCCGAGCAGGCCCTGGCGCAGACCAGCCTGGTGTCCAACGATGCCATCGGCTCGATCGAGCAGATCATCGCCGCCATCGACGCCAAGCTCACCGCCCAGGTCAACCAGATCATCCACCACGATGACTTCCAGAAACTGGAAAGCGCCTGGCGTGGCCTGCACTACCTGGTCAACAACACCGAGAGCGACGAGCAGCTGAAGATCCGCGTGCTCAACATCTCGAAGACCGACCTGCACAAGACCCTGAAGAAGTTCAAGGGCACCGCCTGGGACCAGAGCCCGGTGTTCAAGAAGCTCTACGAAGAGGAATACGGCCAGTTCGGCGGCGAGCCGTACGGCTGCCTGGTGGGCGACTACTACTTTGACCAGTCGCCGCCCGACGTCGAGCTGCTCGGCGAGGTGTCGAAGGTTTGCGCCTCTATGCACGCGCCGTTCATCTCCGCCGCCTCGCCGACGGTGATGGGCATGGGCTCGTGGCAGGAGCTGAGCAACCCCCGTGACCTGACCAAGATCTTCACCACTCCGGAATACGCCGGCTGGCGCTCGCTGCGCGAATCGGAAGACTCGCGCTACATCGGCCTGACCATGCCGCGCTTCCTGGCGCGCCTGCCCTACGGCGCCAAGACCGATCCGGTGGAGGCCTTCGCCTTCGAGGAAGACACCGACGGCGCCGACAGCAGCAAGTACACCTGGGCCAACGCCGCCTACGCCATGGCGGTGAACATCAACCGCTCGTTCAAGCACTACGGCTGGTGCTCGCGCATCCGCGGCGTGGAGTCGGGTGGCGAAGTCGAAGGCCTGCCAGCGCACACCTTCCCCACCGACGACGGTGGCGTGGACATGAAGTGCCCGACCGAGATCGCCATTTCCGACCGCCGCGAAGCGGAGCTGGCCAAGAACGGCTTCATGCCGCTGCTGCACAAGAAGAACACCGACTTCGCCGCCTTCATCGGCGCCCAGTCGCTGCAGAAACCGGCCGAGTACGACGACCCGGACGCCACCGCCAACGCCAACCTGGCCGCGCGTCTGCCGTACCTGTTCGCCACCTGCCGCTTCGCCCACTACCTGAAGTGCATCGTTCGCGACAAGATCGGCTCGTTCAAGGAAAAGGACGAGATGCAGCGCTGGCTGCAGGACTGGATCCTCAACTACGTCGACGGCGACCCGGCGCACTCCACCGAGACCACCAAGGCCCAGCACCCGCTGGCGGCCGCCGAAGTGGTGGTCGAGGAAGTCGAAGGCAACCCGGGTTACTACAACTCGCGCTTCTACCTGCGCCCGCACTACCAGCTCGAAGGGCTGACCGTGTCGCTGCGCCTGGTGTCGAAGCTGCCTTCGGCCAAAGGGGCCTGATCATCGCGGGCCAGCCCGCTCCCACGCTGGGGGCGGGCTGCCCGCGATTAGCCACTCAACGCTAACCGACGCGAAATCCCGAGGACATCATGGCTGTAGATATTTTCATCAAGATCGGCGACATCAAGGGCGAGTCCCATGACAAGGCCCACAAGGACGAAATCGACGTGCTGAACTGGAGCTGGGGCATGTCCCAGTCCGGCAACATGCACCTGGGCAGCGGTGGCGGCTCGGGCAAGGTCAACATCCAGGACCTGTCCATCACCAAGTACATCGACAAGTCCAGCCCCAACCTGATGGCCCACTGCTCCAGCGGCAAGCACATCGACAAGGTCAAGCTGACGGTGCGCAAGGCCGGCGGTGAAAGCCAGGTCGAGTACCTGATCATCAACCTCGAAGAGGTGATCATCAGCTCGCTGAGCACCGGCGGTTCGGGCAGCGACGACCGCCTGACCGAGAACGTGACCCTGAACTTCGCCAAGGTCACCGTCGACTACCAGCCGCAGAAAGCCGACGGCACCAAGGAAGGCGGCCCTATCAAGTACGGCTGGAACATCCGCTCGAACGTCAAGATCTGATCGACCGCGCCCGTGCCGCGCCACCGTGCGGCGCGGGTGCACCTCCCCACGCGTCACCCGCTCACGGTGAACATCATGGCCAAGCCTTCTTTCATCAACCTGTGGAATGCCTACCCCAGCGTGTCATCGCCCTGCGACGGCGGGTGGGACAACCAGTGCGCCATCCGCATGAGCATCGCGCTCAACGGCGAGATGAGCCTCAAGGTCAACAAATCGACCTATACCGAACCCAAGTGCGCCCACGACCATGCCCGTGGCGCCGAATCCCTGGCCAACTGGCTGGAGACACGATTGTTCTACCCGCTGAAGATTGCCGGTACCGCCAAGGCCCGCGACGCGCTCAAGGCCAAGACCGGGATCATCTTCTACAAGGACTGCTTCGCCCGCAACGGACAAAGCCAGGAGAACCGCACGGGCGACCATATCGACCTGTGGAACCGCGGCCTGACCAAAGGTTTCTCCGACCACAACTACCAGTCGAAGCAAGTCTGGTTCTGGGAGCTCACATGACCCGCGCTGTCCTGGCCGGCGCCCTGCTGCTGGCCCTGAGCGCCTGCGCCGACGCCGAACTGCTGAACCAGGCCAACCTGGATGGGCAGACCGTGACGTTGAGCGAGAATGCCGGCCAGTGTGTGCTCGATCGCGGCGAACAGCGCCTGGCGCTGGGCATGCAATGGCCCTGCGGCCTGAGCCCGGACCACGCCGGCAAGGCGCGGGTCGAGCAGTTCAATGGCACGCCGATCGTGCTGGTGACCCATGTGCAGCCGCACCCGACGCTCAAGGGTGAATGCCTGAAGACCTCGCGCGCCGTGCGCCTGACCCAGGCCGGCCTGGAAGCCTCCACGCCCGCGCCGAGCGCCTCGTGCGACACCGGCTTCGAAGACCAGAAAATGTTCACAGGGATGTTCCAGTGGTAGCCGAAATCGCCACCCGCGACCGCCTGCAGCCTTCGCTGCTGGATCGCCTGACCGACGATGACCCGGGCAACCCGCAGGAGGCCCCCGACAAGCGCGTGCTCAGCCTGCAGCAGCTCAAGGCCTCGGTACTGCGCGACCTGGCCTGGCTGCTCAACACCACGTCGCTGCTCGACACCGGCGCCACGCTGAACTCCCCGGCCGGCGCCTCGGTGATCAACTACGGGTTGCCGGCATTGGCCGGCAACAGCGCGTCGAACATCGACCTCAACGCGCTCGAACGCATCATCCACCAGGCCATCGCCACCTACGAGCCGCGCATCCTCGCCCATACCCTGAAAGTACGCGCCCAGGCCGCGCCCGGCGAGATGAACGCCAACGCCCTGAGCTTCGAGATCGAAGGCGACCTGTGGGCCCAGCCGGCGGCCCTGCCGCTGCTGCTGCAGACCGACGTCGACCTGGAATCCGGGCACGTGCGTGTGGCCCCCGCCGACCGCCGGAGGCGCGCATGAACCCGCGCCTGCTCGAGCTGTACAACCAGGAACTGCAGCACATCCGCGAGGGTGCCGCGGAGTTCGCCAAGGAATACCCGAAGATCGCCGGGCGCCTGACGCTGTCCGGGATCGAGTGCGCCGACCCTTACGTCGAGCGCCTGCTCGAAGGTTTCGCCTACCTCACCGCGCGGGTGCAGCTCAAGCTCGACGCCGAATACCCGACCTTCACCCACAACCTGCTGGAAATCGCCTACCCGCACTACCTGGCGCCGACGCCGTCGATGACCGTGGTGCAACTGCAGACCGATCCCGACGAAGGCTCGCTGGCCGCCGGGTTCCAGCTACCCCGCGACAGCGTCCTGCGCGCCAATCTCGGGCGCAATTCGCAGACGCCCTGCGAATTTCGCAGCACCCAGGACGTCACCCTGTGGCCGTTGCAGGTGGCCCGGGCCGAGTACTTCGGCAACCCCGGCGCCGTGCTCGGGCGCCTGGCCGCCAGCGAACCGAAAGCCCGCGCCGGGTTGCGCCTGACCCTGCGCAGCGGCGCCGAGATTCCGTTCTCCAGCCTGCCGCTGACGCACTTGCCGCTGTACCTCAACGGTGCCGACGAAGCCCCGTTCCGCCTGTACGAACAACTGCTGGGCAGCGCCTGCGCGGTGTTCGCGCGCCAGCCGGGCGCCGACTGGGTCGAACGCATCCCGGTCGAGGACGCCTTGCTGCCCTGTGGCTTCGATGACCGCGAAGCGGCGTTGCCGGTGGTGCCGCAGGCCTTCCAGGGCTACCGCCTGCTGCAGGAGTACTTCGCCCTGCCCCAGCGCTACCTGTTCGTCGACTTCGCCGGGCTCGAGCGCGCGGTCAAGCGCTGCGACGGCCAGGAGCTGGAGCTGCTGGTGCTGTTCGACCGCATCGACGCCGCGCTGGAAAGCAGCGTGGGACCTGCCCAGTTCGTGCCGTTCTGCACCCCGGCGATCAACCTGTTCCCGCGCCGGGTGGATCGCATCCACCTGACCGACCGGGTCCACGAGCACCATGTGATCGCCGACCGTACCCGGCCCACCGATTTCGAGATCCACTCATTGCAGCGGGTCACCGGCCACGGTACCGGGCCGGACCAGGAGTTCCTGCCGTTCTACGCGGTGCGCGACCCGTCGCGCTATGGCCGTGACCAGGCGTACTACCTGGTGCGCCGCGAACCGCGCGTGCTCTCCAGCGAGCAGCGGCGCAACGGCACGCGCTCCAGCTACATGGGCAGCGAGACCTTCGTCAGCCTGGTCGATGGCAACCAGGCGCCGTACCGTCATGACCTGCGCCAGCTGGGCATCAGCGCGCTGTGCAGCAACCGCGACCTGCCGCTGTTCATGAATGTCGGCGACGGGCGCAGCGACTTCAGCCTGGCCGACAGCGCACCGGTATCCGCCGTGCGCTGCCTGGCCGGCCCCAGTCGACCGAAGGCCAGCCATGCCCACGACAACAGGGCCTGGCGCCTGATCAGCCAACTGTCGCTGAACTACCTTTCGCTGGCCGAACAGGGCCAGGGCGCCGCCGCCCTGCGCGAACTGCTGCGCCTGTACGGTGACCAGCAGGACAGCGCCCTGCAGCTGCAGATCGACGGCCTGCGCGAAGTCAGCTGCAAACCCTGCACGCGGCGCCTGCCGATGCCCGGGCCGATCGTCTTCGGCCGTGGCCTGGAGATCACCCTGACGTTCGACGAGAACGCCTTCCGCGGTACCGGCGTGTTCCTGCTGGGCGCGGTGTTCGAGCGCTTCCTGACCCGTTACGTGTCGATCAACAGCTTCACCGAAACCGTGCTGCGCACCAGCGAACGAGGCGAGATCATGCGCTGGAAAGCCAAGCCCGGGCGCAGGCCGAACCTGTGAACACGCTACAGGCCATGCAGGCTGAGCCCTGGGAGTACGACTTCTTCCAGGCGCTGCGCCGTCTCGAGGCGGAGAACCCCGAGCTGCCCCGCTTCGGCCACTCGCTGCGCCTGGCTGACGAACCGGTGCGCCTAGGCCAGCGCCTGGACTGCGGCTTCGCCCCGGCGACGCTGGCCTCGGTCACGGCCAACGACGACCAGCCAGCGCGCCTGGAGCAGTTTTTCTTCGGCCTCGGCGGCCCCAACGGCCCCCTGCCGCTGCACCTGACCGAGTACATGCGCGAGCGCCAGCGCAACCACGCCGACCCAACCAGCAAGCGCTTTCTCGATGTCTTCCACCACCGCTTGCTGAGCCTGTTTTATCGCGCCTGGGCCGAGGCCCGTCCAACCGTCAGCCATGACCGCCCGGGCGACGATTACTGGGCCGCGCGCTTGGCGGCCCTCAGCGGTCGTGGTCAACCGGAGCTGCAAGGCCAGGGGCCGCTGGCCGATACCGCCAAGCTGCACTGGTCCGGTCACCTGGCCGCGCAGACCCGCTACCCGGATGGCCTGTGCAGCATCCTGGCCAACTACTTCGGCGTGCCGGTGAAGCTGGAGGAATACGTCGGCCAGTGGCTGGAGCTGCCTGAACGCAGCCAGCTCGGCGTGCGCGCCAACCGCCTGGGCGTCGACCTGTGCCTGGGCCGCTACGTCTGGGACCGCCAGCACAAGTTCCGCCTGTGCCTGGGCCCGCTCACCCTTGACCAGTACCACGCCCTGCTCCCCGGCGGTCAGGCGTTCGTCGAGCTGGCTGCGTGGGTCGCCGAGTACCTGGGCCAGGAGCTGGACTGGGACCTCAACCTCATCCTCGTGCAGGGCCAGGTGCCCGCGCTGCAACTCAATGCCGACCAACGCCTGGGGTTCGACACCTGGCTCGGCCGGCCGTCGCACGATGCCAACGACCTGAAGCTCGCCCGGTACTACGCCGAGCGGCCGGTCAACGCCCCGCCAACAAGGAGTCAGGACCATGGGTGAAATCAGCCGCGCCGCGCTGTTCGGCAAACTCAACAGCGTCGCCTACAAGGCCATCGAGGCCGCCACGGTGTTCTGCAAGCTGCGGGGCAACCCCTATGTCGAGCTGGCGCACTGGCTGCACCAGTTGCTTCAGCTGCAGGACAGCGACCTGCATCGCATCATCCGTCAGTTCAACATCGAGCCGGCGCGCCTGGCCCGCGACCTGACGGACGCCCTGGACCGCCTGCCGCGGGGCTCGACGTCGATCACCGACCTATCCTCCCAGGTCGAGGAAGCCGTTGAGCGCGGCTGGGTGTACGGCAGCCTGATGTTCGGTGAAAGCCAAGTGCGCACCGGCTACCTGCTGGTTGGCATCCTCAAGACCCCGAGCCTGCGCAACGCCCTGCTGGGGCTGTCCAGCGAGTTCGCCAAGCTGAAGGTCGAGGCCCTGAGCGAACGCTTCGACGAGTACGTGGGCGATTCGCCGGAAAACAACCTGGCCGCCAGCGATGGTTTCAGCGCCGCCGCCCCCGGCGAGGCCAGCGGCGCGGTGGCGCCGGCGGCGATGGGCAAGCAGGAGGCGCTCAAGCGCTTCACCGTCGATCTCACCGAGCAGGCGCGCAGCGGCAAGCTCGACCCCATCGTCGGCCGTGACGAGGAAATCCGCCAGCTGGTGGACATCCTCATGCGCCGCCGCCAGAACAACCCGATCCTTACCGGCGAGGCCGGCGTCGGCAAGACCGCCGTGGTCGAAGGCTTCGCCCTGCGCATCGTCGCCGGCGACGTGCCGCCGGCCCTGAAAAACGTCGAACTGCGCAGCCTGGACGTCGGCCTGCTGCAGGCCGGCGCCAGCATGAAGGGCGAGTTCGAGCAGCGCCTGCGCCAGGTCATCGAAGACGTGCAGGCCTCGCCCAAGCCGATCATCCTGTTCATCGACGAAGCCCACACCCTGGTCGGCGCCGGTGGCGCGGCCGGCACGGGCGATGCCGCCAACCTGCTAAAACCGGCCCTTGCCCGTGGCAGCCTGCGCACCGTGGCGGCGACTACCTGGGCCGAGTACAAGAAGCACATCGAGAAGGACCCGGCGCTGACCCGGCGCTTCCAAGTGGTCCAAGTGGACGAGCCGAGCGAGGCCAAGGCGCTGCTGATGATGCGCGGCGTAGCCTCGACCATGGAGAAGCACCACAAGGTGCAGATCCTCGACGAAGCGCTGGAAGCCGCCGTGAAGCTGTCGCACCGCTACATTCCGGCGCGCCAGTTGCCCGACAAGTCGGTGAGCCTGCTCGACACCGCCTGCGCCCGCGTGGCCATCAGCCTGCACGCGGTGCCGGCCGAGGTGGACGACAGCCGTCGGCGCATCGAGGCGCTGGGAGTCGAGCTGCAGATCATCGCCCGCGAGGCCGCCATCGGTGTGAACACCGGGCAACGTCAGCCCCAGGCCGACAGCCTGCTGGCCGAAGAGCGCGAGCGCCTGGCCGCCCTGGAAAGCCGTTGGGCCGAGGAGAAAGCCCTGGTCGACGAGCTGCTGGCCACCCGCGCGCAACTGCGTGAACAGGTCGGTGTGGTAGATCAGGAAGTGGACGTGCAGGGCAGCCATGAGCTGCGCGAAAAACTCATCGACCTGCAGCAGCGCCTGAGCCAGCTGCAAGGCGAGAGCCCGCTGATCCTGCCAACCGTGGATTACCAGGCGGTGGCCTCGGTGGTCGCCGACTGGACCGGTATCCCGGTGGGGCGCATGGCGCGCAACGAGATCGAGACCGTGCTCAACCTCGACTCGCATTTGGCCAAGCGCATCATCGGCCAGGATCACGCGCTGAAGATGATCGCCAAGCGCATCCAGACCTCCCGCGCAGGCCTCGACAACCCGAACAAGCCGATCGGCGTGTTCATGCTCGCCGGCACCTCCGGCGTGGGCAAGACCGAGACCGCCCTGGCCCTGGCCGAGGCCATGTATGGCGGTGAACAGAACCTGATCACCATCAACATGAGCGAATTCCAGGAAGCCCATACCGTCTCGACCCTCAAGGGCGCGCCACCCGGCTACGTCGGCTACGGCGAAGGCGGCGTGCTGACCGAGGCCGTGCGCCGTCGCCCGTACAGCGTGGTGTTGCTGGACGAGGTGGAAAAAGCCCACCCCGACGTGCACGAAATTTTCTTCCAGGTGTTCGACAAGGGCGTGATGGAAGACGGCGAAGGCCGCCAGATCGACTTCCGCAATACCCTGATCCTGCTCACCACCAACGCCGGTACCGAGCTGATCGCCAACACCTGCAAGGACCCGCAGGCCCTGCCCGACCCCGAGGCCGTGGCCACTTCGCTGCGCAAGCCGCTGCTGGAGATCTTCCCACCAGCGCTGCTTGGCCGCCTGGTGACCATCCCCTACTACCCGCTCAGCGACACCATGCTCAAGGCCATCACCCGCCTGCAGCTGGAGCGCATTCGCAAGCGTGTGGAAGGTACCCACAAGGTCGGCTTCGCCTACGACGACGACGTGGTCGAGCTGATTGTCTCGCGCTGCACCGAGACCGAAAGCGGTGGCCGCATGATCGACGCCATCCTCACCAACGGCCTGCTGCCGGACATGAGCCGCGAGTTCCTGACCCGCCTGCTCGAGGGCAAGCCGCTGGCCAGCGTCAGCATCAGCCGTCGCGACAGCGACTTGCACTATGACTTCGGCGCCGCCGACTGACAGGACCGACCATGCTGTTCAAGCAGTTCACGCGCCTGGCGCAAATCAACAGCCCCCTGGGGCCGGACAAGCTGATCCTTGCCGAGATGGGCGGCAGCGAGGAGCTTGGCCGCCTGTTCGACTATGAGCTGCAGCTGACCAGCGACGACCCGGCCATCGACCTCAACCAGCTGCTGGGCAAGCCCATGAGCCTGAGCGTGCAGCAGAGCGTCGGCACATCGCGGCACTTCCACGGCATCGTCGCCCGCTGCAGCCAGTCGGTGGATCAGGGCCAGTTCGCCAGCTACCGCGTCACCCTGCGCCCCTGGCTTTGGTTGCTGACGCGCACCAGCGACTGCCGGATCTTCCAGCACCTGAGCGCGCCGCAGATCATCAAGCAAGTGTTCCGCGACCTGGGTTTCTCGGATTTCGAGGACCTGCTCAGCCGCAACTACCGCGAGCGCGAGTACTGCGTGCAGTACCGCGAGACCAGCTTCGACTTCGTCAGCCGCCTGATGGAGGAAGAAGGCATCTACTACTTCTTCCGCCACGAGCAGGAGCGCCACGTGCTGGTGCTCGCCGACGCCTACGGCGCGCACCAGAAAGCCCCCGGCTACGAGACCGTGCCCTACTACCCGCCGGACGGCCAGCACCGCGAGCGCGACCATATCAACGACTGGCACCTGGCCCAGGAAGTCCAGCCGGGCTCGCTGGAGCTCAACGACTACGACTTCCAGCGCCCCAGCGCGCGCATCGACGTGCGCTCGGCCATGCCCCGGCCGCACCAGGCCGGCGACTACCCGCTGTACGACTACCCCGGTGCCTATGAGCAGACCCAAGATGGCGAGCACTACGCCCGCACCCGCCTGGAATCGCTGCAAAGCCTGCACGAGCGCGTCGAGCTGCGCGGCAACGCCCGGGGCCTGGGCAGCGGCCATCTGTTCAGCCTGAGCAACTTCAGCCGCCAGGACCAGAACCGCGAGTACCTGATCGTCGCCGCCCGCTACTACGTGCACCAGGAACGCCTGGAAAGCGGTGGCGGCAGCGGCGCGGCGCAGTTCGAGAGCAACCTGAGCTGCATCGACGCGCAGCAGAGCTACCGCCCGGTGAGCAGTTCGCTGCGCCCGATCGTCAAGGGGCCGCAGACCGCCGTGGTGGTCGGCCCGGCTGGCGAGGAGATCTGGACCGACCAGTATGGCCGGGTGAAGGTGCACTTCCACTGGGACCGCCACGACCAGTCCAACGAGAACAGCTCGTGCTGGATCCGCGTATCCCAGGCCACGGCCGGCAAGAACTGGGGCTCGATCCAGGTCCCGCGCATCGGCCAGGAAGTCATCGTCAGCTTCCTCGAAGGCGACCCCGATCGGCCGATCATCACCGGACGGGTGTACAACGCCGAACAGACCGTGCCCTACGACCTGCCCGGCGGCGCCACCCAGAGCGGCATGAAGAGCCGTTCCAGCAAGGGCGGCAGCCCGGCCAACTTCAATGAAATCCGCATGGAGGACAAGAAGGGCGCCGAGCAGCTGTACATGCATGCCGAACGCAACATGGACACCGTGGTCGAGCAGAGCGAGACCCTGTCGGTGGGCGTCAACCGCACCCAGACCGTCGGCATGCTCGAGACCATCACCATCGGCCAGGACCGCATCCGCGCCGTGCGCCGCGACGACATGCTGCTGGTCGGCGCGAGCAAGACCGACAGTGTCAGCACCAGCTACCTGATCGAAGTCGGCGAGAACCTGCGCCTGGTCTGCGGCAAGAGCGTGATCGAGCTCAACGCCAGCGGGCAGATCAACATCAGCTGCGAGCAGTTCAGCTTCCACGCCAACGCCGACGCCGAGATCAACACCGGCGGCACCCTTGACCTGAACGTGGGCAGCGGCGCGCAGACCGACCCGAACAACCAGGGCGTGAAAACGGCCATCGACGGCGCGGTGAAGGCCCTCTTCCCCGGCGCCGGCAAGTAACGAGACCAAACCATGAGCTACCGCGTCAACGAATTCCGCTTCGCCCTGCCCGATGCGCAGGTGCGCGACACCAGCATCAACATCCTGCGCTTCGAAGCCCTGGGCACCTCGCTGATCGTCAGCCGCAGCCTGCTCGAAGAGGGCGAGACCCTGCAGAGCAACTTCGACGGCCAGTTGCAGCGCCTGCAGCAGCAGGTCAAGGACCTGCAGTTCCAGCCGGCCCGCGCCACCCAGGTGGGCGCGGCGCAGCCGATCCAGGCGATCGAGCTGAGCAGCCAGTTCAGCAAGGGCCAGGAAAAGGTCTACCAGTACCAGCTGGCGCTGGTGCTGCCGGGCACGCGCAAGATGTTCGCCCTGAGCTACGTCAAACCCACCCCCCTGGGTGAGGCCGAGGCGACGCACTGGGCGGCGCTCAAGCAGTCCCTCGACTTCGACAACCTGGGCTGACCCCGCACCATGTCCGACGCACTCTGGGCCGCACGCGAAGGCGATGCGCTGCTGCACACCTCGGTGATGGCCGACATCATCGGCGGCGTGCTGGAAGTGGCCGCCAACGTCGCCATCGGCGCCCTGGCCACCGCCGCGGTGGCCGCGGCATTGGGCATTACCGTGGTCACCGGCGGCCTGGGCTGCTTCGTGCTGGGCGCGGTGGTGGGCCTGGTGGTCGGTGTGGTCATGGCCAAGACCGGCGCGGACACCGGGCTCAGTCGATTATGCGAGGGCATCGGCAACGCCCTGTTCCCGCCGACCGTGCAGGCCACCATCGTCAGTGGCTCGCCCAACACCAAGACCAACGGCAAGCGCGCCGCGCGCGCGGCCGGCGTGGTGACCGCTCCCTCCGCCCCGGCCAGTGGCGGGGGCGGTGGCGCGCAGGCCGAGGAACAGGAAGAGACCTTCCTCGACATGGCCAAGGGCTTCTTCTCACAGATGTGGCGGCCGACCGTCGCCAGCCCTGCGGCCAACACCCAGGAAGCCCCCGACGACAAGGTGCTGTGCACCAAGCACCCGCCGATGCCACCGCAGTACCTGGCCGAGGGTTCGAGCAAGGTGCTGATCAACGGCCACCCGGCCTGCCGCAGCGGCGATCGCAGCACCTGCGAGGCGGTGATCGTCGATGGCGGGCTGGTGTCGGACAACGTGCGCATCGGCGGCGGGCCGATCGTGGTGCGCGAGATCCGCAGCGGCAAGACACCGGGGATCGGCCTGGCGATCACGGCGTTGATGATGTTGCGGGGGCGGGGGGGGAAGTTTTATAGCAAGTTTGGGTGCATGCTCGTCGGAGGCGTGGTCAGTTTTGCCAGCAGTCAGGTGACCGCCGCCCTGACTTCGGCCATCGTCGGCTCGCCAAACCCTGTCCACGCGCCTACTGGTGCGAAGATTCTGAGCGACGAACACGACCTCGACTTCACCCTCCAGGCCATGATCCCGCTGGACTGGCAACGCTACTACAACAGTCGCGATGAACGCCGCGAGGGTCTGTTCGGTGCCGGTTGGAGCGTCCCCTATGAAGTGTCTGTAAGGGTCGAGCACGACCGTCTGCTGTATACAGACGAGCAAGCTCGTGTCATCGACATGGGAATGATCGCCCTCGGCGACGCCGTCTTCAGCGCTGGCGAAGGCATTAGCGTGCGACGCGCCCTTGATGGCGAGCTGCTGATCGAAGACATCAGCAGCGGCCTCTATCGATTGTTCGAACCCAGTCCACAGGACGCCAACCACCTGCGTCTGGCGAAACTGGGGGATCGCAACGACAACCGCATCCACCTGGACTATGACGATCTCGGGCGCCTGATGTGGCTACGCGACACCTTTGACCGCGTGCGGATCAAGCTGCACTACAGCGGCGCTTGGCCACGTCGAGTCAGCCATATCGAACGGGTGTTCGTCGATGACGATGCTGAAACGCTCGCCAGCTATCGCTACGACGCCGCTGGCGATCTGGCCGAGGTCCACGATGCACTGGGGCAATTGCAGCGTCGATTCATGTATGACGAAGGTCGGCGCATGGTCGGGCATCAAACAGCCAATGGCCTGCTTTGCCATTACCAGTGGCAGAAACTGGACGACTGGCGGGTGATCCGGCACTGGACCAACGCCGGCGACGAGTATCACTTCGAATACGATATCGAGGCTGGCATCACCTGCATCACCGACCCGCTGCTACGCACCAGTGTGCGGCGCTGGAACGCGCAGTTCCAGATCATCGAGTCGAGTAACGCGCTGGGCCAGACCTGGCGCTTCCACTGGAACGATGAACGTCAGCTGCTTGCCGCCACCGATCCTGAAGGCGGTAAATGGCGCTTCAGCTACGACGAATCCGGCAACCTATGCGAAACCATCGATCCGTTGGGACGCAGTGAATCGACCCAGTGGCTTGAGCATTGGGCGTTGCCTCGCAGTGAAACCAATGCCGCCGGGGCAACCTGGACCTATCGCTACGACCAGCACGGCAACTGTATTCGCGAAACCGACCCCTTGGGCGAGGTGACGCGCTACCGCCATGACGAACATGGCCTACCGCTGGAAACCATCGACGCCACGGGCAAGCGCCAACGTCAGCGCTGGAACGAACAAGGTCTGCTGATCGAGCAGGTGGACTGCTCAGGCTACGCTACACGGTTGCGCTACGACCGGCGCGGCCATTTGCAGAGTCTGACCAACGCCCTCGGCCAGACCAGCCACTTCCAACACGATGCCTTGGGACATCGGATACGCCAGGAGCTGGCGGATGGGCGCATTGTCCAGTACAGGTACACCGCCTCGGGCCTGCTCGAATGCTTCATCGATCCGCTCGGCAACGTCGAGCATTTTCGCTATGACCTGAATGGCCAGCTCATCGAGCAGCGGGACAACCTCGGCCGTCCGACACTGTTTACCTATGACCGTTGCACACGGCTGGTGGCACTGACCAACAGCAACGGTGAGTCCTATCGTTTCACCTGGGATGAGGCGAACCGCCTAGCCGTGCATGAAAATCTGGATGGCAGTCGCAAGGCCTACCAGTACGATGGACTCGGCCAGATCATCGCCATGGACTTCATTCCGGCGCCGGGCGCCGGAGAGGCGCCGATCCATCACCGCCTTCGACGTGACGCCGCCGGCAGGCTGGTTGCGTTGCTTACCGAGGACGACAGCACTACCTACAGTCTCGATCCGATGGACCGGTTGATGGAGGTGATCAGCGAGGATCGTCAGGGGAATGTGCAACGCGTCGCGTTCGAGCATGATGCCTGCGGACGCCGCACTGCCGAAAGCAACAGTGCCGGAAGTCTGGAGCACACCTACGACGCACTGGACAATCGCTTGCAGACGCGGCTGCCCGATGGCCGCCAACTGAACCGCCTGGTGTATGGCTCGGGACACCTCCATCAGATCAACATCGACGGGCAGGTGATCTGCGATTTCGAGCGCGATCGCCTGCACCGTGAGGTCTCGCGAACCCAGGGACGGCTGCTTACCCGTAGCCAATATGACCTCAGTGGCCGGCCGAGCGCCCGTCTGCGCTGGGGCGCCGACCACAACGAACACCTGCCCGCGCCCTGGCAGCAGCGCTTCGACTTCGATGATCGCGACAATCTGGTGCGCTACCTGCGCCAGCAACCCGATCATCAGCATCAGTTGCTGATGCATTACGACGCAACGGATCGCCTGCTCGCCAACCAGGGATCGTTGCCAGGCCAAAACGAACAGTACCTCTATGACGCTGCGGCAAACCGTGTGCCCGGCGCTGGGCAAGTCGCCCGCCATGACCAGTTGCTCCAACTGGAAGATCGCCACTACCGCTATGACGGTTTCGGACGCCTTTCGGAAAAACGCAGCACGCTGTATGGCGAACAGCATATGAGCTACGACCAGCATCATCGCCTTGTTCAAGTGCGCTCTATACGCGGCGGACGCGAGCGCATCGTCAAGCTGCACTACGACCCTCTCGGACGCCGCATCGGCAAGACCGAACACGACGATCAGGGCAATCTGCTGGGCAGCACCGACTTTGGCTGGGACGGTCTCAAATTGCTGCAAGAGCGCTGCAACGGCCACCTCACCCTATATGTCTATGAACCGGGCTACAGAGTCCTGGCACGTGTCGACGGTCAAGGTGCGCATCAACGCACGTTCCATTACCACAACGCCCTCAACGGTCTGCCCGAGCAACTGACCGACAGTGACGGTACGTTGGCCTGGGAGGGCGAATGCTCCGCCTGGGGCATGACCTTACGCGAGTGGCGGGCTGACGACTTCATCGAACAGCAAAACCTGCGCTTTCAAGGTCAGTACCTGGACCGTGAGACAGGCCTGCACTACAACCTGTTCCGCTACTATGACCCACAGAGCGGCCGCTTCACTCAGCCCGACCCTATCGGCCTGGAAGGCGGCATCAACCTGTACCGCTATGCACCGAACCCTATCGGCGGGATAGATCCGCACGGGTTGGACTGGAGCTATTTCCTTTCCGACGAGAAAGGCAACCCGTATTACAACGGGCGAGCCTCGGACAACGATACGCTCGAAGGCGTGGTACGCCGACATATGGAAACCAAAGGCGCAGACGGCCCACGCCTCAAGGAAGGTGACCGCATCAACCGCGTGACACCGATTGGTACCGACTACGACACGATACGCGGCATCGAAGATTCAGGGATCCGCGAGCGAGAAGTGCTCGGCAGGAAGAACCCGAACGTGCGAGGCAACAAGATCTATGGCATCTCCGACGCCAAGGCGAAAAAAGACCCTGGCCTCGAGCGGATAGCGCTCGCCAACGACTTCCTGAAGGCACGCGGTGTCAGCAAAGTCACGCAACTGCCCGTGCTCGACAGCCGTGGCGCCCTGCCCCCCAAGGCCAACAAAAGCTCCTGCGGGAAATGAACATGACTGCAACTCCGGAACAACTTTGCAAGATCCTCAAGGCCCAGCATCCCAGCGAGCCACCAAGCTCGGCGCTGGTAGCCACAGGCCTGGCGACCGAGACCCGCAGGATGAGCCATGACCAGGTGCTTACCTGGCTGTTCAAGGAGCGAGAGACCGTGGTGAAGAAAGAGGTGGTCGCCAACTTTCTCACCGGTGTCGAGCGCAACCAGGCCTACCTGCGCGCGGCTCTGTCGGCCTATGCTTGCGCGACACACCTGCCGCAACACGCCTTCACGGCGCAGGACCAACTGAACTGTCAGGTCTGCAGTTTCTTCAAGGAGCGCGAAGTCAACTTCATTGCCCTCAACAGGGTGCGTTTTCTGATCGGCGCAGCGCTTTTCGGCAGCCCCTCCCACATCGCGTTCCAGTTGCAGGAACATAACGCCGGGCCGAGAGAACGGCCGGGTAACCTGGACCTGATGGTGTCGATTCTGGACCTGATCCGTAACGTGCCTGCCGTGACCAAACCCAAGGACCTGCTCAAGCTGCTGCGTAAACTACCCGGCATCAAGATGAGCGAAGAAGAAGGCCGGGGTTTCCTCGACCTGCTTGGACACTGCGGGATACTGCAGACCCCGGAGCACCCTGGCCTGCTGTACCGCTACACCAACCTCGGCCTGGCGCCACGCAGCGCGCGATCGTCGGACTGGAGCTACCCGATGGACTTCTGGCGCGGAGAGCATGGTCTCAACCAGGATGCCCTGGACTATTGGTTCAGTGACTATCCCGAGCTGCTCAAGGTTTAAGTCCTTGGCAGCCAATCTGCTCGCTGGGCGTCGCATGGGCAGTACAACTGTTGCACGGCCCCCTCATGGCAATGGCTCCATGAAAGATGTTGCGACCAGAACAGCAAGAGCCGTGAAGCCTAATATGAACATCTATTTTGTCAGCAACGCACAAACACCCTGGGGCGATTGGGGTGAAGTGCTAGCCTACGGCATGATCGCCTGGGACGAAGATACCGACATTGACAGCATCGAGCGTACCGGTCCCTACACACCGCCCGCCTACATCCGCTCTGGCCTGCTGGTACTGACCGAGCCGACAAAGGAGGCGTTGGAGAACTCTGGCCTGAAAGGTATCAGCCGCTTCGAGCATCTGGAAAAGTCCCATATTGTCGAACTCGACTGGCAGCAATGGGACGCGGCCAAGGGCATCAGCGTCTACCTGGAGCTGGATGGCGAGCCCGAATCGATCATCGAGTCACGCCCCCATGACCCACAACTGGCGGCACGCATGCCGGCGTTCTGGTGCGCCTACGTCGCTGGCAAGGTCGCCTTGCGCATGGACGAGAGTGTAAAGAGCAATGATCCCTCTCATTACCTGGAGGTAGTCCGTGCTGATGAGCACGCCGACTTCTTCAAGGCCGATGTGCACGGCGGCTATCTCGTCAGTGAACGGGCAAAGAACTGGCTCGAGCAGCACTGCCCGGAAGCATTCCAGTTTGCCTTGATCCCCCGCCCGGGCAAGTGATATTTCCGTGGGGCTGACAAGGGCCTTACTTAACCTGAACCAGACCCTCGGACGGGGAACCGCTATTTGATGATCGGTTGGCAACAACTCTACGAAAAGCATGAGACCAAGCTCGACCGCCTCTATGACGATGTAGAAGAGGGCAAGCTGGAGCGGCTACGTGCGTTCGCACAGAAATACCCCGAGCTGCTGGTGCTGCCCCGCTATGGCGAGGCCGACGAGGAAGGGCTGCTGCATATGGCTGCCCGGGCCGGACAGACTGCGAACTGTGGCCTGCTCCTGGAGCTGGGCCTGGCGCCTAACCAGCCGTATGTAGACGAGGGCCATGCCAGCGCTCTCGAACTGGCAGCCAGTGAAGGGCACCTTGAAACCTGCGTTTGCCTGCTCGATGCCGGTGCTCTGGTCGACGGCTTGCCGCTCAGCGTCTGCCCACCGCTATACGCAGCGGCCCAATCGGGCCACAACGAGGTCGTTGCACTGCTGCTGACGCGAGGCGCACAGGTCAATCGCCTGCACCGACGCGCCAATGACAGCGCACTGGACGCTGCACGCGAATGGGGGCATCAGCGCACGGTCGATCTGCTGCTCGAACACGGGGCACGCAGCATCAACGATGTCGAGGGCGCTGATGCCGAAGGCGCCGGACAGGCCATTGTCACCTTCGTGCACAATACCGCTGGGTGGATCCTGCCCACCGCGTTCTGTCCTCCCAGTGAAGACCCACACAGCACGCTGCATGTCAGCCTGATCGATGGCAAGACCGACTACAAGCTGCTGTTCACCTCCGGTCTGTACCAAGTTGCCCCGATGACCGAGTTGTTTCTCTGCCTGCCAGGTGACTGGGCACTGCCCCAGATCGGATTGCCGGTGCCTGACGCCTGGAGTTTTCCGGTAGGAATGCTGGCACGCCTCGCCGCCAGAACCTTCGAGCACGGCCCTGTGGCCGAGGGCATGCTGTTCCAGCGTGACGATGCACAGTTTGCCGACCTGCACTGGCCTGGCGAGGTGGATGCGCTGTTGGCGGTGGACAAGCCCTGGAACAAGCATGGTGATGGCGAGCGGATTCCCGAAAACGAGAAGGTCACACTGCTGACCCTGGCACCGGTGAAGTTCACCGGCAAGGGTGCTCCGACCGCCAAGGCCCTGGCCGCACTCATCGAGCGTAAACGCAAGGCGAGCTGGAAGGTCCTGGCACTGGAGACGCCGACTTGAAGCAGCACTGCTCGCCCACGATAGCAGCAGGTGCCAGCAGTTAGCACGTAACGTCGCGCGCGCCTGGAAGTGACCTGATGGAAACCATCGCATTCAATGGCTCTCCAGCAAGCGTCATCGATAAAGACCAAGGCAAGTAGCTGCGGAGGATGAACATGTATGAGAACACTGCCGAACTACGCAAGGCCCTGAAGGCCCAGAACCCTCTGGAACCACCCAGCGAGAGATTACTTGCAACAGGCCTGGCGACCGGGCGCTGCCATCAAGGACACGATCAGGTTCTTGACTGTTTGTTCACCGAGCAAGCCAAGGCACGTAAGAGCGAGATCGTTGGCAACTTTCTTGTAGGTGTCGAACGTAATGAAGCGAGTCTGCGCGCGGCAATGTCGGCCTTGGCGTGCGCTACACACCTGCCCAAACATCCCTTCACGGTGCACGATCAACTGACTTGCCAGGTTTGCAGCGCGTTCGAGCAGATCGATGTCAACTTCATGCAACTCAACCGGGTTCGTTTTTTCGTCGGAGCCGTATTAGGTGGCGATATCCTGCACATCGCGTTCATGCTGCAAGAGCACAACGCTGCGGCGAAGCTGCGACCGGAAAATTTCGAATTGATGGTCTCTGTCATTGATCTTATCCGTAATGTTCCGGCCCCGACCAAGCCCAAGGAACTGCTCAAGCTGCTGCGCAAACTGCCAGGTATCAAGATGAGCGAGGAAGAAGGCCGAGGTTTCCTCGATCTACTTGGGCACTGCGGGATACTGCAGACGCCGGAACATCCAGGCCTGCTGTACCGCTACACCAACCTCGGTCTGGCGCCACGCAGCGCGCGATCATCTGACTGGAGCTACCCGATGGACTTCTGGCGCGGAGAGCATGGCCTCAACCAGGACGCCCTGCACTATTGGTTCAGCGACTATCCCGAGTTGCTCAAGGCGTAGGCCATTGGCAGGCAGATCACACAGCAACAGCCACGACCATTGCGGCAAGCAAGGTGATGAAGCCGGCTTCTTCTTCATCCAGTTCACCTGATCGGATACCGCGACCTGGGCTCCCATCGAAACTGGCCGTAGCTACCGCCCCAGGCAATTCCGCGTCGAGTAACAGTCTTTTACCGAAACCCCAGGTTTTCCCTGCGCAGCCTTTGCCTATCCTAGGCCGGGTCATCCCGCCTGCGATGGACCCATGAAAGACTCGCTCCCCAGCCGCTATGCCTGCCTGTTCCTGTGTCTGGTCTTCACGATTGCCAGTGCCCCTTTCCTGCTTGCCCACACCTGGCTCTGGCCCTTCACCGTCGTCAGCGCCCTGCTCAGCCTGGTCGGCCTCAACGACCTGCGCCAACGCCACCACGCCGTGCGCCGCAACTACCCGATCCTGGGCAATATTCGCTACCTGATCGAAACCATCCGCCCGGAGATCCGCCAGTACCTGATCGAGGGCGACGACGACAAGCTGCCGTTCTCCCGCGCCCAGCGTTCGCTGGTCTACGCCAGGGCCAAGAACGAGAGTGCCGAGAAAGCCTTCGGCACGCTCAACGATGCCTACAAACCGGGCTTCGAGTTCATCAGCCACTCGATGCTGCCGGTGCCGATGCCCGACCCTGCGTCGTTCCGCATTCGCATCGGCGGCCCACAGTGCCGCCAACCGTACTCGGCGTCGATCTTCAATATCTCGGCCATGAGCTTCGGCGCCCTCAGTGCCAACGCCATCGCCGCGCTGAACAAGGGCGCGCGCCTGGGCCGTTTCGCCCATGACACCGGCGAGGGCAGCATCAGCCCCTCCCACCGCGAGCACGGCGGCGACCTGATCTGGGAAATCGGCAGCGGCTACTTCGGCTGCCGCAGCGAAGACGGCCAGTTCGACCCCGAGCGCTTCGCCGAGCAGGCCCGCGCCGCCCAGGTGAAGATGATCGAGATCAAGCTCAGCCAAGGCGCCAAGCCGGGCCATGGCGGGATCCTGCCGGGGCACAAGGTCAGCGCCGAGATCGCCGCCACCCGAGGCGTGCGCGAGGGCGAGGACTGCATCTCGCCGGCCGCTCACAGTGCCTTCGCCACACCGCGGGAGCTGCTGCAGTTCGTCGCCCGGCTGCGCGAGCTGTCCGGCGGCAAGCCGGTGGGCTTCAAGTTCTGCCTGGGCCACCCGTGGGAGTTCATGGGCATCGCCAAGGCCATGCTGGCCACCGGCATCACCCCGGACTTCATCGTCGTCGACGGCAAGGAAGGCGGCACTGGCGCGGCGCCCCGGGAGTTCTCCGACAACATGGGCGTGCCGCTGCGCGAGGGCCTGATGTTCGTGCACAACACCTTGGTGGGGCTGAACCTGCGCGAGCGCATCCGCATCGGCGCGGCGGGCAAGCTGGTCAGCGCCTTTGACATCGCCAGCGTGCTGGCCATCGGCGCGGACTGGGTCAACTCCGCCCGGGGCTTCATGTTCGCCATCGGCTGCATCCAGTCGCAAAGCTGCCACACCAACAAGTGCCCGACCGGCGTGGCGACCCAGGATGCGTTGCGCCAGCGCGCGCTGGTGGTGCCGGAGAAGGCCGAGCGGGTCGCAAGCTTTCACCGCAATACCCTGCACGCCCTGGCCGAGATGCTTGCCGCCGCCGGTCTGGACAATCCTTCTGAACTCAAGCCCAAGCACCTGGCGCGGCGTATCAGCGCCAGCGAGATCGGCCTGTTCTCGCAGCTGCACACCTTCCTCAAGCCGGGCGAATTGCTCAGCGGTGCGATCGACAGCGAGTTCTATGCACGGATGTGGCGGATGGCGCGCAGTGACAGCTTTGCGCCGGAGACGGGGGAAATCGAGGTGGCGCCGCTGGCGGTCAGCGTGCAGCGGAAAGAAACAGCCCCGGCATAGGCCGGGGCTGCGGGTGACGCAAGATCAGGATCAGAAGATGCTGATCGGGTACTCGACGAATACGCGGACTTCGTTGCCGTCGTCGTTGTAACCGTTCTGCTGGACAGCATTGTTGGTCCGCAGGAAGGAGCTACGCAGTTTGACGGACAGGTCCTTGGCCGGGCCTTCCTGAACCACGTAACGGATCTGGTTGAAGATCTCGCGCTCTTTACCTTCACCGAAGCCTTGTGGGGCGCCGACTTTACGGGTGTTGATGTTATCACCCACGACATAGGCAAACTTGTAGGTCAGCCCCGGAACGCCGAAGGCACCGAAGTCCAGGCCGTAGCCCAGCTGCCAGGAGCGCTCGTCTTCTGCGTTGAAGTCGGACCAGTAGGAGTTGGCCAGGTAGATGGTCGAGCCACCGTCACCCACGCCACCATCGTTCTGGTACCAGCCGTAGTTGTAGCCGGTGCTGCCGGTGCTGCGCTGGTGCGCCAGGGTGAACGAGTGCGGGCCGTAGGCGTAGGTGGCGGCCAGGCTCCAGATGGTGTTGGAGTCGCCGTTGAGCTTGGCGGCACGCACGTACTTGTTGTCGATGTCCGACTTGTAGCCGTTGAAGTCCAGGGTCAGGGACTGGTCGCTGGCAATCGGGAAGACGTAGTTCAGGCCCAGGTAGTGCTTCTTCATCACGTCTTCGTTGTCGGCGGTGTACAGCGACGCGGTGAAGTTGTCGGTGAACTTGTAGCTGCCGCCGAGCACGTTGATCGACTTCAGCCCGCCGCCATCACGACGCTCGGCGCTCTTGCGCGCTTCCTGGGTGAAGCGGCCGGCGTTGATTTCCAGGCCCTTGATCTCCTTGGAGGTGATCATGGTGCCGGTGAAGCTTTCTGGCAGCAGGCGACCGTCGTCGTACTGCAGAACCGGCAAGGCCGGCATCTGGTCACCGTACTTGAGCACAGTGTTGGACACACGGAACTTCACCGCAGCGCCACCACGGGCCAGGTTATGCGAAGCGTTGGTTTTTTCGTCAGGAAGGGTGGGGTCCGAACGCTTGAAGAAGTCGACACCGCCACCCTGGTTACGGCCCTTGCCGCCATCCAGGCGCAGGGCGTACAGGCCGAACGCGTCGACACCTACACCGACGGTACCCTGGGTGAAACCGGAGGAGAAGTTGGCGATGACGCCCTGGCCCCACTGGGACTGGTCGTTGGTGTGATGCTTCTTGTCACGGTTGATGAAGGCGTTGCGCAGAAGGACGTTGGCGTGGCTGTCCTCGATGAAGCCCTTGCTCTCGGCCTGGTCATTGGCCTGTGCCTGGGTCGCGGCGATCATCGCCAGGGCGACCAGGCTGATCCTGGTTTTCAACATGTTATTTTCCTTATTTCGTATTCAAAAACGCTCTGCATCAGAACGCCAGGAACCAACGCCCCTTCGTAGGTTCGACGCTATGCGGATCCAAGCCGAAGGCCCGCCAATTGTCTGCAACGGGCCTTGCAGCCGCATGGCCAGAGAATGGCCAGCAGGCGTAGAGCCCGAATCCTAGCCCTGCCTGCTTATACATGTCAAAAAAACGTGAAATGCAGGTTGATATAACCAAAAACAAGGTCAGCGCTGGTGCATTTCCATGCATATCTGCCGTGGGTCAGCGCAAATTTGTCTCTTTTGTGCAAAGCAGCCGAAATCCATAAAACCGTCATACGGCCATGCTTCCGCAGGCCTTCCGAAAGCCTGTTGGAAAGTGCCCTGCCCTTCCGGCTGCGCTGTCACGCGCAGAGCAGCATTGCACGCACCGCCGCTCCCACAAGCCATTCCGGAAATGCACCCCCATGAATGCCAAGATAATTTCAAATCAATCCAAATGAATAGCAACATCTTGAAACATTTGTAAAGACAACCCTTTACAAATGTCGATGCAACAGCAAATAGCAAGCATTACCATTCGCGCCCAATTTCTCACTCCTCCCTTGGACGCCTTCGATGCCTGCCCCCTGCCGCCTTTCACCCTTGACCCTGGGCCTGTCGCTGCTGTTCAGCGCCGGCCTGGCCAGTGCTGCCACCACGACCCTGCCGGAAACCTCGGTGACAGCCGACAGCACCCGCGAAGAGGACAACCCGCGAGTCAAGGACGTGACCACCGCGACCCGCACCTCGACCCCCGCGCGCTACGTGCCACAGGCCATCGATTCGGTGAAGACCCGCAACGTGCTGGACTACGGCAGCAGCAACCTGGGCAAGGCACTGGAAGGCATCCCCAACGTCAGCAGCGGCGCCGACACCCGCTTCGACAGCCTGCGCATTCGCGGCTTCGACGCCAGCAACGACTTCTACCTGGACGGTGTCCGCGACGACAGCCAGTACACCCGTGATCTGCACAACATCGAGCGGGTCGAGGTGCTCAAGGGCCCGGCCGCGGTGCTTTATGGCCGTGGCAGCCAGGGCGGTATCGTCAACCGGGTGAGCAAGGCGCCGGAGCACGGCCGTCGCTCGACCATCGAGGCACAAGGTGGCAGCCAGGACCTGCGCAGCCTGTACGCCGACCTCAGCGCCGACCCCAGCGACACCCTCAGCCTGCGCCTGAACCTGGGCAACGAGGACAAGAACAGCTTCCGCGACGGCATCGATGGCAACCACCGCCAACTGTTCGCCCCGTCCATGAGCTGGCAGATCACCCCCGAGCTGAACTGGCTGGTGCAGTACGAGTACAGCCGCTACGACCGCACGCCCGACCGTGGCATCCCCGGCAACCCGCTCACCGGGCGCCCGGCCGATGTCAGCCGCAAGACCACCTACGGCGACACCCAGCGCGACTACATCAACGACCGCGCCGAGTCGCTGCGTTCGCGCCTGAACTACGAGCTGAACGATCAGTGGCAACTGCGCCACACCTTCAGCCTGTTCACCCTGGAGAGCGACTTCGACAACACCTATCTGACCGCCTACCGCCCCGCTGCCGGTCTGGTGGACCGCCAGCGCTGGCAGCAGGACCTGAGCACCCGCAACCTCTACAACACTATCGAACTCGAAGGTCATGTAGAAACCTTCGGTCTAGAGCATACGCTGCTGGTGGGCCTGGAAATGGGCGAACAACGTCGCAACTCGCTGCTGAGCCAAGGCGTAGGCGTTCCCTCGGTACCGCTGCAGGGGGCCACGGCCAGCCAACAGCACAACGGCATCATGCGGGTGTCCAGCAACAACCACACTGACGTCGAGAGCCGAGGGATCTACCTGCAGGACCAGATCCGCCTCAACGACCAGTGGCAGCTGCTGGCCGGCGTGCGCTTCGACCAGTTCGAGGTGGACACCACCAACAAACTCCGAGACATCTCGGAAAAGCAGAAGGACAACAGTTTCAGTCCACGTATCGGCGTGGTGTACACCCCCTGGCAGGACCACTCCTTCTATGCCTCCTGGAGCAAGACCTACTCTCCGGTCGGTGGCGGCCTGATCGGCATCACCCCCGGCGCGGCCGGCAACGCCAACCAGACCGACCCGGAACAGACCCGGCAGAAGGAGATCGGGGTCAAGAGCGAATGGTTCGACGAGCGCCTGAGCACCACCCTGGCGATCTACGAACTGGAACTGTACAACCGCCGTACCCGCGACCCGATCAACCCGGAACTGATCCAGCTTAGCGGCCTGCAGCGTTCACGCGGCATCGAGCTGACCGCCACCGGCAACGTGGTGGGCAACTGGTACGTGCGCGGCGGCATCGGTCTGCAGGACGCGACCATCGTCAAGGACAACAACGGCCAGCAGGGCAACCGCATCAATGATGTGGCCAAACGTAACGCCAGCCTGTTCGTGACCTGGAAGCCGGAGCTGGGCTGGTACGCCGAAACCGGTTTGACCCTGGTCGGCGACCGCTACGCCGACAACCAGAACACCGTGATCCTGCCGGGCTACGGCCGCTGGGACGCGCTGGCCGGTTATCGCACCCACGACTGGGATGTTCGCGCGGCGTTGAGCAACATCACCGACAAGACCTACTACAGCTCGGCCACCAGCGCGGCGCAGATCCAGGTGGGCGATCCGCGCAGCCTGGTGGTGACCGGGACCTACAGCTTCTGAGTTGCAATCCGGAGCGGACGTCAAGGACGGGTCGCCCAAACGAAAACGCCACCGCAATTGCGGTGGCGTTTTTTTCTGCGGCGGGATCCTTCCCGGTCAATGCCAGACAGCCAGCAGAGCTTCGAGCTCTTCCTCGCTGATCAGGCCTTGGGGGTATCGCCCATCCAGCAGGCGTCGTGGGTCGGTCGTCCTGACCCGATCGTCTCCATGACGTTTCAACCACTGAGCCAGGATTCTGAGCGATTGGTGACTGGCCGCCGTTGAGGGCAAAGCCGACTCACTTGCTGCGTTCATTTCCTCACGTACTCCCTGGGCCGAGTGAGCGGCTAAGTTACTTCAGGCACGTTACAGAACGGCGTAGGCCGATTCCCCTGAAGTACGAGGAAAAATCAATACAATTGCTGTGCCATTCCAAGTGTCCGACTATCGCCAGCAAAAAAAAGCCCGTCTTGCGACGGGCTTTTCTCTCAGCGGCCGATCAGCGTTTGACCGGTGCCGGCTGCTGCTGGGTCAGGCAGTGAATGTTGCCACCGCCAAGCAGCAGTTCACGCCCCGGGATCATCACGACTTCGTGGTCCGGGAAGACCTTGGCCAGGATCGCTCTGGCTTGCGCATCAGCCGGGTCGTCGAAGCTCGGGGCGATGATGCCGCCGTTGACGATCAGGAAGTTCACGTAGGAACCGGCCAGACGTACCGAAGGGTCGCGCTCCTGGCTGCCCGCCACGTGATCCACGCCGTCACATTCTGCCTGGGTGGCGTACAGCGGCCCCGGGATCGGCATCTTGTGCACCACGAACTCGCGCCCTTTGGCGTCGCGGGTGTTTTTCAGCACCTCATAGGCGGCGTGGCAGCGTGCATAGTTGGGGTCATTGGAATCATCGGTCCAGGCCAGTAACACTTCGCCTGGGCTGACGTAACAGCAGAAGTTGTCAACGTGGCCATCGGTCTCGTCGTTGTACAGGCCGTCCGGCAGCCAGACGATGGTCTCGACCGCCAGGTGCTCGCGCAGGATCTCCTCGATCTGTTCGCGGTCCAGGTGCGGGTTGCGGTTGCGGTTGAGCAGGCATTCTTCGGTGGTGATCAGGGTGCCTTCGCCATCGACGTGGATCGAACCGCCTTCGAGCACGAAGCCTTCGGTGTGGTAACGCTGCACGCGCTCCATCTCCATGACCTTGGCGGCCAGCTCCTCGTCACGGTTCCAGGGCGCGTACAGGCCGCCGTCGAAACCGCCCCAGGCGTTGAAGCCCCAGTCCACGCCGCGTACCTCGCCGTGGTCGTTGATGACGAAGGTCGGGCCGGTGTCGCGCACCCAGGCATCGTCGTTGCTGATCTCGACCACGCGGATGTTGGGCAGGTCGAGCTGGCGACGGGCGTTCTCGTACTGGCCGGCGGACACCGCCACGGTGACCGGCTCGAAGCGGGCGATGGCCTTGGCCAGGGTCACGTGCGCGGCCTGCGCCGGCTTGCCGCCCAAGCGCCAGTTGTCCGGGCGCTCCGGCCAGACCATCCATACCTGGGTCTGCGGGGCCCACTCGGCGGGCATGTGGAAACCGTCGGCGCGGGGGGTCGAGTTGAGGGTCTTCATGGGTAACCTCTGCGAAGGCCCGGGGCCAGGGGCGCCAGGTCGGTGATCGGAAAAGATGCAGGCCCGCCAGTATAGGCAGCGTAATGATCAGACGATATTACAACCGATAAATATCGACTTTAAATAGATAATCACAAAATATTTAGGCATAAAAAAGCCTGGCGAACCGATAACAATCGACTTGCCAGGCCTGCATGCCTTGAATCAGAGCCCTTCGCCGAGGACCCGCTCCACGCTGTCGACGAAGTAATCCACGCTGGCCCGCGTGGTGCACATCGGTGGTTTGATCTTGAGGATGTTCAGGTAGTCGCCGGTCGGTTGCATGAAGATCCCCAGGTCACGCAGGCGATCGCACAGGATCATGGTCTCCTCGGTCGCCGGTTCCAGCGTCTGGCGATCGCGTACCAGCTCCAGCCCCAGGTAGAACCCGGAACCATGGGCGGCGCCAGCAAGCGGATATTTATCGACCAATGCCTGCAGCCGAGCCTTGAAGTAACGGCCCACGTCTCGGGCGTTGTCCCACAACCCTTCATCACGCATTACGTCCAGCACCGCCATGCCGATGCGGCAACTGACCGGGCTGCCACCGGCCGACGAGAAGAAGTAGCCCTCGGCCTCCAGCGCCTCGGCGATCTCGCGCCGGGTGATCACCGCACCCAGCGGCTGGCCGTTGCCCATGCCCTTGGCCATGGTGATGATGTCCGGCACCACGTCCTGCTCCTCGAAACCCCAGAAATACTCGCCCAGGCGCCCGTAACCGACCTGCACCTCGTCGGCGATGCACACCCCGCCGCGCTGGCGCACCTTGGCGTAGGCCTCGCGCAGGTAGCCCGGCGGCAACGAGATGCCCCCGGCGTTTCCGTACACCGGTTCGCAGATCATCCCGGCCAGCTGGCGACCACGGGCGTCGAGGTCGGCCAGCTTGGCATCGACATCGCGCAGGTAGTCGGCGGCGCTGTCGGCGCCCCGGTAGCGCCCGCGGAAGGTATTCGGCGCCTCCACCGGATGCACCCAGTCCGGCCGGGTCTCCAGGGCCTGGGGGTTGTCGGCGATGGAGGTGGAGATCGCGTCAGTAGCCACCGACCAGCCGTGGTAGGCCTCCAGCACGCTGAGCAGATCGCGCCCGCCGCTATAGGCCCAGGCCAGACGGATCGCCAGGTCATTGGCCTCGGTGCCGCTGTTGACCAGGAACACCCGGTCGAAGCCCTCCGGGGCCACTTCCAGCAAGCGCTCGGAAAACTCGGCAATGGCCGCATAGTGGAAGCGCGAGTTGGTGTTGACCAGCGACCACTGGCGCGCCGACTCGGCGGCCATGCGCGGATGACCATGGCCAAGCACCGCGACATTGTTGAGCATGTCCAGATAGGAACGGCCCTGCATGTCGATCAGGTAGTTGCGCCAGCCACGCTCGATATGCGGAGGCTGGGCGTAGTAATGCTTCTGCGAGCGGGCGAAGCTGGCATCGCGACGGGCCAGCAGGGCTTGCGCGTCGGCCAGCGGCTCGGCATCGCAGTCGAAGCCCAGCAGGGTGCGCGGTGACGGGCACAGGGCCAGCCAGGCGGCAGCGTGAGAAGGCGTGGCGAAAAACGGTGGACAGGTATCGGTATCCACGCACAGTTGCACGCGGATAAACCCACAGGTCGCGCCGATGACCTGGCCCTTGAGCAGCGCTTGGCCATCGGTCGGCGCCTCTTCCAGGCCTTCGAGCCACAGGTTCCAGTGCGCGGTGCGCAAGCAGCCACGACCATCGCCGATGCATTGCCATACCCCGCCCTCGGGCGCTTGTAACGCGGTGCCGGGCGACAGGTTCAGCTCCACGCCCAGGGCGCAGGTGGCCGGTTCTTCAGGTCGGTCAATGTGCGTTTGCGACAGGCGGTACTGCCCATGCAGGCTGCACGCCGGCCCCGGCTGGGCAGCAAGCAGACTCTGGTCAAAGCCCGGTTGCTCCCAGTTGCCCGCCTCGCAGCAGGGGCTGAGCACGCCCAGGTCGACCCGGGTCACCGCCTCACTGTTCAGCGTCGGCAGCAACACGGCGCAATCGCCAAGATCGATGCTGGCCGGTTTGCGCCCAGCCGCCTGGAGGATCGCCGCCTCCATCAAAGCCGCGGGCACGGAGCAAGCGGTATCGAAGATTTCCCATTCATGGGCGATGTTGTCGCGGGTGTATCGGTTGTCCGGATCGATGGCCAGTTGCTGCTCGCTGCTGAGCACCAGCACGGCCGCGCGGTTGAGTACCAGCGGCCAGAGGGCACGCAACTCGGCATCATGCAGGGGATTCACGGCATGATAGGCGCTGACCGCCGGCAGGATCCGCAGCGGGTCACCCTCGGCGTGATGCAGCAAGGCCGCGCAGGTCACCGACAGATCGGCGATTCGCCAGGTACGCACCAGGTCACCGAAGTCGATGACACCCTGCACCTGCCACTGCCGCTCGGCATCGCGGGCCCAGACCACGTTGTCGTCAGTGATGTCCAGGTGCACGGCCTGGGTCGGTAGCAGGTCAATTAACGGTTGCAGACGTGCGGATGCCGCCTGGGCGACCTGCTCCACCTGCGCCCGGCGCTGGGCATCCTGCAACACGGGCGACAAATGCTGGATCAGTACCTGGGCATGGCGTGGATCCCACTGCAAGGTGCGCTCGAGGCCTGGATGGTCGAAGTCGGCCAGCGCCTTATCGACACGGGCGCAAAGCGTGCCGAGCTCAGCCATCACCCGCGCTGGCAGATGGCCCAGGCGGGTCAGTGGCTGCCCGTCGATGTAATCGAGCAGGCGGGCCCGAAGCGGCTGGCCATCGACCTCGAGGTCCAGCAATAGCTCGCCGGTACTGGCTGTGCGCACTACCGGCACTGGTACGTCTTGCCCATGCAGGAATGCCAGCGCCGCATGCTGGGCCTGCAGTTCGACTTGCGCATAGCTGCCATGGCAGACCTTGAGCACGAAGCGGCCCTGGTCGCTGTCCACGCGGAAGTTGAGGTCCTGCTGGCTGCCCAGCACCTGCAACGTGCCCTGCAAGTCGTAGTACGACCTCAGCAGGGCATGGGCATGGGCCTCGCCAAGTGAAGGACTGGGCTGGCTCGAACGCTGGATCAGGGTGCTCAGGGGCATGAACGGGGAACCTCGTTTTTTTGTCGCTTATATCGCCACCACCGAGGGTGATAAGCAAGTGGCAGCCTTGCACAGACGACAGGCCGTCGTGCATTCACGACTTGCCACGAGCGGCCCCAGCCAACAAGCTAGGCATCTGGCAATACACTTTCCGCACAGGCACCCGCACATGCGCATTCTCGTCACCGGCGGCGCCGGATTCATCGGCTCGGCCCTGGTCCGCTATCTGATCGAACACACCGATCATGAAGTGCTCAATCTCGACAAGTTGACCTACGCGGGCAACCTGCAGTCCCTGCAGCGGATCGCCGACAACCCCCGCTATGAATTTGTCCAGGCTGATATCGCCGACCAGGTCAGTGTCAGCGCCATGCTTGCCAGGTTCCAGCCACACGCCATCATGCACCTGGCCGCAGAGTCGCACGTCGACCGCTCCATCGATGGCCCGGCGGACTTCATTCACACCAATATCGTCGGCACCTACAGCCTGCTGGAGGCCGCTCGCGGTTACTGGAGCTCGCTGGAAAAGCCTGCCCGCGACACGTTCCGCTTCCACCACGTTTCCACCGACAAAGTGTTCGGCGACCTGCACGGCCCCGACGGACTGTTCGATGAAAACACCCCGTACGCCCCCAGCTCTCCCTACTCGGCCAGCAAGGCGGCAGCCGATCATCTGGTCCGCGCCTGGCAACGTACCTACGGCCTGCCGACAGTGATCAGCAACTGCTCCAACAATTACGGCCCGTATCACTTCCCAGAAAAGCTGATCCCGTTGATGATCCTCAACGCCCTGGCCGGCAAGCCGCTTGCGGTGTACGGCGATGGCCAGCAAGTCCGCGACTGGCTGTACGTCGAGGATCACGTCCGAGCCCTGCTCCGGATCGTTACCGCTGGAGAGGTCGGCCAGACCTACACCATCGGCGGCCACAACGAGCAGCGGAACATCGACGTGGTGCAGGCCGTGTGTGCGCTGCTGGAAGAGCTGGCCCCTGCGCACCCCGCCGGGGTGACCCGCTACACCGACCTGATCACCCACGTCCAGGACCGCCCGGGGCATGACCTGCGCTACGCTATCGATGCCGGCAGGATCGAGCGTGAGCTCGGTTGGGTACCGCAGGAAACCTTCGCCTCGGGCTTGCGCAAGACCGTGCAGTGGTACCTGAACAATCTCGAGTGGTGCCGCCAGGTCCAGGACGGCAGCTATCAAGGACAGCGCCTGGGCAATTCGGACTTCAAGGACCTGATCGCATGACTAAAGGAATCGTCCTGGCCGGCGGCACGGGCACCCGCCTGCACCCCATCACCCTCGGTGTCTCCAAGCAGTTGCTGCCGATCTACGACAAACCGATGATCTACTACCCGATATCGGTGCTGATGCTCGCCGGCATCCGCGACATCCTGCTGATCTCCACGCCACAAGACCTGCCGCAGTACCGCCAGTTGTTCGGTGACGGCAGCCCGTTCGGCATTCACATAAGCTATGCCGAACAGCCGTCCCCCGACGGGCTGGCACAGGCGTTCCTGATCGGAGAGTCGTTCATCGGTGACGATGCCGTCTGCCTGATTCTTGGCGACAATATCTTCCACGGCCAGAGCTTCAGCGAACAGTTGCAGCGTGCAGTGAAGCACACCTCGGGCGCCACCGTGTTCGGCTACTGGGTAAAGGACCCGGAGCGATTTGGCGTGATCGAGTTCGACGCCGATGGCCGGGCGTTGTCGATCGAGGAGAAGCCCCGGCAACCCAAGTCCAGCTTTGCCGTGACCGGCCTGTACTTCTACGACAACGATGTGGTGAACATCGCCAAGAGCATCCGCCCGTCAGCCCGCGGCGAACTGGAGATCACCGACATCAACAACGCCTACCTGGCACGCGGCGACCTGCGCGTGGAACGCTTCGGCCGCGGCTTCGCCTGGCTCGACACCGGCACCCACGACAGCCTGCTGGAAGCCTCGCAGTACGTGCAGACCCTCGAACATCGCCAGGGGCTGAAGGTAGCCTGCCTGGAAGAGATCGCCTTCCAGAACGGTTGGATCAGCCGTGAGCAACTACTGGCCAAGGCCTGCGAACTGCAAAAGACCGGCTACGGCCAATACCTGAGCCAACTGGCCGAAGAACAGTCATGAATATCATCGCCACCGCACTCCCGGAGGTCCTGATCATCGAACCCAAGGTGTTCGGGGACAGCCGAGGGTTCTTCTACGAAAGCTACAACGCCCGCGACTTCACCCTGCGCACCGGTGTTGACACGCCGTTCGTCCAGGACAACCACTCTCGCTCCCGGCACGGCGTGCTACGTGGGCTGCACTACCAGTTGCAGAATGCCCAGGGCAAGCTGGTCCGCGTGCTGCAGGGGGAGATACTCGACGTGGCGGTGGACATCCGTCGCAGCTCGCCAACCCTGGGCCAGTGGGTGGCGGTGCGACTGTCTGTCAACAACCACCGCCAGCTGTGGCTGCCACCCGGTTTCGCCCATGGTTTCCGGGTGTTGAGCGAATCGGCCGAGGTGCTCTACAAGACCACCGACTACTACAACCCCGACGCCGAGCACAGCATACGCTGGGACGACCCGCAGTTGGCCATCGACTGGCAGCTGAACGGCCTGCAACCGTTGCTGTCGGCCAAAGACCAGGCCGCCATGTCATTTGCCGATGCGCAGCTGCTCCCATGAAGATCCTCGTCTGCGGCCGCCACGGCCAGGTTGCACTGGCACTCAAGGAATCATTGCACGGCCTGGGCGATGTACAGCGGCTCGGTCGTGACGGGTTCGACATGGCCCAACCGGAGCAACTGCGCGCCTCGCTGCGTCAGATGGCGCCCGACCTGATCATCAATGCCGCCGCCTACACGGCAGTCGACCAGGCCGAAAGCGAAATACAGCAGGCCCACGCCATCAACGCCGAAGCGCCCCGGGTACTGGCCGAAGAAGCCGCACGGCTCGGCGCACCGCTGATCCACTACTCCACCGACTATGTCTTCGACGGCAGCAAACCAGCCCCCTACAACGAGGATGACGCCCCCAATCCACTGGGCGTCTATGGCCGAAGCAAGCTGGCGGGCGAACAGGCCATCACCGCAGTCGCCGGTGAACATCTGATACTGCGCACGAGCTGGGTCTATTCGCTGCATGGACGCAACTTCCTGCTGACCATGCAGCGCCTGCTTCAGGAACGTCCACAGCTGAAAGTCGTCAACGACCAGATCGGCGCCCCAACCTGGGCGGGCACCCTCGCCGCCAGCACCCGCGCGCTGATCGAGCGCTGGTGCAACGGCCAGGCAGGCGCCTGGGGCACCTACCACCTGACCGCCCAGGGTGAAACTTCCTGGTTCGGCTTCGCCCAGGCAATCGCTGACCAGCTCAAGGCCCAGGGGCGGTCTTGCGCCGAGCTGCTGCCGATCCCTTCCAGCGAGTACCCGACACCGGCAAGACGACCGCTCAACTCACGCCTGGATTGTTCGCGCCTGGCCCGTGAATGGCACGTCTGCCAACCGCACTGGCACGATGCACTCATCGACTGCCTCAAGTAGCGCATAATTGCGCCAGACCTTTCTGGCGCAATCAACCGCGATGATCCCAAGACCCACGCCTCCCCGCCGCCCCCGCTGGCGCAGCCTGGCCCTGCTGGCGCTGTGCCTGGCCCCGCTGCTGTGGCCGCTGCACCACCTGGCCGAGCGCTACTACCAGGATGAACTGGCCTCGCAGAACCGCCAGACCCTCGACCTCTACGTCGCCAACCTGCTGGGCACCCTGCACCGCTACGAAACCCTGCCAAAGATCCTCGGCGACCTGCCGGCGCTGCGCGGCGTGCTGGCCGACCCGTTGCGCCTCGAGGCGGTGACCAACGCCAACCGGTTGCTCAAGGGCATCACCCAGCAGACCGGTGCCGAGGTGATGTACCTGATGGATATCAGCGGCAACACTCTGGCCGCGTCCAACTGGGACAAGCAGGACAGCTTCGTCGGCCGCAACTTCTCGTTCCGCCCGTACTTCATCGAGGCGATGGAGGGGCGGCTGGGGCGGTTCTTCGGCCAGGGCACCACTTCGGCCAAGCGCGGCTACTTCTTCGCTGCCGCCGTCCATGATCGCGACAAGGTAATCGGCGTGCTGGTGGTCAAAGTCGACCTCGACCACACCGAAACCCTGTGGGGCCGCACGCCGGAACAACTGCTGCTGACCGACCAGAACGGCGTGGTGGTGCTCACCTCGCGCCCGGACTGGCGTTTCCGCGCCACCCGCGAATTGACCGCGGCCGAGCGCCAGGCCATCGTCGCCATCCAGCCCTACCCGACCCAGGCCCCGCAGCCGTTGAGCCTCAACCGCGACGCCTGGCTGGTCCAGACCCGCGACATCAAGGAAACCGGCTGGCAAGTGAACATCCTCGCCCCGCGCCTGCTGGTCGATCGCTCAGTGCAGACGGTCATGGCCATCGGTGGCGGTGCGCTGCTGGTGACCATGCTCCTGGCTGGCCTGGTGATGCAGCGCCGACGCCACTATATCGACCGCATCGACTTCGAGGCCCTTGCCCGGCAAGAGCTGGAAAAGCGCGTGATCGAGCGCACCGCCGACCTGGAAGGCCTCAATACCCGCCTCAAGAGCGCGGTGCTGGAGCGCGAAAGCGCCCAGCAGGAGCTGGTGCGCGCCCAGGACGAACTGGTCCAGGCCGGTAAACTGTCGGTACTGGGCACCATGTCGGCGAGCATCAGCCATGAGCTCAATCAACCGCTGGCGGCGATTCGCAGTTATGCCGAGAACGCCGAGATTCTCCTCGACCATCAGCGCACCGAAGATGTGCGCGGCAACCTCAAGCTGATTGGCGAACTGACCGGGCGCATGGCTTCGATCATCGCCCACCTGCGCGCCTTCGCCCGCCGCGACCAGCACGCCCCGGAGAGCGTTGCCCTGCAACCGGCCCTGGATGATGCCCTGGCGCTGCTGGCCAAGCGTCGCCGAGCCATGGCCGTGGAACTGGTGCGCGACCTGCCCGAGGCCACGCTGTGGGTACAGGCCGGCGAGACCCGCCTGCGCCAAGTGCTGGGCAACCTGCTGGCCAACGCCCTCGATGCCCTGACCGAAAAAGCCAACCCGCGCAGGCTGTGGCTGAGTGCCGAGCGCCAAGACGGCTGCGTCTACCTGTACATTCGCGACAATGGCCCAGGCTTCAGCCGCCAGGCGCTGGAGCACGCCAAGGAGCCGTTCTTCACCACCAAGACCCGCACCCAGGGCCTCGGCTTGGGGCTGGCCATCTGCGAAAGCCTGATGCACGCGCTCGGCGGCGAGCTACTGCTGGGCAACCACCCGGAAGGCGGCGCCCTGCTGACCCTGAAACTGCGCGTGGCCAAGCCCGGCGCCAACCTGCAATCTTCGGAGGATACCTCGGCATGAGCACCGAGACACCGATCGACAGCCGTGCCCAGGTGATCCTGGTCGATGATGACCCGCACCTGCGCCAAGCCCTGAGCCAGACCCTGGACCTGGCCGGGCTCAAGGTGGTGGCCTTGGCCGACGCCCAGGGCCTGGCCGAACGCCTGGAGGAGGACTGGCCGGGCGTGGTGGTCAGCGATATCCGCATGCCCGGCATCGATGGCCTGCAACTGCTGGAGCAACTGCACGCCCGTGACAGCGAACTGCCGGTGCTGCTGATTACCGGCCACGGCGATGTGCCACTGGCAGTGCAGGCCATGCGCGCCGGGGCATATGACTTCCTGGAGAAACCCTTCGCCAGCGACGCCCTGCTCGACAGCGTGCGCCGCGCCCTGGCCCTGCGCCGCCTGGTGCTGGACAATCGTAGCCTGCGCCTGGCCCTGAGCGATCGCCAGCAGTTGGCCACGCGCCTGGTCGGGCAATCCCCCGGCATGCAGCGCCTGCGCGAGCAGATCGGCGCCCTGGCCGGCACTCGCGCCGACGTGCTGATCCTTGGCGAGACCGGCGCCGGCAAGGAAGTGGTGGCGCGTGCCCTGCACGACCTGTCGAGCCGACGCGACGGCCCGTTCGTGGCGATCAATGCCGGCGCCCTGGCCGAGTCGGTGGTCGAGAGCGAACTGTTCGGCCATGAGCCGGGCGCTTTCACCGGTGCGCAGAAGCGCCGCATCGGCAAGTTCGAATTCGCCAATGGCGGCACGCTGTTCCTCGACGAAATCGAAAGCATGAGCCTGGATGTTCAGGTCAAGCTGCTGCGCCTGCTGCAGGAGCGGGTGGTCGAGCGCCTGGGCGGCAACCAGCTGATCCCGCTGGATATCCGTATCATCGCCGCCACCAAGGAAGACCTGCGCCAAGCCGCCGACCAAGGGCGTTTCCGTGCAGACCTGTACTACCGCCTGAACGTCGCACCGCTGCGTATCCCCGCGCTGCGTGAGCGCGGCGACGACATCCTGGTGCTGTTCCAGCACTTCGCCGACGCCGCCAGCGAACGCCATGGCCTGCCGCCCCACAACCTGCAACCGGCGCAGCGTGCCCTGCTGCTGCGCCACGACTGGCCGGGCAATGTACGCGAGCTACAGAATGCCGCCGAACGCTTCGCCCTTGGCCTGGAGCTGGCCCTTGATGGCCAGGCGCCTGCGGCGGCCAACGATATCCATGTCCCGGTGCCGGCCGGTAACCTCAGCGAGCAGGTCGAGCAGTTCGAGCGCTCGCTGATCGCCGCCGAGCTGATGCAGCCGCACAGCTCCATGCGCAGCCTCGCCGAGGCCCTTGGCATCCCGCGCAAGACCCTGCACGACAAACTGCGCAAGCACAGCCTGAGCTTTGGCGGGCACGACGACCAGGAGGACAACCGTCAATGAGCAACGACAGCCAGTACCTGCAGTCCGTACTGCACAGCGATATTCCGCTGACCCGCGAGATGGGCATGGAAGTCATCGATTGGCAGGCGCACACCTTGCGCCTGAAGCTGCCATTGGCGCCCAACGTCAACCACAAGAGCACCATGTTCGGCGGCAGCCTGTATTGCGGCGCGGTGCTGGTGGGCTGGGGCTGGCTGCACCTGCGTCTGCGCGAGCTGGGGATCGATGACGGGCATATCGTCATCCAGGAAGGGCAGATCAGCTACCCGCTGCCAGTCACCGGGGCTGCCGTGGCGCGTTGCCCGGCGCCGGACGAGAAGACCTGGGAGCGGTTCCTGACGATGTACCAGCGTCGCGGGCGGGCGCGGCTGACGCTGGAGACGATGGTGAGCAACGAGGGTAGTGACGAGACTGCGGTGACGTTCAGCGGGCAGTACGTGCTGCATCGCTGAAAGGATCGTTCTCAAAAAATCCCCTCAAGACAGTTGCTCCCACAAAGATAACGGTGACTCCTGTGGGAGCCGGCTTGTCGTGGCGACGAACCGCGGCGATGGGGCGCGTAGCGGCCCCGACGAGCTCAAGCTTTGATCGCACTCGCCAGTTCGACGAGCGCCTGACGCCATTCAGCCGCGCGGGGCAACGCCAGGAAGAACGGATTGAGCAGCGACTCACGCGGTGGGTAGCGGAACGGCAACCCGTCCAGCCCGATCACTTCGCCCCCGGCTCCCTCCAGCACGCCCTGGGCAGCCGCAGTATCCCACTGCGAGGTCGGCGCCAGCCGCGGATAAAAGTCGGCACTGCCTTCGGCCAGCAGGCAGAACTTCAGCGAGCTGCCGATGTTGGCCAGTTCCAGCTCCCCCACCGCACTCCCAAGCCCCGCCAGCAGCGCTTCCTGCTCCGGACTCGAATGCCGACGGCTGGCGACAACGGTAAACCGCTCCTGTGCCGGTGGGGCATTACGCACCTGGATCGTTTGAGCCTCTTCGTTACGCTCGGCCCTCCAGGCACCGAACTCGCGCCCACCGAAGTAACAGCGGCCATTGGTTGGCATCGCCACCACACCGAACACCACCTCGCCGTTTTCGATCAGCGCGATGTTGACGGTGAACTCCTCGCTACCGGCGATGAACTCCTTGGTGCCATCCAAAGGATCGACCAGCCACCAGCGCTGCCAGCCTGCGCGGGTTGCCAGCGGGATGTCGCAGTCCTCTTCGGAGAGCACCGGAATCTGCGGCGCCAACGCCTGCAAGCCATCGGCGATAACCCGATGGGCCGCCAGGTCGGCAGCGGTCACCGGTGAATCGTCGGCCTTGTTGCTTACCGCCACGTCAGCGCGCCAGAACGGCAAGGTCGCCTCGCCGGCCAACAAGGCGAGCTTGGCGACGTCCTGCATCAGTTGCCGATCATTCATACGCTCAACACCCCACGCTGGATCAGCAGGTCACGGGCCAGGTACAGCGCCGCCAGCGCCCGGCCTTCGCTGAACTGCGGGTGCATGGCCAGGGCCGAGAGCTCGCGCAGGTTGACCTTGTCGACGCGCATCGGCTCGGGTTCGTCGCCCTCCAGACGCTCTTCGTACAGATCGGTGGCCAGGACCACCTGGATCTTCTGGCTCATGTAACCGGGCGACAACGACAGCTCTGTCAGGTGTTCCAGCTGACGCGCGCCGAAACCGGCCTCTTCCTTGAGCTCCCGGTCGGCGGCGGCGAGCACGTCCTCGCCCGGTTCGATCAGGCCCTTGGGCAACGACAGCTCGTATTCGTCGGTACCGCCGCAATATTCCTCGACCAGCACGGCATGCTCGGCATCGAGCATGGCCACGATCATCACTGCGCCATAGCCGTTGCCACGGCCGACCAGTCGCTCATAGGTGCGCTCGGTACCGTTGGAGAAGCGCAACTGCACGGCTTCGACGCGGAACAGGCGGCTGCTGGCGACGATCTCGCGGCTGAGGACGGTGGGTTTCTGGCGCATGGGGCGGCTCCTTGGCGTGAACGGGTTACTATACCGTGGCTTGCCGACTGATCGAGAATTTCCCATGCCCGTTCTTCCCTGGTCCGCCATCGATACCGTCCTGCTGGACATGGACGGCACCCTGCTCGACCTGCATTACGACAACCGCTTCTGGCTGGAGCACTTGCCCCAGCGCTACGCCGAGCTGCATGGCGTGAGCCGGGCCATGGCCGAGCTCGAGCTGCGCCCGCTGTTCGAACAGCATGCCGGCACGCTCAACTGGTACTGCCTGGACTTCTGGAGCCGTGAACTGCGCCTGCCAATCCGCGAGCTCAAGCTGGAGATCGCCGACCTGATCGCCTTGAAGCCGGATGCCGATACCTTCCTCGCCGCCATTCGCAAGGCCGGCAAGCGGGTGGTGATGATCACCAACGCGCACCGTGACTCGCTGTCGTTGAAGCTGGAGCGGGTTGAACTGGCGCCTTACTTCGAACGGCTGATCAGCTCGCACGACTATGGCTATCCAAAGGAGAGCCCGCAGTTCTGGGATGCGTTGCAGGCAGACATCGGCTTCGAGCCGACGCGCAGC
Organism: Pseudomonas sp. RC3H12; assembly: GCF_018596375.1. Classification (NCBI taxonomy): domain Bacteria; kingdom Pseudomonadati; phylum Pseudomonadota; class Gammaproteobacteria; order Pseudomonadales; family Pseudomonadaceae; genus Pseudomonas; species Pseudomonas sp. RC3H12. The sequence continues at coordinate 5,132,589 of NZ_CP075595.1, read as the reverse complement.
CTGTTCATCGATGACACCCTGGCGATTCTGCGCAGTGCCCGGCAATTTGGCGTGGGGCACCTGCTGGCTGTGCGCCAGCCGGATAGTCGGGCCGAGCCACGCGATACCCAGGAGTTCGGGGCAGTAGAGGATTATCGGGCGTTGCTGGCAGGGTTGTAACTGCGCATTCGCCCCGTAGGGGCGGCTTCAGCCGCGATCACCCGCGACGCGGGTGCCAGGCACCGCGGGCTAAAGCCGCTCCTACAAGCGCCCCCTCAGTCAGGAATACGCAGCACTTGCCCCGGATAGATCTTGTCCGGATGTTTGAGCATCGGCTTGTTAGCCTCGAAGATCTTGTTGTACTTGTTGGCGTCGCCATAGACACGCTTGGAGATGGCACTCAAGGTGTCACCCTTCTCGACCTCGATGAACCGGGCCGCCTGGGCCACCGGCCCGGTGACGGTGATCTGGTCATCCACCGAGGCCACGCCAGCGATATTGCCGGCCGCCAGGATGATCTTCTCTTTCTCTTCCTGGCTGCTTACCTCGCCCTTGAGGATGACCTTGTCACCCTCTACAGTGGCCGAGATGTTCGGGTTGCCCAAACCAACGTCCTGGACGTGTTTCTTCAACTGTTCCTCGGCATTGGCATTGCCGGGGGTCAGCAGGTCGATCAACTTCTCGCCGGCTTCCTTCACGAAACTGAACAGGCTCATGTGGCGCTCCTTTGATGGTGAATCCATGGAAGCAGGAGTCTAGGCCAGGATCGGCCATCCCGCCCCGCTGCGACCAATCGACGCGCTCTATCACGACATAGACGCTAGCGATTAGACGCCACCGGTACAGGGGCCTAGGCTTGTGGGGTCAAACTGCCAGCCGGTATTCGCCCCGATGAACAGCAAGCCACCGGTCTGCGCGGCGTCCACGCCCTTTGCCCTGCCCGCCGCCAGCAACACCTACGACTATGTCCAGCTTTCCGATGCCGCCCGCGACAATACCCCGCTGGCCGAGGAAGTGGCGCTGGCGATCGTCTACAACGGCCTGAACCAGGCGGTGATGCTGGTCAGCCCGACCGACCTGGAAGACTTCGCCGTCGGCTTCAGCGTGGGCAGCGGCATCGTCGCCGGTACCGAGGAAATCTACGATGTGAAGCTCTCCGGCAGCGGTTCGGCGCTGTATGCCGACCTGGAGATCTCCAGCCGCGCTTTCTGGAACCTGAAGAATCAGCGCCGTCAGCTGGCCGGCACCAGCGGCTGCGGCCTATGCGGCGTCGAGGCCCTGGAGCAGGCATTGCCCGAACTGAAGGTGCTGCCCGGGGCGCCGTTGCCGCCCGCGCACTGGCTGAAAGACCTGCGCCAGCGCATCGATGCCTTCCAGCCACTGGGCCAGCACTGCGGCGCGGTGCACGCGGCACTGTTCATGGACCGCGACGGCCAGCTGCTGCTGGGCCGCGAGGACATTGGCCGGCACAACGCCCTGGACAAGCTGATCGGCGCCCTGCTGCGCCAGCGCATCGACACCCAAGGGGGGCTGGCCATCGTCACCAGCCGCTGCAGCCTGGAACTGATCCAGAAGGTCCTGCGCGCCGGCATCCAGACCCTGGTGAGCCTTTCCGCGCCCACCGGCCTGGCCCTGCAATGGGCCCGCAAGCACAACCTCAACCTCATTCATCTGCCCAAACACAGCGCACCGCGGGTGTTCAGCCCAGCGGCGGAGTAGCAACAGCCGTGACCTCCTACGAAAAACTGCCAGACAACGCCCCCGCCTCCACCCCTCGCTACAAACCTTATCCCGGCCCCGCCGGAGGCTGGGGTGCGCTGCGCAGCGTGGCCAAGGCCTGGGTGGGCAGCGACAACGCCCTGAAGAACATCCGCGCCCTGCTCAAGACCAACCAGAACGGCGGCTTCGACTGCCCCGGCTGCGCCTGGGGCGACTCGCCCGAAAGCGGCATGGTCAAGTTCTGCGAGAACGGCGCCAAGGCGGTCAACTGGGAAGCCACCAAGCGCCGGGTGGACGCCGCGTTCTTCGCCCGCTACAGCGTGAGCGCGCTGCTGGGGCAGAGCGACTACTGGCTCGAGTATCAGGGCCGACTGACCGAGCCGATGGTCTATGACCCGCTCACCGACCGTTACCGGCCGATCGACTGGGACGCCGCCTTCGCCCTGATCGCCCGGCACCTGAACAACCTGGCAAGCCCCGACCAGGCCGAGTTCTATACCTCCGGCCGGGCCAGCAACGAGGCGGCCTATCTCTATCAGCTGTTCGTGCGCGCCTACGGCACCAACAATTTCCCCGACTGCTCGAACATGTGCCACGAGGCCAGCGGCGTGGCCCTGGGCCAGAGCGTCGGCGTGGGCAAGGGCACGGTCACCTACGACGATTTCGAGCACGCCGACACGATCTTCGTCTGGGGCCAGAATCCCGGCACCAACCACCCCCGCATGCTCGACCCGCTGCGCGACGCGGTGAAGCGCGGCGCCCAGGTGGTGTGCGTCAACCCGCTCAAGGAGCGTGGCCTGGAGCGTTTCCAGCACCCGCAGAACCCGTTGGAGATGCTGACAAACAGCGACCGTCCGACCAACACGGCATTCTTCCGCCCGGCGCTGGGCGGCGACATGGCGCTGCTGCGCGGCATGGCCAAGTTCCTGCTGCAATGGGAGCGTGAGGCCCAGGCCAGCGGGGCGCCGGCGATCTTCGACCATGCCTTCATCGCCGAACACGGCCATGGCGTGGACGACTACCTGGCGTTGGTCCACGCCACCCCATGGGAACAGATCCAGGCCCAGTCCGGGCTGACCCTGGCCGATATCGAGCTGTCGGCACGCATGTACTGCAAAGGCAAACGCGTGATCATGTGCTGGGCCATGGGCATCACCCAGCACCGCCATTCGGTGCCGACCATCCAGGAAATCGTCAACCTGATGCTGCTGCGCGGCAACCTCGGGGTACCGGGCGCCGGCCTGTGCCCGGTGCGCGGCCACAGCAACGTGCAGGGCGACCGCACCATGGGCATCAACGAACGCCCACCGGTGTTCCTGCTCGATGCCATCGAAAAACGCTTCGGCTTCCCGGTGCCACGCCACAACGGTCACAACACCGTCGAGGCCATCCACGCCATGCTGGAAGGCCGGGCCAAGGTGTTCATCGGCTTGGGCGGCAACTTCGCCCAGGCCACACCGGACACCGAGCGCACCGCCCAGGCGCTGCGCAACTGCGAGTTGACCGTGCACATCAGCACCAAGCTCAACCGCAGCCACCTGATTCACGGCAAACAGGCGTTGATCCTGCCATGCCTGGGCCGCACCGATATCGACCTGCAGGGCGAAGGCCCGCAGGCGGTGACGGTGGAGGACTCCTTCAGCATGGTCCACGCCTCCAACGGCCAGCTCAAGCCGCTGTCTCGACAGATGCGCTCGGAGCCAGCCGTGGTTGCCGGCATCGCCGCCGCCACCCTGGGCAAGCAGCCAGTGGACTGGCACTGGCTGGTGGCCGACTACGACCGCATCCGCGACCTGATCGCCGACACCATACCGGGCTTCACCGACTTCAACGAGCGTCTGCGACTGCCCGGCGGCTTCTATCTCGGCAACAGCGCCGGCAGCCGCCAGTGGAAGACCGCCAGCGGCCGCGCCAACTTCAAGGCCAACCTCCTACCGGACAGCCTGCTCGACGAACGCGTGCGCGCCAGCGGCCAGCTCCCGGACCTGATCATGCAGTCGATGCGCTCGCACGATCAGTACAACACCACCATCTATGGCATGGATGATCGCTACCGCGGCGTGCGCGGCCAACGCGACGTGCTGTTCGCCAACGAAGCCGACATCGTCCGTCTGGGCTTCCAGCCGGGGCAGAAGGTCGACATCGTGTCACTGTGGGGTGATGAGCACGTACGCCGGGTGCATGGCTTCACCCTTCTGGCGTTCGACATCCCCGCCGGCCAGGCGGCGGCGTACTACCCAGAGGTGAACCCGCTGGTGCCGCTGGAGAGCATCGGTGACGGCAGCCACACGCCGACGTCGAAGTTCATCGCCATCAAGCTGGAGCGCGCGCGGGACGACGGGCGCATCATCTGATTCGCGCCCGGCAATGCTGAACGCCGCCCACAAAAAAGCCCTGTTCCACAACGGTTCAGGGCTTTGTCATAAGTACCTCAGACAAGCAAAAATCGAGAAAGTTTCATACATAATTCAATAACTTAGAGAATTGTGTACAACTCGTGCTACTCGTCGGATTCCGATTGCCAGCCGCTTCGCCGAGCTTCAAATTCCGCTTCGTCATCCCTCTGAGGCTCTCTTGATGAAGAAGTACTCCTCGATTCTGTTGTTGTCTTTCGGTCTGCTCAGCGGCGTTGCCATGGCAGGCGGCACCACCGAGGCCGGCATTGGCGGCGCATTGGGTGGGGTACTGGGCTCCGTGGTGGGCAACTCCATCGGTGGTAGCACCGGCGGCGCCATTGGTGCCGGCCTGGGCGGCGCGGCCGGCGGTGCCCTGGGTGCCGACAAGCGCCAGCGCGGCGAAGCGGCCATCGGTGGCGCACTGGGCGCGGCCGGCGGCAACGTGGTTGGTCGCTCGGTGGGCGGTACCACCGGTAGCTACATCGGTGCGGCGGCCGGCGGTGGCGCCGGGGGCGCACTGGGTAACTACATGGGCAACAAGGCCGACGAAGACGAGCGCCATGAATCGCGCCGCTACCGTCGTGACTACGATGACCGCCGCCATTACGACCGCGGCCATCACTACGGCCACCGCAAGCACAAACGCCACTGGCGCCATGACTGATCGCCAGGCTTAAGCCTGACGCCTAAGGCCCTGCCCTCACCGGCAGGGCCTTTTCGTTTGCAGACAAGCCAGGGGATTAAGGGCCACCCCGATATGGAGGCCACTAGCCACTAGTTATCATCGCTGTTTCGACCACGTACAGGACGCAGGGAATGCGCGCGACCTTCACCGATCTCATCTGTCTGCCCCGAGCCAGGAGAGGCTGAAGGATGCCCAGCCGCCGCCCGCCACTGCTCAGCGAAGCCGGCTTTGCTTCGATACGCCAGCGCGTGATGCAGGCTACCGGCGTGCAACTGGCCGATGATCGCCGGGCCGTGGTCGCGGCACGTCTGCACAAGCGCCTGAAAGCGCTGGGCCTGGCTAGCTTCGAGCATTACCTCAGCTTGCTCGAAAGCCCACAGGGCACAAACGAGCACGAGCACCTGCTGCGCCTGCTGGTCGCCCGCGACAGCTACTTCTTTCGCGAACATCGCCATTTCGAATGCCTAGCCCGCTGGCTGGCCGAGCTCGACCACCCCGCTCGCCTGTGGAGCGCAGCCTGCGCCACCGGCGAGGAGGCCTGGAGCCTGGCCATGGTCGCCGCAGAAAAAGCCCGCCACCCAGGCTGGCAGCTGCTGGCCAGCGATTTCGACCCGCAACTGCTGGAAACCGCAGGCGCCGGGATCTACGACATCGCCCAGGCCCGCTACTTCCCCGAGGGCTGGCTGACCCAGCACTGCCTGTGCGGTGTCGGCGAGATGGCCGGGCGACTACGCATCGCACCCGCCCTGCGCGAACAGGTACGCTTCGAGGCCATCAACCTGATCCGGCCCCTGCCTGCCCACCTCGGCAGCTTCGACGTCATCTTGTTGCGCAACCTGCTGTCGAGCCTGGCGCCACGCTACAAGAGCGAGATGCTCCAGCAGCTGCTGGCGCACCTGCGCCCCGGTGGCCTGCTGATCATCGGCCACAGCGAAAGCGTCCACGCGCTGGGCCTGCCACTGCGCCCGCTACTGCCGTCGGTGTTTGAACGCCTATGATAATAGGCACTGCCGCGCCAATCGGCAGACAAGGACTGATCGCGCAGTTGCGCGGCAGTGCGCTTTCGGATCGAGCAGGCCTGCCGCCCCCTTCCCTTGCGAAACAGGCCCTAATCCATGCCTTGCCGAATCCTGCTTGCCGATCATTCGCCCCTCTTCCGCGCCGGCCTGCGTGCCTTGCTGGAGCAGAAGAAAGATTTCGTCGTGGTGGGCGACACCGGTGATGCCATGAATGCCGTGAGCCTGGCCGAAAAGCTCAAGCCGGACATCGTGGTGCTCGACATGAGCGGCGAACTGGACGGCCAACAGGCCCTGCAGGAACTGTTCATCCGCGCTCCCGCCAGCCGGGTGCTGATGTTCTCGCCACGCTCGGAGCTTGAGCATGTAATGAGCTGCCTGCAGCTCGGCGCCCATGGTTTCCTACTCAAGAACGCCACGGTGACCGAGCTGGAGCAGGCCCTGCAGACCCTGCGCGGCGGTGGCCAGTACCTGTCTTCGGCGGTGCTGCCGATGGTCATCGGCCAGGCCCTCAAGCACAGCCGCAAGCGCGTTGCCAATCAGGTCCAGCCGCCGCCCCTGACCACCCGCCAGCTGGAGATCCTGCGCCTGATCGCCCGGGGCGAGACCACTCGCTCCATCGCCGACGGCCTGGGGTTGAGCATCAAGACCGTAGAGGCGCACCGCTCGCAGATCATGCACCGCCTGCAGATCCACGACGTGCCCGGCCTGGTGCTGTTCGCCGTGCGCGAAGGGATCATTCGCCTCAACGATTGAGTGACAGCCCGGCGAGGATCAGTTGCAGCGTTTCCGGAAGTGCCGCCGGGCGGCCCGACACGCGTTCGATGAACACCTGCACCACCCCACCCGCCGCGCAGGCTTCGGTCTCGCCCGGGCGGAACAGCGCCAGGCTGAACTCAACGGTGCTGCCCGCCAGACGGGTCACCCCCAGGCCCACCTCAAGCACGTCGGGAAAGCCAGGCAAGGCGAAGAAGTCTGCCGCAGAACTCACGACGAAAGCGGCCAGCTCACCGTCGCGCAGGTCCAGCTCGGCCTGTTCGACCAGGAAAGCCTGGATCGCGGTTTCGAAGAAGGCATGCACGGTGGAACCGGCAAGGTGGCCATTGTGGTCGTTGTCCTGGGGACGGGTGAGGATGGGGTGGAAATGGGAGAAGGCGGAGCGTTGGGGGGATTCTGTCATGAGAACAACCTTATTTCCTTTGCATGTCAGCGAAGCTTCCCACATAGGCTTGGGAACGCCTATAGTCGCAATCAACAATAGATTGCATAAGATAGTACGCGTCCCATGAAACCGAGACATACCCCCGTGCCGACTCTGCAACTGAATCATGCCAACCTCAGCCGCCTGGCTGAAAGACGTCGAATCAACGCCACCCATATCGTTGGGCAACCCGGAGGCTGGGCTGTTCAGGTGGATGTCGACGATCAGGAGCATGTACTCACCGCACAGCGTAGCGGCAACGTGCGGCTGTTCAAGAAGCTAGAGACGCTGGTCAGCTACCTGCATGACTTGGGTATCGACCATTTCGAAGTCGATAGCTCGATATGGGATGCGCGACAGACCGCCACCTATCAGCGGCCGGATCGCGCCCAGGCACTCAAAAGAGCACATGAGGCGGCGGCCTACGACGCCTGGTTCAGCGAACAGGTCGAAGCAAGCCGTCGCGATTCATCACCCGCGCTGGATGACGAAGAGGTCGAGAAGTTCTTTGCCGCCCGCAGAGCCGAGCTGAGAGCCAAAAACCGCTGATGCGCCTTGTCTGGTCGACAATGGCTCGCAATGATCGTCTGCGCATCATGACTCTCGTTGCACAAGACAATCCGGCAGCGGCCGAGGCACTGGATGAAGCCTTCAGGGAAAAGGCCAGACGCGCCGCTCGCAATCCGCGTCTGTACAAGCCCGGCAGATGCGTTGATACACACGAAATTGTGGTAACGCCCAATTACGTGATGATCTATCAGGTACAGGATGACGAAGTCGACATCCTCCGAATCCTGCATGCACGGCAACAGTGGCCATGATTTCAACCACGAAAAAGCCGCCCCGAGGGGCGGCTTCCTTATCCGAACCGGCAGCAGCTTACAGCTGCGGACCAGCGGCCTTGATGGCGTCGGAAACGTCGAACTTCTTGAAGTTCTCGGTGAACAGTGTGGCCAGGCCCTTGGCAGCTTCGTCGTAGGCAGCCTTGTCAGCCCAAGTGTTGCGCGGGTTGAGCAGCTCGGTCTCGACGCCCGGAACGACCTTCGGCACGTCCAGGTTGATGATGTCCAGGTGCTCGGTTTCTGCACCGACCAGCGCGCCGCTCTGGATGGCAGCGATCACGCCACGGGTGGTGGGGATGCTGAAACGCTTGCCAACGCCGTAGCCACCACCGGTCCAGCCAGTGTTGACCAGGTAGACCTTGGAGCCGAACGCCTTGATGCGCTTGATCAGCAGCTCGGCGTAGACGCCGGCTGGGCGCGGGAAGAACGGTGCGCCGAAGCAGGTGGAGAAGGTCGACTTGATGCCGCTCCCCGAACCCATTTCGGTGGAACCGACCAGCGCGGTGTAGCCGGACAGGAAGTGGTAGGCCGCCTGCTCGTTGTTCAGGATCGACACTGGAGGCAGCACGCCGGTCAGGTCGCAGGTCAGGAAGATGACCGCATTCGGCTCACCGCCCAGGTTCTTCTCGGAGACCTTGGCTACGTGGGTCAGCGGGTAGGCTGCACGGCTGTTCTGGGTCAGGCTCACGTCGGCGTAGTCGGCGTGCTTGGCATCGTCGATGACGACGTTTTCCAGCACGGCGCCGTGCTTGATGGCTTTCCAGATGACCGGCTCGTTTTTCTCGGACAGGTCGATGCACTTGGCATAGCAACCGCCTTCGATGTTGAAGACCACGCCTTCGCCCCAACCGTGCTCGTCGTCACCGATCAGGTAACGGCTTTCGTCGGCCGACAGGGTGGTCTTGCCGGTGCCGGACAGGCCGAAGAACAGGGTGACGTCACCCGCTTCGCCGATGTTGGCGGCGCAGTGCATCGGCAGCACGTCGGCGGCCGGCAGCAGGAAGTTCTGCACAGAGAACATGGCTTTCTTCATTTCACCGGCGTAACGCATGCCGGCGATCAGCACTTTCTTCTGGGCGAAGTTGATGATCACGCAGCCGTCGGAGTTGGTGCCGTCACGCTCTGGCACGCACTCGAAGTTGGCGACGTTGAGAACCTGCCACTCATCGCGGCCAGCCGGGTTGTACTGGGCCGGGTTGATGAACAGGCAACGGCCGAACAGGTTCTGCCAGGCAGTCTGGGTGGTCATCTTGACCGGCAGGTAGTGATCGGCGGCAGCGCCTACGTGAACGTAGGAAACGAAGTGATCCTGGGCGTTGTTGAACGCCTCGACGCGGTCCCACAGGGCATCGAACTTGTCGGCCGGGAACTTGCGGTTGATCGGGCCCCAGCCAATTTGGTCCTGGGTGGAAGGTTCTTCGACGATGAAACGGTCAGCCGGCGAACGGCCGGTGCGGTGACCGGTTTCCACCACCAGCGCGCCGGTATCGGCCAGCACGCCTTCACCGCGGGACAGCGCTTCTTTTACCAGCTCATCGACGCTCAGGTCGGTGTACACGGTGTTGTTGGCTTGCGTCATGAGATACCCCATCCGGCCCGAGGCCGAGTGCTCCAAACGTTTTGTAGTTGTCTCGAAAAAACTACTACAGCGAAAAAAGTGGCCGGATTATGCCAGAAAAGCCCAAAAAAAGTAGGCCCCTCCTGTCAGAACTGCGCTTTTGCGCAATTCGACAGGAGTATTTCCTGTAGTGAACCGTTTCAGTGCTGAGTTTCTGATGGCGCCTCGGTGCCACCGCCAGCAAACAATTGCGCAACATCGCTCGCGTCGAACACATAACGCTCGTTGCAGAACTGGCAATCGATCTCGACCTGGCCGCCACATTCGGCCACCAGCGCATTGGCATCCTGCTCGCCGAGGCTGACCAAGGCGTTGCCGGAGCGCTCGCGCGAGCAGCTGCAGCGGAAGCGTAGCGGCTGGATATCGAACAGGCGAACCGCGTCCTCGTGGTACAGGCGGTGCAGCACGGTTTCGTTGTCCAGGCCGAGCAGTTCCTCGATCTTCACGGTGTTGGCCAGAGCCTTGACGTGAGCCCAGCTTTCCTCGCGCTCCTCGCTGTCCTTGTGGATCTCGGCCGGCAGCTGCTGCACCAGCAGGCCACGGGCGCGGGCGCCATCGGCGGCCAGGGAGATGCAGGTGTTCACCTGCTGCGACATGACGAAGTAGTTGGTGAAGCACTCCGACAGGTCCTTGCCGTCCAGCTCGACGGTGCCCTGGTAACGCTGGCCGTTGACCGGAATGATGGTCAGCACCAGGTGACCACCCGGCATCAGATCGGCAAGGCTGGCATCCGCCTTGATCTGCTCGGCCTCGTAGCGCGCCAGGCCACGGATGTCGTGCTCGCTGGTGTACTCGATGGCTAGCAGCGGAACCGGGCCCTGGGACTGCGCCTGGAGCACCAGCAACCCGTCGAACTTCAGGGTGCCGACCAGCAGCGCGGCGGCGGCCATCAGTTCACCGAGCAGATGCTTTACCGGCTGCGGGTAGTCGTGCTTGGCCAGCACCTCGGCGTAGCTGCTTTCGAGCACGACCATCTCGCCGCGCACATCGCGGTCGTCGAACAGGAAGCGTTGGGTGAAATCGGTATCTGGCAAGTCGCTCATGGTTGTCTGGCTTTCTGAAAATGGTTACAAAATAATTACAGGAGACTGAAAGGTCTGTCGCAGAGCGCTCACAAGGCGCTCATTTCCTGCTGGATATCGAGGTATTTTATGGACAATCGACCACTGTTCCAAGCAAGGTGGTCCTGGGGACCTTTGGCAGCCTGCACCCTGCTGCCCATCGCACTACTGTGTTTCTGGTTGTGGCCCGTTGGCCAGATCCTTTGCCTGACATTCGACGAGTGGCTGTTCCACAGCCTCAATGCGCCACTGGCCGACAGCACCACCTGGCGCTACATCTGGACCGTTGGCAGCCTGCGCCCGTTCGACATCGTCGTCGGCCTGATCCTTCTGGCAGTGCTTATCCGTGGTGACTGGGTGTTCAAGGCAGTCCAGGTCCGCCAGGCCTTTTTCGGTTTTCTGATCACGCTACTCCTCTTAGTGGTGATTCGCGCGCTGTTTTCCAAGTGGGTCGATGCAGCCGGGTGGCAACACAAGAGCCCGTCGATGATGTTCGACGACGTGGTGCACCTCAGTGACTACTACCCGAACCTGGAGGCGGCCTGGGAGCTCAAGGACCGCTCGAGCAAGAGTTTCCCCGGGGATCACGCCTCGGTGCTGCTGGTCTGGGCACTGTTCATGAGCCTGTTCAGCCGCCGCCCGCTGCAGTACCTGCTGGTGTGGGGGCTGGCCCTGCTGTTCATGCTGCCGCGTCTGGTCGCCGGTGCCCACTGGGGGCAGGATGACTACATCGGTGGTTTGCTGATGGCGGTGCTGGCGTTGGGCTGGAGCTGCTACACGCCGCTGGCGGCCAAAGGCAGCGCAGCGGTGCTGCGCTGGACGGCACCGCTGTTCGACCTGCTGGGCAGGTTGCCGTTGATCGGGCGGATGAGCGTGATTCGCGCCGCCTGATTGTTCACGGGGCCGCTACGCGGCCCTCGTCACTCGAAACTGCCGTGCAGCTGGTGAATCTGCCGGCGCTGCTTCTTGGTCGGCCGCCCGTCGGTGGTCACGCCCATCGCCCCTGCCTTGCGCATTTCAGCGGCCTGCTCGCGGCGCTTCACACTCTCGGTGGTTTCCTCGTACAACGTCTGTGCTTCGGGCGCGCCACGGCGCACCACCGACAATGCCCTGACCACCACGGTGCGCTCGTCGAAACCGGTGCGTAGCACGAACTCATCGCCCACCCGTGGCTCCTTGCCCGGCTTGCAGCGCTCGCCCCGGCAGTGCACCTTGCCACTTTCAATGGCCGCCTTGGCCAATGCGCGGGTCTTGTAGAAGCGCGCTGCCCACAGCCATTTGTCCAGGCGTACCTTGTCGTCGTCTTCAGGCTTTTGTGCCATGGTTTTTCCTCGAATTCTGTCTTTCACGGAACTGTACTACCGTGACTGACAGATGCAAAAAGTCCGTGCCGTCATTACAGTTCACCTCCTTATCCGCAGGGCACGCTTAGTGAAGACATTTGACCACCTGACTGTGATCGGCCTGCGCGAGTGGGTCGCCCTGCCCGGCCTCGGCGTCGCCGGCCTGCGCGCCAAGATCGACACCGGCGCCAGTACCTCCAGCCTGCACGCCACGGAGGTCGAGCCGTTCGAGCGCGATGGCCAGCAATGGGTACGCTTCACCGCTCACCTGGGCTCGGTGGTGCAACTGCGCCGCCGGCGCTGCGAAGCGCCCATGGTCACCATGAAGACGATCAAGAGCTCCAACGGCCATGCCCAGACCCGCTACGTGATCCGCACGCCCCTGGCGCTCGGTGACCGGGTCTGGGAGGTCGAGTTCACCCTGGCCTGCCGCAAGAGCATGCGCTATCGCCTGCTGCTCGGCTCGAAGGCGCTCATCCACGGCCAACTGGTAGTCAACCCCGGCCTCAAGTACGTTCAGGACAAACCGGCCTTCGCGGCCACCCTTTCCCCTGTCACAGGTGCTGCATGAAGATCGCTGTGCTGTCGCGCAATCCGCGTCTGTATTCCACCCGCCGCCTGGTCGAGGCCGGTACCCAGCGGGGCCACGAAGTGGTGGTGATCGACACGCTCCGGGCCTATATGAACATTGCCAGCCACAAGCCGCAGATCCACTACCGCGGCAAACCCCTGGAAGGCTTCGACGCGGTCATTCCGCGCATCGGCGCCTCGGTCACCTTCTATGGCTGCGCGGTGCTGCGCCAGTTCGAGATGATGGGCGTCTACCCGCTCAACGAATCGGTGGCCATCGCCCGCTCGCGGGACAAGCTGCGCTCGCTGCAATTGCTGTCGCGGCGCGGTATTGGCCTGCCGGTCACCGGCTTCGCCCACTCGCCGGACGACATCCCCGACCTGATCCAGATGGTCAACGGCGCGCCGCTGGTAATCAAGGTGCTCGAAGGCACACAGGGCATCGGGGTGGTGCTGTGCGAGACCACCAAGGCCGCCGAGTCGGTGATCGAGGCGTTCATGGGCCTGAAGCAGAACATCATGGTCCAGGAGTACATCAAGGAGGCCGGTGGCGCCGATATCCGCTGCTTCGTGGTCGGCGACAAGGTGATCGCCTCGATGAAGCGCCAGGCCAAGCCGGGCGAGTTCCGCTCCAACCTGCATCGCGGGGGCGTGGCCAGCCTGATCAAGATCACCCCTGAAGAACGCATGACCGCGATTCGCGCAGCAAAGGTGATGGGGCTGAGCGTGGCGGGTGTGGATATCCTGCGTTCGAATCATGGGCCGCTGGTGATGGAAGTGAACTCGTCGCCGGGCCTGGAGGGGATCGAGGTGACTACCGGCAAGGACGTGGCCGGGATGATCATCGAGCACCTGGAAAAGAACAGCGGGCCGAATCAGACGCGGACCAAGGGCAAGGGTTGATATTCCGGGGCCGCTTTGCGGCCCCGGCAATCACACGGCGTTACGCGGCAGCAACAACCCCAACGGTAACCGCACCCGCGCCTCGATCCCGCCACCAGAGCGGTTGCGCAACTCGACATTGCCGCCATGCTGCGCGGCGATACGCTTGACGATGGCCAGCCCCAGCCCGGTACCCTTGCCGCCCCGCGCCCGGTCGCCACGGATGAACGGGTTGAAGATGGTCTCCAGCTCCGACTCGTCGATGCCCGTCCCCCGATCCAGCACGCTGAGCACCACATAAGGCGCGCTCTGGTCACCCGACACATAGGCCGCTACCTCGACCCCCTTGCCGGCGTGATGCAGGGCGTTGCCGATCAGGTTGCCCAGCATGCGCTTGAGCGAGACACGGCGCAGCGGGAACGGTGGAATCGGCTCCAGGCACAGGCGCACCTGCTCCTCGTGCTGGTTATAGGGGGCTACCACCTCGTAGATCAGGTCGTTTAGGTCGACTTCCTCCACCGGTTCGTCACGCCCGTCACGAATGAACGCCAGGAACTGGTCGAGGATCGCGTCCATGTCCTCGATATCGCGGACCATGTCTTCGCTGAGGTCGCTTTCGTTGCCCATCAGCGACAGCGACAGCCGCAGCCGGGTCAGCGGCGTGCGCAAGTCGTGGGAAACGCCCGCCAGCATCAGCTCGCGTTCGCGCCCAGCCTGCTCGACATCTTCGGCCATCTGGTTGAACGCCCGATACACTTCGGTCATTTCGCTGGGTGTATCACTGATCGGCAAGCGCACGCTGCGCCCCTGGCCCAGCTGGCGGGCGGCGAACACCAGACGCTTGAGCGGCTGGTTGAGCTGGCGCACGAAGATCCAGGCCGAAGCCGTGGACAGCAAGCCGATGGCCAGGAACCAGCCAAGCACGTTCCAGATCTTCTGCCCGCGCAGCGGATGCGGATACAGCGGCACCTTGAGCCAGCCCGGGCCCAGGCTCGGGGCGTTCACCCACAGTGCGGGCGGCGCGTGGATACGCAACCGCACTTCGGTGTCCTCGCCCAGCTCGGCCTGCATCTGGCGCTGGTAGATCTCGCTGTAGGGCCAGTGCTGCTCGCCCTCCGGCACGCCGGCGCCGGTCACGCGGATCAGGCCGGCGGCCTCGGCAATCTGGTCGCGGTTCTCTTCATCCGCTGCCCAATAGGCACGCAGCGTCAGGGCCACGCCGTGGCTGTACTGGCGGTCGACCAGCACGTCCTCGTTCATCAGCAGGTACACGAGCGTCAGCGCCTTGGAGAACAGCACGACGATCAGCACCAGCCAGAGGGTGCGGGCGAAGAAGCTTTGCGGGAACCAGAGAGGCGTTTTCATCGATCAACTACTGTGCTGAAAAGGCCGGTCGCCGTAGACGAAAACAGGGCGACCCGCATGGGTCGCCCTGCTGCACCCTGACGAGCCGGCAGGCTCATTTGCCGGCGTTTCCGTCCGGCACGAAGACGTAGCCCACACCCCATACGGTCTGGATGTAACGCGGCTTGGAAGGATCGGGCTCGATCATCCGGCGCAGGCGCGAGATCTGCACGTCGATGGAACGCTCCAGGGCATCCCACTCACGGCCACGGGCCAGGTTCATCAGTTTGTCGCGGGTCAGCGGCTCGCGAGCATGCATCACCAGGGCCTTGAGCACGGCGAACTCGCCGGTGGTGAGCATGTGCGTTTCTTCACCGCGCTTGAGCTCGCGGGTGGCCAGCGACAATTCGTAGTCGCCAAAGGTGACGGTCTCTTCCTCGCTGCCCGGCGCGCCTGGCACAGCCGGGGCCTGGCGGCGCAGCACGGCCTTGACCCGGGCCACCAGCTCATCCGGGTTGAACGGCTTGGCCAGGTAGTCATCGGCACCAAGCTCCAGCCCCTTGATACGACTGAGCTCATCGCCCTTGGCGGTGAGCATGATGATCGGAATCTGGTTGTTCGAGGCGCGCAGGCGCTTGCACGCGGACAGGCCGTCCTCGCCAGGCAACATCAGGTCGAGCACCACCAGGTTGAACACTTCACGGGCCAGCAGGCGATCCATCTGTTCGACGTTGGGCACGCTGCGGACACGGAAGCCCTTGCTGGTGAAGAAACGGTCCAGCAGGCTGCTCAGGCCCGGATCGTCGTCGACGATGAGAATCTTGTCGCCTTCTACGGCGTTTGCGGTGCTGGTCATGAATTACTCCTCTGATATCGCCGCGCATTATGGCGTAGCCATTGCCGCGCGTGCCGTGTGCATTGTTAGCAGATTTTTCCCGCCGTGCCACTGTCGCCCCATCGACGACTGGCGCCGCGCCATCACCGCAAGCCCGGCCCGATGGGTATAATGCGCGGCTTTCACCCAGTGTCGCCGGGGCTGAACGCCCACCCGCGGCCTTGCATTCACTATTTGTCAGGTGGTTTTCATGGACAGCATCAACAGCCGTATCGCCGAGGAACTGGGCGTGCGCCCACAACAGGTCGAAGCGGCCGTGGGCCTGTTGGACGAAGGATCGACCGTGCCCTTCATCGCCCGTTACCGCAAGGAAGTGACCGGCAGCCTGGACGACACCCAATTGCGCCACCTGGAAGAGCGCCTGCGCTACCTGCGCGAGCTCGACGAGCGCCGTGCCAGCATCCTGGCCAGCATCGAGGAGCAGGGCAAGCTGACTCCGGAGCTGGCCCGCGAGATCAAGCTCGCCGACACCAAGACCCGCCTCGAAGACCTTTACCTGCCGTACAAGCAGAAGCGCCGCACCAAGGGCCAGATCGCCCTGGAAGCAGGCCTGGGGGAGCTGGCCGACGGTCTATTCAACGATCCGCAGTTGAACCCGGAAAGCGAAGCGGCACGTTTCGTCGACGCCGAAAAAGGCGTGGCCGACGTGAAGGCCGCCCTGGAAGGCGCCAAGTACATCCTGATGGAGCGCTTCGCCGAAGATGCCGCCTTGCTCGACAAGCTGCGCAGCTTCCTCAAGCAGGAAGCGGTACTGACCGCCCGCGTGGTCGCTGGCAAGGAAGAGGAAGGCGCCAAGTTCCGCGACTACTTCGCCCACGACGAACTGCTGCGCACCGCGCCGTCGCACCGTGCCCTGGCGATCTTCCGCGGGCGCAACGAAGGCGTGCTGAGCGCCTCGCTGAAGGTCGGCGAAGAACTGCCGGGCACCCTGCACCCGTGCGAGGTGATGATCGGCAACCATGTCGGCATCGAAAACCGCAACCGCCCCGCCGACAAGTGGCTGGGCGAGGTGGTGCGCTGGACCTGGAAGGTCAAGCTCTACACCCACCTGGAAACCGACCTGTTCGGCGAGCTGCGCGACAACGCCGAAGGCGAGGCGATCAACGTCTTCGCCCACAACCTGCACGACCTGCTGCTGGCCGCCCCGGCCGGCCCGCGCGCCACCCTGGGCTTCGACCCGGGCCTGCGCACCGGCTGCAAGATTGCCGTGGTCGACGCCACCGGCAAGCTGCTGGACTACACCACGGTCTACCCGCACGCGCCCAAGAATGACTGGGACCGCACCATCTCCATCATGGCCGCGCTGTGCGCCAAGCACTCGGTGGAGCTGATCGCCATCGGCAACGGCACCGCCAGCCGCGAGAGCGACAAGCTGGTGGCGGAGCTGGTGAAGAAGTACCCGGCACTGAAGATCACCAAGATTATGGTTTCCGAGGCTGGCGCTTCGGTGTACTCGGCCTCTGAACTGGCCGCCCGCGAGTTCCCGGACCTGGACGTGTCGATCCGCGGCGCGGTGTCCATCGCCCGCCGTCTGCAGGACCCGCTGGCCGAACTGGTGAAGATCGACCCGAAATCCATCGGTGTCGGCCAGTACCAGCACGACGTGTCGCAGGTGAAACTGGCCCGTGGCCTGGACGCCGTGGTCGAGGACTGCGTGAACGCCGTGGGCGTGGACGTCAACACCGCCTCGGTGGCGCTGCTGACGCGCATTTCCGGCCTCAATGCCACCCTGGCGCAGAATATCGTCGCCCACCGCGACGCCAACGGCCCGTTCGCCACCCGCGCCGCGCTGAAAAAGGTCAGCCGCCTGGGCGAGAAAACCTTCGAGCAGGCCGCCGGCTTCCTGCGTGTGATGAACGGCGACAACCCGCTGGACGCCTCGGCGGTGCACCCGGAAGCCTACCCACTGGTGCAGCGCATCGCCGCCGACACCGACCGCGACATCCGCTCGCTGATCGGCGACAGCAGCTTCCTCAAGCGCCTGGATCCGAAGAAATTCACCGACGAGTCCTTCGGCCTGCCGACCGTCACCGACATCCTCCAGGAACTCGACAAACCAGGTCGCGACCCGCGTCCGGAGTTCAAGACTGCCACCTTCCAGGACGGCGTCGAGGACCTGAAGGACCTGGAACCCGGCATGATCCTCGAAGGCGTGGTGACCAACGTCACCAACTTCGGTGCTTTCGTCGACATCGGCGTGCACCAGGATGGCCTGGTACACATCTCGGCGCTGTCGGAGAAGTTCGTCAAGGATCCGCGTGAAGCGGTCAAGGCCGGCGACGTGGTCAAGGTCAAGGTCATGGAAGTGGACATCCCGCGCAAGCGCGTCGGCCTGTCCATGCGCATGAGCGACACCCCGGGCGAGAAGGTCGAGGGCAACCGTGGCGGCAGCCGCGGCAATGGCGGCAACCGCCAGCAGCAGGCGCCTCGCCAGCGCGAGACCGCCACCGCCGCGCCGGCCAACAACGCCATGGCGGCGCTGTTCGCCAACGCCAAGCAACTGAAGAAGAAGTGATGGAAGTACCGAAGGAGTACGTCGAAAGCGCCTTCAGCCAGCTCCTCGGCTGCCGCCTGCAACGCCTGGATACGGGTGTTGCAGAGGTGGCCCTGGCACTTGAGCCGCACCTGCGCAATCGTGGCCAGAAGCTGCACGGCGGGGCGATCTTCAGCCTGGTCGACATCGCCATGGGCCTGGCCTGCTCGGCCAGCCATGGCTTCGACCAGCAGAGCGTGACCATCGAATGCAAGATCAACTACATGCGCGCCGTCAGCGAGGGCGAGGTCGTGTGCACCGCCCGGGTGCTGCATGCGGGACGGCGCACCCTCGTGGTCGACGCCGACGTGCTCCAGGACGACAAGCTGGTGGCCAAGGCGCAGGGAACCTTCGCGGTTCTCTAGCTGACAAGCCCCGATCTGCGGTATTTTCGGCGTAATGCTGTACACCTGATCGCGGGGCAAGCCCGCTCCCACGAATGCTTCTACGTTTCGTGGGAGTGGGCTTGCCCCGCGATCAGACGCATACAGGCCAGCGACGGAACCGCGTAAACCAGGCGACAACGCCAGTTCCTTTCCCAACTACCCTTGTAGACCGTCATCTCTACCCCCATATTGGGGCGACTGACGCGTGAAGGAATCCATCTTGAGCGACCTCCTCAACCGCCGCCTGAGTCTGCTCGGCGACAATATCGACCTGCTCACGCAGTGCCTGCACGGCATTGAGCGCGAATGCCTGCGCGTGACCAAAGAAGGTCGCCTGGCCCAGACCCCACACCCCGAAGCACTGGGTTCGGCGCTGACCAACGAGCAGATCACCACCGACTATTCCGAGTCGCTGCTGGAGTTCATCACCCCAGCCCTGGCGGACCCTGCCAAAGTGCTCGAAAGCCTCGAACAGACCCACCGCTTCGTCTACAGCAAGCTGGGCGACGAACTGCTGTGGAGCCCGTCGATGCCCTGCGCACTGCCGGCCGAAGAAGACATCCCGATCGCCGAGTACGGCAGCTCGAACATCGGCAAGCTCAAGCACGTGTACCGCAAGGGCCTGGCCCTGCGTTACGGCCGCACCATGCAATGCATCGCCGGCATCCATTACAACTTCTCGCTGCCCGAGGCGCTGTGGCCGCTGTTGCGCGATGCCGAAGGCGGCGAGCAGGACGACCGCGACTACCAGTCCTCGGCCTATATCGCGCTGATCCGCAACTTCCGCCGCTACAGCTGGCTGCTGATGTACCTGTTCGGCGCGTCCCCGGCCCTGGACAAAGGCTTCCTGCGCGGCCGCCCGCACCAGCTCGAAGAGCTTGACGCCGAAACACTGTACCTGCCCTATGCCACCAGCCTGCGCATGAGCGACCTGGGCTACCAGAGCAACGCCCAGGCGGGCCTGACGCCCTGCTACAACAACCTGGCCAGCTACACCGATAGCCTGCGCAAGGCCGTCGGCACGCCCTACCCGCCCTATGTCGAGGTCGGCACGCACGTCGATGGCGAGTGGGTGCAGTTGAACACCAACATCCTGCAGATCGAGAACGAGTACTACTCGAACATCCGCCCCAAGCGCGTGACCTACACCGGCGAGCGGCCGATCCAGGCCCTGACCTCGCGTGGCGTGCAATACGTGGAAGTGCGCTGCCTGGACATCAACCCGTTCCTGCCAGTGGGCATCGACCTGACCGAAGCCCGTTTCCTCGACGCCTTCCTGCTGTTCTGCGCCCTCGAAGAAAGCCCGCAACTGGACAACGGCGAGTGCGGCCAGTGCACCGACAACTTCCTCACCGTGGTCAAGGAAGGTCGGCGCCCGGGCCTGGAGCTGCGCCGTGACGGCCAACCGGTCGCATTGAAGGAATGGGCAAGCGAACTGATCGAACGGATCGGCCAGCTGGCCGGGCTGCTCGACCGTGCCCAGGGTGGCAATGACCACGCCAAGGCCCTGGAGGTACAGCAGGCCAAGGTCGAAGACCCCGAGTTGACGCCATCGGCCCAGGTGCTGGCGCGCATGACCGAACACGACGAAACTTTCGTCCAGTTCTCCCTGCGCCAGAGCCGCCTGCACGCCGAGAGCTTCCGCGAGCAACCACTGAGCAGCGCGCAGCAACAGGCCTTCGAAACCCTTGCACGCGAATCGATCGCCAAGCAGTCCGAGCTGGAACAGGAAGAGGTCGGTGACTTCGACCTGTTCGTTGGCGCCTACCAGGCCAGCATCCTGGCAATCAGCAACTGATGAACCGCACCGCCACCCCGCGCAAGCCACGCGCCAGCAGCCAGGCCAGGATCGAAGCGATCCTGGCCGCGGCGCGCGAGCTGCTGGCAGGCCAAGGTGTGGCGGGGTTGTCGATCTACAGCGTGGCCGAACGGGCGCAGATCCCGCCATCGTCGGTGTATCACTTCTTCGCCAGCGTGCCGGCCTTGCTGGAGGCGCTGACCGCCGACGTGCATCGGGCTTTTCGCGAAGCCTTGAGCGCACCGATCGACAGCGCGGCGTTCAGCACCTGGCATGGCCTGTCGCGGCTGATCGAGCAGCGCATGCTCGACATCTACAACGAGGACGCCGCGGCGCGGCAGCTGATCCTCGCCCAGCATGGTTTGAGCGAAGTGGTCCAGGCTGATCGCCAGCATGATCTGGAACTGGGCGAGTTGATGCACCAACTGTTCGACCGGCATTTTCAGTTGCCAGCGATGCCAGGAGATGTGCACGTGTTCGCCCTGGCGATGGAACTGAGCGATCGGGTGTATGCCCGCTCGATGCAGCTGCATGAGGCGATCACACCACGCATGGCGGAGGAAGGGATGCGCGTGTTCGAGGCGTATCTGGGTTTGTACCTGCCGCCCTACTTGGCCAAACGCTGATTCGGCGTGGGAGCGGGCTTGCCCCGCGATGGCGCCAAGTCAGGCCACGTAGATGTGTCGACTGACGCCATCGCGGGGCAAGTCGCAACGGCGCACCGCCGCTCCCACAGGTCCGGCGGTGCAAACCATCACAACTTGGCGATGGACACCTCGGTCGATTTCACGAAGGCGATCACCTCGCTGCCCACCTGCAACTCGAGCTCCTTCACGGAACGGGTGGTAATCACCGAAGTGACGATGCCAGAGGCGGTCTGCACGTCGATTTCCGAGAGTACCGGGCCTTCGAGAATTTCCTTCACGGTGCCTTTGAACTGGTTGCGAACGTTGATGGCTTTGATGGTCATGGCGTCATTCCTTTTTGCGGTTTCGGGGATTCAATGAGCCCAACGCAACTGCGTGGGCAACGGGGCGACAGGTTCCGGATCGGGCGGCGTGCCCGGGACGGAGAGAACACGGTTGAGCACTTCGCTTTCCAGCGCCGCCAAGCGGTGCGAACCCCGCACCCGGGGTCGCGGCAGGTCGATGACCAGGTCCAGGCCGACGGCGCCGTCTTCGATCAGGATCACCCGGTCGGCCACGGCGACGGCTTCGCTGACGTCGTGGGTGACCAGCAGCACGGTGAAACCGTGCTGGCGCCAAAGGCGCTCGATCAGTTGCTGCATCTCGATACGGGTCAGGGCGTCCAGCGCGCCCAAGGGCTCATCCAGCAGCAGCAGGCGCGGCTGATGAATGAGCGCCCGGGCCAGGGCCACCCGCTGTTTCTGGCCACCGGACAAGGCCGCCGGCCACTCATTGGCGCGATCGACCAGGCCGACCGCCTCCAGGGCTTCCAGGGCGCGTGGCCGCCAGTTGCCGGACAACCCCAGGCCGACGTTGTCGATCACCTTCTTCCAGGGCAGCAGGCGCGCGTCCTGGAACATCAGCCGGGTATCCTCGCGGGCCTCGGCAAGCGCTGCGGCGCCCGCCAGCAATTGGCCGCCGCTGGGCTGGTCGAGCCCGGCCAGCAGGCGCAGCAAAGTGCTTTTACCGCAACCACTGCGACCAACGATGGCGACGAACTGGCCAGCCGGAATGTGCAGATCAATCCCGCGCAGCACTTCACGCTGGCCGAACGTACGACGCAGGTCCCGGGCCGCCAGGGGGATGCCACGCAGCAGGCGTGGCGGTTGTGCCTTGAGCACCGTCATCACGCGCCCTCCTTCTTCGCCACCTGGTAGGCCGGGTGCCAACGCAGCCACACACGCTCCAGGCCACGGGCGGCCAGGTCGGCCAGCTTGCCGAGTACCGCGTACAGGACGATGGCCAGCACCACCACGTCGGTCTGCAGGAATTCGCGGGCGTTCATCGCCAGATAGCCGATACCGGCATTGGCCGAGATGGTCTCGGCGACGATCAACGTCAGCCACATGAAACCCAGGGCGAAACGCACGCCGACCAGGATCGAAGGCAGCGCCCCCGGCAGGATCACCTGACGGAACAGCGCGAAGCCCGACAGCCCGTAGCTGCGCGCCATCTCCACCAGCGCCGGATCGACATTGCGGATCCCGTGATAGGTGTTCAGGTAGATGGGGAACAGCGTCCCCAGGGCCACCAGGAAAATCTTTGCCGACTCGTCGATGCCGAACCACAGGATCACCAGCGGGATCAGCGCCAGGTGCGGCACGTTGCGGATCATCTGCACCGAACTGTCGAGCAGGCGCTCGCCCCAGTTCGACAGGCCGGTGATGAAGCCGAGCAACAGGCCTAGACTGCCGCCGATCACGAAGCCCAGGCCGGCACGCCAGCCGCTGATGGCCAGGTGGGTCCAGATCTGGCCACTGCGCACCAGCTCGACGCCGGCGCTGACCACCGCGCTCGGCGCCGGCAGGATGCGGGTCGACAGCCAGCCTGCGCTGACCGCCAACTGCCATACCGCCAGCAGCAGGATCGGCAGGGCCCACGGCGCCAGGCGCTTGGACCAGGTGGTGGTGGATGCACGACTCATGGCCCCGGCCCTCAGCTCTGCGACACGGACTTGGGCAGGATGTCGTTGGCGACCATTTCACCGAACGGGCTTACGTAGCCGCCGGTTTTCGGCTGCTCCGGGCGCTGCACGTCCAGATGCGGGAACAGCAGCTCGGCGACCCGGTACGACTCTTCGAGGTGTGGATAACCCGAGAAGATGAAGGTATCGATGCCAAGATCGGCGTATTCCTTGACCCGCGCCGCGACGGTCGGGCCATCGCCCACCAGCGCGGTGCCGGCGCCACCCCGTACCAGGCCGACGCCGGCCCACAGGTTCGGCGCCACTTCGAGCTTGTCGCGCTTGCCACCGTGCAGCGCGGCCATGCGCTGCTGGCCGACCGAGTCGAAGCGCGCCAGCGACGCCTGTGCGCGGGCGATGGTGTCGTCGTCCAGGTGCGAGATCAGCCTGTCGGCGGCAGCCCAGGCCTCCTCGTTGGTTTCCCGCACAATCACGTGCAAGCGAATGCCGAAGCGCACCTCACGGCCCTGGGCGGCCGCTTTCTCACGTACCGCAGCAATCTTCTCGGCCACCGCGGCCGGCGGCTCGCCCCAGGTCAGGTACAGCTCGACCTGCTCGGCGGCCAGGTCCTGGGCAGCGTCAGACGAGCCACCGAAGTACAGCGGTGGGCGCGGCTGCTGGATCGGCGGGTAGAGCAGCTTGGCGCCTTTGACCTGGATGTGCTTGCCGTCGTAGTCGACCGTTTCGCCTTCGAGCACCTTGCGCCAGATACGGGTGAATTCCACCGACGCCTCATAGCGTTCCTGGTGGTTCAGGTGCAGGCCATCACCGGCCAGTTCGTCCGGATCGCCACCGGTCACCAGGTTGAACAATGCACGGCCGTTGGACAGACGATCCAGGGTGGCGGCCTGGCGTGCAGCCACGGTCGGCGAGATGATCCCCGGGCGCAGGGCCACCAGGAACTTCAGGCGCTCGGTCACCGGGATCAGCGACGCCGCCACCAGCCAGGAGTCCTCGCAGGAACGTCCAGTGGGGATCAGCACGCCGCCGAAGCCCAGGCGGTCGGCGGCCTGGGCGATCTGGCTCAGGTAGCCGTGATCGACGGCGCGGGCGCCTTCGCTGGTGCCCAGGTACTTGCCGTCACCATGGGTAGGGAGGAACCAGAAAATGTTAAGGCTCATTGGAGTTGTCTCCTCAAGGGTGGCTCATGCCGGGGCGACGCCCCGGCGCAGGCGAAACGTTCAAGGCGCACTGGCGACCTTGGCCGGGGGTGTCCAGATCACGTCCTTGATGCTCAAGGGCTTGGGAATCAGCTTCAGGGCCTGGAAGGTGTCGGCAATCTTCTGCTGTGCGGCGATCACTTCCGGGGTCAGCGGCGCGGCTCCGTAGCCTTGGCGCTTGACCGACGTCAGGGTGATGTCGGCGGGCAGGCCGAGCAGCGGCGCAACCTGGTCGGTGACCTGCTGCGGATTGGCCTGGGACCATTCGCCCACGGCGCGCACTTCTTCGACCAGGGTGTTGATCACCGCCGGGTGCTGGGTGGCATAGCTGCGGGTGGCGAGATAGAACTGATGGTTGTCGACCAGGTCCTTGCCGTCACGCAGGGTGCGTGCCTGCAGCTGTTGCTCGGCGGCGGCCTGGTACGGATCCCAGATCACCCAGGCATCGACACTGCCGCGCTCGAAGGCGGCGCGGGCATCGGCCGGGGGCAGGTAGACGGGCTGGATATCGGTGTACTTGAGACCGGCGTCTTCAAGGGCACGGACCAGCAGGTAATGCACGTTGGAACCCTTGTTGAGGGCCACTTTCCTGCCCTTGAGTTCCTTCACAGACTGGATCGTCGACCCCTTCGGCACCAGGATCGCCTCGCTGTGCGGGGCTGGCGGCTCATAGGCGACGTAGAGCAGGTCGGCGCCCGCGGCCTGGGCGAACACCGGCGGCGTTTCGCCGGTCACGCCAAAGTCGATGGAGCCGACGTTGAGCCCCTCGAGCAGCTGTGGACCGCCGGGGAACTCGGTCCATTGCACGTCGATGCCCTGTTCCTTCAGGCGCTTTTCCAGCGAGCCCTTGGCCTTGAGCAGCACCAGGGTGCCGTATTTCTGGTAACCGATACGCAGGCTCTCGGCCTGGGCTTGGCTGATGGCGCCGAAGGACACAGCCGCCGCGAACAGGGCGACCAGACCACGACGCAAGAAGACTGTGCGCATGGCGCTCTCCTGTGCGAGTTGGGTTCGGGTAGCACCTGCTTGCCTCGTTGGCGGGCGAGTAAGGTGGGGACAGCGATGGAGCGGTCAAGCCTGGTTCAGATACTCCAGCGGGCACTGATCAGGCGTTCGTTGAGCACGCCGGGGGCGACAGGTTGGGGCCGGCGCGCCATGGCGCTGTGGAATGTTTCCAGCGAATCCTGCAGGCGCTGCTCCAGGGCAGCGGCCAGTTGTGCGGGCCTGGCGCCCTCACCGTAGGCAATCTGGCTGTCGTCGGCGAAGATCCCTTGCAGGGTCTCCTGCGCCTTGAGGGCCGACAGCACGGGCTTGAGCGCGTAGTCCACGGCCAACATGTGGGCGATGCTGCCACCGGTTGCGATCGGCAACACCACCTTGTGTTCCAGGGCCCGCTCGGGCAGCAGGTCGAGCAAGGTCTTCAAGGCCCCGGCGAAGGACGCCTTGTACACCGGGGTGGCCACCACCAGGCCGTCGGCCTGGGCTACAAGTTCGTTGAAGTGGCGCACCTGCGGGCTGTCGAAACGGGCATGCAGCAGATCTTCGGCGGGAAACTCACGCACCTGGAAGGTCACCACTTCGACGCCACGCTCTTGCAGCCAGTCGCGCGAGCGTTCTAGCAGCACGCCGGAGCGTGAACGAAGACTGGGGCTACCACCGACAGAGACAACCAGCATTGAAAGCGCTTCCTTCGATTCGATTGCAGGGCCGCGAGGGGTTGTCCCCGCTGGATGTAACGACATTAACAGCTCGTCACATATACCTATAAATCATATTTTTTCATTTGTTTATTCCATTTGTGAATTTCTGATTCGTTGTAGCCACGCAATAAAAAAGGGCCGTCGAAACGGCCCGAAGATCCCTGCTTGGCTAAGAGCAATGCAACGAGGAATGCTTCAACGATTGGGTTGCGGGGTCAGCCGCAGATAGGGTTTCACCGCCCGATACCCTTTCGGGAAACGACGTTTGATTTCATCTTCGTCCTTGAGCGAAGGCACGATCACTACCTCATCGCCGTCCTGCCAGTTGCCCGGCGTGGCGACCTTGTAGTTGTCGGTCAGCTGCAGCGAGTCGATCACCCGCAGGATCTCGTTGAAGTTGCGCCCGGTACTGGCCGGATAGGTAATGGTCAGGCGCACCTTCTTGTTCGGATCGATGACGAACAGCGAGCGCACGGTCAGGGTGTCGTTGGCGTTGGGGTGGATCAGGTCGTACAGGTCGGACACCTTGCGGTCGGCATCGGCGATGATCGGGAAGTTGACCACGGTGTTCTGGGTCTCGTTGATATCGTCGATCCACTTGTGGTGCGAGTCCACCGGGTCCACCGACAGGGCGATGGCCTTGACCCCGCGCCTGGCGAAGTCATCCTTGAGCTTGGCGGTCAGGCCCAGTTCGGTGGTGCACACCGGGGTGAAGTCGGCCGGATGGGAGAACAGCACACCCCAGCTGTCGCCCAGCCATTCGTGGAAACGGATCTTGCCGGCGCTGGAATCCTGTTCGAAATCGGGGGCGATATCGCCAAGTTTGAGGCTCATGGAAGCGGCTCCTGTGCTGTGTCTGGCCTTGTGGGTTCAATGTGCCTGCTTCCAGATAAAAATAAAAAGAATAAATATCGATTTATTTATAACTAGAAAGAATACAAATACGCAGGCACAAAAAAGCCTCGCATCAGGCGAGGCTTTTTTGCGTAGCGCTACGACTTACAGGAAGTTGTAAGTGTAGTTCACGATGAAGCGGGTCTGATCCGTGTCCTTGGTGAACTCGTTGGTGTCGCCGTTGGTACCACGGTAGACACCTTGACGCAGGCTGAAGCCCAGCCCCTTGAGCGTGCCTTCCTGGATGACGTAGTCGATACGCGCGTCTCGTTCCCACTCGCTGTAGGTGCCATGGCCGGATGCGTAACGCACATCGGTACCGCGCAGGTACGAAACAGACGCCTTCAAGCCCGGCACCCCGAGGCGTGCGAAATCATAGGAATACTGGCCGAAGGTGGTGTTCTCGCCCGCACGCGCGAACTGGTTGATCATGCTGTCGGTGAACAGGTAGAAGCTCGACCCTGCCGCACCTTCCGAACGACCATTACCGTCAACGACGCCACCCTGGTTCAGCCAGACGAACGCGCCGTCATCGCTCACACGCTGATGGCCGAGCAGGAACGCGTGGCCGCCCAGGGTGTAAGTGAACATGGCCGACCAAGTCTTGTTGTCGACCTCGCCTTTGTTCTTGGCGTAACCCTTGTTGTTGTCGAAGGCATAGTTGGCATCGTGACCGTTCTTGCCATCGCTGCTGCTGTCAAAGTAGCGCAGGTCAGTCTTGAAGGACTGATCGTCGGCGATCTTGAAGACATGAGTGGCGCCGAGGAAATGCTGCTTGTAGAAGTCTTCCAGGTTCGAGTAGTAGTACTGCAGCGTCAGGTCTGGAGTGAGCTTGTAGTCCAGACCGCCGTAGCGGAACTTGTTGCTGTCAGCAGGCGCACCGGAAACCGACAAGCCTGTGCGGTTGCTCGAAGCGCGGCCCATGGCGTGCGTCAGCTGACCAGCGTTGATGGTCAGATTGTCGATTTCCTTCGAGGTGACGGTAGCACCTTCAAAGGTTTGCGGCAGCAGACGGCCATCATTGGAGACCAGAATCGGAAGCATCGGTGCGAGGGCACTACCGAAGTGAGCTTCGGTCTTGGAGAAGCGCGCCTTGGCATTGGCACCGAAACGGGTCCATTGGTCCACCGCCGAGCCGTTGGTCTCGCTAGGGAAGAACGAGCTGCTGTTCGGGTGTTTGCCACGACCACCATCCAGGTGGATACCCCACAGGGCCTGAGCGTCAACGCCGAAACCTACGGTGCCTTCGGTGAAACCGGAGATATAGTCGAGCTTGAAGCCCTGACCCGACTCGCGGTTGTCGGCACCTTTGGCACGGTTGTCGTTGTTGAAGTACATGGTGCGCGAGCTCAGGGACAGCTTGCTGTCCTCGATGAAACCTGCAGCGCCTGCTTGTTGGGCGAGAACCCCCAGTGCCACGGCCAGGGCCAGGCTGGACTTGTACATGTTTTGCTCCTCTACGTTCTAATTTTTGTGCGTCTCAAGCGGCGGAGTCTGCTGCCCCACTCACCCGGATTGGCGATTTAGCACCAAAGCGTGACCGCCTAGTCAATCGCTAACGATCGATTCGCGACTTTGGTCTAACCCGCCGACCTGCGCTACAGGATAATGACAATCCTATAAATCCAAAATGACCGTTTTGTGAATCTGTAAGATTTTTACGGAATAACATCGGAACCATTCCTGCAAATCGTTGTATCGACGCCGTCAATCATACCTTTAGGTTATGTGCAAACGTTTGCAGGGGTGGCGACCAACGGCCTCCCGTCGGAACCGATCAAGCGTAGCTAGCTTGGGGGATTCCGCCACCGGCACCGCCGCCCCACACGGCTGGGGGGTCAGAGCGATTGGCTTTTAAGCTAATTCTAAAAAGTTATTTATTTCATATTTCTTAGATCATCTAGTCTTCTCGCCATCTATCCCCGAATGCCTGACGAGAGGTTCAACCATGATCCCGCATGCTCCGCTGCGCCTGTTCGCCGCCCTGACCCTCGCCAGTGCCAGCTGGCTGGCCCAGGCCGCCGACCTGACCGTCGCCTACCAGACCACCGTCGACCCGGCCAAGGTGGCCCAGGTCGATGGCACCTATGAAAAGGACAGCAAGGCCAGCATCGACTGGCGCAAGTTCGACAACGGCGCCGACGTGATCACCGCCGTCGCCTCGGGCGACGTGCAGATCGGCTACCTCGGCTCCAGCCCGCTGGCCGCCGCCGCCACCCGCAAATTGCCTGTGGAAACCTTCCTGATCGCCACCCAGATCGGCGCCGGTGAAGCCCTGGTCGCCCGCGACAGCATCAAGACCCCGCAGGACCTGGTGGGCAAGAAAGTCGCCGTGCCGTTCGTTTCCACCGGCCACTACAGCCTGTTGGCCGCGCTGAAGAGCTGGAACATCGACCCGTCGAAAGTGCAGATCCTCAACCTCGCGCCACCGGCGATCATCGCCGCCTGGAAACGCGGCGACATCGACGCCACCTACGTCTGGGACCCGGCCCTGGGCGTGGCCAAGGAGAACGGCAAGGTGCTGATTACCTCCGGCGAGCTGGCCGAGAAAGGCGCGCCGACCTTCGATGCCTGGATCGTGCGCAAGGACTTCGCCGCCAAGCACCCGGAGATCGTCAAGTCGTTCGCCAAGGTCACCCTCGACGCCTATGCCGACTACCGCAAGGACCCGAAAGCCTGGCTAGCCGACAAGGACAACGTCGCCAAGCTGGTCAAGCTGTCTGGCGCCAAGCCCGCCGATATTCCGGTACTGCTGCAGGGCAACGTCTACCCACTGGCCGCCGACCAGGCCAGCGCACTCGGCGCACCGACCACCCAGGCGCTGACCGACACCGCCACCTTCCTCAAGCAGCAGGGCAAGGTCGATGCCGTGCTGCCGGACTACGCGCCCTACGTCAGCGCCCAGTACCTGCCCAACTGATCCGGAGCCCGTCATGGCCTTGCTCGAGCTGGAGCGCATCAGTGCACAGTACCCCGGCGCCACCACCCCGGTGCTGGCCGACATCAACCTGAGCCTGGGTCCGCGCCAGCTGCTGGTGGCCCTCGGGCCTTCCGGCAGCGGCAAGACCTCGCTACTCAACCTGATCGCAGGCTTCGTCGCCCCCAGTGGCGGGCACATCACCCTCGATGGCGCACCGGTGCAAGGCCCGGGCGCCGAGCGCGGCGTGGTGTTCCAGGACGATGCCCTGCTGCCCTGGCAGGACGTGCTCGGCAACGTCGCTTTCGGCCTGGAGCTGGCTGGCGTGCCGCGTGCGCAGCGTGAAGCCAAGGCGCGAGAGATGCTCGCACTGGTCGACCTGGCCGGCTTCGGCGAGCGGCGTGTATGGCAATTGTCCGGCGGGCAGAAACAACGTGTCGGCCTGGCCCGGGCGCTGGCCGCCGACCCACGGGTGCTGTTGATGGATGAACCGTTCGGCGCCCTCGATGCCTTTACCCGCGAACAGATGCAGGAGCTGCTGCTGCAGGTCTGGCAGCGCACCGCCAAGCCAGTGTTCCTGATCACCCACGACATTGAAGAAGCGGTGTTCCTCGCCACCGAGCTGGTGCTCCTGGCGCCCAATCCGGGGCGCGTGGTCGAACGCCTGCAACTGGACTTCGGCCAGCGCTACGCCGCTGGTGAGTCGGCCCGGGCGATCAAATCCGATCCACGCTTCATCGAAACCCGCGAGCACGTGCTGGCGCGGGTGTTCTCGCAACGCCAGGAGTCCGCATGAGCAGCATCGAATTGCCGGCCGCCGCCAAGCAGGCCCCCCGGACGCCACCTGTCGTGAAAACCCGCAAGCCCTTGCCGACCCGCTGGATCAGCGCCCTCACCCTGGCATCGCTGCTGTTGGTGTGGTGGCTGGTTACCGCCGCCGGCTGGATCGAGCCGCTATTCCTGCCCTCGCCCGCCGATATCCTGGCCAAGGGCTGGACGCTGCTCACCCAGGGCTACATGGACGCCAGCCTGTGGCAGCACCTGGGCGCCAGCCTGGGGCGCATCGGCCTGGCGCTGCTGTTCGCCACCCTGACCGCCATCCCGGTGGGCATCGCCATCGGCTACAACCGCGTGGCCCGCGGCATCCTCGATCCGCTGATCGAATTCTACCGGCCGATTCCGCCGCTGGCCTACCTGCCACTGATCGTCATCTGGTGCGGCATTGGCGAGCTGTCGAAGGTGCTGCTGATCTACCTGGCCATCTTCGCCCCGATCGCCATCGCCACCGCCACTGGCGTGCGCACCGTGGACCCGGCCAAGCTGCGCGCGGCCCAATCGTTGGGAGCCAGCAAAGCCCAGTTGATACGCCACGTGATCCTGCCCAGCGCCCTGCCCGACATTCTCACCGGCATCCGCATCGGCCTCGGTGTGGGCTGGTCGACCCTGGTCGCTGCCGAGCTGATCGCAGCCACCAGTGGCCTGGGCTTCATGGTGCAGTCGGCGGCGCAGTTCCTGGTCACCGATGTAGTGGTGCTGGGGATCCTGCTGATCGCCCTGATCGCCTTCGCCCTGGAGATGGGCCTGCGCGCCCTGCAGCGCAAGCTGGTGCCCTGGCACGGCCAGAGCCATTGACCCCTGAATGACCACGCCGGCAACCCGGCACCTGGAACGAGAAACGACATGAGCCTGACCGTTACCCCCTTGAGCCCGGCACTGGGCGCGCAGATCAGCGGCGTGGACCTCAGCCGCGACATCACTGCCGAACAGCGTGACGCCATCGAGCAGGCGCTGCTCGAGCACCAGGTGCTGTTCTTCCGCGACCAACCGATCTCCCCCGAGCAGCAGGCGCGCTTCGCTGCCCGCTTCGGCGACCTGCATATCCACCCGATCTACCCCAATGTGCCGGACACACCGCAGGTGTTGATCCTCGACACCGCAGTCACCGACGTGCGCGACAACGCCGTGTGGCACACCGACGTAACCTTCCTGCCGACCCCGGCGCTGGGCGCGGTGCTCAGTGCCAAGCAGCTGCCGGCCTATGGTGGCGATACCCTGTGGGCCAGCGGCATAGCTGCGTTCGAGGCGCTGTCGGCGCCACTGCGCGAGATGCTCGACGGCCTGACCGCCACCCATGACTTCACCAAGTCGTTCCCGCTGGAGCGTTTCGGCACCACGCCCGAGGACCTGGCACGCTGGGAGGCGACCCGGCGCAACAACCCGCCGCTGTCGCACCCGGTGGTACGCACCCACCCGGTCAGTGGACGCAAGGCATTGTTCGTCAATGAAGGGTTCACCACGCGGATCAACGAACTGAACGAACTGGAGAGCGAGGCGCTGCTCAAGCTGCTGTTCGCCCATGCGACGCGGCCAGAGTTCAGCATTCGCTGGCGTTGGCAGGAAAATGACGTGGCGTTCTGGGACAACCGCGTGACGCAGCACTTTGCGGTGGATGACTACCGCCCCAGCCGGCGGGTGATGCATCGGGCGACCATCCTGGGGGATGCGCCGTTCTGAAAGATCCGGGGAGGCCGTTGGCCTCCTTTCGCTGGCAGGCCAGCTCCCACAGGTTTTGCCACAAACCTGCGGGAGCGTCCCCAGCGTTCTACCTGACCAGGTGCAGGTACTGCATGTGCCGCTCGTACTGGTCGAGGATGTCGTTGATGATCTGTTCCTTGCTGTAGCCCACCAGGTCGTAGTTCTGGCTGCCCTCGGACAGATGCACCTCCGCACGGTAGTAGCGGCGGTTCTTCAAGTCCTGGGTCCCCAGCCCGCCCAAGGCGAACGATGGCGTGAAGTAGCCGCGCATCTGCACCTGGTAGATGAACGGCTGCTCCTCGCCATGGCCGATCTTCAGGCTGACGTTGTCATGGCTCGGGTCGTCCTGGGTGATCAACACCAGGCCCTTCTGCTCGAACACCTCGCGCACCTCGGCGATGGCCGGGCGCACCACGTCGTCCATGAAGCGATACACCTCGTCCCGAGACGGGAAGTGCACCGCCTGGCTCAGGCGTTGGCGCCAGCCACCACGCCCGCGCCGGGATTGGGCGAACGGCGCCAGCGAATGCATCTGTGCGATCTGCCGCTGGCTTTCCAGGTAGAAGGCCTTGTGCAGCCCCCACATCATGCACAGCAGGATCAGCGAGAACGGCAACGAGGTCAGCACCACCGCCGACTTCAGCGAGTCGATGCTGCCGGCGAACAGCAGGCTGCTGGTAATCAGCGCAGTCATCGCACCCCAGAAGATCCGCAGCCAGTTCGGGCCGTCCTCGTCGGCGCCGCCGCCCTTGGCCGACAGCGTCGACAGCACCACGGTGCCGGAGTCGGCAGAAGTGACGAAGAACACGAAACTGATGAACACCGTCACGGCGATCACCGTCTTGCTCCACGGGTAGGTTTCCAGCAGCAGGTACAGGCTCATCGACGGGTTGTCGAGGGCTGACTGGCCGAGCGCGGTCATGCCGTGGTTGATCACCTGGTCCAGGGCGCTGTTGCCGAAGATCGACATCCACGCCAGGGTGAAGCCCAGCGGGATCAGCAGCACGCCGAAGACGAACTCGCGAATGGTCCGGCCCCGCGAGATACGGGCGATGAACAACCCCACGAACGGCGCCCAGGCAATCCACCAGGCCCAGTAGAACACCGTCCAACCGCCCAGCCAGTCGCGCTGCTCGCCGTAGGCGTACACATCGAAGCTCTTGCGCGGCAGGGCGCCAAGGTAGTCACCGAGGTTCTGGATCAGCGTATTGAACAGGTGCTGGGTGGGCCCGGCGAACAGCACGAACAGCAGCAGCGCGCAGGCCAGGAACAGGTTGATGTCGCTCATCACCCGCACGCCCTTCTCTACCCCGGCGACCGCCACGGCCACGGCCGCGCCCATCATCAGGGTGATGAGGATCACCTGCACCCATTGGCTGTGGCTGATGCCGAACAGGTAGTCCAGGCCTGCGTTCAGGTGCAGTACGCCGAAGCCCATGTCGGCGCCCAGGCCGAATACCGTGGCGATGATGCCGAAGCCATCCACTGCGTAGCCGATCGGCCCGTTGATGCGCTTGCCGATCAGCGGGTATAGCGCCGAGCGCAGGGCCAGTGGCAGGTTGTGACGGTAGGCGAAGTAGGCGAGTGCCATGCCGACGAAGGCGAACACACCCCAGCCGTGCAGGCCCCAGTGCAGGAACAGGATCTGCATCGCCTGGCGCCCGGCCTCGGCCGTGCCCGCCTCACCTTGTGGCGGCTGGAGCATGTGGGTCAGCGGTTCGGAGACGCAGAAGAAGAACAGCGTGATGCTGATGCCGGCGGCGAACAGCATGCCGGCCCAGGACAGGTAGCTGAACTCGGGCTCGTCATGGTCGGCGCCGAGCTTGATCTTGCCGTAGCCCGACAAGGCGGTGACCACCACGAAGACCAGGTACAGGGTCATGGCCAGCATGTAGTACCAGCCGACCGTGTTGGCCGCCCAGTTCTGCGCGGCCAGCAACCACTCGCCGGCAGCCTGGGGCTGGGCGATGACGATCAGGCCGAAAATGAGGATGAAGCTTGCCGCGAAATAGAACACGGGGGGGTTCATGCGGATCTTGCCGTTGGCAAGATCGGGGGTCGGTGCACTCATCGAACAGGCACCTCGTCACGGGACGTGAGGTTCGGATTGAACGGGTTCAGCAAAGGCGATTCCTCCTTTTGAACACCGGCAATGGACCAGCGTTTTTCGTTGAACAAGCGTTCAAGTTAAACATGGATTGGATTTCAATGCGACCCGATGCCGCTCCAGGGCGTGATCGAGGTGGGGGCGGGAACTCCCGCCGCCACGCCTCAAAAGCCTTGAGCTAGAGGGCTTTCTTGCCCTCGCAATCGAGCTGCAGGTTCGCCTGGGTAATGTTGCTGTCAGCCGGCACGCTGCGGGTCAGCCAGACGTTGCCGCCAATGGTAGAACCCTTGCCGATGGTGATCCGCCCGAGGATGGTCGCGCCGGCGTAGATCACCACGTCGTCCTCGACGATCGGGTGCCGCGCCAGGCCCTTGTGCAAGGTGCCGGACTCGTCGCTGGGGAAGCGCTTGGCGCCCAGGGTCACCGCCTGGTAGATGCGCACCCGCTCACCGATGATCGCGGTCTCGCCGATCACCACGCCGGTGCCGTGGTCGATGAAGAAGCTCGGGCCGATCTGCGCACCGGGGTGGATGTCGATGCCGGTGGCCGAGTGCGCCAGCTCCGAACTGATCCGCGCCAGCAGCGGCAGGCCGGCTCGATAGAGGTGGTGGGCCAGCCGGTGGTGGATGATCGCCAGGATGCCGGGGTAGCACAGCAGCACCTCGTCGACGCTGCGCGCCGCCGGGTCACCGTGGAAGGCGGCGAGTACGTCGGTGTCCAGCAGCACGCGCAGCGCCGGCAGGGCCGCGGCGAAATCCTGGATCAGGCGCAGGGCGTGGGTATCGACATCGACCACATCGGTCTTGCCATGGCGCGCCGCGTAGCGCAGTTCCAGACGGGCCTGGGCCAGCAGCGCGGTGAGGGCGGCGTCGAGGGTGTGGCCCACATAGAAGTCCTCGCTTTCCTCGCGCAGGTCCACCGGCCCCAGGCGCATGGGGAACAGCGCGCCGCACAGCTGTTCGAGAATCTGCCGCAGCGCCTCGCGCGACGGCAGTTCGCGCCCGCCCTGCTCGCCGCTGCTGCGGCCATTGCTGCTGCGCCACTGCTCGCGGGCGTTGCGCAGGCCACTGACGATACCCTGCAGTTGCCAGTGCCCGGTTGATGGTTGTTCGCTCACGGTGTTTCTCCTGCCAGGCGGCTTTCTCTATTTGCATACGCTCCTACAAGGAGGTGCAAAACACGATACGTCAAATCTGCCTCTTGGAAAAAACAACGCTTTATTCCATCCTGAGCTAAGTCGGGTATAAGCCGCTGCAATTTGCAGCTTTGGAATAACAACCTGATTTTTTATTATTTCCCGGCCTATGAAGCCCACCTCTATAGTCGCCACCTCACTACTTCCACAACAAGCGCGGGGCATGCCATGACCAAATTCGCCAAACCCCTTCTCAACGCCAGCCTGGCGCTCCTGCTCGGCGCCGGCCTGCTCGGCCAGGCCTTTGCCGGCGAACAGTTGAAGACCATCCAGGAAAAAGGCGTGATCAACGTCGGCCTGGAAGGCACCTACCCACCGTTCAGCTTCCAGGACGAAAACGGCAAGCTGACCGGCTTCGAGGTCGAGCTGTCCGAGTTGCTGGCCAAGGAGCTGGGGGTCAAGGCCAAGGTCCAGCCGACCAAGTGGGACGGCATCCTCGCCGCACTGGAATCCAAGCGCCTGGACGTGGTGATCAACCAGGTGACCATCTCCGAGGAACGCAAGAAGAAGTACGATTTCTCCGAGCCCTACACCGTTTCCGGCATTCAGGCCCTGGTACTCAAGGGCAGTGACAACGAGAAAAACATCAAGACTGCCGCCGATCTCGGTGGCAAGAAGGTCGGTGTCGGCCTGGGCACCAACTATGAGCAATGGGTGAAACAGGATGTGCCGACAGCCGATGTGCGCACCTACGAAGATGACCCGACCAAGTTCGCCGACCTGCGCAACGGTCGTATCGACGCCATCCTGATCGATCGCCTGGCTGCACTCGAGTACGTCCAGAAAACCGCCAAGGACAAGAAACCGACCGCACTCGCTGGCGAGAAATTCTCCAAGCTGGAATCGGGCGTGGCCTTGCGCAAAGGCGAACCTGAACTGCTCGATGCGCTGAACAAGGCCATCGACAAGCTCAAGGCCGACGGCTCGCTGGCCAAGCTGTCCGAGAAATACTTCGGTGCCGATGTCACCAAATGATCGCTGAAAGCCTGCAACTCGTTGTCGATTCCGCGCCCTTCCTGTTGAAGGGCGCGGGTTATACCGTGCTGCTCAGCGTCGGCGGCATGTTCTTTGGCCTGGTGCTGGGCTTTGCCCTGGCGCTGATGCGGCTGTCGAAGATCCTGCCGCTGGACTGGCTGGCGCGCATCTATGTGTCGTTCTTCCGCGGCACGCCGCTGCTGGTGCAGCTGTTCGTGATCTACTTCGGCCTGCCGCAGATCGGCATCGAGCTCGATCCGATCCCGGCCTCGCTGATTGGTCTGTCGCTGAACATGGCGGCGTATATCTGCGAGATCCTCCGCGCGGCAATCTCCTCGATCGACCGTGGCCAGTGGGAAGCCGCCGCCAGCATCGGCATGACCCGCACCCAGGCCATGCGCCGGGCGATCCTGCCGCAGGCCCTGCGCACTGCCCTGCCTCCGCTGGGCAACAGCTTCATCTCGCTGGTCAAGGACACCGCCCTGGCGGCGACCATCCAGGTGCCCGAGCTGTTCCGCCAGGCGCAGCTGATCACCGCACGGACCTTCGAGGTCTTCACCATGTACCTGGCTGTCGCGGTGGTCTACTGGATCCTCTGCAGCATCCTGGCGCACTTCCAGAACCGCATGGAAGCGCGGGTCAACCAGCACGACCAGGAGCATTGAGATGATCGTAGTAGAAGGCCTGACCAAGCAGTTCAAGGGCCAGACCGTGCTCAACGGCATCGACCTGAGCGTGCAGCCCGGCGAAGTGGTGGCCATCATCGGCCCCAGCGGCTCGGGCAAGACCACCTTCCTGCGCTGCCTGAACCTGCTGGAAACCCCCGACGCCGGGCGCATCCAGATCGGCGATATCAGCATCGATGCCAAGCGTCCGTTAGGTGGCCAGCAGAGTGCTATCCGCCGCCTGCGCCAACAGGCCGGGTTCGTGTTCCAGAACTTCAACCTGTTCCCTCACCGCACCGCCTTGGAGAACGTTATCGAAGGGCCGGTGATCGTCAAGAAGACGCCCCGTGACAAGGCCATCGAGCTGGCCAGGCGCCTGTTGGCCAAGGTCGGCCTGGCAGGCAAGGAGGACGCCTACCCCCGGCGCCTGTCCGGCGGCCAGCAACAACGGGTGGCCATCGCCCGCGCCCTGGCCATGGAGCCGGAAGTGATCCTGTTCGACGAGCCCACCTCGGCGCTCGACCCCGAACTGGTCGGCGAAGTGCTGGAAACCATCCGCGGCTTGGCCGAGGAGAAGCGCACCATGATCATCGTCACCCACGAGATGAGCTTCGCCCGCGATGTCGCCAACCGGGTGATCTTCTTCGACAAGGGCGTGATCGTCGAGCAGGGCGAGGCCAAGGCGCTGTTCGCCAACCCGAAGGAAGAGCGCACACGTCAGTTCCTGCGCAAGTTCCTCGGCACCGCCGCCGGCCAGGAATGAACCCGATGCGCGGGGCTCACACCTCGCGCAGGTTGTGGCAACGCCTGAAGCGCGCTTCCAGGTTGCGATCGGGCATCTGGTGGCTGCGCAGGGCGTTGAGGGTCTGCTCCACGTAATCGCGCGTGGTGCCGTAACGCCCCTTGGCGCTGGCGAGGATCTGGCTGAGCAGGGTGTCCGGCAGATTGCCCGCGTAGCACGGCAGGTGCCGCTCAAGTACGAAACCCAGCGCCTGCACCTTGCTACCATCGTCCAGGCGGCAGCTCAACCAATGCGGACGATAAGCCGGGAACGGCATCTCACGCTGCCACAGGGCCATCAGCGAGTCGTGCAGGTTGGTTTCGTCCAGACGGAAGGCGAAGCCGCTGCAGGAGCCGCCACGGTCCAGGCCGAACACCAGGCCCGGGCACTCCGGGGTGCCACGGTGTTCGTGGGACCACAGGTAGAGGCCGCGGTGATAACCATGCACCCGCGCCCGCTGGCGCTCGACCGAGTTGCATTCGGGGCGCCAGATCAGCGAACCATAGGCAAACAGCCAGACCGGGCCGCCCTCATGTTGCGACATCGTGTCCTGCATCGAGCGATGCAATTGTTCGGCGGTGAGTTGTTGGCCGAAGTCGAGCGACGGCGGATAGGAGACTTGCCAGGATGAACTTTCAAGTGTCGACATGAGCTGCCGCCATTAATTCCTGAGAACTACCAAAGTGCAGGTATTGCCGTGCCTGTTCGGATGCTATCGCGGGGCAAGCCCGCTTCCACAAAGGCCTACCAGGATCGCGTGGGAACGGGTTTGCCCGGCGACTTACCTGGCACCTAACGTAAGGCAGAACGCACTTTGCACTCAACCCCGAAAACAGGATTTCATTAAAGCATCCGCTGAACGGAAACTAATAGTCCGAGTATAGCGAAACTTATTACCCGCACCGGTAACAATCTCCGCCATATAATCAACAGGAAAACACTTGGTTATTAAACCCGACACGCCCTTGCAGCGTGCCGGGTTACTTCACCCGCGTGGCGCGTAGGCGAACACGTCAGCCCGCATGCGGTGGGCATCCATGCCTGCCTCGACCAATGCATCGAGGGTGGCGTAGACCATGTTCGGCGAGCCACTGGCATAGACATGCACCTGGTTGAGGTCGCAGATGTCCTCGCATACCGCTTCGTGGAGCAGGCCACACCGCCCTTCCCAACCGCACAGATCGCTGACCACCTTGTGCAGGAACAGGTTCGGCAGGCGCTCCCACTCGGCCCAGTGCTCGATCTGGTAGAAGTCTTCAGGCCGGCGCACCCCCCAGTACAAGTGCACCGGGTGCTTGAAGCCCTGCGCCCGGCAGTGCTCGATCAGGCTGTGCATCTGCCCCATACCGGTACCGGCGGCGATCAGTACCAGCGGGCCGTCGGGCAACTCTGCCAGGTGCGCATCACCAAATGGCAGTTCGATGCGGGCCAGGCCATTGCGCTGCAACTGCTGGATCAACTGCACGGCACTGCTTTCGCGGGCCAGCACATGTAGCTCCAGCTCACGCCCACCGTGGGGCGCCGAAGCGAGCGAAAAAGCTGCCTTGTCCATGCCCTCACGCTCGATCATCAGGTATTGCCCGGCGTGGTAGCGGGGCGGCTTGCCGGCCGGCGCGCGCAGGCGCACGCGCCAGACATCGCCACCGATCTCGACGCACTCGCTCACGGTACAAGCCAGCTTGCGCAGCGGCAGCTCGCCCAGGGCCAGCACACCATCCCACAGCAACACACAGTCCTCCAGCGGCTCGGCGATGCAGGTGAACAGCTCACCGTGATCGCGCACCTGGCCTTCCTGGCGAACACTGCCTTCCACCAGCAGCGCGGCACACACATGGCAGTTGCCATTGCGGCAGCTGTTCGGGCAGTCATAGCCCAGGCGCCGTGCCGCATCCAGAATCCTTTCACCCGGTTCGACCGCCAGTACCGCCCCGGAAGGCTGCAAGGTTACCTGCATCAATCTATTCCCAACTGGTCCCACAGCTCATCGATACGGCGGGTGACGGCCTCGTCCTTGACGATGACCCGGCCCCATTCGCGTGTAGTCTCGCCCGGCCATTTGTGCGTGGCGTCCAGGCCCATCTTCGACCCCAGCCCCGATACCGGCGACGCGAAGTCGAGGTAGTCGATCGGGGTGTTGTCGATCATCACCGTATCACGCTTGGGGTCCATGCGCGTGGTGATGGCCCAGATCACATCGTTCCAGTCGCGAGCGTTGATATCGTCGTCGGTGACGATAACGAACTTGGTGTACATGAACTGTCGCAGGAACGACCACACACCCAGCATCACGCGCTTGGCATGGCCAGGGTACTGCTTCTTCATGGTCACCACCGCCATGCGGTACGAGCAGCCTTCGGGCGGCAGGTAGAAGTCGGTGATCTCGGGGAACTGCTTCTGCAGGATCGGCACGAACACTTCGTTCAGCGCCACGCCGAGGATCGCCGGCTCATCCGGCGGCCTGCCGGTGTAGGTGCTGTGGTAGATCGGCTTTTGCCGGTGGGTGATGCGCTCGACGGTGAACACCGGGAAGCTGTCCACCTCGTTGTAGTAGCCGGTATGGTCGCCGTACGGGCCTTCCGGGGCCATCTCGCCGGGGTGGATCACGCCCTCGAGGATGATCTCGGCGGTGGCCGGTACCTGCAGGTCGTTACCACGGCACTTGACCAGTTCGGTGCGGTTGCCACGCAACAGGCCAGCGAAGGCGTACTCGGAAAGCGTGTCCGGGACCGGGGTCACGGCACCGAGGATGGTCGCCGGGTCCGCGCCCAACGCCACGGCTACCGGGAACGGCTGGCCAGGATGCTTCTCGCACCATTCGCGGTAGTCCAGCGCCCCGCCGCGGTGGCTCAGCCAGCGCATGATCACCTTGTTGCGGCCAATCACCTGCTGGCGATAGATACCCAGGTTCTGGCGGTCCTTGTTCGGCCCGCGAGTCACGGTCAGGCCCCAGGTGATCAGTGGCGCAACATCGCCCGGCCAGCAGTGCTGGATCGGCAGCTGGCCGAGGTCGACATCATCGC
The DNA here is from genome assembly GCF_018596375.1 of Pseudomonas sp. RC3H12. NCBI lineage: Bacteria > Pseudomonadati > Pseudomonadota > Gammaproteobacteria > Pseudomonadales > Pseudomonadaceae > Pseudomonas > Pseudomonas sp. RC3H12. The sequence goes on along the minus strand of NZ_CP075595.1, from coordinate 5,091,723 downwards.
CTTCGACCACGATTTCCTGGCACACCGCGTCCTTGACCACCTTCGGCGCCATGGACACGACCTTCTTGAAGATCGGCAGCTTCGACCAGGCGTCCTTCAGGCCCTTCGGCGGCTCGGGCTCCTTGAGAAACGCCAGCAGCTTGCCGATCTCGCGCAGTTCTTCGGTCGACTCGGCGCCCATGCCCATGGCCACGCGCTCGGGGGTCCCGAACAGGTTGCCCAGCACCGGCATGTCGAAGCCGGTGGGTTTTTCGAAGAGCAAGGCCGGACCCTTGGCGCGCAGCGTGCGGTCGCAGACTTCGGTCATTTCCAGAACTGGGGAGATGGGAACCTGGATGCGCTTGAGTTCACCGCGCTGTTCCAGGCCACGAATGAAGTCGCGTAGATCGCGATACTGCATGCAAGGGCCTCGTGTTGGGCGTATCGGTCGGGGTGCAGAGTGTAGCGCCGTTCACGCCTTGTTTGGGGGCAAAAAATGAAAAGGGGCCGCTTTGCGATCCCATCGCGGGGCAAGCCCGCTCCCACAGATTCCGTGGGAGCGGGCTTGCCCCGCGATGGGCTGCAAGGCAGCCCCAATCAATGCCGGTCTGAAACGCTTACTTGCGCTTCATCGACAGGAAGAACTCATCGTTGGTCTTGGTCTGCTTGAGCTTGTCGACCAGGAACTCGATGGCGGCGATCTCGTCCATCGGGTGCAGCAGCTTGCGCAGGATCCACATGCGCTGCAGTTCGTCGTCGGCGGTCAGCAGCTCTTCGCGACGGGTACCGGACTTGTTGATGTTGATGGCCGGGAACACACGCTTCTCGGCGATGCGGCGGTCCAGGGGCAGCTCCATGTTGCCGGTACCCTTGAACTCTTCGTAGATCACCTCGTCCATCTTCGAGCCGGTTTCGACCAGCGCGGTGGCGATGATGGTCAGCGAACCGCCTTCCTCGATGTTACGGGCGGCACCGAAGAAGCGCTTCGGCTTCTCCAGGGCGTGGGCGTCGACACCACCGGTCAGCACCTTGCCGGAGCTCGGGATCACGGTGTTGTAGGCACGCGCCAGACGGGTGATGGAGTCGAGCAGGATGACCACGTCTTTCTTGTGCTCGACCAGGCGCTTGGCCTTCTCGATGACCATCTCGGCAACCTGCACGTGGCGGGTCGGCGGCTCGTCGAAGGTCGAAGCGACCACTTCGCCGCGCACGGTGCGCTGCATCTCGGTCACTTCTTCCGGGCGCTCGTCGATCAGCAGGACGATCAGGTGGCACTCGGGGTTGTTACGGGTAATGTTGGCCGCGATGTTCTGCAGCATGATGGTCTTACCGGCTTTCGGCGGTGCGACGATCAGGCCACGCTGGCCTTTGCCGATCGGGGCGCACAGGTCGATCACACGACCGGTGAGGTCTTCGGTGGAGCCGTTACCGGCTTCCATCTTCAGGCGCTTGTTGGGGAACAACGGCGTCAGGTTTTCGAAGAGGATCTTGTTCTTCGCGTTTTCCGGACGGTCGAAGTTGATGGTATCGACCTTCAGCAGCGCGAAGTAACGCTCGCCTTCCTTTGGTGGGCGGATCTTGCCGACGATGGTGTCGCCGGTGCGCAGGTTGAAGCGACGGATCTGGCTGGGCGAAACGTAGATGTCATCAGGGCCGGCCAGGTAAGAGGCATCCGCCGAACGCAGGAAACCGAAACCATCCTGGAGAATCTCCAGCACGCCGTCACCCGAGATCTCTTCGCCGCTTTTCGCATGCTTCTTCAGCAGGGCGAAAATCACGTCCTGTTTGCGCGAACGGGCCATGTTTTCGATGCCCATCTGTTCGGCCATTTCCAAAAGATCGGTAATCGGCTTTTGCTTGAGTTCTGTCAGGTTCATAAGGGGAGTGACGTAATCATGTAAGGAAGGGAAAAATTAAGCAGTTGGCTTAATGAGGCCGCGCCGCTAGATGGCGACAGGATCGCGTACTGATTCGAATTAGGGATGCTTCGGCGACGGCGTGCAGAGGGCACTGGAGAAGCAGTGCGAGGCCGAATGTAACACTTGCTTTTTTCGACGTCTAGTGGTTTTGGCCAGTGTTTTACGGGGCTATCCGACTGGATGGTCGCAAGGCCGGGGCTCGCCAGCCCTCAGGAAAACCACCTACAACAGATAAAGAAAAGCCCCGCATTTGCGGGGCTTCATCCAATCACAGGCTGGCGTCGAGGAACGCTTTGAGCTGCGACTTGGACAATGCGCCGACCTTGGTGGCCTCGACGTTGCCGTTCTTGAACAGCATCAGCGTCGGGATACCACGCACGCCGTGCTTGGCCGGGGTTTCCTGGTTTTCGTCGATGTTCAGCTTGGCGATGGTCACCTTGCCTTCATATTCCGAAGCGATGTCGTCCAGTACCGGCGCGATCATCTTGCATGGGCCGCACCATTCAGCCCAGTAGTCGACCAGCACCGCGCCTTCAGCCTTGAGTACGTCGGCTTCGAAGCTGGCGTCGGTGACATGTTTGATAAGATCGCTGCTCATGGATATCTCCAGGTCGTAAGCACAAAAAAACGTTGCCCATCATAGCCGCACCCAGGCGCGACAGGAAGCCACAGACGATTGAGTGTAACTATAGTTGTGCAAGACGCCACGAATCGAAACTGTCATATCACGGTCATAACATTGCTATGACATTGCCATGCATCAAGCCTTGCCGTGCCGCTCGTTGGCGTAGGACCACGATCGTGGCACGATTGCCGGGTTAACGACCGAGAACCTCCAGACCATGCCGCATACCACCGCGAAGAACCTGTCTCTGATCGCCGCCATCGACCTGGGCTCCAACAGCTTCCACATGGTCGTGGCCAAGGCCCATCACACGGAAATCCGCATCCTCGAAAGGCTTGGAGAAAAGGTTCAGCTCGCCGCCGGCATCGACGATGAGCGCAGGCTCAGCGAAGAAGCCATGCAACGCGGCCTGGAATGCCTCAAGCGCTTCGCCCAACTGATCAACGGCATGCCACAGGGCGCGGTGCGCATCGTCGGCACCAACGCCTTGCGCGAAGCACGCAACCGCAACGAATTCATCCTGCGCGCCGAAGCCATCCTCGGCCACCCGGTCGAGGTCATTTCCGGCCGTGAAGAGGCGCGCCTGATCTACCTGGGCGTGTCCCACACCCTGGCCGACACCCCGGGCAAGCGCCTGGTCGCCGACATCGGCGGCGGCAGCACCGAGTTCATCATCGGCCAGCGTTTCGAGCCGCTGCTGCGCGAAAGCCTGCAAATGGGCTGCGTCAGCTTCACCCAGCGTTATTTCCGCGACGGCAAGATCACCCCGGCGCGCTACGCACAGGCCTACACCGCTGCGCGCCTGGAGCTGATGAGCATCGAGAACGCCCTGCACCGCCTGACCTGGGACGAGGCGATCGGCTCGTCCGGGACCATCCGTGCCATCGGCGCCGCTATCAAGTCCGGCGGCCTGGGCAATGGCGAGGTCAACGCCGAGGGCCTGGCCTGGGTCAAGCGCAAGCTGTTCAAGCTGGGCGAGACCGACAAGATCGACTTCGAAGGGGTCAAACCCGATCGCCGCACCATCTTCCCGGCGGGGCTGGCCATCCTCGAGGCGATCTTCGACGCGCTGGAGCTGCAGCGCATGGAGCACTGCGACGGTGCCCTGCGTGAGGGCGTGCTGTTCGACCTGCTGGGCCGCCATCACCACGAGGACGTGCGCGAGCGCACCCTGAACTCGCTGATGGAGCGCTACCACGTCGATCAAGGCCAGGCCGCACGCGTGGAGCGCAAGGCGCTGCACGCCTTCGACCAGGTAGCCAAGGCATGGGACCTAGAAGAGGGCAACTGGCGCGATCTTCTGGGTTGGGCGGCGAAAGTGCATGAAGTGGGCTTGGATATCGCCCATTATCACTACCACAAGCACGGAGCCTACCTGATCGAGCACTCCGACCTGTCCGGCTTCTCCCGCGAAGACCAGCAGATGATGGCACTGCTGGTGCGCGGCCATCGCCGCAACATTCCCAAGGACAAGTTCGCCGAGTTCGGCGACGAAGGCATCAAGCTGATCCGCCTGTGCGTACTGCTGCGCTTCGCCATTCTCTTCCACCACATCCGCGGCACCCAGCAGATGCCGAAAGTGGTGCTGCACGCCGGCGACAACAGCCTGGAAGTGGTTTTCCCTGGCAACTGGCTGGAACAGAACCAGCTGACCCAGGCCGACTTCGCCAACGAGGCGGAGTGGCTGGCCCGGGTCGGCTTCGTCCTCAGCGTACGTTGAGCACCGGGTTGCTCAGGCGCTCCAGCAGGGTCGCCTGGGCACTGCGCGGGTTCTGGTTGCCGGTCGGGGTGCTGCGCACGTAGCGCCCGTCCGGCTGCAAGGTCCAGGCCTGGGTGTTGTCGGTCAGGTAGCCTTCCAGTTCCTTCTTGACCCGTAGCAACAGCTTCTTGCCTTCCACCGGGAAGCAGGTCTCGACGCGCTTGTCGAGGTTGCGCTCCATCCAGTCGGCACTGGACAGGTAGATCTGCTCCTCGCCGCCATTGAGGAAATAGAACACCCGGGTGTGCTCGAGGAAGCGGCCGATGATCGAGCGCACATGGATGTTGTGCGAAACGCCCGGGATGCCCGGACGCAGGCAGCACATGCCGCGCACCACCAGGTCGATGCGCACGCCCGACTGGCTGGCCTTGTACAGCGCCTTGATGATCTTGGCGTCGGTCAGCGAGTTGAACTTGGCGATGATGTGCGCAGGCTTGCCCTCCAGGGCGAACTGGGTCTCCCGGGCGATCATGTCGAGCATGCCCTTCTTCAGGGTGAAGGGCGCGTGCAGCAGCTTCTTCATGCGCAGGGTCTTGCCCATGCCGATCAACTGGCTGAACAGTTTGCCGACGTCTTCGGTGAGGGCGTCGTCGGAGGTCAGCAGGCTGTAGTCGGTGTACAGGCGGGCGTTGCCGGCGTGGTAGTTGCCGGTCCCCAAGTGCGCGTAACGCACGATCTCGCCCTGCTCGCGGCGCAGGATCAGCATCATCTTGGCGTGGGTCTTGAAACCGACCACCCCGTAGATCACCACCGCGCCAGCGGCCTGCAGGCGGCTGGCCATCTGCAGGTTGGACTCTTCGTCGAAGCGGGCGCGCAATTCGATCACCGCAGTGACCTCCTTGCCGTTACGCGCCGCGTCCACCAGGGCGTCGACGATCTCCGAGTTGGCGCCCGAGCGATAGAGCGTCTGGCGCACGGCAAGCACGTGCGGGTCCTTGGCGGCCTGGCGCAGCAGGTCGATCACCGGGGTGAACGACTCGAACGGGTGCATCAGCAACACGTCCTGCTTGCCGATCACGCTGAAGATGTTGTCGGCATTGACGAGCAGCTTGGGGATCGCCGGGGTGAACGGCGTGTACTGCAGCTCCGGGTGGCTGTCGAGCCCGGTGATACTGAACAGGCGGGTCAGGTTGACCGGGCCGTTGACCTGGTACAGCTCGCTCTCGCTCAGGCTGAACTGCTTGAGCAGGTAGTCGGAGAGGTGTTTCGGGCAAGTGTCGGCCACCTCGAGGCGCACCGCATCGCCGTAGCGGCGCGAGAACAGCTCGCCGCGCAGGGCCCGGGCCAGGTCGTCGACTTCTTCGGAGTCCAGCGCCAGGTCGGCGTTACGGGTCAGGCGGAACTGGTAGCAACCCTTGACCTTCATGCCCTGGAACAGGTCATCGGCATGGGCATGGATCATCGACGACAGGAACACATAGTTGTCGCCAGGCCCACCCACGTCTTCCGGCACGCGGATTACCCGCGGCAGCAGGCGCGGTGCCGGAATGATCGCCAGGCCCGAATCGCGGCCGAAGGCGTCGACACCCTCGAGCTCGACGATGAAGTTCAGGCTCTTGTTCACCAGCAGCGGGAACGGGTGGGTCGGGTCGAGGCCGATCGGGGTGATGATCGGCGCGATCTCGTCGCGGAAGAAGCGCCGTACCCAGGTCTTGAGCTTGGGCGTCCAGTAACGGCGGCGGATAAAGCGAATGGCGTGTTTTTCCAGCTCCGGCAGCAGCACGTCGTTGAGGATCGCGTACTGGCGATCCACTTCGAGATGCACCAGCTCGCTGATGCGCGCCAGCGCCTGGTGCGGCTGCAGGCCGTCGGCGCCGGCCTGTTCGCGGGCGAAGTTGATCTGCTTCTTCAGGCCGGCCACGCGGATTTCGAAGAACTCGTCCAGGTTGCTGGAGAAGATCAACAGGAACTTCAGGCGCTCGAGCAGCGGGTACGACTCGTCCAGCGCCTGCTCCAGCACGCGGATATTGAACTGCAGCTGCGAAAGCTCGCGATGAATGTACAGGCTGCTGTCGTCCAGGCTCGGCACGGCGATCGCCGGAGCCGGCGCAGGCGCTGGAGCAGGGGCGGCTTCAGCGACAGGTTCCGGCTGCGCTACCGCCGGCAGGTCGGGCGGCGTCTGCACCATCTCTTCGGGCACGGCCTGGGCATCCTTGATCGCGACAGGGTTGAGCACTTCGTTATTCATCTGACGTTCCTGGAGAGCGTTACTGCCCTCTCATCATTTGAGCGGCACGCACGGCGAAATAGGTCAGGATGCCGTCGGCGCCTGCCCGTTTGAATGCGGTGAGGGATTCAAGGATCACGGCTTCGCTGAGCCAGCCGTTCTGGATCGCAGCCATGTGCATGGCGTACTCGCCGCTGACCTGATAGACGAAGGTCGGCACCTTGAACTCGGTCTTCACCCGGTGAACGATGTCCAGGTACGGCATGCCCGGCTTGACCATGACCATGTCGGCGCCTTCGGCGAGGTCGGTGGCCACTTCGTGCAAGGCCTCGTCGCTGTTGGCCGGATCCATCTGGTAGGAGGCCTTGTTGGCCTTGCCCAGGTTCAGCGCCGAGCCGACCGCATCGCGGAACGGGCCGTAGTAGGCGCTGGCGTACTTGGCCGAGTAGGCCATGATGCGCACGTTGACGTGGCCGGCCACTTCGAGGGCTTCGCGGATCGCGCCAAGACGGCCGTCCATCATGTCCGATGGGGCGACGACCTGGGCGCCAGCCTCGGCATGGGACAGCGCCTGACGCACCAGCGCGTCGACGGTGATGTCGTTCTGCACGTAGCCTTCCTCGTCGAGGATGCCGTCCTGACCGTGGGTGGTGAACGGGTCAAGGGCCACGTCGGTGATCACCCCCAGCTCCGGGAAGCGGGCACGCAGGGCACGGGTGGCGCGCTGGGCGATGCCATCCGGGTTCCACGCTTCGGCGCCATCGAGGGATTTCTTTTCGGTCGGTGTCACCGGGAACAGCGCCAGCGCCGGAATGCCCAGCTCTACCCACCCCTGTGCGGCTTCCAGCAGGAGGTCGATCGACAGGCGCTCGACGCCCGGCATGGACGGCACTTCTTCACGGCGGCCTTCGCCGTCCAGCACGAATACCGGAAGAATCAGGTCATCGACGGTCAGGGTGTTTTCGCGCACCAGGCGACGGGAGAATTCGTCCCGACGATTGCGACGCAGACGGGTGGCAGGAAACAGACGATTGGCGGGGGTAAAGCTCACGGCAGACTCCTGAGCCCGCGCAGGCGGGCGAGCGCGACAGTTATAAGCGGCCATTATGACGCCTGTGTGACACCCGAGGGCAACCCTGCGACTTGTGGCCGCAGTCATTGTCCTTGTAGGAAATGTTCACGTCGAGACACATTTGGACACTTTCCCGATCGCGCCCGAAGGGGTAGGCTGCGCGTTCATTTCGCCAGCACGCCAGAAAATGCTTCAACAATTCCTGAACGATTTCGGCTATTTTGCCCTTTTTCTCGGCACGTTCTTCGAGGGCGAGACGATCCTCGTGCTCGCCGGGTTTCTTGCGTTCCGCGAATACATGGATATCAAGCTGGTAGTCCTGGTGGCCTTTTGTGGCAGCTACGCCGGTGACCAACTGTGGTACTTCATGGGCCGCCGCCATGGGCGCAAGATCCTCGCCCGCAAGCCTCGCTGGCAGGCCATGGGCGACCGCGCGCTGGAGCATATCCGCCGCCATCCGGACATCTGGGTGCTGAGCTTCCGCTTCGTCTACGGCCTGCGCACGGTCATGCCGGTGGCCATCGGCCTGTCCGGCTACCCGCCACGCCGCTACCTGCTGCTCAATGGCATCGGCGCCGCAGTCTGGGCCCTGGCCCTGGGCCTGGCCGCCTACCACTTCGGCGCCATCCTCGAAGGCATGCTGGGCAGCATCAAGAAATACGAGTTATGGGTGCTCGGCGGCCTGCTGGTGTTGGGCCTCACGCTCTGGCTGCGCCGGCGCTTTCGCAATAGCCGCGCCGAGCGTCGCGCGGCGGCAGAGGGCCAGGCCGCCGAGGCTGAGCAAGCTGTAGCCGAGCAGCAGCAGCCAGAACAACGGCGTGACCAGCACTAAGCCAAGCGCGCCGGCCAGATACAGCGCGGGCGCATTCGACAGCAGGCGCGCCAGTTCCAGGCGCCCTGCCCAGGCCCGGTCTTCCAGCGCCACGCCCAGCACGAACAGCCCGAACGCCATCACCATCCAGCCCAATGCCAGGGCCGCGGGCGTCACCTGCTCCGCCACCTCCATCAGATAACTGCCCAACGCCACGTAGACCGCGAACTGCGCCGTGACGTACAGCTGCTGCGCAGCGCTCAGCGGGATCGCGAACTTGCGAAACGCGGCGAGGTCCTGCTTGGCCTGTGGATAAGCGGCGGCCACGTCCGCCGGCCGCCAGCCGGTGGGCATGAACCAGATGCGCAGCTTGTCCCACCAACGGGCCGTTCGCCGGGCGTCGTCCCACAGCTGGGCATAGAACTGCACGTTGGCCCACAGCGGGTTCCAGCTCGCCAAAGGCGTGGTCACGCCAAAGATCACCGGCTCGCGCTCGTCCTCTTCCTGGAAGGTGCCGAACAGCCGGTCCCAGATTATGAACACGCCGCCGTAGTTGCGATCCAAGTACAGAGGATTCTGCGCATGGTGGACGCGATGGTTGGACGGCGTGATGAAAATCCACTCGAGCCACCCCAGCTTGGGCACATGGCGGGTGTGCACCCAGAACTGGTACAGCAGGTTCAGCGATGCCACGGTGATGAACACCAGGGGCGGCACGCCCAGCAGCGCCAGCGGCAGGTAGAAGATCCAGGAAAACAAGAACCCGCTGCTGGTCTGGCGCAAGGCGGTGGTGAGGTTGTACTCCTCGCTCTGGTGATGCACCGAGTGCGCTGCCCACAGGATGTTGCGCTCGTGGCCCAGGCGGTGCAGCCAGTAGTAACAGAGGTCGTAAAGCACGAAGGCGACCACCCACACCCACCAGGCATCCGCCGGCAGCCGCAACCAGGCCAGGTGCTCCCATGCCACGGCATAGGTGACCAGCCCCACCCCTTTGGTCAGCAGCCCGGTGCTGGTGGACAGCGCACCGGTGCTCAGGCTGTTGATCGAGTCGGCAAGCTGGTAGTTGCGACGCCCGCGCACGCGGTCGGCGATCAGCTCCACCGCGATCAGCACGAAGAAGAACGGCACGGCCAGCAGAATCAGGTCCATGAACGGCCACCTCCAAGGTTGTTCACGAAGATTAGGCCCGGCGAAGGGCAAATCCCATGGCTACATCTGCCAAACTAGAGGACATTTAGCGCCTCGACACTGGAGTATTGAGCATGACAAAAAAAGTTGCGGTGATTCTGTCCGGTTGCGGCGTGTACGACGGCGCCGAAATCCATGAGAGCGTGATTACCCTGCTGCGCCTGGACCAGCGCGGCGCGCAGGTGCAATGCTTCGCGCCGAACATCGCGCAGATGCATGTGATCGACCACCTGACCGGGGAAGAGATGCCGGAATCGCGCAATGTGCTGGTGGAGTCGGCGCGCATTGCCCGTGGCGAGGTGAAGGACATTCGCGAAGCCAGCGCTGAAGACTTCGACGCCCTGATCGTTCCCGGTGGCTTCGGTGCAGCCAAGAACCTGTCGAATTTTGCCGTCGAAGGTGCCGGCTGCACGGTGCAAGCGGAAGTGCTGGCCCTGGCCGAGGCCTTCGCCGAGGCGGGCAAGCCGGTCGGCCTGCTCTGCATTTCGCCAGCCCTGGCAGCCAAGATCTATGGCCCGGGCGTGGTCTGCACCATCGGCAAGGATGCAGATACCGCTGCTGCAGTGGTGAAGATGGGCGGCACCCATGAGGAGTGCGATGTGCACGACATCGTCGAGGATGTGCAACGCAAGTTGGTGACGACCCCAGCGTACATGGAAGCCAAGTCGATCAGCGAAGCGGCGGGAGGCATCTACAAGCTGGTGGACCGAGTGCTGGAGCTGACCCACGAAAACGACTGATTCCTACGGCCCCTAGCGTTTGGAAAGCCGTCCAAGAATCCGGTCCAGGGCATTGGCGAACGCTTGCTTCTCGCGCTCGCCATACGGTGCCTGCCCGCCGCCCACCTGCCCCTGCTCGCGCAGTTCGGTGAACAGGTTGCGCACCGCCAGGCGCTCACCCATGTTGCGCTCGTCGAACTCGCGGCCACGCGGGTCCAGCGCGGCCACGCCTTTCTTGATCAAGCGGTCGGCCAGTGGCACGTCGCTGCAGATCACCAACTCGCCCGGCACGGCGTTGTCCACCAGGTAATCGTCGGCCGCGTCCATGCCGCTGGGCACCACGATAAGCCGCACGCAGGCGAAGGCCGGCTTGATCTGTGGCTGACCGGCCACCATCACCACCTCCAGCTTGCGCTTGAGGGCGAACTTGACGATCAGGTCCTTGGCCGCCTTGGGGCAGGCGTCGGCATCGATCCATACACGCATGGGATTAATCCTGTACTCCGGGCAGTGACGTCGTGGGAGCGGGCTTGCCCCGCGATAGCGCCTGAACAGGCGGACATTATGCCAGCCCCAGCCTCATCGGGGGGCGGCGACGCACCACCCCTTCCCCCTGCACGGACTCAGCTGGCCGCCGCCCGGCGCTTCTCGGCCAAGCGGCTGCGTCCATAGAGGAACACGATAGCCAGCAACGCCACCGCCTGCGCACTCAGCGAGTAGAGATCGGCGTGGATCCCCAGCCAGTCGAACTCGAAGAACGCCACCGGCCGCGTACCCAGCACGCCGGCCTCCTGCAGCGCCTTGACGCCATGCCCGGCGAACACCACCGACAGCGCACAGAGCAAAGCCGCGTTGATGCTGAAGAACAGCGACAGCGGCAGCTTGGCCGAGCCGCGCAGAATCACCCAGGCCAGGCCCACCAGCAGCACCAGCGCCGTGGCACCGCCTGCCAGAACCGCCTGGTGGCCAGCCGGGCCGGCCTGCAGCCAAAGGGTCTCGTAGAACAGGATCACCTCGAACAGCTCGCGGTACACCGAGAAGAACGCCAGCACGGCAAAGCCGAAGCGCCCGCCGCCACTGACCAGGCTGCTCTTGATGTAGTCCTGCCAGGCGGCCGCGTGGCGGCGGTCGTGCATCCACACGCCTAGCCACAGCACCATCACCGCGGCGAACAACGCCGTGCAACCTTCGAGCAGTTCACGCTGCGCGCCACCGACATCGATCACATAGGCCGCCAGGGCCCAGGTGGCGAAACCGGCGACCAGCGCCAAGGCCCAGCCGACGTTGACGCTGCGCACCGCCGACTGCTGGCCGGTGTTGCGCAGGAAGGCGAGGATCGCCGCCAGCACCAGGATCGCCTCCAGGCCCTCGCGCAGCAGGATCAACAGGCCAGAGATGTAGCTCAACGACCAGCTCAGGCCATCGCTGCCCAGCAGCTTCGAGGCCTGTTCGAGCTTGACCTTGGCTTCGGCCAGGCGCTGGTCGGCCTGGGCCACCGGCAGGCCGTCCTGCAGCGACTGACGGTAGGCCATCAGCGACTTCTCGGTGTCCTTGCGAGCCTGGGTGTCGATGTTGTCGAGCGAGCTTTCCACCAGCTCGAAGCCTTCCAGGTAAGCCGCCACCGACAAGTCGTAGGCCTGGTCGTGGTCGCCGGCGCGGTAAGCCGCCAGGCTCTTGTCCAGGGTGCTGGAGGTGTACTCGAGCAGTTGCGCCGGGCCACGCTTGACCTGCGGCGGTTGCGCCCGCTGGGCGCGGAACGCGGCCACGGCGTTTGCGCCTTCACTGGCGGCAACTTCGGCCGGGGTCTGCCGGGCCAGGTCGGCGAGGTTCCAGGTCTTGTCGCTCTTGGCCGCCTGCGGATCGGCGGTGAAGCTGGCGATGTAGGCCGCCACGTCCCAGCGCTGGCGCTCGTCGAGCTGGTCGGCGAACGAGGGCATCTCGGTGCCCTCGATGCCCAGCCCGAGGGTGTTGTACAGGTCGAACAGGCTGAGCTGGTCGAGGCGCGCGGCATCGCGCAGGTTGGCCGGCGCAGGCTCCAGGCCGACGCCGGCCGGGCCATCGCCCAGCCCGGTATCGCCGTGGCAGATCGAGCAATACTGGGCATACAGCGCTGCGCCACGGGCCGGATCCGGGGTGATCACCGGTGCCTGGCTGACCTCGTAGGCCACCGCCAGGCGTGCGCCCAGCTGGCGGGCCTGGCGAGCAACACCGGCGCCATCCTGACGCTGGTCGATGGCCTGGCGCAGGCTCTGGACACCCTGCTCCAGCGCGCCGCGCTCGGCATGCTCGGGCAGCCCCTTGACCAGCTCGGCCAGCACGCCGCTGAACTCCTGTTGCTCGCGGTATTCCCCGTCGTCCACCACCTTGCCGTCGCGCACGGTCGGCGGGTAGTCGGCACCGATGTAGTCCAGCAGATGCAACGCCTTGGTCGCCTCGGCCGGTGCTTCGGCCAGCGTCGGGGTGCTGCACAGCGCCAGTACCGGGCCAAGCAACAAGGCAGGCAGCCAGGCAAGCAGACGGGAACGGGAAATCATGGCCAATCTCGACGGAAATACGAAAGAGAACATTGTTCACTTCCACTCTCCCCCGCTCAAGGCTCACCCGCATATTTCATGAAAAATCTTGCGACAAATTGACCGGTCGACAACCTGGAAAGCGGTTTTCCGACCTGGCACGCCTGCAGAAAATGCGAAGCAATTCGCCATCACGTAGCTACTACTTTGGGTATAATCCCGCGCCGCCGTAATAGCCATTAGCAATCAAGGCGCCTCCATCGAGAGGTTCTGGCGATAAAACAGAGGGATCTGCCGCCCCCGCCCACGCGGCCAACCGTTTCAGGGAAAGAAGAAGTCCGATGGTATCCCGCGCCCTCACCCTGGCGACCCTAGTCGCCGCCGTGCAGCTCACCGGCTGCTCGGTGTTCCGCAGCTACGACAGCGAACTGCAGGAGACCAACAAGCAGTTGGCCGCCGGCAATGTCGACGCCGCCCTCGCCCTGCTGGAAAACAACAACAAGGGCGACAAGAAAGACCTGCTCTACTACTTCGAGAAAGGCGAGCTGCTGCGCTCCAAGGGCGACCTCAAGGGCAGCCAGGACGCCTGGCGCTCAGCCGACAGCGTGGTGTTCCAGTGGGAAGAGTCGGTCAAGCTCGACACCGACAAGTACCTGAGCCAGTTCGGCAGCTACCTGGTCAACGACAAGGTCCGTCGCTACGAAGGCTACGACTACGAAAAAGTCATGCTGACCACGCAGATGGCCCTGAACCTGCTGGCACAGAACGATTTCGACGGCGCCCGCACCGAGATCAAGAAGACCCACGAGCGCGAGGCGATCATCGCCGAACTGCGCGACAAGGAATACCTCAAGCGCGAGGAAGAGGCCGAGAAGGAAGGCATCAAGACCGAGTACAAGGACCTGCAGGGTTACCCGGTCGCCAGCCTCGACGCCCCTGAGGTGGTCGGCCTGAAGAACAGCTATCAGAGCGCCTTCAGCCATTACCTGTCCGGCTATGTCTACGAGGCCCTCGGCGAGAAAGGCCTGGCCGCGCCGGGCTACCGCAAGGCCGCCGAGCTGCGCCCGAACACGCCGCTGCTCGACCAGGCGTTGCTCGAACTGGACAAGAACAGCGCCAAGGCCGGTGAAAGCGACGTGCTGATCGTGGTGCAGACCGGCCTGGCCCCGGCCCGCGATTCGATCCGCATTCCCCTGCCGCTGCCGATCCAGGACAACCTGGTGATCACCCCACTGTCGTTCCCGATCATCCGCGAAGACACCTCGACCGCGCACCTGAGCGAGATCCAGCTCAACGACAAGGCCCTGGCCCTGACCGCCCTCAACAGCACCACGGCCATGTCGCGCCGCGCCCTGCGCGACGACATGCCGGGCATCATCCTGCGCACCAGCGTGCGCGCCATCAGCCGTGGCGTGGCACAGAAGAACCTGAACCAGTCCAACCCGATGGCCGGGCTGGTGGTGGGTATCGCCTCCACCGTGCTGGAAGGTGCCGATACCCGCACCTGGCGCACCCTGCCCGACGAAACCCAGGTGGCCCGTGTACGCCTCAAACAGGGCGAACACCACCTGAGCCTGCCGTCGAGCCTCGGCGGCACCCAAGTCACGGTGAAAGTCGATCGCCCCTACCAGGTGGTCAGCCTGCGCGTGGTCGGCAACCGCGTGTTCGCTGGCGGCCCGTCCGTCGAAGTCGCCCCGCAGGCCGCAGCCACCGCTGTCGCCAGCCTCAAGTAACCCAAGGATCGAACATGCGCAGAACATGCCTCGCCCTGGCCGCCGTCGCCCTCCTGGCCGGCTGCGCCACTCCACCCCCTGCCCCCGGCAGCGCCGCCAGCAAGGTGGTGACCATGGGCCAGCTGGATGACATCGAAATCGGCCAGATGCGTGTCGCCCGCGAAAACGGCTACCTCACCGTCAACGTGGCGCTGACCAACACCAGCCGCAGCAACCAGACGCTCTTCTACCGCTTCGCCTGGCTGGGCAGCGACGGTTTCCCGGTGGCCGACGAGGAGAGCTGGAAGGCCCTGCCGCTGTACGGCAAGCAGGCCAAGTTCCTCCCCGCCATCGCACCGACCCCCGCTGCCCGCGACTTCCGCCTCGAAGTCCACACCCGGTAACCCCTTTCAGGAGCACATTCGATGTTTGCACGCCTTTCCCTCGCCGCCCTCGCCATTGCCCTGGTCAGCGGCTGCAGTACCCCTTCGCCGGTTCTCGGCGGCAAGAACATCAGCTACGGCGACAGCAAGGCTGTCGAGCTGGTGACCAACGAGTTCGGCTCCACCGACCTGCAGATGATCGCCGAGAGCATGACCCGTTCCCTGGCCCAGTCCGGCGTGCTGCACGGCCGCCCGGTGGTGCAGGTGTACGACGTGAAGAACAAGACCAGCGAGTATATCGATACCCGCGAGATCACCACCTCGATCAAGACCCAGCTGATGAAGTCCGGCGCCGCCCGCTTCGCCAGCGACAACACCGACATGCAGAGCCAGGTCGACCAGCTCAAGCTGCAGAACCAGAGCGGCCTGTACAAGAAGAAGACCGTGGCCAAGACCGGCAACATGATCGCCGCCAAGTACCGCCTGGAAGGCTCCATCAGCTCGATCGTCAAGCGCAGCAGCGACTACAAGGACGTGTTCTACAAGTTCAGCCTGCAGCTGATCGACGTGGAAAGCGGCCTGGCCGAGTGGATGGACGAAAAAGAAATCCGCAAGACCACGGAGCGCTGATCGATGCGTGCATGGATGGCAATCATTGGCCTGGCCTGCGCCTTCGGCGCGCAGGCAGCCCCCAAGGTGGCGGTGACCGACCTGGCTTATCAAGCGCAGGTGGAGGAGTACATCCACACCATCAACGCCCAGAGCAGCGGCCAGGCCGGCATGTACCACGCCAGCGGCCAGTCGAGCTACAGCGAGTACGAGAGCCTCAACAGCTACATCGAGCAGACCGAGCTGCGCAAGTTCGGTGGCGACATCAAGGGTGAGATCCTCAAGACCGGCATGTTCCAGCTGGTCCAGGGCCGTCCTTATACCGCCGACTCGCAGGAAGACGTCTACGACGTGATCCGCCGCATCAAGAACGGCGCGTTCAAGGGCGCCGACTACGTGCTGTTCGGCACCCTGTCGGACATCGACTTCCAGCAGGACATCAACTCGCTGGACCACACCGACAGCTACTCGGCGGTGCTGGGCCTGACCGTGGTCGCCGACTTCAGCCTGATCAACACCCGCACCTACGAGATCACCTCGGCGTTCACCGCCATGGGCGAAGGGCAGGACACCAAGCTGGTGAAAAGCCAGGACCGTCGCGTGACGTTGAACCGTCCGCGGGTGGTGCGGGATGTATCGAAGGCACTGGGCGAGGATGTGGCGCAGCAGCTGGCCGAGCAGTTGGGCGGCTCGGTGCCTGGGCAGGCGAAGCAGCCGCGTGGGCGGGACAACCTGCCACCGGATGAGCCGGCGCAGATTCTGCAGTGAGGGTAGTCAACGCCCGACCTAAAGGTCGGGCGTTTTCGACGACAGCACATATCTGATTAGAGCCACAAGTGTTGTCAGGACACTAAGTATGGCCACCAACGTCCCGGATATGAACCATCTTCGTTGTGATATGCGTCTTTGAGTCAGTTGATTCTTCTAGGAAGAACGTCACGCGCTGTCGTTGGCTAAGTCGCAACTGCCACTGATGTTGACCTGGGCGAATATTTTTTTTCAGAATTTTCAAATCAACATCTCCCAAATTATCGGCAGCTTCATGCGCCCCTACCTGCGGAACCATTTCCAGGAAGCGCTGATACTGGCCTGCTAATAAAGGAGGCAACTCCTGTACGATACGCTCATTCTTCCGGTTCAATTCCCACACAATCTTGTTCTTTGACTCCGCACTTCCCGATAGCCGCGAGACCGCCGAGCCTTTCTTATTTTTTGCAGGCGATATGACATTCGTGTCAATGGCGGGTCCTGGTGTCCGCCCTCCGTAGCCGATTGCAGCAAGCCTCATTTCGAAAGAGGTAGACCTCTGGGGCTTGGGTTTCTTACCTCCTCCCATGTGCCCTGAAGGATCTGTCTGGTTAACAGGATCCCCCAGAACATATGCATAGGCATTCACACCGCCCTCACCGAATGGACTCCAATCGTCCGGGCTGTTGAACCGCATCAAGACCGGGTTGTACAGCCGGAAACCTTGGCCCAGCAGGTAATGACCAATCACGGGCTCCTGCCGTTCCCCGTTGAAACCAAGGCGGCAGTCCTCAACCCCTTCGGCGTGGCGAAACCCATAGGGTGGATAGGCAAAAGGGGGCGTCTGGCGGGCCAGCCATACCCTTAGAATCGATCCTTGCCAATCTGTTGTCAGCAACTGGTTTTGCCTGACCTTCCGGGCCATCATTGTCTCCTGGGTAAGCTGCCAGTAACGCTAGATTGCGGCCCTGTTCAATTGACGTCTACTGACAGAAATGCCAGCTCTACTGACCGTGCAGGGCAGCGTACCTCAGCGCTGAGCGCTGCCCTTCCAGCCCCCACCCAGCGCCAGAAACACCCCGATCTGCCCCATCGCCACCTGACTGTTGGCCGCCGCCAGCTGCGCCCTTACATCGGTGTAGGTCCGCGTCGCCTGCAGGTCGGCCAGGAACGACTCGCGCCCAACCTGATAACGCAGATGCGTCTGGTCCGCCGACTCCTTGGCGGAACGCTCCGCCTCGGCCAAGGCGTCGCGCCGGTCCAGCAGCGCGCTGTACTGCGCCAGACGGGTCTGGGCTTCGCGAATGGCATTCAGCACCACCCCGTCGAAATGCGCCAGCGCGGCCTGGGTCGAGGCCTCGGCCATGCGGATGCGCGCGCGGGTGCCGTTGGTGGGGATGGTCCAACTGACCTGCGGGCCGAAGCCCCAGCGGTTGGTGGCCGGCTCGCCGAGGTTCTCGAGAATGCCGATGGTGCCCACCTGGGCGCCGATGCTGATATCCGGATACAGCGCGCCGGTGGCCACACCGATGGTGGCAGTGGCTGCCGCCAGCTGGCGTTCGGCCTGGCGCACATCCGGGCGGCGCTTGAGCAGAGCGGCGCCATCGCCGACCGGAACCAGTTGCGACAGCTGTGGCAGCTCGGCGCAATCGGCGGTGTCGGCAGGCAATTGCTCGACAGGCTTGGCCAGCAACGCGGCCAGCGTGTAGAGGCCCGCCTCGCGCTCGGCCTTGAAGCGCGGCAGCTCGGCGCGCAAGGACTTGAACTGGGTCTGCGACCGGGTAACCTGGCTCTCGTCGCCACGGCCGGCGTCGCGCAGACGCTGGGTCAGTTGCACGCTCTGCTGCTGCAGGTCCAGCGACTCGCGGGCGATGTGGTACTCCTCATTGGCCGAGCACACCTGGGTGTAGGCCTTGACCACATCGGCCACCAGGGTGATGCGCGCGGTGTCGGCGGCGGCCTGCACGGCATCGGCATTGGCCTTGGCGGCCTCGGTGCCGCGTTTGAAAGTCCCCCACAGGTCGAACTGGTAGCTGGCGCTGATGATCGCCTCGCCGATGTTGGCCACCGGCACTTTCTCCGGCAGCAGGAACGCTTCGCCGGACTCCTGCAGGCGCTGGGCACCCAGCTTGACGCCACCATTGAAGCCACCCTGCGACTCGGCCACCTCCACCTGGGCGCGGGCCTTGGCGATGTTGGCGGCAGCCACGCGCAGCTCGGTGTTGGCACCGAGCGCTTCGCGCACCAGTTGGTTGAGCCGTTGATCCTGATACAGCTGCCACCAGCCCTCGGGCACCGGCGCCGAGACCACGCTGTCGGCGTCCTGGCGCAGCGGACCGTTGAGGTCGCCGCGCTGCACGGCGGCCTCCTTGGGCAGCTCGTAGTCCGGGCCGACCATCATGCAAGCGCCGAGGGACAGGCACAGCCCCGCCAGGATCAATTGTTTCATGGGCGTTGGTCCTCGATGATCGACACCGTGGCGGTACGTCCGGCGATCATGCGAAAGTCTGCCGGCACTTCGTCGAAGGTGATGCGTACCGGGATCCGCTGGGCCAGGCGCACCCAACTGAACGCCGGGTTGACGTTGGGCAGCAGGTTGGCGCCGCTGCTGCGGTCGCGGTCCTCGATACCGGCAGACAGGCTCTGCACCCGGCCGCGCAGGCGAGTGGGGTCGCCCATCACACGGATATCCACGGCGTCGCCGATATGGATCCCACCCAGCTTGGTCTCCTCGAAGTAGCCATCGACGTGGTACGAGGCGCTGTCGACCACCGACAGCACCGGGCGCCCGGCGCTGACGAACTCGTGGGCGCGCGGGGCGCGGTCGTTGAGGTAGCCGTCCACCGGGCTACGCACCACCGAGCGATCGAGATTGAGCTGGGCCACATCCACCTGCACCTGGGCCTCACTCACCGCCGAGCGGGCGCGGGCCTCGCGGGACTGGCTCTCTTCAAGCTGCTCGGCCGCCACCAGGTTGCCCAGCTTGCGGTTGCGCTGGGCCTCGCGGGAGGCCTGCGCCAGGGTTTCCTGGCGCTCGGCCAGGGTTGCCTTGGCCTGGCGCAGGGCCAGGGTGAAACGGTCCTGGTCGATGGTGAACAGCACGTCACCGCGCTTGATGGTCTGGTTGTCGCGCACCTCGACCTGCTGGATCAGCCCGGAAACATCCGGGGCGATCTGGATCACGTCAGCGCGGATATGACCGTCGCGGGTCCAGGGGGCGAACATGTAGTACACCACCATCTGCCACACGAGCACGGCGGCGAAGGTCACTACCAGCAAGGTCAGGACCACGCGGCCCAGGGTCAGCAAAGGTTTTTTCATGGCAGCATCAGGCTTCGGCAAAAGTGGTCCACCGCGCCAAGCAGCACGGCATACAGGGCAACGTTGAACAGCGCCCGGTGCCAGACCAGGCGGTAGAAATGCAGGCGCACCAGCACCGCGTGCACCCCCAGGTACAACAGGTAGGTGCCAAACATCATCACCAGCAGCGTGGGCAGGAACACCCCGCTGATATCCAGTTCACCGATCACAGGGGTGCTCCGTCGAGGCCCGGGGGCAGTTGCGTTTGTTCGGCGGGCTCGAGCATCACCTCGACACCTGGCAGCAGCGCCAGGCGCAAACCGGCCAGGGCGTGCAGCAGGTGGGTGCGGGCATCGCCGCGCTCGTAAAGCTCATCGAGGTTCAGCGCCTGGCGCGCGCGCTCCATATTGCGCAGCAGTGCCGCCGGGGCATGCAGGCGCTCGCCGGTGCGCAGGCAGGCGGCGTAGTGCGCGCCGACTTCCTCGATCACCGTCTGCAGGCGCTCGCGAGCCTGGGCGCCGGCGCGGGGCATGTAGGCCAGCAGGTCGAGCAGGTTCAGGCCCACGCGCAGGTCGCGCAGGGCCACCCCGCTGTCCTGGCCGGTCTGCGACAGGCGTGGCAGGTGCTGCATCAGGCGGTCGAGCATCTGCACCCCGACCTGGCGGTGCTCGGCCAGGGTGGCCGGCGCGGTCATCTCGACGATGTCGCGCCAGGCGAAGCGGGTCATGCGCTTGGCCGCCAGCTCCACGCCGAACGGGCGTACCACCAGGGTCCAGATAAAAGCGAACAGCAGCCCCACGGGGCCGGCCAGGTTGGAATTGAGGAATGTGAAGAAGTCGGCGTCGTAGGCGCCCTGGATGCTGATGAAGGTCGAGGTGTTGACGATGGTCAGCAAGGTGCCAAGATAGAAACGCGGCTGCACGGTCAGGGTGCCGACGCAGATGAACGGCACGGCGAAGGCCAGCACCAGCATGGCGAAGTCGTGCAGGTTGGGCAGCACCAGGAACAGATACAGGCTGGAGAAGATCACCGACATCAGCGTCCAGAAGAAGAACCGGTAGATCTGCGGCGCCGGGTCGTCCATGGCGGCGAAGAAACTGCACGACACGGCGGCGAGGATCACCGCGCTGGCGCCGTCGTTCCAGCCCAGGCCGATCCACAGGCCGCAGGCGACGACGATGGCGGTGACCGTGGAAAACACCGAGTAGAGCATCAGGCCGCGGTCGAAGAACGGTGTCAGCCGGCCCAGGCGCCAGTGACGGTAGACCGCGCGCCAGGGCGTGGCGTCGTCCTTGCGCAGGGCGTGCTGCAGGCTGCAGCAGTCCTGCCAGAGGTCGGCCCATTCGGTCAGGCGATAGAGGGCGTTGGACAGCAGCAGCTCAGAGCGCTGGTCGAGGGCGGCGGCGCCCGGCTGCAGGCGGTCGATCTGCTCGTGCAGGGCGGTCCAGCGTGCCACCGAGGCGCTGTCGGCGGTGCCTTCGAGCCATTCACGGGCGCTGCCCAGCACCGGTTGCAGCAGCGCGAACTGCGCCGGGGCGCGACCTTCAAGGGCGATCAGGGCATCGTCGAGCGCGTCGATCACCGGCAGCAGATGGATCATCCGCCCGCGCAATTCGCGGGCGTTCTTCAAGGTATGCGGGCCGGCGCCTTCATGGCCGAGCTGGCCGATCATCAGCTCCAGCGAGTTGAAGGTGGCGACCATCGCGCCACGCATGCCGCCGACCTTGTCGGCGCCGGCTTCGCGGGCCAGGTAGGTGTCGCAGTAGCGGATCGCCTCGCCGAACCAGCTGCCGGTGGCGCCGACCACCACGGGCGCCAGCCGGCGCGGCCAGAACACCGCGCCAACCACCGCCGCACAGACGATCCCCAGGCAGATTTCCTGGGCCCGGGACGAGGCCACGTCGAACACTGCCAGCGGGTTGTCGACCACCGCCAGGGCGATCATCGGCAGGGTGTAGCCGGCCAGCATCAGCACGTAGTTGTTGGCCGTGCGCAAGTTCAGCGAGAGGAATAGCAACGTGCCGGTCCACAGGGCGATGGCGATGCTCAGCAGCAGCGGGGATTGCACCAGCGGCGGCACCAGCAGGATTGCCCCACCTGCGCCCAGCAGGGTGCCCAGGGCGCGATACAGCGCCTTGGAGGTGGTCGGGCCGAGGAATGGGCTGGAGACGATATAGACCGTGGCCATGGCCCAGTAAGGGCGTGGCAGCTGCATCAGCAGGGCGATATACAGGGCAATCATCGATGCGGCGAAGGTGCGCACGCCGTAGAACCAGTCGCGGGCCGGCGGGACCGAGCTGAAGAAACCATTCATGGCTGCATGCCTGCCTGTTCGAAGGCATGGATGACCCGCAAGGTGGCCTCCAGGTCGGCCTGGTCGATGCCTCCAAGCACCTCACGACGCAGGCGTACCAGCTCGCCTTCAATGGACTCGGCCAGGGCGCGGCCCTCGACGGTCAGGCTCAGCGCCTTGGCACGACGGTCCAGAGGGTCCTCGCTGCGGCATACCAGGCCAGCCTTGCACAGTTGGTCGAGCAGGCGCACCAGCGACGGGCTTTCCAACCCGGCCGCCTGGGCCACCGCCACCTGATGCACGCCATCGCCCAGGCGCACGATCATCAGCAAGGGGACGGCGCAGGCTTCGGAAATGCCATAGCCGGTCAGGGCGCCCTGACACAGGCGGCGCCAGTGCCGGGCAGCCACAACCATGCCGCTGCTGATCTTCAGGTGCAGTGCGTCGAGGGACATGTGAGAACCGAGGATATTCATAGTTTGCTAACTATCAATATACGCCCTGCCCTCCCCCTGTCGTCAACCGCAGGTGACGGAGGGAAAAGATGAAAGGTTGTTCATGATCCCTGCAGGCACGCTGCGCTCAAGGCTGGATCTGGTCTTCCAGCTTCATGGTCAGCGCCAGCGTGCTGCCCAGCTGGATCGCCTGGTCGCGCCAGCCAAGGTAGCGCGCTGCGTCGCGGCTGCTGAAATGCACCGCCAGCTCCTCGGCGGCCTGCATCACCCCGGTCGCCGCCGCCAGTTCCAGCCAGTACAGGCCGGCCTTGGTGTCAGCCTCCACATACACGCCATGCAGCAATCGGTAGCCCACCTCGAAGCGACAGCGCTTCTCACCACGCTCGGCGCCACGCAGAAACCATTGGTAAGCCTCGAGCGGATCGACCTGCCACACCTGGTCGCCCTCGCACACCTCCTCCTCGTACAGATCGCCCAGCGCCGCAGCGGCATGCACCATGCCCCGCTCGAAAGCATGGCGGTAGTATTCGGCCGCATTGACGTAGGAAACATCGACGCCCTTGCCGAAGTAGTGCTGCTGCCCAAGGTTGAACCAGGCCGCAGCATTGCCCTGCAACGCCGCCATGCGCAACAGGTGCCCCGCCAGCACCGTGTCGCCGCGCCAGTATTTGCCATTGAGCCAGATCCAGCCCAGGTCATTGAGCGCCGCGACATTGCCCAGCAGGGCCTGGCGGCAGAGGTCGTGGTAGACCGCCTGCAGGTCCACTGCCTCGTCCAGGCGGTCGATCAGGCCAAAGCGCTCGCCGCTCAGGGCCTGCTGGGCGGGCATGCCCACCCCGGCGAACAGCCGGTGGCGCTGCCCGGGGCGGGCCGGCGCCGGAACGATCCGCTCGGGTAGAAGCCGGGCAAGCAGCGAATGGATATTGCTGGCGGCAGACATGTTCATCCTCATTGAACGACCCACAGCTCCAACCTCCACTGTGGTGAGGCGTGATTCTGCGCGATGCCACGACAAAACCTGTCGCGAACGAATTGATCCCAGGCAACCAAATGCATCTTCCTTGATCTGAGCAGGCTGTGGCCAATTGCCATGCCCTGCCCGTGCCGCCATCCTATGCCGGCAAGCCTAGACAAGGACGTTTCCTTTTGCCGTTCGCCACCACCCGCGCCACCCTCAGCCGCCAATGGGCATTGCTGCGCCAGCTACCCAGCCGCTCTCCCGGGATCACCAGTGCCGAACTGGTGTGGCGCCTGCGTGACGTGGGCTTCAATGTCAGCAAGCGCACGGTCGAGCGCGACCTCAACGAGCTGTCGCTGATCTTTCCGCTGGAGCGCAACGACAAGAGCATCCCGTTCGGCTGGCACTGGTCGGCCAACGCCGGCGGCGAGTTGCGTGGGAACTTCGACCTGCAGGGGTATTTGCGCGGCGATACGTTGCAGCCTGGCCAAGGGGAAGGCATCGAACTGCAGGCGTGGATCAGCGACTTGCTGGCTCGCCGTCTGCGCGAGACGCCGCTGACCGCCGACATGCAGTTGACCGCGCTGGATCAGGGGCACCGATTGCGGGCAACCGTGGCGGATGGCTGGCCCTTGCGCTGGTGGTTGCTGAGCCAGGGGGATGGGCTGGTGGTGGAAGCGCCGCAGGCATTGCGCGAGGAGATTGCGCGGACGTTGGCCAGCGCAGCGGCGCAATACCTGGAATGACTGGAGGCCCAATCGCGGGGCAAGCCCGCTTGTATGGTTAGACTTGAAGGGGTGGTGGGACTAAATGCCCGATTCTGACTGTTCGCATCAGTACAGACCGTGGGAGACATCGCCCCACCCCTTCCACCAAAGCGCCGATAAAGAATGCATCGTTTGCAAGCGACGATAGAAGCAAGCCAGCGCCTCTTGGTGAAACCCCTTCAAGCCCAAAAACCATAACGTGAGGAAGCGCCCATGGCAATGCAGGTTGGCAAGCTGATCGTGGGTGCGGATGTCGCGAAAGCTGAACTGGTGATTCATCACGATGATCGCGATGAGGTCATCAGGCTGAAAAACTCCAAACTCGAAATCAAAAGATGGCTGAAGCGACAGCCCCTCAACACGGCTATTGCTGTTGAGGCGACTAATGTTTATCACCTCGATCTGGTTGAACTGGCTCATAGCCTGGGCTTCGAGGTGTATGTCATTGATGGATTCCAGCTGAGCAACTACCGGAAAAGCGTGGGTGGACGAGTAAAAACGGATCCTTCTGATGCTCGGCTGCTGTCCCGGTTTTTGAAAAACGAGGGGGAAGACCTTCGCCCTTGGACTCCTCCTCCCGCCGTCTACGGCAAGCTACAGAGCCTTCTTCGACGTAGATCGGCCTTGGTGACTGCTCGCACTGCAATGACGCAGAGCTGGGCTAATGAAGCCTTGTTGAAAGCCGCCTTCAAAACCTTTGTAAAATCCATAGACCGGCTGGATCTGCTGATCCAAAAGAAGATTAAGGAGGTGCTGCGAGAAGCTGGCCTGCACGAACAAGTTGCCCGCTGCCAAGCAATAGAGGGCATTGGTTTTCTCACCGCTACGGCATTGGTGATGGCCTTTATGCGGGGCGAGTTCAAAGGCAGTGACTCGTATATTGCATTCCTGGGAATGGATCTACGAGTCAGTGATTCAGGGCAGAAGAGTGGACGCCGCCGCCTGACGAAACGAGGCTGCTCGGAGATCAGGCGTCTATTGCATAACGCCGCCATGGCGGCGAGCCGATCGGCTGCTTGGAAAGACGTCTACGAACAGTATCGGAAAGCCGGTAAAGCAACGACACAAGCGCTGGTAATCCTGGCTAGAAAGCTTGCACGGGTGGCATTCGCCCTGATGAAAAATCAGGACGAATATGTCACCAAAGGTGGAAAACTGGCTTGCTGCAAACCATAGAATCTCCCACGATGTGGCCCTGAATCTCTGCGTGGGAGCGGGCTGGCCCCGCGATCGGGCGCGGATATCTAGCGCTGCATCCCCCAGCGTCGCACGGTCAGCCGTTCGAGGGTGTTGAACACCAGCCCCTCCACCAACAGGCCGATCAGGATCACCACTGCCAGCCCGGCGAACACCTTGTCGGTATACAGCTCGTTGCGGTTCTGGAAGATGTACCAGCCAAGCCCACCCTTGCCGCTGCTGGCGCCGAACACCAGCTCGGCGGCGATCAATGTGCGCCAGGCGAAGGCCCAGCCGATCTTCAGCCCCGACAGGATCGACGGCAGCGCCGCCGGCACCAGGATGTGCAGCACCAGGCGCAGGCCACGCAGCCCGTAGTTGCGCCCGGCCATGCGCAGGGTCTCGGATACGCCGAGAAAGCCTGCGTAGGTGTTCAGCGCCAACGCCCACAGCACCGAATGCACCAGCACGAAGATCAAGCTGTTGTCGCCCAGGCCGAACCAGAGCAAGGCCAGCGGCAGCAGGGCTATGGCCGGCAGCGGGTTGAACATCGAGGTCAGCGTGCCCAGCAGGTCGCGCCCCAGCTGCGTCGAGACAGCCAGGCTGGTCAGGCCGAATGCCAGGACGATGCCCAGCACATAGCCCTTGAGCAGCACCACCAGCGAAACGCCGACCTTGGCCGGCAGCTCGCCGCTGAGCAGCCCGTCCCACAATGCGCTGGAGGTTTGCAGGAAGCCCGGCAGCAGCAGGTCGTTGCCGGTATAGCGAGCCACCGCCTCCCAGGCCACCGCGAGCAGCATCAGGATCACGGCCTTGCGCAGCCAGCCCTGTTGCCACAAGCGTTGCACCAGCGGCAACTCGCGCTCCAGCGGCACACCCGGCAGGGGTTGCAGCTGCACTTCGTATTCCTGGCGTACAGGTGTCGTGGTCATGTCCTGGCTCCTGTTCAGTAGGCAATACGGATATCGTTGAAGCCCAGATCACCCGTGCTTTCCGGGGCGTCGGCCTGGTCGAACAGCAACCGGTGGATGCGCCGGCCACTAGCCTGGAAGTCGCTGGCGCCGAGGCTGCCGAGGTCGTACTGATGGCTGTGCACCTCGGCCCGCACGCGCCCGGGATGCGGCGACAACAGCAGGATGCGGTTGCCCACCACCAGCGCCTCTTCGATGGAATGGGTGACGAACAACAGGGTGAAACGCACCTCTTCCCACAGCAGCAGCAGCTCCTCCTGCATCTTGCGCCGGGTGAGCGCATCGAGCGCGGCGAACGGCTCGTCCATCAACAGGATCTTCGGTTGCGTGGCCAGTGCCCGGGCGATCGCCACGCGGGCTTTCATGCCGCCGGACAAGGTATGGGGGTATGCGTCGGCGAAGGCGGCCAGGCCGACCTTCTCCAGGTAATGCAGCGCCCGCTCTTCGGCCTCGGCGCGCTTGAGCTGGCCGGACACCAGCAGCGGGAACATCACGTTCTGCTTCACCGTCTTCCAGGGCGGCAGCTGGTCGAATTCCTGGAACACCACGATGCGGTCGGGCCCAGGGCCGCGCACCGGCTGGCCCTGCAGCAGGATCCGCCCTTCCCGGGGTTCGATGAAGCCAGCCACGGCCTTGAGCAAGGTGGACTTGCCGCAGCCGGACGGGCCGAGCAGGACGAAACGGTCGGCGCGGTCGACTTCGAAGCTGACTTGATGGGTGGCCCGCACCACGCGTTGGGCAGTGCGGTATTCGAGGCTCAGGTTGTCCACCGCCAGCAGCGGTGGCGTGGCGACACGGCTCAGGGTGCTGGCCGCGTGGCCTGGCAATGGGGCGGTCATTGGCGGTCAGCTCCCTTGCAGCGGGCGTTCATCCTGGAAGAAATAGTCCTTCCACGATTCGGGTTTGTGCTTGATCGCGCCGACCCGGTAGAGGAACTCGGCCAGCTTGTAGGTGTTCTTCGGAGTGACGGTGAATTCGTACTGCGGATTGTCGATCAGCTTGATCAGCGTCTCGCGGTCGATCTTGGCCTTGGTCACGCGGATGTAGGTATCGGCCGCGGCGGCCTTGTCTTTCTGGGCGAAGTCGGCGGCTTCGGCAAGGGCATCAACGAAGGCCTTGTAGGTCTTGGGATTGTCCTTGCGGAATTTCTCGGTGGCGAACAGCAGGGTCGGTGAGTTGGGGCCGAGCAGGTCGTAGCTGTTGAGCACCACGTGCACGTTCTTGTTGGCCAGTACCTGGTCCTGGAACGGCGGGTTGGAGAAGTGCCCGTTAAGCTCGGTGCCGCCGGCCAGCAAGGCTGCAGTGGCGTCCGGGTGCGGCACGGCCAGGGTGTACTTGTCCAGGCGGTTGTATTCCTTGTCGCCCCACTGCCGTGCGGCGGCATACTGCAGGAAGCGCGACTGTACCGAAACCCCCACCGCTGGGACGGCGATACGATCTTTCTCGGAAATATCGGCGATGGTCTTCACATTGGGATTGCTGCTGACCAGGTAGTAGGGGAAGTTGCCCAGTGAGGCAACGGCCTTGACGTTCTGGCGGCCCTTGGTGCGATCCCACACGGTGAGCAGCGGCCCGACGCCGGCGCCGGCGATGTCCACCGAGCCGGACAGCAACGCGTCGTTGATCGCCGCGCCACCGGAGAGCTGGGCCCAGTCGACCTTGATGTCGAGACCCTGCTCCTTGCCGTGCTTCTCGATCAGTTGCTGGTCACGGACCACGTTGAGCAGCAGGTAGACGATGCCGAACTGCTCGGCGATGCGGATCTGCCCTTCGGCGTGAGCCACGGTGGGCGCCGCCAGACTGCCAACAACCAGGCTGGCGCCCAGGCCGATACTTGCCGCCAGGCGGCTGATGGATTTGCGCATGGTGTATTTCCTCAGTCGTCAGAACGGGGCATCGCCCTGGATGGTGGTGCGGTACAGCTTGCGGCGCAGGTGCGCGGGGCAACCGGTGGCCAGGTGGATCAGCGAGCGGTTGTCCCAGAACACCAGGTCGTGGGGCTGCCAGTGATGGCGGTAGAGGTTCTGCTCCAGCACGCTCAGGGCGTACAGCTGTTGCAGCACGTCGCGGCTTTCGTCATCCGGCAGGCCGACGATACGGGTGGTGAAGCCTTCGCTGACGAACAGCGCCTTGCGGCCGTTCTCCGGATGAGTACGCACCACCGGGTGGATGACCTCCTGGACCTGGGCCAGTTGCTCGGCGGTCAGCGTCGGGCGCCAGTTGCCTTCGAACTTGGTCTCGGCATAGCGGGCGGTATAGGAATGGGCGGCACTGCGGCCCTCGACGACCCGGCGCAGGGCTTCGGGCACCGCGTCCCAGGCCTTGTGCATGTCGGCGAACAAGGTGTCGCCGCCCTCGCTGGGCAGCTCCTGGGCGTGCAGCATCGAGCCCAGGCTCGGCAGTTCCTTGTACGACAGGTCCGAGTGCCAGAACTTGCCGGCGTCGCCCAGTCCGACGTTGCGACCGTTCTCGACGATGTTGGACACGATCAGGATCTCGGGATGGCCGGTGAGCAGGAACTGCTTGAGCACATGGATCTGCAGTTCGCCGAACCGGCGGCTGAAGGCGATCTGTTGTTCAGGGGTGATGCGCTGGTCGCGAAACACCAGGACATGGTGGTCCAGGTGGGCGCGGTGAATGCGGGTGAAATCCTCGGCATTGACCGGACGGCTCAGGTCGAGGCCGATGATCTCGGCGCCAACGGCGCCGGGGAACGAGCGGATGTCGAAGGTTTGCGGTTGGGCGCTGTCGATGGTCGACAAGGCGTTCGAGGCGGCTGGCATTGTTCACTCCCACGCAGTGCGCGACTCCAGGGCGCGCAACGATCGGAAACGCACGGGGATTGCCCGTGTGGGTTCGAGTCGTGCGGCGCGCCGATTGGTCAGCGGGTACGCAGTGGGGTGACTATAAAGTCATAAGAACCGCAATTTAAATACCTTTATTGCATATCCATATGAATATGCTAAGCCCTGCTCCAGCCTACAAAGCGAGGGCGTGGGAGAGGGCTTGCCCCGCTCCCACAGGATTTCCGCCCCCGCGCGCGATCAACGCTCGCGCAAGGCTTCGGAGCGCGCCTTGATGATCGGCTTGAGCAGGTAGCTCATGATGGTCTTCTTGCCGGTCATGATATCCACCGTGGCCACCATCCCCGGGATGATCAGCAGCGGCTTCTCGTCGGTGCCCAGGTGACTCTTCTCGGTACGCAGCTTGATCAGGTAATAGGTGGTCTTCTTGTCTTCGTCGGTGATGGTGTCGGCACCGATCTGCTCGAGCTTGGCCTTCATCCCGCCGTAGATGGTGTAGTCATAGGCGGTGAACTTCACCGTGGCTTCCTGGCCCGGGTGCAGGAAGGCAATGTCCTTGGGCAGGATCTTCGCCTCGACCACCAGGGTGTCGTCCAGCGGCACGATCTCGATGATGTCGCTGCCCGGCTGGATCACGCCGCCGATGGTGTTGACCAGCAGCTGCTTGACGATACCGCGCACCGGCGAGATGACCATGGTGCGGTGCACGCGGTCGTCCAGCGCCTTGCTGGTGGCAGTGGCCTTGTTCAGCTCGGTACGGGCCTCGTTGAGCTGGGTCAGCGCCTCGCTGCGGAACTTGCCGCGGGTCTCCTCGATCTTGCTCTCGACCTCCTTGATCGCCGCCTCGGCCCGCGGGATGGCCAGGGTGGTGGAGTCCATCTGGCCCCGGTTCTCGACCTCGGCGCGGCGCAGGCGCAGCACCTCGACCTGGGAAATAGCACCCTGAGCCACCAGTGGCTCGGACATCGAGATTTCCTGGCGCAACAGCTGCAGGCTGTTGGCGTACTGGGCGCGCTTGGAATTGAACTCGCGCAGCTCCTGCTGCTTCTGCACCAACTGCTGCTGCAGGCCGCCGATCTCATCCTGCAACTGCTGGCGACGGCTCTGGTACAGCGATTGCTCGTTGGCGGCCTGGCTCGGCGCGGCCTTGCGCAGCTCTTCGTCGATCTGCAGCGGCTTGTCCTCGACCTCGGCCGTGAGGCGCTGCACGCGCAAGGCCATGGCCAGACGCGAAGCCTCGGTCTCGTCGACATTGGAGGCGAAGCGGGTCTCGTCCAGACGCAGCAGCGGCTGGCCGACTTCGACGATCTCCCCCTCCTTGGCGAAGATCTCGGCAACGATACCGCCTTCGAGGTTCTGGATCTTCTGCACCTTGGACGACGGGATGGCCTTGCCCTCCCCGCGCGTCACCTCGTCGATGGGCGCGACGCTGGCCCAGACGATGAGAAACAGGAAGAACGCGATCACTCCCCAGATGGTCAGGCGCACCACTCGCGGCGCGTCCTCGATCAGCGCCTTGTTGACCTCGGGCAGCGGCTGCCCGGCCAGCGACTCGGAGCCCTTGAAGTAGCGGCGCAGGTTGTCCTTGAAACGCCCCATATCCAGCTTATGCAACACTGATCTGCCCCTTCTTCAGCGCATCCATGACGGCGGCTTTCGGGCCATCCGCGACGATCTGTCCACGATCGATGACGATCAACCGGTCCACCAGCGACAGCAGCGACGCCCGGTGGGTGACCAGCAGCACGGTCTTGTTCTCGATGACTGCGGCCAGGCGCTGCTTGAGGCGTTCCTCACCGGTGTTGTCCATGGCGCTGGTGGGTTCGTCGAGCAGCAGGATCTGCGGGTTGAGCAGCAGCGCCCGCCCCAGGGCGACGTTCTGCCGCTGGCCACCGGAGAGGTTCTGCCCGCGCTCGCCGACCTGCAACTCGTAGCCGTCGGGGTGCAGGCGGGCGAACTCGTGCACGCCCGCCAACTCGGCGGCTTGCAGGATCAGCTCGTCCTCGATGTAGCGGGCGCCACTGACCAGGTTGTCGCGCAGGGTGCCCGCCAACAGCTGGATATCCTGGGGCACATAGCCGATGTTATGGCGCAGTTCACTGACATCGATCTGACGAATGTCCACGCCATCGACCAGCAGCGAGCCGTTGTCCGGCTCGTACAGGCCGACGATCAACTTGGCCAGCGAGCTCTTGCCCGAGCCGCTGCGGCCGATGATGCCGACCTTCTCGCCTGGGCGGATGTTCAGGTTGATGCCCTTGAGCGCCTGGTTCTGCTGGTTCGGGTAGGTGAACTCGACGCCGCGGAACTCGATGGCGCCCTGCAGCACCTGGCGGCTCAGCGGACGCTCTTCGAAGTTGCGCTCCTGGGGCAGTTCCATCATCTGGTCGGTGGCGACCATGGTCACCTTGGCTTGCTGGTAGCGGGCCAGCAGGCCGTTCAGCGAGCCCAGCGGGCCAAGGGCGCGACCGCTGAGCATGTAGCAGGCCACCAAGCCACCCATGCTGAGGTTGCCGTCGATGATCAGGTACACGCCCACACAGATCATCGCCACGCCGGCCAACTGCTGGATCAGCAGGGTGATGTTCATGGCCAGGCCTGAAAGCACCTTGACCCGCAGCTCGAGGCGGCTGAGGGTGCCGAGGGTCTGCTCCCACATGTACTGGCGCTCGCTCTCGGCGTTGTTGACCTTGATCCCGTCCAAGCCGGCCAGGGTCTCGATCAGGCTCGACTGGCGCTCGGAGGCCAGGGCCATGGTGCGTTCCATGGTCGCCATCAGCGGCTTCTGCAACGCGTAGCCGATACCCAGGGCCAAGGGGAAGGCAAGGACCGGGATCCACACCAGGTGCCCGCCGATGATGGCGATGACCATCAGGATCAGCAGGGTGAACGGCAGGTCGATCAGGCTCGTCAGCGTCAGCGAGGCGAGGAAGTCGCGCAGGCCCTGGAACTCATGGATGTTCTGGGCGAAGCTGCCGACCCGCGCCGGGCGGTACTTCATGGCCATGCCGACGATGCGCTCGAACAGCGTCGCCGAGATGATCAGGTCGGTCTTCTTGCCGGCCAGGTCCAGACAGAGGCTGCGCAGCCCCTTTAGAATCAGGTCGAAGACATAGGCCCCGGCGATACCCACCGCCAGCACCCATAGCGTCGAGGTGGCCTGGTTGGGCACGACGCGGTCGTACACGTTCATCACGAACAGCGGCGCGGCCAGGGCGATCAGGTTGATCACCAGGCTGGCGGCGATGGCATCGATGTACAGCCATTTGCTGCGCAGCAGCGTGTCGCGGAACCAGGAGCGCGCGCGTGGGATCAGGTTGCCGTGGTTGACGTCGAACTTGTGCTGGGGCTGGGCGAAGAACACCTTGCCGCTGTAGTCGCCCAGCAACGCCTCACGGGTGACATGCACTTCACCGCCGTCGCTCTCGCTGAGCAGCAGCCGCGCGGTGTCCTCGTTTTCCCAACCCAGCAGCACCGCGCAGCGGCCTTCCTTTAGCAGCAGCATCGCCGGCATGGCGATGCTGGGTATCTGCTCCAGCTTGCGCTGCAACAGGCGCCCCTGCAGCCCGGCCCGGGCGGCCGCACGCGGCAGCAGCTCGGCGGTCAGGCGTTGCGAGGGCAAGGGCAGCCCGGTGGTCAGCATGGCCCGGCTGGCGGGCTTCTGATGCAGGACACACAGGGTCAGCAGACTGTCCAGCAGCGGGTCGTCATGCTGACTGCGTGGATCGTGGCTGAGTTGGACTCGACTGACTTCGGATTCCACGCGGCGCTCTCTTCATCCTTGCGGGGGTGGGTTCAAGGCGCCTTTCAGTTCATGCCTGGCAGGTTCACCTTGGGTTTCAGGTCGTTCTGCACAACGGTGCCAGCGGTGCTACGACACCCTGACTCTTGAGCAGTTGGCCAATGGTCGCCTTGATTCGGTACTGAGTAAACATTTGTATGTTCTTCACCTCTACCAGACGACGCTGGGCGGTGAAGGTTTCATTCTCGCTGTCGAGCAGGGTTCGCTCGCCCAGGCCGAACTGCTGTTGGTAGGCGCTGCGCACCCGGTTGCTGTGATCGACGTACTGCTGGGCGATCGGCACCTGGGCGTTGGCGTTTTCCAGAGCATTCCATGCCAAGCCTAACTCCTCATTGAGCTGGCGCAAGGCGTTGTTGCGAATGTCCGACTCGGCCGAACGCAGGATCGGACTGTCCTCAATCAACTGATGACTGCCTCCTCAGGGTGGCCGGCAGCAGGTCGAGAAATGGCGCAGGCGTGCTCAATTCGCCGGGCATCTGTCCGACGACGCTCAGGTAGTTGGTGTTGGCATCGGCCAGGTTGGTCTGCTCGGTGATCAGGTTGTTGCGGGCTTGGGCAAAACGCGCTTCGGCCTGGTCGAGGTCGGCCAGGCGGCCCACACCACGGCTGGTACGCAGTTTGATCGGATCAAGGATGCGTTCGTGGTTGCGCAGGTTGTCTTCGGCCAGACGCACCATCTCACGGCGCGACAAAACGTCCAGGTAGACCTGGGCGACGCTCAGCACGGTGCGCTCGGAGGTCCCCAGCAAGGAATAGGCGCGAGCGTTGACAGTGGCCTGTTGACGACCGACCTCGCTGGAGGTGACGAAGCCGTCGAATACCATCTGCCGCAGGCGGATCGCCGATTCGCCACGGCTGAGCGTCTCCCTGCGGTTGCGGGTGCCTGGGCTGTCGGTGCCCTCGCGGCCATAACCAGCTGTCACATCGACCCGCGGCAAATAGCCTCCTTGAGCGGCGTGCAACTGATAGTCCGCCGCCGCGCTGGCGTTCAACCCGGCCTGGATTTCCGGATGCACCTCGAGGGCTTTCTGTATGGCTTCGGGCAACGTCTGGGTTTGAACAACAGTAGTGATGAAAGTGAAAGGCAGGACGGCGCACAAGGACACACGCATTCAACTGATTCTCGGAAAAATACTGGCACAGACATAAAAACTAATTTTTTCTAACTTTTTAAAGTGAAAGCTCACTTGTGGTCGTGGGAATTCTTCCTCAATCATGTACGACAAGTAGGAATATTCTTCAGGCAGGCCACTACCAATATGAGGCGCTTGAATTATTGCTTAGCATTATCCGAAAGATGCCAAAGACTCAGGCACACAAACCTGGGACTTGTGCAAATAGTAGTCTAGCGGCGATCAGGCAAGGCAAAAACAGGCGAGGAACGGGCCGAGTCGCGCTCGGCTTTACAGGCTATAAATGAACACCCCAAGCCTATTTTCAACGCGACATAGTCGTCGCGCAAGTAAAACCTAAAGCCTGCCCTACACACCTAAGTACGCCAAACCCAAGTTAAACACCAACATGATCGCCACTATGGCAGACCACCAAATACAATTCTGGAGATTTAAATGAGCACTGTTGTCGCCATCGTCAAAAGCATTGTTGGCCAGGTTATCGCAGTTTCCCCAGAGGGTATCCAGCGTGTATTGATCGAGGGTGACCGCTTACTTGCCGGAGAGCAACTGGACACCGGCATCGGTGGCTCGGTGGCCCTTGAACTGGCCGATGGCCGCATCCTCGAACTGGGTCGCAACACCCGGTGGACCGGCTCCCCCCCAGACAGCAGCGACCTCAGTAAGGCCGCATCGTCGACTGAAGCGCTGCAGCAGACCATCATGGCAGGCACAGACGCAACTATCGAGTTCGAAACCACAATCGTCGCCCCAAACGCCCCTGATGACGGTGGCCACAGCAGCGTGATGCTACAAGAAACCGCGGGAAAGGTTGCCCCGAGCATCGGCTTCCCAACCAAGGCAGGCACGCCATCGAGCTGTAACGATCTCCACGACTCGCCTGGCAATGCATATACCGTAAGCAATCGGGCGCACAACACGCTCCATGCATCTACCGCGACGCCATCCTTTACTGATCAGCCGCAGGCCTACGTCGACATCAATCTGAACGAGGGAGATGACAGCTACACCGGTACCGCCGATCACAATATCGTTGTGGCAGACATCGCGGGCTGGCGTGTCCTGCCTGGGCAGAACTACAACCTTGCGTTCATCGTCGACACCTCTGCCAGTATGAAAGAGGAAGGCGTAAGTGCAGCGAAAAAGTCCCTCGAGTCAGTATTCAAGATATTGGCCGCCAGCGCCCAGGGCCCACACTCAGGCAGCGTGAACATTCTCCTGGTGGACTTCTCCTCCGAGGTCAACAGCATCGTTTCGGTAACCCTGAACGATGCAGGCCTACAGCAATTGCTCGGTAGCTTGAACACCCTCAAAGTGGGAGAGGGCCAAAACGGGGGCACAAACTATGAAGATGCATTCAAGACAACTGCCAACTGGTTCAATAATCTCCAGAGCGCTGGCAGCTCCGCCAGCAACCAGACATTCTTCATCACCGATGGCGTGCCAACCCATTATCAAGAAGAGCGCATCAATCCGACACTGGGTGACTCAGGCATTACCCTGGACATTTTTCTGAGCACGATAGGCTATCAGCAGGGCATGGTATACAACGGCCATCTGGACAGGGGCACCACCACTATAAACATCGACAGCGATGGCAGCCTGAAGCTGAACTATCTCAGCGATAATACATGGGAGTATGAGTTTCTTGGAAAACTGCGCGCAAATGGCAATGGCGCTTACGAACTGTCAACTGTAGTACTTGAAAACCCAAAGAAAGGCCCTAACTCCCATATCAATGCACTTGCCAGCTTCAAACTGCTGACAGGCCTGTCCAATGTCGAGGCCATCGGCATGAATGACAGTATCAAGCTTACGGAGCTGAACCCTTTTGACTCCGACGGCGAGCCGCAGGCCAATATCGACCCCAGCAAGCTGGCCGGGGCTATCTTCGGAAATACCGAGTACATCCGACCGGGTAACGATACCGTCAATGGTGGTGGCGGCAACGACATTCTTTTCGGCGATCTGATCAGCTTCGACGGCATCGCCAGCGCTGGTGTTCATGCGATTCAAGCTTACGTCGCCGACAAATTGAGCATGACAGTGAATGCTGTGAATACCGAAACCATGCACAATTTCATCACCGAGCACAGCGCCGAGTTTAACGTTTCGGGCAGCAATGATGGGGCCGACACTCTGCTGGGCGGTGCCGGCCAGGACATTATCTTCGGCCAGGGTGGCGACGATCACATAGAGGGTGGCAAAGGTAACGACGTGATGATCGGAGGCAAGGGAGCCGATACCTTCATGTGGAGGGTCGGCGACCAAGGTAAGGATGTGATCAGGGACTTCAACGTTCGGGAAGGCGACCGACTCGACCTGCGCGATCTGCTACAGAGTGAGGAGGACATTGCCATCGATAACTTCCTCAGAATCACCACCATCGACGACGAGACCACGCTACAAGTGAGCAGCGACGGCAAGTTGAACGCTGCCGGCGGCTTGGCAAATGCCGATGTCAGCATCAAGCTCGAGGGTGTCAACTGGTCGAACACCACGATCCACTCACTGATCAGCGGTGCCGATCCGACCATCAAGATCGACCACTCCAACAGCTGAACCCGCTCCCACCAACGACCTGCAGCCGCCGCTGGAAGGAGCCGGGGATACTCAAGACTTCCCTCAGTTCATACCCGGCAGGTTCACCTTGGGCTTCAGGTCGTTTTGCACAACCGTTGCCATCGGCGCGACGACACCCTGGCTCTTGAGCAACTGGCCAATGGTCGCCTTGATTCGGTACTGAGTAAACATTTGTATGTTCTTCACCTCTACCAGACGACGCTGGGCGGTGAAGGTTTCATTCTCGCTGTCGAGCAAGTCGAGCAGGGTTCGCTCGCCCAGGCCGAACTGCTGTTGGTAGGCGCTGCGCACCCGATTGCTGTGATCGACATACTGCTGGGCGATCGGCACCTGGGCGTTGGCGTTTTCCAGAGCATTCCATGCCAAACCTAACTCCTCATTGAGCTGGCGCAAGGCGTTGTTGCGAATGTCCAGGGCCTGGTTGGCCAGATACGACTTCGATTCCAGGTCCGCCTTGTTGCTGCCGCCGGCGTACAGGTTGAAGTTCATGCGCAGCATGGCCTGCCACTCATTGTTGTGGCCCACCGCGCCGTCGAGGTTGTTGTCGGCCGTTCGTCCGAGTTCGGCATCGAAACGCGGATAGAAAGTAGACTTTGCCGCTTCGTATTGCTTCTCGGCAGCCGCGATGTCCGACTCGGCCGAACGCAGGATCGGGCTCTCTTCGACCAGTTGGTGACGCGCCTCTTCGAGGGTGGCCGGCAGCAGGTCGACAAATGGCGCAGGCGTGCTTAACTCGTCGGGCATTTGCCCGACGACGCTCAGGTAGTTGGTGTTGGCATCGGCCAAGTTGGTCTGCTCGGTGATCAGGTTGTTGCGGGCCTGGGCCTGGCGCGCTTCGGCCTGGTCGAGGTCGGCCATGCGGCCTACGCCACGGCTGGTGCGCAACTTGATCTGGTCGAGGATGCGCTCATGGTTGCGCAGGTTTTCTTCGGCCAGGCGCACCATCTCACGGCGCGACAGGACGTCCAGGTAGACTTGGGCGACGGTCAGCGCGGTGCGCTCGGACGTCCCCAGCAGGGAGTAGGCGCGAGCGTTGACGGTGGCTTGTTGACGCCCGACCTCGCTGGAAGTGGCAAAACCGTCAAAGACCATCTGCCGCAGGCGGATCGCCGATTCGCCACGGTTGAGCGTCTCCCAGCGGTTGCGGGTGCTTGGGCTGTCGGTGCCCTCGCGGCCATAACCGGCCGTCACATCGACCCGCGGCAAGTAGCCGCCCTGGGCTGCACGCAGTTGGTAGTCCGCAGCCGTACGGGCGTTCACGCCGGCCTGGATTTCCGGGTGTACCTCGAGGGCCTTCTGCATGGCTTCAGGCAAGGTTTGTGCTTGAGCGAAAGAGGCGGCGAGAGCGAAAGGAAGAGCGGTGAACAGTGACGCACGCATTTTTACTGGTTCCCGAGAGAGCTGTTGTCCCAAATCACAGCCGAAGCCGTGCCTGCCTTGGAAAATGGCGAACCCTGATCTGTATGTAGGAAGCTTCCGAATAGGCAGTGCGATTAATACAAAAGAAAGGGGTTGGCTGGCCAAATATCAATGTGACATTACCTTGGCGATTGTTTAGGATGGCAGCCAGAAGGTCAATAGTTTGGCATAAACTTAATAGCCAGAAATTATAGACGTAAAATTGACGCAATTATGCGTCAAAAACATTATTGAAACATTCCATCAGTCGCCGCCTTCGAATGCCGGCCGGGCATGGAAGCCAACTGAACGGGTAGTCCGGAGAGTCCAATGAGCACTGTTGTTGCCATCGTCAAAAGCATTGTTGGCCAAGTCATCGCAGTTTCCCCAGAAGGCATCCGGCGCGTACTGATCGAAGGCGATCGCCTGCTTGCCGGTGAACAGGTAGACACCGGCACTGGCGGCGCGGTCACTCTGGAGCTGGCCGACGGCCGTCTGCTCGACCTCGGTCGCGACACCCAGTGGAGTGCCGACGCCCCCGACAGCAGCATCGACCTGAGCCAGGCCACCGCCCAGGCGGCGCCCTCGGTGGAGGAGCTGCAACAAGCCATCGCCGCCGGCGTCGACCCGACCACCGAACTGGAGGCCACCGCTGCCGGCCCGGCCGCGGCAGGCGGCGGTTCGGTAGGCGGCGGGCATAGCTTCGTCCTGCTCCAGGAAACCGCCGGGGTGGTCGACCCGACCATCGGCTTCCCCACCGGCCCAATAGGCTTTGCCAACGGGCTGGGTATCGATGAGCAGGGCGGGCTGGACGGCAACAACGCCAGTACCAACACCACCAACGCCCCGCTCACCACAGGGCTGACCCTGAGCGCCACTCCCACGATCACCGAGGCGGGTGGCGTAATTGTCTATACCGCCACCGTCGGCCAGCCACCGCTGACCAACCTGACCGTGACCCTGTCCAATGGCGCTGTCATCGTGATCCCGGCGGGCCAGACCACCGGCACCGTCAACGTCAATGTCCCGGCCAACGACACGCCCTACATCGATGGCGGCCAGATCTCCGCGACCATCACCGGAACCAGCGGCGGCAACGGCCTGATCGTCACGCCGAGCACCACGCCGGCGGTGACCGAGGTCACCGACACCATCGATACCACCACTGCCACGCTGACCGCCAACCCAAGCGTGACCGAAGGTGGCGTGATCACCTATACCGTGACCCTGACCAACCCGGCCCAGACCCCAGTCACCGTCACCCTGTCCAATGGCCAGACCGTCACCATCGAAGCCGGCAAGTCGTCAGGCAGCGTTGATTTCCAGACCCCAGCCAATGACGTCTATAACAACGGCAGCACCGTCAGCACCACGATCACGGGGGCAACGGGCGGTAATTTCGAGAATCTGGTGCCAAACCCGGCACCAGCGGAAACAAAGATCAACGACTCCGTCGACACTACCACCGCCACCCTGACCGCGACCCCAAGCGTGACCGAAGGTGGCGTGATCACCTACACCGTGACCCTGACAAACCCGGCCCAGACTCCGGTCACCGTCACTCTGTCCAATGGCCAGACCGTCACCATCGAGGCTGGCAAGTCGTCCGGCAGCGTCGATTTCCAGACCCCGGCCAACGACGTCTATAACAATGGCAGTACTGTCAGTACCACGATCACGAGCGCAACGGGCGGCAACTTCGAGAAACTGGAGCCGAACTCGGCACCAGCGGAAACGAAGATCAACGACTCGATCGACACCACCACCGCCACTCTGACCGCGACTCCAAGCGTCACCGAAGGCGGCGTGATCACCTACACCGTGACCCTGACCAACCCGGCCCAGACTCCGGTCACCGTCACTCTGTCCAATGGGCAGACTATTACCGTCAAGGCCGGCGAAAGCACTGGCAGCGTCGACTTCCAGACCCCGGCTAACGACGTATTCGTCAACGGCAGCACGGTCAGCACCAGCATCACTGGTGTCACCGGTGGCAACTTCGAGAAGCTGGAACCCGACACTACGCCGACCCAGACCGTGATCAGCGACAGCATCGACACGGTGACCGTCAGCATCGCCAGCAATGGCAACGTGACCGAGGCCGAACAGCCGACCTTCACTGTATCGGTCAGCCAGAAGCTCGACCATGACCTGACCGTGACCCTGTCCAATGGCGCCACTGTGGTCATCAGCGCCGGCCAGACCCAGGCCACCTACAGCCTTCCGGCCCAGGGCGACGACGTATTCAACGACGCCGGCTCCGTGACCCTCGCCGTGACCGATGCCAGCGTGGCGGGCAAGACCTTCGAGAACCTGCAGTTGGGTGGCGATGCCACCGTGCAGATCACCGACACCGTCAGTGAAGTGGTCGCAACCCTCACTGCCGACAAGACCACTGTGTCCGAAGGTGGCCAGATCACCTACACCGTGACCCTGACCAATGCCCAGGGTCTGCCGGTCAGCGGCCATAATGGCCTGACCTTCACCCTGACCGATGGCACCAAGGTCACCATTCCGGCAGGCAGCACCAGCGGCACCTTCACCATCACGGCTCCTGACGACGTATTCGTCGGCGGCCAGCCTTCGATCGTCAACAAGATTGAATCCGTTGCCGGTGGCGACAACTTCGAGAAGCTGACCCTCGGCGACAACTCGGTCACCACCACCGTGACCGACGAGCCAGGTACCGGCACTCCAGGCACCGACAACCAAGGCGACAAGGTCACCGTCACCATCGTCGGCAAGGGCGATGTCACCGAAGACCAGCAGCCGGCCTTCACCGTCAAGGTCAGCCAGAAGCTCGACCACGACTTGACCGTCACCCTGTCCAATGGCGACAAGGTGGTGATCCCTGCTGGCCAGACCGAAGCCGAGTACAAGGCCAAGCCCCAGGGCGATGACGTATTCAAGGATGGCGATACCCTGACTGTCGGCATCACCGATGCTGCCGTCGATAGCAAGGCCTTCGAGAACCTGGAACTGGGCGGCAACACCTCGGTGCAGATCACCGACACCATCAGCGAAGTCGTCGCGACCCTGACCGCCGACAAGACCACTGTGTCGGAAGGTGGCCAGATCACTTACACCGTCACCCTGACCAATGCCCAGGGTCTGCCGGTTAATGGCCACAACGGCCTGACCTTCACCCTGACCGATGGCACCAAGGTCACCGTACCGGCCGGCAGCGCCAGCGGCACCTTCACCATTACCGCACCGGATGACGTGTTCGTCGGCGGCCAACCAACCATCACCAACAAGCTGGAAGGCGTCACCGGCGCCGACAACTTCGAAAAACTGACCCTGGGTCAGGACGAAGTGAAGACCTCCGTCACAGACGAGCCGGGCACTGGTACCCCAGGCACCGACAATCAGGGCGACAAAGTCACCGTCACCATCGTCGGCAAAGGCGATGTCACCGAAGACCAGCAACCGGCCTTCACCGTCAAGGTCAGCCAGAAGCTCGACCATGACCTCACCGTAACCCTGTCCAACGGCGACAAGGTGGTGATCCCAGCAGGCCAGACCGAAGCCGAATACAAGACCAAGGCCCAGGGCGACGACGTCTTCAAAGACGGCGATACCCTGACTGTCGGCATCACCGATGCTGCCGTTGACGGCAAGTCCTTCGAGAACCTGGAACTGGGTGGCAACGCCTCGGTTCAGATCACCGACACCATCAGCGAAGTGGTCGCAACCCTGACCGCAGACAAGACCACCGTCACCGAAGGTGGCCAGATCACCTACACCGTGACGCTGACCAATGCCCAAGGTCTGCCGGTCAACGGCCACAACGGCCTGACCTTCACCCTGACCGATGGCACCAAAGTCACCATTCCGGCGGGCAGCGCCAGCGGCACCTTCACCATCACCGCACCGGATGACGTGTTCGTCGGCGGCCAGCCTTCTATCGTCAACAAGATCGAATCGGTCGCCGGTGGCGACAACTTCGAGAAACTGACCCTCGGCGACAACTCGGTCACCACCACCGTGACTGACGAGCCAGGTACCGGCACCCCAGGCACCGATAACCAAGGCGACAAGGTCACCGTCACCATCGTCGGCAAAGGCGATGTCACCGAAGACCAGCAGCCAGCCTTCACCGTCAAGGTCAGCCAGAAGCTCGACCATGACCTGACCGTCACCCTGTCCAATGGCGACAAGGTTGTGATCCCGGCCGGCCAGACCGAAGCCGAGTACAAAGCCAAGGCCCAAGGTGATGACGTCTTCAAGGACGGCGATACCCTGACCGTCGGCATCACCGACGCTGCCGTTGACGGCAAAGCTTTCGAAAATCTGGAGCTGGGCGGTAACGCTTCCGTCCAGATCACCGACACCAT
This sequence comes from Pseudomonas sp. RC3H12, assembly GCF_018596375.1. Taxonomy (NCBI): domain Bacteria; kingdom Pseudomonadati; phylum Pseudomonadota; class Gammaproteobacteria; order Pseudomonadales; family Pseudomonadaceae; genus Pseudomonas; species Pseudomonas sp. RC3H12. The sequence goes on along the minus strand of NZ_CP075595.1, from coordinate 5,049,543 downwards.
CAGTGAGGTCGTCGCAACCCTGACTGCGGACAAGACCACCGTCAACGAAGGTGGCCAGATCACCTACACCGTGACCCTGACCAATGCCCAAGGTCTGCCGGTCAACGGCCACAACGGCCTGACCTTCACCCTGACCGATGGCACCAAGGTCACCGTTCCTGCCGGCAGTGCCAGCGGTACCTTCACCATCACCGCTCCTGACGACGTATTCGTCGGCGGCCAGCCGAGCATCGTCAACAAGATCGAATCGGTTGCCGGTGGCGACAACTTCGAGAAGCTGACCCTCGGCGACAACTCCGTCACCACCACCGTGACCGACGAGCCAGGTACCGGCACTCCAGGCACCGACAACCAAGGCGACAAGGTCACCGTCACCATCGTCGGCAAAGGCGATGTCACCGAAGACCAGCAACCAGCCTTCACCGTCAAGGTCAGCCAGAAGCTCGACCACGACCTGACCGTGACCCTGTCGAACGGCGACAAAGTCGTCATTCCAGCCGGTCAGACCGAAGCCGAGTACAAAGCCAAAGCCCAGGGCGACGACGTCTTCAAAGACGGCGACACCCTGACTGTCGGCATCACCGCTGCTGCTGTCGACGGCAAGTCCTTCGAGAACCTGGAACTGGGCGGCAACGCCTCGGTGCAGATCACCGACACCGTCAGTGAAGTGGTCGCGACCCTCACCGCTGACAAGACCACCGTGTCCGAGGGCGGCCAGATCACCTACACCGTGACCCTGAACAATGCCCAAGGTCTGCCGGTCAACGGCCACAATGGCCTGACCTTTACCCTGACCGATGGCACCAAGGTCACCGTTCCTGCCGGCAGTGCCAGCGGTACTTTCACCATCACCGCTCCTGACGACGTATTCGTCGGCGGCCAGCCGAGCATCGTCAACAAGATCGAATCGGTTGCCGGTGGCGACAACTTCGAGAAGCTGACCCTCGGCGACAACTCGGTCACCACCACCGTGACCGATGAGCCGGGTACGGGTACCCCAGGCACCGACAACCAAGGCGACAAGGTCACCGTCACCATCGTCGGCAAGGGCGATGTCACCGAAGACCAGCAGCCAGCCTTCACCGTCAAGGTCAGCCAGAAACTGGACCACGACCTGACCGTAACCCTGTCGAACGGCGACAAAGTCGTCATTCCAGCCGGTCAGACCGAAGCTGAGTACAAGGCCAAAGCCCAGGGTGATGACGTCTTCAAGGACGGTGACACCCTTACCGTCGGCATCACCGATGCCGCCGTCGATGGCAAGGCCTTCGAGAACCTGGAGCTGGGTGGCAACGCCTCGGTACAGATCACCGACACCATCAGCGAAGTCGTCGCAACCCTGACCGCTGACAAAACCACCGTCACCGAAGGCGGCCAGATCACCTACACCGTGACGCTGACCAACGCCCAGGGTCTGCCGGTTAACGGTCACAATGGCCTGACCTTCACTTTAACCGATGGCACCAAGGTCACTATTCCTGCGGGCAGTGCTAGCGGTACCTTCACCATCACCGCTCCGGATGACGTGTTCGTTGGTGGTCAACCAACCATCACCAACAAGCTGGAAGGCGTCACCGGCGCCGACAACTTCGAAAAACTGACCTTGGGTCAGGACGAAGTGAAGACCTCCGTCACTGACGAGCCGGGCACCGGCACTCCAGGCACCGACAACCAAGGCGACAAGGTCACCGTCACCATCGTCGGCAAGGGCGATGTCACCGAAGACCAGCAGCCGGCCTTCACCGTCAAGGTCAGCCAGAAGCTCGACCACGACCTGACCGTAACCCTGTCGAACGGCGACAAAGTCGTCATTCCAGCCGGTCAGACCGAAACTGAGTACAAGGCCAAAGCCCAGGGTGATGACGTCTTCAAGGACGGTGACACCCTTACCGTCGGCATCACCGATGCTGCCGTCGATGGCAAGGCCTTCGAGAACCTGGAACTGGGTGGCAACGCCTCGGTGCAGATCATCGACACCATCAGTGAAGTCGTCGCGACCCTGACCGCTGACAAGACCACCGTCACCGAAGGCGGCCAGATCACCTACACCGTGACGCTGACCAATGCCCAGGGCCTGTCGGTTACCGGCCATAACGGCCTGACCTTCACCCTGACCGATGGCACCAAAGTCACCGTTCCGGCCGGCAGCGCCAGCGGGACCTTCACCATCACCGCCCCGAGCGACGTATTCGTCGGCGGCCAGCCCTCGATCGTGAACAAGCTCGAAGGTGTCAGCGGCGCGGACAACTTCGAGAAGCTGACGCTCGGCAAGGAGACACTCACCACTACTGTCACTGATGATCCGGATACCGGCAACAAGGTATCTGTCACCATCGTCAGCAACGGCGATGTCACCGAAGACCTGCAGCCGTCCTTCACCGTCAAGGTCAACCAGAAGCTGGACCAGGATCTCACCGTCACCCTGAGCAATGGCGCCAAGGTGGTGATTCCGGCTGGCCAGACCCAGGTCGAGTACAAGGCGGATGCCCAGGGCGATGACGTCTTCAAGGATGGCAGTTCGCTGACCGTCGGCATCACTGATGCAGTCGTTGATGGCAAGACCTTCGAGAACCTGCAGCTGGGTGGCGATGCCACCGTGCAGATCACCGATACCGTCAGCGAAGTCGTCGCGACCCTGACCGCCGACAAGACCACTGTGTCCGAAGGTGGCCAGATCACCTACACCGTGACCCTGACCAATGCCCAGGGTCTGCCGGTCAGCGGCCATAATGGCCTGACCTTCACCTTGACCGATGGCACCAAGGTCACCATTCCGGCAGGCAGCACCAGCGGCACCTTCACCATCACGGCTCCTGACGACGTATTCGTCGGCGGCCAGCCTTCGATCGTCAACAAGATTGAATCCGTTGCCGGTGGCGACAACTTCGAGAAGCTGACCCTCGGCGACAACTCGGTCACCACCACCGTGACCGACGAGCCAGGTACCGGCACTCCAGGCACCGACAACCAAGGCGACAAGGTCACCGTCACCATCGTCGGCAAGGGCGATGTCACCGAAGACCAGCAGCCGGCCTTCACCGTCAAGGTCAGCCAGAAGCTCGACCACGACTTGACCGTCACCCTGTCCAATGGCGACAAGGTGGTGATCCCTGCTGGCCAGACCGAAGCCGAGTACAAGGCCAAGGCCCAGGGCGATGACGTATTCAAGGATGGCGATACCCTGACTGTCGGCATCACCGATGCTGCCGTTGACGGCAAGGCCTTCGAGAACCTGGAACTGGGCGGCAACGCCTCGGTGCAGATCACCGACACCATCAGCGAAGTCGTCGCGACCCTGACCGCCGACAAGACCACTGTGTCGGAAGGTGGCCAGATCACTTACACCGTCACCCTGACCAATGCCCAGGGTCTGCCGGTTAATGGCCACAACGGCCTGACCTTCACTTTGACCGATGGCACCAAGGTCACTATTCCTGCGGGTAGTGCCAGCGGCACCTTCACCATCACCGCGCCGGACGACGTGTTTGTCGGCGGTCAGCCTTCGATCGTCAACAAGCTCGAAAGCGTCAGCGGCGCGGATAGCTTCGAGAAGCTCACGCTCGGCAAGGACACCCTCACCACGACCGTGACCGATGAGCCAGGTACTGGCACGCCCGGCACTGGCAACGAAGGCGACAAGGTTTCCGTGACCATCGTTGGCAACGGCGCAGTCACCGAAGATCAGCAGCCGTCGTTCACCGTCAAGGTCAGCCAGAAACTCGGTCAGGACCTGACCGTAACCCTGAGCAACGGCGATAAAGTGGTGATCCCGGCCGGCCAGACCGAAGCCGAGTACAAAGCCAAGGCCCAAGGTGATGACGTCTTCAAGGACGGCGACACCCTGACCGTAGGGATTTCCGACGCCTCGGTCACCGGCAAGACCTTCGAGAACCTCGAGCTCGGCGGCAACGCCAGCGTTCAGATCAACGACACCATCAGCGAAGTCGTAGCGACCCTGTCTGCCGACAAAACCACCGTCAGTGAAGGCGGCCAGATCACCTACACCATCACCCTGACCAATGCCCAGGGCCTGTCGGTCACCGGCCACAACGGCCTGACCTTCACCCTGACCGACGGCACCAAGGTCACCGTGCCAGCGGGCAGCGCCACCGGCACCATCACCATCAATGCGCCGGACGACGTATTCGTCGGCGGTCAACCTACCATCACCAACAAACTGGAAGGCGTGACCGGTGCCGACAACTTCGAGAAACTGACCCTGGGTCAGGACGAAGTGAAAACCTCCGTCACCGACGAGCCAGGCACCGGCACTCCGGGCACTGGCAACGAAGGCGACAAGGTCTCGGTCACTATCGTCGGCAACGGCGCGGTGACCGAGGACCAGCAGCCGTCGTTCACCGTCAAGGTCAGCCAGAAACTCGGTCAGGACCTGACCGTAACCCTGAGCAACGGCGATAAAGTGGTGATCCCAGCGGGTCAAACCCAGGTCGAGTACAAGGCTACCGCCCAAGGCGATGACGTCTTCAAGGATGGCGACACCTTGACCGTAGGGATTTCCGACGCCTCGGTCACCGGCAAGACCTTCGAGAACCTCGAGCTCGGCGGCAACGCCAGCGTTCAGATCAACGACACCGTCAGCGAAGTCGTAGCGACCCTGACCGCCGACAAGACCACCGTCAGTGAAGGCGGCCAGATCACCTATACCGTAACCCTGACCAATGCCCAGGGTCTGCCGGTCAACGGCCACAATGGCCTGACCTTTACCCTGACCGATGGCACCAAGGTCACCGTTCCTGCCGGCAGTGCCAGCGGTACCTTCACCATCACCGCTCCTGACGACGTATTCGTCGGCGGCCAGCAGAGCATCGTCAACAAGATCGAATCGGTTGCCGGTGGCGACAACTTCGAGAAATTGACTCTGGGTGACAACACAGTCACCACGACCGTGACCGACGAGCCAGGTACTGGTACCCCAGGCACCGACAACCAGGGCGACAAGGTCACCGTCACCATCGTCGGCAAAGGCGATGTCACGGAAGACCAGCAGCCAGCCTTCACCGTCAAGGTTAGCCAGAAACTGGACCATGACCTGACCGTCACCTTGTCGAATGGCGACAAAGTCGTCATTCCTGCTGGCCAGACCGAAGCCGATTACAAGGCCAAAGCCCAAGGTGATGACGTCTTCAAGGACGGCGATACCTTGACCGTCGGCATCACCGATGCCGCCGTCGATGGCAAGGCCTTCGAGAACCTGGAGCTGGGTGGCAACGCCTCGGTACAGATCACCGACACCATCAGTGAAGTGGTCGCGACCCTCACTGCCGACAAGACCACCGTCACCGAAGGTGGCCAGATCACCTACACCGTGACGCTGACCAATGCCCAGGGGCTGCCGGTCAACGGCCACAATGGCCTGACCTTCACCCTGACAGATGGCACCAAGGTCACCATCCCGGCCGGCAGCGCCAGCGGCACATTTACTATCACCGCGCCGGACGACGTGTTCGTCGGCGGCCAGCCTTCGATCGTCAACAAACTTGAAGGCGTCAGCGGTGCGGGCAACTTCGAGAAGCTCACGCTCGGCAAGGACACCCTCACCACGACCGTCACCGACGAGCCAGGTACTGGTACTCCGGGCACCGGCAACGAAGGCGACAAAGTCTCGGTCACCATCGTCGGCAACGGCGCTGTCTCCGAAGACCAGCAGCCAAGCTTCACCGTCAAGGTCAGCCAGAAACTCGGCCAGGACCTGACCGTCACCCTGTCGAATGGCGATAAAGTCGTCATCCCGGCCGGTCAGACCCAAGTTGAGTACAAAGCCACCGCCCAAGGCGATGACGTATTCAAGGATGGCGACACCCTGACCGTCGGTATTTCCGATGCGTCGATTACCGGCAAGACCTTCGAGAACCTCGAGCTCGGCGGCAACGCCAGCGTTGAGATCACCGACACCGTCAGCGAGGTCGTCGCCACGCTGACCGCCGACAAGACCACTGTGTCTGAAGGCGGCCAGGTCACCTACACCGTGACCCTGACCAACGCCCAGGGCCTCTCGGTCACCGGCCACAATGGCCTGACCTTCACTCTGACCGATGGCACCAAGGTCACCGTACCGGCCGGCAGCGCCAGCGGCACCTTCACCATTAACGCACCGGACGACGTGTTCGTCGGCGGCCAGCCTGCGATCGTCAACAAGATCGAAGGCGTCAGCGGCGCAGAAAACTTCGAGAAGCTCACCCTCGGCGACAACACGGTCACCACGACCGTGACCGACGAGCCAGGCACCGGCACTCCAGGTACCGATAACCAAGGCGACAAGGTCACCGTCACCATCGTCGGCAACGGCAATGTCACCGAAGACCAGCAGCCGTCGTTCACCGTCAAGGTCAGCCAGAAACTGGCGCAGGACCTGACCGTGACCCTGAGCAACGGCGACAAGGTCGTGATCCCGGCCGGTCAGACCCAGACCGAGTACAAGGCTGCCGCCCAGGGCGACGATGTGTTCAAGGATGGCAGCTCGCTGACCGTCGGCATCACCGATGCCGCAGTCACCGGCAAGACCTTCGAAAACCTGGAGCTCGGTGGCAACGCCACTGTGCAGATCACCGATACCATCAGTGAAGTCGTCGCGACCCTCACCACCGACAAGACCACTGTGTCCGAAGGTGGCCAGATCACCTACACCGTGACCCTGACCAATGCCCAGGGCCTGTCGGTCACCGGCCATAACGGCCTGACCTTCACCCTGTCCGACGGTACCAAGGTCACCATCCCCGCCGGCAACGCTACCGGCACTGCCACCATCAATGCACCGGACGATGTGTTCGTCGGCGGCCAGGCGACCATCAGCAACAAACTGGTGACCGTCAGCGGTGCCGACAACTTCGAGAAACTGACCCTCGGCCAAGGTGAGGTGCAGACCTCCGTGACCGACGAGCCGGGCACTGGAACCCCGGGCACCGACAACCAGGGCGACAAGGTCTCCGTCACCATCGTCGGCAATGGCAATGTCACCGAGGACCTGCAGCCCTCGTTCACCGTCAAGGTCAGCCAGAAGCTTGGATACGACCTGACTGTCACCCTGTCCAACGGCGACAAGGTGGTGATCCCGGCCGGTCAGACCCAGACCGAGTACAAGGCTGCCGCCCAGGGCGACGACGTGTTCAAGGACGGCAGCTCGCTGACCGTCGGCATCACCGATGCCACGGTTCCAGGCCATACCTTCGAAAACCTGGAGCTGGGTGGCAATGCCACCGTGCAGATCACCGACACCATCAGTGAAGTCGTGGCTACCTTGTCCGCCGACAAGACCACCGTGTCCGAAGGCGGCCAGGTCACCTACACCGTGACCCTGACCAACGCACAGGGCCTCTCGGTCACCGGCCACAACGGCCTGACCTTCACCCTCACCGATGGCACCAAGGTCAGCATCCCGGCCGGCAGCGCCACTGGCACCGCCACCATCAATGCGCCGGACGACGTGTTCGTCGGTGGTCAGCCGACCATCAGCAACAAGATCACCGGCGTCACCGGCGCGGACAACTTCGAGAAGCTGACCCTGGGTCAGAACGAAGTGAAGACCTCCGTCACTGATGAGCCGGGCTCGGGCACACCAGGCACCGGCAACCAGGGTGACAAGGTCTCGGTCACCATCGTCGGCAATGGTAACGTCACCGAAGACCAGCAACCGTCGTTCACCGTCAAGGTCAGCCAGAAACTGGCACAGGACCTGACCGTGACCCTGAGCAACGGCGCCAAGGTGGTGATCCCCGCCGGCCAGACCCAGGTCGAGTACAAGGCCGCCGCCCAGGGCGACGACGTGTTCAAGGACGGCAGCTCGCTGACCGTCGGCATCACCGATGCCGCAGTCACCGGCAAGACCTTCGAGAACCTGGAGCTCGGTGGCAACGCCACTGTGCAGATCACCGATACCATCAGTGAAGTCGTCGCGACCCTCACCGCCGACAAGACCACTGTGTCCGAAGGTGGCCAGATCACCTACACCGTGACCCTGACCAATGCCCAGGGCTTGTCGGTGGTCGGCCACAACGGTCTGACCTTCACCCTTTCCGATGGCACCAAGGTCACTATCCCGGCCGGCAGCGCCACTGGTACCGCTACCATCAACGCGCCGGACGACGTGTTCATCGGCGGCCAGGCCACCATCAGCAACAAGATCACCGGCGTCACCGGCGCCGACAACTTCGAGAAACTGACCCTGGGTCAGAACGAAGTGAGGACCTCCGTCACCGACGAGCCGGGTTCGGGCACTCCAGGCACCGGCAACCAGGGCGACAAGGTCTCGGTCACCATCGTCGGCAACGGCGATGTCAACGAAGCCCAGCAGCCATCGTTCACCGTCAAGGTCAGCCAGAAGCTCGACCAGGACCTGACCGTCACCCTGAGTAATGGTGCCAAGGTGGTGATTCCCGCCGGCCAGACCCAGGTCGAATACAAGGCGCCGATCCAGGGCGACGATGTGTTCAAGGACGGCGGCCCGCTCACCGTTGGCATCAGCGATGCCAGCGTGGTCGGCAAGACCTTCGAGAACCTCGAGCTCGGCGGCAGCGCCACCGTGCAGATCAACGACACCATCAGTGAAGTCGTGGCCACCTTGTCCGCCGACAAGACCACCGTGTCCGAAGGCGGCCAGGTCACCTACACCGTGACCCTGACCAACGCACAGGGCCTCTCGGTCACCGGCCACAATGGCCTGACCTTCACCCTGTCCGACGGCACCAAGGTCAGCATCCCGGCCGGCAGCGCCACTGGCACCGCAACCATCAATGCGCCGGACGACGTGTTCGTCGGTGGTCAGCCGACCATCAGCAACAAGATCACCGGCGTCACCGGCGCGGACAACTTCGAAAAACTGACCCTCGGCCAGAACGAAGTGAAGACCAGCGTCACCGACGAGCCAGGTTCGGGCACGCCGGGCACCGGTAACCAGGGTGACAAGGTCTCGGTCACCATCGTCGGCAATGGCAACGTCACCGAAGACCAGCAACCGTCGTTCACCGTCAAGGTCAGCCAAAAACTGGCACAGGACCTGACCGTGACCCTGAGCAACGGCGCCAAGGTGGTGATCCCCGCCGGCCAGCCCCAGGTCGAGTACAAGGCCGCCGCGCAGGGCGACGACGTGTTCAAGGACGGCAGCTCGCTGACCGTCGGCGTCACCGAGGCCGTAGTCACCGGCAAGACCTTCGAGAACCTGGAGCTGGGTGGCAATGCCACCGTGCAGATCACCGACACCATCAGTGAAGTGGTCGCCACGCTGTCCGCCGACAAGACCACCGTCACCGAGGGCGGCCAGGTCACCTACACCGTGACCCTGACCAATGCCCAAGGTCTGTCGGTAGTCGGGCACAACGGCCTGACCTTCACCCTGACCGACGGCACCAAGGTCAGCATCCCGGCCGGCAGCGCCAGCGGCACCTTCACCATTACCGCCAAGGACGACCCGTACCTCGGTGGCCAACCGAACATCGTCAACAAGATCGAGTCGGTCGCCGGTGGCGACAACTTCGAGAAGCTGACCTTGGGCAGCAATACCGTCACCACCAGCGTCACCGACGAGCCGAGCGGCCAGGGCGACCTGACCACTGTCGGCATCAGCGGCGACACCTCGGTGACCGAAGGCGACACCGCCCACTACAACCTGACCCTGAGCAATCCGTCGAAGTCCGAGGTGACCATCACCCTGACCTACAGCGGCACCGCCACCGACGGCCAGGACTTCACCGGTGTGGTCACCGTGAAGATCCCGGCCGGCAGCAGCGGCACCACCTTCGACATCAAGACCATCGACGACAAGCTGGTCGAGGGCTCGGAGAACTTCACAGTCAAGATCAGCGGTGCCACGGGCGGCGGCTTCGAGAACCTGCAGGTCGACGCCGGCAAGTCCAGCGTCACCACCACCATAATCGACAACGACCATGCACCGGTGTCGACCGGCGGCGCGGTGACCGGCAGCGAAGACACCGACTACGTGTTCAAGTGGGGCGACTTCAACGTCAGCGACGCCGATGGCAACACTGGTCTTTCGGTGACCATCAGCAAGCTGCCGGACCTGGGCGGCCTGAAGTTCTTCAACGGCACCTCCTGGGTCGATGTCTCGCTCAACCAGAATATCAGCCAGGCTGACATCGCCGCCGGCAAGCTCAAGTTCGTGCCGCAGGCCAACCAGTCGGGCGTCGACGGTTATGGCGGCAGCGGCGTGGGCAACAAGCAGGCCGACTACGCGCAGATCAAGTACAAGCCCAACGACGGCACCAACGCCGGCGGCGAAGTGACCATGAAGGTCGATATCGCGCCTGTAGCCGATAAGCCTGACCTGAACATCGGCAACAACAACGTCAACTCCATCGGCCTGCTCAAGGAAACCTGGAACAGCCTCACCGGCCTGGGCAGCAACGGCAACGGCATCACCGGCGATGCGCTGAAGAATGTCTTCGCCAACGCCGGCAATGCCAGCAAGAGCGAAACTGTCACCGGTGTCGACACCGTTGCCAGCGTGACTGCGGGCAGCGGCTCGAAGACTTCCGGCCTGATCTACCTGGAAGCCGGCAAGACCTACGCGTTCAGCGGTACCGCCGATGACAGCCTGCAGATCGTCGTGGGCGGCAAGAACGTCGCCAGCGGCACCTGGGGCTCGGGCAGCGGCGCCATCTCCGGCAGCTTCACCCCGACCACCAGCGGCTACTACACCCTGGAGATCTACAACGCCAACCAGGCCGGTCCTGGCAGCCTGGACGTCAACATCAAGGTGGGCAACGGCGCGGTCACCGACCTCAACAGCGCGAACATCCCGATGTACCCGAGCGTCAAGGACCTGACCAACGCCGGCGTGACCGTCGGCGACCTGCACGGCAGCAACAACCAGGGCTACTACGACGGCTACAAGCTCAACGAAGGCAGCGAGAACGGCGCCCCGGTCAAGCTGGTGGGCATCAGCACCAACCTCACCGACACCGACGGCTCCGAGTCCCTGAGCGTCAAGCTCAGCGGCATCCCGGCAGGCTCGGTACTGGCCGATAATGCCGGCCATACCTTCACCGTCGGCAAGGACGCGGTGGACGTTACCGGCTGGAACCTGGGCAGCCTGACCATCAAGCCGCCGGCCTACTACCAGGGCCAGTTTGACGTGAAGGTCAGCTCGACCTCCACCGAGAGCGTCGGCGGCAGCACGGCAACCAGCGAAGGTACCATCAAAGTTACCGTCTACCCGCAGGCCTACACCACCAGCAACCTGTCCTCGGACAGCGACAACATCACCGGCACCGACGGCAACGATGTAGTGGTTGCCGACGTCACCGGCCTGCACGTGGTGCCGGGCCAGGACTACAACCTCGCCTTCATCGTCGACACCTCGGGCAGCATGGGCTCGTCCGGCGTGGATGCGGCGAAGAAATCCCTGGAATCGGTGTTCAAGACCCTGGCCGCCAGCGTCAAGGGCGACCAGTCGGGTACCGTGAACGTCCTCCTGGTGGACTTCGCCACCCAGGTAAAGAGCAGTGTTGCGGTGACCCTGAACGATGCCGGCCTGCAGCAGTTGCTCAACGCCCTGAACAACCTGCGGGCAGACGGCGGCACCAACTACGAGGACGCCTTCAAGACCACCGCCAACTGGTTCCAGAACCTCAAGGATGGTGGCAATACCGGCAGCAACCAGACGTTCTTCATCACCGATGGCAAGCCGACCTACTACCAGACCAACGAGAACTCCAACCCGACCCTGGGCACCTCGGGCATCACCCTGGACACATTCCTGGCTTCGATCAACTACAAGCCGGGCATGGCGTACAACGGCTACATCGACAGCAGCAACACCAACTACGTCAGCATCGACAATGCCGGTAACCTGCAGGTGCAGTACTACCGCAACGGTTGGAAATACGGCGTATCGGGCGAGCTGCACGCGGAAGGTAACGGCACCTACGAGCTGTCTTCGCGTGGTGGCCTGGGCTACGACACCAACAGCACCACCACGAACAACTCGCAGGACAGCTTCAAGTTGCTCTCGGGCCTCTCCGAGGTCGAGGCCATCGGCCTCAACAATGGCGTCAACACCAACGACCTGAAACCGTACGACACTGACGGCAAGCCGCAGACCAACATCGACCCGAGCAAGCTGGCCGAGGCCATCCTCGGCCATACCGAAGTCACCCAACCGGGCAACGACACGGTCAATGGTGGCGACGGCAACGACATCATCTTCGGCGACCTGATGGTCTTCGACGGTGTTGCCGGTACCGGTGTCGAGGCGATCCGCGGCTATGTCGCCGACAAGCTGGGCGTAGACGCGGGCAGCGTGGACGCACGGGCGATGCACAAGTACATCACCGAGCACTACACCGAGTTCGACGTCTCACGCAGCAACGACGGCGCCGACACCCTGCTGGGCGGCAACGGCAACGACATCATCTTCGGCCAGGGTGGCAACGACTACATCGACGGCGGCAAGGGCAACGACATCCTGCTCGGCGGCACCGGCAACGACACCCTGCTCGGCGGTGAAGGCAACGACATCCTGTTTGGCGGTGCCGGCAATGACATCCTCATCGGCGGCAAGGGCGATGACATCATGACCGGTGGCAGTGGTGCCGACACCTTCGTGTGGAAGGCCGGCGACCTGGGCAATGACGTGATCAAGGACTTCAAGGCAAGCGAAGGCGACCGCCTCGACCTGAGAGACCTGCTCCAGGGCGAGAAGGCCAGCACCATCGACAACTTCCTGAAGATAACCACGGTCAATGGCGAGTCGACCCTGCAAGTCAGCACCGAAGGCAAGCTCAACGCCGCCGGCGGCCTGGCCAACGCCGATGTGAGCATCAAGCTCGAAGGGGTCAACTGGTCCAACACCACGATCAACTCGTTGATCAGCGGTGGCGACCCGACCATCAAGATCGACAACTCCAACAGCTGATCCCCACCCCCGCGGCAGCCGGCAACGGCCGCCGCGTCGGGGGCGGGCTTTCCCCGCCAACGCTTCACGCGCATACTCGTGCACCGGGCCTACACGCCCGGTGAACTTTGCCTATGCTGCTGACTACCAACAAGGAATCATCGTGACGAGGGACGCCGCCATGTTCTACGTGCAACGCGACGCTGACGGCCGTTTGCTGCGAGTGGAAGCCGCCGGGTTTGATGGATTTACGGACATGGTCCCCGCCGACAGTGCCGAGATCCAGGAATGGTTCGCCGACGATGTCGTTGAGAACAGCCTCAAGCAGCTCAAGCAGAGCGATCTGGACATGATCCGGGTGCTGGAAGACCTGATCGAGGTGCTGACTGCCAAAGGCGTGTTCAGCATCACCGACCTGCCGCCCGGCGCCCAGGCCAAATTGCTCAACCGCTCCACCGCGCGCAAGGCGCTGGGTAGCCTGAACAACCTGATCGAGGAAGACGAGGAAGGCGGGCTGATCTGACCATGCTGGCGGCGCATCGCGGTGTGAATTGCCCCGCGATGACGCCGGGTTTGCTCAACGCCAGGGCGCCGGCCCACCCACCAGTTGCCCCTGGATACCCTGCACGCCCATCTCCCGCAGCACCTTCAACTCCCCTTCGGTCTCCACCCGCTCGGCGATCAGCGGCAGGTCGATGCTGTGCGCAGCCCGCTGGATGGCTTCGATGAACAGGCGCTTGTGCCGTTCCTGGTCAATGTTGCGGATATAGCCACCATCGACTTTCAGGTAGGCCAGCCCCAGGTGGGCCAGATTGCCGATCATGCTGAAGCGCCCGCCGAAGCGTTGCAGCGCCAGGCTGAAGCCCAGGGTGCGCAGGCGCCGGGTGAGTTGCTCGAGCACTGACTGCTCGGGCAACTGCTCCTCGCCGATCTCGAAGGTCAGCCGCTGCCCCAGCGCGCCGTGCTGCCCCAACAGCTCATAGACGCGCTGCAACGCCTTGGGGTCGGCCAGGGTGGCGGCCGACAGGTTCAGCGCCAGCGCTTCGCCATGCCCTTGCAGATGCTTGAGCACCTTCTCCAGCACCAGCAGGTCCAGCCGCGCCATCCAGCCGAAGCGCTCCAGCCAGGGCAGGAAGCGGCCGGCCGCCAGGGCTTCGCCCTCCTCGTCGTGCAGGCGCGAGATGACCTTGTAGTGCAGCACCCGCTCCGGCGCCTTGGCGTCCACGACCGGTTGGAAGAACAGTGCGAACTGGCCCTTGCCCAGCGCCTGGTCCAGGCGCGTGTGCCAGGCGTGGTGGCTGTCGGCGGCCTGGCCCGCAGCGCCCTGCTCCAGGCATACCCAGCCCGGCGTGGGCTGGCTCTCGGCGCGAGCCAGGGCCTCGTCGGCAAGCTTGAGCAGCGCTTGCGGGGCATCGCCGGGGCTGTAGGGGGCAAGGCCGATGCAGGCCACCGGGTCGACATCGCTGGCACCGGTCTCGTGCAGGCTCTGCAAGGTAGCCTCCAGGGCCTGGGCCAGCTGGATCGCCTCGTCATGGACCATGCCCGGCGCCAGCACCGCGAACTCGCCGCCACGGCTGCGGGTGATCAGGTCGTTGGTCTCCGGGTAGTTCGCACAGGTACGGCGCAGTTGCTCACCCACCGCCTGCAGCAACTGGTCGGTGCGTTGGCCACCCAGGCGGGCATTGAGCCCGGCCAGGTCCTGGACCCGCAGCAGCAGCAGGTAGCCGGTACGGGCCTCCTCCAGGTTGCTGACCCGGGCATTGAGCTGCATTTCGAAGTAACGTCGATTGGCAAGGCCGGTGAGGCTGTCCTGGTACGACTCCGCCCGCAGCTTCTCGCTGCGCTCGGCCTGCTCGGTGAACAGTGCCTTGAGCTTCTCGACCATCTGGTTCATCGCCTGCACCACTCGGCGCAGCTCGGGGGTGCGTGGCAGCTCGGGCAGGCTGAGGAACTCACGACGGGCGATAGCGTGGGACTGCGCCACCATGTAGTCGAGCGGGCGCAACTGACGGCGCAGCAGCATTGCCCCAAGCACCGCGCTCACCGCGCCGCACAGCAGCAGCCAGCCAAGGCTGCCCAGGGCGCTCTGCCAGAGTTTGCCCAGGGCAAACATCGGGTGGCTGATCACCTCGACCCGCGCCGCCTGCTGCCAGCCGCGGCTGACGAGGGCATCACCACCGGCCGGCTCCAGGCCGATGAGCTGGATGAACCAGCCCGGCACACCGCCGGCGTCAGGCTCGGCGTGGCGCTCGACCAGCACGGCGTTGGAGTCCAGGTCGATGACCTTGATACTCGAGTAGTAGCCACTGTCGAAAATCGAGCTGACCATCAGCTCGACCATCGCTGGGTCGTCGATGTTCGGCGTCAGCGACAACGCCAGCGCGGTCGCGGCGTCCTGGGCATGGGAACGCAGCTGGTTGACGTACTGGCTGCGCGAGCTCTCCAGGCTGACCATGAAGCTGCCACTGAAGGCGATCACCAGGAACAGGCAAATGGCTAGCAGCAATTGTTTGAACAGTGACATCTGTGCTCCTTCAGTAAACCGGTTCGGCCGGGAACCCTTCGGCCTGCATTTTCTTCAGCAGATCCTGCCAACGCGACAGGCGCTTGGTGTCGCCGACCTTCTTGTTGCCGCCCGCGCCGGTCAGCCACAGGCCTTCACCGTTGAAGGCATACACCGGCAGCAGGTCGGTACGCTGGCTGGCCGGCTTGATCGCGTCCATCAGGCTGTCCAGCACAAGCGGCTGGGCCTGTGGGCTTGAATAATAGGTCAGGACCATGTGCGCACGGTTCTGGCGCAAGGCCTTTACGTAGGTGATGCGTAGCTTTTCCGCCGGAATGCCCATGCGCCGCAGGCTGAAGTACTTGGCGATGGCATAGTCCTCGCAGTCGCCCGCACCCTTTATCAGCGATTGTACCGGCGTGGCCCAGTAATCGACCTCGTGCCACAGGTCGATGTCTTCGACATAGCGCAGCTGCTTGTTGAAGAACAGGTTGACCACCTGCAGCTGCTCCAGTTCGCTGCCCTGCTTCTGTGTCGCCATCAGGTTCTGCCAGGCATCGATACGCCCCTGGCCCGCGCCCATCGGGCCATAGAGCGCCTGGGCGCGGCGACTGATCTGCGAGAAGTCCCAATCAGCCTGGGTGACGCCCAGCCACAGGCAACCGAGCAGCACGGCAAGGCCGAGCCGGCGTGCGGTCGCATTGAGAGGCCAAGGTATCGCCACTGCGGACACCCGTTCAGATCAGTCGAAAGCAGCGATGGTGCGGGCTGGAGACGCAAAAGACAATGGCACCGTGCGATCATGCTGCCAACTGTCGGCAAACCCGCTTCGTACAAGGGCTGGCGACCTTGGCTATCTTCCCAATGCCGGCAACTTGCTTCACGATAGCCGCGTTTTGACTCTGCGCCACGGCGCATCGCTTGATCAATCCGTTTGACAAGCGCACCCTTCCCTCACTAGGGTTATTGGATCCAATTTTCATGTTGCCGAGGCGAACCCCGCGTGGCTGAGAAACCCAAACTCCTGAGCACCGTACTGGGTAGCGAACAAGTACCACCGCACCTGGCCCGGGGTGTTATCGAAGAGCGCCTGCGCAGTGCCATCCTTGATGGCCGCCTGCCCCCGGGCACCGCCGTGCGCCAGCAAGAGCTGGCGACTTTGTTCGGTGTCAGTCGCATGCCTGTGCGCGAGGCGCTGCGCCAACTCGAAGCCCAGTCGCTGCTGCAGGTGGTGATGCACAAAGGCGCCGTGGTAGCGCCATTGATCGGTGAGGACGCCGTCGACACGTACGCCCTGCGCGTACTGCTCGAGACCGAGGCGTTGCGCCAGTCGATCCCCTTGCTCGATGCCGGCGACATCGCCCAGGCCAGGGCTTACATCCGTCAACTGGAGACCGAGACTCGTCATGCCGAAATCGGTCGGCTCAATCGCCTGTTCCACATGGCCCTCTACAGCAAGGCGCAGAACCAGAAACTGCTGCGCATGATCGAGATCGAGCTGAACGAAGAGGAACGCTTCCTGCGTTTCCATCTGTCCTCGATGGGCCTGGGCAAACTCACTCAGGATGACCACATTGCCCTTGTCGATGCCGCCAACGACAGACTGGTGGACGAGGCCGTGAAGCTCCTGGAAGAACACCTCAACCATGCCGCGCGCACCATCAGGAAATACCTCGACAGGCAATCGGCCAACTGATCCTGCCCAACCGCGCAGCCGCCCCAGGCGACCACCCCGCTGCGCCGACACGATCCGCCACAAGGAACGGCAGTGCACGTGCAGACTCGACAGGACACAATGCCCGACCAGCCGCCCAGGATTCGCCTGATCTGCCTGGCAAACACACGGCAGCAACTTGCCCAGTACCGCACCTGGGCAAGGACCCTGAGCGACCCCATCGAGCTGGTCGCGGTCGATGTCCCCTCCATTGCCGACCTCGAACAATCTCTGCCCATTTCCGGGCGCCTGACCCAGGCCCTGGTAGAGCAGCTCCAGCCCTACCTTATGCAGCCACATGCCGTGTATGCCCAAGGCCTGGGCGCGCACATCGCCTTGGCCTTGATCCAGCAAGTGCAAGGTGCTTGTCCGGGCCTGACCCGTCACTTGTTTGTTTCAAGCTGTGACAGCCCACAATTCAGTACCACTTACCTGCCCCTGCATATCCCCATGACCGTGCTCTATCCGCCGGGCTCGCTGGCGGCGATGCTCGGCTGGCACAGCCTGGTACGCCGGGAGCTGGAGCTGATTGAGCTACCGGTGCAAGCGGTCGATACTTCGCTGCTTAACCAGCGCCTGGTGCGCATCTTCAACGCCCACCTCGGGTTGCTGAGCTTCTAATCCTCCCTTTGCCATCCGTGCGCTGATCAAGGCTTTTCCGCTGCCTGGTCAGTGCCTGGCCATGGCAGTGCCAGCATTTTGGGCACACTCTACCCCCCGCAGCGGCCGCTGATCATCAGACGTGGACCTGGCCGTTTGCCTCCTCATTCACCTGCAGAAGGAACCTGGCACCGGGGCAAGGACCGCAAGCGATCAGCAGCCCCTCAATAGTCACTCTCTCCATCTCCGTTCATTCGTGCTCCGAGTGAGGCATTCACTCTGTGTCATTTTTCTGATCGCTAATTATCGGAAGGAGCACGTATTGCCAAAATAAAACTTACTCAACGTTTTATTCAGGCACTTACATTCCAAGAAAAGTCCGAAGATAAAATAATCAAAAAAACAATTGCGACAAACTTTGAAGTTGTTCTAACTTTTATATCGCCAGCCAAGGGCAGCCAGGCGTCACCGTGGACGCCTAGCCAAACAAGCCCTGCCGGCCTCTGCCTGTTGTTCGAATTCGAGTTTTCACTCGAGGCCGTCATTCGCCCGGCATTTAGTTGCCTTGCAACTTCCAGAGCATAACGCCCTTGTATATCACCTCTAAACGGATCTCATTATGAGCACATTGAAGCGCACACTTTCCGACAAGAAACATGAACTTTCCCTGCACCCGCTATTTTCCGAAATCGACTCTATTGAGACCCTGCGTGGGTTCATGGAAACCCACGTGTTCGCCGTCTGGGACTTCATGTCGCTGACCAAGCGCCTGCAGCAGGAACTGACCTGCGTCAGCCTGCCCTGGCTGCCACCGACAGACCCGGCTGCGGCGCGCCTGATCAACGAGATCGTCCTGGGCGAGGAATCGGACGATTGCCTCGATCATGGTCACTACAGCCACTTCGAGCTGTACCTGGATGCCATGCGCGAAGTCGGTGCCAGCACCCTGGCCATCGAGCGTTTCGTCAGCCTGCAGCAACAAGGCGTCGCGGCATTCGACGCGCTGCAACGCTGCGGCGCCAGTGAAGCCGCGCAGCGGTTCGTTCGCGATACCCTCGAAGTGGCCATCGAGGCACCGCCCCACCAGGTTGCCGCCGCCTTCCTGCACGGGCGGGAAAGCGTCATTCCATCGATGTTCCAGCAGATTCTCGACGAGTGGGGCATCGGCACCGAGCAGGCGCCGACCTTCCGCTACTACCTGCAACGTCACATCGAAGTCGACTCCGAGGACCACGGCCCCGCCGCCGAGCAATTGCTGGCACGCCTGGTCGATCATGATCCGCTGCGCCAGGAAGACGTCTACGTGGCCGCCATCGCCGCAGTGGACAGCCGCATGGCCCTGTGGGACCGCCTGCGTACGTCGCTGAAAACGGCTGTTGCCGAGGTCACCCCATGAATGCCCTCGAGTATCGCTCCTTTGCCGAGGCCTGGGAGGCCAGGGCGACCATTCGCACCCGGCCCCGGCGCCTGGTGGAGGATGACCAGCGCCTGATCTACCCCCTGAGCCGCCAACCCCTGGTTCTTGGCGCGACGTTCCAGCGCGAGTGCCCGCAGCTGCGCGACTTCGTGCTGGTACAGAGCCTCTACAAGTTCATCAATGACGTGGTGATCTTCGAGACCGAGATCGTCGACCGCACCGCCCGGCGCATCGCCAAGGACCGCTTTGCCGTGCGTTTCCCGTTCGCCTGCCGCTACGACGCGATGACCGTGGTGGTGGACGAGGACTATCACGCCCTGGTGGCGATGGACTTCCTGCAGCAGACCATCGCCCTGACCGGGATCGAGCCGATCACCCTGCCCCAGGAAATCGAACTCAGCCGCGCCATTCCAGCCGCGCTGGAACAGGTGCCCGAGGCCCTGCGTGACGCCTTGGAGCTGATCTGCGTGGGCATCGCCGAGAACACCCTGACCGACGATGTCGCGGCCTTTGCCCGCGACGACTCGGTCAAGCCCTCGGTGAAGGGCCTGATGGCCGATCACCTGCTGGACGAAGGTCGTCACTCGAGCTTCTGGGCGCGCCTGACGCGCATCTACTGGCATACCGCGCCCGAGGCGGATCGCCAGATGATCGCCAAGGTACTGCCGTTGTTCCTGCGCCAATACCTGACCAACGACATCCAGCAGGCTTTCGACTGTGCCCTTATCGACGCCTTGCCGGTGACCGACACGGTGCGCCAGGCCCTGCGTGAGGAAGTGCTGGGCCTGGCCTACCCGATCAACCGCCAGCATCCGCTGCTGGGCAACATCCTGCGTTTCTTCCGCAGCAGCTCGATGCTCGAGTCGCCCTGCGTACAGGACGCCTTGCGCGACTATCTACCCTGAGGACCTAGACATGAGACGCCTCGACATACTCCTGGTGGGCACCAGCCCTCCCCTGGAGGAGTTCGCCCGCATGCTCGCCGAGCACGGACATGGCTCGACCAGGGCCGATAGCGCCCAGGCCTTGCCCCGGCAGCTGTCGGCCCATCCCGACCTGGTGGTGGAGGATGGCAGCCTGGCACTGAGCAGCAGTGATTGGCAGCCCCTGGGCGGCACGCCGCTGCTCAGGCTGCGCCTGGGTGCGAGCTGCGCCGACACCCTGCCGCAACTGGAGGCCCTGTGCTGGTGCGGCAGTGCCAGCGCCCAGCGCCTGATCCATCGCGTGCCGATACACACGCCGCGCTCCGGTAATGGCCAACAACTGCGTGAGGACACCTTGCAAGCCCTGTGCGAGCAACTGGCACTGCAGGTCACCCGCTTCGCCCGCAACCCGTTGCATTTGCAGGAAACGCCTGCGGTGAACCCGGGAGATCAGGAGCGCGAGCACAGCCTGGACTGGCTGGACACTTTGGCTTACCGACATCCGTTCAACCGCACGCTACGCGCCGATTTGCTGGAGAAGGCCGAAACAGACCTGATCGGCGACCTGGAACACAGCCTGCGTGTGTACGCAGAGTGTCACGCCGTGAGCCACGACGGCCTGCGTTGCACTTATGAGCAGCTGCATGCCCGCACCGCCGTCATCCAGCAGGCCTTGTTGCCGCTGTTGCCCAACGCCGGGGAACAGCCGCCTGTGGTCGCCGTGTGCATGGGCAAGTCACCCGAGCTCTACGCCAGCCTGTTGGCGGTGCTGGGCTGCGCCGCCATCTACCTGCCAGTGGATCCGGCCACGCCGGCCGAGCGCCGCCAGCTGATCCTCGACGACGCTGGCGCCTGCGTTCTGCTGCACGACGGTCAGGCGCCTGTGGATATCCCTGATGTTGATGTGCGCAACCTTCCTTTGCCGCAGGACTTGCCGCTGCCCAGCCTGGCGTTGCGCCAGGCTGCCGCCGACCAGGCCTGCGTGGCGATCTACACCTCCGGCACCACCGGCCAACCCAAAGGCGTGTTGCTCACCCAGGGCAACCTGGCGCACTTCATGGCCTGGTATCGCGAGCATGTGGGCTTGGACCGGCACAGCCGGGTCCTGCAGTTCTCCACCATCGGCTTCGACGCCTCGCTACTGGATATCCTGCCGACGTTCGCCTGTGGCGCGGAACTGGTCCTGCCCAGTGAGGACCAGCGTCGCGATCCGCAGCTGCTGATGCAACTTATCCACAGAGAGGAGGTGAGCCACGCGTTCCTGCCACCGGCGCTGCTGAGTATCCTTCCCCGTGATCTGCACCTGGGCCTGCGTCACCTGGTGACCGGTGGCGACGTCTGCGAACCGGAAGTCATCGCTCGATTGGCCGGGCAATGCCACATGCACAACATCTACGGGCCGACCGAAACCACCGTGCTGGCCACGACCCGCGTGTTCGGCGCAGGCGACGACAACCGCAACCTGGGGTTACCGATTGCCAACGCCCAGGTGCTGATACTCGACCAGCACCTGCAGCCGGTTTGTGAGCAGACCCCCGGCGAGCTGTACATCGCCGGGCCAGGTGTCGGCCTGGGTTACCTGAACAATCCCGAACTGAGCGCCGAACGCTTTGTCGAGCTGAGCTTGCCCGCGGGCCGCACACTGCGCGCCTACCGCACGGGAGACATCGGCAAATGGACCGAGCGGGGCATCGAGCTGTGCGGCCGGCGAGACAACCAGGTGAAGATCCGAGGTTTCCGGGTTGAGCCCGAAGAAATCGAGCACTGCCTGCGCGATAGCCAGCTGTTCGCCCAGGTGGCGGTGGTGATCGACGCCCAGCGGCGGGTCCTGGCCTTCCTTGCCCACCCGCAACGGGCCGATGCCGAAGCCTTGCTGCGCGAGCATGCCGAGCGACACCTGCCCGACTACATGCGCCCGACGTTCTATCAGGTACTGCAGCAGATGCCCTATACCGCCAACGGCAAGGTGGATCGCCGGGCGTTGTCGTTGCGTCCACTGGCCTTGCCAACCAGCCAGCGCATCGAACCACGGACCGCGACCGAGGAGCGCCTGCGCCGGCTGTGGAGCACGCTGCTGGAGCTCCCACAAAGCGAAATTTCCGCCGACGACAGCTTCTTCAATCTCGGCGGTCACTCCATCCTGCTGTCGCGCCTGCTGCTGGAGGTCAGGGAGCACTTCGGCCAGGGGGTTGCCATCAACCGCTTCATCGAACAGCCGACCCTGCAGCGCCTGGGCGCGCTGCTCGATGGCGATCACGAGGCGTTGCAGACCTCCCTGGTACGCCTGGAGCAAGACGCCAACCGCGAACTGGACCTGCAAGTGCAACCGATGGAGCGCCTGGGTGATGTGCACAAGGTGATCGTCACCGGAGCCAACAGCTTCCTTGGCGTGCATCTGGTCGAGGCCCTGCTGGAGTGGGGCGCGAGTGAAGTCGCTTGCCTGGTACGCAGCGCCGCAGGGATGTCCGCCGATGAGCGTTTCTCCCAGGCCCTGCGGGACAACCACGTCACCCTGGACCGCAGCCGCGTGCGGGTATTCGAAGCGGACCTGCGTATGCCACTGCTGGGTCTGGCCCAGGCCGACTACGACTACCTGGACAGCAACTATGGCGCGTTGCTGCACAACGCCGCGCAGGTCAACCATGTACTCGACTACGAGGTACTGGCAGCCGACAACATCGAGCCGTTGTTCGAATGCCTGCGCTTGTGTGAGGGACGGCACAAGAAGATCTTCAACTTCGTCTCCACCCTGTCCGCCTGCAGCGCCGTGGATGGCGAGGGCCATGTGCTGGAGAGCGACCCCGCAGACACCCCGCCGATCTACATCCGCAATGGCTACAACCTGAGCAAATGGGTCGGCGAGCGCATCCTCAGCCGTGCCCGTGAACAAGGCGTGTGGGTCAACCTGTTCCGCCCCGGCAACATCACCTTCGATAGCCGCACAGGGGCCTGCCAGCCTCAGCGCAACCGGCTGATGCTGATGCTCAAGGGCTCGCTGCAGTTGGGCCAGGTGCCGGAGCTGGAAATCGACTTCGACCTCATGCCGGTGGACTTCCTGTCCCGCTTCATCGCTTTCCACAGCAGCCGTCACCAGGCCGGCCGGTGCGTGTTCAACCTGCATAACCCCGAACCCCTGCGCTGGCGTGACTACCTGGCTTCGTTCCATGCCCAGGGCCATGCCTTCGAACTGGTCAGCATCGAGCAGTGGCAGCGCCAGTTGGCCAGGGTCGATAGCGACAACGCGCTGTACGACGTCCTGGGCTTCTACCTGGACGGTTTCGAAGAAGACATCGGTGACATCTCCGGCATCGCCCACGACAACGCCCGCGCCGGCGTGCAGCGCATGGGCGCGCGTTACCCAAGCAAGGACCCGGCGCTGCTCAGTCGCGGCTGCCGCTACCTGGCCGACATCGGCTTTATCTGATCCCTTTCATGTACAACAGGAGCAACATCCCAATGCAAGCACTCAAACCCGATACCCTGATCCGCAACCCGCAAGGCTGTCTTGTGGTTTCCAGCGTGGAGATCGCCGCGCCGGCGGCCAACGTGTGGAACATCGTCGGCAACTTCGCTGGCTTCCCGGTGTTCATTCCTGCCCTGGCGCATATCGAGATGACCGGCAGCGGCGTGCGCTCGGTGCGCAAGAAGCTGTTCAAGGATGGCAACGTGGTGATCGAGCAGTTGAACACCCGTGACGATCAGGCCATGAACATGACCTGGAGCCTGATCTACACCAGTTTGAACATCGGCAATCTGTGGGCGGCCATGCAAGTGCAGGCGATCGATCCCCAACACAGCCGGGCCACCTGGACCATCCAGGCCGAGCCATGGGCAAGCGGGCCGGAGGCACTGCCGGGCTTCCAGGCATTTCTGCAGGGCTTTGCCGATGAGGCGATGGGGAATGTGCGTAACCTGCTGAGCTGATATCACTGGAAGGGGCTTGTGCCCCGATGGCAAAAAAGGCCGCTCCCGACCGGGAGCGGCCTTTTTTTGTCTTGAACATCAAGGGAGCTCTTCGGGCTGTGCTGTTGCACAGCAAAAAGAGATCTCTGTAGGAGCGGCTTTAGCCGCGATGCAAGCAACTCGGTGACTGGCACCCGCTTCGCGGGTGATCGCGGCTGAAGCCGCTCCTACAGGGGCCGTGCTGTGCTTTTGAATACTGCCAGCGCAGGGAGCTGGACGATCTCATACGAGAACTTCACGCATCGATACCCTGAAAAGACAAAGCCCCTGATCGCATCGCGATCAGGGGCTTTGGAATTGAATCTTGACGATGACCTACTCTCACATGGGGAAACCCCACACTACCATCGGCGATGCATCGTTTCACTGCTGAGTTCGGGATGGGATCAGGTGGTTCCAATGCTCTATGGTCGTCAAGAAATTCTGTGTGCTGGTCCGTCCTGGGGACGCACCTGCGAATCTCTGTAGTCTCTACTTAAAGACAAAACCCCTACCTGCTCGCGCAGATAGGGGTTTTGCGAAATGAATCTTGACGATGACCTACTCTCACATGGGGAAACCCCACACTACCATCGGCGATGCATCGTTTCACTGCTGAGTTCGGGATGGGATCAGGTGGTTCCAATGCTCTATGGTCGTCAAGAAATTCGGTTGCCAGTACGTCTTTGCAGACATGCCAGCCAATTCGGATATGCGATATTTGTGGTCCGTCGCGAACTTTCGGTTCGTTTCGTCTTCACCACCACAATTTGGCCTCAGCGCAAATTGCTTGGGTGTTATATGGTCAAGCCTCACGGGCAATTAGTATTGGTTAGCTCAACGCCTCACAGCGCTTACACACCCAACCTATCAACGTCGTAGTCTTCGACGGCCCTTCAGGGAGCTCAAGGCTCCAGTGAGATCTCATCTTGAGGCAAGTTTCCCGCTTAGATGCTTTCAGCGGTTATCTCTTCCGAACATAGCTACCCGGCAATGCCACTGGCGTGACAACCGGAACACCAGAGGTTCGTCCACTCCGGTCCTCTCGTACTAGGAGCAGCCCCTCTCAAATCTCAAACGTCCACGGCAGATAGGGACCGAACTGTCTCACGACGTTCTAAACCCAGCTCGCGTACCACTTTAAATGGCGAACAGCCATACCCTTGGGACCGGCTTCAGCCCCAGGATGTGATGAGCCGACATCGAGGTGCCAAACACCGCCGTCGATATGAACTCTTGGGCGGTATCAGCCTGTTATCCCCGGAGTACCTTTTATCCGTTGAGCGATGGCCCTTCCATACAGAACCACCGGATCACTAAGACCTACTTTCGTACCTGCTCGACGTGTGTGTCTCGCAGTCAAGCGCGCTTTTGCCTTTATACTCTACGACCGATTTCCGACCGGTCTGAGCGCACCTTCGTACTCCTCCGTTACTCTTTGGGAGGAGACCGCCCCAGTCAAACTACCCACCATACACTGTCCTCGATCCGGATAACGGACCTGAGTTAGAACCTCAAGGTTGCCAGGGTGGTATTTCAAGGATGGCTCCATGAGAACTGGCGTCCCCACTTCAAAGCCTCCCACCTATCCTACACAAGCAAGCTCAAAGTCCAGTGCAAAGCTATAGTAAAGGTTCACGGGGTCTTTCCGTCTAGCCGCGGATACACTGCATCTTCACAGCGATTTCAATTTCACTGAGTCTCGGGTGGAGACAGCGCCGCCATCGTTACGCCATTCGTGCAGGTCGGAACTTACCCGACAAGGAATTTCGCTACCTTAGGACCGTTATAGTTACGGCCGCCGTTTACCGGGGCTTCGATCAAGAGCTTCGCTTGCGCTAACCCCATCAATTAACCTTCCGGCACCGGGCAGGCGTCACACCCTATACGTCCACTTTCGTGTTTGCAGAGTGCTGTGTTTTTAATAAACAGTCGCAGCGGCCTGGTATCTTCGACCGGCGTGGGCTTACGCAGCAAGTGCTTCACCCTCACCGGCGCACCTTCTCCCGAAGTTACGGTGCCATTTTGCCTAGTTCCTTCACCCGAGTTCTCTCAAGCGCCTTGGTATTCTCTACCTAACCACCTGTGTCGGTTTGGGGTACGGTTCCCAGTTATCTGAAGCTTAGGAGCTTTTCTTGGAAGCATGGCATCAACCACTTCGTCGCCTAATGGCAACTCGTCATCAGCTCTCGGCCTTGAGATCCCGGATTTGCCTAAGATCTCAGCCTACCACCTTAAACTTGGACAACCAACGCCAAGCTGGCCTAGCCTTCTCCGTCCCTCCATCGCAATAACTGGAAGTACAGGAATATTAACCTGTTTTCCATCGACTACGCTTTTCAGCCTCGCCTTAGGGACCGACTAACCCTGCGTCGATTAACGTTGCGCAGGAAACCTTGGTCTTTCGGCGTGCGAGTTTTTCACTCGCATTGTCGTTACTCATGTCAGCATTCGCACTTCTGATACCTCCAGCAAGCTTCTCAACTCACCTTCACAGGCTTACAGAACGCTCCTCTACCGCATCACCTAAAGGTGATACCCGTAGCTTCGGTGCATGGTTTGAGCCCCGTTACATCTTCCGCGCAGGCCGACTCGACTAGTGAGCTATTACGCTTTCTTTAAAGGGTGGCTGCTTCTAAGCCAACCTCCTAGCTGTCTAAGCCTTCCCACATCGTTTCCCACTTAACCATGACTTTGGGACCTTAGCTGACGGTCTGGGTTGTTTCCCTTTTCACGACGGACGTTAGCACCCGCCGTGTGTCTCCCATGCTCGGCACTTGTAGGTATTCGGAGTTTGCATCGGTTTGGTAAGTCGGGATGACCCCCTAGCCGAAACAGTGCTCTACCCCCTACAGTGATACATGAGGCGCTACCTAAATAGCTTTCGAGGAGAACCAGCTATCTCCGAGCTTGATTAGCCTTTCACTCCGATCCACAGGTCATCCGCTAACTTTTCAACGGTAGTCGGTTCGGTCCTCCAGTCAGTGTTACCTAACCTTCAACCTGCCCATGGATAGATCGCCCGGTTTCGGGTCTATACCCAGCGACTAAAGCGCCCTATTAAGACTCGCTTTCGCTA
>NZ_CP075595.1:2950000-5017500 GCF_018596375.1 Pseudomonas sp. RC3H12 | reverse complement strand
GCACGCAGGCCGACTTTGCCATGGATGGCCGGAGCACTGAGGCCGTCCCAGCCTTTCTCCAGCACGAAGCCACGGATATCGCCGGCATCGTCCTTGGCCCAGACCACGAACACATCGGCGATCGGGCTGTTGGTGATCCACATCTTGCTGCCGCTCAGACGATAACCACCGTCGACCTTGCGGGCGCGGGTGATCATCGAGCCCGGGTCGGAACCATGGTTGGGCTCGGTCAGGCCGAAGCAGCCGATCCATTCGCCACTGGCCAGCTTCGGCAGGTACTTCTGCTTCTGTGCCTCGGTACCGAACTCATTGATCGGCACCATGACCAGCGACGACTGCACGCTCATCATCGAGCGGTAGCCGGAGTCGATACGCTCCACCTCGCGGGCGATCAGGCCGTAGCAGACGTAGTTCAGGCCACTGCCGCCGTACTGCTCGGGAATGGTCGCACCGAGCAGGCCGACTTCACCCATCTCACGGAAAATCGCCGGATCCGTCTGTTCATGACGGAACGCCTCCAGCACACGGGGCGCCAGCTTGTCCTGGGCGAACTGATAGGCGCTGTCACGGACCATGCGCTCTTCTTCAGTGAGCTGCTGATCCAGCAGCAGCGGGTCGATCCAGTTGAAGCTTGCCTTGCCAGCCATGTGCGGATTCCTCGAAAGATGGGAACGAATTGTTGTGCTGGATTGATCCTAGGCCTGTTTGGCGTGAGGGACAAACGAGGATTGCGCACCGTTTAGTGATATTTTCTCACTTCGTAATCATCAAAATGCCCTACTCAACGCCTGACATGTGAGGTTCACGTACATGCGCCGAAAGATTCCCAGCACCACCGCCCTGATCTGCTTCGAGGCGGCCGCACGTCACGAGAGCTTCACCAAGGCCGCCCAGGAACTGGCCCTGACCCAGGGCGCCGTCTGTCGGCAGATCGGCAGCCTGGAGGCCTTCCTCAATGTCGAGCTGTTCCGCCGCTCGCGCCGGGGCGTGAAACTGACCGAAGCCGGGCTCTCCTACAGTCGCCAGGTAACCGCACAGCTGGATGCGGTGGAGCGCGACACGCTTTCGGTGATGCGCCAGCAAGGCGCCAATGTGATCGAACTGGCAGTGGTGCCGACCTTCGGCACCCAGTGGCTGCTGCCGCGCCTGAAGGACTTCCAGCAGCGTCACCCGGAGGTCACGGTCAACCTGACCAACCGCACCCGCCCCTTCCTGTTCGCCGACACGCCCTTCGATGCCGCCATCTACTTCGGCGACGCCGACTGGTCGGGCACCCAATCCCACCGACTGATGGGCGAGAACCCCGTGCCGGTGTGCAGCCCTTCCCTGCTGGAAGGGCAAGCCAGGCTCGACGCCCAGCGCATTGCCGACTTGCCACTGCTGCAGCAGACCACCCGCCCTTATGCCTGGCGACAATGGTTCGACGGCTTGGGGATGAGCGTCGAACGCGACATGACCGGCCCGCGCTACGAGCTGTTTTCGATGCTCGCCCAGGCCGCCATGCATGACATGGGCATTGCGCTGATTCCACCGTTCCTGATCCAGCGCGAGCTGCAGGAGGGCCGACTGGTGGTCGCTAACAGGCATGCCCTGACCAGCGACAAGGCCTACCATCTGATGATCCCCGAGCGGAAGGTCGAGTCCGCCTCGCTACGGGCGTTCCGCGACTGGCTGGTGGCGCAGGCGCAACGATACACCGCCACGGAATAGGGTGAAGCGGGCAAAGCTGACCCCGTAGTCAATTATTTTTAACACCTACAGATATATGGATTTGTCGCAAATTCGTAATCTGTTCCGTTCACCCTGAAAAACATAGCAACCCTAGTTACTGCGCGGGTTTGCAGCTGATTTTGCGACATTCAGCAAACTGAGAACGAAAATAGCGGAATTTTTTTCAAATTTTCTCCTAAGCTCCGCATAGCGCGTGCTTGACGGGTTGAGGGCAAATTGTTGCGACATACGGTCACAGGGTGACTTGTAGTTTTGACTTCGTTTCGCTCCAGAACCGGTTGAAGGCCCTCGGGTTCGTCTGCAAAATGCCTCCCCCGCCCCGGATCCGGCGGGGTCGTGCTCTACGACCACCCAGCCGCACCACCCGAAGTGCGCTGGTTCCTATAAAGACAAAAGGTCACCGCAGGAGACAAAGTCGTGCACATTGGTGTTCCTCTCGAAACGCAGACGGGTGAGACAAGGGTCGCCGCGACCCCGGAAACCATCAAGAAACTGGTTGGCCAGGGCCATCAGGTCACCGTGCAACGGGGGGCAGGGCTAAAGGCCAGCATTCCGGACAGTGCCTATGAGGCCGTTGGCGCCAACTTGGGCGAAGCCGCCGACGCCTTCGGCGCGCAGCTGGTGCTCAAGGTGGTCGCGCCCAGTGACCAGGAGTTGGCGCTGATCAACAGTGGCAGCCTGCTGGCAGGCATGCTCAACCCGTTCAACAACGAACTGATCGCCAAGATGGCCGAGCGCGGCATCACCGCCTTCGCCCTGGAAGCCGCACCGCGCACCTCACGCGCGCAGAGCCTCGACGTCCTGTCGTCGCAAGCCAACATCGCCGGCTACAAGGCCGTGTTGCTGGCCGCCCACCACTACCCGCGCTTCATGCCCATGCTGATGACCGCCGCCGGCACCGTGAAAGCCGCCCGCGTGCTGATCCTCGGTGCCGGTGTGGCCGGCCTGCAGGCCATCGCCACGGCCAAGCGCCTGGGCGCGGTGATCGAGGCGTCCGACGTGCGCCCGGCAGTGAAGGAGCAGATCGAGTCGCTCGGCGCCAAGTTCATCGACGTGCCCTACGAGACCGACGAGGAACGTGAGTGCGCCGAAGGTGTGGGCGGCTACGCCCGGCCAATGCCGGCCAGCTGGATGCAGCGCCAGGCCCAGGCCGTGCACGAGCGTGCCAAGCAGGCGGACATCGTCATCACCACCGCACTGATCCCCGGACGCAAGGCACCGACCCTGCTCAGCGCCGAGACCGTGGCGCAGATGAAACCCGGTTCGGTGGTCATCGACCTGGCCGCGGCCCAAGGCGGCAACTGCCCGCTGACCGTGGCCGACCAGGTGGTGATGGCGCACGGCGTGACCCTCGTCGGCCCGACCAACCTGCCGGCCCAGGTCGGTGCCGACGCCTCGGCGCTGTACGCGCGCAACCTGCTGGACTTCATGAAGCTGCTGTTCGACAAGGACGGCAACCTGGTCATCAACCTCGAAGACGACATCGTCGCCGCGTGCCTGATGTGCCGCGACGGCCAGGTCGTGCGCAAGAACGGCTGAGGAGCACGACAATGGAAGACATGCTGATTTCCCACGGCATCTACAACCTGATCATCTTCGTGCTGGCCATCTACGTGGGCTACCACGTGGTGTGGAACGTCACCCCGGCCCTGCACACGCCGCTGATGGCGGTCACCAACGCCATTTCCGCGATCGTCATCGTCGGTGCCATGCTGGCCGCCGCGCTGACCGTCACCCCGGTCGGCAAGGTCATGGGCACCCTGGCCGTGGCGCTGGCCGCGGTCAACGTGTTCGGTGGCTTCCTGGTCACCCGCCGCATGCTTGAGATGTTCAAGAAGAAAACCAAGAACGAGGCGCAGAAGTAAGCATGAGCATGAATCTGGTAACGCTCCTCTACCTCGTCGCCTCGGTGTGCTTTATCCAGGCGCTCAAGGGCCTGTCGCACCCGACCACTTCGCGGCGCGGCAACCTGTTCGGCATGATCGGCATGGGGATCGCCATCCTCACCACCGTTGGCCTCATCTATAAGCTTGGGGCTGAGCTTGCGACAGCGGGTATCGGCTACGTGATCGTCGGCCTGCTGGTCGGTGGTACCGCGGGTTCGATCATGGCCAAGCGCGTGGAGATGACCAAGATGCCCGAACTGGTCGCGTTCATGCACAGCATGATCGGCCTGGCCGCGGTATTCATTGCCATCGCCGCCGTGCTCGAACCACAGTCGCTGGGCATCGTCGCCGCCATCAGCGACCCGATCCCCACCGGCAACCGCCTCGAGCTATTCCTTGGCGCGGCCATCGGCGCCGTCACCTTCTCAGGTTCCGTGATCGCCTTCGGCAAGCTGTCGGGCAAGTACAAGTTCCGCTTGTTCCAGGGCGCACCGGTACAGTTCGCCGGCCAGCACAAGTTGAACCTGATCCTGGGCCTGGCGACCATCGCCCTGGGGCTGCTGTTCACCTTCACCGGCCACTACAGCGCCTTCACCCTGATGCTGGCCCTGGCCTTCGTCATGGGCGTGCTGATCATCATCCCGATCGGCGGCGCCGACATGCCGGTGGTGGTGTCGATGCTCAACAGCTATTCGGGCTGGGCAGCAGCCGGTATCGGCTTCTCGCTGAACAACTCGATGCTGATCATCGCCGGCTCCTTGGTCGGCTCCAGCGGCGCGATCCTCTCGTACATCATGTGCAAGGCGATGAACCGTTCGTTCTTCAATGTGATCCTCGGTGGCTTCGGTGCCGACGTCGATGCCGGTACCGCGACGGGTTCGAAAGAGCAACGCCCGGTGAAATCCGGTTCGGCCGACGACGCCACGTTCCTGCTGAGCAACGCCGACAGCGTGATCATCGTCCCGGGCTATGGCCTGGCGGTGGCCCGTGCCCAGCACGCGCTCAAGGAGCTGACCGAGAAGCTGACCCACAACGGCGTGACCGTGAAGTATGCGATCCACCCGGTGGCGGGGCGCATGCCCGGGCACATGAACGTGCTCCTGGCCGAGGCCGAGGTCCCGTACGACCAGGTGTTCGAGATGGAAGACATCAACGCCGAGTTCGGCCAGGCCGACGTGGTGCTGGTGCTGGGCGCCAACGATGTGGTCAACCCGGCGGCAAAGAACGATCCCAAGTCGCCGATCGCCGGCATGCCGATCCTCGAGGCCTTCAAGGCCAAGACCATCATCGTCAACAAGCGCTCCATGGCCAGCGGCTATGCCGGCCTGGACAACGAATTGTTCTACCTGGACAAGACCATGATGGTGTTCGGTGACGCGAAGAAGGTCATCGAGGACATGGTCAAGGCTGTGGAGTAGGTCCAACGAGCATCGCGGCCGCTTGTACAAGACAAACCCCGGGAAGCCATTTCCGGGGTTTGTCGCATTTGCCTGATCCAGATCAACGGCTCTA
Organism: Pseudomonas sp. RC3H12; assembly: GCF_018596375.1. Classification (NCBI taxonomy): domain Bacteria; kingdom Pseudomonadati; phylum Pseudomonadota; class Gammaproteobacteria; order Pseudomonadales; family Pseudomonadaceae; genus Pseudomonas; species Pseudomonas sp. RC3H12. The sequence goes on along the minus strand of NZ_CP075595.1, from coordinate 5,012,371 downwards.
TTTCCGGGCCGCTCATACGACCATGGTCGCGGGACGGCACCGGGCGAAATCTCTAGACTGCGCTTCCAGTAGCTTCAGTAGCCTGAGATAACAATCCATGTACCGTGATCGTATCCGCTTGTCCTCCCTGCACAGCAAGGTAATGAGTGCGGCTGACGCCGCTGGCCTGATCGAGGACGGCATGACCGTCGGCATGAGCGGCTTCACCCGCGCCGGCGAAGCCAAGGCCGTGCCCCACGCACTGGCCGAGCGCGCCAAGCAGTCGCCGCTGAAGATCAGCCTGATGACCGGCGCCAGCCTGGGCAACGACCTGGACAAGCAACTGACCGAAGCCGGCGTACTCGCCCGGCGGATGCCGTTCCAGGTCGACAGCACCCTGCGCAAGGCCATCAACGACGGCAAGGTGATGTTCATCGATCAGCACCTGTCGGAAACCGTCGAGCAGTTGCGCAACAAGCAACTGACCCTGCCGGACATCGCGGTCATCGAAGCGGTGGCGATCACCGAGCAAGGCCATATCGTGCCGACCACCTCGGTGGGCAACTCGGCCAGCTTCGCGATCTTCGCCAAGCAGGTCATCGTCGAGATCAACCTGTCGCACAACGCCAACCTTGAAGGCCTGCACGACATCTACATCCCGACCTACCGTCCGACCCGCACGCCGATCCCGCTGGTGAAGGTAGACGACCGCATCGGCAGCACCGCGATCCCGATCGACCCGGCGAAGATCGTCGGCATCGTCATCAGTGACCAGCCGGACTCGCCGTCCACCGTGCTGCCGCCCGATCATGAGACCCAAGGCATCGCCGACCACCTGATCGCCTTCCTCAAGGGCGAGGTGGATGCCGGCCGCATGAGCAACAACCTCGGGCCGCTGCAGGCCGGTATCGGCAGCATCGCCAACGCGGTGATGTGCGGCCTGATCGAGTCGCCGTTCGAAAACCTGACCATGTACTCCGAAGTGCTGCAGGACTCGACCTTCGACCTGATCGACGCCGGCAAGCTGAGCTTTGCCTCGGGCAGCTCGATCACCCTGTCGAGCCGCCGCAATGCCGATGTGTTCGGCAATCTGGAGCGCTACAAGGACAAGCTGGTGCTGCGTCCGCAGGAGATTTCCAACCACCCTGAAGTGGTGCGTCGCTTAGGGATCATCGGCATCAACACGGCGCTGGAGTTCGACATCTACGGCAACGTCAACTCGACCCACGTCTGCGGCACCAGGATGATGAACGGCATCGGCGGCTCGGGCGACTTCGCCCGCAACGCCCACCTGGCGATCTTCGTCACCAAGTCGATCGCCAAGGGCGGCGCGATTTCCAGCGTGGTGCCGATGGTCAGTCACGTCGACCACACCGAGCATGACGTGGACATCCTGGTGACCGAAGTAGGCCTGGCCGACCTGCGCGGCCTGGCGCCGCGCGAGCGCGCCCGGGTGATCATCGACAACTGCGTGCACCCGGACTACCGCGCTGCACTCAACGACTACTTCGAGCGCGCTTGCCAGCGTGGCGGGCATACCCCGCATATTCTGCGCGAGGCGCTGAGCTGGCACGAGAACCTGGAAGAAACCGGGCGCATGCTCGCCGGTTGATTCTACGCAGACCGGGGCTTTGCCCCGGATCGCGGGACAAGCCCGCTCCTACAGGGGCGGGCTTGTCACATCGATCAAAGGGTCTGCACCAGGCCCGAAGCCGGCACCTGCAACAGGTACTCGATCAACGCCTCCACCGGCAACGGCCGACTGACCAGGAAGCCCTGCACCTGGTCGCAACCGAACGCCCGCAGCAGTGCCAGCTGCTCCTCGCTCTCCACCCCTTCTGCCACCACCTCCAGATTGAGGTTGTGCGCCAGGTTGATCATCGCGTGGACCAGCTTGGCGTTCTCTTCGCGTTGCTCCATGCCGCCGACGAAGCTGCGATCGACCTTCAGCAAGGTGATCGGCAAGCTGTTCAGGTGCACGAACGATGAAAAGCCGGTGCCGAAGTCATCCAGCGAGAAGCGCACCCCCAGCCGCCCGAGGGCATCCATGGTCTGGCGGACCAACTCATTGCGCCGCATGACCGCCGTTTCGGTCAGCTCGAACTCCAGCCAGCGCGCATCGACCCCGTGCTCGACGATCAGCCGGCTCAGAGTCGCTAGCAGCTGACTGTCCTGGAACTGGCGAAAGCTCAGGTTCACCGCCATGTGCAGCGGTGCCAGGCCACGTTCGCGCAGGGCCTGCATATCGCTCAGGGCCCGCGAGATCACCCAGTAACCCAGTGGCACGATCAACCCGCTCTGCTCGGCCAGCGGCACGAACTCGCTGGGCGCCAGCAGGCCGCGCTCGGGATGGTTCCAGCGCACCAGCGCCTCGAGCCCGACGATACGCCCGTCGGCAAGGTTCAGCCGCGGCTGGTAGTGCAGTTCCAGCTCGTCGCGGCGCAGGGCGCGGCGCAACTCGCTTTCCAGGTCGGCGAGGCTGCGGGCGTTGCGATTGATACGCTCATTGAATACGTGGAAGGTACAGCCCTGGCTGCCCTTGGCCTGGCGCATGGCGATGTGGGCGTGCCACATCAGCGGGTCGGCGCCGGCCTGGGCGCGGGCATGGGCGATCCCCAGGCTGCAGCCGAGCAGCAGGCTCTCGCCGTCGATCCAGTAGGGCTCGGTCAGCGCCTCGGTGATGCGCTCGGCCATCCACTCGGCGCGGTTGGGGTCACGCCGGGTGTCGATCAACAACGCGAACTCGTCGCTGCCCAGGCGCGCCAGCTGGTCGCTCGCCTCCAACTGGTGCTTCAGGCGGGCGACCACCTGCAGGATCAGGCGATCGCCCCCCTGGTGGCCGAGGGCGTCGTTGACGTGGCGGAAGTTGTCCAAGTCGAGGTGGCCGAGGGCCAGGCCACGGCCTTCGTTCTCGGCCAAGCGCGCGGTCAGCAAGGCCTGGAAGCCCTGGCGGTTGGCGATGCCGGTCAGTGGGTCTTGTTCGGCCAGGCGCTGCAGGGTGGCCACCAGCACGCCGCGCTCACGCACATGGCGCAGCGAACGACGCAACGTGTCGGTGGACAGTTGCGCCAGCACCAGCCAGTCGCTTGCGCCCAGCGGCGCGCTGGCCGGTTCCTGCTCAAGCAGCAGGATCGTCGGCAGCTCGCAACGCCCCGGCGCGGGCTGCAGCTCGGGCGTGGCCAGCACCACGGCCTGACGGTCGTTGGCGAACAGGCTATCCACCGCCGCCCAGTTCGGCGCGGTCAGCAGCACGACGCTGCCACCCATAGGTTGCAAGCACTCGCGCAGATGCACGGCCCACTCCGGCTCATCAGCCAACAGCAGCAAACGCAGGGGTTCGACAGGCGTGGACAAGCGGGCTCCTTAGATGTGGGCGGTGGAACGGCGAGCGCGGGCAATCCTACCCGATTAATTGGAAATGATTTTCACTTTTAGTCATTGCCCGTCCCTGGCCACCATCCCGACGCAATCTGACGTGCATCCTGCGCGAAAGTAGCAGATGCGGCAAATCCGATTCGCGCCCTGCATCACAACGTCAGACGGTCGCGCATTAACCACCCCATGCCTGCTAGAATGCGCGGCTATTTTCTGGTCACCCCCGGTTTCTAGCATGTCCCGACTCAATCCCCGGCAACAGGAAGCCCGCGACTACGTCGGCGGCCCTCTTTTGGTGCTCGCCGGTGCAGGCTCCGGCAAGACCAGCGTGATCACGCGCAAGATTGCCCACCTCATCCAGAACTGCGGCATCCGCGCCCAGTACATCGTCGCCATGACCTTCACCAACAAGGCCGCGCGCGAGATGAAGGAGCGAGTCGCCACCCTGCTGCGTCCGGGGGAAGGCCGGGGCCTGACCGTGTGTACCTTCCACAACCTGGGCCTGAACATCATCCGCAAGGAGCATGACCGCCTGGGCTACAAGCCGGGGTTCTCGATCTTCGACGAGTCCGACATCAAGGCGCTGCTGTCGGACATCATGCAGAAGGAATACTCCGGCGACGACGGCATCGACGAGATCAAGAACATGATCGGTGCCTGGAAGAATGACCTGATCCTGCCGCCCGAGGCCCTGGAAAAGGCGCGCAACCCGCGCGAGCAGACCGCGGCCATCGTCTACACCCACTACCAGCGCACGCTCAAGGCGTTCAACGCGGTGGACTTCGACGACCTGATCCTGCAGCCGGTCAAGCTGTTCCAGGAACACCCCGACGTGCTCGAACGCTGGCAGAACCGCGTGCGCTACCTCCTGGTGGACGAGTACCAGGACACCAACGCCAGCCAGTACCTGCTGGTGAAGATGCTGATCGGCATGCGCAACCAGTTCACCGTGGTCGGCGACGACGACCAGTCGATCTACGCCTGGCGTGGCGCGCGCCCGGAAAACCTGATGCTGCTCAAGGAGGACTACCCCTCCCTGAAGATCGTCATGCTCGAGCAGAACTACCGCTCCACCAGCCGCATCCTGCGCTGTGCCAACGTGCTGATCGCCAACAACCCGCATGCCTTCGAAAAGCAGCTGTGGAGCGAGATGGGCGTGGGCGACGAGATCCGCGTGATCCGCTGCAAGAACGAGGAAGCCGAAGCCGAACGCGTGGCCATGGAGATCCTCACCCTGCACCTGCGCACCAACCGCCCGTACAGCGACTTTGCCATCCTCTACCGCGGCAACTACCAGGCCAAACTCATCGAATTGAAGCTGCAGCACCACCAGGTGCCGTACCGACTGTCCGGCGGCAACAGCTTCTTCGGTCGCCAGGAGGTCAAGGACCTGATGGCCTACCTGCGCCTGCTGGTGAACCCCGACGACGACAATGCCTACCTGCGTGTCATCAACGTGCCGCGCCGCGAGATCGGCTCGACCACGCTGGAAAAGCTCGGCAACTATTCCACCGAGCGCGGCATCTCGATGTACGCCGCCAGCGAGGAGATGGGCCTGGGCGAGCACCTCGACGCCCGCTACACCGAGCGCCTGCAGCGCTTCAAGCACTGGCTCGACGGGGTACGCCACAAGGTCGCCCTGGACGACCCGATCGCCGCGCTGCACGAGATGATCCGCGACATCGACTACGAGAACTGGATCCGCCAGCAGACCGCCAGCGACAAAGCCGCCGAGTTCCGCATCAGCAACGTCTGGTTCCTGGTCGAAGCGCTGAAGAACACCCTCGAGAAGGACGAAGAGGGTGACATGACCATCGAGGACGCCATCGGCAAGCTGGTGCTGCGCGACATGCTCGAGCGCCAGCAGGAAGAGGAAGAAAACGCCGAGGGCGTGCAGATGATGACCCTGCACGCCTCCAAGGGCCTGGAATTCCCTTACGTGTTCATCATGGGCATGGAGGAGGAGATCCTCCCTCACCGCTCGAGCATCGAGGCCGACACCATCGAGGAGGAACGCCGCCTGGCCTACGTGGGCATCACCCGCGCGCGCCAGACCCTGGCCTTCACCTTCGCCGCCAAGCGCAAGCAGTACGGCGAAATCATCGACTGCACACCGAGCCGGTTCCTGGATGAACTGCCGCCGGACGACCTGGCCTGGGAAGGCCTGGACGATGCGCCCGTGGAAGTGAAAGCCGCGCGCGGCAACAACGCCCTGGCCGATATCCGGGCAATGCTCAAACGCTGATCAACCATTACTCTTAAACTTTGCCGCTATTTGCGGCCACCTTTGCTACATCGAGGAAAAAAAAGTGGAAGCACTGCATCAGAAGATTCGCGAAGAAGGCATCGTGCTTTCCGACCAGGTACTCAAAGTCGACGCGTTTCTCAACCACCAGATCGACCCGGCGCTGATGCAGCTGATCGGTGACGAGTTCGCCCGCCTGTTTGCCGACTCCGGCGTGACCAAGATCGTCACCATCGAAGCGTCGGGCATTGCCCCAGCGGTGATGACCGGCCTGAAGCTCGGCGTGCCGGTGATCTTCGCCCGCAAGCACCAGTCGCTGACCCTGACCGAGAACCTGCTGACTGCCTCGGTGTACTCCTTCACGAAGCAGACCGAGAACACCGTGGCCATCTCGCCGCGCCACCTCAACAGCAGCGACCGCGTGCTGGTAATCGACGACTTCCTGGCCAACGGCAAGGCGTCCCAAGCGCTGATCTCGATCATCAAGCAAGCCGGCGCCACCGTGGCCGGCCTGGGCATCGTCATCGAGAAGTCGTTCCAGGGCGGCCGCGCCGAGCTGGACAGCCAGGGCTACCGCGTCGAGTCGCTGGCCCGGGTGAAGTCGCTGGAAGGTGGCGTGGTCACCTTCATCGAGTAATGGATCCGTGGGGGCGGGCTTGCCCGCTCCCACGCAGTCTCACGGTTTGGTAGCCTGAAGTCCTGCCAGCAGCAGCCGCTGGTACAACTCCTCCTTCAGCCCCTGTGGTTCCCCCAGCCCCATGCGCGCCAACTGCGCTGCATAGGCCTCGGGCGCCGGCGCATCCAGAGCCGCCTTGCCCAGCTCCAGCGCCTCGCTCAGCTTGAACTTGCTCTTGAGCCAATTCAGCGCCCGCAACAAGTCACGCTCCTCGGCCGTGAAATCGCTGCCCAACGGATATTCCGGGAACAATCGCGCATGCCGCGCGCGGGTTGCCTCCAGACGCTCGGGAGTGTTGTCGGTATAGCGCGCATCCAGCACGAAATCCTTCGCCAGCTTGCCCGCCGCCTTGGCTCGCTCCATCAGCTCGCGCTGAAAACGTGAGTCGCTGATCGCCAGCAACCGCGCGATCACCTCGCTGTCGGTCTGCCCGCGCAGGTCGGCGATGCCGTATTCGGTGATCACGATGTCTCGCAAGTGCCGGGGTATGGTGCAATGGCCGTAGGTCCAGTAAAGATTGGAGGTCACCTCGCCACCGACCTCGCGCCAGCTGCGCAACAAAAGGATCGAGCGACCGCCCTCCAGCGCATGGCCTTGGGCGACAAAGTTGTACTGCCCACCCACACCGCTGAGTACCCGGCCATCCTCGAGCTGGTCGGCGACACCGGCACCCAGCAAGGTCATGCCGAATACCGTATTGATGAAGCGCGCATCCCGGCGCTGGCAGCGCTTGCGCTCCTCCTGGCCGTAAAGCTCGTTGATGTAGCTGATGGCGGTCATGGCGAAGCATGCGCGCTGCTCCAGCGGCATCTCGCGCAGGCGCTGGTAAAACGCCCGTGGGCCGAGGAAGAACCCACCATGCACCAGCACGCCGTGCTCGTCGGCCGGGCGGCGCACCACCCCGGCTTCAGCCAGCGCAAGCAACCCGTTGACGAACATTTCGCTACAGCCATACAGCCCCTGGGCAAAGGTATCCCGCCCCCCTTCCCGCTCGATCAGTGCCTGCCATGGGCCGACATCCAGCTCATCGAGCAGCGCACGATAGCCTTCGTTATCGCCCTGGCGCGCCAGCAGCGCCGCCGCCACCGCATCCCCCATGGCGCCGATACCGATCTGCAGGGTGCCTCCGTCACGCACCAGAGTGCTGGCATGCAGGCCGATGCAATGGTCTTGGGTGTTCACCGGCATGTTTGGCGTGGAGAACAACCGGCGACTTTCGGGCTGGTCGATCAGCAGGTCGAACTGTTCCAGGCGCAGCTCCGCGTCCCCTGGCATGTAGGGCAGTTCGTCATGGATCTGACCAAGCACCAGGATGGTCTCGCCCTCAGCGCGGCGCCGGGCGATCATCGGCAGCAGGTCGAGGGTGATATCGGGGTTGCAGGCCAGGCTCAGGTGATCGGGCCGCTCGGGCGTGGCCGCCACCAGCTGCGCAATCAGGTTCAGTCCCTTGGCGTTGATATCCCGTGCGGCGTGGCTGTAGTTGCTGCTGACGTAGGCCTGCTGAGCCGTGTCGCTGTGCAGCAGGCTGCCGGGCTGCATGAAGAACTGCTCGACGCGGATGTTCGGCGGGAGCCGGTCGGCACGCAGGTCGGCCAGATAGGTGAGCTCTTCGTAGTCGGCGAACACACGCTCGACGAAGGGCTCGAGGAAACGACGCTGCAGACCGTCGCCCAGCGCGGGCCGGCCCAGGGACAGGGCGGTGTAGATCGTCAGCCGGCGCTCGGGAAGATCACGAACCCGCGCGTACAGCGCGTTGACGAAGGCGTTGGGTTTGCCCAGGCCGAGCGGCAGGCCCATGTGAATATGGCTGGGCAGTCGGGCCAGGGCCTGTTCGACAGCCTGGTCGATGGAGCAGCGATACATCTGGGCCTCCTGAGTCATCCGTGGGTTCAGGGGTTGGACACAAGTCACAGCGGGTTGGTTGCCTGTCCCGCCCCCGCCCGGCCCAAAAACAAAAGCCCGCCATCAGAGGCGGGCTTTATACAAGTCAGGTCCGGCTCACAGCCCGGACATCTTCTTGATCGCGCCCTTCAGGTCTTCATCCGAACAATCGGCACAAGTGCCCTTCGGCGGCATGGCGTTGATCCCGGTGATGGCCTTGGCCAGGATGCCATCAAGGCCGCCCTGGTGGTCGGCACGCTCTTTCCACGCGGCGGTGTCACCGATCTTCGGCGCGTTCAGCAGGCCGGTGCCATGGCAGGCATTACAGTGTTTGGCGATGATCTCATCCGGCGTCTTGGCACCGCCGCCACCGGCACTGGCGGCCACTTCCATGCCCTTGCATTCCTGGCCCTGGACGCACACCTGGCCGACCGGCTCGAGACGCTTGGCGATGTCGTCGTTGGTTGCAGCGGTTGCGCTCATTGCCCAAAGGGCGAATACGGCTGCTGGTACGGCCAGCATCTTCTTGATTTGGTTCACGCGAACACCCTCATGGTGGCTAATCACGCCCGCGGCCACGGAATTGCGAGCGTTGAAAAGTATAGCGGGAACCTGGAAGGCGTGAAACGACCACACTCAGGGAAAGGGTATTGACCCATCAATGCACTGCGCTGGATCAAAAGTTCGACGGGGTGGCCGCGCTGATCAGCCGGGCCGGCTCCTCGAACGGGTTGCGGAAGCGGTGCGGGCGGGTGCTTTCGAAGTAGTAGCTGTCGCCGGCCTCGAGGATGAAGATCTCGGTGCCGACCACCAGTTCCAGGCGGCCTTCGAGAAGAATGCCGGTCTCTTCGCCATCATGGGTGAGCATTTCCGCCCCCGTGTCGGCGCCCGGCGGGTAGACCTCGGTCAGAAACGCGATGGCGCGATTGGGGTGCGACTTGCCGACCAATTTCATGGTCACCGCGCCATCGGAGATGTCGATCAGCTCGTGCGCCTTGTAGACGATCTGGGTTGGGCTTTCGGGCGCGAGTTCCACCGAGAAGAACTCGACCATGGACATGGGGATACCGCTGAGCACTTTGCGCAGGGAGCTGATCGACGGGCTCACGCTGTTCTTCTCGATCATCGAGATGGTGCTGTTGGTCACCCCCGCGCGCTTGGCGAGTTCGCGCTGGGACAGGCCCTTGAGCTTGCGGATGGCTTGCAGTCGTTCACCGACGTCCAAAGCTTGCGCCTCCAGAAACGGTCGAGGTTGGGGGAGTGTGAACGATATGATGGCAATGCCGTTCAGTATTTACAACACACAGCCCCGCAGCCTGTCCGCTTCAGCGCCTTATTCGCCGATATAGTCCAGCGGCACGCGCTTGAGATTGCAGAAGATCTGGTACGGAATGGTCCCGGCCTGCATGGCCACGTCGCTGGCCAGCACTTGCTTGCCCCACAACTCGACCGGGCTGCCGATAGTGGCCTCGGGCACGTCTGTGAGGTCGACGCAGAGCATGTCCATCGACACGCGGCCAATCAGCTGGGTGCGCTTGCCGGCCACCACCACTGGCGTGCCAGTAGGTGCCTGGCGCGGGTAGCCGTCGGCATAACCCATGGCGACCACGCCGACCCGCGTCGGCCGAGGGCTGACGAACTTGGCGCCATAGCCCACAGGCTCGCCGGCGGGCAGCTCGCGCACGCTGATGATGCGTGATTGCAGGGTCATCACTGGCTGCAGACGAGCAGCCTCGGCCTGCTCCACTTCGAACGGCGTGGCGCCGTAGAGCATGATGCCCGGACGCACCCAGTCGCTCTTGATGCTCGGCCAGCCCAGCACGGCCGGCGAGTTGCGCAGGCTGCACTCGGCGGCCAGCCCCTGGCGGGCGGCCTCGAACACGGCGACCTGCTGTGCGGTAGCGGCGGCGTCGAGCTCGTCGGCGCGGGCGAAGTGGCTCATCAGTACGATGCGTGAGACCTTGCCGCTGGCCAGCAGGCGCTGGTAGGCGTCGGCGTAGTCCTTGGGGTGCACGCCGACACGGTGCATGCCGGTGTCCATCTTCAACCAGACGGTCAGCGGCTTGTGCACCGAGGTCTTCTCGATCGCTTCCAACTGCCATGGCGAATGCACCACGCACCACAGATCATGTTCGGCGATCAGCGCCAGCTCGCTGGCCTCGAAGAAACCTTCGAGCAATAGTACCGGTGCCTTGATGCCCGCCGCGCGCAGCTCCAGGGCCTCCTCGATGCAGGCCACGGCAAAACCGTCGGCCTCGGTTTCGAGCGCCAGTGCGCAACGCACCGCGCCATGGCCATAGGCATCGGCCTTGACCACGGCCAGGGCCTTGGCGCCGGTCAGCTCACGGGCCAGGCGGTAGTTGTGTCGAAGGGCTTGGAGGTCGATCAGGGCACGGGCGGGACGCATGGCGGCAGCCTTCTGGCAGTTCTGGTTATCGATAAAGCCCCGGCGCGGCAGATGGGGGTAGGTACCCACCGCGCCGGGGTGAGGGAACAGGTCAATTGGTTTAGGGCCTCATCGTGGGGCAAGTCGCATCGGCGCACCACGATAAGGCCAACAGCATCGAATGCTTACTGGTGCGCAGGCGCCGGCTGTCCGTGCTTGGCAGTCTCGCGGCTATTGCCATAACGCGAGATGTCCAGGCCTTCGGCACTGATCTGCGGCTTCTTGCGCGCAATCAGGTCGGCCAGCAGGCGACCGGAACCGCAGGCCATGGTCCAGCCTAGGGTGCCGTGACCGGTGTTGAGGAACAGGTTACGGAACTTGGTCGCCCCGACGATCGGGGTGCCATCCGGAGTGGCCGGGCGCAGGCCGGTCCAGAAGCTCGCCTGGCTCAGGTCGCCGCCGCGAGGATAAAGGTCGTTGACGATCATCTCCAGCGTTTCGCGTCGACGCGGGTTCAGCGAAAGGTCAAAACCGGCGATCTCGGCCATGCCGCCGACACGGATGCGGTTGTCGAAACGGGTGATGGCGACCTTGTAGGTCTCGTCCAGGATGGTCGAAGTCGGCGCCATGTCACCATTGGTGATCGGCACGGTCAGCGAGTAGCCCTTGAGCGGGTAGACCGGTGCCTTGATGCCCAGCGGCTTGAGCAGCTGCGGCGAGTAGCTACCCAGGGCCAGCACGTAGCGGTCGGCGGTTTCCAGCTTGCCGTCGATCCAGACGCCGTTGATGCGGTCACCGGCGAAGTCCAGGCGCTGGATATCCTGGCCGAAGCGGAACTCGACACCCAGCTTGATGGCCATCTCGGCGAGCTTGGTGGTGAACATCTGGCAGTCGCCAGTCTGGTCGTTGGGCAGGCGCAGGGCGCCAGCGAGGATACCCTTCACGCTCTCCAGGGCCGGTTCGACCCGGGCAATGCCGTCACGGTCGAGCAGCTCGTACGGTACACCGGACTGCTCCAGCACTGCGATGTCCTTGGCCGCGGCGTCCAGCTGCGCCTGGGTGCGGAACAGCTGGGTGGTTCCCAAGCTGCGGCTTTCGTAGGCGATGCCGGTTTCGGCGCGCAGCTCGTCGAGGCAATCGCGGCTGTACTCGGACAGGCGCACCATGCGCTCCTTGTTCACCGCATAACGGCTGGCGGTGCAGTTGCGCAGCATCTGGGCCATCCACAGGTACTGGTCGACGTCGCCGGTCAGCTTGATGGCCAGGGGCGCGTGGCGTTCCAGCAGCCACTTGATGGCTTTCAGCGGCACGCCCGGTGCGGCCCAGGGCGAGGCATAGCCGGGCGAGATCTGGCCTGCGTTGGCGAAGCTGGTTTCCATGGCCACCGCCGGCTGGCGATCGACCACCGTCACCTCGAAACCTTGCCGGGCCAGATAGTAGGCACTGGCGGTACCGATCACACCGCTACCAAGTACCAGAACTCGCATTGTTGTATCCCTCGCACGCGGCTTGCCGCAGTCTTTTGTTGAAATGGCATGGATGCGCGCAGTATAAGAATCTCCGACCAGTGCTATTCACTATATAAGCAGCTATATTTGGCGAGAATTCTCGGCAAAATGGCCTTTCACGGAGGGGCATCCCCTATGAGAACCCAGCACCAGAGCAAGCGTGAACTGGACAAGATCGACCGCAACATCCTGCGGATCCTGCAGAATGACGGGCGTATCTCCTTCACCGAACTGGGCGAGAAGGTCGGGCTGTCCACCACCCCCTGCACCGAACGGGTGCGGCGCCTGGAACGCGAGGGGATCATCATGGGCTACAACGCCCGGCTCAACCCGCAGCACCTGAAGGGCAGCTTGCTGGTGTTCGTCGAGATCAGCCTGGACTACAAGTCCGGGGACACCTTCGAGGAGTTCCGCCGCGCCGTGCTCAAGCTGCCCCATGTACTGGAATGCCACCTGGTATCCGGGGATTTCGACTACCTGGTGAAGGCGCGAATCTCGGAGATGGCGTCGTATCGCAAGCTGCTCGGCGACATCCTGCTCAAGCTGCCCCATGTGCGCGAGTCGAAGAGCTACATCGTGATGGAAGAAGTGAAAGAGAGCCTGTGCCTGCCGATTCCGGACTGAAGCCTTACACCAGCACCTGGCGGGTACTGGCGATATAGGTGTGAACCAGCTGCTCGGCCGCCGGGTCGATCGGCTGCTCCGGGCCCCGCCCCCTGGGGCAGGCCAGCCGCGGCGTGGTGCCGAACAGGCGGCAGATCATCGGGCGCTCTTCATATACGGTGCAGCCGTTCGGGCCCAGGTGCACGCAGTCCAGGCGCTCCAGCGCGGCTTCCTGCTCGGCCTGGGTCTTGCGCGGCAGGCGGGCCATTTCCTCGGCCGAGGTGGTGACCGGGCCGCAGCAGTCATGGCAGCCGGGCTCGCACTCGAACGAGGGGATGAGCTCGCGCAGGAAATGGATCTTGTGGCGGTTGCAGGACATAAACGGCGCATCTGGGACATGAGTGCTGGATTATAAGGCAATCGCAGGAATCATCGTGGGAGCGGCGGTGCGCCGATGCGACTTGCCCCGCGATTGGCCGGTTGCCTATCCTCGCCTTTTCGCCTTGCACCCAGGAAACGACACATGGTCCACAGCGCGCAACACGCCGCCTCCTACTACGCCGCCAGCAGCGCGCCACACCCCGACTACCCGTTCCTGCAAGGCGAGCACAGCGCCGACGTATGCATTGTCGGCGGTGGCTACTCGGGCCTGAACACCGCCATCGAATTGGCCGAACGCGGCTTGTCGGTGATCCTCCTGGAAGCACGCAAGCTCGGCTGGGGCGCCAGCGGCCGCAACGGTGGCCAGCTCATCCGGGGCGTCGGCCACGGCCTGGAGCAGTTTCTCCCGGTGATCGGTGAAGAAGGCGTGCGCAGCATGAAGCTGCTGGGCCTGGAGGCCGTGGAGATCGTCCGCGAGCGTGTCGAGCGCCATGGCATCGACTGCGACCTGACCTGGGGCTACTGCGACCTGGCCAACAAGCCCGCCGAACTGGAAGGCTTCGCCGAGGACGCCGAGGAACTGCGCAGCCTGGGTTATCGTCACGAACTGCGCCTGGTGCAGCCCGGCGACATGCACTCGGTAGTAGGTTCCGAGCGCTATGTCGGCGGCCTGATCGACATGGGTTCCGGTCACCTGCACCCACTCAACCTGGCGCTGGGCGAAGCCGCCGTGGCCAGGCGCCTGGGTGTCGGCTTGTACGAGCAGTCGGAAGTGACCCGCATCGAGTACGGCCCGGAAGTGAAGGTGCATACCGCCCAAGGCCGGGTGCGCGCCAAGACGCTGGTGCTGTGCTGCAACGCCTACCACAACGACCTCAACCGCGAACTGGGCGGCAAGGTGCTGCCCGCCGGCAGCTACATCATCGCCACCGAACCCTTGGGTGAGGAACGCGCCCGCCAGTTGCTGCCGCAGAACATGGCGGTATGCGACCAGCGCGTGGCGCTGGATTACTATCGCCTCTCTGCCGACAACCGCCTGCTGTTCGGCGGCGCCTGCCACTATTCCGGGCGCGACCCGCAGGACATCGCCGCCTACATGCGCCCGAAAATGCTCAAGGTGTTCCCGCAACTGGCCGATGTGCGCATCGATTACCAATGGGGTGGCATGATCGGCATCGGTGCCAACCGCCTGCCGCAGATCGGCCGCTTGGCCAGCCAGCCCAACGTCTACTACGCCCAGGCTTATTCGGGCCACGGGCTCAACGCCACCCACCTCGCCGGACGCCTGCTCGGCGAGGCCATCAGTGGCCAGCAGAGCGGGCGCTTCGATCTATTCGCCAAGGTCCCGCATACCACCTTCCCCGGCGGCAAACTGCTGCGTTCGCCGCTGCTGGCACTGGGGATGCTCTGGTATCGACTCAAAGAGCTCGCCTAGTCACGCCAGAAGGGCTTGCTCGCCTCATGCCGAGCCTGCTCCCAGCTGATGCCGATATCGCGCAGTTGGTAATCCTCCAACTGCAACAGGGCCCTGCGGGTGCGCCAGCGATGCAGCATCAGGCTCCAACGACCCATCCCTTGGGGCGCGCTGAAGACCCGGGGACGCTGCTCCGACTCCAGTTCACTGGCCAACAGTTGCAAGCGCACATCGCTCATGCCACCCATCACCACGTCCTCCGTTCAGTACCTGACGTGGAGACAGCATGCGGGTACACCTCCTACCAATACAGAGCCAAAATCGACTTATTATTCCCATACAGAATTGGCGCAAATAGGGCTGCATGCAGTATTTTTCACCTATCTGTACCGGTCCTTGGTCATCAGCTGAGCAGGAGTATGCAGTGACCCTCTATTTCAACCTCGCCGAACTGCTCGGTTCACGCATCGAGCAGGGCCTGTATCGCCCCGGCCAGCGCCTGCCGTCAGTGCGCGCCCTGAGCGTGGAGCATGGCGTCAGCCTGAGCACCGTGCAGCAGGCTTACCGCCTTCTGGAGGACAACGGCCTGGTCTCGCCGCGCCCCAAGTCCGGCTACTTCGTCGCCGAGGACCGCCAGCTACCAGCCCTGCCAGCCATCAGCCGCCCAGCCCAGCGTCCTGTGGATATCTCCCAGTGGGAACAAGTGCTGGAGCTGGTGCGCGCCACCCCGCGCCCGGAAGTGATCCAGCTCGGCCGCGGCATGCCCGACGTCGACAGTCCCACGCTCAAGCCACTGTTGCGCAGCCTGGCGCAGATCAGCCGGCGCATGGACATGCCCGGCCTGTACTATGACAACATCCACGGCAACGCCCTGCTGCGCGAGCAGATCGCCCGCCTGATGCTCGACTCCGGCTGCCGCCTGGGCCCGGCCGACCTGGTGGTGACCACCGGCTGCCACGAGGCGCTGTCGTGCAGTATTCGCGCGGTGTGCGAACCCGGTGACATCGTCGCGGTCGATTCACCCAGCTTCCACGGCGCCATGCAGACGCTCAAAGGCCTGGGCATGAAGGCCCTGGAAATCCCCACCGACCCCATCACCGGCATCAGCCTGGAAGCCCTCGAGCTGGCCCTCGAGCAATGGCCGATCAAGCTCATCCAGATCACCCCCAACTGCAACAACCCCATGGGCTACATCATGCCCGAGGCGCGCAAGAAGGCGCTGCTCACCCTGGCCCAGCGCTACGACGTGGCGATCCTCGAGGACGACGTGTATGGCGACCTGGCCTATACCTACCCGCGCCCGCGCACCATCAAGTCGTTCGACGACGATGGCCGCGTGCTGCTCTGCAGCTCGTTCTCCAAGACCCTGGCGCCAGGCCTGCGGGTTGGCTGGGTGGCTCCGGGTCGCTATCTGGAGCGGGTGCTGCACATGAAGTACATCAGCACCGGCAGCACCGCCTGCCAGCCGCAACTGGCGATCGCCGACTTCATCGCCGAAGGCCACTACCAGCCCCACCTGCGACGCATGCGCAGCCAGTACCAGCGCGGCCGCGACCAGATGTGCGACTGGGTGACCCGCTTCTTCCCGACAGGCACCCGGGCCAGCCGCCCGCAAGGTGGCTTCATGCTGTGGGTGGAACTGCCGGAGAGTTTCGATACGCTGCGCCTGAACCGCGCTTTACTGGAGCAAGGTGTGCAGATCGCGGTGGGCAGCATCTTCTCAGCCTCGGGCAAGTACCGTAACTGCCTGCGCATGAACTTCGCCGCCAGGCCCACGCCGCAGATCGAAGCCGCCGTGCGCAAGGTCGGTGAAACCGCCCTTCGTCTACTGGATGCCGAACACCCTGACAGGTAACTTTGCGCCGCCTGCCACGGTCCAACTTCATAAGCCCTTGCCGCACAGGACGATCCACCCTTGAGACTCCAGCATGCCCTGCCCCTGCTGCTGGTGCTGCTGCTCGGCCTGTCGGGCTGCGCCAGTGTCGGTACACCACGTGAAGTCAGCCAGGCGCTACCGGCGGCCGACTCGGCCTTCGGCCGCTCGGTGCAGCGCCAGGCCGCGCCCTACGAGGGACGCTCGGGCTTTCGCCTGCTGCCCAACAGCAACGAGGCATTCCGCGCCCGCGCGGAGCTGATCCGCAACGCCCAGGCAAGCATCGACCTGCAGTACTACATCGTCCACGATGGTCTCAGCACCCGCGCCCTGGTCCATGAACTGCTGCGCGCCGCCGACCGCGGCGTACGTGTGCGCATCCTGCTCGACGACACCACCAGCGATGGTCTCGACAACCTCATGGGCACCCTCGCCGCCCATCCGAACATTCACATCCGAGTGTTCAACCCGCTGCACCTAGGACGCAGTACCGGGGCGACCCGGGCCGTCGGCCGGCTGTTCAACCTGTCACGCCAGCATCGGCGCATGCACAACAAGCTGTTCCTGGTGGACAACAGCATGGCCATCGTCGGCGGCCGCAACCTGGGCGACGAGTACTTCGACGCCGAACCCAACCTCAACTTCACCGATATCGACCTGCTGGGCGTGGGGCCTGTGGCCGAACAACTCGGACACAGCTTCGACCAGTACTGGAACAGCGCCTTGAGCCTTCCGATCGGCGACTTCCTCTGGCGCCAGCCCGACGCCGACGACCTGTTCAGCAGCCGTCAGCGCCTGGAGGTGTCCCTGGCCGAAGCACGGACCAAGCGCAAGGCCCTGTACGATCGCTTGATGGCCTATCAGTCGCAGCCGCGCCTGGATGTGTGGCGCAACGAGCTGATCTGGGCCCACAGCCAGGCTTTGTGGGACGCGCCGAGCAAAGTCCTGGCAGAGGGCGAACCGGACCCGCAACTGCTGATGACCCAGCAACTGGCACCCGACCTGAACCGCGTGCACAAGGAATTGATCCTGGTGTCCGCCTACTTCGTACCCGGCGAGCCTGGCCTGCTGTACCTGACCAGTCGCGCCGACGCCGGCACCTCGGTCAAGCTCCTGACCAACTCGCTGGAAGCCACCGACGTGCCAGCGGTCCATGGCGGCTATGCGCCTTATCGCCGGGCCTTGCTGGAGCATGGCGTGCAGCTGTACGAGTTGCGCCGCCAGCCCGGCGATCCACGACCACGGCTAGGTTTCCACGGCAGCTCCGATTCGAGCCTGCACAGCAAGGCGATGGTGTTCGACCGACGCAAGACCTTCATCGGCTCGTTCAACTTCGACCCGCGTTCCGTGCTGTGGAACACCGAAGTGGGCGTGATGGTGGACAGCCCTGAGCTGGCCGAGTACACCCGCGAACTGGCGCTACAAGGCATGGCTCCAGCGCTGAGTTATCAGGTGAAGCTGGTGGACGGGAGGATGGTCTGGGCGACCGAGGACAACGGCCAGCGGCACCTGTTGGTGACCGAGCCCGGGGGACTATGGCGACGCTTCAATGCCTGGATCAGCAAGGCGGTCGGGTTGGAGAAGATGTTGTAGAACGCATCGCGGGCAAGCCCGCGATTGCAATCGGTCAGGCAGACGCCGGCTCGAAGGCATCCCGCCGCCGCGTCAGCAGCACCAACCCCGCCGCGCCCACTGCCATCAGCAACGGCAGCGCATGCCCGCTGATCCACTGGCTTCCCGCCCCGGCCAGCAAAGGTCCGAGCAGGCAACCGATACCCCACAGCTGCGCCACATGGGCATTGGCCCGTACCAGTTCGTCATCCCGGTAACGCTCGCCGATCAGCACCAGCGACAAGGTGAACAACCCACCCGCACTGGCACCGAACAGCACCCACAGCGGCCAGATCACCGGTGTGTGCAACAGCAGGGGAATCGCCAGGCTGGACACCATCAAGGTCAGTGCACAACCGCTGAACAACGTGCGCCGCGACATGCGGTCGGCCAAGGCGCCAATCGGCAATTGCAACACCGCATCCCCCACCACCACGGTGCTGACCATGAACAACGCCACCTCCGTGGTGAACCCTTGCTGCAGGCAGTACACCGGCAGCAACGTCAGGATCATCGCCTCGAATGCCGCGAACAGCGCGATGGCCCAGGCGATCACCGGCAGACGCCGACAGAAGCCGAACAGGTCGGCGAAGGTGACGCTGCACGCCTCGGTGGTCGGTGCACCGCCGCGCCCCAGCAGGATCAGCGGCGCGACCAGCAATAACCCGGTCGCGGCCCAGAAACCGAAATCGTCGTCCGAACCCAGAAAACCCAGCACCAGCGGCCCGGCCAACTGGCTCAGCGCATAGCTGCTGCCATACAGCGCCACCAACCGGCCACGCCACTGTTCGACCACCAACTGGTTGATCCAGCTCTCACCAAGGATGAACACCACCGTCAGCGACATACCGATCATCAAACGCAGCACCAGCCACAGGGCATAGCTGGGCAGCACCGCCACCAGACCGATCGACAGCGCCCCACCCCACAGGCACAGGCGCATGGCCATGGGCACGCCGACCCAGCCGGCAAGGCGGCTGGCCAGGCTGGCACCGACCAATACTCCGAGGGCCGGCATCGCCGCCATCACACCGATGGCGAACCCACCGTAGCCCCAGCCCTCCAGGCGCAGGGAGACCAGCGGCATGCTCACGCCGAGCGCAAGCCCGACACTGAGCACCGACGCGAGGACGGCAAAGTAGGTTCCCCAACGCATCACAGCCTCCTTTCAGCGCAAATCGTGTATGACAGAGACGACAAAGCCGGGACGGCGTGAACCGGCCCGGCTGTCTGCGGCTCATCGCGGGGCAAGCCCGCTCCCACGAGTACCGCGATGAGACGTTACTGGATCACAGCTTGATCCAGGTCGCCTTCAGCTCGGTGTACTTCTCCAGCGCGTGCAGCGACTTGTCACGGCCGTTGCCCGACTGCTTGAAGCCACCGAACGGCGCGGTCATGTCGCCACCGTCGTACTGGTTGACCCAGACACTGCCGGCGCGCACGGCGCGAGCAGTCTTGTGCGCCTTGGAGATGTCCGAGGTCCAGATGCCCGCCGCCAGGCCGTATGGCGTGTCGTTGGCGATGGCCACGGCCTCTTCGGCGGTATCGAAGGTGATCACCGACAGTACCGGGCCGAAGATCTCTTCCTTGGCGATCTTCATGGCGTTGGTCACGCCGTCGAAGATGGTCGGCTCGACGTAGGTGCCGCCGCTCTCCTCGAGGGTACGCTTGCCACCGGCCAGCAGCTTGGCGCCATCCTGATGGCCGGCCTCGATGTAGGACAGCACGGTGTTCATCTGCTGGGTGTCGACCAGCGCGCCGACGGTGGTCGCCGGGTCCAGCGGGTTGCCCGGTTTCCAGGCCTTGAGGGCCTCGACCACCATGGGCAGGAACTTGTCCTTGATCGAGCGCTCGACCAACAGGCGGGAACCTGCGGTGCAGACTTCGCCCTGGTTGAAGGCAATGGCGCTGGCGGCAGCCTCGGCGGCGGCCTGCAGGTCAGGGGCGTCGGCGAAGACGATGTTCGGGCTCTTGCCACCGGCTTCCAGCCAGACACGCTTCATGTTGGACTCACCGGCATAGACCATCAGCTGCTTGGCGATCTTGGTCGAGCCGGTGAACACCAGGGTGTCGACGTCCATGTGCAGGGCCAGGGCCTTGCCCACGGTGTGGCCGTAGCCTGGCAGCACGTTCAGCACGCCAGCCGGAATACCGGCCTCGATGGCCAGCTGGGCGATGCGGATCGCGGTCAGCGGCGACTTTTCGGACGGTTTGAGCACGATGGAGTTACCGGTGGCCAAGGCAGGGCCCAGCTTCCAGCATGCCATCAGCAAAGGGAAGTTCCACGGTACGATGGCACCGACCACACCCACTGGCTCGCGGGTCACCAGGCCGAGCTGGTCGTGCGGAGTCGGCGCGACTTCGTCGTAGACTTTGTCGATGGCTTCGGCAGTCCAGTGGATGGCCTGCGCCGCGCCCGGAATGTCGATGGTGGAGGAGTCACCGATCGGCTTGCCCATGTCGAGGGTTTCGAGCAGGGCCAGTTCCTCGACGTTCTTGCGCAGCAAGTCGGCGAAGCGGATCAGCTTGGCCTTGCGCTTGGCCGGGGCCAGGCGCGACCAGGCGCCGGATTCGAACACGGCGCGGGCGTTGTCGACAGCGCGGTTGGCGTCGGCCAGGTCGCAGCTGGCGACCTTGGCCAGGAAGCGTCCGTCCACCGGGCTCAGGCAGTCGAAGGTTTCACCGGATGCGGCATCGGTGTATTCGCCGTTGATGAAGGCGCGACCTTCGATCTTCAGTTGCTGGGCACGCTGTTCCCAGTCCGCACGAGTCAGGGTGGTCATAGGAAACTCCTCTCTTGTTAAGGTGCAACGCCGCACTGAGGACTCACGGGCGCTGTCAGAAATTCTGGCCGGGTGACGACGCACACGGGCACCTGCCACCCTAAACCAGGGCGGGGAAACTATCAATATATTTGACACCAACGGCTCAAATGCCTACTGATGTTCATTTTATTAAACAACAACAGGGTAACCACCATGAGTATCACCAGCATCGTCGACTTTGCCCAGGTTCTGACCGAAGCCGAACGCTACCGCCCGGCGGCGGAGAAAATCCTCAAGGGCGAGCCTGACCAGGCTGTCTACAACCACTACGCCAGCCCGTGCGGGCAATTCGCCGCGGGCGTCTGGGAGGGCGAGGTGGGCCAGTGGACGGTGAACTACACCGAGCACGAGTACTGCGAGATCGTCCAGGGTGTGTCGGTGCTGCGCGACCAAGACGGTGGCGCCAAGACCTTGCGTGCCGGCGATCGCTTTGTGATCCCCGCAGGCTTCAAGGGCACCTGGGAAGTGCTGGAGCCGTGCCGCAAGATCTATGTGATGTTCGAGCAGAAATGAACCGATCGCGGGACCCGGCTTTGTGCAGGCCCCGCGATGACTTTGCTGGAGACATAAAAAAACCCGCCACCTTGCGGTTGCGGGTTTTTTCAGGTTGCCGATCAATTACTTGATCTTGGCTTCCTTGTACACCACGTGCTTGCGGACGACCGGATCGTACTTCTTGATCTCGATCTTGTCCGGAGTGGTGCGCTTGTTCTTGTCGGTGGTGTAGAAGTGGCCGGTACCGGCACTCGAAACCAGACGGATCAATTCACGCATGATGTTCTCCTTTAAACCTTGGCGCCAGCGCGACGGATGTCGACCAGAACGGCATCGATGCCGCGCTTGTCGATGATACGCATGCCTTTGGCGGAAACGCGCAGACGCACGAAGCGCTTCTCGGATTCAACCCAGAAACGGTGGTGCTGCAGGTTCGGCAGGAAACGACGACGGGTTTTGTTGTTTGCGTGGGAAATATTGTTCCCAGTTACCGGACCCTTACCGGTAACTTGACAGACTCTCGACATGCCTCAGCCCTCTAAAACCACATGCCCAACCCGGCATGGGTTGGCCGCTTAATCTCTCAGTCAATGGCGCCAAGGCGCCGTGTTCCCGGGGGTCTTATCGGCCGGGTGCGCTTACGCGACAGACCGAGCCCCTAGAAAAGAGCGCTGCTTTATACCAGAAAGACTCCGCCACAACAACAGAATATGAGAGTTCCGGTCGGGCCGAGCGCGCCTGGGCAGCATAACGACTGGGGCGGCAAGCTGTCGACCGCCCGTCGCCGAATTAATGCGAAAGGGTGTGGTCATTTGCCCATGCCCGCACTAGGGTAGGACATTTCCTCAATTTTCCAGACTGCACCGGCAGATGGGCCACCGACCAGCCAAGGAGTCACCATGCGTGCCGCCGCCCTTTCCCTCCTGTTCACCACCCTGTGCGCTGCGGGCTTTGCCCAGGCCGCAGCGCTGTCGGTGTGCACCGAAGCCAGCCCCGAAGGCTTCGACGTGGTGCAGTACAACTCGCTGACCACCACCAACGCCTCGGCCGACGTGCTGATGAACCGCCTGGTCGAGTTCGACGCCGCCGAGGGCAAGGTGGTGCCGAGCCTGGCGCAAAGCTGGACGGTGTCGCCTGACGGCCTGGTCTACGACTTCAAGCTGCGCCCGGACGTGAAGTTTCACACCACCGCTTACTTCAAGCCGACCCGCGAACTGGACGCCGACGACGTGCTGTTCAGCTTCCAACGCATGCTCTACCCGGCCCACGCCTGGCACAAGACCGCCCCGGGCGGCTACCCGCATGCCCAATCTCTGCAACTGGGCAGCCTGATCAAGGCCATCGACGCACCCGAGCCGCACACCGTGCGCTTCACCCTGACCCACGCCGACGCCACTTTCCTGGCCACCCTGAGCATGGGCTTTGCCTCGATCTACTCCGCCGAGTATGCCGACAAGCTGCTCAAGGCCGGCACCCCCGAGAAACTCAACAACCAGCCAGTGGGCACCGGCCCGTTCGTCTTCCAGCGTTTCCAGAAAGACGCCGTGGTGCGCTACCGCGCCAATCCTGACTATTTCGCCGGCAAGCCGTCGATCGACCCGCTGATCTACGCCATCACCCCGGACGCCAACGTCCGCCTGCAAAAGATCAGGCGCGGCGAATGCCAGGTGGCCCTGTCGCCCAAGCCGCTGGACATCGCCGAGGCCGGCAAGGACGGCAACCTCAAGGTCGCCACCACCCCGGCATTCATGACCGCCTTCGTCGCCATCAACAGCCAGCACCCGCCACTGGACAAACCTGAAGTGCGCCAGGCCATCAACCTGGCCTTCGACAAGCCGGCCTACCTTAAGGCCGTGTTCGAAGATACCGCCACTGCCGCCAACGGTCCCTATCCGCCGAATACCTGGAGCTATGCCAAGGACTTGTCCGGCTACACGCTCGATCACAAGAAAGCCAAGGCACTGCTGGCCAAGGCCGGCCTGGCCAAGGGTTTCGAGACCACTATCTGGACCCGCCCGTCGGGCAGCCTGCTCAACCCCAACCCCAGCCTGGGCGCACAGATGCTGCAGGCCGACCTTGCGAAAATCGGCATCAAGGCCGAGATCCGCACCATCGAGTGGGGCGAGCTGATCCGCCGCGCCAAGGCCGGCGAGCACGACCTGCTGTTCATGGGCTGGGCGGGTGACAACGGCGATCCGGACAACTTCCTCAGCCCGCAGTTTGCCTGCGCCGCGGTCAAGTCCGGGACCAACTTCGCCCGGTTCTGCGACAACCGCCTGGACCAGCTGATCAACGCCGGACGCACCACCAACGACCAGAGCGTGCGCAGCCGGCTGTACCAGCAGGCTCAGACGCTGATTCAGCAGCAGGCGCTGTGGCTGCCGCTGGCGCATCCTACTGCGGCCGCGCTGCTGCGCCAGGACGTACAGGGTTACCAGGTGAGCCCGTTCGGGCGGCAGGATTTCAGCAAGGTCTCAGTCAACCGCTGACGCCCAATCGCGAGGCAAGCCCACAGTCATTGTGAACGCGAGCTTGCCCCGCGCAGCCTAACCGGCCAGCCATCCATGCTCGACCATCGACAACGGCTCGCCATCACCCACGATGACGTGGTCCAGCACCCGCACATCGATCAATGCCAGTGATCGTTTCAAAACAAGCGTCAGGTGCACATCATCCTGACTTGGCTCGCAATTGCCCGACGGATGGTTGTGACAGAGGATCAAGGCCGCAGCGTTGTGCAGCAAAGCCCGTCGCACCACTTCGCGCGGATAGATGCTCGCCCGGTCGATCGTGCCGCGGAACAGGATCTCGAACGCCAGCGGCCTGTGCTTGGTGTCCAGGAACAGACAACCGAACACCTCGCTGGCCTCATGCCGCAGCATCGCCTTCAGGTAACGCCGCACAGCCAGCGGGCTGTCCATGACCGACTCGCGTTCGATGGACGTCGCCAGGTTCCTGCGCCCGATTTCAAGCAAGGCCTGCAACTGGCTGTACCTCACTGGCCCCAGCCCCAGTTCGCCTAGAAACGCCTGTCGATCAGCCTCGAGCACCTGACGCAAGCCGCCGAATTTCAGCAAGAGCCCGCGCGCCAGCTCCAGCACGTTGCGCCCTTTCACGCCGGAGCCGAGAAATACTGCCAGCAGTTCTGCATCGGAAAGGCTGCCAGACCCGCGCTGCAACAACTTCTCCCTCGGCCGTTCTTCAGCCGGCCACTCCCTGATGTTCATTTCCCCTCCTCGCCTGCCACTACGGCCCCTTTGGGCGCTGTGTTAATCTAGTTCGCTTCGAAAATGCGACGATCTGCCGCAGGCAGCTGTCGTCGCCACCCGCTTTCACTGGAATAAGGCAAGGCCTATGCAGCGGTTGTATCGCAAGCGCATCGTTCTCGGCGTGGGTGGCGGCATCGCCGCCTACAAGAGCGCCGAGCTGATTCGCCGACTCCTGGAACACGGCGCGCAGGTGCGCGTGGTCATGACCCGTGGTGGCGCCGAGTTCATCACCCCGCTCACGCTGCAGGCGCTGTCCGGCCACCCGGTCCATCTGGACCTGCTCGACCCCGCGGCCGAAGCGGCCATGGGCCATATCGAGCTGGCCAAATGGGCCGACCTGGTGCTGATCGCCCCGGCCACTGCCGACCTGATGGCGCGCATGGCCCAGGGCATGGCCGACGACCTGCTGACCACCCTGGTACTGGCTACCGACGCCACCGTCGCCGTCGCCCCGGCGATGAACCAGGCCATGTGGCGCGACCCGGCGACCCAGGCCAACCTCGAGCTGCTGAAAAGCCGCAGCATCCAGGTATTCGGCCCGGCCTCCGGCAGCCAGGCCTGTGGCGACGTGGGCCTGGGCCGCATGCTCGAAGCCACCGACCTGGCCTGGTGCGCCGCCGAAAGCTTCAAGCGCCAGGCCCTGACCGGCAAGCACGTGCTGATCACCGCCGGCCCTACGCAAGAGAACATCGACCCGGTGCGTTACATCACCAACCATAGTTCAGGGAAGATGGGCTTCGCCCTGGCCGAGGCTGCCGCCGAAGCCGGGGCCCGGGTGACCCTCGTCACCGGACCTGTGCACCTGCAGACCCCCGACCGGGTCAGCCGTATCGACGTGGTGAGCGCGCGGGACATGCTCGCGGCCTGCGAAGCAGCCATGCCTTGCGACCTGTTCATCGCCTCGGCTGCGGTCGCGGACTACCGCCCTGAGGTCGTCGCCTCACAGAAGCTTAAGAAAGATCCCACTACCGGCGACGGCATGCTGCTGCAGATGGTGCGCAATCCCGATATCCTTGCGACCATTGCCGGCCGCGCCGATCGCCCGTTCAGCGTCGGTTTCGCCGCCGAGACCGAGCACCTGCTCGACTACGCCACGCGCAAGCTCAAGGACAAGAACCTCGACCTGATCGTCGCCAATGATGTGGCCAACCCCAGCATCGGCTTCAACAGCGAGGAAAACGCCCTGACCGTGATAGACCGGCAGCAGCATCAAACCCTCTTCGCGCAGACCAGCAAAGGCAAGATTGCCCGTCAGCTGGTCGCCTTCATCGCCGAACGGCTCAACCAGGTTCAATAAGTTACATGCACGCTCTTCAAGCCAAGATCCTCGACCCTCGCCTGGGCACCGAATTCCCCCTGCCGCAGTACGCCACTCCAGGCTCGGCAGGCCTCGACCTGCGCGCCCTGCTCAAAGAAGACACCGTCCTCGAGCCAGGCCAGACCCTGCTGATCCCCACCGGCCTGTCGGTGTACATCGGCGACCCGGGCCTGGCGGCCATGATCCTGCCGCGCTCGGGCCTGGGCCATAAGCATGGCATCGTACTGGGCAACCTGGTCGGCCTGATCGACTCCGACTACCAGGGCGAGCTGATGGTGTCCTGCTGGAACCGCGGCAGCACGCCGTTCACCATCACCGTCGGCGAGCGCATCGCGCAGCTGATCCTGGTGCCGGTGGTGCAGGCGCACTTCGATATCGTCGAGCAGTTCGACGAAACCCAGCGTGGCGCCGGCGGCTTCGGCCATTCGGGCACCCGCTGAGCCGACGACAGACCGTTCGGGCCATGGATGGCGAACTCTGCGGCGAAACCACCGTCCAAGCGTTCAGTTTGTGCCTGCCCAGAAGCCTTTGAATACTTGGAGTCCCCAGAGATGAACGACATGGCCCAGCTGGTCCCCGCACTGCCCGACAGTATCTTCCGCGCCTATGACATCCGTGGCGTGGTCGGCAAGACCCTGCATGCCGAGACCGCTTACTGGATCGGCCGCGCCATTGGCGCCCAGACCCTCGCCCAGGGCGAACCGCAGATCTCGGTCGGCCGCGACGGTCGCCTGTCCGGCCCGATGCTGGTCGAGCAATTGATCAAGGGCCTGGTCGAGGCCGGTTGCCAGGTCAGCGACGTCGGCCTGGTGCCGACCCCGGCGCTGTACTACGCCGCCAATGTGCTGGCCGGCAAGTCGGGCGTGATGCTCACCGGCAGCCACAACCCGTCGGACTACAACGGTTTCAAGATCGTCATCGCCGGCGACACCCTGGCCAATGAACAGATCCAGGCCCTGCTGACCCGCCTGAAGACCAATGACCTGACCCGTGGCGATGGCCGCGTGGAAAAGGTCGAGATCCTTGAGCGCTACTTCCAGCAGATCGTCGCCGATGTGAAACTGGCCAAGCGTCTGAAGGTGGTTGTCGACTGCGGCAACGGCGCGGCCGGCGTGGTCGCTCCGCAACTGATCGAAGCGTTGAACTGTGAGGTGATCCCACTGTTCTGCGAAGTCGACGGCAACTTCCCCAACCACCACCCGGATCCGGGCAAGCCCGAGAACTTGGAAGACCTGATCGCCAAGGTGAAAGAGACCGGCGCCGATATCGGCCTGGCCTTCGACGGCGACGGTGACCGCGTCGGTGTGGTGACCAACACCGGCAGCATCGTCTATCCCGACCGCCTGCTGATGCTGTTCGCCCAGGACGTGCTGTCGCGCAACCCGGGCGCCGAGATCATCTTCGACGTCAAATGCACGCGCCGCCTGACCCCGCTGATCGAGCAGCATGGTGGCCGCGCGCTGATGTGGAAGACCGGCCACTCGCTGATCAAGAAGAAGATGAAACAGACCGGCTCGCTGCTGGCCGGCGAGATGAGCGGGCACATCTTCATCAAGGAGCGCTGGTACGGTTTCGACGACGGCATCTACAGCGCCGCGCGCCTGCTGGAGATCCTTAGCAAGGCCGGGCAGGACGCCGAAAGCCTGTTCGCCGCGTTCCCCAATGATATTTCCACGCCGGAAATCAACATTGATGTGACCGACGAGGGTAAATTCAGCATCATTGATGCACTGCAACGCGACGCCGACTGGGGCGAAGCCAGCCTGACCACCATCGACGGTGTGCGGGTCGACTACCCCAATGGCTGGGGCCTGGTTCGCGCCTCCAACACCACGCCGGTGCTGGTGCTGCGCTTCGAGGCCGACAGCGCCGCAGAACTCGACCGAATCAAGGCTGTATTCCGCACGCAGCTGCTGCGGGTCCAACCAGGCCTGCAACTGCCGTTCTGACGACTATCCGTTCCTTACCTGGAGCCCTGCATGACCCTCGATCGCGATGCCGCTTCCCATGTAGCCGAGGTTTTGTCCGAAGCACTGCCTTACATCCGCCGCTTCGTCGGCAAGACCCTGGTGATCAAGTACGGCGGCAACGCGATGGAGAGCGAGGAGCTCAAGACCGGCTTCGCCCGTGACATCGTGCTGATGAAGGCCGTGGGCATCAACCCGGTGGTGGTGCACGGTGGCGGCCCGCAGATCGGCGACCTGCTCAAGCGCCTGTCGATCGACAGCCACTTCATCGATGGCATGCGCGTGACCGACGCGGCGACCATGGACGTGGTGGAGATGGTCCTGGGCGGCCAGGTGAACAAGGACATCGTCAACCTGATCAACCGCCACGGCGGCAGCGCCATCGGCCTGACCGGCAAGGATGCTGAGCTGATCCGCGCCAAGAAGCTCACCGTCACCCGCCAGACGCCGGAGATGACCACCCCGGAAATCATCGACATCGGCCATGTCGGCGAGGTCGTCAGCGTCAACACCGAATTGCTGAACATGCTGGTCAAGGGTGACTTCATCCCGGTGATCGCGCCGATCGGCGTGGGCGCCAACGGCGAGTCGTACAACATCAATGCCGACCTCGTGGCCGGCAAGGTGGCCGAGGCGTTGAAGGCCGAGAAGCTGATGCTGCTGACCAACATCGCCGGCCTGATGGACAAGCAGGGCGAGGTCCTCACGGGGCTGAGCACCGAGCAGGTCAACGAACTGATCGCCGATGGCACCATCTACGGCGGCATGCTGCCGAAGATCAAGTGCGCACTGGATGCCGTCCAGGGTGGCGTGAACAGCTCGCACATCATCGACGGTCGCGTGCCGAATGCCGTGCTGCTGGAGATCTTCACCGACAGCGGCGTGGGCACGCTGATCAGCAACCGCAAACCACGCTGATCCAGCTGTAATCCTATCGCGGGGCAGGCCCGCTCCCGGCTGGGAGCAGGCCTGCCCCGTGATGCATCCATCCCCGCCCACTCAAAAAGATGGCTTATAGCCATCACCCTTGATGTTTGACTATCAAGAATCCCGGTAGACTGCCGAAACAACGTGACAGCATGCTTGCTCGTTACGAATAGTTTCTATTTACCTGGAGAACACGCGTGAAATACGCATCACAAGGACTCGTGCTGGCAGCCGCCCTGGCTGTCGGGTCCATCGCCGGCTGTGCCACCGAAACCTCCACCGCTGTTGCCGTGCAACAGGTCGAAAGCGTCAGTCGTCCCTACAGCGGCGTGCGCACGCCGATCGCCGTGGGCAAGTTCGACAACCGCTCCAGCTACATGCGCGGCATCTTCTCCGACGGCGTCGACCGCCTCGGCGGCCAGGCCAAGACCATCCTGATCACCCACCTGCAGCAGACCAACCGTTTCAACGTGCTGGACCGCGACAACATGGGCGAGATCCAGCAGGAAGCGGCCATCAAGGGCCAGGCCCAGCGCCTGAAGGGCGCCGACTTCGTGGTGACCGGCGACGTCACCGAGTTCGGCCGCAAGGAAGTCGGCGATCACCAGCTGTTCGGCATCCTCGGCCGCGGCAAGACCCAGATCGCCTACGCCAAGGTCGCCCTGAACATCGTCAACATCAGCACATCCGAAGTGGTCTATTCGAGCCAAGGCGCCGGTGAATACGCCCTGTCCAACCGTGAAGTCATCGGCTTCGGCGGCACCGCCAGCTACGACTCGACCCTCAACGGCAAAGTGCTCGACCTGGCCATGCGCGAAGCTGTCAACAAGCTGGTGGGCGCAGTCGAAAGCGGCCAGTGGAAACCAAAGGCGCAATAACAAGCACAACACGACAAGGAAGACCGTTCGATGAGCATCACCTACCCGGCCTGGCGCACTGTCGCCGGGCTGCTGCTGGGCAGCGTCCTGCTGGCCGGCTGCAATTCGCCCAAGACCTTGTACCAGTGGGAAAGCTACCAGCCCCAGGTATACGGCTACCTCAAGGGTGACGCCAAGGAAGAACAGGTCACCGCCCTGGAGCGCGACCTGGAGAAGATCAAGGCCAAGAACGGCGCAGTGCCGCCGGGCTACCACGCGCAGCTGGGCCTGCTGTACTCCAGCCTGGGCAAGGATGACCAGATGATCCAGCAGTTCCGTACCGAAAAAGCGCTGTTCCCTGAGTCGGCGGCCTACATGGACTTCCTGATGAGCAACGCCAGCAAGGGAGCCCAGCAATGATCAAGCGCCTGACCCAACTGATCGTCGGCGCCTGCGTGCTGGCCCTGTTCGCCGGCTGCGCCGAGCGCAAGAGCATCGACTATTCGGCCTACAAGCAGAGCCGACCGAAGTCGATCCTGATCCTGCCGCCGCTGAACGAGTCACCCGACGTCAAGGCCACCTACAGCATGCTGTCCCAGGTCACCTATCCGCTGGCCGAGGCCGGCTACTACGTGATGCCGGTAGCGCTGGTGGACGAGACGTTCCGCCAGAACGGCCTGACCACGCCGGCCGATATCCACCAGTTGCCCACAGCCAAGCTGAACGAGATCTTCGGCGCCGACGCCGGCCTGTACGTGACCGTCAGCGACTACGGCACCCGCTACATGGTGCTGAGCAGCGCGACCATCGTCACCGCCAGCGCCAAACTGGTCGACCTGAAGACCGGTGCCACCTTGTGGACCGGCAGTGCCACGGCCTCCAGCGAGGAAGGCAAGCAGAACCAGGGTGGCCTGATCGGCATGCTGGTGGCGGCGGCCATCAACCAGATCATCAGCAGCGTGCAGGATGATGCCGGCTACCCGATCGCCGGGATGACCAGCGCACGCCTGCTGACGCCCTACCCGAATGGCGGGATCCTCTACGGGCCACGTTCGCCGAAGTACGGCACAGACTGACACGACGCGCAGGCGGCCCAAGGGCCGCCTTTCTGTTCCAGTTCGGAAAAATCCTACCGCCAGCACGGACAGGCACTACAACACGCATCTCTGCCAGCCGACTAGCATTCCAACTCCATCCCATCGGAGATACAGCGATGCAGAAAGAACTGGTCAAATATGGCAGCGATGTTTCCGCAGGCAGCTACGAATGCGCCGACTGCGGACGCAAGTACTCCAACCAGGGCAAGACCTCGATGCCTCCCTGCCCTGACTTCACCCCCGGCACCCACCCCAAGCGTGGCTGGAAGATCCTCACCGGCGTCGGTGACGCCGTGCAGGACCCTTACCCGAATCGCCGCTGAACCGCAGGCACGAAAAAGGCGACCCGAAGGTCGCCTTTTTCGTGCCTGCGGGCCGGTCAGATACCGTACTGCGCGCGGTAGGCCTCGACCGCCGGCAGGTGCTGCTTGAGCTGCGGATCGTCGGCCAGGAACTCCAGCACCTGGGTCAGCGAGACGATGCTGACCACCGGGATACCGAAGTCGCGTTCGACTTCCTGGATCGCCGACAGCGCGCCATTGCCGCGCTCTTCGCGGTTCAGTGCGATCAGCACACCGGCGGCCTTGGCCTGCTGGGCGTTGATGATCTGCATGACCTCGCGGATCGCGGTGCCGGCGGTGATCACGTCGTCGATGATCAGCACGTCACCGGCCAGCGGGGCGCCGACCAGGCTGCCGCCCTCGCCGTGGTCCTTGGCCTCTTTGCGGTTGAAGCACCACGGCACGTCGAGCTGGTGCTGCTCGGCCAGGGCCACGGCAGTGGCCGCCGCCAGGGGAATGCCCTTGTAGGCCGGGCCGAACAGCACGTCGAAGGGGATCTTGCTGTCGACGATGGCCGCCGCGTAGCAACGCCCCAGCTGCGCCAGGGCGGACCCGGTATTGAACAGGCCGGCATTGAAGAAGTACGGGCTGGTACGCCCCGATTTCAGGGTGAACTCACCGAAGCGCAGAACGCCGCGATCGATGGCAAAACGGATGAAGTCGCGCTGATACGGCTGCATGAAAGGTCCCGGACACCACGGATTTAGCTAAATGTGTTGAGCTCGGGTATCATACACGCACGAGATTTTTGGGGCCATTTATGCGGATCATCAGTGTGAACGTAAATGGCATTCAGGCTGCGGCCGAGCGTGGATTGCTCAGCTGGTTGCAAGCCCAGAATGCCGACGTCATCTGCCTTCAGGATACCCGCGCCTCGGCCTTTGAACTCGACGACCCAGCTTTCCAGCTCGATGGCTATTTCCTTTACGCCTGCGACGCGGAGGTGCCCACCCAAGGTGGCGTGGCACTTTACTCGCGCATGCAGCCCAAGGCAGTCATCACCGGCCTGGGCTTCGAGACAGCCGACCGCTACGGGCGTTATCTGCAAGCAGATTTCGACAAAGTCAGTATTGCCAGCCTGCTGCTGCCTTCGGGCATGAACGGGGACGAAGACTTGAACCAGAAGTTCAAGTTGATGGACGACTTCGCCAAGTACCTGGACAAGCAACGCCGCAAGCGTCGCGAGTACATCTACTGCGGCTCGTTCTACGTGGCGCAGCAGAAGCTCGACATCAAGAACTGGCGTGACAGCCAGCAGTCGCCGGGCTTCCTGCCGCCCGAACGCGCCTGGATGGACGCCATCGTCGGCGACATGGGTTATGTCGATGCCCTGCGCGAAGTCAGCCGTGAAGGCGACCAGTACAGCTGGTGGCCGGACAACGAGCAGGCCGAGATGCTCAACCTGGGTTACCGATTCGACTACCAGATCCTCACCCCAGGCCTGCGCCGCTTCGTGCGCAACGCTCGCCTGCCGCGCCAGCCGCGCTTCTCCCAGCACGCGCCGCTGATCGTGGACTATGACTGGACGCTGACCATCTGAGGATGGCACGCACAAAAAAGCCGACCATCAGGTCGGCTTTTTTGTGTCTATCTGATCGGCCGCCAGATGAAGGGATAGCGATACGGCTGCCCTTCATTGGCCTTGACCGCTGCCAGGATGATCAGGATCAGCACCGTCACCATCAGCACGGCGAACAGCAGGATGCCGATGAACACGAACATCAGCAGGAAGCAGACGAAGCCGGCGATGGTCACGCTGATTTGAAAGTTCAACGTCTCCTTGCCCTGGGCATCGATGAACGGATCCTGCTCGCGCTTGAGGTGCCACAGCACCAGCGGGCCCAGCAAATGCCCAAGGGGCAGCACCAGCCCCAGGAGCGCCGAGAGGTGGCAGAACATCGCCCATTGCCGGACATCGGCGCTGGGCGGGGTGATCGGTAGATCCAAATCGTTCATGTCCCGCACCTCCCTGGCGTCTGCTCAGTCGGCGAGCGCCGCTTTCTGCAGTTCGAAGATCTCGTCCATGCCCTTCTGCGCCAGCGCCAGCATGGCGTTGAAGTCGGCAGGCTGGAACGGCGCGCCCTCGGCGGTGCCCTGTACCTCGATGAAACCACCGGCGCTGGTCATGACCACGTTCAGGTCGGTCTCGGCGGCGGAGTCCTCGAGGTAGTCGAGGTCGAGCACGGCCTCGCCCTGGTACATGCCCACCGATACCGCGGCAATCATGTGCTTGAGCGGGTTGCCACCCTTGAGGCCACCACGTTTCTTGATCACCGCCAGGGCGTCGCACAGGGCAACCATGGCGCCGGTGATCGAGGCAGTGCGGGTGCCGCCGTCGGCCTGGATCACGTCGCAGTCGACGTACAGGGTGATGTCGCCGAGCTTGCTCATGTCCAGCGCAGCGCGTAGGGAGCGGCCGATAAGGCGCTGGATCTCTAGGGTGCGGCCGCCTTGCTTGCCACGGCTGGCCTCGCGCTGGTTACGCTCGCCGGTGGAGCGCGGCAGCATGCCGTACTCGGCGGTCAGCCAACCTTGGCCCTGGCCTTTGAGGAAGCGGGGAACACCGTTCTCGACGCTGACCGTGCAGATGACCTTGGTGTCACCGAACTCGACCAGAACCGATCCTTCGGCGTGCTTGGTGTAGTTGCGGGTAATGCGGATCGAGCGGAGCTGATCGGCGGCGCGACCACTTGGACGTTTCATCTGGGATACCTGTACGGGGACATTTGAATCTGCCGAGCATTATAGAGCCCGACGCCCGGCGAAGGCACGCCTGTCGTCGCGCTTGCGCAGCCTGTCGTGTTTTCCGACAGGTTTCGGGGCGACCGTTAGCATGGCTGGATTGGGCGACCACGCCGCACTGCGCTACAATCCTGCGCCTTGCAGCCGACAGGCTCTCCGTCCACCTGAATACGCGAGGTACTCCCCATGGTGCATAGCATGACCGCTTTTGCTCGTGTCGAGCGCGCTGGCAGCCAAGGCACCCTGGTCTGGGAGCTGCGCTCGGTCAACCACCGCTATCTCGAACCCCACCTGCGCCTGCCCGAGGCCCTGCGCGACCTCGAAGGCGCCGTTCGCGAAGGCCTGCGCCAAGGCCTCTCGCGCGGCAAGGTCGAGTGCACCCTGCGCCTGAGCGAGGACAGCACCGGCAAGCCACTGCAGGTCGATCGCGAACGTGCCGCGCAACTGGTCGCCGCCGCCGAAACCGTGGCCAGCCTGATCAAGCAACCGGCACCGCTCAACCCGCTGGAAGTGCTGGCCTGGCCGGGCGTGCTGGTGGCCGACGCCACCGATCCGCAAGCGCTCAACGCCGAGGCCATAGCGCTGTTCGACGAAGCCCTGACCGAACTCAAGGCCGGCCGCCAACGCGAAGGCGCCGAACTGGCCCGCCTGATCAACGAACGTCTGGACAGCATGGCCGGCGAGGTCGCCACCCTGCGCGCCCTGGTGCCGCAGATGCTCGCCGGGCAGCGGCAGAAGGTCCTCGACCGCTTCAGCGACATGCAGGCCGAGCTCGACCCGCAGCGCCTGGAACAGGAGATGGTCCTGCTGGCGCAAAAAAGCGACGTCGCCGAAGAACTGGACCGCCTCAGCACCCACGTCACCGAAGTGCGCCGGGTGCTCAAGTCGGGCGGCGCCGCCGGTCGGCGCCTGGACTTCCTGATGCAGGAGCTCAACCGCGAAGCCAACACCCTTGGCTCCAAGGCGTTCGACCCACGCAGCACGCAGGCGGCAGTCAACCTGAAGGTGTTGATCGAACAGATGCGTGAACAAGTACAGAACATCGAGTAAGGCCACCCCTACCATGAACCACAGCAGCGGCACCCTCTACATCGTCTCGGCCCCGTCCGGCGCCGGCAAGACCAGCCTGGTCACGGCCCTGATCAAGGACGACGAGCGCGTCCGCGTCTCGGTCTCCCACACCACCCGCGCCATGCGCCCGGGCGAGGAACACGGGGTCAACTATCACTTCGTCGTCCACGAAGAGTTCAAGGCACTGATCGCCCAGGGCGATTTCCTCGAGCACGCCGAAGTGTTCGGCAACTTCTACGGCACTTCGCGCAGCGCCCTGCAGGAAACCCTCGACCAGGGCTACGACCTGATCCTGGAGATCGACTGGCAAGGTGCCCAGCAGGTGCGCAAGCTGATGCCCGAGGCGCGTTCGATCTTCATCCTGCCGCCAAGCCAGGAGGCCCTGCGCCAACGCCTGGACGGCCGTGGCCAGGACAGCGAGGAAATCATCGCCGGACGCATGAAGGAAGCGGTCAGCGAGATGGTGCACTACGACGAATATGAGTACGTCATCATCAATGATGACTTCGATGTGGCGCTGGATGACCTGAAAGCGGTGTTCCGCTCGAACCGGCTACTGCTCAAGAAACAACAACAGCGCCATGAGGCGCTGCTGAAACAACTGGTCGGCTGAAGACAGCCGGGGCCTCTGCGAGGCCCATTCGCCGGCAAGCCGGCTCCCACATGGATCACGCCACCTCGAGTCAAGCATCGTACCTGTGGGAGCTGGCTTGCCAGCGAATGGGGCGCAAAGCGCCCCCAGCTGTTATTCCTGCAACTGGATAGTGGCCTGCTGACGCAGGGTAGCCCCCAGGAAGTACGCCGGCGCACGCAGCCGCGACAGCAGCATCAGCACGATGCCCAGCGCCGAGATGATCGCCGCGATCACGAATACCAGCCCCAGCCCCCCAACATGCGAGCCACTGCCGAAGTCCGGCGAGGCGCTGTCGATCGCCGTGCGCAGGAAGATCACCGACAGGATCAGACCACCCACCAGCGGGCACACACCGCGCATGAAGAAGTGGCGCACGCTGTCGAACAGGCTGCGGCGGAAGTACCACACGCAGGCGAAGGCGGTCAGCGAATAGTAGAAGCAGATCATCATGCCCAGGGCGGTGATGGTGTCGGCCAGCACGTTCTCGCTGAGGGTACGCATGGTCACGTAGAACAGGCCTGCGGCAATACCGGCACAGATGGTCGCGTAGCGCGGCGTCTGCGAACGCGGGCAAACAGTGGCGAAGCGTTGCGGCACTGCGCCGTAGTAACCCATGGCAAGCAGGGTGCGCGCCGGCGAGACGAAGGTCGATTGCAGCGAGGCGGCGGTGCTGGCCAGCACCGCGATCGACATCAGGATCGCCAGCGGTCCCATCACCGGCCCGGCCAGGTGGGCGAACACGTTCTCCTGGATGCGCGGATTGTTCAGGCCCAGGCCGTGCTCACTGATCCCGGCAAACTGCAGGGTGGCGATGGCGGTGAGCAGGTACAGGCCGAGAATCAGCAACACGGTCCAGGTTGCCGCCTTGCCCGGCACTTCATCGCTGCCGATCGACTCTTCGCTGACGGTCAGGCACACGTCCCAGCCCCAGAAAATGAAAATCGACAACGACAGGCCGGCGGCAAAGGCCGAGAACGACTCGACACCGAACGGGTTGAACCAGGCCAGGTCGAACGCCAGCGGCGGCGGCGCGGTGGTCTCGCCGAACGCTGCGAAGGCGAAGCCAATCAGCACCAGCAACTGCAAGGCCACCAAGCCGTACTGCACCGTCATGGTGGTGGCCATGCCGCGACAGCAGATCCACACCGCCAGGGCGATGAACACGCAACAGGTGGTGACGTTGATCAACAGGTTGTCCGCCAACGCGGCCAGCTCCTGGTTGCCGGTGATCTGGGCCAGGAACAGGTAGAAGAAGTCCACCGCCACGCCTGCCAGGTTGGACAGCACGATGGTGGTGGCGACCACCAGCCCCCAGCCGCCGATCCAGCCGATCATCGGGCCGAAGGCCCGGGCCGACCAGGTGAAGGACGTGCCGCTGTCGGGCTCCGCCGAGTTCAGCTCGCGGTAGCCCAGGGCGACCAGCAGCATCGGCAGAAAGCCGACGATGAACACCGCCGGCAGGTGGGCGCCAACTTCACGCACGGTCGGGCCGAGCGCGCCAGTCAGGGTGTAGACCGGCGCAATGGTGGAAATGCCCAGCACGACGCTGGCCAGCAGACCGAGGCGGCCCTTGGCCAGGCCCTTGCTGCGCTGGGTGTTGCCCGAGTCGGCCGCCACGTCGGGGGGGCGGCCGGCTTCTGTGTAATCGCTCATGAGTATTTGCCGTAACTATTGGAATTGTTTTCACAGGCCCGCCGTAGCGGGCCCGCTTCCACTCATTGAAAGCTCACTGCCGGGGTGGGTCATCCGAGACTACCGGGTGACGTCAGAGGATCTTCTGGCGCACACCCTCCCGCGCAGCATGGGCAATGCAGGCCTCGCGGAACGCCTCGAACAGGCGCAGCGAAACCGGGTTTTCGGCGAAACGCCATTCAGGGTGCCACTGCACGCCGAGTACAAAGCCCGGCGCATCAGGCATCGACACCGCTTCGATCAGGCCATCCGGGGCCCGTGCCTCGACGCGCAGGCCTGGGGCCAGGCGGTCGATGCCCTGGCTGTGCAGCGAGTTGACCTCGAACCGCGCAGCCAGGCCCAGGCGCTCGAGCACCCCACCCGGCTGTATGCCGACGGAGTGACGAGGGCCGTATTGCACCTCCAGGGGTGCGTCCTCAGGTTCGCGGTGGTCCAGGTAGCCGGGCAATTCCTGCACCCGTTGGTGCAGGCTGCCACCGAGGGCCACGTTCAGTTCCTGGAAGCCACGGCAGATGCAGAACACCGGCACACCCGCGGCAATGGCCGCCTGCAGCAGCGGCAAGGTCAGGCGGTCACGTGCAAGATCGTGCCGGGTGCCTTCCGCGCTGGGCGCGCCATTGT
The DNA here is from genome assembly GCF_018596375.1 of Pseudomonas sp. RC3H12. NCBI lineage: Bacteria > Pseudomonadati > Pseudomonadota > Gammaproteobacteria > Pseudomonadales > Pseudomonadaceae > Pseudomonas > Pseudomonas sp. RC3H12. The sequence continues at coordinate 4,974,583 of NZ_CP075595.1, read as the reverse complement.
AATGATGCGGCTCGACATTTGAAGGCGAACCGGTAAAAAGAATGCCATCGAGCCTGGCCAGCAGCGTCTGCGTGTCGCTGCCGCCGTCACGGGCCGGCAGGATCAGCGGCAGCCCGGCAAAGCCCGCGGCCTCGACATACTTGTCGCCCACCGTGTGCGACGAGTTCTTCCCCACCTGCTGGCGGCAGGCGCTGACACCGATCAAGGGGACCGCAATTGCGCTCATGGGCTTACACCGTGTGCAGGTACCAGTTGTACTCGAGGTCGGAGATCGACACTTCGAACTCGGCCAGCTCGCTTTCCTTGCAGGCCACGAAGATGTCGATGTAGTCCGGGCTGATGTATTGGTTGAGGACTTCGCTGTCATCCAGCGCGCGCAGGGCATCACGCAGGTTGTTCGGCAGGCTCTGCTCCAGCTGCTCGTACGAGTTGCCCTCGATCGGCGCGTCCGGCTCGACCTTGTTGGTCAGGCCGTGGTGGATGCCGGCGAGGATCGCCGCGAGCATCAGGTACGGGTTGGCATCGGCGCCGGCCACGCGGTGCTCGATGCGCACGTTCTCGCTGCTGTCGGTCGGCACGCGGACAGCCACCGTGCGGTTGTCCAGGCCCCAGCTCGGCGCGTTGGGCACATAGAACTGTGCACCGAAGCGACGGTACGAGTTGATGTTCGGGCAGAGGAATGCCATCGATGCCGGCATGGTTTCCAGCACGCCACCAATGGCGTGGCGCAGGGCGTCGCTTTGCAGCGGGTCGGCATTGGCGAAGATGTTCTTGCCGGTTTTCTTGTCCAGCAACGAAATGTGTACGTGCAGGCCATTGCCCGCCTGGCCCGGATAGGGCTTGGCCATGAAGGTGGAGTCCATCTCATGGTCGTAGGCGACGTTCTTGATCAGGCGCTTGAGCAGGATCGCGTAGTCACAGGCCTTCAGCGGGTCGGCGACGTGGTGCAGGTTCACCTCGAACTGCGCCGGGGCGCTTTCCTTGACGATGGCGTCGGCCGGCAAGCCCTGCTCCTTGGCAGCTTCGAGCATGTCCTGCAGGCAGTCGGCGTATTCGTCGAGATCGTCGATCAGGTACACCTGGGTCGACTGCGGGCGCTTGCCTGAAATCGGCGAGCGCGGCGGCTGCGGGCGACCGTTGAGGTTGTCCTGGTCGATCAGGTAGAACTCCAGCTCGAACGCGGCGCAGATATCCAGGCCCAGGTCGTCGAACTTGCTCACCACCTGGCGCAGCACTTCCCGCGGGTCGGCGAAAAACGGCGCGCCGTCCAGCTCATGCATGGTCATCAGCAACTGGGCGGTCGGGCGTTTCTGCCAGGGTTCGTCGCACAGCGTGCCGGCAATCGGGAAACAGATGCGGTCGGCGTCACCGATGTCCAGGCCCAGCCCGGTGCTTTCGACGGTCGAGCCGTTGATATCCAGGGCAAACAGCGACGCCGGCAGGTTGATGCCCTTCTCGTACACCTTGTGCAGGCTGGCACGCTCGATGCGCTTGCCGCGCACCACGCCGTTCATGTCGGAGATCAGCAGGTCGACGTACTGGGTATCCGGATGGGCATCCAGGAATTCATTCATCTCGCGGGAAGAACTGGCGCACGGGGAGACCGACGTCATGGCTGTACATCCTTTGATTCGGAGCGGCGATGTGGGAACTGCGGATGACGCCTTGTAGGGCGACGATGGTGCTGCTGTTGTTCTTTTCACTGGCCCATCGTTGGGGGCTGGTTGCCGACCGGCTGCATTGATTCCCGGGGGCCGTTCCACTATAAAATGGCCAAAACGCAACAGACATTGGCATTTAGGCAAGCAGAGCGTGCACCGATGCAATATCAGATCAACCATGCGGACCTTTCCCTGGTCCTGGCACTGGAGCGCGGCCGCTCGCTGGCCAAGGCAGCCGAACTGCTCAAGGTCGACGTTTCGACGGTGTTCCGCTCGATCCGCCGGCTGGAGTCGGCGCTGGGCACCGCCCTGTTCGTCAAGAGCCGTAAAGGCTACCTGCCCACCGACACCGCCCAGGCCCTGGCCGAGCAGGCCGAGCGCGCCGAACAGGCACTGGATGCGGCGCGCATCGCCCTGACCAGCGGCGAACAGGTGGTCAGCGGCACCGTGCGCCTGACCTGCACCGAGGCCGTGCTGCACAGCCTGCTGCTGCCGGCGCTGGCCGAGTTCATGCCCAACTATCCGGCGTTGTCGCTGGAGATGGGCACCTCCAACACCTTCGCCAACCTCAGCCGTCGCGATGCCGACATCGCCCTGCGCCTGACCAACACGCCGCCGGAGCATCTTGTCGGGCGCTGCCTGGGCTCGACCTCCTACGTGGTCTGCGGCCAGCCGGCGCTGCGCGAGCGGCTGCAGGAGGCGCCCCTGAGTGTGCCCTGGATCGCCCCCGACGATTCCATGCAGGACCACGCCACCGTGGTCTGGCGCAACCAGCAGCATCCCGGCCTGATCCCGCGCTACCAGTGCAGCGGCATGTCGACCATCGCCCAACTGGTGACCACCGGCCTGGGCGTGGCGGCGCTGCCCGACTACATGGTCCACGACCTGCCCGGCGTCGAGGCGCTGAGCGGCCCGCTGCCCGGCTGCGACACCCAGTTGTGGCTGCTGACACGGCCCGATTGCCGTGCCCTGCGTTCGGTGCAGACGCTGTTCGAGGAGCTGACCCCGCGCCTGCGTGACGCAATGTTGCGTTAACGCGCCAAGGACGGTTGTTTTCGGGCAACAAGAACCGTTATCGTCCGAATCAGGACATGGGCTGCTTCGCGGGCAAGTCCGCTTCCACAGGGCCCGCAAAGCGATTCCAACAGCATCGGAGGAAGGCCACCCGATAAAACAGTCCTTCCCTATTGGCTGGTGATTTTTTAAACTATCGAGTCCGCCTGCCCATTCTGGGCTGCACGCCTAACCGCATTTGCTACTGAGGAAGACCATGGCCCGCGTAACTGTTGAAGACTGCCTGGAACACGTGGATAACCGCTTTGAGCTGGTCATGCTCTCGACCAAGCGCGCCCGCCAGCTGGCTACCGGCGGCAAAGAGCCACGCGTTGCGTGGGAAAACGACAAGCCTACCGTCGTCGCCCTGCGTGAAATCGCCGAAGGCATCGTCACGCCAGAGTTCATCGCCGCCGAAGAGATCGTCACCGAGGATCCGGTATTCGCCGCGTTCGAGGACGAGAACAACGAGGCCGTCTGATTGATGCCCAGTCGACACCGTGCGGCGCAAGGCCCTCTTCTACTGCAAGAGGTGAAACCATGCCGGGTATAGAAGCCCTCGCCGAACGGCTGTCGACCTATCTGGGCCCCGAACAGGTCAACCTGGTTCGTCGGGCCTACTTCTACGCCGAACAGGCCCACGATGGCCAGCGCCGTCGCAGCGGCGAGCCCTACGTGACCCATCCGCTGGCGGTCGCCAGCATCCTCGCCGACATGCACATGGACCATCAGAGCCTGATGGCGGCCATGCTGCACGACGTGATCGAAGACACCGGCATCGCCAAGGAAGCCTTGAGCCAGCAATTCGGCGAGACCGTCGCCGAACTGGTCGACGGGGTCAGCAAGCTGACCCAGATGAACTTCGAGACCAAGGCCGAGGCGCAGGCCGAGAACTTCCAGAAGATGGCCATGGCCATGGCCCGCGATATCCGCGTGATCCTGGTCAAGCTGGCCGACCGCCTGCACAACATGCGCACCCTGGAAGTGCTCTCCGGCGAGAAACGCCGGCGCATCGCCAAGGAAACCCTCGAAATCTACGCCCCCATCGCCAACCGGCTGGGGATGCACACCGTGCGCGTGGAATTCGAGGACCTCGGTTTCAAGGCCATGCACCCGATGCGCTCGTCGCTGATCCACCGGGCGGTGAAGGCCGCGCGCGGCAACCGCAAGGAAATCGTCGCCAAGATCGAGACCTCGCTGGCCAACTGCCTGGCCGCCGACGGTATCGAAGGCGAGGTCAGCGGCCGGCAGAAACACCTCTATGGCATCTACAAGAAGATGCGCGGCAAGCGCCGCGCCTTCACCGAGATCATGGACGTGTACGCCTTCCGCATCATCGTCGACAAGGTCGACACCTGCTACCGCGTGCTCGGCGCCGTGCACAACCTGTACAAGCCACTGCCGGGTCGCTTCAAGGACTACATCGCGATCCCCAAGGCCAACGGCTACCAGTCGTTGCACACCACGCTGTTCGGCATGCACGGCGTGCCCATCGAAATCCAGATCCGCACCCGCGAAATGGAAGAGATGGCCAACAATGGCATCGCCGCGCATTGGCTGTACAAGTCCAACGAGGAAGAGCAGCCAAAAGGCAGCCATGCCCGCGCCCGCCAATGGGTCAAAGGCATCCTCGAGCTGCAGCAGCGCGCCGGCAACTCGCTGGAATTTATCGAGAGCGTGAAGATCGACCTGTTCCCGGACGAGGTCTACGTCTTCACCCCCAAAGGCCGGATCATGGAGCTGCCCAAAGGCTCCACCGCGGTCGACTTCGCCTACGCGGTGCACACCGACGTCGGCAACAGCTGCATCGCCTGCCGCATCAATCGCCGCCTGGCGCCGCTGTCCGAGCCGCTGCAGAGCGGCTCCACCGTCGAGATCGTCAGCGCACCGGGCGCCCGGCCGAATCCGGCCTGGCTCAACTTCGTGGTCACCGGCAAGGCGCGCACGCACATCCGCCACGCTCTCAAACAGCAGCGCCGCTCCGAGTCCATCAGCCTTGGCGAGCGCCTGCTGAACAAGGTACTGACCGGCTTCGACAGCAGCCTGGAAAAGATTCCCCAGGAGCGTATCCAGTCGATCCTCACCGAGTATCGCCTGGAGCTGGTCGAGGACCTGCTCGAAGACATCGGCCTGGGCAACCGCATGGCCTACGTGGTCGCCCGCCGCCTGTTGTCCGCCGAAGGCGAGCAGCTTCCGGCCCCGGAAGGCCCGCTGGCGATCCGCGGTACCGAGGGCCTGGTGCTCAGCTACGCCAAATGCTGCACGCCGATCCCGGGCGACCCGATCGTCGGCCACCTGTCGGCGGGCAAGGGCATGGTCGTGCACCTGGAAGACTGCCGCAACATCAGTGAAGTCCGCCATAACCCGGAGAAGTGCCTGCAGCTCTCCTGGGCCAAGGACATCACCGGCGAGTTCAACGTCGAGCTGCGCGTCGAGCTGGAACACCAGCGCGGCCTGATCGCCCTGCTGGCCAGCAGCGTCAATGCCGCCGACGGCAACATCGAGAAAATCAGCATGGACGAACGCGACGGCCGTATCAGCGTGGTCCAACTGGTGGTCAGCGTGCACGACCGCGTGCACCTGGCCCGTGTGATCAAGAAGCTGCGCACCTTGACCGGCGTGGTCCGCATCACCCGGATGCGTGCGTAGTCCGCCAACCGCAAGGAGTCATCATGAGCAAGACCGTCATCACCAGCGATAAAGCCCCTGCCGCCATCGGCACCTACTCGCAAGCGATCAAGGCTGGCAACACCGTGTACATGTCGGGTCAGATCCCGCTCGACCCGAAGACCATGGAGCTGGTCGAGGGCTTCGAAGCCCAGACCGTCCAGGTGTTCGAGAACCTGAAGTCAGTGGCCGAAGCCGCTGGCGGTTCGTTCAAGGACATCGTCAAGCTGAACATCTTCCTCACCGACCTGAGCCACTTCGCCAAGGTCAACGAGATCATGGGCCGTTACTTCGAACAGCCTTACCCGGCCCGCGCCGCCATCGGCGTGGCCGCGCTGCCGAAGGGTGCCCAGGTCGAGATGGACGCCATCCTGGTCCTCGAGTAATACCCCGGTGACGGGCCAAGGCCCGTCCCCCCTCCTGCCTCAAGGTTTTCACCATGCGCCACGCATTGCCTCTCACGCTGGCAGCCCTGTTCCTGGGCGGCTGCGCCAGCCACAAGCCTGAAGATTTCAACGGCACCTGGATCAACCAGGCCGCCATCGATGCCGCCAGCAAAGGCACCAGCCTGCGCCAGGCCCTGGATGCCAAGGGCCCGGTGTTCGAGTGGAAGATCGACGTCAAGAACCAGCAGGCCAGCTTCAGCAATGGCTTCGAGGCCGCCGACGGGCGCCTGAGCGCCAACGAGAAGGACTGGCAGGTCACCTTCGAAGGCGACCTGACCGAACAGCTCAAGCTCGATGGCGACGAACTCGTGGCGATCGACCCCTCCGGCCATGAGCAGACCTTCGTGCGCAGCAAGGCGTCAGAAGGCGCTGCACTGGGCGCCAGCTTCGAGAAGGCGCTGTACCAGCAATACCTGGGCGGCGACTGGAAGATCGTCGAGGGCCAGGGCAAGGGCGCGGTGGTGCGCTTCAGCGATACCGGCAACGTCACTGGCCTGCCCGGCCCGGACCGTTTTGCCCTGTGCCTGGCGGGTGACTGCGCGACCATGGGCGATGGCAACGACAGCCTGTGGCTGGAGCGCAACCAGCGTGGCGCCCCGTGGATCTTCAAGCGCGATGGCGACACCCTGGAGATCTTCCAGGCAGTCAACCGCGCCCAGCCGGATGAGATGCCGCAACTGACTGCCGGCGCCCGGCAGTGGGTACTGGAAAAGGATTAGCCATCAGCGCGGCGACCCGACTGGCCCCGCGATGGGGCCGGCTCTCTCAACCACGCCCTTGGAGAATGGCCGCATAGCCTTCTTTATAGCTCGGATACTGCGGCACCCATCCTAGCGACCGCGCCCGCGCATTGCTGCAACGCTTGCTGCCGGTACGCCGCACCCGCTGCTGGTCCGACCACTCGGTGACCCCCAGGTACTCGCGCAGCCAGCCCACCACGTCAGCCAGCGCTGCCGGGTCGTCATCGACACCGATATAGCAGTCGTCCAGCACCACGCCCCGGGCATCGGCCTGCAGCAGGTGCGCCAGCAAACCAGCGGCATCCTCGGCGTGAATCCGGTTGCCGTACAATGGCGGCTCCTCGGCCACTCGGTAGCCTTGGCGTACCTGACTCAGCAACCACTCACGTCCCGGCCCATAGATGCCGGTCAGGCGCACGATGCTGGCGGGGATGCCACTGCCCAGCGCCAGGCGCTCCGCCGCGAGCATCACCTTGCCCGAATACCCCTCGGGCGCGGTGGCTGCGGTCTCGTCGATCCATTCGCCATCCTGTTGTGCATAGACACTGCTGCTGGAAACGAACAGCAGGCGACGCGGCCGCTGACCCTTGCTCTCAAGCCAGCCAAGCACATGGCGCAAACCGTCGACATAGGCGGCCTGGTAGCCCGCTTCGTCATGCTGGCTGGCCGCCACGCAGTACACCAGGTAGTCCGGCGCGCGCGCGGGCCACGCTTCTGGCAGGCGCGGGTTCGCCAGATCGGCGGCAACGGGCCGCACCCCTTCGGGCAGGTCCCGCACCGACCGGCGCAGGCCATCGACCTGCCACCCATGGGCGAGCAACTGGCGGGCCAGACGGCCTCCCACATCGCCGCAGCCGACGATCAACGCACTCAGGTCCGACATCATGAAACTCCAAATCCAAAGGTTCACGCTAACCGGATTTAGCGATCAGCGGCTAGACAAAGGTTAAAAAAAGCGCTCTCCATTCTTTTGTTAACAAGAATTACTTGCAATAATGGCGGCCCTGTCTGTTCTCGGCCTGCTTCGAGGCCTTGAAGAACTCAACCCATTTCTCTTCATCAGGTCCGGCCAGCATGACACGTACTCAACCTTCCGCTTCGCCAACCCCGTCGCGCGCCTGGCGCGCCATTGCCGCGCTGATGTTCAGCCTGGTACTGGCCCCTGTGGCCATGGCCGATGAGCCCACCGCCACCGCCGCTCCAGCCGCCGCCGCCGCCGCCGCCGCCGCCCCGGCCGCGCCAGCCGCCGAAGGCCAGGCACCTGTAGCTGCGCCAAACGAAGCGCCGGTCGATGCCAATGCGCCAATCGATGGCCAGGCACCTACCGACGAGAACGTGCAGGCGATGGTCGAAGACACCTCGCTGGGCATGGCCCACGACCTGTCCCCATGGGGCATGTACAAGAACGCCGACGTGGTGGTGAAGGCCGTGATGATCGGCCTGGCCATCGCCTCGATCATCACCTGGACCATCTGGATCGCCAAAGGCTTCGAGCTGATGGGCGCCAAACGCCGCCTGCGTGGCGAGATCGCCGCCCTGAAACGCTCGGTGAGCCTGAAAGAAGCCAGCGAGGTGTCGAACAAGGAAGGCACCCTGGCCCACACCCTGGTGCATGACGCCCTCGAAGAAATGCGCCTGTCGGCCAACGCCCGCGAGAAGGAAGGCATCAAGGAGCGCGTGAGCTTCCGCCTGGAGCGCCTGGTGGCCGCCAGCGGCCGCACCATGAGCAGCGGCACCGGCGTGCTGGCCACCATCGGTTCCACCGCCCCGTTCGTCGGTCTGTTCGGCACCGTGTGGGGCATCATGAACAGCTTCATCGGCATCGCCAAGACCCAGACCACCAACCTCGCCGTGGTCGCCCCAGGCATCGCCGAAGCCCTGCTGGCCACCGCGCTGGGCCTGGTCGCCGCGATCCCGGCCGTGGTCATCTACAACGTCTTCGCCCGCTCCATCGCCGGCTACAAGGCACAGGTGTCCGACGCCTCCGCCCAGGTCCTGCTGCTGGTCAGCCGCGATCTGGACCACCAGGGTGGCGAACGCGCCGCCCCGCACATGGTGAAAGTGGGGTAAGCCATGGGCCTGCATCTCAACGAAGGTGGCGACGACCTCGCCGAGAACCACGAAATCAATGTCACGCCGTTCATCGACGTGATGCTGGTGCTGCTGATCATCTTCATGGTTGCCGCGCCCCTGGCCACGGTCGATATCAAGGTCGACCTGCCCGCCTCGACCGCCAAGCCGGCGCCGCGGCCCGAGAAGCCGGTGTTCGTCAGCGTCAAGGCCGACAAGAAGCTCTACCTGGGCGACGACGAGGTGGCCCAGCGCGACCAGCTTGGCGCGATGCTCGACGCCAAGACCAAGGGCGACAAGGAAACCACCATCTTCTTCCAGGCTGACAAGGGCGTCGATTACGGCGACCTGATGGAAGTGATGAACACCATGCGTGCCGCTGGCTACCTCAAGGTCGGCCTGGTCGGACTCGAGACGGCAGCCAAGAAATGACGAAAACGCGCTCAAACATGGCGCGCTACGGTGGCAGCCTGGCGATCGTGCTGGGTGTGCACGCGGTCGCTGTGCTGCTGACGCTCAACTGGTCGGTGCCCCAGGCCCTCGAGTTGCCGCCGGCAGCGATGATGGTCGAGCTGGCACCGCTGCCAGAGCCTGCGCCACCGCCACCGCCCAAGGCCGCCCCGAAACCGCCGACGCCGATCGAGGAGCCGCCGCTGCCCAAGCTGGCAGAGGCGCCGAAGCCGAAGATCGCCATCCCCAAGCCGCCCAAGCCCAAGGCCAAGCCACAGCCGCCCAAGCCCGAGAAAAAGCTTGAGCCGCCGAAAGACGAGCCACCGGCCAAGGACGACGTCGCGGACACGCCGCCGAGCAACACGCCACCGCAGAAGTCGGCGGCGCCGCAGCCCAGCATCGCGTCCAACAGTAATGCCCTGCCGAGCTGGCAGAGCGACCTGCTGCGCCACCTGGCCAAGTACAAGAAGTACCCCGAGGACGCTCGCCGCCGTGGATTGCAGGGCATCAACCGCCTGCGTTTCGTGGTCGACGCCGAAGGCAAGGTGGTGTCGTACACGCTGGCCGGTGGTTCGGGCAGCGCGGCGCTGGACCGCGCCACGCTGGAGATGATCCGCCGTGCCGGCACGGTACCCAAGCCTCCGGCGGAGTTGCTGAACAATGGCACGATCGAAGTGGTTGCGCCGTTCGTGTACTCGCTGGACCGACGCTGACGTTTTTGTTTCTGTCACAAAACGGCAAGTCTGATAACGTGCGTCTATCGATTGCAGCCGCTATGCTGGGGCCGCAACTTCATGGACGCACGTTATGACCCTCACCGAACTTCGCTACATCGTTACCCTCGCGCAGGAGCAGCACTTCGGCCACGCGGCCGAGCGTTGCCACGTCAGCCAGCCGACCCTGTCGGTGGGCGTGAAGAAGCTCGAGGACGAACTCGGCGTGCTGATCTTCGAGCGCAGCAAGAGCGCGGTGCGCCTCACGCCGGTCGGCGAGAGCATCGTCGCCCAGGCGCAGAAGGTACTGGAGCAGGCTCAGGGCATCCGCGAGCTCGCCCAGGCCGGCAAGAACCAGCTGACCGCCCCGCTCAAGGTCGGCGCCATCTACACCGTCGGCCCCTATCTCTTCCCGCACCTGATCCCGCAACTGCACCGCGTGGCGCCGCAGATGCCGTTGTACATCGAAGAGAACTTCACCCATGTGCTGCGCGAAAAGCTGCGCAACGGCGAACTGGACGCGGTGATCATCGCCCTGCCGTTCAACGAGGCCGACGTGCTGACCCTGCCGCTGTACGACGAACCGTTCTGTGCGCTGATGCCGGCCGACCATCCCTGGACCGCCAAGGACACCATCGACACCGCCATGCTCAACGACAAGAGCCTGCTGCTGCTGGGCGAGGGGCATTGTTTCCGCGACCAGGTGCTCGAAGCCTGCCCGACACTGAACAAGGGCGGCGAAGCCTCCAAGCACACCACGGTCGAGTCCAGCTCACTGGAAACCATCCGCCACATGGTCGCCTCCGGCCTGGGCGTCTCGATCCTGCCGCTGTCGGCCGTACACAGCCATCACTATGCACCGGGCGTCATCGAAGTTCGCCCGCTGACCGCGCCCGCACCGTTCCGCACCGTGGCCATCGCCTGGCGCGCCAGCTTCCCGCGGCCGAAGGCCATCGAGATCCTCGCCGACTCGATCCGCCTCTGCTCGGTGGCCAAGCCGCCCGTGGAACAACCGGCCTGAACCCATGACCGAGCTGTCGAACGTCCCCGTCACCACGCTCAAGGGTGTTGGTGAAGCCATGGCAGAGAAACTCGCCAAGGTCGGTCTGGAGAACCTGCAGGACCTGCTGTTCCACCTGCCGTTGCGCTATCAGGACCGAACCCGTGTAGTCCCCATCGGCCAACTGCGTCCCGGCCAGGACGCGGTGATCGAGGGCGTGGTCAGCGGGGCTGACGTGACCATGGGCAAGCGCCGCAGTCTGGTGGTGCGCCTGGGCGATGGCAGCGGCACGCTGAGCCTGCGCTTCTACCATTTCAGCAATGCGCAGAAGGAGGGCCTCAAGCGTGGCACCCACCTGCGTTGCTATGGCGAAGCACGTCCGGGCGCCTCGGGCCTGGAAATCTACCACCCCGAATACCGTGCGCTGAACGGCGAAGAAGCACCACCGCCGGTCGAACAGACGCTGACGCCGATCTACCCGACCACCGAAGGCCTCACCCAACAACGCCTGCGTCTGCTCTGCCAGCAGAGCCTGGGCCTGCTCGGCCCGCGCAGCCTGCCCGACTGGCTGCCCGACCAACTGGCCCGCGACTACCAATTGGCGCCGTTGAGCGATGCCATCCGCTACCTGCACAACCCGCCTGCCGACGCCGACCTCGACGAACTTGCCGAGGGCCATCACTGGGCCCAGCACCGCCTGGCCTTCGAGGAACTGCTGACCCACCAGCTCTCGCAGCAGCGCCTGCGCGAGAGCCTGCGCAGCCTGCGGGCACCGGTACTGCCCAAGGCCACCCGCCTGCCGGCCCAGTACCTGGCCAACCTCGGCTTCAACCCAACTGGTGCCCAGCAGCGCGTCGGCAACGAGATCGCCTACGACCTCAGCCAACCCGAACCGATGATGCGCCTGGTACAGGGTGACGTGGGCGCCGGCAAGACCGTGGTCGCCGCCCTCGCGGCGCTGCAGGCCCTGGAGGCCGGTTACCAGGTGGCGCTGATGGCCCCCACCGAGATCCTCGCCGAGCAGCATTTCATCACCTTCAAACGCTGGCTCGAGCCGCTGGGCATAGAAGTCGCCTGGCTGGCCGGCAAGCTCAAGGGCAAGGCCCGCGCCAACGCCCTGGAGCAGATCGCCAATGGCGCGCCGATGGTGGTCGGTACCCACGCGCTGTTCCAGGACGAGGTGCAGTTCAAGCACCTGGCCCTGGCGATCATCGACGAACAACACCGTTTCGGCGTGCAGCAGCGCCTGGCCCTGCGCAAGAAGGGCGTCATGGGCCAGCTGTGCCCGCACCAGCTGATCATGACCGCCACGCCGATCCCCCGCACCCTGGCCATGAGCGCCTATGCCGACCTGGACACCTCGATCCTCGACGAGCTGCCGCCCGGGCGCACCCCGGTGAACACCGTGCTGGTCGCCGACAGCCGTCGTTTCGAGGTGGTCGAGCGGGTCCGCGCCGCCTGTGCCGAAGGGCGCCAGGCCTACTGGGTGTGCACCTTGATCGAAGAATCCGAGGAACTGACCTGCCAGGCTGCCGAAAGTACCTTCGAGGAGTTGGGCAGCGCTCTGGGCGAACTGCGCGTGGGCCTGATCCATGGGCGCATGAAGCCTGCGGAAAAAGCGGCGGTGATGGCCGAGTTCAAGGCCGGCAAGCTGCAACTGCTGGTCGCCACCACGGTGATCGAGGTCGGCGTCGACGTGCCCAATGCCAGCCTGATGATCATCGAGAACCCCGAGCGCCTGGGCCTGGCCCAGCTGCACCAGCTGCGCGGCCGGGTCGGCCGGGGCAGCGCGGCAAGCCACTGCGTGCTGCTCTACCACCCGCCACTGTCGCAGATCGGCCGCGAACGCCTGGGTATCATGCGCGAAACCAACGATGGTTTCGTCATAGCAGAGAAGGATCTGGAGCTGCGTGGCCCCGGCGAGATGCTCGGGACCCGCCAGACCGGCCTGCTACAGTTCAAGGTCGCCGACCTGATGCGCGACGCCGACCTGTTGCCGGCCGTACGCGACGCCGCCCAGGCCCTGCTGGCACGCTGGCCCGACCACGTCAGCCCGCTACTCGACCGCTGGTTGCGCCACGGCCAACAATATGGCCAGGTGTGACGCCCGTCCCATAATGGATCCAGCTTGGCGGTCAGGCTGGTTATACTTCGCGTTTACAGAAATGATTGGATACAGGCCATGACTGAAGTTGCCCTGGATACCGCAACCCTACACGCACCGTCTGTTATCCGGCAGTTGCTCGAAAAGCTCGACGTCAGCTTCCGCGAGGTGCCCGAGCACCCGGGGCTGCCGGCCAACTCGCGCGTTCAGGCCGTACTGCTCGATGACGCGATCGGTGCCTTGATGGTGCTGTTCCCGCAAAGCCAGTTGCTGGACCTCAAGCGCCTCGAGGAACTGACCGGACGCAAGCTCGAGGCCGTGCCGCTGGAGCGCTTGAAGCAGATGCTCGACAAGCATCACCTCAAGGCCCTGCCCGCCATTCCCGCGCTGACCAGCTCGCCGTGCCAGTACGAAAAGAGCCTGCTCGACAACGAAACCCTGCTGATCCAGTCCGGTGAAGCCGGGCTGCTCCTGGAAATCGGCCGGACGGCTTTCAAGAAGATGCTGGTCAAGGCCAGCGCCAGCACCTTCGGCCAGCCAATCAGCGATATTCGCCTCAGTTTCGATCAGTTGGACGGCCCTCCCAAGGAAGTCATCCGCGCAGTCCAGGCCTTCACCGCCCGGCGCATCCAGCAACGCCTGGAGCAGACCATCGAGATTCCGCCGCTGGCCGACACCGCGCAGAAGATCATCAAGCTGCGTGTCGACCCCAATGCCAGCATCGACGACATCACCGGCGTGGTCGAAACCGACCCGGCCCTGGCTGCGCAGGTCGTCAGCTGGGCGGCATCGCCCTACTACGCGTCACCCGGCAAGATCCGCTCGGTGGAAGACGCCATCGTGCGGGTACTGGGCTTCGACCTGGTGATCAACCTGGCGTTGGGCCTGGCCCTGGGCAAGACCCTGAGCCTGCCCAAGGACCACCCGCAACAGGCCACGCCCTATTGGCAGCAGTCGATCTATACCGCTGCCGTGATCGAGGGTCTGACCCGTGCCATGCCGCGCGCCGAACGCCCGGAAGCAGGCCTGACCTACCTGGCCGGGCTGCTGCACAACTTCGGCTACCTGCTGCTGGCCCACGTCTTCCCCCCGCATTTCTCGCTGATCTGCCGTCATCTGGAGGTCAACCCGCACCTGTGTCACAGCTATGTGGAGCAGCACTTGCTGGGGATCAGCCGTGAACAGATCGGTGCCTGGCTGATGAAGCTGTGGGACATGCCCGATGAACTGTCCACAGCCCTGCGCTTCCAGCACGATCCGGCGTACGACGGCGATTATGCGGCGTTCCCCAACCTGGTATGCCTGGCGACGCGCCTGCTGCGCGCCCGGGGGATCGGCTCGGGGCCGAAGGACGAGATCCCGGATGCCCTGCTAGAGCGCCTGGGGCTGACCCGAGACAAGGCCGAAGAGGTGGTGAACAAGGTGCTGGAGGCCGAGGCGTTGCTGCGCGAGCTGGCGTCGCAGTTCCATGCGCCGCATTCGCATTAAGGCCGCCCCGTAGGAGCGGCTTCAGCCGCGATCACCCGCGAAGCGGGTGCCAGAAACCGCGGTGCCTGCATCGCGGCTAAAGCCGCTCCTACACTTTCTTCTTCGGTTTCAGGTACTTCATCAAGCCCTGGAACCAGATCACCAGCGCCGGATTGCCCTTGATCTGGATGTTCTTCTCCTGAATCCCCTGCATGAACGCCAGCTGCTTGTTACCGGCCTGCAGCGTGGCAAAGCCGTACGCGGCATCCTTGAAGGCAATGGCGAACGCCGGCTGCGGGTGCAGGCCGCCCTTGCTGCTGATGCGCAGGTCCTTGACGATGAAGTGCCGGGCAATCTTGCCGTCGAGCGTCTGCATCTGGAAGACCAGGTCCTTGTCCTGCAGCTGCTGCTGGAACGCCGGGTTGTTGCGGCTGGCCTTGGCCATCAGCAAGCCCATGGCCCAGAGAAGAAAACGAAACTTCATCAACGCGCCTCGAGTGAAAAATGACTGAGTCGCGCAGTTTATCCGTTTATCGCCCTGTTTATGCAAGTTCGCTGCATTTGCTTACCAGAAACACAACGGGCGCCTTAAGGCGCCCGTCTCGATGGCTTGTCGATCACTTTTTCTTGGCAGGCTTGGCCGGTGCGTTGACGCTTTCCTTCAAGTTCTTGCCCGGCTTGAAGGCGACGGTGTTGCTAGCCTTGATCTTGACCGGCTCGCCGGTCTGCGGGTTCTTGCCGGTGCGAGCGCCGCGGTGGCGTTTTTCGAAGGTGCCGAAGCCGACCAGGGTGACGGTGTCCTTGTCGAGTGCGCCGGTGATGCTGTCGAGAATCGCGTTCAGGACAATATTGGCCTTTTCCTTGGTCAGATCGGCCTTTTCGGCGATGACGGCGGCGAGTTCTGGTTTACGCATAGTGAAGCCTCTTTGACGGGATTTCTTGTTGTTATGCCGTGCTGCCGAAGGGAGCAGCGTTCAAGGCACCGCAGGCTCTAGGCTGCGGCAGACGCCAGTGAGGATGGCACGCCGACCGGGGCCGCGCCAGTATCTGGGCGGCCATTGTGGTGGCAAGAACAGGATAATTCCGACAGAACGCCCGCTATTTACGCCATCAAGGGTGGCAACTGGCGATTCAACGCCAGTTTCTCCATGACCGCGCCGCCGGTCAGGGCGTAGCCCAGCAGCTGGCCATCGGCGCCATGGCAGAGCACTTTCAGATCACCACCGCTACCTTCCACCACCCAGGTGCCCTCGTGGCCTGCCGGCACGGGAGATACCACCAACGGGCAGGCCGGCGTCTTCACGGTGACCGGCATCGGGCCATAGGCCACTGCAGTCGGGTTGCCGGCCAGGGTCTGGGCCAGGGCACGAGCACAAGTCATCAATGGCATGACGTACAGGAGGTTGATGCCATCAACCTCGGCGCAGTCGCCCAGGGCGAAGATGTTGGCGTGAGAAGTGCGCAGCTGGCGATCCACCACCACCCCGCGGTTGACCTGCAGGCCCGCTGCCGCCGCCAGGTCGGTACGCGGCCGCAGGCCGATCGCAGACACCACCAGGTCGCAAGGGATGACGCTGCCGTCGGACAGGTGCGCCTCCACAGCCGCCCCCGAACGTTGCAGGCGGGTCAGCACCGGGCCGAGATGGAAACGCACCCCCAACCCTTCCAGGCCTGCCTGCACGGCAGCGGCCGCCGCCGGGTGCAGTAAGGTCGGCATTACCTGTTCGCACGGCGCCACGACCTCGCACTGCAGGCCGCCCAAGGTGAGGTCGTTGGCGAACTCGCAGCCGATCAGGCCGGCGCCGAGGATCAGCACCCGTTGCTTGCCTGCGGCAGCGACACGAAAACGTGCGTAGTCCTCAAGGTCGTTGATCGGGAAGACCAACTCACCCGCATCGCCTTCCACGGGCACCTGCACAGTCTGCGCGCCCCAGGCCAGTACCAGGTCGCGGTACTCCACCGCTTCCTCACCGATCCACAGGCGCTTGTGGCCGGGGTCGATACCGCTGATGCGGGTGTGGGTGCGGATCTCGGCCTTGAGCTGCTCGGCCATGGCGCCGGGTTCGGCCATGCACAGGCCGTCGGCGTCCTTCTGCTTGGCAAAGCCGGTGGACAGCATCGGCTTGGAATAGGAGCGGCCGTCGTCGGCGGTGATCAGCAGCAGCGGCGTGTCGCCGTCCAGCTTGCGAAACTCTCGCGCCAGGTTATAACCGGCAAGGCCGGTACCAATGATCACCACGGGGGACGTCATGTCGTGCGTTCCTTGTTCAAGCCAGGGTTGCGATCAGCCAATGGCGATCATTTCGAAGTCACTCTTGCCTACGCCGCAATCAGGGCACAGCCAGTCTTCCGGCACGTCTTCCCAGCGGGTGCCGGGGGCGATGCCGTCGTCCGGCCAGCCGTCGGCTTCGTCGTAGATCAGGCCACAGACAATACATTGCCACTTCTTCATCGGGTGCTGTTCCTCGGTCAGGCTTATTGGTGCGTTGCAGCTGGTGGCCGGGTCGCGGGGTACGCCCGCGCCTGCAAGTGACCACCGTGCAATCTCTGGTCGGCTTTTGTACTGGGCCTGCTGGCAGTATGCAAGCCAGGACGGCAATCATGCTAAGCTCGCCGCCTCTCTGGCCTGTATCAAGCATACCGACGTGCCGTACGAAACCCCGCAAGCAGCCGCTGTCGCGTGGCTGGCGTATCCGCAACTGGCGCCCCTGCCCGACCAGCCGACCCTGGACTGGCTGTTCGACGAAGGCTCCCTGACCCGTCGCCTGACCGGTCTTTCCCATGACCACTTCAGCGTCACCCCTTTGTGCGAGGGCTGGCAGCCACTGCGTGACGATGAATGCGCCGCGTTGGGCCTGCGGCCTGGCGCGCAGGGCTGGGTGCGCGAGGTCTACCTGCGCGGCCATGGCCAGCCGTGGGTATTCGCCCGCAGCGTCGCCAGCCGCACAGCGCTGGAGCGCGGGGGGCTCGACCTGGAGACCCTGGGCAGCCGCTCGCTGGGCGAGCTACTGTTCTGCGACCAGGCGTTCGTCCGCCACCCTATCGAAGTGTGCAGTTATCCACAGGACTGGCTGCCCGCCGAGGTCGCCAGCCCCGGGCTGTGGGGACGGCGCTCGCGCTTCGAACGCGCCGGCCTCGACCTGCTGGTGGCCGAGGTGTTCCTGCCCGCCCTGTGGCACGCGGCCAAGGAGGAAAACCGCTGATGTACCTGCAACTGCTCAAGTCGCTCAACCGCCTGCACCCGCGCGCCTGGGACTTTGTCCAACTGAGCCGCATGGACCGCCCCATCGGCATCTACCTGCTGCTGTGGCCGACGCTGTCGGCGGTGTGGATTGCCGGCAACGGCTCGCCGACCCTGGCCAACGTGCTGATCTTCGGCCTCGGCGTGGTGCTGATGCGTGCCGCCGGCTGCTGCATCAACGATTTCGCCGACCGCAAGGTGGACGGCCACGTCAAGCGCACCGCCGACCGGCCACTGGCCAGCGGCCGGGTGAAGCCCCGCGAAGCGCTGGTGCTGTTCGCCCTGCTGGTGGGGGTGAGCTTCCTGCTGGTGCTGTGCACCAACGCCACCACGGTGTGGCTGTCGTTCGGCGCGGTCGCCCTGGCCTTCTGCTACCCGTTCATGAAGCGCTACACCTACTACCCGCAGGTGGTGCTGGGCGCGGCGTATTCCTGGGGTATCCCGATGGCCTTCACCGCCGCGGGTGGCGAGCTGCCGGCCAGCGCCTGGCTGCTGTACATCGCCAACCTGCTGTGGACGGTGGGGTATGACACCTACTACGCCATGGTCGACCGTGACGACGACCTGAAGATCGGCGTGAAATCCACCGCCATCCTGTTCGGCGAGGCCGACCGGGTGATCATCCTGAGCCTGCAGCTGCTGTCGCTGGGCTGCCTGCTCCTGGCGGGCAACCGCTTCGAGCTGGGCGGCTGGTTCCACCTGGGGCTGCTGGCGGCGGCGGTATGCTTCGCCTGGGAATTTTGGTCGACGCGCAAGCTGGACCGCGAGTCGTGCTTCAAGGCGTTCCTGCACAACCACTGGGCGGGGCTGTTGATCTTCATTGGTGTGGTGCTGGACTACGCGCTGCGCTGAGATTGTGCAGGCCAATGGTGGGAGCGGCGGTGCGGCGCTCCCACGCCTGGTGCATCAAGGCTTGGCGATGTGCCAGACATCCTTCATGCCATCACCGGTGGTCTCTCCGGCCTTCTTGTCCTTGACGAAGGTGTACAGCGGCTTGCCGTCATAGGCCCACTGCATCGAACCGTCGTCACGCTTGATCTGCGTCCACTTGCCTTCGGCCTTCTCACCTGCCGTGACCTTCAAAGGTGGCCAGTTGGTCGCGCAATCACCATTGCACATGGACTTGCCACCTGCGTCCTTGTCGAAGGTGTACAGGGTCATGCCGTTGTGGTCGACCCACATGCCGTCTTTCTCCATGGCGTGATGAGCCGACGCCACCCCCGGCACTGCCAGCGCAGCGCAAAGGGCCATCCAGCTCAGCGTATGTCGTGTCATTGGAATCACCATCGTTTCGGGGTGTGGAAGGGTTCTGATAGCCGCCGCAGCGGCCCTCTGAAGCCTAGTCCAGTCACGCAATGTCGCCAGAACCGCCCACGCCCTGTCACACAGCTGCAATAATTCCGTTATCTAATGCGGGCCAAGACATCGTTCCTGGGAGAGGTAATTGAGCATGGTTGGCAGAAACATTCTGATCGTCGACGACGAAGCGCCTATCCGCGAGATGATCGCCGTTGCATTGGAAATGGCCGGCTATGACTGCCTCGAGGCCGAGAACTCGCAGCAGGCCCACGCCATCATCGTCGACCGCAAGCCGGACCTGATCCTGCTCGACTGGATGCTGCCGGGCACCTCCGGCATCGAGCTGGCCCGCCGCCTCAAGCGCGACGAGCTGACCGGCGACATCCCGATCATAATGCTCACCGCCAAAGGTGAAGAGGACAACAAGATCCAGGGCCTGGAAGTCGGCGCCGACGACTACATCACCAAGCCGTTCTCGCCCCGTGAACTGGTGGCGCGCCTCAAGGCCGTGCTGCGCCGCACCGGCCCAAGCGACAGCGAAGCGCCGATCGAAGTCGGTGGCCTGCTGCTCGACCCGATCAGCCACCGCGTGACCATCGACGGCAAGCCGGCCGAGATGGGCCCCACCGAGTACCGCCTGCTGCAGTTCTTCATGACTCACCAGGAGCGTGCCTACACCCGCGGCCAGTTGCTCGACCAGGTCTGGGGTGGCAACGTCTATGTCGAGGAGCGCACCGTCGACGTGCACATCCGCCGCCTGCGCAAGGCACTGGGTGAAGCCTACGAAAATCTGGTACAAACCGTCCGCGGCACTGGCTATCGCTTCTCGACCAAAAGCTGATCGAAGCCCCAGCGCCCGCTGTACAAGGACTGTCAATTGAACCAGAACTGGCACGCGACCCTGATTCGCCACATGCTCCTGCTGATCACCGTCTGCCTGATCGGCGGGCTGGTCAGCGGGTACTATGGCTGGAGCCTGGCCATCGGCCTGGCCTTCTACCTGGGCTGGACACTGAAGCAGTTGCTGCGCCTGCACGACTGGCTGCGCAATCATCAACCCGATGAAGCGCCACCCGATGGCTACGGCCTGTGGGGCGAAGTGTTCGACAGCATCTATCACCTGCAGCGCCGCGACCAACGCGTGCGTGGCCGCCTGCAGGCGGTGATCGACCGGGTCCAGGAGTCCACCGCCGCGCTGCGCGATGCGGTGATCATGCTCGACAGCGACGGCAACCTGGAATGGTGGAACCGCGCCGCCGAGACCCTGCTGGGCTTCAAGACCCCGCAGGACGGCGGCCAGCCGGTGACCAACCTGGTGCGCCACCCGCGCTTCAAGGAGTACTTCGAGTCGGAGAACTACGCCGAACCGCTGGAGATCCCGTCGCCGATCAACGACCGCCTGCGCGTGCAACTGCACCTCACCCGCTACGGCAACAACGAGCATCTGATGCTGGTGCGCGACGTGACCCGCATTCACCAGCTGGAACAGATGCGCAAGGACTTCGTCGCCAACGTCTCCCACGAGCTGCGCACGCCGCTGACGGTGATCACCGGCTACCTGGAGACGCTGCTGGACAACGTCGAGGACGTGAACCCACGCTGGAGCCGCGCCCTGCAACAGATGAGCGCGCAAGGCTCACGCATGCAGACGCTGCTCAACGACCTGTTGCTGTTGGCCAAGCTCGAAGCCACCGACTATCCCTCGGACAACCAGCCGGTGCTGGTCGACACCCTGCTCACCGCCATCAAGAACGACGCCCAGGCCCTGTCCGGCCCGCGCAACCAGCGGATCAGCCTGGAAGCAACGCCTGGCATACGCCTCAAGGGCAGCGAGTCGGAGCTGCGCAGCGCGTTCTCCAACCTGGTGTTCAACGCGGTCAAGTACACCCAGGATGAGGGCAATATCCGCATTCGCTGGTGGGCCGACGACCAGGGCGCGCACCTCAGCGTGCAGGACTCGGGGGTCGGTATCGAGGCCAAGCACCTGCCACGCCTGACCGAACGCTTCTACCGCGTCGACTCCAGCCGCGCCTCCAACACCGGCGGCACCGGGCTGGGCCTGGCGATCGTCAAGCACGTGCTGATGCGCCATCGCGCACGCCTGGAAATCAGCAGCGTGCCGGGGCATGGCAGCACCTTTACCTGCCACTTTGCGCCGGCGCAGTTGGTCGTGAACAAGGGCTGAGATCCGAGGGCCGCTTCGCGCCCCATCGCCGGCAAGCCGGCTCCCACAGGAAAGATGCAGCCCTTGTGGGAGCCGGCTTGCCGGCGATGGGGCGCGAAGCGGCCCTTTGCTTTTGCAGCCTCAGCCGCTACATTGGATCCCCTGTGCCAGCAAACGCTGGCACTTTTTTTCTTACTTTTCAGCAGACGGACCCCGTAAAACTCCATCATGGACCCTTCCCCTGGTATCAGCCTCACCTCGTTGTTCGCCGATTTCGGCATGATTCTCTTTGCCTTGTTCCTGGTGCTGCTCAACGGCTTCTTCGTGGCCGCCGAGTTCGCCATGGTCAAGCTGCGCTCCACCCGCGTCGAATCCATCGCCGAGCTGCATGGCTGGCGTGGCAGCATCCTGCGCAAGGTGCACAACCAACTCGACGCCTACCTCTCGGCCTGCCAGCTGGGCATCACCCTCGCCTCCCTGGGCCTGGGCTGGGTCGGCGAGCCGGCGTTCGCCCACCTGCTCGAGCCGCTGCTGGCCTATGTCGGCGTGGACAGCCCGGAGCTGATCAAGGCGATCTCGTTCTTCGTCGCCTTCTTCGTGATTTCCTACCTGCACATCGTGGTCGGCGAGCTGGCACCCAAGTCGTGGGCGATCCGCAAGCCCGAGCTGCTGTCGCTGTGGACCGCCGTGCCGCTGTACCTGTTCTACTGGGCGATGTACCCGGCGATCTACCTGCTCAACGCCAGCGCCAACACCATCCTGCGCATCGCCGGCCAAGGCGAGCCAGGGCCGCATCACGAGCATCACTATAGCCGCGAGGAGCTCAAGCTGATCCTGCACTCCAGCCGTGGCCAGGATCCAAGCGACCAGGGCATGCGCGTGCTGGCCTCGGCAGTGGAGATGGGCGAGCTGGAGGTGGTCGACTGGGCCAACTCCCGCGAGGACATGGTCAGCATCGATGCCCATGCGCCGCTGAAGGAAATCCTCGCCCTGCTGCGTCGTCACAAGTTCAGCCGCTACCCGGTGTATGACGCCGAGCGCGAGGAATTCACCGGCCTGCTGCACATCAAGGACCTGCTGCTGGAGCTCGCAGAGCTCGACCACTTGCCGCAAACCATCGACCTTGCAGACCTCGCCCGCCCGCTGGAACGGGTGTCCCGGCACATGCCGCTGGCCCAGCTGCTTGAGCAGTTCCGCAAGGGTGGCGCGCACTTCGTGCTGGTCGAGGAAGCCGATGGCAAGGTGATCGGCTACCTGACCATGGAAGACGTGCTGGAAGTGCTGGTAGGCGATATCCAGGACGAACACCGCAAGACCGAGCGCGGCATCCTCGCCTACCAGCCGGGCAAGTTGCTGGTGCGCGGTGATACACCGCTGTTCAAGGTCGAGCGCTTGCTGGGTATCGACCTGGACCACATCGAGGCGGAAACCCTCGCCGGGCTGATCTACGAGACCCTCAAGCGCGTCCCCGAGGAAGAGGAAGTGCTGGAGGTCGAAGGCCTGCGCATCATCATCAAGAAGATGAAAGGGCCGAAGATCGTGCTGGCCAAGGTGCTCAAGCTCGATTGACCCGAGAGCCCGCGCCTACATCCGTGGGTGCGGGCTTGCCCCGCAATGCGTCATGGATTCCCTGCGGTAAAGTCCGGCAACCCACCGATTGGCCGGTCGAACTGATACGGGATCGACTCCAGCGCCAGCCCCACATTGCGCTGCACCACGAAATGCAGGTGCGGCCCGCTGCTGTTGCCGGTGTTGCCCGATTTGGCCAATGGCTGCCCCTGTGCAACCCGCTGCCCCTCGCCCACCACCACCGAACCGCGCATCAGGTGCAGGTAAACGCCCATGGTACCGTCCGGGTGCAGGATCCTGACAAAATTGCCCGCCGGATTGTTGCCCCGCCCGCTCTGGTTGTTCTCGATCTTCACCACCACCCCACCGCGTGCCGCGATGATCGGCGTGCCTTCGGGCATGGCGATATCCATGGCGTAGCGGCCCTTGGGCCCGAAGTGGCTGAAACGGCCGTTGGGGCCCTGGCTCAGGCGGAACGGCCCACCCTTCCAGGGGAACGGATAACGGTAGCCCTGCGGGCGCTGGCCCGGGTCGCCCATGGCGTAGCGGAACTTGGTGTCGTACTTGAGGCGAGCCCCTTGGCGAGCCTGCACCACGCTGAGGATCAGGTTCGAGCGCGGCGGCACCAGGCGCCGGACGATGCGCGGGGCGTTACCGCCCTGGGCATTGGCCAGGCGCTCCACACGCAGTTCAACTTCCATCGGCACGAACAGCTCGTTGCGCGCGACAAAACGCACGCCACCGGCGAAATCCTCGGTCTTCAGCCGCACCTGGCCGTCCAGGCGCTCGACCATGGGTTCGCGGAACACGAAAACCTTGGCGCCCACACTGGGACGGTCGGAATAGGAAACCACGCCATAGGTATCGGTGGTCTTGTAGATGGTCATGCCCAGGCTCGACGCCGAGGCCGTGAGCAAGGCACAGAACAGCAGCAGTCGGGAGGGCGGCATGATGGTGGCTTTTTGACAGTTACGTTCTGTCGAAGCCTAGCAGCCGGATTTGAGAGGGATATGACAGTTGGTCGGGATGCTGGAGGTGTAACGTGGGAGCGGGCAAGCCCGCTCCCAAAACATCCGCTCCGACGCGGTGCTCAAGCGGCCATCAGGCGCCAGGCGTGAAATGCTTCTGCGCCGTGCCGCGGGCGATCAGCCGCGACAGGTAGTCGAGTTTCTGCGCATCCTGGTCGACAAACTTGAAGGTCAGCTGCAGCCAGTCGCTCTCAGGCTTGGGCTCCAGCGCCGCAATGGCGTGCAGGTAGCCGTTCAGGCGCGCCGTTTCGGCATTCTCGCCTTGCTCCAGGTCCAGCACCGCGCCTTCGAGCACCTGTGGCAGGTTGGTACCGCGGCGCACCACCAGCAGGGCTTCCTTGAGGCTCAGGGCCTTGATCATGCACGGCTGGGTTCCGCTGGACAGGCGCAGTTGGCCCTGGCCACGACCAGCCTGGGCCGCTGCAGCGGCAGTCTTCGGCGTGGGGGCGTTGATCAGAGGCTTGGCCGCTGCTGCCACGGGCGCAGCGGCGGGCGCGGTTACCTTGGCCGCGTCCGGGCGACCGCCCGTCAGGGCACTGAGCGAGTCGTTGGCGAACGCAGAGTTGACCCGCGCCGGCGCGCTGGACATCAGGCTGTCGAGCTTGCCGATCTTGGTCAGCGACTTCTTCACCTTGGTCAGCAGCTGCTCGTTGGTGAAGGGCTTGCCGACGAAGTCGGAAACGCCGGCCTGGATGGCCTGGATCACGTTTTCCTTATCACCACGGCTGGTCACCATGATGAACTGCATGGTCTTCATCTCTTCCTGCTGACGGCACCAGGTCAGCAGTTCGAGGCCGGACATCTCCGGCATTTCCCAGTCGCACAGGACCAGGTCGAAACGTTCCTTGCTCAGCATGGCCATGGCCTTGCGACCGTTGACCGCGTCCTCGATCACCATGCCGGGGAAGGCATTGCGCAGGCACTTCCTTACCAGGTCACGGATGAACGGGGCATCATCCACGACCAGCACATTCACTTTACTCATCGATACTCCTCTTGATCCCGGCTAGCATACCGCCGACTGATGGCCATTTGCCAAACCACTGGTCACGCCGGGACTTCTCACACGGTTCGCGGGTGCCTGCTGGTGCTCGACCGCAAACGAAAACGCCCGGCGGTTGCCGGGCGTTCATGCTCGGGAGCAATCTTATTTATCGTCCGGTTCAGCCGGAACATTAGCGATTTCGCCCTCATCGAACGCTTCGCCCTGCACCTCGGCCTTCATGCGCTTGAGGCCCATGTGGCGCACGTCGGTACCACGTACCAGGTAGATCACCAACTCGGAGATGTTGCGTGCGTGGTCGCCGATGCGCTCCAGCGAACGCAGGGCCCAGATCACGCTCAACACGCGGGAGATCGAGCGCGGATCTTCCATCATGTAGGTGACCAGCTCGCGCAGCGCCGTCTTGTACTCGCGGTCGATGGTCTTGTCGTACTGGGCCACCGACAGCGCCAGGTCGGCATCGAAGCGGGCGAAGGCGTCCAGCGCGTCGCGGACCATGTTGCGCACCTGGTCGCCGATGTGGCGCACCTCGACGTAGCCACGCGGCGACTCGCCTTCCTCGCACAGCTGGATGGCACGGCGGGCGATCTTGGTGGACTCGTCACCAATGCGCTCCAGGTCGATCACCGACTTGGAGATGCTGATGATCAGGCGCAGGTCGGAGGCCGCCGGCTGGCGACGAGCGAGAATGCGCACGCACTCCTCGTCGATGTTGCGCTCCATCTGGTTGATCTGTTCGTCGACCTCGCGCACCTGCTGCGCCAGGCCCGAGTCGGCCTCGATCAGCGCGGTGACGGCATCGTTCACCTGTTTCTCCACCAGCCCGCCCATGGCCAGCAGGTGGCTGCGCACCTCCTCGAGCTCGGCGTTGAACTGCTGGGAGATGTGGTGGGTAAGGCTTTCTTTGTTGATCATCGTTTCGCTCCGCGAAGCAGCTGCAGGCTTCAAGTCGTTCGTGTCGTTCCCTGGCGTTCCTACCTTGCCGGTCTTAGCCGTAGCGACCGGTGATGTAGTCTTCGGTCTGCTTCTTCGCCGGGTTGGTGAACAGGGTGTCGGTATCACCGAATTCGACCAGTTTGCCCATGTACATGAAGGCGGTGTAGTCCGAAACACGGGCCGCCTGCTGCATGTTGTGGGTCACGATGACGATGGTGTACTTGGATTTCAGTTCGTAGATCAGCTCTTCGACCTTCAGCGTCGAGATCGGGTCCAGTGCCGAGCAGGGTTCATCGAGCAACAGCACTTCCGGCTCAACGGCAATGGTACGGGCGATCACCAGACGCTGCTGCTGGCCACCGGACAGGCCCAGCGCCGACTCGTGCAGGCGGTCCTTGACCTCATCCCACAGGGCCGCGCCCTTCAGCGCCCACTCGACGGCCTCGTCGAGCACGCGCTTCTTGTTGATGCCCTGGATACGCAGGCCGTAGACCACGTTCTCGTAGATGGTCTTGGGGAACGGGTTGGGCTTCTGGAACACCATGCCCACGCGGCGACGCAGCTCGGCCACGTCCTCGCCCTTGCGGTAGATGTTGTTGCCGTACAGGTTGATGGCGCCTTCGACACGGCAGCCGTCGACCAGGTCGTTCATGCGGTTGAAGGTGCGCAGCAGCGTGGACTTACCGCAGCCGGACGGGCCGATGAAGGCGGTCACGCGCTGCTTGGGGATGTTCATACTGACGTCGAACAGTGCTTGCTTGTCGCCGTAGAACAGGGACAGGCCGGGTACTTCGATGGCCACGGTCTCTTCAGCCAGGCGCAGGCTCTGCTTGTCGCGGCCCAGGGCCGACATGTCGATGCCGTGGGCGTGGGATTCATGCTGCATGGTCAACTCCATACGCTATCAATTCGTTTCAAAGGGCCGCCCGGCATCCGGGCAGCACGCTTGCAATCAGGATCAGTGGTCCAGGGCCTTGTACTTCTCGCGCAGGTGGTTACGGATCCACACCGCCGAGAGGTTGAGGGTGGCGATCACCAGCACCAGCAGCAGCGCGGTGGCGTACACCAGCGGCCGCGCGGCCTCGACGTTGGGGCTCTGGAAGCCGACGTCGTAGATGTGGAAGCCCAGGTGCATGATCTTCTGGTCCAGGTGCAGGTACGGGTAGTTGGCGTCCACCGGCAGCGATGGCGCCAGCTTCACCACACCCACCAGCATCAGCGGGGCCACTTCGCCGGCGGCGCGGGCCACGGCGAGGATCATGCCGGTCATCATGGCCGGGCTGGCCATCGGCAGGACGATCTTCCACAGCGTCTCGGCCTTGGTCGCGCCCAGGGCCAGCGAGCCTTCGCGAACAGTGCGCGGAATACGCGCCAGGCCTTCCTCGGTGGCCACGATCACCACCGGCACGGCCAGCAGCGCCAGGGTCAGCGAAGCCCACAGCAGGCCCGGCGTACCCAGCGTAGGTGCCGGCAGCGACTCGGGGAAGAACAGCCGGTCGATGGAGCCGCCCAGCACGTAGACGAAGAAGCCCAGGCCGAACACGCCATAGACGATCGCCGGTACGCCGGCGAGGTTGTTCACGGCGATGCGGATCAGCCGGGTCACCGGGCCCTGCCTGGCGTATTCACGCAGGTAGACGGCAGCCAGCACGCCGAACGGGGTGACGATCACCGCCATGATCAGGGTCATCATCACGGTGCCGAAGATGGCCGGGAAGATACCGCCTTCGGTGTTGGCCTCACGCGGGTCGTCGCTGAGGAACTCCCACACCTTGGCGAAGTAGGCACCCATCTTGGTAAAACCGGACATGGCGTTCGGCTGGATGGCGTGGACCACCTTGCTCAGGTTGATCTCCACTTCGCGGCCATTGCCGTCCCGGGCTACCAGGCTGTCGCGGGCGAACTCCTGGTGCAGGCCGTTGAGGCGCTCTTCGATGGCCTTGTAGCGGTTGTTCAGTTCGGCGCGCTCGGCGTCCATGTCGGCCTGTGCAGCGGCGTCGAGCTTGCCGTCCAGCTCCAGCTTGCGGCTGTGCAGGCGCAGGCGCTCCAGGCCGTGGTTGATGGCACCGATGTCCTTCTTCTCGAGCTTCACAAGCTGGTCGTTGAGCTGGCTGGCGCGCTTGAGGCGGGCCTGCAACTCGTTCCAGGCTTCCGGCCCCTGGGCGACCACGCGGCCTTCTTCCTTGACGCTGACCAGGTAGCCGTAGAAGTTGCCCCATTCGCGGCGCTCCAGGGCAATCAGGTCGGCAGGTTTCTGCTGGTCGACCAGCCACTCGCCGACCACCCAGGTGAAGTCGCTGCCGTTGAGGTCGCGGTTGCCCACCTTGATCAGCTCGCGGGTCATGAACTCCGGGCCTTGGTCGGGCACCGGCAGGCCGGCACCCTTGAGGCGTTCCCGGGGCACTTCTTCCTTCTGCACCACTTCACCGATGACGATGTGGTCAGCCTGGCCCGGCACCTTGTAGGTGGCCTGGACCAGGTCGGCCGGCCAGAAGTGGCCCAGGCCGCGCACGGCGATCACGGCCAGCAGGCCGACGGTCATGATGACCGCCATGGCCACCGCGCCGCCACTGATCCAGACGCCGGGGGCGCCGCTCTTGAACCAGCCTTTGAGGGAATCCTTTTTCACGGATCTCTACCTTTCTATCAAAGCGACGAGTATTTCTTGCGCAGGCGCTGGCGAATCAGCTCGGCCAGGGTGTTCATCACAAAGGTGAACAACAGCAGCACGAGGGCGGCGAGGAACAGCACACGATAGTGGCTGCCGCCGACTTCCGATTCGGGCATTTCCACGGCCACGTTGGCGGCCAGGGTGCGCATGCCCTCGAACAGGTTCAGCTCCATCACCGGGGTATTGCCGGTGGCCATCAGCACGATCATGGTCTCACCCACCGCACGGCCCATGCCGATCATCAGCGCCGAGAAGATGCCCGGGCTGGCGGTGAGGATGACCACGCGGGTCAGGGTCTGCCATGGCGTCGCGCCCAGCGCCAGCGAGCCCAGGGTCAGGCTGCGCGGCACGCTGAACACGGCGTCCTCGGCGATGGAGTAGATGTTCGGGATGACCGCGAAGCCCATGGCGATACCCACTACCAGGGCGTTGCGCTGGTCGTAGGTGATGCCGAGGTCGTTGCTGATCCACAGGCGCATGTCGCCCTTGAAGAACCAGCTCTCGAGGAACGGACTCATGTACAGGGCAAACCAACCGATCACCAGGATCACCGGGATCAGGATCGCCGCTTCCCAGCCATCAGGGATGCGCAGGCGGATCGACTCCGGCAGGCGGCTCCAGCTGTAGCCGGCAAGCAGGATACCGATCGGCATGATCAGGAACAGGCTGAACACGCCCGGCAGGTGGCCTTCGAGGTACGGCGCGAGGAACAGGCCGGCGAAGAAGCCGAGGATCACCGTCGGCATCGCTTCCATCAACTCGATCACCGGCTTGACCTTGCGGCGCATGCCTGGGGCCATGAAGTAGGCGGTGTAGATGGCGGCGGCGATGGCCAGCGGGGCAGCCAGGATCATCGCGTAGAACGCGGCCTTGAGCGTACCGAAGGTCAGCGGCGACAGGCTCAGCTTGGGTTCGAAGTCGGTGTTCGAGGCGGTCGACTGCCAGACGTACTTGGGCTCGTCGTAGTTCTCGTACCAGACTTTGCCCCACAGCGCGCTGAAGGAGACTTCCGGGTGCGGGTTCTTCAGGCTCAGCGGCAGCAGCTTGTTGCCTTGCTCGATGATGATGCGGTTGGCGCGCGGCGACAGGGCGAGGATGCCCGCGCCTTCGGCGACCGGCTCGACCAGCAGGGTGCGGTGCGCGGTGCTGTGGAACACGCCGAGCTTGCCGTCGCTGTCCAGGGCGATGAAGCCCTTGCGGCGCTCCTCGGCGTCGATCTGCACCACCGGGGCCTTGCCCAGCTGGAAGCTGCGGATCAACTTGAAGCGCGACTCGCCATCGGGGTCGCGGGCCATGAACCACTGGCTCAGGCCACCCTTGGAGTCACCGAAGATCAGCGAGATGCCGCCAACCAGCTGGGCGGTCGCGGTGATTTCGGCGTTGCCGTCCTCGAGCAGCTTGTAGCGGCCGTTGAGGCTCTTGTCGCGCAGGCTGAACACGTCGGCGGTGGCGCGGCCGTTGACCACGTACAGCCACTGCTGGCGCGGGTCGATGAAGATGTTCTTCACCACCTCGGTCATCTGCGGCAGTTCGATACGGTTTTGCTCGACAGTGACCTCGTCAGTCATCATGTTCTCGGTGCGCGACAGTTCGATCACCTGCAGGTGCGCACCGGTGGAACCGGCCAGCAACAAGGTGTCGCCGTTGACGTTGACGCTCACATGCTCCAGCGCGCGGCCTTGTTCATCCAGGGTGAACAGGTCCTGACCATAGGGGAAGTCGATGCCCGCCTCGATGGTCTTCTTGTTGTCCGGATAGGTGATCTTGTAGGTGTGGTGGAACACCAGCGCCTGGCCGTTGGACAGGCCCACCACCACCAGCGGGCTGCCCGGCTGGTCGGTGCTGATCGAGCTGACCTGGGCGCCGGCCGGCAGCGGCAGGTCGACGCGCTTCAGTTCGTTGCCGGTCTTGGTGTCGAAGAACAGGGCC
Organism: Pseudomonas sp. RC3H12; assembly: GCF_018596375.1. Lineage (NCBI taxonomy): Bacteria > Pseudomonadati > Pseudomonadota > Gammaproteobacteria > Pseudomonadales > Pseudomonadaceae > Pseudomonas > Pseudomonas sp. RC3H12. The sequence continues at coordinate 4,944,372 of NZ_CP075595.1, read as the reverse complement.
TGGCCCTTGTCGGATACACGCATACCCACGAGGTTCTGTTCCTCGAGGGCGATCAACAGCGGTTTACCGGCGTCCTGCTGCAGCCAGGTCGGCTCCAGCGCCTTCTTGCTGGAAAGCGTGGCGCCCTGGAACAGCGGCAGCACCACATAGGCCAGGTAGAAGAAGATCAGCGTAATCGCCGCCAGCACGGCAAGCCCGCCCACCAGGACGTACCAGCGGGTCAGGCGATCCTTGAGGGCGCGCAGGCGGCGCTTGCGTTGCAACTCGGGCGTATTGAAGTCAATGCGCACGGGAGGAGAATTTTGGGTCATTGTGGAGTTGGCCAGATCATTCATGCGCACACCCTAGCGGTCCCGTATGACAAAAACATGACAGTGCAGTGACGCAAAAAAGCCCGCCGCGCAGGAGCCCTGGCTTCGGACTAAGGAATTCGTGGAAGAGGCCGGTATTATTAGTCACCGGCCTCAACCTCAATTACTTACTTCTTTGCAACGTTACCCGCGTGGGACAGGCCCAGGTCGGCCAGGGTCTTGTCGACCACTTTGGCTGGCAGCGGGATGTAGCCGTCCTTCACGACAACTTGCTGGCCGGCCTGCGACAGCACCAGCTTGACGAACTCGGCTTCCAGCGGGGCCAGAGGCTTGTTCGGCGCCTTGTTGACATAGACGTAGAGGAAACGCGACAGCGGGTAGGTGCCGTTCAGGGCGTTGGCTTCGTTGTCTTCGACGAACGCGCCGCCTTCTTTCTTGGCCAAGGCAACGGTCTTGACGCTGGCGGTCTTGTAGCCGATGCCCGAGTAGCCGATGCCGTTCAGCGACGAGCTGATCGACTGCACTACCGAGGCCGAGCCAGGCTGTTCGTTGACGTTAGGCTTGAAGTCGCCTTTGCACAGGGCTTCTTCCTTGAAGTAGCCGTAGGTGCCCGATACCGAGTTGCGGCCGAACAGCTGGATTGGCTTGTTGGCCAGGTCGCCGGTCACACCGATGTCGCCCCAGGTCTTGACGTCAGCCTTGCCGCCGCACAGGCGAGTGGAGGAGAAGATAGCGTCAACCTGAGCCATGGTCAGGCCCTTGATCGGGTTGTCCTTGTGCACGAACACGGCCAGGGCGTCCACGGCAACCGGGATGGCGGTCGGCTTGTAGCCGTACTTCTGCTCGAAGGCCTGCAGCTCGACGTCCTTCATCTTGCGGCTCATCGGGCCCAGGTTGGCGGTGCCTTCGGTCAGCGCGGGTGGCGCGGTCGAGGAACCGGCGGCCTGGATCTGGATGTTTACGTTCGGATATTCCTTCTTGTAGGCCTCGGCCCACAGGGTCATCAGGTTCGCGAGGGTGTCGGAACCGACGCTGGAGAGGTTGCCCGAAACACCGGTGGTCTTGGTGTAGGTCGGGATTGCAGGATCGACAGCGGCGACCGCATTGGCGGCAGCGACGCCAGCGGCGGCAAAGGTCAGGGCCGCCATCAAACGCTTCAGTTTCATGCCTTGCTCCTAGCAGGAATATCGTGGGTTGTGAGATGGAACGGGCCCAAGTATCTGCAGGCCGCATGAACACTCTATGACTCGAATATGACAATTGGATGAAAGGCCATCACCGGTAACCGGGATGGCCTTTACAGGATGTTGCAGAGGGGGAAATTAGAGCGGGTTTCAGCGTTTGCGTGCGAGCAGATAGATGCCCACCAACAGACCAACGGCGCAAAGGCACGCCACGTAATAGGCGGGTGCCATCGGACTGAACTTCAGCAGTGCGGTCACCACCATCGGCGTGAGGCCACCGAAGATCGCGTAGGCCAGGTTGTAGGAGAACGACAGACCGCTGAACCGAACCACCGGCGGGAACGCCTTGACCATCACGTAAGGCACGGCGCCGACGATACCCACGCACAGGCCAGTCAGCGCATAGAGCGGGAACAGCAGGTCCGGGCGGGTCGGCAGACTGTGGTAGAAAGCCCAGGACGACGCCAGCAGCGCCAGGCTGCCGACGATGAACACGCGCCCGGCGCCGAAACGGTCGGCCAGGCTGCCAGCGCCGACGCAGCCCAGGCTGAGCAGCACGATGGCCAGGCTATTGGCCTTGAGCGAGTCGGTGGGGCTGACGTGGTAGAGGCTCTGCAGCAACGCCGGGGTCATGAGGATGATCACCACGATGCCGGCCGACAGCAGCCAGGTGAGCAGCATCGACAGGATGATCGCGCCGCGGTGATCACGCAGCACCGCGCGCAGCGGCAGCTCTTCGGCCAGGGCCTTGCGCGCCTGCATTTCGGCGAAAACGGGGGTCTCATGCAACCAACGGCGCAGGTAGACCGCGAAGAAGCCGAACACCCCACCGAGCAGGAACGGGATACGCCAGGCGTAGTCCGCCACTTCCTCGGGGGTGTAGAGCGTATTGATCAGCGTTGCCACCAGCGAGCCAAGCAGGATGCCCGAGGTCAGGCCGGCGGTCAGCGTGCCGCAGGCATAGCCGGTGTTGCGCGCCGGCACGTGCTCGGAGACGAACACCCAGGCTCCTGGCACCTCGCCACCGATGGCCGCGCCCTGAATCACCCGCATCAGCAGCAGCAGGATCGGTGCCCACAGGCCAATCTGCGCATAGGTGGGCAACAGCCCCATCACCAGGGTCGGCACGGCCATCATGAAAATGCTCAGGGTGAACATCTTCTTGCGTCCGAGCAGGTCGCCGAAGTGGGCCATGACGATACCGCCCAATGGCCGGGCCAGATAGCCGGCGGCGAAGATGCCGAAGGTCTGCATCAGGCGCAGCCATTCGGGCATGTCGGCGGGGAAGAACAACTTGCCCACCACCGTGGCGAAGAACACGAAGATGATGAAGTCGTAAAACTCCAGTGCACCGCCCAGCGCGGACAGCGAGAGGGTCTTGTAGTCACTGCGGGACAACGGCCGGGACGGCTGCTCGATACTGCTCTGCACGGAGGTCATCGCTGTTCTTTCTCTTGTAGGTCTGCGGACCGCTTGGCATGCGGCTTCTGGATTGAGTAGTCGGCGAAGATAGCAAATTGCCGAGCCGCGCTCATAGCGGTACAAAATCCATACAGATATTCATGAATGTGCGGTCGTCGCTGGCTGTGCAGGTATATATACTGCCCGCTCGTAGGAAAAGGTTGCTTATCCTGAGGGATGCTGTGCGAAAACGTCGGTCATTGTTGTCAGACTGTTTCGCAGAGTTTCCCTGAGGCCGCCCCCTGAAGCGAAATCAGCGTAGTATGCGTGTTGCTGAATCGTTTTTACGGCGTCCGTTATTGCGCCACCAACGAAGCGTCACGGGTCAGAGGCCCCACGGCATGATTGAGCTCGAACAAGAAGATCCTATCCCGCAAGGCGACCTGGCCTTGCAGATCACCGCGCTGCCGCGTGAGACCAATGGTTTCGGCGATATCTTCGGCGGCTGGCTGGTCGCCCAGATGGACCTGGCCGGCACCGCCATGGCCAGCCGCGTCGCCGGAGGCCGAGTGGCCACGGTAGCCATCGATCGCATGGCGTTCCTGGTCCCGGTGGCCGTGGGCGCGCAGCTGTCCTTCTATACCCAGACCCTGGAAATCGGCCGCAGCTCGATCCAGATGATGGTCGAAGTGTGGAGCGACGACCCGCTGTCCAGCGAATGGCGCAAGGTCACCGAGGCAGTGTTCGTGTTCGTCGCCATCGATGGCAGTGGTCGCACCCGCTCCGTACCTCGTCGCTGAGCCTGGCGAGCGGTAAACTCATTGCACGTCACCGGGTCCAACGGCCTGACAGACAATCAATGAGACGAACGCAATGGCTAACTTCACGGTCGAGACCGAGCTGCACGGCGAGCTCAACTGCTGGCGCATCACCAGCGATCATGCCGAACTACTGATTGCCCAACAGGGCGCCCAGGTCCTGAGCTATCAGCGCCTGGGCGAGCCACCGCTGCTGTGGCTGAGCGACCAGGCCACCTTCGGCCAGGGCAAGTCGGTGCGTGCCGGCGCACCCGTGTGCTGGCCGTGGTTCGGTATCTTCGAGCGCAATCCCGATTCGGTCAAAGCCATGTTCAAGGGCGAGCAGCCGCCCGCCCACGGCCTAGTGCGTGGCCGTGACTGGCAGTTGTTGCGCGCCGAGGAACACGGCGACCACCTGCAGTTCGAGTTCGAATTGCCCGAAGCCCAGGGTAAGCTGCCGGGTTGGCCTCATGACGTCCAACTCAAGCTCCTGGTAGAACTGGACGACCAGCTGAAGCTCACCCTCACCAGCTACAACCTCGGCAATACCGATGTCACCCTGAGCCAGGCGCTGCACAGCTACTTCGCCGTGAGCGATGTGCGCCAGGTGCAAGTGGAAGGCGTTGACGGGTTGGCCTACATCGAAACACTGGCCAACTGGGAACAGCGCAAACAACAGGGCAACCTGGGTTTCGCCGGCGAGACTGATCGCATCTACCTGAACGCGCCTGAGCGACTGGCGATTGTCGATCCGCACTGGAACCGGCGCATCACCCTTACCGCTGGCGGCTCCCGCACCGCGGTAATCTGGAATCCCTGGACCGACCGCGCCCGCGACCTGCCGGACATGGCCGACGATGGCTGGCAGCGCATGCTGTGCATCGAGACGGCGAATGTGATGGATGACGTGGTGGTGCTCAAGCCAGGGGCGACTCATGCGATGAGCGTGGCGATCGGTAGCGAAGCGCTCTGACCCGATAGTTTCAGCCGCCTGTACTGGCCCTATCGCCGGCAAGCCGGCTCCCACAGGATTGCGCGGTCGCCTGTGGGAGCAACTGTCTTGAGGGGATTTTTTTAGAAAGATCCTTTCAGACATAGCTTCGCCAGCGACTCCCTCCAGATGGAGTCGCTGGCGAAGCCCGCTATCAGTAACTACCTCTGAGAAATGTCAGGCTGCGGGCGCCTGGGTTTTATGGTCCTTCCATGGCGTACCGTCCCTCAGCATGGCATTCAGCCGCACCAGCAACACGCGCATGCAAGCCACCACGGCTACTTTGGGGCGCTTACCACGCGCTACCAGTGCGTCATACCGGGTCTTGAACTCAGGGACGTGCCTGATCATCACCCAAGCCGCCATGTAGATAACGCCACGAACTTTGTAGCGCCCGCCCTCGATCTTGCGTGGGCCGCTCTTGCTCCCACTGTCCTTGTTGTAGGGCGCCAGCCCCACCAGGGCGGTGATCTTCCGTCCGCTCAGCGTGCCCAGCTCGGGCAAGTAGGCCATCAGCTTGGCAGTCGTAATCAGGCCTACGCCTTTGACTGATGCCAAGTGCTTGGCTTTCTCGCTGTTCAGCGCCTTTGAGGCCTGCGCAAGGTGTTTGTCCAATGCCTTGATCTGAGCGTTGAGAGACGCAATGTGCTCAGTGAAGAAGGTGATTGCTACAGGGGAAGTCGCTTGCTTGATTCGACGTCTGTCATCGTCGCGATGCTCAACGATCTGATCCCGTAGCTTGACCAGCTCGCTCAGCTCATCACGTGCCTGACTGGGCTCGATCTTTGATGGGGATGCAAGATGCTGAGCAAACTTGGCCAGCATCAAGGCATCGATCCTGTCGGTTTTGGCCAGTTGACCTATTGCTTGGGCATAGTCATGAGAGCGTTTGGGGTTGACGCGGACCACATCCAAATCAGCGATGCGTAACGCCTTGAAAACCGCTTTCTCATAGCCCCCCGTAGCCTCGAGCACGATCCGCTCGACCTCAAGCTCGTTCAAGCAGGCAATCAGCTGGGCAATCCCCTCAGGGTCATTCCTCAGCTGGAATGGCTTGGAAAGTTCAGGCCAGAACCCCACGTCCAGGGTCGCTTTCGAAACATCGATACCAACGAAACAGGAAATCATGGCCAAGCCCTCTTACACTGGGAAGTGAGAGCGCTCTGACCTATCCCACGCTTGTGATTTCGAGCTCGCACCTCATCCAACTGTTCGGGCTTCAGGTCAGAGTGAGGGGTGGATGGCGACTATGCTCCCACACGTGCTCTAGGGCACCGCCGACTTGCAGTCTGCCATCCACCGCTCTCACCCCTTCAGTCTAAGAGCCTTTCAAGACACAAGCCGGCTTGCCGGCGATAGGGCCTCGACAGGAAAAATACCTTACAGATCCGCGTCTTCCACCACCCTCACCTTCCCCGCCTCCAACGCATACGCCGCATCCGCCAGGTCATTGCTGACTTTCTCCACCTTCAAGGTGCCGGTCACCCACAGCGGCGTGTAAATGTCGTCGATCTTCAACCCTTTCGGATACCGCACCAGCACCAGCTGGTTCGGTGGCGGCGGCGGTACATGGATGCACGCCCCTGGGTACGGCACCAGGAAAAACAGCGTGCTGTTGCCTTTGGCATCGCTCTCCAGCGGCACCGGATAACCACCCAGGCGGATCTGCCTGCCGTTCATGGCGGCCACGGTCTTGGTCGAGTACATCACCGCCGGCAGGCCTTTGCTCTGCTTCAACCCACCCTTGGCGGTGAAAGTGCCCAGGGCTTCCGGGGAGTTGTGGTCGATCTCGGGCATCTGCTCGAGCGCCTTCTGGTCCGACTTGGGCATCAGCTCCAGCCAGTCGGTCTCGGGCAGTTCGGCATGGGCCAGGGCGCTGGCCAGCAACAGGGGAATGAGGAATAACGCACGCATGAAGATGCTCGGCAACTCTGGATGAATTGCCGGGCATTCTAACGGGAATTCAGCGTTTCTTGATGAAGCCGTAGATCACCAGCAGGATGATCGCGCCGACCAGGGCTCCGAAGAAGCCCGCGGCCTGCCCGGCCTGGTAGATGCCCAGGGCTTGTCCGCCGTAGGTGGCGGCCAGGGAACCGGCGATGCCGAGGAGGATGGTCATGATCCAGCCCATGCTGTCGTCACCCGGTTTCAGGAAACGCGCCAGCAGGCCGACGATCAGGCCGATGAAGATGGTTCCAATGATGCCCATGGCAATCCCTCTGTGATGAACATGAAACATGCCAAAGCCTAGTCAGCGCTTTGGCATGCTGCCATCTCAGAGCGGCATTGCCCGGCAGAAGTTCGATCAGCCGGCGATCAACGCCTCTACTTCGGCAATCTTGGCCTTGAGGGTGGCCATGTCCTGGCAGCGCAGAGTGGCGTGGCCGACCTTGCGCCCGACCTTGAATGCCTTGCCGTAGTGGTGCAGGTGGCAGTCATCGATAGCGACCACCTTGTCCACCGCCGGCACTTCGCCGATGAAGTTGAGCATGGCGCTTTCGCCGACCTTCGCGGTCGAGCCCAGCGGCAGGCCGGCCACGGCGCGCAGGTGGTTCTCAAACTGGCTGCACTCGCTGCCTTCGATGGTCCAGTGCCCGGAGTTGTGCACACGCGGGGCGATTTCGTTGGCCTTCAGGCCACCGTCGACTTCGAAGAACTCGAAGGCCATTACACCGACGTAGTCGAGCTTCTGCAGCACGCGGCCAACGTAGTCTTCGGCCAAGGCCTGCAACGGGTGCGCCTCGCTGGCCACCGACAGGCGCAGGATGCCGCTGTCATGGGTGTTGTGCACCAGCGGGTAGAAGCGGGTTTCGCCGTCGCGGGCGCGCACGGCCACCAGCGACACTTCGCCGGTAAACGGCACGAAGCCTTCCAGCAGGCACGGCACGCTGCCCAGTTCGGCAAAAGTGTCGACCACGTCTTCGGGCTTGCGCAGGACCTTCTGGCCCTTGCCGTCGTAACCCAGGGTGCGGGTCTTGAGCACGGCCGGCAGGCCGATGCTGGCCACGGCGGCATCGAGGTCCGCTTGCGAGAGGATGTCGGCGAAGGCCGGGGTGGGAATACCCAGGTCGCGGAACATGCTCTTCTCGAACAGGCGGTCACGGGCGATGCGCAGGGCCTCGGCGCTCGGATAGACCGGGACGAACTGCGAGAGGAAGGCGACGGTCTCGGCCGGCACGCTTTCGAACTCAAAGGTCACCAGGTCGACTTCGTCGGCCAGCTGGCGCAGATGGTCCTGGTCACCGTAGTCGGCACGCAGGTGCTCGCCCAGCGGCGCGGCGCAGGCGTCCGGTGCCGGGTCGAGGAAGGCGAAGTTCATGCCCAGCGGAGTGCCCGCCAAGGCCAGCATGCGGCCCAGCTGGCCACCACCGATTACACCGATCTTCATGTGTTTCAGCCTCAAGCCTGACGCGGGTCTGGATTGTCCAGCACGGTGTCGGTCTGCTCGGTGCGGAACTGCTTGAGCGCCGCGTGGAACTGCGGGTGCTTGGCCCCGAGGATGCTCGCCGACAGCAAGGCTGCATTGATCGCGCCGGCCTTGCCGATGGCCAGGGTGGCGACCGGAACGCCAGCAGGCATCTGCACGATCGACAGCAGCGAATCGACACCCGACAGCATCGACGACTGCACCGGCACACCGAGCACCGGCAGGTGGGTCTTGGCGGCGCACATGCCCGGCAGATGGGCGGCGCCACCGGCACCGGCGATGATCACTTCGATGCCGCGGCCTTCGGCCTCATCGGCGTACTGGAACAGCAGGTCCGGGGTGCGGTGGGCGGAAACCACCTTCACTTCGTAGGGAATGCCGAGTTTTTCCAGCATATCGGCGGTGTGGCTAAGGGTGGACCAATCGGACTTGGAGCCCATGATCACGCCAACCAGTGCACTCATCGTCGAGCCTCTTCGCTTGTGCGCCCGCAGGCGCGTCAAAAAACAACAAGCCACGCGGGACGACCGGCGTGGCTTGTTTGCTGATCATGACCAGAATCTATCCGGTCGAGGGGCCGCGCAGTATAGCGTAACGCGAGGCAATCACGGCACCCCCGGCGACCAACTGTCGGCCTTATTTTTCGGGGGTTTGGCTGACTTTCGGGTCAACTGAACCGCCCTCCAGCTTGCGCCACAGCAAGCGCACGTTGGCCTTGCGCACCAAGGCACAGCGATACAGGCGGATTTCCAGTGGCACATGCCACTGGCTGCCACCGCAGATCGCCAGCTCGCCACGCTCCAGTTCACCGCGCATCGACAGTTTCGGGACCCAGGCGATGCCCATGCCTTCGAGCGCCATGCTCTTGAGACTGTCGGCCATGGCCGTTTCATAGACAGTGGTATAGCGCAGGTTGCGCTGGCGCAGCAGCAAGTTGACCGACCGGCCGAGGAAAGCGCCGGCGCTGTAGGCCAGCAACGGCACGCTGGCCTCCCCCTCCAGGTCGAACAGCGGCTTGCCGTCCGGGCCCACGGCACACACCGGGAGCATTTCGGTATTGCCCATATGCAGCGACGGGAAGATCTCGGCGTCCATCTGCAACGCCGCGTCCGGGTCGTAGAAGGCCAGCATCAGGTCGCAGCCGCCTTCGCGTAATGCATGCACCGCATCACCGACGTTGGTGGCGACCAGGCGCGTGGCGATGTTCAAGCCATCGTTGCGCAATTGCGCCACCCAGCGCGGGAAAAAGCCCGATGCCAAGGAGTGCGCGGCCGAGACCTGGATCACCTCGCCCTGGCCGCCTTCCAGATGATGTAAATGGCGAAGAACTTCGCTCAACTGGTCGACAACAGTGCGCGCAGTGACGAGAAACAGCTGCCCCGCCTCGGTCAGCTCGATGGGCGTGCGGGAACGATTCACCAAGGTCAGCCCAAGCGCCGCTTCCAGGCTGCGTATGCGTCGGCTGAACGCCGGCTGGGTAACGAACCGGCGCTCGGCCGCTTGCGAGAAACTGCGGGTCGAGGCCAGGGCACTGAAGTCCTCCAGCCATTTGCTTTCGAGGTTCATCGACTACTCCGCACCGCGTGCACCAAAATGGAACACGCTCGATTGTCAATCGGCGTCACATCAAACCGTATGCCGTTTGCGCATAGGTTAGCGTGCAACAGCATTGGCCGCAAAATCTGGGCAGCCCTAGCATTGGCGCCATTCCGGCAGGTGCCGGGTCAAAATCGAGATGATATCCATCATGTCCTCCGCTGCATCGTTCCGCGTCGAAAAAGATCTGCTTGGTACCCTTGAAGTCCCTGCCGATGCCTACTACGGCATCCAGACTCTGCGCGCTGCCAACAACTTCCACCTCTCCGGTGTTCCGCTGTCGCACTACCCGAAACTGGTAGTCGGCCTGGCGATGGTCAAGCAGGCAGCTGCTGACGCCAACCGTGAGCTGGGGCACCTGAGCGATGCCAAGCACGCCGCGATCAGCGCAGCCTGCGCACGACTGATCAAAGGCGACTACCACGAGCAGTTCGTGGTGGACATGATTCAAGGCGGTGCTGGTACTTCCACCAACATGAACGCCAACGAAGTCATCGCTAACATCGCGCTGGAGGCCATGGGTCACCAGAAGGGTGAGTACCAGTACCTGCACCCGAACAACGATGTGAACATGGCGCAGTCGACCAACGACGCCTACCCGACCGCGATCCGTCTGGGTCTGCTGCTGGGCCACGACGCCCTGCTGGCCAGCCTCGACAGCCTGATCCAGGCCTTCGCTGCTAAAGGTAAAGAGTTCGACCACGTACTGAAGATGGGCCGTACCCAGCTGCAGGACGCCGTGCCGATGACCCTGGGCCAGGAATTCCGCGCCTTCGCCACTACCATGACCGAAGACCTGCAGCGCCTGCGCTCGCTGGCTCCGGAACTGCTGACCGAAATCAACCTGGGCGGCACCGCCATCGGTACCGGCATCAACGCCGACCCGGGCTACCAGATGCTGGCCGTCCAGCGCCTGGCGATCATCAGCGGCCAGCCGCTGGTGCCGGCTGCCGACCTGATCGAAGCCACCTCCGACATGGGCGCCTTCGTGCTGTTCTCCGGCATGCTCAAGCGCACCGCGGTCAAGCTGTCGAAGATCTGCAACGACCTGCGCCTGCTGTCCAGCGGCCCACGCACCGGCATCAACGAGATCAACCTGCCGGCGCGCCAGCCAGGCAGCTCGATCATGCCAGGCAAGGTCAACCCGGTTATCCCTGAGGCCGTCAACCAAGTCGCCTTCGCCATCATGGGCAACGACCTGGCCCTGACCGTCGCCGCCGAAGGTGGCCAGCTGCAGCTGAACGTGATGGAACCGCTGATCGCCTACAAGATCTTCGACTCGATCCGCCTGCTGCAACGCGCCATGGACATGCTGCGCGAGCACTGCATCGTCGGCATCACCGCCAACGAACAGCGCTGCCGTGAACTGGTCGAGCACTCGATCGGCCTGGTCACCGCCCTGAACCCGTACATCGGCTACGAAAACGCCACCCGTATCGCCCGCGTTGCCTTGGAAACCGGCCGCGGCGTGCTGGAACTGGTGCGCGAAGAGAAGCTGCTGGACGAAGAGATGCTCAACGACATCCTGCGTCCGGAAAACATGATCGCTCCCCGTCTGGTTCCGCTGAAGGCGTAACCCAGGCCGCTGCAAACAGTCTCACCAGGTCGAGGGACTAGACACCTCTCAACCTTTCAAGGGCCCGAGCGCATGCTACGGGCCCTTTTTTTATGCACGGAACAGGCACCTGCTGAACGGCACACAACTTGCTCGGTAATGCTCCCCAGCTCAACGGGATGCCGAGCATGCTGCACAGCCACCTCACCACCCTCAACGCCGTTTCGCTGATCCTCCAGGTGTTCCAGGAAGACGGCGTGGACGCGCAGCACATGCTCGCCGGCAGCGGCATAGGCCCCGCAGACCTGGGCCACGCCGATGCGCGCATCACCACCCAGCAGGAACTGCAGGTCTGCGCCAACGCCGTGTCCAGGCGCCAGGACATCGGCCTGGAACTCGGCCGGCGCATGCACGTGTCGTGCTACGGCATGCTCGGTTACGCCCTGCTCTCCAGTGCCACTTTGGGTGACGCCCTGCGCCTGGCGCTAACCTTTCCGGCACTGCTGGGAACAGTTTTCCAGCTGCGCCTGGTGGACGATGGCCAGCGAGTGTGGCTCAGCGCCAGCGACCATTACGACGCGCCTGGGCTGGCCGCCTTCAATGCCGAATTCTGCCTGCTGTCGCTGAAAGTGATCTGCGACGACCTGCTCGGCCGCCAGCTACCGTTGCTGGCGGCCCGTTTCGAACACCCGCGCCCGAGCTATCACGCGCTCTATGACCCTGCATTCCAGTGCCCGCTCGGCTTCGACGCCAGCGACAATGCCTTCGCCTTCGAACGACGCTGGCTGGACATGCCCCTGCCCCTGGCCGACCCGATCACCCACAAGGCCATGGGCGAACGCTGCCGGCGTCTCAACCTGGAGTTCACTGGCCGCCAGGCTTGGCTTGGACGCATCCGCCAGCTGCTGCTGCGGCAACTGGATGCCGCGCCTGGGCTGGAAGGTTTGGCACGGCAGATGAACTGCTCGTCGCGCACACTGCGCCGGCATTTGCAGGCGCTGGGCAGCAGTTATCAACAGCTCCTCGACGAGCTGCGCTTCGAGCGGGCCAAGCAGTTGCTGGCCGAGGACCAGATGCCGATCTACCGCATTGCCGAAACATTGGGGTTCAGCGAGACCGCGAGCTTCCGGCATGCCTTCCAGCGCTGGAGCGGCGTGGCGCCCAGCCATTTTCGCGGTTGACCGCACCTACGCCGATTCGTGGGAGCGGGCTTGCCCCGCGATAGAGTCGGCACAGGTGATGGCCACATCTATCCCCTTTTGGCCATTCATGCCGTTCTCCCTTCATCAGGCCACCCAGCACAATCGGCCCACGCCAGTAATGATCCGGAGAACAACAACGTGCTGACGATCTATTCCGATGACCACCGCCTGCACCATGGCCGCTGCGAGCTCATCGACGGCAAGCTGATGCCCTGTTTCGAAATGCCGTCGCGCGCCGACCACGTCCTGGAGCGCGTCAAGCAGCGCAACCTCGGGCCCGTGCAGGGCCCCGTCGACTTCGGCCGCGCACCGCTGCAGCGCATCCACAGTGCCGACTACCTGGATTTCTTCGAAGGTGCCTGGGACCGTTGGGCCGCGCTTGGCCAGGAAGGTGACCTGCTGCCGTTCACCTGGCCAGCGCGCACCCTGCGCCAGGTCAAACCCAGCGGCCTGCACGGCGAGCTCGGTTACTACAGCTTCGACGCCGGCGCTCCGATCACCGCCGGCACCTGGCAGGCCGCCTACAGCGCCGCCCAGGTCGCCCTGACCGCCCAGGCCGCGATCCAGCAAGGCGCCCATGCCGCCTTCGCCCTGTGCCGGCCGCCAGGGCACCACGCCGCAGGCGAAGTGATGGGGGGTTACTGCTACCTCAACAACGCAGCCATTGCCGCCCAGGCCTTCATCGACCAAGGCCGGCGCAAGGTAGCCATCCTCGACGTCGACTATCACCACGGCAACGGTACGCAGGACATTTTCTACACCCGCAACGACGTGTTCTTCGCCTCGATCCACGGCGACCCGCAGGACGAGTTCCCGTTCTTCCTCGGCTACGCCGACGAGACCGGCGAAGGTGCCGGCGAGGGCTGCAACATCAACTACCCGCTGCCTGCCGGCAGCGACTGGGCAGCCTGGAGCGCAGCCCTGGAAGACGCCTGCCAGCGTATCGCCGCCTTCAATGCCGATGTGCTGGTGATCTCCCTTGGCGTGGATACCTTCAAGGACGACCCCATTTCCCAGTTCAAGCTCGACAGTCCCGACTACCTGGCGATGGGCAAGCGCATCGCCCAGCTGGGCAAGCCGACCTTGTTCGTGATGGAGGGCGGCTACGCTGTGGAGGAAATCGGCATCAACGCGGTCAATGTGCTGGAAGGCTTCCAGCAGGCCCAGCCAGGAGCGTGAACATGACCCGACTCAAATGTCTGCTCGCCCCGCTCATCGCCACCGGCCTGTTCGCCGGCGCACTCCAGGCACACGCCGAACAGAGCACCCTGCGGGTGTACAACTGGTTCGACTACATCACCCCGCAAACCCTGGTCGACTTCCAGAAGGACAGCGGGGTCAAGCTGATCTACGACATCTTCGACACCAACGAAGCACTGGAAGCCAAGCTGCTAACCGGCAACTCCGGCTATGACGTGGTGGTGCCGTCCAACGTGTTCCTCGCCAAGCAGATCGAGGCTGGGGTTTTCCAGCCCCTTGACCGCGGCAAGCTGCCCAACTGGCAGCATCTGGACCCGGCACTGATGAAACTGATCGAAGCCAACGACCCCGGCAACAAGTTTGCCGTGCCTTACATGTACGGCACGGTGCTGATCGGCTTCAACCCAGACAAAGTCAAGGCCGTGCTCGGCGACGACGCACCGGTGGACAGCTGGGACCTGATCTTCAAGGAAGAGAACATCGCCAAGCTCAAGCAATGCGGCGTGGCCCTACTTGATTCGCCGTCGGAGATCCTGCCGCTGGCGCTGTCGTACCTGGGGCTGGACCCCAACAGCGGCAAGCCGGCCGACTATCAAAAAGCCCAGGATCTGCTGCTGAAGATCCGCCCGCATGTAACCTACTTCCACTCGTCCAAGTACATGGCCGACATCGCCAATGGTGATATCTGTGTGGCGGTGGGCTACTCGGGCAGCTTCTCCCAGGCCGCGAATCGGGCTCGCGAAGCGAAGAACGGCGTGGTGGTGGACATGCGCCTGCCCAAGGAAGGCGCACCGATCTGGTTCGACATGCTGGCGATCCCCAAGAACGCGGCCAACCCTGAAGATGCCCACACATTCATCAACTACCTGTTGCGACCAGAAGTGATCGCGCCGATCAGCGACTTCGTCGGCTACCCGAACCCGAACAAGGATGCGACCGACAAGGTCAGCCCGGCGATCCGCAACAATCCAAACCTGTACCCGACGGCGGAGGCAATGGCCAAGTTGTACACGCTCAAGCCGTTGCCACGGGATGCCGAGCGGGCACGGACGCGTGCCTGGACCAAGATCAAGTCCGGCACCTGATGTTTTTGGGGCTGCTCTGCAGCCCATCGCCGGCAAGCCGGCTCCCACAAAGACATGTGCAATTCCTGTGGTAGCCGGCTTGCCGGCGATGGGTCGCAGAGCGGCCCCATTCAATCTCGCCAGGCCTTGCGCAGGCGCATCAAAGCCTGCGCAATCTCCCCTTCTGGCACTGCCGCGAATCCCAGTACTAGCCCTGCCCTCGTATCCGCAGGCTCCGCGCTGTCCTCCAGCCAGTAGCTGCTCAGCGGAGTGACCTCCACCCCCACCGCCTCCGCCCGCGCAACCAGCTCCTGCTCCCGCGCCAAGTTATCCACAGCTACCTTCACATGCAGCCCTGCTGCGACGTCCGGCATTGCCCCCAGCCCCGGTACCTCCACCGGCCAACCGGCCTTCAGCACATTCCTGCGGGCCAACGCCGCCCGGCGCATACGGCGGATATGTCGCTGGAAATGCCCTTGGGCCATGAACTGCGCCATGACACATTGCGTGCCGACTTCCGAGTGACGCACCGACAGCGCCTTGGCCTGGCTGAATGCCCGCACCAGGCGCCTGGGCAGCACCAGGTAACCCAGCCGCAAAGCCGGAAAGGCGATCTTGCCGAACGTTCCCACGTACAGCACCCGACCCTGCCGATCCAGTGCCGCCAGCGGCGCCAAAGGCGCACCGCTGTAGCGGTACTCGCCATCGTAATCGTCCTCGACGACCCAACCGTCCTGGCGCTCGGCCCAGGCCAGCAACGCCAGGCGCCTGGCCAGGCTCATGGTCACACCGGTAGGGTACTGGTGAGCCGGGGTCACGTAAGCCAGCCGGCAATCCGGCAGCTCGGCCAGGCGCGCACAGTCCATGCCCTCTTCATCTACCGGCACGCCCCTGACCCTTGCCCCCGCCAGTGCGAAGGCGTGCCCGGCAGCGCGGTAGCCCGGGTTTTCCACAGCCACCCCGTCACCAGGCTGCAACAGCAACTGTGCACAAAGGCTGATCGCCTGCTGCGCACCACTGGTGATCACAATTTGTTCAGCACTGCAGGAAAGCCCTCGCGACCGACGCAGATAGGTGGCGATCAATTCACGCAACGGCAGCTCCCCTGCCGGATCGCCATAACCGAGCTGCGCCGGATCGGGATTTCGCCAGAAACCCGCTTGCAGCTTGGCCCAGACCTCGAAAGGAAACAGGTCGAACGCTGGCAGACCAACCCTGAAAGCCCTCGGCGCGTCGCCTTTTGGCGGCGGCAAATGGTGCTTTTTCAGACGCAACAACGGCTCGCTGCACAGTGCAAAACTGGATAAATCCTCAGTATCAGACGCTTCAAATGTGGATAAGTCTGTTGATAACCCCAGGGATAACCCTGTGGACAGTTGTGTGGATAGTTTTCCTAGGCGGCTTACATAAGTGCCATCGCCTACCCGGCTTTCGATAAAGCCCTCGGCATACAACTGGTCATAGGCACGCACCACGCTGTTGCGCGACAACGCCAGCACCGCAGCAAGGTCACGGGTGGCCGGCAGCCGAGTGCCGCCTTCCAGGCGCCCATCCAGCACGCGCGCGCGCAAGGCCTGGTAGAGCTGCTGGCTGAGCCCGCGACGGCGATCCAGGACGATCCCTGCCGGATCGAAAGGCAACGCGTGGGTACGTTCGCTCATGGTATTGGACCTATCAAAACAGTCACGAATGGCTCTTACACAGAGCCAATAGCCTGCCTAGGATGAAGCCACAGCACAAGGAACACCGGCATGTACAACAGCAAACCGCATCAGGAACATGACCTTGCCCGCCTGCACCAGCACATGCAGCACACCCGCCTGGCAACGCTGATCAGCCACGGTGAGCACGGGCTGCTGGCCACCCATCTGCCCGTGCTGGTCGCCACCGGCGAGGGCGAATTCGGCACGGTCTACGGCCACCTCGCCCGGGCCAACCAGCAATGGCAGGATCTGGCACAAGGCGCTGAAGCCTTGCTGGTATTCCCCGGCGCCGACGCCTATGTCAGCCCCGGCTACTACCCGAGCAAGGCCGACAACCCCAAGGTGGTGCCCACCTGGAACTATATGGCGGTGCATGCCTGGGGCCCGGTGGAGGTGATCCACGAGCCGACACAATTGCTGGACATCGTCAGCCGCCTGACCGACCGCCATGAGCAAGGCCGCGCAGCACCGTGGAACGTCGCCGATGCTCCGGCTGACTACCTTGACGGCATGCTCCGCGCCATCGTCGGTATCCGCCTGCCGATCGCCCGCCTGCAGGGCGCACGCAAGCTCAGTCAGAACCGTTCGGCGCAAGATATCGCCGGGGTCCGCGAAGGCCTGGCCGCCAGCGCCGACCCTGTGGATAACCAACTCGCCGCGCACATGCGCGACCTCTGAAGGAAAAACCCCATGACAGCCATCACTCTGCGCCCGGTTCGCGCCGAAGACCATGCCGCCTGGCTGCCCTTGTGGCAGGCCTATCTGCGCTTCTACCAGACCGAACTGCCCGGCGCCGTCAACTCCAGCACCTGGCAACGCCTGCTCGATGCAGACGAGCCGACCCACTCGACGTTGGCCTGGGTCGACGGCAAGGCAGTGGGGATGGTCAACTTCATCTACCATCGTTCCAACTGGAGCATCGAGAACTCCTGCTACTTGCAGGACCTCTACGTGGACAGTGAAGTACGTGGCCTAGGCATCGGCCGGCAGCTCATCGAGCATGTCTACGCCACGGCCAAGGCCGCCGGCTGCATCAAGGTGCACTGGCTGACCCACGAGACCAACGCCACCGCCATCAGCTTGTACGAGCAGGTCGCCGAGCGCCCGGGCTTCATCCAATTCCGCAAAGCACTGTAGGCCGCACATGAACGACGCATTGAACTGGAAACCCGCCGGTACGCCCAAGGCCGAGCCCATCGAAGGCCGTTTCATCCGCCTGGAGAAGCTTGACCCGGCGCGCCATGGCAACGACCTTTGGGATGTACTGCAAGGTCCAGGTTCGGACCCGGTACTGTGGGACTACCTGCCCTACGGCCCATTCGCCGAACGCGCCAGCTTCGACCGCTGGCTGGAAGGCAACGCCGCCAGCCGCGACCCGCTGTTCTACAGTGTGATCGACCGCGCCAACGGTCAGGTTCAGGGCATCCTCAGCTACATGTCGATCGTCCCGGAACAGGGCCGCTTCGAGATCGGCCACATCGCCTTCGGCGCCGCCATGCAACGCACACCCAAGGGCACCGAGGCGGTTTACCTTTTGAGCAAGTTGGGCTTCGAGCTGGGCAATCGCCGGCTGGAATGGAAGTGCAACGACGCCAATGCCCGCTCCAAGCGCGCGGCCGAGCGCTTCGGTTTTGTGTTCGAGGGCGTGTTCCGCAACCACATGGTGGTCAAGGACCGTAATCGCGATACAACGTGGTATTCGATTACCGATACCGAATGGCCTACCGTGGCGGCGGGGTTCGAGCGTTGGTTGAGTGAGGAAAACCAGCAGCCTGAGGGACAAGTCCGCACGCTGGAAGCGTGCCGCGCGGGCTGATTTATCCAGGCAAAAAAAGGGGAGCATCCGCTCCCCAGAGGTTAACCGCTTGTAGATGAAGGCTTCTGTCAGCCTTCGATCTCGATCAGGATTTCGCCCGGGGTCACCCGGTCGCCCTTGGCCACGTGGATGGCCACGACCTTGCCGGCGATCGCCGCCTGCACTTCGGTCTCCATCTTCATCGCCTCGGTGATCAGCACCGCCTGGCCAGCCTTGACCACGTCGCCCTCCTTGACCAGCACATCGACGATGTTGCCCGGCATGCTGGTGCTGACGTGGCCCGGCGCGCTGGCCTGCTTGCGCTTGCTGCCGCCACCGCCGACGAATTCGTTGAGCGGCTCGAACACCACTTCTTCCGGCATGCCGTCGATGGACAGGTAGAAGTGGCGCTTGCCTTCGGCCTTCACGCCCACGCCGGTGATATCGACGCGGTAGGTTTCACCGTGGACATCGATGACGAACTCGGTCGGCACGCCTTCACCGCCCACCGCCCCCACCGCGCCGGCTTCCGGAATCGGCAGCAAGGCTTCTGGCTTGAGGGTCCCGGCTTCACGCTCCTCGAGGAACTTGCGGCCGATGTCGGGGAACATGGCGAAGGTCAGCACGTCCTCCTCGGAGTGCGCGAGGCTGCCGATGTCGGCGCGCAGCTTGGCCATCTCCGGCTTGAGCAGGTCGGCCGGGCGCACATCGATCACGTCCTCGCTGCCGATCGCCTGACGGCGCAGTTGCTCGTTGACCACACCGGGGGCTTTGCCGTAGCCGCCTTGCAGGTACAGCTTCACTTCGTTGGTGATGGTCTTGTAGCGCTCGCCGGCCAGCACGTTGAAGAACGCCTGGGTGCCGACGATCTGCGAGGTCGGGGTCACCAGCGGCGGGAAGCCGAGGTCTTCGCGCACCCGCGGAATCTCCGCCAGCACCTCGTTCATGCGGTTGAGCGCGCCCTGCTCCTTGAGCTGGTTGGCCAGGTTGGAAATCATCCCGCCCGGTACCTGGTTGACCTGCACGCGGGTGTCCACGGCGGTGAACTCGCTTTCGAACTGGTGGTACTTCTTGCGCACGGCGTAGAAGTACAAGCCGATCTCCTGCAGCAGCTCGAGGTCGAGGCCGGTGTCGAACTCGCTGCCCTTGAGCGCGGCGACCATCGATTCGGTACCTGGGTGGCTGGTGCCCCAGGCGAAGCTGGAGATCGCGGTGTCGATGTGGTCGACGCCGTTCTCGACGGCCTTGAGCTGGCACATCGCGGCCAGGCCGGCGGTGTCGTGGGAGTGGATGAACACCGGCAATGACTGCTCGGCTTTAAGTGCCTTGACCAACTCGCCGGTGGCGAACGGGGTCAACAGGCCAGCCATGTCCTTGATCGCCACCGAGTCGCAACCCATGGCTTCCATCTGCTTGGCCTGCTGCACGAAGGCATCGACGGTATGCACCGGGCTGGTGGTGTAGGCGATGGTGCCCTGCGCGTGCTTGCCAGCGGCTTTCACCGCCTCGATGGCCACGCGCAAGTTACGCACGTCATTCATGGCGTCGAAGATGCGGAACACGTCGATGCCATTGACCGCAGCCTTGGCCACGAAGGCCTTGACCACGTCGTCGCTGTAATGGCGGTAGCCCAGCAGGTTCTGCCCACGCAGGAGCATCTGCAGGCGGGTGTTGGGCAGCGCGGCACGCAGCTTGCGCAGGCGCTCCCACGGGTCTTCCTTGAGGAAGCGCACGCAGGCGTCGAAGGTGGCGCCGCCCCAGACTTCCAGCGACCAGTAGCCGACCTTGTCGAGCTTGTCGCAGATCGGCAGCATGTCTTCGGTGCGCATGCGGGTGGCCAGCAGGGACTGGTGGGCGTCACGCAGGATCGTGTCGGTAACAAAGATTTTCTTGGACATTATTCGGTTCCTCACAGGCCTGCGTGGGCGGCGATGGCGGCGGCGATGGCCAGGGCCAGCTCTTCGGGTTTGCGCTTGATCGAGTAGTTGGTCAGTTCAGGGTGGCTTTCGACGAAGCTGGTGTTGAACTGGCCGCTACGGAATTCGGGGTTGCGCAGGATTTCCTGGTAGTACGCGGCAGTGGTCTTGACCCCCTGCAGGCGCATGTCGTCCAGGGCCCGCAGGCCGCGATCCATGGCTTCTTCCCAGGTCAACGCCCAGACCACCAGTTTCAGGCACATGGAGTCGTAGAACGGGGGAATGGTGTAGCCGGTGTAGATCGCCGTGTCGGTACGCACACCCGGGCCGCCCGGGGCGTAATAGCGGGTGATCTTGCCGAAGCTGGGCAGGAAGTTGTTCTTCGGGTCCTCGGCGTTGATGCGAAACTGCAAGGCAAAGCCGCGGTGCTGGATATCTTCCTGCTTGATCGACAGCGGCAGGCCGGAGGCGATGCGGATCTGCTCGCGAACGATGTCGATGCCGGTGATTTCCTCGGTGATGGTGTGTTCGACCTGCACCCGGGTGTTCATCTCCATGAAGTACACCTCGCCATCAGCGAGCAGGAACTCCACGGTACCGGCGTTCTCGTAGTCCACCGCCTTGGCCGCGCGCACGGCCAGGTCGCCGATGTAGGCACGCTGCTCAGGGGTCAGCTGCGGGCTCGGGGCGATCTCGATGAGTTTCTGGTTGCGGCGCTGGATCGAGCAGTCGCGCTCGAACAGGTGCACCACGTTGCCGAAGCTGTCACCGAGAATCTGCGCCTCGATGTGCTTGGGATTGACGATGCACTTTTCCAGGAACACTTCCGCCGAGCCGAAGGCCTTGGTGGCCTCGGAAATTACCCGGGGGAAGTTCTGTTCCAGTTCCTCGCGGCTGTTGCAGCGGCGAATCCCGCGCCCGCCGCCACCGGAGGTGGCCTTGAGCATCACCGGGTAACCGATGCGATCGCCTTCCTGCAAGGCTTCATGAATATCGGCGACGTTGCCTTCGGTGCCGGGGGTGACCGGCACGCCGGCCGCGATCATGGTGCGGCGCGCTTCGGTCTTGTCACCCATGCGGCGAATGACATCGGCGGCCGGGCCGATGAACTTGATCCCGCGTTCGGCGCAGATCTCCGCCAGTTCGGCGTTTTCCGACAGGAAACCGTAGCCGGGATGCAAGGCATCGCAGCCGGTCTCGACAGCAAGGTTCACCAGCTTGCGCGGGTTCAGGTAGCCGGCCAGGGGCTCGGCACCGATGCTGTAGGCCTCGTCGGCGCGCTTGACGTGCAAGGCATGGCGGTCGGCGTCGGAGTAGATCGCCACGGAGCGAATGCCCATCTCGGCGCAGGCACGCACGATCCGTACTGCAATCTCACCCCGGTTGGCGATCAGGATTTTTGTTATCACTGGAGTCTTCCCAAAGCCGTAGGAACAGACGATCCGGTTCTACCGGTCGGCGCGTGACCAGACGTCGCTGGCCAGTCGCATATTCACCCTAGCGCTGAAGGTCGATAAACAAAAATCAATATTTGTTAGAGGCAGCATAAGCAAAAGCTTATAGTTGGGTAACAAGGTTTTGCCGGAGCACCGCAAAAAATGCGCAAGTCATTGATGCGTATGACTTTACGTCAATTGCAGATCTTCAACGAAGTGTGTGATTTGCGCTCCTACAGCCGGGCGGCCGAGGAGATGGCGCTGACGCAACCCGCCGTTAGTCTACAGATCCGCCAGCTCGAAGAGCTGGTTGGCCAGCCGCTGTTCGAGTATGTCGGCAAGAAGCTTTACCTGACCGAGGCCGCCGAAGCGCTGCAACGCGCCAGCCGGGATATCTTCGGGCGCCTGGAGAACCTCGACATGCAGCTGTCGGATATGCAGGGCTCACTGCAGGGGCAACTGAAACTGGCGATCGAATCCAGCGCCAAGTACTTCGTGCCACACCTGTTCGCCGCCTTCAAGCAGCGCCACCCGGAGGTCAATCTCACCCTGACGGTGGTCAACCGTGCCCAGGCGATCAGGCGCCTGTCGGACAACCGCGACGACCTGGTCATCATGTCCATGGTGCCCCAGGACATGGGCCTCGAGTTCCTGCCGTTCCTGAACAACCCGATCGTCGCCGTGGCACCGCCGCAACACCCGTTGTGCAAGCCGGACAGCCTGCGCCTGCAGGATCTCGAGCCGCACACCTTGCTGGTCCGTGAACAGGGTTCGGGCACCCGCAAGGCCTGCGAGGAGTTTTTCAAGGACAAGCGCGTGCATTTCACCCAGACCCTCGAGGTGGCCTCCACCGATGCCCAGCGCGAATGTGTGGTGGCCGGGCTGGGCATTGCCCTGCTGACCCGCCATGCGGTCAACATGGAACTGGCCACCGGCATGCTCAGGGAGTTACCTGTGGAAGAGCTGCCGTTGTACCGCAGCTGGTGCCTGGTGCAATCCCGGAGCAAGCGGCAATCGCCGGTGGCCCTGGCGTTCCAAGCATTCATTCGCAGCGAACGCGCAATGATCAGCGGGCTTGTTGAGCGTTTCTCGGGAAAGTTGCCGCCGATACCTGCCACACCGTGAGGTCCTGCAGGTCAGGGTAGTCGGCCAGTTCGCGCAGCAACTGGCGCTGGTCGCAATAGCATTCGATCGCGCGGCGGTACTCCATGCGGCGCTGATCCTTTTCCTGCTGCTTGCGAGCCTTGGCGTTGGGTTGGTACACACCGTCGTGATCACGTGCCATTGCCTGTCTCCCAGAAAGGATGCGGGGAGTTTCAGGGTGGGCCTTGGGGTTTACGGTTTAGTGGTGAAAGGGTGACAAAACCGTGAAGCTTGACGATAAGGCAACGTGGGAGCGGGCTTGCCCCCCGATGAGGCTATCGCGGGGCAAGCCCGCTCCCACGCCAGTCGCATGTCCGAACAGCGTGCAGGTCAGTCGTCAGTCGCCTTGATCGACTTGGGCGACAGGCGCAGGCTGCGCAAGCTGCGTTTCACGCTCTTCAGGTGGTTGACCAGGCTCGGCCCGCGGGCCATGGCCACGCCCATGGCCAGCACGTCGATCACCACCAGGTGGGCGATGCGCGAGGTCAGCGGCGTGTAGATCTCGGTGTCCTCGTGCACGTCGATGGCCAGGTTGACCGTCGACAGCTCGGCCAGCGGTGTCTGGCTCGGGCACAGGGTGATCAGGTTGGCACCGCTCTCGCGCACCAGGTTGGCGGTGATCAGCAGGTCCTTCGAGCGCCCCGACTGGGAAATGCACACCGCCACATCGCCCGGCTTGAGCGTGACAGCCGACATTGCCTGCATGTGCGGATCGGAGTAGGCCGCCGCGCTGAGCAGCAGGCGAAAGAACTTGTGCTGCGCATCCGCCGCGACCGCGCCCGAGGCACCAAAACCGTAGAACTCCACTCGCTGGGCCTGGGCCATGGCCGTCACCGCCTGCTGCAAGGCTTGCGGATCGAGGTGCTCGCGCACTTCCATCAAGGTATGCAGGGTGGTGTCGAAGATCTTCAGGCTGTAGTCGGCGACCGAGTCGTCTTCATGGATGGCGAACTGACCGAAGCTGGCACCGGCAGCCAGGCTTTGCGCCAGCTTGAGCTTGAGATCCTGGAAGCCCGAGCAACCGATCGCCCGGCAGAAGCGCACGATGGTCGGTTCGCTGATCCCCACGCTGTGCGCCAGGTCGGCCATCGAGCTGTGCATGACGGCAGCCGGATCGAGCAGCACATGGTCGGCCACTTTGAGTTCCGATTTGCGCAGCAGGTGCCGCGATTGGTCGATATGTTGCAACAGATTCACGGGCTGGACTCGGTTATGATCGGCGTGCCGGGATGTAGCTTTCTTGTAGTTATACTACATGCTTGCCAACCCGCCCAGCTAATCGAACGTGGAGAGTGGTGGTTTGACGATTCCTTGCGACATCCTGGTCTTCGGCGGCACGGGCGACCTGGCCCTGCACAAACTGCTCCCGGCGCTCTACCACCTGTATCGCGAAGCCCGCCTGCACACGGCCGTGCGGATTATCGCCCTGGCCCGACGCAACCTGCCGCGCACCGACTACGTCAAGCTCGCCGAGCGCCATTGCCGGGCGCAGGTCGCCCGCCAGGACTTCGACGAAGACGTCTGGCAGCGCTTTTCGGCGCGGCTCGACTACTTCCCCATGGACGCGGCGCAGAGCGCCGACTTCGGCCGCCTGGCCCGCTACCTGGGGGAGCCCGGCGGCCTGACGCGGATCTTCTACCTGGCCACCGCGCCCAAGCTGTTCGTGCCGATTGCCACTCACCTGCGCATCGCCGGCCTGGCCGACAGCGAAGCGCGCATCGTGCTGGAAAAGCCCATCGGCCACTCGCTGGAGTCGGCCACCGCGATCAACGAAGCGATCGGCGCGGTGTTCGACGAATCCCAGGTCTTTCGCATCGACCACTACCTGGGCAAGGAAACCGTGCAGAACCTCATGGCCCTGCGCTTTGCCAACGCCTTGCTCGAGCCGGTATGGCGCAACGGCCAGGTCGACCATGTGCAGATCAGCGTCTGTGAAACCCTCGGTGTGGAAAACCGTGGCGCCTACTACGACCGTGCCGGCGCCACCCGCGACATGCTGCAGAACCACCTGCTGCAACTGCTCTGCCTGGTGGCCATGGAGCCCCCCTCGGAGTTCGAGGCCGAGGCGGTACGCGACGAGAAGGTGAAGATCCTCCGCGCCCTCAAGCCCATCACCGGCCAGGACGTACAGGACAAGACCGTGCGCGGCCAGTACGGCGCCGGCAAGATCGGCGGCCAGGAAGTGCCGGCCTACTATTTCGAGAAGGACGTGGACAACGACAGCGACACCGAAACCTTCGTCGCGGTCCAGGCGCACATCGACAACTGGCGCTGGGCCGGCGTGCCGTTCTACCTGCGTACCGGCAAGCGCATGGCGCGGCGCTCCTCGCAGATCGTCATCCAGTTCAAACCCGTTCCGCACGAGCTGTTCAGCGGCGGCCAGGTCAACCAGCTGCTGATCCAGCTACAACCGGACGAGCACATCAGCCTGCGCATGATGACCAAGAGCCCAGGCAAGGGCATGCGCCTGGCGCCGGTCGAGCTGGACCTCAACCTGGCCCAGGCCTTCGCCCAGACCCGCCGCTGGGAGGCCTACGAACGGCTGTTGCTGGATGTACTCGAAGGCGATTCGACGTTGTTCATGCGCCGCGACGAGGTCGAAGCCGCCTGGGCCTGGATCGACCCGATCCTGCAGGGGTGGGAGGAGCATTTCCAGGCGCCGCGCCCTTACCCCGCCGGCAGCAATGGCCCGGAACAGGCCAACAGCCTGCTGGCGCGCCTGGGCCAGGCCTGGCACGCCTAGCCCAGGTCGGCGGTCGAACGCCCCAGCAGCGCCTTGAACGACGCGGCATCGACCGGCCGGCTGATCAGGTAGCCCTGCACCTCGTCACAGCCGTGCTCGCGCAGGAACTGCAGCTGCTCACGGGTTTCCACCCCTTCGGCCACCACCTTCAATTGCAGGCTCTGGGCCATGGCAATGATCGCCCGGGTGATGGCCGCGTCCTGCGTGCCTTCGAGCAGGCCGCGGATAAACGCCTGGTCGATCTTCACGTAATCGACCGGGAAACGCTTGAGGTAGCTCAGTGACGAATAACCGGTACCAAAATCGTCGATGGCCAGCTTCACCCCCAGCGCATGTAGCTGCTCGAAGGTGGCGATGATGTGCTCGACACTGTCCAGCAACTGGCTTTCGGTCAGTTCCAGCTCCAGTAGGTGCGGCGCCAGGCCGGATTCCTGCAGTACCTGACGCACCAGGCTGACCAGCTTGCCCTGGCGCAACTGGTACACCGACAGGTTGACCGAAACACGCACTTCCAGGCCCTGGCGCAGCCACTCGCAGGCTTGCCAGCAGGCCTGGCGCAGCACGAACTCGCCCATGGGCGCGATCAACCCAGTTTCCTCCGCCAGACCGATGAACTCGCTGGGTGGCACCATACCCCATTGCGGGTGCTGCCAGCGTACCAGGGCCTCGGCGGCGTGCAGCTGGCCGGTGCGCAGGCACAGCTTGGGCTGGTAGTAGACCAGCAGTTGGCCTTCGTCGATGGCCTTGCGCAACTGGTTCTCCAGTTGCAGGCGCTCCAAGGTGCTGGCACGCAGGCTCTCGGTATAGAACTGGAAGCTGTCGCCGCCCAGATGCTTGGCATGCTGCTTGGCCATGTCGGCTTGGCTGACCAGGGCATTGAGATCCAGGCTGGCGTCGGACAGCAAGCTGATGCCCACCGAGGCGCTGATCACCACCTCGTGCCCGCCCACACGCTGGGGCACGCGCAGTTTGTCCAGCAGCCGGGTGGTGACACGCACCAGGCTGGATAAGTTGGTATAGCCGTCAAACAGCACCGCGAACTCGTCGCCAGACAGGCGCGCCACGGTGTCGGCCTCGGGCACCGCGTTGGCCAGGCGCTGGGCCATCTTCTTGAGCAACTGGTCGGCCAGTTCATGGCCCAGGCTCTCGTTGAGCAGCTTGAAGCGGTCCAGGTCGACGTGCAGCAGCGCCAGGCTGCGGCCATTCAGGCGCATGCGCTGCGCCGCCTCGTGCAGGCGCAGGCGGAACAACGCACGGTTGGCCAGGCCGGTGAGGTCGTCGTAGTGCGCCAGATAGCGCAGGCGCTCCTCGGATTCGCGGCGCGCCGACAGGTCGGTGAAGAAGCCGACGATATTGACGATGCGCCCCCGCACATCGCTCACGCTGTTGAGCTGCAACCATTGGGGGTAGAGTTCGCCGCTCTTGCGCGCCTCGACCAACTCGCCCTGCCAACGGCCCTGCTGGTCCAGCGCCTGATCAATGGCCTGGCTGTGGCGCCGGGCGTCACGGCTGCAGGGCAGCTCCAGGGCGTTGCGGCCTATCAGCTCGGCGCGGCCGTAGCCGGTGACATCGCAGAAGGCCTGGTTGACCGCCAGCAGCTGGAAGTCGGCATCGAGAATGGCGATGCCCTCGCTGGCTGCCTCAAAAACCGTCGCGGCCAGACGTTGCTGCTCCTCCTGCTCCTTCTGTACGGTGATATCACGACGGGTGCCCAGCATGCGCAGGACCTTGCCCTGGGCATCGGATTCCACCGCCCGCCCACGGTCCTCGATCCAGCACCAGTGGCCCTGGGCATGGCGCACCCGGTACTCGACCCGGTAGTCCTCGGTACGCCCCTTGAGGTGTTCGACCAGCGTGCGCCGCAGCAGCGGCAGGTCATCGGGGTGCAGCCGCGGCTTGAGGTCGGCGCGCACCGAACGGACCTGCTCGGCGTCGAGGCCGAACAGGGCATGCAGTTGCGTGTGATGGACCTCGTCAGTCTCCAGGTTCCAATCCCACAGCCCCAGCTCGCTGGCCTGCAGGGCCAGGGCCAGGCGCTGCTCGCTCTTGCTCAGGGCCTGGTTGGCCAGGTCCAGTTCATGGCTGCGCTCGGCCACGCGCTGTTCAAGGCCGGCATGGGCCTGGCGCAGGTCGTCCTCGGCCTGGCGGCGCTGGGCGATTTCGGCGCTGAGCTTGCGGTTCAGCCCCTCGCTGTGGCGCTGGGCGCACTGCAGATGTTCGATCAGGGCCTGGTTCTGGAAGCGACGCAGCAAGCCACGCTCAATCAGGCGATTGACCTGCCAGGCCACCACCATCAGCGCCACCAGCAGGATCAGCCCCAGCCACCCCCAGCCACGCTGGTGCCCGGCGTCATAGACGAAGAGAAACGCGATGGGCGGCAGCAGGCACGGCACCGCGAAGCTGAGGAACGCCGGCAGGCTGACCGCGTAGGCGACACTGGCCGACAACGCCGCCGCCCCGAGCAAGCCGAACACCCAGGCCTGCTGCACGAAGTTGTCCGCCGGCGCCAGGGCTATCACCGCACTGGCCAAGGTCAGGCCGCTGAACGCAGAACCGAGCAGGAACATCCGCCGCCAGACTGGTTTGGCCTGACGAACCGGTGTCGCCGATTCGAAGGCCGCCACCTGGATCACCCTCAGCACCACCAGTGCCAGCAGCCAGGCCATCCACACGCCAACCAGCAGATAGCGCCCAGGGCCCCACAGCAGCCAGGCGCTGAGCAGGCCGTTGAGCAGCATGAACAACGTGGGCAGCAGAGAGCCCTGGTAAAGCAGGCGAGTACGCTCGATCGACAGTTGGGTGGCGAATTGCCTGCGAACGCTCCGTGTCGTCTCCGGCGATGCTCCGATCGCCATGCAATCCTGGGTCATATGGCTGGATTCTTTTGAGTTCTTGTTATGGCTGACCACAAATGTGCAGGGAGAATACACAAGCGTCGCGTCAGACCAAACTGCTCTACGTCATGATTTGGAAAATGTCTTGTCCGTCCAGGTCTGACCGCTCAACCACGGGGCGCTGCCAGCAGCGCCGATGAACGGTAGATGGCCTGTGCGGTGATTTGCAGCGCGGGCGTTTGCCCCTGCCTGCGCGCGGCCATAGAATGCCCGCATGCATAATGACGACCTCTCCCTCCTGCTGAACTCCCTCAACGACGCCCAGCGCCAGGCCGTGGCGGCCTCCGTCGGGCGCCAACTGGTGCTGGCCGGCGCCGGCTCGGGCAAGACCCGCGTGCTGGTGCACCGTATCGCCTGGCTGATCCAGGTCGAACAGGCTTCGCCGCACTCGATCCTGTCGGTGACGTTCACCAACAAGGCCGCGGCGGAAATGCGCCAGCGTATCGAGCAACTGCTGGGCATCAATCCGGCCGGCATGTGGGTCGGCACGTTCCACGGCCTGGCCCACCGGCTGTTGCGGGCGCACTGGCAGGAGGCAGGGCTGGCGCAGAACTTCCAGATCCTCGACAGCGACGACCAGCAGCGCCTGGTCAAGCGGGTGATCCGCGAAATGGGCCTGGACGAGCAGAAATGGCCCGCGCGCCAGGTGCAGTGGTTCATCAACGGCCAGAAGGACGAGGGCCTGCGCCCGCGGCATATCCAGGCCAGCGGCGACCTGTTCCTGGCCACCATGCGCGACATCTATGTCGCCTATGAACAGGCTTGCGACCGCGCCGGGGTCATCGATTTCTCCGAACTGCTGCTGCGCGCCCTCGACCTGTGGCGCGACCAACCGGACCTGCTCAAGCATTACCAGCGCCGCTTCCGCCACCTGCTGGTGGACGAGTTCCAGGACACCAACGCCGTGCAGTACGCCTGGCTGCGCCTGCTGGCCTCCGGTGGCGACAGCCTGATGGCGGTGGGTGACGACGACCAGTCGATCTACGGCTGGCGTGGCGCCAAGATCGAGAACATCCACCAGTACACCGCCGACTTCCCCGACGCCGAGTTGATCCGCCTGGAGCAGAACTACCGTTCCACCGGCGGCATCCTCAAGGCGGCCAACGCCCTGATCGCCAACAATAGCGGACGCCTGGGCAAGGAACTGTGGACCGACATGGGCGAGGGCGAACCCCTAACGCTCTACGCTGCGTACAACGAGCACGACGAAGCGCGCTACGTGGTAGAGACCATCGAAAGTCTCATCAAGCAGGGCAACGCTCGCGACGAGATCGCCATCCTCTACCGTTCCAACGCCCAGTCGCGGGTGCTGGAAGAGGCCCTGCTGCGCGAACGCATCCCCTACCGCATCTATGGCGGCCAGCGCTTCTTCGAACGCGCCGAGATCAAGAACGCCATGGCCTACCTGCGTCTGCTCGAGGGCCGCGGCAACGACGCGGCGCTGGAGCGGGTGATCAACGTGCCGCCACGCGGCATCGGCGAGAAGACCGTCGAGGCCATCCGCGAACACGCCCGCCACAGCCAGCTGTCGATGTGGGACGCCATGTGCCAGCTGCTGGCTGCCAAGGCCCTCAAGGGCCGCGCCGCCAGTGCGCTGGGTGCCTTCATCGAGCTGCTCGAGAACCTCGCCGCCAAGGTGCTGGACATGCCACTGCACCTGATGACCCAGACCGTCATCGAACAGTCCGGCCTGATCATCTACCACCAGGAAGAAAAGGGCGAGAAAGGCCAGGCCCGGGTGGAAAACCTTGAGGAACTGGTCAGCGCGGCGCGCAACTTCGAGACCAGCGACGACGACGCCGACCTGTCGCCACTGTCGGCGTTCCTCGGTCATGCCTCGCTGGAGGCCGGGGACACCCAGGCCGACGAGCACGAGGACAGCATCCAGCTGATGACCCTGCACAGCGCCAAAGGCCTGGAGTTCCCCTACGTGTTCCTGGTGGGCATGGAGGAAGGCCTGTTCCCGCACAAGATGAGCCTCGAAGAACCCGGCCGCCTCGAAGAAGAACGGCGCCTGGCCTATGTGGGCATCACCCGGGCCATGCGCCAGCTGTTCATGACCTACGCCGAAACCCGTCGCCTGTACGGCAGCGAAACCTACAACAAGGTGTCGCGTTTCGTCCGGGAGATTCCGGCCGGGCTGGTGCAGGAAGTGCGCCTGTCGAATACCGTCAGCCGCCCGTTCGGCGGCGCCAAGACGCCCGCGAGCAGCCTGTTCGCCAACGCCAGCATCCCGCAGACCGCCTTCAGCCTTGGCCAGCGGGTGCAGCATGCGGTGTTCGGCGAAGGCGTGATCCTCAACTTCGAGGGCTCCGGTGCCCAGGCGCGGGTGCAGGTGAACTTCTCCGAAGGCAGCAAATGGCTGATGCTTGGATACGCCAAGCTGGAAGCCATCTGAGCCCAATCGCGGGGCGTGCCCCGCGATGACCTTTCAGACAACGCCCGTCCGCATTCCCGACTATCAGGCAAAAGCTCGAAACATGTTGTCGCTGGCTATGTCTGCCGGTTCATGTGCACCATGACGCGCGTGCAATCCACACAAACGGGAATCCCCAACTTATGCAACGTTTTCTTAGCATCGCTCTGGCGCTCTGCGTCGGCCTGACGCTGAGCCTCGACGCCAACGCCAAGCGCTTCGGTGGCGGCAAGAGCTCGGGCTCCGCGCCTATCCACCAGACCCGCCAGGCAACCCCGACCACCCCTGCCGCCGCCCCAACCGCGCCAGGCCGCGCACCCGCTGCCGCCAGCGGCGCCTCGCGCTGGCTCGGTCCACTGGCCGGCCTCGCCGCCGGTGGCCTGCTGGCCTCCATGTTCATGGGCGACGGCTTCGATGGCATGCAGATCCTCGACTTCCTGATCATGGGCCTGATCGCCTTCCTGGTCTTCCGCTTCATCGCCGCGCGACGCCGCCAGCAGCAGCCGCAACACGCTGCCGCCGGCCATGCCCCGTACCAGCGTGAAGCCCAGCCGCAGGCCGCCCCGCAGTCGATCTTCGGCGGTGCCGCCGCACCGGTTGCCGCGCCTGCAATCAACGCCCCGGCCTGGTTCAACGAAGCCAGCTTCCTGGCCGCCGCCCGTTCGCACTTCCAGTCGCTGCAGCAGCACTGGGACGCCAACGAGATGGACAAGATCGCCGAGTTCGTCACCCCGCAGATGCTCGAGTTCCTCAAGCGTGAGCGCGCGGAACAAGGTGAAGGCTTCCAGTCCACCTACATCGACGACCTCGATGTGCAACTGGACGGCGTAGACGACCGCGCCGACCAGACCGACGCCACCCTTACCTTCCGTGGCGTGTCGAAGACTTCGCGCTTCGACCAGGGCGAAGCGTTCAGCGAAAGCTGGCACATGGTTCGCGCCCAGGGCGAAAACCAGCCTTGGCTGCTGGCCGGTATCCGCCAAAACGGTTAACCGTCGCACGTTGCAGAAAAAACCCCGGGCCTGTCCCGGGGTTTTTGCTTTTGCCAGACCGGCCTACTAGGGTATAACGCGCAGCGTTGTCATAAGGTCAGAGGATGTGAACCGTGGAAGAAGTGATCGAACAACTCCGTGAAGCCAACGAGCCGGTACCGGTGCCGCTGGAACTGCCGGACGAGGATCAGCTGGTCGAAATCGAGGAAGAGCTGTTCATCAATATCCCCTTCGTGTTCAAGGAATACCTGCTGACCGTCAGTGACGTGGTGTACGGCAGCCTCGAGCCGGTGACCGTGACCGACCCGCAATCCCACACCTACCTGCCGGAGGTGGCGGCCAATGCCTGGGACGCCGGCGTGCCCCGCGACCTCATCCCGATCTGCCAGGACGGAGACGATTTCTACTGCGTTGAAGAGGACGGCACCGTGGTGCTGTGGTCCGGTGAAGAGGAAATCGTCACCGAGGAAAGCTGGGAATCGGTCTGGCACTGGGCGCGGGATGTCTGGCTGGAAAGCTGAATGAGAAATACCCGCACAAAGTGATGGCTTATAGCTACCAATCACTCGTAGAATCGCCAGGCTCTCTGCGCCTGGCGACACTGCTACCGCTCCATCCCCTCGGACGACGGTGAAATCTTGCGCAGAAAGCGTTAACCGCTCCCTCAGTGCGAATGATCGCGGCTGTTCTCCAACGTCTCCAGCAACGCCACCTGCATTCGCGTATGCACACGTATCAGCCAGCGCCACAGCAGCGCCACCACCACCGCCGCCACTACCGCGATGATCAGCAGCAGTTCGCTGGTCGGCAGAATGCTCGCCGACAAGGCTGACAGCAGCAGGAAGATCACCAGCAGTGACAACAACGGTATCACCTCGGCAATTACCCGCCGTACACGCTGGGTATGCCGCCCCGCCATCTCGGGTTTGACCCCCATCTCCGCCAGCAGCATCGACAGCGCCTTGAGCTTGCGATAGGCGGCGATCAGGAACGGCAGCGACAGCAGCAACGCCGCGCCCCAGATCAGTGCCTTCTGCTGACCGGCATCCGAGACCCATTCGCTCAACCAGGCGCCGATACGCCCGGCAAAGTAGCCGCCACTGAAGAAGATCGCGATCACCAGCGCCAGGTTAACCCCCACCTGCAACAAGATGCGCCGGATCATCGCCGCCAGCATGGCCCCCTCGCCTTGGGGCTGGATACTGCGCAACCACTCGCCGTACAGTGAAAGCACCCGTGCCAGACGGCTTGGTACTACCTTGCCCAGCTTGATCGACAACGGGTCGGCAGCGCGAATTAGGTAGGGTGTGAGCAAGGTGGTGATGGCCGAGACGGCCACCGCGACCGGGTAGAGGAAGTCGCTGGTGACCTGCAGGGTCATGCCCAGGGCGGCGATGATGAAGGAGAATTCACCGATCTGCGAAAGCCCCATCCCCACACGCAGTGAAGTGCGCCCATCATTGCCGGCAATGAACGCCCCCATGCCGCAGGAGAGCATCTTGCCCAGCACCACCGCCAGGGTGATGACCACGATCGGCCAGGCGTACTCGAGCAGGATCGACGGGTCGATCATCAAGCCGATGGCCACGAAGAAGATGGCACTGAACAAGTCGCGCACCGGCTCGATCAGGCGCTCGATCTTCAGCAGCTCACGGGACTCGGCCATGATCGCGCCGATCAGGAAGGCACCCAGCACCATGCTGTACTCGAGCTTGACCACCAGCAGGCAGAAGCCGAAACACAGGCCCAGCACGGTAATCAGCAGCATCTCGTTGCTTTCGAACTTCGCCACGTAGGCCAACAACCGCGGCACCAGCAGGATGCCGATGACCAGCGCGACGATCATGAACAGCGACAACTTGCCCACGGTCGAGAACACCTCGCCAGAGCTCACCGTGCCACTGACGGCTATGCCCGACAGCAGCGCGATGATACCGATGCCGAGAATGTCCTCGACGATCAGCACGCCGAAGATCAGTTGGGCAAAGCGCTCGTTCTTCATTTTCAGGTCGTTGAGCGCCTTGACGATGATGGTGGTCGAGGAAATCGCCAGGATCGCCCCGAGGAACAGCGAATCCATGGTGTTCCAGCCAAACCAGCGACCTATCTCGAAACCGATCCAGATCATCAGGACGATTTCCAGGAAGGCGGCGATGAACGCCGTGGCGCCGACCTTGAACAGCTTGCGCAGGCTGAACTCCAGGCCCAGGCAGAACATCAGGAAGATCACCCCCAGTTCGGCCAGGGTCTTGATCGTGTCTTCGTCGTGGATCAGCCCGAACGGCGGCGTGTGTGGACCGATGATGAAGCCGGCGACGATGTAGCCCAGCACCACAGGCTGCTTGAAGCGATGAAAGAGAATGGTGACCACCCCGGCAACCAGCATGATCACCGCCAGATCCTGGATGAAGCTGATGGCATGCATGGCGTGTTACTCCTTGTTTTCGATGCTGGGGCGAACCGCTCCTCTACCGATAAGACCCTGGGCGCGGAGCGGGCACATACTGTTGTGATTGACGCAAAAGCCCACGTTGCATGGGCGTCGTCAGGTTAACATCGCGCCTTGCCACAAATTGCCAATGCAATATGCAGAAACAGATCGGCAGATCCGACACCGCCGATGGCAATATTGGCGTGACGATGGAGCGTCAGCCGACGTCCCGTACCAGGATGGGAAACCTCAAAGAGGGGAAACAGAAGTGTCTGCAGATACCCGCCCCGATACCGTGCAAATTCACCGTGAGCTCTCTATGGAACCTGGAAACGCCCAGCTGACCATGACCGTCCTGATGACACCGGACATGGCCAATTTCTCTGGCAACGTACACGGCGGCACCCTGCTCAAGTACCTCGACGAAGTCGCCTATGCCTGCGCCAGCCGCTATGCCGGCACCTATGTGGTGACCCTGTCGGTGGACCAGGTGATCTTCCGCGAGCCGGTGCACGTCGGCGAGCTGGTGACCTTCCTGGCCTCGGTCAACTACACCGGCAACACCTCGATGGAGGTGGGCATCAAGGTTGTCACCGAGAATATCCGCGAGCGCTCGGTGCGCCACTCCAACAGTTGCTTCTTCACCATGGTCGCGGTGGACGACGACCGTCGTCCGGTGAAGGTGCCACCGCGCCAGCCGCAGAGCAGCGAGGAGAAGCGCCGCTTCCTGCAAGGCCAGCAGCGCCGCCAGATCCGCCAGGAGCTGGAGCAGCGCTACCAGAACCTCAAGACCGACGCCATCTAGTACATCAAGCGCTGCGCCTCGAAGCGCACCCGTGGATGGGCGATGCGATCCTGGGCCCGCACCAGTTGCAGTTCGTAGCTGGCGCAGGCCTGGGTTTCCAGCAGCACCTCATGCACGGCGGCGGCGGTGAACTCGAAGGCGTGCAGCCAGTTGTCGCCAAGCAGCACCCGGGCCAGGAACAAACCTGACGTCAGGTCGCCCACCCCTACCGGCTGACGCGGGAACGCCAGCAACGGCCGACGCAGGTGCCAGCTGGCTTCACGGGTTACCAGGAGCATCTCGAAGGCATCGTCCGCGCGCAGTGGATAATTCAGGTGCTTGACCAGCACAACCTGCGGCCCACGCTCCAGCAACCCGCGCGCCATGCCCACGCAATCCTCCAGCGACTGCGCGCGACGGCCACAGAAACTGTCCAGCTCGAGCTGGTTGGGGCACAGGATATCGGCCTTGGCCACGGCCTGCTCGAGCAGGAACTCACTGACCTCGGCCGGCACGATGCAACCTTTCTCGGCATGGCCCATGACCGGGTCGCACAGGTACAAGGCCCTGGGATTGACCGCCTTGATCCGCTCGACGCCAGCCAGGATCGCCCGCCCCTGCTCGGCACTGCCCAGGTAACCCGACAGCACCGCGTCGCAGTGGCCCAGTTCGCCAATATTGGAAATGCCTTCCACCAACGCAGGAATTTGCGCTGGCGCAAGCACTTCCCCCGCCCACTGGCCATACTGAGTGTGGTTGGAGAACTGCACCGTGTTGAGTGGCCAGACGTTGACCCCGACCCGCTGCATGGGAAACACCGCGGCGCTGTTGCCGGCGTGTCCAAAGACCACGTGGGACTGAATGGCGAGCAGGTGCGGTGTACGTTTCATGCAGGGCGCTTCCGAAACTGTGTGAAGAAATGTGCGGCCCGCAGTATGAACCCGATTGCCATCTGTACGACAGGCCAGAGACGCAGTTAAGCTGGATCGACCTGTCTGGAGCTTACGCAAATGCTGACCCTGGAAAACCTTTTCGTCCTGATGCTGGTGGCGACCGCAGGCGCCTGGCTGTGGCACAACCACGGGCTACGCGAGAAGGCCCTGGCGCGGGTCAAGCAGCATTGCGCCAAGCTCGACCTGGAACTGCTCGACGACGCCGTGGCACTCAAGCGCATCGCCTTCGTGCGCGACGCCAATGGCCGAAAGCGCCTGGCGCGCATCTACAACTTCGAGTTCACCGTTACCGGCGAACAACGCCACCCCGGCACCGTCACCCAGTTCGGTGCCCACACCATGCAGATCGAACTCGCCCCCTACCCGTTCGAGATAAATACCCCACCACGTACCGACAACGTCATCGAAATGCAGCAGTGGCGCCAGGAACATAACCGCTGGCGCAATTGATCACTCCGCCAGGTAACACTTGCCGATGGCCGCCTGGAGCATCTGCAAGGGTTGTGGCTGATCGAATATCAGCTCGATGCGCGAGTCCCTGCGCCATTCGCTGGGCCGCCATTCCAGCGCCCCACGTTCCAGGCCATTGAACGACTGCCACCCCGCCGCGCTGTGGATAACCCCCTTCGCCCGGCGCCAAGGCCATTGCTCAAGAACGCCACATAGCGCCATTTCATCCACGACCTGCCCCGGATGCCAGCGCCAACCTACGCTCCAGCCCTCCTCGGCCAACCGGAACTGACAGATCGGTTGCCGCGGATCCACCCACAAGGAGGGCCGTGGGACGGGGCTGTTATCCACAGGCAGGCTGGAAAGGTCGAGTGAACCCGCTGGCGCCGCGGACGATACAGGCAAACCGGCGAGCGCTAGCGCGCCATGATCCGTCCACAACGCCGGGACTTCAGGCAATGATGCAGTTATCAACAGGCGGGTGGCAGCATCCACGGCACTCGCCTTGTTGAACAGCAGCAACCCCGCCTTCGCCAATGCCATGCTCTGTGCCTCGGGCAAGTCAGCGCCCCGGGAAAGGGCGGCGGCATCCAGCACCATCAACAGTGGCTGGACCGACAGTACACCGGTCCAAGGCGCCCGCCCCAGTTGCTCCAGCAATTGGAGGGGGTGACCGAGGCCGGACGGTTCGATGAACAGGCGATCCGGGCGCGCCTTGCGCAGCAGGCGGCCGAGCCCCACCTGGAACGGTGCGCCATTGACGCAGCACAGACAGCCTCCCGCCACCTCTCCGATGGCGATGCCCACCTCATCACGGCTGAGCAAGGCGGCATCCAGGCCGATCTGGCCAAATTCGTTGACCAGCACGGCCCAACGCTCACCAGCTGGTCGTTGCTCCAGCAAGTGACGGATCAGGCTGGTCTTGCCGGCACCTAGCGGGCCGGCGATCACATGGGTGGGGATGTTCTGCAACATGGCTCGGTATCGCAAGGGCTTGATGGCAGTCTATACCGGGGCGTCCGGCAATTCATGCCAACCAGTCCAGGCTCAACAGCAAGCGACGTTCCCCGGCGGGGGTCTGCGGGGACCGGTGGACCAAGCCCGCACCCTCGTTGCCCAGCCACTTCTCGCCCTTGAGCAGGGCTACCTCTCCCGCCACCAATCGCCGGACGTTATCCACAGGCGGCGGCGCCAGCTGCAACCGGGCACGGTCGATGGCACCCTCTGGCAGCCATTCGCTACCTGCGCCAGCGTAGGTACTGAGCAGGCGCAATGGCACATGGTCCACATGCATGCGCGGGCACATCGCCCCCTCAAGCACCCGCAGCCGCACCCCCAGGCGCCGAGCACCCAGCAAGCAGGTATAGGCCGCCACCAGCCAGGCCACATCGGCGACGAAACCATCGTAGCCATGTAGATCGGCGGTTTCTCTGAGCAGCCCGGGCAACGCTGGCGGCTGGCGTTCATCCACCTCGATCACGCGCTCATCGGCCAATGGCTGGCCCAGGCTCAGCACCAGGTTGGCGAAGTCTTCGACCTGGGCCGGCAGGCGGCGCTGCCAGACCGCGAGGTTGACCCCATCCTGGAGAATCTCCGTCATCACCTGGGGTGACTCACCGAAGACCTGGCGGATATCCACAGTCATGCCGCAGCGTCCTCATGCCACTCACCAAACGGGTCCGGCAGGCGCAGCCAGCCCATCGGCCCCAACTCCATTTCCTGGTCATCGAGCAGGCAGGCTTCCAGCTCTGTGGATAACCGAGCAAAGTCGATGTTCTGCCCGATGAACACCAGTTCCTGGCGGCAGTCGCCCGCTTGCGCGGACCACTGCTTGAGGATCGCCGCAGTGTTCTCTTCATCCTGCGGCCATTGCTCGCGCGGCACGAAACGCCACCAACGACCAGCCAGGCCATGGCGCATCATGCCCCCGGCCTGCGACCAGCTACCGGCCTCCTGGAACTTGCTGGCCAGCCAGAAGAACCCTTTGGAGCGCAGCAAGCGGCCGTTGCTCCAGGGCTTGTGGATAAAGTCGAAGAAACGCTGCGGATGGAATGGCCGGCGCGCCTGCCAGGTGGTCGCGGCAATACCGTACTCCTCGGTTTCCGGCACATGTTCGCCACGCAGCTCCTGCAGCCAGCCCGGCGCCTGCGCGGCCTGGTCGAAATCGAACAGGCCGGTATCGAGGATGCGCGCCAAAGGCACCTGGCCCATCACCATTGGCACGATCTGCGCCCGCGCATTGAGGCTGCGCAGGATGGCGGTCAATTCTTCGCGCTCATGCTGGCTGATCAGGTCGATCTTGCTCAGCAGCAACACGTCGGCGAATTCGACCTGCTCGATCAGCAAGTCACTGATCGAACGTTCGTCACCTTCGCCCAAGGTCTCGCCCCGACTGGCCAGGCTGTCGGCTGCCTGATAATCGCGAAGGAAGTTCAGCCCATCGACAACAGTGACCATGGTGTCGAGGCGCGCCATGTCGGAGAGACTGCGGCCCTGCTCATCGCGAAAGGTGAACGTCTCGGCGACCGGCAGCGGCTCGGAAATACCCGTGGACTCGATCAGCAGGTAATCGAAGCGACCCTCGCCCGCCAACCGGGCCACCTCCTCCAGCAGGTCTTCACGCAGTGTGCAGCAGATGCAGCCGTTGCTCATCTCAACCAGCTTTTCCTCAGCGCGGTTGAGGCTGACATTGCGTTGCACCTCACTGGCATCGATGTTGATTTCACTCATGTCGTTGACGATCACGGCCACGCGCAAGTTGTCACGGTTGCGCAGGACATGGTTGAGCAACGTGCTCTTGCCGGCACCCAGGAAGCCGGACAGCACGGTGACAGGAAGACGGTTGGGCATGACGAACCTCATCGGGCAGGCGCATTCGAAACGATGCATTGCATAATGTTATATTATAACAATACAATTTCGCCAAGCCGTATCGCCGAACGGTTGTCTGGAGAGCGTCATGAAACTACCTGGCGTCATCGCCCTGCTGCTGCTCGTCCATCCAGAGCAGCTCTTTGCCATGCCCACTACCGACCTTGCACGGTGCACCCGCAGCGCAACCTTGCTGGCCTGCCAGGACAGCAAGGGCAACTACTACAGCGTGCGAACCGAAGGCAGCACCTTTTACCTGCGTGGGTATGAAGTTGCGAGCAAGCGGCTGTGGGCACAGACCAACAGCCGCCATGGCGCATTGACGTTTTTCACCGGCCTGGCCAGCGACGGCGAGGCTTGGGTGGGTTACAGCCGGCGTATTGGATGGACCACGCAGAATCGTGTTTCCAGCTCCAGCGGCCAACGCTTCAACCTGCATTGCAGCCTCATCGGCGGTTGCCGGTGACTATCAACCGTTCAGGATTTCTTCCATGACCAGCCTCTCCCTTCCCGATGTCGCCGCCCAGAGCAACCAACAGGCACTGCCGCTGGACTGGGTGGGCATGAGTGGCATCGCCGTCGCGCTGCAACTCGACGGGCGCACCGTAACCGCTTTCGCCGATGCCGGAGTGAGCCTCGACGATGGAGGCTCACGCGGCATCCACATGTCCCGGCTGTACCTGGCATTGGAGGCGCTGGAGCAACAACCCCTGTCACCCCCGCTTCTACGCCAGATACTGCGGGCATTTCTGCTTAGCCACACCGGCCTGTCCAACAATGCTTATCTGCGCCTGACCTTTGATCATCTGCTCAAACGGTCGGCACTGATCAGCCCGTTGGCTGGCTGGAAGCGCTACCCGGTCACCGTGGATGCCAAGCTGGAATATGAAATGTTCCACGTGGAACTATCAGTGAATGTGCCCTACTCGTCGACGTGCCCATGCTCGGCAGCACTTGCAAGGCAACTGATCCAGGAGCAGTTCGACAGGGACTTTGCCCATCGGCCATTGGATAGGCGCGGCATTCGCCAATGGCTGGGCAGCAGTGACGGGATCGTCGCGACGCCCCATAGCCAACGGAGCCTGGCCAGGCTTCAGGTACGCCTTGCAGGGGAAGCGCTGAACCTGACAGGGCTGATCGACGCGGCGGAAGCTGCGCTGGGCACTGCAGTGCAGACCGCCGTGAAGCGCGCAGACGAACAGGCATTTGCCCTGGCCAATGGTCAGAACCTGATGTTCTGCGAAGATGCTGCCCGGCGCCTGCACCTGGCATTGGCGCAGATAGAGGAGGTGGCGGGGTTCAGCGTGCGCGTGGAACACGCAGAGAGCCTGCATGCCCACGACGCGGTCGCGGTTACTCAACATCGGTGGTGAGCGCTACTTCAACTGCGTGGCTTCACTGTTCCACACTCGTTACCCAGCCAGACCGCCCGGGTATCCATGCTGCCCTGTTGCTGAACGCCGGACGCATTGAATGTGCCGTTGACCTTGGTAACAAACTCACGGTCGCTGAGGAAGGTGGCTTGGCCGTTGCCCTGGGCTTTCGGGCAGCTGAACTGGAACTTCCAGACATTGCCATTGCGCTCGGTGATCTTCTGCGTACAGCCCGATTGCGGGTCCTGCAGCGGAATGTCGTTGGTCTTGACCTGCTCGGGTGTCAGGCACGAACGCACACCCTTGCCGCCCACGGTGATGCCCTGCTTGGCCAGGGCACCTTCCATCATCGCCCGTTGCTCGGGCGGCAGGTTCTTCAACTGGCCGAGCATGAACTCCATGTCTGGCAACGGCTTGCCATCGACCTGCATGTTGCTGGTGGTCAACTCCCACAAGCCGGGTTGCAACATCTGCGCGTGAACCAGCGGGCTGCCCAACCCCAGTACCAGGGCGAGCAGTGGCAGACGAATCTTCATGGATGAAAGCTCCTCGAAATACCGGCTCTGGCCGGACTGAGCCTTTAGACGCCGAATTCGCCTGCGGGTTGCAGTGGCCCCCTCGAACGTGGTCTGTTAGCAGCAGTGCTCTCGGCAAGCAGGATGCGTATGGATTACCACAGCCCCTACTTTTTCGGTTACGTGCTCGGTCTGATTCACCTGCTCGGCCTGGCCGCCGCGCTCCATGCGGTGTTCACCGTACGCACCGCCCAAGGTGCGATTGCCTGGGCCATGTCGCTGCTGTTCATCCCCTACCTCACCCTCATCCCCTACCTGGTATTCGGCGCCCGCTCCTTCTATGCGTATATCCAGGCGCGGCGTCAGGCCAACCAGGAAATGCATGTGGCCATGGCCAACCTGAACTGGCGCCCATGGGTGGAGGAAGCACTGACCGCCCGGGAGTCGGGCGGCTATGCCGCCCTGCGCGCCATGCCCAGGCTCGGGCGCATGCCATGCCTGGCCAACAACGAAGTGAAACTGCTGATCGATGGCTCGGCCACGTTCGAGGCGATCTTTTCCGCCATCCGCATGGCGCGGGACACCGTGCTGGTGCAGTTCTTCATCATCCACGACGATGCCCTGGGCAAGGAGCTGCAGCAGCTATTGCTGCGCAAGGCCGCCGAAGGTGTACGGGTGTTCGTGCTCTACGACCGCGTCGGCAGTCACGCGCTGCCGGGCAGCTACAGCCAGGTGCTGCGTGACGGTGGCGTGCAGATCGAAGCGTTCGCCACACGGCGCGGCTGGTTCAACCGTTTCCAGGTCAACTTTCGCAACCATCGCAAGATCGTGGTGGTCGATGGCCTGCAAGGTTTTCTCGGCGGCCACAACGTGGGCGACGAATACCTCGGGGCACACCCCAAGCTCTCGCCGTGGCGCGATACCCACGTGCAGATAAGCGGCCCGGTGCTGGCCTGCCTGCAGGAGTCCTTCGCCGAGGACTGGTACTGGGCCACGCGCCAGCTCCCGCCGCTGATCCTGCCTGATGCCTACCCCGAGGATGGCGTGCTGTGCCAGGCACTGGCCAGCGGACCGGCCGACCCCCAGGAAACCTGCGCGCTGTTCTTCCTAGAGGCGATTCACTCGGCAAGCAGCCGGGTATGGATCACCAGCCCCTACTTCATTCCCGACGAAGCCATCTTCGCCGCCCTGCGCCTGGCGGTACTGAGGGGCGTCGACGTACGTATCCTGATTCCCTCACGTCCCGATCACCGGATCGTCTACGCCGCCTCCAGCCTGTTCGCCTTCGAAGCGGTTCGCGCCGGGGTGCGCATGTTCCGCTATCAACCGGGCTTCC
This sequence comes from Pseudomonas sp. RC3H12, assembly GCF_018596375.1. Lineage (NCBI taxonomy): Bacteria > Pseudomonadati > Pseudomonadota > Gammaproteobacteria > Pseudomonadales > Pseudomonadaceae > Pseudomonas > Pseudomonas sp. RC3H12. The sequence goes on along the minus strand of NZ_CP075595.1, from coordinate 4,901,893 downwards.
TGCACCAGAAGGTGGTGCTGGTGGACGATGAGGTCAGTGCCATCGGTAGCGCCAACCTCGACAACCGGTCGTTCCGGCTGAATTTCGAGATCACCTTGCTCACGGTGGATCGCGCCTTTGCCGATCAGGTCGAGCACATGCTGGTGAATGATTTCGAGCAGGCCAGGGAGATCACCGCTGAAGACAGCCGCGACACCCATCGTCTGCAGCAGTTGGGGATGCGCATCGCACGCCTGATTTCACCGATCCTGTAGCGCGCAGCGGCGTGCCGGACAAGCACGCCGCTGTACAGGTCAGCGATACAGGTCCTCACGGGTCCATGGCAGGTCGTGGTGACCGTCGGCGTAAGGCTTCACTGCGAGAATCTGATGGAGGTTGATCCAGCCCTTTGTGAAGGCATAGGCACAACCGGCCAGGTACAGGCGCCAGATACGCAAGGTCTTCTCCGGCACCAGCGCGGCGGCGCGATGCAGCTGGTTCTCGAGGTTCTCGCTCCAGTGGTTGAGGGTCTTGGCGTAGTGCAGCCGCAGGCTCTCGATGTCGACCACCTCCAGACCCGCTTCGCAAATCCGTGCAGTGATCATCGAGATGTGCGGCAGCTCGCCATGGGGGAACACATAACGATCAATGAAGTCGCCCGCGCCGCGACCGACGGGGCGGCCATCGACATGCTTGGCCGTGATGCCATGGTTCATCACCAGGCCACCTTCGCGCACCGCACCGAACAGCCGCTTGCAGTACAGCTCGAGATTGGCGTGGCCGACATGCTCGAACATGCCGACGCTGACCACCTTGTCGAAGCGGCCATCCTGGGGCAGGTCGCGGTAGTCGAGGATCTGCAGGTCGACCTTGTCAGCCAGGCCCTCCTCCTTCACCCGCTGGCGGCCCAGCTTCAGCTGCTCCTTGCTCAGGGTGATGCCGAACACCTTGGCGCCGTACTCGCGAGCGGCGAATCGCGCCAGCCCGCCCCAGCCACAACCGACATCCAGCAGGTAATCGCCAGCCTGCAGGCGCAGCTTGCGGCACAAGTGGTCGAACTTGTCCTGCTGAGCCGGGGCCAGGGCATTGTCCGGCTCCTTGAAATAGGCACAGGAATAGACCATGTCCGGATCGAGCCACAATTGGTAGAACTCGTTGGACAGGTCGTAGTGATAGGAAATCGCTTCGGCATCGGTGGCCTTGTCATGAGCAGTGCGTGCCGGCACGGCCTCATCTTCATCCTGAAGCAAGGCATCGCTGAGTTCGTCGCAAACCCGGATGACTTCGCCTATATCGCCTTCCAGCTCCAGCTTGCCCTCGACGAAGGCCGATCCCAGCTCATTGAGGTTGGGATGGGTGAGCTGGGTAATGAGCTGGGGTTCCTTGACCACGATGGTGACTTGCGGGCTCGGCCCCAGATCGAACTGGTTGCCGTCCCACAGCTTGACGCGCAAAGGTAAGTGCAAGCTCTGCAACGCAGGTGGAAGTTGCGCAAGCATTCATGACCCTCCCTTTCGTTGATACGGGACGCCACGCCTTAATGTGTCGGACGCCACCGCATCAGGGTAGTTCATTCGTACGAAGTTTCCGGTAATCACGACCATAGTCTAGAACTATCTGGCGCAGCCTATTCAGCAGATTGTATACAATCATGCCTGCTCAGATTAACCTTGTGCCCTCTTCGCTTCCTCACACTCTCGGAGTAACGAAACCCATGAAATCCTATGACGTGGTGATCATCGGCGGCGGCCCCGGCGGCTACAACGCAGCGATCCGCGCGGGCCAGCTGGGCCTGAGCGTGGCCTGTGTCGAGGGTCGCTCGACCTTGGGCGGCACCTGCCTGAACGTCGGTTGCATGCCTTCCAAGGCATTGCTGCACGCTTCCGAGTTGTATGAGGCAGCCAGTGGCGCTGAGTTCGCCCATCTGGGGATCGAGGTCAAGCCGACCCTCAACCTGGGCCAGATGATGAAGCAGAAAGATGAAAGCGTGACGGGCCTGACCAAGGGCATCGAATACCTGTTCCGCAAGAACAAGGTTGACTGGATCAAGGGCTGGGGCCGCCTGGACGGGGTTGGCAAGGTGATCGTCAAGGCCGAGGACGGCAGCGAAACCACCCTGCAGGCCAAGGACATCGTCATCGCCACCGGCTCGGAACCCACGCCGCTGCCTGGCGTGACCATCGACAACCAGCGCATCATCGACTCCACCGGCGCCCTGTCGCTGCCCCAGGTGCCCAAGCACCTGATCGTCATCGGCGCCGGGGTGATCGGCCTGGAGCTGGGTTCGGTATGGCGTCGCCTGGGCGCCGAAGTGACGGTGATCGAATACCTGGACCGCATCTGCCCTGGCACCGACGAAGAAACCGCCAAGACCCTGCAGAAAGCCTTGGCCAAGCAAGGCATGGCCTTCAAGCTGGGCAGCAAGGTGACCCAGGCCACTGCCGCGGCCGACGGCGTCACACTGACCCTGGAACCCGCTGCCGGTGGTACCGCCGAAACCCTGCAGGCCGACTACGTGCTGGTAGCTATCGGCCGCCGTCCTTATACCCAAGGCCTGAACCTGGAAAGCGCCGGGCTGGAAACCGACAAGCGCGGCATGCTCGCCAACGACCATCACCGCAGCGCGGTGCCTGGCATCTGGGTGATCGGCGACGTCACCTCCGGACCGATGCTGGCACACAAGGCCGAGGACGAAGCGGTGTCGTGCATCGAGCGCATCGCTGGCAAGGCCCATGAGGTCAACTACAACCTCATCCCGGGCGTCATCTACACCCGCCCGGAACTGGCTAGCGTCGGCAAGACCGAAGAGCAGCTCAAAGCCGAAGGGCGGGCCTACAAGGTCGGCAAGTTCCCCTTCACCGCCAACAGCCGCGCCAAGATCAACCATGAGACCGAGGGCTTCGCCAAAGTCATCGCCGATGCCGAGACCGATGAGGTGCTGGGCGTGCACCTGGTCGGCCCAAGCGTGAGCGAGATGATCGGCGAGTTCTGCGTGGCTATGGAGTTCTCGGCCTCGGCCGAGGACATCGCCCTCACCTGCCACCCGCACCCGACCCGCTCCGAGGCCCTGCGCCAGGCGGCGATGAATGTGCAAGGGATGGCGATGCAGATCTGACCGGACCTTTCAGCACCGCCCGTGGGAGCGGGCTTGCCCCGCGATTGCGTCATGCCTGCCAACGCGATCGCGGGGCAAAGCCCACTTAGCCATGGGCCCGCTGTTTATCCCCAGCGCTGTGGAAGCGCGACGCCAGGAATGGCGTGATATCCAGCGGCAGCGCCTCATTGTGGACAACCTTGTCCAGCAGCACGCCAGTAATCGCCGAGGTCAGAATCCCGGTACGGAAATGTCCACAGGCGTTGAAATACCCTTGGACATTATCCACAGGCCCGAGAATCGGCAGCTCGTCCGGTGACCCAGGCCGCAGGCCGGCCCAAGTGCGCTTGAGGTTCACCTGCGCCAGCTGTGGCACGCAGCGGATCGCCCCCTGCACCAAGCCGTTGATCTCCGGGAAGGTATTGGTGACATCAAAGCCCTTCTCCTCGGTGGTACTGCCGATCAGGATCTCGCCGTTGTCCTTCTGTGCCATGTAGCAATCGCTGGTGGTGATGCAGCCATCGAGCAGCTTGGGCAGACGCTCGGTCAGCACGATCTGGCCTTTCACCGGCTTGACCGGAATGCTCTCCCCGGTGGCCCACTCGCTCAATTCCGCCGCCCAGGCGCCAGCGGCATTGATCAATGTGCCGCAATGGAACTCACCAGCCTCGGCGGTGCGCACGCCCTTGATCCGGGTGCCTTCATGCAGCACGCCGGTGATGTTCACGTTCGGGTACAGGTCGACGCCGTTCTGCCGCGCCGCCTCCATGAACGCATCGCCCAGGCGGAACGGGCTGACCTGGTGATCGCAGAGAAACTCCAGCGCGCCATTGGCCTTGAGCGTCACCGCCGGCTCCGAAGCGCGCAGCGCGTCGCGGTCGAGCCAGCGCACCTGGTCGGCCAGGTGCGGGATCTGCTTGACGATATGTTCGGCGTACAGCTGGTCTTCTTCATCCTGGATGATGTACTTGAGCCCTGTGCGCTCGAACTTGAAGTCCATGCCGTGGCGTTCGATCAGTTCCTGGTGCAGCTGTGGATAAATCGCGTTGGACTGCAAGGCGAAGTCGAAGAAGCATTCCGGCAGGATATGCGGTGTGCTCGAATCGACCACCACCGCCGCGCCGTTGGCCTCGCGCTTGCTGCGCGAGGACATCATGCGAAAAAAGATCACCCCGCAGCCCAGCCCCACCGATTCACCGATGGCCCACAGGCCGCCGGCCGAAGCGCGGGTAGCGTTGCCCGGGCGCTTGCAGTCGATCAAGGCGATCTTCAGGTTCTTGCGCTTGGACAGCTGGTAGGCGCAGGACGCGCCGATCACCCCGCCACCGGCGATGATGATGTCGTAGTGCTTGTTCATGCTCAGGCCTCCGTGCCGAGTTGTTCGAATGCGGAAAACGGGATCGGGTCCACCGGGAAGCGCGGGCGCAACCAACCCACGTCCTTGCGTCCGGTGGCGCTGCGCAGGCGGTCGCTGCAGTAACCGACGCACATGCGCCCCTGGCAGTCGCCCATGCTCACTCGTGTGCGCATCTTCAGGCTGGCCATGTCTTGCACGCCCTGCTCCAGGGCCAGATCGATCTGCTCGCGAGTCACGTGTTCGCAACGGCAGATCACCGTATCGGCCTGGGGCAGTTCGACTTGCGCTGCGCCGCGGGCGGTGTAGCGCTCCACCCCGGAACGGAAGCGCTTGATCGCCGCCAGCTTGCCCAGGTAGCGCTCACGGCACTCGATCGCCTGCTCGGCGTCGAGCTTGCCCATCTGCTGGAGCATCGAAACCGCGGCGATGCGCCCGGTCAACATGGCCGCCTCGCCGCCGCGGATCCCGGCCATGTCGCCCGCCAGGTGAATGTTCGGCTGGCTGCTTTGCTGCCACACGTTGCATTCGGCGCGCAGGTAGCCGTCCTCGCTGAAGCCATGGGCCAGGCCCAGTTGCTGGCTGAGCTGGGTACGTGGGATGAAGCCATAGCCCACAGCCAGGGTGCGCACCTGCTCGCGCTGGACACGGCTCATGTCCGGTTGCCAGTCCTGGGTATAGGGTGCGACCTCGACTTCCTGCAGTTCGCCCTCCCCGGTGGCGCCCACCACGCCCCAGCCATAGTGCATGGGGATGCCGTTGAGCTTCATGTAGGCGAGCATGCTCAAGCCGTCGAGGAACAGCTGTGGCTTGTTCATCAGCGCCAGGCTTTCCTTGGCGATGCGGTTGAACGAGCAGGCCTCGTACACCCCCGCCACCTTGGCACCGGCGGCGTGCAGCTGGCAGGCGACCAGTGGCAGCAAAGGCCCGGTACCAGCAATCAGGGTACTGCCCAGTGGCTTGACCACACCGCTCTTGATCTGCAATTGCAAGCCACCGAGCAGGATCACGCCCGGCAAGGTCCAGCCGGGGAACGGCACGTTGCGCTCAAGGCAACCGGCGGCCAGCAGCAGGTGGGAATAGTCGATCTCGTGCAGGCGCTCGTCGCCATCGAGGACCATCAGCCGCTGCTCGTCCCCTCCCACCACGCGATGGTTCAGGCGCAGGTCGATGCGCTCGGCGCAGGCGGCAAAATCTTCGTGCAGGCGGGTCAGGGCCTTGGTGTAGCGCGGGCCCAGGTAGCCCAGGTCGACGCCAGCGCGCAACGGGCCACGATAGACCACGCCACCGGGGCGCGAGGCCTCATCGAACAGCAGGCAATCCACGCCATGTTCGGCCAGCTCGATGGCCGCGCCCATGCCGGCCGAGCCGCCACCGACGATCACAGGACGAAGGCTCATGGGTGAACCTCCGCTTGTACTCGGTTGACCTCGGTCTCGATGCTCATGCCGGGCTTGACCACGGTCTGACAGGCCCGACGCTTGGGGCGACCATCTATCTGCACCAGGCAGCAGTGGCAGACCCCCATGCCGCAATAGGCACCGCTGAGCTGGCCATGATCGTTGCGCGCCACCTGGCGCAGCCCGACGGCATTCAAGACGCTCAGTACGGTTTCACCTGGAGCGGCAAGCACCGGGGCACCGTTGAGATGAATCGTCAGGTCGGCGCCCGACAGTGGCTGAATATCGAGTTTCCTTTCCAGCATCAGCGTTTACCTCGTCGTCCTTGTTTAGGCAGGATCGTGAAGGTAAGGCAGATTCCGTCCGGAAAAGATGACCTATGCCATGACAACCACACAGCCAGGCACACACTCGATGAAAGGCGAATCAAGCAAGTGGCCGATACGTTCCAGATTGGAACGTATCGGCCCTGCCGGGTCACTCGGCGGTCATTACCGCGCTGATCTTACCGCTTCTATAGGCATCGAAGATCTGGGCAAGGCTGGATCTGGCTTCGCCTTTGGCGGTGAAGATTCCGCCACAACCACGGTTCGCCTCTGCGTAGCTGGGATCGTCCATCAGTACCAGGTGCGCCTTCTTGAGGTTCCAGAAGGGCACGCCGGCAAAAAGGTGGTGCGTAAGGTGATAGTTGTCGCCATGCATGCCAATGAACACGCGCTCGATGAGGCTGGGGAAGCGATTGCGGGTCAGCTTCACTTCATCCTTGTATACCCCGAACATACCGAAGTGCTCGGATATCTCGGAAAGCCAGCCGATCACCTGAAACGCGGTGAAGTACGGCACCAGCCAGAACAGCAGGTAGCCCCAGGGCCCCACCGAGTACCAGAACAGCGCCAGGATCACCAGGTGCACGGCCAGCAGTTTGAGGCCCTGCATCGGCTTGGCCACGACATCGCCAGCGCGGTTTTTCACCAGGTAGACGAAGTAATGCGAGGTGTTGGTCAGCGTGATGCTCTTGAGCAGGTGACGCAGGAGAAAGTCGAGCCGATCACTTGCGGCATACAGACCGGAATCAATGTAGTACCTGTGGTCGGGATCGGCGTGCTGGTCCCCCAGGTGATGATGATGCAGTTGCACGTGGGAGCGGCGATACGCTTCGTAGTTCTGGAAGATCGGGTAGGCAAGCAAGTATTCGCCGATCAGCCGGCAGAGCACTTTGTGGCTCATCAAGGTCATGTGCGCCGCTTCGTGCAACAACGAAGCGAGCGCGCGCTGACGTGAGCCGATCATCAGCACGGTCAGCGGATAGAAATACGGGCTTTGCAGGCTCAGGTACACCGCGAGCGCGATGACGGCCACATCCAGAGCAAGGGCAAGCGCCCAGTGCCAGTTGTCCTTCTCGTATAAAGGACGCAAGCGCTCCTTGATTTCAGCGGACGGTTTGAATCGGTTCACATCGTTCATCGAAAGTCCCTGTTCGTTAAGTCGAGGCGATGGAAGGCCCCTTGCTCCTGGCGCCAGCCGATGCCGAGGCGCAGATAGGGCCCAGTTGCAGGTGACAGCCATCGAGGGCGGTGTCACTCACGCCACAGTCGTTACTGGTGAATGTTTCGCAGCAAGTGCACGAACTGTTCGGCCTGTGAAACGGTGCTGGCGGATCCCAGCGAAACACGCACAAAACGCGGGCCCCCACGGTCACTCATGAAGTACGGCGTGTGAGCGGCATAACCTGCCCAACAGTTGATGCCATTGAAGCGAAGCCTGCTGACCACCTCAGGTGCAGGAACCCCTGCATGGAAAAACGACACGATCCCTCGCTGACGCGCCCCAGGAGCGATCAGGCGCAGCTGCGCATTGCCCTCGAGCGCCTGCACAAGGAACCGGTAAGCCGCGCAATCATCGACATAGCCCCCCGCCAGCCGCTCCTGCACTGCGATATTCAGCCCTACCAGCGCGGCGCTGTTTCGTTCTGCATACTCAAAGCAGCGGGCATCCTGCTGATCCAGGCTGACGCCATTGGCAACACTGAAGGTCGCCCTGTGCAGATCGGTGAATCTCGGCCTCGCTACAGTGCGAAACGTCTCGGACAAGTAGGCAAACCCGGTACCTCGGGGGCCACAGAGAAACTTGCGCCCGGCAGCCGTTAGCACATCGCAGCCGATGGCCTGGACATCGATCGGCAACATCCCCAGCGACTGGCAGGCGTCGACGAAAAAGACGCAAGGGTGGCCCCGCAGCAGCCTCCCGACCGCCTCCACATCATTGACGATGCCGCAGCAAGACGGCACGTGGACGATCGAGACGAGCTTGACGTCATCGCGCAGATGCTCGGCCAGCCAGGCCAGATCGAGGTCGCCGTTTTCCAGCAAGGGGATGACATCGACCGCCACCCCATGGCGCTGGCGCAAGTGCTCGAGAGCGATGAGATTGCCCGCATACTCGTAGGGCGTTACCAGGACACGGTCACCGACGTGCCAATCCAGTGCGTCGAGCGCCGTTACCCAGGCCTTCGTCGCGCTGTCGAACAGCGCGATGTCGCCGGGCTGCGCCCCGATGAGGCGGGCGATGTTGTGATAGAGCTCATTGTCCAACACTTGCGCGCTGGCCAGCTCGGCCTCGTAACCACCTTGATCCCGTTCGCGTTGCAGAAACCCCTGCATTGCCTCCAACGCGTGCGCCGACAATAGCCCCGCGCCGGCGGTATTAAAGTGAATCATGCGCACCCTCCTTGGCCTTGCAACCCATGTAGTAGAAACCCGTCGCCAGTACCACACACAGGCACAGCACATAGAACATGACCTGTGGCTGGTACAGCGAAAGCGCCAGCCCGCAGAGCACCGGCCCCAGCGCAGCCCCCAGGTTCGACAGGTTTTGCGCGCCGTAGTAGATGCCGCGCAGATGCGCAGGAGCGATGTAGTCGATGAACAGGTATTCGGTGGGGATGATGATGATTTCGCCAACCGTGAACACGATCATCGCGATCACCCACACCGGCACTTGCTCGGCGACGCTGAAGCCGACCAATCCCACCAGGAAAAACAGCATTCCCAGGCACAGCATGCGAAACAGATTGCCCTGGTTGATCCGCGAGCCCACCAGGTACTGCAAGCCAATGACCACGCAGGCATTGGTGGTGACCAGGTAGTTGATGACCTGATAGGTGTGCTCCGGGCTGCTGGTGACCAGCAGGTATTGGGACAGGTAGGCGGAGAACTGGCCGAACACGATCACGCTGAGCAGGCCACCCACGGTGAAGCACACCAGGCGATAGTCTTTGAAGAGATACCCGAGCACCTTGAAGAACCCCTGCTCGGCCGGGGCGCTGGCAACGGGTGTGGATAACTTTTCGCCCAGCAAGGCATACGCCAGCACGAACACCGCTCCCACCAGTCCGGCAGCCGCGAAAGGTACCCCAGGGCTTACCTTGGCAAGCATGACCCCAAGGAATGGCCCGGCGGCAAAGCCGATATTGGTGAGTGTGTACTTGACCGAGAACACCGCGCCTCTTCGCTGCGCGACCACCAGTGTGCCGATGCAGGCTTTGACAGCGATATCGATGACTGCATAGGCGAGGTTCACCACCACGATCGCCAGGAAGAACACGCCGAGCATGGCGGTATGAAAGGCAGCGCCAAACGCCAGGGCGAACAGACTTCCGGCCACCAGGAGAATCCGATAACTGGAAAACCGGTCGACCAGGAAACCACCGTACAGGCTGAGAAGGGAGCTCGCCATCAACGCCCCCCCCAGCGCCAACCCGACATCAGCCACCCCCAGGCCGAAGCGCTCCGCGCAATAGACCACCAGATAAGGCAGGGTCATTGCCCGCGCCAGGGTGAGGATGAAGGTGGCCGACAGCAGCAGCATCACCGGCGGGGTGTACAGCCTGCCCTCGGCCAGCGTCAGCTCGGCAGCGCCCTGCTTCATGCCAGCATGCCCTGATAGATGGCCGGTTCGGCCTCTCGCAACAGCTGGATGCTGTCCTGAATCGAAGAGCGGTCCTTGTCCAGGATGAATACATGCCCTGGAGAGTTCTCCAGCGAATTCGTCTCGCTGAGCATGCCCTCATGCTGGATCTTGATGCTGTGCAACCCAGGGATGTGCTTCCACACCGAAATATCTGGGCGCTGCCTGATGGTTCCGCTGGCACGGGCAATGAGGAAGACACAGCTGGAGTGGAAGTAAAGTTTCTTCCTGGGTTGGGCCCGGTACTCCAGGAAGCCTTGTGGATTGATCAGCGACTCCACCCAGAGATTGAGCTGGTTGTGCCCCAGGGCCCGGGTATAGGCCGACAGGTCGATCCCTCCTGGCATGCGGGCGGCAGTCTCGAGCAAAACCGGCTCGTCGTTGACGATCATCAGCTCGCTGTGCCCGACCCCTTGCTTGATGCCCAAGGCATCCAGCACCGAGAAGACATACTCGGACAAGCGGCGGTACACGTCCTGGTTGTCGACCGGGCACATCAGCTGGTTGTAGTCATGCACGGGCGCGGCACCGATGCGGGTGCGGTACACGCGAATGATCTCACTGACGAAATGCTGGCCGTCCACGCTGACCGTGTTGACGCAGTATTCGATATCGACGTCCCTACCCTTGTCCGACTTCAGTTCGGAGAAGAAATCGGAGTTGTCCAGATACTGCTGCACCAGAACCTGTTCGTTCTGCGCCAGGAAAATGTTGCGGCTGGACTTGATGGTCGCAAAGGCGTGGGCCACCTCGTCGGCATTGGTACAAATATGGATATTGTCGGAACCCGCACTGTTGATGGGCTTCAATACAACCGGGAAGAGATCCTGCTGTTCGATCCATGCCTGGATCTCGGCCAGCTCCGCCGAACGGAAATGCTTGATGGAGCGCACCCCCGCGCCCTTGAGGGCTTCGTGCATTTCATACTTGTTCCTCCAGCGAATCGCGTGCGCCGGATCGTTGTGGCGTGCGACATTGAAATGCGCCGCCAGGTGAGCCGCCAGCTCGACCCCGAACTCGCATCCCGCCAGGACGAACTGTACGCTGTACTGACTCAGCGCTTCATCGAGCGCTGCGTCGGACTGGTAATGCAGATCGGCGATGAAGTCCGTTGCCCGGAACCACGACTCGTAGAACGCATTGACGTTGTCGGTCGAACGCACATGAATGCACTCGTAGCCGCGTGAAATGAATGCCGGAGCAATCAGGCTACCGATGGAATAGGCATCCACCACCAGCACCACGTTCTTCTTGTAGATCATTTCACGGCCTCCTTGGCATGGGCGAGTTCACCTACCTGTGCTTTGATCAGCTCTGCAGCCTTGATGATCTGGGCACGGTCGATATTGATGTGGGGGACGAGGCGGATTTCCTTGTCGTTGTAGGGGAGCGCCCCCACGCCACGCTCCTTGAGCAGCTCGGCAAAGCGCATCGGCGTAACCCCAAGGCGCGAAATGTCGAGGGTGACCATGTTGGTCCCTTTGTAGCCCGAGCGCGCTTCGTCCACGTCGGTGAACTGGGCATGCAACAGTGCCGCGTGCTCGTGGTCCTCGGCCAGGCGCTCGATATTGTTGCGCATGGCGTACAGACCCGCCGCGGCCATCATTCCACTCTGGTGTTGGTCGCCGCCGAACCACTTGCGGTACTTCTTGGCCTGCTGGATAAGCTCGCGCGACCCCATCATGATCGAACCGACCGGAGCACCGAGGCCCTTGGAAAGGCACATGGACAAGAGGTCGGCATTGTCGGTGTACGACGTCACATCGATACCGGTAGCAATTGACGCATGCAGGATGCGCGCGCCATCCAGGTAGCGGTACGCGCCGATACGCTGGGCATAGGCAAACACCTGGTTCATCTGCTCGAGCGGAAAGATGCCGCCGCCTTTGCAACCCAGGGTGTTTTCCACCACAACGACACGAGGCGTCGCATAGTTCTGGCTCCAACGGCATTTGGAGGCATGGAGTCGCTCCAGGTCCGCTACATCGAACAAGCCATCGTCATGCTGGGTCAGGGAAAAGTTCACCCCGGAGAAGGCCGAAGTCGAAGCGGATTCATAGAAGTTAATGTGATAGGACGCATCCAGGAAGATCTCGTCGCCCGGCCGCGTCATGGCCTTGATCGCCAATTGATTGCTCAACGTGCCACCGGTGGTAAACAGCGCGGCTTCCTTCTGGAAGTAGTCCGCACAATACCTTTCCAGCGCGCTGACACTGGGGTCCTCCCCAAAGCAATCATCACCGACCTCGGCCTCGTAGATTGCCTTGCGCATACCCTCCGTGGGCTTTGTTACAGTATCGCTTCTGAGGTCAATGAACATGTCTACTCCCTGATATTGTCATGTGAAAGGCATGCCTTTTAGTTCACACGGAACACCGTGTGAAACTTTCACGTTTATTGTCAAAACATTGCCGTTCAAGCGCGAAGCAACGAAGGGGAAACCAACGTCAGCTGAAACTTAGGCAGGTCAACGGATATAGGAACCGCAGGGCGGTCTAGTAATCGGCGCCAAATACAACGCGAGAAGGGTCGCTGAAATCGGCCAGCGCCCCCAGGATCTCGATTGGCGACTCCGCCAAACGGTGCAAGAAGTGCAGGTACCAACTACCGCCGTACACCGCATAGATACGGCAAGGCACTCCGGCCTCCCTGGCCCGGCGCAACACTGCCGGTTGCACACCATGCAGCATCTCCAGTTCCAGGTTCGCGGCATGCCGTGGCTCAGCCAGAATCCGCGGAATCAGCGCCGGATCCTGGGTGGCGCAGCTGACGGATACGCCCGCGTCCAGCACTTTGCGCAACAAGTTCAGGTAGCGTTCATCCAGCGCGTCGCCGCGTGGCAGTGCCACTTCCAATGGTTCGTTGTACACGCCCTTGACCAACCTGACCTTGCGCCCGTAACCAAGGACCTTCGGCAAGTCGTCGAGGGTGCGGTGCAAGTAGGCTTGGAGGGTCACGCCAACGTTTGCGTGGGCAGGCGCCAATTCGCCGTATACCTCGAGGATGCTATCCACCGCCGAGGCGTGTTCCATGCTGATCATGACCGGCAGATCATGTTCCGCCGCAGCGGCAATGATGGTGGAGGCATTCTTGTAGGCCATCTCCTGGGAGACCGCCAGGCCAACGGCACTGAGGTCGAAGCTCAGTTGGGGCCTGAGCCCCGCTTCGGCGAATGGCTGGATCGAAGCAAGGTATTCATCGACGAAACGCTGCACCACCGCCGGGTCGGCGTTCTCCTCGCCCACGTACTCGACGCTCAGCGCATAGCCCTTGCCGTTGAGCAGTTGCAATTTGGGCAGCAGGGCTTCCCGGTTCGCCGCAAGAAAATAGCGTTGCGCGGCAGGCTCGAACAACTTGAAGAACAAGGCGTCCTCACTGAACGCCTCCCTGCACGCTTTGTTCATGGCCAGTTTCTTCAGGGCGGCGGCAGCCAGGGTAGACGTTTCCTGGGAAACCATCAGTCTCTCTCCTTGAGCAGGGCAACGGCGTACGTCTCTTGTACGGCCACTCGACAATAGGCAACAACGGCTGAATCGATCAGCTGCAAAATCCTAAGCAGGCACTGTTTACATTGTCCAGCATCGAAGCCGGGGGCAGTCGCCAGGTAGACCGTACAAACAGATGTTTACCGTTTTGCTACGGCGCACTGACCGACTATCAAATAACGACATCAGCCTGTGGCCAACTGAATGTGCATAAGGGAGAGCGTTCTGGAAAAGGCCATCACATCGCCACCTACTAAAAATAAATAAAAACTCAACAGATCAGTTAGTTGAACAAAAACTTGCGTGCGGTAGCAGCGCTACTACTTCGTTCGGCAGGGGGCACCACAACGATAAATTTATCGAATGGAGGGTCGTTTTATAAGTGGTATTGATAACACCCAGTTGATGAGGGTGATGGATAACCATTCAAATGAGGGGTAGTTAACTGCTGGGTTTTGTCCAGAACGCCTTGTATTTTATCGCGAGTGGCGATAAGACATCAAAGCAAAAAAGACCACTTAGAAAAACTGAATCCAGTGTTATCAGGTTAATCGAGCTGTTTGGTCCAATTGTAAAGGCCATGACGCAGCGCTTTTTGCTTCAGGTCACAAGGATTCTATTCAATAAAAAGCCCCTGCACATTAACGTCGCAGGGGCTGAGCAGCGTTGAACAGAGCATTTAACCTGTCGCGTTTCGCGCTCTGCAGTCTCTCCCAGGGTAAACGGGGCGTCAGAACGCCCAATCCAGGGTCAGGCCGACCCCGTGGCTCTTGTCGCGACTACCCAGCAGTCCGTTGTAGTCCAGGTTGACCCGGGCCTGGCGACTCAGGGCAATCCCTACCCGTGCACCGACCACTGCCGCATCACGATCCAGTGACAGCGCCTGAACCTTGTAGGTATCGCCCTGGCCCGCGAACGCCAGGTGCTGGTTGGCCCCGGTAGAACTCAGGTTGTGCTGCCAGCCCAGAGTGGCGGCAAGCTCAACCGCCTGGCCGCTGGGCAACTGCAATTGCTTGCCGGCCCGCATGCCCAAGGTCGAGAGCCAGGCATCGCGGTTATCCTGCCCACCCTTCAGCGCGGCAGCGCCGCCATGCTCCCTGAAGCTGTCGCTGGCGATATGCACGTAGGCCAGATTGGCGAACGGCTCCAGCGCCACGCTCGGCAGTTCGACCTTCCAGGCCGCCTCGCCGAACACCTGGGTGCTCTGGGCATCACGCTTGCTCTTCTGGCGATCGCTGACCTCGTTGTACTGCAGTTCGCGCTTGGTCTCGATACGGTGCCAGCTGTGGCTGGCGCCCACGCTCAGGCGCAGCTGCTCCAGTTCCTTGCCGGCATAGGCACCCAGGTGGTAGCTGTCGACGCTGGCCGAGGAATGACGGCCATCGCCCATGCTCAGCGAGCTGTCGCTGTAGCCGGTGAAGACGCCGACACGGGTGTCCTCGCTCATCTGCCCGTCGATCCCCAGCAGCATGCCGCCAATCGAACTGCTATAGCGCGCATGTCCGGAATCACCGTCGGCCTTGCCCCAGGCGCCCAGGGCCTTGACCCACAGGCCGTTGTCCTGGCCTTCCACACCCTGTAGCCGGGTACGCTCGCCCACGGCGTCGCGCAACTGGCGGCTGTCGTTGAGCAACAGGTTACCCACCGCCGGGTGGATTTCCCCGGACAGTTGATCGAACGCCTGCTGGGCACTGCCGGCATCGCCCGACAACAGCAGGCTCTCGTAGACCGGGTTGCCCGCGCCGAGCCGATCGGCCGCCGCGGCCACCGAACGCTGGTTGGCGGTCAGGCCGACACTGGCGAACGACGTGGCATTACGCTCTACCGCCAGCCGCACCCCAGTGCCGGTATACGCCAAGCCCCCACCGAGGAACAACGCGTTGGACTGCACCTGGGCGAAACTGCCTTGCACGCCGCCTGCGGCATCGAGGATGTCGAACTGCCGCCCCACCAGGCTGGTGGCCTGCTGGGACTGCAGCGAAACGCCAGGGTTCTGCAGGTCCAGGGCCAGGTTCGCGCCACCCACAGCTATCTGGCCATCGCTGGCCAGGCGGTCGCTGCCGGTGCTGTCCACCTCCACCGCATAGGTCGAGCCCGGCTGGAAGGTCACGTCGGAAGCCACGCGCAAGGTGCCGATGGAGTTACCGGGCGCCACCACGCCGCCGCGGTTGACCACCAGCGCACCGATCCTGCCATTGCCGCCCAGCACGCCGCCGTCGTTGACCGTCACGGTCGACTGCAGCGAACCATTGACCGCCAGCCGTCCCTGGTTGACCAGCGTCGGCCCGGCGTAGGTGTTGTTACCGCTGAGCACCAGGGTGCCGATGCCCTGCTTGGTCAGGCCGCCATGCCCGGAGATGTCGTTGCTCCACAGGTCCAGCACGCAACTCAGGTCGGTGCAGCGCCTTTCAGTAGGCCTGCCGGCATCCACCAGGGCGCCGACACCCGGCAGGTCAGCGACGAACTGGGTTGGGCCGTAGCCGCCAGCGATACGCAACTCCTCGGGAATGTCCTGCTCGGTAACCAGCATGCCGGGGCCGCGGATCCCCTTGTCCAGGTTGATCATGCCCCAGCCGTACAGGGCATCGATACCGGGCGCGCCCATGTCGGTTGCGGTGGTGCGCAGCACGCTGGCGATCTGCGCGCCGCTCATATAGGGGAAACGCTCCATCAGTACCGCCGCTGCGCCAGCAGCATGGGGCGCGGCCATGGAGGTACCGTTCTTGTTGGCGTAACCCTGGGTCAGGTCCGCCAGGCTGGTGCCGCCAATCACCGCGCTGTAGATCCGGGTACCGGGGGCCGATACGCAGAAGCTTGCGGTATAGCCGCAGCGCGAAGAGAACGTGCTGATCAGGTACGGGTTGGCGCTGCTGGTGTCGGGGTTCTGCTGCAACGCCGCCACGGTCAGCCAATTGGGAGCGATCTCGGGGACGAAATAGCCCAACCCGGCAATCGCATCGGGGTTGTTCAGGTTGTAGTCGTTGCCGGCGGCGAAGATGGTCAGCACGCCGCTACGGGCGGCGGCGATGGCGCCGTCATAGGCGCCGCCAGGCAAGGTGCCCAGCAGCGGCTGGATCTGCGCGAACTGCGCCCGGGCATCATCCACCGTGAAATGCGGGAAGTCCGGATTACGCCCGCCCTTGGCGAAGCGATCGGTGATGCCGATGCCCCAGCTGTTGTTGATGATCCGCGCGCCGCTGGCCACCAGGCTGTCCCAGCCGGCCTTGTACACCGCGCCATCGTTGCCCAGGACAATGCCATCCTCGGGGCCGGGGTCGCCGTTGTCGGCGCTGATGATCTGCGCATTGAAGGCCACGCCATGCATCTCCACGCCATCACGGTTGCCGGCGGCGATCCCGCCGACGTGGGTGCCATGGGAGCCGAGCTTGCCATCCGAACCTACCGACGGGCTGCCGTCGTAGCGGAAGGCATCACCGGCCTTTACCGGGATGTAGGGGTCGGTGTACTGGCGGATGCCGCTGGTGACCAGGGTCACGATCTTGTCCTTGCCGGCGAACTCGGGGTGCGGGGCATACACCGGCTGGTCGAAGATTCCCAGCTTCACCCCCTTGCCGCTGTAGCCGGCGGCATAGGCGCTGTCGGCATGGATCGCCCCCAGCCCCCAGTCGGCCTTGAATTCGCTGCTGCGCCAGCTGCTGGCGTCGCCCAGCCGGCCACTCTCAACATAGGGCGCGGCCTGGGCCGTGCCCATCAATGCCGCCCAGCCCACCAATACCCGCCCCAGTGGTGCCAGGGCCCAGCCCTGCCCAAGTGCGCTGTCATCCTGTCTGACTCGCTTCACTACGACCTTCCTTAGTTGTATGGATTGAATACCGCGTTGGTCGAACTCCGTATTGCAACAACTGGCGCCACGACGCCTCAGAAACGCCATTGCAGGTTGAGCCCCGCGCCATGCTGTTGTTCACGACTGGCCAGGCGCCCCTGGTAGTCCAGGCTCAGGTCCAGGTCGCGGGTCAGTCCCACCCGTGCCTGGAGCCCGACCAGCGCGGCATCGCGCAAGGCCGGCGACGTCTCCACCCGGAACGGCAGGTCACTGCCGGCAAAGGCCAGGTGCTCGCGGTCCTGGGTTCCACTCAGCCGGTGCTGCCAGCCCAGGCTCGCCGCCAGCTGCAGGTCCTGCTGCGGGCCCACTTGCCATTGCTGGCGCCCACGCAGGCCCAAGGTGCTTAACCAGGCATCACGCTGCTCGTCGCCCGCCTGCAACGCTGCGGCATCGCCTTTCTCATGGAAGCCATCACGGTCCAGGTGCTGGTAGGTCAGGTTGGCGAACGGCTCCAGCTGCACCGCCGGCATCGCCAGGCGATAGGCCGCCTCGGCAAACAGCTGCTGGCTGCGGGCATCGATCCGCGCGCGCTGGCGGCCGGACACCTCGGCATAGGCCAGGTCGCGACGAACTTCGGCGCGGTGCCAGCTGTAGCTGCCGCCCAGGCTCAAGCGCAGCTGGTCGACGTCGTGGCGGACATAGGCGCCCAAGTGGTAGCTGTCGACCGTGGCCCGGGAGTGACTGCCGCCCATGCCCAGGGAGCTGTCGCTGTAGCCGGCAGCCAGGCCGGCGCGGGTCTGCTCGTCGAAGTCCCGGTCCAGGCCCAGCAGCATGCCGCCCAGGGAGCTGGTATAGGACTCGCTGCCCTGCACGCCCTCGATGCGCCCCCAACTGCCCAGGCCTTTGAGCCAGAGCTGGGTCGAGCCTGTCTCGGGCGCCGTCGTGCCAGGCGCATTGGCAGGCAGTGCGGCGCCTTGCACACGCTCGCCCAAGGCATCACGCAACACCGAGCCCTGGCTGAGCAGCATCGAGTCCAGCGCCGGGTAGATCTCTCCGACGAGCTGGCGCAGGCCGTCTCGGGCCTGGTCCGCCGAGGTCGAGAGCAGCAGGCTTTCATACACCGGATTGCCCGGCCCCAGGCGCTCCACGGCGGCGCCGCTGGCGAGCTGGTTGGGCGTGGCCGCGACGCTGTCGAACGTCGCGGCGCTGCGCGTCACGTCCAACTGCACACCGTTGGCCGAATAGTCGAGCAAGGTCCCAAGGAACAGGTAGCCGGGCTGGACCTGGGCAAAGCGCCCATCGACGCCGCCTGCCGCCTGCAGGATGTCGAACTGGCGCCCCACCAGGCTGGTGACCGGGCCACCGGCCAGCAGGTTCGGCCGAGCCTGGGGCACCAGGCTGAGATTGGCGCCAGCGACGCTGGCCTGGCCATCCACCACGAGTCGATCACTGGCCGCAGGCGACAGCTCCACCTGATAGGTCGAACCCGGCTGCAAGTCCAGGTTGTCGGCGACATTCAAGGTACCGATGGAGTTACCCGGGGCCACCACGCCCCCAGCGTTGCCAATCAGGGCACCGACCCGGCCATTGCCGCCCACTGTACCGCCAGCATTGACCGTCACCGCTGATTGCAGGCTGCCGTTAACCGCCAGCAACCCGCCATCGACGCGGGTCGGGCCGCGGTAGCTGCTGTCACCCGTGAGCACCAACCAGCCGGCCCCGGACTTGACCAGGCTGCCCTGGTAAACCCGCTGCGCAGCCGCTGCGTCACGGGCCATGCCCAGGGCATAGTCACTGCGGTCCTGCTGGCTGGCGCCCGCAGCCAGGCCATGCTCCCATCCACGATCCTTGAGGGTCTGCTGCCAGGCCTGGCGTTCCGCGACATCCTCGGCCTGCCGCTGCACCAGCGCCTGGTCGGAGATGCCATTGCTCCAGCTATCGCCCTGCCCACGCTCCAGGTTGACATTGAACTCCCCCAACAACTGCCCAGGGCCGTGCAAGGCCCGGCCCAGGTCCGGGACGCCCCAGCCCACCCGCTCGCTGGGCACTTGGGTCGGCGAGCCATCGAGCTGGCGCGAAGTGGTCAGCAGCACTTGCAGGGCCTGCTGGTTGTTCAGATAGGGATAACGCTCCATGACCACAGCCAAAGCCCCGGTAGCATGGGGCGCGGCCATCGAAGTACCGTTGTAGGTGGCATACCCGCCACCGGGCACCGTACTGGTGATTGCCGCCCCGGGGATCGCCAGGCACCAGTATTTGGCGATGCCGCACTGGTTGTATTTCTGCTGGTTGTTCTTGTCCAGGCCCGATACCGCCAGCCAGTGGCCTTCGAGTTCCGGCTGGAAGTACGGCAGCGCCGAGCGCACGCTGGCATTGGCATAACCGCTGTTGCCGGCGCTGAACACATTGATCACACCCCGACGCGCCACATCACCAGCGGCATCGAGCCAGGTAGCCTGCTGGAAATGCTGGGCGTAGGCCGCGCGCAGGTCGCCAAGGGTCTGGTAGCTGACATCCTTGGGCTGGCTGCCCCAGCTGTTGTTGATCGCCCGCGCCCCGGCATCCACCAAGGCGTCGTAGACCGCCTTGAAATACCGCGGATCGGGATCGGTGCCGAACAGGAACTTGTCATTCTTGTTGGTGTTGCCCACGTATACCTGGGCATTGAAGGCCACGCCATGCATGCCCACGCCATCACGGGCCGCGCCCATGGTGCCGGTGACATGGGTACCATGGCTGTCGTTGGCGCCATTGAGCACCCCGGACACACTGAACGGGGTACCGTCCAGGTACTGGCCGGTGGCGGTGACCGCGTGGAAACGCCCGGGGCTGGCTTCGGGATGGGTGGGATCGAATCCCGAGTCCAGGGCGCCGATGCTGACCCCGGCACCGGTGAACCCGGCGGCATAGGCCTGGCTCGCCTGCATGCGCTCCAGGCCCCAGTCCTGCAGGTATTCGACCGAGCGCCAGCTGGCAGGGTCGCCCAGGCGGCCAGTATCCTGATAGGCCGCCGCAGCCGACAGCGGCAGGCCGCTGGCAAATGCCAGGCACAGCGTGCCCGTCAGCGTCTTGAGCTGATCACATCTCACATCCATGTCGATGACTTCTCTTGTTCTTGTTGTCGGATCGCCCATCCTGGGTCGACCAGTGTGTTACTGCATCGCTAGGCCGCAAGGCACGGCTTCATCGAGCAGCAGAAGGATATGACGTTTCTCGATTACGCGATGCGCCAGCACTGCATATCTAATATGCGTTTTTACCTGCTCGAACAGGTTGCCGAGGAGACTTTGAGAGGAAGGAAGACAGCATAAAGGGAGGGCGCCTGTGCGGCGCCCTCCCTTTGCAACAGCAGTAGCGTTACTCCACCGTCACCGATTTGGCCAAGTTGCGCGGCTGGTCGACGTCGGTGCCCTTGAGCACGGCGACGTAGTAGGACAGCAGTTGCAGCGGGATGGTGTAGAGGATCGGCGCCAGCGCATCGTTGATGTGCGGCACGTTGATCACGTGGGTGCCTTCGCCATTGCTCATGCCAGCATTCTCGTCGGCGAACACCACCAGCTCGCCACCACGGGCGCGGACTTCCTGCAGGTTCGACTTGAGCTTTTCCAGCAGCTCGTTGTTAGGAGCCACGGTCACCACGGGCATATCGTTGTCCACCAACGCCAGAGGACCATGCTTGAGCTCACCAGCCGGATAGGCTTCGGCGTGGATATAGGAGATTTCCTTGAGCTTGAGCGCACCTTCCATGGCCACCGGGTACTGGGCACCGCGGCCAAGGAACAGGGTGTGGTGCTTGTCGGCGAACAGCTCGGCGATCTTCTCGACCACGCCATCCATCGCCAGCGCTTCGCTCAGGCGCGCCGGCAGGCGGCGCAGCTCATCCACCAACTCGGCTTCGACACCGGCCTCGAGGGTACCGCGCACCTGGCCGAGGGCCAGGGTCAGCAGCATCAGCGAGACCAGCTGGGTGGTGAAGGCCTTGGTCGAGGCAACGCCGATCTCCGGCCCGGCCAGGGTCAGCAGTGTCAGGTCGGATTCACGCACCAGCGAGCTGATGCCCTTGTTGCAAATGGCCAGGCTGCCGAGGAAACCCAGCTCCTTGGCATAGCGCAAGGCAGCCAAAGTGTCGGCGGTCTCGCCGGATTGCGAGATGGAGACAAACAGCGTGTCCGGCTGCACCACTACCTTGCGATAGCGGAACTCACTGGCAACTTCCACCTGGCAAGGGATGCCGGCCAGGCTTTCGAGCCAGTAACGGGCGACCATGCCGGCGTGGTAGCTGGTACCGCACGCGACGATCTGCACATTGCGCACTTTGCCGAACAGCTCGGCGGCCTGTGGACCGAAGGCCTGCACCATCACATGGTCATTGCCCAGGCGACCTTCCAGCGTGCGCTGCACCACGCCGGGCTGCTCGTGAATCTCCTTGAGCATGAAATGGCGATAGTTGCCCTTCTCGGCGGCTTCCGCGCCTTCGTGGTACTGCACCGTCTCACGCTGGACCGGCTGACCGGCCAGGTCCCAGATTTGCACCTGATTGCGGCGAATCTCGGCGATATCGCCCTCTTCAAGGTACATGAAGCGGTCGGTGACCTGGCGCAGGGCCAGTTGATCCGAGGCCAGGAAGTTTTCACCGAGGCCCAGGCCGATCACCAGGGGGCTACCGCTGCGGGCAGCCACCAGACGGTCGGGCTGGCTGGCGCTGATCACAGCCAGGCCATAGGCGCCATGCAGGCGTTTTACCGCTGCCTTGAGCGCATCGGTGAGGTCGGGGATAGTCTTGAGCAGGTGGTGGATGAGGTGCACGATCACCTCGGTGTCGGTCTGCGAGACAAAGGTGTAGCCCAGGCCCTTGAGCTCTTCACGCAGTTCCTCGTGATTTTCGATGATGCCGTTGTGCACCACCGCCACTTCATGGCCAGAGAAGTGCGGGTGGGCATTGTGCTCGGTCGGCGCGCCATGTGTGGCCCAACGGGTATGGGCGATGCCCAGCTGGCCGGCCAGCGGGTCGGCGGCAACCGCGCCTTCCAGTTCGCTGACCTTGCCGATGCGGCGGCGACGCTCGAGCGCGCCTTGCTGGGTCAGGACGGCCAGGCCGGCGCTGTCGTAACCACGGTACTCAAGACGCTTGAGGCCTTCGATGAGGATGGCTGTGATATTGCGCTCAGCAACGGCACCGACGATTCCACACATAAGATGTTGCTCCTAGCTGATAGCGGCGCAGATAAGGGTGATGCCGCGGGCTTGAATCCGGTCGCGTGCCTCGGTGGGCAGGCGATCATCAGTAATCAGGGTGTTCACGCTGCCCCAGGGCAGCTCGAGGTTGGGGATCTTGCGACCGACCTTATCCGACTCGACCATGACGATGACCTCGCGGGCCACTTCGGCCATGACCCGGCTCAATCCCAGCAGTTCGTTGAAGGTGGTTGTGCCACGTTCCAGGTCGATGCCGTCGGCACCGATGAACAGCTGGTCGAAGTCGTATGAGCGTAGTACCTGCTCGGCCACCTGGCCCTGGAAGGACTCCGAGTGCGGGTCCCAGGTACCACCAGTCATCAGCAGCACAGGTTCATGCTCTTGTTCGCTGATAGCCCGGGCCACATTGAGCGAGTTGGTCATCACCACCAGGCCTGGCTGGCGCCCGAGCTGCGGGATCATCGCCGCCGTGGTACTGCCGCTGTCGATGATGATGCGCGCATGTTCACGGATGCGTTCCACCGCCGCACGGGCGATGGCCTGCTTGTAGAGGGACACTGGCTGGACCGTGTCGCCCAGCAGCTCCTGGGGCATCGTCACCGCGCCGCCATAGCGGCGCAGCAGCAGGCCGTTGGCCTCCAGGGCGTGCAGATCCTTGCGGATGGTCACTTCGGAGGTTTCGAAACGCTTGGCCAAGGCGTCGACACTGACCTCGCCCTGCTCGTTGAGCAAGGCCAGGATGTTGTGGCGACGTTGGGGAGTATTTCGTTTCGACATTTCGGTTAAGTTTCGATTCGAAAGATAAGTGTTGCAATCAAAACCTAAGTCAAACGATTCGTCAAGTCAGCAGGAACCGGAAAATAAAAAGGCCGACTTATTCACATAAGTCGGCCTGTGCAAAACGCGCTGTGGATAACTCAGCTCTTCCTGATTTTCTCCGGCCGCTTCCAGCCTTCGATATTGCGCTGGCGTGCACGTGCCACGCCCAACTGTCCGGCTTCAACCGTCTGGGTGATGGTCGAGCCCGCTGCGGTAGTGGCCCCGGCCTGGATTTCCACAGGGGCCACCAGCGAGTTGTTGGAGCCGATGAACACGTCCTCACCCATCACCGTGCGGAACTTGTTGGCACCGTCATAGTTGCAGGTGATGGTGCCAGCGCCGATGTTGGTGCGGGCGCCGATCTCGGCGTCGCCCAGGTAGGTCAGGTGGCCGGCCTTGGCGCCCTCGCCCAGGTGCGCATTCTTCAGCTCGACGAAGTTACCCACATGTGCCTTGGCCTCCAGCACGCTGCCTGGGCGCAAGCGGGCGAACGGGCCGGCATCGCTGCCCTCGCCCATCACCGCGCCTTCGATATGACTGTTGGCCTTGATGATCACGCCTTTGCGCAGTGTGCTGTCCTTGATCACGCAGTTCGGGCCGATCTGCACGTCGTCCTCGATGACTACCTTGCCTTCGAGAATGACGTTGATATCGATAAGTACATCCCGGCCGACGGTCACCTCACCGCGCACATCGAAGCGCGCCGGATCGCGCAGGGTGACGCCCTGGGCCATCAGGCGACGGCCTTCGCGCAGCTGGTAGTGACGCTCGAGTTCCGAAAGCTGGCGGCGGTCGTTGGCGCCTTGCACTTCCATCGGGTCGTGGGGCTGCTCGGTGGCGACCACCAAGCCATCGTCCACGGCCATGGCAATCACGTCGGTGAGGTAGTACTCGCCCTGGGCATTGTTGTTGGACAGGCGTCCCATCCAGTCGGCCAAGCGCGCGGCCGGCATGGCGAGGATACCGGTGTTGCCTTCCTTGATCGCCTTCTGCGCTTCGCTGGCGTCCTTGTGCTCGACGATCGCCGCCACCTTGCCCGCGGCGTCACGCACAATGCGGCCATAGCCGGTCGGGTCCTGCAGGGTCACCGTGAGCAGCCCGAGCTGTTGCTCGCTGACTTTGGCCAGCAGGCGCTGCAAGGTTTCCACCTCGATCAGCGGCACATCGCCGTAGAGCACCAGCACGGTGTCGGCAGTGATCGCCGGCAGCGCCTGGGCCACCGCATGGCCGGTGCCCAATTGCTTGTCCTGCAGGACGAAATTCAGATCGTCCGCTGCAAGGCGTTCGCGCACCAACTCCGCGCCATGGCCGATAACCACGTGAATACCCTTGGGCTGCAACTGGCGTGCGCTGTGGATAACGTGGCCGAGCATGGAGTTGCCGGCGACCGGGTGCAGTACCTTGGGCAGCGCGGAGCGCATGCGGGTGCCTTGGCCTGCGGCGAGAATGACGATATCGAGGGACATTGACTGGCTACCAATCCTGGGCGGTCAGGGACGTGACCAAAGGGGAAATTCAGAAAAGAAAAAGGGTAGCCGAGGCTACCCTTTAACTCAATCGCATTGGAAGTGACCGGCCAAGGCCAGGTTACTTGCCCTTGCGCAATTGCTGGACAGTACGCAGCTGAGCTGCAGCTTCGGCCAGACGTGCGGCAGCAGCACCGTAGTCGAAGTCCGAGCTTTTCGCGTTCAGCGCGTTCTCAGCAGCCTTGAGGGCTTCCTGAGCCTGAGCTTCGTCCAGGTCGGCAGCGCGCTGCACGGTGTCGGCAAGAACCTTGACCATGTTCGGCTGCACTTCGAGGAAGCCACCGGAGATGTAGAACACCTCACGATCGCCACCTTGCTTGGTCAGCGTGATCGGACCAGGCTTGAGATTGGTGATCAGCGGCGCGTGGCCTGGAGCGATACCCAGATCGCCCAGGTTGCCGTGCGCTACTACCATCTCGACCAGGCCGGAGAAGATCTCTCCTTCCGCGCTGACGATATCGCAATGGACTGTCATAGCCATCTGCTTGCCTCAACCTGATTAGCGCCCCTTGCGGGGCGCCGGGATTACAGTTTCTTGGCTTTCTCGATCGCTTCGTCGATGCTGCCGACCATGTAGAACGCTTGTTCTGGCAGGTGGTCGTAGTCACCTTTGAGGATGCCGCTGAAGCCAGCGATGGTGTCCTTGAGCGAAACGTACTTGCCTGGCGAGCCGGTGAAGACTTCGGCCACGAAGAACGGCTGCGACAGGAAGCGCTGGATCTTACGAGCGCGGGCAACCAGTTGCTTGTCGGCTTCGGACAGTTCGTCCATACCCAGGATCGCGATAATGTCCTTCAGCTCTTTGTAGCGCTGCAGAACATACTGAACGCCACGAGCGGTGTCGTAGTGCTCGGTGCCGATCACGTTCGGGTCCAGCTGGCGCGAAGTCGAGTCCAGTGGGTCGACCGCTGGGTAGATACCCAGGGAAGCGATGTCACGGGACAGAACGACGGTGGCGTCCAAGTGGGCGAAGGTGGTCGCTGGCGACGGGTCGGTCAGGTCGTCCGCAGGTACGTATACGGCCTGGACGGAGGTGATCGAACCTTCCTTGGTCGAAGTGATACGCTCTTGCAGAACGCCCATCTCTTCGGCGAGGGTCGGCTGGTAACCTACTGCCGAAGGCATACGGCCCAGCAGTGCGGATACTTCGGTACCGGCCAGGGTGTAACGATAGATGTTGTCGACGAACAGCAGAACGTCGTTACCTTCGTCACGGAACTTCTCAGCCATGGTCAGGCCGGTCAGCGCTACGCGCAGACGGTTTCCTGGTGGCTCGTTCATCTGACCGTAGACCAGCGCTACCTTGTCGAGAACGTTGGAGTCCTTCATCTCGTGGTAGAAGTCGTTACCCTCACGAGTACGCTCACCCACACCAGCGAACACGGAGTAACCGCTGTGTTCCATGGCGATGTTACGGATCAGTTCCATCATGTTCACGGTCTTGCCGACGCCGGCACCACCGAACAGACCAACCTTACCACCCTTGGCGAACGGGCAGACCAGGTCGATAACCTTGATGCCGGTTTCCAGCAGGTCGTTGCCGCCTGC
This sequence comes from Pseudomonas sp. RC3H12, assembly GCF_018596375.1. Lineage (NCBI taxonomy): Bacteria > Pseudomonadati > Pseudomonadota > Gammaproteobacteria > Pseudomonadales > Pseudomonadaceae > Pseudomonas > Pseudomonas sp. RC3H12. Next base: position 4,875,742 of record NZ_CP075595.1, on the reverse strand, counting down.
CTGGTCAGCGAACGAAGGCGCTGGCTGGTGGATACCGCGACGCTCTTCTTCGCCGATCGGGCCGGCTTCGTCGATCGGGTTGCCCAGGACGTCCATGATACGGCCCAGGGTTGCCTTGCCGACAGGTACCGAGATGGCAGCCTTGGTGTCGACGACATCCAGACCGCGCTTCAGACCTTCGGTCGAGCCCATCGCAATGGTACGAACCACGCCGTCGCCCAGCTGCTGCTGAACTTCCAGGGTGGTTTCCGCGCCTTGTACTTTCAGCGCGTTGTAAACACTCGGCACGGCATCACGTGGGAATTCCACGTCGATGACGGCGCCGATGATTTGCACGATACGTCCGCTACTCATAGCTGGATCCTCTGAATTTTTGAACCGTTAAACCGCGGCAGCGCCGCCGACGATTTCCGAGATCTCCTGGGTGATCGCAGCCTGACGCGCCTTGTTGTAGATCAACTGAAGCTCTTTGATCAAATCACCGGCGTTGTCTGTGGCGTTCTTCATGGCGATCATCCGGGCCGCTTGTTCAGCAGCGTTGTTCTCGACCACCGCCTGGTACACCTGCGACTCCACGTAACGCACCATCAAGCCGTCCAGCAGCTCTTTTGCGTCGGGTTCGTACAGGTAGTCCCAGTGGTGCTTGAGTTCCTGATCCGGGGTTGCCACCAACGGTACCAACTGCTCGACCGTCGGTTTTTGGGTCATGGTGTTGATGAACTTGTTCGAAACCACCGAGAGGCGATCGATACGGCCGTCGAGGTAGGCGTCCAGCATCACTTTGACGGAGCCGATCAAATCGTTGATCGATGGCTCTTCGCCCAGGTGGCTGATCGCGGCTACGACGTTGCCGCCAAAGATGCGGAAGAAAGTCGCACCCTTGCTGCCGATCACGCACAGGTCGATTTCAACGCCCTGTTCGCGGTTTTCGCTCATGTCCTTGACCAGGGCCTTGAACAGGTTGGTGTTCAAGCCACCGCACAGACCACGGTCACTGCTCACCACGATATAACCAGCGCGCTTTACAGGGCGCTCGATCATGAACGGGTGGCGGTATTCCGGGTTGGCGTTGGCCAGATGACCGATCACCTGGCGGATACGCTCCGCGTAAGGACGGCTAGCAGCCATGCGCATTTGTGCCTTGCGCATCTTGCTGACCGCCACTTTCTCCATGGCGCTGGTAATTTTTTGCGTGCTTTTGATGCTCGCAATCTTACTGCGAATCTCTTTTGCGCCTGCCATGTATCACCTATCAGGTTAGCAAGCGGGGGCCGGAGCCCCCGCTGCGGCTTACCAGGTCTGGGTGGCCTTGAACTTCTCGATACCGGCTTTCATGCCAGCGTCGATTTCGTCGTTGAAGTCACCCTTCACGTTGATCTTGGCCATCAGTTCGGCGTGATCACGGTTGAAGTAGGCAATCAGAGCTTGCTCGAAGCTGCCAACCTTGGAGACTTCTACGTCGGTCAGGAAACCACGCTCAGCGGCGTACAGCGACAGGGCCATGTCGGCGATCGACATTGGCGCGTACTGCTTCTGCTTCATCAGCTCGGTAACGCGCTGACCATGCTCCAGCTGCTTGCGGGTAGCCTCGTCCAGGTCCGAAGCGAACTGGGCGAAGGCCGCCAGTTCACGGTACTGGGCCAGGGCGGTACGGATACCACCGGACAGCTTCTTGATGATCTTGGTCTGGGCGGCACCACCAACACGGGATACCGACACACCGGCGTTAACGGCAGGACGGATGCCTGCGTTGAACATGGCCGATTCCAGGAAGATCTGACCGTCGGTGATCGAGATCACGTTGGTCGGAACGAACGCGGAAACGTCGCCAGCCTGGGTTTCGATGATCGGCAGAGCGGTCAGCGAGCCAGTCTTGCCAGTTACGGCACCGTTGGTGAACTTCTCGACGTACTCTTCGGAAACGCGCGATGCACGCTCCAGCAGACGGGAGTGGAGATAGAACACGTCGCCTGGGTACGCTTCACGTCCTGGTGGACGGCGAAGCAGCAGGGAGATCTGACGGTAGGCAACGGCCTGCTTGGACAGGTCATCGTAAACGATCAGGGCGTCTTCACCGCGGTCACGGAAGAACTCGCCCATGGTGCAGCCGGCATAAGGCGCCAGGAACTGCAGTGCGGCGGATTCCGAAGCACTGGCAACGACCACGATGGTGTTGGCCAGGGCGCCGGCTTCTTCCAGCTTGCGAACGATGTTGGCAACGGTGGAACGCTTCTGGCCGACTGCAACATAAACGCAGAAAATACCGGAGTCTTTCTGGTTGATGATGGCGTCGATGGCCATGGCGGTCTTGCCGATCTGACGGTCACCGATGATCAGCTCACGCTGGCCACGGCCAACAGGGATCATGGCGTCGACGGACTTGTAGCCAGTCTGTACAGGCTGGTCTACCGACTTACGCCAGATCACGCCTGGAGCTACTTTCTCGACCGCGTCGGTCTGGGTGTTGCCCAGAGGACCTTTGCCGTCGATCGGGTTACCCAGTGCGTCGACGACGCGACCCAGCAGTTCCTTACCAACCGGAACTTCCAGGATGCGGCCGGTGCACTTGGCGCTCATGCCTTCGGCGAGGGTGTCATAGGCACCCAGGATCACTGCACCTACGGAGTCTTGCTCCAGGTTCAGGGCCATGCCAAATACGCTGCCAGGGAACTCGATCATTTCGCCGTACATGACGTCGGCCAGACCGTGGATCCGCACGATGCCGTCGGAAACCGAAACGACGGTACCTTCGTTACGGGCTTGGGAGCCGACATCGAGGTTGTCGATGCGGCCCTTGATGATTTCACTAATTTCGGAAGGATTGAGTTGCTGCATTGCTCTGCTGCCCCTTCAAACTCAAGATTTCAAGGCTTCGGCCAGTTTCGCGATTTTCCCGCGAACCGAACCGTCGATTACCAGGTCGCCAGCGCGGATGACGACGCCGCCGATCAGGCTGGCATCCTCCGACGCGTGCAGGCGCACTTCCTGGCCTAACCGTGCACTGAGAACCTTGGCGAGTTTGTCTTGCTGTTCTTGGTTCAACGCAAAAGCACTGGTGACTTCCACGTCCACGGATTTCTCTTGCTCGGCCTTGTACAGGTCGAACAGAGTCGAAATCTCCGGCAGAAGCAGGAGACGTTCGTTTTCCGCGGCAACATGAATGAAATTCTGTGCCTTGGCGTCAAACTTGTCACCGCACACTTCAATGAATGCGGCGGCCTTTTCTGCGCTAGTCAGTTGCGGGGCCTTGAGCAGGCGCTGCATGGTGTCGTCTTGCGACACCGCAGCAGCCAGGCCGAGCATGGCTGACCAATTGGCCAGTTGCTGATGGGCCTGGGCATGCTCGAAGGCAGCCTTAGCGTAAGGTCGGGCCAACGTGGTCAGTTCTGCCATGATCGCCCTCGCTTAAATTTCAGCGGCCAGTTTGTTAACCAGCTCCGCATGCGCGTTTTGATCGATTGTGGCGCCAAGGATCTTTTCAGCACCGCCAACAGCCAGGGCACCCACTTGGGCACGCAGGGCGTCTTTGACGCTGTTCAGTTCCTGTTCGATCTCGGCTTGAGCCTGAGCCTTCACACGGTCAGCTTCGACGCGGGCCTGTTCACGGGCTTCCTCGACAAGCTGAGCAGCGCGTTTCTTGCTTTGCTCAATGATTTCGGCTGCCTGTGCCTTCGCTTCACGCAGTTGCTGACCCACTTTCTCTTGGGCCAGCTCCAGGTCGCGAGCAGCGCGATTGGCAGCGTCCAGGCCGTCAGCAATCTTCTTCTGGCGCTCTTGCAGAGCAGTGATGACCGGAGGCCATACGTACTTCATGCAGAAGAGCACAAAAATCAGGAAAGCAACGGATTGGCCAATCAGGGTTGCATTAATGTTCACGCCAACACCTCGCTCGGTCTTTGTTCATCACAGCCTTTCACTCGTTGGAAACGAGTGATTAGCCGGCGATCTGACCAACGAAGGGGTTTGCGAAGGTGAAGAACAGAGCGATACCAACACCGATCATGGTGACGGCGTCGAGCAGACCGGCAACGATGAACATCTTGACCTGCAGCATTGGAACCATTTCTGGCTGGCGAGCAGCGCCTTCCAGGAACTTGCCGCCCAGCAGGCCGAAACCAATGGCGGTACCCAGAGCACCCAGGCCGATCAGCAGAGCAACAGCGATAGCGGTCAGACCAACTACAGTTTCCATCTTTCCTCCCGACTTTTACGTCGTATTGGTTAGGTTTTTAGTTTGAAGCGGTAAAACAAATCGTTTGATACAGCATGCCCTTGCGGACTTTTTAAGCCCTCCCCCCAGACGGGCGGGGAAGGCTATCAGACACGCCAGGCGGTCTTAATGGTTATCTTCGTGAGCCATCGACAGGTAGACGATGGTCAGCATCATGAAGATGAAAGCTTGCAGGGTGATGATCAGGATGTGGAACACAGCCCACGCCCACTGCAGCACCACACCCAGGCCGCTGAGCCAGAGGATGCCGGCGCCGAACATCACCGCGATCAGGATGAACACCAGCTCGCCGGCGTACATGTTGCCGAACAGACGCAGTGCCAACGAAATCGGCTTGGCGATCAGGGTGACGAACTCGAGCAGGAAGTTCACCGGGATCAGCAGGATCTGCACGAAGATGTTCTTGCTACCGAACGGGTGCAGGGTGAGCTCGCCGATGAAGCCGCCGATGCCCTTGACCTTGATGCTGTAGAAGATGATCAGCGCGAACACGCTCAGGGCCATGCCCAGGGTGGCGTTCGGGTCGGTGGTCGACACCGCGCGGAACGGAATGTGCGGATCACCGGAGATCAGGATGGCCAGCTGAGGAATCCAGTCGACCGGTACCAGGTCGATGGCGTTCATCAGGAATACCCAGACGAAGATGGTCAGCGCCAGCGGGGCGATCACCGGGCTGCGGCCGTGGAAGGAATCCTTCACGCTGCCGTGGACGAAGTCCACCAGCACTTCAACGAAGTTCTGCAGGGCGCCAGGCTGGCCGGAAGTGGCCTTTTTAGCCGCCATGCGGAAGATGAACAGGAAGATCAGACCCAGCGCAACGGACCAACCCAGGGTGTCCAGGTGGAACGCCCAGAAGCCCATTGCCTTGGCTTCTGCAGCCGAATGGGCCAAGCCCCAGCTGCCGTCTGGTAGTTGACCGTAGGTCAGGTTCTGCAAGTGGTGCTGGATATAGCCCGAAGCGGTTTCTGCTGCCATGGTTGCCTCAAACGCCCTAAGGTCTCGAAAGTCTTTTATTCATCAGCAGGGGCGCGAACCAGCTGACCAAAAGGGTCAGCACGAAGACGCCGAATACTGCCAACGGCGCCAATGGCTTCACTCCTGCAAAGGTCAGTGCAAACAGCACTGCCGTCAAAATCATCTTGCCTGCCTCGCCCGCGTAAAACGACTTGACGATGGCCTGCGCCGCCCGGGCTCCGCTGAAGCGAAAAGCCTTCCAGGCGAAATACACGTTGGGCAACCAGGCAATCAAACCTCCGCAAAGGCCTGAATATCCACTGACTACCCCTTTCCACTGCCACAACACCAGCGTTGCCAGCAGCAGTACGACAAATTGAGCCAGCAGTACCGGAAAAACCGCCCAGCGATGGAAAGGCAGGCGGTTTGGCGTGCGGATTTCCATCACAACTGCTCCTCGAATGTCGACCGCCTCGTCAACAATGACTTGGCATAATTTGTGCCGACAAAATGCGCGCAGAGTATAGGGGTGGATTAACCCCTATTCAACTCTTGGGTAGTGATTTCCGACTGCGCGCTACAACAGGAATTGTTTCAGCGGATGTGAGCAAGCACGCCTTGCAACTCGTCAAGGGAGTTGTAGCGAATAACCAACTGGCCTTTGCCCTTGTTGCCATGGCGAATTTGTACCGCCGAGCCCAGGCGCTCTGCCAGACGCTGTTCAAGACGCGTGATATCCGGATCAGGTTTGCTCGCCTCGACCGGCTCAGGTTTGCCACTGAGCCACTGACGCACCAGTGCCTCGGTCTGGCGCACGGTGAGGCCGCGTGCGACAACATGACGCGCCCCTTCTTCCTGCCGATCTTCCTCGAGGCCGAGCAAGGCGCGGGCGTGGCCCATCTCCAGGTCGCCATGGGCGAGCATGGTCTTGATCGCCTCGGGCAACGAGATCAGACGCAACAGGTTGGCCACGGTGACCCGCGACTTGCCGACGGCATCGGCCACCTGCTGCTGCGTCAGTTCGAATTCCTGCTGCAGGCGCTGCAGGGCGAGCGCCTCTTCCAGCGGGTTGAGGTCCTCGCGCTGGATGTTCTCGATCAGCGCCATGGCGATGGCGGCTTCGTCGGGTACCTCGCGGACCATGGCCGGCACGGTATCCAGGCCAGCCTGCTGGGTGGCGCGCCAGCGGCGCTCACCAGCGATGATCTCGTAGCGGTTGTCACCGATCGGGCGAACCACGATCGGTTGCATGACGCCATGGGTGCGGATCGAGTGCGCGAGCTCTTCCAGCGCCTCGGGATCCATGTCGCGACGCGGCTGGTACTTGCCGCACTGGATCAGCTCGACCGGCAGGTGTTGCAGTTCCTTCTGGTCGATCTTGACAGCCTGCGCTTCGAGCGCGCTGACGGAAGGACCACTGAGCAGTGCATCCAACCCACGTCCGAGACCGCGTTTCTTGATGGCCATGCGGATTCCTTAAGTTGTTTGTGCAATGCGTGATGGACGGCGCTGACGACGGACCAGTTCCCCGGCCAACGCCAGATACGCCAGCGCGCCACGGGATTGCTTGTCGTAGGCCAGTGCCGGCATGCCGAAGCTCGGCGCCTCCGCCAGGCGGATGTTACGCGGGATCACCGTGTCGTACAGCTGCTCGCCAAAGTGCTCCTTGAGCTGCGCCGAAACATCGTTGTTCAGGCTCAGACGCGGGTCGTACATGGTCCGCAGCAGGCCTTCGATCTTCAGCTCCGGGTTCAACCGGGCGGCGATGCGCTTGATGTTATCCACAAGGTCGCTCAACCCTTCCAGCGCGTAGTACTCGCACTGCATGGGGATGATCACGCCATCGGAGGCGACCAGCGCATTGAGCGTCAGCATCGACAGCGACGGCGGGCAGTCGATGAGGATGTAGTCGTAGTTCTCGCGGATCGGCGCCAACGCGTTGCGCAGACGGCTCTCCTTCATCTGCATTTCCAGCAGCACCACTTCGGCGGCGGTCAGGTCGCGGTTGGCCGGCAACAGCTGGTAACCACCGTGTTCGGAGTAGTGCATGGCCTGGGCCAGGTCGCATTCCCCGATCAGCAGGTCGTACACCGAATGCTCGAGCTCGTGCTTATCCACACCGCTGCCCATGGTGGCGTTGCCCTGTGGATCGAGGTCGATCAGCAGCACGCGACGCTTGGTCGCGGCCAGCGATGCGGCGAGATTGATGCAGGTGGTGGTCTTGCCCACACCACCCTTCTGGTTCGCGATTGCGAATACCTTAGCCATTGTTGCTCGTGTTCCCAGTCATGCCTTGCGGCGCAGTATCAGCAGATGGCGCTGGCCCTGGCAACCTGGAACGGTCAGGGCCTGCTCGCTTTCCACTGTGAAGTCTGCGGGCAATGCTACCAGTTCATCGGCAGGATGCAGCCCCTTCATTGCAAGCCATTGCGTGCGGCTGTCACCCAGGTGGCGGGTCCAGTTGGTGAAATTCTCCATGCTGCTGAAGGCCCGGGAGACGATCCCGCAGAACGGCTGCTCGGGGTGGACCTCTTCCACCCGGCTGTGGATAACCGTGAGGTTGTCCAGTTTCAGCTCCATCTTCACCTGGGTGAGGAAGCGCGTCTTCTTGCCGTTGCTGTCGAGCACCGTCACCTGCTTGTGCGGATGCAGGATGGCCAGCGGTATGCCCGGCATGCCGCCGCCGCTGCCGACATCCAGCCAACGCTGGGTGTCGTTGTGGATAAACGGCATGACGCTGAGGCTGTCGAGCAAGTGACGCGAGACCATCTCGTCGGGGTCGCGCACGGCGGTCAGGTTGTAGGCCTTGTTCCATTTGATCAACAGGGCCAGGTAGCCCAGCAGCAGTTCGTGCTGCTGCGCGGTCAGCTCGACACCAAGCTGACGCGCACCTGTGGACAACTCTTCGGCATGTTGCGGGGTGACCGGTGAACTCAAGCGCTTTGCTCCAATTCGCGGCCTGCGCCGCGTTTTTTCAAGTGAATCAACAACAGGGAAATCGCCGCCGGGGTGACGCCGGGAATACGCGAAGCCTGGCCCAGGGTCTCTGGCCGGGTGTCGCCGAGCTTGCCCTGGATCTCCTTGGACAGCCCGGAGATGGTCGTGTAGTCGATATCCACAGGCAGACGCGTGTCCTCACTGGCGCGCAGGCGGGCAATCTCTTCCTGCTGACGGTCGATGTAGCCGGCGTACTTGGTCCTGATCTCGACCTGCTCGGCGACCTGTGGATCGATGTTCTCGCCGCCGGTTGCCTCGATCAGGCCAGCGTAGTCGATTTCAGGGCGGGCAAGCAGGTTGAGCAGGCTGTACTCATGCGCCAATGGCGTGCCGAACTTATCCACAATGGCCTGGCCTTGCGGCGTGTTCGGGCGCACCCAGGTACTTTTCAGGCGTTGTTCTTCTCGCTCGATGCCTTCGCGTTTGGCGCTGAAGGCCGCCCAGCGCTCATCGTCGATCAAGCCGAGTTCACGGCCCTTCTCGGTCAGGCGCAGGTCGGCGTTGTCTTCGCGCAGGATCAGCCGGTATTCGGCTCGCGAAGTGAACATGCGGTACGGCTCTTGGGTGCCGAGGGTGATCAGGTCGTCGACCAGCACGCCGATGTACGCCTCGTCGCGACGCGGGCACCAGCTTTCACGGCCCTGGGCGCGCAGCGCGGCGTTGGTCCCGGCCAGCAGGCCTTGGGCACCGGCTTCTTCGTAGCCGGTGGTGCCGTTGATCTGGCCTGCGAAGAACAGGCCGCCGATGACCTTGGTCTCGAGGCTGTACTTCAGGTCGCGTGGATCGAAGTAGTCGTACTCGATGGCATAGCCCGGGCGCACGATGTGGGCGTTCTCCATGCCGCGGATCGAGCGGACGATCTCGAGCTGCACGTCGAACGGCAACGACGTGGAAATACCGTTGGGGTACAGCTCATGGGTGGTCAGGCCTTCCGGCTCGATGAACACCTGGTGGCTTTCCTTGTCGGCGAAGCGATGGATCTTGTCCTCGATCGACGGGCAATAACGCGGGCCGATACCTTCGATCACCCCCGAGTACATCGGCGAACGGTCGAGGTTCGAGGCAATGATCTCGTGGGTGCGGGCGTTGGTGTGGGTAATCCAGCAGCTCACCTGACGCGGATGCATGTCGGCGTTGCCCATGAACGACATTACCGGGATCGGCGTATCGCCCGGTTGCTCGGTCATCACCGAGAAGTCCACCGAACGGCCATCGATGCGCGGCGGGGTTCCGGTTTTCAGCCGGCCGACACGCAGCGGCAATTCACGCATGCGGTTGGCCAGGGCATTGGCGGGCGGATCGCCCGCGCGGCCACCGGAATAGTTCTGCAAACCGATGTGGATAAGTCCGCCGAGGAAAGTCCCGCTGGTCAGTACCACGGAGTCGGCGAAGAACCGCAGGCCCATTTGCGTGACCACGCCCTTGACCTGGTCCTGCTCGACGATCAGGTCATCGCACGACTGCTGGAATATCCACAGGTTCGGCTGGTTTTCCAGGATTTCACGTACCACGGCCTTGTAGATGGCGCGGTCCGCCTGTGCGCGGGTGGCGCGTACCGCCGGGCCCTTGCGGTTGTTCAGAACGCGGAACTGGATGCCGCTCTTGTCGGTGGCCAGCGCCATCGCGCCGCCGAGCGCATCGATTTCCTTGACCAGGTGGCTCTTGCCAATGCCACCGATGGCCGGGTTGCAGCTCATGTGACCGAGGGTTTCCACGTTATGGGTCAGCAGCAGGGTTTTCACACCCATGCGTGCGGACGCAAGCGCAGCCTCGGTACCGGCATGGCCGCCGCCGATGACGATCACTTCAAAACGGGAAGGGAAATCCACCACGCACCTCGTGCCTGTTTTTGCGAATAGAGAAGGTAAGCCGACAAGTATAGGGACTTCCCGCCCTTCAAAGAAACCTTCTGAGCAAAATTTGACCAGGCTGTGGATGAGTGGCAGGTAAAAGAAAACAAAGAGGAAAAATTTAAAAAAGCTTTGTTTTTATGTTTATGTTTAGGCACCAACCTATCTGTGCATAAGTCTCTGCAGCCCATACATATCAATGTGTACAGAGAATCAAAACCCTGTGTCGAAGTGGCCCTGGGGGCTCTGGATACCGCTGTTTAACCTGTGGATGAATCATGCTGTTACCCACAGGCAGGTTTGTCCTCAGAAAAAAAGCCTGGTTATCAACGGAGCTGAGGTCGAGTTTTCCACAGAGCTTATCCAGGCGTGCGGGGCGCTGTTGATGAAATTTTTTCCGCGGCGTGTGTCGTCCTTGGTTGCTGGCCTGCTTGCAATGACCGGTACCAACACGAATCGCGGGCAAAAAAAAGCCGCTCCAAAGAGCGGCTTTGTTGCGAATCGAACCCTATGGGATCACTTGCCAATGCAGAAGCTGGAGAAAATCCGGCCCAGCAGGTCATCCGAGCTGAATGCTCCGGTAATTTCACCCAGCACTTGCTGTGCCTGGCGCAGATCCTCTGCAAGCAGCTCACCGGCACCGGCGAGGGTCAGCTGCGCACGGCCATGCTCGAGGTGGGCACTGGCCTGGCGTAGCGCCTCCAGGTGCCGGCGACGAGCGCTGAAGCTGCTTTCGGCGGTTTGTTCATAGCCCATGCAAGCCTTGAGATGCTCACGCAGCAGGTCCAGGCCCATGTCGTTGTCCCGGGCGCTGAGGGTGATGGTGACGTGCCCATCGTCGCTTTGCTCCAGGCCCACGACCTCACCACTGAGATCCGCCTTGTTGCGAATGAGGGTGACCTTGGCCACGTCGGGGCGCTGATCGAGAAACTCTGGCCACAAGGCAAACGGATCGCTGGCTTCCGGTGCCGTCGAATCGACCACCAGGAGCACACGGTCGGCCTCGGCGATGGCCTTGAGCGCTCGTTCCACACCGATCTTTTCCACATGGTCATCGGTGTCGCGCAAGCCTGCGGTGTCGACCACATGCAGCGGCATGCCGTCGATGTGGATATGTTCGCGGAGGATATCCCGGGTGGTGCCGGCGATATCGGTGACAATTGCCGCTTCACGCCCGGCCAACTGGTTGAGCAGGCTCGACTTGCCGGCGTTCGGCCGGCCTGCGATGACCACGGTCATGCCATCGCGAAGCAACGCGCCTTGCCCCGCTTCGCGCTGAACTGTGGATAACGTGTCACGCACCTCATCGAGCATGCGCAGCACATGGCCATCGGCAAGAAAGTCGATCTCTTCCTCTGGGAAGTCGATGGCGGCTTCGACATAGATGCGCAGGGCAATCAGAGCTTCGGTGAGGCCATGCACACGCTTGGAGAATGCCCCCTGCAGGGAACGCAAGGCATTGCGCGCAGCCTGCGTGGAGCTGGCTTCGATCAGGTCGGCGATTGCCTCGGCCTGGGCCAGGTCGAGCTTGTCGTTGAGGAACGCTCGCTCGCTGAATTCGCCTGGACGTGCCAGTCGGCAACCGAGCTGCAGGCAACGTTGCAGCAGCATGTCCATGACTACCGGGCCGCCGTGGCCCTGCAGCTCCAGCACATCTTCGCCGGTGAACGAGTTCGGCCCTGGGAAGAACAGTGCGATCCCTTCATCCAGCACCAGGCCATCGTCATCGCGGAACGGGCCGTAATGGGCATGCCGCGGGGTCAGCGTATTGCGCCCGGTGATGATTTGCCCGGCCTGGTGGGCCAGCGGGCCGGACAATCTGACGATGCCTACCCCGCCACGGCCCTGGGCGGTGGCGATGGCGGCAATGGTTTCACGCACTGTGTTCATGCTCGAACCTCTACAACGAATACGACAGATAGCAAAAACGCCCCAGGGGGGCGTTTTTGTTCACAGGCTAGCGTAGCAGCCCGTCAAGCGGCTGCGTTCTTGGTCGCAGCCTCGATACGACGAGTGATGTACCACTGCTGTCCGATCGACAGGCAGTTGTTCACAACCCAGTACAGCACCAGACCAGCCGGGAACCACAGGAAGAAGAAGGTGAAGATGATCGGCATCATTTTCATTACCTTCGCCTGCATAGGATCGGGCGGGGTCGGGTTCAGGCGCTGCTGGATGAACATGGTGGCACCCATGATGATCGGCAGGATGAAGAACGGATCCTTGATCGACAGGTCGGTGATCCACAGCATCCACGGGGCCTGGCGCATCTCGACACTTTCCAGCAGCACCCAGTACAGGGCCAGGAACACCGGCATTTGCACCAGGATCGGCAGACAGCCGCCCAGCGGATTGATCTTCTCTTTCTTGTACAGCTCCATCATCGCCTGGGACATCTTCTGGCGATCGTCACCGAAGCGTTCCTTGAGCTGGGCCAGTTTTGGCGCCACGGCACGCATGCGCGCCATCGAGCGGTAGCTGGCGGCCGACAGCGGGAAGAACAGGCCCTTGATCAACATGGTCAGGACGATGATCGACCAGCCCCAGTTGCCCAGCAGGCTGTGGATATGTTGCAGCAGCCAGAAGATCGGCTGGGCGATGAACCACAGGAAGCCGTAGTCGACGGTCAGTTCCAGGCCTGGGGACAACTCCTTGAGCTTGGACTGGATCTTCGGGCCGGCATACAGCATGGCGCTGGTTTCGACCTTGCCGCCGGCAGGGACGTTAAGCGCCGGGCCGGTATAGCCGATGATGTAGTTGCCCTGGCTGTCCTTGCGGGTCTGGACGGCGTTGTTGTCCGAGTGGGTCGGGATCCAGGCTGTCACGAAGTAGTGCTGCAGCCAGGCTACCCAGCCGCCAGTCACATTTTCTTTCAAACTACCCTTGTCGATGTCTTTCATCGACACTTTCTTGTACGGCTCGGAAGCTGTCCACAGGGCCGCGCCGAGGTAGGTGGCGGTACCGGTGGCGGTGCTCGACGACGGGTCGGAGCTGGCGTCACGCTTGAGCTGGGCAAACATGTTGCCGGTCCAGGCCTGGCTGCTCTGGTTGTCGATCAGGTAGCTGACGGTCAGGTCATACTCACCGCGCTTGAAGCTGAAGCGCTTGATGTAGTTGACGCCGTTCTCGCTGAACTTCAGATCGACCGACAGTTGGTCCTGGCCGTCGGCCAACTGGAAGCTCTTCTGCTCTGCGGCGTACAGCGGGCGACCAGTGGAACGGGCGTCCGGACCGTTGGCGCCGGTCAGGCCACTCTGGGCCAGATACACACGTTCACCACCGTTGTCGAACAGCTGGAACGGAATATCCGGATGATCCTGGCGACGTGGATACTTCGGCAGGGTCAGTTGGACGATGTCACCACCGACCGGGTCGATAGCCAGGTCCAGGACGTCGGTCTTGATCCGGATCAGGTCCTTGCTGAGCGCCACTGGCGCCAGTTCGGCTGGGCTGGATTCAGCATTGGCGCTCGGCACATCGGCGCTTGCACCGGAGTTGCCGGCCGGCACGGTGTCCGGCAGGGCCGGGGCAGCATTGCTGGCAGCAGCATTCTGAGTCGGCAGGGCAGCCTGGCCGTAGTCCTGGTTCCACTTGAGGACCATGACATAGGACACGATTGCCAGGGCGACGATCAGGATCGTGCGTTTAATATCCATGATTACTCGGCTATCGAAGAAGTTCGGGAGGAAGGAGCTGGTGGAACGGGATCGAAACCGCCGTCGTTCCACGGATGACAACGCCCCAGGCGACGAACGGCCAGCCACCCACCACGCAAGAGGCCATGGTTTTCAATGGCTTCATAGGCGTAACAGGAACAGCTGGGATAGAAACGACAGTGACTGGCCATCAGTGGACTGATGGCGTAACGGTAAAACTGGATCGGAACGAGGGCCAGTTTACGCATCGTGACTGTCTACCCCTGCGGAATTGGCGACCGCTGGAGAGGGCCGACTGCGGACCAGTCGCTTCCAGAGCTTGCCAAAGTGTTGGTGCAATTCTGGGTTTTCCACTTCGCCCAACCCCTTGCGCGCGACGATCACGATGTCCAGGCCAGCCAACAGCTGCTGGTTCAGGCGAAACGAATCGCGCATCAGGCGTTTCAGGCGATTGCGTTGAACGGCGAGCTTGACGCTCTTCTTGCCGATCACCAGGCCTAGGCGCGGATGATCGAGGCCGTTCTCGCGGGCAAGGATAAGCAGGTTTTTCCCTGGAACCTTGCCGGTTGGGGAGTCGAAGACCGCTTTGAAATGCCGGGGTGTAAGCAGTCGCTTTTCCCGACTGAAGTCCTGACTCACCACCTGTGCCGAAAAATCAAATTGCCAGACGCTTACGGCCTTTGGCACGGCGACGCGACAGAACGGCACGGCCGTTCTTGGTAGCCATACGGGCACGGAAACCGTGGGTGCGGGCGCGCTTGATGGTGCTTGGTTGGAAAGTACGTTTCATGGCGTGTTACCTGGGTTGGTCGACAACGGGCCGGAAGGGCCCCCTTTTTAAGAGATCGGCGATTCTAGAGAAAGCAAGGCAATAGGTCAATTTCCAACCAGCCATTCCTTATGGAAGGTCGAATCAGGGTAGATCGAATCTCCCTCGAACGATGGCCGTTTGCCCGCGTGGACAAAACGCAGGCAAACAGAAAAAACAAAGAGGCATATAAAAAGCTTTTTTGAAGAACTTATAGATCTTAGCTGGGCAACCTTCTGTGGATAAGTGCCTCAAGGTCACGTTTTACGAGCTGTACAGAGATCCACAACCTTGTCGGTAAAGGGTGCTCTGTCTGTGCGGGTCGTGAGGACAACCTGTGGAGTGAATGGCAGTTTATCCACAGCAGTTTTATCCACAGACCTCAGCCCAGGGTTGTGCATAGACCACAAGTGCGCTTATCCACAGGGTTTATCAACACTGCTTGCGTGATGTAAGCGTCAGTTTTTGGCGGTTTTACCGTGATCGCGATCGCCACCACGTGTGGATAACTGGTCGCCTGCCCGGTACAATGGCGGTTTGTTTTGCCTCATCCGGCTTTCAACTCAGGGGATATCCGTGTCAGTGGAACTTTGGCAGCAGTGCGTGGAGCTTCTGCGCGATGAACTGCCTGCCCAGCAATTCAACACCTGGATCCGTCCGCTACAGGTCGAAGCCGAAGGCGACGAGTTGCGCGTCTATGCGCCCAACCGCTTCGTGCTTGATTGGGTCAACGAGAAGTACCTTGGCCGCCTGCTCGAACTGCTGGGTGAACAGGGCAGCGGCATTGCTCCCGCGCTTTCCTTGTTGATAGGCAGCCGTCGCAGTTCCGCAGCGCGTGCTGCCCCCAACGCACCTGTCAGCGCCGCCGTTGCCGCAACCCTTGCGCAGCAGACGCAGGTGCAGCCTTCGGTGGTTGCGGTTCAGCATGCGAACACGCCAGCGGTCGAGCCAACTCAGGCCGCCGAGGTCGAAGAGCCCTCGAGCCGCGACAGCTTCGACAGCATGAGCGACACCACCACGGCCCCGAAGGCCAACGGGCGTACCGAGCAGCGCACGGTGCAGGTCGAAGGTGCCTTGAAGCACACCAGCTACCTGAACCGTACCTTCACCTTCGAGACCTTCGTCGAGGGTAAATCCAACCAGCTGGCCCGCGCCGCGGCCTGGCAGGTCGCCGACAACCCCAAGCATGGTTACAACCCGCTCTTCCTTTATGGGGGCGTGGGCCTGGGTAAGACCCACTTGATGCACGCTGTGGGTAACCACCTGCTGAAAAAGAATCCGAATGCCAAGGTGGTCTACCTGCATTCCGAGCGCTTCGTGGCCGACATGGTCAAGGCGCTGCAACTGAACGCGATCAATGAGTTCAAGCGTTTCTATCGCTCGGTCGATGCGCTGCTGATCGATGACATTCAGTTCTTCGCCCGCAAGGAGCGCTCGCAGGAAGAGTTTTTCCACACCTTCAACGCCCTGCTCGAAGGTGGCCAGCAGGTGATCCTCACCAGTGACCGCTACCCGAAGGAAATCGAAGGCCTGGAAGAGCGCCTGAAGTCGCGTTTCGGCTGGGGGCTGACGGTCGCCGTCGAGCCACCGGAGCTGGAAACCCGTGTGGCCATCCTTATGAAGAAGGCCGACCAAGCCAAGGTCGAGTTGCCGCACGATGCCGCCTTCTTCATCGCCCAGCGTATCCGCTCCAATGTGCGTGAACTGGAAGGCGCCCTGAAACGGGTGATTGCCCACTCGCACTTCATGGGCCGCGACATCACCATCGAGCTGATCCGCGAGTCGCTCAAGGACTTGTTGGCGCTGCAGGACAAGTTGGTCAGTGTGGATAACATCCAGCGCACGGTGGCCGAGTACTACAAGATCAAGATCTCCGATCTGTTGTCCAAGCGTCGCTCGCGCTCGGTGGCGCGGCCACGGCAGGTAGCGATGGCGTTGTCGAAAGAGTTGACCAACCACAGTCTGCCGGAGATCGGCGACATGTTCGGCGGTCGTGACCACACCACCGTGTTGCACGCTTGCCGCAAGATCAATGAATTGAAGGAATCCGACGCGGACATCCGCGAGGACTACAAGAACCTGCTGCGTACGCTGACGACCTGATGACCGTCTGCGCAGCTATTTGAAGGCAAGGGACTAGACCATGCATTTCACCATTCAACGCGAAGCCCTGTTGAAACCCCTGCAACTGGTCGCAGGCGTCGTCGAGCGCCGCCAGACCTTGCCGGTTCTGTCCAACGTCCTGCTGGTCGTGCAAGGCCAGCAGCTGTCGTTGACCGGTACCGACCTGGAAGTCGAACTGGTTGGCCGCGTACAGCTGGAAGAACCGGCTGAACCGGGCGAGATCACCGTCCCGGCGCGCAAGCTGATGGACATCTGCAAGAGCCTGCCCAGTGATGTGCTGATCGACATCAAGGTCGACGAGCAGAAGTTGCTGGTCAAGGCCGGTCGCAGCCGTTTCACCCTTTCCACTTTGCCGGCCAATGACTTCCCGACCGTGGAAGAAGGCCCAGGCTCGCTGACCTGCCAGCTTGAGCAGAGCAAACTGCGCCGCCTGATCGAGCGCACCAGCTTCGCCATGGCCCAGCAGGACGTGCGCTACTACCTCAACGGCATGCTGCTGGAAGTATCCCCCGGCACCTTGCGTGCCGTGGCCACCGATGGCCATCGCCTGGCGCTGTGCGCCATGCAGGCACCGATCGATCAAGCTGATCGTCATCAGGTCATCGTGCCGCGCAAAGGTATCCTGGAGCTGGCGCGCCTGCTGACAGACCCGGAAGGCATGGTCAGCATCGTTCTGGGCCAGCATCACATTCGTGCCACCACCGGTGAATTCACTTTCACCTCCAAGCTGGTGGACGGCAAGTTCCCGGACTACGAGCGCGTTCTGCCTAAAGGTGGCGACAAGCTGGTGATCGGCGACCGTCAGGCACTGCGCGAAGCGTTCAGCCGCACCGCGATCCTGTCCAACGAGAAGTACCGCGGCATTCGCCTGCAACTGGCCGCTGGCCAACTGAAAATCCAGGCCAACAACCCGGAACAGGAAGAAGCGGAAGAAGAGATCAGCGTCGACTACAACGGCAGCTCGTTGGAGATCGGTTTCAACGTCAGCTACCTGCTGGACGTGCTGGGTGTGATGACCACAGAGCAAGTTCGCCTGATTCTGTCGGACTCCAACAGCAGCGCCCTGTTGCAGGAAGCCGGCAATGACGACTCGTCCTACGTTGTCATGCCGATGCGTCTGTAACCCGTAGCAGGCGACATGTCCCTTCGACGTCTCTCGGTCACCGCGGTGCGCAACCTGCACCCGGTGACCCTCTCACCCTCCCCTCGCATCAACATCCTTTACGGCGCCAACGGCAGCGGCAAGACCAGCGTGCTCGAAGCTGTGCATCTGCTCGGTCTTGCGCGCTCATTCCGCAGCACCCGGCTGAACCCGGTGATCCAGTACGACCAGCCGACCTGCACGGTGTTCGGCCAGGTTGAATTGGCCGAGGGCGGTATGAGCAACCTTGGTGTGTCGCGGGAGCGCCAGGGGGACTTCACCATTCGCATCGATGGACAGAACGCGCGCAGCGCCGCGCAACTGGCAGAGATGCTGCCGTTGCAGTTGATCAACCCAGACAGTTTCCGGCTGCTCGAAGGTGCGCCAAAAGTGCGCCGACAGTTCCTCGATTGGGGCGTGTTCCACGTGGAACCCCGCTTCATGGCCACCTGGCAGCGCCTGCAGAAGGCCCTGCGGCAGCGGAACTCATGGCTCCGGCATGGTACACTGGACGCCGTTTCGCAAGCCGCCTGGGATCGAGAGTTATGTCTCGCCAGTGCGGAGATAGATGAATACCGTCGCAACTATATCAAGGCCTTGAAGCCTGTCTTCGAGCAGACCCTGAGCGAACTGGTCGAACTGGACGGGCTGACCCTGAGCTATTACCGAGGCTGGGACAAGGACCGGGAACTCAATGAAGTTCTCGCCGCCTCCCTGCTTCGCGATCAGCAGATGGGCCACACCCAGGCCGGGCCACAGCGTGCTGATCTGCGCCTTCGATTGGGCGCGAACAATGCGGCCGACATTCTTTCGCGTGGGCAGCAGAAGTTGGTGGTCTGCGCCCTGCGCATTGCACAGGGGCACCTGGTCAGCCAGGTTCGTCGCGGTCAGTGTATTTATCTGGTGGATGACTTGCCGTCCGAGCTGGACGAGCAGCACCGCCGCGCCCTGTGCCGCTTGCTTGAAGAATTGAACTGCCAGGTGTTCATCACCTGTGTAGACCACGAATTACTGAGGGAAGGCTGGCAGACGGAAACGCCAGTTGCCTTGTTCCACGTGGAACAAGGCCGTATCACCCAGACCCACGACCATCGGGAGTGAAGGCATGAGCGAAAATCAAACGTACGACTCCTCCAGCATTAAAGTGCTGAAAGGGCTGGATGCCGTACGCAAACGTCCCGGCATGTACATTGGCGACACCGATGACGGCAGCGGCCTGCACCACATGGTGTTCGAGGTGGTCGACAACTCGATCGACGAAGCCCTGGCCGGGCATTGCGATGACATTACCGTCATCATTCATCCGGACGAATCCATCAGCGTTCGTGACAACGGCCGTGGTATTCCGGTCGATGTGCATAAAGAAGAAGGCGTTTCGGCAGCAGAGGTCATCATGACCGTGCTGCACGCCGGCGGTAAGTTCGATGACAACTCCTACAAGGTGTCCGGCGGTCTGCACGGTGTAGGTGTCTCGGTAGTGAATGCTTTGTCGGAGCAGCTGGTGCTCACCGTTCGTCGTAGCGGTAAGATCTGGGAACAGACCTACGTCCATGGCGTGCCCCAAGCGCCTATGGCGGTGGTGGGTGACAGCGAAACCACCGGTACCCACATTCACTTCAAACCTTCGGCTGAAACTTTCAAGAACATCCACTTCAGCTGGGACATCCTCGCCAAGCGTATCCGCGAGCTGTCGTTCCTGAACTCCGGCGTCGGTATCCTGTTGAAGGATGAGCGCAGCGGCAAGGAAGAGTTCTTCAAGTACGAGGGTGGCCTGCGTGCTTTCGTTGAGTACCTGAATACCAACAAGACGCCGGTCAACTCCCAGGTCTTCCACTTCAACGTCCAGCGTGAAGATGGCGTGGGTGTTGAAATTGCCCTGCAGTGGAACGACAGCTTCAACGAAAACCTGCTGTGCTTCACCAACAACATTCCCCAGCGCGATGGTGGTACCCACCTGGTCGGCTTCCGCTCCTCGCTTACCCGTAGCCTGAACAGCTATATCGAGCAGGAAGGCCTGGCGAAAAAGAACAAGGTTGCCACCACCGGTGACGACGCTCGCGAAGGCTTGACCGCGATCATTTCGGTCAAGGTGCCGGATCCGAAGTTCAGTTCGCAGACCAAGGACAAGCTGGTTTCCTCGGAGGTGAAGACCGCCGTGGAACAGGAGATGAACAAGTACTTCGCCGACTTCCTGTTGGAAAACCCCAACGAGGCCAAGGCCGTGGTCGGCAAAATGATCGATGCCGCACGTGCCCGTGAAGCGGCGCGTAAAGCACGCGAGATGACTCGTCGTAAAGGTGCCTTGGATATCGCTGGTCTGCCGGGCAAACTGGCCGATTGCCAGGAGAAAGACCCTGCCCTTTCCGAACTGTACCTGGTGGAGGGTGACTCCGCGGGTGGTTCGGCCAAGCAAGGCCGCAATCGTCGCACTCAGGCGATCCTGCCGCTGAAGGGTAAGATCCTCAACGTCGAGAAGGCACGCTTCGACAAGATGATCTCCTCGCAGGAGGTTGGCACGCTGATCACCGCACTGGGCTGTGGCATCGGGCGCGAAGAGTACAACATCGACAAGCTGCGCTATCACAACATCATCATCATGACCGATGCTGACGTCGACGGTTCGCACATCCGTACCCTGCTGCTGACCTTCTTCTTCCGCCAACTGCCGGAGCTGGTCGAGCGTGGCTACATCTACATCGCTCAGCCACCGCTGTACAAGGTGAAGAAAGGCAAGCAGGAGCAGTACATCAAGGACGATGAGGCCATGGAAGAATACATGACCCAATCGGCCCTGGAAGATGCCAGCCTGCACCTGGATGAAGCAGCGCCAGCGGTCTCTGGTGTTCAGCTACAGGCACTGGTCAACGAGTTCCGCGGTGTGATGAAAACGCTGAAGCGTCTGTCGCGCCTGTATCCGGAAGAGCTGACCGAGAACTTCATCTACCTGCCAAAAGTTACCGTCGAGCAATTGGCTGACAAGGCGCAGATGGATGATTGGCTCAAGGCGTTCCAGCAGCGCCTGGACAACAGCCAGCGTTCTGGTTTGGCCTACAAGGCTGACTTGCACGAGGACAAGGAACGTAATATCTGGCTGCCGGTGGTGGAAACCACCTCCCACGGCTTGGCCAGCTACGTCACTTTCAACCGTGATTTCTTCGGCAGCAATGACTACCGCAGCGTCGTCGCCCTCGGCGAAAAACTCGGTACGTTGTTGGGTGAAGGTGCATACGTTCAGCGCGGTGAGCGCCGCAAGGCGGTCACCGAGTTCAAGGAAGCCCTCGACTGGCTGATGAACGAGAGCACCAAGCGCCACACCATCCAGCGATACAAAGGGCTGGGTGAGATGAACCCGGACCAGCTGTGGGAAACCACCATGGACCCGACTGTGCGCCGCATGCTCAAGGTAACTATCGAGGACGCCATCGCCGCCGACCAACTGTTCAACACCTTGATGGGTGATGCAGTCGAGCCGCGTCGCGACTTCATCGAAAGTAACGCGCTGTCGGTATCGAACCTGGACTTCTGATAAGCGGGCAGTAACAGAAAGCCAATCCCCAGGGATTGGCTTTTTTTTGCCTTCACGAATGTTCCACGTGGAACTACGAAATCCCCAAGGCCTTTAGTCGACGGTACAACGTACGCTCACTCATCCCAAGATGTTCAGCCAACTCACTTCGAGAGCCGTTAAAGGTTTCCAAGGCATGGGCCAGATCCGCCATCTTGTTCCTTCCGCGTCTGCGGTTAACAGACTGCGTTGTAGTCGAATGGATCTCCTCCGGGAGATGCTCCGGGCGAATAAGTCCATCATCAGCAAACAATCGCGCCCGCTCTAGTATGTTTCTGAGCTCGCGAATGTTGCCTGGGAAGGTATGAAGAACGAGGCGTTCGAGTGCCTCGGGGCTAACCTTGGGCGCGTGCTTGCCGGCCATACGTTGCAATAGGCTCTCACAGAGCAACGGCAAATCCTCGACTCTTTCGCGTAGCGATGGCAGGCGAATCGGGAAACCGCTGATGCGGTAGTAGAGGTCTTCGCGGAAGGTCCCTTCAACGGCCATCTCCTTCAATGGCTTGTGGGTGGCTGAGACCAGACGGAAGTCTGAATGGACCGTGCGCGTGCTGCCGACCGGACGGAAGCTTCCGGATTCGATCAGACGTAGCAACTTCACTTGCATGGCCAGCGGCACCTCACCGATCTCATCGAGGAACAGTGTTCCACCGTGAGCCGCTTCGGCCAGGCCGATCTTGCGCTGGGTCGCGCCGGTGAAAGCCCCCTTCTCATAGCCGAACAACTCACTCTCGAACAGTGATTCGGTCAGCCCGGTGCAGTCCACCACCACCAAGGGGCCATTGGCCCGGGGACTGCCCAGGTGCAATGCCCGTGCGAAAAGCTCCTTCCCCGTCCCGGATTCACCCTGGAGCAGGACCGGGATCTGCGCGGGGGCGGCACGTTGCAGACTGGAAACGGCGCTCTTGAAGGACGGAGCCCGGCCGACCAAGCCCTGTTGTTGAGGTTGTGCCGATGCCAGGGTGACGCTGGTCAGCCGCTCGACGAACGCTACCACCCTGCCCTCGCCGTCGAGGATCGGACGCAGTTCCACATCTACATGTTCTGGCCCGCGTGGTGTGTGATGGATGTGCAGGACGCGCTCGGGCACCTTGCTGTCCAGCGATTTTCGCAGCGGGCAGTGCTCACCCGCCTGGTCGCAGGGAACGGCGTAGTGATGGGAAACCCGATGACACTTATCGCCGATTGGCGCGTGTTCCGCGTTGCCGAACTGGCGACGGTAGGCGGCGTTGGCGGCGAGGATGTTGTAGTCGGTGTCCAGCACGATGCTGGGCAGCACATCGTGTTCAAGGTAGGACACCAGCGCGATGATCGCGGGATGGGAAGCGGCTAGCATGACAGCACCAAATGGAGGACCTGGCGAGCGTAGCAAGGACTGCCAATCACTGCCATCGGCTGACAGTCGACTGCCAGGAACTGTCACCTGTGGGTTGCTGGAATGAGGGCTGCTGCTCGCCCTTCACCACACGAGACCGCTCTTACAGGGGGAAGGCGTCTATCTGAAAGGCTGGCATGCATCTTGATAAAGCACCTTCAACTGCCTATGCCTTCAAGGAGGCTTGGGATAACTGGAGAGTGCAATGATCATCGGCAACAACCTTCACGTCGAAGAGTTCTTCGACAAGGCGACCTGGACCATCAGCTACCTGGTCATGGATGACGAGACGCGGCAATGCGCGCTGATCGACAGCGTGCTGGATTACGACCCCAAGTCCGGGCGTACCTGCACCGATTCGGCGGACAAGCTGATCGCCCGCGTCGAGGAGCTGGATGCCAAGGTGCAATGGATCCTGGATACCCATGTGCACGCCGACCATCTGTCCGCGGCGGCCTACCTCAAGGCCCGGCTGGGCGGCAGCATCGCGATCGGTGCGCAGATCACTCAGGTACAGAAAGTCTTCGGCACCCTGTTCAACGCCGAGCCGGGCTTTGCTCGCGACGGCAGCCAGTTCGACGTTCTGTTCGAAGATGAAGAAGGATTCCGCATTGGCAACCTGCATGCCCGTGCCCTGCACACCCCTGGGCATACCCCAGCGTGCATGAGCTATATGATCGAGGATGCGGGTGAGACCGCCGTGTTCGTCGGCGACACCTTGTTCACTCCTGACTATGGCACCGCCCGTTGCGACTTCCCGGGCGCTAGCGCAAGAACCCTGTACAAGTCGATCCGTCGCCTGCTCGCCTTCCCGGACCAGACCCGGCTGTTCATGTGCCACGACTACCTGCCTGGTGGCCGTGAGCTGTGCTTCGTCACCACCGTGGCCGAGCAACGCGCCGACAACATCCATATTCATCAAGGAGTCAGCGAAGACAGCTTCGTGCAGATGCGCGAAGCCCGTGACAAGACCCTCGACATGCCCGTGCTGATCTTGCCGTCGGTGCAGATCAACATGCGCAGCGGGCAATTCCCCGAACCTGAAGAAAACGGTGTGAGCTACCTGAAGATCCCGCTGAACAAGCTGTAAGCCACGCCGTACCCATAACGAGATTTCCAAGGAACACCGCCATGCCTGCCCTGCCCCCTGCCGATTCCTCCCGTGCCGACCACCACAAGGTGGTGATCGTCGGCGCCGGTGCCGCCGGTATCGCCACCGCCTCCAGCCTGATCGCCCGTGATCCTTCGCTGGATATTGCCCTGATCGACCCCGCCGATGTGCACTACTACCAGCCAGGCTGGACCATGGTCGGTGCTGGTGTGTTCAAGGCGTCGAGTACCGCCCACACCATGGCCGCCACCCTGCCCCGCGATGTGCGCTGGATCAAGGCGCGGGTGGACGGCTTCGACCCCCAGGGCCAACTGGTGCTGCTCGAGGGTGGTCGCGCTGTCAGTTATGAACAGCTGGTGGTCTGCCCGGGTTTGAAGCTCGATTGGAATGCCATCGAAGGCTTGAGTGAGACCCTTGGGCGCAACGGTGTCACCTCCAACTACCGCTATGACCTGGCACCCTATACCTGGCAACTGGTGCAGGACCTCAAGCAGGGGCGCGCCCTCTTCACCCAGCCGCCGATGCCGATCAAGTGCGCCGGGGCGCCGCAGAAGGCGCTGTACCTGTCGTGTGACCACTGGCTGCGCAGCGGCCACCTGGGCAACGTGAGGGCCAGCTTCTTCAATGCCGGCGCGGTGCTGTTCGGTGTGCCGGACTATGTGCCGGCGCTGATGAGCTACATCGACAAGTACGGCGTCGACCTGAACTATCAGCATCGCCTGACGGCGGTGGATGGCGCGAACAAGCGCGCCACGTTCGTGCGCACCCTCCCCGACGGCAGTACCGAGACCCGCGTCGAAGCCTTCGACATGCTGCATGTGGTTCCACCTCAGGTGGCGCCTGATTTCATCCGCCAGAGCCCACTGGCTGATGCGGCGGGTTGGGTGGATGTCGATCCGCATACCTTGCGCCATCGCCAGTTTGGCAATATCCATGCTCTGGGCGACGTGGCCAACACCACCAATGCCAAGACCGCCGCTGCCGCCCGCAAGCAGGCACCGGTGGTGGCCAACAATGTGCTGGTGGCGCTTGGCCGGCTCGCGACCCTCGCGCAATACGATGGCTATGGCTCCTGCCCGCTGACAGTGGAGCGTGGCAAGATCGTCCTGGCCGAGTTCACCTACGGCGGCAAGCTGGCACCGAGCTTCCCGCGTTGGCTGCTCGATGGCCGCAGGCCAACCCGCCTGGCTTGGCTGCTCAAGGCGCAGATCCTGCCGCCGCTGTACTGGAAAGCCATGCTCAAGGGCCGCGAGTGGCTGGCCCGGCCGCAACCCTTGGTGGTCGAGGCGCAACAGTGATCGAGCAACAACTGCTGGGCGCCGGGCTTGGCGCGATCATTGGCGCGGTGTTGGCGTTGACCGGCGCCGGTGGCGGTATCCTCGCGGTACCGCTGCTGGTGTTTGGCCTGGGGCTGAGCATGGTCGAGGCGGCCCCGATCGGTCTGCTGGCCGTGGGGTTGGCGGCGGCAGTCGGTGCAGTGCTCGGCCTGCGCCAGGGGCTGGTGCGCTACCGGGCGGCCCTGTTCATCGCGCTGATCGGGATTGCCTGCGCGCCGTTGGGCCTGATGCTCGCTCACCGTGTGCCCAACCTACCTTTGGCCTTGGTTTTCGCCGGGGTGTTGGTGTACGCCTGTTTGCGAGTCTGGCGCAAGGCAGCACGGGAGCTGCGCGGCGAGTCACCTTGCGGCGAACGGGAGATCATGCCTTGCGTGCTCAACCCGTTGCAGGGGCGCTTGCGCTGGACTCTCCCCTGCGCCCGCGCGCTGGCGTTTACCGGAATGTTGTCGGGGTTGCTGTCTGGCCTGCTGGGCGTCGGTGGCGGCTTCGTGATCATTCCGGCCTTGAACCGCTACACCAACCTGAACATGAAAAGCATCGTCGCCACTTCGCTGGCGGTGATCGCCCTGGTTTCCACCGGCAGTGTGGTCAGCGCCAGCGTGGCGGGCGTGATGCATTGGTGGGTCGGCGCACCGTTCGCCGCAGGGGCGGTGCTGGGTTTGCTGCTGGCGCGGCCATTGGCGAGCAAGCTGGCCGGTCCGCGCCTGCAGCAGCTGTTCGCCATGGTGGGCTGCGGCGCCGCCGTGCTGCTCGCCGGCAAGGCACTACTCGGCTAGCAATTCTTCCTGCTGGGCGGCGCACAGCGCCAGCAGGTAATCCCACACCACCCGCAGGCGCACCGACTTGTGCAGCTCGCGGCGGGTACAGATCCAGTAGCTGCGCTGGATTGTCTCGCTGGGCAGTACGCGTACCAGCTTCGGATCGTGTCGGGCCATGTAGTTGGGCAGCACGGCGATACCCAGCCCGGCCTGGGCGGCGTGCTGCTGGGCGATCACGCTGGTGCTTCTGAACACCACGTTGGGCGCGCGGCAGAAGCTGTTGAGGAACAGCAGTTCCTGACTGAACAGCAGGTCGTCGACGTAGCCGATCCAGTTGTGCCGGGCCAGATCTTCGCGGGTGTTGAGCGACGGCGCCTGATTCAGGTAGTCCTGGCTGGCGTACAGGGCCAGACGGTAGTCGGTGAGCTTGCGGGTGATCAGCAGGTCGGCGTTGGGCCGTTCCAGGTGAATGCTGATCTCGGCTTCGCGGTTGAGGATACTGACGAACCGCGGCACCGCCACCAGTTCCACCTCCAGCCCTGGGTAACGCTGGAACAGTGCCTTCATGCGCGGAGTGAAGAACATGATACCGATGCCTTCGGTCACGCCAAGGCGGATCTTGCCCAGCGGCGTGATGGCCTGGGTGATTTCTTCCTGCGCAAGCAGGGCAACGTTCTCCATGGCTTCGGCGTGCTTGAGCAGGGCCTGGCCGGAGGGGGTGAGTTCATAGCCCTGGGCGTGCTGCACGAATAGCGCGGTGCCCAGGTGCTTCTCGATGCTCTCGATATGCCGGGCGACGGTGCTGTGGGTAGTGTTGAGGCGCTTGGCGGCGCTGAGCAGGCGGCCGCTACGCTGCAACTCGAGGAAAAACCGCAGATCGTTCCAGTCGAACATGGGCGTCCTTGGATGTGCTGGCTGTTGAAGCCATGCGGGGCAAGCCCGCCCCCACAATCGGATAGTCGCTGTGCTAAAACGCACAACGGCTGCGCGAAATCTCGTGTTTCCTCCGCGAAATTAATCAATAAGATGGATCGGGACAAGAATAATAATCAGGCGCGAGGTTGCACATGCCATCAGCCGATCCTGTCTACGACTATGTGGTCGTGGGTGCCGGTCCCGCCGGTTGCCTGCTGGCCAATCGCTTGTCCGCCGATCCATCCTGCCGGGTGTTGCTGCTCGAGGCGGGCGGGCGTGACAACTATCCCTGGATTCATATCCCCGTCGGTTACCTTTACTGCATCGGCAATCCACGCACCGACTGGTGCATGAAGACCGAGGCCCAGCCTGGGCTGAACGGGCGTTCCCTGGGCTATCCGCGGGGCAAGGTGCTGGGTGGCTGTTCGTCCATCAACGGCATGATCTACATGCGCGGCCAGGCTGCCGACTACGACCTTTGGGCCGAGCAAGGCAACGAGGGCTGGGCATGGAAGGATGTGCTGCCTCTGTTCAAGGCCAGCGAGAGCCACCATGCCGGTGCTAGCGACAGCCATGGCGCCGACGGTGAATGGCGGGTCGAGCAGCAGCGCTACAGCTGGCCGATCCTCGATGCCTTTCGCGACGCGGCCGAACAAAGCGGCATCGCCAGGATCGACGACTTCAATACGGGCGACAACGCCGGCTGTGGATACTTTCAGGTCAACCAGCGCAATGGTGTGCGCTGGAACTCGGCCAAGGCGTTTCTCAGGCCCATCCTCAAGCGAGCAAACCTGACTGTGCTGACCGGCGTGCAGGTCGACCAGGTTGTGCTCGGCAACACACGCGCCCGGGCTGTAAGGGCACTGTGGCAAGGTGCATGGCATGAGTTCGCGGCACGCCGCGAGATTATTCTCTGCGCAGGTTCGGTCGGTTCACCCGGTATCCTGCAGCGCTCGGGGATCGGCCCACGCAAATTGCTCGAAGGATTGGGCATCGCGGTGCGCCACGACATGCCTGGCGTCGGTGGCAACCTGCAGGACCATCTGCAGCTGCGGTTGATCTACCAGATCCAGAACACGCGCACCCTCAACCAGATGGCCAACAGCCTGTGGGGCAAGCTGGGCATGGGCCTGCGCTATGCATACGACCGCAGTGGACCACTGGCCATGGCGCCGAGTCAGTTGGGCGCCTTCGCCCGTTCGAGCCCAGAGCAAGAGACCGCCAATCTTCAGTATCACGTCCAGCCCTTGTCGCTGGAGCGCTTCGGCGAGCCGCTGCACCGGTTCCCGGCCTTCACCGCGTCGGTATGCAACCTGCGCCCGGCCAGCCGGGGGCGGATCGATATCCGCTCGGCGGACATGAGCGTCGCGCCGCTGATCGACCCCAACTACCTCAGCGCCTCCGAGGACCTGCGTGTGGCTGCCGACGCCATCCGCCTTACCCGGCGCATCGTCCAGGCCCCTGCCCTGGCCGCCTTCGAACCCCGCGAGTACCTGCCAGGCCATGCCCTGCAGAGCGAAGAAGACCTGCACCAGGCCGCCGGCCAGATCGGCACCACCATCTTCCACCCGGTAGGTACCTGCCGCATGGGCAGTGGAGCGCTCGATGTTGTGGATAACCAGCTGCGCGTGCACGGCATTCCGGGCCTGCGTGTGGCGGATGCCTCGATCATGCCGCAGATAGTCTCCGGCAATACCTGTTCACCCACGTTGATGATTGCCGAAAAGGCGGCGCAACTGATCCTCAAGGGGGCCAACACTCAGACCAACCTCAGCGACAGCAACGCGATACCGACGCCCTGAACCGGGTGTGTGCAACAGCGGCAGCGCGGTCAGCGGCTGCCGGCAGTGGAACAACAAGAATAATCACTGTGGCCCCAAGGGCCGAGGACAGCAACGATGTCGGATTACATCCAGGAACAGGGCGCGGTGGCGAGCAGCCCGAGCCGCCGTGAGGAACGCAAGATCATTTTCGCGTCATCCCTCGGGACAGTGTTCGAGTGGTATGACTTCTTTCTCTATGGCGCCTTGGCGGCGGTGATCAGCAAGCAGTTCTTTGCAGGGGTCAACGACACTACCGCGTTCATCTTTGCCTTGATGGCCTTCGCCGCCGGTTTCCTGGTGCGCCCGTTCGGCGCCTTGGTGTTCGGCCGTCTGGGGGACATGATCGGGCGCAAGTACACCTTCCTGGTGACCATCGTACTGATGGGCCTCTCGACCTTCGCCGTCGGTCTGCTGCCCACCTATGCCAGCATTGGTATCGCCGCGCCCATCATCCTCGTCATACTGCGCATGCTCCAGGGCCTGGCGCTGGGCGGCGAGTACGGCGGCGCGGCCACTTACGTGGCCGAACACGCGCCGCCCGGCAAGCGCGGTTTCCACACCGGCTTCATCCAGTCCACCGCCACACTCGGTCTGCTGTTGTCGTTGATCGTGGTCCTGGCCAGCCGCTACATCAGTGGTGATCAGTTCGAGACCTGGGGCTGGCGCCTGCCGTTCCTGCTGTCTATCGTGTTGCTGGCGATCTCCACCTGGATCCGCATGAGCATGCACGAGTCGCCAGCATTCGTGAAAATGAAAGCCCAGGGCAAGATCAGCAAGTCGCCGATCCGCGAATCGTTCACCTCCTGGCCGAACCTCAAGGTGGTCCTGACCGCGCTGTTCAGCATCAACGCTGGGCAAGCGGTGACCTTCTACACCGCACAGTTCTACGTGCTGTTCTTCATGACCCAGATGCTCAAGATGGACCCGGCACAGGCCAATACCCTGTTGATCATCAGCGTGGTGATCGGCGCGCCGTTCTTCGTGTTCTTCGGCTGGCTGTCGGACCGTATCGGGCGCAAGCCAATACTCATGGTCGGGCTGTTGCTGGCCACCGTGTGCTACTTCCCGATGTTCAAGGCGCTGAGCCATTACGCCAATCCGCAGATCGACGCCGCCAGCCGGGAAGCGCCCATCGTCGTCAGCGCCAACCCGCAAGGCTGCACCTTCCAGTTCGACCCGGTGGGCAAGGCCCGTTTCGACAGCCCCTGCGACAAGGTAAAGACCTTCCTGGTCAAACAGGGCCTGCCCTACAGCTCGGTTGAGGCTGCCGGCAGCGAAGTGCAGGTGAGTATCGGCGACAAAACCATCAACGGCTTCGACGAGGCGGCCATGCGCAGCGCCATCGAAGCGGCTGGCTATCCGGCCAAGGCGGACCCGGCGCATGTGAATCAGGTGATGGTGGTGGTGTTGATCGTTGCCATGATCCTGATCGCCACCATGACCTACGGGCCACTGGCGGCGGTAATGGTCGAACTGTTCCCGACGCGAATCCGCTATACCTCGATGTCCCTGCCCTACCACATCGGCAACGGCTGGTTCGGTGGGTTCCTGCCAACGGTATCGTTCGCGTTGGTGGTGTATACCGGGGATATCTTCTATGGGCTTTGGTACCCGGTGCTGATTACTGGGGTGAGCCTGTTGGTGGGGATCTTCTGCCTGAAAGAGACCAAGGACGTGGATATCGATAAGGTCTGAGGTGGCCGGGGCTGCTTTGCAGCCCTTTCGCCGCCAAGCGGCCCCAACCTGCGGCTTCACGGGCACAAAAAAACCGGCGTAAAAGCCGGTTTTTTTATAGCGCGAAAAAACTTATGCACGATTTTCGCAAAAACGTCATACATGGAAATAAACAGCTAATTCAATCACTTAGCATATCTTGACGATCATCCATGCAAAACTTGCTAACAAGTTATCCACAGATCGTCAGGCTGGCTGCTGCTCCGGGTTTTCCGCCAGCGGCGGCAGCGAACCCATGGCACGCTGGGTCGCTTCGTTCCAGGCCTGGGCGCGGTCGTTCAGCTCAGCGATGGCACGTGGGCCAGTGCCCACTGCATACATCGGTTCACCGATCACCACCTCGATAGTTCCTGGGCGCTTGCCCCAGCCTTCACGCGGCCAGAACTTGCCGGCGTTGTGGGCAATCGGCAGTACCGGCAGTCCGGCGTTGACCGCCAGGGCGGTACCGCCGCGGGAAAACTTGCCGATCTGGCCATGGGGCACGCGGGTGCCTTCGGGGAAGATCAGTACCCAGGTGCCCTGCTTGAGCAGCTCGTCGCCCTGGCTGGCGACCTGGCGCAGCGCTTCCTTGGGATTCTTGCGATCAATGGCGATCGGCCGCAGCATGGCCATGGCCCAACCGAAGAACGGCACGTACAGCAGTTCGCGCTTGAGCACCTGGCTAAGCGGCGAGAAATACGCGGAGAGCAGGAAGGTTTCCCAGGTGCTCTGGTGGTTCGACAGGATCACGCAGGGTACTTTCGGCACGTTCTCGGCACCGGTGATCTTGTAGTCGATGCCCAGGACCGTGCGCACCAAAAACAACGCACAGCGACACCAGTACACGTTGATGAACTTGTAGCGCTTGGGGAACGGCAGGAAGGGCGCGACGAAGAAGCTCAGCGAGCACCACAGCAGCGAACTGGTGCCCAACAGCAGGTAAAAAAGAAAGATTCTGATCGCCTGCAGGATCGACATAGTGGCATGTACCGTTGCGGGGCGTGCCCGCCTAATGAAAAGTGCGCCGTTCCTGGCGCACTCATTTAAATAAGTTCTCTGGCGATGGCTGCCAGATCGTCGAAAATCAGTGTAGTTTGCGGGACGCCTTTTTCCAGGCTCCTCTCGCCCTTGCCGGTTTTAACCAGCACGGGTTGTGCATCGACGGCCAGGGCCGCGTCCAGGTCACCTTTGCTGTCACCGACGAACCATACGCCAGCCAGTGGCACCTGGTAGTGCTCGGCAATCGCCAGCAGCATGCCGGGCTTGGGCTTGCGGCAATCGCAGCCTGCGTCCGGGCCATGCGGGCAATGCACGATCAGGCCGACCTCGCCGCCCTGCTCGGCCACCAGGGCGCGCAGGCGCGCATGCATGGCCTCGAGGGTTTCCGGCGAATAGTAGCCGCGGGCAATGCCGGACTGGTTGGTGGCCACGGCCACCGTCCAGCCCGCCTTGCTCAACTGCGCGATAGCCTCGATCGAGCCGGGAATGGGGACCCACTCCTCCAGCGACTTGATATAGGCGTCGGAGTCGTGGTTGATCACTCCGTCTCGATCAAGAATCAGCAGTTTCAACGACTTACCCCAGCAGCGAGATATCGGCCACGCCCAGGAACAGGCCGCGCAGGCGGCTGAGCAGGGCATAACGGTTGGCGCGTACCTTGGCGTCCTCGGCGTTGACCATCACCGCCTCGAAGAAGGCGTCGACCGGGTCACGCAGGGCGGCCAGGCGGGCCAGGGCTTCGCTGTACTGGCGCGCGGCTGCCATCGGTTGCACGGCCTGGTCGGCCTGCTGGATGGCCGAGTACAGGGAGAACTCGTTGGCGTTGTCGAAGTACTTCGGCTCGACCTGGTCGGCGATGGCACCTTCGGCTTTACCCAGCAGGTTCGACACGCGCTTGTTCGCTGCCGCCAGGGCTTCGGCTTCCGGCAGTTTGCGGAAGGCCTGCACGGCCTGCACGCGCTGGTCGAAGTCCAGCGCCGAGCCCGGCTTCAGGGCACGCACCGACAGGTAGGTGGAGACGTCGATGCCTTCGTCCTCGTAGCGTGCGCGCAGACGGTCGAAGATGAACTCCAGTACCTGCTCGGACAGGCCGGCGGCCTTGACCTTGGCACCGAACTGCTTGACCGCGAACTCGACCGCGACATTCAGGTCCAGGTCGAGCTGCTTCTCGATCAGGATACGCAGCACGCCGAGGGCGGCACGGCGCAGGGCGTATGGGTCCTTGCTGCCGGTGGGCAGCATGCCGATACCGAAGATGCCGACCAGGGTGTCGAGCTTGTCGGCGATGGCCACGGCGGCACCGGTGAGGGTTTGCGGCAGCTCTGCGCCAGCGCCGCGCGGCATGTACTGCTCGTTCAGCGCCAGGGCGACGTCTTCCGGCTCGCCATCGTTGAGAGCGTAGTAGTAGCCGGCAATACCCTGCATTTCAGGGAATTCGCCGACCATTTCCGAGGCCAGGTCGCACTTCGACAGCAGGCCGGCACGACCAGCGTTGGCGGCGCTGCCACCGATGTACGGGGCAATGAAGGCGGCCAGCTTGGAGACGCGCTCGGCTTTTTCGAACACGGTACCCAGCTGAGCCTGGAACACCACGTTCTTCAGGCGCTCGTTGAAGCTTTCCAGGGGCTGCTTCTTGTCCTGCTTGAAGAAGAACTCGGCGTCGGTCAGGCGCGGGCGCACGACCTTCTCGTTGCCCTGCACGATCTGCTTGGGATCACGGCTCTCGACGTTGGCCACGGTGATGAAGCGCGGCAGCAGCTTGCCTTCGCTGTCCAGCAGGCAGAAGTACTTCTGGTTGTCCTGCATGGTGGTGATCAGCGCTTCCTGCGGCACCTCGAGGAAACGTTCCTCGAACGAGCACACCAGCGGCACCGGCCACTCGACCAGGGCGGTCACTTCGTCCAGCAGTGCTGGCGGCACGATGGCCGTGCCTTCCTGCTGCATGGCCAGCTCCGCGGTGCGCTTGCTGATCAGCTCGCGACGCTCGGCAAAGTCGGCCAGCACGTGGGCCTTGCGCAGGTCCTCGACGTAGTTGGCCGGGGTGGTGATGAGTACGTTTTCCGGGTGGTGGAAGCGGTGGCCACGGGATTCACGGCCGGCTTTCTGGGCCAGGATGGTGCAGTCGACGACCTGATCGCCCAGCAGCATCACCAGCCACTGGGTCGGGCGCACGAACTCTTCACGGCTGGCGCCCCAGTGCATGCGCTTGGGAATCGGCAGGTCGTTGAGCGAATCCTCGACGATGGTTGGCAGCAGGCTGACGGTGGCCTTGCCCGGAATGTGCTGGGAGAAGCGCAGCTTCGGGCCGCTCTGGTCGATGTCCGACAGCTCGACGCCGCACTTCTTGGCAAAGCCCAGGGCGGCCTGGGTCGGCTGGCCTTCGGCGTTGAATGCGGCCTGCACGGGCGGGCCGTCGATGTTGATGCTGCGGTCCGGCTGCTGCACATCCAGCTGGCGGATCAGCACGGCCAGGCGGCGCGGCGCGGCGTAGACCTGCTTGCCGGTGTAGTTCAGGCCGGCGGCCTGCAGGCCTTTCTCGATGCCGGCGAGGAAAGCGTCGCCCAGCGTGGCGAGGGCCTTGGGTGGCAGCTCTTCGGTGCCCAGTTCAACCAGGAAATCTTGAGCACTCATTGTGCAGCCTCCAGCTTAGCCAACACTTCGTCACGCAGTTCAGGGGTGGCCATCGGGAAGCCCAGGCGTGCGCGAGCTTGCAGATAGCTTTGCGCCACGTCCCGGGCCAGGGTACGTACGCGCAGGATGTAGCGCTGGCGCTCGGTCACCGAGATGGCGCGGCGGGCGTCCAGCAGGTTGAAGGTGTGCGAGGCCTTCAGGACCATTTCGTAGGTCGGCAGCGGCAGGTCCAGCTTGATCAGGCGGTTCGCTTCGCTTTCGTAGAAGTCGAACAGTTCGAACAGCTTCTCGACGTTGGCGTGCTCGAAGTTGTAGGTCGACTGCTCCACTTCGTTCTGGTGGAACACGTCGCCATAGGTGACCTTGCCGAACGGGCCGTCGGCCCACACCAGGTCGTAGACCGAGTCCACGCCCTGGATGTACATGGCCAGGCGCTCCAGGCCGTAGGTGATTTCACCAGTGACCGGGTAGCACTCGATACCGCCGACTTGCTGGAAGTAGGTGAACTGAGTCACCTCCATGCCATTCAGCCAGATTTCCCAGCCCAGGCCCCAGGCGCCGAGGGTTGGCGATTCCCAGTTGTCTTCGACGAAGCGAATGTCGTGAACCAGCGGGTCGATGCCGATGGCCTTCAGCGAGCCGAGGTACAGCTCCTGGAAGTTCGCCGGGTTTGGCTTGAGCACCACCTGGAACTGATAGTAGTGCTGCAGGCGGTTGGGGTTTTCGCCATACCGCCCGTCGGCAGGGCGACGGCTGGGCTGCACATAGGCGGCGTTCCAGGTCTCCGGGCCCACGGCGCGCAGGAAGGTAGCGGTGTGGAAAGTGCCGGCGCCTACTTCCATATCGTAGGGCTGAAGCACCACACAACCTTGAGCTGCCCAGTAGTTCTGCAGGGCGAGGATCAGGTCTTGGAAGGTACGCACGGCTGGCGTAGGCTGGCTCACGAAATTCACCTGTATCTGGGGATGCGGATGTAAAGAGCGGGAGTATACCCGATTCGCCTCGCCCTCTACGTTATTGGAGCCTTATGCCACGCTGCTTTTGGTGTTCCGACGATCCGTTGTACCAGGCCTATCACGACCACGAGTGGGGAACGCCGCAGCGCGACCCGGCGTTGCTCTTCGAGATGCTTTTGCTCGAAGGGTTCCAGGCGGGGTTGTCGTGGATCACGGTATTGAAGAAACGCGAGCGCTATCGCGAGGTGCTGGACGGCTTCGATCCGCTGAAACTGTCGCAGCTCAGCGATGAACGCATCGAGGAGCTTATGCTGGATGCCGGCATCATCCGCAACCGCCTCAAGCTCAAGGCCGTGCGCCGCAATGCCCAGGCCTGGCTGGCTGTGGATAACCCCGCCGAGTGGCTATGGTCGTTCGTCGGCGGCGCGCCGAAGATCAACCATTTCCAGGGCCGTGGCGACGTGCCGGCGGTCACCGACGAGGCCAAGGCGATGAGCAAGGCCTTGCAGAAGGCTGGCTTCACTTTCGTCGGGCCGACCATCTGCTACGCCTTCATGCAGGCCACCGGCATGGTCATGGACCACACCACCGACTGCGATCGCTACGCCGCGCTGGTGCGCTGACGGGGTACAATGCGCGCCTTGCTGAAATAAGGAATTCGCCTGTGGAAAAGTTCAAGGGCGCCCTGATGGTCGGGGTGCTGCGCCTGTTTGCCAAGCTGCCCTGGGGCGCCGTGCAGCGCGTCGGCGCCGGTATCGGCTGGCTGATGTGGAAAATCCCCAACGGCTCGCGCAATGTCGTGCGCATCAACCTGGCCAAATGCTTCCCAGAGATGGACCCGGCCGAGCGTGAGCTACTGGTCGGTCGCGCGCTCAAGGACATCGGCAAGTCGTTCGTCGAAAGCGCCTGCGCCTGGATCTGGCCGCCGCAGCGCTCGCTCGACCTGGTCAAGGAAGTGCACGGCCTGGAAGTGCTGGAGCAGGCCCTGGCCTCGGGCAAGGGCGTGGTCGGCATCACCAGCCACCTGGGCAACTGGGAAGTGCTCAACCACTTCTATTGCAACCAGTGCAAACCGATCATCTTCTACCGCCCGCCCAAGCTGAAGGCTGTGGACGACCTGCTGCGTGAACAGCGGGTGCAGATGGGCAACCGCGTGGCGCCTTCGACCAAGGAAGGCATCCTCAGTGTGATCAAGGAAGTGCGTCGGGGTGGTCAGGTGGGGATTCCCGCCGACCCGGAGCCGGCCGAGTCGGCAGGCGTGTTCGTGCCGTTCCTGGGGACCCAGGCGCTGACCAGCAAGTTCGTGCCGAACATGCTGGCGGGTGGCAAGGCGGTGGGGGTATTCCTGCACGCCCTGCGCCTGCCCGATGGTTCGGGCTTCAAGGTGTTCCTTGAGGCCGCGCCAGAGGCCATGTACAGCACCGATGTGAATGAGTCGGCGGCGGCCATGAGCAAGGTGGTCGAGCGTTATGTGCGCGAGTACCCGAGCCAGTACATGTGGAGCATGAAGCGCTTCAAGAAGCGCCCGGCGGGCGAGGCGCGCTGGTACTAAGGCCATCGTCACACGTGGGAGCGGGCTTGCCCCGCGATGGCGTCGTCAGCGTTGACGCCATCGCGGGGCAAGCCCGCTCCCACGAGACCTCTCTGATTCAGGTGCTGGACTTGTTCAGCTTCTTCAAGAACACCGCCATCTCTTTCTCGGCCTGCTTGTCGCCATGCGCCTGCGCCGCCTCGATCCCCTCCTCCCAGGCCTTGCGCGCCCCAGCCAGGTCACCCTGCAGCTGATAGGCCTTGCCCAGCAGCTTCCACGCCGCCGAGTACTTGGGGTCCTGCTTCACGCAACTGGCCAGGTGCACCGCCGCCTCGGCGCCGTTGCCTTCATCCAGCCAGGCCTTGCCCAGGCCGAAGCGCAGCAGCGGGTTATCCACACCCTTGGCCAGCATCTTCTCCAGCGATTCACGCATGCCCTTCCCTCCTAGAAGAAACTCAAGCCCACGTGGAACAGCTTCTCCACGTCCCGAATATGCTTTTTATCCACAACGAACAGGATCACATGGTCGCCAGACTCGATCACCGTGTCGTCGTGGGCGATCATCACCTCTTCCTCGCGGATGATTGCGCCGATGGTGGTGCCCGGCGGCAGGTTGATGTCCTCAATGGCCTTGCCGACCACCTTGCTCGACTTCGAATCGCCATGGGCCACGGCTTCGATGGCCTCGGCCGCGCCGCGGCGCAGCGAATGCACGCTGACGATATCGCCACGGCGCACGTGAGCCAGCAGGGTACCGATGGTGGCCAGCTGCGGGCTGATGGCGATGTCGATGTCACCGCCCTGCACCAGGTCGACATAGGCCGGGTTGTTGATGATGGTCATTACCTTGCGTGCACCCAGGCGCTTGGCCAGCAGCGACGCCATGATGTTGGCCTCGTCGTCGTTGGTCAGGGCCAGGAAGATGTCGGCGTCGGCGATGTTCTCTTCGAGCATCAGGTCCTTGTCCGAGGCGCTGCCTTGCAGCACCACGGTGCTCTCCAGGGTGTCGGAGAGCTGGCGACAGCGGGCCGGGTTCATCTCGATGATCTTCACCTGGTAGCGGCTCTCGATGGCCTCGGCCAGGCGTTCGCCGATCTGCCCGCCACCGGCGATGACCACGCGCTTGTTGCTCTCGTCGATGCGCCGCAACTCACCCATCACCGCGCGAATGTCCTTTTTCGCGGCGATGAAGAACACTTCGTCGTCGGCTTCGATCACCGTGTCGCCCTGTGGGGTGATCGGCCGGTCGCGGCGGAAGATCGCCGCCACGCGGGTGTCGACGTTGGGCATGTGGGCGCGGATCTGGCGCAGTTGCTGACCCACCAGCGGCCCGCCGTAGTAAGCCCGGACTGCCACTAGCTGGGCCTTGCCCTCGGCGAAGTCGATCACCTGCAGGGAGCCGGGGTGTTCGATCAGGCGCTTGATGTAGTTGGTCACCACCTGCTCGGGGCTGATCAGCACATCCACCGGAATATGGTCGTTGTCGAACAGTTCTTCGCGGGTCAGGTAGGCCGACTCCCGCACCCGGGCGATCTTGGTCGGGGTGTGGAACAACGAGTACGCCACCTGGCAGGCGACCATGTTGGTCTCGTCGCTGTTGGTCACCGCCACCAGCATGTCGGCATCGTCGGCGCCGGCCTGGCGCAACACCGTCGGCAGCGAGGCGCGGCCTTGCACGGTGCGGATGTCGAGTCGGTCGCCGAGGTCGCGCAGGCGCTCGCCATCGGTATCGACCACGGTGATGTCATTGGCTTCGCTGGCCAGGTGTTCCGCCAGCGTGCCGCCCACCTGCCCTGCGCCGAGGATGATGATCTTCATCCACTACTCCCTACATTCTTGTGCTTACCGCGAGGCGGCGATCTTGATCAGCTTGGCATAGTAGAAGCCGTCGTGGCCGCCTTCCTGGGCCAGCAGCTGGCGCCCGTGGGGCTGGCGCAGGCCGGCTTCGGTGGCCAGGTCCAGCTCGCGGGCACCGGGGGTGCGGGCGAGGAAGGCGTCGATCACTTCGGTGTTCTCGGTCGGCAGGCTCGAGCAGGTGGCGTACAGCAGCATGCCGCCCACTTCCAGGGTCGGCCACAGGGCGTCGAGCAGCTCGCCTTGCAGCGTGGCCAGGGCCGGGATGTCGTCGGCCTGGCGGGTCAGCTTGATATCCGGGTGGCGGCGGATCACGCCAGTGGCCGAGCAGGGGGCGTCGAGCAGGATGCGCTGGAAGGGTTTGCCGTCCCACCAGCTGGCGGTGTCGCGGGCGTCGCAGGCGATCAACTCGGCGTCGAGCTTGAGGCGGTCGAGGTTCTCGCGCACGCGGGTCAGGCGCTTGGCCTCGAGGTCGATGGCGACCATGTGCGCCAAGCCCGGTTCGGCTTCAAGCAGGTGGCAGGTCTTGCCGCCAGGGGCGCAACACGCATCGAGCACACGCTGGCCGGGGGCCAGTTCCAGCAGGTCGGCGGACAACTGTGCGGCTTCGTCCTGCACGCTGACCCAACCCTCGGCGAAGCCCGGCAGGCCGCGCACGTCGCAGGCTTCGGCCAGCACGATGCCGTCACGGCTGTACTGGCAGGCGCTGGCGCTGATGCCGGCCTCGTCCAGCAGCGCGAGGTAAGCGTCGCGGCTGTGATGGCGGCGGTTGATGCGCAGGATCATCGGCGGGTGGGCGTTGTTGGCGGCGCAGATGGCTTCCCACTGCTCAGGCCAGAAGGCCTTGAGTGACTTCTGCAGCCAGCGCGGGTGGGCAGTGCGCACCACCGGGTCGCGCTCCATGTCGGCCAACAGTGCCTCCCCTTCACGCTGGGCGCGGCGCAGCACGGCGTTGAGCAGGCCCTTGGCCCAAGGCTTCTTCAGCTTGTCGGCACACCCGACGGTTTCGCCGATGGCGGCGTGGGCCGGGATGCGGCTGTAGAACAGCTGGTACAGGCCGACCAGCAGCAGCGCCTGCACATCGGCGTCGGCGGCCTTGAAGGGTTTCTGCAACAGTTGCGCGGCCAGCAGGTCCAGGCGCGGCTGCCAGCGGGCGGTGCCGAAGGCCAGGTCCTGGGTCAGGCCGCGGTCGCGTTCTTCGACCTTGTCCAGTTGCGCCGGCAGCGAGCTGTTCAGCGAAGCCTTGCCGTTGAGCACGGCGGCAAGGGCACGGGCGGCAGCCAGGCGTGGGTTCATTGGCCGAGCACCTTGCCACTGGCGAATTTCTCGCGGCGGCTGTTGAACAGGTCGGCGAAGTTGAGTGCCTTGCCACCCGGCAGTTGCAGGCGGGTCAGGCTCAGGGCCTGGTCACCGCAGGCGACCACCAGGCCATCTTTGCTAGCTGACAGGATTTCGCCGGGGGCGCCCTGGGCTGTGGACAAGTTGGCGGCCAGTACCTTCACGCTTTCGCCATCCAGAGTGCTGTGGCACACCGGCCAGGGGTTGAAGGCACGGATCAGGCGCTCAAGCTCAACTGCCGGACGGTTCCAGTCGATGCGCGCCTCGTCCTTGTTCAGCTTGTGGGCGTAAGTGGCAAGAGCGTCGTCCTGCACTTCACCTTGCAGGCTGCCATCGGCCAGGCCGGCGATGGCCTGCACCACGGCGCCCGGGCCCATGGTGGCGAGGCGGTCGTGCAGGGTACCGCCGGTGTCCTCGGCACTGATCGGGGTGACCACCTTGAGCAGCATCGGGCCGGTATCCAGGCCCGCTTCCATGCGCATCACGGTCACGCCGCTCTCGGCGTCACCGGCTTCAACGGCGCGCTGGATCGGCGCGGCGCCGCGCCAGCGCGGCAGCAGCGAGGCGTGGCTGTTGATGCAGCCCAGGCGTGGGATATCCAGCACAGCTTGCGGCAGGATCAGGCCGTAGGCGACCACCACCATCAGGTCCGGCTTCAGTGCGGCGAGTTCGGCCTGGGCGTCGGCGTTGCGCAGGGTCTGCGGCTGGTACACCGGGATATCGTGGGCCACGGCCAGCGCCTTGACCGCGCTCGGCATCAGCTTCTGGCCACGCCCGGCCGGGCGGTCGGGCTGGGTGTAGACGGCCACGATCTCGTACGGGCTGTCGAGCAAAGCCTTGAGGTGTTCGGCGGCAAACTCTGGAGTGCCTGCGAAGACGATGCGCATGGAGTTCTCGCTTCTTGAAAAAGAAAAAGGCTTGCCGGAGCAAGCCTTCTGGAAGGTGGGGATCAGGCTTGCTGGCGGTGCTGCTTTTCCAGCTTCTTCTTGATCCGGTCACGTTTGAGCTGCGACAGGTAGTCGACGAACAGCTTGCCGTTGAGGTGATCGAACTCGTGCTGCACGCACACTGCCAACAGGCCCTCGCATTCCAGCTCGTACGGCTTGCCGTCGCGGTCCTGGGCCTTGACCCGGACGCGCAGCGGGCGGTCGACGTTCTCGTAGAAGCCCGGCACCGACAGGCAGCCTTCCTGGTACTGGCCCATGTCGTGGGTCAGCTCTTCGACGCTGGGGTTGATGAAGACCCGCGGTTCGCTGCGGTCTTCGCTCAGGTCCATCACCACCACTTGCTGGTGCACGTTGACCTGGGTCGCCGCCAGGCCGATGCCCGGGGCTTCGTACATGGTTTCGAACATGTCGTCGATCAGCTGGCGCAAGGCGTCGTCAAACACCGTTACCGGTTTGGCAATGGTACGCAGGCGCGGATCGGGGAATTCGAGAATGTTCAAAATGGCCATGGCGGTCAGGCAGTCACTGTGCGGTCGGTTGAAAACTGAGCACACATAATAAAGGGAAAAGGTGGACAAGGCACCTGTGAAAGCTCGGCTAGGGTCTTTATGGGCTTGATAGCTGCCATTTAATGGACAGCTTTTCAAAGTATTACCCACAAAGTTATCCACAGGCGTGTGCCACGCCGATGGCCCCCTGTCGATCAAGGAGGATCACCATGAACACTCTCCGTTCGTCGCCTTGCTCGCCTGCCGAACTGGAGGCGCGGCTGCGTCTGCATCGCCTCCCCGACATCGGCCTGCGCCGCTTTCTTACCCTGATCGAAGCCTTTGGCAATGCCTCATCGGCACTCAGTGCGCCGGCCAGTGCCTGGCGTGCGCTGGGGTTGCCAGCCGCCAGTATCGACGCCCGTCGCAGCCCTGAGGTGCGCGACGGCGCGTTGGCTGCGATGGCCTGGTTAGAGCGTCCGGGCCAGCATTTGCTGATGTGGGACGGGCCTGGCTACCCCGCATTGCTGAGTGAAATCGACGACCCGCCACCCCTGCTGTTCGTCGCCGGTGACCCCGCTTTGCTGGAGCACCCGCAGCTGGCGATTGTGGGTAGCAGGCGTGCTTCACCACCGGCGCTGGATACCGCGGCTGCGTTCTCGCGTTGCCTGGCGCAAGCCGGATTCACCATCACCAGCGGGCTGGCGCTGGGCGTTGACGGTGCCGCTCATCGGGCCGCGCTGAAAGCCGGGGGGCAGACCATTGGGGTGCTCGGCACGGGGTTGCAAAAACTTTATCCACAGCGCCACCGTGACCTTGCCCGGGCGATGCTCGACAGTGGCAGCGCGCTGGTTTCCGAGTACCCGCTGGATGCCGGGCCGCTGGCCGGTAACTTCCCCAGGCGCAACCGCATCATCAGCGGGCTGTCGCTCGGCGTGCTGGTGGTCGAGGCGAGTATCGCCAGCGGCTCATTGATCACCGCGCGCCTTGCCGCAGAGCAAGGGCGCGAGGTGTATGCCATTCCGGGTTCGATCCACCACCCCGGCGCCAAGGGCTGCCACCAGCTGATTCGCGACGGCGCGCTGTTGGTGGAAAGCGTGGAGCAGATCCTCGACAGCCTGCGCGGTTGGCAGAACTTGCCGGGCGCGCCTGTGGGCAAAGCCGACCATCCCCTGCTCGCCTTGCTCCACGCGGCACCCCACACCAGCGAGGGCCTGGCGCACAGCAGCGGCCAGCCGTTGGCCCAGGTGCTGGCCAGCCTGACCGAGTTGGAGCTCGAGGGCCGGGTCAGCAATGAAGCCGGGCGTTGGTTTGCCCGTTCCGGCTAAGTACACTGCGCACACGGCGTTTATGCGGAGAGACGGAAATGGTGAGCAGTTGGCGTGTGCAACAAGCCGCGCGTGAGGTGAAGGCGGGTGCGGTGATCGCCTATCCGACGGAAGCGGTCTGGGGCCTGGGCTGCGACCCGTGGAACGAGGACGCGGTGTATCGCCTGCTGGCGCTCAAGTCGCGGCCTGTGGATAAAGGCCTGATCCTGGTCGCCGACAGCATCCACCAGTTCGACTTCCTGTTCGAAGACTTCCCCCAGGACTGGATCGACCGCATGGCCGCCACCTGGCCGGGGCCGAACACTTGGCTGGTGCCGCACCAGGACCTGCTGCCCGAGTGGGTGACCGGGCAGCATGACAGCGTGGCATTGCGGGTCAGCGATCACCCACAGGTGCGTGAGCTGTGCGCGTTGGTCGGGCCGTTGATTTCCACGTCCTGCAACCCGGCCGGGCGTCCGGCGGCCAAGAGCCGGTTGCGGGTGGAGCAGTATTTCCACAAGCAGCTGGACATGGTGCTGGGTGGGGCGTTGGGGGGGCG
The DNA here is from genome assembly GCF_018596375.1 of Pseudomonas sp. RC3H12. Taxonomy (NCBI): domain Bacteria; kingdom Pseudomonadati; phylum Pseudomonadota; class Gammaproteobacteria; order Pseudomonadales; family Pseudomonadaceae; genus Pseudomonas; species Pseudomonas sp. RC3H12. The sequence continues at coordinate 4,832,774 of NZ_CP075595.1, read as the reverse complement.
GAAGAATCCAAGCCTGATTCGGGACCTGGCGACCGGTGAGGTTGTGCGCCCGGGGTGAAGACTCAAGCCCTGTGAGTAACCTTTGTGGGAGCTGGCTTGCCAGCGATGAGGCCAGCAGGGGCAGCATCATTGCCTGAACTGGCCCTATCGCTGGAAAGCCAGCTCCCACAGGGGCGGTGCTAGCTTCAGCATTTTCTGATCTTGATCCCCAAGGCTGCCCATCTCGAATTCAGAGAATTATCCTACGCAGTCTGTCGACTGCCTCGCCGGCAAGCCGGCCCCCACAGGTACAGCGTCATCCAGGAGGTTTGCGCGGTCCCTGTGGGAGCTGGCTTGCCAGCGAATGGGCCGCAGAGCGGCCCCAGGATTTCAAGGCAGCAGAACAGTCGAGCCGACAGTCCGCCGCGCCGACAACTCGCTTTGCGCCTTGGCCGCCTCACTCAACGGATACCGCTGCTGGATATCCACCACCAACTTGCCACTGGCGATCATCGCGAACAGGTCATCGGCCATGGCCTGGGTGTTCTCGGCGTTGTTGGCATAGCTCGCCAGCGTCGGCCGAGTGACATACAGCGACCCCTTCTGCGACAAAATCCCCAGGTTCACCCCGGTCACCGCGCCGGACGCATTGCCGAAGCTGACCATCAACCCACGCGGCTTCAGGCAATCCAGTGAAGTCAGCCAGGTATCCGCCCCCACGCCGTCATACACCACCGCGCACTTTTGACCGTCGGTCAGCTCCAGCACGCGTTTAGCCACATCTTCGTGGCTGTAGTCGATGGTCGCCCAGGCCCCGAGTGCCTTGGCCCGCTCGGCTTTCTCGGGAGAGCTGACAGTACCAATCAGCTTCGCCCCCAGTGCCTTGGCCCACTGACAAGCCAGCGATCCGACGCCACCGGCAGCAGCATGGAACAGCACGAAATCCCCCTGCTGCACGGCATAGGTCTGCTTGAGCAGGTACTGCGTGGTCAGCCCCTTGAGCATCACCGCCGCCGCCTGCTCGAAGCTGATCGCATCCGGCAGCTTGACCAGGTTGGCCTCCGGCAGTGTATGCACCTCGCTGTAGGCCCCCAGCGGCCCACCGGCATAAGCCACGCGGTCGCCGACCCGGATCCGGCTTACGCCCTCGCCCACCGCCTCGACCACCCCTGCCGCTTCGGTACCCAGCCCGGAAGGTAGCGACGGCGGCGCATACAGCCCGCCACGGAAATAGGTGTCGATGAAGTTCAGCCCGATCGCATGGTTACGCACCCGCACGTGCTGCGGGCCGGGGGGGGCGGGGTCGAACTCCACCAGTTGCAGGACTTCCGGGCCGCCATGCTGGCTGAACTGGATACGCTTGGCCATCACACACTCCTGTCGTCGAGGGTCGCAAAGGCCTTCTATCGGACGCCTTTGCTTGATCGCCGTCAACTGCGGCGCGGGGTTTGCCGGTGGTATGCTACGCGGCGAATTTTCCCCGCTCCTTCCAGGTGACCCGATGACCAGCCGCACCGAGGCCGTGAAAGCCTACCTGCTCGACCTGCAAGACCGCATCTGCACTGCCCTCGAGAATGAAGACGGCGGCGCCCGCTTCGTCGAGGATGCCTGGGTGCGCGATGCCGGCGGCGGCGGTCGCACGCGGGTGATCGGCGATGGCAAGGTGATCGAGAAAGGCGGGGTGAACTTCTCCCACGTGTTCGGCAGCGGCCTGCCGCCGTCGGCCAGTGCCCACCGCCCGGAGCTGGCGGGCCGTGGTTTCGAGGCGTTGGGCGTGTCGCTGGTGATCCACCCGCACAACCCGCATGTGCCGACTTCCCACGCCAACGTGCGGTTCTTCATCGCCGAAAAAGAGGGTGAAGAGGCGGTATGGTGGTTCGGCGGTGGCTTCGACCTGACCCCCTATTACGGCAATGAAGAAGACTGCGTGCACTGGCACCGCGTGGCCGAGCAGGCCTGCGCGCCGTTCGGCGCCGACGTGTACCCGCGCTACAAGGCCTGGTGCGACCGCTACTTCCACCTCAAGCACCGTGGCGAGCCACGCGGCATCGGCGGCCTGTTCTTCGATGACCTGAACGAGTGGGACTTCGACACCTGCTTCGCCTTCATCCGCGCCATCGGTGACGCCTATGTCGAGGCCTACTTGCCGATCGTCCAGCGTCGCAAGGACACCCCGTACACCCCCGCCCAGCGCGAATTCCAGGAGTACCGCCGTGGCCGCTACGTCGAGTTCAACCTGGTCTACGACCGTGGCACCTTGTTCGGCCTGCAGTCCGGTGGCCGCACCGAATCGATCCTGATGTCGCTGCCACCGCAGGTGCGCTGGGGTTACGATTGGAAGGCCGAGCCCGGCAGCGAGGAAGCGCGGCTGACCGAGTATTTCCTGCAGGACCGTGACTGGCTCGCCCGCTAAGCCTGTGGATAACCGAGGATCCCCCATGGACCAGTACGTTGTTTTCGGTAACCCCATCGGCCACAGCAAATCGCCGTTGATCCACCGCCTGTTCGCCGACCAGACCGGCGAGGACCTGGAGTACGCCACCCTGCTGGCGCCGCTGGACGAATTCAGCGACTGCGCCCGTGGCTTCTTCAAGCAAGGCAGCGGCGCCAACGTTACCGTGCCGTTCAAGGAGGAGGCCTACCGCCTGTGCGACAGCCTCACCCCACGCGCCAAGCGTGCCGGCGCGGTGAACACCTTGAGCAAGCTGGCCGACGGCACCTTGCAAGGCGACAACACCGACGGTGCTGGGCTGGTGCGTGACCTCACTGTCAACGCCGGGGTCGAGCTGGCCGGCAAGCGTATCCTCATCCTTGGTGCCGGCGGCGCGGTGCGTGGCGTGCTGGAGCCGATCCTGGCGCACAACCCGCAATCGCTGGTGATTGCCAACCGCACGGTGGAGAAGGCCGAGCAACTGGCCCGTGAGTTCGATGAGCTGGGCCCGGTGGTGGCCAGCGGTTTTGCCTGGTTGCAGGAGCCGGTGGACGTGATCATCAACGCCACTTCGGCGAGCCTGTCCGGCGAGCTGCCGCCGATTGCCGACAGCCTGGTCGAGGCGGGGCGTACCGTTTGCTACGACATGATGTATGGCAAGGAGCCGACGCCGTTCTGCCAGTGGGCCAGCAAGCTGGGTGCGGCCAAGGTACTGGATGGGCTGGGGATGCTGGCGGAGCAGGCCGCCGAGGCGTTCTTCATCTGGCGTGGGGTTCGGCCTGAGACCGGGCCGGTGCTGGATGAGCTGCGTCGGCAGTTGGCTCGCGGCTGAGCTTGGTACCCAATCGCGGGGCAAGCCCGCTCCCACGCCAGGATACGGTGTTGACGTGGGAGCGGGCTTGCCCCGCGATTAATCCACGAACCTGATTGGACAACTTTGGATCCCTTCCAGCTTCTGCAACTCCTCCATCACCTGCGGCCTTGCCCGCTGCAACGTCAGGCTCCCGCCACTGCGCATCAACCGCCTCGCCTCGCGGTGCAACATATCCACACCCGAGTAATCGATGAAGTTCACCTGCCGCGCATCGATCACTACGTGTGGCCCCTGGCAGCGCTGAAGGCGCACCTGCAGGTAATGCGCCGCGCCAAAGAAGATCGACCCGCCCACCCGCAAGATGTCCGCCTCCCCTTCCCGGCTTTGCTGCACCCGTGGCCGTGAGGTGCGCTTGAGGTAAAAGAACAATGAGGCCAGCACCCCGGCATAAATCGCCGTCTGCAACTCCAGCAGCAACGTCGCCGCCGCCGTCAGCGCCATCACCAGGAACTCCGAGCGGCTGACCCGGAACAGCGCGCGAATGCCGCGATGGTCTACCAGCCCCCAGCAGATCAGCAGGATGCTCCCCGCCATCGCCGGGATCGGCAGGTGGGCGATCAGCCCGGCGCCGGTCACCGCGAACAGTGCGACCCACAGCGCCGAGAACACCCCGGCCAGTGGCGAGCGGGCGCCGGCGTCGTAACTGAGGCCCGAGCGAGTGAAGGAACCTGCGGACAGGTAGCCGGAGAAAAACGCGCCGCCGGTGTTCGACAATCCTTGTGCGCGGATTTCCTGGTCAGGGTCGATCAGTTGCTCCGAACGTGCCGACAACGAGCGAGCAATCGACAGGCTGGTTACCAGCCCCAGCATGCCCACCGCCACGGCGCTTGGCAGCAGGCGCAGCATCAGCTCCACATCCAGCAGAGGCAGCGGGCTAAAGGGCGGGAGCTGCCCGGTGAACGCAGCCACCCTGGGCACATGGCCGAAAACGCCGGGTAATAGCCAGGCCACCAGGCTGACCAGCAGCAGGCTTATCAACAGGCTTGGCCAGCGCGGGCGCCAAAGTTTCAACGCGATACCGAACACCAGTGTGGCCAGGCCCAGGGCCAGAGACGGCAGGTCCACTTCGCCGACATGGCCGGCCAGATCCTGCACGGTCTTCAACGCCGTGGCCTGGCTCGGCAGATCCATCCCCAGCAGGTTCGGTAACTGCCCAAGGGCGATGACGATGGCGGCGCCGAGGGTGAAGCCCAGCACCACCGAGTGGGAAACGAAATTGACCAGCGCACCGAAGCGCAACAGCCCCAGCAGCAACTGGAAGATGCCGCCGAGGAAGGTCAGCAGCAGTACCAGGGTCACATAGTCGGCGCTGCCGGCCACGGCCAGGGGGCTGATGCTGGCGTAGAGGACGATGGAGATGGCGGCCGTGGGCCCGCAGATCAGGTGCCAGGACGAGCCCCACAGGCAGGCGATCAGCACTGGGACGATGGCGGCGTACAGGCCGTACTCGGCGGGCAGGCCGGCGATCAGGGCGTAGGCGATGGACTGCGGCAGGGCGAGGATGGCGCCGCTCAGGCCCACCAGCAGGTCCTGGCGCAGGCTGCGACCCGATTGGCGGGGCAGCCAGGTGAGGAAGGGCAGCAGGTGAGTCAGGCGGGGCATGGGGCAAACTCGCTTAGGATCCGATCTTGTGTTGGCCTTGCTGGCCTCATCGCCGGCAAGCCGGCTCCCACAGTGATACCACAAGCCTCAAGACTGTCGCTGGGAGGTGGCTTGCCAGCGATGAGGCCGGAACTGGCTGCAAGGCTCTAGAGTCTGCCTGTTACGGCCTCTTGGGCGCTGCCACCGGCTTTGGTGGTCACTCCAGCCAACCACCCTTCCAGCACCTGCGGATGGGCCTTCACCCAACCCCTGGCCGCCTCATCGAAGCTCACCTTCTTGTCCACAACCTCGGCCATGATGCTGTTCTCCATCTCCAGCGAGAACTTCAAGTTCCCCAGCAGCTTCGCCGCATTCGGGCAGGCTTGTGGATAACCTTTGCGGGTCAGGGTGTAGACATCGCCCTTGCTGCCGAACCATTTCTCCCCGCCCGTGAGGTAATGCATCTTAAGCTTCACGTTCATCGGATGCGGAGTCCAGCCAAGGAAGGTGATGAACTGCTGCTTCTTCACTGCCCGGTCCACTTGAGCGAGCATCGCCTGCTCGCTGGACTCGACCAGTTTCCACTGGCCCAGGTCGAACTCATTCTTGTCGATGATCTCTTTCAACGACAGGTTGGCCGGCGCGCCGGAACCGATGCCGTAGAGCTTCTTGTCGAACTGCGCAGCGTGCTTTTGCAGGTCGGCGAAGTCCTTCACGCCCGCGTTCCATACGTAGTCGGGCACCGCCAGGGTGAACTCGGTGCCTTCCAGGTTCTTCGCCAGCTGCTGCACATCGCCATTGGCGATGAATTTGTCATGAAAGCCCTGCTGCGCCGGCATCCAGTTGCCGAGGAAGGCATCCACCCGGCCATCCTTCAGGCCGCCGTAGATGATCGGCACGGCCAGGCTGTCGATCTTCACCTGGTAGCCCAGGCTTTCCAGGAGTAGGCGGGCGATGGCGTTGGTGCTGGCGATATCGCTCCAGCCGGGGTCGGCCATCTTCACAGTGCTGCATTGCGCGTCGCTGTCGGCGGCATGTGCCGTGCCCAGGCTCAGGGCCAGGGTGAGCACGGCGGTGGAGAACTTCTGCATGGCGGCCTCTCTTCTCAATCCAGGGGTGCGGGCTGTGGATAACGTGCCTTGCGCTCGAGGTCGTCGAGATCGATATGGTTGCGCATGTACTGTTGGCTGGCGTCCACCAACGGTTGGTGGTCCCAGCTTTCCAGCTTGCCGATGGCCAGTGCCTCGGCCACCAGGCGGCGGCGCCGTTGGCTGGCCAGCACCTGCTGGCGCAGGGCCGGGATATCCCAGCGCTGCCTGGCTTCATCGGCAAATGCCTGCAGCAGCGCCTGGTGGTCCGGGCTGCCGGTGAGGTTCTCCCGCTCGTGCGGGTCGCGGCTCAGGTCGTAGAGTAGCCATGGGTCGTCTTCGCTGTACACGAACTTGTAGGGGCCGCGGCGGATCATCATCAGCGGGCCGACCGTGCCTTCGGCCATGTACTCGCCGATCACTTCGTCATGCCCGCCCTGCCCTTGCAGGTGGCCGAGCAGCGAGCGGCCATCCAGGTGCAGGTGGTTATCCACAGCGCCGCCCGCCAGTTCGACCAGGGTTGGCAGCAGATCGCAGGTGGACACACTGGCGCCGATTCGCGCCGGTGCGAAGTGCTTGGGCGCATGGATCAACAGCGGCACCCGCGCCGCCATCTCGAACCAGTGCATCTTGTACCAGAGCCCGCGCTCGCCAAGCATGTCGCCGTGATCGCCCGAGAACACGATCAGGGTGTCGTCGGCCAGGCCGCACTCCTCGAGGGTCCGCAGCAGCTTGCCGATGTTGTCGTCGATGTAGCTGCAGGCGCCGAAGTAGGCGCGGCGGGCGTCGCGTATCTTGTCCACGGGCAGCGGCTTGTTCCACAGGTCGTAGACCTTGAGCAGGCGTTGCGAGTGTGGGTCCTGTTGATCCTGTGCGATTTCGTTGCGCGGCAGCGGGATATCCACAGCCTCGTACATATCCCAGTAGTGTCTGGGGATAGTGTAGGGGTCGTGCGGATGGGTCATGGAAACGGTCAGGCAGAACGGCCGGCCATCATCCTCGCGTACATGGTCGTAAAGGTACTGACGCGCCTTGAACACCACTTCCTCGTCGAAATCCAGCTGGTTCGTACGCACGCACGGCCCGGCTTGCAACACCGAGGACATGTTGTGGTACCAGCTCGGGCGGTCGTCAGGGGCGTCCCAGTTCACCGCCCAACCATAGTCGGCCGGGTAGATATCGCTGGTCAGGCGTTCTTCATAACCATGCAACTGGTCCGGCCCGCAGAAGTGCATCTTGCCTGACAGCGCGGTGCGGTAGCCAAGGCGGCGCAGGTAGTGAGCGTAGGTCGGGATGTCGGCAGGAAAGTCGGCGGCGTTGTCGTACGCGCCGATGCGGCTGGGCAACTGGCCGCTGACCAAGGTGAAGCGCGACGGCGCGCAAAGCGGGCTGTTGCAGTAGGCACTGTCGAACACCACGGCCTGCTCGGCGAGGCGGGCCAGGTGGGGCATCTTGATCGGCGATGGGTTGTAGATGGGCAGCAAAGGCGCGGCCATCTGATCGGCCATGATGAACAGGATGTTGGGTCGCTTCATGGGTGCCTTCCATCGTCGAGGGTTATGGGTACCACTTGCAATCCAGCATGCGGCTGTGGATAACAGGGGTAAAGCCCATGCCGGGCAATGACTGGGATTAGCCAAGCTTATGTTCGAGCACCTTGCCGACCTGCCCCTCGACACCTTGCGAGTGTTCGAGGCCGCCGCCCGCCTGCGCAGCTTTACCGCTGCCGCCGTGGAGCTGGGCACCACCCAGCCGGCGGTGAGCCAGCAGATGAAGCGCCTGGAGGCGCAGCTGGGCACGCGGTTGTTCGACCGGATCTACCGGGGCATCGAGCTGACCGAGGCGGGGTTGCTGTTGTTCGAGCAGGTGCACCAGGGCTTGCAGGCGATGGACGATGGCGTTGCCCAAGCCAGTGGGCGCGGCCAGCGCGAGGTGCTGCAGGTGGCGACCGACTTCGCCTTTGCGGCGTTCTGGCTGATGCCACGCTTGCAGCGTTTCCACGAGGCATATCCACAGGTGGACGTCAGCCTGGTGACCGGCGAGCGCAGCCAGGCGATGCTGCGCCCGGACATCGATGTGGCGGTGCTGTTCGGTGATGGGCGCTTCCATCAGGGGGAGAGCCGCTGGCTGTTCGATGAGGAAGTTTTCCCGGTGTGCAGCCCGCGGCTGATTCATGGCAAACCCTTGTCAGCCGTGGCTTTGCAGCGATTGCCATTGCTGCACTTGAAGGGTGAGCAGGCCAGTCGCTGGTTCGATTGGGCCGGGGTTTTCCGTGGTCTTGGTGTGGACAGCCCTCCTCCGTCCGGTCAGCTGCGGTTCGACAACTACACCCTGCTGATTCAGGCGGCGATTGCTGGCCAGGGCGTGGCGATCGGCTGGGCGCACCTTGTTGACGGGCTGGTCGAGCAGGGGCTGCTGTGCCGGCCGCTGGAAGGCAGTTTGCGCTCGAAGCGGGGGTATTACGTGGTGCTGCCGCCACGCAAGCGGCGTGGGGCGTTGATCGAGCGGTTTGTGGATTGGCTGGAGCAGGAGCGCCTGCAATGAGATGGCGTAGACTCCAAGATATTCGCATTACTGCAATCAGGAGCCACCGTGCAAAGGATCAAGGGCTATCACGCCCACGTGTACTACGACGCATCGACCATGGAACAGGCCCGTGAACTATGCGAGGAGGCGACGCGGCTGTTCCCCGTGACCATGGGCCGCATGCACCAGAAACCGGTCGGGCCGCACCCGGACTGGAGCTGCCAGCTGGCGTTCGGGCCGGAGGTGGTGGGGGTGGTACTGCCGTGGCTGGCGCTGTATCGCAAGGGGCTGGTGGTGTTCCTGCACCCGGAAACCGGGGATGAACTGGCGGATCACCGCGATCATGCGATCTGGATGGGGGCGATCAGGCCGCTGGACCTGTCGATTTTCGAAGGTTAGTTGCTTGGGCCGGCAAGCTCCCACGAGTCGTGTGGGAGCCGGCTTGCCGGCGATCGAGGGCGAAGCCCTCGCGCTTAGTTGCGTGCCGCGCGCACACCTTCAGCCAGCGCCGAGCACAGGCTCAGCACATCATTCACAGCCTGGTCGGCACCCTTGGCCTGGGCGATCTTGTCGACCAGCGCCGAGCCTACCACCACGCCATCGGCCAGGCGGGCGATAGCCGCAGCCTGCTCCGGTGTACGAATGCCGAAACCAACGCTGATCGGCAGGTCGGTATGCCGACGCAGGCGCGCAATGGCCTCGGTCACATGCTCGGTGGTCGCCGAGCCCGCACCGGTCACGCCGGCCACCGACACGTAGTAGACGAACCCGGAACTGCGCTCCAGCACGCGTGGCAGGCGCGTGTCGTCGGTGGTCGGGGTGGTCAGGCGGATGAAGTCAATGCCGGCGGCCTGGGCCGGGGTAGCTAGCTCGGCGTCGTGCTCCGGCGGCAGGTCGACGATGATCAGGCCATCGACACCAGCTTCCTTGGCTTCGGCGACGAACTGCTCCACGCCGAAGCGATGGATCGGGTTGTAGTAACCCATCAGCACGATCGGGGTGGTTTGGTTCTCCACACGGAATTCACGCACCATTTTCAGGGTCTTGGCCAGGGTCTGGCCAGCTTCCAGGGCGCGCAGGGTGGCGAGCTGGATGGCCACGCCGTCGGCCATCGGGTCGGTGAACGGCATGCCCAGCTCGATCACGTCGGCACCGGCGGCCGGCAGGCCCTTGAGGATTTTCAGCGAGGCATCGTAGCCGGGGTCGCCAGCGGTAACGAAGGTGACCAATGCCGAGCGGCCTTCGGCCTTGAGATCGGCGAAGCGTTGTTCGAGACGGCTCATGCCTGTTTCTCCTGGGCGGCCATATGGTTCATCACGGTTTGCATGTCCTTGTCGCCGCGACCGGACAGGCAGATCACCATCAAGTGGTCCTTGGGCAGCGTCGGCGCGCGCTTGATCGCCTCGGCCAGGGCGTGGGAGCTTTCCAGCGCCGGGATGATGCCTTCCAGTCGGCAGCTGGTGTGGAAGGCGTCGAGGGCTTCGTCGTCGGTGATGCTGACGTACTCCACGCGCTTCACTTCGTGCAGGTAAGCATGCTCCGGTCCGATGCCGGGGTAGTCCAAGCCTGCAGAGATCGAGTGGGCGTCGGTGATCTGACCGTCGTCGTCCTGCAGCAGGTAAGTGCGGTTGCCATGCAGCACACCCGGCACGCCGCCGTTCAGGCTGGCCGCGTGCTTGTCGGTGTGCACGCCGTGGCCGCCGGCCTCGACGCCGATGATCTTGACGCTCGGCTCTTCGAGGAACTCGTGGAACAGGCCCATGGCGTTGGAGCCGCCGCCGACGCAGGCGATCAGGCTGTCGGGCAGACGCCCTTCCTTCTCGTGCAGTTGGGCGCGGGTCTCTTTGCCGATGATCGACTGGAAGTCGCGGACCATCGCCGGGTACGGGTGGGGACCCGCCACGGTGCCGATCAGGTAGAAGGTGTCGTCGACGTTGGTGACCCAGTCGCGCAGGGCCTCGTTCATCGCGTCCTTGAGCGTGCCGGTGCCGGCGGTGACCGGGACGATCTCGGCGCCCAGCAGCTTCATGCGGAACACGTTGGCCTGCTGGCGCTCGATGTCGGTGGCGCCCATGTAGATCACGCAGGGCAGGCCGAAGCGCGCGGCGACGGTGGCGGTGGCCACGCCGTGCATGCCGGCGCCGGTTTCGGCGATCAGGCGTTTCTTGCCCATGCGCTTGGCCAGCAGCACCTGGCCGATGCAGTTGTTCACCTTGTGCGCGCCGGTGTGGTTGAGTTCTTCACGCTTGAAGAAGATCTTGGCGCCGCCGCAGTGCTCGGTCAGGCGCTCGGCGAAGTACAGCGGGTTGGGCCGGCCGATGTAGTCGCGTTGGAAGTAGGCCAGCTCTTCGAGGAACTTGGGATCGGCCTTGGCGGCTTCGTATTCGCGGGCAAGGTCGAGCACCAGCGGCATCAGGGTTTCGGCCACGTAGCGGCCGCCGAACGAGCCGAACAGGCCGTTGGCGTCGGGGCCGGGGCGGTATTGGGTCTGGGTCATGGGGCGCTCCGTAGGCGAAGTAGAGATTCGATGGGCTTTACTCTAACCACGACGTGGCCGGCTGAAAACCGATAAGATTGCGCAAACCTGTCAGGAAAACTCACAAGTAAGATGGCTCAGGACCTTCCTCCCCTCAATGCGTTGCGGGCCTTCGAGGCGACAGCCCGGCTGAACAGCGTCAGCCAGGCAGCAGAAGCGCTTCATGTCACCCATGGCGCGGTCAGCCGGCAGATCAAGGTGCTTGAGGAGCATCTGGGGGTAGCCTTGTTCGTCAAGGACGGGCGTGGCGTCAAACTCACAGATGCCGGTGTGCGTCTGCGCGATGCCAGCTTCGAGGCCTTCGACCGGCTGCGCGGTGTCTGCGCCGAGCTTTCCCGCGCTGCCGACGAAGCGCCGTTCGTGCTCGGTTGTTCCGGCAGCTTGCTGGCGCGTTGGTTCATCCCGCGCCTGGGGCGCCTGAAAGCTGACCTGCCGGAGCTGCGCCTGCACCTGTCAGCGGGCGAAGGTGACCTTGATCCGCGACGCCCGGGGTTGGACGCACTGCTGGTTTACGCAGAGCCACCGTGGCCGGCGGACATGCAGGTGCATGTGCTTGCCGAAGAGCGCATCGGCCCGGTGATGAGCCCGCGCTTTGACGCTTTCGATCGTTTGAAAGCCTTGCCAGCCGTGGCTTTGCAGCATGTTGCCGTACTCCATACGACCTCGCGGCCGCAGGCTTGGCCTACCTGGGCGCGACAGCATGGGCTGGCGCCCGAGGCGCTGAGCTACGGGCAAGCCTTCGAGCATCTCTACTACTTGCTGGAAGCAGCGGTAGCCGGGCTGGGTGTGGCCATCGCCCCGCAACCGCTGGTGGCCGACGACTTGAAGGCTGGGCGGTTGGCCGCGCCATGGGGCTTTTCCCCCACCAATGCGGCACTGGCCTTGTGGGTACCCCGGCGCGCCGCGGACGGGCGCGCCGAGCAACTGGCGCAATGGCTGCGCCAGGAGCTGCAGCGACAGACGGGTTAGTTGCGGCGGCACATCAGGTAGGCGGCCAGCAGGCCCAGGGCGCCCACCGCGACACCTGCGGTGGTCCAGGGGTGTTCCTGGGCGTAGTCGCGGGTGGCTACACCGGTTTCGCGGGTGCGGGTCTTCACTTCCTCATAGGCATCGCTGAGCAGGCTGCGTGAGTGCTTGAGGGCGCTTTCGGCGTTGCCGCGCAGCGTCTTCATGGTCTTCTGCGTTTCTTCCGACGCATCGTGCTTGAGGCCTTCCAGAGTCTTGAGGAGGCTTTCGATCTCGGCTTCCATGCTTTCCAGTGAGGTTTTGCGCAACGCATTACGTGCCATGTCGACTCTCCTTGCTGAGTGGGGATGTACAGGTTGCGACTGCGCAGCGGGGTGAAAGTGCGATCGAACTTTCCCCTGCGGCGATCGCTCGCAGGTAAACCGGGCCTGTGCTGCTAGGCTCAAGCCACTACCCACTCAAGGAGAGCGCTCATGTCGGATCATCACACCTACAAGAAGATCGAGCTGGTCGGGTCTTCGCCCACCAGCATCGAAGAAGCGATCAATAATGCCCTGGCCGAGGCCGGCAAGAGCATCAAGCACCTGGAATGGTTCGAAGTGATCGATACCCGCGGGCATATCCGTGACAACAAGGCCGCGCATTTCCAGGTGACGTTGAAGGTTGGGTTCCGCATCGCCAACAGCTGAAACCAAGCTGGGCTAGGCTTGCCCGGCGTGTTGGGGTATCAAGGTTGCAGGGCGCGTGCTTCGCGCCCTTTTTGTCTTTGATCTGTACAAGGAAAGCGATCGATGAAGAAATTGATTCTGGCCGTGGGGCTGATGGTGTTGGCTGGCGGCGCGATGGCAGCGGGCAAGCCGTGCGAGGAACTCAAGGCTGAGATTGCGGCGAAGCTGGATGCCAAAGGGGTGAAGGGCTATACGCTGGAAATCGTCAATAAGGGCGATCCGGCAGGCCAGGTGGTGGGGAGCTGCGAGGGTGGGACCAAGGAGATTGTCTACCGCCGCAGTTGACTGCCCTCATCGCGGGGCAAGCCCGCTCCCACCGGAATCGTGGGAGCGGGCTTGCCCCGCGATAGCGTTCACTCGACTTTCAAGGCTTGCGCCATCAATTCATAGGACCTGATCCGGTCAGCATGCTCATACAGGTCACTGGTGAAAATCAGCTCGTCCGCCCCTGTCTGCTCCAGCAATACCTCGACCTTCGCCCGCACCTTCTGCGGGCTGCCGATCATCGCCAGGCCCAGGAAGCTGCTCACCGCATCACGTTCATGGGGCAGCCAGAGGCCATTCATGCTCTCGACGGGCGGACGCTGCATCAGGCTCTGGCCACGGATCAGCGCGAGGATGCGCTGGTACACCGAGGTGGCCAGGTATTCGGCCTTTTCGTCGGTTTCAGCCACCACCATCGGAATGCCCAGCATCACGTAAGGCTTGTCCAGCGTCGTCGACGGTTTGAAATGGTCGCGATAGATGCGGATCGCCTCGTGCATGTAGCGCGGCGCAAAATGCGAAGCAAAGGCGTAGGGCATGCCGCGCATGCCGGCGAGCTGGGCACTGAACAGGCTGGAGCCGAGCAGCCACATGGGTACCTCGGTGTCGTGGCCGGGCACGGCGATGACTTTCTGGTCGTCGGTGCGCGGGCCCAGGTAGCGCGACAGTTCCTCGACATCGTCCGGAAAGTCGTCGGCGCTGCCGGAGCGCTCGCGGCGCAAGGCGCGGGCGGTCATCTGGTCGGAACCTGGGGCGCGGCCCAGGCCCAGGTCGATGCGGCCTGGGTACAGGCTGGCGAGGGTGCCGAATTGTTCGGCGATCACCAGCGGTGCGTGGTTGGGCAGCATCACCCCGCCAGAGCCGATGCGGATGGTCGAGGTACCCCCGGCGAGGTAACCGATCAGCACGGCGGTGGCCGAGCTGGCGATACCGTCCATGTTGTGATGCTCGGCGACCCAGAAGCGGTTGTAGCCGAATCGCTCGACGTGTTGCGCCAGGTCGAGCGAATTGCGCAGCGATTGCGCCGGGCTGCCGTCGGCGCGCACGGGCACCAGGTCGAGGGTGGAAATCTTCAGGTCTCGCAGGTGCGTCATTGGAGCCTCCGCTACAGGTGGTTGGCCATGGGCCTTCTCGTCTCTGTATGGGCATATTCGCTGGATTCAATGCCTTCTTACAGATTGATCTGAACTTGGCGTGGGCCTGGTCCTCAGAACCTTAGACACCTCAACCCTGTGACAGGAGGCAGCATGAAGAAGACAGCATCGGCGGTCTGGCAAGGTGGCCTGAAGGACGGCAAGGGCCAGATATCCACTGAAAGCGGCGCGCTCAAGCAAGCGCCCTACGGCTTCAACACCCGCTTCGAAGGCACGCCCGGGACCAACCCGGAGGAGCTGATCGGCGCTGCCCATGCTGGCTGTTTCTCCATGGCGTTGTCGATGATGTTGGGCGAGGCGGGATTCACGCCTGAACGAATTGACACTCACGCTGAGGTGAGCCTGGACAAGCAGGCCGATGGCTTTGCCATCACCGCCGTTCACCTGACCCTCAAAGCCACCGTGCCTGGGGCCAGCGAGGCGCAGTTCCAGGAGATCGCCAACAAGGCCAAGGCCGGCTGCCCGGTATCCAAGGTGCTGAACGCGACCATCAGCCTTGATGCCACGCTGCTTTCCTAGGAGGCGCAACGGCGGCGGTTTCCTGTAGTCTAACCAGCGTTGGCAGCTCGTCTGCCCTGCCTCAGGAGCCGTTCCATGATCCGCGTAGCATTTGGTGTGCTGGCTTCCCTGCTGGCCACCGCCGCACTGGCCGCGCCCAAGCCGTGCGAGGAACTGAAGGCCGAGATCGAAGCGAAGATCCAGGCGCGCGGGGTGACGTCCTACACGCTGGAGATAGTGCCCAACAGCGAAGTCCATGACCGGAGCATGGTCGTGGGAAGTTGTGAGGGTGGAACCAAGAAGATCATTTATCAAAAGAATGATCGGTAACACAGGGGCCGCGTTGCGGCCCCGTGGTTCGCTCAAGGAATGCAGGTCACGTTGCTCGGCTCGTTCACGACCACCTTGCGGCTGGCGTCGTATAACAGCACCTGCGGCTGCATCGCCGGAGCCCGGGCCTCCAGGCGGTAACGCTCGCCCGCCTTGAAATCGTTGTAGCGCACAGTCAGGTAGCAGGTCCGCTCGGTCGGGTCGGTACTGAAGCCACCGGCGTAGATCTCGTAGTCGAAACGCACCACCAGTTCGTGCCGGCCCGGCGTCACCTGAAAGTAGCGGCCATCGTCCAGGCGCTTGCCGTCCAGGCGGTCGGCCATGAGGGTGCGACCGGGGGTGATGGTGTACATGTCGATCCAGGCCTTGCCGGGGTCGGCGGGGGGCAAGGGGCTGGCGCAAGCCCCCAAAGCACTGAGGGCCATCAGCATCATGGGCTGGCGCATGGTGAAACTCCCGCTCGCGATTCACAGGCTACAAGCATAGCGCCGTTCGCGGTGTTCAGGTGCGCTGGCAGCCTGCCGGTTCGCCCTGGCCGATCAGCTTCTGGCGCTGGTCGTAGAGTTTGATCCACGGCCGGAAGCCAATGCTGCCGGCTTGCATCTGGTAGCGCTGGCCGGCAGTGAAGTCCTTGAAGGTGAGATTGAGCTGGCAGTCGCGCCACAGCGGCTCCTCCACCGGGCCGATGTTGCTGGGCGTCACGGCGAACTGGTAGCGCACGGTCAGTTCGTGGTTGCCGGGCTGTACCTCGAAATAGCGGCTGTCGGCCCAGTCGCGCTCATCCACTTGCAGGGCGTGCAGCGAATCGTTGTCACCCGGTGCCAGGTCTACCCAGGCCTGATTCGGGTCCGGGTCGGGCAAGGTGGAACACCCGGACAACAGCACGAGCGTGCCGACGGTAAACAGTGTACGCATGGCAATGCTTCCCCTTGGCGAGATAGTCTTGGTCGCATTCGGCCGACGAGCGAGATAGACAGCCTCGATGTTTGGACTTTTTCTTTTCATGCGCTGCAGCCGTCGGGCTCTCGACCGCGTTTTCACCCGGTTTGTTCCCGTGACGCTGGCTGTCCTGCTGAGCGGTTGCTCAAGCGTGGGCTATTACGGTCAGCTGGCCGAAGGGCAATGGCAGCTGTTGCGGGCACGCCAGCCGCTGGATCAGGTGATTGCAGACCCGGCCACCAGCCCGGCCTTGCGTCAGCGCCTGCTGTTCGCCGAAAAAGCCCGGGGGTTCGCCAGCACGCAACTGAAGTTGCCGGACAACGGCAGTTATCGGGTGTATGCGGATCTCGGCCGGCCATACGTGGTGTGGAACGTGTTCGCCACCCCGGAGCTGTCATTGCAGCCGGTGACCCATTGTTTCCCCATCGCCGGTTGCGTGGCCTATCGTGGCTACTACCGCCAGGGTGCCGCCCGCGGAGCGGCGGCGCTGATGCGCCAGGAGGGGATGGATGTCTATGTCGGGGGCGTGGAGGCCTACTCCACCCTGGGCTGGTTCGACGACCCGATTCTTTCGACCATGACCGGCTGGGGCGAGGAGCGCCTGGCCACGGTGATTTTCCATGAGCTGGCGCATCAGCGCTTCTACGTTCCGGACGATACCGAGTTCAACGAATCGTTCGCGTCGTTTGTCGAGCAGGAAGGCACCCGGCAATGGCGCGCGGCGCGCGGGTTGGCGGCGGTCGAGGACGGCGGCGTGGCGCAGCGCGAGCAATTTACCCGCTTGGTGCTGGCCAGCCGCGAGCGACTGCAAGCGATCTATGCGGGACCCTTGGATGAGGCAGGCAAGCGTGCGGCCAAGCAGGCTGAGTTCGAGCGGTTGCGACGGGAATACCGGGAGGCGCGGGATCGGAATTGGGGCGGGGATCGGCGCTTCGATGCCTGGATACTCGCGCCGTTGAACAATGCAAAGTTGCTGCCGTTTGGATTATATGACCAATGGGTGCCGGCGTTTTCGCAGCTGTTCAAAGAGGTTGGTGGGGATTGGCTGCGGTTTTATGAGCGAGTAGAACAGTTGGGTCAGATGCCCATTGATAGGCGCAAGGCACAGTTGGAGCGTTTGATGCCATCGCGGGGCAAGCCCGCTCCCCCGCTGGCATCTGATCATGGCGTGGGAGCGGGCTTGCCCCGCGATGGGGTCAGCGTGTAAAGCCCTGGTGCAGCTCAGCCAGCGTCTCGAAATGGAACGCCGGCGCCTCAGCCACGAGTTCTTCCCGGCTGCCGAACCCATAGCCCACCGCGACGGCCTGCAAACCGTTGCTGCGCGCACCGATCAGGTCATGCTTGCGATCCCCGATCATCAAGGTCTGCGTCGGATCCAGCCCCTCCTCGTCCAGCAGGTGGCGAATCAGTTCCACCTTGTTGGTCCGCGTGCCATCGAGCTCACTGCCGTAGATCACCTTGAAGTGATGGTCGAAGGCGAAATGACGGGCGATTTCGCGGGCGAACTCCCAGGGTTTGGAGGTGGCGATGTACAGGGTGCGGCCCTGGTCATTGAGTGCTTGCAGCAACTCGGGGACGCCGTCGAACACCAGGTTTTCGTACAGCCCGGTTACCTTGAAGCGCTCACGGTAGAAGTTCACCGCGTCCCAGGCCTTGGCCTCGTCGAAGGCATAGAACTGCATGAACGCCTGCAGCAAGGGCGGGCCGATGAAGTGCTCGAGGCGGGTAAGGTCCGGCTCGTCGATGCCCAGCTTGGCCAGCGCGTACTGGATCGAGCGGGTGATGCCCAGGCGCGGGTCGGTCAGGGTGCCGTCGAGGTCGAAGAGGATGTTTTGCTGGTGCATGGTGTTCTCTGCAGTCGAATTCATTCCGGGCGGTCGTAGCCTTCGGCCAGGTGCTGGTCCTTGAGCTTGACGTAGTTGCCGGCGCTGTAGGGGAAGAACGCGTGTTCCTGCTCGCTCAACAGGCGCACCTGCTTTACCGGGCTGCCCATGTACAGGTAGCCGCTGACCAGGCGCTTGCCGGGTGGCACCAGGCTGCCGGCGCCGATGATCACTTCGTCCTCGACGATGGCGCCGTCCATGATGGTGCTGCCCATGCCGACCAGGATGCGATTGCCCAGGGTACAGCCATGCAGCATGACTTTGTGACCGATGGTCACCTCGTCGCCTATGATCAGTGGGTAGCCATCGGGGTTGAAGGGCCCGGCGTGGGTGATGTGCAGCACGCTGCCGTCCTGCACGCTGGTGCGCGCGCCGATACGGATGCGGTGCATGTCGCCGCGCACCACGGTCAACGGCCAGATCGAGCTGTCCTCGCCGATCTCGACGTCGCCGACGACCACCGCCGAACGGTCGACGAAGGCCCGTGGTCCCACTTTCGGCGTGTGTTCCCGAAACGTGCGGATGGCCATGATAGTGTTCCTCTGCAATGCCGATAGGCAGGCTGCCTGCTGCGGTCGGCGTCGATTGTAATTAAGATGGTCCCGTGTTTCTCCTGCCAAGGTACCCGAACCGTGAGTGCGAACAACCCGCTGCTGCAGTCCCATGATCTGCCGCCCTTCTCGGCGATTCGCGCCGAGCATGTGCTGCCGGCGATCGAGCAGATCCTCGCCGACAACCGCAAGGCCATCGCCGAGATCCTCGAAAAGCAGGGCAAGAACCCGACCTGGGCCGGCCTGGTGCTGGCGATGGACGAACTCAACGATCGCCTGGGCGCCGCCTGGAGCCCGGTCAGCCACCTCAACGCGGTGTGCAACAGCCAGGAACTGCGCGAGGCCTACGAGTCATGCCTGCCGGCCCTGAGCGCCTATTCCACCGAACTGGGCCAGAACCGTGCCCTGTTCGAAGCGTATGAAGCCCTGGCCGCCAGCCCTGAAGCCGCCAGCTTCGACGTGGCGCAGAAGACCATCATCGATCACGCCCTGCGCGATTTCCGCCTGTCGGGCATCGACTTGCCGGCCGACAAGCAGCAGCGCTACGCCGAGGTGCAGAGCAAGCTCAGCGAACTGGGCAGCCGCTTCTCCAACCAGCTGCTCGACGCCACCCAGGCCTGGACCAAGCACGTCACCGACGAAGCCGCGCTGGCCGGCCTGACCGACTCGGCCAAGGCGCAGATGGCCGCCGCAGCGCAGGCCAAGGGCCTGGACGGCTGGCTGATCACCCTGGAGTTCCCCAGCTACTACGCAGTGATGACCTACGCCAGCGACCGCGCCCTGCGCGAAGAGCTGTATGCCGCTTACTGCACCCGTGCCTCCGACCAGGGCCCGAACGCTGGCCAGTTCGACAACGGCCCGGTGATGGAAGAGATCCTCGACCTGCGCCAGGAACTGGCCGGGCTGCTGGGTTACAAGAACTTCGCCGAGCTGAGCCTGGCCACCAAGATGGCCGAATCCAGCGACCAGGTGCTGAGTTTCCTGCGCGACCTGGCCAAACGTTCCAAGCCATTCGCCGCCCAGGACCTGGAGCAGCTCAAGGCCTATGCCGCCGAGCAAGGCACCCCCGAGCTGGCCAGCTGGGACGCCGGGTACTTCGGCGAGAAGCTGCGCGAGCAGCGCTACAGCGTGTCCCAGGAAGCGCTGCGCGCCTACTTCCCGATCGACAAGGTGCTGTCCGGCCTGTTCGTCATCGTGCAGCGCCTGTACGGTATCGAGATCAATGAGCTCAAGGGCTTCGATAGCTGGCACCCGGACGTGCGCCTGTTCGAGATCAAGGAAAACGGCCAGCACGTCGGCCGCTTCTTCTTCGACCTCTATGCCCGCGCCAACAAGCGTGGCGGTGCCTGGATGGATGGCGCCCGCGACCATCGCCGCACCGCCAATGGCAGCCTGCAGAGCCCGGTGGCCAACCTGGTGTGCAACTTCACCCCCGCCACGCCCGGCAAGCCCGCGCTGCTTACCCACGACGAAGTCACCACCCTGTTCCACGAGTTCGGGCACGGCCTGCACCACCTGCTGACCCGCATCGAGCATGCCGGTGTGTCCGGCATCAACGGCGTGGCCTGGGACGCGGTGGAGCTGCCGAGCCAGTTCATGGAGAACTGGTGCTGGGAGCCCGAGGGCCTGGCGCTGATCTCCGGCCACTACGAGACCGGTGAGGCATTGCCCCAGGACCTGCTGGACAAGATGCTCGCGGCGAAGAACTTCCAGTCCGGCATGATGATGGTGCGCCAGCTGGAGTTCTCGCTGTTCGACTTCGAGCTGCACGCCACCCATGGCGACGGCCGCAGCGTGCTGCAGGTGCTCGAGGGCGTGCGTGACGAGGTCTCGGTGATGCGTCCGCCGGCCTACAACCGCTTCCCCAACAGCTTCGCGCACATCTTCGCCGGCGGTTATGCGGCGGGTTACTACAGCTACAAGTGGGCCGAAGTGCTGTCGGCCGACGCCTTCTCGCGCTTTGAGGAAGAAGGTGTGCTCAACGCCGAGACCGGCCGCGCCTTCCGCGAAGCCATCCTGGCCCGTGGCGGTTCCCGCGAGCCGATGGTGCTGTTCGTCGACTTCCGTGGCCGCGAGCCTTCCATCGATGCATTGTTGCGCCACAGCGGCCTCACCGAGGACGCGGCGGCATGAGTGAGGTAGCTGTGAGCAAGAGCAAGCGACGCTTCATCGCCGGGGCGGTTTGCCCGGCGTGCAGCGAGATGGACAAGCTGATGATGTGGAACGAGGACGGTGTGCCGCACCGTGAGTGCGTGGCCTGTGGGTTCACTGACACCCTGAACGAACAAGGCCTGTCGGTACCCAGCGAGCTCGGCACCCGGGTCAATCACCTGGCGCCGAAAGCGCCGCCGGCCAAGGTGCAGACTGTGCAGTTCTTCCCCAATCCGAAGCTGAAGAAGCCGCAGGATTGAAGGTAAAGCGCTGGGCAAGCGCGCTTCCACGCACGCACAGCGTGGGAGCGGGCTTGCCCCGCGATAATCGGCTGTAGCCATCCTGCTGGTCTAGGATTACTGTATGAATGAACAGTAATCCGAGTTGTCATCATGAAACCAGCCCCCATTCGCGGCCGCGGCACTGCCGACAATCCGCAAAACCGCTTCGCTCCGAGCGTTTCAGTGGCCGAGGACGATGGCTGGTACCAGGAAGTCCCACTCACCCAGGGCACCGAGGTGCGGGTCGAGACGGCCAAGACCATCATCGCCCGCAATACCTCCCCTGACCTGCCCTTCGACCGCTCCATAAATCCGTATCGCGGCTGCGAGCACGGTTGCATCTACTGCTATGCGCGCCCCAGCCATGCCTACTGGGATCTCTCTCCCGGCCTGGACTTCGAAACCAAGCTGATCGCCAAGACCAACGCCGCCGAGGTGCTCGAGCAGCAACTGAGCAAGCCTGGCTACGTCTGTGCGCCGATCAACCTGGGGTCCAACACCGACCCTTATCAGCCCATCGAGCGCGAACAACAGCTGACCCGGCGCCTACTCGAAGTTCTGCTGCGTTACCGCCACCCAGTGACCATCGTCACCAAGGGCTCACTGGTGCTGCGCGACCTGGACCTGCTGAGCGAGCTGGCCAGCCAGCGCCTGGCGCGGGTGATGATCAGCCTCACCACCCTGGACGATGAGCTCAAGCGCACCCTCGAACCACGTGCTGCCGCTCCAAAGGCGCGCTTGCGCGCTATTCGCGTGCTGCGTGAGGCCGGTGTGCCGGTGGGCGTGCTGTGTTCACCGATGATCCCGATGATCAATGACAGCGAACTGGAGCACCTGCTAGAGGCGGCGAAGGAGGCCGGCGCGCAGAGCGCGGCGTACATGATGCTGCGCTTGCCGCTGGAGGTGGCACCGTTGTTCGAGCAGTGGCTGCACGATCACTACCCGCAGCGGGCCACGCATGTGCTGAGCCTGATTCGTCAGAGCCGGGGTGGTGAACTGTACGACAGCCGATTCGGTGCGCGGATGCGCGGTGAAGGGGTGTTCGCTGACTTGCTGGCGCAGCGCTTTCGCAAGGCGGCCAGGCGGCTGGGGTTCGAAGGGCGGGAGGACCTGGCGCTTGATTGCAGTGCCTTCTGCCCTCCCGGTGCACAGATGGCACTGTTCTAGCCAGCGGCTCGTTCAATCGGGAAGGCGAGCCCTACCTATAAGTACAACTAAAGCAACCCAACAATTTCACTCATGAAGGTTGGCAACTGATGCTTTTTTGCTATTATCCAATGCTCCCCTCGCCTATCCAGAACGCCCGTTCTAGAGCCTGCGCAATTAAGTTTCAGTTAAGTTTCCTACGCTAGCGTGAGTCATGAGTCAGCAATGACTGTGATTATTTACCCGTGCGCGTCATCTAAATCCCCGCGTCACCCCAATCTTTCCCCGGTAACATGGAATTCACTTTCAAACCGTCAAGAGGATGAATCATGCCCGTCAAGGACCCCTCCAAGGCCGTCCCGGCTGCACCCGCCGAAAGCGCTGATGCCGCCATGAAGCATATCGTCGACGGCTTCCTGCGGTTTCACACCGAAGTCTTTCCCGAGCAGCAAGAGCTGTTCAAGAAACTGGCTACCGCGCAAAAGCCGCGGGCCATGTTCATCACCTGCGCAGACTCGCGCATCGTCCCCGAACTGATCACCCAGAGCTCGCCCGGCGACCTGTTCGTGACCCGTAACGTCGGCAACGTGGTGCCGCCCTACGGCCAGATGAACGGCGGTGTATCGAGTGCTATCGAGTACGCCGTGCTGGCGCTGGGCGTGCACCACATCATCATCTGCGGTCACTCCGACTGCGGCGCGATGCGAGCGGTACTCAACCCGCAGTCGCTGGCGAAGATGCCGACCGTTTCCGCCTGGCTGCGCCATGCCGAGGTAGCGCGGACCGTGATCGAGGACAACTGCTCCTGCGGCAGCGAGCACGAAAGCATGCAGCTGCTGACCAAGGAAAACGTCATCGCCCAGCTGCATCACCTGCGTACCCACCCCTCGGTCGCTTCGCGCCTGGCCGCCGGGCAGCTGCATATCCATGGCTGGATCTACGACATCGAAACCAGCCAGATCGAAGCTTACGATGCCGCCAGCGACCGCTTCCTGCCGCTGACCGCAGGCGAGTCGATCCCTTCTGCCACACCGAGAGGCCGCTACTAAGCGACCCCAACACGCTGAACAAGCCTTGATTGCCGGCTGCACCCGATGGGTGCGGCGCGGCCTTCGCCTGCCTTGAATCTTCCTGAATGCCGTGCCGGCAGACCCGCTGGCGGCCCACGCCTGCGCGTCGTTCAGGCTTCCCCGTGCTAGCGGCCAGCGGAATGGCCGTGAATCTAGAAAGGAGCTACATGGTGAACATGACACAGATAAAGGCGGCCCTGCCGCGTGAGTTGCTGGCCTCGGTGGTGGTCTTCCTGGTGGCCCTGCCCTTGTGCATGGGCATCGCCATCGCCTCGGGCATGCCGCCCGCGAAGGGGCTGATCACCGGGATCATCGGTGGCATCGTCGTGGGTTTTCTCGCCGGCTCACCGTTGCAGGTCAGCGGCCCGGCGGCGGGCCTGGCGGTGCTGGTGTTCGAGCTGGTGCGCCAGCATGGCGTGGCCATGCTCGGGCCTATCCTGCTGCTGGCCGGCCTGCTGCAACTGCTGGCCGGGCGCTTGCGTCTGGGCTGCTGGTTCCGGGTCACCGCGCCAGCAGTGGTATACGGCATGCTTGCCGGGATCGGCGTGCTGATCGTGCTGTCCCAAGTGCACGTGATGTTTGACATGGCGCCTCAGCCATCGGGTGTGGATAACCTGCTGGGCTTTCCGGCGACGCTGGCCTCGGCCCTGCCGCTGGAAAGCGCAGGCGCCGGTTGGCAGGCTGGTGCGCTGGGCTTGGGCACCATCGCCATCATGTGGGGTTGGGAGCGCTGGCGCCCGCAACGCCTGCGCTTCATTCCCGGTGCCTTGCTCGGTGTGGCGGCAATGACCGCTGTCAGCTTGTGGCTGGCACTGCCGGTCAACCGCGTGCAGGTACCTGCGGACCTGTCCGAGGCCATTGACTGGCTGCGCCCGGACGACCTGCTCAAGCTGGCCGACCCTACCCTGCTGGTGGCGGCCTTTGCCCTGGCCTTCATCGCCAGCGCCGAGACCTTGTTGTCCGCAGCGGCAGTCGATCGCATGCACAGTGGCCAGCGCTCGGATTTCGACCGTGAGCTGTCGGCGCAGGGTATCGGCAACATGCTCTGCGGCGTGCTTGGCGCGTTGCCGATGACCGGGGTGATCGTGCGCAGCTCGGCCAACGTCCAGGCTGGTGCGCAGACGCGGGCCTCGGCGATCTTCCATGGGCTCTGGTTGTTGGCCTTCGTGGTGGCGCTGAGCAGTGTGCTGCAGCAGATCCCGGTGGCCAGCCTGGCCGGGGTTCTGGTCTATACCGGCATCAAGCTGGTCGACTTCAAGGCGTTCCGCGGCCTGGGCCGCTATGGGCGGATGCCGATGTTCACCTATGCGGCGACTGCACTGGCGATCATCTTCACCGACCTGTTGACCGGCGTATTGCTGGGCTTTGCCCTGACCCTGCTGAAGCTGGCGCTGAAGGCGGCGCGGTTGAAGATCAATCTGGTGGCATTGGGTACGCCGGGGCACATGGAACTGCGCCTGAGCGGCGCGGCCACCTTCCTCAAGGTGCCGGCGCTGACCCAGGTACTGGATACCGTGCCGGAAGGGACCACGTTGCATGTGCCGCTGGGCAACCTGAGCTATATCGACCATTCCTGCCTGGAACTGCTGGAGGATTGGGGGCGCAGTGGCGCGGCCAAGGGCTCGCGGCTGGTACTGGAGCAGCGGCGTCTGAAGCGGCGGGTCGAGGGGCGGTTGCGGACTACGGCGGGAGTTGGCGCTTAGGGTAAGTCTGTAGCGGCCTATCGCTGGGCAAGCCCGCTCCTACGATCGAGTTCGTGGGAGCGGGCTTGCCGCGACTAGGTAGGATCAAGTCAACTCAGGCCGACTGGCTCAACTCCACGCCGAGCTGGCGCGACAGGCACGGCCAGCGTTTCCAGGCCTCTCCGGTTTCCGGGTTCGACAGCTTGTCGCGATAGCGCTCCACTGACTCCACGGCAAAGCTCTCGTCATTGAGCATCTCGTCCACCGAGTGATGTACCACCTCATCGAGCTGGTTGGCGAAGGTCTCGCCGATCAGCTGGTGGGCGATCAGGTTGGCGACCGTGGTATCCACCGGAATCAGCGGTTGCTGGAAATGGCGGATATACAGGTCGTTGACCTCCTCGACCAGGCGATGCGCCAGGTAGGCCTCGTCCAACAGGCAATCCAGCCCGACCTGCCCGTCCATCACGCTCGGCGGCTGCAGGAAATAGGCCTCGGCAATCTTCAGCACCGGCTTGATCTGCGACTCGATGCCGGCCTCGAGGGCCACGGTGTGCGCGGCTTCGAGCAGTTCTGGAACCTCGTTGATGTAGGCGCCGACGAAGCGGGCCAAAGTACCCTGGGCGTCCTGCTGGGGTAGGTGGATCGAAGGGTGCAGGTGTGGCAGTTGCTTCTCGAGACGGTTTTTCAGTTGGCCTGTGCGGCTCTCGTGTTGATGGGCGTTTTCGATCTGCTCGCGTACAGCAGCGATGTTCATGACAACTCCAGGGACAAGGCGTTACAAACGGAAGACACTAAGTTAGCTTGCTTACGAGAATCGCTAAGACGCATTTGTTATATCGCTTAGGTGCGTGTAGGAAATTGGCTATATCAATGTGCCATTATTGTGCTCCAGCCCAGTATTCATGCGCCTTCCAGCGCAAACGTTTGGTTGCGTGAAGATCATTTCAGTCCCTGCGTTGCGCCCCATTGGTCGGTGTCTATACTCCGCTTGAAACGTGATTCGTTGATGAGGCCCGACTGCCTTAAGCAGGGGGCTCGGTCGTCGAAGCCAGGCAGTCTTGGCCACCGTTCCCCCCTTTGTCGTAGCAGGTCGTCCACGCCTCCGGGACTACAAGAACGATAAGGGGAACCCGCAATGATGCGACATCCACATGTCTGGATGGGCCTGTTGCTGTGGTCATTGTTTGGTCAGGCACAGGCAGCATGGACGGTGAACATGGCGCCCGGGGCGACGGAAGTCTCCCACGCGGTGTTTGACCTGCACATGACCATCTTCTGGATCTGCGTGATCATCGGCATCGTGGTGTTCGGCGCGATGTTCTGGTCGATGGTCATTCACCGCCGCTCAACCGGGCAGAAGGCCGCGCACTTCCACGAGCACACCTGGGTCGAGATCCTCTGGACCGTCGTGCCCTTCCTGATCCTCGTGGCCATGGCCATCCCGGCCACCAAGACCCTGATCGACATCTACGATGCCAGCGACTCGGACATCGACATCCAGGTCACCGGTTACCAGTGGAAATGGCACTACAAGTACCTGGGCCAGGACGTCGAGTTCTTCAGCAACCTGGCTACCCCCGCCGAGCAGATCCACAACAATTCACCGAAGGACGAGCACTACCTGCTCGAAGTCGACCAGCCGCTGGTACTGCCGGTGGGCGCCAAGGTGCGCTTCCTGGTGACCGCCGCCGACGTCATCCATTCCTGGTGGGTGCCGGCCTTCGCGGTCAAGCGTGACGCCATCCCCGGCTTCGTCAACGAGGCCTGGACCCGGGTCGAGAAGCCCGGGATCTACCGCGGCCAGTGCACCGAGCTGTGCGGCAAGGACCACGGCTTCATGCCGGTGGTGGTCGAGGTGAAATCCAAGGCCGACTACGACTCCTGGCTTGGCGAGCGCAAGGTCGAGGCGGCCAAGCTCAAGGAACTGACCAGCAAGGAATGGACCCTCGAAGAGCTGGTGGCACGTGGCGACAAGGTCTACCACACCACCTGCGTGGCCTGTCACCAGGCCGAGGGCCAGGGCCTGCCGCCGATGTTCCCGGCCCTCAAGGGCTCGAAGATTGCCACCGGGCCCAAGGAAGCGCACCTGGGCATCGTCTTCCACGGCAAGCCGGGCACCGCCATGGCGGCATTCGGCAAGCAGCTTTCGGAAGTCGATATCGCCGCGGTGGTCACCTACGAGCGCAACGCCTGGGGCAACAACAAGGGCGACATGGTCACGCCGAAGGACGTGTTGGCGCTCAAGCAGGCCGAAGCGCAATGAGCCGGGCTACCCGCGGCAGTCAGTGGATTGCAGGAGACAGGACATGAGTGCAGTGATCGACGACCACGCCCACGGTCATGAACACGCCCACGGCCCGGCCAAGGGCCTGATGCGCTGGGTGCTGACCACCAACCACAAGGACATCGGCACGATGTACCTGTGGTTCGCCTTCACCATGTTCCTGCTCGGCGGCTCGTTCGCCATGGTGATCCGCGCCGAGCTGTTTCAGCCCGGCCTGCAGATCGTGGAGCCTGCGTTCTTCAACCAGATGACCACCATGCACGGGCTGATCATGGTGTTCGGCGCGGTGATGCCGGCCTTCGTCGGCCTGGCCAACTGGATGATCCCGCTGATGATCGGCGCGCCAGACATGGCCCTGCCACGAATGAACAACTTCAGCTTCTGGCTGCTGCCGGCGGCGTTCCTGCTGCTGGTCTCGACCCTGTTCAGCCCCGGTGGCGGGCCGAACTTCGGCTGGACCTTCTATGCCCCGCTGTCGACCACCTACGCCCCGGCCAGCGTGACCTTCTTCATCTTCGCCATCCACCTGATGGGCATCAGCTCGATCATGGGCGCGATCAACGTGATCGCCACCATCCTCAACCTGCGCGCCCCCGGCATGACCCTGATGAAAATGCCGCTGTTCGTCTGGACCTGGCTGATCACCGCGTTCCTGCTGATCGCGGTGATGCCGGTGCTGGCCGGCGTGGTGACCATGATGCTGATGGATATCCATTTCGGCACCAGCTTCTTCAGCGCGGCCGGCGGCGGTGACCCGGTGTTGTTCCAGCATGTGTTCTGGTTCTTCGGGCACCCCGAGGTGTACATCATGATCCTGCCGGCCTTCGGCGCGGTCAGCTCGATCATCCCGGCGTTCTCGCGCAAGCCGCTGTTCGGCTATACCTCGATGGTCTACGCCACCGGGGCGATCGCCTTCCTGTCGTTCATCGTCTGGGCCCACCACATGTTCGTGGTCGGCATCCCGGTGGTGGGTGAACTGTTCTTCATGTACGCCACCATGCTGATCGCCGTGCCCACCGGGGTGAAGGTGTTCAACTGGGTCAGCACCATGTGGGAAGGCTCGCTGACCTTCGAGACGCCGATGCTGTTCGCCATCGCCTTCGTCATCCTGTTCACCATCGGCGGCTTCTCCGGGCTGATGCTGGCCATCGCGCCTGCGGACTTCCAGTACCACGACACCTACTTCGTGGTTGCCCACTTCCACTACGTGCTGGTGCCGGGGGCGATCTTCGGCATCTTTGCCTCGGCCTATTACTGGCTGCCGAAATGGACCGGGCACATGTATGACGAAACCTTGGGCAAGCTGCACTTCTGGCTGTCGTTCGTCGGCATGAACCTGGCCTTCTTCCCCATGCACTTCGTCGGCCTGGCCGGCATGCCCCGGCGCATCCCCGACTACAACCTGCAGTTCGCCGACTTCAACATGGTCTCGTCGATCGGCGCCTTCATGTTCGGTGCCACGCAGATCTTCTTCCTGTTCATCGTCATCAAGTGCATTCGCGGTGGCGCGCCGGCACCGGCCAAACCCTGGGACGGCGCCGAGGGGCTGGAGTGGTCGATCCCTTCACCTGCGCCTTACCACACCTTCCAGACGCCGCCGGAAGTGAAGTAGGAGCTTGCCCATGGACGGCTTGTCGCTCAAACGCCTGGTCAGCCGCCTGCTGATGCTGACCGTGGTGATGTTCGCCTTCGGCTTTGCCTTGGTGCCGATCTACGACGTGATGTGCAAGGCCTTCGGCATCAACGGCAAGACCGGCGGGCAGTACGCGGGCACCCAGGTGAGCGACCCGACCCGTTCGGTGCGGGTGCAGTTCATGTCGACCAATGCCGGTGACATGAGCTGGGAGTTCCACTCCACCGCCGACCAGATCGAGGTCAACCCGGGGGCGGTGAACCAGATGATCTTCGTGGCCCGCAACCCGACCAACCAGCCCATGAGCGCCCAGGCCATCCCCAGCATCACTCCCGCCGAGGCTGCGGCGTACTTCCACAAGACCGAGTGCTTCTGTTTCACCCAGCAGGTTCTGCAGCCGGGCGAGCGCATCGAGATGCCGGTGCGCTTCATCGTCGACCGCGACCTGCCGGAATCGGTGAAACACCTGACCCTGGCCTACACCCTGTTCGACATCACCGCTCGCCACCCCCCGGTCGCCCAAGCCGCGACCGAGGGCGCCCGTTGAGGGAAGGAGATACGTCATGGCAAGCCACGAGCATTACTACGTACCGGCGCAGAGCAAGTGGCCGATCATTGCCACGATCGGCATGTTCATCACCGTATTCGGGCTCGGCACCTGGTTCAACGACCTCAAGGCCGGCCACCCGGAGTCCCACGGGCCGCTGATTTTCTTCGTTGGCGCGCTGTTCCTGGCCTACATGCTGTTCGGCTGGTTCGGCGCAGTGGTCAAGGAAAGCCACGCCGGGCTCTACAGTGCGCAGATGGACCGCTCGTTCCGCTGGGGCATGAGCTGGTTCATCTTTTCCGAGGTGATGTTCTTCCTGGCCTTCTTCGGCGCGCTGTTCTATGTGCGGGTGCTGGCCGGGCCGTGGCTGGGGGGCGATGGGGCCAAGGGCGTGACGCACATGCTCTGGCCCAACTTCGAGTTCGTCTGGCCGCTGCTGCATACGCCGGACCCGAAACTGTTCCCGCCACCGAAGGAGGTTATCGATCCGTGGCACCTGCCGCTGATCAATACCATCCTGCTGGTGAGCTCCAGTGTGACCGTGACCATCGCCCACCACGCCCTGCGCAAGGGGCACCGCGGCACGCTGAAGCTGTGGCTGGGGCTGACGATCCTGCTGGGGCTGGCGTTCCTCGCCCTGCAGGCCTACGAGTACCACGAGGCCTACAACAAGCTCGGGCTGACTCTGGGCTCGGGCATCTACGGCGCGACGTTCTTCATGCTTACCGGGTTCCACGGCGCGCACGTGACCTTGGGCACGCTGATCCTGTTCGTGATGTTCTGCCGGGTGCTGCGCGGGCACTTCGACCCGGACAAGCACTTCGGTTTCGAGGCGGCGAGCTGGTACTGGCACTTCGTCGATGTGGTGTGGGTGGGGTTGTTCATCTTCGTGTATGTCCTGTAGTGCGGCTTCGCGGGTGATCGCGGCTGAAGCCGCTCCTACAGGGATGGTGTGAATTCAGAAAGGTGCGTGCGACACCAGTTGCCCACTGATCAGGCCCCAGGCCACCAGGGCGATGGTCAGGGTGGCGAGAGCGACGCGCACGGTAAGGGCCTTGAGCAGGCGGGTCGACTGGTCATCGTCCTTGACCAGGAACACCAGGCCACTGAACAGGCTGGCGATGGTGGCCAGCAGCATCAGGACAATCGCGGCCTTGAGCATGGCGACACTCCGGGGGATGAGGTGATGGATACAAGTATAGCGCTCGACCTCAAGAGGCCCTGGTGAAGCCGTTTCGCCCAGGCCTGGTACCGACCCTGGTGGTGCTTGCGCTGCTGCCGGGGTTGATCGCGCTCGGCTGCTGGCAACTGCGGCGCGCCGACGAAAAGCGTGACTTGCTGGCCACCTACACCGAACGCCAGATCGAGGCGTCGGTCAGCGCTGACCGGTTGCGCCAGCTGCCGGACCCGGCGTTCTACCCCGTGCACCTGTATGGCCGGTTCGATGCCGGTCACAGCCTGCTGCTGGACAACCAGATGCGTGACGGCAAGGCCGGCGTCGAGCTGTTGCAGCCCTTCCACGACCAGGCCAGCGGCCTGTGGTTGCTGGTCAATCGCGGCTGGCTGCCGTGGCCCGACCGTCGTGTGCCGGTGCGCTTCGACACGCCCAGCCAGGCGCTGGCGCTGGACGCCACGGTCTACGTGCCACCGGGCAAGACCTTCCAGCTGCACCCGGACAACCCCGACGGCCAGTGGCCGCAACTGCTGACGGCAATCGAACCGGCCGGGCTCTGGCAGCAACTGGGCCGTGAGGGCTTTGCCCAGGAACTACGCCTGCAGCCAGGCCCTGCCGCCTACCGCCTGGACTGGCCGGTGGTCGCCATGGGCCCGGAAAAGCACCAGGGCTATGCCGTGCAGTGGTTCGCCCTGGCGAGCGCGTTGGTACTGCTTTACCTGTATTTCGGCTGGCATCACAACGACAAGGAGAACCGCCATGGCCGCCGCCACGAGTCCACTGGACGTGCCTGACCGCCGCAAGCCCCGCGGGCGCCTGCAACTGCTGTTGATCCTGTTCGTCGTGCTCGGGCCGATGATCCTTGCCACCAGCATGTACAAGCTCAAGTTCTGGGTACCGGAGGGGCGCAGCTATCACGGTGTGATGATTGGTAATGGCGAGGGCCGGGCGGATATCGGCATCGATGCCCAGGACGAGCGCTGGCAGCTGTTGGTCAGCGCCCCGGGCGCCTGTGTCGAGGACTGCCGGCAACTGGTGTACCTGGCCCGACAGATCCAGGTCGGCCTGGGCCGCGATGCCAGCCGCGCCAGCCATGCCCTGGCGGCGGCCCAGCCGCTGGCCGCTGACTACCAGGCGTTGCTGGGCCGTGAATACCCGCAGTTGCAACGCTATCCGCTGGACGCCCAGCGCTATATCCAGAAGGTCGGCGACACTGCCCCGCAACTGTGGATCGTCGATCCTCACGGCAACCTGGTGCTGCGCTACGACGCCAAGGTCAAGGGCAAGCATGTGCTGGACGACCTGCGTCACCTGCTCAAGCTGTCCAACATCGGCTAGGAGGCTGCCATGGCCAGACCCGGATTCCGCCTTGCTGTGTGCGCCACGCTGCTGGCGCTGCTGGTCGTGTTGCTCGGCGCCTACACTCGCCTGACTCATGCCGGTCTTGGCTGCCCCGACTGGCCGGGGTGCTACGGCTTCATCAGCGTGCCCAAGACCGATGCCCAACTGGCCCATGCCGAGCTGCACTTCCCTGAGCACCCGGTGGAGGAAGCCAAGGGCTGGGCAGAGATGGTCCATCGCTATTTCGCCGGCAGCCTGGCACTGGTGATCGCACTGCTTGCCTTCCAGGCTGTACGCCGGCATGCCCATGACGGCCAGCCCTACCGCCTGCCAGTGTTGCTGCTGGGGGTGGTGCTGGCCCAGGCGGCGTTCGGCATGTGGACGGTGACACTGAAACTGTGGCCCCAGGTGGTGACCGCGCACCTGCTTGGCGGGTTCACCACGGTGAGCCTGCTTTTCCTGCTATCCCTGCGTCTATCCCGGGCCTTTGCGCCCTTGCCGAAACTGCCGTTGAGCCTGCGACGGATCGCGGCGCTGGCGCTTTTGGTGGTGATCGGCCAGATCGCCCTGGGGGGTTGGGTCAGCGCCAACTACGCGGCGGTGGCCTGTATCGACCTGCCTACCTGCCATGGTCAGTGGTGGCCGGCGGCGGACTTCAGCAACGGCTTCCACCTGACCCAGCACGTCGGCCCCAATTACCTGGGCGGGCAACTGGACAGCGATGCGCGCACGGCGATCCATGTCAGCCACCGGCTCGGCGCGATGATGGTGCTGGCGGTACTGCTGTTGCTCAGCTGGAAGTTGCAGCGCAATGGCCTGGGCGGCCTGGCGCGTCTGGTATTGCTGGCGCTGACGCTGCAGCTGGGCCTGGGCATCAGCAACGTATTGTTCCACCTGCCGCTGGGCGTGGCCGTTGCCCACAACGCTGGCGGTGCGCTGCTGCTGCTGACCATGGTGCTGGTGAACTACCGCATCCGCGTGGTCGACAAGGTCCGAGTAGGGCATGGCTGGCGCCTGACGCCGGTGACCGGGGCGCAACTCACTCATCACATGAGGAACGATTCGTGGCGACGGTTCTGAGCACGGAACGCCAGCGCGCCGGGTGGCGCGACTATCTGGAACTGACCAAGCCGAAGGTGGTGGTGTTGATGCTGATCACCTCGCTGGTGGGGATGTTTCTCGCCACCCGCGCAGGGGTGGCCTGGAGCGTCCTGCTGTTCGGCAACCTGGGGATTGGCTTGTGCGCGGGTGCCGCGGCGGCGGTCAACCACGTAGTCGATCGCCGCGTCGATGCGCTGATGGCCCGCACCCACAAGCGCCCGCTGGCCCAAGGCCGGGTCGCGCCCATGCCGGCACTGCTGTTCGCCTTGCTGCTGGCCGTGGCGGGGATGGTTTTGCTGCTGGCGTTCACCAACCCCCTCACCGCCTGGCTGACCCTGGCCTCGCTGCTGGGTTACGCGGTGCTCTATACCGGCTTTCTCAAGCGGGCCACGCCGCAGAACATCGTGATCGGCGGCCTGGCCGGGGCCGCGCCGCCATTGTTGGGCTGGGTAGCGGTCAGCGGGCACCTGGGCGCCGAGCCCCTGCTGCTGGTGCTGATCATCTTTGCCTGGACACCGCCGCACTTCTGGGCCCTTGCGATTCATCGCAAGGAGGAGTACGCAAAAGCTGATATTCCCATGCTCCCCGTTACCCATGGCGAGCGTTACACTGCCCTGCATATCCTGCTCTACACCTTGATATTGCTGGCCGTGAGCCTGTTGCCCTATGCCATACACATGAGCGGCCCGCTGTACCTGGCCTGTGCCCTGGGGCTGGGCCTGCGCTTCCTGCACTGGGCCTGGGTGTTGTACCGTGGCACCCGGCCGCACGCGGCGATCAAGACGTTCAAGTACTCTATCGGCTACCTGTTCGCCCTGTTCATCGCGTTGCTCGTAGACCACTACCTGTTGCTGAACCTATGACCCGAACCCAGAAAACCGTCTTCATCCTCGTTGCCCTGGTCGCGCTGATCATGGGCCTGACCGTCAACAAGGTGCTCAACGACCGTGGTCAGTTGAACCCCACCGAACTGATCGATGCCGGCATCATCCTGCTGCCGCAGAGCCGTACCGTGCCGGACGTGACCATGACCGACCAGAACGGCCAGCCGCTGGTGCTGGACCAGCTCAAGGGCAAGTGGTCATTGCTGTTCTTCGGCTACACCTACTGCCCGGACATCTGTCCGACCACCCTGGCCCAGCTGCGCCAGGTAAAGAGCGAACTGCCCAAGGAGGCGCTGGAGCGTCTGCAGGTGGTGCTGGTGAGCGTCGACCCGAACCGCGACACGCCGAACCAGCTCAAGCAGTACCTGGGCTATTTCGACAAGGATTTCGTCGGGGTGGCGGGCTCGATCGAGGATACCCAGAAATTGGCCAACGCCTTGAGCATCCCGTTCATCCCGGCCGATACCAGCAAGCCCGGGTATACCGTGGATCACAGCGGCAACCTGGCGGTGGTCGGGCCTGATGGGCGTCAGCGCGGGTTCATTCGAGCGCCGTTCAACAACCAGAAGCTGGTGGCGCAGTTGCCGGGGCTGGTCAAGCGCGATTGAGATATTTGGGCCTGCTGCGCAGGCCTTTCGCCGGCAAGCCGGCTCCCACAATCGTGCAGTCTCTGTGGGAGCCGGCTTTCCGGCGATAGGGCCTCGAAGCGGCCCCGGGATGCAGGCTTAGAACGCAGGAACCACAGCGCCCTTGTACTTCTCGGTAATGAACTGCTTCACCTCAGGCGAGTGCAGGGCCTGTACCAGCTTCTTCACCGCGTCCGCGTCCTTGTTGTCCTCGCGGGTCACCAGGATGTTCACGTACGGAGAGTCCTTGCCTTCGATGGCCAGGGCGTCTTTTTCCGGGTTGAGCTTGGCTTCCAGCGCGTAGTTGGTGTTGATCAGGGCGGCATCGACCTGGGTCAGCACACGTGGGATGGTGGCGGCTTCCAGTTCCCGGAACTTCAGGTTTTTCGGGTTCTCGGCGATGTCCTTGATGGTCGACAGGATGTTCGTGTTGTCCTTGAGCTTGATCACCCCTGCCTTGTCCAGCAGCAGCAGGGCGCGGCCGCCGTTGGTGGCGTCGTTGGGAATGACCACGGCGGCGCCGGAAGGCAGTTCGTCGAGCTTCTTGACCTTGGTCGAATACACGCCCAGCGGCTCGATGTGCACGCCGGCGACGCTTACCAGGTGAGTACCCTTGGCCTTGTTGAACTCATCCAGGTACGGCTGGTGCTGGAAGAAGTTGGCGTCCAGGCGCTTTTCCGAAACCTGCACGTTCGGCTGGATGTAGTCGGTGAACTCCTTGACCTTCAGCTCCACGCCTTCCTTCGCCAGCTGTGGCTTGACGAAGTTGAGGATCTCGGCGTGCGGCACCGGGGTGGCGGCGACCGTCAGGGTCTCGGCGTGGGCCGAGAAGGCCGCGACCGCGGCGACAACAGCAAGCAGCTTCTTCATTGATCACTCCTTGTGAGGGCCGCGACGGCCCCCGAACGGGTCGGCCGGGCCGACCCCATTGGGGTTACTTACGGGAAAAATGCACGACCAGTTTGTCGCCGATCATTTGCAGTACCTGGACCAGGATGACCAGCAGCACCACGGTGACGATCATCACGTCGGTCTGGAAGCGTTGGTAGCCGAAGCGGATCGACAGGTCACCCAGGCCACCGGCCCCGACCACGCCGGCCATGGCGGTGTAGGACACCAAGGTGATGGCGGTCACGGTGATGGCGGCGATGATGCCCGGCATCGCTTCAGGCAGCACGGCCTTGAAGATGATCTGGCGGGTGGTGGCGCCCATCGACTGGGTAGCCTCGATGATGCCGCGGTCCACCTCGCGCAGGGCGGTTTCCACCAGCCGCGCGAAGAATGGCGTGGTCCCCACCACCAGCGGCGGGATGGCACCGGCAACGCCCAGCGAGGTGCCGGTGATCAGCACCGTGATCGGGATCATCACGATCAGCAGGATGATGAACGGCACCGAGCGCACGATGTTGACGATGGTCGCCAGCACTGCGTAGACCTTCTTGTGCTCGAACATCTGCCGTGGGCTGAACAGGAACAGCACGACGCCCAGTGGCAGGCCCAGCAGGATGATGAAGGCCAGTGAGATGAACAGCATGACCATGGTGTCGTTGGTCGCCTGCCAGATCTCGACCCAGTCGACGTTGGCGAAATAGCTGAGGATGTCCATCAACGCAGTACCTCCATATGTACGTCAGCTGCAGTGAAGCGGGCGAATGCCGCCTCCATGTCTCCACCGATCAGGGCAAGGGTCAGCTGGCCATAGGGGATGTCCTTGATGCGGTCGATGCGCCCGGCAAGGATGCTGTAGTCCACGCCGGTTTCGCGGGCCACGGTGCCCAGCAGCGGCGCGTAGGTGGCGCAGCCCTGGAAGGTCAGGCGCACGATGCGCCCCGGCACATGGGCGAAATCGTCGCGTTGCTCGTTCTCGTCGACCTGCTCGTCTTCCTGGACGAAACGCTTGGTGGTGGCGTGCTGCGGGTGCAGGAACACGTCGGCCACCGGGCCCTGCTCGACGATCTGCCCGGCATCCATCACCGCCACGCGGTCGCAGACCCGGCGGATCACGTCCATCTCATGGGTGATCAGCACGATGGTCAGCTTCAGCTCGCGGTTGATCTCGGCCAGCAGTTGCAGCACCGAGGCGGTGGTCTGCGGGTCGAGGGCGCTGGTGGCTTCGTCGCACAGCAGGATCTTGGGGTTGGTGGACAGGGCGCGGGCGATGCCGACGCGCTGCTTCTGCCCACCCGACAGTTGCGCCGGGTACTTCTTCGCGTGCTCGGAAAGGCCGACACGGGCCAGCAGCTCGGTGACGCGCTTGTCGATCTCGCCACGCGACAGCTCGCCCGCCAGCACCAGCGGCAGGGCGACATTGTCGGCGACGGTCTTGGAGGCCAGCAGGTTGAAGTGCTGGAAGATCATGCCGACCTGCTGGCGGAAGCGCCGCAGCTGGTTCGAGTCGAAGGCGGTGACGTCCTCACCGTCGACCACGATCTTGCCGCCGGACGGCTCCTCGAGACGGTTGATCAGGCGCAGCATGGTGCTCTTGCCGGCACCGGAGTGGCCGATCAGGCCGAACACCTGGCCATCTTCGATGGTCAGGCTGGTCGGGTTCAGGGCCGGGATATCCCTACCGGCGACGCGGTAGGTCTTGTGGACATTTTGAAACTCGATCACTGAGCGAACCTTGTGGGGCGCATGGAATTTGGGTCAGCGGT
This sequence comes from Pseudomonas sp. RC3H12, assembly GCF_018596375.1. NCBI lineage: Bacteria > Pseudomonadati > Pseudomonadota > Gammaproteobacteria > Pseudomonadales > Pseudomonadaceae > Pseudomonas > Pseudomonas sp. RC3H12. The sequence goes on along the minus strand of NZ_CP075595.1, from coordinate 4,795,869 downwards.
TAGCCGGGGCGCGCATTTTAGCCTTTTCCCCTGCGTGTTCTTAGCATTTATTTCGTCACGCTCCAATCCAATCGGCATAACGCGACGGTCGGCAATCCGATTGAACGCATCCGACGGCGGCCCAGTCACTAATTGAACAAGCCCGAACGGGCAGCCTGAAGACTGATGAGGAGAGCCTAAGATGCCCAGCAAGACGCCGCAGGCGCCACAGCCCAGCCCTGTCGCCGGCACCGACACCCCGGACAAGGCCAACACCAACGCCAAACTGCAGAGCCTGGAGGCGTTTCGCAGCGACGCCAGCGGCCAGGCGCTGCGCACCAATCAGGGGGTGAAGGTCGCCGACAACCAGAACAGCCTCAAGGCCGGTGCCCGTGGGCCTTCGCTGCTCGAAGACTTCATCATGCGCGAGAAGATCACCCACTTCGACCATGAGCGCATCCCCGAGCGCATCGTCCATGCCCGCGGGACCGGCGCCCATGGCTACTTCCAGAGCTACGGCTGCCATGCCGAGCTGACAAAGGCCGGTTTCCTGCAAGATCCCGAGAAAATCACCCCGGTGTTCGTACGCTTTTCCACCGTGCAGGGTCCGCGTGGCTCGGGCGACACGGTGCGCGACGTGCGCGGCTTTGCGGTGAAGTTCTACACCGATGAAGGCAACTTCGACCTGGTCGGCAACAACATGCCGGTGTTCTTCATCCAGGACGCGATCAAGTTTCCCGACTTCGTCCACGCGGTCAAACCCGAACCGCACAACGAGATGCCCACCGGTGGCTCTGCCCACGACACCTTCTGGGACTTCGTGTCGCTGGTGCCGGAATCCGCGCACATGGTCATGTGGGCGATGTCCGACCGGGCCATTCCGCGCAGCCTGCGCATGATGGAAGGCTTTGGCGTGCACACCTTCCGGTTGATCAATGCCCAAGGCGTGGCCAGCTTCGTCAAGTTCCACTGGAAGCCGCGCCAGGGCGTGCACTCGGTGCTGTGGGACGAAGCCCAGAAGCTTGCCGGCAAGGACACCGACTATCACCGCCGCGACCTGTGGGAAGCGATCGAGACCGGGCATTATCCGGAATGGGAGCTGGGCGTGCAGATCGTGCCGGAGGCCGACGAGCACAAGTTCGACTTCGACCTGCTCGACCCGACCAAGATCATCCCCGAGGAGCTGGTGCCGGTGACGCCGCTGGGCAAGATGGTGCTCGACCGCAACCCGGACAACTTCTTCGCCGAAGTGGAGCAGATCGCCTTCTGCCCCGGGCACATCGTGCCGGGCATCGACTTCAGCAATGACCCGTTGCTGCAGGGCCGGCTGTTCTCCTACACCGACACCCAGATAAGCCGCCTGGGCGGACCGAACTTCCACGAGATCCCGATCAACCGCCCCGTCGCACCCAATCACAGCAGCCAGCGCGATGCCATGCACCGCATGACCATCGACAAGGGCCGGGCGTCCTACGAGCCCAACTCGATCGATGGCGGCTGGCCGAAGGAAACGCCGCCCGCCGCGCAGGATGGGGGTTTCGAGAGTTACCAGGAACGTATCGATGCGAACAAGATCCGCCAGCGCAGCGAGTCGTTCGGCGACCATTTCTCCCAGGCGCGGCTGTTCTTCCAGAGCATGAGCCCCACCGAGCAGCAGCACATCATCAAGGCCTACAGCTTCGAGCTGGGCAAGGTTGAGCGCGAGGCGATCCGGGCGCGGGAAGTGAACGAGATCCTGGCCAATATCGATCTCAAGTTGGCGGCAGCGGTGGCGGCCAACCTCGGTCTGCCGGCGCCGAAGGCCGGCACGGTCAAGGTCAAGGGCAGCAAGCCGGCGCAGTCAAAGGCCTTGAGCCAGATGAACCACCCCGGGAACATCGGCATCAGTGGGCGCAAGATCGCCATCCTGGTGGCTGGCGGCGTGGATGACGCGAGTGTCGACAAGGTGGTCAAGGCGCTAGAGGCGCAAAGTGCGCGCCCCATGCTGCTGGGGCCGACGTCGGCACCCGTGAAGACTGCCGCTGGCAAGCAGCTGCCGGTGGATGCATCGATGGAGGGCATGCCCTCGGTGATGTTCGACGGGGTGTGGGTGCCGGCGGGCAAGGCTTCGCTGGAGGCGCTGGAAAACAGCGGCGTGGCCAAGCACTTCCTGCTCGAGGCTTACAAGCATCTCAAGCCCATGGGCGTAGCCAGTGACGGCAAGCTGCTGCTGAACAAGCTGGGGCTCAAGGAAGATGCGGGGCTGTTGCTGGGCGATGACCAGAAGGCGCTCGAGGCCTTCTTCAAGGCAGTCGAGGGGCACCGGGTGTGGGCGCGGGAGGCGGCTGCCGAAGCTATTCCTGCATAATCGGGGGGGCTGCTTTGCAGCCCATCGCCGCGGTTCGTCGCCACGACAAGCTGGCTCCCACAGATTGCAGGCGGTCACTGTGGGAGCCGGCTTGCCGGCGATGAGGCCCTGACGGGTTTATTGCTGATGGGGAGTCAACACCACCTGCGCCGGCAATGAGCGCTGGATCTCATGCTTCTGCTTCAGCTCGAAGCCACTGTCGAGCTTGCGCACCCGCTTCTCCAGCAGGGTCTTGAGCCAAGGCGCATCCTCGGTGCGCGGCACCTGGAACACCACCTCGCACTGATAACTCACCACGTCCGCCGCGATATCGTCCAGCTGGCGACGCATCGCCCGGCTATCGGTGGTTTTCAGCGCCACGACAGTGGTCGGCGCGGTCGGGTCGATCACCCGGGCCTTGGGCTTGGACTCGGCAGCCTTGAGCGCCGCTTCGGCCTTTTCCAGTTCGGCCTTGCGTGCCTGGGCCACGGCGTCGCCGCCGGTCAGGGCCGGTGCTTGCGGCATCAGCGCGCGGGCGCGGGCCAATGCCGTGGCAGCGGCATTCACATCGCCCTTCTGCAGGACGATCTGGCTACGGCGCAGGTAGGCCTCGGCCAGCTGGCGCTGATGCGGTTCGAGGCGAGCATCATCCGGCGCCTGGGCCTGCAAGGCGGCCAGTTGATCCTCGGCGGTGGCCAGCTCGTTGCTGGCGATGCTTTGCTCGAGCTGCTGCCAGGCATCGGGCTGGGCAGGCGCCACCGGCTGTTCGGCCGGCTTGCTGGAGCAGGCAGCCAGGAACAGGGAAAACGCGGCAACAAGCAGATAACGTGAGGCGAACGGCTTCATTCCTGCGACTCTCTATTTGCGCAAAAAGCGAGCAAGTCTACACCCAGGTGCGCACGCTCGAAAACAGGTCTTCTCAGACTCGAAACCTGCGAAAAGGTTGCAGGATGCGCCTGCGCGCACCCTGAAAATTCAGCGTTTCGGCAACGCCAGGCTCAGCAAGAATAGCACTGCCGCACAGACCACGATCGAAGGCCCGGCCGGGGTGTCCTTGAACCAGGACAGCGCCAGGCCCCCACAGACCGCGGCAACCCCCAGCAGGCTGGCGCCCACGGCCATCTGCTCCGGTGAGCGGGCGTGACGCTGTGCCGCGGCGGCCGGGATGATCAGCAGCGAGGTGATCAGCAGCACACCGACGATCTTCATCGCCACCGCGATCACCACGGCGATCAGCAGCATCAGTGCCAGGCGCAGGCCGGTCACCGGCAAGCCTTCGACCATCGCCAGTTCCTCGTGCACGGTCACCGCCAGCAATGGTCGCCAGAACATCGCCAGCAGCACCAGCACCAAGGCGCTGCCGCCGAGGATCCAGGCAAGGTCGGTTGGGCTGATCGCCAACAGGTCGCCGAACAGGTAGGCCATCAGGTCGATGCGCACATCGTGCATGAAGCTCAGCACCACCAGCCCCAGCGACAGCGTGCTGGGGGCGAGGATGCCGAGCAGGGTGTCCGAGGCCAGCGGCTGGCACTGCTGCAGGGTCACCAGCAGGATCGCCAGCAGCAGGCAGCCGACGGTCACTGCCAGCGCCGGGCTGACATCCAGGGCGAAGCCCAGGGCTACGCCGAGCAGCGCGGCATGGGACAGGGTGTCGCCGAAATAGGCCATGCGCCGCCACACCACGAACGAGCCCAGGGGGCCGGCGACCAGCGCCAGCGATACACCGGCAAGCAGGGCGTAGAGAAGAAAATCAGCCATGCTTGCAGTGCTCTCCGTGAACATGGGCGCCGGGGGCGATCACCGACCCGTGCAGGTCGTGGCTGTGATCGTGATGGTGGTGATAGACGGCCAGGCTCGGGGCGTTCTGGCCGAACAGCTCGACGAAGGCCGGGTCGTTGCTGACCTGTTCCGGGTGGCCCGAGCAGCACACGTGGCGGTTGAGGCAGACCACCTGGTCGGTGGCGCTCATCACCAGGTGCAGGTCATGGGAAACCATCAGCACGCCGCAGCCGTGGCGGTCGCGCAGGCGAGTGATCAGGTTGTACAGCTCGGTCTGGCCCACTACGTCGACACCCTGCACCGGTTCGTCGAGTACCAGCAGCTCGGGCTCGCGCAGCAGCGCGCGGGCCAACAGCACACGCTGCATCTCGCCACCGGAGATGGTCTGGATCGGGTTGTCGATCACCTGCTCGGCGCCGACTTCCTGCAACGCCGCCAAGGCTGCCGCACGGTCTACACCGGGCACCAGGCGCAGGAAGCGCAGCACCGACAAGGGCAATGTGGCGTCCACCTGGATCTTTTGCGGCATGTAGCCGATGCGCAGCCTGGGCTTGCGCCACACTTTGCCGCGATGCGGCTTGAGCAGCCCCAGCACGGCGCGCACCAGGGTGGTCTTGCCGGCGCCGTTGGGACCGATCAGGGTAACGATCTGCCCCGGTGCCACCGCCAGGTCGATGCTGTCGAGCACCGCTTCGCCAGCGAAGCTGACACCGACCTGCTCGAGGCGGATCAGGGCATCGCTCATGCCTTGCCCCGGCAGTTGCCGCACAGGCCGACCACTTCGACGGTTTGCGTCTCGACCGCAAAGCCCACGGCATTGGCGCTGCTGACGATGGCGTCGCTGATGCTGTTCTGCTCCAGCTCGATGGCGACATGACATTCGCGGCAGATCAGGAACTGCCCCTGGTGCGCGTGCTCGGGGTGGCTGCAGCCAATAAAGGCATTGAGCGAGGCGATGCGGTGCACCAGGCCATTTTCCAGAAGGAAGTCCAGGGCACGATAGACGGTCGGTGGCGCGGCGCGGCGGCCGTCCTGCTCGCTGAGCACGGCGAGGATATCGTAGGCGCCCAGCGGCTTGTGGCTCTGCCACACCAGCTCCAGCACGCGGCGGCGCAGGGCGGTCAGGCGCAGGCCCTGACGGTTGCACAGCGCGTCGGCCTCGGCCAGCGCACTGTGGACGCAATGGGAGTGATCGTGGGGACGGTGGGCCAGCGGCGTGATGGACATGGGCAGCGACGGTTCAGGATGGAGACGTTATTATGTTACCTGTTTCTGACGACCCGAGTATCCACCGTGTCCCGAATCCTTGCCCTCTTTGTCGCTTTCATCGCTTTTTCGGCGCACGCCGACGTACGCGTGCTGACCAGCATCAAGCCCCTGCAACAGATCGCCGCCGCCGTTCAGGACGGTGTCGGCAGCCCCGATGTGCTCCTGCCGCCGGGCGCCTCCCCGCACAACTACGCACTGCGACCCTCCGACGTGCGCAAGGTCGCCGATGCCGACCTGCTGTATTGGATCGGCCCGGACATGGAAGGTTTCCTGCCCCGCGTGCTGAAGAGCCGCGCCAAGCCGACCGTGGCCGTGCAGTCGCTGTCGGGCATGCAGTTGCGTCATTTCGGCGAGGACAGCCACTCCCATGACGAGGAAGACCACGACGATCATGACCACGACCACCGCCCGGGCAGCCTCGATGCACACCTGTGGCTGTCGTCGCTGAATGCCCGGGTGATCGCGACGAAGATGGCCGGCGACCTGGCAGCGGCCGACCCGGCCAATGCCCCGCGCTACCAGGCCAACCTCAAGCAGTTCGTCGAGCGCCTGGATGCCCTGGATGCGCGCATCAAGCAGCGTGTGGCGGGGATCGCCGGCAAGCCTTACTTCGTGTTTCACGAGGCGTTCGACTACTTCGAGGCCGCCTATGGCCTGAAGCACACTGGCGTGTTCAGCGTGGCGTCTGAGGTGCAGCCGGGCGCGCAGCACGTCGCCGCCATGCGCAAGCGCTTGCAGGCGGTGGGCAAGACCTGCGTGTTCAGCGAGCCGCCGCTGAGGCCGCGCCTGGCCGAGACGCTGACGGCCGGGTTGCCGGTGCGGTTGGCCGAACTGGATGCGCTGGGTGGCACCGACAAGGTGGATGGCAAGGGCTATGAGCGCTTGCTGGAGAAGCTCGGCGGGGATTTGGTCGGCTGCCTGGAACAGCTCTGAGGCTGTAGGCGGACCAGGTGGGAGTGGGCTTGCCCCGCGATAGCGTTGGCAGGCCCGGCGCTATCGCGGGGCAAGCCCGCTCCCACAAATGCCGCTATTGCCTATCAGAGCGCGAACGGCAGCTTCAGCGCAACCTGCTGGCGTTGCGCCAGGCGCACCTCGAACTCGCTAGGGTCATGGATCATCACGTCCATCCCGGCGAACGCCTGCGCCGCGATCAGGCGCGACAGCCAGAAGCGCACGCACGCCACCCGCAGCATTACCGGCCACAGCTCAGCTTCAGCGGCGGTGAACGGCCGCAGTGCCGCGTAGGCGCCCAGCAATGCCTGGGCGTGTGGCAGGTCGATACCACTCTGCTCGTCCAGGCACCAGTCGTTCACGGTGATGGCGATGTCGTACAGCATCGGCCCGGAGCAAGCATTGTAGAAGTCGATCAGCCCGGTCAGGTGGGTGCCTTCGAACATCACGTTGTCACGGAACAGGTCGGCGTGCAGGTTGGCCTTGGGCAGGGCGAGGATCTGCGCCTTGTGCGCGGTGATTTCCGCCAGCGCCGGTTGCAACAGCCCGGCTTGCTCCCGGTTCAGGCTCGGCAGCAGCTCGGCGCCCGATTCCAGCATCCAGTCCAGGCCACGGTCGGTGCGGCGCTCGATGATGCGCTCGCGGGTGGCCAGGTGAATGTGCGCCAGCAGCTCGCCGACCTGGGCGCAATGCTGGTTGTTCGGCAGCTTGACGTGCTTGCCCGACAGTCGCGGCTGCAGCAGCGCAGGCTTGCCGCACAGTTCGCGCAGGCCATGCCCTTCGCGGTCGCGCAGGGCGTAGGGCACGGGCATGTCGGCATCGTGCAGCACGTCGAGCAGTTCGATGAAGAACGGCATGTCTTCAGCCGGCCCACGCTCGATCAGTGTGAGGACGAACTCCCCTTTTTCCAGACTGACGAAGAAATTGCTGTTCTCGGTACCGGCGGCGATGCCCTGGAAGTCGAGCAGGCGGCCCAGCTCGTATGGCGCCAGAAAGGTTTCCAGCTCAGGCCGGGACACAGGGGTGAAGACTGACATGTTGAAGAATTGCCCATGCGGGCACTTCCGCCCGGAAGTGCCTGGTTGATAAGAACGATACGCGTTACTAGCTTACCACTCGAAGATCTTCCAGGACGGAATCAGCATGTCCGGCTGGTCGGAACGAATGAAATTGCCTTCGGAGCCATCGGCGCGTACCAGGAAATAAGGCTTGCCGTTCTTCGGCGTGACCTTGATCGCATACAGGAAACCGTTTTGCCGGTACTCCTGGATGGTTTTATCGCCTTCCGTGCGAATGGTTACATCGGGATCGGCCGATGGGGCTTCGTCCGCCGCCTGGGTGACGACTGGCATGGTGGCCAGCAGACCGAGCAGTAACAGGCGATTGAGTGTGCGCATGATAACCTAGTCCTTTTGTCGTCATTGATCCGGCTATTCTAGCGCCGGACCCGTCGAAAAGGTTGATTCTCCTCATGAGCCAAGCGCCCCTCGTCCTGGTGGACGGTTCGTCCTACCTCTACCGCGCCTTCCACGCGCTGCCGCCGCTGACCACCTCCAAAGGCATGCCCACCGGCGCGGTCAAGGGCGTGCTGAACATGCTCAAGAGCCTGCGCAAGCAGTACCCGGACAGCCTGTTCGCAGTGGTCTTCGATGCCAAGGGCGGGACCTTCCGCGACGCCATGTTCGCTGAGTACAAGGCCAACCGCCCGAGCATGCCCGACGACCTGCGGGTGCAGGTCGAACCGCTGCACGCCAGCGTCCGCGCCCTGGGCTACCCGCTGCTGTGTGTCGAAGGCGTGGAGGCCGACGACGTGATCGGCACTCTGGCGCGCAGCAGCGCCGCCGCCGGCCGCCCGGTGATCATCTCGACCGGCGACAAGGACATGGCCCAGCTGGTGGACGGCCACGTTACCCTCGTCAATACCATGACCGGAAGCGTGCTCGATGTCGCCGGTGTGCACGAGAAGTTCGGCGTAGGCCCCGAACACATCATCGATTTTCTCGCCCTGATGGGCGACAAGGTCGACAACATTCCCGGCGTGCCGGGCGTGGGCGAAAAGACCGCGGTGGGCCTGCTGACCGGTATCGGTGGCGGCCTGAGCGATGTGTACCAGAACCTGGACAAGGTGCCGGGCCTGGCCATTCGAGGCGCCAAGACCCTCGCCGCCAAACTCGAGGAGCACCGCGACGCGGCCTTCCTCTCCTACGAGCTGGCCACCATCAAGTGCGATGTGGAGCTGGATGTCGAGGTGGACGCCCTGGTCTGCGGCGAACCCGACCGTGAAGCGCTGCTGGCGCTGTACACTGAGATGGAGTTCAAGAGCTGGGTTGCCGAAGTTCAGCGCAGCGCGCCCCAGGCCGTTGATGGCGCCGCTGCCGCCGAGGCTCCTGTGGCCGAGAAGGTCGAGCCGAAGTACGAAACCATCCTCGACCAGGCTCGCTTCGACGCCTGGCTGGAAAAGCTGCGTCAGGCGCCGCTGTTCGCCTTCGATACGGAAACCACTGGCCTGGATGCCCAGCAGGCGCAGATCGTCGGCCTGTCGTTCGCCGTCGAGCCCCATGAAGCCGCCTATGTGCCGCTGACCCACGACTACGAAGGCGCTCCGGCCCAGCTGGACCGCGAGCGCGTGCTGCTGGCGCTCAAGCCACTGCTGGAGGACCCGGCCAAGGGCAAGATCGGCCAGAACGCCAAGTACGACATCAACATCCTGGCCAACGGCAGCCCGGCCATCCACATGCGCGGCGTGGCCTACGACACCATGCTCGAGTCCTACGTGCTCGACTCCACCGCCACCCGTCACGACATGGACAGCTTGGCGCAGAAGTACCTGGACCACACCACCATCGCCTTCGAAGATATCGCCGGCAAGGGCGCCAAGCAGCTGACCTTCAACCAGATCCCGCTGGACAAGGCCGGCCCCTACGCTGCCGAAGACGCCGATATCACCCTGCGCCTGCACCATGCGCTGCAGGCACGGCTGGCCCAGACGCCCAGCGTGCTGCCGGTGCTGATGGATATCGAGATGCCGCTGGTGCCGGTGCTGGCGAAGATCGAGCGCCAGGGCGCGCTGGTCGATGCCGGGCTGCTCGGCGTGCAGAGCGGTGAGCTGGGAGCGAAGCTGGTCGAGCTGGAGCGTGAGGCATATGTGCTGGCCGGCGAGGAGTTCAACCTGGGCTCGCCCAAGCAGCTGGGCGCGATCCTCTACGACAAGCTGGGCATGCCGGTTTTGAGCAAGACCGCCAAGGGCCAGCCGTCCACCGCCGAGGCGGTCCTGGATGACCTGGCCGAGCAGGGCTACCCGCTGCCCAAGGTGCTGATGCAGTACCGCAGCCTGAGCAAGCTCAAGAGCACCTACACCGACAAGCTGCCGGGGCAGATCAACCCGCGTACCGGACGCATCCATACCTCGTATCAGCAGGCTGTGGCTGCCACCGGTCGCCTGTCGTCCAGCGACCCCAACCTGCAGAACATCCCGATCCGCACCGCCGAGGGCCGGCGCATTCGCCAGGCTTTCGTGGCCAGCCCCGGCTACAAACTGCTGGCGGCGGACTATTCGCAGATCGAGCTGCGCATCATGGCCCATCTGGCCAAGGACGAAGGGCTGCTGCACGCCTTCCGCAACGACCTTGACGTGCACCGCGCCACCGCCGCGGAAGTGTTCGGTGTCGCCCTCGAGAACGTCACCACCGACCAGCGTCGCAGCGCCAAGGCGATTAACTTCGGCCTGATCTATGGCATGAGTGCATTCGGCCTGGCCAAGCAGATCGGCGTCGATCGCAAGCAGTCCCAGGACTACATCGACCGCTATTTCGCCCGTTACCCAGGTGTGCTGGCCTATATGGAGCGCACCCGCGCCCAGGCCGCTGAAAAGGGCTTTGTCGAAACCCTGTTCGGACGTCGCCTGTACCTGCCGGACATCAACGCCAAGAACCCGGCCTTGCGCAAAGGCGCCGAGCGCACCGCGATCAACGCGCCGATGCAGGGCACCGCGGCGGACATCATCAAGCGCGCCATGGTGGCGGTGGACAACTGGCTGACCGAGAGCGGGCTGGATGCGCGGGTGATCCTGCAGGTGCACGACGAACTGGTGCTTGAGGTGCGCGAAGACCTGGTAGAACAGGTGAAAGCCGAGATTCGGGTCCACATGAGCGGCGCGGCGCAACTGGATGTACCGTTGCTGGTGGAAGCGGGCGTTGGCTCGAATTGGGACGAAGCTCACTAAACGCCGCGTGAAAGCTGTGTAGGATCTGCGGCGTGGTGTCGCGGATCCGGTGCAGGCCTCGGGCCTTAGATCGAGAGTTTCATGAAACTATCGCAAATAGTTTCCAGGGGCTCGGAACTAAACCGGTGAACCGCCACTCAGAGGTACTGAATGGCTGGTGAAGCCTTTCGATGCTCCTATGTTGTGTTAAGTGTTGGCAGATATCTGGACCCCGCCCTAGCGGTCCGGACTTGGACCCCGAACTTCCCCCTCCCCATACGAAGTCCGGGGTTTTTTTTGCCCGGAATTCGGCGTCATGTCTGCCTGGGCTCGTGGGGGCGGGCTTGCCCCGCGACAGGGCCATCGCGGGGCAAGCCCGCTACCACGAAAGCCTCACTCGAGCTCAGACAGCCGGCTTGTCTTCCAGCTCCATCCAGTCCGCCAGCACGCGATAGGCCTCTTCCAGGCCCAGGCGCTTGGGCGCCGAAAACAGCTGGATGGTCGCGGTATCGCCCCAGCCCTTGCGAATTTCCGACTGCACCTTGAGCAAGGTGTTCTTGCCCGCGCCGTGGGTCAGCTTGTCGGCCTTGGTCAGCAGGATGTGCATCGGCATGCCGCTGGCCTTGGCCCAGTCGAGCATCATCTTGTCGAAGTCGGTCATCGGATGGCGGGTGTCCATCATCAGGATGATCCCGCGCAGGCACTCGCGGCTGCCCAGGTAGGCTTCCAGGTGTTTCTGCCAGTGCTGCTTGAGCGGAATCGGCACTTTTGCATAACCGTAGCCCGGCAGGTCGACCAAACGCCGTTCATCGTCCAGACTGAAGAAATTCAGCAGCTGGGTGCGGCCGGGGGTCTTCGAGGTACGCGCCAGGCTGGCGTGGGTCAGGGTGTTGAGGGCGCTGGATTTACCGGCGTTGGAACGGCCGGCGAAAGCCACCTCGTAACCCTGGTCTTCGGGGCATTGTTCGACCTTGGCGGCGCTGAGGGCGAATTTGGCTTTCTGGCAGAGGCCGAGGATGGGGTTCTTGACTTGCATGGGATTTCCGATGTGGGTGTTGCCCAGCGCTGGAGGCGTAGGACCAGGCCTGGCAAGCGGTGTCGTTTCCGTTTGGCTGGCAGAAGTATATAATGCCCCAGTTTTTGTGTGCTCATTCGCCCAGCGAAGGCAATTGAGCATGGGGTGTCGAACAATAGCTCGCGCAACAGAACGCAGCGCGGCCCCCAACCCTGTCAGGTCGTTTCGCATGGCGAAATGGCTGCTTGCTGTCGGTATGTTCCTGCCGTTTTTCAGCGCACAGGCTACACAGGATCCCGAGGCGTTGTACAACCGCACGTGCGCGGCCTGTCACGCCGGACAACTGCCCCAGGCACCCAGAAGCGGTGACCGGGCGGCCTGGGAGCCAAGGCTGGCGCAAGGCATGGCGCAACTGGTGGTGCATGTTACACAGGGTTTCAAGGCTATGCCGCCGCGTGGATTGTGCATGGACTGCAGTGCCGAGGACTACCGTTTGGTCATCCTTTGGATGAGCGGCAGTCCCGATACATAACATTTCACCCTTAGCCGTGTTGGATTAGCTGATGAACAAACTAGTCGTGAGTCTGCTGTTGACCATGGGGGTCGCAGGTGCGGCAACTGCTGCGGGACCCATCAAAGGCGATGCCGCCGCCGGCCAGGCCAAGACAGCTGTCTGTGGGGCCTGTCACAACCCGGACGGCAACAGCCTGGCACCGAATTTCCCGAAGCTCGCCGGCCAAGGTGAGCCCTACCTGAACAAGCAGTTGCACGACATCAAGGACGGCAAGCGTACCGTGCTTGAGATGACCGGCATGCTGGCCAATTTCAACGAACAGGACCTGGCCGACATCGCCGCTTATTTCGCTAGCCAGAAAGGCAGCGTGGGTGCCGCCGATCCGAAGCTCGTCGAGCGTGGTCGTGCCTTGTTCAACGGCGGCAACCTGGAGAAAGGCATGCCGGCCTGTACCGGTTGCCACTCCCCCAACGGCGCAGGCATCGCCCTGGCGAAGTTCCCGCACCTCAGTGGCCAGCACGCGCAGTACGTCAGCAAGCAGCTGACCGACTTCCGCGAAGGCAACCGCACCAACGACGGCGACGCCATGACCATGCGCACCATCGCCGGCAAGCTCAGTAACAAGGACATCGAAGCGCTGTCCAGCTACATCCAGGGCCTGCACTGAAATACGCGTTAACACTCGGTTAATGCTTCAGCGCTAAAGATGAAAAGGGCAGCCCGCGCTGCCCTTTTTTCTGTCCGTAGCCGTTACACTACAGAACTCGAGCCCTTCCCGACCTGTCCTACACAGGTCGCGTCGAGGCGACCAAAGACTGCTCAGGAGTAAAGCATGCGTAAACTGATTCTCAGCGCTGCGCTGGTCGCCGCCAGCGTATTCGGTATGGCCGCCGTCCAGGCTGCGGAGCCTGTGGCCGGCAAGGAATATATCGAGCTGAGCAACCCCGTGCCGGTGTCGGTGCCAGGCAAGATCGAGGTCGTCGAGCTGTTCTGGTATGGCTGCCCGCACTGCTACCACTTCGAACCGACCATCAACCCTTGGGTCGACAAGCTGCCCAAGGACGTCAATTTCAAGCGTGTGCCGGCCATGTTCGGTGGTCCCTGGGATGCCCACGGCCAGATGTTCCTCACCCTCGAAGCCATGGGTGTTGAGCACAATGTCCACAACGCGGTGTTCGACGCCATCCAGAACAAGCGCATGCGCCTGACCAAGCCTGAAGAAATGGCCGAGTTCCTGGCCACCCAGGGCGTGGACAAGGACAAGTTCCTCGCCACCTTCAACTCCTTCGCCATCAAGGGTCAGGTCAATCAGGCCAAAGAGCTGGCCAAGAAGTACGAAATCACCGGCGTACCGAGCCTGGTGGTCAACGGCAAGTACCGCTTCGACCTGGGTACCGCCGGTGGTCCGGAAGGCGTGCTGAACGTCGCCGACCAGCTGATCGCCAAGGAGCGCGCCGCTAAGTAAGCGGCGAATGCCATGGGCCGCTTTCGCTCAACCCGAAGCGTCGGCCTGCACCAGCCGCAGGTCAACGAACATCACCTGCAGGCCAGCGGCCTGCCGGCCGATGGTCGCCTGCGGCTGCTCAGTTTCAATATCCAGGTCGGTATCAGTACCGAGCGCTATCGCCACTACGTGACCCGCAGTTGGCAGCACTTGCTGCCGCACAACGGGCGAGCCGGCAACCTGCAGAAGATCGGCGACCTGCTCAACGACTTCGACCTGGTGGCCTTGCAGGAAGCCGACGGCGGCAGCCTGCGCTCCGGCTTCGTCAACCAGGTGGAGCACCTTGCCCAGTTGGGGGCCTTCCCCTACTGGTACCAGCAGCTCAATCGCAACCTGGGGCGTTTTGCCCAGCACAGCAACGGTGTGCTCAGCCGCCTCAAACCCCAGCACCTGGAAGACCATCCCCTGCCCGGCCCCTCTGGGCGAGGGGCGATCCTCGTGCGTTTCGGCGAAGGTGCCGACGCTTTGATCGTGGTGATGATGCACCTGGCGCTCGGCTCCAAGACGCGCGCACGGCAGCTGGCCTATATCCGCGAGCTGATCGGTGGCTATCGCCACCAGATCCTCATGGGTGACATGAACACCCACGCCAACGACCTGCTTGACCATTCGCCCTTGCGGGATCTCGGGCTTGTCGCGCCCCAGGTCGAGGCCACTTTTCCCAGCTGGCGTCCCCAGCGCTGCCTTGACCACATCCTGCTCAGCCCGAGCCTGACACTGGAGCGTGTCGAGGTATTGGCACAGCCAATTTCCGATCACCTTCCCGTCGCCGTCGAGATCCGATTGCCTGATGCCCTGACTGTGGATACGCTGCCGGTCCTGAGTTAGTCCTGCCTGGGCGAATCCTGCACTCAAGTGTTGGGCTTTTCCGCCGAAATCCAGTGATTGCAGGACTAGATGCCACTACCCGTTGCGGATCCAGGCATGACCGAAGAAGCCGAGCGCTGGAAAGAAAAATACCTCAAGAGCATCGAGCAGCAGGAAAAGCTCGAGCGGCGCTGGGAAGCCCGCCTCGACCTGCTGCGTCGTGGCCTGGTGCGCAGCACCCTGGCGGCGGAAGGTAGCGACAAGATCGTGGACCAGTGCATGAAGGAAATGCGCGAGGTCATCCGCAGCGACAATATGGACGCCGGCCTCGCCGGGCTGATTCCGCGCCTGGAAAAAGCCGTGCTCGATTCCGAGCAGCGCCGCGAAACCCGCATGAACCAGGTTAGCGAGGCGCTGACCGCGCTGGTTACCCAGTTGCAGACCTTGCCCCTGCCGGGCGATGTGGCACGTCCGTTGAAAAAGCTGGCGAAGAAGCTCGACGGTGGCGTCAGCCAGTCCCGCGAGCTACCACCCTTGCTGGGCGAGCTCAGTGGTTTGCAGGGGCGCGCCCTGGATGCTATGCAAAAGCCCGATGATGAAGCTCGCCCCGGGTTCCTGCAGCGCCTGTTTGGTGGCCGTGACGAGCCCCAAGGGGAATTGGCGACCGCACCTGCTGCCATCGAGGCGACGTCGCCCGCACCCCAGCCAGCCGCTGCAGCCCCGGTCATCGCACCTGAGCCACAGCCCAGGGATGCCGACGAACTGCACGCCCTGGCACCTGCCCCTCAGGCCTTGCCCGAAGCGGCACAGGCAGTGGATGAAACGGTGCCCGTCGAGCTGCCTGAAGCGGAAATCGAATTACCCGGCCCGGCGCTGGTTGAAACCACGCCGTTGGTCGTTGCCGATCCGCATCCCGAAGCCGAGCCATCGGTGGCCGCGGTTGCCGAACCTGTACCCGAGCCTTTGACTGTCATCGAGTCGGAGCAAGCCGCAACGGATGAGCCGGACACAGTGGCGGAGCTGGTCACCGTCGATGATGGCCCCTATGCCCTGCCCGATGCGGTCGAGCCGCCCTACAGCCAGGTTGCCGCCCATATCGAGCAGACGCTGATCGGCCTGCTCGACGACCTGAGCCTGCCCGAGCGCCACAAGGCCCAGGCCCTGGAGATGCGCGAGCGGGTTTCGCGGGGGCTGAACTGGTACGAGCTGATCCCGGTACTGGATGACCTGGCCGTGCTCATGCTGGCAATCACCGACAGCGGCCAGCATGAGTTTGAGGCTTACCTGCAGCAGCTCAACGAGCGCCTGGAAACCTTCCAGAGCCACCTGCACGAAGCCAGCGCCGGCCATGCCGACAACAGCTCCGCCGCCCGAGAGCTCGACAGCCAGCTGCGCGAGCAGGTCGATGGCCTGCAGAGCAGTGTACAGGGCGCTGCCGATGTCGACAGCCTCAAGCATATCCTGGAGAACCGCCTCGAAGGCCTGCTGGTGACCATGGATGATCACCAGCACGAGCGCGACCGCCGTGAGCATGAGCTGGCCAGCCGCCTGCAAGGCCTGGCCGAGCGCGTGGCGAGCATGGAGCAGGAGGCCCTGGGCTATCGCGAGCATCTCGAGGAGCAACGCCAGAAGGCCATGATCGATCCGCTCACCGGCCTGCCTAACCGGGCGGCCTGGAGCGAACAGGTCGACCGCGAGGTGCTCGACTGGCAGGAAAACGGCGGCCACCTGGCGATGGCTATCCTCGACCTCGATCACTTCAAGCGCATCAATGATGGCTATGGCCACCTGGCGGGCGACAAAGTGCTGAAGATCGTCGCCGACCAACTGCGTAAGCGTATGCGTGGCCGCGACTTCATTGCCCGCTTCGGCGGTGAGGAATTCGTCCTGCTGTTGCCGCAAACCTCACCACCCGCTGCGCTGCAGGTTGCCGAAGCACTGCGTGCGGCAATCGAAGCCTGCCCGTTCCACTTCAAGGGCGAGCGGGTGGTGATCACTACCTCCATTGGTTTCAGCGCCTTCCGCCCCGGCGAGCGCGGCGACCAGGTGCTAAAGCGCGCGGACGAAGCCTTGTACCGGGCCAAGGACAAAGGGCGCAATCGCATTGAGCAGGCATAAATATATGCCGCATGACGGCCCCTGGTCTGACTAACACTGCTGGTCGAGGGCCTGGCATGCCAGCCCTGCGCCCTCGACCTAATTCAGTCTGGCAGTGGAGCAGTTATGACCGTCAATCGCTTATTCCTAGTGCTGATGTTGGCATTCGGGATTCAGGGCGCGGCGTACGCCAATCAGGCCATTTTTACCGCACACATCAGTGATGACGGCACGATCCTGAACCAATCCCCCCAATGGATCACACAAGTCGAGCGGCGGGTTCAGACCGATTACCTGACCGAGTACACCATAAGCCTCAAGAAGAAGGTGACCCAAGGTGACCCTGGTTATTGCGTCATGTCGCCCATTGATAACAGTCAATATGAACGCGTTATCTATGGTCAAGGTAAGGTGATTGGCAAGCCACGGGCAGACAAGGTGATCGTGGCCACCCAACTGGTCGACGTTAACGGGCCATCCGGTGATAACTCGCTGGCGTTCCAGTTGCTGTGCGTGCGCTGAACGCCACTGAGTCATCAGGAGCACGTTATACTGTAGCGCTGTTGTCACCTACTCAATGACGTGCTCCCCGCAATGAAAAGACTTTTCACCGCCCTGCTCCTGTTGGCCCTGGCAGGCTGTTCCAGTGGCCTGCGTATCGACCGCAACCACCCCTCGGCCAATCAGGACAGCCGCATCCAGTTCGTCGTCGTGCACTACACCAACGCGTCGCTGGAGCGCTCCCTCGCCCTGCTGACCCACGGCGAGGTCAGCAGCCATTACCTTATCGGCGACGGCCCGGCCACTGTCTACCAGCTGGTGGACGAGAACCGCCGCGCCTGGCACGCCGGGGATAGCCAGTGGCAGGGGCGCACCTGGCTCAATTCCAGCTCCATCGGTATCGAGATCGTCAACGAGGGCTACACGGACACGCCGACCGGGCGTGTCTGGCACCCTTACAGCGAAGCCCAGGTGCAAGCGCTGATCGCCCTGCTCCAGGATATCGTCAAGCGCAACAATATCGACCCGCGCCACATCATCGGCCATAGCGACATCGCCCCGCTGCGCAAGCTCGATCCGGGCCCGCTGTTCCCCTGGAAGCGTCTGGCCGAGGCCGGCCTGGGGGTCTGGCCGGACGCGCCTTCTGTAGCGCGGCAGCAGGCCTATTTCGAGGTCAATCCGCCGACCATCAGCTGGTATCAGCAACAACTGGCGCGTTTTGGCTATGCCATCGACCAGACCGGTGAACTGGACGTGGCCACCCGGCATGTGATCGCGGCCTTCCAGATGCGTTTCCGCCCGCGGCTATTCGATGGCACGCCGGATGCGCAGACCGCCGCGATGTTGCAGGTGCTTAACCGCAACCGCTGACCCGAACTTTTCGGATGCTTGGCGCGCAAGCGGGCCAATTCACATGCCCAGCGGCTGCGCCAAGCTTTGATTCAGTTGCTATACCTTTGGTATTCAACTGGATGCCACGCATGCTTGCCCTTTTCACTTCGGTGCGTCAATTTTTCCACCGTCCCTGGCTGTTGGCCGCGCTCGCGGCGCTTGCCAGCGCCGGGCTCTTGCTTGCGATCAGCGTCAACGTTGCCCTGCAACAGATGAAACAAAGTGAAAGCGCGCAGATGAATGCCCAGGGCGAGCGTTTCCTCGAGCGCCTGGAGCAGGTGTTCGGCCAATTGCGCGAGGCTGTGGACCAGCTTCAGGCGCAGCCCCTGCGCGGCTGTGATGCGCTGATGCTGACGCAACTGCAACAGGTGGCGCTGAAGTCGCGGTTCATCTATGAAGCGTCCTATGTGGAGGGTACGCGGGCCTGTTCCAACCGCGGCGACGAGCGGATCATCGAGCCCTTGCGCAGCCCGGACATCCAAGGGCCGACCTACAGCTACTGGCTCAATACCACTACTGAACCCAACGAGAATCTCGCGGCCCTGATGCTGGGCCGTGGCCGCTTCGTCGTCTCCACCTCCCGTGGCCACCTCACCGACGTCGTCGACCTGCCGCCCGGTGGCAGCCTGCTGGTAGTGCTGGATCGGGGTACCCGGGCCATCCCCGTGCTGGGCCCGACGCAACCCTGGCCACCGACCAGCGAATGGCCGCCCGCGCAGGGCAAGTCGTTGATCGAGCTGCCCGACCGCCTGGTCTACCGCATGTCCACCAAATCCCCGGACTACCAGTTGGTGCTGATCGCGCCGAGGGCAAGCCTGCCATTGAAGCTCAATGGCCTGCTCTGGTTGCTGTTCCCTGGAAGCCTGGTATTGGCCGGCTGCATCGGTTGGCTGGTGCTGCAACTGATCCTGCAACGCCGCTCGATGAGTTCGGAGCTGCAGCATGCGCTGCGCCGTGGCGAGCTACAGGTGCTGTACCAGCCGATCTTCGAACTGGACAGCCGCCGCTGTGTCGGTGCCGAGGCCCTGGTGCGCTGGCGCCGCCCGGACGGCAGCCTGACCAGTCCGGAGCTGTTCATCCCCCTGGCGGAGAACACCGGCCAGATTCGACAGATCACCGACTTTGTCCTGCAAAGGGTGCTCGAACAGCTGGGGCAGTTGCTGCGGGCCAACCGCCAGCTTTATATCTCGGTCAACCTGGCGGCCTGCGACGTCATGGCACCGCGTATAGGCCGGGTGGCGGCGCGGTTGCTGGCGCACCATCGCGTCGCCCCCAGCCAGATCGCTTTCGAGGTGACCGAGCGTGGCCTGATCGATGTGGTGGTGGCGCGGGACAACCTGCAGGCCCTGCGCGCCGTCGGGCACCAGGTGCTGATCGATGACTTCGGTACTGGCTATTGCAGCCTCGCCTACCTGCAGACCCTGCCGGTGGACTGCCTGAAGATCGACAAGTCGTTCATCGATGCCCTGGGCCATGACGCCGCCAGCAGTGGCGTGGCGCCGCACATCATCCGCATGGCCCACGACCTGCACCTGCGGGTGATCGCCGAAGGCATCGAGTGCGAGGACCAGGCGGTGCTGCTCAACAGCGAGGGGGTCAACTACGGGCAGGGCTGGCTGTTCGCCCATCCGCTGAATGCCCGTCAGTTTGCCGAGCTGATTACCCGCGGGCGGCGGGTGGCGGGGCGGCGGATCGATGATGAGCCTTGAGGCTGGGCGCCCTGGAGGGACAGGTCATACCGGCAGTGCCATGTAGAACTGCGTCCCCTGCCCCGGCCGTGAGAACACGCCCATCCGCCCGCCGTGCAACTGCACGATTTCCTTGCACAGCGCCAGACCCAGCCCGGCCCCGCCCTTCTTGCGCCCGACCTGCACGAAAGGCTCGAAGATCCGCCCCTGCTGGCCATAGGCGATGCCCTCACCGTTGTCTTCGACGCTTATGATCACTCGCTCGGCATGCCGCCTTGCATGCAGGCGGATACGCCCGCCGGAGCCGGTGTGGCGAATGGCGTTGTGCAGCAGGTTGTCCAGCACGCGGTCGAGCTGGGCGACATCGGCCTGGATGCGTGGCAGCGGTGGCTCCAGCTCGCGGATGATCTCGATCTGCTTGTCAGAGGCTTGTTCGACGAAACGCGCCTGGGCGCGCTCGAACAGTTCCTCCAATGAACAGGGGGCCAGCTCCAGCTTCTGCAAGCCGCTTTGATAGCGGGAAAAGTTGAGCAGGTCGTTGATCAATTGGGTGAGGCGCTGCATTTCCTCGGCAATGGTTTCGAGCAGATCGTTCTCCCGCGCTTCGGGCGGGAAGCTGACACGTTCGCGCAACAGCCCGAACGCCATGTGCATGCCCGTGACGGGAGTGCGCAGCTCGTGGGAAGCACGCAGTACGAACTCGCTGCGTACCCGTTCGAAGGCGCGTTGTTCGGTGACATCGTGCAACACCATCACCGCGCCTAGAATAGGTCCTTCGGGGTGGCTGACCGGCGTCAGGCTATAGGTCAGCAGCCTGGTCTCTTCATCCACCTCAAGGCTCAGGTCTTCCGGCAGTCGGTCCAGGCTGCCACCGCGCAGCACCTGGCGCAGTTGTTGTTCCAGCTCGGGGCGTTGCAGGGCTTCGGCCAGGCTTACGCCCAGGCGGCTCGGGTCCCAGCCGAGCTGGCGCTGGGCCACCGGGTTGAGGTGCTCCAGGCGTCCTTGGCGGTCGATGATCAGTAGGCCGTCGTCGATGCTGTCCAGTACCGCTTGCAGGCGCTGCTGGCCAGCCTGCAGCTCATCGACATTGGTGGCCTGGTGCTTGCGCAGGGCGTCGGCCATCAGGCCGAAGCGGCGGGTCAGCAGGTTGAGCTCGGTGGCCTGCGTCACGGGCAGGGTGACGTCGAAGTTGCCCTGGCCGACCTGGTCGGCGGCCTTGGCCAGCGCCTCGATCGGCTGGCCAAAGCGGCGCGCGATGTTGTGCGCGGTGATGAAGCCGAGGACCAGTACGACAAGGCCCATCAGGCCGAGCAGGCCACTGATGAGCAAGGCGTGGTCGCGTGATGCCGCCTCGCTGCGGGTAATGTGCTCCAGGGCCTGGCGGTGCGAGTCGAGCAAGTCGGTGCGCACCTGGTTGAAGGCGGCGCCGAGGGGCTGGTCCACACCCATGCTGCGAGCGGGCGCCGGACTCTGCCGATAGGCCTGGACGAACGCCTGGTAGTTGCTGGCGGCCTTGCTGAAACCGGTACGCTCGCCGCCTTGTTCCAGCCCCTGCTTGAGCAGTGTCTGGAACTGATCCTGCAGGGTGACGAGGGTGCTTGGGGCGGTGTCCTCGTCGAGGATGAGGTTGAGCTGCTCGCCCAGGTTCTGGCGCAGCTTCAGGGCCAGCTCCAGGGTCTGGGTGGTGTCCTGCACCACGCGCTGCTGCAGCGCTGCCATCTGCAGCACACTGAACAACCCCAGCAGTAAGCCCAGCAGGGCCACGGTGACCAGCGCCGAGATGCTCAGGAACAGCCGCGTGCGCAGCTTCATCGGCCATTTCATAGGTTGTACTGCTTGCGCTTGCGGTACAGGGTGGAGGCGTCGATACCCAGGGTCTTGGCGGCCTGGTCGAGGGTGTCGCTGGTGGCCAGCACCGCGCCGATATGGGCGCGTTCCAGCTCGTCCAGGCTCAACGCCGCACCGACCCGCGGCGCGTTGCCGGCGGGTTGCTCAGCCATGCCCAGGTGGCTGATCTCCACACGTTCCTGTGGGCAGATGATGCTGGCGCGCTCGATCACGTTGCGCAGTTCGCGGATGTTGCCCGGCCAGCGGTAGTTGAGCAGGGCGGCGCGCGCTTCGTCGCTGAAGCCACGGGCCGGGCGGGAATACTCCTTGACGAAGCGCGCCAGGAAACGGTCGGCCAGGGTCAGGATGTCTTCACTGCGCTCGCGCAGGGGAGGCAGGTGCAAGGTGATCACGTTCAACCGGTACAACAAGTCCTCGCGGAAACGGTTCTCGCGCACCATCTCGTCGAGGTTGAGGTTGGTGGCCGCGAGGATCCGCACATCTGCCCGTCGCGTGACCGGGTCACCGACCCGCTCGTATTCTTTGTCCTGAATAAAGCGCAGCAACTTTGGTTGCAATGTGAGGGGAAAATCTCCGATCTCGTCAAGGAATAGTGTGCCGCCATCGGCCTGGCTGACCCGCCCCAGGGTACTTTCGCTGGCGCCGGTGAAGGCGCCACGGGTGTGTCCGAACAGCTCGCTTTCCATCAGCTCGGCGTTCAACGACGGGCAGTTGATGGTCACGCAGGCCTTGCGTGCGCGCTTACTCCAGCCATGGATGGCGCGGGCCAGTTCGCCCTTGCCGGTACCGGACTCACCGAGGATGAGAATGTTGGCATCGGTGGTCGCCACCTGGCGGGCGGTTTCCAGCACCGCCATCATCGCGGGGCTGTGGGAGTCCAGGCCGTCCTTGGGCTTGCGTACTTCACCCTCGAGGGCCTCCAGGCGCGCCGACAGCTGGCGTACTTCCAACTGCTTGGCCGTGGCCAGGCGCAGTTGGTCGGGGCTGCAGGGCTTGACCAGATAATCGGCGGCACCGGCCTGGATGGCGTCCACCGCGGTATCGATGGCCGAGTGGGCGGTGACGATGACCACCCGCATCCATGGCGCCTGGATGCGCATTTGCGCCAATACGTCCAGGCCGTTGTCCTCGCCCAGGCGCAGGTCGAGGAAACACAGGTCGAACACCTGGCGCTGCAGCAGCGTCTCAGCCTGGGCGGCGCTGTTGGCGGTCGCCACGCTGTAGCCCTCGTCCTCGAGGCAGTAGCGGAAGGTACGCAGGATGGCGGACTCGTCGTCCACCAGCAGAATGCGGCCTTGGTTGTCCTGGGCTGATTCCATTTCCTGCGCTCCTTTGGGATTGATCTCAATTAGTGTCGGAAAAATCGGGCAAGTTGCATGGTCGATTCTGATTGATTCTGTTCCATGCATGCTAGCCGCATGCCTTCATGATGGCTAAGTGGTTGATAAATCGAAAGTTGATTGTGGGTAAACAGCTGGCATGTCGGTTGCGATAGTCCAAGGTTGAGTGATGCGAAAGGAGGTTTTGTGATGTGTATCTACCCTCGAATGGCCGTGCTAGCGGCTTGTGTGTTGTCGATCGTCGCCCAGGCCCACGCCGACCCGGTGCAGGAAGCGCGACTTGAAGGTGCCCTGCAGACGGCGCTGTCCCTTAACACCATGCTCAATGCCTTCCCTATAAAGGTAGAAGTCGATGGCCGGCGGGCTCGGCTTTCGGGCGAAGTGGAAAACCCGGTGGAACGCATGCTGGCCGAACAGGTGGCCCTGGCCACACGCGGGATCGAACAGGTGGACAACCAGTTGCGGATCGACCCGGGGCTGGTGGACAAGCCCTTGGAACTGCGTGCCTACGCCCAGCGCCTGGAGGACGCTACCCTCGGTGCGGTGGTGCGCGCACGGCTGCTGTGGAGCCGGATTACCGAGAAGGCCCCTATCGAGGTGGAAAGCCGTGAAGGCGTGGTGACCCTGCGCGGCAAGGTGGACAGCCCCGAGGCCAAGGAACTTGCCGGGGTTCTGGCGCGTACCACCGATGGGGTGCACCTGGTCAACAACGTGGTCAGCCTGGACAGCACGGCCCTGGCCAAGGCCAGGGAAAAACCTGTCGATGCCCCAACCGGTCCGCAGCCCAGCGACAGCTGGATCGTCGACAAGATACAGGCCAGCTACCGCTTCAGCCGCAACCTGGACGGGCTGAACATCAAGGTAGCCAGTGAAGACGGACTGGTCAGGTTATCGGGCGAGGTGGTCAGCAGCGAGCAGAAGGCCATTGCCGTGGACGTCGCGAGGCAGATCGTCGGGGTGCGCGGGGTAGACGTCGATCTATTGAAGATCGCCACCAAGGTAGAGGGCTGATCGTGCAAATCGCACGAGCCCTTGCAGGGGCATCGTGCAGGATACGTCCTTCCCAGTTATGTGCGTATTCAATAACTATTTGATTTAAAAGGGTTTTTTTAGAGTTTTACGGCTGGCATGCAGGCTGCACTGATCTTCCCAAGAACGGATAACAAGTACTGCAGGAGGAGCCGGCATGAATCGCCCCAACGTCAACCGCACGCAGATCGCTGTAGTACCCCTGCAGCAGCTGCTGTTCCTCGGCATGGCCCTGCTGCTGACCTTGGCGGTCGGCCTGTTCCATCACAGCTGGCAGACCGCCCGGCTGGCCGAGCAAGTGGCGGCGCAGACTGCGCTGTTGACGCAGCTGCGGGCAACGCCCCACGCCAGCACCTTGGTCAAGGCCACCCAGCCACTGCCCAGCGCCGATACTGCCCCTGCCGTTCTCGACCGCGTCGAGCCTCAGGAACGTTGGGTGTTCTGATACTTCTGACCGATTTCGTACAAGAAAAGGAGAAACATCATGCTGAGTTGGGCTATCACCTTCCTGATCATCGCCATTATTGCCGCAGTCCTGGGCTTTGGTGGTATCGCCGGTGCTGCGACTGGTATCGCGAAGATCCTGTTCATCGTCTTCCTGGTGCTGTTCGTAGCCTCCTTCTTCTTCGGCCGCGGTAGAGGTTGACGATCATGAGCAGGATGCTCCCGAAAGCCTTGGCCGTCGCACTGCTGCTAGGCAGTGGTGCGTCGGCGCTGGCCGCTAATGACGGCCAGGTCCGGGTCAACCAGTTGCTTGGCTCGGACCCCGAATACCAGAAGACCTGGCAGAACACGATAAAGAAAGAAGAGCGCTTGCCCGAATGGGTGATCAACCTCAGCGGCAGCTCGGCGCAGCAGATGTCGGCGGTGACCGAGGACGGCGACCAGTATCTGGTTGGTCCGCTCTGCGAATCCGAGGGCAATTGCACCTACAAACGCCTGGTCGTTGCCTTCAGCTGGGACAAGGACGAAGCCTACGGCATGCTTGTGGAAGTGCCAGAGGGCTTGCCAGCGGACAAGTCGCCGACCCGCCATGCGGACTACCGCTGGTTGGGCAAGCCGGACGAAGGCATGAAAGCTTTGCTGCAGGAGCAGCTCAAGCGTGACCCGAACTGGTACTAACCAGCGGTCGCGCACTGTAACGCTATAGAAGCTGAACCTTTTTATCTTTCAGGCTTCTATGATGCGCCGCCCCGAGGAGGGACGGCGCATGACCAGGGGGCCGGGCCGTTCTGACTGTTGCAGGGTCGGAGTGGCCTAGGGGTACAGGGAGTACCTCCATCATGGGCCGGGTCAGGAGAGGGTGGCATCGGAAGTTGCAGGTCGATCGGGTCTGCATAGCAGGACGTGACCGATCTGGCTTCCGAAGCGCCTGTAGGAATTTATCTATCCATACGAGCGACTTTTTAGTTCAGACACATTTTGTCGCTACCGTATATCGAAATTTTTTTAGTTGTCCGACAGGTCAGCCTGTGTGGCATTTCAGCCATTCGGATTGTCGAACACGCCATCAAACCCCCATCTTCCATACCTGCAAATCTGCCGAAAAATGGCGCATTGGCCTTGTTCGGAAATCCGAACGTTGAAAATCAAGGCTTTGGCGATGCTCGATTTCGGCTTCTGGTCTCATGCCGATTCGGTATGGGGTAGTCGTTTCCGGCATTAGACTGCCCCTGCCCACGTCGCAATAGTTGCCGCCTTTTTCCTTGGCCCGAGCGCCAGAAATACTCGCTCGCGGTGTCTTTACAGAGGGGCCCGGAACGGAACATGCAGCCCACCAGAAGCTTTCAAGCGCTCTGGAACGCGACTTTCCGTCAGGTGCCCGTGACCACTACAACAAAGGGTAATGACATGAAGAAGGCAAAACTGAGCCTCGCCTGGCAGATCGTCATCGGTCTGTTGCTGGGCGTTGCAGTCGGCGCGCTACTGAATCATTTCAGTGCAGAAAAGGCATGGTGGATCAGCAACGTCCTCCAGCCGGCCGGCGATATCTTCATTCGCCTGATCAAGATGATCGTCGTCCCGATCGTGATTTCGTCGCTGATCGTGGGCATCGCCGGGGTAGGCGACGCGAAGAAACTGGGCAGTATCGGCCTGAAGACCATCATCTACTTCGAGGTGGTGACCACCATCGCCATCGTCGTCGGCCTGGTCCTGGCCAACGTGTTCCACCCAGGCGCCGGCATCGACATGAGCACCCTGGGCACCGTCGACATCTCCAAGTACCAGGCCACCGCGGCCGAGGTGCAGCATGAGCACGCGTTCATCGAGACCCTGCTCAACCTGATCCCGTCGAATATCTTCGCGGCGCTGATGCGTGGCGAGATGCTGCCGATCATCTTCTTCTCGGTGATGTTCGGCATGGGCTTGTCGAGCCTGAACGCCGACCTGCGCGAGCCGCTGGTGCGTACCTTCCAGGGCGTGTCGGAGACCATGTTCAAGGTCACCCACATGATCATGAACTACGCGCCGATCGGTGTGTTCGCCCTGATCGCCGTGACTGTCGCCAACTTCGGCTTCAGCTCGCTGCTGCCGCTGGCCAAGCTGGTGCTGCTGGTGTACTTCGCCATCGCCTTCTTCGCCTTCATGGTGCTGGGCCTGGTAGCTCGCCTGTTCGGCTTCTCGGTGATCAAGATCATGCGCATCATGAAAGATGAGCTGATCCTCGCCTACTCCACCTCCAGCTCCGAGACCGTGCTGCCGCGCGTGATCGAGAAGATGGAGAAGTACGGTGCGCCGAAGTCGATCTGCTCGTTCGTGGTCCCGACCGGCTACTCGTTCAACCTCGACGGTTCGACCCTGTACCAGAGCATCGCGGCGATCTTCATCGCCCAGCTGTACGGCATCGACCTGTCCTGGAGCCAGCAGCTGCTGCTGGTGCTGACCCTGATGGTCACCTCCAAGGGTATCGCCGGCGTGCCGGGCGTATCGTTCGTGGTGCTGCTGGCCACCCTGGGCAGCGTGGGCATCCCGCTGGAAGGCCTGGCCTTCATTGCCGGTGTCGACCGCATCATGGACATGGCCCGTACCGCGCTGAACGTGGTCGGCAACGCCCTGGCCGCAGTAGTCATCGCCAAGTGGCAGGGTATGTACGACGCCGAGAAAGGCGAGGCGTACTACAAGTCGCTGGTGCTGGAAAAAGGCAAGAAAGAGGCCGTGGTGGCGGGCAAGACCGTCAACCAGTAAGCCGCTGAACTGAACGAAGAGCCCCGACTTGTCGGGGCTTTTTGCTGTCTGAAAGTTGACCGCGGCCGTGTTACCCACACTGGCCCCATCGCCGGCAAGCCGGCTCCCATACGGGTATCGCAAATCCCTGTGGGAGCCGGCTTGCCGGCGATGGGGTGCGAAGCGCCCCCAACAGCGCGTACGTTGATTGCGCTATCATTCGGGCATTTTTCACGGGGGAACACACGGATGCTCAACGGCCTCTGGCTCGGCTTTTTCCTGATTGCGGCCATCAGTGCCCTGGGCCAATGGCTGGTGGGCGGCAATGCCGGCATCTTCGCCGCGATGGTCGAGAGCATCTTCGCCATGGCCAAGCTCTCGGTAGAGGTGATGGTCCTGCTGTTCGGCACCCTGACCCTGTGGCTGGGTTTTCTCAAGATCGCCGAGAAGGCCGGTATCGTCGAATGGCTGGCCAAGGTCCTCGGGCCTTTGTTCGCCCGGCTGATGCCGGAGGTGCCGCCGGGTCACCCCGCCTTGGGCCTGATCACCATGAACTTCGCCGCCAACGGCCTGGGCTTGGACAACGCCGCCACGCCCATCGGCCTGAAAGCCATGCGTTCGCTGCAGGAGCTCAACCCCAGCAGCACCACGGCGAGCAACGCGCAGATCCTGTTCCTGGTACTCAATGCCTCGTCACTGACCCTGCTGCCGGTGACCATCTTCATGTACCGCGCCCAGCAAGGCGCGCCTGACCCGACCATGGTGTTCCTGCCGATCCTGCTGGCCACCAGTTGCTCGACCCTGGTCGGCCTGCTGTCGGTGGCGGTGATGCAGCGCCTGCGCCTGTGGGACCCGGTGGTGCTTGCCTACCTGATCCCCGGCGCGCTGTTGCTGGGTGGCTTCATGGCCTTCCTTGGCACGTTGTCAGCGGCCGCGCTGGCCAGCCTGTCCTCGATCCTGGGCAACCTGACGCTGTTCGGCGTGATCATCCTGTTCCTGGTGATCGGCGCGTTGCGCCGGGTGCAGGTGTACGAGGCTTTTGTCGAGGGTGCCAAGGAGGGTTTCGACGTGGCCAAGGGGCTGTTGCCCTACCTGGTGGCGATGCTGGTGGCCGTGGGCGTGCTGCGCGCTTCGGGCGCCCTGGAGCTGGCCCTGGACGGCATTCGCCACGCGGTGACCTGGATGGGCCTGGATACGCGCTTCGTCGAGGGCCTGCCCACGGCGCTGGTCAAGCCGTTCTCCGGCAGTGCGGCGCGGGCGATGCTGATCGAGACCATGCAGACCCAGGGCGTGGACAGCTTCCCGGCGCTGGTGGCGGCGACCGTCCAGGGCAGCACCGAAACCACCTTCTACGTGCTGGCGGTGTACTTTGGCGCGGTGGGTATCCAGCGCGTGCGCCACGCGGTGGGTTGCGCGCTGCTGGCCGAGTTGTCCGGGGTGATCGCGGCGATCTTCGTCTGCTACTGGTTCTTCGCCTGAGCCTGGCTGACAGTCCAGTCGATCACCTGGCGCGCCAGCTGGTCGCTGGCTGTACCGAAGCCGGCGACCACTGCCGGCACTTGCTGGCTGCCTAGCGGCTGGCGTACCTCGAAGCGTTTACTGGCGAGAATGCGCTGGCTGCGGCCCTGCACCAGCCGTGCATCGTAGCGGATCACCACCTCCACTGCCCCGCCCGGGCGGTACTCGCTCTGGAACGCTTGCAGTTCGCCACCCAGCTCGTAGTCCGCCTGCAGGTTGCTGTCGTCGGCACTCAGGCGCTGCACTCGGCCATCGCGCTGGAAGCCGTCGAGCAGGCGATTGCGCACCAGCATCGGCGTCGGATCGCTCCAGCGGGCGCCCTTGTAGCTGCTGATCACATCCCCCTGGGGAATGACCGCGATACGCGGCCCGGCCAGGGCTTCGCTGGCCAGTGGCTTGTTCAGGCGCAGCGACCAGTCCAGCGGCGCGGCACTGCGGGCGGTCTGGCTCACCGGCAGACGATAGATATCCACAGGCTCGGACTGCGGCAGGATCGAGCAGGCCGTAGCCAGGCTCAGGGTGGAAACGAGTGCGGCCAGGCGCAGCGACAGCTTCATGGCTGGAACTCCTTGTTGTTGTCGCGGCCCAGCAGGTAGCCGCTGGGGTCGGCTTCCAGGCGCCGGGAGATGCCCTTGAGCGAGTTGAGGGTCTCGCGCAGTTCGCGGATTGCCGGGGCGATCTGGTTCAGTCCCTGGGCGCCGTCGTCCAGGGACTGGCGGTTGTCCTGCAGCAGGCTGTTGATGGTCGCCGTGCTTTCGGCCAGCGACTGCATGGCCTGCTCGGCGCTGCCGATGGCCTGCTTGCCCTGGGTGCCGAGCAGGCCATTGGCGTTGCGCATCAGGGCCTGGGTCTCGGCCAGGGTGGCATTGGCCTGCTTGCCGACCTGAGCCAGCTGTTCGATGGCCTCGGAAATCCCGCCCTTCTGGTTGGCGAAGGCGCCGGTGGTCTGCTCGAGGTTGGCCAAGGTATTGCTGAGGCGCTCGATGTTGCTCGAGGAGAACATCTGGTTGGCGTTGTGCAGCAGCAGGTTGATGTTGGTCACCAGGTCGCTGCTGTCGTTGAGCAGGCGCGAGATTGGCGATGGCGAGGCGACGATCACCGGCAGCTTGCCGTCCTTGCCCTTGAGTTCCGGGCTTTGCGGCGTGCCGCCGCTGAGCTGGATGAACGAGTTGCCGGTCACCCCCGCCAGGGTCAGCTTGGCCTGGGTGTCCTCCTTGACCGGCGTGTCGCCGCTGAGGCGCACGCGAGCCAGAACCCGGCGCGGGTCCTTCGGGTCCAGGCGCAGGCTGCTGACATCACCGACCTTGATGCCGTTGTACTGCACCGGGCTGCCGCGGGACAGGCCCGAGACCGCCTCGTTGAACACCACTTCGTAGTCCTTGAAAGCGTCGTCGACACTGGACTTGGTCAGCCACAGGCCGAACAGCATGGCGCCCGCCACCACCAGCACGGTGACCAGGCCGATCAGGACATGATGAGCTCGGGTTTCCATCGTTCAGCGCTCCTGGCGGGCGCGCAGGGCGGCGTCTTCGGCCGCCCGGCCACGCGGGCCGTGAAAGTATTCGTGAATCCAGGGATCAACGGTCTGCTCGACCTCGGCCAGGGGCCCGGCTACCAGCACCTTCTTCTGCGACAGCACCGCCACCCGGTCGGTAATGGTGTAGAGCGTGTCCAGGTCGTGGGTGATGAGGAACACCGACAAGCCCAGGGCGTCGCGCAGGGTGAGGATCAACTGGTCGAAGGCGGCGGCGCCGATCGGGTCGAGGCCGGCGGTGGGCTCGTCGAGGAACAGGATGTCCGGGTCCAGGGCCAGGGCGCGGGCCAGGGCGGCGCGCTTGATCATGCCGCCGGACAGCGAGGCCGGGTACTTGTCGGCGGCGCTGATCGGTAGCCCGGCCAACGCCAGCTTGACCCCGGCCAGGTGCTCGGCGTCGGCCCGCGACAGCCCGGCATGCTCGATCAGCGGCAGGGCGACGTTCTCGGTAACGGTCAGGGAGGAGAACAGCGCGCCCTTCTGGAACAGCACGCCGAAGCGGCGTTCGACCAGCGAACGCTGGTTTTCGTCGAGCGTGGCCAGGTCTTGGCCGAACACCTTGACCGTGCCTTCATTGGGCCGGCGCAGGCCGACGATGCTGCGCAGCAGCACCGACTTGCCGCTGCCCGAACCGCCGACCACGGCGAGGATCTCACCGCGGTACAGGTCCAGGTCGAGGTTCTCGTGCACGCTCTGGCTGCCGAAGCGGTTGCACAGGCCCCGGGCTTCGATCACCGCTTCAGTCACCAGCCCATCTCCATGAAGAACAGCGCGGCCACCGCGTCCAGCACGATGACCACGAAGATCGATTGCACCACGGCGGAGGTGGTGTGGGCGCCCACCGACTCGGCGCTGCCGCTGACCTTGAAGCCCTCCAGGCAGCCGATGGCGGCGATCAGGAAGGCAAAGAATGGCGCCTTTGCCATGCCCACGAGGAAATGCTGCACGCCGATGTCGCTCTGCAGCAGCGAGAGGAACATGGCAGGCGAGATGTCCAGGGTCAGGGCGCAGACCACCGCGCCACCGACCATGCCGCAGAGCATCGCGACGAAGGTCAGCAATGGCAATGCGATCAACAGTGCAAGCACCCGGGGCACAACCAGCAGCTCGATGGGGTTCAGGCCCAGGGTGCGGATGGCGTCGATCTCCTCGTTGGCCTTCATCGAGCCGATCTGCGCGGTGAACGCGCTGGCGGTGCGCCCGGCCATGAGGATGGCGGTCAGCAGCACGGCGAACTCGCGCAGGAAGGAGAACGCCACCAGGTCGACGGTGAAGATCGTCGCGCCGAAGTCGGCCAGCACCGTGGCGCCCAGGAAGGCCACAACGGCGCCGACCAGAAAGGTCAGCAAGGCGACGATGGGCGCGGCGTCCAGGCCGGTCTGCTCGAGGTGCGCGACCACCGGGGTGACCCGCCAGCGATGCGGCTGGAACAGGCGCAGGAACAAGGTCTGCAGGATCAGGCCGATGAAACCCAGCACCTGGGTGGTGTCCTGCCACAGCTGGTCGACGGCGCGGCCGATGCGCGCCAGCAGGAGCAGCAGCACTGGCTGCTCCGGTTCCTTGACCGGGATGCAGTAGTCCTGCACCGAGCAATAGACGTTCTTCAGCAAGGCCCGGCTGGCGTCGGGGAGTTCGTCGCTGCAGCGCGACAGGCGTTCGGAGCCCAGCAGTTCGGCCAGCAGCGAGGCACCGGCGGTGTCCAGGCGGCCCAGCTGGCTGAGGTCGACCTGGGTGTCATCGCCGTACTGGCTGCCCAGGCGCTGGCATTCGCGCTTGAGCTCGGCGTAGTGGGCCAGGGTCCAGTCGCCGACGATGCGCAGGCGGGTGGGCTGCTGCTCGGTGTCCAGGGTAGCGCTCGGGGCGGTCATAGGCTCCATGCATCTGACTGGTGAATCGGCGACTCAGATCATAGCCCATCACGGGGCAGGCCCGCTCCCACCAGAATCATGGCGTGGGAGCGGCGGTGCGCCGATGCGACTTGCCCGGCGATCTTGTCAGGATTCGACCACCCTGAACCGCAACACCCCGATCACCTGCCCGTCCTCGGTCAGCACCCTCACCTGCCACTTGCCCACGGGATTCGGTGGGAAGTTCTGCTTGTGGGTCCAGGCGCGGTAGCCCTCCTTGCGCCCGCCGTGGATGTCCAGGGCGATGCGGTCGACCTCTTTGCCGTCGAGCTGCCACACATGGTAGATGCGCTCGTTCAGCCCGCGCGGCGCGTTGATGGCGGTGTAGGCATACAGCCCGCCACTGCGGATGCGGCTGGCTGCTACTTCCTCCAGCGACGCGCCTGGCTGGCGGTTGAGCACCTCGGTGCTGATCGCCACGTCGGTCATCCACAGCGTGGCCGGCGGCACCCAGGAGCGCAGCAGCCAGCCGCCGCCGCCCACCGCCAGGGTCACCAGCACCAGCGCTACGCCACGGCGCCAGGTGTTGATCGGGAAGCTGCTGGCCAGGCTCGGGAACGACAGCGCCATGGCGGCGATCAGCGCAAGCTTGAAGCTCTGCGCGGTGGTCAGGTGAAGGATGATCGGCAGCGCCGTGAGCATGGCCGCGAACAGCGTCAGGGTATGCAGCGCCAGGAACAGCCAGCGCCGCGGCACCAGCCACTTGTGATACAGCGGGTCGATGATCGAGATCAGCCCCGCGGCACCGAGCAGGCCGGTGAACACCAGCTGGCCGCTGTTCCAGGTGGTGGTGATGAAGAAGAACGGCAGGACGAAGAACAGGCTTTCCTGGTGAATCATCTGCGTCGCGAAGCGCAGCAGCGGTTGTGGGATCTCGCGCTTGAAGGTGCGGGCGAACAGTTCGGTGAGGGTGTTCTCCAGCATCAGCCAGACCCAGCTGACCAGCATCGCGATGGCGATCCATCTGGCCAGGCCGGCCTGGCGGTCGACCAGGATGAAGCTGCCGATCCCCGAGACGAAGCCGTAGAGCGCAATGATGCCGGGGTAGCGCTTGAGCAGCTCGATGATGCGCAGGATAAAGCTGGGGAGTGGGGGCATGGGGCAAGCAACAGGGAGCGGTGGATGGCTGTGCCAGCTTCATCGCGGGGCAAGCCTGCTCCCACGCATGAGTCGGCGTGGGAGCGGGCTTGCCCCGCGATGAGCGCTAGCGAACGGCTTACAGGATACCGCCGAATCAAGGCGCCCGTGTAGCACCGCTGGGCTTGGTGTGTGGCCGACGGCGACGGATCAACCCGACCGCCAGTATCAGCCCCAACAACAACGCCACCAGCCCATACAACTCGTCATAGCCCAGCAACGGCTTCTCGATACGCAGGTAACCAGGCTCCTTGAGCAGCTCGCGCAGCGCCGCATCGGCCTGTTTCAGGCTGACCTGGCGAAGTTCTCGCACCGGGTCGGTGAAGCGCCCGTCCTCGTAGGCGTTGAGCGCCCCCCAGTAGTAGTCGGCGAGCGCCGCGTTGCCCTGGGTGGTCCAGCTCTCCCGGGCAATCGCTGCCTCCTTGATGCGGGCGAAGGTGTCCGGGTCCAGGCCATGCTTGCGCAGGTGGTCGAACAACTGCTCGAGTACCTTGAGTGCCTTGTCGAGGTCCTGGCGCTCGAGGTCGGCATTCAGGCTGAGCAGCCCGCTGTCGCCAAAGCTCTCGCGTTGCACCGATGGCCCGTATGAAAGCCCGTGGCGCAGGCGCAACTGGTCGTACAGCGCCCAGTCCAGGTAGCGCGACAGCAGCTCGAGGGTCTGGTCGTGCCCCTCCTCCAGGGTCGGCTCGATGAACAGCCAGTGCAGCTTGACGTTGTCGCCCAGCCAGCCGCGGGTCAGGTCGCGACGCGGCTCGGCCTGCTGGCTGATACTTTCGAGGTTGCGGCGTTCTTCGGGCTCGGTCGCCGGCAGCTCGCCGAAGGTGCGTTCCAGATAGGCCGGCAGCAGGCGGTCGAGGCCGCCGACGACGATCAGCGACATGTTGTTGGCCACATACCAGTGCTCGCGCAACTGCTGGACCTGCTCCAGTGTCATGTCGTCGAGGTTGGAGCGTTCCGGGCATTTCAGGCCCAGCTCGGTGGCCAGCTGGTCACTGGCCGGATGGCCGATGTCCTGGCGATCGAGCCAGCGTTGCAGGCGGCCATAATGGCCACCGTCCTCGCGCTCGATGATCTTTTTCGCGGTGGCCAGCGCCTTGGCGTCGATGTGGGTATCGCGGACCACCGCCAGCAGCAGGTCGAGCACCTTGCGCTGGTTGCGCGCCGGTGCCTCGATGACGAAGGTGGTGTCGGCGTTGCTGGTAAAGGCGTTCCACTCCCCGCCCAGGGCCTGGATGCGCTCCTCCAGGCCGCCCTCGCCCGTCTCGTCGATACCGCTGAACAGCAGGTGTTCGAGCAGGTGCGGCAGCTCGCGCTGGTCACAGTCGAAGTCGTCCAGGCCCACGCCCACCACCAGGCGGATCGACACATGATCGCGCTCGTAGCCGGACTTGAGGATTACCTGCAGGCCGTTGGGCAGCAGGTAGCCCTCGACCCGCGAGCGGTCGAGGGCGAGCGTGGGCAGGCTGCAGATCAGCAGGCAAACGAACAACAGGCAACGCATAGGCGAGCTTCGGTCTCCGGGGTGTCGTGGCTCAAGGCTGGCGGGCTTCGTCCGGCACGCTGTCGAGCATCAGCCCGCCGGTATCGGTGCCGCCCAGTACCACATAGGCACTGCTGCAGAACAAAGAGTTCAAACGCTTCATGTCGGCAATGAGCTCCAAGTGTAGCGAACTGGTCTCGATACTCTGCACCACTTTACGTTGCAGGCGGCTGACATGGGCGTGGGCCAGGCGCCGCTCCTGGGCGCGGAAGCGACGTTTCTCGCGCAGCAATTGGTGCGCGCTCTGTGGGTCGGCGCTGAGGAACACCGACAGGCCCAGGCGCAGGTTGGCCAGCAATTGCTCCTGCAGGCCGGTCAACTCCTCCAGGCCGACCTGGGAAAACTCCCGGCGCTGCGAGGTCTTCTGCTGCTGCACCTTGCGCAGCATGCGCTCGATCAGGTCGCAGGCCAGCTTGAGGTTGATCGCCACCTCGATGATCTCTGCCCAGCGCCGGTTTTCCTGTTCGGCGAGGTCTTCACGGGGCATCTGCGCCAGGTACAGCTTGATGGCGTTGTACAGTGCCTCGGCATCTTCCCCGAGGGCCCGAACCTGTTGCGGCAAGGCCGTCTGGGTACCGCGCAGGGCGCCGAGCATGGCCTCGAGCAGGCTGTCGACGATATCGCCCAGGCGCAGGGTCTCGCGCACGGCGTTGACCAGCGCCAGGCTGGGGGTGTTCAACGCGGTCGGGTCCAGGTGGCGTGGCTGGTGGTGGCCATTGCCGTTGTCGCGTTCGGGCAGCAGGTAGCCGCACAGGCGGCCCATGGGTTTGACCGTCGGCAGCATCAGCAGGCAGCGCAAGGTGTTGTAGAGCAGGTGGAAGCCGATCACCAGCTCCTGCGGGCTGAAACTCAGGCTGTCCATCCAGGCCACCAGCGGGTGCAGCACCGGGATGATCAGCAGCAGGCCGATCACCTTGTACAACAGGCTGCCCAGCGCCACCCGGCGCCCGGCGCTGTTCTGCAGGCTGGTGGTAAGGAAGGCGAGCAGGCCGCTGCCGATGTTGGCGCCGATCACCAGGCCGATGGCCACCGGCAGGCTGATTACCTCGGCGCCCGCCAGGGTGGCGGTGAGCAGCACGGCGGCCAGGCTGGAGTAGGAGATCATGGCGAACAGCGCGCCGATCAGGGCATCGAGGAGGATATCGCCGGTGAGCGAGGCGAACAGCACCTTCACCCCTTGGGCGTGGGTGATCGGCGCGGCGGCGTGGACGATCAGCTGCAGCGCCAGGATGATCAGGCCCAGGCCGATGCCGACGCGGCCTAGCTGGCCAGCGCGGGTCTGCTTGCGCGAGAGGAAGAAGATCACCCCGAGGAAGATCAGCAGCGGCGACAGCCAGGACAGGTCGAAGGTCAGCACCCGCGCCATCAGCGCGGTCCCGACGTCGGCACCGAGCATGATCGCCAAGGCCGGGGTCATGGCCATCAGGCCCTGGCCGACGAACGAGGTGACCAGCATGGCGGTGGCGTTGCTGCTCTGCACCATGGCGGTGACCAGGATACCGGCGATGAAGGCCAGCGGGCGCTTGTTCATGTTCTGGCCGAGCACGCGGCGCAGGTTCGAGCCATAGACCCGCAGGATGCCGGTACGCACGATATGGGTGCCCCACACCAGCAACGCCACGGCGGATAGCAGATTGAGCAGGGTCAGCATGGTCGGGCCCCCTTTTCTTCTATGCCCCTGGGCGGGGCCAATGGGTGCAGCGGCGAGCCTGGCCCGGGGGTGGGCTGTTTTTTCCAGTGCTCACTGAAGCTTTAGTTGTTTTGCGTGGCTGGCGCCAGCTTGGCATGGGTGAAACGTATTTGAAACATGCTCTGGCCTCATCGTCGGCAGCAAAAAAGGCCCCGAAGGGCCCTTTTGCTACCGCGCTTCCTGGGTTTATTGACCCGGGATGTCCTTGCGCAGTTTCACTGGATCGTGTTCCTTGCCCTTCTTGCGTGCCATCGCCGTGCGCATGCGGATGTTGATCGCCTCCACCGCCAGCGAGAAAGCCATGGCGAAGTAGACATAGCCCTTGGGCACATGCACATCGAAGGACTCGGCGATCAACACCGTACCGACGACGATCAGGAACGAAAGTGCGAGCATCTTCAGCGACGGATGCTTGTCGATGAAATCGCTGATGGTGCCGGCGCAGAGCATCATCACCAGCACGGCGACGATGATCGCGGCGATCATCACCGGTACGTGGGAGACCATGCCCACCGCGGTGATCACCGAGTCCAGCGAGAACACGATGTCGATGATGGCGATCTGGATGATGGTGTAGAAGAACTTGCCGCCAGCCCCTTTCGGCTCGTCGGGGTTTTCGTCCTCGCCTTCCAGGCCGTGGTAGATCTCCTGGGAGCTTTTCCACAAGAGGAACAGGCCGCCGAAGAACAGGATCAGGTCGCGGCCGGAGATACCCTCGCCCAGCACATGGAACAGGTCGTCGGTCAGGCGCATGACCCAGGTGATCGACAGCAGCAGCATGATCCGCGTGACCATGGCCAGGGCCAGGCCGAATATCCGCGTGCGCGGTTGCATGTGCTTGGGCATGCGGCTGACCAGGATCGAGATCATGATGATGTTGTCGATCCCGAGCACGATCTCAAGCGCGGTGAGGGTGAAAAAGGCAACCCAGATTTCCGGGCTGGTCAGCCATTCCATGTGTATTCCTTCGAGCGGTAAAGGCAAAGCGCCCTGATGGCGGGCGCTTTGCGGTTGGATGAGGCGCTTGTATTACAGACTGCTGAACAGCGGGAAAGTCCCCAGTGCCAGAGCGCCGAACATTATGCACAGGCACACCAGCACTGCCCACTTGAGGGTGAAGCGCTGGTGATCGCCGAACTCGATGCCGGCCAGGGCCACCAGCAGGTAGGTGGAGGGTACCAGTGGGCTGAGCAGGTGTACCGGCTGCCCGACGATCGACGCGCGGGCCATTTCCACCGGGGTGACGCCGTAGTGGCTGGCGAACTCCGACAGCACCGGCAGCACGCCGTAGTAGAAGGCGTCGTTGGACATGAAGAAGGTGAACGGCATGCTGACCAGTGCGGTGATCACCGCCATGTAGGGGCCGAACGCTTCCGGGATCACCGCCAGCAGGCTCTTGGACATGGCATCGACCATGCCGGTACCCGACAGGATGCCGGTGAAGATGCCAGCGGCGAAGATCAGCCCGCTCACGGCCAGCACGCTGGAGGCGTGGGCGGCGATGCGGTCCTTCTGCTGCTGCAGGCACGGGTAGTTGACGATCATGGCGATGCTGAAGGCAATCATGAACAGCACCGGCAGGGGCAGTACGCCGGCGATCAGCGCGACCATCAGCGCGGCGGTCAGGGCGCCGTTGAACCACAGCAGCTTGGGCCGGCGGGCTTCCGGGAACTGCGACACGCTGATTTCGCTGTGGTCGATGTCGTCGGTCGGCAGGTGCAGTTCACCGAGGCGGGCACGTTCACGCAGGCCGTACCAGTAGGCGATGGCGAGGATCGCCAGCACACCGAAGGCCATGGCCGGGATCATCGGCACGAAGATGTCCGAAGGGTCCACGTGCAGGGCGCTGGCGGCGCGCGCGGTTGGGCCGCCCCACGGGGTCATGTTCATCACCCCGCCGGCGAGGATGATCAGGCCGGCCATGATCCGCGGGCTCATCCCCAGGCGGCTGTACATCGGCAGCATGGCGGCGCAGCAGATCATGTAGGTGGTGGCGCCGTCACCGTCCAGGGACACCACCAGGGCCAGCACCGCGGTGCCGACCGAAACTTTCAGCGGGTCGCCCTTGACCAGCTTGAGGATCTTGCGCACGGCTGGGTCGAACAGGCCGGAGTCGATCATCAAGGCGAAGTAGAGAATGGCGAACATCAGCATCACGCCGGTGGGCGCGAGCTTGCTGATGCCCTGCAGCATCATCGGGCCGATGTCGCTGTAGAAGCCGCCGAACAGGGCGAACAGGATCGGTACCAGGATCAGCGCGATCAAGGCCGACAGGCGCTTGGTCATGATCAGGTACATGAAGGTGATGACCATGGCGAAGCCGAGGAAGGTCAGCATGGCGGTACTCCAGGCGTGGCGCGGCGAAAGGAAGGACGATTCGGGCGGATCAGCGCGTCAGGCGCTGCGCGAGGAGCAGGCGGAGGGGGACTGCGAAAAGGCGGGCACAGGAAAACATCAGAATCACCATTGTTGTTGTTGATTGGGCCGGGCGCGGAAGTTTCCGGGTGCCCTGGCTGGCCGGTCTGCTGCCGGTGGTGGCGCTATCCTATGTGGGCAAGCTTTCAGCCAGCTTTCGGCTGGTGCCAGGCGACGGGAGGTCGTTACGATGGTGGATGTCGTGGAAGGCGGGTGCCATTGCGGTGCCCTGCGTTATCGCTTGTCGGGCGCCCTGGGCAATGTCGCCCATTGCCATTGTTCGATCTGCCGGCGGGTCAGCGGGGGCACGCTGGTGACCTGGGTCACCCTGCCCTCCGAGGCTTTCCAGTGGTTGGCGGGCTCACCGCAGCGCTATAGGGCGCCGGAAACCTGCAGTCGCTATTTCTGTGGCAGTTGCGGGGCGCACGTGGCGCTGGTGACGACCCATAGCCCGGACTCGATCGATGTGACCGTGGCGACGCTGGATCACCCGGAGCGGGTGCCGGCCAATCGGCATATCTGGGTGGGGAGTCGGTTGCCGTGGTTGCAGGTCGACCCGGGGTTGCCGGAGGAGAATGAAGAAAACCTCTAGGGCAGTTGCAATCCTCCGGCGGCCTTGTGCAACGCCCGCAGGTGCTCGCCTACCTGCTTGATATTGGCCTCCACCGCCTTGATTTCCCGGCCCCGCTCGGGCCCCAGCAGCGCCCTCACCTGCTGGTCGAGGTCGGTGCTCAGGCGCAGCAGCTGCGCCTGGCGCTCGCTGCTCACCTGCTCCAGTTGCTTGCGCTCGTCCGGCTGCGGCAGGCCGTAGCCCCCTGCCCCGAGCAATTCCGCCGGGCGGCTGAGGAAGCCGCTGTTGGCCAGCATCGCCTGCAAGGTCTCGTTGGCCTTGTCGAAACTGCCATCCTTGAGTGCCCGCCCGTTCAGGTAGCGTTGCTTGACCTCATCCTGGGCCAGCAGCAGCTGGCGCCGCAGCCCGGCCTGTTCGAGCAGCAGCAAGGCCGCGCTGGTGCGCAGGTCGGCGCGCTCGAACCACTGGCGGCGCTGCTCGGCGTCCAGCGCCAACCAGTCTTCCACCGTCGTCTGTTTGATTGGCAGCTGCTTGCGCAACACCTCGAACATCGCCTGGTAGCGGTCGCGGTAAGAGTCGAAGCGATAGCCCAGGCGCAGGGCTTCGCGTGGATCGTCGAGCACGCTGGTATTGGCCAGCCCCCTGCCCTTCATGACCTCGAGCAGGCCGTTGGGCATGATGCTGTCCAGGTCATTCAGGCGTGGATTGCCGGTGCCGCTGCGCAGCAGCTTGAGCGACTCCACCGCGCAGTTGTTGGACAGGAAGTAGTAGTTGCCGTCGTAGCTCCAGTGCATCTCGGCGGCCTGGCGCACCAGGTTCTCGATCTCGGCGCGGCTGAGCTTGAGCGGCACCGAGGCCAGGCTGCGCAGCTCGGTCTTGGTGTACTCGTCGATCACCTGCCCCAGCGGCAGCACGAACAGCCGCGACGGGTAGGCGCCGACCAGGCCGTCCCAGCTGGACAGCTGCACATCATTGACGAAGGCGCGGTACGACAGCACCAGGCTCTGGTCGAGGTCCAGGCGACAGGCCGGCCCGCGTGGGCGGCCCGGGGCGCAGATCACCAGGCGCAGCATGCTGTGGCCCCAGCGGCTGACCCAGTTCTGGTTGGCTTCTGCCAGCAGGTAGTCGACCTCGTAGACCCGCTCCGGGTCGATCTCGCCCAAGGGTTGGCGGGCAAAGTCGTTGCCGGCGTTGAGGAACGGCAGGCCCTTGGCGCAGACATCTTGTTGCGGCGCCCAGGCAAAGTGGTCGCGCAGGTACTGGTTCAGTGCCGGGCGGCGGCAGCCGTAGCTGGGATCGAGGAGGAAGTACTCCATGTTGACCGCGACGAATTCCTTCGGGCTGCTCAGCTCGTAGGGGTCCGGGCTGCGCACCAGCTGGCCGTTGTGCTGCTCGCGCTCGCCGCGCCGGCCGACGTACTGCGGCCAGCCGGCCAGGTCCAGCAGGCGCGGATCGTCGCTCAAGGTGAAGCGGCGTTCGGCCTGGCCGCGACAGTCCTGCGGCAGGCCGACTTTGCCAAGCGCGCCCTGCTGGCGCTTGCAGCGGCTGATCAGCTGGCGCTCAGCCTCCGGCCACAGGCGGGCGCGGTCATAGATATGGGTCAGCTCGTGGAGCACGGTGGCCAGCAGTTCTTCGCGGACGGTGCCATGGGGGCGGTTGGTCTTCTCGCGGGCGGCGCTGCCATCCACTAGGCCCGGTAGCAGGCGTCGGTTTAGATCCAGGCTGGCGACCGGCGAGGCCTGGCCATAGGCATCCTCGGGCATGCGTGTGGTCCAGCTGACCAGGATCTGCCGGTCGAGTTGCTGCTTGAAGCGCGGTGGCAGCTTGGCCATGGCTTCGTCGAGCAGCACCTGGCTGGCCTGCCGTTGCGAAGGGTCGAGGCCGTCGGTCTGCAGCACGAGCTGCAGATCGGCCAGGGCGGGCGTGCCAAGCAGCGTCAGGGCGCAGCCCAGCAGCCAGGCACGCATGCGCTTCACAGGGCGAGGATGGCTTCGGCCAGCACCTGGTCGCTGGCGTCGCGGGCTTCGGGCACACGGGCGCGCAAGGTGTCGAAGGCGGCTTCGAGCTGCGCGCCGCGGATGTCGCCATTGCTGGCGACGAAGCTGGCGGC
Source organism: Pseudomonas sp. RC3H12 (assembly GCF_018596375.1). Taxonomy (NCBI): domain Bacteria; kingdom Pseudomonadati; phylum Pseudomonadota; class Gammaproteobacteria; order Pseudomonadales; family Pseudomonadaceae; genus Pseudomonas; species Pseudomonas sp. RC3H12. The sequence continues at coordinate 4,754,543 of NZ_CP075595.1, read as the reverse complement.
GTCGTCGTGGGCTTCACGCACCACTTTCGAGTCGCGGATCGAGGTGGTGGTGTCGGAGGTGAAGTCGATCGACCGGCCAAAGGCGCGGACGATGATGTTGCTGGTGGCCACCAGGGTTTGTGCGTGGGCCAGGTCGGCGAGCAGCAGCATGCCGAGGGTGGCGGCGATCAGCGGTTTACGCATGGAGCATCTCCGGAAATACAAGGGAGCGGGTAGTAGTTATTGGACGAGAATCGCCTCGGCCAGTTCACGGTCACCGACAGAGTGCCGGGCGCAGCCTTGGCGCAGGGCGTCGAACGCCGCCTCCAGGCGGGCGCCACGGATCAGGCCGTCGCTGGCGACGAACACGGCGGCATCGTCACGGGCCGCGACGATCCGTTTGCGGTCGAAGGGGGCGGCAGTCACTTGGCTGGTGACGTAACTCGTGATGACCAGGCTCTGGGTGGTGGCATCCATCGCCTGGGCGCTGTTCATGCAGGCCAGGGCGACAAAGGAAAGCAGTAGGTAACGCATGGGCTTTGAAGTGGCGATTGTCTCGGGCTGCGAAGGCTACCCCGGATGCACGGCTCGGGGCCAGTGAATCCGGGGCAAGGGCAAGGTCAGATGGCGAGGATGGCGCGCGCCAGCTGCGCATCGCTGGCTTGCAGGGCCGGCAACTGCTGGCGGATGTGCACGAATGCGCTTTCCAGCTTGGCGCCGCGGATGGCGCCATCGCTGCCGACGAAGCTGGCGGCATCGTCACGGGCGGCCTTGACGATCTTGTCGTCGCGGAACGAGGAGGAGATATCGGACGTGGCATCGGTCGAGGCGGCTACGGCGCCGACGACGGCATCGGTGGTGACGACGAAGCTGGTGGCGTGGGCGGCACCGGTGAGGGACAGCAGCAAGGCGGCGCCAATCAGGTGATAACGGGACATGTTGGTGGACTCCTGCACAGGGTCAAGGGTGGTTCTGGTTATCGGACGCTCGCTTGGCTCGTCACGGTACTTTCTATGCCAGGCGCGTATGACAAGCGTAACACGCGTCGGTTCTGACGCCTGGGCGCGAAAAACGGATCAAATCGTAACTGTATCTATAGATTTTGATTTTTATAGAACTGTTACGGTTGCTTGCGCGAGAGCTCTATTGCGCGGCTCACAACAAAAAAACCGCCGCAGTTGCCTGCGGCGGGTTCTTGAGAATTCACGGTGCCGGCCTGGGCCGGCGGCCGGCGCTTAGCGCCAGAAAGGCTTGCTCAGCTCTTCGTAGCGCTGCGACTCGCTGATACCGGCGTCGGCCAGCAGGCGGGAGTCCAGGCGCGCCAGCTGGCGGCGGCTAGCCATGCGGCGCTGCCACAGTACCAGGGTGGACAGGACGCGCAGCGGCAGGGCGGCGTTGGAAGCTTGGGCGTTTTCGAAAACCAGGTCGGAACTGAGGGTACGTTCCATGATGTGTCATCCTTCCGCTTGTGGCGGCATTAGGGAGTGATTTAACTGGTGCCCATCTTCCTCCTCTCTCGTCCAGAACAGTAGGTACAGTTCAGGTGTATTGTGATGGGCCAGTTAACTGTTGAAAGCGACTGTTGCACCGGTTATTGAGGGAACTGTACTGGTGCGCACTTTTTTGGTGCGGTTTTGTGGTGTTGGCAGGGAAATGGTCGGCAGGAAGTGAGGTATATAGCAGTACAGTAGTACAGTTTTAGATGGATGCTGACTTCAAAGTGTTCAGCGATACAGTTGCGGCGCTTGTGAAATCGAGCGCCGCCCGCGCGGCGATGGCGCGCGCAGGGGCTCCGGGGGGCTCAGACCGACAATGCTGCCCGCCGTGCACGCTCAGCCTTGCCCAGCAGCCGCTTCATCCGCCATTCGAAGCCGAACGTCAGCGCCACCGCTGCGCAGGCCAGACCCAGGGCCAGCCCCCACCAGATACCCTGTGCACCGCCACCGAAGGTGAAGGCGAACAGCCAGGCACTTGGCGCACCCACCAGCCAGTAGCACACCAGGCCGATCAGGAAGGTGGTCTTGGCGTCCTTCAGGCCGCGGATCGAGCCCATGGCAATGGTCTGCACGCCATCGAACAGTTCGAACCACGCCGCCACCATCACCAATTGCACGGCCAGCATGAAGATCGCGGCGAAGGCCGGGTCGTTGCGGTCGATGAACAGCCCGACCAGGGCATCCGGCAGCAACCAGAACAGTGCCGCGAAGGCGAACATCAGCGATGCGCCAAAACCAATGCCCACGCGCCCGGCGCTACGGGCCGCCAGCAAGTTGCCGGCGCCGTAATAAAGGCCGACGCGCATGGTCACCGCATACGAAAGGCCCGTCGGCACCATGAACGCGGTGGAGACGATCTGCAGGGCGATCTGGTGCGCCGCCAGCTCCGTGCTGCCGAGCACGCCCATGCACAGGGCGGCAAAGGCGAACAGACCAACTTCGACCATATAGGTGCCGCCGATCGGCAGGCCCAGCCGCCACAGCTCGCGCAGTGCCGACAGGGAAGGGCGCAGCAGGCCCTTGCGCAGCGGGTAGGCGGCATAGGCCTTGTGCCAGCGGATATACAGTGCGAGCGCGATGGCCATGCCCAGGGTCACCACCGCCGTGACCAGGCCAATACCCATCAGCCCCAGCTTGGGCAGGCCGAACATGCCTTCGATCAGGGCGTGGTTGAACAGGTAGTTGAACACCGTGCCTACCAGGCTGATGACCATCACCGGCGTGGAGTGGCCCAGGGCACTGGTAAAACCGCGCAGGGCCATGAAAGTCATGTAACCGGGGAGGGCAAGCGGCAGCAGGGTCAGCAACTGCATCGCCGAGTCGACGTTCTCCGGCTTCTGGCCGAACAACAGCAGCACCGGCTTGAGGTTCCACATCACCAGTGCCGAGACCAGCGCCAGGCCCCAGGCCAGCCACAGGCCACTCTGCGCCAGGCGGGTGACGCCCTCGATGTCGTTGGCGCCCTTGCGGATGGCCACCAGCGTGCCCACCGCGGCGATCACGCCCAGGCAGAAGATCGACACGAACGAGTAGCTCGCCGCGCCCAGGCCACCGCCGGCCAGGGCCTGCGGGCTGATGCGGGCCATCATCAGGGTGTCGGTGAGCACCATCAGCATGTGCGCCAACTGCGAGGCGATCAGCGGCCCGGCCAGGCGCAGCAAAGCCTTGAGTTCGGTGGTGGGCGCGACGTGCATGGGGGCGGTCCTTCTTGATGATTCTGGAAACGAGCCGTCGATTCTGAGGCTTCGGTCAGCTTTGCACAAAAGGATAAATGCGATCGGTGTCATGAGTCTGACTCATGCCTGTATGATCATCTGCTCCTATCCAGCTCCCGTATGACAGGTGCGCCATGATTCGCCAACTGCCTCCGCTCTATGCGTTGCGCGCATTTGAAGCCGCTGCTCGGCTGAGCTCGTTCACCCGCGCCGGGGAAGAGCTGGCGATTACCCAGAGCGCGGTGAGCCGGCATATCCGCACCCTGGAGGAGCATTTCGCCTGTCGCCTGTTCGTGCGCAATGGCCGCAGCTTGCAGCTGACCGAAGCCGCGCGCATGCTGCTGCCTGGTGTGCGTGATGGTTTTGCTTCCCTGGAGCGGGCTTGCGAAACCTTGCGCGGCGAAGATGACATCCTGCGCATGAAGGCCCCTTCGACCCTGACCATGCGCTGGCTGCTGGCGCGCCTGAGTCGCTTCCGCCATCTGCAGCCCGGCAACGAGGTGCAACTCACCAGTGCCTGGATGGATGTCGACCATGTCGACTTCAACCAGGAGCCGTTCGACTGTGCAGTGCTGCTCAGCGATGGCAGCTTCCCGGCGGACTGGGAAGTGCGCCGGTTGTTCTCCGAGTTGCTGATTCCGGTAGGTGCGCCGGACCTGCTCGATGATGCGCCTTGGGACGAGCGGCGCCTGGCCGGTATCGAGTTGCTGCATCCCACGCCGGACAAGCGCGACTGGCGGGCTTGGCTGGCGCGCATGGGCCTGACCGACAAGATCTCGCTCAAGGGCGGGCAGGTGTTCGACACCTTGGAGCTGGGCATGATCGCCGCCGCGCGGGGCTACGGGATCTCCATGGGCGACCTGCTGATGGTGGCCGAGGATGTGGCGCAGCGGCGGTTGAGCCTGCCCTGGCCGACTGCGGTAGCCAGCGGCATGGACTACTACCTGGTGTGGCCACGGACCCGGCCGGGCGGGGAGCGGTTGCGCCGGCTTAGCGTGTTTTTGCAGGAGGAGGCGGCGGCGATGGATTTGCCGGCTGTGCAAATCCTGTCGGCACAGGGCTGACAACCTCTCTGAGGCCACGGCAAGAAAACGTTTGCGAATATCCCGGTCCCGCACTCAAGTATTTCCTACAGACGCCGATCAACTTGCACCAGCGTCCCGGAAGAGGACGCGATTCCCCGTCGATATGCAGCGGGCGGTCAGCGTGATCAGGACGATCCCGGCCTCTTGCCAGGAGCCTTGCCATGTCTCAACCGCGTGCCCGAATCGCCTCGCAGCTCGGGATTGCCCTCGCCATCGTGCTGGCGCTGGTGATCACCGGTAGCACCCTGTTCGCCCTGCGTTCGCTGGACGACGCCAACCTCACCACGCGCCAGGCGCACCTGGCCAGCGAGGCGCGGCTGCTGGCCGATCAGCTCGATACCTTCCACGGTTCGCTAAAGGACAATACCCAGCGCCTGAGCGGTCTGTTCGAGCGGCGGTTCGCCAGCGGACTGGCGCTGCACGCGGGGGAAACGGTCAACGTCGCAGGTGTCGCGACGCCTGCGCTGTACCTGGGTGACCACCTGTTGAACAACGATTTCCACCAGGTCGACGAGTTCCAGCAGATGACGGCCGGTGTTGCGACCCTGTTCGTGCGCAGCGGTGACGACTTCGTGCGCATCAGCACCAGCCTGACCAAGCAGGACGGCAGCCGCGCCATCGGCACCCAGCTCGACCGCCAGCACCCGGCTTATCCGAAACTGATAGCCGGGCAGACCTACGTCGGCCGTGCCGTGCTGTTCGAGCGCAACTACATGACCCGCTATGTGCCGGTGCGCGATAGCGGTGGCCGGGTGATCGCAGTGCTGTTCGTCGGCTTCGACTACACCGACGCGCAGAACGCCCAGTTTGCCAACCTCAAGCGCTTCCGCATCGGCCAGACCGGTTCGCTGGCGTTGCTGGACGAGCAGGGCAAGTGGCTGGTGCCGCCGGCCGAGGTGCGCGACGGTGAGGCGGCGGCCCAGGCGGTCAAGGCGATCAAACCGGGGGCAGGGCAGTTCTGGGCCGGTGCCGGCGAGCCTTTGTTCAGCGTCACCGAGCCGTTCGCCGAGGGGCCGTGGACCGTGGTGGCAAGCATGCCCGAGGGCGAGATCCGCGAAGTGACCTGGAGCGTCGGCCTGCGCCTGGCCATCGGCAGCGTACTGGCGATGCTGCTGGCCGTGGCCGCCACCCTCTGGCTGCTGCGGCGCAAACTGCGCCCGCTGGGCGACCTGGTGCGCCAGGCCGAAGCCCTCGGCGCTGGCGACCTGAATGCCCGCCTGAGCGTCACCAGCCATGACGAGATCGGCCAGCTCGCCCGCAGCTTTAACCAGATGGGCGATGCCCTGGCGACCATGGTCGAGCATATCCGTGCCGCCTCCGACCAGGTCAGTGGCCGCGCCCGCTCGCTGTCCGGCCTGTCGTCCGGGGCCTGCGAGGGCATGGACCAGCAATCCGGCGAGATCACCAGCATGGCCGGCGCGGTGGAGGAGTTCAGCGCCACCTCGATGAACATTGCCGACAACATGGCCGGGACCGAGCGCATGGCCCGCGACAACGCCCAGCAGACCCGTATCGGTCGCAGCGCCATGGACGAAGCCTCGGTTTCCCTGCGGCAGATCGCCGAGGCACTGGGCGGTACTGCCAGTGTGATGGACACCTTGGGCGCTCGCTCGCAGGAGATCGGCGGCATTGTCGGCGTGATCACCTCGATTGCCGAGCAGACCAACCTGCTGGCGCTCAATGCCGCCATCGAAGCGGCCCGGGCTGGCGAGCAGGGCCGTGGTTTCGCCGTGGTCGCCGATGAGGTCCGCGGCCTGGCCGCGCGCACCCGCCAGGCCACCGACGAGATCTCGGGCATGATCGCCAGCATCCAGCAGCAGACCGGCCATGCCATCAGCACGCTGGAGCAGGGCAACCAGCTGATGCAGGAAGGCCTGGCGCGCAACGACAAGGTGGCCGAAGCCCTGGCGCGCATCGACGAGCAGAGCCGGGTGGCGGGCGAGCAGTTCGCGGTGATCAGCACCGCGACCCAGGAGCAGAGCAGCACCGCGACGGTGCTCAGCCGCAATCTGCAGAGCATCGCCCAGGCCAACAGCGAGCAGCGAGATGTGGCCAATGAGCTGGCCACGACGGCCCGCGAACTGGAAGGACTGGCGGGGCAGTTGCGCCAGGAAGTGGATCGGTTCCGGACTCATCGGTAGTGCATTGGGGCCGCAAAGCGGCCCCGGCTTTGCGAAGCCCTACATCGCGCTCAGACCCAACGCCTGCGCACACGCCTGCAACGAGCGCCGCTCGCTCTGCGCATACAGCGCCAGCTCATCCTGCACCTTCAGCCCCAGCGCCTGCTCGAAGGCTTCGCGGTTGGCGTTGCTGCCATAGTCGGCCTGCCCCTCGTCTCCCAGGTTGGACTGGAAGATCCCCGCCGCACTCACCGGCAGGAAGTCCTCGTACACCAGCGCCTCGTAATGCACATGCCCGGCGTCGACCAGCCCTTCCAGGGTGGTAGGTCGGCCAGGCTGCCCACGCGCCGCCAGTCCCTTGTCGGTGGCGAAATAGCGGAAGTAGGCCAGCCCTTGTTCGCGCATCTGCCCCAGGTCGTCCGGAAATTCGGCGAAATGCTCGGCGAGCAGGCTCATGTAGCGTTCTGCGTTGGCCTCGGCGGGCACGCCTCCCAGGGCCGCGCGGGTCGCGTCCAGCAGGCGGTCGTACAGCTGGCGCCCCTTGGGCGTCAGCGCTGCGCCGCGTTGTTCGATCTCGCCGAAGCGCGCCGTGTGACTGCCCTGGGCATCGCTGAAAGCGACCTTTTCCTGTAGCGCCTTGAAGCTGGTCTGGCGTAGCAGGATCGGCTGGCGGCGGGTGGGTGGCCCTTCGACCACGGCCTTGGGTGGAATGCCCTTGGCTGGCATGCCGAGCTGGATGGCGTCGATGTCCAGGGTGCGCGGGGTCAGGTGGTTGATGTGGGGGCCTTTGAACGCCACCACGTCAGCGATCAGGCGGTGCTGGTCGTGCAGTTGCTGGTACTGGTCGGCGGTAACGGTGGCGTCCTGGTGCCAGCGGAAGGTGTGCAGCGCTTCCTGGACGAAGGTCTCGGCATCGCTCGCGTTCAGGCCACCATCGCGTTCGCATTGGGCGATCAGTTCCAGCACACGGGCGGTGAAGATCTGCCGCTTGTCGAGGATGCCCTGGGCCAGTGTGCGCAGTTGCGGGTTGTCGATCAGTTCCAGGCGCAGCAGCGAAGTGAACACGCGGAACGGGCTGACATGCAGCGACTGTTCGTGCACGGCACGGAACGCAGTGGAATGCACCGGTACGCCGGCCGAGCTCAGGTCGTAATAGCCGACCGGCGCCATGCCCATGACCGCGAACAGGCGGGCGATGGTGGCGAGCTCCTCGGCGGTGCCCACGCGGATGGCGCCATGGCGCTCCTGGTCGAGACGTTCGATCTCGCCGGTCCAGCGCAGGGCCTCGGCCACCTTGGGTTGCGCAGCCATGACCTGCCGGTTGGTTTCGCTCACCAGTTCAAGCAGCGTGCCGTACAGGGGAACTTCCTGCTTGTACATGAGCGACATGGCGGCAGAGAACTGCGCACGAATGCTGTCGGGGCTGACGAAATCATGGGCGGGCATCGCAAGCTTCCTGGGTGAGTGGAGGACACTTACATGAAAGCTGGGAATGGAGATGCCGTACAAGCGAAAAAAAGTGCGGGTTTCATTCCTTTTCTTATCGATCTTGACGCCCCTATCGCGGCGCAAGCCTGCTCTCACGACGGCGTCAGTGGTGGCGCCGCTGGATCTGCTCGGCAACCCACTCCACCAACGCCCGCACCTTCGGCACCTCCGCCGCATGCTCGGCATACGCCAGGTAATGCGCGCCATTGCTCTTCATCGCATGGTCCCAGGCCAGCACCAGGCTGCCCTCAGCCAGCTCTTTGGCCACCAGGTAACTGGGCACCAACGCCACCCCGCATCCGGCCTGCGCCGCGCTCAACGCCATGTAGAAGGTATCGAAGCGCGGCCCATGGTAGCTGTTGTCGGTATGCAGCCCCTGCTCCAGGAACCATTCGTGCCACGCCTGCGGTCGCGAGGTGCTCTGCAGCAGCACCAGCTCCGCCACCGCGCCGGCGTCAGGCAGCGTGCGCCCTTGCAACAACTCCGGCGCGCACACCGGCACCACTTCTTCGCCGAACAGCTCGATACAGGTCGCCCCGGGCCAGGTGCCCTGGCCATAGAAGAACACCACGTCGGCCGAGCCCTGCAGCAGGGCGAACGGTTCCATCTCGTTGCGGATGTCCAGGTGCAGGTTCGGGTGGCGCTTGCCGAAGCCCTTGAGGTGCGGGATCAGCCAGCGCACGCCGAAACTCGGTTGAGTGGCTACCTTCAATACTTCGGTCTGCGAGCCGTAGCTCAGGACATAGCGGCTGGACATGTCCACCTGGGTGAGGATCTTGTTCACTTCGGCCAGGTACAGGCTGCCGGCCGGCGTCAGTTGCAGGCGGCGGCGGATGCGCAGGAACAGGTGATGGCGCAGCATTTCCTCGAGCTGCGCCACTTGCTTGCTTACCGCGCTCTGCGTCAGGTGCAGTTCCTCGGCGGCGCGGGTGAAGCTTAGATGACGGGCTGCGGCCTCGAAGCACTGCAGGGCGGTCATGGACGGTACCAGGCGTTTGGACATAAGCGGTCTCGGCGGCTGAAATCATTACCTGGTGGAATGATATGCGGAATAAAGGTCGTTTGTTGCACCCGAGTAATCGGATTAATACTGACCCACGACATTTTCAACCCCTTCACCCGATGTAAGGAGAAGCATGATGGTTGCTGGATTGCTCGAGCGCCTGGGCGTTGCCGCCGCGGCCCACACCCAGGGCGATTACCCTGTCCATACCCCGATCGACGGCAGCCAGATCGCCTCGGTGAAGTTGCTCGGCAAGGCCGATACTGTTGCCCGCATCGACCAGGCGCAACAGGCCTTCGAAGCCTGGCGCAGCGTGCCGGCCCCCCGTCGTGGCGAGCTGGTGCGCCTGTTCGGCGAGGTGCTGCGCGAGCACAAGGCTGACCTCGGCGAGCTGGTGTCCATCGAAGCTGGCAAGATCACCCAGGAAGGCCTGGGCGAAGTGCAGGAAATGATCGATATCTGCGACTTCGCCGTCGGCCTGTCGCGCCAGCTGTACGGCCTGACTATCGCCTCCGAACGTCCGGGCCACCATATGCGTGAAACCTGGCACCCGCTGGGCGTGGTCGGGGTGATCAGCGCTTTCAACTTCCCGGTGGCGGTGTGGGCATGGAACACCGCGCTGGCGCTGGTGGCGGGTAACGCCGTGGTGTGGAAGCCGTCCGAGAAGACCCCACTCACCGCGTTGGCGTGCCAGGCACTGTTCGACAAAGCCCTGAAAGCCTTCGGCGACGCCCCGGCAGGTGTGGCGCAACTGGTGATTGGTGGTCGCGACGCCGGCGAAGCCCTGGTCGACGATTCACGCGTGGCGTTGGTCAGTGCCACCGGCAGCACCCGCATGGGCCGCGAAGTGGGCCCGCGTGTAGCGGCGCGTTTCGGCCGCAGCATCCTCGAGCTGGGTGGCAACAACGCCATGATCCTGGCCCCGAGCGCCGACCTCGACCTGGCCGTGCGCGGCATCCTGTTCTCTGCCGTCGGCACCGCCGGCCAGCGCTGCACCACCCTGCGCCGCCTGATCGTGCACCGCTCGATCAAGGACGACGTAGTCGCCCGCGTCAAAGCCGCCTACGGCAAGGTGCGCATCGGTGACCCTCGCAAGGACAACCTGGTCGGCCCGCTGATCGACAAGCAGTCGTTCGATGCCATGCAGGGCGCGCTGGCCAAGGCCCGCGACGAAGGCGGGCAGGTTTTCGGTGGCGAGCGCCAGCTCGCCGAGCAATACCCGAACGCCTACTACGTGTCGCCGGCCATTGCCGAGATGCCGGCCCAGAGCGAGGTGGTGCGTCACGAGACCTTCGCGCCGATTCTCTACGTGCTGGCCTACGACGACTTCGAAGAGGCCCTGCGCCTGAACAACGAAGTGCCGCAAGGCCTGTCGTCGTGCATCTTCACCACCGACCTGCGCGAGGCGGAACGTTTCCAGAGCGCTGCGGGCAGCGACTGCGGCATCGCCAACGTCAATATCGGCACCAGCGGCGCGGAAATCGGCGGGGCGTTCGGTGGCGAGAAGGAAACCGGCGGTGGCCGTGAATCCGGCTCCGATGCCTGGAAAGGCTACATGCGCCGCCAGACCAATACCGTGAACTACTCTCGCGAACTGCCACTGGCGCAAGGGATCGTGTTCGACTGATGATCGTCGCGGGGGCTTTGCCCCCGTTTCGCCGGCAAGCCGGCTCCCACAGGGATTGCGTCGATCTCTGTGGGCGCCGGCTTGCCGGCGATGGGGCCGCAACAAGAATAAAATTTGCTGGAGCCGGTCATGTCCGAACTGCGTCAAGAATGCTTGTGGGAACACCTCACCCAGCCGACCGTTGCCGCCCAGGCCCTGGCCGGTGAGCTCAAGGCCGATGTCTGCGTGATCGGCGGCGGCATCACCGGCCTGTCGGCGGCTATCCATCTGCTGGAGCAGGGCAAGACGGTGATCCTGCTGGAGGCCTGGAAAATCGGCCATGGCGGCTCCGGGCGCAACGTCGGTTTGGTTAACGCCGGCACCTGGATCCGCCCCGACGACGTCGAGGCCACCCTCGGGCACAAGCAGGGTAGCCGCCTGAACAAGGTGCTCGGCGAGGCGCCGGGCGAAGTGTTCGCCATGATCGAGCGCCTGGGTATCGACTGCCAGGCCCGGCACCAGGGCACGCTGCACATGGCACACAATGCCACCGGCATCGCCGACCTCGAGGCCCGCCACCAGCAATGGACCCGGCGCGGCGCCGACGTCGAGCTGCTGACCGGCGCGCAATGCCAGGAGTACTGCGGTACCGACAAGATTTCCGCCGCGCTGCTCGACCGCCGCGCGGGTACCATCAACCCCATGGGATATACCCAGGGCCTCGCCGCTGCCGTGAGCCGGCTGGGCGGCAAGCTGTTCCAGCAGTCCGCGGTCGAAGGCCTGGAGCGCGACGGCGATGCCTGGCGGGTGAAAACGGCGCTCGGCGCGGTGCGCGCCGACAAGGTGGTGATCTCTACCGGTGCCTACACCGAAGGCGACTGGAGCAATTTGCAGAAGCACTTTTTCCGCGGCTACTACTACCAGGTCGCTTCCAAGCCGTTGCACGGCGCCGCCGCCGACCAGGTCCTGCCCCATGGCCAGGGTTCGTGGGACACCCGCACCGTGCTCAGCAGCATCCGCCGCGACGACCAGGGCCGGCTGCTGCTCGGCAGCCTTGGCCGAGTCGACAACAAGCCAGACTGGTTCGTGCGCAGCTGGGCCGACCGCATCCAGAGCCACTACTACCCGGCGTTGGGCAAGGTCGAATGGGAGATGCACTGGACCGGCTGCATCGATTTCACCCCGGACCACCTGATGCGCCTGTTCGAACCGGCGCCGGGGCTGGTGGCGGTCACCGGCTACAACGGGCGGGGCAACACCACCGGCACGGTGATCGGCCGGGCATTCGCCGAGTTCTTGCTCAAGGATGACCCGGACAGCCTGCCGATTCCGTTCTCGCCGATGAAGCCGGTGAGCGCGCCGTCGTTGCGCACAGCGTTCTACGAGTCGGGGTTCTCGCTGTATCACGCCGGGCAGTGCCTGCGGGTGGTGCTGTAATCGCCATCGCGGGGCAAGTCGGGCCGCGATGGGCTCACTTATGCAACCAGCTCAGGAACCCGCCCTTTTTCACCACCGCCGGCTTCTGCAACAACAGCGACTCGCGCTTCTGCCGCCGGAACCGTTGCAGTTTGGTCAGTGCCGACTTCACATCGCCGCTTTCGGCCAGGCAACCGCGCACCTGCTCTTTGTCGATGCGATACAGCATGCAGCCACTCAAGGCGCGAAACTCGACAGGCGAGGCTTCGTCATCCACCAGGCCCTCGAGCCCGAGCACCTCGCCGGGCCCCATGCGGCCACCCTCGATAAGCCGCTCGCCATCGCGAACCGACGCCAGCACCACACCGCGGCTGATCAGCAGCACATGCTCTGAGCGCTCGCCGATGTCGAGGATCACCTGGTCAGCGAGGTATTCCACCGTGGTCATGCGCTGGCTCAGGGCGTCGCGCTCTTCGTTGCTCAGCGAGCGGAACACCCGCACCTCGTCCAGCAGCTCGCGCTGGCGGCTGCGCACCGGGGCGCCCAGCTCGGTGTTCCAGGTCACGCCGCTGGCTTCCAGGTGGCGGTGGGCGAGGTCGAACAACTGATTGCGCACTTCGGTCTTGCGCGACATCTCGGCGATGAAGCCGCTGGCTTCGTACTCCACTGACTCCAATGTCGAAGCCTTTACCGTGACCTTGGGCGCTGGCTTGTCCAGCAGGATGCTGGTGCCTTGCAGGGTCTTCTCCAGTGCATCGAACACCCGTTGCGGGCGCACCTTGGCCGGCACCACCACGCTGATCGACACCCCGTGCACCTCGGCCGGGCGGCTGAAGTTGAGAATCTTGGCCTTGGCCGCCACCGAGTTGGGGATCACCGCCAGGCTGCTGTTGCCAGTGATCAGTCGGGTGGCCCGCCAGTCGATATCAACCACCTTGCCCTCGGTGCCGTCGATCGAGATCGCGTCGCCGATCTGGTAGGGCCGCGTGGTGTTCAGCACGATGCCCGAGAACACGTCGGCCAGCGTGCTCTGCAACGCAAGGCCGATGACGATGGCCATGACCCCTGAGGTCGCCAACAGGCCTTTGACCGGCAACTGCATCACATAGGCCGCCGCCGCCACCGCTGCGACCAGGAAAATCAGCGCCCCGACCACATCCTGCAGCAGACGCCCGCCGTGGCTGCCCCGTGCCACCAGCAACAAGCCGAACACCACCGTCACCGTGCGTGCGCCGAACAGCCACCAGCCGATCCCCAGCACTGTGGCCATCAGGTTGCGCGAGACATCGTCGGCCCAGGGCGGGGGTTGCAGCGGGCTCATGCCCGCGGCCAGCAAGAGCCAGCTGAACAGCAGGAAAATCGCCAGCCGCGACGCGATGCGCCAGGCGCGGCGCTCCAATGGGATCAGGTGCCAAAGCAGCAGGTCGAGGAAGATCAGGGCGGTGCCGAGCAACAAGGGGGAGGACTGGATGAAGGCCAGCATGATGGTCTCGGTGCGGGGGAGGGCTGTGGCTAGTAATAGAGCAGGTTGAAGGGGCACGCAATGGGCATGCAGGAGGCGTAGAGCGGTCTGCTTTGAGGGCATGCCGTTCTTGCTGTAAGCCGATGAGTTGGAAACAATGGCGCGCGGCCGGTCTGATTCCGTCGAATGGGCATCCAATTGGTGGAGCATGCCGGCAAGGATTCGACGGCAGCCTACGTGCTGATGCGCGAGCACTTTACGTTCAGAGACGTCGTGCTGGGTGTACGGGAGCAGCAATGACATTGTGTGAAACCCTCAGGTTCATCAATCTGCTCATGTTCGGGGGTGTGATGGTGTCCGCATCCGCCCTGGCTATCTATGCCTGGTTCTTCGCCAGGCAGCGCGGCCTGGACATCAACACCTTCGAAGGGGCGGGCGAGGTCCACAGGCTGGCCATGACCTTCGAGCACAAACTGCTCTCGTTATTGCTCATCCTGGGGCTTTATGTGTTCCCCCTGTTGCTTGCTCTGTCGTTCGGCCCGTTGATTTGGGGGCTGTTCCAGGGGTGCGAGTACAGGCTCAGTGGTCGCAATTCACACATTGTCTGGAAGCTGGTCCGTTGAGCGGCTATGCGTAAAGGGAAAACTATCGTTCATAAAACAGAACGCTAGGGCCAATTTTTGCCGTCTACCGGCTCAAAGGTGATCAATCTAATCTTTGCCCATCAACGCGAAACACCGATGGCAACGAAAATCACACACCTTTGGGAGCAACGACCATGAGCAAATTCACTTACAACCGCCTGAACAAAGACGACGCCGCCGTACTGCTGGTCGACCACCAGGCCGGCCTGCTGTCCCTGGTTCGCGACATCGAGCCGGACCGCTTCAAGAACAACGTGCTGGCCCTGGCCGACCTGGCCAAGTACTTCAACCTGCCGACCATCCTCACCACCAGCTTCGAGCAAGGCCCAAACGGCCCGCTGGTACCTGAGCTGAAGGAACTGTTCCCGGATGCGCCGTACATCGCCCGCCCAGGCCAGATCAATGCCTGGGACAACGAAGACTTCGTCAAGGCGGTGAAGGCCACTGGCAAGAAGCAACTGATCATTGCCGGCGTGGTGACTGAAGTTTGCGTAGCCTTCCCGGCGCTGGCCGCCCTGGAAGAAGAGTTTGAAGTGTTCGTGGTGACCGATGCTTCCGGCACCTTCAACGAAATGACCCGTGATGCTGCCCATGACCGCATGAGCCGTGCCGGTGCCCAGCTGATGACCTGGTTCGGCGTGGCCTGTGAGCTGCACCGCGACTGGCGCAACGACGTCGAAGGGCTGGCGGCGCTGTTCTCCAACCACATCCCTGATTACCGCAACCTGATCACCAGCTACAACGCCCTGACCGCCAGCAGGTAAGCCGCCCCGCCAGGCACCGGCCCGGTGCCTGGCCCCACCTCTTTCAGGTACGCCGCGATGAACGACAGCACCGTGGTCACGCTGGTCATCCAGCACAAGGTCCGCGCCGAAGCCCTCGCACGCTATGAAACCTGGCTGCGCCACACCGTCGGCGTGGCTCGTCGGCAACCGGGTCATCTGGACGTCAACGTAATTCGCCCTGACGACGGTGGTCGCCAGTTCACCACCGTGGTGCGCTTTGCCGAGGCCAGCCAGTTGCAGGCCTGGGTCGACTCCACCGAGCGCCAAGCGCTGGTGGCCGAAGTGCTGCCGCTGCTGGAGGAGGGCGATCAGACGCAGGTGCATGACGATCCGGAGTTCTGGTTCACCCCCAGTGCTACAGGCGCTTCGCAGCCACCGCGTTGGAAGCAAGCCGTGCTCACTTACCTGGTGATCTGCCCGCTGACCCTGCTGGTGCCGATGCTGCTGGCGCCGCTGTTCGAGCGCTTCCCGATGCTTGGCGCACGACTGCCGGGCAACCTGCTGGTCAACCTCTGCGTCATCCTCCCGGTGGTGTTCTTCATCATGCCCTGGGTGACGCGCCGCTGTGCCGGCTGGCTGCGTCGCTGAGCGCCCGCCGTGATCCATTGCTAGCCTTCAACCGCCTGCCGATCACCCACCCGGACGGAAAGCACCATGAGCCAGGACCCTACCGACCAGAGTCGCCGCAAGTTCCTCGCCACCAGCACTGTACTCGGTGCCGCCGGTGCGCTGTGGAGCGCATTGCCGTTCACCGATTCCGCCCATGCCGCCCTTTCAGGAGATCCCATGTCCGCCGACCTCATCTTGTTCAATGGCAAGCTGCACACCGTTGACCGCGAGAAGCCCACCGCCAGTGCCGTTGCCATCAAGGACGGCAAGTTCCTCGCCGTGGGCAGCGACGCCGAAGCGATGGCCCACAAGGGGACCGCCACGCAGATCATCGATCTCAAGCAGCGCACGGTGATTCCGGGCCTGAACGACTCGCACCTGCACCTGATCCGCGGCGGCCTGAACTACAACCTCGAACTGCGCTGGGAAGGCGTACCGTCGCTGGCCGACGCCCTGCGCATGCTCAAGGACCAGGCCGAGCGCACGCCGAGCCCGCAGTGGGTGCGCGTGGTCGGCGGCTGGAACGAATTCCAGTTCGCCGAAAAGCGCATGCCCACCTTGCAAGAGATCAACCAGGCCGCGCCGGACACCCCGGTATTCCTGCTGCACCTGTACGATCGCGCCTTGCTCAACCGCGCCGCGCTCAAGGCCGTGGGCTACACCAAGGACACGCCGAATCCGCCGGGTGGCGAGATCCAGCGTGACAAGTTCGGCAACCCCACCGGCATGCTCATCGCCCGGCCCAATGCCACGATCCTCTACGCCACCCTGGCCAAGGGACCGAAGCTGCCGCTGGAGTACCAGGTCAACTCCACCCGCCAGTTCATGCGCGAGCTCAACCGCCTCGGCCTGACCAGCGCCATCGATGCCGGCGGCGGCTACCAGAACTACCCGGACGACTACCAGGTGATCCAGGAGCTGGCCGACAACGACCAGCTGACCGTGCGCATTGCCTACAACCTGTTTACCCAGAAGCCCAAGGAAGAGCTCACTGACTTCAAGAACTGGACGCAGAAGGTCAAGCCGGGCGACGGCAACGACTTCTTCCGCCACAACGGCGCCGGCGAGATGCTGGTGTTCTCCGCCGCCGACTTCGAGGACTTCCTCGAGCCGCGCCCGGACCTGCCGCAGACCATGGAGCAGGAGCTGGAGCCGGTGGTGCGCCACCTGGTCGAGCAGCGCTGGCCGTTCCGCCTGCACGCCACCTACGACGAGTCGATCTCGCGCATGCTCGACGTGTTCGAGAAGGTCAACCGCGACATTCCGTTCAATGGCCTGCCATGGTTCTTCGACCATGCCGAGACCATCACCCCGCAGAATATCGAGCGGGTGCGGGCACTGGGCGGGGGCATTGCGATCCAGGACCGCATGGCCTTCCAGGGTGAATACTTCGTCGACCGCTACGGCGCCAAGGCCGCCGAGCACACCCCGCCGATCAAGCGCATGCTCGACATGGGCGTGCCGGTGGGGGCCGGTACCGACGCGACCCGGGTGTCCAGCTACAACCCGTGGACGTCGCTGTACTGGATGGTCAGCGGCAAGACCGTTGGTGGCCTGGAGCTGTACCCGGAGGGTTTGAGCCGCGAGACCGCGCTGCAGCTGTTCACCCACGGCAGCGCCTGGTTCTCCAGTGAGCAGGGCAAGAAGGGGCAGATCAAGGTCGGTCAGTTGGCGGACCTGGCGGCGCTGTCGCTGGACTTCTTCAGTGTCGATGAAGAGGCGATCAAGGGCATCGAGTCGGTGCTGACTGTTGTCGATGGCAAGGTGGTGTACGGCGCCGCCGAGTTCGACAAGCTCGGCCCGGCGCAGGTGCCGGTGTTGCCCGAGTGGTCGCCGGTGGCCAAGGTGCCGGGGCACTGGCGCGCTGGCGCACCGATGGCGGCGGCGCTGCACCAGTGCGTCGGGCCGTGCGGGGTGCATGCCCACAGCCATGAGAAGGCGCGGCATTCCAGTGTGCCGGTGAGTGATTACCAGGGCTTCTGGGGCGCATTGGGCTGTTCCTGCTTCGCGTTCTGAGGGTGGCCCGCTCCTGCTTAGGTCGTGGGAGCGGCGCTACGCCATGTCGCTGAAGGCGAATTCCTCCGCCAGATGATCGATCAACGACCGCACCGACGGCAGCAGTCCGCGCCGCGACGGGAAGATCGCATGCACGATGCCGCATCGCGGATGCCAGTCCGGCAGCATCTCCACCAGACGCCCCGCCGCCAAGTCCTCGCGCACCGCCACCCTGGGCAGGTGCGCGATCCCCACGCCCGCCACCACGAAGTGTCGCAAGGCAAACAGATCATCGGTGACCATTCGCGGCGTGTGCGGGATCACCAAGCTGCGGCTCATGTCCTCGCCCTGGAACAGCTCCCACTGGTACTCACGCTGGGCGCTGCCCCAATGGACGCTGGGCAGCTCACTGAGCTGCTGCGGGTCGAAGCCTTCGGCAAGCTGTTCGAGAAACGACGGATGCCCGACCAGGCACTGGGTGCTGTTGCTCAGCACCTTCATCACCATGTCGGTGTTCTCCAGCGGCGGGAAGCGCACCCGCAGCGCTACGTCGAAGCCTTCATGCAGCAGGTCGACGCGGCGGTTGGTGCTCTCGATGAACAGCTCCACCTGCGGGTATTTGAGCATGTAGCGGGTGAGCATCGGCCCGACCCAGGAGTTGAGCAGGGTGGTCGGGCAACTGATGCGCACCAGCCCCCTCGGTTCGCTGCGGTTGCGCTCGATGATCTCGGCGGCGCCCTCGGCCTCCACGCGCATGGCCAGGCAACGGTTGTAGTAGGCCTGGCCGATCTCGGTCAGCGAGCAGTGCCGGCTGGTGCGGTGCAGCAGGCGCACGCCGAGGCGCTCTTCGAGGTCGGCAATGCGCCGGCTGAGCTTGGACTTGGGCATGTCCAGCGCCCGCCCGGCCGGGGCAAAGCCACCGTGCTCGACCACCTGGGTGAAGTAGTAGAGGGAGTTGAGGTCTTCCAAGGGCGATCTCCGCAGCGCTCCGGGGTAATGGGGCGCAGTCTACCGGGCGGTGATGGCCTTCATCCAACTCCCTGAAGGCAATGTCGCTCAGGGCGACTCGATACCCTCCAGCATCGCTTCGGTCAGGCCCTCGGCCATCTCGATCCCATGCAGGCTGGCCCACAGCAGGCTCCTGCCGGTTTCATCCATATGGTCCAGCGCCTTGTAGCCAACGTTGTAGGCGCTGCGCAGGTACTCGGCGACATGCACCAGGGCGTCGTGGGCGTTGATATTGGGGTTGACCGCAAACAGCGGTGGGTGGCCGGCGTCGCATTTGCCGAAGGCGTGGTGACGGGTGTCGGGAAGGGGTGGGTCGGGGACGATTTTTTTCATGGTCAAGCTCCGATAGAAATTGACCGGCACCGTCCGTTTCCACGCGAAGGGTGGCGGCTGTACACGGGGTGGAAAACCAGGTCATCGGAGAACCCCGGCAGGCCTTGCGGCCTCCCGCGTACAGCTGCCGTCACGACAGATAATCCGATAACCAACCAGCCGGGTTTCCACGCCCGATCGCTGAACCGACAGCGACCCGGTCAGCCTAGAGGGCATGATTTCCCCGGACAATCAGAAGGGTATCGACAGACCTTGTAGGGTATTTCTTGGGCTGTAGGCTGCCCAGTGGGAAAGGTCCGCATAGCTCGTAGGAAGTGGATGGGGTTGTTCTAACTTGAGGTTGCCAGCCACTCGCAGCAGCTCAGGAACGATCTGACAAGAACTCCAGAGAGCGGGGGCTCTCGTCGAGTTGGCCTGAGTGATCAAACTGTGTTCATGTCGAACTTGTCGATTACCTGGACTATCAATAAGGGGCTGAAACCATGCCTATGCACAACCCTCCCCACCCCGGCGAAGCCTTGCGCGAAGACGTCCTGCCCGCCATTGGCATGAACGTCTCCTCCCTGGCCCGCCACCTGGGCTATTCACGTGGTCAGTTATCCACAGTGCTCAACGGCCACGCAGCCATTTCAGCCGACCTGGCCTATCGCCTCGAACTGGCCGGGCTTGGCAGTGCCCGTCAGTACCTGGCCGAACAGGCGGCCTACGACCTGTGGCAGGCCGCGCACCGCGAGCATCCACCTATCGAGCGGCTGGCGTTCGCCTGAGCCTCAATCCTCATCCGACGCAAACAACCGCTCCAGCTCCACCCGCGCTTCCTTGGCCGTCTGCATCACCTTGGCCCGGTCGTCGCGGACCTGCCCTTGGGCCTCCAGCACCTGTTCGTCATGCTCGGTGAACCGGGCGATGCGGTCTGTCGCCTGTGCTTCGGTGAGCCCCAGCCCGACCAGCGCGCGGCGGCTCATCTCCAGGCTGGAATAGAACGTCTCGCGGATCGGCTCGGCACCCACGTCCATCAGCTTGTGCACATGCTGACGGTTGCGTGCCCGGGCGATCACCTTCAGGTGCGGGTACAGGCGCTTGGCCCGCTCCGCGGTGTGAATGGCCACCTCGGGGTCGTCGATGGTGATGATGAAATACTCGGCCTCGCCGACCTTGGCCGCGTGCAGCACTTCGGGGCGCAGGGGGTCGCCATAGAACACCGGCACCTGTTCGAACATGCGGGTCATCTCGATGGCGTCCACCGAGGTCTCCAGGGCTATGAACGGGATCTTCTGCGCCCGCAGGATGCGCGCGACGATCTGGCCCATGCGGCCCATGCCGGCGATCACTACGCGCGGGGTGCCAGCGTCGATGGCCTTGTACTGCTCGGGCACCTCGCGGGCAGGCTGCGGGCGCTTGAGGGCGCGGGCGCAGCCGAGCATCAGCAGCGGCGTTAGGGCCATCGACAGGGTGATGGTCATCAGCAGCAGGTCGTAGGTCTGGGTGTCGAACAGGCCCTGGTCCTTGCCCAGCTTGAACACCACGAAGGCGAACTCGCCGCCGGCAGCCAGTACCATCCCCAGGCGCAGGGCGCTGGCGCTGTTCAGGCCACCGGCCAGGCGGCCGACGCCAATCAGCAACGCAAGCTTCACGCCGATCAACAGCAGGGTCAGGCCCAGCAGCACCAGCGGCATTTCCAGCAGCAGGCGCAGGTTGGCGCCCATGCCGACGCTGATGAAGAACAGGCCCAGCAGCAGGCCCTTGAACGGTTCGATCTGCGATTCCAGCTCATGGCGGTATTCGGAGTCGGCCAGCAGCAGGCCGGCAAGGAAGGCGCCCAGGGCCATGGACACGCCGGCCTCTTCCATCAACCAGGCGGTGCCGATCACCACCAGCAGCGCGGTGGCGGTGGACACTTCCGGCAAACCAGTGCGGGCGACGATACGGAACAACGGGCGCAGCAGGTAGCGGCCGCCGACGATGACGATGGCGATGCTGGCGAACACCTTCAGGCCATGTTCGAGGCTGTCGCCGTGGCTGGTGTCGGGGCCGCTGGCGGCCAGCAGCGGCACCAGGGCGATCAACGGGATGGCGGCGATGTCCTGGAACAGCAGGATGGCGAAGGCCAGCCGACCGTGGGGCGCATTGAGCTGCTTGCTTTCGGCCAGGCTCTGCAGGCCCAGCGCGGTGGATGACAGGGCCAGGCCAAGGCCGAGTACGATGGCCGCCGGCAGCGTCTGGCTGAAGCCGAACAGGGCGATTGCGCCGAGTACCGCGCCGGTCAGGACTACCTGCGCGGCACCCACGCCGAACACCGACTTGCGCATCAGCCACAGGCGTCGTGGTGAGAGCTCCAGGCCGATGATGAACAGCAGCAGGACAACACCCAGCTCGGAGATGTGCGCGACGCTCTCAGTATCGCGGATCAGCCCCAGGGCCTGCGGGCCGATGGCCACGCCGGCCAGCAGGTAGCCGAGCACGGCGCCCAGCTGCAGGCGCTTGGCCAGCGGCACGGCGACCACGGCGGCGAGGAGGAAGATGACGGCGGTTTGTAAAAGGCTGCCTTCGTGTGGCATTGCTCGGACTCCTTGAACTGCGTGCGGCAGCGCTTGATGCAACAGCTTATGCCATCAATGAAAGAGGCGGGCATTTTCGGGCGGGGAGGGAAATAGGACAATCCTTGGGTTACAGGAAGCAGCGTTCTGAAAGTAGGACCTTTGCTGAATCCATCGCGGGGCAAGTCGGACCGCCGCATCGCCGCTCCCACGAAGGTCTTATACCTTGCGTGGGAGCGGGCTTGCCCCGCGATGGTGATCGGCCACTTATTGCAGATGGTTTTTCAAGGCCTGTGCCGCCTGGTCCATGGCACTGCGCACACTGGGCACGGTGCTCAGCACGTTGAGCAGGCCATAGTCATGGATCATGCCGTTATAGCGCACGGCGGTCACCGGTACCCCGGCAGCGTCCAGCTTGCGGGCGTAAGCCTCGCCTTCGTCACGCAGCACATCCATTTCGGCGGTCTGCACCAGCGCTGGCGGCAGGCCTTTCAACTGCTCCAGGCTGGCGCGCAGTGGCGAGGCGTGGATGTCGTCGCGTTGGCGCGGGTCGGTGGTGTAGCTGTTCCAGAACCACTGCATCATGTTTCGGGTCAGGAAGTGGCCTTCGGCGAACTGGTTGTAGGACGCATTGTTGAAGTTGGCGTCGGTCACCGGCCACAGCAGGGCCTGGAAGCGCAGCTTCGGTGTGCCGGCCTCCTTGGCCTTGAGTGCCACCACCGCAGCCATGTTGCCGCCGACGCTGTTGCCGGCCACCGCCAGGCGGCTACCGTCAACACCGATCTCCTTGCCGTGCTCGGCGACCCAGCGGGTGGCGGCGTAGGCCTGGTTGATCGCGGCGGGGAACTTCGCTTCCGGTGACGGCGTGTAGTCGACGTAGACCGCCGCAGCGCCGGAGCCCACCACCAGGTCACGGATCAGGCGTTCGTGGGTGGGGTAGTCGCCCAGCACCCAGCCGCCGCCGTGGAAGAACATGAACACTGGCAGCTCGCCCTTGGACCCTTCGGGCCGCACCACGCGGATTTCCAGCGGCTGGCCGTCGGCCTGGATGGTCCGGCGTTCGACGCGGATCCCCGACACATCGGCCTTCACCCCGGCCTGGGCACCGCTCAGCACCGCACGGGCATCCTTGGGCGCGAGGGTTTCCAGCGGCTTGCCGCCACCGGCGGCCAGGGCGTCGAGGAAGCCTTGGGTGGTGTGCTCGACGCCGGGGCTGCCGGCGGCGAAGGCGCTGTTCACGGCAAGGGCCAGCAGGCCGGCGGTCAGGGTGTGGGACAGTTTCATGTTCTAGCTCCTTTGGCGGGCGAGCCGCGGCTCAGTTCTGGTTGGCGAGGACGGTGGGTTGCACGTAGCTCACGGCGCGCAGCTGGCCGCTGCTGTCGCGGTAGGTCAGGGTGGCGGTGCTGGTCTGGCCTTGGGCGCTGACGGGGGCATCGACGCTGACGACCTTGGCGATGTCCAGCTCCATGCCGTAGCGGTACGGGGTGGCTTCGCTGGCGAAGCTGCTGACGCTGGTGCCGAGGGCCAGGGTGGTGACGGTGACGGCGAAGGCTTTGCGAAGGGTCATGATCGTTCTCCGGGTTCTGCTGAGTGGGGTTGGCGACTGCTTTCTGCTTGAGATGAATGATGCGCGCAAATATTTAGTGCGCAAAATATATTTCCGCTATGAGACCGATTGAGTGGATCTGTTGAAGGGGCTCAGCCACGCGGAAACCCGCCGTAAAAGATCAGGCGCTGGGCCGGTACTGCAGCGCCTCCGCCAGGTGCGACCTGGCGATGGATTGCGCCCCCTCCAGGTCCGCCAGGGTGCGGGCCACCTTCAACAGCCGGTGCGCTGCCCGCAACGACAACGTCAACCGTTCGCAGGCCTGCTCCAGCCAGGCCTGGTCGACCGGCTCCAGCGGGCAGTGCCGGCGCAGCCCCTTGAGGTCGAGGAAGGCATTGGCGCAGCCCTGCCGGCGCTGCTGCAGCTCCCGTGCCTCGGCCACCTGCTGGCCAACACTGGCGCTGGTCTCGCCGCTGGGCTGGTGGGTCAGCACGGTACTTTCCCGGGCCACCGTCAGGTGCAGGTCGATGCGGTCGAGCAGGGGGCCGGACAGCTTGTTGCGGTAGCGCTGGATCTGCTCGCTGCTGCAGCGACAGCGGCCGGTGGGGTCACCCAGGTAGCCGCAGGGGCAAGGGTTCATGGCCGCCACCAGCTGAAAGCGCGCCGGGAAGCGCACCCGGTCCTTGGCCCGTGCCACCACGATCTCGCCCGACTCCAGCGGCTCGCGCAGTACCTCCAGCACGCGTCGTTCGAACTCGGGCAGCTCGTCGAGAAACAACACGCCGTGGTGCGCCAGGGTGATCTCGCCGGGTTGCGGTCGGCTGCCACCGCCCACCAGCGCTGGGCCGGAGGCCGAGTGGTGAGGATGGCGAAAAGGCCGCTGTGGCCAGCAATCGAGCGGGGCATGGCCACTGACAGAGCGGATCGCCGCCACCTCCAGCGCCTCGCGCTCGTCCAGCGGCGGCAGCAGCCCGGGCAGGCGGCTGGCGAGCAGGGTCTTGCCGGTGCCCGGCGGGCCGGAGAACAACAGGTTGTGCGCGCCAGCTGCGGCGACCAGCAGCGCCCGCTTGGCGGCGATCTGGCCCTGCACTTCGCTGAGGTCCGGGTAGGGGCGTTGCTCAAGCAACAGGCCATTCGCGGCGTAGGGTGGCAGCGAAGGTTGCGCATTCAGGTGGGCGACCAGTTCCCGCAGGTGCCCCACCGCGTACACCACCAGGCCGCTGGCCAGGCTCGCCTCTTCGGCGTTTTCCTTGGGCACCACCAGCGCCCGACCCGCGTCTCGCGCCGCCAGTGCCGCAGGCAGTACG
Source organism: Pseudomonas sp. RC3H12 (assembly GCF_018596375.1). Taxonomy (NCBI): domain Bacteria; kingdom Pseudomonadati; phylum Pseudomonadota; class Gammaproteobacteria; order Pseudomonadales; family Pseudomonadaceae; genus Pseudomonas; species Pseudomonas sp. RC3H12. Next base: position 4,730,409 of record NZ_CP075595.1, on the reverse strand, counting down.
CCCTGTACCGGACGCAACGTACCCGACAGCGCCAGTTCGCCCAGGCATTCGATGCTGTCGAGGGCGGCAACCGGTACCTGGCCATTGGCGGCCAGGATGCCCAGGGCGATGGCCAGGTCGTAGCGGCCACCGTCCTTGGGCAGGTCGGCCGGGGCGAGGCTCTGGGTGATGCGTCGGGCCGGGTAGTCCAGCCCGGAGTTGACGATGGCGCTGCGTACCCGGTCCTTGCTCTCCTTGACCGTGGTTTCCGGCAGGCCAACCAGGGTGAGCGTGGGCAGGCCGTTGGCCAGGTGGGTTTCGACACTGACGGCGGGTGCTTGCACCCCCACCTGGGCGCGGCTGTGGACGAGGGCGAGGGACATGGGGCACTCCGTGTTTGCAGGTGATGGCCGCGTCCTGCGGCCTGGCAGAGCTTAGTGGTGTTCCTTGCCTGTTGGGCTCAAAGAGTGCGTCGAGTTTTGTCCGGCCTGGCGCCCAGATATGTGGATGCCCACCGTGTCGGACATCGGCGTGCCCCGACACGCCGACCTGCCTGGTTTCATGAAGCAGGTTGCGACCTCATTCGAATACGCCGCGCAAGGTCAGCACGAAGTTGCGTGGCTCACCGTAGTAGTTGCCGTACTCGGACGTGCCGACGCTGGCGTAGTACTTGCGGTCGAACAGGTTGTTGCCGCTCAGGGCCAGGGTCCAGTGATCGTCGACCTTGTACTCGACCATGGCGTCGTAGACGGCGTAGCCGCTCTGGCTGAAATCGAACGGGGTTTCACCCACGGTGTTCCAGTTGGCGTCGAAGCGGTAGGCCTTGCCTTCCACGTAGCTGGCGCTCTGGGCGGTTACCCCGGCGCCGACGCGCCACGCCGACCAATCGCCCGGCAGGTTGTAGACCGACCAGAGCTTGAACAGGTGCTTGGGCGTGACGGTGCTGTACAGCGTCTCCTCGCTCTGGTCATCCATCAGGTTGAGGGTATAGCCGGCGATCACATCCCAGCCCGGCAGGACTTCGCCGGTGGCCTCCAGATCGATACCCTTGCTGACCACCTTGCCCTGGCCGATGAAGCAGCAGGAGGCGCTGTAGCTGAACGGTGTGTCAGGGTAGGCGGGGTCCTTGATCGCCTGGTGTTCACGCTTGGTGTAGAACAGCGCGGCGCTGAGGTTCAGCGCGCCATCGAACAGCTCGCCCTTGATCCCGGTCTCGTAGGTCTTTCCGGTCATCGGGTCGAGGGAGGTGCCGGACTTTTCCGGGCCCTTGAGTTTCTGCGCCTGCGGTTTGTAGACCTCGGCGTAGCTGACGTAGGTCGACCACTGGTCGTCGAGCGCGTAGATCAGGCCACCGAATGGCACCAGGGTGGTCGGCTCACTGTGCGAGACCTGGTCCTGGCGAGCCCAGTCCCCGGAGCCGTCGCGATTGCGTGTGGCGTAGGCCTGTTCGAAGCTATAGCGCTGGGCGCGGGCGCCGATCACCAGCTTGAGCGGGTCGGCCAACTGCAGGCGTAGGGTGGAGTAGAGACCGTACTGCTTGCGTTTGTTGGGATAGTAGTCGCGGTAGAAGGCGTGGTTGGTGGCCTCGGTCGGCAACGGTGTCGACTGTGGGTCCCAGAGGTCGATCATGCCGCCCAGGCCGACCTTGCCCTGGGCCGCGCGCCAGCGGCTGGTGACCACCTGGTAGTCGCCACCCATCAGCAGTTCGTGTTGTCGGCCGAAGGCGTCGAAGGTGCCGGAGAGGTTGACGTCGAACACCGACTGCTTGCTCCAGCTGGAGACATAGCTGCCCCACCAGTAGGGGCCGGTGTTGCTGTTCTCGTCAACGGAGCCGTAGGGGATCACGCCTTCGGTGGAGCCTTCGTTGTACGAATAGGTGTAGGAGGTGTTGAGCTTCCAGTCATCGGAGAAGTGATGGTCGAGCTTGGCGAATAGCTCGCGGGTGTAGCTGTCGTTCCAGGCGCTGTTGGTGGTGTACCAGGTGTGCCGCGGCAGTTTTAGGTCGCCGCCGGTGCTGTAGCGCGGCAGGCCGTCGCCCACGCCGTTTTCATGAACCTTGTCGTAGCTGCCGCCGAAAGTGAGCATGGTGTCGTCGCTGACGTCGGCCTCGAGCACGCCATAGAAAAACGGCCGTTCGGTGCTGCGGTTGTCGAAGAAGTACTGGCGGTCCTGGTAGGCGGCCACCATCCGTCCGCGCAGCTTGCCGTCGAAGGCCAGGGGAGCTGTGACATCCACTTCGCTGCGATAGTTGTCCCACGAGCCCGCCGAGGCTTCGAGCTTGAGCTGGTAGTGATCGAGCGGGCGCTTGCGCACCAGGTTGACGATGCCGCCCGGGTTGCCGGTGCCGCCGAGCAGGCCGCTGGCGCCGCGCAGCACTTCGACATGGTCATAGGCGGCCAGGTCGTACTTGCGCTGGCTGTAGAAGGTGCCCAGACCGTTGCCGATGTCCATCGGTGCCGTGCCGTCGATCTGCAGGTTGTCGATCGGGAAGCCGCGGGAGATGAATTCCTGGGTGTTGAAATTGACGTTGCGCAGGGTGATGCCGGGGGTGAACTTCATCGCGTCGTCAAGGCTGACCATGCGCCGGTCCTCGATCAGCTGGCGGCTGACCACCGATATCGACTGAGGGGTGTCCTTCAGGCTTGTCGGGGTCTTCGAGCCGACGCTCACCAGTCCGGTGGTGTAGGAGCGCGTGCCCTCGGTGGCCTGGCCCATGCCTTGACCCTGAACCTGCGTGCTGCCGAGTTCCAGAGCGTCGCCAGCGCTGGCGGCGAGCTGCAGCGCCCAGTTGCCGTCGGCGGCCTGCACGGCCTTGAGCCCGGTGCCTTCGAGCATCAGGTACAACGCCATGTCGGTGGGCAACTGGCCGCGCACCGGCCTGGCCTGCTTGCCCTGCACCAGCTGCGGGTCGTACGGCAGGGTGATGCCGGCCTGCTCGGCGAAGCGGTTGAGGGCTTCGGCCAGCGGCGCGGCGGGCAGGTCGTAACGGCGCAGAGGCTGTTCGGCCAGCACGGGATGGGCCAGGCCGATGCCGGCGCCAAGCAACAGGGCCCGGGCGAGCAAGGTGGGGCGGTAGCGGGACAGCAGATCCATCGGAAGCTCCTGGGAATTGGCAGGTGTTTTTCCTGTTTGTCGAAGGAGCGGGGAAAACCCGTAAACGAGAATCGATTTTCTTTACGCCGGGAGGATGCGCACCCACAACGCGGTGCGCCATTGCAGGCGCACTGGCCAGGTGTGGGCCAGGCTGCGCAGGGCATTGTCGGTGTCGTCGAGCTGGAACACCCCGGAAACGCGCAGGTCGGCCACCGTCGGATCGCAGCCGACCCAGCCTTCGCGCTGACGGGCCAGGGTATCGGCCAGTTCGGCCAGGGGCATGTCGTTGGCGATCAGCAGGCCACGGGTCCAGGCCGAGCCCTGGGCCTGGGGATTGGCCAGGAGCTGCGCGCCATGGCGGTCGATGCGGTACTGCTCGCCGGCCTTGGCCAGTTGTTGGGCTCGCCCGGGCACCTGGATCGCGATCTGGCCCTGGTCGATGGCCAGGCGCGTGTTGCCGCGCGCCTGGCAGACATCGAATGCCGCGCCGAACGTCCACAGGCTGGCCTCGGCGCTGGTCACGCACAGGGGGCGTTGCCGGGTGTCGCCCTGCGCGCGGACATAGACCTGCCCTTCAAGCAGTTCGACCAGGCGCTCGGTCGCGCTGAAGCGCACGTTGACCGCGCTGCGGCTGTTGAGCTGCAGCTCGCTGCCATCGGCCAGCTGGACACGGCGGCGCTCTCCGGTGCGGGTGCTGTGGTCGGCCAGACTCAGGCGCCAGGGTGAGTGTTGCAATGCCGTGCCGCTCAGGCCCAGCCCCAGCAGGCCGAGGGTGAGCAGCTTGAGGGCGTGCCGGCGATCCGCCCGTTCGGGCGCCGTCAACGCACGCAGGGCAACGCCACCGGGCAGTTCGCGGGCCTGGCTGAAGCAGGCCTGGGCTTCCTGCAGGGCCTGCCAGGTGGCTTCATGGCGTGGGTCGCTCTGGCGCCAGGCAAGGCAGGCGGCACACAGTGCCGGCGCATGTTGCGCCGACTCGAGTCTGACCAGCCAGCCGATGGCCTGGTCGAGCACGTCGTCGCTCATGATTCCAGCCTTGCCAGATAGCAGTGGCGGATGGCCTTGACCATGTACTTCTCGACACTGCTCAGGCTGATCCCCAGGTGATGGGCGATTTCCTGGTAGCTCATGCCTTCCAGGCGTGACAGCAGGAAGGCCATGCGCACCTTCCCCGGTAGGCCATCGAGCATGGCGTCGATCTGCATCAGCGTCTGAAGCAGGATCAGCTGGCGCTCGGCCGAGGGCGCCTCGGGTTCGGGCAGGCTGGCCAGGGCCTGCAGATAGGCGGTCTCCAGCTTGTGTCGGCGTTGGCGGTCGATCATCAACCCTTTGGCCACGCTGCTGAGCCAGGCTCGCGGTTGGCGCAGCGTCGGGATCAGCTCCGGCCGGCCGAGCAGTTGCACGAAGGTATCGTGGGCCAGGTCAGCGGCGTTGTCGGCATGTTGCAGGCGTCGCCGCAGCCAGCCCAGCAGCCAGGCGTGGTGATCCTGGTACAGCGCATCCATGGCCTGGCGCGGCGGCGGAAGTGAGGGTGAGGGCACGACGAGCCTCTCCTGCAAAAGGAATGAGCGAGATGCAGATGGGAATCGATCTCAATCCTACGGGGTTTGCGGTCGTGTGCTCAAGAGGGCTACGGAATGTTCTGATGGGGGACGCCAAGCGCCCCCTCAGATCGTGGTCAGGTCAATGTGACCGTGGCTGCCTGCCGCAGATCACCGGAATCCCCGAACCCCGCGCCCGTGCCAGCAGCTCCTCGGTATCGTCGCCGCCCGGCAGCGCCAGCACCAGGTCGGGCCGGCTGTCGCGCAGCATGAAGACGTTGCGCAGGCGTTCGGCCAGCTTGCCGTGCAATTGCCAGTTGGGCGGATAGCGCACGATGTCGGCGCCCTGTTCGCGGGCCCAGCCTTCGATTTCGCCGCCCAGGTGCTGGCTGCCACCGTGGATCAGCACCCGGATCGGTTGCTGGCGCTGGAGGGCGTCCAGCGCCTGGCGGCAGCGGTGGTTGTCGGCGTAGTTGCGCCCCGCGCAGATCAGTACACGCATGCCCACCCCCTCAGAACCACTGGCCGAAGCGGCGGATGTACAGGGTCTTCATGCCCTGGGCCACCAGGCAGTAGCCCAGCAGGGTCGCGGCCAGCCATGGGAAGTATTCCCACGGCAGCGGCACCAGCCCGACCATCGCCCCCAGTGGCGAGAACGGGATGTAGATGCCCAGGCACATCACCAGGCCGGTGGCCAGGATCACCGGCAGCGCCGCGGTGCTCTGGAAGAACGGCACCTTGCGGGTGCGCAGCATGTGCACCACCAGGGTCTGCGACAGCAACCCCTCGATGAACCAGCCGGACTGGAACAACGCTTGCATTTCCACGCTGTTGGCGGCGAACACGTACCACATCAGGGCAAAGGTGGTGATGTCGAAGATCGACGAGGTCGGGCCGATCCACAGCATGAAACGGCCGATGTTGCGGGCATCCCACTTGCGTGGTTCGCGCAGGAACTCCTTGTCCATGCGATCCCACGGCAGCGACAGCTGGGAGAAGTCGTACATCAGGTTTTGCAGCAGCAGGTGGATCGCCAGCATCGGCATGAACGGGATGAACGCGCTGGCCACCAGTACCGAGAACACGTTGCCGAAGTTGGAGCTGGCGGTCATGCACAGGTACTTCATGATGTTGCCGAAGGTTTCGCGGCCCTTGAGCACGCCTTCCTCCAGCACCATCAGGCTCTTTTCCAGGAGGATGATGTCGGCCGATTCCTTGGCGATGTCGGTGCCGCTGTCCACCGAGATGCCCACGTCGGCATCGCGCAACGCCGGGGCGTCGTTGATGCCGTCACCGAGGAAGCCCACGGTGTGGCCATTGGCTTGCAGCGCCTTGAGCACCCGCGACTTCTGCAGCGGAGTGAGCTTGGCGAACACCGTGCGTTCTTCGACCAGGGCCTTGAGCTGGGTGTCGTCCAGGCGTTCGATGTCCTGGCCGAGCAGCGGCTGGCCGGGCTCCAGGCCCACTTCGCGGCAGACCTTGCAGGTGACCACCGGGTTGTCGCCGGTCAGCACCTTCACCTTCACGCCCATCTCGCGCAGGGCGGCGATGGCCGGGCCGGCGGTTTCCTTGGGCGGGTCGAGGAAGGTCAGGAAGCCACGGATCACCAGCTCGCGCTCGTCATCGGTGTGGTACTGGGGTTTGCCGTCAACGGCCGGAATATCACGGGTGCCAACCAGCAGCACGCGGAAACCTTCCTGGTTGTAGGCGCTGGCGGTGGCCAGCAATTGCTGGCGTCGCCCGGCATCCAGAGCGATCCGCTGGCCGCCTTCTTCGACATGGGTGGCGATGGCCAGCATTTCCTCGACGGCGCCCTTGCTCACCAGCAGGTGGTCGCCCAGGGCATCCTTGACGATCACCGACAGGCGACGGCGGATGAAGTCGAAGGGCAACTCGTCGACCTTGGCGTAGGCATAGGGTGGCTGGAAGCGCTGGTCTTCGCCAGCAAAGCGCAGCACGGCCTGGTCCATCAGGTTCTTCACGCCGCTCTGGTGATGGCTGTTTAGCCAAGCCAGCTCCAGCAGGTGCGGGGCCACCTGGCCACTGGGGTCGACGTGGTGTTCGAGGATGATGCGATCCTGGGTCAAGGTACCGGTCTTGTCGGTGCACAGCACATCCATCGAGCCGAAGTTCTGGATGGCGTTCAGCCGCTTGACCACCACCTTGCGCCGGGCCATGGCGACGGCGCCCTTGGCCAGGTTGGCGCTGACGATCATCGGCAGCATCTCCGGGGTCAGGCCCACGGCCACGGCCAGCGCGAACAGGAAGGCGTCGCTCCAGTCGCCCTTGACCACGCCGTTGAGCATGAACACCACCGGCACCATCACCAGCATGAAACGGATCAACAGCCGGCTGACGCTGTTCACGCCACGGTCGAAGGCGGTCTGGCTACGCGAGCCGACGATGGCCTTGGCCAGCGAGCCGAAATATGTGCGCTTGCCGGTGGCCACCACCACGGCGCGGGCGCGGCCGCTGACCACGTTGGTCCCCATGAAGCCGATGTTGGGCAGATCCAGCAGGCCGCTTTCATCGTTGGCGCTGTCGGCGGCGGACTTCTGCGCGACGTGGCCGAGGGTGTCGTACTTCTCCACCGGCAGCGCTTCGCCGGTCAGCACCGCCTGGCTGATGAACAGGTCGCGGGACTCGATCAGGCGGATATCGGCGGGGATCATGTCGCCGGCGGCCAGTTGCACGATATCGCCGGCCACCAGTTCGTTCATGGGCACTTCGCGCAGGCGCGCCGGCTGGTCGTGGCGCTCGCGGCGCAGCACGGTGGCGGTGGTGCGGACCATGGCCTTGAGGGCGTCGGCGGACTTGCCCGAACGGTACTCCTGCCAGAAGCGCAGCAGGCTGCTGAGGCTAACCATGGTCATGATGATGATGACCTTGGTCAGGTCCGCTTCTTCCATGTCGCCTGCGCGTACCGGCAGCCAGTAGTCGGTAACGAAGCTGATGCCGGCGAGGGTGAGCAGCACGTAGATAAAGGGGTTGTGCAAGGCCTTGAGCAATTGCACCAGGGCCGGTTGCGGCTTGTCATGGGCGACTTGGTTGGCGCCGTCGCGCTGCAGGCGCTTGGCGGCTTCGTGCTCGGTCAGGCCCAGTTCGCTGGCGTCGAGGTTGGCCAGGGTCACGGCCAGGCCGTTGCGTGCCTCGCGGGCGGCACGCATGGACAGGCGGGTGTCTTCGCCGGCTTTGCTGCGGGTGTTGTGGTCTTTTACGGTCATTTGGCTGTGCTCCTGCCGCAGGAGGCGGCACGACACACAGTCGACTCACGGTGGGGAAGGTGAGTGAACGTGTTTCGTGTCGCAACGATTCAAACAATGAAAAGCGTGGTTTTTCCGACATTTAAGTGTTCGCTGGCGAATGCCGGAAATAAGATCGGCAGCGAACTTTCTACTGGCTGATTCCATGGTCGGTTAATCCCATCTGTTAAATGGCGGGCAATAGAGTTCCAAAGAACTTTAATTACTTAAAGTTCGGAAGTTTCTGACGATTTAAATGGCGTCAGTTCAGCGAGCAGACAGCATCGCGCGCGTCACTGCAGGCAGCAACGGGCACGCTATCGACTGGGCGGTTTCAGGGGCGAGGACAAGCCCCCGTCGCGGACAGGACGGTACGGGGCCTTGTGCGCAAAGGCGCGCAGGCGAGGGGTAGAGATATCAAGGTTCATGAGCTTGCCTCCGACCGGGCGGGCACCCGGGGCGGCAAGCTACGGCGGAGCATCAGGCTCTGGCGCGGCTTGCCCGACCTAGGGGCGGGCCCGGAGTTCCGGTTCAAGTGCCTGGCGGCCAGGAGCTGCCAGACAGCGACTAGATACTGTGTCCATTGAATTCTTCGTGAGTTGAAATAAAGGCCCGTTTTTCGGGGCGGGTGAACTTTATGCAAAGCATAGCGAGGAAGTCAACCAGGAAGACGTAACTTAAACAAGTTTCATCTGCTGGGAGGGAAATTAATGCAGTGTGCGGCGCGATTACCATCGCGTGGTAATCCCGCTTCTACCTGGGCAAGGTAGAAAGCGGGCATTCATTCAAGGCTTGGCACCCAGGATGATGTGCGAGGCCTTGATCAGCGCGGTGGCCTTCACACCCGGCTTCAGGCCGAGTTCCTGCACCGCTTCGCGGGTGACGATGGCATACACTTCGGTGCCGCCGGAAAGCTTCAGCACCACCTCGGCATTCACCGCGCCGTCACCGACTCGCAACACTTCGCCTTCGAGGCTGTTGCGCGCCGACAGCCTGTAGCCGGCGGCATCGGTCATCAGCACCACCCACGGCGCCTTGACCAGGGCAACGGCCTGTTTACCGACATTGATACTGAGGTTGTGCAGGCTGGCCATGGTGACCACCGCGACCAGTTTCTCGCCGCCACCGAGAGTCAGCTCGACCTCGGCATTCACCGCGCCAGGCTGGACGGCGCTGACGGTACCTTCAAAGACATTACGGGCACTGACTTTCATGGCAAGCACTCCCTGTATCGATCGTTATTCTTTGGCGGACGGCGCCATCCTGGCTTCCAGCTCGGCGAATTGCTGCTCGAGGGCTTCGAGGCGGGCGCGTGTACGGGCCAGCACCACCATCTGGCTGTCGAATTCCTCGCGGCTGACCAGGTCGAGTTTGCTGAAGGCCCCCTGCATCAGCACCTTGAACTGGCTCTCCAGTTCGGCACGGGGCGCGGCGGTGTCGCCGCTGAACAGGCGCGAGGCCTGGTCGCTCAGGGCATCGAGGAAGGCTTTGGGCGCGAGCATGTCTGGTATCCGCTGATCACTGAAAGTGCCGCAGTGTAGCACGCCGCTTTTGCCCGCTTGCCCTGCACGCTTTTCGCGCAGGGCGGCCAAAGGTCGCGCACCGATTTTGTGCGCTTTTTCGCTGCTGGCAACTGGCCAATCCCTACCGATTCACGCAACTCCCTGTTTTCCCGATCGTTGTTCGAACTGGCAAGGTTTCTGCAAAGACCCGAGTGAGCCATGCACTGATGCAGTCCCTTGTGACCAGGCAGTGCGCAGGCGGAGCCGCAAGGTCCTTCGTCACAGGCGGATCGTGTGTCGGCGGGGAGAATGGAGCCGACGATGCGTTACAAAGCCAGGCGCTGCGCTTAGACTTGAGACGGGTTTGTTTTCCTGGGGCAAGTCCATCAAATCGGGAGAGAGTTTCATGAAGCTAGTCACTGCCATCATCAAGCCGTTCAAGCTGGACGACGTGCGCGAGTCGCTGTCGGAAATCGGCGTGCAGGGCATCACCGTGACCGAGGTCAAAGGTTTCGGCCGGCAGAAGGGTCACACCGAGCTGTATCGCGGCGCTGAATACGTGGTCGATTTCCTGCCCAAGGTGAAGATCGATGTCGCCATCGACGACAAGGACCTCGATCGGGTGATCGAAGCCATCACCAAGGCAGCCAACACCGGCAAGATCGGCGACGGCAAGATCTTCGTGGTCAATCTGGAGCAGGCGATCCGCATCCGTACCGGCGAAACCGATACCGACGCGATCTAAGCGCCAAGCAAAGCCTCACCAAACCCAACGCCCCAGGAGAAAACAACATGACTCTGCGCAAGATCGCAGGGCTAGGAGCCCTATTGTCCCTCGTAATGCCAGGGCTGGCCCTGGCCGAGGAAACTGCCGCCCCTGTGCTGAACTCCGGCGACACCGCCTGGATGCTCACTTCGACGGCATTGGTCCTGTTCATGACCATCCCGGGCCTGGCCCTGTTCTACGGCGGCATGGTGCGCTCGAAGAACGTGCTGTCGGTGATGATGCAGTGCTTTGCCATCACCGGCCTGATCAGCATCCTCTGGGTCATCTACGGCTACAGCCTGGCTTTCGATACCGCCGGTATGGAAAAGGGCGTGCTCAATTTCAACTCCTTCATCGGTGGCTTCTCCAAGGCCTTCCTCAGCGGCGTCACGCCGTCGGGCCTGACCTCGGCTACCGCGTTGTTCCCCGAGGCGGTATTCATCACCTTCCAGATGACTTTCGCCATCATCACCCCGGCGCTGATCGTCGGTGCCTTCGCAGAACGCATGAAGTTCTCGGCCATGCTGATTTTCATGGGTGTGTGGTTCACCCTGGTCTACGCGCCGATCGCGCACATGGTCTGGAGTGGTGACGGCGCGCTGATGTGGGACTGGGGCGTGCTGGACTTCGCGGGCGGCACCGTGGTGCACATCAATGCCGGTATCGCCGGCCTGGTCTGCTGCCTGGTGCTGGGCAAGCGCAAGGGCTACCCGACTACGCCGATGGCTCCGCACAACTTGGGCTACACGTTGATGGGTGCGGCCATGCTGTGGATCGGCTGGTTCGGCTTCAACGCAGGTTCCGCTGCGGCGGCCAACGGTACCGCCGGCATGGCCATGCTGGTGACCCAGATCGCTACCGCCGCCGCCGCCTTGGGCTGGATGTTCGCCGAGTGGGTTTTCCACGGTAAACCGAGCGCACTGGGCATTGCTTCGGGCGTGGTCGCCGGTCTGGTCGCCATCACCCCTGCCGCGGGTACCGTCGGCCCGATGGGCGCCCTGGTGATCGGCCTGGTGTCCGGCGTGGTCTGCTACTTCTGCGCCACCAGCCTCAAGCGCAAGCTGGGTTATGACGACTCCCTCGACGCCTTCGGCGTGCACGGTATCGGCGGCATCATCGGCGCCCTGCTCACCGGTGTGTTCGCGGCACCTGCCCTGGGCGGCTTCGGCGCGGTCACCGATATCGCCGCGCAGTTCTGGATCCAGGCCAAGGGCGTGATCTTCACCGTGGTCTACACCGCCATCGTCACCTACGTGATTCTCAAGGTCCTGGACCTGGTGATGGGCCTGCGGGTCAGCGAAGAAGAAGAGTCGGTCGGCCTCGACCTGGCTCAGCACAACGAGCGCGGCTACAACCTGTAACCGCCACGCTGGAAAACTTGCCCGGCTCGCCGGGCATTTTTTTTGCCTGTAGTTTGCCGATTCGCGCCGGGCAAACGGTTTCTCTGTCGTGATCGCGACGCAGGTAGAAAACTTACAAGTCATTGGGCGTTTCTGGAGCTTTGCTTTTTCTGCGAGCGCGCTAGAATGCGCGCCGAAGGGAGCTGGACGAGTAGTCCACACACTTCGCCACCCTTTGCTAGGCTTGCCAATAGCCTGTGGCCAGCAAGGGTTCAAAGGATTTTGTCAGGCCTTGCCAGGAGCAGGGCCTGCAGGGTGCCGGGCCTCCCATGAGGGGGCGGACACCCAGGGCAGTGGCCAACCCACGGCCAGTTGAATTTTCACTGGTGGCTGCCGGTCTACGGCTGCACCGGTCTATAACTAACCTGCTTTTTGCAAGTCATGAGGTAGAACATGAGCGACGACGATCTGGAAAATGATGACCTCGAAGTAGGCGACGAAGACGAGGCTGATGACGGCCTGGAAGCTGCGGCCGACGATGGCGCGGAAGATGCCGGCGATGACGACAGCAGCCCGGCACCTGCTGCCAAGGGCAAGTCCAAGGCGGCTGTCTCGGTAGACGAGATGCCGAGCATGGAAGCCAAGCAGAAAGAGCGCGACGCGCTGGCCAAGGCGATGGAAGAGTTCCTTTCGCGCGGTGGCAAGGTGCAGGAAGTGGAGGCCAACGTGGTCGCCGATCCGCCCAAGAAGCCGGACAACAAGTACGGCAGCCGCCCTATCTGAGTGGCTGAGCGCAAAGAAGCCCGCCGTCGCTGCGGGCTTTTTTGTGGGCGACTGTCAGTCAGCGCCAGCGTGCTAGCACGTCTGGCAACTGCGACAAACGCTGGATCTCCGCATCCGGCGCCTGTTCGCCGCTCCAGGGCTTGTGCTGGGGGTTGAACCACACCGCCCGCAGCCCGGCGCGCTGGGCGCCGGCTATGTCGTCGCCCGGGTGGTCGCCGACGTGCACCGCCGCTCCTGCGTCCACCTCGCCGCGCTTCAGCGCTTCGAGGAAAGGTGCAGGGTCCGGCTTGCCAATCCCCAGGTCTTCCGCGCACAGGGCGAAGCGGAAGTAGTCCGCCAGGCCGAGCCTGCGCACGTCGGCATTGCCGTTGGTGACCACGCCGAGGGTGTAGTGATGCCGCAGGATCTCCAGCACCGGCTGCACCTCTGGGAACACCTCGACTTGGTGCCGCGCATGCAGGAACACCTCGAAACCTTCGTTGGCCAGTTCCTGGGCGTGTTTTTCGCTGTAGCCGACCTCTTCCAGGGCATGGAACAGCACCCGCCGGCGCAGGGCGCTGATACGGTGCTTGAGGCCCGGCTCGGCCTGTACCAGGCGCTCGCGGATGGCGAACAGGTGCTCGACCGGCACGCCACCGAGAATCGGCGCGTTGGCTTCGAGCCAGTCGCGCAGGACGACTTCGGCGCTGGCGATGACCGGTGCGGTATCCCAGAGGGTGTCGTCCAGGTCGAAGGTGATCAGCTTGATGCTCATGAGTCCGTGTCCTTGCTGCGTTTGGCCCGGGGGTGGGCGCTGTCGTACACCGCGGCCAGGTGCTGGAAGTCCAGGTGGGTATAGATCTGCGTGGTGCTGATGTCGGCGTGGCCTAGCATCTCCTGCACCGCGCGCAGGTCCTGGGACGATTCCAGCAGATGGCTGGCGAAGGAATGGCGAAGCATGTGCGGGTGCAGGTGCTGGCCGAGCTCGCGCTCGCCGGCGGCCTTGACCCGCAGCTGGATGGCTCGGGGACCGAGGCGCTTGCCCTGGCGGCTGAGGAACACGGCGCTGTCCTGCGGGCCGGCGATGCCGCGCAGTTTCAACCAGGCCTGCAGCGCCTCCCGGGCCTTGCGGCCAACCGGCAGCACGCGGCTCTTGCCGCCCTTGCCTTGCACCTGCACCAGCCCGGCAGCCAGGTCCAGGTGCTCGAGGTCGAGCCCGGTCAGCTCCGACAGGCGCAGGCCGGACGAATAGAACAGTTCGAGGATGGCCTGGTCGCGGCGGGCGATGAACGCGTCGTCGACGCCGCCGTCGAGCAACTGCAGGGCGCGGTCGGTGTCCAGTACCTTGGGCAGGCGCCGCTCACCCTTGGGTGGCGCCAGGCCGTTGGCCGGATCGTGCTGGCACAGCCCTTCGCGGTTGAGGTAGCGGTACAGCCCGCGCACCGCCGAGAGCAGGCGCGCCAGGCTGCGCGAGGACTGGCCGTGATGGTGCTGGCGGGCGACCAGCTGGCGCAGTTGCTGGACCTGCAGGGCAGCCCAGCCGGCGATGCCCTGGGCGTTGCAGAATTCGATGACCTTCTCGAGATCACGACGGTAGGCCAGCAGGGTGTGCTCGGACACCTGGCGCTCGTTGCGCAGGTGTGCGCAATAAGCCTCCAGCTGGCGTTCCATCAGCGCACCGAGCGCAGAGTCTGGGTAAAGCGCGGCACCACGCGGCCGAGCACTTCGGCGATGTAGCTGAGGAACAGGGTGCCGACACTGCTCTTGTAGTGCTGCGGATCGCGGCTGCCGATCGCCAGTACGCCGTGCAGGCCCTGGTACTCGAGGGTGGCCACGGCGCTGGAGCCGACTTCCTTGTGCTGATCGTTGCCGAACAGGAACGCCAGCTCATGTTCGCGCAGGCTGCCGCTGATGGTCTTGCCGCCGCCGATCAGGCCGCCGATGGCCTGCTGCGCCTCGGCCCCGGAAACCCAGCGCCCCACGGGCGCCGCGTTTTCGCCGAACAGGATCAGGCTGACGAAGGGTACCTGGAACTCCTGGCGCAGGCTGTCCTCGACCGCCATCACCACCTCTTCCAGGGTGCTGGCGTCGAGCAGGTCGAGGATCAGCCGGCGGGTCTTGTCGAACAGCCGGTCGTTGTCGCGGGCCACGTCCATCAGTTGCGACAGGCGATGGCGCATCTCGATGTTGCGGTCGCGCAGCAGCTTGAGCTGGCGTTCCACCAGCGACACGCTGTCGCCGCGCTGGTGAGGAATGCGCTGTTCGACCAGCAGCTCGTCGTGCTCGGCGAAGAAGGTCGGGTGGGCGCGCAGGTAGGCGACCACCGCTTCGGCATCGAGCTCACTGGCCTGCGGGGATGCAACGTTAGGCTGATCGGTCATGGCGGATACTCGCTTAGAGACGAACTTGTCCTTCGAACACACGAACGGCGGGGCCGGTCATCAGCACCGGCTTGCCGGGGCCGGCCCACTCGATGCTCAGGCGCCCGCCTGGCAGGTCGATGGTCACCGGTGAGTCCATCCAGCCTTGGCTGATCGCCGCCACGGCGGCGGCGCAGGCGCCTGTGCCGCAGGCCTGGGTCTCGCCCGCGCCACGCTCCCACACGCGCAGGTTGGCGCGGTGGCGGTCGACTACCTGGATGAAGCCGGCATTGACCCGCTGCGGAAAGCGCGGGTGATGCTCGATCTTCGGGCCCAGCTCATGGACCGGCGCTTTGCGCACATCGTCCACGCGCAGCACCGAATGCGGGTTGCCCATGGACACGGCGGCGATCTGGTGCACCTGGCCGTCGACTTCGAGTGCATAGCTGCTCGCCTGCTCATCGGCGATGAACGGGACCTCGGCCGGCGTGAAGCGCGGCGGGCCCATGTCGACGCAGATCTGCCCGTCGTTGCGCACATCGAGCACGATGATGCCGCCCTTGGTCTCGACGCGAATGCGCTTCTTCGCGGTCAGGCGCTTGTCCAGGACGAAACGGGCGAAGCAGCGCGCGCCGTTGCCGCACTGTTCGACCTCGGAGCCATCGGCGTTGAAGATACGGTAGCGGAAGTCGACATCCGGGTTGTTCGGCGCCTCGACGATCAGCAGCTGGTCGAAGCCGATGCCGGTGTTGCGGTCACCCCATTGCTTGGCGTGCTTGGGTTGGATGTGTGCGTGCTGGCTGACCAGGTCGAGGACCATGAAGTCGTTGCCCAGCCCGTGCATCTTGGTAAAACGCAGCAGCATGGGTTCACTCCGGCAGCAGGCTTTCGCCGGCGAACAGTTCGGTGATGGTCTCGCGGCGACGCACTTCGAAGGCCTGATCGCCATCGACCAGCACTTCGGCGCAGCGGCCACGGGTGTTGTAGTTGGAGCTCATGACGAAACCATAGGCGCCCGCGGAGCGCACGGCCAGCAGGTCGCCCTCGGCCAGGTCCAGCACGCGGTCCTTGCCCAGGAAGTCGCCGGTCTCGCAGATCGGGCCGACCAAGTCGTAGGCCCGACCTTCGCCTTCGCGAGGCTTGACTGCGCTGATGTCCATCCAGGCCTGGTACAAGGCCGGGCGGATCAGGTCGTTCATCGCCGCGTCGATGATGGCGAAGTCCTTGTGCTCGGTGTGCTTGAGGTATTCCACGCGGGTCAGCAGCACGCCGCCGTTGGCGACGATGTAGCGGCCCGGCTCGAACACCAGGGCCAGGTCGCGGCTGCCGATGCGCTCGCGAATGGCCTTGATGTAGTCGGCAAGCTCCGGCGGCTGTTCGTCGCGATAGCGCACGCCGACACCGCCACCCAGGTCGAGATGGCGCAGGTGGATGCCGCACTCGGCCAGGCGATCGACCAGCACCAGCAGGCGGTCGAGGGCATCGAGGAACGGTTCGACGGTGGTCAGCTGTGAGCCGATGTGGCAGTCAACACCGACCACGTCGAGGTTCGGCAACTGCGCGGCGCGCACGTAGATGGCCTCGGCGTCGGCAATGGCGATGCCGAACTTGTTTTCCTTGAGGCCAGTGGAGATGTAAGGGTGGGTGCCGGCGTCGACGTCCGGGTTCACGCGCAGCGACACCGGCGCGACCTTGCCCATCTCGGCGGCCACCACTTGCAGGCGCTCGAGCTCGTCGGTGGACTCGACGTTGAAACAGTGCACGCCCACTTCCAGGGCGCGGCGCATGTCCTCGCGGGTCTTGCCGACACCGGAGAACACCACGCGATCGGCGCGGCCACCGGCGGCCAGCACGCGCTCCAGCTCACCGCCGGAAACGATGTCGAAGCCCGCACCCAGGCGCGCCAGCAGGTTCAGCACGCCCAGGTTGGAATTGGCCTTGACCGCGAAGCAGACCAGGTGCTCCAGCCCGTGCAGGGCATCGGTGTAGTTGCGGTACTGCGCCTCGATATGGGCTCGCGAGTACACGTAGGTGGGCGTACCGAAGCGTTCGGCGATCGCCGACAGGGCCACCCCTTCCGCGAACAGCTCACCGCCGCGGTAGTTGAATGCATCCATGGGATTTCCTTACTGCGCGGGCGACTCTTCTGGCTGCTCTTGCTGCTGCTCCAGCACAGGTTGCGGCTGGACTGGCTTGGCATGCTGGTGCGACTTGCGCGGGCCTTTGCCGTCCTTGCCGTCTTCTGGCAGGTACAGGGGGCCTTTCTGACCGCAGGCCGAAACGAGGCAGGCGACCGCGACCAGCGCCGCGAGGGAGGAAATCAGGCGTTTCATGGGTGAAATCCTTGGAAATATGCAGTATTGCGGCCGAGTATACCGAGCGACCACCTGATTGCCTATGCAAGGGGCACCCCCTTGGCGGCGGTGCGGCGACCAAAGGCGATGCGGCTTTTTCTTACAGCTATTAGCTTGTAGCTTGAGGCTTTCGCCCTTATCGTGCCCGGCTTGCGTGTGTACAGCCATTTTTCGAGGTCCTTGCAATGAGTTTGAGCGAAGCGCGTTTCCACGACCTGGTCGACGCGACCCAACAGGCCCTGGAAGATCTGTTCGATGAAAGCGGCATGGACCTGGACATGGAGAACTCCGCTGGCGTCCTGACCATCAAGTTCGATAACGGCAGCCAGCTGATCTTCAGCCGCCAGGAGCCGCTGCGCCAATTGTGGCTGGCGGACAAGTCCGGTGGTTTCCACTTCGATTACGACGAAGAGAGCGGCAAGTGGGTGTGCGAGAAGAGCGAAGAGCTGCTCGGCGAGATGCTCGAGCGCATCGTCTGGGAGCGGGCCGGCGAGAAGCTGGACTTCGACGAGATCTGAAATGAGCGAACAGCCCAGGCCGCCCAAGCCGCTCTACAGCAATGTGAGCCCGGCGGTGCCGTCACCTTGTATCAGCATATGTCGGCTGGATGAGTACAAGGTCTGTACCGGCTGCCACCGCCACGTCGAGCATATCCGTGAGTGGCGCTCGGCCGATGACGAACGGCGCCGGCAGATCTGCCGCGAGGCGCTGGCCCTGAAAACAGGGCGCCAGGCATAGCCACAACGACGGTGTGGGCTTGAGTATTTGCCCCGCTGTGGTAGTGTCAGGGTCTGCGTCGGTGACGCCAAGCATTTCACAAACCCCGCCCTTGGGCGGGGTTTTGCTTTATCTGCCTTTAGTAAATTGCCTGTTCAAAGGAGTCTGACTGGATCATGAGCACCAAGCCTTCCCTCATCCTCACCCGACTGGACGTGCAGCGTCTCGAGCGCCTGCTCGACGCCCTCGATGAAAGCACCCCGGGTGTGCTCGCCCTGCAGGACGAGCTGGACCGCGCCGAGAACGTGGTGGGTCACGAGGAAGTCCCGGCCGGCGTGGTGACCATGAACTCCCGCGTGCACTGCCGCGAGATCGCCAGTGGCAAGGATTACCACCTGACCCTGGTGTATCCGAAGGACGCTGGCCCTGAAGGCAACGTCTCGATCCTTGCGCCGATCGGCTGCGCACTGCTGGGCCTGTCGGTGGGCGACCAGATCGACTGGCCGGCGCCGGGCGGCAAGACGCTCAAGCTCGAGCTGCTGGCAGTCGAGTACCAGCCGGAAGCGGCAGGCGATTTCGATCTCTGAGGTGATCAGGGCTCCAGCTGCGCCTGCAGTTGCTCCAGCCCATCGTTGAGTGCCTGCTCCAGCTCGCGTTTGTAGCGCAGGTAGAGGCTGGTGGACCCTTGCTCGTCCTCCAGCAGCTCGGACAGGTCGAGGTCGGTGATGTAGCAGCGGTAACTGCCGCTGCCGCGGCGCTGGCGCAGGATCTGCCGGGCGACCACGGCATACAGCTGGTCGCCATGCTCCAGTTCGGAAAACTCCTGCTGGTCGCAGTAAAGGGTGACATGCACCTCTTCGCCCGTGCCGGCCTGGAGGATCGCCTGAACTTCGAAATACGCCTGGTTCTGGTTGTCCGAAGGTGTCGGTCTTGGCTCCAGGCTGCGTGCCTTGCCGATGCCTGAGGGCAGCAACTGGTAATAGAGGATGCGCAGCGATGCCAGCGGCAGGCTGTCCAGTGGCAACTGGGCGTCGCGGCGCATCAGCATCGATTGCAGGAAGCGTTGCAGCGGCAGCAGCAGGTGCGGCTCGTCCTGCAGTGGCAGCCGTTGTTGCCAGAGCGCGTTGTGCTCATCGAGCACGTACAGGTCGGCCCAGCCCTCGAACAGGCGGTAGAACACCTGGATGCAGCCGGGCTGGCCCTGGGCCAGGACCAGCGGCAGGTCGTGGTCCTGCAGGGCGTGGGTGTCCAGGTGCAACGGGCTGTATCTGCCGCGCTCCTCGCCGAGGGCCGCCAGCACCGCGTCGTGGTCGGCGAGGCTGGCCAGGGTCACCTGCCCGGGCTGCAGGTCGAGGATGTGGGTGTGCTGGGCCACCTGCAGCAGGTAACGGTGATTCAGGCCCTGGTCGAGCAGCAATTGCACGGTGTCGAAGATCTCCTCGACCCGCTGGCTGATGGCCTGGGCGCGGTTGTGGCAATAGCAGCGTACCCGCACCCGCGGGCGGTGGCTGCGCTGGCCCAGGCTGTTGAGGAAGTCGCGCAGGCAGCGCGCCAGCGCATGCTCGCCGTCGTAGCGTTGCACCAGCACCTCGTTCCAGCTGTTGAGGGTGATCTGGTCGAGGGTCAGCACCAGGTTCTCGCGCACCCCGGCGTAGCTCAGCGAGTCGGTGCGCTCAGTGGTCATCAGAATGTTCAGGTCGCGCTGATGGCGCAGCGGGTCGACGCCGACATTCACCAACAGCAGGATCTCGTCGGCCACGCTCGGCTGCAGCAGGCGCACCTCGCTGACTGTCTCCAGGGGCAGGGGGATGCTCTGCTGCAGGCTGCCTATCAGGTTGAACAGCTCGAACTCGCTCAGGTCGCTGACACCTGGGTGCAGGGCCAGGCGCGTGCTGCTGTCGATCACGCCGTTGCGATGGGCCCAGGTGAGCAGCTCTAACAGTTCGCGGCAGCGCTTGATCGGGCTGAAGTGCTCCCACTCGTGCACACCCAGGTTGCCGTTGTACAGCCCCCAGTGGTGTGTGCCCGGTTCCTTGCGGTTGGGTGATTGCACCAGGGTCAGGGTGTCCTCGGCCAGGTCCGGGGCGATGCCCGGGTTGATCACCTCGATCTTGCCGGCCCGGCGCTCGAAGGCGGCGTAGAGGCGGCGGCCAAGCACATTGAGGTCACGCTGGTCGGCGCGGCTGTTGGCGTTCTGCTGGCGGGCAAACTGGGTCAGGAAGCGGTAACTGTGGTTCAGCTCTGCCACCAGTTCGCGGCGCTCGACCGCCACTTGGCGCACTTTCCACTGGCTGCGACTGTCGAGCAGCGCCAGTTGGCGCTCGTCCCAGCCCCATTCTTCGGTCAGGCGCCCCAAGAGCTGGCGTTGCCAGCCCCCACTACGTGTACGGCCCTGGTCGCCGAGCTTCTTGTTTACCTTCAGGTACAGGCTGCGCCGCACCAGCTCCAGGCGTGCCGGCTCGCCGCGCAGGAGCAGGTAGCGTTCGATGCGGCGGTAGACCATCACGTAGGGGTCGAGCTCATCCAGATCCAGCTGGTTGGCGAACACGGCCCGCTTGTAGTCCAGGCTCAGGCAACGCACCTGCGGGTGCTCGCTGGCGTAGGCCTCGGTGAGCAGCAGCTTGAGCAGCGACTTGTAGGGTGAGTCGATACCCTTGAATAGCTGCCACAGCCCGGCGCCGACGAACTCGCCCGACGGAATGTGCGCCAGGTGTCCCAGGTCGAGATCGTCCTGGGCGCGGATGAAGCGCTTGGACAGCAGTGTCTGGGTGTAGTCGCGGTAGTTGTGTTCCTGGTACACCGGCACCAGCCACCACAGCGGCGTGCGCCCGGCCAGCCAGATGGCGGTGCGGTAGAACTCGTCGAGCAGCAGGTAATGCTGGGTGGTGCCGCAGTCGTCGGAGCTGAGCTGGCCATCGCGCTCGCCCTGGACGAAGCCCCGGGGTTCGATCAGGAAAAAATGAGCTTCGGCGCCTTGGCTGGTCGCCCAGGTTTCGAGCAGCTGGCACTTGCGTCGCAAGTCGGCCACGGCCTGCTCGTCCAGGTCCGGTGCATGGCACACCCACAGGTCCATGTCGCTCTGCTCGGCCTGGGCCAGCGTGCCGAGGCTGCCCATCAGGAACAGGCCGTGGATCGGCTGCGCTGGCTTGCCGTGGCGCGGCTTGTAGGTGAACGAGCGGGTCAGGCGCTGGACTTCGGCGAGCAGTTCGTCGTCGGGCTCGAAACCGGAGACGCCGGCGGGGGTGGTGCCGGAAACATAGCCTGGTAGCAGCGGATGATTGACGTGGAAGAACAGCGGCAGCAGCGTGAGGACCTGCTGCTGGCGTGTGGATAACCCTTCCATCGCCCGTGCCAGGCGGCCCTGGTTGATTTTCAGGAAGCGCGCACGCAGCTTGGCCAGCTCCTTGCGGTCGATGCCTTGATCCAGGTCGGGGCGGATTTCGTGGGGGTGGTTCATTGCGCGCTCAGGCAGGCCGGGGGAAGCTCTGGCGAGTTTAGCCTGAGTGGCGCGGTCGGATAAGGGGTTGGTGGCTTTTTGACGTCAGATTGGCAACGCCTGTGCCAGCCATCGACGGTAAGCCCGTTCCTGCAGGTCTGCCGAGCTGCAGGAGCGGGAGCACGGGTTCAGGCCGGCTGGGTGGATTTCGATTTGAGGATGGTTAGCAAAAGCCGGACGCTTTCAGCGGCATCGTTACCGAGGCTGGTCAGGTAACCACCATCGGGTTGGTCGGTGAGCCCTTTGTCATGCAGGCGCTTGGCGGCGGCGACCAGGGCGGGGGAGGCGTCGCTGCTAACCTTGATGCCTTCCTGGTGGTTGTCCAGGTTGAACTGGGAAAGGACTTCCAGTTCGGCGATCAGTTCGGGGGTAAAAGGCATGGGCAACTCCTGACTTCGAGACAAGGATGGAAGTCAGGAGTGTAGTCAGGCTTATTCGATGTCGCCTTGATCCGCCTCAGGTGGCAGCTCCGGCAGGGCGCGCAGGGCCGTTTCGTACCACTCGGTATCGAACGGGCGATCTTCGTCGAGCATGGCGTCGATCTCGATGGCCAGCACGTGGGCCATGAGGTTGAGGATGTCTTCACGCTCGTAGCCGACCAGTGTCAGCTTGTTGAAAGTGGCCTTGGCGGCCGGCGGCTCGCCGCTTTCGATCTGGTTCTCGATCGCCTGGGTCAGGGTGGCCTCGGCGAAGTCTTCTTCATCATTGCTGTCGATGTCTTGGGGTTCGCTCATGGCGGTGCTCCTGTGGTAAGGCGCACAGTGTGCCACGCCTGCGCTGGCAATGCCCGGCCATCAGCGCCGGGCATGGCACTGGCCAAGGGTGGGCAAGGGCGCTATAACAGCCGGGCCAACCCCATACGGCCTTGGAGGCTGTCTCAATGCTCAAGCTTCATGGATTCGCGGTCAGCAACTACTACAACATGGTCAAGCTGGCCTTGCTGGAGAAAGGCGTGCCCTTCGAAGAGGTGCCGTTCTTCGGCGGCCAGTTGCCTCAAGCCCTGGCCATCAGCCCCCGTGGCAAGGTGCCGGTGCTGCAGACCGAGCACGGTTTCATCAGCGAGACCGGCGTCATCCTCGACTACATCGAGCAGACCCAGCCGGGCAAGGCGCTGCTGCCGGCCGATGCCTTCGGGCAGGCCAAGGTGCGCGAGCTGCTGCGGGAAATCGAGCTGTATATCGAGCTGCCAGCGCGTACCTGCTACGCCGAGGCGTTCTTCGGCGCGGCGGTGGAGCCGCTGATCAAGGAGCGGGCGCGGGTGGATCTGCTGGCGGGCTTTGCCACCCTCAGGCGCAATGGCAGGTTCGCGCCTTATGTGGCCGGTGAGCAACTGACCATCGCCGACCTGATGTTCTGTTTCTCGGTCGACCTGGCCTGCGCGGTGGGCAAGAAGGTGCTGAACATCGACTTCCTGGAGGACTTCACGGAAGCGAAGAAGCTGTTGCAATTGCTGGGTGAGAACCCACACATGGCGAGGATCGTGGCGGACAAGGACGCGGCGATGCCGGCATTCCTCGAAATGATCAAGAACAAGCGCTAACGCTGTAAACAATCGCGGGGCAAGTCGGGCCGCCGCATCGCCGCTCCCACGAGCCTTGTCCAGGCCTTGTGGGAGCGGCGATGCGGCGGCCCGACTTGCCCCGCGAGTGCGTTGTCAGCGCGAAGCCAGCAATGCCTGGCCGCGAGCCACTGCCGCGCGCACCTGGGCCGGCGCGGTGCCACCGATATGGTTGCGGGCGTTGACCGAACCTTCCAGGGTCAGCACGGCAAACACGTCCTGCTCGATCTGGTCGCTGAACTGGCGCAGCTCTTCCAGGCTCATCTCGGCCAGGTCCTTGCCGGTGTCGACGCCATGTTTCACCGCGTGGCCGACGATCTCGTGGCAGTCACGGAACGGCAGGCCGCGGCGCACCAGGTAGTCGGCGAGGTCCGTGGCGGTGGAGAAGCCGCGCAGGGCCGCTTCGCGCATGATCGCGTGCTTGGGCTTGATCGCCGGGATCATGTCGGCGAAGGCGCGCAGCGAGTCGCGCAGGGTGTCGGCGGCGTCGAACAGCGGCTCTTTATCTTCCTGGTTGTCCTTGTTGTAGGCCAGCGGCTGGCCTTTCATCAGGGTCAGCAGGCCGGTCAGGGCGCCGAATACGCGGCCGCTTTTGCCACGCACCAGCTCCGGCACGTCCGGGTTCTTCTTCTGCGGCATGATCGAGCTGCCGGTGCAGAAGCGATCAGGCAAGTCGATGAACTGGAACTGCGCGCTGGTCCACAGCACCAGCTCTTCGGAAAAGCGCGACAGGTGCATCATGGCGATGCTGGCGGCCGCGCAGAATTCGATGGCGAAGTCGCGGTCCGAGACGCCGTCCAGCGAGTTGCCGGCCACGGCTTCGAAGCCCAGCAACTTGCAGGTCAGCTCGCGGTCGATCGGGTAGGTGGTGCCGGCCAGCGCGGCGCTGCCCAGGGGCATGCGGTTGGCGCGCTTGCGGCAGTCGACCAGGCGCTCGTAGTCGCGGCTGAGCATTTCGAACCAGGCCAGCAGGTGGTGGCCGAAGGTAACCGGCTGGGCGGTCTGCAGGTGGGTGAAACCGGGCATGATGGTTTCGGCTTCACGCTCGGCCTGTTCCAGCAGGCCCTTTTGCAGGCGGGTGATCTCGGCCAGGATCAGGTCGATCTCGTCACGCAGCCACAGGCGGATGTCGGTGGCCACCTGGTCGTTGCGGCTGCGGCCAGTGTGCAGCTTCTTGCCGGTGATGCCGATGCGGTCGGTCAGGCGCGCCTCGATGTTCATGTGCACGTCTTCCAGGTCGACGCGCCAGTCGAAGGTGCCGACCTCGATCTCGCCCTGGATGGTCTTCAGGCCATCGATGATGGTGTCGCGCTCGGCGTCGCTGAGTACGCCGACCTGCGCCAGCATGGTGGCGTGGGCGATCGAACCCATGATGTCGTGGCGGTACAGGCGCTTGTCGAAATCGACCGAGGCGGTGAAACGGGCGACGAAGGCGTCGACGGGCTCACTGAAGCGGCCGCCCCAGGACTGATTGGTCTTGTCGGTGCTCATGGATTCACTCGTTGAAGGCGTGAACGGAAAAGTGGCGCCGATCATAGCAGGGTTGCGCCTGCCGCCGCAGGGCGCTGGTCGCGAGAATCGTCCGGTAACAAGGGGGTGCGGCATATTCAACGATTGAACGGCAGTGTTCCACGGAGCGTCTACAGTTGGACAAAGGGCTGGCGGTGAATCTGCCAGGCCAGTGAATCTTTGGCCTTCGCACCGGTCTGTAGCGTGACCGCGTTTCGGTCGCCCCACACTTGTCTACGCTATACCCGTGCGAGACTCACTCAGGAATCCAGCGCAATTATGAATGTCCTGATCGTTGATGATGAACTCCAGGCCCGCGAGCGCCTGAGCCGGCTGCTTGGCGAGCTGGAGGGTTACACCGTGATGGAGCCCAGCGCCACCAACGGCGAGGAGGCCCTGACCCTGATCGAAAGCCTCAAGCCCGACGTGGTGGTGCTGGACATCGGCATGCCGGGCCTCGATGGCCTGCAGGTCGCCGCCCGGCTCTGCGAGCGCGAGTCGCCGCCGGCGGTGGTGTTCTGCACCGGCGACGACGAATACGGCAGCGAAGCCTTCAGGGACAGCACTTTGAGCCATGTCGAGAAGCCCATCCAGCCCCAGGCGCTGCGTGACGCCTTGCGTCGGGCTGAAAAACCCAACCGCGCCCAGCTGGCGGCGTTGACCCGCCCCGCAGGCGATACCGGCGGCCCACGCAGCCATATCAGTGCCCGCACGCGCAAGGGCATCGAGTTGATCCCTATTCCCCAGGTCATCTATTTCATCGCCGACCACAAGTACGTCACCTTGCGCCACGAGGCAGGCGAAGTGCTGCTCGACGAACCCCTCAAGGCTCTGGAAGACGAGTTCGGCGAGCGGTTTGTGCGTATTCACCGCAACGCGCTGGTTGCCCGTGAGCGCATCGAACGGTTGCAGCGCACGCCGCTGGGGCATTTCCAGCTCTACCTGAAGGGGCTAGAGGGCGATGCCCTGACCGTCAGCCGTCGGCATGTGGCCGGGGTGCGCAAGATGATGCAGTCCTTGCACTGAATACCCTTCGACAGCGTGAGAGCGGCCTTGCCCCGCGATAAGGTGCATTGCCCACCATCGCAATCGCGGGTCAAGCCCGTTCCCACGTGGCGCTTTGCTGATCTGAATCTGCGGGCACACCCGGAGGAGCTGTTATCATCGACGGCATTTCTCTGGTTCGGGGCGTTTCATGTCCACTCGCGAAATCCGCATTGCCACCCGTAAAAGTGCCTTGGCCCTGTGGCAGGCCGAATATGTAAAAGCCCGCCTGGAGCAGGCGCACCGAGGTCTCGTCGTAACCCTGGTGCCCATGGTCAGCCGTGGCGACAAGCTGCTCGACGCGCCGCTGGCGAAGATCGGCGGCAAGGGCCTGTTCGTCAAGGAGCTGGAAACCGCGCTGCTCGACAACGAAGCCGACATCGCCGTGCATTCGATGAAAGACGTGCCCATGGACTTCCCCGAAGGCCTGGGCCTGTACTGCATCTGCGAGCGCGAAGACCCGCGCGATGCCTTTGTTTCCAATACCTTTGCAAGCCTCGAGGCACTGCCGGCAGGCAGTGTTGTCGGCACTTCGAGCCTGCGCCGCCAGGCGCAACTGCTGGCGCGTCGGCCCGATCTTCAGATCCGCTTCCTGCGCGGCAACGTCAATACGCGCCTGGCCAAGCTCGATGCCGGCGAATACGACGCCATCATCCTCGCCGCCGCCGGCCTGATCCGCCTCGGCTTCGAGGACCGCATTACCGCCTCCATCAGTGTCGATGACAGCCTGCCGGCTGGTGGCCAGGGCGCGGTGGGGATCGAGTGCCGTAGCGCTGATACCGAGATTCATGCCTTGCTGGCGCCGCTGCACCATGCCGACACCGCTGACCGGGTGGTGGCCGAGCGTGCCCTGAACAAGCGCCTCAATGGTGGCTGCCAGGTGCCGATCGCCTGCTACGCGGTGCTTGAAGGCGAACAGCTGTGGCTGCGTGGCCTGGTTGGCCAGCCCTCCGGTGGCACCTTGCTGGTGGCCGAAGCCCGCGCTGCGCGCGTGGATGCCGAGGCCTTGGGCATACAGGTCGCCGAAGACCTGCTGGGGCAGGGCGCCGAGGCGATCCTCAAGGAAGTCTACGGCGAGGCCGGCCACCCGTGAGCCCCTGGCGCCTGCTGCTGACCCGCCCTGAAGAGGACTGTGCGGCACTGGCGCAGACGCTGGCCGACGCGGGTATCGCCAGCGCCAGCCTGCCTTTGCTGGTGATCGAGGCGCTCGCGCCGGACCCGGCGCAGATGCAGCGCCTGCGGACGATCGCCGGGGCTCAGGCCATCATCGTGGTCAGCAAGCCGGCGGCCCGCCTGCTGCTGGAGCAGCTCGCCCAGGCGGGAGTGAAGCCGCCTTCCGCAGGTTGGTTCACGGTAGGTGAGGCGACGGCGCGAATTCTTCAGGAGCATGGGCTGCAAGTGGCCTTTCCAGCGGCCGGTGACGACAGCGAGGCCTTGCTCGGGCTGCCCGCCTTGCGCGAGGCTATTGCTGAGTCACCGAGGCCTCGCGTCCTGATCGTGCGCGGCGTCGGAGGTCGTGAACTGCTGGCCGAGCGTCTTGCCGAGCAAGGTGCTAGTGTCGATTATCTGGAATTGTATCGCCGCTGCCTGCCCGACTACCCTGCCGGAACCCTCGCCCGACGCATCGATGGGGAACGCCTCAATGGCCTGGTGGTCAGCAGTGGGCAGGGGCTGGAACACTTGCATCGACTCGCGGGTGCGCACTGGCCGCGGTTTTCCCGATTGCCGCTGTTCGTGCCCAGCCCACGGGTCGCTGAACAGGCCCGCGCACTCGGGGCGCTGGATATTGTGGATTGCCGTGGCGCCAGCGCCGCGGCCTTGCTGGCAGCTGTGCAGCGAACCGCTGCGCCTGCCTCTTAAGGCGCTAAGCTAGAGAGCGATGCGCCACCATGCAAAGGATGGATACGTGAGCGAAACTGTCTTGTCCAACACCGAACAGCCCGTGGCGTCCGAGGCGCCGGAATCTGCCACCGCCAAGCCCGCCCGACGCTCCGGCAACGGCCTGGCGCTGCTGGCCCTGCTACTGGGCGCCGCAGGCGTCGCGGTCGGCGGCTGGGGCGTCTGGCAGGTTCGCCAGCTGCAAGGCAGCGAACAAGGCCAGGGCGAACACTTGCAAGCCCTCAACCAGCGCGCCGACGCGCTGCAGCAGCGCGAGCAGCAGCTCAGCGCGCAGCTGGCCAGCCTTCCGGCAGCCAGCGAACTGGAAGATCGCCGTCGCCTTGTAGCGCAACTGCAGGGCGACCAGCAGCGCCTGAGCCAGCGCCTGGAGACCGTACTGGGCGAAAGCCGCAAGGAATGGCGCCTGGCCGAGGCCGAGCACTTGCTGCGCCTGGCGACCCTGCGCCTGTCGGCGTTGCAGGACATCACCAGTGCCAAGGCGTTGGTCGAGGGCGCCGATGAAATTCTTCGTGAGCAGAGCGACCCGGGCGCCTTCGCTGCCCGCGAGCAGTTGGCACGCAGCCTGGCGACGCTTTCCAGCACCCAGCAGCCGGACCGTACCGGCCTGTTCCTCAAGCTCGCCGCGCAGCGTGAGATGGTCCAGCAGCTCAGCGCCCAGTCGCCCGAGTTCGACAGCCAGGCCGACGCCATGGGGGCCCTGACCGCCGATGGCGACGGCGCCAGCCGCTGGTCACAGTGGTGGGCGGAAATGTCCAAGTACTTCCAGATCGAGTTCAATGCCGACGACAACGTTCGCCCGCTGCTGTCCGGCCAGTCGCTCAACCAGCTGCGCCTGGCCCTGAGCCTGACCATCGAACAGGCGCAATGGGCGGCGCTCAATGGCGAAGCCAAGGTCTACACCCAGGCCCTGGACGATGCGCGCAGTGTGTTGCTGGCCAACTTCAACCCGGACAATCCGCAGAGCAAGGCGATGCTCGACAACCTCAACCAGCTGGCCGACCAGCCGGTGTCGGTGGTCACGCCTGACCTGAGCGAGAGCCTGGCTGCGGTGCAGGCCTATATCCAGCGTCGCCACCTGCCGGCCACCACGGAAGGGGCCAAGCCATGAAGCGCGTCTACCTGCTGGCAGTGTTGGCGATCGTCATTGCCGCGGCGCTGGGTATCGCGATCGCCAAGCACAGCGGCTACGTGCTGATCGCCTACGGCGGCTTCCGCTATCAGTCGGGGCTGTGGGCGGCACTGGGCGCGCTGGTCGGGATCGTCCTGCTGTTGCTGCTGGCGCGTTACCTGGTCGGGCTGGTGCTGACGTCCTCCGGGGTGGTCAACCCCTGGTCGCGGCGCAACCGCAGCCGCCGCAAGCGCATCGCCATCGAGCAGGGGCAGCTGGACCTGGCCGAGGGGCGCTGGGCAAGTGCCCAACGCCACCTGCAGCGTGCCGCCGAATCCGATCGCCAGCCACTGCTCTACTACCTCGGCGCCGCCCGTGCCGCCAACGAACTGGGCCGGGTCGAGGAGCGTGACCAGTTGCTCGAGCGCGCCCTGGAGCGCCAACCCCAGGCAGAGCTTGCCGTGGCCCTGACCCATGCCCAACTGCAGATGGACCGCGGTGAAAGCGACGGGGCGCTGGAGGCCCTGCAGGCCATGCAGGAGCGCCATCCGCACAATGCGCAGGTGCTGCGCCTGCTGCACCGCCTGCACCTGGAGCGTGGTGACTGGCCGGCGCTGATCCGCCTGCTGCCTGACCTGCGCAAGCACAAGGTGCTGCCAGCGGCCGAACTGGCCGACCTGGAGCAGCGTGCCTGGGGCCAGAACCTGGGTCTGGCGGCGACCCGTGACGAGGACCCGCAGACGGCGCGCCAGGCGCTCGAGCGCGCCTGGCAGCAGTTGACCAACGCCCAGCGCCAGGAGCCGCAACTGGTGTCGGCCTATGCCGAGCAGCTGCGCCAAATCGGCGCCCAGGGTGAAGCCGAGCAGGTGTTGCGCGGCGCGCTCAAGCGTGGCTACGAAAGCCATCTGGCCCGCTTGTATGGGCTGGTGCGCGGCGATGATCCTGGGCGCCAGTTGCAGACGGCCGAAGGCTGGCTGAAGGAGCATCCGCAGGACCCTAGTCTGTTGCTTACCCTAGGGCGCCTGAGCCTGCAGAATCGCCTGTGGGGCAAGGCCCGTGACTACCTGGAGAGCAGCCTGCGCATGGAGCGCAATCCAGAGGCTTGCGCGGAGCTGGCGCGGCTTCTGGCCGGCCTTGGCGAGACCGAGCGCAGCAACCAGCTGTTCCAGGAAGGCTTGGGGCTGCTGGATGAACGTTTGCTGGCGTTGCCGTTGCCGGAGGGGGTTCGGGCCTGAAGGGGCCTGGGCTCGCCCCACGCAGAGCTCATTGCCCTCGTGGGGCCGTGCCTGGCACCGGTTTTGTTGCCTTGGCATGCGTAAATGGCGGGCGCTGAACTTTCCTTCGTCCGTGTCGGAATGTTCCCACTTTCTACGAAAATGATTCCCTATCCATTCAGCGACTTGTCTGCGCTGTAGCGACTTGATACAAAGCGCCCCTTTCCTCTACCGTTTCAAACCACATCTCCTCTTTTCGGATCACCTTCGCCCATGTCGCTGGCCTGCCTGCGCAGCTTTTTCTTTCCCGCCTTCCTGGCCGCCGTCGCTGTGCTGGTGGCGTCGTTTCGCCTCGAGAACGTGGTCGGCCTCGACCCTTGCGCGCTGTGCTTCAGCCAGCGCCTGATGCTGGGGCTCTATGCGCTGGCTTGCCTGGGTGCGGTCGTCCACGCCGGTCAGCAGCGATTGCATGCCCGGTTGGCCTTGGGGTTCTCGGTTGCCGGCGCCTTGCTCGCCGGTCGACATGTCTGGTTGCAGGCCGAGCCGTTGCCGCTCAGCGGTTGTCATCTGCCGCTGGCGCACCTGATGGAGCGCCCCTGGGGCGAGATCCTGCGAACGTTCCTGCTGGGCACCCCGGAATGCGTGTCGGTCAACTGGAGCTTTCTCGACCTGACCCTGCCTGAGTGGAGCCTGCTGGCGTTCCTGTTGCTGGCCGCGCAACCGCTGTCGTGGCTGGTGGTGTATCGATTGCGCCACGGCGCGGTGGCTTGATCCAGCGCAACGAGCCGGGGATTGCACGACCAGTGGTGGCCGGCAGAGGGATTAAACGCTTGTATGAACTTAGTCTGCTGCGTACCTTGATGGGCAGGTCGCGCGGGAATAATCTCCCAGCACGCATACCGAAAATACAACTGCTCGATGCCGTTTGCTGATGTCACCTTTGTGCCACGGTGTTGTGTCGCGAGGTGCAGCGGCATCTACCCAGAAGGGAAGAGATCGCCATGCTCGATAGTTGCCAGAACGCCCAGGAACGCTGGGGCGGTGTTCACAAGCTGATCGACCGTTGGCTGGAGGAGCGCCAGGAACTGGTGCAGGCCTTCCGCGCCCTGCGCGATGCCAAGCCGGCGTTTGCCGACAAAGAGAAGAACCGCGATTTCTGCGCCGTGCTGGTCGACTACGTCTCGGCCTGGCATTTCGAAGTCAGCGAGCAACTGGTCAGTGAAGCCAAGGCATTTGGCGACACCGGCGCGTTGGAACTGGCAAAACAGATCAACCCACGCATCGATGACAGTACCCAGATCGCCCTGGCCTTCAATGACCATTGCGAGAAAGGCGAGTGCAGGGATACCGAGCGTTTTGCCGAGAAGCTGGCCAAGCTCGGCAGCCTGTTGCACGAGCGCTTCGAACTGGAAGACTGCCTGATCGAAGTGTTGCACACCGCCCACAAGCAAGAAGACGCGGTGCAGGCCTGATTCAGTCGGCCACGTCCAGCAGTTCGATCTCGAACACCAGTGGGGTATAGGGTGCGATCAGGTCACCCGCACCGTCGGCGCCGTAGGCTTGCGCCGACGGGATCACCAGGCGCCATTTGGCCCCGGCTTTCATCCGTGGCAGCGCCACCTGCCAGCCCTCGATCACCGAATCCAGCTTGAACCACTGAGGTTGCAGGTTCTGGTCGAACACCGTGCCATCCGGCAGCTTGCCCACATACCGTACTTGCACGCGTCCATTGGTCTTGGGCTGCGCACCGCTGCCGCTGGCCAGTTCGCTGTAGAGAACGCCCTCGGGCAACTCACGGACTCCGGCCTTGGCCCGCTCACCAGCGATAAAGCGCTTTTCGGCTTCCACCAGCTTGTCCACCTGGGCCTGCTCTGCGGCGGCGTTGGCTTGTGTTTCGTGCTGTTCGAGGATGGCCTGCATGCGTGACTTGGCAATCCGTGGCGGCTCGCCCTGGTAGGCCTGGCGCAGCCCTTCGACCAGTGCGTCGAGCTGCAGGCCGGGCACTTCCTGACGCAACCGCTCACCGAGGCTGCTGCCCAGGCTATAGGCCAGGTCGCTGTCGTTGACGGGGGCGGTCTCGGCATTGGCCAGGGAGAGCGGCGTCACCAGGCACAGGCCGAGAATCAGATAACGAGGCATGGAGGTCTCCTGCGGCAATGAGCGCGAAGTATGCCAGCGTTGTTGGCCAGAGATGTGTAAATATCGGCACTGCACTAATGGGCAACTACACTTGTTTCCAGCTGCAAGACAACAACTTTGCCCAGGCATGCAACGCGGCGCTACCGAGACTGTCAACATGCCCTAGCGGCGGTAGCAGCAGAAGCATAGTATGAGCCGCACTCTCGTCAGCCAGGAGGTAAACCATGTCGGCCAAAAAGAAGCCAGTAAGTACGCCGTTGCACCTGCTCCAGCAACTTTCGGGCAGCCTGCTCGAACATTTGGAAGATGCCTGCTCCCAAGCGCTGGCGGATGCCGAGAAACTCTTGGCCAAGTTGGAAAAACAACGTGGCAAGGCCCAGGAAAAACTCCACAACGCCCGCCTGAAGTTGCAGGACGCCGCCAAGGCCGGTAAAGCCAAGGCACAAGGCAAGGCACAAAAAGCTGCTGGCGAACTTGAAGACTTGCTCGATTCGCTCAAGGATCGCCAGGCGCAGACCCGTACTTATATCCAGCAACTCAAGCGTGATGCCCAGGAGAGCCTGAAGCTGGCCCAGGGTGTCGGCAAGGTGCGAGAGGCGGCCGCCAAGGCCCTGGGCGCACGTACGGCAACACCGAAAGCTGCCGCCAAGCCCGCTGCAACCAAAGCCCCGGTCAAGGCTGCTGCCAAGCCGGCAACCCGTCCAACGGCCAAGCCTGCTGCTGCCAAGGCAGCGACCAAGACTGCCGCCGCCAAGCCAGCCGCCAAGCCTGTTGCCGCCAAGGCTCCGGCGAAGACTGCCGCCGCTAAACCGGCTGCCAAGCCAGCGGCCAGGCCCGCTGCCGCCAAGGTTCCGGCGAAGACTGCCGCGGCCAGACCGGCTGCCAAGCCAGCGGCCAAGCCTGCTGCCGCCAAGGCTCCGGCGAAGACTGCCGCCGCCAAACCGGCTGCCAAGCCAGCGGCCAAGCCTGCTACTGCCAAGGCTCCGGCGAAGACTGCTGCCGCCAAGCCAGCGACCAAGCCTGCTGCCGCCAAGGCCCCGGCGAAGCCTGCCACCGCCAAGCCAGTGGCTAAGCCTGCTGCTGCCAAAGCCGCCCCGAAGCCGGCAGCCAAACCTGCAGCCAGACCGGCCGCCGCCAAAGCCCCGGCCAAACCTGCCGCCAGCAAACCCGCCGAAAGCAAGCCTGCCACTCCGGCCGCCAGCGCCACTCCGGCGCCAGTGACCGGCGGCACCGCGCCTGCGGCCACCGGCACCCCGGCTCAGTCGCCGACTTCGGCGTCCTGAAGCCCACGGGCCGCGGCGCGCAGCTGATGCAGCGCGTCGTGGTCCCGGGCCTGGTCCGGCGCCAGCCGGGCTAGCCAGTCCGGCGCCGCGCCCGCTTGCGCCGGCCACTCACGCGCCAATGCCTCCAGGCGTTCCAGCAAGGTGCGTTCAGCCTGCAGTTCCAGGGCTTTCACCTGCTCACGCATCACGCTCAGTGGCGGGTCGGCCAGCGCGTGTTCGCGCCATTGCCGGCGCAGGGCGCGTAGCGGCGCCACAACGTCGCGCTGCCAGGGCCGGGCCAGCGCCTGCAGGGTGGCAATCCGTTGTTCGTCGGGGGCTATGCCGCGGGCCTGTAGCCAGGTGCCGCAGAGCAGCAGGCAGACATCGCCGCCAAGCTCCTGGAGGGCCAGGCAAGCTGCCTCGACACCCGGCCGGGCATACAGGGCCAGGGCATGATTCCACAGGTCGGTGTGCATGGTTTCACTCGCGCCAGTGATCGGTGAAGCTGGTAGACTCCGCGACCATCATGATCAGACTATCGAACCTCACTTTACAGCGTGGTCCCCAGCGCCTGCTAGAAGGCGCCGAGATGACCCTGCACACCGGCCACAAGGCCGGCCTGATCGGTGCCAATGGTGCCGGCAAATCCAGCCTGTTCGCATTGCTGCGCGGCGAGCTGTCGCCCGATGCCGGTGACTGCCAGCTGCCCGGCGACTGGCGCATCGCCCATATGCGCCAGGAGGTCGATACCCTCGACCGTATCGCCGTGGACTATGTCCTCGATGGCGACGTGCGCCTGCGCAAGGTCCAGGCAGATCTAGCCGCCGCCGAACTGGCCCACGATGGCACTGCCCTGGCGCGCCTGCACAGTGAACTGGACAGCGCCGACGGCTACACCGCCGACGCCCGCGCCCGCAAGTTGCTGGCCGGCCTTGGCTTCAGCAACGAGCAGATGGACCGCCGCGTCGGCGACTTCTCAGGTGGCTGGCGGATGCGCCTGAACCTGGCCCAGGCCCTGATGTGCCCGTCCGACCTGCTGCTGCTCGACGAGCCGACCAACCACCTGGATCTCGACGCCATCCTCTGGCTGGAGGATTGGCTCAAGGGCTACCCGGGCACGCTGCTGCTGATCTCCCACGACCGCGACTTCCTCGATGCCGTGGTCGACCATGTGCTGCACGTCGAACAGCGCAAGCTCAATCTCTACAAGGGCGGCTACAGCGCCTTCGAGCGCACCCGCGCCGAACGCCTGGCGCAGCAGCAGCAGGCCTACGAGAAGCAGCAGGCGCAGCGCGCGCACATGGAAAAGTACATCGCCCGCTTCAAGGCCCAGGCCACCAAGGCCCGCCAGGCGCAGAGCCGGATCAAAGCCCTGGAGCGCATGGAGGAGCTGTCGGCGGCTCACGTCGACTCGCCCTTCGACTTCGTTTTCCGTGAGTCCGAGAAGATCTCCAGCCCCTTGCTCGACCTGTCCGAAGGCCGTCTGGGCTATGGCGACAAGGCCATCCTCGAGAAGGTCAAGCTGCAGCTGGCGCCGGGTGCGCGCATCGGTCTGCTCGGCCCCAACGGCGCGGGCAAGTCGACCCTGATCAAGAACCTCGCCGGTGAGCTGCAGCCATTGTCCGGGCGCCTGGTGCGTGGCGAAAACCTCGCCGTCGGCTACTTCGCCCAGCACCAGCTCGACTCGCTGGACGACAAGGCCAGCCCGCTGCTGCACCTGCAGCGCATTGCCCCGGGTGAGCGCGAGCAGACCCTGCGTGACTTCCTTGGTGGTTTCGACTTCCATGGCAACCGTGTCGACGAACCGGTGGTGAACTTCTCCGGTGGCGAAAAGGCCCGCCTGGCCCTGGCGTTGATCGCCTGGGAGCGGCCGAACCTGTTGCTGCTCGACGAGCCGACCAACCACCTGGACCTCGAGATGCGTCTGGCGCTGACCATGGCGCTGCAGGAGTTCGCGGGTGCCGTGGTGGTGGTCTCCCACGACCGTCACCTGCTCAAGAGCACCACCAACGACTTCCTGCTGGTGGCCGACGGCAAGGTCGATACCTTCGACGGCGACCTCGACGACTACAGCCGCTGGCTGGTCGAGTTCCGCCAGCGCAACGCGCCGGTGAGCAGCACGCCGGCCAACCCGGACAAGACCGACAAGAAAGCCCAGCGCCAGGCGGCCGCGGCGCTGCGCCAGCAGTTGGCGCCGCACAAGAAGGCGGCCGACAAGCTGGAGACCGAGCTCAACCAGGTGCACAAGGACCTGGCCGAGGTCGAGACCGCCCTGGGCGACGGTGGCGTGTACGAGGCCGCGCGCAAGGACGAACTGCGCGACCTGCTGGCGCGCCAGACCAAGCTCAAGCAACGCGAAGGCGAGCTTGAGGAGGCCTGGATGGAGGCCCTGGAAACCCTTGAAAGCATGCAGGCCGAACTCGAGGCGCTGTCCTGATGGAGGAGCTGCGCTCGCTGTTACCGGGGCAGTGGATGGACTCGATGTGGCTGGGGTTGCAGATTCTGCTGATCCTGATCGCCGCGTTCGTCCTGCAGCGCATGGTCGCTCGCGGGTTGAGAAGCCTGGGCGAACGCTACCCGTTGCCGCACGAGCTGATGGTGCCGGTGCGCGGCGCCTTGCGCTGGCTGATCATGGGCAGCGCGCTGTTGTTCGTGCTCGAGCGCCTGGGTGTATCGGCCACGGTGCTGTGGACCGCGCTGTCGGGCTTCGTCGCGGTGGCGGCGGTGGCGTTCTTCGCTATCTGGAGCGTGCTGTCCAACCTGCTGTGCGCGGTGCTGATCTTCACCGTCGGGCCGTTTCGTATCGGCGATGTGGTCGAGCTGGTCGATACCCTCGACAAACCGGGGGTGAAGGGCCGGGTGATCGCCATCAACCTGCTGTACACCACGCTGATGGAAACGCCGGAAGCGGGTGGCGCACTGGTGCAGGTGCCCAACAGCCAGTTCTTCCAGAAAGCCGTGCGCCGTTGGCGTGGCGCCGAGGCCACCACTGCGGTCAAGCCGGAATCGATCGAAACCGACTGAAGCCGCAGAATTTACTGGTTATTTTTTCGCCAGCACCGTAGCTTAACGCTTTGTAACAAATGTTCGAGCGAGGTGTGCGATGTCGATGGAAACGTGGTTGGCCTTCTTTGCCGCGTGCTGGGTGATCAGCCTGTCGCCGGGTGCCGGGGCGATCGCCTCGATGTCCAGCGGGCTGCAGTACGGTTTCTGGCGTGGTTACTGGAACGCCCTGGGCCTGCAACTGGGCCTGATCGTGCAGATCGCCGTCATCGCCGCCGGTGTCGGCGCCATCCTCGCCGCTTCCGCCACGGCCTTCCAGGTCATCAAGTGGTTCGGCGTCGCCTACCTGGTCTACCTTGCCTACAAACAATGGCAAGCCCTGCCGATGGACATGAGCGACGAGTCCGGCGTGCGGCCGATCGGCAAGCC
The DNA here is from genome assembly GCF_018596375.1 of Pseudomonas sp. RC3H12. Taxonomy (NCBI): domain Bacteria; kingdom Pseudomonadati; phylum Pseudomonadota; class Gammaproteobacteria; order Pseudomonadales; family Pseudomonadaceae; genus Pseudomonas; species Pseudomonas sp. RC3H12. The sequence continues at coordinate 4,694,095 of NZ_CP075595.1, read as the reverse complement.
GCTGAGCCTGGTGTTCCGTGGCTTCCTGGTCAACGTCAGCAACCCCAAGGCGCTGGTATTCATGCTCGCGGTGCTGCCGCAGTTTATCAACCCGCACGAGGCGTTGCTGCCGCAGTACGTGGCGATCACCGTGACCATGATCAGCGTCGACATGCTGGTGATGGCGGGTTACACCGGCCTGGCTTCGCGGGTGCTGCGCCTGTTGCGTACGCCGAAGCAGCAGAAGCGTCTGAATCGCACCTTTGCCGGACTGTTCATTGGCGCGGCGACCTTCCTCGCCACCCTGCGCCGCGCGCCGATCTGAACTGTACTGGGGCCTCCCAGAGGCCCCATCAGCGCTGCCGGTCCACCAGCCCCTTTAGCAAGTCCAACGGCAGTGGAAACACGATGGTCGAGCTCTTGTCCCCGGCAATCGAACCCAGCGTCTGCATGTAGCGCAGTTGCATCGCCCCCGGCTCCTTGCCCAGCATCTGCGCCGCCTGCATGAGTTTCTCCGACGCCTGCAGCTCGCCTTCGGCATGGATCACCTTGGCCCGTCGTTCACGCTCGGCCTCGGCCTGGCGGGCGATGGCGCGGATCATCGATTCGTTGAGGTCGACATGCTTGATCTCGACGTTGGCCACCTTGATGCCCCAGGCGTCGGTCTGCGCGTCCAGCACTTCGCGGATATCCGAGTTCAACTGTTCGCGCTCGGCCAGCAGTTCGTCCAGCTCGTGCTTGCCGAGCACCGCCCGCAGGGTGGTCTGGGCCAGCTGGCTGGTGGCGGCGAGGAAGTCCTCGACCTGGATGATCGCCTTCTGTGGGTCGAGCACGCGAAAGTACAGCACGGCGTTGACCTTGACCGAGACGTTGTCGCGGGTGATCACGTCCTGGGGCGGCACATCGAGCACCACGGTACGCAGGTCGACGCGCACCATCTGCTGGATTCCCGGAATCAGGATGATCAGGCCCGGGCCCTTGACCTGCCAGAAACGCCCAAGCTGGAACACTACGCCGCGCTCGTACTCGCGCAGGATGCGCAGCGCCGACAGCAGCAGTATGGCCAGCAGCACCAGTACGGCGCTGAAACCGAATTGCATGAACATCGTCTACTCTCCTTGCGCCGTGGGCGCAGTGGCGCTGACCTCCAGGGTCACGCCATGACGGGCCGTCACCCGCACGTGCTGGCCAGGTTGCAGTGGTGTCGCACACTGCACCTGCCACTGTTCGCCCTGGGCCTGTACCGAACCGCAGAACGGGTTGTCGGTGCGCACCTGCGTCACCGTGACCAGGCTGCCCACCAGCCCGGCATCGCCGCTGACCAGGGCGCGCCGGCGCGCTTTCACCGCCATGCCCAGCACGCCGCCGAGCAACAGCGCCGAGAGCACTGCCAGGCTGATGATCAGCGCCAGCGGAATGCCGAAGCCGGGGGCGTCGGTGTCCATCAGGATCACCGCCCCGACGACGAAGGCGACGATGCCGCCGAAGCCGACCACGCCGAAGCTGGGCAGGAACGCCTCGGCGACCATGAACGCCACCCCGAGCAGGATCAACGCCACCCCGGCATGGCTCACCGGCAGCAGTTGCAGGGCATACAGCGCCAGCAGCAGGCAGATGCCGCCGACCACGCCGCCGACCCCGGAGCCCGGGTTCATGAATTCGAACAGCAGGCCGTACACGCCGATCATGATCAGGATCAGCGCCACGCTGGGGTTGGTGATCACCGCCAGCAGGCGGGTGCGCCAGTCCGGCAGGTGTTCGGTCACACTGGCCTCATGGGTGCGCAGTTGCACGGTCTGGCCTGCGACGAGCAGTGACTTGCCATCGAGCTGGCGCAGCAGGTCGGGGAGGTCAGCGGCGACCAGGTCGATTACCTGCAAGCGCTGGGCTTCGCTGGCCGACAGGCTGACAGCCTCGCGCACGGCCTTCTCCGCCCAGTCGGCGTTGCGCCCGCGCAGCTGGGCCAGGCCACGGATGTAGGCGGCGGCGTCATTGACCTGTTTACGTGCCAGTGTGCCTTCTTCGCTGTTCGTGGCGGGTTGTTCAGCTTTGCCGGGAGCGCCGACCTGGACTGGCGTCGCGGCGCCGAGGTTGGTCCCTGGGGCCATGGCCGCGATATGGCTGGCGTAGAGGATGTAAGTGCCGGCGCTGGCTGCCCTGGCCCCACCCGGGGCGACGTAGGTGGCCACCGGCACGGGGCTTGCCAGGATCGCCTTGATGATCTGGCGCATGGCGCTGTCCAGCCCACCGGGGGTATCGAGGCGGATCACCACCAGTTGCGCGCGTTGTGCCTGCGCCTGGTCCAGCCCACGCAGCAGGTAGTCGGCGCTGGCCGGGCCGATGGCATCATCGACGCTCAACAGCCATACATTTGCGCCAGGCGCGCTCTGGCCACCCGGCGCGAAGCCGAGGATCAACAGCAACAGCAGCATGCGCCAGCGCTGGGCGATCACCTGTCGTCACCTCATGCAGACCTGTCCTTGAAGTTTAGCCGTGCCTGCCGGGTCACGGCCTAAACTTGAGGGTGGGGGCAAAACCGGAGGTGCATCATGCGTATGGCCAAGACCCTTCAGCAGCGCCTGGACCAGGCCAACTGCGACTACGACATCATTCCCCATCCCCACTCGGCCACCAGCCTTGAGTCGGCGCGCACGGCCGGCGTACCCGCCGAGCGGGTCGCCAAGTCAGTGATGCTTGATGACCGCCATGGCAACTTCATCATGGCCGTGCTGCCGGCCAACCGGCATCTGGACATGACCGAGGTGCGCATGACCGGCGCCTGGCAGCTGACCCGCGAAAGCAACCTGCCGAGCCTGTTCGGCGATTGCGAGCGCGGCGCCATCCCGGCCCTGGGCGACGCCTACAACATTCCCATGCTGCTCGACCGGAGTCTTACCCGCCAGGGCGATGTCTACCTCGAGGCAGGTGACCACGATCATCTGATCCACATGAGCATGGAGCAATACTTGAAGCTGGTGCCGCACGCCGAAGTGCGCGAACTGAGCTGATGCTCGCAACCAACGCCGGGTTGGCGTCGTGGACGACCCGCCCGGCCCGAGGAGGAATCATGGAAGCACCGAACCATCCATTTGCCGACCTGTTCAAGCAACTGGGGCTGGCGGACGATGCCACCAGCATCGACCAGTTCATTACCACTCATTCGCCGTTGAAGAATGAGATCAAGCTGGTGGACGCACCGTTCTGGACCGAGGCGCAAAGAACCTTTTTGAAGGAAAGCATCATAGAGGACGCCGATTGGGCGGTACCCTTCGACCAACTCAACGAAGCGCTGCGTCGCCCCCGCAAATAAAGCGCCGAGCGGCACCTGATGGGTGATCGGGCCGTTGCTATGCTCAGGTAAAACAAGAGGGGATGGCGCGATGAAAGATCCCTACGCACCAGGATTCTGGTGCACCGTGACGATCCTGGGCACCCTGACCGCCGGCTACTTCTACGGTATACGGCACACCCACCAGATGAACCAGGCCGTGCAGTTTCTCTATGCCGCCGCCGCCGTGACCGCGGCGGTGGCGCTCTGCGGCCTGGCCTGGATCGCCTGGCAGCATTTGCACCTGAACAAGCGTGAGGTGGCCCAGGGACGAACGTTGCTGACCATCTGGAACACCAAGGTCGCCCTGCGCCGGGTCGAGACGGTGTTCGACCGCTACTTCTGGGGCAGCTACTGGCACTCCGGGCGCACCTTCGAGGAGGTGATGGGCGAGCTCAAGGGCACACCGCTGGAGCAGAGCCTCGACGCCCTCAAGCGCCAGTGCCGGGAACTCGACCGCGAGGTGCACGACCACCACCATCACTGGCTGGCCAATGCCCGCGACTTGTCCAGCGTGGCCACGGCGATGGCCCGCGAGCGCTATCAGCTGGATCTGTGCGATGCCCCGGTGCGCGAGGGCGGCAATACCGCCGTGCTCAATCGCGATCTGGAAGTGCTGGTGTACACCTGGTCGGCGCGCCTGCGCAGCTTCGACCATCAACTGGACGAGCTGGAGCGCGCTTACCACTGAGCGAGATCATTCGCCGCGGATGTATTGCTCAAGCTGCAGGATCAGGTTGGCCTGCTCGGCAATGGTTTCCTTCACCAGGTCGCCGATCGACAGCAACCCCAGCAGTTTGCCGTTGTCCACTACCGGCAGGTGGCGCAGGTGGCGGTTGGTCATCAGGTTCATGCAGTACTCGAGGTTCTGCTTGGGCTCCACGGTGACCACCGGCGAACTCATGATTTCCCGTACCGGCGTGGCAGCCGACGAGCGTCCCTTGAGTACCAGTTTGCGGGCATAGTCGCGCTCGCTGACGATGCCTACGACCTGATCGTTTTCCATCACCGGCAATGCACCGACGTTCTTCTCCGCCAGCAGCTTCAAGGCATCCAGCACCGAGTCATCAGGGCCTATGGTGTAGACGGTCTGATGCTGGGACTTGGCTTTGAGGATTTGTTCGACGTTCTTCATACGGGCCTCGGTGGGTGAAAAAGCGCTGTGTCGAAGTAAATAAAGCATCCGGCACGGCGCTCTGCACGGCAATGCAGGAAACGGCATCGAGGTGATTGAAAAACGTCATCGTGGCAAGGGGCTGCTGCGCAGCCCCGGGGTGAGTCATCAGAGCTTCGGCATCTGCCCGATCCGCGCCACCATCTCGCTGACGATCTGCAGGTCGAGCATGAACTGCTCCACGGTCTTGAACTCGTTGTCGTTGTGCCCGGTGTACTTCACATCCGGCATGGCCAGGCCGAACTGCACGCCGTTGGGCAGGTCGTGCACCGAGGTGGCGCCAGCGGAGGTGCCGTACTCGTGCTTCATGCCCAGGTTCTCGCTGGCCACGGCCAGCAGGGCCTTGACCCACTCGCCTTCGGGGTTGCGGTACATCGGCTCGTCCATGCTGTAGTCGAAGGCCACCTTGGCCTGGCTCTTGGCAACCCAGCTGTCGAGCTTGCCGGAGATCTCACCCTTGAGGGTGTCGAGCGACTTGCCTTTGGGAATGCGCAGGTTCACCGCCAGCTTCAGCGCCTTGTCATCCAGGCCGACGAAGGTCAGCGAGGTGGTCAGCGGGCCCATGAAATCGTCCTTGAAGCCCACGCCTAGCTTGTTGCCCAGGTAGTCCAGGCCCCAGTTGTCGGCGGCGTAGCGGGCGGCGTCGGTGATGTGGTTGTGCTTGAGCGGCACCTCCTTGCCCAGGCCATTGAGGAAGTCGAGCATGCGCGCCACCGGGTTGACCCCGGACTCGGGCTCGGAGGAGTGCGCCGACACGCCGGTCACGGTCAGCAGCACCTGCTTGCCGTCGACCTTGGCGTCGATGCTGAAGTTACCGCCATGGCGCTTGACGTAGGCCGCGCCGGCTTTTTCCAGGGCCTTGGCCAGCTCGGCCGGCTTGTCGCCGGTCAATGTCGCCACCGAGCTGCCGGGGATCTGGTTGGTGGCCAGGCCGCCAGTGAGGTTGATCACCTCGGCGCCTTTGCCATCACCGGCACGCTTGGCGAAGGTGGCCATGACGGTGCCATAGCCTTTCTCGGCGATCACGACCGGGTAGCCGCCGTCCAGCGCGAGGTTGTAGTCGGGGGTGGCGTTGCGTTCGAAGTAGTAGGGAATGGCGTCACCGGTGGTTTCCTCGGTGGTGTCCACCAGCAGCTTGAACTGGCGCGCCAGTGGCAGCTTTTCGTCCTTGGCTACTTTCAGCGCATAGAGCGCCACGACGATGCCGTTCTTGTCGTCCTCGGTGCCGCGGCCATACATGCGGTCGCCCACCAGGGTGACCTTGAACGGGTCGAGCTTGGTGCCGTCCTTGAGCTTCCAGTTTTCCGGGGTGACCGGCACCACGTCGGCATGGGCGTGGATGCCGATGACTTCCTTGCCCTCGCCGAGTGTGATCTCGTAGACGCGGTTGTCGATATTGCGGAACTGCAGGCCGAAGCCCTCGGCCAGGGCCTTGATCTTGTCGGCGATCTTGAGGAACTGCGGGTTTTCGTGCTGCGGCACACCCTCTTTGCGAACGGTCGGAATTTCCACCAGCTCGCGCAGGGTCTCCTTGGCGGCCTTGCCGTACTTGATGCGGGTGTACAGGCCCAGCAGGCGGTTGATCTCGTCCTGCTGCTCGGCAGCCAGCGGCTTGCCGGCCAGGTACAGCTTGAGGGTGTCGTCCAGCTTGTCGGCCTTGGCCAGGTCGCTGCCGGCCAGCTTGCCGAGGAACTGCTTGAAGTCGGCCGGATCGCTGCCGTCGTAGGCCTTGATGATGGCGGCGGACTGCTGCTGGGAGAGGTTGGCCTGGGCCGGGATCGAGAACATGGCCACGCTGGCCAGCAGGAGCGATGCGGCGGATAGCTTGGTAAATGGCATGGGTGTGCGCATTCCTTTGCAAGGGGTGGAGGGTGACCGTTTACGCAAACGGAAGATGCCCACGCTATCACCAATGACTACTGGCGCGGGAGAGGTGGCAATGTGCATTTCCGCACAAACGTACAAGCTTTCATCTACGGCGCGGCCTGCAGCTTTATGACAAAAATGCGTATCATTAGCGTTTTTTGCAATAACCCGTTCTACGAGAGAAGGATCCTCATGTTCACGTCTTACCTTGCACCCCTGGCCGGGGTGCTGGCCGTCACCCTTGCCTGCATCACACCCGCCCAGGCCCGGGACGATGGCACCGACCACTCTGTCACCCTGGAAAAGGTCGTGCAGACCTTCACCGTGCAGGCCGACGGCAGCTTCCAGGTGGCGGTCGAGTCGATCTCGCGCATCAACGAAGAGCGGGCCATCCAGGCCAAGGCCCAGCAGCCGCTGAGCTACAACCGCTCGTACGAAACCCTGGAGGTCGACGAAGCCTTCACCCAGAAGCCCGATGGGCGCAAGGTGATGGTCGATGCCTCGCAGATCAAGGAGCAGCAGGAGCAGGCGTCCACCTACGCGCCGATGTTCCAGGACTCCCGGGTCAAGGTGGTGATCTTCCCGGAAGTGGCCGTCGGCGATCGCCTAGTGCTGCGTTACAAGCGCCATCGCAACACTGCGCTGTTCCCCGGCCACTTCGAGGACCTCACCGGCCCGGATTTCCACCCCGTGGAGCAGTTCTCGCTAATCTACGACCTGCCGGCGGATCTGCCGCTGTACGCTGATGCCCGTGGCTTCAAGGCGTCCTCGCCCAAGGCCGGCAAGGGCCGCAAGGTCTACCGCTGGGACTTCGTGCCCGCCGACAGGGCCAGGATCGAGGCGAGCGCCGTGTCCTACCTGGACTATGGCCAGTACCTCGCGGTGTCGACCTTCAAGGATTACGCAGGGCTTGCCGCCAGCTACCAGACGCGCGCTGGGGTGGAAGTGACGCCGGCCATCGCCGCACTGGCCGAGCAGTTGACGGCGAACCTGCCCGATGCCCGGGCCAAGGCGCTCAAGCTCAGTGACTGGGTGCGTGAGAACATCCGCTACGTGGCGGTCTATGTCGGTGCCGGCGGGGTGGTTCCGCATTCGGCGCAGAGCGTGCTGGACAACCGCTATGGCGACTGCAAGGACCATGTCGCCCTGCTCGAGGCGTTGCTCAAGGCCGCGGCCATCGAAAGCTCGCCTGCCCTGATCAACCTCGGCAATGCCTACCACCTGCCCAAGGTGCCGACCCTGGGCGTGCTCAACCATGTGTTGACCTACGTACCGAGCCTGGATCTGTACCTGGACTCGACCGACCCGTCGGTGGCCGCCGGCTACCTGCCGCTGATGGATCTGGACAAGACGACGCTGCTGACCGCCTCGGGCGAATTCGGCAAGACCCCGGCCTCGCAGTTCGGCAAGCAGGTCGGTGAGATGCTGTTCAAGGTCAAGGGCACGGGTGCCGCGGACTTCACCGGCGCTTCGACGATCGAGGGTTGGGCCAGCGAGGTCAACCGCTATGGCGCCAAGTCGATGAAGCCGGCCGACCTCGACCGCATGGTCGAGCAGGTGCTCAATGCCTACGGGCAGCGGGGCAGCGGCAAGATCCTGATCCAGCCATCGGTGGCGCCGGAGCACTTCCACAGCCAGGTCCAGGGGCATACCGAGAACCTGGTGAACCTGCCAGGGCCAGTGGGGCTTCCAGCACTGAGCAGCCTGGTCGGTGGCATCTCGCAGATGGTCTATGGTTTTGCCGCCGAAAACGAACGCACCCAGGGCTTCGTCTGCATTTCCAACGAAACGGTGGAGAAGTCGCGCTTCGAGTTCCCTGCCGAAGTCACCGTCCTGGCGACGCCCAAGGCCGTTGCCGTGAAGGAAGGCAGCTTCGACTACAGTGCCCGTTACACGCGCGATGGCAATGCCGTGGTGGTCGAGCGGCGCATGCAGTTCAAGCATCCGAAGGCGGTGTGCACGCCTGAAGAGTTCAAGGCGATGAAGCCAGTCATTGAAACCATGGTCAGGGACCTGCAAGGCCAGATCATCGTGCAGGGCTGAGGCCCGGAAACGCAAAAGCCCCGCCAGAGAGATCTGAGCGGGGCTTTTTGTTTTGCCGTCACCGGTGAAAACACACAGGTGGCAGCCGAAGTCATGGCGCACTCGGCGGGATTCGAACCCACGACCCCTGCCTTCGGAGGGCAGTACTCTATCCAGCTGAGCTACGAGTGCATCGGGGCGCATGATACCCATCTGCGTTGGTGGCGTCCATCGCCTTGATATAGGAGTGTTTTTCCCTGGCTGTGCGATCGCGCGCCCGTGGCAGCGGGCTTGCCCTGCGATGCGCTCTAACCATATTCGATATCGGTATTTTCAAGGCCAGGCTTATACCCGCTATCTTCTGGTCACAACTTGTTATAACAAGTCAGCCAGCAGAGAAGACCATGGCCGAATTGCTCCCGCTTTCTCCCGTACCGCTCTACACCCAGCTCAAGGAACTGCTGCGCGAGCGCATCCTCGACGGCAGCTACCCACCGCACAGCCGCATGCCCTCGGAAAACGAGCTGGGCAAGGCTTTCGACGTCAGCCGCATCACCGTGCGTCAGGCCCTGGGCGACCTGCAGAAGGAAGGGCTGATCTTCAAGATCCATGGCAAGGGCACCTTTGTCGCCAAGCCCAAGGCGTTCCAGAACGTCAGCACCCTGCAGGGCCTGGCCGAGTCGATGACGCAGATGGGCTACGAAGTGCTCAACCGCCTGCGCAGTTTCCGCCATGTGCCGGCCAGTGCATTGGTCGCGCAGCGGCTGCAGGTCGAGGAGGGCAGCCTGGTTACCGAAATCCGCCGCGTGCGCCTGATCAACCGTGAGCCGGTGTCGCTGGAAATCACCTGGCTGCCCCAGGTGGTCGGCGAGAAGCTGGAGAAGGCCGACCTGGTCACCCGCGACATCTTCCTGTTGCTGGAAAACGACTGCGGCATCGCCCTTGGCCATGCCGACCTGGCAATCGATGCGGTGCTCGCCGACAGCGACCTGACCCAGGCCCTGGAGGTGGAAGAGGGCGCGCCGATCATGCGTATCGAGCGCCTCACCCACACCGCCGACGGCGCCCCGCTGGACTTCGAACACCTTTATTACCGTGGCGACGCGTTCCAGTACCGCCTGCGCATCGACCGCCAGAAGGGAGGCAAGGCATGAGCATCCAGACCCAGGATTACGACATCGTCGTCATCGGTGGTGGCACCGCCGGGCCCATGGCCGCGATCAAGGCCAAGGAGCAGGACAAGACCCTGCGCGTGCTGTTGCTGGACAAGGCCAACGTCAAGCGCAGCGGCGCCATCAGCATGGGCATGGACGGCCTGAACAACGCCATCATCCCCGGGCATGCCACGCCCGAGCAGTACACCAAGGAAATCACCGTCGCCAACGACGGCATCGTCAACCAGGCCGCGGTGCATGCCTACGCCACCAAGAGTTTCGAGACCATCGAGCAGCTCGACCGCTGGGGCGTGAAGTTCGAGAAGGACGAAACTGGCGACTACGCGGTGAAGAAGGTCCACCACATGGGCGCTTATGTGCTGCCCATGCCCGAGGGCCACGACATCAAGAAGGTGCTGTATCGCCAGCTCAAGCGCGCCCGGGTGGAGATCAGCAACCGCATGGTCTGCACCCGCGTGCTGCTCGATGGCGAAGGCGCCGCCGCCGGTGTACTGGGCTTTGACTGTCGCTCGGGCGAGTTCCGGGTGATCCGCGCCAAGGCGGTTGTCCTTGCCTGCGGCGCCGCCGGGCGCCTGGGCCTGCCCTCTTCGGGCTACCTGATGGGCACCTACGAAAACCCCACCAATGCCGGCGACGGATACGCCATGGCCTACCATGCCGGGGCGGAACTGGCCAACCTGGAGTGCTTCCAGATCAACCCGCTGATCAAGGACTACAACGGCCCGGCCTGCGCCTACGTCACCGGCCCCCTGGGCGGCTACACCGCCAACAGCAAGGGCGAGCGCTTCATCGAGTGCGACTACTGGAGCGGGCAGATGATGTGGGAGTTCCACCAGGAACTCGAAGGCGGCAACGGCCCGGTGTTCCTCAAGCTCGACCACCTGGCCGAGGAAACCATCCAGAACATCGAGGAAATCCTGCATAGCAACGAGCGCCCCAGCCGTGGCCAGTTCCACGCCGGGCGTGGCACCGACTACCGCCAGCACATGGTCGAGATGCATATCTCCGAGATCGGCTTCTGCTCCGGGCATTCGGCTTCGGGGGTGTGGGTCAACGAAAAGGCCGAGACCAGCGTCAAGGGCCTGTACGCCGCCGGCGACATGGCCGCGGTACCGCACAACTACATGCTCGGCGCGTTCACCTATGGCTGGTTCGCCGGGGTGAATGCCGCGCAGTATGTGGCCGGGCGTGAGTACGCCGAGGTCGACACGCAGCAGGTCGAACGCGAACAGGCGCGGGTGTTCGCGCCCTTGCAGCGTGAGCACGGCCTGCCGCCGGCCCAGGTCGAGTACAAGCTACGCCGCATGGTCAACGACTACCTGCAGCCGCCCAAGGTGACCAAGAAGATGGAAATCGGCCTGGCGCGCTTCGCCGAAATCGAACGCGATCTTGAGCAGATGAAGGCCAACAACCCCCATGAGCTGATGCGTGCCATGGAAGTTGCGGTCATCCGCGACTGCGCCGAGATGGCCGCGCGCGCTTCGTTGTTCCGCAAGGAGAGCCGCTGGGGGCTGTACCACCACCGGGTTGATTTCCCCGAGCGCAATGATGGCGAGTGGTTCGTGCATTGCCATCTGAAGAAGGGCGAGGACGGTGGGATGACCAGCTTCAAGAAAGCGGTGGAGCCGTACCTGATCCCGCTGGATGCCGAGGAACAGACCGCGTACGACCGGCTGCGGGTGAAGGCTGACGCGGCGTGAATGGGGCCGCTGTGCGGCCCTTTCGCCGGCAAGCCGGCTCCCACAGGGTGGGCATAGCGCTTTTGTGGGAGCTGGCTTGCCAGCGATAGGGCCAGCAGCCCCGGCGATGAACCATAAAGAGGGCCAAAGGCCCCAAGGACCCCGTGAACATGGCCTACCAACCCCAGGAAATCTTCTTTCGCAGCAGTGCCCCGGTGACTATCGACGAAGACAAATGCATCGCCGAAAAAGGCTGCACGGTCTGCGTCGAGGTGTGTCCCATGGACCTGTTGGCCATCAACCCGGCCACGCAGAAGGCCTACATGGCCTTCGATGAATGCTGGTACTGCATGCCCTGCGAGAAGGACTGCCCCACCGGCGCGGTGAAGGTCGATATCCCGTACCTGCTGCGCTGAACCCGAACCCCCGCCATCCGGCCGAACCACCGGACGCCCACCTGCAATACCCCTCGTTTCCCACCACCCCAGCCCGGTGGCGGAGACGACTCCAATACTCAAAACGATTCGAGGGGAAACACCCATGCGCCTTGTAGCAACCGTGGCCGGCTTTGCGCTGGCAATCACCGGCCTGAACGCCAGCGCCGAAACCATCCGTATCGCCATCGGCACCCAGGACACCACCATCAACTGCGCCACCGGCGGCCTGTTGATCCGCGAGCTGGGCCTGCTCGACAAATACCTGCCTCATGACGGCAAGTACAAGGACGCCCAGTACCAGGTCGAGTGGAAGAACTTCACCAGCGGCGCGCCGCTGACCAACGAGATGGTCGCCGGCAAGCTCGACTTTGGCGCCATGGCCGACTTCCCCGGCTCGTTCAACGGCGTCGCCCACCTCGATGCCGGCAAGCGCAGCCTGTTCATCAGCGTGCTGTCCGGCAGCGTGCACGGCAGCGGTAACGGCATCGTGGTGCCGGCCGCCTCCAGCGTGCAGTCGCTGGTCGAGCTCAAGGGCAAGACCATCTCAGTGCCGTTCGCCTCCACCGCCCACGGCATGCTGCTGCGCGCGGTCGCCGCCCAAGGCTGGGACCCGCAGAAGGACGTCAAGATCATTGCCCAGGCTCCGGAGATCGCCGGTTCCGCCCTGCGCAGCAACCGCATCGAGGCCCACGCCGACTTCGTGCCCTTTGCCGAGCTGTTCCCCAACCGCGGCTTCGCCCGCAAGATCTACGATGGCGCCCAGGCCAACGCGCCGACCTTCCATGGCGCGCTGGTGGACGCCGACTACGCGAAAAAGTACCCGGAAGTGGTCACCGCCTACCTGCGTGCCAGCCTGGAAGCCGACCGCCTGCTCGCCGCCGAGCCCGAGAAGTACAGCGAGCTGATCGAGAAAGTCACCGGCATCGAAGCCGAGGTGAACTACCTGTTCCACGGCCCGCTCGGCCTGCAGACCCGCGACCTCACCTGGAAGCGCGAGTACCGCCAGGCCGTGGCCACCTCCATCGACACCCTCAAGTTGCTGAAGAAGACCGACCGGGGTCTGGACACCGCGCAGTTCATCGATGACCAGTACATCCGCAGCGCCTACAAGCAGGCCGGGCAGGACTACGACAAGGCCCTGAAAAACTACGACCCGCTGCCACTCAAGGCCAATGATGCCGCGACCGGCAAGCCCATCACCGACTTCAGCCGCCTGGCGCAAATCTGGGTACGCGGCGAGGACAAGGTGCGCCACTACGGCTCCCCGGAAGCCGCGCTCAGCGCCCTGGCCCAGCTGGAACAGGAGGGCAAGGATATCCGCGCGATCTACGCCCAGGCCGCCGACAGCGGCATCAAGCTGCTGGCCAACCAGGCCTGGTTCGTGCGCAACGGCCAGGGCCAACTGGCGGCTTTCCTGCTCAAGGACCAGGCCGAGCAGTACGCCAAGGCCCATGGCGGCGAAGCGCTGGACTTCGTGCAGGCCAACCAGAAGCTGCTGGCCCAGCGCTGATCGGGAGCCGCCGCCATGACCCGTGACCTTGCGCGCTGGCCCCTGCGCCTGGCGTCGCTGCTGGCCTGCCTGCTGTTCTGGCAGCTGGCCGCGAGCCACAAGCCACAAGCTGGACCTGCTGCTGTTCACCTTCACCTACGTGCCCACGCCCGGCGCGGTGCTCGACGCCGCCTGGCAACTGCTGGCCTCCAACGCCCTGCTGGCGCACCTGGGCAGCAGCCTGGCGCGGGTGTTCGCCGGCTACGGCGTGGCGGCGCTGCTGGGGGTGAGCCTGGGCCTGTTGATCGGTCGCTCGAAGTGGCTGGAGGACACGCTGATGCCGCCGCTGGAAGTGTTGCGGCCGATCCCGGCGGTGGCCTGGATCCCGCTGGCGATCCTGATGTTTCCCTCCTCGGAGCTGTCGATGGTGTTCATCACCTTCACCGGTGCGCTGTTCCCGATCCTGCTCAATACCGTGCACGGCGTCGAGGCGATCGACCCGCGCCTGGTGGCCTCGGCGCGCAGCCTGGGCGCCGGGCGCTGGGCGATCCTGCGCGAAGTGGTGCTGCCGGGCGCGCTGCCGAGCATCGTCACGGGGCTGGCCATCGGCATGGGCACCTCGTGGTTCTGCCTGGTGACTGCCGAGATGATCGCCGGGCAGTTCGGTATCGGTTACTACACCTGGGAGTCCTACACCTTGCAGAACTACCCCGACATCATCGTCGGCATGCTGCTGATCGGCGTGCTGGGCATGGGCAGCAGCGCGCTGGTCAAGCACCTTGGCGCGCTGGCCACGCCCTGGATACGGAGGCGTGCGTGATGAGCAGTTATCAACAGGTGCCCGGGCGTATCGAAGCGCAGGGTTTGTCGATTCGCCTGGGCCATGGGCGTGACACCTTCGAAGCGGTGCAGGCGCTGGACTTTGCCATCGCCCCGGGCGAGTTCGTGTGCATCCTCGGACCGTCCGGCTGCGGCAAGTCCACGTTGCTCGGCGCACTGGCCGGGCACCTGACGCCGGCCGGCGGCCAGTTGTTGGTGGACGGGCAAGCGGTCGACGGCCCTTCGCCGCAACGCGGCATGGTGTTCCAGCATCACACCCTGCTGCCTTGGCTCCGCGTGCTCGACAACGTGGCCTTCGGCTTGAAGATGCAGGGGCTGGGCAAGGCCGAGCGTCGACATCAGGCCGCCGAGATGCTGCAACTGGTCGGCCTGGGTGATTTCGCCCAACGCTGGCCCAGTCAGTTGTCCGGCGGCATGCAGCAACGCGCCGAGATCGCTCGGGTACTGATCAACCGCCCGCGCCTGCTGCTGATGGACGAACCGTTCGGCGCCCTCGATGCGCAGACCCGTGCGCGCATGCAGGAACTGCTGCTGGATATCTGGGCGCGCATCCGCACCACGGTGGTGTTCGTTACCCATGACATCGATGAGGCGCTGTTCCTGGCCGACCGCCTCCTGGTGATGAGCCCCCGGCCTGGGCGTTTTATCGAAGATCTGCGGCTGGACTTCGCCCGCCCGCGGCGAGCGAGCCTGCTGACCAGCCCTGCATTCACCCACCTCAAACGCCATTGCCTGGCGTTGCTGCGCCATGAAGAAGGACGCGAACTGCCGCGCCTGACACCCTTGGGCCTGCCCGACACCGACCATCCTCCGCTGCGGATTGCGCTATGACTGAACGAATCACGGACAACCCCGACATCATCGAACTGCTGCCACGCCTGAACGCCCTTGATGCCGGCGTGCGACGCATCGCCCTGATCGAACTGGCCGACCTGGAAGACCCGGACGGCCTGCCTTGGCTCACCGATGCGCTGTTGGTCGACGCCAATGCTGATGTGCGCGCCGAAGCCGCGCGCTTGCTCGAAGCCTGGGAGGCGCCGGAAGTGGTGCAGGGCCTGTGCGCCGCATTGGCCGACCCCGCCGAGCCGGTGCGCCTGGCGGCCGCCCAGAGCCTCAGTGAGCTCAAGACCCAGGAGGCGGGGCAACTGATCCTGCCCTGGGCCAGCCATGCCGATGCCTTCGTGCGGGCCAGCGCCTTGCGCGCCCTGCGCGAGCTGCGCCTGGAGGACGCCGCTGTGCCTGCGTTGCAGGCGCTGGCGGATGTGGATGCCGGTGTGCGCCGCGAAGCGGTGGGCATCCTCGGCTGGCTCAAGCATGCGCCGGCCTTGCCCGCGCTGGCGCAACTGGCGGCCAACGAGCCGGATACCGACGTGCGCCGCGCCGCCATTGGCGCGTTGGGCCTCGCCCGGGATGCCCGTGTACTGCCGGCGCTGATCAGCGCCCTGGCCGATGAGGCCTGGCAGGTGCGTGAAGAGGCGGCGACCACCCTGGGCAAGGTCGGCCAGGCTGAAGCGGGTCAGGCCTTGATCGCGGCGCTGGGCGACAGCTATTGGCAGGTCCGCTTGCGCGCGGCGCGGGCCTTGGGCCGGCTGCGCCATGCGGCCGCGTTGGATGGGCTGGCGCAGTTGCTGGGCCATGGCATCGCCAACCTGCGCAAGGAAGCCGCACTGGCGCTGGGCGAGCTGGGTGAAGCCCGGGCTTTGCCGGCGTTGCAGGCGGCCGAGGCCGACAGCGACCCGGAAGTGCGCAAGGCGGTGCGCATCGCCCTGGCGCAGTTGCAGGGGGTGGTGTGATGAACGCGCCCAGCGCCTTGCGCAACCGCCGCGAACGCGGTGAGCTGCTGGTGCAGTGGGGTGAGGCTGAGCAGGTGATCAGCCACACCCGGCTGCGCGGTGCCTGCCCATGCTCACAGTGCCGGGCCGCACGGTTGAAGGGTGCGATTTCGCTGGTGGGCGAGGATGTGCGGGTGGCGCGGATCGAGGTCCAGGGGTATGGGGTGCAGCTGGTGTTCAGCGATGGGCATGAGCGGGGGATTTATCCCTGGGACTACCTGCGCAGTCTCGGTTGACCGCACCGGCCTCATCGCCGGCAAGCCGGCTCCCACAAAAGCAAGGCAATACCCTGTGGGAGCCGGCTTGCCGGCGATGAGGCCGGTACAGGCAACCCACCCCTAGAGCGCAATCAACTCCGGCCGCAACCCCTCCACCCTATGCACCACCGGCCGCAGATAGCCGCCATCCCCGGTAATCTGGTGCAGCACCTTCTCGCGCAAGCCATGCAGTGCCACCCCGGTGCGTTGGCGCGGATGCGACAGCCCAACTTCCACCACCGCCTTGATCCGTCCCGGCCGCGGTTCCAGCACCACCACCCGGTCGGCCAGGTAGGTTGCCTCTTCGGCATCGTGGGTCACCAGCAGAACGGTCACCCCAGAACGCTCACGTATTGCCAGTAACTCGTCCTGCAACTGCTGGCGGGTCAGTGCATCCAGGGCGCCGAACGGTTCGTCGAGCAGCAGGATGCGCGGGCTGGCCACCAGCCCCCGGGCGATCGCCACGCGTTGGGCCATGCCACCGGAGAGCTGGTGCGGGTAGGCCGATTCGAAACCGACCAGCCCCACCAGGTGCACGAATTCATGCACCCGACGGGCGCGCTCGCCCTGGGTGAGCTTGTCGTTGACCAGGCCCAGGCCGATGTTCTGCGCCACCGTCAGCCAGGGAAACAGGCGGTGCTCCTGGAACACGATGCCGCGTTCACCGCCGATGCCGTTGACCGGCTGGCCATCGACGCGGATCTGGCCGCTGTAGTCGTTGTCCAGGCCCACCAGCAGGCGCAGCAGGGTGGACTTGCCGCAGCCCGACGAGCCGACGATGGCGATGAATTCGCCCTGTTCGATCGACAGGTCGAAGTCGCGAATGGCTTCGAACGACTGACCGTCGACGCTGAAGGTCTTGCCGACTTTCTCGAAGCTGACCAGCGGCGGTGTGGCATCAGCTTGGTTGGCCGCGTGCAGGGCCGGGGTGATGAAAGCGTTCATGCGGATCTCCAGCGCGTGGCGCGTGATTCAAGGCGTTGGCCGAGGTGGCCGAGCAGGGCGCCGACCAGGCCGATCAGGACCATGGCAGCCATCACCTGGTCCATGCGGAACAATTGCTGGGCGCCGATCATCAGACTGGCGATGCCGCCGTCCGAGGGCATGAAGTACTCGGCGCCGATAGTGCCGAGCCAGGCATAGATCAGCGACAGGCGCAGCCCGGCGAAGATCGCCGGGGCGGCGCCAGGCAACACCAGCAGACGCAGCCGGTGCGGCAGGTCCAGGCGCAGGGCCTGCGCCGCCTCGCCCAACTGTGGCGGGAGGCTGGCGATGCCGCGTTGGGTGGCGATCAGCATCGGGAAGAACGCCGCCAGTGCGACGAACACCAGCTTGGCGCCTTCACCCAGGCCGAACCAGGCGGTCAGCAGCGGCACCCAGGCGAACAGCGCCACCTGGCGCAACGCCGACAGGCTCGGGCCGAGCAAGCGCTCGGCGTTGGCTGACAGGCCCAGCAGCAGGCCCAGGGCGAACCCCGCGCCACCGCCGATCAACAGACCGACCAGGGTGCGTTGCAGGCTCAGGCGCAGGGCCTCGGGTAACGAACCGTCGAGCAGGCCTGCGTACAGGCTGCGCAGCACATCCAGCGGTGAAGAGAGGATGTTGGCATCGACCCAGCCAAGGCTGTTGGCGGCCTGCCACAGCAGCAACAGCCCTGCAGGCAGCAGCAGGCTTTGCCAGCCGCGTGGCACCTGGCCGCGCAACTGCTCACCAGTGGCCGGTTGCGGCCAGTGCAATAGGCTGCGTTCCAGGCGCGAGAAGCCGCGATCCATCAGTGCGCCGACCAGGCCGATCAGCAGGATGCAGAGGAACACCAGGTCGAGCATGAACAACTGCCGCCCCCAGACCATCAGGTAGCCGATGCCTTCGCTGGAGGCCAGCAGTTCCACAGCCAGCAGCGAGGTCCAGCCAGTGGCCAAGGCCAGTCGCACACCGGCGAGAAACGCCGGCAGCGCGGCGGGCAGCAACAGGCGCAGGAACAGCAGGTGAGGGGGTAGGCGCAGGACGGCGGCGGCCTCGCGCAGCTTGGGCTGGGCGTCGCGCACGCCGACCAGGGTGTGCAGCGTGACCGGCACTACCACCGCCTTGACCAGCACCACCAGTTTGAGCAGCTCGCCGATGCCGAAGAACAGCATGAACAGCGGGATCCAGGCCAAGGTCGGGATTTGCGCCAGTGCGACGAAGGTGGGCAACACCAGAGTCTGCGCCCGTTGCGACCCGCCCAGCCAAGTGCCCAGCAGCAGGCCGCTGGCGACTCCTGCCAGCAGCCCCCAGATCAGGCGCCGCAGACTTATCCACAGGTGGCCCCAGAGTTCGCCGGAGCCGAACTCCAGCGCACTCTGCCAGACCAACGCGGGGGCGGGCAGGATCTGTTCGCTCATCCAGTGCTCCCGGCTGGCGACGACCCACAGGGCCGCCACCGCCAACGGCACGATCCACGGCAGATAGGAGCGGCCTTGCATCGCGAAAGGGCCGCGCAGCGGCCGCCACAGGCGCCGCAGACTTGCGCTCAAGACTTCGCTCATCGGGGCATCTCCCAAACCGTTCCTTGTTTATTCATTTATGGAATTAAAAATTCATATAAATAGTATTCAAGAGATAAGAGCATGCGGTCGGTGCATGCGGA
This sequence comes from Pseudomonas sp. RC3H12, assembly GCF_018596375.1. NCBI lineage: Bacteria > Pseudomonadati > Pseudomonadota > Gammaproteobacteria > Pseudomonadales > Pseudomonadaceae > Pseudomonas > Pseudomonas sp. RC3H12. The sequence continues at coordinate 4,675,391 of NZ_CP075595.1, read as the reverse complement.
AGCCCCGTCCCGTTGCGTTTTCCTCATATTTTCCATGCGTTTCCTGCAAGCCCGTCGCAGGCCCGCATGGCGCCTGGGTTATGTCTTCTGGTTACTAAAAAATGAAGTTTTGATCTTTGTAGGTTCTAACCGGACCTGCCTAGCTTCTGGCCCATAGCGCCGGCCATCGCCGGTGGCAGCCTGCCAAGGAGCCTTGTCATGAAAACCACCTTCCGCCACCTGCTCAGCCCGTTGCTCGCCGCCTTGTTGAGTGCCGTGCCCGTGGCAGCGCATGCCGCCCAGCCGGATGTGATCCGTATCGCCGTGCCCGACCTCAGCGCTGGCAGCAAGCCCAGTGCCGGCGGCGTGGTGGATGTGCTGCGCGATCAGCAACTGCTGGAGAAGGAGTTTGCCAAGGACGGCATCCGCATCGACTGGCGCTTCTTCAAGGGCGCAGGCCCCGTGGTCAACGAAGCGTTGGCCAACGGCCAGGCGGACTTCGCCTACCTGGGCGACCTGGCCGCGATCATCGGCAAGGCCAGCGGCCTCGACACCCGCGTGTTGTCGGCTGGGGTGCGCGGTGTGAAGAGCTACCTCGGCGTAGTTCCGGGCTCGGGCATCCACAGCCTGCAGGATCTCAAGGGCAAGCGCGTGGCAGTGTTCCGCGGCACCGCCAACCAGCTGTCGTTCGCCAGTGCCCTGGCCAGCCAGGGGCTGTCCGAGCGTGAGCTGAAAGTCATCAACCTCGACTTCAACGCCGCCAATGCCGCCCTGGCCGCCAAGCAGATCGACGCCACCTGGGGCCTGTCCAACCTGCTGTCGCTGCGCGAGCGGGGCTTGGTCGAGTTGCCGGTCAACTCACGCAACCTGCAAGGGGCCGGCAGTACTCAAGCGGTGCTGCTCGGCACCGGCGCGTTCATTCGCCAGTACCCCGACCTGGTGCAGCGCCTGGTCAACGCCCAGGAACAGGCGGCGAAGTGGCTGCGCGACGAGCGCAATCGCGAAGCCTACGTGGACCTGGTGGCCAATACCGCCAACTGGCCAAAGTCGATCCTGCGCGACGACCTGGCCGAGGAAAACCTTGCCGAATACTTCGACCCACGCCTGGACGCTGGCTTCGTCGGCCTGTTGCAACAGGGCGTCGACCTGGCCACCAAGGAGCGCCTGATCCGCCGTGGCTTCCAGGTAACCGACTGGATCGAACCACGCTTCATCGACCACGCCCTGCAACTGGACCAGGCCACCCAGGCCACCCAGGCCGCCCGCTGACCCGACAACAACCCTGAGGAGCACGACCATGAGCAACGCCGCACTGGCCACCGCGCCGCAAACCCTCGAACTCGACATCCACCCCGTTGCCGGGCGCATCGGCGCCGAGATCCGCAACATCAAGCTGTCCGCCGACCTCGACCCGGCAACCGTCGATGCCATCCAGGCGGCGCTGGTGCAGTACAAGGTGATCTTCTTCCGAGGCCAGGAGCATCTGGATGACGTAGGGCAGGAAGCCTTCGCCCAACGGCTCGGCGACCCCATCGCCCACCCCACGGTGCCCGTGGTCGATGGCACCAGCTACCTGCTCCAGCTCGATGGCGCCGAGGGGCAGCGGGCCAACTCCTGGCACACCGACGTGACCTTCGTCGATGCCTATCCCAAGGCTTCGATCCTGCGCAGCGTGGTGGCGCCGGCCTCCGGTGGCGACACGGTGTGGGCCAACACCGCCGCGGCCTACCAGGAACTGCCCGAACCGCTGCGCGCCCTGGCCGACCAGCTGTGGGCGGTGCACAGCAACGAGTACGACTACGCCAGTGCGAAACCTGATGTCGATCCGGCCAAGCTGGAGCGCTATCGCAAGGTGTTCACTTCGACGGTATACGAGACCGAGCACCCGGTAGTGCGCGTGCATCCGGTCAGTGGCGAGCGTGTGTTGCAACTGGGGCATTTCGTCAAACGTATCAAGGGTTATTCGCTGGCCGACTCGCAGCATCTGTTCGCGGTGCTGCAGGGGCATGTGACACGCCTGGAAAACACCGTGCGCTGGCGCTGGCAGGCCGGGGACGTGGCGATCTGGGACAACCGCGCGACCCAGCACTATGCGGTGGATGACTACGGTACGCAGCCGCGCATCGTGCGTCGGGTGACCCTGGCCGGCGAGGTGCCGGTGGGCGTGGATGGGCAACTGAGCCGGACCACGCGCAAGGGCTGAGACCGTTGGGGCCGCAAAGCGGCCCCTGTTCGCTACAACTCGACGTCACAGGCCACCAACTGCCTCACCAATCCCTGCGCCAGCGCCGACAAGCCATACCCCACCCGGCTCACCACCCCATAGCGGGTGTAGAACGCCTCTTCCTGTTCCGGTGCCAGGTCCGCCAGCTTCAGCGCCACCAACCCTTCGTAAGGTCGCAGGTTCGCGCTGCAGGCGATGCCGATGGTGTCCGAGTGCTGCACTACATTGAGCAGCGCATAGCCATGCTCGCATTCCACGCTGGGCAGGAAGTCCTGCCGCCCACTGAGGTCGCTGAGGATCTTGCGGATGTTCGGCGGGCGGAAGGTGGTCGCCAGCGGATAGTCGAACAAGTCCTGCGCGCGCACTTCGCCACGCTCGGTCAGTGGATGCCCGGCGCGGCAGCAGAAGTGCCAGCGTTGGGGCGTGAGCTTGTGCACCTGGTAATCCGGGTCGGCTTCGAACTGGCGGGTGTCGGCGACGAAGAACTCGATCTCCTCGGCGATCAGCCGGCGGTTCAAGGCCTGCCAATTGTCCACCTGGAAGCAGGTGCGCGCCGCCGGGTACTCGGCGACGAAGCGCGCAACCGCCCGCGGCACCAGCCCGCCGGCGGGCGCCGGCCCCGAGCCAAAGCGCACCACGCCGGTGGTGGCGCCATTGAACTGGTTGATCTCGTTGACCAGGTTGTGCGCCCCATGCACCAGGCGCCGCGAATGCTCCAGCACCAGCAGGCCCTGGCGGGTCGGCGCCAGTTCCTTGCTGGCGCGGTCGACCAGGCGGCAGCCGACGTTGTGCTCCAGCGTCTGGATGCTGCGGCTGAAAGCCGATTGCGAAAGGTTCACCGCAGCCGCCGCGGCGACGAAGCTGCGGTGCTCGACAAGGGCGATGAAGTGGCGGAGCTGGCGCAGGTCGATATGCATTTTCTACATGGAAACTTTCGGTGGAATGCAATTGCTGGGAAGGGTTGGGAACCTTATAAAGGGAGTCTCTTATTCCACAAAATATGAATTACAAATATTTATATCTCTTAAAAGAATATAAGCCAGCCTGACCGCGATTCGGTTCCGCCAACGGAAATGCTCGCCTGGGCCCTTGCCTCAAGGAGCATCTGCATGTCCCGACTTTCCCGTTGGCCCGCGCGCGCCTCGTTGTTCGCCCTGCAACCCCTGGCGGCTGGAGTGCTGTTGGCCGCTTCCGGCAGCAGCTTTGCCGATGAGCCCAACGCCGCCCCAGCCGTGACGCAGGAAGCCCAGCTCGGCACCGTCACCGTCAATGCCCGGCGACGCGAAGAGACCGCGCAGAGCGTGCCCACGCCGATCAGCGTGCTGGGCAGCGAAACCCTCGAGACCCAGCGTATCTACCGCGTGCAGGATTTGCAGCAACTGGTGCCGAGCACCAACGTCGCCTATGTGCACGCCCGCCAATCGAGCATCTCCATCCGCGGCCTGGGCAACAACCCGGCCAGCGATGGCCTGGAAGGCAGCGTCGGGATCTACCTCGACAACGTCTACCTCGGCCGCCCGGGCATGGCGGTGTTCGACCTGCTCGATGTCGAGCAGCTGGAAGTGCTACGTGGCCCGCAGGGGACGCTGTTCGGCAAGAACACCACAGCCGGTGTGCTCAACATCACCACGCGCAAGCCGACTTTCCACCAAGAGGGCAGCGTGCAGTCGTCGCTGGGCGAGGATGGCTACTGGCAGACCCAGGGCAGTTTCTCCGGTCCTTTGACCGACACCCTCGCCGGGCGCATCAGTGCTTACCACACCGAGGACGACGGCTATGTGAAGAACGTCTACAACGGACATGACCTCAACGGCGGCAAACGCCAGGGCTTTCGCACCCAGTTGCTGTTCAAGCCCAGCGAAACCTTCAACCTGCGCTGGATCGGCGAATACAACGAAGAAAACTCCGACAACGGTATCCTCAGCCTCTACAGCACCGGCCCGACCATCAATGGCGTGAACCGCTACGAGAGCCTGGCCGCCCAGGCCGGCGCAACCCTGGTGTCGGGCAAGGACCGCAAGGTCAACTTCGACGCCGACCAGATGGTCAAGGTGTTCCAGGGTGGAACCTCGGTGGAAGCCAACTGGACCTTGCCCAACGACTTCACCCTTACCTCGATCACCGCCTACCGCTGGTGGGACTTCACGCCGCGCAACGACGACGGCCTCAACGTGCCGGTGTTCCACAGCGCCGGGGTCTCGGTGCGCGACAAGCAGTACTCCCAGGAAATCCGCCTGGCTTCGCCCACCGGCGGCTTCTTCGACTATGTACTCGGCGCCTATTACTTCAAGCAGGACCTGGACAACAAATCGTTCACCTACAACGGACCGCAAGCCGACATCTGGAACCTGACCCCGGCTGGCGCCCTGGCCAACGTCACCACAATCGGCAACGGCCATATCGATACCGACAGCTACGCGTTGTTCGCCCAAGGCACTTGGCACCTGACCGAGCGCCTGGATTTCACCGCTGGCGTGCGGGGTACCTACGAAGAGAAAAGCGCCTGGGTGACCCGCGACGCGCCGTCCGGCGGCGCGGCCGTGACCGGTGCGGCGGCCGCGGCGCGCCAGGGCAGGGTGGGCGCCTACGATTCAGGTGACCTCAACCAATACAGCTTCGCCCCTTCCGGGCTGCTCAGCCTGAGCTACCGTTTCAGCGACGCGGTGCTGGGCTATGCCAGCCTGTCCCATGGCGAGAAGTCCGGTGGCGTCAACCTCACCGTCGGCGCCGCGCCACGGCTGGGCACCGACTCGCTACTGGTGGGCACCGAACGCGCCAACAACGCGGAGCTGGGGATCAAGAGCACGCTGCTGGACAACCGCCTGCAACTCAACACCAACCTGTTCTGGACCGAAGTGCATGGCTACCAGGCCAACGTCTATGACGAGGCCAACCGCGTGCAGTACCTGGCCAACGCCGGCAGCGTGCGCTCGCGGGGCCTGGAGTTCGAGGCCACGGCCCTGCCGGTCCGCGGGCTGACCGTGAATTTCAATGGCTCGTGGAACGACGTGCGCTACACCGAGTACGACGACGCACCGTGCCCACCGGAGGTGAGCCTGGCCAATGCCGCGGCCACTTGCGATCTGTCCGGCCACCAGGTGGTCGGCGCCTCCAAGTACATCGCCAACCTCAACGGCCAGTACAAGTGGCAGCTGACCGAGCGTATCGAGCCCTACGTCACCGCCAGCTACGCCTTCCGCTCCAGGGCCGTCGGCACCATCGACGATTCCGACTATGGCCAGATCCCCAGCTACGCCATCGTCAACCTGTCCACCGGCGTGCGCCTGGACCAGGGCGACGGCGTGCTCGACCTGTCGCTGTGGGTGAAGAACGCCGGCGACAAGACCTACTTCACCAGCCTGTGGAACTCCGCCAACGGCGGCTATGCCGGGGTGCTTGGCACGCCGCGCACCGTGGGCGCCACCGCCCGTTACGACTTCTGAGCACAAGGAGCATTGCCATGAACGCCAAGACCCAACCCCACGACCTGCCCGAAGGCGCCTGCCTCACCGCCAAGGTGCCCGACCGCGACGAAGCCCTGCTCGGCGACGTGGTGGTCAACCCGTATCGCCTGGCGCCCCTGACTGCGATCATCCGCGACGGCGGCCGCCGCCTTGGCGCCGTTCACGTTCGTGTGCTGGGGCGTGGCGAGCGCGGTATCGATATCAGCTACGAGGTGTCCGAACGCTCGTTGTGGACCTACGGTGGCATTCCGGTGTTCGGCCTGTATCCGGACCACGTCAACCAGGTGGAGGTGAGCTACAAGCTTGAGGGTGAGCGCATTCGCGAGCGTTACGAAATCTACGCCCCGGCGGTGCGCCTGCCGGTGGTGGCGAAGCAGACGGCGGCGCTGCCCGAGGTCGAACCGATCAAGGTCGCGCCCGGTTTCGAGCGGCGGCTGTATCTGTTCAATCATCTGCTGGCCGACATCCCCGGCGGGCGTGCCTTCAAGTGGAACGGCCTGGGCGGCGCTGCCGAGTGGGACTCGGTGGGCAACAACTGGATCGCCGACAGCAACGGCGATGTGCGCTGGTACCTCGATATCGAGCAGATCCACGATTCCAACCACCGCGACGGCCTGGGCGGAACCATGGGCTTCCACCAGACCCGCGACGGCAAGCTGATCTGGGGCCAGGGCCAGACCTATTCCAAGTACGACCTGCTTGGCCGGCGTATCTGGCAGCGCAACCTGCCGGACAAGTTCGCCGACTTCTCCCACGAGATCCGCGAGACGCCCAACGGCACCTACCTGTTGCGGGTCGGCACCAGCGACTACCGCCGCCCGGATGGCAAGCGCGTGCGCTCGATCCGCGACCATATCATCGAGGTCAACGAGGCCGGCGACGTGCTCGACTTCTGGGACTTGAACCAGATCCTCGACCCGTACCGCGGCGAGCTGCTGGAAACCCTGGGCAAGGCCGCGATCCAGCTGCCGGACGGCGTGCAGAAACAGGACGAGCGCCTGGCCAACGAGCTGGCCGAAGGCGACCTGCCGTTCGGCGACACTCCCGGCGTCGGTACCGGACGCAACTGGGCCCACGTCAACGCCATCGACTACGACGCCGATGACGACAGCATCATCGTTTCAGCACGGCATCAGGGCGTGGTGAAGATCGGTCGCGACAAGCAGGTGAAGTGGATTCTCGCTGCGCCCCAGGGCTGGCCGGCGCGCCTGCAGGACAAGGTGCTCAAACCCGTGGGCGAGGGCTTCGAATGGTCCTGGACCCAGCACACCGCCTGGCTGACCGGGCGCGGCACGCTGACCGTGTTCGACAACGGCTGGGGCCGGGACTTCGGCCCGACCAAGCTGGCGGGCAACTACAGCCGGGCGGTGGAGTACAGGATCGACGAGGCCAAGGGCACGGTCGAGCAGGTGTGGCAATACGGCAAGGAGCGTGGTGACGAGTGGTACAGCCCGATCACCTCGGTGGTGGCGTATCGGGCCGATACCGATACCCAGTTCATCTATTCGGCTTCGGTGAACTTCCTCACGCCCGAGAAGCTGACGACCAGCGTGCTCAATGAAGTGCGTCGCGGCACCCAGGAGGTGGCGGTGGAGCTGAAAGTGCACAGCCGCCAGCCGGGCAGCGTGGGCTACCGGGCACTGGTGATCGACCTCGACAAGGCGTTCTGACCCTTCCTTCTGACCGATGGTCTAACCTCTTACGGCCCAATCGCGGGGCAAGCCCGCTCCCACAGGAACCCTGCGCTCCTTGTGGGAGCGGGCTTGCCCCGCGATTGGGCCGTTTGCCAGGGGGTGTTCAACCACTCGTTCTTTTTTTCGAACAGCCTATTGTCCAACCCCCTAGCGCCCGCTTAGCATTCCGTTTGAGATTTCAAACGCTCGGCACCCAGGCGTCGAACACCCTGGTGCACGAATTCCTGACGGCCGCCCCCGCATCGAGGGCGCCTTTTCAACAATCAAAATTCGCAGTAAAGGGAAGCCGACATGCAGCTCAAAGACGCTCAGTTGTTCCGCCAGCAGGCCTTCATCAATGGTGAATGGCTGGATGCGGACAGCGGTCAGACCATCAAGGTGACCAACCCGGCCACCGGCGAAGTGATCGGCAGCGTGCCGAAGATGGGCGCCGCCGAAACCCGCCGCGCCATCGAGGCCGCCGACAAGGCGCTGCCGGCCTGGCGCGCACTGACCGCCAAAGAGCGTGCCGGCAAGCTGCGCCGCTGGTTCGAGCTGATGATCGAGCACCAGGACGACCTGGCCCGCCTGATGACCACCGAGCAGGGCAAGCCACTGGCCGAAGCCAAGGGCGAAATCGCCTATGCCGCCTCGTTCATCGAGTGGTTCGCCGAAGAAGCCAAGCGTGTCTACGGCGACGTCATCCCAGGCCACCAGCCGGACAAGCGCCTGATCGTCATCAAGCAGCCGATCGGCGTCACCGCCGCCATCACCCCGTGGAACTTCCCGGCCGCGATGATCACCCGCAAAGCCGGCCCGGCCCTGGCCGCCGGTTGCACCATGGTGCTCAAGCCCGCTTCGCAGACCCCGTACTCTGCCCTGGCCCTGGTCGAACTGGCCACCCGTGCCGGCATCCCGGCTGGCGTGCTGAGCGTGATCACCGGCAGCGCCGGCGAAGTTGGCTCCGAGCTGACCGGCAACTCCCTGGTGCGCAAGCTGTCCTTCACCGGCTCGACCGAAATTGGTCGCCAGTTGATGGAAGAGTGCGCCAAGGACATCAAGAAAGTTTCCCTGGAGCTGGGCGGCAACGCGCCGTTCATCGTGTTCGACGACGCCGACCTGGACAAGGCGGTCGAGGGCGCGATCATCTCCAAGTACCGCAACAACGGTCAGACCTGCGTCTGCGCCAACCGTATCTACGTGCAGGACGGCGTCTACGATGCGTTCGCCGAGAAGCTGAAAGCCGCCGTGGCCAAGCTGAAGATCGGCAACGGCCTGGAAGAAGGCACCACCACTGGCCCGCTGATCGACGGCAAGGCTGTCGCCAAGGTCCAGGAGCACATCGAGGACGCCGTCGCCAAGGGCGCCAAGGTGCTGTCCGGTGGCAAGCTCATCGAAGGCAACTTCTTCGAGCCGACCATCCTGGTCGACGTGCCGAAAACCGCCGCCGTCGCCAAGGAAGAGACCTTCGGCCCGCTGGCGCCGCTGTTCCGCTTCAAGGACGAGGCCGAAGTCATCGCCATGTCCAACGACACCGAGTTCGGCCTGGCCTCGTACTTCTATGCCCGTGACATGAGCCGCGTGTTCCGCGTCGCCGAGGCCCTGGAGTACGGCATGGTCGGCATCAACACCGGCCTGATCTCCAACGAAGTCGCGCCGTTTGGCGGCATCAAGGCGTCGGGCCTGGGCCGCGAAGGTTCCAAGTACGGCATCGAGGACTACCTCGAGATCAAATACCTGTGCATCAGCGTCTGATCGCCAGGTAAACGCTTTTACCTCTGCCAGCGGGGCGCGAGAGCGACGTCTCGCTGGCCTTTTTGACATAGCGGTACCCGGTGGCCAGGGCATGTGTGACAGTCGATCAACGAATACTGTGCACGCCTGCGTCCAGCCACCCCCGAATAAAAGCGCCGCAGAACCGGCGCAATTGAGGGCACTATGAGCAAGACCAACGAATCCCTGATGCAACGTCGTGTCGCCGCCGTCCCACGTGGCGTTGGCCAGATCCACCCGATCTTCGTCGATACCGCGAAGAACTCGACGGTGATCGACGTTGAAGGCCGCGAACTGATCGACTTCGCCGGCGGCATCGCGGTACTGAACACCGGCCACCTGCACCCGAAAGTGGTCGCGGCCGTGCAAGAGCAGCTGACCAAGGTCAGCCACACCTGCTTCCAGGTGCTGGCCTACGAGCCGTACGTCGAGCTGTGCGAAAAGATCAACAAGCTGGTGCCTGGCAACTTCGACAAGAAGACCCTGCTGGTCACCACCGGCTCCGAAGCCGTTGAAAACGCCGTGAAGATCGCCCGTGCCGCCACCGGCCGTGCTGGCGTGATCGCCTTCACCGGCGGCTATCATGGCCGCACCATGATGACCCTGGGCCTGACCGGCAAGGTCGTGCCGTACTCCGCCGGCATGGGCCTGATGCCAGGCGGCATCTTCCGCGCCCTGTTCCCGAGCGAGCTTCACGGTGTCAGCGTTGACGACGCCATCGCTTCGGTCGAGCGCATCTTCAAGAACGACGCCGAGCCGCGTGATATCGCCGCGATCATCCTCGAGCCGGTACAAGGCGAAGGCGGCTTCCTGCCTGCGCCGAAAGAGCTGATGCAGCGCCTGCGTGCCCTGTGCGACCAGCACGGCATCCTGCTGATTGCCGACGAAGTGCAGACCGGCGCCGGCCGTACCGGTACCTTCTTCGCCATGGAGCAGATGGGCGTCGCGCCTGACCTGACCACCTTCGCCAAGTCGATCGCCGGCGGCTTCCCGCTGGCCGGTGTGTGCGGCAAGGCCGAGTACATGGACGCCATCGCCCCAGGCGGCCTGGGCGGTACCTACGCCGGTTCGCCGATCGCTTGCGCCGCAGCCCTGGCGGTGATCGAAGTGTTCGAGGAAGAGAAACTGCTGGATCGCAGCAAGGCCGTTGGCGAACGCCTGACCACTGGCCTGCGTGAAATCCAGAAGAAGCACCCGATCATCGGCGATGTCCGTGGTCTGGGCTCGATGATTGCCGTGGAAGTCTTCGAGAATGGCACCCACACCCCGAACGCCGCCGCCGTTGCCCAGGTTGTCGCCAAGGCTCGCGACAAGGGCTTGATCCTGCTGTCCTGCGGCACCTACGGCAACGTCCTGCGTATCCTGGTACCGCTGACCGCCGAAGATGCCCTGCTGGATAAAGGCCTGGCGATTATCGAAGAGTGCTTCGCCGAACTGGCCTGAAATATGTGACACGTTTCAGAAAAAAACCCGCCTCGGCGGGTTTTTTTATGCCGTTCGCCGGCTTCAGGCGCTAAGGTTGTAGGAGGATTCCGTGGAAGCTGCGATGGATCGCGCGTCATTTCTGGAGACTCGCTCATGAGCGCTGCCGACCCCGTTGCCCCTTGTGTCTTGATCGCCGAGGGTGACCCTTGGGTACGCGACATGCTCAGCGAAATGCTGCTCAGCGTGCGCTGCGACGCCCGCCTGCAGGTCTGTGCCGATGGTTCCGAGGCGCTGAGCGCGCTGGCGGCCAAGCCTGACCTGATCATCGCCGCCCGTGAGCTTTCCGGCCTCGATGGCCTGGACCTGCTGCGCAAGGTGCGCGCCAGGGGCGACAAGCCCGGCCTGCCGTTCATCCTGATGAGCAACCGCACCGACAGCGCCAGTGTGCGCGAGGCGCTGCCGTTGCACCCCACCGCCTACCTGAGCAAGCCGCTCGACCTGGACAACCTGCGCAAGCGTCTGGAAAACCTGCTGCTGGAGGTGGGCGAGCAGATCGCCTGCCCGGTGCCACCGCTGCAGCCCGGCGTGCAACTGCCGGCCTACCTCGAGCAACGCCGCGGCACTGCCGATGGCGGCCCACTGTTCGCCGATGTGCAGGTGGCGGTCAAGCGCGCCCTCAACCCAAATGGCTTGAACCTCAAGGTGCTCGAGGAAGAGGTACGCAACGACCCGCAGATTACCGGCGTGCTCATCGCTGCCGCCAACAGCGCCGCGCTGCATCGCGAAGCGCCGGTGCAGACCTTGCTGCAGGCGCTGAACAAGCTTGGCAGCACCCAGAGCATGAACCTGATCCTCGGGCTAACGCTCAAGCGCAGCGCGCGGTTGAGCGACCCCTTGTTGGCGCGGCATGCCGCGCACTACTGGAACCTTTCGCTGCATGCCGCCGACTACGCACGCACCTTGGCGCGCACCCTCGAAGTGGACGAAGGGCGCTGCTACTGCGCGGGTTTGTTGCATTGCCTGGGCGACCTGGCGGTACTTCGCACCTTGCAGGAGTGGCGGCTGGCCGGTGGCGAGCTGGACGAAGACCAGGTGGAGCTGTCGCTCAACGAGTTCGGCGCCCCGTTCGGCTCGGCACTGCGCACCCGCTGGCGCTTGCCGCTCGACCTGCGCGAGCTGATCGCCGCGGTGTATCAGCTCGGTGGCGGCGTCTACTCCCGGGAGATCCTGGCGATGAACCTGGCAGGGCAACTGTCGCGACTCAGGCCCAGTGAGGGGCTGGAGAAGATCGCTAGCAGCAAGACGGCGCGCTTGCTCAAGCTGGGGTTGCCGGAGTTGTCGCGGCTGCGCAAGGTGGATCCGGAGGCGCTGGCGCGGGAGGAGGCCGAGGGTCAGGAGGAGCAGGCTGCGCAGAGCGAGGCAGCGGTCGTTTCCAGCGCCTGCGCAGCTGAGTACGATGGAGAAGAGAAGCAGCCTTAGTAGGCTGGAAAACCAGCGTTCAGTGGGTTTTCCAGGCTCCCCTCAGCCGCGAACGATCTGGTTCTTGCCCTGACGCTTGGCCCTGTACATCGCCGCATCGGCCCGAGCGAACAGGCTGTCCAGCGTTTCGTCTTCATCAATCAGCCCGGTCAGCCCCTGGCTCACCGTGACGCCATAGGTCTGCTCACCATGGCTGAAACTCAACCGCTGGATTTCCCGCTGCAGCCGCTCGGCGATCTGTTCGGCTACCTGAGCGGTGCAGCCTGGGAACACGGCGGCAAACTCTTCGCCGCCAATGCGCCCGAACTGATCGCCACGCCGTAGCACGGCCTTGCCACTGTCGGCGATGCGCTGCAGCACCTGGTCGCCTTCCTGGTGACCATAGCTGTCGTTGATGTGCTTGAAGTCGTCGATGTCCAACAGCAGGAAGGCCATCGGCGTGCCGTCCTCGCGGGCGCTGTCGAAGGCCTGCTGGGCGCACTCGAAGAAATGCCTGCGGTTGCTGCTCTGGGTGAGCACGTCGGTGGTGGCCAGACGCTGCAACTCACCTTCGAGCTGTTTTTTCTCGGTGATGTCCTCGGCGATGCCGACGATGATCACCCGCTGGTCGCCCTCGCGCTGCTGGTTGATATAGCACTTGTCGCTGAGCCAGCGCACCTCGCCGGCGGCGTTGAGGATGCGGTACTCGCGGTCCTCGACGGTGCCCTTGACCAGCACCTGGGCCAGGCTGCGCTCGGCGTACTCCAGGTCGTCCGGGTAGATGGCGTCGCGCCATTCGTTGTAGTCGGCCAGCACCAGGCTGGCCGGGCGGCCGAAAATGCGCTCGTAGGCTGGGCTGACGTAGAGCACTTGGCGGGTTTCCCAGTCGAAGGCCCAGAGCACTGCGTTGACGCTGTCGAGCAGCGAGCTGTACAGCTGCTCGCGTTCGCTCAGGCGGGCCACTTCGCCTTGAGCGTGCAACAGGGCGAGCAGGGTTTGAGCAGCTTCGGGGCGCGGGGTGCCGGTAGAGGTGGGTGGGAGATCTTTGGCCATGAGCACGGAACGGTTCTCGACGATGGGCGTGCGGCCACGGTCCGGCCCGCCACGCGGGCGATATGCCGGATTTGAGTCGATTGCAGGGGGGGAAGTTCCGGTCGGCACGCCCCATTGCGGGGCATGCCGATCAACGGTGCTCAGGCGCCGTTGGGGCGCAGCGAGTAGGTCTTGAGCTGGGCGGCGAAGTCACGCAGCGACTGAATACCACTGGCCTCGGCCTCGTGTACCCAGTCCTTCATGGCGGCGAGCATGTCGTGGCCGTTGGCGCTGGTGCGCGCCCAGATCTGCTGTAGCGCCAGGCGCTTTTCGTAGATGGTCTTGAGAGCCTGGCTGTGGGCCAGCAGCGACTCGATGCGCACGTGGTGGCGATCCTGCAGCAGGCTGGTTTCCCGCGAGAGCAGACGCTTGGCGCGGCGGAAGCGGTGGCGTACCGAGGTGTCGACCTTGTCCAGCTCCTGCTTGACCAGCGGGCCGATCACCAGCTTGCGGTACTGGGCCATGATCTGGAAGCGGTTGTTGAGGATGGCCATGGCAGTGTCCATGTCCAGCGACGCCTTGCCTTCCACCCGATGGGCGATGGGCGCCACCCGTTGCACCTTGGCCAGGCGCAGCAGGCTCAGCAGGCGGATCCACATCCAGCCCATGTCGAACTCCCAGCGGCGTACCGAGAGCTTGGCCGAGTTGGGGTAGGTGTGGTGGTTGTTGTGCAGCTCCTCGCCGCCAATGATGATGCCCCACGGCACCAGGTTGGTGGCGGCGTCGCGGCATTCGAAGTTGCGATAGCCCACGGCATGGCCCAGACCGTTGACCACACCGGCGGCCCAGAACGGAATCCACATCATCTGGATCGCCCAGATGGTGATGCCGATGGTGCCGAACAGCAGCAGGTCGAGTACCGCCATCAGGGCGATGCCGCCGAGCTTGTAGCGGGTGTAGAGGTTGCGCTCGATCCAGTCGTCCGGGCAGTTCTTGCCGTAGATGCGCAGCGTTTCCTCGTTTTTCGCCTCTTCCCGGTACAGCTCGGCGCCCTTGCGCAGCACGGTGCCCAGGCCCTTGTGCACCGGGCTGTGCGGGTCGTCGGGGGTTTCGCACTTGGCGTGGTGCTTGCGGTGGATGGCGGTCCACTCGCGGGTGTTCTGCGCCGTGGTGAGCCACAGCCAGAAACGGAAGAAATGCTTGAGGCCCGCGTTCAGCTCCAGGGCGCGGTGGGCCGAGTAGCGGTGCAGGTAGATGGTGACGCTGACGATGGTCACATGGGTCATCAGCAGGGTGACGGCGACCAGTTGCCAGGCCGACAAGTCGAGCAGACCGTAATACCACATAACGGGAAATACCCTCGGAAAACAGGCGGAACAACGCAGGCATTATCCTTTGGCGGGGAAATAAAACCAGTCGCGCTTTTGGATAGGAAGTCACAGGGTGTTTCAGCCCCTATAATGCCCCTTCTTTTTTCATGGGCTCATTCACCCGACATGTCTGTTTCCGTTCGCGACGCCTTGCGCATGGCCGGGCTCTACGTGTTGCTTTCGATTCTCTGGCTGGTGCTGTCCGAGCTGGTCTTGCACGGCATGACCGAGGATCCGTTGGCCCTGGCCGTGGGGCGGCAGATCAATGTCGTGCTCTGGGTCTTGCTCAGTGCCGCGCTGATCTTCGTTTCACGTGCGCGCCTGCTCAACTTCATTGGTATCGGCGCGCGCCTGCGCAGCGATGACCGCGAGCGCCTGCGCATGGCTGCGGCGGTGTTCGACAGCACCCTGGAAGGGGTGCTGGTGACCGATCGCAACGGCTTGATCGTGCACGTCAACCGGGCATTCATGCGCATTACCGGCTACCAGCAGGAAGAAGTCATCGGTCAACGTCCGAGCAAGTTCAAGTCAGGGCGGCATGGGGCGCCGTTCTACCAGCAGATCTATGCCGCGCTGGCGGAGCAGGGCGAATGGAGCGGGGAAATCTGGAATCGCCGTAAAAGCGGGGAAATCTACCCGCAATGGCAGACGATCTGCGCCATTCGTGACGACAGTGGTGAGCTTAGCCATTACGTCGCAGTGTTCAGCGACATCAGCGTGATCAAGCACACCGAACAGGAGCTGGCCTATCTCGTTCACCACGACCCGCTGACCGGTCTGCCCAACCGCCTGCTGTTCAATGATCGCGCCATGCAGGCGATGGCCGCGGCGCAGGCCAACAAGCGCGGCTGCGCCTTGCTGCTGCTCGACCTCGATCACTTCCAGAGCATCAACGACGGCCTCGGCCACACCATTGGCGACCAACTGCTCAAGCTGGTCGGCGAACGTCTGCGCGAGGTGCTGGGCAACGGTGTGACCCTGGCGCGCCTGGGGGGAGACGAGTTCGGCGTGCTGGCCGAGAGCTGTCAGCAGGTCGGCCAGGCAGGCAAGTTGGCGCAATCGATCATCGAGCGCTTGAAAGAACCGTTCTGTTTCGAGGGCAACCGCCTGTTCATCAGTGCCAGCATCGGTATCAGCCTGTTCCCCAACGATGCACTGAGCGCCGAACAGCTGCTGCGCAACGCCGATTCGGCGCTGTTCAAGGCCAAGAGCAATGGCCGCGCCTGCTACGCGCTGTACACCGAGGAGCTTACCGCCCATGCCCAGCAGCGGGTCGAGACCGCCGGCGAATTGCGTCGGGCGCTCGAACAGCAGGAGCTGCGGGTGTTCTTCCAGCCGGTGCACGACCTGTTCACCGCCCGGATGATCGGCGTCGAGGCGCTGGTGCGCTGGCAGCATCCCGTGCGTGGCCTGGTCCCCCCCAGGGAGTTCATCCCCATCGCCGAGCGTACCGGGCTGATTGCCGAAATCGACGCCTGGGTGCTGCACCAAGCGTGTCGGCAGATGGTGCAGTGGCAGGCCGAAGGGCGGCAGCTGGCATTCGTGGCGGTGAACATCTCCAGTCGCCTGTTCAGCCAGCGTGACCTGTACCGCCAGGTGGCCGATGCGCTGCACGATACCGGGCTGGATCCGTCGCTGCTCGAGCTCGAAGTGACAGAGAGCGCGGTGATGGAAGACCCAGAAGTCGCCCTGGAACAGCTGCATCGCCTGCGCGAGCTGGGCGTGACCTTGGCCATCGACGATTTCGGTACAGGTTATTCGTCATTGCTGCGGCTCAAACGCATGCCCGTGCAAAAGCTGAAGATCGACCAGGGCTTCGTGGCAGGCCTGCCCCACGATGAAGACGACATTGCCATCGTGCGGGTGATCATCGCCTTGGCGCGAAGCATGGGCATGCAGGTGCATGCCGAAGGGGTGGAGCAGGCCGAGCAGGCGCGGTTCCTGCTGGAGCAGCAGTGCCAGCTGGGGCAGGGGTACTGGTTCGGGCGGCCGGTGCCGGCGGCGGAGCTGCACTGGGGCTGACACCGTATCGCGTGGTAAGCCCGCTCCCACTGGTTGGAGCGGGCTTGCCCCGCGATGGGCTCAACGCTTGTTCAAACCTTTGGCCAAACGGTCCCCACCCAGCTGGATCACCGCTACCAGCGCCACCAGCATCACGATCACGGTCAGCATGATCTGGCTGTCGAAGCGCTGGTAGCCGTAGCGGTAGGCAATATCGCCCAAACCCCCGGCACCGATCGCCCCGGCCATGGCCGAGGAGTTGATCAGCGTCACCAGGGTGATGGTGAACCCGCCGACGATCCCCGGCAGCGCCTCGGGCAGCAGCACGTGCCAGACGATGTGCCAGCGCCGGCAGCCCATGGCCTGTGCCGCTTCGATCAGGCCGTGGTCCACCTCGCGCAGGCTGACCTCGGCGATGCGCGCGAAGAACGGCGTGGCGGCAATTGTCAGCGGCACCACGGCGGCCCACACACCATAGGTGGTGCCGACCACCAAGCGGGTAAAGGGGATCAGCGCGACCATCAGGATCAGGAACGGGATCGAGCGGAACAGGTTAACGATGGCGCCCAGCACCCGGTTCAGCGCGGCGGCCTCGAAGATCCCGTCCTTGTCGCTGGTGACCAGCAGCACTGCCATCGGTACCCCGACGACCAGCGCGACCAGCGAGGACACGCCGACCATCAGCAGGGTGTCGAGCAAGCCTTGCAGCAGGCGATCAATCCACATGGCCGAGTACCTCCACATCCACGGCCCAGCGGCGGGCGCGTTCGAGCAACTGGCGGGTGTCCAGCGGCGAGCCGCGCACGGCCAGGATCAGTTGCCCCAAGGCATGCTCGCCGATGGTCTCGACGCCGCCCTGGAGCAGCCGCACGCGTCCGCCCAGATCGCTGAACAGGGCGCTCAGTTCCGGCTCGCCCACCAGGCCGAGCTTGAGCACCACAGCCGCGTCGCGGCTGACCGGCTGGGCACGCAGACTGGCTTGCAAGGCGGCCGGCAGCTTGGTCTGCAGCGGTGCGAGCAGGGTACGGGTGACGTCGTGGCGCGGTGTGCCGAACACTTGCCAGACCTCGCCCTGTTCGACGATCTCGCCCCGCTCGAGCACCACCACGCGCTGGCAGATATCGCGGATCACCGCCATTTCGTGGGTGATCAGCACCACGGTCAGGCCCAGGCGTTGGTTGATGTCGCGCAGCAGCTCGAGGATCGAGGCAGTGGTTTCCGGGTCCAGCGCGGAGGTGGCTTCGTCGCACAGCAGGATCTCGGGGTCATGCACCAGCGCCCGGGCGATGCCGACGCGCTGCTTTTGCCCGCCGGACAGCTGCGCGGGGTAGACATGGTGCTTTTCCGCAAGGCCCACCAGCTCCAGCAGCTCGCGTACCTTGCGCTGGCGCTCGGCCTTGGCCACGCCGGCCACCTTCAGCGGCAGCTCGACGTTCTGCCACACGGTCTTGGCCGACATCAGGTTGAAGTGCTGGAAGATCATGCCGATGCGCCGGCGCAGGGCCACCAGGCGGTCCTCGTCGAACGGCGCGATATCCACCTGGTCGATCAGCACCCGGCCCTGGCTGGGCTGTTCCAGGCGGTTGATGGTGCGCAGCAGCGAAGACTTGCCGGCACCGCTGCGGCCGATGATGCCGAATATTTCGCCGCGGCGGATGTTCAGGTCGATGCCTTGCAGCGCTGGTTGGGCCTGGCCCGGATAGGTCTTGCCCAGGCCGATGAAGCGGATGTGCGCCTGGTTCACTTCCGGGCGCAGGGCCGTTTCCTCGGCCTTGCACGGTTCGGCGGGCGGGATGGGCGCCCTCAGGGCGCTGGCCTGGGCCATGTCAGCCTTCCCAGCCGGCCTGGTAGAGCTTGCCATGGGCCTTGTCCAGGGCGGCGCGCACGGCTGGCGAGTGTTGGTAGATATCGACGAACTTGGCCAGGCGCGGGTCGTTTTTCTCCTGTGGGCGGATAACGAACTGGATCACGTATTCCTTGTTCTCCAGGCCGTCGAACAGCAGCGCCGACGTAGCGTCAAAGGTGTTGGCCAGGCGGATATAGGCCGGGTAGCCCTGCACCAGGTCGGCGTCGTCATAGGCGCGCACCAACTGCACCGCTTCCACCTGGAGAATTTTGATCTTCTTCGGGTTGGCGATGATGTCGTCCTCGGTGGCCTTGTAGCCCACGCCCTGCTTGAGGGTGATCAGCCCGGCCTTGGCCAGCAGTTGCAGGCCACGACCGCTGTTGATCGGGTCGTTGGCGATGGCCACGCTGGCGCCTTCGGGCAGCTCGGCAAAGCTTTTGTACTTTTTCGAGTACAGCCCGACGTTGTTGATGATCCCCGGTGCATAGGGGACCAGGTTGAAGCCGGCGGCGGCCTTGGCGTTTTCCAGGAAGGGGATGTGCTGGAAGTAGTTCACGTCGATGTCGCCGCTGTTGAGGCTGACATTCGGCGCGATCCAGTCGCTGAACTCGATCAGCTTCACCTCCAGGCCTTGTTTGTGGGCTTCTGCCACCGCCGCTTCCAACGGGATGGCGAAGGCGGCGGTGGTGCCGATCTTCAGTGGCTCCGCGGCGAAGGCGGCGGCGGACAGGCCGAGGCCCAGGGCGATGGCCGCGACGGGCCGGAACAGTTTTTCAAGCATGGTGCAGGGCTCCAGTCGGGGCAGGGGTGGGGGTGTTGCGGTAGGAGGATCCGGGATGGTCGGCGGGCAAGTGCGGATGGTCGCTGGCGAACAGCTTCTCGCGCAGGGTGCCTTCGGCGTAGCCAGTCTTGTAGCGGCCACGGCGTTGCAGTTCGGGTACTACCAGGTCGATGAAGGCCTCGAAGCTTTCCGGGGTGACGGTGCGGGTCAGGTTGAAGCCGTCCAGGCCGGTGTCGTCGAGCCAGCCGATCAGTTGCTCGGCCACCTGCCCGGGGTCGCCGACCAGGGTCACGTAGCGGCCGCCCAAGGCGTGCTGCTCCAGCAGGCGGCGGCGAGTCCAGGCGCTGTCCTGCAATTGGCGGGTGGCGGACTGGATGGCATTGCCCTTGGCGAATCCGATGGGTTCGTCCAGTTCGTAGCGTGAGAAGTCGATACCGGTGGAACTGGCGAAATGCGCAACACCTGCCTCGGCGCTGGCGTAATGCAGGTACTCGGCGTGCAGGGCGTGGGCTTGGTCTTCAGTTGCGGCAACGATCACGGTGATGCCCATGAATACCTTGACCGCCTGCGGGTCGCGACCAGCGGCTTGCGCCGCTGCGCGCACCTTGTCGACCTGGGCGCGGGTGGCGGCCTTTTCCTGGCCGCTGATGAACACGCACTCGGCATGGTTGCCGGCAAAGGCCAAACCGCGCGCCGAACTGCCGGCCTGGAACAGTACCGGTGTGCGCTGCGGCGAAGGCTCGCACAGGTGATAGCCCTCAACCTTGTAGAACTCGCCCTGGTGCTCGACCTTGCGCACCCTGTCCGGCCGGGCATACACGCGCTGCGCGCGGTCGGCGACCACGGCATTGTCGGCCCAGCTGCCTTCGAGCAGCTTGTACAGCACCTGCAGGTATTCGTCGGCCTGGTCATAGCGGCGGTCGTGCTCGGGTTGCTGTTCCAGCCCCATGGCCCGGGCGGCACTGTCGAGGTAGCCGGTGACGATGTTCCAGCCGACCCGGCCGTTGCTCAGGTGATCGAGAGTGGAGAGGCGCCGGGCGAACAGGTAAGGCGCTTCATAGGTCAGGTTGGCGGTGAGGCCGAAGCCCAGATGCCTGGTAACGGCGGCCATGGCCGAGACCAGCAGCAGCGGGTCGTTGACCGGCAACTGGATCGACTCCTTGAGCGTCACGTCCAGCGACTGGCCATAGACGTCGTAGGTGCCGACGATATCGGCGATGAACAGCCCGTCGAACAGCCCCCGCTCCAGCAGGCGGGCCAGGTCGGTCCAGTAGTCGAGGGTCTTGTACTGGGTCGAAGTGTCCCGCGGGTGGGTCCACAAACCGTGGTTGATGTGCCCGATGCAGTTCATGTTGAAGGCATTGAGCAGGATCTGCTTGGCCATCAGATGGTCCCTCGGCGCGGCGGTTTTTCGTCGTTGAGGTAGTAGTTGCCGATGGCGTGGTACTTCCAGCGCACCGGGTCGTGCAGGGTGTGCACCCGGGCGTTGCGCCAGTGGCGGTCGAGGTTGTGCTCGGCCAGGGTGGCCTGGCTGCCGGCCAGCTCGAACAGGGTGGTGCCGGCGGCCAGGGAGATCTCGGTGCTGATCGCCCGGGCCTCGGCGACGGCAATCGAGGCGGCGGCCAGGGTCTCGGCGTTGCTGTCGGCCTGGGCGATGTCGAGGATTTCACCCGCGCGTTCGAGCAGGGCCTCGGTGGCGTGCAGGCGGATTGCCAGTTGGCCGAAGCTCTTCAGAGTCAGTGGATCGTCGCTGGCCTTGTCGAGGCCAGAGTCGATCCAGGGTCGGCTGCGGGTACGCACGAAGTGCAGGGCGTCCTCGTAGGCGGCGCGGGCGATACCGGTGTCGATCGCGGCATGGAGGATCTGCGCCAGGGGGCCGACCGTGGTCGGGCGCTCGAAGGCGCTTTGGAACGGCACCACGTCTTCGGCGCGGACCGGCACATGGTTGAACACCACCGAGCCGCTGCCGGTGGTGCGCTGGCCGAAGCCGCTCCAGTCGTCGATCACCTCGATGCCCGGGCTGTCGGCGGGCACGAAGGCCAGGTGCGATACGCCCTGTTCGTCGATCACCAGGGTCGGGATGCGCTGGGCGTAGATCGCGCCGGTGCAGTAGAACTTGCGGCCATCGATGCGGTAATGGTCGCCGTCGCGGCTCAGGCGGGTGGTGCGTTCGTGGGCGTTCTTCGTGCCGAGTTCGGCCAGGGCGTTGCCGAAGCGGCGGCCGGCGAGCACTTCGGCGTAGAGCCGTTGCTGTTGTTCGGCGCTGCCGTTCACCCGCAGCACCTCCAGGGCGTAGAAGTGGTTCTGCGGGATCTGCCCGAGCGAGGCGTCGGCCTGGGCGATGCGTGCGATGACCTTGGCCAGGGTGGCACTGGACACGCCGGCGCCGCCAAAGGCCCTGGGCACGCTGATGCCCCACAGGCCGGACTGCACGAAATGTTCGAGTTCGGCATGGGGCAGGCGGCGTTCGCGGTCGCGCAGGGCGCTGTCTTCGCGCAGGTAGTGGGCGAGTTCGTCGGCGACGGCCAGGGCCTGGCCGTCGGTGGTGATGATGGATGCAGTCATTGTGCTCTCCAGGTCCCATCGCGGAGCACGCCCGACCTTACGCGAGCGCGTGGGAGCGGGCTTGCCCCGCGATGGGCCGATATCAGATCCAGGAATGGCGGGCAGGCAGGGTGCCGTTGAGGTGGTAGGCGCCGACGGCGTGGTATTTCCAGCGCACCGGGTCGTGCAGGGTGTGCACGCGGGCGTTGCGCCAGTGCCGGTCGAGGTTGAACTCGGCCAGGCTGGCGCGGCTGCCGGCCAGCTCGAACAGCTTCTCGCTGGCCTGCAGCGAAATCTCGGTAGTGAGCACCTTGGCTTCGGCTACGGCGATCGAGGCACGGGCCGCGGCGGCGGCATCGATCACGCCGGCGTTGACCTCGTCGAGCACCCTGGCGGCCTTGCGCAGCAGGGCCTCGGCGGCATGCAGTTCGAGCTTCAGGCGGCCGATGTCGGCAATCACATAGGGATCGTCGCTGTTGCGTTCGACCTTGGCCTCGATCCAGGGCCGGGACTTCTCCCGCACGAACTGGATCGTGTCCTCGATGGCCGCTTCGGCGATGCCGGCGTCGATGGCCGCCTGGATCAGCTGCGAGGCGGCGCCCTGGATGCTGGGCTCTTCACGCAGGCGCCAGTTGTCCACCACCAGGTCGGCGTCCACCGGCACCTTGTCGAGCAGCACGGTGCCGCTGGCGGTGGTGCGCTGGCCGAAGCCGGACCAGTCGTCGACGATGCGCAGCCCCGGGCTGCCGCGACGGACGAAGGCCAGGCGTTGCCGGCCTTCATCGTCCAGGGCTTTTACCGCTACCCAGTGGGCGTACAGGGCGCCGGTGGAGTAGAACTTCTCGCCACTGATGCGATAGCCGTCGCCCTCGCGGGTAATGCGTGCCTTGAGCGTCAGGGTGTCCTTGGTCCCGCGCTCGGGGCCGGCATTGCCGATGCGCCAGCCGTCGAGCACGGCGCGGAAGATCGCTTCCTGCTGCGCCTGGGTGGCGGTAAGGCGCACCAGTTGCAGGATGCCGAACTGGTTCTGCGGAATCTGCCCCAGCGCCGGGTCGGCGGCACTGATCAGGCGGAACACTTCGGCGATGGTTTCGAACGAGACCTCGGGGCCGCCGAACGCCTTGGGCACGCTGATGCTGCCCAGGCCGCTGCGGGTGAACTGTTCGATCTCGGCCCATGGCAGCTTGCGCTGCTGGTCACGTTTGGCGGCCTGCTGGCGGGCCACCTCGGCCAGTTCGCGGGCGGCCTGCAGGGCCTCTTCGTCGTTGCGCAGCACCTTGGCCGGCAGCAGCAGCGGCGAGCTGTCGTGATCGCTGTGGAATCGGGTAGTTGGTTGGCTGGACATCAGTACCGCTCCTTGGCTGCACTCAATGCCCTGGCGTTATGCACTGGGGTGATTGTGATCCTGACCATTCCTAACCTCACAAAGTTGAAAGCGTCGCCTCAGCTGATGGCGACAGACGTTTGCTGGTCCGGTGGTCCGGTTGATATACCCTATTCGTTTATAAAAAGCTTATGAACTACCGTTTAGGAATATGAATAGAAGAACTGCGGGGTCGGCCCTGTCACTGTGAGCCAGCGACAGGGCAGAAAGGTCAGCGCTGAACCGTTACCACCAGCTTGCCCGCTGCCTGGCGTTGCCCCAGACGTTCGATCGCGGCGCCGCCCTCGGCCAGCGGGTAGGTCTGCGACACCAGCGGTTTCAGCTTGCCCTCGGCATGCCAGGCGAACAGCTGGCGGAAGTTGGCGGCGTTGTCCTCCGGCTGGCGCTGGGCAAAGGCGCCCCAGAACACCCCGACCACCGCCGCGCCCTTGAGCAGCGCCAGGTTCACCGGCAACTGCGGGATCGTCCCGCTGGCGAACCCCACCACCAGCAACCGGCCGTTCCACGCCAGCCCGCGCACAGCCTGATCGAACAACTCGCCACCGACCGGATCGTAGATCACATCCACGCCCTGACCGCCGGTCAGGCGCTTGATCTCGTCCTTGAGGCTGGCCTGGCTGTAGTCGACCAGCTCGTCGGCGCCGGCCGCCTTGGCGATCGCCAGCTTCTCGGCACTGCTGGCCGCCGCAATCACCCGTGCCCCGAGGGCCTTGCCGATTTCCACTGCCGCCAGCCCCACGCCACCCGAGGCGCCGAGCACCAGCAGGGTTTCACCGGCCTTGAGCTGACCGCGCTGGGTGAGGGCGTGCATCGAGGTGCCGTAGGTCATGCCGAACGCGGCGGCAGTGGTGAAGTCCATGTCCGCCGGCATCGGCAGCACGTTGTAGAACGGTACCGCCACTTGCTCGGCGAAAGCGCCCCAGCCGGTCAGGGCCATGACCCGGTCGCCAACCTTGAACGCGCCGGCCTTCTCGCCGACCGCGGCTACCACGCCGGCGGCTTCCGCCCCCGGTGAGAACGGCAACGGTGGCTTGAACTGGTACTTGCCCTCGATGATCAGGGTGTCGGGGAAGTTGACCCCTGCGGCGTGCACGTCGAGGAGGATCTCGTTCTTCTTCGGCACGGGGCTGGCGACCTCTTCCAGGACCAGGTCCCGCGCCGGGCCCAGGGCTTTGCACAACAAGGCTTTCATCAGGGCTATTCCTTTGCGTGTGGTGGCCGATAAGTGTAGGAGGGCCGCCCCGAGGGTCAACGAGCATGGTCGGCCCTGATGAGCCGGCATAAGCCCGGGCTTGGGTTTGGCCGGCGCGCTGGGTAAGCTGGCGGCAACTGTAATGAGGAGCGAATTCGTGAAAGCGTGGATCTTGATGGTGCTGGCCCTGATGCTGCCGGCGGCGGCCATGGCCGAGGAAAAGGAAGGCGAGCCCAAGGTCGCCTATATCAGCCTCAGCCCGCCCTTCGTTGGCAACTACGCCCTCGACGGCGGCCCCAAGCTGCGCGTGTACAAGGCCGACGTCGCCCTGCGCGTGACCGGGGATGCCGCCGCCACGGCGGTCAAGCACCACGAGCCGCTGATCCGCAACCAGCTGGTGGCGCTGTTCACCCAGCAGGGCGTGGACAACATGAGCAACGTCGAGGCCAAGGAAAAACTGCGCCAGGAAGCCCTGAAGCAGGTGCAGCAGGTGATGGAGTCCGAAGAGGGCAAGCCGATCGTCGAGGACCTGCTGTTCAACAACCTGATCGTGCAGTGATCAGGCGGCGAGGCTGCGGCGAAAGCGCGCCAGGGCCACGCCGAAGAATATCAGGCCGATCGCGGCCAGCGCCGCGACGTCCGGCCAGACCACGCTCAGCCCGGCGTCGCGGAACAGGATCGCCGCGCCGAGGCTGACGAAATGGGTCGAGGGCGACCCCTGCATGACCCACTGCAGCCACTGCGGCATGCTGTCCAGCGGCGTGCTGCCTCCCGACAGCAGCAGCATCGGGATGATCACCGGGATCGCCAGCAGGCCGAACTGTGGTGTCGAGCGCGCCAGGGTGGCGAGGAAGATGCCCAGTGCCGTGCTGGCGAACAGGTACAGCGCAGTCACCCCCAGGAACAGCCCCATGGAGCCCGCCAGCGGCACGCCCAGGGCGCCCTTGACCACCACTTCCAGCGAAATCCAGGTACAGGCCACCACCACCAGGGCGTTGCTGGCGATCTTCGCCAGCATGATTTCCAGTGCCGTCAGCGGCAGCACCAGCAGATGGTCGAGGGTGCCGTGCTCACGCTCGCGCAGCAACGCGGTGCCGGTGAGGATGATGGCCAGGATGGTGATGTTGTTGACGATCTGGATCACCGCCAGGAACCAGCCGCCTTCGAGGTTGGGGTTGAACAGGGCTTTCGGGTTGAGCAGGGCAGGGCTGCTGGTGCTGCGGCCTGCGTACTCCAGCAGTTCGCGTTCGAAGATCCGCCCGATGTAGCCGGCGCCCATGAAGGCCTGGCTCATGGCCGTGGCATCGACGTTGACCTGCAGCTCCGGCGAACGCCCGGCCAGCAGGTCGGCCTGGAAGTTCACCGGCACGTTGATCACGAAGGTGTACTGGCCGCTGTCCATGGCCTGGTCAAGGCGATCCGCCGGCAGTGCCACGGTGGGCTGGAACTCGGGCGGTTGCAGCGACTCGGCGAGCTTGCGCGAGATGGCGCCGTGGTCTTCGTCGACCACTGCGACACTGGCGTTGTGCACGCCGATTACCGAGCCTGCGGCGGGCATGTAGATCGCCACGCTGAAGGCGTACAGCAGGAACAGCAGCAACACGCTGTCATGGCGCAGGCTGGTGAGTTCCTTCAGGCCCAGGCGCAAGGTATGGGAGAGCTGGCTCATCTCAGGCCTCCTGCTTTTTCAGCATGATCAGGCTCAGCCCGGTGAAGGCGGCGAAGAAGCCCAGCAGCGCCAGGCACTGCGGCCACAGTTCGCGCAGGCCCAAGGCCTTGGTGAAGGTGCCGACGGCGATGTCGAGGAAGTAGCCGGCCGGGAACAGCTGGCCCATCAGCGCTGCCGCGCCGTCCAGCGACGAGCGCGGAACGATCAGGCCGGAGAACTGGATGGTCGGCAGGCTGGTGATGATCAGAGTGCCGAGGATCGCCGCGATCTGCGTGCGGGTGAACGCCGAGATCAGCAGGCCCAGGCTGGTGGTCGCCAGCAGGTAGGCCAGGCCACCGCAGGCCAGGGCCAGCGGGCTGCCCTTGAGCGGCACGCCGAACAGCCAGCGGTTCATCGCCACCAGCAGCGCCAGGTTGACCAGGCTTACCGCGAGGTAGGGCGCCTGCTTGCCGAGCAGGAACTCCAGGCGGGTCAGGGGCGTGGCGTAGAAGTTGGTGATCGAGCCCAGTTCCTTTTCCCGCACGATGCCCAGCGCGGTCAGCATGGCCGGGATGAAGGCCAGGATCAGCGCCATGACGCCGGGGCCGATGGCGTTCACGCTGACCACGTCCTGGTTGTAGCGAAAGCGTGTTTCCAGGCGTACCGGCTGCTGGCGCGAGACAGGGTTCGGGCCGAGGGCCGCGAGCTGTTCGAGGTTGGCCTGGTGCACGGCTTCGACATAGTTGCGGCTGGTTTCGGCGCGAAACGGCATGCCACCGTCAAGCCAGGCCGCAACCACCGGCTGGCGCCCGGCATGCAAATCGCGGCCAAAGCCTGGCGGGATCTCCAGGGCCAGCTTGATCTCCGAGCGCTGCAAGCGCTGGTGCAGCTGGCGGGCATCGCGGATCGGCGGCTGCTCGGCGAAGTAGCGTGAGCCACGGAAGGCCTCCAGGTAGGCGCGGCTCTGCGGGCTCTGGTCCTGGTCGTACACGGCGAAGGCGAGGTTTTCCACATCCAGCGAGATGCCATAGCCGAAGATCACCATCATGAACAATGCCCCTGCCAGGGCGAAGGCCAGGCGCACCTTGTCGCGCAGCAGCTCTTTGCCTTCGCGACTGGCGACGGCCAGCAGGCGGCGCAGACTGAATGCCTGGCGCAGGGCGGTCGCTGGGGCAGCGGCCTGTTCCAGCGTGGTGTCGGCTTGTGTCTGGGTGGGCGCGTCCTGGGCCTGTTCGAGGCAACGCACGAAAGCGTCTTCCAAGGTGTCGCCGCCGAACTGGATTTGCAGGGCCTGCGGGGTGTCGCAGGCCAGCACCCGGCCGGCGTGCATCAGTGAGATGCGGTCGCAGCGCAGGGCCTCGTTCATGAAGTGGGTGGACAGGAAGATGGTCACGCCCTGCTCGCGGGACAGTTCCACCAGGAGCCGCCAGAAGCCGTCGCGGGCCGCCGGGTCGACGCCCGAAGTCGGCTCGTCGAGGATCAGCACTTCGGGGCGGTGCAGTACCGCCACGGCCAGCGAAAGGCGCTGACGCAGGCCCAGTGGCAGGGCGCCGGAAGGCTGGTCGGCGATGTTGCCAAGGTCGAAGCGCTCGATGAGTTCGGCGATGCGCGGCGCACTGTCGGCCTTGGCCAGGTCGAACAGACGAGCGTGCAACTCGAGGTTCTGCCGGGCGCTCAGCTCGCCGTACAGGGAATAACTCTGGGACATGAAACCGACCCGCTTGCGCGTGGCCAGGTCACCGGCATCCACCGGGCGCCCGAGCAGGCTGGCGCTGCCTTCGCTGGCCGGCATCAGACCGGTGAGCACCTTCATGGTGGTGGTCTTGCCGCAGCCGTTGGAACCGAGGAAGCCGAAAATCTCGCCGCGACCGATGGCGAAGCTGACCTTGTTGACCGCGGTGAAGTCGCCGAAGCGCAAGGTCAGGTCGTGGGCCTCGATGGCGATCGGCCCATCATCCACCTGGCGTGGCGGAATCCGCAGCGGCTCAGGCTGCTCGCGGCCGGCTCCCTGGAAGTGGGTAAAGGCATCATCGAGCTTGCCACTGGGCGTGGCCGCGGCCAGTTCACGGCTCAGGCCCGCAGCCAGCAGGCGACCGGCATCAAGCATCAGGCAGTGCTCGAACTGCTCGGCCTCCTCCATGTAGGCGGTGGCCACCAGCAGGGTCAGCTGCGGACGCTGGGCGCGCACCTGTTCGACCAGTTCCCAGAAGCGCCGCCGCGACAGCGGGTCGACGCCGGTGGTCGGCTCGTCGAGGATCAGCAGGTCCGGCTCGTGGATCAGCGCGCAGCACAATCCCAGCTTCTGCTTCATGCCGCCCGACAGCTTGCCAGCCGGGCGCTCGGCGAAACGTTCGAGGTCGGTGGCGCGCAGCAGGCTGGCCATGCGTTGCTCGCATTCGGCGCGGCCGAGGCCGAACAGGGTGGCAAAGAAGCGGATGTTCTCGCGGATCGACAGCTCCGGGTACAGGTTGTTGCCCAAGCCCTGGGGCATGAATGCGACCTTGGGGTACAGCGCGGTGCGGTGGCGGCGTTGGCGGATCGAACCGCCGAGCACCTGCAACTCACCCTGTTGCAGGCGCTTGACCCCGGCAATCAGCCCGAGCAGGGTCGACTTGCCGGCGCCATCCGGGCCGATCAGGCCGCAGCGGGTGCCGGCCGGCAGGCTGAATGCGAGGGGGTGCAGGGCCTGCAGATCGCCATAGCGGTGGCTGACACCGTCGGCCTGCAGCGCTGTCGCCGCGTTCATTGCAGGTTGGCCGGCCAGCCCACGTCGGCGGTGCGCACGTACCCGGCGCCGGGCATGCCCGGCTTGGCCTGGGGCACGGCGCTCGGCTCGGTCAGACGCAGCTTGACCCGGAACACCAGCTTTTGCCGCTCGTCACGGGTCTCGACTTGTTTCGGCGTGAACTGCGCCTTGGCCGCGACAAAGGCGATCTTCGCCGGCAGGGCCTGCTCGGGCAGGGCGTCGAGCACGATCCGCGCCTGGTCGCCCACGGTCAGCCGGCCGGTGGTGGCGGCGGGCAGGTAGAGGTTCATGTACTGGTCGCTGGGGTCGATCAGCATCAGCACCCGGCCACCGGCACCGAGCACCTCGCCAGGCTCGGCCAGGCGCAGCTGGATGATGCCGTCGATGGGGGCACGCAGGCTGCTGTCGTCGATCTCGCTGGTAAGCTGGGCCACCTGTGCCTCGGCGGCGCCAATGGCCGCCTTGATCGCCGCCAGCTGGGCGCGGGCGGCGACCACGGCTGAGGTGGCGGTGTCGTAGCGTGCCTGTTGCTGGTCGAGCAGTTGCTGGCTGGCGAACTTGCGCTGGTAGATTTCGCGCACGCGCTTGAGCTCCTGGCTGGCCAGCAGCAGTTCGCTCTGGCGCAATTGCACGCTGGCCTGGGCAGCGGCGTAGTTCTCGCGGGCGCGCAGTACCTCGGCCTCGGCCTGGCTGCGCTGGGCCTCCATGGTGCGGGTGTCGATGCGGGCGAGCAGTTGGCCGCGGGTGACCTTGTCGCCTTCATCGACCAGCACCTCGGCCAGGCGCCCGGGGACCTTGCTGGCGATCTGTACTTCGGTGGATTCGAGGCGCCCGTTGCCCATGCTCAGGCCTTCGGGCAGGCGGTCGTGAAGGGACTTCCAGTAACCCAGCCCGCCTGCCGCCAGCAACAGCAATACAAGGGCGGAGGCGAAGATTCTGGGGGCTTTTCGATTCATCGGTCTGCATCCTGCGGCTTGCACGCCTTATCCTGGCGCGACGCGCATCCTGGCGCGTTGATATTGATCAAACCCCTGACAATAGACGCACAATCAGCTCAGCGCGAGGATCGCGGTCCATTGTTCGGCGGTCACCGGCATCACCGACAGGCGGCTGCCCTTTTGCACCAGTGGCAGTTCCTCCAGTGCCGCCTGCTGCTTGAGCAGGCCCAGGCCGAGTACCTGGCGGAAGGTCTGCACATGCTCGACATCCACCGCGCTCCACGGGTTCTTCTCGGCGCTGGCCTTGGCGTCGTGGTAGTGGCTTTGCGGGTCGAGGGCAGTCGGGTCCGGGTAGGCCGCGGCGCTGATCCGGGCAATGCCGGCGATCCCTGGTTGCGGGCAGCTGGAGTGGTAGAAGAAGAACTCGTCGCCTACGCTCATGGCCCGCAGGAAATTGCGTGCCTGGTAGTTGCGTACTCCGTCCCAGCGGGCGCTGCCCAGGCGTGCCAAGGCTTCGATGGAGAGCTCGTCGGGCTCGGATTTCATCAGCCAGTAGGCCATGGATGCTGCTCCTGAAAGAGTTTGAAATAACTCGTTGCATGAAACCGACAGTCGGTTGGCGTCAACGTTTGCCTAGCGACTCATGTTGTCGGAAAATGCGCCGATTTTAAGCTATACGCTCCGGCAGCCATCAAGAAAGCCGCCGAGCCTGGACAGTTGTTCTTGGGGGGCAATCAATGAAACAACGTAAACCGGACCTGCTCTGGATCCTGGCCTTCATCTTCGGCCTGGGCGTGGTTACCACCGGTTACGCGCAAGGTTTGTGGGAGCGCAAGCTCGATGCCGCCTATCAGCAGGCGCCCGTCGATCCGGCGCAGCAACAGCACCGCTGATCGCGGGTTCATTTCGCCGCCAGGTACCAACCACGGTCTGACACCGTGCCTTGCAACGGTACATCCCAGCTTGCCTGGTTGAGCCGCTCCACCTTCTGGCATTCATGCGCCAGCCCCAGCAGCAATGGTTTTTTCCAGGCCTTGCGCCGGCCCTGGTAGGCCAGGCTGCGGTCATAGAAGCCCCCGCCCATGCCCAGGCGCCCCCCCCTCTCATCGAAACCGACCAGCGGCAGCAGGATCAGGTCCAGCGCCCAGATCGGCCGTTGGCGTTTGCGCTCCACCACCGGTTCCGCGATGCCGAACCGGTTGGGGCGCAGCTTCTCGCCTGGCTCGAAACGCTGGAACACCATGCGCGTGGCGGGCCAGGCGTGCAGCACCGGCAGGTAGACACACTTGCCGCGTCTGTGCGCTTCACGCAGCAGCAGGCGCGGGTCGATCTCGCCGTCATTGGGCAGGTACAGGGCGATGTGTCGGGCGCGGCGGAACAGTGGATGCTGCGCCAACTGGCGATAGAGGCCTTCGGCGGCCTGGCGTTGCTGGGCGGGTGTGAGGGCGCGGCGGGCGTTGCGCAGGAGACGGCGAAGCTGGGGGCGGGTGAGCGGCGCGGTGTCGGTCATGGCACGGGCGATCCCTGAAGAAACGAAAAGCCCGCCGTTGGAGGCGGGCAGTTCTGAAAGCAGGCTCCCCGACAAGACCGCTATCGGTGTAGCCCTTGAACCCGAAAGTTCAAGGTGGAGATTGCAGGGGGCGTTAAGGCTTTCCGTCGGGCGGACATGCACACCGGCCCCAGCGTGCAACCCCCGTGGTTGTGCGTATCGGCTCAGGGACATAACCGACTGGCGCATCCCCCAGGGAGTGGCGCCAGTATACCAATCTCAGTCGCTTTTGCTAACCGGATCGTCGGAGAGCGCCTGGTCGACCCGCTCCAGCAGGTCACGCACCTGTTCGCGGGTGGTGCCGCCGCTGGCCACTTCGGGGCGTTCCTGACGGTGCAGCAGCTCATGGGTGATGTTCAGCGCGGCCATCACGGCGATACGGTCGGCGCCGATCACCTTGCCGCTGCTGCGGATCTCGCGCATCTTGCCATCCAGGTAACGGGCGGCGCCGACCAGGTTGTTGCGCTCCTCGGGCGGGCAGATGATCGAGTATTCCTTGTCGAGGATCTGGACGGTGACGCTATTGCTTGAACTCATGAGTCTTGCTCCAGGGCCTTGAGGCGCAGGATCATCGATTCGATCTTGCGTTTGGCGATCTCGTTCTTTTCGATCAGGTGGGCGCGCTCCTCGCGCCAGGATCGTTCCTGAGCTACTAAGAGTGCGTTTTGCCGCTTTAGTTGCTCGACCCGTTCGATCAGCAACTCGAACCGGCTCATCAGCGCTTGCAGGTCGTTCTCTTGCATGGATTGCACTCGATTCCTTGACTCGCCTGGCGATCATGCCTGCCCCAAGGGCGCGACGGCCAGTGCCGATGGTCTTGGCGCGCCTGCCGGTGCTAGGATACAAGGTCTCCATTCTAGTCATTGCGCCGTCTGGCGCCTAGCTGCCCATGCCCAATACCCAATCGCCCTACATTGCCTTCGCCATGTTGCTTTCGAGCAATGGCCACCCAGTCACCCCCGCCGAGCTGCATGGCCTGCTGATCGGCCGCAGCTGCGCCGGCGCCGGCTTCGATGCCGATGCCTGGCTGGCCGACGCCGCCCAGCTGCTCGAGACCGAGCCCGGTGACACTGTCCGCAACGCCCTGGTCGGCCTGCAAGAGATGGTCAAGGCCGAGCTGACCGGCGACGACGTCGCCATCGTCCTGCTGTTGCCTTCCGATGATGCCGCACTCAGCGACCGCGCCACCGCGCTGGGCCAGTGGTGCCAGGGCTTCATCACCGGTTTCGGCCTGAACGCCGGTGGCAAGGACTTGTCCACCGATGCCAAGGAAGTGCTCCAGGACCTGGTGGCCATCTCGCAGGTCCAGGAAGCGCTGGAAGAATCCGAGGACGGCGAAAGCGACTACATGGAAGTCATGGAGTACCTGCGCGTCGCCCCGCTGCTGCTGTACACCGAGCTGGCCAAGCCCGAAGCGCCCGCGCCAAAGCCATCGCTGCACTGATCTGATCGGGGTCGTTTGCCCATGAGCCACATACCCAAGGCGGAGTACGCCCGTCGGCGCAAGGCGCTGATGGCGCAGATGGTCCCCAACAGCATCGCCATCCTGCCTGCCGCCGCAGTCGCCATTCGTAACCGCGACGTCGAGCATGTCTATCGCCAGGACAGCGATTTCCAGTACCTGAGCGGCTTCCCCGAACCCGAGGCGGTGATCGCGCTGATCCCGGGCCGCGAGCATGGCGAGTACGTGCTGTTCTGCCGCGAGCGCAATCCAGAGCGCGAGCAGTGGGACGGCCTGCGGGCCGGCCAGGAAGGCGCGGTGCGTGATTTCGGCGCCGACGATGCCTTCCCCATCAGCGATATCGACGAAATCCTCTCCGGCTTGATCGAAGGCCGCGAGCGGGTCTACAGCAACATGGGTGGCAACCCCGAGTTCGATCGCCGGCTGATGGAGTGGATCAACGTGATCCGCTCCAAGGCGCGCCTGGGCGCCCAGCCGCCGAACGAGTTCGTTGCCCTGGATCATCTGCTGCACGACATGCGCCTGTATAAATCGGCGGCGGAAGTGAAGGTCATGCGCGAGGCCGCGGCGATCTCCGCCCGTGCCCATGTGCGCGCCATGCAGGCCTGCCGGGCAGGGCTGCATGAGTACAGCCTGGAAGCCGAACTGGACTACGAGTTCCGCAAGGGTGGGGCGAAGATGCCGGCCTACGGCTCGATCGTCGCCGCCGGGCGCAATGGCTGCATCCTGCACTATCAGCAGAATGATGCGCCGCTCAAGGACGGTGACCTGGTGCTGATCGACGCCGGTTGCGAGATCGACTGCTACGCCAGCGACATTACCCGCACCTTCCCGGTCAGCGGGCGCTTCTCGCCGGAACAGAAGGCCATCTACGAGCTGGTGCTCGCGGCCCAGGCCGCGGCGTTCGCCGAGATCGCCCCGGGCAAGCACTGGAACCATGCCCACGAGGCGACCGTGCGGGTGATCACCGAAGGGCTGGTGACGCTGGGCCTGCTCAAGGGCGAGGTGCAGGCGCTGATCGACAGCGAGGCCTACCGTGCCTTCTACATGCACCGCGCCGGGCATTGGCTGGGCATGGACGTGCACGACGTGGGCGAATACAAGGTCGGTGGCCAGTGGCGCGTGCTCGAGCCGGGCATGGCGTTGACCGTCGAACCGGGCATCTATATCGCGGCCGACAACCAGGCCGTGGCGAAGAAATGGCGCGGCATCGGCGTAAGGATCGAGGACGACGTGGTGGTAACCAGACAAGGCTGTGAAATCCTCACTTCAGGCGTGCCGCGCACGGTCGCCGAGATCGAGGCGCTGATGCACGAAGCCCGCAAGGACGCCGCATGAACCGGGTCAACCTGGCGATCATCGGTGGCGGCCTGGTGGGCGCCAGCCTGGCCCTGACGCTGCAGGCCGCGGCCAAGGCGCGTGGCTGGACGATACTGCTGATCGAGCCGTTCGCCCCGGGCGACAGCTTCCAGCCCAGCTACGACGCGCGTTCTTCGGCGCTGTCCTTCGGCACCCGGCAGATCTACGAGCGGCTGGGGTTGTGGCAGGCCATCAGCCGCCGCGCCGAGCCGATCCGGCAGATCCAGGTGTCCGACCGTGGCCGCTTCGGCGCCACGCGCCTGGATGCGCTGGAGGAAGGCGTGCCGGCGCTTGGCTATGTGGTGGAGAACGCCTGGCTCGGCCAGTGCCTGTGGCAGGCCATCGACAACGAGGTGGTCAGCTGGCGCTGCCCGGCGCAAGTGCAGGCGATGCAGGCCATCGCCGGTGGCTATCGGCTGCAGCTGGACGACGACACCACGCTGGAATGCGACCTGGCGGTGCTGGCCGATGGTGGCCGTTCGGGCCTGCGCGAGCAGTTGGGCATCCATGTGCGCCACATGCCGTATGACCAGAGCGCGCTGATCGCCAACATCACCCCAGGCGAGGCCCATGCCGGGCAGGCGTTCGAGCGCTTCACCGAGCAAGGCCCGATGGCCTTGCTGCCGCTGGCGGACAACCGCTGCGCGCTGGTATGGACCCGTCAGGGGATGGACGCCAAACGCCTGGCCGAGCTCGACGAGCGCAGCTTCCTGCGCGAGCTGCAGGAAGCCTTCGGCTACCGCCTCGGCGCCCTGCGCCAGGTCGGTGCCCGCCATCTCTACCCGCTGGCGCTGGTGGAGGCCGAGGAGCAGGTGCGCCCGCACCTGGTGGTGCTGGGCAATGCCGCCCATAGCCTGCACCCTATCGCAGGCCAAGGCTTCAACCTGTCGCTGCGTGATGTGCAGTCGCTGGCGGATGCGCTACTGGCCGGCCCGGCGTTGCCCGGTGACCTGGGTTCGCTGCAGGCCTATCACCAGCGCCAGCGCCTCGACCAGGCCCTGACCATCGGCTTCTCCGACCAGGTCACCCGTGTGTTCGGCAGCAACCAGCCGCTGCTGGCGGCCGGGCGCAACATCGGCCTGCTCGGGCTGGACCTGCTGCCGCCGGCGAAAAGCTGGTTCGCCCGCCAGGCCATGGGCCTGGGTACCCGCCCCGACCTGCGGGGCCGCCCATGAGCGCTGCGCGCCGGCTCGCACGGCGAGCGCGGATGCTGCGCTGGTTGCTGAACGTCTACCCGCCGTACCTGGGCGCCGGCATCCACATCCAGGAAATCAGCCCGGACATGCGCAGCGTCAAGGTGCGCATGAAGCTGACGCGGTGGAATCGCAACTACGTCGGCACCCAGTTCGGTGGCAGCCTGTACGCGATGGTCGACCCGTTCTACATGCTGCTGCTGATCGAGCAACTGGGGCGCGAGTACATCGTCTGGGACAAGGCCGCCTCCATCGATTTCATCTCGCCGGGCAAGGGCCCGGTGTATGCCCAGTTCCACGTCGACGACGCGCTGCTCGACGAGATCCGCCAGCAGACCGCCAGCGGCAAGAAGTACCTGCCGCGGTTGCAGGTGGAGATCCGCGATGGCGCCGGCGAGCTGGTGGCGCGGGTCGACAAAACTTTATACGTGCGGCTCAAGCCGCAAGCGAGGCAGGCGTAAGGCATGGAAATGCGCGCAGATCTGTTGATTGTCGGTGCCGGCATGGTCGGCAGCGCCCTGGCCCTGGCCTTGCGCCACAGTGGCCTGGAGGTGCTCCTGCTCGACGGCGGTCCTTTGTCGGTCAAGCCGTTTGA
The DNA here is from genome assembly GCF_018596375.1 of Pseudomonas sp. RC3H12. Classification (NCBI taxonomy): domain Bacteria; kingdom Pseudomonadati; phylum Pseudomonadota; class Gammaproteobacteria; order Pseudomonadales; family Pseudomonadaceae; genus Pseudomonas; species Pseudomonas sp. RC3H12. Next base: position 4,639,755 of record NZ_CP075595.1, on the reverse strand, counting down.
CGGCGAGGCGCCTTTCGAACCCAGGGTCAGTGCCCTGTCGGCCGCCAGCCAGCGCATTCTCGAGCGCCTGGGCGCCTGGGAGGGCATCGCCCGGCGCCGGGTTTCGCCCTACTCGGACATGCACGTCTGGGATGGTAGCGGCACCGGCGAGATTCATTTTTCCGCGGCCAGCGTGCATGCCGAGGTGCTGGGGCATATCGTCGAGAACCGTGTGGTCCAGGACGGCCTGCTGGAGCGTCTGCACGACAGCGATGTCGGGCTGCTGGCCAATGCCCGCCTGGAGCAGTTACGCCGCTCCGGCGACGAATGGCTGGTGACCTTGGCCGATGGTCGCAAGCTGCGCGCGCCGCTGGTGGTCGCCGCTGATGGCGCCAACTCGGCGGTGCGTCGCCTGGCGGGCTGCCAAACTCGCGAATGGGATTACCTGCACCACGCTATCGTCACCAGCGTGCGTTGCAGCGAGGCGCACCGTGCCACGGCCTGGCAACGTTTTACGGACGAAGGCCCGCTGGCGTTCCTGCCGCTGTCGCGTGATGGCCGCCAGGACTGGTGCTCGATTGTCTGGTCGACCACGCCGGAGCAGGCCGAGCAGGCCATGGCGCTGGACGACGCGGCGTTTCGCAAGGCGCTTGAGCGTGCCTTTGAAGGCCGTCTGGGGGACGTGCTCGAGGCTGATCCGCGGGTCTGCGTGCCGCTGCGCCAGCGCCATGCCAAGCGCTACGTCGATGAAGGGCTGGCGCTGATCGGCGACGCCGCCCACACCATCCATCCGCTGGCGGGGCAGGGGGTCAACCTGGGCTTCCTCGATGCCGCCGTGCTGGCCGAAGAGCTGGTGCGTGCCAGCGAGCGCGGCGAGCGCCTGGCCGATGTGAAGGTGCTGAGCCGCTTCGAAAGGCGGCGCATGCCGCACAACCTGGCGCTGATGGCAGCAATGGAGGGCTTCGAGCGGTTGTTCCAGGCCAACCCGTTGCCGCTGCGCTGGTTGCGCAACAGTGGGTTGAAGCTGGTGGAGCAGATGCCGGAGGCCAAGGCGCTGTTCGTGCGCCAGGCATTGGGGTTGTCCGGGGACCTGCCGGAGTTGGCCAAGGCCTGAGGGTCGCTGGGGCTGCGCAGCAGCCCCTTGCAACATCCAGTAACGGCTAAGCAGATGAGCGGGAAAATGGGATTCACTACCATTTGCACCTCTCAACCCAGCGAGGAGTACCCCCGATGTTGCCCCGCAAGCCCCTACTGGCCGCTTTGGCCCTCACTCTGTTCGGCGGCACCGCCCAGGCGGCGGAAGAAGTGGTGGTGTACTCCTCGCGCATCGACGAGCTGATCAAGCCGGTGTTCGACGCCTACACCGCCAAGACCGGCGTCAAGATCAAGTTCATCACCGACAAGGAAGCCCCCTTGATGCAGCGCATCAAGGCCGAGGGCGAGAACGGCGTGGCCGACCTGCTGCTCACCGTCGATGCCGGCAACCTCTGGCAAGCCGAGCAGATGGGCATCCTGCAACCGATCAAGTCGGCCACCATCGACCAGAACATTCCGCCGCAGTACCGTGCCTCGTCCCACGACTGGACTGGCCTGAGCCTGCGCGCACGGACCATCGCCTACTCCACCGACCGGGTCAAACCCACCGAGCTGACCACCTACGAGGCCCTGGCCGACAAGCACTGGGAAGGCCGCCTGTGCCTGCGCACGGCGAAGAAGGTCTACAACCAGTCGCTGACCGCCACCCTGATCGAGAACCACGGCGAGGCCGAGACCGAGAAACTGATCAAGGGCTGGGTCAACAACCTGTCCACCGACGTGTTCTCCGACGACACCGCAGTGCTTCAGGCCATTGCCGCCGGCCAGTGCGACGTGGGCATCGTCAACACCTATTACTACGGGCGCCTGCACAAGGAAAAGCCCGATCTGCCGGTGAAGCTGTTCTGGCCCAACCAGGGTGACCGCGGTGTGCACGTCAACCTGTCGGGCATCGGCCTGACCAAGCATGCGCCGCATCCGGAAGCGGCAAAGAAACTGGTGGAGTGGATGACCGGCGAGGAGGCGCAGAAGCTGTTTGCCGACATCAACCAGGAATTCCCGGCCAACCCGAAGGTGAAGCCATCGGCGGAAGTGGCGGCCTGGGGTAGCTTCAAGGCCGACAGCATTCCGGTAGAAGTCGCTGGCAAGCGCCAGGCCGAAGCCATTCGCTTGATGGATCGGGCTGGCTGGAACTGAGTCCGCCGCCTTATCCTTGAGAACCGATCGCGGGGCAAGCCCGCTCCCACGAACCATGCGGACGTGGGAGCGGGCTTGCCCCGCGATGCTATCGCTCAGCCATCGAGACCTTCGATTTGCCTCACACCCCCCAACGCCGCTGGTACCTGCCGGTCTTCCTGGTTGCCGCCCTGGTCTTGCTGCCGCTCAGCGTCTTGCTGTTGTCATGGCAGTCGGTCGACACCCAGATCTGGTCACACCTGCTCGACACCCAGATGAGCCGCCTGCTGGGCAATACCCTGACCCTGGTGCTGGGCGTGGGTATCGGCGTGACCGTGCTGGGGGTGAGCCTGGCGTGGCTCACCAGCCTCTGCGAATTCCCCGGCCGGCGTTGGCTGGATTGGGCGCTGATGCTGCCGTTCGCCATCCCGGCCTATGTGCTGGCGTTCGTCTTCGTCGGCCTGCTCGATTTTGCAGGCCCCGTGCAGACTGCGCTGCGCGAGGTGTTCGGGCCCATGCGCCTGCCCAGGGTGCGCTCCACCGGTGGCGTGATCACGGTATTGGTGCTGGTGTTCTACCCCTACGTCTACCTGCTGGCGCGCACAGCGTTCCTGGCCCAGGGCAAGGGCTTGATGGAGGCGGCGCGGGTGTTGGGGCTGTCACCGCTGCAGGCGTTCTGGCGGGTGGCCTTGCCCATGGCGCGGCCGGCCATCGGCGCCGGCATCGCCCTGGCATTGATGGAGACCCTGGCCGATTTCGGCGCGGTGGCAGTATTCAATTTCGACACCTTTACCACAGCCATCTACAAGACCTGGTACGGCTTCTTCAGCCTCTCCAGTGCGGCGCAACTGGCCAGCCTGCTGCTGCTGGCCGTGATGCTGGTGCTGTATGGCGAGCGCAGGGCCCGAGGGGCCAGCCGCAGTGGCAACGAACGCCCGAGGGCACAGGCGCTTTATCACTTGCGGGGTATCAAGGCGTTGGCTGCCAGTGTCTGGTGCCTGCTGGTGTTCGCCTGTGCCTTCGTCATCCCGATGCTGCAGTTGCTGGCGTGGCTCTGGCAGCGGGGTCGGCACGACCTCGACGAGCGTTATCTCGGACTGGTCATGCACACCCTGTACCTGGGGGCCATGGCGGCGCTGATCACGGTCAGCGTGGCCATGCTTCTGGCGTTCGCCAGGCGGCAGGCCCCGACCGCTGGTATCCGCGCCGGGGTCGGCTTGGCCAACCTGGGGTACGCCTTGCCCGGCTCGGTGCTGGCCGTGTCGATCATGTTGGCGTTCAGCTACCTGGACAACCAGCTGGTAGTGCCGCTGTCCCAGTGGTTGGGTGGGGCTGGCAAGCCGATGTTGCTGGGAAGCTTGTCGGCATTGTTGCTGGCTTATCTGGTGCGGTTCATCGCTGTGGCCTATGGTCCGCTGGAGAGCAGCCTGGAGCGGATCCGCCCATCGCTTCCGGAAGCGTCGCGCAGCCTCGGGGTCGGTGGCCCAGGATTGTTTTTCAAGGTGTATCTGCCGTTGCTGGTGCCCGGCGCCCTCAGTGCCGCCCTGCTGGTGTTCGTCGATGTACTCAAGGAGATGCCGGCGACTTTGTTGATGCGCCCGTTCGGCTGGGACACCCTGGCCGTGCGCGTGTTCGAGATGACCAGCGAGGGCGAATGGGCGCGTGCTTCGCTGCCAGCGTTGACCCTGGTACTGGTCGGCCTGCTGCCGGTGATCGGCCTGATCCGCCGCTCGGCCCATCGTCCGGGGCATCCGCGCTGAGGGTGTCACGCAGCTCCCTTGCGGCTACAATGCGCGGCATTCGCAGCGACGGGTCCTACAAGAACAGGTGATGCTTGAACATCGCCGACCGCCGCCGCCTCGCCACGCCCGGAAGGAGAAACCCATGGGACAGCGTACGCCTCTGTATGACCTGCACCTGGCGCTCGGCGCCAAGACGGTCGATTTCGGCGGATGGGACATGCCCCTGCACTACGGCTCGCAAGTCGAGGAGCACCACCAGGTGCGCAGTGATTGCGGGGTGTTCGATGTTTCCCACATGACGGTCATCGATATCGATGGCTGCGCCGCCACGCCCTGGCTGCAGCACCTGCTGGCCAACGACGTGACGCGCCTGGAAACCCCCGGCAAGGCCCTCTACAGCCCGCTGCTCAATGCCGAGGGCGGGGTCATTGACGATCTCATCGCCTACCGCACCGAAGACGGTTATCGCCTGGTGGCCAATGCCGCCACCCGCGACAAGGTGCTGGCCTGGCTGCAGACCCGCAGCGAAGGCTTCAAGGTGAATTTCAAGGCGCGGCCTGAACTGGCCATTCTCGCCATCCAGGGGCCTCACGCCCGAGAAAAGGTCGCTGCCCTGCTCAGCGCCTCGCGGGCCGCGCTGATCCGCGAGCTGCGCCCCTTCGAAGGCCTCGCCGACGGTGACTGGTTCATCGCCCGCACCGGCTATACCGGGGAAGACGGGCTGGAAATCATTCTTCCGGGCGAACAGGCCCCGGCGTTCTACAACGACCTGGTCGGCGCCGGTATCGCCCCGAGTGGCCTGGGCGCACGCGATACGCTGCGCCTGGAAGCCGGCATGAACCTGTATGGCCAGGACATCGACGAGGCCCATACTCCGCTGACCTCCAACCTGGGCTGGAGTGTCGCCTGGGAGCCGGCCGGGCGCGAATTTATCGGCCGCAGCGGCCTGCTCGCGGAAATCGAACAGGGCGTGAAGGAGAAACTGGTCGGCCTGGTGCTCGAGGAGCGTGGCGTATTGCGCGCGCATCAGGTGGTCCGTGTGTCCGGGATTGGCGAAGGGGAGATCACCAGTGGTAGTTTCTCGCCTACGCTGAGCAAATCCATTGCCCTGGCCCGCGTGCCCATGGCCACCGGTGACCGGGCCGAGGTGGAAATCCGCGGCAAGTGGTACCCGGTGCGAGTGGTCAAGCCGACCTTCGTGCGCCATGGCAAGATCCTGATCTGAACATTAACGGCGGGCCGTCCGCTGACCCATTACGAGGAATACAAGACAATGAGCCAAATCCCCGCCGACCTGCGTTTTGCCGAAAGCCACGAGTGGGCTCGCCTGGAAGCCGATGGCACGGTGACCGTGGGTATCAGTGACCATGCCCAGCAAGCACTGGGTGACGTGGTGTTCGTCGAACTGGCCGAAGTCGGCAAGGTATTCGAAGCCGGCGACGCCGCTGGAGTGGTTGAGTCGGTCAAGGCCGCCTCAGATATCTATGCGCCGGTGGGTGGTGAAGTCATCGCGGTCAACGAAGAGCTGGCCGACAGCCCGGAGCTGCTCAACGAAGAACCTTACGACTCGTGGATCTTCAAGCTGAAGCCGAGCAACCCGGCTGAATTGGACAAGCTGCTGGATGCTGCTGGTTACAAGGCTGCCATCGGCGAGTAAATGATCGCGGGGCAAGCCCGCTCCCACGACGTGCGCCATGGCGATGTGTTCCAGGCGTGGGAGCGGGCTTGCCCCCGATGAGGGCTGCACGGCAAACGCAATAATCCCCGCAGATTCGGCAATCCTTCCTAGACTTGTAAGTCTCCATGAGAGCTGGTCCAGGAAGAGATCGTCGCCATGTCCCAGTCACCATCGCTGAGCCAACTGCAAGAGCCAAACCCTTTCCTGCGTCGCCACCTGGGGCCCGATGCCCAGGAGCAGCAGGCCATGCTCGACGCCCTCGGCGTCGCCAGCCGCAGTGAACTGATCGAGCAGACGGTGCCGCCGGGCATCCGCTTCAATCGCCCACTCGACCTGCCGCCGGCCCTCGATGAGCAGGCCGCACTGGCCAAACTCGCAGGCTACGCTGCGCAGAACCAGCTATGGACCAGCCTGATTGGCATGGGCTACCACGCCACCATCACGCCCACCGTCATCCTGCGCAACGTGCTGGAGAACCCTGGCTGGTACACCGCCTACACACCCTACCAACCAGAGATCGCCCAAGGCCGGCTGGAGGCGCTGCTGAATTTCCAGCAAATGGTCATCGACCTTGCCGGCCTGCCCCTGGCCAATGCCTCGCTGCTTGACGAGGCCACCGCCGCCGCCGAAGCCATGGCCCTGGCCAAGCGCGTGGCGCGCAGCAAGAGCAACGCCTTCTTCGCCGACGAACACTGCCACCCGCAGACCCTGTCGGTGCTCAAGACCCGTGCCGAAGGCTTTGGCTTCGAGTTGATCGTCGACACCGTGGACAACCTGGGCAAGCACAAGGTGTTCGGGGCGTTGCTGCAGTATCCGGACACCCACGGCGAGGTCCGCGACCTGCGCCCGCTGATCGACCAGTTGCACGGTCAGCAGGCCCTGGCCTGCGTCGCCGCCGACATCCTCAGCCTGGTGGTGCTGACACCGCCCGGCGAACTGGGGGCCGACGTGGTGCTCGGCTCGACCCAGCGCTTTGGCGTGCCCATGGGTTATGGCGGGCCGCACGCGGCCTATTTCGCCTGCCGCGACGACTACAAGAGGGCGATGCCCGGGCGCATCATCGGCGTATCACGTGATGCCCGTGGCAACACTGCGCTGCGCATGGCCCTGCAGACACGCGAGCAACATATACGTCGCGAGAAAGCCAACTCCAACATCTGCACGGCCCAGGTGCTACTGGCCAACATCGCCGGCTTCTATGCTGTCTATCACGGGCCTGAGGGCTTGCAGCGCATCGCCCAGCGCGTGCACCGGCTGACCTTCGTCCTGGCCGCCGGGCTCGAGGCCAAGGGCATCAAGCGCCTCAACCAGCATTTCTTCGACACCCTGACGCTGGACGTCGGCGGCACCCAGGGGGCGATCATCGAAAGCGCCGAGGACGCCCGCATCAACCTGCGCATCCTTGGCCGTGGCCATCTGGGGGTGAGCCTGGACGAAACCTGCGACGAGGCCACGGTGCTCAAGTTGTTCGACATTTTCCTCGGCGTCGACCACGGCCTGGACATTGCCACCCTCGACCAGCAGGCCCTGCCCGAAGGCGTCCCCGGCGCGCTGGTGAGGCGCACACCGATCCTGCAGCACCCGGTGTTCAACCTGCACCACAGCGAGACCGAGATGCTGCGCTACCTCAAGCAGCTGGAGAACAAGGACCTGGCACTCAACCAGTCGATGATCCCGCTGGGCTCGTGCACCATGAAGCTCAACGCCACCAGCGAGATGATCCCCATCACCTGGCCTGAGTTCGCCCAACCGCATCCGTTCGCCCCGGCGGCGCAGGTGCAAGGCTACAAGGCGATGATCGACGAGCTCGAAGCCTGGCTGTGCGCCATCACCGGCTTCGATGCCATCTGCATGCAGCCCAACTCGGGCGCCCAGGGCGAGTACGCCGGGCTGATGGCGATCACTCGTTACCACCGCAGCCGCCACCAAGCCGGGCGCACGATCTGCCTGATCCCGTCCTCGGCCCATGGCACCAACCCGGCGTCGGCGCAGATGGCCGGCATGGAGGTGGTGATCGTCGAGTGCGACGGGGATGGCAACGTCGACCTCGACGACCTCAAGGCCAAGGCGCGCCAGGCCGGCGAGCGGCTGTCGTGCCTGATGGTGACCTACCCGTCCACCCATGGGGTGTACGAAGAGGGCATCCGCGAGATCTGCGAGGTGGTGCACCAGCTTGGCGGGCAGGTTTACATGGACGGCGCCAATCTCAATGCCCAGGTAGGGCTGACGCGGCCGGCGGACATCGGTGCCGATGTCTCGCACATGAACCTGCACAAGACCTTCTGCATCCCCCATGGCGGCGGTGGCCCGGGCATGGGGCCCATCGGCATCCGTGCACATCTCAAGCCGTTCGTGGCCAGCCACCCGGTGGTGCCGGTGCCGGGGCTGGACCCGAACAACAGCGCGGTGAGCGCGGCGCCTTGGGGCAGCGCCAGCATCCTGCCGATCAGCTGGATGTACATCGCCATGATGGGTCCGCAGCTGGCCGATGCCAGCGAGGTGGCGATCCTGTCCGCCAATTACCTGGCCAGCCAGCTGCGCGATGCCTTCCCGGTGCTCTACCGTGGGCGCAACCAGCGGGTGGCCCATGAGTGCATCTTCGACCTGCGCCCGCTCAAGGCGCTGACCGGCATTACCGAGGAGGACGTGGCCAAGCGCCTGATGGATTATGGCTTCCATGCCCCGACCATGTCGTTCCCGGTACCGGGCACGTTGATGGTCGAGCCCACCGAGAGTGAGTCGAAGGCCGAGCTGGATCGCTTCGTCGAAGCGATGCTGGCGATCCGCGCTGAGATCGCGCAGGTGCAGGACGGCAACTGGCCGGCCGAGGACAACCCGCTCATGCATGCCCCGCACACCCTGGCCGATGTGCTGGCGCCGTGGAACCGGCCCTACAGCATTGAACAGGGCATCGCCCCCAGCGCTCACGCCCGCCAGCACAAGTACTGGCCGGCGGTGAACCGGGTCGACAACGTGTATGGGGACAGGAATCTGTTCTGCGCGTGCGTGCCGGTGGAGGCTTATCGCTGAGCTAGCGATCCACCGCCACAGCAGGAATGGGCTTACTCGGCCACAGCGTTCTTGGCCAGGATAGCGTTGGCCAGTTCCATGTCGCTGGCCTGCACGCCTGGGTTGTCCGCGCGCACCTGGCGGATTGCGGCTTCCAGGAACGGCCCGCGAATGGCGCCATCACTGGCAACGAAGCTGCCGGCGTCGTCCTGGGCGGCGACGATCAGCTTGTGGTCCTTGAACGTCAGGTAGGTCGAGGCGGTAGTCGCGCCGGAGGAGATGATATTGCGCCAGAACGTGTCGGCCATGGCGGAGCCAAGGGGCAGCGAGAACAGGACGGTGGCTGCGATGGCTGTTTTGAAACGCATGATGAATCACCTCGGTGTATGAGGGCGGTTGAGATGCCGATTTGAGCGTTTCTCACTGCCCCAAGTTCCCGGCCACAAAGGGGATTTCTTGGTTATCCACAGACCCGCAGGACCTCTTCGGTACAGGTCCTGCCCTGGACGACCCGGTCACCACCGTGCCGTCGAAGGTCACGCAACCCGTCTACCTCGGCCTGTTGCCGCAAGTCGGCGAGATCGCTGGCGGGGGTGATCCGTTCGCGCAATGCGGCGCTGACCTGGAGCAGTTCGAACAGCCCGGTACGCCCATGGAAACCCGTACCCCTGCATTGCGGGCAGGCCTGGCGATCCTGCGGGGGCAGGCCCAGACAAGCGCGACATAGCGTGCGCACCAGGCGCTGGGCCATGACCCCGATCAGAGTCGCCCGGATCAGGTAGTCGGCGACGCCAAGCTCCAACAAGCGGGTGATCGCGCCGCAGGCGTCCTGGGTATGCAGGGTCGACAACACCAGATGCCCGGTGAGGGCCGCCTGCACGGCCACCTGGGCGGTTTCCCGGTCGCGGATTTCGCCGATCATGATGATGTCCGGGTCCTGGCGCAGCAGGGCACGGACACCGCTGGCGAAGTCCAGCTCCAGGCTGGGCTGGACCTGCAGCTGGTTGATCATCGGTTCAAGACGCTCGATCGGGTCTTCGATGCTGCACAGGTTGACCTGGGGGGTGGCCAGGTGCCGGAGGCTGGCATAGAGGGTGCTGGTCTTGCCCGAGCCGGTCGGCCCCGTCACCAGCAGGATGCCCTGGCGCTGTTGCAGCAGGGCCAGCCACTGCTCCAGCAACGCGCCCTCCAGGCCCAGGGTTTCTAGGCTGTCGTGCAGTTGCTGAGGGTCGGACAGGCGCAGCACCAGCTTCTCGCCGAACGGGGTGGGCAGGGTGGACAGGCGCAGTTCCACCTCGGCGCCGCTGGGCAGGCGGGTTTTCAGGCGGCCGTCCTGTGGCCGGCGTTTTTCGGCGACGTTCATGCGGCCCAGGTGCTTCAGTCGGCTGACCATGGCCAGTGTGACGCTGGCCGGGAAGGCATACACCGCGTGCAGCAGGCCATCGATACGCAGGCGCAGATGGCCTTGTTCACGGCGGGGCTCCAGGTGGATATCGCTGGCGCGCTGCTCGATGGCGTACTGCAGCATCCAGTCGACGATGTGCACGATATGGGCATCGTCCGCGCTGGCCTGGGCTTGCCTGGCACCCAGTTCGAGCAGTTGCTCCAGCTCGCCGAGACGGGGCAACTGGCCAAGGCCCGCGCCGCGCACGGAGTGGGCCAGGCCCAGGAAGGTCGGGCGCAGCTGGCGGAGCTGTCGCGGACTGGCCAGCACCCGACGCACTGCCTTGCCCAGGCTACGGCTCAGGTCTGCCTCCCATTGGTGTTGATAAGGCTGCGCGCTGGCCACCGTGACACTGTATTCATCCACGGCCACGGCGAGGATGCCATGGCGCTGGGCGAAGGCTGCGGACATCAGCCCGGCCACGCGCACCAGGTCGACCTGCAAGGGGTCGATTACCAGAAAAGGTTGGCCAACCCGGTCTGCCAACCAGCGGCACAGGGCGTCCAGCCCCAGCGGGTGGCTGATGGCGGCGATCAGTTCCAAGGGATGTTCAGCAGGGTGGGTCTTGCCGCGCTCAAGTGCCGCGAGAACGGCTTCGGGGGCGATCCGCTGCTCAGCCAGCAAGGCATCCAGCAGGCGATTGAGGTCAAGATCATGGTTTTCGTTGGCGAGCATGGAAGTGTCCTTGCCGAGCTTCAGAGGCCTGGGCAAGGCTAGCCGTGCAGGACGCAAGGCGTCGGTGCAAAGGGTTTCCGGACATTGCCTGCCGGTTTCAACGGCTGGCGACCTCGGAAAGCTGTGGCAGATTCGCCAGGCACACTTCGCTGACGCAGACCAGGTTGCGCAGTTTCTGTGCGATCACTTCGGCCCGGTGCCAGCTCAGGCCGCCGACGCCGATCGCCACGTCCAGCAGATCGTCGCACTGGCTCACATTGACGCTGTGTGGGGTGAGGAACTGCAGGGCGAACAGGTTGAGCACGCGGCACAGGCTGTCCGGTTCGGCGTCGGCCTGCAGGCGGTAGTGCACCGTGCAGTGGACAGTGTTGGCGGCCCAGGCGTCGAGGCGGGGCAAGTTGAGGGGCCGTTCGAGTGCGTTCATGCTGGGTCTCCGCGAAAGTGGAGGAATTCTTGCACGTCACACGGGGTATTTTTTCGCTATGATTCGCCAGTATCGCGCTTATGCGAATTTTTTAATTCGTAAAAATGCAAATTGGAGAATTATTCATGCTTGGCGAGTTGGATGCTTACGACCGGCGCATTCTTGAACTGCTGCAAGACGACGCCTCGCTGTCCAGCGCACAGGTTGCCGAGCGTGTGGGCCTGTCGCAGTCACCTTGCTGGCGGCGTATTCAGCGCTTGAGAGAGGAGGGGGTGATTCGCGGCCAGGTGACGCTGCTGGACCGCAAGAAGGTAGGGCTGAACACGCAGATCTTCGCCGAAGTGAAGCTCAACGCCCACGGCCGTTCGAACTTCGCCGAATTCACCGAGGCGATCCGCGGTTTTCCCGAAGTGCTGGAATGTTACGTGCTGATGGGGGCGGTGGACTTCCTGCTGCGTATCGTCACCTCGGACATCGAGGCTTACGAGCGGTTCTTCTTCGAAAAGCTGTCGAACGTGCCGGGTATTCAGGAAGTTAACTCGATCGTGGCGTTGTCGGAGATCAAGTCGACCACGAGCCTGCCGCTGAGGCCCTGAAGTGCCAATCGCGGGGCAAGCCCGCTCCCACGAGTGCAGGAGCGGGCGGTGCGGACTCAGGCCTTGAGCAGGTGCTTCCAGGCGCGGTTCTGCTCGATGGCGCGAGCCTGTTCGATACGGGCCTCCAGCAGTTCGCCCTTGTCTTCCTCTAGCAGCGGCAGTTCGGCCAGCTCGTGAAGCTTGTTCAGCTCGCCGTACAGACGGTCCAGCTGTGGCAGGTCGAGTACCTGGCGGGCGTGGTGCAGCCAAGTTTGCACGGTCTCTATGCGCGGCAGCTGCTCGGCCAGGTCCTCCGGACGCTGCACATACAGCGGCAGCTTCAGGGCGCGGGCTTCCTCGCCCAGCAAGTGCTGCAGCCAGCTGGCCAGCTGTGCCTTGCCCTGGCGCTCGCCACGGCCCTTGCGCTCGACGGTCCAGGTGCGGGCGGTCAGCCAGCGTGCGGTCTCCAGGGAGAACTGGCCCCAGCGCGGGTCTTCCAGCTCTTCAGCGAACTGCTCGGGCGCGGCGCGGCGGATGTCTTCGTCATCGTTGCCGGCCAGTACCAGCGGGCGCCAGTCTTCCAGCAGCGCATCGAGGCTGGCGCGCAAGGCTCGGGTGGTCGGGCGCGGTGCCGCCTGGCCGAGGCTGGCGGTGATGGCGCGCAGTTCGGCCAGGCAGCGGACCCAGTCCTGCAGCAGCCGCCAGTGGCCATTGTGGCGATACTGCTCGGCCAGGCGCTGGCTGCTGCCCAGCAGTTGCCAGGCCAGGGCGGCGTAGGCGTCGTCCAGCGGCATCTCGGCGTGCAGCTCGGTCGCGGGCAGGCCCAGCTCGTAGCTGTCCGGATCGAGCAGGCGGTAGCCCCGCTCGGCCTTGCTGATGTCGCATGGCATCAGGGCGAGGCTGGCGGACAGCTCGGCGGCCAGTTCCAACAGCGCCTCCGGGGCACCTTCACGCAGTTCCAGTTCCAGCTCGCAGATCTCTTCCTTGCGCTTGCCGGCGATCACGAAGCCCTGGTCGATGGCCGCTTCGATCACCACCTTGGCCTTGCCGCGACCCCAGGCGATTTCAGCGTACTCGCGGGTGAAATCGGTGGTGAACAGCGGCTTGATGGTCTTCTTGTCCAGCCCGGCCAGTTGCTCGGGCCAGCAGGTGCCATCGAGCTTCTTCAGATCGAGCTTGACCTTGTCCAGGTGCCACTCGAACTCGTTGCGCTCGGACAGGCCGGCCACGCTCTGGCCGCGGCACTTGAGGGTCTGGATGATGACCTCGCCATCGCGGCGCAGGCGCAGGGCGACACGGGCGGCGGACAGGTCGCGCTCCGGGGTGTCGAAGTACTGGTTGAGCAGTTCGCGGGTCTGCCAGCCGGACTTGTTGCGCTTTTTCAGCAGCGGGTGCTCGCGCAGGGCGGCAAGGGTCTCGCGACTGGCGCGGAGTTTGAGTTCGGTTTCTTTGTGCATCGCGGGCTCGGAAGGAGGGGCATCGTGGTGTGCAGTCTACAGGAGTCGGATGGTGCCTGCCGGTCCACGAAGGGGCGTATGGGGTTGTCCTGCCAGGCGACCGCGTTGTTATGATGCCTCTCACGCTTCCGAGGAGTCCGCGCATGCCGTTGCCATCGCTGAAAGACCAGTTTGCCGCCCTGATTGCCGCACCTTCGGTCAGTTGCACCCAGGCTGCGCTGGACCAGTCCAACCGAGCCGTCATCGACCTGCTGGCCGGCTGGTTGGGTGACCTGGGTTTCACGTGCGAGATCCAACAGGTCGGCCCTGGCAAGTTCAACTTGCTGGCAAGCCGCGGCACCGGCCCGGGCGGCCTGGTGCTGGCCGGGCACAGCGACACGGTGCCCTTCGACCCGCAACTGTGGAGCAGCGACCCGCTCAAGCTGACCGAGGTCGATGGCCGTTGGGTCGGCTTGGGCAGCTGCGACATGAAGGGCTTCTTCGCCCTGGTCATCGAGGCGGTGATCCCGCTGCTAGAGCACGATTTCAAACAGCCGCTGCTGATCCTCGCCACCTGCGACGAAGAAAGCTCCATGTCCGGCGCCCGGGCCTTGGCCGAGGCCGGCCAGCCCCTCGGGCGGGCGGCGGTGATCGGCGAGCCCACCGGGCTCAAGCCGATCCGCATGCACAAGGGCATCCTCATGGACCGCATCGACATTCTCGGGCGCAGTGGCCATTCGTCGGATCCGACCCTGGGTCGCAGCGCCCTGGAAGCCATGCATGCGGTGATGGGCGAGCTGATGACGCTGCGCCGCAGCTGGCAGGAGCAGTACCGCAACCCACAGTTCACGGTGCCTGCGCCGACCCTGAACTTTGGCTGTATCCATGGCGGCGACAATCCCAACCGCATCTGTGGCCAGTGCGCCCTGGAGTTCGACCTGCGGCCATTGCCGGGCATGGATGTTGAGCAGCTGCGCGCAGCGATCCGCGGCAAGCTGGCACCGTTGGCCGAACGCCATGAAGTGCGCATCGATTACGCGCCACTGTTCCCCGAGGTGCCACCTTTTGAACAGGCCGCCGACAGCGAGCTGGTGCGCCTGGCCGAGCGTCTGACCGGCCATCGCGCCGAAGCGGTGGCCTTTGGCACCGAAGCGCCTTATCTTCAGCAGCTCGGTTGCCAGACCATCGTGCTGGGCCCCGGTGACATCGCTTGTGCCCACCAGCCAGGGGAATACCTTGAAATGTCACGCATCGAGCCTACCGTGCGTCTATTGCGTGATCTGATCCGCCACTATTGCCTGAACCATTGATCCTTCCTGAGCAGAGGAGACCGCGCGTGACCGCAAGCCTGTTCCGACGATGACTTTCGAACGTTGTGCGCCTTTTCGTTCTCCGTTCACTTATCCACAGGCCTTGTCATGCCCGATTACGTCAACTGGTTGCGCCATGCTTCCCCCTACATCAACGCCCACCGCGACTGCACCTTCGTGGTCATGCTCCCCGGTGATGGCGTCGAGCACCCGAACTTCGGCAACATTGTCCACGACCTTGTGCTGCTGCACAGCCTGGGCGTGCGCCTGGTGCTGGTACACGGTTCACGTCCGCAGATCGAAAGCCGCCTGGCCAGCCGTGGCCTGACCCCGCACTACCACCATGGCATGCGCATCACCGACGCGGCGACACTGGACTGCGTGATCGACGCCGTCGGTGCCCTGCGCCTGGCCATCGAAGCACGCCTGTCGATGGACATGGCGGCCTCGCCGATGCAGGGCTCGCGCCTGCGCGTGGCCTCCGGCAACCTGGTCACCGCACGGCCGATCGGCGTGCTTGAAGGGGTCGACTATCACCATACCGGTGAAGTGCGCCGGGTCGACCGCAAGGGCATCAATCGCCTGCTCGATGAGCGTTCCATCGTGTTGCTGTCGCCGCTGGGCTACTCGCCGACCGGCGAGATCTTCAATCTGGCCTGCGAAGATGTGGCCACCCGCGCCGCCATCGAGCTGGGGGCCGACAAGCTGCTGCTGTTCGGGGCCGAGCCGGGCCTGCTGGATGAGCGTGGACAATTGGTGCGCGAGCTGCGCCCGCAACAGATCGCGCCGCACCTGCAGCGACTGGGCAGCGACTACCAGGCCGAGCTGCTGGATGCCGCTGCCGAAGCCTGCAAGGGCGGTGTGGCGCGCAGTCACATCGTCAGTTACGCCGAGGACGGTGCGCTGCTGACCGAGCTGTTCACCCGCGGGGGCGGTGGCACGCTGGTGTCCCAGGAGCAGTTCGAGGTGGTACGCGAGGCGACCATCGAGGATGTCGGCGGCCTGCTGGAACTGATCAGCCCGTTGGAAGAACAGGGCATCCTGGTGCGCCGTTCGCGGGAGGTGCTGGAGCGGGAGATCGAACAGTTCAGCGTGGTCGAGCGCGAGGGCATGATCATCGCCTGCGCGGCGCTTTACCCGATTGCCGATTCCGAGGCGGGGGAGCTGGCGTGCCTGGCGGTAAACCCGGAGTACCGGCATGGCGGGCGTGGTGACGAACTGCTCGAGCGCATCGAGGAGCGGGCGCGCACGCTGGGGCTCAATACCTTGTTCGTGCTGACGACCCGGACCGCACACTGGTTCCGTGAGCGCGGCTTCTCGCCCAGTGGCGTGGAACGGCTGCCGGCGGCGCGGGCTTCGCTGTACAACTACCAGCGCAATTCGAAGATCTTCGAGAAACCGCTCTGACGCGAAGGCAATGAAAAACGCCGCCCCTGAGGGCGGCGTTTTCAGTTACACGGTGTGCAGGTACCAGTTGTACTCGAGGTCGGAGATCGAGTGCTCGAACTCCTCCAGCTCGCTTTCCTTGCACGCGACGAAGATGTCGATGTACTTCGGATCAATGTACTTGTTGAGGATCTCGCTGTCGTCCAGCTCGCGCAGGGCATCGCGCAGGTTGTTCGGCAGGCTCTGTTCCAGCTGCTCGTACGAGTTGCCTTCGATCGGCTCGCCCGGTTCGACCTTGTTGGTCAAACCGTGGTGCACGCCGGCCAGTACCGCAGCCATCATCAGGTACGGGTTGGCGTCGGCGCCGGCCACGCGATGTTCGATGCGCACGGCATCCGGCGAGCCGGTCGGCACGCGCAGCGCCACGGTACGGTTGTCCAGGCCCCAGCTCGGTGCGTTCGGCACGTAGAACTGCGCGCCGAAACGGCGGTACGAGTTGACGTTCGGGCAGAGGAACGCCATCGAGGCGGGCAGGGTCTCGAGCACACCGCCGACAGCGTGACGTAGCGCGGCGTTCTGCTCGGGATCCTCGCTGGTGAAGATGTTGTTGCCATCTTTGTCCAGCACGGAGATGTGTACATGCAGGCCGTTGCCTGCCTGGCCCGGGTAGGGCTTGGCCATGAAGGTGGTGTCCATTTCATGGTCGTAGGCGATGTTCTTGATCAGGCGCTTGAGCAGCACCGCATAGTCACAGGCCTTGAGCGGGTCGGCGACGTGGTGCAGGTTGACTTCGAACTGCGCCGGGGCGCTTTCCTTGACGATGGCGTCGGCTGGGATGCCTTGTTCCTTCGCGCCTTCGAGGATGTCCTGCAGGCAGTCGGCGTATTCGTCGAGGTCGTCGATCAGGTACACCTGGGTCGACTGCGGGCGCTTGCCCGAAATCGGCGAGCGTGGCGGCTGCGGGCGGCCGTTCACGTTCTCCTGGTCGATCAGGTAGAACTCCAGCTCGAACGCGGCGCAGATGGTCAGGCCCAGGTCGGTGAACTTGCTCACCACCTGGCGCAGCACTTCACGCGGGTCGGCAAAGAACGGCTCGCCTTCGATCTCGTGCATGGTCATCAGCAGCTGCGCGGTCGGGCGCTTCTGCCAAGGCTCGTTGCAGAGAGTGTCGGGGATCGGGTAGCAGATCCGGTCGGCATCGCCGATGTCCAGGCCCAGGCCTGTGCTTTCGACGGTCGACCCGTTGATATCCAGGGCGAAGAGGGAGGCCGGCAGGTTGATGCCTTTCTCGTAAACCTTGTGGAGGCTGGTGCGCTCTATGCGCTTGCCGCGCACCACACCATTCATATCTGCAATCAGAAGGTCAACGTAGAGAACCTCAGGATGTTCCTTAAGGAACGCGTTCGCTTCGTTAAGCTGAACGGCACGCGGGGGTACCGACATGATGCAACACCTTTGTTGTTAAAAATATCAATCAAGGGGGGCTTGCAACCCCAGTCAATCGGAAAGACCAGGTTAAGTCAAGCCAGCCCCCTGATGCCCTTAAATGGCACATCTACGGCAGATTTGCTGCATCTCGGGGCGTGCCATTATCCGCTATTTTCGACTTGAAGGGTTATCCCGAGCGGGGCGTGTTTTATTTTTTACGGGGGAGTTGTGTAAAAAAATGAACGAGGCTAAGCTCGGCATCAACCCAGAACACAATAATACGAGGGTCACATGGTCCGCCTGTCGAGACCTGCCAGCGCCGCATGCACGGTGCGTTCAGGTACATCTCCCGGTTGCCGTCCGGTCATTGCACGCCTGTTTCGAAGGGGCGCTGCGCTGGCCGCAATAATTGACGGTTCGCTTGAAAAAGCCATGCCTCGTAACGCTTTAGCGCAACACCTCCTTTCCTTCTGCCCTTCGCTTTCTGTCCGGACGCGCGCCCATGGCGTGTATGCATTGTCGTCCTGCGCGAGGGTTTTTGCTTTAGCCATGCACAGCATCCAGAATCAAGGCGCGGGCCTGTCCAGGCCCCTCGGCGCGCTGCGCGCCGACTTTGTCCGACGCCTGGCGTCAGTGGCCGCCGGTTGCCGCCAACCGCGCCACATTACCTCCTGAGGTATTTATGAGTAACAACCTCGACCAGCTCACCGATTGGTTGAAAGAGCACAAGATCACCGAAGTGGAGTGCCTGATCAGTGACCTGACCGGCATCACCCGCGGCAAGATCTCGCCGACCAACAAATTCATCGCCGAAAAGGGCATGCGCCTGCCCGAGAGCGTGCTGCTGCAGACCGTGACCGGCGATTACGTCGACGATGACATCTATTACGAACTGCTCGACCCGGCCGACATCGACATGATCTGCCGCCCCGACGAGAACGCGGTGTTTCTCGTGCCATGGGCCATCGAGCCGACCGCCCAGGTGATCCACGACACCTACGACAAGAAGGGCAACCCGGTCGAACTGTCGCCGCGCAATGTGCTGAAGAAGGTCCTGAAACTCTACGCCGACAAGGGCTGGCAGCCGATTGTCGCGCCCGAGATGGAGTTCTACCTGACCAAGCGTAGCGAAGATCCCGACTTTCCGCTGCAGCCGCCGGTGGGTCGTTCCGGTCGCCCGGAAACGGGGCGGCAGTCGTTCTCCATCGAGGCGGCCAACGAGTTCGACCCGCTGTTCGAGGACGTCTACGACTGGTGCGAGCTGCAGCAGCTGGACCTCGACACGCTGATCCACGAGGACGGCACCGCGCAGATGGAAATCAACTTCCGTCATGGTGACGCCCTGCACCTGGCCGACCAGATCCTGGTGTTCAAGCGCACCATGCGCGAGGCGGCGCTCAAGCACAACGTGGCCGCCACCTTCATGGCCAAGCCGATGACCGGCGAGCCGGGCAGTGCCATGCACCTGCACCAGAGCGTGGTCGATGCCGTCACCGGCAAGAACATCTTCTCCAACGCCGACGGCAGCATGAGCGAGCTGTTCCTCAACCACATCGGCGGCCTGCAGAAGTTCATTCCCGAGGCCCTGCCGCTGTTCGCCCCCAACGTCAACTCGTTCCGTCGCTTCCTGCCGGACACCTCCGCGCCGGTAAACGTCGAGTGGGGCGAAGAGAACCGCACCGTCGGCTTGCGCGTACCGGATGCCGGGCCGCAGAACCGCCGGGTCGAGAACCGCCTGCCGGGGGCCGACGCCAACCCGTACCTGGCCATTGCCGCCAGCCTGCTGTGTGGCTATATCGGCATGGTCGAAGGCATCGAGGCCAGCGCGCCAGTCCAGGGTCGTGGCTACGAGCGCCGAAACCTGCGCCTGCCGCTGACCATCGAGGACGCCCTCGAGCGCATGGAAATCAGCCGCGCGCTGGAGCAGTACCTGGGCAAGAAATTCATCACCGGCTACGTCGCCACCAAGCGCGCCGAGCACGAGAACTTCAAGCGCGTCATCAGCTCCTGGGAGCGAGAGTTCCTGCTGTTTGCCGTGTGATCAACCCTGAGGCCGCCAGGGCGCGGCCACCGGACCATGGAGAAGCACATGAGCGTCAACAACCCGCAAACCCGTGAATGGCAAACCCTGAGCGGCGAGCACCACCTTGCACCTTTCAGCGACTACAAACAGCTGAAGGAAAAGGGGCCGCGCATCATCACCAAGGCGCAGGGTGTGCATTTGTGGGACAGCGAGGGGCACAAGATCCTCGACGGCATGGCCGGCCTGTGGTGCGTGGCGGTCGGCTATGGCCGCGAAGAGCTGGTGCAGGCGGCAGAAAAACAGATGCGCGAACTGCCGTACTACAACCTGTTCTTCCAGACCGCCCACCCGCCGGCACTGGAGCTGGCCGAGGCGATCACCGACGTGGCGCCCAAGGGCATGACCCATGTGTTCTTCACCGGCTCCGGTTCCGAGGGTAACGACACCGTGCTGCGCATGGTTCGCCACTACTGGGCGCTGAAGGGCAAGCCGCACAAGCAGACCATCATCGGCCGCATCAACGGCTACCACGGCTCCACCTTTGCGGGTGCGTGCCTGGGTGGCATGAGTGGCATGCACGAGCAGGGCGGCCTGCCGATCCCGGGCATCGTGCATATCCCGCAACCGTACTGGTTCGGTGAGGGGGGCGACATGACCCCGGACGAATTCGGCGTGTGGGCGGCCGAGCAGTTGGAGAAGAAGATTCTCGAAGTCGGCGAGGACAACGTCGCCGCCTTCATCGCCGAGCCGATCCAGGGTGCGGGCGGGGTGATCATTCCGCCTGAGACCTACTGGCCGAAGATCAAGGAGATCCTCGCCAAGTACGACATCCTGTTCGTCGCCGACGAAGTGATCTGCGGTTTCGGCCGTACCGGCGAGTGGTTCGGCTCCGACTACTACGACCTTGCACCCGACCTGATGACCATCGCCAAGGGCCTGACCTCCGGTTACATCCCCATGGGCGGTGTGATCGTGCGTGACAAAGTGGCCAAGGTGATCAGCGAAGGTGGTGACTTCAACCACGGCTTCACCTACTCCGGCCACCCGGTGGCAGCGGCGGTGGGCCTGGAAAACCTGCGCATCCTGCGCGACGAGAAGATTGTCGAGCGTGCCCGCAACGAAACGGCACCGTATTTGCAAAAACGACTGCGTGAGCTGCAGGACCACCCGCTGGTGGGCGAGGTACGCGGCCTGGGCCTGCTCGGCGCGATCGAGTTGGTCAAGGACAAGGCCACCCGCAGCCGCTATGAGGGCAGGGGCGTCGGCATGATCTGCCGCACCCATTGCTTCGAGAACGGCCTGGTGATGCGCGCGGTGGGCGACACCATGATCATTGCGCCGCCGCTGGTGATCAGCCGCGAAGAGATCGACGAACTGGTGGAAAAGGCGCGCAAGTGCCTGGATCTGACCTACGAGGCGGTCAAATGACAGTCTGCTAGGCTGGCGAGGTGACATTAATGTCGTTGCAAGGCCCTGCTTCTGTTGAAACAGCGCCTTGTAACTTGCCAGACTAACGGCTGTTTAGTCGCCCAACGCGCGTCCCGTGGTACCTGGCTGCTGAACAGATGGCTTGATAATAAATTCTGGAGCATTACGCATGAAGAAATTGGGCAAGACGCTGCTGGCCGCCGCCCTGATGGGTGCCATGGCCACCGCTGTTCAGGCTGACGACAAGGTGCTGCACGTCTACAACTGGTCGGACTACATCGCCCCGGACACCGTGGCCAACTTCGAGAAAGAGACCGGCATCAAGGTCGTCTACGACGTCTTCGACAGCAACGAGACCCTTGAAGCCAAGCTGCTGGCGGGCAAGTCGGGTTACGACATCGTCGTGCCGTCCAACAACTTCCTGGCCAAGCAGATCAAGGCCGGCGTCTACCAGGAGCTGGACCGCTCCAAGCTGCCGAGCTGGAAAAACCTCGACCCGGCCCTGCTCAAGGCGGTCGGCGATGCCAGCGACCCGGGCAACAAGTTCGCCTTCCCCTACATGTGGGGCTCCATCGGCATCGGCTACAACCCGGAGAAGGTCAAGGCCGCGCTGGGCATCGACAAGATCGACTCGTGGGACGTGGTGTTCAAGCCAGAGAACATCGCCAAGCTCAAGAGCTGCGGCGTGAGCTTCCTCGATGCACCGACCGAGATGATCCCGGCCGCGCTGCACTACCTGGGCAAGCCGAGCGACAGCACCAAGAAAGAGGACCTGAAGGCGGCCGAGGACCTGTTCCTGAAAATTCGCCCTTCGATCACCTACTTCCACTCCTCCAAGTACATCTCTGACCTGGCCAACGGCAACATCTGCGTGGCGGTGGGCTACTCGGGCGACCTGGAGCAGTCCAAGGCCCGTGCCCACGAGGCCGGTGACAAGGTCAAGCTGAGCTATGTCATTCCGAAGGAAGGCGCTGGCACCTTCTATGACATGGTCGCCATTCCGAAAGACGCCGAGAACCTCGACGCTGCCTACAAGTTCATGGAATACCTGCTGCAACCGAAAGTGATGGCCGGTATCACCAACGCCGTGCGTTTCCCGAACGGTAACAAGGCTGCCACCGAGTTCGTGGACAAAGACATTACCAGCGACCCGGCGATCTACCCGTCTGAAGAAGTGAAGGCGCAGCTCTACGCTATCAAGGCGCCAGAGAAGACCGCCCAGCGTGAGATCACTCGCAGCTGGACCAAGATCAAGTCGGGCAAGTAAGTCCGATGCACACCCCCTCTGGGCCGGGCCTTCCCGCCCTGGAGGGCGCTTGAGGCAAATAAGTTTGCGGCATCCCCGCCGTGAAGGTAAGTTGCGCGCCGGTTTTGCGTGAGCGGCCGAAGTCTACCGCCAGCAAAGGCACTGATTGTGAGGACCACCCACTTGTCTATTTCTGTTTTTCGCAAGGCCTTGATGGCTGGAGCGGGTCTGACGCTGGCTTGCAGCGTCCAAGCGGCGCCCACGGTGCATTTCTACAACTGGTCCGACTATGTCGGCCCGACCACACTCGCGGACTTCCAGAAAGCCACAGGCATCAAGCCTGTGCAGGATGTCTTCGACTCCAATGAAACCCTGGAAGGCAAGCTGCTGGCCGGCAACACCGGCTATGACGTGGTGGTGCCGTCCAACCATTTCCTGGGCAAGCAGATCAAGGCGGGCGCGTTCCAGAAGCTTGACCGCAACCTGCTGCCCAACTACGCAAACCTGGACCCGGCGCTGATGAAGCGCCTGGAGAAGAACGACCCGGGCAACCTGTACGCTGTTCCCTACCTGTGGGGCACCAACGGCATTGGTTACAACGTCGAGAAGGTCAAGGCGGCGCTGGGCACCGACAAGATCGATTCCTGGGCGGTGCTGTTCGAGCCCGAGAACATGAAGAAGCTCAGCCAGTGCGGCGTGGCCTTCCTCGATTCGGCCGACGAGATGCTGCCGGCGGTGCTCAACTACATGGGGCTGAACCCCAACAGCACCGACCCGAAGGACTACGCCAAGGCCGAGCAGAAGCTGCTGGCGGTGCGCCCCTACGTGACCTACTTCCATTCGTCCAAGTACATCACCGACCTGGCCAACGGCGACATCTGCGTCGCGGCGGGTTTCTCGGGTGATGTGTTCCAGGCCAAGTCCCGCGCTGAAGAAGCGAAGAAGGGCGTGAAACTGGCCTACGCCATTCCCAAGGAAGGCGGCAACCTCTGGTTCGACGTGCTGGCGATCCCCAAGGACGCCAAGAACGTGAAAGAGGCCCATGCCTTCATCAACTATTTGCTGAAACCTGAGGTTATCGCCCAGGTCAGTGATTACGTCGGTTACGCCAACCCGAACCCCAAGGCTGGCGACCTGATGGACCAGGCCGTGAGGACTGACGCCGCGGTTTACCCACCGCAGGAAGTGCTGGACAAGATGTTCGTCAACGCCGAGTTGCCACCCAAGGTGCAACGTTTGATGACCCGCAGCTGGACCAAGGTCAAGTCGGGCAAGTAACAATCCAGGCCCGCCAGCGCAGCGGCGGGCACACAAATCTTGTTGGGAGTTTCACTCATGGCAGTTGCCTCCGGTGCCTATAAGAAAGCCCTCGAGGGTGGCCAGCAACCCAAGCAGGTGCTGGTCAAGATCGACCGGGTCACGAAAAAGTTCGACGAAACGGTAGCCGTGGACGATGTGTCCCTGGAAATCCGCAAGGGCGAGATCTTCGCCCTGCTGGGCGGCTCCGGTTCCGGCAAGTCCACCTTGCTGCGCATGCTGGCTGGCTTCGAGCGTCCGACCGAAGGGCGGATCTTCCTCGATGGCGTCGACATCACCGACATGCCGCCCTACGAGCGGCCGATCAACATGATGTTCCAGTCCTACGCGCTGTTCCCGCACATGACCGTGGCGCAGAACATCGCCTTCGGCCTGCAGCAGGACAAGATGCCCAAGGCCGAGATCGACGCCCGTGTGGCCGAGATGCTCAAGCTGGTGCACATGACCCAGTACGCCAAGCGCAAGCCGCACCAGCTCTCCGGTGGCCAGCGCCAGCGCGTCGCTTTGGCACGCTCGCTGGCCAAGCGCCCCAAGTTGCTGCTGCTCGATGAGCCGATGGGCGCGCTGGACAAGAAACTGCGCTCGCAGATGCAACTGGAGCTGGTGGAGATCATCGAGCGCGTGGGCGTGACCTGCGTGATGGTGACCCACGACCAGGAAGAGGCCATGACCATGGCCCAGCGCATCGCCATCATGCACCTGGGCTGGATCGCCCAGATCGGCAGCCCGATCGATATCTATGAAACCCCGACCAGCCGCCTGGTTTGCGAGTTCATCGGCAACGTCAACCTGTTCGAAGGCGAAGTGGTCGACGATGCCGAAGGCCATGCGGTCATCGCCAGCCCGGAGCTGGAGCGCAAGATCTACGTCGGCCACGGTGTCACCACTTCGGTCGAGGACAAGCACATCACCTACGCCCTGCGGCCGGAAAAGCTGCTGGTCACCACCGCGCAGCCGACCTGCGAGCACAACTGGTCGCGCGGCAAGGTCCACGACATTGCCTACCTCGGCGGCCACTCGGTGTTCTACGTCGAGCTGCCCAGCGGCAAGATCGTCCAGTCGTTCGTCGCCAACGCCGAGCGCCAGGGCACTCGCCCGACCTGGGACGACGAAGTCTACGTGTGGTGGGAAGACGACAGCGGCGTGGTACTGCGGTCATGAAAATCCGCAAGCTCAAGCGAGCATTCCAGCGCCTTGTCCCGGAGGGGCGGCACCTGGTGATCGGCGTGCCGTTCATCTGGCTGTTCCTGTTCTTCATGCTGCCGTTCTTCATCGTCCTGAAGATCAGCTTTGCCGAAGCCGATGTGGCCATCCCGCCGTACACCGAGATCTACACCTACCTGGAAGGCAAGGTTCAGCTGGTGCTGAACCTGGCCAACTATGGCCTGCTGACCGAGGACGAGCTGTACATCGCGGCCTACCTCGGCTCGCTCAAGGTCGCCTTCTTCAGTACCTTGCTCTGCCTGCTGATCGGCTACCCGATGGCCTATGCCATCTCCAAGGCCAGGAAAGAGTCGCAGACCGTCCTGCTGCTGCTGATCATGATGCCGACCTGGACTGCGATCCTGATCCGCGTCTACGCCTGGATGGGCATTCTCAGCAACAACGGCCTGCTCAACAGCTTCCTGCTGTGGCTGGGGCTGATCGACCAACCGCTGCAGATCCTCAACACCAACCTGGCGGTGTATATCGGCGTGGTCTATTCGTACCTGCCGTTCATGATCCTGCCGCTGTACGCCAACCTGGTGAAGCACGACGAAAGCCTGCTGGAAGCTGCATCCGACCTTGGCTCGAGCACCTTCAACAGCTTCTGGAAGATCACCGTGCCGCTGTCGAAGAACGGCATCATCGCCGGCTGCATGCTGGTGTTCATCCCGGTGGTGGGTGAGTTCGTGATTCCTGAACTGCTCGGCGGCCCGGAAACCCTGATGATCGGTAAAGTGTTGTGGCAAGAGTTCTTCAACAACCGTGACTGGCCGGTGGCATCGGCGCTGGCGGTAGTGATGCTGGCGATCCTGATCGTACCGATCCTGCTGTTCAACCGCAGCCAGGCCAAAGAGATGGAGGGCCGCGCATGAAACGCTTCAGTTTCTCCAAGCTGATGCTGGTGCTCGGCTTGCTGTTCATCTACCTGCCGATGCTGATCCTGGTGATCTACTCGTTCAACGCCTCCAAGCTGGTAACGGTATGGGGCGGCTGGTCGGTGAAGTGGTACGTCGGCCTGCTCGACAACACCCAGCTGATGGGTTCGGTGATGCGCTCGCTGGAGATCGCCTGCTACACGGCGGTCGCCGCGGTGGCGCTGGGCACCCTGGCGGCCTTCGTGCTGACCCGGGTCACCCGCTTCAAGGGCCGCACCCTGTTCGGTGGCCTGGTCACCGCGCCACTGGTGATGCCCGAGGTGATCACCGGTCTGTCGCTGTTGCTGCTGTTCGTGGCCATGGCGCAGATGATCGGCTGGCCGCAGGAGCGTGGCATCGTCACCATCTGGATCGCCCACACCACGTTCTGCGCAGCCTACGTGGCGGTGGTGGTGTCGGCGCGCCTGCGCGAGTTGGACCTGTCCATCGAGGAGGCGGCCATGGACCTGGGTGCCAAGCCGTGGAAGGTGTTCTTCCTGATCACCATCCCGATGATCGCACCGTCGCTGGCGGCGGGCGGCATGATGTCGTTCGCCCTGTCGCTGGATGACCTGGTGCTGGCCAGCTTCGTCTCCGGCCCTGGCTCGACCACCCTGCCGATGGAAGTGTTCTCGGCCGTGCGCCTGGGCGTGAAGCCGGAGATCAATGCCGTGGCCAGCCTGATCCTGCTGTCGGTGTCGCTGGTGACTTTCATGGTCTGGTACTTCAGCCGCCAGGCCGAGGAGCGTCGTCGTCGGGCGATCCAGCAGGCCATCGAGGAGGGCGCCGCGGCGAACGTCTCGCAGCCGCAGGTACGTCGTCCGGCCCAGGCCGCCGCGCAGGCCTGAGCCAACGCATCGCGGGGCAAGTCGCATCGGCGGTGTGCCGATGCGCCTTGCCCCGCGGTCTTTTCAGCCCTGGTCCGGCCAGTTCCAGGCCGGCTCATCCAGCATGCCCTGCCCGACGATACCGGTCTGCCCCAAGGTCTTCTCCAGGTGGATCGAGTTACAGTCGGCATCCTCTTCCAGGGCCGCCACCAGCCTCGGCGCGTGCGACACCACCCATACCTGACATTCGCGCGCCGTGCGGCGGATCAGGCGCGCCAGCGCCGGCAACAAGTCCGGGTGCAGGCTGGTCTCCGGCTCGTTGAGCACCATCATGCTCGGTGGGCGCGGCGTGAGCAGGGCAGCCACCAGCAACAGGTAGCGCAAGGTCCCGTCGGACAGCTCGGCAGCGCTCAGCGGCCGCAACAGCCCGGCCTGGTGGAAACGCAGGGCGAACAGACCGCCGGGCTGGGCGTCGACCGCAAGCCGGGCGCCGGGAAACGCGTCGCTCACTGCATCCTGCAGGGCCTGCAGGTCGCCGATCTCGTCGATGGTCTGCAGGGCGGCGGCGAGGTCGCGGCCATCGTGATGCAGCACCGGCGTGCGCGTCCCCAGCCGCGATTGTCGGGCGGGCGCCTCGGCATCGGTACGGAAATGGTCGTAGAAGCGCCAGCTGCGGATCTGCTCGCGCAGATGCGGCACCTCGGGGGAGCCCTGGAGACTGCCGACCTGGTCGAACAGGCTGTCGAATTCGGTCATGTGCTGGTGCAGCACCTGCCATTGGCGCCCGTCGCGGGCCTTGACCATCCCCGCATGGCGCTGCACCAGTTGGCTGGCGGGTCGGCACAGGGGGCCGGCCCAGATCGTCTCCTGCTTGATCTGCGGGTCCAGAGCGAACTTCGACCGGCTGGGTTCGGGCAGACCGAGGCTGATCGCGTATCCGAAGTCTTCGCCGGCAAAGCCCATTTTCAGGCGCCGGGCTTGCTGGCGTGGCCCGCCTTCCACTGGCACCTCGCCGTTGAGCATGCGCCGGGTGAGCTTCTCGGGGCCTGCCCAGAAGGTCGATTCCAGCCCGCCCTCGGCAGCCAGCGCGTTGACCACGCCGCCGCGCGCGGTCTCGGCCAGCAGGCGCAAGGCCTTGTACAGGTTGGACTTGCCACTGCCATTGGCACCGGTAATCACGTTCAGCCGGCCCAGCGGCAGCACCAGCTGGTTGATCGAGCGGTAGTTGGCAATGGCCAGGGTGGTGAGCATAGGCGGCATCCTTGAGCGGTCGGAACGCAGTATCGCCGATACCGCCTCGCTTTGTTGAACCCTGGCCGATGCCGTTTGTCGATCCCTGATCTACGCTTTCAAACGCATCCCTTTCACCTGAGAGAAGCAAGGAGCCTGCATGACGCTAGAGCGTGTGCCGCTGGTCGTTTGCCTGGGGTTGCTGTCCCTGCTTTCAGGATGTGGCAAGGAGGAGGTCCGCCAGGTGCTGCCCCGGGTCGCGGTGCAGCAGGTGCAGCCCACCGACTTTGCCGCCCGGGTCACCCTGACCGGTGACGTGCAGGCGCGGGTGCAGACCGACTTGTCGTTCCGCGTGGGCGGCAAGATCATTGCGCGCAGCGTCGATGTCGGTGACCATGTGAAGGCCAATCAGGTACTGGCGCGCCTGGACCCCAAGGACCTGCAGAACAACGTCGATTCTGCCAAGGCCGAGGTGTTCGCCGAACAGGCCCGGGTTACCCAGACCAGCGCCGCGTTCGTGCGCCAGCAGAAACTCTTGCCCAAGGGCTACACCAGCCAAAGCGAATACGACTCCGCTGAAGCCGCGTTGCGCAGCAGCCAGAGCGCGCTCAAGGCCGCCCAGGCGCAACTGGCCAACGCCAACGAGCAGCTGAGCTACACGGCATTGGTGTCCGAGGCCGACGGCGTGATTACTGCGCGCCAGGCCGAAGTCGGCCAAGTGGTGCAGGCGACCATGCCGATCTTCAGCCTGGCGGTCGATGGCGACCGTGACGCGGTGTTCAATGTCTATGAATCGCTGCTGGTGGCACCCAGCGGTGACAAGGGCGTGACGGTCAGCCTGATCGACAACCCCGCCATCACCGCCCAAGGCCACGTGCGCGAGATCACCCCGACGGTCTCTGCGCAAAGCGGCACGGTGCAGGTCAAGGTGGCCCTGCGCGATGTGCCCAAGGGCATGGCCCTGGGGGCACCGGTAACGGCGTCGGCCAGTGCCCATGGCAAACCGAGCGTCGAGCTGCCCTGGTCAGTCCTGACCAAGGCGTTGAACGAGCCCGCCGTGTGGGTGGTCGGTGAGGGTGACAAGGCGCAACTGCGCAAGGTCCAGGTGGCGCGCTACCTGACCGGAAAAGTGGTGATCAGCGAGGGCCTGGAGGCCGGTGAGGTGGTGGTGGTCAGTGGTGGCCAGCTGTTGAACCCAGGTATTCAGGTCGAGAAGGTCGATGCCAGAAACGGGGGAGTCGCGCCATGAGGCCGTTGCTGCCGATAGTGTCTGCCTGCCTGTTGCTGGCTGCCTGTGGTGGAGAGGAAGCCCAGCCCGAACCCGTGCGACCGGTGTTGTCGACCGTGGTCGAGCCCCAGGTGCAAGCGCAGCTTGGGCGCTTTGCCGGCAATATCCAGGCGCGCTTCGAGAGCACCTTGGGCTTCCGCGTGTCTGGCCGTATCGCCCGGCGCTGGCTGGATGTCGGGGCCCAGGTCAAGCCCGGCGATACCTTGGCTACCCTCGATCCGACCGACCAGCAGAACCAGCTGCGTGCCGCCGAAGGCGACCTCGCGCGGGTGCAGGCGCAGTGGATCAATGCCCAGGCCGATGCCCGTCGCCAGCAACAACTGTATGACCGCGGCGTCGGCGCCCAAGCCCAGCTGGACATCGCCCAGACCAACCTGAAGACTACCGGCGCGTCGCTGGCGCAGGCGCGTTCGGCAGTCAGCCAGGCCCGCGACCAGCTCGACTACAGCACCCTGCGTAGCGACCATGCCGCGGTGATCACGGCCTGGCAGGCCGAGGCCGGGCAGACTGTCAGCGCCGGCCAGGCCGTAGTCACCCTGGCGCGCCCGGACGTGAAGGAAGCGGTGATCGACCTGCCGATAGCCTTGGCCGAACAACTGAGCCGCGACCTCACCTTCACCGTCGCCTCGCAGCTCGACACGAGCATCAACACTACTGCCACCTTGCGCGAGCTGGAGCCCCAGGCTGATGCCACCACCCGTACCCGCCGCGCCCGCCTGACCCTGGCCAGCACCCCGGAGGCTTTCCACCTGGGGACCGCGATCAGCGTCACCCTGACCTCGGCGCTGACGCCGCGCAGCCAGTTGCCGCGTTCCGCGTTGCTCGAGCGCGATGGCAAGACCCAGGTCTGGGTGGTCGACCCGCAGGGCAAGACCGTGGCCACCCGTGACGTCACCCTGGCGGAGCGTGGCCCTGACAGCATCATCCTGTCCTCCGGTGTGCAACCCGGCGAGCGCGTCGTCACCGCCGGCGTGAACAGCCTCAAGCCTGGCCAGAAGGTCATCTTCGACGAGGACGCACGATGAAAGGAAGCTTCAACCTCTCCGAATGGGCGCTCAAGCACCAGTCCTTCGTCTGGTACCTGATGTTCGTCGGCCTGCTGATGGGGATTTTTTCCTACTTCAACCTGGGTCGAGAGGAGGATCCGTCCTTCACCATCAAGACCATGGTGATCCAGACCCGCTGGCCCGGCGCGACCCAGGACGAGACGCTGTACCAGATCACCGACCGGATCGAAAAGAAACTCGAGGAGCTCGATTCGCTCGACTACGTGAAAAGCTATACCCGCCCCGGTGAATCGACGGTCTACGTGTACCTGCGCGACACCACCAAGGCCAAGGACATTCCGGACATCTGGTACCAGGTGCGCAAGAAGATCCAGGACATCCGCGGCCAGTTCCCCCAGGGCGTACAGGGCCCGGGCTTCAACGACGAGTTCGGCGACGTGTTCGGCTCGATCTACGCGTTCACCTCCGATGGCCTGAACCTGCGTCAGCTGCGCGACTATGTGGAGCAGGCCCGCGCGGAGGTGCGCGAGGTGCACAACATCGGCAAGATCGAGCTGATCGGCACCCAGGACGAAGTGCTCTACCTGAACTTCTCCACCCGCAAGCTGGCAGCCCTGGGCATCGACCAGCGGCAGGTCATGGAGGCGCTGAAATCGCAGAACGCGGTGACCCCGGCGGGGGTGATCGAAGCCGGCCCCGAGCGGATCTCGGTGCGCACCACCGGGCAGTTCGCCTCGGAGAAGGACCTGGAGACGGTCAACCTGCGCATTAACGACCGCTTCTTCCGCCTGGCCGATATCGCCGACATCGAGCGTGGCTATGTCGACCCGCCGTCGCCGATCTTCCGCTACAACGGCCAGCCGGCCATCGGCCTGGCCATCGGCATGAAGGCCGGCGGCAACATCGAGGTGTTTGGCGCGGCGCTGAAGAAGAAGATGGACAGCATCGTCAGCGAACTGCCGGTCGGGGTCGGCGTGCACACCGTGTCCGACCAGGCGGTGGTGGTCAAGCAGGCGGTTGGCGGCTTCACCAGTGCCTTGTTCGAAGCCGTGGTGATCGTGCTGGTGGTGAGCTTCGTCAGCCTGGGCGTGCGTGCCGGGCTGGTGGTGGCCTGCTCGATCCCGCTGGTGCTGGCCATGGTGTTCGTGTTCATGGAGTACAGCGATATCACTATGCAGCGGATCTCGCTGGGTGCGCTGATCATTGCCCTGGGCCTGCTGGTGGATGACGCGATGATCACCGTGGAGGTGATGGTCACGCGCCTGGAAATGGGCGAGACGAAAGAGCAGGCGGCGACCTTCGCCTACACCTCGACGGCCTTCCCCATGCTTACCGGCACCCTGGTGACCGTGGCCGGTTTCGTGCCGATCGGCCTCAATGCCAGCTCGGCCGGTGAATATACCTATACCTTGTTCGCGGTGATCGCCGTGGCGCTGCTGGTATCGTGGGTGGTGGCGGTGTTCTTCGCCCCGGTGCTGGGGGTGCATATCCTCAGCAGCGAAAAGCTCAAGCCCCACGAGGCCGAACCTGGGCGAGTGGGTCGGGCATTCGAACATGGCCTGCTGTGGTGCATGCGCCACCGCTGGGTGACGGTGATCGGCACCATCGTGCTGTTCGCACTGTCGGTGGTGGGCATGCGCTTCGTGCAGAACCAGTTCTTCCCATCCTCGGACCGCCCGGAGATCCTGGTCGATCTCGACCTGCCGCAGAACGCCTCGATCGAGGAAACGCGCAAGGTGGTGGATCGCCTGGAGGCGAAGATCAAGGACGACCCCGACCTCGTGCGCTGGAGCACTTACATCGGCCAGGGCGCGATCCGCTTCTACCTGCCCCTCGACCAGCAACTGCAAAATCCCTATTACGCCCAGCTGGTGATCGTCAGCAAGGGCTTCGAAGAGCGCCAGGGCATGATCGAGCGCCTGCAGAAACTGCTGCGCGAGGACTTCGTCGGCATCGGCAGCAACGTGCAGTCGCTGGAGATGGGCCCACCGGTGGGCCGGCCGATCCAGTACCGGGTCAGCGGCAAGGACATCGACCAGGTGCGCCGCTATGCCATCGAACTGGCCACGGTGCTCGATGGCAACGAACATATCGGCGACATGATGTACGACTGGAACGAGCCCGGTAAGGTGCTGCGCATCGAGATCGCCCAGGACAAGGCACGCCAGCTGGGGCTGTCGTCCGAAGACGTGGCCAATGTGATGAACAGCATCGTCAGCGGCGTGCCGGTCACCCAGGTCAACGACAACATCTACCTGGTCGACGTCATCGCACGCGCCGAGGACAGCGAGCGGGGCTCGCCCGACACCCTGCAGAACCTGCAGATCGTCAGCCCCAGCGGTGTATCCATTCCCCTGTTGGCGTTCGCCACCGTGCGCTACGAGCTGGAGCAGCCATTGGTGTGGCGGCGCGATCGCAAGCCGACCATCACCATCAAGGCCTCGGTGGTCGGCGATATCCAGCCGACCAACCTGGTGGCGCAGCTCAAGCCGAAAATCGACGAGTTCGCCGGCAAGCTGCCGCCCGGCTACGGCGTGGCCACCGGCGGTACGGTGGAGGAGAGCGGCAAGGCCCAGGGGCCGATCGCCGATGTCATTCCGTTGATGCTGTTCCTCATGGCGACCTTCCTGATGATCCAGCTGCACAGCGTGCAGAAGCTGTTCCTGGTGGTCAGCGTCGCGCCGCTGGGGCTGATCGGCGTGGTGCTGGCCCTGGTGCCCACGGGCACGCCCATGGGTTTCGTGGCGATCCTCGGCATCCTCGCTCTGGCCGGGATCATCATCCGCAACTCGGTGATCCTGGTGACCCAGATCGACGAATTCGAGGAACAGGGTTACACCCCCTGGGACGCGGTGGTGGAGGCGACCAACCACCGCCGTCGGCCGATCCTGCTGACGGCGGCGGCGGCAAGCCTGGGCATGATCCCGATTGCCCGGGAAGTGTTCTGGGGGCCGATGGCCTACGCCATGATCGGCGGCATCATCAGCGCAACGCTGCTGACGCTGTTGTTCCTGCCGGCGCTGTACGTGGCCTGGTACAAGATCCGCGAGCCGGAAAAGACTTCCTGAGAACCACGCGCACCCTGTGGGAGCTGGCAAGCCAGCTCCCACAGGGTTCAGTGTTCGCGTTAATGGTTATATAAACATTCTTAAACAGTATTTTTAAGAATATCCGCGCCTCACTAGTATTGCCCTCAAGCCAGGCGCAAATCCCCTTCAAAACCTCTGCCCGGCGCCCTTACTCACAGGAGAACGAGCATGAGTGCATCTCTGCGCAGCATCGACGGTCAGGACGAAGCCACCATTCTGCGTGAAATCCAGAGTGCCCTGCGCGACCTGCGCTTTGGCGCGGTGGAGATCACCGTGCACAACGCCCAGGTGGTGCAGATCGAACGCAAGGAGAAGTTCCGCCTGCAGCAGCCCGGTAACAAGACCGGCTGACACCGCACCCCTTCAAAACTAGAAAAATGCCAATCGGGAGCTTCACCATGTCCATCCGCCGTTATGCGCTTGCCGCCCTGGCCAGTGCCGTTTTTGCCGGTTCCGCGATCGCCAAGGACTACGAATTGCTGAACGTGTCCTATGACCCGACCCGCGAGTTGTACCAGCAGTACAACGCCGAGTTCATCAAGCATTGGCAAGCCGCCAACCCCGGCGACAAGGTGAAGATCCAGCAGTCCCACGGTGGTTCGGGCAAGCAGGGCCGCGCGGTCATCGACGGCCTGCGCGCCGACGTGGTGACCCTGGCCCTGGCCGGCGATATCGACGAGATCGCCAAGCTTGGCAAGACCTTGCCCGAGGACTGGCAGAAGCGCCTGCCGGACGCCAGCACGCCGTACACCTCGACCATCGTGTTCCTGGTACGCAAGGGCAACCCGAAAGGCATCAAGGACTGGGGCGACCTGATCAAGAAAGACGTCTCGGTGATCACGCCCAATCCAAAGACCTCCGGCGGCGCCCGCTGGAACTTCCTCGCCGCCTGGGCCTATGGCCTGAAGACCGGCGGCAGCGAAGACAAGGCCAAGGCCTACGTGCAGGAGCTGTTCAAGCACGTGCCGGTGCTCGATACCGGCGCCCGCGGCTCGACCATCACCTTCGTCAACAACGGGCAGGGCGATGTGCTGCTGGCGTGGGAAAACGAAGCCTTCCTGGCGCTGAAGGAAGACGGTGGCGCCGACAAGTTCGAGATTGTCGTGCCTTCGCTGTCAATCTTGGCCGAGCCGCCGGTGGCGGTGGTCGACAAGAACGCCGAGAAGAAGGGCAACGAGAAGATCGCCGAGGAGTATCTCAAGCATCTGTACAGCCCGGCTGGCCAGAAGATCGCTGCACAAAACTTCTACCGTCCGCGTGACGCGAAGGTTGCCGCCGAATTCGGCAAGCAGTTCCCGAAACTGGACCTGGTGACCATCGACAAGGACTTCGGTGGCTGGAAGACTGCGCAGCCGAAGTTCTTCAACGATGGCGGTGTGTTCGATCAGATTTATCAGGCACAGTGATCGGCAATGAACAAGCGGGGCCGCTTCGCGCCCCTTTCGCCGGCAAGCCGGCTCCCACAGGAAGCGGGAATGCACCGCCACTGTGGGAGCTGGCTTGCCAGCGAAAGGGCTGCGCAGCAGCCCCACAAACAAAACCCTCCAGTAGCCTGCACCGGCCCGGGATGACTCCCGGGCTTCGTGCGTTCAACCAGGGACCTTTATGTCACGTCGCATTTCCCCCGTCATACCCGGCTTCGGGCTGACGCTGGGCTACACCTTGGTGTACCTCAGCCTGATCGTGCTGATACCGCTGGCGGCCATGTTCATCCATGCCTCGCAGCTCACCTGGGAGCAGTTCTGGAGCATCGTCAGCGCGCCGCGGGTCATCGCCGCGCTGAAGCTGAGTTTCGGCACCGCCCTGTTCGCCGCCATCATCAACGGCGTGATCGGCACCCTGCTGGCCTGGGTGCTGGTGCGCTACACCTTCCCCGGGCGCAAGGTCATCGATGCGATGATCGACCTGCCGTTCGCCCTGCCCACCGCCGTGGCCGGCATCGCCTTGACCGCCTTGTACGCCCCTGCGGGCTGGGTCGGCCAGTTCGCCACGGATCTTGGTTTCAAGATCGCCTACACCCCACTGGGCATTACCCTGGCGCTGACGTTCGTCACCCTGCCGTTCGTGGTGCGCACGGTGCAGCCAGTGCTGGCTGACATCCCGCGTGAGGTGGAAGAGGCCGCTGCCTGCCTGGGCGCGAAACCCTTGCAGGTGTTCCGCCATGTGCTGGCGCCCGCTTTGCTGCCTGCCTGGTTGACCGGCTTCGCCCTGGCCTTCGCCCGTGGCGTTGGCGAGTATGGCTCGGTGATCTTCATCGCCGGCAACATGCCGATGAAGACCGAGATCCTGCCGTTGCTGATCATGGTCAAGCTCGACCAGTACGACTACACCGGCGCCACTGCCATCGGCGTATTGATGCTGGTGGTTTCCTTCATCCTGCTGCTGCTGATCAACTTGCTGCAGCGGCGCATCGAAACCCCTTGAAGGAGGCCCGCTAATGTCTTCATCAACCCTTGGCGCAACCGCCGCCGCCAACGCCGCCCGGCGTGGCAGTGCCACTTCGCGCCGCGTGCTGATCACCCTGGCCTGGATCGTCTTTGCGCTGTTCCTGGCCCTGCCGCTGGTGATCGTTGTGTCCCAGGCCCTGAAAAACGGCTTCGGCACCTTCTTCGAGGCGATCTTCGAGGCCGATGCGTTGTCTGCGCTCAAGCTGACCCTGCTGGCGGTGGCCATCTCGGTACCGTTGAACCTGCTGTTCGGGGTCAGCGCCGCCTGGTGCGTGAGCAAGTACAGCTTCCGTGGCAAGAGTATCCTGGTGACCCTGATCGACCTGCCGTTCTCGGTGTCACCGGTGATCGCCGGCCTGGTCTACGTGCTGATGTTCGGCGCCCAGGGCCTGTTCGGCCCGTGGCTGCAGGACCACGACATCCAGATCGTCTTCGCCCTGCCGGGCATCGTCCTGGCGACCATCTTCGTCACCGTGCCGTTCGTCGCCCGTGAACTGATCCCGCTGATGCAGGAGCAGGGCACCCAGGAAGAGGAGGCCGCGCGCCTGCTCGGGGCCAACGGCTGGCAGATGTTCTGGCACGTCACGCTGCCGAACATCAAATGGGGCCTGATCTACGGCGTGGTGCTGTGCACCGCCCGGGCCATGGGCGAGTTCGGCGCGGTGTCGGTGGTGTCCGGGCATATCCGTGGCGTCACCAACACCTTGCCGCTGCACGTGGAGATCCTCTACAACGAGTACAACCATGTCGCGGCCTTCAGCGTGGCCAGCCTGCTGCTGATCCTGGCGCTCTTCATCCTGCTGCTCAAGCAGTGGAGCGAGAACCGTATTAACCGCCTGCGCCACAGCGCCGCGGAGGAATGATTCATGTCGATCGAAGTTCGTAACGTCAGCAAGCGCTTCAACAGCTTCCAGGCCCTGGACAACATCAACCTGGACATCCACAGCGGCGAGCTGGTTGCCCTGCTTGGCCCGTCGGGCTGCGGCAAGACCACCCTGCTGCGCATTATCGCCGGCCTGGAAACCCCGGATGACGGCAGCATCGTGTTCCATGGTGAAGACGTGTCCGGGCACGACGTGCGTGATCGCAACGTCGGCTTCGTGTTCCAGCACTACGCGCTGTTCCGCCATATGAGCGTGTTCGACAACGTCGCCTTCGGCCTGCGCATGAAACCCAAGGGCGAGCGCCCGAGCGAGAGCAAGATCGCCGAGAAGGTCCACGAGCTGCTGAACATGGTGCAGCTCGACTGGTTGTCCGATCGCTACCCCGAGCAGTTGTCCGGTGGCCAGCGCCAGCGTATCGCCCTGGCTCGTGCCCTGGCGGTGGAGCCCAAGGTATTGCTGCTCGACGAGCCGTTCGGGGCGCTGGATGCCAAGGTGCGCAAGGAGCTGCGCCGCTGGCTGGCGCGGCTGCACGAGGACATCAACCTGACCTCGGTATTCGTTACCCACGACCAGGAAGAGGCCATGGAAGTCGCCGACCGCATCGTGGTGATGAACAAGGGCGTGATCGAGCAGATCGGTTCGCCTGGCGAGGTGTACGAAAAGCCGGCCAACGACTTTGTCTACCACTTCCTTGGTGACTCCAACCGCCTGGCGCTCAGTGAAGGCCACCATGTGCTGTTCCGCCCGCACGAGGTGTCGCTGTCGCGCCATGAGACCGAAGGCCACCATGCCGCCGAGGTCCGCGATATCCGCCCGTTGGGCGCGACCACCCGGGTCACCTTGAAGGTGGAAGGGCAAAGCGAGCTGATCGAGGCCGAGGTGGTCAAGGATCACGACAGCCTGACCGGGTTGGCGCGCGGGGAGACGTTGTTCTTCCGGCCAAAGGTATGGCAGAAGGTGGCGGATATCTGAGCTGCAGGCATGAAAGGAAAAGCCCGGGCATGGTCCTGGGTTTTTTATGTGCTGGCGGATAGTCGGGGCTGCGCTGCAGCCCATCGCCGGCAAGCCGGCTCCCACAGTACAGGGTCTGCTGCAATGACCTGTGAGAGCTGGCTTGCCAGCGATCGAGGGTAAAGCCCTCGCAGCGGATTGATGCCTTGAACGAATATTTTGCATGCTGATAAGGCATCGTTCGCAAGCTGTTCTGCGGCAGGCCGCGAAATACGCGGGTTGTGGACAGACCATCGAAATAATTATTCCATTTAGGTCTAATTTTACGTTTAAACATTTCTTTATGAGCTAAGCCCCTAGGCCCGATGATTCAGCCACACACCTGAATCATCACTCCAGGAGTTTCTAGCAATGGGTAATGTCCAGACGGCCGTCAGGGCCTTTGAGCCGCCATGGCACCCGGCATCGGGCGACCTGGTCGAGCTCGGACGCACGCTACGCCTGCCGCTTGGCCAGTTACGCCTGCAACGCACGCCGCTGAGCGGCCTCAAACGACGCGACAAGCTGGCGTTGGTGCTGCTGGTGCTGGCCCTGCACGGTGCCGTCGCCTACTGGATCAACCAGGCACCGACCCCGGCGTTGCCCATCGTGCCGCCGCAGATTCCGCCCATGACCATCGAGTTCGCCGCGCCCGCGCCGCCAGTCGTCGAGCCGCCGCCGCCAGCCCCGGCAGCGCCTGTGCTCGAACCGCCACCGCCGGTGCTCGACGAGTTGGCTGCCAAGCCCAAACCCAAGCCGAAGGTCGTGCCCAAGCCTGTGGCCAAGCCACAGCCAAAACCGCAGCCGAAACCAGTCGAAGTGCCGCCACCCACGCCTACGTCCGTGGCCGCGCCGGCTCCGCCTTCGCCTGCGCCTGCGCCACCCGCCCCGGCCCCGGTGACGCCAGCCTCGGCCAACGCCGCGTACCTCAAGAACCCGGCGCCGGAATATCCGCAGATGGCCCAGCGCCGTGGCTGGGAGGGCACCGTGCTGCTGCGCGTCGAGGTGCTGCCCAGTGGCAAGCCGGGGCAGATCCAGATCCAGAAGAGCAGTGGCCGCGACGCCCTGGACGCCGCCGCACTGGCCGCGGTGAAACGCTGGAGCTTCGTCCCGGCCAAGCAGGGCGAGGTGGCCCAGGTGGGTTGGGTCAGCGTACCGATCGATTTCAAGCTTCGTTAACTTGCGAGCGTACACAGGAAGGACTTCATCATGAGCGTGTTGGCATCTCCCCTCGAATCCGTTGAAGGCGCGGTCATCTGGCTGCTGGTCGGCTTCTCCGTCGCCACCTGGGCGCTGGCCCTGGTCAAGGTCGTGCAGTTCGTGCGCCTGAAGAACCAGGACAAGCGCTTCCACCAGCAGTTCTGGGCTGCGTCCAGCCTCGACTCCGCCGCCGAGCCGGCCCACGATCTGCCAGGCCCGGCCGCCCGTGTCGCCCAGGCGGGCTTTGCGGCGATCGCGGTTGGCGAGCCTGGTCACGCTAACGATTTGAGCCAGGCCATCAACCACCAGGACCGCCTGGAGCGCGCCCTGCGCCAGCAGATCGTCCGTGAGCGTCGTTCGCTGGAAACCGGCCTGGCGGTGGTGGCCAGTATCGGCAGCACTTCGCCCTTCATCGGCCTGTTCGGCACGGTGTGGGGCATCATGGAGGCGCTCAAGGGCATCAGCGCGGCGGGCTCGGCGAGCCTGGAGACCGTGGCCGGGCCTATCGGCGCGGCGTTGGTGGCCACCGGCGTGGGGATCGCCGTCGCGGTGCCAGCGGTGCTGGTCTACAACTACTTCCTCCGTCGCCTCAAGCTGACCGCCGCCGACCTCGACGACTTCGCCCACGACTTCTACAGCCTGGCGCAGAAGAGTGCCTTCCGCGTGCTGGTGCACCCGGCGGTGCAGCGCCAGCACACCGGCTTCACCCAACCTGTGAAGGAGGCGTCCTGACATGGCCTTCTCGACCCAGGACAGCGATGAAGTGTTGAGTGAAATCAACGTCACGCCGTTGGTGGACGTCATGCTGGTGCTGTTGGTGGTGTTCATCGTCACCGCGCCGTTGCTGACCAACGCCATCCCGATCAACCTGCCCAAGACCGAGGCCGTGGCCCCGGTGGAGCAGAAGGACCCGCTGGTGGTGAGCATCGACGGCAGCGGCAAGCTGTTCATCAACAAGGACGAGATCCAGCCCGACCTGCTGGAGACCAACCTCAAGGTTGCCAAGGACAAGGACGCCGAGCTGCGTGTGCAGCTGCAGGCCGACGATGGTGTGAACTATGGCGAGGTCGCCCGCGCAATGGCGGCGATCGAGCGTGCCGGGATCAGCAAGCTGGCGGTGATTACCGCGCGCTGACCGGCGATACCTTCTTCAGGCAAGTGCTTAGGGGCCATTTTCCTTGGCAGGGGATGGCCCTTTTTTTATGCGCGAAGCCAGGACTCTTTCATTTTGGTATTTTGGTTATTAATAAATAGCTTCTTATTCCTTTACGAATATAACCCCCTCCCTATACTTGCACCCAAGCACGCAAACTTCCGGAGGCGTCCCCATGCGCAATGAGTCGATTCGTTACCTGATTGTGCCGGGCTGGCAAGGATCGCCAGACAACCATTGGCAGAGTCACTGGCAGCGCAGCCTGCCCAACAGCGCACGGGTCGAGCAGAGCGACTGGCTCACGCCACAACGGCGCGATTGGGTACAGGCATTGGAGCAGGCGATTGCCGCCGAGCGCTCGCCGGTGATTCTCATCGCCCACAGCCTCGGCTGCATCACGGTCGCGCATTGGGCCGCCCAGGCCAGCCCTGATCTACAGCAAAGGGTGCGCGGCGCGCTGCTGGTGGCACCGGCGGATGTCGAGCGGCCGAATTGCGCGCCGGCCCTGCGCAATTTCGCGCCGATTCCCCTGCAGGCCCTGCCGTTTCCCAGCCAAGTGGTCAGCTCCGACAACGACCCGGCGGTGAGCGTGCCGCGCGCGTTGTACCTGGCGCAGGCCTGGGGCGCCGAAGCCGGGCTGTTGGCCAACGCCGGGCATATCAACGTCAAGTCCGGGCACCTGCGCTGGGAGCAAGGCTTTGCCTATCTCTACCGGCTGCAGGCCCGTGTCGACCAGCGCGCCCTGCGCCGCGCCTGATCCACAGGTTTCATCGACTGAGCTGAATCCCTCGACCGCTTGCGGCCGGGGCGGGAGTATTCCATGACATTTCACACACCATTCGGTCAGCCGCTGCTGACCTTCCCCGAACTGGACAAGAGCCCGCTGAGCATCCGCGCCAAGGCGCTGGTGTTCGTCGATCCGCGCTCCCAGGCGCTGCGCCAGGCCCTGGAGCGGCTGGCGCCACAACCGTTGCCGGTGCTGATTCGCGGCGAGACCGGCACTGGCAAGGAGCTGCTGGCCCGGCAGATTCATCGCGCCAGCGATCGGGGCGGGCTGTTCGTGTCGGTCAACTGCGCGGCCATCAGCCCGACCTATGCCGATGCCGAGCTGTTCGGCTACAGCGCCGGTAGCCAGGGCGGTACTGCCAGCAGTCGCGCCGGATGGTTCGGTTCGGCCAATGGCGGCACGTTGTATCTGGACGAGATCGCCGACCTGCCCCTGGCGATCCAGGGCAAGCTGTTGGCCGCCCTGGAGAATCGCGAGGTGATCCGGGTCGGCGCCACGCAACCGCAGGCGGTCGATGTGCGGCTGGTGGCCGCGTCCAGCATCGACCTGGCGCTGGCAGTGCGCGCGGGGCGTTTCAACGAGCGGCTCTACCATTACCTGCACGAAGGTGAGCTGGCGTTGCCGGCGCTGCGTGAGCGGGTCGGCGATATCCTGCCGTTGGCCGAGTACTTCGTGGGGATCTACAGCGTGCGCCTGGATCGGCCGGTTCCCCTCATCAGCGAGGCCGCCCAGCAGGCGCTCGAAGCGCATGCCTGGCCGGGCAATACCCGCGAATTGGAGAACGTCATTCACTTCGCCCTGCTGGTCAGCGATGGCGAGGAAATCCTCCCCGCGCATCTCGACCTGCCCGATACCGCTCCCCTCGCCAGCCTGGCCCGCCAGCTCATGCAGCTAGGCGGCAGTCGAGAGGCGGATACCTTGGCCGAACTGCGCGATCTGCTCGGCGCGGCGCTGGCACGACT
The DNA here is from genome assembly GCF_018596375.1 of Pseudomonas sp. RC3H12. Classification (NCBI taxonomy): domain Bacteria; kingdom Pseudomonadati; phylum Pseudomonadota; class Gammaproteobacteria; order Pseudomonadales; family Pseudomonadaceae; genus Pseudomonas; species Pseudomonas sp. RC3H12. The sequence goes on along the minus strand of NZ_CP075595.1, from coordinate 4,598,460 downwards.
GGGGAAAAGCTCGCCGTAGAGCAGTCTGCCGCCGTTCATAAGCAAAGGGCGTGATGGCCATTTGTTTTTGGCATAAGCAGCTAATCAAAAGATATTGTTCCGGAATAAAAAATCTCGGTATTGTCCGCTGCACGCCCACCCGAACGGATGGGCACCCGACTCGCCATCTGCGATGGCCCAGCTTTAGAACAAGGATCACCATGAAAAAGACCCTGCTGACCACCGCCCTGGCCGCCGCACTGTCGTTCGCGGGCCTCGCCAACGCCGCCGAGAAACTGGTGGTGGCCGCCACGCCCGTGCCGCATGCCGAAATCCTCGAACTGATCAAGCCGACCCTGGCCAAGGAAGGCGTGGACCTGGAGATCAAGGTCTTCACCGACTACGTCCAGCCCAATGTGCAGGTCGACCAGAAGCGCCTGGACGCCAACTACTTCCAGACCCTGCCGTACCTGAAGAACTTCAACGAAGGCAAGGGCACCCACCTGGAGACCGTGATCGGCGTGCACGTCGAACCGTTCGGTGGCTACTCGAAGAAGGTCAAGAGCCTGGCCGAGCTGAAGGACGGCGCGACCGTGGCCATCCCCAACGAGGGGAGCAACAGTGGCCGTGCCCTGCTGCTGCTGCAGAAGGCCGGGCTGATTACCCTGAAGGATCCGAAGAACGCCCTGGCCACGCCGAAGGATATCGCCGAGAACCCGAAGAAGCTCAAGTTCAAGGAGCTTGAATCGGCCATGCTCCCGCGTGTGCTGGATCAGGTCGACCTGGACATGATCAACACCAACTATGCGCTTGAAGCCGGCCTGAACCCGGCCAAGGACGCCCTGGTGATCGAAGGTAGCGATTCGCCGTACGTGAACTTCCTGGTTGCCCGCCCGGACAACAAGGACAGCGCGGCTATCCAGAAGCTGGCCAAGGCGCTGACCAGCCCGGAAGTGAAGGCATTCATCGAGAAGAAGTACAGCGGCGCGGTACTGCCAGCGTTCTGATACGCGACCTGGAACGAAAAACGCCGACGCATTTTGCGTCGGCGTTTTTGTTTGCGCTGGCCTGACGGACTGGCCGGTCTCGAGCAGTGCAGCGCAAGCCTCAGCGCTGAGTCGCCAGGGCCCGGCGCAGCGCCAGGAGCCACAGCAGTTGTTCGTTCGAAGCAGGCAAGCAGGGGCTGTTCATCGTTGTCTTCCTTGTTGAATGTGATGGGCCGTGCAAGTCACAGTTTGAAATCCCTTGGAGGGGAAAATCCTCGGAAAGATCCGCGTCTAGTGAAGGAAATTTCTGAGCGTCACGGGGTGGTGATATAGATATGCAATAAAGATATTTATAAAAATATTTTTATGCCTTTAGAGTCTAGGAATCGTGCTTACCGGCACAGCGCCACTATTCGTGAAACGACGCCGAGCTACCCTCGCGCCGACCCTGGACCTTCCCATGCCGTACCTTCGTGACCCCGTGCCGAGGCCCCTTCCATGAGCTTCGACACTGCTTTCATGCTTAGCACACTGCCGGCCTTCTTCAAGGCCGTTGGCGTGACCCTGCAAGTCGGGGCGATCGCAATCGTCACCTCGTTGCTGGTGGCGCTGCTCAATGCGACGATCCTGGTGTTGCGCACGCCGTACCTGTGGCGCCTGGTCAAGGGCTATGTGGAGCTGGCGCGCAACACCCCGCTGTTGATCCAGCTGTTCTTCGTCTACTTCGCCTTGCCGAGCCTGGGGGTGAAGGTATCCGGCTTCGCTGCCGCGATCATCACCCTGACGTTCATGGGCGGTGCCTACCTCACCGAGGTACTGCGCGCCGGGGTCGAGGCCGTGCCACGGGCGCAACTGGAGTCCGGGCGCTCCATCGGGCTTTCCGAGGGCCAGCTGCTGCGCCATGTGATCCTGCCCCAGGCCGGCATCCTCAGCCTGCCGGCACTGTTCGCCAATTTCGTCTTCCTGCTCAAGGAAACCACCGTGGTTTCGGCGGTGGCGGTGCCGGAGATTCTCTACACCACCAAGAACTACATCGCCCTGTACTACAAGACCTACGAAATGCTCGCCGTGCTGACCCTGCTCTGCGTGCTGATCTTCCTGCCGCTGTCGCTGCTGCTGCGCTACCTGGAACGGAGGCTGCAACATGGCCAGTTCGGGCATTGAGTTGCTGCTGGTTTCGCTGCCGCAACTGGCCATGGGCGCCGGGCAGACCCTGGCGATCTCGGCGCTGGGCATCCTGTTCGCCACCTTGGGCGGCGTGCTCTACGGCGTGCTGGCGACCCTCGGCAGCCGTGGGCTGAACATCCTGTTGCAGGTGTACCTGGAACTGTTCCGGGCGATTCCGGTGCTGGTCTGGCTGTACCTGGTGTTCTTCGGCTTGCCGATCTTCTTCGGCCTGAGCATCCCCAGCTTCTGGTGCGCGGTGCTGGTGCTGGGCCTGTGGGGCGCCAGTGAGGTCGGCGAGGTGGTGCGCGGCGCCTTGCAGTCGCTGCCACGCGGGCAGCGCGAGGCGGGGTTGTCGATCGGCCTGGGCGGCTGGCAGCTGTATGCCTATGTGCTGCTGCCCCAGGCGCTCAAGCGCATGACCCCGCCGACCATCAATATCTACACGCGGATCATCAAGACTAGTTCGCTGGCGGTGCTGATCGGCGTGGTCGAAGTGATCAAGGCGGGGCAGCAGATCATCGAGCGCACCTACGAGTCGGTGCTGATCTACGGCGCGCTGTTCCTGTTCTTCTTTCTTGTCTGCTATCCGCTGTCAGCCGCCTCCCGCGTGCTGGAGCGGCGCTGGGCCCACGCATGAATCCATTGATCGAATTCCAAGGCTTCAACAAGTTCTTCGGCCAGCACCAGGTGCTCGCAGACGTCGACCTCAAGGTCGAGGCCGGCGAGGTGGTGGTGATCCTCGGCCCCAGCGGCTGCGGCAAGAGCACCCTGCTGCGCTGCCTCAACGGCCTGGAAGAGGCCCAGGGCGGCAGCCTGCGCCTCGACGGCCAGGAGCTGCTCGGCCCCGACACCGACTGGCGTCAGGTGCGCCAACGGGTCGGCATGGTGTTCCAGAGCTACCACCTATTCGGCCACATGAGCGTGATCGACAACTTGCTGCTGGGGCCGCTGAAGGTGCAGAAGCGCGAACGCCACGAGGCCCAGGCCCAGGCCGAGGCTCTGCTGGCCCGGGTAGGGCTGCTGGACAAGCGTGACGCGTTCCCGCGCCAGCTCTCCGGTGGCCAGCAGCAACGCATCGCCATTGTCCGTTCGTTATGCATGAACCCACAGGTGATGCTCTTCGATGAGGTCACCGCCGCCCTCGACCCGGAGATGGTCAAGGAGGTGCTGCAGGTGATCCAGGGTCTGGCCCGCGAAGGCATGACCCTGCTCATCGTCACCCACGAAATGGCCTTCGCCCGCGCGGTGGCCGACCGCATCGTGTTCATGGAGGCCGGCAGGATCCTTGAACAGAACCACCCTGAGCGCTTCTTCACTCAACCGCAGACCGCACGCGCGCAGCAGTTCCTGGAGAAATTCTCGTTCGTCGAAAGCCTGCCCAAGACACTGTCTAAGCCACTGCACAAGGAACTGTCATGAAGACTGCCCCGTTCGCCAAACTGCTCGTTCCATTGCTGGGCCTGGCCCTGCTGGCCGGCTGCAACAAATCCGAAGACCCGGCCAAGCCCGCCGCCGCCTCGCCGGCCAGCAGCTACCTGGAAACCATCAAGGCCCGCGACAAGCTGATCGTCGGCGTGTTCACCGACAAGCCACCGTTCGGCTTCGTCGATGAAAGCGGCCGCTACGTGGGCTTCGACACCGACATCGGTCGTCGCTTCGCCAAGGACCTGCTGGGCGACGAGAACAAGGTCGAGTTCGTCGCGGTCGAGCCTGCCAGCCGCATCCCGTTCCTGCAGAGCGACAAGGTCGACCTTATCCTCGCCAACATGACCGTCACCCCGGAGCGCAAGGAGGCCGTGGACTTCACCAACCCCAACCTGCGCGTGGCGGTGCAGGCCATCGTCGCCGACGGCAGTCCGGTGCAGAAGCTCGACGACCTGGCCGACAAGACCATCATTGTCACCACCGGCACCACCGCCGATATCTGGCTGACCAAGACCCACCCGGACTGGAAACTGCTCAAGTTCGAGAAGAACACCGAGTCGCTGGCCGCGTTGGCCAACGGTCGGGGTGATGCCTATGCCCAGGACAACCTGATCCTGTTCAGCTGGGCCAAGCAGAACCCGGGCTACCGCGTGCTGCCACAGCTGTTGGGTGACGAAGCACCGATCGCCCCGGCGGTGAAGAAGGGCAATACCGAGTTGCGCGATTGGGTGAACGCCGAACTGGCCAAGCTCGGCGAGGAGAAGTTCCTGCTCAAGCTGTACGACCAGTACGTGCGCAAGGAGCTGAGCGACGACACCAAGCCTGAGAGCGTGATCGTCGAGGGCGGCAACTGGCAGGGCTGATCGCCTGAACGGGGCTGCAAAGCAGCCCCTTTCGGTCTCAGCAATTGCGCGGTAACCAGTTCAACAGGAAATCATTCACCACCTGCGGATTCTCCAGGCTGGAGATATGCCCGGCGAATGGAATCTGTGCCGCTAGGCATCCAATCAACTGCGCCATCTCGGCGGACTCCGCCGGTGGCCTTGGTATGTCCTGATCGCCACAGAGCACGATGGTCCGCTCTCCCGGCAGCTCACTGAGTCGCGCCAGCAGGTCTGGCCGGCCGAAGATCACCCGGCCCATCGGGTCGAGGCTTTCGCGGATGGTTTCGGCGCTGCTTGCCTTGAGGTCCGCACGGAAGCACTCGCGCACCTCGGGCACCGTCTGGCCACCGGCATGGAAGAAGATCGGCACCACAACGTCCAGCAACGGGTCGATGAAGGCTCCCGCTTTGCTTGCCGCATCCAGCAAACCGAAATACTTCAGCCGCGTCGCCTCGGGCTCCGCGCCCAGGTAGGTGTCCATCAGCACCAGGCGGTCGACTCGTTCAGGGTGGTCGACGGCCAACTGCGCGCCCCACATGCCGCCAACCGACAGCCCGACCAGGTGGCACTTCTGGATATCCAGGGCATCGAGCAACGCCAGGTGCTGGCGGGCCAGGGCAGCCATGTCGACGGTGCTTGCGGGCGGAGCGGCGGAATCGCCGTGGCCCCACAGCTCAGGCACGATGACCCGGAAGTGCCGTGACAGGGCGTCGATCTGCGGTTGCCACATGGCGGACGACCACAGGTAGCTGTGACCGAGCAGCACTGGGAAGCCCTGGCCCTGGTCGACATAGCTCATGCGTGCTCCGTCGATCTCGATGAAGTGTTTCTGCATTGCGTGACCTCATGGATTGCGAGAGGGCCGCTGTGCGGCCCCGGTTTCTATCTGGGCACCAGCCGCAGCGTGCTTTGCGCCGGAATCACCCCCATCCGCGCCTTGTGATAGCGCCCCTCGATGTAGTCCTCGGCCTGGTCGCCATAGTGCCGGTCGAATGGCACGCCACTCTGCCCGACCGGGTTGATGGTCAGCGCGGCGCCGGCGTCGGCGAAGTCGATCAGGCGGCGGGTGGATGGCCCGTAGGTGACCGGCCAGGGCGCCGGGCCGATCTTCGCCGACAGGTTGTTCGGCACCTCATGGGTCCCGGGCGCGGCGTACGGCCCGACATTGAACAACAGGTTCAGCGGCTTCTTCACGCCCAGCGGATGGTTATGCGTGAGGGTATGGGCCTTGCCCCATTGCCAGCTGGCCGGATCCTTGCCGAAGGTCTCGCGCAGGTGCTTGAGGCTGCGCTGCCAGGCCAGGCGAACGATGGCGTTGCGATCGGTGTGTTCATTGCTACCACGCAGATTCCACCACGGCGATTGAGGGTCGCCAGCCAGGCGAGGCAGCGCGGCGTCGATGGCACGGGTGCTGATCAGCACCGGGAACCAGGTGTCGCCCAGTTCGTCGTGCAGGGCGGCGAACGCCAGCTCGTATAGGAACTGGTTGAACAGCGTGGCGCTGGTGGAGTCCAGCGGGTAGTCGCCGCGCCAGGCCGCCAGTTGCTCGACCAGTTCCTTCTCTTCGTCGCCTTGGGCGACATTGCGCAAGGTGCCGAGCAGCGGTGCCAGGGTACGCGGGCCATAGTCGGTGCTGGTGTCCAGCTGCAAGGCCTGGCTGTTCTGGGTGTCCCACTTGATGTCCGGGTCGCGTAACAGGCGATCGAGCTGGCGTCCCCGGTCGGCCAGGTTGTAGTAGCCGGGCACGGGCAGTGCGCCCGGTGGTTGGTAATTGGCCGAGACGATATAGCCGCTGGCCGGGTTCTCTTGCTGTGGATTGGCACTGAACGGGTAGAACCCCGGCTTGGCGGCCTGGCCGCTGCCGCCGTCGAGGATGAACGCCGGGTTGACGCCATCCGGGCGGATCGGCAGGCGCGCCGCCGCCCACCAGCCGATGTCGCCACGGGCACTGGCCCATACCAGGTTCAACCCTGGCGCCTGGATCTTGCTTGCCGCCTCGCGCATCTTGTCCAGGGTGTCGGCGCGGTTGATCTGGTAGAAACCCTCGAGTATCGGGTTCTCGGTTTCCAGGAAGGCCCACCACATGGCGATGGGCGTCGGGCCGGCGGTGTCGCCGAGCACGCTGTTGACGATCGGACCGTGGGGCGAGCGGCGCAAGGTGATGTTGGCCGGCTGCGCATCCTTGACCGCGATTTTCTGCTCGGTCTTTTCCAGCGACTGCCAGCGGCCATCGACCATCACCTGCTCGGGGTTCTGCGGATTGGTCCGCTCCGCGATCAGGTCGACGTCGTCGTTCTGGAACATGGTCAGGCTCCAACCGAAGTCGCGGTTGTGGCCGAGCAGGGCGAACGGGTTGAGCGCCTGGAAGTAGCCATACAGGTTGAAGCCTGGTGCCGACAGCTCGGCTTCGTACCAGATCGCCGGCACCGCGAAGCTGATGTGCGGGTCACCCGCCAGCAGTGGCCGGCCGCTGCGGGTATGGCTGCCGGCCACGGCCCAGGCGTTGCTGCCCTCGAACTGCGGAATGCCGGCATCGCCCAGGGCCTCGTGGCTGAGCCGCGCCAACTGCTCCAGGCTGCGTCAGTCGGCGGCGGCCAACGGCGTGGCCACGGCGCCGTCGGGCTGCCAGTCGAGGTCGAATATCTTCAGGTACTCGGGGCCGAGCTGGTCGCGGATGTAGGTCAGCGCCGGGTCGGTGCGGAACGCGGCGGCGAAGCTGTAGGCGAGGTAGCCGGCAATGCTCAGGGTGTCCTCGGCGGTGAAGGGGCGCGGCGTGATGCCGAGCAGGTCGAACTCCATCGGCTTGGGGTGGCTGGCCTGCCACTGGTTGATGCCGTCCAGGTACGCCTGCAGCGCCTGCCAGGCCGGTGACTGGCGGTCCTGGCGCTGCACCATCAAGGCTGCCTGGTCGCGAATGCGCAGGCTGCGGAACAGGGTGTCGGTGGGCAGCAACTTCTCGCCCAGCACCTCGGCCAGCTCGCCGCGAGCCAGACGGCGCATGATCTCCATCTGGAACAGACGGTCCTGGGCTTGTACGTAGCCCAGGGCGCGGTACAGGTCCTGCTCGTTCTGCGCCTGCAGGTGCGGCACGCCACGGGCATCGAAGCGCACGCTGACCGGCGCCTGCAAGCCGTTGATGGCCGCTTCGCCATCACGCTGGGGCTGCTTGCCCTGCACGTACCAGTAACCGCCGCCCGCAGCGGCCACGGCGATCACCACCGCCAGCAAGGTCAGGCTGCGCTTCATCGAGACTCCTTGTGCACTCGAGCGAAAGAATGTGGTCCGATCATCGGCGGATTCGCGAACTGAGCATAGCCCCCTGAAAGGAGTTTCCATGTCCCTCAGCGAAAAACAGAAAATGCTGGCAGGCCAGCTCTACCATGCCGGCTGCCCCGAGCTGCAAGCCGAGCAGGCGGCCAACCGGCACTGGATGCACCGCTACAACGGCAGCGTCGAGAAACCCAACGAGGCGCGCCATGATTTGTTGAAGGCGCATTTCGCCAACGTGGGCGAAGGCGTGGTGATCCGTCCGCCGTTCCACTGCGACTACGGCTACAACATCAGCGTGGGCGCCAACACCTTCATGAACTTCAACTGCGTGATCCTCGACGTGCTGCCGGTGCGCATCGGCGCCGACTGCCAGATCGCCCCGGCGGTGCAGATCTACACCGCCGACCACCCGCTGGACCCGGCGCTGCGCCGCAGCGGCCTGGAAAGTGGGCGGCCGGTGATCATTGGCGACAATGTCTGGATCGGCGGCGGGGCGATCATCCTGCCTGGGGTGACCATCGGTGATAACGCCGTGGTCGGCGCCGGCAGTGTGGTGACCCGGGATGTGCCGGCCGGAGCGGTGGTGGTGGGTAATCCGGCGCGGGTGCGTCAATCGATCCAGGGGCAATAGCAGCCGACCGCCAGGGTATTTGAGGCCTGCACCCGACGCCCTTGTGCCAGCGCCTTGAGGATCGGCTCGATGAAGCTGTTGCTCGAGTTGCACACCGCGCCTTCGCTGTAGGGGCCGAAGTAGGCGAGGTTGCCGTCGTGGTCCCAGATCGCCACGGCGGGGCTGGCGGGTAGGTGCTCGCTGCCGGGCAGGCTGGCCAGGGGCTTCAGTGTTCCCAGATTGGCCGGCAGTTGGCCGTGGCTGCCAGGCTTTTGCACGACATGGAAACTGACCCCGAGCGGCGCGAAGTGCTCGACCAGCTCGCCCAGGTGCTGCTGGTTGCCGACATTGCACGGGCAGGCCGGGTCCCAGAAGTGCACCACGCGGATCGGGCCCGGGCCGGCCAGCTCGGCTGGGAGGCGCAGTTGGCTGCCGTCGAAGAAGGTGGCCTGGTTGTCGAACGGACGCAGGTAGCGGGACTGGAAGCTGTCGTAGGCCCACCAGGCGGTGGCAGCGCAGAGCAGCAGTGCAAGGAATATCAGAAGTCGCTTCGCCATAGGGGCCCGGTCGCGGTACCTGCAGGAGCGGGCTTGTCCCGCGATGGCTGCGGTGAAGCCAGCATCGCTATCGCGGGGCAAGCCCGCTCCCACGAGGTCGCGTGTGTCGTTGAGAAAGGCAGCAAGCTTGCCATGACGCGGCCCAGAGCTGAATATCGCAGATCAATACTTGCTTCACTCTGGATGTACCGATGCCCGCCAGTTTCCACCCCGACCTGCTGCGCGCCAGCCTGCCGCCCCTTGCCGATCGCCACCTGCTGTCCACCCAGGGCCAGGCCTACCAGGGCTTCTACGGCCTGGGCCTGTCCGCACACAGTTGGCTGGGCGGCTTCCAGGTGGCAGGCTTCGACCTGGTCGGCCAGGTCTGGCTGCCCGAACGGCCACAGGCGACGTTGTTCCTGTTGCATGGCTACTACGATCACATGGGGCTATACCGCCATGTGATCGAATGGGCCCTGGGGCGCGGCTACGCCGTGATCGGCTGCGATCTGCCTGGGCATGGTCTGTCCAGTGGCGAACGGGCCAGCATCGATGATTTCAGCATCTACCAGCAGGTGCTCGAGGCGTTGTTCGAACAGGCCCGCCTGCTCGACCTGCCACGGCCCTGGCATCTCTGTGGCCAAAGCACCGGTGGGGCGATCGTGGTCGACCATCTGTTGCACCAGGGCGAAAGCAGCCCTGTCGACGGCGAGGCAATCCTGTTGGCCCCCCTGGTGCGCCCGCGCGCTTGGCGCTGGTCGAAGCTGAGCTATTGCGTGCTGCGCCACTTCGTCAATGGCATCGAGCGGCGCTTCAGCGAAAACACCAACGACCCGGGCTTCCTGCCTTTTCTCGAAGCTGACCCGCTACAGCCACGGCGCCTGCCGACCGCCTGGGTCGGTGCGCTGATGAAGTGGGTCCGGCGCATCGAAGCCGCGCCCCGGAGTACGCGGCGGCCGCTGATCGTGCAGGGCGAGGCGGACGGTACGGTAGATTGGCCGTACAACCTCAAGGTGCTCAAGGCCAAGTTCGCAGAGCCGCAGATCCTCATGCTGCCTGAGGCACGGCACCACCTGGCCAACGAGCTGCCCGGCATCCGCCAGCGCTACTTCGAGTTCATCGGCCAGCGCCTGGACTGACTTACTTCAGGTTGGCGGCGTTCTGGCCCACGGCCAGGGCGGCGCGAATCGCGGCCACCGCGGCCTTGTAGTAGGCCTGGCCGTCCGTCGATTCGGCGAAGGTGGCGAACTGCTCGAGCTCAGCGTCGGACAGGTCGCGATAGACGTACAACAACGTGTTGTTCAAATCCTCGCCCACTTGGTTCATCAAACGCTGGCGCTGGCCATCGAGCAGGTTCTGGGCTTGGCCGCCGCCGAACAGGCCGGGCAGCATCGAGCTCAGGCTGTCGGCCGCCACGCCGGCGATCGCCAGGCTGACCTCGGCGCCGGCCTCGCGGGCGGGCAAGGCCTGGGCCAGGTGGCCGACGATCAGCACGCGGTTGTCGCTGGCCTGGATCTTCGGCAGGCCCTTGGCGTGCTTGGCCAGTTGGTCCTTGCGTGTGGCAAGTAGCTCGGCGGCCACGACCTTGCGCCCCAGCGGCGACTGGAAGAAGGCCAGGGCCGGCGAGGGGTTGGGCAGGTTGGCGCGCAGTTGCGCCTGGGCCCTTTGGTCCATGGCCTGGGCCTGGAACCGTTGGTTGCTGTTGTTGACCAGCGCCTGGTAGACCGCAGGCGGCAAGCTGTTGCGGTAGCGCTGTTGGGCGGCGCTCACGGCATCGTTGAAATGGGCGCGCTGGTCGGGCCAGCCAGCGACCTTGTACAGCTGATCGAGGGTGTCTGCCCAGACAGGCATGGTGCAGATCATCAGCAGAAGCAGGGAAAACAGACGGCGCATTCAGGACTCCTGTCGGCAGGCCGCTATTGTCCTTGGCGTGGCGGGGCTTTGTCGAGTCGCCAGCGGCGCTTCCTGACCAAGTGGCGCTGTGCGAGCGATGGCCGAATGGCTATGATGCGCCATGCACATTCCTTCCGAACATCCGCTGCTGTCGACCATTGTCGATGACCTGGCCACCCGTGGCTGGTCGCAGCAATCTCTTTTCCTGCCCGACGAACTGTCGCGTGCGCTGGCGGCCGAATGCCGTCGTCGCTACGCCGAGGGTGAGCTGAACCCCGCCGGCATAGGGCGTGGCGCCGCGCAGGAGATCCGCGAGGCGATCCGTGGCGACCAGATCCAGTGGATCGACCCCGGTGAATCGGAGGTCTGCGACCGCTACCTGGGGGCAATGGACAGCCTGCGCCAGGCCATCAACCGGGGGTTGTTCCTGGGGCTCGAGGACTTTGAGTGCCACTTTGCCCTGTATCCGCCGGGCGCCTTCTACAAGCGCCATCTCGACCGCTTCCGCGACGATGACCGGCGCATGGTGTCGGCCGTGCTGTACCTCAACGAGGGTTGGCAGCCGCAGGACGGTGGACAATTGCGCATGTTCCTGAAGGGCGATGTCGAACACGACGTGGCGCCGTTGGCCGGTAGCCTGGTGGTGTTCCTGTCGGGTGAAGTCCCGCACGAGGTACTCCCGGCAGGGCGTGAACGCCTGTCGTTGACCGGTTGGTTCCGGCGCCGTGGCAATGAGCCGTTCTGAGCTGGCGAAGGTGCTGGTCAGCGCCTGCCTGTTGGGCCAGCCGGTACGCTATGACGGGCGTGCCAGCGGCCATCCCGACGTATTGCAGCGTTGGCAGGCAGAAGGCAGGGTGGTGCCACTGTGCCCGGAGGTTGCCGGTGGCTTGCCTACACCACGACCGCCTGCGGAGATACCCGGTGGGCAGGGCGGGGCGGTTCTGGATGGGCAGGCACAGGTGCTGACGGTGACCGGCGATGATGTCAGCGGCGCCTTTCTCGCCGGGGCCCGCGTGGCGCTGGAACTGGTGCGTCGGCATGGCATCCGTGTGGTGGTCCTCAAGTCGGGCAGCCCCTCGTGTGGCAATCTGCAGACCTATGACGGCAGTTTCAGCGGTGTGAAGGTGGCAGGTGAGGGCGTGACCACGGCCTTGTTGCGGCGCGAAGGGGTACTGGTGTTCAGCGAGCTGGAGCTGGAAGACGCGCAGCGAGCGTTGAGCCAGATCTGATCGCGGGGCAAGCCCGTTCCCACGCAATGCTGAGCATGACGGCAGCGTTGCGCGGCAGCGGGCTTGCCCCGCGATGTGGTGTTACTGTCCGGCGCTCGCCTGCTTGGTGCCCTTGAGCCATTTGCTTTCCAGGTCAGCCAGGCGGCCATCGTCCTCGATCCGTTGCAGGGCATTGCTCACAGCCGTCTCGAAGGCTGGATTGCCCTTCAGGTACGGAATCACCAGTTTCTGGCTGGCGAGGGTCCGAATGGTGTCGAGTTGGTCGCTCGGTTCGATGCCTTGCTTATTGAAGGCCATGTCGAACTTGCCGCTCTCCACCCCAGGCAGCACCTCTTCGGCTGCGGTCTCGACGAACTCGGCCCGCACATCCAGCTCCTTGGCCAGGGCCTGGCCCAACTCGATCTCGAAACCGGTCAGGTGTTCGTCTTCCTTGAACGCATAAGGTGGTGAATCGCTCAGCACGGCAATCCGCAGTTCGCCACGGTCGTTGATTTCGTCGATCAGTTCGGCCTGGGCCAGTGGGCTGAACAATACCGCCAGCAGAATGCCAATGGTCAAACGCATGAGTGCCCCTTCTTGTTCGGCAGGTGAATGTCATTCGCCGAGGCTTTCTTTTCTGCCGCGGTCGAACGCAGCCTATGACCGTGTAGCCGCGTTAATGTTTACGCCGGCCTGAAATATTTCTGCCCCTGTTTTTGAACCTCTGCCTGGCTGGTTGGACTATGGTGAAGTACCGCTGTGCTTCGTTTAAGTGATAGCGGTCAATTGAAGTGAATCACAGGAGAAGTGAATGAAAAGCCTATTTTCGCGTGCTGCCGTCGCCGGTCTGCTGATGGGGGCGTCGGTGTTCGCCAGTGCCGCGGATGCGCTGAAGAGCCAGCAGCCACCGGAGGGCGCCAAGGTCTTCATCGTTTCCCCCGCCGACGGGGCCACGGTCGACAAGACCTTCACCGTCAAGTTCGGTATCGAGGGCATGGGCCTCAAGCCTGCGGGTGACCAGACTCCGCACACCGGGCATCACCATCTGCTGGTAGATGTGGACAAGGCGCCGGTCGCCGACATGCCGTTGCCGACCAGCCTGATGCCGGAGAACAACGCACCCCTGCCAGCTGGCCCGCAAGTACTGCACTTCGGCAAGGCACAGACCGAGGCGACCATCACCCTGACGCCGGGCAAGCACGCCCTGCAACTGGTGCTGGGCGACATGTACCATGTGCCGTTCAAACCGAGCGTCGAGTCACAGAAGATCACCGTCATCGTCAAATGACGCTTGCTCTGTAGACGCACGCAACGAAAAAGGGAGGCCACCAGGGCCTCCCTTTCTCATGCAGCCGGCAAACTTAGAACAGTACGCGCGAGCGAATAGTGCCCTTCACATGCTGCAGTTTTTCCTGGGCCAGATCGGAGTACTCGGCATCGACGTCGATGACCACGTAACCCACTTTCTCGTCGGTCTGCAGGAACTGACCGGAGATGTTGATACCGTTCTCGGCGAACACTTTGTTGATCTCGCTGAGTACGCCCGGGATGTTTTCGTGGATGTGCAGCAGGCGGTGCTTGCCTGGGTGGGCCGGCAGCGCGACTTCCGGGAAGTTGACCGACGACACCGAGGTACCGTTGTCGCTGTACTTGACCAGCTTCTCGGCCACTTCCAGGCCGATGTTGGCCTGGGCTTCGGCGGTGGAACCACCGATGTGCGGGGTCAGGATCACGTTGTCCAGGCCACGCAGCGGGCTTTCGAACTCTTCGTCGTTGGAGCGTGGCTCGACCGGGAACACGTCGATGGCGGCGCCGATCAGGTGCTTGTCCTTGATCGCGGCGGCCAGGTGGTCCAGCTCGACCACGGTGCCACGGGCGGCGTTGATCAGGATCGCGCCCTTCTTCATCGCGCGGATTTCCTTCTCGCCGATCATCCACTGGGTGGATGGCAGCTCGGGCACGTGCAGCGAGACGATGTCGGCCAGGCCCAGCAGCTCGTTCAGGCTGGTGACCTGGGTGGCGTTGCCCAGCGGCAGCTTGGTCAGCGGGTCGTAGAAGTAGACCTGCATGCCCAGGCTTTCGGCCAGCACCGACAGCTGGGTACCGATCGAGCCATAGCCGACGATGCCCAGTTTCTTGCCGCGGATCTCGAAGGAGTTGGCCGCGCTCTTGATCCAGCCACCGCGGTGGCAGGAGGCGTTCTTCTCGGGGATGCCGCGCAGCAACAGGATGGCTTCGGCCAGCACCAGTTCGGCCACCGAACGGGTGTTGGAGTACGGCGCGTTGAACACCGCGATGCCGCGGTTGCGGGCCGCGCTCAGGTCGACCTGGTTGGTGCCGATGCAGAAACAGCCGACCGCGACCAGTTTCTTCGCACAGTCGAAGACCTCTTCGGTCAGCTGGGTGCGCGAGCGGATGCCGATGAAGTGGGCATCGGCGATCTTTTCCTTCAGCTCTGCATCCGGCAGCGAGCCGGTGAGGTACTCGATGTTGCTGTACCCGGCAGCCTTGAGGATATCCACCGCATTCTGGTGGACGCCTTCAAGAAGAAGGAACCTGATCTTGCTCTTGTCGAGAGAAGTCTTGCTCATCTGCGTAAACCTGTATCCCGGAGAAAAATGGCGAGGGGGGTGAAGCGGCGCGGCGTCGGCCTTAGCACGAACAGCGGGAGGGCTATGCTAGCATACGCGACACAATCTGAGCCCATCCCGACAGGTGAAGCGTGCTCAGGGTGACTATGAATAAGTCGAGAGTTCCAGCGATGACCCAGTCCGTGGTAATTGATGAACTGATGACCCTGGTCGACCCTGGCAAGGTCCTCACCGACCCTGCCTCGCTCGACGCCTACGGCAAGGACTGGACCAAGCACTACCCGCCTGCGCCAAGCGCGATCGTCTTCCCCAAAACCATCGATCAAGTCCAGGCCATCGTGCGCTGGGCCAACCGGCACAAGGTCGCCTTGGTGCCATCGGGCGGGCGTACAGGATTGTCGGGCGCTGCCGTGGCCGCCCATGGCGAGGTGGTGGTCGCCTTCGACTACATGAACCAGATCCTGGCCTTCAATGAGTTCGATCGAACCGTCGTGTGCCAGCCGGGCGTGGTGACCCGCCAGCTTCAGCAGTTCGCCGAGGACCAGGGGCTTTACTATCCGGTGGACTTCGCCTCCTCCGGCTCCAGCCAGATCGGCGGCAATATCGGCACCAATGCCGGCGGAATCAAGGTGATCCGCTACGGCATGACCCGCAACTGGGTGGCTGGGCTGAAGGTGGTCACCGGCAAGGGCGAGCTGCTCGAGCTGAACAAGGACCTGATCAAGAACGCCACCGGCTACGACCTGCGCCAACTCTTCATCGGCGCCGAAGGCACCCTGGGGTTCGTGGTGGAGGCGACCATGCGCCTCGACCGTGCGCCGCGCAACCTTACGGCGATGGTGCTGGGCACGCCTGACTTCGACGCGATCATGCCAGTGCTGCACGCCTTCCAGGGCAAGCTCGACCTCACCGCTTTCGAGTTCTTTTCCGACAAGGGCCTGGCCAAGATCCTCGCCAGGGGCGATGTGCCCGCGCCATTCGAAACCGACTGCCCTTTCTATGCCCTGCTGGAGTTCGAAGCCAGCACCGAGGAGGTGGCCAACGAGGCGCTCGCCACCTTCGAGCACTGCGTCGAGCAGGGCTGGGTGCTGGACGGGGTGATGAGCCAGAGCGACACCCAGCTGAAGAACCTGTGGAAGCTGCGCGAGTACCTGTCCGAGACCATCTCCCACTGGACGCCGTACAAGAACGACATCTCTGTCACCGTCTCGAAAGTGCCGGCGTTTCTACGCGACATCGATGCCATCGTCGGCGAGCACTATCCGGACTACGAGGTGGTCTGGTACGGCCATATCGGCGACGGCAACCTGCACCTGAACATCCTCAAGCCCGACCACATGAGCAAGGACGACTTCTTCGCCTCCTGCGCCAAGGTCAACAAGTGGGTGTTCGAGATCGTCGAGCGTTACAACGGCTCGATCTCCGCCGAGCACGGCGTGGGCATGACCAAGCGCGATTACCTGGGCTACAGCCGCTCACCGGAAGAAATCGCCTGCATGAAGGCGATCAAGGCGGTGTTCGACCCGAACGGCATCATGAATCCGGGTAAGATCTTCGCTCCCGAATAAAAAGCAGTGTTCACAGGAGTCGGCCATGAGTTACCAGCACCAGTACGTAGACGGCACGCGCATCCACTTCCCGCTGGGCAAGGTGGTGTGCATTGGCCGCAACTACGCCGAGCATGCCAAGGAACTGGACAACCCCATCCCCAGCGAGCCGCTGCTGTTTATCAAGCCCGGCAGTTGCGTGGTGCCCCTGGAAGGTGGCTTCAAGATTCCGACCGAGCGTGGCTCGGTGCACTACGAGGCGGAAATCGCGGTGTTGCTGGGCAAGGCGTTGTCGACCAAGCCGACCGAGGAAGAAGTGCTCGATGCCATTTCCGGCTATGCCCCGGCTTTGGACCTCACCCTGCGCGACCTGCAGAGCAAACTGAAGGAAAAGGGCCTGCCGTGGGAGCTGTGCAAAAGCTTCGATGGTGCTTGCGTGCTGCCGCCGTTCGTCTCGGCAGGCGCCTTCGAGGATGTGAAGGACATCGGTATACGCCTGACCATCAACGGCGAGGTGCGCCAGGACGGCAACAGCGCGATGATGCTCAACCCTATCGTGCCGATGATCCAGCATATGGCCGCGTGCTTCTCGTTGCAGGCGGGTGATGTGATCCTCACCGGCACTCCGGCGGGCGTGGGGCCGTTCAAGGTTGGCGACGAGCTGGTGCTGGAGCTTCCAGGCGTCAGCCGGTTCGAGAGCCGGGTACTCTGACCCGAAGGTTCGCGCCTTTCCTGCAAAAAGTGCAGAGACGTTTACCGTTTTTTCACACCCTTTGCGGATAATGCGCGAACCTACGCCTACCCTCAGGACCCTTGCATGCCCTCTCCCTCCCGCGCTTCCGTGTCTCCCAAGCGCCCCTTTTACCGGCGCTGGCCGTTCGGCCTGGCAGCAGCTGCGGTTATTGGCTATGGCGTCATTTCGGCCATGCACTGGGACGACCGCGGCCTGCTGTGGATAAAGGAAGGTTTCGAAAGCCAGGCTGAACGCCAGGAAAGCATCTGGCTGCCCAGCTACGTGGTCGACATCGATGCCAAGCCGTTGCCCGGCATGGAGCGTGACGAGGCGTCGGACCTGGCGTTCAACCCGCACACCCGGTCGTTGTTCGCAGTCATGGGCAAGCACCCGTTCCTGGTCGAGCTCACCCTCGATGGCGACGTGTTGCGCAAGATTCCCCTGGTGGGCTGGTCCAACCCGGAAGGGGTGGCGGTGCTTGAGGATGGCCAGATCGCCATCGTCGATGAGCGCAACCATGACCTGACGCTGGTCAAGGTGGATGCCGGCACCACGTCGCTGAACCGCGCCGACTACCAGCCCTACGACCTGGGCGACGCTGATGAAGGCAACAAGGGCTTCGAGGCCATTGCCTGGGACCTGATGCGCCAGCGCCTGGTCATCGGCGCCGAGCGGCCGCCCAGGATGTTCATCTGGAACACCGATGGGCGCAGCCCGCTCAAGGGCCAGAAGCAGCCGCTGGCCAGCGACGAACTGGATCTGCGCAACTTGTCCGCGCTGGGTATCGACCCGCGCACAGGGCATCTGCTGGCATTGTCGGCAGACTCCAACATGCTGCTCGAGCTTGACGAAAAGGGTGAGCAGGTCAGCTTCATGACCCTGCTGGGCGGCTTCAATGGCCTGGCTGACACCATTCCGCGGGCCGAGGGAGTGGCAATGGACGATCAGGGCAACCTGTACATGGTCAGCGAGCCGAATCTGTTCTATCGCTTCAAAAAGAACTGACCGATCAGCCATTTCTGATGGTGGCATTAAGCTTTGCTTCAGTTGATAGTGGTTAGCTACGCGCTCCTATTGCCGAGTCCGCCCGCATGCGCCGCCACGTTCGCCTGATCTTCGTCTTCTTCGTGTTTGTCTGCCTGCTCGTGCTGGGGGCTGCCGGGCACGAGTTCCGCTTGTTCGAGCGGGGCTGGTTCAACCTCAAGACCTGGTGGCAGCCGGCTGAGCAGAGCATCGGCCTGGATCGTTACCAGGTGGTGCTCGAGGCCAGGCCTATCGAGGGCCTGGACGACGACATCTCGGCGTTGACCTACGACCCCGACCGCAAGAGCCTGTTCACCGTCACCAATGCCCGGTCGGAGCTAATCGAGTTGTCACTGGATGGCCGTATCCTGCGCCGTGTCCCGCTGACCGGCTTCGGCGACCCCGAGGCGGTGGAGTACGTCGGGCCCAACAGCTACGTGATCACCGATGAGCGCCAGCAGCGGCTGATTCGTGTGCGCCTGGACGATGACACCCTGTTCCTCGATGCCGCCGACGCCGAGCAGTTGTCCCTGGGCATCGGCCTGAACGGCAACAAGGGGTTCGAGGGGCTGGCCTACGACTCGGCAGGCAAGCGCCTGTTCGTGGCCAAAGAACGGGACCCGATGATGATCTACGAGGTGCACGGCTTTCCCCACGACAATCCCGACAAACCCTACGCTGTGCATGTGGTGCAGGATCGCAAGCGCGACCGGCGGTTGTTCGTGAGGGATCTGTCGAGCCTGCAGTTCGACGAACGCAGCGGGCACCTGCTGGCGCTGTCCGACGAGTCGCGGCTGGTGCTGGAGCTTGATGTGAAGGGGCGGCCGTTGAGTACCCTGTCATTGCGCAAGGGTTTCCAGGGGTTGAAGCAGACCGTGCCACAGGCTGAGGGGATTGCGATGGACGACGCCGGGACCATCTACCTGGTCAGTGAGCCGAACCTGTTCTATGTGTTCAAGCAACCTTGATGGGTTGAGGATGGCCCTTTGCTTCGCCGGTGTTCGCTGGCAAGCCAGCTCCCACAGTGGGAGCTGGCTTGCCAGCGATTCGAGGGCCCAGCCCTCGCTGGCGATTACTCGGCCTTCAGGCTCTTCACGCCTTCAGCGGTCCCCAACAACAGCACATCCGCCGGGCGCGTCGCGAACAGACCATTGGTAACCACGCCGACGATCGCGTTGATCTGGCTTTCCAGCTCCACCGGGTTGGTGATCTGCAGGTTGTGCACGTCGAGGATGACGTTGCCGTTGTCGGTTACCACGCCTTCGCGATAGACCGGGTCGCCGCCCAGCTTGACCAGCTGGCGCGCCACGTGGCTGCGAGCCATCGGGATGACCTCGACCGGCAGAGGGAAGGCACCCAGCACCGGCACCAGCTTGCTGCCGTCGGCGATGCAGATGAAGGTCTTGGCCACTGCCGCGACGATCTTCTCGCGGGTCAGGGCCGCGCCGCCGCCCTTGATCAGGTTGAGGTGGGCATCGCTCTCGTCGGCGCCGTCCACGTAGAACTCCAGCTCGCTGACGCTGTTCAGCTCGTACACCGGGATACCATGGCCCTTCAGGCGCTGTGCGGTGGCTTCGGAGCTGGCGACGGCGCCGTCGAAGGCGGTCTTGTGCTGGGCCAGGGCGTCGATGAAGAAGTTGGCGGTCGAGCCTGTGCCGACGCCGACGACGCTTTTCTCATCCAGTTTCGGCAGGATGAGGTCGACGGCGGCCTGGGCGACGGCCTGTTTGAGTTGGTCCTGGGTCATGCGGGCTCCGGGAGGGGCAGGGCGGATATCGAAAGTTGCCTAGTATAACGGCTCCCGCGGCTTTGCTGTGGTCGCCCGACGTGGCGCTGCGGTAGACTCCCAGCCCTTGTCCCGCGGCCCAGTGATGCTTTCCGATGCTCGAACAGTACGTCAAGAAGATCCTCACCTCGCGCGTCTACGACGTTGCTGTCGAAACCCCGCTGCACACTGCCGGGCAACTGAGCAAGCGCCTGGGCAACACGGTGCTGCTCAAGCGCGAGGACCTGCAACCGGTGTTCTCGTTCAAGATCCGCGGGGCCTACAACAAGCTGGCGCAACTGAGCGCCGAGGAGCTGGCCCGTGGCGTGGTCACCGCCTCGGCCGGCAACCATGCCCAGGGCCTGGCACTGGCGGCGCGGGAGCTGGGTATCAAGGCGACCATCGTCATGCCCAAGACCACCCCGGAGATCAAGATCGAAGGCGTGCGCTCGCGTGGTGGCAAGGTGTTGTTGCATGGCGACAGCTTCCCCGAGGCGCTGGCCTACTCGCTGAAGCTGGTGGAGGAGAAAGGTTTCGTCTACATCCACCCCTACGACGACCCACACACCATTGCCGGGCAAGGCACGGTGGCCATGGAGATCCTGCGCCAGCACCCGGGCCAGTTGGACGCGATCTTCGTGCCGGTCGGCGGCGGCGGTCTGATCGCCGGTATCGCCGCCTACGTGAAATACCTGCGCCCGGAAATCAAGGTCATCGGCGTCGAACCGGACGATTCCAATTGCCTGCAGGCCGCCATGGCCGCCGGTGAGCGCGTGGTGCTGCCACAGGTCGGGCTGTTCGCCGACGGCGTGGCGGTGGCGCAGATCGGCCAGCACACCTTCGATATCTGCCGTCATCATGTGGATGAAGTGATTACCGTCAGCACCGATGAGATCTGTGCAGCAATCAAGGATATCTACGACGATACCCGCTCGATCACCGAACCTGCCGGTGCCCTCGGTGTTGCCGGGATCAAGAAGTACGTCGAGCTCAAGGGTGTGGCCGGGCAGACCCTGGTAGCCATCGACTCGGGCGCCAACGTCAACTTCGACCGCCTGCGGCATGTGGCCGAGCGCGCCGAGCTGGGCGAGAAGCGCGAGGCGATCATCGCTGTGACCATCCCCGAGCGCCCGGGCAGCTTCAAGGCTTTCTGCGAGGCCATCGGCAAGCGCCAGATCACTGAATTCAACTACCGCAAGCACACCTCGGACGAAGCGCACATCTTCGTCGGCGTGCAGACTCATCCGGAAACCGACCCGCGTGCGGCATTGGTACAACAGCTGACGGAGCAAGGTTTCCCGGTCACCGACCTGACCGACAACGAACTGGCCAAGCTGCATATCCGCCACATGGTGGGTGGCCACTCGGCCGGCGCCAGCGACGAAATGGTGCTGCGCTTCGAGTTTCCGGAGCGGCCCGGTGCCCTGTTCAATTTCCTCAACAAGCTGGGCGGGCGATGGAACATCTCGATGTTCCACTACCGCAACCACGGTGCCGCCGACGGGCGCGTGGTCGCGGGCCTGCAGGTGCCGGAGGATGAGCGTCACCTGGTGCCGGCGGCCCTGGCCAAGATCGGCTATCCATACTGGGACGAGACCGAGAACCCGGCTTACCGGCTATTCTTGGGCTGAACACGCTTCACCTCGCGGGAGCAGGCTTGCCCCGCGATGAGGCCGAAAGCGAAAAAGCCTGCTGAAGGATGATTTTCACATGGAACACCTGACCACCCTCAAGACCCTGCATATCCTCGCCACGGCCCTGTTGCTGCTTGGCGCCCTGGGCCTGGCGGGCTGGACCTGGCATGCCCGGCGCAAGGGCGACGCCGAGGCCTATGGCAAGTTGTTGCGCCGCCCGCTGGTGTTCGTCTGGCTGCTGATGGGGCTGTGCCTGCTGAGCATGCCGTTCACCGGCTGGTGGCTGGTGCACCTGGTCGGCTGGCCGCTGGGGCAGACTTGGGTGCTGGTCTCCAGCGTCATCTATACCCTTGGCGCGTTTGCCGTGTGGTGGCTGGTGGCACGCCTCAACCGGCTGCGCAAGGCCGAAGCCGTCGGCTTGAAGTTCACCTTGGCGCTGGCGGTGTTCAGCGGTGTGTGCTTCCTGTCCATCGCCGGCCTGATGGGCGCCAAGCCGGTCTGATGACACCCGCCAGCCCGCTCCCATTGGTAAACCTTGGGGGCGGGCGGGGCCCGCGAGGGGTTAACGCAGTCGCGTCACCTTGCCTTCATGCAAACCCTGTATACCAGTGCCACGCCCGGTGTGGCGACGCTCGCCCAATACGCAGTCTTCACCTCGCCGCACATAAGCGTGGCGGGCGCGTTGCTGCGCGCTCAGGCTTTGTGGAACAATGCGGCGACATGCGTTTGCGAGGTTGCTGCCGTGATCGACCCGGATGGTTTTCGCCCCAATGTCGGGATCATTCTCACGAATGATGCCGGGCAGGTGCTATGGGCTCGGCGGATCAACCAGGATGCCTGGCAGTTTCCACAGGGGGGTATCAACCCTGACGAAACGCCGGAAGATGCCCTGTACCGCGAGCTGAACGAAGAAGTAGGCCTGGAACGCCAGGATGTGGAAATTCTTGCCTGCACCCGCGGCTGGTTGCGTTATCGTTTACCCCAGCGCCTGGTGCGCACCCACAGCCAGCCGTTGTGTATCGGCCAGAAACAGAAGTGGTTCCTGCTACGCCTGGTGAGCAATGAGCAACGGGTGCGCATGGACCTGACCGGCAAGCCGGAATTCGATGGCTGGCGCTGGGTCAGCTACTGGTATCCGCTGGGCCAGGTGGTGACATTCAAGCGCGAGGTATACCGCCGCGCCCTGAAAGAGCTAGCCCCGCGCCTGCTGACGCGCGACTGACGACGGAGTCCGACCCCGAGCCATGCTCAATACGCTGCGCAAGATCGTCCAGGAAGTGAACTCCGCCAAAGATCTCAAGACGGCGTTGGGGATCATTGTCTTGCGCGTCAAGGAGGCAATGGGCAGCCAGGTCTGCTCCGTCTACCTGCTCGACCCGGACACCAACCGCTTTGTGCTGATGGCCACCGAGGGCCTGAACAAGCGCTCCATCGGCAAGGTCAGCATGGCGCCCAACGAGGGCCTGGTCGGCCTGGTCGGCACCCGCGAGGAGCCACTGAACCTCGAGAACGCCGCCGATCACCCCCGTTACCGCTACTTCGCCGAAACCGGCGAAGAGAAATTCGCCTCCTTCCTCGGCGCACCGATCATCCACCATCGTCGCGTGGTCGGCGTGCTGGTCATCCAGCAGAAGGAACGCCGCCAGTTCGACGAAGGCGAAGAGGCCTTCCTGGTCACCATGAGTGCGCAGCTCGCGGGGGTTATCGCCCACGCCGAGGCGACGGGGTCGATCCGTGGCCTGGGCCGCCAGGGCAAGGGCATCCAGGAAGCCCGTTTCGTCGGGGTGCCGGGTTCGCCGGGCGCGGCGGTCGGTCGATCGGTGGTGATGCTGCCGCCCGCTGACCTGGAGGTGGTGCCCGACCGCACTGTCGAGGACATCGACAACGAACTCAAGCTGTTCAACAACGCGCTCGAAGGCGTGCGCGAGGACATGCGCAAGCTGTCGGCCAAGCTCGCCACCCAGCTGCGCCCCGAAGAACGTGCGTTGTTCGACGTGTACCTGATGATGCTCGAGGACGCCGCCCTCGGTGGCGAGGTGGTCGAAGTCATCAAGACTGGCCAGTGGGCCCAGGGCGCCTTGCGCCAGGTGGTCGGCGAACACGTCAATCGCTTCGAGCTGATGGATGACGACTACCTGCGCGAGCGGGCATCGGACGTCAAGGACCTGGGTCGGCGCCTGCTGGCGTACCTGCAGGAGGCCCGTTCGCAGTCGCTGGTCTACCAGGACAACACCATTCTGGTCAGTGAAGAACTGACCCCCGCCATGCTCGGCGAGGTGCCGGAGGGCAAGCTGGTGGGCCTGGTTTCGGTACTCGGCTCGGGTAACTCCCACGTGGCGATCCTGGCCCGGGCCATGGGCATTCCCACGGTCATGGGGGTGGTCGACCTGCCTTACTCGAAGGCCGACGGCATCGAGATGATCGTCGACGGCTACAAGGGCGAAGTCTTCACCAACCCCGGCGAAGTGCTGCGCAAGCAGTACAGCGACGTGGTCGAGGAAGAGCGCCAGCTGGCCAAGGGGCTCGATGCCCTGCGCGAGCTGCCGTGCATCACCCCGGACGGCCACCGCATGCCGCTGTGGGTCAATACCGGCCTGCTCGCCGATGTGGCCCGCGCCCAGCAGCGCGGCGCCGAAGGTGTGGGCCTGTACCGTACCGAAGTGCCGTTCATGATCAATCAGCGCTTCCCCAGCGAAAAGGAGCAGCTGGCGATCTACCGTGAGCAGCTGCAGGCGTTTCATCCGCTGCCGGTGACCATGCGCAGCCTCGACATCGGCGGCGACAAGTCGCTGTCGTATTTCCCGATCAAGGAAGAGAACCCGTTCCTCGGCTGGCGCGGCATCCGCGTCACCCTCGACCACCCGGAAATCTTCCTGGTGCAGACCCGCGCCATGCTCAAGGCCAGCGAAGGGTTGAACAACCTGCGCATCCTGCTGCCGATGATTTCCGGCATCCACGAGCTCGAAGAAGCCCAGCACCTGATCCACCGCGCCTGGGGCGAAGTGCGCGACGAAGGCACCGATGTACCGATGCCGCCGGTCGGGGTGATGGTGGAGATCCCCGCCGCGGTGTACCAGACCCGCGAACTGGCGCGCCAGGTTGACTTCCTCTCGGTCGGCTCCAACGACCTCACGCAATACCTGCTGGCAGTCGACCGCAACAACCCGCGGGTCGCCGACCTCTACGACTACCTGCACCCGGCAGTGCTGCAAGCTCTGCAGACCGTGGTCAGCGTGGCCCACGAGGAAGGCAAGCCGGTCAGTATCTGCGGCGAGATGGCCGGTGACCCGGCCGCGGCAATCCTGCTCATGGCCATGGGCTTCGACAGTCTGTCGATGAACGCCACCAACCTGCCGAAGGTGAAGTGGATGCTGCGCCAGATCAACCTGAGCAAGGCCAGGGAGCTGCTGGCCGATGCCATGAGTCATGACAACCCGCAAGTTATCCACAGCTCGTTGCAGCTGGCGCTGAAGAATCTTGGGCTGGCGCGGATGATCGGGCCGAACAAGACCCTCTGATTACCTGTACCGACCTCATTGCGGGCTTGCCCCGCGATGAGGTCTATTCAGATCTCCAGGCTAACCTCGCCCAGATGCCCCCCAAACGGCCCGAAACTGCGCTCGATCATGCGCCGACGGCCTTGGTCATCGACGATCAGCACCGTGCTCGCCCGCGTTCCGTAGTTCTGGCTGGCGATGAATACACTCGATAGCAGCCGCTCGGTGGCCAGCCCCACGCCGGTCTCGGGTAGTTCGCCGTCCGGCGCGGGCTGTGCATCACCCAGCAGCGTCAATAGTTGCTGTGGATCGGCGTTTTCGAGCAATTTCTCAAGCCCGCTGCGCGCTTTGATCAGCTTCGGCCATGGCGTATCCAAGCCGGCATTCGACAGCCCGTACACCCCCGATTCAAGCAGGCGTGGCGCCGGCTCACGGGCATGCAGGTAGCCCAAGCGCTTGTCATCGCCGACCAGCAGGTTGAACCCTGAATACTGGTCACTGCGGCTGGCTACCCGGTCCAGATAGGCCTCGACCCCCAGTTCGCCTTGCAGGTAGGCTGCCACCAGTTCACCGCGGGACCGCGGCCCCAAAGGCTGGCGTGGGTCACGGATATTGGTCAGCGCCGCAAAACGCCCGTTCGGCCCGACACCCAGCCAGGTGCCACCGGCTTCCAGGTCACGCCCGGCGTGCACACCCGTCGCGTCCTCCCAGGCCTTCAAGGCCTGGGTCGGCCGCGCATAGAACTCATCGCGGTTGGCCGCGACGATCAGTGGCCGGGCTGTCCCCGGCCGCCAGGCGAATACGATCAGGCACATAGGTTGTCCCCTTGTGTATTGGGCCACTCTACCCGCGCCGCTGGCCGCTATCCATCTTCTGACACAGAGTTCACTAGAGCGCCGGGCGTGGGTTCCGTTACCATGCCGGATTGTTTTCCACTGGGGCCACGAATGGAATTCGCTCTCTATCTGCTGTTGGGCGCCTGCGCCGGCGTGCTGGCCGGGCTGTTCGGCGTCGGTGGCGGCATCATCATCGTGCCGGTGCTGGTGTTCAGCTTCACCTTGCAGGGCTTCGACCCTTCGGTGCTGACCCACCTGGCGGTCGGCACCTCGTTGGCGACCATCGTCTTCACCTCGATCAATGCCGTGCGCGAGCACCAGCGCAAGGGCGCGGTGCAATGGCCGATCTTCGCCTGGATGACCGTGGGCATCCTGCTCGGCGCGCTGGTCGGGGCCAAGACCGCCTCGCTGATACAGGGCCCGATGCTGCAGAAGATCATCGGTGTGTTCGCCCTGGTGATCGCCGCGCAGATGGCCCTGGACCTCAAGCCAAAGGCCAGCCGCGGCATTCCCGGCAAGCCCGGATTGACCGCCGCCGGTGGGGTGATCGGTTGGGCCTCGGCCATTTTCGGCATCGGCGGTGGCTCATTGACCGTGCCGTTCCTTACCTGGCGTAGCCTGCCCATGCAGCAGGCAGTGGCGACTTCGTCGGCCTGCGGCCTGCCGATCGCCCTGGCTAGTGCCCTGGGCTTCATGTGGCTGGGTTGGCATGAGGAACACCTTCCGGCCCACAGCCTGGGCTACGTCTATCTTCCGGCGCTGGTCGGCATCGCTGCCACCAGCATGTTCTTCGCCCGCTACGGCGCGCGTCTGGCCCACAAGCTGTCGCCGCGCGTGCTCAAGCGTCTGTTCGCCGCTCTGCTGTTCTGCGTCGGACTCAGCTTCCTTATCTGAACCTAGAGGAAAGACAATGCTGCCTTACCCGCAGATCGACCCGGTGGCCGTGGCCCTCGGTCCACTGAAAATCCACTGGTACGGCCTGATGTACCTGATCGGCATCGGCGGCGCCTGGCTGCTGGCCTCGCGCCGATTGAACCGCTTCGACCCCACCTGGACCCGCGAGAAGCTCTCCGACCTGGTGTTCTGGCTGTCGATGGGCGTGATCGTCGGCGGGCGCCTGGGTTACGTGCTGTTCTACGACCTGCACCAGTACCTGGCCAACCCGACGCTGATCTTCGAGGTATGGAAGGGCGGCATGTCGTTCCATGGAGGTTTCATCGGTGTGATGCTGGCCGCGCTGTGGTTCGGCAAGCGCAACAACAAGTCATTCTTCGAGCTGATGGACTTCGTCGCGCCGCTGGTGCCGATCGGCCTTGGCGCCGGGCGTATCGGCAACTTCATCAATGCCGAACTGTGGGGCAAGGCCACCGACGTGCCGTGGGCAATGATCTTCCCGCCGTTCAGCGACCCGGCGCAATTGCCGCGTCACCCGTCGCAGCTGTACCAGTTCGCCCTCGAAGGTGTGGCATTATTCGTCATCCTGTGGCTGTACTCGCGCAAGCCGCGCCCGACCATGGCCGTTTCCGGCATGTTCGCGCTGTTCTATGGCATCTTCCGCTTCATCGTGGAGTTCGTGCGCGTACCCGACGCCCAGCTTGGCTACATCGCCTTCGGCTGGTTGACCATGGGTCAGTTGCTCTGCGTGCCGATGATTCTCGGCGGCATATTCCTGATCTGGTGGGCCTACAACCGCAAACCGACGGCCAAGGCCACCGTTTGATTTCCACGGCAGGGGCGCTCCCCCTGCCGTTCTTGTTACAGGTAAGCCATGAAACAGTATCTAGATCTGGTCCGTGACGTCATCGACAACGGCACGCTGCAGGAAAACCGCACCGGTATCCGCACCATCAGCCTGCCGGGCGCGATGCTGCGTTTCGACCTGCAGAAGGGCTTCCCGGCCATCACCACGCGCAAGCTGGCGTTCAAGTCGGCGATCGGCGAGATGGTCGGCTTCCTGCGCGGCGTGAAGAACGCCGGCGAGTTCCGCGAGCTGGGCTGCAAGGTCTGGGACCAGAACGCCAACGAAAACGCCCAGTGGCTGGCCAACCCGTTCCGCCAGGGGCATGACGACCTCGGCGAAATCTACGGCGTGCAATGGCGCCAGTGGCCCGGCTACAAGCGCATACCGCTGAGCAACCCGGCCGCCATCGAGATGGCCGAGAAGGCCGGCTTCCGCCGTATCGCCCAGGACGAGGAGGACGGCCAGGCGTTCGTCATCCTCTACAAGGCCATCGACCAGGTGCGCCAGTGCCTGGACACCATCGCCAACGACCCGGGCAGCCGCCGCATCCTGTTCCACGGCTGGAACTGCGCCCAGCTCGACGAGATGGCCCTGCCACCGTGCCACTTGCTGTACCAGTTCCACCCGAATGTCGAAACCCGGGAAATTTCCCTGACCCTCTACATCCGCTCCAACGACCTGGGCCTGGGCACGCCGTTCAACCTCACCGAGGGCGCGGCGCTGCTGTCGCTGTTCGGCCGCCTGACCGGCTACACCCCGCGCTGGTTCACCTACTTCATCGGCGATGCCCATGTGTACGAGAACCACCTGGATATGCTGGGCGAGCAGATGAAGCGTGAACCGCTGGCGGCACCGAAGCTGGTGATCAGCGACCGCGTGCCGGCGTTCGCCGAGACCGGCAAGTACGAGCCGGAGTGGCTGGAGAAGATCGAGCCGAGCGACTTCTGGCTGGAAGGCTACGAGCACCATGCGCCGATGACGGCGCCGATGGCGGTCTGACAGACCTTCATCGCCTGAGCTTGAACAATCGCGGGGCAAGTCGCATCGGCGCACCGCCGCTCCCTCGCAGGTTATGCACAGCCGGCGTGGGAGCGGCGGTGCGCCGATGCGACTTGCCCCGCGATGCTTTTGGTATCAATGCCCGTGGCTGCGCCCCACATGGGAATGCTCGATCTCCGGCACCGACACCGCCCCATTCGTCTCCAACTGCTGCAAGATCGCGCACTCCGCCCCCTGCGCATTGCACTGCTGCCGCAGTTCCACCAGCTGCGCCTGCAGCGCCACCAGCCCATCGATCCTCGCCTGCACATGCTCGATATGCTCGTCGATCAGCGCGTTGACGCTGCCGCATGAGCCGTCGGGGCTGTCGCGCAGATTCAATAGGCTGCGGATCTCGTCCAGGGTCATGTCCAGGGTGCGGCAGTTGCGGATGAAGGTCAGGCGCTCGACATGGGCCTGGGTGTAGAGCCGGTAGTTACCGTCGCTGCGGGCAGGTTCCGGCAGCAGCTGTTCGCGCTCGTAATAGCGGATGGTCTCCACGGCGCAGTCGGTGGCCTTGGCCAGTTCTCCGATCTTCATGGCAAATCTCCTGCAAAGGGCTTGACCCTATAGTGGCTACAGGGTGTTCACTTGGCAACAACCCACTCTGTGGATCTCTACAGAGGCCAGCGCTCAGTTAAGGATGATTCCATGAACCAGCCTGTCAGCCCCGACCACAAGCATGATCACGCCCATGACCTCGATCATGGCCACGCGCCCCACGCCCACGGCTGCTGCGCCAGCAAGGCCGCCCCGGCCCTGGTGCAGCTGACCGAAAAGGCCAGTGGCCAGGCGCAGCTCAGCCGCTTCCGCATCGAGGCCATGGACTGCCCTACCGAGCAGACCCTGATCCAGGACAAGCTGGGCAAGCTGGCCGGTGTCGAGCAACTGGAATTCAACCTGATCAATCGTGTGCTCGGCGTGCGCCATACCCACGAGGGCACCGCCGAGATCGAGCGGGCCATCGATAGCCTGGGCATGAAGGCCGAACCCTTGGCCGCCGAGGATGATGGCGCCGCCAGCGCGCCCCAGGCCAGCAAGACCCGTTGGTGGCCGCTGGCGCTGTCCGGTGCTGCGGCGATCGCTGCCGAAATCGTGCACTTCTCCGGCAAGGCACCGGAGTGGGTGGTCGCCGCGCTGGCCCTGGCGGCCATCCTCGGCTGCGGCCTCGGTACCTACAAGAAGGGCTGGATTGCCCTGAAAAACCGCAACCTCAACATCAATGCGCTGATGAGTATTGCCGTGACCGGCGCCGTGCTGATCGGCCAGTGGCCGGAAGCGGCCATGGTCATGGTGCTGTTCACCGTTGCCGAACTGATCGAAGCCCGTTCACTGGACCGCGCGCGCAATGCCATCGGCGGGCTGATGCAGCTGGCGCCGGACATGGCCACCGTGCAACAGGCCGATGGCCAGTGGCGCGAGGTCGAGGTGCGCGAGGTGGCAATCGGCGCACGGGTGCGGGTGCGCCCGGGCGAGCGCATCGGCCTGGACGGCGAGGTGGTCGGTGGACAGTCCAGTGTCGACCAGGCGCCGATCACCGGGGAAAGCCTGCCGGTCGAGAAGGCGGTCGGCGACAAGCTGTTCGCCGGCACCATCAACCAGGCCGGCGCGATGGAGTACCGCGTCACGGCCGCCGCCGGTCAATCGACCCTGGCCCGCATCATCAAGGCCGTCGAAGAAGCCCAGGGCGCCCGTGCGCCGACCCAGCGCTTCGTCGACCAGTTCTCGCGCATCTACACCCCCGTGGTGTTCGCGGTAGCGCTCGCCGTGGCGCTCATCCCGCCGCTGTTCATGGCCGGTGCCTGGTTCGACTGGATCTACCGTGCCCTGGTGCTGCTGGTGGTGGCCTGCCCGTGCGCGCTGGTGATCTCCACCCCGGTGACCATCGTCAGCGGCCTGGCCGCGGCGGCGCGCAAAGGCATCCTGATCAAGGGCGGTGTGTACCTGGAGGGCGGGCGCAAGCTGGACTTCCTGGCCCTGGACAAGACCGGCACCATCACCCACGGCAAGCCGGTGCAGACCGACAGCAAGGTGCTCGACCCACTGTTCGAAGGCCGCGCCCAGGCCCTGGCCGCGAGCCTGGCTGCCCGTTCCGACCACCCGGTGTCAGGTGCCATCGCCCTGTTCGCCAAGGGCCAGGATCTCGTTCTGAGCGAAGTCACCGAGTTCGCCGCCCTGGCCGGTCGCGGTGTGCGCGGTGATATCGAGGGCCAGACCTACCACCTGGGCAACCATCGCCTGGTGGAAGAGCTCGGCCTGTGCTCCCCAGAGCTGGAAGCGCAACTGGATGTGCTGGAGCGCCAGGGCAAGACCGTGGTGCTGCTGCTCGACCGCTCAGGTCCGCTGGCGTTGTTCGCCGTGGCCGACACGGTCAAGGACAGCAGCCGCCAGGCGATTGCCGAGCTGCACGCGCTGGGTATCAAGACGGTCATGTTGACCGGCGACAATCCCCACACCGCCCAGGCCATTGCGGCCCAGGTGGGGATCGACCGCGCCGAGGGAAACCTGCTGCCCGCGGACAAGCTCGCCAGCATCGAGAACCTGTACGCCCAGGGGCATCGTGTCGGCATGGTCGGCGATGGCATCAACGACGCGCCGGCCCTGGCCCGCGCCGAGATCGGCTTTGCCATGGCCGCCGCCGGTACCGACACCGCCATCGAGACCGCCGATGTGGCGCTGATGGACGACGACTTGCGCAAAATCCCGGCCTTCGTCAGGCTGTCGCGCCAAAGCGCGGCGATCCTCACCCAGAACATCGTGTTGGCCCTGGGGATCAAGGCAATCTTCCTGGCAATCACCTTCGCCGGCATGGCCACCATGTGGATGGCGGTATTCGCCGACATGGGCGTGAGCCTGCTGGTGGTGTTCAACGGTCTGCGCCTGTTGCGCAAATAACGCCTGCGGCGTGAAAAAGAGGTCCTGCCAATGCTGAGCGCCGAGCTCAAAGCCTTCTACATGGTGGCCCGCCTGGGCAGCATCACCCTGGCGGCGAAGAAGCTCGGGCTCAGCCAGCCCACGGTGACCACGCAGATCCGCAACCTCGAGGGCCAGTACAACGTCGAGCTGTTCTACCGCGGCGGCCGGCGCC
Organism: Pseudomonas sp. RC3H12; assembly: GCF_018596375.1. Classification (NCBI taxonomy): domain Bacteria; kingdom Pseudomonadati; phylum Pseudomonadota; class Gammaproteobacteria; order Pseudomonadales; family Pseudomonadaceae; genus Pseudomonas; species Pseudomonas sp. RC3H12. The sequence goes on along the minus strand of NZ_CP075595.1, from coordinate 4,567,009 downwards.
TGGTGTTGAGCGAGGAGGGCGTGCGCCTGCTGCCGATGGTCAAGGCGCTGCTGCAGCAGGAAGCCGATATCGAGTTCGAGTTGCGCAACAGCGGCCAGGCCCAGGGCAGCCTGCGCATCGCCGCCACCGCGCCGTACTACATCCTCGACCTGGTGAAGATCTTCCGCGAGCGCCTGCCGCAGGTGGAGGTGGCGGTGGAGATCGGCAACTCGCAGCAGGTGCTGGAAATGCTCGAGGACTACCGGGTGGATATCGCCGCCTCGTCGCAATTGCTCGAAGACGCACGCCTGGTACGCCGGGTGCTGGGCACCGACCCGCTGGTACTGGCGGTGCACCGCAATCATCCCTTGGCACAACGCCAGGCGGTGTCGATCGAGGTGGTGGCCGGGCATTGCCTGCTGATGCGCGAAAAGGGCTCGACCACCCGCAAGCTCACCGAGCAGATGATGCAGGACGCCGGGGTTAAGGCCGGGGCGCTGCTGGAGATCGGCAGCCGCGAGTCGATCCGCGAGGCGGTGCTGCGCAATATCGGCATCAGCATCATTGCCCGCCATGAGGTGCCGCATAACCCCGAGCTGCGGGTGCTGGCGCTGGACGACGCACCAGTGATGCACGAGTACCTGTACTGCCTGAAGGAGCGGCGCCAGGCGCGGTTGCCGGCGGCGTTCCTGGGGGTGGCGCAGGAGGTGGTTGGATCGCAATTCTGACAGGACCCAATCGCGGGGCCACTACAAAATCTGCCTATACCACTATCACCGGCTTTTGCTCCAACGCCACAGAACCTTCGCACAGTCTGCCTAGCATGGCCCCCATCGCTTCGATGAGGACCTGCCATGAACCACGTCACCCCGGGCGCACAGATGAAAGTGCGCGGCATCCACAAGCGCTTTGGCGCTTTCACCGCGCTCAACGACGTGTCCCTCGACATCGCCGCTGGCGAGCTGGTGTGTCTGCTCGGCCCCTCGGGCTGCGGCAAGACCACCCTGCTGCGTTGCATCGCCGGCCTCGAGCGCCAGGACCGCGGCACGCTGTACATCGGCGACCGCGATATCTCCGAGCTGCCGCCCCAGGCCCGTGACTACGGCATCCTGTTCCAGTCCTACGCGCTGTTCCCCAACCTCACCGTCGAAGCCAACATCGCTTATGGCCTGACCGGCGGCAACCGCGAGGCCGCGCGCCAGCGGGTGAGCGAGATGCTCGAACTGGTGGGCCTGGCCGGCAGTGAGAAGAAGTATCCCGGCCAGCTCTCCGGTGGCCAGCAGCAGCGTGTGGCCCTGGCCCGCGCCTTGGCGCCGTCGCCCTCGCTGCTGCTGCTCGACGAGCCCATGTCGGCCCTCGACGCCCGTGTTCGCGAGCACCTGTGCACCGAGCTGCGCCAGCTGCAACGCCAGTTGGGCATCACCACGCTGATGGTCACCCACAACCAGGACGAAGCCATGCTGATGGCTGACCGCATAGCCGTGATGAACAACGGCCAGGTCGAGCAATACGCCACGCCCCAGGAAATCTACGACCAGCCGGCCACGCCGTTCGTCGCGGAGTTCGTCGGCCAGGGCAACTGGCTGCCGTTCCAGCGCAGCAGCAATAGCCACGCCCAGGTCGGCGGCATGCACATGCGCCTGGCCGACAACGCCAGCGCCGTCAGCAGCGGCCGACTGTTCTGCCGGCCCGAGGCGATCACCGTCAACCCGGTGGTGCACGAGGAAAACCTGTTCCCGGCCAAGGTCCGGGAAGTCACCTTCCTCGGCAATCGCTGCCGCATGAGCTTCGAACTCGAAGCCCTGCCAGGCCATGCGCTGCTCGCGGAGCTTGCGCCCGAAGCCATGCCGCGCCTGGGTTCGCAGGACATCTGGGTGGCCCTGCCGCCGCAGAGCCTGCAGGTGTTCGCCTGAGATGGCCGCGCCCATGACCCTGCCGCTCACTCACGGCAACGACAGGCCACGCACCGGCGTCGCCCTGGGGGACCGACTGTTCGTTGTCGGTGGCAAGAGCCTGTTGCTGGGCCTGCTGGTGCTGGCGGTGCTGCTGCCGTTGCTGGCGATCTTCTGGCGTGGCTTCAGCGCTGAAGCCGGGCAGGGCGGGGGACTGCTGGCCGCCGGCGAACTGTTTGCCAGCGCGAACTTCCACTGGCTGCTCGGCAACAGCCTGTCGGTAGCCCTCACCGTTGCCGCCATCGTCGTGCCGCTCGCCTACCTGTTCGCCTATGCCCTGCAACGCACGCTGATCCCGGCCAAGGGGCTGTGGCGCGGCATTTCGCTGCTGCCGTTGTTGGCGCCGTCGATGCTGCCGGCGATCGCGCTGGTCTATCTGTTCGGTAACCAGGGCCTGCTGCGCGGGCTGCTCAGCGACAACATCTACGGCTTCTGGGGCATCGTGCTTGGCGAGGCCATCTACACCTTCCCCCATGCGTTGATGATCCTGCTCTCGGCGCTGTCACTGGCCGACGCACGGCTGTTCGATGCCGCTTCGAGCATGGGCGCGGGGCCTGCCCGGGCATTCTTCAGCATCACCTGGCCGGCCACGCGCCAGGCGGTGTTCGCGGCGTTCTGCCTGGTGTTCACCCTGACCATCACCGACTTCGGCGTGCCGGTAGTGGTCGGTGGTGATTACCAGGTGCTGGCGCTGGAAGCCTACAAGGCGGTGGTCGGCCAGCAGCAGTTCGGCCGTGGTGCGCTGATCGGCATGGTGCTGCTGGTGCCGGCGCTGCTCAGTTTTACCGTGGATGCCTGGCTGCGCCGCCGCCAGGGCGAGGCCATGAGCGGCCGCGCCCAGGTGTTCGAGCCCAAGCCGTCGAGGCTGCGTGATGGCTGCTACCTGGCCATCGTGTTGCTGGTCTGCACGGCGCTGCTGGCGGTGATCGGCATGGCGGTGTACTCGTCGCTGGTCAAGTTCTGGCCGTACAACCTGTCGCTGTCGCTCAAGCACTACATGTTCGAAGACACTGCCGGCGGCGGCTGGCTGGCCTATCGCAACAGCGTGACCATGGCCATCGGCACCGCGCTGATCGGCAGCGTGGTGATCTTCACCGGTGCCTACCTGATGGAGAAGACCCAAGGCCAGCGCCTGCTCAATCAACTGCTGCGCCTGCTCAGCTTCATCCCCATGGCGGTGCCCGGCCTGGTGCTGGGCCTGGGCTACGTGTTCTTCTTCAACCTCAACGGCAACCCGTTACACGTGTTCTACGGCAGCATGGCGCTGCTGGTGGTGTGTACCATCGCCCACTACCTGACCACCGCGCAGATGACCGCCACCACCGCCCTGCGCCAGCTCGACGGTGAGTTCGAAGCCGCCGCGCTGTCGCTCAAGGCGCCGCTGTACAAGCACTTCGTGCGGGTCACCGTGCCGATCTGCCTGCCCGCGCTGCTGGACATCATCCGCTACCTGTTCGTCTCGGCGATGACCACCGTGTCGGCGGCGATCTTCCTCTACAGCCCCGACACCATCCTCGCCGCCGTTGCCGTGCTGAACATGGATGACGCCGGCAACGTTGGCGGCGCCGCTGCCATGTCGACCCTGATCCTTTTGACCAGCGCCGCCGCCTCCCTGCTGCTGGCCGGCGCTTCGCGCGGCCTGCTGCGCCGCTCCCAGGCCTGGCGCCAACGCGCTCCCGGCCATTGACCGACTGCCCATACCAATAGGAACCGCATCATGTTCAAGCCCCTCGCACTTGCCGCTGCCGTATCCGCCGTGTTCAGCCTGCAGGCTTCGGCCGCGACCCAGCTGACCGTCTACACCGCCCTGGAGGCCGAGCAGCTCAAGAGCTACAAGCAGGCCTTCGAGAAGGCCAACCCGGACATCGAGATCAAATGGGTGCGCGACTCCACCGGCATCATCACCGCCAAGCTGCTGGCCGAAAAAGAGCGCCCACAGGCTGACGCCGTGTGGGGCCTGGCGGCCTCCAGCCTGGCCATCCTCGACCAGAACGGCATGCTTGAAGCCTATGCGCCGAAGGACCTGGGCAAGATCTCGCCCAACTACCGCGACGCCGCCAATCCACCGGCCTGGGTGGGCATGGACGTGTGGGCCGCGACAATCTGCTTCAACACTGTCGAAGCCGAGAAGCAGGGCCTGAGCAAGCCGGTGAGCTGGCAGGACCTGACCAAGCCTGAGTACAAGGGCAAGATCGTCATGCCCAACCCGGCCTCGTCCGGTACGGGCTTCCTCGATGTGAGCGCCTGGCTGCAAACCTTCGGCGAGCCTCAGGGCTGGGCTTACATGGACGCACTGCACCAGAACATCGGCCAGTATGTTCATTCCGGCTCCAAGCCATGCAAGCTGGCGGCGGCAGGTGAGTTCCCGATCGGCATCTCGTTCGAGTACCCGGCCGTGCAGCTCAAGCGCCAGGGCGCACCGCTGGACATTGTCCTGCCCAAGGAGGGCCTGGGCTGGGAGATCGAGGCCACGGCGGTGATCAAGGGCTCGCCGAAAGCCGATGCCGCCAAGCGCCTGGCCGACTTCTCCGCCAGCCCTGCCGCCATGGAACTGTACAAGGAGAACTTCGCGGTGCTCGCCGCCCCCGGCATCGCCAAGCCGCAGACCGAACTGCCGGCCGACTATGAGCAGCGCCTGATCAAAAACGACTTCGCCTGGGCCTCGAAGAACCGCGACCAGATTCTCGCTGAGTGGCGCAAGCGCTACGACGGCAAGTCGGAGAAAGTCGCCCAGCAGTAAGGCCCTCATCGCGGGGCAAGCCGGCTTCTACACTCAAGAAGCGGGCCTGCCCCGTGATGGCGTCAGCCCAGGCAACGCAGGAGTCCACGCAATGCCAACTTCTTCCCGGATCATCGACGACACCTTCGCCCTGTACGAGCGTCATGGCAGCGCCGACTACATCGGCGAGGCCATCACCCAGCTCGAGCACATGTCCCAGGCAGCCCAACTGGCCATGGCCGAAGGCTACGACGACGAAGTGATCCTGGCCGCCTTCTTCCACGACATCGGCCACCTGTGCGAGGGCGAGGACATGGGCGGTTATGGCGTCGTCAGCCATGAGCGCATTGGTGCCGAATATTTGCGCCGGTGTGGTTTCAGCGAGCGGCTGGCCAGGCTGGTGCAGTACCACGTCGAGGCCAAGCGCTACCTGACCTTGCGCCAGCCCGGATACTACGACCGTTTGAGTGAAGCCAGCCGACGCACCTTGGCGTACCAGGGTGGAGTGATGAACGATGCCGAAGCCGATGCGTTCGAGGCCGACCCGTTGTTCGGGGTCAGCCTGCGCCTGCGCGAGTGGGACGAGATGGCCAAGCAGGTCGGGGTGCCAGTGATGGATCTGCAAGTGTTGAAGGCAAAGGCATTGGCCGTGCTCTGAACAATCTGGCGATTCTCCCTGCTGCAAGATCCCGCATCACTTCTCCCGGTGTTTGCTCCGTTCCTCTCCCCATACTTCTCATCCTGGCAGCCCGCTTGTCGTAATGGTGGGTATGGTGTTGATAATTGTCTTTCGGTGGTTATACTAACCACCGATCGGCCGACCCAAGGAATGGGTGAATGAACAGCCGTGAAATGATTGCTGTGATCGAGGCGGATGGCTGGTATCTGGTGCGCTCCAAAGGCAGCCACCATCATTTCAAGCATCCTGAAAAAGCCGGGCTGGTCACCATCCCGCATCCCAAGAAAGACCTGCTGCCCGCGACTGCGGCCAGCATTCTGCGCCAGGCACGCATCAGCTACGCCAGCTGACGAGGAGACCATCACCATGTTGTTCCCTATCGCGATCCTCCCCGGTGACGACCAGCACGCCTGGGGCGTGGAAGTCCCGGATATCCCCGGCTGCTTTTCGGCGGGCGAAGACCTCGACGACGCCATCGCCATGGCGCGTGAAGCGATCGAAGGCCACCTCGAACTGCTGGCCCAGGACCAGCAGGAAATCCCCAGGGCCAGCAAGGTCGGCGTGCATGCGGCCAATCCCGCCTATGCCGGCTGCACCTGGGCATTGATCGATATCGACATCACCCGCTACCTGGGCAAGGCCGAGAAGCTCAACATCACCTTGCCGGCGTACCTGCTCACCCGCATCGACAGTTACGTACAGAACCACCCGGAGCACAAGAGCCGTTCGGGCTTCCTGGCCGAAGCGGCGCTCAGGATCCTGCAAAGTGACGGCAAATGATCAGGCGATCTTGCCCTTGGGCAATCGCACGCTGACCCGCAACCCGCCCCCTTGCCGATTCACCAGCGTGAGTTCGCCGCCATGGCTGGAAACGATGCGCTGGGCGATGCTCAGCCCCAGCCCATAGCCGCCAGAGGCCTGGTTGCGTGAGCCCTCGCCGCGCACGAAAGGCTCGGTGACAGTCGCCAGCAAGCCCGGGTCGATGCCCGGGCCGCGATCGTCGATATGGATGTACCCATCGGTTGGCGTGCTTTCCAGCACCACCGCGACCTCCCTGGCATAGCGCAGGGCATTGACCAGCAGGTTTTGCAGGCACCGCTGCAGCAGCAGGGCGTCTACCTGGGCCAGACCCACCTGACCATGGATCGGCAAGGGCTCTTCGGCGCTGGCCAAATCCGCGCATTGGCGTGCCACCAGGCGGTCGAGGTCGACCGCTTGCAGGTTCTGCTGCTCGCCCGCCCGCAAGTAGTCGAGCACCTGGCCGATCATGCCGTCCATCTGCGCGATGTTCTGGCGCAGGCGTTCCTTGTGTTCGCTGTCCTCCAGCCGTTCCAGGCGCAGGCGCATGCGCGTCAGCGGTGTACGCAGGTCGTGGGACACGGCGGCGAGGAAGTAGGCCTTGTCGTTGACCATGCGGATCAGCCGCTGCTGCATGGCGTTGAAGGCCTGGGCGGCGTGCCGCACTTCCTCGGGGCCGTCCAGCGGCAACGGCGCCTGTTCCAGATTGCCTCCCAGGCCACGGGCGGCATCGGCCAGGCGGCGCAGCGGGCGCAGGCACAGACGTACCGCCACCAGGCACACCACCAGCACGGCGGCGATGCGCAGGGCATAGACCCGCAGCAGGTAGTCGCTGATCAGCACCCACGCCGACTCGCCACTCCAGCCCTGCAACTCCTGGCCATCGATGACCAGCCAGTGGCCATCGGCGAGGGGTACGGCAAACTCGATATGCGCCTGGGCGGTGCGCAAGCCGAACAGGCTGCGCCAGACGATGGGCTGGCCCAGTTCGTCGGTGAGCCGAACCTTGAGCAACCTCGGCCGCGCATCGCCCCCCAGTTCGTAGGCCAATGCCTGATGCAGCAACAGCTCGATGCGCCGCCAGCCTCGCCGTTGGTCATGCTCACCCTCGGGCGGCGCTTCGGCGCAACGTAGCTGGTAATGCTTCGGTTCCTGGCGTGCCGCGCCATGGCACTCGGCCTGGGCGATCAGGGGGGCGCTGCGCGCCGCGATCAACCGCACCGGCGCTTCCAGCACCTGGGCGAAGCGAACGTCGAACCAGATGCTGCTGGACAGCAACTGGATCACCAGGGTGCCGCTGATCATGATCAGCAGCAGTTGGCCGAACAGCGTGCGCGGCCACAGCAGGCGAAGCAGCCGCACCTCAGGCGCCCAGCGCTTCGCGGGCCAGGCTCAGCAGATAGCCTTCGTTGCGGATGGTGAGGATCTGCGCGCCTTGGCCTGGCGCCCGGCGCAGTTGCTGGCGCAGGCGGCTGATGCACATGTCCACCGAGCGGTCGTCGGGCAGATGGTCGCGGCCGAACGCGCTGCGTGTCAGGTGGTCCCTCGAGACCACGCGGTTGTTGGCGTCCAGCAGCTCACGCAGCACACGGTAGTCGGAGCGTGGCAGGTTGAAGGCTTGGCCGTCCGGGTGAACGAGCAACCGTTTGACGTGATCGAGACGCAAGCCTGCAAACAGTTGTGCCTCGCTGGCCGACGTTTCGGGCTCTGCCTCCAGACGCTGGGGGCGGCGCAGCACAGCCTTGATCCGGGCGACCAGTTCGCGCGGCTCGAAGGGTTTGGTCAGGTAATCATCGGCGCCTACTTCCAGGCCGATGATGCGGTCCAGGGTGCTGCCCCTGGCCGACAGCATCACCACCGCCAAGCCCGGCTGCGCCTGCAACTGCCGGCACAGGCTCAGGCCGTCCTCGCCGGGCAGCATCAGGTCGAGTACCACCAGGTCGACCTTGTGCCGGGTCAACTGCGCGTGCATTTGCTCTCCATCGGCGGCTGCGATTACCTGGTAGCCGGCGTCTGTCAGGTAATCGCAGAGAAGTTCGCGGATCTCGTCGTCATCGTCGACGACCAGCAAGGTCGTGCTCATGGTTGTGGGGTACCTGTGCAAAGGGGAACCGTGAGGCTCATTACGTTCGATTACATCCCCGTACATCCCGTCCATGGAGCCGAAGGGGCAGATGCCTAGAATCGTAACAAAAAATCATCTGCGAATACGAAGCCTTCCCAAATGGTATGCAAGAGCATCATGACTGACACAACCCCCTGGGTCCGAGGCGGCAGTCGCCTCTCCCCGCTTGCCTTCTTCGTGGCCCTCGGGCTTAGCGGCACAGCCTTCGCTGACGGTCCGGTGCTGGAACTGGGCGCCACCAACATCGACAGCAGTGCGCTGCCACTGGCCGACGACAGCGGCCAGATCGGCTACACCGTGCAGAACACACGCAGCTCCACAGGCTTGCAGCTGACACCCCGGCAGACGCCGCAGTCGGTCACCAGCATCACCCGCCAGCAAATGGAAGACCGTGATATCCACACCCTCGAGCAGGCCCTGGACACCACGCCGGGCGTGAGCATGAGCAAGATGGAAGTGGGCGGGCGCACCGACTTCCGCGCCCGTGGCTACTCGATCAGCAACTGGAAGATCGACGGCTTGCAGTTCCCCGGCGGTTCGGACTTCAGTGGCGGCGGCAATGCGCTGAACATGGACCTGTACGAGCGCATCGACATCGTCCGTGGCGCCAACGGCCTGCTCGGTGGCACCGGCGACCCCTCGGCCACCGTCAACCTGATCCGCAAGGCGCCGACCCGGACCTTCGGCGGCAGCGCCTACGCCACCTACGGCAGCTGGGACAAGCGCCGCCTGGGTGCCGACCTGAACCTGCCGCTGTCCGAGGACGGCCGCCTGCGTTCGCGTCTGGTCATGACCCAGCAGGACGCCGGCTCGTTCCGCGACAACCAGTCCGAACGCTCCCGCGCGGCCCTGGCCAACTTCGAATTCGACCTGGACGATGCCACCACCCTGGGTGCCGGCTACCAGTACGAGTACAGCAAAGTGGTCGGCGGCGGCTGGGGCGCCAACATCCCGATCTGGTACGGCGACGGCAGCAAGACCGACCTGCCGCGCAGCACCAACGTGGTACCCAGTTGGAGCTTTGGCGAGTACATCACCCGCACCGCCTTCGGCTCGCTGGCGCACCGTTTCGACAACGACTGGAGCCTGGACCTGAAGGTTGCCCAGAGCAGCGGCGAGGCGCTCAACCACCGTGGCCTGGCCAAGGTCAACTCGTCCGGTCGCGGTGTCTACGGAGGCTACTGGAACCAGGACGGCAGCGGCGCTGTGCTCAACGGCCTGCACAGCTCCACCGACACCACCCAGCAATCGGCGCAGATCGACCTGTCCGGCCCATTCCAACTGTTCGGGCGCACCCATCAGGCGATGGTCGGCTACAACGACAGCCGCACCGTGGCCTGGTCACCGCAGTACACCTGCAGCATGGTTGGCGGCGGCAAGGCAGTGAACAGTGGCGTGGGTTGCCAGTTCCGGGCGAACAATGGCCTGGGGCTGGGCAACTGGCTCGACGGCGTGGACGACGACTACGCCATGCTGGCCTCGAAAACCGGCCTGCACAGCAAGACCACCACCCGTCTGCAGGGCATGTATGCCGCCACCCGCCTGAGCGTCACCGACCCCCTGTCGCTCATCCTCGGTGTGCGCAGCACCGACTATTCGGCCACTACCGTCAGTGTCAACGGTGCGCGCAGCAACCAGCAGAACAATGGCATCGTCACCCCTTACCTGGGCGCGGTGTACGACCTGGACGACAACTACTCGCTGTACGCCAGCTACACCGACATCTTCAACCCGCAGAGCGAAGAGAGCGCCAGCGGCACCAAGGTCGAGCCGATCCGTGGCCAGAGCTACGAAACCGGGATCAAGGGTGAATGGTTCGATGGTCGCCTGAACGCGTCCGCGGCCTACTTCCGCACCAGGCAGGAAAACAAGGCGGTGATGGACGGCGACCTGCTGACGCCGACCGGCGCCACTGCCTACAAGGCCGGTTCCGGCCAGGAAACCGACGGTATCGACCTGGAAGTCGCCGGCGCCCTGACCCCGAACTGGAACGTCTATGCCGGCTACACCTACCTGCACTTCCGCCGCCTGGACAGCGACGGGCGCAGCGATCCTTCGCACCTGTTCAAGGCCTCGACCACCTATCGCCTGTCTGGCCCGCTGGACCGCCTGACCCTGGGCGCTGGCGTGAGTGCGCAAAGCAACATCCGCGCGGTGTCCACCCCTGCCGGGCAGCCGAGCAACGGCGTCAGCCGCAGCTCCAGCGATGTCAACTGGTCGGGCTATGCGATCTGGAATGCCATGGCCAAGTACCAACTGACCGACGACACCAGCGTCAGCCTCAACGCCAACAACCTGTTCGACAAGCATTACTACACCCGTTACGGGTTCTATGCCGGGGCAATCTATGGCGACCCGCGCAACCTGGCGGTGACGGTGAGCACGGCGTTCTAGAAAAGCTTTTGATACCGTTGATGCTGGTTGATTTTTGATCATGTTCTTTATACGTTACACTCATATAAATTTGTCACGTATAAAGAACATGGACCACTCATTGATCGTTGAGCGCCTGGGCGCGCAGGTTCGCTCGCGAAGGCTTAACCGGGGATTGACCCAGCAGGCGCTCGCAACCTTGGCCGGTATCACCCGGCAAAAGATCATTGCCATGGAGAAAGGTAGCCTGTCAGTGGCCATCGGGGCATATGCACGTGCATTGGCGGCGCTCGGCTGCGAACTGCAGGTCATAGCGGCGGTGATGCCGACGCTTGACGAAATCGAGGGGATGTTCGAATGACGCCGCTGATAGTCGCGACACCCGAGGGTGACAGTGGAGCATTGCTGACCAGTTCAGGCGACTACCTCTTCCGCTATGGCCCGCACACCGTTGCTGATGCGGCGATCAGCCTGTTGATGCCGGTCCGCACCGAGGAATACAGGCATCGCGAGCTGCATCCGGTGTTCCAGATGAACTTGCCCGAAGGGTATGTGCTCGAGCAATTGCGCAACCGCCTGGCGAAGATCGTTCAGGTCGACCCCATGCTTCTCCTGGCGTTGTCCGGCAGCAGTTCGCCGATCGGGCGTGTGCATGTCAGTTCGCAGGTAGTGGACACATTGCTGCGGCGGCAGACGTTTCCGGGAGAGAAGCTGGCGAACATTCTTTCATGGGATGGGGGAGAGGATATCTTCGCCGATCTGGTGGATCGCTACATTCTGCGCGCAGGCATTTCTGGTGTGCAGCCGAAGGTCCTGGTTCCGGAGCAACTGGACCCGTTGTCACAGCGCTTTACCTCGAAAACAGCCGAGCTGATCATCAAGAGCGGGCGCGACGAGTTCCCGGGCTTGGCGATCAACGAATTCCTGTGCATGTCGGTTGCGCAAACCTCTGGCCTGCCAGTGCCTCAATTCTTCTTGTCCGACAACGGCAAGCTGTTCGTCATGCGCCGCTTCGATCGTGACGAGCAGAACAATCCACTTGGTTTCGAAGACATGGCTGCCTTGATGGGGCTTGGCGCCGAACAGAAGTACAGCAAGAGCTACGCTGCCATTGCCAAGGCGATCCGCCTGTTCTGCGCGCCTGAGCATCTTCGGCTATCGCTGCGGCAACTGTTCGAGATGGTTGCGCTCAGCTGTATCGTCGGAAATGGTGATGCCCATCTGAAAAATTTCGGGTTGTTGTACACCGATCCTCTTCGAGGCGATGCGCGCCTGGCTCCGGCGTACGACATCGTCAATACCACGGCTTACATACCGGAAGACGTGCTGGCGCTTTCGCTATCCGGCAACAAATCCTTGTTTGCGTCGCGGCAAGGCTTGCTGGACTTCGCACCGCTTTGCGACGTGAGCAACCCGGCTGAAGTCATTCGCAAGCAGCTTGAAGCATTGGAGCGAACACTGGCCAGGGAGTCCGCGCTTTGCGATCAGGCACCCAAGGTGGTTGCCGCCATCAAGGCGAGCGCGGCGCCGTTCATTCAGACTTTTGGTTGAGCGGCATTTCCTGTCCGGGCGCGGCATGCGAAGTGGCCATGGTCACATCCAGATGATCATCGAGCTGTTCCCAATCCTCGCCGAACAACTCCACCGGGTGCATGGTCCGGTCCGCGCCATTGCCACAGGCCAGCGCCTTGGCTGGGCAGTACAGGTCGCAGCCCCAGCAGATCCGTTCGGGATGGCTGGGGTTCGTGGGAAATCGCTTGGCCATGGTCTCCCTCCATGAAGTGGATGCCTGCGCTCAGGCTATGCCGCGCATGGCCAAGGGGTTTGATCCGGATCAATACCGCTAGCGGATCGGCCCGGGCGCCTGCACCTGCTTCATCAAGTCGTCATTCCACTGCCCCTCCACCTGCACATGCGCGGCGGCGCCGAGCATTACCGCCTCGATCAGGTTGTGGTTGAGGTAGGTGTACAGGCCGGGCTGGCGGAAGGTGTACAACGCCGCCCCCGCCGCGCCGCCGGGGATGAACCAGGTCTCCAGGTTGCGCTGCGGCGGGTTGGCGAACTTGCCCGAGGCCCAGACGTAGTCGCCGTGGCCGCCGATCAGGTGCGGGCGAGTATCACGGTTGGCCTGGGAGTGGACGATCAGCACGGTCTCGCCCACTTTGGCGGTGAGCGCCTGCTTGCCGGTCAGGGCGCCGACGCTGCCGTTGAACACCACATGGCTGGGCACCAGCCCCTTCATCAGCTGGCTCATGTCACCGAAGCTGGCCATGGGGTTGGCGTAGCGCTTGTACTTGCCGTCCTTGTCGCGGGGGATGTAGTAGTCCTGCTCGCCGATATACCAGACCTTGTCGTACTGCAACGGGCGGCCTTCGGGGTCTTTCAGGCCGTCACGGGGCAGCACCATGATCGCGCCGTTCATGCCGCACACCACATGCCAGGGAATCATCGCCCCGCCCGGCGCGCAGTGATACACGAACACCCCGGCACGGTCAGCCTTGAAGCGCAGCACCACCTGCTCGCCCGGCTTCACATGGGTCAGCTCACCGCCGCCGAGGGCGCCGGTGGAGGCGTGGAAGTCGATGTTGTGCATCATGCTGTTGCTGGCCGGGTTGACCAGCGTCAGCTCCACGTAGTCGCCTTCGTGCACCACCATCAGCGGGCCGGGCACCGAGCCGTTGAAGGTCATGGCGTGGATATAGGCACCGGCGCTGTCGACGGCCAGTTCCTTCTCCTCGATGACCATGCGGAACTCGACAATGCGCGGCTTGCCGGGAGCGCGCTGGCTGTGGGGGTGCACCTGTGGCGGTGCCACCAGTTCGACGCTCACCCGCTCCAGTTTCGCCAGGTCAGGCACCGGGCCGGCGGCGGGTGAAGCGGTAGCGGCCTGGGCCAGGCCACTGCCAAGCGGCGAGGCACCGACGCCCAGCAACACAGTGCCGGCCAGCATGCCACGCCGGGTCAGGGACACGCCTTCTTGCTCGTTCATGGGACTTCTCCTTAAGTCGACGAAAGTCGTCGGGCACAGGAATAGCCGCTTTGAAAGTAGGGTTTATTGAGCGAAAACAAGAAGTGGAGAGGGTGGACAATGTGTCGCAGGAGCGGAAACGAAAAAGCCCCGACATTCGTCGAGGCTTTTGAGGATGGTGCCGGCACCAGGAATCGAACCCGGGACCTACTGATTACAAGTCAGTTGCTCTACCATCTGAGCTATACCGGCACAGGGGCGTCATTATAGCGATGGATTCGGCGCTGTAAACCACTTCGTTGCATCCAGCGCACAAAACCCTAAGTCACCGAACTGAAAGGAGAATTTTCCTACCAGCCGCGGTGGATGGAGTTGACGCTTGGCTCGGGCTGGCCGGGGTTGAAGAACAGCTTGCCGTTGTCGCAGCCGCGCTTGCGGCAGCTGCCGTCGGCGTTGTGCAGGGGCAGGCCGCGGTCACCGCCCAACTGCATGCCGGGCATGTTCCAGTTCAACGGGGCCGGCTTGCTGCTTGGCAGGCTGTTGGCGCAGCCGGTCATGGCCAGGGCGAGGGTCAGCAGGGCGAAAGGCTTGGTGTGTTTCACGATGTTCGAGTCCGTTCCGGGATCATTCTTTGTTCAGGATGCGCTGGATGGTGCCGCCGCAGGCCATGTAGCAGGAGTCGTAATCATTGCCGCAACTGTAGCTGCTCCCTGTGTTGAAGGGGTAGCTCGGGTAGTGGCAACTGTGACGCGCTTCCTTCTTGCTCTTGCCGTTCTGGCAGTACTGGTAGGCCCTCATCTCGGCCTGGTACAGCGCACGTTCGCTGTTGTCCTGCAGGCGGGCCATCTGCTGGCAGTGGTTGCGCTCCGTCGAACAGCTGTTGATGCAGTTCATGCCATGCGCGCTGGGCGGTGGCGAGTATCTATAGGTGTAGCTCGGGCCACAGCCGGTCAGGGCCAAGGCCAGGCAGGCCAGCACGAGGGCGGCCAGGCCATTGTGGAAAAGTGCCATGGGTGTTGCAGTCCTTGATCATTCGTCACTGAACTCCAGCAAATCGCCGGGCTGGCAGTTCAGGGCGCGACACAGCTTCTCCAGGGTCTCGATCTTGAAACCCTTGATCTTGCCGTTCTTCAGCAGCGACAGGTTCGCTTCCGTGATACCGATGATTTCCGCCAGGTCCTTGGAACGCATCTTGTTCCGGGCCATGACGACGTCGAGGCGGATGATTATCGGCATAGGAAGCAGTCAGACATAACAGTTGTGTTCATCGCTGATGGTCTTGGCGTCACGCATGAGCAGCGAGAAGGCACACAGCAGGATGCCTTTCATGATCTCGTAGACAGCCTGCGATGATACACCGATCGAGAAGCTGAAGCTCCTTTCGCCGGCCGGCAGGTCGATGGCCAGGGCCAGGCCCTGCAAGGTGTAGGTCACCGGCCACAGCAACGGGGTGAAGATGCACAGCAGGCCGACCCACCACAGCAATTTGATATTGGCCGAGCTCCAGGTCTGCCCACGCGAGAGGCGGTGGAAGAACAGGCCGGTCAGGCCGAGGGCCACAACGGAAATCAGCGTGGGAATCATGTCCACCGCCAGTACCAGGCCGATGGCCAGGGGGGATGCCTGGTAGCCGGGCTCGAGCAGCAGCGGCATCTGGTCGCCGTAGGCTTGCAGGTAGCCGTTGAATATCTCTGGGAAGTCGAAGATGAAGAGCAAGGGCGTGATAGTCAGCTCGACGACCGCGGTTGTCCAGGCCAGGTAGGCGGCGAATGCGCCGATGGTGCGTAGGCGCGAACGCGCATAGGCCACGGATCTACTGTTCATGGGGTGCCTCCGTACAGTGATGAACGGAGCGGATTATTCTTGAATAATTATTGTAAAACAATAATTAATTTTGAGTTTTTCTCAATGGCGACGGTTTGTCGCAGGATTGGCTTTGCTGGCTATTGCGGGGCAAGCTGGCTCCTGTATGGACAGTGTGGGGATTATAATTTACGAAGCTTTCAGCAAGCTTTACGGGGGATTCTCTTGAGAAGTCCATTTTCCCCGAGAAATTATTAGTCTTAACCTATCATTTTGACTAAATCGATCAGCTAAGCTAATCTTGTGTTCATTATGTTGAACAGTAAAGCTTTTAAGCTCCTCTCTTCCTCCCGCCTGGTCTCCCGTGAACGTCACTGGACCGGCGACCTCTAGCGCCACCCTCCCTCTACAGCCGTAAACGTCTCTGTCTGGCGCCGATGCCTGTGTGCTCGGCCGCTGTCGCCCATGGGAGGGCACCATGCGTTCCTGGATCTACCTGATTGTCGCCATCACCTTCGAGGTGATCGGCACGGCGTCGATGAAACTCGCCGCCACTCATTTCCCCTTGATGGGACATGCCGTCATGTACGTCATGATCTGTCTGTCGTATTTCTTCCTGGCCCTGGCGGTCAAGCGCGTGCCGGTGGGTGTGGCCTACGCGCTGTGGGAAGGTTTCGGCATCGTGCTGATCACCTTGATCAGTGTGCTCTGGCTCGGTGAAAGCCTGGGCTGGACCAAGGCCCTGGGCCTGGCGGTGATGATCGCCGGCATCCTGCTGGTCAAGGCCGGTACCCGCACCAAGCCCGTCGAGCGTGAAGGGGAGGCCGTGCCATGTTGATTCCATTTGCCTGGCTGGGCCTGGCCATCGTGCTGGAGGTATTGGCCAACCTGCTGCTCAAGTACTCCGACGGTTTCCGCCGCAAGGGCCTGGGCCTGGCCTCGATCCTCTGCGTGCTGGCGGCGTTCACCGCGCTGGCGCAGGCGGTGAAGGACATCGACCTGTCGCTGGCCTACGCCATCTGGGGCGGCTTTGGCATCCTTGCCACCGTGGCCATGGGCTGGGCCTTGTTCGGTCAGCGTCTGGCCGGGCGTGGTTGGTTGGGTCTTGCATTGCTGCTGGTAGGCATGGGCTTGCTCAAACTGGCTTGACAACTGCCCCGCCAAAGCGCTTGGCAAAATTGCTTATGCACAAGTGGCATTGACCGCTTGCGCGAAAGGCATGCCGACAGGCGCTACCACCGGTCTTTGCGCAAAGGCCTGTTTTTACTGGCTTTGAGGCCCATGACGGAATAAGCAAAGCAGCGCAAATAGCCCAAGGATCCAAGATTTCGTGAGTTTCATCACAAGCTTGTACACAGAGTTATCCACAGGCTGTCAACCGCGCTGCGGCGTTGCGTCGCGCTCACCCAGCAGCAACAGGTTGCGCGGGGTCAGCGGGTAATCGCAGAACACGCCTAGCCGTACCGAATAACCTTGCTCCTGCAGGAACAGGGCGCGATCGAGCACCAGCCACATCTCCAGTGGGCGGCGGAACAGGTTGCGTACCTGTTCGAGGTTGCGTACCTGGGCCAGGCGTTGCTGGCCAGCTGCCTCCAGGGCAACCCAGTCGGGTTGGTCGTTGATCGTCAGTTGCTTGAGTTCGGCCAGGTCGCGACAGTAGTGCTCGAAAGGCTTTGCCAGCCAGCTGACCGGCAGCGAAGGGGTGGGCAGGTATTCGTCCACGTCCCGTTGCTGGCGCTGCAGCAGGTCGAACCCGAGGCGGCGGGCCATGGACTGGTCGCGCTGGCGCCGAGTGCGCTGGCTGGAGGTGACCGCTTCGCTCAGTGGCAGGCCCAGGTCTTCCTGGGTCAATGCCAGAGCCGAGGCCTGGGCGGCACCGGAGAGCGGCTGATAGCGCTTGCCCTGGATGCGGTTGTAGCAGCAGGGCGCGACGGCGATCTGTCGGCACCCTTGCTGGCTTGCCAGTTGCAGCAGCCGCACATGCAAGTCGCCGCAAGCGTGCAGGGCGACCGCGCTCTTGTCGCCATCCAGATGCCGGGCGCTGTCCATGGCCATGACGTCCTGGTGGACATGGGTGGCAGCCAGGTGGTGATGCTCGCTCAGGGCCTTGCCGGCACTGACCAGCTCGGCATCGTACTCCAGGCAGGTCAGATGCTGGCCGGGTTGCAGCAGGCGCCTGCCCAGGTGGCCTTTGCCGGAGCACCAGTCGAGCCAGTGCCGCGCAGGCTGGCTGAATGCCAGGCGGCGGCTGAAGGCTTCGATCTGCTGCCACTTGCGGCCAGGGACGTTGACGTCGAGACGGTGGCCGGCGGGGTGCAGGCCGGCATCGGGCAGCTCGCCGACGGTGGACAGGGCCAACGCTTGGGCCGCCAGTTGCGGAAATGGGGCTGGGGCTGCAGGTTGCTCGGGTGCTTCAGCTTGCTCAAGGGTACGTTGGCGCAGCCAGCGGGACAGCTCGGTGTGCTTGTCTTCCCAGCCCAGGCGCAAGTGGTTGAACGGGCGCGGGCGCCACAGCTGTTGGTGCTGGAGCAGGAAGTGGTCGAGGGCCTGGAAGCGCTCGAACAGGTGCTGGTCGTGGAGGTAAGGCGTGGTCGGCATGCAGGTACCGCAGCACTATCGATGGGGGCCGCCATGCGGCCCCGATGTTGTTTACAGCCTCAACGCCCTTGGCAGGCATCCACGCGCAGCCAGCGCTCCAGCACTTTGAAACCCTGAACCAGCACAAACGAGATCAACAGGTAGAACACTCCGGCGGCAAAGAAGATCTCCACCGGCAGGTAGGTGCGGGCAATGATGGTCCGTGCCATGCCAGTCAATTCCAGCAAGGTGACGGTACTGGCCAGCGCACTGGCCTTGAGCATCAGGATCACTTCGTTGCTGTAGGCCGGCAGGCCGATGCGCGCGGCGCGCGGCAGCATGATGTAGAGCAGCGTCTTGCCCCGTGACATACCCAGCGCCCGTGCGGCTTCGATCTCGCCCTTGGGGATCGCCTGCAGGGCGCCGCGCAGTATCTCGGCAATATAGGCGGCGGTGTGCAGGGTCATGGTCAGCACCGTGCACCAGAACGGATCGCGCAGGTACGGCCACAGCGAGCTGTTGCGCACCACGTCGAACTGGGCCAGGCCGTAGTACACCAGGAACAGCTGCACCAGCAGCGGCGTGCCGCGGAAGAAGAAGATGTAACCGAAGGGCAGGGCGCGCACATACCAGTGACGCGACGAGCGCGCCACGCCCAACGGTATGGCCAGGATCAGGCCGGCGATGACGGCGATGGCCACCAGCTCCAGGGTCAGGGTGGCACCCTGGGCCAGGCGTGGCAGCCACTTGATGATGACTTCCCAGTTCATTTATTCGGCCCTCATGAAGCCGCGAGCGGCGCGCTTTTCCAGGAAGTGCATGCCGGTCATGGCAATCACGGTCAGGCCCAGGTAGATGCAGGCGGCCACGGCGTAGAAGGTGAACGGCTCCTTGGTGACGGTCACGCCGATCTGCGCGTGGCGCATGATCTCTTCCAGGCCGATCACCGACACCAGCGCAGTGTCCTTCATCAGGATCATGAACAGGTTGCCCAGGCCCGGCAGGGCGATGCGCCACATCTGCGGCAGGATGATCCGCGACAGGATGCGACCCTTGGAGAGGCCCAGGGCCAGGCCCGCTTCACGATGCCCCTTGGGGATGGCCAGGATCGCGCCGCGGAACACTTCCGTGGCGTAGGCGCCGAAGCACAGGCCGAGGGCGACCACGCCAGCGGTGAAGGCGCTGAGCTCCAGGCCAGGCATGTTCAGCAGTTCGCCAAGGCTGTTCATCAGCCCGACGGTGCCGAAGTAGATGAGCAGCACCCAGAGCAGTTCGGGAACGCCGCGCACCAGTGTGGAATAAGTGCCGCCAAGCCATTGCAAGGGCTTGACCGGCGAGGTCTTGGCCAGGGCGCCGAGCAGGCCCAGGACCAGCCCCAGCAGCAAGGCGCAGAGCGCCAGTTTTACGGTCATCAGGGTGCCGGCCATCATGGCCGGGCCGAATCCGTGCAGGTCGATATTCATGGGTAAGTTTGTTCAAGGGACAGGCACCGCCAGGGCGGCGATGCCTGTCGGGGCGAATCAATAGATGCTGAACGGGAAGTACTTGTCGTTGATCTTCTTGTAGGTGCCGTCGGCGACGATTTCCTTCAGCGCGGCATTGAGCTTGTTGCGCAGCTCGTTGTCGCCTTTGCGTACTGCGATGCCGACCTTGTCGCTTTCGTTCACCGGGTCGCCTTTGAACTCGTAGTTCTTGCCGGCTTCGGATTTCAGCCAGTCGTAGTTGGCGTACTTGTCGGCGAGGATGGCGTCGACGCGGCCGGAGGTTAGGTCCAGGTAGGCGTTTTCCTGGCCGTCATACAGATTGACCTTGAATTTGCCGTCCATACCGCCGTGATCGTCCAGCCAGGTAGCGGCCTGGGTGGCGCGCTGGGTGCCAATGGTCTTGCCTTCGAGCGATTTGTCGTCAGTCTTGAAGTCGACGTTCTTCGGCGCGATGAACTGCTGCTTGTTGGAGTAGTACGGGTCGGTGAAGTCCACGGCCTGCTTGCGCTCGTCAGTGATCGACAGCGAGGAGACGATGAAGTCGAACTTCTTGGCGTTCAGGGCGGGGATGATGCCGTCCCAGTCGGAGGTGACCACTTCGCATTCGACCTTCATCTTGGCGCACAGGGCGTCGCCGATGTCTTTGTCGAAGCCGACGACCTGGCCGCTGGCATCTTTGTTGTTGAACGGCGGGTAGGCCGCCTCGATGCCCATTTTCAGTTTCTCGGCTGCCATGGCATTGGCCGAGAATACCAAGGTGGCGGCAGCGGCCAGGAGGACTTTTTTATAGGTCTGCATTCGTGTTGCTCCGTTAGCGGTGGCTGGACATGAATTGCTTGCAACGCGCCGAGGTCGGGTTCTCGAAGACCTGCTGCGGCGATCCTTGCTCTTCGACCAGGCCCTGGTGCAGGAAGACCACTTCACTGGACACCTGGCGGGCAAAGTTCATCTCGTGTGTCACCAGCAGCATGGTACGGCCTTCTTCGGCCAGGGCGCGGATGACGTTAAGCACTTCCTGGACCATTTCCGGATCGAGCGCCGAGGTTGGCTCGTCGAACAGGATGACCTTGGGTTTCATGGCCAGGGTACGGGCGATGGCGGCACGTTGTTGCTGGCCACCGGAAAGCTGGGCGGGGTAGCTGTGGCGCTTGTCGAAGATGCCGACCTTGTTCAGCAGCGCCTCGGCATGCTCGATGGCCTCGGCCTTGCTCTGGCCAAGTACGCGGCGCGGCGCCTCGATGATGTTGTCGAGGATCGACATGTGCGGCCACAGGTTGAAATTCTGGAAGACAAAGCCGATCTCGCTGCGCAGGCGGTTGATCTGGCGGTTGTCGGCGGCGATCAGGTCGCCGTTTTTCTGCGCCTTGAGCTTGAGGGCTTCGCCGGCGACCAGGATCTCGCCCTGGTGCGGGTTCTCCAGCAGGTTGATGCAGCGCAGCAGGGTGGACTTGCCAGAGCCGGACGAGCCGAGGATGGAGATCACGTCACCGTCGCGCGCGGTCAGCGAAATGCCCTTGAGAATTTCCTGCTCGCCATAGCGTTTGTGCAGGTTGCGGATTTCCAGCGCGGGCGTGGCCTGAGCCATTTGCGGTCCTCATGTGTTCGGGTGCGTTCCCAGCTGTTGGCGGCCTTCCTGGCGAGCGCCACGCTAGCATAGCGGCGCAACGGCGGCCAACCGGGTCGCGGGGTGCTCGGGTCGCTGGTGGGACAGTTTGTCGCATCGCTGCAGTGGACTGTCGCCAGGATGTCCGCAATAGCGTTTTGCCCAGCACCGGAGCCTTGATGAAAAAAGGCGCGATGGTGCCAGCTTTGGCCCGGTCTGGGAAGCCGTTTTTAGCCGGGTGGCACTGTGTCGCGGACTTGACGGGGGCAAGGTTGCGCCTGTTGGTTGCGCTTTCTGATGCGCAGAATTCGTGCGCAGGTGTTACCGAGGAGCACCTGTGGTGCATTTGTAAGTGGGTATTTCCGTAATCCAGACTTGGCATGGGGATTTGGCGACCTTTCGGTCAAAGCTTGGCACAATGCCCTGCAAGCCGCGCCGTTATTGGAGGCAGAAACATTTCAGACGAAAGTCATTCTCACCTGGCCCGCTTATTGCCATCTGCAAACCACTGAATGCGGCGACGCCTATCCACTCCCCGGCGCGCTGGCCAGTCATTCGTGTAGTCCACCTCCTTACAAAGGTAGTTTTATGAGCGGTAACAATTCCAATGACCTCGCTCAGGGGCTCAAGCAACGGCATGTGACCATGCTGTCCATCGCCGGCGTGATCGGCGCAGGGCTGTTCGTCGGCTCCGGCCACGCCATCGCCGCCGCCGGCCCCGCCGTGCTGCTGGCCTACGCCGCGGCCGGTACCCTGGTCGTTTTGGTGATGCGCATGCTCGGCGAAATGGCTGTCGCCTCGCCTGACACCGGTTCCTTCTCCACCTACGCCGACCGCGCCATCGGGCGCTGGGCAGGTTTCACCATCGGCTGGCTGTACTGGTGGTTCTGGGTGCTGGTGATTCCACTGGAGGCCAACGCCGCCGCCGCCATCCTGCATGCCTGGTTCCCCTCGGTGGACCTGTGGGCGTTCTCGTTGATCATTACCCTGGCGCTGACCATCACCAACCTGTTCAGCGTGAAGAACTACGGTGAGTTCGAGTTCTGGTTCGCCCTGCTCAAGGTGCTGGCGATCATCGGCTTCATCGTCGTCGGCTGCGCGGCCATGTTCGGCATGGTGCCGAGCAGCCAGATCAGCGGCGTCAGCCACCTGTTCGACACCCAGGGCTTCATGCCCAATGGCCTGGGCGCCGTGCTGGCCGCCATGCTGACCACCATGTTCTCGTTCATGGGGACCGAGATCGTCACCATCGCCGCCGCTGAATCGAAGGATCCGGGCAAGCAGATCAGCCGCGCCACCAACTCGGTGATCTGGCGTATCTGCCTGTTCTACCTGGTGTCGATCTTCCTGGTCGTGGCCATGGTGCCCTGGAACGATCCGACCCTGGCCGAGAAAGGCTCCTACCAGACTGTCCTCAGCCTGATCGGTGTGCCGAACGCCAAGCTGATCGTCGACATCGTCGTGCTGATCGCCGTGACCAGTTGCCTGAACTCGGCGCTGTACACCTCCTCGCGCATGCTCTTCTCCCTGAGCAAGCGTGGCGACGCCCCGGCCATTGCCCAGCGCACCACCAAGGCCGGCACCCCGCACTGGGCCGTGCTGCTGTCCACCGCCGCGGCGTTCCTGTGCGTGTTCGCCAACTTCCTGGCCCCGGCCGAGGTGTTCGAGTTCCTGCTGGCCAGCTCCGGCGCCATCGCCCTGCTGGTGTACCTGGTGATCGCTGTTTCGCAACTGCGCATGCGTGCCCAGCGTGAAGCCAAGGGCGAGAAGATCTCGTTCAAGATGTGGATGTTCCCGGGCCTGACCTGGGCGACCATCGCCTTCATTATCGCCGTGCTGGCGGTGATGGCGCTGCGCGAAGATCACCGTGCCGAGATCATCGCCACGGCAATCCTGAGCATTGGTGTGGTGGCAGCTGGTCTGCTGGTGCACCGCAAGCGTGGCGCTGCTGCGCGTGTGGCGCTGGATAGCTGATCCACAAATGAAATGAAAAGGCCGCGTCCTGTGAAGGACGCGGCCTTTTTTGTCTGCACGGGTTGTGGAAGCGGGTGCGTTTCGACTCAGCCGAACTGCTTCTGCTGTTGCTGCTGCTTGGCCACCGCTTCCGAAGCGGCGACATAGGCGTCCTGGAACTCGTCGCTCTCCAGCCACGCCATGGTCGCGTCCTCGTCAATGCCGTCGAGCCATGCGCGGTAGGCGGTGAACACCATGACGATGTAGTCGGTGGCGTGCTCTTCCTTGTGGCCCTTGAGCACCAACGCCAGCAGCGGGTCGACCAGGAACACCGAGATCATCGGCACCAGGCCGTTTTCCTGGGCTTCCTTCATCTTTTCGAACAGGCTGTTGTAGCTGCCCGATTCCATGGCCTTGTTGAACACCTGCTCGACACTGGCGCTGTCGCCGGCGCTGGCCTTGACCGCCTGGCCGCTGCGCACCATGCGATTCTGCTTGGCCTTGGTGGCGGCGCGCTTGGCGCGTTTCTGTTGCTTGGTGTTGGTGGCCATGGGTGGATCCTTGGGCTGACTGGTAAAGGCGCGTATTGAAGCGTAGTTGCGCGAGAAACCCAAGAGGCCGCCCAGCGGCCCCAAAGTGTTCAGCTCACCAGCGCCTCCGGCTCATCTTCCTCGAACCCCCGCGACGCCCGCCCGACAAGCAGCGGATCCGGCGCATGCGCCACGCTGTGGTCCTTGCCTGGATAATCCAGCGAGTGCAGGAAGTGACGAATGCAGTTGATCCGCGCGCGTTTCTTGTCGTCCGACTTGATCACCGTCCATGGCGCATCGGCCGTGTCGGTATGGAAGAACATCGCTTCCTTGGCAGCGGTGTAGTCCTCCCACTTGTCCAGCGACTTGATGTCGATGGGTGAGAGTTTCCAGTGCTTGAGCGGGTCATCGCGGCGGGAGATGAAGCGGCGCAGCTGTTCCTCGCGGTTCACCGAGAACCAGAACTTGAACAGCAGGATGCCACTGTTGCAC
This sequence comes from Pseudomonas sp. RC3H12, assembly GCF_018596375.1. NCBI lineage: Bacteria > Pseudomonadati > Pseudomonadota > Gammaproteobacteria > Pseudomonadales > Pseudomonadaceae > Pseudomonas > Pseudomonas sp. RC3H12. Next base: position 4,542,974 of record NZ_CP075595.1, on the reverse strand, counting down.
AGCATGCGTTCGAGGTCAGGTGCCTGGCGCATGAACTCCAGGTATTGCAGGGGCGAGCAGAAGTCCATCACCTTCTCGACCCCGGCGCGGTTGTACCAGGAGCGATCGAAGAACACCATTTCACCGGCGGTGGGCAGGTGCTGCACATAACGCTGGAAGTACCACTGGCCCTTTTCCTGCTCGGAAGGCTTCTCCAGTGCCACGATCCGCGCACCACGCGGGTTCAGGTGTTCCATGAAGCGTTTGATGGTGCCGCCCTTGCCCGCAGCATCACGGCCCTCGAACAGCACGACGATGCGCTGGCCGGTTTCCTTCACCCAGTTCTGCACTTTCAGCAGCTCGATCTGCAGATCGTGCTTGGCCTTCTCGTAGTCCTGGCGGCGCATGCGCGTGCGGTAGGGGTAGCTGGCCGGCAGGCGTGCCGAGGTGCTGTCCTCGCTGCTGCCCTTGCGCGCGTTGGCCACTTCCAGGGCTGCTGGCTGCTGGCTGACCTGGGTGATGACCTCTGGCGCGGCGGCGCTGGCGGCCGGCTTGCGCTGGCGCGGACGGCGGGTGCGAGGGGTGGGCTTGGCGCTGCTGCCGGCCTCGGCAGGCGATGGCAGGAGGAGGGTGGCGGATTCTTCGCTCATGGAGGTCCTTGCGGGGTCGTTCGAATGTCCACCTTCCATCCTATGAGCGCATGGCAAGTGGCTTTTTGATATCGATCAACCGGGCATGAAGGAGCTAGAAGAAAAATCGCAGGCAACAAAAAACCCGCACTAGGCGGGTTTCTTGTGTCGCTTCGGGTAACTTTGCAACCACCAGAAGCTGAAGGTGGTGCCCAGAGACGGAGTCGAACCGCCGACACGAGGATTTTCAATCCTCTGCTCTACCGACTGAGCTATCTGGGCGACGGGGTGAATTAAATAGATTTTCTCAGAGGCCGTCAACGACTTTTTCAAAAAAATTTAAATTAATTCCGTCGCTTACGTTTTCTGGGGTCAATTCGAGGGTGGAACGTAGCCTTCGGCCTGGGCGTAATCCTCGCCGGCGAAGAACTTGTCCATCTCGGCCTGGATGAACTTGCGGTCCTCGGCATTCATCATGTTCAGGCGCTTCTCGTTGATCAGCATGGTCTGGTGGTCCTGCCACTCCTTCCAGGCCTTCTGCGAGATGTGCTCGAAGATGTCCTGGCCCTTGGCGCCCGGGTAGGGTGGGCGGTCGAGGCCTGGGAGCTCTTCGTTGTACTTGCGGCACTTCACGGTGCGGGTCATCGCTTCTCTCCTGCAATCAGTTCGTCGGCCGCGCGTTGCAGCAGCTTCTTGACCGGGGCGGCGAGGCCCAGGCGCGGCGGGGTGGCGAGGTTATACCAGAGCCAGTCGGGCTCGGCCACGTGCGCGCCGGCGGGGTCGACACGCACCAGCCATGGCTCGATGGCCAGCTGGAAATGGCTGAAGGTATGGGTCAGGCCTGCCAGGGCCTGGCTGCCGGCCAGGCGCAGGCCGTGCTGGTAGGCGAGGTCTTCGAGCTGCTCGAGGCTGTCCAGCTCCGGCAGGCTCCACAGGCCGCCCCACAGGCCGGTGGAGGGCCGGCGGTAGAGCAGGATCGCGCCTTCGTGGTTGGTCAGCAGCGGCATCAGGGTCTTGCGCTGGGGCAAGGCCTTGCGCGGCTTTGGCTCGGGGTAGCGGGTCTCCTCGCCGTGCAGGTGCGCTTCGCAACCGCGCTGCAACGGGCAGATCAGGCAGCTGGGCTTGCTACGCGTGCACAACGTCGCGCCCATGTCCATCATCGCCTGGGTGTAGTGGTTGGCCCGGGCCATCGGCGTGAAGCGCTCGGCGCTGGCCCACAGCTGGTTGGCCACCTTCGGCTCGCCCGGGTAGCCGGCCTGGGCGGTGAAGCGGGCCAGTACGCGCTTGACGTTGCCGTCGAGGATCGGCGCGCGGATCCCCATGCTGATACTGGCGATGGCCCCGGCAGTGGAGCGGCCGATACCGGGCAGCTCGGTGAGCTGCTCGACGCTGCGCGGGAACTCGCCGCCATGCCGTTCGACGACGATCTTCGCGGCTTTCTGCAGGTTACGGGCACGGGTGTAGTAGCCCAGGCCCGTCCACAGGTGCAGCACCTCGTCCTCCGGCGCCTCGGCCAGCGCCTGCACGGTGGGCAGCGCCTGCATGAAGCGGTCGAAGTAGTTGAGCACGGTGCTGACCTGGGTCTGCTGCAGCATGATTTCCGACACCCACACCCGATACGGGGTGATGTCCTGTTGCCAGGGCAGGTCATGGCGACCGTGCTGGTCGTACCAGTCCAGCACGGCGCTGGAGAACTGCTGGGGTGTCATCGCTTGAACAGCCCCTTCAATGCATCTTTGAGTTCAGGGCTCACCTTGTCTCCGAGTTTCTCTTCGAGCTTTTCATCGATCTTGTCTTTCAGGCGATTGCCGGCCAGCTTCGCGGCCACCTTGCCCAGGCCGTCCTGGTCCAGGCGGCACGCCTTGGCACCCAGCTCCAGCGGGCCGCGGCAGCGCAGTGGCACTTCGACGCCGACATAGCGCTCGTTGACCTGGCAGGCCGGGTCGGGCATGGCGCGCTGGTCGCCTTCGACGACCACGCCGACGTTGTAGTCCATGCCCAGCACGCGCAGGTCGAGGTCGCCGTGGCCGTTGACGGTCAGGCCTGGGATACGCACCTTGAGGTCCGGGTTGCTGGCCACGCCGTTACGCATTACCAGGCTGCCGCGCAGCTCCTGGAACGGCGTGTCCTTGCCACGGGGTTCGCCGCTGAGCTGCTTGCGGTTGAGGGTGGCGATGGCCTGGCACAGTTGCTGTTCCAGGTTGGCGTTGACCAGCACGCCGTCGTTGATGGTGAAGCTGGCATTGCCATTGAGCGTATCGACCAGCGCCTTCTGGCTGTTGCCGGTGGCGGTGAGGTCGCTGTTCAGGGTCAGCAGGCCCTTGACCGGCGGCGCCTGCTCCGGGGATTCACGCTTGATGAAGTGTTCCACTGGCACGCGGTTGATCTTGGTGTTGACGCCGATCTGCGGCACGGCAGGGCGTACATCCACGGTGCCCTTGGCCTCGAAGGTGCCGTTGTACAGGGCACCGCGCAGGGTCTGCAGGGTGACCAGGCCGCCTTGGCCGCTGGCGGTCAGCTGCGCGTCGCTGATCGGCAGCTTGTCCAGCGTCAGGGCGCCGAACGACAGGTCGGCCTGCAGATCGAGGGCGCGCAGGCGGTCGACCGGCAGCAGCTTGTCACTGCTCCAGGCAACTTGCGTCGGTGCTTCGGGTAGCGGCGTGGAGCCGGCGCCGGCGACGGCAGTGGCTTCCTGCTGCTTGACCTCGGCCTGGCGCGCTGCGGTGGCACCCTTGGCTTCCTCGCTCTTGGCCGGCAGGTAGCGGTCGGCGTCGAACTTGTCGCCCTTGAGGCGCACGCGCAGGGCCTGCTTGGCGAAGTCTTCCACGGCGACCCGGCCGGTGAAGGTGCTGTCGTCCAGCTTCACCGCCAGGTCTTCGAGGGCGATGCTGTTCGGCGTGCCTTGCAGGCGGGTGACCAGTTCCAGCTTCTTGAACGCTGCCGCGTCGGCGGTGGCGGGCAGCGGGTGGCCGATACCGTCGAGGAAGGTGCGCAGGTCGAACTGGGCGATGGACAGGCCGCCGCTGACCTGCGGCGCCTTGTCGAGGTCGCGCACGTTCAGCTCGCCCAGGGCGCGCAACTGGTTGGCCGAGACCTTCAGGCCGCTCCAGGAGGCGACATTGGCCGCCAGGTCGACCAGCACCTGGCCTTGGGCGGCGAAGGTCATGGTCTTGCTGGCCAGTGGCTCGCCCGAGGTTTCGCCAGACAGGCGCATGTCCTCGAGGTTGTAGCGCTTGAGACGGCGATCGAAGCGCAGTTCGCCGGTCAACTCGGTACGCGCCTTCAGGTTCGGTTGGCTGGCGCTGAGGAAGGCGCTGGCCTTGAGCGGGATGTTCACGCCTTCGTGCACGGGGCCGGTGCTCAACTGAATGCTTTCGGCGCCGTAGGTTTGGCCGGCTTTCTCGTCGGTGTACAGCACCCGGGCGTTGTTGACGGTCAGGCTGTCGATGTCGAGCTTGACCGAGCGCTCGTTGCCTTGCGGTTTTTCCGCTTCGGCGGCTGCTGCTTCGCCTGGCGTGGCGGTCGGGGCATTGGCCACGGCCGGGTTGGGCAATGGCTTGCCGATGTCTTCCCAGTTGCCATGGCCGTTGGCATCGCGGGTCAGCGTCAGGTTGAGGCCTTCGACCCGCACGTCGCTCATCTGCACTTCACGGCGCAGCAGCGGCAGTACGCGTACCGACAGGCCGAGCATCTGCAGGTCGGCGAAAGGCACCTTGGGGTTGTTCAGCGTGGCGATGCTGGCCTCGTGCAGCTCCAGGCCCAGCCATGGGAACAGGCTCCAGCCGATATCGCCATTGAGGGTGAGCTCCACGTGGGCCTTGTCGCGGGCCAGCTGGCGGATTTCTTCTTTGTAGTCGTTGGGATCGAAGAGGTGGGTCAGGGCGAAGCCCAGCGCCACGATGATCAGCAACAACCCGAGAAGCCCCAGCCCCAGGATTTTGCCGAACGCTTTCATGGGCGAGTCCTTGTAGTCCGATTATGAATTTCAGCGGCGAGTATAGCGCCGTGGGTATAGGCACTGCTTATCCGACATTTCGACAATGGGATTGACGGCAGTTCATTTGTTGCCTGCTCTGGCCTCATCGCGGGGCAAGTCGCATCGGCGCACCGCCGCTCCCACGCAGATAGCACGCCTGCCTCGGCAATGCGTGGGAGCGGGCTTGCCCCGCGATAAGGCCAGAACAGGCGACACAACCTCACCTGAATACGCGAAATACCGATTCAGCTGACGAAAAAAACACGATATCAGATTGCTTTCATGTCACCCGCTGCTGGTAATCTTGCGCCCGCCCGTGCAGCCCCGCGACCCATTGTCGCGGGTGATGCCTGAAGCGGTCGGGCTGCCTTGCGTGCAGCCATACAGAGCCGTCCACGCGCACAGCCCACCTACAAAAGGATCAATCCATGAACAGCAGTATCACGGCGGGGGCGGCGGCAAGCACGCCGGGCTTCCTGTCGAAGGAGCGCATCATCGCCCGCCCGGGCTTCAACCGCTGGCTGGTGCCGCCGGCGGCCCTGGCCATTCACTTGTGCATCGGCATGGCCTATGGCTTCTCGGTGTTCTGGCTGCCGCTGTCCCAGGCTCTGGGTGTCAGCGCTCCGGTGGCCTGCGCCGCCGACATGGGCTTCGTCGCCCGCCTGTTCAGCGCCGAGTGCGACTGGCCGATCTCCATGCTCAGCTGGATCTACACCCTGTTCTTCGTGTTTCTCGGCTGCTCTGCCGCGGTGCTCGGCGGCTGGCTGGAGCACGCCGGCCCGCGCAAGGCCGGCCTGGTCTCGGCATTGTGCTGGTGCGGTGGCCTGCTGATCTCGGCGATTGGTGTGAAAACCCACCAGCTGTGGTTGATGTGGCTGGGTTCGGGGGTGATCGGGGGGATCGGCCTGGGCCTGGGCTACATTTCGCCGGTCTCGACCCTGATCAAGTGGTTCCCGGACAAGCGTGGCATGGCCACCGGCATGGCGATCATGGGCTTCGGTGGAGGTGCCATGGTGGGCGCTCCTCTGGCCACCGCGCTCATGGGCCACTTCGGCAGCGCGACCGAGGTGGGCGTATGGCAGAGTTTTGTCGCCATGGCCGCTATCTACTTCGTGTTCATGACCGCGGGTGCCCTGGCCTACCGCGTGCCGCCGACCGGCTGGAAGCCCGAAGGCTGGACTCCGCCGGCGAAGAAAGCCAACGCCATGGTTACCGACCGTCACGTGCATGTGAGCGTGGCCTGGAAAACCCCGCAGTTCGCCCTGGTGTGGCTGGTGCTGTGCCTGAACGTCTCGGCCGGTATCGGCATTCTCGGCATGGCTTCGCCACTGCTGCAGGAAGTGTTCGCCGGCAAGTTGCTGGGCAACGAGCTGACCTTCAGTGAGCTGAATGCCGCGCAGCTGGCGCAGATTGCCGCGATCGCCGCCGGTTTCACCGGTCTGCTGAGCCTGTTCAACATCGGCGGGCGCTTCTTCTGGGCGTCGTTCTCCGACTACATCGGCCGCAAGAACACCTACTTCGCCTTCTTCGCCCTGGGCGTGGGCCTCTACAGCCTAGTGCCGAACATGGGCCACATCGGCAACGTGGCGCTGTTCGTGGCGGCGTTCTGCATCATCCTGTCGATGTACGGCGGCGGCTTCGCCACCGTGCCGGCGTACCTGGCCGACCTGTTCGGCACGCAGATGGTCGGTGCCATCCATGGTCGCCTGCTGACTGCGTGGGCGGCGGCCGGCGTGCTCGGCCCGGTGCTGATCACCTACCTGCGCGAGGCGCAGCTGGCGGCGGGCGTGGAGCGGGCCGCGGCCTACGACATGACCCTGTACATCCTGGCCGGCCTGCTGGTGCTGGGGTTCATCTGCAACATGCTGGTGCGCCCGGTGGCGGACAAGTACTTCATGACCGACGCCGAACTGGCGGCCGAGCGCGCGCTGAGCCATGACAAGGGCGCCGATTCCGCGCGTTCGCTGGAGTGGCACGCGGCGCCGGGCAGCCTGCCACTGGTGCTGGTGGCCTGGGCGGTGGTGGTGATTCCGCTGGCCTGGGGGGTGTGGATTACCCTGCAGAAGACGGCCGTTCTGTTCCATTGATATAGCTGTACTGGCCTCATCGCCGGCAAGCCGGCTCCCGCAGCTATTGCACTGCCGCGAACTCTGTGGGGGCCGGCTTGTCGTGGCGAAAGGGCTGCAAAGCAGCCCCAACTACACGCTTGTATAGACCTGTAAGCCTGTTATCCCCCCGTAATTGCTTGCCCTGCCATATGTCATCCGCGTTTCAAGCCGGCGCGTTCTGGGCCTATAATGGAGCCCTTTTCGCCCAATGATTTTGCGGAGCTGGTGATGGTCGAACGTAAGGCTTCCGTCGAGCGCAATACCCTGGAAACCCAGGTCAAGTGCTCGATCAACCTCGATGGCAGCGGCAAGGCCCGATTCGAAATCGGTGTGCCTTTCCTTGAACACATGCTCGACCAGATCGCCCGGCATGGGCTGATCGACCTGGATATCGAGTGCAAGGGCGACCTGCATATCGACGACCACCATACCGTCGAGGACGTCGGCATCACCCTGGGCATGGCGTTCGCCCAGGCCATCGGCGACAAGAAAGGCATCTTCCGCTACGGCCATGCCTATGTGCCGCTGGACGAGGCCCTGTCGCGGGTGGTCATCGACTTCTCCGGCCGTCCGGGCCTGCAGATGCATGTGCCGTATACCCGTGCCACCGTGGGCGGCTTCGATGTCGACCTGTTCCAGGAGTTCTTCCAGGGCTTCGTCAACCATGCCCTGGTGACCCTGCATATCGACAACCTGCGTGGCCACAACACCCACCACCAGATCGAGACTGTGTTCAAGGCGTTCGGCCGCGCGCTGCGCATGGCCGTTACCCTCGACGAGCGCATGGCCGGGCAGATGCCTTCCACCAAAGGGTGCCTGTAAATGCAGACGGTAGCCGTGATCGACTATGGCATGGGCAACCTGCACTCGGTGGCCAAGGCCCTGGAGCATGTGGGCGCCGGCAAGGTATTGGTGACCAGCGATGCCGCGGTGATTCGTGAAGCCGACCGCGTGGTGTTCCCAGGCGTCGGCGCGATCCGCGACTGCATGGTCGAGATTCGCCGCCTGGGTTTCGACAGCCTGGTGCGCGAAGTCAGTCAGGACCGCCCGTTTCTCGGCATCTGCGTAGGCATGCAGGCGCTGCTCGAGCGCAGCGAGGAGAACGACGGTGTCGACTGCATCGGCCTGTTCCCAGGCCAGGTGCGCTTCTTCGGTAAAGACCTGAAGGAAGACGGCGAGCACCTGAAGGTGCCGCACATGGGCTGGAACGAAGTCGGCCAGACCATCGACCACCCGCTGTGGCATGACATCCCCGACCGTGCGCGTTTCTACTTCGTGCACAGCTACTTCATCGAGGCCGGCAAGCCGGGCCAGGTGGTCGGTCGCGGCCACTACGGCGTCGATTTCGCCGCGGCGCTGGCCGAAGGCTCGCGTTTCGCCGTGCAGTTCCACCCGGAGAAGAGTCATACCCATGGCCTGCAGCTGCTGCAGAACTTCGTCGCCTGGGACGGGCGCTGGTAAATGAGCCGATCGAAGACCAAGGCCCCGATCATCACCCTGACCCCGGAGCAGGAGCGCGAGGCGCTCGACACGCTCAAGCGCTTTCTCGAAGACCGCTTCGAGCTGGAGCTGGGGTCGTTCGAGGTGGCCGAGGTCCTCGAGCTGTTCAGCAAAGAGATTGCACCCCATTACTACAACAGGGCGATTGCCGATGTTCAGCTGCACCTCAAGGAGCGGTTCGAGAGCATCGAAAGCGACCTGTGGGCGCTCGAGAAGCCCTGAATTCCAACGATTAGACAGGTTCCTCACATGCTGATTATCCCCGCTATCGATCTCAAGGACGGTGCCTGCGTACGCCTGCGCCAAGGCCGCATGGAAGACTCCACGGTATTTTCCGACGACCCGGTGAGCATGGCCGCCAAATGGGTCGAAGGTGGCTGCCGCCGCCTGCACCTGGTCGACCTCAACGGCGCTTTCGAAGGCCAGCCGGTCAACGGTGAAGTGGTCACGGCTATCGCCAAGCGCTATCCGACCCTGCCGATCCAGATCGGCGGTGGCATCCGCTCGCTGGAGACCATCGAGCACTACGTCAAGGCCGGTGTCAGCTACGTGATCATCGGCACCAAGGCGGTCAAGCAGCCTGAGTTCGTCGCCGAAGCGTGCAAAGCGTTCCCTGGCAAGGTCATCGTCGGCCTGGACGCCAAGGACGGCTTCGTCGCCACCGACGGCTGGGCCGAAGTGAGCAGCGTGCAGGTCATCGACCTGGCCAAGCGTTTCGAGGCCGATGGCGTCTCGGCGATCGTCTACACCGACATCGCCAAGGACGGCATGATGCAGGGCTGCAACGTGCCCTTCACCAAGGCCCTGGCCGAAGCCACGCGCATTCCGGTGATCGCCTCGGGCGGCATTCACAACCTGGGCGACATCAAGGCCCTGCTGGACGCCAAGGCTCCGGGCATTATCGGCGCCATCACCGGCCGTGCCATCTACGAAGGCACCCTCGACGTCGCCGAGGCCCAGGCCTTCTGCGACAACTACCAAGGCTGAGGAGCGACCATGGCACTGGCCAAGCGCATCATCCCTTGCCTGGACGTGGACAACGGCCGGGTGGTCAAGGGCGTCAAGTTCGAGAACATCCGCGATGCCGGCGACCCGGTGGAGATCGCCCGGCGCTACGACGAACAGGGCGCCGACGAGATCACCTTCCTCGACATCACCGCCAGCGTCGATGGCCGTGACACCACCCTGCATACCGTCGAGCGCATGGCCAGCCAGGTGTTCATCCCGCTGACCGTGGGCGGTGGCGTGCGCACCGTGCAGGACATCCGCAACCTGCTCAACGCCGGTGCCGACAAGGTGTCGATCAACACCGCCGCGGTGTTCAACCCGGAGTTCGTCGGCGAGGCGGCTGACCGTTTCGGTTCGCAGTGCATCGTCGTTGCCATCGACGCCAAGAAAGTCTCCGGCCCGGGCGAAACCCCGCGCTGGGAGATCTTCACCCACGGTGGGCGCAAGCCTACCGGGCTGGATGCGGTGGAGTGGGCGAAGAAGATGGAAGGCCTGGGGGCTGGCGAGATCCTGCTGACCAGCATGGACCAGGATGGCATGAAGAATGGCTTCGACCTGGGCGTGACCCGCGCCATCAGCGATGCGCTGGGGATTCCGGTGATTGCTTCCGGTGGCGTGGGTAACCTGCAGCACCTGGCCGACGGCATCCTGGAAGGGCATGCCAGCGCGGTGCTGGCGGCGAGCATCTTCCACTTCGGCGAGTACACGGTGCCGGAAGCCAAGGCCTACATGGCTTCGCGGGGGATCGTCGTACGCTGATCCACTGATTGGGGCCGCAAGGCGGCCCCAATTAAATCACCCGTGATTCTTGCCGAGCAACGCGTGATACAACTCGGTATCCCCGAGTATCCCCACCACCTTGTCGTTATCCTGCAGCACCAGCTTGTTGCCGGTCTGGTAACGAATCTGCAGCGCTTCGCGCATGCCGATATCAGCGTGTACCACGGTTGGCCTGCGCTCCAGCAAGCCGACGTCCTGCCCCGGCGCCCAGTTCTGCATGTCCAGGCCATTCTGGCCCTGGCGTGCGCGCTTGAGCGAACCGCCTTCGCCAAGGTCCAGCCATGAGTCGATGCCCGGGTCCAGGCACACCGAACCGTTGACTCGCCGGCAATTGTCCAGGCTGCGCATCAGGCTGCGGCCACACAGCACGTTGAGCGGGTTGGTGTGGGCGACGAAGGTGCGCACGTATTCGTCGGCCGGGTTGAGCACGATCTCTTCCGGCTTGCTGTACTGGATGATGCGCCCGTCCTTCATGATGGCGATGCGGCTGCCCAGTTTCAGCGCCTCGTCCAGGTCATGACTGACGAACACGATGGTCTTGCTGAGTTTGCTCTGCAGGGCCAGCAGTTCGTCCTGCAGGCCCTGGCGGATCAGCGGGTCGAGGGCCGAGAACGGCTCGTCCATCAGCAGGATATCGGCGTCCATCGCCAGCGCCCGGGCCAGCCCCACGCGCTGCTGCATGCCACCGGAGAGTTCGTCCGGTTTCTTGTTGCGCCACTGGGTCAAGCCCACCAGCTCGAGCTTTTCATCCACCAGCTTGCGCCGTTCCTTCTCCGGCCGGCCCTGCATCTCCAGGCCGAAGCTGATGTTCTCGCGCACCGTCAGCCAGGGCATCAGGGCAAACTTCTGGAACACCATGGCGATGCGCTTGGTGCGCATCATCTTCAGCTCTGCCGGGGTGCAGTGGGCGATATCGATGTGCTTGCCTTCGTGCTCGACGAACAGCTTGCCGCGGCTCACGGTGTTGAGGCCGTTGATGCAGCGCAGCAGGCTGGATTTGCCCGAGCCGGACAGGCCCATGAGCACGCATATCTCGCCCTTGTTGATGTCCAGGTTGGCCTTTTCGACGCCGACCACCAGGCCCGTCTGCTTGAGGATCTGCTCGCGGGTCTGGCCTTGGTCGAGCAGGGCCAGCGCCTCGCGCGGCTTGCTGGAGAAGATGACGTCGACGTCTTCGAAACGAATGATGCTCATGCCTCACCCCTTACCGGCAGCTCCGGTTGCTTGCAGATACGGTCGAGCATGATCGCCAGCAGCACGATGGCCAGGCCCGCTTCGAAGCCCAGGGAGATATCGGCGGTGTTCAGTGCGTTGACCACGGGTTTGCCCAGGCCGTCGGCACCGACCAGGGCGGCAATCACCACCATCGACAGCGACAGCATGATGCATTGCGTCACCCCGGCGGCGATGCTCGGCATGGCGTGTGGCAGTTCGATGCGGGTCAGCAGCTGGCGGCGCGAGCAGCCGAAGGCCTTGCCGGCGTCCATCAGTTCCTGCGGCACGTCGCAGATGCCCAGATAAGTGAGGCGGATGGGCGCTGCGATGGCGAACACCACGGTGGAGATCAGCCCCGGCACCACGCCCAGGCCAAACAGGGTCAGGGTCGGGATCAGGTAGACGAAGGTGGGCACGGTCTGCATCAGGTCCAGCACCGGGCGCATGGCGGTGTAGAACATCGGCTTGTGCGCGGCGGCGATGCCCAGCGGCACGCCGATGACCACGCAGACCACCGTGGCGAAGGTGACCTGCGCCAGGGTTTCCATGGTTTCCTGCCAGTAACCCAGGTTAAGGATCAGCAGGAACGACAGGGCGACGAAGACGGTGAGCGCCCATTTGCGCTGGATCAGGTGCGCGAGGGCGGCGAACAGGGCGATTAGCACGAACGGGTTGAACCAGGTCAGGGCGCTGGTGACCCCATGGATCATGAATTCCAGGCCTGCGGCGATGGCGTCGAAGTAGCTGGCGCCATTCTGGGTCAACCATTCGACGAATGAGGCGATGTACTGCCCCAGGGGTATTTTCTGATCGATAAGCATGATAGCGAGCTTCCACCTGCAAAGATTGAAATCAGTCCGGGGTGGGCACGGTCCCACCCCGCGGTGTTGCCATGGCGTCTTGCGTTATTGCGTCAGTTTGGCCTTGGCCGCCTCAAGGCCGGGTTTGCCGTCCACGGTGGTCACGCCGGCGAGCCAGGCGTCGAGCTTGCCGGGGTTGTCCTTCAGCCATTTTTTCGCGGCCGCCTCGGGCTTCATCTTGTCGTCCAGGACATAGCCCATCATGGTGCTTTCATCCTTGAGCTCGAACGACAGGTTCTTCAACAGCTGGCCAACGTTGCCGCATTCCTGTGCGTAGCCCTTGCGGGTGTTGGTCAGCACGGTGGCCTTGCCGAAGTCGGGACCGAAATAGGCATCCCCACCGGTCAGGTACTGCATCTTGAAGCGGGTGTTCATCGGGTGCGGTTCCCAGCCGAGGAAGACGATCGCGTCTTCACGCTTCTGCGCCCGGTCGACCTGCGCCAGCATGCCTGCCTCGCTGGACTGCACGATCTGGAAGCCCGCGTCCTTCAGGCCGAAGGCGTTGTCGTCGATCATCTTCTGGATGGTGCGGTTGCCATCGTTGCCTGGCTCGATGCCGTAGATCTTGCCCTTGAGCTCCTGCTTGAACTTGGGAATGTCGGCGAAGTCTTTCAGGCCTTTGTCATACAAGGCTTGGGGCACGGCCAGGGTGTACTTGGCGTTTTCCAGGTTGGCGCGCACGGTCTCGACGGTGCCGGCATCGCGGTACTGCTTGATGTCGTTCTCCATGGTCGGCATCCAGTTGCCGAGAAATACGTCCAGGTCCTTGCCGGTGGCCAGCGACTTGTAGGTCACCGGTACCGAGATCATGGTGGTGTGGGTCTTGTAGCCCAGGGCTTCGAGCACGACGCTGGTGGTCGCGGTGGTGACCGTGATGTCGGTCCAGCCGACATCGGAGAACCGTACCGTCTGGCACTGCTCGGGTTCGGCGGCCTGGGCCAACAGCGGAGCGGACAGCAACGCGACCAGCAACAGCTTGGGTGAACCTTTCATGGATGGACTCCTGTGATTTTATCTTCGGGTTCGCGTGGGCCGCCGGGCGTTCTCAGGGCTCCGGTCGACCAGGCCTGCAGAGGGCAGGGTGCGAGGCCGTGCAATACGAGTCGCTTTCGATAATCCTCCAGCGTTCGGCAATCGCCTACTGGTGGCGTCGTATCCAGTACAGGACGGGTCGTATCCAGTACGGACGATGTCGCAACTGGGTTTTTCCACCCCCATACCTCGGTTTTTGCGTCGTCCCGCCGCTGGAAAACGGCGCACGAAAGGCCCGTGCAGCGGCGGCGCTGCTGGACAAAAGTACGTCGGTTGCAGACGGCGAAGGGCTGGGCAAAAGCCCGATGATGCGAGCATTCAAGGCGGCTCGACTGTTTCAGCCTAGCAGTTGCTCCGCCCTGCGCCTGGCGCGCAGAGACAAGCCCAGCAAGAGGTGATTCGACAATGGCCATCAGCGTGTTCGACCTGTTCAAGATCGGTGTCGGGCCCTCCAGCTCGCACACCGTCGGCCCCATGCGCGCCGGTGCGCTGTTCGTCCAGGGGCTGCGTGAGCGCGGCGAGCTGGAGCAGGTGCGGCGTATCGAAGTGAGGCTGTATGGCTCGCTGTCGGCCACCGGCGTCGGCCACGGCACCGACAACGCCACGATCATGGGCCTGATGGGCGAATGGCCGGACGCCATCGATCCCAGCCAGATCACCCCACGCATCGCCGACCTGCGCGAAACCAACGTGCTCAAGCTCGACAGTCGCCTGCCCATCGAGTTCGTCTGGGCCCGCGACATGCTGCTGTTGGACGAGAACCTGCCGTACCACCCCAATGCCATGACGCTGATTGCCGAAGGCGGGGCGGGCGAGCTGCACCGCGACACCTATTACTCGGTGGGTGGAGGCTTCGTGGTCGATGCCGCCCAGGCCGCCAGTGGCGTGCTGGACGCCGACCAGACCGTGCTGCCCTACGACTTCGACAGCGCCGCAGAACTGCTGCGCCTGTGCAGGCAAAACGACCTGCGCGTGTCGCAATTGATGCTGGAGAATGAAAAGGTCTGGCGCAGCGAAGCCGAGATCCGCGCCGGCCTGCTCAAGCTCTGGCAAGCCATGCAGGAGTGCGTGAACAACGGCCTCAAGCATGAAGGCATCCTGCCCGGCGGGCTCAATGTGCGTCGCCGCGCCGCCCGTCTGCACCGCAGCCTGCAGGAGCTGGGCAAGCCCAACGTGATCGGCTCGACCATGAGCGCCATGGAGTGGGTCAACCTGTTCGCCCTGGCGGTCAACGAAGAGAACGCCGCCGGCGGGCGCATGGTCACTGCGCCCACCAACGGCGCGGCGGGGATCATCCCGGCGGTGTTGCACTACTACATGCGTTTCTCCGACGCGGTGGACGAGTCCAATGTGGTGGACTTCTTCCTCGGCGCGGCGGCGGTGGGCATCCTGTGCAAGAAGAACGCCTCGATCTCCGGCGCCGAGGTTGGTTGCCAGGGCGAGGTCGGCTCGGCTTGCGCCATGGCCGCCGCAGGCTTGGCCGATGTCCTCGGCGCCACCCCGGCGCAGTTGGAAAACGCCGCCGAGATCGCCCTGGAACACAACCTCGGCCTGACCTGCGACCCGGTCGGTGGCCTGGTGCAGGTCCCGTGCATCGAGCGCAACGCAATCGCTGCGGTAAAGGCGATCAATGCCGTGCAGATGGCCCTGCGCGGTGATGGCGAACATTTCATCTCGTTGGACCAGGTGATCCGCACCATGCGCGACACCGGCGCCGACATGCACGACAAGTACAAGGAAACCTCCCGCGGAGGCCTGGCGGTCAGCGTCATCGAATGCTGATGCGCCGTTCTGGCCCGTGCGTGACCAATGCGCCACATTCTGGCGCATTGGTTGTCATCTACCGGCCGTCGCCTGTCGTTACCAGCAGGACCGTTGTCGGTGACACTTAAGTCTGTCGCATCTGGGCAAGCTTCCCACAAGTGCTACCGATTTGCTCAGGGGTGACGCGCAGAGGCGCTGGCTCGCCTGTTTGCGTTTGACGCAAGGCTGATTGCCCAGGCCGCTGGAAGGCGCGTGCCGACGTCGCTTTTGGGTTTTATTGGATGGGCGTTCAAATTCAGGCATGCCATTTGCGTTGAGATTGGCAAAGCCCCTGCATACGAAACGGGGCCATTACAAGAACAGTGCTCGCCTGAGGCACACCCTGCATTGTGTGAGGAGAAATCGCGATGACGTCGTACACCTCCGGGACCCCAACCCAGAACCGCACAGCACCCCAGTCCATCGGCTTTCTCCTGCTGGACAACTTCACCCTCATTTCCCTGGCGTCGGCGGTCGAACCGCTACGCATGGCCAACCAGCTGTCCGGTCGCGAGCTGTACCGCTGGCACACCCTGACCGTCGACGGTGGCCAGGTGTGGGCCAGCGACGGCCTGCAGATTACCCCCGACGCGGCCATGCACAGTGCCCCGCCGATAGACACCGTGATCGTCTGCGGTGGCGTCGGCATCCAGCGCACCGTCACCCGTGAGCACGTCACCTGGCTGCAAGCCCAGGCCCGGCAGTCGCGTCGCCTTGGCGCGGTGTGTACCGGCAGCTGGGCGCTGGCCTGCGCCGGCCTGCTCGACGGCTTCGATTGCAGCGTGCACTGGGAATGCCTGGCGGCGATGCAGGAGGCCTACCCGCGGGTGAACATGAGCACCCGCCTGTTCACCCTCGACCGCAACCGCTTCACCAGCTCCGGCGGCACCGCGCCGCTGGACATGATGCTGCACCTGATCAGCCGCGATCACGGCCGCGAGCTGTCGGCGGCGATCTCCGAGATGTTCGTCTACGAGCGCATCCGCAACGAGCAGGACCACCAGCGCGTGCCGCTCAAGCACATGCTCGGCACCAACCAGCCGAAGTTGCAGGAAATCGTCGCGCTGATGGAAGCCAACCTCGAGGAGCCGATCGACCTCGACGAGCTGGCGGTCTATGTGGCGGTGTCGCGGCGCCAGCTCGAGCGCCTGTTCCAGAAGTACCTGCACTGCTCGCCGTCGCGCTACTACCTCAAGCTGCGGCTGATCCGCGCCCGGCAGTTGCTCAAGCAGACGCCGATGTCGATCATCGAGGTGGCTTCGGTGTGCGGGTTCGTCTCCACGCCGCACTTCTCCAAGTGCTACCGCGAGTATTTCGGCATTCCACCGCGTGACGAGCGGGTGGGTTCGAACACAACTCAGCAAGTGGCGATGATGCCGATCCCGCAGGCCATGGCGCTGTCGCCCCATAGCGGGCCGATGGCGGCGCTGAGCCAGGCGCGCAATGAGTCGACCTTTGCCAGTGTGAGGCTCTGAACCCCGCGTTTTCGATGCGGGATAGCTGCAACCAAGCGCTTTCAATAGCGTAGCTGATTACTCTTCAGCCTGGTCGCTCATTGCGACCAGGCTTTTTTTTGAGTTACACCTGATATTTCTACTAGTTGTTGATATTGATCTGTGGGCGAATAATGCCTGGGAGCGAGTGTCCGAGTAACTCTTCTAATCCGGTAATTTGAATTTTTTGTATTGTGTTTGAGCGAGGTGAAGAAAGATGAAAGGAAGATGTTTTTGCATTGCCTCAATTCTTGCAGTGGGTAACTTCATGATAGAAGCGACGGCTGCATCGGAGCCGTTAGCCGAAAAAAGAACGTACAGCACAATAGCGGTGACAGCATTTAGGGCTGACTACCTGCAAGGTGAAAGATGTACTGTTAATGCGCAGCCGGCTTATAAAATAGAGATGTGTGATGTCGCAAAAAATAAAGAGATTCGATCATTGATGCTTACACAGCTTCCCAATAGCACTATGACACTCTGTTTGACAACTGAATCAAATGAGAACGCACTGTGCATAACAGGTTCGCGCAATGGTCAGGAATTCAAGAGCAGGGAGATTATTGTGCTGCGTCCACAAAACTTAGTTGGTCTCTCGCCTTATAGGGTCTCGTCGTATAATACGGCTTTGTATGACAAGGTCGCTTATGTGACTTACACGGCTTTAAGAGCCGTCACGGTAAGTATATATCCGCGGGTAAGTAGTTCGCCTATTTGTAAATTCGCGGTTGACGAAGGAGGCGAGGTTGATGTCAGGGCGATGTGCCCTGGGGCAGATTTTTCAAAGACGGATCTTCGCCTACAGATCTCCGAAAAACCTGTAAGTGGAAAGGTATGTTTTCAAGGGGCGACTAGTTCTGATAGCGCTTGCTACAGTACTGCTAGATCGGAATTTGAGGTGCCGGAGCTGGGCGGGCCCGCCCGTGGCGGGCAGGTGGAGCTTGAGACGAGAGGGGATGTCAGAGGTAAACTGCAGAAGGTGAAGTACTAGGCTCTGTACGAGAGAGATATTGCAAACACTGCATGGTACATGCCAGTGAGACCATGTCGGCGTAGCTTTTCGCGATTCTGTCGAAGCATTTCACGTTCAGGGGGCTGCCTTTCAGCCAGCCAAGCATGTGTTCGAGAATGCGCTGAGGCTCTTTGGACCGATCAATTAGTCTGGGTAAGTCAGATTGCGCTTTGCTTTGTCGAGCGCAGAGTGAAGAGAGGTGACTATGAAGTCCAATAAAATCATGGCGATGGTTGGGGCTATCTTGTGCATGGCGTCATCCGCTTTGTGGGGCGCACAGCCCGGTGTCGAAGGCGAGTATGACTTCATCATGCAATTTAGACTGTTTGACGGTGATCAGAAGGAACTTTGCAAAGTCAAACACTGGGGGTTCGATGAAGCGAAACCTTGCACATGGTCTGGCAAACCTGCTGAGTGGCTGGAGCTCTTTGCCGGCACTGATAATCGGGCCTATAGTTTCGGGCGCGTGTGTGGAAAAAAACCTACTGGAGAAAGCCTGTTTTGCGTGATGTTTGACCTGACTGATGGCGGTTATGGTGATCACGGTCTTCTCAAACTCATTCAACAGGACGAAAGATCTATGGCTTTTTATCAGTATCAGCCTTCTCCCTACTCGGAAGTCGAATTTACCTATGAGCATGGGGCAATGTTCGTTGATTTCTATCCTTTCCAGAATATGCAAGGAGATAAACTATGTACGATTGAAGTCGGGCGCGGCGCCTCCGTTTCAGCCTGTGGAGAAAGCGGTGAGCGTGCCCACTCTGCAAAAATAATCGGCCTTCCGAAAAATGCAAAGGCCTGTTTTCGAGCAGTGAAGGACGAGGCCAACCGGTGCTATGAGGGCGATCGACACAACTATGGCGTATATACACTTTCTATTCCGGACCTGAATAGCAAGGCCGTGCCTAGGGCAAAAGTAACGAGTAAAGGTGATGTATTAGCAACCAAGTTGTACAGTGTTGACCTGTTGCAATAACGCTTATTTGTCGGGAACCGGCCGATTGAGCATTGCTCGGCTTGCACAGGGTCTCGACCTCGCTGCCGCTGGCGGTCTTGGAACGCCACCGTGGTACTGTGATGTCGCGGTGGGGCGAGTCCATTCAATTACGATGGCCAGTCAAAGCTTCAGGCGCGCTTGTTGAACTGCGCCAACGCCGGCAGCAACTGCTTGTCGATAGCCTGACGCACTGCCGGGAGAATGGTCGCGCTGCCGGTGTACAACTGCTCGACCATGCCCTTCAGTGCCCGCACATTGGGCTCGGTCAGCCCGCGTATCACCACCTCGCAGGCCTGCTCGGCGCTGGCGCCGGCCGGAATGTCGAAACCCCGCGAGCGCAGTTGACCCAGTAGGTCATCCTGGTCGATCAAGTCCGCATGCATCATGACTAATGTCCTTCGCTGCTGTTGTTTGCCATCGATTCTGTGTCCGACGCACCAGCGTGGCAAGGGCGGATTGTCGCGATGGCCGCTTTGGCTAAGAACAGGTCGTTTACGGCTAAATCGCCGAAGAAGGAAGGCCGCACACTGAAGTCATTCACGGCACCGAGGGTTTGGTCACCCTCACTGCATGCACAGTGGATGTTGCTCGCTCTTGGCCCCGGATGCTCACGGCTTTCCGGGGTTGTTTTTTGGGCGACCTATAAATTCTGCTAGTTGTCGGCCGCCCTGCCTTCATCTCTAATGAGGTCATTCGAACAGGAGCAGCGGCATGGCCTCGCTATTAAGAATGATGTTAACAATGGCGTTAGCTATTTCCCTTCTTTCAGCTTGTTCCTTGACCCAGCAGACATCAGCGCCGACGGCGCGTGCGGCGCCAGCGCTTTTCGAGCTTGGGCCCACAATGGACCACCAAGGCTGGCTTGAAATGCAGCGTAAAATAAACCTTGGAGCTTATCTAAACGACTTGCTTGATGACCCTGCGAATCAGGAGATTCGTTTGGTGACCGTTTTCCCGGAAATTGTCGTGCATGGAACTCGAATGATTTCGGTGCTACTGCCGGGTGAAAAGCAGGTGCACTATCAGCTTCGCTGGTTCGGTGATGACAAACCGGGCAAGTCCTATTGGTATGGCGACAGGCCGTCTGATCGTAAACAACGCTTCTCGTCATCTGCGGAGGTGGACGTCGATCCATCAAGCTGGGTGTCGCTGGTTCGCTATGGCGATAAAGTATTTGGAGAGATACGTGTAGACGGACAACTTTACCGGCTCGATTATGTGGGGGCAGGGCAGCAGGTATTGATAAGAGTGGACGCTTCGAAATCCGTGCAGGCCCAGACTTGTATTCGAGTAGAAGACCCTGATCCGAGCCCCTCCGCCCATCCTTTTGTACGGCAGCAGAGCGCGCGATCGACGGCAGTCAGTACTGTCCGGGTAATGATGATGAGTACTGTCGAAGCCCGTGCGGGTTTTTCCCGCAGGCCCGCAGACTATCCCAGCCTGTCAGATATCATGGAAGATCATCTGATTTTTGCAAATCGCCAGTTGCAGGGCAGTGGTGTTGAAGTAAAGTATGATTTTGCCGGGTATGTTGAAAGTATCGCCAGCGAAAAAGGCCGGACACCCAATGCGGTCTTGAACCTGATCCGTATGAGTGGCAGCGATGTGTACACTCAGATGCAGGCAGCTCGTGATAGCTTGCGCGCCGATCTGGTGCTCACCGCCATTGTCGACCCAACGGTGTTCGGCAGGTATTACTTCGCGAGTCGTAAAGAGACTGGATTCAGCACCTGGAACGTATTGGGTGATTACCTGGACATGGGGCATGTTCTGGGTCACAACATCGGCGGTGAGCATTACTGGGAACCAGGCGACCCAGATTTTTTTGACCCGCCCTATCAGCACGGCTATCTACTCCCTGGCGGCAATGCCAGAACCATAATGACGGATTATGAAGACTGCCGGGGCTGCACGAGGCTCAACTACTACTCGAGTCCGCTCAAACAGTGGCAGGGTATACCATTAGGCACGGCAGAGCGCCATGACGTGGTGCGTCGACTGAATGAGCGGCGGGCGGCTGTTGAAGATTTTTATCCTTGATGGCTTATTTCCAAGGCCCAATAGGCAGGGCGTAGTAAAATTTTCAGCGCTGCAGGAAAATGCTGTGATGAAATTACTTATGAGGATTGGGCGTGTCTGCATGACCATTATTTATTCGACAGGGCTTTATGCTGGCGAACCGGTAAAGCCGCGGGTGAGTCTGATTGCTTATAAGGTATCAAAGTCGTTGGGGCTCTGTGCTCAGTCGACTATTTACAGTGACCTACATATGTGACATGGCCCTCGCCAGTAAGGGAGGGCCTTTCTGCGAGCGGGTGTTCAACGTGGGGCAAGTGAGATGGACCGGCCGATAAAGTCAGGGGGAAGGTCGGAATTCTGAGTTGCTACCAATTTTTCCAGTTTGTCCTTGCAGTCATCATCAAACGGCGCCGACTTCGGCCCCGCCAGATCCACATGCAGCAACATCTGCTCACTGGCCGCCAACGCCTCGTCAGACCCCTGCCGGTGCAGGCTGTGGTACAGGTGCAGGCGCTTCCTGTCGAAGCCGATGATCCGCGTCTGCACCCATACCTCGGTATCCAGTTTCACCTCATGCAGGTAGTTAATGTGTGCCTCCAGGGTGTACAGCGAATGTCCGCTCTGGCCCCGTGCATCAGCGTCCAGGCCGATACGCTCCATCAACGCATCGGTGGCATAGCTGAAGATCAGCAGGTAATAGGCATCGCGCAGGTGGCCGTTGTAGTCGACCCAGTCCGGCAGTACCGCAGTGCGATAAGTAATCAGTGCGGGCATCGTCGTTTCTCCTAGTCGCCGAAGGCCATGCCATGGCTGGCCTTGCTGTTCTTCACCGCCTCCAGAACAGCCAGCAGGGTGTCGTCACGATAACGCTCCAGCGCGGCGATGCTGCGTTCGCCCAATTGCTCCGAGGTGCCTTCAACCACGTCGTCAATCAGCTTGTCCGTCAGTTCCGGCGCTGGCAGGTAGGTCCAGGGTAGCTTCAATGCCGGGCCGAACTGGGCCATGAAATGGCGCATGCCGGCATCACCACCAGCCAGTGTGTAGGTGAGGAACGTACCCATGAACGACCAGCGCAGCCCAGCGCCAAAGCGAATCGCGTCGTCGATCTCGCCGGTGCTGGCGACACCGTCGTTGACCAGGTGCAGGGCTTCGCGCCATAGCGCTTCGAGCAGTCGATCAGCGATAAAACCGGGGACCTCCTTGCGCACATGCAGCGGGCGCATGCCCAGGCTGGTGTAGATGCTTTTCGCAGCTTCGACGGCTTCAGGGCTGGTCTTGCGACCGCCGACGATTTCCACCAGTGGCAGCAGGTAGACCGGGTTGAACGGGTGCCCCACCACGCAGCGTTCGGGGTGGGTCGCTGACTCGTAGAACTCGCTGGGCAGCAGCCCCGAGGTGCTGCTACCAATGATTGCATCCGGCTTGGCGGCGGCGCTGATCTTGCCATGCAGGTCGAGCTTGAGGTCCAGGCGTTCGGGGGCGCTCTCCTGAATGAAATCGGCGTCGCGCACGCATTCCTCGATAGTGGTCACGAACCTCAGGCGATCCTGCGATGCGCCGGGTGCCAAGCCTTGTTTTTGCAGCGCCGGCCAGGCGTTGGCGATGCGCTTGCGCAGCGCGGCCTCGGCACCGGGCGCTGGGTCCCAGGCGACCACGTCGAGGCCATGGGCCAGGGCACGGGCGACCCAGCCGCTGCCGATCACGCCGCTACCCAGTGCGGCGAAAGTCTTGATGTCGGTGATGAAAGGCATATTTGGCTCCTGCGGGGATATTAGCGACGCTTGAGGTTCATCTTTTCCCGGCCTTCGGCCGGGGTAAGCACACGGCCACCCATGCGGGTGATGATCTCGGCGGCCCGCTCGACCAGCTGGCCGTTGCTGGCCAGCACGCCACGGTCCAGGTACAGGTTGTCTTCCAGCCCGACCCGCACGTTGCCGCCAAGCAGGACCGCCTGGGCAGCCATCGGCATCTGCATGCGGCCGATGCCGAAACCGGCCCAGGTGACGTTGGCAGGCAGATTGTCGACCATGGCCTTCATGGTGGTGGTGTCGGCCGGGGCGCCCCACGGGATGCCCAGGCACAGCTGGAACAGCGGGTCTTGCAGCAGGCCTTCCTTGATCATCTGTTTGGCGAACCACAGGTGACCGGTGTCGAAGATCTCCAGCTCGGCCTTCACGCCCAGCTCGGTGATGCGCTTGGCGCCGGCACGCAGCTGCGCCGGAGTGGAGACATAGATGGCGTTGCCATCGCCGAAGTTGAGGGTGCCGCAGTCCAGGGTGCAGATCTCCGGCAGCAGCGCTTCGACATGGGCCAGGCGCTCCAGCGGGCCGATCAGGTCGGTGCCCGGGCCGAATTCCATGGGCAATTCGCCTGGGCCGATCTCCAGGTCGCCGCCCATGCCTGCGGTGAGGTTGACGATGATGTCCACGTCGGCCTCGCGAATGCGTTCCATCACCTCGCGGTAGAGGTTGACATCGCGGCTGAAGCGGCCGGTCTGCGGGTCGCGGACGTGGCAGTGGACCACCGTGGCGCCGGCCTTGGCGGCTTCGACGGCGGACTCGGCGATCTGTTTCGGCGTGACCGGGACCAGGTGGCTCTTGGCGACTGTGTCGCCGGCACCGGTAAGGGCGCAGGTGATGATGACGTCGTGGTTCATTGATCAGTTCCTTGGGGTGTCTTTGCTGGCCCTATCGGCGGCAAGCCGGCTCCCACAGGGTTGCCGATGAACCCTGGTCGTGTGGACGTCCCGTGGGAGCAGGCTTGCCTGCGATGAGGCCGTGTCAGTTGGCAGTGAACTTGAGGTTTTCCGCGGCTGGCTTGCCGTCGAAAGTGGTCACCCCGTCAAGCCAGCGGGCCTTGTCCTGGGGGTGGTCCTTGAGCCACTGGCGCGCGGATTCCAGCGCGTCCTTGTGATCGAGCAGCGGCTGCATCATCCGGCTCTCGTCCTCGGCGCTGAAGCTGAGGTTGGTCAGCAGGCGATGGGCGTTGGGGCAGCGCTGGGCATAGTCCGGCGCGGTCACCGTCCACACCGTGGCGCGGCCCTCGTCCGGGCCGAGGGCGTCCTGGCTGTCGCCCAGGTAGACCATGTCGATGTTCACGTTCATCGGGTGCGGCGCCCAGCCGAAGAACACCACCGCCTCCTTGCGCCGCACGGCGCGGTCGACGGCGGCGAGCATGCCGGCCTCGCTGGACTCGACCAACTGGAACTTGGCGAGGTCGAACTGGTTCTTGCTGATCATCGCCTTGATCTGGGTATTGGCGCCGGAACCGGGCTCGATGCCGTAGAGCTTGCCGCCCAGCTCCTTGTGGAACTTGTGGATGTCGGCAAACGTCTTCAGGCCCTTGTCGGCCAGGTATTTCGGCACAGCGAGGGTGGCGCGGGCATCTTCCAGGCTGGGCTTGTCGAGCACCTTCACCTGGCCGGCCTGGACGAACGGGGTGATGGTCTGGGTCATGATCGGGTTCCAGTACCCGAGGAACATGTCCAGGCGCTTGTCGCGGATTCCGGCGAAGATGATCTGCTGCGAGGCACTGGTCTGCTTGGTCTGGTAGCCCAGGCCGTCGAGGAGCACCTGGGCCATGGCGCTGGTGGCGATCACATCGGTCCAGTTGACCACGCCCAGGCGCACATCCTTGCAGGCGGCGGGTTCGGCGGCGAAAAGCGGCGTGGCTACGGTAGTGCTGAGCGCGAGGGACAACAGGCTGCGGCGGATAAAGCGATGCATGGTGGCTCTCCATCGGCAGTGCGTATTGTTATCGGATCCGGCCTCTGCGGGCCGTGAGAACACGCTACGCTGGCAGCAGGGTGGAAAATCGCACCCTGGCGACCAACACTTGCACGGAGGCGACCACCTTTGCCGCGGAGCACGCGATGCCGCAAACCATAGACTTCCTGTTGCTGCCAGGCTTCTCCGCCATGGGCTTCATCAGCGCCATCGAGCCGCTGCGCGTGGCTAACCGTTTTCGTGGCCCGCTGTACCGTTGGCGTGTGCTGAGCCTGGACGGTGGTGCGGTGCAGGCCAGCAATGGCATGTCGGTGAATGCCGACGGTGCGCTGGGGGAGGGTGAACACGGGCGCCTGTTGCTGCTGGTGGCGGGTTTCGAGCCGTTGGCGTGCTATGGGTTGAAGCTGCAGCACGTGCTGCGTCGTCTCGATCATGAGGGCGTGGTGCTGGGCGGGATCGACACCGGCGCGATGCTACTGGCCGAGGCCGGCCTGCTCGATGGCCACCGCGCCACCCTGCATTGGGAGGCACTGGAGGCGTTCAAGGAGCGTTACCCACGGCTGCAGGCAACCCAGGAGCTGTTCGAGATCGACCGCCGACGCATCACCTGCGCCGGCGGTACGGCCTCCATCGACCTGATGCTCGACCTGATCGCCCAGGCCCACGGCAGCGAACTGGCGGTGCAGGTGTCCGAGCAGTTCGTGCTCGGGCGCATCCGCCCGCGCCAGGACCACCAGCGCATGCAAATCGCAACGCGCTATGGGTTGCGCAACAAGAAGCTGGTGAAGGTGATCGGCGAGATGGAGCGCAATACCGAGCTGCCACTCAATACCCAGGTGCTGGCCGATGGCGTGCAGGTGACCCGGCGGCAGCTGGAGCGGCTGTTTCGCCTGCACCTGGACGACACGCCCAGTGGCTTCTATCTGCGCCTGAGGTTGGACAAGGCCAGGCAGCTGCTGCGCCAGACCGACATGAGTGTGCTGGAGGTGGGTGTCGCATGTGGGTTCGAATCGGCGTCGTACTTCACCCGCTGTTATCGGGCACGGTTCGAGCGCTGTCCCAGGGAGGATCGACGGCTGGCGGTGCCGTCATGACGCCTGGACCGGGTCGAGCCTCGGCAAGCCGGCTTCCACAGGTGCCGCGTAGCGCGAAACCTGAGGAAGCCGGTGAAGCTTAGCTGTTGGGCAGCAAGCGGCAGGTGATGCTCTTGATGTAGCGGGTCTCGGCGATGGCCGGGTGCACCGGGTGGTCCGGGCCCTGGCCGCCGCGCTCGAGCAGTTGCAGGTTGCGGTCCAGGTGGCGGGCGCTGGTCAGCAGGATGTTGTGCAGGTCGTCCTCGGGCAGGTGCATCGAGCACGAGGCGCTGACCAGGATGCCGTCCTTGGTGAGCATGCGCATGGCCTGTTCGTTGAGGCGGCGGTAGGCAGCCTCGCCGTTCTTCAGGTCTTTCTTGCGTTTGATGAAGGCGGGTGGGTCGGCGATGATCACGTCGAAGCGCTCTTCGGCGGCTTTCAGCTCGCGCAGTGCTTCGAACACATCGCCTTCGATGCAGGTCAGCTTCTCGCCGATGCCGTTGAGCGCGGCATTGCGCTCGACGCCATCCAGGGCGAAGCCCGAGGCGTCCACGCAGAACACCTCGCTGGCGCCGAACGCGCCGGCCTGCACGCCCCAGCCACCGATGTAGCTGAACAGGTCGAGCACGCGCTTGCCCTTGACGTAGGGGGCCAGGCGGGCGCGGTTCATGCGGTGGTCGTAGAACCAGCCGGTCTTCTGGCCTTCGCGCACCGGGGCTTCGAACTTGACGCCGTTCTCTTCAAGCGCGACCCAGTCCGGCACTTCGCCGTAGACGGTCTCGACATAACGCTCCAGGCCTTCGGCGTCGCGGGCGGCGGAATCGTTCTTGAACAGGATGCCGCTAGGCTTGAGCACCTGCACTAGCGCGGCGATCACCTCGTCCTTGTGTGCTTCCATGGTGGCCGACGCCAACTGGACCACGAGGATGTCGAAGAAGCGGTCGACCACCAGGCCTGGGAGCAGGTCGGAGTCGCCATACACCAGGCGGTAGCACGGCTTGTCGAACAGGCGCTCGCGCAGCGACAGGGCCACGTTCAGGCGGTGTACCAGCAGCGACTTGTCCAGCGGCAGCTTGGCATCGCGCGACAGCAGGCGGGCGCAGATCAGGTTGTTCGGGCTCATGGCCACAACCCCCAGCGGCTTGCCGTTGGCAGCTTCGAGAATGGCCTGCTGGCCGGCCTTCAGGCCTTGCAGCGGGGTCGCGGCAACATCGACTTCATTGCTGTAGACCCACAGGTGGCCGGCGCGCAGGCGGCGGTCGGCATTGGCTTTGAGGCGAAGGCTGGGCAGGGACATGACGTCGCTCCGGGAAAAAAGAGCGGGAGTATACCGTGTTGGCCCCAGGTTCGCTGGTGGGTGCGACCAAGTGGTCCATGCCCACGGCTAAAGAAATTCTTGGATCCAACGATTCACTGGTAGTCACCCTGCCGGCGTACAGGGTTAGAATCCCCCGTCCCCAGCGAGAATGCACGAATGTCCCAGGAACTCACCGCCGAACAGATCCAGCAAGCCCTGCAGGGCATCACCATCCCGCCACAGCCGCAGATCATGGTCGACCTGCAGTTCGAGCAGTACATGCCCGACCCGGATCTGGAGACCATCGCCAAGCTGATCGCGCAGGACCCAGGCCTGTCCGGCGCCCTGCTCAAGCTGGTCAACTCGGCGCAGTTCGGCCTGGCGAACAAGATCGGCTCGATCCAGCGCGCGGTAAACCTGCTGGGCAGCCGTTCGATCATCAACCTGATCAACGCGCAATCGATCAGGGGCGAGATGAGCGACGAGACCATCGTCACCCTCAACCCATTCTGGGATACCGCCCAGGACGTGGCCATGACCTGCCTGACCCTGGCCAAGCGCACCGGTATCCAGGCGGTGGACGAGGCCTACACCCTGGGCCTGTTCCACGATTGCGGCGTGCCGCTGATGCACAAGCGCTTCCCCAACTACATGGAAGTGCTGGAGGAATCCTACGCCAAGGCCAATGACGAGGTCCGCGTGGTGGACACCGAGAACCGCGTGTTCAACACCAACCATTCGGTAGTCGGCTACTTCACTGCCAAGTCCTGGCGTCTGCCCGAGCACATCAGCGCGGCCATCGCCAACCACCACAACGCCCTGGCGGTGTTCCGCGACGAATCCTCGCGCAACACCCAGACCCAGCTGAAGAACCTGCTGGCGGTACTGAAGATGTCCGAGCACATCTGCGCTTCGTACCGTGTGCTGGGCAACCAGAGCGTCGATCACGAGTGGAACATGGTGGGGCCGCTGGTGCTGGACTACATCGGCCTGACCGAATACGACTTCGAGCAGCTCAAGCAGAACATCCGCGAAATGGGCGGGCACTGAACCATGCCGGAGCTGCCAGAGGTCGAGACCACGCGGCGCGGCATCGCGCCTCATTTGCAAGGCCAGCGGGTCAGCCGCGTGGTGGTGCGTGACCGGCGCCTGCGCTGGCCGATCCCGGAAGACCTGGACGTGCGCCTGTCGGGGCAGCGCATCGTCAGTGTCGAGCGCCGTGCCAAGTACCTGCTGATCAACGCCGAGGTCGGTACCCTGATCAGCCACCTGGGCATGTCGGGCAACCTGCGCCTGGTCGAGGTGGGCTTGCCGGCGGCCAGGCACGAGCATGTGGACATCGAGCTCGAGTCGGGGCTGATGCTGCGCTACACCGACCCGCGCCGCTTCGGGGCGATGCTGTGGAGCCTCGATCCACTCAACCATGAGCTGCTGATTCGCCTGGGACCTGAGCCGCTGACCGACCTGTTCGACGGTGAGCGCCTGTTCCAGCTGTCCCGGGGGCGCTCGATGGCGGTCAAGCCGTTCATCATGGACAACGCGGTGGTGGTCGGCGTGGGCAACATCTACGCCACCGAGGCCTTGTTCGCCGCCGGGATCGACCCGCGCCGCGAAGCAGGCGGGATTTCACGGGCGCGCTATCTGAAGCTGGCGATCGAGATCAAGCGAGTATTGGCGGCGGCCATCGAACAGGGCGGGACCACCTTGCGTGACTTCATCGGTGGCGATGGCCAGCCGGGCTACTTCCAGCAGGAGTTGTTCGTGTATGGGCGTCGTGGGCAGCCGTGCAAACTGTGCGGCACCGAACTGCGCGAAGTGAAGCTGGGCCAGCGGGCGAGTGTGTTCTGTCCGAAATGCCAGCGTTGATGCCGCAGGCCTGATCGCGGGGCAGGCCCGCTCCCACCAAAGCGAGCCAAGCCAGTCGCAGTCGCGGGCTTGCCCCGCGATAGGGTCAGATCAGTCGACTACCGCTGCCTGCCCTACACCCCTGGGATCACTGGCCGCCTCCACAGTCCCGCCCGCCTTGTCCCAATAAAGCACCTGCTGATTGCCGTACTGACGCCCGACATCCTTCAACCGATACCCACGCCCTTCAAGCTCGGCCTTCTGCCGCGCACTGAACGTCCCCGGCTCATGCTCCACCACATCCGGCAGGTACTGATGGTGATAACGCGGTGTCGCTGGCCACTCGGCCACCGGCCGGCCCTCCAGGAACCCCAGCACCGACAGTAGCACCATGCTGGGTATGCGGCTGCCGCCCGGCGTGCCGAAAGTGGCAAGCTGGCTGGGGCTTTCGATGAAGGTCGGGCTCATGCTCGACAGGGGACGCTTGCCCGCCGCCACCGCATTGGCCTGGCTGCCGGCCAGGCCATAGCTGTTGCTGCCGGCTGGGTCGGCGGCGAAATCGTCCATCTCGTTGTTCAGCACCACACCGGTCCCAGGCACGCTGAACGCCGCGCCAAACGGCAGGTTTACCGACAGCGTGGCGGACACGGCGTTGCCGTCACCATCGATCACCGCGAAATGAGTGGTGTGGTCGCCTTCTCGCCAGGCCGGTGAGGGCGGCAGCGCGGTGCTGGGGGTGGCCTGGTGCACATCGATACTGTCGGCCAGCCCAGTCAGGTACTGGCGCGCCAGTAGCCGGTTGATCGGGTTGCTCACATAGTCCGGGTCGCCGAGCAGGCCGCGGTCGCGGTAGGCGCGGCGCAGCACTTCGATCACATAGTGGCTGCGTTGCACGGGCTCGGCGCTCTGCCAGGGCAGGCGCTGCAGCATGGCCAGGCTTTGTGCCAGGGCCACGCCGCCGGCCGAAGGCGGCGGGCTGCTGATCAGTTCACGCTGGTCGGCCAGTGGATAACGCAGCGGTTCACGCCAAGCCGTACGGTAGCCAGCGAGGTCGTCGAGGGTCCAGATACCGCCGGCCTGGCGCACGCCTTCGACCAGGCGGCGGGCCATCGGGCCACGGTAGAAACCGTCGCGGCCCTGCTCGGCCATGGCTTGCAGGGTGGCGGCCAGTTCGGGTTGGCGGATCAGCGTGCCCAGGGCCGGCACGTCGTGGTCACTGAGGAACAGCCGTGCGCTTTCGGCATCATCGCGCAGGGCGCTCAGGCGCATGGTGGCGCGATCGCGATAGATACGGTCGACGGCGAAGCCCTGGTTGGCCAGGCGGATGGCCGGGGCCAGGCTGTCCTTGAGCGATAGCTTGCCATGTGTGCTGGCGAGGTCAGCCAGGGCCTGGGGCAGGCCGGGGATCGCGGCGGCCAGCGGCCCGTTGATCGACAGGCCGGGCTGCACCTTGCCGTCCTTGAGGTACATGTCCGCCCTGGCCGCGGCCGGGGCGCGTTCGCGCGCATCGAGGAAGGTATATCGGGGCGTGACGCCGCTCTCGCGCAGGAGGAAGAAACCACCGCCACCCAGGCCCGAGCCATAGGGCTCGACCACGGCCAGCGTGGCGCTGACGGCCACGGCGGCGTCGAAGGCGTTGCCGCCTTGTTGCAGGATTTGTCGCGCCGCCGAGGTCGCTTCGCTGTGCGGGCTGGCGATGGCTGCACGCCCCGGGCCTTGCGCCTGGGCAGCGCAGGCCAGCAGGGCCAGGCAGGCGCCGAGGGCTGCGCGCTGTAACGCCGCGACGAACGGCATCAGGCCTTGCCGGTGATCCGGCGGTACTTGGCCATCAGCTCGTCTTCGGTTTCCGGGTGGGCTTCATCCAGGGGGATGCAGTCTACCGGGCAAACCTGCTGGCACTGTGGCTCGTCGTAGTGGCCCACGCACTGGGTGCACAGGTTTGGGTCGATCACGTAGATCTCTTCGCCTTGCGAGATGGCGGCGTTCGGGCACTCGGGTTCGCAGACGTCGCAGTTGATGCAATCGTCGGTGATGATCAGGGACATGGGGACTCCGGCCTGGGCATCGGGCCCGGGCATGTTTCAAAGCGATGGGCGCAATTGTGCCGGATTCGCGCCCGCAGTGCACGCGGGCGCGACGTCGTGACCGCGAGGGTTACTTGCGGAAGCGCTCGGTCAGCGCATCGGCCACGGCCGGGTGCACGAACTTGCTGATATCACCGCCCAACGCGGCAATTTCCCGAACCAGCGTCGAGGAAATGAACGAATAGCGCTCCGACGGCGTGAGGAACAGGCTCTCGACGTCCGGCGCGAGCTGGCGGTTCATGTTGGCCAGCTGGAACTCGTATTCGAAGTCGGAAACGGCACGCAGGCCGCGCAGGAATACGTTGGCGCCTTTTTCCTTGGCGAAATGCGCCAGCAGGGAGGAGAAGCCGATGACTTCGACATTGGGCAGGTGCTTGGTGACCTCGCGGGCCAGTTCGACCCGCTGTTCCAGGGGGAACAGGGGGTTTTTCTTCGGGCTGGCCGCCACGGCGATGATCACATGGTCGAACAGGCGCGAGGCGCGCTCGACCAGGTCTCCATGGCCTTTGGTAATGGGGTCGAAAGTACCCGGGTACAACACTCGGTTCATCGCGTCATCCTGGCTGGAGTGCGTTGGGGAGTCGGATGGTAGCGCAGCGATTGCGCCCGGCCAAGTCGTGAGGCTGGCTGATGGCACTATAGACAGCGTGGCTATTGGCTGTCATGCGCCACGTGCCAGGCGGCCGATCAGCGCATCGCTGAGCAGGGCCGTCAGGGCGTACACCGACAGCTGCGGGTTGGCGCCAATGCTGGTGGGGAACAGCGAACCGTCGTGGATCGACAGGTTTTCCAGCTGGTGATGCCGGCCCAGGCTGTCGCACACGGCCTGGCGCGGATCCTCGCCCAGGGCGCAGCCGCCCATGACGTGGGCGCTGCCTAGGCGCATGCGCAGCAGTTCCAGGGGCAGGCCGTCGATCAGCGCCTGGGCTTGTGCCGGGTCGCTGACATAGCGCGCATCGCCATGCACTGGCATCACATGGCGAGCACCGGCGGCGAACTGGATCTGCGCCATGCTGTGCCAGGCCCGGCGCAGGCCGTCGCGCAGGTAGTCGGTGACGGGGTAGTCCAGCACAGGCGAGCCATCGCCGCGCAGCTCCACCTGGCCGCCGGGGCTGTCGGGGTGGAAGCCGTCGCGCAGCAGCGCCAGCATCACATGGGTGTGGGGCAGTTCGGCCATGCGCTGGGCATTGTCCTGGCCATGGCCGCCCAGCAGGGTGCTGGCCAGGGCCGGGTGCAGCGGTGGCACTTCGAGTTTGTAGCCTACCGGGCCGGTGACACCGTCCTGCCACTGGAACTGGTCGCTGTAGATCGATTGCGGCGCCCCGTAGTACGGGTCGATCCTCGCTTCGAACTGTGCGGCGCTGAAGTTGACCAGATGCAGGAAGGTTCGCTTGCCCAGGCGCTGGTGCGGGTCAGGCGCGTCTGAGCGCAGTAGCAGTGCCGGGCTGTTGATACCGCCGCCGGCGAGCACATAGTGGCGGGCGCGTACGCGAACCTGGCGGCCCGTGGGCCGAATACCCCGGGCGTCCAGGGCCTGGCATTGCAAGTGGTCGATGCGCTGGCCGTCATGACTGAACCGCTCGGCACGGGCCAGGTAGAGCAGTTCACCGCCGTGCTCCAGGGTGGCCGGGATGCTGGTGACCAGCATCGACTGCTTGGCGTTGACCGGGCAGCCCATGCCGCAGTACCCCAGGTTCCAGCAGCCGCGCACGTTGCGCGGAATCACCGCCCAGCGGTGACCAAGCGCCTCGCAGCCGCGGCGCAACACGTCGTTGTTGGCATTGGGCGGCATCGCCCACGGGCTGATGCCCAGGTGCTGCTCCATGCGCTCGAACCACGGCTTCAGGGTGTCGTTGTCCAGGCCCTTGACTCCATGCTCGCGGGCCCAGTGTTCCAGGGTCTGTGGCGGTGTGCGAAAGCTCGATGTCCAGTTGACCAGGGTGGTGCCGCCCACCGCCCGGCCCTGCAAAATGGTAATGGCGCCGTCTTTGCTCAGACGACCCAGGCCCTCCTGGTAGAGGTCGGCGTAGGCCTCGTGCTCGAGCAGGTGGAAGTCACTGCTGGTTTTCAGCGGCCCCTCTTCGATCAGCAGCACCTTCAAGCCGGCGGCGCTGAGCCGTTCGGCGGTGGTGGCACCGCCTGCGCCGCTGCCGATGACGGCGACGTCGACGGCGAGGGTCAGGTCCTGTTCCAGGCGCGAGCCGTCGTGGGTGATCCAGCCTCGTTGGAGGCCTTGGCGGAATGGGTCGGGGACGGGCATTCGGCGGTGCTCTTGTCTGGTGTTCAGATCTTTGGTGGGCCGGGGTAGCCGCACGCTGCCCAGGCTTCGGGGCGTTCGTACCAGGCCATCAGCAGCAGTTGCAGCAACGAGGCGTGACCCTGGCGCAGCAGGTTCAACGAGCTGTCGCGCCAGCGTTCGAGGAAGCGTTCAACCTCGGCACCGGTGGTATCGGCCCAGCCGCCCCAGACCCCGGTCAGTGGTCCGCGAGTGAGGGACAGGGTGAGCACGTCGAACAATTGCCGGGTCAGCTTGAGCATGGCGGGCGACAGCGCCGCCAGCTTGTGGTCGAGGCTTTGCAGCACAGACGCCGTGGACGCCTGGGTACCGGCCAGCACGACGGGAATCAGTGCCTGCAACAGCGGCAAGTCGTCGTCGCGCAGCGCCTGGTAACCAGCCGACGGCCTCTGCTGGCTGCAGCCGATCATGCTGGTCGCCCCCAGAAACAGGCTGGCGCCCAGGCCGAAGCGCAGCAGGTCGCGGCGCTGCATCAGCGGATGAACAGCTTGTAGACCAGTCGTTGCAAGGCCTTGCCATAGGGCGGGTAGATCACCTTGGCGGCATTGATGCGTTGCTTGGCCAGCACGGCCTTGGCCTTGCTGAAGGTCAGGAAACCTTCGTGACCGTGGTAGTGGCCCATACCGGACGGGCCGATGCCGCCAAATGGCAGGTCATCCTGGGCCACATGCAGCAGGGTGTCGTTGAGGCAGACACCGCCGGAGTGGGTGTCGCGCAGTACCCGGGCCTGCTCGCCACGGTCATAGCCGAAGTAGTAGAGCGCCAGGGGGCGAGGCCGCTGGTTGATGTAGGCCAGGGCGTCGTCCAGGCGCTCGTAGGGCACCACGGGTAGCAGGGGGCCGAAAATCTCGTCCTGCATCACCTGCATGCTGTCGTTTACGTCCAGCAGCAGGTGAGGGGGCAGTCGGCGACCCTGGCGCGGCTCGTCGGGATAGAGGTCGAGCACCTGGGCTCCCTGCTCGCGGGCATCGTCCAGCAACCGGTTCAGGCGGCCAAGCTGGCGCTCGTTGATGATCGCGCTGTAGTCGGGGTTGCCGGTCAGGCGCGGATAGAGGCGGCGCACAGCGCGCTGGTAGGCGTCGGCGAAGGCGCCCAGGCGCTCGCGGGGCACCAGCACGTAATCGGGGGCGACGCAGGTCTGGCCGGCGTTGAGGGTCTTGCCGAAGGCGATGCGTTCGGCGGCGGTGTCCAACGGCACGTCGGCCGAGACGATAGCCGGCGACTTGCCGCCCAGCTCAAGGGTCACTGGCGTGAGGTTTTGCGCGGCGGCCAGCATCACATGGCGGCCGACGCTGGTGGCGCCGGTGAACAGCAGGTGGTCGAAGGGCAGGCGGGCAAAAGCCTGGCCGACTTCCACCTCGCCCAGCGCGACGCTCACCAGATCATTGGGGAATACGCGCGCTAGCAGGTTCTTCAGGGCCTGGCCACTGGCCGGGGTCGACTCGCTGAGTTTGAGCATCACCCGGTTGCCGGCGGCCAGGGCGCCGGTCAGCGGGCCGATGGCGAGAAACAGTGGGTAGTTCCACGGCACGATGATGCCCACCACGCCCAGTGGCTGGTATTGCACCCGGGCGCTGGCGGGTTGGAAGGCCAGGCCGACCTTGCGCCGCGATGGACGCATCCAGCGGCTCAGCTGTTTCTCCGCGTCGCGCAGGCCCATGACCGACGGCATCAGTTCGGCGAGCAGGGTTTCGTCACGGCTGCGGCCACTGAAGTCGGCATCGATAGCTGTAATCAGGCGCTCCTGGTCCGCCAGCAGTGCCTCGCGCAGGCTTTTCAACCACTGCCGGCGTTGCGTGGCCGGGGGCATCGGGTTGCCGGCGAACGCCTGTCGCTGAGCGTCGAACGTCGCTTGCAGGTCGAGGTCGGATTGTACAGGGGGAAGTACGGCAGGCGAGGTCATGGCGGCTCCGGGGCTGACGAGTGAATAGAGCATATACTCTAATTGGTACTATCGTGCATCTTTTTCACTGGGTCGGCGGTGCACCCGACGGGCTGGAAGCCGTAAGATGGGCCCGATCCTTACACGCTGGAGACTGGAGCTGAGCATGGCCCCGCGCATGAAGACCCGAGAGCGCATCGTGCAGAGCAGCCTGGAGCTGTTCAACCAGCAGGGCGAGCGTTGCGTCAGCACCAATCACATTGCCGCGCACATGGAAATCTCGCCCGGCAACCTGTACTACCACTTCCCCAACAAGCAGGCGATCATCGCCGTGCTGTTCAATCAGTACGAAGAACTGGTCGACAGTTTTCTGCGCCCGCCCCAGGGCCGCACCGCCACCGTCGAGGACAAGCGCTTCTACCTCAAGGCGCTGCTGGCGGCGATGTGGAACTACCGCTTCCTGCACCGCGACCTCGAGCACCTGCTCGACAGCGACCCGGAACTGGCGGCCCGCTATCGGCGCTTCTCGCAGCGCTGCCTGCAGCAGGGGCAGGCCATCTACCGCGGCTTTGTCGAGGCCGGCATCCTGAACATGGACGCTGCGCAGGTGGAGTCGCTGACCATCAACGCCTGGATCGTGCTGACTTCCTGGGTGCGTTTTCTCAGCACCACCCGCGAGCATTCCGCGCACCTGGGTGAAGAAGCGTTCAAGCGCGGCGTCTATCAGGTGGTGGTGCTGGAGCTGGGGTATGTCACCCCCACCGCGCGTGTCGCGGTACAGGCGCTGTGCGCTGAGTTCCATGTCCCGTTCAACCAGGCCCTGGAGCATTGATCCGGGGTTTCGAGCCATTCATCAGGAGATTGTCATGCCCCTCGCGCAATTGATCACCCCGCAACAGCTGGCCGAACGCCTGGACGCGCCCGGCCTGGTGATCCTCGACTGCCGGTTTGCCTTGGAAGATGTCGACTACGGTCAACGCAGCTACGCCGAAGGGCATATTGCCGGGGCGCACTTCGCCGACCTCGAACGCGACCTGAGCGGGCCGGCGCTCAAGGGCAGCACAGGCCGCCACCCGCTGCCCGACCCGCAGCGGCTGGTGGAGCGCCTGCGCGAGTGGGGCGTGGACAACGACAGCCAGGTGGTGCTCTACGACGACGGCCCCGGCGCCTTTGCCGCCCGTGCCTGGTGGCTCCTGGCCTGGCTGGGCAAGCGCGATGCAGTGTTCATTCTCGATGGCGGCCTGAAGGCCTGGCACGCCGCTCACCTGCCGCTGAGCCTGGACCCGCCGGTACGCCGCGAAGGCAATTTCAGCGGTGAGCCGGACATGGCGCTGCTGATTGATGCCGCCCACCTGGCCAAGCGCCTGGACGACCCCGCGATGACCTTGATCGACGCGCGCGGCCTGCCGCGTTTCCGTGGCGAGGTCGAGCCGATCGACCCGGTGGCCGGGCATATCCCTGGCGCCCGGTGCGCGGCGTTCACCGACAACCTTGGCGCGGACGGGCGGTTCCTGCCGGCCGCCCAACTGAAACAGCGTTTTGCCGAAAAACTGGGCGACCGGGCGCCGGAGGACCTGGTGGCTTATTGCGGCTCTGGCGTGACGGCTTGCCATAACCTGTTTGCCCTGGCGCTGGCGGGTTATCCGCTGGGGCGGTTGTATGCCGGGTCGTGGAGTGAATGGATCAATGATCCACAGCGTGGCATAGCCACTGGCGAGTAATTCGTAATGTGGGAGCGGGCTTGCCCCGTGATGGTCTGGTGATGCTATCGCGGGACAAGCCTGCTCCCACAAATTCCCTCTTTCACCTCTTCCTGGAGGGGGCCTATCGCCCTTCCATCAGCCACTGCGGAATCCTTCGTTCCAGGTAATACCCCGGATTGCGCAGGCTGCCCTCGACGAACCCCACATGCCCACCCCGGCTGTGCAGTTCGAACTGCGTCTGTGCCGCCAGCTCACCGGCATTGGGCAGGCTGTGACCAAACACGAACGGATCATCGTTGGCGTGGATGATCAGCGTCGGTGTGCGGTTCTCGCCCAGGTAGTAGCGGCTGGAGGCGCGCCGGTAGTAGTCATGGGCATCGCTGAAGCCATTGAGGGGCGCGGTCACCTTGCCATCGAAGTCCCAGAACGTGCGCAGGTTGCGCAGCGAGCCCAGGCGTTCGAGGGTGGCCAGCCCTTCATGGTGGCCCTTGTCGCGGAAGTGCTGTTGCTTGTCCTGCACGTAGGCCAGCATCTGGCGCATGAAATGCGCCTGGTAGACCTTCGAGAAACCCAGGCCGATACGGTCGGCGCACTGGTCCAGGCGAAACGGCACCGACACCGCTACCGCTGCCTCCAGCTGGCTGGCCGCGCCGCTTTCCCCCAGGTACTTGAGCAGCACATTGCCGCCCAGCGAATAGCCCACGGCATACAGCGGCGCCAGCGGCCGCTGCGCCCGCAGGTGACGGATGGTTTCGGCCAGGTCTTCGCTGGCCCCGGAATGGTAGCTGCGCGCCAATAGGTTGGGTTCGCCCGAGCAGCCGCGCCAGTTCACCGCGACACTGGCCCAGCCGCGTGCCTGCAGGGCCAGTTGCAGGCCTTTGACATACGGCGAATTGGACGACCCGGTCAGGCCGTGGAGTACCAGCACCAAGGGCGCATCGGCCTGGTGCGGGCCGTGCCAGTCGAGGTCGAGAAAGTCGCCGTCCGCCAGCCATAGGCGCTCGCGATTGCGCGGCAGGTCCGGGAGCTTGCGCCAGAGTGGCCCCCACAATGTCTGCAAGTGGGGGTTGGACAGCCCGGCGGCCGGGCGGAAGGTGGCGGTGAGGCTGGGCATGCTGAGCGGCTCGTGATGTGCCTGCCTAGAGTGCCATGAAACACCGCCCTCGCGCCTGCGCTATTGATCGCCAGCCTTGCGTCGCCACAGGGCGTAATGCACCTGGCCGGTCTTCTTCTCGCGGTGCAGGCGCCAGTTGCCCGGCATTGGCAGCGAAGAGGGCACGGCTTCGCTTTCGGTATAGATCCACGCCTGCTCGTGCAGCCACTGGCCCTGCTCCAGCAGGTTGCAGGTATTGGCCAGCAAATCCTGGTGGAACGGCGGGTCGAGGAACACCACGTCGAATTGTTGCTTGGCCGGGCCTTGCAGGTAGCGCAGGGCGTCAGTCTGCAGGATCTGCCCGCGCGGGCAGCGCAACACTTCGAGGTTGTCCTTGAGGTTGGTGGTGGCCGCAGGGTTGCTGTCCAGCGCCACGGCATCCTTCGCGCCACGGGACAACGCTTCGAGCACCAGCGCGCCGCTGCCGGTGAAGGCATCGAGCACAAGGGCGCCTTCGATGTAGGGGGCCAGCCAGTTGAACAGGGTTTCGCGCACGCGATCAGGGGTCGGCCGCAGGCCTTCGCCTTCCGGCACGGCCAGGCGGCGGCTGCGCCACTCGCCGGCGATGATGCGCAGTTGGCCGGGGCCCTTGCTGGCGCCCGGTGCCGGGCGCGCGGGGGTGTTGGGTCTTGCCATTAGTGCTCCGGTACGCCGAGCGGCTGCTCGGCGGGTTTGTCAGTGGGGGCCGGCAGCGGCTGCTGCGCCACCTTCGGGCCGACGGTGACGATCACCAGCTTGTCTGCCGCTAGATGCTTGTTCATGGCGGCCTTGACCTGCTCGACGCTCAGTGCCTGGGACTGTTGCATGAAGTCCTCCAGCCAGCTCAGCGGCAGGTTGTAGAAGCCGATCGCGCCCAGCTGGCCGACGATGCTGGCGTTGCTGGCATTGGACAGCGGAAAGCTGCCGGCCAGCTCGCGCTTGGCATCGTCCAGTTCCTGCTGGGTCGGGCCGCTCTTCAGGTAGTCGGCCAGAATATCCTGGACCAGCTTGAGCGTGCCCTCGCTGAGTTCGGCCCGGGTCTGCAGGTTGATCATGAACGGGCCGCGCACCTGCATCGGGCTGAAGACCGAGTACACGCCGTACGTCAGTCCGCGTTTCTCGCGAACCTCGCTCATCAGGCGGGTGCCGAATGCGCCACCGCCGAGGATCTGGTTGCCCAGCGACAGGGCCGGCCAGTCCGGGTCGTTGCGGTCGATGCCCAGCTCGGCCAGCATCAGGTGAGTCTGCTTGGACGGGAAGTCGATATGCGTAATCCCCGGCTTGGGCTCGACCGGTTGCTCCGGCTTGGCCAGTGCAGCGCCCTTGGGCAGGCCGGTGGAGACCTGCGCGGCGATGGCCTCGGCTTCGCCGCGGCTGAGGTCGCCGACCAGGGCGATCACCGCGTTGCCGGCGGCGTAGGCCTTGCCGTGGAAGGTGCGCAGCTGGGCCAGGGTGATGCCCGGAATGGACTCGGCGGTACCGTCGCTGGGGCTGGCATAGGGGTGCTGGCCATAGAGATTGGCGAACAGCGTCTTGCCGGCAATCTTGCCCGGGTTCTGCTTCTCGTACTCGAAGCCCGCCAGCAACTGGTTCTTGATGCGCTTGAGGGCGTCCTCGGGGAAGGTCGGCTGGCCCACCACCTCGGTGAACAGTTCCAACGCCGGCTCGCGTTTTTCCGTGGCGCTGAGGCTGCGTAGCGAGGCCACGGCCATGTCGCGGTAGGAACCGTTGCCGAAGTCGGCGCCCAGGCCTTCGAAGCCTTCGGCAATGGCGGTGACGTCCTTGCCGGCCACGCCCTCGTTGAGCATGGCGTTGGTCAGGGTGGCCAGGCCCGGGGTACCGCCGTCCTGGCTGCTGCCGGCGGCGAAGGTCACGCGCAGGTCGAACATCGGCAGCTCACGGGCCTCGACGAACAGCACCCGGGCGCCTTCGGCAGTGGTCCAGTGCTGGATGTTCAACTGGCGTCGGCTGGGGGCCTTGCCGTCCAGTTCGGCCAGCGATTGCAGGGTGTTGGCCGGGCGTGCCGCGGCGTCGGCCTGGCTTTGGCTGTCGGACTGGGCAGGGCGCGCCAGCAGCGCGGCGATGGCCACCACCAGCACGATGATCGCCAGGCCGAACATAGTGTAACGGGGTGCGCTGCGATCACTCATGAGCGGACTCCTCGGGCAGTACATGGGCAACGCTCAGGCGTTCGCGG
This sequence comes from Pseudomonas sp. RC3H12, assembly GCF_018596375.1. Classification (NCBI taxonomy): domain Bacteria; kingdom Pseudomonadati; phylum Pseudomonadota; class Gammaproteobacteria; order Pseudomonadales; family Pseudomonadaceae; genus Pseudomonas; species Pseudomonas sp. RC3H12. The sequence goes on along the minus strand of NZ_CP075595.1, from coordinate 4,503,329 downwards.
GTGAAATAGGTGCGGGCGGCGGCCTGGATGTCCTCCGGGGTCACGCGCTTGAGGTCGTCGAGTTCGCTGTCGATCAGCTTCCAGGACAGGCCGACCGTCTCCAGTTGGCCGATGGTGGTGGCCTGGCTGCTGATCGAGTCGCGGTCGTAGACCAGGCCGGCGATTACCTGCGCGCGTACGCGCTCGAGCTCTTCGGCGGTCGGTGGCGTGGTCTTGAGCTCGTCGAGCAACTGCCAGATACCTTTCTCTACTTCGGCCAGGGTCTTGTGTTTCTGCACGTTGGGTGTGGCCGAGATCATGAACAGGCTGTCGCCGCGGGTGAAGGCGTTGTAGCTGGACGAGGCACCGGCCACCAGTTCCTGGCCGCGCTCCAGGCGTGCCGGCATGCGGGCGCTATAGCCGCCGTCGAGCAGGGCCGAGATCAGCCGCAGGGCGTTGACGCTGCGTGGGTCCTTGGCGGTGGCCAGGGCCGGGACATTGAAGCCGTAGATCAGGCTGGGCAGTTGCGTACGCAGGTGCAGGGTGAGCAGGCGCTGGCCCGGCTCGGCCAGTTCCAGCGGCAGTTTGCTCGGCGGCACGGCGCGTTTGGGGATGGGGCCGAAGTACTTCTGCGCCAAGGCCCTGACCTCGTCCGGCTTGACGTCGCCGACCACCACCAGGGTGGCGTTGTTCGGGGCGTACCAGGACTCGTACCAGTGACGCAGTTCCTCGACCTTCATGCGCTCGAGGTCGGCCATCCAGCCGATGGTCGGCGTGTGGTAGCCGCTGGCCGGGTAGGCCATGGCGCGGAATAGCTCGAAGGCCTTGGCGTTGGGCTGGTCGTCGGTACGCAGGCGGCGCTCTTCCTTGATCACCTCGATCTCACGGCTGAATTCGTCGGCTGGCAGGCGCAGGCTGGCCAGGCGGTCGGCTTCGAGCTCCAGGGCCACCGGCAGGCGATCGCGGGCCAGCACCTGGTAGTAGGCGGTGTAGTCGTCGCTGGTGAAGGCGTTTTCCTCGGCGCCGAGATCGCGCAGGATGCGCGAGGCCTCTCCGGGGCCGATCTTGGCGCTGCCCTTGAACATCATGTGTTCCAGGGCATGGGACAGGCCGGTCTGGCCCGGCGTCTCGTAGCTGGAACCGACCTTGTACCAGATCTGCGAAACCACCACCGGCGCCCGGTGGTCCTCGCGCACGACCACTTTCAGGCCGTTGTCGAGGATGAATTCGTGGGTGGGTTGCACATCGGCGGCGAAAGCCGCCAGCGGCAGGCACAGCGTGCCGAGCAACAGGCCAGCGGCGCGGCGGGCTAGAGCATTCATACGGTGTTCAACCTGTTCGGCGGCCCGCTTGGGTTTAGCGTCGGCGGGCCAGGAGGTGCTAGGATACTGATCCGGTTGCCTGGCGACCATGCCTGTCGCCGTTCTGGCCTGCAGGCCCTTACGACAAAACGTTGCGCATGAACCCGCTGGCTTCCCAGTAGTCTGTTCTGCGTGAGTTAAGAATTCCCGATGCGCCGCTGCTGGCCCATCGCTACCCTGAGATAGCCGTCTTCCATGTTTGGTTCCAACGACGACAAAAAAGCGCCGGCCGCGGCTGGCGAGAAGAAAGGCCTGTTCAGCTGGTTCCGCAAGAAGCCGGAACAACCTGCCGCCGAACAGCCGCAAGCCCCTGCACCGCAAGCGCCCGTCGAGCAGACCGCACCGGTTGCCGAGCCGTCGCAGGCACCTGTTCCTGAACCGGTCGTTGCCACGCCGCAGCTGGAGCCCGTGCCAGAACCGGTGGTTGTAGCGCCGCAGCCGGAGCCTGTGCCAGAGCCGGTGGTTGTAGCGTCGCAGCCGGAGCCTGTGCCAGAACCGGTGGTTGTAGCGCCGCAGCCGGAGCCCGTGCCAGAGCCGGTGGTTGTAGCGCCGCAGCCGGAGCCCGTGCCGGAGCCCGTGCCAGAGCCGGTGGTTGCTGCACCGCAGCCGGAGCTCGCGCCAGAGTCGGTGGTTGCAATGCTGCAACCGGTCGAGGTCGAAGTGACCGCGGCCCCGGTCAGCAACCTGGTCTTGCCTGTCGCTGAAGAGCCGGTGGCATTGGTCGAGGACCTGGAACCCAAGGCGCCGCCCGTCATCCCCGCCCGGCCGTCCGTCGAAACGGTAGCCGCTGCCATTGTCGCTCCAGCACCGGTTGTCGAAACCGCGCCGGTCGTTGCGTCGGCTCCAGTCGACCCAGAGCCTGTCGTCGTGGCGGCCGCCGAGCCGGCCAAACCTGGTTTCTTCGCCCGCCTCAAGCAGGGCCTGTCGAAGACCAGCGCCAGCATCGGCGAAGGCATGGCCAGCCTGTTCCTCGGCAAGAAGGTCATCGACGACGACCTGCTCGATGAAATCGAGACCCGGTTGCTGACCGCCGACGTCGGCGTAGAGGCCACCTCGACCATCGTCCAGAACCTGACCCAGAAAGTTGCCCGCAAGCAGTTGGCAGACGCCGATGCGCTGTACAAGTCGCTGCAGGAAGAACTGGCCGCGCTGCTGCGCCCGGTCGAGCAGCCGCTGAAGATCGAGGTGCAGAAAAAGCCCTACGTGATCCTTGTGGTTGGCGTGAACGGGGCTGGCAAGACCACCACCATCGGCAAGCTGGCGAAGAAGCTGCAGCTCGAGGGCAAGAAAGTCATGCTCGCGGCCGGCGACACCTTCCGCGCCGCCGCGGTAGAGCAGTTGCAGGTGTGGGGCGAGCGTAACCAGATCCCGGTGATTGCCCAGCACACCGGTGCCGACTCGGCTTCGGTGATCTTCGATGCGGTGCAGGCCGCCAAGGCCCGTAACGTCGATGTGCTGATCGCCGATACCGCTGGTCGTCTGCACACCAAGGACAACCTGATGGAAGAGCTGAAGAAGGTCCGTCGGGTCATGGGCAAGCTAGATGTCGAGGCGCCGCACGAGGTGCTGCTGGTGCTCGATGCTGGCACCGGACAGAACGCCATCAGCCAGGCCAAGTACTTCAACCAGAGCGTCGAGCTGACCGGCCTGGCCCTGACCAAGCTGGATGGTACCGCCAAGGGCGGCGTGATCTTCGCCCTGGCCAAGCAGTTCAACATCCCGATCCGCTTCATCGGTGTGGGCGAGGGTATCGACGACCTGCGCACCTTCGAAGCCGAACCTTTCGTCAAGGCGCTGTTCGCCGAGCGTGAACCTTCATGATCCGATTCGAACAGGTAGCCAAGCGCTATCCCAACGGCCATGTCGGCCTGCACGAACTGAGCTTCCGGGCGCGTCGTGGCGAGTTCCTGTTCGTCACCGGCCACTCCGGCGCCGGCAAGAGCACCCTGTTGCGGCTGCTGCTGGCCATGGAGCGTCCGACCAGCGGCAAGCTGCTGCTGGCCGGGCAGGACCTGGGCCAGATCAGTAACGCGCAGATCCCGTTCCTGCGTCGGCAGATCGGCGTGGTGTTCCAGAACCACCAGTTGCTGTTCGACCGCACGGTGTTCAACAACATTGCCCTGCCGTTGCAGATTCTCGGGCTGTCCAAGGCCGAGATCGCCAAACGCGTCGACTCGGCGCTGGAGCGTGTGTCGCTGAGCGACAAGGGCGAACTGTTCCCGGCCGACCTGTCCACCGGCCAGCAACAGCGGGTCGGCATTGCCCGGGCCATCGTGCATCAGCCGGCCCTGCTGCTGGCGGATGAACCCACCGGTAACCTCGACCCGCGCCTGGCCGCCGAGATCATGGGCGTGTTCGAGGACATCAACCGCCTGGGCACCACGGTACTGATCGCCAGTCACGACCTGGCGCTGATCGCGCGCATGCGCCACCGCATGCTGACGCTGCAACGCGGCCGCTTGATCGGCGATGGGGAGGCCGGGCAATGAGCACCACACGTACACCAAAGGTTTCCGAGCGGGTCGCGCCGAAAGCCGCCGATCCGCAGCCGTCGAAGAAGAAACGTGGCGATCACGATGACGATGGCCCGGACTTCCGCAGCCTCCTGCACGCCTGGCTGGAAAGCCACCGTGCCAGTTTGGCCGACAGCTTGCGCCGCCTGGGCAAGCAGCCGATCGGCAGTTTCTTCACCTGCCTGGTGATGGCCGTGGCGCTGAGCATGCCCATGGGCCTGTCGTTGTTGCTCAAGAATGTCGAGAAACTCGGCGGCTCCTGGCAGCGCGCGGCGCAGATCTCGCTGTACCTCGAGCTCGATGCCAGCAGCCGCGACGGGGAGGCCCTGCGTGACGAGATCAAAGGCATGCCGGGCGTCGCGGAGGCCCAATACGTCAGCCGCGAGCAGGCCCTGGAAGAGTTCCAGCAACAGTCAGGCCTGGGCGAGGCGTTGCGTGAACTGCCGGACAACCCACTGCCCGGCGTGGTGGTGGTGACCCCGACCGAGGTCGACAAGCCGGCCCTGGAAGCCTTGCGTCAGCGCCTCTCCGAGCTACCTCGCGTGGAAGCGGCGCAGCTGGACCTGGTGTGGGTCGAGCGTCTGGCGGCGATCCTCAAGTTGGGTGACCGGTTTGTCTTCGGTCTGGCGGTGATGCTGATTTCTGCGCTGCTGTTAGTAATCGGTAACACAATTCGTCTACATATCGAAAACCGTCGGGTCGAGATCGAAGTGATCAAGCTCGTCGGTGGCACCGACAGCTACGTACGCCGGCCTTTCCTGTACATGGGCGCCCTGTATGGACTGGGTGCGGGCGTGCTGGCCTGGGGCATCCTGGCGTTCGGCCTGAACTGGCTGAACGACGCGGTGGTCGGGCTTTCCGGCCTTTATGGCAGTGATTTCGCCCTGGGTGGCGTACCGGCCTCGGATGGCTTTTCACTCTTGATCGGGGCGGTACTGTTGGGGTATATCGGTGCATGGATCGCAGTCGCTCGTCACCTGAACGAGCTTGCACCGCGATAAATGTTTCATGGCCAGTATTGACAAATTTTTCATTCTGGAACTTGTACAACGGTTCCTTGTCTATGCTGGCAGTGCCCAAAAGGCATGAGTCTGTAAGCCGGAGGTACTTGAATGACCAATTCGTTGCAACCTGCCTATGCCCTGGTTCCCGGTGCAAACCTGGAAGCCTATGTGCACACGGTCAACAGCATCCCCTTGCTGACGCCGGAGCAGGAGCGTGAACTGGCCGAGCGTCTCTATTACGAGCAGGATCTCGAGGCCGCTCGGCAAATGGTGATGGCCCACCTGCGTTTCGTCGTACACATCGCGCGTAGCTATGCGGGCTACGGGCTGGCCCAGGCCGACCTGATCCAGGAAGGCAACGTGGGCCTGATGAAGGCGGTAAAGCGCTTCAACCCGGAAATGGGCGTGCGTCTGGTGTCCTTCGCCGTACACTGGATCAAGGCCGAGATCCATGAGTTCATCCTGCGCAACTGGCGCATCGTCAAGGTGGCCACCACCAAGGCCCAGCGCAAGCTGTTCTTCAACCTGCGCAGCCAGAAAAAGCGCCTGGCCTGGTTGAACAATGACGAAGTGCATCGCGTGGCCGAGAGCCTGGGTGTCGAGCCGCGTGAAGTGCGCGAGATGGAAAGCCGCTTGAGCGGCCAGGACATGGCCTTCGACCCGGCGGCGGAAGCCGACGACGACAGCGCCTTCCAGTCGCCTGCGCACTACCTGGAAGACCACCGTTACAACCCGGCCGTGCAACTGGAGGACGCTGACTGGAGCGACAACTCCACCAGCAACCTGCATGAAGCGCTGCAGGGCCTGGATGATCGCAGCCGCGACATCCTCTACCAGCGTTGGCTGGCCGAAGAAAAGGCCACGCTGCATGAGTTGGCAGAGAAGTACAGTGTGTCGGCCGAGCGTATTCGCCAGCTGGAGAAGAACGCGATGAACAAGGTCAAGGCATTGATCACGATCTGATCGGCGCCCTGGCTGGATTGAAAAGCCGCTGCTCTCGAAAGAGACAGCGGCTTTTTTGTGTTGATTGTCCCGGACCTGTTGCGGGCTTGGCAGCTCAGGGCCTGAGCTGCATCAAGTAGCTCGGCCCACCCAGCTGGCTCATCTGCCGCCTGATCCATCCCGCCCGGCTCGCCACATAGGCGCTGGGCCGGCTGGCACTCCACTTGAGCGGGCTTGGCAGCACCGCCGCGAGCTGTGCGGCCTGTTGTCGCGTCAGGCGGCTCGCATCCACGCCGAAGTGATAACGCGCCGCCGCCTGGGCACCGAACACGCCCTTGCCCCATTCGGCACTGTTCAGGTACACCTCGAGTATCCGCTCCTTCGACCAGAACAGCTCGATCAGTGCGGTGAACCAGGCTTCCAGCCCCTTGCGCAGCCAGCTGCGGCCAGACCACAGGAACAGGTTCTTGGCCACTTGCTGGGTCAGCGTGCTGGCGCCACGCACCTTGCCGCCACGCTCGTTGTAGGCCAGCGCCGCCTGTATTGCCGGGATATCGAAGCCCCAGTGGCTGGCGAACTTCTGGTCTTCGCCGGCGATGACCGCCACCTTGAGCTCGTCGGAGATTCCCTCCCACGGCGTCCAGTCACGTTGCAGGTCGATCGGCTCGCCGCTGGCCCATGACTGCACCTTGCGCTCGGCCATCAGCGCGGTGCCGGGCGGCGGCACCCAGCGCAACACCAGGACCACGGCGATGCTGCCAGCTGCGAACCAGAGCAGGGCGCGGGAAAGGCGGCGAAGAAGGGATGACAGCATGGTGATGGCTTGGCCGGACCGTTGGAACGGGCCATTATACAGACCCCTCCCGAGGAGTCGTCCCATGCTTCGCAGCTTCCTGATGCTCGCCGCGTTCTTCGGCTTTACCGGCGTTGCCCTAGGCGCCTTCGCCGCCCATGGCTTGAAAAACCGCCTCAGCACCGACTACCTGGCGATCTTCCATACCGGTGTCACCTATCAACTGGTGCATGCCCTGGCGATCCTGGGCGTGGCGGTGCTGTCGGCGCACTTGCCCGGGCGCCTGGTCGGCTGGGCCGGTGGCTTGTTCGCCGTGGGTATCCTGCTGTTCTCCGGTAGCCTCTACGCCCTCACGCTCAGCGGCCTGGGCAAGCTCGGCATGATCACCCCGCTGGGCGGCCTGTGCTTCCTTGCTGGCTGGTTATGCCTGGGGCTGGCCGCCTGGCGGCTGGGCTGACCGGTCGGTCCACAATCGCGACTAATGGCGTTTGTCGCCCTTGGGTTGCAGGGCGGATCGGGGCTAGAATGCGGGCCCCCAAAGAACAATGGTGGCCGTGCGCATGCGCATTCAATTGAACGGTGAACCTTACGAACTGCCCGCGGGCGAGAGCGTCGCGGCGCTGCTGGGCCGGCTGGAGCTGGCCGGTCGCCGGGTGGCGGTGGAACTGAACCTGGACATCGTGCCGCGCAGCCAGCACGAGAGCACGCAGCTCAAGGACGGCGACCAGGTCGAGGTGGTCCACGCCATCGGTGGCGGCTAACCGCCCCTGAAACCTCGCCAGCAAAGTCCCGCAATCTTTCCTGAGGAACAACGATGAGCAACGTTCGCAGCGACAAGCCCTTCATCCTGGCCGGGCGCACTTTCCAGTCGCGCCTGCTGGTCGGCACCGGCAAGTACCGTGACATGGAAGAAACCCGCCTGGCCACCGAGGCCTCGGGTGCCGAGATCGTCACCGTCGCCGTGCGCCGTACCAACCTGGGCCAGAACGCGGGTGAGCCGAACCTGCTCGACGTGCTGTCGCCAGACAAGTACACCATCCTGCCGAACACCGCCGGTTGCTTCGATGCGACGGAAGCGGTGCGCACCTGCCGCCTGGCCCGTGAACTGCTCGATGGCCGCAAGTCCCATGAGTCCAGGACGCTGGTGAAGCTGGAAGTGCTGGCCGACCAGAAAACCCTGTTCCCCAATGTGATCGAAACCCTCAAGGCCGCCGAAGTGCTGGTCAAGGAAGGTTTCGATGTGATGGTCTACACCAGCGATGACCCGATCATCGCCCGTCAGCTGGCCGAAGCCGGCTGTATCGCCGTCATGCCGCTGGCCGGCCTGATCGGCACCGGCCTTGGCATCTGCAACCCGTACAACCTGCAGATCATCCTGGAGGAATCCAAGGTGCCGGTGCTGGTCGATGCCGGCGTGGGTACCGCCTCCGACGCCACCATCGCCATGGAAATGGGTTGCGAAGCGGTGCTGATGAACTCGGCCATTGCCCATGCCCAGCAGCCCGTACTGATGGCCGAAGCCATGAAACACGCCATCGTTGCCGGTCGCATGGCCTACCTGGCCGGCCGCATGCCGAAAAAACTCTATGCCAGCGCCTCTTCGCCGCTGGATGGTCTGATCAAGTAAGAGCTCCTGATGACTGAATCGCAAGAAACGCCGATCTCCGAAGACGGCGAAACCCGCCCGCACCGCCGTATCAAGAGCTTCGTGATGCGCGCTGGGCGCATGACCGAAGGCCAGCAGCGCGGCCTGGACCAGGGCGGCCCGCAGTTCATCCTGCCGCTGGCCGACAGCCCGGTGGACTATGATCGGGTGTTCGGCCGTTCGGCACCGCGCACCCTGGAGATCGGCTTCGGCATGGGCCACTCGTTGCTGGAAATGGCTGCCGCATCGCCTGAGCTGGACTTCATTGGTGTCGAAGTGCACCGCCCGGGTGTCGGCGCGCTGCTCAATGGCGTGCTGACACAGGGGCTGAAGAACCTGCGGGTGTACGACTGCGATGCCATCGAAGTGCTCAACCGGTGCGTGGCGGACAACAGCCTTGACCGTCTGATGTTGTTCTTCCCCGATCCTTGGCACAAGGCGCGTCACCACAAGCGCCGGATCGTTCAGCCGGAGTTCGCCGAGCTGGTGCGCAGCAAGCTGAAAGTCGGCGGTGTGTTCCATATGGCCACCGACTGGGAGCCCTATGCCGAGCACATGCTTGAAGTAATGAAAGTGGCGCCAGGCTATCGCAACCAGGCGGCTGATGGCGCCTACGTGCCGCGTCCGGAAGAACGTCCGATCACCAAGTTCGAGCGTCGCGGTGAGCGCCTTGGGCATGGGGTGTGGGATCTGAAGTTCGAGAAGGTGAGCTGAGCCGGGTTCGTTCGGTGCTGCCCTTCAAACCTGCGAAATTGCAGGTACAAAAAAACCGCCTTGGCAAGGGCGGTTTTTTTATGCGGGCTTTGGGTTACGAATCCTTGGCCTGCGTACTTTGGTTTCACTGGAGACAACCCACGGGTGAAATATTAGGGCAGCCTCAAAACAGCGTCAATCATGGGAATATTCGGCATTATCTGTGACTGAGCTGGTAACAGTCTTGAACTTTCGATTGTCGTAAGATCGCTGCGCTCTCATGTGAGGATATCCAGTGGCGGGCCGGGAAACCAATGACTTTGCTGTCTCGGCCCCTTCGACGCGGCCTACGAACCGCGCCGGTGTGATTTTCGAAGGGCCATCCACCTGGCCACTTCACTGGCGATAACCCACATGATCACCGAAGGCGTCGAAGTGCCGGTCAGACGCTGGAAGATTGGCCCAGCCAGCACGGAGGCCAAGGCATATGAAGCGTTTGCTGAATACGCTGAGCCGCGTCTGGAAGCTCATTCGGATCCTGATCATTTTCAGGACCGTCAGGGACTTCCTGCGTGATCACTTCGACGATGCCCGTTAAGGGGTTAGTCGGGTGAGAAGCCGCCCTGGCCTGCCAGGGCGGCTTTTAGCGGACGCTCACCCCCGCCGATCAGCGACCACGCCGATCAAAACCAGCACCACCAGCAGCACCGGTGCCAGCGCATAGTTGTTGAACTGCCCCAGCCCCTTGACGATCCACGGCGTTGCATAGATCAGCGCCGCGCCGCTGCCGATCATCACCAGCAGTGCCATGAATGGCACGCGCAGGGCGCCGGCCAGGCCGCCCAGGCGCCCCTCGACCCAGCCTTTGATATCGGTGCCGAACAGCACCAGCAGGCAGCCCACCAGGGCCAGCGAAATCTCTGAGAGGTTGCTGCGGCTCCAGCGGGAAACGGTCGAGAGCAGGTCAAGTACCAGGTCCATGGGTCATCCTTAATTCAAGAAGTACTGCAGCAGGTCGTTGAGGAACAGCTGGCCGCGTGGCGTGGCGGCCAGACGATCCGGTTCGACCCGCAAAAGGCCTTTTTGTTCGGCTTCACGGCGGGCTTCGGCCAGTTGTGCAAGAGGCAGGCCGGTACGCAGGTTGAACAGCTCGGCATCAACTCCGTCGGTGAGGCGCAGCGCGTTCATCAGGAACTCGAAGGGTAGCTCATCGGCCGGCAACAGCTTCTCGCCGGCCTTGAACGGCTTGGACGGGTTCAGGTAGTCCTTGGGCAGGCGGGTCTTCCAGGTGCGTAGGATGCGCCCGTCCGGGAACGACAGCTTGCCATGGGCGCCGGCACCGATGCCGATGAAGTCGCCGAAGCGCCAGTAGTTCAGGTTGTGCCGCGCAGCACGACCGGCTTGGGCGTAGGCCGAGACTTCATACTGGCGGTAGCCGTGGTCCGCCATCAGCGCCTGGCCGGCTTCCTGGATATCCCAGAGGATGTCGTCCTCGGGCAGCTCAGGCGGCTGGTTCCAGAACACCGTGTTGGGTTCCACCGTCAGCTGGTACCAGGACAGGTGCGTCGGCGCCAGCTCGATGGCCTGGCGCAGGTCGCCCAAGGCGTCGTCGAGCGACTGGTCTGGCAAGCCGTGCATCAGGTCCATGTTGAAGTTGTCGAAGCCCGCGGCGCGGGCCATATCGGCGGCGCGCACCGCTTCGGCGCCATTGTGGATGCGCCCGAGTCGTTCGAGCTTGGCGGGCTGGAAACTCTGCACGCCGATGGACAGCCGATTGATGCCGGTCTGACGGTAGGCCTTGAACTTCTCCTGCTCGAAGGTACCCGGGTTGGCCTCGAGGGTGATCTCGATGTCCGGGGCGAGCGGGATGCGTTGCTCGATACCGCGCAGCAGGCGCCCAAGCGCGTCGGCGCTGAACAGGCTCGGGGTGCCGCCGCCGAAGAAGATCGTGCTGATCGGACGGCCCTGCACGGCATGCATTTCCTGGTCGAGGTCGGCGAGCAGGGCGTCGATGTACTCGGCTTCCGGCAGGGTCGGGCCGGCCTGGTGCGAGTTGAAGTCGCAGTACGGGCATTTGCGCACGCACCAGGGAATATGGATATAGAGTGACAGCGGCGGGAGTTCGGGAAGGATCAGGCCCGCCGGCTGTACCAACAGCTTTTCGCTCATGCCAGGCCCAGGCGCTGACGCAGCAGGGCCATGGCGCGGGCGCGGTGGCTGAGTTGGTTCTTGTCGACAGGGTCAAGGTCGGCGCTGGAGCATTTGCGTTCCGGCACCCAGAACAGCGGGTCGTAGCCGAAGCCGTGTTCGCCGCTGGCCTCGAACAGGATGCTGCCGTGCCACAGGCCTTCGCAGAGGATCGGCAGCGGGTCGTCGGCGTGCCGCACCAGGGCCAGAACGCAGACGAACTGCGCGCCGCGCTGGCCTTCAGGCACGTCCCTGAGCGCATCGAGCAGCTTGGCGTTGTTCGCCGCGTCGCCCTTGCCGTCGGCATAGCGCGCCGAGTAGATACCCGGCGCGCCGCCGAGGAAGTCCACCGCCAGGCCCGAGTCGTCGGCCAGGGCCGGCAGGCCGGAAATGCGCGCGGCGTTGCGCGCCTTGAGGATGGCGTTCTCGACGAACGACAGGCCGGTCTCCTCCGGCTCAACCTGGCTGAATTCACCAATCGAGCGCAGGTTCACGGACTCGCCGAGCATGGCCTGCAGTTCCTTGAGTTTGCCGGCGTTATGGCTGGCCAATACGAGTTGCTGGAAATTCATCATTCGCCTGGGAACACTTCCTGGTTGAAGCTGAGTTTATTGCTGACGCCGCCGCTCTCGACGTTGAGGTCGAAGGTGACGGTCTCGGCCTGGTCGATCTTGAACTGTGCGATGTAGTACACCGCACCCTGATCGGTAATCTGCTTGAACGACAACGGACTGCTGCGCCCGGTGAGATCTTTCACTGTGCCGCTGACTACCGCCATCGCGGGCTTGCCGGCCTTGAGCACGGCGATGTTGAGCACGCCCTGGTTCTTGCTGCGGGTCAGGCCCGTGGCGGCAGCGATGTCGGGTTGCAGCATGCTTGAGGTGAAGGCGCTGTAGTGGACCGTCACATCACCGAACACTTCCTTGCGCTCGGGCCTGGCGGCATCGGCAGCCAGTACCGGCAAGGCCAGGCACAGGCTGATCAGAAACAGTGCTAGTCGACGCATGATGCCATTCCTCCGTTGAGGGTCAGACCGCGAGCTGATGCTCCTGCAGGCCCGGGCTGCTGACCCGATAGATACCGATCTCACCTAGAAGATTAGGCCAAAGCCGGCCGCCCAACCCGTTACGGTGCAGGTGGTCGACGGCAAGGCGGTCGAGGACCTTGGCCTTGCGCTCATGGCACAGGTTCTCGAAGTCCTCGAAGGTGCAGAAGTGGATGTTCGGCGTGTTGTACCAGGTATACGGCATGAAGTCCGAGACTGGCATACGACCCTTGGTCGCCAGGTACCAGCGGCAGCGCCAGTGACCAAAGTTGGGGAAGGTGATGATGCACTGGCGGCCCACCCGCAGCATTTCGTCGAGGATCCGGTCGGGGTACTCCACGGCCTGCAGGGCCTGGGTCATGACCACCACGTCGAAGCTGTTGCTGGCGAAGTTGCCCAGGCCCTTGTCCAGGTCCTGTTCGATGACGTTGACGCCCTTGGCCACGCAGGCGGCGATGTTGTCGGCGTCGATCTCCAGGCCGTAGCCGGTGACGTTCTTGCGTTCACGCAGCGAGGCCAGCAGTTCGCCGTTGCCGCAGCCCAGGTCGAGTACCCGGCTGCCGGCGGGGATCCAGTCTTGGATGATTTCCAGGTCGGCTCTCATGGGGTCCTCAGACGGCGATGCGGTTCATGTAGTTGGCGAAACCCTGCATGTAGCGGGGGGTCGGGATGAGGAAGGCGTCGTGGCCGTAAGGCGAGTCGATGTCCAGGTAGCAGACGTTCTTGCGCGCGGCCATCAGGGCGTCGACGATCTCCCGTGAACGGGCCGGCGAGAAGCGCCAGTCGGTGGTGAACGACATGATGCAGTAGTCCGCCGTGACGTGGGCCAGGGTTGCCGCCAGGTCACCGCCGTTGGCGGCGGCCGGGTCGTAATAGTCCAGGGCCTTGGTCATCAGCAGGTAGGTGTTGGCGTCGAAGCGGCCGGAGAATTCCTCGCCCTGGTAGCGCAGGTAGCTCTCGACCTGGAATTCGACGCTGTGGAAGTCGTAGTTGAGCTTGTCGCTCTTGAGCTCGCGGCCGAATTTTTCGCCCATCGAGTCGTCGGACAGGTAGGTGATGTGGCCGACCATGCGCGCCAGCATCAGGCCGCGCTTGGGGATCACGCCCTGGTCCTGGAACGAGCCGCCGTGGAACTCGGGGTCGGTGAGGATGGCCTGGCGCGCCACTTCGTTGAAGGCGATGTTCTGCGCCGACAGCTTGGGCGCCGAGGCGATGTCCACGCAATGGCGCACCCGATCCGGGTAGGTGATGGTCCATTGCAGCGCCTGCATGCCACCCAGGCTGCCGCCGACGATGGCGGCCCAGGTATGGATCCCCAGGCGATCGGCCAGGCGCGCCTGGCTGTGCACCCAGTCTTCCACGGTCAGTACCGGGAAATCGGCGCCGTAGGGCTTGCCGGTGGCCGGGTTGAGGCTGCTGGGGCCGGTGCTGCCATTGCAACCGCCGAGGTTGTTCAGGCTGACCACGAAGAAGCGGTTGGTGTCGATCGGCTTGCCGGGGCCGATGCAGCTGTCCCACCAGCCCGGCTTGCGGTCGGTGGCGGCATGGTAGCCAGCGGCATGATGGTGGCCGGACAGCGCATGGCAGATCAGCACGGCATTGCTGGCGCTGCTGTTGAGGGTGCCATAGGTTTCGTAGATCAGCTCGTACGAGGCCAGGGCGCGGCCACAGGCCAGGGCCAGCGGTTCATCGAACCGGGCGATCTGCGGTGTTACCAGACCGACGGAATCTTCGGGAAGGACAGTGGACATCGACCCTGCTCACGCTTGACGGAGGCGTAAGTCTAAAGAGCGCTACCCCCAGCGGCAAGCAAAGGCTTGCCGCTGGATGCAGGGTCGGTCAGATCATCCGCCACAGCTCTTGCGGCATGCCGGCGTAAGCTGCCAGCTGGGGCATGAGGAACGACTGGATCACTTGGATGGCGATGAAGGCGAAGATCGGCGAGATGTCCATGCCGCCGAGGTTTGGCACCAGGCGGCGGAACGGCGCCAGTACCGGTTCGCTGATCTGGTAGGCCAGTTCTGCAGCCGGGTTATGGCTGTTCGGCGCGACCCAGGAGACGATCACCATGACGATCATCGCCACCCAGAAGATCTTCAGGAACAGCGAGGTGATGCCCAGGATCGACCACATCAGCAGGTGCAGGACGTCGCCGAAGGTACCGTAGGTGACCATCAGCACGAAGGCCATCAACAGCGCCTGGATGATGATCGACAGCAGCAGCGAGGAGGTATCCAGGCCCGCGATGCTGGGGACCACGCGGCGCAGCGGCTTGAGCAATGGCTGGGTGGCGCGCACGGCGAACTGGCTCAGCGGATTGTAGAAGTCGGCCTTGACCAGTTGCAGCACGAAGCGCAGCAGGACGATCACCAGGTACAGGCTGACCAGGGTTTGCACCACGAAGATCGCGGCGCCGGACAGTGCATTCATCAAAGGCTCCTTATTTGCCCAGTTTCTCGGCCAGCTCGGCCGAGCGCTTCGCCGCGGCCTGCAGGGCCTTTTCGACGATGGCCTCGAAGCCGTTGGCCTGGAACGATTTGATCGCCGCTTCCGTGGTGCCGGCCGGCGAGGTCACGCGGCGACGCAGCTCGGCGGCGTCGACGTCGCTGGAGACCGCCATGCGGGCGGCGCCCAGGGCGGTTTGCAGGGTCAGTTGCGAGGCGGTCTCGCGCGGCAGGCCGAGTTTTTCGCCGGCAGCGGTCATGGCTTCGATCAGCAGGAAGAAGTACGCCGGGCCGCTGCCGGAAACTGCGGTCACGGCGTCCAGCTGCCGTTCTTCATCAAGCCACAGGGCGGTGCCCACGGCTGATAGCAGTTGTTCGGCCTGGCGGCGTTGCTCCATGGAAACTTCCCAGGTTGCGTACAAGCCGCTGACGCCTTGGCGCAGCAGCGCCGGGGTGTTCGGCATGCAGCGCACCAGGGGGATCGCGCCCAGCCAGGCCTGAAGGCTGGCGCAGGTGATGCCAGCGGCAATGGAAACCACCAGCTGGCCCGGTTTCAGGTTCGGCTTCAGTGTTTCGCAGACCGCTTTCATGACTTGCGGTTTGACTGCCAGGACGATCACGTCCACGCCATCGATAGCCTTGGCGTTGTCTTCAAAGGCTTCGATGCCGTGCTCGGCAGTGATGCGTGCGCGGGTTTCGGCACCTGGGTCGCTGGCGCGAATCAGTGCGGTGTCCAGGCCCTGGGCGCGCAGGCCGCCGATCAGGCTGGCGGCCATGTTGCCGGCGCCGATAAAGGCAATACGAGTCTTGCTCATGTCGGGTCCTTGTGGGGGAAGAGTGAGTTAAGCATGGAATCAGGCCTGGCCGTAGTCGCGGGCGCCGAACAAGGCGGTACCGATGCGGACCCAGGTCGCGCCTTGGGCGATGGCGGCTTCCAGGTCATGGCTCATGCCCATGGACAGGGTGTCCAGGCCGAGGCCGAGCTGGGCCTGCAGTTCACGCAGCGTGGCGAAAGCGGCCTCTTGCTCGGCGCGGTCCTCGGTAGGTTCCGGGATCGCCATCAACCCGCGCAGGCGAAGGCCGGGCAGGACGTTCACGGCCTGGGCCAGGGCTGGCAGTTCGGCGGGCGAGCAACCGGACTTGCTGGCCTCGCCGCTGACATTCACCTGCAGGCAGATGTTCAGCGGTGGCAGCTCGGCGGGGCGCTGCTCCGAGAGGCGTTGGGCAATCTTCAGGCGATCCACGGAATGTACCCAGTCGAAGTGCTCGGCGATGGCCTTGGTCTTGTTCGACTGAATGGGGCCGATGAAGTGCCAGATCAAGGGCAGGTCGGAAAGCGCCTGTTGTTTTGTCAGGGCTTCCTGAAGGTAGTTCTCACCCATGTGGCACAGGCCAGCGGCATGAGCCTCGCGGATGGCGCTGGCGGGCTTGGTCTTGCTCACCGCCAGCAGCTGCACGCTGGCCGGGTCACGCCCGGCGGCCCGGGCCGCGCTGTCGATGCGGCGGGCAATGACGGAAATATTGTCTGCTAGGGTGGACATGGTTCGTCGCCGACGGCTTTGGGGTCTGCGGCATTCTACCTGCTTGATCGCCGTTGGGGAGTCTCATGGATGTGACCGACCTGCTGGGCCGGGCCGTGGCCGCGGGCGCCAGCGATCTGCACCTGGCCGTGGGCGAGCCGCCGTTGCTGCGCCTGGATGGCGAGCTGCAGCGCCTGGCGGTGCCGGTGCTGACCTGCGCAGCGCTGGAGCAGGGAATGGCCGGCCTGCTCGATGACCGGCAGCGGCAGCAATGGCTAAGCGGTGATGAACTGGACCTGGCGCTGAGCTTGCCCGGCGTGGGGCGGCTGCGCTTGAACCTGTTCCGCCAGCGCAATGGGCTGGGCGCAAGCGTGCGGCTGATCCCGGCGCGGGTTCCCAGCCTCGATGAACTTGAGCTGAACGATGTGTATCAAGTCGTTGCGCAATGCCGGGATGGCCTGGTGCTGGTGGGCGGGCCGACGGGTAGCGGCAAGTCCAGCACTCTGGCGGCGCTGCTCGATCAGATCAATCGCGAACGCGCGTTACAGGTCATCACCCTTGAAGACCCTATCGAATTTATCCACAGCGGCCAGGCTTGCCTGGTCAACCAGCGGGAGATCGGCGTGCACAGCCGTGACTTCGCCCAAGGGCTGCGCAGTGCCCTGCGCCAGGACCCGGATGTGATCATGGTGGGTGAGTTGCGTGATCTGGAGAGTATCCGTCTGGCGTTGCGCGCGGCAGAAACCGGGCACCTGGTGCTGGCAACGGTGCACACCCGCTCGGCGGTGAGCAGCATCGACCGGCTGGTGGAGGTGTTCGCGGCCGACGAGAAGCCGCTGGTGCGCATGATGCTGGCCGAATCACTGCGCCTGGTGGTGGCTCAGGTGCTGGTCAGGCGGGTGGGCGGCGGCAGGGTCGCGGCACGGGAGGTGCTGATGGCGACGCCGGCGGTGCGCAACCTGATTCGCGAGGGGCGCATGGCACAGCTGCAGTCGGTGATGCAGGCGGGTGCGGCGCTGGGAATGCGGACGATGGAAGGGGCGATGCAGGCGCTCAGGCAGAAAGGGCTGGTTGATTAGCACTGCTGCCTGCTGGGGGCAATCGCGGAGCAAGTCCGCGATTGACGGTCTAGCGCTTGGCCAGGGCCAGCGTCTGCTGGTTTTTGGGCAGGACGCGCTTGGCGACCACGTAGTGCTTTTGCCAATAGGGTTTTTCCAGGCTGTCGATACTCACCCGCTTGCCAGTGCGTGGCGCGTGGATGAAGCGATCGTTGCCCAGGTAGATGGCTACGTGATTGACCCGGCGACTCTTGATGTTGAAGAAGATCAGGTCGCCCGGCTTGAGATCGCTCTTGGCCACCTTGACGCCCTGGCCCTGAGCCATCGCGTTGGAGGTGCGCGGCAGGTCGACATCGGCCACATCGTTGAACGCGTACTTGACCAGGCCGCTGCAATCGAAGCCCTTCTTCGGGCTGCTGCCGCCCCAGCGATAGGGCGTACCCAGTACGTTCACGGCGCGGCTGAGCACTTCGCTGCTCTGTTTGGGTGACATGGCCACGGCCTGCATGCCCACAGCGTGTTGCTGCTTGGCGGCGTTGGCCGGGCGAGCGCGCACGGAACTGCTGCGATACTGGATCGGGGTGCGTTTCACCGTGGCATCGGCGTTGGTCGTATAGCCGGTGAATCCGCTGGGAAGTCGTTGCTCACGGTTGGTGGCGTGGGCGGCCAGGGGTAACAAAAGGCAGAGGGTCAGCCATGTCTTGATAAAAGGTGGCATAGATGAAGCTCTTATAAGTGTTGGCGCGCAACTTTATAACAGCTTTTTGATCAGATTCTGATCCGTTGGTCGCTCAAGCACGTACCATATGTCGGGTCAAAACGAAAAAGTCACATTTTTCCTTAGAAAATTTTCGGCTATCCCACGAGGGCTTCGAATGAATGGTTATCAACAGGGTGCCCCCTCGCACGACACCCATAGCAAAGTTCTCGGCTACCTGCTGTGGATCTTCGGCTTCACCGGCTCGCACCGCTTCTACTACGGCAAGCCGATCACCGGAACCCTCTGGTTCTTCACCCTAGGCCTGCTGGGCATCGGCTGGCTGATCGACCTGTTCCTGATCCCGTCGATGGACCGTGAGGCCGACATGCGTTTCGAGTCGGGCGGCGTGGACTACAACTTGGCGTGGATACTCCTGACCTTCCTCGGCATCTTCGGCGTGCATCGGCTGTATCAGGGCAAGTGGATCAGCGCGCTGATCTACCTGTTCACCGGCGGGTTGTTCCTGTTGGGCGTGCTGTATGACTTCTGGACGCTCAATAGCCAGATTTCCCAGGTTAACGCTGAGCGTCGACGGGTATGAAAAAAGGCCTTGTCGCTGAGCGGCAAGGCCTTTTTCGTTACTGACGCCGCTGTTGCAGCAGCAGGTTGCTGAAACCTGCCCCGGCCAGTTGTTTCTGCGCCACGGTCAACTGTTCGCGGTTGCTGAACGGGCCGACCATCACGCGGTACCAGGTCTCTTCCTTCACCGTGCCCGACTCAACCTTGACCGCCTGGCCAAGCAGGATGATCTGCGCACGGACCTTGTCGGCATCGGCCTGCTTGCGGAACGATCCGGCCTGCAGGAAGAACTGGGTCGTGGCCGCTGGCTTGATCACCGGTGGTGCCGGTGGCGGTGTCTGGCCCAGCAGGGCGGCCTGGGCGCGGGCGGTGTCGATCTTCGCCGCTTCCGCAGGGGTGACCGGCGTGCTTGGCACGGGCGGTTGCGCCGGCACCGGCGGGGTTTTCTCCGGCACGGCCTCGGGCGGCACGATCACTTCCGACTCCGGCAGCAGGGTGTAGAAGTCATACTTCGGCTTCACTGGTTGCTGGGGCGTCGGTGTGGTGGTCTTGCTCGCTTCGGCGACCTTCTCCTGCTTATGTTGCTCGGGCTTGGTGCGCTTGATATCAGCGCCACCGGGCTCGAGTTTCATCAGGAAGACGATGAACGCCCCCACGGTCAGGCCGACCGCCAGCCACACCCAGCCGGGGATCGGTTGCTTGGCGGGTGGCTGGTGGCGGCTGGCGCCGCGCTTGGGCGCGGGCTTTTTCTTTGCAGCCAACTTACATGCGCTCCAGGGTTTCCAGGCCAAGCAGCTCCAGGCCCTGTTTGAGGGTGCGACCGGTCAGGGCAGCCAGGCGCAGGCGGCTTTGCTGTTGTTCGGCGGTTTCGGCGGAAAGGATCGGGCAGTTCTCGTAGAAGCTGGAGAACAGGCCGGCGAGGTCGTACAGGTAGGTGCACAGCACGTGAGGCGTGCCTTTTTCAGCGACGTTATTGAGGATCTCGCCGAACTGCGCCAGGCGCGCGGCCAGGTCCTGCTCGTGCGCCGCCTGCAGGACGATGCTGCCCTCGACTTCGTCGAAGCCTTTGCCGAGCTTGCGGAACACGCCGGCCACGCGGGTGTAGGCGTACAGCAGGTACGGCGCAGTGTTGCCCTCGAAGTTCAACATCAGTTCGAAGTTGAAGCTGTAGTCGCTGGTGCGATGTTTGGACAGGTCGGCGTACTTGACTGCGCCGATGCCGACCACTTCACCGATGTGGCGCAGCTCGTCCTCGGCCAGCGACGGGTTCTTCTCCTTGACCAGGGCATAGGCGCGGTCCTTGGCCTCGGTGAGCAGGTCGATCAGCTTGACGGTACCGCCATCGCGGGTCTTGAACGGGCGGCCATCGGCGCCGTTCATGGTGCCGAAGCCCATGTGTTCCATCTTCATCGGGTGGCCGACAAAACCTGCGCGGCGGGCCACTTCGAACACCTGGTTGAAGTGCAGGGCCTGGCGCTGGTCGACGAAGTACAGGGCGCGGTCGGCCTGCAGCTTGTTGCTGCGGTAACGCACGGCGGCCAGGTCGGTGGTGGCGTACAGATAGCCGCCATCGGCCTTCTGCACGATCACCGGCAATGGCTCGCCCTCGGCGTTCTTGAATTCCTCGAGGAACACGCACTGGGCACCCTGGTCCTCGACCAGCAGACCCTTGGCCTTGAGGTCGGCGACCACGTTGGCCAGGTCGTCGTTGTAGGCGCTCTCACCCATCACGTCGGCCATGGTCAGCTTGACGTTGAGCAATTCGTAGGTCTTCTGGCAGTGCGACAGGGAGATGTCCTTGAAGCGCGTCCACAGCGCCAGGCACTCGGGATCACCGGCCTGCAGCTTGACCACCAGCCCGCGGGCGCGGGTGGCGAACTCTTCGGACTCGTCGAAGCGTTTCTTCGCCGCACGGTAGAAGTTCTCCAGATCCGACAGCTCGTCACTGGTGATCGGGTTTTCCTGGAGGTAGGCCATGAGCATGCCGAACTGGGTACCCCAGTCACCCACGTGGTTCTGGCGGATGACGTCGTCACCGAGGAACTCCAGTACCCGTGCAACGCTGTCGCCGATGATGGTCGAACGCAGGTGGCCGACGTGCATCTCCTTCGCCAGGTTCGGTGCCGACATGTCGATCACCACCTTTTCCGCCGGGCCGGCCTTGCGCACGCCCAGATGGCCATCGGCCAGGGCAGCGTCGAGGCGGCCTGCCAGCGCTTCGGTGTTCTGGAAGAAATTGAGGAAGCCGGGGCCGGCGATCTCGACTTTAGTGATATCGGCGCTGGCCGGCAGGGCGGCGATGATCTTCTCGGCCAGGTCGCGGGGCTTCATTCCGGCCGGCTTGGCCAGCATCATGGCGATGTTGCTGGCGAAATCACCGTGGGTCTTGTCCCGGGCGTTTTCCACCTGGATCGCCGGCGTCAGCCCTTCAGGCAGCACACCGTCGGCGACGAGTTGGGTGAGGGCTTGCTGGATCAGCTGGCGAATGGTGTCTTTCATGGGGTTCTCTTTTCGACCGCAAGCGCGGTGGAGCGCTTCGATGCGCAGGTGGAAAAACTGGGCATTATCCGTTGCCGGGGGCGGGTTGCCAACCTTTTGGGGCGAGCCCGCTCCTATGCCAAACCTCAAACAGTCAGTAAAGGTCGACCGGATCGACGTCCAGCGACCAGCGCACTTGCCGCCCCGATGGCATCTGCTCCAACACTAGCAACCAGGCACTGATCAGTCGATGCAGGGGGGCACGGGCATTGGCTTGGAGCAATAGTTGCGCACGGAATCTGCCCGCCCGTCGCTCCATGGGGGCCGGCACCGGGCCGAGCAACTCGATGCCGTGCAGGCCCTGCTCGGCAAGTATGCGCTCGGCAGCGGCGCAGGCTTCGTCAAGGAAGCCTTCCGCCTGGCCCGGCTTGTGCGCGTCGGCGCGCAGCAGTGCCAGGTGGGCGAACGGCGGCAGTCCGGCCGCACGGCGCTCGCTCAAGGCCTGTTCGGCAAAGGCGAAGTAGCCCTGTTCGGTCAACTGCACCAGTAACGGGTGGTCTGCCAGGTGGGTCTGCACGATGACTTTGCCCGGTTCCTCGGCGCGCCCGGCCCTGCCGGCCACCTGGACGATCAGCTGGGCCATGTGTTCGCCGGCGCGAAAGTCGCCGGAGAACAGCCCGCCGTCGGCATCGAGGATCGCGACCAGGGTGACGCGAGGGAAATGATGCCCCTTGGCGAGCATCTGGGTGCCGACCAGGATGCTCGGCTGACCACGCTGGATAGTGGCGAACAGGTTGTGCATGGCGTCCTTGCGCGAGGTGCTGTCGCGGTCCACACGCAGGATCGGGTAATCCGGGAACAGCACCTTCAGACGCTCCTCGGCACGCTCGGTACCGGCGCCCACGGGACGCAGGTCGACGTGGGCGCATTGCGGGCACTGCAGCGGCAGGCGCTCGTCGTAGCCGCAATGGTGGCAGCGCAGCACGGCGGAGCGCTGGTGCACGGTCATGCGCGCATCGCAACGTGGGCATTCGGAGAGCCAGCCGCAGTCGTGGCACAGCAATGTGGGGGCGAAGCCGCGGCGGTTGAGGAACACCAGCACCTGCTGGCCGGCCTCGAGTGTCTGGCGGATGGCCTGCTGCAACGGGCCGCTGATGCCGCTGTCCAGTGGCAGGCTGCGTACGTCCAGGCGCAGGAAGCGGGGCGCCTTGGCGCCGCCGGCGCGCTGGTTCATGCGCAGCAGGCCGTAGCGGCCACTGTGGGCGTTGTGCAGGCTTTCCAGCGACGGTGTGGCCGAGCCCAGCAGGATCGGGATGTTCTCCTGGTGCGCACGCACCACGGCCAGGTCGCGGGCGTGGTAGCGCAGGCCTTCCTGCTGTTTATAGGAGCCGTCGTGCTCTTCGTCGATGATGATCAGGCCTGGGTTCTTCATCGGGGTGAACAGCGCCGAACGGGTGCCGATGATGATGTCCGCATCGCCATCACGTGCCGCCAGCCAGGCGTCCAGGCGCTCGCGATCGCCCACCGCAGAATGCAGCAGGGCGATGCGCGCGTTGAAGCGCTGCTCGAAGCGTTGCAGGGTCTGCGGGCCGAGATTGATCTCGGGGATCAGGATCAGGGCCTGCTTGCCGGCCTCGAGCGTTTCGCGGATCAGCTGCAGGTAGACCTCGGTCTTGCCGCTACCGGTGACGCCGGCCAACAGGTAGGCATGGAAGGCACCGAAGCCCGAGCGCACAGCCTCGAAAGCAGCGCGCTGTTCTTCGTTGAGCGGTAGTTCCGGTTGGGCCAGCCAGTGCTCGTGGCGCGCGGCCGGCAGGTGGCGGCGTACTTCGACTTCCACCATCTCCTTGGCCAGCAGCAGGTCGAGGCTGTCTTTGTTCAGGCCAAGCTTGCTCAACAGGCTGTGGGCCACGCCGTGGGGGTGCTGCGACAGGGTCTTGAGGGCGTCGCGCTGGCGCGGGGCACGGGCGATGCGGGGGTCTTCCAGGCGCGCACCGGGCGCGACATGCCAGAAGCGTTCCTGGCGTGCCTCGGCCGGTTCGCCCTGGCGCAGCAGCGTCGGTAGGGCCCAGTTGAGGGTGTCGCCCAGGCTGTGCTGGTAGTACTGGGCCGTCCACAGGCACAGCTTGAACAATGCCGGCGGCAGGGGTGAGACAGGGTCGAGCAGGGCGCTGGCTGGCTTGAGCTTGTCGGCAGGCACTTCGCTGTGCTCGGCGACTTCTACCAGCACCCCGATCATCTCGCGGCGGCCGAACGGCACGCGGATGCGCATGCCGGGCGTCAATGCCTGGCGCGCCATGCTCGCGGGCGCCCGGTAGTCGAACAGGCGACGCAGGGGCGAGGGCAGGGCAAGGCGCAGAATGACGTCGGACACGCGGAAGGTCTCTGGAGGGCGTTTCACAAATCAGGCGAGCCTAGCAGACGACGGTCGGTGCAAGCGACAACTTGCGCTACGGCCGCTCTCTGGTATTATTCGCCGCCTAATTACGTGCGGTATTCAACAATAGGTGTTGGGTGGCGGCACGCAGCTCGAGGAAGTGACCATGAAAGCAGATATTCATCCGAACTACGAAGTAGTTGCAGTCACCTGCAGCTGCGGCAACAAGTTTGAAACTCGTTCGACCATGGGCAGCGTCCTGGCGATCGACGTTTGCAACCTGTGCCACCCGTTCTACACCGGTAAGCAGAAAGTCCTGGACACCGGCGGCCGCGTACAGAAGTTCGCCGATCGCTTCGGCATGTTCGGTGCCAAGAAGTAATCATGCACATGGCGAAGCCTTCGGGGTTCGCGCTGTTGCAAAAGAAGGCGCCCCTTGTGGGCGCCTTTTTTGTGGTCGCGATCTGGCATTTCCCGGCCCTGGCCTTCTGCCCGATGCCCGACAAGGTGCAAGCGGTGGCGGTACGTCACGTGGTCGATGGCGACACCTTGCGCCTGAGCGATGGGCGCAGCGTGCGGTTGATCGGTATCAATGCCCCCGAAATCGGCCGCAAGGGGCGCTCCAGCGAACCTTATGCCGAGGCTGCCAAAAAGCGCCTGCAGGCGCTGGTGAAGGCCAGCGATGGCCGTGTCGGGCTGGTTCCGGGCGTCGAACCCAAGGACAAGTACGGCCGTATCCTGGCGCATATCTATGGCCGCACTGGCAACAATCTGGAAGCACAACTGCTCAGCGAGGGCCTGGGCTATCAGGTGGCCATTGCACCCAACGTGCAACTGTCGGGCTGCCAGCAGCAGGCCGAGCATCAGGCACGCCACGCCAGGGCAGGGCTGTGGAGACAATCACCGGTCACGCCTGGGCGCGAGGTGCGGCAATCCGGATTCGCAGTGATCGGCGGCAGGATCAACGGGATCGAGCGTAATCGCAGCGGCATCTGGCTGGAGCTTGACGAGAACGTGGTCCTGCAGGTTCCCGCTCGTCTGCAGCGCCACTTCCCCGCCAGCTTCTTCGCTAACCTCAAGGGACGCCAGGTTGAGGCGCGTGGCTGGGTGCTGGATCGTTCCCGCAAGGGCGGGCTCAAGCCTGGGCAGCGACGCTGGCTGTTGCCATTGACCGATCCGAGCATGTTGGCGCTTGTTTTTGGCTAAATAGTTGTAGACATTTTGCTATTGGATTGTACACACTGGCTCCCGTAAGCCCCGTGGGTTATAGCGTAAAGTCGTAGGCCAAAGGCCTTGACACATAGTGACCGGGCAGTCTTGTCGCCCCCCGGCTCTTTGCGTATCCTCGGCGGTCCGTCAGAACAGTAAATAGCGGAATGCCCATCATGTCAGACCTGAAAACCGCCGCTCTCGAATACCACGCTCAGCCTCGTCCGGGGAAACTGAGCGTCGAGCTCTCCAAGCCAACCGCCACCGCCCGTGACCTCGCCCTGGCCTACAGCCCGGGTGTCGCCGAGCCTGTGCGCGAGATCGGCCGTGATCCTGAGCTGGCCTACAAGTACACCGGCAAGGGCAACCTGGTTGCGGTGATCTCCGATGGCACCGCCATCCTCGGTCTGGGTGATCTCGGCCCGCTGGCCTCCAAGCCGGTCATGGAAGGCAAGGGTGTTCTGTTCAAGCGTTTCGCCGGTATCGACGTGTTCGATATCGAAGTCGAGTCGGAGAGCCCGCAAGCCTTCATCGACACCGTTCGCCGCATCTCCATCACCTTCGGCGGCATCAACCTGGAAGACATCAAGGCACCTGAGTGCTTCGAGATCGAGCGCACGCTGATCGAGCAGTGCGACATTCCGGTCTTCCACGATGACCAGCACGGCACCGCGATCGTTACCGCGGCCGGCATGATCAACGCCCTGGAAATCGCCGGCAAGAAGCTCGAAGACGCCAAGATCGTCTGCCTGGGCGCCGGTGCCGCGGCCATCTCCTGCATGAAACTGCTGGTGAGCATGGGTGCCAAGGTCGAGAACATCTTCATGATCGACCGCAGCGGCGTGATCCACGCTGGCCGCGACGACCTGAACCAGTACAAGGCCCAGTTCGCCCACGCCACCGACAAGCGCACCCTGGCTGACGCCCTGGACGGCGCAGACGTGTTCGTCGGCTTGTCCGGCCCGAACCTGCTGAGCGCCGAAGGCCTGAAGTCGATGGCCGCCAACCCGATCGTGTTCGCCTGCTCGAACCCGGACCCGGAAATCGCCCCGGAGCTGGCTCACGCCACCCGCAGCGACGTGATCATGGCCACCGGTCGTTCCGACTATCCGAACCAGGTCAACAACGTACTGGGCTTCCCGTTCATCTTCCGTGGTGCCCTGGACGTTCGCGCCAAGCGCATCAACGAAGAGATGAAGATCGCTGCCGCCATCGCCCTGAAGGACCTGGCCAAGCTGCCGGTGCCGAAGGAAGTCTGCGAAGCCTATGGCGTGCAAGCCCTGGAGTTCGGCCGTGAGTACATCATTCCGAAGCCGCTGGACGCTCGCCTGATCACCGTGGTTTCCGATGCCGTGGCCAAGGCCGCCATCGAGTCGGGTGTGGCTACCCTGCCGTATCCGAAGCACTACCCGCTCAAGAGCGTGGATGACGTGTTCAACGGCTGATCCAGTCTTAGCGTCATGAAAAAGCCCCGGCTCGCAAGAGTCGGGGCTTTTTGTTGGGCGCGGAAAACATCGCGAGACCTGTCCGTTCCCACAAGCACCTGCCTACGTTCGTGCGTGTGGGCGGGCTTGCCCCGCGAAGGGTCGATGGATCAGAACAGATCCATCGGCGCTGCTTCATCTGCCGGCAGCGGGCTGCCCGGAGCTGCGCCGTTGCCCAGTTCGTCCGCCGATGGTGGCGAGTCCTCGGCCTTGAACAGTTCGAAGTAGGCGTTCGGCGTGCTCGGCGTGGCGGCGCGGCCGCTGATCGGGTCGACGCGCAGGCTGAGGATGCCTTCGGGCTCGGCTGGCGGGTGCTCGGGCATGCCCTTGAGCGCTGCGCCCATGAAGCTCATCCAGATCGGCAGGGCCACGGTGCCACCGTATTCGCGGCGCCCCAGGGTTTCCGGCTGGTCGAAGCCGACCCACACGGTAGTGACATAGTCAGCGTTGTAGCCGGAGAACCAGGCGTCCTTGGACTCGTTGGTGGTGCCGGTCTTGCCCGCCAGGTCCGAGCGGCCGAGGGCCAGGGCGCGGCGGCCGGTACCACGCTTGATCACGTCCTGCAGCATGGAGGTGAGAATGTACGAGGTGCGCCCGTCGATGATCTGCTCGGCAACGGCGGGCGTCTGGGGCATTTGGGGGGGCGGGGTGACCTGACCTGCGGCCGACGGCGCTTCGCCCGGCATCGGTGCTACGCTGATGGCTTGCTCGGGCGCCGCCAGACCGGCCTGGTCCTGGTCGCCTTGCGGCACGCGTGGCGGGTTGGCGGTGAACAGGGTTTCGCCGTTGCGGCTCTCGACACGCTCGATCAGGTACGGGCTGATCTTGTAGCCGCCGTTGGCGAAGGTGCTCCAGCCGGTGGCGATCTCCATCGGTGTTAGTGTCGCGGTGCCCAGTGCCAGTGACAGGTTGCGCGGCAGGTCCTGTTTGTTGAAGCCGAACTTGGCGATGTAGTCGATGGTGCGATCAACGCCCATCGCCTGCAACAGGCGGATCGATACGAGGTTGCGCGACTTGTACAGCGCTTCGCGCATGCGGATCGGGCCGAGGAAGGTGTTGGTGTCGTTCTTCGGGCGCCAGACCTTGTCCAGGTACTCGTCGACGAACACGATGGGAGCATCGTTGACCAGGCTGGCGGCGGTGTAGCCGTTGTCCAGGGCTGCGCTATAGACGAAAGGCTTGAAGCTCGAGCCTGGCTGGCGCTTGGCCTGCATGGCGCGGTTGTAGTTGCTCTGCTCGAAGGAGAAACCGCCGACCAGGGCACGGATGGCGCCGTTGTAAGGGTCGAGGGTGACCAGTGCGCTCTGGGCGGCAGGAACCTGGCTGAACTTGAGCTTGCCATCCTCCTGGCGTTGCAGGCGCACCAGGTCGCCGACCTGGGCCACGTCGGCTGCTGATTGCGGCGAGCGCCCCTGCGAGTTGCTGTTGAGGTAAGGGCGGGCCCATTTCATGGTGTCCCAGGCGACGTTTTCCTCCAGGCCGCCACGGGTCATCACCTTCAACCCGGTCTTCTCGACCTGGGTGACGATGGCGGGCTCCAGGCCGCCCAGGGTACGTTGCTTGCTCAGCTCCTGCAGCCAGGCCGCACGCGTCTTGCCAGGGAAGCGCGCCTCGGGGCCGCGGTAGCCGTGGCGTTCGTCGTACTCGCTGAGGCCGTTGAGGACCGCGCTGTTGGCCATCTGCTGCATGTCGCTCGGCACCGTGGTGGTGACCCGGAAGCCTTCGGTATAGGCGTCGCTGCCGTAGCGACCGACCATCTCGGCGCGGGCCATCTCGGCGACGTACGGCGCATTCACTTCCGGGGTCGGTACGTGGTAGCTGGCATTCAGCGGTTCAGCCAGGGCGGCCTGGTAGCTGGCTTCGTCGATCTTGCCGAGTTTGTACATGCGCCCGAGGATCCAGTCGCGGCGCTCCTTGGCGCGTACCGGGTTGGCCAGCGGGTTGAAGCGCGAAGGAGCCTTGGGCAGGCCGGCGATCATGGCCATCTGCGCCAGGCTGACGTCGCGAATCGACTTGCCGTAGTACACCTGTGCCGCGGCGTCGATGCCGTAGGCACGGTTGCCCAGGTAGATCTTGTTGACGTACAGCTCGAGAATTTCGTCCTTGGTCAATTCCCGCTCGATCTGCAGGGCCAGGAGAATCTCGTTGGTCTTGCGCGAGAAGCTGCGCTCGCTGGTGAGGAAGAAGTTCTTCGCCACCTGCATGGTGATGGTGCTGCCGCCGCTCTGGATATGCCCGGACTTGACCAGCTGCGAGGCCGCGCGCATCAGGCTGCTAGGGTCGACGCCATAGTGGTTGAGGAAATTGTCGTCCTCAGCGGACAGAAGCGCCTGGATGAACTGTGGGGGAATTTCCTGGAACTTGATCGGCGAGCGCCGCATCTCGCCGAACTCGGCGATCAGCTTGCCGTCGCTGCTGTAGACCCTCAGGGGGATTTGCAACTGGACGCTTCTGAGCGCGTCGACCGAGGGCAGGCTGGGACTAAGATACAGAAACGCACCGCTCACACCGAGTACGAGCGCGCAGATGACGGCGACGAGAGACCACCAGAAGAACTTCAGCAGGCGTATCAAGGCTTTTGGGTGTCCAGGTTGAGAGTGGATTGCGCACAGGGCCGGCGGGCAGGAAAAACGCTGGCCATTATAAGCATTTTTCGCCCCGCCGGGTGACCGCCCGGGGCGAGCGACGACCGCCTGCGCCGCAAGGGGGCGGGCAGCCAATGACCAGGAAGGAACAGCGATGCTTGGACGCTTTGGCAGGGACGCCGGTTCACTGCTGGGGGTGGAAATCGCCTCCGACGCCATACGAATGCTGCACCTGCGCCGCCAGCGTGGCGGTTGTCGGGTGGTGGGTTGGGCGCAAGAGCGCCTTGGTGGCGCGCCAGGCCGCTCACTGGGGCGCGACGAGGTGGAGTGCCTGGTCGCGGGGCTGCGACAGGCACATGCCAGGTGTCGGACTTCGCAGTCCCGGGTCGCCCTGGCGTTGCCTGCATCGCAGGTCATCTGCAAGGTTTGCCGCCTGCCTGCAGGGTTGCCCGGCCATGGCGTCGAAGCTGTCTTGCTTGCACAGGCCGAGCAGCTGTTTCCCTTTCCTGTGGAAGACCTTGCCCTGGATTTCCAGGTGTATGGCCCGTGCGCGGAGGATGCCGGGCAGGTCGAGGTGTTGGTGGTGGCCTGTAGGCAAAGTCAGCTCGACCCACTGGAGCGCTTGTTCGCGCAAGCCAGCCTGCAGTTGGTAGCTGTGGAGGTGGACAGCTTTGCGTTGCGACGGGCATTGGTGCCCGAGGCGCAGGCAAACGTCACGGCGCTGCTGCAGTTGGAGCCGGATGAGGTAGTCCTGCATCGTTGGCAGGGAGGCCACGTACCGCATCGGCAGCGCTGTGTCGTGCCCTCTGTGGCGCGTTGGGCCGAGGCTGTCGATGGGCTCTGGCAGTCGGGTGCCCAGGGTGCGTTGGAGCAAGTTGTGTTGTTCGGGTCCGCCGTCGATGAGGTTCGGGCGGCAGACCTGTCCGAGCGTCTGGGCGTGAAATGCCATGTCGGCCGCCCCGGCCCTCTGGCCGGCGAATTCGATGAAGCCATCGTGCCCGCTGCCGCCATGGCCTTGGCCTGTGGCTTGGCAATGGGAGGCCTGGCATGAAAGGACGACTGAATCTGATGCCCTGGCGCGAACAGCGCCGGGCAACCGTTGTGCGGCGATTCCAGATCGCCCTGGTCGCCACGTTGGTGGTGGCGCTGTGCGGGGTCATGTTGCTTGATCGAATGGCGCGGTCGCGTCTGGCCAGGCAGGCGCAGGTCGTCGCCACGCAGCAGGCGGCCGTTGAGCGGTTGGACGCTTCGCTGCGGCAGATCGATCAGTTGCGTGAAGCACGGGATGCGTTGTTGGCCCAGCAAGCAGCGGTGTCTGCGCTGGGCGCCGGGCGGACGCAGTTGCCCGGGCTGTTTCTCGCACTGGAGCAGGCAATGCCAGAAGGGGCGCGCTTGACCGAGGTGGGTGTGGAGGACGGACGTCTGCGCCTTGCCGGTTTGGCAGCCTCTGCTTCAGTGGTGGCCAGGCTTATGCGCGGCCTGGAGCAGGCAAAGATGGTGCGGGATCTGGAGCTTGTTCACCTGCGGCGTCATGGCCAGGGCGATGAATTCCTGCTGGCGGCGCGCTTGTTGGCGGGTGAGTCATGAACCGCCCGTGGACCCTGGATTGGCAGGGCCTGGCGGCTAGGTCTTGGTTGTTCCGGTGGATGGTGGCAGTAGGGCTGCTGTTTCTGGTGGCTTTTGCGGGTTATTTCGCCAGTCTGCGTGAGCCGCTCAATAGCCATGCCGAAGCAGTCCAGAGACAGTTGCAGCTACAGGGTGTTCTGGCGGATGGGGCGGGAAAACTTGTCGAACTGGAGCGAGCGCAGCAGGCTCTGGAACAAGCCAGGACTGGGCTGCAAGCGTTGCGCTGGCGACTGGCTGCGGGCGAGGGCATGAGTGAACTGCTCGACCAGTTGGCCTTGTCGGGCCATGAGCATGGCCTTTCGTTCGAACGCATCGAGGTAAACGAAGCGCTGCAGGCAGCAGGGTACCGTCTGCAGCCTCTGGATATCAGCGTGCACGGGCGCTACCCGGCGTTGCGCTTATGGCTTGAGCAGTGGCTACAGCAGTTGCGTTTGCTGAACGTGCCCCATCTCAGGTTGGCCTTGCAGGAAGAGGGCACAGGGGTGGTTGGCGCACGGTTGCTGATACATGCCTATCACCCAGGGGAAGAACTTCCCGTGCCGGCTGCCTTGGCGGATGAGCCTGCCCAGGCTGCTCAGTCGAAGGCCACGTTCGATCCATTTCAGGCCTGGTTGCCCGCCACACACGGTAAAGAGCTGCGGCATATTCCCTTGGCGCGATTGGAAATGGTCGGAAGCCTGTCCCAGTCAGGGCGCCGCCAGGCGTTGTTGCGTTCGGCGGGGCACGTGTATCGGGTCGGGCAAGGCGACCGGCTCGGGTTGGATGAGGGGGTCGTGGTGGCAATCGATGCCGATCGGCTCGAGGTCCGCGAGCAGATCTACCTTGGCGGGCGCTGGCAGGCGCGTCCCAGGTATCTGGTGCTTGTAGAACGTGAGCAAGGAGAGGTCAGGGATGAGGCCGAGACGATGGTTGAGCGGCGTGGTGTTGATGTTGAGCATCCTGGCGGTGCAGGCAGCGGAGCTTCAGGGTGAGCCGATGTCGCTCAACTTCCAGGATGTCGAGCTGCGCTCGGTGCTTAAGGTCATGGCCGAGCACGCCGGCGTCAACCTGGTTGCCAGTGATTCGGTGCAGGGACGGATAACCCTGCGCCTGGAGGACGTGCCCTGGGAGCAGGCGCTCGACCTGGTGCTGCGCAGCAAGGGGCTGGGTAGGCGCCAGGAGGGCAATGTGCTGCTGATCGCCCCCGTTGCGGAACTGGCCGGGCAGGCCCGGGGTATGAGCGAGGAGGTGTTGCTGGAGCCCTTGCGGCGTGAACTGATCCCGGTCTTTCATGCCAAGGCCGCCGAGTTGGCGGAGCTGTTGCTGGCGAGCCTGGCCGATGACGGCATTCTGACGGGGCGCGGCAGCCTCAGTGTGGATGCGCGGACCAACACGCTGGTGGTCACCCAGCCTGGCGAACGGCTTGCCGAGCTGCGCAGGCTGGTGACGCAACTGGATGTGCCGGTGCGCCAGGTCATGATCGAGGCGCGTATCGTCGAGGCCAGCGTCGATTACGAGAAGGTGCTGGGCGTGCGATGGGGTGGCCCGTTGTATGGGGGGGACAGTAGCCTGGGTAGCGACCTGTTCGTCGATCTCGGGGTCGAGCGGGCCAATGCCGGGCTCGGCGTGGGGTTGCTGCGCAGCGACATTCTGCTGGACTTGGAGCTCAGCGCCATGGAGAAGAGCGGCAATGGCGAGATCATCTCCCAGCCCAAGGTGGTCACGGCCGACAAGGAGACTGCGCGCATACTCAAGGGCACAGAAGTGCCGTACCAGGAGACCACGCGCAGTGGTGCCACCTCGATTTCCTTTCGCGAGGCCTCCCTGTCGCTGGAGGTGACGCCGCAGATCACCCCGGATGGCAAGGTAGTGATGGATGTGCGTGTGACCAAGGATGAGCCCGACTTCATCAATGCGCTGAACGATGTGCCGCCGATCCGCAGGAACGAGGTTACGGCGAAGGTCCGGGTGACCGATGGGCAGACCATTGTGATTGGCGGCGTGTACTCGACGTCGCAGAACAAAGTGGTCGACAAGGTGCCATTTTTCGGCGATCTGCCGTATGTTGGGCGGCTGTTTCGACGCGATGTATTACAAGAGAAAAAATCCGAGCTGCTGGTCTTCCTGACTCCGCGTATCATGAGTGACCAGGCGATTGCTGTGAGTCGTTGATTCTGTGCGAAATTTGATACTTGTAGGGCCCATGGGCGCTGGAAAAAGCACCATCGGGCGCCTGTTGGCCAAAGAGCTGCGCCTGCTGTTCAAGGATTCCGACAAGGAAATCGAGCTGCGAACCGGCGCCAACATCCCGTGGATCTTCGACAAGGAAGGCGAGCCGGGCTTTCGCGACCGCGAGCAGGCGATGATCGCCGAACTCTGCGCGCTCGATGGCGTGGTTCTGGCGACCGGTGGCGGCGCGGTGATGCGCGATGCCAACCGTGCCGCGCTGCATGCCGGTGGCCGGGTGATCTACCTGCATGCCTCGGTGGAGCAGCAAGTGGGTCGCACCTCTCGTGACCGCAACCGACCGCTGCTGCGCACTGCCAACCCGGAAGCCACCTTGCGTGCCCTGCTTGAAACACGCGACCCGCTCTATCGCGAGATTGCCGACCTGGTGGTGGAAACCGACGAACGGCCACCGCGCATGGTCGTGCTCGACATTCTCGAACGTCTGCAGAAGTTGCCGCCCCGCTGAGCGGGGTCTATCCTCGGCGACCAACGCCGAGACGGGGTTTAACGTCACCGCGTGGGGCCACAGTGCCACCGCGCCCAAGTACATTGTGGGGATACATGCAGACACTTAAGGTCGACCTGGGCGAGCGTAGCTACCCGATCTACATTGGCGAAGGCCTGCTTGACCAGCCCGAGCTGCTGGCGCCGCACATTGCCGGCCGGCAGGTCGCCATCGTTTCCAACGAGACCGTCGCGCCCCTGTACCTCGAACGCTTGAGCAAGACCCTGGGTGCCTACTCGGTGTTGCCGGTGGTATTGCCCGACGGCGAGGCCCACAAGAACTGGGAAACCCTGCAACTTATCTTCGATGCCCTGCTGACTGCGCGTCATGACCGGCGCACCACCGTGGTCGCCCTCGGTGGCGGGGTGATCGGTGACATGGCCGGCTTTGCCGCGGCCTGCTATCAGCGTGGGGTCGACTTCATCCAGGTGCCGACCACGCTGCTGTCCCAGGTGGACTCCTCGGTGGGCGGCAAGACCGGCATCAACCACCCGCTGGGCAAGAACATGGTCGGTGCCTTCTACCAGCCCAACGCAGTGCTGATCGACACCACCAGCCTGAAAACCTTGCCTGCGCGTGAGTTGTCCGCCGGTCTCGCCGAAGTCATCAAGTACGGCCTGATCTGCGACAAGCCATTCCTCGCCTGGCTCGAGGACAATATGCAGGCGCTGCGTGCCCTGGACTCCGTCGCCCTGACCGAGGCCATCCGTCGCTCCTGCGCGGCCAAGGCCGCCGTGGTTGGCGCTGATGAGCGCGAATCGGGCGTGCGTGCCACGCTCAACCTTGGCCACACCTTTGGCCATGCCATCGAAACACACATGGGTTATGGCGTCTGGCTGCACGGCGAAGCCGTGGCGGCTGGCACGGTCATGGCCCTGGAAATGTCCATGCGCTTGGGCTGGATCGACCAGCCGGCGCGTGATCGCGGAATTCGCCTGCTGCAGGACGCAGGATTGCCGGTGGTGCCACCACAGGAAATGACCCCGGCGCATTTCATGGAGCACATGGCGGTCGACAAGAAAGTGCTCGACGGGCGCCTGCGCCTGGTGCTGCTGCGCCAGCTGGGCGAGGCCGTCGTCACCGACGACTATTCGACAGAGATTCTTCAGGCCACGCTGGCGGCGGATTACCGCGCGATCGTGGCCCAGCTTTGAGGTTGTGACAACGCAATGACCAGTCTGCATGCCGATGAGGCGTTTCTCGATCATTACCAGCTGAGCCACGATCCGTTCGCACCCCGGGTGCCCGGTTTCAAGTTCTTTCCCGCCCAGCGCAAGCCAGTGCTTGGCCAGCTGCACCACCTGGCGCGTTACAGCCAGTTGATGCTGGCGGTCACCGGCCCTGTGGGCAGCGGCAAGACCCTGCTGCGCCAGGCACTGGTGGCCAGCACCAACAAGCAGTCGGTGCAAAGCGTGGTGGTGTCCGCCCGTGGCGCCAGCGACGCGGCCAGCGTGCTCGGCCAGGTGGCGCAGTCGCTGGGCGTGGCGCAGCCGGAAGTGCAGGCGATCCTGTCGCAGGTGGTGCAACTGGCGCTGACCGGCCAGGAAGTCTATCTGCTGGTGGACGATGCGGAACAACTTGACGAGTCGGCACTCCAAGCGTTGCTGGAGTTGGCGGCAGGCGTAGCTGAAGGGCGCCCGCACGTGTTCCTGTTCGGCGAGCCTTCGCTGATCGCCGGGTTGGATGAGCTCAATGCCGATGGCGAGCGATTCCACGTCATTGAACTGGCCCCGTACAGCGAGGAAGAAACCCGCGAGTACCTGGAGCAGCGCCTGGAGGGTGCTGGCCGGGGCATCGAGGTGTTCACCGCCGAGCAGATCGTCGACATCCACGAAAACTCCGACGGTTGGCCTGGGAACATCAACCAGGTCGCCCGCGATACCTTGATCGAAGCCATGATCGCCAGCCGTACCACGGTCAAGCGACCATCCATGGGGTTCAAAATGCCTAAGAAACACGTGCTCGCGTTGTCCGCAGTGGTCGTGGTCGCCGTTGGCGCTGCGGTCCTGATGCCCAAGAAAGGCGACAAGGCCCCAGCCGACGCGCCCCCCGCTGCCCAGGCCCAATTGCCCCTGGGCCAGGGCGGCAACGGCGGCGCGCCCGCCATCGAGTTCTCCGGCTCCTCGCAGCCGATGCCGTTGCCGCTGGTCGGTCAGTCGCAGCCGGTGATGCGCGAACCGCTGGCCCAGGCCGCTGGCATGGGTGAAGGTGAAGACGGCGGGCCGGCCGACAACACTGCGCTGCAGCCAGCCACGCCATCGGCTGCCGTGCCGCCGACCGTGACCACCATCGCGCCGCCGCAAGGTGCCACCGCCAGTCCTGCGCCGGCCCCGGCCCAGTCGGTGACCAGCGCCCCGGTACAGCCGGTTGCGCCTGCGACAAAACCTGTAGCAACCCAACCGGCAAAACCGGTTGCACCTGCCAAGCCAGCCCCGGCCCCGACCCAGGTCGCGAGCGCCAAGCCTGCAGCCAAACCCGTCGAGAAACCGGCTGCCGGCGGCGCCGGCAACAGCAGCTGGTACGCGGGCCAGAAGCCCGGCAATTATGTGGTACAGATCTTCGGCACCAGTTCCGAGGCGTCGGCGCAGTCGTTCGTCAAGGCGCAGGGTGGCGACTATCGCTACTTCAGGAAAAACCTGCAGGGCAAGCCGCTGTACGTGGTGACCTACGGCAACTTCGCCAACCGCGATGCCGCCGCTGCGGCAATCAAGAACTTGCCAGCCAAGGTCCAGGCTGGTAAACCTTGGCCACGTACCGTGGGCAGCGTCCAACAAGAGCTGGCCACGGCCCGCTGATACCTTCCGGGCGGCATCACCCCGCCGCCCAGTTGCTGAGCGACTTTCTAGCTTTCAACTAGCCTGCTGCGCCTGAGCGCGGCAGGCTTTTCTGTCCCAGACTGCCGGCCACAAGCCCTTTCTTGCAGTCATGGCTGAAACGCTTCAGACTCCAGTCAAGCCACTATCACGGCGTACGACTTAAAAACATTCAAAATTGCGACATAAATTTTCAATGGTGAGACATGAAAATTTGTGGGCGTCGCTGTCGCTGTGCAACAATGGTTTTCCATGGCCACCGCAAAAAAGCTGGCGTTTGATCGGCGTGGATGGTAAGTGGTTGTTAAAAAAGAGATTTGCCTCCGGTTGAGAGGTGAACCTGGTGAGAAAGTGTCTATGAAAACAGGTCTGTACCATCCCGAAGAATTCAAGGACAACTGTGGTTTCGGCCTGATCGCCCATATGACGGGCGAGCCGAGTCACCACCTTCTGCAAACCGCCATGCAGGCGCTGACCTGCATGACCCACCGCGGCGGCATCAACGCCGACGGCAATACCGGCGACGGTTGCGGTCTGCTCATGCAGAAGCCCGATCAATTCCTGCGCGCCGTGGCCCAGGAGCACTTCGCCGTCGAGCTGCCCAGGCAGTACGCCGTCGGCATGGTGTTCTTCAACCAGGACCCGGTCAAAGCCGAAGCCGCCCGCGCCAACATGGATCGCGAGATCGTCAACGCCGGCCTCAAGCTGGTGGGTTGGCGCAAGGTGCCGATCGATACCAGCGTCCTTGGCCGCCTGGCCCTGGAGCGCCTGCCGCAGATCGAACAGGTGTTCATCGGCGGCGAAGGCCTGAGCGATCAGGAATTCGCCATCAAGCTGTTCAGTGCCCGTCGCCGTTCGTCCGTGGCCAACGCCCATGACGCCGACCACTACATCTGCAGCTTCTCGCACAAGACCATCATCTACAAAGGCCTGATGATGCCGCGCGATCTCGCGGCGTTTTATCCGGACCTCGGTGACGAGCGCCTGCAGACCGCAATCTGCGTGTTCCACCAGCGCTTCTCCACCAACACCTTGCCGAAGTGGCCGCTGGCGCAGCCTTTCCGCTTCCTCGCCCACAACGGCGAGATCAACACCATCACCGGCAACCGCAACTGGGCCATGGCCCGGCGCACCAAGTTCGCCAACGACCTGATCCCTGACCTCGAAGAGCTCGGCCCGCTGGTCAACCGCGTCGGTTCCGACTCATCCAGCATGGACAACATGCTCGAGCTGATGGTCACTGGTGGCATCGACCTGTTCCGCGGCGTGCGCATGCTGGTACCGCCAGCCTGGCAGAACGTAGAGACCATGGACGCCGACCTGCGCGCCTTCTACGAATACAACTCCATGCACATGGAGCCTTGGGATGGCCCAGCCGGTATCGTCATGACCGAAGGCCGCCACGCGGTGTGCCTGCTCGACCGCAACGGCCTGCGCCCGGCGCGTTGGGTGACCACCACCAACGGCTACATCACCATCGCCTCGGAAATCGGCGTATGGGGTTACCAGCCTGAGGAAGTCCTGGCCAAGGGCCGTGTCGGCCCAGGCCAGATCCTGGCTGTCGATACCGAGACCGGTCAGATCCTCGACACCGACGCCATCGACAACCGCCTGAAGTCGCGCCATCCGTACAAGCGCTGGTTGCGCCAGCACGCCACGCGCATCCAGGCGACGCTGAGCGACGACCAGGGCGTGGCCAGCTACGACGCTGACCAGCTCAAGCAGTACATGAAAATGTTCCAGGTCACCTTCGAGGAGCGTGACCAGGTGCTGCGCCCTCTGGGTGAGCAGGGCCAGGAAGCGGTCGGCTCGATGGGTGACGACACGCCGATGGCCGTGCTGTCCCAGCGTGTGCGTTCGCCGTACGATTTCTTCCGTCAGCAGTTCGCCCAGGTGACCAACCCACCGATCGACCCGCTGCGCGAAGCGATCGTGATGTCCCTGGAAATCTGCCTGGGCGCCGAGCGCAACATCTTCCAGGAGTCCCCCGAGCATGCCTCGCGGGTGATCCTCAGCTCGCCGGTCATCTCGCCCGCCAAGTGGCGTTCGCTGATGAACCTGGAGCGCGAAGGTTTCGACCGCCAGCTGATCGACCTCAACTATGAGCAAAGCCTCGGCCTTGAAGCGGCCATCCGCAATATCGCCGACCAGGCCGAAGAAGCGGTGCGCGGCGGCAAGACCCAGCTGGTGCTCAGCGACCGCTACATTGCCCCGGGCAAACTGCCGGTACACGCCTCGCTGGCCGTCGGTGCGGTGCACCACCGCCTGACCGAACAGGGCTTGCGCTGCGACAGCAATATCCTGGTCGAGACCGCCACTGCCCGCGACCCGCACCACTTCGCTGTGCTGCTGGGCTTCGGTGCCTCGGCCGTCTACCCGTACCTGGCCTACGAAGTGCTGGCCGACCTGATCCGTACCGGCGAAGTGCTGGGTGATCTGGACGAGGTATTCAAGTACTACCGCAAGGGCATCTCCAAGGGCCTGCTGAAGATCCTGTCGAAGATGGGTATCTCCACCATCACCTCGTACCGTGGCGCGCAGCTGTTCGAAGCCATCGGCCTGTCCGAGGAAGTGGTTGGCCTGAGCTTCAAGGGCGTGTCGAGCCGCATCAAGGGTGCGCGTTTCGAAGACCTGGAGAGCGACCAGAAGCTGCTCGCCGCCGAAGCTTGGAGCGCGCGCAAGCCGATCCAGCAGGGTGGGCTGCTCAAGTTCGTCCATGGTGGCGAATACCATGCCTACAACCCGGACGTGGTCAACACCCTGCAGGCCGCCGTGCAACAGGGCGACTACGCCAAGTTCAAGGAATACACCACGTTGGTCGACCAGCGTCCGGTGTCGATGATCCGCGACCTGCTGAAAGTGAAAGTGGCCGACCAGGCCCTGCCATTGGATGAAATCGAGCCGCTGGACGCGATCCTCAAGCGCTTCGACTCCGCCGGCATCTCGCTGGGTGCGCTGTCGCCAGAGGCGCACGAAGCCTTGGCTGAGGCGATGAACCGCCTGGGCGCGCGTTCCAACTCCGGCGAGGGTGGTGAAGACCCGGCCCGCTACGGCACCATCAAAAGCTCGAAGATCAAGCAGGTGGCCACCGGCCGCTTTGGTGTGACCCCGGAATACCTGGTCAATGCCGAAGTGCTGCAGATCAAGGTCGCCCAGGGCGCCAAACCCGGCGAGGGCGGCCAGCTGCCAGGTGGCAAGGTCAACGGCCTGATCGCCAGGCTGCGCTACGCGGTACCGGGCGTGACCCTGATTTCGCCACCGCCGCACCACGACATCTACTCGATCGAAGACTTGGCCCAGCTGATCTACGACCTCAAGCAGGTCAACCCTAAGGCGCTGGTCTCGGTCAAGCTGGTTGCCGAAGCCGGTGTGGGCACCATCGCCGCCGGCGTGGCCAAGGCCTATGCCGACCTGATCACCATTTCCGGCTACGACGGCGGCACCGGCGCTTCGCCGCTGACCTCGATCAAGTACGCCGGCGCCCCGTGGGAACTGGGCCTGGCTGAAACCCACCAGACCCTGCGCGGCAACGACCTGCGCGGCAAGGTGCGGGTGCAGACAGACGGCGGCCTGAAAACCGGCCTCGACGTGATCAAGGCTGCGATCCTCGGCGCCGAGAGCTTCGGCTTCGGCACCGCGCCGATGATCGCCCTGGGCTGCAAGTACCTGCGCATCTGCCACCTGAACAACTGCGCCACCGGCGTGGCCACCCAGAACGACAAACTGCGCAAGGACCACTACATCGGCACTGTCGACATGGTGATCAACTTCTTCACCTTCGTCGCCGAAGAGACCCGTGAGTGGCTGGCCAAGCTGGGCGTGCGCAGCCTGGGCGAGCTGATCGGCCGTACCGACCTGCTCGATGTGCTGCCGGGCGACACCGAGCGCCAGGGCCACCTCGACCTGTCGCCGCTGCTGGGCAGCTCGCACATTCCGGCCGACAAGCCGCAGTTCTGCCAAGTGGACAAGAACCCGCCGTTCGACCAGGGCGAACTGGCCGAGAAGATGGTCGCCATGGCCCTGCCGGCGATCCGCGACATGGCTGGTGGCGAATTCGCCATGGAAATCTGCAACTGCGACCGTTCCATCGGTGCGCGCATCTCTGGCGAAATCGCCAGGCTGCACGGCAACCAGGGCATGGCCGCGGCGCCGATCACCTTCCGCTTCAAGGGCACCGCGGGCCAGAGCTTCGGCGTGTGGAACGCTGGCGGTTTGAACCTGCACCTGGAAGGCGACGCCAACGACTACGTCGGCAAGGGCATGACCGGGGGCAAAGTGACCATCGTCCCACCGGCCGGCAGCCCGTTCGAAACCCAGCACAGCGCCATCGTCGGCAACACCTGCCTGTATGGCGCCACCGGCGGCAAGCTGTTCGCTGCAGGCACCGCGGGCGAGCGCTTCGCTGTACGTAACTCCGGCGCCCACGCTGTGGTCGAGGGCACCGGCGATCACTGCTGTGAATACATGACCGGCGGCTTTGTCTGCGTCCTGGGCAAAACCGGTTACAACTTCGGTTCTGGCATGACTGGCGGCTTCGCCTACGTGCTCGACATGGACAACAGCTTCTTCGACAAACTCAACCACGAGCTGGTGGAAATCCAGCGTATCAGTGGTGAGGCGATGGAAGCCTACCGCAGCCACCTGGCGCGGGTCCTGGGCGAGTATGTGGAGGAGACCGGCAGCGAGTGGGGGCGTGAGCTCTCGGAGAACCTGGACGACTACGTGCGGCGCTTCTGGCTGGTCAAGCCGAAGGCGGCCAACCTCAAGCACCTGTTGTCCAGCACCCGTGCCAACCCGCAGTAAGAACAGCTGCAAGTGGCAAGCCTCAAGCTGCAAGTAAATGCGCTTCGAGGTTTGCCCGGCTTAAGTGATCGTCTTGCGGCTTGCAGCTTGTAGCTTGCAGCTGCTGTTAAGAGGTTTTGAAAAATGGCTGAACGTCTGAGCAACGACTTCCAGTTCATCGAAGTGGGGCGCAAAGACCCCAAGAAGAAGCTGCTGCGCCAGCGCAAGAAGGAGTTCGTCGAGATCTACGAACCCTTCAAGCCGCAGCAGTCCGTGGAGCAGGCGCACCGCTGCCTGGGCTGCGGCAACCCGTATTGCGAGTGGAAGTGCCCGGTGCACAACTTCATTCCCAACTGGTTGAAGCTGGTTTCCGAGGGCAACATCCTGGCGGCAGCCGAGCTGTCGCACCAGACCAATACCCTGCCGGAAGTCTGCGGTCGCGTGTGCCCGCAGGACCGTCTGTGCGAAGGGGCCTGCACCCTGAACGACGGCTTCGGCGCGGTCACCATCGGTTCGGTGGAGAAGTACATCACCGACACCGCGTTCGCCATGGGCTGGCGCCCGGATATGTCCAAGGTCAAGCCGACCGGCAAGCGTGTCGCCATCATCGGCGCCGGTCCGGCCGGCCTGGGCTGTGCCGACGTGCTTGTGCGTGCCGGCGTAACCCCGGTGGTGTTCGACCGCAACCCCGAGATTGGTGGCCTGCTGACTTTCGGCATCCCCGAGTTCAAGCTGGAAAAGACCGTGCTGAGCAATCGCCGCGAAGTCTTCACCGGCATGGGCATCGAGTTCCGCCTGAACACCGAGGTGGGCCGCGACATTACCATGGAGCAACTGCTCGCCGAGTACGATGCAGTGTTCATGGGCATGGGCACCTACACCTACATGAAGGGCGGCTTCCCCGGCGAGGACTTGCCGGGCGTGCACGACGCGCTTGACTTCCTGATCGCCAACGTCAACCGCAACCTCGGTTTCGAGAAGTCGCCGGAAGACTTCGTCGACATGCAGGGCAAGAAGGTCGTGGTGCTTGGCGGTGGCGACACCGCGATGGACTGCAACCGTACCTCTATCCGCCAGGGCGCCAAGTCGGTGACCTGTGCCTATCGCCGTGACGAGGCCAACATGCCGGGTTCGCGCAAAGAGGTGAAGAACGCCAAGGAAGAGGGCGTGAAGTTCCTCTACAACCGCCAGCCCATCGCCATCGTCGGCGAGGACAAGGTCGAGGGCGTGAAGGTGGTCGAGACCCGTCTCGGCGAGCCGGATGTCCGTGGTCGCCGCAGCCCCGAGCCAATCCCGGGCTCCGAGGAGATCCTGCCGGCCGACGCCGTGGTGATCGCCTTCGGCTTCCGCCCGAGCCCGGCACCGTGGTTCGAGCAGTTCGGTATCCAGATGGACAGCCAGGGCCGCGTGGTGGCCCCGGAGAAGGGCAAGTTCAAGCACCAGACCAGCAACCCGAAAGTGTTTGCCGGTGGCGACATGGTGCGGGGGTCGGACCTGGTGGTGACGGCGATCTTCGAAGGGCGTACGGCGGCTGAAGGCATTCTGGATTACCTCGAAGTCTGATCCATCGCATCGCGGGGCAAGTCGGATCGCCGCTCCGACTTGCCCCGCGATGCTGTTTGTATACAAAAATGCTTGATCCATGGCACCTGATAGACAAAACGCATGGCCATGGCCGTGCCTTTTGCGTCCGCGTCTGAGAAAATGCCCGCACTTTTTTTCCGGATGCCGACATGACTGCCCTGAAGAACGATCGTTTCCTGCGTGCACTGCTCAAGCAACCCGTAGACGTCACCCCGGTATGGATGATGCGCCAGGCCGGCCGCTACCTCCCGGAGTATCGCGCCAGCCGCGCCAAGGCCGGCGACTTCATGAGCCTGTG
The DNA here is from genome assembly GCF_018596375.1 of Pseudomonas sp. RC3H12. Taxonomy (NCBI): domain Bacteria; kingdom Pseudomonadati; phylum Pseudomonadota; class Gammaproteobacteria; order Pseudomonadales; family Pseudomonadaceae; genus Pseudomonas; species Pseudomonas sp. RC3H12. Next base: position 4,460,917 of record NZ_CP075595.1, on the reverse strand, counting down.
CATGAACCCGCAGTTCGCCTGCGAGGTCACCTTGCAGCCGCTGGACCGCTACCCGCTGGACGCGGCGATCCTGTTCTCGGACATCCTCACCATCCCCGACGCCATGGGCCAGGGCCTGTACTTCGAGACCGGCGAAGGCCCGCGCTTCAAGAAGGTCATCAGCACCCTGGCCGACATCGAAGCGTTGCCTATCCCCGACCCGCAGAAGGACCTGGGCTACGTGATGGACGCAGTCAGCACCATCCGTCGCGAGCTCAACGGCCGCGTGCCGCTGATCGGTTTCTCCGGGAGCCCGTGGACCCTTGCCACCTACATGGTCGAAGGCGGCTCGTCGAAGGACTTCCGCAAGACCAAGGCCATGGCCTATGACAACCCCGAGGCCCTGCACCTGCTGCTGGACAAGCTGGCGCAGTCGGTCACCAGTTACCTCAATGGCCAGATCCTGGCCGGTGCCCAGGCCGTGCAAATTTTCGATACCTGGGGCGGCAACCTGTCGGCGGCGGCCTATCAGGAGTTCTCCCTGGCCTATATGCGCAAGATCGTCAGCGGTCTGATCCGCGAGCACGAAGGGCGCAAGATTCCAGTGATCCTGTTTACCAAGAACGGCGGCCTGTGGCTGGAAAGCATTGCCGATGCCGGTGCCGACGCCCTGGGCCTGGACTGGACCTGCGAGATCGGCGACGCGCGCCGCCGCGTAGGCGACAAGGTGGCGCTGCAGGGCAACATGGACCCGACCGTGCTGTATGCCAAGCCCGAGGCCATCCGCAAGGAGGTGGCGCGCATCCTGGCCAGCTACGGCAAGGGCAGCGGCCATGTGTTCAACCTGGGCCACGGCATCACCCCGGAGGTTGACCCGGAGCACGCCGGCGTGTTCATCAACGCCGTGCACGAACTGTCGGCGCAGTACCACCAGTAATAGATATGCAACGCGAAAAGCCCTGCCAAGTGCCGGGCTTTTTGTTGTATTAAGTTTCAATTCAGCGATCGTCGGTAATCTGGGGCCATCAAAACGCAAACAGGACCCGATCACCATGAAAGCCCGTTACCTGCCCCTGATCCTCGCCCCGCTGTTCAACACCGCCGCCCTGGCCGCCGGCTACACCGGCCCTGGCGCCCAGGCAGTGACCACGGTCGCCGCCGCCAACGATGCCGCCGACGATACCCCGGTGGTGCTGCAGGGCTTTGTGACCAAGAAGATCAACAACGACGACAAGTACGAATTCAAAGACAACACGGGCACCATCACCGTCGAGATCGACGATGAGGACTTGCCGCCGACCCCTTTCAACGACAAGACCAAGGTCAAGCTGACCGGCGAGGTGGAGAAGCACCTGATGAGTCGCGAAGTGGATGTGGATATTGTCGAGATCATCAACTGATCGGCAAGTATGGGGCTGCCTAGCAGCCCTTTCGCGGCACAAGTCCGGCCCCCGTTTCGCGAGAGCAGGATCACCCGCGCTGATGCCACTGGCTTCAACGCATTTCGGCGCGCAACGCCTCGATTCGCTGGTCTTTCTCCCTCCACAGCTGGTTCACCCAGGCCTGCACCGTCTGGCGGAAGACCGGGTCGTTCTCGTAGTCGCCTTCGCTCAGCGCGGGGGCCAGCTCGCGTACGCGTATGTCGATGATTACCCGGCTGATGCTACCGTTGAGCAGGTCCCAGAACCCTGGTGCCTTGTCGCCCGGGTAGACGATGGTCACGTCGAGCAGCGCATCCAGCTGCTCGCCCAGCGCTGCCAGCACGAAGGCCACGCCGCCGGCCTTGGGTTTGAGCAGGTGGCGGTAGGGCGACTGCTGCTGTTGGCGCTTGGCCTCGGTGAAGCGGGTGCCTTCGAGGTAGTTGACCACGGTTACCGGCTGGCGCTTGAACAGCTCGCAGGCGGCCTTGGTGATCTCCAGATCCTTGCCCTTGAGTTCGGGGTGCTTGTCGAGGAAGGCCTTGCTGTAGCGCTTCATGAACGGGTAGTCCAGGCCCCACCAGGCCAGGCCCAGCAGCGGTACCCAGATCAGCTCCTTCTTGAGGAAGAACTTGAAGAACGGCACGCGACGGTTGAGGCTCTCTATCAGTGCCGGGATATCGACCCAGGTCTGGTGGTTGCTCACGCACAGGTACGAGGTGTCCTGGCGCAGGGTGTCGACGCCGCGGATATCCCATTGGGTGGGGATGCACAGGGTGAAGATGGCCTTGTCGATCTCCGACCAGGTCTCGGCGATCCACATCACTGCAGCCGATGCGTAGTCGCGGCCACGGCCTGGCAGCACGAGCTTGAGCAGGGCGAAGACCAGCAACGGGCCGATCAGCACCAGGGTGTTGAGCAGCAGCAGGGTGAGTGTAAGGATGCCGGTCAGCAGGCGACGCATAAGGGGACTCTTGTTGTGTGAGGTGAACGGTCGGCAATGATAAGCAGGCTCTGGCCCTTAGCCAAACGTCGTACGTCCATTAACTGGGACAAATGTTTCACATTATGTTGTTTAACCTGTGGCGACGAACCTATCCTGCCCGCACAGTCTAAGCACTGACCCCTCTCAAGGAAGCCTGCCCTGTGAAACCCTTGCTTGCCCTGCTGTCCCTTCTGGCGCTGCCGGTGATGGCCGCCGAACCGACGCTCTATGGCCGTTACGAGAACATCAAGCTGCCGGAGATCGGCCAGACCCTCAAAGCCAAGATGGATACCGGTGCCTGGACCGCTTCGCTGTCGGCCAAGGACATCGAGATGTTCACCCGTGATGGCAACGAGTGGGTGCGCTTCCGCCTGGCGACCGAGGGTGCCAGCGACAAGCTCTACGAACATGAAGTGTCGCGTATCAGCAAGATCAAGAACCGCGCCGAGGAAGATGACGAGGAGGAGTCGCCAGCGCTCTCGCATCGCCCGGTGATCGACCTGGAAATGTGCCTGGGCGATGTGAAACGCACCGTGGAGGTCAACCTGGTTGACCGCAGCAATTTCCGTTATCCGCTGTTGATCGGCTCCAAGGCCCTGCGCAAGTTCAAGGCAGCAGTGGATCCGCGCGAGAAGTTCACGGCAGGCAATCCGGGCTGCTGATGCAGAAGCTGCAAGCATCGAGCGACAAGCTGCAAGAAACGGCGGATCGGTGTAAGTTGCCGCGATCCGCTTTCACTTGAAGCTTGCAGCTCGAGGCTTGCCGCTCAGATGCCCCACATCCTCATCGTCGAAGACGAATCCGCCATCGCCGACACCCTCATCTACGCCCTGCAGGCCGACGGCCACAGCACCGAGTGGGTGACCCTCGGCAGCGCTGCCGTCGAGCAACAGCGTCTGCGCCCGGCCGACCTGGTGATCCTAGACATCGGCCTGCCTGACATCAGCGGTTTCGAAACCTGCCGCCAGTTGCGCCGTTTCAGCGAGGTGCCGGTAATGTTTCTCAGCGCCCGCGACGCCGAGATCGATCGCGTGCTGGGCCTGGAGATCGGCGCCGACGACTACGTGGTCAAGCCGTTCAGCCCCCGCGAGGTGGCGGCGCGGGTGCGGGCGATCCTCAAGCGCATGACGCCGAGGGTTGAAGCGGCCAGCGACAGCACACCGTTCCAGCTCGATACCCTGGCGATGCGTATCAGCTACCGGGGCCAGGCGCTGGCGCTCACCCGCCACGAGTTCCGCCTGTTGCAAAGCCTGCTCGAGCAACCGCGCCGGGTGTTCAGCCGCGAGCAATTGCTCGATGGCCTGGGCGTGGCTTCGGACGTAGGCTATGAGCGCACCATCGACAGCCATATCAAGAGCCTGCGCGCCAAGCTGCGCCAGGTCGCGCCTGACGCCGAGGCAATCCAGACGCACCGCGGCCTGGGCTACAGCTACAGCCCGGAGCACGCCTGATGCGCCTGGGGATTCGCATCTTCCTGGTGTACTTCCTGTTCGTCGGCCTGGCGGGCTACTTCCTGCTCAACACGGTGCGCGAGCAGATCCGCCCGGTGGTGCGTCAGTCATCGGAAGAAACCCTGGTGGACACCGCCAACCTGCTGGCCGAGATCCTTCATGACGATGTGAAGAACGGCACCCTGACCCAGAGCCGCCTGTCGCAGGTGCTGGCTTCCTATGGCGAGCGGCGCCCGAGCGCGCAGATCTGGGGATTGGCGAAAAACCAGGTCAGCCACCGGATCTACGTGACCGATGCCAAGGGCGTCGTCCTGCTCGACTCCAGCGGCCAGGCCGTGGGCAAGGATTATTCGCGCTGGAACGACGTCTACCTGACCCTGCGTGGCCAGTACGGCGCACGTTCGACCCGCAGCGACCCGGATGATGAAAGCACCTCGGTGATGCATGTGGCGGCGCCGATCCTCGACGGCGGCCAGATCATCGGCGTGGTCACCGTGGCCAAGCCCAACAGCTCGCTGCAGCCGTACATCGACCGCTCCGAGCGGCGCCTGCTGATCCTCGGCCTCGGGCTGATCGTGCTTGGCCTGTTGGTGGGGGCGGCGCTGTCGTGGTGGTTGACCCGCTCGCTGCGCCGACTCACCCACTATGCCCAGGCGGTCAGCGAGGGACAGCGTGCCGCGTTGCCGCACTACAAGGGCGGCGAGCTGCTGCAGCTGGCCACGGCGGTGGAGCGCATGCGCACCCAGCTCGAAGGCAAGGCTTATGTCGAACGCTACGTGCACACACTCACCCATGAGCTCAAGAGCCCGCTGGCGGCGATCCGTGGCGCCTCGGAGCTGCTCCAGGGCGACATGCCGCAAGAGCAGCGGGCGCGTTTTGCCGGCAACATCGAGCGCGAGAGCGACCGCTTGCAGCAGATGATCGAGCGGCTGCTCAACCTGGCCCGGGTCGAACAGATGCAGGCCCTGGAGGACGAGCAGCAGGTGGCGGTGGCGGCGCTGATCGATGAGCTGTTGCTGGCCCATGGCACGAGGATAGACGGTGCCGGGTTGCAGGTGCGCCAGCGCATTCCGGCGGGCCTCAGGCTGCTGTGCGATCCATTCCTGATGCGCCAGGCACTGGCCAACCTGCTGGACAATGCGCTGGACTTCACTCCGCAGCAAGGCGCGCTGGCCTTCGAGCTGGAGCGCGATGGCGAGCGTGTGGCATTGAGCCTGTTCAACCAGGGGCAGGCGATCCCCGAATATGCCCTGGACCGGGTCAGCGAGCGGTTCTATTCGCTGCCAAGGCCCGGGACCGGGCGCAAGAGCACCGGGCTGGGGTTGAACTTCGTGGCCGAGGTGATGCAGTTGCATGGCGGGGCGCTGGCGGTGGACAACGTCGAGGGTGGCGTGCGAGTGAGGTTGTGGCTGCCGGCGCGGCGCGTCAGTTGAGTTACCGGGGGCCGCTTTGCGGCCCTTTCGCCGGCGAGCCGGCTCCCACAGGAATTTGCGCATGGCATGCGCGCGGGTAGCCCGAATCTCCACACAATCTCCACATTCCCTCCCCAAGGGCTCCACGCAGCGGGCAGACACTGCCCGCATCGCAAACGGAGCCCAACCCCATGAACAAGACCCTAGGTTTCAAGCTCGGCCTGATCGCCGTGCTGATCCTGCTGCTGCTGATTCCCCTGCTGATGATCGGCGGTCTGATCGACGAACGTCAGCAACTGCGCAATAACGTGCTGGGCGAGATCGCCGCGAGCTCCAGCTTTGACCAGCTGGTCAGCGGCCCGGTCGTGGTGGTGCCCTATCGCAAGTACGAGCGCCGCTGGATCGACAAGGACGGCAAGAGTGTCCAGGAAACCAGCACGGTCCATGGCCAGCTGTACTTCTTGCCGGAAACCTTCGAAATGGATGTGGGCGTTGATACCGAGCTGCGTGCCCGTGGCATCTATCAGGCGCGCTTGTTCCATGCCAAGAGCAGGATCAGCGGCCGCTTCAAGCTGCCCGAGCGCTGGGGGATCGAGAAGGACTACGACGACTATCGCTTCGACAAGCCGCGGCTGATGGTCGGCATCAGTGATATCCGCGGCATCGAGAACAGCCTTGAACTGAAGTTGGACGACCAGCGCCTGCCGTTCCAGCCCGGCAACGGTGTCGACTGGTTACCGGGCGGCGTGCATGTGGACCTGCCGCAGTTCAGCGAACCGCAGGCCCGGGAGTTCACCTATGCCTTCGATTTGGACTTGCTGGGCACCGGGCAACTGGCCGTGCTGCCGGTCGGGCGCAGCAGTACCGTGGACATGCGCGCCAACTGGCCGCACCCAAGCTTCATCGGCAACTTCCTGCCCAGCCGCCGCGCCATCGACGAGAAAGGCTTCAGCGCCCACTGGCAGACCACGTTCTTCGCCACCAACCTGGAAGAGGCGGTGCGCCTGTGCGCCACGGCGCAGAAGTGCGCTGACTTCACCGACCGGGCGTTCGGCGTGAGCTTCGTCGACCCGGTGGACCAGTACCTCAAGAGCGAGCGGGCGATCAAGTACGCGCTGCTGTTCATAGCCCTGACCTTCGCCGGCTTCTTCTTGTTCGAGGTGTTGAAGAACCTCAGCGTGCACCCGGTGCAGTACATCCTGGTGGGCGTGGCCCTGGCGTTCTTCTACCTGCTGCTGCTGTCGTTGTCGGAGCACCTGGGGTTCGGCCTGGCCTATGGGCTGTCGGCGTCGGGCTGTGTGCTGCTGATCGGCTTCTATCTGGTGCACGTGCTGCGCAGCCTTGGGCGGGGGGTGGGCTTTGCGGCGGGGTTGGCGGCGTTGTACGGCATGCTCTACGGGCTGCTCAGCGCCGAGGACTACGCATTGCTGATGGGCTCGTTGCTGTGCTTCGGCCTGCTGGGTGTGTTCATGGTGCTGACCCGCCGGCTGGATTGGTCGCGGGTGGGGAGGGCGGTATGAGGGAGGACCGTGAGATCGGGCGCTGGTTGGCGATGAGGATCGGGCAGTTGTTTCCTGCACTACCGAGGTGAGGCCATCGCGGGGCAAGTCGGGCCGCCGCATCGCCGCTCCCACGCCGATCCAGATTTTGGCGTGGGAGCGGCGATGCGGCGGCCCGACTTGTCCCGCGATAGGACCCGGTCAGGCTGCCGGCGCGGTGGCCAGCATCGACGCCCGCTGGCTGACCTCGGCATACCACGCCGCCAGCCCTGGCTGCTGCTCACGCCAGCCGAACTCAGGCTGGCGCAGGTCCAGGTACCCCAGCGCACAGGCTACGCCAATCGCGGCCAAATCAAACCCCGAGGCCAGCTCCGCCAGGTGTTCCTGCTCCAGGTTGGCCAGGCTGCGACGGATCTTCTCGCCCTGGGCCTCGACCCAACCCGTCCACTGCTTGTCCGCCGGGCGCAGGAAGGTTTCATAGCGGGTAGCCACCGCAGCATCCATGATCGCATCGGCCTGGGAGACCAGGGTCAGCCGCCGCCAGCGCGCCGAACCCTCGCGGGGGATCAACGGCAGGCCTACATGCTGGCTGTCGAGGTACTCGCAGATAACCCGGCTGTCGTGCAGCACGCTGCCATCGTCCAGGCGCAGGGCTGGTATCTTGCCGATCGGGTTGTCCCGGTTGAGTTGCTCGTCGCCGTTCAGCGGACTGATGTTCACGCCCTGCACGGTGACGCGCTCCAGCTGGCCGGTCTCGTGCAAGACGATCATCACCTTGCGTACGAAGGGCGACAACGGCGAATGGAACAGGATCATGGCTCAGTTGCCCTGCAGGCTGGGCGGCAGGCACACACCGGTGCCACCGATGCCGCAGTAGCCGTCCGGGTTCTTGGCCAGGTACTGCTGGTGATAGGCTTCGGCAAAGTACACGGTCGGCGCCTGGGCAATCTCGGTGGTGATCTCGCCGAAGCCTGCCTTGCTCAGCTCGGCCTGGTAGGCGGCCTGGCTGGCCTGGGCTTCCTCGAGCTGCTGCGGCGAGGTGCAGTAGATCGCCGAGCGGTACTGGGTGCCGACATCGTTGCCCTGGCGCATGCCTTGGGTCGGGTTGTGCAGCTCCCAGAACATCGCCAGCAGTTCGCGGTAGCTGACTTTGTTCTTGTCGAACACCACCAGCACCACTTCGGTGTGGCCGGTCAGGCCCGAGCAGACTTCTTCATAGGTCGGGTTGGGGGTGAAACCGCCGGCATAGCCGACCACGGTGCTGACCACGCCTTCGCGCTGCCAGAAGCGCCGTTCGGCGCCCCAGAAGCAACCCAGGCCGAAGATGGCGAAGTCGATGTCGCCTTCGAAGAACGGGCCGAGCAGCGGGGTGCCTTCGAACACGTAGTGGAACTCGGGCAGGGTCATCGGGGTTTCACGGCCAGGCAGGGCCTGTTCCGCGGTGGGCAGGACGTTTTTGTTCACCAGGATTTCCGAACGCAGGGCCATGGCCGTTCCTCTGTGTCTTTTCAGTTGGATAGGTGTTGGACCCATCGCGGGGCAAGTCGCATCGGCGCACCGCCGCCCCCACGCAGGCTATACACAGTCTGCGTGGGAGCGGCGGTGCGCCGATGCGACTTGCCCCGCGATGGGGACCGAATGGCTTCTATAGTGCCCGAGCTTTACGCTGCTGTCAGTCCACCGGCCCACGCGGATAGCGGCGCAGCTTCTCGCTCAGCTCGCGCCCCGGGATAGGGCGGTCGAACAGGTAACCCTGGCCGACGTCGCAGCGGTGCCGGCGCAGGAATGCCAACTGCTCGGGCGTCTCGATGCCCTCGGCGACCACCTTGAGCTTGAGGTTGTGGGCCATGGCTACCACCGCCGAGGTGATCTCCATGTCGTCCTGATTGTCGGGGATCTCGTTGATGAAGCTGCGGTCGATCTTGATGATGTCGATCGGGAACTTCTTCAGGTAGCTCAGCGACGAGTAACCGGTGCCGAAGTCGTCCATGGCCAGGGTCAGGCCCAGGGCCTTGAGCTCGTCGAGCTGGCGGTGGGTGTCTTCGGTGGCTTCGAGCAGCAGGCCTTCGGTCAGCTCGAGTTCCAGCAGGTGCGGCGGCAGGGCTTCTTCCTTGAGGATGCCGGCGATCGAGCCAACCAGCTCCGGGTCGGAGAACTGCTTGGGCGACAGGTTGATGGCCACGTGCAGGTTGCCAAGACCTGCTTCGCGCAGCTGCTGGCTCATGCGGCAGGCCTGGCGCACCACCCACTTGCCGATGGGGATGATCAGGCCGGTTTCCTCGGCCACGCTGATGAACTGGTCGGGGCGGATCATGCCGCGCTCGGGGTGGTTCCAGCGCAGCAGCGCCTCAAGGCCCAGCAGGCGACCGCTGCGCAGGCAGAGCTTGGGCTGGTAGAACACTTCCAGTTCGTTCTGGGTCAGGGCGCGGCGCAGGTTGTTCTCGACGAACAGCTTGTAGCTGGCCTCGGCGTTGAGCACCTCGGTGAACACCTGGACCTGGTGCTTGCCGTTGGCCTTGGCCTTGTGCAGGGCCAGGCCTGCGTTCTTCATCAGTGTGGCCGGGTCGCTGCCGTGCAGCGGCGCGCAGGCCAGCCCCACGGAGGCGGTGACGTTGATCAGCTGGTTGTCGACGAACATCGGCTTGTCGAGGGTGCGCAGCAGCTGGTGGGCCACGCCCTGGCCGTCATCGAGGCTGGTATCGTCGAGCAGCACGGCGAACTCGTTGCTGGCGAAGCGCGCCAGGCTGCCGCCGTTGGCCAGGCTGTTGCGCAGGCGCCGGGCCAGGCTGATCAGCAACTTGTCGCCGGTCTGGTGGCCGAGGCTGTCGTTGATCCGCTTGAAGTTGTCGATGTCCACCAGCAGCAGGCAGATCGGGCTGTTGCTGTCGCGGGCGAAGCGCTCGTCGAGGTTGCGGATGAACGCAGGGCGGTTGCCCAGGTTGGTCAGGTTGTCGGTGTAGGCCAGGCGCTCGATGCGCTGCTGGGCCAGCTTGCTCTGGGTGACGTCTTCGTAGATGCCAATGTAGTGGGTCAGCTCGCGGTTGTCGCCGTACACCTTGGAGATCGACAGTTGTCCCCAGTAGGGCTCGAGGTTCTTGCGCCGGCTCTTGAACTCGCCCTGCCAGCTGTTGCCCATGGCCAGGCTCGACGGCGAGTCGAACAGCAGCTCGCTGAGGTTTTCCAGGGCCGGCAGTTCGGCCAGGTGGTGGCCTTGGACTTCCTCGGTGCTGTACTGGGTGATCGCCGTGAAGCTGGGGTTGACGTACTCCACCACGCCGTCGCGGTTGACCAGCAGGAAGGCGCTGGCGCTTTGCTCCACGGCCCGCTGGAACAGGTGCAGGGCGCTGGCGGCGGTGCGTCGGTTGTGGTTGTTGATGACCTGGGCGAACTGGTCGGCCAGCTCGCCAGCAAAGGCGATCTCGTCCGACTGCCAGGCACGCGGCTGGCCGGTCTGCTCCAGGCACAGCACGCCGACCACCTGGCCATCGATGCGGATGCTGGCATCGAGCATGGCGTTGTCGTCGGTGCTGTACAGCGACTCGGCCATTTCGCGGGTACGTGGGTCGTGGCTGGCGTTGTGGGCGTCGATGGCGCGGCTGGCGTGCAGGGCCTCGAGGTAGTCGGGGAAGCGGCTGGCGTCGATCGCTTCGGGCATGCGGTGCTGCTGTTCGCGGCGATACCAGGCGCTGATTGGCTCCAGGCGCTGGTCGTTCAGGTACCAGATGCTGGCGCAGTCGACCCGGTAGATCTCGCAGGCGCTGCGGGTGATCAGCTCGGCGGCTTCGAGCAGCGAGTTGCCCACGCTGTAGCGCTGTCGCGCCAGGCGCAGGATCAGGTCTTGCTGGGCGCGTACCCGGTCCAGGTGCTCGAGCTGCTCCTGCTGGGCGCGCTGGTTCAGCTGCAGGGCCAGCTGCAGGCGGTTGTTGCGCGATTCCAGGTCGTTGGCGTCGAGGTCGGGGGCGTCCTGCTGGTGGTCATCGAAGGCCGTCAGGTAGCCACGCAACAATTGGCGGTTGTGCTGCTTGTAGCTTTCGCCGACCTCCAGCAGGCGCAGTGGCGCAGGGCTGGCGTGCAGGGTGTAGCACACCCGGTAATAGCCGCGCTGGGCCAGTTGCAACTGGATCTCGTCGTGCAGCTTGTAGCGCGCCTCCGGCTCCATGAGGCTGGCATAGGGCGAGCCGATCAGGGCGCAGAGCTCGGCGGCGGGCAGGCCGAACTGGCGGTCGCAGGCCGGATCGAGGTAAAGCATCGCCCAACTGGCTTCGTTCAGCCGTTCGAAACGCAGCATGCCGAGCCGCGAGGGCACGGGGAGCTGCGTCACGACCTCGGCCGCCACACGGCTGGCGGCATCGGGTTGGCTTTTCATCGAAGACTCGCTTGAACTGGGGCGCGGCCTGAGGCACGGCGTATCGGGCAAGGTTGCATCATGTCCCGTGGGCTGGCAAGCGGCCATGCGGGATGCTGTGAACAGGTTGTCGGCTGGTGGGGGGGAATCTGAAGGTCAGGAGCTTGCAGCTTGCAGCTGATAAAAAAAGCCCCGCCAATTGGCGGGGTTGAGGTACGAGCGTGGCAGCTCGAAAACGGTGCTGCCCCTCGAGTGAGGGGCAGCGTGCAGCTATTACAGCAGCATGGTGCGGATATCGCCCAGCACGTCGCCCAGGCGCTTGGTGAAGCGCGCGGCGGCGGCGCCGTTGATCACACGGTGATCGTAGGACAGCGACAGCGGCAGCATCAGCTTGGGCTGGAAGGCCTTGCCATCCCAGACTGGCTGCATGGTCGCCTTGGACACACCGAGGATAGCCACTTCCGGCGCGTTGACGATCGGCGTGAAGCCGGTGCCGCCAATGTGACCGAGGCTGGAGATGGTGAAGCAGGCGCCTTGCATGTCGTCGGCCGAGAGCTTCTTGGTGCGGGCCTTCTCGGCCAGCGCGGCGGCTTCGGCAGCCAGTTGCAGCAGGCTCTTCTGGTCGACGTTCTTGATCACAGGGACCAGCAGGCCGTCCGGGGTGTCCACGGCGAAGCCGATGTGCACGTACTTCTTGCGGATGATCGCCTTGCCGCTTGGTGCCAGCGAGCTGTTGAAGTCCGGCAGTTCCTTGAGCAGGAAGGCGCAGGCCTTGAGCAGCAGCGGCAGCACGGTCAGCTTGACGCCAGCCTTCTCGGCCACGGCCTTCTGCGCAACGCGGAAGGCTTCCAGCTCGGTGATGTCGGCGGAGTCGAACTGGGTCACGTGCGGCACGTTCAGCCAGCTGCGGTGCAGGTTGGCGGCACCGACCTGCATCAGGCGGGTCAGGGCGACTTCTTCGACTTCACCGAATTTGCTGAAGTCGACGGCCGGGATCGGCGGGATGCCGGCACCACCGGTGGCGCCGGCAGCCGGGGCTTCCTTGGCCTTCTGCATCATCGCCTTGACGTAGACCTGCACGTCTTCCTTGAGGATACGGCCGTGCGGGCCAGTGGCCGCGACCGAGCCCAGGTCGACGCCGAATTCACGGGCCAGCTGGCGAACGGCAGGGCCGGCATGGACCTTGGCGTTGCTGCCGGCGGCAGGCGCGGTGGCGACCGGTGCAGGGGCGGCAGCCGGAGCAGCAGCGGCAGGTGCCGCGGCCGAAGCGGCTTCAGCCTTGGCCGGTGCTGCAGCGGCCGGCGCCGGAGCGGCGGCAGGAGCAGCGCCAGCGGCTTTGATCTTGAAGATCAGGTCGCCGGTGCCAACTTCGTCTTCCAGCTTGCACAGCACGGCTTCGATCACGCCAGCGGCAGGCGACGGGATCTCCATGGAGGCCTTGTCGGACTCCAGGGTGATCAGCGACTGGTCGGCTTCGACGGTGTCGCCGACCTTGACCAGCACTTCGATGATCTTGGCCTTGCCCGACGAGCCGATATCCGGCACGTGGATGTCCTGTACGCTGGCGGCAGCCGGGGCTGCGGCCGGAGCAGCAGGCGCGGCTTCAGCGGCAGGCGCTGGAGCTGCTGCCGGGGCCGCGGCCGGAGCCTCAGGCGCCGCAGCAGCGGCACCCTCGACTTCCAGGACCAGCAGCTCGTCGCCTTCTTTCAGGCGGTCGCCCAGCTTGACCTTCAGTTCCTTGACCACGCCGGCCTTAGGCGCCGGGATCTCCATGGAGGCCTTGTCGGACTCCAGGGTCAGCAGGCTCTGGTCGGCCTCGATACGGTCACCGACCTTGACGAACAGCTCGATGATTTCACCTTCACCGCTGCCGATGTCAGGTACGCGAATGAGTTCGCTCACTTAAAAATACTCCTCAGCAGTCCAGTGGGTTGCGCTTGTCCGGGTCGATGCCGAACTTGACGATGGCGTCAGCCACAACCTTGGGTTCGATCTCGCCACGGTCAGCCAGGGCTTCCAGGGCAGCCAGCACCACGAAGTGGCGGTCGACTTCGAAGAAGTGACGCAGCTTCTTGCGGCTGTCGCTGCGACCGTAACCGTCGGTACCCAGGACCTTGAACTCTTTGCTCGGCACCCACTGGCGAATCTGCTCGGCGAACAGCTTCATGTAGTCGGTGGAGGCGATGACCGGGCCCTTGCGACCGGCCAGGCACTCTTCGACGTAGGTCTGCTGAGGCTTCTGGCCAGGCTTGAGGCGGTTGGCGCGTTCCACGGCCAGGCCGTCGCGACGCAGTTCGTTGAAGCTGGTGACGCTCCACACGTCGGCACCGACGTTGAACTCTTCACGCAGGATCTTCGCCGCTTCGCGGACTTCGCGCAGGATGGTGCCGGAGCCCATCAACTGCACGTGGTGCGCGGCTTCGCGGGTGTCTTCTTCGAGCAGGTACATGCCCTTGATGATGCCTTCCTCGACACCGGCCGGCATGGCTGGCTGCTGGTAGGATTCGTTCATCACGGTGATGTAGTAGAAGATGTCCTGTTGCTCTTCGGTCATCTTCTTCATGCCGTCCTGGATGATCACCGCCAGCTCGTAGCCGTAGGTCGGATCGTAGGTGCGGCAGTTCGGGATGGTGCCCGCCATCATGTGGCTGTGACCGTCTTCGTGCTGCAGGCCTTCACCGTTGAGGGTGGTACGGCCGGCGGTACCGCCGATCAGGAAGCCACGAGTGCGGCTGTCGCCAGCGGCCCAGGCCAGGTCGCCGATACGCTGGAAGCCGAACATCGAGTAGAAGATGTAGAACGGCAGCATCGGCTGGTTGTGGCAGCTGTACGAGGTACCGGCAGCGATGAACGACGACATGGCGCCGGCTTCGTTGATGCCTTCCTCGAGGATCTGGCCCTTCTTGTCTTCGCGGTAGAACATCACCTGGTCTTTGTCGACTGGCTCGTAGAGCTGGCCGACCGACGAGTAGATGCCCAGCTGGCGGAACATGCCTTCCATACCGAAGGTACGGGCTTCGTCCGGGATGATCGGGACGATGCGCTGGCCGATGTCCTTGTCCTTGACCAGCTGCGCCAGGATGCGCACGAAGGCCATGGTGGTGGAGATTTCGCGGTCGCCCGAGCCGTCGAGGATCGCTTTCAGCGTTTCCAGTGGCGGGGTCGGCACGCTGAAGCTCTTGGCGCGGCGCTGCGGCACGAAACCGCCCAGGGCAGCACGGCGTTCGGCCAGGTACTTGGCTTCGGCGGAACCTTCTTCGGGCTTGAAGAATGGCAGGTTCTCGAGGTCGGCATCCTTGACCGGGATGTCGAAGCGGTCACGGAAGTGACGCAGGCTGTCGACGTCGACCTTCTTGGTGTTGTGCGCGGTGTTCTTGGCTTCGCCGGCACCGGTACCGTAACCCTTGATGGTCTTGGCCAGGATGACGGTTGGCTGCTCTTTGTGGTTCACGGCCTGGTGGTAGGCCGCGTAGACCTTGTACGGGTCGTGGCCGCCACGGTTGAGCTTCCAGATCTCCTCGTCGGACAGGTCTTCGACCATGGCCTTGAGCTCTGGGGTGTTGAAGAAGTTCTCACGGACGTACGCGCCGTCCTTGGCCTTGTAGTTCTGGTACTCGCCGTCGATGACTTCGTCCATGCGGCGTTGCAGGGCACCGTTGGTGTCCTTGGCCAGCAGTGGGTCCCAGAAGCGGCCCCAGACGACTTTGTTGACGTTCCAGCCACCGCCACGGAACACGCCTTCGAGTTCCTGGATGATCTTGCCGTTGCCGCGAACCGGGCCGTCGAGGCGCTGCAGGTTGCAGTTGATGACGAAGATCAGGTTGTCCAGCTTCTCGCGGCCGGCCAGGGCGATTGCGCCCAGGGATTCCGGCTCGTCGCACTCGCCGTCGCCCATGAAGCACCAGACCTTCTGCTTGCCGGCCGGGATGAAGCCACGGGCTTCCAGGTACTTCATGAAGCGCGCCTGGTAGATGGCCTGGATCGGGCCCAGACCCATCGAAACGGTCGGGAACTGCCAGAAGTCAGGCATCAGCCATGGGTGCGGGTACGAAGACAGGCCGTTGCCGTCCACTTCCTGGCGGAAGTTGTTCATCTGCTCTTCGTTGATGCGGCCTTCCATGAAGGCGCGGGCGTAGACGCCTGGGGATGCGTGGCCCTGGAAGAAGATCAGGTCGCCGCCGTGTTCGTCGGTCGGGGCCTGGAAGAAGTAGTTGAAGCCGATGTCATACAGGGTGGCGCTGGAGGCGAAGCTGGAGATGTGTCCGCCCAGGTCCGAGTCTTTCAGGTTGGTGCGCATGACCATGGCCAGGGCGTTCCAACGCACCATCGAGCGAATGCGGCGTTCCATGAACAGGTCGCCGGGCATGCGTGCTTCGTGGGTGACAGGGATGGTGTTGCGGTACGGCGTGGTGATGGCATATGGCAGCTGGGAGCCACTGCGGGTGGCCAGCTCGCCCATACGGGTCATCAGGTAATGAGCGCGGTCTTCGCCTTCTTTGTCGAGGACCGACTCCAGGGCATCCAGCCATTCCTGGGTTTCGATTGGATCGAGGTCTTGCATGGCTTGCTCCAGGGCGGAAAGGCCACCAGAATCGATGGCCTGAGTTTGCGACTGGCCTTATGGGCAGACGTCGTGAATTCTTGGATTACCGGACAGTCATCCGGCGCGGTGTAGTTTTACTACAAATGCTTTCGCATTTCATGCTTTTGCACGTTGGGCGTAGTAGTAAAACTACACAAATGCGACGTTTGGTCGCATCCCGGGTTGTGAGGAAAAACGTTCATGTTGGTTGGCGGTGTGTCGCAAGCAGGTGAATCTTGATGGGTTTTGCCAATTTTTCGTCTTTATCAGCTATTTCCAACTTTTGTACGACAGTCCAACCGTGGTCCAACCCCCGTTTGACCTCTCCAACCGCTCTCTTTCACGCCGATCAAGGATAGACCATGCGCCTGCCTTTGCCGCTCGATCTGCCTGCCGCTCTCCAACCACTGGTCGCTCGCAACCAGCAATTTCTCCGCGATGCCTTGGCCGGTCATGCTGATCTGCACCTGGACAGCCTGGGCGCCGAGCATCGGCGCCAGTTCGACCAGGTCGCTGCGGCCAGTGACTTCGTCCTGGAGCAGGCCCAGCGCGATCCGGCGGTGCTGTTCGAGCTGCTGGCCAGTGGCGCGATGGACCAGGCATACACCCCGGGCCAACTTCGCGCTCACATCCATGTCGTCGCCCAGGCCGCGCAAAGCGAGGACGAACTGGCGCGCAACCTGCGCCGTGAGCGCAACCGCCAGCAGTTGCGCATCATCTGGCGCGACCTGACCCGCCAGGCAGCGTTGGCCGAGACGTGCCGCGATCTGTCCGACCTGGCCGATGCCAGCATCGACGAAGCCTATCAATGGCTCTACCCGCGCCATTGCCAGCAGTTCGGCACCCCCATCGGCAACCGCAGCGGCCAGCCCCAGCACCTGGTGGTGCTGGGCATGGGCAAGTTGGGCGCGGTGGAGTTGAACCTGTCGTCGGACATCGACCTGATCTTCGCCTTCCCCGAGGGCGGTGAAACCGAAGGCGTGAAGCGCTCGCTGGACAACCAGGAGTTCTTCACCCGCCTCGGCCAGCGCCTGATCAAGGCGCTCGACCCGGTCACCGTCGATGGCTTCGTGTTCCGTGTCGACATGCGCCTGCGCCCGTACGGTTCGGCCGGCGCGCTGGTGCTCAGCTTCAATGCCCTGGAGCAGTACTACCAGGATCAGGGGCGCGACTGGGAACGCTACGCCATGATCAAGGCGCGGGTGGTGGCCGGCGACCAGGCGGCCGGCGCGCAGCTGCAGGAAATGCTGCGGCCTTTCGTCTATAGGCGCTACCTGGACTTCTCCGCGATCGAAGCGCTGCGCACCATGAAGCAGCTGATCCAGCAGGAGGTTCGGCGCAAGGGCATGGCCGACAATATCAAGCTGGGGGCCGGCGGCATCCGCGAAGTCGAGTTCATCGCCCAGGCATTCCAGCTGATCCATGGCGGGCGCGACCTGAGCCTGCAGCAGCGGCCGCTGCTGAAGGTGCTGACCACCCTGGAGGGCCAGGGCTACCTGCCGCCGGCGGTGGTCGCCGAGCTGCGCGACGGCTATGAGTTCCTGCGTTACACCGAGCACGCGATCCAGGCCATCGCCGACCGCCAGACCCAGATGCTGCCGGATGACCCGACCGACCGCGCGCGCATCGCCTATATGCTGGGCTTTGCCGATTGGGATGGCTTCCATGCCCAACTGATGCACTGGCGTGGGCGGATCGACTGGCATTTCCGTCAGGTGATCGCCGATCCGGATGAGGATGAAGCCGAGGGCGAACTCGTAGTCGGTGGCGAATGGTCGCCCCTGTGGGAGCAGGCCCAGGATGAAGAAGCCGCCGGGCGCCAGTTGCAGGAGGCCGGTTTCCACCAGCCTGCCGAGGCGCTGCGCCGGCTCAATGCCTTGCGGGTCAGCCCGACGCTGCGTTCGATGCAGCGCATCGGTCGTGAACGCCTGGATGCCTTCATCCCGCGCCTGCTGGCCCAGGCGGTCGAGCATGACAACCCTGACCTGGTGCTGGAGCGGGTGCTGCCCCTGGTCGAGGCGGTGGCGCGCCGCTCGGCCTACCTGGTGCTGCTCACCGAAAATCCCGGCGCGCTGCGCCGTCTGCTGACCTTGTGCGCGGCCAGTCCATGGATTGCCGAGCAGATTGCCCGTTACCCGCTGCTGCTTGACGAGCTGCTCAATGAAGGCCGGCTGTTCAGCCCGCCGCTGGCCCCGGAGCTGGCCGCCGAGCTGCGTGAGCGGCTCACCCGCATCCCCGAGGATGACCTTGAGCAGCAGATGGAGGCGCTGCGCCACTTCAAGCTGGCCCACAGCCTGCGCGTGGCCGCCTCGGAGATCAGCGGCAACCTGCCCCTGATGAAGGTCAGCGACTACCTGACCTGGCTGGCCGAGGCCATTCTCGACCAGGTGCTGGCCCTGGCCTGGCGCCAGACCGTGGCGCGCCATGGCCAGCCCAAGCGCAGCGACGGCAGCCTATGCGACCCTGGCTTCATCATCGTCGGCTACGGCAAGGTCGGCGGCCTCGAGCTGGGCCACGGCTCGGACCTGGACCTGGTGTTCATCCACGATGGCGACCCGAACGCCGAGACCGACGGCGCCAAGCCCATCGACAGCGCGCAGTTCTACACCCGCCTGGGCCAGCGCATCATCCACCTGCTGACCACCCAGACCAACTCCGGCCAGCTCTACGACGTGGACATGCGCTTGCGCCCGTCCGGCGCCTCGGGGTTGCTGGTGAGCTCGTTGGGCGCCTTCGAGCGCTACCAGCAGAACGAGGCCTGGACCTGGGAACACCAGGCCCTGGTACGGGCCCGGGTGCTGGTCGGCTGCCCGCAGGTGGCGACGGCCTTCGAGGGCGTTCGGGCCAAGGTGCTCGGCCAGCCCCGCGACCTGGACAAGCTGCGCGTCGAAGTGAGCGAGATGCGCGCCAAGATGCGTGACAACCTGGGCACCAAGGCCACCGGCGCAGGCACTGCGGGCAATGCCTTCGATGCCGGCCAGCCCTTCGATATCAAGCAGGATGCCGGCGGTATCGTGGATATCGAATTTATGGTGCAATACGCCGCTTTGGCCTGGTCCCACGACCATCCGGCCATACTGCGCTGGACCGACAACATCCGTATCCTCGAAGAGCTCGAACAGGCCGGGTTGATGCCCGCCGCCGACGCCGTGCTGCTGCGCGAACTGTACAAGGCGTTCCGCTCGGCCTCGCACCGCCAGGCCTTGCAGAAGCAGGCCGGGATGATCGACGCGGCGCAGTTCGCCGAGGAGCGCCGTGAGGTAAGGCGGATCTGGGGGCAGCTTGGGTTGACCTGAGCTTGCCGGGGCCGCGCTGCGGCGAAAAGGGCGCAATGCGCCCTCGGTGGTACACTGTCCGCCACATAGCCTGAATATAAAGAGGGGAGGCCAGGTTGTAGCGCAGCCTGCAGCCTCCCCGAATGTTTCTGGATAAAGCATGAGAATACTGATCATTGGCCCCAGCTGGGTCGGCGACATGGTGATGGCGCAGACCCTGTTCCAGAGCCTCAAACAGCAGCACCCCGACTGCGTGATCGACGTGCTGGCACCCGAGTGGAGCCGGCCGATCCTCGAACGCATGCCCGAGGTGCGCCAGGCCTTGAGCTTCCCGCTCGGCCACGGCGCGCTGGAGCTGGCCACGCGGCGGCGCATCGGCAAGTCGCTGGCCGGCCAGTACGACCAGGCGATCCTGCTGCCCAATTCGCTCAAGTCGGCGCTGGTGCCGTATTTCGCCGGCATCCCCAAGCGCACCGGCTGGCGCGGCGAGATGCGCTACCTGCTACTCAACGATGTGCGCAAGCTGGACAAGGCGCGTTACCCGCTGATGATCGAGCGCTTCATGGCCCTGGCCTACGCACCGGGTACCGAGCTGCCTAAGCCGTATCCGCGCCCGGCCCTGCAAATCGAGGCCGCCAGCCGCGAGGCCGCCCTGGCCAAGTTTGGCCTGGAGCTGGACCGCCCGGTGCTCGCCCTGTGCCCCGGCGCCGAGTTCGGCGAGGCCAAGCGCTGGCCCGCCGAGCATTACGCCGAGGTGGCCGAGGCGATGATCCGCCAGGGCTGGCAGGTGTGGTTGTTCGGTTCGAAGAACGACCACCCGGTCGGTGAGCAGATCCGCGACCGACTGATCCCGGGCCTGCGCGAAGAATCCTGCAACCTGGCCGGCGAGACCTCGCTGGCCGAGGCCATCGACCTGATGTCCTGCGCCAGCGCGGTGGTGTCCAATGACTCCGGCCTGATGCACGTGGCCGCCGCCCTCAACCGTCCGCTCGTGGCGGTGTATGGCTCGACCTCGCCGGGCTTCACCCCGCCGCTGGCCGACCAGGTGGAAGTGGTGCGCACCGGTATCGAATGCAGCCCCTGCTTCGACCGCACCTGCCGCTTCGGCCACTACAACTGCCTGCGGCTGCTGGAGCCGGCTAAAGTGATCGCCGCCTTGCACAGCTTGGGTGGCTCCGACCTGATCGCAACCGTGGCCGAGGTCGACTGAGTGCGGGTCCTGATCATCAAGACGTCGTCGCTGGGCGACGTCATCCATACGTTGCCAGCGCTTACCGACGCCGCCCACGCCATCCCCGGCATCCGTTTCGACTGGGTGGTGGAGGAAGGTTTCGCCGAGATCCCCAGCTGGCACCCGGCGGTCGACCAGGTGATCCCGGTGGCGATCCGCCGCTGGCGCAAGAATATCTGGCAGACGCTCAAGAGCGGCGAATGGAAGGCCTTCAAGCAGCGCCTGCGCGAGCACAAGTACGACTTGGTGATCGATGCCCAGGGCTTGGTCAAGTCGGCCTGGCTGACCCGTTACGTGAAAGCGCCGGTAGCCGGTCTGGACCGTTACTCGGCCCGTGAGGGCTGGGCCAGCCGCTTCTACGACCGGCGGCTGTCGGTCGCTGTCGGCCAGCATGCCGTTGAACGCGTGCGGCAACTGTTCGCCCTGGCCCTGGCCTACGACCTGCCGGAAGGGCTGGGCAACTACGGCCTTGACCTCAACCGCTTGCAACTGCCGCCCGCCGCGCCTTACGTGGTGTTCCTGCATGGCACCACCTGGGCCACTAAACATTGGCCTGAGGCCTACTGGCGCGAGCTGGCCGAGCGCATGGGCCGGCGCAAGCTGCAGGTAATGCTGCCATGGGGCAACCCTGCGGAAAAAGCCCGCGCCGAGCGTATCGCCCAGGGCTTGAACAATTGCCAG
Organism: Pseudomonas sp. RC3H12; assembly: GCF_018596375.1. Classification (NCBI taxonomy): domain Bacteria; kingdom Pseudomonadati; phylum Pseudomonadota; class Gammaproteobacteria; order Pseudomonadales; family Pseudomonadaceae; genus Pseudomonas; species Pseudomonas sp. RC3H12. The sequence goes on along the minus strand of NZ_CP075595.1, from coordinate 4,440,059 downwards.
GTGCTGCCCAAATTGAACCTGGCTGGCGTAGCCCGTGTGCTGGCCGCCGCCAAGGCCTGCGTGGCGGTGGACACCGGCCTGGGCCACCTGGCCGCCGCCCTGGATGTGCCGACCATCTCCCTGTTCGGCCCCACCAACCCTGGTCTGACCGGTGCCTACGGACGCGCCCAGATCCACCAGGCGAGCGACTTCCCCTGCGCCCCGTGCCTGCAGAAGAAGTGCACCTACAAACCGAGCGCCGAGGACCTGCGCCGGTTCGATCTCAAACGCGAGTGGCCGCTGTGCTTCACTCGCCTGAATCCCGAGCATGTGGCGGGCCGCTTGAGCGCGCTGCTGCTGGCTGAGGATGTTCGTTGATGCAACTGGCTTTTGTGCTCTACAAGTATTTCCCCTTTGGCGGGCTGCAGCGTGACTTCATGCGCATCGCCCTCGAATGCCAGAAGCGTGGCCACCAGATCCGTGTGTACACGCTGATCTGGGAAGGTGACATTCCGCCGGGCTTCGAGGTGCTGGTGGCGCCGGTCAAGGCGCTGTTCAACCATCGCCGCAACGAGAAGCTCAGTGCGTGGATGGCGGCGGACCTGGCCAAGCGTCCGGTCGATCGCCTGATCGGCTTCAACAAGATGCCTGGCCTGGATGTCTACTACGCCGCCGACGGCTGCTTCGAGGACAAGGCCCAGACCCTGCGCGGCGGCCTCTACCGCCGCTGGGGCCGCTATCGCCACTTCGCCGAATACGAGCGGGCGGTGTTCGCCAAGGACGCACGTACCGAGATCCTGATGATCTCCGAGGTGCAGCAGCCGCTGTTCATCAAGCACTACGGCACTCCCGAGGCGCGTTTCCACCTGCTGCCGCCGGGCATTTCCCAGGACCGCCGGCGCCCGGCCGACGCCGAGGCCATCCGCGCCGCCTTCCGCCAGGAGTTTGGCATGGCCGACGACGAGCTGCTGCTGGTACAGATTGGCTCGGGCTTCAAGACCAAGGGCGTTGACCGCAGCCTCAAGGCCCTCGCGGCGCTGCCATCGAGCCTGCGCAAACGCACGAAACTGATGGTCATCGGCCAGGACGACCCCAAGCTGTTCCAGGTGCAGAGTACTGCGCTCGGCCTGGGTGATCAGGTGCAGTTCCTCAAGGGGCGCAGCGATATCCCACGCTTCCTGCTCGGCGCCGATCTGCTGATCCACCCTGCCTACAACGAAAACACCGGTACCGTATTGCTCGAGGCGCTGGTTGCCGGCCTGCCGGTGCTGGTGTCGCAGGTGTGCGGCTACGCCCACTACATCGCCGAGGCCGACAGCGGCCTGGTGCTGGACGAGCCGTTCGAGCAGGACCAGCTCAACGCTTATCTGCAACGCATGCTCGAAGACGCCGCGGCCCGTGCAGCCTGGTCGAGCAACGGTGTGGCGTTCGCCGCCACCGCCGACCTGTACAGCATGCCGCAACATGCCGCCGACGTGATCCTTGGGCAGGAAACCGCATGAAGCTGATACTGGCCGAACCGTTCAAGCGCCTGTGGGCCGGGCGTGACCCCTTCGACGCCGTCGAAGCCCTGCAGGGCGAGGTGTACCGCGAGCTGGAAGGCCGTCGCACCCTGCGTACCGAGGTCGATGGCGCGGGCTTCTTCGTCAAGATCCACCGTGGCATCGGCTGGGGTGAGATCTTCAAGAACCTGTTCAGCGCCAAGCTGCCGGTGCTCGGTGCTGGCCAGGAATGGCGTGCGATCCAGCGCCTGCATGAAGTCGGCGTGCCGACCATGACCGCGGTGGCCTACGGCGAGCGGGGTGGCAACCCGGCCACCCAGCACTCGTTCATCGTCACCGAGGAGCTGGCGCCGACCGTCAGCCTGGAAGACTTCAGCATCGATTGGGTGAAGCAGCCGCCAGCGCCCCGCCTGAAGCGCGCGCTGATCGCCGAGGTGGCGAAGATGACCGGCGGCATGCACCGCGCCGGGGTCAACCACCGCGACTGCTACATCTGCCACTTCCTGCTGCACACCGATCGCCCGGTGACGGCGGACGACTTCCGGCTGTCGGTGATCGACCTGCACCGTGCCCAGACTCGGGCGACGGTCAGCCGCCGCTGGCGCGACAAGGACCTGGCGGCCCTGTATTTCTCGGCCCTGGACATCGGTCTGACCCGTCGCGACAAGCTGCGCTTTTTGCGCGGCTACTTCCAGCGCCCGTTGCGCCAGGTGCTCAAGGACGAGGCTGCACTGCTCGCCTGGCTGGAGCGCAAGGCGCAGAAGCTCTACGACCGCAAGCAACGTTACGGGGACGCACTCTGATGGCGAGCTGGAACCTGGCGCCTGAGTATGCGCACCTGGCGGCCGATTTCGGCAGTATCGACGCGGTGTTCGCCATCAAGGGCGAGCGTCTGACCCGCGACCCGTTGAGCGAGGTCATCCGCATCGAACGGGACGGGGTCAACTACTACGTCAAACGCTACACCGGAGCCGGCAAGCACATGCGCCGCTACCTGGGGCGCCCGCGAGTCAAGGCTGAGTGGCAGAACCTCAAGCAGTTCGCCAAGTGGGGCATCCCCACCGCCGACGTGGTCGCCTGGGGCCTCGAGCGCCAGGGCCTGGCGTTTGGCCGTGGGGCGATGATCACTCGCGAACTGCCACGCACCGAGGACCTCTCGGCGTTGGCCGAGCGCAATGACCCGCGCCTGCGTGACGCGGCCTGGGTCGATCATGTCAGCCGTCAGCTGGCGCGGCACACCCGGGTAATGCACGATCACCATTTCGCCCACAACGATCTCAAATGGCGCAACCTGCTGGTCGATGACCAGGGCACGCTGTTCTTCATCGATTGCCCGACGGGCGACTTCTGGCGTGGTTTCATGCTGCGCCACCGGTTGATCAAGGACCTGGCCTGCCTGGACAAGGTCGCCAAGTATCACCTGTCGGCGACCCAGCGCTTGCGCTTCTACCTGCAGTACCGCGGGCATGCGCGCCTGCATGCGCGCGACAAGAAGCGCATCCGTCAGGTGCTGAGCTTTTTCGAGGGAAGGGAATGACCGACTACCTGGCCAGTGCCGACCAGGCACTGCTGCAACGGCACGGACTGGGCGACTTCGAGGCGCTCTGGGCCCTGCAACTTGACGCCGTGGACGAACCCAACACCGGCCGCGGCGGCTGGAGCAGCGTGTTCCGCCTCGAGCTCGAGGGCAAGGGGTACTACCTCAAGCGCCAGAGCGACTACCTGACTCGCAGCCTGCACCGGCCGTTTGGCGAGCCGACCTTCGCCCGTGAGTTTCGCAATATCAGCCGTTACCAGAAGCTCGATATCCCGGCCTTGCAGGCGGTTTTCTATGGGGAGCGCAAACAGGCCGGCCAACACCGGGCGATCCTCATGACCCGGGCGCTGGACGAATGGACCGACCTTGAGCATTTGCTCGGCCATTGGCCGCAGACATCCGCGCCGCAACGCCAGGGCATCCTCCAGGCCTGTGGCCAGCTGGCGCGCACACTGCACGGCGCCGGGCAGATGCACGGTTGCTTCTACCCCAAGCACATTTTCCTGCGTGAGCGCCGCGAGGGCTGGCAGGCACAGTTGATCGACCTGGAGAAGACCCGTCCGCTGCTGTTCGGCATGCGTGACCGGGTCAAGGACCTCGAACCGCTGCTGCGCCGCGCCCGGGCCTGGGACGAGGCGGACGTGCGCATGCTGCTGGCGGCCTACCTGCAGCAGCCGGCCGACAGCGCTCTGGTTTCCACCTGGCTGCAACGCCTGACCCAACGCCGCCGTCACAAAGAGGCCCGCTGATGCGCCTGTCCGAATTGAAGGAGGCCGGGCGCAACCCAAGCCTGCCCCTGATCATCACCCTCGCCGACGCAGCAGGCAGCGCCGACCTGCAACTGCTCAGCCTGCTGCGCGTGCTGCCGGGCCAGCGCTATGTCGGCGCCGGCATCTGGCGAGGCACCAAGGTCCTGGCCAAGTTGCTGGTCGGCGGCAATTCCGCCCGCCACTTCCAGCGCGAACGCGATGGCGCCCGACTGATGGCCGATCAGGGCCTGACCACGCCACGGCTGCTGGTCGATGGCCTCAAGGAAGGCGAAGGTGGCTGGCTATTGTTCGAATACCTCGATCACGCCGAAAGCCTGGGTGACGCCTGGGCCAAGGTGGAATCATTGCCGATGCTCGCCGACGAGCAGCACCTGGTGCTTGGCGAGGCGTTGACCGCCATCGCGCACCTGCATGCCAAGGGTTTGTGGCAGGAAGACCTGCACTTGGACAACCTGCTGCGCCAGGACGGTCAGCTGTACCTGATCGACGGCGCCGGCATCAAGGCCGAAACGCCCGGCCAGCAGCTGTCGCGCCAGCGTGTGCTGGAAAACCTCGGGGTGTTCTTCGCCCAGTTGCCCAAGCGCCTGGAGCCCTTTATCGAGGAGGCGCTGGTGCATTACATCCTGGCCAACGCCGAGCATGCGCTGCCGCTGGAGGCGTTGCAGAAGCAGGTGGACAAGGTGCGCAACTGGCGCCTGAAGGACTACCTGGACAAGGCCGGGCGTGAATGCACGCTGTTCAGCGTTGCGCGCAACCTGTCGGGCCTGCGCGCCATCCGCCGCGGCGAGGTCGAGGCGCTGCTGCCGGTGCTCGAGCAGGCCGATGCGTTGATTGACCAAGGCCACCTGTACAAGACCGGTGGCGCGGCCAGCGTGGCGCGTATCGAGGTGGGTGGCCGCACGCTGGTGCTCAAGCGCTACAACATCAAGAACACCGCGCACTGGTTCAAGCGCTTCTGGCGCCCGAGCCGGGCCTGGCATTCGTGGATCGAAGGGCATCGCCTTGAGTTTCTCGACATTGCCACGCCACGGCCATTGGCGGTGCTGGAGCAGCGGGTGATGGGGCTGCGCAGCACGGCCTACCTGGTGACCGAGTACGCCGACGGGCCGGACCTGATCGAATGCTTCGCGCCCTATGTGGAAAGCGGCGAGGCGCCCGACGAGCAGGTCGAGGCCCTGGTGCGGGTGATGCAGCAGCTGATCCGCGAGCGCATCAGCCATGGCGACTTCAAAGGCCATAACCTGTTCTGGCAGGCCGGCCAGTGGTCGCTGATTGACCTCGACGCCATGTGTCAGCACGCCACCCAGCTCAGCTTCGCCCCGGCGTTTGCCCGTGACCGGGCGCGGTTGCTGCGCAACTGGCCGAGCGGCAGCGCCTTGCATCAGCGACTGGACCGGCTTTTGCCAAAACGGGTCGAGTAAGGCAGCGGGTTCGGGCTTTCATTGGGCGGGCGGTGGTTGGTCTGGCAGGGTCAGCCAGTCACTGCTGCGCCCTGCCTGGCGAACGCGTATCAGCCACTGGCCGTTTTCGTGACGCATCACCGCCCACGGCACCACCCCGGCGTTGTTGGCGACAGTAATCTGCAAGTGGTAGTGATCCGGCAGCAGGTGACGACGCACCGGCAACTGTCCGTTCTCGAGCGCCAGGTACAGCTGATCGTCAGCCTCAAAGAGCCCTTGTTCGATGTTCAGTGGCAGGCCGGCCACAGGCACCTGCAGGTAGCAGTCTTGCAATAACTGCTTCAGGTCGGGCAGCCCGTCGTACCAGAGTACCGGTGAGTCTATGACCCACTGCCCGTCGGACTTGCGCTTGAGCGGTTGCTGCAGGTAAACGTCCGGCTGGTCAGGGTCGATGGCCCGCCAGCGGTAGCCGTCGAAGCTGACCTGGTAATAACGGTTGTCGTTGTCCTTGACGAAGTACAGTGAGTGCCCGCCAAACGCCGAGCTTTGCTCGTATACACCTTCACCGTAGATACCGTCTATGCGATAGCGCAGGCTGCTGCCTGGTTGTACCTGGAGGCGTGCGGGCAGTGGCAATGGCGGTTGTTTGGGGATCCCGCGCAGGGATCGGCGTAGCACTCTGGAACCCAGAAAGCTGGTACCCGCATCGTTGAGGTGGCTAAGCGCTTGATAGGCATGCCGCATCACCCCTGCGACATCCTCTTGCTTGAAGGCCTCGACGCCGTCCCAGATATCAATTGCCATGCGGCCGATCGACAGCACCAGCAGCGCACGGTTTGGCAGCAGCAGGCTGATGAAGTCCAGTAAGCGCCAGCTGAGCGCCATGACCGATGCCACGTTCACTTCCCTGGTCGTCATGCTGTCGGCATCGGCCTGAGCGATCAGCGCCCGGGCTTCGGCCATGTAGTAGACGAAGAAAAGGTCGTCCTTGATCTCGGGTGTCGTCAAATGTGTGCTCATGCGCCCCTTGTCCAGCAGCCGCTGCACCGTGGCGGCAGGCAGCAATGGCAGGCGCTGGGCTACGTATGCTCTCAACGTGGGCTGTTGGCGCAATGTGCGAAGCAGTTCGCGGGTTGTTCGAAAGCGGCGCCAGGACCTGCGGTCCGGGGCATCCGGGGTGTACAGCACGCATGCCGGAGACTTGTTGGGAGGGCTGTTGAGCAGAAGCACGCCCTGCAGGGTATGGCCCATGATGTTTAGCTGCCGAACAGTGACCGGGTAGCCTGTGACTGGCGCACGCAAGGCATTGTGTGGTTGGTCCAACACTGCGCGCACCCAGTTGTAGCCGTGTTCGAAAGGGTCTTCGCCAAAGTGTCCGGCGTAGCGCGCCTTGACTGCTTCAGCGTGCATGCGTGCACGGTTGACCTTGCTGTGCGCGGTCAGGCGCCATTTGCCCGCTCTGGAACTGATAAGTTGGGTGTGCAGGTACTTTGCGTAGCTGTCACCTACGTTCAGTTCCCGGACCATGTGCTTGACATACTGCGGCGTGAGCCCGGCGGGAATGGCTTTTCCGTGGGCATGGCTCACCCGAGCAGTAAGCCAGTAGTCGGTATCGAACCACGGCAAGTTCTTGAGGGCGATCTCTTCGAGCGTGTTGATTTCCTCGACCATTTCCACCATCTCGTGGCCCACGCGTCGCATGCCGACATAGGTGACATAGGATGAGATGGCGAAGGGATGCATGATGGCGCCGGTGCGGCGGGCACGCACGACCCTGATCTTGATATCGCGAGGATCTGTGTCGTACCCCAGGTTATGGCTAAGGCGCTCGCGAAGGCGTGCGTTGGCCCAGGCCAGCAGGCTATTGCGCTGCTTGAAGTCGTTAAGGCTCAGCACTCCCGGGGCAGCAGCCTGCTCGGCGATTGCCACCAGCTCTTGCATGGTCTGCATCATATGGCTCAGGCCTTGCGCAGATGTGTTGCGCAGCCAGTTTGGCAGGTTCTTCTCAAGTAATCTGGAGTAACGTGTCAGCAGGATGGGTTTGGCGCCGACTTCGTGCCAGAGTTGCATGGCTTTATGTATTCGGGGGTGCTGGTCGGGTGAGCCGTTGCTCCACAAGACGGCGTCACTCAAGCGTTGGCGCTGGGCTTCTATCGCACTGTCGATCTGGGCCTCCAGCAGGCTATCGGTGTACCAGTCATAGCGCAGGCGCTGTGACCGACGAACGCGGTCCGCCTGTGGGTCAGGATACAGATGCAGCAGAGGCTTGCTCTGGAGTGGGTCCTCCAGGCGTTCGCAAAGTTCCTGGTGCAGTGCGGCAAGGGAGTCGAAGGCCTCTATGCCTTGTGAGAGGCTGCATAGCAAGGCCATGCCTGCGGCATCCTGAGGCGTGAGCATAGGGCCCTCGGCGGTGCCGGCGACGATGATCAGTGTGCCTGGCAGGTAGCTACGCCAGTTGGGTCGTATGCCGTCGAGCAGCACGCGATAGACCTGTGGCCTGCTGTCCAGGGGCAGCTGCCTGCGCTGGGAGGGAAGTGGCTGTTCCAGGCACGCCCGCAGCTGCTCGGCTGACCCGTTGGCCAAGGTCTGGTCGCCCAGGCGCAATTCAACCTCGGCAAGCATCAGCGCCTTGCGCAGTGCCAGCAGCTTTTGTCTTGGGGTTTCGCCTTGCTCATCGGCCGTTGTCCAGAAGCTGGCCAGTTCGCCGTGCAGCCAGGTGCGTGTATCGGGGTTGATGGGGTGCTGAGGGTCAAGGGTCGGGAGGCCGCCGAGCAGGTCGCTGATATGTCGGTCGATCTGTTCCAGTTGTTCGAGGGGGCGCATGGGGCGGGTCCTTGGTTGAGGAAAATCCCCATGCTTGGCAATGCCTGCGGTTGCGGGGTGGTAGCGGGCTAGCGCACCCGACGCCAGAGCAGCCCGCGCAAGCTCAACAGGGCCGGCAGACCCAGGCCGGCCCATGCCAGAATGTCCCAGCCACCGTCGCCGAGCAGTGCGGCGAAGAGGCCCAGAAGCCCAAATATGGCAATCAACGCTGGCCAGACGAAGATGCGTACAGTGGCTTGCGACCTGTGGCTCATGCGCGCGACTCCCTGGTTTTGCGCTGCTTGCCCCACCACAGGTAGAGGCCGCTGCCGAGCACGATGATTGTCAGCACGTCCAGCAAAGCCCAGAGGATCTGCATCGGTCTCCCGCCGTAATCGCCGAAATGCAAAGGCTGCGACAGGCCCATCGCATCCATGTACCAGGGACGATCGCCTACGGCCGTCACTGCAAGGGTGCGAGCATCGATCAGTACCGGCGTGAACAGGTGCGAACTCAGGTGTGTGGCACCGTTCATGAACACCGCGTAATGGTGCTCGCTGGAGAAGCGCGTGCCGGGGAAGGCGATGAAGTCCGGGCGCATGCCGGGCGCGGCCTGTTCGGCGATCTTCAGCAGCTGCGTGGCCGGGGCGCGTTCGGTGAGCGGCGGGGCATCGCGGTAGGGCGCGACCATGGCCGCCAGGCTGTCGTTGCGCCAGGCGGCGATCACCAGGTCGGACAGGGCGCTGATCACCCCGGTGACGCCGACCACCAGGGCCCAGGTGAGGGTGACCACGCCGATCAGGTTGTGCAGGTCGAGCCAGCGCAGGCGCCGGGATTTGTCGTGGCGCACCGTGGCGAACTTCAGGCGGCGCATGAACGGCGCGTACAGCACCGTGCCGGAGAAGATCGCGACGACGAACAGCAGGCCCATGAAGGCCAGCCACAACTTGCCGGGCAACCCGGCGAACATGTCCACGTGCAGGCGCAGCATCAGCATCATGAAACCGCCGTTGGCCGCCGGCATGGCCACGGCCTCGCCTGTGCGGGCATCGAGCATGAAGGTGTGCGATTGGTCGGGGTGGGTGCCGGCGGTGGCGGCCATGATTGCCACCACGCCGTTGGGTTCGTCCTCTTCGTAGCCGAAGTACTGCATGACTTCGCCAGGACGGTGTTGTTCGGCCTTGAGCACCAGTTGCTGCAGGTCCAGGTGCGGGGTGCCGGCGGGCATCTCGCGCAGTTCGGGGGCATCGCCCAGCAGGTGTTCCAGCTCGTGGTGGAAGATCAGCGGCAGGCCGGTGAGGGCCAGCAGCAGCAGGAACAGCGTGCACACCAGGCTGCTCCAGGTGTGGATCGCTGACCAGCGGCGGATGGTTTGGCTTTTCATCACGGCTCCTTGCGCATCGCGGGGCAAGTCGCATCGGCGCACCGCCGCTCCCACCGCCTGTGGGAGCGGCGGTGCGCCGATGCGACTTGCCCCGCGATGGCTCCGGTCACTCAGAACTTGTAGGTGGCGCTGGCGACGACACTGCGCTGGTCGCCGTAGTAGCAGTAGTAGCCGTCGCAGGTCGAGAGGTAGTCCTTGTTCAGCAGGTTGCTGGCGTTGACTGCCACCGAGGCGCCCTTGAGGCTGCTGTCCAGGCGGCCGAGGTCGTAGTGCACCGCGGCGTCGAACACAGTGTAGGCCTTGCTCTTGCCGAGCCAGGTGTTGGCTTCGTCACCGTAGCGGTTGCCGGTGTAGCGTGCGCCAAGGCCAATGCCGAAGCCGTCAAGCACACCGGTATGCCAGGTGTAGTCGGCCCACAAGGAGGCCTGCTGGTTGGGCATCTGTTGCAGGCGGTTGCCTTTGTACTGCCCCTTCTGGACTTCGGACTTGGCCAGGGTATAGGCGGCGATCACTTTCAGGTTGTCGGTGACGTCGGAGACGGCTTCCAGTTCCAGGCCGTGGACCTTGACCTCACCGGTCTGGCTGGAGACCGGCACCCCACCCACGTTGTTGGTGACGGTCACGTTCTTCTGGGTGAGGTCATACACGGCCGCAGACAACAAGGTGTTGGAGCCAGGTGGCTGATACTTGATCCCCAGCTCCCATTGCTGGCCTTCGGTTGGTTTGAACGACTTCTCGACGTCCGCGCTCGAGCCGGTGCTTGGCTGGAAAGACTCGGCGTAGGACAGGTAGGGAACAAAACCTGAATCGAACACATAGCTCAGTGCCGCGTTGCCGCTGAACTGCTTGTCGCGCTGGGTGTTGGTGGCATTGCCCTTGTTGAGGAACGTGGTGCCGGTATGCACCCAGTCTTCACGCCCGCCCAGGGTCAGACGCCATTTGTCGAGCGCCATCTGGTCCTGGATGTAGAGCCCGGTCTGCACGGTTTTCTGGTTGTAATCAAGATAGGCCGAGGCGCGGTCCGGGCGGGTGATCGGCAAACCGTACACCGGGTTGTTGACGTTGGTGGGCGGTACGTTGAAGCCATAGATGGAGAGGAAGTCGGACTTGGTGCGCTGGTGGTCCAGGCCGATCAGCACGGTATGGCTGATATCGCCTGTGGTGAAGTCGGCCTGGAAGTTATTGTCGAGCGCGAACTGGCTGATGTCCTCATCGACGTTGGTGGACATGCGGCTGGCATTGCCCTCGTTGTCCACCGGGCCGCCGGGTTGGTAGTAGCTACCAACGGTGATCGTCTGGAACGACAACTCGCTCTTGGTGTAGCGCAGGTTCTGGCGGAACTGCCAGACATCGTTGAAACGATGCTCGAAGGCATAGCCCAGCGCGTAGTAGGTGCGGTCGTAGTATTCGTAATCCGGGTCACCCAGGTTCTTGTGGCGGGATACCTTGCCGAACGGCATGTCGATCTTGGTGCCTTGGATCGGGTAGAACTGGCTGGTGGCGCCGGTATCGTCGCGGGTGAACTGGCTGAGGAAGGTCAGCGAGGTGTCGTCGTCGATGTTCCAGGTCAGGCTTGGGGCGATGTTGTAGCGCTTGTTGTCGATATGGTCGATCTGCGTGCCGCTGTCGCGCACCACGCCGCTGACGCCATAGAGGAACTGGCCCTGCTCATCGAGCTTGCCGGTGCTGGCGAAGTTGATCTGGCGGTGGTTGTCGCTACCGTACTGCAGCTGGATCTCGTGGCTGCTCTCGGCCTGGGGGCGGCGGCTGACCATGTCCAGCAGGCCGCCGGGCGGGGTCTGGCCATACACCGACGAGGCCGGGCCACGCAGCAGTGCAAGGCGGTCGAGGTTCCAGGTTTCGGCTTTCGGGTTGGCATAGACGCCGCGAGGCAGGGGCAGGCCGTCGAGGAACTGGGTCGGCTCGAAGCCGCGCACGCGCATCCAGTCATAGCGGGTGTCGCTGCCGAAACTGGCGGAGACGATGCCGGGCATGTACTTCACTGCATCATCCAGGCTCTGCACGCCGCGGTCGCTCATCTGCTGGCGGGTGGCGACGGAAATGGAGCGTGGGACTTCGACCAGCGCGGTGTCGGTCTTGGTGCCGGCGGCGGTGCGCTTGGCGGTGTAGCCCTCTACCGCGCCCCAGGCGCTTTCAAAGCTGCTGTTGGCGTCGATGTTGGTCTCCGGCAGTGCCAGCGTGCCCTCGCTCGCCGTTACCAGGCTATAGCTGCCGGCGCTGCTCTGCTGCAGTTGCAAGCCCGTACCACGTAGCGCGGCTTGCAGAGCGCCGACGGCGTCGAACTGACCGCTGACCGGCGCCGAATTGCGCCCACTGACCAGCGCCGGATCCAGCGCCAGGGCGATACCGGCCTGGCTGGCGATCTGGTTTAAAGTGCTGGCCAGCGGTGCGCTGGGCAGGTTGTAGGCACGCATGGCGGACTGTTCGGCGGCGAACAGGGCGGTGCTGGCCAACGGGGTGGCCAGGCCGATGGCCAGGGCCATCAGGCTGGGGCGAAGCAAAGCATCAACGGCACGGGACATTCAGCGGCTCCTCGACGAAATAGTGCTGACTGCTTCCTTGCCGAGCGAAAGTGGGAAAGTGACAGGGGGGTGTGAAAAAAATACGACTGATTTGCAAAACCCTTTGGGAGGCGGCGAGCCGGCTCCCAAAGGGGGGCTGGCTGGGGCTATTTGGCGGTAACGGTGACCCACCACGGCGTATGCCGTTCGATCTTCACCGGCAGCACCGGTTGCAGCGAGGCCAGGGCCAGGTCGGTGTCGGTCAGCGGGAAACTGCCGCTCACGCGCAGCTCGGCCACTGCGTCGCTGACGCCTAGATGGCCGCTGCGGTACTGGCCGAGGGTGGCCACCAGGTCGGCCAGGCGCACGTTGTCCACCACCAGCATGCCGCGGGTCCAGGCGTCGCTGCCGACCGCCACGGGGGTGACACTGCCCAGGCCGTCGGCGCTCATCAGCACTTGCTGGCCTTCGCGCAGCACCTGCTCGTCGCCGCTGTGCTGGGGTTTGGCGGCTACCGATGCCTGCAGCACCTCCAGGCGTGTGCCGGCCTCCTCGCGCTTGACCAGGAAGCGGGTACCCAGCGGACGCAGGCGGCCCTCCTCGGTGCGCACCAGCAATGGGCGGCTGTCCTTGTGGCCGGTTTCCACCGAGATCTCGCCCTGGTGCAGGACGATCAGTCGCTGCTCACCTTGGAAGTCGATGTCCACCGCGGTCTGGCTGTTGAGGCTGAGCAGGGTGCCGTCTTCCAGGCGCAGGGTGCGCAGCTCGCCGGTACTGGTTCGTTGGTCGGCCAGCCAGTAGGTGGGCGACAGTGACGGTGCGCCGGCCCAGGCCAGCAGGCTGCCGAGCAGCAGCATGCCGGCCAGGCCGCCCAGGCGCTGGCGCAACCCGGCCCGGGATTGCAGCAGGGTGTGGCGTACCGGCCCGGCGGCAGCGTTGACGCGCTGGTCGAGTATGCCCAGTTGCAGCCAGGCGCGGGCGTGCTCCTCGTGGGCGGCGTGCCAGCGCGTGAACTCGCTGCGTTCGTCAGGGGTACCGCTACCTTCGTCGAGGCACAGCTTCCAGGCGATGGCCGCTTCCAGCACCTTGCTGGAAACCGGGGCATGCTTCATGTCGGCTCCCCGTAAAGGGCGACATAACACTGGCGCAGACCTTGGGCGATGTACTGGCGCACGCGCGAGATCGACACCCCGAGGCGCTCGGCGATCTCGGCGTGCCCCAGGCCGTCCAGGCGGTTGTACAGGAAGGCTGCCCGGGCCTTGCTCGAGAGCTTGCCCAGCAAGCGGTCGATGGCCTTGAGGTCTTCGAGGATCAGGTGTTGCTGTTCCGGTGACGGGTGCTCGGCTTCGGGCAGCAGCGCCAGTTCCGCGAGGTAGGCCTGCTCGAGGGCGGCGCGGCGGAAGTGGTCGAACAACAGGCCCTTGGCCACGGCGACCAGAAAGGCGCGGGGTTCGCGGGGGGTGTCCAAACGCTCGCGGCCGAGCAGGCGCACGAAGGTGTCCTGGCTCAGGTCCTCGGCACGCTGGCGGCAGGCGGTGCTGCGCTGCAGCCAGGCCAGCAGCCAGGTACGATGGTCGCGGTACAGCGCGCCGACCAGTTCGGCATGTGGACTGTGCGCAGACGTCAAGAAGCGTTCCCCGGGAAAGAATGCGTTAACTAACGATAATTATTCGCGATTGTGGCAGAGGCAGGGGGAGGGCGCAATTGACGCTTATCGGATTGCCAGCATGTCAGGGGGCGCGATAAAAATCAGAGGCCGTGGTGCTGCGCCTTGCGTCGTCGCCACTGGCGCACCCGCTGTTCCAGCTGCAGCGGGCTGTCCAGTTGCTGGCGGCGCGCTTGGCTGAAGAGGATCAACGCAAGTTCCGCGGTCACCTGGGCATCGGCGCTGGCATGGTGGCGGGCCTGGACTTCGAGGCCGAAACGGGCGATCCAGTCGTCCAGCCCGGCCTCGCGCAGCACGGTGTCGGGGTTGAGCATCGGCGCCAGCTCTGCCACGTCGAGAAACGGATGCTGCAGGCGCAGGCCCAGGCTGTCCTTCAACGCCCGGGCCAGCATGCGCTGGTCGAAAGGGGCATGGAACGCCAGTACCGGACTGTCGCCGATGAACGTCATCAGGTCGAGCAGTGCTTCGGCCGGTTCGCAGCCGGCGGCCAGGGCACTGGGGCCCAGGCCGTGGATCAGCACGCTGGCGTTGGTTTTCTGTTCGGGGCGACGCAGGGTCCGCTCGAATGGCCGACCGAGGTCGATGGCACCGTCCTCGATGGCCACCGCGCCGATCGACAGCACCTGGTCGCGATTGAGATTCAGGCCGCTGGTCTCCAGGTCCAGCACCACCCAGCGCTGTTCGCGCAGGGAGCACACGCCCAGGGGCGCAGGGCCGGGCAGCGCGGCCAGGCGCCGCTGCAGCGCCGCATCGAGTTCGGGGGCTGTGGGGCGCAACCAGGCGAACAGGTTCACAACTGGTACCGCAGGGCCAGGCTGCTCTGCAGGCGCTGGGCCTGGCGCAGGGACTCGCGCAGGATGCGCCGGTCCAGGTGGTTGAGGCTGTCGGGGTCGAGCCGGTTGGAGTAAGGCATGTTCTCGCGGCTCTGGCGTTGGTGCTGCTGCATGCGGGTCTGCTGGATGAAGTGGTAGGCCTCTTCATAGGCGGCGCCGTCGAGCGAGTCGATGATGCCCTTGGCGATCAGCTGGCGCAGCCGCTCCAGGGTATTGCACGCCGTGATGCCGTGGGCCAGGGCCAGCAGCCTGGCGCCATCGACGAACGGGGTCAGGCCCTGCACCTTGAGGTCGAGGGTGGCGGCCTTGTCGTCACCCTGGCGGGTCAGCACGAACTCGCGCAGGCGCCCGACCGGCGGACGCTGGCGCAGGGCGTTGTCGGCCAGCATGCGCTGGAAAATTCGGTTGTCCGCGACTTGCTCCAGCAGGCCCTGGCGCAGTTGCTCGCAGCCCTGCTCGTCGCCCCAGACCACGCGCAAGTCGAAGTAGATGCTTGAGCCCAACAGGTTCTCGGGGCTGGCTTCGCGCACGAAGCCGGCGAAGCGCCGCGCCCATTCGCCACGCGATAGGCACAGCTCGGGGTTGCCGGCCATCACGTTGCCTTTGCACAGGGTGAAGCCGCACTGGGCCAGGTTGTGGTTGATCTGCTGGGCCAACGGCAGCAAGCGTGCGCGGATCGCCTCGGCTTCGGCGCCGTCACGGGCCTCGAAAAGAATGCCGTTGTCCTGGTCGGTGTACAGGGTCTGCTCGCGGCGGCCCTCGCTGCCGAAGCACAACCAACTGAACGGCACGCCCGGGTCGCCGCGCTCGGCGATGGCCAGTTCGATCACCCGGCACACGGTGTGGTCGTTGAGCAGGGTGATGATCTGGGTGATCTGCGTCGAAGAGGCGCCGTGGGCGAGCATGCGTTCGACCAGTTGGCCGATTTCGCCGCGCAGTGCCACCAGGCTGTCCAGCCGCGGTGCATGGCGGATGGTGCGGGCCAGGTGCACCAGGTCGACGCGCTGCAGGGAGAACAGGTCGCGCTCGGAAATCACCCCGCACAGGCGCTGGTTGTCCACCAGGCAGACATGGGCAATGTGGCGTTCGGTCATCGCCATGGCGGCATCGAACGCACTGGCCTGGGGGCTCAGGTAGAACGGTTTGGCGGTCATGTAGCGCTCGATGGGTGCGGTCAGTTCGGCGCTGGCGTCGGCCACCACCTGGCGCAGGTCGCGCAGGGTGAAGATGCCGATGGGGTGGCGCTGCTCATCGATGATCACGATGCTGCCGACCTGTTGCTCGTGCATTTGCCGCACGGCTTCGCGCAGGGGCGTGTCTGGCGTGCACACAACCGGGTGGCGCAGCGCCAGTTCGCCCAGCGGTGTGTTGAGCGAGTACTGGGTACCCAGGGTCTCCACGGCGCGCTGGCGCACTTGCTGGTTGACCTGGTCGAGCAGGCTGCTGACGCCGCGCAAGGCGAAGTCGCGGAACACCTCGGACATGGAAAACACACGGATGAACGCGGCCTTGTCCAGTTGCAGGCAGAAGGTGTCTTCGCCGGCCAGGTGCTCGGTGCGGGTGGCCCGCTCGCCGAGCAAAGCCGCCAGCGGGAAGCATTCACCGCTGGTGATCTCGAAGGTGGTCTCGGTGCCTGGCTTGGTGACATGGTGACGTTCGCCAACCACGCGCCCCTGCTTGACGATATAGAAATGCTCGACCGGGCCCTCGGCCGGCGTGATGATGCTTTCGCCGCCCGCGTAGAAGCGCAGCTGGCACTGTTCCACCAGGTAGGCCAGGTGGCTGTGTTCCATCTGGTTGAACGGCGGGAAACGCTGCAGGAACTGCAGGGTGCCCTGGATGTTTTGCAGTACCGCTGTCCTGCCGGCCTGGGTATAGGCGTCCTTTTTGCTCATGAAGCTGACCGTATCGCTACGCCGAACTATATATATCTATCTATAGGGGTCGGCTTTGTTGTTCTCGGCCCCCATGGTCGGCTGGCCGTACTGTGGTGCCCATTGGACGTAAGTCTAGAGCGAGGCTGTCAAGGACCCGACGAAAGGCGAACCGGGCTATGTAAATTTCGCGGTCCTAAGCTGTGAACGAGATTTTTTTGACGAGATGGGCCATGGCCGAGCATGACGACATACTGAGTGACGCCGAGCGCGAGGCACTGGCCGGAGTGAGTGCGCCTGTCGCGGCTCGTCCGGTGGTGCTGGTGGTGGACGACAACCCGGTGAGCAGACAGGCATTGTGCCTGTATCTGCAGAGCCACCAGATCGACTGCATGGAGGCTGATGGAACTGAGGAGGCGCTGCTCAAACTGCATTATCAGTCGCGTATCGCACTGATGATCACCGACCTGCGCATGAAACCTCTGGATGGCCAGAAACTGATCGAGGAGGTGCATAAGACGGAACGGGCTGCTCTTCCTATCATCGTCGTCTCGGGCGACACCGATGTGAAGGAAGCGGTGGACGTGATGCACCTGGGGGTCGTGGATTTCCTTCTAAAGCCGGTGGACCTGGACAGGTTGCTGGAGCTGGTGAGGAAGGAGTTGCGAATAGGGCAGAGCTGAAAACGATCGCGGGGCAATCCCGCTCCCACGCCAGATGTGAACTGGCGTGGGAGCGGGATTGCCCCGCGATGCGTTACAGGCGGCTTACAGCCCGTTGCGCGCCTTGAACTCGCGACGACGACGGTGCAGGACCGGCTCGGTGTAGCCGTTCGGTTGCTTGGCACCCTCCACCACCAGCTCGATCGCCGCCTGGAACGCGATGTTGTCATCGAAGTTCGGCGCCATCGGGCGGTACAGGGCGTCACCGGCGTTCTGCTTGTCCACCACCGCGGCCATGCGCTTGAGGCTTTCCAGCACCTGCTCCTGGGTGACCACGCCATGGCGCAGCCAGTTGGCCAGCAGTTGGGCGGAAATCCGCAGGGTGGCGCGGTCTTCCATCAGGCCAACATCGTTGATGTCCGGTACCTTCGAACAGCCCACGCCCTGGTCGATCCAGCGCACCACGTAGCCGAGGATGCCCTGGGCGTTGTTGTCCAGCTCGTTGCGGATTTCCTCGGCCGACCAGTTGGTGTTGGCCGCCAGCGGGATGGTCAGGATATCGTCGACCGAAGCCGGGGTGCGCGAGGCCAGTTCGCGTTGACGGGCCTGCACGTCGACCTTGTGGTAGTGCAGGGCGTGCAGGGTGGCGGCGGTCGGCGACGGTACCCAGGCGGTGTTGGCGCCGGCCAGCGGGTGGGCGATCTTTTGCTCGAGCATGGCGGCCATCAGGTCGGGCATGGCCCACATGCCCTTGCCGATCTGCGCGCGACCCTGCAGGCCGGTGGCCAGGCCGACGTCGACGTTGTTGTTCTCGTAGGCGCCGATCCACTTCTCGTTCTTCATGGCGCCCTTGCGCACCACGGCGCCGGCCTCCATGGAGGTGTGGATCTCGTCACCGGTGCGGTCGAGGAAGCCGGTGTTGATGAACACCACGCGCTCGGCCGCAGCCTTGATGCAGGCCTTGAGGTTGACCGTGGTGCGGCGCTCCTCGTCCATGATGCCGACCTTGACGGTATTGCGCTGCATGCCCAGCAGGTCTTCGACGCGGCTGAAGATCTCGGCGGCGAATGCCACCTCTTCAGGGCCATGCATCTTCGGCTTGACGATGTAGACGCTGCCGGTACGGGTGTTCTTGCGGCTGGTGTTGCCGTTGAGGTTGTGCAGGGCGATCAGGTTGGTGAACAGGCCGTCCTGGATACCTTCGGGGATTTCGTTGCCCTGGGCGTCGAGGATCGCCGGGTTGGTCATCAGGTGCCCGACGTTGCGCACGAATAGCAGCGAGCGGCCGTGCAGGGTCACGCTGCCGCCATTGGGCGCCGCGTACTCGCGGTCCGGGTTCATCGTGCGGGTGAAGGTCTTGCCGCCCTTGCTCACGCTTTCGGCCAGATCGCCTTTCATCAGGCCCAGCCAGTTGCGGTAGACGATGACCTTGTCGTCGGCATCGACGGCGGCGACCGAGTCTTCGCAGTCCATGATGGTGGTCAGAGCCGATTCCATCAGGATGTCTTTCACGCCGGCGGCGTCGGTGCTGCCGACCGGGGTGCTGGCGTCGACCTGGATCTCGAAGTGCAGGCCGTTGTGCTTGAGCAGTACGGCGGTCGGTGCGGCGGCATCGCCGTGGAAACCGATCAGCTGGGCATCGTCACGCAGGCCGCTGTTGCTGCCGCCCTTGAGGGCGACCACCAGCTTGCCGCCGTCGATGCGGTAGGCGGTGGAGTCGACATGGGAGCCTGCGGCCAACGGCGCGGCCTGGTCGAGGAAGGCACGGCCGAAGGCGATGACCTTGTCGCCACGGGCCTTGTTGTAGCCCTGACCTTTTTCAGCGCCGCCTTCATCGCTGATGACATCGGTGCCGTACAGCGCGTCATACAGCGAGCCCCAGCGGGCATTGGCGGCGTTCAGGGCGAAACGGGCGTTCATCACCGGCACCACCAACTGCGGGCCGGCCATGACCGCGATCTCGTCATCGACGTTCTGGGTGGTGGCCTGGAAGTCCTCGACTTGTGGCAGCAGGTAGCCGATCTCCTGGAGGAATGCCTTGTAGGCGACGGCGTCATGGGCCTGGTCTTTGCGGGCCTGGTGCCAGGCGTCGATCCTGGCTTGCAGCTCGTCGCGCTTGGCGAGCAGGGCTTTGTTCTTGGGAGCGAGGTCTTTAATGATCTCTGCCGCCCCGGCCCAGAACTTGTCGGCTTCGATGCCGGTTCCAGGAATCGCTTCGTCGTTGACGAAGTCGTACAGGGCCTTGGCGACCTGAAGGCCACCGACTTGAACGTATCCAGTCATTGCTTGCCTCACCTCTGCTCAGCTATTTCGCTTTCGCTCTTCTGTATTAAGCCTGTAGCGCTTCTCTAAACACGGCACCAGTGCATGCCCGCGTAATCCGGGGCGGCTGGGTGCGGCTCGCCAGACGGGCCGGCGGGCGGTTGGCGTATTTTCACAGGCGCCTTGGCAGACATCGAAACGACGTTTTTGTAGTCCGCGCCGATGCATACTACATGAAGCAGCAGGCAGGTAAACATCAGACTAAAAGCGTCGCTCTGCGACCGATTGGACGCATAGGGTCACGCTGGGAGGCGACATGTTCGCAAAAAACAGGTGGATTGTTCCAGATAAATCTTGAAACAGTACACGATTAGTTGGCCTGGCTGTCCTGCGGCAGGTTGCCGCGCCTTGCCTATACTGATTCGATCCCCGTATCGCCCCCATCTGCGGCGGCGCTTGCAGACGAATGAAGGAGTGGCCCCGTGGACCATCTTGTACTGACCGTGATCGCCCCTGACAAGGCCGGGCAGGTAGAACGTATCGCCCAGTGCATCGCCGATCACAATGGCAACTGGCTGGAAAGCCGCATGTCACGCATGGCCGGCCAGTTCGCCGGGATCTTGCGGGTGGCGGTACCGGCGGAGAACTACGCCGAACTGGTCGAGTCGTTGCAGAAACTGGGCGACCACGGCATTCGAGTGTTGATCGCCGAAAGCGGCATCGAGCCGTCCTGCACCTGGAAACCGATAGCGATGGAACTGGTGGGCAACGACAGGCCCGGCATCGTTCGCGACATTACCCGCCTGCTGGCAGAGCTTGGGGTGAATGTGGAGCGTCTGAGCACTGAGGTGCGCCCGGCGCCGATGAGCAGCGAGCCATTGTTCCAGGCCGATGCACTGCTGGCGCTGCCCTTGACCTTGTCTCTGGATGATTTGCAGGCAAGGTTGGAGAGCCTGGCGGATGATCTGATGGTGGAGTTGCGGCTGCGGCCGGAGGATTGATTGCGGGCAATCGCGGGGCAAGTCGCAACGGCGAACCGCCGCTCCCACGGTTATCCCGATTTAACGGGGACGCCCCTGTGGATAACCTGGGGGCGTACTGCTACAGCCCAATAACTACGCCGGTTAGCCAGTATTGAGCAAAAAACACCCAGTAATCAGTTGCTTGTGCACAAACCACGGGGACGAGGGTGTGGATAACCTCTGGAGACCTTGCTGCAGGCCACGAAGTCCGTGGCCTGCAGGTGTTTGATCATTAATTGATCAGGCGCGCTTGCGCAAACTCAGCCAGGCATCGACGCTGTACACCGCCAGCCCCGCCCAGATGCACGCGAACGCCAGCAGGTTGCTGGAGGTCAGGTGCTCATCGAACAGCCACACCGCCTGCAGCAGCACCAGGGTCGGCGCCAGGTACTGCAGGAAGCCCAGGGTGGTATACGGCAGGTGGCGCGCGGCGGCGTTGAAGCACACCAGGGGTATCAGGGTGACCGGGCCGGCGGCGATCAGCCACAGTGCCTCGCTGCTGTTGAAAAACGCCAGGCTGGCGCTGTTGGCCGTTGGGTGCAGCAGCAGCCAACCGATCGCCAGTGGTACCAGCATCCAGGTTTCGACCACCAGGCCGGGCAGCGCCGCGACCGGCGCCTGCTTGCGGATGAGCCCGTAGAAGCCGAAGGACAGTGCCAGCGCCAACGATACCCAGGGCAGGCTGCCGACCTGCCAGACCTGTTGCGCCACGCCCAGGGCCGCCAGGCCCACTGCCAGCCATTGCAGGCGGCGCAGGCGCTCACCGAGCAGCAACATGCCCAGTAGTACGTTGATCAGCGGGTTGATGTAGTAGCCCAGGCTGGCCTCGAGCATTCGCCCGTTGTTCACCGCCCATACATAGGTCAGCCAGTTGCCGGCGATCAGCGTGCCGCTCAGGGCCAGGATGGCCAGGCGCCTGGGGTTGTCGCGCAGTTCGCGCCACCAGCCGGGGTGCTTCCATACCAGCAGCAGGAGCGAGCCGAACAGCGCCGACCAAAGCACCCGATGGACGATGATCTCCACCGCCGGGACGCTCTGGATGGCTTTGAAGTACAGGGGGAACAGGCCCCAGATGATGTAGGCGCCGAGGCCCAGAATATACCCGCGACGCGGGTTTGCGGCGTGCATGCAGAATCCTTGCTTAGGTAGCTAAATAAAGCGACGCCTATTGTAGACAGAGCGCGACGTGCACCTAGAACAATTTCAGCGGTTGTTCATCGAGGGCGGCCATCTGTTCACGCAGGGCCAGGATCTGGTCACCCCAGTAGCGCGGCTGGCCGAACCACGGGAAGCTGCGCGGGAATGCCGGGTCATCCCAGCGCCGCGCCAGCCAGGCGCTGTAGTGCAGCTGGCGCAGGGCGCGCAGCGGCTCGATCAGGGCCAGTTCACGCGGGTCGAAGTCGTGGAATTCGTTGTAGCCGTCGATCAGCTCGGCCAGCTGGCCGAGGCGCTCTTCGCGGCTGCCGGCAAGCATCATCCACAGGTCCTGCACCGCGGGGCCCATGCGGCAGTCGTCGAGGTCGACCACATGGTAGACGTCGTCGCGGTGCATCAGGTTGCCGGGGTGCAGGTCGCCGTGCAGGCGGATTCGCTGGTGCGGGGTGCGGGCGTAGATATCCTCGACCCGCTTGAGTAGGTCGCGGGCCACGGATTCGAAGGCCGGCAGCAGCTCGCGAGGAACGAAGCCACCGTCCAGCAGGGTGTTGAGCGAGGCATGGCCAAAGTTGTCCACAGCCAGCTGCTCACGGTGTTCGAATGGCCGGATGGCCGCCACGGCATGCAAGCGCCCGAGCAACTGACCCAGGCGGTACAACTGGTCGAGGTTGCCCGGCTCCGGGGCATGGCCACCACGGCGCGGGAACAGGGTAAAGCGAAACCCCCGGTGCTCGAACAGGGAGCGGCTCTCGTGCAGCAGCGGCGCCACCACGGGCACTTCGCACTCCGCCAGTTCGGCGGTGAAGGCATGTTCTTCGAGGATTGCCGCATCGCTCCAGCGCCCAGGGCGGTAGAACTTGGCGATCAGCGGTTGTTCTCCCTCGATGCCCACCTGATAGACACGGTTTTCGTAGCTGTTGAGCGCCAGCACCCGCGCATCGCTGAGAAAGCCAAGGCTTTCCACGGCGTCCAGCACGAGGTCGGGGGTGAGGGTGTCGAAGGGGTGGGACATGAAAGGCTCCAGGCGCGGGGACGGCGTGGCTGCATGTTACCCCAATCACAAGGCAGGCCCCGCCCTTGTCGTAGCCGGTTAGACCGGCACGCCCAGCAACACGAACGACGGATGGAACTGCACCCGCATCATGCTCTGCGGCCCGACTTGATACTGCGCCAGCCAGTCAGCCTCGGCGAAAGCGCACAAAGTCTGCCCGTTACCCAGTGCCAGGCGCACCTCGACTGGACCGTCCTGCTCACCGACAAGCTCCTCGACCTTGGCCTTCAGGCAATTGCTGCCTTGCTCCGCCAGCTCGTCCGGCCCCAGCAACTGCACCCACCCCGCCTTCAGCAGCGCCACCACCGTGCCCCCCAGCGCCAGCTCCAGCCGCTCGGTACTGCCCCGGGTGATCAAGGCCTCGATCTCCAGACCGCCGCCCAGGTCCAGGCTGATACGGTCATGTCGGCCTTCGCGGCGCAGCCCGCTGATGCGTCCCTGCAACTGGTTGCGCGCACTGGTGCGTAGCATCAGCCGGCCAAGCAGGGCGAAGTCGCTGCTGTCCTCGGCGGACTCCAGGATCTCTGCCTGCAACGCCTGCAGGCGCTGGTACAGGCGCAGTACCCGTTCGCCTTCGGCGGACAGCCGGGCGCCACCACCGCCCCGGCCCCCGGTGCTGCGTTCGACCAGGGGGTGTGCCGCCAGGTTGTTGAGTTCGTCGATGGCATCCCAGGCGGCCTTGTAGCTGATCCCCGCGGCCTTGGCGGCGCGGGTGATGGACCCCTGCTCGGCGACATGTTGCAGCAGGGCGATGCGCTGTGGGCGGCGGGCGATGTGCTGGGTGAGCAAGGCGGGCAGGGACATGGGCGGGCATCAGGCGTGGTGTAGGTCCCGCGACGTTGCCGCCGTCACCGGGGCAAGTCAAGCCTGGCCCGGGCGCGGTGTGCGCGCCAGGCAGTAGATATCCACCCGCCGGGCACCGGCCTGGCGCAGCAATCGGGCGATGGTCTGTGCGGTCGCCCCGGTGGTCAGCACGTCGTCGACCAGCGCCAGATGCAGGCCGTCCAGTTCACTGCCCGGGGCGAGGGCGAAGGCCTGACGCAGGTTGCGTTGCCGGGCCTTGGCACCGAGCGCCTGTTGCGCCGGTGTATCGCGCACCCGCTGCAGCAAGTGCTCGTCGCAGGGCAGGCGCAACTGTCTGGCGAGCCAGCGGGCGAGCATCGCCGCCTGGTTGAAGCCGCGCTGGCGCAGTCGACGCCCGGCCAGGGGAACGGGCAACAAGCGATCTGGCCGTGGCAAGCCTTCGTGATAGTGGTGGCTCAGGTTCTGGCCGAGCAGTTGGGCGAGCAACCGTCCCAGGGGCCACTGGCAGTTGTGCTTGAAGCGGCTTATCAGGGTGTCGACGGGAAAGCCGTAATGCCAGGGCGCGATCACCCGTCTGAATGCCGGTGGGCGGCGGCTGCAACTGCCGCAGAGAAGGTCGTCCAGGGCCAGGGGCAGCGCGCAACGGCGGCATTGCTCCTGCAGCCAGGGCAGCGCCTGCTCGCAGGCGACGCACAGTGGGTAGGGCTGCCCCGCGAGCTCATCGCAAAGCAAACAGGATTGTTCGATATTTGTACAGATGTAAACCAGTGTGTTCTTGATTGGTTGACAGTTCATGGGGCCTTCCGTGACTATGCGAGCTATCCGTGATGCGCTGGTGGGTTTCCCTGTCCCGGCGTCAGTCAGACCATAGATAAGGAAACGCCGATGAGCGCCAGCGCAATTGCAACAACCCGTCACGACTGGTCCCTGGCCGAGGTCAAGGCACTGTTCCAGCAGCCGTTCAATGACCTGCTGTTCCAGGCCCAGACCGTTCACCGTGCACATTTCGACCCCAACCGCGTGCAGGTTTCCACGCTGCTGTCGATCAAGACCGGCGCCTGTCCGGAAGATTGCAAATATTGTCCGCAGTCCGGCCACTACAACACCGGGCTGGAAAAACAGAAGCTGATGGAAGTGCAGAAGGTGCTGGAGGAGGCCGCCCGGGCCAAGGCCATCGGCTCGACCCGCTTCTGCATGGGCGCGGCGTGGAAGCATCCCTCGGCCAAGGACATGCCCTACGTGCTGGAGATGGTCAAAGGGGTCAAGGCCATGGGCCTGGAAACCTGCATGACCCTCGGCAAGCTCGACCAGGAGCAGACCCAGGCCTTGGCCCAAGCCGGCCTGGACTACTACAACCACAACCTCGACACCTCGCCGGAGTTCTACGGCAGCATCATCACCACCCGCACCTACAGCGAACGCCTGCAGACCCTGGCCTACGTGCGTGACGCCGGCATGAAGATCTGCTCCGGGGGCATCCTTGGCATGGGCGAGTCGCTGGACGACCGCGCCGGCCTGTTGATCCAGCTGGCCAACCTCCCCGAGCACCCGGAGTCGGTGCCGATCAACATGCTGGTCAAGGTTGCTGGCACGCCGCTGGCCGACGAGGAAGACGTCGATCCGTTCGACTTCATCCGCATGCTCGCCGTGGCCCGGATCCTCATGCCCAAGTCCCACGTGCGCCTGTCGGCCGGCCGTGAGCAGATGAACGAGCAGATGCAGGCCCTGGCGTTCATGGCCGGGGCCAACTCGATCTTCTACGGCGAGAAGCTGCTGACCACGGCCAACCCGCAGGCCGACAAGGACATGCAGCTGTTCGCCCGCCTGGGTATCCAGCCGGAAGCCCGTGAAGAGCACGCCGACGAAGTGCACCAGGCCGCCATCGAACAGGCGCTGGTCGAGCAGCGCAGCAGCGAGCTGTTCTACGACGCAGCCTCGGCCTGAGCATGGCCTTCGATCTCGCCGCGCGCCTGGCCGAACGGCGTGCCGCGGACCTCTATCGGCAACGGCCGCTGCTGGACAGCCCGCAAGTGCCGCAGGTGGTGGTCGATGGCCAGCCGCTGCTGGCCTTCTGCAGCAATGACTACCTGGGCCTGGCCAATCACCCCGAGGTGATCAAGGCCTGGCGCGATGGCGCCGAGCGCTGGGGTGTCGGCGGTGGCGCCTCGCACCTGGTGATCGGCCACAGCACGCCGCACCATGACGTTGAAGAAGCACTGGCCGAGTTGACCGGGCGCCCTCGCGCGTTGCTGTTTTCCACTGGCTACATGGCCAACCTCGGGGCCATCACCGCGCTGGTGGGGCAGGGCGACACAGTCTTGCAGGACCGCCTCAACCACGCTTCCCTGCTCGACGGCGGGCTGCTCAGTGGCGCCCGCTTCAGCCGCTATCTGCACAACGACCCGGCCAGCCTGGCCAGTCGCCTGGAGAAAGCCACCGGCAATACCCTGGTGGTCACCGATGGCGTGTTCAGCATGGATGGCGATTGCGCCGACCTGCCGGCCCTGGCCAAGGTCGCCTGCGGCCGTGGGGCATGGCTGATGGTCGACGATGCCCATGGCTTTGGTACCTTGGGCGCCAACGGCGGCGGCCTGGTCGAGCATTTCGGCCTGGGTGTCGACGACGTACCAGTGCTGATCGGCACGTTGGGCAAGGCCTGTGGCACCGCCGGCGCCTTCGTTGCCGGCAGCGAGGACCTGATCGAGGCACTGGTGCAGTTCGCCCGGCCCTACATCTACACCACCAGCCAGCCGCCGGCATTGGCGTGCGCCACGCTCAAGGCGCTGGAGCTGCTGAGCCGGGAGCGCTGGCGGCGCGAGCACCTGGCCGCGCTGATCCAGCAGTTCCGCACAGGCGCCGAGCAGATCGGCCTGACCCTGATGGAAAGCCACACCGCGATCCAGCCGATCCTTATCGGCGATGCGGGGCGGGCGCTGGCATTGTCCCGCTTGTTGCGTGAACGCGGTCTGCTGGTCACGGCGATTCGCCCACCCACCGTACCCGCTGGCAGCGCCCGTCTGCGGGTGACCCTGAGCGCCGCCCACAGTGAGGCGCAGGTGCAGCTATTGTTGAATGCATTGGCCGAGTGTTATCCACAGCTGGAGTCCGCCGATGCGTAACCGAATGATCCTTCTGCCCGGCTGGGGGCTGGGCACCGCCTCACTGGAGCCGCTGGCCGCCAGCCTGCGTGCCCAGGACCCGCGCCTGCAGGTCGAACTGATGCCGTTGCCGGACCTGGCCGACAGCGACCCGCTGGCCTGGGTCGACTACCTCGACCGCAAGCTGCCCAACGACGTGTGGCTTGGCGGCTGGTCGCTGGGTGGCATGCTCGCCAGCGCCCTGGCCCACAAGCGCGGCGATCATTGCTGCGGCTTGCTCACGCTGGCGAGCAATCCCAGCTTTGTCGCTCGGCCGGATTGGCCGCACGGGATGGCACCGGATACCTTCGGTACCTTCCTCGATGGCTGCCGCAGCCATACCCAGGTGACCCTCAAGCGCTTTCGCACCTTGTGCAGCGATGGCGCGCAGCAACCGCGCACCTTGCTGCGCCAACTGGGCGTCGGCGTGCCCGATACCGATCCGCTGTACCTGGCCACTGGGCTGGAGGTGCTGGACAGCCTTGATACACGCGCTGCCCTGGAGCAATACGGCGGCCCGCAGCTGCACCTGTTCGCCGGCAGTGATGCGCTGGTGCCGGTGGAGGCTGCCAAGGCCCTGAGCGACCTGTTGCCCGACGTGGAAGTCGGCCTGGTCGAAGACAGTTCCCACGCCTTCCTGCTGGAGTACCCGCAGGAGCTGGCGGCGGGCATCAAGAGTTTCCTGCATGAGAGTGGCGATGACTGATCTTTCCCAGCCCACCTTGCCCGGTGCCCTGCCGGACAAGCGCCAGGTGGCGGCTTCGTTTTCCCGCGCTGCGGCCAGCTATGACAGTGTCGCGGCCTTGCAGCGCGCAGTAGGCATGGCGCTGTTGGAGAAACTGCCCGCAGGTCTCGTCCCAGCGCGCTGGCTGGACATGGGCAGTGGCACCGGCCATTTCAGCCGGGTCCTGGCCGAGCGCTTCAGCGATGCCGACGGTGTGGCGGTGGACATTGCCGAGGGCATGTTGCGCCATGCCCGTGAGCAAGGCGGCGCCCGGCACCATGTGACGGGTGACGCCGAGCGTCTGCCGTTGCGCGATGGCAGTGTCGATCTGCTGTTCAGCAGCCTGGCGGTGCAGTGGTGCGGCCAGCTCGCCAGCGTGCTGGGTGAGGCGCGGCGGGTGCTGCGCCCAGGCGGGGTGCTGGCATTCAGCAGCTTGTGCGTGGGCACCCTTGATGAGTTGCGTGCCAGCTGGCAAGCCGTCGATGGCATGGTGCACGTCAATCGCTTCCGGCGTTTCGAGGATTACCAGCGTCTATGCGGGGAAAGCGGTCTGGAGCTGATCGGCCTGGAGCGACATCCCCATGTACTGCATTACCCCGACGTGCGCAGCCTGACCCACGAGCTCAAGGCACTGGGTGCGCACAACCTCAATCCGGGGCGCCCATCGGGGTTGACCGGACGTGCGCGGATGCAGGGCCTGTTGCAGGCCTATGAACAGTTCCGCCAGCCTCAGGGGCTGCCTGCCACCTATCAGGTGGTGTATGGCGTCTTGCGCAAACCGCTGGCCGGGGAGCAGTGACATGAGCCAGGCCTATTTCATTGCCGGCACCGACACCGATGTCGGCAAGACCACCATCGCCGCGGGTCTGCTGCATGCGGCGATGCAGTCGGGGCTGAGCACGTTGGCGGCCAAGCCGGTGGCATCCGGCTGCATGGTGACGCCCAGAGGGTTGCGCAACAGCGATGCCCTGGCATTGATTGACGAAAGCTCGGTCAAACTGCCCTATGAATCGGTCAACCCTTTCGCTTTCGAGCCGGCCATCGCTCCACACGTGGCGGCGCACGAGGCGGGGGTGGTGTTGAGCGTACTGGTGCTGCGTAATGCGATGCAGCAGGTGCTGGCGCAGCACGCCGACTTCACCTTGATCGAAGGGGCCGGCGGCTGGCGGGTGCCGTTGTCCGACCATGCGAACCTGTCAGACCTGGCCATTGCCCTGAAACTACCGGTGATCCTGGTGGTAGGGGTGCGGTTGGGGTGCATCAACCACGCCTTGCTCAGCGCCGAGGCCATCGCCCGCGATGGCCTGCAACTGGCCGGTTGGGTGGCGAACATCGTTGATCCGCGCACATCGCGTCTGGAAGAGAACCTGTCGAGCCTGGCCGAGCGGCTGCCCGCACCATGCCTGGGGCGCGTGCCCTGGTTGAAGGTGGCGGGCGCGGCTGCGGTGGCCGAGCATTTGCATCTGGACCTGTTGGATTAGGTCTCCTGTCTATCGGCTGGCACAAGGCTATTAGGGATTTCAACGGGCCTTTTTCCCGTTCTGCTGCTTTAATAAGGCCTGTTCATCATCCAGCGTCATGGAGTCCTGACATGGTAATCAATGCGAGCTCCGCCTACTACGCGGGCCTGGGTGCCATCCAGAACGGCCAGAACCGTGTCGACCAGGCCGCCCAGCAGATCGCCAGCGGCGCCGTCGAACGTGGCACCAGCGGGCAGTCCACCGACTACCAGGCCGAGCGCCTGCGCGGCGTTGACCGCAGCCAGCAGATGGATCTGGCCACCAGCACCGTGCAATTGGCCCTGGGCAAGCACGAAGTCGAACTGGGTGCCAAAGTTGCCAAGGCTTCCGATGAAATGCTCGGTCGGTTCATCGACACCTACGCCTGACTCGCTGAACCCCATTCGCTTACTTCGCGGGGCAAGCCCGCTTCCATTCGTGGGAGCAGGCTTGCCCCGCGATGCGTTTGAGGGTGCTTGGCTGAATCATCATATTCGGCGGCATAAATGCCATTGTTAGCCCACCTTGACAGCGAGGCCTCCTAAACGTAAGTTTCAAACAACTGTTTGACCGAAAGCCGCCAAGAGCTGGTCGGTACCCGCGGTCTTCCCACCGAACTCATCACAGAGGTTCATCGCAATGCCTGATTACAAAGCCCCCTTGCGTGATATCCGCTTCGTCCGCGACGAACTGCTTGGCTATGAGGCGCATTATCAGAGCCTGCCGGGCTGCCAGGACGCCACGCCCGACATGGTCGACGCGATCCTGCAGGAAGGCGCGAAGTTCTGTGAAGAGGTGCTGGCCCCGCTGAACCGCGTCGGCGACCTGGAAGGCTGCACCTGGAGCGAGGCGGGCGTGAAGACCCCGACCGGCTTCAAGGAAGCCTACCAGCAGTTCGTCGAAGGCGGCTGGCCGAGCCTGGCCCACGACGCCGAGCACGGCGGCCAGGGCCTGCCTGAGTCGCTGGGCCTGGCCCTGAGCGAAATGGTCGGTGAGTCGAACTGGTCGTGGGGCATGTACCCAGGCCTGTCCCATGGCGCGATGAACACCATCTCCGAGCACGGTACCCCCGAGCAGCAGGAGACCTACCTGACCAAACTGGTGTCCGGCGAATGGACCGGCACCATGTGCCTGACCGAACCGCACTGCGGCACCGACTTGGGCATGTTGCGCACCAAGGCCGAACCTCAGGCCGACGGCAGCTACAAAGTGTCCGGCACCAAGATCTTCATCTCGGCCGGTGAGCACGACATGGCCGACAACATCGTGCACATCGTCCTGGCCCGCCTGCCCGACGCACCGGCCGGCACCAAGGGCATCTCGCTGTTCATCGTGCCGAAGTTCCTGCCCAACGCCGAAGGCGGCGTGGGCGAGCGCAACGGCGTGAGCTGCGGCTCGCTCGAGCACAAGATGGGCATCCACGGCAACGCCACCTGCGTGATGAACTTCGACAGCGCCACCGGCTACCTGATCGGCCCCGCCAACAAGGGCCTGAACTGCATGTTCACCTTCATGAACACCGCTCGCCTGGGTACTGCGCTGCAAGGCCTGGCCCACGCCGAAGTGGCATTCCAGGGCGGCCTGAAATATGCCCGCGATCGCCTGCAGATGCGCTCGCTGACCGGCCCGAAAGCACCGGAAAAAGCCGCTGACCCGATTATCGTCCACCCGGACGTGCGCCGCATGCTGCTGACCATGAAGGCCTTCGCCGAAGGCAACCGCGCCATGGTCTACTTCACCGCCAAGCAGGTGGACATCGTCAAGTACAGCCAGGACGAGGAAGAGCGCAAGAAGGCCGACGCGCTGCTGGCCTTCCTGACCCCGATTGCCAAGGCGTTCATGACCGAAGTCGGTTTCGAGTCTGCCAACCACGGTGTGCAGATCTACGGCGGCCACGGCTTCATCGCTGAATGGGGCATGGAGCAGAACGTACGCGACAGCCGTATTTCCATGCTGTACGAAGGCACCACCGGCATCCAGGCGCTCGACCTGCTCGGCCGCAAGGTGCTGATGACCCAGGGCGAGGCGCTCAAGGGCTTCACCAAGATCGTTCACAAGTTCTGCCAATCCCAGGAAGGCAACGCCACCACCAAAGAGTTCGTCGAGCCACTGGCCGCGATCAACAAGGAGTGGGGCGAGCTGACCATGAAGATCGGCATGGCCGCGATGAAGGACCGCGAGGAAGTGGGTGCCGCTTCGGTGGACTACCTGATGTACTCTGGCTACGCGTGCCTGGCCTACTTCTGGGCCGACATCGCCCGCCTGGCAGCCGAGAAACTGGCGGCCGGCACCAGCGAAGAGGCGTTCTACACCGCCAAGCTGCAGACTGCGCGCTTCTACTTCCAGCGCATCCTGCCGCGTACCCGCAGCCATGTGGCGGCGATTCTGTCTGGCGCCGATAACCTCATGGCGATGAAGGAAGAAGACTTCGGTCTGTCCATCTAAGCTCGCCGGTTGTAAGAAAACCGCCTGCCCTTACCGGTAGGCGGTTTTTTTTTGCCTCTTTTTTGCAGTCTACGCCTGCCCCGGCAGGAGCGGCCCTGTGTAAACAAACAGGAATAATCCTACCGGGTGTCGCATCCAGTAACGAGAAAGTCTCAAGCTTCGCCCCTGATCTGCCGTTAAAGCGGGCATCTGTATTCATCTATTCATGTGCACTGCCGATGAAGTAGGGGCACAATGCCATTATTGATCTGCCGGGTCGGAGATTACCCTTGTTTCGTCTATCCGCTGTACGCGCGAGCCACTTCCTGCCTTCGCTGATTCTGTTGCTGGCAGGGCTTGCGGCAGCCTATGTAAGGGACCTCAGCGTCTTCTTCACATCGCTGTTCAACGTTCTACCCACCTTGGTGCTTTTGCTGGGTGGCGCCTACTGCGCCGTATACCGCCGCCAGCGCGAGCTGTTCCTGATGGTCACGGTCTACATCGCCTATTTCCTGCTCGATACCCAGACCGACTTCTATCGCGACAATGGCCGAGTCCGCGAGGATGCCGCGGTGATCTTCCACCTGGTCTGTCTGCTGCTACCCGCGCTGTTCGGCCTGTACGGTGCGTGGCAGGAACGCACGCACCTGGCCCAGGACCTGCTGGCCCGCTTCGCCGTGCTGTTCGCCGTGAGCAGCGTGGCGGTGGCCCTGGAGCAGAGCTTCCCAGAGGCGCTGCTGGGCTGGTTGGCCGAGATCCGCTGGCCCTCGCTGCATGGCCAGTGGATGAGCCTCATCCAGTTGGCCTATCCGCTGTTCCTGGCGGTGTTCATCCTGCTGGTGGTGCAGTACCTGCGTGAGCCCAGGCCGTTGCATGCCGCGCAGATCATTGGCCTTATCGGCATCTTCTGGATGCTGCCCAAGACCTTTATCCTGCCGTTCACCCTGAACATCATGTGCAGCCAGGTGATGCTGATGATCGCCGCCGCGGTATCCCACGAGGCCTACCAGATGGCCTTCCGCGACGAGCTGACCGGCCTGCCGGGGCGGCGCGCCCTGAACGAGCGCATGCAACGCCTGGGGCGCAACTATGTGATCGCCATGACCGACGTCGACCACTTCAAGAAATTCAACGACACCCATGGTCACGATGTCGGCGACCAGGTGTTGCGCCTGGTTGCCAGCCGCTTGTCCAAGGTGACCGGGGGCGGGCGCGCCTACCGTTACGGTGGCGAGGAGTTCGCCCTGGTGTTCGCCGGCAAGACCGCCGAAGAATGCCTGCCGCACCTGGAGGCGGTGCGCGAGATGATCGCCAACTATGCCATCCAGTTGCGCGACCAGAACAGCCGACCGCAGGATGACTCCACCGGTCGCCAGCGCCGTGGGGGCGGCGCCAATACCACGGTGTCGGTGACCATCAGCATCGGCGTCGCCGAGCGCCAGGTCGAGCACCGCAACCCCGACGAAGTGCTCAAGTCCGCCGACCAGGCGCTGTACAGCGCCAAGGGAGCGGGGCGTAACTGCGTCATGACCTTTGGTCAGCAGTCGCGGCGTGGGGCCGTGCGCATGGCGGGTTAGCGCGTGACTATGTCTGACCATTCGGTCGCATGATGACCCTATGTCTCGTAAAAGTTGTTCGGTTACACTGCGGTCATCCCAGTGCCGCGGCCTTCACGGGCCGCCCCGACCCTTATAGCGAGAGGTTGTCATGGCTGAATATAAAGCGCCCCTGCGCGATATGCGCTTCGTCCTCAATGAAGTCTTCGACGTGGCCACGCTCTGGTCGCAACTGCCCGGCCTTGCCGAGGCAGTCGATGCCGACACGGCCATGGCCGTGCTGGAGGAGGCCGGCAAGGTCACCGGCAAGACCATCGCGCCGCTGAGCCGCGCTGCCGACGAAGAGGGTTGCCACTGGGAC
The DNA here is from genome assembly GCF_018596375.1 of Pseudomonas sp. RC3H12. Taxonomy (NCBI): domain Bacteria; kingdom Pseudomonadati; phylum Pseudomonadota; class Gammaproteobacteria; order Pseudomonadales; family Pseudomonadaceae; genus Pseudomonas; species Pseudomonas sp. RC3H12. The sequence continues at coordinate 4,407,133 of NZ_CP075595.1, read as the reverse complement.
AACGGCTCGGTGCGCACCCCGGAGGGCTTCATCGAGGCATACAACACTTATGCCGAAGGGGGCTGGGTCGGCGTTGGCGGAGATCCGCTCTTCGGTGGCATGGGCATGCCCAAGGTTGTCTCGGCCCAGGTCGAGGAAATGGTCAATGCCTCGAGCCTGGCCTTCGGCCTGTACCCGATGCTGACCGCCGGCGCCTGCCTGTCGATCAACGCCCACGCCAGTGAAGCGCTCAAGGAAAAGTACCTGCCGAACATGTACTCGGGTGTCTGGGCCGGCTCCATGTGCCTCACCGAGCCCCACGCCGGTACCGACCTGGGTATCATCCGCACCAAGGCCGAGCCCCAGGCTGATGGCAGCTACAAGGTCAGCGGCACCAAGATCTTCATCACCGGCGGCGAGCACGACCTCACCGAGAACATCATCCACCTGGTACTGGCCAAGCTGCCGGATGCACCGGCAGGCCCGAAAGGCATCTCGCTGTTCCTGGTGCCCAAGTTCCTGGTCAACGAAGATGGCAGCCTCGGCGCGCGCAACCCGGCCACGTGCGGCTCGATCGAGCACAAGATGGGCATCCAGGGCTCGGCTACCTGCGTGATGAACTTCGACGAAGCGGTCGGCTATATCGTCGGCGAGCCGAACAAGGGCCTGGCGGCCATGTTCACCATGATGAACTACGAGCGCCTGGGTGTCGGCATCCAGGGCCTGGCCTCGGCCGAGCGTTCCTACCAGAATGCCGTGGAATACGCCCGTGACCGTCTGCAGAGCCGCGCCCCGACCGGCCCGCAGGCCAAGGACAAGGTGGCCGACCCGATCATCGTCCACCCGGACGTGCGGCGCATGCTGCTGACCATGAAGGCGCTGACCGAAGGCGGCCGGGCGTTCTCCACCTATGTGGCGATGCAGCTCGACAGCGCCAAGTACAGCGAAGACGCCGCGACCCGCAAGCGCAGCGAGGAACTGGTGGCGTTGCTGACCCCGGTGGCCAAGGCCTTCCTCACTGACCTGGGCCTGGAGTGCACCGTGCATGGCCAGCAGGTCTTCGGCGGACATGGCTACATCCGCGAATGGGGCCAGGAGCAACTGGTGCGCGATGTGCGTATCACCCAGATCTATGAAGGCACCAACGGCATCCAGGCACTGGATCTGGTCGGCCGCAAGGTGGTGGCCAGTGGTGGCGCCTACTACAAGCTGTTCGCCGACGAGATCCGCGAGTTCATTGGCGCCAGCGCTGCTGACCTTGGCGAGTTCACCAAGCCCCTGGCAGCCTCCCTCGACCAGCTCGACGAGCTGACCGCCTGGGTGCTGGATCAGGCCAAGGGCAACCCCAACGAGATCGGTGCAGCTTCGGTCGAGTACCTGCACGCATTCGGTTATGTCGCCTATGCCTACATGTGGGCACTGATGGCGCGGGGCGCCAAGGCCGGCGAAGGGGATGCTGACTTCTATGGCGCCAAGCTGGGCACGGCACGGTTCTACTTTGCCCGCCTGCTGCCGCGAGTCCATTCGCTGGCGGCGTCGGTGAGGGCTGGTAGCGAGTCGCTCTACCTGCTGGACGCTGCACAGTTCTAACCCCGCCGGGCTGCCTGGCGGCCCGATTGCGGCATGAGGCCGCCCCCGCACTGGATGCATTTCCGGCAGCGGGGGCGGCCTTTTGTTTGGTCGGAGGCGCATGTTTGTGAATGGACCTCTCTTGTAAGCTTTGGCTTACACGACGTGGTGACGTTTCGCCTCTTTCCTAAGATTGGATCCACGGTTACTCTTTCTTACATGGACGTAGCGCAGGACGCGCAATGGACAGAGCAGGACGCCTTACAAGGAAGTTGCGCAGGAAGCGCGAAAAGATAGAACAGGGACAAGAAGGATTTCCTGCCAGGATGGCGGGGTGATAGGGATGTCGAAGGGAAACAGTCTGGAAAACCCCGCTTAGGCGGGGTTTTCTTTATGCGCGTGTTTCAGCCAAGCACGTCCAGCGGCGAAACACCCAGCTGGCGTGGCTCGGCCTCTTCCTCCAGCAAGCTACGCAGCAGCTCGACCGAGGCCTGTTGACGTTGCGCGTCACGAAACACCAGGCCTACCTTCAGCGGTATACGTGGCTCGCTGAGAGGCTTCCACAGCAGCTCCTGGTCGTCCTGTGCGGCATCCTTGGCCCGGCCCGGCAGGATGGTCACCAGCGCCGTGTGCGCCAGGCTGTCGAGGATCCCCGCCATGTTGTTCATCTCGGCCTGCACCTGCGGCCTGCGCCCTTGGCTGGCCAGCTGCGCCTTCCAGATCTGGCGGATCTGGAACTCCTCGCCAAGCATCAGCATCGGCAACTCGGCCGCCTGACGGATCGAGACCTTCTTGAAGTCCTTCAGCGGGTGGGTACAGGGGATGACCAACTGCAGTTCATCTTCGTACAGCAGTAAGCCATGCAGCCCTGGCTGGCGTGGCGGCAGGTAGCTGATGCCGATGTCCAGGCTGCCGTTGAGCAGGCGCCGCTCGATCTCCGACCCCGACAGTTCATAGATCTGTACCACCAAGTGCGGCTGGGCCTTGCGCACCCGCTCCAGGAGCTGCGGCACCAAGCTTGGCCGTACGGTCTGCAGCACGCCGATGGCCAGGGTGCGCAGCGACTGGCCCTTGAAGTTGCCCATGGCTTCATGGGCCCGTTGCAGGCCATCGAGCAAGGGCACGGCGTGGTTGTACAGGGTATGCGCGGCGAGCGTGGGCAGCAGGCGTTTGTTGCTGCGTTCGAACAAGCTCAGGTCGAGGCTGTGCTCCAGCTGGCGAATCTGCTGCGACAGTGCTGGCTGGGACAGCGACAGGCGTTCGGCGGCGCGGCCCACATGGCCTTCTTCATAGACCGCGACGAAGTAACGCAGTTGGCGAAAATCCATAAGTGATACTTATCGAAAAAGCTGGGAAATCGAAATGGCCGCTAAACAACCAGAGGCCTAGTCTATCGCCGTATTCCAACGGGTTACAGCGCTCATCCCGGTGATTGTTACCCCAGCTGAAAAACACTTTTGATAGGCAAGGCAGAATATTCAATTCCGGCGCCAGACCGGAACCTTGACCGCCCACCACCGTGATTGGCCGGAGTCCCGATGAACCTGTTCAACCTGCGCCGTTCGGCACCCGCCGTCGCCGAGCCCAAGCGTGCCTTTGTGAGCGTGCCGGCCGCCGCGCAGTGCTCCCGCGAGCGGCTGATGCCCAGCATCGAACGTGCGCCGCATGTGTTCGTGCGAGGCCAGGGATCGTGGTTGTGGGATGACGAAGGGCACGCCTACCTGGACTTCACCCAGGGTTGCGCGGTGAACAGCCTGGGCCACAGCCCGAGCGTGCTGGTCAAGGCCCTGGGCGACCAGGCCCAGGCCTTGATCAATCCCGGCGCGGGCTACCACAGCCGCGGCCTGCTGAACCTGGTCGAGCTGCTGTGCCAGCGCACTGGCAGTGATCAGGCCTACCTGCTCAACAGTGGCGCCGAGGCCTGCGAGGGTGCGATCAAGCTGGCGCGCAAATGGGGCCAACTGCACCGCAATGGCGCCTATCACATCATTACCGCCAGCCAAGGCTGCCATGGGCGCACGCTCGGGGCGTTGTCGGCTTCCGACCCGCTGCCATGCAATCGTTGCGAGCCCGGCTTGCCGGGTTTCAGCAAGGTGCCGTTCAACGACCTGGCGGCGCTGCATGCGGCGGTCGACTCGCGCACCGTGGCAATCATGCTCGAGCCGATCCAGGGCGAAGCCGGCGTGATTCCGGCCACCCGCGAGTACCTCCAGGGTGTCGAGCGCTTGTGCCGTGAGCTGGGCATTCTGCTGATCCTCGATGAGGTGCAGACCGGTGTAGGACGTTGCGGCGCCCTGTTGGCAGAAGAAACCTACGGCGTGCGGGCCGACATCATCACCCTCGGCAAAGGCCTGGGCGGCGGTGTGCCGTTGGCGGCGCTGCTGGCCCGTGGGCGTGCCTGCTGCGCCGAGCCGGGCGAACTGGAAGGCAGCCACCATGGCAACGCACTGATGAGTGCTGCCGGGCTGGCTGTGCTGCAGGCCGTGCTGGATACGGGGTTCTTCGAGCAGGTGATGGACAGTGGTCGCCACCTGCGCGATGGCCTCAGCCGCCTGGCTGGTCGCTATGGCCAGGGCGAAGTGCGCGGCCAGGGGCTGTTGTGGGGGCTGCAACTGCGTGAGGGTGTCGCGGCGCAGCTGGTCGAGGCTGCGTTGCAGGAAGGCTTGCTGCTCAATGCGCCGCAGGCCGACGTGGTGCGCTTCTCGCCGGCATTGACCGTGAGCAAGGGCAACATCGACGAGATGCTCTTACGCCTGGCCCGGGCGTTCACCCGGCTGCATGCCCAGCAGCACAATCGCCGTGAAGTGCCGGCCTGACCCGGCAGCCGACGTACAGAATTTCAACGAACCGTCTCGCGTTCCTGCGCATCGCCTCTGGTCTGAAATACATGGCCAGGGGCGTTTTTTTGTCCGGTGGAACCTCCGGCAGGTACGGCTAGTCTGTGTTGATACACCTTCAAGGAGCACACCGCATGGACTTCATCCGCATCATCATCGCCATCCTCCTGCCGCCGCTGGGCGTTTTCCTCCAGGTAGGGTTCGGTGGCGCGTTCTGGCTGAACATCCTGCTGACCTTGCTGGGTTACATCCCCGGGATCGTGCACGCGGTGTACATCATTGCCAAGCGCTGAATACTGGGGCTGCGTAGCAGCCCCAGGTGAGTTACCGGCCTAGCAACCGGCAGTAGAACTTCCACTCTTCGTTGAGCGCATGCGCCAGATTCGCCGCCTGGCGGAACCCATGCCGCTCGCCCGCATAAAAATGCCCCTCGGCTTGGATGCCATTGGCCTGTAGGGCCTCGAGCATCAAGCGTGTCTGCTCCGGTACCACCACCGCATCCAGCTCACCCTGGAAGAAAATCACCGGTACCTTGATCCGCCCGGCGTGCAGCAATGGTGTGCGCTGGCGATACCGCTCGGCATCGCGCTGCGGGTCGCCGATCAGCCAGTCCAGGTAGTCGCCTTCGAACTTGTGGGTGGCCCGGCCCAGCGCCTCGGGGTCGCTGACGCCGTACAGGCTGGCGCCGCCACGGAACACATCCTGGAAGGCCAAGGCGCATAGGGTGGTGTAGCCGCCGGCGCTGCCACCGCGGATGAAGGCCTGGGCCGGGTCGATCAAGCCCTGCTCGGCAAGATGCCTGACCGCAGCGCAAGCGTCCTCGACGTCGCATTCGCCCCAACGCAGGTGCAGCGCCTGGCGATAGGCGCGACCGTAGCCGCTGCTGCCTCGGTAGTTGAGGTCGGCCACGGCGAAGCCGCGTTGGGTCCAGTACTGGATGCGCGGGTCGAGCACCGGGTAGCAGGCCGAGGTCGGGCCGCCATGGATGAACACAACCATTGGGGGTAGGCCGGCCGCACCTTGCATGGCCGGATAGAAGAAACCGTGGGCCGTGCCATCGCCACTGGCATAGTGGATCGGCTGCGGGCGGCTGATGTATTCCACCGGCAGCACCTCGGCGCCGCCTGCCAGTACTTCGACTTCGTGGCTGCGCCGGTCGATGGCGATCACCGCCGGTGGGCTGATCGGCGAGGCGGCCACTGCATAGATGCGCTCGTTGTCCAAGGCCAGGCTACGGAACCGTGTGTAAGCACTGGCATAACGCTCCACTTCGCCAGTGTCACGGCGCAACCCCAGTTGCCCGAAGCCGTTCTCGAACCAGCTGGCCAGGTAGCTGGTGGGGCCGAGGGCCAGCCAGGTGCTGGCGCCCAGTTGCCAGGGCGCGGTGGCATGATCGGCGGCCGCTGCGGGGAGGCGTTGCCAGCCCCCGTCGAGTTCGCCCCAAGGCTGCCAGAAACCCTCGCGGTCGGACAGGCAGTGCAAGCGGCCCTGCTCATCGAAGCGCGGCTGCTGCAACGATTCGTCCTGCGCGGCGATGCAGCGTGCCGTTCCCCAGGCACCGGACGGGGCGCGCTCGCGACACATCAGCCGGGTAACGGTCCAGGGTTGCGCCGGGCGGTCCCATTCGATCCAGGCCAGGCGGCAGCCATCTTGGCTCAGCGTTGGCGAGGCGTAGAAGTCGGCGCCTTCGGCCAGGACTTCCCGATGACCCGCCGCGAGGCTGACCAGGCGATGCTCGACCTGTTGGGCATGGCGTTCCTCGACGGCCAGCACCTGGCCGGCATGCCACTGGACATCGCCGTAGCGACAATCGCCGGCGTGGCTGAGCGGACGCGGGGGGCTGCCGTCGAAACCCTGGGTGTAGACCTGCTGGTCCTGTTCGTTGACGAACACCAGCCCGTCGCCACCGAGGCAAAAGCTGCCGCCGCCGTATTCATAGACCCGGCTGCGCACACTGTAGCCGTCCGGGGTCAGGCAGCGAGCCTGGTGGTCGAGCCAATGCCAGATGCGGCAGGCGCCATCGGCGGGCCGGAACTCGTTCCAGAACACACCCTGTTCGCCGACCTTCAGCTCGGCGAAATCGGTCCCGGCGGCTACCGCCTGGGTGGCGCTGAACTCAGCCGCGGGCAATGACATGGGAGTTGCGCTCGTTGCGGAAGGTCATCTGTTCAATCTCCAACGTGGCGTGCTCGGCTTCCTCGCGGGCCTTGAGGATGATGCCGTGGTCCGGTGACTTGGCGCACACCGGGTCGGCCTTGCTGGCATCGCCGGTGAGCATGAAGGCCTGGCAGCGGCAGCCGCCGAAGTCCTTTTCCTTTTCGTCGCACGAGCGGCACGGCTCGGGCATCCAGTCATAGCCTCGGAAGCGGTTGAAGCCGAACGAGTCGTACCAGATGTGGCGCAGGTCATGGTCGCGCACATTGGGGAACTGCACCGGCAGCTGGCGCGCGCCATGGCAGGGCAGGGCGGTGCCGTCCGGGGTGATGGTCAGGAACAGGCTGCCCCAGCCATTCATGCAGGCCTTGGGGCGCTCTTCGTAGTAGTCGGGGGTGACGAAGATCAGCTTGCACGGGCTGCCTTCGGCCTTGAGCTTGTCGCGGTACTCATTGGTGATGCGTTCGGCCCGTTCCAGCTGGGCGCGGGTCGGTAGCAGGCCAAGGCGATTGAGGTGCGCCCAGCCGTAGAACTGGCAGGTGGCCAGCTCCACGAAGTCGGCCTCAAGGGCGATGCACAGCTCGATGATGCGGTCGATCCGGTCGATGTTGTGCCGATGGGTGACGAAGTTGAGCACCATCGGGTAGCCGTGGGCCTTCACCGCCCGGGCCATCTCCAGCTTCTGCGCGAAGGCCTTTTTCGAGCCGGCCAGGAGGTTGTTTACCTGCTCGTCGCTGGCCTGGAAACTGATCTGGATATGGTCCAGCCCGGCCTGTTTGAAGGCGGCGATCTTCTGTTCGGTCAGGCCGATGCCGGAGGTGATCAGGTTGGTGTAGTAGCCCAGGCGCCGAGCTTCAGCGATCAGTTCGGCAAGGTCCTGGCGCACCAGCGGCTCGCCGCCGGAAAAACCAATCTGTGCGGCGCCCATCTCGCGGGCTTCGGCCATTACCTTGAACCACTGCTCGGTGCTCAGCTCCTTGCCCTGCTCGGCGAAATCCAGTGGGTTGGAGCAGTACGGGCACTGCAAAGGGCAGCGGTAGGTGAGCTCGGCCAGCAGCCACAAGGGCAGGCCGACCGGCACCTCAGGCGAGGGTGATCCAGTGTTCGGCACGGGCCACCTCCATGAATTGCTCGATGTCGTCGGCGACTTCGGGCACATCGGGGAATTGCTGTTGCAGCTCGCCGATGATCGCGGCGACGCTGCGCTGGCCATCGATCAGCCCGCCGATCAGGCCGGCGCTGTCGTTGAGCTTGATCATCCCCTCGGGGTACAGCAGCACATGGCCCTTTTGCGCGGGCTCGTACTGGAAGCGATAGCCAGGGCGCCAGGCGGGCACCTGTTGACGGTCGAAACTCATAGGGCGATCCCCTTGTGCCAGACCCGCTCGGCGGTGACGCTGTGGTACGGCGGGCGGTTCAGTTCATAGGCCATGCTCATGGCGTCGAGCATGCTCCACAGGATATCCAGCTTGAATTGCAGGATCTCCAGCATGCGCTCCTGCCCTTCGCGGGTGGTGTAGTGCTGCAGGGTGATCGCCAGGCCGTGTTCCACATCACGCCGGGCCTGGCCGAGGCGGGTACGGAAGTATTCGTAGCCGGCCGGGTCGATCCAGGGGTAGTGCTGCGGCCAGCTGTCCAGACGCGACTGGTGGATCTGCGGGGCGAACAGTTCGGTCAGCGAGCTGCTGGCGGCCTCCTGCCAGCTGGCGCGGCGGGCGAAGTTGACGTAGGCGTCCACGGCAAAGCGCACGCCGGGCAGCACCAGCTCCTGGCTGCGCAATTGGTCCGGGTCCAGGCCCACGGCCTGGCCCAGGCGTAGCCAGGCTTCGATACCGCCATCCTCGCCGGGCGCGCCATCGTGGTCGAGCAGGCGCTGGATCCACTCGCGGCGCACTTCGCGGTCCGGGCAGTTGGCCAGGATCGCCGCATCCTTCATCGGGATGTTCACCTGGTAGTAGAAGCGGTTGGCCACCCAGCCCTGGATCTGCTCGCGGCTGGCGCGGCCTTCATACATCGCCACGTGGTAGGGGTGATGGATGTGGTAGTAGGCGCCCTTGGCGCGCAGGGCCTGCTCGAACTCGGCAGGGGACATCGGCGTTGCGTCGCTCACAGGGCCTCCTTACAGCTCGATACTCATGCCATCAAAGGCGACTTCCACGCCCCGGCGCTGTACTTCGGCGCGTTCCGGCGAGTCTTCGTCGAGGATCGGGTTGGTGTTGTTGATGTGGATAAGCACCTTGCGCTGACGTGGGAAGCCGTCCAGCACCTCGAGCATACCGCCCGCGCCATTCTGCGCCAGGTGACCCATCTCGCGGCCGGTGCGGGTACCGACGCCGCGGCGCTGCATTTCATCATCCTCCCACAGGGTGCCGTCGACCAGCAGGCAGTCGGCGCCATGCATCATCTCCAGCAGCTTGGCGTCGACCTGGCCCAGGCCCGGCGCGTAGAACAACTTGCCGCCGGTGCGGGTGTCCTCCACCAGCAGCCCGAGGTTGTCGCCGGGGTGCGGGTCGAAACGGTGCGGCGAGTAGGGCGGCGCGGCGCTGCGCAGCGGGAAGGGAGTGAAGCGCAGGTTCGGACAGGCATCGATGACAAAGCTGCCATCAAGCTCGATGCGGTTCCACACCAGCCCGCCGTTCCAGTGGCTGAGCATGTTGAACAGCGGGAAGCCGGTGCTCAGGTCCTGGTGGACCATGTCGGTGCACCACACCTGGTGCGGGCAGCCTTCGCGCAGGCTGAGCAGGCCGGTGGTGTGGTCGATCTGGCTGTCGAGCAGGACGATGGCACTGATACCGGTGTCACGCAGGGCTCGGGCCGGCTGCATTGGCGCGAAAGCCTGGAGCTGGGCGCGGATGTCCGGCGAGGCGTTGCACAGGATCCAATGCTCGCCGTCGTCGGACAGGGCGATGGACGACTGGGTACGCGCCGTGGCGCGCAGGGTGCCGTCGCGGTAGCCCTTGCAGTTGACGCAGTTGCAGTTCCACTGGGGGAAGCCGCCACCGGCGGCGGAACCGAGAATCTGGATGTACATGCGCGCCCTCGTAAACGCTGATCCGAAAAACGACAACGCCCCGGCGGGCCGAGGCGTCGTAACGCACTGCCGCTTAGCGGTTGGCGAAGTACATGGTCACTTCGAAGCCGATACGCAGGTCAGTGTATGCAGGTTTGGTCCACATGGGTTTGCTCCTTCCGGATGGGTTTTGAGGTGGTCGGTTCATTATTGGGTTCTCTCAGGCACGAGAGGTTCCATTGACCGAGATTGCGCTATCTTACAAGAAAAAATTGTACCGAAAGGTTAATTATTCGAAATGTGCCCTTGCCCAAATGGTAACAATCCTCCCGAGCGTTATCGCCATTTTGCGTCTGGGGCGGCGGCATTGGCCAGACACAGCCAACCGTGCCTAGCGTCGATGAGTTGTTGCAGCAAGTCGTCCAACTGAGCTTGTTCGACGTTGAGAATAGACTGCTGCATGCGCGAAAGGTCCGGATTATGTGTCGCCATATGTGCCTGCCAGGCCCATTGCACGACATCGGCATTGCTCATCGCCGTTTCGTCGAACTGGTCTGCCAACTGCGCACGGGTAGCGGCGTCCAGCGCGACGCCTTGACCCAGCAGTTCCAGCAGGTGGCCAAGGATCTGCGCGTGGCTGGCGTGCGGCGATTGCACGCCGAACAGGAGCCCACCGTAGCCTTCGATCTGACGAAAGGCGCTGAACACTGCATAACCCAACTGCAACTCGACGCGCAGACGTTGATAGACCGGGCCTTGCAACAGCTGGGCGAGCAGGCGGCCGGTGGGCTGCAGATGCGCAGGCAATGGGCAGAACAGCAACAGTGCGGGCTCGCTGCCGGAAGTCTGGATTTGCCGCCAGTGGCGTCCCTGGATCGGGCGGGGCGTTGAAGGCTCCGCAGGCTGGCCCATGAGGCCTTGCAACACGGTTCCCAGCGCCCCCTGCTGCGCCGTGTCGAATCCTTGTGCCAACCCCTGCCACCGGGCCTCCTGCCAGAGTGAATCGAGCTGCGGCTGGCCCGGCGTGCAGGACGGTAGTGGTTGCATTGCGCCCATCAGCAAGGTGTACGGCAGTGCCTTAAGCAAGGCGCGGATCGGTATCAAGGGTGCTTCGGCTGCTGCTGGCGCGTGCCAATGCTGTCTGGCAGGTGCGCGCAGCAACGCAAGCGCCTCCTGTGTGGCGTTGATCACGGCCAGGGGATGCCCCGCCAGGCGCAACTGCCAGTACTCGCCGTAGGTCTCGAAGCCCAGGTGCAATGCCGCCTGCGTGGCACGCTCGCGCAACGGTCGAAGGCTGTGTTCGAGAACGGTCCACAGGCGTTGGCGCAGAGGCGACGAAACCTGCCAGCGCAGATCCAGCGCCGCGAACTGGCGTGCTGGCGGCAGGCAGTCGCCGATACCGAGCGCGGCTGGCAATACGCTGCCGATCATTGGCAGTGCGTCTGCCAGCAGTACTTCTTCGGGAGGGAGCTGCCAGTCTCCTGCCGCCGTGGATGGCAGGTCGGCCAGCAGTGCATCGAAGGCGGCCAGGCCTTGGGCCGACAGGCCGCTGAACGGCCGCCCGGTGCTGTCGCGCTGGGCCAGTTCGAGCGCGCTACCAGCTTGCTCCCGGCGTTGCTGCAGTTGCGTGAAGCGCAGGTTCAGCTGCCCAGGATCCTGCTGCCGTAGAAAACCCAGCCAGCCATGCAGCAGCGCCCAGGCCTCGGCCAGGCAGGCTTCGTCCGCCAGCTGCAACTGAACATGCCAGAGCAGCTGCCCGGCATGGGCGTAAAGTTGTTGCGCCTTGCAGTCCTGCAGCCAGCCGCGCTTGCGCAAGGCATCCAGCCAACCGCCAGGCCGGCTGTCGGTGAGCTGGGCCAGTAACAATTCAAGCGCCTGTTCCGCGCCTTCCGGCACGCTGTCATGGGCGAACAGCCAATCATGACGGGCACCCCATGCGGTTGGCTGGCGCAAAGGCGCTTCGAGCAACGTGGGCGGCCGGTTGCGTACGGTGCCCGCACCCTGGGCGAACAGCTCGCCGTACTGTCTGCCCAATAGTGTCAGCTCATCCAGCGACTGCGGGCCGGCCAGGCTCAAGGTGAGCTGCTTGCCTTGATAGTTGCGTTGATGGAACCGTCTCAGTCCTTGCTGGAAGGCCGGGCTTTCCAGCGGCAGGCTGTAGCGGTTGCCGGCATGGAAAGCGCTCAGCGGATGGCGCGCCGACACCGATTGCAACAGGGTGAACTGGCGTTGGGCCTCGGGATTGCGCGCCCAGGCGATGAACTCGGCATGGATCACCTCGCGTTCGCGGCGTTGACGCTCGAGGGCGAAGTCCGGTTCGGCGAGCATCTGGCACAGGCGCTCCAGCCCGCCGGCCAGCGCTGTGGGCGGCACTTCGAAGAAGAAGTCGGTGGTGCGCTCGCGGGTGCTGGCGTTGACCTGGCCACCCAGGCTTTGGACGTAGCGCATCAGGCCGTCGTCCAACGGAAAACGCGTATTACCGAGGAAGAACAGGTGTTCGAGAAAGTGCGCCAGGCCCGGCCAGCGCGCTGGTGCGTCGTGGCTGCCGGCATGCACCCGCAGCGCTGCGGCCGCGCGCTTGAGGCGTGGCGCGTGGCGCAGGGTCAGGTGCAGGCCGTTGGCGAGGGTGAGGTGACGAATGGTGTCGGACATGACGCCATGCTAGCGCGCAATGCCGGGGTTGTCTGTTATGGCCCTGCGGCTGTCAATGCAGGTCCCGACGCAGGTCCGCCAAGTAGGGAAACGCTTCCCGCCCTTTCAGTACCCGCTCGCGTTGCAGATCTGCCAGCAACAGTCCTTCCTCGTGGTCGGCCATCGCCAGTACATCGCCGTCCGGCCCGATGATGCTGCTCTGCCCGCAATACTGGATCTCGCCCTCGCTGCCGCGGTAGTTGGCGTATACCAGGTAGCACTGGTTCTCCTGCGCCCGCGAGCGCACGGTCACCTGGCAGACGAAGTCGTAGGGCGCCATGTTCGCCGTCGGCACCAGGATCAGCTCTGCGCCGTTCAGCGCCAGGCGCCGGGCGTTCTCCGGGAACTCGATGTCGTAGCAGATCAGCAGACCGACCTTCCAGCCGTCCAGCTCGACCACCGGGAAGTGATCGGCGCCCGGGCTGAACATCGAGCGGTCCAGCTCACCGAACAGGTGGGTCTTGCGGTAGTTGCACAGGCTGCGGCCATGGGCGTCGATCAGTTGCACGCTGTTGTAGATCGCCCCGTCCTCGGCCCGCTCGGGGTAGCCATAGACGATGGCGATGCGGTGCGCCTGGGCAATCTCAACGATGCTCATCGCCGAGGGACCGTCCTCGGCCTCGGCCAGGCGTTCCACCTGGTCCAGGCCGATGTTGTAGCCGCTGAGGAACATCTCCGGGCACACCAGCAACCGGGCGCCGCGGGCGGCGGCCAGCTGGGCCTGGTGCTGCAGGCGCTCGAGGTTGCCGGGCACGTCCAATGGCTTTGGCGTGCCCTGGTACAGGGCGATGCGCATGGCGCTACTCCTTCGCTCAGTCGGCCAGGGCGATCGGACCGATCTGGTGGAACACATCGCCCGGGCCGGGGTTGTCCGGGTGGGTCTGGCCACCGAAGTGGTTGATGATACCCCACACGGCATTGAGCGACGTCTGCACCGCGCCTTCGACCCAGGCCGGGGTCCAGGATACGTCGTCACCGGCGATGAAGATGCCGCGCTGCTCGGCGGGCATGTCGGCCTGCATGAAGTGCGCGTACATGCGCTGGTTGTAGCGGTAGTGGCCCGGCAGCGCGCCCTTGAAGGCACCGAGGAAGTGCGGGTCGGCCTCCCACGAGATGGTGATCGGATCGCCGATGATATGCCCGGCGATATCGGTCTTGGGGTAGATCTTCTTCAGCGCGTCGAGAGCCAGCTGCACGCGCTTTTCGGTCGGGTGCGGCAGCATCTTCAGGGCGTCGCTCATCCAGGCGTAGGACAGGCAGATCACCCCCGGCTTGTCGTCGCCGTTGTCGAACAGGTAGGTGCCGCGGGTCAGGCGGTCGGTGAGGGTCATGCTCATCAGGTCGCGGCCGGTCTGCGGGTCCTTGTCCTTCCAGAACGGGCGATCGACCATGACGAAGGTCTTCGACGACTGCATGTAGCGGGTGCGGTCCAGGGCCATCCACATTTTCTGCGAGAACAGCGACTCTTCGCAGTCGATCTGGGTGGTCAGCAACCAGCTCTGGCAGGTGGTGAGCACAGCAGCGTAGTGGCGCACGTCACCGTAGTTGTCGGTGACCGCCAGGCGCCCATCGCTGGCGCGGGCGATGCGCTTGGCCCCGGTGCGCGGCGCGCCGCCATGCAGCGTACTGAGGCTGGTGCCCGCCGGCCAGTGGGCGCAGCGCTCCGGTACATGGCGCCAGATGCCTTGTGGCACCTGCTCGACGCCGCCGACCACCAGGTGCTGGTGGTCGTCGCAGTTGGTCATCACCACGCGGAAGATTTCCAGCATCGAGTTGGGGAAGTCCGAGTCCCAGCCGCCGGTGCCGAAGCCCACCTGGCCGAACACCTCGCGGTGCTGGAAGCTCAGCTTGGCGAACGAGCGCGAGGTGGCGACGAAGTCATAGAAAGTGCGGTCGTCCCACAGCGGCACCAGCTTGTTCCACAGGTCTTTTAGGCGCGGTACGTCGCGCTCGCGAATGGCCTGCTGAATGTCGGCGAACTGCGCGCCGCTCTCCAGGGCGTCGGCCCAGGCGTCGGCCACTTCGTGGAACAGCTGCGGCAGGTCGGCGTACTTCTCGGCGTAGTAGGTCTGGCCTTCCAGGTCGATCACCGTACTCCCTGAGGCCGGCGTCAGCGGGTTGGGGAAGGGCTTGGTCTCCAGGCCCAGCTTGTCGACGTAGTGGTAGAAGGCGGTGGACGACACCGGGAAACGCATGCCGCCCAGTTCGGCGACGATGCCGTCGGTGCCGTTGAACACCTGCGAACGCAGCCTGCCACCCAGCTTGGAAGCTTCGTACACCACGGGCTTGAGGCCCAGCTTCATCAACTCGTAGGCCGCCACCAGCCCGGCAATACCGCCACCGACGATCGCCACCTCTTCGCCATGGCGCGCCTCGGGAATGCTGCCCAGGCCGGCCGGGTGCTCCAGCCAGTCGTCGAAGGCGAAGGGGAAGTCCGGGCCGAAGATGGTGATGGGTTTCTTGCCGTCGGCGGGGTGGCGGTTTTTCTTGTTCATGTAATGACCTTGCCAGGGGCTGCGCAGGGGGCGGAGCCTGAGTATAGAGAATGCCTGGTGGCCATTTTATGAAGTGGGGTGTTCGTTATTAAGGTGAAAATCGACGTCGTTATGTGATTTGTTTCGTCTTGATGATTGATGTTTATTAAAAAATGACGAATCAGCTCAATGATGCCAGGTGCTCGACGGTTTCAGGGTACTTCTGCACCAGCCGGATCAGCGCCACGGCCTGGGCGTTGGGCTTGGAGCGGCCTTGCTCCCAGCTCTCCAGGGTGCGGGCGTTGGTGCGCAGGTACGCGGCAAATACCGCCCGGGACATGTTCAGGCGCTGGCGCAGCTCGGTCAGTTCATTGGGGGCCAGTGGGGCCAGTTCCTCGAAGGCTACCTTGTGGGAACGCAGGGTCAGTTTGCCGGCGCGCTCATCGGCAAGGGCGTCGAAACCTTCGGTGAGTTCAGTGAAGATGTTGCGTGGCATTGGTGGCTCCTGCTTTTCAGGTGCACCATAATGCCACTTCTATACGTGATTTACGTATAGAGCATTACTTTCAAGTTGTTTCACTTGGCGGGTTTCCAAGTCCTGAGGCGAGATGCATCCCTCGCCCAGCACCATGCCCCCGAGGCGGGGCGGGCGATGATCTGGTCGACCCTGCATTCGGCGGAAACGGTACGGGCGCTGCTAGAAGGGCTGCTCGACGCGATGGAGGCCTGAGGGCCTCAGCCTGGCTGCCCGCGGTCCACCTTGCTGCTGAGGATGATCGACGTGGTGGTCTTCTCCACCCCGTCGAGGCTGCCGATCAGGTCTAGCAACTGGTCCAGCTGCTCCGGTGAGTCGCTGAGCAGCCAGGCCACATAGTCGAATTCGCCACTGACCGCGCATAACTGCTGGACCTGCCCCATGGCGCTCAGGTGGCGCACGATGTCCTTGCCCGAGCGCGGCTGCGCCTTGATCCCCACGTACGCCTGCAGGCCGCCGCCGATCAGGCGCTGCCCCAGGCGCACGCCATAGCCGGTGATCACCTTGTTGCGTTCCAGGCGTTCGAGGCGCGAGTTCACCGTGGTACGGGCGATCCCCAGTTGGCGGGCGAGCGTGGCGACGCTTTCGCGGGCGTTGATCTGCAACAGGGAGATCAACTGGCGATCGATGGCGTCGAGGGTGATGGAGGAGGTGGCCGGCATGGTAGGTCTCTTTTGTCGAGCTGCTAGCCTATGCAAGCGCGACCGATTCGCGCAAGGCGCCCAGGGCTGGCATTACGTTGGCAAGGCGGTACGATAGCGGGCCGCTGCCGCTCGGCAGCCTGGACCATGGCAGGAGTGATTGACCCATGAAGTTCAAGGACTGGTACTGGCGGCGATGGATTCGCCAACACGGTTGCAAGGTGAGCACGGGCATTTCCAAGTTCGGCAAGCGGGCGAAGCTGGCGCTCGAGGCTGAAGTGCGCATTGGCGATGTGACGGTCAGCGCCGCCACCCTGGATGTCTCGATCGGGGCTCATACCTATATCCGCAGCGGCGGCTCGCTGCAGGTGGTCGAGTCGATCGGGCGTTACTGCTCCATTGGCAGCGCGGTGGTCATTGGCCAGGAAAAATACGCTCATCCCACCGACTGGTTGAGCTCCCACCCTTTCCAGTTCACCGGCACCCAGTGGCAGTACGAGCCGCCGAGCACGCCGGCGCGCATTGGCCATGACGTGTGGATCGGCGAAGGTGCGATGATCATGGAGGGCGTCGAAGTGGGCACGGGCGCGATTGTCGCCACTCGCGCCCTGGTGACTCGGGACGTGCCGCCCTATGCCGTGGTGGCGGGCTTTCCAGCCAAGGTCGTGCGTTATCGATACCCGGAAGCGATGATCGAGCGTCTGCTCGCATCGCGCTGGTGGGAGCGCGATACCCGGCAGTTGCTGGAGCTGCCGCTGCAGGACCCTGCCGCCTGCCTTGACCGGATCAGCGGGCTGGGTGAGGCAAGTTACACGAGGATCGAGATTTCGCGGCGTGGCTGCAAGGTGCTGGCGTCGGTTTGAATCGCCGAGAGACGTTTACGACCGGGGCTGCTGCGCAGCCCTGATCGGATTTGATTAACGTGACGCGCTGGTCTGCGCCGTGGTGCAAGGCGACTTCAGGCCAGCAGTCATGCTCTCGACATTGTCGAGCATCTGGTTGCCTTTGTTGACCTTCTGCGCGTTCTCTGCAAGCTGCATGCGTTGGTCATAGGTGGCTGAAGTGCCATTCATGCTGTTCTTGGTTTCGAGCACGGAGTTGGCGATGCTGAGCAGGCTGCGGCCGGTGGAGATCAGGTTGTCGGTCGCACTGGGCGTGCAGGGGGCGTTGCCGCCAGCCATCTGACTGGGCTGCTGGCCCTGGTTGTAGGAGCCCGGTGCCACGCAACCTGCGAGCGTGGCCAGCATCGGTACAACGAGCAGGGTCCCAAGCGTTCCTTGGATGTTCATGTGACGTTCCCTCGATCACTGGGCTCCGACCCGGTGCCGAAGCGATGGAGGGATTCTAGAAACGCGGCAGTGATGGCGAAATAGAACGGGTGTGCTAAAGGCACTTTGCCGCTGGTCAGAGTGACCCGAGCTACAAATCCAGGGGAAGCTGGGCACTGTAGCGCCAGTGTATTGTTTTTTGTACCGCGGAGCGGTCAGGTTTTCGGCCATGACGTTGTTCTCCTGGTAAAAATGTGATCAAGGTTATTGCAAGGTGGCAATTGCACACCTAAGATGCCCGCCTTCTCTCACCCGACAGCAAAGGAGGTACATCATGCAACAGTTGATCACCCTTTGCAGGTCGCGCCTGGCTTGATCGCATTCGCCGCTACTCGTTAGCGGTACCGCAACGCCCGGCCTCTGGCCTGCCAATCCGAACATCTTTTTGTTTCAACCCATCAGGATTGGACTATGGGCACTTGCATTCGCAATTTGTCCGACGGCGCCGTATTGGTCGCCGCGGACGACACCTGGATCGAAGGAAAAGCGATCCAACAACTCGAAACCACCGCTCGCCTAAGGGGCATGCATCGGGTGGCCGGCATGCCGGACCTGCACCCGGGGCGTGGCTATCCGGTCGGCGCGGCATTCTTTTCCGTGGGGCGTTTGTACCCGGCGCTGGTCGGCAATGACATCGGCTGTGGCATGGCGTTGTGGCGCACGGACATCCCGACCGCCAAGCTGCATCTGGACAAGCTGGAGAAACGCCTTGGCAACCTCGACCTGCCGCTCGACGAGACGTGGCAGGAGGCCGTCGCCAGCTTCGGTTTGCCTGCCACGGGGCACGAGCGCTCTCTAGGCACCATTGGTGGTGGTAACCACTTCGCCGAGCTGCAGCAACTCGATGAAAACTACGACGATGCTGCCCTGACAGCCTTGGGCATCGAGCGCAAACACCTGCTGTTGCTGGTGCACAGCGGCTCACGTGGTTTGGGCGAGGCGATCTTGCGTGAGCAGGTCGACCTGTTCGGTCATCACGGACTGGAGGCGGGCAGCGAGGCCAGCACTCATTACCTGGGCCGGCACGACGGCGCGCTGCGTTTTGCCGAAGCCAACCGTCAGTTGATTGCCCGGCGCATGCTCGACCGCTTGCGTGCCGATGGCGATGTACTGCTCGACATCAACCACAACCTGGTGTCGCCAGCGCAGGTCGACGGGCTCGATGGTTGGCTGCATCGCAAAGGCGCCACACCTTCGGATCAGGGGGCGGTGGTGATCCCTGGTTCGCGCGGCGACTACAGCTACTTGGTACAGCCGATCGCCGACGAGCGCAGCCTGTTGTCCCTGGCCCATGGCGCCGGACGCAAATGGATGCGCAGCGAGTGCAAGGAGCGCCTCGCCTCGCGCTACAGCGTCGAGCAACTGAGTCGCACGGCACTAGGCAGCCGCGTGATCTGCGCCGACCGGGCGCTGATCTACGAGGAAGCGCCGGAGGCCTACAAGGCTATCGACTCGGTGGTGGGTGCCTTGCGTGAAGCGGGGTTGGTTCGCGTGCTGGCACGACTGAAACCGGTGCTCACCTACAAGACGCGCGGAGGATGCTGCTGATGATCCTACTGCAACTCTCGGCGGCTCAGGGGCCGGAAGAATGTGCCCTGGCAGTGGCCAAGGCATTGCTCAGGCTGCAGGCCGAAGCGGATGCCCAGGCCGTGGCGGTACGGATACTCGAACAAGAGCCGGGGCCGCGGCGCGGTACCTTGCGCTCGGTGTTGCTGGCACTGGATGGCGAGCAGGCCGAGCGCCTGGCGGATCACTGGACGGGCTCGCTGCAATGGACGTGCAGCAGTCCGTACCGGCCGGCGCATGCGCGCAAGAACTGGTTTTTTGGGGGCGCACGGTTTGCGCCACCGGCACCGGAATTGGCGAGCGAGATCCACTTCGAGACCTTGCGTTCGTCCGGGCCGGGTGGTCAGCATGTCAACACCACCGACTCGGCAGTGCGCGCCACGCACCTGGCCAGCGGCGTCAGCGTCAAGGTACAGAGCGAGCGTAGCCAGCACGCCAACAAGCGCTTGGCGCTGCTGCTCATCGGTCAACGCCTGGCGCAACAGGCAGAGCAGGTCGACAGCGAACTGCGCGCGGAGCGGCGGTTGTTCCATCACCGCATCGAGCGTGGCAATCCACGTCGGGTGTTTCGTGGCGAGCGCTTCGAGCCGGCTGACGAGTAGATTGTGTGCGAATAGTCGTCGAGCAAAAGTCAGGCCGGGCGGCGTAGGCGATGCCGGCCCCACAAAAACGGATGAGGAAAGGACCCGGCTCGCACTCGGATTTACGAATTGCAAATGAGCATTCCGTATCTGAGCGATCCCGCCAAAAACGCAAAAGCCGCGCAATGCGCGGCTTCGAAGATGGTGGGCCCACACGGACTCGAACCGTGGACCAAAGGATTATGAGTCCTCTGCTCTAACCAACTGAGCTATAGGCCCTCAGCAAGTGGGCAGGATTATAACGAGGGTTTAGATAGCGTGCCATCCGAAAGATCCGTTTGTGCTATGCGAAGAAAGGTCGCCGCGAATTCGTCCGGGGGCAGGGGCAGGCTGACGATGTAGCCCTGGATCTGCTCGCAACCTTCGGCGGCTAGGAAGCGCTGCTGCGCCTGGTTCTCCACGCCTTCGGCAATGATCGTCAGTTGCATGCTGCGGCCCAGGGCGATGATGGCGCGGGCGATGGCGGCGTCGTGGGGGTCGTCGGGCAGGCCCCGAATGAACGACTGGTCGATCTTGAGGATGTCCAGCGGCAGGCGCTTGAGGTAGCTGAGCGAGGAGTAGCCGGTGCCGAAGTCGTCGATGGCCAACTGCACGCCCAGTTGCTTGAGCTGGTGCAGCACGCTCAGCGCCTCCTCGGCCTGGCTCATGATGAAGTTTTCGGTGATCTCCAGTTGCAGGTCGCCCGCCTTGAGCTGGTAGCTGCGCAGCAGTTGCTCGATGCGCCGGGCCAGGTTGGGCTGGCGCAGCTGGGCGCCGGCGAGGTTGATCGAGAGCGGGCCGAAGGCGTGGTAGGTCTTCTTCCAGCTGTGCATCTGCCGGCAGGCCTGCTCCAGTACCCAGTCGCCAAGCTGGAGAATGGTGCCGTTCTCCTCGGCCAGGTGAATGAACTGCTCGGGCGGCACGTCGCCGAAAGTCGGGTGGCTCCAGCGGATCAGCGCCTCGGCGCCCACCAGGCTCTGGGTCTTTAGGCTGAACTTGGGCTGGTAGCACAGGCTCAGCTCATTGCGCTCGATGGCGCGGCGCAGTTCGTGTTCCAGGGCGATGCGCTCGCTGGCCTGGGTGGTCAGTTCGCGGGTGTAGGCCTCTACCCGGTTGCGGCCCTTGGCCTTGGAGCGGTACATGGCGGCGTCGGCGTTGCGGATCAGGTTGGCGACATCGGTGCCGTCTTGTGGGTAAAGGCTGATACCGATGCTGGCGCTGGTGAAGAACTCGTGCTCGCCGGCCTGGAAGGGTGCGTGGAAGCCGGCCAGCAGCTTGTTGGCGATGGCGCTGGCATCGCTGGGCTTGTGCAATCCGGGCAAAAGGATGATGAACTCGTCGCCGCCCAGGCGGGCCACGGTGTCGACATCACGCACCTGCTCCTTGAGGCGCTGGGCGATGCCCTTGAGCAACAGGTCGCCCACTGGGTGGCCGAGGCTGTCGTTGATGTGCTTGAAGCGGTCGAGGTCGAGGAACAGCACCGCGCCCTGGCGGTTGGATACCTGGGCGCAGCTGAGCGCGGCCTGCAGGCGGCTTTCGAACAGGGCGCGATTGGGCAGGCCGGTCAACGGGTCGTGGTGGGCTTGGTAGTCGAGCTTGGCCTGGGCGTGCTTGATACTGGAAATGTCGGCGAAAACGGCGACGAAGTGGGTGATCTCGCGTTCGTGGTTGCGCACGGCGCTGATGGTCAGCCAGCCGGGGTAGAGTTCGCCGTTCTTGCGTTTGTTGTAGATCTCGCCCTGCCAGTGGCCTTCCGCGGTCAACTGGTGCCACATGGCGACGTAGAAGGCGCTGTCGTGCTGGCCGGAGGCGAGCAGTCGCGGAGTCTGGCCGAGGGCTTCGATCTCGCTGTAGCCGGTGATTTCGCTGAACGCGCGGTTGACCGCGCTGATGCGCTGGTCGGTGTCGGTTATCAGCACGCCCTCGGCGGTGTTCTCGAACACCGTGGCGGCCAGTTGCAGCTTCTCCTGCATCAGGTGGCGTTCGGTGATATCGCGGGCGATGGTCAGCATACAGTCGACGCCGCCGATCGGCAGTGGCCGGGCGGACAGTTCACAGAGGCGGATCTGCCCGTCGCTGCGGCGGATATGGCAGCTGAAATCGCGCACGAAACCGTCACGCTGCAGTTGATCGACCAGGCGTTGGCGCTCGTTGAGGTCGACCCAGATACCCAGGTCCAGCGAGGTCTGGTCGACCGTTGGGCTGATGTCGTAGCCGGTGAGGCGGCAGAAGCCTTCGTTGACCTCCAGCAGCAGGCCGTCGCTCTGGCGTGACAGCAACAGGCCATCGGGTGAGGCGTGGAAGGCCTTGGCGAACTTCTCCTCGGAGGTCTGCAGTTGCTGCTGGGTTTCCTTCAGCTGGCTGATATCGCGGATCGCCACAACCAGTGCCGGCATGCCGTCGAGGTCGAAAGTCTCGGCCGAGGTCAGACCGGTGAACAACTCGCCGTTGTTGCGGCGAAAGGTCATCTCCAGGTTGCGGATGCCGCCGCGATGCAGGCGCTCGAGCAGGGCCGGGCCGGTACCGGCAACGCCCCACAGGCCGAGCTCGGTGGCGGTGCGGCCGATCACTTGCGCCGGGCTCAGGCCGATCAGTTCCTCGAAGGCTTCGTTTACCTCCAGCAGGCAGCCGTCGCTGTGCCGGGCGATGATCAGGATGTCCGGGCACTGCTGGAACACCGAAGCGAACTTCTGCTCGGACAGGCGCAGGGCATCTTCGGTGTGCTTGGTTTCGCTGATGTCGATCATCAATCCGCGCATCAGCGACTTGTGGCCATGTTCGATCATGCTGACGATGTTGCGCACCCATAGGGTGTGGCCGTCGGCGCGGATCACCCGGTAGTCGAGGCTGTGGTCGCGCCCGGCGGCTGTTTCGCTGTCGCAGTAGGCCTGCGCCCACAGGGCATCTTCCGGGTGCAGGATGCTGCGCCAGAATCCCGGTTTGAGCCATTCTCCTGTCGGGTAGCCGAGCAGGTCCTCGGCGTGCGGCGACACATAGCTGTAGCTGAAATCGTTGGCATCGGCCTCCCAGGCCACTGCTGACAGGCTCTCGACCAGGCCGCGGTAATGATACTCGCTGCTGCGCAGTTCCTGTTCCAGGGCGATGCGCCGGGAAATCTCCGAACTCAGACGGCGGTTGATGCGGATCACCACTGCCAGGATGGCCATCAGCACCATCACGGCTGGCAGGCCGTAGAGCAGCACGTCGTGCCAGAAAGTCCGCTGGTCGACGACGTTGCCCACCCAGCGCTGCTGAATGTGGCTGACTTCGCTGCTGCTCATGTCGGCCATGACCTTGTCGAGGATGCCGACGAGCATCTTCTGTTCCCGCGGCACGGCCATGGCCAGCTGGTAGCGGTACGGCGTTTCACCGCTTACGTACAAGCCGTCGAGCTTGAGCTGGCGCAGGCTCCAGATGCTCGAAGCGAGGTCGCCGACCACGGCGTCCACCTCGTCGGTAGCCAAGGCCTGCAAGGTGGAACTGACATTGGGCATGGCCACCAGGTTGAGGTCCGGGTGGTGGGTGCGCAGCAGCTCATGGGGGGCGTAGTTCTCCACCACGGCGATCTTCAGGCCGTAAAGGTCCTTGAGGTTGCGCGGTTGGGCGCCGCCGGAGTGGGCGAGGATGACGATAGGGAAGTCCAGGTAAGGGCGGGTGAAGGCCAGATAGCCTTGCCGCTCCGGTGTGGACATGATGCCGGGCAGCAGATCGAGTCGGTTGCTGCGTGCCTGTGCCAGGACTTCGGTCCAACTGCTGGGCTCGATCGGCTTGAGGGTGATCCCCAGGCGCTCCTGGATCAGGGCGATGTAATCGGCGGCCAATCCCTGGTAGCGACCTTCCTGGTCGCGGAATTCGAACGGCGGCCATGAAGCATCGACGCCCAGGCGCAGCTGCGGGTGGGCGCTGAGCCAGGCTTGTTCCTCGTCGGTCAGGGTCAGGGCGCCGGCCGTTGTGTTCCAGGTGAGCAGGAGCAGCAACAGGAAGGCCGGCATCATGGGCATAGCGGCCTCTCGAACAGGGGGTCTGATTCGAGTGTAGACGGGCATTCCGCCCGCTGGGTAGACAGTGGCAACGACCTTCCGTCACATAAGAAAAACCCCGGCCTGGGCCGGGGTTCGTCTTTACTCGTCGAGGAAGGAGCGCAGATGCTCGCTTCGCGTCGGGTGGCGCAGCTTGCGCAACGCCTTGGCTTCGATCTGACGGATCCGCTCGCGGGTCACATCGAACTGCTTGCCGACTTCTTCGAGGGTGTGGTCGGTGTTCATATCGATGCCGAAACGCATGCGCAGCACCTTGGCTTCGCGTGCGGTCAGGCCCGAGAGCACGTCACGGGTCGCTTCCTTGAGGCTTTCGACCGTGGCCACGTCGATCGGGGACTGCATGGTGGAGTCCTCGATGAAGTCCCCCAGGTGCGAATCTTCGTCGTCACCGATCGGGGTTTCCATGGAGATCGGCTCTTTGGCGATCTTCAGTACCTTGCGGATCTTGTCCTCAGGCATTTCCATGCGTTCGCCCAGCTCTTCCGGGGTCGGTTCGCGACCCATTTCCTGCAGCATCTGGCGGGAAATACGGTTGAGCTTGTTGATCGTCTCGATCATGTGCACCGGGATACGGATGGTGCGCGCCTGGTCGGCGATCGAGCGGGTGATCGCCTGGCGGATCCACCAGGTGGCGTAGGTCGAGAACTTGTAGCCGCGACGGTATTCGAACTTGTCCACCGCCTTCATCAGGCCGATGTTGCCTTCCTGGATCAGGTCGAGGAATTGCAGGCCGCGGTTGGTGTACTTCTTGGCGATCGAGATCACCAGACGCAGGTTCGCCTCGACCATTTCCTTCTTGGCGCGGCGAGCCTTGGCCTCGCCGATGGACATGCGGCGGTTGACGTCCTTGATCTCGGCGACCGTCAGGCCGGTCTCGGTCTCGAGGTCGATCAGTTTTTGCTGACAGGCAACGATGGCGGCGTTTTTCTCACCCAGGGCGGCGGCCCATTTGGTGTTGCGCTTGGCCAGGTCACCGGACCAGGTCTGGTCGGTCTCGTTGCTCGGGAACAGGCGCAGGAAGTCGGCACGCGGCATGCGCGCGTCACGCACGCACAGTTGCATGATGGCGCGTTCTTGCTGGCGCAGGCGATCCAGGGCACCGCGTACGCGTTCGACCAGAACGTCGAACTGTTTCGGTACCAGCTTGATCGGCATGAACAGGTCGGCAAGCGCCTGCATGGCGCCGATGCTGTCTTTATGGCCTCGACCGTGCTTCTTCAGCACTTTGAGGGTATCGACCAGCTGATCCTTGACCGCACCGAAACGCTGGGCGGCAACGACCGGATCCGGACCGCTTTCGGCCTCTTCCTCGTCGTCGCCATCGGCGTTCTCTTCGTCTTCGTCGTCGCTTTCTTCCTTCGCGGCAGCGGCCTTGGCACCTGGGATCGGTACTTCTTCGGTCGGTGCGGCGATGTTGTCGTCAGGGTCGATGTAACCGCTGAGAACGTCGGACAGCCGGCCACCTTCGGAGGTGACACGGTCGTATTCGCCGAGGATGTAGTCGACAGTACCCGGGAAGTGAGCGATGGCGCCCATGACTTCACGGATGCCTTCCTCGATACGCTTGGCGATTTCGATCTCGCCTTCGCGGGTCAGCAGCTCGACGGTACCCATTTCGCGCATGTACATGCGCACCGGGTCGGTCGTGCGGCCGATATCGGTCTCGACAGCCGCCAATGCGGCGGCGGCCTCTTCGGCTGCGGCCTCGTCAGTGTCGGCTTCCGCCAACAACAGGGCATCCGCATCCGGAGCACTCTCGAATACGTTGATCCCCATGTCGTTGATCATGCGGATGATGTCTTCCACCTGCTCCGGATCTGAAATATCCTCTGGCAGGTGGTCGTTGACCTCCGCGTAAGTCAGGTAGCCCTGCTCACGACCGCGGGTGATCAACTCTTTGATACGAGATTGCTGTTGCGCTTTTCCGGACATAACACCCTATCCACTGAAGGTCTTGGCGGGCAAAAAACAAGCCGAGGATTATACCCGAGCATGGACCTCACGCGCCAGATGAGGTCGGGTTTTGTGCGGGAACATTACGGCTCAGCAGGGTAAGCAGCTGAGATTTTTCCTCTGTACTCAGTTCACTTAGACGCGCTTTCCTGAGCAGATGTTCCAGGCTGCGCTCGCGCTGGCGAGCGGACAAGCTAGTTATAGTGTCGAAAAACTGTTGTTCAAGGTTGTCGGCATCGATCAACCATTCCTTTTCCGCCAGGGCGCGCAGCAGGCGACCCTGTTCGGTCCCGTGCCAGCGTGCAATCAGCTGCATTGAGCTTAGCTTAGGATTCTTCTGCGCGGCCTCGATGAGGGCCACCAGCAGTTGGCTGTACAGTTGCTCTTCGTCGGCGAAGTGGCTGGCATCCTCGACCTTGCCGGCCAGCAGCGGGTGATGCAGCAAGGTGCGCAGGGCCGAGAGCGTCGGTGGTTCCACTGGCGCGGGTACCCGCGGTGGCGCTTCGCCGCGCTGGCCATCGCGCTGCCACGGCTTGCCACCTTTCTTGTCCCAGGGCTTGCCGTCCCACTGCTTTTTGCCGCCACCTTTGTTCGGCGTCCAGGGGCGTTGCTCCTGATGTGGTGCGGCATAGTCGGGCTGGTAGTGCATATCGCCATGGTCAGGCACGTAGCTTGCCATCGCGTCGTAGTCGTAGCCGGGGTCGTAATCCGGCGCGCTGGGTGCTGGCGCGCTCTGGGCCAGTTGCTCCATCTGCTGCGGGTCAAGGCCGGTGATGTCTTTCAGGCGATTGCGCATCAGTTGGCGCAGGTTGGCGCCCGGGACCTTTTCGATCAGCGGTGCGGCCAGCGTCACCATGTGCGCCTTGCCTTCCAGCGAGCGTGGGTCGGCCTCGTTGCTCAACTGCTCGAAGAAATAGTCGGCCAATGGCTGGGCGTGCTGGTTGATGCGGGCCTGGAAGGCATCGGTGCCTTCGGCGCGCACCAGGCTGTCCGGGTCTTCGCCTTCGGGCAGGAACAGGAAGCGTGCGCGGCGACCGTCCTGCAGGCTCGACAGGGTCGCCTCCAGGGCGCGCCAGGCGGCCTTGCGGCCAGCTTGGTCACCGTCGAAACAGAACAGCACGCTGGGCACTACGCGGAACAGGCGCTTGAGGTGTTCCTCGCTGGTGGACGTGCCGAGGGTGGCCACCGCATTGCGCAAGCCCTGCTGGGCGAGGGCGATCACGTCCATGTAGCCTTCGACGACGATGATCTCGTCGAGGTTGCGATTGTGCTTGCGTGCCTCGTACAGGCCGTAGAGCTCCTGGCCCTTGTGGAACACCGGGGTTTCCGGTGAGTTCAGGTACTTGGGCTTGTCGTCGCCCAGCACCCGGCCGCCAAAGGCGATGACCCGGCCGCGGCTGTCGCGGATCGGGAACATCACCCGGTCGCGAAAGCGGTCATAGCGCTTGCCGCTTTCGGCGTTCTCGATCAGCAGGCCGGCGTCGATCATTACCTTCTGTTGCAGCGAGTCGGCACCCAGGTGCTTGAGCAGGTTGTCCCAGCCCGGCGGCGCGAAGCCCAGGCCAAAGTCGCGGGCGATCTCGCCGGATAAGCCGCGCCCCTTGAGATACTCCACCGCCGCCTTGCGGGTGGCGTGGCTGCGCAGGGCCTGGCGATAGAACTCGCTAGCCGCCTCCAGCAAGGGGTACAGCGGCGAGTCGGTCGGCTGGCGTGGCTTCTGCCCTCGGCGGCCTTCCTCGCGAGGGACTTCCATGCCGGCCGCGCGGGCCAATTCCTCGACTGCCTGGGGGAAGTCCAGGTTGTCGTGGTCCATGACAAAGCCGAGGGCGTTACCCCCGGCACCGCAACCGAAGCAATAGTAGAACTGCTTGTCGGGGCTGACGGTAAAGGAGGGGCTCTTTTCCTTGTGGAACGGGCAGCAGGCGGAAAGATTCTTGCCGGTCTTTTTCAGCTGGATGCGCGAACTCACCACATCGACGATGTCGGTGCGGTTGAGAAGGTCATCGATAAAGCTCTGGGGAATCAGCCCGGCCATGGCAGCCTCGTCATCTGGCAACTGGCAAGTCTAAACGCTTGTGCGCGGGTTTGGCGTGGGGTGTCGCAGGAAGAGGTGTGTGCTCGTCGGTAGCCGGTGAGGGCTCGTCAGAAAAGACGTGCACGCCTGGCCAAAGACCAGTTCTGACGCGTTGAGGCAGGTTGCCCATGGCTTTTGCCGGGGCGCCCCAGGCGCATGGCCAAGGGTTTCAAGCAACCGCTACCATAAGCCCGGCACGAGGCCGGGCATGGCAGAAGCTTTGCGTAGAACGGCTGTACTTAGTACAGACGAACGGCGCGGCGCTGTTCGCGCTGAACTTTCTTCGCGTGACGCTTAACAGCGGCAGCGGCTTTGCGCTTACGCTCGGCGGTCGGCTTCTCGTAAAACTCGCGGCTACGAACTTCAGCCAGTACACCGGCTTTTTCGCAGGAGCGCTTGAAACGACGCAGAGCTACGTCGAAGGGTTCGTTCTCTTTAACTTTGACGGCTGGCATCCAGGGCTACCTTAATTCATTACCGGGGTAGACGTGCTCCTGGCAAAACATAAGGTGTGCTGGAGAACGTCGGTTTTCAAGGGTTGCGGATGTTAACCCTTAGCTGGCCGGAATGCAAAGCCTCTGATCGAAAACCGCTGGTCGGCATCGGGCACGGGGACTATCATGCGCGCCTTCGAATTCAGCCTCCACAAGGCACGGACCCATGCTAGTACTGGGATTGGAAACATCCTGCGACGAAACTGGCGTCGCATTATACGACAGTGAACGCGGCCTGCTGGCCGACGCGCTGTTCAGCCAGATCGACCTGCACCGCGTCTATGGCGGCGTGGTGCCCGAGCTCGCCTCGCGCGATCACGTCAAACGCATGCTGCCCTTGATTCGCCAGGTGCTGCAAGAGGCCGACTGCGTCGCCACCGAGATCGACGCCATCGCCTACACCGCAGGCCCGGGCTTGGTCGGCGCGCTGTTGGTGGGCGCCTCTTGCGCCCAGGCACTGGCGTTCGCCTGGGATATTCCGGCGATTGGCGTGCACCATATGGAAGGCCATCTGCTGGCGCCGATGCTCGAAGAGCAACCGCCACAGTTTCCGTTCGTCGCTTTGTTGGTTTCAGGTGGCCATACCCAGCTGGTGCGGGTCGATGGCATCGGCCAGTACGAACTGCTGGGCGAGAGCCTGGACGACGCCGCCGGCGAGGCGTTCGACAAGACCGCCAAGCTGATCGGCCTCAATTATCCGGGTGGCCCCGAGATCGCCCGTCTGGCCGAACAAGGCACGCCCGGGCGCTTCGTGTTCCCGCGGCCGATGTGCGACCGTCCCGGCCTGCAGTTCAGCTTCAGCGGCCTCAAGACCTTTGCCCTGAACACCTGGCAGCAATGCCGCGATGCCGGGGACGACAACGAGCAAACCCGTTGCGACGTGTCGCTGGCGTTCCAGCAGGCGGTGGTGGAGACTCTGACCATCAAGTGCAAGCGCGCCCTCAAGCAGACCGGCCTCAAGCGCCTGGTCATCGCCGGCGGCGTGAGCGCCAACAAGGCCTTGCGCGTTTCGTTGGAGGAGATGCTGGCCAGCATCAAGGGCAACGTCTACTACGCCCGCCCACGCTTCTGCACCGACAACGGTGCGATGATCGCCTATGCCGGTTGCCAGCGTCTGTTGGCCGGGCAGCAGCAGGACCTGGCGATCAGCGTGCAGGCGCGCTGGCCGATGGAGCAGTTGCCGGCAGTATGAGGTGAGCTGGGCTTGTGCGAACGCATCAGAAGTGGCGTTCGCGCCCGGCGAACAGGTCACGCAGGTTGCGGCGGTGGCGCCACACGATCAGCACCGTCAGCACGGTCATCGGCAGCAGCGCTTCAGGCTCGCGCCAGGCCAGCAAGGGCAGCGTCAGCGGTGTGGCGATCAACGCCGCGAGCGAACTGGTGCGGGTCAGGTAGAAGGTCAGCAACCAGGCGCCGATGGCCAGCAGGGCGGCGGGAAAGTACAGCGCCATGAGCATGCCGGCGGCGGTGGCCACGCCCTTGCCGCCCTTGAAGCGGAAGTACACCGGGAACAGGTGGCCGAGCACCGCGCAGATGCCTACCCAGGCCTGCTCTTGCTGGTCGAGCCCGGCCAGGCGTGCCAGCAGCACTGGCAACATGCCCTTGCACAGGTCGCCGAGCAGCGTCAGGATCGCCAGTTTGCGGCCCGCCAGGCGTAGCATGTTGGTGGCGCCGGCATTGCCGGAACCGCTGGAGCGCGGGTCGGGGCTGCCACTGAGGCGGCTCAGGACAATGGCGAAGGACAGAGAGCCGAGCAGGTAGGCAAGCAGCGCCAGTGACCAAAACATGCTAACTATTCCGGGCGAGGACGCCCTGATTCTAACGGCGCCCGTCGCCCTTGTCGTGCTGTGGAGAGAAGTGCTTGGACAGAGTGTTCATCGAAGGCCTGGAAGTCGATACCGTGATCGGCGCCTATGACTGGGAGCGGGATATTCGCCAGTGCCTGCGCCTGGACCTGAGCTTCGCCTGGGACAACCGCCCGGCGGCGGCTGGTGACGACCTGTCGCTGGCACTGGACTATGCCAGTGTCTCGGCACGTATCCAGGCGTTCGCCGAACAGGCCCGTTTCGAGCTGGTCGAGACCTTCGCCGAGCGCTTGGTTGCGGTGTTGATGGCGGAATTCAACATTCCCTGGGTGCGCCTGAAACTCACCAAGCCGGGCGCGGTACCGGCGGCCCGTGGTGGTGTTGGCGTGGAGATCGAGCGCGGATGTCTCTGAGCACGGTATACCTTGGGCTGGGCAGCAACATCGAGCGTGAGCGGCACTTGTGCGCCGGGCTCGATGCCCTCGCCGGCATCCTCAAAGACATGCAGTGTTCCGGGGTGTTCGAGAGCCAGGCCGTGGGGATCAAGAGTGGCCCGTTCTACAACCTGGTGGTGCGCGGGCGCACCGACCTGCCGCTGCTGGAACTTGACCGCCGGCTCAAGTTCATCGAGGCCGACAATGGCCGCTACGCGCCGGACCGCAAGGGGCTGCC
The DNA here is from genome assembly GCF_018596375.1 of Pseudomonas sp. RC3H12. Lineage (NCBI taxonomy): Bacteria > Pseudomonadati > Pseudomonadota > Gammaproteobacteria > Pseudomonadales > Pseudomonadaceae > Pseudomonas > Pseudomonas sp. RC3H12. The sequence continues at coordinate 4,376,691 of NZ_CP075595.1, read as the reverse complement.
GCTGGATATCGACGTACTGATGTTCGATGAACTGTGCGGGACCTTCGATGGCCTGGTGCTGCCGCGCGCGGAGATCCTGAAGAACGCCTTCGTGCTCTGGCCGCTGTCGTTGCTGGCCCCGGAGCTGGTGCACCCGGGCGAGGGCAAGTCCATGGGGCAGTTGTGGCGGGAAGCGCGCATCGAGCAGGTACTGGCGCCGGTTCCGTTCGAATGGCGCGGGTTGCAGTTGACTCCCGCTTAGCCTGCGCCGGCCTCTTCGCGGGTCTACCTGCGAAGAGGCCGGGCAGATCAAGCAGCCTTGTAGGCTTCTAGCGCTTTCAGTCGCTCACCTTTGAGCGCTTCGCCCAGGCCCTGGCCGGCAAGTCCGGCTTCCAGCAACGGCTTCACATCCACGGCACGCGCCGCTTCAGCGGCCCCGCGCAAGTACTCGCCTTGTGGATAACCTGAACCCAACGCCGCCATCTCGCAGGCGGCGATGAAGTCCTCGAAGCGCTGCGGCCGTCGGTACACGTCGAACTTCTGCAGCATTTCCAGCAGGCTTGCAGGCTCCAGCTGCGCAGCCTGGTCTGCGCGCTCGGCAAACTCCCCCACCAGCATTGCCAGTTCCTGGCATTCACGCGGGGCCTTGAAGCGCTGGTTCAGCGCCTTGAGCGCGGCAGGCGGCAGTCCGCGCAGTAGGCACGCCCAGCGAACCGCCAGCGGCTGCTGGTGCCTTGCCGCCTGGTGCAGCGCTGCCAGTGTACTGGCACCCTCAAGCTCGGGCATCAGCTCGCTCAACCCGCCGCAGCTGCGCAGCACCTCAATGAATACCTGCGGTTCGCTTTCCATCAATGCACGCTCGATCTCCTTCCAGCTGCGCTCGGCGGTCAACGCCTGCAGTTCGCCCGATTCGGCGATCTGGCGCATCAGCTGCAACGTCTCATCGGCCACACGAAAGCCCAGCGGCGCGTAGCGCGCGGCAAAGCGGGCAACGCGCAGCACTCGCAGGGGATCTTCGGCGAATGCCGGGGAAACATGGCGTAGGAGGCGCTGCTCGAGATCTGCCTTGCCATGGTAGGGATCGTGCAGGTTGCCGTGCTCGTCCTCGGCCATGGCATTGATGGTCAGGTCGCGACGAACCAGATCCTCCTCGAGGGTGACTTCGGGGCTCGCGTGGAAGGTGAAACCGCCATAACCGCGCCCGCTCTTGCGTTCGGTGCGGGCCAGGGCATATTCCTCGCCCGTCCTGGGGTGAAGGAATACCGGGAAATCGGCACCGACCGGGCGAAAGCCCTCGGCCTGCATCTGTTCGACCGTGGCGCCGACCACCAGCCAGTCGATGTCGCTGACCGGACGGCCGAGCAGACGGTCGCGCACGGCGCCGCCAACCTTGTAGATCTGCATGTGGAACCTCCATTACTGGCGACAGGATACCTTGTCGGCAGCAATGGAGGTGATGGCGGCTAGAGGTGGTGCACCACTGCGAGGTCCATGCGCCCGTAGTCGCCGGCCTCGCTGTGCTCGCCACGCGGCGGCATGTGGTGGGTCTTTATCACCTGGTCGCCCTGAACGGTCTCCAGGTGGATATCGAAGCCCCACAGGCGATGCAGGTGCTTGAGCACCTCTTCGGTGGAATCACCCAGGGGTTTGCGGTTGTGCTGCTGGTGGCGCAGGGTGAGCGAGCGGTCGCCGCGGCGATCAATGCTCCAGATCTGCACGTTGGGTTCACGGTTGCCCAGGTTGTACTGGGCGGCCAGTTGCTCGCGGATGGTGCGGTAGCCGGCCTCGTCATGGATCGCCGGGACCAGAAGGTCGTCACGCTGGTCATCGTCGAGGATGCTGAACAGCTTGAGGTCGCGCATCACCTTGGGCGACAGGTACTGCAGGATGAAGCTTTCGTCCTTGAAGCTGCTCATGGCGAACTTGATGGTCGAAAGCCAGTCACTGCCGGCGATGTCCGGGAACCAGCGGCGATCTTCCTCGGTGGGGTGTTCGCACATGCGACGGATGTCGGTGTACATCGCAAAGCCCAGGGCGTACGGGTTGATGCCGCTGTAGTAGGGGCTGTCGAAGCCTGGCTGGAACACCACGCTGGTATGCGACTGGAGGAACTCCATCATGAAGCCCTCGGTGATCAGGCCCTCGTCGTAGAGATCGTTCATCAGCGTGTAGTGCCAGAAGGTCGCCCAACCTTCGTTCATCACCTGGGTCTGGCGTTGTGGATAGAAGTACTGGGCGATCTTGCGCACGATGCGTACCACCTCGCGCTGCCAGGGCTCGAGCAGCGGGGCGTGCTTCTCGATGAAGTAGAGAATGTTCTCCTGGGGTTCGGCCGGGAAGCGCGCATCGTCCCTGTCGCCACCCTTTTCGGCACCCTTGGGAATGGTCCGCCAGAGGTCGTTGATCTGCCGTTGCAGGTGCTCTTCACGCTCCTTCTGCCGGCGCCGTTCCTCTTCGGCGGAGATGGGGTAGGGGCGTTTGTAGCGATCCACGCCGTAGTTCATCAGCGCATGGCAGGAGTCGATCAGGTCCTCGACGGCGTCGATGCCATGACGCTCCTCGCACTGGGCAATGTACTGCTTGGCGAACACCAGGTAGTCGATGATCGAGCTGGCGTCGGTCCAGGTGCGGAACAGGTAGTTGCCCTTGAAGAAACTGTTGTGGCCATAGCAGGCATGGGCGATCACCAGTGCCTGCATGCACATGGTGTTTTCTTCCATCAGGTAGGCGATGCACGGATCGGAGTTGATCACGATCTCGTACGCCAGGCCCATCTGGCCCCGACTGTAGGACTTCTCGGTGCTGAGGAACTGTTTGCCGTATGACCAGTGGTGATAGCCCAGCGGCATGCCGACCGAGGCGTAGGCGTCCATCATCTGTTCGGCGGTGATGACTTCGATCTGGTTGGGGTAGGTATCCAGGGCATAGCGGGCGGCCAGGCGACTGATCTCGCGGTCGTAGGTCTGGATCAGCTCGAACGTCCATTCGGAGCCGGTGGAAATGGGTTGGCGTCTCTGCTCTCTGGCGGTCATGTGGCTAACCTGCGCTGGAAGAGTTCACGGAAGACCGGGTAGATATCGCCGGCCGATACCAACTGCTGCTGGGCGAAGGTGTCGGGAAATGCTTCGCCGATGCGCTCGTACTCGTACCACAGCGCCTGATGTTCGCGTGGGGTGATCTCGACGTAAGTGTAGTACTGCACATGCGGCATGATCTGGTTGGCGAGGATGTCGCGGCAGATCGGCGAATCGTCGTTCCAGTTGTCACCGTCCGAGGCCTGGGCGGCATAGATGTTCCAGTCGCTGGCCGGGTAGCGCTCGGCCATGACTTCCTGCATCAGCTTGAGCGCGCTGGAGACGATGGTGCCGCCGGTCTCGCGGGAGTAGAAGAACTCTTCCTCGTCCACTTCGCGGGCGCTGGTGTGGTGGCGGATGAACACCACCTCGATGCGGTCGTAGTTACGCTTGAGGAACAGGTACAGCAGGATGAAGAAGCGCTTGGCGATGTCCTTGGTAGCCTGTGTCATGGAGCCGGAGACATCCATCAGGCAGAACATCACCGCCTTGGAGCTGGGGTTGGGCTGCTTGATCAGCAGGTTGTACTTGAGGTCGAAGGTGTCGAGGAAGGGCAGGCGATTGATGCGCGCCTTGAGGCGCTCGATCTCGGCCTCGGTATCCTGGATGTCGGTAAAGTTGTCGGGCTCTTCGACCTTGAGTCGGTCCAGCTCCTTTTGCGCCTCGCGCAGCAGTGCGCGGCTGCTGCCGGTCAGGGCGATGCGACGGGCGTGGGCCGAGCGCAGGGTACGCACGATGTTGATGCGCGAAGGGTTGCCCTCGTTGGCAATACCGGCGCGCACGGTCTTGAAGGTGTCGGCACCGGTAAGGTGGCGTTTGACCAGGTTGGGCAGCTCCAGGTCTTCGAACATGAATTCGAGGAATTCTTCCTGGGTGATCTGGAACACGAAATCGTCCATGCCCTCGCCGGAATTGCCGGCCTTGCCGCGCCCACCGCCACCGCCACCACCTTGTGGCCGGGCGATGTGCTCGCCGGCGGTGAACTCTTTGTTACCTGGGTGAACGATGGTCTGCTTGCCGCCGCGACCGTGGTGCAGCACCGGTTCGTCGATGTCACGCCCCGGGATACTGATTTGCTCACCGTGCTCCATGTCCATGATGGAGCGGCGGCTCACGGCCTCTTCGACGGCTTTCTTGATGTGCTCGCGGTAACGCCGCAAGAAGCGCTGGCGGTTGACCGTGCTCTTGTTCTTGCCGTTCAGGCGTCGGTCGATAACGTAGCTCATGGGCCCTCCGGTAGCTGGGTACAGCTGCAAGCTTCAAGCTACGAGCTGCAAGTAAAAGCAGTTGCTGCCGCCACGGGCCGGCGGTGTGCCGGGGCACACCGCCAAGCGCCCGGGGCGTGCCGCTTTTACTGCGATTTCCTGACCCGCAGGTACCATTCCGACAGCAGGCGTACCTGTTTGTCGGTGTAGCCACGCTCCACCATCCGGGTGACGAAATCGTTGTGCTTCTGCTGGTCTTCCTTGCTGGCCTTGGCGTTGAAGCTGATGACCGGCAGCAGGTCTTCGGTGTTGGAGAACATTTTCTTCTCGATCACCACCCGCAGCTTCTCGTAGCTGAGCCAGCTGGGGTTCTTGCCATTGTTGTTGGCACGGGCGCGCAGCACGAAGTTGACGATCTCGTTGCGGAAGTCCTTCGGATTGCTGATGCCGGCCGGCTTCTCGATCTTCTCCAGCTCCTCGTTGAGGGCGATGCGGTTGAGGATCTCGCCGGTCTCCGGGTCGCGGTATTCCTGATCCTGGATCCAGAAGTCGGCATACAGCACGTAACGGTCGAAGATGTTCTGGCCGTACTCGCTGTAGGACTCCAGGTAAGCGGTCTGGATTTCCTTGCCGATGAACTCGATATAGCGCGGCGCCAGGTACTCCTTGAGGTAGCGCAGGTAGCGCTCGCGTACTTCGGCAGGGAACTGCTCCTGCTCGATCTGCTGTTCCAGCACGTACAGCAGGTGCACCGGGTTGGCGGCAATCTCATGCGGATCGAAGTTGAATACCTTGGAGAGAATCTTGAAGGCGAAGCGGGTCGACAGGCCATTCATGCCCTCGTCGACGCCCGCGGAGTCGCGGTACTCCTGGATCGACTTGGCCTTCGGGTCGGTGTCCTTGAGGTTCTCGCCGTCGTAGACGCGCATCTTCGAGTAGATATTGGAGTTCTCCGGCTCCTTGAGACGTGAAAGCACGGTGAACTGGGCGAGCATCTTCAGTGTGTCGGGAGCGCAATGAGCCTTGGCCAGCGAGCTGTTGATCAGCAACTTGTCGTAGATCTTGATCTCGTCGCTCACGCGCAGGCAGTACGGCACCTTGACGATGTAGATACGGTCGATGAACGCTTCGTTGTTCTTGTTGTTGCGGAAGGTGTGCCATTCCGATTCGTTGGAGTGGGCCAACAGGATACCGGTGTAGGGGATCGCCCCCAGGCCTTCGGTACTGTTGTAGTTGCCTTCCTGGGTAGCGGTGAGCAGCGGGTGCAGCACCTTGATCGGCGCCTTGAACATCTCGACGAATTCCATCAGGCCCTGGTTGGCCCGGCACAGCGCGCCCGAGTAGCTGTAGGCATCGGCATCGTTCTGCGGAAACTCCTCGAGCTTGCGGATATCCACCTTGCCGACCAGCGCCGAGATATCCTGGTTGTTCTCGTCACCTGGTTCGGTCTTGGCGATGGCGATCTGGTTGAGGATCGACGGATAGAGCTTTACCACCCGGAACTTGCTGATGTCGCCGCCGAACTCCTGCAGGCGCTTGGTGGCCCAGGGCGACATGATGGTATTGAGATAGCGGCGCGAAATGCCGAATTCTTCCTCCAGGATCGCACCGTCCTCGGTGGCGTTGAACAGCCCGAGTGGCGACTCGAAGACCGGCGAGCCCTTGATGGCGTAGAACGGCACCTTTTCCATCAGCTGCTTGAGTTTTTCGGCCAGCGACGACTTGCCGCCGCCCACCGGACCCAGCAGGTAGAGGATCTGTTTCTTCTCTTCCAGGCCCTGGGCTGCGTGGCGGAAGTAGGAGACGATCTGGTCGATGCACTCTTCCATGCCATGGAAATCGGCAAAGGCCGGATAGCGGCGGATCACCTTGTTGGAGAAGATCCGCGATAGCCGGGAGTTGCTTGAGGTGTCGATCAGCTCTGGTTCACCGATGGCCAGCAACAGCCGCTCGGCCGCCGAGGCATAGGCGCTGCGATCCTCTTTGCACAGCTCGAGGTACTCCTGCAGCGAAAGTTCTTCCTGGCGGGTGGACTCGAAACGTTGTTGGAAGTGGCTAAAAATGCTCATGACGTCACCTCGCTCGATACGTGGAGACGACGCCGGATCAGTCAGCCGATGCTGGCATGCAACCGGTTTTGCCGGTTGCTGTATACCCCCCAGAACACCCTGTAACGCTACCGATGACCCGCACGCCGGTGTACCGGCTCTCCCCTTTTTTGGATGGCCTGGGCTTAAGGATAGTTGGTTATACGAGAGGTCAAGGGCGGGGAGCGGAGAAGACGCCTACGACCGTTCGTCAGGTCGGGCGCTAGCCCGCGCCAAGCGCGGGCTGCAGGAAAAATGAAAAAATTATTCGGCGCTGCCCTGGGCGGTTTCCGCCGGGTAGGTGTTACGCCACAGTTCGAAGCCACCATCGATGCTGTAGACGTTGGAGAAGCCCTGGCCGACCAGGTAGGCGGCGGCACTCTGGCTGGAATTGCCGTGGTAGCAGACTACCAGTGTAGGCGCGTCCAGGTCGGCGCTGCGGATGAAGTCGGCTACCGAGTGATTATCCAGATGAGTGGCGCCGGCGATATGGCCGGCGGCGAACGCCTGTGGGTCGCGGATATCGACAACGATCGCACCTTCGGCACGCAGGGCGAGGGCTTGTTCTGGGGAGATACGCTTGAATTCGCTCATGGGTGCGGTTCCTTCATGGCTGATCGTTGGGTGATGCCGGCGGGCGAGGGGTGCCTTCGCGGGTGCAGTCGCAGCGGTGGAATTCGCCGCTGTCGACATTGTACAGGGTCATTGCGCCCCCCCAGACACAGCCGGTATCCAGGGCAATCACACCGGGGGCGTCGACCCGGCCTTCGAGGGCGGCCCAGTGACCGAAGATGATCTTCACATGGCGCGAGCGGCGGTCCGGGTGAGCGAACCATGGTTTATAGCCTTTGGGCGCGCTGTCGGCGCCTTCCTTGGTCTTGAGGTCGAGCTTGCCGGCGGCGGTGCAGAAGCGCATGCGGGTGAAGTAGTTGGTGATCACTCGCAGGCGTTCGACGCCGGCCAGATCCTTGCTCCACTTGTTCGGCTCATTGCCGTACATGCCGTCCAGATACAGTTTCAGGCGACTGTCGTCGCGCAGCACTTCCTCGACCTCCGCGGCCAGCTCCAACGCCTTGCCCAGGGTCCACTGCGGTGGGATGCCGGCATGGGCCATGGCGATGCCGCGGGCTTCGTCGTAGTGCAGCAGTTTCTGCTGGCGGAGCCAGTCGAACAGCTGGTCGGCGTCCGGGGCTTCGATGACTTCGCGAAGGGTGTCGCTCTTCTTCAGGCGCTCGACGTTGTGCCAGGCGGCCAGCAGGTGCAGGTCATGGTTGCCCAGCACGCAGACCAGCGCATGGCGGATAGAGTAGAGATAACGCAAGGTCTCGAGGGACTCGGGGCCACGGTTGACCAGGTCGCCCACCAGCCACAGGCGATCGACGGCCGGGTCGAAGCGTACGCGTTCGAGCAGGCACTTGAGTGGTTGCAGACAGCCTTGCAGGTCCCCGACGGCATAGGTGGCCATCAGTGCAGCGCCCCGGGCACGGCCAGGCGAAACGGGGCGATCTGGGCATCGAAGCGTTTGCCGTCTTCGGCGAACATCTGATAGCTGCCCTGCATGGTGCCGACGCGGGTGCTGATCACGGCGCCGCTGCTGTAGGTGTGGCTCTGGCCGGGCTCGATCAGCGGCTGCTGGCCGATCACGCCGGCGCCGCGCACTTCCTCGACTTCGCCGTCACCGTTGGTGATCAGCCAGTGGCGGGACATCAGCTTGGCCTTGACCGTACCGTTGTTCTGCACGGTGATGGTGTAGGCGAAGGCGAAACGGCTGCTTTCGGGGTCGGATTGTTCTTTGAGGTAGCGGGTCACGACGCTGACGTCGATCTGGTAGCGGGGGTCGGACATGCAAGGGCCTTGGGCGAACTGACGCAATAATGCAGTCTAGGCCATTGGCGGGGGTGGAGGCCAGTCATGCCTGAGCGCGGGGCAAACCCATTCCAAGGGTGGGATGGGCTTGTCCTACGCTGGCTCGGTCAGCCCTGCTGTTCAGCCAGCTTGTCGGCCAGGCGGACGAAGGCGGCCAGGTCGAGCTGCTCGGGGCGCAGGCTGCCATCCACGCCAGCGGCCTCGATGGCCTGGCTGTCGAGCAGGCCCTTGAGAGTGTTGCGCAGGGTCTTGCGGCGCTGGTTGAAGGCTTCGCGTACCACGTGCTCCAGCAGCTTGGGGTTCTTGGCCGGGTAGGGCAGCACTTCGTGGGGCACCAGCCGCACGATCGCCGAGTCCACTTTTGGTGGCGGATTGAAGGCACCCGGGCCGACGTTGAACAGGTGCTCCACGCGGCAGTGGTACTGCACCATGATCGACAGGCGGCCCCAGTCGCCGCCGCCAGGGCCGGCGGCCATGCGTTCAACCACTTCCTTTTGCAGCATGAAATGCATGTCGCGGATCAGGTTGGCATGGGCCAGGAGGTGGAAGATCAGTGGGGTGGAGATATTGTAGGGGAGGTTGCCCACCACCTTGAGGCTGCGCTCAGGCACGCCCAACTGGTTGAAGTCGAATTTCAGGGCATCGCCCTGGTGCAGACGGAAGTTGTCGCGCCCGGCGAACTTGTGTTGCAGGATCGGCACCAGGTCCTTGTCCAGCTCCACCACGTCCAGCTGTGCGCCGCTACCCAGCAGGCCCTCGGTCAGGGCGCCCTGGCCCGGGCCGATCTCCAGCAGGTGTTCGCCGGCCTTGGCGTTGATCGCCCGCAGGATACGGTCGATGATTCCGGCGTCATGCAGGAAGTTCTGGCCGAAGCGCTTGCGCGCCCGGTGTTGGTAGTGCTCGGTCATGGTCGGTTCTCGGCCATCTGGTAGGCGGTTTGCAGGGCGACGCGCAGGCTGCCGGTGTCTATCCGGCCGGTGCCGGCCAGGTCCAGGGCGGTGCCATGGTCGACCGAGGTGCGGATGATCGGCAGGCCCAGCGTCACGTTGACCGCGGCGCCGAAGCCCTTGTACTTGAGCACGGGCAGGCCTTGGTCGTGGTACATCGCCAGCACCGCGTCGCAGTGCTCCAGATATTTGGGGGTAAACAGGGTATCGGCCGGCAGCGGGCCGCGCAGGTCCATGCCTTCGGCACGCAGGCGCTGCAGCGCCGGCTCGATGATGTCGATTTCTTCGCGGCCCAGGTGGCCGCCTTCTCCGGCATGCGGGTTGAGCCCGCAGACCAGGATGCGAGGGTTGGCAATGCCGAACTTGTCGCGCATGTCCGCATGCAGGATGCGGGTGACGCGCTCCAGGCGGTCGCCGGTGATGGCCTCGGCGATGTCCCGCAGGGGCAGGTGAGTGGTCACCAGTGCCACGCGCAACCCGTGGGTGGCCAGCATCATTACCACTTGCGTGGTGTGGGTGAGGTCAGCGAGGAATTCGGTATGCCCGGAGAAGGCGATACCGCTTTCGTTGATCACGCCCTTGTGCACCGGCGCGGTGATCATTCCGGCGAAGTGCCCGTCCAGGCAGCCTTGCCCGGCGCGGGTCAGGGTTTCCAGGACGAATGCGGCGTTTGCCTTGTCCAACTGCCCGGCTGTCACCGGGTGGGCCAGGGCGGTATCCCAGACATATAGGCTGCCGGCGGGAGCGGGTTGCTCCGGCCAGGCGGTCGGCTCAACCGTGATCAGCTTGACGTCCAGGCCCAGCTGCGTAGCCCGCTCGGCGAGCAGGTCACGGCTGGTGATGGCGATCAGGGGGTGGGGCTGGACCTCGGCGGCGAGCAGCAGGCACAGGTCGGGACCGATGCCGGCTGGCTCGCCGGGGGTGACGGCGAAGCGCAGGGGTTTCACTGGGTGACCTGGTCGGCGCCAGGCAGCTTGATTTCAACGTAGGCTTCGTCGCGGATCTGGCGCAGCCAGTTCTGCAGCTCTTCGTCGTACTTGCGGTTGCGCAGGACGTTCATGGCCTGCTGCTCGCGAGCCTGTTCGGTGCTGTCGGTGGCGCGGCGGCCCAGCACTTCCAGCACATGCCAGCCGTACTGGGTCTTGAAGGGCTTGGTCACCACGCCTTGCTCGGCGTTGGCCATCTGCTCACGGAACTCAGGTACCAGGCTGTTCGGGTCGACCCAGTTGAGATCGCCGCCGTTGAGCGCCGAACCCGGGTCTTCCGAGAAGCTCTTCGCCAGCTCGGCGAAGTTTTCACCGTTTTGGATCCGGTCGTACAGGCGCTCGGCCAGTTGCTCGGTGGCGGCTTCGCTGCGGATCTCGCTCGGTTTGATCAGGATGTGGCGTACATGCACTTCGTCGCGCAGCACGCTCTGGCTCCCGCCGCGCTTCTCTTCCAACTTGAGGATGATGAAGCCGTTGGGGATGCGGATCGGCTCGGTGATGTCGCCGACTGCCATGCTGCTGAGCATCTTGGCGAAGTCTGGTGGCAGCTGGCCTGCCTGGCGCCAGCCCATCTCACCGCCTTCCAGGGCGTTTTCACTGCGCGAGCGAGCGATGGCCATCTGGCCAAAGTCCGCGCCTTGCTTGAGCTGCTGGTAGACATCGCCTACCTGGCGCGCGGCGGCCTGGATGGCCTCCGAGTTGGCGCCTTCCGGGGTCGGGATGAGGATGTTGGCCAAACGGTACTCTTCGGACATCTGCATCTTGCCCAGGTCCGAGTTGAGGAAGTTCTTCACTTCCTGCTCGGAGACCTGAATGCGCTCGGCGACGCGGCGCTGACGCACGCGGCTGATGATCATCTCGCGCTTGATCTGCTCGCGGGCATCGTCGTACGACAGGCCGTCATGGGCCAGGGCGGCACGGAACTGTTCCAGCGACATGCCATTGCGCTGGGCAATGGTGCCGACGGCCTGGTTCAGCTCTTCGTCGGTGATGCGGATGCCAGAGCGCTCGCCGATCTGCAGTTGCAGGTTCTCGACGATCAGGCGTTCCAGCACTTGCTGTTCCAGCGCACCGGTGGGCGGCACGCCGCCGCCACGCTTGGCGATGGTCTGCTGCACTTCGCGAACGCGCTGGTCCAGCTGGCTCTGCATGACCACGTCGTTGTCGACGGTGGCCACGATGCGATCGATGGGTTGTACCGCGGCATGCACCGCGCCACTCAGCATTGCGGCGCCCAGCATCAGCGGGCGCAGACGATCAATAAGCTTGCTCTTCACGGGTACGGTAACCTTGAATGCCTTGGTCCAGGAACGATTCGACCTTGTTGCCGACTACACCACCGAGCCCTTTGAGCACGATCTGCAGGAAGATGCCGTGGTCGCCCTTCTCGTTGTTCGGGACGGCCTGGCTGAAGTCGTCGTAGTCGATCCAGTAGCGGTTGATCAGGCGCAGCTTCCAGCAGCAGTTGTCGTACTCGAAGCCACCCATCGCTTCCAGGGTGCGGTTGCGGTTGTAGTCATGCTGCCAGCGAGCGATCACGCTCCATTGCGGCACGATCGGCCAGATGACCGAGAAGTCGTGTTGCTGGATCTTGTAGTAATCCTTGATGTAGTTCGGGTCGCCCGGAGTGCCATAGTCACCACCACCGACTTTCCAGAGACCGGTCGCCGAGTCGTAGGTGATCAGGTCGTTGCGGTAGCGGTAGCCGAGGTTGACGACCTTGTTCGGATTGTCTTCAGGCTGGTAGTGGAACATCGCGCTACCCGAGCGGGTGCTGCGGCTGTCTGGATCCCAGTTGAAGTCCGAGTTGAAGCGCCAATCGCGGTTGAAGGCGTATTCATATTCCAGCGCGTATGGCGAGACGTCCGACTGGCTTTCCTTGCGGGTGCGATAGTCGATACCTGGCAGCTGGGCTTTGCGATCCTTGAAGTAGAACGCCTGGCCGATGCTGAAGCGCTGGCGTTGGAAGCCGTTGTCCTCGATCCAGCGGTTGGTCACGCCCAACGAAAGCTTGTTCTCGTCCCCGATGCGGTCGGTACCGCTGAAGCGGTTGTCGCGGAACAGCGAGGAGTAGTTGAAGGTGTTCTCGCCTGTGTCGAACAGCGGGATATCCTTCTGATCCTTGTACGGAACATAGAGGTAGAACAGACGCGGCTCGAGCGTCTGGCGGTAGTTGGTACCGAACAGCTGGGTGTTGCGGTCGAAGTACAGGCCGCTGTCAACGCTGAAAATCGGGATGTCGCGGTTAAGCGAGCTGCTGTAGCTGCCATAGGCCGGGTTCGCTGACTGTGCAATCGCCTGGGCCTTGCCCTGACTGTCCAGATCCAGATCGTAATTGGTATAGACATACTTCAACTTCGGCGTGATATAGCCATAGCTGGCTTGCATCGGCAGGCTGATCGCCGGGGCGAAGTTGAGACGGGTGCCGTTGGCGCGAGCGATACCGGAAACGTTCTGGTCCAGGCGACGGCCAGGAATACCGCCTGCGGAAGTATCTGGGTTGCCGTCCTTGTCCAGTACGAAATCGTTCTTCAGATCGCGGTCGAAGCGTACAGCCTCGGTTTCGTAGCTCAGATCGAAGCCGCCCGGGTGGAACGGCAGCATGCCATTGAAGGTGATCTGCGGCAGTTTGTCGTATGGCGTGATCTGCGAGATGGTTCCCATCTCGTAGGCATGCACATTCAGGCGCGCGGTGTAGCTGTCACCCCGGTAGGTCAATGCGCCCTGCTGGTTCAGGACGTCCCGGCCCTGTACGCCGATCTGATCGGTCTCCAGGTCCTGGAAATAGAACGGATCGCTGATGTCGGTGTAGTCCACCTCGGTCATCAGGCGCTCGTCCAGGCCACCCTTGTGCTGCCAGTTGACCATCCAGCGGTCTTTCTTGTAGTCCGTCTGTTTCTTGCGGTCGTCGTCCTGATCGCTCAGGAAGCCGCCGCCGAACTGCCCTTCGCTGGACTTGGTCAGGTAGCGGAACTCGCCTTCCATCAACATGCCGCGCTTGGCCATGTAGCGCGGGTACAACGTGGCGTCGTAGTTAGGCGCCAGGTTGAAGTAGTACGGCGTGACCAGCATGAAGCCGGTGTCGCTGCTGGAACTGAACGATGGCGGCAGGAAGCCGGACTGGCGACGGTCGTCGATCGGGAAGTAGATGTACGGTGTGTAGAACACCGGGAAATCCTTGACCCGCAGCGTTACGTTGGTCGCGGTGCCGAAACCGGTGGCCGGGTTCAGGGTGATGTTGTTGCCCTTGAGCTGCCATGCGTTGCTGCCCGGCTCACAGGTGGTATAGGTACCGTCCTTGAGGCGGATGATGGCGTTTTCCGCACGTTTGGCGTACAGCGCGTTGCCGCGGATGTGCGACTTGTGCATCACGTATTCGGCGTTGTCGACCCGGGCCTCGCCGGTATCGAGCTGGATCTGCGCCTCGTCGCCAACCACCAGCGAGCCGTTGTCGCGGATCTTGACGTTGCCCTTGAGCTCGCCGCGGTTTTCGGCCTGGTACAGGTTGGCTTCGTCGGCTTCGGCCTGCATGCTGCCCTGGCGCATGACCACGTCACCGGCGAGGGTGGCGATCTGCTGCTCCTGCTGGTACTTGGAGACCTTGGCGTTGATGTAGGTCGGCGACTCGTCCTTGGGCGTGGAGTCGTTCATGCCCGGGCGGGTCGGCTCGATGTAGGCGCCGCCGCAGTACGGGCCGGTCTCGGCCAGCTGCGCGGCAGTGAGCTTCTCGCGCGGGACCCAGTCCAGATGGCTGTAGTCTTCGCTGCGCGACTTCAGGCCGCGGCCCTTGGCCTCGGTGACCAGCATCGGCTTGTCGGCCTCGGTCGCGGCGACTTCGCCGGGTGCCTCGGCACCCGTGCTGGCCGCGGCAGCGCCCGGGTGTACCGGGCGCGGAGGCAAGTTGGCAGCGGTCTTGGGCTTGCAGTCCCAGCCACCGGAAGCGGACACTTGGCAGTCGAACTGCTCGGCCGCCACCACGTACGACGTGGCCAGGGGTTGCAGGGCCAGCAAACCGCCAGTCACGAGCAACGGAAACTTTCTACGAAACGCGGGGGATTTCAATGCCATCTTATTAGTCCGGGCTTCCTGCGTGCCATCTGCCCGCGTGTGGGGGCCGCACGCCTCTCGATGGTCTGAAAAAGATGCTGGATAATAAAGCATGACCCGCTTGACGGCTAGGGCCGTCGGAGAACCCTTGTAATGCCCGATCACGATGTACGCCTGCAACAACTGACCGCCTGGCTTGCCGGGCAGCTGGAGAACCTCTTCCGTACCAATGCCTGGGGCGAAGTGCCCGCCGGCAGCCTGACCGCCGCCAGCAGCGATGCGAGTTTCCGCCGCTACTTCCGCTGGGAGGGCGCCGGGCACAGCTTCGTGATCATGGATGCGCCGCCGCCCCAGGAGAACTGCCGCCCGTTCGTCGACATCGACCATTTGCTGGCCACGGCGCGCGTGCACGTGCCGGTCATCCACGCCCAGGACCTGGAGCGCGGTTTCCTGCTGCTGGGGGATCTCGGCCGGCAGACATACCTGGACATCATTGATCAGGGCAATGCCGATGCCCTGTTCGCCGACGCCATCGATGCGCTGCTGGCGTTCCAGCGCTTGCCGATGGAGGCGCCACTGCCCAGCTACGATGTCGCCCTGCTGCGCCGTGAGGTCGAGCTGTTCCCCGAGTGGTATGTGGGCCGCGAGCTTGGCCTGAGCTTCAGCGACGCGCAGCAGGCCACCTGGCAGCGGCTCAGCCAGCTGCTGATCGACAGTGCCCTGGGCCAGCCCAAGGTGCTGGTGCACCGCGACTACATGCCGCGCAACCTGATGCACAGCGCGCCCAATCCAGGCGTGCTGGATTTCCAGGACGCGGTCTACGGCCCGGTAACCTACGACATCACCTGCCTGTTCAAGGACGCCTTCCTCAGCTGGCCCCAGGCCCGCGTCGAGGGCTGGTTGCGTAATTACTGGCACAAGGCGCAGGCCGCCGGGATTCCGGTACAGGCGGACTTCGAAGCCTTCCAGCGTGCCAGCGACCTGATGGGGGTGCAGCGCCACCTCAAGGTGATCGGTATCTTCGCGCGCATCTGCCACCGCGACGGCAAGCCACGCTACCTGGCCGACGTGCCGCGGTTCTTTGCTTATATAGATGAAGTGATCAGCCGCCGGCCTGAGTTGGCCGAGCTGGGCCAGCTGATTGCCGAACTGCATGCCGGGGCGCGTTCATGAAGGCGATGATCCTGGCGGCAGGCAAGGGCGAGCGCATGCGCCCGCTGACCCTGCACACGCCCAAGCCGCTGGTGCGAGCCGCCGGCAAGCCGTTGATCGAGTACCACCTAGAGGCCCTGGCCTGTGCCGGTATTCGCGAGGTGGTCATCAACCATGCGTGGCTTGGCCAGCAGATCGAGGATCACCTGGGCGATGGCAGCCGCTTCGGCCTGGCGATCAGCTATTCGCCGGAGGGCGAGCCGCTGGAGACTGGTGGTGGGATCTTCAAGGCGTTGCCGCTGCTGGGTGATGCACCGTTCATCCTGGTCAATGGCGATGTCTGGACCGACTACGACTTCGCCGGCCTGAATGCGCCGTTGCACGGCCTGGCGCATCTGGTGCTGGTGGACAACCCCGGCCACCACGGCCGTGGCGACTTCCACCTGGCGGATGGGCAGGTGAGCGATGGCGATGACGCCCCGGGAACGCTGACTTTCAGTGGGATCTCGGTACTGGACCCAGCGCTGTTCGCAGGTTGCCAGCCCGGTGCATTCAAATTGGCTCCCCTGTTGCGCAGCGCCATGGCCGAAGGGCGGGTGAGCGGCGAGCACTATGGCGGGCACTGGATCGATGTCGGCACTCTCGAGCGTCTGGCCGATGTCGAGCGCCTGATCGGGGAGCGTGCCTGATATGTGGTGGCCGAGCACAGTGATTGGTGCCGGTGCCGGTTTCGCCGTGGCCAGCATCCCCGGTGCGTTGCTGGGGGCGCTGCTAGGCCAGGCCATGGATCGGCGCCTGCGGCTGCAGGGTTGGGAAGACATGCGCGAGCGCCTGGGCGGGCGCCCGGCACTGCGTGACGAAGAGTTGTTGTTCGTTCTGCTCGGGCGGCTGGCCAAGAGCGATGGCCGGGTAGGCGAAGGGCATATCCAGCAGGCGCGGCAGGAAATGACCCGGCTGGACCTGGCGGAGCCAGCGCGGATGCGTGCGATAGCCGCGTTCAACCGGGGCAAGTCGGGCAAGGAGCGCCTGGGTCACTACCTGCGCCGCATAAAGATGCAGCCCCACGGCGCCGAAGGCACCTTGCGTGCCTGTTGGCGCATGGTCTGGGCCGACGGCAAGGCCGGGCGCCAGGAGCGTGACCTGTTGCTCGGCTGGGGGCAGCAGTTGGGGCTCAGTCGCAACCAGGTGCAGGCCTTGTCGCTAGATTATGAGCCGCGACGTTCTTCGATCGAAGGCGGCGTCATGACCTATGCGGCGGCGCTGAGATTGCTGGGGGTAGAGCCGGACACCGAGGCCGACAAGGTCAAACAGGCCTATCGGCGCCTGCTCAGCCGGCACCATCCGGACAAGCTGGTGGGCAGTGGCGCCAGCGAAGCGAAGGTGCGCGAGGCGACCGAGTTTACCCGTGAGTTGCATCAGGCCTATACCATGATCCGCAAGCGGCGGGGGCTGTAGGTACACCGGCGGGCAAGCCCGCTCCTGCCGAGGTGGCAGGAGCGGCTGTTGTTACTCTTCCTTCGGCGTCAACCAGCCGCGCACCCGCCGCAACAGTTGCTCCTGTTCCGCCGCTTTGTTGCCAGGCATGGCCATCAGCGACACCTGGCGATACTGGCTTCCCTTTTGCCGCTTGCTGGCCTGCAGGCGCTGCTGGGCCGCCAGCCGATCTGCTGTGCGGGTGACGTAGTAGAGGTCGGCGGTTGGTACCTTCAGCGTTGGGGTCAGGCTCAGCAGGTCATGCTCAACCCGCGCGGGTGTCTGCGCGGCGACCATTACCAGTTTCTGTACCTGGGGCGGCTGCTTCTCGCTGAGATAACGTGCGGCCCAGTACGCGCCACTGCCGTTGCCCAGCAACACGATGCTGCGCGCTTTCTCCTGCTGGGCATAGGCCACGGCGGCGTCGAGGCGGGCAAAGATGCGCTCGGCATCTTCCTCGCTGGTGTGTTCGTCGGCTTCGACCGCGTCGGTGCTTTCGGCGGTATCCGCTTCCGGCGCGGTCGCCTGGGCAACGTTGGCGTTGGCATCGGCGGGCGTGTCCTTGGCTGGAGCCGACTCGCCGTCCTGTTTTTTCGGTTCGACTGCGGGCTTGGCCTCGACCCGCGCCTGTGGGCGCTCGGCCAGCAGGTCGGGCATGCTCAGGCTCAGGGTGCTCCAGCCGACATCGGGGAAACCTCGACGCAGCGGGCCGACGGTGGTGGGCCAGTCGGCACTTTCGCCCGCGCCCGGGACAATGATCACCGCGCCTTGCGGATCGCTGTCGTTGGCAGGCTTCCAAAGCGCCAGGAAGTTTTCACCATTGGCCTGCAAGGTCTGCTGTTCGGCCTTGGGTACCTGGCGCTCGAGGGCCATGGCATCGTCCTGGCTGCGCTCGAGCAGCGGTGGGCGCGGAGCGGGAGCGGACGCGGCCGCTTCGGCGGGCGCTTCGGGTTTCTCGGCGTCGTCGGCTTGAGCCGCGAACGGCAGGGCCGAGGCCAGGCAGAACATTGCCAGCGTCGTGCGATAAAGTGTGAACATCGATCAATCCAAGGCCAGAATCATACCGGCAGCCTAATGGTATTTGCCCGCGACGGCCACGCCAGGTGGCCGTCATTGCCAAGACGAGCGTAGAGATGAAGCGAGTGCGTTGCCTGTGGGTTATCGGCTGGTTGTGTCTACCCTTGATCGCCCTGGCCAAGCTGCAGGCGCCGCCTGCCGTGGTGCTGGATCCTGCCCAGCAGCAATGGTTGGACGAACACCGCGGCTTGCGCGTCGGCCTGGTACTGCAGGCGCCCTATGCCCAGTTCGACCGGCGCCTGCAGCAGTTCTACGGGGCGAACGTCGAACTGGTCGGCGCCTTGTCCCAAGCGTTGGGCCTGGATTTGACCTGGCGCGGCTTTGCCGACCAGGCCGCCCTTGAACATGCCTTGCAGGCGGGTGAGATCGATTTCGCTCCAGGCCTTATGCAAACGCCGACCAGCCTGCGGCTGTGGTTGTTCAGTGACCCTTACATGCGTGTGCCGCAATTGGTGGTGGGCATGCGCAGCGGCGCGGTGGCGGTAGAGCTGGAGAAACTGACCGCCAATGAACGTGTGGCGGTGCGCATGCCCAGTGCCTTGGCGGATTACCTGCGTGGCAACTACGGCAATCTCAACCTGCAGGGTGTGCCCGACGAGCGCGAGGCCCTGCAATTGGTGCTGGGCGCTCAGGCCAGCTTCGCCGTGCTGGACGAGTCGCAGCTCAGCCGGTTGTCGCGCGAAGGTGAGTTCGCCGACTTGGCGGTGGTGGGTGATATCGGTCTGCCGCAGTTGCTGCGGGTCGGCTCACGGCGCGATTGGCCAGTGCTGGCCGATATTCTCGAGCGTGCCTTGCAGGCCTTGCCGGCAAAGACCCTGGAGCAGATGCACCAGCGCTGGTTGCAGCCCAGGTATCCACGTTTCTCCGAGTCTGCCGGGTTCTGGCAGAACCTTGCCTTGCTGTTTGGCCTGCTGCTGCTGTGCGCCTTGGCGACCCTGGCCTGGCAGCGTCGTCAGCAGCGCGGCCTGGAGCGGGGGTTGCTGGCGGCCCGGGAGAGCCTGGTCGAGCGCCAGGTGCGTGAGGAGGCTTTGCGCCTGAGTCAGTTTTCCATCGACCAGAGCACGGTGGGCATCCTCTGGGTCAACTGGGACAGCCATGTGCGCTACGCCAACCATGCCGCCGAGCGCATGCTGGGCTTTGCCGAGGGGGCGTTGCTGGAGCTGCCACTGGTCGTTATCGAGCCGAACCTGAAGATGGATCGCTGGCTGGAACTGTGGAAGCGTGCCCGTACCGGGGATGGCGGCGAACAGCAGTTCGAAAGCCAGTGTCGGCGCGCCGACGGCAGCCTGTTCCCGGTCGAGTTGTCGCTGTCGTTCCTGCGTTTTCGCGACGCCGAGTACCTGGTGGTGTTCCTCGCTGACGTCACCGAGCGCCGGCGTGACCTGGCCGCGCTGCGCGAAAGCGAGGCGCGGCTCAAGGGTATCGCTGGCAACGTGCCGGGGCTGGTGTTTCGCCTGGAGCGCGATCCGGCCGAAGGCGACCCGGAATTTCCCTATATCAGCGAAGGCAGCGAGGCGCTGGTCGGTTACATCCCGGCGGAGATCCAGCACCCGCAGATGGGGCTGCGCAACCTGGTCCATCCGGAGGATCGCGCCGACTACCATCGGGTACAGGACCTGGCCTTGGCCAGCGATCAGGACTGGTCCTGGCAGGGGCGTATCCTCACCCGCCAGGGCGAGCAGCGCTGGGCCGACATCAAGGCGACCACCCGCCGCCTGGCCGATGGGCGCATGGTGTGGGACGGCGTGGTCTGGGACATTACCCAAGGCAAGCAGGCCGAGCTGGCGCTGGCCGGGTCCCAGGAGCAATTGCGCGAGTTGTCGGCGCACCTGGAAAGCGTGCGCGAAGAGGAGAAGGCGCGGATTGCCCGCGAAGTGCACGACGAACTGGGGCAGATGCTCACGGTGCTCAAGCTTGAAGTGTCGATGTGCGAGCTGGCGTTCGCCGAGCTGGACCCCGCCCTCAACGAGCGCCTGGCCAGCATGAAGCGCTTGATCGCCCAGTTGTTCCAGCTGGTACGGGACGTGGCCACGGCCCTGCGCCCGCCGATCCTCGACGCTGGCATCGCCTCGGCCATCGAGTGGCAGGCGCGGCGTTTCGAGGCGCGCACGCAGATCCCCTGTCTGGTGCAGGTACCGGACAATCTGCCACCCTTGAGCGATGCCAAGGCCATCGGCCTGTTCCGTATCTTGCAGGAGGCGCTGACCAACGTCATGCGCCATGCCCAGGCGCACACGGTGCAGATCGAGCTGGTTCACGAGGCCGGGCAGTTGCGCATGACCGTGATCGACGACGGCGTGGGGTTTGCCATGGAGGCGGCGCGGCCGACTTCGTTCGGCCTGGTGGGTGTGCGTGAGCGGGTGTTGATGCACGGTGGCAGCATGAGCCTGGACAGCGAGCCGGGCGAGGGCACCAGCCTGAGCGTGGCGATTCCTTTGAAGCAGGAGAAACAATCGTGATTCGAGTGCTGGTGGCGGAAGACCACACCATCGTCCGGGAAGGCATCAAGCAATTGATCGGCCTGGCCAAGGACATGCAGGTGGCGGGCGAGGCGAGCAATGGCGAGCAGTTGCTGGAGACCCTGCGCCACACGCCCTGCGAGGTGGTGCTGCTGGATATCTCCATGCCTGGGGTGAATGGCCTGGAGGCGATCCCGCGGATCCGCGCGCTGAACAATCCGCCGGCGATCCTGATGCTGTCGATGCATGACGAGGCGCAGATGGCGGCGCGGGCGCTCAAGGCCGGTGCGGCGGGCTATGCGACCAAGGACAGCGACCCGGCGCTGTTGCTCACGGCCATCCGCCGGGTGGCGGGGGGAGGGCGCTACATCGACCCGGCCCTGGCCGACCGCATGGTGTTCGAAGTGGGCCTGACCGAAACCCGGCCGCTGCACACGCTGCTGTCGGAGCGCGAATTCTCGGTGTTCGAGCGCCTGGCCCAGGGCGCCAACGTCAACGACATCGCCCTGCAGCTGGCGCTGTCGAGCAAGACCATCAGCACCCACAAGGCGCGGCTGATGCAGAAGCTCAAGGTCAACTCACTGGCGGAGCTGGTGAAGTACGCCATGGAGCACAAGTTGGTGTGAGTGTTCTGGTTGCGACAATGGCTTTTACGCGATCTCAGCGTAGGAGCGGCTTTAGCCGCGATGCAAGCGCCGCTGTCTCCGACACCCGCTTCGCGGGTGATCGCGGCTAAAGCCGCTCCTGCAAAGCTCGAGTTACCTGAAAACGCCATCCTTGTAGGGCGATCCCTACAGCAACTCTTCCATCCGGATGATGGCATTCTCTCAGCGCCCCCGATTTCCTGGGCTTTGCGCGTCTTCTACGCTTTTGCCTACGCAGTCATTCCAACAAGAAGGTGCAGGGCATGAGCGAGGCGAATTCGAACGAGACGCTGGTCAGCTTCCGAGGTGTGCAGAAGAGCTACGACGGCGAATCGCTGATCGTCAAGGACCTCAACCTGGACATCCGCAAGGGCGAGTTCCTGACCCTGCTCGGCCCTTCCGGTTCGGGCAAGACCACCAGCCTGATGATGCTGGCAGGCTTCGAGACCCCCACCGCCGGTGAGATCCAGCTGGCCGGGCGCTCGATCAACAATGTGCCGCCGCACAAGCGCGATATCGGCATGGTGTTCCAGAATTACGCACTGTTCCCGCACATGACCGTGGCCGAGAACCTGGCCTTCCCGTTGACCGTGCGCAACCTCAGCAAGACCGACGTCAGCGAGCGGGTCAAGCGCGTGCTCGGCATGGTCCAGCTGGATGCCTTCGCCAAGCGCTATCCCGGCCAGCTTTCCGGTGGCCAGCAGCAGCGCGTGGCACTGGCCCGCGCCCTGGTGTTCGAGCCACAGCTGGTGCTGATGGACGAACCGCTCGGCGCCCTCGACAAACAGTTGCGTGAACACATGCAGATGGAGATCAAGCATATCCACCAGCGCCTGGGCGTGACCGTGGTCTACGTGACCCACGACCAGGGCGAGGCGCTGACCATGTCCGACCGGGTGGCGGTGTTCCACCAGGGCGAGATCCAGCAGATTGCCGACCCGCGCACCCTCTACGAAGAGCCTTGCAACACCTTCGTCGCCAACTTCATCGGTGAGAACAACCGCATCAACGGCACCCTGCTGGCCAGTGACGGTAATCGTTGCCAGGTGCAACTGGCCCGTGGCGAGCGGGTCGATGCACTGGCGGTCAACGTTGGCCAGGCCGGTGACCCGGTGACCCTGGCGATTCGCCCCGAGCGGGTACGCCTGAACGGCCACAGCGAGAACTGCGTCAACCGCTTCTCCGGTCGTGTCGCCGAGTTCATCTACCTCGGCGACCACGTGCGGGTGCGCCTGGAGGTCTGTGGCAAGGCCGATTTCTTCGTCAAGCAGCCGATCGCCGAGCTCGACCCGGCCCTGGCGGTGGGCGACGTGGTACCGCTGGGCTGGGAGGTGGAGCACGCCCGCGCGCTCGATCCGATTGCCGACGCCCATTGATGGTTTGCTTTACCAACCCTGAACTGTGGAGAGAATAACAATGCGCAAGCAGTTGAAACTGACCGCCCTGGCCCTTGGCCTGTTCGCCGCCGGCCAGGCCATGGCGGCCGACCTGACCGTGATTTCCTTCGGCGGTGCCAACAAGGCGGCCCAGACCAAGGCGTTCTACGAGCCATGGGAAAAGGCGGGCAAGGGCAAGATCGTCGCCGGTGAGTACAACGGTGAGATGGCCAAGGTCAAAGCCATGGTCGACACCAAGAGCGTCAGCTGGAACCTGGTCGAGGTGGAGTCGCCGGAATTGGCCCGGGGTTGCGATGAAGGTATGTTCGAAGAGCTCGACCCCGCACTGTTCGGTAATGAAGGCGACTACGTGCCCGGCGCCATTCAGCCGTGCGGCGTGGGCTTCTTCGTCTGGTCCACGGTGCTGGCCTACAACGCCGACAAACTCAAGAGCGCGCCTGCCAGTTGGGCCGACTTCTGGGACACCAAGAAATTCCCGGGCAAGCGTGGCCTGCGCAAGGGCGCCAAGTACACCCTCGAATTCGCCCTGATGGCTGACGGCGTCGCACCCAAAGAGGTGTACAAGGTGCTGGCCACCAAAGAAGGCCAGGACCGCGCCTTCAAGAAGCTCGACGAACTCAAGCCGAGCATCCAGTGGTGGGAAGCCGGTGCCCAGCCGCCGCAGTACCTGGCCTCGGGTGACGTGGTCATGAGCTCGGCCTACAACGGTCGTATCGCCGCGGTGCAGAAGGAAAGCAACCTCAAGGTGGTGTGGAACGGCGGCATCTACGACTTCGATGCCTGGGCCATCCCGAAAGGCGCCAAGGATGCGGAGGAGGCGAAGAAATTCATCGCCTACACCGTCCAGCCCGAGCAGCAGAAGACCTACTCCGAGAACATCGCCTACGGCCCGGCCAACTCCAAGGCCGTCCCGCTGTTGGCCGACGCGGTGAAGAAGGACATGCCGACCACACCTGAGAACATCGCCAACCAGGTGCAGATTGACGTGGCCTTCTGGGCCGACAACAGCGAACAGCTGGAGCAACGCTTCAACGCCTGGGCGGCGAAGAAGTAACACCTGCGCCGGAGCGTCGGCCTGATGGGCTGGCGCTCCTCTGTTCATCGGTTTTTCGGAGTTCGCCATGGCCATTGCAGTGCCCCTCAATGAAGGCGCGGGTAAAAGCCTCAAGCAGCGCCTCAAGCATGCCGAGCGGGTCAACCGCTGGAAGGCCCAGGCGTTGATCGCGCCGCTGGCGCTGTTTCTCCTGCTGGTGTTCCTGGTGCCGATCGCGGCGCTGTTGTACAAGAGCGTCGGCAACCCCGAGGTGGTCGCCGGCCTGCCGCGCACCGTCGAGGCAGTGGCGCAGTGGGATGGCAAGAGCCTGCCGGGCGAGGAGGTCTACAAGGCCCTGAGTCAGGACCTGGCCGAGTCTCGCAAGAACCAGACCCTGGGCGACCTTTCCAAACGCTTGAACATGGAGTTGGCCGGCTATCGCAGCCTGTTGGCCAAGACCGCGCGGGCGCTGCCGTTCAAGGCCGAGCCTGCCTCCTATAAAGAAGCCTTGCAGACGCTTGACGAGCGTTGGGGCGATCCTGCCTACTGGCAGGCGATCCGTCGCAACACCAGCAGTGTCACGCCGTTCTACCTGCTGGCCGCGCTGGACCACCGTATCGACGACCTGGGCGAATTGGCCAAGGCCACCCCTGACCAGGCCATCTACCTGGACATCTTCGCTCGCACCCTGTGGATGGGTGTGGTGATCACCGTGATCTGTCTGTTGCTGGCCTATCCCCTGGCGTACCTGCTGGCCAACCTGCCGACCCGGCAGAGCAACCTGCTGATGATCCTGGTGCTGCTGCCGTTCTGGACCTCCATCCTGGTGCGGGTGGCGGCCTGGATCGTGCTGTTGCAGTCAGGCGGGCTGATCAACAGTGCGCTGATGGCCATGGGCATCATCGATCAGCCGCTGGAGCTGGTGTTCAACCGTACCGGCGTGTACATCTCCATGGTGCACATCCTGTTGCCGTTCATGATCCTGCCGCTGTACAGCGTGATGAAAGGTATCTCGCCCAGCTACATGCGCGCGGCGATCTCCCTCGGCTGCCATCCGTTCGCCAGTTTCTGGCGGGTGTACTTCCCGCAGACCTACGCCGGTGTCGGCGCCGGCTGCCTGCTGGTGTTCATCCTGGCCATCGGCTACTACATCACCCCGGCGCTGCTGGGCAGCCCGAACGACCAGATGGTCAGCTACTTCGTCGCCTTCTACACCAACACCAGCATCAACTGGGGCATGGCCACCGCCCTGGGCGGATTGCTGCTGCTGGCCACCGTGCTGCTGTACCTGATCTATAGCTGGCTGGTCGGCGCCAGCCGCCTGCGCCTGAGCTGAGGAGCCTTGTCATGCTGAGCCCTTACATGTCCCCCGTGGAGCGGGTGTGGTTCTACAGCCTGCGCATACTGTGCGGCCTGATCCTGCTGTTCCTGGTGTTGCCGGTGCTGGTGATCATTCCGCTGTCGTTCAACAGCGGGAGCTTCCTGGTCTATCCCCTGCAAGGCTTTTCGTTGCACTGGTACCAGGACTTCTTCGCCTCCGCCGAATGGATGCGCGCCCTGAAGAACAGCATCATCGTTGCCCCGGCAGCCACGCTGCTGGCCATGGTGTTCGGCACCCTGGCGGCCATCGGCCTGACCCGTGGCGACTTCCCCGGCAAGTCGCTGGTGATGGCGCTGGTGATTTCGCCGATGGTGGTGCCGGTGGTGATCATTGGCGTGGCCAGCTACCTGTTCTTCGCCCCGTTGGGCATGGGTAACAGCTTCACCTCGCTGATCCTGGTGCATGCGGTGCTGGGTGTGCCGTTCGTGATCATCACCGTGTCGGCCACGCTGCAGGGGTTCAACTACAACCTGGTGCGCGCGGCGGCGAGCCTTGGGGCCTCGCCTCTGCTGGCCTTCCGTCGGGTGACCTTGCCGTTGATCGCCCCGGGGGTGATCTCCGGCGCGCTGTTTGCCTTCGCCACGTCGTTCGATGAGGTGGTGGTGACCCTGTTCCTTGCCGGGCCTGAGCAGGCGACCCTGCCACGGCAGATGTTCAGCGGCATCCGCGAGAACCTGAGTCCGACCATCGCCGCGGCTGCCACCTTGTTGATCGCCTTCTCGGTGATCCTGCTGCTGACCCTGGAGTGGTTGCGTGGGCGCAGTGAGAAACTGAGGACCCAGCAGCCAGGTTGAATCTTCGACGCGGGTGACGTGGGGGCAAGCTCGCTCCCACGCCATCCGGTCGACCATCTGCTGCGCTGGCGTTGATACCAATCAGCCCCGATCCGCTTCCCTGAGTTACAATGCGCGCCACCGTGATTCTGCCCAACAGGTGCGCCATGCAGCCCTACGCTATTGCCCCCTCCATTCTGTCCGCCGACTTCGCCCGCCTGGGCGAGGACGTCGACAAGGTCCTGGCCGCCGGGGCCGACATCGTCCACTTCGATGTCATGGACAACCACTACGTGCCCAACCTGACCATCGGCCCGATGGTCTGCAGCGCCCTGCGCAAGTACGGGGTGACCGCGCCCATCGACGTGCACCTGATGGTCAGCCCGGTCGACCGCATCATCGGCGACTTCATCGAGGCCGGCGCCACCTACATCACCTTCCACCCGGAAGCCACGCAGCACATCGACCGTTCCCTGCAACTGATCAAGGACGGCGGCTGCAAGGCCGGCCTGGTGTTCAACCCGGCTACCAGCCTGGATGCGCTGAAGTACGTGATGGACAAGATCGACATGGTCCTGTTGATGAGCGTAAACCCAGGTTTCGGCGGCCAGAAGTTCATCCCCGGCACCCTCGACAAGCTGCGCGAAGCCCGTGCCCTGATCGACGCCAGCGGTCGTGACATCCGCCTGGAGATCGACGGTGGCGTGAACGTCAACAACATCCGCGAGATCACCGCCGCCGGCGCTGACACCTTCGTCGCCGGCTCGGCGATCTTCAATGCCCCGGACTACAAGGAAGTCATCGACAAGATGCGTGCCGAAATGGCGCTGGCACGCGCATGAGCGGCTTCGAGCAGTTGTTCCCGGGGACACTGCCCAGGCTGGTGATGTTCGATCTGGATGGCACGCTGATCGATTCGGTACCCGACCTGGCCGCAGCCGTCGACCGTACGCTGCTCGAACTCGGGCGACCGCCTGCAGGCCTTGAGGCCGTGCGCCACTGGGTGGGTAACGGCGCCCAGGTGCTGGTGCGCCGGGCCCTGGCCGGTGGTATCGACCACGCCGCGGTGGACGACGAGCTGGCCGAGCGCGCGCTGGCGCTGTTCATGGAGGCCTATGCCGATAACCATGAACTCACCGTGGTCTACCCCGGCGTGCGCGACACCTTGCGCTGGCTGCGCAAGCAGGGTGTGGAGATGGCACTGATCACCAACAAGCCCGAACGCTTCGTTGCCCCTTTGCTTGACCAGATGAAGATCGGGCGCTATTTCCGCTGGATCATCGGCGGCGACACCCTGCCACAGAAGAAGCCCGACCCTGCAGCGCTGCTGTTCGTCATGAAAATGGCCGGCGTCAGCGCCGAGCAGGCGCTGTTCGTCGGCGACTCACGCAGCGACGTGCTGGCCGCCAAGGCCGCGGGGGTGCAGTGCGTCGGCCTGAGCTACGGCTACAACCATGGCCGCCCCATCGACGAGGAGTCGCCCAGCCTGGTGCTCAGCGATCTGCGCCTGCTGCTGCCCGGTTGCTTAGTCACCGACACTGGGATAACGTTGGCGGACCTTCAAGCCCCGCAAAGCAGAGACAACGACGTGGTGGTTACTGGCAAATTCTGGATGAAAGTCATCAAGGCCCTGGCCCGCTGGCGCTGGCGCGCCTGACTCCCGCCCGCCGGCGCCTGCCGGTACATCCGTTTGCCCGACCCCATTGCTGCTTGCCCCGAGGCTACACATGACCCGCGAAGAATTCCTGCGCCTGGCCGCTGCCGGCTACAACCGCATCCCCCTGGCCTGCGAAACCCTGGCTGACTTCGACACGCCGCTGTCGATCTACCTGAAACTGGCTGACCAGCCCAACTCCTACCTGCTCGAGTCCGTGCAAGGTGGCGAGAAATGGGGCCGCTACTCGATGATCGGCCTGCCGTCGCGCACCGTCATGCGTGTTCATGGCTACCATGTGAGCATCCTGCAGGATGGCGTCGAGGTGGAAAGCCACGACGTCGAAGACCCGCTGGCTTTCGTCGAGGCGTTCAAGGACCGTTACAAGGTCGCTGACATCCCAGGCTTGCCGCGTTTCAATGGTGGCCTGGTCGGTTACTTCGGCTACGACTGCGTGCGTTATGTGGAAAAACGCCTCGGCGCCAGCCCCAACCCCGATCCGCTGGGCGTGCCAGATATCCTGCTGATGGTCTCCGATGCGGTAGTGGTGTTCGACAACCTGGCCGGCAAGATGCATGCGATCGTGCTGGTTGATCCGGCCGAAGAACAAGCGTTCGAGCAGGGCCAGGCCCGCCTGCAAGGTTTGCTGGACACCCTCC
This sequence comes from Pseudomonas sp. RC3H12, assembly GCF_018596375.1. Classification (NCBI taxonomy): domain Bacteria; kingdom Pseudomonadati; phylum Pseudomonadota; class Gammaproteobacteria; order Pseudomonadales; family Pseudomonadaceae; genus Pseudomonas; species Pseudomonas sp. RC3H12. Next base: position 4,348,798 of record NZ_CP075595.1, on the reverse strand, counting down.
GCCAGCCGATCACCCCGCGCCGCGGCCTGGACTTGAGCGGGCCACAGGCAGCCGAACCCGAGTTCCGCTCCAGCTACACCCGTGACGACTACGAAAACGCGGTGGGCCGGATTAAGGAATACATCCTGGCCGGCGACTGCATGCAGGTGGTGCCATCCCAGCGCATGTCCATCGACTTCAAGGCCGCGCCCATCGACCTTTACCGGGCGCTGCGTTGCTTCAACCCGACGCCGTACATGTACTTCTTCAATTTCGGCGACTTCCATGTGGTGGGCAGCTCGCCGGAAGTGCTGGTGCGGGTCGAAGACAACCTGGTGACCGTGCGCCCGATCGCCGGTACCCGCCCGCGTGGCGCCACCGAAGAAGCCGACCGGGCCCTGGAAGACGACCTGCTGTCGGATGACAAGGAAATCGCCGAGCACCTGATGCTTATCGACCTGGGCCGCAACGACGTGGGCCGCGTGTCCGCCACCGGCAGTGTTCGCCTGACCGAGAAGATGGTGATCGAGCGTTATTCGAACGTCATGCACATCGTGTCCAATGTCACCGGCCAACTGCGTGAAGGCCTGACCGCCATGGACGCACTGCGGGCGATCCTGCCGGCCGGCACCCTGTCGGGTGCGCCGAAGATTCGCGCGATGGAAATCATCGACGAGCTCGAGCCGGTCAAGCGCGGTGTCTACGGTGGCGCGGTGGGTTATTTTGCCTGGAACGGCAACATGGATACCGCCATCGCCATCCGCACCGCGGTGATCAAGGACGGCGAACTGCATGTGCAGGCCGGCGGCGGCATCGTCGCCGACTCTGTGCCGGCGCTGGAATGGGAAGAGACCATCAACAAGCGCCGGGCAATGTTCCGGGCAGTGGCGTTGGCCGAGCAGACCTGCGCCAAGTAAATAGATCGGGGCCGCAACGCGGCCCCGACAACTTAGAAGTCCAGGCTCAACGCCACGCTCACGCCCTGCTGGCGCAACTCATCACTCTTGCGCCAATTGTAGTTCCCCCGCAGGTTCACCCCCGGCACCAGTTCATGGCTCACCCCCAGGCTGGCCCGCGTCAGGTTGCTGTCCGGTGTATAGCCGGTGAGGGTGAAGTCGTTCGCCGGCAGGCTGGTCAGGTGCATGCGCAAGTCCTGCTGGTCATCCTCGAACTCATGCTCGCGGGCCACCTCGGCAAACAGCTTTGTCGTCGGCAGCAGTTGCACGCTACCCAGCAGGCCGGCCCCGAGCCGACGTGATGTACGTTCCTGATCGTCGAAACCGAGCGCCGTGGAGCGGCCGCTCTTCTCGTCGTAGCCATCGACCTTGACCCGCGCATAGTCGGCACTGATGAACGGCGCCAGTTGCCAGTGGCTGCTCTCGGGCGCCAGGTTGTAGCCCACCCGGCCGGTGACGGCCCAGGCCTCGCCATCGGTGTTGCCTTTCTCGCTGCGGTCGTTCACACCCAGGGCGAAGGTGCGCTTGAGGTCGCGGTAATCCAGGTGACCGGCGGTCAATGCCGCATCAGCCCACCAGCGATCCCGGCGGAACTGAGCGAAGGCGCTGGCAAGGTAGCTGTCGAGCTTGTAATCCGAGTCATCCTGGCCCGCCTCGAGCTTTTGCCGGTACACGCCGGCCGCCAGCCCCACGCGCCACGCTTCGTCGAGCCTGTAGCTGCCGCCGAGGGTCAGGTTGTAGCCGCGCCCGTCACCACTGGCGGCGCTGCGCTGGCTGCCGAAGTCCAGGTCCTGGCCGCCGGTGGCGACGAAGGCCTGCCATTGACCGACGGCCTGCCAGGGTGTCTGCCACTGGTTGCGCAGTTCATCCTGGTGGGCGCGGATACTGGCGTGGGCGATTTCCGGGAGTAGGGTCAGCTCCCACGGCGCGGCCAGGATCGAATAGGCATAGTCGGCGATCAACTGCTGGCCGGCGATGGTCGGGTGCACCGAGTCGTTGAACAGCAGCCGGGTCGGGTCCGGGGTAGTGCCGTTCAGCCCGTAGACCGGGTTGCCCACGCAGCCGTCGCCGCTGTAGCAGGTGCCGACCAGGTTCTGGTCGGCGGCCAGGCCGAACTGGGCGGGGCTGGTGAGGGCCTCCTGCAGCAGGGTGGGGATGTTGAGCGGAATGATCTCGGCGTCGATCTGCCCGAGCTGGCTGACCAGCGACTGGTTGAACACGGCGGACAGTTGCGACAGCGGCCCTTGCTGGGGCGTGCCGCTGAAGTTCGGTGTCTGTCCCAGGTCTGGCAGCAGCCAGACCATGATGTAGCGCGCTCCGCCCTGTTGCAGCGCCTGGGCGCTGGCCGCCAGGCGGGCGCCAGCTGCGGCAGCGGTAGCGGGGCTGTTGACCAGGCCTTGGAGGAAGTCGTTGCCGCCACCGGTCAGGTAGTACAGGGCATTGGGGTCGGCGCGCAGGCCGTTGGCTAGGTAACCGTCACGCTCGCGCAGGACCACCCCCGCGCCAGGGCGCCCGGGCGGGATGACGGCTTTCGAGGTGTCGGTGATCGAGTCGAGGATCTGCTGGGTGGTGTAGCCGCCGACGGCCCAGTTGTTGCCGTCGGGCGTGCCTTGCAGCTGGTTGCTGAGTGATGTCGATGGTCCCAGGGCAGATCCCGAAAAGCCCAGCCTGCCCCCCAGGATCATCGGCGAGACGGGCGCGTAGTTGCCATCGGCATCGCGGTTGGTGAAACGCATGCCTGGCGTGCCGCCGGTCAGGTCGGGAAACTGCCCGGCATCACTGAGGCTGTCGCCAAAGACGATGAGCGATGAATAAGGGGAGGGGCCGGCCATCGCCTGGCTGCAAGCCAGGGCGAGGATGCCGAGGGCGGAGTACAGGAAGGGAGTCTTGCGCATGCATGAATATCCTTTTCGTTGTTTTTATCGAAGCAAGCCGCATGACCTTAGCAAATCGCCGGTCTTCGCCCACCATCGCATTGGTTTCCCCGTGTTTACGGGCGTATTGCGCCCGTCGCCCCGGTAGGCTACTGTGCCCTGACGTATGAACGAGACCTACCCCGTGTTGATCGTCAGCAAACTCTTGATGCGCGTTATCAAGGCCGTCGCCCGTTGGCGTTGGCGCGCCTGACTTTATCTCTTGCCGGCATGCCCGGCCCGCTCCTGTTTGCCTTCCTTTCGCTTTACCCGCCGCTCACTGCGGAACTTTCCCGCGCCCATGGCAGCAGGGAAGGCTCGAATCAAAAGTCAGTATTCAAGAGGTTCGTTCCAGATGTTACTGATGATCGACAACTACGACTCCTTCACCTACAACGTCGTGCAGTACCTCGGCGAGCTCGGTGCCGAGGTCAAGGTCATTCGCAATGACGAAATGACCATCGCCCAGATCGAAGCCCTGAATCCCGAGCGCATCGTCGTCTCCCCGGGCCCCTGCACGCCGAGCGAGGCCGGTGTGTCCATCGAGGCCATCCTGCATTTTGCCGGCAAGCTGCCAATCCTCGGCGTGTGCCTGGGTCACCAGTCCATCGGCCAGGCCTATGGCGGTGACGTGGTGCGTGCCCGCCAGGTGATGCACGGCAAGACCAGCCCGGTGTTCCACCGCGACCTGGGGGTGTTCTCTGGCCTGAACAACCCGCTCACCGTGACCCGCTACCACTCGCTGGTGGTCAAGCGCGACACGTTGCCCGACTGCCTGGAAGTGACCGCCTGGACCGCGCATGAAGACGGCTCTGTCGACGAGATCATGGGCCTGCGTCATAAAACCCTGAACGTGGAGGGGGTACAGTTCCATCCGGAATCCATCCTCACCGAGCAGGGACACGAGCTGTTCGCCAATTTCCTCAAGCAGACCGGCGGACGCCGTTAAGGACCGATCATGGAAATCAAGACCGCTTTGAGCCGCATTGTCGGCCACCTGGACCTGTCCACCGAGGAAATGCGCGACGTCATGCGCCAGATCATGACCGGCCAGTGCAGCGAGGCGCAGATCGGTGCCTTCCTCATGGGCATGCGCATGAAGAGCGAGAGCATCGACGAGATCGTCGGCGCGGTGTCGGTGATGCGTGAGCTGGCCGACAAGGTCGAGCTCAAGACCCTCGACGGCGTGGTCGACATCGTCGGCACCGGTGGCGACGGCGCCAACATCTTCAACGTGTCCACCGCCTCGGCCTTCGTGCTGGCGGCTGCGGGCTGCACGGTGGCCAAGCACGGCAACCGCGCCGTTTCCGGCAAGAGCGGCAGCGCCGACCTGCTGGAAGCTGCGGGCATTTACCTGAACCTGACCCCGGTCCAGGTGGCCCGCTGCATCGACAGCCTCGGCATCGGCTTCATGTTCGCCCAGACCCACCATACCGCGATGAAGCACGCCGCTGGCCCGCGTCGCGAACTGGGGCTGCGTACCTTGTTCAACATGCTCGGCCCGCTTACGAATCCGGCCGGTGTGAAGCACCAGGTGGTCGGCGTGTTCACCCAGGCCCTGTGCCGCCCATTGGCCGAAGTGCTGCAGCGCATGGGCAGCAAGCATGTGCTGGTGGTGCACTCCAAGGATGGCCTGGACGAGTTCAGCCTGGCTGCGCCAACCTTTGTCGCTGAACTGAAGAACGACCAGATCACCGAGTATTGGGTCGAGCCGGAAGACCTCGGCATGAAGAGCCAGAGCCTCCATGGCCTGGCGGTCGAGGGCCCGCAGGCCTCGCTGGAACTGATCCGCGATGCCCTGGGCCGGCGCAAGACCGAGAACGGCCAGAAGGCCGCCGAGATGATCGTGCTCAACGCTGGCGCGGCGCTGTATGCCGCTGATCACGCGATGACCCTGGCCCAGGGTGTCGAGCTGGCTCACGATGTCCTGCACACCGGCTTGGCCTGGGAAAAACTCCAGGAGCTGGGCGCCTTTACCGCGGTATTCAAGGTGGAGAACGAAGCATGAGTGTACCGACGGTGCTGGAAAGGATCATCGCCCGCAAGTTCCAGGAAGTGGCCGAGCGCAGCGCGCGGGTCAGCCTGGGTGAGCTCGAGCGCCTGGCCAAGGCAGCAGATGCCCCGCGTGGCTTTGCCAATGCCCTGATCGAGCAGGCCAGGCGCAAGCAGCCGGCGGTCATCGCCGAAATCAAGAAGGCTTCGCCGAGCAAGGGCGTGATCCGCGAACACTTCGTGCCGGCGGAAATTGCCGTCAGCTATGAGAGGGGTGGCGCAACCTGCCTGTCGGTGCTGACCGACGTGGACTACTTCCAGGGCGCTGACATCTACTTGCAGCAGGCGCGTGCCGCCGTTTCGCTGCCGGTGATCCGCAAGGACTTCATGGTCGATCCTTATCAGATCGTCGAGGCCCGCGCCTTGGGTGCCGACTGCGTGCTGTTGATCGTGTCGGCGCTAGACGACGTGAAAATGGCGGAGCTGGCGGCCACGGCCAAGGACGTCGGCCTCGACGTGCTGGTCGAAGTGCATGACGGCGATGAACTGGACCGTGCGCTGAAGACCCTCGATACACCGCTGGTCGGGGTCAACAATCGCAACCTGCATACCTTCGAGGTCAGCCTGGAGACCACCCTCGACCTGCTGCCGCGCATCCCGCGTGACCGTCTGGCGATTACCGAAAGCGGCATCCTCAACCGGGCCGATGTCGAGCTGATGGAAATCAACGAGGTGTACTCCTTCCTGGTCGGCGAGGCGTTCATGCGCGCCGAGCAGCCAGGGCTGGAGTTGCAGCGGCTGTTCTTCCCCGAGCAAGTGAAGAAGACTGTTCAGCAACTGGACTGATCGAACCGAAAGCCGGCGTTTTTGCCGGCTTTTTCGTATTCGAGGGCCTCATTGCGGCACCGTTCCAGCGTGGGAGCGGGCTTGCCCCGCGATGAGGCCGGTGAACATCACATCAAAGGTGGATCAATGACCGATCAACCCCTGGCCCTCACCGTCGAACAAGGCTTGCATGCCGAGCAGGACCTGCTGGCCGCCGTCTGCCGCGGCGAGCGCGAATCCGGCGTGCTGTTCTGGCGCCCGACCGACCATGCCCTGGTCATGCCCCGACGCATGAGCCGCCTGGACAACTTCGAGGCCGCCTGCGCGGAACTTGCGATTGCCGGTTGGCCGGTGCTGCTGCGCGAAACCGGCGGTGAGCCTGTGCCGCAATCCCATGCAACCGTGAACGTGGCACTGGTCTACGTCGCGCCGCGCAGCGAAGGCGACCATGGCCGCATCGAGAACGCCTACGAGCGGCTGTGCCTGCCGCTGTGCGATGTCTTGCGCGAATGGGGCGGTGTGGCCTCGGTGGGCGAGATCGACGGCGCCTTCTGTGATGGCCGCTACAACGTCAACCTCAATGGCCGCAAGCTGGTCGGCACGGCCCAGCGCTGGCGTCAGGGCCTGGGCGGCAAACGGCCGGTGGTGCTGGTGCATGGTGCGTTGTTACTGGACAACGAGCGCGAATCGATGGTCGCGGCGGTCAACCGCTTCAATGAATGCTGCGATCTGCCGCAGCGCTGCCGCGCCGACAGCCATATTGCCCTGCACGAAGTGGCGCCCGCCGCGCCCTGGTGCGAGCGTCTGAACCAGGCTTATGCGCAGGTGCTCGCGGCGCTGCCGACAGACTAACGGGTGCCGTAGACCACCATGGTCTTGCCCTTGACCTGCACCAGGCTGCGTTCCTCGAGGTCCTTTAGCACGCGGCCGACCATCTCCCGTGAACAACCGACGATCCGGCCGATCTCCTGGCGGGTGATCTTGATCTGCATGCCATCGGGGTGGGTCATGGCATCAGGCTGCTTGCACAGGTCGAGCAGGCAGCGGGCGACGCGGCCGGTAACGTCGAAGAACGCCAGGTCGCCGACCTTGCGCGTGGTGTTGCGCAGGCGCTGGGCCATCTGGCTGCCCAGGGCGTAGAGGATGTCCGGCTCCAGGCGCGCCAGCTCGCGGAACTTGTCGTAACCGATCTCGGCCACTTCGCACTCGGTCTTGGCGCGGACCCAGGCGCTGCGCTGATGCTCCTGACCGACCGGCTCGAACAGCCCCAGCTCGCCGAAAAAGTCGCCGCTGTTGAGGTAGGCGATGATCATCTCATGGCCGTCGTCGTCCTCGATAAGGATGGTCACCGAGCCCTTGATGATGAACGACAATGTCTCGGCCCGGTCACCCGCGCAGATAATGTTGCTCTTGGCGGCGTAGCGACGGCGCTGGCAGTGGGCCAGCAGCTTGTCGATGTTCTTGATCTTGGGTGGCAGGGCTGAGGAGACCATCACGAAATCCTGTTCGATGCGACGCATTGGCTTTTTATAGAGGCTGCCTGGCAGCATGCGCCAGTCATTTGGCGCCAGCTTATCAGACACTTCAACTTGAATCGGCACAAAAGCGCCGCGGCTTGAGCTTTTCCGACAGCCTCACAAGGTCTAAGCTGACACCCTTTTACGAGATCGGGAGTCCGGATTGATGAAGGCACGCATCCAGTGGGCCGGTGAAGCGATGTTCCTCGGCGAGTCGGGGAGTGGCCACGTCGTGGTCATGGACGGGCCCCCCGAAGCAGGAGGCCGCAACCTGGGCGTGCGCCCGATGGAAATGCTCCTGCTTGGCCTGGGTGGCTGCAGCAGCTTCGACGTGGTCAGCATCCTCAAGAAATCCCGCCAGGCCGTGGAGAGCTGCGAAGCCTTCCTCGAAGCTGAGCGTGCCGGTGAAGACCCCAAGGTGTTCACCAAGATCCACATGAACTTCGTGGTCAAAGGGCGAGGGCTGAAAGAGGCGCAGGTCAAGCGCGCAGTGGAGCTGTCGGCCGAGAAGTACTGCTCGGCGTCGATCATGCTCGAGCGTGCCGGTGTGGAGATCACCCACGGTTACGAAATCGTCGAGCTCGGTTGAAGCCCCTGGCGCCTGATTGTCAGGCGCTTTGCTGGCGCAGGCGTTCGGCGACCAGCAGCAACATCACCCCGGGGACCAGCGCGAGCAACAGCCACGGCGTATTCACGCCGAGCAACATGAGGATTTCAAGGTTGCTCCAGGTGGTGCCGAAGTGCTCGGCAAACAGCGCGCACTGCAGCCACGCCGTGATGATGCCGGCCAGTACGAACATGCCGACCAGCAACCGGCGGCTGACAACAAAGCCACCGAGCAGCAGGAACAGCAATTGCCCGGGTAATGTACTCAGCAACAGTTCGACGGTGCTGTTGCTTTCGGGGTCGGTGAGCGTTGGCAGTTCCAGGCTGAAAGGATCTTGCCCGACGCTGGCGAGCATCAGGCAAACGAACAGGTAGGCGACCAGGGGCAGCGCCAGGCTCTGCAGCAATCGGGTCATTGCCAAGCGCATGATCAACGACGCAGCGCTGGCAGCCACTGCAACAGGCCGGCGGGTAATCTTGCTCGAAGCTGCTCGCTCATTGCCTCGCGGCGTTTCTGGTAGAGCACGCCCAGGGCGATCACACCCAGGCCGATCAAGCTGAGTACCACCGGGAACAACAGCGAATCGGCGAACACCTCGTGGGAAAGATGCCCGAGGTAGACCGCCACGCCCATCGCGCCAAAGACCATGAATACCGGCCGGCGCAGCAGCACCGCCAGGCCCATCAGTCCCAGGTTGATCAGGCAATAGAGGAATTTTCCCCATTCACTGGCGCTGTTCATCAGCGTCAACCCACCCCAGAATGCCGCCAGTCCGGCGAGATAACCCCAGAAGGCATAGTCGCGCTTGGTGCGCCCGTCGACCACGAGGAAGACCAGCAGCAGGCCAAGGCCGAACCACAGCGATACCGTGCGCCGTTGCTCCCAGGTGAATACCTCGCCGTGGAACCATTCGCTGAGGTCCATGGACATGAACCACAGCGCCACGGCAATCGGCATGACGATGAACGGGAAGGGAATCAGGCGCAGCATCAGCAGGCCGGCGAGTACCGTCGCCACTTCCATCACCACCCAGCCACCCTGTACATGGGTGAAGTACCAGTCGTAGCCACCTCTGATGTCGTTTAGCGGCCACCAGCCGACCAACCGCTCGATGGCGAATACCGCCAGCGGCACGATGCTCACGGCCACGGCGGCCAGCACACCGGCGGCAATGGGTTGGGCGCGACGCTGCAGGGAGAGGGCGAACAGGGTGATGCCGACGATATACAGCAAGGCGAAAGCCAGCAGCGCGCTGTCGCCGATGCGCATCCAGGCCTCGGTGAGCATCCAGCCCATGGCGCCCATGATCAGCAGCGCGCCCAGGTAGAAGGCGACGTGGGCCAGCTGGAAGCTGGCACGGCTGGGCGGTTGCTGGCGCAGGAACGCCAGCAGGGCCTGGTCTTGGCCGGGCTGCAGGATGCCGGCAGTCACGGCGTGAGCCAGGTCCCTGGCGTCGAAGCGGTCCATGCGGGGAAACCTCAGATACGGTAGGTGCTCTTGGTCATGACCTTGGCCAGCAGGCTCATGCCAAAGCGCACGGGCGCCGGGAAGCGGTAGCCGCCGGCTTCCAGCGCGGACTCGGCATGGTGTTCCTCGTCGACGCGCATCTGTTCGAGGATGGCGCGGGACTTGCCGTCGTTCTCGGGGATCTGCTCCAGGTGTTCGTCCAGGTGCTTGCACACCTGATGCTCGGTAGCGGCGACGAAGCCCAGGCTGACCTTGTCGCTGACCAGCCCGGCGAGGGCGCCGATGCCGAACGACAGGCCGTAGAACACCGGATTGAGCACGCTGGGGTGGCTGTTGAGCTGGCGAATACGCTGCTCGCACCAGGCCAGGTGGTCGATTTCTTCTTCCGCCGCATGCTCCATGGCCTTGCGCACCTGGGGCAGCTTGGCGGTCAGGGCTTGGCCCTGGTACAGCGCCTGGGCGCAGACTTCGCCGGTGTGGTTGATGCGCATCAGGCCGGCGATATGGCGGGACTGCTGCTCATCGAGCTCGGCGTCCGGCTGGACGATGGCCGGCGAGGGGCGGGCGGGTTGGCCGCTGAAGGGCAGCAAGGTGCGCATGGCGGTATCGGCCTGCAGCAACAAGCGGTCGAGCGGCGAGTAGTGACGTTCGGTAGCCATCGGGCACCTCCGCTGAAGTGATGCCCGACAGTCTACCTCAATACCCTTGGGCGGGCTTGCCTTGGATCAGCCCGGCGGCCAGTGCATCTGGCGCTGGCCAAGCACGTGCATGTGGATGTGGTAGACGGTCTGGCCGCCTTTCGGGTTGCAGTTCATGACGACGCGGAAGCCTTCCTCGCAGCCCTGCTCGACGGCCAGACGCTGGGCGGTGAACAGAATATGGCCGGCCAGGGCCTTGTCCTCTTCGGTCAGGTCGTTGAGGGTGCGGATGTGTTTTTTCGGAATGACCAGAAAATGCACAGGCGCCGCTGGGGCAATGTCCTTGAAGGCCAGGATCTGGTCATCTTCATAGATGATATCCGCCGGGATTTCCCGGTTGATGATTTTGAGGAATAGATCGTCCACAGCACGTGCTCCATGGTGATTGTCGGGGCTGAGTGTACTGAGCCCGACGCTGCTCGCCCAGTGGCTATTCCATGCCGACCGGGCAGTAGCGCCGATGGATAACGCCGGCCAGCTTGCGCGCCAGCCAGCGCGGTAGCAGGCGTGGGGCGAAGGCCAGCCAGCGGTTGCGCCTGCCGGGCAGGATCAGGGCGCGGTTCTTGTCCAGGGCGCGCACTGTATACAGGGCGATTTCTTCGGGACTCAGGCAGCGGGTGTTGCCTTCCAGCCGGGGAATGCGACGTCTGGCGGAGCGCACCGGTCCGGGGCACAGCACCGATACCTTGATTCCGGTGCGTTTCAGCTCTTCGCGCAACGCCTCGGAAAAACTCAGCACATAGGCCTTGCTGGCCGCATAGGCGGCCATCCACGGCCCGGGGGCGACGCCGGCAAGTCCCGCGACATTGAGGATCTGCCCGCCACCTTGGATCGCCATCAGGTTGCCGATGGCATGGCACAGGCGACTGAGCGCGAGGATGTTGACCTCGAGCAGGTCCTGCTCATCGGCCCATTCATGCGCCAGGAATGGCCCGTAGGTGCGCTGCCCCGCGCAGTTGACCAGAAGGTCGATACGCCGCTCGCCTTCCTCCAGCTCAAGCACGAAGCCCGACAGGCGCAAGGGTTGGCTGAGGTCGCAGGCACGGAACAGCACTTCCACGCCAAAGCGTTGGGTGAGTTCGATGGCCACCGGCTCCAGCGTTTCGCGCTGGCGTGCCACCAGGATCAGGTTGCGCCCGCGCCGTGCCAGAGCCTCCGCCAGGGCCAGGCCCAGGCCGCTGGAAGCACCAGTGATCATGGCGTAACGGGTCATGCAAGGCTCCTGGGGCGAAAGGGGCGCCTAGTGTACAGCGTGGCCGTTTTGCTACAAGGCGTTGCTGCGCAGCTGCTGGCTGCGTTCGAGGGCCGCTTGGTATTCGTCCTGCAAGCGCCCGATCAGGTCACCGGCAGTGGGCAGGTCATGGATTTCGCCGACACCCTGGCCGGCCGACCATACGGTCTTCCAGGCCTTGGCTTCCTCGTCCAGCGGCTTGAGCTTACCGGCCTCGTGGTTGCTCTTGAGCGCGGCCAGGTCGTACCCGGCCTGCTCGAGGCTCTGGCGCAGGAAGCTGGCGGGGATGCCGGACACTGCCGGGGTATGCACGATATCGGCCGCACCTGCGCCCAGGATCATCTGTTTGTAGGCGTCCTGGGCCTGGCTCTCGCGGGTGGCGATGAAGCGTGTGCCCATGTAGCCGAGGTCCACCCCCAGCAATTGCGCGGCCAGCAGTTCGTGGCCATGGTTGAGGCAGCCCGCCAGCAGCAGGGTCTTGTCGAAGAACTGGCGGATCTCCGCAACCAAGGCGAACGGACTCCAGGTGCCGGCATGGCCCCCGGCCCCGGCCGCCACCGCGATAAGGCCGTCGACACCTGCCTCTGCGGCCTTTTCGGCGTGGCGACGGGTCGTCACGTCATGGAACACCAGGCCGCCATAGCCGTGCACCGCATCGACCACCTCCTTCACCGCGCCGAGGCTGGTGATGACGATGGGGACCCGATGTTCGACGCACAGTGCAAGGTCGGCCTGCAGACGCGGGTTGCTCGGGTGCACGATGAGATTTACCGCATAGGGAGCAGGTGCCTGCAGTTCGTCCAGCCCTGCTTCGATCTCCTCCAGCCAGGCCTTGAACCCTGCACTGTCACGCTGGTTCAGCGCCGGGAAGCTGCCCACCACGCCATTGGCGCAGCAGGCCAGCACAAGCCGGGGGTTGGAAATCAGGAACATCGGCGCCGCAACCAGAGGCAAGCGCAGGTGTTTTGCGAGCGAGGCGGGCAGGGACATGGCGAAACTCCTGTAGGCGGGTGGATATCGTCAGAACGGTTTGACCACCACGAGAATTACGACGCCCAGCAGCATCAGCACCGGTGCTTCGTTGAACCAGCGGTAGTACACGTGGCTGCGGGTGTTGGTGCCGGCGGCGAAGCGTTTGCGCTGGGCGCCGCACATGTGATGGTAGACGGTGAGCAGCGCGACCAGGGTGAGCTTGGCGTGCAGCCAGCCCTGGCTCAGCCAGCCGGGGTTCAGGTACAGCATCCAGCCGCCGAACACATAGGTGGCGATCATCGCCGGGTTCATGATGCCCCGGTACAGCTTGCGCTCCATGGTGACGAATCGATCGAGGCTGATGCTGTCCTGGCTCTGGGCGTGATAGACGAACAGCCGTGGCAGGTAGAACAGGCCGGCGAACCAGCAGACCACGCTGACGATATGCAGCGCCTTGATCCATAGATAGAGCATGGGGAGTTCCTTCAGGTTTTCACGGTCGTCAGATAGTAGAGTCCAAGGGGCCGAAGGGTCATCCCAAGAGTTGTTACAGGCGCCTTGGCCCCCTATTATCGTGCGCTTTCCAGTGGTCTCGTTGATAAGGGGCAAGCGTCATGATCAAGGTCGGTATCGTCGGCGGCACGGGTTACACCGGTGTCGAACTGCTGCGTCTGCTGGCGCAGCATCCACAGGCCGAAGTGGCGGTCATCACTTCGCGCTCCGAGGCGGGCGTGGCGGTTGCCGACATGTATCCGAACCTGCGCGGCCACTACGACGGCCTGGCGTTCAGCGTTCCGGACAGCAAGACCCTGGCGGCCTGCGATGTGGTGTTCTTCGCCACGCCCCATGGTGTCGCCCACGCCTTGGCCGGCGAGCTGCTGGCCGCCGGGACCAAGGTCATCGACCTGTCCGCCGACTTCCGCCTGCAGGACGCTGTCGAGTGGGGCAAGTGGTACGGCCAGCCTCACGGCGCCCCAGAGTTGCTCAAGGACGCGGTCTACGGTTTACCTGAGGTGAATCGCGAGAAGATCCGCCAGGCGCAGCTGATCGCAGTGCCGGGTTGCTATCCGACCGCCACCCAGCTCGGCTTCCTGCCCCTTCTGGAGGCTGGCCTGGCCGATCCGTCGCGCCTGATCGCCGACTGCAAGTCGGGCGTCAGCGGCGCCGGGCGTGGTGCCGCTGTGGGCTCGCTGTTCTGCGAGGCTGGTGAAAGCATGAAGGCCTATGCGGTCAAGGGCCACCGTCATCTGCCGGAGATCAGCCAGGGCCTGCGCCAGGCAGCCGGCAAGGACATCGGCCTGACCTTTGTGCCGCACCTGACGCCGATGATCCGCGGCATCCATGCCACGCTCTATGCGACGGTCGCCGACACGTCTGTCGACCTGCAGGCGCTGTTCGAGAAGCGCTATGCCAATGAACCGTTCGTCGACGTGATGCCCGCCGGCAGCCACCCGGAAACCCGCAGCGTGCGCGGTGCCAACGTCTGCCGCATCGCCGTGCACCGGCCGCAGGGCGGTGACCTGGTGGTGGTGCTGTCGGTGATCGACAACCTGGTCAAGGGCGCGTCGGGCCAGGCGGTGCAGAACCTCAACATCCTGTTCGGCCTGGATGAGCGCATGGGCCTGTCCCACGCGGGCCTGCTGCCGTAAGCCAGCGTACGTCGCCAAGGCCCGCCGCGTGCGGGCCTTTTTCGTGGGGCCGACTAAAGCCGCACAATTCTTGACCGATTTTCTCGGACAAGCGGATAATACGCCCCATCGAGTTTTATGGCGGCACTGCGCCGGGAGAATCAACATGAGCGTCGAATCCTTCACCCCCACGGCTTTGGAGTTCACCCCCGGGGCTGCGCACAAGGTGAAGACCTTGGTCAGCGAAGAGGGCAACGACCGGCTGAAGCTGCGTGTGTTCGTGACCGGCGGCGGTTGCTCGGGCTTCCAGTACGGCTTCACCTTCGATGAGGACGTGGCCGATGACGACACCATCGTCGAGCGCGAAGGCGTTGCACTGGTCGTCGACCCGATGAGCTACCAGTACCTGGCCGGCGCCGAGGTGGATTACCAGGAGGGGCTGGAAGGCTCGCGCTTCGTGATCAAGAACCCGAACGCCACCACCACCTGCGGTTGCGGTTCGTCGTTCTCGATCTGATCAGGTTGGGCAAAAAAAACGCCGCGCATTTGCGCGGCGTTTTACATTCAGGCGGGGTAGATCGCGCCGAGGATACGCAGGCCTCTGGCGGCGGTCACACTGGGCCGATTGGCGGGAATGCCTTCCAGGCAGCAATGGGCCAGCCACGCGAAGGCCATGGCCTCCACCCAGTCGGGGTCCACGCCATGCGCGGCGGTGCTGGCAACCTTCGCCCCAGGCAGCAGGGCGGCCAGGCGAGCCATGAGGACGCCGTTGCGGGCGCCACCACCGCAGACCAGCAGGGCTTCAGTCCCCGACTGAGCCTGGCGTAGCGAGTCGATGATGGTGTGGGCTGTCAGCTCCAGCAGCGTGGCTTGGACGTCTTCGTCGCGATAAGCGGGTAGCCGGGCCAGGTGGGCATCCAGCCACGGCAGGTTGAACACCTCGCGTCCGGTGCTCTTCGGGCCGCTGCCGGCGAAGAATGGATCGCTCAGTAGCGCGTTCAACAGGCCGTGCTGCACGCAGCCGCTGGCCGCCCAGGCGCCATTGGCATCAAAGGCCTGGCCTTGCTTGCGCTCGATCCAGGCATCCAGCAACACATTGCCCGGCCCGCAGTCGAAGCCATGTACCGGTTGCTCCCGCTCGATCAGGCTGAGGTTGCTGAAACCGCCTACGTTGAGGATCGCCAGGCACTGGCCGAGATGCCCGAACAAGGCCTCGTGAAATGCCGGTACCAGGGGAGCGCCCTGGCCGCCTGCCGCCACGTCGCGGCGGCGGAAGTCGCCCACCACGCAGATGCCGGTGAGTTCGGCCAGCAGGGCGGGGTTGCCGATCTGCACGGTGAAGCCGCGGGCCGGCTCATGGCGAACAGTCTGGCCGTGGCTGCCGATGGCGCGAATGGCCTCGGGGCCCAGGCCTTGGGCGTCCAGCAGGTGGTTGATGCCCTGGGCGGCCAGTGTGGCCCAGCGGTTCTCCGCAAGGGCGGCACGGGCGATCTCGTCGGGGCCGCTGGCGCAGAGGCCGAGCAGGTCCTGGCGCAGGTCGATGGGCATGGGGATGTAGTGGGTGGCGAGCAGCCGCAGCTGCTCGTCTTGCTCGATCAGGGCGATGTCCAGCCCATCGAGGCTGGTGCCGGACATCACCCCCAGGTAGAGCGCCATGGGCTCAGCGCTTGTTGGCTGCGAGCAGAGTGGCCTTTTCCTGATCCATGCGGGCAATCAGGGGCTGGCTCTGCTGGTTGAAGCGCTGGCGCTCGGCCTTGGCGATCGGGTCGGCCATTGGCACTTTCTGGCTCAGTGGGTCGACGTGCACGCCATTGACTTGGAACTCGTAGTGCAGATGCGGGCCGGTCGACAGGCCGGTGGTGCCGATGTAGCCGATGATCTGCCCCTGCTTGACGCTGGAGCCGGTCTTGATGCCCTTGGCGAAGCCCTGCATGTGGCCATAGAGCGTCTTGTACGAGTTGCCGTGGGCGATGATCACGGTGTTGCCGTAGCCGCCACGGCGCCCGGCGAGCTCGATGCGACCGTCGCCTGCAGCCTTGATCGGCGTACCGCGTGGCGCGGCGTAGTCCACGCCCTTGTGCGCGCGGATCTTGTTGAGGATCGGGTGCTTGCGGCCGGCGGAGAACCGCGAGCTGATGCGGGCGAAATCCACCGGGGTGCGGATGAACGCCTTGCGCAGGCTGTTGCCGTCGGCGGTGTAGTAGTTGGTGTTGCCCTGCTTGTTGGTGTAGCGCACGGCGGTGTAGGTCTTGCCGCGGTTGGTGAAGCGGGCGGAGAGGATGTTGCCGGTGCCGACCACTTTGCCGTCCATCATTTTCTGCTCATAGACCACGTCGAATTCGTCGCCCGGGCGGATGTCCTGGGCGAAATCAATGTCGTAGCCGAGGATGCGCGCCATGTCCATGGTCATGCTGTGGGACAGGCCGGCGCGCTGGGCGGAGGCGGACAGCGAGCTCTTGATCACGCCGTGGGCGTAGGCGGTGCGCACCACCGGCTTGCTGACCTCGCGCTCGAAGGCGAAGCCCTTGTCGGTGCGGTTCAGGCGGATGGTCTCGAGGTTGCTGACCTTGCTGTGCAGGCTTGCCAGTTGGCCGTCCTTGTCCAGCTCGAATTGCAGCACCTGGCCATGCTTGAGCTGGCTGAACTGCTTGGCCTGCTTGTTGCTGGCCAGCACGTCGTGAACGACGTTGGCAGGCAGGCCAACCTTGTTGAACAAGGTCGAGAGCGTATCACCGCGGCTGACGACCACCTCGCGATGGCCAGGGGCCTTGTCCTCTTGTTTGGCTGCAGGGGCAGGCGCGGGTTCTGCCTTGGCGGTTTCGGGCGTCGCGCCTTCGATCTGGGCGAAGGGCGAGTCGCTGTTTTGTTCGGCCTGGACCAGCGGGGCGCCGCTGGCCTCGTCCTTGAGCTGTTCGGCCGGGCTTTCCAGCTCCAGGCTGAGGGTGGTTTTCTTGGCTTCCACTTCGCTGGAGGGGAACACCAGCAAAGCCAGACTGAGAAGGGCGGCGATGCCGCTGGCGGCCAACAGATGGCTTTTCGGATAAAGCGGGGGCGCTTTAGGCGTTTCGTTGGTCATAGGTAAGGTGACTTTGAAAAAGGTGAAATGGAAAAGATGAATGACATGATGAAGATGAAATAACTGTATAAAATATAACCAAATCCATTCTCACGCAAGGGCGCGTAGACGTTGCGGTGCGCCGTTCGGGTCACAATCCGTTGCGAAACTTGTATTTGATGGCCGATCTTGTATGGTTGGCTCCCCTTGAATCCTAGCGTTGCGGGTCTGTCTATGAAGTCGGTTGAAGAGCAGCTGGCGCTTATCAAGCGCGGTGCGGAAGAGGTATTGGTCGAGTCGGAACTGGTGGAGAAGCTCAAGCGCGGCCAGCCGCTGCGCATCAAGGCGGGCTTCGACCCAACCGCGCCCGACCTGCACCTGGGGCACACGGTGCTGATCAACAAGCTGCGTCAGTTCCAGGAGTTGGGCCACCAGGTCATCTTCCTGATCGGCGACTTCACCGGCATGATCGGCGACCCGAGCGGCAAGAGCGCTACTCGCCCGCCGCTGACCCGCGAGCAGGTGCTCGACAACGCCGAGACCTACAAGCAGCAGGTCTTCAAGATTCTCGACCCGGCGAAGACCGAGGTGGCGTTCAACTCCACCTGGATGGACACGCTCACGCCTGCCGACTTTATTCGCCTGGCCTCGCAGTACACCGTGGCGCGCATGCTCGAACGCGATGACTTCGACAAGCGCTACACCACCAACCAGCCAATCGCGATCCATGAGTTTCTCTATCCGCTGGTCCAGGGTTATGACTCCGTCGCCTTGAAGGCCGATGTCGAGCTGGGTGGTACCGACCAGAAGTTCAACCTGCTGATGGGCCGCGAGCTGCAGCGCGCCTATGGCCAGGAGGCGCAGAACATCGTCACCATGCCGCTGCTTGAAGGGCTGGATGGCGTGAAGAAGATGTCCAAGTCGCTGGGCAATTATGTCGGCATCCAGGAAGCCCCTGGGGTGATGTACAGCAAGCTTGTGTCGATTCCCGATACCTTGATGTGGCGTTACTTCGAACTGCTGAGCTTCCGTTCGATGGAAGAGATCGATCAGTTCCGGGCGGATGTCG
Source organism: Pseudomonas sp. RC3H12 (assembly GCF_018596375.1). NCBI lineage: Bacteria > Pseudomonadati > Pseudomonadota > Gammaproteobacteria > Pseudomonadales > Pseudomonadaceae > Pseudomonas > Pseudomonas sp. RC3H12. Next base: position 4,330,889 of record NZ_CP075595.1, on the reverse strand, counting down.
AGAACGGTGCCAACCCGCGTGACATCAAGATCAAGCTGGCCGAGGAAATCGTGGCGCGTTTCCATGGTGAAGAGGCCGCGGCCAATGCGCACCGTGCTGCGGGTAACCGCATGAAGGAAGGCGAGCTGCCAGAAGACCTGCCGGAGATCGAAGTGGCCGCTGCTGAAAATCTGCCGATCGCCGCCGTGCTGAACCGGGCTGGCCTGGTGAAGAACTCGGCGCAGGCGCGGGATCTGCTCGGCGCAGGCGCGGTCAAGGTGGATGGTGAGGTGATCGACCGTGACTTCATGTTTGTGCTCGGCGCGACCCACGTGTGCCAGGCGGGCAAGAAGGCGTTTGCTCGGGTTACCCTCAAGGCTGAGTGATTGCCTGCAGGTGTAGTTATATAGAAGCGGGGAGGCCGGTAGGTCTCCCCGCTTTTGTTTTAGCGCTGCTTATATAGGTGCCAGGGTGGCAGGGCGTCGGCGAGCACCTGGCGCGATCTTTTTGATTTTTATGAAATTAACGGTTGACGGGGTTTCAGATCCCCTTATAATGCGCCCCACTTCCGACGTAGTCGAAACGCAAAACCTCTTGTTAATCAATAAGTTGAGTGTTTCAGGTAGTATCGGAAGTGCTTCGGTCATCTGATCGGCAGCGGTGAAAAAGGCAGTTGACAGCAGGTTGTAACGCTGTATGATTCGCCTCCCGCTACGAGAGATCGCAGCGAGTCAAGTGTTTGAAGTTGAACGGGTTTCTCGCAAAATACTTCAAAATAAACGCTTGACACGAAATGAGGAAAGCGTAGAATACGCGCCTCGGTTGAGACGAAAAGCGCTTAGCCAACCGCTCTTTAACAAATTGAATCAAGCAATTCGTGTGGGTGCTTGTGAGTATGGACTGATAGTCGCCAAGATTATCAGCATCACAAGTGGCCATGCGAGAAGTCACATAGTCATTTGAGATTGCTGAGCCAAGTTTAGGGTTTCTTAAAAACCCAAGCAGTATTGAACTGAAGAGTTTGATCATGGCTCAGATTGAACGCTGGCGGCAGGCCTAACACATGCAAGTCGAGCGGATGACGGGAGCTTGCTCCTTGATTCAGCGGCGGACGGGTGAGTAATGCCTAGGAATCTGCCTGGTAGTGGGGGACAACGTTTCGAAAGGAACGCTAATACCGCATACGTCCTACGGGAGAAAGCAGGGGACCTTCGGGCCTTGCGCTATCAGATGAGCCTAGGTCGGATTAGCTAGTAGGTGAGGTAATGGCTCACCTAGGCGACGATCCGTAACTGGTCTGAGAGGATGATCAGTCACACTGGAACTGAGACACGGTCCAGACTCCTACGGGAGGCAGCAGTGGGGAATATTGGACAATGGGCGAAAGCCTGATCCAGCCATGCCGCGTGTGTGAAGAAGGTCTTCGGATTGTAAAGCACTTTAAGTTGGGAGGAAGGGCAGTAAGCTAATACCTTGCTGTTTTGACGTTACCGACAGAATAAGCACCGGCTAACTCTGTGCCAGCAGCCGCGGTAATACAGAGGGTGCAAGCGTTAATCGGAATTACTGGGCGTAAAGCGCGCGTAGGTGGTTCGTTAAGTTGGATGTGAAAGCCCCGGGCTCAACCTGGGAACTGCATCCAAAACTGGCGAGCTAGAGTATGGTAGAGGGTGGTGGAATTTCCTGTGTAGCGGTGAAATGCGTAGATATAGGAAGGAACACCAGTGGCGAAGGCGACCACCTGGACTGATACTGACACTGAGGTGCGAAAGCGTGGGGAGCAAACAGGATTAGATACCCTGGTAGTCCACGCCGTAAACGATGTCAACTAGCCGTTGGAATCCTTGAGATTTTAGTGGCGCAGCTAACGCATTAAGTTGACCGCCTGGGGAGTACGGCCGCAAGGTTAAAACTCAAATGAATTGACGGGGGCCCGCACAAGCGGTGGAGCATGTGGTTTAATTCGAAGCAACGCGAAGAACCTTACCAGGCCTTGACATGCAGAGAACTTTCCAGAGATGGATTGGTGCCTTCGGGAACTCTGACACAGGTGCTGCATGGCTGTCGTCAGCTCGTGTCGTGAGATGTTGGGTTAAGTCCCGTAACGAGCGCAACCCTTGTCCTTAGTTACCAGCACGTTATGGTGGGCACTCTAAGGAGACTGCCGGTGACAAACCGGAGGAAGGTGGGGATGACGTCAAGTCATCATGGCCCTTACGGCCTGGGCTACACACGTGCTACAATGGTCGGTACAGAGGGTTGCCAAGCCGCGAGGTGGAGCTAATCTCACAAAACCGATCGTAGTCCGGATCGCAGTCTGCAACTCGACTGCGTGAAGTCGGAATCGCTAGTAATCGCAAATCAGAATGTTGCGGTGAATACGTTCCCGGGCCTTGTACACACCGCCCGTCACACCATGGGAGTGGGTTGCACCAGAAGTAGCTAGTCTAACCTTCGGGAGGACGGTTACCACGGTGTGATTCATGACTGGGGTGAAGTCGTAACAAGGTAGCCGTAGGGGAACCTGCGGCTGGATCACCTCCTTAATCGAAGACATCAGCCTGCTGATGAGCTCCCACACGAATTGCTTGATTCATTGTGTAAAGACGATGCTGTAACGCGACCCTGTTATAGGTCTGTAGCTCAGTTGGTTAGAGCGCACCCCTGATAAGGGTGAGGTCGGCAGTTCAAATCTGCCCAGACCTACCAATTACTTGGTGCGGCTGGTCAAATGGGGCCATAGCTCAGCTGGGAGAGCGCCTGCCTTGCACGCAGGAGGTCAGCGGTTCGATCCCGCTTGGCTCCACCACTCTTTCAGGTTTCGCAGCACTGCTCAGAACTTAGAAATGAACATTCGGCAATGAATGTTGATTTCTGACTTTTGTCAGATCGTTCTTTAAAAATTCGGATATGTGATAGAAATAGACTGAACACCCGTTTCACTGCGGGTGGATCAGGCTAAGGTAAAATTTGTGAGTTCTGCTCGAAAGAGCGACGTGCGAATTTTCGGCGAATGTCGTCTTCACAGTATAACCAGATTGCTTGGGGTTATATGGTCAAGTGAAGAAGCGCATACGGTGGATGCCTTGGCAGTCAGAGGCGATGAAAGACGTGGTAGCCTGCGATAAGCTTTGGGGAGTCGGCAAACAGACTGTGATCCAGAGATCTCTGAATGGGGGAACCCAGCCAGCATAAGCTGGTTATCTTGTACTGAATACATAGGTGCAAGAGGCGAACCAGGGGAACTGAAACATCTAAGTACCCTGAGGAAAAGAAATCAACCGAGATTCCCTTAGTAGTGGCGAGCGAACGGGGACCAGCCCTTAAGCTGGTTTGAGATTAGTGGAACGCTCTGGAAAGTGCGGCCATAGTGGGTGATAGCCCCGTACACGAAAATCTCTTGCCAGTGAAATCGAGTAGGACGGAGCACGAGAAACTTTGTCTGAACATGGGGGGACCATCCTCCAAGGCTAAATACTACTGACTGACCGATAGTGAACCAGTACCGTGAGGGAAAGGCGAAAAGAACCCCGGAGAGGGGAGTGAAATAGAACCTGAAACCGTATGCGTACAAGCAGTGGGAGCCTACTTTGTTAGGTGACTGCGTACCTTTTGTATAATGGGTCAGCGACTTATATTCAGTGGCGAGCTTAACCGAATAGGGGAGGCGTAGCGAAAGCGAGTCTTAATAGGGCGCTTTAGTCGCTGGGTATAGACCCGAAACCGGGCGATCTATCCATGGGCAGGTTGAAGGTTAGGTAACACTGACTGGAGGACCGAACCGACTACCGTTGAAAAGTTAGCGGATGACCTGTGGATCGGAGTGAAAGGCTAATCAAGCTCGGAGATAGCTGGTTCTCCTCGAAAGCTATTTAGGTAGCGCCTCATGTATCACTGTAGGGGGTAGAGCACTGTTTCGGCTAGGGGGTCATCCCGACTTACCAAACCGATGCAAACTCCGAATACCTACAAGTGCCGAGCATGGGAGACACACGGCGGGTGCTAACGTCCGTCGTGAAAAGGGAAACAACCCAGACCGTCAGCTAAGGTCCCAAAGTCATGGTTAAGTGGGAAACGATGTGGGAAGGCTTAGACAGCTAGGAGGTTGGCTTAGAAGCAGCCACCCTTTAAAGAAAGCGTAATAGCTCACTAGTCGAGTCGGCCTGCGCGGAAGATGTAACGGGGCTCAAACCATGCACCGAAGCTACGGGTATCACCTTTAGGTGATGCGGTAGAGGAGCGTTCTGTAAGCCTGTGAAGGTGAGTTGAGAAGCTTGCTGGAGGTATCAGAAGTGCGAATGCTGACATGAGTAACGACAATGCGAGTGAAAAACTCGCACGCCGAAAGACCAAGGTTTCCTGCGCAACGTTAATCGACGCAGGGTTAGTCGGTCCCTAAGGCGAGGCTGAAAAGCGTAGTCGATGGAAAACAGGTTAATATTCCTGTACTTCCAGTTATTGCGATGGAGGGACGGAGAAGGCTAGGCCAGCTTGGCGTTGGTTGTCCAAGTTTAAGGTGGTAGGCTGAGATCTTAGGCAAATCCGGGATCTTAAGGCCGAGAGCTGATGACGAGTGCTCATTAGAGCGCGAAGTGGTTGATGCCATGCTTCCAAGAAAAGCTCCTAAGCTTCAGATAACTGGGAACCGTACCCCAAACCGACACAGGTGGTTAGGTAGAGAATACCAAGGCGCTTGAGAGAACTCGGGTGAAGGAACTAGGCAAAATGGCACCGTAACTTCGGGAGAAGGTGCGCCGGTGAGGGTGAAGCACTTGCTGCGTAAGCCCACGCCGGTCGAAGATACCAGGCCGCTGCGACTGTTTATTAAAAACACAGCACTCTGCAAACACGAAAGTGGACGTATAGGGTGTGACGCCTGCCCGGTGCCGGAAGGTTAATTGATGGGGTTAGCGCAAGCGAAGCTCTTGATCGAAGCCCCGGTAAACGGCGGCCGTAACTATAACGGTCCTAAGGTAGCGAAATTCCTTGTCGGGTAAGTTCCGACCTGCACGAATGGCGTAACGATGGCGGCGCTGTCTCCACCCGAGACTCAGTGAAATTGAAATCGCTGTGAAGATGCAGTGTATCCGCGGCTAGACGGAAAGACCCCGTGAACCTTTACTATAGCTTTGCACTGGACTTTGAGCTTGCTTGTGTAGGATAGGTGGGAGGCTTTGAAGTGGGGACGCCAGTTCTCATGGAGCCATCCTTGAAATACCACCCTGGCAACCTTGAGGTTCTAACTCAGGTCCGTTATCCGGATCGAGGACAGTGTATGGTGGGTAGTTTGACTGGGGCGGTCTCCTCCCAAAGAGTAACGGAGGAGTACGAAGGTGCGCTCAGACCGGTCGGAAATCGGTCGTAGAGTATAAAGGCAAAAGCGCGCTTGACTGCGAGACACACACGTCGAGCAGGTACGAAAGTAGGTCTTAGTGATCCGGTGGTTCTGTATGGAAGGGCCATCGCTCAACGGATAAAAGGTACTCCGGGGATAACAGGCTGATACCGCCCAAGAGTTCATATCGACGGCGGTGTTTGGCACCTCGATGTCGGCTCATCACATCCTGGGGCTGAAGCCGGTCCCAAGGGTATGGCTGTTCGCCATTTAAAGTGGTACGCGAGCTGGGTTTAGAACGTCGTGAGACAGTTCGGTCCCTATCTGCCGTGGACGTTTGAGATTTGAGAGGGGCTGCTCCTAGTACGAGAGGACCGGAGTGGACGAACCTCTGGTGTTCCGGTTGTCACGCCAGTGGCATTGCCGGGTAGCTATGTTCGGAAGAGATAACCGCTGAAAGCATCTAAGCGGGAAACTTGCCTCAAGATGAGATCTCACTGGAGCCTTGAGCTCCCTGAAGGGCCGTCGAAGACTACGACGTTGATAGGTTGGGTGTGTAAGCGCTGTGAGGCGTTGAGCTAACCAATACTAATTGCCCGTGAGGCTTGACCATATAACACCCAAGCAATTTGCGCTGAGGCCAAATTGTGGTGGTGAAGACGAAACGAACCGAAAGTTCGCGACGAACCACACATATCGCATATCCGAATTGGCTGGCATGTCTGCAAGGACGTACTGGCAACCGAATTTCTTGACGACCATAGAGCATTGGAACCACCTGATCCCATCCCGAACTCAGTAGTGAAACGATGCATCGCCGATGGTAGTGTGGGGTTTCCCCATGTGAGAGTAGGTCATCGTCAAGATTCATTTCGCAAAACCCCTATCTGCGCGAGCAGGTAGGGGTTTTGTCTTTTGTGCTTTTGGCAAGTCGATGCGCTCCCTTGTAGGAGCGCGTCGCCTGCAATGCCAACGGTAGCCCTTTTCCTATGCAAGCCCTCGGGGCGTGGCTATCATGCCAGCCTTATTTCGAGTCGAGATTGGCATGCTGAAGTTGTTGAACCTCCTCAAGGATGGCCGGTTCCATTCCGGAGAAGCCCTAGGGGCCGCCCTTGGGGTGAGTCGCAGCGCCGTTTGGAAGCAGCTGCAGCACCTGGAGAGCGAACTGAACCTGACCATTCACAAGGTCCGTGGCCGCGGCTATCAGCTGGCGGCGCCGTTGAACCTGCTCGAAGCGCAGGCGATCGCCAAGTTCTCCCAGGGCGAGCCATGGCCGGTGTTCATTCACGAAACCATCGACTCCACCAATGCCGAAGGGCTGAGGCTGGTCGCGCAAGGGCAAGCTGCGCCGTTTCTGGTGCTGGCTGAGCGACAGAGTGCAGGTCGCGGTCGGCGCGGGCGCCCGTGGGTCAGTCCTTTTGCCGAAAACCTCTATTACAGCCTGGTCTTGCGCATCGATGGTGGCATGCGTCAGCTCGAGGGTTTGAGCCTGGTGGTCGGCCTGGCGGTAATGCGTACACTGCAGGCGTTCGGGCTAAAGGATGTGGGGCTCAAGTGGCCCAACGATGTCCTTGCCGGCGGGCGCAAGATCACCGGGATCCTCCTGGAGCTGGTCGGGGATCCTGCGGACGTCTGCCATGTAGTGCTGGGTATTGGTATCAATGTAAACATGCAGGGCAACGAACAGATCGATCAGCAATGGGCCTCTATGCGCGGCGAAGCTGGGCAATTGGTGGATCGCAACCACCTGGTGGCGGTGCTCAGCCAGCAGTTGCAACACGAGCTTGGTCGCCATCGCCGCTATGGTTTCGCTGCGTTCCAGGAAGAATGGGAACAGGCGCATCTTTGGCAGGGGCGTAAAGTTTCACTTGTCGCGGGCACCTCGCGTATCGAAGGCGTCGCGCTGGGGGTGGATGGCCAGGGCGGCTTGCGTCTGGAGGTCGATGGTGTGGAGAAGAGCTTCAGCGGCGGCGAGCTGAGCCTGAGGTTGCGTGATGATTCTTGAGCTCGATTGTGGAAACAGCTTTATCAAGTGGCGCGTCATCCATTCAGCCGACGCCACCATCAACGGTGGTGGCATCGTGGACTCCGACCAGGCATTGGTCGCAGCTGTCGCGGGGCTCTCGAGCCTGCGTCTGACTGCTTGCCGCATGGTCAGTGTACGCAGTGAAGAGGAAACTTCATCGCTGTGTGCGCTGATCCAGGCCTCGTTCGGTGTCGAGGCAAACGTGGCCCAGCCTGTGAGGGAAATGGCTGGCGTGCGCAATGGCTATGACGATTATCAGCGCCTGGGCATGGACCGCTGGCTGGGGGCGCTGGGCGCCTATCACCTGGCCAAGCGTGCTTGCCTGGTCATCGATTTCGGCACTGCGGCCAAGGCCGATTTCGTCGCGGCCAATGGTGAGCACCTTGGTGGCTACATCTGCCCGGGCATGCCGCTGATGCGTAGCCAGTTGCGTACCCATACCCGGCGTATTCGCTATGACGATGCGTCGGCCGAGCGCGCCCTGAACAGCCTGGCGCCGGGGCGCTCGACCGTCGAGGCGGTCGAGCGTGGTTGTGTGCTGATGCTCCAGGGCTTCGCCCGTACCCAGATCGAGCAGGCCAGGGCGATGTGGGGTGAGGACTTCACTGTCTTTCTGACCGGTGGTGATGCGCCCTTGGTGCAGGAGGCGGCGCCGAAGGCTCGGATCGTGCCGGACCTGGTATTCGTCGGTTTGGCCATGGCCTGTCCATTGAACTGAGGTGACTGACTATGCGCTGGTTGTTTCTGCTGTTGGTTGTGCTCAACGTCTTTTATTACGTGTGGCATCAGCAGGAAGCTCCCCTGAGGGTCAAGGAAGTCGCCCCGTTGGCTTTGTACAAAGGTTCCCAGCAGGAAATCCGCCTGTTGCGTGAAACCGGAGTTGCGGCGCCCGCCCGACGCCGTGACGAATGTCTGGTTGTTGGGGGGATGACTGCGCCCGAGCAACTCGAGGCCTTGCGTCAGCGGCTGGTCAGTCTGGATATCGCTGCCCTGCCAGTGGTTGGTCAGCTACCGGGTGCCGACGGGCTCTGGCTTAAGGTTGCCCCGGAAAGCGAGCGTTTGCTGGACCCAGCTGTGCTCTCGACTCTTTCCAAGGATTTCAAAGACTTAAAACACAAAATTATTTTGTGCGAGGGTATTGCAACTGCTGAATAGCTTGATAGAATGGCGCCCGCTTCACAGGGAACATCACTTAGGTGGTAGATCTGGAGGCAGTGTCAAAGCAGCTAAGTTTCAGATTTGATTGAAAAAATTTGAAAAAACGCTTGACACTGGGGCGGCAGACAAATAGAATGCCGGCCACATCTGGAGGGATTCCCGAGCGGCCAAAGGGGACGGACTGTAAATCCGTTGCGAGAGCTTCGAAGGTTCGAATCCTTCTCCCTCCACCAGTTTTAGCGAGAGCTGCAAGCTCCGCGGGTATAGTTTAGTGGTAGAACCTCAGCCTTCCAAGCTGATGATGCGGGTTCGATTCCCGCTACCCGCTCCAAGTTTGCTGTTGTTGCACAAAGTGTTTCGCTCTTGTAGCTCAGTTGGTAGAGCACACCCTTGGTAAGGGTGAGGTCAGCGGTTCAAGTCCGCTCAAGAGCTCCATATAAACAAGGCAGATATGAAAATATCTGCCTTTGTTTTATCAGCGGTATGACTATTTCTTCTGCGGAGGACTGTATCGATGGCTAAGGAAAAGTTTGATCGTTCGCTACCTCACGTTAACGTCGGCACTATCGGCCACGTTGACCACGGTAAGACCACTCTGACTGCAGCGCTGACCCGCGTCTGCTCCGAAGTTTTCGGTTCGGCCGTCGTTGAGTTCGACAAGATCGACTCGGCTCCGGAAGAAAAAGCTCGCGGTATCACCATCAACACCGCGCACGTCGAGTACAACTCGAACATTCGTCACTACGCTCACGTTGACTGCCCAGGTCACGCTGACTACGTGAAGAACATGATCACCGGTGCTGCCCAGATGGACGGCGCGATCCTGGTTTGCTCGGCCGCCGATGGTCCGATGCCGCAAACCCGTGAGCACATCCTGCTGTCCCGTCAGGTTGGCGTTCCGTACATCGTGGTCTTCCTGAACAAGGCTGACCTGGTAGACGACGCTGAGCTGCTGGAGCTGGTCGAGATGGAAGTTCGCGACCTGCTGTCCACCTACGACTTCCCAGGCGACGACACCCCGATCATCATTGGTTCGGCTCGTATGGCGCTGGAAGGCAAAGACGACAACGAAATGGGCACTACCGCTGTCAAGAAGCTGGTAGAAACTCTGGATGCCTACATCCCTGAGCCAGTTCGTGCCATCGACCAGCCGTTCCTGATGCCAATCGAAGACGTATTCTCGATCTCGGGTCGTGGTACCGTTGTTACCGGTCGTATCGAGCGTGGTATCGTCCGCGTTCAGGACGCCCTGGAAATCGTTGGTCTGCGTGACACCACCACCACCACCTGCACCGGTGTTGAGATGTTCCGCAAGCTGCTGGACGAAGGTCGTGCTGGCGAGAACTGCGGCGTTCTGCTGCGTGGTACCAAGCGTGACGACGTTGAGCGTGGCCAGGTTCTGGTCAAGCCAGGTTCGGTCAAGCCGCACACCAAGTTCACCGCAGAAGTCTACGTCCTGTCGAAGGAAGAAGGCGGCCGTCACACTCCGTTCTTCAAAGGCTACCGTCCTCAGTTCTACTTCCGTACCACTGACGTGACCGGTAACTGCGAACTGCCGGAAGGCGTTGAAATGGTAATGCCAGGTGACAACATCCAGATGACTGTCACCCTGATCAAGACCATTGCAATGGAAGACGGTCTGCGTTTCGCCATCCGTGAAGGCGGTCGTACCGTCGGCGCCGGCGTCGTAGCAAAAATTATCGAATAAGTAGTTGATTTACTTGATCAGGCCGGTATAATGGCCGGCCTGATACAGCGTTACAGGTCAGTAGCTCAATTGGCAGAGCGACGGTCTCCAAAACCGTAGGTTGGGGGTTCGATTCCCTCCTGACCTGCCATTCACCTCGGTGTGATTGGCTTTCTTCTTACAGGATCCTCCCCGATGACTCCCAAAACTGAAGCCCAAGAATCGCGTTTCGACTTGTTCAAGTGGCTGGCTGTAGTGGCTTTGGTGGTTGTCGCCGTTGTGGGTAATCAGTATTACTCCGCCTCGCCGATCCTGTACCGCGTTCTTGCACTTCTCGCCCTGGCTGCGGTTGCAGGCTTCGTTGCCTTGCAGACTGCGAAGGGTAAGTCGTTCTTCACGCTGGCGAAGGAAGCGCGGACCGAGATCCGTAAAGTCGTGTGGCCGACCCGCCAAGAAACCACTCAGACCACGCTGATTGTCGTGGCTGTTGTTCTGGTTATGGCACTGCTGCTGTGGGGTCTCGACTCCCTGCTCGGTTGGGCGGTCTCCTTGATTGTTGGCTAAGGGTGTCCCGTGGCTAAGCGTTGGTACGTAGTGCATGCTTACTCGGGTTACGAGAAGCATGTGATGCGCTCCCTGATCGAGCGCGTCAAGCTGGCTGGCATGGAAGACGAATTCGGCGAGATCCTGGTCCCGACCGAAGAAGTCGTTGAAATGCGTAACGGCCAGAAGCGCAAGAGCGAGCGCAAATTCTTCCCTGGCTATGTATTGGTCCAGATGGAAATGAACGAAGGGACTTGGCACCTTGTCAAGGACACCCCTCGGGTCATGGGTTTCATTGGTGGTACCGCAGACAAGCCTGCGCCGATCACTGATAAAGAGGCCGAGGCCATCCTCCGTCGCGTTGCCGATGGTAGTGACAAGCCGAAGCCGAAGACGTTGTTCGAGCCGGGTGAAGTGGTTCGAGTCGTTGATGGTCCGTTTGCTGACTTCAATGGCACCGTCGAAGAGGTTAACTACGAAAAGAGCCGCCTGCAGGTTGCAGTGCTCATTTTCGGTCGCTCTACTCCGGTGGAGCTCGAGTTCGGCCAGGTCGAGAAGGTCTAGCAGGACGAAGCATCCCATACCCCGCAGCCCTATGTGCTGCGGGGTTTTGTCGTCACTGGGATAAAACGCAAGTCATCCGGGGAGCCATCTGGCGTTTGTACCCGATTTTGGAGTAGCTCATGGCTAAGAAGATTCAGGCTTACATCAAGCTGCAAGTAAAGGCCGGCCAGGCCAACCCAAGCCCACCCGTTGGTCCAGCACTGGGTCAACACGGTGTTAACATCATGGAATTCTGCAAGGCCTTCAACGCCCGTACTCAGGGTCAAGAGCCAGGTCTGCCGACTCCAGTGATCATCACTGTCTACAGCGACCGTAGCTTCACCTTCGAAACCAAGAGCACCCCTGCCTCGGTTCTGCTGAAGAAAGCTGCTGGCCTGACCAGTGGTTCGGCTCGTCCGAACACCGTTAAAGTCGGTACCGTTACCCGCGCTCAGCTGGAAGACATCGCGAAAGCCAAACAGGCTGACCTGACTGCCGCTGACCTGGACGCTGCTGTACGCACCATCGCTGGCTCTGCCCGCAGCATGGGCCTGAACGTGGAGGGTGTGTAATGGCTAAGCTGACCAAGCGCCAAAAGGCAATCGCCGAAAAAATCGAAGCAGGCAAGGCCTATAACTTCGAAGAAGCGGCAACTCTGCTGGCCTCGCTGCCTGCTGCCAAGTTCGTCGAGTCCTACGACATCGCCGTCAACCTCGGTGTTGACCCGCGTAAATCCGACCAGGTCGTACGTAGCGCTACCGTGCTGCCGCACGGCACTGGCAAGACCGTACGTGTTGCTGTCTTCACCCAGGGCCCGGCTGCTGAAGCCGCTCTGGCTGCCGGCGCTGACCGCGTAGGTATGGACGATCTGGCTGCCGAAATGAAAGGCGGCGACCTGAACTATGACGTCGTCATCGCATCGCCTGATGCCATGCGTGTTGTAGGTCAGCTGGGTCAGGTTCTGGGTCCTCGCGGCCTGATGCCTAACCCGAAAGTCGGTACCGTTACCCCAGACGTAGCCACTGCCGTGAAAAACGCCAAGGCTGGTCAGGTTCGCTACCGTACCGACAAGAACGGTATCATCCACACCTCCGTTGGCAAGATCGGCTTTGAAGCTGGCAAGCTGAAGGAAAACGTTGAAGCCCTGATCGCTGATCTGAAGCGTATCAAGCCGGCTTCCTCGAAAGGTATCTACGTCAAGCGCGTTACCCTGAGCACTACCATGGGCCCAGGTCTGATCATCGATCAGAGCTCGCTGGACGTGTAAGACCATGCCGGCGGGTGTAAGCTCGCCGGCAGCAAAAATTGGGGTCCCTGCCTGGCGGGGGCTATCCAAGACCGTAGGCGGCGCAAGCCTTAAACAACCAGCCTACGCAGATGGTGCTCCCGGTTCCTTACCGAATCAGACACCAAAACGACATCCGGCTTCGGCCAGATGAAACGGTAACAAGCAGGAGTTTTACCCGTGGCAATTAAACTCGAAGACAAGAAGGCCATCGTCGCTGAAGTCAACGAGGCTGCCAAAGTCGCTCTGTCCGCTGTCGTGGCTGATGCCCGTGGTGTGACTGTAGGCGCAATGACCGGACTCCGTAAAGAGGCTCGTGAAGCTGGCGTATACGTACGTGTCGTACGTAACACCCTGCTCAAGCGCGCTGTTGCCGACACTGAATTCAGTGTCCTCAACGACGCCTTCACTGGCCCGACCCTGATCGCTTTCTCCAACGAACACCCGGGCGCAGCTGCTCGTCTGTTCAAAGAGTTCGCCAAGGGTCAGGACAAGTTCGAGATCAAGGCAGCTGCGTTTGACGGCAAGTTCATTGCAGCGAACCAGATCGACGTGTTGGCTACCCTGCCGACCCGCGACGAAGCCATCGCGAAGCTGATGAGCGTGATCCAAGGCGCTACCAGCAAGCTGGCCCGTACCCTGGCAGCCATTCGCGACCAGAAAGAAGCCACCGCTGCCTAAGGCACCGGAAACTCTTTCAAATCATACGTTTAATTTGATAGCTGCGTAGGCTGTCACCCCAATACAGGATTTAAGTCATGTCTCTGACTAACGAGCAAATCATCGAAGCAATCGGCCAGAAAACCGTTCTGGAAGTTGTTGAGCTGATCAAAGCAATGGAAGAAACCTTCGGCGTTACCGCTGCTGTTGCCGCTGCCGGCCCAGCTGCTGCCGCTGCCGTTGTTGAAGAGCAAACCGAGTTCAACGTTGTTCTGGTTGAAGCCGGCGACAAGAAAGTAAACGTGATCAAGGCCGTTCGCGAGCTGACTGGTCTGGGCCTGAAAGAAGCCAAAGAGAAAGTCGATGGCGCTCCTCAGGTTGTAGCTGAAGGCGTTTCGAAAGAAGCCGCTGAAGACGCTAAGAAGAAGCTGGAAGAAGCAGGCGCTAAAGTCGAGCTGAAGTAATTTCGACTTTGCGATGCCAGCCCGAGCGTCAAGCGAAGGGCTGATGGCTGGTGGCTTATGCCACCGGCCTTTTTCCGTTATTGGTGGCCGATCAGGTCGGCCCCGATAACGAGCTGCAAGACACCCAAGAGGGTGGCGCAAACCAAAGGGTTTGCACGATTTTCTGGCTGCTCCCGCCGGGAGATGCCAAACAAGCAGGTGACCAAGCTGGGGAATGCTGATGGCTTACTCATACACTGAGAAAAAACGTATCCGCAAGGACTTTAGCAAGTTGCCGGACGTCATGGATGTGCCGTACCTCCTGGCCATCCAGCTGGATTCGTATCGCGAATTCCTGCAGGCGGGAGCATCCAAGGATCAGTTCCGCGACGTCGGTCTGCATGCGGCCTTCAAATCGGTATTCCCGATCATCAGCTACTCCGGCAATGCTGCCCTGGAGTACGTCGGCTATCGCCTGGGCGAGCCGGCTTTCGATGTGAAGGAATGTGTCCTGCGCGGTGTGACCTTCGCGGTCCCGCTGCGGGTGAAGGTGCGCCTGATCATCTTCGACAAGGAATCGTCGAATAAAGCGATCAAGGACATCAAAGAGCAAGAAGTCTACATGGGTGAAATTCCCCTGATGACTGAAAACGGTACCTTCGTTATCAACGGTACCGAGCGTGTGATCGTATCCCAGCTGCACCGTTCGCCTGGTGTGTTCTTCGACCACGACCGTGGCAAGACGCACAGCTCCGGTAAGCTGCTGTACTCCGCGCGCATCATCCCTTACCGCGGTTCGTGGCTGGACTTCGAGTTCGACCCGAAAGACTGCGTGTTCGTACGTATCGACCGTCGCCGCAAACTGCCGGCCTCGGTACTGCTGCGTGCCCTGGGTTACAGCACCGAAGAGGTTCTGAACACCTTCTACACCACCAACGTGTTCCACCTTTCCGGCGAGAAACTCAGCCTGGAACTGGTGCCTCAGCGTCTGCGTGGTGAAGTTGCGGTCATGGATATCCATGACGACAGCGGCAAGGTCATCGTCGAGCAAGGCCGCCGTATTACCGCGCGCCACATCAACCAGCTGGAAAAGGCTGGCGTGAAAGAGCTGGACGTTCCGCTGGAGTACGTACTGGGTCGCACCACCGCCAAGGCGATCGTGCATCCGGCTACCGGCGAGATCATTGCCGAGTGCAACACCGAGCTGACCACCGACCTGCTGGTGAAGATCGCCAAGGCCCAGGTCGTTCGCGTCGAGACGCTGTACACCAACGACATTGACTGCGGTCCGTTCATCTCCGACACCCTGAAGATCGACACCACCAGCAACCAACTGGAAGCGCTGGTCGAGATCTACCGCATGATGCGTCCAGGCGAGCCGCCAACCAAGGACGCCGCCGAGACCCTGTTCAACAACCTGTTCTTCAGCGCCGAGCGTTACGACCTGTCCGCCGTTGGCCGCATGAAGTTCAACCGTCGTATCGGTCGCACCGAGATCGAAGGTTCGGGCGTGCTGAGCAAGGAAGACATCGTCGAGGTCCTCAAGACCCTGGTCGATATCCGTAACGGCAAAGGCATCGTCGACGACATCGACCACCTGGGTAACCGTCGCGTCCGTTGCGTCGGCGAGATGGCCGAGAACCAGTTCCGCGTTGGCCTGGTGCGTGTTGAGCGCGCGGTCAAAGAGCGTCTGTCGATGGCTGAAAGCGAAGGCCTGATGCCGCAGGACCTGATCAACGCCAAGCCGGTTGCGGCAGCGGTGAAAGAGTTCTTCGGTTCCAGCCAGCTCTCGCAGTTCATGGACCAGAACAACCCGCTTTCCGAGATCACCCACAAGCGCCGCGTTTCCGCACTCGGCCCTGGTGGTCTGACCCGTGAGCGTGCTGGCTTCGAAGTCCGTGACGTACACCCGACCCACTACGGCCGCGTGTGCCCGATCGAGACCCCTGAAGGTCCGAACATCGGTCTGATCAACTCCCTGGCGGCCTATGCTCGCACCAACCAGTACGGCTTCCTGGAAAGCCCGTACCGTGTGGTGAAGGAAGGCGTGGTCAGCGACGACATCGTGTTCCTGTCCGCCATCGAAGAGGCCGATCACGTGATCGCCCAGGCTTCGGCCGCGATGAACGACAAGAAGCAGCTGATCGATGAGCTGGTAGCTGTTCGTCACCTGAACGAATTCACCGTCAAGGCGCCGGAAGACGTCACCCTGATGGACGTTTCGCCGAAGCAGGTAGTTTCGGTTGCCGCGTCGCTGATTCCGTTCCTCGAGCACGACGACGCCAACCGTGCGTTGATGGGTTCCAACATGCAGCGTCAGGCTGTACCGACCCTGCGCGCCGACAAGCCGCTGGTAGGTACCGGCATGGAGCGCAACGTTGCCCGTGACTCCGGTGTCTGCGTGGTTGCTCGCCGCGGTGGTGTGATCGACTCGGTCGACGCCAGCCGTATCGTCGTGCGCGTTGCCGACGACGAAGTCGAGACCGGTGAAGCAGGTGTGGATATCTACAACCTGACCAAATACACCCGCTCCAACCAGAACACTTGCATCAACCAGCGTCCGCTGGTCAGCAAGGGTGACAAGGTTGCGCGTGGCGACATCATGGCCGACGGCCCGTCCACCGACATGGGTGAACTGGCACTGGGTCAGAACATGCGCATCGCGTTCATGGCGTGGAACGGCTTCAACTTCGAAGACTCCATCTGCCTGTCCGAGCGTGTGGTTCAGGAAGATCGCTTCACCACGATCCACATCCAGGAACTGACCTGTGTGGCCCGTGACACCAAGCTTGGCCCAGAGGAAATCACCGCGGACATCCCGAACGTCGGTGAAGCTGCGCTGAACAAGCTGGACGAAGCCGGTATCGTCTACGTGGGTGCCGAAGTCGGCGCTGGCGACATTCTGGTCGGCAAGGTCACTCCGAAAGGCGAGACCCAGCTGACTCCGGAAGAAAAACTGCTGCGTGCGATCTTCGGTGAGAAGGCCAGCGACGTCAAAGACACCTCCCTGCGTGTGCCGACCGGCACCAAGGGTACCGTCATCGACGTACAGGTCTTCACCCGTGATGGCGTCGAGCGCGACAGCCGCGCCCTGGCCATCGAGAAGATGCAGCTGGACGAGATCCGCAAGGACCTCAACGAAGAGTTCCGCATCGTCGAAGGCGCGACCTTCGAGCGTCTGCGTTCGGCTCTGAACGGCCAGGTGGTTGACGGTGGCGCGGGCCTGAAGAAAGGCACCGTGATCAGCGACGACGTGCTGAACGGTCTGGAGCACGGCCAGTGGTTCAAACTGCGCATGGCCGAAGATGCACTGAACGAGCAGCTGGAAAAGGCTCAGCAGTACATCGTCGATCGCCGTCGCCTGCTGGACGACAAGTTCGAAGACAAGAAGCGCAAGCTGCAGCAGGGCGATGACCTGGCTCCGGGCGTACTGAAGATCGTCAAGGTCTACCTGGCAATCCGCCGTCGCATCCAGCCGGGTGACAAGATGGCCGGTCGTCACGGTAACAAGGGTGTCGTCTCGGTAATCATGCCGGTCGAAGACATGCCGCACGACGCCAACGGTACTCCGGTCGACGTCGTACTGAACCCGCTGGGCGTACCTTCGCGTATGAACGTCGGTCAGATCCTTGAAACCCACCTGGGCCTCGCGGCCAAGGGCCTGGGCGAGAAGATCGACCGCATGATCGAAGAGCAGCGCAAAGCCGCTGAACTGCGCACCTTCCTCACCGAGATCTACAACGAGATCGGTGGTCGTCAGGAGAACCTGGAAGAGTTCACCGACGAAGAGATCATCGCCCTGGCGAACAACCTGAAGAAGGGCGTGCCGATGGCCACTCCAGTCTTCGACGGTGCCAAGGAGCGTGAGATCAAGGCCATGCTGAAACTGGCAGATCTGCCAGAGAGCGGCCAGATGGTGCTGTTCGATGGCCGTACCGGCAACAAGTTCGAGCGTCCGGTGACCGTTGGTTACATGTACATGCTCAAGCTGAACCACTTGGTGGACGACAAGATGCACGCGCGTTCCACTGGTTCCTACAGCCTGGTTACCCAGCAGCCGCTGGGTGGTAAGGCGCAGTTCGGTGGTCAGCGTTTCGGGGAGATGGAAGTGTGGGCGCTGGAAGCATACGGCGCGGCATACACCCTGCAAGAAATGCTCACAGTGAAGTCGGACGACGTGAACGGCCGTACCAAGATGTACAAGAACATCGTGGATGGCGATCACCGTATGGAGCCGGGCATGCCCGAGTCCTTCAACGTGTTGATCAAAGAGATCCGTTCCCTCGGTATCGATATCGATCTGGAAACCGAATAACACGTGACGCGAGGGGAGTGGGCAGGTAATGCCCACTCCCTGCTCCGCCAGGAGGAAAGGCCTTGAAAGACCTACTGAATTTGCTGAAAAACCAGGGTCAAGTCGAAGAGTTCGACGCCATCCGCATCGGTCTGGCGTCGCCTGAAATGATCCGTTCGTGGTCGTTCGGTGAAGTCAAGAAGCCGGAAACCATCAACTACCGTACGTTCAAGCCTGAGCGTGACGGCCTGTTCTGCGCCAAGATCTTTGGCCCAGTCAAGGACTACGAGTGCCTGTGCGGCAAGTACAAGCGCCTCAAGCACCGCGGCGTGATCTGCGAGAAGTGCGGCGTTGAAGTTGCCCTGGCCAAGGTTCGTCGTGAGCGCATGGCGCACATCGAACTGGCCTCGCCGGTTGCCCACATCTGGTTCCTGAAGTCGCTGCCGTCCCGCATCGGCCTGCTGATGGACATGACCCTGCGTGACATCGAGCGCGTGCTCTACTTCGAGAGCTACGTGGTGATCGATCCGGGCATGACCACCCTCGAGAAGGGCCAGCTGCTGAACGACGAGCAGTACTTCGAAGCGCTGGAAGAGTTCGGTGACGACTTCGACGCCCGCATGGGTGCCGAGGCTGTCCGCGAGCTGCTGCACGCTATCGACCTGGAGCACGAGATCGGCCGCCTGCGCGAAGAAATTCCGCAGACCAACTCGGAAACCAAGATCAAGAAGCTGTCCAAGCGCCTGAAGCTGATGGAAGCTTTCCAGGGCTCGGGCAACCTGCCTGAGTGGATGGTACTGACCGTCCTGCCAGTACTGCCGCCGGACCTGCGTCCGCTGGTACCGCTGGATGGCGGCCGCTTCGCGACCTCCGACCTGAACGACCTGTATCGTCGGGTGATCAACCGTAACAACCGTCTGAAGCGCCTGCTCGATCTGTCGGCGCCGGACATCATCGTGCGCAACGAAAAGCGCATGCTGCAGGAAGCGGTCGACGCCCTGCTCGACAACGGCCGTCGCGGTCGCGCCATCACTGGCTCGAACAAGCGTCCGCTGAAGTCCCTGGCCGACATGATCAAAGGTAAGCAGGGTCGCTTCCGTCAGAACTTGCTCGGTAAGCGCGTGGACTACTCCGGTCGTTCGGTAATTACCGTAGGCCCGACCCTGCGTCTGCACCAGTGCGGTCTGCCGAAGAAGATGGCCCTCGAGCTGTTCAAGCCGTTCATTTTCGGCAAGCTGGAAATGCGTGGTCTGGCGACCACCATCAAGGCTGCCAAGAAGATGGTCGAGCGCGAGCTGCCGGAGGTGTGGGACGTTCTCGCCGAGGTGATCCGCGAACACCCCGTACTGCTCAACCGTGCGCCGACCCTGCACCGTCTGGGTATCCAGGCCTTTGAACCGGTACTGATCGAAGGTAAGGCTATCCAGCTGCACCCGCTGGTCTGCGCCGCGTACAACGCCGACTTCGACGGTGACCAGATGGCCGTTCACGTGCCGCTGACCCTGGAAGCCCAGCTCGAAGCGCGCGCGCTGATGATGTCGACCAACAACATCCTGTCGCCAGCCAACGGTGAGCCAATCATCGTTCCGTCGCAGGACGTGGTACTGGGTCTGTACTACATGACCCGTGAAGCCATCAACGCCAAGGGCGAAGGTCGCGTATTCGCCGACCTGCAGGAAGTCGACCGCGTATTCCGCGCCGGCGAAGCCGCCCTGCACGCGAAAATCAAGGTTCGTATCAACGAAACCGTGAAAGACCGTGATGGCAGCATCACCAAGAACACCCGTATCGTCGACACCACCGTCGGCCGTGCGCTGCTGTTCCAGGTAGTACCGGCCGGCCTGCCGTTCGACGTCGTCAACCAGTCGATGAAGAAGAAGGCGATCTCCAAGCTGATCAACCAGTGCTACCGCGTGGTGGGTCTGAAAGAGACCGTGATCTTCGCTGACCAGCTGATGTACACCGGTTTTGCCTACTCGACCATTTCCGGCGTTTCGATCGGCGTTAACGACTTCGTTATCCCGGACGAAAAAGCCCGCATCATCGGTACCGCTACCGACGAAGTGAAGGAAATCGAGAGCCAGTACGCCTCCGGCCTGGTCACCCAGGGCGAGAAGTACAACAAGGTCATCGACTTGTGGTCCAAGGCGAACGACGAAGTGTCCAAGGCGATGATGGCCAACCTCTCGAAAGAGAAGGTAGTCGATCGCGAGGGCAAGGAAGTCGAGCAAGAGTCCTTCAACTCGATGTACATGATGGCCGACTCCGGTGCGCGTGGTTCCGCCGCTCAGATCCGTCAGCTGGCCGGTATGCGTGGCCTGATGGCCAAGCCGGACGGCTCGATCATCGAGACGCCGATCACCGCGAACTTCCGTGAAGGTCTGAGCGTACTGCAGTACTTCATCTCGACTCACGGTGCTCGTAAAGGTCTGGCGGATACCGCGTTGAAAACCGCGAACTCCGGTTACCTGACTCGCCGTCTGGTAGACGTCGCCCAGGATCTGGTCGTGACCGAGATCGACTGCGGCACCGACCAGGGCCTGCTGATGACCCCGCACATCGAAGGCGGCGACGTTGTCGAGCCGCTGGGTGAGCGCGTACTGGGTCGTGTCATCGCCCGTGACGTATTCAAGCCAGGCACCGAGGACGTCATCGTTCCGGCCGGTACCCTGGTAGACGAGCAGTGGGTCGAATTCATCGAGCTGAACAGCATCGACGAAGTCGTCGTGCGTTCGCCGATCAACTGCGAAACCCGCTACGGCATCTGCGCCAAGTGCTACGGTCGTGACCTGGCGCGCGGCCACCAGGTGAACATCGGTGAAGCTGTCGGCGTTATCGCTGCACAGTCGATCGGTGAGCCGGGTACCCAGCTGACCATGCGTACGTTCCACATCGGTGGTGCTGCAAGCCGTACTTCGGCTGCCGACAGCGTCCAGGTGAAGAACGGCGGTATGGTGCGCCTGCACAACCTGAAACAGGTCGAGCGTGCCGACGGTAACCTGGTTGCCGTATCGCGTTCCGGCGAGCTGGCGATTGCCGACGAGTTCGGTCGTGAGCGTGAGCGTTACAAGCTGCCTTACGGTGCCGTGATTTCGGTCAAGGAAGGTGACAAGGTCGAAGCTGGCGCCATCGTCGCCAAGTGGGACCCGCACACCCACCCGATCGTTACCGAGCTGAAAGGTACCGTGACCTTCGTGGGCATGGAAGAAAACATCACCATCAAGCGTCAGACCGATGAGCTGACCGGCTTGACCAACATTGAAGTTCTGGACGTCAAGGATCGCCCTGCCGCAGGCAAGGAAATCCGTCCGGCGATCAAGATGGTCGACGCCAATGGCAAGGACCTGTACCTGCCAGGTACCGACGTACCTGCCCAGTACTTCCTGCCGGCCAACGCCCTCGTCGGCGTGGCTGACGGTGCCCAGATCGGCGTCGGTGACGTTATCGCGCGTATCCCGCAAGAAACGTCGAAGACCCGTGACATCACCGGTGGTCTGCCACGCGTTGCCGACTTGTTCGAAGCGCGCCGTCCGAAAGAAGCCTCGATCCTGGCTGAAGTCAGCGGCACCATCGCGTTCGGTAAAGAGACCAAGGGCAAGCGTCGCCTGGTCATCACTCCGACCGACGGTAGCGATCCGTATGAAGAGCTGATTCCGAAGTGGCGCCACCTGAACGTCTTCGAAGGCGAACAGGTCAACCGCGGCGAAGTCATCTCCGACGGCCCGAGCGATCCGCACGACATCCTGCGTCTGCTGGGCGTAAGCGCGCTGGCGAAGTACATCGTCAACGAGATCCAGGACGTTTACCGTCTGCAAGGCGTGAAGATCAACGACAAGCACATCGAGACCATCCTGCGTCAGATGCTGCGCAAGGTCGAGATCTCCGAGTCGGGCGATTCCAGCTTCATCAAGGGCGACCAGATGGAACTGACTCAGGTCCTGGTAGAGAACGAGCGTCTCGCCGGCGAAGACAAGTTCATCTCCAAGTTCACCCGCGTGTTGCTGGGTATCACCAAGGCTTCGCTGTCCACCGAATCGTTCATCTCGGCGGCTTCCTTCCAGGAAACCACCCGTGTACTGACCGAGGCGGCGGTAACCGGCAAGCGTGACTACCTGCGCGGCCTGAAAGAGAACGTGGTCGTGGGTCGTCTGATCCCGGCCGGTACCGGTCTGGCTTATCACAGCGAGCGCAAGCGTCGCCGTGATGCCGACAAACCGCTGCGTGTGAGCGCCAGTGAGGTGGAAGCCGCACTGACCGAAGCGCTGAATTCCAGCGGTAATTAAGTACAGGGCAGGGCCCCGGCAAGCCTCGAGCGGGCATCGGCGACATGATTTGTTGCCGATGACCGGGCGAGGAGGGCCGGGGCCTCGTCTTGACTGGGTGCAAGATCCTCTTTAGACTTTTGTACCCTTAAATTTGGTGAGGCTCCGTCTCGCCAATTTTTGGCTTTCTTGCAAGACAATAGAGTCGCAAGACAATCAGTGGAGCTAGTAGATGGCAACTATCAACCAGCTGGTACGTCAGCCGCGTAAGCGTTCGGTCGAGAAGTCCGACGTTCCTGCGCTGCAGAACTGCCCGCAACGTCGTGGCGTGTGCACCCGCGTGTACACCACCACGCCGAAAAAACCTAACTCGGCACTGCGTAAAGTATGCCGTGTGCGTCTGACCAACGGTTTCGAGGTTTCCTCGTACATCGGTGGTGAAGGCCACAACCTGCAAGAGCACAGCGTCGTCCTGATCCGTGGCGGCCGTGTAAAAGACTTGCCAGGTGTTCGTTACCACACCGTTCGCGGCTCTCTGGATACTTCGGGCGTCAAAGGCCGTAACCAGGGTCGTTCGAAGTACGGTGCCAAGCGTCCGAAGTAATCGGCCGTTTGCACATATCCATTTTTTTGAGTCGATAAGAGTAAGGTCGGGCAGGGGTCGAAGACCCACGTCCCGGGCTAACCTGAAGACCGTTTGAGGGCTTATCATGCCAAGACGTCGTGTAGCAGCAAAACGTGAGATCCTGGACGATCCGAAGTACGGATCCCAGATCCTCGCCAAGTTCATGAACCACGTGATGGAAAGCGGCAAGAAGGCTGTGGCCGAGCGCATCGTTTACGGTGCCCTGGATGCAGTCAAAGCACGCAAGAACAGCGACCCCCTGGAAATCTTCGAGAAAGCTCTCGACGCCATCGCTCCGCTGGTCGAAGTAAAGTCCCGCCGTGTCGGCGGTGCCACTTACCAGGTCCCGGTTGAAGTTCGTCCGTCCCGTCGTAACGCTCTGGCAATGCGCTGGCTCGTAGACTACGCCCGCAAGCGCGGCGAGAAGTCGATGGCTCTGCGCCTGGCCGGTGAACTGCTGGATGCTGCCGAAGGCAAAGGTGCTGCAGTCAAGAAGCGTGAAGACGTTCACCGTATGGCTGAAGCCAACAAAGCGTTCTCGCACTACCGCTTCTAATTCAAGCATCAATCATTTTGCGAGGGCTTTATGGCTCGTACTACAGCAATTAACCGCTACCGTAACATTGGTATCTGTGCCCACGTTGATGCGGGCAAGACCACCACTACCGAGCGGATCCTGTTCTACACAGGTCTGAGCCACAAAATGGGCGAGGTGCATGACGGCGCCGCGACCACCGACTGGATGGTGCAGGAGCAGGAGCGCGGTATCACCATTACCTCCGCTGCCGTTACCACCTTCTGGAAAGGTTCCCGTGGTCAGTACGACAACTATCGCGTAAACGTCATCGATACCCCCGGCCACGTTGACTTCACCATTGAAGTTGAGCGTTCGCTGCGTGTACTCGACGGCGCGGTCGTTGTGTTCTGCGGTACCTCCGGCGTTGAGCCGCAGTCCGAAACCGTATGGCGTCAGGCCAACAAGTACGGCGTTCCACGTGTTGTCTACGTGAACAAGATGGACCGTGCCGGTGCCAACTTCCTGCGCGTTGTCGGTCAGATCAAGAACCGCCTGGGTCACACCCCGGTTCCGGTCCAGCTGGCTATCGGTGCGGAAGACGACTTCCAGGGTCAGGTTGACCTGATCAAGATGAAAGCCATCTACTGGAACGACGACGACAAGGGTACTACCTACCGCGAGGAAGAGATTCCTGCCGAGCTGGTGGACCTGGCCAACGAATGGCGCAGCAACATGGTCGAGGCTGCTGCCGAAGCCAACGAAGAGCTGATGAACAAGTACCTTGAAGAAGGTGACCTGTCCGTCGAAGACATCAAGGCTGGTCTGCGTGCCCGTACCCTGGCGAGCGAGATCGTTCCTGCTGTCTGCGGTTCCTCGTTTAAGAACAAGGGCGTTCCCCTGGTTCTCGACGCCGTTATTGACTTCCTGCCTGCGCCAACCGAGATCCCTGCGATCAAGGGTATCCACCCTGATCTGATCGACGTGCCGAAGGATGAAGTTACTCCGGAGCAGTACGACGAGCGTCCTGCTGACGACAACGAGCCGTTCTCGGCGTTGGCGTTCAAGATTGCCACTGACCCGTTCGTGGGTACTCTGACCTTCGTCCGCGTCTACTCGGGCTTCCTGACCTCCGGTGACTCCGTCATCAACTCGGTCAAGGGCAAGAAAGAGCGCGTCGGTCGTATGGTGCAGATGCACGCCAACCAGCGTGAAGAGATCAAGGAAGTACGTGCAGGCGACATCGCTGCTCTGATCGGCATGAAGGACGTCACCACTGGTGACACCCTGTGCAATGCCGACAAGCCGATCATCCTTGAGCGTATGGACTTCCCTGAGCCGGTGATTTCGCTCTCCGTAGAGCCGAAGACCAAGGCTGACCAGGAGAAGATGGGTATCGCGCTGGGCAAGCTGGCCCAGGAAGACCCATCGTTCCGCGTCAAGACCGACGAAGAAACCGGCCAGACCATCATCTCCGGTATGGGTGAGCTGCACCTGGACATCCTCGTTGACCGCATGAAGCGCGAGTTCAACGTCGAGTGCAACGTCGGCAAGCCGCAGGTTTCGTATCGCGAGAAGATCACCAAATCCAACGTCGAGATCGAAGGTAAGTTCGTTCGTCAGTCGGGTGGTCGTGGTCAGTTCGGTCACTGCTGGATCCGTTTCTCGGAGCCGGACGTTGACGAGAAGGGCAACATCACCGAAGGTCTGGTGTTCACCAACGAAGTCGTTGGTGGTGTGATTCCTAAGGAATTCATCGCCCCGATCCAGAAGGGTATCGAAGAGCAGATGAAAAACGGCGTTGTTGCCGGTTATCCGCTGCTCGGCCTGAAGGCTACGGTATTCGACGGTTCGTACCACGACGTCGACTCCAACGAAATGGCGTTCAAGATCGCCGCTTCGATGGCGACCAAGCAACTGGCCCAGAAGGGCGGTGGCGTGGTGCTTGAGCCGATCATGAAGGTCGAAGTTGTAACCCCGGAAGACTACCTGGGTGACGTGATGGGTGACCTGAGCCGTCGTCGTGGGATGATCCAGGGTAATGAAGACTCGGTGTCCGGCAAGGTAATCACTGCTGAGGTACCGCTCGGAGAGATGTTCGGTTACGCAACCGACGTTCGTTCCATGTCTCAGGGTCGCGCAAGCTACTCCATGGAATTCTCCAAATACGCCGAAGCTCCGTCGAACATCGTCGAAGCACTCGTTAAAAAACAAGGCTAATCCCCTTTAGGCAAGAGGTTCACTGTCGTGGCTAAAGAAAAATTTGATCGTTCCCTTCCCCACGTTAACGTCGGCACTATCGGCCACGTTGACCACGGTAAGACCACTCTGACTGCAGCGCTGACCCGCGTCTGCTCCGAAGTTTTCGGTTCGGCCGTCGTTGAGTTCGACAAGATCGACTCGGCTCCGGAAGAAAAAGCTCGCGGTATCACCATCAATACCGCGCACGTCGAGTACAACTCGAACATTCGTCACTACGCTCACGTTGACTGCCCAGGTCACGCTGACTACGTGAAGAACATGATCACCGGTGCTGCCCAGATGGACGGCGCGATCCTGGTTTGCTCGGCCGCCGATGGTCCGATGCCACAAACCCGTGAGCACATCCTGCTGTCCCGTCAGGTTGGCGTTCCGTACATCGTGGTCTTCCTGAACAAGGCTGACCTGGTAGACGACGCTGAGCTGCTGGAACTGGTCGAGATGGAAGTTCGCGACCTGCTGTCCACCTACGACTTCCCAGGCGACGACACCCCGATCATCATTGGTTCGGCTCGTATGGCGCTGGAAGGCAAAGACGATAACGAAATGGGCACTACCGCTGTCAAGAAGCTGGTAGAAACTCTGGATGCCTACATCCCTGAGCCAGTTCGTGCCATCGACCAGCCGTTCCTGATGCCAATCGAAGACGTATTCTCGATCTCGGGTCGTGGTACCGTTGTTACCGGTCGTATCGAGCGTGGTATCGTCCGCGTTCAGGACGCCCTGGAAATCGTTGGTCTGCGTGACACCACCACCACCACCTGCACCGGTGTTGAGATGTTCCGCAAGCTGCTGGACGAAGGTCGTGCTGGCGAGAACTGCGGCGTTCTGCTGCGTGGTACCAAGCGTGACGACGTTGAGCGTGGCCAGGTTCTGGTCAAGCCAGGTTCGGTCAAGCCGCACACCAAGTTCACCGCAGAAGTCTACGTCCTGTCGAAGGAAGAAGGCGGCCGTCACACTCCGTTCTTCAAAGGCTACCGTCCTCAGTTCTACTTCCGTACCACTGACGTGACCGGTAACTGCGAACTGCCGGAAGGCGTTGAAATGGTAATGCCAGGTGACAACATCCAGATGACTGTCACCCTGATCAAGACCATTGCAATGGAAGACGGTCTGCGTTTCGCCATCCGTGAAGGCGGTCGTACCGTCGGCGCCGGCGTCGTAGCCAAAATCATCGAGTAATCACTCGACCGATTGAAAAAGCCCCCGCTCAGCGGGGGCTTTTTTTATTGGGTTGACACTAAATTGGGGCGTCTATAGAATCACGCCTCCTTTTAGCGGGCGTAGTGCGTCCGTTGGGAACAGCCTGGAGTCTGAAATCCAATGCAAAATCAGCAAATCCGTATCAGGTTGAAGGCTTTCGACCATCGCCTGATCGACCAATCCACCCAGGAAATCGTGGAAACCGCGAAACGTACTGGTGCACAAGTGCGTGGTCCAATTCCACTGCCTACCCGCAAAGAGCGTTTCACCGTTCTGGTCTCTCCGCACGTCAACAAAGACGCGCGTGACCAGTACGAGATTCGCACTCATAAGCGTGTTCTGGACATCGTCCAGCCAACGGATAAAACCGTTGACGCGCTGATGAAGCTCGATCTGGCGGCCGGCGTGGAAGTACAGATCAGCCTCGGCTAAGACTTCGGTCTGGTCGTGTAACGCTCTGAAATGGGCGGCCATAGCGGGTGAAAGCCCCGTACACTCATGAGGTTTACAACATGACTATTGGTGTAGTCGGTCGGAAAGCGGGCATGACCCGTATTTTCACCGAAGAAGGTGTCTCCATTCCGGTCACGGTCATTGAGATCGAGCCGAATCGCGTCACCCAGTTCAAAACCGAAGAAACTGATGGCTACCGTGCAGTGCAAGTCACTGTCGGCGAGCGTCGTGCTTCGCGTGTGACCGCCGCTCAGGCAGGCCACTTTGCCAAGGCCAACGTTGCCGCTGGTCGCGGTGTCTGGGAGTTCCGTCTTGAAGAAGGCGATTTCCAGGCTGGCGATCTGATCAAAGCTGAACTCTTCACTGCAGGCCAGCTGGTAGACGTAACCGGTCAGTCCAAAGGTAAAGGCTTCGCCGGTACCATCAAGCGCTGGAACTTCCGTGGTCAAGATAACACCCACGGTAACTCCGTATCGCACCGTGTCCCTGGCTCCATCGGCCAGTGCCAGACTCCTGGTCGTGTATTCAAGGGCAAGAAAATGTCCGGTCACATGGGCGCTGAGCGCGTGACTGTGCAGTCCCTGGAAGTAGTACGCGTAGACGCTGAACGCAACCTGCTGCTGATCAAGGGTGCCGTTCCAGGCGCTACTGGCGGCGACGTGGTTGTGCGTCCAGCTGTCAAGGCTCGCGGGTAAGGGGAAACTGACATGCAACTTAATGTAAATGACGCTCAGGCGATCGAAGTTTCCGAACTGACTTTCGGTGGCGAATTCAACGAGACGCTGGTACACCAAGCAGTCGTGGCCTACATGGCCGGCGGCCGTCAGGGCACCAAGCAGCAGAAGACCCGTTCTGACGTGGCCGGTGGCGGTAAGCGCCCATGGCGTCAGAAAGGTACTGGCCGTGCTCGTGCCGGTACTACCCGTGGTCCGATCTGGCGTGGCGGTGGTGTAACCTTCGCAGCTCGTCCTCAAGATCACTCGCAGAAGCTCAACAAGAAGATGTACCGCGCAGCCCTGCGCTCCATCCTCGCCGAGCTGGTGCGTAGCGACCGTCTGGTCGTGGTTCAGGACTTCGCTGTCGAAGCACCGAAAACCAAAGATCTGCTGAACAAGCTGAACGGCATGGGTCTGAGCGACGTACTGATCGTTTCGGACGCTGTTGATCAGAACCTGTACCTGGCTGCTCGTAACCTGCCGCACGTCGATGTACGTGACGTTCAAGGTTCCGACCCGGTCAGTCTGATCGCATACGAGAAAGTGTTGATCACTGTCTCGGCCGTGAAGAAATTCGAGGAGCTGCTGGGATGAACCAGGAACGCGTATTCAAAGTCCTCCTTGGCCCGCACGTTTCCGAGAAGGCTACCGTTCTGGCTGAGAAAAAAGGCCAGTTCGTATTCAAGGTTGCTACCGATGCAACCAAGCTGGAAATCAAGAAAGCTGTCGAAGGCCTGTTCAACGTAAAAGTTGAAAACGTGTCGACTGTTAACGTTCTGGGTAAAACCAAGCGTACCGCACGTGGTCTGGGCAAGCGTAATGACTGGAAGAAGGCGATCGTCTCCCTTCAGCCAGGCCAAGATCTCGATTTCAGCAGCAGTGCTGAGTAAGGAAGGGGTGCATCATGGCAATCGTTAAATGCAAACCGACTTCCCCTGGCCGCCGTTTCGTGGTCAAGGTGGTCAACAAGGAGCTGCACAAAGGCGCTCCTCACGCACCGCTGATCGAGAAGAAATCGAAGTCTGGTGGTCGTAACAACAATGGCCGCATCACCACGCGTCACGTGGGTGGTGGTCATAAGCAGCACTACCGTCTGGTCGACTTCCGTCGCAACGACAAAGATGGCATCCCAGCCACTGTCGAGCGTATCGAATACGATCCAAACCGTACTGCTCACATCGCCCTGCTGTGCTACGCAGACGGTGAGCGTCGCTACATCATCGCCCCTAAAGGCGTGAGTGCTGGCGACCAGCTGATCGCAGGTGCCCTGGCCCCAATCAAGGCCGGTAACTCCCTGCAACTGCGCAACATTCCAGTAGGTAGCACCATTCACGGCATCGAATTGAAGCCGGGTAAAGGTGCTCAGATCGCACGTTCCGCTGGTGCTTCGGCTCAGCTGATCGCCCGTGAAGGCGTCTACGTGACCCTGCGTCTGCGCTCTGGTGAAATGCGTAAAGTCCTGGCTGAGTGCCGTGCGACCCTGGGCGAAGTCTCGAACTCCGAGCACAGCCTGCGTTCGCTGGGTAAAGCTGGTGCCAAACGCTGGCGCGGCGTTCGCCCAACCGTTCGTGGTGTTGCCATGAACCCGGTTGACCACCCACATGGTGGTGGTGAAGGTCGTACCTCCGGTGGTCGTCATCCGGTATCGCCATGGGGCTTCCCAACCAAGGGTGCCAAAACCCGTGGTAATAAGCGTACCGACAACATGATCGTCCGTCGTCGCAAGTAACTAGAGGGATACGACAGTGCCACGTTCTCTGAAAAAAGGTCCTTTTATCGATCTTCACCTGTTGAAGAAGGTCGAAGTGGCGGTGGAGAAGAACGATCGCAAGCCAGTTAAAACCTGGTCGCGCCGTTCGATGATCCTGCCACAAATGGTCGGTCTGACCATCGCGGTACACAACGGTCGCCAACACGTCCCAGTTCTCGTGAACGAAGACATGGTCGGCCACAAACTGGGCGAGTTCGCCGGTACCCGCACCTACCGCGGGCACGTGGCTGACAAGAAAGCCAAGCGTTAAGGGGTAAGGAAATGGAAGTAGCCGCTAAGTTGTCGGGCGCTCGCATCTCCGCCCAGAAAGCCCGCTTGGTCGCCGACCAGATCCGCGGGAAGAAGGTGGGCGAAGCGCTCAACCTGTTGGCCTTCAGCAGCAAAAAAGCCGCTGAAATCATGAAGAAAGTCCTCGAGTCGGCCGTTGCCAACGCCGAACACAACGAAGGCGCAGACGTTGATGACCTGAAGGTCTCCACCGTCTTCGTCAACGAAGGGCGTTCGCTGAAGCGCATCATGCCACGTGCCAAAGGCCGTGCTGATCGCATCGTCAAGCGGTCTTGCCATATCACTGTCAAGGTTGCGGACAAGTAACGGAGTCGATCAGATGGGTCAGAAAGTACATCCCACTGGCATTCGCCTGGGAATCGTCAAGGAGCACACCTCCGTCTGGTACGCAGACGGCGCGACTTACGCAGATTACCTGCTCAAGGATCTGCAAACTCGCGAGTACCTCCAAGACAAACTAAAAAGCGCGTC
Organism: Pseudomonas sp. RC3H12; assembly: GCF_018596375.1. Classification (NCBI taxonomy): domain Bacteria; kingdom Pseudomonadati; phylum Pseudomonadota; class Gammaproteobacteria; order Pseudomonadales; family Pseudomonadaceae; genus Pseudomonas; species Pseudomonas sp. RC3H12. The sequence goes on along the minus strand of NZ_CP075595.1, from coordinate 4,300,374 downwards.
CGTTAGCCGTATCGATATTCATCGCCCGGCTCAAACTGCACGCATCACCATCCACACCGCTCGTCCCGGTATCGTTATCGGCAAGAAAGGTGAAGATGTTGAGAAGCTGCGTCAGGACCTGACCAAGCAGATGGGTGTGCCTGTGCACATCAACATCGAAGAGATCCGCAAGCCGGAACTCGACGCCATGCTGGTTGCTCAGAGCGTAGCCCAGCAGCTGGAACGCCGCGTAATGTTCCGTCGCGCCATGAAGCGCGCCGTGCAGAACGCCATGCGTATTGGTGCCAAGGGCATCAAGATCCAGGTGAGCGGTCGTCTCGGCGGCGCCGAGATCGCACGTACCGAGTGGTATCGCGAAGGTCGTGTGCCCCTGCACACCCTGCGTGCCGATATCGACTACAACACCTACGAAGCTCACACCACCTACGGTGTGATCGGTGTGAAGGTTTGGATCTTCAAAGGCGAAGTTATTGGTGGTCGCCAGGAAGAGCTGAAGCCGCAAGCACCAGCGCCTCGTAAAAAAGCTGCTAAGTAAGGGGTACGCCAAATGTTGCAACCAAAGCGTACAAAATTCCGCAAGCAGATGACCGGCCACAACCGTGGTCTGGCACTGCGCGGTAGCAAGGTCAGCTTCGGCGAGTTCGCTCTGAAAGCTGTCGCCCGCGGTCGTCTCACCGCTCGCCAGATCGAGTCGGCACGTCGTGCCCTGACCCGTCACGTTAAGCGTGGCGGCAAGATCTGGATCCGTGTGTTCCCGGACAAGCCGGTTACCAAGAAGCCTCTCGAAGTGCGGATGGGTAAAGGTAAGGGTTCCGTGGAATACTGGGTTGCCCAGATTCAGCCAGGCAAAGTCCTGTACGAGATCGAGGGTGTTTCTGAAGAGCTGGCGCGCGAAGCTTTCGCCCTGGCTGCTGCAAAGCTGCCACTCGCCACCTCCTTTGTTAAGCGGACGGTGATGTGATGAAAGCGAATGAACTTCGTGAAAAATCCGCACAGCAACTGAATGAGCAACTGCTCGGCTTGCTGCGCGACCAGTTCAATCTGCGCATGCAGAAAGCAACTGGCCAGTTGGGGCAGTCGCACCTGCTCTCGCAAGTTAAGCGTGACATCGCTCGCGTGAAAACTGTGCTCAACCAGCAGGCAGGTAAGTGATCATGGCTGAAGCTGAAAAAACCGTCCGTACGCTGACTGGCCGTGTCGTCAGCGACAAAATGGACAAGACCATCACCGTTCTGATCGAGCGTCGCGTAAAGCACCCGATCTACGGTAAATACGTTAAGCGTTCGACTAAGCTGCACGCGCACGACGAAGCCAACCAGTGCAAGATCGGCGACAAGGTTTCCATCCGTGAAACCCGTCCGCTGGCCAAGACCAAGTCCTGGGCACTGGTTGAAGTCCTCGAACGCGCTGTTGAAGTCTAAGGGCTAGGGGTCGGAGAAATTTTATGATTCAGACTCAATCCATGCTCGATGTGGCCGATAACAGCGGCGCTCGTCGCGTCATGTGCATCAAGGTGCTCGGCGGTTCCCACCGTCGTTACGCCGGTATCGGTGACATCATCAAAGTTACCGTCAAGGAAGCAATTCCTCGCGGTAAGGTCAAAAAAGGCCAGGTGATGACCGCTGTTGTCGTCCGTACCCGTCACGGTGTACGTCGCGCTGACGGTTCCATCATTCGTTTCGACGGCAACGCTGCTGTTCTGCTGAACACCAAGCAAGAGCCGATCGGTACTCGCATCTTCGGGCCAGTGACCCGTGAACTTCGTACCGAGAAGTTCATGAAGATCGTTTCGCTCGCCCCTGAAGTGCTCTAAGGAGATCCGACATGCAAAAGATTCGTCGTGACGACGAGATCATCGTGATCGCCGGCAAAGACAAGGGTAAGCGCGGTAAGGTGCTGAAGGTTCTGGCTGATGACCGTCTGGTCATCGGTGGCGTGAACCTGGTCAAGCGTCATACCAAGCCTAACCCGATGGCGGGCGTTCAGGGCGGTATCGTCGAAAAAGAAGCGCCACTGCACGCTTCCAACGTTGCCATCTTCAACAGCGAAACCAACAAGGCTGACCGCGTTGGCTTCAAAGTAGAAGAAGGCAAGAAAATTCGTGTCTTCAAGTCGACCCAAAAAGCGGTTGATGCTTGAACACTGCTAGGTAGAAGACCATGGCACGACTGAAAGAGATTTACCGGAACGAAATCGCTCCCAAGCTTAAGGAAGAACTTAAGCTGTCGAACGTGATGGAAGTTCCGCGCGTTACCAAAATCACCCTGAACATGGGTCTGGGCGAAGCGATCGGCGACAAGAAAGTCATCGAGCACGCTGTTGCCGACCTGGAAAAGATCACCGGTCAAAAGCCGGTCGTGACTTTCGCTCGTAAATCCATCGCGGGCTTCAAAGTCCGTGAAGGCTGGCCGATCGGCGTCAAGGTGACCCTGCGTAGCGACAAGATGTACGAATTCCTGGACCGCCTGCTGGCGATCTCCCTGCCTCGGGTTCGCGACTTCCGCGGCCTGAATGCCAAGTCCTTCGATGGTCGTGGCAACTACAGCATGGGCGTGAAAGAGCAGATCATCTTCCCGGAAATCGACTACGACAAGATCGATGCTCTGCGCGGTTTGGACATCACCCTGACCACCACTGCTCGTTCGGACGACGAAGGCCGCGCTCTGCTGCGTGCTTTCAAGTTCCCGTTCCGCAACTGATTGGAGTAGGAAAATGGCCAAGAAGAGCATGAAGAACCGCGAGCTGAAGCGTCAGCTCACGGTAGCCAAGTACGCCAAAAAGCGTGCCGAGCTGAAAGCGACCATCGTCAACCTGAACGCCTCTCCAGAAGAGCGTTTCGCTGCCGTTGTCGCCCTGCAGAAGCAACCACGTGACGCCAGCGCTTCGCGCATGCGTAACCGTTGCCGCATCACCGGTCGTCCGCACGGCGTGTACCGCAAGTTCGGCCTCGGTCGTAACAAGCTGCGCGAAGCCGCCATGCGTGGTGACGTGCCGGGTCTGGTCAAGGCCAGCTGGTAATCCCGGTTGGCGTGACCACCGGTGGAAGGGGGCGATCTTCCGACCGCCGGTGACCTCGCATTGAAACAAGCCCCTATATGGGGCTTGTTTCGTTTCTGCCTTGTGTCTAGAATGACCGGCTCACCTGAGCCCGGGTTTTTTGCCCTGCCTGTTCGGGTGGTTGTGATAGCCGCAAGGCTAATAATTCTTGTATCAGGAGCATCTAGCCCATGAGTATGCAGGACCCGTTAGCGGACATGCTAACTCGCATCCGTAATGCCCAGATGGCTGAAAAGTCTGTCGTAAGCATGCCTTCTTCTACCCTGAAGGTCGCGGTTGCCAAAGTACTGAAAGACGAAGGCTACATCGCTGGCTACGAAGTCAACGGCGAAGCCAAGCCTTCCCTGTCGATCGAACTCAAGTACTTCGAAGGCCGTCCGGTCATCGAGGAACTGAAGCGTACCAGCCGTCCTGGCCTGCGCCAGTACAAGGCCGTCTCTGAGCTGCCGAAAGTACGTGGCGGCCTGGGCGTGTCTATCGTCTCCACCAACAAAGGTGTGATGACTGACCGCGCTGCGCGCGCTGCCGGTGTCGGCGGCGAAGTTCTGTGCACAGTGTTCTAAGGGGAGATAGGCATGTCTCGCGTCGCTAAGAACCCCGTTAAGCTGCCAGCAGGCGTCGAAGTCAAATTCGCCGGTCAGCAGCTTTCGGTAAAGGGTGCCAAGGGCACTCTCGAACTGAACGTTCACTCGTCTGTTGAAGTTACCGAAGAAGCTGGTGAGCTGCGTTTCGTCGCTCGCAACGGTGACCAGCAAGCTCGCGCCATGGCCGGTACCACCCGCGCCCTGGTGAACAACATGGTCCACGGCGTAAGCCAAGGCTTCGAGCGCAAGCTCCAGCTGGTCGGTGTTGGTTACAAAGCTCAGGCCAAAGGCACCGTCCTGAACCTGGCTCTGGGCTTCTCGCACCCAGTGGATTACGAACTGCCAGCCGGTATCACCGCTGAAACCCCAAGCCAGACCGACATCCTGATCAAGGGTATCGACAAGCAGCTGGTGGGTCAGGTGGCCGCTGAAGTCCGCGGTTTCCGTCCGCCAGAGCCTTACAAGGGCAAGGGTGTGCGTTACGCGGACGAAGTAGTCCGTCGTAAAGAAGCCAAGAAGAAGTAGGGCCTAGCAAATGACCGACAAAAAAGTTATTCGACTGCGTCGCGCTCGCAAAGCACGCCTGAAAATGCACGAGCTCGAAGCCGTGCGTCTGTGCGTGTTCCGCTCCTCGCAGCACATCTATGCCCAGGTCATTTCGGCCGACGGCAGCAAGGTTCTGGCAAGCGCCTCTACCTTGGACAAAGAACTGCGTGATGGCGCCACTGGCAACATCGACGCGGCCACTAAGGTTGGCAAGCTGGTAGCTGAGCGCGCGAAAGCCGCCGGTGTATCTCAAGTTGCCTTTGACCGTTCCGGCTTCAAGTACCATGGCCGCGTCAAGGCGCTGGCTGATGCTGCTCGTGAAGGCGGGCTGGAGTTCTAAGTTATGGCAAATAACGATCAAAAGCGCGACGAAGGCTACATCGAGAAGCTGGTTCAAGTTAACCGCGTAGCCAAAACCGTTAAAGGCGGCCGTATCTTCACCTTCACCGCGCTGACCGTGGTAGGTGATGGCAAGGGTCGTGTTGGCTTTGGCCGTGGCAAATCGCGCGAAGTACCTGCCGCGATCCAGAAAGCCATGGAAGCTGCTCGTCGCAACATGATTCAGGTTGACCTGAAGGGCACCACCCTGCAGTACGCCACCAAGGCCGCCCACGGCGCCTCGAAGGTGTACATGCAGCCTGCCTCGGAAGGTACCGGTATCATCGCCGGCGGCGCAATGCGTGCCGTCCTGGAAGTTGCTGGTGTTCAGAACGTCCTGGCCAAGTGCTACGGTTCGACCAACCCGGTGAACGTGGTTCACGCCACCTTCAAGGGTCTGAAAGCCATGCAATCCCCTGAGTCCATTGCTGCCAAGCGCGGCAAGACTGTTGAGGAGATCCGCTGATCATGGCAACCGTCAAAGTAACGCTGATCAAGAGCGTCTCGGGCCGTATCCCTAACCACAAGCTGTGCGTGAAGGGTCTGGGTCTGCGTCGTATCGGTCACACTGTAGAAGTCCAGGATACTCCCGAGAACCGCGGGATGATCAACAAGGCTTACTACATGCTGAAGGTCGAGGGTTAATCGATGAAACTCAATGATCTGAGTCCAGCGCCGGGTTCCCGTCGCGAGAAGCACCGTCCGGGCCGTGGTATCGGTAGCGGTCTGGGTAAGACCGGTGGCCGTGGTCACAAAGGTCAGACCTCCCGTTCCGGTGGTTCCATCGCTCCAGGCTTCGAAGGCGGTCAACAGCCGCTGCACCGTCGCCTGCCGAAGTTCGGCTTCGTTTCCCTGAAAGCCATGGATCGCGCCGAAGTGCGTCTGTCCGAGCTGGCCAAGGTGGAAGGCGATCTGATCACCGTTCAGTCCCTGAAGGACGCCAACGTGATCGGCCAGCACGTACAGCGTGTGAAAATCATGCTGTCGGGCGAAGTCACTCGCGCAGTCACCCTCAAGGGTATCGCCGTCACCAAAGGTGCACGTGCGGCTATCGAAGCAGCTGGCGGCAAGTTCGAGGAATAAATGGCTAAGCAAGGTGCTCTCTCTTCGCTCGGTAAGGGCGGGATGTCGGAACTCTGGGCTCGTCTGCGTTTTCTGTTCATGGCGATCATCGTCTATCGGATTGGCGCGCACATCCCGGTACCAGGCATTAACCCGGACCGTCTCGCGGATCTGTTCCGGCAGAATGAGGGGACCATTCTTAGCTTGTTCAACATGTTTTCCGGCGGCGCGCTGGAGCGCATGAGCATCTTTGCACTGGGGATCATGCCGTACATCTCGGCATCGATCATCATGCAGCTCATGACCGCTGTCAGCCCGCAGCTGGAGCAGTTGAAGAAGGAAGGTGAAGCTGGCCGTCGCAAGATCAGCCAGTACACCCGCTACGGCACCGTTATCCTGGCGCTGGTTCAAGCCATTGGCATGTCCATTGGCCTGGCCAACCAGGGCGTGGCGTTTTCTGTTGGCCTCGGCTTCCATGTCGTCGCCGTCTCCACCTTCGTGGCGGGCGCGATGTTCATGATGTGGCTGGGTGAGCAGATCACCGAGCGCGGTGTGGGCAACGGTATCTCGATGTTGATCTTCGCAGGTATCGTTGCCGGTCTTCCGAGAGCAATCGGGCAGTCTTTCGAGTCTGCACGCACAGGCGATATCAACATCTTCGCCCTGGTCGCAATCGGTTTGCTGGCAGTAGCGATTATCGGCTTCGTGGTGTTCATCGAGCGTGGTCAGCGTCGTATCGCCGTTCACTACGCCAAGCGTCAGCAGGGCCGCAAGGTCTTCGCTGCGCAGACCAGCCACCTGCCGCTGAAAGTGAACATGGCGGGCGTAATTCCGGCCATTTTCGCGAGCAGCATCTTGCTGTTCCCGGCTTCGCTGGGTGCCTGGTTCGGTCAGTCTGAAGGTATGGGCTGGCTGCAGGACATCTCGCAGTCGATCGCTCCTGGTCAGCCGTTGAACATTCTGCTGTTTAGTGCAGGGATTATTTTCTTCTGCTTCTTCTACACAGCGTTGATGTTCAACCCGAAAGACGTAGCGGAAAACCTGAAGAAGTCCGGTGCCTTTATTCCGGGTATCCGTCCTGGTGAGCAGTCGGCGCGCTACATTGATGGCGTTCTGACCCGTTTGACCATGTTCGGTGCTCTTTACATGATGGCCGTGTGCCTTCTGCCCCAGTTCCTGGTGGTAGCAGCAAACGTGCCGTTCTACCTTGGCGGGACCTCGTTGCTGATTGTGGTAGTGGTTGTGATGGACTTCATGTCCCAAGTACAATCGCACCTCGTTTCGCACCAGTACGAATCCCTGATGAAGAAAGCCAACCTGAAAGGCTACGGCGGCAGCGGTCTGCTGCGCTGATTTAGCCCCTTAAGGTTCGAGGAGTCGGTAATGAAAGTTCGTGCATCGGTGAAAAAGCTGTGCCGCAACTGCAAGATCATTCGTCGCGAAGGTATCGTGCGCGTGATCTGCAGCGCGGAACCGCGTCACAAGCAGCGCCAAGGCTGAGTGTGATCCGCGCTTCAAACCCAGCAGCTAGTGTGCTGCTGGGTTGATTATTCGTTTCTACAGCGATATTATCTCGCGCCCTATTTCTTGGCTTCCGGGGCGTAGGTAGCTGTCAATTGGAGTCCCACTGAATGGCCCGTATTGCAGGCGTCAACATTCCAGATAACAAGCATACTGTTATCTCGCTGACCTACATCTATGGTGTCGGTCGCACAACTGCACAGAAGATCTGTGCGGATGCTGGTGTAAACCCAGCCGCTAAGATCAAGGATCTGAGCGACGAGCAAATCGAAACCCTGCGTGGCGAAGTCGCGAAGTTCACCACCGAAGGTGACCTGCGCCGTGACATCAACATGAAGATCAAGCGCTTGATGGACCTGGGTTGCTACCGCGGCCTGCGTCATCGTAAAGGTCTGCCGGTTCGCGGTCAGCGCACCAAGACCAACGCACGCACCCGTAAGGGCCCGCGTAAGCCGATCCGCAAGTAATCGCCCAGGAATATAGACATGGCAAAACCTGCTGCTCGTCCTCGTAAAAAAATCAAAAAGACAGTGGTTGATGGCATCGCCCACATCCATGCGTCTTTCAACAACACCATCGTGACCATCACCGACCGTCAGGGCAACGCACTGTCCTGGGCTACTTCCGGTGGTTCGGGTTTCCGTGGTTCGCGCAAATCCACCCCGTTCGCAGCACAGATCGCTGCTGAGCGTGCTGGTCAAGCTGCGCTGGAATACGGTCTGAAGAACCTCGACGTGAACGTCAAGGGTCCAGGTCCAGGTCGTGAGTCCGCCGTTCGTGCACTGAACAGCTGCGGCTACAAGATCGCCAGCATCACCGACGTGACGCCAATCCCGCATAACGGGTGCCGTCCGCCGAAGAAGCGTCGCGTGTAATCAGGAGACAGATAAATGGCACGTTACATTGGTCCAAAATGCAAACTGTCTCGCCGTGAAGGCACTGACCTGTTCCTGAAGAGCGGCGTTCGCGCTCTGGAATCGAAGTGCAACATCGAAGCAGCCCCAGGTATCCACGGCCAGCGCCGTGGCCGTCAGTCCGACTACGGTACCCAGCTGCGCGAGAAACAAAAAGTCCGTCGTATCTACGGTGTTCTGGAGCGTCAGTTCCGCGGTTACTACCAAGCTGCTGCCTCGAAAAAAGGCGCAACCGGTGAGAACCTGCTGCAACTGCTCGAGTGCCGTCTGGATAACGTCGTTTACCGTATGGGCTTCGGCTCGACTCGTTCCGAGTCCCGTCAGCTGGTTTCGCACAAAGCGATCAGCGTCAACGGTAAGACTGTAAACATTCCATCCTACCAAGTTCGTCCGGGTGACGTGGTCTCGGTTCGCGAGAAGTCGCTGAACCAGCTGCGCATTGTTCAAGCCCTTGAACTGTGCGCCCAGCGTGGCCGCGTTGAGTGGGTTGATGTGGATGCTGCTAAAAAGTCGGGCGTTTTCAAGAACGTTCCTGCTCGCAGCGACCTGTCCGCCGACATCAACGAAAACCTGATTGTCGAGCTCTACTCCAAGTAAGGGCTAGAAAATAGGTGCATCCATGCAGATTTCGGTAAATGAGTTTCTGACACCCCGTCACATCGACGTGCAGGTTGTCAGTCCAACCCGCGCCAAGATCACGCTCGAGCCTCTCGAGCGTGGCTTCGGCCATACCCTGGGCAACGCGCTGCGCCGCATCCTGTTGTCCTCCATGCCTGGCTGTGCAGTAGTCGAGGCCGAGATCGATGGCGTACTCCACGAGTACTCCGCGATCGAAGGTGTACAGGAAGACGTCATTGAAATCCTGTTGAACCTGAAAGGCCTGGCTATCAAACTGCACGGTCGTGACGAAGTTACGCTGACCTTGTCGAAAAAGGGTTCGGGGGTGGTTACCGCTGCCGATATTCAGCTGGATCACGATGTCGAGATCGTCAACCCCGATCACGTAATCGCGAACCTGGCGTCCAACGGCGCCCTGAACATGAAGCTCACTGTAGCTCGTGGTCGCGGTTACGAGCCGGCCGACTCCCGTCAGACTGACGAAGACGAAAGCCGCAGCATTGGCCGTCTCCAGCTGGACGCCTCGTTCAGCCCGGTGCGTCGTATCGCCTACGTGGTCGAGAACGCCCGTGTTGAGCAGCGTACCAACCTGGACAAGCTGGTCATCGATCTGGAAACCAACGGTACCCTGGATCCTGAAGAGGCTATCCGTCGTGCCGCGACCATCCTGCAACAGCAGCTGGCCGCGTTCGTCGACCTCAAAGGTGACAGCGAGCCGGTTGTGGTCGAGCAGGAAGACGAGATCGATCCGATCCTGCTGCGCCCGGTTGACGACCTGGAACTGACTGTACGTTCGGCCAACTGCCTCAAGGCGGAGAACATCTACTACATCGGCGACCTGATTCAGCGTACCGAAGTAGAGCTGTTGAAGACTCCTAACCTGGGCAAGAAGTCCCTGACTGAAATCAAGGACGTCCTGGCCTCCCGTGGTCTGTCTCTCGGCATGCGCCTCGACAACTGGCCGCCTGCAAGCCTTAAGAAAGACGACAAGGCGACTGCCTGATCGTCGTAATCACCGAACGTTGTGTTTGGTAAGGAATGAATCATGCGTCATCGTAAAAGTGGACGTCACCTGAGCCGTACCAGCTCTCACCGCAAAGCTATGTTCCAGAACATGGCTGTGTCGCTGATCGAGCACGAGCTGATCAAAACCACCCTGCCGAAAGCCAAGGAACTGCGCCGCGTTGCCGAGCCGCTGATCACCCTGGCCAAGGAAGACAGCGTTGCCAACCGTCGTCTGGCCTTCGACCGTACCCGTTCGAAGTCCGCCGTTGGCAAACTGTTCAACGACCTGGGCAAGCGTTACGCCACCCGTCAGGGCGGCTACCTGCGTATCCTGAAGTGCGGTTTCCGCGCTGGCGACAACGCGCCTATGGCGTACGTCGAGCTGGTTGATCGTCCGGTCGGTGGTGCTGTAGAAGCTGCCGAGTAAGACGTTCTGTCTGCTACAAGAAACCGGGCCTAGGCCCGGTTTTTTGTTGTCTGGTGAATTGTTATTTTCTATTGATATAAGTCACTTAATGAATTTGTCCTTGTAACCTCGCTCGACAATACTCTCCTCAAGCCGATTAGCCGGCAATTCAAGACCGATCAGGAGAGCCCATGAGCAAGATTCTCACTACCGCCAGCGGTGCACCCGTAGCCGACAACCAGAACTCCCGTTCCGCAGGCCCTCGTGGCCCGCTGCTGCTCGACGACTTCCACCTGCTCGAGAAGCTTGCCCACTTCAACCGCGAGAACATCCCGGAGCGTCGCGTGCACGCCAAGGGCTCCGGCGCCTACGGTACCTTCACCGTCACCCGCGATATCACCGAGCTCACCAGTGCCAAGCTGTTCGACAGCATCGGCAAGCAGACCGAAACGTTCCTGCGGTTCTCCACCGTGGGCGGCGAACGCGGCTCTGCGGATACCGAACGCGACCCGCGTGGTTTTGCGGTTAAGTTCTACACCGAGGAAGGCAACTGGGACATTGTTGGCAACAACACACCTGTGTTCTTCATTCGCGACCCGCTGAAGTTCCCTGACTTCATCCACACCCAGAAGCGCCACCCGCAGAGCAACCTGAAGAACGCGCAAATGATGTGGGACTTCTGGTCGCATTCGCCCGAGGCACTGCACCAGGTCACCATCCTGTTCTCTGATCGGGGCATTCCCGACGGCTACCGTCACATGCACGGTTTTGGCAGCCATACCTATAGCCTGATCAACGCCAGCGGCGAGCGGACCTGGGTCAAATGGCACTTCAAGACCCAGCAAGGCATCAAGAACCTGGCGCCGGCCGAGGCCGCCCGCCTGGCCGGTAGCGATCCAGACTATGCTCAGCGTGACCTGTTCGAGGCCATCGAGCGCGGCGATTTCCCGCGTTGGACCGTGTGCATCCAGGTGATGAGCGAGGCCGAGGCGGCCAGCCGCGACGAAAACCCGTTCGATGTGACCAAGACCTGGTCGCAGAAGGACTACCCGTTGATCGAAGTCGGTGTGCTGGAGCTCAACCGCAACCCGCTCAACTACTTCGCCGAGGTTGAGCAGGCGGCGTTCGGGCCCAGCAACATGGTCCCCGGGGTTGGCCTGTCGCCAGACCGCATGCTGCAGGGGCGTGTGTTCGCCTATGCCGATGCGCATCGCTACCGCGTAGGCACCAACCACCAGCAACTGCCGGTCAATGCGCCGCGCAGCCCGGTGAACAGCTACCAACGCGACGGCTCCATGGCCATCGGCGCATACGGCGGCGCTCCTAACTACGAGCCCAACAGCCATGCAAGCGCGCCGAAGCAATCGCCGCAGCATGCCGAGCCCGCACTGGCCCTGAACGGCTCGGCGGATCGTTACGATCACCGTGAGGACAACGATTACTACAGCCACGCCGGGGCACTGTTCCGTCTGATGAGCGATGAGCAGAAGGCGCTGTTGATCAACAACATCGCCGGGACCATGGCCGGTGTCAGCGACGATGTCATCCAGCGTCAGCTGCAGTACTTCTATAAGGCTGATCCGGCCTACGGCGAAGGGATTGCCAAGGCATTGGGCGTGAATCTCGGCTAAGTCGAAGTGATAAGAAGAACCGCCCTCATTTGGGCGGTTTTTCAATGAATATCACTACTGTTTAGCCGATTTTTTGCTTCTAATTGCGCGTTTTTCAGTGACCGCGAGCAAAACCTGGTTCACACTAGCCCTATTGACGTATTCACACGGAGAAGCAGGGCGATGCAAGGTCACCCGGACGTAATCAACTATCTCGTCACGTTGCTGAAGGGCGAACTGGCAGCACGCGATCAGTACTTTATTCACTCGCGCATGTACGAAGACTGGGGCCTGACCAAGCTCTATGAACGTATCAACCACGAGATGGAAGAAGAGACGCAGCACGCCGATGCCCTGATGCGCCGTATCCTCATGCTCGAAGGTACTCCGGACATGCGCGCCGACGACCTGGAAGTGGGCAGCACCGTGCCGGAGATGATCGAGGCCGACCTCAAGCTCGAGTACAAGGTACGTGCCGCGCTGTGCAAGGGCATCGAGCTGTGCGAACTGCACAAGGACTACATCAGCCGCGACATCCTGCGCGCGCAGCTGGCCGACACCGAAGAAGATCATACCTACTGGCTGGAGAAGCAGCAGGGTCTGATCAAGGCGATCGGCCTGGAGAACTACCTGCAGTCGCAGATGTAAGTTATCCACAGCCCTACGAAAAAGCCCCTGGCACCGACGGTACCAGGGGCTTTTTCATGTCAGCGACTCCACTCAGGCCCGGTCACGCTCCAGCAGTGGCTTGAGGTAGTGGCCGGTGTACGACTGCTTCATCTTGCTCAGCTCTTCTGGCGTGCCACAGGCAATGATCTGGCCGCCTTTGGACCCACCTTCCGGCCCCAAATCCACCAGCCAGTCGGCGGTCTTGATCACATCCAGGTTGTGCTCGATGACCACCACGGTGTTGCCGTGGTCACGCAGGCGGTGCAGCACGTCCAGCAGTTGCTGGATATCGGCGAAGTGCAGGCCGGTGGTCGGCTCGTCGAGGATGTACAGGGTCTTGCCTGTGTCGCGCTTGGACAGCTCGCGGGACAGCTTGACCCGCTGCGCTTCGCCGCCCGACAGCGTGGTCGCCGATTGCCCCAGCTTGATGTACGACAGGCCCACATCCATCAGGGTCTGCAGCTTGCGCGCCAGGGCCGGCACCGCGTCGAAGAACTCGCGGGCATCCTCGATGGTCATTTCCAGCACCTCGTGGATGTTCTTGCCCTTGTACTTGATCTCCAGGGTTTCGCGGTTGTAGCGCTTGCTCTTGCACACGTCGCACGGCACGTAGATGTCCGGCAGGAAGTGCATCTCCACCTTGATCAGGCCGTCGCCCTGGCAGGCCTCGCAGCGCCCACCCTTGACGTTGAACGAGAAGCGCCCTGGGCCGTATCCGCGCGAACGCGATTCCGGCACCCCGGCGAACAGCTCGCGGATCGGCGTGAAGATGCCGGTGTAGGTAGCCGGGTTCGACCGTGGCGTACGGCCGATCGGGCTCTGGTCGATATCGACCACCTTGTCCAGGTGCTGCAGGCCATCGACGCTGGCGTGCGGCGCCGCTTCCAGGCTGCTTGCCCCGTTTAGCGCAGTAGCGGCCAGGGGGAACAGGGTGTTGTTGATCAGCGTCGATTTGCCCGAGCCGGACACACCGGTCACGCAGGTCAGCAGGCCGATCGGCACTTCCAGGTCGACGTTCTGCAGGTTGTTGCCGCGCGCGCCCTTGAGTTTGAGCGACAGCTTCTTGTTGCGCGGGGTGCGCTTGGCCGGCACGACGATCTTCTTGCGTCCGGACAGGTATTTGCCAGTCAGCGAGTCGGGATGCGCCATCACCTCCTCGGGTGAGCCCTCGGCGACGATCTGCCCGCCATGCACGCCAGCGCCCGGGCCGATGTCCACCACGTAGTCGGCCAGGCGGATGGCGTCCTCGTCGTGCTCGACCACGATCACCGTGTTACCCAGGTCGCGCAGGTGGTTGAGCGTTGCCAGCAAGCGGTCGTTATCGCGCTGGTGCAGGCCGATCGAGGGCTCGTCGAGGATGTACATCACGCCCACCAGGCCTGCGCCGATCTGGCTGGCCAGGCGGATACGCTGGGCCTCGCCGCCAGACAGGGTATCGGCGCTGCGGTCCAGGGTCAGATAGTCGAGGCCGACGTTGACCAGGAACTGCAGGCGTTCGCAGATTTCCTTGAGAATCTTCGCCGCGATCTCGCCACGGCGGCCGGTGAGGCTCAGCGCGCCGAAGTAATTGCTGGCTTCGCCGATCGGCAGGTTGGTCACTGCCGGCAGGGTCTTCTCACCCACCCAGACGTGGCGCGCTTCGCGGCGCAGGCGGGTGCCGCGGCAATCAGGGCAGGGCTGGGTGCCGAGGAACTTGGCCAGCTCTTCACGCACGGTGGCCGACTCGGTCTCGCGATAGCGACGCTCAAGGTTCGGCACGATGCCTTCGAACGGGTGCGAGCGCTTGACGATGTCGCCACGGTCGTTGAGGTACTTGAAGTCGACACTCTGCTTGCCACTGCCTTGCAGGATGACCTTCTGGTGCTCGGCGGACAGCTCGCCGAACGGTTCCTCCAGGCTGAAGCCGTAATGCGCGGCCAGCGAGCCGAGCATCTGGAAGTAATAGACGTTGCGCCGGTCCCAGCCGCGAATCGCGCCTTCGGCCAAGGTCAGCTCAGCGTTGACCAGGCGCTTGGTGTCGAAAAACTGCTTGACCCCCAGGCCATCGCAGGTCGGGCAGGCGCCAGCCGGGTTGTTGAAGGAGAACAGCTTCGGCTCCAGCTCGCTGATCGCGTGGCCGCACACCGGGCAGGCGAAGCGCGCCGAGAAGATCACTTCTTCGCCTTCCTCGTCGTCCATCGGCGCTACCAGGGCGATGCCGTCGGCCAGCTTGAGCGCGGTCTCGAAGGACTCGGCCAGGCGCTGCTGCAGGTCGGCGCGGACCTTGAAACGGTCTACCACCACATCAATGCTGTGTTTCTTCTGTTTGTCGAGCTTGGGCAACTCGTCGAGCTCGTACAGCTTGCCGTTGACCCGGGCGCGTACGAAACCCTGGGCGCGCAGCTCGTCGAACACCGCCAGGTGCTCACCCTTGCGCTCGCGGATAACCGGCGCCAACAGCATCAGCTTGCTGCCTTCGGGCTTTTCCAGCACCAGGTCGACCATCTGGCTGATCGTTTGCGCCTCAAGCGGGATGTCATGGTCCGGGCAGCGTGGGGTGCCGACGCGGGCATAGAGCAGGCGCAGGTAGTCGTAGATCTCGGTGATGGTGCCGACGGTCGAGCGCGGGTTGTGCGAGGTCGACTTCTGCTCGATGGAGATGGCCGGCGACAATCCTTCGATGGTGTCGACGTCGGGTTTTTCCATCATCGACAGGAACTGCCGGGCATAGGCCGACAGCGACTCGACATAGCGGCGCTGGCCTTCGGCGTACAGCGTGTCGAACGCCAGCGAGGACTTGCCGGACCCGGACAGGCCGGTGATCACGATCAGTTTGTCCCGGGGCAGGGTCAGGTCGATGTTCTTCAGGTTGTGGGTACGCGCCCCACGGATCAGGATCTTGTCCACTACGGCCTCGCTCGGCGGGCATAAACAAAGCAGTATACGGCGCGCTGCCAGTACGCGGCAAAGCGTCGCGTATATGCCGTCAAGGCGTCGGACTGATAGAATCGCCGCCGGTTCACACGAGGTTAATCCATGCACGACACCCACAACGAGCGCATGAGTGGCAGCGAAACCCGCGCCGCGAGCGGCCTGGCCCTGGTCTTTGCCTTTCGTATGCTGGGCATGTTCATGGTGCTGCCGGTGCTCGCCACCTACGGCATGGACCTGGCCGGCGCCACGCCTGCACTGATCGGCCTGGCCATCGGCGCCTATGGTCTGACGCAAGCGGTGCTGCAGATTCCGTTCGGGGTGATTTCCGACCGCATCGGTCGCCGGCCAGTGATCTATGTGGGGCTGGTGATCTTCGCCCTGGGCAGTGTGCTGGCGGCCCAGGCCGACTCGATCTGGGGCGTTATCGCTGGGCGCATCCTGCAGGGCGCGGGGGCGATTTCCGCGGCGGTCATGGCGCTGTTGTCCGACCTGACCCGCGAACAGCACCGGACCAAGGCCATGGCCATGATCGGCATGAGCATCGGCTTGTCGTTCGCCGTGGCGATGGTGGTCGGCCCGCTGTTGACCCGCGCCTTTGGTTTGTCAGGATTGTTCCTGGCCACTGCAGGACTTGCCCTGGTCGGCATCGCGCTGATCGCTTTCGTCGTGCCCAGCTCGCACAGTGTGCTGAGTCATCGCGAGTCCGGTGTCGCCCGTCAGGCCCTCGGCCCGACCCTGCGCAATCCGGACCTTCTACGCCTGGACATCAGTATTTTCGTGCTGCACGCGATCCTGATGGCCAGCTTCGTGGCGCTGCCGCTGGCCTTCGTCGAGCGCGGCGGGCTGCCCAAGGAGCAGCACTGGTGGGTGTACCTGACCGCGCTGCTGGTTTCATTTTTTGCAATGATCCCCTTCATCATCTACGGGGAAAAGAAGCGCAAGATGAAACGCGTGTTGCTCGGTGCGGTCAGTGTCCTGCTGCTGGTGGAGGTGTTCTTCTGGCAGTGGGCTGACAACTTGCGCGGACTGGTGATCGGCACCGTGGTATTCTTTACTGCATTCAACCTGCTGGAGGCATCCTTGCCTTCGCTGGTCAGCAAGGTGTCGCCTGCCGGCGGCAAGGGCACGGCGATGGGGGTCTACTCCACCAGCCAGTTCCTTGGCGCGGCACTGGGTGGCATCCTCGGTGGCTGGTTGTTCCAGCACGGTGGCTTGAGCATGGTGTTCCTCGGCTGCGCTGGCTTGTGCGCCTTCTGGCTGCTGACGGCGTTGCGCATGAACGAGCCGCCGTACGTGACCAGCCTGCGCATGCCGCTGACGCCGGAAGCGGTCCGGGAAGCCGGGCTGACCGAGCGCCTGATGGCCGTGCCGGGTGTGACCGACGCTGTGGTGGTGGCAGAAGAAGCCGCCATCTATATCAAACTGGATACGAAAATTTTGGACCGTGCGACCCTCGAGCGTCTGGTGAACCCAGCCTCTTCGGCGTGCGAAGCCTAGGAGAACGTTATGGCCCGTGGGGTTAACAAAGTCATTCTGGTCGGTACTTGCGGTCAGGATCCCGAAGTCCGCTACCTGCCCAACGGTAACGCCGTGACCAACCTGAGCCTGGCCACCAGCGAGCAGTGGACCGACAAGCAGTCGGGCCAGAAGGTCGAGCGCACCGAGTGGCACCGTGTCTCGCTGTTCGGCAAGGTCGCCGAAATCGCCGGCGAATACCTGCGCAAGGGTTCGCAGTGCTACATCGAGGGCAAGCTGCAGACCCGCGAGTGGGAAAAGGACGGCATCAAGCGCTACACCACCGAGATCATCGTCGACATCAACGGCACCATGCAGCTGCTCGGCGGTCGTCCGCAGGGCCAGCAGGGCGGTGGCGACCAGTACAACCAGGGTGGTGGCAACAACTACAACCAGGGCGGTCAGCAGCAACAGTACAACCAGGCCCCACGCCAACAGGCCCAGCGCCCGCAACAAGCGCCGCAGCGCCCAGCGCCGCAACAGCCGGCTCCGCAGCCTGCCGCTGACTTCGACAGCTTCGACGACGATATTCCGTTCTGATCCTTTCCTGTGGGCACTAGGTACCACAGGTGAACGGAGCTGTGACAAGAAACCCGCTTCAGGCATGAAGCGGGTTTCTTTTTGCCTGTCAGCTTTCTTCGAGCGCCGCCTGGGCAAATTGTGCATCAAGCTCTGGTGTTGCTCCGCTGATGCCTATACCGCCGATATGCCTGCCGTTCGCATCAATGATTGGCAACCCGCCTTCCAGCAAAGTGAAACCGGGCAGCGAAGCGTAGGAATTGGCTGGCAACCCAGCGCTGCGTTCACCCAGCGAGCGGGATGAAAGTGGAAAGCGTGCAGATGTAGCGGCTTTGAGCTGCGCGACCTGGATGCTGCCGCTGCTGGTGCCGTCCATGCGGTGGAAATGCTTCAGGTTGCCATGGTTGTCGACGATGCTGATGACGATGGCGAAGCCTTGGGCGCGGGCGGCGCGTTCAGCGGCATTGGCGATGGAGCGTGCTTGTTCGGCGGTGACTTGAGGCGCGGCGTCATTGTTCAGAGAGGCTGCCACGGTGAGGGAGGGGAGTATCGCGGCGCTGAGCAGAAGGCTGCCGAGTGACCGTTTCACGTTCATGATAAATACCTCGTCCATGTGTACTACCAACCTAGCAAGCAAGTTC
Organism: Pseudomonas sp. RC3H12; assembly: GCF_018596375.1. Taxonomy (NCBI): domain Bacteria; kingdom Pseudomonadati; phylum Pseudomonadota; class Gammaproteobacteria; order Pseudomonadales; family Pseudomonadaceae; genus Pseudomonas; species Pseudomonas sp. RC3H12. Next base: position 4,282,416 of record NZ_CP075595.1, on the reverse strand, counting down.
GTACACTTGGTGTAAGACCTTTCCTAATGTTGTGTAGGGGCATTTTGCTCTGCTACTGCTTGCGCCATCTCATCCTGTTTAAAGATAGCCGTTCAGCTACTCGGTGGTTAAGCACCGTCACTCTGGTAGTTTTGTGTGTTTCCAAGGGGTGAGATTGATCCGAGATGTTGGTTTGGCATTTTGAAATGCATGGTGCATAAGCGAAATACTTAGTAAATAGATATGTAGGACGGTTCTGAATTTACTTTTTGGGGTGGCCAGGAGAGAGGCGTGGTTTAAGCTGTTGGACTTTCTCTGCTGGGGTGTAAAGATGACCGCTGAAGATAAGCAGGAAATCGACATGCAGTTGAATTCTATTGCCGGAGACTATGTGTAGAGGGTTCGGAGGACGTCTACGCCACCAATCTCTAGGGTGAGGCAGGTGATGAGACTTACAACGGCTGGGTTGTGTGGTCCATCGGCATGAGAGTCGCGCAGTAGGTGTTGTGACGCTGATCTTCGGGCCGGAAATCATTTCATATGATCGGGGAGTTGGACCGAGTCTGATTCAATATGTACAGATGTATCCGGGTCCTATTACAACTATTGGCGGCTTTATAGTTAGGCAGGTATTTAGATGATCTGTCTTGCAGGCAGGCCTGATAAGGGGCAAGCACAGCCATGCTGTCTAACTGTGATTGTGATGCAGGATCTTGCCATTGCCGATGCAAGGCTTCCTTTGAGTACCTGAACTTTACTTGGAGAGAGGTAATGGCTATCTATCGTCACCCCCCCTTCCATTCAGGAATTGAGGCATGGATGTACTAATGGGACTGCTGGCTGCCGCACTCTGGGGGGCCACCGACTTTCTGGTTGGCATGAATGCCCGAGCGGTCGGCGTAAGGCGGGCGGTATTCTTCGGGCAGTTGTTGGGGCTGTTGTTGATGGGGCTCATCATTGCCGGATCTTCTCAGCAGCTCACCAAGATGGTCGCGGCCCCGACGAGCGTGCTGCTGTTCGCCTGTATGGCGGCACTGTGTACCCTGAGCGGCGCATTGGCGCTTTCGAAGGCGTTCGCGATCGGCCAGACATCGGTGGTGGCGACGTTGGTGACTTCCTATGGCGTGTTCACCACGCTGCTGGCGTGGTTGGGGGGCGAGGTGCTGGGCATCTGGCAGATCTTCGGCTTGCTGACCTGCTTTCTGGGCGTGGTCCTGGCCAGCCGTGAGGCAAAGGGCGGCACTGGGCAAGCGCCTGCGGGCAGTCGTCTGTCAGTCGGTTTCGCCCTGCTAGCCGCGCTGCTGTATGGCATCAGCTTCTGGGTCCAGGGAAAATACGTATTACCGGTGCTGGGGCCAGTGAACATGCTGGCGCTCGGCTATGGGGTGGGTGTTCTGTTCCTGCTGCCCGCAGCGCTGCGAATGTTCGAGGCCAGATTACGGTCAGGCTCAAGACCTGGGGGACCTTGTGTGGTGCCAGTCTTTTCAATCTGGGAGGTTTCTCGGCGTTTTCCTGGGGCGCGCTGCATGGCTCGATCGCAGTCGTTACGGTGATCAGCACCTTGTCTGGAGGCATTGCCGCCATTCTTGGCTTCCTGTTCTACCGCGAACGTCTGTCCTAGCTACAGGTCGTCGGGGTGGCCCTGGTGCTGGCGGGCGCTGTACTTCTGCACCTGTATAAATAAAGTGGCGATTTACTTACAACCTGATCCAGATCACCCCACTTCCCAGATTCTTGACTAGGCTTAACAGTTGGCGGTCTCTACCCACCGCCACCGTGAAGTCCCTGAGGCGCCGGCCAAGTCCCGTGCGCCCGAGAACCTGATCAGGAGTGCACGATGGACCTCAACCGTCGGCAATTCTTCAAGGTCGCCGCCGTCGGCCTTGGAGGCTCGAGCCTTGCGGCGTTGGGCATGGCCCCGACCCCCGCGTTCGCCGAGCAGGTGCGCCACTTCAAGCTGGCGCACACCAAAGAGACCCGTAACACCTGCCCCTACTGCTCGGTCGGCTGCGGCCTGATCATGTACAGCCAGGGTGACGCGGGCAAGAACGTCAAACAGAACATCATCCATATCGAGGGCGACGCGGACCATCCGGTCAACCGCGGCACCTTGTGCCCGAAAGGCGCGGGCCTGCTGGACTTTATCCACAGCCCGAGCCGCCTGCAGTACCCCGAGGTGCGCAAGCCGGGCAGCAACGAGTGGACCCGCATCGAGTGGGACGAAGCCCTCGACCGCATCGCCGACCTGATGAAACAGGACCGCGACGCCAACTTCATCGAGAAGAATGCCCAGGGCCAGACGGTCAACCGCTGGCTCACCACCGGATTCCTCGCCGCGTCCGCCGCTTCCAGCGAAGCGGGCTACCTGACGCACAAGGTGATCCGTTCGACCGGCATGCTGGGGTTCGATAACCAGGCGCGTGTCTGACACGGCCCGACGGTGGCAAGTCTTGCCCCGACGTACGGCCGTGGCGCGATGACCAATCACTGGTCTGACATCGCCAACGCAAACCTGGTCCTGGTGATGGGCGGCAACGCCGCTGAAGCGCACCCGTGCGGCTTCAAGTGGGTGACCGAGGCCAAGGCGCACAACAAGGCGCGGCTGATCGTGGTCGACCCGCGGTTTACCCGTACCGCTTCGGTAGCCGATTACTACGCACCGATTCGCACCGGCAGCGACATCGCCTTCATGGGCGGGCTGATCAATTACCTGCTGAGCAACGACAAGATCCAGCACGAGTACGTGCGCAATTACACCGATGTGTCGTTCATCGTCAAAGAGAGCTATGGCTTCGAGGACGGGCTGTTCAGCGGCTACGACGCGGCCAAGCGCGTGTATGCCGACAAGTCCGGCTGGGGCTATGAGCTGGGCGAGGACGGCTTCGCCAAGGTCGATCCGACCCTGCAGCACCCGCGTTGCGTCTATCAGCTGATGAAGCAGCACTACAGCCGCTACACGCCGGAACTGGCGAGCATGACCTGTGGCATGCCCCAGGACCAGATGATGAAAGTCTGGGAAGAGATCGCCACCTGTTCGGTGCCGGGCAAGACCATGACGATCCTCTATGCCCTGGGCTGGACCCAGCACTCGATCGGCGCGCAGATCATCCGCAGCGCGGCGATGGTGCAGTTGCTGCTGGGCAACGTCGGCATGCCCGGTGGCGGGGTCAACGCCCTGCGCGGACACTCCAACATCCAGGGCCTGACCGACCTGGGCCTGCTGTCGAACTCGCTGCCGGGCTACCTCACGCTGGCCGGCGACGCCGAGCAGGACTACGCCAGCTACATCGACAAGCGTGCCTCCAAACCGCTGCGCCCCGGGCAGCTGTCGTATTGGCAGAACTACGGCAAGTTCCACGTCAGCCTGATGAAGGCCTGGTACGGCGCCAATGCCACGGCGGAGAACAACTGGGGCTATGACTGGCTGCCCAAGCTCGACGTACCGGCCTACGACGTGCTGCGCATGTTCGAGATGATGGGCCAGGGCAAGGTCAACGGCTACATGTGCCAGGGCTTCAACCCGATCGCCGCGTTGCCGGACAAGAACCGCGTCACCGCCGCGCTGGCCAAGCTCAAGTGGCTGGTGATCATGGACCCGCTGGCCACCGAGACCTCCGAGTTCTGGCGCAACGCTGGCCCGTTCAACGACGTCGACACGGCCAACATCCAGACCGAGGTGATCCGCCTGCCCACCACCTGCTTCGCCGAAGAGGACGGTTCGCTGGTCAACAGCAGCCGCTGGCTGCAGTGGCACTGGAAGGGCGCCGATGGGCCGGGCCAGACCCGTACCGACGTGCACATCATGAGCGAGCTGTTCCTGCGCCTGCGCAAGCGCTATCAGGCCGAGGGCGGCGCCTATCCGGACCCACTGCTCAACATCAGCTGGCCGTACAAGGTCCCTGAGGAGCCATCCCCCGAAGAGCTGGCCAAGGAGATGAACGGCTGGGCGGTCAGTGATCTCACCGACGCCACCGGTGCCACGCTCAAGGCAGGGCAACAGCTCGCCGGCTTCGCGCAGTTGAAGGATGACGGCAGCACCGCGTCGGGCTGCTGGATCTTCGCCGGCAGCTGGACCGAGCAGGGTAACCAGATGGCCCGTCGCGACAACAGCGATCCCTATGGCATGCACCAGGTGCAGAACTGGGCCTGGGCCTGGCCGGCAAACCGCCGCATCCTCTACAACCGCGCCTCCAGCGACCCGCAAGGCAAGCCATGGGACCCGGAGAAGAAGCGCCTGGTGTGGTGGAACGGCAAGGCCTGGACCGGCACCGACGTGCCCGACTTCAAGGTCGACTCGCCGCCGGAAGCGGGGATGAATCCGTTCATCATGAACCCCGAGGGTGTGGCGCGCTTCTTCGCCATCGACAAGATGGCCGAGGGCCCGTTCCCCGAGCATTACGAACCTTTCGAGACACCGATCGGCATCAACCCGCTGCACCCGCAGAACAAGAAGGCCACCAGCAACCCGGCCGGGCGGATCTTCGATTCGGTGTGGGACACCTTGGGTACCCACGACGAGTTCCCGCACGCCGCGACCACCTACCGGCTGACCGAGCATTTCCACTTCTGGAGCAAGCATTGCCGGCTCAACGCCATCGCCCAGCCCGAGCAGTTCGTCGAGATCGGCGAGGTGCTGGCGAACGAGAAGGGCATCAAGGCCGGTGACCGGGTAAGGGTATCGAGCAAGCGCGGGCACATTGATGCGGTGGCGGTGGTGACCAAGCGCATCCGCCCGCTGCAGGTCAACAACCAGACCGTGCACCAGATCGGCATCCCGCTGCACTGGGGCTTCACCGGCGCCACGCGGCACGGTTACCTGACCAACACCCTGGTGCCGTTCCTCGGGGATGGCAACACGCAGACGCCGGAGTCCAAGTCGTTCCTCGTCAAAGTGGAGAAACACTGATGGCCAGCCAAGACATCATTGCCCGCTCGGCCACCACCACCGTGCCGCCCTCGGTACGCCAGCAGCAGGAAGTCGCCAAGCTGATCGACACCACCAAGTGCATCGGCTGCAAGGCCTGCCAGGTGGCGTGTTCGGAGTGGAACGAACTGCGTGACGAGGTTGGCCACAACCATGGCACCTACGACAACCCCCAGGACCTCAGTGCCGAAACCTGGACCCTGATGCGCTTCACCGAGCACGAGCGCGACGACGGCAACCTGGAGTGGCTGATCCGCAAGGATGGCTGCATGCACTGCGCCGATCCGGGGTGTCTGAAAGCGTGCCCGAGCCCGGGGGCGATCATCAAGCATGCCAACGGTATCGTCGACTTCAACCAGGACCACTGCATCGGTTGCGGCTACTGCATCACCGGCTGCCCGTTCAACATCCCGCGCATTTCGCAGAAGGATCACAAGGCGTACAAGTGCACCCTGTGTTCCGACCGTGTGAGCGTGGGCCTGGAGCCGGCCTGCGTGAAGACCTGCCCGACCGGGGCGATCGTCTTCGGCAGCAAGGAGGAGATGAAGGTGCACGCCGATGAGCGCATCGTCGACCTGAAGTCGCGGGGCTACGACAACGCCGGGTTGTACGACCCGGACGGTGTCGGCGGCACCCACGTGATGTACGTGCTGCACCATGCTGATACGCCGCGGATCTACGCCGGTCTGCCGGACCAACCGGTGATCAGCCCGCTGGTCGGGCTGTGGAAGGGCTTCAGCAAGCCGCTGGCGCTGCTTGCCATGGGCGCGGCGGTGCTGGCCGGGTTCTTCCACTACGTACGTGTCGGCCCGCAGCGGGTCGAGGAGGATGAGCATCCGGCACCTGTGGATAACGATGTCCACCAGGTGGACCCGGCGGTGCATGTCTATGATCCGAACCGCCCGGGCGGGCAGGGGGAGCAGCGGCCATGAACGACAACAAGCCTATCCTGCGCTACAACGCCAACGAGCGGAGCAACCACTGGATCGTCGCGATCCTGTTCGTGCTGGCCGGCCTGTCGGGGCTGGCGCTGTTCCACCCGGCGCTGTTCTGGCTCAGCCACCTGTTCGGCGGCGGGCCGTGGACACGGATCCTCCACCCGTTCATCGGCGTGGCCATGTTCGTGTTCTTCCTTGGCCTGGTGCTGCGCTTCTGGCGCGCCAACTTCATCACCGCCAACGACCGCCTGTGGCTGCGCCGCATCGACCGGGTGATGCTCAACAAGGAAGAGGGCGTGCCGCCGATCGGCAAGTACAACGCTGGGCAGAAGCTGCTGTTCTGGACCTTGCTGGCGTGCATGCTGGTGCTGCTGGTCAGCGGCGTGGTGATCTGGCGGGCCTGGTTCAGCCATTACTTTGATATCGGTGCTATCCGACTGGCGACCTTGCTGCATGCCCTGGCGGCGTTCGTGCTGATCCTGAGCATCATCGTGCACATCTACGCCGGGATCTGGATCAAGGGCTCGATCGGCGCGATGCTGCATGGCTGGGTCAGCCGCGCCTGGGCGCGCAAGCACCATGAACTGTGGTACCGGGAAGTCACCGGCGACAAGACGCCGCACAATCACGGTAGAAAAGAAGGATGAGCGTTTGAGCACGATTCTCGAACCCGGGCAGATCGAAGCGTCGGCGGTAATGCCGCCGTTCCTGCATCTGCCGCCCGCCAATCTGTTCGCAGTGCGGGCCGCGCGCCTGGAGCACCTGGCCGAGGGCAATGCCCTTGGCGAGTATCTGCATCTGGTCGCGCGCCTGTGCCGGATCCAGCAGCAGCTTGTGGATAACCCGCCCGGTGGCTTGCCGGTAGCCGAGGAGCGTCAGCGCCTGTGCATAAGTCATGGCCTGCCACCCCTGGCAGCGGACGGCCTGGTGCGCGAAGGGCAGTGGCTGGTGTGGCTGCAAGCGCTGCTCGATCACTTCGAACCGACGCCCGAAGGGCCACTGGCAGCGGCGCTGGGCAGCCTGCGCGAGAGCGGTGACGAACAGCGCAAGGGCTGGGCCATCGCGCTGCTCGGTGGCCAGTACGATGCCGTACCGGCGGCCTTGGTGCCCTTCCTGGGCGCGGCGTTGCAGGCCGCCTGGTCGAGTTGGTTGCTGACGCTGCCAGAGCCTGAGCTCAAGCCCGCTGGCAGCCTGGCCCAGTGCCCGGCCTGCGGCTCGCCGGCCATGGCCGGTGTGGTGCGCAATCGCGGCAAGCACAACGGCCTGCGCTACCTGGCCTGTTCGCTGTGTGCCTGCGAATGGCATGTGGTGCGGGTCAAGTGCGTGTACTGCGAGTCGAGCAAGGGCCTGCGCTACAGCAGCCTCGAGGATGACCGCCATGCGCCGGGCAAGGCACCGCTGCGCGCCGAGTGCTGTCCGGGGTGCCAGGGCTACCTGAAGCAGAGCTACCTGGAGAACGACGCGGCGGCCGAGCCGTTGGCCGATGACCTGGCGAGCCTGGCGCTGGATATGCGGCTGGACGAGGAGGGCTTTCATCGGCTGGCGCCGAACCTTATGTTGGCGCCGGGGTAGTGTCTACACTGCAATCGAGTTGAGGCCTCTCGCGGGGCAAGCCCACTCCCACGCTGTGCCTGTATTGCGTGGGAGCGGGCTTGCCCCGCGAGAGGGCCCGAACAGACAACGGATCAGTCACAGGTAGTACCGCATGTCTCCAAGCCCCGCCAGCGACACCCCACGCTTGCCCTCCATCGACACCCTGCTGCGCCACCCTGCCTGCCAGCCGCTGCTCGACCGTCATGGCCGCGACGCTACCCTGGCCACCCTGCGCCAGCTCCTCGACGACCTGCGCGAACCGGCCCGTCTGGGTCAGCTGAGCGCCGTGGAACTGAGCGCCGACGTTATGCTCGGGCGCACGGGCGAGCGCCTGGCCATCCAGCAGCGCAGCCAGGTGCGCCGGGTCTTCAACCTCACCGGTACGGTGCTGCACACCAACCTCGGCCGCGCCCTGCTGCCGGAGGAGGCGGTGGAGGCGATGCAGGTCGCCGCCCGCTATCCGCTGAACCTGGAGTTCGACCTGGCCACCGGCAAGCGGGGTGACCGCGACGACCTGATCGAAGGCCTGATCCGCGAGCTGACCGGCGCCGAAGCCGTCACCGTGGTCAACAACAATGCCGCCGCCGTGCTGCTGGCGCTCAACAGCCTGGGCGCACGCAAGGAGGGCATCATCTCCCGCGGCGAGTTGATCGAGATCGGCGGTGCGTTCCGCATCCCCGACATCATGGCCCGCGCGGGGGTGAAGCTGCACGAGATCGGCACCACCAACCGCACCCACGCCCGCGACTACGAAGGCGCGATCAACCCGCGCACAGGGCTGCTGATGCGCGTGCATTGCAGCAACTACAGCATCCAGGGCTTCACCACCCAGGTACCCACCGCCGAGCTGGCGCGCATCGCCCACGATCATCAGTTGCCGCTGCTCGAAGACCTGGGCAGCGGCAGCCTGCTTGACCTGACCCGCTGGGGCCTGCCGGCCGAGCCGACGGTGCGCCAGGCGCTGGCCGACGGCGCCGACATCGTCACCTTCAGCGGCGACAAGCTGTTGGGCGGCCCGCAGGCGGGGATCATCGTCGGGCGCAAGGAACTGATCGCGAAGATCAAGAAGAACCCGCTCAAGCGTGCCCTGCGGGTCGACAAGATCACCCTTGCCGCGCTGGAGGCGGTGCTGCAGCTCTATCGCAACCCCGATCGCCTGGCCGAACGCCTGCCCAGCCTGCGCCTGCTGACCCGTGCGCAAGCCGAGATCGCCGCCCAGGCCGAGCGCCTGGCGCCCGAGTTGGCTGCTCGTCTCGGCGCGCAATGGGTGGTGAGCGTCGAGCCGGCACTGGGCATGATCGGCAGCGGCAGCCAGCCGGTGGCGCGGCTGCCCAGCGCGGCGCTGTGCCTGCGCCCGCAGGTGTCGAAGAAACTGCGCGGGCGCAGCCTGCATGTGCTCGAGCGTGCGTTGCGCGACCTGCCGGTGCCGGTGCTCGGTCGTATCGACGACGATGCCCTGTGGCTTGACTTGCGCCAGCTGGACGACGAGGCCCAGTGGCTGGCGCAACTGCCGGCGTTGCAACTGGGGGCGGTGCAGTGATTGTCGGGACTGCCGGCCACATCGACCATGGCAAGACCGCGCTGCTCCAGGCCCTGACCGGCCAGGCCGGCGACACCCGCCGGGAGGAGCGCGACCGGGGCATGACCATCGACCTCGGCTATCGCTACGCGGCGCTGGCGCAAGGGGCGCCGCTGACAGGCTTCATCGATGTGCCGGGCCACGAGCGGTTTATCCACAATATGCTGGCCGGTGCCCATGGCATCGACCTGGTACTGCTGGTGGTGGCCGCCGACGATGGGGTGATGCCGCAGACCCGTGAGCACCTCTCGATCATCGAGTTGCTGGGGATTCCCCAGGCGCTGGTGGTGATCAGCAAGTGCGACCGGGTCGAGCCGTCGCGGTTGAGTGAAGTCCGGGCCCAGATCATCGAACTGCTCGCGCCCGGCCCCTACGCCGGGGCCAGGCAGTTTGCGGTTTCGAGCCTGTCCGGCGAGGGCATCGACGCCCTGCGCGAGGCTTTGCTGGCGGCTGAAGCGCATGTTCGCCAGCGCAGCGTGCGTGGCGGTTTCCGTCTGGCGGTAGACCGAGCTTTCGCGGTTTCCGGAGCGGGAGTCGTGGTCACCGGCACGGCGCTGGCCGGGCAGGTCAGCGTCGGCGATACCTTGCTGCTCGGCAAGGCCGGCAAAGCGGTGCGGGTGCGTGGCCTGCATGCCCAGAACCAGGCAGCCCTGGTCGCCGCAGCCGGGCAGCGGGTGGCCTTGAACATCAGCGCGGAAAAGCTCTCGGCCGAGCAGGTGCATCGTGGCGACTGGCTTGTGCCGGAGTGGCTGCATGCGCCCAGCGTGCGGGTCGATATCGACTTCACCCTGCTGCCGGGTGAAACCCGCGCCTTCGAGCATTTCAGCGCAGTGCACGTGCACCTGGGCACACAGGATGTCACCGCCCGGGTTGCCTTGCTCGAAGGTGAGCGGCTCGCCGCCGGCCAGCGCATGTTTGCCCAGTTGCTGCTCAATGCCCCGCTGCAGGCGGTGCATGGGGATCGCCTGGTGCTGCGTGACCAACGCGCCCAGCGCACGCTGGGTGGTGGGCGTGTGCTCGACCCGTTCGCCCCGAGTCGGCAACGGCGCAGCGAAGCGCGCTTGCGTCAGTTGCAGGTGCTGCGCGCCGCCGACAATCTCGAGCAAGCGTTGTCGGCCCTGCTCGAGGCGGCCCCCGGCGGTCTCGAGCCCCGGCGTCTGGAGCGCCAGTTCAACCGCTTGCGCGAGACCTGGCAGTTGCCGGATTCGGTGCTGGTGATTGCCACCCGTCAAGGTCAGCTGTTGTTCGATCGCTTACAGTGGCAGGCACTCAAGCGACAGGTGCTGGAGCGTCTGGCGCAGTTCCATGCGCAAGAGCCCGACCAGCTTGGCCCGGACCGGGACCGCTTGCGCCGCTTTACCGCCTTGCCATTGGAGCGCCCCGCGTTTGTCAGCTTGCTCGATGAGCTGCTGGGCGCAGGTGCGATCAGCAGCAGTGGCCCGTGGCTGCACCTGCCGGACCACCGGGTCCAGTTGAGCGCCGCGGACAACGCGTTGTGGGAGCGTCTGTTGCCGCGCTTGTTGGCAGGTGAGTTCGACCCGCCCTGGGTACGGACCCTGGCCGGCGAGGAGGGTTGCGAAGAGGCTGATGTCCGGCTGTTGTTGCGCAAGCTGGCCCGGTTGGGCCTTGTGCATCAGGTGGTGCGTGACCTGTTCTACCCGGAGGCGACGCTCAGGCGCATGGCGGAGCTGCTGTTGCGCCAGGCTGCGACTTCGCCGATAGTGCAGGTCGCGGCGTTTCGCGATGGTTTGGCCATCGGTCGCAAGCGCAGTGTGCAGATCCTCGAGTACTTCGACCGCATCGGCCTGACCCGACGAGTTGGCGACCTGCGTCACATTCGCGTCGACAGCGCCCTGGCCCAACCGCAACACGGGCCCTGATTTCAAGGAAGGCAATCGCGCCCGGTGGCGCGGCCGGGCTTCAAACCCGGTTGGGGACGGCAGCCGTTCCCGGGCAGGTTCGACTCCCGCTGCCTTCCGCCACTTTTCCAGATGCTGAAACGATCGCGGGGCAAGCCCGCTCCCACGGATTTGTGGGAGCGGGCTTGCCCCGCGATGGCGAACGGAAGATCTGCGAATCAGGCGCGCTCGCCGCACAGGTCCAGCGCGAACCAGTGCTCCGCCGCCTGTACATCCAGCCCCGAGCCCAGCAACGCGAACAGCTTGCCCAGCGCCGCCTCGCGGGTCATGCCGCCGCCACTGACCAGCCCGGTGTCGCGCAGGCGGCTGCCGGCGGCGTAAGTGTCGAACACCACCGAGCCTTCCGGGCATTGGCTGATGGCAACGATCATCACGCCGCCCTGGCGGGCGTCGTGCAGCGCGTCGAGCAGCGCCTGATCATCCGACGGGCCGGTGCCGCTGCCGTAGCACTCCAGCACCAGGCCCTGGATGCCGCTGTCGAACAGGCCGCGCAGGTGTTCGGCGGCAAGGCCCGGGAACACCGGCATGACCGCCAGCTTGACCGGCTGGCGTGGCTGGCGGTAGTCCAGGCGGGTCGGCAGTTGCGGGGCACGCTCGCCATCACGATGGCGCGGCAGCACGGTGAAGGCGTCGAACGCCTCGCTGCGCAGTTTCGAGGCGCGGCAGCCGTGCAGCAACTGGCCATGGAAATACAGCTGCACGCCATCTTCCAGGCCGTTCTCGAACAGATTGAGCGCGCCGACCAGGTTGGCCCAGGCATCGCTGTCCGGCGCGCCGGCCGGCAGCATCGAGCCGGTAAGCAGCACCGGCACCGGCAGGCCCAGCAGCAGGAACGACAGGGCAGCGGCGCTGTACGCCAGGGTGTCGGTGCCATGCAGCACCAGCACGCCGTCATGCCCGTCGCGTTCGACCGCCTCGACGATGGCATCGCGCATCGCCAGCCAGTTGGCCTGTTGCATGTTGGCGCTGTCGATCAGCGGGTTCAGTTCACGCAGCGCCCATTGCACCTTTGGCGCATCGCCGCAGGCGGCAAAGTGTTCGCGCATGCGCGCTTCGAAGCCACCGGCCGGCGCGAGGCCTTCGGCGGTCTGCAGCATGCCGATGGTGCCGCCGGTGTAGAGGACGAGGAGATTCTTGACTGGACGCATGGGAGGATTCCGTAGCGATGTGGCTTTGCACGAAAAGTGCCTGCGCGACGATCAGGCGGCGTTGAAAACAGGCTCGGAATGCTCATTTACAACTCGTAAAGTCGAGCGCGACTCCGACCGTTCCTCGCCTGTTTTCGCCTTGCCTGATCGCCGCTCGGCGACTTTTTGTACAAAGCCGCGCGAAGAAAGAGACAACCGCCCCGGGCGGGGCGGTTGTGGCAGGGCAGGGTATCAGTGCTGCGCTGGCGCCGGGGCGGCGGCTTTGTCAGCGGCTGTTTCAGCCTGCGGGTTGGCCGGCCAGGCGGCGCGGTCCAGGTCCAGGTCGGCGAACTTGCTGGAGTCGAACACTGGCTGCTTGATGCCCGCCTTGCGTTGGGCGTCGTAGTCGCGCATCACGCGCAGGCCGACCTTGAACAGCATGGCCAGGGCGATCAGGTTGACGAAGGCCAGGCAGGTCATGGTGATGTCGGCGAAGGCGAACACGGTCGACAGGTCCTGGGTCGAACCCCACACTACCAGCGCCAGCACCAGGCCACGGAAGGTCATCAGCACGGCACGGTTGCGGCTGAGGAACTGCAGGCTGTTCTCGCCCAGGTAGTAGTTGTAGAGGATGCAGGTGAAGACGAACAGCGACAGCGCGACGCTGACGAAGATGCGGCCCCAGTCACCGACCACGGCGGCCAGCGAGTTCTGGGTCAGGACGATGCCGTCACCTTCGAAGCCCGGGGTGTAGAAGCCCGACAGCAGGATCAGCAGCGCGGTGCAGGTGCAGATCACGAAGGTGTCGAGGAACACGCTGAAGGCCTGGACCACGCCCTGGGCGCCCGGGTGCTTCACGGCGGCCACGGCGGCCACGTTCGGCGCGCTGCCCAGGCCCGCTTCGTTGGCGAACACGCCACGCTTCACGCCCATGACGATGGCGCTGCCGAGCAGGCCGCCGAACGCCGGGTCGAGGCCGAAGGCGCTCTTGAAGATGGTTTCCAGCATGGCTGGTACGTGCTCGATCTGGGTGCCGATCACGTACAGGGTCACGCCGATGTAGGCCAGGGTCTTGACCGGTACCAGCAGGTCGGACACAGCGGCGATGCGCTTGATGCCGCCGATGAAGGTGATGGCCAGCAGCACGGCGAGGACGATGCCGGTTTGCTTGGGATCGAAGGCGAAGGCGTTCTGCAGCGAGTGGGTCACGGTGTACGACTGCAGGCCGATGAAGGCGAAGCCGTAGGTGACCAGCAGCAGGATCGAGAACACGATGGCCATGCTTTTCAGCTTCAGGCCGTGCTGGATGTAGTACGCCGGGCCGCCGCGGTACAGGCCGTCGCCGTCGGCGCGCTTGTAGACCTGGGCCAGGGTGCATTCGAAGAAGCTGCTGGACATGCCCACCAGTGCGGTGACCCACATCCAGAACACGGCGCCTGGGCCGCCGAGGGTCACGGCGATACCGACACCGGCGATGTTACCGGCGCCGACGCGGCCGGCGAGGCTCAGCATCAGGGCCTGGAACGAGCTCAGTTGGCCTGCCTGGCCGCGAAGGGATTCCTTGAAGACGCCGAACATGTGGCCGAAGTGACGGAACTGGACGAACCGCGAGCGGATGGTGAAGTAACCGCCGAGTCCGACGATCAGCACGATGAGGAGTTTCCCCGAAAGGAAATCGTTGAGTGCTTCGAGCATTGGAAAATGACCTCGATTCTTATTCTTCGCATGGAAAGACCAGCGGACGGCAGGCGCACCGCTATTCATTGGGGGCGCATGGTTGGCTATGACAACTATGGTTACAATTTCGCGGGTTGCTCCATTTTGGTGCGAGTTGATGCTAGAATGGCGCCACTCGCATCACCTGGACCCGCGTATCATGGGCGATCATTTCGCTATCAACCTCAAATTGGCCTGCAGCCACTACCGCTCTATCTCCGAGGTTTGCCGGCAGCTGTCGATCAATCGGGCGCAGTTCAACAAGTACCTGAGCGGCCAGAGCCGCCCGACGGCCTACAACCTCAAGCGTATCGGCGACTTCTTCGGCGTGGAGGACTACGAGCTGGGCCTGCCGCCCGAGCAGTTCGCCCGCCTGATCGGTGCACGCAACCAGCAGCAGCCTGTCGGCCCCCAGGACGACCCCATCAGCGAGCTGTTCAAGCCTCTGCATAAAGAAGCCGGCAACCTCTCGCGCTATTGCGGCTATTACTTCGAATACTCCAACTGCATGTCGGTGCCCGGTTCGATCCTGGTGTCGCTGGTGCACCTGTGGGAGGAGCGCGGCAGTTTCCTGTTCGAGCGCCAGGAGCGTCAGGAACGCAGCAGCGGCCTCGACCGGCATGCCGAGGTGCGCTGCCGCTACCTGGGCGCGGCGTTCCAGTTGCAGGACCGGATGTTCCTGATCGACTACGAGTCGCTGACCCTTAACGAGATGAGCCAGACCGTGCTCATCCCCAGTTTCAAGAGCCGTATCAGCCGCTTGAACGGTCTCAAGACCGGGGTTTCCAGCGGTGACCGGCGCAACCCGGCCTGCACCCGGGTGGTGTGGGAGTACTTGGGCGAGGAGATCAACCGTATCAACGCCTTCCGGCAGATCAAGCTGTACCGCCCGGACGATCCGCGTATCGACGACGATATCCGTGACCGCCTCAGTGCGGGGATGATCAGCAACGGGTTGTTCGAGATCGAGTAGCCACCATCACGACCTGCTGGAGATTGCCCAGCCCTTCGACAGCGTCACCAGCGTGGGAGCGGGCTTGCCCCGCGATAGCGTCGGCACGACCAACGAGGGTCGCCCGATCAGACGCGATCGCGGGGCAAGCCCGCTCCCACGCAAGGACAGCAGCGCTCCACCGAATTCAATCGAGAATGAACGCCGCCACCGCGTCGGCCACCTGATCCGCCACCTGTGGCCGGTCACGCAGGTGCGCGGCGATGCCGTGGTCGCAGTCGGTGAGCATCAGGCATTCCACATGGGGCGCCGGCACCGAACGCAGCAAGGCGTGGGTGACCTCCTCGGGGATCGGACTGTAGCGCTCGACTCCCGCCAGGCGCCGGGTGCCGGCCGAGGTGCCGGGGCCCTGGCCGTGCACCTTGGAGTTGAGCCCGTCATATTCGCCGATTACCAGCAGCACCCGGCCCTGGAACTGGCGCAGGAAGGCGTAGCTGTCGCAATCGAGGAACGCATAAGGCTTGCGGATCGCTTCGCTGAAGGCCGGACCGAAGGGGGCGACATGGGCCGCATCGGGATAGACCGCCGGGCAGATCAGCACCAGCTTGCGCACGTTGGGGCGCTGGGCGGCCAGCTTGAGGGCGATGGCGGCGCCCAGGCTGTGGCCGACCAGGGTGTCGCTGCGCGCGTCCAGATGCTGGTGGAAGCGCAGGGCTTCCTGCAGATTGCTGGCCAACGACGCGTCCTTTGCACCAGGCTCGCTGGCCAGGCTGTGGCCGGAGAGGTTGCCGGTCAGCGAACCGATCCCCTGCTGTTGCAGGCGATAGAGCAAAGGGTTCAGGCGGGTGAAATCGGAGCGGGCGCCGCCGACCACGAAGACCGTGGGGGCGCACTCATGTGCCGGGAGCAGCAGGCGAGCCTGTTGCCGATAGCCGTCGAAAGCCTCGTCGATGAAGCGTTCCGGGCCGGGAGCGGGTTCGTCGTATTGCCATCTGGCGCGCAGCGCGGTGTTCGGCTCGGCATCCATGTTGATCTCCTTGAACAGGCCATGCGCAGTATAAGTAGCTGTCGGCAAAGGCGGAACACCCGCCCGACCGGTTCGAATCGGCACGCGGCGCGCGCCAGGCCTTGCCTGGGTTGGACTTCCCCTGTCGGAAACAGCAAAATGAACCCTTTCCTCCATCGACCAGACCGGACCTGTTGACTCTATGCGTATGCGCCTGATGCTGTTGGGTGGTGGCAATGCCCTCGGGCAAGCGCTGATTCGTCTCGGGGCCGAGGAAGATATCGCTTTCCTGGCGCCTCGCCCTCCGGAAAACGGCTGGGATCCGGCCAGCCTGACCCTGCTGCTCGACGAGCAGCGCCCGCACACCGTGATCAACCTGGCCTACTACTTTGACTGGTTCCAGGCCGAGTCGGTCAGCGAGCAACGCCTGGCCCAGCAGGAGCGGGCGGTGGAGCGGCTCGCCGAGTTGTGCCAGCACCACGAGATGATCCTGGTGCAACCGTCCAGCTACCGGGTGTTCGATGGCTCGCGCGCCACCGCCTACAGCGAGAAGGACGAACCGGTGCCGCTCGGCCTGCGTGGCCAGGCGCTGTGGCGCATCGAGCAGAGCGTGCGCGCCACCTGCCCACAGCATGTGCTGCTGCGTTTCGGCTGGCTGCTGGATGAAAGCCTCGATGGCGCGCTCGGGCGTTTCCTGACCCGTGCCGAGCAGCCCCAGGAGTTGCTGCTGGCCGATGACCGCCGCGGCAACCCGACACCGGTGGACGACGCGGCACGGGTGATCCTCTCGGTGCTCAAGCAGCTCGATTGCCAGGCGCCGCTGTGGGGGACCTACCACTACGCCGGCAACGAGGCCACCACGCCGCTGGTGCTCGGCCAGGCGATCCTTACCGAGGCCACCCAGTGGCGCAAGCTGGCCGTGCAGGCGCCCACCGCCCAGGCCCACGCCGCTCGCCCGGATGCCAGCGAGGAGCCGCAACACGCGGTACTGGCCTGCAAGAAGATCCTTCATACCTTCGGCATCAAGCCACGCGCCTGGCGCGCCGGCTTGCCGCCCCTACTGGACCGATTCTACCGACATGGCTGACGCCCCCATCCTGATCACCGGCGGTGCCGGCTTCATTGGCTCGCACCTGTGCGATGCGTTGCTGGAGAAAGGCTACGCGGTGCGTATCCTCGACGACCTGTCGACCGGCAAGCGCGACAACCTGCAGCTTGGCCACCCGCGCCTGGAACTGCTCGAGGGCGATGTCGCCGATGCCGCGCTGGTAGCCCGTGCCGCCAGTGGCTGCCAGGCGGTGGTGCACCTGGCCGCGGTGGCCTCGGTGCAAGCTTCGGTGGAAGACCCGGTGAAGACCCACCAGAGCAACTTCATCGGCACGCTGAACGTGTGCGAGGCGATGCGCCTGAACGGCATCCGCCGCGTGCTGTTCGCTTCCAGCGCGGCGGTGTACGGCAACAACGGCGAAGGCCAGTCGATTGCCGAAGACACCCCCAAGGCGCCGCTGACCCCCTACGCGGTGGACAAGCTGGCCAGCGAGCAGTACCTGGATTTCTACCGCCGCCAGCACGGGCTGGAGCCGGTGGTGTTCCGCTTCTTCAATATCTTCGGGCCACGCCAGGACCCTTCTTCGCCGTATTCAGGCGTGATCAGCATCTTCTGCGAGCGCGCCACCAGTGGCAAACCGATCACGGTGTTCGGTGATGGCGAGCAGACCCGCGACTTCCTGTTTGTCGGTGACCTGGTCCAGGTAATGGTGCAGGCGCTTGAGCAGCAGGCAGTGGAAGAGGGTGCGGTGAACATCGGCCTGAACCAGGCGACCTCGCTGAACCAGTTGCTCAAGGCGCTGGAACAGGTGGTGGGCGGTTTGCCTGCAATCAGCTACGGCCAGGCACGGTCGGGGGACATCCGCCATTCGCGGGCGGACAACTCGCGTTTGCTGGCACGTTTTGCATTTCCCGAGCCAACGCCGTTTGTCGAAGGCCTGGCCCGCTTGCTCGGCAAAGCTTGAGCCTCTCGCGGGGCTTCCCCCGCGATGACGTCACGAATGCCGGATCACCCGCCGCCGGCAATCCTCCGGCCCCAGCGCCCGCCCGTCCCGCGCCCGCACCTGCAACGTCTCCAGACCCTGGCCGCGATCGTCGACCAGCTGCGAGCGTGACTCTCCCGCCGTGAACAGGTAGCGCTCTCCCCATTGGCGCAAACCGATCACGATCGGAAACACCGAACGGCCCTTTTCCGTCAGCGCATATTCCTTGTAGGCACTGCCATCGGACGCAGGCTGCTGTGCCATCAGACCGGCCTCCACCAGCAGTTTCAGGCGCGAAGCGAGGATGTTCTTCGCCAGCCCGAGGTTTTTCTGCAATTCGCTGAAGCGGCACGGGCCATCGAAGGCATCGCGCAGGATCATCAGCGCCCAGCGCTCGCCGAGCACCTCCAGGGCGCGGGCGACGGGACATTGCTGGTTGTTCTCGTCGAGCATGAGGCGTTCCTTGAGTGTGATCTGGTTGCAGAATAAAACCATGTTTGCTAGAAATCCAGTTTCATGGTTTTAAATTGAAACCAGATTTGGAGAGATTGCTGATGCCACCGCTCACCCGCGGATTGACGCTGTTGTTGGCTGCCGCCTGCGCCCTGGCCGTGGCCACGGTGTACCTCGCCCAGCCGCTGCTCGAGGCCATGGCCGCGAGCCTCGGCGTAAGCGCTGCGCGCGCCGGCCTGGTGGTGGGCATGACCCAGGCCGGCTATGCCTTGGGTCTGTTGCTGATCGTGCCGCTGGGCGACCTGGTTGATCGTCGCCGGCTGATTGTCGGCCAGTTGCTGGCATCGGCCGGCGCGCTGTTGGCCGTGGCGTTTGCCGTGGACTGGGCCATGCTGCTGGCGGCGATGGCCATGGTCGGCCTGGCTGCGGTGGTGGTACAGGTGATGGTCGCGCATGCCGCCACACTGGCCACGCCAGCTCAGCAGGGGCAGGCGGTGGGGACTGTCACCAGTGGCGTGGTGCTGGGGATCCTGTCAGCGCGCTTGGTCTCGGGTGCACTGGCTGACCTGCTGGGCTGGCACGGCGTATACGTCGTGGCGGCGGGGCTGGCGTTGGCCATGGCGTTGTTGCTGGCCTGGCGCTTGCCTGCTGTCAAGCCGCAGGGGCCGAGGCAGCGCTATCGGGTACTGCTGGTTTCAGTGCTGCGCTTGTACCGGCATGACCGTCTGCTGCGTCAGCGCGGTGTGTTTGCGGTGCTGGTCTTTGCGGCGTTCAGCGTGCTGTGGAGCGCGATGGTGTTGCCCCTGAGCGCCGCGCCCCTGGCTCTGGACCATACACAGGTCGGGCTGTTCGGCCTGGCCGGCGTGGCTGGCGCGCTGGCGGCGTCGCGTGCCGGGCGCCTGGCGGATCAAGGGCATGGCCGGCGGGTGAGCGGATGGGCGCTCGGGCTGTTGACGCTGTCATGGCTGCCCAGCGCCTACCTGGAGCAGTCATTGCTGGCGCTGGTGATCGGGGTGCTGATGCTGGACCTGGCCGTGCAGGCCGTGCATGTGACCAACCAGAGCCTGTTGCTGGCGGGGCGCGGCGAGATGGCCAGCCGGCTGATCGGCGCCTACATGTGCTGTTATTCGATCGGTAGCGGGGTGGGTGCGGTCTTGGCGACCTGGGTGTATGGGCAGTGGGGCTGGGTGGCGGTGTGCGGGTTGGGGGCGGGGATAAGCGCTGTTGCGTGGGGCTATTGGGGGTACCTGTGGTGGGGCGAGACGGCGCGGGGCAAGCCCGCTCCAGAAGGAACGGGCTTGCCTGCGGATCAGAACTTGTAGCCGATGCCGACCATGTAGACCCATGGATCGACGTCCACATCGACCTTGGTCTTGCCGACGCCCAGGGCGCTCGGGCCATCGATGCTGGCCTTGGTGTCGATGTCGACGTACCAGACCGCGGCGTTGAGCAGCAGGTTGTCGGTGAGCATGTAGTCCATGCCCAGTTGGCCGGCGATGCCTACCGAGTCCTTCAGCTTCATGTTGCTGAAGCCCTGGGCCTTGCGGTTGCTGCTCAGGTCTTCATCGAAGAACATCGTGTAGTTGATGCCCACGCCAGCGTAGGGCTGGAATTTGGAGCTTGGCTCCATCGGGTAGTACTGCAGCGACAGGGTCGGAGGCAGTTGCTTGATGTCGGCCAGCTTGCCATCCAGGCCTGGGCCGAGGCCCTTGACGCCGACTTTGTGCTGGAATGGCGTGGCGGCCAGCAGTTCCAGGCCGATGTGGTCGGTGAGCATGTAGGCGAAGGCCAGGCCCAGCTGGGTGTCGCTGTCCAGGGTCGCCTTGGTGCCCGAGACTTTGGCGCCATCGAGCTTGATGTCACCGCTGCTTTCGTTCGGCGCGGTGGTGATGGCGCCGGCGCGGAGGATGAAATCCCCCGCCTGGTGGGCGTGGGCAACAGGGGCTGCGAGCGCCAACGCGACGAGCGAGGCACTGAGCAAGGACTTGTTCATGGAAGCTCCCAGAGGACGTGAGTAATCGAGTAGTCCAATGGTACGAAGCTGACTAAACAGAAAGTTTGACCCAGCTCAACGAAGCCTCTTCAAACGGGCGTGCACAGTTCTCACTTCAGCTCATAAGCGTAGATTTTCTCGGCTTCCATCTGGTAGCCCGCATCGGCTAGCTCGCTGCTGGACGCCTTGACCTGCATCGTGCCTTCGATCCAGTAGGGTTGATAGAGGTCTTCGATACGCACGCCCATCTCGCTGAAGATGTGCACGATCTGGTTCGAGGGTGGCGGTGGCACGTGGATGCAGGCGCCGTAGTAGGGCACCAAGAGGAACTCGGTGGTGCGGCCTTCGTCGCTGACCTCCAGCGGCACGATGTAGCCGGGGATCTTCACGGGCTGGCCGTCCAAGGCCTTCACCACCGGTGCGTTGGGTGCCTGCTGGCGCGCGGCGGGGGCGGCCTCGGCAGCCAGCGCGTCGCTGATCTGCGACAGGTCGTGCAGCGGCGTCAGCTGCGGCGGGATGATCGGCGCGCCCTCGGGGATCAGCGCGGGCCAGTCCAGTTCACGAGGTTCGGCGGCACACACCGTGGATGCCAGCAAAACCACTGCCAGTAACAGGTAAAGCCAAGCAGTGGGGGCCTGCCTGTTGTCCATGGACGTCGCGGTCATGAAGGTTCTCAAAGATGAATCGACAGGCCATCGGCCAGCGACTGCCGGTAGGCACGCCAGGCTGGCACGCTGCCCATCAGCAGCGCCGCGCCAAGGATGATAGCCAGCAGCGTCCACTCATGGGCGCTTGGCCAGGCCAATGGCAGGTACAGCCCGTAGTTGGCCTGCACATAGCCCTGCGCCAGGGCAATGCCGGCATACAGCAAGCCAAGCCCGGTGGCGATGCCCGACAATGCCAGGGCCAGTGCCTCGAGCACCAGCAGCCCGGCGATATGCCAGGGACGGGCACCGACCGAACGCAGGATGGCCATCTCCCGGCGGCGCTCATTGAGGCTGGTGAGGATGGCCGTGAGCATGCCGATCAGACCGGTGAGCACAACGAACAGCGACACCACGAACAATGCCTGCTCGGCCGTGCCCATCAGGCTCCACAGCTCCTGCAGGGCCACGCCGGGCAGGATCGCCAGCAGGGGCTCGGCACGGTACTCGTTGATCTCGCGCTGCAGGCTGAACGTGGCGATCTTGCTGTTGAGCCCGAGCATGAAGGCGGTGATGGCGGTGGGCTGCAGGTCCATGGCGCGGGCCTGCTCGGCACTGATGCGCCCGGCGCCACGGGCCGGGACGCCGTTGTGCCAGTCGATGTGGATCGCCTCCATCCCTGCCAGGCTGATGTGCAGGGTGCGGTCCACCGGGGTGCCGGTGCGCTTGAGCACGCCGACCACGGTGAATGGCTTGTCGTCGTGCTTGACCAGGCTGATGGCGGCCACGCCGTGCGCCAGTACCAGCTTGTCACCCAGTTTGTAGTGCAAGGCCTCGGCGACTTCGGCGCCCAGCACCACTTCGAACGGATCGTCGGCGAACGCCCGGCCCTGGTCGAGTGCCAGGTGCTGGCGGCGACCGAACTGGTAATGGCTGAAGTAGTCGGCGCTGGTGCCCATCACCCGGCAGCCACGGTGCGAATCGCCCAGTGAAATCGGGATCGCCCACTTCACCCGTGGATCCTTGGCGTAATGCTCGTAGCTGTCCCAGCGGATGTTGTTGGTGGCATTGCCGATGCGGAACACCGAGTACAGCAGCAGATTCACCGACCCCGAACGGGCACCGACGATCAGGTCGGTGCCGCTGATGGTGCTGGCGAAACTGGCGCGGGCTTCGGTGCGTACCCGCTCGACGGCCAGCAGCAAGCACACCGACAGGGCGATGGCGAACGCGGTGAGCAGGGCGGTGAAACGGCGGTTGGCCAGGCTGGCCAGGGCAAGGCGAAGCAGGTACATCAGGCCTCCCGGGGCTTGGCGGCGCGATTGAGCTCGGCCAGGGACAGGTGGCGGTCGAACAGCGGCGCCAGGCTCTGGTCATGGCTGACGAACAGCAGGCTTGCGCCGGCGTCGCGGCATTCGTCGAACAACAGGCGGATGAACGCCTCGCGGGTGTCGGCGTCGAGGGCCGAGGTCGGCTCGTCGGCGATCACCAGCTCGGGCTGGCCGATCAGCGCCCTGGCCGCGGCGACCCGCTGCTGCTGCCCGATCGACAGGCTGTCGGCGCGGCGGGCGAGCAGGGCCGGGTCGTCCAGGCCCAGGTGGGCGAGCAACTGGGCAGCGGCCTGGTCGATGCTGCCGTGGCGCTGGGCGGCGCGAACGGCACGGCTTTTCGAGAAGCGGCAGGGCAGCTCGACGTTTTCGCGCACCGAGAGGAACGGCAACAGGTTGAACTGCTGGAAGATGTAGCCGGTGTGATCGACCCGGAAGCGGTCGCGTGCGCCCTGGCCCAAGGTCGCCAAGTCCTGGCCAAGCAGGCGGATGCTGCCCTGCCCTGGGCGGTTGACCCCGCCCAGCAGGCCGAGCAGGGTGGTCTTGCCACTGCCGCTGGGACCCTTGAGGAACAACGCCTCGCCGGGCTCCAGGCGAAACGCCGGGATCTCCAGCAGCGGCGCCTGGCCAGGCCAGGCGAACACCAGGTCATGCAGTTCGATCAGCGGCCGGCTCATTCAGAACTTGACCACGGCCTTGGCGGGGGTGGCCTCCACGCCTTTCTGGCCATTCGGGCCGATCAGTTGCACGTTGATCTTCTGGGTTTGCGGGAAGGTTTTGAACAGGTGGGCGAGGTCGATCTGGGTGAGTTTGCCCGGGGTGGCGCAGGTTAGCTGGTAACGAGCATCGATGTCGGCGTGCTGGTGCGCCTCGCCGCCAGCCTCGGGGGCATTACCGAACAGCGGGCTTTCCAGCTCCTGGGCCTCCTCCTTGCAACCGGCGGCCTGGGCGATGCCGAACAACTTCAGGGGTTGTTCGAGCTGCTGGCGGGCGGCGGTGACCTTGGCTTTGTCGGCGTCGCTGCTGGCGGCGTGTTCGAAGCCGACCAGGTTCATCGCCGGGCTGTCCAGCGCCAGCTCGAGGACGTTGCCGTCGAGTGCCGCGTTGAGCTTGGCCACGCCGTGCTCATGGGCGCCGAGGGTGCCATGGGCGTGATCGTGATCATGGTCGTGATCGTCGTGGGCATGGGCCACGGCCAGGGGAAGCAGGGCAAAGGGCAGGGCGAGCAACAGACGACGCATGGACGGCTCCACAGGCGGCTTGGGATGAATTTGTGATGTTATAACAATTTTTATTGGCGCCGCCAGACTGCCTGGCACAGGTTTCATGTTCGTGGGAGCATGGCGCAATCGAGCCTGGAAACAAGGAAATTATCGTGAGAATTCGTGGACAGATCGGCGAGTGGCCGGTGGATCTGACTGTCGAGCTGGAGCCGCATGAATGGGCGCAGCTGGGGCGTCAAATGGATATTCAGGCCCCGGTGGAAGCTGCGCCGGTCAGCGCCAACCCGGCACCTCGACAGGATGACGGACAGTGGGCGGCGGCGCGTGAGGTGCTGCGTCAGGCGGGTCAGATGGGTGGTCCGGAGCTGCTGGAGCGTCTGGAAGGTTTGGCCGGAAGCGTGGCGGCAGGCAAGCGGCTGCTGGTGCGCTTGCGCCATAGCAGTGAGGTGAAGGTGGAGAGTGGCGTGGATGCGCCGGTGTATCGTTGGGTGGGATGAGGGGGCCGCACAGCGGCCCCAGCAGCCTCAGAACAACGCGGAAGAGAGCTTGCGGCGGTACACACTGACCAGCGGATGCTCGGTGCCCAGCAGCTCGAACACCTGCAGCAGCGCCTTCTGCGGCAGGCCGTTCTCGTAGGCGCGGTTGCGCTGGAACAGCTTCAGCAGACCATCCATCGCGGCCTCGTACTGCTGGCGTGCCAACTGCTGGATGCACAGCTGGTAGGTTGCTTCGTCATCCTGCGGATTCTGCGCCAGGCGGCTCTTCAGCTCCGCGGCTTCCGGCAGGCTGGCGGCCTGGCGCAGGAAGGTCAGCTGGGCCTTGGCGCCGGCCAGTGCGGCCTTGTGCTCATCGGTCTTGACCGCGTCGAGCACCACCTGGGCCTCGCCCAGCTCGCCGCGTTCGGCCAGGCAGCGGGCGTAGAGGATCAGCGCCTCGGCATTGCTGTTGTCTTCACCCAGCAGCACCTGCAGCAGGGCCTCTGCCTCGCTGAAACGACTCTCGGCGAACAGCGCCTTGGCCTGCTCCAGCGGCGCGGCGGCGGGCGGCGCGGGCATCTGCACATGGGGTTCGAGCATCGCGCGGATGGCCGACTCGGGCTGCGCGCCGGCAAAGCCGTCGACCGGTTGGCCATCCTTGAACAGCACCACGGTCGGCAGGCTGCGGATGCCGAACTGGGCGACGATCTGCTGCTCGACGTCGCAGTTGATCTTGGCCAGCAGCAGCTCGCCCTGGTAGCCCTCGGCGATCTTCGCCAGCAGCGGCATCAGCGCCTTGCACGGCGCGCACCATTCGGCCCAGAAGTCGACCAGCACCGGCTTGTGGAAGGAGTTCTCGATGACCAGTTGCTGGAAGTTGGCATCGGTGGCATCGAAGATATAGGGCAGGCTTTGGTTAACTGGCGCTTGGCTCATCGCAACTCTCGCAAATCCGTGAATGCCCCACTATAAGGGCTCGCGGCTGGCGTGGTACAGGCTGACCCGGCGGAATTCGTGCGGCTCGGCCAGATCCGGCAGGGTCAGCGCCTCCAGCACGCCGAGCGGGCGGTACAGCGGATGGTTGAAATCGCGCACGCGCGAGTCGGCCACCAGCGCCTGGCGGCCACGGCCGAGGAATGCGTCCAGCAACGGCAGGTTGGCGCGGTCGTAGAGCACATCGGCGACCAGGATCAGGTCGAAGCGGTCGGCCTCGGCGAAGAAATCGCTGCTGTAGCCCAGCGTCACGCCGTTCAGTGCGGCGTTGGCGCGGCAGGCGTCCAGGGCCAGCGGGTCGAGGTCGCAGGCCACCACCTCCAGCGCGCCGGCCCGGGCGGCGGCGATCCCGGCGATGCCGGAGCCGGCGCCGAAGTCCAGCACGCGCTTGCCACGCACCCAGTGCGGCTGCTCGGCCAGGTAGCGCGCCATGGCCAGGCCACTGGCCCAGCAGAAGCTCCAGTAGGGCGGATCTTCGAGAATGCGCCGGGTTTCCTCGCTGCTGAATGCGCGATCCATGTTCTGGTCGTCGATCAACCAGAGTTTCAGATCGCATTCGGGCAGTTCGCTGACGATCAGGCGCGCTTCGCCGATCAGGCGGCTCAAGGCCTGTTGCAGGGCCAGCGGGGTCATCTACGGTGCCTTTTCGAAACGCAGCGGGCCGGTGGCCTGGGTCTGGGCCTGGGCGATGGGTACCGGAGGCAGGTGCAGGATCAGTTGCCCGGAGCGGCTGGCGCGGCCGCGCAGTTCGACGCGGGCGCCGGCCGGGAAGGCTTCGGGGTTGAAGCGCAGGCGGTAGGGCAGGGCCTGGCCGGTACCGCTCAGGGTGCTGCTGGCCAGCAGTTGCTGCGGGCGGCCACGCTCGTCGATCACCAGCAGGGCCAGCTCCACATCGGCACCTGCTGGGATTTCCATCAGGGTACCGCTCAGCTCGCGCTGGTAGGCCGGCAGCGGGCCCAGGGGTTCGGTCTTCTTCGCCACCTTGGCCGGCACCGGCGCCGGGGCCTGTTCCGGCTTGGGGCGGTCGCTGCCGCAGGCGGCGAGCAGGGCGGCGCAACACAGCACGACGAGCGCTCGAGGGTACATGGGGTCGTCCTTCACGGGCAGATTTGCATGGATGGTAAACCCTTTGGCTTGTCTTGCCAGTGCAATGCGCTACCATGGCCCTCCCTTTTTTTGTTGCCTGCCACCATGCACTGTCCGTTTTGCGGCGCCAACGACACCAAGGTCATCGACTCGCGCCTGGTCGCCGAGGGCGAACAGGTGCGTCGCCGTCGCGAGTGCGTCGCTTGCGGCGAACGTTTCACCACCTTCGAAACCGCCGAGCTGGTGCTGCCGCGGCTGATCAAGCAGGACGGCACGCGCCAGCCCTTCGATGAGGACAAGCTGCGGGCCGGCATGCAGCGCGCGCTGGAAAAGCGCCCGGTCAGCGTCGAGCGCCTGGAAGCGGCGCTGGCGCACATCAAGAGCCGCCTGCGTGCCACCGGCGAGCGTGAAGTGAAATCGCTGGTGGTCGGTGAGATGGTGATGGCCGAGCTGCGCAAGCTCGACGAAGTGGCCTACATCCGATTCGCCTCGGTCTACCGGCGTTTCCAGGACCTCGACGAATTCCGCGAAGAAATCGACCGCCTGGCCCGCGAGCCAGCCAAAGAGTAAGCATGTCCAGCCAAACCATTCTCGACGCCCACTACATGGCCCGGGCCGTGGAACTGGCCCGCAAGGGCCTGTACAGCACCCACCCCAACCCCCGCGTGGGCTGCGTGATCGTGCGCGATGGCGAGGTGGTCGGCGAGGGCTGGCATGTGCGTGCTGGCGAGCCGCACGCCGAGGTTCACGCCCTGCGCCAGGCCGGCGAGCGCGCCCGAGGCGCCTGTGCCTACGTCACCCTCGAGCCCTGCAGCCACCATGGGCGCACGCCGCCGTGCGCCGAAGCCCTGGTCAACGCCGGGGTGGCGCGGGTGGTGGCGGCCATGCAGGACCCCAACCCGCAAGTGGCCGGCAATGGCCTGCGCCGTCTGCGCGAGGCCGGCATCGAGGTCGCCAGCGGGGTGCTCGAAGCCGAGGCCCGCGCCCTCAACCCAGGCTTCCTCAAACGTATGGAGCACGGCCTGCCATTCGTGCGCGCCAAGCTGGCGATGAGCCTGGACGGTCGCACTGCCATGGCCAGTGGCGAGAGCCAGTGGATCACCGGCCCCGCCGCCCGTGCCGCGGTCCAGCGCCTGCGCGCCCGGTCCAGCGTGGTGCTGACCAGCGCCGAAAGCGTGCTGTTCGACAACGCCCGCATGACCGTGCGTGGCGAAGAACTGGGCCTGGATGAGGCGCTCACCGCCCTGGCCGTGTCGCGCCCGCCGCTGCGCGTGCTGATCGACGGGCGGCTGCGCCTGCCACTGGACGCGCCGTTCTTCCAGGCCGGCCCGGCGCTGGTGGTGACCGCCGCCGGCGAGGACCCTCGTTATGCCGCCGCCGGTCATGAGCTGCTCGACCTGCCCGGCAGCGACGGCCGCGTCGACTTGCCGGCCCTGCTGCGGGTGCTGGCCGGGCGCGGCGTCAACGAAATCCTCCTGGAAGCCGGCGCCGGCCTGGTCGGCGCCTTCGCCCGCCAGGGCCTGGTCGACGAGTACCAGTTGTTCGTCGCCGGCACCTTCCTCGGCTCCGATGCCCGTCCGCTGCTGGACTGGCCGTTGTCGAAAATGAGCGAGGCGCCGCGGCTGAAGATTACCGACATGCGCGCGGTCGGCGATGACTGGCGAGTCACTGCCATCCCCCTGCCGGCCCCCGGCGTATAATGCCTGGCTTGCTTCGCGCAGCCCGTACTTGAGGAGAACAGCATGTTCACCGGCATCATCGAATCCATTGGCACCATCCGCAGCCTCACCCCCAAGGGCGGTGACGTGCGTGTCTATGTCGAGACCGGCAAGCTCGACCTGGCCGACGTCAAGCTTGGCGACAGCATCGCGGTCAACGGCGTGTGCCTGACCGCCGTCGAGCTGCCCGGCGACGGCTTCTGGGCCGACGTCAGCGTCGAGACCCTCAAGCGCACGGCCATGATCGACCTCAAGAGCGGCAGCCGGGTCAACCTGGAAAAGGCCCTGACCCCGACCACCCGCCTGGGCGGCCACCTGGTCAGCGGCCACGTCGACGGTGTCGGCGAGATCGTCTCGCGCGCCGATAGCGCCCGCGCCATCCAGTTCCGCGTGCGTGCGCCCAAGGAGCTGGCCAAGTACATCGCCCACAAGGGCTCGATCACCGTCGACGGCACCAGCCTGACGGTCAACGAAGTCGATGGCGCCGAGTTCGAGCTGACCATCGTCCCGCACACCCTGTCCGAAACCATCATGGCCGACTACCGCGTAGGGCGTCGGGTGAACCTTGAGGTCGACCTGCTGGCCCGTTACCTGGAGCGTCTGCTGCTGGGCGACAAGGCCGCCGAGCCGAGCAAAGGCAGTGGCATCACCGAAAGCTTCCTGGCCGCCAACGGCTTCTTGAAATCCTGATTGAGAAGGGGGTGCCGCGTGGCGCTCAACAGCATCGAAGAACTGGTCGAAGACATCCGCCAGGGCAAAATGGTCATCCTCATGGATGACGAAGACCGCGAGAACGAAGGCGACATCATCATGGCGGCCGAGTGCTGCCTGCCCGAGCACATCAATTTCATGGCCAAGCACGCCCGTGGCCTGATCTGCATGCCGATGACCCGCGAGCGCTGCGAAACCCTGAAGCTGCCGCTGATGGCGCCGCGCAACGGTTCGGGCTTCGGCACCAAGTTCACCGTGTCGATCGAGGCCGCCGAAGGCGTCACCACCGGCATCTCCGCCGCCGACCGCGCCCGCACCGTGCAGGCGGCTGCGGCCAAGGACGCCAAGGCCGAGGACATCGTCAGCCCTGGGCATATCTTCCCGCTGATGGCCCAGCCCGGCGGCACCCTGGCCCGTGCCGGCCACACCGAGGCGGCCTGCGACCTGGCGCGCATGGCCGGTTTCGAGCCAAGCGGGGTGATCTGCGAGGTGATGAACGACGACGGCACCATGTCGCGCCGCGCCGAGCTGGAAGTGTTCGCTGCCGAGCATGGCTTGAAGATCGGCACCATCGCCGACCTGATCCACTACCGCATGATCCACGAGCGCACCGTGCAGCGCGTGTCCGAGCAGCCGATCGAGAGCGAGCTGGGCGAATTCAACCTGGTCACCTACCGTGACGCGGTGGAAGGCGACGTGCACATGGCCCTGACGCTCGGCAAGATCTGCGCCGAAGAGCCGACCCTGGTACGGGTGCACAACATGGACCCGCTGCGCGACCTGCTGCTGGTCAAGCAGCCGGGGCGCTGGAGCCTGCGCGCGGCCATGGCCGCGGTGGCCGAGGCCGGCAGCGGCGTGGTCCTGCTACTGGGCCACCCGCTGGACGGCGACGTGCTGCTGGCGCACATCCGCGAAAGCGCGGGCGATGCGCAGCCCAAGGCACCCACCACCTACAGCACCGTCGGTGCCGGTTCGCAGATCCTGCGCGACCTCGGTGTGCGCAAGATGCGCCTGATGAGTTCGCCGATGAAGTTCAATGCGATATCCGGATTCGATCTGGAAGTTGTAGAATACGTGCCCTCCGAGTGACTTGAGGCGGCCTGATCGCCCTTAAGCTCGAGTCAAAACCCTCCCGAGGCCGCCACAGCGCGGCCTCGCTCTTGAAGATGAGAACTCCGGAATGACCCTGAAGACCATCGAAGGTACCTTCATCGCCCCCAAAGGTCGCTATGCTTTGGTGGTTGGCCGCTTCAACAGCTTCGTCGTCGAAAGCCTGGTAAGCGGTGCAGTCGATGCCCTGGTACGCCACGGCGTCAGCGAAAGCGACATCACCATCATCCGTGCCCCGGGCGCGTTCGAAATCCCGCTGGTGGCACAGAAAGTCGCCCAACAGGGCGCTTATGACGCGATCGTCGCCCTGGGCGCGGTGATCCGTGGCGGTACCCCGCACTTCGAATACGTGGCGGGCGAGTGCACCAAGGGCCTGGCCCAGGTGTCCATGGAGTTCGGTGTTCCGGTGGCCTTCGGCGTACTGACCGTCGATTCCATCGAGCAGGCCATCGAGCGTTCCGGCACCAAGGCCGGCAACAAAGGTGCCGAAGCTGCCCTGTCCGCTCTGGAAATGGTCAGCCTGCTGGCGCAGTTGGAGGCCAAGTGATTAGCGACGAAAGCGATCGTTTCAACCCGCGCGATCCAAAACCCGCGGATGCCGGCAAGCCCTCGAAGAGCGCCAAGCGTCGCGAAGCCCGCAAGCTCGCCACGCAAGCGCTCTACCAGTGGCACATGGCCAAGCATTCGCTGAACGAGGTCGAGGCGCAATTCCGGGTCGACAACGATTTCACCGATATCGACGGCGCCTACTTCCGCGAGATCCTGCACGGGGTCCCGGCGAAGAAGGCCGAGATCGACGAGGCGCTCAAGCCTTGCCTGGACACGCCGCTGGAAGAGCTCGACCCGGTCGAGCTGGCCGTGCTGCGCCTGTCCACCTGGGAATTCATGATGCGCGTCGACGTGCCGTACCGCGTCGTCATCAACGAAGGTGTGGAGCTGGCGAAGGTGTTCGGCGCCACTGACGGCCACAAGTTCGTCAACGGCGTGCTCGACAAGCTGGCTCCGCGTCTGCGTGAGGCGGAAGTCAAGGCGAACAAGCGCTGATCGCGGCGCTGACGAGCCATGGGTGAGTTCGAGCTGATCCGCCATTTCTTCGCCGCAGCGCCCTGTGCGCAGGGCGGCGAGGGCGTGGCCCTGGGGATCGGCGACGACTGTGCCCTGCTGGACCTGCCTGCCGGCGAGCAGCTGGCAATCTCCACCGACACGCTCGTGGCCGGTGTGCATTTCCCCGCAGTCTGCGACCCGTTGCTGCTCGGCCAGCGTTCGCTGGCCGTGGCGGTCAGCGACCTGGCGGCCATGGGCGCCACGGCCATCGGCTTCACCCTCGCCCTCACCCTGCCCCAGGTCGGCGCGCAATGGCTTGCCGGCTTTGCCGACGGCCTCGGCCGCATGGCCGCGCGCTGCGGTATCAGCCTGATTGGTGGCGACACTACACGGGGCCCGTTGAGCATCACCGTGACCGTGTTCGGCCGGGTGCCGACCGGCCAGGCGCTGCGTCGCAGCGGCGCGCAGCCGGGCGACCTGCTGTGTGTCGGTGGTTTCCTGGGCAACGCGGCGGGGGCCTTGCCGCTGGTGCTGGGCGAACGTGAGGCGGCTGCCGATGTGGCCGGGCCATTGCTCGAGCATTACTGGTCGCCCTTGCCGCAACTGCAACTGGGCGAGCGCCTGCGCGGCCTGGCCACGGCGGCGCTGGATATTTCCGACGGCCTGCTGGCCGACTGCGGGCATATCGCCAAGGCGTCCGGCGTTGCGCTGCAGGTGAACCTGGCGCAGGTCCCCGTGTCTGCTCCTTTACAGGCTTTCCTCGGTAGAGAAGCGGCCTTGCATGCAGCGCTCACCGGTGGTGACGACTACGTGCTGGCGTTCACCGTGCCGGAAAGCGCACTGACCGCCCTGGCCCGCGAGGTGCACGTCATCGGTCGTGTACTGCAAGGCCAGGGCGTGACCTTGCGTGACCCGCAAGGCCAGGACATCACCCCCGTGCAGCGGGGCTATCAACATTTCAGGGAGACACCGTGACCGACCACCCCAACCAGGTGCCTGCGGAGTTCGTTCCGCCTTCGGTCTGGCGCAACCCGTGGCACTTCATCGCCTTCGGCTTCGGCTCCGGGACTTTGCCCAAGGCCCCGGGAACCTGGGGTTCGCTGGTGGCGCTGCCGTTCATCCCGCTCTGGCAGATGTTGCCCGACTGGGGCTATTGGCTGTTGCTGGGCATCAGCATGCTGTTCGGCGTGTGGTTGTGCGGCAAGGTGGCCAACGACTTGCGCGTGCACGACCACGAGGGCATTGTCTGGGACGAGATCGTCGGCATGTGGATCACCCTGTGGCTGGTGCCGGAAGGTTGGCAGTGGCTGCTGGCGGGGTTCCTGATGTTCCGCTTCTTCGACATCCTCAAGCCGTGGCCGATCCGCTGGGTCGACCGCCATGTGCATGGTGGGTTCGGGATCATGCTCGACGATATCCTGGCCGGCGTGTTCGCCTGGCTGGGCATGCAGGTTCTGGTGTGGGCGGTGGCCTGATACAGGGAGCGTTGCGATGGGCCTGAAGGCTGTGGTGCTGGCATCGATGCTGTTGGTCGCGGGGCCGGGTGCGATGGCCCAGGAGGCGCCGGCGCAGGTGCGTCTGGTCAGCGAGGCGTGGGTCGACTACACCAATGCCGATGGCAGCGGGCTGGCCTGGGACGTGTTGCGCAAGGTGTTCGAGCCGGCCGGGGTCAAGGTCGTGGTCAAGAGCGCGCCCTACAGCCGCGCCGTCGGGCTGGTGAAGCGCGGCGAGGCGGATGCCTGGGTCGGCTCCTACAAGGAAGAGAACGCCGACAACCTGTACCCGCAGTGGTACTTCGACCAGGACCATATCTATGCCCTGGGCCTGGTCGACAAGCCGGTGCCAACGCTCGAGACCATCGGCCAGTACCGGCTGGCCTGGGTGCGCGGCTACGACTACGCCAGCTATCTGCCCGGGATCCATAACTTCCGCGAGATCCAGCGTCGCGAGGGCATCCTGCCGATGCTCGTACATGACCGGGTCGATTTCTACATCGATGCGCTCGCCGAGGTCGACTATGTGCTTGGCCAGGCGCCCGATGCCACGCGCTTTCGCCGCACCCATGTCGCCGAGCTGCCGTTGTACCTGGCCTTCACCCACAGTGAGCAGGGAAAAGTCCTGCGCGACCTGTTCGACCGGCGCATGGAGCAACTGGTGCGCAGCGGCGAGCTGAAGCCGATCTTTGAGCGCTGGAAGCAGCCTTATCCGTTTACGGATGATCACCTGCCTCATCAATAAATGCCCCGCAGTCCGCTCCCGCAGGGGCCGGTGTGCGGCCATATGCATCTAACTTTTCGATCTTAAGCCACGATATTCCTCCTGCGCACCTGCGCCGGGCTGCTGATACAATCGGCCGATCTGAAAAATCCTACTGCCCAGGAGCACAACGTGCCCGTCGTCTTTGTTGCCGCCTCGAAACTCCCGACTCCCTTTGCGACCTTCACCATGCATGGCTTCCTCGACGAAGCCACTGGCCGCGAGCACGTGGTGCTCAGCCTGGGTGATATCGCCGACGGCGAGCCGGTGCTGGGGCGTCTGCACTCCGAATGCCTGACTGGCGATGCGCTGTTCAGCCAGCGTTGCGACTGCGGCTCGCAGCTGGAGGCCGCATTGCAGGCCATCGCCCGTGAAGGCCGGGGTGTACTGCTGTACCTGCGCCAGGAAGGCCGTGGCATCGGCCTGCTGAACAAGATCCGCGCCTACGAACTGCAAGACGGCGGTGCCGATACCGTCGAGGCCAACGAGCGCCTGGGCTTCGCCGCCGATCAACGTGACTACGCCATGTGCCTGCCGATGCTCGAGCACCTGGGCGTGAAGTCGCTGCGTCTGATGACCAACAACCCGCGCAAGGTAAAGGCGCTGACCGACATGAGCATCAAGGTCGCCGAGCGCGTGCCGCTGCACACTGGCCACAACCCGCACAACCGCCTGTACCTGGCCACCAAGGCCGACAAGCTCGGCCACATGATGGGCAACAAGCACCAGGGCGAGGTGCCCCAGGCGTGACGCGCACAGAGGTGAAGCGGCGGCTGGCGCTGGCCTGGTGGCAGTATCTGGCCGTGGGGTTGCTGCCGCTGCCGGTGATGGCCTGGGCCTTTGGTGGCGGCGAGGCGCTGATCCCGGTGCTGGCCATGCCGCTGTTCATCGCCGGTGCCGCCAGCATGTTCCTCAGCCTGCCGCGCTTCAGCGCGTACAAGCGGGCGTTGATCGCCACCGACAAGGTATTGGGCAGCGCCGAAGAACCGGCGGGCTGGATCGAGCTGGCCCGCGTGCGCCGCCTGGCCATGCTGTTCGCCTGCTTCCCGGCCTGGGTTGCCGCGCTGTCGGTGCTGGTCGGGTTGGAGGCGGTACCGCAGATTCTCCTCGCCCTGTCCACCGTGGTGCTGCTGTACCTCTATCGCATCCCGCGCCAGCTCGGCTGATGCGGGCGCTGTTCGCCGGGTTTTTGCTGCTGTGTCTCGGCGCCGTGGCCGAGGCCGCGCCGCGGGTGGTCAGCCTGGCGCCGTCGATGACCGAGATTGTCCTGGAGCTACGAGCCGGCGAGTTGCTGGTCGGTGTGCTCGATGGCGGCGAGCGTCCGCCGGCGCTGGCCCGGTTGCCTTCCGTCGGCCGCCATGGCCAGCTCGACATGGAGCGCCTGTTAAGCCTTGAGCCCGACCTCTTGCTGCTGTGGCCCGGCAGCGTGCCGCCAGCCCAGCGCGACCAGCTCAGGCGCCTGGGCATCGCCACGTTCAGCGGCGAGCCCGGCAACCTCGACCAGTTGATCGACCAGATCGAAGCCATCGCCCAACGTATTGACCGTGACCAGCAAGGCCGCGCCTATGCCGCCAGCCTGCGTGAGCGGCTGCAGGGGCTGCGCGACCGCTACCGGCGTGAGGCGCCGCTGCGGGTGTTCTACCAGGTCTGGGACAAGCCGCTGTACACCTTGGGTGGCCGCCAGGTGGTCAGCGACGCCTTGCGCGTGTGCGGGGCGCGCAATGTGTTCGATGACCTGGCCCAGCCCGCCCCGCAGGTCAGCGTGGAGTCGGTGCTGCTGCGCGACCCGGAGGTGATCCTGGCGGGCGATGAGGCGCAACTGGCCAGTTGGCGCAACTGGCCGCGGCTGAGCGCGGTGAAGGGCGAGCGTTTGCTGGTGGTGCCGGACAAGGGCCTGGAGCGGCCCAGCGGGCAGATGATCGAGGCCACTGCTCGGCTGTGTGCGTTGCTCGATGCTAGAGCGCCGGTGTCCAGGTAAGGCTCAACAGCCAGGTGCGTCCTTCTTCGCGATAGCCGTGCCAACTGCCGTCGTAGCTGTAGAGGGCGCGGCTGTATTGCTTGTCCAGCAGATTGTCCAGCTTCAGCTCCACCTTCACCTCGTCTGTCAGGGCCATGCCGCCACGTAGGCCGAGCAACCCATAGCCCCCCATGCGCCGATTGTTGGACGGATCGTCGTAGCTACCACTGACGGCCTGCCAGCTGGCCCCCACGCTGTAGCGAGCAAATTGTCGATCCACATCCAGGCTCAACGTGCGACGAGCGCGGCGTTGAAGGGTATGGCCGCTTTCCCGGTCACGCGGGTCGACCAGGCTTAGGCCCAACTGAGAGGTCCAACCGGCCCATTCCTGCTGCAGCGACAGCTCCATGCCATTGATTCGCGCATTTTCGACATTGCCGGGCCGCCTACGCTCGGGGTCGTAGTTGATTGCGTCGCGCAGGTCGGTGCGATACAGCGAGGCTTCCAGCCGTGTATCACTGGCCAGCTGGCTGCGCCATTGCAGTTCGTAGCTTTTCGAGTGCTCGGGGCGCAGGTCCGGGTTGCCGTACTGCACATCGTAGAGATCGTTGAAGGTCGGGGCGCGAAAGCCCTCGCTGTAGGAGAGCAGCACGTCGTTGCGAGGGTTCAGCGGGACAGTGAGGCTGGCATTCCAGGTGGTCTGGTCGCCGAATTGCTGGTTACGGTCCTGGCGTACACCCAGTTCGCTCGAGAAGCTGTCCCCGGCAAAGCGGTACTGGGCGAAGGCTGCGCGGTTCCAGCGGCTGTCCTCGCTGAAGTTCGCCGTACCGTGGAAGCGGTCCTGGTACCAGTCGCCACCCAGCATCAGCTGGTTGCGCTCGTCGAGTGTGAAATCGTTCTGCCAAGTGACCTGGTCACGGTAGGTGTTGTAGATGAAGCGCTCGTCGCTCATCTTGTCACGCTTGTCGTCACGGTTTTCGCTGTGGCCAAGTTCCAACCTGGAGTGCCAGGTGTCGCTCAGCTGGGCGTCGAACCAGGTGCCCAGGCTGCTGACGCTGAAATCGGTGTAGGGCTGCTGTGGATAACTCAGATAGGTGGTTTCATCCAGCCGCCCATAAGGATTGTCGTATTCACTGCGCCCACGGCTGTCGAGCAGGTTCAAGCCCGCTTCGAAGCGCTCGTTGAAGCTGTGGCTCAAGCTCAGGTTCAGCGAGCGGTTGCGATAGGCGTCATGGTCGCCATCGCTGGCATACGACGGCCCGGTCGAATCGATGCCGGCCGTCTCGTCCAGGCTGGCGCCGAGGTTGAAGCGGGTCGCGCCATCGCCACCGGACAGGCCCAGGCTGCGCTGCCAGGTCTGGTTGCTGCCGGCCGCCAGGCGCAGGCGCGGTTGCAGGCCTTGGCCCTCGCCACGCCGGGTGAAGATCTGGATCACCCCGCCGATGGCGTCGCTGCCGTAAACCGCCGAGCGCGAGCCGCGCAGCACTTCCACCCGTTCGATCTGGTCGATGCCGAGAAACTGCAGGCCGCTGTCGCCGGAGGTGGCGTTGGCGATGCGCACGCCATCAACCAGCACCAGGGTCTGGGCGGCCTTGGTGCCGCGCACGAAGATGCCCGGCAGGCTGCCGCGACCGCCGGTGGGCGCGACCTGCACGCCGGGCACGCGGGCGAGCAGATCGGTGACGCTGCTGGGTTGCAGGCGGTCGATGTCGGCACGGGTGAACACCGTGTTGGCGGCGCTGGTGGCGGTACGCGACTCGACCTGGCGGCTGGCGCTGATCAGCACGTCGGGAAGCTTGAGGGCGTCATCGCGGGAAGGTTCGGCTGCCAGGGCGGCGGCGGGGAGGCAGAGCAGGGGGAGGGCGCGGATCTTCATGGGGCAGTTCCATTGCAATCGCGGGGCAAGTCCCATCGGCGCACCGCCGCGACTTGCCCCGCGATACGGCCTTACAGTCCGAGCTTGGCCATTCGGGTTTTGACGGAGGCTTCGATCCCTGCCGCATCCAGCCCGCACTCGGCCAGCATCTGCGCAGGCTTGGCATGCTCGACATAGATATCCGGCAGCCCCAGGTGCAGCAGCGGCTTGACCACCGCTTCGCGGGCGAGGAACTCGCCGACCGCTGCGCCGGCGCCACCCATGATGGCATTCTCTTCGATGGTCACCAGCAGCTCATGGCTGGCGGCCATTTCCAGCACCAGTGCCTCGTCCAGTGGCTTGACGAAACGCATGTCGACCACGGTGGCATCGATCTGCTCGGCCACCTGCAGGGCTGCGGCCAGCTGTACGCCGAACACGAGCAGGGCGACCTTGCCACCCTGGCGGCGGACCACGCCCTTGCCGATGTCCAGTGGCTCCAGATCGCCGCTGATCGGCGCATTCGGGCCGGTGCCGCGTGGGTAGCGCACGGCGGCCGGGCCCTTGTAGTGGTGGCCGGTGCTGAGCATCTTGCGCAGCTCGTTCTCGTCGCTCGGGGTCATCACCAGCATGCCGGGGATGCAGCGCAGGTAGGACAGGTCGTAGGCGCCGGCGTGGGTCGGGCCGTCCTCGCCGACCAGGCCGGCGCGGTCGATGGCGAACAGCACATCGAGGTCCTGCACCGCCACGTCGTGGATCAGCTGGTCATAGGCGCGTTGC
Organism: Pseudomonas sp. RC3H12; assembly: GCF_018596375.1. Classification (NCBI taxonomy): domain Bacteria; kingdom Pseudomonadati; phylum Pseudomonadota; class Gammaproteobacteria; order Pseudomonadales; family Pseudomonadaceae; genus Pseudomonas; species Pseudomonas sp. RC3H12. The sequence goes on along the minus strand of NZ_CP075595.1, from coordinate 4,245,026 downwards.
AGGAAGGTCGAGTAGATCGCCACCACCGGCTTGGCACCCTCGCAGGCCATGCCCGCGGCCAGGGTGACCGCGTGCTGCTCGGCGATGGCGACGTCGAAGTAGCGCTCCGGGTAGCGTTCGCTGAAGTCGATCAGGTCCGAGCCTTCCTTCATCGCCGGGGTGATGCCCACCAGGCGATTGTCGGCGGCGGCCATGTCGCATAGCCACTGGCCGAACACCGAGGCGTATTTCGGGCCGCTGGTCTTCTTCGGCGCGACCGGCTTGTCGGCTGGCTCCAGCTTGGTGATGGCGTGGTAGCCGATCGGGTCGACCTCGGCCGGGGCGAAGCCCTTGCCCTTCTTGGTCACCACATGGAGGAACTGCGGGCCCTTGAGGTCGCGCATGTTGCGCAGGGTGGCGATCAGGGTCGGCAGGTCGTGGCCGTCGATCGGGCCGATGTAGTTCCAGCCCAGTTCCTCGAACAGCGTGCCCGGCACCAGCATGCCCTTGGCGTACTCCTCGGTGCGGCGGGCGATTTCCCAGGCACCGGGCAGGCGCGACAGCACTTTCTTGCTGCCTTCGCGCATGCTCGCGTAGGTGCGGCTGGAGAGGATCTTGGCCAGGTAGTTGGACAGGCCGCCGACATTGCGCGAAATCGACATGTCGTTGTCGTTGAGGATCACCAGCATGTCGGCGTTGACTTCCTGGGCGTGGTTCAGCGCCTCGAAGGCCATGCCGGCGGTCAGCGCGCCGTCGCCGATCACCGCGATCGACTTGCGCGGGTCGTTCTGCAGGCGGGCGGCGATGGCCATGCCCAGCGCGGCGCTGATCGAGGTGCTGGAGTGGCCAACGCCGAAGGTGTCGTACTCGCTCTCGCTGCGGCGCGGGAAGGCGGCGATGCCGTCCTTCTGGCGCAGGCTGAGCATGCGCTCGCGCCGGCCGGTGAGGATCTTGTGCGGGTAGGCCTGGTGGCCGACGTCCCACACCAGCCGGTCATCCGGGGTGTCGAAGACGTAGTGCAGGGCGATCGTCAGCTCGATGACGCCCAGGCCCGCACCAAAATGCCCACCGGTCTGCCCGACGGTATAGAGCAGGTCCTGGCGCAGCTCGTCGGCCAGGGTCTCCAGGTCGGCTTCGGCCAGCCGGCGCAGGCCGGCGGGCGTGTCGGCGCGGTCCAGCAGCGGCGTGACCGGGCGTTCGCGGGGGATCTCTTGAAACGTCGTGGGCATCAGGCGAGTCGTTATAGGTGTGAAGACGCGGCAGTTTACCCCATTGTAGGAAAAGCTGCCCATTCAGTCGGGTGTGGCCAAGGTGTCGTTGATCAGCGTGGGAGCGGCGGTACGCCGATGCTCCCACGGGTGCCTCAGTGGCGGCGTTCGACGATGTAGCGGGCCAGCGCCCGCAGTGGTTCGGCATTCTCGCCAAAGCCTGCCAGCGCGGCCAGCGCCTGGTCGCGCAGCTCCAGGGCATAGGCTTTGGCCGCCTCCAGCCCGAGCAGCGCCGGGTAGGTCGGCTTGTCGCGGGCGATATCGGCGCCCTGGCGTTTGCCCAGGGTGGCGGTGTCGCTCTCCACGTCGAGGATATCGTCCTGCACCTGGAACGCCAGGCCGATGGCCTGTGCATAAGTCTGCAGCAAATCGAGCTGGACCTGCCCGGCGCGGGCGCTGGCCAGGGCGCCGAGGCGCACGCTGGCTTCGATCAGCGCGCCGGTCTTGTGCCGGTGCATGTACTCCAAGGCTTTCTGGTCGAGCTTCAGGCCCACCGAGCCGAGGTCGATGGCTTGGCCGCCGACCATGCCCGCAGGGCCGGCCGCCTTGGCCAAGGCCTGGACCATCTGCAGGCGGATGGCGTCGGGCTGCGGGCTCAGGCGCGTATCGAGCAGGGCGCTGAAGGCCAGGCTTTGCAAACCGTCGCCGGCGAGGATCGCGCACGCTTCGTCGAAGGCCTTGTGGGTGGTCGGCTGGCCGCGGCGCAGGTCGTCGTCGTCCATGGCCGGCAGGTCGTCGTGTACCAGTGAGTAGGCATGGATCAGCTCAACCGCGCAGGCGGCGCCGTTGGCCTGCTCCGCCGGCACACCGAAGGCCTCGCAGGCGGCGTAGGCCAGCAGCGGGCGCACACGCTTGCCGCCGTTCATCACGCTGTAGCGCATGGCCGCGTAGAGACGCTCGAGCTCCTTTGAGGGGGCTTGGAACAAGGGTTCCAGGGCCGCGTCGACCCGGGCCTGGGCGCTTGCCTGGTACTGGGCGATCATGCCTCGGGCTCCGCGTCGAACGGTTGCGCGGCCAGCTCGCCGTCACGCTCCAGCAGGATCTGCACCTTCTGCTCGGCCTGAGCCAGGGCGCCCTGGCAATCGCGGGTCAGGGCGATGCCTTGCTCGAAGGCGGCCAGCGACTCTTCCAGCGACAGTTCGCCGTTCTCCAGGCGCTCGACCAGGGCTTGCAGGTCGGCGAGGGATTGTTCGAAATCGATGGAGGCTTTTTTGCGGGCCATGGCGACAGTCTCGGTGGTGTCCAGAACGGCGCGACACTAGCAGAGCGGGGCAGGGGGAGCAAATTGCAGGGCGGGTTCGTCGCATTTTGTTGCACTTGTACCCGACGGCCCGTCTTGCAATCTGCGAAGCAATCGAATTGTGGGGGTGGCGGCCCTCTGCCATAATCCGCGCGCTCTGGCCCGCGGGCCAGCGGCTTCCCTCCCCGACGTCATGTAATGGACTACGTTGTGAGCTTCCTCTCGATCGAATTCGGCCTCTGTTTCACGCTGTTCTTCCTGCTTTATTGGAGCCTGTGCTGGAGTGTCCGGCTGCAGAACCTGCTGCTGCTGACGGCCAGCTATGGCCTGGTGGCCAGCTTCAGCCTGCAGTCGCTTTACATCCTGCTGGGCTACAGTGTGCTGGTGTACCTGCTCGGCCTGCTGGCGGGGCGCTACCCTGGGCGCTGGTTTAGCCGCGTGCTGCTGTTGACGCTGGTGCTGGGCTGTTTCTACCTGTTCAAGTACCAGGCGTTCTTCGTCGAAGGCGCGCAGGCCGCACTGGCCACCGCCGGGTTCGACGTGGCGCTGCCGTTGCTGGAAGTGCTGGTGCCGATCGGGCTGTCGTTCTATACCTTCCATTCGGTCAGCTACCTGGTGTCGATCAACCGGCGCGAGCTGGCGCCGTCGGCGCCGCTGGACCTGGCCTTGTACCTGGCGTTCTTCCCCAGCCTGGTGGCCGGGCCGGTCAACCGCGCCCTGCATATGCTGCCGCAGATCCGCCCGCCGGCCATGCGCCAGGTGCTGGAGCCGCAGCGGGCACTGGGGCTGATCGCGATGGCGGTGGTCAAGCTGTTCTTCCTCAGTGCCTGGCTGGGCAGCGAGTGGGTGGACCCGGTGTTCGACACCCCAGGCAGCGCCACCCCCGAGCAGGTGCTGTTGAGCGTGTACGGCTACAGCCTGCTGATCTACTTCAACTTCAGCGGCTACACCAACCTGGTCACCGGCATCGCCTTGTTGCTGGGGTTCCGCCTGCCGGACAACTTCGACGCGCCGTATGCCGCACACAACCTCAAGGAGTTCTGGGGGCGCTGGCACATCAGCCTGTCGCGCTTCATCCGCGACTACGTCTATATCCCGCTGGGCGGCAACCGCCAGGGCGTATGGCGCGGCAACCTGAACATGCTGCTGGCGATGCTGGTGTCCGGGCTGTGGCACGGGGCGAGCGTGAACTTCATCATCTGGGGCGCGCTGCACGGCATGGGCCTGGCTATCTCCAAGCTGTTCAGCCAGTGGTGCCCGGGGTTCGCCAATCTGCCGGGATCGGGCTTGCTGGCGCGGTTGATGACCTTCCACTACGTGGCCTTCGCCTGGATCTTCTTCCGCAGCCCGACATTGGAGGGCGCACTGGAGATGCTCGGCGACATCGCCCAGCTCAGCCTGGCGGGCCTGAACAGTGTCACTGGCCTGATGTTGCTGGCCTGCGTGCTGTTCGTGGCCAGTTATCCACAATGGCTGGCGCTGCTGCGCCAGAGTGGCGCGGCCTTCCAGCGCCTGCCGTGGCAGCTGTACCCGATCCCGCTCGGGGTCGGTGTGTCGCTGGTGATTTTCGCTTCGCAGTCGGGCGTGCCGGGGTTCATCTATGCAAGCTTCTGATAGCAAACAGCTGTTCCAGGTACAGATGGGCGCTGCCCGTGGCCTGTACGCGATCGTGGTCACCACCGCGCTGCTGTTCTGGCTGAACCAGGACTCGATCAAACTCTACTGCCAGCAGAAGTACCACCAGAGCTGCGAAATCCCGCTGCTGGGCCAGATGCCGGCCTGGCGTACGGGGGCGCAACTGACGGCGCTGCTGGAGGCCCGCCGTGACGACCTGCTCGAGCGCCTGCAGCCGGCGCCGCAGGTAGCCGAAGCGCCGCTGCCCGAGGTCCTGCCCGCGCCGATGCCGGTGGTCACGGTCGACCTGCAGACCCCGGCGGCGCTGGCCAAACCGCTGCCGCACGGTGCGGCGCACACGCCGGCGCCTGTTCACGTGCCCCCGCCCGTCGCTGTAACCCCGTCCGTCGCGGCAGTGCCGGCGTCAGCGCCAATGCCAGCGGCAACTCCAGCACCAGCCCCGGCGCCGGTATTGCTGCAACCGGGCACCGTGGCCTCCCTGGCCGCTGGTGACGAGGTGTTCCTGGTCGGCGATTCGCTGATGCAGGGCGTTGCCCCGCACCTGGCCAACAGCTTGCGCAAGCGTTACCAGATCCGCACCGTCAACCTCAGCAAGCAGAGCACCGGCCTTGCCTACCCGGGCTTCTTCAACTGGCCGAAGACCGTGGCCGAGACCCTCGACCACGAACCGAACGTGCGCCTGATGGTGGTGTTCCTCGGCCCCAACGACCCGTGGGACATGCCCCAGGGCAAAGGCAAGCCGTTCCTGCGCTTCAAGTCGCCGGAATGGGAGGTGGCCTATCGCGCCCGGATCGATTCGATCCTCGAGCAGGCCCGCACGCACAACGTGCAGGTTATCTGGGTCGGGCCGCCGAACATGGAGAAGGCGCGGCTGTCCACCGCCATGGGTTACCTCAGCGGGCTCTACCAGGAGCAGACCGCGCTGTACGGCCAGTACTACGTGTCGGCCAACCCGATCCTCGGCTACGCCGACGCCAGCTTCGCGTACACGGTGCAGACCGCGCAGGGCAAGCGGGTGAAGGTGCGGGTCGACGACGGCATTCATTTCACCATCACAGGCCAGAAGATGATCGCCGAGCAGATACTGTCGCTGATCAGCTTTCCAGGCCTGACCGTAACAGGACATTGAGATGCGCCAATGGCATCACCTGCTGGGCCTGGCCCTGCTGATCAGCGCCGCGCCGGGTTGCAGCACCGGCGCCAACAGCGTGAGCGCCCAGCCCGCGGCGCGGCCCACCGCCGCGCCCGCCAGCCGCCAGGACGGCAACGTCGCCCTGCTCGCCGGCAAGCTGCGCAATGCCGGGCGTGCCCCGGTTGCCATCGTCCAGCTGGGTGATTCGCACACCGCCGCCGACCTGTTCAGCGGCGAGCTGCGCCGCCTGCTGCAGGCACGCTACGGCGACGGTGGCATTGGCCTGGTGCCGGCCTCGCCGGTGCCGGGGATCCGTAACGACCGAGTGATCATCAAGAGCGAGAAGCGCCAGTGGGAGCTGGTGTCGGCGCGCAACCAGCAGAGCCATCAGTTTCCGCTGGGCGGCTACCTTTCGCTGCCGCAGGCCAACCGTTCCAGCGTGATGCTGCAGGCGCGTGACGAAGACCGTCAGCGCTACAAGGTCTCGGCGTTGTACCAGTCCAGCGGGAGTGCCAGCCTGCTGGTCAATGGCGGCCAGCGCCGGGTGTTGCCGGCCAGCAACGGCCAGTGGCGCTTCAGCCCGGCGTTCGCCAATGTCGGCCTGCCGGTGCAACTGACGGTGGAGGGTGGCCGTGGCGTCGCCTTGGGTGGCTGGTACCTGCAGGGGCAGAAGAATGCCGGGGTGATCTATTCGACGCTGGGCATCAACGGCGCGCGCCTGGAGGTGGTGGACAAGTGGCAGGCGGGTTGGCGCGACAGCCTCAAGGCCGTGCGGCCGGACCTGGTGATCCTGGCCTACGGCACCAATGAGGCGTTCGACGACAAGCTCGACCTGGCGCTGTACCAGGCGCAGTTGGAGGCGACCCTTACGGGCGTGCGCAAAGACCTGCCGCAGGCGGCGATACTGCTGGTCGGCCCGCCGGACTCGATCAAGCAGCGCAAGGCGCGCAGTTGCGCGGCGCGCCAGCCGCAACCGCTGGCCTCGGTGATCCGTATCCAGAAGCAGATGGCGCGCAAGCACAAGGCGCTGTTCTGGGATTGGCAGGGGTTCATGGGCGGGCCGTGCTCGATCGCCGGCTGGCAGGCGCAGGGGCTGGCGCGGCCTGATCTTGTCCATCTGACAGCCGATGGCTATCGCAAGAGTGCGGCGGGGTTGTATGAGTATCTGAAGGGGCCGTTGGGGTTGCGTTGAGGCCTGGCCTCATCGCGGGGCCAGCCCGCCCCCACGAAGCACCTTGGTACTTGGCGTGGGAGCGGGCTTGCCCCGCGATGCCTTTGGATCAGGCCGGCTCGGCCTCCAGCTCAACCATCGCCTCGCGATAGCGCGCCAGCTCCTCGATGGTCAGCACCGGCAGGTTGTACTGCCGCGCATACACCGCCACCTGCTCGCCCCGGGCCATGCTGCCATCGGGGTTCATCAGTTCGCACAGCACCGCCGCCGGGCGCAGGCCGGCCAGGCGGGCCAGGTCCACCGAGCCTTCGGTGTGGCCGCGACGGGTCAGCACGCCGCCGTCACGGGCGCGCAGGGGGAATACATGGCCGGGGCTGACAATGTGGCGCTGTTGCGCGGTGGAGCGCAGCGCGGCTTCGATGGTGGTGATGCGGTCCTGCGCCGACACGCCGGTGCTGACGCCCTCGGCGGCTTCGATGGTGACGGTGAAGCCGGTGCCGTGGCGGGCCTGGTTGTTCTGCACCATCGGCGCCAGCTGCAGGGCGTCGACGGTGGCTTCGTCCAGGCACAGGCAGACGATACCGCTGCAATCGCGGATCATCATGGCCATGGTCTGCAGCGAAAGGTTCTCGGCGGCAGCGACGATGTCGGCTTCGTCCTCGCGGTCGTCGTCGTCGAGCAGCAGTACGGGGCGCCCGGCCTGGAAGGCGGCGATGGCGGCGCTGACGTTGGGGAATTGCTTGTTAAGCGGGGTGGACATGAAACGCTCCTCGTGAATGATCGATGAACGTCTCGGGGCGAACAAAATGCGCGCGCAAGGGCGCCTGGACGGCCCCTGCCAAACGCCTTCTTTCATCCGGACTATGACCGTCGGCCCTGGAATCTCACCAGATCTGCTGACCCCCGGCATGGCCGGGGCGCTCGCGGGCTCATCTTTCGATTTACCGCCGGTGGGGACTTTCACCCCGCCCTGAAGACTGGGCAAGCATACCGTACCGAGCCAGTCTGATGGCAAGCCCTACGACTTTAGTTGCTGCCAATCCAGCCCGAACCGCGTCAGGTACTTGCGCAGGCGGTCGGCGTCGTTAGGGTTGGCCTTCTCCTGGCGTGATACCGCGAACAGCTGGCGCCCGGCCTCGGACAGGCTCTGGGCGCGGCGGCACACATCGATCACCGCCTGCAGTTGTACCTGGTCGAACAGGTCCAGTTCGCGGCCGGCCAGCAGCGGCTCGGTTGCCGATTCCAGGCCCCAGGCATAGCGCAGCCGAGCGATCTCTTCCTCGACCAGTGCCTCGTCGATGCGCCCGCTGTCGGCCAGGGTCGCCATGCGCGTGATCGATGCCGACAGCTCGCGGAAGTTACCGGCCCAGCGTGCTTCGCTGGCGTGGGCGAAGGCCAGGTAGCGGCGCTTGGCTTCGAGGTTGAAGCGCACCTGGCGGCCTTGCTCACGGGCGTGGCGCTGCAACTCGAAATCCAGGTTCGGCTCGATGTCCTCGCGCCGCTGGGCCAGGCCCGGCAGGGCGAAGGTCCACAGGTTGATGCGGGCGAACAGGTCTTCGCGGAACGAGCCGTCGGCGACCTTGGCGCGCAGGTCGCGGTGGGTGCCGGCGATCAGTTGGAAGTCGCTTTCCACCTCACGGTCGGCGCCCAGCGGGAAGAAGCGCTTTTCTTCGATGGCCTTGAGCAGCATGGCCTGTTCGTCGGCGCCCAGCTCACCGATTTCGTCGAGGAATAGCATGCCGCCGTCGGCGGCGCGCAGCAGGCCGTCGCGGGCGTTCTGCGCGCCGGTGAAGGCGCCTTTGGCATGGCCGAACAGGGTCGACATGGCGCCGTCGCCGCGCAGGGTGGCGCAGTTCACCTCGATGAAGCGACCGCCCAACTGGTGACGACCGCGCTTGAGCTCATGGACGCGGCGGGCCAGGAACGACTTGCCGGCGCCGGTCGGGCCGACCAGCAGCATCGGCGCCTTCGAGCGCAGGGCGACCCGTTCGATCTGCTCGATGGTGCGGTTGAACCCGGGGTTGCGCGTGGCGATGCCGGACTTGAGCAGCGACTGCCCCTCGACCTGTTCCCGGCGAAAGCGCGAGGCGATCGGGTCGTAGCGCGACAGGTCGAGGTCGATCAGCGTGGCGATGCCGGCCGGGTCGCTGTTTTCGTCGTGCTTGCGCGAGGGCGAGGTCTGCACCAGGCGCGCCGGCAGGTAGCGCGCCTCGGTGAGCAGAAACCAGCAGATCTGCGCGACGTGGGTGCCGGTGGTGATATGCACCAGGTAGTCCTCGTGCTCGGTGTCGAAGCTGTAGCCGCTGGCGAAGTCGTGCAGGGCGCCGTAGACCTCCTCGAAATCCCACGGGTTGCGCAGCGCCAGAGGATGCAGGCGCACCTCGGTGCCGGGCGAGACCTGCTGGATGTCGGCGCGGATTCGCTCGGCCAGGCCGAGGTCGCGTGCGCCGGGGTCGTGGATCAGTTCCAGGCGGTCAAGAGGCAGGTCGGGTTGCTGGCACAGGCTGATGGTCGGCCTCCACCGGTTCCAGCGTGCGGCGCCCTTGCCGTTGCGATCGAGGGTGGTGCCGAGAAAGCCGATGGCGACGAGAGGCTTGGTCATCCGTGATTATCCAGCAAGATAAATAGGTATCTAATGGTATATGAAAATTGGAATCGTCATGACCATTGCAGTGTGCCGTTGAAATCGTAAATTGAAATTAAATCGTTATAAATCAGTTAGTTAATAAATATTTTGAGTGTCGGATAAAAACTGGCACGCCGCTCGCTATACCCCTTTCGACCGCATCGCCAGGCAGGCCCTCGGGTCAGGGGATATCAACCCCCGCCGGTGCACGTACCCACCCTCAGGTGTCGGTGTCGTGCATGCCGCCGCCGCAACGACCGGTCACTGCGGCGCAAGCCTGTAAACAGGCTTGCGAGGCGCTCGCCGGGCCAAGTCCCGGCACTACCCTCCACGGTAGCTACAACCGCAACACCCGCAGGTGGGGCACAGGCAACGCAACCAGGGCCAGGATGGTCCGCTTTTGCGAAGGACGCCTGGGCCACCGCTGGCTCACCCGGCCCGTGGGCCGGGCCTGGCGCAACGATGGAGGCCGCCGGAGCAACACTCCCGGCCCCGGACTCCGCCAGGCTTCGCCCACGGCGCTCGGTGAGTCGGCGACCACCCGCAACCAAGGACATTGATAAAAGGATGAGCATGATGAAACTGTTGAAACGCTTTGTGGTGAAGAAGAACGAACGTGGCCTGCTGATGAGCGAAGGCGACTTCGTGTCGATTCTCGAGCCTGGCCAGTACCAGCGTTTCGACTGGCAAGACCGGCTGACGGTGACCACCTTCAGTCTCCAATCCCCGCTGTTCGACCACCCGCTGGCGCAGTACCTGCGTGGGCATGAACCAGCTCTGGTCGAGCAGCATTTCGAAGCCATGGACCTGGCGCAGCACGAGGCCGGCCTGCGTTTCGAGAACGGCCGCCTGGTCGAGTTGCTGGCACCGGACAGTCGCCGCCTGTACTGGAAAGGCCAGGTCGAGCATGGCTTGCAGCGCATCGACCTGAATCAGGGCCGGCGCCTGGACGATGAACTGGTGGTCCGCCTGAACCGCCCCGGCGTGGCCGGCACGGACCTGGTGCTGCTGGCGCTGGTGCCGGCGTTCCATGTCGGTGTGCTGAAGATCGACGGCGTGGTAGCCGGGTTGCTCGAGCCGGGCCGGCATGGCTACTGGCGCTGCGGCAGCCAGGTCGCGGTGGAGATGGTCGACACCCGCCTGCAGGCGCTGGAGGTCAACGGCCAGGAGATCCTCACCCGCGACAAGGTCAGCCTGCGCCTGAGCCTGGTGGCCAACTGGCGCTACACCGATGTACTCGGCGCTCACGGGCAGATGAGCAAACCGGTGGAGCACCTGTACCGCGAACTGCAGTTCGGTTTGCGTGCCGCAGTGGGCACCCGCACCCTCGACGAACTGCTGGAAGACAAGCAGTCCATTGACGGCAGCGTCACCGAGCACCTGCTGGCGCAACTGCAAGGCAGTGGCCTGGAAGTGAGCAGCCTCGGGGTGCGTGACATCATCCTGCCGGGCGAGATGAAAACCCTGCTGGCGCAAGTGGTGGAGGCGGAGAAGGCTGCCCAGGCCAACGTGATCCGCCGGCGTGAGGAAACCCAGGCGACCCGCTCGTTGCTCAACACCGCCAAGGTGATGGAAGGCAACCCCACGGCCCTGCGCCTGAAGGAGCTGGAAACCCTGGAGCGGGTGGCCGAGCGCATCGACCGGATTTCGGTGTTCGGTGGCCTGGATCAGGTATTGAATGGCATGGTCAGCCTCAAGGCGGGTTGACCCTGTGCGACACGACGTAGCGCAACAAGGAACAAGGCAATGAACATACTCGAAGTGGCGGGCGGCAAGCCGATCAAACTGTGGACCGACGGTGTGCCGGTCGAGGACGACGCCCGCAGGCAACTGATGAACACGGCGAAGATGCCGTTCATCTTCAAGCACCTGGCGGTGATGCCGGACGTGCACCTGGGCAAGGGCTCGACCATCGGCAGCGTGATCCCCACCGTGGGCGCGATCATCCCGGCGGCGGTGGGCGTGGACATCGGCTGCGGCATGATCGCCGCGCGCACCTCGCTGCATGCCCGTGACCTGCCGGACAACTTGCATGGCCTGCGTACAGCCATCGAGAAGGCCGTGCCCCATGGCAAGACCTTCGGCCGTCGCGACCAGGGTGCCTGGGACAACGTGCCGAACCACGCCGACCAGGTCTGGAGCGGCCTGGCCGGGCGCTTCAAGGCAATCACCGACAAGCATCCGCGCCTGGAAAAGACCAACAACCGCCAACACCTGGGGACACTGGGCGGCGGCAACCACTTCATCGAGGTCTGCCTGGACGAGGCCGACCGCGTCTGGTTCATGCTGCACAGCGGCTCGCGTGGCGTCGGCAACGCCATCGGCAACCTGTTCATCGAACTGGCCCAGGCCGACATGCGCCAGCACATGGTCAACCTGCCGGACCGCGACCTGGCGTATTTCGAGGAAGGCAGCCGCCATTTCGCCGACTATGTCGAGGCGGTGGAGTGGGCGCAGGACTTCGCCCGGCATAACCGCGAACTGATGATGCAGGCGGTGGTCGCCGCCACCCGCAAGGTGCTGGGAAGGCCGTTCGAGGCCAGCCTCGAAGCAGTCAACTGCCACCACAACTACGTGCAGAAAGAGCAGCATTTCGGCCGCGAGGTATTGGTGACCCGCAAGGGCGCGGTGTCGGCGCAGAAGGGCCAGCTGGGCATCATCCCGGGCTCGATGGGCGCCAAGAGCTTCATCGTTCGCGGCTTGGGTAACGAGGAATCGTTCTGCTCGTGCAGCCATGGCGCGGGCCGGGTGATGAGCCGCACGAAGGCCAAGAGCCGCTTCACCGTCGAGGACCAGCAGCGCGCCACTGCCCATGTGGAGTGCCGCAAGGACAAGGATGTGATCGACGAGATCCCGATGGCCTACAAGGATATCGATGCGGTGATGCAGGCCCAGCGTGAGTTGGTCGAAGTGGTGCACACCCTGCGTCAGGTAGTGTGCGTGAAAGGTTGAAGCGGGCGACAGCGGCCAGCTGGATGGGTACCTGCGCGGCATCGTCCAACGCAGCGCGTCGCAGGAACTGCGCACTGCATCGCTGTAGCAGCGACCGTGTGCCACGGGGTTGGGTACCCGCATGGGCTGCCCTGAATCCAGCTATTCGGGTGCTCGACCGAGTGTCACAGGCGTATTGCCGACTCAAACGGATTCCGGTATTGGTAGTGGCTCTTTGATATCTATTTGCTTTCCGGTCAGCCGTTCAGGGCCCGACCGTGCCACTCGAACCCCAGCAGTTCACGATTTTCCGCACCCACCCGGTTGATTGAAGTGACACAGGAGTCGTCATGCAGGCAGCGAAAGAGCTCGATCAGGTCACCAACGTGAGTTTCCTCTTCGGCATTGCCAAAGTGCAGGCCGAGGCGCCACCGGACTATGCCCGTCAACACCTGCTGCGTTACCTCGCAGAGTATGGCGAGCAGGGCGTGGATGAAGAGCGTCTGCAGCAGATGACCAGGCTGATGGCCGCTATCCCGCTCACCTCGGCCGATACCTTGCCGACGTTGCGCGATTCGGTGCTCAGGCAGCATGCCGCGCGCACTGCCTGCATCCGCCAGGCTGTGGAGCGCCAAACGCCATTGCTGGAAGGCGAAACCTTGCTGGAGGAGAGCTTTGCGTTTCTCGGCAAACCATACAACGGCTGTCGTGTCCGTTCGGTGGCACTGTTGCGCACTACCAACTATGGGCAATTGGTGTACCTGTTCAAGGATGTGGTGGTGGGGCAGGATGGCCAGTTGCTGTTCATTGAGGCAGTTGGCCCGGTGAGCTCGCCAGCAGCGGATCTGGAGCTGAGCTCGACGGATGTCGTTGCAGCGGCATTCGGTGAGCTGGGTGGCAAGCTGGCCACGTCCCTGGCCTCCGCTGTCGGTGGTGCAATTGGCAAGGCACTGTTCGAGCAGGCCTTTCCGCCAGGTGTGCCGAGCTACTTCGACCAGGTCTATGTTGAGCTCAAACGGATTGTCGGTGGTGAATTGCAGCAGAGCCTGATCGACAGCATCGACGGCTCGATCAAGAGCATCCAGCAGCATCTGGAGACCGAATACCTGCCGGCCAAGGAATCACTCGACCTCACGCTGCTGGAGGATCGCAAGCAACTGTTCGCGCTGTTGCAGAAGTACGAGACCACTTACCTCTCCGGCCCGGGCGGGATGCTGGGCACGCTGATGAACGAGAAGTACGCCAAGCTCGGTTTCGGCGTGTTCCTGATTGCCGCCGGTGTGCAACTGGCGTTGTTCCAGGAGATGGCTTTTGTCGATCCGAACGGCCTGGGACGCGATGGCACGCTACGCAGCCCGCTGCAGTCCAGTTATGGCCAGCCCAAGACCGGCACGGTTGCCAGGGCCGCGAAGATGTACGCCGAGTTCGCCGCCGAGCTGTGGCCGCGGATCATCAAGGACCGTGAAGCGAAGATCAGCCATGATGTGCGCAACATGTGCGCGCCGGGTGATACCGGGGGTACCAGCTGCCACCGCTATGGGTGGCTTGACGATGAACTCGAGCGTAGTGTGCTGCTGCCGTGCACCTGGAAAACCAAGGTGACGCTGTACCGTGTCTGTGATGGTGACAAGAGTGGCAAGAACCCCAACCTCGACTTCATGAACGAGCGTTTCGCGAATTACCCGGTGGAGCGGGTCGAGGCGCTGCGCAAGTCGTTGGGTGTGCCGGAAACCATCATCGAGCAGTGGAGAAGCCTCATCGAGACGCCGGTCCGGCCAGCGCCCGAGCCTGCTCGCCAGGCCTGATGGGTGAGGCGCTGGCCAGGTGATTGGCCGGCGCCTGCGGGCGGCCCTTACCTGTACATCCCTTCCACCACCCTACGCAGCGAGGCTGCCAGCATCGGGCCGTGCCCCAACCCCGGGAAGCGTTCGTAGCGAACCTGCAGCCCTGGCACCTGTGCCAGTGCGCCGGCGAGGTCATGCAGCGCTTTGCCACTCTTGTCGCCCGGTGAGCCGTGTGGCTCGCCAGGCTCGTCGGTGCCTCGCATCAGCAGCAGGTTCGGGCGACTGTCGCTCACGTGCAGCCCTTGCGCCTCTGCGACGATGGCACCGTCATTCCACCACAACGATGGGCTGGCAGCCGCGTAGCTGCTGAACATCCCTGGGCGGGTGAACAGCGTATGCAGTACAGCAAGCCCGCCATAGGAATGGCCCCAGAGGGTTTGCCGTTGTGGATCGATGGGCGCGACCGTGGCGACCATCGGGCGCATGCGTCGCTCGAGCAAGTCGAGAAACCCGTCGATACCACCGCTGGGCTGGCCGGTCAGTGGGTCATGCTGGTCAACCCGGCCTGGCACCGTGGGGGTGTAGTCGTAGGTGCGGGCACTGCGCTCGATGCGTTGGTCGGTCTGATAACCGATGGCAACCAGCAGGGGGGCCTGCCCGCTCGCCAACTGCTCCAGTTGTTGCGGTTCGAGGGCACCAATGGCGGCATTGCCATCGAGCATCCACAGCACCGGGTAACCGCTGGCAGGTGCAGGGTGCAGCGGTTTTCCCACCCACAGGCGGTAGTGGCGCCGGCCGTCCGCCGAGTCCAGGTCAAGGTGGCTGAAGCGATAGGCCAGGTCCTGGCGCTGCAGCAGGGTGCGGTCCATTTTCTGCTCAGGTTGGGGGCGCGCATAGGCGGGCGCGGTCATCGCCAGTGCCAGTACGAGCGGAAGAATCTTCATCGGGCGTACTCCTTGTAGCGTCCAGGGCAGGCCGCCGCTGCGTCGATGGCGTCGCGGCGGCCCAGGTTCAGAAGGAGGCGGTCAGGCTGGTATAGAGGGTGCGGCCCGGTTCGTTGTAGGTGGCCGCGCCCGCGCCCTCGATCCCGTTCACTGCCTGGGCGTTGCCGGCCCGGTACAGGCGCTTGTCGAACAGGTTGTCGATGCCGGCGGTGACGCTCAGGTTTTTAGTGAGCGCGTAGGTGCCGCTGGCGCCGACCAGCGCGTACGGGGCCACCTGGTCGTTGGCGGTGCCGGTGACCCGCTTACCCTGGTAGTCGTACTTCTTCGGCGTCTGCTTGCCATACCAGGCCACGCTCAGCTGCAGCGACAGGTCGTCGGAGGCTTGCCAGTCGAACATCGAATTGAGGGTGTAGGCCGGGGTCACAGACAGGGTCTCGCCAGTGGTCTTGTTCTTCGATTGCAGCATGTAGGTGAAGTTGTTGCTCCACTTCAGCTGTTCGCTCAGCGGGATGGTCAGGGTGCCCTCGAGGCCCTCGACCAGCGCTTTGGGGATGTTCTCCCACTGGTAGAGGGTGGCGTTGGCGTTGGCGCCGGTGCCACCGGCTGCCTGGCCGATGCCGCTCAGGCCCGAGTCGATCTTGTTCTTGTAGTCGTTGCGAAAGTACGTCAGGCCGGCGACCCAGCCGTTGTCCTGGAACTCGATGCCCAGTTCCTTGTTGACGCTGGTCTCGGCCTCCAGGTGCGCGTTGCCCTGCAGGTAGCAGCTGGTGCTCTGCCCGTAGCAGCCCTGGCCACGGCTGTAGAGCAGGTAGTCGGGGTTGAGCTGGTACAGGTTCGGCGCCTTGTAGGCGCGGGCGATGCCGGCCTTCAGCGTCAGGGTGTCGCTCAGCGCGTGGGACAGGTTGAGCGACGGGCTCCAGTTGTCGCCGACGATGCTGTGGTGATCGAAGCGCAGCGCCGGAGTGAGCATGGTGCCGGGCAGCAGTTCGATGTTGTCCTCGGCGAACAGCGAGAAGATCTGCGCCTGGCTGCTGGTACTGCGGCCGCTGCTGGTCAGGCCGGGCACGCTGCCGCCTTCGCTGGTGGTCTGGGTATTGGCGCTGGGGTCGTCGAGCTTCTGCTGGCTCCACTCGCTGCCCAGGGTCAGGGTCTGGTCGCGCCAGGCGTGCAGTGGCAGGTTGAGCTCGCCGTGGGCGGTCAGGTCGCGCAGGGTCGAGGTGTAGAAGTCGGTGTTGCTGAAGATACCTTCGGTGCCACCGGCCAGGCCTTCGTTGATGCGCTGGTTGCGGGTCTTCTCGTATTGCAGGAAGGCCATGCTGCTGCCGAAGTCCCAATCGCCACGGTGAGTGATGGCGAAATTCTCGCGGTAGAGAATGTTGGTTTCCTTGCCCAGCATGCTTTTGACGTTGGCATTGGAGTTGGTGTTCTGCGTATCCCCCGCGTACAGGTTGCCTTGGCGGCTGAAGCCGGCTTCGAGTTCCAGGGTCTGCTCCGGGGTCAGGCGCCAGCTCAGCAGGCCGTTGAGGTCCTTGTTGCGCACGCCTTCGCGGCCGGCGGGCAGGGTGCCGGCCTGGGTGCCGGAGCGTGCGGACTCGTGGCCGGCGTTGATGTCCCAGTCGTCCGCGTCGGTCTTGGCCACGTTGCCGTACACCCGATAGCTGAGGGTGTCGGTCAGTGGGCCGTTGAGGCCGAAGCTCACGCGCTTGGTGGCGCCTTCGTCACCGTGCTGCGGGAAGTTCTGGTACACGGTCATGTTGCCGTGGGTCTCGCCCGCCGGTTGCTTGGTGATGATATTGATCACCCCACCCATGGCCCCGGAACCATAGCGTGCCGCCGCCGGGCCGCGGATCACTTCGATGCGCTCGACCTGGTCGGCCGGCACCCAGTTGGTGTCGCCGCGCGAATCCCGCTCGCCACGCCAGCCGTAGCGTACCGAGCTACGGCTGCTGACCGGCTTGCCATCGACCAGGATCAGGGTGTTCTCCGGCCCCATGCCACGAATGTCGATCTGACGGTTGTTGCCGCGTTGACCGCTGGTGGAGTTGCCGGTCAGGTTGACCCCCGGCATGGTGCGGATGATCTGCGACAGGTCGTTGGCCGGCGGGCGCTTCTTGATGTCTTCGGCGGTGATGATCGACACACCGGGCGCCTGCTTGGTCTCTTCCAGCGCGGTGGCCACCACGTTCTGGCTTTCCAGCTCGATCGGTGCGGGCTGGTTGGCGGCGTGCACGGCGCTGCTCAGCAGGCAGCTGGACAGCAGCAGGAAGGGTGATAGGCAAAGCGGGCGGGGCGACATGTGTGATCTCCGGCGCGGCGGGCTGATTTCAAGAGATCACAGATGGTAATAGCTCTTATTTGAGAGTAAAGCGCATTAACTTTCTAAACACTTTCGGCCGCGGGCAGCAGCAGGTGCAGGCACAACCCAGGGTAGCCATTGCTCGCCCAGAGCCGTCCGCCCTGCAGCTCGATGGCGCGCCGGGCGATGGCCAGGCCCAGGCCGAAACCGGCGCCGCTGCCGGGCAGGCGGCGATAGGCCTGGAAGATCGGTTCGAGCTCCGCCTCCGGCACCCCAGGCCCGTGGTCGCGCAGGCACAGGTGCCAGTGCGTGCCCTCGCGCCAGCCCTCCAGGCTGACCTGGCCACCGGCGGGCGAATGACGGATGGCGTTGCGCAGCAGGTTTTCCAAGGCCTGGGCCAGGCTGTCCAGGTGGGCCTGCACCACGCAGTCGAGGCCGAGCGAGCAGGGCAGTCGCGCCATCGCCCAGCCGCTCTCGAAGCAGCTGTCCTGCACCAGCGCTTCCCACACCGAGAGCACCAGCACCGGCTCGGTCGCCAGTTGCGGCTGCTCGGTGTCCAGCCACGCCAGGTCGAGGGTGTCCTCCAGCAGTTTCTGCATGTCGTCCACTTCCCGGTCCAGGCGCTGGCGCAACTGCTCCGGGGGCAGGCCGCTGTCATGGGCGATGCGCAGGCGCGCCAGTGGTGTGCGCAGTTCGTGGGACAGCGTGCGCAACAGCAAGCGTTGCTGGTCGAGGCTCCTGCGCAGGCGCACGGCCATGTGCTCGAAGGCCTGGGCCAGTTCGCCCAGCTCGTCGCGGCGTTCCTGCAAGGGCAGGCGGGGGCCGTCCAAATCGTCGGCGCGCAATGCATCGGCGCGGTCGCGCAGGCGGTTGAGGGGCACGACCAGGTGGCGGTACAACGCCAGGCCCAGCAACAAGGCGAGCAGGGCAGGGGCCACGCCGTGGGTGATCACGTGGGTCCAGGGGGTCAACCCGGTCGGCAGCAGGTGCTCGGGGAGTTGAATGACCAGGCGACCCTCCTGGGGGCGGCTGGGGAACTCGATGCTCACATAGGGCAACTCGTCCTGCAGGCGCCGGCTCATGGGCCAGTCGAGCTTGCGCATGAAGGTCAGGCGGCTGGCCTCTTCGGCGCTCAGCGACGTGGTACCGAGGCTCTGCAGGTGCGGGCCGATGATGGCGACCCAGGTGTCTTCCCGGACTTCCAGTTCGCGGCGCAGGCGCTCAACGCCGACGGCGCCGTCCGTGCGCCAGGCCTGCTCGGCCTGTTCGGCGAAGCCGGCCAGGTACACCCGGTCGGCGGGGGCGAGGAAGTAGGTACTGCGTTCCACCGACAGTCCCCAGGTCCAGATCAGCCAGGTCAGCAGCAGGCAGAAACATACCTGCAGCAGCGCCAGTTTCCACAGCAGCGGATGTCGGCGCATCAGGCGCTACCCGGGTCGACCAGGATATAGCCCTGGCCACGCACGGCCTGGATCTCCAGGTGCCCCGCACCGATGGCGGCGAGCTTGCGGCGTAGGTTGCAGACATGCACATCCAGGCCGCGGTCGAGGCGGGTGTAGGCCCGGTGCAGGACGCTTTGATATAGGAAAGCCTTGCTCAGCGCCTCGCCGGGGTGGGCCTGCAAGGTCATCAGCAGGCGGTACTCGGAACCGGTCAGGCCGGCGTTCTGGCCATGGTGCGCGACATCATGGTTGGCCGTGTCGAAGTCCAGTGCGCAGGCATTGCGCGGAGCGGGCGGGCGCCGGTCCAGCGCCACCCGGCGCAGCAGGGCGTCGACCCGGGCATCGAGCTCGGCCAGGCTGAAGGGTTTGGGCAGATAGTCGTCGGCGCCACGGGTGAAACCGCTGATGCGGTCCTGCTCGGCACCCAGGGCCGACATCAGCATCACCGGCACGGCCTGGTGCCGGCGCAGTTCGTCGAGCAGGCTGAGGCCGTCGACACCCGGGAGCATGATGTCCAGCAGCAGCAGGTCGAAGTGTGTCTGGTGTATCGCATTCAAGGCCTGGGTGCCGTTCTCGCAGGCCTGAACACTGAAGCCACGGCGCAGGAAGTGGTGTTCCAGGTCCTGGCGCAGGCGGGGATCGTCTTCGGCGAGGAGGAGCTTGGGGGACACGGGATTGCCTTGATGAGAATACATTGCAAATACGAATCATCCCATTGACGGCGGTGCCGGGGCAATGGCCAGGTGCTGGCATTTCGTCGCGTTACACGGCACATGCGGGAGCGGCTGTGTAATGTCAGCGGCTGATGAATGTCCCCCCGGCCTCGCTGCGGATACGCAGCTTATGGCTCTGCGCCAACATGGCCAGGGCCAGGGGCAGGTCATCGATCGGGAAACTGCCCGATACCCGCAACTCGGCCAACGCCGGGTCGCAGACCAGGCGCTGGTCGCTGTAGCGCATCAGCTCCTGGGTCCATTGCAGCAATGGCATCTCGTCGATTACCAGCAGGCCATTGCGCCAGGCCAGCTGAGCGTCGCGTGCATCCTCCAGTGGATCGAATCGATCACGGCTGAAGCGCAGCTGCGAGCCTGCCTGGACGATGACACCGCCGGCGGCTTCGGGCTGGACCTGTACGGCGCCTTCGTAGACCGCGAGCAGGGTCTCCTGGGGGAACTGGCGCACACTGAAGCGGGTGCCCAACGCCTGCATGACGCCTTGCCCGGTGCGCACCCGCAAAGGCCGCGACGGGTCCGCCGCGGTGGCGATGTATATCTCGCCCCGGCGCAGGTGCAGCAGGCGCTGCTCGGCCGTGAAGCGCACACTCAGCTCGCTGTCGCTGTTGAGAGAAACCTGGGTGCCGTCGGCCAGCAGCACATCCCGGCGCTCGCCCCGGGCGGTGAGGTAGTCGATGCCTCCCTCGCTGCGCCGCCATGCCCACCAACCCAGGGGGGCCGCGCCCAGCAACACCAGCAGAGTGCGCAGTACGGTGCGCCGGCTGCTGTCCGGGCGCACCAGCGTCTGTCGGGCCAGGGTGGGAGGCAAGGTGCCGAGGCGGGAGAGCAGGCGCTGCGCCCGGTTCCAGGCGCGTTCGTGCTCGGCATCGCGGTATCGCCAGTGCTCCAGTTCGAGCCGTTGCGTCGGCGTCAGTGGTCCTTCCTGCATCAACAGCAGCCAGGCGGCGGCCTGGGCGAGAATGGCCTGGGCGATGGGGGGCTGTTCACTCATCGGGCATCTGGCTCAGGCAGGCGACGTAGCCTTCGTGGATGTACTTCTTCACTGTCGGCAAGGCGATGTTCAGTGCCTGGGCGATGTCTTTCTGCTTCATGCCGTCCAGCGTTGCCATCAGGAAGGCTTGCCTGACCCGTGGCCGCAGGCTGTCGAGCACGGCATCGATCTCGTGCAGGGTCTCGAGAATCACGCTCTGCTGCTCGGGCGACGGATGTTCGACTTCGGGCACCAACGCCAGGGCCTCGAGCCAGGCCTGCTCAAGGGAATGCCGCCGACGCCAGCTGACCAGCACGCAATTGGCGATACGGGCCAGGTAGGCACGTGGCTGGCGCAGGGTATCAGGCTGTGTGGTGTCGCGGCTGGCCAGCACGCGCACGAAAATGTCCTGGGCCAGGTCATCGGCCACGCCACGCCCCCAGGAGCGCAAGCGATACGCCAGCCAGCCGCGCAACCAGGCGTGGTGTTCGACATACAGCGTGGTCACGGCGCAGTGCTCGATGTGCCGTGGCGGGTTCTTGAAGAGGGTCATGGGCAGCGGGGCCAAGGGTGTAAATGCAAACAATTATCACTAGATTTGGCTAAATCACAAGATCAAGTGAAAATGCGAATCGCACGCATATACCTTTTTCGCTGTCGTGCGACAGAAGGGGTGCAAGCCCGCATCGAGTGCCGGGCACTGACCTCACGAGCGAGAAAAGCATGCCCGCCAGCTATCGGCTTCCCCCTGTTTCGCGCCCATTGCAACGCTTGTCCCCGATCAGCTTCGCCGTACGGTGCGCGGTGCTCGGCTGTTTGCTGGGCTCTGGCGCAAGCCTGGCCCAGGCCGCCCCGGCGGCAACCGAGAACAGCCGGCCCGACGACGCCACGCGCCGCGACTACGATATCGCCCAGGGGCCGCTGGGCACCTCGCTGGGCGTGTTCGCCAAGCAATCGGGGCTGTTGCTGTCTTACGACCCCGACCTGACCCGCGGCCGCGCCGCGCCAGCGCTCAAGGGGCGCTACACCGTGCAGGAGGGCGCCCGGCGCCTGCTGGCCAATACCGGCCTGCAGCTGCTGCCCAACTCACGGGGGGCGTACATCCTCATCCCTCAGGCCCAGGCATCGGCGACGGCAACCGAGCTGACACCTACCGTGGTCGCCTCCAGTGAAATGGTCGACCCGCAGCGTGATACCTACCGCGCGCCGCGCTCGACGGTGCACCTGTCCCGTGAAGACCTCGACCGCTTCAGCACCGTGTCGGTGGGCGACATGCTCAAGGGCGTGGCCGGCGTGCAGGTAGGCGACAGCCGCAACGGCGGCGCGCTGGACGTCAATATTCGCGGCATCCAGGGGCAGAGCCGGGTCGCGGTCAGAGTCGATGGCTCGGAGCAGGCGGTGGATGTCTACCGGGGCTACGGCGGCACCCAGCAGCGCAGCTACATCGACCCCGACCTGATCAGCAGCGTCACAGTGAACAAGGGCCCCAGCACCCGCTCGGGGGCGATTGGCGGTTCGGTGGAGATGAAGACCATCGGCGTCGATGACATCCTGGTCGATGGCAAGGATGTCGGCGTTCGCCTGACCGGCAACCTGTGGAACAACGGCGCCGAACCCGAGCACCGCAACCGCCATTCCCGCGATGAGGACCTGAGTGCAGCACCGCGTGATGAGCGCGGCAGCCTGTTCGGCTCCAAGGCCGAATCGGGCAGCGCCGCCTTTGCCTATTCCCACGAGCGATTCGACCTGGTGGCGGCCTACGCGCACCGCAACCAAGGCAACTACTTCTCTGGCAAGAAGGGCCTGGACCGTTACCGCCTCTACGATCGCTGGGGCGAGGAGCAGGCCAGTGTCGCCAACACCTACAATGCCGGCGAGGAAGTGCTCAACTCTTCGGCCGAGACCGACTCCTACCTGCTCAAGACCACCTGGCGGCTGGCCGATGACCACACCCTGGACCTCGGCTACCGGCGCTTCGACGGGCACATGGGCGAGATCATGCCGTCGGATATCTTCCGCTACGGCACCGCGGGCATCTACCAGTACCCCACCAGCGAAATCGAGATCGACACCTACACTGCGCGCTATCACTACCTGCCCGAAGGCAATCCGTGGGTGGACCTCACCAGCAACCTGTGGATGACCGACTCGAAGACCAGCACCTTGAGCGCGGCCTGGATGGCGCCCAAGTCGCAGTTGTTCCGCACCGACCGTGCCTGGTCGCGCCAGGACAATCGTCGCATCGGCGGCGACCTGAGCAATGTGTCGCGCTTCAGCACCGACCATGGCGATTTCAAGCTCGACCTGGGCGGTGCGTTCCAGCTCGAAGACCTGCAGCCGCAGAAGAACGTGGTGGCCACCCAGCACGACATCAACGCCAACCGCATGTTGCGCGATGCGTCGCGCCAGGAGTTCAGCTTCAACGGCAACCTGGAGTACAAACCCATCGAGGCGGTGACGCTGTGGGGCGGCGGCCGCTATGCCCACTACCGCACCAAGGACAACACGGTGCTGGCCGAGGCGCGGCGCGAGGAGCGCGAAATGCGCTGGATCACCGCCAGCAGCCCGGGGCACTGGGGCAGCATGATGTGGTTCCCGGACCAGAACGGCCAGTACACCGACGCCACCGACCCGCGCCTGAACAATGGCATCGTCTTCGAGAACAGCAACGAGCCGTTCAATGGCGTGCCGTTCAACGAGTCCGGCGCGACCAATGTGGTCGTCCACCCGGAAGGCGTCAGCAATGTGACCACCGGCTACAACTACACCCCGCAGGGTAAGAGCAGCGGCGGAGGCTTCTCGCCGGCTTTCGGCATCAACGTCGAGTTCCTCCCCGACACCTTCGTGTATGCCTCCTATACCCAAGGCCTGCGCCTGCCTTCGCTGTTCGAGACCAGCCAGGGCACCCAGCAGGTCACCCCGGGCAAGCACCTCAAGCCCGAGCGCTCACGCAGCTGGGAAGTCGGCGTGAGTGCCTTGCGCAGCGACCTGCTGACCGCGGGCGACGAGGCGTCGGCCAAGCTGGCCTGGTTCGACAATGACATCAAGCACTACATCACCCGCTACTACGACCCAAGCCCGGGGCTGTGGGGGCAGATGACGTTCAGCAACACCGACAGCTTCCACACCCGCGGCCTGGAGTTGCAGTCGCACTACGATGCCGGGCGGGTGTTTGCCGACCTGTCGGCCACCTACTACCTGATGACCGAGACCTGCGACGCAGCCTTTGCCGGCAAGTTGCGCGCCAGCGCCAATCAGTACCAGCGCACCCACGACACCCCGGACTGCACGCCGGGCAGCTACATGGGCTCTTACACCAACACGCAGAACCCGCCACGCTTCTCGGCCAACCTGCTGACCGGCTTGCGCTTCTTCGATGAGGCGCTGACCGTGGGCGGGCGCATGACCTATACCTCGGGGCCTACCGCGCAGATGGACAAGCCCTGGCAGACCGGCGCGACCACGCCGCAGATCGACTACCGCTCGGTGGCGCTGTTCGACCTGTTCCTCAAGTACAAGGTGCTGGAGCACACCGAGCTGAACGTGTCGGTGCAGAACCTGACGGACCGCTACTACCTGGATCCGCTGGCGCAGAGCTTCATGCCGGCACCTGGACGGACCTGGCGGGTGGGGATGGTGGCGCGATTCTGAGGGGTGCCTTGCTTGTCGACAGGCATTAAAAAGCCGGCTTGTGGCCGGCTTCTCGGGGACGGTCTTGGCTCATTTTTGATAAGCCGCAACCGCCTTAAACGGTTGGCAACATGGCCTGAAAAAGATGGCGGACGGCTGTGTGAGGCGTCGCCAGGCCCTCTGGAATGCGGCTTGCACCATCAGGGGGCATGATGTGCCGCGTAGCATACCCGTGTGTGTGGCCCCTGCCCAGCAAAAAGTGGTGCGAGGTGTTTCAGCCTGGGCGCGCAGGACGCAGGCACGACCACCAGAACACCCAGCCGAGGATTTCCACCTTCTGCACGCGGCGTTGATAGGCCGTGTAGCGTTCGCAGGGGTGGTTGAGGCGGTCATGGCTGTGCAGGCACAGCGTGCCGTTCTGGCCCAGGGTGAGATGGTGCACCCGCAGGCGGCCATTGTGCAGCAGTGCGTAGCATTCGCCTTCGACCACCCGGGTGAAGCTGCGGTCGACGGCTAGCAGGGTGCCCTCCGGCAGCAGGGGCAGCATGTTGTTGCCGGGCATACCGAGGCAGATGGCTTTTTCCGTCGACACCTGCAAGGCGTCCAGGGCTCGGCGGGGAACCGGCTGGTAATGCCCCGGCAGCGCCTGCAGGCTGCCCTGCTGCAGGTGATGCAGGGGCAGGTGCGCCATGCCTGTGTCCAGGCCCAGCAGCGGCGGTGGCAGTGCAATGCCCTGGGGCACGCAGCGGGCGGGTGCGAGCGGTGTCGGATGCTTCGGGCCCTCGCCACTGCGCAGCCAGCGCCTGCGCACGCAGAACAGGTCGGCGAGCTCGTCGAGCCTGGCCTGGGGCACGCCGCGTTTGAACCAGTTGTTGACGTGCTGCGGCGTGACCTTGCGCTGCGCGGCAAAGTCGGAAGGGGTCAGGTTGCACTCCAGCAGGAGAGCTTTGAGACGGTCACCGGATGTTTTCATGACGGCGAGTCTATCTCCCGTCGAACGGTGTGGAAATCAACCCGATGTCGAGGGTATTTGTAGGAAATATGGCGATTTGTAGGTGGTAGCTGAGGATCAGGTAGGAAGATTCGATATGGTGCCCAATTGCAGGGCCAACACGTTGCCTCAGGCCCGCTGCCGGTGCCCATAAAAAAACCCTGCCGGAGCAGGGTTTTCTTCGTGTCAGGTTCAGCCCTTGTAGGCTGCGACCGACTTGGTGATCGCGGCGCGGGCGGCGTCGGCGCCGTCCCAGCCTTCGATCTTGACCCACTTGCCCTTCTCGAGATCCTTGTAGTTCGCGAAGAAGTGCTCGATCTGCTGGATCAGCAGGGCAGGCAGGTCTGTGTATTCCTTCACGTCGACGTACAACTGCGACAGCTTGTCGTGAGGAACGGCGATGACCTTGGCGTCGCCGCCGCCGTCGTCGGTCATGTTCAGCACGCCAACCGGACGGGCGCGGATCACCGAGCCTGGCGCGACCGGGTACGGGGTCACGACCAGCACGTCCAGCGGATCACCGTCGTCGGCCAGGGTGTTGGGGATGAAGCCGTAGTTGGCCGGGTAGAACATTGGGGTGGCCATGAAGCGGTCGACGAACAGGGTGTCGCTGTCCTTGTCGATCTCGTACTTGATCGGCGCATGGTTGGCCGGGATCTCGATGGCGACGTAGATGTCGTTCGGCAGGTCTTTGCCGGCTGGAATCTTGCTGTAGCTCATTGGGCAATGCCCCCGTGTTTGATCAAAAAAGTGGCGGCGATTATAGGCACATTCCCACAGTGGGTGCCACGCCCGGCCTGATGCGCGGCGTTCAGCCGTGGCTGGCGCGGTAGTCCGGGTGCTCGGCCTGCAGACGTGCCAGGCGGCTCAGCGGATCCTGGCGGTAGAACAGCGACAGCTGCTGATAGACCTTCGGGTAGGCCTCATGCAACAGGTCGGGCGCGCTGAAGAAGTATTCGCTGGTGACGGCGAAGAACTCAGCCGGGTTTTCCGCGGCATAGGGGTCGATGGCCGTCTCGGCGTCGGGGTTGGCGTCGAGCTGGCGGTTCAGCTCGTCGTAGGCCTGCTGCATGGCTTGGGCCCAGTCCTCCACGCGCATGCCGTTGTGCAAGGGTGGCAGGCCGTTGGCATCGCCATTGAGCATGTCCAGCTTGTGCGCCAGTTCGTGGATGACCAGGTTGTAGGCCTCCCAGCCGCCGCTGCTCAGGACGCCGGGCCAGGCGAGGATCACCGGCCCCTGCTGCCAGGCTTCGCCGCTGTGCTCGGCGTCCCAGACATGCTCGACCCCGCTGCTGTCGCGGTGGCGCTGGGGGCTCTTGAAGTCGTCCGGGTAGAGGATGATCTCGTGGAAGCCCTGGTACCAGTTCAGTTCGCCCAGGTGCAGCAGCGGCAGCTGGGCCTGGGCGGCGAGGAACAGGCGCTGCTCGTCGTCCAGCTCGACGCCGGGCAGGGTGGTCAGGTGCTTGTCGCGCAGGAACAGCACGCAGGCGTCACGCAACCAGCGGTCTTCTTCGTCGCTGATGCCGTCGAGCAGCGGCAGGCGATCACGGATCACCTGCCACAGCTGTGGATCGACCGGATAGCGGGCCAGGGTGCGCCGGCGCCGCCAGGCGCTGAACGACCACATGCCCAGGTCAGTGGGCCTTGGCCGTGCGACCGAAGCGGCCGCGCAGCAGGCCGAGGATCATCGGCACCAGCGACAGCAGGATGATCGCCACCACCATCAGCGACAGGTGCTGCTTGATGAACGGCACGTTGCCGAAGAAGTAGCCCAGCGTTACCAGGCCGCCCACCCACAGCAGCGAGCCGGCCACGCTGAAGGCCAGGAAGCGCGGGTAGTGCATGTGGGCGATACCGGCGACGAACGGCGCGAAGGTACGCAGGATCGGCAGGAAGCGCGCCAGGGTAACGGTCTTGCCGCCATGGCGCTCGTAGAAGTCGTGGGTGCGCTGCAGGTAGTCCTTGCGGAAGATCTTCGAGTTGGGGTTGCGGAACAGGCGTTCGCCCGCCGTACGCCCGATCACGTAGTTGGTGCTGTCGCCGAGGATTGCCGCGGCCATCAGCAGGCCGGCCAGCAGCGCCGGGTCCATCCCGCCACCGGCGGCCACGGCGCCGGCGATGAACAGCAGCGAGTCACCCGGCAGGAACGGCATGACCACCAGGCCGGTCTCGCAGAAGATCACGGCGAAAAGGATGGCGTAGATCCAGGGACCGTAGTTGTTGACCAGCAGATCGAGGTAGGCATCGAGATGCAGGATGAGGTCCAGCGGGTTGAAATCCATGTACAGCACCTGTGTTCTTGACCCGCTTCCACGGGCACGCGATGACGGACAGCGCCATGGTTGGGGAGGGTTTACCGGTTGTGCCGGTAACTTTTCTCACATGACAGGAGGGGGATTATACGGCGAAGTCCAGATCGTGCCCGGAGAGTTTGTAGCGAGGGGTTACGACTGTGGGATCGCTTTCGTGTTCATGGGAGCGGGCTTGCCCCGCGCTGGGGCCATCGCGGCAACCGCGCTACAAGCCCGCTCCCCGGTACGTGGCTTGCTCAATCCTGGCTGATCGGCAGGATGTAGTTCTCGAACTCGGTGTCTTTGCGAAAGCCCATGGATTCGTAGGTCTTCTGAGCCACTTCGTTGTCGCTGCTGGTGGACACGCGCAAGCGCACGGCGTTGGATTTCTTGGCCATCTTCTTGGCCTCGCGCATCAGGTTGTCGGCTACCAGCATGCGCCGCGAGTCTTCGGCGACGTAGATATCGTTGAGGATCCACACGCGCTTGAGCGACAGCGACGAGAAGCTCGGGTAGAGCTGGCAGAAGCCCATCAGGCGGTCATCGCCATCATCCGGCAGGGCCAGGTAGATGATCGACTCCTTGCGCTTGAGGCGCTTCTCAAGGAAGGCCCGCGAACTGTCCGGGTAAGGCAGTTGCCCATAGAACTCGCGGTATTTCACGAACAGCGGGGTGAGCAGGTCGAGGTGTTCCAAGGTTGCCTGGATAATGCGCATGGGCGGGCCTCTGAGTCCATTGGGAATACGGCGGATTGCCAGCAGCGTCCACTGGCATGCTGCCTAAAGCAGGCTAGAAGCGCAATCCGCCTTCGGTGACATGTTTTTTACCCTTCACCGAGCAGGAAGTTTCCGCTTTTCCCGGCAGAATCTTCGCTGTCGATACTATGGACCTCGGCTTCGTCCTTCAGATTCACCCCCGAAAGCTGGCGCCTGCAGGCCTCGCGCATCAGGTACAGCAGGCGATGAGCGGCCATGCCGTAGCTCAGGCCTTCGAGGCGTACATTGGAAATGCAGTTGCGGTAGGCGTCGGTCAGGCCGACCTTGGGTGCGTAGGTGAAGTACAGGCCCAGGCTGTCGGGTGAGCTCAGGCCTGGGCGTTCGCCGATCAGCATCACCGTCATGCGCGCGCCGAGCAGCTCACCCACTTCGTCGGCCACCGCGACCCGGCCCTGCTCCACCAGAATCACCGGGGCGCTGCTCCAGCCATCGGCGGCGGCCTGCTCCTCGAAACGGCTCAGGAAGGGCAGAGTGTGGCGGTGCACGGCCAGCGCCGACAGGCCATCGGCCACAACGATCGCCAGGTCGACGCCGCCGGGGTTGGCCTGGGCGTGCTCGCGCAGGCACTGGGCCGAGTCCTCGTGCAGGCGGCGGCCCAGGTCCGGGCGTTGCAGGTACTGGTGGCGGTCGCTGGCGGCGCTGTGCAGCAGCAGGCTGTCGCGCCCGCGCTCGCTGAGCTGCTGGCGCAGGCCGACGTGGTCGAAGGGCAGGTGCACGGCGTCGCGGGCCTGGGCATGGGCGAACTGGAAGTCCAGTTGGGCGCCGGTCGGCAGGCTGATACCGGTGCGCCCGAGGGCGATACGCGCGGGGGTGAGGTTGCGCAGGGCCAGCCAGGGGTTGTCGGGGGTGGGGGTGTGTCGTTCCATGCTCACCTCTAGGCCAGCTGTGCCAGGGCCTGGCGGAAGGCCGCCGGCAGGTTGTCGCCGAAGCGGATGCGGCCATCGGCCTGGGTGAAGATACCGGTACGTTCCAGCCACGCCTCGAATTCCGGCCCGGGCTTCAGGCCCAGGGTCTGGCGGGCATAGAGCGCGTCGTGGAACGAGGTGGTCTGGTAGTTGAGCATGATGTCGTCGGAGCCGGGGATGCCCATGATGAAGTTGATCCCGGCGACGCCCAGCAGGGTGAGCAGGGTGTCCATGTCGTCCTGGTCGGCTTCGGCGTGGTTGGTGTAGCAGATGTCGCAGCCCATCGGCACGCCCAGCAGCTTGCCGCAGAAGTGGTCCTCGAGGCCGGCGCGGATGATCTGCTTGCCGTTGTACAGGTACTCAGGGCCGATGAAGCCAACCACGGTGTTGACCAGGAACGGCTTGAAGTGGCGGGCCACGGCGTAGGCGCGGGTTTCGCAGGTCTGCTGGTCGACACCGTGGTGGGCGTTGGCCGACAGGGCGCTGCCTTGGCCGGTCTCGAAGTACATCAGGTTCTGCCCGACCGTGCCGCGCTTGAGTGACAGGCCGGCCTCGTAGCCTTCCTGCAGCACGTTGAGGTTGATGCCGAAGCCGGCGTTGGCCGCCTCGGTGCCGGCGATGGACTGGAACACCAGGTCCAGCGGCACACCGCGGTTGATCGCCTCGATCGAGGTGGTGACGTGGGTCAGCACGCAGGACTGGGTGGGGATGTCGTAACGTTGGATGATGGCGTCGAGCATTTCCAGCAGCGCGCAGATCGAGGCGATGCTGTCGGTGGCCGGGTTGATGCCGATCATCGCATCGCCGTTGCCGTACAGCAGGCCGTCGAGAATGCTCGCGGCGATACCGGCTGGCTCGTCGGTGGGGTGGTTGGGCTGCAGGCGGGTCGACAGCCGCCCGCGCAGCCCCATGGTGCCGCGGAACGCGGTGACCACGCGGATCTTCTGCGCCACCAGCACCAGGTCCTGCACGCGCATGATCTTCGACACCGCGGCGGCCATTTCCGGCGTCAAGCCAGGGGCCAGGGCCCTGAGGCTGTGTTCGTCGGCCTGGTCGCTGAGCAGCCAGTCGCGCAAGCCGCCGACGGTCAGGTGGCTGACCGTGGCGAAGGCTGCGGTGTCGTGGGTGTCGATGATCAGGCGGGTGACTTCGTCCTGTTCGTAGGGGATCAGCGCTTCGCTGAGAAAATGCTTGAGCGGGATGTTGGCCAGGGCCATCTGCGCGGCCACCCGCTCGCCGTCGTTACTGGCGGCGACGCCGGCCAGGTAGTCGCCCGAGCGTGCCGGGCTGGCCTTGGCCATCACGTCCTTGAGGCTGTCGAAGCGGTAGACCTGGTGGCCCACGGTATGCGTGAAACTTGCCATACAGAATCTCCAGGGCGCCGCAGGACTGGCCTGCGGCGCAAGTCGGCAATCAGTGCAGGGCCTCTTCGGCCTTCTGGATCGCGGCGAATTCCTCTTCCGGTGTACCGGCCACCAGGTGGTGGCGGCTGTAGAACGCAAAGTAGGCAATTAATACTGCATAGATCACCGCGGCGCCAATCACCACCCGGGGGTCGACCAGGAAACCGGCGACCACGGCGATGCAGGCCAGCACCAGGGCCACGCTCGAAGTGAAGATGCCGCCGGGGGTGCGGTACGGACGCTCCATTTTAGGGCGACGGATACGCAGGGTGATGTGCGCGGCCATCATCAGCACGTAGGACAGCGTGGCGCCGAACACCGCCACCAGGATCAGCAGGTCGCCCTGGCCGGTCAGCGACAGGGCGAAGCCGATGATCCCGGGGATCACCAGGGCCAGCACTGGGGCCTTGCTCTTGTTGGTTTCGGACAGCTTGCGTGGCAAGTAGCCCGCGCGGGAAAGGGCGAAGATCTGCCGCGAATAGGCATAGATGATCGAGAAGAAACTGGCGATCAGGCCGGCCAGGCCCACCAGGTTGACGAAGCCGCCCATCCAGGTCGAACCGCCGTAGGCCTTCGACAGCGCCTCGACCAGCGGGTTGCCCGAGGCCTTGAGGGCTTCGGAACCGGCGCCACCGGGGCCGACCACCAGGATCAGCAAGGCGAAGGCCAGCAGCACCAGCATCGCGCCGATCAGGCCACGGGGCAGGTCACGTTTCGGGTTCTTGGTCTCCTCGGCGGCCAGTGGCACGCCTTCGACCGCGAGGAAGAACCAGATCGCATAGGGGATCGCCGCCCAGACGCCGACATAGCCGAACGGCAGGAAGCTGCTGGCGCCAACGGCGTCGGTCTTGGCGATGTCGAACAGGTTCGCTGCATCGAAATGCGGCACCATGCCGATCAGGAATACGGCCAGGGCGATGGCGGCGACCGCGGTGATGATGAACATCAGCTTCAGCGCCTCGCCGACCCCGAAGATGTGGATGCCTATGAACACGATGTAGAAGGCCAGGTAGATCATCCAGCCGCCGATACCGAACAGCGACTGGCAGTAGGCACCGATGAACACGGCGATGGCTGCGGGCGCGATGGCGTACTCGATGAGGATCGCCGTGCCGGTGAGGAAGCCGCCCCAGGGGCCGAAGGCGCTGCGGGCGAAGCCGTAGCCGCCGCCGGCGGTGGGGATCATCGACGACAGTTCCGCCAGAGAAAAGCACATGCACAGGTACATGGTGGCCATCAGCAGGGTGGCGAGGAACATGCCGCCCCAGCCGCCTTGTGCCAGGCCGAAGTTCCAGCCGGCGTAGTCGCCGGAGATCACATAGGCCACGCCCAGGCCCACCAGCAGGACCCAGCCGGCGGCGCCTTTCTTCAGTTCACGTTGCTGGAAATAGTCCGAGCCGACCTTTTCGAAGTCGACGGAGGAGCTTGCCGGCGCGCCGGCGGAATGATCGCTTGGCATAGGGTTCACCTGTTGTTTTTCTTAGGTTGCCGGAGGGACTGCCGGCTACTGGTGATTCGTTTTGCAGGAAGCGGGCCAGAGCGGTTCGTGCACGCGAGCCGCGCTGGTCTGACAGGCCTAATCGCGGGGCAAGTCGGGCCTCGATGAGCCACTCCCACGTTGAGGGCGTGGGAACGGTGATGCGGCGGCCCGACTTGCCCCGCGATGAGCCGAACTTAGAAGAAGCCCAGCGGGTTGATGTCGTAGCTCACCAGCAGGTTCTTGGTCTGCTGGTAGTGGTCGAGCATCATCTTGTGGGTTTCACGGCCGACGCCGGACTTCTTGTAGCCACCGAACGCGGCATGCGCCGGGTACAGGTGGTAGCAGTTGGTCCATACGCGGCCGGCCTTGATGCCGCGACCCATGCGATAGGCGCGGTTGATGTCGCGGGTCCACACGCCGGCGCCCAGGCCGAACTCGGTGTCGTTGGCAATCGCCAGGGCCTCGGCCTCGTCCTTGAAGGTGGTGACGCTGACCACCGGGCCAAAGATCTCCTCTTGGAAAACGCGCATCTTGTTGTTGCCTTTGAGCAGGGTCGGCTGGATGTAGTAACCGCTGGCCAGCGCGCCTTCGAGTTGCTCGACCTTGCCGCCGGTGAGCAGCTCCGCGCCCTCTTCCTGGGCGATCTTGAGGTAGGACTGGATCTTCTCGAACTGCTGCTGCGAAGCCTGGGCGCCGACCATGGTGTCGGTGTCCAGCGGGTCGCCGCGCTTGATCTGCAGCACTTTCTTCATCACCACTTCCATGAACTGCGGGTAGATCGATTCCTGCACTAGGGCACGCGACGGGCAGGTGCACACCTCGCCCTGGTTGAAGAACGCCAGCACCATGCCTTCGGCCGCCTTGTCGATGAAGCTCGGCTCGGCCTGCATGATGTCCTCGAAGTACACGTTCGGCGACTTGCCGCCCAGCTCGACGGTGGAGGGGATGATGTTCTCGGCGGCGCATTTCATGATGTGCGCGCCCACCGGGGTAGAGCCGGTGAAGGCGATCTTGGCGATGCGCTTGCTGGTGGCCAGGGCTTCGCCCGCTTCACGGCCGTAGCCTTGCACCACGTTGAGCACGCCCTTGGGCAGCAGGTCGCCGATCAGTTCCATCAGCACGCTGATGCCCAACGGGGTCTGCTCGGCGGGCTTGAGCACCACGCAGTTGCCAGCAGCGAGGGCCGGGGCAAGCTTCCAGGCGGCCATCAGCAGCGGGAAGTTCCACGGGATGATCTGCCCGACCACGCCCAGCGGCTCGTGGATGTGATAGGCCACGGTGTTTTCGTTGATCTCTGCGGCGCCGCCTTCCTGGGAGCGGATGCAGCCGGCGAAGTAGCGGAAGTGATCGACCGCCAGTGGGATGTCGGCGTTGAGGGTCTCGCGGATTGGCTTGCCGTTGTCCCAGGTTTCGGTGATGGCCAGCAGCTCGAGGTTCTGTTCGATGCGGTCGGCGATGCGCAGCAGGACGTTGGAACGGTCCTGCACCGAAGTGCGGCCCCAGGCATCGGCGGCAGCGTGGGCCGCGTCGAGGGCCTTTTCGATGTCTTCGGCGGTGGAGCGGGGGAACTCGGCGATCAGCTTGCCGTTGACCGGGGAGGTGTTCTCGAAATACTGCCCCTTCACCGGCGCCACGAACTCACCACCGATGTAGTTGCCGTAGCGGCTCTTGAAGTTGACCTTCGCGCCTTCGGTGCCGGGATGTGCATAACGCATGATGTGTCTCCTGGTCGTTGTGATTGTTGCGGAGTTACCAAGCGTAGAGCAAAGGTCGGGCCAGCGCCTGGAGGCCCTTGTGTATCAATGACTTGGGTCAAGGGCGACGCCGCTATCGAAATGACCTGTGCCAGCCTCGGCACGGCCAGGGTGACACTTTGTACCCTTTGCGACACAGGCCGTGACCGCAGGGTCGGTGCAACGTTGCAAAGCGTTCACGCCTGGAGGATGCTGACGGCACGCTCTATCTGCGGAGAACAACAAGAAATGCAGAGCAATCCGTTCAGCCGCCATGCCCAGCAAGTGCTCACGGTCGCCCAAGGCCAGACCAGCGGGCCGGGCAGCGACCCGTCCATCGCCCGCTCCTGGCTACGTTGCCTGGAGGACTACCACCTCGACCCCGCGCGGGTCCAGGCACCGGTGGTGCTCGAACACGGCCGCCTGCTGGAGAGCCGCGAGCGCCTGCGCCAGGTGCTGCAGATCGCCGACAACGAGATGAACAGCCTGCACCAGCAGTTGTCCGGTGCCGGGCATGCAGTGCTGCTGACCGATGCTCGCGGGGTGATCCTCAACTGCGTCACCGCGCCCAGCGAGCGGCGCATCTTCGAGCGTGCCGGGCTGTGGCTCGGCGCCGACTGGAGCGAGGCCCGCGAAGGCACCAACGGTATCGGTACCTGCCTGGTCGAGCGCCAGGCCCTGACCATTCACCAGGACGAACACTTCCGTGGCCGCCACACCGGGCTGACCTGCTCGGCCAGCCCGGTATTCGACCCACACGGCGAGTTGCTGGCGGTGCTCGATGTGTCGTCGGCGCGGCCCGATGTCTCGCGCCAGAGCCAGTTCCACACCATGGCGCTGGTCAACCTGTCGGCGAAGATGATCGAGAGCTGCTACTTCCTGCGCCACTTCGAGCAGCAATGGCTGCTGCGTTTCCACCTGCAGGCCGAGTCGGTCGGGCTGTTCAGCGAGGGCCTGCTGGCCTTTGATGGCGACGGGCGGATCTGCGCCGCCAACCAGAGCGCGTTGAACCTGCTGGGTACTATCCGTGGTGGGGTGCTGGGCAAGCCATTGGACAGGTTCTTCGCCTGCAGCCACGACGAATTGTTCAGCCGCGCCACGCCCCAGGGCAGCAGCGCGTGGCCGCTGTATACCCGCGACGGTCGCCAGGTATTCGCCAGCCTGCGCGGCCAGGCGCGGGCACCGGTGTGGTCGGTGCCGGTGGCCTTGCCCCAGACCGCTGCGCCGGGCATCTGCTTGCTCGATCCGGCCTTGCGCGAGGACTTTCGCCGCGCCGTGCGGGTGTTCGAACGTGACGTGCCGCTGCTGTTGCGCGGCGAAACCGGTTGCGGCAAGGAAGCTTTTGCCCAGGCCGTGCACCAGGCCAGCGCACGCCATGACAAGCCGTTCGTGGCGATCAACTGCGCATCGATCCCGGAGAGCCTGATCGAGAGCGAGCTGTTCGGCTATCGCGGCGGCAGCTTCACCGGTGCGCGCAAGGAAGGCATGCGCGGCAAGCTGCTGCAGGCCGATGGCGGCACCTTGCTGCTGGACGAGATCGGCGACATGCCGTTGGCGCTGCAGACTCGCTTGCTGCGGGTACTGGAAGAGCGCCAGGTGGTGCCGATCGGTGGTGAGCCGCAGGCGGTGGATGTGCGGATCATCAGCGCCACCCACCGTGACCTGCTGGACCGGGTGGCGCAAGGCGGGTTCCGCGAAGACCTTTACTACCGGCTCAACGGCCTGGAGGTGGCCTTGCCGGCGTTGCGCGAACGCAGCGACAAGGCACAGCTGCTGGATTTCCTGCTGGCACAGGAGGCCGAAGGGCAGGTCGTCGAAATCGAACCGAAGGCACGGCAGGCGCTGCTGGATTTTGCCTGGCCAGGGAACGTGCGGCAGTTGCGCAATGTGCTGCGCACGCTGGTGGCGTTGTGCGAGGAAGGGCGGATCGAGTATCCGGACCTCCCGCAAATGGTATGCAACGTGGCAGCGGGCCCTGCCAACGCCATCGCGGGGCAAGTCGCATCGGCGCACCGCCGCTCCCGCGATGATCGTGTCTGTCTTGGGGATGCTGAACGCCAAGCCTTGCTCAGCGCCCTGGAGGCAAACCACTGGCACATGACCCGCGTCGCCGAGCACCTGGGCATCAGCCGCAACACCCTGTATCGAAAACTGCGCAAACATGGCATAGCCAAGGTCTGCTGAACGAAACAGCGTGTGCGATTTTTCTCGGCCTACGCTACCCTGCCTCGACGTTTTGCGAGGTCGATCATGCACATTCATATTCTCGGTATTTGCGGCACTTTCATGGGTTCGCTGGCGGTGCTGGCCAAGGACCTTGGCCACCGTGTCACCGGCTCCGACGCCAACGTTTATCCGCCGATGAGCACCCAGCTCGAAGCCCAGGGCATCGAGCTGATCCAAGGCTACGACCCGGCCCAGCTGGAGCCGGCACCGGATCTGGTGGTGATCGGCAACGCCATGTCGCGGGGCAACCCGGCGGTGGAGTACGTGCTGAACAAGGGCCTGCCGTACGTATCGGGCCCGCAGTGGCTGGCCGACCATGTGCTGCAGGGCCGCTGGGTGCTGGCCGTGGCCGGTACCCATGGCAAGACCACTACCAGCAGCATGCTGGCCTGGGTGCTGGAACACGCCGGCATGAGCCCGGGCTTCCTGATCGGCGGCGTGCCGCAGAACTTCTCGGTGTCGGCGCGCCTGGGCGATACGCCGTTCTTCGTTGTGGAGGCCGACGAGTACGACAGCGCCTTCTTCGACAAACGCTCCAAATTCGTGCACTACCATCCGCGTACCGCGATCCTCAACAATCTCGAGTTCGATCACGCGGACATCTTCCCCGACCTGGCGTCCATCGAGCGGCAGTTCCACCACTTGGTTCGCACTATTCCCAGTGAGGGCCTGGTCATTCACCCGACCACCGAGCAGGCGCTGGAGCGCGTCATCGGCATGGGCTGCTGGACCCCGGTGCAGACCACGGGCGAGGGTGGCCAGTGGCAGGCGCGCCTGCTCAGCGCCGATGGCTCGCGCTTCGAAGTGCTGTTCGAAGGCCAGGCGCAGGGGGTGGTGGATTGGGCGCTGACCGGCCAGCACAACGTCGCCAACGCCCTGGCCACCCTGGCAGCCGCCCGTCATGTCGGCGTCGCGCCGGCCATGGGTATCGAAGGCCTGAGCGCGTTCAAGAGCGTCAAGCGCCGCATGGAACTGGTTGCCGAGGTTCAGGGTGTGACCATCTATGACGACTTCGCCCACCACCCGACCGCCATCGCCACCACCCTCGATGGCCTGCGCAAACGCGTTGGCGAGGCGCCGGTGATCGCGGTGATAGAGCCGCGCTCCAACTCCATGAAGCTGGGCGCGCACCGCGACGGCCTGCCGGAAAGCGTCAACGACGCCGACCAGGTGATCTGGTACGCACCGCCCAACCTGGGCTGGGACCTGGCCGGCACCGCCGCGCAGTGTAAGGTGCCGAGTGTGGTGGCCGACAGCCTCGAGGCGATCATCGAACGGATCAAGGGCCAGGCCCGCCCAGGCACCCATGTGGTGATCATGAGCAACGGCGGCTTCGGCGGCCTGCACGGCAAGCTGGCCGAGGCGCTGAAGTGAGCGGCCCGGAGCGCATCACCCTGGCCATGACCGGCGCCTCTGGAGTGCAATATGGCCTGCGCTTGCTTGACTGCCTGGTGCGCGAGGACCGCGAGGTGCATTTCCTCATCTCCAAGGCCGCGCAATTGGTAATGGCCACCGAGACCGACGTGGTGTTGCCAGCCAAGCCACAGGCCATGCAGGCGTTCCTGACCGAGTACACCGGTGCGGCCGACGGGCAGATCCGCGTGTATGGCAAGGAGGACTGGATGTCGCCGGTGGCCTCGGGCTCCGGCGCGCCATCGGCGATGGTGGTGGTGCCATGCTCCACCGGCACCCTGTCGGCGATCGCCACCGGTGCCTGCAACAACCTGATCGAGCGGGCCGCCGACGTAACCCTGAAGGAACGTCGGCAGTTGATCCTGGTACCGCGCGAGGCACCATTCTCGACCATTCACCTGGAGAACATGCTCAAGCTGTCGCGGATGGGCGCGGTGATCCTGCCGGCGGCGCCGGGCTTCTACCATCAGCCGCAGACCATCGACGACCTGGTCGATTTTGTCGTGGCACGCATCCTGAACCTGCTGAACATCCCCCAGGACATGCTGCCGCGCTGGGGCGAGCATCATCATGGGGTCGATGATTGAGGCGGCTGGTGTTGGGGTTGCTGATGCTGGCCCAGCTCGGTGGCTGCGCCACGGTGCGCACCCTGGATGCCAACAAGCCCGGGGCGCCGGTGGTGTATGCCGGGACACGGCTTGACCTGTACGTGATCAATGGCGGGTGCTGCCCAGAGGACCGGTTCGGGGCCGAGGCGCCGGTCTATCCGGGGCTGGACCTGCCTGGGAGCGCGTTGCTTGATACGCTGCTGCTGCCGTTGTCGTTGCTGACAGCGGCGGGGCTGGGGTTCAACGCTACCGGTGGGTTGTAAAAGCATCGCGGGGCAAGCCCGCTCCCACGCTACGGGCTATCGCTCAAGGGCGTGGGAGCGGGCTTGCCCCGCGATAAGGCCGGCATTGCCGACCTATTTTTTGCCGAGTTTTCTCAAATCGTCCGACTCGACCACGCGAATCCCGTCCTCCTCCTCCAACGCCAGGCGCCACAGCGCCCGGGCCAGGGTGCAGGCCTCGATGCCGCGGTACTTGCCCGGGATCAGGCGGGCGAACGGTGCCGCCATCCGTTCAGCCAGGCGTGGCTCGATGCGCTCGCCCAGCAACAGCGAAGGTCGCACGATGGTCAATTGCGGCCAATCCTGCTGCTTGAGCACTTCCTCCATCTCGCCCTTGACCCGGTTGTAGAAGATCGATGACTTCGGATCGGCGCCAAGGGCACTGATCACCAGCAGATGGCGGGCGCCCAACTCCCGGGCGCGCTTGCTGAAGGCCACGACCATGTCCAGGTCCACGGCCCGGAAGGCCGTCTCGGAGCCGGCCTGCTTTAGCGTGGTGCCCAGGCAGCAGAAGGCGATGTCGACACGGCCGGCCAGTTGGGGAAGAAACATGGCCGGGTCACCCACCGGGTTTTCCAGGTGCGGATGCTCGGCCAGCGGGCGGCGCGTGGGCGCCAGCACGCGGCTGATGGTGGGCTCGTTGAGCAGGCGGTCGAGCAGGTGTTCACCTGTCAGACCCGTGGCACCGGCAAGCAGGACATGCTGAGGCGTCAGGTACATGGTGTCTCTCCCTCGTTACTACACAGCTTAGTGGGCACCAGGGTTTTTTGCCTGATCCCCCGAAGCTGGCTGGGCTTCATTGCGCAGGGCGTGCTCGGCTTGTTGGCGGCGCAGACGCTGCCAGTGGCTGATCACCGCCGGCGGCGCCCAGAGCTGCGGCTCAGAGGCTTCGAAACCTTCCCTTCGTTCTCGTTCGGCAACGCTTTGCCGCGCCAGTTCAAACGCCTGTTTCAGATCGTCGGTCTGGTTCAACGCCTGGGCGAACAGGGCGTCGCCGAAGTAGGTGAAGTCGGCCTCTTCCGAACAGCCGAATGACACCCGGTCAGGCCGGGCGGCGGTCATGACCAGGGTGCGGTCGTCCTTGAGCGGGGCGATGTAGCCACCGGAATAGCAGGCGGAGATGACGATCACCTTGTCGCGGTCCTTCAGCGGGGCAAGGGCGCTGGCCAGCTCGTCGGCGGACAAATC
Source organism: Pseudomonas sp. RC3H12 (assembly GCF_018596375.1). NCBI lineage: Bacteria > Pseudomonadati > Pseudomonadota > Gammaproteobacteria > Pseudomonadales > Pseudomonadaceae > Pseudomonas > Pseudomonas sp. RC3H12. The sequence goes on along the minus strand of NZ_CP075595.1, from coordinate 4,205,949 downwards.
GGCCAGTTGCAGGCGTGGCTGGTCGAGCACCAGTTGGTGATCGTGGCTGCCATGGCTGGTCAGGTATATGAACACCAGGTCCTCGGGGCCGCTGCGCTCGGCCAGGGTGCGGGCGGCGCGGGTGAGGTTCTCGCGGGTGGCCATGGGCCGATCGGCCAGGTGGTCGCGGTGGTTGACCAGGGTGACCTGGCCATGGGCGCCGAAACGCACCTTGAGCATGTTGCTGACATAGTCGGCTTCGCGCAGGAACACGCTCTGCTGGCCGTCGCCGGCCACCACCAGGCTGTACAGCTGCACCGGCGGGATCGACGCCGGCACCTGGGCCAGGGCGTCGGCCAGCAGCTTGCCCTGGTTGAGCAGGGCAAGGTCGAGCGGGTCGGGCAAAAGCTTGCCCTGGGCGTCGCGCACGCGCACGCCGTTGACCCAGGTGCCGGCTTCGCTGCGACCATCCGGGTGGGTCAGTTTGCCACGCCCGTGGTAGGCATCGTCGGCGAAACCGCCGACATACTGGCTACCGTCGGCCAGTTGCAAGGTGCCGGTGCCAGCGAAGCGCCAGTCACGGAAGCCACCCTTGTAGCGGCTGCCATCGCTGCCCAGCAGTTCGCCCTGGCCGGCCAGCGATCCGTCCTTGAAGTCGCCGATCCATACGTCGCCTTCGGCGCTCTCGTAGCGGCCACGGCCCTCGAGGCGATTGTCCTTGAACTCGCCGATGTACTGTTCGCCGTCGGCGCTGTCGTAGGTGCCGGCACCCTGTAGTTGGCCCTCGATGAAGTGGCCGCTGAACTGGTTGCCGCTGGCATCGCTGCGTACCCCGGAACCGTTCGGCTTGCCCTTGGCGAACAGGCCCTGGTAGCGGCTGCCGTCAGCCAGCTCCAACTGCCCCGCGCCTTCGTACTGGTCGTCCTTGAACTGGCCGCGGTAGGTCTGGTCGTGTTGCTTGAGGGTGCCTTCGCCATCCCGGCGGCCATGCTTGAAGGTGCCGGCGTAGTGGCTGCCGGGCGTGGTCAGGTCGCCCAGGCCCTGGAACAGGCCTTCACTGAACTGTCCACGGTAGACCTCGCCGTTGCTGCCATGCCATTCACCTTGGCCGTGCCACTGGCCATCCTTGAAGTTGCCGGCGTACCAGCTGCCGTTGGGGTAGTCGATACGCCCCTCGCCCTGCAGCAGGCCGTTCACCACCTGGCCACGGTAGCGACCGCCATCGGGCAGGCGCGCGTCCGGCGCAGACAGGGATTCGCCTTCGCCACAAGCGGCGAGCAGCAGGATCAGGGTGAGAGGGAGCAGGGGGCGCATGGCGGCTTCCGGGGAAAACGATGCGCCGAGTATGCCGCAGAATACGCCAGGCCGTGAATTGGGGCGCTGCGCGCCCCGTGCGTCTGCACCAGGCGCGGTGTGGTGATCAGACGAAGCAGAGTGACAGTGGTTCGGCGATGTAGGCCGGCTTCTCTTCGCCTTCGATTTCAAGGGTGACCGTGGCCTTGAGCAGCCATTGCCCGGGCTTCTTTTCGGTGGCGTCGGTCAGGTCGACTTTGAGTCGTACCTGGCTGTCGACCTTCACCGGCTGGATGAAACGCACACTGTCCAAGCCGTAGTTGACTACCATCTTCAGCCCTTCGGGCAGCACGAGAATATCTTCCATCAGCTTGGGGATCAGCGACAGGGTAAGGAAACCATGGGCGATGGTGCTACCGAACGGGGTCTTGGCCGCTTTCACCGGATCGACATGGATGAACTGGAAATCGCCGGTGGCTTCGGCGAACAGATTGATGCGTTCTTGGTCGATCTTCAGCCATTGGGAACGGCCCAGCTCCTTGCCAACGTACTGCGAAAGCTCTGTAACGGGTACATAGGGCATCGCGACATCTCCAGATTGTCATTTGGTACGAATGTTCAAGATCAGCACGCTGCACCGTTTCAGTCAAGTTGCCCGTTTTTCGCCGAATATCGCCTTATAGGCAATTGCTTAGCGTGCTTATAATGGCCGCCATGTTCTGACGGAGGTCCCTATGCTGTTGCGTGGTCTGACCTGGCTGGTGCTGTTCCAGTTGCTGGGAACGGCGATCAACCATTTGTTCCTGCACATCCTGCCCGGACCCATCATCGGCCTGTTGCTGCTGCTGGTGTTCCTGATGGTTCGTGGCGAAGTCGGCCAGCCGCTCAACGAGGCCGCTGGCAGCCTGCTGCGCTACCTGCCGCTGCTGCTGGTGCCGCCGGCGGTGGGGGTGATGGTCTATGCCAGGGACATCGCGGCGGACTTCTGGGCCATCGTCGGGGCGCTGTTGATTTCCTGCCTGGCGACCTTGGTGTTCGTCGGCGTGCTGATGCAGAAACTCATCCAGCGCCAGGGCAAGCACGAGGAGCAGCCATGACCCTCGATTGGCAAGGCGCGCTCGACGCGGTCATCCACCATCCGCTGTTCGGCATCGGCATCACCTTGGCCGCCTACCAGCTGGTGCTGGCAGGTTATGAAAAGACCCGCTGGATCTTCCTGCAACCGGTGCTGGTGTCGATGCTGGGGGTGATCGGCATCCTGCTTGTCTGCGGCATCGACTACGCCGAGTACCGCAAGAGCACCGAGATCATGAACATCCTCCTGGGCCCGGCCACCGTGGCCTTGGCGGTGCCGCTCTACTTGAACCTGCGGCGGATCCGCCAGCTGTTCTGGCCGACATTTACTACGCTGGTAATCGGAGGCCTGTTCGCCACCGTGGCGTGTCTGGCGCTGGGCTGGTGGTTTGGCGCCGAGCACATGATCCTGATGACCATGGCGCCGAAGTCGGTCACCTCGCCGATTGCCATGCTGGTGGCCGAGCAGATTGGTGGTGTGGCGGCCCTCGCCGCGGTGTTCGTGCTGATCACCGGGGTGATCGGTGCGATCTTCGGCCCGGCGCTGCTAAGCCGCTTCGGCGTGCTCAGCCCCGAGGCCCGGGGCATGGCGCTGGGCGTCACCGCTCACGCGGTGGGCACATCGGTGGCTTTGCAGGAAAGTGACGAATGCGGCGCCTTCGCCGCGCTGGCGATGAGCCTGATGGGGGTGGCCACGGCGGTGTTCCTGCCGTTGGCGGTCAGCCTGGTGGCTTGAGGAATCGAGATGACATTACCGCTGTTTCCCCTCAATACCGTGCTGTTCCCCGGTTGCCTGCTCGATCTGCAGATCTTCGAGGCGCGCTACCTGGACATGATCGGCCGTTGCATGAAGCAGGGTGAAGGCTTTGGCGTGGTATGCATCCTGGAAGGCGAGCAGGTGGGCAAGGCGGCGCCGGTGGTGGCGTCGGTCGGCTGCGAGGCGCTGATCCGCGACTTCGTGCAGCAGGACAACGGTCTGCTGGGCATTCGCGTCGAAGGCGTGCGGCGTTTTCGTGTCGAGCGCACCGAGGTGCAGAAGGACCAGTTGATGGTCGGCGAGGTGCAGTGGCTGTCGGAACTGGCGGATGGGCCGCTGCAGGAGCAGGACGATGACCTGCTGGCGCTGCTGCTGGCCCTGGGTGAACACCCGATGGTCGAGGCGCTGGACATGCCGCGGGATGTCGACGGGCGACAGGCGTTGGCCAACCAGTTGGCCTACCTGTTGCCGTTCGTGGAAGAGGACAAGCTCGACCTGCTGGCAATCGATTCGCCCCAGCTCAGGCTGGAGGCGATCCAGGCGTTACTGGAGCGGATCCAGGGCGAACTATTCGCCTGAACCGTCCAGGCCCGCTCCGATGTTTGGTAGGAGCGGGCTACCAAGTGCTGGCCGTCAGTATTGGTAGCGCAGCAACGCCTTGGGCAGCGCGTGCAGGGCAAAGAACGTCAGCAACGCGATGCACGCTGGCAATACCAGCCACCATACCCGCTGCGGCAGCGCCGTGAGCGGCTGGCGATATTGCACCAGGGTCAGGCTCAGCGCACACATGCAGCATGCCAGCAGCGCGCCGGCGAGGATATCGGTCGGCCAGTGCGCGCCCAAGTATACCCGCGACAGCGCGATGGCCAGGGCCGGAATGCACCCCAGTAGCACCCAGGTCAGGCGCATGCGCGGCGGCTGGCCGCGCCCGGCCAGCACCGCCAGCACCAGGAAGAAGGCGAACGATGCCGAGCTATGCCCGCTGGGCATGCTGTAGCTGGTCAGCGGGTCGGTCAGCACCTCGGGGCGGGCGCGGGCGAACAACCATTTCAGCGTGCCGTTGGCCAGGGCTGTGCCGATCAGTGTCGCGCCGGCGAACAGCGCGTGGCGCCATTGCCGGGCCAGCAGCAACAGGCCCGTGAGCAGGCCACCGAGGAAGAACTGGGTACGGAAGTCGCCCAGGCGGGTAATTACCACCACGGCGCCGTCGATGGCCTGGCTGCGGTGTTCCTGCACCAGGGTCATCACACCCTGGTCGAATTCGCTCAAGTAGCGCCAGCCGATGAACAGCGCGGCTACCGCCAGGCCACTGAGGGCGGCGATCAGGCGGGTGCCGTGGCGTTGATCGCGGATGCTGGTGCTCAGGCTCAGGCCGATCAGCACCGCCAGGGTGCCCATGACAATCCCCGCGTCCAGCCAGAAGCCTTCCGGCAGTGGCAGGCGCATCGCCGCGCCGGTGGCCCAGCCGGGCAGCAGGTAGGCCACCGACCAGCCGGCGCCAGCCACCAGGCTCACCGCGATGAAGCGCGGCAGGGGCATATCGAACATGCCGGCGACCATCGGTAGCATCGGTCGCAGCGGGCCGATGAAGCGGCCGACCAGCAGGCTGGCGATTCCATAGCGCTGGAAGTACGCCTCGGCGCTGCCAATCCACTCCGGGTGGCTGCGCAGCAACGGCAGGCGGCGGATGTTCTGGTGGAAGTACTTGCCGATGGCGTAGGAGATTGCGTCGCCGAGCATGCCACCGAGGAAACCCAGTAATAGCGTTTCGCCCAGGCTGAAGGTGCCGCTGCCGGCCAGCACTGCGACCGCGAACAACAGCACGGTGCCGGGCACGATGATGCCGGCGATGGCCAGGCATTCGACGCAGGCCACGAGGAAGATTGCCAGGCCCAGCCACTGAGGGTTGGCGCCAAGCCAGGTGGTCAGGCTGTCCAGCCATTGGCCCATGGTTCAGTTTCCTTGTTCAAGCATGAAGAAGTCTTGCCCTTCGACCTGGCCGCGTCGCAGCGGGTTTCGGGTGCAGTGGCGGGCGTAATCGGCATCGACGAAGCGGTAGGGCAAATGTTCGTCGCGGCCATGGGGGATGCCCAGGCGGGTGGTCTGGATCACCCGGGGAACCTCGATGCCGCAGTCTTCGACGTACAGATGCTCGGGGTCGAAACGCCGGGCATCCCAGTGCGGCACCTTCAGGCCCATGGCCCGGCACAGCAGGGTCTGGCCGTTGCACAGGCGCTCGGGAGGGCGCAGGTTGCCGCTGGCGTCGGGGTTGTTCAGTTGCATCCGGGCCAGGCTGTTGGCGTCGGAGATGGCGTCGATCCAGGGGTAGGCGGACTTGATCAGCACCGCGTTGCCCGGGCCCTGGGCGCTGAAGTTCAGTGAGTCGCCGCCGCGGGCGTAGTACATGTAGATATGCCCGCCATCGAGGAACAGCGCCTTGCGCTTCTCGGTGAAACCCAGGGACGCATGGCTGCCCTTGTCGGTGAGGTAGTAGGCCTCGGTTTCGATGATGCGCGCCGCCAGCCAGAGGTCGCCATGGCGGTGACGGATGACCTTGCCCAGCAGGTCGCGGGCGAGGGTCTGCGCATCGCGATCGAAGAAACTGTCGGGCAGGGCGCGGGCCGGGCAGGGGGCTGGGGCGGACATACGGGCGGTTCGTGGCTGTGAAGGCGGGGATGATAGCAATGAATGGCTTAATCGAGGCTGAATCAAGTTGACGCTATCGCAGGGCAAGCCCGCTCCCACGCAAATGGCTGCATGCCCCGTAGGGCGTGGGAGCGGGCTTGCCCCGCGATGACGCTGAGGTGTGTTTCGATACGGGTGGTTACATCTTTCCTACGTATCGGCGGCAACCATTTTCTACCATCCGCCACCCGCCGCTGGGCGTACCCGAGCGCTCCAGTTATAATCAGCCGATTTCCCCTTTGCCAAGACACCGAACCCATGACCGAGTCCGTTCTTGACTACATGACCCGCCTGGGTCGCGCCGCCCGTGAGGCCTCGCGGGTGATCGGCCGTGCCAGCACCGCGCAGAAGAACCGCGCCCTGCAGGCCGCCGCCGACGCTCTCGACGCGGCCCGCGACGCGCTCACCGCAGCCAACGAACAGGACCTGGCCAATGGCCGTAAGAACGGCCTGGAACCCGCGCTGCTCGAGCGCCTGGCGCTTACTCCGGCGCGCATCGACGGCATGATCACCGGCCTGCGCCAGGTGGCCAGCCTGCCGGACCCGGTCGGTGCTCTCCGCGACATGAGTTACCGCCCGTCGGGGATCCAGGTCGGCAAGATGCGCGTGCCGCTGGGGGTGATCGGCATCATCTACGAGTCGCGCCCCAACGTGACCATCGACGCCGCCAGCCTGTGCCTGAAGTCGGGCAACGCCACCATCCTGCGCGGCGGCTCCGAAGCCATCCATTCCAACCGTGCCATCGCCACCTGCATCCAGCGGGGCCTGGCCGAGGCCGGCCTGCCGCCGGCAGTGGTGCAGGTGGTCGAGACCACCGACCGCGAAGCCGTGGGCGCGCTGATCAGCATGCCGGAATTCGTCGATGTCATCGTGCCCCGTGGCGGCCGCGGCCTGATCGAACGCATCAGCCGCGATGCCCGGGTACCGGTGATCAAGCACCTGGACGGTATCTGCCACATCTTCGTCGATGCCCACGCCGATCTGGACAAGGCCTGGCGCGTTGCCTTCAACGCCAAGACCTACCGTTACGGTATCTGCGGCGCCATGGAGACGCTGCTGGTGGACCAGTCGGTGGCCGAGCGCTTCCTGCCGGAAATGGCCCGCCGTTTCCAGGACAAGGGCGTCGAGCTGCGCGGTTGCGAGCGCACCCGGGCGTTCATCGCCGCCAAGCCAGCCAGCGAAGACGACTGGCACACTGAATACCTCGACGCGATCCTGTCGATTCGCGTTGTCGACGGCCTGGAGCAGGCCATCGAGCACATCAACCATTACGGCTCGCACCACACCGATTCGATCATCACCGAGCACCAGGGCCAGGCCCGGCGCTTCATGGCCGAGGTCGACTCGGCATCGGTCATGCTCAACACCCCGACCTGCTTCGCCGACGGCTTCGAATACGGCCTGGGCGCGGAAATCGGTATCTCCACCGACAAGTTGCATGCCCGCGGCCCGGTCGGCCTGGAAGGCCTGACCTGCGAAAAGTACGTGGTGATCGGCGATGGCCAGCTGCGCGGCCAGGAGCCGTGCTGAGTTGAGCAACCCTGTCGCAGTCCGGCGCGTCGGCATTCTCGGCGGCACCTTCGACCCGGTGCATATCGGTCACCTGCGCAGTGCGCTGGAAGTGGCCGAATTCATGTGCCTGGACGAACTGCGCCTGCTGCCCAACGCCCGGCCACCGCACCGCGACACCCCGCTGGTGGCCGCGCAGGATCGCCTGGCCATGGTGCGCGGCGCCGTGCAGGGCGTCGAGCGCCTGAGCGTGGATGCCCGCGAGCTGGCCCGCGACAAGCCGTCGTACACCATCGATACACTGGAGTCGATCCGCGGCGAACTGAGCGCGCACGACCAGTTGTTCCTGGTGCTGGGCTGGGACGCATTCTGCGGCCTGCCCAGCTGGCATCGCTGGGAAGAGCTGCTGCAACACTGTCACATCCTGGTGCTGCAACGCCCGGATGCCGATGTCGAACCCCCTGACGAGCTGCGCAACCTGCTGGCGGCGCGCTCGGAGAGCGATCCCACCGCCATGTCCGGCCCGGCGGGGCACATTTCGTTCGTCTGGCAGACTCCGCTTGCGGTGTCCGCCACGCAAATCCGACAGCTGCTGGCCAGCGGCAAGTCGGTGCGGTTCCTGGTGCCGGACGCAGTACTGGCCTATATCGAGGCACACGACCTGTATCGTGTGTCCAACTGACGGCGCCAGTGGGCGCCTCATCCAACGAGTTGAACGAGTTTTATATGAGCAAGCAGAAAATCAATGGCATCAGTGGCGAAGAGCTGGTCAAACTGACCATCACGGCTCTGGAGGACGTCAAGGCCCAGGACATCCAGGTCATCGACGTGCGTGAGAAGCACAGCCTGACCGACTACATGATCATTGCCACCGGTACCTCCAACCGCCAGATCAACGCGATGCTGGAAAAGGTCCGTGAAGCGGTCAAGAAACAAGGCGCACAGCCGCTGGGTGAAGAAGGCAAGGGCGACAGCGACTGGGTGCTGCTGGACCTGAACGACGTCATCGTGCACATGATGACTGCCGCTGCCCGCCAGTTCTACGACCTGGAGCGCCTGTGGTTGGGCGCCGAGCAGAGCCGTGCCGCCGATGCCAAGCACCACAGCCCGGAAAACGCCAGCGACTACTTCACCGACAAGCTCAAAGACCGGGAATAAGGAAGCGCCGTGCGTCTGCGTCTGATCGCGGTCGGCTCGCGCATGCCCAAGTGGGTCGAGGAAGGCTGGCATGAATATGCCAAGCGCCTGCCCCCCGAGCTTGCGCTGGAGCTGGTGGAAATCCCGCTGAACACCCGCGGCAAGAACGCCGATGTCGCCCGCCTGATCCGTCAGGAGGGCGAGGCGATGCTGAGCAAGGTGCAGCCTGGGGAACGCATCGTCACCCTCGAGGTCCATGGCAAGCCCTGGAGTACCGAGCAACTGGCGGGCGAGCTGGACCGTTGGCGCCTGGATGCGCGTACGGTCAACCTGATGGTGGGCGGCCCGGAAGGGCTGGCGCCGGAAGTCTGCGCACGCAGCGAGCAGCGCTGGTCGCTGTCGCCGCTGACGTTGCCGCACCCGTTGGTAAGGATACTCATCGGCGAGCAGATCTACCGCGCCTGGACCGTGTTGTCCGGGCATCCCTACCACAAATGAACCTGTAAGCCTGTCAGATGCCGCAGCAGATCCGCCTCAAGGACCACGAGAAAGACGCCCGCCTGGTGCGCAACCGCGTCGTCGTGGGCGCCGTGGCGGTGGTGCTGCTCGTCTGCGTATTGATCGCCCGGCTGTATTACCTGCAGGTCATCCAGTACGACTATCACTCGACGCTGTCAGAGAACAACCGGGTGCATGTGCAGCCGATCCCGCCGACCCGCGGGCTGATCTTCGACCGCAACGGTGTGGTGGTGGCCGACAACCGCCCCAGCTTCAGCCTGGTGATGACCCGCGAGCGCGCCGGCAATGCTGGCAAGTGGCAGGAAGTGCTGGACGTGATCGTCGAGGTGCTCGAGCTCACCCCTGACGACCGTGCCCTGTTCGAAAAGCGCATGAAGCAGGGGCGCAGGCCGTTCGAGCCGGTGCCGATCCTGTTCGAGCTCAACGAAGAACAGATCGCCCGCATCGCGGTCAACCAGTTCCGCCTGCCTGGGGTAGAGGTGGCGGCGCAGCTGGTTCGCCACTATCCCCAGGGCGCGCACTTCGCCCATTCGGTGGGCTATGTCGGGCGGATCAACGAGAAGGAACTCAAGACCCTCGACCCGGTGAACTACAGCGGCACCCACCATATCGGCAAGACCGGCATCGAGCGCTTCTATGAAGACGAACTGCATGGCCAGGTGGGCTACGAGGAAGTCGAGACCAACGCTCGGGGCCGGGTGCTGCGGGTGCTCAAACGCACCGATCCGAAGCCGGGCAAGGATATTGTCCTGAGCCTCGACATCAAGCTGCAGGAAGCCGCCGAGCAGGCGTTGGGCGGGCGCCGTGGCGCCATCGTCGCCCTCGATCCGCGCACCGGCGAAGTGCTGGCGATGGTCAGCCAGCCGAGTTTCGACCCCAACCTGTTCGTCACCGGTATCGGTTTCAAGGCCTACGCCGAACTGCGCGACTCGATCGACCGGCCGCTGTTCAACCGCGTGCTGCGCGGCCTCTACCCGCCGGGCTCGACGATCAAGCCGGCGGTGGCGATCGCCGGGCTCGACAGTGGCGTGGTAACGGCGGGCAGCCGGGTGTTCGACCCGGGTTACTACCAACTGCCCAACTACGATCACAAATACCGCAACTGGAACCGCAGCGGCGATGGCTGGGTTGATCTGGATGTGGCAATCATGCGGTCAAACGACACGTACTTCTACGACCTCGCGCACAAGATGGGCATCGACCGGCTGTCCAGCTACATGAACAAGTTCGGTATCGGGCAGAAAGTCGCCCTGGACATGTTCGAGGAGTCGCCCGGCTTGATGCCATCCCGCGAATGGAAGCGCGCCACCCGCCGCCAGGCCTGGTTCCCCGGCGAAACCCTGATTCTCGGCATTGGCCAGGGCTACATGCAGACCACGCCGCTGCAACTGGCCCAGGCCACCGCGCTGATCGCCAACAAAGGCGTGTGGAACCGCCCGCACCTGGCCAAGACCATAGAAGGCCAGCCACCGGTGGACGAGAACCCCATGGAAAACATTGTTCTGCGCGACAAGTCCGATTGGGCCAGGGTCACCCACGGCATGGAGCAGGTGATGCACGGCGCCCGCGGGACCGCCCGCAAGGCCGCCATTGGCTCGCAGTACCGCATCGCCGGCAAGAGCGGTACCGCCCAGGTGGTGGCGATCAAGCAGGGCGAGAAGTACGACCGCAACAAGCTCCAGGAACGCCACCGCGACCACGCCCTGTTTGTCGCCTTCGCCCCGGCCGACGACCCCAGGATCGTGGTCTCGGTGATGGTCGAGAACGGCGAGTCCGGTTCCGGCGTCGCCGCCCCCGTGGTACGTCAGGTCATGGATGCCTGGCTGCTTGACGAAAATGGCCGGCTCAAGCCCGAGTTCGCCCCTGCCACAGTCGCCCAGGAATCGGCCCCGTGAAGAACAACTTCGACCGCATGCTCTCCAGCGAGGACGTGATGCGCAGGCGCGCCAGCTTCCTGCAGCGCATCCATATCGACGGCCCCTTGCTGCTTATCCTGCTGACGCTCGCCGCCGGCAGCCTGTTCGTACTGTATTCGGCCAGCGGCAAGAACTGGGACCTGCTGATGAAGCAGGCCAGCTCGTTCGGCATCGGGCTGGTGTCAATGTTCATCATCGCCCAGCTCGAGCCACGCTTCATGGCGCGTTGGGTGCCACTGGCCTACCTGGCAGGGGTGTTCCTGTTGATCGTTGTGGACGTGATGGGCCACAACGCCATGGGCGCGACGCGATGGATCAATATTCCCGGGGTGATCCGCTTCCAGCCATCGGAATTCATGAAGATCATCATGCCGGCGACCATCGCCTGGTACCTGTCCAAACGCACCTTGCCGCCACACCTCAAGCATGTGGCGATCAGCCTGATCCTGATCGGCATGCCGTTCATCCTCATCGTGCGCCAACCTGACCTGGGTACGGCATTGCTGATCCTGGCCTCGGGAGCGTTCGTGCTGTTCATGGGGGGGCTGCGCTGGCGCTGGATCGTCAGTGTGATCGCGGCGGCGGTGCCAGTGGCGGTGGCGATGTGGTTCTTCGTCATGCACGACTACCAGAAGCAGCGCGTGCTGACCTTCCTCGACCCGGAAAGCGACCCGCTGGGTACCGGCTGGAACATCATCCAGTCGAAGGCGGCGATCGGTTCGGGCGGTGTGTTCGGCAAGGGCTGGCTGCTGGGCACCCAGTCGCACCTGGACTTCCTGCCCGAGAGCCACACCGACTTCATCATCGCCGTGCTCGGCGAAGAGTTCGGCCTGGTCGGCATCTGCCTGCTGCTGCTGATCTACATCCTGTTGATCGGTCGCGGGCTGATGATCACGGCCCAGGCCCAGACCTTGTTTGGCAAGCTGCTCGCGGGCAGCCTGACCATGACTTTCTTTGTTTATGTGTTCGTCAATATCGGTATGGTCAGCGGCCTTCTGCCCGTGGTGGGCGTGCCGCTGCCCTTTATCAGCTATGGCGGAACTTCGTTGGTGACGCTGCTGTCAGCGTTTGGCGTTCTGATGTCGATCCATACGCACCGCAAATGGATCGCACAGGTTTGAAAAAGGTGAAGAATTTCATGCAAGCAGTGCGTGGCTGGGCTGCCCGCCTGGCGCCGTGGTTCGGCGCGTTGGGTTTGCTTGGCGCAGTCCAGCAGGCTGATGCCGGTGACTATGACGGCTCGCCGCAAGTGGTCGAGTTCGTTGGCGAGATGACTCGCGACTACGGCTTTGCCGGCGAGCAACTGATGGCTGTGTTCCGCGAGGTGCAGCGCAAGCAGGCGATCCTCGACGCGATTTCGCGGCCGGCCGAACGGGTCAAGCCGTGGAAGGAATACCGCCCGATGTTCATCACCGATGCGCGCATCGCTCGTGGCGTGGACTTCTGGCGCCAGCACGAGGCCGTGCTGGCTCGCGCCGAGCAGGAATACGGCGTGCCGGCGCAGGTGATTGTCTCGATCATCGGGGTGGAAACCTTCTTCGGCCGCAATACCGGCAATTACCGCGTGATCGACGCGCTGTCCACGCTGGGCTTCGATTACCCGCCGCGCGCCGAATTCTTCCGCAAGGAGCTGCGCGAGTTCCTCCTGCTGGCCCGCGAAGAGCAACTCGACCCGCTCACGCTCAAGGGCTCCTACGCCGGTGCCATGGGCCTGCCGCAGTTCATGCCGAGCAGCTTCCGCGCCTATGCCGTGGACTTCGACGGCGACGGGCACATCAACATCTGGAACAACCCGGACGATGCCATAGGCAGCGTCGCCAGCTACTTCAAGCGCCACGGCTGGGTGGCCGGGGAGCCTGTGGTCAGTCGTGCCACCGTGCGTGGCGAGCGCGCCGACGAAGGCCTGACCAGCGGCATCGAGCCGGTGAAGACGGTCGCGCAGTTGCGGGCGCTGGGCTGGTCGAGTCATGATGCGCTGCGCGATGATCTGCCGGTCACCGCCTTCCGCCTGGAAGGTGAATACGGCCCTGAGTACTGGATGGGCCTGAAGAATTTCTACGCGATCACTCGCTACAACCGCAGCGTGATGTATGCCATGGCGGTGCATCAGCTTTCGGAACAGCTGGTTCTGGCACGGGGCGTCAAGTAAATGCGCGAACTCTTCACTGCAAATGCCGCAAAACTGCTGACCTGCGTCGCCGTCGGCCTGGTGCTGGCCAGTTGCTCGTCCAGTCGGCCCTCCACCCCGCAGAGCGGCAACACCGTGCGTGCGCAACCGGGCCTGGACATCAACCGTGCCCACAAGGACGGCGCGCCCTGGTGGGACGTGGACGTCAACAAGATCCCCGACGCCACCCCGACCGTGCACACCGGCAACTACAAGGCCAACCCTTACACGGTGCTGGGCAAGACCTACTACCCGATGCAGGACTCGCGCAACTACCGCGCCGAGGGTACCGCTTCGTGGTACGGCACCAAGTTCCATGGCCAGAACACGGCCAACGGCGAGCTCTATGACCTCTACGGCATGAGCGCGGCGCACAAGACCCTGCCGCTGCCGGCCTACGTGCGGGTAACCAACCTGGCTAACGGGCGCAGCGTGATCCTGCGGGTCAACGACCGTGGCCCGTTCTATTCCGACCGTATCATCGACCTGTCCTACGCTGCTGCGAAGAAGCTCGGCTATGCCGAAAGCGGCACCGCGCACGTGCGCGTTGAGGGCATCGACCCGCAGCAATGGTGGGCCCAGCGTGGCCAGCAGCCGCCGATGGTGCTCAAGGAGCCGCAGGTGGCCCAGGCCCAGCCGATCGCCGCCAGCACCGGGCGCGTCGAGCAGTGGACCCCGCCGCCGCAGCAGCACGCGGCGCCAGTAGTGCCGGTGCAGGTGGGCGGCAACAATGTGCCGAACGCCAGCGGCGGCAGCATCCTGCAAGTGGGCGCGTTCGCCAACCCGGACGCCGCCGAATTGCTGCGCTCGAAGCTGAGCACCATGGTCAGCGCGCCGGTATTCATCAGCTCCGTCGTGCGCAACCAGCAGACCCTGCACCGTGTACGCCTGGGACCGATCAGCAGCCAGGGTGAGATCCAGCAGGCCCAGGACAGCATTCGCCTGGCCAATCTCGGCCAGGCGAAAGTCGTGACTGACTGAGCAGCATCGCGCAGCGAACCCGCGCCCATGCCAGGTGGTCCGAACGGCGTGGGAGCGGGCATGCCCCGCAATGAATCAGCACACCGACCTGTCGGTTTGTTCATGAATTGCCGGTCGCAGGTATGTACAATGCCGCTTTTGCCCGCAGCGGCATTACGCCGCACTTTTGGGGCCAGGCCACAGGCCATAAAACTAGACTGACGGGGCGCTGGGCAAATGAACTTGCCCACGGAACATCAGACCATTAGCGATTTACGAGAGACGGATGAACATCACCAACCTTGCCAAACGACTTTGCCTGCCTGTTCTGCTGCTGATCACCCCTGCTGCCTTCGCAGCGGAGCAGATGATGCCGGCACCACCGCAACTGGCCGCCAAGTCCTATGTACTCATGGACGCGTCCAGCGGCAACGTGCTGGTCGAGAACAACGGTGACGAGCGCCTGCCGCCAGCCAGCCTGACCAAGCTGATGACCGCCTACATCGCCACCCTGGACATCCGTCGTGGCCAGATTGGCGAGAACGACCCGGTGACCGTCAGCGAGAACGCCTGGCGTACCGGCGGTTCGCGCATGTTCATCAAGGTCGGCAGCCAGGTGACCGTCAGCGACCTGCTGCACGGCATCATCATCCAGTCCGGCAACGATGCATCGGTCGCCCTGTCCGAGCACATCGCCGGCAGCGAAGATGCCTTCGCCGACATGATGAACAAGACCGCCACCGACCTGGGCATGGCCAACAGCCACTTCATGAACCCCACCGGCCTGCCGAACCCGGAGCACTACTCCTCGGCCCATGACATGGCCCTGCTGGCGCGTGCGATCATCAACGAGGATCCGGCGCACTACGCCATCTATTCGCAGAAAGAGTTCTTCTGGAACAACATCAAGCAGCCTAACCGCAACCTGCTGCTGTGGCGCGACAAGACCGTCGACGGCCTGAAGACCGGCCACACCGACGAAGCCGGCTACTGCATGGTCGCCTCAGCCGTGCGTGACGGCCAGCGTCTGATCGCCGTGGTGTTCGGTACCAACAGCGAGCAATCGCGGGCCGCCGAGACCCAGAAGCTGCTGACTTACGGTTTCCGCTTCTTCGAAACCCAGACCTTCTACCAGAAAGGCACCGAGCTGACTCAAGCTCCGGTATGGAAAGGCGCGACCAACCAGGTGAAAGCCGGCCTGGCCAACGACCTGACCATGACCATGCCTAAAGGCCAATTGAAACGCCTCCAGGCTTCGATGACCATGAACCCGCAACTGACCGCGCCCATCGCCAAAGGTGACGTGATCGGCAAAGTGGAAGTCAAACTGGATGAGAAAGTGGTTCACAGTGCCGACCTCATCGCCCTGGACGGCGTCGAGGAAGCAGGTTTCTTCGGCCGCATGTGGGACAGCATCCGCCTGTTCTTCTACGGTTTGTTCAACTGATACGTGACTTGCACGCCCCCGTGAACCAGGCGGGGGCGCTGCTGCCACGGCTTACGAGGCCGTTTCCGCCATGAGCGAAGAAGACGTCAAGTCGCACAAGATCGAATTCCCCTGCGAGGATTACCCGATCAAGGTGATCGGTGACACCGTTGTCGGTTTCAAGGACACGGTAATCGAGATTCTCAGCAAGTACGCCAAGGTCGACCTCTCGACGCTGGCCGAACGCCAGAGCAAGGAAGGCAAGTACACCACGGTGCAACTGCATATCGTTGCCACCGGTGAGGACCAGCTGCACGACATCAACAGCGCCTTGCGCGCTACCGGCATCGTGAAAATGGTGCTGTGATGCCTGCTTGCCTCGGTTTTCGCGATCTTGGCCTGCAGCCCTATGAACCGGTGCTGGAGGCCATGCGTCGCTTTACCGAGCAGCGTGGCCCGGACAGCCTGGACGAAGTCTGGCTGGTCGAGCATCCTCCGGTGTTCACCCAGGGCCAGGCCGGCAAGGCCGAACACCTGCTGATCCCCGGCGAGATACCGGTGGTGCAGACCGACCGCGGCGGCCAGGTCACCTACCATGGCCCCGGCCAGTTGGTGGCCTACCTGCTGCTGGATGTGCGCCGCCTGAGTATCGGCGTGCGCGAGCTGGTCAGCCGTATCGAGCAGACCCTCATCGACCTGCTCGCCAGCTATGGCGTGCAGGCGGTGGCCAAACCCGACGCTCCGGGCGTCTATGTCGATGGCGCGAAGATCGCGTCCCTTGGCCTTCGAATCCGCAATGGCCGTTCGTTCCACGGCCTTGCCCTGAACGTGGACATGGACCTTGCGCCATTCCGCCGAATCAACCCCTGTGGGTATGCGGGGCTGGCCATGACCCAGCTGCGCGACCTGGCAGGTCCGATCGAACTCATTGAGGTCAGGACAAGGCTGCGCGGACAGCTGGTCAAGCACCTCGACTATGCTGAGCAGACGACCCTGACGGGCGGAATCGACTGATTATGACAACTGTGCAAGAAGCCGTGCCGAACCTGATCCCGACGCAAGACGTCACCCCACGCCCTGCTCCTAAAAAAGTGGAAGCCGGCGTGAAGTTGCGTGGCGCCGACAAAGTGGCACGTATCCCGGTGAAGATCATCCCCACCGAAGAGCTGCCGAAAAAACCCGACTGGATCCGCGTGCGCATACCGGTTTCCCCGGAAGTCGACCGCATCAAGCAACTGCTGCGCAAGCACAAGCTGCACAGCGTATGCGAAGAAGCCTCCTGCCCGAACCTGGGTGAGTGCTTCTCTGGCGGTACCGCCACCTTCATGATCATGGGCGACATCTGCACCCGCCGCTGCCCGTTCTGCGACGTCGGTCACGGCCGGCCGAAGCCGCTGGATCTGGACGAGCCGAAGAACCTGGCCGTGGCCATCGCCGACCTGCGCCTGAAGTACGTGGTGATCACTTCGGTGGACCGCGACGACCTGCGTGATGGCGGTGCCCAGCACTTCGCCGACTGCATCCGCGAGATCCGTGCGCTGTCGCCGGGCGTGCAGCTTGAGACCCTGGTGCCGGACTACCGCGGCCGTATGGACGTGGCGCTGGAAATCACCGCGCAGACCCCGCCGGACGTGTTCAACCACAACCTCGAGACAGTGCCGCGCCTGTACAAGGCCGCACGCCCGGGCTCGGACTACGACTGGTCGCTGGACCTGCTGCAGAAGTTCAAGCAGATGGTCCCGCACGTACCGACCAAGTCCGGCCTGATGTTGGGCCTGGGCGAGACCGACGAGGAGGTCATCGAGGTGATGCACCGCATGCGCGAGCACGATATCGACATGCTCACCCTCGGCCAGTACCTGCAGCCGTCGCGCAACCACTTGCCGGTACAGCGCTTCGTGCACCCGGACACCTTCGCCTGGTTCGCCGAGGAAGGTTACAAGATGGGCTTCAAGAACGTCGCCTCCGGTCCTCTGGTACGCTCGTCGTACCATGCCGACCAGCAGGCTCACGAAGCCAAGATCAAGCTCTGAGTCGGGCTTGAGCGGGATATGCCGATGCGCGCCGGAAGGCGGCATCGGCATTTTTTTTGAGCTGCATGTTTCAAGCGACGAGCTGCAAGGAGTGGCGCGATGAATTGCCTGGAGACCGCTGAACCCCTGTTGCCCAAGGCACTGCCTGGCAACGCCCGTTTCGCCATCATCGCCCCGGCTGGCCCGGCGCGGCTGGATACCGACAAGGCTCGCCAATGGTTCGAGAAGCGTGGCCACCAGTGCCGGATCTACCCCGGGGTGCTGCAGGCGGACGGCTACCTGGCGGGCAGCGACGAGCAGCGCCTGCGAGACCTGCATGACGCGTTCCGCGCCCCGGACATCGACGCGATCCTGTGCATGCGCGGTGGCTACGGCAGCATGCGCCTGCTGGACCGTATCGACTTCGACTTGATCCGCCGTCACCCCAAGCCACTGGTGGGCTACAGCGATATCACCGCGTTGCATACGGCGATCAACCGGCATGCGGGGTTGGTGACCTTCCATGGGGCGATGCTCAATGCCGACTTGCTGGGAGCGAAGCTGGAGCCGACCGTGCGCTCATTGTTCGACCTGCTTGGCGGGCAGGTGGTGGCGGGGGACGAGATTGCCCATCCGGCGGATTTTGCGCTGACCGGAGTCATTCCCGGAGTGGCCAGTGGCAGGTTGGTTGGCGGCAACCTTTCCGTGCTTGGGGCAACATTGGCGACCTTGGGCGAAGTCGATACCCAGGGCAGCATCCTGTTCATCGAGGACGTCAACGAGCCGCTCTATCGTGTCGACCGCCTGCTGACCCAATTGCGCCTGGCCGGCAAGCTGGAGGGTGTGCGTGGCGTACTGGTGGGGGATTTTGCCGGTATCACGGTCGCGGCCATGACGCCCTTGCTGCTGGATACCTTCGGCCCGCTCGGGGTGCCGGTGCTGGCGGGGTGGCGCAGCGGGCATTGTGACCCGAATGTGTGCCTGCCGTTGGGGGCACGGGTAAGGCTCGACGCGGGAGAAAAGCGCCTGGTGCTCGAACAGGCCTTGTTCAAGGCCTGAAAAAGTTGGGGCCGTTTTTCGGCCCCAGTATTTGCTAGCGACGCAGGCTGTCGAGCAGCTTGTGCGTCGGATAACCATCCGCCGGCCAGCCCTGCGCCTGCTGCGCATTGCGAATGGCCTTGCGGGTATTGGCGCCGATGATCCCGTCGGGATTGCCCGCCTCATGGCCACTGGCGTTGAGCAAGGTCTGCAGCTCGATACGTTCGCTGCGGCTCAGCGGCAGGTCTTCTTTCGGCCAGCTGCCGGCAATGAACCCCCAACCGTAGAAGCGATCCCCCAGCAGGCTCACCGCCAGCGCGTAGGAGGACGAGTTGTTGTACTTGAGGATCGCGCGGAAGTTGTCCAGCACCAGGAACGCCGGCCCACGGGCACCGGCGGGCAGCAGCAGGGCAGCGGACAGCTGGTTGCTGCCTGCGGGCAATGCGGTGCCGGCGGGCAGTTTCACGCCCAGCTGCAACCATTCGCTGACGCTCTTGCGCTGGCTGCCATCGGCCAGCCACCAGTCGAAGCCGGCAGGTACCTGTACCTCGAAGCCCCAAGGCTGGCCACGCTTCCAGCCGGAGGCCTGCAGGTAGTGCGCGGTGGAGGCCAGCGCATCGGCGGTGCTGTTCCAAATGTCACGGCGACCATCACCGTCGAAATCCACCGCGTGGGTGAGGTAGGTGGTCGGGATGAACTGGGTCTGGCCCATGGCGCCGGCCCAGGAGCCGCGCATCGCGTCAGGCTGGATGTCGCCGTTTTGCAGGATCTGCAGGGCGGCGATCAGCTGGTCCTGGGCAAACTGTGGGCGGCGGCCTTCATAGGCCAGGGTGGCCAGCGAACGGATCACCGACTTGCTGCCCTGGAACTGCCCGAAGTTGCTCTCCATACCCCAAACCGAGACCAGCACCTGGCGGTCGACGCCGTAGCGTTGCTCGATGCGTGCCAGTAGCTCGGCATTCTGTTCGAGCAGTTTCTTGCCGTTGCGTACGCGCAGCGGCGACAGGGCGCCGTCCAGGTATTCCCAGACTGGGCGGGTGAACTCCGGTTGGCTGCGGTCAGCCTTGATCACGTCCATGTCCGGGGTGACGCCGAGGAAGGCACGGTCGAACAGACTGGCGCTGATCCCGGCTTGCAGGGCTTGCTCGCGGAAACCGGCCTGCCATTGGGCGAAGGTCTGCAGGGGCTGGATTTCGCTGCTGCCATCGGGCGTGGTGCCGGGCAGCGTAACGACGGGTGCGGGCTGGGCGGGGGCCAGCGGCAGGGCATCGGCGGCGGTGGGTTTCTCGGCGCAGGCGACGAGCAGGATGAAGCTTGTGGCCGCGATCAGCTGGCGGGGTTGCCAGCGGAGAGTGAGACGAGAGGGCATGCACAGATCCAGAATTGCAGGTCAGGTGCCGACCATACCATGCCTGCGCATTTCATGCCTTTTCAGGCGGCCATAAAGCAGGAAGCCTCCCAATCTCTCGATTGGAAGGCTTCGCGGCGGTAGCTGCCTTTGCCTTTTCCTGCCTGTTCCTGGCGGCAGCGGAACAGCGGTTGGGCGATGATCGACTTGGCCTTGTTGGGGCCGTGCTTTTTCGGCTTCTTGCTCATGGCGGGTTCCCGGTCTAGTTGGATTGCGGGCGCACTGTAGGCCTGTAGCGCTATGTGAGCCAATTGATTGTGTTTATGGCGGCGGGGCGCTTTATTCGGCGGGCAGCGGCAGGCGTTGTCCGGCCATGAGCAGCGACAGGCGCGCCAGACTGGTCCACGGCGAGCCCTCGGCCTGGCCCTTGATCTGCGCATCGATACGCTGGGCATCCTGCAGAAGCATGGCCCAGCGCTGCGCAGAGAGGCGCTGCAGGGCCTTGCTCACCAGTGGTCGGCGCTTGTCCCACACCGGTGGGCGCGCCTGGCTGAAGGCCTTGTCCAGCGGCACGCCCTGGCTGAACTGTTGTGCGAGCCCGGCCAGCAAGCGCAGTTCGCGGGCAAGGGCCCAGAGGATGACCGGCGGCTCGACACCTTCACCGCGCAGCCCTTCGAGCATGCGCAGGGCATGGGCTGCTTCGCCATTGAGAATGGCATCGACCAACCCGAACACATCGAAGCGGGCGCTGTCGGCGACAGCGGCCTGGACGGTTTCGACGGTGATCTGGTTGCCCTCGGCGAGCAACTTGAGCTTCTCGATCTCCTGGGCGGCGGCCAGCAGGTTGCCCTCGACCCGGGCGGCGATCAAGTCGATGGCGTCACGCTGGGCCGACAGGCCGGCCTGGGACAGGCGCTGGTTGATCCATTGCGGTAGTTGCTGGGCGTCCACCGGCCAGATCTGGATGAATTGGCAGTGCGCGCCTTCGATCAAGGCCTTGCCCCACTTGGTTTTCTGCGCGCTGCCATCGAGCTTGGGCAGGCTGATCAGCAGCAGCGTGTCCTCGGCCGGGTTGGCGCAGTATTCCATCAGCGCGGCAGCGCCTTTGTCGCCGGGCTTGCCCGAGGGCAGGCGCAGCTCCAGCAGCCGGCGCTGGGCGAACAACGACAGGCTGGCCCCGGCCAGCAGCAGGTTGCCCCAGTCGAAGTTGGCATCGGCGCTGAACACCTGGCGTTCGTCGTAGCCCTGCTGGCGCGCGGCGCCGCGGATGGCGTCGGCGGCCTCCTGGCACAGCAGCGGGTCGTCACCGCTGACGATGTAGACGGGCGCCAGCTGGCCTTGCAGGTGCTTGTTGAGTTGGGCGGGGGAGAGCTTCATGGCGAAGGGCGGGGCACCTCAGGTGCCCCGTTCAGGCTCAGGGAGCCGGGACTTCCAGCGGCGACTGCTGAGGCGTCTCGTCCTGGATGCGCTGGGCTTCCTTCAGGGCGCGAGCCTCGGCTTCGGCGCGCTCGTTGGCCTTGCGTTGCAGCTCGTCGAGGTGTTCCGGGGTCAGCTGCTGCAGGCGGGCCATCATGCCCTGTACCAGATCGCGGCGCATTTCTTCGCGGACCTGGTTGGCTTCCTGGCCAGAGCCGTTGATGTTGTTGCCGTCGTGAATGTAGTACTTGCGCACCTGCAGTTTGTCTTCGAGCAGGCGTGTGTCGTTCTGGCCTTCCAGTGCGTAGTTGAGCACGATGCTCAGCTCATATTCGGCCGAGCGGCTGCCGCCGTCGTAGGTTGCGGCGCGCTGGTTTTCCTGCTCGTTGGTGAGTACCAGCTTGTAGGGGGCACCGGCGTAGACCTTCACGCCGCTGCTTTCCAGGGTGCGGCGCAGCTGCATGACGGTCGGGCCGTACTGGTTGCGGGCGCCGAGGTCAATTTCCTTGATGCTCAGTTCGTTGGTTCCGGTGCCGCGCAGCTGGAAACCGCAGGCGCTGAGCAGCACAGCCAGGCCCATTACCAGCAGATTGCGTTTGATCATGTGTGTTGCTCCCTCGTGGACCGATTACGCCCGCCTGCAGGATGTGCAGGCGGGCGTTGCCATCAGTTGGCGACGATATTGACCAGTTTGCCCGGAACGACGATGACCTTGCGGATGGTCAGGCCGTCGGTGAAGCGCAGGACGTTCTCGTTGTTGCGAGCGGCGGCCTCGACTTCCTCGCGGCTGGCGGCGGCCGGCATCTCCACCTGGCCACGCAGCTTGCCGTTGACCTGTACCACCAGGGTCACAGTGTCCTGTACCAGGGCGCCTTCATCGACAATCGGCCAGTTCGCATCGATCACCGCCTGGTCGTGGCCCAGCTGCTTCCACAGCTCATGGGAGATGTGCGGGGTGATCGGTGCCAGCAGCAGGGTCACGGCCTCGAGGCCCTCCTGCAGCAGGGCGCGATCCTGGGCGGTCGCCTGTGGCGCCTTCTCCAGCACGTTCATCACGGTCATCACCTGGGCGATGGCGGTGTTGAACTTGTGGTACTGGCCCACGTCGGTGCTGGCCTGCTTGATCGCGGCATGGATGGCGCGACGGATGACCTTCTGCTCGTCGCTCAGGGCGGCGATGTCCAGCGTGCCCGGCAGGCCTTGGGCCACGTGGGCCTGGGCCAGGCGCCAGACGCGGCGCAGGAAGCGGCTGGCGCCTTCGACGCCGGAGTCGGACCATTCCAGGCTCATGTCGGGCGGCGAGGCGAACATCATGAACAGGCGGCAGGTGTCGGCGCCGTACTGCTCGATCATCGACTGCGGGTCGACGCCGTTGTTCTTCGACTTCGACATCTTCTCGGTGCCGCCGATTTCCACCGGCAGGCCATCGGTCTTCAGGCGCGCGCCGATGATCTTGGCCTTGGCGTCACGCTCGATCTCGACGTCGGCCGGGTTGAACCAGTCCTTGCCGCCGTTGCTGGCGACGCGGTAGTAGGTTTCGGCGACGACCATGCCCTGGGTCAGCAGGTTCTTGAACGGCTCGTTGGAGGTGACCAGGCCTTCGTCACGCATCAGCTTGTGGAAGAAGCGCGCATACAGCAGGTGCAGGATGGCGTGCTCGATGCCGCCGATGTACTGGTCGACAGGCAGCCAGTGGTTGGCGGCTTTAGGGTCGACCAGGCCTTTATCGTAGTTCGGCGAGGCATAGCGGGCGAAGTACCAGGACGACTCGACGAAGGTGTCCATGGTGTCGGTTTCGCGCTTGGCCGCGGTGCCGCATTTCGGGCAGGTGCACTCGTAGAACTCGGGCATGCGCGCCAGGGGCGAACCGGCACCGTCCGGTACCACGTTTTCCGGAAGTGTAACGGGCAGCTGGTCTTCCGGCACCGGCACGTCGCCGCAGGACGGGCAGTGGATGATCGGGATCGGGCAACCCCAGTAGCGCTGGCGGCTGATGCCCCAGTCGCGCAGGCGGAACTGGGTGCGCGACTTGCCGAGGTCCTTGCGGATCAGTGCGGCCTCGATGGCATCGAAGGCGCCCTGGAAGTCCAGGCCGTCGAATTCGCCGGAGTTGATCAGCTGGCCATGCTCGCCATAGGCGGCCAGCCATTCGCTGCCGACTTCGTCGCCGACGCTGGTGCGCACCACCGCCTTGACCGGCAGGTTGTACTTGTGGGCGAACTCGAAGTCGCGCTCGTCGTGCGCCGGCACGGCCATGACAGCGCCATCGCCGTAGTGCATCAGCACGTAGTTGGCGACCCATACCGGCAGCTTTTCACCGGTCAGCGGGTGCTCGACGAACAGGGAAGTGGCCATGCCCTTCTTCTCCTGCGTGGCCATGTCGGCCTCGGCGACGCTGCCGCTCTTGCACTCGTCGATGAACGCCTGCAGCGCCGGGTTGCCCTGGGCGGCCTGGGTGGCAAGCGGGTGTTCGGCGGCGACGGCAACGTAGGTGGCGCCCATCAGGGTGTCCGGACGGGTGGTGAAGACTTTCAGGGTGCCCTCATGACCGATGCTCGCCTGGTCATAGGGGAACTGCACTTCCATGCCGCGGGACTTGCCGATCCAGTTGCGCTGCATGGTCTTGACCTGCTCGGGCCAGCCCGGCAGCTCGTCGAGGCTTTCCAGCAGCTCGTCGGCGTAGTCGGTGATGCGGAAGTAGTACATCGGGATTTCGCGCTTTTCGATCAGCGCGCCCGAGCGCCAGCCACGGCCATCGATGACCTGCTCGTTGGCCAGGACGGTCTGGTCCGCCGGGTCCCAGTTCACGGTGCCGTTCTTGCGGTAGATGATGCCTTTCTCGAACAGGCGGGTGAACAGCCACTGCTCCCAGCGGTAGTAGTCCGGCTTGCAGGTGGTGACTTCACGCGACCAGTCGATGGCCAGACCCAGGCTCTTGAGCTGGGTCTTCATGTAGTCGATGTTCTCGTAGGTCCACTTGGCCGGGGCGACGTTGTTCTTCATCGCGGCGTTTTCCGCCGGCATGCCGAAGGCGTCCCAGCCCATCGGTTGCAGTACGTTCTTGCCCAGCATGCGCTGATAGCGGGCGATCACGTCACCGATGGTGTAGTTGCGCACGTGGCCCATGTGTAGCTTGCCGCTCGGGTACGGGAACATCGATAGGCAATAGTAGGTGTCTTTGCCTGGCTGTTCGGTGACAGCGAACGATTGTTGCTCGTCCCAGGCATTCTGGGCGGCGGCTTCTACATCACGGGGCGTGTATTGTTCGTGCATGGCTACTTTGTATTGAGAGATAAGAGACATGTTCCAGGCAGCTCGACCTCGCTGCGTCCGGCACTCCGGGATCTGCAAGAGTGAACGCCGTAGCATACATGAGCGCCGCGCATCGTGGGAAACCCTGATTGCATCGCCCGCCGCGCGGGCCGTTGGTCGCGGCGCCCGGCCGCTTTTACGAGTGACGCTAAGCTCATCTGTGGGGGGAGATATTCTTACCTTCAATGAGGTGAACGGATGGGAGAGTCGCAACTAACCGCAAGCAAACCGGAGCTTTACGAGCGCTTGATCGACCGTTTGGGCCTGGCACTGGAAGTGGCCAGAACCTCCGTGCGATTGCGCGACGAGATGCCTGCCGAACTGGAGTTACGTGGCCTGAGCCATGCCGAGTTCGAGGTGATCAAAGCCTACCTGGAATCCCTCCCGGAAGGCCGATTTGCCAGTGCCGGTGCCTACCCGCAACCGGAGCCGTCCTCGGCCAGGATTGTCTGGCTCAAGGACCGCAGGCGCCCCGGCGCCCCAGCCAGCTCCAGGACATTGCCGTCCCGATAGCCGTTCAGGGTTGCAGGCGCGGCGACGCGCCGGTTTTCGTAATGCACGCATCGATCGGCGCCGGTTGCCCTTGAGGCCCGGTGCCGATCCTCTTAGGCTGCACGCCTTCCATGGAGGTGTGTGATGCCGATCCGCTTTTTCATCAAACAATGGTTGATGCCGCCTGGCGTCCTGTTCCTGTTGCTGCTGGCCGCCTGGTGGTGGCGCCGGCGCCGTCCGCGCCTGGCCGCGGCCTGTTTCACCCTGGGGCTGGGTGGCTTGTGGCTGATGAGCTTGCCACTGACGGTCGAGCAAGTTGCCCGAACCCTTGAAACAGAACCTGCGTTGGCGCTCGAGGGGTGGGCAGGCCTGGCATCCAGGGCCGACGCCATCGTGGTCCTGGGCGCCGGACGGGAGCGCGGCGATCCGGCCTGGGGTGGCCTTGATCAGCCAACCTACGTTGCCCTCGAGCGCATGCGCTACGCCGCGCAACTGGCCAAGGCCTCAGGGCTGCCGGTGCTGACCAGCGGTGGCTTGCACTATGGCACGCCGCCCAGTGAGGCCCAACTGATGGCTGACCGCCTGGAGGCGGACTTTGGCGTAAAGGTTTCCTGGAAGGAGGAAGCCAGCCACACCACCTGGGAAAACGCCGAGTTCAGCGCCAAGGTGTTGCAACCGCTGGGTATCAAGCGGGTGGTGGTGGTGACGCAGGCCTGGCACATGCAGCGCTCGCGCTGGAGTTTCGAGCGGGCCGGGTTCGAAGTGGTGCCGGCGCCGGTGGGGTTCCTGGGGCGCGATCATGCGCGGCCGTTCGCGGGGTTGCTGCCGGAAAACCGGGCAATGTGGCAGAGCGGGCAGTTGCTCAACGAGGCGGCGGGGTTAGTGGGGTATCGCCTGTTCTACTAAGACTTGGGCCGCTACGCGGCCCAAGGGATGCTTCAGACGGTTCGCGCAATGCGCCCGGCCAGCAAGGCCCAGCCCAGCAGCAGCACGCAGACGATCGCCAGCGGCCACGAGCGCCATTGCAGGTACGGCGTCAGTTGCTGCATCGGTACCACCTCGCCATACAGCACGGCCCGCTGGAACTGCGGGACCTGCGTGGTGATCCTGCCGAACGGGTCGATCAGCGCGGTTACGCCGTTGTTGGTGGCGCGGATCATCCAGCGGCCGGCCTCCAGCGCTCGCATCTGGGCCATCTGCAGGTGTTGCAGCGGGCCGATCGAGGTGCCGAACCAGGTGTCGTTGCTGATGGTCAGCAGCAGGTCGCTGCGTGCGGCCAGGCTCGCAGCGAACTCGGGATAGACCACTTCGTAGCAGATGTATGGGGCGACCTGGTACCCCTTGGCCTGCAGCAGTGGCTGGTCCTCGGGACCACGGGCGAAATCCGACATCGGCAAGTTGAAGAACTCGATCAGGCCGCGCAGCATGTCCTGCAAGGGCACATACTCACCGAAGGGCACCAGCTTCTGCTTGAGGTAGGTGCCGTCGCCCTCGCCGGTCACGGTGATGCCGTTGAAGTAGCGGCGCTGGTGGTGGACCATCTGCCGCACCGGCACCCCGGTGATCAGCGCCGAATGCCGTTCGGCGGCGAAGGTACCCATCATGTCGATGTAGCCCTGGGCCTGGTCCTTGAGCACCGGCACGGCGGTTTCCGGCCAGATCAGCAGGTCGACGGGTTTCGAGCTGAAGCTCATGTCGCGGTACAGCGCCAGTTGCGCATTGACGTGCGCCGGGTCCCACTTCAGGTCCTGCTCGACGTTGCCTTGCAGGGCTGCCACCTTCAGCGGATCACCTGCCGGCTTGGTCCAGGCGTGATCCTTCAAGGCCAGGCCGATGATCCACGGCGCCGCCAGCAACACCGCACCAACAGCCAGGAACGAACGGCGCTCGCGCAGGCGATGGAGGTTGCACAGCAAGGCGGCAGTCAACGCCAGGGCGAACGAGATCAGCCACACGCCGCCCAACGGCGCCAGGCCCGCCAGTGGGCCATCGAGCTGGCTGTAACCTGCATAGAGCCAAGGGAAACCGGTGAGGAACCAGCCCCGGAAGGCCTCCTGCAGCAACCACAGGGCGGCAAAGCACAAGGCGTCTGCCAGCGGCGCCTCGTCGCGACGCAGCCAGCGTGCCCAGAGCCAGGCGGGCAGGGCGAAGAAGAAGGCCAGGCAGGCGAAGAATGCCAGCAGCAGCAGGATCGCCAGCAGCGGCGAGGCGCCGCCGTAGGTGTTCATGCTGACGTAGATCCACCAGGTGCCGGCGCCGTAGAGGCCGAAGCCGAAGCACCAGCCCCGGCCCAGGGCTTGTCGCGGGCTCAGCTCGCGCAGCCCGGCATAGAACAGCGCGAGGGACAGCAGGGCCAGCGGCCAGATGTCGAAGGGGGCCAGGGCCAGCAGGGTGGAGGCGCCGGCCGCCATGGCCAGCAGGTTACCGGGCCAGCCGGGGCGGGTGATCCAGCGCATGTTCGTCCTTAACGGTTGATCGGTGTCAGGCGCAGCAAGTGTATCCGGCGGCTGTCCGCATTGAGTATGCGGAAGCGGTAGCCGCCGATCTCGGTGGTTTCGTTACGTTTGGGCAAATGGCCGAACGCACTCATCACCAGGCCGCCGACCGTGTCGAACTCGTCATCGGAGAATTCGCTGTCGAAGAACTCGTTGAAGTTCTCGATCGGGGTCAGTGCCTTGACCAGGAAGTCGCCGCTGGGCAGCGGCTTGATGTAGCTGTCTTCCTCAACGTCATGCTCGTCCTCGATATCGCCGACGATCTGCTCGAGCACGTCCTCGATGGTCACCAGCCCTGCCACGCCGCCGTATTCGTCGATGACGATGGCCATGTGGTTGTGGTTGGCGCGGAACTCGCGCAGCAGCACGTTCAGGCGCTTGGACTCGGGCACGAAGGTGGCCGGGCGCAGCAGGTCCTTGATGTTGAAGCTGTCGCCATTCTCCTTGAGGATCAGCGGCAGCAGGTCCTTGGCGAGCAGAATGCCGAGCACATCGTCGTGGCTCTCGCCGATCACCGGGTAGCGCGAGTGCGCGGCATCGATCACTGCCGGCAGGAACTCGCGGGGCGACTGGTTGGCCTTGATGCTGATCATCTGCGAACGCGGCACCATGATGTCGCGTACCTGCAGGTCGGCGACCTGGATGGCGCCTTCGACGATGGTCAGCGCTTCGCTGTCGAGCAGTTTGTTCTGATGGGCTTCGCGCAGCAGCTCAAGGAGCTCCTGGCGGTTTTTCGGCTCATGGGCAAAAGCCTGGGTCAGCTTACCCAACCAGGACTTCTGCCCGTTGCTCGATCGGTCTTCGCTCATGGCGGTTACTCGTGATCCTTGCAGTATCAGTGTGTGATTGTTTCGGTTTCGTCGTCGGCGTAAGGGTCCGGGTGACCCAGTTCCGCCAGCAATTGCCGTTCCAGCGCCTCCATTTCCTCGGCCTCATCGTCTTCGATGTGGTCGTAGCCAAGCAGGTGCAGGCAGCCGTGGATGACCAGGTGCGCCCAGTGCGCCTCCAGGGACTTGCCCTGTTCGGCGGCCTCGCGCTCGACCACCGGCACGCAGATCACCAGGTCGCCCAGCAACGGGATGTCGAGCAGCTCGTCGGGGACGTCGGCGGGGAAGGACAGCACGTTGGTGGCGTAGTCCTTGTGCCGGTAGGTGTGGTTCAGCTCGCGGCCTTCGGCGGCGTCGACCAGGCGGATGGTCATTTCCGAGTCGGCGCTGCGCTGGCGCAGGGCAAGTTCGCACCAGCGGCGGAAGGCGGCGTCATCGGGGGCAGCGGCGTCCGTGGCCCGTTGCAGGTCGAGTTCAAGCATCTTTGCCGGGTGCCTCGGGCCTGGACTGACGGGCTTCGAAGCGGTCGTAGGCTTCGACGATACGCTGCACCAACGGGTGGCGTACCACGTCCTTGGGCTGGAAATGGGTGAAGCTGATGCCTGGCACGTCCTTGAGCACCTCGATCACATGGGCCAGGCCCGACTTGGTGCCGCGGGGCAGGTCGACCTGGGTGATGTCACCGGTGATCACCGCGGTCGAGCCGAAGCCGATGCGGGTGAGGAACATCTTCATCTGTTCGAGCGTGGTGTTCTGGCTCTCGTCGAGGATGATGAAGCTGTTGTTCAGGGTGCGGCCGCGCATGTAGGCCAGCGGCGCGATCTCGATCACCTGGCGCTCGATCAGCTTGGCCACGTGCTCGAAGCCAAGCATCTCGTAGAGCGCGTCGTAGAGCGGGCGCAGGTACGGGTCGATCTTCTGGGCCAGGTCGCCGGGCAGGAAGCCGAGCTTTTCGCCGGCCTCGACCGCCGGGCGCACCAGCAGGATGCGGCGCACCTGTTCACGCTCCAGCGCATCGACCGCGCAGGCCACGGCCAGGTACGTCTTGCCGGTACCGGCCGGGCCGATGCCGAAGTTGATGTCGTTGGCCAGGATTTCCTTGACGTAGCGCTGCTGGTTGACGCCGCGCGGGCGGATATTGCCCTTGCGCGTGCGCAGCGAGACGCTGACTTCGTTGACGGCCGGATTCTCGATGTTCTCGATCGTCGACTCCTGGAGATAGAGGTGCACCGTTTCCGGTGACAGCTCGTTCGCCTTGGCTTCGCGATAGAGGCGGCGCAGCAGTTGCTCGGCGGCGGAGGTGGTCTTGGGCTCGCCGATCAGTTCGAACTGATTGCCGCGGTTGCGGATCTCGATGGCCAGGCGTTGTTCGATCAGGCGCAGGTGCTCGTCGAACTGGCCGCACAGGTTGGCGAAGCGATGGGCCTCGAAGGGCTCGAGGATAAAGCGATGGGGTTGTATGGGTGCGTTCAAGGTCGTTTTTAGCCGCTCGACGGCAATGAGTGTGAACTCAAGAATAACCCTTGAGTGGCAGTGGCGAAAGCACTGAAACGATCAAGGGTCGCTGGGAAGCGTCCGATCCGTGCGTCAAAGCATGGCAGGGCAAGTTGACGAATCGATGATGCCGGGGCCAGCGCCGGGCCGGGCAACGGTTCAGGGAAGAGGAGAGAAAGGTGTGCGCCCTTCGGCGTTCTGCAGTTCCAGCAGGTATTTGCGGAAGATCTGGCCGAGTACCTGGGTAGCGTGCTCGAGCTCGTCGCGGGGCATCTGCTCGGTGACTTCGTCGGCCATGTCCAGGGCGTCTTCGGCACCGTTGACCGCGGCGATCTTGAGCAGGATGTAGGCTTGCACGTTGTTGGCCTTGACCCCTTCACCGTGGAAGAACATCGAGCCGAGACGGTATTGTGCCTGCGCCTGGCCTTGCAGCGAGGCTTTCTCGAACCACTTGAGCGCGTTGTCGAGTTGGCGCGGCGTGCCGCTGTAGTAGAACTCGCCCAGCTCGTACTGCGCTTCGGCATCCCCTGACTGCGCGGTCTGCTCGCAGGCCTTCAGGGCATTGGGCAGGTCTTCGGGCGCGGTATCGAGGGCGCAGCGGCCCGTCGCTGGAATCAGCAACGAATTACCGCCCTCCGCCAAGGCCAGCAGGGGCTGAAGAAGCAACAGGCAGCCCAGGGTAAGGGCGCGGCCGGTGCGGTTCATGGGGATCGACTTACCTCTGCAAAGCTACGGCCAATGTCTCTGGTGGCACATTATGGGATAAGCAGCGCCTACCTTACAAAGATTTACGCGAATTTCTACAGCCGGATTGGACGTGGCGGGCTGTGATGGGGTTCACAGGCTTGCTTGGTCCGGCCTGATCGTGGGGCAAGCCCGCGATCAGGCCGAGACAGGAACACCCTTACTTCAGCTTGGCAAACGCCCGCTCGGCCGCATCCAGGGTGATCTGCAGTTCCTTGTCGCCATGGGCGATGGAGGTGAAACCCGCTTCGAAGGCGCTTGGCGCCAGGTACACGCCGCCTTCGAGCATCAGGTGGAAGAAACGCTTGAAGCGTTCGGCATCGCTGGCCATCACGTCGTCGAAAGTGACGATATCGTCGGCGCCGCTGAAGTACAGGCCGAACATGGCGCCCGCCTGAGTGGTGACGAACGGGATACCCGCGGCATCGGCACGCTGTTGCAGGCCATCGAGCATGCGGCTGGTGAAGGCACTCAGCTCGTCATGGAAGCCCGGGCGGCTGATCAGCTTCAGGGTGGTCAGGCCGGCGGCCATGGCCAGCGGATTGCCCGACAGGGTGCCGGCCTGGTAGACCGGGCCCAGCGGGGCGATGCAGCCCATGATTTCGCGCTTCCCGCCGAAGCAGCCGACCGGCATGCCACCGCCGACGATCTTGCCGAAGGTCGACAGGTCGGGGGTGATGCCGTAGTGGCCCTGGGCACCGCCGAGAGAAACGCGGAAGCCGGTCATCACCTCGTCGAAGATCAGTACCACGCCGTGCTGGTCGCACAATGCGCGCAGGCCTTCGAGGAAGCCCGGCGCCGGCGGCACGCAGTTCATGTTGCCGGCCACTGGCTCGACGATGATGCAGGCCACGCTCTGGCCGACGTCGGCCAGGGTCTTCTCGACGGCGGCGATGTCGTTGAACGGCAGGGTCAGGGTGTGCTTGGCGAAGTCTGCCGGCACACCGGCCGAGCTTGGCACGCCCTGGGTCAGCAGGCCGGAGCCGGCCTTGACCAGCAGGCTGTCGGAGTGACCGTGGTAGCAGCCTTCGAACTTGATGATGGCGTCACGGCCGGTGTAGCCACGGGCCAGGCGGATGGCGCTCATGGTTGCTTCGGTGCCGGAGCTGACCATGCGCACCATTTCCATCGACGGCACGAGCGAGCACACCAGGTCGGCCATCTGGGTTTCCATGGCAGTCGGCGCGCCATAGGACAAGCCGTGCTCCAACTGCTTGCGTACCGAATCCAGGACCTCTGGGTGGGCGTGGCCGAGGATCATCGGGCCCCAGGAACCGACATAGTCGACGTAGCGCTTATCGTCTTCATCGATGACGTAGGCGCCTTGGGCGTGCTTGAAGAACAGCGGAGTGCCACCGACGCTCTTGAAGGCGCGAACCGGCGAGTTGACGCCACCGGGGATGTGTTTCTGGGCTTGGGCGAACAGGGCTTCGGAACGGGACATGGGATCTTCTCTCGAAATCAGCAAGCGAACAGGGCGTTGAAGGCGCGGGCGCGGCGGGTGACTTCCTGCGCGCTGTCGGCACCGAACAGGCCGTGGATAACCGCCAGCAAGTCGGCGCCATGGGCAACCAGCGGGGCGGCGTTGTCGAGGGTGATGCCGCCGATCACCGCGATCGGCAGCTTGACCTGGGCGCGGGCCTGCTCCAGCAGTTCGACGCTGGCGGCGGGCGCGCCCGGTTTGGTGACGGAATTGAAGAAGCGGCCGAAGGCGACATAGCTGGCGCCTTCGCTGGCGGCCTGCCGCGCGAGGTCCAGGCTGGCGTGGCAGGTCGAACCGATGATCGCCTTGCGGCCGAGCAAGGCGCGGGCCGGTGTGAGCGGGCCATCGGTCTGGCCGAGGTGCACGCCAACGCCCAGGCGGGCCGCCAGTTCGGCGTCGTCGTTGATTATCAGCTCGGTGCCGTAACGCTCACACAGCGTCTTCAACGCTTCGGCCTCGCGCAGTCTGTGGGCGGTATCGTCGCTCTTGTCGCGGTATTGCAACAGGCGAACGCCACCTTCCAGCGCCGCTTCAACGTGGGAGAGGAAACGGCCGGCCAGCAGCTGGCTGTCGGTGATCGCGTACAGACCGCAGAGCTTCATCGGATGGCCTCGTGTCAGGAACAGAAATCCAGGGGCAGGCGGCGCGGTACGTACTGGCCCTTGCCCAGCTGTTCTGCGTCGCGCAGGGTGCGCCAGGTGTAGTCCAGGGCGCTGCGCACGGCGCTGGTCAATGCTTCGCCCAGAGCCAGGCGGCCGGCAAGGGCGCTGGCCAGGGTGCAGCCCGAGCCGTGGTAGCTCCCCGGCAGGCGTTGGCAGGTCCAGGTGTGCTGCTGACCGTCGCGGCTATACAGGCGGTTGTGGATTTCCACCTCGTCGCCGTGACCGCCGGTAATCAACAGGTGTCTACAGAACGGCAGCAGTTTCTCGGCGCACTCGTCCGCGGTGCCTTCGGGCAGTTCCGCCAGAATGCGTGCTTCCGGCAGGTTCGGCGTGGCGATGGTGGCCAGCGGCAGCAGGCGTTCGCGCAACGCGTAGCCGACTTCGTCCTTGCCCAGGCGACCACCGCCACCGGCGCGCAGAACGGGGTCGCAGACCAGAGGCAGGTGCGGGTGGGCGGACAGCAGTTCGGCGACGGTGTCGACCATCTCGATCGAGCCGAGCATGCCCAGCTTCACCGCGGCTACCGGGGAGTCGGCCAGCACGGCATTGGCCTGGGCCAGCACCCACTCGCGGTCAAGCACGCGGAAGTCGGAAACGTTGACGGTATCCTGCACGGTCAGGGCGGTCACGGCGGGTGCGGCGTGACAACCCTGGGCGATCAGGGCTTCGATATCTGCCTGCAGCCCGGCGCCACCACTGGGGTCGTGGCCGGAGAGACAGAGGACAACGGGGCGGGAGCTGTAGGTATTCATGGTCGGCGAGCTTATCACCAAACCTTTTTGTGCGGTTCGGTCGCGGCGAGAGAATTGCTGATCAAGTGGTCAGTTTGGTCTTGTTGGATATTCTGAAACGTGCGTTCTAGAGCCTCTGCATTGAAATTCTCAGTAGCTGCTGAGCAGTGCTGGAGGCTATGCTAGAGTGCTCGGATAACTCGATGAACGGGTTCTGCCGGATCATGTCGTCTCAAAGGGAAGGGAGGCAACCGCGACGCGACCGGACAGGCCATGCTGGGGCTGTATGCGCTATTTGCTGATTGTGCTTCTGGGCTGCTTGCCCCTGCTTGCCGGAGCGGTCGAATTCGACGACTCCACCGGGCGCTTGCCGCTGGGCCGCTACATGCAGGTCTATGAAGACCACGATGGCAGCGCCAGCATCGCTCAGGTCAGTACCGCCGCATTCGCCGGACGCTTCCATGCCCATCACGACGAGGTGCTCAACGCCGGCTATTCGACCTCCGTTTTCTGGCTCCGTGTCGATCTTGCCTATTCAGCCACGCCTTCGCCAGCACCACGCCAATGGTTGCTGGAGCTTGCCTACCCGCCGCTGGATCATCTGGAACTCTATCTGCCGGACGCGCAAGGCACCTATCGCCTGGCCCAGCGCACGGGTGATGCCTTGTCCTATGCCAGCCGGCAGATCCGCCAGAACAACTATCTGTTCGAGCTGCCGCTGCACCCCGGCCAGGCGACGACCGTCTACCTGCGCCTGCACAGCCAGGGTTCGATCCAGGCGCCGCTGACATTGTGGTCGGCCCAGGCTTATCTGGAAGACCAGCCCACGCGTCTTTACGTGCTGGGCATGATCTACGGCGTGCTGCTGGTAATGCTGGTTTACAACTTGTTCCTGTACCTCAGCGTGCGTGATGCCAGCTACCTGTACTACATCCTCTACATCGCCTCGTTCGGCCTGTACCAGGTCTCGGTCAACGGTGCCGGCATCGCCTACTTCTGGCCGGACAACCCCTGGTGGGCAAATGCCGCCACGCCATTGTTCATCGGCGCCGCCGGGTTGTTCGGCTGCCAGTTCGCCCGCCATTTCCTGCAACTGGGCAACCTCAGCCGTGGCCTCGACCGCCTGCTGAAGGGGTTGATGGCAGGTGGTGCGCTGGTGATGGTGCTGGCGGTGACCCTGCGTTACGGCGTGGCGCTGCGCATGGCCACGCTGCTGGCACTGTTGTTCACCGTGAGCATCTTCAGTGCGGGGTTGTATGCCTGGTGGCGTGGCTTGCGCGTTGCGCGCTGGTTCATCATCGCCTGGACGGCCTTCCTCGTCGGCGGGCTGGTCAACACCTTGATGGTGCTTGGGTACCTGCCCAACCTGTTCATCACCATGTACGCCAGCCAGCTTGGCGCGGCGCTGGAGGTGGCGCTGTTGTCGCTGGCCCTGGCCGACCGCATCAACAGCTTGCGCGAGCAGCAGGCGCAGACCCTGCGTGACACCGGACGCACCCTGGAGCAACTGAACCTGCAACTGGCCCGCAGCAACCGGCTCAAGGACGAGTTTCTCGCCACCGTGACCCACGAGTTGCGCACGCCGATGAACG
The DNA here is from genome assembly GCF_018596375.1 of Pseudomonas sp. RC3H12. Lineage (NCBI taxonomy): Bacteria > Pseudomonadati > Pseudomonadota > Gammaproteobacteria > Pseudomonadales > Pseudomonadaceae > Pseudomonas > Pseudomonas sp. RC3H12. The sequence continues at coordinate 4,170,881 of NZ_CP075595.1, read as the reverse complement.
GCGTGATCGGTTCGCTGGAACTGCTGCACACCCTGCCCATGAGCGCCGAGCAGGCCCAGTACCATCGCACCGCCACCGGCTCGGCCCAGGACATGATGGCGATGGTCGACGATATCCTCATCCTTACCGAACTACAGGCCGGGCGCCTGTGCAACCATGGCATGGCGTTCAGCCTGCGACGGCTGCTCCAGGAACTGCGGGCCGGTTATGCCAGCCAGGCGCTGGCCAAGGGCCTGTACCTGAGCCTGGACATCCCCGCCGACCTGCCCGACAGCCTGGTCGGCGATGCGCAAAAGCTCGCCCGCTGCCTGGCTTGCCTGGTGGACAACGGGCTGAAGTTCACCCACCAGGGCGGCGTTACCGTGCAGGCCCGTGGCCGGCGTACCGGACCTGACAGCCTGGTCCTGAGCCTCACGGTCAGCGACAGTGGCATCGGTTTCGACGACTTGGACCAGGCGGTGCTATACCAGCGCTTCTTCCAGGTGGACGGTTCGATGACCCGGCGCTATGGCGGATTGGGGATTGGCCTGTCCATCTGCCGCCAGTTGAGCGAGTTGATCGGGGCCACGTTGTCCCATGAGTCCACCCAGGGGCTGGGCAGTCGATTCGAGCTGACGCTGCATCTGACGGTGGCACAGGTGCAGGCTCCACCGGCGCGTGCCGCCTCGAGCCTGGACCGCTTCTGAACAGAGGTGCCCCCGATGTAGTCCGTTTTGTCACTTTGACTGACCGGCCCGCAGTGCTTCACTGGGTTATCCAGCCATGAGCGGATCCAGGAGGCCCCGATGAACCTGCACCAGTTCGCTGAAACCCACGAAGTCACCAACCAGCCGCCGTCCCTCGACGGTGCCAACCTCTACCGCCTCGACCAGCCCTTGCAGGAGTGGTCGCGGCATTTCGGCGCCGGCTGGGCCGAGTCGCGGATCGATGCCTACGGTGCCCTGGCCGGTGGGCCGCTGATGACGGCGGGTTTCCTGGCCAATGCCCACAAGCCCGAGTTCAGCAGCCATGACCGCTATGGCCATCGCATCGACCTGGTGGAGTTCCACCCCGCGTATCACCAGTTGATGCGTACCGCCGTCGAGCACGGCTTGCCCTCGCTGCCGTGGGCGGAGCCACGAGACGGTGCCCACGTGGCCCGGGCCGCGATGACCTACCTGCACAGCCAGGCCGAAGCCGGTACCGGCTGCCCGCTGACCATGACCTTCGCCGCCGTGCCGGCCCTGCGGCTGCAGCCTGAGCTGGCCGGCTACTGGCTGCCGAAGGTCCTTGCCCGCGAGTACGACCCGCGCAACGTCGGCGACCGGCATAAGGCTGGTGTCACCCTCGGCATGGCCATGACTGAAAAACAGGGCGGTACCGACGTGCGCGCCAACACCACCCGCGCTTACCCAGTCGGCGCGCCCGGTGCAGGCCAGCCCTATGAACTGGTGGGGCACAAATGGTTCTGCTCGGCACCCATGTGCGATGCCTTCCTTACCCTGGCGCAGACCGACAAGGGCCTGAGCTGCTTCCTGTTGCCTCGGCACCGCCCTGACGACAACCGCAACCAGTTCTATATCCAGCGTCTGAAAAACAAACTGGGCAACTGTTCCAACGCCTCCAGCGAAGTAGAGTTCCGTGGCGCTCTGGCGTGGATGGTGGGCGAGGAGGGGCGCGGCGTGCCGACCATCATCGAAATGGTGGCCATGACCCGCTTCGACTGCATGGTCGGCTCCAGCGCATTGATGCGCCAGGCCCTGACCCAGGCCGCGCATCACTGTGCCCACCGCAAGGTCGGTGGGCGCGTGCTGGCCGAGCAGCCCTTGATGCAGAACGTGCTTGCCGACCTGGCCCTGGAAAGCGAGGCCGCATTGGCCCTGAGCCTGCGCATGGGCCAGGCGCTTGATCGGCTCGACGACCCGCAGCAGGCACATTTCGCCCGCCTGGTGACGGCCGTGGGCAAGTACTGGATCTGCAAGCGCGCCCCCGGGATGATCAACGAGGCCGCCGAGTGCCTGGGCGGCGCCGGCTACGTCGAGGACAGCATCCTGCCGCGGCTGTACCGCGAGGCGCCGGTCAACTCGACCTGGGAGGGCTCGGGCAATGTGCAGTGCCTGGACGTGCTGCGCGCCTTGTCGAAGGAGCCGGGTGTGCTGGAGGCGCTGTTTACCGAGCTGGGGGACGGGCATGGCGACCCGCGTCTGGCGGCGTTCATCGGCAACCTCAAGGGCGCCTTCGCCGATACCGGCGATATTCAGTACCGTGCCCGGCAGCTGACCGAGGACATCGCCGTGGCGCTGCAGGCCAAGCTGTTGCTGGAGGCGGGCAATGCCACGGTGAGTGATGCGTTCATCGGCAGTCGGCTGGGCGCTGGCGGGCGGGTGTATGGTGCGTTGCCGCGCGGGGTGGATGCTGCGGCGTTGGTGGCCAGGGCCACGCCGGCGTGGGCCGGGTAACGCCATCGCGGGGGTGTTTTTACCCTGCAACGCAGGCAAGATGGTGGTCATGCATTCCATAAGACAGGAAGCCCAGCGTGAGCCAAGCGTTTGTAGTCGTTGATACCCCCGAACAGGCCGTCGACCGTCTGGCGGCCTTGCATGAACAGGCCACCGGTGCCCTGAGCCAGGCCCTCAAGCGCTACCTGAAAGACCGCACCGAGCCCGGTGATGAAGAACGCGCGCTGTTTCGCTACCCGGCCCTGCGCCTCATCTATTCCAGCCAGGGTGAAGTCGCCGCGACCACGCGTGCCTACGCCAAGGTCCAGGTGGATGGCACTTACAGCGTCACTGTCACCCAACCTGCGGCGTTCCGTGGTTATCTGCTCGAACAGCTGCGCCCGTTGATGCACGACTACACCGTGACGGTGGAAGTCGGTGTCAGCGAACAGAACATTCCTTACCCTTACGTGGTTGACCAGGGCGATGAGCTGGCGGGCAGCGGCATCACCGCGGCGCAACTGGCGCGGGTGTTCCCCAGCACCGACCTGTCGGCGGCCACCGACAACACCGCCGATGGCCTGTACGACTGGGAAAGCGCCGAAACCCTGCCGCTGGCGCTGTTCGACGCCGCCCGCGTGGACTTCTCCCTGCGCCGCCTGGTGCACTACACCGGCAGCGACTGGCGGCACATGCAGCCATGGATCCTGCTGACCAACTACCACCGCTATGTCGATCAGTTCATCGCCCATGGCCTTGAGCAACTGCGCGAGGACCCACGCTTCGTGCGCATGGTCCTGCCGGGCAACGTGGTCATCGAGAAGGGCATGGACAACGGCGAGGCCCAGGCCCTGGTCGCCAGCGTGGTCTGGCACCGCTACCAGATGCCGGCCTACCACCTGATCGCCGCCGACGGCGATGGCGTGACCCTGGTCAACATCGGCGTCGGCCCGTCCAACGCCAAGAACATCACCGACCACCTGGCGGTGCTGCGTCCGCACTGCTGGCTGATGATCGGCCACTGCGGCGGCCTGCGCCAGTCGCAGACTATCGGCGACTACGTGCTGGCGCATGCCTACATGCGCCGCGACGGCATCCTCGACCGGGTCGTGCCGCCGAACATCCCGATCCCGGCCCTGGCCGAGGTGCAGCTGGCGTTGCAGGAAGCGGCCGCGCAGGTCACCGGCGAACGTGGCGAGCAGCTCAAGAAGCGCCTGCGCACCGGCACCGTGCTCACCTACGACGACCGCAACTGGGAGCTGCGCTGGGCACAGGAGCGCCCGTTGATCAACCTGTCCCGTGCCGTGGCGGTGGACATGGAAAGTGGCACCATCGCGGCCCAGGGTTACCGCCTGCGTGTCCCCTACGGCACCTTGCTGTGCGTTTCCGACAAGCCGCTGCACAGCGAGATCAAGCTGCCGGGGTCGGCCAACGCCTTCTACAACCGCGCGGTCAGCCAGCACCTGAAGATCGGTATCGCCGCCCTCGACCTGCTGCGCACCGAGCTCAACTCGCTGCACTCGCGTAAACTGCGCAGCTTCGATGAGCCGCCGTTCCGCTGAGGATTCATGCCCCTGCCACCCCGTAGCACCCCGCGCCGCCCTGCGGCGCGAACCACCGGCCCGCGTCGCCAGCCCAAGGCGCCGCCGGCCGAGCCGCGCCTGATCCTGTTCAACAAACCGTTCGATGTGCTCACCCAGTTCAGCGACGGCGAGGGGCGCGCCACGCTCAAGGATTTCATCGACATCCCCGGCATCTACCCGGCCGGGCGCCTGGACCGCGACAGCGAAGGCCTGCTGCTGCTGACTAACGACGGGCGCCTTCAGGCGCGGATCGCCGATCCTAAACACAAGCTGGCCAAGACCTACTGGGTGCAGGTGGAAGGCGAGCCGAGCGAGGAGCAATTGCAGCGTCTGCGCGAGGGCGTCGAGCTCAACGATGGACCCACGCTGCCGGCACAGGCGCGACTGCTTGAGGAGCCCGAGTTGTGGCCGCGCAATCCGCCGGTACGTTTTCGCAAGAGTGTGCCGACCGCCTGGTTGGAGTTGGTGATCCGTGAAGGGCGCAACCGCCAGGTGCGGCGGATGACGGCGGCGGTGGGGCTGCCGACCTTGCGTCTGGTGCGGGTGCGTATCGGTGACTGGACGATCGAAGGGTTGCAGCAGGGATGTTGGCGGGAAGTGGCGGCGAAGCTGTAGTCGCCGCCCCGGGTGGGGTTGTCAGACCCCTTCCAGGAACCCCACCACCACGCTCTTGATGATGAACGCCAGCACGCCAAGGCCCAGCACGAAGAACAGGATCAGCGTGCCGAAGCGGCCGGCCTTGGACTTCTTCGCCAGGTCCCAGACGATGAAGCCCATGAAGGCGATCAGTACGGTGACGAGGATGATCATCATCCATTCTTCGAATACGGCGGGATCCATCGGTTTACTCCAGGCAAGCGCAAAGCCCGATCATACGCCGGGCGTGCAGGGATTCAACGCAGGTGGGTCAATGGCAGCTCGGTGCTGGCCAGCACCTGATTGAGCACGAAGCTCGAGCGCACACTGGTCACCCCTTCGATCCGGGTCAGGCTGCCCAGCAGCAGTTTCTGGTAATGGTCCATGTCCGGCACCACCACCTTGAGCTGGTAGTCGGCGTCCATTCCGGTGACCAGGCTGCATTCGAGGACCTGGGGCAGGCTGCGGATCGCCGCCTCGAAGGTTTCGAACCGTTCGGGGGTGTGCCGGTCCATGCCGATCAGCACATAGGCCGTAAGGCTCAGGCCGAGTTTCTTGCGATCCAGCAGGGCTACCTGGCGCGAGATGTAGCCGTCGTCCTCGAGCTGCTTGACCCGGCGCGAGCAGGGGGACGGCGACAAGCCGATGCGTTCGGCCAGTTCCTGGTTGGAGATGCGCGCATCGCGCTGCAATTCGGCGAGGATGCTCAGGTCGTAGCGGTCGAGCTTGCTCATGGAAAGGGCCTTTTCTGTTCAGATTGCGGCGAATTATCGATCCTGAGTGAAAAATTGCGCAAGCGGTATTTATCAGAGCAATCTTCGCAATCCTCTGCCCCAGCGTCTGCCCTATCTTTATCACCAGAATCACTGCCCGGACATCAGTCCACGGCGACGCGCCCTAGGCGGGCGGTCGCGGCCAGCCATCCAACAGGATCCGCCAGGCCCCCGGGCTACGCACTGTCCAGAAGACGGCGCGAGGTGAGCCGGTGCCACAAGTGCCGAGCACGGACGACAATTCCCGAAGGGAGGCCGCAAGGCCTCCCTTTTTTATTGTGCAGAAGATTGCACAGGCCTGGCCTGGCGACGACCCGCCACGGCGAGCGCCGCCAGCAGCACCAGCAAGCCGCCGAACACGGCAATCATGAAGCCGCTGCGTGCTGTCGAGGCGTCCACCCATTGGCCGGCACCTGCCGCGCCGATGGCCACGCCGACATTCAGCCCGGCGAGCAGCCAGGTCAGGCCCTCGGTCAGCTGGCGCTCTGGCACGCTGCGCTCGACCAGGGCCATGGCCACGATCATGGTCGGGGCGAAGAACACCCCGGCCAGTAACACTGCCGCTGCGAGCAGGGCGATATTGCCGACCAGGAGCAGCGGCAGGGTGCTGAGGGTGGTGGCCAGTGCGCCGACCAGCAACTGGCGGGGCAGCGACATCCGCCAGCGCAGGGTGCCGAACAGCAGCCCGGAAACGCAGGAGCCCACGGCATAGGCCGACAACACCAGGCTGGCGGCAGCCGGTTGCCCTTGCTCGCCGGCGAAGGCGACGCTGACGATGTCCACGGTGCCGACGATCATGCCCATTGCCACCATCAGCAGCGTCAGCTGAGGCACCCCTGCGCATCGCCATGCCGGCAGGTCACGTCTGGACGAGGTTTCGGCACGGACCACCCATGGCTCGCTGCCGGTCTGCAGGGTCAACGCCAGGGTACCCAGCAGCAGTAACGCGGCAGCGGCCAGCAACCCGGTCTGGGGCCACAGCGCCACGCTGAGCCCGACGGCCAGCGGTGGGCCGGCAATGAAGCTGACTTCATCGAGTACGGTTTCCAGCGAGTAGGCAGTCTGCAGTTGCGGCTGGCCGCGGTACAGCTGGGGCCAGCGCGCCCGGACCATAGCCGACATGCTCGGCATGCAGCCGGCCAGCAGGGCGGCGACGAACAGCAGCCAGTCGGCGCTGCGCCACCAGGCGCAGGCAGCCATCAGCAGCAGCCCGAGCACGCTCAGCAGGCTGGCCGGCGGCAGCACGCGGCGCTGGCCCAGGCGATCCACCAGGCGTGATACCTGTGGCGACAACAGGGCATAGGTGAGCACGAAGCAGGCCGACACCGCCCCGGCCAAGGCATAGCTGCCGCGCCATTGCGCCACCAGCGTGATGATGCCGATACCGGTCATGGGCAACGGCAGGCGGGCCAGCAGGCCGGCCAAGGTGAACCCGAGGGTGCCGGTCGGGACGAACAAGTGTGCATAAGGGTTGGGCATGTCGCTTGCTCCGTGAGGCGGCCCGCTTGCTGGCAGCAAGGCAGGGCGTGGATAATACGTACAGTGCGTATGATTAAATATTCATACGAGCTGAATGTAAATATTCATACGAATTGTACGTAAAGGAGAGGCCATGGTTCGTCGCACCCGCGCCGAGATGGAAGAAACCCGCGCCGCCTTGCTGGCAATGGCCCGCCAGGTCTTCAGCGAACAAGGCTACGCACAGGCGTCCATGGATGACCTGACCGCTCGCGCCGGGCTTACCCGAGGCGCGCTCTACCACCATTTTGGCGACAAGCAGGGCCTGCTGGCGGCTGTGGTGGCACAGATCGATGGTGAGATGGATGCACGTCTGCTGGCCATCTCCGCATCCTGCGATGACCCCTGGCAAGGCTTCTGCCAGCGTTGCGAGGCCTACCTGCGCATGGCCCGCGAGCCGGAGATCCAGCGCATTGTCCTGCGTGACGCGCGCGCCGTCCTGGGTGCGGTGACCCCCGAGGCGCAGCAGCATTGCATCGCATCACTGCAGCGGATGCTCAGCGGGTTGGTCCAGCAGGGCGTGGTTGCCGAAGCGGATGCTTGGGCGTTGGCGACGCTGGTGCATGGCAGCCTGTCGGAGGCGGCGGTCTGGATTGCCCAGGCGGAGGACGGCGATATCCGTCTAGGCCAGGCTCTGATCGCCCTGGAGTTGCTGCTGCGTGGCTTGCTGGCGCGCTAGGCTGTCGGCTATTTCATCTGCCGGTCGCGGTCTGCGCAGTAGACTGCGAACGGTAAAGGCGGGCGTTATCATCGAGAGGAACAACATGAGTTCGCGCATCTGGCGGTTGGCAGGTGTTGGTTTGCTGGGCCTGGGCATCAGCCTGGGCGCCTTGGCCGAAGAGCCTGGAGAAGCGCATGACGGTCATGGCGGCCTGCAGGAGCAGGGCGGTGGCGAACGGCGTGGATCGCCGCTCAACTCACGTGACGAAGTGCGCCAGACGCAACCGCCACGTCAGGGCTACCACCAGGATATTCCCCGTCGTTACGGTGACAACCGTCACTGGGAGGCGGGCGGTCCGGGTCAGCGCCCGGGCGGCGATTGGTCGGGACGGCCTGATGGTCATGGCAATGGCTGGGGGCCAGGGCCGCAGTATCACCCCGGGCACACTGTCGATCGCTTCCCGGACCGCTACTGGAAGGTGCCTTATCGTGGACAGGACTACTTCTACTCCGGCGGTTATTGGTACCGGCCCCATGGCGGCGGCTACGTGGTTGTCACGCCGCCTTACGGTGTGCGGGTCGGCTATCTGCCGCCTTATGCCCGCGAGGTGTGGTTGAGCGGTGCGCTGTTCTTCCTGGTGGCCGACACGTACTACCAGTACCAGGCCGACAGCCGCGAGTATGTGGTGGTCAACCCGCCCAGCGTTGCGCCTGCACCGCAGCAGCAGGGCAGTGGCTATGATGTGATCGCCTACCCGATGTACGGCCAGGGGCAGGAACAGCAGGAGCAGGACCGCTACCAGTGCCACCGCTGGGCGGTGAGTCAGTCGGGGTTCGATCCGGCGACGGCGACCTATGCGCCGCCGGCCAATGTGGCGGACAACTATAGGCGGGCATTGGGGGCGTGCCTGAGTGGGCGCGGCTACAGCGTCAATTGACAAGGCAATTGCGAGCGCGGGCTACACCGGGTCGGCGTGAACCATCACATCGGCCCGCGGATAGCGCTGGCGAATGACCTGCGAGGCCTGCACGCACAGTTCATGGGCGGCATGCAGCGGCATTTCGCCAGGCAACTCGAGATGCAGCTGCACGAACCACTGGCTGCCGGACACCCGCGTGCGCAGGTCATGCACCCCCTTCACCCCGGGAATCGCCAGCACCACTTCGAGCATGCGCTCGCCGACATCGGCAGGCAGTTCCTTGTCCATCAGGATCGCCGTGCTCTCGCGGGCGATCTGCAGCGCACTCCACAGGATGTACAGGGCGATACCCAGGCCAAACAGGGCATCGAGCTGTGGCCAGCCGAAGCGGGCCAGCAGCAGCGCCAGGAGGATGCTGGCGTTGAGCAGCAGGTCGGATCGGTAGTGCAGCGAGTCGGCGCGCACGGCCGTGGAACCGGTCGCGCGGATGACTTTGCGCTGAAATGCCAGCAATGCGAGGGTCAGTACCAGCGACAGCAGCATCACCACGATGCCGGCGGCAGTGTCGCCCAAAGGCTCCGGCGACGTCAGCCGATCAACCGCCTGCACCCCGATCAGCACCGCGCTGACCCCGATGAACAGTGCTTGGGCCATGCCGGCCAGGGCTTCGGCCTTGCCATGGCCGAAACGGTGGTCGTCGTCGGCGGGGCGCAAGGCGTAGTGAACGGCCAGCAGGTTGAGAAAGGAGGCGGCGGCATCCAGCGCCGAGTCGGTCAGCCCGGCCAGCAGGCTGACCGAGCCGCTCAGCCACCAGGCCACGGCCTTGCTCAGCACCAGGATGCAGGCGACGCTCAGCGAGGCGCGGGTGGCCAGGCGCAGCAAGCGTTGGTGTTCGGCGGTGGCGGTCATGCGCAGAGGATCGTCCGTGGTCAGATCAGGCGGCGGGCACCAGGCCGTAGCTGGCCAGTTGCTCGACACTGCCACGGTGCTGGATCAGCCGTGGGTCGTTCAATGGCAGGCGCTGGCCCAGTTCGCTCTCCAGGATCGCCTGCAGCTTGGTCCTGTCGACCTGGCCGTCGGCATTGACCGCCGGCTTGAGCTTGGCTGGGTCGATCTGCGCGCTCTTGCCGCCGGGGTAGTAGATGGCGCCAGTGGCGAAGTCGATGCCGAAGGCGATCAGGCCGGGCAGCACGTAGAAGAGAATACCAATGGCGTCCATGGCCGCGACCACAGGGTCGATCTTGCCTTCGATCTGGCCGCGACGGTCAGGGTAGAACAGGGTGCCGCAGGCCGTCAGCTGGGTCAGCAGGGTGGCGATGAGGGCGCCACCGATGACGCGGGAAGGGATGCGCATGTGAATCTCCGGAAGGTAACGACGATCAAGGGCGCGGCAATCGCCGGCGCCTGAGGTTAAGACCATGATAGGGCAGCCTCGGTTCGCCGTTATACTCGGACGATTGTTCGAGGACCACCATGATTTCATTACCGATCGATGCCGTATTGTCCGACCTGCGCCAAGCCCTGGCCGAACGTGACGAAGCGGTGCTCGAGGCGCCCCCGGGCGCTGGCAAGACCACCCGCGTACCGCTGGCGCTGCTCGACGAGCACTGGCTGGCCGGGCAGACCATCCTCATGCTCGAGCCGCGGCGCCTGGCCGCCCGCGCCGCCGCCGAACGCCTGGCCAGTGAACTGGGCGAGAAGGTCGGTGAAACCGTGGGCTATCGCATCCGCCTGGACAGCAAGGTCGGCCCGAACACGCGTATCGAAGTGGTCACTGAAGGCATCCTCACCCGCCGCCTGCAAAGCGATCCTGCGCTTGAAGGCGTGGGCTTGGTGATCTTCGACGAGTTCCACGAGCGCAGCCTGGATGCCGACCTGGCCCTGGCCCTGAGCCTCAACGGCCGGGCGTTGCTGCGTGACCAGCCACCGCTGAAGGTCCTGCTGATGTCGGCAACCTTGGAGGGCGAGCGCCTGTCGCGCCTGCTCGACGATGCACCGATCATCAGCAGCCAGGGGCGCATGCACCCGGTGGATATCCGCTGGGGCCGGCCGTTCCAGCCTGGCGAATTCGTCGAGCCGCGCGTGGTCGACTGCGTGCTCCAGGCCCTGGCCGACGAATCGGGCAGTCTGTTGGTGTTCCTCCCCGGACAGGCCGAGATCCGCCGCGTGCACCAGGCTCTGCAGGAGGCTGTGGGCGAGCGTCCCGAGATCCTGCTCTGCCCGCTGCACGGTGAGCTTGAGCTGAGTGCCCAGCGCGCCGCCATCGAGCCGGCGCCCAAGGGCCAGCGCAAGGTGGTGCTGGCCACCAATATCGCGGAGACCAGCCTGACCATCGACGGTGTGCGCGTGGTGATCGACGCCGGGCTGGCGCGGGTGCCGCGCTTCGACCCCGGCAGCGGCATGACCCGCCTGGACACCCAGCGCATCTCCCGCGCCAGCGCTACCCAGCGCGCCGGGCGTGCCGGGCGCCTCGAGTCTGGCGTGTGCTATCGGCTGTGGTCCGAGGCGCAACATGACCAACTGGCGGCCCACGGCAGCGCCGAAATCCTCCAGGCCGACCTGGCCGGGCTGGCCCTGCAGTTGGCGCGCTGGGGTGTGCCGCCGGAGCAGCTTAGCTGGCTTGACCAACCGCCAGCGGCCGCCTTCGCGCAAGCTCAGGACCTGCTGGCCCGGCTCGGCGCCTTCAAGCCGGGTTGTCGCGACAACCTGAGCGCTCATGGTCAGGCCATGGCCGAGCTGCCTGCGCATCCGCGTATCGCCCACCTGCTGCTGCGCGGCCAGGATCTTGGGTTGGCCGACCTGGCGAGCGATGTCGCCGCGTTGTTGGGCGAGCGCGACATCATGCGCGGCGGCGGTGCCGACCTGCATAGCCGGTTGGCTTTGCTCAGCGGTGAAAGCCGCGCCTCCCGGGGCGGGCAGGGCGGCGTGCAGCGCGCCCGGCAACTGGCTCGTCAGTATCGTGGTCAGCTACGTGGCAAACCGCGCAGCCCGGTCGCCGACCCCGATCATCCTCGCTGGTTGGGCGCGGTGCTGGCGCTGGCCTACCCTGACCGGGTGGCGCAACAACGTCGCGACGGCGGCGCCGAGTATCGCCTGGCCAATGGCCGCGCGGCATTGTTCGCCGAAGCCGATGTGCTGATGAAAAGCCCGTGGCTGGTGATCGCCGACCTGGGCAGCCGTCAGGGGCAACGCGAGGAGCGCATCTACCTGGCTGCCGAGTTCGACCCGTCGCTGTTCGACGGAGTGTTGGCCGAGCAGGTGGAGCAGCTCGACCTGCTCGACTGGGACGAACGCGAGCAGGTGTTGCGCGCCGAGCGCCAGCGCAAGGTCGGCGAGCTGGTGCTCAGCCGTGAACCGTTGCCTGGGCTGGACGACGAGGCGCGGGCCAAGGCGTTGCTCGGCCTGGTACGGCGCAAAGGCTTGAACCTGCTGACCTGGACCCCGGAACTGCGCCAGTGGCAGGCGCGTGTCGCGCTGCTGCGCCAGCTCGACCTGGAAAAGGACAACCACAGCGAATGGCCTGACCTGGGTGACGATGCCTTGCTGGCCAGCCTGGAAGACTGGTTGCAACCCTACCTCGGCAAGGTGTCGCGGCTGAGCCATTTTTCCAACCTGGATCTGGCCTCGATCCTGCGCAACCTGCTGCCCTGGCCGCTGCCCCAGCGCCTGGACGAACTCGCACCGTCGCACCTGGCCGTGCCTTCGGGCTCAAGCATCCGCCTGGACTACAGCGAGCAACCACCGATCCTAGCCGTGCGCCTGCAGGAGCTGTTTGGCCTGGCCGACACTCCACGCATCGCCAATGGGCGGCAGCAGGTCAAGCTGCACCTGTTGTCGCCAGCACGTCGACCTGTGCAAGTGACCCAGGACCTGGCTAACTTCTGGCGCACCACCTACGCCGAGGTGAAGAAGGACCTGAAAGGGCGCTATCCCAAGCACTACTGGCCGGACGACCCGCTGGTGGCCGAGGCTACGGCGCGGGCCAAGCCGAGGAAAGCCTGAGCGCGCGATCAGGTGGCTGCGCCCGCCTCACTCTCCAGTAGCATGAACAACCTGTACAGCACCACGGTGCTGAACAGCTGCAGGAAGCCGCTGAGGCTGTCCAGCGCCAGTTGCACGCCGGCCTGCGGCTCGGGGAACAGCTGCAGCAGCAGGCCGTCGATCAGCCACAGCGGCGCCAGCACCGAGAGCATGCACACCATGATGCGCAGGAAGTGCCCGGTGGTCATGCGCGCGCTGGTGCGCATCGCCTCGATCACCGGCAGGCCGCGCAGCACCAGCAGGTACTCGGCGAACACCAGGTTCACCATGATCCACACGCCGGGGAAGATGAACAGCGCCAGGCCCGCCATGATCAGCAGCGAGCTGATCACGATCAGCAGGGCCAACATCGGCCACAGCTGCAGGGCGCGGGCGAACAGGTCGCGCTTGGCGATGGCCTGGCCATTGCTGCGGGTGTCGAGGTAGAGGATCAGCGCGGCGCTGTACAGCGGATAGAACAGCAGGCTGACCAGCATGCCGTAGGCCGGCGAGGCCTGTTCGCCCAGCTGGTTGTAGAGCAGCTGGGTGCCGAGGGCCTCGAGTACCACCAACGGCAGGCACAGCTGGAGGATGCCCGTCAGGTGACGGCGGAAGAAGTACAGGGAGTCGCGCAGAACGCTCAACGGATTCATCGGTCAACATCGCATGGCGGAAAAAGCAGGGCGTAACTTTAGCCCAGACCGCCCGCTTGCTGAAAAAAGTTTCATGGCCAGCGCAATTGAATCGCCGCGCCCGGCCCCCCATCTTTGACGCTGTCCGATGCCCTGTTCAGCGCACGAGGTTGCCCCGATGAACACTGAAGAACAAACCCTGATCGATGGCCTGTTCGGCCGTCTAAAGCAAGCCGAAGACCCGGCCCAGCCGCGCGATGCCCAGGCCCAGGCACGCATCGAGGAGCACCTGCGCCAGCAGCCGGCGGCGCCTTACTACATGGCTCAGGCGATCCTGGTGCAGGAAGCGGCGATCAAGCGCCTGGACGAGCAGAACAAGCAGCTCGAGGCCGAGCTCAAGCAAGCGCGGGCGCAACTGGAGGCAAGCCGCCCCAGTGGCAGCGGCGGCGGTTTTCTTTCCAGCATCTTCGGTGCAGGAGCGCGCAACCCGGAGCTGCAGCGGCCGGTTGCTCCGGCTTCGACTTCCACAGGGGGCTGGCGTGAGCCGGCGCCGCAGGCTTATACCCCGCCACCACCACAACAGGGTTTCGGTGCGGCGCCTACTCCGGCGCGCAGCGGTGCCAGCAGCTTCCTCGGCGGGGCAATGCAGACTGCTGCGGGGGTGGCTGGTGGTGTGCTGCTGGCTCAAGGTATCAGCAGCCTGTTCAACCACAACTCGCAGCCTGAAGAAATCGTCGAGGTGATCAAGGAAGAGCCGGCGCCGGCCAGCGACGCTGGCGGCTGGAACGATCAGGACAGTCAGCGCCAGGTGGCCGACAACGGTGGCTGGGGCAATGACCAGGGCGGGTTCGCCGATACCGACTACAGCGGCGGCGATGATGGCGGCTTCTTCTCGGACGACGACTACGTCTGAGGGCTCTGGCATACTGCAGCGTCTGATCGCGGGGCAAGCTCGCTCCTGTCGAAGCGTGGGAGCGGGATTGCCCCGCGATTGCCTGCCACTGCCAGAGAGAGGCTCCCGGTGAAGAAAATCGCGCTGTTCGCCGATGTACAGAACCTCTACTACACGGTTCGCCAAGGCCATGGCTGCCATTTCAACTACGCCGCGCTGTGGGCCGACGTTAGCCGCGAGGGCCAGATCGTCGAAGCGGTGGCCTATGCCATCGACCGCGGCGACAGCAAGCAGCAACAGTTCCAGCAGATCCTGCGCAACCTCGGTTTCGAGGTGCGCCTAAAGCCGTTCATCCAACGTGCCGACGGTTCGGCCAAGGGTGACTGGGACGTGGGCATCACCCTCGATGTGATCGAGGCGGCGGCACGGGTTGACCAGGTAGTGCTGGCCTCCGGCGACGGTGATTTCGACCTGTTGCTGGAGCGGGCAATACAACGCCATGGCGTGGAAACCGTCGTGTACGGCGTGCCGGGGTTGACGGCGTTGTCGGTAATCCGCGCCGCAAGCCGCTACGTGCCGATCGAGGGCAGGCTGCTGCTGCGTCACTGACCCCACGCTCAGGTTTTTTTGCCATTGCCCCCCAGATGCCCCAGCGGCACCCTTCGCGCCACCGCGCTGGACAGGATGATCGAGGTCTTGGTGAAGCCCAGCTGCGACACGCGGTTGATCAGCGCCTCCAACTCGCCCATGGACGTGACGGCCGCTTGCATGATCACGCACGGGTCACCGGTCACCCGGTGGCACTCGGTAAGTTCAGGGATCTTCTCCAAGGCCTCGTAGGCCTGCTGGTTGCCATGGCTGGCCAGGCGCAGTTCCATCACGCACTGGATCGGCAGGCCGATTTTTTCCAGGTCGACCTTGGCCGTGTAGCCGCTGATAACACCGCTGGCCTCCAGCTTGGCCACCCGCTCGGCCACCGCCGGGGCGGAGAGATTGACTTGGCGCGCCAGCTGCGCGTAGGTGGCCCGGCCGTTTTCCAGCAGCGCGGCGAGAAGCATGCGATCGTACTTGTCCATGGCGATTCCAGGTGACCTTGCAATCGACGGTGAAGCGTCTGCATAACCGTGCATTGCAAAGTGTTTCGGTATTTTAAACGTGTTTTGTAACTTAAGTTTGCGCGAGGGCCTTTCTAAACTAATCCACCCGTAAACGGATTTCGAGCCCTGCCATGTCCACCGCCCGCCGCTTCCCGCTGTTGCTCATCGGAGCCTTCCTTGCCTTGTACCTGGTGTGGGGCTCGACCTACCTGTTCATTCGTATCGGCGTGGAGTCCTGGCCGCCGATGCTGATGGCCGGCGTGCGTTTCGTGATTGCCGGCAGCCTGCTGTATGGCTTCCTGCGCTGGCGCGGCGCGCCAGCGCCGACCTGGCCGCAGTGGCGCGCGGCCGGCGCCATCGGCTTTCTCCTGCTCAGTTGCGGCAACGGTGGTGTGACCCTGGCCGAGCATGCCGGGGTCGCCTCGGGCGTGGCGGCGCTGGCGGTAGCCACGGTGCCGCTGTTCACCCTGGTGTTCGGGCTGTTCTTCGGCCATCGCAACTCGCGCCTGGAATGGGCGGGGATCGCCCTTGGACTCGTCGGCATCGGCATGCTCAACCTGGGCTCGAACCTGCAGGCCAGCCCCATGGGCGCGGCGCTGATCCTTTTCGCCGCGGCGGCCTGGGCCTTCGGCTCGGTGTGGAGCAAGAGCCTGCCGCTACCCCAGGGCGCCATGGCCAGTGCCGCGGAAATGCTCGTGGGCGGCGCCGCCTTGCTGATCGGCAGCGCCGTGAGCGGCGAGCGGCTGACCCAGATGCCCACGGCCGCTGGTTGGGGGGCGCTGGCCTATCTGGTGTTCTTCGGCTCGATCCTGGCGTTCAGTTCCTACATGTATCTGCTCAAGCACGTGCGCCCGGCAGCGGCCACCAGCTACGCCTACGTCAACCCGGCGGTGGCGGTGCTGTTGGGGATCGTTTTCGCCGGCGAGCAGATCGGCGCCGAGGAGTGCGTGGCCATGGCGGTGATCATTGGCGCGGTGGTGCTGATTGGCCTGCCGCAATGGCGCAAGGCGCCGCAGCAGCCGGTGCCGCTGAAAGGCGAAATGTGCAAGTAGGGCAGGGCGTTGCGGTAAACTTGCCGCCTTCGCTGAACCCCCTGACGGTATTGCCATGAATTTCGCCCAACTCGGCCTGATCGAACCGCTGCTGCGCACCTTGCAGACGCTGGACTACACCACGCCCACCCCGGTCCAGGCCAAGGCCATCCCCGCCGTGCTCGCCGGTCGCGACCTGATGGCCGCCGCCCAGACCGGCACCGGCAAGACCGCCGGCTTCGCCCTGCCGGTGCTGCAGCGCCTGGCCCTGGAAGGGGAGAAGGTCGCCAGCAACTCGATCCGTGCGCTGGTGCTGGTGCCGACCCGCGAGCTGGCCGAGCAGGTGCACAACAACGTGCGCGAGTACGCCGAGAACCTGCCGCTGAGCACCTACGCGGTGTATGGCGGGGTCAGCATCAACCCGCAGATGATGCGCCTGCGTCGTGGTGTCGACCTGTTGGTGGCGACCCCAGGCCGCTTGCTCGACCTCTTCCGCCAAAACGCGGTGAAGTTCAACCAGGTGCAGACCCTGGTGCTCGACGAAGCCGACCGCATGCTCGACCTGGGTTTTGCCGAAGAACTGCAGTCGGTGTACGCGGCGTTGCCGCGCAAGCGCCAGACGCTGCTGTTCTCCGCCACCTTCTCCGAGCAGATCCGTCTGCTCGCGGGCCTGGCGCTGAACGATCCGCTGAGCATCGAAGTGAGCCCGCGCAACGCCGCCGCGAGCACGGTCAAGCAGTGGCTGGTGCCTGTGGATAAAAAGCGCAAGGCCGACCTGTTCATCCACCTGATGCGCAAGCAGCGCTGGAAGCAGGTGCTGGTATTCGCCAAGACTCGCAACGGTGTCGATCAACTGGTCGAGCGCCTGTTGGCCGAGGGGGTGAATGCCGATGGCATCCACGGCGACCGTCCGCAGGCCACTCGCCAGCGCGCCCTGGACAGCTTCAAGGCCCGTGAGATCCAGGTATTGGTGGCCACCGATGTGGCCGCTCGCGGCCTGGACATCGACGACTTGCCGCTGGTGGTCAACCTCGACCTGCCAATCGTCGCCGAAGACTACGTGCACCGCATCGGCCGTACCGGCCGCGCAGGGAACAAGGGCGAGGCGATTTCGCTGGTGTGTGCCGACGAGGTGCAATTGCTGGCCGCGATCGAGACCCTGATCCGCCAGGTGTTGCCACGGCACGAGGAGCCGGATTTCATCCCCGATCACCGGGTGCCGGTGACCGATGCCAGTGGCCAGGTGCTGAAGAAACCGAAGAAGCCCAAGAAGCCGAAGGAGAACAGCGCCAAGCGAGGCCTGGGGCGCTGGATGGACAGCGAGGGAGCGGGGGCTGCTGCGCCGGCGGTCAAGGCGGTGCGCAAGGTACCGGCGTTCGGTGGCAAGCCGCGCAAGCCCAAGCCTTGAGATCCTCGGGGCTGCCTAGCAGCCCCGGCATTCTTCAGGTCAGGCGCGTCAGCCAATCAGCTGCCGCATTTCCCGCCCGCAACCCACTAGCGAAGCACGCCGTTAGCAGGTACCCACCCGTCGGCGCTTCCCAATCCAGCATCTCCCCCGCGCAGAACACCCCGGGCAGGTTGCGCACCATCAGTCCGTCGTCCAACCCTTCGAACCGCACCCCGCCGGCACTGCTGATCGCCTCGTCCAGCGGCCGGGTCCGCACCAGCACGATCGGCAGCGCCTTGATCGCCGCTGCCAGGCACGCGGGGTCGGCAAAGGTCGCCTGGTCGGTCAGTTCGCGCAGCAACGCCGCTTTCACCCCGTCGATGCCCAGCTGACCGTGCAGATGCTTGGCCATCGAGCGCGATCCACGCGGCCTGGCCAGGGCCTGGGCAATCTTGTCCACAGGCCGGTCCGGCAGCAGGTCCAGCAGCAGGGTCGCCCGACCGTCGCGGTTGATCGCCTCGCGCAGCGCCGCCGACCAGGCATACACCAGGCTGCCTTCCACTCCCTGGGCGGTGAGGATGAACTCGCCCTTTCGCGGCGTGGCGCCAGGGACGCTCAAGGCAATGTTCTTCAGCGGGTCACCGGCGAACTTGTCTTTGAGCAGCGTGCTCCAGCCTGCGACTTCGAAGCCGCAGTTGCTTGCCTGCAGTGTGGAGATATCCACACCTCGTTCAGTCAGCAGCGGCACCCAGGCGCCGTCCGAACCCAGGCGCGCCCAACTACCGCCACCCAGCGCCAGTACCACGGCGTCTGCCTGCACTTGTCGTTCGCCCTGTGGATAACTGATCCGCAAGGCACCAGCGTCGGTCCAGCCCAGCCAACGGTGGCGGGTGTGGATAACCACCCCGGCCTCGCGCAGGCGCTTGAGCCAGGCCCGCAGCAGCGGCGCGGCCTTCATGTCGCGGGGAAATACGCGGCCCGAGGTGCCGACGAAGGTTTCGATGCCCAGGCCGTGAATCCACTGACGCAGGGCATCGGCGTCGAAGTCGCGCAGCAGCGTGTCGATCTCGCCGTGGCGTTTACCGTAGCGGCCGACGAAGGCCGGGTAGGGCTCGGAATGGGTGATGTTCATGCCGCCGACACCGGCCAACAGGAACTTGCGCCCCACCGACGGCATCGCGTCGAAGACTTCCACCGCCATCCCGCGTCGTGCCAGGGTCTCGGCGGCCATCAGGCCGGCGGGGCCGCCACCGATCACGGCGACAAGGGGGCGAGAGGCAGGGCGAGGATCGTTCATGGCGGGCGACGGGCTGTGGAAAAGGCCGCATATTCTACCTCAGCGGACTTGTCACGACACTGCTCAAAAAATGATCAGCTCTTTGCAGCTCAGGCGGTTAAAGGGCTGGAGCACCTTTCTCGCAGGTTATCCACAGGCGGTTCCACAGTCATTGTGAACAACCGAGCACCCGCGCCGCGCTGTGGTGGAGGATGCCATGGCGCCGTGCCAGGGCTTGGCGGTCCTTGCTGTAGCCGCCACCGATCACCCCTACCACCGGGATGTCGCGGCCCAGGCACTGGCGCAGCACATGCTCGTCGCGGGCAGCGAGGCCTGCGTCGGTCAGTTGCAGGTAGCCCAGGGCGTCGTCCTTGTGCACATCGACGCCAGCGTCATACAGCACAAGGTCTGGCTGGTACAACGGCAGCAGGTAGTTCAGCGCATCCTCGACCACCTTGAGGTAGGCACTGTCATGCATGCCGCGGGGCAGGGGGATGTCCCAGTCGCTCTGGGCCTTGCGCGCGGGGAAGTTCTGCTCGCAGTGCAGCGACACGGTGATCGCCTCCGGCGTGTCGTGGAGAATGCGCGCGGTGCCGTCGCCCTGGTGCACATCGCAGTCGAATATCAGCACCCGGTGTACGCGTCCGGCCTCCAGCAGGTAGCGGCTGATCACCGCCAGGTCGTTGAAGATGCAGAAGCCGGCCGGGTGGTCGTAGTGGGCGTGATGGGTGCCGCCGGCCAAGTGGCAGGCGATGCCATGTTGCAGCGCTTGCTCGGCGGCCAACAGCGAACCGCCCACGGCGCGCACGGTGCGCCTGGCCAAGGCTTCGCTCCAGGGCAGGCCCAGGCGGCGCTGGTCCTCCCGGGACAGTTCGCCGTTCATGTAGCGCTCGATATAGGCACGGTCATGGGCCAGGGCGAGGATGTCGTTGGGGCAGATTTCAGGGCGCAGCAGGGCGGCGTCGGTAGTCAGGCCGCTGTCTACCAGGTGATCGCGCAGCAGGCGGAACTTGTCCATCGGGAAGCGATGGTCCGGCGGGAACTCGGGGCTGTAGTCGTCGTGGTAGATCAGCGGCAGAAGAGGCATGTCAGTTTCAGGTTGAGGGCAAGTGTCGATCTTGCCTGTTTTGCGGTGATCATGCTCGCCCATTGAAAAGGGGCTTCTGGACGCTGGCAACAAGTCCTACGCTGTACACTGCCAGACCGTGATTTCGGAGCCGCGCCGATGACCCCCATCCTCGAACTGGAAAGCCCGCGCCTGATGCTGCGCCAATGGCAGGACGACGACCTGCGCGAGTTCGCCGCCTTGTGCGCCGACCCACAGGTGATGCGTTACTTCCCCGCACCGATGACCCGGGTCGAGGCCGCCGCACTGATCGGCCGCGTGCGCGGTCATTTCAACGAGTACGGCTTCGGCCTGTGGGCATTGGAGCGCAAGGACAGCGGTGCTTTCATCGGCATGACCGGGCTGCTCAACGTCAACTTCGACGCGCCCTTCGCCCCGGCGGTGGAGATCGGCTGGCGCCTGGCCCGCCGGCACTGGGGGCTGGGTTTCGCCAGCGAGGCGGCCTGGGCTTGCCTGCGCTGTGCCTTCGCCCAGTTGCATCTGGAAGAGGTGGTGTCGTTCACCACCGAGGGCAATCTGCCGTCGCAGAAGGTGATGCAAGCCATCGGCATGGTTCAGGACCTCGAGGGCAGCTTCGAGCACCCGCGCCTGCCGCCGAACGATCCGCTGCGCCCTCATGTGCTGTACCGCATCGACCGCGCCCGTTGGCAACAGAACCTGCGCGGCTGAATAGCTCGCCATTCGTACGACGGGACCAACGGCAAAACCCTGTATCATTCGCCGGCATAAACGCGCCGTATTGCCTTGCCAGGAGAACCCCATGAGCCACGTACTCGACGATCTGGTCGACTTGCTGAGCCTCGAGTCCATCGAGGAGAACCTGTTCCGCGGACGCAGCCAGGACCTGGGCTTCCGCCAACTGTACGGTGGCCAGGTGCTCGGTCAGTCGTTGTCGGCGGCCAGCCAGACGGTCGAGGATGCGCGCCATGTGCATTCGCTGCATGGCTACTTCCTGCGCCCGGGTGATGCCAGCATGCCGGTGGTCTACTCAGTGGATCGTGTCCGTGACGGCGGCAGTTTCAGCACCCGGCGGGTCACGGCGATCCAGAAGGGCCAGCCGATCTTCACCTGCAGCGCCTCGTTCCAGTACGACGAAGAAGGCTTCGAGCACCAGGCATCGATGCCCGATGTGGTCGGCCCGGAGAACCTGCCCAGCGAGGTCGAGCTGGCCAGCGCCATGGCTGACAAGCTTCCCGAGCGCATCCGCGAGAAGGTGCTGTGCGCCAAGCCCATCGAGATCCGTCCGGTCACCGAGCGCGACCCGTTCAATCCCAAGCCCGGCGACCCGGTCAAGTACGCCTGGTTCCGTGCCGATGGCAACCTCCCGGATATTCCGGCGCTGCACAAGTACCTGCTGGCGTACGCCTCGGACTTCGGCCTGCTCACCACATCCTTGCTGCCCCATGGCAAGTCGGTGTGGCAGAAGGACATGCAGATCGCCAGCCTCGACCACTCGCTATGGTTCCACCGTGACCTGCGCGCCGACGACTGGCTGCTATACGCCACCGACAGCCCCTGGGCCGGCAATGCCCGTGGCTTCTGCCGGGGCAGCATCTTCAACCGCGCCGGGCAACTGGTGGCCTCGTCGACCCAGGAAGGCCTGATCCGCCATCGCAAGGACTGGGCATGAGCCTGGGCGACATTCGCCACTGGGTGTTCGACATGGACGGCACCTTGACGGTTGCCGTGCATGACTTCGCGGCCATCCGCGAAGCGCTCGAAATCCCGTCCGAGCACGACATACTCACCCACCTGGCAGCCTTGCCGGCAGCGGAGGCGGCAGCCAAGCATGCCTGGCTGCTGGAGCATGAGCGCGACCTGGCAATCGCCTCCAAGGCCGCCGACGGCGCCGTGGAGCTGGTGCGCGAACTGGCCCGACGCGATTGCCGGCTGGCCATTCTCACGCGCAATGCCCGCGAGCTTGCCCACGTGACCCTCGAGGCCATCGGCCTGGCTGACTGCTTCCCGGTCGAACATATCCTCGGTCGCGACGAGGCGGCCCCCAAGCCCAGCCCGGACGGGTTGTTGCAGATCGCCCGGGCCTGGGGTGTGAGCCCCGGTGAAATGGTGATGGTCGGTGACTACCGCTTCGACCTCGACTGCGGCCGGGCCGCGGGCACCCGCACCGTGCTGGTCAACTTGCCGGACAATCCCTGGCCGCAGCTGGCTGACTGGCACGCGGCCGATTGCCGGGCGTTGAGGGCGTTGCTCCGCTGACGGCCCTGTCGCGGGGCAAGCCCGCTCCCACGTGCCTACCATCGTGGGAGCGGGCTTGCCCCGCGATCATCCAGACCTGTCTAAGCTGCACTGCACCTTTTCCCACGATGGAGAACCATCCCATGAGCACCAAGGCCCTCTACGTCCTGCCCGGCGGCGGCTACGACAAGGTCCAGGTCGGCACCTGCGAAACCGCCGCGCCCAAGGCCGGTGAGATCACCGTGCGCCTGCACGCCAGCTCCCTCAACTACCACGACTTCGCCGTGGTCAGTGGCATGTGGGGGCCGAGCGAGCGGCGCATCCCGATGGCCGACGGCGCCGGTGACGTGATCGCAGTTGGGGCCGGGGTCAGTGAGTTCCAGGTTGGCGATGCCGTGGTCAGTACGTTCTTCCCCGACTGGCTCGACGGCCAAGCCCAGGTCGAGGGCTTCGCCAGCGTGCCGGGGGATGGCATCGACGGCTACGCCCGCGAACAGGTGACCGCCCGGGCCACCTCCTTCACCCTTGCGCCCAAAGGCTACAGTCATGCCGAGTCGGCGACGCTGACCACTGCCGGCCTCACCGCCTGGCGCGCGTTGATGAGCGACGACCACCTCAAGCCCGGTGACAGCGTGCTGGTGCAGGGCACCGGTGGCGTGTCGATCTTTGCCCTGCAGTTCGCCAAGCTGGCCGGCGCCACGGTGATCGCCACCTCGTCCAGCGACGCCAAGCTCGAACGCCTCAAGGCACTGGGCGCGGATCACCTGATCAACTACAAGGCCACGCCAGCATGGGGCGAAAAGGTCCGTGAACTCACCGGCGGCCGTGGCGTGGACCATGTGATCGAAGTCGGCGGCCCGGCCACCCTGGAGCAGTCGATGATCGCTGCGCGCATCGGTGGCCACGTGTCGTTGATTGGCATCCTCACCGGCGTGGCCGGGCAGTTGCCGTTGGTGCAGGCGCTGGTGCGGCAGATCCGCCTGCAGGGCGTGCTGGTGGGCAGCCGCGCCCAGCAGCAGGCGATGGTCCGCGCCATCGACGCCAACGGCCTGCGGCCGGTGGTGGACAAGCATTTCGAACTGGAGCAGATGGTCGAGGCGTTCCGGTACCAGGAGAGCAACCGGCATTTCGGCAAGATCTGCCTGACCTGGTGAAGGTCTGTGCAAGCCCTGTGAGGAGACGGTGCGCTGTTTGGCGGGGGACCCAGTCAGGTATGGGACAGCAATGGAAACATCAGCGTCTGCCCATCGACACTGGTGGATGTCGCGCCCCAGACGAACAGCGCATCATCGCTATCCACAACTCGGGTCGCGAAGCCATCGCCATGTAGCGGCGCAAACCCCAGCACCACCTCCCGGGTCGTTGCCGTGACCAGTTCAGCCAGCACATCGGCCAGCACCAGTTCGCGTTCGCAGAACACGTCCACCAGCACCATCCGCTCGCCATCATGTTCGATCACCACATAGGCCTCGTGCTCTGCGGAATGGAACACCGCCTCCCGGTATGGTCCATCGCAATAGAACATCGTCAGCGGCACATTCGGCACCAGGCTCAGTCGCGCCTGTGGACAACTCTTTTCCAGCGCATCGATGAAGCGTTGACGTTGTTCGCCATCATCCAGATTCACCGGGTGGAAGGTAGTGGCTCGTGGCTGCGCCGACCAGGGCTGGTAGTACTCGTGTTCGACCACTCGGCGAAAACCGAACCTGGGATAGAGATCGAGTACGGTGCTGTTGGCGAACAGGTACAGCAGGTCGCATTGGCCTGCCCAGCGCTCCACCAGCACTTCCATCAGATACCGGCTGTAGCCACGGCCTCGTGCTTCGGGCGCAGTTATCACCGTGCCGATCTGAACGCAGTGCAGATGTTGGCCACCGAGGGTGAAGTCGAGCAGGTTGGCCGAGGCGTTGGCCAGCATCTTTCCGTCGCGAACCAGTGAGCACGGCTGGTTGTCGGCTTGCCAGAAGCCGGCCTGGTACCAGGCTTCGAAGTCGAAGCCATAGGTCTGGCGGGTGAGGGCGTTTAGTTCGGCGCGTAGAAGCGGGTCGTCTCGGTAGTGTTCAACCAGTTTGTGGGTGGGCTCGCTCAGGGAAACTGTCATGGCTTTCTCTGAAATTTTGGGTGAAGTACACGATATTAGCTATTGTTCTGAACGAGCGTTGTAATTAATTGTGCTTGAGTATGCCGCGTATTCAAGCTTGCAAGGCAGGCAATGCGTAGGCAGACTGGTTGTATTATTGTTGGTTAGAGTTTCGGTTTCCTCTTTCTAAATGTTTGACTCGTTGTCTAAGTTCTGCAATTTCGTTTTGCAGATGTCTTACCTTGTTTTTCGACTTGGCAAGTGGTGTATTGAAACGCTGTTGCCCGGCGTTAATCGAGAGAAGCTCACGACCTGCATCACCCATTTCAATGCCATCAACAGTATCCTGTGATCCAGTTGCTCGGTTGGGGGCGCTGATGGTGTCAACGGTTTCATGGACCCCTAGGACTATCAGTACGCTGTTAAATATGGCGGTAACAATACTCGTTGGATATCCAGAAGCTGCCGGTGGGCTTTTCCGCTTGCCGCATCAAGAGCGGGCTTTGCAGGCGGTCTGTGGCCAGCAAGGTGTTTGTCATGGTGAGTACCATTTGTAGTGGAAAACCCGGATGATCGCGATCTGTCGTGCTCAAGCTGATGACAGCCAAACTATCAGTGCGTAAAGGCCCGTGAAACTGCTAAAAATGACAGTTGCCCGGACCACCTCCTCACTGGGTTTGGTTGAGGTAAACGCATCGAATGCGGATGGCTTTACGCCCTACGTACCTCCCGTTCAAACACCACCACCGCCGCCCGCAACTTGCGTCCACCGAACAGGCTCATGCGCTGGAACTCCTGGTAGCTGACCGGCAGGTGCTGGCAGTCCAGGGCCTGCCGGTGACGAGCGTGGTCGGTGTCGGGGTCGTGCAGGTAGACGAAGTCGTCGTCGCAGGCGGTGACCAGCACCCAATGCGGCGCCTTGCTACCGGTCAGCCGGTAGTTGCTGATCAGCACCAGCGCCAGGCCGCCTTCGGCCAGTACCCGGGGCAGGTCGGGGGCCTGCCGGGCGACCTCCACGTCGCTGTCCTGCAATTCTGCGCAGAAGTCCTCATGAACCAGGCGCATGACCTCCTTCTTGCCGGGCTGGCGCACGCCATCGAGAAACAGCGGCCCTTCGGTATTGAGCAGCAGGCGCACGCGAAAGCCCCGACGCCATGCGGCCAGCGCCAGCCCGTGGGGGCTGCAGCCGCCGTGGCCGGAGGTCATGAACACGGTGGTTGCCTCGCGCCACAGGCGCAGTTCCTCGCGGCGGCTTGGCGGGCGCTGCGATCGCAGCGCGGCCATGGCCATCAGCAGGCAGGCCGGGCCGCAGGTGAAATCGGTGGTCTGGGCGTAGTAGGGAACCGGTCGCGTCTCGCCCGCCGGGTGCTGGAGGATGCGCTTTTCGTAGCGCAGGGCGCTGGTGTGGTCCTCGTAGTAGTCGTCGACCTGGGCGAAGCGGCGGTAGCCATGGCGTTCGTACAGGGCAATGGCCTTGGGATTGTCGGTGCGTACCTCAAGACGCAGGTAGGCGCGTTCGTGCTCCAGGGCGCAGTGTTCGGCCTGTTCCAGCAAGCGGGCGCCAAGGCCATGGCCACGCGCCTGTTCGGCAATGGCGATGGAATACAGCCGGGCCAGCGAGGTGCCACGGTGGAAGAGTAACAGTGCATAACCCATCAGTTGTCCGTCGCGTTGCGCCACCAGCAGGCTGGCGTTGGCGTGGGACAGCATCCAGCGAAAGCTGCGCGGGGTCAGTCGGTCGATGGCGAAGCACTGGTTCTCCAGCGCCAGCAGGGCCGGCAGGTCGTCAACAGTTGCCAGGCGAAATTCGATGTGCATAGGGCCGCCGTAAAAGTTGCGTAATGAAACGGGACATTCGAAAAACTTCGTGCTTAATAGAAACCGTGTCTACCCAACACAGGGCTTCAATCATGTCTTCGTTTCAGGAACCTTTACCTGGCTGGCCCGGGGAAAGTTCACACTCAAGTACAGCTGGTGTTATTTATCCACTGACGCTGGATAATAAGTCAAGTCAGCTGGTGATCATCGTTGAACGGCGTGAGGACTGGGCTTCGTACCTGCCCAGCGAGGACGTCTTGACGGCCCAGGAGTACCTGGAGGAGCCACGCGAGGCCGATAACGGCAAGCGTGTCCAGGTAATAAACCTATGTCGTAATTACAAGTATCTAGGTCACGGTTATTATTGTTCGTTGTTGGCCGAGGCGCGAGGGCATAAAGTCATTCCCTCGGTCAGAAGTATCAGTGAGTTGACCCGTAAGTCGTTATACGGATTGGCCCTCGACGACATGGCGCGCAGCCTCGAGAGTGCCTTGGCCAATCACCCCTATGGAGAAACCGAAGGGTTCACCCTGACCCTGTATTTCGGCCGTACCGATCTGGAACCGCTGCAGGACATCGCCCGCCAGCTGTTCGAAAGTTTTCCGTGCCCGATCCTGCTGGTGGAGTTCCGCAAGACCAGCACCTGGCATATCGCCGGGGTCAAGGCCGGTGCGCTGCACAAGTTGCGTGAAGACCAGCAGGACCCGTTCGCCAACGCCCTCGATGGCTTCAGCCGCAGGATCTGGCGCCAGCCACGCTCGCGCCGGGTGGCGCGATACGACCTGGCGATCCTCCACGACCCTGACGAAGCGCTGCCGCCTTCCAACCCCAAGGCACTGGAACACTTCATCCGCGCCGGGCGCCAGTTGGGGGTCGATGTCGAGCTGATCGGCAAGAAGGACTACGCCCGCCTGGCCGAGTACGACGCGTTGCTGATCCGCGAGACCACCAGCGTCGACAACCACACCTACCGCTTCGCCAAGAAGGCCGAGAGCGAAGGGCTGGTGGTAATGGACGACCCGGCATCGATCCTGCGCTGCACCAACAAGGTGTACCTGACTGACCTGCTGCGCAGCCATCGCCTGGCCATGCCGGCCAGCGAGATCCTCTACCGCGACAACCCTCAGGCCCTGGAAGGCATCGGCGAGCGGTTGGGCTTTCCGCTGGTGCTGAAGATCCCCGACGGCTGTTTCTCCCGGGGCGTGATCAAGGTCAAGGACCCCGGCGAACTCCAGGCCGCCACCGCCGACCTGTTCGAGCATTCGGTACTGCTGCTTGCCCAGGAATACCTCTACACCGAGTACGACTGGCGTATCGGTGTGCTCAACCGCAAACCGATTTTTGCCTGCCAGTACTTCATGTCCAAGGGCCACTGGCAGATCTTCAACCATCAGGCCCAGCGCGACGAGGTCAACGGCGAGTGCCGCACCCTGGCCGTGCACGAGGCGCCGCGGGCGGTGGTGGAGCTGGCGGTCAAGGCCGCCAACCTGATCGGCGATGGTCTGTACGGCGTCGACCTCAAACAGGTCGGCGAGCGGGTGGTGGTAATAGAGGTCAACGACAACCCCAACCTCGACGCAGGCATCGAAGACGCCTACCTGCATGACGACCTCTACACCCTGGTGCTTGAGGAGTTCATCCGCCGCCTGGAGCAGAAGCGCCGGGGGCAAGCCTGGTAACGAGGTGCTGGCATGATCGAAAGCTATAGCCTGGCCCATGGCCAGTTGCGCAAGCGCGAAGGACTCGATTGCGAGGTGCTGCTGTTCGTAGAGCCGGACAGTGCTGAGCGAGAGCTGTTGCAGGCTTGGTTCCACCTGGATGCCCATGCCCTGGCTTCGGCACTCGACCCGGACGAGGTGTCACGCATCGAACTGCACCGCGATGGCCTGTTCCTGATCTGGAAACGCCCGGAGAGCTACACCGGGGGCGACAGCTTCGCCTTCCAGGTGTCCTCGTTCGGCATGCTGATGGTCGATGGCCACCTGGTGCTGATCGCCCCGGACGCCTCTCTGCTCGACGGCCTGGGGCAGCGCCATGCGCTGCACGAGCCGATGGATGTGCTGCTGGCCATCCTGCTGGACAACCTGCATCACTACCTGGGGCACCTGAAGGTGATCAAGATGGTCGCCCGCGAACTGCAGCAGCGCTTCGAGCAGTCGCTGGAGAACCATCACCTGATGCAGATGTTCAACCTCAGCGAGAGCCTGATCCACTACATCAACGCCATCCACAGCAATGGCGCGGTGCTCTCGCGCTTGCGCGCCCATGGCGAGAAGCGCCATTTCAACCCCGAGGTGCTGGCCCTGATCGACGATCTGGTCATCGAGAACAACCAGTGCCACAAGCAGGCCGAAATCTACTCGACGGTGTTCGCCGGCTTGATGGACGCCCGCGGCAACCTGGCCAACAACGCGATGAACGAGACCCTGCGCAAGCTCACCCTGATCAACGTGGTGTTCCTGCCACTGAACCTGATCGCCAGCATTGGCGGCATGTCCGAGTTCAGCATGATGACGGCAGGCGTGCCCTGGTGGCTGGCCTATGCCGTGCTGGTGCTGGCGATGATGTTGCTGGGCGTGCTCATGGTGCTGGCGCTCAAGCGCCTGGCCCGTTCGGGCAGACACCGCGGTCCTATGGGAGCGGGCTTGTCCCGCGATAGCGTCAGCCCAGGCAAAGAGGTTTTCCCTGTAATCGCAATCGCGGGGCAAGTCCGCTCCCACGCCATACCTGATGCATGCAACGCCATGAACGGGAGAACGCCATGAGCAATCTGCAGATCGGCCTGATGATCGTCACGGTGATCGTGGTGTTCGCGGTGGTGAACTTCTACTGGGACTACCTGCGTGACCGCGACTGACGCAAACAGGCATGTCCGGGGGCTTGACTGACGTGCACGGGCACGCGGTGTCGTGATCGAACAGTTGTCTGACGTTTTCGAGCATTTTGCTCGCGCCGCGCCCAGCTTAAAGTGAAGCCCGCATCCCCATGGTGCGTTGCCCCGGGCGCATGAGAAGGCCGTCACAGAGCGTGCGCAACGTACTCCGCCCTTAGCCGAGGAGACCGTTTCGCCTACGCCTGCCCGTCCCTTCCTTGTGTCAGTAAAAAGAGAACAAGACCAATGAACACCGTGGGAACTGATGGCAACCTTGCTCAAGGTTTCAAGCCACGTCACGTAACGATGCTGTCCATCGCTGGCATCATCGGCGCGGGACTTTTCGTCGGCTCCGGGCATGCTATCGCGGCTGCCGGGCCCGCCACCATTCTTTCCTATTTCGTGGCCGGCACCCTGGTGGTGCTGGTCATGCGCATGCTCGGCGAAATGGCCGTGGCTCACCCCGACACTGGCTCGTTCTCCACCTATGCCGACCAGGCCATCGGCCGTTGGGCCGGTTACACCATCGGCTGGCTGTACTGGTGGTTCTGGGTGCTGGTGATCCCCATCGAGGCGCTGGCCGCGGGGCATGTGCTCAACGCCTGGTTCCCCCAGGTAGACAGCTGGATCTTCGCCCTGGCCTCGGTGCTGTTGCTGGCCTGCACCAACCTGTTCAGCGTGGCCAAGTACGGCGAGTTCGAGTTCTGGTTCGCCATTCTCAAGGTCACCGCGATTCTCGGCTTCATCGGCCTGGGTTTTGCCGCACTGGCAGGCTGGTTGCCGGAGCGCGAGGTCAGCGGGTTGAGCACGCTGGTCGACGAGCATGGCGGCTTCGCCCCCAAGGGCTGGTCGGCGGTGGTGGGTGCCTTCATCACCGTGATGTTCAGTTTCATCGGCACCGAGGCGGTGACCATCGCTGCCTCCGAGTCCAGCGATCCGGCGCGCAACATCGCCAAGGCTACCCGCTCGGTGATATGGCGTATCAGTACTTTCTATATCCTGTCGATCTTCGTGATCATCTCGGTAGTGCCGTGGAACGACCCGCAGCTGGCAGTGGTGGGCTCCTACCAACGTGCGCTGGAGATCATGAACATCCCCAACGCCGCGCTGATGGTCGACTTTGTGGTGCTGGTGGCGGTGACCAGCTGCATGAACTCGTCGATCTACATTGCCTCGCGGATGATGTACTCGCTGGCCAGGCGCGGCGATGCGCCAGCGCTGCTGAAGAACACTTCACGGGTCGGTGTGCCGCGTGCGGCGGTGTTCGGCAGCACCCTGATCGGCGCGGCGATCGCCATCCTCAACTACTTCGCGCCCAAGGGCGTGTTCGAGTTCCTGCTGGCCAGCTCCGGCGCCATTGCCTTGCTGGTGTACCTGGTGATCGCCATTTCGCAGTTGCGCATGCGTGCACGGCTGGAGCGCGAAAGCGCCAGCCTCAAGTTCCGCATGTGGCTGTTTCCCTGGCTGACCTGGGCGGTGATCCTGTTCATCGGCGGCGCACTGGCCGTGATGATGTTCACCGAGGAACACCGCGCCGAGGTCACCGCCACCTTGAGCCTGGCGATCGTGATCTCGTTCCTCGGCATCATCACCACCCGGGGGCATGCGCGGGGGGCCGCAGCAGCAGGCTCTGCGGGTTGAGGTGAAACCGGGCTTGCCCGCAACGTGGCAAGCCCGAGCCTACGCGTTGCCATGACGTTTCCCGGAGGATTTGCGGGTTTTGGCAAAGCCCCGAATCTTCATTGGCGTGATATATCCGTGCCATCATTTTTTGTCTTACACTCCGGCCATCAGCTCGCAAGGGAGTGCGCAACATGCTTCGCGGTTTCCGTCTGGCTTTGACCCTGGGTCTGTTGCACCTGCCGCTGGCGCAGGCCGGCGACCCACCCGCCGACCCCTTGCTCGATACCCCCGCTGCGTCCAGCGCCCGGCAGAATCCCCGTGGTGTGCTGCGTGCCCGTGACCAGGCCGTGCTGTCCAGTGAGCTGGCCGGGCGCATCGTCGAGATGCCCTATGCCGATGGCCAGGACTTCAAGCAGGGCAGCACCCTGGCGCGCTTCGATTGCAGCGCCTACCAGGCCCAGCTCAACGCCGCCCAGGCCGCCGTGCGCGCTGCCCGCGAGGAACTCAACCACAACCGCCAACTGGCCGCGCTGAAGTCGGTCGGCCAGTTCGAGGTGTCGTTGGCCGAGGCCAAGCAGGCCCAGGCCCAGGCCGAGGCCCAGGTGTACCAGGTACAGGTCCGGCGCTGCGTGGTCAGCGCGCCGTTCGATGGCCGGGTGGTTGAGCGCCGGGCCCAGCCCCATGAAAGCGTCGCCAGTGGGTCACCGCTGCTTGAGGTGGTGGACAACCGCTCGCTGGAGATCCACCTGCTGGTGCCCTCGCGTTGGCTGGGGCAGCTCAAGCAAGGCCAGCCGTTCGAGTTCGTTCCCGATGAAACCGGCAAGCCGCTGCAGGCACAGGTCAAGCGCGTCGGCGCACGGATCGACGAGGGCAGCCAGACGTTGCTGCTGATCGGCGAACTGCCCCGTGACAGCCAGGGGCTGCTGGCCGGCATGAGCGGCACCGCCCACTTCGCCGCACAACCATGACGGCCGCCGCCACGGGTGTGGCCGAGCATGCCTTCGCGCTGTTTCTCGGCCTGCAGCGCCAGGCCCGCCAGGCGGCTGGTCCCGAGCAATTGGCCTACAACATGGTCAACGATGGCCTGGCACTGTTCGGTTTTCGCCATGCCGCCCTGCTGATCGCCGGCAAGGTTCGGGCACTGACCGGCATCAGTGTGGTCGAGGCCCATGCGCCGTTCGTGGCGTTTGTCGAACGCGCCGCTCACACGCTCCAGGCTGCCGGCGTCGCGGCCCAGGCCGGGGCCGTGGATCCGACGCTGCTGGACACCCAGGCCCAGGCAGACTGGCGCTCGTTATCCGCCGCCCACGCATTTTGGCTGCCCTTGCTCGATCGCCAGGGCAAAGCGTTCGGCGGGCTGTGGCTGGCCCGCGACCAGGCGTTCAACCCCGCCGAGCAAGCCCTGCTCAATGAGTTGGGGGAGACTTACGCCCATGCCTGGCTGGCTTTGGGCCCGGCCAAACCCTGGCGATTGCGTTGGCCACGGCGGCGCCTGCTGGCGGCCTTGGGGTTGTCATTGCTGGTGCTGCTGGTGCCGGTGCGCCAGTCGGTGCTGGCCCCGGCCGAGGTCGTGCCGCGGGCAGGGCGGGTGGTTGCCGCGCCGCTGGACGGAGTGATCGCCGAGTTCCTGGTCAAGCCCAACCAGACGGTCGCCGTCGGTGACCTGCTGGTACGCTTCGACGCCACCACCCTCAAGGCCCAGGTCGATGTCGCGGAGCGCGCCCTCGGGGTCGCCGAGGCCGAGCTCAAGGCGAGTACCCAGCGCGCCTTCAGCGATGCCGAATCCAATGCCCGCCTCGACCTGCTGGCCGCCCGCGTGGAACAGAAACGCGCCGAACTCGACTACGCCCGCCAGCTCCTCGGCCGCAGCGAAATTCGCGCCGAGCGTGCGGGAATCGCGGTGTTCGCCGACGCCGAGCGCTGGACCGGCAAGCCCGTGCAGACCGGCGAGCGCCTGATGCAACTGGCCGATCCGCAGCAGGCCGAACTGCGCCTGGAGCTGCCGGTGGGCGATGCAATCGCCTTGCAGCCTGGCGCCGAAGTGGCGTTGTTCCTCGACAGCGACCCGCTGCATCGCCATGGCGCCCGCTTGGAGCGCGCGGCCTATGAGGCACAGGCCACCGCCGCCGGGCAACTGGCCTACCGGCTGGACGCCGGTTTCGACGAGGCACCACCGCGCATCGGCTTGCGTGGTACCGCCAAGGTGTACGGCGAGCGCGCCCCGCTGGTCTATTACCTGCTGCGTCGCCCGCTGGCTGCGTTGCGTCAGGGGCTGGGGCTGTGACCCTGCCGGCGTTGCGCGCCGACCTGCAGCTGTCGCCGGCGGCGGCCGGGCATGACGGCGCGCCGCAGTGGACCCTGGCTGACCCGCTGCGCGGGCGTTACTTCAAGCTAGGTGGTGGCGCCGTGCGGCTGTTGCAGCACTGGCGCCTGGGCGACCCGCAGCGCGTGTTGGCGGCCGCCAACGCCGAGCCTGGCCTGGCAGTCGACGAGCAGGCATTGGAAGAACTGTTGCTGTTTCTCGGGCAGCACGACCTGATCGGCGCCGAAGATGCCCGCCAGCGCGAAAGCTATGCGACCAAGGCCGCCGCCACCCGGCAGAGCCTGTGGACCCGTGTGCTGCACCAGTACCTGTTCTTCAGGATTCCGCTGTGGCGCCCGGATGCCTTCCTCAACCGCGCATGGCCGGTGCTCGAACGCCATGGAGGCTGGATCTTGCGCTACGCCCTGCCGTTGGTGCTGGCGTTGGGTGTGTTCCTGGTGATCCGCGATTGGTCGCGCTTCATTGCCACGTTCCCGCACCTGTTCAGCCTCGGCGGCATCCTCGCCTTTGGCGTGGCGCTGGGGTTCGCCAAGCTCTGCCATGAGTTCGGCCACGCCTTCATGGCCAAGCGCGCCGGGTGCCGGGTGCAGAGCATGGGCTTGGCGTTCATGGTGCTGTTGCCGATGTTCTACACCGATGTCAGCGATGCCTGGCGCGTCAGCGACCGCCGTGCGCGGTTGCTGATCGATGCCGGTGGGGTCTTCGCCGAGCTGCTGCTGGCGGTGCTGGCGCTGCTGGCCTGGTCGCTGCTGCCTGACGGCCCGGCGCGCACGGCAGCGTTCATGCTGGCCAGCGCCACCTGGATCACCACCTTGCTGGTCAATCTCAACCCCTTCATGCGTTTTGATGGCTACTTCCTGATCAGTGACTTGTGGCGGGTCGAGAACCTGCAGAACCGCGCCTTTGCCCTGTGTCGCTGGCGATTGCGCGAGGCGCTGTTCGGCTATGGCGAGCCGGCCCCGGAAGCCTGGTCGCCGACCATGCGCCGCCGTTTGCTGGTGTGGGGCTATGGCGCCTGGCTGTGGCGCGCGGTGTTGTTCTTCGGTATCGCCCTGGCGGTGTATCACCTGTTCTTCAAGGTGCTGGGCATCTTCCTGATGCTGGTGGAGCTGGCCTGGTTCATCGGTTTGCCGGTGTACAAGGAGTTGCGGCAATGGTGGCTGCACCGTGGCCAGGCGGCGCCGGGCAAGACGCTGCGGGTGGCGGGCGGGCTGGGTTTGCTGCTGGCCGTGCTGGTGCTGCCCTGGCGTGGCGCGGTGGACGTGCCGGCGATGCTCGAGGCATCCCGCGTCAGCGCCCTGCATGCACCGGTGGCGGCACGGGTGAAAAGCTTGCCGGTGGTCGAAGGGCAAGAGGTTCGCCAGGGCGAGCTGCTGGTGGAACTGGAGTCGCCCGACCTGACGTCGCGCCAGTCCATCGTGCGCCGCGAGATCGACATCCTGCAGCTGCTGTTGCGCCGCCAGGCCGGGCGCAGCGAGACGGCGGCGGACGCCGGCGTGCTCGAGCAGCAACTGGCCGAAGCCGTGGCCGAGTACCGCGGCCTGGCCGCCCAGCGTGAGCGCCTGCAACTGCGCGCGCCCCGCGACGGAGTGCTGCGCGACCTGCCGACCGGCCTGGCGCCGGGGCAATGGGTCAGCCCGGCACTGACCTTGGGGCGAGTGGTCGAGCCGGGGCTACGTTTGCGCGGCTACCTGGCTGAGGCCGACCTGTGGCGGGTGGCGGCTGGCAGCGAAGGGCGCTTTATCGCCGATGACCCGGCGCGCCCGGCATTGCCGGTGCGTGTGGAGCAGGTGGATGCCACTGGCGTGGCTGTGCTGGAGCTCGAAGCGCTGGCCTCCGACCGCCATGGCCCGGTAGCGGTGCGGCGGGATGGCCAGCAGCGTGCGGAACCGGTGCAGGCCCAGTACGGCGTGCGCCTGAGCCCGCTGGGCGAAGTGCCCGATGTGGCGCAGCCGTTGCGTGGGGTGGTGGTGCTGGAGGGCGCGCGCGAGTCGTTGCTGGGGGCCGCCTGGCGACGTTTGGCGGCGTTGGGGGTTCGTGAGAGTGGGTTTTAGGCGGCCTTTCCCGCCAGGCTCCCGTCGTAATTACGCGATCCATCGCCAGGAACACCGTTCAAGACAATGCCAACGCAAGGAGCCCGCATGACCGAGACCGCTCTGCCACTGTGTTCCCGCCTCACCTTGACCAGCAACCTGCCCGCGTTGCTGCAGGCCCTGACACGCTTGGACAGCGAAGCCTGGCAGGCGCATTTCAACCGGGGCTACCACGAAGGCGACTGGAGCGGTGTGGCGCTGGTCACCGCCGAGGACGCGCCATTGCCGCTGGCCCCAGGTACAGGCGCGCCGATAAACCTGGCCTGGTGGCAAGGCGAGCCGGCCTGGCAGCAAGCCCTTGCGCCCTTTCAGGCATCGCTGCGCGCCGCCCGGCTGTTACGCCTGGGGGCGGGGGCGAGGATTCACGAGCACCGTGACCCTGACCTCGGGCGCCCAGGCGGCTGCCTGCGATTGCACATACCGCTGCTGAGCCCTCCGGGCGTGGAGTTTCTTGTGGATGGCCTGCAAGTGCCGATGCGCCCAGGCGAGTGCTGGTTCATCGACCTGTCGCGCCCCCACCGGGTCAACAACCCCGGGCCCGGTGAGCGCATCCACCTGGTACTCGACTGCGCGGCCGACCCTTGGCTACTGGCGCTGATCGATGAAGGCCTGGCGCAGACGCCGGCACTGCAGCCCGGGAGGGCTGGGCAGGCATTCGAACGGTTTCGCCAGCAGGTGAGTGAGGCGCCGGCATTGGCCGCGCAACTACAGGCGGTGGAGGATCCCCGGGCCTTCGTGGTCGAGGCGGTGCGCCTTGGTGCCGAGCTAGGGCTGGCGTTTTCCGAGGCAGAGGTCCTGGGTGCCATGCGCCGGGGCAAGCAGGCATGGAGCGATCAATGGCGAGTGTGAATACCCCGATGGATTTTCACGGCTGGTTGCCCATCCGCCTCTGGCAAGGCGACGCCGGATGGCGGGTGGACTGGTGCTGGTTCGGCGAGAGGCGCCTGGCCCGGCCGTTTTTCCGCGACGACGTCGACCAGGCACTGCGCTTGCCCTTCAACCAGGCCATGCGCCGCGACACCGATGTCCAGGCTTTGCTCGACTGGCAACTGCACAGCCCCGGCCTGGCGCCCTCGGTGCTGGTGTTCCATGCCTCGCGCTGTGGCTCGACGCTGATCGCCCAATTGCTCGCCAGTCAGGCCCGCAACATCGTGCTGTCGGAGCCGCCGCCGTTGGACAACCTGTTGCGTGCCGCGCGCCAGGACCCGGCCGCCGCCGCCTGGCAGGCCGATGCATTGCGGGCGCTGTGCTCGGCCTACGGTCAGCGTCGTCGGGGCGACGAGCGCCACCTGTTGATCAAGCTCGACGCCTGGAGCATCTTCGACGCGCCACTGCTGACGGCGCTGTATCCCCAGGTGCCACGGGTATTCCTCTACCGTGACCCGCTGGAGATCGTGGTTTCCCAATTGCGCCAGCCGGGCATGCACCGGGTACCGGGCCTGCTTGGTGCCTCTGGGCTCGACAGTGTGCTGGCCGAGGCCCAGGGCATGGGCGCGGTGCAATACACCTGCCGGATGATTGGCGAAATCCTTGCGGCTGGCCTAGCGTTGTGCGAACGCGAAGGTGCCATCGCGGTGAACTACAGCGAGTTGCCCGATGCTGTCTGGGGGCGCCTGGGGCCACTGTTCGGCATCCTGCCAGGCGAAGTAGCGGATTTGCAGGCGGTCGCGGCCTTCGATGCCAAGCAGCCGGCCCTGAACTTCAGCGCCGATGGCAAGCGCAAGCGTGACGAAGCCAGCGACGAGGTGCGCGCGGCGATCGCCCGTTGGGCCCTGCAGCCTTACAACGCTTTGGAATCCATACGGTTGCGAAATGCCTAGAAACCGGCGTCAAAATACCTCGAACGGGTGTTTGAGAAAATAGTTGCAAAGACCACGCTAGAGTAGTGGCTATATGCCTTGTTCTTCGGCTACGCTGCGAATGATCGTGTAGGACAATTCACTTGGATGTGCGCCCCTCACCATGGGGTAACCTTACGCAGGGAAGCCAGACCCGATGTCCATCCCCGAGGTGAACCTCCGTCCCATGGTGGACGCCGACCGGGCGTTCCTGCGCGAGCTCTATGGCACCACGCGTGCCGCCGAAATGGCCCTGCTGCCGTGGCCGCAGGCCGCTATCGATGCCTTCCTCGACCAGCAGTTCCAGGCCCAGCACGACTACTACCAGGCCCAGTTCGCCGACGCCGGCTTCTTTGTCATCGAAACGGCGGGCGAGCGCATCGGCCGTGCCTGCCTGCAGTGGACCGACAGCCACGTGCAATTCATCGACATGGCCCTGCTGCCCGCCTGGCGCGGCCGTGGCATCGGCAGCCGGCTGCTCGGCCAGTGGCTGGCACGTGCCGATGAACGGGGGCTCAGCGCCGGCCTGCATGTGACCGCCCACAACCCGGCCTTGCGGCTCTATCAGCGCTGTGGGTTCCGGGTGGTCGGCGAGAACGGCTTGTCGCTGAAAATGAGCCGGCCAGCGTCCATTGCCGCGATTGATGCGACCGGTGAGCCCCGATATCCAAGGGGGCCGGAGCTCCAGACGATTTCCCACGCCGATCGGCAGCTCTGAGCGTGCCTGTCACGAACGTGATTACCTGCGGGCCTTGAGGCCCGTCCTTGCCGCGTTGTCAAAGGAGTGCAGTAAATGAGTGAGCCATTCATCGGTCAGATCACATTGTTCGCGGGAAACTTCGCGCCACGGGGCTGGATGTTTTGCCAAGGGCAGCTGCTAAGCATCGCCCAGAACACCGCGTTGTTCTCGATTCTGGGTACGACCTACGGTGGCAATGGCCAGACTACATTCGCCTTGCCTGACCTGCGTGGTCGCGCACCTGTCCAGCAGGGGCAGGGGCCAGGCTTGCCGAGTGTCGTGCTGGGCGAGGCAGCCGGCACGCCGACTACCACGCTGACATCGCTGAACATGGCGTCGCAGGCCGTGAACATCCCCGCGCAGACCGTATCGGTTGCCATCCCTGCCGCAGAAGGTGACGCCGACCTGCCTGCACCCTCGACCACTGGCGTGCTGGCCAAGCCAAAGGATTCGTCCGGTTCGGGGGTGTCGATCGACATCTACGCCTCTACCGCCAGCAATACCACCCTCAAACCCTTCAACCTCACCATCCCTGCCACGACAGGGGTGACCGCGGCAGGCAACCAGCCGTTCTCGAACCAGAGCCCTTACCTGGGCATCAACTTCATCATCGCGACCGAAGGGATCTTCCCCTCACGCAACTGAAACCGGTTGGCTAGGCAGGCAGGACTGCGGGGCGCGCATCGGCGCCCCGTCGTCCGTTCAGGATTACCAGACAAGGACAGGCCGTTCTCATCTGCAGGAACGGCAGGCACAAACAGCTCCAGGGCTGAGCGAGGGCACCATGGCATTCTGGAAACGCGGTAAAAACACCCACACACCCAACGTTTCCGCAAGCCGGCCCAGCCTTATCCAGGCCCTGGAACCGCGCATGATGTTCGACGCCTCGGTGGGCGTGGTCGCCGATCAGGGGGCTCAGGCGGTCGAAGCCGCCGTAGCCGCCACCGGAGGCAAGGACACCAGCGCCGCCAGTGATGCGGCCAGTACCCGCGATAACACCGCCCACGAACCGGCCCATCAGGCGGCACCGGCCACCGCGCCGATCTCCCAGGCTCCGGGCAATCATGAAGTGGTATTCGTCGACTCTGCGGTAAGTGATTACCAGAAACTCATCGCCGGCCTGCCTGCCGGGGTCGAGGTGGTGGTGCTGGACAACGGCAAGGATGGCTTCAAGCAGATCGCCGACTATCTCAATGGCCGTAGCGACGTGACTTCAGTCGATATCATCAGCCACGGCGACAGTGGCTATGTGTACCTGGCCGGCAATGCCATCTGGGCCAACCAACTGGCCAGCCATGGAACCGACCTGGCGCGCATCGGCGCCAGCCTGGCCCCGGGCGGCGATATCCGCTTCTTTGCTTGCAACACCGGCGCTGGCAGCGATGGCCAGATGTTCGTCAACGAGGTGGCGCGGCTCAGCGGTGCCGACGTGGGCGCCTCGGCCGACTCGACTGGCAACCGCGCTGGCGAGGACTGGGAACTGGAGACCGTTTCCGGCGCGGTGGCCACTGGCGTGGGGGTGCAGCGCGGCGACCTGTCGGCATTCAATACCTCGCTGGCGACCATCACCGTCACCAGCAGCAATGCGTCACTCATCGCCAACGATGGCCAGGTATCCCTGGCCGAAGCCATCCAGGCCGCGAACACCGACACTTCGGTAGATGGCTCCGCCGCGGGCAGCGGCAACGACATCATCGTGTTCCACCAGAACCTGAAAGGCGGGACCATTCGCTGGTCGTCGGCCACGGCGCTGGCGGTGACCAGCAACATCACCATCAACGGTGATGTCGACGGCGACGGCAAGGGCGACATCATCCTCAGTGGCGACGTCAACAGCAACAACATCCGCGATGCTGGCGAGGCCTCGGGCCTGCAAAGCAACGGTGGCGGTGTGCTGACGGTGCGCAACCTGGACATGCGGCATTTCTCCGGCAACATCACCGGTGGGGCCATCCGCGCCAATGGCGGTTCGATCACCGTCGAGGATTCCAACTTCCAGGACAACGCCGGCACCGTGATCAACTCGGCGACCACCCTAGGCTCCACGGTGGTGGTACGCAACACCACGATCCATGACAACAATGCGAGCATCATCGGCGCCACCGGCATGTCGTCGCTGGTACGCCTGGGCGGCGCCAACAACCACGTCCTGGAAAACGTGGCGATCTACAACAACAGTGGGACCTACGCCGCCACTGCCACGGTCGCTGGCGCCTCGGTCATCGTGCTGAGCAATACCGGTGGCTCGGTCAGCATCGTCAACAGCACCATCGCCAACAACACCTACCTCAACACCAGCAGTGGCACCATCAACTCCGCCGGCCTGGGGTGGGCCACTGGCGGCGCCGGCACGGTGACGGTGCTCAACAGCATCATCAGTGGCAACACGGTCAACGGCGCTGCCCTTGATGCCGCCACCAACAGCGGCAGTGGCGGTGGCTACACCAGCACCACCAACCTGATCGGCACCCCGGTCAACTTCGTCAATGCCGCCGGCGGCGATTACCGCCTGGCCAGCACTGCCAGCAACGCCATCGACCAGGGCACCCAGGCGGGCGCGCCGGCCACCGACCTGCGCGGCTTCGACCGGCCCCGTGGCGGCGGTATCGACATCGGTGCCTACGAGGTGCTGTACTCGGCGCCGCCGCTGGTCGACCTGGACACCAGCACCGGTGGTAACGACAGCACCGTCAATTTTGCCGGCTCCCCGGTGGTGATCGTGCCGAACATCAACATCAGCCAATCCGACGGCGATACCCAGGTCAGTGGTGCCACCCTGACCTTGGGCGGCGTGCTCGATGGCGGCAGCGAGACCCTGTCGCTCAGCGCCGGGCAGATCGCCACGGCGGCCAGTTACGGCATCACCATCAGCGGCTCGGGCAGCGCGGTGCTGTCGCTCAGCGGTGTGGCCACCCTGGCCCAGTATCGTGCGGTGCTTGCCACAGTGACCTATGGCAACGCCGCAGGGGCCTACACCAGCGGCACCCGTAGCGTGACCGTCAGTATCAATGACGACATGGGCAGTACTACCCGCACCGCTTCGGTGGTGGTCCAGCCACTCAATGCTGCGCCGGTGATCGGCAACCTCAACGGCGACAGCCAGACCTTCACCCAAGGCAGTGGCGCCGTGCTGCTCGACAGCGGCAGCAACGCCACGGTCACCGACAGCGACTCGGCCGACTTTGCCGGGGGTAACCTGACCGTGGCGGTCAGCGCCAACGGCGTCGCCAGCGAAGATGTGCTGGGCATCCGCCACCAGGGCAATGGCGCCGGGCAGATCGGCGTCAGCGGCAGCACGGTGAGCTACGGCGGAGTGGCCATCGGCACCTATACCGGCGGCACGGGCGGCGCCAACCTGGTGCTGACGTTCAACGGCAATGCCACGGCCGCAGCAGTCCAGGCGGTGGTGCGCAACCTCACCTACGACAACAGCAATGCCGCCAACAGCATCGGCCAGGCCACCCGCACCCTGTCGGTCACCGTCAACGATGGCGATGGCGCCACCTCCAGCGCGGCTTCGGTCACGGTGGCCATTCACGAGACGGTTCCGCCCACCGCCACCATCACCCTCAGCGACACGGCCCTGAAAGTGGGCGAGACCGCGACGGTGACCATCACCTTCAGCGAGGTGGTGAGCGGTTTCTCCAATGCCGACCTGACGGTGGCCAACGGCACCCTGAGCGCGGTGTCCAGCAGCGATGGCGGCAAGACCTGGACCGCCACCTTCACCCCGACCAACAGCATCACCAACGCCAGCAACGTCATCACCCTGAACAACGCCGGTGTCACCGACCTGGCCGGCAACGCTGGCGTAGGCACCACCAATTCGGCCAACTACAGCATCGACACACAGCGCCCGACGGCGACCATCGTGGTGGCCGACAGCAACCTGAGCATCGGTGAGACGTCCCAGGTGACCATCACGTTCAGCGAGGCCGTGACCGGCTTCACCAATGCCGACCTGACGGTGGCCAACGGCACCTTGAGCACGGTGTCCAGCAGCGATGGCGGGATCACCTGGACCGCGACGTTCACCCCGACCAACGCCATCACCGACGCGACCAACCTCATCAATCTGGACAACACCGGGGTGAGCGATGCCGCTGGCAACGCCGGCAGCGGCACCACCAACTCGAACAACTACGCCATCGACACCCAGCGCCCGACGGCGACCATCGTGGTGGCCAGCCCCACCCTGGCCATCGGCCAGACGTCGCTGGTGACGTTCACCTTCAGCGAGGCCGTGACCGGCTTCACCAATGCCGACCTGACGGTGGCCAACGGCACCCTGAGCGCCGTCTCCAGCAGCGACGGCGGGATCACCTGGACCGCGACGTTCACCCCGAACAGCACCATCACCGACGCGACCAATGTCATCACCCTGGACAACACCGGGGTGAGCGATGGCGCTGGCAACGCCGGCAGC
Source organism: Pseudomonas sp. RC3H12 (assembly GCF_018596375.1). Lineage (NCBI taxonomy): Bacteria > Pseudomonadati > Pseudomonadota > Gammaproteobacteria > Pseudomonadales > Pseudomonadaceae > Pseudomonas > Pseudomonas sp. RC3H12. The sequence goes on along the minus strand of NZ_CP075595.1, from coordinate 4,128,905 downwards.
GGCACCACCAACTCGAACAACTACGCCATCGACACCGTGCGCCCGACCGCGACCATCGTGGTGGCCAACCCCACCCTGGTCATCGGCCAGACGTCGCTGGTGACGTTCACCTTCAGCGAGGCCGTGAGCGGTTTCAGCAATGCCGACGTGACGGTGGCCAACGGCAACTTGAGCGCGGTGTCCAGCAGCGACGGCGGGATCACCTGGACGGCCACCTTCACCCCGTCAAGCAACATCACCGACACCACCAACCTCATCACCCTGGACAACAGCGGGGTGGCCGATCTGGCCGGCAACGCCGGTAGCGGCACGACCGACTCGAACAACTACGCCGTCGACACCCAGCGCCCGACGGCCACCATCGTGGTCGCCGACAACAATCTCACCGTCGGCGAGACCACCACGGTGACCATTACCTTCAGCGAGGCTGTAACCGGCTTCACCCTCGCCGATCTGACGGTGGCGAACGGCAACTTGAGTGGGCTTTCCAGCAGTGATGGCGGCATCACCTGGACGGCGACGTTCACCCCTTCGGTAAACGTGCAGGACGCCACCAACGTGATTGCCCTGAGCAACAGCGGGGTGGCCGACCTGGCTGGCAACGCCGGCAGCGGTACCACCAACTCCAACAACTACGGCGTCAGCACCCTGCAACCCACGGCCACCGTGGTGGTAAGCGATGCGGCGCTGCGCATCGGTGAAACCTCACTGGTAACCATCACGTTCAGCGAGGCAGTGAGCGGATTCACCAACGCGGACCTGACCGTGGCCAACGGCACCCTGAGCGCGGTCTCCAGCGCCGACGGCGGCATCACCTGGACGGCCACCTTCACCCCGACCGGCAACATCACCGACAGCACCAACCTGATCACCCTCGACAACAGCGGCGTGGTCGGCCAGAGCAGCGGCAATGCCGGTACCGGCAGCACCGACTCGAACAACTATGCCATCGACACCCAGCGCCCGACGGCGACCATCGTGGTGGCCGACAGCAACCTGGCCATCGGCGAGACGTCGCTGGTGACCATCACCTTCAGCGAGGCGGTGAGCGGATTCACCAATGCGGACCTGACCGTGGCCAACGGCACCCTGAGCGGGCTGAGCAGCAGCGATGGCGGTATCACCTGGACCGCGACCCTGACGCCGAGCGCCGGCATCACCGACACCTCCAACGTGATCACCCTGGATAACAGCGGGGTGACGGACACCGCCGGCAACGCCGGTTCCGGCACCACCGACTCGAACAACTACGCCGTTGACAGCCAGCGGCCAACCGCCACCATCGTCATGGCCGACAGCGATCTGCGTGTCGGTGAAACCTCGTTGGTGACCATCACGTTCAGCGAGGCGGTAGCGGGCTTCACCAACGCTGACCTGAACTTGCCCAATGGCACCCTGGGCACGCTGTCCAGCGTCGACGGCGGTATCACCTGGACCGCCATCTTCACGCCGAGCAACGGCGTGCAGGACGCCACTAACCTGATCGTACTGAACAACACGGGCTACACCGACCTGGCCGGCAACAGCGGAACCGGCACCACTTCATCGGCCAACTACACGGTCAACACCGTCGTCCCCACCGCCACCGTCGTGGTTGCCGATACGGCCCTGCGCGCGGGCGAGTCGAGCCTGGTGACCATCACTTTCAGCGAGGCGGTGAGCGGCTTCACCCTGGCCGACCTGACAGTGGCCAATGGCACCTTGAGCGGGTTGAGCAGCAGCGATGGCGGCATCACCTGGACCGCGACCCTGACACCTGGCAACGGGGTCGAGGACACCAGCAACCTGATCACCCTGGACAACAGCGGCGTGGTCGCGGCGTCTTCGGGCAACGCCGGCGTGGGCAGTACCGATTCCAACAACTACGCCATCGACACCCGCGTTCCCAGCGTGACCAGCGTCGGTGGCCCGGCGGGGGTGTCCTACAACGCCGGCGACTCGCTGGTATTCGTGGTCAACGCCAGTGAAGCGGTCCAGGTCACGGGGGCGCCGCGCCTGGCCCTGGACATCGGCGGGCACACGGTGTTTGCCGAACTGGTGGCGGGCGCCGGCACCTCGACCCTGGTGTTCCAGTACATCGTCCAGGCCGGTGACAACGACGCTGACGGCATCACCGTGACCGGCCTTGCCGCCAATGGTGCGACCCTTGTCGACGCCGCGGGCAATGCCATGGACCTGACCCTCAATGGCGTGGCTGACACCCACCAGGTGTTGGTCGATACCCAGGCGCCGAGCGCGGTCGGCATCGTCACCCTCGACCCGTCGCCGAGCAACGCCCAGAGCGTGCGCTTCACCGTGACCTTCAACGAGCAGGTCAATGGCGTCGATCTCAGCGATTTCAGCCTGGTTGGCACCGGCTCGGCCAGCGGCACGCTCAGCGGCCTGCAAGCGCTGGGCGGTGGAGTCTATGTCATCACCGTCAGTGGTGTGCACGGCACAGGCACCCTGGGCCTGAACCTCAATGGCAGCGCCACGGGTATCACCGATGTGGCCGGCAACGCCTTGGTCGGTGGCCTGACCGGCGCCACGTACAACATTGACCGCGACGCCCCCACGGTGGGCAGTGTCGGCGTGCCGGTCGGCGTCCCCTATAACACGGGCGATGTGCTCACCTTCGTGGTCAACACCAGCGAGGCGGTGATGGTCGACGGCGTGCCGCGGCTTGCCCTGGATGTCGGCGGGCGCACGGTTTACGCCGATTTCGTGGCCGGCTCAGGCACGCCGACGCTGGTGTTCCAGTACCAGATCCAGGCCGGCGACAACGATGCCGATGGCATCCAGGTGCTTGGCCTGTCGGCCAATGGCGCGAGCCTGCACGATGCGGCCGGCAATCAACTGACACCGGCGCTGAACAATATTGGCGACAGCCACGGGGTCATTGTCGACAGCACGCCACCCGGCGTGGTCTCGATCGTGGCGAATCCGTCGCCGACGCCGGGCAGCCAGTCCTTCACCGTTACCTTCAGCGAAGACGTCAGCGGGGTCGACCTGGGCGACTTCGAACTGCTGGCCAGTGGCAACGCCAGTGGCACGCTGCAGTCGCTGGTACGCCTCGACGGCCATACCTGGCAGGTCAATGTCGCAGGCGTGGCGGGCAGTGGTGGCCTGGCCCTTGGGCTCAAGGCCAGTGGCACCGGCATTCGCGATGGCGCAGGCAACGACGTGGTCGGCGGCTTCGCCGGGCAAAGCGTGACATTGCAGTCTACCGACGGTGATCCGGAATTCCGCGCATACCCACCGGCGCGCCCGGGCCAGGCCAGCCCAGGCACGCCGGTGGTGATCGCACCGTTGCCGGTAACGGCGCCGTTCCAGTCGCCGCTGCTGCCACAGCCGCTGTTCGAGGTGCCGACAACGGGCGGCGGGCTGCCGACCTTGGGCAATCTGTTCATCCAGAACGGTGCGCTGGCGCCGAGCTACCTGGCCCAGGTGTTCGCCGGCCAGCACGCTGACAGCGGTATCGGCAATGGTTCGGGGGCCGGTTTCCTCGGCTTTGGTGGTGGTGACGCCAACGTGTTCGGGGCCAGCAGCCTGGCCAACATCTTCGACAAGACGCTGCCGGATGACGGTGGCCAGTATGAACTGAGCGGTGGCAAGCCATTCCGCCAGGGGGCAGAGGCAGGGGCGGGCAAGGGCCTGACCGGGGCGCCGACCCTCGGGCAGCAGTTGCAGGCCTTCCAGGAGGGGGAGCAACGCCAGGCCAGGCAACTGGCGCAGGCGTTGGGGCAGGTCGAGGTACCCGTGCCGCAGGCCTGAGCCGGCGCACGCGAGCAATCCAATTAGAAGAAAAGCAGTGCCGTACCAAGGGGGCGGACAGGGATGAGCAGAACATCGAGGATTTTTGCGGTAAGCGTACTGGCACTGGCGGTAACAGGGTGCGCGGTCAAGACCCAACCCATCGACCGCAGTGTCAGCGAGCAGCGGGCGCGGGCGGACCTTGCCAGCATGTTCAAGGGCCAGGAGGCCTTGCACGGGCCGCTGACCCTGCACCAGGCCATGGCTCGTGCGGTCAAGTACAACCTGGAGGCACGCCTCAAGATCATGGAAGAAGCCCTGGCCCAACGCCAGGTCGACCTGGCCACCTTCGACATGCTGCCGCGCATGGCCCTGTCGGCCGGTTACGCCGGGCGCAGCAACGTCAGCGCATCGAGCAGCCAAAGCGTGCTGACCAATACCCAGTCCCTGGAGCCATCGACCTCCCAGGACCGCGACCGCGACGTGGCCGACCTGACCATGGTGTGGAACGTGCTCGACTTCGGTGTCAGCTATGTCAGCGCCAAGCAACAGGGCGATCAGCGCCTGATCGTCCAGGAACGCCGGCGCAAGGTGGTGCAGACCATCATCCAGGACGTGCGCTCGGCCTACTGGCGGGCGGTCGCCGCCGAGCGCCTGCTCAAGCAGATCGACGCGCTGATGGTGCGGGTCGAGCAGGCCCGGGACAACAGCCAGCGCATGGGGGACCAGCGCATCGGCGACCCGATCCAGGCGCTCAACTACCAGCGCTCGTTGATCGAGGCCACCCGCCAGCTGGAGGAACAGCGTCGCGCGCTGTCGCTGGCCAAGACTGAACTGGGCGCGCTGATCAACCTGCCGCCGGGGAGCGAGCTGACCCTCGCCGCCACCGACGACTACAGCGTGCCGGAGCTCAAGGTAGGCCTCGAAGCGCTGGAGCAGCAGGCCCTGGCCACGCGCCCCGAATTGCGCGAGCAGGACTACCAGGCCCGCATCAGCGCCGCCGAGGTGCGCAAGTCGATGCTGCGCATGCTGCCGGGGCTGGAGTTCTCGGCGGGTGGGCACTACGACAGCAACAGCTTCCTGACCAACCAGCACTGGGCCGATTATGGCGTCAAGGTCACCTGGAACCTGTTCAACGTGCTGTCGGGGCCGGCGTCCATCGACGTCGCCAAGGCTGGCGAACAGGTGGTCGAGGCGCGTCGCCAGGCGATGTCGATGGCCATCCTGGCCCAGCTCTACGTGGCCAATGCCAATTACAACGAAGCTCGCCGCCAGTTCGCCACCAGCCAGCAATTGGTCGCCCTTGACCAGCAGATCGTCGAGCAACTGCGCAATCGCCACCAGGCGCAGGGCATTGGCGAGCTGGAGCTGATCCAGGGGGAACTGAATGCGCTGCAGGCCGACCTGCGCCGCGACCTGGCCTATGCCGAGCTGCGCAATAGCTATGGCCAGGTGTTCGCCAGCGCCGGGCTCGACCCGTTGCCACAGACCCTGCCGTCCGGCGAACTCGCCGACATTGCCCAGGCCCTGGGTAATAACGAGGCACGCTGGCAGCGTGGCGATATCGCCCCGGGCAGTTGAGTGCAACCAGCAGGCGCGGGGTCAGCCCGCGCCTACTGCGTTTGGTGCAGTACCCGCTGCTGTACGTACGCCAGCAGTTGCGCCGTTGCTATCGGCAGCGGCACTTGTGCCGTCTCCACCACCAGCTCTGGTCGGTCCGGCACTTCGTAGGGCGCATCGATCCCGGTGAATTCTGGCAGATCTCCCGCCCGGGCGCGGCGATACAGGCCCTTGGGGTCGCGGGCCTCGCAGGTGGCCAGATCAGCCTTGACGTGCACTTCGTGGAAGCCCGCCTTGCAGGCCTGGCGCGCGGTGGCGCGTCCGGCGCGATAGGGTGAGATCAACGCGGTAATGCAGATCAGCCCGGCATCGGCAAACAGCGCCGCCACCTCGGCGGTCCGGCGGATGTTTTCGTGGCGATCCTCGGGCGAGAAACCCAAGTCGGCATTCAGCCCTGTGCGCAGTACATCACCGTCGAGCACGTAGCAGCCATGTCCAAGCTCATGGAGCTCTCGGGCCAGGGCCTGGGCCAGTGTCGACTTTCCCGCGCCGGAGAGTCCGGTAAGCCAGATGACCGCGCCAGCTCGGGCACGTGCTGGTGGATGTTCATCGCTTCCTGCGTGATGCACCTTGGACGTCTCCGAAAGGGGGAGGGCCCGAGTGTACTGCGCGGCGTGGTGGAATGTCAGTGGCCGGGGAACAGCAACTGCGCAACGCCTGGATCGGTCAGCAGGCAGGCGGGGTCATGGCCGATACCCGGCAGTACGTACTGACGATGCGCGAGCGTAATCGACCAGCGCTGGGCAAGAAAAGCCTCGTAGCGCAGGTAGTTGAGTTGCCGCTCGACCCGGTCACGACCCTGGGCCTGGGCTGCACAGCTGCGGTCCATGATCCGGCTGCGGGGGTGGCGGTCGCGTTCGCCGACCAGGTAGGTCACGTCGCGTGCGGCGTAGCGGCTGAGCACCTGGCGGGCATCGAGATGCTGCGTGGCGAAGTAGTCCGGTGCGCCCGGCAGGCCATAGCGGTAACGGTCGTAGTCAGCGCACTGCGCGGCAGGTAAAGGGGCGAAGCCTTCGCCAAGGGGGCGGTTGGCATCCAGGTACAGGTAGGTGGAAGGGCTGGCGACAATGTAGCGCACATGGATGCCAAGGGCGCGCAGCGCCTGGTCGCCCGTGCCGAGCAGCGTATAGCGCTGCAACAGTTGGCCGCCGGCGGAATGGCCGATCAAGGTGATGTCTTCAAGGTGTGGAAATCGATGACGATCGGCAAGGTAGGCGAGAAGGTCGTCTAGCACGGCGAATGCCGAGATGCCGGAGCGTCCGGCCACGGACTCGTGGCCCTGCAACCATTGGCTTTTCAACCACAAGGGCGGAGTGGGCGTTGTCTGGGGATCGTCTTCGCTGAAGAAGCGGGGGGCCAGCAGCAGCGTGTCGTCCTGGGGGAGTCCCGCATTGCCGAGCAGGGTCAGGCCGCTGCGATAGTAGTGGTCGGCATCACGGTGCACGCCATGGAGCACGATCACTGCATGTTGGACCGGCAGGCGGGTGTCGAGCCTGGCATTGGCATAGGTGAAGAAAGGGTAGGGCGCAGGCTTGCCCAGCGCCATCGTCTGCATGGCGTCGCCGGCCCACGTGGGCCAGGTCAGGCAGGCGAGCAGCGCCAGCAGTGCCCGAAAGCCAGAACGTAGGTGATCATTCGGCACCTTGGCGCACTCCTTCTATATAGCGCAGCACTGCGGGCGACTTTTCGAAGCGGCGGTGCACCAGGCTCAGCCATGAACTTGCCTGGGCGTCAGCAATGGGCCGGTAGTTGACCTGGGGCAAACTGATGCGCTGGACCACCGACGCCGGTACCACGGCCACGCCCTGGCCCAGTGACACCAGGGTGAGCACCGCCACCAGGCTGCCCGGTTGCGGCCCCAGGCGGGGGGTGAAACTGCCCTGGCTGGCAATTGCCAGTGTGCCGGAGATCTGCTCGGGCAAGATGAAGATTTCGTCGGCCAGGCGTGAGGCCGGGATGGTCTTCAGTTCGTTGAGGCGCGAGCTGGCCGGCAGCGCCAGGACGAAACCTTCCTGGTGCAGGGCGATGGCATTCAGGCTCTGCGGCAGCTCCATCGGCGAGCGCAAGTAGGCGAGGTCGAGTTGGCCCTCGTCGACAAGAGAGGGGAGCTCGAGCATGGGCACTTCGCGAATGTTCAGCTGTATGCCGGGATAAGCCTGGGCAAACCGACTGACCTGTTGCTGCAGGGTGCCGGAGTAAGCCGCCGAGGCAACGTAGCCGAGTTCGATCCGCCCACTGTCGCCGCGACCGGCACGCTGTGCACCCAACTGTGCGGCGTCGAACTGCTGCACCGCCTGTTCGGCCTCGGTGAGCAAGGCCTGGCCGGCGGCGGTGAGGCTTACCTCGCGCTGGCTGCGCTCGAACAGCCGCACGCCCAGCTCACGCTCCATGTCCTGGATCTGCCGGCTCAGGGTCGGCGGGGCGATGCCCTAGTTGCTCGGCGGCGCGGGTGAAGTGGCCGTGGCGGGCGACGGCAAGGAAGTAGCGGAAGTGACGTATCTCCATGGGGCCTCGTTAGCCAGGCGCTAATGACGCGGGACGTGCTGGCTAACAAGCCGGGCGCCCTGCGGCGTTATGGTTGAGGCAACACTACAAGGCTGGCGTCGTGGCGGTAAAGCGGCGACGACCTGCCTGCTCTCTATAACGGAGCCTTGCCATGCCTGCAGCCGCCTCACCACGCTTCACCCTGTTCACCGCCTCGGCGGTGTGCGCCGTGATCATCCTCGACACCAACATCGTCGCGGTCAGCCTGCCCAGCATTGCCCGCGACCTGTCCGGCTCGTTCAGCGACATCGAATGGGTGGTCAGTGCGTACTTGCTGGCGTTCGCCGCCTGTCTGCTACCCGCTGGCAGCCTGGCCGACCGCTTCGGCAGGCGGCGCATGCTGCTGCTCGGCCTGGCGCTGTTCGGCGCGGCCTCGCTGGCGTGCGGCGCCGCGCCGAGCCTGTTGTTCCTCGATCTGGCCCGAGCAGCCAAGGGCATCGGGGCCGCGTTGTTGCTGACTGCCGCGCTGGCCGCCATCGGCCACCGTTTCCATGCGCCGCAGGAGCGCATGCGGGCCTGGGCTTTCTGGGGCGCGTGCATGGGCGCGACCATCACCTTTGCGCCGCTGCTCGGTGGGCTGATCGCCAGTACCTTGGGCTGGCGCTGGATCTTCTATATCAACCTGCCGCTGGTGATCGTGCTGGCGTTCATGGTCGTACGCAGTATCGAGGAGTCCCGCGACGGTTCGGCGGCGCGGTTCGATCCACTGGGCAGTCTGACTTTCGCCGGTGGCCTGGGCTACCTGATCTGGGCCTTGATCGACGCCAATCGGGTCGGTTGGGATAGCGCCCCCACACTGGGGCGTCTGCTGATCGCCGCGTTCCTGCTTGGCCTGTTCGTGATGGTCGAGCGCAGCCAGGCGCGGCCGATGGTCGACCTCGGCCTGATGCGCAGCGGGCGCTTCATCGGTGCCTTGCTGGGAATGTTCGCCTATGCCGCCTGTGCGCAGGTGATGATGACCTTGCTGCCGTTGTACCTGCAGGGCGGTTTGCAGCTCTCGGCCCTGGCCGCGGGCGCGGGCATGCTGCCATTCGCCGTGGCCATGCTGCTGACGCCTCGGCTGGGCATGCGCATGGCTGCGCGCCTGTCGCCGGCCCAGGTATTCGCATTGGGGTTGGTCCTGGTCGGGGTGGGCAACCTAGCCTGCGCCTGGGCCTCCGGCCAGGGTAGCTATGCCGCGTTCGCCCTGGCCAGTGTCGTGCTGGGCGCCGGAGCCGGACTGCTCAATGGCGATACGCAGAAGAACATCATGGCCTGCGTGCCGCGTGAGCGCACCGGTATGGCTTCGGGGCTGAGCACCACCACGCGCTTTGGGGCCATCGTCCTTGCCATAGGCATTCTCGGCGGCATCCTTGCGGCACGCAGTGGGCAACTGCTGCGCGATGCCCTGGCGATCCAGGCACCTGAGGCGTTGGATGCGGCGGGGGAGATGGCCACGCGGGTGGCGGCGGGGGATCTGCAGGCTGCGTTGGCGTTGCTCGACCCAAGGCTGAGAGAGGTGGCGGCACCACTGGCGCGCCAGGCGCTCATCGGCGGCTTCGAGGCGGTGCTGTGCAGTGCCGGTGTCGCGGCGCTGATCTTTGCGGTGCTAGTGGGGGTACTGCTGAACAAGCCCTTGCCGATCGGGCAGGCTCTTCATCAGCCTGAACCGGACATTGCAAATATATGAAATTAACGGTTGACGGGGTTTCAGATCCCCTTATAATGCGCCCCACTTCCAGCGACATCGGAACGAAAAACTCCTTGAATATCAATGAGTTGATTGTTTGGAAAGGTTCCGGAAGTGCTTCGGTCATCTGATCGGCAGCGGTGAAAAAGGCAGTTGACAGCAGGTTGTAACGCTGTATGATTCGCCTCCCGCTACGAGAGATCGCAGCGAGTCAAGTGTTTGAAGTTGAACGGGTTTCTCGCAAAATACTTCAAAATAAACGCTTGACACGAAATGAGGAAAGCGTAGAATACGCGCCTCGGTTGAGACGAAAAGCGCTTAGCCAACCGCTCTTTAACAAATTGAATCAAGCAATTCGTGTGGGTGCTTGTGAGTATGGACTGATAGTCGCCAAGATTATCAGCATCACAAGTGGCCATGCGAGAAGTCACATAGTCATTTGAGATTGCTGAGCCAAGTTTAGGGTTTCTTAAAAACCCAAGCAGTATTGAACTGAAGAGTTTGATCATGGCTCAGATTGAACGCTGGCGGCAGGCCTAACACATGCAAGTCGAGCGGATGACGGGAGCTTGCTCCTTGATTCAGCGGCGGACGGGTGAGTAATGCCTAGGAATCTGCCTGGTAGTGGGGGACAACGTTTCGAAAGGAACGCTAATACCGCATACGTCCTACGGGAGAAAGCAGGGGACCTTCGGGCCTTGCGCTATCAGATGAGCCTAGGTCGGATTAGCTAGTAGGTGAGGTAATGGCTCACCTAGGCGACGATCCGTAACTGGTCTGAGAGGATGATCAGTCACACTGGAACTGAGACACGGTCCAGACTCCTACGGGAGGCAGCAGTGGGGAATATTGGACAATGGGCGAAAGCCTGATCCAGCCATGCCGCGTGTGTGAAGAAGGTCTTCGGATTGTAAAGCACTTTAAGTTGGGAGGAAGGGCAGTAAGCTAATACCTTGCTGTTTTGACGTTACCGACAGAATAAGCACCGGCTAACTCTGTGCCAGCAGCCGCGGTAATACAGAGGGTGCAAGCGTTAATCGGAATTACTGGGCGTAAAGCGCGCGTAGGTGGTTCGTTAAGTTGGATGTGAAAGCCCCGGGCTCAACCTGGGAACTGCATCCAAAACTGGCGAGCTAGAGTATGGTAGAGGGTGGTGGAATTTCCTGTGTAGCGGTGAAATGCGTAGATATAGGAAGGAACACCAGTGGCGAAGGCGACCACCTGGACTGATACTGACACTGAGGTGCGAAAGCGTGGGGAGCAAACAGGATTAGATACCCTGGTAGTCCACGCCGTAAACGATGTCAACTAGCCGTTGGAATCCTTGAGATTTTAGTGGCGCAGCTAACGCATTAAGTTGACCGCCTGGGGAGTACGGCCGCAAGGTTAAAACTCAAATGAATTGACGGGGGCCCGCACAAGCGGTGGAGCATGTGGTTTAATTCGAAGCAACGCGAAGAACCTTACCAGGCCTTGACATGCAGAGAACTTTCCAGAGATGGATTGGTGCCTTCGGGAACTCTGACACAGGTGCTGCATGGCTGTCGTCAGCTCGTGTCGTGAGATGTTGGGTTAAGTCCCGTAACGAGCGCAACCCTTGTCCTTAGTTACCAGCACGTTATGGTGGGCACTCTAAGGAGACTGCCGGTGACAAACCGGAGGAAGGTGGGGATGACGTCAAGTCATCATGGCCCTTACGGCCTGGGCTACACACGTGCTACAATGGTCGGTACAGAGGGTTGCCAAGCCGCGAGGTGGAGCTAATCTCACAAAACCGATCGTAGTCCGGATCGCAGTCTGCAACTCGACTGCGTGAAGTCGGAATCGCTAGTAATCGCAAATCAGAATGTTGCGGTGAATACGTTCCCGGGCCTTGTACACACCGCCCGTCACACCATGGGAGTGGGTTGCACCAGAAGTAGCTAGTCTAACCTTCGGGAGGACGGTTACCACGGTGTGATTCATGACTGGGGTGAAGTCGTAACAAGGTAGCCGTAGGGGAACCTGCGGCTGGATCACCTCCTTAATCGAAGACATCAGCCTGCTGATGAGCTCCCACACGAATTGCTTGATTCATTGTGTAAAGACGATGCTGTAACGCGACCCTGTTATAGGTCTGTAGCTCAGTTGGTTAGAGCGCACCCCTGATAAGGGTGAGGTCGGCAGTTCAAATCTGCCCAGACCTACCAATTACTTGGTGCGGCTGGTCAAATGGGGCCATAGCTCAGCTGGGAGAGCGCCTGCCTTGCACGCAGGAGGTCAGCGGTTCGATCCCGCTTGGCTCCACCACTCTTTCAGGTTTCGCAGCACTGCTCAGAACTTAGAAATGAACATTCGGCAATGAATGTTGATTTCTGACTTTTGTCAGATCGTTCTTTAAAAATTCGGATATGTGATAGAAATAGACTGAACACCCGTTTCACTGCGGGTGGATCAGGCTAAGGTAAAATTTGTGAGTTCTGCTCGAAAGAGCGACGTGCGAATTTTCGGCGAATGTCGTCTTCACAGTATAACCAGATTGCTTGGGGTTATATGGTCAAGTGAAGAAGCGCATACGGTGGATGCCTTGGCAGTCAGAGGCGATGAAAGACGTGGTAGCCTGCGATAAGCTTTGGGGAGTCGGCAAACAGACTGTGATCCAGAGATCTCTGAATGGGGGAACCCAGCCAGCATAAGCTGGTTATCTTGTACTGAATACATAGGTGCAAGAGGCGAACCAGGGGAACTGAAACATCTAAGTACCCTGAGGAAAAGAAATCAACCGAGATTCCCTTAGTAGTGGCGAGCGAACGGGGACCAGCCCTTAAGCTGGTTTGAGATTAGTGGAACGCTCTGGAAAGTGCGGCCATAGTGGGTGATAGCCCCGTACACGAAAATCTCTTGCCAGTGAAATCGAGTAGGACGGAGCACGAGAAACTTTGTCTGAACATGGGGGGACCATCCTCCAAGGCTAAATACTACTGACTGACCGATAGTGAACCAGTACCGTGAGGGAAAGGCGAAAAGAACCCCGGAGAGGGGAGTGAAATAGAACCTGAAACCGTATGCGTACAAGCAGTGGGAGCCTACTTTGTTAGGTGACTGCGTACCTTTTGTATAATGGGTCAGCGACTTATATTCAGTGGCGAGCTTAACCGAATAGGGGAGGCGTAGCGAAAGCGAGTCTTAATAGGGCGCTTTAGTCGCTGGGTATAGACCCGAAACCGGGCGATCTATCCATGGGCAGGTTGAAGGTTAGGTAACACTGACTGGAGGACCGAACCGACTACCGTTGAAAAGTTAGCGGATGACCTGTGGATCGGAGTGAAAGGCTAATCAAGCTCGGAGATAGCTGGTTCTCCTCGAAAGCTATTTAGGTAGCGCCTCATGTATCACTGTAGGGGGTAGAGCACTGTTTCGGCTAGGGGGTCATCCCGACTTACCAAACCGATGCAAACTCCGAATACCTACAAGTGCCGAGCATGGGAGACACACGGCGGGTGCTAACGTCCGTCGTGAAAAGGGAAACAACCCAGACCGTCAGCTAAGGTCCCAAAGTCATGGTTAAGTGGGAAACGATGTGGGAAGGCTTAGACAGCTAGGAGGTTGGCTTAGAAGCAGCCACCCTTTAAAGAAAGCGTAATAGCTCACTAGTCGAGTCGGCCTGCGCGGAAGATGTAACGGGGCTCAAACCATGCACCGAAGCTACGGGTATCACCTTTAGGTGATGCGGTAGAGGAGCGTTCTGTAAGCCTGTGAAGGTGAGTTGAGAAGCTTGCTGGAGGTATCAGAAGTGCGAATGCTGACATGAGTAACGACAATGCGAGTGAAAAACTCGCACGCCGAAAGACCAAGGTTTCCTGCGCAACGTTAATCGACGCAGGGTTAGTCGGTCCCTAAGGCGAGGCTGAAAAGCGTAGTCGATGGAAAACAGGTTAATATTCCTGTACTTCCAGTTATTGCGATGGAGGGACGGAGAAGGCTAGGCCAGCTTGGCGTTGGTTGTCCAAGTTTAAGGTGGTAGGCTGAGATCTTAGGCAAATCCGGGATCTTAAGGCCGAGAGCTGATGACGAGTGCTCATTAGAGCGCGAAGTGGTTGATGCCATGCTTCCAAGAAAAGCTCCTAAGCTTCAGATAACTGGGAACCGTACCCCAAACCGACACAGGTGGTTAGGTAGAGAATACCAAGGCGCTTGAGAGAACTCGGGTGAAGGAACTAGGCAAAATGGCACCGTAACTTCGGGAGAAGGTGCGCCGGTGAGGGTGAAGCACTTGCTGCGTAAGCCCACGCCGGTCGAAGATACCAGGCCGCTGCGACTGTTTATTAAAAACACAGCACTCTGCAAACACGAAAGTGGACGTATAGGGTGTGACGCCTGCCCGGTGCCGGAAGGTTAATTGATGGGGTTAGCGCAAGCGAAGCTCTTGATCGAAGCCCCGGTAAACGGCGGCCGTAACTATAACGGTCCTAAGGTAGCGAAATTCCTTGTCGGGTAAGTTCCGACCTGCACGAATGGCGTAACGATGGCGGCGCTGTCTCCACCCGAGACTCAGTGAAATTGAAATCGCTGTGAAGATGCAGTGTATCCGCGGCTAGACGGAAAGACCCCGTGAACCTTTACTATAGCTTTGCACTGGACTTTGAGCTTGCTTGTGTAGGATAGGTGGGAGGCTTTGAAGTGGGGACGCCAGTTCTCATGGAGCCATCCTTGAAATACCACCCTGGCAACCTTGAGGTTCTAACTCAGGTCCGTTATCCGGATCGAGGACAGTGTATGGTGGGTAGTTTGACTGGGGCGGTCTCCTCCCAAAGAGTAACGGAGGAGTACGAAGGTGCGCTCAGACCGGTCGGAAATCGGTCGTAGAGTATAAAGGCAAAAGCGCGCTTGACTGCGAGACACACACGTCGAGCAGGTACGAAAGTAGGTCTTAGTGATCCGGTGGTTCTGTATGGAAGGGCCATCGCTCAACGGATAAAAGGTACTCCGGGGATAACAGGCTGATACCGCCCAAGAGTTCATATCGACGGCGGTGTTTGGCACCTCGATGTCGGCTCATCACATCCTGGGGCTGAAGCCGGTCCCAAGGGTATGGCTGTTCGCCATTTAAAGTGGTACGCGAGCTGGGTTTAGAACGTCGTGAGACAGTTCGGTCCCTATCTGCCGTGGACGTTTGAGATTTGAGAGGGGCTGCTCCTAGTACGAGAGGACCGGAGTGGACGAACCTCTGGTGTTCCGGTTGTCACGCCAGTGGCATTGCCGGGTAGCTATGTTCGGAAGAGATAACCGCTGAAAGCATCTAAGCGGGAAACTTGCCTCAAGATGAGATCTCACTGGAGCCTTGAGCTCCCTGAAGGGCCGTCGAAGACTACGACGTTGATAGGTTGGGTGTGTAAGCGCTGTGAGGCGTTGAGCTAACCAATACTAATTGCCCGTGAGGCTTGACCATATAACACCCAAGCAATTTGCGCTGAGGCCAAATTGTGGTGGTGAAGACGAAACGAACCGAAAGTTCGCGACGAACCACACATATCGCATATCCGAATTGGCTGGCATGTCTGCAAAGACGTACTGGCAACCGAATTTCTTGACGACCATAGAGCATTGGAACCACCTGATCCCATCCCGAACTCAGCAGTGAAACGATGCATCGCCGATGGTAGTGTGGGGTTTCCCCATGTGAGAGTAGGTCATCGTCAAGATTCATTTCGCAAAACCCCTATCTGCGCGAGCAGGTAGGGGTTTTGTCTTTGTGCCCGGAAAATCGGCCAGGTCATATCATCAGCAAGCCGGTACCCCCAGGTACTGTCAGTGTGGGAGCAACTGTCTTGAGGGGATTTTTTTAGAAAGATCCTTTCAGACATAGCTTCGCCAGCGACTCCCTCCAGATGGAGTCGCTGGCGAAGCCCGCTATCAGTAACTACCTCTGAGAAATGTCAGGCTGCGGGCGCCTGGGTTTTATGGTCCTTCCATGGCGTACCGTCCCTCAGCATGGCATTCAGCCGCACCAGCAACACGCGCATGCAAGCCACCACGGCTACTTTGGGGCGCTTACCACGCGCTACCAGTGCGTCATACCGGGTCTTGAACTCAGGGACGTGCCTGATCATCACCCAAGCCGCCATGTAGATAACGCCACGAACTTTGTAGCGCCCGCCCTCGATCTTGCGTGGGCCGCTCTTGCTCCCACTGTCCTTGTTGTAGGGCGCCAGCCCCACCAGGGCGGTGATCTTCCGTCCGCTCAGCGTGCCCAGCTCGGGCAAGTAGGCCATCAGCTTGGCAGTCGTAATCAGGCCTACGCCTTTGACTGATGCCAAGTGCTTGGCTTTCTCGCTGTTCAGCGCCTTTGAGGCCTGCGCAAGGTGTTTGTCCAATGCCTTGATCTGAGCGTTGAGAGACGCAATGTGCTCAGTGAAGAAGGTGATTGCTACAGGGGAAGTCGCTTGCTTGATTCGACGTCTGTCATCGTCGCGATGCTCAACGATCTGATCCCGTAGCTTGACCAGCTCGCTCAGCTCATCACGTGCCTGACTGGGCTCGATCTTTGATGGGGATGCAAGATGCTGAGCAAACTTGGCCAGCATCAAGGCATCGATCCTGTCGGTTTTGGCCAGTTGACCTATTGCTTGGGCATAGTCATGAGAGCGTTTGGGGTTGACGCGGACCACATCCAAATCAGCGATGCGTAACGCCTTGAAAACCGCTTTCTCATAGCCCCCCGTAGCCTCGAGCACGATCCGCTCGACCTCAAGCTCGTTCAAGCAGGCAATCAGCTGGGCAATCCCCTCAGGGTCATTCCTCAGCTGGAATGGCTTGGAAAGTTCAGGCCAGAACCCCACGTCCAGGGTCGCTTTCGAAACATCGATACCAACGAAACAGGAAATCATGGCCAAGCCCTCTTACACTGGGAAGTGAGAGCGCTCTGACCTATCCCACGCTTGTGATTTCGAGCTCGCACCTCATCCAACTGTTCGGGCTTCAGGTCAGAGTGAGGGGTGGATGGCGACTATGCTCCCACACGTGCTCTAGGGCACCGCCGGCTTGCAGTCTGCCATCCACCGCTCTCACCCCTTCAGTCTAAGAGCCTTTCAAGACACAAGCCGGCTTGCCGGCGATGCGCCGCGTAAGCGGCGCCCTGAGGCCTACAGCCGCGCAAGCCCGCACCTACACGATTTATACTGCACCCCATACAAACGTTACCCTGGACGCTCAAATGAATTCCTTTGACGACCTGCTAGCCGAAGCCAGTGCTGCAGATGTAACCGGCTGGGGCTTCGACTGGCTGACAGGGCGCGCCTCCGAGCAGCGCCCACCTTGGGGCTACGCCAAGCTCCTTGCACAGCGTCTGGACGGCGTGCACGCGGCGCTGGATCTCGATACCGGCGGCGGGGAGGTGCTAGGTGAGGCTCCACGCTTCCCGCCCCTCATGTGCGCAACTGAAGCCTGGCCACCCAACGCCCGCAAGGCGCAAGAGCGCCTGGGGCCACGCGGCGTTGAAGTCATCGAGGTAGCCCCCGGCACAGCGCTCCCATTCGCCGACGCCTCGTTCGAGCTGGTCACCTCACGCCACCCGGTGAATCCCGACTGGCACGAGATCCATCGCGTCCTCCGACCTGGTGGACATTACTTCGCCCAGCACGTAGGTCCTGCCTCGGCTTTTGAGCTGATCGAGCATTTCCTGGGCCCGTTGCCACGTGAACGGCAAATGCGCGAGCCGCGGGATGAGGTAGTAGCAGCCCAGGCAGCCGGGCTAACGGTGACTGACTTGCGTACAGCCCACTGCCGCATGCTGTTCCATGATGTGGGTGCAGTCGTATGGATTCTTTGCAAATGCGTATGGTGGGTGCCGGACTTCTCTGTGGATAATTACCGCGCTGAGTTGCTGGCCCTGGATAACCAGATGCGGCAGGGGGAGCCTTTTGTCGCGCATTCAACCCGTCATCTCATTGAAGCGAGGCGTTAAGCGGACGCAGGCCGAGGCAGCCGCTATCGTTCGATAGCGGCCATCAACCCTCACATCCCGTTGGCGAACTCCGGATCCTCTATTTCGACGCGCTCCTTCATCCCCCTGAGCGCCCTGGCATATTCGCCCAGTACCTGAAGCGCCCAGTCGGCCCGGCGACGAATGCGCAGGTCTTGCTTGCTGATGCTTTCCGGGCCATTCATCACGTCCTCCACCTGGCGCACGATCAACTGCTGGGGCAGGTTGTAGCTGGATGCCCGCAATTCAGACAGCGGGCAGCTCTCGCCCAGGCCAGAGGACACCCCGACCAGCAGTGCCGGCTTGTGCCCCAACTCTGAGGGGACAAGTTTTCGTGTGCTGCTCGACCGGGTTCGTGCCGAGCTGGAGCAGTACCTGGAGATGCAGGGTGACAGCCGAACACAGATCGCTGCACAGCTCGGCTATAGTGACCCGGCGGCCTATGTCCATGCCCGCAAGCGCTGGCGACCACTCTAGGAAATAGCCCAGCCTTGCTCCGTTCCTACAGTGACCGCGTCGGCTGGTGCTTCATGGAAACTGGGAGAACATCGAGTCGATAAACACCTGGGGCTCGCTCACCGCATCTAGTGTCCACCGATAGTAATGAAGCTCGCGCGAATCAGCAGGCATCACCACCGATCAGTCATACAGCCACGGCTTCAATTCATTCAGGTTGCCAATGACAACCTGCTGCGCCTCTGGCTTCGGATCGAGGTTCTTTGCGTCTATCTGGTAACGCTGCAGCACATACTTGACCAACGCCTGGCGAGTCGGGATCTCGAGCCGGCCGTCGAGCATGCCGTAGTCACCCTCGATGATGGCCCGCTGCACCACATCCAGGCGCGGGTCGGGCTGCAGGATCACCGCAACCTCGGTGTTCCATGCACCGTCTCCCTCGATGCCATTGCCGTTGCTGTCCAGAAGCTCCGGTTCGCCGCGCATGCGGCTGAGCACGAAATCGCGGTAGGCCGCGTTCTTCTCGCAGTAGGCCCGCACATGCCAGCGCATCCCGGTGTGCACCAGGGTGTGTGGCTCGATCAGGCGTATCTCGGGCTCGGGATTGGCCAGCGACACGTACTCCACCTCAAGGCGCAGCCCTTCACGGCACGCCCGCAGCAGCGGCCTGAGGATCTCCGGGCGGATGCTGCGATCCGGTACCTGCAGCATCAGGGTGTGCGCATAGGCGAGCTTCAACCCCTCGATATGCGGCGCCCGCTCGTTGTTCTGCGCCAACAGATCGAGATAGGCGGTGGCGCTCAGGTCGATGAAGCGCGGCGTGAAATGGCGGGTCGGCACATAGCCCTTGATGCGCTTGTCATATGTCAAGTTTCTTGACGCATGCTCACTGATGTAGGTGTTGATGTCTTTCGATGCCTGCTGACGGCTGATGCCAAAGCTCTGCATCAGGTGGCCCGTGGTCAGGCGGCCTTCCCACCAGGCCACGGTTTCGATCAGTCGATAGCGTAGTGCCAGATCCCAGCGAACCTGAGCGATGGATTGCTTGCGTTTCATAGCCCCTCCATGTGTGCCGATACTTTACCTGTATAGGTCAACACTATAGACCTGTAGTCTAACTCTACATATCGTCTGTCTTGCATTGTTTGCATATGGCCATCATCAGGGAGAGGCAACATGAGTGTGTATGACTGGTTGACCACCGGCGCGCTGGGGTTGATTGGGGTGATCCTGTTGGTGCTGCTGGTGCAGTACATGCGCCTGCGGGAGATCTGGATGGGACTGAGTCGCTGCCGGGAAATGCTGCGCTGGGCAAAGATCTTCGAAAGCGAGAATCGCGAACTCAAGCGCAGCCTGCGGGCGCAGCAGCGGCTTACCGCGAACCTCAAGGCGCAGATGGACAGGCTGAACATCAGCCCAAATCTGGAGGAGAAGCACTGATGCCGATTCGCCCGATGCCCTATACGTGGAAATGCCAGGCTTGCAGCTGGTGCAAGACCGTGGCGCCTACCAGCGACGCCTTATTGCCGGAAGAGTGGTACGGCTGCTGCCATCGCTGTGGCGGGACCTTGCGCTGCAAGGTCTGGGGCGGGCCGATAGCGCGAACGCTGGCGAAATGGTGGGTGTCGATACGACCCAAGTGAGCTTGACAGGGATAGTGGCAAAATGCGACTTAACAGATCGAATTGGATCCAGCCGATTAGGGAACGATATGAGTAAGGCTCAAGATTTCTCCAAGCTGTACGCTCGCGTAGCCAGCGACATCGCCACTGCGCTGGACGATGTCGCCAGGCTGGATGTGAGCAACGACAAGGGCAATGCTCACCTGGCCAGCGTAAAGGGCAAACTCGGTGAAATGAAGTCACGCTTCGACGGTGAGATTGCCTATCTGGAAAAGCACGCCGAATGGGAAAATTTCACCATTGCCTTCTTTGGTGAAACCAACGCGGGCAAGAGCACCATCATCGAAAGCCTGCGCATTCTTTTCGAAGAGCAGAAACGCCAGGCACTGATCCAGCGCAATCAGGCGACGGTCAGCGACATCCAGGCGGTGTTCTCGAGCAAGAGCGATGAGCTGATCGAAGAGCTCAGCACCCGGTATGTCAGTTTCTGCGAAGACATTGCCGCGCTCGGCGACGACATCGGTGCGTTGGTCAATCAGACCCAGCGTGATCTGCAGAGTACCCGTCAGCGGCTCGAGGATAGCCAGCAGGACTACAACTACTGCAAAGAGCGGCTGAGCCTGGCAATCAACGACCTCGACGCCACCCGGCAGACCTTGCAGGGCACCGAGGGACGTCTGTCACAAGCTCAGCAGAACCTCGCGCAGACCCAGGGCGAACTGCAGCAAGTCGGCGTGCAACTGCAAGGCGTGCGCGACGACTTCCAGCGCAGCCAGCAGCAACTAGCCGAGCAGGCCAAGCATTTGCAGGCCACCCAGGCACAATTGGGCGAGTGCCAGCGTCAGGCCGAGGTCGACCGTGTCTCGCTGGAGCAGCGGGCAAAAATGAAACTGCTGCTTGGACTGGCAGCCGGCGCGCTGGTGGGTGTCATTGCCGGCGCGCTGGGTTATGCGCAGTTGTTGTAAGCCAGGGGCGTTTGCTCTCACTTCCATACACCGAATGCGGACACACCCATGCGCGAACAACATTCGTTGAGCGAGTTGGTCAGCGACCGGCTGCCCACCCTGCTGAAGCAACAGAAGCAACTCGAACAGATGCAACGCTGCGCTGGTCAGGTCGACGGCGAGATCGTCGGCACCGGCCAGGCCGATTTCACCCAGGACAATGTGATCTACCAGTTCAGCCATCAGGGCAAGCGATTCCAGTTGATCGACGTGCCGGGCATCGAAGGTAACGAGTCCAAGTATGAGGCCATGGTACAGGCCGCCATCGCCAAGGCTCACCTGGTGTTCTATGTGAACGGCACCAACAAGAAGCCCGAAGAAAAGACCGCCCAGAAGATCAAGCATTACCTCAACCGCGATGCGAAGGTGTATGCCATCTGCAACCTGCGCGGCAAGGCCGACTCCTATGAGTTCGACCACGACCGTGAGTCGCTGGAGCGGACGCACAAGGATGCGTTGGCGACCCGCGAACAGACCCGCGAAGTGCTTGAAGGTATTCTCGGCGCCGAACTAGTCAGCGGCTGCCAGAGCCTGCAGGGGTTGCTCGGGTTTACCTCGGTGGCCTTCGACGAGCGCGGGTTGACCAGTATTCACCCCAGCCGTGCCGACCTGCTCAAGTCGCAACGCGCCTACAAGCAGGACTTCATCAGCCAGCAGGCGATGCGCAGCTTCAGCCAGCTGGACAAGCTGCACAAGGTCATCGGCGATGGCTGCGCCAACTTCGAGGTGGACATCGTCGAAAGCAACAAGCGCAAGGTCGTGCGTTTGCTGCAGGACACCGTGAGTGATCTGCGCAAGCAACGCGACGAGCATACGGCGTTTGCCGAGAAGATCGGCGCGGAAGTCAAAGAGTGCCAGGAAGTCATTCGGAAAAGCGTCGAGGACTTCGAGAGCAGCTTCAGTTCCAAGCGCCGCGGTGCCCTGGACCGCTTCTTCAATCAGTTGACCTCCGCGGCGCGCGAGGCGGTCGAAGAACACTTCAGCAACAAGGACGATGTGGCGCGGGTCATCGAGCAGCATGTCGAGGACGGACAGGAGCAACTATCCGAGCGTTTGGAGGAGATCCAGGAGCAGCAGCTCGCCGAGTTGTCGCAGGCTATCGAGCGCGCAGTCAAACGCCTGCAAGAGAACGCCGAGCGCATGAGTTTCCAGCAGCGCTTGAGCGAGGCGGCGAATAGTTCACTGTCGTTGTCCAGCGCCATGGACGCTATCAGTTTCAACATCTCTGATTTTGGTGGCTTTTTGTTGAGCGTCGGCGGTTACGCCCTGAGTGGCTTCGGTATCGGTACCGTATTCCCGGGCATCGGCAATATCGTTGGCGCGATCGTTGGAGGCCTGTTTGGCCTGCTGGCCGCCGGCCTGAGTTACGTTTTCGGAGGCCGTGCCAAGAAGATTGCCGATGCTCAGGAGCAGGTTGCCAAGGCGATCAGAGCAGAGCGCGAAAAGGTGACCGAAACCTTCAAGCGTGACACCAAAGAAATGCTCGCAAAGATCAAGGAACAGATCGAAGGCTCCGTGCTCCGCCAATTGTCGAGCGAGCGCGACAAGATGGACGAAGTCACCGCCTTGTTTGACGAAAAGATCGCCTCTCTCCAGGCGCTGAAAAACCAAGTGGAAGCCAAACCCTATGGAACAATTTAAGCAGTTCAACGCCAGCAAGGCCGAGGTCATCAAGTCGCTCGACAACCTCCAGACACTGGTGGGGGCGCTTGAGACGCTGGGTCTGGATGTGTCCCAGGACATCGAGAAGATCCGCAAGGCCATCGGTGACGTGCAGTCGGACGCTTTGCGCATCGCCCTGTTGGGCGCGTTTTCCGACGGCAAGACCAGCGTCGTGGCCGGCTGGCTCGGCCAGGTCATGAAGGACATGAAGATCGACACCAACGAGTCCTCGGACGCGTTGGCGATCTATCGCCCGGACAACCTGCAGGACCGCTGCGAGATCGTCGACACCCCCGGCTTGTTTGGCGACAAGGAGAAGACCACCGAAAGTGGCGCCCTGGTGCAGTACGGCGATATCACCAAGAACTACATCTCCGAAGCCCATCTGATCTTCTACGTGGTCGACGCCACCAACCCGCTCAAGGAAAGCCACCAGGACATCGTGCGCTGGGTGCTGCGCGACCTCAACAAGTTGAGCTCGACTATCTTCGTCATCAACAAGATGGACGAAGTGGCCGACCTGCGCGACGCCGAGGAGTTCGAGCAGCAAAGCACGATCAAGAAGCACAACCTGCTGGACAAACTGCGCCGCTTTGTCGACCTCAGCGCGGCTGAGCGCGAGGCGATCAACGTGGTGTGCGTGGCTTCCAATCCCAATAGCCGGGGCCTGGATTTCTGGCTGGCGCAGAAGGATCTGTACGACCAGCGCTCGCGGATCGGTGAACTCAAGCAGGTCACCCAGCATGTGCTCGATGGCAGCGGCCGCGAGACCCTGATCCGCAAGACCGGCATCGACGTGGTGCGCGACGTGCTGGGCAAGAAGATTGCCATGGCGCAGGACGAACTGATCCGCTTCAAGCTGCTGGCCGACAACCAGCGCCGCGATTCGGCGCGCATCCAGGAAGACATCGCCGAGGGCAAGCGCAAGGTACTGGCGACGGTCGGCAACCTCTACGAGGAACTGAACAACCTCGAGACCGACCTGCTCAACAGCATCCGCACCCTGCCGCGCGACCAGGTGCGGCCCTTCCTCGAAGCGCAGATCGGCTTCACCAACGACGATATTGGCGAAAAACTGCGTTTTCGCATCGACCACCTGTTCAGCACCGCGTTCAACCAGTCCTCGAGCATCATGAGCGGCATCAGCGCCAAGATCGAACATCAGCTCGACAGCTCTTCGGACTTTGCCGACAGCATCACTGCCTCAGCACTGTCGGCCTCAAGCCGGGCGCTGAGCGCGGTGTCGAAGATCCCCGTCGAGAGCATCAAAAACGGTGTGTTCCTGGCCCGCGAGACCCTCAAGAACCTCACAGGCTATGTCTACAAGTTCAAGCCCTGGGAGGCGACCAAGCTGGCCGCCAACATCAGCCGCTGGGCCGGGCCGATCGGTGCCGGCATCCAGGTTCTGACCGACGTCATCAGCGTCGCCCAGCAGCAGCGGGCGGAGAATGAGCTCAAGCAGTTGCAGGGCGACCTGGCCGAGGTGGTCAAGAGCCACTTTGCCGAGCCGATGAGGTTGCTCAAGGACCCGGAAAAGGTGATGGAGATCTTCGCGCCGCAGATCAAGGCGTTCGAGACAATCCTGGCCGAGCAGGAGGCGAACCTCGAGAACCTGCGCAAGCGCCAGCAACAACTGGCGGAGCTGGAGACGCACCTGAACCAGGCGTTCGACGCGCAGGGCGTGATCGAGGGCGAGTATCGGGTGGTATAACGGTACAGGCCTGGCCGGCCTCAGGGCTGGCCAGGCTGTGCGATGGCGTCAGAGCAAGCCTTCGTTGTTCAGCTTCAGACGCGCATAGAACAGGATCGCGACAACGGGTATCAGCGCCGAATAGCCCGGTTTTACCGCGCTCTTTAGATTGGTCACCGCGGCCTTGATACGTTCGGTCGGGATCAGGTCGCTTAGCGCTGACAGCGCCGAGGCCGAAGCGAGTGCGATTTCCGTGGTGCCGCTCGGCAAGGTCGAATCGCTTTTGCAATACGCAGGCGCAGGCGCCTCGGGCGTCGAGAAGTAAGAGGTCACGGTAAGGCTCGCAGCCAGGGCGTCGACCTGTTCGAAATAGCCTTGCTCGGTCATCGCCTCCAGGTGCTGGACGATATCCTGCCGCGAGGCGAGCAGATGCTTTTCGCCGAATGAAGAGTGGAAGCACTTGCTGATCAGCAGCGCCTCCATTTCCACCACCTGGGCACAGTCGTGCAGCTCGTTCACCAGGCCATAGTGCTGCGCCAGCATGAGCAGGATCTGCACGTACTTGAGGCCCCGGCCCCGTGCCAGGTTAACCAGGCAGTGCCCACCCAGCAGTTGGAGTTCCTGGGTCAACGGGTACAGCGCGGGCTCGGCTTCCAGCTTCGTCCAACTGCTGCTGCGCAGGTGCTTGGCGACTTGACCGCGAATACGGTCGCTGGTCAGTTCGAGCAGGTCGTAGAGCAGGTGGTCGGTGACGACGGGGTCGGGGTCCTTGATGACCGGCTCAGGCTGATTCGAACGCGGCAGGCCGCCGGTGTACCCGTGGAAGCGCGATTTGCGCAGTACCTTCTCCAGGTTCTCCCAGTAGTCGGTATGCCCGAAAGACTTCATGTGCACGTTCATGACGTCTTCGAAGTTGTCGATGGGCCGGCGGCCAATGCTGTCTTCCCCGAGATTCAACTGCAGGATGCGATCATCCTCGGAGTAGGCGTTGTACAGCTTGCACTTGGTGCGTTGCCGGATCGCCTGCGCCTGTTCCGCAGACAGCTCGGCCGCTGCCGCCATCAACAGCACCTCGCCCACTTCCAGGCCTTCGTGGGCGGGCTTGTCCAGTAAGTCGAGCAAGGCACTGACCACGACCCTGCCGCCGAGCGAATGCCCGACCAGATTGACCTTCGACACGTACGGGTGATGTTTGAGCAGGTAGCGCTCCAGTTGCCCGAGCAGCTGTTTGCCCATATCGGTGGCGCGGTTGCGGCTCGAGTTGAAGTGCATGGCGCGATCAATCGCCGCGGCCCCCGCACCGGCCAGCGCGTTGATCCGGGCGAGCGCTGCCACGCCACCGCTGGAGGCACTGTCGAACTGCGCCCAATGGCCGGAAGGCCAGAAGGCGAAGATGTTGATGCAATTGTGCAGGGACGTTGGAATGTACTTGCGCAGTTTGCAGCGGTCTTCC
Source organism: Pseudomonas sp. RC3H12 (assembly GCF_018596375.1). Taxonomy (NCBI): domain Bacteria; kingdom Pseudomonadati; phylum Pseudomonadota; class Gammaproteobacteria; order Pseudomonadales; family Pseudomonadaceae; genus Pseudomonas; species Pseudomonas sp. RC3H12. Next base: position 4,103,493 of record NZ_CP075595.1, on the reverse strand, counting down.
ATGTCGTGGCCGGCCGAATAGCCGTGGATGAAGACGTTCGCGACCTCGCCGGAGCGGTGGGGGAGGGTGAGGAATTTGAAGTTGTGGTCCACGCGGTTGGCTTGCCTGAGGTGGAGGGGGGAGGGATGACGGCATTTGGCCCTGTTGCTGTAAACGGCTGTACTTAGTGTGTTTTCGATAGGTCCGTTTGCCTTGGTGGCGATTGAGGTTCACCCTGCACGGTGAACGCGAACAAGGAGTCAATGTGTCGATCCCGGATTTTCAAAGTGTGATGCGTCCAGTGCTGTCTGCTGTCGAGGACGGTATGCCGCTGGCGCTCAGTGAGCTGCGTGAGCGTATTGCAGAGCAGTTCCAGCTGACAGAGGACGAGCGCAAGGAGCGCCTGCCATCAGGCAATCAAACGGTGATCAACAACCGCGTGGGCTGGGCGCGTACGTACTTGAACAAGGCAGGGCTGCTGACCATCCCGGCCAAGGGCATGGTCCAGATTACCGTTCGCGGCCGTGAGGCCTTGATCAGCGGCCCGGCGCGCATCACCGTGCGCTGGCTGAAACAGTTTCCCGAATTTGCCGATTTCCACACCGCCAGACCGCAAGTGGTGAGTGCCCCCGCAATCCCAGACCTGGACGAGGGTGACACGACACCGGACGAGCAATTGAACATTGCCCATCAGGCGCTGCTGCAATCGCTCGAGGAAGAGTTGTTGGCGCAGGTGAGGGCGGCAAGCCCGGGATTTTTTGAGCAGCTAGTGGTCGACCTGATGTTGGCCATGGGATATGGCGGCTCGCGCAAGGAAGCCGGCAAAGCCACCCAGGCCACCAATGATGATGGGATCGACGGCATCATTAAGGAGGACAAGCTCGGCCTGGATGTGATCTACCTGCAAGCCAAGCGTTGGACCAATACGGTGCACCGGCCGGAGATCGACAAGTTCATCGGCGCGTTGACCCGACAGCGGGCGCGCAAGGGGGTGTTCATCACCACTTCGGAGTTTTCGGTGGGGGCGCGGGAAGCGGCGTTGGGGCTGGATATCAAGGTGGTGCTGATCGATGGGGGCGAGCTGGCCAGGTTGATGGTTGAGAATAATCTGGGGGTGAGTGTTAAGCAGGTGTATGAGGTTAAGCAGGTGGATAGTGACTATTTTGCAGGGGAGTGAGGTGGTGTGGTGGAGCCGGGGGAAGTTGAATTGGTTCTGTATATCATTGAATTTTTTAACTAAAATAAATTCAATTTTAGTCTTGGAGTACCAGCTGGAATACCGTCCGGCATTAGAAATGCCGAGATGAGGATTTTTGAAACCAAGAAAAGCTATATCGTACCGACGGGTTGGCGCTATCACATGATGATAATAGTGCTTCGATCATCAGATGACGATGATAGAAAAGGCCTCCCAAAGGGCAAGAACGTATTAATATCGTATACAAGAACGCTGGTTTGTAGATGTGTTTGCTCGCACGAACATCATCCATCAAACCGGCGTTCTTGTTTCTGTTTTTTCCTGAACTCCGTAAAGAACCAAATAAAAGCCTGCATCCCTGACGTAAAGAGGTGATGGATTTGGCCTTGGGGGGCCAGGCTTTACGTGCTAGTTCCATAATTTGTTCCATAGATTGAAGTTCGTACTCAATCTAGCCGCCATTTTTAAAAATGATCTATTTGGGGTGTGTTACATTACCATGCTTTGGGTTTTTACTTAGCAATAAAAACCGCCATTTGGCGGGATGCTGTTCACTTAAAATTGCCAGAGCCACTTTGCGGTCCGAAGTGAGCAGTGTTACGCAATTTTGCGTGGATTTTATGCAGAGATAATATCAGCGCATGAATACTTGGCGCGCTTCAAGTTGTTGTCTCCATTCTCTAACAAGAACAGGAAGTCTATAAAGAACTTCTCGGCCAAAAATTACCTCATCAATATACCCCATGTGCAGCATATCAATGATTCTACACAGGTAAGATCGGCCGCATTCCCACCACGTGAAATAATCATCGACTACTAACATGTGATGCACTCGCTTATGCCCTGCTTGTTCTAATTCGGTGAGTTCCATGCCGTCTAATAGAGATTCGTACACGCCGTCAGCAACACGGCTGCCGAAAGTTGTTGTGTAATAATATTCTTTGATTTCCCATATGGCGATGGGATTAATTACAGCTGGAAATGCGCCGTCTACCCTACGGGACAGTGTTCTCAAAGGCATGCGATTGTGGGTAACGGTTGTCAAACTTCTTGGGTCGTAGTCGCAGTTGTGCGCCCCGATATTTGCTTCAACCAACATATTAACCATGCCAGTAAGGAAGGCATAATTTTTCTTTTCGGCCTTCTGTTTGTTTAGAGGCAATGGGCAACTGGGGTGAAGTTGGTAGTAAAGTTGATTGAAGGCTTCTTCAGCTTGTTCTTTGTTCATCAAGTTTCCACGAACAAAGTTGTTCAATATCTCAGAGCGGTAAGTGAAATAGTCGATCAATACATTGCCAAATTGTGTAAGGTTCCCGTAAGGGTCTTCAATATGGGCTAATGATAAGTCCAGCTTATTGAAAGCATGGTGTAGTTGCTGTCGGTTGGGTATGAGAATGGTTTTGCTGGCTCTGTCTGTGTAACCGACCTCCTGACTAATAGTGCGAACATTGGCCCAAAACTCTCTAGTCTGGCTCAAAAAACGGATATCAGCTTTCAAGATATTTCCTTATAAAATCCATTAATGGTACTCCAATGGCATCGCAAATTTTTTCTAGCTCATATAAATCTAATCGCTGTTCACCGCTCTCGTATTTACTAACAAACGATTGTGTTTCATTGATTCGCTCAGCAAGTTGCGCTTGAGTAATTCCATTCTCAAGACGATATTGGCGAAGAAGTAAGTGATATCTATGAATTTTAGCCATTTACGGAATATAAAATATCTGATAGGATATTCAAAATCAGAATATTGATCATTGCAGGGGGTGGCAAAGTGGGGCAAGTACAGCGAGATTTTTTTGAGACAGAGGAACTGAAACCCCTGCCTCTAAAGTCCAAAGCGTTCAAAAGCCAGCTACTGAAGTGGGTAGGTAATAAGCAAAAACAAGCTGAAGATATTATTAGTTATTTTCCTGAGCGTTATGGCACATATTTCGAGCCGTTTTTGGGGAGTGGGGGCGTCCTCGGAACCTTAAACCCAACCAAGGCTATAGCAAGTGACGTGTTTCCCCCGCTTGTAGAAATTTGGACGGCGTTACATAGTGACAAAGAGTCGCTTAAAAAATGGTATCAGGACCGACATGAGTTAATAGCTGTATTAGGGAAAAAAGAAGCATATAAGAAGGTTCTGGACTCTTATAATTCCACTCCTAACGGTGCTGATCTCGTCTTTATACTTCGCTCCTGCTACGGCGGGGTAGTGAGATTCCGGAAAAAAGATGGTTTTATGTCCACCCCTTGCGGGGCACACAACCCTATGCCGCCTGAAAAATTTTCTCAAAGGGTTGATTTGTGGAGCGAGAGAACAAAAGGTGTTGAGTTCTTCTTATGTGATTTTGAAGAGTCGATGGATAAAGCCAAGCGAGGTGATTTGGTTTATTGCGACCCACCCTACGTTGATAGTCAAGCAATTTTATATGGTGCTCAGTCCTTCTCTCTCAGTCGCTTGCTGAAAAAAATAGATGAATGTAAGCGTCGTGGTGTTTATGTTGCATTGAGTATTGATGGGACGAAGTTTTCCGGAAAGAAGCTATGTGATGTGGATGTGCCTGAAGGATTGTTTGAGCAAGAAGTGTTCATAAATGTTGGTCGTTCAATGCTGAAACGATTTCAAATGGATGGAAAGAGTTTAGAAGGGCATTTGGTTACAGATCGGTTGCTACTGACGTACTAATAAAGTGGCTTGGGCTGATTGTTTATGGGGCTTCGGTAAATCGGTTGTCATGCGGGCATATTAGCCCGCATAAAGTGAGGTTTTTATTGGGGTGGATATGATGATGTCAAAGTGTTTAAGATGAATGGTGACCCGTAAGATATTTATTATTGTTGGCTTGTGGTTTTTAAGTATGAGTTAATTATGCATAATGTGAATCTTAGAAATTCAGTTATCATAGCTGTTAATAGTTATTTAGAGATTCTTGATGGTGAGATTCCAAACGGTGGAATCTACAAGGTTGTTACTGGTGAGGTTGAGCGTGAATTGTTCAGCTTTGTATTTCGGCATTGCGGAGAGAATCAGAGCCTAGCAACGAAAGTACTAGGTATTAGCAGGGCTACATTTCGAAAGAAAATTACGGAATTTGGTCTGATCTGAATGAATTCACCAAGACGTACCGGGCGCACATGGGTAATGTTATTAGATCGCCAGCATATCCATGCGCGGTTGCGGAAAAATGACGAAATTACCATCAGCGGTACCTGTCTACAGAAATAGCGGGAATATGGATGCGCCGTTGTTTGTCTAGGGACAAGCCAAGTACGTGAGATTGGAGCTTTGGAGAATGCTAACAACTAGCCAGTTAGCGACAATTAATGCGCCATTGATACAAATCGATACTAAAACGGTCTAGCGAGGGTGGGGTTGGTCTGGATGAAAGCGCGATGAAGTTTCAATACGCGTCCCATAGTGTCTGAATACCTACTGTTTTTTAGTCGACGGGCGAGGAGGCGCACTGTCAGCAAGTAGTAATAGCGCGTTGACTCATTGCGCGAGTCAAGGTAATGCTCGAGAAACCAAACCAAATGCTTTCTCTGCCAAGTCCAACGTGCTTCTCGCTGCCAACGCTGTGCGATTTCTGCCTGGATGATCTTCGCCTGGCGTACATGGCGTTGCCGGGTCACGTGCGAGCCGGTCAGAACGCCAGTTAAGGATTCTCCGATCAAGTCAGCACAGGCCGCCTGACCTGTGCTGAAATAGCCCTCCGTCCAACGTAAGCGCTCCATGAACCCCACATTCAAAGCGCTCGACTGAACCAGGATGCTGTGCTCCCGATTTCATTCTGGAGCCCGCACGTCATGATGCGTCCCGACGCCAAAGTCGAAAAAGTCTATCTCTATCCAAAACCTGTCGATTTTCGAAAGTCCATCGATGGACTGGCCGCGCTGGTCGAACTGGATATCAAGGTGGCGGTGTTCGACCCCGTGCTTTTCGTGTTCCTCAACAAGCCGCGCAACCGCGTGAAGATCTTGTACTGGGAGCGCAACGGGTTCTGCCTTTGGCTCAAGCGCCTGGACTCCGCCGGTTCAAAACATCGCCTGATCCGAGCGACGTCGCCATCGTCCTGACCGTTCAGGAACTCAACTGGCTACTCGACGGCTTGGACCTGTGGCGCAACCGTCCTCATCAGGTTTTGACGCCTCGCTACGTCGCCTGATTCGGTATAGTCCGCGGCATGATTTCCATGCCCGAAAACCTCCCTGACGATCCTGTTTTGCTCAAGCAATTGCTTGAGCAAATGATCAATGAACGTGCGTCCGACAAGGGCAAAATTGTTCATCTTGAAGAGGAAGTTGCGCTGTTGCGCCAGCGCCTGTTCGGCCGCAAGAGCGAGCAGACAGGTGACTCGGCAACACCGCAGTTGCTTCTGTTCAACGAGCCGGAAAGCCTTGCTGAGTCCATCGATGAAACCGCCGAGGAAGAGGTGGTTGCGCCAACCAAGCGCCGTGGCAAACGCAAACCGCTGCCCGCTGATTTGCCGCGTATCGAAATCACCCACGAACTGCCTGAACATGAGCTGACCTGTGCTTGCGGCTGCCGCAAACACGTCATTGGCGAAGAAGTTAGTGAGCAACTTGAAATCGTCCCGATGCAAATTCGGGTCATCAAGCACCTTCGCAAGGTCTACGGCTGCCGCGACTGCGAGTCAGCGCCAGTGACGGCAGACAAGCCTGCCCAAGTGATCGAGAAAAGCATGGCCAGCCCCAGCGTGCTGGCCATGCTGCTGACGACCAAGTAAGTAGACGGTTTGCCGCTTCACCGTTTCGAAAAAGTGCTGGGCCGCCACGGCATCGATATTCCACGCCAAACCTTGGCGCGCTGGATTATCCAGTGCGGTGAACACTTGCTGCCGCTACTGAACTTGATGCGCGAGAGCCTGTTGAACAGCCGGATCATCCACTGCGATGAAACCCGCGTACAGGTGTTGAAAGAGCCTGGGCGCGAGCCCAGTAGCCAGTCCTGGATGTGGGTACAAACCGGCGGCCCACCTGATCGGCCGCTGATCCTTTTCGACTACGCCACCAGCCGAGCGCAGGAGGTGCCGACGCGCCTGCTGGATGGCTATCGCGGCTACGTTATGACCGACGACTACGCCGGTTACAACGCGCTGGCCGCGCAGGACGGCGTCGAGCGATTGGGCTGCTGGGCACATGCTCGACGCAAGTTCGTTGAGGCTCAGAAAGTGCAGCCGAAGGGTAAAACCGGACGTGCAGATATTGCCCTGAACCTGATCAACAAGCTGTATGGCATCGAGCGCGACCTGAAGGGCAGCAGCGATGAGATACGCAAACTTGGTCGCGAGGAGCGTAGCCTGCCGGTGTTGGCTCAGTTGAAGAGCTGGATAGAGAAAACCCAGCCCCAGGTGACGACGCAGAACGCCTTGGGCAAAGCCATTGGCTATATGGCCAGCAACTGGAGCAAGTTGGAACGTTACGTCGAGCACGGTTACTTGCCGATCGACAATAACGCCTCTGAGCGTGCCATCCGCCCGTTTGTCGTCGGTCGAAAGAACTGGCTGTTTAGCGACACTCCCAAGGGTGCGGCAGCCAGTGCGCAACTCTACAGCCTGGTCGAAACAGCCAAAGCCAACGGCAAGGAGCCTTATCAAACCCACATCGTCGACCTGAAAGAACGGTCGACAGGTCTACATGCATCCTAATGCCGAATTGTTATGCAGCTGGTCTTCTTTCCTTCTCTTTTTTGAGAAATTTCCTTCCGTCGTCACTGTTGCGAATCGATCCGCCCTCGAGCTACATTCCCCAAGTCGCAGCAAAATCCGCGACCAGGTGTAGGAACCTGCTGGTAAACTTGGCGCACGCACTAGGCGCCCCATTGCAACGGCTGGCGCCTTTTTTGCGCCCGCTGCGATGTCATGGCGGCTGTGTGTGGGCAGGCTTCGGCCTGGCCGGGTTCCAAGTTTCCCGGTATTCCTACCCCATGCACAGCTGCCACCCAATCCCGTAGGAAGGATCGTGGTAGCTCCAAATCGCAAACTTGGAGTCTCATGCATGCTTACTCGCATTCTGAGCAGGATCCTCGCATCCGCTCTCCGCCGCCCAACCCCTGCGGCCACCCCATCCCCAACGTTTTACCCGATCGACAGCCAATCCCTCGCCGAACGCGCCAAGCGGGAGGTTTCCCATGACTGACCGTGAGCGCCTGTCTACCCTCCAAAGCTACGTCTGGACTCTCGAGCTGCTAGGCGAGGCGCTGGTCCAGCATGACGAGGTGCTGGAGTGCGAGCACAACCCGCAACTGAGCTTCCGCAACACAGCGGGCATTCATCAGGCGATCCGAATCATCAGCCGGCTGGCCAGCGAGCAGTTCGCCAAGCTGGAGGCGATGAAGGAGGAGGGGAAAGGTGACGGCGTGCTGCCGTTGAGGCACTGAATCCCAGGCATAAAAAAAGACGCCCTAGGGCGTCTTCTTCTTCGGATTTGGTGGAGCCGGGGGGATTTGAACCCCCGTCCGCCAGTACTCCGCTGTCGGTACTACATGCTTAGCCGTGTCTACTGATTTAATCCGCAGCCGCCCGACGGGCAGGGTGCTTTGGATGAGTTGGGTAAGTTTTAGTCGCTTCGCCCCCAACGTGCTGCACGACGATCCTGTTCTGTATGACAATCATTTCGGGTTTACAGGCATCCCCTGATGATTGCTGGACCCGAAGGTACCAGGAGTGCATGTCAGCTGCAATTAAGCAGCGAGAGCAGCACCGTATTGGTCGTCATTGGCAACTATAGAAAGTTGCAACAGTGGATTTACGAGTTCTGTTACCAACTCGGCATGCACCTAGAGTTTCGCTACCGGCGTCGAATCCTAATCGGCCCCACACTCAGCTCTAGCTGAACGTGCCTTTCAGCACGCAAGGGCGAGTATACGCGCTTACGCGGGCGACGTCGACAGAAGGTTCGGCCGCCCGCGTGCGCGCAGGGACTAGGTGCCGCTGCCACCGGCCGAGCCGCTGCCTTTCTCGGTCTTTTCCAGGCGCTCGAGCACCTTGCTGGTGATGGCGATGCATTCCTTGGTATCGCCTTTCGCCTGAGCGGCCTTGGCCTGGTCCACATGCTCGGTGATGGCCTTGTCCAGGCCTTCGGAGGTGGCGCCGGCGGTGGCCATGCTGTCGTCGATCTTCTGCAGGTTCATGGCGCACAGGTCGTCGGCGGCGAATACAGGCGAGGCCAGCAGGGTGGCGGCCGCGAACAGGGCGGATAGCGCAGTACCTTTCATGGGAGTCTCCTCGTGAGGCCTCGGGAAGGTGGGCCTGATCGGTGGACTGCGTGGCTTTGGGCGGGGTTCAATCGGGTTTGTCGCCCTTGCATCGCGGGGCAAGCCCGCTCCTACACCTTGCGCTTGCGGGGTTTTGGCATGCGCAAATAAAAAACCCCGGCACGGGGCCGGGGCTCTTTCATCACGCTAACGCGATCACTCCTGGTTGGCCAGTTTGTGCTCGAGGTAGTGGATGTTGACGCCGCCTTTGCAGAAACCTTCATCACGCACCAGGTCGCGGTGCAGCGGGATGTTGGTCTTGATGCCGTCGACGACGATCTCGTCCAGGGCATTGCGCATGCGTGCCATGGCTTCGTCGCGGTCCTTGCCGTAGGTGATCAGCTTGCCGATCAACGAATCGTAGTTCGGCGGAACCGAGTAGCCGCTGTACAGGTGCGAATCGACGCGCACGCCGTTGCCGCCCGGGGCGTGGAAGTGCTTCACCTTGCCTGGGCTCGGGATGAACTTCTTCGGGTCTTCGGCGTTGATCCGGCACTCCAGCGAGTGGCCGCGAATCACCACGTCTTCCTGGCGGAACGACAGCTTGTTGCCAGCGGCGATGCTGAGCATCTCCTTGACGATGTCGATACCGGTGACCATTTCCGAAACCGGGTGCTCCACCTGAACACGGGTGTTCATCTCGATGAAGTAGAAGCGGCCGTTCTCGTACAGGAACTCGAAGGTACCGGCACCGCGGTAGCCGATCTCGATGCACGCGTCGACGCAACGCTTGAAGACTTCCTGGCGGGCCTTCTCGTCGATGCCCGGGGCCGGCGCTTCTTCCAGTACTTTCTGGTGACGGCGCTGCAGCGAGCAGTCACGGTCGCCCAGGTGCACGGCGTTGCCCTGGCCGTCGGACAGGACCTGCACTTCCACGTGGCGTGGGTTGGTCAGGAACTTCTCCAGGTAGACCATCGGGTTGCCGAACGCGGCACCGGCTTCGGTGCGGGTCAGCTTGGCCGATTCGATCAGGTCTTCTTCCTTGTGCACAACGCGCATGCCGCGACCACCACCGCCACCGGCGGCCTTGATGATCACCGGGTAACCCACCTCGCGGGCGATCGCCAGCGCGGTTTCCGGGTCTTCCGGCAGCGGGCCGTCGGAGCCCGGTACGGTCGGTACGCCCGACTTGATCATCGCGTCCTTGGCCGACACCTTGTCGCCCATCAGGCGGATGGTGTCGGCTTTCGGGCCGATGAAGATGTAGCCGGAGTTTTCCACCTGCTCGGCGAAATCGGCGTTTTCCGCGAGGAAGCCGTAGCCCGGGTGGATGGCGGTGGCACCTGTCACTTCGGCGGCGGCGATGATCGCCGGGATGTGCAGGTAGGATTCCTTGGACGATGCAGGGCCGATGCAGACCGATTCGTCTGCCAGGCCCAGGTGCATCAGTTCACGGTCAGCCGTGGAGTGCACGGCGACGGTCTTGATGCCCAGCTCTTTGCAGGCACGCAGGATCCGCAGGGCAATTTCCCCGCGGTTGGCGATCAGAACTTTTTCGAGCTTCCCAGACATCGTTGGCTCTCCGCGAATCAAACGATGGTGAACAGCGGCTGGTCGAACTCAACCGGCTGGCCGTCTTCTACCAGGATGGCGTCGATCACACCGCCGATATCGGATTCGATGTGGTTCATCATCTTCATGGCTTCGACGATGCACAGGGTGTCGCCCTTCTTCACGGCCTGGCCGACTTCTGCGTAGTTCGGCGAAGTTGGCGAAGGCTTGCGGTAGAAGGTGCCGACCATCGGCGAACGCACCACGGTGCCTTTCAGGGCAGGTGCGGCGGCAGCGGCTTCAGCGGCCGGGGCGGCAGCGGCGGCAACCGGGGCGGCGGCAGGCGCGGCGGCCATTGGCGCGGGTGCGTAGAACTGCTGGGCGGCTGGGGTCTTGCTGTGACGGCTGATGCGAACGGACTCTTCGCCTTCCTTGATCTCCAGTTCGTCGATGCCGGACTCTTCCAGCAGTTCGATCAGCTTTTTGACTTTACGGATATCCATTAATCAGCAACTCCCAAGGTTCGGTCGGGGGACGTATTTTAAAACGTGTCGAAAACGTTTCTTCATGAGCCTCGGCCCGAAAGGGCCAAGGCCTTGTGTCATCAGGGCTGTGCGTTGGCAGCCAGGTGTTCCAGCGCGGACTCCAGGGCCAACCGGTAACCGGTGGCTCCGAGGCCGCAGATCACCCCTACGGCAACATCCGAAAAGTAGGAGTGGTGACGGAACGGCTCGCGTTTGTGCACGTTGGAAAGGTGCACTTCGATGAATGGGATGCTCACCGCGAGCAATGCGTCACGTAATGCGACGCTGGTGTGGGTGAAAGCGGCCGGATTGATCAGGATGAAGTCCACGCCTTCGTTGCGCGCGGCATGGATGCGGTCGATCAATTCGTACTCGGCATTGCTCTGCAGGTATTGCAGATGGTGGCCGGCGGCGCGGGCGCGCTGCTCCAGGTCCTGATTGATCTGGGCCAGGGTGGCGGCGCCGTAGTGCCCCGGTTCGCGGGTCCCGAGCAGGTTCAGGTTGGGGCCGTGCAGCACCAGTAGGGTTGCCATCTGCGATTCCTTGGTTTTGTAGGGCAATTCGACATAGCGCGGCGACTATGCCGCAACAGGCGCTGAGTGTCCAGTTCCCGGCAATAGCCAGCACGATGTCCGAGATTCACGCAAAGTATGTGACCGGATGATTAACTTTGGTCACTCGCCAGCGGATTTTTCAGAGGCTGCGGGAAGTTATAGACCGAGTTGGCCGCGCACGCGCGCCACAACCTGGGCAAAATCGCCGGCGTTTATCTCGCCAATCACCCGATCGCTGGTCATTTCGCTGCCGTTCGCCGCAAAGAACATTAACGCGGGCGGGCCGAACAGGCGGTAGCGGTCGAGCAGGGCGCGCTGTTCGGCATTGCTTTCGGTGATGTCGAAGCGCAGCAGGCGGAAGGCGCCGAGTTGCGCCTCGACCTGCGGCGCGTTGAGCACCTCGTGCTCGATCACCTTGCAGCTGATGCACCAGTCGGCGTACCAGTCGAGCAGCACTGGCTGGCCGGCGGCCTTGGCTTCGGCCAGGGCGGCGTCGAGGGCGGCGGGGCGGGTGATGGTCTGCCAGGCGTCGGCCTTGGCCGCTGCGGGGCTGCCGGCCACGGTGGGTGGCGGCAGCGGGCGCAGTGGGTCGCCCTGGCCGCTAAGGGCGCCATACCAGCAGGCCAGCGCATAGACCAACAGCGCCAGGCCAAGCAGTTGCGCCAGGCGCTGGCGTGGGGTCTTGACCACGAATTCCAGGGCGCCGAGGAACAACGCCACGCCGGCGGCCAACAGGCCGATCAGCAGCAGGGTGACGGGCCCCGGCAGCACGCGGCTGAGCAGGCCGATGGCCAGGCCCAGCAGCAGCACGCCGATGGCGTTCTTCACCGTGTTCATCCACGGCCCGCTCTTGGGCAGCCAAGCGGCGCCACCGGTGGCGACCAGCAACAGCGGCGCGCCCATGCCCAGGCCCAGGGTAAACAGTTTCAGGGCGCCGCCCAGCGCGTCGCCGCTGGCGCTGATGTACAGCAGCGCGCCGGCCAGCGGCGCCGACACGCACGGTGAGACCAGCAGGCTGGACAGCACGCCGAGCACCGCGGCGCCCAGCAGCGAGCCACCCTTGGTGCGGTGGGCGAGGCTGTCCAGGCGGCTGCTCAGCGCCTGCGGCAGCTTGAGGTCGAACAGGCCGAACATGGCCAGGGCGAACAGCACGAAGAATGCGGCGAACGGCACCAGCACCCAGGCCGACTGCAGGCGCGCCTGCAGGTTCAGGCCGGCGCCGAACAGGCCCATCAAGGCGCCGAGCACGGCGAAGCTCGCCGCCATCGGCAGCACGTAGGCCAGCGACAGCGACAGCCCGCGCAGGCCGCCGACCTGGCCGCGCAGCACCACCCCGGAGAGGATCGGCAGCATCGGCAGCACGCACGGGGTGAAGGTCAGGCCGACACCGGCAAGGAAGAACAGCAGCAGCGACTTCCAGGTCCAGCCCTGTTCGGCGCTTGCCGGCAGCGGAGCGCCTTGGCCATCGATGCTCAACCGCTCGGTTTCCGGCGGATAGCACAGGCCCTTGTCGGCGCAGCCCTGGTAACCCACCAGCAGGGTGAAGGCGCGCGCGTCGTTGCGCGGCAGTTCGATGTCGAGTACGCCGTGGTACACCTCGACGTCGCCGAAGAACTCGTCGTGCTTGGCCTCGCCCTGGGGGATGTTCGGCGCGCCGAGCTTGATGTCCGCAGGCTCGGTGCGGAACTGGAAGCGGTGGCGGTAGAGGTAATAGCCGTCGGTGGCGACGAAGCGCAGCTTGACGGTCTGGGCGTCGGCCTCGATCAGGCTGAGCTTGAAGGCTTCGTGCACCGGCAGGAAGTCGGCGCTGTTGGACGCGGCGCCGAGGGTGGCGCTGGGGCGGTTGTCGAGCAGGCCGCTGGCGAACGCAGGGCTGGCCAGCAGCAGGAACAACAGGAAAAACAGGCGGCGCATGGCGGACTCGCGAGGTGGAACGTGGCGGCATGATAGCGGACTTGGCGAGGCTATGGGCCATCGCGGGGCAAGCCCCGCGATGCTTTCAGAGCCGGAACGCCCGCACCGCCGTGTTCAACTCACCGCCCAGCTTGAGCAACTGCTCGCCCTGCTCACGCCCTTCGCCAATACGCTGCAGGTTGTCCTCGCCCAGCTCGTGGATGCGCTCGCTGTGATCACGAATCTCGCTCACCGCCCCGGTCTGCTGCGCAGTCACATCGGCGATGCGCACCGCGGTGTCGGAAATGGTGCGGATGGCGCTGACGATCGCGTCCAACGCGCCATCGGCCGACTGTGCCTGGTTGGCCGTGGCCTCGGCGTGCTCCAGCTGGGTGCGCATGCCGTCCACCGAATCGCGGGCGGCTTGCTGCAGGCGGTCGATCAGCGCCTGGATCTCGCCGGTGGCGCCAGTGGTGCGCTGCGCCAGCGAGCGCACTTCGTCGGCCACCACGGCGAAGCCTCGGCCCATCTCGCCGGCCCGGGCCGCTTCGATGGCGGCGTTGAGCGCCAGCAGGTTGGTCTGTTCGGCAATCGCCCGGATCACCGTGAGCACGCCACCGATGGTCGCCGACTCTTCCGCCAATTGCTCGATCATGCGGGCGTTGCCTTGCACCTCGTCGACCAGCGTGCGCAGGCCGGACAGGCTCTGGCCGATCACTGTCTGGCCCTGCTCCACGGCCCGGCCGGCGTCGCGGCTGGCCTCGGCGGCTGAGCTGGCATCGCCGGCCACCTGCTGGATGGTCGCCTCCAGCTCGCCCAGGGCGTCGCGGATCTGCGCCGTGTCGCCGGCCTGGCGTTCGGCGCCGTCGTGCAGGGCGCTGCTCATGCCGGCCAGGGCATGGCTGCTGCCGGCCACCTGTTCGGCGTTGTGACGGATAGTGCCGACCAGCTCCACCAGGTACTGGCGCAGGCGGTTCAGCGATTCCTGGATATCGTGCAGCTCGCGGTTGGTGCGGCCTAGGGTGATGGGTTGGGCGAAGTCGCCCTCGGCCCAGCGCGACAGCGCCGGCGCCAGGCTGGTGAGGGTGCGTGCCAGGCGACGTTGCAGGGTGTCGATGAGCAGGGCGATCAGCAGGATCAGGCCGATCATCAGGCCCTGGATCAGCCGTACCTCGCCAGCGATGGTGGCGTGCAGGCCGCGTACCTCGGGCTCGAGGCCGGCGATGGCCTGTTGCACCGCCTCCAGGCGCTCACCGGTGCTGGCGGCCAGGGTGGCGCGGCGCTCGATCTGCTCGCGGGTACGTTGCAGTTCGCCAGGGTAGCGGCTGAGCAGGCTGTGCAGCTCGCGTTTCAGGCCCACGGCGACGTCTTCCTGCTCGGCGCTGGCTTGCGACTCCAGGCCCATCATCGCGGCAAAGTCATCGGCATTGGATTCGGCGGCGCGGGTCACCCCCAGCAGCGGCAGGCCGTCGATGGCCTGGGCCTGGGCGGCGATCTGCTGCAGTTCGCGGTCCACTTCGTCGGCCAGCTCGGCGCGGCCGCTGCTGACCAGCTTGTCGCGGGCCAGGGACAGGCGGCCCAGGTGCAGCGAGGCTTCCAGCAGCGGCGTCAGGTAACGACTGGCGTCGGCGTTGCCGCTGTCACGGGCATAGCCGGCCAGTTGCTCGAGGTTCGCCCCCAGCTCCCGTTCGGCTTGCAGCAGCAAGGCCTGGGGATCGCCGGCCAGCTTGCCGGCGGCGAGCAGTTCGTTGGCGGTGAAGCCCTGCAGGCTGTCCAGGCTCGGGCGCAGCTTGGCCGACAGGGGCTCAGGCCAGTCGGCCAGGGCTGCCTGCAATTGCGTGTTGGCCTCCATGGCCGCCGCGTGGCGCAGGGCGTCGCCGCTGCCCAGGTAGGCCTGGATGTTGCGCGCGGCGTCGTTCTGGAACTGCTGGGACAGGCCCAGGTAGCGCTCCATCAATTGATAGGGACGTTCCAGGGCGCGTTGCGACCACCACAGGGTCGCGCCCAGGGCGATACACACGGTCACCAGCAACAGGGTGTTGAAATTGGTCAGCCACTTCAGGCGCATAGCCGCGAACTTCCTGCGGAGGGGGAGTGGAGAAGTCGGGCCTGAAGTTATTGCGATTTTGTGACGAGGTGATGACGACGGCGGGTTGGCGCCATAAAAAAAGTGGCACAGTGCCGGTATTGGTGCCTGGTCCATCGCGGGGCAAGCCCGCTCCCACGAGTCATGCGCCATTCTGCGCAAATGGAGCAAGCCAATTGCAGGCGTCCAGGCATCGCACGTGGGAGCGAGCTTGCCCCGCGATGAGCTAAGGCTCGACCCGCACCACGCAGTTGCGCCCGGCATGCTTGGCGCGGTACAGCGCCTCGTCCGCGGCGCTGGCCATGGTCAGCGCGTCGAGTTGCTCGTCCAGCTGCACCACCCCGGCGCTGAAGGTGCATTGCAGGTCGTGGGGCTGGGCCGGGTAATGGATCTCGGCAAAGCGCCGACGGATTTCGTCGAGCACCCTGTGCGCCGCTTCCAGTCCGGTATTGGGCATGACGATGGCGAATTCCTCGCCACCGTAGCGGCCGATGAAGTCGGTCTTGCGCAACCGCTGCTTGAGGAACAGCGCCAGGCTCTTGATCACCCGGTCGCCCATGGGGTGGCCGTGGCGGTCGTTGATCTTCTTGAAGTGGTCGATGTCGAGCATGGCGAAGCTAAGGGGCTGCACTTCGCGGCGGGCGCGGAAGCTGCAGTCCTCGAGCAATTGCAGGATGTGGGTGTGGTTGTACAGCCCGGTGAGGCTGTCGCGCACCATCCGTGCCTTGAGGTGGCGGGCGCGGGCGGCGCGGTTGCGCACGGTGGTCACCAGGTGCCGCGAGCGGATTGGCTTGGTCAGGAAGTCGTCGCCGCCCTCGCTCATGGCGTCGAGCTGCTTGTCCAGGTCGTCCTCGGCCGACAGGTAGATGATCGGCACGCTGACGTAGCGGTCGTTGTGGCGGATCACCTTGGCCAGTTCCGGGCCGGTGCACGCGGGCATGTACATGTCGAGGATGATCAGGTCGGGCTGGAAGTCCGCCAGCTCGCTCATGGTGCGGATCGGCTCGGTGAGGGTGCGGGTGATGATCCCGGCGCTGTTGAGCGTTCGCTCGGTGTGCAGGGCCTGGGCCCGGGAGTCGTCGATCACCAGCACGCGGAACGGGTCGTACTGGGTGGCGCTGGTCAGCAGTTCGAGCTTCTCCAGCAGGCTGGAGGCGTCCAGGGTGCCGGTGAGGAACTCCTGGCCGCCGGCACGCACTGCGGCCAGGCGGGTCGGGGTGTCGGTTTCATGCAGGCTGAAGAACAGCAGCGGTACCGGTTGTTCCAGGCCCTGCTGCGCCTGGGCCGCCAGTTGCAGGCCGATGCCGGCGCCAGTGAAGTCGACGTCCATGACGATCGCCGACGGCAGGCGCTCGCTCATCGACGCCTGGAACGCCTCGGCGCTGCACAGCGCCTGCACGGTGAGGCCGAAGAACTCCAGTTGCTGGGCCAGGCGCTCGGCGCGGTCGTGGTCCTGCAGCACGATGTACACCGGTTTGCGCAGCGGCGGCAGGGGCACATTGTCGAGCTGGTCGCCCTTGCGCAGGCCGGTGCGCGACAGGCGCTGCATCAGGCGGTTGAGTTCGCTGATCAGTTCCGAGTTCAGGCGTGCGCTGTTGGCTTCGATGGCGCGCAGGGTCTGGCCGATGGCCGTTGACAGGCTGCCATGCTCGGGCTGCTCGAAGCGTTCGGCATAGCGCTGCAGGCGCAGGTTGGCCTCGCACAGCTCGCCCAGGTCGCCGCTGGACCACTCGCCACGCTGCAGGCGCTGCCAGATCTCGAGGATCTGCCGAGCCTGGTGGATCACCCGCTGGGCAAAATGCTGCTTGAGGCGTTCGTGGCTCGGCTCGGCTGGCTGGGTCATGTCCTGACTACTTATGAGTGGGAGGGTGCAGGTTCAATGATGGCTCTATGCTAGCACCGCTTTTCCGACAAGCGAGTGCCTCGGGTCAACAAAGTGTTAAGGGACCGTAATTCAGTTGCTGACCTGTTGGTCGCTTATACGAATGGCGGCGTCTGCTTTATAGTGCTGTCACCTGGGTTTGTCGTGGCACCCTGGCCGAGGCCTGTGGTCCAAACCCTGAACCGTTCGTGACTGATTAAGGACAATGCCATGCTGGATTGGAAAAACCGCGAGGCCAAGGCCGAGCCCCGCGAGCGGGTCGAAACCCGCGGCGCCGCTACCCGTAGCTACGTTGGCGGCCTCTGGAGCCGTGCCCTGGGCACCCTGATCGGCCTCTACCTGCTGGTGTGCATCGGCCTGGGCTGGTACTGGAGCCAGGAGCCCGAGCTGTTCCCGGTGCAGCAGAACGCCCAGGCCGCCGCCGAGCGCAACGGCCAGCAGATGGTGGTCGGCTACACCACCATCGAAACCCTCAAGACCGTCGCCGGCACCCTGCTCGACAAGCCGGGGGGCTACATCTCCAACGACCGTTTCCCGCCAGGGCTGTGGATGGACAACATGCCGAGCTGGGAATACGGCGTGCTGGTCCAGGTGCGTGACCTGTCCCGCGCCTTGCGCAAGGACTTCGCCCGTTCGCAGTCGCAATCGACCGAGGATGCCGACCTGGCCAAGGCCGAACCGCGCTTCAACTTCGACAACAAGAGCTGGATCCTGCCGTCGAGCGAGTCGGAGTTCGAAGAGGGCATCAAGTCGCTGAACCGCTACCAGGTGCGCCTGGCCAAGGGCGACCAGGGCGCGATCTTCTACACCCGCGCCGACAACCTGAACAACTGGCTGGGTGACGTCGCTACCCGCCTGGGCTCGCTGTCGCAGCGCCTGTCGGCCAGTGTCGGCCGGGTCAAGCTCAACAACACCCTGAAGACCGAGTCCGTGGCCCCGGGCCAGGCGCCACAGGTCGACGAGGAAGTGGTCGAGACCCCATGGCTGCAGATCGACAACGTGTTCTACGAAGCCCGTGGCCAGGCTTGGGCGCTGTCGCACCTGCTGCGCGCCATCGAGGTCGATTTCGCCGACGTGCTGGCGAAGAAGAACGCCACGGTCAGCGTGCGGCAGATCATCCGCGAGCTGGAAGCCTCGCAGGAAGCGCTGTGGAGCCCGATGGTGCTCAACGGCAGCGGCTTCGGCATGTGGGCCAACCACTCGCTGGTGATGGCAAACTACATCTCCCGTGCCAATGCCGCGGTCATCGACCTGCGCCAACTGCTGTCCCAAGGCTGAGGTGCCGGTCAATCCTGCCGAGGTCGCGCACCGCGCGGCCTCCGACGCCGAACTGGTGGCCTGGGTCGATGAGCATGACCAACTGCTCGGTGCCCTGCCACGGGCCGAATTGCGTGAGCGCGGCCTGATCGGGCGCTGTACCTTTATCCTGCTGTTCAACAGCGCGGGCGACCTGTGCGTGCACCGGCGGACCCTGAGCAAGGCGCTGTATCCCGGTTACTGGGATGTGGCGGCGGGGGGGATGGTCGGGGTGCAGGAGTCCTATGCCGAATCGGCGGCCCGGGAGCTTGCGGAGGAGCTGGGGGTGAGCGGCGTCGAGCTGCGCTTCCATGAAACCTTCCCTCTCGACCTGCCGGGCAACCGCTTATGGTGCGCGGTATTCTCGGCTGTTTGGGACGGAGCGTTGCGGCTGCAACCCGAGGAGGTGAGTGAGGCACGCTTTATCAAGCTTGCCCGGCTGGAGCTCGACTTTTGCAGGTCGCAACTCTGTCCCGATTCGCTGTTGGCGCTTGAGCGCTACATGGCCGGCATTCAACCCTAGGCGCCTTGGTCGATCAGCCCCAGGCGCGGCACCTTGGTACCCGGCCGAAGCAAGGCACCGGGTGCTATAACGGCGTTTGCGCCGATTTTGCAGATGTCGCCGATCAGTGCGCCGAATTTGCTGACTTGCGTTTCTATCACCCCGTCGCCGTGGCGAATTATGATGGGCGCGCCGTCCAACTCATTGCGATAATTGGCGATGATGGCGCCGGCTTCGACGTTGACGTTCGCTCCGATCAACGAGTCGCCGACAAAATTGAAGTGTGCCAGTTTGCTGCCGTCGAGAATGAAGCTGCTTTTCACTTCGCAGCTTGGGCCGACGATGCACTGGCGGCCGAGGTAAACCCCGTCCCGCAGGTAGGCCCCCGCAGCGACAAAGCAATCCGCGCCGATAATGATCGGGCCTTTCAGCACTGCACCTGGCTCGATGGTTGCAGTCTCATGGATCGCGCAATCGCCTTGGCGCCGGAAGCCTGGCGGCAGCGTGCCAAGCAATGCCCGAACCTGATTCTGACTGTCCTGGGTCAATTGCCAGGGGAGTGGCAGGCTCAGTCCCAGTTGCTGCCAACGGGCAATGAAGTCGCTGATGGCGGGAATCTTCATGGACGGCTCTCCTACATGGGCTTGGTGAAGGCCGTTACTATGAGGGTTGCTCCAAGCGTTGCCATTAGTGAATCGTTACCGGGTATTGAATCAAGGTGCCTGAAGGGCGGCTCTCGCGTCGAGTCTCGGACCAGGTTGTCGCGCTATGGTGAGCCAGGTCGCAAAACATTCGTAAAATGGCGCAATCCTGTACTTAGCAACAGCCAGATTTATCGTTACACTGCGCGCCCTTTTCGGGCTGCCGCACAACCTTGCGGCAGTAGCGCCGCCCCTGCCAGAGTGGGGCATCGCGGTCGGCTCCCGCCGACCAGTTTTTTGTCCTCGGCACAGAGGAACAAAAGTGGCCAAGAAAGCTTCTTCCTTTTCCGCCCTGGGCGGTCTCGTCTTTTCCACCGATGCCGGTCGGCACTGTCCCGACTGCAGCAAACCGGTGGACGACTGTATCTGCAAGCAGCAGGTCATCCCCGAGGGGGATGGCATTGCCCGCGTGCGCCGTGAAAGCAAAGGCCGTGGCGGCAAGACGGTGACCACCATCACGGGCGTCCCCCTGGCCCTGGAACCGCTCAAGGAGCTCGCCAGCACGCTCAAGCGTCGCTGCGGCACCGGTGGCGCGCTCAAGGATGGGGTCATTGAAATCCAGGGCGATCACGTCGAGCTGTTGCTCGCCGAGCTGATCAAGCAGGGTTTCAAGGCGAAGAAATCCGGCGGCTGAGTGCAGCCGCGCGATTTTTTGCCCAGCGCTTTCTAAACTCGTTCCCGTGGGCAGGGTCTATGCCTGACACGGAAGAATCGTCATTTTCAGTATTTACACTGCCAGCGCCCCGAGGTGGGGCAGTGTTTCGACTTTTCATACAGGGGACTTGAATGTCCGTACGACGCACACGCAAAGACGATGGTAGCCAGTGGACCGTGGCCGACAGCCGCAGTGTTTATGGCATCCGCCATTGGGGCGCAGGTTATTTCGCCATCAATGACGCCGGGCGCGTCGAAGTGCGCCCCAACGGCCCGGACAGCGCGCCGATCGACCTCTTCGAACAGGTCCAGGAACTGCGCCAGAGCGGTCTGTCGCTGCCGCTGCTGGTGCGTTTCCCCGACATCCTGCAGGACCGCGTGCGCCAGCTGACCGGCGCCTTCGACGCCAACATCGCGCGTCTGGAGTACCAGAGCCAGTACACCGCGCTGTACCCGATCAAGGTCAACCAGCAGGAAGCGGTGGTCGAGAACATCATCGCCACCCAGAACGTCTCCATTGGCCTGGAAGCCGGCTCAAAGCCCGAGCTGCTGGCGGTGCTGGCGCTGGCGCCGAAGGGCGGCACCATCGTCTGCAACGGCTACAAGGACCGCGAATTCATCCGTCTGGCGCTGATGGGCCAGAAGCTCGGCCACAACGTGTTCATCGTGATCGAGAAGGAGTCCGAGGTCGCCCTGGTGATCGAAGAGGCCGCGGAGCTCAAGGTCAAGCCACAGGTCGGCCTGCGCGTGCGCCTGTCGTCGCTGGCGTCGAGCAAGTGGGCCGACACTGGCGGTGAGAAATCCAAGTTCGGCCTGTCCGCCGCCCAGCTGATCTCCGTGGTGCAGCGTTTCCGTGACGCCGGGCTCGACCAGGGCATCCGCCTGCTGCACTTCCACATGGGCTCGCAGATCGCCAACCTGGCCGACTACCAGCACGGCTTCAAGGAAGCCATCCGCTACTACGGCGAATTGCGCGCCCTGGGCCTGCCGGTCGATCACATCGATGTCGGTGGCGGCCTGGGCGTCGACTACGACGGCACCCACTCGCGCAACGCCAGCTCGATCAACTACGACATGGACGACTACGCCGGCGTGGTGGTCGGGATGCTCAAGGAGTTCTGCGACGCGCAGGGCCTGCCACACCCGCACATCTTCTCCGAGAGCGGCCGCTCGCTTACCGCGCACCACGCCATGCTGGTGATCCAGGTGACCGACGTCGAGAGCCACAACGACGAAGTGCCGACCATCGAAAACAAGGAAAGCCTGCCCGAGACCGTGCAGTGGCTGGCCGACCTGCTCGGCCCGACCGATATCGAGATGGTTACCGAGACCTACTGGCGCGCCACCCACTACATGGGCGACGTGGCCGCGCAGTACGCCGACGGCAAGCTGACCCTGGCCGAGAAGGCCCTGGCCGAGCAGTGCTACTTCGCCGTGTGCCGTCGCCTGCACAACTCGCTCAAGGCCCGCCAGCGCTCGCACCGCCAGGTGCTGGACGAACTCAACGACAAGCTCGCCGACAAGTACATCTGCAATTTCTCGGTGTTCCAGAGCCTGCCGGACACCTGGGCCATCGGCCAGGTGCTGCCGATCATCCCGCTGCACCGCCTGGACGAAGAGCCGCTGCGCCGCGCCGTGCTGCAGGACCTGACCTGCGACTCCGACGGCAAGATCAACCAGTACGTCGACGAGCAGAGCATCGAGACCAGCATGCCGGTGCACGCGGTCAAGGAAGGCGAGGACTACCTGCTCGGCGTGTTCCTGGTCGGCGCCTACCAGGAGATCCTCGGCGACATGCACAACCTGTTCGGTGACACCGACTCGGTGAACATCTACCAGAACGCCGATGGCAGCGTGTACCACGCCGGTATCGAGACCCACGACACCATCGAGGACATGCTGCGCTACGTGCACCTGTCGCCGGAGGAGTTGATGACCCACTACCGCGACAAGGTCGCCAGCGCCAGGATCACCGCCCGCGAGCGTACCCAGTACCTCGACGCGCTGCGCCTGGGGCTGACCCGCTCCTCGTACCTGTCGTCCTGATCGTGCCGGGCCCGCCGCGCGGCCCTTTGGCATAGGTGCCGCCGCGCGGCCCTCTGGCACACGGCTGTCGCCACGGGTTATCACCTGTGGCGGCAGCCTTCAGGCGGCGCCGCCCAAGCGTTCGACAAGCAAGGCGGCGTAGCCAGGCAACGCGCTGAAGTCCCGCGAGCACAGCAGCAAGCGGCGCTTCGCCCAGGCCTCCTGCAAGGCGACCCAGCGCAGCGGCAAGCTGTGCTCCCAGCGTCGCACCGAGGTCAACGGCACCACGGCCACCCCCGCGCCACCTCCGACCATCCTGATCACCCCGTCGAATCCTTCGGCGCGTACGCGCACCTGCATTCGTCTCCCCAGGCGCAAGGCCTGTTCCTCCAGATGCAGCGCCAAGGCGCTGTCGGCACCCAGCCCCACATGCCCATGGGCCAGGCTGGCGTTGAAGTCTGCCCGGTCGCTGGCCGCCAGCGGGTGCTCGCGTGGCATCACCAGCACCAGCGGATCGTCGCGAAACGGTCGCGTCTGCAGGGTTGCGCAGGGCGCGGCATTCGAGACGATGCCCAGGTCCGCCATGCCCTGGCTGATTGCCTGGACGATATGCAGGCTGGGCAGTTCCTGGATATCCACGCTTACCCCCGGGTGCTCGGCCAGGTAGCCGGCCAGCAGCTCCGGCAGGTACTCGGTCAACGCCGCCGTGTTGCACAGCAGGCGCACCTGGCCTTGCAGGCCCTGTGCATAGTGCCCGAGGTCGAATTGCAGGCGCTCGACCTGCTGCGCGATCAGCCGCGCATGCTGCAGCAGGGCTTGGCCGGCGGGCGTGGGCAGCACGCCGCGGCGGTTGCGTTCGAGCAAGGGTATGCCCAGCGAGGCTTCCATGGCGCGAATGCGCGCACTGGCGGCCGGCAGCGAGAGGTGGCTGCGCCGGGCGCCAGCGGTGATGTTGCCGCTTTCGAGGGTGTGCTGGAACAGCTTGAGGTCGATCAGGTCGAAATGCATCTGCCTCTGTCCTGGCAAGAGTCTGCCTGAGTATATGGCAGATTTTCAGCGTGCTGGCCGCACGGCAGGATGGCGGTCATGAATACCTTCCTGGCGTTTTATCAGAACATCGGTCCGGCGCTGTCATTGCTGGTGATCCTGACCTTCTTCCTGGCCGGCGCGGTCAAGGGTGTCATCGGCCTCGGGTTGCCGACCGTTGCCATGGGCTTGCTTGGCCTGGCTATGCCTCCGGCACAGGCAGCGGCGCTGCTGATCGTGCCATCGACCTTGACCAACCTCTGGCAGCTGGCGGCCGGCGGCCATCTGTTCGCGCTGCTGCGCCGCCTGGGCGGGATGCTGGCGATGATCTTTATCGGCACCCTGCTGGGCAGCGCCTGGCTGGGAATCGACAGCGGTCCGTGGGCGGCCCATGGCCTGGGCGCCGCGTTGCTGGTCTATGCCCTCTATGGGCTGGTCGGCCCAGGGCTGCGCGTGGCCCAGGCCAGGGAGCCCTGGCTGGGGCCGCTCTGCGGGTTGCTCACGGGTGGGGTGACGGCCGCCACCGGCGTGTTCGTCATGCCCGCGGTGCCCTACCTGCAGGGCCTGGGCCTGAGCCGCGACGAGCTGGTCCAGGCGCTGGGCCTGTCGTTCACCGTCTCGACCCTGGCCCTGGCGGTCGGCCTGGCCGGGCAGGATGCCCTGGGTGGCCAAGCCCTGGGGGCTTCACTGCTGGTGTTGGCGCCGGCGTTGCTGGGCATGTTCGCCGGCCAGTGGCTGCGCGGACGGATCGGCGCAGCGCTGTTCAAGCGCTGCTTCTTCATCGGCCTTGCGCTGCTGGGCGGGCACCTGCTGGTCAACGGCTAGCGGACGAAGCGCTGAGCATGTCGATCATCTGGATGTCGAAATCGCGCTCCAGGTAATCCATGCGTTTATCGAAGAATGCACGCATATGCGGCAGTGCCGAATGCACGTCCAGCGCGTCCTTGCTGGCCCATACCTCGAAAAACACGAACAGGGTCGGGTCCGCCTTGTCGCGCAGCATGTGGTACTCGATGCAACCCGGCTCCTGGCGGCTCGGCTCCACGTAAGGACGGAACAGCTGTTCGAAGGCCTCGGCCTGTTCCGGGCGGGTCTTGGCTTTGAGGATGAAGGCGTATTGCTCGGTCATGGGGAAACGCTCTGTAAGGGGAGTGAGCAAATTCTAAATCAACAATATGTTTACCATTCGTGATTTGCAGGCAAAAGAATTTTGCCCAGCCCTGGCTGTTTCCCGGGTGCCCGGTTGCCTAACCTGCCGGCAACTTCACTTACAGGGCTGACCCTCCCATGAAAAAGATTCTCCTGCTCAATGGCGGCAAACGCTTCGCCCACTCCGATGGCCGTCTCAACCAGACCCTGCACGATGCCGCACTGGCCCATCTGGACCGCGCCGGTTTCGATGTGCGGGAAACCTTCATCGACGGCGGTTACGACGTCCAGGCCGAGGTGGAGAAATTCCTCTGGGCGGATGTGGTGATCTACCAGATGCCCGGTTGGTGGATGGGCGCGCCATGGACCGTGAAGAAGTACATCGACGATGTGTTCACCGCCGGCCACGGCAGCCTGTACGCCAACGATGGCCGTACCCGCTCCGACGCCTCGCAGAAGTACGGCAGCGGTGGCCTGGTGCAGGGCAAGCAATACATGCTGTCGCTGACCTGGAACGCGCCGCGGCAGGCGTTCGATGACCCCAGCGATTTCTTCGAGGGCAAGGGCGTGGACGCGGTGTACTTCCCGTTCCACAAGGCCAACCAGTTCCTCGGCATGACCGGTTTGCCGACCTACCTGGCCGTGGATGTGATGAAGCGCCCGGATGTGCCGGCGGCGCTGGCGGCTTATCAGCAGCACCTGGATGAGGTGTTCGGCAAGGGCTATTGAGTCGCGACCCATCGCGGGGCAAGCCCGCTCCCACGAAGCCCTGATTATCGTGGGAGCGGGCTTGCCCCACGATGGACTTACTGCTTGCGCATGCCAGGCTCAACAGCTATCAATCACGGCATCCTCCATTCAGGTCCTCGTGCGTGAAAACCCGATCCGAAGAACTCCAGGTATTTGTCGCCGTCATCGACAGCGGCTCGATCTCCGCCGCCGCGGAGCAGATCGGCCAGACGCCCTCCGCAGTCAGCCGAACCTTGTCGCGTCTGGAGGGCAAGCTCGGCACCACGCTGGTCAATCGCACCACTCGGCGCATGGACCTGACCGAGGAGGGGCGTTTCTTCCTGGCGCGCGCCCGGGCGATTCTCGAGCAGATGGACGACATGGAAGAGCGCCTGTCGCTGAACCGCCAGACCCCGACCGGGCGCCTGCGCATCAACGCCGCCGCGCCGTTCATGCTGCACGCGATCCTGCCGTGGATCGGCGAGTTCCGCCAGCAGTACCCCGGCATCGAGCTGGAATTGAACACCGACGACCTGATCATCGACCTGCTGGAGCAAAGCACTGACGTGGCCATCCGCATCGGCGAACTGGCCGACTCCAGCCTGCACGCCCGTTCGCTCGGCTGCAGCCCGGTGCAGGTGCTTGCCAGCCCTGATTACCTGGCCCGGCATGGCACACCGGAACGGGTCGAGGACCTCGAGGCTCATTGCCTGCTCGGCTTCAGCTCCCTCGAGTCGCTCAACCAATGGCCACTGCGCCATGCCCAGGGCGACCGCTGGGCAATCCGCCCGCAGCTGGTCGCCTCGAGCGGCGAAACCCTGCGCCAGCTGGCCATCGCCGGCGAGGGCATCGTCAGCCTGTCGCACTTCATGACCCACGAGGACATCCGCGCCGGCCGTCTGAACGTGATCCTGGCCGAGCACAACAATGGCTATCGCCAGCCGATCCACGCGGTCTACTACCGCAACACCCAGCTGGCCCTGCGCATCCAGTGCTTTCTCGATTTCATCCAGAAAAAGCTGGCGGTCTACGCCTGCTGAGTTGCCTGAACGCGACAGGGTCTGCCCGTCGGCGGCGCGAAACGACCGGGGTGTTTGCTTAGTTACAGGGCTTCGGCCTTAATGACTGATCAACAAAAACAACACCAAGGAAGTGCGCATGCGTATTGTCATGTTCCAGCCCCTGGCCCTCGGGGCCGCGATCCTGAGCTGCTCCTCTGCCTTCGCCGTGACCCTGGAAGGCGGCGCGGTAGCCGCGCCTGATCAATATGGCGCACAGGTGGCCGCCGACATCCTCAAGAAGGGCGGCAACGCGGTGGACGCCGCCGTCGCCACCGCCTTCACCCTGGCCGTGACCTACCCCGAGGCCGGCAACATCGGCGGCGGTGGCTTCATGACCCTGTTCGTCGACGGCAAACCCTACTTCCTCGACTACCGCGAAGTGGCGCCCAAGGCTGCGACCAAGACCATGTACCTGGACGACAAGGGCGAGGTGATCGAGAACCTCAGCCTGGTCGGCGTGCGCGCGGCCGGTGTGCCGGGCACGGTGATGGGGTTGTGGGAGGCGCACCAGAAGTTCGGCAAGCTCGAGTGGAGCGAGCTGCTGACCCCGGCCATCGGCTATGCGAAGAACGGTTTCAAGATTGCCCAGAAGCAATACCAGTACCGTGACGACGCCCAGGGCCTGTTCAAGACCGCGACCAATTTCAACGACTACTTCGGCAGCATGAAGGTCGGCGAGCTGTTCAAGCAGCCGGAGCTGGCGCAGACCCTCGAGCGCATTGCCGACAAGGGTGTCAGCGAGTTCTACCAGGGCAAGACCGCCGACTTGCTGGTGGCGCAGATGCAGGCCGACAAGGGCTTGATCAGCAAGGACGACCTCAAGGACTACAAGGCCGTGTGGCGTGACCCGATCGCCATCAGCTGGCGCGGCAACGTGGTCTACACCGCGCCGCCACCAAGCTCCGGCGGCGTCGCCCTGGCCCAGCTGCTGGGCATCAAGGAAGACCGGGCGGCGGATTTCAAGGGCGTCGAGCACAACTCGGCCAAGTACATCCACCTGCTGGCCGAGATCGAGAAGCGCGTGTTCGCCGACCGCGCCGACTATCTCGGCGATCCGGCTTTCACCAAGGTCCCGGTCGACCAGCTGGTGGCCAAGGATTACCTGGCCAAGCGTGCCGCCCAGGTCAACCCGAACGCGATTTCCGCAACCGACCAGGTCAAGCCGGGGCTGGAGCCGCACCAGACCACGCACTTCTCCATCGTCGACAAGCAGGGCAACGCGGTGAGCAACACCTACACCCTCAACCTCGACTATGGCAGCGGCGTGGTGGTCAAGGGCGCGGGCTTCCTGCTCAACGACGAGATGGACGACTTCAGCGCCAAGCCGGGCGCGGCCAACGCCTTTGGCGTGGTCGGCGGCGACGCCAATGCCATCGCGCCGGGCAAGCGCATGCTCTCGTCGATGAGCCCGAGCCTGGTGGCGCGTGACGGCAAGGTGGTGCTGGTGCTGGGCACCCCGGGCGGTTCGCGGATCTTCACCTCGATCTTCCAGGTGATGAACAACCTGTACGACTTCGGCATGCCGCTGGAGAAGGCCGTGGCGGCGCAGCGCGTGCATCACCAGTTGCTGCCCAAGGACACCATCTACTTCGACAGCTATGCGCCGCTCAAGGGGCAGGTGGCTGACGACCTGAAGAAGATGGGCTACGTGCTGGAGGACCAGGGCTGGGAGATGGGCGACATCCAGGCGATCCGGGTGACCGGCGAGAAGTTGGAGACGGCGTCTGACCCGCGTGGGCGTGGGGTGGGGATGATCGTCAAGTAACCCGAGCCGCAAATGAACGCGGGGCAAGCCCGCTCCCACGAACCAGTGGGAGCGGGCTTGCCCCGCGCTGCTTTACAGGATCAGACGCGGAACTGGCTGACCAGGGTCTGCAGGTGGCCACCCAGGCGCGCCAGCTCGACGCTGGAGGCGGCGGTCTCGTCACTGGCCGCGGCGGTCTGCTCCGACACGTCGCGCACGTTGAGGATGCTGCGGCTGATCTCTTCGGCCACGGCGCTCTGCTGCTCGGCGGCGGCGGCGATCTGCTGGTTCATCGACTGGATGTTCGACACCGTACGGGTGATGCTCTCCAGCGAACCACCGGCCTTGCGTGCCAGCTCGACACTGCTGTCGGTCAGGTTGCGGCTGCCGTTCATCACCTCGGCGACCTGCTGGGTGCCGTGCTGCAGGCTGGCGATCAGGCCTTCGATTTCCTCGGTGGACTGCTGGGTGCGCTGGGCCAGGCCACGCACCTCGTCGGCGACCACGGCGAAACCACGCCCGGCCTCGCCGGCACGGGCCGCCTCGATGGCGGCGTTGAGCGCCAGCAGGTTGGTCTGCTCGGCCACCGACTTGATCACGTCCATGACGCTGCCGATCTTCTGGCTTTCCTGCTGCAGCAGGGTCATGGCCTCGGTGGAGCGGTGCACTTCGTGGGCCAGGCGTTCGATCTGGCTGATCGCTTCACCCACTACCTTGTCGCCGACACGGGCTTCGTCGTCGGCGTTGGTCGCGGCATGGGAGGCTTGTTCGGCGTTGCGCGCGACTTCCTGCACGGTGGCGGCCATTTCGTGCATGGCGGTGGCCACCTGGTCGGTCTCGACCTTCTGGCTGTTGGCGCCGGCGCTGGTCTGCTCGGTCACCGCCGACAGCTCTTCGGCGGCGCTGGCGATCTGGGTCACGCCGTCGCGGATGCCGGTGATCAGGTCACGCAGGGTGGTGCCCATGCGTGCGATGCCTTGTTGCAGGGCACCCAGTTCGTCGCGGCGGGTGACGCGCAGTTGCTGGGTGAGGTCGCCGCTGGCGATGCGGTTGACCACGTCCATGGTCTCGCGCAGCGGGCGGGTGATCTGGCGGGTGATGATGAACGCGGCGAGCACGCCGACCAGCAGCGCCAGCAGGGTGGCGGAAGTCTGCAGGCTGCGGGCCTGGACGCTTTCGGCGTCACGGCGCTCGATCTGGATCTTGTACAGCTCGTCGCTGCGCTTGACGATGTCGGCGCCCTGCACGGTCATTTCTGCACGGGCCACGCCAATGGCGGCAGTGGCGTCGCGGAACTGACGCACGGCGTCGCGGTAGGCGAGCACGGCGCTTTCGAATTGCTGGATGCGCGAGGCTTCGCCCGGCAGCTGGCGCTTGAGGCTGTCGATTTCGTTGAGGGCGTTTTCCAGCTGGCGCAGGGCGGACTGCTCGGCTTCGCTGGTCAGGTCGGCGATGTAGCTGCGCACGTCCAGGCGCACTTGCACCAGCTGCTGCTTGGCCTTGCTGATCAGCAGGTACTGGGCCAGGCGGCTGGCGTCGCTTTCGCTGCTGGACAGCACGGTGCTGCTGATCGCCTCGATGGCGTCATTGGCGCGGGCCGCGGCCTGGTTCATCGACTCGCGGGCGGCGAGGGTGGTCTTGTAGCCCTGGCGCATCTTTTCCAGCGAAACCCGGTACTCGCTGATGCTCTGGCCCTGCTCGCGCAACAGCTTGAGGTTTTCGGGGCTCTTGAAGGTGTTGACCAGGTGCTGCTGCTGGCTGCCGAAGGCGTCGAGCTTGGCCTGGACGTTGGCCGCCGAGGCGTCGTCGCCGTTGGTCAGCATCCACTGCAGGCGGGCCACACGCAGGTTGGTCAGGTCACTGTTGAGCTGGGTGATGTCGCTCATCCAGTTGCTGCGGTCGATAAGGCTGCCCAGGCTATTCCAGCCGGTCAGGGCCAGCAGGCCGGTCAGGACCAGGACCAGGCCGAAGCCCAGGCCGAGTTTGAGGTTGACGCTGATATTGGCGAACCAACTGTTCATGCACGCTCTCCCAGAGAATGATTTCGCTCACTTGATCTCAAAAGCTGGGCGTTGTTGTTGTCAGATAGCCCGCAGATTTGTGTAGGACTTATCGGCAACGGAGGGAGAAGCTGAAACGCTTTTTCAGCAAATTTGTAACTTGTTGAATACGTTTATGTTTTTGACGTTGTCATTCGCGGGTGAGCCGGCTCCACGGCAGGAGCCGGCTCGCCGCCGATGGCGATTTCAGAGGCTACGCGCGCTGAACGTGTCGCACTGATTCAGGTCGCCGCTGGAGAACCCGGCCTTGAACCAGCGCACGCGCTGCTGCGAGGTGCCATGGGTGAACGAGTCGGGCACCACGCGGCCCTGGCCCTGCTGCTGCAGCCGATCGTCACCGATGGCGTTGGCGGCATTCAACGCCTCCTCGACGTCCCCCGGCTCCAGCCAGTTCAGGCGTTTCTGCGCCTGGTAGGCCCAGACTCCGGCCAGGCAGTCGGCCTGCAGCTCCTGGCGTACCAGCAGGCCGTTGTCGCCTTCCATGCGCTGGCCACTGCGGCGCGCCGCATCGACCTTGGCCGAGACGCCGAGCAGGGTTTGCACGTGGTGGCCGATTTCGTGGGCGATCACATAGGCTTGGGCGAAGTCGCCGGCGGCCTTGAAGCGGGTTTCCATTTCGCGGAAGAAAGTCATGTCCAGGTACACGCGCTGGTCTCCGGGGCAATAGAACGGCCCGACCGCCGAGGAGGCGAAGCCGCAGGCGGAGTTGACCTGGCCGCTGAACAGCACCAGCTTAGGGTCGCGGTACTGTTTGCCGGCCTGGGCGAACAGCGCCTTCCAGGTGTCCTCGGTGTCGCCGAGGACCGAGGCGACGAACTCGGCCTGCTCGTCGTTGGCTGGCGGTGCCTTGCCGTCGACGTTGGCCGGGGCGGTCTGTTGCTGCTCCATCTGCCCGGCCAGCTGGCCGAGGATCTGCAGCGGGTCTTGCCCGGTGAGCCAGCCAATGCCGACGATCAGCAGGATGGCGCCGAGCCCAAGGCCCTTGCCGCCGCCGAAACGCATGCCGCCGCCACCCCCTGCGCCGCGGGCATCGACCACGTTGTCGCTGCGTCGGCCTTTTCGCCATTCCATGTAGAGCTCTCCGGTTGCTGAAACATGAAGTCCAAGATTAGTTCAGCGCTGACCGAGGTGTATCCCCCGTCGCTGATGCATAACCAAATGGTTATGCCATGGACCGCTGAATTCAATATTCATCCCTTCGCACCTGCCGGAAACTGCAAGTCCGCCTGCCACGCCCAGGCGTTCGATAATTCCAAGAGAGGAAACCGGCATGCCCGCCCAGGACACCAGCCGCTTCGTGATCCGTGATCGCAACTGGCACCCCAAGGCCTTCACCCCCGACTACAAGACCTCTGTGGCGCGCTCCCCGCGCCAGGCGCTGGTCAGCATCCCGCAGTCGATCAGCGAAAGCACCGGCCCGGACTTTTCCCACCTGCGCTTCGGCGAGCACGACCATGACCTGCTGCTCAACTTCAACCAGGGTGGCCTGCCCATCGGCGAGCGCATCATCGTTGCCGGGCGGGTGGTCGACCAGTACGGCAAGCCGGTGCCCAACACCCTGGTGGAAATGTGGCAGGCCAATGCCGGGGGCCGTTACCGGCACAAGAACGACCGCTACCTGGCACCACTGGACCCGAACTTCGGCGGTGTCGGCCGCTGCCTGACCGATCGCGACGGCTACTACAGTTTCCGCACCATCAAGCCCGGCCCGTACCCCTGGCGCAACGGCCCCAACGACTGGCGCCCGGCGCATATCCATTTCTCCATCAGCGGCCCGTCGATCGCCACCAAGCTGATCACCCAGTTGTACTTCGAGGGCGACCCGCTGATCCCGCTGTGCCCGATCGTCAAGTCGATCGCCAACCCGGATGCCGTCGAACGGCTGATCGCCAGGCTCGACATGAGCCACGCCAACCCCATGGATTGCCTGGCCTACCGCTTCGACATCGTCCTGCGCGGCCAGCGCCAGACCCACTTCGAAAACCGCTGAGGAGGCCCGTCATGCCTATCGAACTGCTGCCGGAAACCCCTTCGCAGACCGCCGGCCCCTATGTGCACATCGGCCTTGCCCTGGAAGCGGCCGGCAACCCGACCCGTGACCAGGAAATCTGGAACTGCCTGGCCCGGCCCGATGCCCCGGGCGAGCATATCCTGCTGATCGGCCAGGTGTACGACGGCAATGGCCACCTGGTGCGCGATTCGTTCCTGGAGGTGTGGCAGGCCGACGCCGAGGGCCGTTACCAGGACGAGTACCACCTCGAGAACGCCTTCAACAGCTTCGGCCGCACCGCCACCACCTTCGATGCCGGCGAGTGGACCCTGCACACGGTCAAGCCGGGGGTGGTGAACAACGCCGCGGGCGTGCCGATGGCCCCGCACATCAACCTCAGCCTGTTTGCCCGGGGCATCAACATCCACCTGCATACCCGGCTGTACTTCGATGACGAAGCCGAGGCGAATGCCAGGTGTCCGGTGCTGAACCTGATCGAGCAGCCGCAGCGGCGCGAGACCTTGATTGCCCGGCGCTGCGAAGTGGATGGCAAGACCGCGTACCGCTTCGACATTCGTATCCAGGGCGACGGGGAGACGGTGTTCTTCGACTTCTGACGCCCCGGTCGGCAAGCCCGGCAACACTGGCAGGGCTTGCCGCTTGTACTAATGAGTTACGACTAATCCTTTCGTGGCGCATCCCTGCGCACATCGTCAAACCACTGAAATTCTGGTTGTTTTCCCGTCCTCATCGCCCCTGCCACAGGTACTAACACCAAGTTGAGAGCTACCCGATTCGGCGCCGTGCGCTTTCACTGCTGTTGTGAGCAAAACAATCAGCAGCAGCGGGAGTCCTTCCATGAACACTCAAGCGTGGATCAAGGCGGCAACGGCGCTGACGATGGCCGTGAGTCTGGGCCTTGCCGGTTGCAGCAGCGGCGGCGGCGGGCATCACAGCGAGGTCGATGGATCGTCGTCCGATGGCGGCGCGGGGGCCGGAGCCGGTGGTGGCGGGGGCGATGGTACGGGCGGCAGTGGTGGAGGCGGTAGCGGTGGCACCACGACCCCGGGTGATGGCAGCGCCGGTACCGGTACCGGTGGCGGCGGTGGCACTGGCGGCGGCAGCACCCCTGGTGGCGGTGATGGTGGCACGGGCGGTGGTACCACACCCACTGCGCTGGTCACCGGCCAGGTGGTCGACCAGTTGGGCAATACCGTGTCCGGGGTCGGTGACGGCGTGAGCAATCTCGGCCAGGTGATCGGTGCGCTGCCCATTGCCGGCAATACTTCTTTGAGCGGTGGTGTGGGCACGCTGGTGTCCTCCGCCGGCAACGCCGTGAACAGCGTCGGAGGCGGCTTGAGCGAGGGCCTGGGGCAACTGGGTACCGGCAACAATGCCGTGGGCACCACGGTGGGCGTAGTCGGTGCGGCCACCGCCGACCTGGGCGGGGGTGTCTCCGGCCTTGGCCAGGGCGTGGCCGGGCTGGCCAGCAGCGGGCCGGTCGAGCAGGTGCCGGTGGTCAACCAACTGGTTGCCGGGGCCGGTCAAGGCGTCGACCGGGTCGGCCAGGCCGTGACCATGCTCGGTGACACCCTGTCGCCGGTCGGCACCAGCGGCCCGCTCGCCGGCACGACCCAAGGCGTGAGCGATGCCTTGGTGCCGGTGGTCTCGCTGGTGGAAAACACGGCGGCCAATGCCACGCGGCAGACCGGGCTCGCCGGCCCGCTGAACCAGGCGCTGAACCAGACCGGTGGTGCCCTGAACCAGGCCGGCCAGCAACTGGCGGGTAACGGCAACCCGTTGAGCAGCACGCTCGGGCAGGCGGTGGTCAATACCGGCACCGCGGTCAGCACGGCGAGCGGGCTGGCCCCTGTTAGTGGCGGCCCACGCAGCGGCCTGCTGGAAACCGTCGGCGGCGTGGTGGCCGGTGCCGGCAGTGGGCTGACGGCAAGCACCGCCAGCCCGACCGTGAGCGGTATCGGCGGCACTTCGGTGCAGGCGGGCAATACCGTCGCCAGCCTGGGCACGGTGCTCGGTGGCAACGGCGTGGCCAACAGTGCTGCCGGGGCGCCGGTCGCGGCGCTGACCCAACAGGTGGGCAGCGGCCTCAACCCGGTGGTCGCCGGTGTATCCAGCGTGACTCAGCAAGTCGGCGCCAGTACCGGCGTCGGCGCACCCGTGGCGGGGTTGCTGAACCAGGTCGGCGGCGCGGTGGGCTCTGCCGGTACGCAACTGGCCGGTGCCACAGGCAACCCCGTCGTCAGCCAGGTCGGTGCGACAGTGACCGCAGTCGGGGCCACGCTCGGTCAGGCGGGCACCTTGGTCAATGGCGGCGGCACACCGGTCAGTGGTCTTGGTGGCGCGCTGAGTGGTGTGTCAGGGGCTCTGGCAGGCGGGCAGCGCTGACGCCACGGGCTACGCTCAAGGTGAGTGAGACCGACCGGCGCGCCGTTCGCCGGTCGGTCATCCAGCCATCCGTGGATCATGGAGTGTCCGAATGCGCCGATTGCTGCTGACGATGCTGGGGCTGTCCGCAGCCTGCCTGGCCCGGGGCGAACCCCTGCCGAGTTTCCTCAACAGCAACGAGACCGAACGCCGCCTGCCCACGCCCAACCTGCCGGTGGATGCCTACCGTCCCGACCAGCCCGGCTTGCGCGTGCCCAGCGTGGACACTTCGCGGCAACCTCCGTTGCTGATGAATACCCGGGTGGCGGTGCGCAAGGTGCGCTTCGAAGGCGGCACGGTCTACCCCCTGAGCGACCTGCGCGAGCATTTCCAGCCGGTGATCGGGCGCGAGGTCACGCTCGCCGAGCTGATCGAGACCACCCGCCGCCTCACCCAACGCTACCAGCAGGACGGCTACCTGCTGTCATACGCCTACCTGCCACCCCAGGACTTCGCCGATGGCCGGGTGCGCGTGGTGCTGGTGGAAGGCTACATCCACGACTATCAGATCGAGGGTGATATCGGCGCGGCGCGGGCCTATCTGGAGCAACTGCTGGACCGGCTCAAAGCCGAGCGTCCGCTGACCCGCGAAAGCTTCGAGCGCTATACCAGCCTGGCCGGGCGCATCCCCGGGGTGACGTTCCAGGCCCAGGTGCCGCCCCCGGCGACCACCGACGGCGCGACCCGCCTGCTCGCCCAGGTGTCGCGCAAGCCGATCACCACCACCTTGAGCCTCAACGACGGCAGCCGCGACGACCTGCAGGCGCTGCTGGGCGCCAGCAGCAACGCGCAGACCCGCTTCGCCGAACAATTGAGCGCCAGCGTGCTGGTACCGCCCGGCGAGGACAAGGAGCATTACTACCGCCTCGACTACAGCCAGTTCCTCGATGCCGAAGGCTCGAAGCTGCTGTTGTCGGCTTCGCGCTATCGCAGCGACCCCAAGGCGCGCATCCGTCTGGACAACGGCATCGACCTGACCCAGCACCGCGAAAACGAACGCTACTCGGTGGGCATCAGCCAATCGCTGATCGCCTCGGCCAGTGAATGGCTGGAGGTGGTCGGGCGCTTCTACGTGGTCAACGACCGCATCGATTACCAGGTGGTGGGCTTCCCCCTGCGCCTGGACAGCGAGACCGATATCCGCGCGCTGTCCTTCGAAGGCGACTGGCGCAAGGCCGAGGCGCGCCGCCTGCGGATTATCAGTGCCGGTGTCTACCAGGGGTTGGATCGCCTTGGCGCCAACACCAATGCCGACTACGACCTGGACTTCCTGCGCCTGCGGGTCTCGGGCGTGCAGAGCGACAACTTCAGCGACAACTGGCAGGGCGTGGCGTCGGCGGCGGCTTACTGGAGCAACGACAGCCTGCCCGACAGCGAGCGGGCAGTGTTCGGCGGGCAGAACTTCGGGCGCGGCTACCCCAGCGACCAAGGCTCCGGTGACAAGGGCTGGGGGCTGGCCTACGAGCTCAACTACAGTTTCCGGCGCGACACTGGCTGGCTCAAGGTGGTGCAGCCCTATGTGGCGCTCGACACCGCGCGGGCCTGGTTCAACGCGCTGGACGTGCGCGACTCGAAGATGTCGTCGGCGGCGCTGGGGCTGCGCTTTGGCGATATGCGCTACTACAACATCGCGGTGGAGGTGGCCAAGCCGATGTCGGACATGGCGCTGGACAGCTTCAACCGGCGGCCACGGCTGAACCTGAGTTTCAGTTATCAATTGTAAGGGGGAGCTGTGGCCCCCCATCGCCGGCAAGCCGGCTCCCACACTGACCGCGCACCGTCTCAGGTCGAGCGCTTTCCTTGTGGGAGCCGGCTTGCCGGCGATGCGCCGCGTCAGCGGCGCCTTCTGTAAGGGCGTTGTACGGTGCCAAGTCCGGCGTTATTTCACCGCCTGCATCAACGGCTTGGGAAACAGGTTCTCCAGCGTCTCGAGCAGGCGGGCGTGATAGATCGGCTTGCGGAACAGGTCGAGTACCTGCAGCCGCAGCAGGTCGCTGACATCGTCCATGTCGGCATGCCCGGACATGACGATCACCGGCAAATGCTGGCGCGCGGTATGTTCGCGCAGGCGCTGGACCAGGCCCAGGCCACTTTCCTCGGGCATGCGCAGGTCGGTGATCACCAGGGCGACATCGGGGTGGCGGGTCAGCTGTTGCAGGGCGGACCTGACCGAAGTGGCGGTGTGACAACAGAAACCTTCGTTTTCCAGCAGCTCGGCCAGCTCCAGCAAGGCCTCCTCCTCGTCGTCCACCAGCAGGATCTGTTGACGCAAGGAAGAGGTCGGCATGCTTGGCTCCGGGCGGTTGGACTACACGTCTCGCTGGCGCGGTGCGGTCACTGGGTGATCGCGGTCTGGATCTTGGTCATGATCTCCGACACTTCGGTGGAGATGGGGGTGACGAAGCCGGCCAGTACCACGGCGACCATGGCCGCGATGACCGCGTACTCGATACCGGAGGCGCCGTCCTTGCGCAGGAGGAAGGTCTTCACATGGAGAAGGATCTGTTGCAGCAGCATGGCACGTCTCCTTGCGCTCGATGGGCGCCGGTCGGAGGGGCTTGATAAGTGATACCCCTTTGCCATCAGAGCATCGCCAAGCCGTGGCGGCCTGCAAATGTAAAAAAGCATTAATCCAAAAGTATTGGTTGGAATTGGCGGCGCTAAGTTTTTGTTTTGTCGGTGCGTCAATTTCGTGGCTCGAAAAAACCAGCACAGGTAATGGCGAAAGATTGCGCCTCAGCTACCGTCCAATAGCGAAATAGTTACGTTTTGCCATCATTGGTCCCAGGCGTAAGGGAGAGCGCAGATGAGCAGTCGCCTGACCATGATCCTCGCCGGCCTATTCCTGCTCGCGGCCTTGCTCACGGGGTACTGGGGCCTGCGCCTCAGCCGTCCGCCCGAGCCTGCGCCGGCACCTCTCACCCCGCCCGGCGAGGCCGCCATCCCGGCCGCTGCCGTACCCGCCGCGCCCCCGGAACCCCCACGCTCGCCCATCGTGGTCCTGCGCAGGGCGGTCGCGGCCAACACCCCCTTGAGCGAGGAGGATGTGCTCCTCGAGCGTCTGCAGGTAGTCCCGGCCGGTGCTTTCCAGCAACTGGACCAGGTGCTCGGGCGCAGCAGTACCCGCCCCCTTGCGGCGGGCAGTTGGCTGGACGAGTCGAGCTTCCAGGCCGGCGGCCCCCTGGCGCGGATGATTCGCGCCCACGAACGGGCGGTCGCGGTGGCCATCGACGATGTGATCGGTGCGGCCGGGCAACTGCGCCCAGGCGATTATGTCGACGTGCTGCTGTTCCTGCGTGAAGAAAACAACAACCCGCAATCCTCCGCCCAGGTGGTGTTGCCGGCCTTGCGCGTGCTGAGCGTCGACCAGCAGACGGGCCTAGCCAACGATGGACGCCCGGCCCAGAGCGCCGAAGAGCAGAAGGCCCGCCGCGACCAGCAGTCCATTGCCAGCAACCCTGTGCGCACCGTGGGCCTGGCCGTGCCCGAGGCCCTGGCCAGCCGGTTGATGCTGGCGGCCCAGGCCGGGACCCTGCGCCTGGCGGTGCGCAGTGCCGACGAGCCGCTGCTGGCCGGGTATTGGTCCGGCCAGGATGCCAGCCCGCAACTGGAAACGGCCAACCGCAACCTCTACCGCTTCAGCCAGCTGTCCCAGGTGCCCCTGGCCAGCCAGGCGGCGGCCGCGGCGGCTGGCGCGCCGACCATGCAGATCATCCGCGGCGCGCAGAACGGCGACAACAACAAGACTCCCTGAACCGGCAAGGATGCGATCCATGCGTAGTTCTTTGCGTGTTACTCCTCGAGGCAACTGGCTGGCCCCGGCGCTGCTGGCCCTGGCCTTGCTCGCACCGACGGCGCAGGCGGCCGCGAAGGGTTGCGCGGCCTTCGGCCAACTGCCCTCGGTCATCGAGATGGATCAGGGCCTGCAGCAGGAGCTGCGCCTGCCGGTGGCCATCACCCGGGCGGCGGTCGGCGAGCCCAAGGTGGCCGATGTGCAGCCCAGCGGCGAGCGGGCCGTGCTGCTCACGGCGGTGGGGCAGGGCACCACCAGCCTGATGCTGTGGACCGACTGCGCCGCCCAGCCGCATCGGGCCATGCTGTTCGTCAAGGGCCGGGCCAGCGCCGACATGGCAGAGGCCGCGCAACTGCCCACGGCCCAGGAGGACCTGCCCGTGCAGGTGCAGGCCGATATCCGCTTCGTCGAAGTGCGCCGCCTGAAGTACAAGGAGGCCGGCGCTAGGTTGTTCTTCAAGGGCTCGAACAACAGCCTGATCGGCTCACCCAATACCGTGCCCAACACCGTGGTGCGCCCCGGCTACGTGCCGGGTGTCGCCACCGGCACCAACCCGGTGACCTACGCCGATGTGCGGCCCGGCATCCCGCTCGACAACGACGTCTTCAACATCGTCTGGGGCGGCGGCAGCAGCCGCTTCCTGGCGATGATCAACGCTCTGGAGAACAGCGGCTTCGCCTACACCCTGGCCCGCCCCAGCCTGACCGTGCTCAGCGGCCTGACCGCGAGCTTCCTGGCCGGCGGCGAGATCCCCATCCCGGTGCCCAGCAGCGGCAGCGACAACGTGTCCATCGAGTACAAGGAGTTCGGCGTGCGCCTGGCGCTGACCCCGACCGTGGTCAGCCGCAACCGCATCACCCTCAAGGTGGCGCCCGAGGTCAGCGAGCTCGACTACAACAACGCGGTGGTC
This sequence comes from Pseudomonas sp. RC3H12, assembly GCF_018596375.1. NCBI lineage: Bacteria > Pseudomonadati > Pseudomonadota > Gammaproteobacteria > Pseudomonadales > Pseudomonadaceae > Pseudomonas > Pseudomonas sp. RC3H12. Next base: position 4,064,537 of record NZ_CP075595.1, on the reverse strand, counting down.
ATCGCCGGTACCCAGGTGCCGGGCCTGAGCGTGCGCCGCACCGACACCAGCATTTCGCTGGCCGATGGCGAGAGCTTCATCATCAGCGGGCTGATCAGCAGTAACGTACGCTCGGCCGTGGACAAGATGCCGGGCCTGGGCAACCTGCCGATCATCGGCGCGTTCTTCCGCCAGTCGGCGCTCAACCGCGAAGAGACCGAGCTGCTGATGATCGTCACCCCGCACCTGGTCCAGCCGTTGGCCGCCAATGCGCGCCTGCCGGAGCTGCCGGGCGAGGCGCTGCGCACCTACGACCCCAGCTGGGGCCGCCTGTTCTTCATGGAAAACGGCAATTTCGAAGGCCGTGGCGGGTTGTCCCAATGAGCGAAAGCCTGAACCAGACCTACCTGGCCCTGACCCGCAACGACGAAGACCTGCACTGGCTGCAGGGCGCGTTGGCACCGCTGGGGCAGGTGATCGGCGCCAGCAGTCCGAACCTCGACGAGTTGCTGGCGCTGGTCGACATGACCTTCAGCAACCTGGTGTTCATCGGCCTGGACCGCGAACAGCTGATCGGCCAGTGCGCGTTGATCGAAGGCCTGCTGGAAGCCAAGCCGATGCTGGCCATCGTCGCCCTCGGCGACGGCATGGACAACCAGCTGGTGCTGCACGCCATGCGCGCCGGCGCCCGCGACTTCGTCGCCTACGGCTCGCGCGCCAGCGAGGTGGCGGGGCTGGTGCGGCGCCTGGGCAAGCGCTTGCCGACGGCCACCAGCAACCCCAGCCTGGGCGGCCTCACCGTGCTCTACGGTGCCCAGCGCGGCGCGGATGGCGCGCTGCTCACCACCCACCTGGCGCGGGTGGTGCAGGAAAGCGGGCAGCAGACCCTGCTGCTCGACCTCGGCCTGCCCCGCGGCGACAGCCTGGCCTTGCTCGGTCTGGAAGCGTCGTTCCATTTCGGCGATGCCCTGCGCCACCTGCGCCGGCTCGACGCCACCCTGATCGACAGCGCCTTCACCCGCGACAAGGGTGGCCTGCGCATCCTCGCCTATGCCGATAACGACGAGGCCCTGCAACAGTCCAGCGCCGCCGAGCTGCATATGCTCCTCGGCGCCCTGCGCCAGCACTTCCAGCACATCGTCGTGAACCTCACCGGGCAGGCCGACAGCGAGGCGCTGCGGACCCTCGTCAGCCACTGCGACAAGCTGATCGTCTACACCGACCAGAACATCCTCGACTGCCGGCGCAACCTGGATGTGCTCGAGCAGTGGCGCGACCGTGGCATCAAGCTCGAGCACGCCAGCCTGCTGGTGGACCGCTACCTGCGCCAGGTGGCGCCGGATGCCGAGGCCCTGGCCAAGCGCTACGGGCTGCCCTTGCTCAAGGTCATGCCCTACAGCCCGGAAGTGCGCCTGAACGCCAAGAACCAGGGCCTGAGCCTGTTCGAACTGGCCCCGCGTGAAAGCCTTACCCAGGCCCTGCGCGGGCTTGGCGAGCGCCTGGCGCGGCGCTCGGAAAACCTCGCACCGCCGGGCCAGAGCTGGCTGCGCCGGCTGTGGGGCAACCGATGATCAGCGAAGAACCCTTTGGCGGGCCCCGACATGCGGCCAGTGACCCGCAGGCGCTCAAGCGCGCCCTGCACCGGCACGTGATCGATGCCATCGAGGACAGCGGCCGCAACCTGCTGGAGGGCGCGCGGCCGGTGCTGGCGCAGTTCGTCCTCGAGCAGGTGGGTGACTATGTGGCGCGTCTGCGCCTGGCCCTGTCGCGCTACGAGATGGAGCGCCTGGCCGAGGAGATCGTCGACGAGCTCACCGGTTATGGTCCGCTGGAGGTGCTGCTGCGCGACCCGAGCGTGACCGAGATCCTGGTCAACGGCCCGTACCGGGTGTTCGTCGAGCGCTCTGGCTTGCTGCAGCAGACCGACCTGCGCTTCATCGACGCGCACCATGTCGAGCGGGTCATGCAGCGCATCCTCGCGCCCCTGGGCCGGCGCCTGGACGAGTCGTCGCCAATGGTCGATGCGCGCATGCCCGACGGCAGCCGGGTCAACGCGATCATTCCGCCGGTGGCCCTGGACGGGCCGTGCCTGTCGATCCGCAAGTTTCGCCAGGACATGCTCAAGAGCGCCGACCTGCTGGCCACCCGGGCCATCGACCAGCCCATCTACGACTTTCTCGAACGCGCCGTGGGCCGGCGTTGCAACATCCTGGTCAGTGGCGGCACCGGCACCGGCAAGACCACCTTGCTCAACATCCTCAGCCAGATGATCGCGCCCCAGGAGCGCCTGGTGACCATCGAGGACGTGGCCGAACTGCAGCTGCACCACCCCCATGTGGTACGCCTGGAAACCCGCCCGCCGAATGCCGAGGGCCACGGCGAGATCAAGGCCAGCGAGCTGATCCGCAATGCCCTGCGCATGCGCCCCGACCGCATCATCCTCGGCGAGATCCGCGGCGCCGAGGTGCTCGACGTGATGACCGCGATGAACACCGGCCATGACGGTTCGATGAGCACGGTGCACGCCAACACCGCCCAGGACGCCCTGCTGCGCCTGGAGACCCTGGTTGGCCTGACGGGGCGGCAGATTGCCGAGAAGACCCTGCGGCAGATGATCTGCGCCGCGCTGGACGTGGTGATCCAGCTGACCCGCCTGGCCGATGGCCGGCGCTGCGTCAGCGAGGTGCTGGAAGTGGTCGGGGTGCGCGACGATGTGTATGTCACCAACACCTTGTTCCGCCTGGACCGACGCAGTGGCGAAGGCTTTCTGCGCGAGGCGCCGAACCCCGCCGGCGGCAAGCTGCGCCACGAAGGGGTGCTGTGATGGGGCCGCTGCTGCTGGCCCTGTCACCCCTGTGCCTGGGCATGGCCTTGCTGCTGTGGCGCCTGGGCCTGTACAAGCGCGGCGAGGAGCGCATCCTCGACCGTCTGGGGCGGGCCTACCGTGTCGTGCGCAGCGGCAATGCCCGGCGTGACTGGCTCGACCCGCTGTTGCAGCGGGCGGGGCTTGTCCATGCCGATTTTTCCCCCCGGCCCTGGTTGCTGGGTTGGCTGGCGCTGACCGTGCTGGCCGGCGTGCTGGCCGGCTGGGTGGCGGCGCTGATGGTGCTGGCCGGCCTGCCTGTGCTCGGCCACCTGTACCTGAGTTGGCGCTGCCGGCGGCGCCTGCAGCAGATCGTCCAGCAGTTGCCCGGCCTGCTCGACTACAGCGTGCGCAGCCTCAAGGCCGGGCGCACCCTCAACGAGGCGGTGCTCGGCGGCGTCGACAGCACCCGCGAGCCGTTGCGCTCGGCGATGCTGCGGGTGCGGCGCAACGTGCAGCTCGGTGTGCCGCTGGAAGATGCCGTCAGCGAGTTCGCCGAACTCTACGGTCAGGCCGAACTGCGCATGTTCGCCCTGGGGCTGCGCATCAACCAGCGCCACGGCGGCAACGCCAGCGAACTGATGGAGAACCTGATCAAGCTGATCCGCGAACACGAGCAGGGCGACCGGCAACTGCGCGCCATGACCGGCGAGACCCGCATCACCGCGTGGATCCTCGGCGCGCTGCCGCTGGTGATGGTCGGCTACTTCCTGTTCGCCAACCCCACCTACCTGCTGGCCATGTGGCGCGACGCCAGCGGCCAGATGATGCTGCTATTCGCCTTTGTCATGCAGGCGGTCGGCTGTCTGGTGCTGTGGCGCATGATGAGGAGCCTGTGACCATGGCCTTGATGCTCAGCGCCCTGTGCCTGTTCGCCGCGTTCGCCCTGCTGGCCGCGCAGGCCATCGGCCAGTGGCGCGCTCGCCAGCGCGTGGCGCGGCGCCTGCAGGGGCGGCTGGACCGTGATGAGCGCCTGGGCGACTGGTTGCAGTGGCTGGGCAGCAGCCCCTGGGGGCGGCGCCTGCAACGGCTGGACGGCGAGACCCAGGCGCTGCTTGACCGCCTGGGCTGGCGGCGCAGCCGGCAACGCGCACTGTTTGCCGCCGTGCAATTGGGCTTGCCGGTGCTGGCAGTGGGCATGGCGCTACTGTTGGCCCATGGCCTGCCCGGGGAAAACCGCGGGCACTGGGGCGTGCTGGTGCTCTGTGCGCTGGGCGCGGGCTACCTGTTGCCCAAGCGCCTGCTGGTCGTGGCGGCGGCCCGGCGCCAGCGGCACATCGCCGAGGAAGTGAGCCTGCTCATCCCGTTGCTGCGCATCCTTTTCGAAACCGGGCTGGCGGTGGAGCAGGCCCTGCGCGTGCTGGCCCAGGAAGGCCGCAGCCTGGTGCCGAACATCAGCGACGAGTTGCGCCTGGTGTTGCAGCGGGTCGATTCCGGCCTGGCCCTGGGCCCGGAGCTTGAAAAGACCGCGCGCCTGCTGGCGGTGGACGAGTTCATCGACACCTGCGTCATCCTCCAGCAACTGCTGGTGCAGGGCAGTGGCTCGATGAAGTCGTTGCTGGCGCTCAAGGAACTGCTTGATGACCGGCGCCTGACCGGCCTGCAGGAGCGGGTGTCGAAGATGTCGGCGAAGATGTCGGCGGTGATGATGCTGTTCCTGTTCCCGGCCCTGCTCATCGTTCTGGCCGGGCCAGGGTTTTCCGCCCTGGCGCGGGCCTTGGGTTCATAAGCACCGAACATTCGGGCATTGATAGGGGAGACGCACAATGAAAGCCATCCTGATGTTCATCAGCCTGCTGCTGCTTGGCGGCTGCGCCGGGCAGCCTCCCGAAGGCCTGGCGCGCCTATTGGGCGGCGGCGCTTGTGGCAAGCCTGATGCCGACCAGCAATTGAGCCTGGACATGGCCGACCAGATGATCAGCGAAGGTCGCCCGCACGCTGGGCTGGCCCACCTGGAGCAGTTGCCCGACCAGCTCGACCAGGTGCGCCTGCGCAAGGCCAAGGTGCTGCGCCTGCTCGGGCGCGCCGAGGCCGAACCGCTCTACCGCAGTCTGCTCGGCGGTTGCCTGGCCGCTGAGGGCGAACACGGCCTGGGGCAACTGGCCTCGGCCCGCGGCGACGACGCCCAGGCCCTGCGCAACCTGCAACGGGCGGCGCGGCTGGCGCCCACCGACGAGAAGGTGCGCAACGACCTGGGTGTGGTGCAGATGAACCTGGGTAATCACGAACAGGCGCGTTTCGAATTTCTCACCGCCATCGAGCTCAAGGACGACAACCCGCTGCCGGCCGTTAACCTGGTGACCCTGTCGCTGGTGCAGGACAACTGGCGCCAGGCGGAGGACCTGGTCAATCGCCTGCACCTGAAACCCGAGCAGTTCGCCGAGGCCCAGGCCCGGGCGCAGCGCATGCTTGCCAACGGGCGTGGCCCGCTGGCCGCCACCGAATCCCCGGCCGCGGCCATCAACTGAGCGGAGGTGAACATGTTCAAGCCCTGGATCGTCCTGGCCTGCCTGGCCGCGCCACTGTCGGCGCTGGCCGAGGACCCGCCGCGCCAGCCGCGCCCGCAGACCGCCACCGAAGCCCTGTTGCAGGTGCAGGCGAGCAACCGCCAGGCGTCCAGCGTGCGCCAGGTGCAGACCGACAAGGAACGCGACCAGGCCATGCAGCGCTGGCTGGACAGCTACAAGTATCCGATCCCGGATTTCTACCGCTGGACCAAGATCAGTTCGTCGAACAATTGAGCGCCTGATCGCGGCCAGGCCCCGCGATCAGAATCAAGGCATTCAATGGGTGGTAAAGCGCTGATGCACTGGCGAAGAGCGTGGGGTCAGCGCCAGCGCCAGTTGCGTGCGGTTGTGCATGTGGGTCAGGCGCAGCACCTGGGACACGTACAGCTTCACCGTGTTCTCGGTGATGCCCAGTTCGCAGGCGATCTGGTAGTTGGTCTTGCCCTTGCTCACCAGCCGGGCAACTTCCAGTTGCCGCGGCGACAGTTTCTCGAACGCCGCCGGCAGCTCCGGCTCGCCTTCCTCGGTATCGCTGGCGCGCCGATGGGCGCCCTGGCCCCGGGCTTTTTCCAGGTCCTGGTAGAGGTCGTCGATGGACTCGGCCAGCTCCTGCAGGCGCTGGTTGAGGCTGCCCAGTTCGCGGAAGTTGCGGCGCCGCTCCAGCAGCGCGGTTTCCTGGCGCCGCACGCCTTCGAGCAGCTCGTCCAGGTCCATGGGTTTCTGGTAGTAGTCGGCGAAGCCCTCGCGCAGGGCGCGGATCACGTCCTGCTTGTCGGCGCGGCCGGTCAACATGATCGCCTCGAACATGCGCTGCGGCCCGGCGATCTGCTTCAACGTGCGCACCAGTTCGATGCCATCGCGCTCGGGCATGTGCAGGTCGCAGAGGATCAGGCCGATGGTTTCGTCCGCCTTGAAGCAGTCGATGCCCTGGCCGGTGGAGTGGGCGGGGACACAACGGTAGCCCTCGCTTTCGAGGAATTCGCACAACTCTTCGACGATCACTGGCTGGTCGTCGACCACCAGCACTTTCACCTCACTGACGGGTTTGTTCACGATCAACTCCCTGTTGTATCGGCCCTGCTCCCGGGCCAGACGCTCTGGCAGTTAGAAAAGTAGTCGCACTTTGCCGTTATGTACATCGGTCCTACTCCAGAATCCGACCCTTCGGTCGTTTATTGGATCCATACCGCTGTCAGCAGGAAGCCAGCGAGCACGTAGGGGGCAAAGGGCTGCTTGTCGCCGACCTGTTCGGCCAGCGCCTGCAGGCGCTTCTTCACCTTGGGGTTGAGCAGGGTCCACAGGCGCCGGCGGCCGAACATCCAGGCCAGGACGGTGACCCCGGCGCCGATGAAGGTGCCGAGCACGTACTGCGGGCTGGTGGCCAGGGCCAGGGCGCCCATCAGTTTCACGTCGCCGGCGCCGAAGCGGCCGAGCATGTAGCCGGGCAGGGTGAGCAGCATGACGATGGCCAGGCCCCAGCCGGCCTCGCTGGCGTCGGCGCCGATCCAGCTGCGTCCGGTGGCGAACAGCCAGGCCAGGGCGCACGCCGCGACGCCCAGTGTCAGGGCGTTGGATATTTGTCGTTCACGGACATCTTGTTCGGTGCACAAGGCAAGCCACAGCAGGAGAACAATGCTTTGCATTGGCAAAATGCCATCCCTATTCGTTGAACGGTTCTATGCTTTCAGACAGGTCTCACAGTCAGGGTAGACGCGAACATGAAAGCAGGCCCGGCGGGACAACAAAAAGGCGCGGCTGCCATCGAGTTTGTCGCGGTATTCATGGTGTTTTTCGCGGTGTTCTACGGCCTGGTCAGCTACGCCTTGCCGATGCTCATGCTGCAGTCGTTCAACCAGGCCAGCAGCGAAGCGGTGCGCCGTTGCGTGGCCGTGGACCCGAGCAGCCAGACCTACGAGCTGGACGTGCAGGGGCTGGCTCGCCAGGTGATCGGCCAGCAACTGGCGTGGATGCCCAATGCGCTGGGCTTCAATGTGAATACCGATACCCGGGTTACCGTGGGCACGGACAAGGTGCTGACGGTGGTGATCGACTATCCCCGCGAACGCCTCAATCGCGTGTTGCCGACGCTGTTGCTGCCCGTGATCGGTGACGTGCCCAAGCTGCCCGCGCGGTTGCAGGCCCAGGCGAGCCTGCAACTGTGAGTGGTGGCTTGTTCGACCGCTGGTTCGCCGCGCCGACCCCCGCCCAGGTGCCCGAGGCGACACCCGCCGTGGGCCTGCAACTGTGGCTCGACGACCAGGCGCGGGTGCTGCGCCTGGCCGGCCCGCTGCGCAGCCTGCTGGCATTGCCCGGCCAGGCTGGTGCGCGGGTGCACGACTACCTTGAGCGACACAGCTGGCTGGTGCTCGAAGGCCACCCCGCCGACTGGCAGGGTCAGCCACTGGACCTGGATTTCCATACGGTCATGGGCCACGCCCTGCATACCCGTGGCTGGCTGCAACGTCACGAGCAGGGCTGGATCCTGCAACTGTTCGATATCGGCGACCTGCTCCGCGAACAGCGCTGGGATCGCCAGCGGCCGCTGCTCGGGGAGATCGGCCATGCCCTGCGCGAATGCGGCGCCGAGCGCCTGGCGCAGACGGTGCGCGAGCAGTTGCGCAGCCTCGCCGAGCACTGGCAGGCGGCCGCGCTGCGCCTGGTGCTGCGCGAGCCGGGCGGCTGGCGCCACTTCGCCAGTAGCGACGATGCCTGGCCCTGGCCCGATGACCGTCGGTTGCGGGACAGGCTGGACCAGTGGCCGGCCCAGACCCTGATCGAGGTGCGCGACGACCCTGATCTGCTCGCCCTGTGCGGAGGTGCCTCGCTGTTCGTGGTGCCTTATCGGCAAGGGCTGGAGGCCGAGGCCTGGATGTTGTGCGCCGGGGCGCACCAGGTGCCTGCGGTCGACATGGCCATGGCCCTGGTGCGCAGCTTGACCGAGCCGCTGCTGGTACGGCATCGCCGCCAGCAACTGCAGCACCAGGCCCATCACCTCGACGACCTGCAGCAGCAGTTGGGCGCGGGGTGGTGGGAGTGGCCGGCGCACGGCGACCTGCAGTTGGACCCGGCCCTGGCCGCGACCCTCGGGTTGGCCAGCTGTACCAGCCTGGCGCAATGGCTTGCCCGCTTGCACCCGGCCGACCGCGAGCCGGCGCAGCTGGCCCTGGACCAGGCCCGTGCCGGGCAGGCATTGAGCCTGGGCGTGCGTCTGCTGGACCGTGACCCGCTCGCGGCGCCGCGCTGGTTCCATTGGGCCGGCCAGGGCCGGGGCGGCCAACTGCGCGGTTTCCTGCTCGATATCAGTGCCCTCAAGGCCCAGGAGCAACAGGCCGGCGCGGCCCGGGCGCGGCTGGAGAACCTGATTGCCCGCTCACCCGCGGTGATCTACGTGCAACGCTATGCCGAGGGCGCGCTGCACAGCGATTTCTACAGTGCCAGCCTGGCGCCGTTGCTGGGCTGGGAGGCCGACGGCGAACTCGCCCGTCAGCCGGGCCTGGCGGTGCACCCCGATGACCGGTCGCTGTGGCTGGAGCGCACCCGCAGCCTGCTGCGCGATGGCCTGGTGCGTTGCCGCTATCGCCTGCGTGACCACCTCGGTGGTTACCACTGGATGCTCGACGAGGCCCGACTGCTGCGTGACGACCTCGGCCAGCCGCTGGAAGTGGTCGGCCTGTGGCTGGACGTCAGCGAAGCCACCGAGGCCGCCGAGCGCATGCGCCAGAGCGAGGAGCGCTATCGGGTGCTGGTGGAGGACTCGCCGGCGATGATCTGCCGCTATCGCCCGGACCTCACCGTGCTGTTCGGCAACCGGCCGTTGGCCGATTACCTGGGTTGCACGCCCGAGCAGTTGCAGGGTGCCGACCTGGGCCAATGGTTGTCCGCCGACCAGCGCGATGCATTTCTCCAGCGCCTGCGGGCACTGACGCCCGGGCAACCGGTGAGCAGCGCGGAGATCTGCCTGCAGTTGCCTGGCCGTGAGCATGCCTGGTGGGTCTGGGCCGACCGCGGCCTGTTCGACGGCGAAGGCCGCCTGCTCGAGGTGCAGGCCGTGGGCCGCGACAACACCGAGGTGCGGCGCAGCCAGCAGCAGCTGTTGCAGGGTGCCAAGATGGCCACCCTCGGCGAGTTGGCCACCGGCCTGCTGCACGAGATCAATCAACCGCTCAACGTGATGCGCATGGCGGTGGTCAATGCGCTCAAGCGCTTGGAGAACGGCGCCGCCGATCCGGCCTACCTGGAGGACAAGTTGCGCCGTATCGAGGCGCAGGTAGCGCGCGCTGCCCGGCTGGTCGAGCACATGCGCGTGTATGGCCGGCGTTCGACGGTCGAGTGCGAGCGCTTCGCCGCATGGGGCGCGGTGCAGGGTGCCCGGGGGTTGCTCGAGGAGGGCTTGCGCGGCAAGGGCGTGGCGCTGCACCTCGAGTCGCCCGAGGCGATGCCGCAAGTGCTCGGGCATCAGGACCAGCTGGAGCAGGTGCTGATCAACCTGATGGTCAATGCCCGCGATGCCTTGCTCGAGCAACAGGTGGCGCAGCCGTGGATCCGCGTGCGTCAGGCGCTGCATGGCGAGCGGCTGTGGCTGCTGGTGGAGGACAATGCCGGCGGCATCGATGCGCGGCTGCACGAGCGCATCTTCGAACCCTTCTTCACCACCAAGCCGGCCGGTGTCGGCACTGGCCTGGGGCTATCGGTCAGCCATGGCATCGTCAGCCAGATGGGCGGCGAGCTGACAGTGAGCAACTCGCCCGAGGGTGCGTGCTTCTGCATCGACCTGCCGGTTCACTGCACCAGCTGAGCGTGGCCGCTGGAGCAACTGAGGTTGGCGCCGACCTCGGCGCTGGCCAGGTCGATGCCCAGGACCTTGAGCAAGCCGTTCACCAGTGGATCGAGCAGGGGGCTGAGCAGGTTCCTGATGATCGGCTCGAGGATGTTCTTCACCCCGTCCAGCAGGCCGGCGGTGAGCACCAGCACCTGGCCGAGGCCGCTGTTGGCAGTGGGCCTGTAGGCTTCCAGATGTACACCGGCAAGTGTGCCGGACAGGCTGCCCACCACCTGGGCCTGGTCGCTATCCATGGGCTGGAACATCGGATCCTGGCCGATATTTCGCGGTGCATGGTCGTCGGCGAAGACCAGTGGTTTTTCCGTCGGGCTGCTGCCGAGCAGCTTGGTGTCCACCCGCAGGCCGATGCCGCCGCCGGCATAGGGCACGCGTGTGCCGCAGGAGGGCGGCAGGATCAGCAGGCGGCTGCAGACGTTGGTGCCGATATCGATGACCGGCAAGGCCTGCACTTTCACCAGGTCAGGCCCCTTGCTGAGGAAGTCGGCCGGTGAGTCGAACTTGCCGATCGCGATCCTCGCCGCCGAGCGCTGGGTGAGGGTGGTCAGGCTCTTGGGCGCGCAGCTGTAGTTGTCGGGTGGCGCCGGGCGCAGGCGGCTGGTGCCTTCAGCCACTTCGATGCCGATATCGATATGCACCTGGCTGTCCAGCAGCTTGATGTCGCTGACCTTGCACGGGATGCCCAGGGCGCAGGTCAGCGACTGCACGGTGCCCAGCAGGTTCAGGCTGAGCAGGTTGTTGAGCACGTTGGTCAAGGGCGCCGCCAGGTCCAGCACGGCATTGAGCAAACCGGCGATGCCGGTCAGCAGGGGCAGGTCCAGTGATACCAGCGCGCGGATCTGCGCGGTATGGACGCGCAACTCATCGCTGCGCGGGTCGCCTACGGCGGAGTTCTGCGGGGGCTGGATCACCTTCAGGTATACGCGGCCGTTGATCAGGCCCAGCGAGGTGATAGGGATCTCGGCATTCACCGCTTGTCGATTAGCCGCCAGCTGAATCATCGCCTGGACCAGTTGCAGCACTTGCACGTTCGCGTCCAGGCCAGCCTGGACGGTGCCGGTCTGCAGGTTGAGCAACTGCCCCAGGGTGATCGGCCCTTTCAGGTCCGCGGCGAGTTTGAGCAGATCGCCGGTCACCTCCACGGCGGCGCCGCTTTGCTGCAGAACCTTGACGGCGACGTCCAGCAGCTTGTCGGCAGTGGTCTGGAAGTCGAGCAGTTGCTGGTAATCCCCCAGGTTCAGCTTCAGTTCGGTGGAGAGTGCATCGAGGTAGTTGAGCAGGTTGAGCTGGGTATCGGCGATGCCTTGCCAGCCCAGCACGGTGAGTTGCGTGCTGGCGCCGATGGCCTTCAGCAGGGCGTTGAGAATGGCCGACTGCATCGAACTGACCTGCAGCAGTGTGCTGCGAATGCTCAGCATTGCCTGGGGCGGCCCTGGGCTTGCGGCCACCGCGCTGGCGCGCAGGGTAGTGGTGCGGGCGATGGCACCGCCCTGCACCAGCGCGTAGATACCACCGGCGAAGCTGGTGACCACCACATTGCTGACCTCGACCTTGATCGCCTCGTTGCGCTGATTGTCGGCAGTGAAGGTGCGCAGGTTGTCATTGCCGGTGCGCAGGTAGCCGCAGCTGGCGATCAGCGGGTTGAGCGGCGAATGGCCGTTGCGGGTGGCGGCGGTGCGGGCCAGGGTGGATGCCTGCGGGCCGCTGCCGGTGCAGGCGCCGTCATGCTCGGCGGCTTCCAGCGCGGCCATGTCGGCGATGCGTTGCAGCTTGCGTTGTTCGAGGTAGAGGCGGCCGCTGTCGACGGTCAGGAGCATGAACACCAGGGCCAGGCCCATGGTCAGCGCGGCCATCAGGCCGATCGCGCCGCGTTGGCGCACAACGGAACGGGGAACCACGGGCACTCCTTTGCCGGCCTGGGGCCCGGCAGCGCGGCGGCGGTGCAAGGAGTGTAGTCAAGGTGATGGCAAGTTGCCTTGATCGAAGTGCCCCGCCCCAGCGGCGCATCGCGGGGGCGGGGCAGCGGGTTTGCCCCGCGATCAGGGGCTCAATGTGGCGGATAGTTGCTCAGCACCTGGGTCACGGTCTTCTGGATCGCCGCGTTGCGTTCCTGCGGGCTGGGTGGGTAGTTGTTCATGATCTGCTCGGCGCTGCCACGCCATACCAGCTTGCCGTCACGCCCGTCGAACAGGTCGACCTGGATGGTCGCCACCTTGTAGTCGACGCTGCGGGTCTCGTTGTACATCGGCCCGCCCCAGTAGCCTCCCCAGTAACCACCCCAGGCGCCGCCGTAGTTGGTGGTGATCTGCTGTTGGCGGTCCTCGACGATCAGGTAGGCGCGCACCTTCACATCGGCCCGGGCACTGCCCTGGACCGGGCGCAGGCCACGCTGGTCGAGCTGCCCGGCGACTGCCTGGCGGATGCGCTGCTCGGTCAGGTCGCTCTTGATCCGTGGATCGTCCGGACGGTATTGCAGGGCCGGCTCCTGCCAGGCCCAACTGCGGTAGGCGGCGAAGTCGCGGCTGGCATCGAAGTCCTGCTGCACGTTGTTACTCGAACAGGCCGCCAGCAGCAGGGCGAAGGACAGAAGTACGAGACGGCGCAACATGATGGTTCTCCGTAAAGGGTCAGCTGGGAGGATAGCCGCTCATCGCCTTGCTCACCGACTCGCGCAGGGCGCTTTCGCGTTCACGCGGCGAGTCTTTGTCGCTGCCGCTTTCGGCGCTGGCGCTCCACACCGGCTGGCCGTTGCGGGCATCGAACAGGTCGATGCGCACAACCATCACCTCGACCTGGTAGGTGCGCACGATCGGCACGCTGCCATAGGCGCCATAACCATTGCGGTAGCCGCCGTAGCCGACGCTGCCATAGGGGTAGGGGCCGTAATAGGGATCGTAGTCGTAGTCGCGCACCTGGCGCAGGCGCCGCTCCAGGCGAACATCGGCGCTGACCAGCAGGTCGGCAGGGGCATTGTGGGCCGGGCGCAGGCCGTGCTGGTCGAGGGCGCTGCTGACCGCGTCGGCCAGCTGGCCCGGCGTGGCGTTCGCCAGGCCGCCGGGGGGCTGGCTGTTGCGCCAGCTCCAGCTGCGGTAACGGCCATAGTCGCGCGGTGGCGTGGGGTAGGCGCTGGCGTCGAAAGTGCCGGCGGCCTGGGGCGGTGCCGGTGGCAGCGGCTTGCCGCTGGCGACATAGGGGTTGCTGCCCTGGCAGGCGGCCAGGGCAAGGGGGAGCAGGGCCAGGCAGAACAGACGGTACGGCATGTATCCTCCTGGCGGGCGGGTCAGTGGGGTCGGCAGATCCAGTGCAGGTAACGACCCAAGCCGGCGAAGCTGGGGTGGCGCCGGTGCGCCAGCTCCATCTCCAGCAGGTCGAGTAGCTCGGCCTTGGCCTGGAACTCCTTGGGCATGTAGTCGTGGAACACCCGCACGCCGCTTTCGCTTTCGACCTGCCACATGGGATCAAGTTGCGCCTTGAGCTCGCGTGGATCAAGTGGTTTCTGTGGCGTCAGGCTCTGCTTCTCGCCGGCCAGGCGGTTGTGCCGCAGCTTGCGGAAATGCCCCTTGAGCAGGTTGCGGTAGACCAGCGCGTCGCGGTTGTAGAAGGCCAGCGACAGCCAGCCGCCCGGCGCGGTCAGCTGGTGCAGCACCGGCAGGATGCTTTCGGGTTCGGCCAGCCATTCGAGCACCGCGTGGCACAGCACCAGGTCGTAGGGCTCGGTGAGCTGGCCAAGCAGGTCCTGCCAGGGGGCCTGGATGAACGTTGCCTGTTGGCCTGCCTCGGCGAAGCGCGCACGGGCGCCATCGAGCATCGGCGCGGCGGGCTCGGCGAGGGTCAACTGGTGGCCGCGCTGGGCCAGCCACAGGGCCATGTGGCCCAGGCCGGCGCCGATGTCGAGCACCCGCAACGGGCGGTCGGGCAACGTTTCGGCCAGGTCGGCCTGGAGCACCGCCAGGCGGATCGCCCCCTTGGCGCCGCCATAGATCTTCTCGGCGAAGCGGCTGGCCAGTTCATCGAAATGACGGTCGTTCATTTGGCGAAGCGCCTTTCGCTGTCGGCGAGTTTGGCCCGCACCACCTCGTTCATGTCCAGGCCAAGCTCGCTGCACAACAGCAGCAGGTAGAGGACGATATCGCCCACTTCCTGGCCGGCGTGGGCAAGCTGGTCGGCAGGCAGCTGGCGGGACTGGTCTTCGCTCAGCCACTGGAAGATCTCCACCAGCTCGGCCATTTCGACGCTGGCGGCCATGGCCAGGTTCTTCGGGCTGTGGAAACCCCTCCAGTCGTTGGTGTCGCGGATGCGGTGCAGGCGTTCGGTCAGTTCTTGCAGGTTCATCGGGGTCTCCTCGTGGCGCATAGCTTCCGGCGAGGTTCCTTGCAAAGCAAGCCCGATCAGCGTGCGCGCCAGCTGCCAACCATGTGCACCAGCCCCCCGTGGCCATCCAGGCGCAGCTCGCCGGCCGGCCCTGCCGCGCTGGCGCTCAGCACTACCTCCGACGGCAAGCGCACCGGCTTGTGGAAGTCCACCGCGAATTCATATCCGGCTTTCGGCAGGTGACCCTGCAGCGCCGCCAGCGCCATGGCCTTGCTCCACATGCCATGGGCGATGGCCTTGGGGAAACCGAACAGACGTGCGCTGAGGCTGCTCAGGTGGATCGGGTTGTAGTCGCCGCAGACCTTGGCATAGCGCCGGCCGATGTCGCTATCGGCGTACCAGCGGGTGGTCTCGGGCAGTGCGGCGGGTGCTTCTGTGGTGGCGGTGGTGGCCTGTTGCTCTAGCTTGAGACCGCGTACCAGCATGCGGCTGGTCTCGCGCCAGAGCAGCCCGAGCCCGTCCTCCGCTTCGGTCACCAGGTCGAAAGTGCCGCCCTTTTCGTGAGGCTGCAGGTTGTCGGCGTACACCACGAAGTGCAGCCCATCGATGCCGCCCAGCGGGCGCAGCACCTGCAGGCTGTTGTGCAGGTGCACCAGCCCGAGCAGGGGGAAGGGGAAGTCGTCGCCGGTAAGCAACTGCAATTGCAGGCTGAAGGCCATGACGTGTGGGTAGGTGCCGGGCAGGCGGCCGTCATCGGCGAAGTGGCAGAGCCGACGATAGGCCGCCAGGTTGGTGCCGTCGACCCGCAGGTAGCAGCGCAGGCCTGTCTCCGGCAACTGGCTGCCACGGATCTTGCGTTTGCCCAGGGCGCGCCGGTAGAGGCTCAGACGTGAGTCGGGGCTGTGCAGATCGTGCCAGGGTCGGGTCATGGTCAGGCTCCCATCAAGGCCTGGCCACAGACCCGCAGGGCCTGGCCGTTGACCGCGCCGGAGCCCGGCTGGCTGAGCCAGGCGATGGCTTCGGCGACATCTTGCGGCAAGCCACCCTGGCCGAGCGAGCTCAGGCGTCGGCCAGCCTCGCGCAGGCCCATGGGCATGGCCGCGGTCATGTGCGTTTCGATAAAGCCCGGCGCCACGGCGTTGATACTGGCGCCCTGTTCGGCCAGGCGCGGCGCCCAGGTCTGGGCGAAACCGATCAGCCCAGCCTTGCTGGCCGCATAGTTGGACTGGCCGCGGTTGCCGGCGATGCCGCTGACCGAGGCGAGCAGGGTGATGCGCGCGTCGCGGTGCAGCTTGCCACCCTCGAACAGCGCCTGGGTCAGCACCTGCGGGGCCTTGAGGTTGATGGCCAGCACCGCGTCCCAGTATTCCGGGGTCATGTTGGCAAGGGTCTTGTCGCGGGTGATGCCGGCGTTGTGCACCACGATGTCCAGGCCTTGCGGCAGGGCATCGAGCAACTGCGCGGCGGCATCGGCGGCGCAAATGTCCAGGGCCAGGGCACGGCCACCCAGGCGCGCGGCGAGGGCGTCGAGGTCGCGCTGCGCCTGGGGCACGTCGAGCAAAGTCACTTCGGCGCCATCGCGGGCCAGGGTTTCGGCGATGGCAGCGCCGATACCGCGCGCGGCACCGGTGACCAGGGCGTGACGGCCGGCCAGCGGGCGGGTCCAGTCTTCGACCTGGGCGGCGCACGCCGACAGGCGCAGGACCTGCCCGGAAACGAAGGCGCTCTTGGGCGAGAGGAAGAAGCGCAGCGCGCCTTCGAGCTGGTCTTCGGCGCCGTCACCGACATACAAGAGGTTTGCCGTGGCGCCATTGCGCAACTCCTTGGCCAGCGAACGGCTGAAACCCTCCAGGGCGCGTTGGGCGACACTGGCTTGCGCATCGTCCAGGCTTTCCGGGGCGCGCCCCAGAATCATCACATGGGCACTGGGGGCCAGGCTGCGCAGCAAGGGCTGGAAGAATTCGCGCAACTGCTTGAGCGCATCGCTGTCGGACAAGTGACTGGCATCGAACACCACGGCTTTGAGTTTCGGCCCCAGGCCCGCGACCCAGGCGGGGGCGTCGAGCGCTTCGGCGTCGAAGCCATAGCAATCGGCGGTCAGGCGTGGGGCGATTGCCGCCACCTGGCTGGCCAGCGGGCCGCCACCGAGCACCAGCGCGCCCTCGATGGGGCGCAGGCGCCCGGCCTGCCAGCGCTCCAGCGGCACCGGGCGCGGCATGCCGAGGGCATCGACCAGTTTGCGGCCAAGGGTGGAGTTGGCAAAGCCCAGATAGCGGTCGCTCATGTACGGTTCTCCCTGAAGGCAAGCATGCAAGTGTGGACCAACTTTGTGGCAGGGTCGTTCGAATAGCCGAAAAGAACCTAGTCTTAAGGCTCAAATTGTTTCAGGAGGAACAGGCATGCAGTCAATTCGCCGGGTCGCGATCCTGGGGGGCAACCGGATTCCCTTCGCCCGCTCCAATGGCGCCTACGCCAAGGCCAGCAACCAGGCGATGCTCACCGCCGCCCTCGAAGGCCTGGTGGAGCGCTACCGCCTGCATGGGCTGCGCCTGGGCGAGGTCGCGGCGGGGGCGGTGCTCAAGCACTCGCGTGACATGAACCTGACCCGCGAGTGCGTGCTCGGCTCGCGCTTGTCGCCGCAGACGCCGGCCTACGATATCCAGCAGGCCTGCGGCACCGGGCTGGAGGCGGCGTTGCTGGTGGCCAACAAGATCGCCCTGGGGCAGATCGACAGTGGCATCGCTGGCGGCGTCGACACTACCTCGGACGCCCCCATCGCCGTGAGCGAAGGGCTGCGCCAGATCCTGCTGCAGGCCAACCGTGGCAAGAGCCTTGGCGAGCGTCTCAAGCCTTTCCTCAAGTTGCGTCCGGGCCTGCTCAAACCCGAGCTGCCGCGCAACGGCGAGCCGCGCACGGGGCTGTCGATGGGCGAGCATTGCGAGCGTATGGCGCAAACCTGGCAGATCGAGCGTGGTGACCAGGATGCGCTGGCGCTGCTCAGCCACCAGCACCTGGCGGCGTCCTATCGCGAGGGGTGGCACGACGACCTGCTCACGCCTTACCTGGGCCTGACCCGCGACAACAACCTGCGCACCGACCTCACCCTGGAACAGCTGGCCAAGCTCAAGCCGGTGTTCGAGCGCAGCGGCCTAGGCACGCTCACGCCGGGCAACTCCACGCCGCTGACCGATGGCGCCTCGCTGGTGCTGCTCGGCAGCGAGGCCTGGGCTGAGGAACATGGCCTCAAGGTGCAGGCCTACTTGGTCGACGGCGAGGCGGCGGCGGTGGATTTCGTCCATGGCCAGGAGGGCCTGCTGATGGCGCCGGTGTACGCGGTGCCACGGCTGCTGGCACGCAACGGCCTGACCTTGCAGGACTTCGATTTCTACGAAATCCACGAAGCCTTTGCCGCCCAGGTGCTGTGCACTCTCAAGGCCTGGGAAGATGCCGACTACTGCCGCACACGGCTGGGGCTCGATGCGCCGCTCGGTGCGATTGACCGTACCAGGTTGAACGTGAAGGGCAGTTCGCTGGCTGCAGGGCACCCGTTCGCCGCGACGGGCGGGCGGATTCTGGCGAACATGGCCAAGCTGCTCAGCGAGCGGGGCAAGGGGCGCGGCCTGATCTCCATCTGCGCGGCGGGCGGACAGGGGGTGACGGCGATCATCGAGCGATAGGTTCGGCGTTGACTGCGATGGCTGATACCCTTATCCGTCCCGAGACACCAGGCCCCATCATGTCGACTATCGGCCCGCGCCCCATCCCCACTCTGGACCACTTGCCCAGGCCGCTCTACGCCCGCGCCGAGAGCCTCGGCGCCGGCTCCTGGACCACCCGCCACCGCCACGACTGGGTGCAGTTCTCCTACGCCATCAGCGGGGTGCTTGGCGTGTACACCAGCGACGGCAGCTACTTCGCCCCACCGCAATGGGGCGTGTGGATCCCGGCCGGTACCGAGCACGAGGTGGTGACCTCGATGCGGGCCGAGATGCGCAGCCTGTATGTACGCAGCGATGCCTGCCCATGGTCGCCCAGCGAATGCCGGGTGCTGGAGGTCACGCCGCTGGCGCGCGAGCT
Source organism: Pseudomonas sp. RC3H12 (assembly GCF_018596375.1). NCBI lineage: Bacteria > Pseudomonadati > Pseudomonadota > Gammaproteobacteria > Pseudomonadales > Pseudomonadaceae > Pseudomonas > Pseudomonas sp. RC3H12. Next base: position 4,045,963 of record NZ_CP075595.1, on the reverse strand, counting down.
GATCAAGCAGTTCTGCACCTTCGTGGTGGCCTATCCGGAAGGCGACAGTGCCGAGGCGCGGCTGGTGGCGGTGTTGCTGGACCAGCTGCGCACCCTGCCGCAGGTGGGCTTCTCGCTGCCATTGCCGCGCCATCCGGGTTTGCTGGCGCTGTGCAACGGGCTGATCGCCGCGCCCGACCAGGTGCAGACCTTGCAGCAGTGGGCCGTGCAACTGGGGGTGTCGGAAAAGACCCTGATGCGCCTGTTCCAGCGCGAGACGGGGCTGAGCTTTCGCAACTGGCGCCAGCGCATGCGCCTGTTGACGTCGCTGGCGCTGCTGGAGGCGGGGGAGAGCGTCACCCAGGCGGCGCTGGGCTGCGGTTATGACTCGACCTCGGCCTACATTGCCGCGTTCAAGCAGTTGTTCGGGGCGACGCCGGGGGAGCTTCGCCTGTAGTCGGTAGAAGGCCGGTCGGTGGGCAACCGCGCATCTACAAGAGCGCGCGTGCCCACCGACGGCGACTCAGGTCCTGAACCTGCGCACCAGCGCATCCAGCTCGTTGGACAACCCGGCCAGGCTCTCGGAGTCCTGGCGCGCCGCCTGGGCCAGTTCCGCCACCAGTTGCGCATCGCCATGGATCTGGCTGATGTGGCGGTTGATGTCCTCGGCCACCTGGTGCTGCTCTTCGGCGGCGGTGGCGATCTGGGTGTTCATGTCGCGGATGACATCCACCGATTCGCGGATCTGGCCGAAGCTGTCGCGGGCCAGGCCGATACGGCTGACCGACTGCTGCGACACCTCGATGCTGGCGTGCATCTGCTCGGCCACCTGGGCCGTGCGGCTGGCCAGGTTGCCCAGCAGGCCGTCGATCTCGGCGGTGGAGTCGGCAGTGCGCTTGGCCAGGGCGCGGACTTCGTCGGCGACCACGGCAAAGCCGCGGCCCTGCTCACCGGCGCGTGCGGCCTCGATGGCGGCGTTGAGCGCCAGCAGGTTGGTCTGTTCGGCTATCGAGCGGATGGTGCCGAGGATCGACTGGATGGCATTGCTGTCGCGTTCCAGCTGCTGGATCGACTGCGCCGACTGCTCGATTTCCTGGCTCAGGCGATCGACGCTCTGCACCGCCGCGTCGATCTGCTGCTGCCCTTCGCGGGCCTGCTGCTGGCCGCTGTCGGCCGATTGCGCGGCCTGGCTGCAGGAACGGGCCACTTCGTTGGCGGTGGCGACCATCTCATGGAAGGCGGTGGACACCATGTCCACCGCCTCGCGCTGGCGCCCGGCGGCTTCGGCCATGTCGCCGGAGACGCGTGTCGAGCTGTTGGAGGTGCTGAGGATCTTGCTTGCCGCACCACCGATGTGCTGGATCAGGCTGCGGATGGCGCCGAGGAACTGGTTGAACCAGCTGGCCAGCTGGGCGGTTTCGTCGCGGCCGCGGATCTCCAGGTTGCGGGTCAGGTCGCCTTCGCCCTGGGCGATGTCCTCCAGGCCGCTGGTGACACTGTTGATCGGGCGCACGATGAGCTTGGCGAACGCCGCGCCCACTACCGCGAACACGGCGGCCAGGATCAACGCGACGCCGCCGATCAGCCATGTCAGGCGCGTGGTGGTCTGCATCACCTCGTCTTGCTGGATCAGGCCGATGAAGGTCCAGCCCAGTTTCTCGTCGGGGTAGACGTTGGCCATGTAGCGCTCGCCGTTCAACTGCACTTCGGCCAGGCCCTTGCCGGCCTTGGCCAGCTCGGCGTAGCCGTCGCCCAGGCTGGCGAGCTGCTTGAAATTGTGGCTGGCGTCGCGCGGGTCGACCATCACGTTGCCGTTGTTTTCCATGAGGATCAGGTAGCCGCTCTCGCCCAGCTTGATCTGCTTGACGATCTCGGTCAGGCCCTTGAGCGACACATCGATATTGACCACGCCGCCCGGGTTGCCCAGCGTGTTGGCCACGGCGCGCACGGTGCTGACCAGCACGGCGTCGTCGCCGGCCCAGTAGTAGGGCGCGGTGCGCAGGGTCTTGCCGGGGTTGGCCATGGCCGCTTGGTACCAGGGGCGGGTGCGCGGGTCGTAGTTGGCCATTTTCGGATCGCCCGGCCAGAACGCGTAGCCGCCGTCCTTCAGGCCGTAGGACACATAGGCGTAGTCCGGGTGACTCTGGGCCAGGCGGCTGAACAGGTCGAACAGCGCCTTGTCCTGCTCGCCGGGGGCGATGTTGGCGGCATCGGCGCTGATGTGCTTCTTGACGTTGTCAGCCGTGGCCGCCACCAGGGGTTGCGCGGCCAGGTAGTCGACGTTCTGGGTGATGCCCTGGAAGAAGATGTCCATGGCGTTGCCGACCTGGCGAATCTCCCGGCTGCTGTTGTCGAGGAAATCGTCGCGGGCTTCGCCGCGCAGGTTGAGCACCACCAGGGTGGCGACCAGGACAATGGGCAGGCCGGCGATGATGGCGAAGGCCCAGGTGAGTTTCTGTTTGATGTTCATCCACGCTCCCAGAGTTGTTCTTGTCGTTGCACGAGGCTGTAACAGTGCATCGGCAAAGCCTGGGCTTTATGTAGGCGAACGCCCGTATTTATTGGGTGAAAAGGCTTTTTAAGGGGATATCGGTCGGGTCTGGCTAATATGGCATACCAAAAGGTGTCCGCAGGAGCTCCCGCTCCCGCAGACGTCGCCCTCAGTGACAGCAGCCGCTGCCATTGGCCAGGTCCTTGAGGATCGGGCAGTCCGGGCGGTCATCGCCCTGGCAGTGGGCCACCAGCTCACCGAGGGTGTCGCGCAGGCTCACCAACTCCTCGATGCGCTGGTTCAGCGCGTCGATATGCTGCATGGCCAGGGCCTTCACGTCGGCGCTGGCGCGCTGGCGGTCCTGCCACAGGGTCAGCAGCTTGGCGACTTCGTCCAGGGAGAAGCCCAGGTCCCGCGAGCGTTTGATGAACGCAAGGCTGTGCAGGTCTTCCTGCTGGTACAGGCGATAGCCGCTTTCGCTGCGCGTGGCGGGGCGCAACAGGCCGATGGACTCGTAGTAGCGGATCATCTTGGCGCTGAGCCCGCTGCGGCGGGCGGCCTGGCCGATGTTCATGGCGCCTCCTGGTCGATGGCGGTGGGTTTCCAGGTTTTCAGCCACAGGGCGTTGCTGACCACGCTGACGCTGGACAGGGCCATGGCGGCGCCGGCCAGTACCGGGTTGAGGTAACCGAGGGCGGCCAGGGGGATGCCGACCAAGTTGTAGATGAAGGCCCAGAACAGGTTCTGGCGGATCTTCGCATAGGTCTTGCGGCTGATGTCCAATGCCGCGGGCACCAGGCGCGGATCGCCGCGCATCAGGGTGATGCCGGCGGCCTGCATGGCCACGTCGGTGCCGCCGCCCATGGCGATGCCGATATCGGCTGCGGCCAGTGCAGGAGCGTCGTTGATGCCGTCGCCGACCATGGCCACCACGCCTTCCTGCTTGAGCGCGGCGACTGTAGCCGCCTTGTCCGCTGGCAGCACTTCGGCATGCACGTCATCGATGCCAAGGGCGTCGGCCACCACCTTGGCGCTGCCACGGTTGTCGCCTGTCAGCAGGTGGCTGCTGATGCCACGTGCATGCAGCGCGTCGATGGCCGCGCCGGCGCCGGGCTTGAGGCTGTCGCCGAAGGCGAACAGGCCGAGCACGCGTGGCTGCTGGCCACGCTCGATCAACCAGGACAGCGTGCGGCCCTCGGCTTCCCAGGCCTGCGCACTGTTGGCCAGGTCGCCCGGCGGCAGGCTGTTTTCATCGAGCAGGCGACGGTTGCCCAGGGCCAGTTCACGGCCATCCACCTGGCCGGCGATGCCGCGACCGGTGAGGGACTGGCTGTCAGCCACCTGCGGCACGTGCAGGCCTTGTTCGGCGCAGGCGTCGAGTACCGCCTTGGCCAATGGGTGCTCGCTGCCGCGTTGCAGGGCACCGGCCAGGCGCAGCAACTCGCCGTTGTCGCCGCTGCTGGCCCGGCTGTGGACGATGCGCGGGCTGCCCGAGGTGAGCGTGCCGGTCTTGTCGAACACCACGCTGTTCACCGCATGGGCACGCTCCAGTGCTTCGGCGTCCTTGATCAGGATGCCGTGGCGGGCGGCGACGCCGGTGCCGGCCATGATCGCGGCGGGCGTGGCCAGGCCGAGGGCGCATGGGCAGGCGATCACCAGCACGGCGACAGCATTGATCAGGGCGGTTTCCAGCGGCGCGCCGGCCAGCCACCAGCCGACCAGGGTGATCAGCGCCAGCACCAGTACTGCCGGTACGAACACCTGGCTGACCCGGTCGACCAGCTTCTGGATGGGCGCCTTAGCCGCCTGGGCGTCCTCGACCAGGCGGATGATGCGCGCGAGCACGGTCTCGGTGCCCAGGGCCAGGGTTTTTACCAGCAGCCGGCCTTCGCCGTTGATGGCCCCACCGGTTACCGAGTCGCCAGGCGCCTTGGGCACGGGCAGGCTTTCGCCGCTGATCAACGCCTCATCGGCATGGCTGCTGCCTTCGAGCACTTCACCATCGACCGGGAAGCGCTCGCCGGGTTTGACCAGCACCCGGTCGCCCAGGCGCAACTGACTGATCGCCACCTCTTCCTCGCGCCCTTCGATGATCCGCACCGCCCGTTCCGGGCGCAGCGCTTCCAGCGCCCGGATGGCGCTGGCTGTCTGGCGCTTGGCGCGGCTTTCCAGGTACTTGCCCAGCAGCACCAGGGCGATGACCACCGCCGAGGCTTCGAAATACAGGTGCGGCTCCATGCCGTCGTGGGCGTTGGCCCATTGGTACAGGCTCAGGCCGTAGCCGGCGCTGGTGCCCAGGGCGACCAGCAGGTCCATGTTGCCGGCACCGGCGCGCACGGCCTTCCAGGCGGCGACATAGAAGCGCGCGCCGAGGATGAACTGCACCGGCGTGGCCAGCAGGAACTGCGCCCAGGCCGGCAGCATCCAGTGCACACCGAAGGGTTGCGCCAGCATCGGCAATACCAATGGCAGGGCCAGCAGCAGCGCGGCGCCGACCGCCAGGCGTTCGTTGCGCAGGCGGCGTTGGGCTTGGGCCTGGTCATCGTCGGCGGTGCGCGGCAGGCTGGCGCTGTAGCCGGCCTTTTCCACCGCGGCGATCAACACGCCGTCATCGACGGCCTGCAAAACTTCGAGGTGGGCGCGTTCGCTGGCCAGGTTGACGCTGACCTGCTCGACCCCCGGCAGCTTGCCGAGGGCGCGTTCGACACGGCCGGCGCAGCTGGCGCAGGTCATGCCGCCGATCTGCAGTTCGAGGGTGCGGGTGGGAACGCTGTAACCGGCGTCGCGCACCGCGCCGACCAATGCCGGCAGGCTGTCGGCCGGCGCCTGGACCCGGGCCTGCTCGGTGGCCAGGTTGACGCTGACATGTTCGGTGCCGGTGACCTTGCGCAGGGCGCGTTCGACCCGACCTGCGCAACTGGCGCAGGTCATGCCGCTGATCGGCAGGTCGAAGGTGGTGGATGCGGGCATGGCTCTCTCCTCCGTGGATAGGCCTTCAGCATCAACCTTGCCATGCGGGCAAGGTCAATAGCCCAGGTTGGCTTGCCTCAATTCCAGGCCCTTGTGCCCTGTGGCGATGCGGTACTTCTTGATCTGCCCCGCCTGCAACGTCAGGCGCGTGCTGCGTTGGTCCTCGATACCCGGGGCGCAACCGGGCATCTGCCCGGGGAGCAGGCGCAAGCGTACATCGACAGGGCCCGGTGGCAGGTTGAACGAGGTCGATTGCTCCTGGAACAGCCGGCCGGCCAACTGATCGTTGAGGTAGATACCGATCTCGCAACTGCTGGCCACTTCCAGGCGTTCCCGGGAAATCATCAGCACGCTGTAGTCCGAGTTGCCTTCGGCGCTGGCCGGTGGCACCACGGCCAGCGCGCCCAGCAGTCCGACTAGGCTCATTGCTGCCCTGATCATGAAGAATCTCCTGCTTGCCAAAATCGTCAAAGGCGCAGCTTGGCCGAGCCGCGCTCGGATTTCCAGCCCGGCCGTTTGACGCGGAACTTGACCTTGCCCCGATGGCAAGGCTGAAAGTGGACAAAACCCACAAGGAGGCAACCCCTATGCAAGTGTTCAATGTACAAGGCATGACCTGTGGCCATTGCGTGAAAGGCGTGACCCGTGCGGTGCAGGAGCAGGACGCCGCGGCGCGGGTGGAAGTGGACCTGGCGGCGAAGCAGGTGCGGGTGGACAGTGCGCTGGCGGCGGATCAGATCCTGGCGGCGATTCGTGAAGAGGGCTATCAGGCCGAGGTGGCCTGAACGGCTGGATTGTCCAGCTAAAGCATTTCTGTAGAAGCGGGCTGCCCAGGCAAGTCCGCGTCTACAGAAATGCAGGCCAATTATTACAAAGGTTTTCAACGCCCAATGATCCAGTGCAGGTAGACTAACCGACTTGCTTAGCCTGCTATGGATTCTCCATGAACCTGCGAACCTTGCTGATTCTCGGCGCCCTCAGTGCGTTCGGGCCTTTGGCGATCGACTTCTATCTACCCGCCTTCCCTGCCATGGCGCATGCCTTCGCCACCGACGAAAAGCATGTGCAGACGACCCTGGCCGCCTACTTCCTCGGCCTTTCCCTGGGCCAGCTGGCCTATGGGCCAGTGGCCGACCGATTCGGCCGGCGCATCCCGCTGCTGTTCGGGGTGGGCCTTTTTACCGTGGCCTCCCTGGCCTGCGCCTATGCTCCCAACCTCGACAGCCTGATCGTGGCGCGCTTCGTCCAGGCTTTGGGTGGCTGCGCCGGCATGGTGCTGTCGCGGGCGATCGTCAGCGACAAGTGCGACGCGGTGGCCTCGGCCAAGGTGTTTTCGCAATTGATGTTGGTGATGGGCCTGGCACCGATTCTCGCGCCGATGCTCGGTGGCGTGCTGGTCAATGTGTCTGGTTGGCAGTCGATTTTCCTCGCCCTGAGCCTGTTCAGCGCGGCCTGCCTGGTGGCCGTCGGCCTGGGACTGCCGGAGAGCCTGCCGGCACATGTGCCGCGCCAGCCCTTGTCGGGGGCGCTGCGCCAGTACCTGCGGCTGTTCGGTGACCGGGTGTTTGTCGGCCATGCGTTGACCGGCGGCATCGCCATCGCCGGGATGTTCGCCTACATCGCCGGTTCACCGTTCGTGTTCATCAAGTTGTACGGGGTGCCCGCCGAGCACTATGGCTGGTTGTTCGGCACCAACGCCGCAGGCTTCATCCTGATGGCCCAGGTCAATGCGCGTCTGCTGGCCAAGCGTGGCCCGGCGTTCCTGCTGGCGCGGGCAGTGTGGCTGTACCTGGTGGCGGCGCTGGCGCTGCTGGTGGTCGCGGCGCTGCGCCCAGCGCAGTTGTGGCCGTTGCTGGTGCCGTTGTTCATATGCATCGCCAGCCTTGGTTGCATCATCCCCAACGCCTCGGCCTGCGCCATGAGCGGGCAGGGCACGCGGGCCGGCAGCGCCTCGGCGCTGATGGGCTGCCTGCAGTTCAGCGTCGCCGCGGGTGCGGCAGCGCTGGTCGGGGTGCTGCACGATGGCAGCGCGGTGCCCATGGCGCTGGTGATCAGCCTGTGCGGCGCGCTGGTGGTCAGTGTCGCAATGCTGACCCGGCGGCTGCAGGCCAGCCGGCCTGCGTGAGCGGGTGGGGCGCGTTCAGGCGCGCCTCGAGCAGGGCGACGAATGACCGCGCCTCGGCCTCGTTGCGGAAACTCACCACATGCTGGTCGAGCTGGACTTGCCAGGGGCAAGCGGGATTTCGGTTCGACGCACTGACGACAATCTTCATCGCGATTCACCTCCAGTGAGCGGGAGCGAATCCAGTGTAGCGCCGCCACCCGCGCTCGCCATGACCAGGATCAGTCCCCTGACTGACGGTCATGGTGGCCTGAAGTAGGGAGACCTTCTGTTTTGCAGGGCAGAAGTTTTCACCGTGGCTATCGGACTTTTCCAGCTTCTTGATCATCACTACCAGCCACGTTCCTGGCGCAGCCACAGTAGAACGGGGGCATAAGCCGCGTCTGCGGCGTGGCGCACTGACAGACGCACCTTCCAGAACGGTGCTCGGGGGACCAACGACGACCCATTCCGAGCATGCCGCCCTCAAGGCGAGCCCCCTCCAGCGGCTTATACTGCCTCAGGCGCCCAATGCCAGCGTGAGATCTTTCCTGGCCTGGCGCTGAACATCCGGCATACGAACAATCCCGTGCTTGCCCGCACAGGCGGCAGGGCGTCGGCGCTTATCGCCGCCAGACGGGTTACATCAGGGAGCTTCAGTTTCATGACCGCAGTCCGCAGCATCAGTCAGGTTGCCAGCCTGATGGCCGAACCCAAGCGCAGCGCCATGTTGTGGGCGTTGATCGATGGCACCCCGCGTGCGGCGGACGAGCTTGCCGTGATCACCGGCCTGAGCACTTCCTCGGCCTGCGCGCATCTGTCGCTGCTGTCCAGTGCCGGCTTGCTCAGGCACGAGGCGCGTGGGCGCAAACGCTTCTTCCGCCTGGCAACGCCGGAGGTCGGCACCGCGGTGGAGGCCCTTGCCAGCGTCCAGTTGGCCAGCCGCTCAGCCGGGGGGCAGGGCTCCTCGCTGCAAATCCCCATGTCGATGCGCAAGGCGCGCCTGTGCGGCGACCATCTGGGCGGCGAGGTGGCTGCTGCGCTGCTGCATCGGCTGCATGTGGCCGGTTGGTTGGAGGGCAGCGAACAGCAACTGGTCGTAAGCCAGGAGGGCAAGGGGCAACTGGAGGCGCTGGGGGTATTCATTGACGCACTGGCCGCCGCCGACCGGCGTGGCTGCGTGATCTGCCACTGCAGCAAGTGGGACGATCAGGGCCCGCATCTGGGCGGTTACCTGGGCAAGGCGTTGCTCAGGCTGTTTACCCAGTCGGGCTGGGTGCGTGAGCAGGAGGGCAGCCGGGCGGTTCACCTTACACCGCTCGGCCAGCAGCAGATCAACGCGATCGCCTGCCTGCCCTCGCGCCAGGCCGGTTAGCGCAACAGGCGTGCGTCCAGGCTGTTCTGCGCCAGGCGGCGTGCCTGGTCCTGGGTCATGCCCAGGTGCTCGTGCAGGGCATGGAAGTTTTCGGTGACGTAGCCGCCGAAGTAGGCCGGGTCATCGGAGTTGACCGTGACCTTCACACCACGCTCGAGCATGTCGAGGATGTTGTGTTGGCTCATGTGGTCGAACACGCACAGCTTGGTGTTGGACAGCGGGCAGACGGTCAACGGGATCTGCTCGTCGATGATGCGCTGCATCAGGCGTTCGTCCTCGATGGCGCGCACGCCGTGGTCGATACGCTGGATCTTGAGCAAGTCGAGTGCCTCCCAGATGTATTCGGGCGGGCCTTCCTCGCCGGCATGGGCCACGGTCAGGAAGCCTTCGCTGCGGGCGCGGTCGAAGACGCGCTGGAACTTGCTGGGCGGATGACCTTTTTCCGAGCTGTCCAGGCCTACGGCGACGAATGCGTCGCGGAAGGGCAGGGCCTGGTCGAGGGTCTGCTGCGCCTCGTCCTCGCTCAGGTGGCGCAGGAAGCTGAGGATCAAACCACTGGAGATGCCAAGCTGTTCACGGCCATCCTTGAGTGCGCCGGTGATGCCATTGAGCACCACCTCGAACGGGATGCCCCGGTCGGTGTGGGTCTGGGGGTCGAAGAACGGCTCGGTGTGGACAACGTTCTGCGCCTTGCAGCGTTGCAGGTAGGCCCAGGTCAGGTCGTAGAAATCCTGCTCGGTACGCAAGACGCCGGCGCCCTGGTAATAGAGGTCGAGGAATTCCTGCAGGTTGTTGAAGGCATAGGCGCCGCGCAGGGTTTCGACATCGGCCCAGGGCAGCGCGACCTTGTTGCGTTCGGCAAGGGCGAACAGCAGTTCAGGCTCCAGTGAGCCCTCCAGGTGCATGTGCAGTTCCGCCTTGGGCAAGGCGTTCAGCCAGTCATACATGTGTGCAATCTCGATCAGGTACGGTTGGCCGCCATTCTACAGGGCCTGGCTGGGCAATGCGCCCACCCAGGCCCGCAAGGCCCTGGATCACCAGGTGAGCGGCTCGCCCTTGTAGTTGATGAAACGCAGGCCGCCGTTGCCGCTCTGCGCCTTGATCTGCTCGAGCATGCCACGGGTGCTGGTGAGCACGTCGATCTCGGCATTCTCGCCGCCCATGTCGGTCTTCACCCAGCCCGGGTGCATGGCCAGCACGGCAAGGTCGGGGCGCTGCAGCTCGACCACGAAGCTGTTGATCATCGAGTTGAGGGCGGCCTTGCTGGCCTTGTACAGGCAGATCTCACCGCCGTCGGGGATGGTCACGCTACCCAGGATCGAGCTCATGAACGCCAGCACGCCGCTGTCTTTGCGGATGAGTTCGGCCAGGCGCCGGGCCACGCGGATCGGCGCCACGGCGTTGGTCATGAACAGCTCGCCAATCTGCTGTACCTGCACGCTTTCCAGGTCCTGCGGCAGCGGGCCCATCACGCCGGCGTTGACGAACACCAGGTCGAACACTTCACCCTGCAGGCGCTGCTTGAGCCCGTCGAGCTGGGCGGTGTCGTTCATCTCCAGGCGCTCGATACGCACACCGGAAACCTCGCGCAGAGCGCCTGGCTGTTGCGGGTCGCGCACGGTGGCGACGACATTCCAGCCGTCTTCCTGCAGGCGTTGCACCAGCCCCAGGCCAAGGCCTCGGGAGGCGCCGATGATCAGGGCGTTCTTGTTTGCGGTCATTGCGATACTCCATATCAAAGGCTGGGCGAGCGCTGTTGTGCATAGTTTCGCTCGCCGCGCGACAACGGGGTGATTGCCCTCCACCGGGAAAGGCCTGGGTGACGAGCATAAACCAGGTACCTGGCGCTCGCCTTGTGGAGACTGATCAAAAAACGATCGATTGCCTGGAAAGCCTGTGGGGGCTGGGCCTGGCGCTGTAGTTCACGGGTTATCCACAAGCCGCTCCACAGTAATTGTGTGCAAGCGCAGCGGGCCTGAAAATGGTGGTTTGGGGGCGGGCTTACATTGAAAGCTGGGGATAACTCACAGTCTTTCAGTCACTTGTGCCGGTGTCACACGAATGTGATCAAAATATGCTCAATGCTTCGCAGGCCTTGTCGCACAAGGCCTGTATCAGCTTGCCCAAAGCTTATCCACAGGCAGGCCCACAGTAGTTGTGGGCAACGCTCACTCTCTTTCCAGCAGAATGCGACCGCGGCTCAGGTCGGCGAGTTGCTGCTGCAGTGACGCGAGGTGGATCTCACCCAGGGCGATGCGCAGGTCGACGCCGTTAGCGGTGAACTGCTCATCCAGCACCACGCCGTCCACCTCAGCCAGGCGCAGCTTGAGCAGCGCCAGTTCGCTGAAGGTGCAACTGCAACTGAACGCGCTGCGCTGCACCAGCACACGCTTGGGTGCCTGCTGCAGGCATTTGTTGGCGCCGCCGCCGTAGGCCCGGGCCAGTCCACCGGTGCCCAGCTGGATGCCGCCGTACCAGCGGATCACCAACACCACCACCTGGTCGCAGTCCTGGGCTTCGATGGCGGCGAGGATCGGTCGCCCGGCCGTGCCGCCCGGTTCGCCGTCATCGCTGCTGCGGTACTGGGCGCCGAGCTTCCAGGCCCAGCAGTTGTGGGTGGCCGCCAGGTCGCTGTGGCGTTCGATGAAGGCCATGGCCTCGGCGGGGCTGTCGATCGGGCCGGCGAGGGTGATGAAGCGGCTCTTGCGGATTTCTTCGCGCCATTCGCAGAGCTCGAGCAGGGTAGAAGGCATAAGTCCGGGTCAGGCAGGCGTGCTGATGCCGCAGCCTTTGAGAATGATGTGGATAAGATTGTTGCTGGCGTCTTCCATGTCCTGCTTGGTCAGGCGGCTGCGGCCGGTGACCTGGCAGATCTGGGTGGCGAAGTCGGCATAGTGCTGGGTGCTGCCCCAGAGCAGGAAGATCAGGTGCACCGGATCTACCTGGTCCATCTTGCCGGCGTCCATCCAGGCCTGGAACACCGCGGCGCGGCCACGGAACCATTCGCGGTAGTCGGCGCTGAAGTACTCGCTCAGGCACTCGCCGCCGCTGATCACTTCCATGGCGAAGATCCGCGAGGCCTGCGGGTTGCGCCGGGAGAACTCCATCTTGGTGCGGATGTACTGGCTGAGCGCCTCGGCCGGGTCGTCCTCCACGCTCAGGGCGTTGAAGGTGCTGTCCCACAGTTCGATGATGTTGCTCAGCACCGCGATGTACAGGCCCAGCTTGTTGGTGAAGTAATAATGCAGGTTGGCCTTGGGCAGCCCGGCCTTGAGCGCGATGGTGTTCATGCTCGTGCCCTTGTAGCCGTGGCGGGCGAACTCGTCCTCGGCGGCCTGGATGATGGCCTGTTCGTTCTTCTGGCGGATGCGGCCGGCGGGCTTGCCCGAGGTGGGGGAGCGATGCGCAGGGACTTCTAGGGTCATGGACGATTCCGGGCGGGTCGTTACGGATGTCCGACAGATTACCTGCCTGTGGCGAAGTGACAAGCATTAGCGTCAGGGACAGGCATCAGCGTGTCGCAGCCAGGCTCTCGAGGAAGCTTTCCAGCACCAGGTTCGGCCGCCGGCCCTTGCGCGTCACCCAGCTCAGGCCCAGGTCATAGAAGCGCTGGGTGGGCTTCAGCGCGCGCAGGCGACCTTGCTGCACCCAGAAGCTGGCGTAGTGGTCGGGCAGGTAGCCGATGTAGCGCCCCGTCAGGATCAGGAAGGCCATGCCTTCGCGATCCGAGGCGCTGGCTGTGCAGTGCAGGGCCTGGTAGTGCGCCTGGATGTCGGCGGGCAGGCGGAAGGTCGGGGCGATCGCGTCCTGGGCGTTGAGGCGATCGTCATCGATCTGCAGGTCGTCGGCGTAGAACAGCGGGTGGCCGACCGCGCAATAGAGCAGGGAGCGCTCGCTGTACAGCGGCTGGTACTCAAGCCCCGACAGCGGGCTGGTCTGCGGCACCACGCCCACGTGCAGGCTGCCGTCGAGCACGCCCTGCTCGACCTGGCTGGGGGCGATCATGCGGATCTGGATGCGCACATCGGGGCCGCGGTCCTTGAGTTCGGCCAGGGCGTGGGTGATACGCATGTGCGGGAGGGTGACCAGGTTGTCGGTGAGGCCGATGTTCAGCTCACCGCGCAGGTGCTGGTGCAGGCCATTGACCTCGGTGCGGAACGACTCCAGGGCGCTGAGCAGTTGCAGCGCCGAGTGGTAGACCTCGCGCCCCTCCTCGGTCAGCGAGAACCCCGCCCGGCCGCGTTGGCACAGGCGCAGGCCCAGGCGTTGCTCGAGGTCGTTCATCTGCTGGCTGATGGCCGAGCGGCCTATGCCCAGGACGTTTTCCGCCGCTGAAAAGCCGCCGCACTCGACCACGCTGCGGTAGATCTTCAATAGGCGAATGTCAAAATCGCTGACTTGGGCGAGGGGGTCGGGGCGTCGGCTCATTAGTTTAGTTATCCGCTGACTGAAGGTTAGAAAAGCTGGGTTTTTCGAACTTTATCGCCGTGACAACTTAGCTGCAACAACACCCATCGTTGCCTAATCGTCTTTCGAGGAACCGCCCGATGAACATGCCCGAATCCGCTCAAGCCGGCCTGGCCAGCCAGCTCAAGCTGGACGCTCACTGGATGCCGTACACCGCCAACCGCAACTTCCAGCGCGACCCGCGGCTGATCGTGGCGGCCGAAGGCAACTACCTGGTCGACGACAAGGGCCGCAAGGTGTTCGACGCCCTGTCGGGCCTGTGGACCTGCGGCGCCGGGCATACCCGCAAGGAGATCAGCGAGGCAGTGGCTCGCCAGGTCGCCACCCTCGACTACTCGCCGGCCTTCCAGTTCGGCCATCCGCTGTCGTTCCAGCTGGCCGAGAAGATCGCCAACCTGGTGCCGGGCGACCTGAACCACGTGTTCTTCACCAACTCCGGCTCCGAGTGTGCCGACACTGCGCTGAAAATGGTGCGTGCCTACTGGCGCCTGAAAGGCCAGGCCACCAAGACCAAGATCATCGGCCGTGCCCGTGGCTATCACGGGGTGAACATCGCCGGTACCAGCCTGGGTGGCGTCAACGGCAACCGCAAGCTGTTCGGTCAGTTGCTGGACGTCGATCACCTGCCCCACACCGTGCTGCCGGCCAACGTGTTCAGCAAGGGCATGCCGGAAGAGGGCGGTATCGCCCTGGCCGACGAGATGCTCAAGCTGATCGAGCTGCATGACGCCTCGAACATCGCTGCGGTCATTGTCGAGCCGCTGGCTGGTTCCGCCGGTGTGCTGCCGCCGCCGAAGGGCTACCTCAAGCGCCTGCGCGAGATCTGCAGCCAGCACAACATCCTGCTGATCTTCGACGAAGTGATCACCGGCTTCGGCCGCATGGGCGCCATGACCGGTGCAGAAGCCTTCGGCGTGACCCCGGACCTGATGTGCATCGCCAAGCAGGTCACCAACGGCGCCATCCCGATGGGCGCGGTGATCGCCACCGGCGAGATCTACCAGACCTTCATGAACCAGCCGACCCCTGAGTACGCGGTGGAATTCCCCCACGGCTACACCTATTCGGCGCATCCGGTGGCCTGCGCCGCCGGCATCGCCGCGCTGGACCTGCTGCAGAAGGAAAACCTGGTGCAGTCCGCCGCCGAGCTGGCGCCGCACTTCGAGAAGCTGCTGCACGGTGTCAAGGGCACCAAGAACGTCGTCGACATCCGCAACTACGGCCTGGCCGGCGCGATCCAGATTGCCGCGCGCGACGGTGATGCCATCGTCCGTCCGTACGAGGCGGCCATGAAGCTGTGGCAAGCAGGTTTCTATGTACGCTTCGGTGGCGACACCCTGCAGTTCGGGCCGACCTTCAACACCCAGCCACAAGAGCTGGACCGTCTGTTCGACGCCGTGGGCGAAGCCCTGAACAAGGTCGACTGATTTTTCCGATTCTGACGTCGGGCGTGTGAGTACCACGCGCCTGTCTCTACCTTCTTTATCTGGAGTTATGCATGAGCATTGTTCAGCACCTGATCCACGGCGAGCTGGTCAGCAAGGGCGAGCGCACCGCCGATGTCTTCAACCCGTCGACCGGCCAGGCCGTGCGCAAGGTCGAGCTGGCCAGCCGCGCCACCATCCAGCAGGCCATCGATTCGGCCAAGGCCGCCTTTCCGGCCTGGCGCAATACCCCGCCAGCCAAGCGCGCCCAGGTGATGTTCCGCTTCAAGCAACTGCTTGAGCAGAACGAAGCGAAAATCTCGCAGATGATCAGCGAGGAACACGGCAAGACCCTGGAGGACGCTGCGGGCGAACTCAAGCGTGGCATCGAGAACGTCGAGTTCGCCTGCGCCGCCCCGGAGCTGCTCAAGGGTGAGTACAGCCGCAACGTCGGCCCGAACATCGACGCCTGGTCCGATTTCCAGCCGCTGGGCATCGTCGCCGGTATCACCCCGTTCAACTTCCCGGCCATGGTGCCGCTGTGGATGTACCCGCTGGCCATCGCCTGCGGCAACGCATTCATTCTCAAACCGTCCGAGCGTGATCCCAGCTCGACCCTCTATATCGCCCAGTTGCTGCTGGAGGCCGGACTGCCGAAGGGCATCCTCAACGTGGTGCATGGCGACAAGGAAGCGGTCGACGCGCTGATCGAGGCGCCAGAGGTCAAGGCCCTGAGCTTCGTCGGCTCGACCCCGATCGCCGAATACATCTATGCCGAAGGCACCAAGCGCGGCAAGCGCGTGCAGGCATTGGGCGGCGCGAAGAACCACGCGGTGTTGATGCCTGATGCCGACCTGGACAACGCGGTCAGCGCGCTGATGGGCGCCGCCTATGGTTCTTGCGGCGAGCGCTGCATGGCCATTTCGGTGGCGGTGTGTGTCGGCGACCAGGTGGCCGATGCGCTGATTGCCAAGCTGGAGCCGCAGATCAAGGCGCTGAAGATCGGTGCCGGTACGTCCTGCGGCCTGGATATGGGCCCGCTGGTGACTGCCGCTGCCCGTGACAAGGTGGTGGGTTACATTGACGACGGCGTTGCCGCTGGCGCCAAGCTGGTGGTCGATGGGCGCGGTTTCCGTGTGTCCGGTAATGAAGATGGCTATTTCGTTGGTGGCACCTTGTTCGACAAGGTCACCCCCGAAATGCGCATCTATAAGGAAGAGATTTTCGGGCCGGTGCTGTGCGTGGTGCGGGTGAACAGCCTGGAGCAGGCCATGCAGTTGATCAACGAGCATGAGTACGGCAACGGTACCTGCATCTTCACCCGTGACGGTGAGGCGGCGCGGCTGTTCTGCGACGAGATCGAAGTGGGCATGGTTGGCGTCAACGTGCCGCTGCCGGTGCCGGTGGCGTATCACAGCTTCGGTGGCTGGAAGCGTTCGCTGTTTGGTGACCTGCATGCGTACGGGCCGGACGGTGTGCGTTTCTATACCCGTCGCAAGGCGATCACCCAGCGTTGGCCGCAGCGGGCCAGCCATGAGGCGTCGCAGTTTGCCTTCCCTAGCTTGTAAGGCGCAGGGATGAAAGCGGGGCGGCCGAGAGGCCGCCCCGCTTTGTTTTGAGGTTTTGCTTTATATAACTGAAATAAAGGTTGACGGGCTTTCAGATCCCCTTATAATGCGCCCCACTTCCAGCGACATCGGAACGAAAAACTCTTTGAATATCAATGAGTTGATTGTTTGGAAAGGTTCCGGAGGTGCTTCGGTCATCTGATCGGCAGCGGTGAAAAAGGCAGTTGACAGCAGGTTGTAACGCTGTATGATTCGCCTCCCGCTACGAGAGATCGCAGCGAGTCAAGTGTTTGAAGTTGAACGGGTTTCTCGCAAAATACTTCAAAATAAACGCTTGACACGAAATGAGGAAAGCGTAGAATGCGCGCCTCGGTTGAGACGAAAAGCGCTTAACCAACCGCTCTTTAACAAATTGAATCAAGCAATTCGTGTGGGTGCTTGTGAGTACGGACTGATAGTCGCCAAGATTATCAGCATCACAAGTGGCCATGCGAGAAATCACATAGTCATTTGAGATTGCTGAGCCAAGTTTAGGGTTTCTTAAAAACCCAAGCAGTATTGAACTGAAGAGTTTGATCATGGCTCAGATTGAACGCTGGCGGCAGGCCTAACACATGCAAGTCGAGCGGATGACGGGAGCTTGCTCCTTGATTCAGCGGCGGACGGGTGAGTAATGCCTAGGAATCTGCCTGGTAGTGGGGGACAACGTTTCGAAAGGAACGCTAATACCGCATACGTCCTACGGGAGAAAGCAGGGGACCTTCGGGCCTTGCGCTATCAGATGAGCCTAGGTCGGATTAGCTAGTAGGTGAGGTAATGGCTCACCTAGGCGACGATCCGTAACTGGTCTGAGAGGATGATCAGTCACACTGGAACTGAGACACGGTCCAGACTCCTACGGGAGGCAGCAGTGGGGAATATTGGACAATGGGCGAAAGCCTGATCCAGCCATGCCGCGTGTGTGAAGAAGGTCTTCGGATTGTAAAGCACTTTAAGTTGGGAGGAAGGGCAGTAAGCTAATACCTTGCTGTTTTGACGTTACCGACAGAATAAGCACCGGCTAACTCTGTGCCAGCAGCCGCGGTAATACAGAGGGTGCAAGCGTTAATCGGAATTACTGGGCGTAAAGCGCGCGTAGGTGGTTCGTTAAGTTGGATGTGAAAGCCCCGGGCTCAACCTGGGAACTGCATCCAAAACTGGCGAGCTAGAGTATGGTAGAGGGTGGTGGAATTTCCTGTGTAGCGGTGAAATGCGTAGATATAGGAAGGAACACCAGTGGCGAAGGCGACCACCTGGACTGATACTGACACTGAGGTGCGAAAGCGTGGGGAGCAAACAGGATTAGATACCCTGGTAGTCCACGCCGTAAACGATGTCAACTAGCCGTTGGAATCCTTGAGATTTTAGTGGCGCAGCTAACGCATTAAGTTGACCGCCTGGGGAGTACGGCCGCAAGGTTAAAACTCAAATGAATTGACGGGGGCCCGCACAAGCGGTGGAGCATGTGGTTTAATTCGAAGCAACGCGAAGAACCTTACCAGGCCTTGACATGCAGAGAACTTTCCAGAGATGGATTGGTGCCTTCGGGAACTCTGACACAGGTGCTGCATGGCTGTCGTCAGCTCGTGTCGTGAGATGTTGGGTTAAGTCCCGTAACGAGCGCAACCCTTGTCCTTAGTTACCAGCACGTTATGGTGGGCACTCTAAGGAGACTGCCGGTGACAAACCGGAGGAAGGTGGGGATGACGTCAAGTCATCATGGCCCTTACGGCCTGGGCTACACACGTGCTACAATGGTCGGTACAGAGGGTTGCCAAGCCGCGAGGTGGAGCTAATCTCACAAAACCGATCGTAGTCCGGATCGCAGTCTGCAACTCGACTGCGTGAAGTCGGAATCGCTAGTAATCGCAAATCAGAATGTTGCGGTGAATACGTTCCCGGGCCTTGTACACACCGCCCGTCACACCATGGGAGTGGGTTGCACCAGAAGTAGCTAGTCTAACCTTCGGGAGGACGGTTACCACGGTGTGATTCATGACTGGGGTGAAGTCGTAACAAGGTAGCCGTAGGGGAACCTGCGGCTGGATCACCTCCTTAATCGAAGACATCAGCCTGCTGATGAGCTCCCACACGAATTGCTTGATTCATGATGTAAAGACGATCAAGACCCTATATAGGTCTGTAGCTCAGTTGGTTAGAGCGCACCCCTGATAAGGGTGAGGTCGGCAGTTCAAATCTGCCCAGACCTACCAATATGCGGGGCCATAGCTCAGCTGGGAGAGCGCCTGCCTTGCACGCAGGAGGTCAGCGGTTCGATCCCGCTTGGCTCCACCACTCTTGCAGTACCTTGATCAAACTCAGAAATGAGCATTCGCCTCGAATGTTGATTTCTGACTTTTGTCAGATCGTTCTTTAAAAATTCGGATATGTGATAGAAATAGACTGAATGCCAGTTTCACTGCTGGTTATTCAGGCTAAGGTAAAATTTGTGAGTTCTGCTCAGTAATGAGCGAAATGCGAATTTTCGGCGAATGTCGTCTTCACAGTATAACCAGATTGCTTGGGGTTATATGGTCAAGTGAAGAAGCGCATACGGTGGATGCCTTGGCAGTCAGAGGCGATGAAAGACGTGGTAGCCTGCGATAAGCTTTGGGGAGTCGGCAAACAGACTGTGATCCAGAGATCTCTGAATGGGGGAACCCAGCCAGCATAAGCTGGTTATCTTGTACTGAATACATAGGTGCAAGAGGCGAACCAGGGGAACTGAAACATCTAAGTACCCTGAGGAAAAGAAATCAACCGAGATTCCCTTAGTAGTGGCGAGCGAACGGGGACCAGCCCTTAAGCTGGTTTGAGATTAGTGGAACGCTCTGGAAAGTGCGGCCATAGTGGGTGATAGCCCCGTACACGAAAATCTCTTGCCAGTGAAATCGAGTAGGACGGAGCACGAGAAACTTTGTCTGAACATGGGGGGACCATCCTCCAAGGCTAAATACTACTGACTGACCGATAGTGAACCAGTACCGTGAGGGAAAGGCGAAAAGAACCCCGGAGAGGGGAGTGAAATAGAACCTGAAACCGTATGCGTACAAGCAGTGGGAGCCTACTTTGTTAGGTGACTGCGTACCTTTTGTATAATGGGTCAGCGACTTATATTCAGTGGCGAGCTTAACCGAATAGGGGAGGCGTAGCGAAAGCGAGTCTTAATAGGGCGCTTTAGTCGCTGGGTATAGACCCGAAACCGGGCGATCTATCCATGGGCAGGTTGAAGGTTAGGTAACACTGACTGGAGGACCGAACCGACTACCGTTGAAAAGTTAGCGGATGACCTGTGGATCGGAGTGAAAGGCTAATCAAGCTCGGAGATAGCTGGTTCTCCTCGAAAGCTATTTAGGTAGCGCCTCATGTATCACTGTAGGGGGTAGAGCACTGTTTCGGCTAGGGGGTCATCCCGACTTACCAAACCGATGCAAACTCCGAATACCTACAAGTGCCGAGCATGGGAGACACACGGCGGGTGCTAACGTCCGTCGTGAAAAGGGAAACAACCCAGACCGTCAGCTAAGGTCCCAAAGTCATGGTTAAGTGGGAAACGATGTGGGAAGGCTTAGACAGCTAGGAGGTTGGCTTAGAAGCAGCCACCCTTTAAAGAAAGCGTAATAGCTCACTAGTCGAGTCGGCCTGCGCGGAAGATGTAACGGGGCTCAAACCATGCACCGAAGCTACGGGTATCACCTTTAGGTGATGCGGTAGAGGAGCGTTCTGTAAGCCTGTGAAGGTGAGTTGAGAAGCTTGCTGGAGGTATCAGAAGTGCGAATGCTGACATGAGTAACGACAATGCGAGTGAAAAACTCGCACGCCGAAAGACCAAGGTTTCCTGCGCAACGTTAATCGACGCAGGGTTAGTCGGTCCCTAAGGCGAGGCTGAAAAGCGTAGTCGATGGAAAACAGGTTAATATTCCTGTACTTCCAGTTATTGCGATGGAGGGACGGAGAAGGCTAGGCCAGCTTGGCGTTGGTTGTCCAAGTTTAAGGTGGTAGGCTGAGATCTTAGGCAAATCCGGGATCTTAAGGCCGAGAGCTGATGACGAGTGCTCATTAGAGCGCGAAGTGGTTGATGCCATGCTTCCAAGAAAAGCTCCTAAGCTTCAGATAACTGGGAACCGTACCCCAAACCGACACAGGTGGTTAGGTAGAGAATACCAAGGCGCTTGAGAGAACTCGGGTGAAGGAACTAGGCAAAATGGCACCGTAACTTCGGGAGAAGGTGCGCCGGTGAGGGTGAAGCACTTGCTGCGTAAGCCCACGCCGGTCGAAGATACCAGGCCGCTGCGACTGTTTATTAAAAACACAGCACTCTGCAAACACGAAAGTGGACGTATAGGGTGTGACGCCTGCCCGGTGCCGGAAGGTTAATTGATGGGGTTAGCGCAAGCGAAGCTCTTGATCGAAGCCCCGGTAAACGGCGGCCGTAACTATAACGGTCCTAAGGTAGCGAAATTCCTTGTCGGGTAAGTTCCGACCTGCACGAATGGCGTAACGATGGCGGCGCTGTCTCCACCCGAGACTCAGTGAAATTGAAATCGCTGTGAAGATGCAGTGTATCCGCGGCTAGACGGAAAGACCCCGTGAACCTTTACTATAGCTTTGCACTGGACTTTGAGCTTGCTTGTGTAGGATAGGTGGGAGGCTTTGAAGTGGGGACGCCAGTTCTCATGGAGCCATCCTTGAAATACCACCCTGGCAACCTTGAGGTTCTAACTCAGGTCCGTTATCCGGATCGAGGACAGTGTATGGTGGGTAGTTTGACTGGGGCGGTCTCCTCCCAAAGAGTAACGGAGGAGTACGAAGGTGCGCTCAGACCGGTCGGAAATCGGTCGTAGAGTATAAAGGCAAAAGCGCGCTTGACTGCGAGACACACACGTCGAGCAGGTACGAAAGTAGGTCTTAGTGATCCGGTGGTTCTGTATGGAAGGGCCATCGCTCAACGGATAAAAGGTACTCCGGGGATAACAGGCTGATACCGCCCAAGAGTTCATATCGACGGCGGTGTTTGGCACCTCGATGTCGGCTCATCACATCCTGGGGCTGAAGCCGGTCCCAAGGGTATGGCTGTTCGCCATTTAAAGTGGTACGCGAGCTGGGTTTAGAACGTCGTGAGACAGTTCGGTCCCTATCTGCCGTGGACGTTTGAGATTTGAGAGGGGCTGCTCCTAGTACGAGAGGACCGGAGTGGACGAACCTCTGGTGTTCCGGTTGTCACGCCAGTGGCATTGCCGGGTAGCTATGTTCGGAAGAGATAACCGCTGAAAGCATCTAAGCGGGAAACTTGCCTCAAGATGAGATCTCACTGGAGCCTTGAGCTCCCTGAAGGGCCGTCGAAGACTACGACGTTGATAGGTTGGGTGTGTAAGCGCTGTGAGGCGTTGAGCTAACCAATACTAATTGCCCGTGAGGCTTGACCATATAACACCCAAGCAATTTGCGCTGAGGCCAAATTGTGGTGGTGAAGACGAAACGAACCGAAAGTTCGCGACGGACCACACATATCGCATATCCGAATTGGCTGGCATGTCTGCAAGGACGTACTGGCAACCGAATTTCTTGACGACCATAGAGCATTGGAACCACCTGATCCCATCCCGAACTCAGTAGTGAAACGATGCATCGCCGATGGTAGTGTGGGGTTTCCCCATGTGAGAGTAGGTCATCGTCAAGATTCATTTCGCAAAACCCCTATCTGCGCGAGCAGGTAGGGGTTTTGTCTTTGTGCCTGGAAAAACTGTAGGAGCCGGCTCGCCGGCGATGCGCCGCGTCAGCCGCTCCCTGGGCCCACGCTCATGGAAAGTGTGACTCGAACACCGATACAGTTCCTCATATGGCCATCTCCCACAATTCGAGTCGGAACACTAGAATAGAGCCGACGCATCCATTCAGAACCCCTTTATGCCTAACCCTGTCGAACCCGAAGCGCTCGCGCAGCTGCGGCTGGATGAACTGGTGGCCTGCCACGAGTGCGACCTGCTGATGCGCAAGCCAACCCTGCAGCATGACGAGAAGGCCCTGTGCCCACGCTGCGGCTATGAGCTCTATGCCCATCGCCACAACCTGGTCAACCGAAGCCTCGCCCTGGTGCTGACGGCCCTGCTGTTGTACGTGCCGGCCAACTTCCTGCCGATCATGCAACTACACCTGCTCGGTCAGACCTCCGACGATACGGTCTGGAGTGGCGTGCTCGGCCTGTACAACTCAGAGATGCGCGGCATCGCCGTGGTGGTGTTCCTGTGCAGCATGGCCATCCCGCTGCTGAAGCTGCTGTGCCAGCTGGCGGTGCTGTTGAGCATCCGTTTCGACTTCGGTCGCAGCTATGGCCTGCTGATCTATCGTATCTACCACCACCTGCGTGAGTGGGGGATGCTCGAGGTCTACTTCATGGGCGTGCTGGTGGCCATCGTCAAGCTGGTCGACCTGGCCGAGCTGAGCATCGGCCTGGGCCTGTTCTGCTTCATCAGCCTGCTGCTGGTGCAGGTCTGGCTCGAGGTGGTCATGTCGCCGCACCAGATCTGGGTGGCCTTGTCGGGGGAGGATGTCCATGCGGGCGATTGATGCAGGCATCCTGGTCTGCAATGAATGCCATGAGCTGAACCGCCATGAGCCTGGCAGCGCCGCGCAGGCCTGCACCCGCTGCGGTGCGGTGGTGCACGCTCGGCGGCCCAACAGTATCGTGCGTACCTGGGCGCTGCTGGTCACGGCGATGATTCTCTATATCCCGGCCAACGTGCTGCCGATCATGACCGTCAGTGCCCTGGGGCAGGGCAGCCCGGACACCATCATGTCTGGCGTCATCACGCTGATGAAGCACGGCATGTTGCCGATCGCCGCCGTGGTGTTCATCGCAAGCATCCTGGTGCCCACCTTCAAGCTGGTGGGTATCGCCCTGCTGCTCTATTCGGTGCAACGCCACCAGCCCCTGTCCGCACGGCAGCGCATCCTGATGTACCGCTTCATCGAATTCATCGGCCGCTGGTCGATGCTGGACATCTTCGTCATCGCCATTCTCGTGGCCGTGGTGAATTTCGGCCGCATCGCCAGTGTCGAAGCCAACCTGGGCGCTGTCGCCTTCGCCACTGTGGTGATCCTGACGATGCTCGCCGCTTTAACTTTCGATCCCCGACTGATCTGGGACAACACGGAGTCGGATGACGACCATGAGTGACTTGCCTACGGCTAAAACCCGCCCAGCTTCGAACTGGTCGGCCATCTGGATCCTGCCGCTGATTGCCTTGGCGATCGGCGGCTGGCTGGCATGGCAAGCCTACAAGGATGCCGGCATCGAGATCCAGGTGCGCTTCGAGAGTGGCGAGGGCATCGTCGCCAACAAGACCGAGGTCATCTATAAAGGCATGTCGGTGGGCAAGGTGGTCGCCCTGGTGCTGGATGACAAAGGGGACAGCCGTGGCGTCGTCGCCACCGTCGAGATGCGCAAGGAGGCAGGCCCGCACCTGACCAAGGGCACGCGCTTCTGGCTGGTCAAGCCGAGCGTCAGCCTGGCAGGTATCTCGGGCCTGGAGACACTGGTTTCAGGTAACTACATTGCCGTCGATCCCGGGGAGGGGGAGCCTACCAAGCGCTTCACCGCGCTCAAGGAAGCTCCGCCACTGTCCGATGCCGAGCCTGGCTTGCACCTGACCCTCAAGGCCGAGCGACTGGGCTCGCTCAACCGCGACAGTCCGATCTTCTACAAGCAAATCCAGGTCGGTCGGGTGAAGAGCTATCGGCTGTCTGAAGATCAGGGCACGGTAGAGATCAAGGTGTTCATCGCGCCAGCCTATGCCAGCCTGGTGCGCAAGCACACACGTTTCTGGAACGCCAGCGGGGTCAGCATCGATGCCGACCTGTCCGGGGTCAAGGTGCGCACTGAATCGCTGTCGAGCATCGTGGCCGGGGGCATCGCCTTTGCAACGCCGGAGAACCGCAAGGACAGCCCGCCCACCGATCCAAGCCTGCCGTTCCGCTTGTACGAGGACTTCGACGCAGCCCAGGCCGGCATCCGCGTCAAGGTCAAGCTCAGTGACTTCGAAGGTTTGCAGAAGGGGCGTACACCGGTGCTGTACAAGGGCATCCAGGTGGGCACGCTCAAGGATCTCAAGGTCGAAAATGACCTTGCCAGTGCAACGGCCGAGCTGACCCTCGACCCACTGGCCGAGGACTACCTGGTCGAAGGCACCCAGTTCTGGGTGGTCAAGCCGTCGATCTCGCTTGCCGGTATCACCGGCCTCGAGGCATTGGTGAAGGGTAACTACATTGCGGTCCGCCCGGGCGAGCCGGGCGCCAAGCCCCTGCGCGAGTTCGAGGCGCGTGCCAAGGCGCCACCATTGGACCTGAAGGCGCCCGGCCTGCACATGGTGCTGTTCGCCGACACCCTGGGCTCGCTGGAAGTGGGCAGCCCGGTGATGTACCGCCAGGTGCGCGTGGGCAGCGTGCAGAGCTACCAGTTCGCTCGCAACAGCAAGCGCATCCTGATTGGCGTGCACATCGAGAAGGAATACGCCAACCTGGTCAACGGTTCCACGCGCTTCTGGAATGCCAGTGGCATCACCCTGACCGGTGGCCTGTCGGGTATCCAGGTCAAGAGCGAGTCGCTGCAGACGCTCATGGCCGGCGGTATCGCCTTCGACACGCCGAAACCGGATGTACCACTCAAACGGCATATCCCGCGTTTCCGCCTGCATGAAAGCCAGGACGCGGCCAACCGTGCCGGTACCCTGATCACCATTCGCGTGGACCGCGCCGATGGCCTGAAGCCGGGCACGCCGATCCGCTTCCGCGGGTTGGACGTGGGCAGCGTAGAGAGCGTCGATCTGACTGGCGACCTGCAGGCGGTCCTGCTCCGTGCGCGGATTACTCAGGCGGCCGAGCGTATCGCCCGCGTGGGTACGCAGTTCTGGGTGGTCAAGCCTGCCTTGGGGCTGGTGCGTACCCAGAATCTCGACACGCTGATCGGCGGCCAATACCTGGAGGTGCTGCCAGCGCTCAAGGATAAAGGGCCGCAGCGTGACTTCATCGCCCTGGGCGATGCCCCCGAGGTGAAAGGCGAGGAGGTCGGCCTGCCGCTGACCTTGAGCGCGGCGCGTCGTGGCTCGATCAAGCCGGGCGTGCCGGTCACCTACCGTGAGATCGCAGTGGGCAAGGTCACCGGCTTCGAACTGGGTCAGACCGCCGACCGGGTACTTATCCACATCCTTATCGAGCCTCGCTACGCCGGATTGGTGCGTGGCGGCAGCCGCTTCTGGAACAGCAGCGGGTTCGGCTTCGATTGGGGGCTGTTCAAGGGCGCCACGGTACGTACCGAGTCGGTGGAGACCTTGATCGAGGGTGGGATTGCCTTCGCCACGCCCGATGGCGAGCAGATGGGCAACCCGGCGCGACCGCAGCAGACCTTTGCGCTGTTCGACAAGCCGGAGGATGAGTGGATGCAGTGGGCGCCGAAGATCCAGATCGGCAAGTAATGATGGGATGGGCCGCTATGCGGCCCTTTCGCCGCGGTTCTTCGTCACGACAAGCCGGCTCCCACGCCGACCGCGTTGGCCTCGGGCCATTCGATATTCTGTGGCAGCCGGCTTGCAGGTTGCCTCGAAGGCACCGACGCTAATGCAGTTTTGGCGAGTAACGAGAAAAATCACAGGCATAAAAAAACCGACCCTAGGGTCGGCTTTTTCGACAAGAACGTCGCTTAGGCAGCTGCAGCTTCTTTCAGTGCCTTGATGTGGCCATTCAGACGGCCTTTGTGGCGAGCAGCTTTGTTCTTGTGGATGATACCCTTGTCGGCCATACGGTCGATTACAGGTACAGCCAGAACGTAAGCGGCTTGCGCTTTTTCGGCGTCTTTTGCGTCGATGGCCTTGACTACATTCTTGATGTAGGTACGGACCATGGAACGCAGGCTGGCGTTGTGGCTGCGACGCTTCTCAGCCTGTTTTGCACGTTTCTTGGCGGAAGGTGAGTTGGCCACCGTCGAGCTCCTCGAAAGACTTTAGGTAAATAGCAAACAAAATAGGCCGCGAATCATGCCGATGAGTCGATCGGATGTCAAGGCCACCTGCAAGGTTCCGCCGAGTGGTGAGCCAACAGGAGGGAAATATTCCTTTCTGTCGCACGACCTGTAAACTCGGGAATTTTTGGCTCCCCTGCGAAGGCGCGGGAGTATCGCACATTCGGACGCTGTCTGGCAGCGTCCTCTGCCCCTGGCGTGAAACTTTTCGATGAACCTGCTCAAATCCCTGGCCGCGGTCAGCTCCATCACCATGATTTCCCGGGTGCTCGGCTTCGTGCGCGATACCATCCTGGCGCGGGTGTTCGGCGCCGGCATCGCTACCGATGCCTTCTTCATCGCCTTCAAATTGCCCAACCTGCTGCGGCGGATCTTCGCCGAAGGCGCGTTCTCCCAGGCCTTCGTGCCGATCCTTGCCGAGTACAAGACCCAGCAGGGCGAGGAGGCCACCCGTACCTTCGTCGCCTATGTCAGTGGCCTGCTGACCCTGATCCTGGCCGTGGTCACCGTCATCGGCATCCTCGCCGCGCCCTGGGTGGTCTGGGTCACGGCACCTGGGTTTGTCGACAGCACCGAGAAGTACGAGCTGACCACCGCGCTGCTGCGGGTGACCTTTCCTTATATATTGCTGATCTCGCTGTCGTCGCTGGTCGGTGCGATCCTCAACACCTGGAACCGCTTCAGCGTGCCGGCGTTCACCCCCACGCTGCTCAACGTGGCGATGATTGCCTTCGCCGTGCTGCTCACCCCCTACTTCGACCCACCGATCATGGCCCTGGCCTGGGGCGTGCTGGCCGGTGGCCTGGCGCAACTGCTGTACCAGCTGCCGGCGCTGAAGAAGATCGGCATGCTCGTGCTGCCGCGCCTGAACCTGCGCGATACCGGCGTGTGGCGCGTGCTCAAGCAGATGCTGCCGGCCATACTCGGGGTGTCGGTGAGCCAGATCTCGCTGATCATCAACACCATCTTCGCCTCCTTCCTGGTGGCCGGCTCGGTGTCCTGGATGTACTACGCCGACCGCCTCATGGAGCTGCCTTCCGGCGTGCTGGGCGTGGCCCTGGGCACCATCTTGCTGCCGACCCTGGCCAAGACCTACGCCAACCAGGACCGTGAGGAGTATTCAAGGATCCTCGACTGGGGCCTGCGCCTGTGCTTCCTGCTGGTGCTGCCCTGCACCCTGGCCCTGGGCATTCTCGCCGAACCGCTGACCGTGGCGTTGTTCCAGTACGGCAAGTTCACCGCCTTCGACGCAGCCATGACCCAGCGGGCGCTGGTCGCATATTCGGTGGGGCTGATGGCGATCATCCTGGTCAAGGTGCTGGCACCTGGCTTCTATGCGCAGCAGAATATCCGCACACCGGTGAAGATCGCCGTGTTCACGCTGGTGTGCACGCAGTTGCTCAACCTGGCCCTTGTCGGCCCGCTGGCCCATGCCGGGCTGGCCCTGGCGATCAGCCTGGGCGCCTGCCTGAACGCCGGCCTGCTGTACTGGAAGCTGCGCAGCCAGCAACTGTTCCAGCCGCAACCGGGCTGGGCGATGTTCCTGCTCAAGCTGGTGCTGGCAGTGGCGTTGATGTCGGGCGTGCTGTTGCTGGGCATGCACTACATGCCGGCCTGGGAGCAGGGCAACATGCTCGAGCGCTTCGTGCGCCTGAGCGGTCTGATCGTCGCCGGTGTGGTGACCTATTTCGGTTGCCTGTACCTGTGTGGTTTCCGCCCGCGGCATTTCGCCCGCAAGGCGCTGCACTGAGGCGCGAAAAGGGTCAGGCGTCGGTTTTTCGCATTCCATACCCCGTGGTGGCGCTGCTGCCTGTCACCAGCGCCCGGGTGTGGTTATAATCGGCCACTTTATGAGCAAGAAGCGCGTTATGCAGCTGGTTCGAGGTCTTCACAACCTGCGCCCCGAGCACCGGGGCTGTGTCGCCACCATTGGCAACTTCGACGGGGTCCACCGCGGCCACCAGGCGATCCTCGCGCGCCTGCGCGAACGTGGCCAGGAACTCGGCCTGCCCACCTGCGTGGTGATCTTCGAGCCACAGCCTCGCGAGTATTTTGCCCCGGATACCGCGCCGGCCCGCCTGGCGCGCCTGCGTGACAAGGTCGAGCTGCTGGCCGGCGAGGGCATCGACCGGGTGCTGTGCCTGTCGTTCAACCAGCGCCTGAGCCAGCTCAGCGCCGAGCAGTTCGTCAAGGCGGTGCTGGTCGATGGCCTGGGCGTGCGCCACCTCGAAGTGGGCGACGACTTCCGCTTCGGCTGCGACCGCGCCGGTGATTTCGCCTTCCTCACCGAAGCCGGCAAGCGCCATGGCTTCAGCGTCGAGGCAGCCAACACAGTCATCCAGGACGGCCTGCGGGTCAGCAGCACCGAAGTGCGCAAGGCCCTGGCCGATGGCAACTTCGAGCTGGCCGAACACCTGCTGGGCCGCCCGTACCGCATTACCGGCCGCGTGTTGCATGGCCAGAAGCTGGCCCGCCAGCTCGGCACCCCTACCGCCAACATCCAGCTCAAGCGCCGTCGCGTGCCGCTGTCCGGGGTCTACCTGGCCAGCATCGAAATCGACGGCCAGCAGTGGCCGGGTGTCGGTAATATCGGAGTACGCCCCACCGTTGCCGGTGACGGGCGTCCTCACCTGGAGATTCATCTCCTGGACTACGCCGGTGACCTCTATGGCCGGCGCCTGACGGTGGAATTCCACCACAAGCTGCGTGAAGAGCAGCGTTTCGCCTCCCTGGAGGCGCTGAAGTCGGCGATCGACGCGGACATCGCCGCCGCACGTGCCCACTGGCACGCTCAACCGCTAACGAAGAGCCTGAAATGACCGACTACAAAGCCACGCTTAACCTTCCGGACACCGCCTTCCCCATGAAGGCCGGCCTGCCTCAGCGCGAACCGCAGATCCTGCAGCGCTGGGACAGCATTGGCCTGTACCAGAAGCTGCGCGAAATTGGCAAGGATCGTCCGAAGTTCGTCCTGCACGACGGCCCGCCCTATGCCAACGGCAAGATCCATATCGGTCATGCGCTGAACAAGATTCTCAAGGACATGATCGTCCGCTCCAAGACCCTGTCGGGCTTCGACGCCCCGTACGTACCGGGCTGGGACTGCCACGGCCTGCCGATCGAACACAAGGTCGAGGTCACTCACGGCAAGCACCTCTCCGCCGACCGCACCCGCGAGCTGTGCCGCGAGTACGCAGCCGAGCAGATCGAAGGGCAGAAGACCGAGTTCATCCGCCTGGGCGTGCTGGGTGACTGGGACAACCCGTACAAGACCATGAACTTCGCCAACGAGGCCGGGGAGATCCGCGCCCTGGCCGAGATGGTCAAGCAAGGCTTCGTGTTCAAAGGCCTGAAGCCTGTGAACTGGTGCTTCGATTGCGGTTCGGCCCTGGCCGAAGCCGAAGTCGAGTACGCCGACAAGAAATCCCAGACCATCGACGTCGCCTTCCCGGTCGCCGACGAGGCCAAGCTGGCCGCTGCCTTCGGCCTGGCCGCGCTGGCCAAGCCCGCCGCCATCGTGATCTGGACCACCACCCCGTGGACCATCCCGGCCAACCAGGCGCTGAACATCCACCCGGACTTCACCTACGCCCTGGTCGATACCGGCGAGCGCCTGCTGGTGCTGGCCGAAGAGCTGGTCGAGTCGTGCCTCAAGCGCTATGCCCTGGAAGGTTCGGTCATCGCCACCGCCCCGGGTTCGGCCCTCGAGCTGATCAACTTCCGTCACCCGTTCTACGACCGCCTGTCGCCGATCTACCTGGCCGAATACGTCGAGCTGGGCGCCGGTACCGGCGTGGTGCATTCCTCGCCCGCCTACGGTGAAGATGACTTCGTCACCTGCAAGCGCTACGGCATGGTCAACGACGACATCCTCACCCCGGTGCAGAGCAACGGCGTGTACGTCGAGTCGCTGCCGTTCTTCGGCGGCCAGTTCATCTGGAAGGCCAACCCGGCCATCGTCGACAAGCTCAGCGAAGTCGGCGCGTTGATGCACACCGAAACCATCAGCCACAGCTACATGCACTGCTGGCGCCACAAGACCCCGCTGATCTACCGCGCCACCGCGCAGTGGTTCGTCGGCATGGACAAGCAGCCCACCAGCGGCGACAACCTGCGCGAGCGCTCGCTCAAGGCCATCGAAGAGACCAAGTTCGTTCCGGCCTGGGGCCAGGCGCGCCTGCACTCGATGATCGCCAACCGTCCGGACTGGTGCATCTCGCGTCAGCGCAACTGGGGCGTGCCGATCCCGTTCTTCCTGGACAAGCAGACCGGTGAACTGCACCCACGTACCGTCGAGCTGATGGAAGAAGTGGCCAAGCGCGTCGAGCAGCAAGGCATCGAGGCCTGGTTCAAGCTGGATGCCGCCGAACTGCTGGGCGATGAAGCCGGCCAGTACGACAAGATTTCCGACACCCTCGACGTCTGGTTCGACTCCGGCACCACCCACTGGCACGTGCTGCGCGGCTCCCACGATATCGGCCACGCCACCGGCCCGCGCGCCGACCTGTACCTGGAAGGCTCCGACCAGCACCGCGGCTGGTTCCACTCTTCCTTGCTGACCGGCTGTGCCATCGACGGCCACGCGCCGTACCGCGAGCTGCTGACCCACGGCTTCACCGTGGACGAGAACGGCCGCAAGATGTCCAAGTCGCTGGGCAACACCATCGAGCCGGAAAAGGTCAACAACACCCTGGGTGCCGACATCCTGCGCCTGTGGGTCTCCGCCACCGACTACTCCGGTGAGATGGCCGTTTCTGAGCAGATCCTGCAGCGCAGCGCCGACGCCTACCGCCGCATCCGCAACACCGCGCGCTTCCTGCTCTCCAACCTGTCCGGCTTCGACCCGGCCCGCGACCTGCTGCCGGCCGAGGACATGCTGGCCCTGGATCGTTGGGCGGTCGACCGCACCCTGCTGCTGCAGCGCGAGCTGGAAGAGCACTACGGCGAGTACCGTTTCTGGAACGTCTACTCGAAGATCCACAACTTCTGCGTGCAGGAGCTCGGTGGCTTCTATCTCGACATCATCAAGGACCGCCAGTACACCACCGGCGCCAACAGTGTCGCCCGCCGCTCCTGCCAGACCGCGCTGTACCACATCAGCGAGGCGCTGGTGCGCTGGATCGCGCCGATCCTGGCGTTCACCGCCGACGAGATCTGGCAGTACCTGCCGGGCGAGCGCAACGAGTCGGTGATGCTCAACACCTGGTACCAGGGCCTGACGGAACTGCCGGCCGACGCCGAGCTGGACCGCGCCTACTGGGACCGCGTGATGGCGGTCAAGGCCGCGGTCAACAAGGAGCTGGAGAACCAGCGCACCGCCAAGGTCATCGGTGGCAACCTGCAGGCCGAAGTCACCCTGTTCGCCGAAGAGGGCCTGACCGCCGACCTGAACAAGCTCGGCGACGAGCTGCGCTTCGTGCTGATCACCTCGGCCGCCAGCGTGGTGCCGTTCGTCCAGGCCCCGGCCGATGCCGTGGCAACCGAAGTGGAAGGTCTCAAGCTGAAGGTGGTCAAGTCCGGCCATGTCAAATGCGGCCGTTGCTGGCACTTCCGCGCCGATGTGGGCAGCCACCCGGAGCATCCGGAAATCTGCGCCCGTTGCGTCGACAACCTGAGCGGTTCGGGCGAGGTGCGCCACTATGCCTAATGCGTCCGCGGGGCGTTTCGGGCGCCTTGCCTGGCTCTGGCTGAGCCTGGTGGTGCTGGTCCTCGACCAGGCCACCAAGGTCTACTTCGAGGGCGCGCTGAGCCTGTACCAGCAGATTGTGGTCATCCCTGACTACTTCAGCTGGACACTGGCCTACAACACCGGCGCGGCGTTCAGCTTCCTGGCCGACAGCTCCGGCTGGCAGCGCTGGCTGTTCGCCGTGATCGCCGTGGTGGTCAGCGCCGTGCTGGTGGTCTGGCTCAAGCGCCTGGGGCGTAACGAGACCTGGCTGGCCGTGGCCCTGGCCCTGGTGCTGGGCGGTGCATTGGGCAACCTGTACGACCGCGTGGTGCTCGGCCATGTGGTCGACTTCATCCTGGTGCACTGGCAGAACCGCCACTATTTCCCGGCCTTCAACCTGGCCGACAGCGCCATTACCGTGGGCGCGGTGATGCTGGCGCTGGATATGTTCAAGAGCAAGAAGTCCGAGGAAGCCGTCCATGACTGAGACCCGTATCGGCCAGAACACCGAAGTCACCCTGCACTTCGCGCTGCACCTGGAAAACGGCGACACCGTCGACAGCACCTTCGACAAGGCCCCGGCCACGTTCAAGGTCGGCGACGGCAACCTGCTGCCGGGCTTCGAGAACGCCCTGTTCGGCTTCAAGGCCGGTGACCAGCGCAAGCTGAGCATCGCCCCGGAGAACGCCTTCGGCCAGCACAACCCGCAGAACGTGCAGGTGATGCCGCGCTCGCAGTTCGAAGGCATGGAGCTGTCCGAAGGGCTGCTGGTGATCTTCAACGATGCCGCCAACACCGAACTGCCAGGTGTGGTAAAAGCGTTCGACGATAACCAGGTGACCATCGATTTCAACCATCCACTGGCTGGCAAGACCCTGAACTTCGAGGTGCAGATCCTCGACGTGAAGGCCGTGTGAGCCTGGAGCCGAGCATGCAAATCAAACTCGCCAACCCGCGCGGCTTCTGTGCGGGGGTCGACCGGGCGATCGAGATCGTCAACCGCGCCCTGGAAGTCTTCGGCCCGCCGATCTACGTGCGCCACGAAGTGGTGCACAACAAGTTCGTGGTCGAAGACCTGCGTAACCGTGGCGCGGTGTTCGTCGAAGAGCTGGACCAGGTGCCGGACGACGTCATCGTCATCTTCAGCGCCCATGGTGTTTCCCAGGCCGTGCGCCAGGAAGCCGCGGGCCGTGGCCTGAAGGTGTTCGATGCCACCTGCCCGCTGGTGACCAAGGTGCATATCGAGGTGGCCAAGTACAGCCGTGATGGCCGTGAGACCATTCTCATCGGCCACGAAGGGCACCCGGAAGTCGAAGGCACCATGGGCCAGTACGACGCCAGCAACGGCGGTGCCATCTACCTCGTCGAGGACGAGGACGATGTTGCCAGGCTGCAGGTGAACGACCCCGACCACCTGGCCTTCGTCACCCAGACCACGTTGTCGATGGACGACACCAGCCGGGTGATCGACGCCCTGCGCGCACGCTTCCCGAACATCGGTGGCCCGCGCAAGGACGACATCTGCTACGCCACGCAAAACCGCCAGGACGCCGTCAAGCAACTGGCCGACGAGTGTGACGTGGTGCTGGTGGTCGGCAGCCCCAACAGCTCCAACTCCAACCGCCTGCGCGAGTTGGCCGAGCGCATGAGCACCCCGGCCTACCTGATCGACGGTGCCGAGGACCTGCAACGCAGCTGGTTCGACGGTGTCCAGCGCATCGGCATCACCGCCGGTGCCTCTGCGCCCGAAGTGCTGGTGCGTGGCGTGATCGAGCAGCTCAAGGCCTGGGGCGCCACCGGCGCCG
This sequence comes from Pseudomonas sp. RC3H12, assembly GCF_018596375.1. Classification (NCBI taxonomy): domain Bacteria; kingdom Pseudomonadati; phylum Pseudomonadota; class Gammaproteobacteria; order Pseudomonadales; family Pseudomonadaceae; genus Pseudomonas; species Pseudomonas sp. RC3H12. The sequence continues at coordinate 4,012,064 of NZ_CP075595.1, read as the reverse complement.
AAGAGCTCGACGGCCGCGAAGAGAACATCACCTTCTCGATGCCCAAGGAACTGCGGGTTCGCTCGCTGATCTGACTTAGTCACCTGCACAGCGGCGGTCCTCGTCGCTGCGCAGGCTGACCCGGCCACTGGGGCTCAGCACCACCTGATGCTGGCTGCCAGGCCCGCTGCGCTGGCAGATGTCCAGCGTGATGCCGACAAAGCCTTCCCCTATCGGTGCGCCCCGCCTGCTGAAGCGCACCTCCCGCGCAGAACTGGCTACTACCTTTACCGGCTTGGCCAGGCGATGTTCGCGCAACACCTGGCCGTCGTGCTCCTGCGACACACGCCAACCCTTGCCCCAGTCACCTTCCAATGGATGAATCTTCAGCGCCAGTTGTTGCAGCGCGGCTTGGTTGCGCGCAGCGCGCAGTGCCTGCGCCAGTTCCCGGGCGACGGCGGCCAGTTGCAGGGTTTCGCCGAGCCTGGCGTAGGACGTTGCCCCCAGGTGTGTCAGTAGGCTGCCAATCGTCAATGCGCACATCATTTGTAGCAGTGTTACGCCTTGTTGCTTCACCGTGCATTCCTCCCTGGAAGTGCTTCGCTGTAGCTTCCGGCCTGGCCACGCGAGGCGCCAGTCAGCCGGTTCGGGCAGACGGCGAGGAAAGATCCCAGGAGGGCGACGATGCGAGCGAAGGACGGCGGGATGACGCTGCTGGAGGTGCTGCTGGCGATGACGGTGCTGGCGCTTGGGGTGTTCGCCGCAGCGGCCATGCAGGTGCGTGGCATGCAGGCGGCCGAGAGCGCCCGGCGCGACGGTCAGGCGTTGCAACTGGCTCAGGGCATGCTCGAGCGGGTGAGGGCCAGCGGCACGCTCGAAGCGGGGGAGGAGAGTGCCTGGCGCTCGCGGGTCACCCAGGTGCTTGGCGCCTCGGCACAGGGGCGGATCAGGCGCCACGCCGGCATGTTGGAGCTGCAGGTGAACTGGCCGGCCCAGGCAGAGGGCCGCCCGGCCTTGCAGTTGCAGGGCAAGGTACTGCCATGAAACGCGGGCAAGCGGGCGCCGGGCTGGTCGAGGTGTTGCTGGCCGTGGCCCTGGGGTCATTGTTGCTGGTGGCGGCGGGCCAGTTGTTCGGCCAGGCCTATCAGGCCTGGCGGCTGCAAGGCGCGGTGGCGAGGCTGCAGGACGATGCGCGCCTGGTCCTGCAGCGCCTGGCCGAGGATATCCGCATGGCGGGCATGTTCGGCTGCCTGCGCCTTGAGGCGGCGGACTTCGCCGATCCGCAGGCTGCGCTAGCGTTCGCCAGGCCGATCGAGGTCAACGCTGACAGCCTCACGCTGGTAGGCGCCGAGCTGCCGGGATTGCTCGGCGCGCCGGACTGGACCGTGCTTACCGACTGTCGCAGTTGGGCGCGGGTCCAGCGTGGGCAGCATGTACCTGGCGATGCCCAGCTGGCCTTGCCGGTGCGCCGGGTTACCTACCGGGTGCGCAATGGCAGCCTGTTGTTCACCAGCAACGCCCAGCACGCCAGCCTGGTCGATAATGTCCGGGCCCTGCGGGTGCGTCAGGGCGACGGTCGCGTCGACATCGAGTTGCTCATGCAGGACCGTGATCACCGGCTGGAGCAGCGCCATTTCCTGAGCGTGGCCGTGCGCAATCCTGGGGCTGGCGCATGATTCGCCAGCGTGGCGTGGTGCTCTTGCTGGCCCTGAGCCTCAGCCTGCTGCTTGGCCTGCTGACCGCGCTGGGCATGCGCGAGGCCTTGCTGCAGGCGCGGCAGGTCGGCGAACAATGGCGCAGGGCGCAGGCCTTCGAACAGGCCGAAGCCAGCCTGGTGGAAGGGGCCGCGTTGCTGCAAGGCGGGTTGCCTGCGTTGTGTCTTGACTGCCTGCCGCCTGAGCTGCCGAGGGCATCGCCTGTCGCGCCGTGGCGAACCACCGACAGTGGCTACGTGCTGCTCCAGCACCTGGGGCAAACACTCCGTGCTGTCGGCCTGCCACAGGACGAGCGGGTCGACCTGGTACGGATCACGGCGCTGAGCCGCCAGGTGCGTGGCCGACAATTCCTGGAAGCGGTCTATGCCGTGGACGGGCAGGGCAGTATCGGACGCATCAGCTGGCGGCAGCGCCTGGAGGAGGGCTGACATGCAACGGGGCCTTGGTCTGATCGAATTATTGATTGTCGTGGCGCTGATCGGCATGCTGGCAGCCATTGCCTACCCCAGTTACAGCGACCAGCTACGGCGTGCCGCGCGCGGCGAGGTGGTCGGGCTGCTGCAGGAAGCGGCGTTGCGCCTGGAACAGCATCGCGCGTATGTCGGCGGCTACGCCGACACCGAGCAACTCGTCACGGTGTTGTCGGCTGGCAGCCGCTACTACCGCCTGCAGGCTCAGCGCGACGAAGACGCTTTCACTTTGCTTGCCCGCCGTGTGACGGAGACGTTCATGGCAGGCGACCGCTGTGGCGACTTCCGCCTCGATCACGCTGGCGTGCGTGACAACCCAGGCGGCAGCGAAGACGAGCAGACATGCTGGGGAAGCTGAAGATCAAAAGGTGCCCGCGCACCGTGGAATTACTTCAGGTGTTGGATCGAACGATGAGCAAGCAAGTAGTGATTGTCGGCGGTGGCGTCATCGGCCTGCTGACGGCGTTGAACCTGGCGGCGGATGTCGACCGGGTGGTGGTGTGCGACCAGGGCGAAGTAGGGCGTGAGTCGTCCTGGGCCGGTGGCGGCATCGTCTCGCCGTTGTACCCCTGGCGTTATAGCCCGGCGGTGACGGCGCTGGCGCATTGGTCGCAGGATTTTTATCCACAGCTGGGCGAGCGTCTGTTCGCCAGCACCGGCATCGACCCGGAGGTCCACACCACCGGGCTGTACTGGCTGGACCTGGACGACGAAGCCGAGGCGCTGGCCTGGGCGGCGCGTGAGCAACGGCCGCTCAGCGCCGTGGATATCTCGGCTGCTTATGACGCGGTGCCCGTGCTGGGTGCGGGCTACCGCCGCGCCGTGTACATGGCGGGCGTGGCCAACGTGCGCAACCCGCGGCTGGTGAAGTCGCTCAAGGCGGCGCTGCTGGCGCTGCCCAACGTGACCCTGCGCGAGCATTGCCAGATCAGCGGTTTTGTCCATGAAGGCGGGCGTGTCGCCGGGGTACGTACCGAGCAGGGTGTGCTGGCTGCCGACGAGGTGGTGCTCAGTGCCGGTGCCTGGAGCGGCGATCTGCTGCAGACTTTGGGCCTGAGCCTGCCGGTGGAGCCGGTGAAAGGGCAGATGATCCTGTTCAAGTGCGCCGAGGACTTTCTGCCGAGCATGGTCCTGGCCAAGGGCCGCTACGCGATCCCGCGTCGCGACGGGCATATCCTGGTCGGCAGCACCCTGGAGCATGCCGGTTACGACAAGACCCCGACCGCGGATGCACTTGAGAGTCTGAAGGCTTCTGCGGTGGAGCTGCTGCCGGCGCTGGCAGATGCCGAGGTGGTGGGGCACTGGGCTGGCCTGCGCCCTGGGTCGCCGGAAGGCATCCCTTACATTGGCGCGGTGCCGGGGCATGAGGGGCTATGGCTGAACTGCGGGCATTACCGCAACGGGCTGGTGCTGGCGCCGGCGTCGTGCCAACTGTTCAGCGACCTGCTGCTGGGGCGTGCGCCGATCATCGATCCGGCGCCGTATGCGCCTAAAGGGCGGCTGGGGTAAGTTCGTCGTGCCCGCCCTGCCGCCTTGCTTAGCGCTGTTGCCCCGGCCCTTGCTCCAGATGTTGCTGGCTGCAATACCACTCCTTGCCCAACTGCAACGCCCGGTCATTGGGCAGGTGCACGCCGCAATGGGCGCAACGCACCATCTGCAGCGGGTCCTGCAGGCGCGGTTCGGCAGGCGATTGCTGACTGGTCTTGAACTTGCGCCACAGCCAGAACGCGGCGGCGATCAGGGCGATCCAGAAAAGTAGGCGAACCATGGTGTCCAGCTTGTCGAATGAAGAAGGCGACAGTCTAGGACGCGGCCAATAAAAAAGGGAGGCCTCGGGCCTCCCTTTCTTCGCATGCGATGTATCAGTCGAACAGACCGAAGGTCATGTAGCTGAACCAGCTGCGGTCCTTCTCGGCTTCCTTCGGACCTTCCGGCAGGATCGGGTCGCCGTTCTCGTCCTTGGGCAGCAGCTCCTCGGGCATCTCGGAGCGGGCGTCCTGGAACTGCTTGACCACGTCCTGGTTGGCGCGGGTCTCGCCCGGCGGCAGCGGGGTTTTGGTCTCGATCAGGCCCAGGGTGGCCTTGGACAGCCACGAGCGGTTGCCGTTTTCGTCGACCTTGGTGACGAACTGGCCATCGACCAGGCTCGGGTGGTCCGGGTAGTTGAGCTTGAGGGTCTCGAGGCTGGTGGCGGCCAGTTCGTCCAGGTGCATGCGCTGGTACGACTCGACCATCACCGCCAGGCCGTCACCCACCGACGGGGTTTCCTGGAAGTTCTCCACCACATAGCGGCCACGGTTGGCGGCGGCCACATAAGCCTCGCGGCTCAGGTAGTAGTTGGCCACGTGGATTTCGTAGGAGGCCAGCAGGTTGCGCAGGTAGATCATGCGCTGCTTGGCGTCCGGGGCATAGCGGCTGTTGGGGAAGCGGCTGGTCAGCTGGGCGAATTCGTTGTACGAGTCGCGGGCGGCGCCCGGGTCACGCTTGGTCATGTCCAGCGGCAGGAAGCGCGCCAGCAGGCCGCGGTCCTGGTCGAACGAGGTCAGGCCCTTGAGGTAGTAGGCGTAGTCGACGTTCGGGTGCTGCGGGTGCAGGCGGATGAAGCGCTCGGCGGCGGACTTGGCGGCCTCGGGCTCGGAGTTCTTGTAGTTGGCGTAGATCAGCTCGAGCTGGGCCTGGTCGGCGTAGCGGCCGAACGGGTAGCGCGACTCCAGGGCCTTGAGCTTGTTCACGGCGCTGGTATAGCTGGAGTTGTCCAGGTCGGCCTGCGCCTGCTGGTACAGCTCGGCCTCGCTGAGGTTCTCGTCAATGACTTCCTTGTTCGAGGAACAGGCAGCGGTGAGCCCGAGGATGGCGATCAGCAGCAGGTGTTTCACTTGCATGGCGGCTTGCGTCCCTTTGACGGCCGCTGTCTTGGGCGGTGCCGTCCTGTTATGATGAGCGCCCCCGGCCAAACCCCGGGGCAAAAGAAGCCGTATTTAACCACAAGCGCGCAGCCGAAACCAAAGGCTGAACGCCCGTCGATTCGAGCATGTCCGAGATCATTCAACTTAGCGCAGAGGTCCCGTCCGAACTGGGCGGCCAACGCCTCGACCAGGTCGCCGCCCAATTGTTCGCCGAGTACTCGCGTTCGCGCCTGTCCTCGTGGATCAAAGATGGCCGCCTGACCGTCGATGGCGCGGTGCTGCGGCCGCGCGACACCGTCCACACCGGCTCCATCCTGGCCCTCGAGGCCGAGCAGGAGGCCCAGGGCGAATGGGTGGCTCAGGACATCGAGCTGGACATCGTCTATGAAGATGACCAGATCCTGGTGATCAACAAGCCGGCCGGGCTGGTCGTCCACCCGGCGGCGGGGCACCCCGACGGCACCCTGCTCAATGCCCTGCTGCACCATGTGCCGGACATCATCAACGTACCGCGCGCCGGTATCGTGCACCGCCTGGACAAGGACACCACGGGCCTGATGGTGGTGGCCAAGACCCTGCAGGCGCAGACCAACCTGGTCGACCAGCTGCAGAAGCGCTCGGTCAGCCGCATCTACGAGTGCATCGTAGTCGGCGTGGTGATCGCCGGCGGCAAGATCGACGCCCCGATCGGCCGCCACGGCGGCGAGCGCCAGCGCATGGCGGTCACCGATGGCGGCAAGCCAGCCGTCAGCCACTACCGCGTGCTCAAGCGCTTCCGCTCGCACACCCATGTGCGGGTCAAGCTGGAGACCGGCCGTACCCACCAGATCCGTGTGCACATGGCGCATGTGGGCTATCCGCTGGTCGGCGACCAGACCTACGGCGTGCGCTTCCGCATTCCGCCGGCCGCCAGCGTGGCCATGGTCGAGGCGGTGAAGAACTTCCCGCGCCAGGCCCTGCACGCCCGCTTCCTGGCCCTGGATCACCCGACCACCGGTGAGCGCATGGAATGGGCCTCGCCGCTGCCGGACGACTTCCTCTGGCTGCTGTCGCTGCTCAACGACGACCGCGAGAGCTTTATCGGATGAGTGGCCTGACGCAGGCGCTGATCATTCCCGACTGGCCGGCCCCGGCCTCGGTACGCGCCTGTGTCACCACCCGCGAGGGCGGCGTCAGCCTGCCGCCCTATGAATCCTTCAATCTTGGCGATCATGTGGGCGATGACCCCGCTGCGGTTGCCGAGAACCGTCGTCGCCTGAGCGACGAATTCGCCATCCAGCCCGCCTGGCTCAAGCAGGTACACGGGCTGGTGGTGGCCGATGCCGACCCTGCCGTGGTCGCCGAGGCCGATGCCAGCTGGAGCGACCAGCCAGGCATCGCCTGCACCGTGATGACCGCCGATTGCCTGCCCGCGCTGTTCTGCGACCGCGCCGGCACCCGCGTGGCCGCCGCCCATGCCGGCTGGCGCGGGTTGGCCGGTGGCGTGCTGGAAGCCACCCTCGATCGCCTGGCCCTGCCACCTGAAGAGGTGCTGGTGTGGCTGGGCCCGGCCATCGGACCGCAGGCGTTCGAGGTGGGCATGGAGGTGCGCGATGCCTTTACCGCTGTGCATCCCGAGGCAGCCGTGGCGTTCGTTGACGGCGAGCGGCCGGGCAAGCTGATGGCCGATATCTACCAGCTGGCGCGGATTCGCCTGGCTGCGCGTGGGGTGACTGCCGTTTATGGTGGCGGCTTCTGTACCGTCAGCGACCCGCGTTTCTTCTCCTACCGCCGTACCCCGCAGGGTGGGCGCTTCGCTTCGCTGATCTGGTTGCAGCCACGCTGACCTCCGTCAACCCCGCTACGCTTGAATCTTCCAGAATCACCCTTATCTATTGGTCATCTCAGGCAGGTTCATCATTACAGGTGCTGTCCATCGCTCCGCCTGCCCTTTAAAGGAAGGTATCCCCCATGCGAATAGACCGACTGACCAGCAAGCTGCAACTCGCGTTATCCGATTCCCAATCCCTGGCCGTGGGCATGGACCACCCGGCCATCGAGCCCCTGCACCTGCTGCAGGCGCTGATCGACCAGCAGGGCGGCTCGATCAAGCCGCTGCTGATGCAGGTCGGCTTCGACGTCAACAGCCTGCGCAAGGCGCTGACCAAAGAGCTTGACCAACTGCCGAAAATCCAGAACCCCACCGGCGACGTGAACATGTCCCAGGACCTGGCGCGCCTGCTCAACCAGGCGGACCGCCTGGCCCAGCAGAAGGGTGACCAGTTCATCTCCAGCGAGCTGGTGCTGCTCGCCGCCATGGACGAGAACAGCAAGGTCGGCAAGTTGCTGCTCGGCCAGGGCGTGAGCAAGAAGGCCCTGGAAAACGCCATCAACAACCTGCGCGGCGGCGCGGCAGTGAACGACGCCAACGCCGAGGAATCGCGCCAGGCCCTGGACAAGTACACCGTCGACCTGACCAAGCGCGCCGAGGAAGGCAAGCTCGACCCGGTAATCGGCCGTGACGACGAGATCCGCCGCACCATCCAGGTGCTGCAACGCCGTACCAAGAACAACCCGGTGTTGATCGGTGAGCCCGGTGTGGGCAAGACCGCCATCGCCGAAGGCCTGGCCCAGCGCATCATCAACGGCGAAGTGCCCGATGGCCTCAAGGGCAAGCGCCTGCTGGCGCTGGACATGGGCGCGCTGATCGCCGGCGCCAAGTACCGCGGCGAGTTCGAAGAGCGCCTCAAAGGCCTGCTCAACGAACTGAGCAAGCAGGAAGGCCAGATCATCCTGTTCATCGACGAGCTGCACACCATGGTCGGGGCTGGTAAAGGCGAGGGCGCCATGGACGCCGGTAACATGCTCAAGCCGGCCCTGGCCCGTGGCGAACTGCACTGCGTAGGCGCCACCACGCTCAACGAGTACCGCCAGTTCATCGAGAAGGACGCAGCCCTCGAGCGCCGCTTCCAGAAGGTGCTGGTCGAAGAGCCGAGCGAGGAAGACACCATCGCCATCCTGCGCGGCCTGAAAGAACGCTATGAAGTGCACCACAAGGTGGCCATCACCGACGGCGCGATCATTGCCGCGGCCAAGCTCAGCCACCGCTACATCACCGACCGCCAGCTGCCGGACAAGGCCATCGACCTGATCGACGAAGCCGCCAGCCGCATCCGCATGGAGATCGACTCCAAGCCGGAGGTGCTCGACCGCCTCGACCGTCGCCTGATCCAGCTGAAGGTGGAATCCCAGGCGCTGAAGAAGGAAGAAGACGAAGCGGCGAAGAAACGCCTGGAAAAACTGACCGAGGAAATCGAGCGTCTGGAGCGCGAGTATTCCGACCTCGAAGAAATCTGGGCCTCGGAAAAGGCCGAGGTGCAAGGTTCGGCGCAGATCCAGCAGAAGATCGAGCAGGCCCGCCAGGAACTGGAAGCCGCCCGCCGCAAGGGCGACCTCAGCCGCATGGCCGAGCTGCAGTACGGGGTGATCCCGGACCTGGAGCGCAGCCTGCAGATGGTCGACCAGCACGGCAAGACCGACAACCAGCTGCTGCGCAACAAGGTCACCGAGGAAGAGATTGCCGAAGTGGTGTCCAAGTGGACCGGCATCCCGGTGGCGAAGATGCTCGAAGGCGAGCGCGAGAAACTGCTGAAGATGGAAAGCCTGCTGCACGAACGGGTGATCGGCCAGGACGAGGCGGTGACCGCTGTGGCCAACGCCGTGCGCCGTTCCCGCGCCGGGCTGTCCGACCCCAACCGCCCGAGTGGTTCGTTCCTGTTCCTTGGGCCCACCGGGGTGGGCAAGACCGAACTGTGCAAGGCGCTGGCCGAGTTCCTCTTCGACACCGAAGAGGCCATGGTGCGCATCGACATGTCCGAGTTCATGGAGAAACACTCCGTGGCGCGTCTGATCGGTGCCCCGCCAGGGTACGTGGGCTATGAAGAGGGCGGTTACCTGACCGAGGCCGTGCGCCGCAAGCCGTACTCGGTGGTGCTGCTCGACGAGGTGGAGAAAGCCCACCCGGATGTGTTCAACGTGCTGCTGCAGGTGCTGGAAGATGGTCGCCTGACCGACAGCCACGGCCGTACCGTGGACTTCCGCAACACCGTGATCGTGATGACCTCCAACCTGGGCTCGGCGCAGATCCAGGAACTGGCCGGGGACCGCGAGGCACAGCGTGCGGCGGTGATGGATGCGGTGGGCGCGCACTTCCGCCCGGAGTTCATCAACCGCATCGACGAAGTGGTGGTGTTCGAACCGCTGGGCCGCGAGCAGATCGCCGGTATCACCGAGATCCAGCTTGGCCGCCTGCGTGGTCGCCTGGCCGAGCGCGAGCTGTCGCTGAGCCTGAGCCCGGAGGCGTTGGACAAGCTGATTGCCGTCGGTTACGACCCGGTGTACGGCGCACGGCCATTGAAGCGTGCGATCCAGCGCTGGATCGAGAACCCGCTGGCGCAGTTGATCCTGGCGGGCGAGTTCCTGCCGGGTGCGGCGATCACCGCGAAGGTGGAGGGCGACGAGATCGTCTTCGCCTGACCCGCAGTAAACGAAGAGCCCCGCGTCAGCGGGGCTTTTTTATGTGTGCTGTCCGGCCTTATCGCGGGGCAAGCCCGCTCCCACGCCGATCTGCGCCAGAAGATACCCAATGCGTGGGAGCGGGCTTGCCCCGCGATAAGGCCAGTGCAGGCAGCGCAAACCCCTGATTTTCCGGCTTCCCAGCTAACTTGCTGAAAATTTTGAAAAAAGTGCTTGCACAAAAATCAGAGTGCCCCTAATATTCGCCCCGCTGTCAGGCACTGAGCAGATCGCCAGCAACACCGACGATCTGAAAACAACTTACAAATCAGTAAGTTGAACGAAAAAAAGTGGTTGACAAGCAAAACGAAGAATGTAGAATAGCCGGCCTCAGCAGCGACAACGCGAAAGCGGATAGCCAAAGAGATCGAAGCTAACACAAGCTTCGAAGCAGTAAAGATGTACCGAAGTTCAGTTCCGCGATAGCTCAGTCGGTAGAGCAAATGACTGTTAATCATTGGGTCCCTGGTTCGAGTCCAGGTCGCGGAGCCAATCTCGGGGTGTAGCGCAGTCCGGTAGCGCGCCTGCTTTGGGAGCAGGATGTCAGGAGTTCGAATCCCCTCACCCCGACCATTTTCCGGGTCGTTAGCTCAGTTGGTAGAGCAGTTGGCTTTTAACCAATTGGTCGTAGGTTCGAATCCTACACGACCCACCATGTAAAAAGGGCATCTCGAATGAGATGCCCTTTTTCTTTTGTCCGCGATTTATATCCCCGCCCTTTGCTACCCTGTGGCCTTCGCCCGCAGGAGCGCCCGCGCATGCCACTCAAAGCCAGTGTTTTCATTGCCTCCAGCCTGGATGGCTTTATCGCCCGCGAGGACGGCGGCCTCGATTGGTTGATGGGGGCGACTCAGTCCAGCGACGACCATGGCTATGCCGGTTTCATGGCGGGCGTCGATACGTTGGTAATGGGGCGCGGCACCTTCGACAAGGTCATGACCTTTGGTGAGTGGCCGTACCCTGATACGCGAGTGGTGGTGGTCAGCAGTACGCTCGAGGCACTGCCCAGGGGTGTGTCAGGGCGCGTCGAGCTGCATCCGGGGCCGATCCCGGCGTTGCTCGAGCACCTGCAGGCCACGGGCGCAAAGAGCCTCTACCTGGATGGCGGCAAGCTGATTCAAGGGTTCTTGCGCGAGGGGCTGGTGGATGAACTGACCATCACCCGCATCCCCGTGCTGCTGGGGCAGGGGATACCGTTGTTCGGCGAGTTGGCGAAGGATGTGCTGTTGCAGCACATGAGAACGACCAGTTATGAGAGCGGGTTTGTACAGAGCACGTATCGCGTGGTCCGTTGAATCACTGGGGCTGCACAGCAGCCCCAGGATCTTGACGCCTCAGTGCAGCTTCAGGCGCGGCTCAGTGCCCCGGCCAATCTTACTGCCCAGCATCAGCATCAAGGTGCGGAAGGTCCCGTACAGCGCCATCTGGTGCATCCGGTACAGCGACACATAGAACATTCGCGCCAACCAGCCCTCCAGCTTCACGCTGCCCATCAGGTTACCCATCAAGTTACCCACCGCCGAGAAGCGCGACAGCGATACCAGCGAGCCGTAGTCCTTGTACTCGTAGGTCGGCAGCGGTTTGTTCTCCAGGCGCAGCTTGAGGCTCTTGGCCAGCAGCGAGGCCTGCTGGTGCGCGGCCTGGGCCCGTGGCGGCACGTTGCGGTCGGTGCCCGGCTGCGGGCAGGCGGCGCAGTCGCCGAAGGCGAAGATGTTGTCGTCCAGGGTGGTCTGCAGTGTCGGGCGCACCACCAGCTGGTTGATGCGGTTGGTCTCCAGGCCGTCAATGTCCTTGAGGAAGCCCGGCGCGCGAATGCCTGCCGCCCAGACCTTGAGGCTGGCCTGGATGACTTCGCCCGAGGCGGTCTTCAGGCCATCGGCGGTCACTTCGCTGACCGCGGCGTTGGTCATCACCGTCACCCCGAGTTTTTCCAGGGTCTTGTGCACCGGCACGCTGATGCGCTCCGGCAGCGCCGGCAACACCCGTGGGCCCGCTTCGATGAGGGTGATGTGCATGTCTTTCGGCTGGATCTTGTCCAGGCCATAGGCTGCCAGCTCGTGGGCGGCGTTGTGCAGCTCGGCCGCCAGCTCCACGCCGGTGGCGCCGGCACCGACGATGGCCACGCTGATCTGCTCGCTGGCCACATCACCCGCGTGGGCGCGCAGGTAGTGGTTGAGCAGTTGCTGGTGGAAGCGCTCGGCCTGCTTGCGGCTGTCGAGGAACAGGCAGTGCTGCGCCGCGCCCAGGGTGCCGAAATCGTTGGTATTGCTGCCCACGGCGATCACCAGGGTGTCGTAGCCGATGGTGCGCGCAGGCAGCAGCTCACGGCCCTCGTCGTCGAGGGTCGCGGCCAGCTGGATCAGTTTGCTTTCGCGGTCCAGGCCGCTCATGCGCCCCATCTGGAAGTTGAAGTGGTTCCACTTGGCCTGGGCCACGTAGTTCAGTTCGTCTTCCGAGGAGTTCAGCGAGCCGGCCGCCACTTCGTGCAGCAGTGGCTTCCAGATGTGCGTCAGGTTGGCATCAACCAGGGTGATCTCGGCCTGTTTGCGCTTGCCCAGGCTTTTACCCAGGCGGGTCGCCAGTTCCAGGCCGCCGGCGCCGCCGCCGACAATCACGATGCGATGAGTCATGGGGATATCTCACAAGTTTTACGGAATTCGTGGACACAAGGTCCGGCCGCATCCGGCATGAGAGGCGGGCGAGCGCGAGGCAGCTCATAGCACCAGTCCACTCAGCAGGCGGCTCAACAGGCCCAGACCGATGGTCACGGCCACCACCAGCAGCAGGAGCAGCCACGGCCGGAAGGGCCGGCGCTCGACTTGATGCTGGGGGGCGCTCAGATACTCATCGACGCGACGCTGATCTTCAGGATTCAGGCGGCTGGTCATGGTGGGCCTCGTCAGATAGACGTTCGTGACTGCGTGCACGCCACAGCGCTCACGCAAACGCATGGGTCGAATGATAATGCTTTCTATCCCTGGCGCCGAGTGTACGTGATCGCAAAGACACCCGGCACTGGATCAAAGACTGATGCCTACGTCGAACACGATGCTGCGCCCCAGGTTGCCGCGCAGGAAATCCGGCGCGTCCGGGTGGGCGAACAGCACCCGGGCGAAGGTCGGCCCCACCAGCGACAGCGACCGCCAGCCCTGGCGCAGGTACTCGGTGGGCGGCGGGAAATGGCTATTGAGGTCGAGCACCTCGCGCTTGAGGCTGGCGAAGGCGATGATGTCCAGCTCGCTCAGGTCCAGCCCGCGCTCGCGGTAGTTGTGCGACTTCTTGCGCAGGGTCGGCGCCAGGCGCGCCAGCAGCTCCTGGGCGCTGATGCGCCGGGGCCGCTGCTCGCGGCGCACCAGCTGGGCCAGGGAGAAGGCGCTGCGCCGCCGTTGCAGCTCCTCGCGCCATTCATCGTTGAGCCGGCGGCCCTCGTCGAGCACGAAGAACACCTCGAACGCCGCGTCGCGGAACAGTACGTCCGGCGGCTCTTGCCCGGCCGGGGTGAAGTCCTCGCTGCGGTAGGGGATGTTCAGCCCTTGCAGCAGGCGCTGGCAAACCCAACGCTCGCGCTCCCATTTGCGGGCATTGGACAGGAACGCATTGGCTTGCTCGGCCTGGATGGTAAGCAGGCGCAGGTAGTCTGAGTCATCCATGGGGACAAGCTTAGTCGCTAATTGATGACGGTAAGATGCTGTTTGTGCGTAGGAATCAGCCCAGCACCAGCCATTGCTGCACCACCCCCAGCAGATGCAACAGCCCGCCGCCCAAACAAATGGCCGAACTGACCGCGATAAACCGCCGGCTGCGCCCGGTGCCGGCCAGCACCAGCGGCCCCAGCAGGCCGCGCGCCAGGTACACCAGGGTGATCAGGCAGATCATCGGCAACAGCAAGGGTAATGGGCGGATCAGCCCGGCCGCCGACAAGGCATAGGCCGACCAGACGAGCAGCACCGTCGCGATCGCTGCGGTGACCAGGGCCGGGTAGGCGCGCCCTTGCTCCGCCGCCCTGGCCATGCGCTCGCCGGCGCCGAACAAGCGGTACCAGCGCGGACCAACGGCGATCACCGCCAGGTGCAGCACGCCGGCGATGGCGCTGAACGCCGCACCGAGCAGCAGCGGCAGGTTAAGTCCTTCAGGCATGGCGGACGCGTCCTGCATCGAAATGAGGTGCCAGCCTATAGCAACCGGCTGAAAGGGAGAATGGGTGTAAACTCAGGCTTGTCCACATGGCCGACAGGGATATTGTTCAGGTGATCAGCGCACAAGTCTTGTCCAGCACCAGCCTTACCCTTGGCTGGATAGGTTACGTGCCCCTGCTGATCTGGGCCGCCAGCCGCACCCGCTGGGTCGAGCTGTTCACTGACACCCGCCGCCAGCACCTGCTGTTCGGCACGGTGTTCTGCCTGTTCATACTCTGGCTGGTGCGCCGCGACTTTGATACCGGGGTGTCGTACCACTTCATCGGCATGACCGCCGTCACCCTGCTGCTGGACTGGCCATTGGCCGTGCTCGGCGGCTTTCTCGCCCAGCTTGGCCTGTTGCTGATGGGCCGCCAGGACCTCGCCGCCATCGGCGTCAATGGCCTGCTGATCGTCGGCCTGCCGGTGCTGGTCACCGAGGTGTGCGCGATCCTGGTCGAGCGCGCCCAGCCGCGTAACCTGTTCGTTTATATCTTCTGTTGCGGGTTTTTCCCGGCGGCGTTGACGGTGTTGCTGTGCCTGGCGGCGGGGTTGGGGGTGCTGTGGATGGACGAGCGTTTCGCCATGCCGGAATGGCTCAGCGACTTTGTTGGCTACCTATGGCTGATGATGTTCCCCGAGGCATTTATCAACGGCACGGTGATCAGTGCGCTGGTGGTGTTCTGCCCGGAGTGGCTGGAGACCTTCAACCGCAGCCGCTATTTGCAGGCGCCGTGGAAGGATGAAGAGCGCTAAAGCGTTATCGAGTGGCCTCTCGCCGGCAAGCCGGCTCCCACACCGACCGCGTAAACCTAAAGCCAAGCGCCGTCCCTGTGGTAGCTGGCTTGCCAGCGATGGGCCGCAACGCGGCCCCAGGATTCAAGCAGCAGCTGTTGTCAAGGCTGCGCGATCCGTTTAGTGCCGCGGCTCCAGATCCCCCGAATACAGCTCATCCTCGGACTCCTCCGCCCCGGCGATCTTGTGCTCCTCGGCCGCCCAGGCGCCCAGGTCGATCAACTTGCAGCGGTCCGAGCAGAACGGCCGGAACGGGCTCTGCTCGCCCCATTCCACGGGCGCCCCGCAGGTCGGGCAATCAACGGTCATCGGCTGGCTCATGGCTGGCCTCCTCGTAAAGTCAGGTAAAAGTGGTGCAGGCGGTCGATTTCGTCGTGCAGCGATTGCAGGTCACGATCGTTGACCACCACGTCATCGGCATGGCGCAGGCGTTCTTCCCGGGCCAGCTGGGCCTTGAGAATCGCCTGCACCTGTTCCGCGCTGGTGTTGTCGCGGGCCAAGGTGCGTTGCACCTGCAACTCGGTCGGTGCGTCGATCACCAGGATGCGCTGGGTCTTCTGGTGCTGCCCCGACTCGATCAACAGCGGCGAAACGTACACCGCATAGGGCGTCTCGGCCTTGGCCAGGTAGCTGAAGATCTCCTGGCCGATCAGCGGGTGCAGCAGTTGTTCCAACCATTGCCGTTGGCTCGGGTCGGCGAAGATCAGCTGGCGCAGGGCGCCACGGTCGAGCTGGCCGTCCGCCTGCAGCACGCCGGCGCCAAAGCGCTCGACGATGCTGGCCAGGGCAGGGCGCCCCGGCTCGACGACCCAGCGCGCGGCCTGGTCGGCATCGACCAGGTGCACGCCCAGTTCGACGAAACGTTCGGCGGCGGCGCTCTTACCGCTGCCGATGCCGCCAGTGAGGCCAAGAATCCAGGGTGTGAAGGGCGCTGTGCTCATCAGGTTCCAAGCAGTTGCAGGTATGAGGCGACTATTTCATCACCCCAGAGCAATGCGATCCACCCCGCAATGGCCAGATAAGGCCCGAAAGGCAATGCCGCGCCCATTTGCGTGCGCTTGAAACGCACCAGGGTCAGCCCGATCAGCGCCCCCACCAAGGACGCCAGCATCAAGGTCAGCGGCAGGATCTGCCAGCCGCCCCAGGCACCGAGCATGGCCAGCAGCTTGAAGTCGCCAAAGCCCATGCCCTCCTTGCCGGTGATCAGCTTGAAGACCCAGTACACCGACCACAAACTCAGGTAACCCGCCACCGCGCCCCACAGCGCATCGCTCAGCGGCACCAGCAGCCCGAAGGCGTTGCCGATCAATCCCAGCCACAACAGCGGCAGCACCAGCACATCCGGCAGCAACTGGTGCTCGGCATCGATCAGGCTCAAGGCGATCAATCCCCAGGTCAGCAGCATCACTGCCAGCGCCTCCACGCCTGGCCCGAAATGCCAAGCGACCAACAGCGACAGCAGCGCGGTGGCCAGCTCCACGAGTGGATAACGCGCACTGATCCGTGCCTTGCACCCCGAGCAACGCCCACGCAAGGCCAGGTAACTCAGCACAGGAATGTTTTCCCACGCGCGAATCTGGCGCTGGCAGTGCGGGCAACGCGAAGCCGGCAGGCACAGGTCGAAGCGCTCGTGCTCGGCCTGCGGCAGCCCCAGCACCTCCTGCGCCTCTCGCTGCCACTGGCGCTCGAGCATGATCGGCAGCCGGTACGCCAGCACATTGAGAAAACTGCCCACCAGCAACCCCAGCACGGCGGCCAGAGCGTAGAAAAACGGCGGATGATCGACGATTACGGTCCAGGCATTCATGTTCAGATCAGGCTACCCAACTGGAAGATCGGCAAATACATCGCCACGACGAGGCCCCCCACCAGCAGCCCGAGGATCAGCACGATGGCCGGCTCCAGCAGCGTGGTCAACTGCTCCAGCGCCTGGCTCACCTGTTCTTCGTAATGCAGCGCGGCTTTGTCCAGCATCCGGTCGAGGGTACCGCTGGCTTCGCCCACCGCCACCAGCTGGCGCAATAGCGGCGGGAACAGCGTATCCGCCTCCATCGCCTGCTGCAGCCCCATGCCGCCGGCCACGTCCTGGCGCAACTTGAGGATCGCCCGCTCGTGCAGGCTGTTGCCACTCACCGGCGCCACCGTGGCCAGCGCATCCAGCAACGCCACCCCGGCGGCATAGGAGGTCGCCAGGCTACGGGCAAAGCGCGCCAACGCCGCCTGCCCGAGCAAGGTGCCCACCACCGGCACCCGCAACACCCCGCGCAATATCCACAGGCGCGCCGGCAGATGCCGCCGATACATCGCCCGCACGCCAAACCCCAGTGCAGTTATCAACAGCACCAACCACCCGACGTGATTGCCCAGCCCTGTGGATAAATCGATCACCCACTGGGTAAATGCCGGCAGCGCCTTGTCGAAACTGGCGAACAACCCCTGGAACCGCGGCACCACCTCCAACAGCAACAACGCCGCCACCCCCAGCCCCGTCAGCAGCAACAGCGCCGGATACAGCATCGCCTTGCGCACCTTCTGCCGCAGCGCCTGGCGCTTCTCCAGCATGGTCGCCATCTGCTCCAGCTGCCGGTCCAGCGTGCCCGACTGCTCGCCCACCCGCATCAGGTTGCAGTACAGCGCATCGAACCACCCCGGATGGCGCTGCAAGGCATCCGCCAAGCCCAACCCCGCCGCCACATCCTGTTGCAACCGCGCCAGCAGCGCCGCCATGGCGCTGTTCACCGTGCTGCGCGCCATCACCTCGAACGCCTGTAACAGCGGCACCCCCGCCGTGAGCAAGGTCGCCAGCTGCCGGCTGAACCCCGGCGCATCCGCCTTGCCCGCCCGTTGCGGCCAGCGCCAGCGCAGCCCACCCGCCAGCCGCACCCGCGTCGCGCGAATCCCCTGCTGGCGCAACCACGCCTGCACGAACGCCGGGCTGCGCCCAGTGTGCTGGCCCTGTTGCGGCGCGCCGCTGGCATCGACGCCTTCCCAGGCGTACAGACGGGTGGAAGGAGGCATGGCGAGAGTCCTTTTTCACGGGGGCGAAAAGCCCGGTAACAGCTTGCCCGGCCTGCTGCCGGGCGCTTTTCCCTGTGGCTCACTAGAGTAGTCCAGCGAAGATGACGCCCCGCCGCGCAGGGGTGACAAAAGGTGTCGGTTCAGGCCTACTGCGCGCCTGCCGGCCGGGGCGCGCCACGCAGCAAAGCGCCCGCCGCGCCTCCACGTATCACGAAGGAAGACCGTTCATGAAAGGGCAACGAGGTATCACCCTGATCGAACTGATGATCGTCGTCGCGATCATTGGCATCCTGGCGACCATCGCCATCCCCATGTACACCAACCACCAGGCCCACGCCAAGGCTACCGCCGCGTTGCTGGAAATCTCCGCGCTGAAGACGCCGATGGACGTACGCCTGAACAACGGCAAGGACGTGCCCGACGTCGCCAGCCTCGGCGGCCAGCCCGCCACCGCCCATTGCGCGATCACCGCCAGCGGCAAGGCCGCCGACGGCACCGCCAGCATCGCCTGCACCCTGGCCGACGCACCGGCCAATGTGCTGGGCAAGACCGTGACCCTGGCCCGTACCCAGGCAGGCTGGAGCTGCGTGACCACGGTAGAGGAAGACCTCGCGCCCAATGGCTGCACGGTGCAATGAAAGTGAGGTGAAACAGGGGTTTGCGTAACCGACACGGCAGTGGTACGTTGCGCAACACGCCGGTGTAGCTCAGTCGGTAGAGCAGCGCACTCGTAACGCGAAGGTCGCAGGTTCGATTCCTGTCTCCGGCACCAGAGACCAGTTTCCAGAAGTCTATGACTGTCTACGAAACACCCAGAAAAGCCCGCCTAGCGCGGGCTTTTTTGTTTCTGCCTATCTCGTTTTGTCTCTGGGCATCTACGCGATTTAGGGATATGGTTAGGGATATATCGGTTCGACAAGGAAACGTATCCCTATGGCGCGCACAGTGGTGCCTCTCACCGATCCCAAATGTGATGCGGCCAAGCCTCGGGAGAAGGATTACAAGCTGTTCGATGGTAAAGGCCTTTATCTGCTGGTGAAGCCGTCAGGGGTCAAGACCTGGCGTATGAAGTACACCAAACCTGATGGCCGTGATGGTTTAGCTACGTTTGGCAACTATCCGGCGCTCGGCTTGAAGGCGGCCAGGGAACGACGCGCTCAGGCGCTTGAGCTCCTTGCTGCTGGGAAAGACCCCATCGAGCAGGCGCGCTTGGACAAACAGGAGGCGGCTAACGCCCGGGCGAATACCTTCCGTTTGCTCGCTCAGGAATGGCACGCGGCCTGCGCTCGTAAGTGGACACCTGGTCATGCCTCCACCGTGTGGCGGCGCATTGAATCCCACCTGTTGCCCACTCTCGGTGATCGTCCGGTCGCGGAGCTCAAAACACGGGATCTGCTAGTTCCGCTGAAAGCGGCGGAAAAGCGGGATACCTTGGATACGGCAGCACGCCTACGCCAGTACATGACGGGCATCCTCCGCATGGCGGTTCAGCATGGCCATCTGGATTTCAATCCTGCGATAGATCTGCAAGGCGCCACGGCTACCCGCAAAACAGCGCACCGGCCTGCTTTGCCATTCGAGCGCTTACCTGAGCTTCTCCAGCGCATAGATGCCGACAGCGGGCGCGGCCTGACCAAGCTCGCCGTGCAGCTGACGATGTTAGTGTTCATCCGCTCCAGCGAGCTCCGCTTCGCTCGCTGGGGAGAGATAGACATGGGGAGGCTGATGTGGGAAATCCCTGGCGAAAGGGTGGCTATTGAGGGTGTGAAGAACTCCCATCGAGGCTCCAAGATGAGCACGCCACACTTGGTGCCGCTCAGCCGACAGGCTGTAGAGGTGCTGGAGAAAGTTCGTAACCTCACTGGTCGTTTCGACCTGGTGTTTGCGGGTGACCACAATCATTGGAAACCCATGAGCGAGAACACCGTGAACAAAGCGCTGCGGCGAATGGGGTATGACACCAAAGCAGAGGTATGCGGCCATGGTTTTCGGACAATGGCCTGTTCCGCACTGGTTGAGTCTGGGCTGTGGAGTAAGGACGCTGTCGAACGGCAAATGAGCCACCAGGAGAGAAACACGGTGCGTGCCGCCTACATCCACAAGGCTGAGCACCTACAAGAGCGGAGACTTATGGTGCAGTGGTGGGCCGATTATCTGGATGCTAATCGCAGGGATGCAATTACTCCCTATGATTTTGCCCATGGAAGGTCCCTCCATCCATGAAACAGACTGAGATGATGGTGGAGGGTATGACAATGCTTGTCCTATCAGAAGCCGGTGTACCAGGTGTAACCCGTGTAACGGATCAGGCCAAGACGCTGAAATCATTGGGGATTAGGCACGTAACACCGACCAAAATATTTTCGTATACCCGGTGTAACCTCGCCGTCCCGTGTAACGCGAAAAGCCCCTCGCCCGCCTGCTGGCCTATGCGCATGCTCTCTCAGGTCGGTGCAAATCGCGGGCTCGGCGCAAACTGCCGGGGCGTGGGGGAATGTTGATGCAGCCTGACTCGTTGTCCATTGATGGGCTGGCCATCCATCCGACCCGGACCGAATCCAGCACCATCAGGGAGCATTTAAAGCGCCTTCCAATCTTCAATGGTTACGCTTCAGAGGTTGATGCCGTACTGAACATCATGGAGCGCTGCCGCCACTGGCTCCCGGAGGAAATCGGCGCAGAGCTGAGCAACGCTGCCTTGCAATACAATGATGCGATCTATCAGATGATTTCTCACTATGGGGCCAGGCAGCTTGTAGCTCAGTTCCGCAGCTACACCGGCCTCGAAACAGCGGAAGACGTACAAGTTATTGCTGCTTTCGCACTGGCAAATGCTGTCCATGCCTTATGCGGCCTGGCCGAGCACCTGATTGCTCAAGGTCAAGAAATACCTGCGCTTGAGTACTACCAGATGCACCTTTGCTGCATTGAGGACTACGTGCCTGGCGCTAGTGCTTGGCTAGATCCTGAGGCAAACGCAGCATGCTGCGAGATAGGTGAGTTGGCCAGCGCAGCGTCGAAGCATGCAGACAGCAAAATCGACGGTGTGTTGAGTGGTATTGCTCGGCGTAGGGAGCTCGCCAGCCGTGATCGAGCCATAGAGGGAAAGGCTCTGGAGCTCGTCCGTGCGGGGACAGCTAGGCACAATCTGAACAGCAAACTACGTGCCTGGCAGGAGCGCGAAACAGGGGCGGCGTTATCGAAAGTTCAAATGGGTGAAGTCCTCAAGCGCATTCCCTGGTTGATGTAAGCTAATCCAGTTCACCACCAAAAAAGTAAAGTGAACGTTCGCGACTAAGTAGCTTGTCCATAGTCTGCGCCCTGTAAAACCAATACAGGGATACAGCTATGACACTCCAACCCGCACCGCTGGGCGGCTCTGCAATTGACCAGTCGGCCAGGCTCATTCGAATGAAAGAAGTTGTAGAGCTCGTGGGGCTTGCACGCCCAACGATCTACAAGCTGATGAGTCAACCTGAAAGCACCTTCCCTCAGCCTGTGAAACTCACTGACAGCACCGCCCGCGGCGCTCCCGTGGCTTGGGTTCTTTCTGAAGTTCAGGCCTGGACACGCGCTCGCATCGCTGCGCGTGACAAGGTGGCCGCATGACGCCCATTTTCCTCCCTCACGCAGCGCTCGATGCAATCGACGAACTGGGTCAAAAGGCTCCAACACATGGGCGGTTGGCGCGCTTGCAAAAACTGCGCGACGAAGCGCTGGCCAAAGGGGCGCACGTTCTACTGCTGATTTGGCCGACTCTCGATTGGGGGCTACTGGCTATCGAGACGCCTGGCGACGTGATGATTCGAGATGCGGCGCAGTTGGTTCCCAACGTGCTCGCCAATCCCGATGCACTAGGGCAGATGTATGAGAAGGCGCGGCAAGGCCGCAATCTCACCTGGCTCAAGCTTGAGCGCCGCCCGGCCGCCGCCCACTAACGAGAACGCCCCCGGCTGCAACCGAGGGCGTCTGAGGATATTCACTTTGCCCGCCTACTCTATGCCATGGCCCAGCCCCATGCAACCTGCTCGCACCTCTCAGCTTGCGCCTCGTCGGTTCACACGTTACTCTTGGCAGGTCGCTGCAAATTCAGCGACCGGGTTTGGCGACCCGACGAAATCAAGGCGCACAAGCGCCCCTATCACGAATGCTGGCGCTTTTTTTGTGCCCGCATTCCCGTGTTATGGCGGCTGTGCGTGGGAGACCTTCGGGTCTGCCGGGTTCCTTGATTCCCGGTTCGCCAACCTGCGCACAGCTGCCACCCTAAATCGTTTGGCGACGATCAGTGGCAGCTCCTCAAATCAAGGAGCTCCGCCCATGCACGTCCTCAATCCGTCTGCCCTCCAGAACCACATTGCTGCCCTGAAGGCCCGTGCCATTGCGGCACTGCACGCCGACTCGTCCCTCTCCGTCCGCTTGGCGCGTTACAACGCTGCGATGGCCCGTGCTCGCGCCCTGGAAGTAAACGGGGGTGCACAATGACCAATTCAACACAGCACTTTTCTCAGCCAGAAGACCTGCTATGCATCACAGCAAATGCGCCGGCAGGCGTCCCGATTGATGCGCTCACCTGCGCTATTGAGCGAGCCCAAGCAGTGCTGTGCTTGCTTGAGGACCAATTCGAGGCGGACCAGAGCCAACGCTTGGCTAATCGCGTGATCCTCGGCGCCCTGTGGGACGTTCGCGGAACGCTGGAGCAGATTCGTACCCTGGTCGTACATGCCGATGACTCGACCTTTCATGTCGCGGAAGGGGGCCGGAAATGAACGGGCACTTTCAGGTTAATACCGTAGGTGGAGTCACCTTCTCCAAGCACAACTCGATGAATCAGCCGCTCTTCAAGGTGTGCCCTGGTGTTTCCGGTGAGGAAGCACTGGAGCAGGCATCGGTGCTCATGAACTGTGTAAACAAACTGACCCAGCTGGCTGGCGTGAGCGAAGACAACAATGCACTGGTGTGGGCGGCACATTATCTGGGCGAGCAGGCTAAGGCGCTTGTCGATGATGTAACCACTGGGATTCAGATTGCCGAGGGTGGCCAAGCATGAGCAGGACCACCCCTAACTCCCGTCATCCAACCTTTGCCCAGGTCAAAGTGGCCGCCCTGGCGGCGATTGATCGTGTGCTAGCCCACTGGCTTCCCAATGGCAAGCGGGTAGATGGTGGCAAGGAGTACACCGCCCCCAACCCAACAAGAACGGATAAGCGCTCCGGTTCGCTCAAGGTGAACCTAGCTAAAGCCACCTGGTGCGACTTCGCCACCGGCGACAAAGGCGGTGATCTGATCGACCTAGTGCGCTACCTTGATCGCGGCACCGATGTGGAAGCTTGCAATAAGCTGGCGGTTTTCCTCGGTGTCGAGGCAACGAGTAGCACTAATGTCACACCACCTACTAGCCAGGCCAAAAAGCCAGAGTGGGTGCCCGTGTTGCCCATTCCTGAGCAGGCAATGCAGAAGGTGCTGCAAGCGCACCGACAGCACGGTAAACCTTCAAAGGTTTGGATTTACCGTGACGCCAACGGTCAGCCACTTATGGTGCTGTACCGCTTTGACCTCGGGCCGGATGAGAGCGGCACGCCGCGCAAAGTCTTCGCGCCTCTCACCTGGTGTAAACACTCTGCTAACGGCTCGCTGGCCTGGCGCTGGCAGGGCTTATCGGAGCCACGCCCGCTCCTGCGCCTTGATGACTTGGCTAAACGTCCTTCGGCACCAGTCGTATTGTGCGAGGGTGAAAAGGCCGCCGATGCTGCTGCCGAGCTGTTGCCCGAGCATGTTGCCACCTGCTGGCCTAACGGGACGAACTCTTGGCAGAAGGCTGATTTCGCGGCGCTAGTCGGGCGTGACGTATTACTGTGGCCCGATAACGACGCTCCAGGCTTAAAGTGCATGGATGCCTTGGCCGATCACCTTCGGGAGCTTGGGGCTGCCTCGGTTCAGACGGTAGCTATGACTGTATTTAGGCAACTCCCTGGTATGGACGGTGAGCGCCCCACTTGCGCGCCAGGCGGTGAGTGGCGCGAAGGTGACGATGCGGCGGATGCCCAATCCAAAGGCTGGACAGCCCAACACTTGTCGGAGCTGCAACGCACCGGGGAGATGTTTGCCCTCGCACCTGCCGCCACGCCCAAACCCGCCAAGCACAGCAAAGCCACTGGCCAGGCCAAGCACCAATCCGAGAAGAAAACCGCCCCGCCCCCGAGCGGTTTCCGCGTCACGAAGGATGGGGTGTTCTATGCCGGTGAAGATGGCGAAGCACGACCGGTTTGTTCACGGCTAGAGATATTGGCTCGCACCCGTGACGAAAAGGGCCACGGCTGGGGCCTGCTGGTGGAGTTCGACGATCCGGATGGGGCCAGCAAACGCCTCAACATTCCGGCCAGGGCGATGGCGGGTGACTTTGGCAAGGAGGTGCTCGCGCCACTGGTCGACATGGGGCTGCGCCTGGCGCCCGTGCGTACTGCACGCAATTCGCGCAACGACCTGCAGAGCTACCTACAAGGCTATGACGGCTCCGAGCGCGCCCGCTTGGTCACTCGTCTGGGCTGGCATGGGGATGCTTACTTGGTGCCGGATCGGCAGATCGGTGCCAGCACGGAATACCTGCACTTCTACGAAGCCGGCGCCCAGCTCCCACCCATTACCCAAGCTGGAACACTAGAGCAGTGGCAACAGCAAATCGGCACGTTGTGCGTGGGGAACAACCGCCTGACGTTCGTCGTGTGCGTAGCTTTTGCTGGAGCGGTGCTGCACTTGCTTGGCCATGAGTCGGGCGGCTTCCACCTCTACGGCGATAGCTCGGGCGGGAAGACCACCCATTTACAGGTGGCCGCTTCGGTTTGGGGAGGGCCACGCCTGGTGCGCTCCTGGCGTTCTACTGATAACGCGCTGGAAAGTATCGCGGCGGCACACTCCGATGGCCTCCTGGTGCTTGATGAAATCGGGATGTGTGATCCACGGATCATCGGGGAAACGGTCTACATGCTTGGCAACGGCACAGGTAAAGCCCGGGCGAATGATCGTGGGATGAGCGGGCGCCAGGTACAAGAATGGCGATTGCTGTTCCTTTCCACGGGAGAAAAGACCCTTGCGCAACACATGGCTGAAGCAAACAAAGATTTAAAAGCGGGTATGGAAGTACGGCTATTAGCCGTGCCGGCTGATGCCGGAAAAGGACTGGGGCTGTTCGAGGAGTTGCATGGTTTTGAAGATGCGGCTGCGCTTTCGGATGCTCTGAAAGCCCGTGTGGCCAAGTCCTACGGATCACCTGCCTTAGCATTCCTGTCGGCCCTGTGCGACCCGGTCAAACTGCGCGCCTACGTAGCCATGGTCCGCAGCACCGTGGAGCGTTTCACCGCAGAAGCACTACCAATCAGTGCGAGCGGACAGGCTCAGCGTGCTGCTACTCGCTTCGGATTGGCAGCAGCGGCTGGAGAGCTGGCCACCGCCCTGGGCGTTACTGGATGGCCGGATGGATTGGCTCTCGACTCCGCCCGTGTATGCCTGGGGGCCTGGTTGGCTGAGCGAGGCGGCGCCGGGAACATGGAAGGTGATGCAGTTCTTGCTCGCCTTCGCCAAGTGATCGAGAGGTTCGGAGAAAGCCGCTTTACAAGATGGGAATCTGCTGCTGCCAAGCTCGATGAACATGGTCCACGCACCCTTGATCGACTCGGCTTTCGCAAGTCTATGGAACATGGCATGGGCGACACGGCGCACACGACGACGACTTATTACGTACTCCCGGAAGCGTGGCGCTCTGAGATCTTCCGCGGCATGAACCTCAATGCAGTGAACAAAGAGCTTTTGCGGCGTCGAGTACTGGAGCCTGGCAAGGATGGCAAGGCCTCCGTATCCGTGCGCCTGCCCGGCCTTGGACTGCAGCGCTGCTACGTTGTCGTGACGATCCCTGAACCGGTTGAGAACGAAGCGCAGGCCGCTTGAACCACCACCTCTAATCCATGAGGTAGCGATGGCAGCGAGCGGTCTTGCCAGCCCCGGTCACAACACAATCCCATTTTTAGGTATCGATCATGAATGAACTCAAAAAACAGCGAGATGAACTGATTGCTGAACGTGATGCGCTTGAGGCCAGTATTCCAGGTCAACTCGCAGCTTGGCGAGACATGCCGAATGCTTGGCGCAACGGTAATTGTGTAGGTAGCCCCGAAGCTACAGCAGCAGTAGAAAAGATTTCCGCTGATGAATGTCGCGTGCGTAGCATTTCTACGGAACTGGAGAAGCTCGACGACGAGATAGATTATCGTGAGCGTCTGGAAAATGCCGAGGAAAGCAAGGCGCAAGCCCGCCAGCTCATGTCCGATTCAGTTAGCGCGCTCTCCATGTTGGAGGGGAAGCGCAGGCTCCTGTTTGGACGGCTCCAAGCAATTCAGAAAGATATGGAGTTGGCGTTTGAAGCGCCTCGACAGGCCGAGCTGGACGCGGCAAACCTGTATGCACGAAGTATCGCTTCTGGTGATAGCAAAGGTGAAAAAGCGGCAAGCACCGAGATGCAGAAAGCAAGTAACCAGCTTGTTGAGGCAGATGAACACGCAAGGCGCCAAAAACTCCTGACCGCTGCTTTGCAGGCAGAGATTGACTCGCTCGACGTTCAGATTGCGCATGCGCAGAAACAAGCGCGCGATGCGCAGAACGCGGCTTTGGCCGCAACGGAAATAGCCCTCGGTGATGAGTGGAATCACTTGGCTAAGCAACTCATAGTCGTCGGGGCTCGGATCTTGGCCGCCAATCTTCACCGAGGCGGTGCAGGCATGGTGTTGTCGAGGTTGTCGATTCCTGGCTTCGGCCCATCGGCCAGTGAGCTTCAGCGAGACGATATACAAGGCCACGCTAAAGGCATCACACTAGAAGACCTGCTCGAGGCGTAATCCCGAAACAGCCCGCAGGTGCGGGCTGTTTGCTTTTGCACAGTTAAGTTATTCCTACGTCTTCATCTAAAAAAGACGGTTGTGTCAAGTTGGCGTATGAGAAGTTCTAGTCAGGCATATACCGCTCATTGGTGACCGCTCTCGCCACAAAGCTGCCTTTTTCGATAGGCGGTTACGCAGCCGTTTTTTGCAAAATTAACAATCGTTCCTTAATGTAATTCAGGGAAATTACATTGGTATTAGTAAAGGACTGCATTTTCAGAATGTCTGCGCTAAAGAATGAGGTGTATTTATACATGCATTTCTTTGACTCTGAGTTCCCTGTTGCACAAGACTGGCACTGGGGTATTTTCGAGGCGGCACAATGATCCGGGAGTTCTTTAATAAGTTCGAGCAAGTGGTCGGAAAATATTTCTACTATCCACTTGCCCTTACAAATTTTGAGTAATGTCTCCATGGATTTCGTCAAACCTAAACGGTTAGCGAACTCATCAAGCTCTACCCTCTTTTCTTCTAGTGCTGGAACCAGTCCTCTGCCCACTATGGACTTTATAGTGTCCGAATATCCGAAAGCAGCTTTATAGTCTCGATCACATGCATTTAATAGCGCCTCCAGCGATACATAATGAAGAAATTCCAGCCTTGTGACGATGCTGTCATAAATTTCTTTCACGAGAGAGTTAGTAACTAGTCGGCTCGTCGCTTTCGTGAACTGAGATACGAGATACCGTATGGAGCACTCGTTTACATAGTGGCTTTCGATTGAGTAATAGTTTAGTGTGAAGATCGCAGGGTCGGCCGGCATTTCATTGCGATAAAATCTAGCATCTCTATCTAGTATGCCAATAATGTGATTCTCTACAACAATGTCATCAGAGATTGCGCGGATATCGCAGATATTTTTAATAACACCCTCACACCCTTCACGAACTCTACAAAGGTTTTCGGACGCATAAATATCACACATTATTCCGCTTGACCCAGATATCCTCTCATACACTGGAACGTCATCGACCCCCTCAACAATAACGACGGGTATCTTTGTCATTATTGCCAAATTCAACAACTCATCAGCCGAAAAGGCCATCGGATTATTGAGGTTCATGCTGTTCACTCATTCTTACAGGCTTCAATTCAACCAGAGAGGAGGGCTGACCTTTAGCCAAGATTGGGCTGTGAGATGCGAGAATGATTTGGGTATCTGGAGCGAGGTCCTCCAATAGCTTAACCAGGCTTCGCTGCCAGTTCGCGTTAAGTGATATTTCTGGCTCATCGATAATTAGGAAATCTCGATTTCTCGCATCAACAACGACCAAAGCTAGAAATGTAAAGAGATGTCTCTCGCCGCTGGAAAGCGAATCGATTCCCAAACTGTCCCCATTTATGGAAACCGAAATCCCTTCAGAGCTTATCTGTATTTCCTTTCCTTCCCCTAAGAAGTAGTTAAATGTCTCAATAAAAATGTTAATTGAGTCAAGCAGCTGCTTCTCCAGCTTTAGCTCTTTGAGCATGTTCCAAATTAGCTGACCAAATATGGGGTTTACTGGATTTGCCGCAACACCACCATCAGCCCCCATTTCAGAAAGCATGGCGATAATTCTGTTCTTGAACTTATTTTCAGGACCTTCGTTGAGTGCCTCAATAATCCTTTCTTTTCCGGAAACAATCTGCTCTCCTAGGTCCTCAGGCAAATTTAAAGCAGCTGCTTTTTCGGCCTCAGAATCAATTGCAACAGCAAGCGTGTCAAACAAAGCATTTTGAATTTGCTCAGACGCGTAAGATCTCGCTACGCGATATCTCTCAAGGAGTAGGCTTTCAATGTTTGAAGTGTTGATATTGTTTAAAAAAGCATGATCCCTATCGAGCTGTAGCTCATTAGTTTTTCCCCGCCTAATAGACCGAGCCTTTAAAGCGCTTTGCCGGGTAAGGAAGCCAGCCAACTGCTCCGAGATCGTCAGAGCCATCGACTTGGATAAACTAACTTCATTGTTTAATGATAGAAATCTAAAAATATCCGAAGCTTCGATGGATGTTGACTGGATGGTTGTGCCTCGATCTACTCCCATAGACATTGATGTCGTCTTGCTCAAAGGCGATTCGTCAAACTGGCGCCAGTCATATATCTTGGATGAAACTATGCCCTGGCCTCTGCTTGCATCATCAGACATCCCAACGATAATAGTGTGCTTTTCATCGATCTCGTCAACAAATACTACTTCCGCACGAAACACCTTCTCTTTTGATAAGATGGATTCATCTTTTGAAAGGATGGCATTAATCAGCTTCAGGAAAGTTGTTTTTCCGCTACCGTTTCGTCCAAATATAATGGAGGTCTGCGAACCGGAAAGCTTAATAAAAGCTTCGGTCTTTTCACTTTGAAATCCTATGAATTTTATTGATTCAATTACTAGCCTCATCCACCCCTCCATTGGGTTTCACCAAAAATTGACACGAAGATTATTGAGCAGCTTTAGGTGGTGTGCACTGAGACCTTCACCATCTGCTTATACAAATGTCGCAAAAAAACTTGACCGTCGACCAGAAATAGTATATTAATCGCTCGTGACAGGTATAGTCAAATACTTTGAATATCTAGGATAATGGCATGGCAAACAACCTTTTTATTTCTTATGATCTAAGCTATCCAGGTCAGCATTATGAGCGGGTTGCGGAAGCCATTAAAAAAATGGGCGCCTGGGCCAAAGTTCAAAAATCATGCTGGTATGTTAACTCTCCTTATTCCGCGGAATACGTCGCCAAGCAAGTTTGGGCGTCTATGGATTCTAACGATAATCTGATTGTAGTTGATGCTTCTAATAATGACGCGTACTGGTACAATCTTGATCCTCAGGTGTCTAGTCACTTGCAGGCTCAATGGAGATTGTAAAGTGCGAGTGGGGCTTGATATTTTTAGATGGTAGTTATTGTAAAATGCTTGTCTGTAGTTGTCTTTATGTGACTAGAGATTAGCCTTTCATGTCTTTCTGCATTCCGTTCACGCCTGTTATTTCATGGTGATGCTCTATAGGAAAACTAAATAACTTTTCCTGCGGGTGTGCACTCATCATCCCTAGCAAAGTCCTCCTCAGCCATAAACTCTTAAATCACCAAGTTTCCATTTCTTCTTTCACCACTTTCTCAACTTTAACAACCTGCTCGCCTCATCTGGAGCGAGCACATGCCAGTAGCCCACTCTACGTCGCGATCCTGCCTATTTCAGACGCTATCGCTTCTCACTGCTAAATGCCTGGACTGAAAGGTCATGAGGGCTGAGTAGTGAAACGACTACGCCTGCTCAGTAGTCAGCCCCTATTGTTAGAGGTCGCTGTGTTTAACGGCCATGGCCTGAGCTCCTCATGCCCTACATAGAGGGCGCGAACAAGGCCATGTTTGCAAGTGGTGGATTCTTCATCCGCCGCGGCGGCGACCACCCATTCTGTCGCTATCAGCAGGTGCCCAAGGCGAAGCTCCTTTGACGAGCTGGACCTTGTTTCCAACAGTTGCACGAGCTGGTCGACGGGAAGTTCACCGAGTCCTGGCCAGCGTTTCGGTAGAGGATTTATGCCGCGCTGAGCGCCCCTCTCTGAGACGCTTTAACCTGGGGAAATGCTGCTGCGCATCGTACCGCTGGTGCTGTCAGGCGACTACCGCCTCGGCCTAGTTGCTGTGGTCCGCCGAATGCGAGGCGTCTTGTTGGACTGTTCAAACTCCTGGAGCATCAATGCGCCCGCTGAGCTGCTGCGCAGCAACCTCATCCTGGAGCTGGGCCCGATTGATGAGCAGTTAGAGATCCGGGACTTGTGCGGGATCTCCTGAGCGCTGGATTTGTCGCGCCGGCGGAAGACAATCTGCGCATCAGCCTGGGCGGCGAGCTCCAAGAGCCTTCGGCCACCGACAGTGGCGAGGAGCGCTCTAACGATATCTACTTCGCGGCCGTCTCTCTGATCGGACGCACCGAGTTTTCCAACGCCACGGTCGCCCAGGGCCTAGTCAGCTACTCCTTGTTTGATCACCAGCCTGCAGGCATCGCTTTCCTGCTCCAGCGAACCAGCGCGCTGCTGGGTGACCAAATGGGTCTTAGCAAGACACGCCAGGCCAGTATCGCGGCACACACCAACGCCGCGGCCGCCAGACTCTGGTACTGACCCTTTCCTCGCTGCTGATCAACGGCAGCGGTAGGTGCTGGCGATATACCCCGACGCGACGATTGCCCAGTAGAAGTACTATCACGTCCTCATGGTCGAAGAGGCCTATCATCTGAAAGTTCCGACCACCAAGCGGACGCGCGATGGCTTCGATTTCGAGGTGGAGTGCTGAATCGCTATCTTCTGACAGGCAGGTCTGCGTTCAACCAGGAGACGGACCTGCACACCTTGTTACGTCTCTTGGGCCACCCTGTAGACCAACTGCTACTCAGCGACTTTTGCGAGCGTTTCGCCGGCAACCTGCAGCTCCGGCAATGGCGAAACGCCGGGTCAGCCTCTAGCTCTGCGGCCGGAGGTGCGTGAGGACGCGCTCGCCAAAGCTACGCTCGCCGAGATCATCACCAGTTGAATTGCGGCAGACCGCTTTCGACCCGAAGCCGCTTTGTAATTCGACACGCTGGTGAAATGTGCTGCTCTTGTAAACTGGCGAATTGTGGTTGCAGGCGGCAATCTGCTGTTGGTCGATGGCGAACAACGATGGTTACACTGGATCCGCTGTTACACTGCTGTAGTAACTCAAGTGCATTCGCGTGTACTACTATTTTCTCTTTTAAAAACAATAGCTTGTACGCTGTCGTTACACCAATTACACCTGTTACACCGCTTTAGATGCGTAGTTGTCTAGCGACCCCATGCCCCGTATTTGATCGTGCCTTCAGCGGCTGAAGCAATTTCCCTCTACCCGATCCTGGGAGCCGCCGGGGACCCTGGGACTTGCTGTTAGATACGGGGCAGGAAACC
The DNA here is from genome assembly GCF_018596375.1 of Pseudomonas sp. RC3H12. Lineage (NCBI taxonomy): Bacteria > Pseudomonadati > Pseudomonadota > Gammaproteobacteria > Pseudomonadales > Pseudomonadaceae > Pseudomonas > Pseudomonas sp. RC3H12. The sequence continues at coordinate 3,980,624 of NZ_CP075595.1, read as the reverse complement.
CGCGGTTCTTTGTTAGTGGGAGGATCGCCAGCTTAGTGAACTGGTAAACAAGGTGAACCAGGGTGAATTGTGCATTTTTCAGCACACTTGTAAGGATCCTTGCGATTGCTGCAATGATATGGGCTCTTGACTAAAGGGGGCACCAGATGACTTCAAGAAAATTGGACGGCTACAAAGGACGATTGGATTGCTCACAGCTCGCTGCAGGCATGACGGCAGCGCGAGCCAATGCCGCCAGACTCGCCAAAGACGCACGCCTTCTTCTGGGGGCAGAGAGCTTTGCTTCTGCAGCTTCACTAGCTGCGCTTTCGATTGAGGAAGCGGGAAAGATATCTATCCTCCGAAGGATGGCTCTGGAGCTGGAAGACGGCGCGATCAAGGCAGACTGGAAGCGTTACCGCTCTCATACGAGTAAAAACAGCCACTGGATCTTTCCGGCCTTGGTAGCTGATGGCGCAAGATCGTTGGAGGATTTTCGTCCCCTTCACGACGAAGCATCAGACCACCCGTATCTCCTAGACCAGGTGAAGCAGTTAGGCTTTTACACCGATTGTCTCGGGCAAAAAGCGAATTGGTCGATCCCTGACCAGGTGATTGACTCGGAGCTGGCTACAAGCCTAGTGGACACAGCAGAGCTTCTTAGCCGGGGTGAGCCAGTGACAGAGCGTGAGCTTGAGCTGTGGGTTTTATACCTTGGGCCTGTGTGGAAGAAGGGTATGGACGCTATGAAAGCGGCCCTTGGAGCCTGGTACCGCGCTATGCAGGAAGAAGGACTCACTGCGAAGGGCCCCAACAGCATGGATGCTTTCTTAGCGGGTGGCCTGCACCCCGTGTGAAGCTGAGGTGACTTGAGATTTAGGGATACGTTTAGGGATACGTTCACTTATGTGAAAGACCGAATGTCAATATTTACGGGGTGATGTAGTAGCCATTCGATTCCTGTCTCCGCACCAGCACCTAAGAAGTCACCGCAGTCCTTGCAGTGCGGGCGTTTTGTTTCTAGTCATCTCAGCAAGCCTCATCAATGACCAGATGTAGCTAACCTGTACGCGTCTGCTGTGACATGGCTGCTGTACGCGAGAGACCATCTGGTCTGCCGGGTTATCTTTTCCTCGGTTCGCCAATCTGCGTACAACTGCCACCCTCTCCACACGTAGGGCTGTCCCTATCAGTCACGTTTCCATCATGGCGACAGCACGTGGGACACCTCCGGTGTGCCGGTTCCTTTCGTCCCGGTCGGCCAACCCACGTACTGTTGCCACCCAGCCCCGCCGTGCAAGCCATTTCCTACGCTTTCCATTGCCATTTCCCATCCCCAAGAACCTTGCACTAGAAGCCCCCAAGGAATAAATTCCCTACCAGTCGCGGCAAACTCCGCGACCGGGTTTGGCGACCCGGATAAACTTGGCGCAGCAGCGCCCCACACGATTGCAGGCGCTTTTTTTGCGTCCGCAGCCTCGTGCCATGGCGGCTGTGCGCGGGAGACCTTCGGGTCTGCCGGGTTCCAAGTTCCCGGTTCGCCAACCTGCGTACAGCTGCCACCCATTGTTTGGCGACAGTGCGTGGTGGTTCCAACCTAACTTGGAGTCTCATGCATGACCATCACACGTCTGTACAGGATCCTCGCATCCGCTCTCCGCCGCCCAACCCGTGCGGCCACCCCATCCCCAACCTTCTACCCGATCGACAGCCAGTCCCTTGCCGACCGCGCCAATCGCGAGGTGCCCCATGACTGACCGTGACCGCATGTCTACCCTGCAAAGCTACGTCTGGACCCTCGAACTGCTAGGCGAGGCGCTGGTCCAGCATGACGAGGTGCTCGAGTGCGAGCACAACCCGCAACTGAGCTTCCGCAACACGGCGGGCATTCACCAGGCGATCCGGATCATCAGCCGTTTGGCCAGCGAGCAGTTCGGCAAGCTGGAGGTGATGAAGGAAGAGGGTGTTTCTACAGGCTGATGCTGCACATCATCGGGGCCGCTTTGCGGCCCTATTGCGGGGTGTGTCCTGAGCGGACTCCACTTGAACCATCGCGTCTTGCAAGAGCGTGCCCGGTCGGCAACGCATCGCTTGCCCGGTGCTTCATCACCCCCGAATCAGCGTCTACCAGAACCACCCACCCCGAGCCAGTTCCTGCTCACAACTCCGATACTGCGCCCCAAACACCGACGCCCGCGCCTGCACCTTCTGCGACACGTTCTTCAGCCACGGCTTGGCGTCGTAGCTGCGGTTGCGGTAGCCGCCCCAGCCTTCGTGGTAATTCAGGTACTGGCCATAGGCGTCCCACTTGGACACGCCATTCACCCGCTGGCTCTTCTGCATGTACCAGCCCATGAAGTCGAGGGCGTCGGCGAAGTCGTCGCGGGCGGCGCCCCAGCCGCCGGCTTCGCGCTTGTAGTCGGCCCAGGTCTCGTCCTTGGCCTGGGCGTAGCCGTAGGCGGTGCTGACCCGGCCCCAGGGGATGAAGCCGAGGAAGTAATAGCGCGGCGGCAGGGCGTCGTGCTTGAACGACGACTCCTGGTACATCATCGCCATCGGCACCTGCACCGGGGCGCCCCAGCGCGCCTGCATCTTCAACGCCGCCTCGTGCCACTTCGGCTTCTCGCGGAAGATCTCGCAGAGGTTCTCGGGGTTGGCGGGAGGCTTGGTGGCACAGCCGGCTACAGCCAGGAGCAGGGCCGGCAGGGTGAGCCGAAGCATGGAGGGGTTTTCCTTGTGCGGACGTCGGGGTCGCAGGGCGCTGACGCTTTATACATTCTTTTGAGACGCAGATGAATCAGCGGGCGATCACTCGATGCCTGGACCATGGCTGGCATCAGCCGTTAAACCCAAACGTCTACCCAAGTTACGTCATCATCCATTTCAACAGTTTCTAAAGCCGCTGAATTGAGTGCCGAGCCTTGCCGCTCTACCTCAAGATCCGCCCAGAACCCACCAGTCGCGAAGACCAATCGTTCCCCCGCTTTGACCTTGAGAGAAACAAAGTCTGGGCGTGGAGCTTCGGCGCGGCCAAGTTACAGAAGATTGTCTTACTGTTGGGATGCGGGATGTATCTCGCGCCCTCATAGCACCCTCATCGTGCCCTTGAGAGCGCCAGTGCTTTCGCCTTTGTAAGGCTTGATTTACTCGGTCAATCGTTCGGCCGCTTTGCGGTAAACCTGATCTCGCTCACGTTTATCCACGGCGACCACAAACACCACGATTTGATGATCGATGACCTGATAGACCAATCGATATCCGCTGCTGCGCAGCTTGATCTTGTAGCAGTCCGGGAAACCGTGCAGACGGTTCGCTTCGACCCTCGGGTTGAGCAACACGGTTGCCAGCTTCTTCTTTAGCTGTTGGCGAATGGTGTCGCCGAGCTTCTGCCATTCCTTGAGTGCGCGCGCATCGAAATCGAGGTTATAGGTCATCCAGCGTTACCCTCACCCTCTGCGGGGCGGCCAGGCGCTCGCGTACCGTGGCGAGCAGTGCTTCGTCCTCTTCGGTCAGTAACACGGGTTTAAAAGGCAGTTGCCCTCGCTCAGCAACATATTGCAGCGCTTGGCGCATCAGCTCGGAGGGGGTTACACCCAGCTTTTCCAGCTCACGGTAGGCGCGCACCTTGAGGTCGTCGTCGATACGTACATTGATGGACGCCATGTTTGCAGTCTCTTTGTAATGACATTGGTCTGTACAATGAGGCAAAGCAGTTTGTTGGGCAAGGGTAGTAACGAGATTACCGACAAGCGTATTACTCGTTGAACTCCGCAGCGACGTCAGGCTGCAGAGAGGGCGATCTCGAGGTGCCCCCTTCGAACCACACCGGCCACGAACTGCGCTGCCGGTTCTCCACCTGCACACAGGGAATCAGCCGCTCACGCAGCACCTCGGTCCTGCCCACGCTCACCGCCAGCCGATACTTGGCGCTGTGCACGCATTCCCGATCGCCAAACTCGCAACGGTCCAGGCGGGTGCCGCCGCACGGCCCGTTGGCCAGCCCCTTGGGGCAGGTCTCGGGGCAGATATACAGCGTGTCCTCCAGCCGGCAACTGCCACAGGTATCGCAGCCCACCATTGGGCGTTTGATACGCCGTTCCAGCTGGTGCAGCCACTGCGCTGCCGTGGGGTTGGCCCATAGCGGCCGGGTCACGGCCCAGCCGAAGGCCTTGCTCAAGGCGGTGGTGCGGCTGAACAACTGGTGGTGCATCGCCGACAGCAGGTGATAGCGCACCTTTTCCTTGTTGGAGGCGGTGATCTGTCGTTGCCCGAGGCGCCAGGCGTGCCCGGGTGGATGGAAGGTGACCGGCTCAAGGTCCGCTTCCTGCCAGGCCGCTTCCCAGGCCGGGGTCCAGTCTTCCAGTGAGGTGAACTGCGGTTGCAGCGCGCTGATGGCCTGCTCCAGCGCTTCGAATTGCGCCACTTCATGGATGCCGGACAAGTGCACGCCGGCATAGCCCATCAACTTCAGGCCGATCACCTGCAAGGCCAGGCGCTGGTTGGCGCGCTCTTTGGCGTAGGCCTTGGAAACCGCAGCCTCGGCGGCCAGCAGTGCGCGCATCGACGGCGTGACGGTCACCCCGGCGACATGCTCGAGCATCCCGGCACGGCCTTCGGTCAGCGCCATGATGCAGGCCATCAACGGCTTGGGGCGGGGCTGGCGCTGCATCCAGTCGAAGGCTTCCTGATGTTTGTCGATATCGAAACCGAGCTGCAGGATGAACAGGTCGGCCCCGGCGGCGAGTTTCTTTTCGGCCTTGCAGTACTGCGCGCCGCCTTCGGCCTCCTGATACTTGAACGGATTCAGTGCGGCGGCCAGCAGCCAGTGCGGCCGGGCCTGGCGAACGATCTGCAGGGCGGCGACGGATTCGAGGTAGCGCACCGGGCGCTGACCCGGGACGTGGCCGGGCAGGCGGTCGCCGGTGAGCAGCAGCAATTGGTCGAGGCCGGCGGCGTCCATGCGTTGCAATTGGGCGAGCAGGTCGCGGCGTTCGCGGTCCTTGCCTGAAAAGTGCAGCAGCGCGGGCACGGGCTCGGCCAGGCTATTGAAGGCGTCCAGCGGCGACATGTCCAGGGCGCTGCCGACGCGGTCGCCGATGGCCACGGTCAGCGGCCAGCCGCACAGCTGGGTGCGGGCCATGAGGGTGTCGAGGGTGGCGAAACGCTCGGCGCTGGGCTTGGGCACGAACTCCAGGATGCAGGCGAAGGCGTTGGCGTCCAGGGTTGTTTTCAGCAGGCTCATGGCGTGTGGGCTACCGGGTTGGGGCAGGGTGGCAGTGTGCGACAGGTGGGCGGCGTTGGCATGTCTGATTGCGCGGGTGAGTGTGTTGATTGAGACATTTGGGTCACCTGGGGCGACGTCATCGCGGGGCAAGCCCGCTCCCACGAAGCCTGCAACAACTTCGATGGCTGTAATGGCTCATCACAGGAATTGGCACTATGAACAAATCTTGAGTTCATCTCAAATTTAATGAGTTTGTCTCACATTAAACCGCAGCCCAGAATTGCCCTCATTCATTTTAAAAAGATCGAGGGACCACGACATGGCACTGGCACACAACCTGGGTTTCCCACGTATCGGCCGCGACCGTGAGTTGAAGAAAGCCCAGGAAGCATTCTGGAAGGGCGAGCTGAACGAAGCCGGTTTGCGCGCCGTGGGCCGTGAGCTGCGTGCCGCCCACTGGCAGGTGCAGAAGGACGCCGGCATCGACCTGCTGCCGGTCGGCGACTTCGCCTGGTACGACCAGGTGCTGACCCACTCGCTGACCTTTGGCGTGATCCCCGAACGCTTCCGTGCCAAGGACGGTGCCAAGCCGACCCTGCAGACCCTGTTCGCCATGGCCCGAGGCGCCGTGGCGACGGACCGAAGCGATAGCTGCTGCGGTGGTGCCCACGCCCAGGAGATGACCAAGTGGTTCGACACCAACTACCACTACCTGGTCCCCGAGTTCAGCGCCGACCAGCAATTCGCCCTGAGCTGGGAGCAGCTGTTCGAGGAGGTCGAGGAGGCCAGGGCCCTGGGCCATGCGGTCAAGCCGGTGGTGATCGGCCCGCTGACCTACCTGTGGCTGGGCAAGGCCAAGGGCGCCGACTTCGACAAGCTCGACCTGCTCGACCGCCTGCTGCCGCTGTATGACCAGATCTTCAACCGCCTGGCGGTGCAGGGCGTGGAGTGGGTGCAGATCGACGAGCCGATCCTCGCCCTCGACCTGCCGCAGGACTGGAAGAACGCCTACGAGCGGGTCTACAACATCCTCCAGCGCGCCCCGCTGAAAAAACTGATCGCCACCTACTTCGGCGGCCTCGAAGACAACCTCGGCCTGGCCGCCAACCTGCCGGTCGATGGCCTGCACATCGACCTGGTGCGTGCCCCGGACCAGTACCCGACCATCCTCGACCGCCTGCCGGCCTACAAGGTGCTGTCGCTGGGCGTGGTCAATGGCCGCAACGTCTGGCGCTGCGACCTGGACAAGGCGCTGGAGGTGCTGTGCCATGCCCATGAGCGCCTGGGCGACCGCCTGTGGGTGGCGCCGTCGTGCTCGCTGCTGCACAGCCCGGTGGACCTGGCCCGTGAAGACCAGCTCGATGACGAACTGAAAAGCTGGCTGGCCTTCGCCGTGCAGAAGTGCCAGGAAGTGGCGGTGCTGGCCAAGGCACTGAACCAGCCCGAAGCCGACGAGGTACTGGCGGCGCTGGCGCAGAGCCGCGCCGTGCAGCGCAGCCGCGCCACCTCGCCACGGATTCACAAGCCGGTGGTGCAGGCCCGTGTCGCGGCTATCAAGCCTGCCGACAGCCAGCGCGCCAGCGCTTTCGAGCAGCGCATCGCCAAGCAGCGCGCCGGGCTCAACCTGCCGGCGTTTCCGACCACCACCATCGGGTCGTTCCCGCAGACCGCGGCCATCCGCCTGGCGCGCCAGGCGTTCAAGCAGGGCACGCTGACCGAGGCCGACTACATCGAGGCCATGCACAGCGAGATCCGTCATGCGGTGCAGATCCAGGAGAACCTCGGCCTGGACGTACTGGTGCACGGCGAGGCCGAGCGCAACGACATGGTCGAGTACTTCGCCGAACAGCTGGACGGCTACGCGTTCACCCGTTTCGGCTGGGTGCAGAGCTACGGTTCGCGCTGCGTGAAGCCAGCGGTGATCTTCGGTGACCTGAGCCGCCCGAAGGCGATGACCGTGGACTGGATCACCTACGCCCAGGGCCTGACCCGCAAGGTGATGAAGGGCATGCTGACGGGCCCGGTGACCATGCTGATGTGGTCGTTCCCGCGCGAGGACGTGAGCCGCGAGGTGCAGGCACGCCAGCTGGCGCTGGCCATTCGTGACGAAGTGGTTGATCTGGAAGCCGCCGGCATCAAGATCGTGCAGATCGACGAGGCCGCTTTCCGCGAGGGCTTGCCGCTGCGCCGCAGCGCCTGGCCGCGCTACCTGGAATGGGCCACCGAGGCGTTCCGCCTGTGTGCCTCGGGTGTGCGGGACGAGACGCAGATCCACACCCACATGTGCTACAGCGAGTTCAACGATGTGATCGAGTCGATCGCGGCAATGGACGCGGATGTGATCACCATCGAAACCTCGCGCTCGGACATGGAGTTGCTGGAGGCGTTCGAGCGTTTCGCCTACCCGAACGAGATCGGCCCGGGGGTGTACGACATCCACTCGCCGCGAGTGCCGAGCAAGGAGGAGATGGTCAAGCTGCTGCGCAAGGCGGCACAGCGGATTCCGGCCGAGCGGTTGTGGGTGAACCCGGATTGCGGCTTGAAGACCCGTGGCTGGCCGGAGACCGAGGCAGCTTTGGTGAACATGGTCGCCGCTGCCCGCGAGTTGCGCGCTTCGGCCTGAGCCCATCGCGGGGCAAGCCCGCTCCCACGTAGGTTCATTCCGGCGTTGTGGGAGCGGGCTTGCCCCGCGATTGGGCCCGCGCATGTTCCCCGGACTTCGGCTAGAGTGCCCGGACATCCCTGCCGAAGCCCTGCCATGAAGCCCATCCACCTCACCCTGATCTGCCATGCTCGCACCGAGGCGCAAAGGGTGGGGCGTTTCGCTCTGGATAGTGAGCCGTTGCTGGAGTTGCCCTCGCTTGTGCCTGAACCGGCGGTGCGCTACCTCAGCGCACCGGAGCTGCGCGCCCGGCAGACGGCCGAGGGCCTGAGGGCGACGGTTGATGAGGGGCTGCGCGACTGCGACTTGGGCACCTGGAAAGGTCAGCCGCTCAAGCATCTGGATGAGGCCGCGTTGCAGGCGTGGCTGAGCGACCCCCATGCCACGCCTCACGGCGGCGAATCGCTGGCCGCGCTGTGCGAGCGTGTTGCCCACTGGATGGACAGCGCCCTGGGCGAGGGCGAATGGACCGCCGTCACCCACCCCTTCGTCATCCGCGCCGCAATGCTGCATGCGCTGGGCGCGCCTCTGCAATCCTTCCACCGCATAGATGTGCAGCCCCTGGCCAGTGCGCGTTTCAGCCACTACGGCCAGTGGCGGGTGCGACTGGCCTAGCGCCGCACCAACGCCGGCACAACACGAACGTAGACCAGCTCGCTGACCAGCTCCACCAGCGTCTGGGTAATCACCGCCGCTGCCGCCAACGCCCGGATCGACTCAGGCAGCGCCAACGCCAGCGGCAGCACCACCAGCGAATTACGCGTGGCGGCGCTGAAGGTCACCGCCCGGGCCTCGCCTGTGGACAACTTGAACAGCCGCGCCGCAAACAATCCGAGCAGCGGCGCCAGCAAAGCGAAACCGACATACACCGGCACTACCGGCAGCAGGTCGTCCAGCCGGCTGGCGACCACGCCGATCTGCGAGGCGATCACCGCGATCAGCACCAGGGCCATGGCCGGCACCGGCAGCCACGTCCAGGCATCGTTCCACTTCGAAACCAGCGCAGAGCGCCGGGCCCCGGCGCTGGTGGCGACGGCCAGCAGCAGGGGCAGCGCGATCAGCAGCACGAAGGCTTCGACGAATGGCGCCACGGAAATCTCCACATGGCCGGCGCCACCCAGCATCAACGCCAGGTACAGCGGCAGCAGCGCCAGTTGCACCAGCAACAGCACCGGCGTGGCGGCCAGGGTCAGGCGCGCGTCGCCCTTGCCGAGGTGGGTGAACACCACCACATAGTCGATGCACGGCGTCAGCAGCACCAGCAGGGCGCCGACCAGCACGGCGGGGTGTTCGACCAACCCGCGGGTTCCAGCCCACACCAGCAGCGGCACCAGCACGAAGTTGGCCAGCAATAGCGCGCCCATGAAGCGCCGGTTGCCAAGCCCTGCGCGCAAGTCGAGGAACGGGATTTGCAAGAACATCGCGTACATCAGCACGGCGATGGCCGGGGTCACCAGCGCTTCGAGCGCGCCGGCGGCGCCGGGTGCGAGCAGGCCGAGCACGGCGGCCAGCGCTACGGCGATGAAGTAGAGGGGGATCTGGTTTTGCTCGAGTTGCGCTCTGTCCACGGGCTGCCTGGCATTTCCGACTGGATTACTGGGGCGGGCAGGTTACTATCCGGCGCAGTCCATAGGGAGTGATTCGATGCGAATTCTGGTGGTCGGTGCAAGCAAGGGATTGGGCCAGGCGCTGGTGCAGGGCCTGGGTGGGCATGGCGATACGCTGATCGGTGTGTCGCGCAGCAGGCCGGTGGCGTTGCCGGGCGCGGTGCAGTGGATCGAGGCCGACCTCGGCCAGCCGCGCCAGGCCGCGGCGATCATCCATGAGGCGGTGGCAGACGGTGGGCTGGACGTGCTGGTGTACAACGTCGGCATCTGGGAGGCGCGGGCCTTCGAGGAAGGCTACAGCTTCCTCGATGATGGCGAGGCGCAGATCGAGCGCATGGTCGACACCAACATCACCGCGCCGCTGCTGCTGATCAAGCGCCTGCTGCCGCTGCTGCTGCAGAGTGCCCGACCACGGATCATCCTCACCGGTTCCACCTCCGGCCTGCCGGGCAGTGGTCGCCCGGAGGTGACCTTCGGCGCCAGCAAGTTCGGCTTGCGCGGCATCGCCGAAAGCCTGCGCGAAGGTTTCCGCGAACAGGGCCTGGGGGTGAGTTGCCTGAACCTGGGCTACCTGAACACCGAGGATGGCCTGGACGTGCCGCTGGCCGAGGCCGAACGGCGGGGCGAGGACGCGCTGATCCCGCTGCACGATGTGGTGCAGGTGTGCCGGATGATGCTGAGCCTGTCGTCGGCCAGCTATGTGCGCGACATCACCTTGCCGGCGCTGCGCGACGAGCGCTTCTGAGCTGCGAGGGCGCGCACTGATGTTGAAAAGGCCCGACAGGGGAACCTGTCGGGCCTGGGCGAAGGTCTCAGCTGACCAGGCAGATCGCCCGCAGTTTTGAGCCTTCGCGCACTTGCGTGGTGGTATCGCCGAGCCATTGCTGGGTATCGGTCTTCTGCTGTTTGGAGAACACGTCTTTGACGTTGTTCCAGCTTTCCACCGACAGCTGGTAGATCGCCTGGGACAAGGTGTAAGACGATTGGAAGGTGATGGTGCCCTTGTGACTGGACGCCTTGATGGTGAATTCGCTGGCGTACAGCATGAAGTTCACCGAGCCGCTGTCGCCGGTTTGCAGGATGTTCTGGTTGAAGTTCGACTGGCGCTCGGTCTGCTCGGAATAGGACAGTGCCGCATTCACCAGGCTGCTCAGGGACTGTTTGATCTGCTCGACATCCTGGTTCTTCAGGCCGATGAAGCCTTTGACGAATGAGTCGACCAGCGCGTTGGCGTCATGGCTTTTTTGCTGGATCTGCGTGACTTGCGCTGCCAGCAGGGAAAGGAACGGGATTTCCGCGATCTGCTGGGTGAAGGCGATGAAGTGCTCACGGTCACCGGCGGACTTCGGCTTCTGGTCGGTCGGCTGGTCCAGTGGGTTGTAGCCGGAGCGTCGGCGGGCAATGTCGATGGCCGTCTGCAGGCCTTCGTAGATGCTCACTGGTGCGCTGCCGGGGCTGACGTTGGCGTCCGCATCCTTGGCATAGCTGCCGGTCGCCGTGCCCTTGGCCGGGCTGAAGAAGGGGTTGATGGCATCCGCGCCGCTGCGCATGGATTGGCCAGTCGCCGTGAGCAGTTGGCGGTTGTAGTCCTGCGCGAAAATGTTGCCGCGCAGCGCGGTGGATTTTGCATTCGCCTTGGTTTCCGTCAGCCAGGCGTGGGCACTTTCTTTTTCCGATGGAATTGCTCCTGGAGCGTGCATGTCAAATCCCTTTAGCAGATTTATTTATAGGGTCGATTGCGTTTGAACTTAAGCAGTTCAGGGAGTGCCTGACACAGGTTAGAGGGCGCCTTGAAAGTGTCAAAGTGTTGTTTTGGTGGCAGTCGGAAAGTAGGGGGCGCTGGCGAGAGTATTCGAATTAATGGCGCAGCTGCTTATCGTGAGGGGTTAAGTTGATGAGACGTTAAGTGTTCATTTGAATATGTTTGTTTCTTTTATGAGCTCTTTAAAGCTGCACTATTAATTACAACTAGTGCTTCTGGATGGCGATTGTTCAGGGTGGGCAACAGGTCTTCGGGGCCGCTTCTGCGGTCCATCGCCAGCGGGCCGGCTCCCACCGCAACAGCGCATGGCTATTGGGCAGTGCGAACGGGGTGGGAGTCGGCTTGCCGACGATGGGCTGCAAAGCAGCCCCAAAGCCGTCAGGTCAGCGTTCGATTGCCAGGGCCACGCCTTGGCCGCCGCCGATGCATAGCGTCGCCAACCCTTTCTTCGCATCGCGCTTGATCATCTCGTGCAGCAGGGTCACCAGCACCCGGCAGCCCGACGCGCCGATCGGGTGGCCCAGGGCAATGGCGCCGCCATTGACGTTGACCTTCGCCGCATCCCATTCCAGCTGCTTGCCCACCGCCAGCGCCTGGGCGGCGAAGGCCTCGTTGGCTTCGATCAGGTCAAGGTCGGCGAGTTGCCAGCCGGCCTTGTCCAGGCAGCGCTGGGTTGCCGACACCGGGCCGATGCCCATGATCGCCGGGTCCACGCCCGCGCTGGCGTAGGCGACGACCTTGGCCAGCACCGGCAGGCCCAGGGCCTTGGCCTTGGCGGCGCTCATCAGCAGCACGGCGGCGGCACCGTCGTTGAGGCTGGAGGCGTTGCCGGCGGTGACACTGCCGTCCTTCTTGAACGCGGCGCGCAGTTTGCCCAGGGACTCGGCGGTGGTGCCGGGGCGTGGCTGCTCGTCGGTGTCGAACACCAGCGGCTCGCCTTTTTTCTGCGGGATGTGGATCGGGGTGATCTCGGCCTTGAAGCGGCCGGCCTCGATGGCGGCCACGGCCTTGCGCTGCGACTCGGCGGCGAAGGCGTCCTGCTGCTCGCGGGTCAGGCCGTACTTGTCCACCAGGTTCTCGGCGGTGATGCCCATGTGGTAATCGTTGAAGGCATCCCACAGGCCGTCGCTGATCATGCTGTCGACCAACTGGCCGTGGCCCATGCGCTGGCCAGTGCGTGCCGAGGGCATCACATAGGGCGCCAGGCTCATGCTCTCCTGGCCACCGGCGATCACCACCTCGGCGTCGCCGCAGCGGATGGCCTGGGCGGCCAGGTGCAGGGCCTTGAGGCCCGAGCCGCAGACCTTGTTCAGGGTCAGGGCAGGTACTTCGTAAGGCAGGCCGGCCTTGACGGCGGCCTGGCGGGCGGGGTTCTGCCCGGCGCCGGCGGTGAGCACCTGGCCGAGGATCACTTCGTCGACCTGGGCCGGGTCCAGCTGGGTCTGGGCCAGCAGCTGGCGGATCACCGCGGCGCCCAGTTCCACGGCGGACACGTTGGCCAGGGCCCCCTGGAAGCTGCCGATGGCAGTGCGGGTGGCGGCGACGATGACGACTTCGTTCATTGTTGTTCTCCAGGATACGAGCGTGATCGTCACAGCATCCGCGCCCGGGGCTTATTTGAGAAGTTTGTTTTTCTTTGCCATTGATCCGAAATTCAAATGAATGATCGGGGTCGCGGCATGCCTTCATTCGGTCAGGGCCAGGTTTGGCCGCTCTCGTGAGCCTGGGGCCGCATGGCGGCCCTTTGCCGTTCAGCGCACGGTGCTGGCCTGGATCGCGGTCAAGGCGATGGTGTGCACGATGTCGTCCACCTGCGCCCCGCGCGGCAGGTCGTTGACCGGCTTGCGCAGCCCTTGCAGCATCGGCCCGAGGCTGACGCAGTCGGCGCTGCGCTGCACCGCCTTGTGCGTGGTGTTGCCGGTGTTCAGGTCAGGGAACACGAACACCGTGGCGCGCCCGGCTACCGGGCTGGCGGGCGCCAGCTGTCGGGCGATCTCGGGGTTGGCGGCGGCGTCGTACTGCAACGGGCCGTCGATCAGCAGGTCGTGCTCGGCCTGCTGCGCCAGGCGCGTGGCTTCGCGGACCTTCTCCACCTCCTCGTCGCTGGCCGCCGAGTCGCTGGAGTAGCTGAGCATCGCCACCCGTGGCGCGATGCCGAACGATTCGGCCGACTCGGCGCTCTGCCGGGCGATCTCGGCCAGTTCGGCGGCGCTGGGGTGTGGGTTCATCACGCAGTCGCCATACACCAGCACCTGGTCGGGGAACAGCATGAAGAACACCGAGGACACCAGGCTGCTGCCCGGCGCGGTCTTGATCAGTTGCAAGGCCGGCCGGATGGTGTTGGCGGTGGAATGCACCAGGCCCGAGACCAGGCCGTCGACTTCACCGAGCGCCAGCATCATGGTGCCGATCACCACCGGGTCTTCCAGCTGCTGCTCGGCCATCGGCGCGTTGAGGTTCTTGCTCTTGCGCAGGTTCACCATGGGTTCGACATAGCGGCCACGGATCACCTCGGGGTCGAGCACCTCCAGGTCCGGCGGCAGGCTGATGCCCTGGGCGCGGGCCACGGCCTGCACTTCCTCGGGCTTGGCCAGCAGCACGCAACGGGCGATGCCCCGGGCCTGGCACAAGGCCGCGGCCTGCACCAGCAAGGGCTCGGCGCCCTCGGGCAGGACGATGCGCTTGTTGGCCTGCTGGGCACGCTGGATCAACTGGTAGCGGAACACCGCCGGTGACAGGCGCAGCTCGCGTGGCGTGCCGCAGCGCTGGTGCAGCCAGGCGGCGTCCAGGTGGCTGGCGACGAAGTCGGTGATGAACTCGGCGCGCTCGCGGTCGTCCACCGGGATCTCGCGGTTCAGCGAGTTGAGCTGGTTGGCGGTGTCGTAGGAGCCGCTGCTCACCGACAGGATCGGCAGGCCGGCCTGCAGGGCGCCGCGGCACAACTCGAGGATGCGCGGGTCGGGCTTGCTGTCGCTGGTCAGCAGCAGGCCGGCCAGGGGCACGCCGTTGATCGCCGCCATGCACACGGCGAGGATGATGTCGTCGCGGTCGCCCGGCGTCACCACCAGGGTGCCGGAGGTCAGCAGCGGCACGGTGTTGGCCACGGTGCGCGCGCAGATGATGATCTTGCTCATGCGCCGCTGGTCATAGTCGCCGGGATTGAGCACCTGGGCGCCGAGCAGCTCGGCCACGTCGCGGGTGCGCGGGGCGTTGAGCTCGGCCTGGTAGGGGATGCAGCCGAGCAGGCGGAAGTCGTTGCCGCGCAGCAGCGGCGAATGCTCGTGCAGGCGCGTGGCGAAATCGGCCATGCTTTCGTCGGTGCGCACCTTGTTGAGGATCACCCCCAGCACCTTCGGGTCGCGCGGGCCGCCGAACAGCTGGGCCTGCAGCTCGACGCGGCCGGACAGCTCGCTGAGCACCTCGTTTTCCGGCGCCGACACCAGGATCACCTCGGCGTCCAGGCTCTTGGCCAGGTGCAGGTTGACCCGGGCGGCATAGCTGGCGTGGCGGGTGGGCACCATGCCCTCGACCACCACCACGTCCTTGCCGACGCAGGCCTGCTGGTACAGGCGGATGATCTGTTCGAGCAATTCGTCGAGCTGGCCGTCACCGAGCATGCGCTCGACATGGCCCAGGCTCAGGGGCGTCGGCGGCTTGATGCCATGGGTGCGGGCGACCAGTTCGCTGGAGCGTTCCGGGCCGGTGTCGCCGGGGTGCGGCTGGGCGATCGGCTTGAAGAAGCCGACTTTCAGCCCGGCGCGCTCCAGGGTGCGCACCAGGCCCAGGCTGATGGAGGTCAGGCCGACACCGAAGTCGGTCGGCGCGATGAAAAATGTCTGCATGCGTGCTTCTCGGAATAAGCGGTGCAAGGAGTTCAGCGGCCAAGGGTAGCGCTAACGGCACCTTGAGCGCACCAGCCGCAGGGGAATACCTGGCCGATGCGCCGGGCGCGTTCGTTGGCATCGAGCACCCAGGGCCGGGCCTGCCACGGCGGCTGGTGGCGCAGATGCTGGGTGTGGCCGCAGGACAGCTCGACCACCCAGTGCCGCTCTTCGTCGAGGTGGAAGCCGGTGATCCGACTGATGGGCTGCTGTTGGTCCGCGCCGGGTTCGCAATCGGCCGATGCGTTGGTTACACTTGTTCGTTCTATATTCTTTTGCAAAAGGTCTTGCCCCATGCTGATCGCCGCCAACAAGGCTGTCTCCATCGACTATACCCTCACCAACGACGCTGGTGAGGTCATCGACAGCTCCGCCGGTGGTGCGCCGCTGGTCTACCTGCACGGTGCCGGCAACATCATCCCGGGCCTGGAAAAAGCCCTGGAAGGCAAGCAGGCTGGTGAGGAACTGACCGTTGCCATCGAACCCGAAGAAGCCTACGGCGAGTACTCCGCCGAGCTGGTCAGCACCCTGAGCAGCAAGATGTTCGAAGGCGTCGACCAACTGGAAGTCGGCATGCAGTTCCACGCCTCGGCGCCGGACGGCCAGATGCAGATCGTCACCATCCGCGACATCGACGGCGACGACGTGACCGTCGACGGCAACCACCCGCTGGCTGGCCAGCGCCTGAACTTCAAGGTCAAGGTTGTCGACGTGCGTGACGCCAGCGAAGAAGAAATCGCTCACCGTCACATCCACGGTGAAGGTGGCCATCACCACTGATTTTCTGCGCTAAGCTCAGAGAGTCGCCAGGCGCTCGGGCAAGCCGGACTTGCCCTCCTCGGGAGGGTAGACGGTTTGGCCGCGCGCCTTTTTCGTGGGCGGGATTCGCCCCTGCGGCAATCGGAACCTGAGAGGGGATTTCATCATGAGTGCATTTCACGACCTGACGTTGAAGGCGCTGAACGGCGAGGACCTGCCCCTTGCACCGTTCAAGGGCCAGGTGGTGCTGGTGGTCAATGTCGCCTCCAAGTGCGGCCTGACGCCGCAATACGCGTCGCTGGAAAAGCTGCACCAGCAGTACAAGGGCCAGGGTTTCAACGTGCTCGGCCTGCCGTGCAACCAGTTCGCAGGCCAGGAGCCTGGCAGCGACAAGGAAATCCAGGACTTCTGCAGCCTCAACTACGGCGTGAGCTTCCCGCTGGGGGCCAAGCTCGAGGTCAACGGCGCGCAACGTCATTCGCTGTATCGCCTGCTGGCGGGCGAAGGCGCCGAGTTCCCCGGTGACATCACCTGGAACTTCGAGAAGTTCCTGGTCGGCAAGGATGGCCGGGTGCTGGCACGTTTCGCCCCGCGTACCGCGCCAGACGACCCGACCGTGGTGCAGGCGATCGAGAAAGCGCTGGCCTGATCACGGGTTGCCCAGCGCCGGCCCGCCGGCGCTGGGCAACACAGCCCCGGGCAACCTAGAACTCCACGGACGTCTGCACGTACAGCGTGCGCGGTTCACCCACGTACTTGCCCTTGTTGTTGTCGTCGAACGAGCGGGTGTAGTACTCGCGGTTGAACAGGTTCTTCACCCCCACCGCCACCTTCAGGTTCGAAAGCGCAGGCCCGAAGTCATAGCCGGCGCGGGTGCTGACCAGCATGTAGCCGGGGATGCGCCCGGTGCTGCCGTCGGCACTCTCGCTGGCGGTGTTGGCGTTGTCGGCGTACTGGCTGCTCTGGAAGCTGCTGTCCAGGTTCAACTGCCACGGGCCTTCGGTATAGCCGATGCCCAGCGTGCCCTTGTGGCGCGACGAGAACGGCACCTGGTTGCCCTTGTTCGGGCCGTCTTCACGAATGGTGGCGTCGACGAAGGCGTAGCCGGCATGCACATCGAAACCGGCCAGGGCCGGGCTCAGGCCGTCGAGGGCATAGCGCACGCTGGTCTCGATGCCCTGGTGGCGGGTTTCGCCCCGGGCGATCACCGAGTCGTTGGTCTGGTTGCTTTCGTACTGGTTGTCAAAATTGATCAGGAACGCGCCGATCTCCGCCTGCAGGTCGCCATTGTCGTAGCGGGTGCCGACTTCCCAGGTGCGCGCCTTCTCCGGTTTCACCTCGCCACTGCTGACCCGGTTGGGCATCTGGCTGTACTGCACGCTGCCGAACGAACCTTCGGTGTTGGCGTACAGGTTCCAGTTGTCGGTGAGGTGGTACATCACGTTCAGTGCGGGCAAGGCGGTGTTGTAGCTGCCCTGGTACTGCTGGCCGTTGAGCTTGTTGCTCTGCCGCGAGTCGATCATCTCGTAGCGGATGCCCGGGGTGATGGTCCAGCGGCCGATGTCGATACGGTCGTCCAGATAGATCGCGTGGGCTTCGGTGCTGCCACGGGTGTCGCGGTCATTGCGGC
This sequence comes from Pseudomonas sp. RC3H12, assembly GCF_018596375.1. Classification (NCBI taxonomy): domain Bacteria; kingdom Pseudomonadati; phylum Pseudomonadota; class Gammaproteobacteria; order Pseudomonadales; family Pseudomonadaceae; genus Pseudomonas; species Pseudomonas sp. RC3H12. Next base: position 3,963,120 of record NZ_CP075595.1, on the reverse strand, counting down.
TGGCGGTGGTCGGCAGGGCGCCGTTGACCGGCTCGCGGTAACGCAGTTCATGGCCGGCTTCGTTGACGTAGCGGTAGCCGACGCCCAGCTCGTGCCAGCTGTCGCCCAGAGCCAGGCCCTGCGAGAAACGCGTTTCGATGCCGCGCACCCAGTACTCGCGCGGCGACAGCGAGACGAAGCTGCCCTGGTCCAGGTAGCCGCTGCGCAGGGTCTTGGTGAAGAAGCTGTTGACGCTGAACTGGCGGTCGTCCTGCTTGTAGTCGTAACCGAAGTTGAACAGGGTGCGACGGCCCCAGAACTTGTCCTTCAGGCGCGTCGACTGGTACGGATCGGCGTCGAAGTCTGCCGTGCTGAGGCCGCCGGGCATTTCAGCCTCGCCCTCGTAGTACTGGGCCATGGCGTGCAGGCTGTTGGCGTCGTCCAGTTGCAGCTTGCCCTTGAGCATTAGGTCGTCGATCTGCGTGTCGCTGTGCTCGCGCCAGTCACTGCCACGGGTGCCGGAGTAGAGCAGGGCGCCGCCCAGGCCGTTGGTGTTGGTGCCGCCGATCAGCAGGTTGGCGCTGTTCTTCAGGCCATCCTGGCTGGACGACGGGCTGAGCTGGTTCTGCATCGCCGCCTTGAAGGTGGCCTCTTCGGGAATGGCGCGGGTGACGAAGTTGACGATGCCGCCGACGTTCTGCGGCCCGTAGCGTACCGCGCCGCCGCCGCGCACCACGTCCACGGCGTCCATGTTGCCCAGGCTGATCGGCGCCAGCGACAGCTGCGGCTGGCCGTAGGGGGCGAAGGGCACCGGGATGCCGTCCATCAGCACGGTGGAGCGCGAGGCCAGGCGCGGATTGAGGCCGCGGATGCCGAAGTTCAGCGCCAGGTCGTGGCTGCCGGTGCCGTTGTTTTCCGGGGCGTTGACGCCGGGGATGCGGTTGAGCACTTCGCGGGCACTGTTGGCGCCATTGCGTTCGAAGTCGTCGCGGCGTACCACGTCGCGGGCACCGGGGTGCTCGAAGACGTTGTCCTGGCGGGCCTCGGCCAGCCAATCGCCGACCACGGTCGAGGCGCCCAGCTCGACCGGTGCATTGCCGCCCGTGGCCGGCAGCGGTTGCAGGCTATAGGCATTGTCGACCTCCTTACGCGCCTGCAGGCCACTGCCGCGCAGCAGGGCGTCCAAGCCCTGGCCGACCTCGTACTGGCCTTCCAGGCCAGGGCTGTCCAGGCCTTGGGTGAGGCCGGGGTTGAACGAGATCAGCGCGCCGCTTTCGCGACCGAACTGGTTCAGGGCCTGTTCCAACGTGCCGGGCGCGATATGGTAGTCGCGGGGCTCGCCGGCCAGGGCGAACGGGGCGGCGAGGATCAGGGCGTAGGCGAGGGGACTGAGGCGCAGGGGCATGTGACGGAGGTCCTGTGACAAGGGGTTCTGCCTTCTCTGTCACGCGAGGTTCGCGAAATGGCTCAACGGATATGAAATAAATGTGCGCTGGCACCGCTCTTCGTGCGAGCGGGCTTGCCCCGCGATGGCCATGTGTTGCCGCTCGCTTGTCTCTCAGCCGGTTGACGCCGCCTCGAGCGACACCCAGTACCGGGTGAACCGTCGCACCTTCACCGGGAGTGTCACCTCCAGCATTTGCAGGATCCGTTCACTGTCGGCCAGTGGATACGACCCGGAAATCCGCAAGTCGGCGACGCTTTCGCTGCAGCCCAGTTGCCCGAGCCGATAACGCCCAAGCTCGGCGAGAAAATCGCCCAGGCGCATCTGCGACACCACCAGCATGCCGTCTACCCAGGCCGCGCGGTTGGGGTCGAGCGGCGCGATGGCCTGCCAGCCGCCCCCGGCAAACCGCGCCTGGTGGCCGGCCAGCAGCGGTGTTCCGGCCACGCTGGCGCTGCCGCTGAACACCGAAACCAGGCTGAAACCGTCGAACTGGCGCACATCGAAGCGCCCGCTTTCCAGGCGCAGTTCGCCCTGGGCCGTGGCCAGGCGCAGTGGACGGGGATCGTTTTGCACCTCGAGCAACAACTCGCCCTCCTGCAATCGCACCCGACGCTGCTGGCCGTCGAAACGCACATCGGCGGCGCTGCGGGTGTTCAGGTGCAGCTGGCTGCCGTCGTCGAGGGTCAGGCGACGGCGCTGGCCGACCGGGCTGCGGTAGTCGGCCATCAGCCCGGGCAGCGGATTGTGCTGCTGCAGGCCCAGCCCGGCGGCACTGGCCACGCCGGCCAGCAGCAAGACCTTGAGGGCGCGGCGCCGGGCGGGTGAGGGTGGTGCCTGCAGGGTGGCGTGGACCACTGGCGCGGTCACGCCGCGCAGGCGCTGGTTGACCTGCTGGATATGCGCCCAGGCGCGCTGATGCTCGCTGTCTGCCTGCAGCCAATGCTGCAGGGCCTGATGCTGGTCGAAATCGGCACTCTGCGACTCGATCAGCCACTGCACCGCCTGTTCGGCGATCTGCGCCGAGAACGTGCTGTTCACAGGGCGAAGTAGCAGCGCAGGGCTGCCTTGTGCAGGTAGCGTTTGACCGTGGCCAGGGAAATGCCCAGCTCGCGGGCGATCTCGCCCTGGCCCAGGCCATCGACCTGGGCCAGCAGGAAGGCGCGCTTGACCAGCGCCGGCAGGCCGTCCAGCAGGCGGTCGAGCGCCAGCAGGGTATCGAAGATAAGGGCTTTGTCTTCCTCGCTCGGTGCCACCTGTTTGGGCACCTGGGCCAGGGCCTCAAGGTAGGCGCGCTCCAGTTCCTGGCGGCGGAAATGGTTGCACAGCACACGCTTGGCCACGGTGGTGAGGAACGCACGGGGCTCGATCAGTTGCGGCGCTTCGCGGGCCTGGAGCAGGCGCACGTAGGTGTCCTGTGCCAGGTCGGCGGCACTCTGCGGGCAGCCCAGGCGCCGTCGCAGCCAACCGGTCAGCCAACTGTGGTGGGCGAGGTAGAGGCCTTCGACGGTGGAAGAGAGGGCGCTGGGCACCGATGCGACTCCGGCGCCGGATAGCGCAACTGGAAGTAAGAATTGTTCGCATTGTATTCATGCCGCTGGTGTTCGGCAATCGCTGCCGACGCAAGGCATGCGACCGCTCGCGCCGCCATGCTTTGCTTATGAGAATTGAAATCATTAGTATTGCAGCCCCAATTCCCGGACCCTCGCCATGAAGAGCAAAGCTGCCGGCCTTCCCCTGAGCTACCGCCTGGCCGTGACCTCACGCAGCCTGGCCGCGCTGCTGGGTGGCTACCTGCTGGCGTCGATGGCCAGTGTCTGCATCACCCTGCTTGCGCCGATGACCCAGGCCGACGCGACGATGACCGGGATGATGCTGTCATTCGTCTTCTACCTGATCGCCTTCATCTGGTGCTTCGCCTGCCGCAGCGCCTGGCGCGCCTGGCTGGGCATGCTGCTGCCGAGCCTGGTGCTGGGGCTGATCAACGCACTGGCCTACTGGATGAACCTGCCATGAAAGAAGGCTTCCGCCAGGCCATGGCCTGGCTGCACACCTGGACCGGCCTGATTTTCGGCTGGCTGCTGTTCGCCATCTTCCTCACCGGGACGCTGTCGTACTTCAAGGACGAGATCAGCCACTGGACCCAGCCCGAGGTGCAGAGTCACCCGCTGGACCCGGTAACCAGTCTTGGCCTGGCCCAGCGTTACCTCGAAAGCAATGCCGGCCATGCCAGCACCTGGTTCATCCGTTTGCCCAGCGAGCGCGAGGCGGCGCTGAGCGTCAGCTGGCGCGACCCGAACGGCGGTGGGCGCCGTGGCTTCACCGACAAGGAGCTCGACGCGCGCACCGGCGAGGCGGTCGAGGCCCGCGACAGCCGTGGTGGCGAGTTCTTCTACCGCTTCCACTTCCAACTGCAGATGCCGCACCCCTGGGGGCGCTGGCTGTCGACCTTCTGCGCCTTCATCATGTTGCTGGGGTTGGTCACCGGGATCATCACCCACAAGAAGATCTTCAAGGAGTTCTTCACCTTCCGCCCGGGCAAGGGCCAGCGGTCCTGGCTCGATGGTCACAACGCCATCGGTGTGCTGGTGCTGCCGTTCCACCTGATGATCAGCTACAGCAGCCTGGTGATCTTCATGTACATGGTCATGCCGGCCAGCATCCTGGCCAGCTACGGCGACAGCAGCGGCTACTTCAACGATGTGTTCGGCCGCGACGAGGTGCCCGAGGCGGTTGCCCAGGCCGCGCCGCTGGCGCCGTTGAGCGACCTATATGCCAAGGTCCAGGAACAGGCGCCCGGGGCGCGCATGGGCTACATCCAGGTGCACAACCCCGGTGACCGCAACGCCCGGGTCACCTTCACCCGCGCCTCGGCCGACAGTGTCGCCTACCAGCGCAGCGCCATCTGGACCTTCGATGGCGTCAGTGGCGAGCTGCTGCGCCGCGGCGCGCCGGAAAGCGCGGCGATGACCACCTCGTTCACCTTCGTCGGCCTGCACATGGGCAACTTCGCCGGGCCTTGGCTGCGCTGGCTGTACTTCGCCTTCGGCGTGGCCGGCACCGCGGTGATCGGCACCGGGCTGGTGATGTGGCTGGGCAAGCGCCAGCTCAAGCATGCCAAGAGCGCACGCATGCCCGGCGAGCTGCGCCTGGTCGAAGTGCTGAACATCGCCAGCATGAGCGGCCTGTTGCTGGGCGTGGCGGCGTTCTTCTGGGCCAATCGCCTGCTGCCGGCAACGCTGGAAGGGCGGGCCGACTGGGAAATCAACGGTTTCTTCCTGGCCTGGGGCGCGTCATTGCTCCACGCCATGCTGAGGAGCGGGCGCCGCGCCTGGGGCGAGCAACTGACGCTGGGCGCGCTGGCGTTCGCCTTGCTGCCGTTGCTCAACGCACTGACCTCCGACAAGGGGCTGGATCACTCCATCGCCGCCGGTGACTGGGCCATGGCCGGTTTCGACCTGACGGCCCTGGCCACCGGCCTGTTCCTGGCCTGGGCCGCCAGCAAGATGCTGCGCGCGCCCAAGCCGGCCGCCAAGCGTGCGCCCCGCGCCGCCAAGACGGTGGAGGCGAGCTGATGCTGGGAGTTGCGCTGATGGGCTTCGCCGGTTTCGCCGGCCTGTGCCTGGCCATGGAAAAGCACTTCAACGACCTGCTCGGGCGCAAGCCCACGGCCAGCCAGCAGCGTGCCATGCGCGTCGGGGGCTGGGCATTGCTGCTGTTGTCGTTGGCCCTCGCCGTGCAACTGCGCGGTTGGGCCTTGGGCCTGGTGGAGTGGATCGCCGTGCTGATGGCCGGCGTGACGCTGTGGGTATTCGGCTTGCCCTACGTGCCGCGCCTGCTGCTCGGCCTGGCCGCCGCCAGCCTGGTGCTCGGGCCGCTGCTGGCCGTGCTGGCGGTCTAGGCCCTTGAGCGACTCCGAGGCCGGCGGCGGGCGGGCACGCTTCCTCCAGGTGTTCCTCGCCCAGCGCGCGCGCATGGAGGCGCTGGTCAGCCGGCGCGTCGGCTGCCGCGCCACGGCGTCGGATCTGGTGCAGGACTTGTTCCTGCGCTTCTGGCGGCGCCCCGAGGTGAAGGTCGAGGCGCTCGACACCTACCTGCTGCGCAGCGCCAGCAACCTGGCCATTGACTACCTGCGCAGCGAGGGCAGCCGCGACCGCGCTGCCGAGGGGTTGCACGACCCCGACGAAGCGCACTGCGCCCAGGCGCCCGAGCAGGCCCTGGAGGTCGACCACGACCTGCAGCGCATCGAGGCGGCCCTGCGGGCCCTGCCCGAACGCACCCGGCAGATCTTCCTGCTCAGCCGCATCCATGGTTGCACCTACGGCGAGATCGCCAAGGCCATGCAACTGTCCCAGAGCGCGGTGGAAAAGCATATGATGCGCGCCCTCGAAGCGTGCAAGGCGAGTGTTGCCGAACCCGCGTCCCCATTGCGCCGGCCAGGGAGCGCCCGTCGATGAGTGTTGAACAGCCGATCACTGCCGCCCAGTCCCAGGCCGCCCTGCGTTGGCTGGGGCGCATCCAGCAGCAGCCGGCGCAGGCCGAGGGCGCGGCGTTCAAACGCTGGTTGCTGGAGAGCCCCGCCCATCGCCAGGCCTATGCCGAGGCCCAGGCGCTTTGGCGCCTGAGCGAGGCGCCGGCGGCGCGGCTGGCGGCCGAGGAGCACCAAGGTCTGCAAGCATACCTGGAGGCCATGCGCCGGCCCGAGCGCAAGCGACCGTGGCGCGGCCTGGCGGTGGCGGCGAGCCTGGTACTGGCGTTGGGATTCGCGGCAGGCTGGCAGCCGCAGTTCTGGCTGCAGGACCTGCGTGCCGACTACACCAGCGGCGCGCAGGTGCGCCAGGTGACCCTGGCCGATCGTTCGCAATTGACCCTGGATGCCGGTACCGCCGTGGCGGTGGACTTCGCCCATGGGCAGCGGCGTGTGCGGTTGCTGCGCGGCGCCGCATTCTTCGAGGTGACCCATACCGGCGAGCCGTTCCTGGTGGATGCCCAGGGCGGCGAAGTGCGGGTGCTGGGGACCCAGTTCGAGGTGCGCGGGCAGGGTGACGGCGCGCAGGTCACGGTGCGCAGCGGGCGGGTGGCGGTGACGGCGGCCGAAGGGCAACCGGCCCGGGAACTGACAGCCAACCAGCAGCTGGCCTATGCCGGTGGTGTGGCCGCTGGGGTCGAGGCGGTGGACAGCGACAGCCGCCTGGCTTGGCGCCAGGGTTGGCTGAACTACTACCAGGTGCCGTTGGCGCAGGTGCTCGAGGACCTGGGGCGTTACTACCCGGGGCGGATCCTGCTGCTCGACGGTGAGCTGGCGCAGCGCAAGGTCAGTGGCAGTTTCCCGGTGACGGAACCGCTGGCCGCGCTGGATTCGCTGGGCAAGGTGATGGGGTTCGAGCGGCAGACGCTGCTGGGCCGGTTGACCATTTTGCGTTGACCTGAGCCGATGTCATCGCGGGGCAAGCCCGCTCCCACCAGTCCGTTCCCATAAGCCATTGCGTGGGAGCGGGCTTGCCCCGCGATAGCGTCGGAACAGCAAAATATTTCCATCAGGTGATGAGGTACCCCACGCCGGCATCCGTGTAGTGAGTGGAAGTGCGATTCATTCGCATACGATCATCCCGCCCACAGGTCCGCGTCCATGAAGTTCACCCCGCGTTGCGTCTCGCTCTGGTTCGGCCTCTGCAGCTTGTCCGCCATGGCCGTCGTGCCCCCTGCCGTGGCCGCCCAGCAGAGCCAGGTCTATGCCTTCGCCCAGCCCAGCCAGCCGCTGGCCCAGGCACTCAACGCCTTCAGCCGTACCACCGGGCAGAGCGTGGTCTATACCCTGACGCTACCGGACCTGCGGGCCCCGGCGCTGAACGGCACCTTCGACGCCGAGCAGGCGCTGCAGCAGTTGCTCGGCAACTCGGGCCTGGCCTGGCGCCGCCTCGACGCCCGCACCCTGACCCTGGAGCCGGTCGACACCTCCGGCGCGCTGAACCTGCAGGCCACCACCATCAACTCGCAGCTGGACGACTACAGCTACCAGCCGCCGGCCAGCGCCTCGATCATGCGCGGCCAGGGCGCGACCCTGGATATCCCGCAGGCCGTGAACGTGGTCCCGGCCCAGGTGATCCGCGACCAGGCGCCGCGCAATTTGGACGATGCCCTGTACAACGTCAGCGGCATCACCCAGGGCAACAACTTCGGCGGTACCGCCGACACCGTGATGAAGCGTGGCTTCGGCGACAACCGTGACGGCTCGATCATGCGCGACGGCATGCCGATCGTGCAGGGCCGCGCGCTCAATGCCAGTACCGAACGGGTCGAGGTGCTCAAGGGCCCGGCCTCGCTGTTGTACGGCATCCAGGACCCGGGCGGGGTGATCAACGTGGTCAGCAAGCGCCCGCAACTTGCGCAGTACAACGCCCTGACCCTGCGCGGCTCGACCTACGGCAGCGGCAAGAACGGCAGCGGCGGCGGCCTGGACAGCACCGGTGCGCTGGGGGAGAGCAACCTGGCCTATCGCCTGATCGTCGATCACGAGGATGAAGACTACTGGCGCAACTTCGGCGTGCACCGCGAATCGCTGGTGGCGCCGTCGCTGGCCTGGTACGGCGAGGACACCCAGGTGGTGCTGGCCTATGAGCACCGCGAGTTTCGCTACCCGTTCGACCGCGGTACCGCCTTCGGCAGCGACGGCCATCCTCTGAATACTCCTGCCACCCGCCGCCTGGACGAGCCGTTCAACGACATGGAGGGCCGCTCTGACCTGTACCGCCTGGAGGTCGATCATCAGTTGGACGATGCGTGGAAGCTGCACGTCGGCTACAGCTTCAACCGCGAGACCTACGACGCCAGCCAGGTGCGCGTGACCGGCGTGGATGAAAGCCAGGGCACGTTGTCGCGCAGCATCGACGGCACCCGGGGCGCCCTGAGCCGCGACCAGTTCGCCACCTTCAGCCTCAACGGCAGCGTCGAGCTGGCGGGCATGCGCCACGACCTGGTGGTCGGTGTCGATCACGAGGACCGCAAGGTCTACCGCGCCGACCTGATCCGCCAGAACAGCCGCTCGACCTTCAGCTACCTGAACCCGGTCTATGGCCGCGAAGTGGAAGGCACCAGCGTGCGCGCCAGCGACAGCGACCAGACCGACAAGCTGCGCACCGATTCGCTGTTCCTGCAGGACGCCTGGCACCTGGACGAGCACTGGATCCTGGTGGCCGGCGGGCGTTTCCAGCAGTACGACCAGTACGCCGGCCGTGGCCGACCGTTCAACGTCAATACCGACACCCGCGACCAGACCTGGGTGCCCCATGCGGGCGTGGTGTACAAGGTCGATGAGCGGTTGTCGTTCTATGGCAGCTACAGCGAGTCGTTCAAGCCCAACTCGACCATCGCCCCGCTGAGCATCGGCGGTGGTCGCACCCTGACCCTGGACTCTGGCGTCGCGCCGGAGGAGGGCAAGTCCTGGGAGCTGGGGGCCAAGCTCGACGTGCCGGGCGCGGTGAGCGGTACCCTGGCGCTGTTCGACATCACCAAGCGCAACGTGCTGGTGGCCGATGGCGACACCCAGCCGGGGACCATTCTCTACAGCAACGCAGGGGAAGTCCGCTCACGGGGTGTCGAGCTGGACCTGACCGGCCAACTCAGCGAGCGCTGGAGCCTGATCGGCGCCTATGCCTTCACCGACGCCGAGGTCACCAAGGACCCACAGCTCAAGGGCAACCGCCTGCAGAACGTCGCGCGTCACAGTGGCTCGCTTTCGGCGGTATACGACTACGGCAGCCTGTTCGGCGGTGATCGCCTGCGCCTGGGGGCAGGTGCGCGCTACGTGGGTGAGCGAGCGGGCAACGCGACAAACGACTTCGACATGCCGGCCTACACCGTGGCCGATGCCTTCGCCAGCTACGAAACCAAGCTGGACGAGCACAAGGTGCGCTTGCAGTTGAACGTGAAGAACCTGTTCGACAAGGTGTACTACAGCTCGGCGGTGAACCGTTACTTCGTCGCCGTGGGGGATGCGCGGCAAGTCAGCCTGTCGAGCACCTTCGAGTTCTGACGCCAACCGATGATGGGCGGCGTGGGAGCGGACGGGCCCCGCGATAGCGCCCGGCAGTCAGGCGCAGAACGCCGCCCGATACTCCCCTGGCGTCGCTCCCAACGCCTGGCGAAACCGGTTGCTGAAGTGACTGGCACTGGCAAAACCGCACAGCAGCGCCACTTCGCCCAGGGGCAGCGTGCCCATGCGCAGCAGGTGACACGCCTTTTGCAGCCGTCGGGCCAGCAGGTACTGATGCGGCGGCAGACCGAAGCTTGCGCGGAACATCCGCGCGAAGTGGTATTCGGACAGGTTGCAGCGCAGCGCCAGCTCGCCCAGCGTCAGCGCCTGGTCGAGGTGGGCCTCGATAAAGTCCACCAGTTGTCGGCGCTGGTGCGGCGCCAAGCCGCCCTTGAGTTTGAGCCCTTGGCGCAGGCCGGCCTGATTGAGCACGGCGTGGTCGATGATGTCGTGGGCCAGGCTGCTGGCCAGCAGGCGCTCGCCGGGTTCGGCCCAGTCCAGGCCGATCAGCTGGCGAAAGCGTGCGGCCTGTTGCGGGTCGTCGAGGAAGGTCGCCTCGTGCAGCTGCATTTCACGCGGCTCGCGGTCCAGCAGGCGGGTGCAGCCAAGGGCGAACTGCTGTTCGCTGATGTACAGGTGGGCCAGGCGGATCGTGCCGTTGACCACCCAGTTGGACTCATGGCCGGCCGGCATGATGCATAGCTTGCCCGGCGCGCCCTTGTCGGCCGGGCGTTGGCGGCGGAAGGTACCGGTGCCGTCGGCGATGTAGCACGACAACGTGTGGTGGCTGGGCGCCTGGTAGTCGCGGGCGTCGTCGCGGTTGCTCCACAACGCCGCCGCCAGCCCGTCGCCCAGGTGCGCGCTCAGCTCCAGCCGGGCGTGGGGCGAGGCATGCATGGCGTTGAAGACTTGCAGGTGGTCGAGTGCGGGCATGGGAGACTCCTCTGAAGGCCATCGTACTGCGGCGCGGGCGGGAAGGCAGCTGGCCGAAGAGGAAAAGCGCAAGTTTATGCAAGCGCAGGCGTGAAGCTCGGGAAGACACTGTTTGCCTGTGACGGCCATCGCGGGGCAAGCCCGCTCCCACGCCAGCCCGCCAGGGTGGCCAAAACGTGGGAGCGGGCTTGCCCCGCGATGGGCCGAAAGCCTGTTCGAGGAAGTCGCCATGAACCTGTCGCTCTACCTGCTCACCGTCCTGATCTGGGGCACCACCTGGATCGCCCTGAAATTGCAACTGGGGGTAGTCGCCATCCCGGTGTCGATTGTCTACCGCTTCGCCCTGGCCGGGTTGATCCTGTTCGTCTTGCTGCTGCTCACCCGCCGCCTGCAGCCGATGAACCGCCGGGGCCATCTGGTGTGCCTGGCCCAGGGGCTGTGCCTGTTCTGCGTCAACTTCATGTGTTTCCTCACCGCCAGCCAGTGGGTCGCCAGCGGCCTGATCGCCGTGGTGTTCTCCACCGCCACCCTGTGGAACGCGATTAATGCACGGATCTTCTTCGGCCAGAAGATCGCCGCCAATGTGCTTGGCGGCGGGGCCATGGGGCTGCTGGGCTTGGGGCTGCTGTTCTGGCCGGAGCTTTCCCATCATGCCGCCAGCCGCGAAACCCTTTATGGCCTGGGCTTGGCGCTGCTTGGCACGTTGTGTTTCTCCGCAGGCAACATGCTCTCCAGCGTGCAGCAGAAGGCCGGGCTCAAACCCATGACCACCAATGCCTGGGGCATGGTTTATGGCGCGTCGATGCTGGCGGGGTATTGCCTGCTCAGGGGGATCCCCTTCGATATGGAGTGGAACACGCGTTACATAGGCTCGCTGCTGTATCTGGTGATCCCGGGCTCGGTGATCGGCTTTACCGCCTACCTCACCCTGGTCGGGCGCATGGGGCCGGAGCGGGCCGCCTACTGCACCGTGCTGTTCCCGTTGGTGGCGTTGAATGTGTCGGCGTTCGCCGAGGGTTATCAGTGGACAGCGCCGGCGTTGCTGGGGCTGGTGGCGGTGATGGCGGGGAATGTGCTGGTGTTTCGCAAGCCGAAGCCCAGGCCTGTGGAAGGGGAGCTGGCAGTCAAGTAATGGCGCCCTGTCGCAGTCTGCAGTGGGAGCGGGCTGCGACAGGGCCGGTAGCTCGGGCGGAACGGCTCAGCCTTTCCACACCTGCGGATTCACCAGGTCCTGTGGCCGCTCGCCCAGCAAGGCCGAGCGCAGGTTGTCGATGGCCCGGTTGGCCATGGCTTCGCGAGTCTCGGCAGTGGCCGAGCCGATGTGCGGCAGGGTCAGGGCGTTGGGCAGCTTGAACAGCGGCGAATCGCCGAGCGGTTCTTTCTCGTACACGTCCAGGCCAGCGCCGCGAATGGTCCCTTCCTGCAGTGCCTCGACCAGTGCCGCTTCGTCCACCACCGGGCCACGGGCGATGTTGACCAGGAACGCGCTGGGTTTCATCAGCTTCAGCTCGCGGGCGCCGATCAGCTTGCGGGTGGCGTCGGACAGCGGCACCACCAGGCAGACGAAATCGGCTTCTGCCAACAGCTCATCCAGGCTGCGGAACTGCGCGCCCAACTCCTGTTCCAGCGCGGCCTTGCGGCTGGTGCCGGTGTACAGCACCTGCATGTTGAAACCGAAACGGCCACGCCGGGCGATGGCCGCGCCGATGTTGCCCAGGCCAACGATGCCCAGTTTCTTGCCGTGCACATCGCTGCCGAACTGCGCCGGGCCGACGGTGGCCTGCCAGTGGCCGGCCTTGGTCCAGGCGTCCAGCTCGGCGGTGCGCCGGGCACAACCCATGATCAGGGCGAAGCCCAGGTCGGCGGTGCTTTCGGTAAGCACGTCGGGGGTGTTGGTCAGGGCGATGCCGCGCTCGTTGAAGTAGTCCAGGTCGTAGTTGTCGTAGCCGACCGAGACGCTGGACACCACCTCCAGCTTGCCCGCGCCTTCGAGCTGCGCCCGGCCCAGCTTGCGGCCAACGCCGATCAGGCCGTGGGCCTCGGGCAGGGCTTCGTTGAACTGGGCGGCGATGTCGCCCAGCTTGGGGTTGGGCACGATCACGTTGAAGTCGTGTTGCAGGCGCTCGGCCATGGCCGGGGTGATGCGGCTGAAGGCCAGGACGGTCTTTTTCATCGGGCTGCTTCTCTGCAAGGCGGGTAGGGGCGGTGTCGTTGCTTAGCAACCTACCATTGTCCCCCGCCCGAATGCACCGGCTTTTTCAGTTGGCGATCAGCAGCTCGTGGGTTTTCAGGTCGGCCTCGTGGGCGGCGAGGATTTCCGGCAGCGAGTTGCGCAGGTACTCGACCCAGGTCTTGATCTTCGCATCGAGGTACTGGCGCGACGGGTAGATCGCATACAGGTTCAGCTCCTGCAGGCGGTACTGCGGCAGGATCCGCACCAGGCTGCCGTCACGCAGGCCATCGATGGCGGTGTAGATCGGCAGCACGCCCACGCCCATGCCGCTGCGGATCGCGGTCTTCATCGCATCGGCGGAGTTCACCTGGAACGGTGAGGTGGTGATATTGACCACCTCCTGTCCCTCGGGGCCGTCGAACAGCCATTTCTCCAGCGGGATCACCGGGCTGACCATGCGCAGGCAGGCATGCTTGAGCAGGTCGGCGGGCTTGTGCGCGAACCCGTGGCGCGCCACGTAGTCGGGCGATGCGCAGACGATGCTGTAGGTGATGCCCAGGCGCTGGGAGACGAACCCCGAGTCGGGCAGCTCGCTGGCCAGCACGATCGACACGTCGTAGCCCTCATCAAGCAGGTCGGGCACGCGGTTGGCCATGGTCAGGTCGAAGGTCACGTCTGGGTGCGACTCGCGGTAGCGGGCGATGGCGTCGACCACGAAATGCTGGCCGACACCGGTCATCGAATGCACCTTCAGCTGCCCGGCGGGACGGGCATGGGCATCGCTGGCCTCGGCCTCGGCTTCTTCCACGTAGGTAAGAATCTGTTCACAGCGCATCAGGTAGCGCTTGCCGGCCTCGGTCAGCGCGATGCGCCGGGTGGTGCGGTTGAGCAGGCGGGTTTGCAGATGGGCTTCCAGGTTGGAGACCGCCCGCGACACGTTCGCGGTGGTCGTGTCCAGTTGCGCCGCGGCAGCGGTGAAGCTGCCGAGCTGGGCCACGCAACTGAAAGCACGCATGTTTTGCAGGGTGTCCATGGGTCACTCTCGGTTTAGAGGACAAAATTGTGACATGAAGTAACGCTGTTTCGCTTCCGACTAAAGCCGGATTATCGCTGTTTTGGTAACAAAGATTCGCAGGAATATACGCTTATCGCCAATGAAACCCGCCCCTAGAATTGCCCGGCCCCTCCACCTCTTCCTCGGGAAATCGCAGCTGTGCCGCGTCGCAACATCAGAGCGCTTAGCGCGCTCAGTGCCTGTGCCCTTTGTCTCACCTTGAGCGGCTGTATCGGAACCTGGGGCATCGCCCCGCAAAGCAAGACACTCCAAGCCAACCAACTGACCACTGACGACGCCATCCGTGAGGCTGCGCGCGACGCCCACTGGCCGGCCCAGCAATGGTGGCGCGCCTATGGCGACCCGCAACTCGACGCCTGGATCATCCAGGCCGTGGCCGGCAGCCCGAGCCTGGCGATGGCCGCTGCACGCGTGCGCCAAGCCAAGGCCATGGCGGGCGTGGTCGAGTCGGCGGAAAAGCTGCAGGTCAACGGCACTGCCACGCTCAAGCGCCATAACTGGCCGGAGGATCAGTTCTACGGCCCTGGTGCGTTGTCCGGCGCCAACACCTGGGACAACAACGCCGTTATCGGCTTGAGCTACGCGCTGGACTTGTGGGGCCGTGAACGCAATGCCAGCGAGCAGGCCGTGGACCAGGCGCACATGAGCGTCGCCGAGGCGCGCCAGGCCCAGCTGGAGCTGGAGAACAACGTGGTGCGCGCCTACATCCAGCTCAGCCTGCATTACGCCCGGCGCGATATCGTGCTGGCCGAGCTTGCGCAGCAGGAGCAGATCGTCGCCCTGGCCAAGCGCCGCCTGGACGGTGGCATCGGTACCCATTTCGAAGTCAGCCAGGCCGAGGCGCCGCTGCCGGAAACCCACCGCCAGATCGACAGCCTCAACGAAGAGATCGCCCTGACCCGCAACCAGCTGGCAGCCCTGGCCGGCAAGGGGCCGGGGGAGGGCGCGACACTGCAACGCCCGACCCTGACCCTCGGCGCGCCGCTGAAACTGCCCTCGAACCTGCCCGCCGAACTGGTCGGCCAGCGCCCCGACGTGGTTGCCAGCCGCTGGCAGGTGGCGGCCCAGGCCCGTGGCATCGACGTGGCCCACGCCGGGTTCTTCCCCAATGTCGACCTGGTCGGCGGCCTGGGCTTCATGGCCACCGGGGGCGGCCCGCTGGAATTTATCACCGGGCGTAAATTCAACTACAACGTCGGGCCGGCCATCAGCCTGCCGATCTTCGATGGTGGGCGCCTGCGCTCGCAGCTGGGCGTGGCCTCGGCGGACTATGACGTGGCCGTGGCGCACTACAACCAGACGGTGATCGGCGCGTTGAAGAACATCTCCGACCAACTGATCCGACGTGAATCGATGAAGGAGCAGGCGCATTTCGCCGCCGAATCCGTCGCCGCCGCGCAGAAGACCTACGACATCGCCACCGTCGCCTTCCAGCGCGGGCTCACCGACTACCTCAACGTGCTCAACGCCCAGACCTTGCTGTTCCGCCAGCAGCAGGTGCAGCAGCAGGTACAGGCCGCGCGCCTGGTGGCCCATGCCGAACTGGTCACGGCCCTGGGCGGCGGGCTGGAGGCGGGCAAGGACGTGCCGGACGAAGAGCGCCAGGCCGCACCGAAAACGCCGGCCACCCTGGCCATCTTCGACACGCCGGATTACGCCGAATGAGCACATCGAGCTTGCCCTTGCGCTGGCTGCGGAGCCTGGAATGGCGCCGGGGTTTCTTTGCCTGGGCGCGGACCGACGGCGTCACCTGGGTCTACATCTTCAAAGTCCTGGCCGCCGCCTTCATCACCTTGTGGCTGGCCATGCGCCTGGAGCTGCCGCAGCCGCGCACGGCGATGATCACTGTGTTCATCGTCATGCAGCCGCAGAGCGGCCATGTGTTCGCCAAGAGTTTCTACCGGGTGCTCGGCACCCTGGCCGGCTCGGCGATGATGGTCGCGCTGATCGCGATCTTCCCGCAGAACACCGAGCTGTTCCTGCCCAGCCTGGCCCTGTGGGTCGGCCTGTGCTCGGCGGGCGCCATGCGCTATCGCACCTTCCGCGCCTATGGTTTCGTGCTGGCCGGCTACACCGCGGCGATGATCGGCCTGCCGGTGCTGCAGCACCCCGACCAGGCGTTCATGGCGGCGGTGTGGCGGGTGCTGGAGATTGCCCTGGGGATTCTAGTTTCGACTTTCGTCAGCGCTGCGATCCTGCCGCAATCGGCCAGTGCCGCCATGCGCAACGCCCTGTACCAGCGCTTCGGTGTATTCGCCGGGGTGGTGGTCGAGGCCCTGCGCGGCGACAGCCAGCGCGACCGCTTCGAGACCAGCAACGTGCGCTTTGTCGCCGAGGCGGTGGGCCTGGAGAGCCTGCGCAACGTCACCGCCTTCGAAGACCCGCACATGCGCCGGCGCTCAGGTCGGCTGGTACGCATGAACAGCGAGTTCATGGCCATCACCACGCGTTTCAACGCCCTGCACCGGTTGCTCGAGCGCCTGCGCGCCCGTGGCCCGTTGCAGATCGTCGGCGCCATCGAACCCGGGCTGGCCACCCTGGCCGAGCTGCTGCAGCCCTACGTCGGCCGGGCACTGACCGACGCCGACGCCTTGCGCCTGGCCCTGGAGCTGGGCACCTACAAGGAAGGCCTGCAGGCCCAGGTGCGTGGTCTGCGCGCCGAGTATCTGCAGACCCGCCCCAGCGAGGCCGACCTGCTCGACTTCCACACCGCCTTCGAGCTGCTGTACCGCTTCGTCGACGAGATGTACAGCTACGCCGAGACCCACGCCTCGCTGGCCGTGCACAAGCACGAACGCGAACAGTGGGACGAACCCTATGTGGCCCAGACCAGCTGGCTGGTATCGCTGGCCGCTGGGGTGCGCGCCTCGGCGGTGCTGTTGCTGCTGGGCAGCTACTGGCTGCTCAGCGATTGGCCCAGTGGCGGCATGATGACGCTGATCGCCACGGTCACCGTGGGCCTGTCGGCGGCATCGCCGAACCCCAAGCGCATGGCGTTCCAGATGGCCTGCGGCACGGCGATCGGCGCCTTCGTCGGCTTCTTCGAAACCTTCTTCGTGTTCCCCTGGATCGACGGCTTCGCGCTGTTGTGCATGGTCCTGGCGCCGGTGTTCGTGTTCGGCGCGTTCCTTGCCTCGCGCCCGGCCTATGCCGGTTACGGCCTGGGCCTGCTGGTGTTCTTTGCCATCGGCTCGGTGCCCAACAACCTGACGGTCTACGACCCCTACACCTTCATCAACGACTACATCGGCATGGTCATCGGCATGTTCGTCTGCGCCGCGGCCGGGGCGATCATCCTGCCGCCCAACAGCCGCTGGTTGTGGAGCCGCCTGGAGCAGGAGCTGCGCGAGCAGGTGCTGTTCGCCATCAGCGGGCGCCTGCGCGGGCTGGGCTCGGCTTTCGAGAGCCGTACCCGCGACCTGCTGCACCAGGCCTACGGCCTGGCCGCCGGCAAGCCGCAGGTGCAGAGCCAGCTGATGGGCTGGATGTTCACGGTGCTGGAGATCGGCCACGCCATTATCGAGCTGCGCAAGGAGCAGGCTCGCGCCCCGGTGCACCCGGCCTACGCCGAGTCGCAGCCGTGGCGCCAGGCCATCCGTGTCATGGGCCGGGCCCTGGCGCGGTTGTTCCTGCAACCCAGCGCCAGCAACCACGAACGCGCCCTGGTGGCAGTGGACCATGCCATCAGCCGCGTGCAGGCCACCGACGAACCCTTCGCCCGGCACTTCGACACCTCGGTGCTGCGCCGGGCGCAGAGCTACCTGCATTTCATCCGTTCTTCCCTGCTCGACCCACAGTCGCCGCTGGCACCGGCGAAAGGACTACACGATGCTCCGTGAAACCATGCCCCGCGAGATCGCCTTCCATGGCGTGTACATGCCCACCATGACCTTGATGTTCCTGTTCGCCCTGGGCCTGGCCTGGGGCCTGGACCGGTTCATCGCCAGCCATGATGGCTATCGCTTCTTCTGGCACCCGGCGCTGCTGCGCCTGAGCCTGTTCGTCTGCCTGTTCGGCGCCCTGGCGCTGTCGCTCTACTGGTGAGAATCCTGCAATGAAAAAATTCTTCAGCCTGATCGCCACCCTGCTGGTGCTGACCGCTGCCGTGGTGATCGGCCGCCAGTTGTGGCTGCACTACATGACCACGCCGTGGACCCGCGACGGCCGGGTGCGCGCCGATATCATCAACGTTGCCGCCGACGTGCCGGGCTATGTGGTGGATGTGCCGGTCAAGGATAACCAGCGGGTGAAGAAGGGCGACGTGCTGATCCGCATCGATCCCGAGCACTACCAGTTGGCGCTGGACCAGGCCAAGGCGTTGGTGGCCTCGCGCAAGGCCACCTGGGAAATGCGCAAGGTCAACGCCAGGCGCCGCGCCGACATGGACAACCTGGTCATCTCGAAAGAGAACCGCGACGACGCCAGCAACATCGCCAGCTCCGCCCTGGCCGACTACCAGCACGCCCAGGCCCAGTTGGCCGCCGCCGAACTGAACCTCAAGCGCACGCAGATCGTTGCCACCGTCGATGGCTATGTGACCAACCTGAACATCCACAAGGGCGATTACGCCCGCACCGGCGAGGCAGTGATGGCGGTGGTGGATGAGCAGTCGTTCTGGGTGTACGGCTTCTTCGAGGAAACCAAGCTGCCCCACGTCAAGGTAGGGGATGTGGCCGAACTGCAGATGATGAGCGGCGAGCGCATCAAAGGGCATGTGGAGAGCATCGCCCGGGGGATCTACGACCGCGACAACCCGCAGAGCCGCGAGCTGATCGCCGATGTGAACCCGACCTTCAACTGGGTGCGCCTGGCGCAGCGGGTGCCGGTGCGGATCCATATCGATGAAGTGCCGGAAGGGTTCCTGCTGGCGGCGGGGACTACGTGTACCGTGGTGGTCAAGCCGAGCGAGGGTTGATCCAGTCCTCGCGCTGACGCCATCGATGCATTGGCAGGCAGGTGTCAGCGCTTGAGGGTGGCGTTGAATCGGGCTGTTGCCGCAGTCGCTTCCTGTAACAGCTGATTCCAGTCATCAGGCGGGTATCCGGTGCCCAGCATGCGACGGAACACTTTGTAGGCATCGTCACTGCTTTCGTAAGCGCGTTGGCAGTCGTCATCGTTTACCCAAACCAGGACGATTATCTTGCTCGACGCGTGATAACGGAAAAACAAACGATATTGCTGGAAGAACTTCGCCCGGAACCAGTGCCGGTGGGCATCTCCCAGGGTGTTGCCCTGGCGATACTCGGTTTTGGTTGGATCCTGCGCGATGCCATCAAAAGCCAGGCGAATAATTGCAGTCAGCCGTTTCCAGGCATTCTTCCTGGTGTAGCTATCGGGGGCCTTGCGCTTAAGGACCTCCAGTTCGTTTTTCAGCTGGTCCAGCTTATCGAGGAACATGGGGTGTGCGAACACCGTCCAGCCAGTTGAAGAAACGGGGGGGAGGTCAGCATCTGTCATTCATCATCCGCCGAAAGAGGTTGATCCAGATCGAGTTCTTCATCGCCAACCAGTGCCTTCAGGCGAGCGACAAACTCTGCATCGACAACCTTCAAACGTTGCGGGTTGGTGGCGATATCCCGTTCCAGGAATTCGAGGAACTGCCCCACGGCAGGGTCTTCCTCGGCTGTCTCTGCGCGGGTGAGTATCACTGCTCCGTCAGGGCGGATCGAGTAGTGAATCTTGTCACGCTTTTTCAGGCCCAACGCGCGGCGAACGGTTTCGGGGACCGTTGTCTGGTAGCGCTCGGTCAGGGTCGATTCCGCTTCGAAGGTAGTAGCCATGGTCGTCAGTCCGCGAGGGGTAATATCGGCCACGGTAATGCGAGTGCATTACCTGGTCAATGCAGTTGCATTACCTCGTGTGTACTGGCTGATCAACGGTTTTCCTGGCTCAGGCTGCCCCGACCAGCACGGGCACCTTCACCCGGTCGATCACCTTGGCGCTGATCGACGGATCCAGCAGCCTGCCTAGCCGTGACAGGTGGCGGTGGCCGATGATGACCAGTTCGCATTCCAGCTCCCGGGCTTTGGCGACGATCGCCTCCACCGGCTGGCCGGCGACCATGCAGCCCAGGCTGTCGAAGCCGGCTTCGCGCAGCATGCACACGGCGCTGTTCACGGCGTGCTCGGCCAGTTGCTGTTCGTCGCAGGCGGCGGGGTATTCCTCCAGCTCCTGCTCGGTGTAGGCGGTGCGGTTGTCGTGCACGGCGAAGGTCGAGTCGATGGCCAGCAGCACATGCAGGGTGTGCTCGCCGGGGCGGCAGTAGCGCTGGGCGAGGGTGAGCAGGCTGGTGGCTGCCGGGGAGGCGTCGATGGCGATCAGAACCGGGTGGGGCATGGGCAATCCTTTGGAGAATGGATGGCAGTGCTGCGCTCATCGCCGGCAAGTGGCAACGGCGAACCGCGGCGCCCACAGGGAGATGCGCTGCCTGTAGGCGCTGCGGTTCGCCGCCGCGGCTTACCGGCGGTGAGGCCACACCATTGTCGATTCAATAACCTCTACGAATAAATGGTCCCCCACGCACGGCGCCATTGCGTCAGACGCAATCGGCCAACCTGTTACCATCGCGTTTCCCACAGCAGTCACGGAAAACGGCCATGCAACTCCCGGACATGAACCTGCTCGTCGCCCTCGATGTGCTGCTCGACGAAGGCAGTGTGGTGGGCGCCGCCCAGCGCATGAACCTGAGCCCGGCGGCGATGAGCCGGACCCTCGGGCGAATCCGCGAGGCCATGGGCGACCCGATCCTGGTGCGTGCCGGCCGTGGCCTGGTGCCGACCCCGCGAGCGTTGGCCCTGCGCGAACAGGTGCATGGTTTGGTGGAGCAGGCTGGCCTGGTGTTTCGCAGCCGCGATGCCGTCGACCTGGTCAACCTCGACCGCGCCTTCAACATCCGCACCAACGACCTGTTCATTGCCCTGTATGGCGCACAGTTGCTGCGCATGATGCTGGCCCAGGCGCCGCGCACGGTGCTGCGTTTCGTGCCCGAGGGCAGTGGCGATGACGATGCGGTGCTGCGCAACGGGCAGATCGACCTGATCATCAGCTCGGCCATCGAGCTGGGGCCGGAGATCAAGGTGCAGAGCCTGTTCAACACCTACTTCGTCGGCCTGGCCCGTGAGGATCACCCGATCTTCGATGCCGTGATCACTCCCGAGCGTTTTGCCGCCTACCCGCAGATCAGCGTGTCCCGGCGTGGTCGCGCCAACGGGCCGATCGACGTGTCGCTGGCCAACTGCAAGGTGGAGCGGCGAGTGGCGTTGATCACCACCAGCTTCCATTCGGCGATGTTTTCGCTGCCGGATTCGGACCTGATCCTGCCGATACCGGCCAATATCCTCAACAGCGTGCAGCGCTTGAAGCTGCCCTTGCGTTCGTTCGAGATCCCGGTGCCGCTGGAGAAGGTCAACGTGATGCAGGCCTGGCATCCGCGCTTCGACAATGACCCGGCGCACCGCTGGTTGCGGCAGACGTTGAAGGCTTGCGGCAGCATCGATCCTTGATCGGCAACGTTTACGTTCCATAGCCGGCAAATCAATCTGGATTGCGTCTGGCGCAACATAAAGCTGCCGACAAGTCAGTTTTCGTCAGCATTCGACCTTCTTAGACTTCCCCCAGCCCTTAAAATGTTGCTGGAGATGTCTATCCATGAGTTCCCTGACCGCGCCTTCCGCCGCGCTGGCGGCCGCCCCTGCGCAGACGGCGTTCGGCCTGCGGGTGGTGGTCGGGCTGTTCGGCGTGTTGCTGGCGGTGCTGTGCGCCGGGCTCAACGAGGCGGTGACCAAGATTTCCCTGAGCGACATCCGTGGCGCCATGGGCATCGGTGCCGACGAAGGCGCCTGGCTGCTGGCGGTGTACAGTGCCGCTTCGGTCTCGGCCATGGCCTTCGCGCCGTGGCTGGCCACCACCTTCTCGCTGCGCCGCTTCACCATGACCGCCGTCGGCCTGTTTGCCGTGCTCGGCCTGATCCAACCCTTCGCTCCCAACCTGCACAGCCTGATGTTGCTACGTGTGCTGCAGGGCTTCGCCTCGGGCGCCTTGCCGCCGATGCTGATGAGCGTGGCGCTGCGCTTCCTGCCACCGGGCATCAAGATATATGGCCTGGCCTGCTATGCCCTGACCGCCACCTTCGGGCCCAACCTCGGCACGCCGCTGGCCGGGCTGTGGACCGAGTACGTCGGTTGGCAGTGGGCGTTCTGGCAGATCATCCTGCCGTCGCTGCTGGCAATCGCCTGTGTCGGCTGGGGCCTGCCCCAGGATCCGCTGCGCCTGGAACGCTTCAGGCAATTGGACTGGCGCGGGGTGCTGCTTGGCCTGCCGGCGATCAGTTGCATCGTCCTTGGCCTGTCGCTGGGCGACCGCTGGGGCTGGTTCGACTCGCCGCTGATCTGCTGGCTGCTCGGTGGCGGTGTGCTGTTGCTGGTGCTGTTCATGTACAACGAGTGGTCCGAGCCGCTGCCGTTTTTCCAGTTGCGCATGCTCTCGCGGCGCAACCTGAGCTTCGCCCTGGTGACCCTGGCCGGTGTACTGGTGGTGTTGTCCGGGGTGGGCAGCATTCCTTCGGCGTACCTGGCGCAGATCCAGGGCTACCGCCCGGCGCAAACCAGCCCGCTGATGATGCTGGTGGCCATGCCGCAACTGCTCGCCCTGCCGCTCACCGCGGCGCTGTGCAACATCCGCGCGGTGGACTGCCGTTGGGTGCTGGCCGTGGGCCTGGCGATGCTGGCGGCGTCGTGTGTGGGTAGCAGCCTGCTGACCTCGCAGTGGATTCGCGGCGACTTCTACCCCTTCTACCTGTTGCAGGTGTTCGGCCAGCCGATGGCGGTGCTGCCCTTGCTGATGCTCTCCACCAATGGCATGACCCCGCAGGAAGGCCCGTTCGCTTCCGCCTGGTTCAACACGGTCAAAGGATTGTCGGCGGTGATCGCCGGCGGCCTGCTCGACGCCCTTGGCACCCTGCGCCGGCATTTTCATTCCAACCACCTGGTCGACAGCCTGGGCAACGCGCCGCTGATCGACGACAACGCCGCTGGCCTGGCCAAGCGCATCCACGAACAGGCCCTGGTGCTGACCTCGGCCGACCTGTACCTGGTGATGGCGGGTATCGCCGTCGCCATGATCTGCCTGATCCCCTTCGTGCCTACCCGGATCTTCCCGCCGCGTGCGGTGGCCTGAAGCCGGGGCTGAATTCGAGATAGAAAGATGACCAACAACCGCAAGACGCTCTTCATCGGCTCGGCACTCGCCGTGGCCGTGCTCGCCGCCCTGGTCGGCCCCTGGATGTTCGGCAGCGATCATCGCCAGCGCACCAACGACGCCTACGTGACCGCCGACTACACGGTGGTGGCGCCGAAGGTGGCGGGCTTCATCAAGGAGGTGCTGGTGGAGGACAACCAGCAGGTGAGTGCCGGCCAGTTGCTGGCGACCATCGACCCGCGCGACTACCAGGCCGCGCTCGACGCCGCCCAGGCCCAGCTGTTGGTGGCCAGGGCGCAGAGCCTGGATGCCCGCGCCACCCTCGAACGCCAGGCCTCGTTGATCGCCCAGGCCGAGGCGGCGGTGAAGGCGGCCCAGGCCGAGGCGGCCTTCGCCGACCACGAGGTGACCCGCTACAGCCGCCTGGCCGAGCAAGGCGCCGGCACCGTGCAGAATGCCCAGCAGGCGCGCAGCGGCGTCGACCAGGCCCGTGCGCGGTTGGCCAACAGCCAGGCGGCGCTGCTGGCCACGCGCAAGCAGGTGGACATCCTCAGCGCCCAGGTGGCCAGCGCCGATGGCCAGCTCAAGCGTGCCGAAGCCGGGCTGGAAAAAGCCCGGCTGGACCTGTCCTACACCCGCATCACCGCACCGGTCGACGGTATGGTCGGCGAGCGCGCCCTGCGCATCGGGGCCTACGTCAATCCGGGGGCGCGGCTGCTGTCGGTGGTGCCGTTGGAGCGCGCCTATATCGTCGGCAACTTCCAGGAGACCCAACTGACCCATGTGCAACCGGGGCAACCGGTGAGTATCAGCGTCGATACCTTCTCCGGCGAGCAACTGCACGGCCGTGTCGAGAGTATCGCCCCGGCCACCGGGGTGACCTTCGCCGCCGTGAAGCCGGACAACGCCACCGGCAACTTCACCAAGGTGGTGCAGCGCATTCCGGTGAAGATCGTCTTCGATGACGGCCAGCCGCTGTTGGCGCGCCTGCGCGTGGGCATGTCGGTGGAAGCGACCATCGATACCCACGGCGACACGCTGGCCGGCAAAGAGGTGACTGCGCGATGAGACGCCTGAGCCCTCTGCTGCTGGCCATGCTGCTGGCCGGCTGCACCCTCGGCCCGGACTTCCGGCGCCCGGACAGCGAGGCGCCCAAGGACTGGGCCGAGCTGCAAGGCGCTGCCGCGGCCAGCCAGCCGGTGGCCGAACCGCTGGAACTGCGCTGGTGGGACAGCTTCCATGACCCGCGCCTGAGCGCGCTGATCCAGAAGGTCACCGAACGCAACCTCGACCTGCGCATGGCCAGTGCCCGCCTGTTGCAAAGCCGCGCCTTGCGCAGCAGCGTGGCGGCGGACGAGCTGCCGGCGGTGGACGTGAACGCCGGGTACAGCCGTGCGCGCAACAGCGCCGAGGGGCTGAACGACCCGTCCGGCAAGTCCGGCAAGTCGGCGTACAACCTCTGGCAAGGCGACCTGGTGGCCGGCTGGGAGCTTGACTTGTGGGGGCGTGTGCGCCGCCAGGTCGAGGCCGCCAACGCGAGCGTGGCGGTGGCGGAGAACGACCGCCGGGGCGTGCTGCTGGCCTTGCTTGCGGAAACCGCCGGCAACTACATCCAGTTGCGTGCCGTGCAGCACACCCTGGACATCACCCAGGACAACCTCAAGGTTGCCCGCCACAGCCTGAAGTTGTCCGAAGGTCGTCAGGCTGAAGGGGTCGCTACCCGTCTCGACGTAGCCCAGGCCAGCGCCCAGGTTGCTTCGATCGAGGCGCGCCTGCCGACCCTGCAAGCCCGTCGCGACGACCTGATCAATGCCCTCGGCTTGCTCGCTGCCGAACCACCACGCAGCCTGCAGCGTGAGCTGCTGCAAGGTGGCGAGCTGCCCGCGCCGCAGCAGCGCTTCGCCATCGGCGTGCCTTCGGAGCTGGCCGAGCGCCGGCCGGACATTCGCCAGGCCGAGGCCCGCCTGCATGCCGCCACCGCCAGCATCGGCGTGGCCAAGGCGGACTTCTACCCGAGCATCCGCTTGTCCGGGAGTGTCGGTTTCCAGGCCATGCAACTGTCCGATTTCGGCGGGTGGGATTCGCGCCGGTTCGCCTTCGGCCCGCAGCTGTCGCTGCCGATCTTCGAGGGCGGGCGGCTCAAGGGCGCCCTGGAGCTGCGCGAGGCCCAGCAGCAGGAGGCGGCGCTGAACTACCGCAAGGTGGTGCTCGGTGCCTGGCACGAGATCGACGACGTGCTGCGCCTGTACAACGCCAGCCAGCTGCGCCGTGATCACCTGGCCGAGGCGGTGCGGCAGAACCGCATCGCCCTGGAGACCGCGCAGCGCCAGTACGTGGAAGGGGCGGTGGACTTTCTCAACGTGCTGACGGTGCAGTCGGCGCTGCTGGCCAGCGAGGAACAGTGGATCGACAGTTCGGCGGCGGTGTCGCAGGCGCTGGTCGGGCTATACAAGGCGCTGGGCGGCGGCTGGCAGGCGTTCGATCAGGTTTGAAACGCATCGCGGGGCAAGCCCGCTCCCACGATGCCTTGTGTCGTCAGCGTGGGAGTGGGCTTGCCCCGCGATGACCTCAGAGCGGTCGCAACAGCCCGAAGCGTTTGCGCAACACCCAATCCAACAGCCTCTGCGGCAGCACCCGGGCCATCAACGGCAACGCCGTGCTGCCATTGCCGATACGCACCAGCGCCGGCACGGGCGACTTGCGCGTGGCGGCCAGCAGGCGCTGGGCAAACACTGCCGCCGAAGTCGGTCGGTCCTGCGAGGCCCGCGCCCGGGCCTGTACCTGTTCGCGCAACGGCCACCATGGCGAATCGCTCGCCAGTACCTGCTCGGCCTGTTGCTGGGCATTGCTGGCGAACTGCGAGGCGATCGCCCCCGGCTGCACTTCCATCACCCGAATGCCGAACGGCGCCAGCTCCAGGCGCAAGGCATCGGTGAGCCCGTGCACGGCGGCCTTCGACGCGCAGTACGCGCCGGCGAACGGGGTGACCAGCACGCCCGAGACACTGCCGATGTTCACCACCAGCCCACGCGAGCGGCGCAGCAGCGGGAACAGCGCGCGGGTCACGCCGACCAGGGCGAAGACATTGGTTTCGAACTGTTGGCGCATGGCCTCGACACCGCCGTCAAGCAGCGGGCCCATGGCGCCGTAACCGGCGTTGTTGATGAGGATATCAAGGCCGCCGTGGCGGTCTTCCAGCTCGTCGGCCAGGCGGGTCAGTGCCTCGCCGTCATTCACATCCAGTTGGCGTGCGGCAAAGCCGGCGGCGAGCAGGGCGTCGACGTCGTCGGGCTTGCGAGCGGTGGCCCAGACTTCGTGGCCGGCATCGCGAAAGGCGTCGGCCAGGGCGCGGCCGATGCCGCTGGAACAACCGGTGATGAGGACGGTGGGCATGGGGCGGGCCTGTGTTCAGTTGGACATGGGTGTCATGGCTACCGGCCTCATCGCGGGGCAAGCCCCCACGTTGTAAGTTCAGGCGTGGGAGCGGGCTTGCCCCGCGATGAGGCCGGACTCAATTGGCGAATGTACCTTGCAGATGCTCGGCACGAAACTCCAGGGTCTGCGGCCGATACCCCGAGCGCAGCGGCGGCACCGGCAGGCAGTCGCTCCACTCGACGCCCGGCTGCAATTCGCCGGGACCGCGATAGCGGGGTGCTGCATAGGTATTCTCGGCAAGGTTCACGGTATCGCCGGGTGCATAGGCGGCCACGCGCCAGCGCAGTTCGGTCATCGGCGCCTTGTTGCCGTTCTTCATGCGCACCTGCAGGGCGCGGTCGGCGGGGCACTGGTCGGGGGCGTAGGTCAGGCGAATGTCCAGGCGCGCCAGCTGCGAGGCCTCGCGGGTGTCCTGCCAGACCACCCCTAGCGCCACCAGGCCCAGGCCGCACACGGCGGCCAGGGAAATCGGCAGGGCCTTGGCCGGGTAACGCAGCAGCAGGACCAGCCAGGTGAGGATGAGCAGGGCGCCGATGATCATGGTGGGGCAGGCCTTGGTGGCGGGGGTTTGATCATCTTGGAGCGCCAAGCTGCAAGCTGCAAGCCACAAGAAAAAGCGGGAGCGCGACGAATCGAGCATTTCGATTCACCGCGCCCCCGCTTTTTCTTGCAGCTCGCAGCTGTTACTGCGCGATGGTCTTCACCGAAACCCCACGCTCCACCGGCGTCGAGGTGCGCCCATACACATCCTCGAAGCGCTCGATGTCATCCTCGCCCAGGTAGCTGCCGGATTGCACCTCGATGATCTCCAGCGGGATCTTGCCTGGGTTGCGCAGGCGGTGCACCGAGGCGATGGGGATATAGGTGGACTGGTTCTCGGTCAGCAGGAACACGTTCTCGTCGCAGGTCACCTCAGCGGTGCCGGACACCACGATCCAGTGCTCGGCGCGGTGGTGGTGCATCTGCAGCGACAGGCTGGCGCCCGGCTTGACGGTGATGTGCTTGACCTGGAACCGCCCGCCCATGTCCACCGAGTCGTACGAGCCCCAGGGGCGGTAGACTTCCAGGTGGTTCTGGGTTTCGCTGCGGCCCTGGGCGTCCAGCGTGTTGACCAGTTGCTTGACCCCCTGAACCTTGTCCTTGTGGGCGATCATCATGGCGTCCTTGGTTTCGACCACCACGATGTTCTCCAGGCCAATCACCGACACCAGCTTGCCATTGCCGTGAATCATGCAGTTGTGGCTGTCCTGCACCACCACGTCGCCCTTCGTCACGTTGCCGTTGTCGTCCTTCTCGTGCACATCCCACAGCGACGACCAGCAGCCCACGTCGCTCCAGCCGGCCGACAGCGGCACCACGCAGGCGCGCTGGGTCTTCTCCATCACCGCGTAGTCGATGGAGTTGTCCGGGCAGCAGGCAAAGGTGGCTTCGTCGATGCTCAGCACATCGGCGTCTTCGTCGCTGCGCTCCAGCGCCAGCAGGCAGGTGTCGTAGATATCCGGATCGTGCTTTTTCAGCTCCTCGAGGAAGCGGCTGGCGCGGAACAGGAACATTCCGCTGTTCCAGAAGTAGCCGCCGGCGCGGACGAACTCGTTGGCGCGCTTCTCGTCGGGTTTCTCGACGAACTGCGCGACCCGTGCCACGCCCTCGGGCAGCAGCGCGTCCTGGCTGGAGCGGATATAGCCGTAGCCGGTCTCGGGCTTGGTCGCCGGCACCCCGAACAGCACCATTTCGCCGCGCTCGGCGGCCACGGTGGCCAGGGCCAAGGCACGTTGCAGGGCCTTCTGGTCCTCGATCACGTGGTCGGCCGGGAGCACCAGCATCAGTTCGTCACGCCCTTCGTTGACCAGCTTCATCGCGGTGATGGCCACTGCCGGCGCGGTGTTGCGGCCGAACGGCTCCATGAGGATGGCCTGGGTTTCCAGCTTCAGCGCACCTAGCTGCTCCTGGACGATGAACTTGTGGTCCTTGTTGCAGACCACGATGGGGGTGTCCATGCCATCGAATACCAGGCGCTCGATGGTCTGCTGGAACAGCGTGTGTTCGCCGGTCAGCGCCAGGAACTGCTTGGGGAACTGCTTGCGCGACAGAGGCCACAGACGCGAACCGCTACCACCAGAAAGAATTACCGGGATCATCATGTTTCTCCAATAGTCGTTTAGAGGCAGGGGGATCAGTTGCTAGCCACGGGGCGAGTTACCCACACCGGCGACAGGCTGTTGCCGGAACCGGTGACATACAGCACGGCCGCTTCGCCGCGCTCCAGGGCGACGGGCTTGACGTCGCCGACTTTCTTGTCGCCTGCATACAGGGCAAGGTTGACCTTGACCGGATTGATTTCACGTTCGCCACGGCCCTTGGCCGCCACCGGCTTGACCACTTCGGTCTTGCCGTCGGCGGTCTTCAGGGTCAGTTGCTGGTCGCTGAGGTTCTGCACCCGCACCAGCGCCTTCTGCTTGTTCTTGAACGGTGGCTCCTCGATCAGCTGCGGGTTGCCGCCGCTGTTGTTGACCAGGGTGTAGTACTTGTCGGCGGCCAGCTTGACCGGCACGCTCTTGCCGCCGACCTGGGCGGTGTAGTCGCCGCCGGGCAGGAAGCTGAAGTCGCTGCTGGCCTGGGCGCCGACCTGCTTGATCTGGGTGTTGCCGACGCTGGCGGCGGTGGGGCTGCTGGCGGCGTTGTACAGGCGCACGAAGGTCGAGCCTTTCGGCGCGCTCGGGCCATAGAGGGCGGCGTCGGCGCCAGCGAAGGCCTGCATCGAGGCCAGGGTCAGGCCGGCGGCGAGGGTGAGGGCTTTGGCAATGGAAGTCTTGGTGGTCATGTGCGTGTTCCTCTCTATCTTCAGTGGTCCGTCCGGTTGGACGACAGGGCCAGGTTTTCTTCGGATTTGCGGGAGTTCTTCAGCTGCGCGATCCACTGCGGATCGAAGGCGCTGAGGTCGTTCTTCATTGGCAGATACCGTTCGGGGAATTCCCACACCACGACCTGTGGCGGGGCGTTTTTGAAAGCGTCGCTTTGCAGGTACTTGAGCATTGGCAGCAACGGCCCGTGGCCGTCTTCGGCGTAGTTGGCGACGTCGCTGCGCAGGGCCTGCTGCAGGGCGCCGAGGAAGTTCCAGTGCGGGTTGGCGCTGTAGCTGGTGCCTACCAGCGCCACCGGGATGCGACTGTCGTCGAACAGCGCGTCGCCACCTTCGACGCCCTCGGCCTGCACCGGGTGGGTCTTGCGTTGTTGCAGGGTGTCGGGAGTGGGCAGCAGGTTGCTGAACAGCGGATCGAGCGGCAGGAAGTTGGTCAGGTCACCCTTGTACGGCGCGCTGGCGCCGGCCTCGGTGATGTACGCCTGTGGCTCGCCGGTGAGCAACTGCTGGCGGTCGACGGCTTCGGCCAGCGATTGCGCAACCACTTCGGCGCCCATAGGCGTCCAGTGGGTGTCGGTGCGCAGGAATACCTGGCCGCGGGCCTTGGCCTGCTCCAGCGGCGCCAGCAGGTCGGGGGCGAACACATTGGCCTGGCGCGCCTGGGCGTGGAACTGGTTGAACAGGTCGTCGTGCAGGCTGGCCGGCGTCTCCTTGCCGATGTATTCGTAGTAGAGGCGGGCCTTGGCCGGGACGATCGCCAGTACCAGTTGCACGCCCTGGCGTTGCAGTGCGTCGCGCACCCCACGCACCAGTGCCAGGTTGTCCTGCATCTGTTGCTGCGCGCCGGCGGTGGGGTTGAATTCCTCGTCGGTGAACAGCCACTGGTCGCGGCCCAGCACCACGCCGGGGCGGCCTTCGTTGAACAGCTTGAAGTCCAGCGCGGCCCACAGGTTGGTGCCGACGCGTTTGATCGGGAACTGCTCGTCGTAGTGGGTTTCGGCGGCCTTGGCCAGCTTGCCGTCGAGCAGGGTCATCTGCCCGGTGCGGTTGAAGCTTTCCAGCCCGCCGACCGACCATGCGCCCAACCCGACCAGCAGGCCCATGAACGACAGCGAATAGGTGATGCGAAGTGTCCGGTTCATGATCGGGGCCTCAGAACTGGAAGTAGAGGAAAGGCGAGTAGCTCTGCGCCGAGAGCTTGAGCACCGAGGCGACGAACAGCAGCAGGACCAGGGCGCGGGTCATGATCCGCGTCCAGTCCAGCCCCACCGACCCGTCGGCGTTGATTTGCACGGGCGTGGCCTTTGGCGTTGGCTTGGCGTTGCGGTAGAAATCACGCAGGCCGAAGAACGCCAGGCTGAGGTAGGCGACGACCAGCGTCGCGACCTGCAGGCCGGTGAGCTGGGCGCTGTTGATTTCCGACAGCTGCCAGTCGCCGAAGCTGAACATGGCGCCGTACATGCGGGCGGCCACGTGCAGGTTCTCGGCGCGGAAGATCACCCAGCCGACCACCACCAGCAGGAAGGTGAAGGCCCATTTCACCGGGTTGAAACGCTGCGGATTGGTGTCCAGCCCCAGCGCGCGCTCGATGGCCAGCCACAGGCCGTGCCAGGCGCCCCAGATGATGTAGGTGAAGTTGGCGCCGTGCCACAGCCCGCCGAGCAGCATGGTCAGGAACAGGTTGCGGTAGGTGTTGAAGGTGCCTTTGCGGTTGCCGCCCAGGGTGATGTACAGGTAGTCGCGCAGCCAGGTCGACAGGCTGATGTGCCAGCGCCGCCAGAATTCGGTGATCGACTGGCTGATGTAGGGCTGCTTGAAGTTCTCCATGAAGCGGAAGCCCATCATCAGGCCCAGGCCGATGGCCATGTCGCTGTAGCCGGAGAAGTCGAAGTACAGCTGCGCGGTGTAGGCCAGGGCGCCGAGCCAGGCATCACCGGTGGTGGGGTTCTGCAGGGCGAAGCAGTGGTCGGCGACCACCGCCAGGGTGTCGGCGATGAACACTTTCTTGATGAAGCCCTGCATGAAGCGGGTGCAGCCTTCGGAGAACTTGTCCAGGGTGTGGGTGCGGTTGTTGAACTGGTCGACCAGGTCCTTGAAGCGCAGCACGGGGCCGGCGATCAGGTGCGGGAAGATCGCCACGAAGGCCGCGAAGTCGATCAGGTTGCGCGTGGCCGGGGTGTCGCCGCGGTACACGTCGATGATGTAGCTGATCGACTCGAAGATGTAGAACGAGATGCCGATCGGCAGCAGCACGTGGGTGAGGATGAACGGCTCCAGCCCCATCGAGGTCATGATCGCGTTGAGGCTGTCGACCCCGAAATTGGCGTACTTGAAGTAGCCGAGGATGCACAGGTCGACGCCCACGCCGAGCAGCAGCCAGCGCTGCGCAGGCTTGGTGCGCACGCCGGCGGCGCCGACTTTCAGGCCGATCCAGTAGTTCCACAGGGTGACCCCGGCGAACAGGGCGAGGAAGTCCACCCGCCACCAGGCGTAGAAGATGTAGCTGGCAACCAGCAGCAGCAGGTTGCGATAGCGATTCCCGCTCACGTAGTACAAGCCGAGGAAAACCGGCAGGAACAGGAACAGGAACACGTTGGACGAGAAGACCATCCCGGTTCTCCTAGTTATGCACAGCACCTGGGGCACAGCGCCCCCCAAACCCCCCAACAAAAAGCTGGAAGGCAACCTAGTTCCCTGTGGCAGCCGGTTTGCCGGCACCCAGAGGGAATCGCGTTACTTTTTCTGTTCCGCGCTCGGGTCGTAGACCCGGGTCACATCGCCACCCAGCCGGAAACTGTTGAACGGCTGCATGTCATGTTTGCGCTCGAGGGTGTCGCCGACGCACTGGTACAGCGCGCACCATGGCTCGAGCCAGGCGTACTTGCTGTCGATCTTCAGGTCCTTGAGGTCCTGCTTCACGCCGGCGCGGGTGTTGAAATGAACAGGGTCGCGGGCACCGGCCAGCACGCCTTCGCCGAGACGCTGCAGAGCGAAGTTGTTTTCCTTGCGCAGGTCCACGCCGTTGGCCTGGGCGAAGCTGGCGATCATCGCCAGCGGCGGCAGGGCGTAGTTGTGGTAGGCCAGGGCGCGTTGCTTGCGCTTGACCTCGTTGGGCAGGAAGCCCTGCTCGTCGACCTGGTTGACGCCGACCTTGTATTCCTTCACCGCCCAGTCGAACAGCTCTCGCTGGTCGGTGGCGACGGCGGTGGCCATCACCGACCAGGCCGCCCAGTAGCTGTGGTTGTTGATCTTCTCCAGCGGCAGGTCGCTCCAGTCGCGCACGGTCTGCCGCGCCAGGCGCACGAACCATTTCTCGATCTGCTCGGCCTCGGCGCGGTGCGCCGCCAGTGGCTGCGAGTTGGAGAACTTCAGGCGCAGCCACGAGCCGCTCATGCTGCCCAAAGCCCATTTGCGCATGGACTTGCCGGTATGGTTGTAATCGGTGGACATCAACGCATCGGCCCGTGCCCAGGTGTCGAGCCAGGTCAAGGCGCAGTCCAGCTGCGCCGGGCGGCCATCGCGCATGTACTGGCCGACCATCTTGCTGACGCCTTTCTCGAGGGTGGTGATGTCCTCGGTGGATTTGCGGAAGGCTTTTTCCGAGGCGACATTGAGCGTCGCCCGGGCCTTGTCCGAACCTTCGTACTTGCTGCGGAACTGCAGCGCGCCGGTATAGGGCTTGGGCGCGGCTTCGCAGCGGAAATTGCCGTCGCCGGTCTTGAGCTTCTCGATGCCCTCGTAGTAACCCTGGGGCGGCACCAGCGCGGCCTGCGCCGCGCCGCCGAACAGGGCGAGGGCGAGCAGGGCGGGTGCGGTCTTGCTGCTTATGGTGGTCATGGTCGCCTCACTGGCCAGCTTGCGCGGTGTGCTGCGCGGGGCTGGCGAAGTTGTTGCGTTTGCAGAGTTTGGCTTCGACTTTCTGCGTACCGCTTTCTGGCCCTTGTACCTCCAGGGCGAGCAGGTTCTGGCCTGCCCAGTCTTCGTCCTCGCGCATCTGGAAGACGAAGCGCCCATCGGTGTCGGAGGTCTCGGGCTTCTCGATCTTGATGTCCTCGTGGCGGCCGTTGAGGTACCACAGGGTGGCCTGCAACACCTTCACCGAGGTGTCCTCGAACTTGATGTCGAGCTGGTGGTTGCGGTTGACCAGGTCCTTGATCACGCCGTTCTTGCCATTGACCATCAGCTCGTTCTTGCCGGGCTTGAGGGTGGCACTGGCGCTCATCTGTGCCGGGCGGTCGTCGCAGCCATCGTCGAGCAGGCCGAGGATCTGCCGCCAGATGGTTTCCTGGTCGAGGCGGTACAGCGGGGAGAACTCCCACACCAGGATCTTCGGCGGGTTGTTCTGGAACTCCTCGCTGCCCAGGTACTGGATCATCGAGCCTTCCAGGCCGCCGCCGGGGAAGGCGACGTTGAGCACATCGGCGCCGATGTACTGCTCGAGGAAGCCCGAGAAGTTGTAGTTCTTGCCGCTGTGGCTGGTGCCCACCAGGGTGATCTGCGCGTTGCCCGAATCGCCGAACAGGTCGTCGCCGCCGGCGGCGCCCTTCGGTTCGGTGGCGAACTGGTCCATGTACTGCACCGCATAGCTGGTGCCGCACAGCTGGCCGGCGACGTTGTGCAGGGTGCCGGTCTTGCCCATGCGCCCGGACTTCCTGGTCTCGAACTCCTTGCGCGGGATGCCTTCGAAGGCCGGCATCTTGTGCACCGTGTCGGCCACGATCTTTGCCGCGCGCTCGGCGCCGTAGGGCGTCCAGTGCTGGTCGCCGCGGAAGTAGAAGTCCTTGCCCTGGTCGGCGGCGGCCAGTTGCTCGTTGGTCAGCGGCGACAGGTCGGGCACGTTGTAGCCCATCCTGGCGAAGCGCTGGAGCATGGCCTGGTAGTTGCGCAGCGCCTTCTGGTAATCGAAGGCGGCCTTTTCCTCGGGGTTGAGCATGTTGCGGTTCACCAGGCCGCGGGTCGGCTGGTACACCACCACCAGCTCGACACCACGCTTCTTGAACGCGTCGTGCACTTGCTGCAGGCGCTTGTAGCCGCCCGGGGTGGTGTCGAACTCGGTGCGCAGGTCCTCACGGGTACGGAACAGCCAGTCGCCCTGGGCTTGCACCAGGGTGGTGAAGTTCTGCTGGTAGCGCGTGGTGTAGCGGCTGGCGTCGTGAGCCTCGGGGCATAGCTGGCAGCACGGTTCGGCGCTGAAGGTCGGTGCCTTGACGTCTTCGGCGCGCACGCCCTGGCTGATGGCCAGGAGGGCGGCGGACAGGCCCAGCAGTTTCATCAGGTGTGGAGTCATGGTCTGGGCTTCCTTAGTCGATCATTTCGGTCTGGCGTTCGACCGGGTCGATCAGCACGGCCTTCTGCTGGCGCACCAGCAGGTCGAGGATTTCGTCCTGGCGCTCGCCGAGCACGCCGTTGAAGCTGATGCCGTTGGCCTTGCGCGGCATCAGCATCGACACCTTGTACAACTCCACCGACAGCGGCGAATCGATCGACAGCGGGCCCGAGCCGTTGGCCGCCAGCTCGCCGCCGACCACGATCAGCGACACCTTGGTGTCGAACGGGTCGAGGGCAATGTCGCGGTCGGTGTCGGAGAGGTCCTTGATATGGCCGTACACGCCCACCAGGCCGTTGGCCATGGCGACGTTCTCGTACAGGCGGATGTTCACGCTGTTGCGCACGCGGATGCCGTGGCGGCGGTTGTTGATCAGCTTGTTGCCCCAGATCAGGTTGTCGCCGCTCTCGTACAGGGTGATGCCGTCGGTGTGGTTGCGGTAGATCTCGTTGTAGGCGATCAGGTTGTTGACGCTGTTACGGTCGATCACCACCCCCGAGAGTTTGTTGTCGTAGCTCTTGTTGTTGATGATCCAGCTGTCGTTGACCTCACGGGAGACGATGATCCCGTGCTTCTTCTTGGTGCCGTACACGGTGTTGCCGGCGATGATCAGGCGGTGCGAGCGGTCGTGGGGGTCGATGCCGTAGACGATGTTGTCGCGGTAGGTCGAGTCCTTGATGACGAAGTCCTGGGTCTCATAGCAGTAGAAGCCGTACCACATGTCGCTGAACTCGGAACCGATGATCCAGCCGGTGGGTTCCGGGCGGCCCATCTGCTTGGCCATGTTCGGCGTGTACTGCGAGATGCTCACGCCATAGGACTTGGATTTGGCGTAGCCGAAGCTGGCCATCTTGCTGTTGACGATGTAGGTCTCGGTGCCGCCCCAGCTGAGCAGGAATGGGCGGAATTCGTCGGGCTTGCGGAAGGTCGCCGGGCCATTGGCCTGCTCGCGCCATCCAGTGACCTGGGTATCGCTGACGAACAGCTTGCCGTCGTTGACGATGAACGAACCGCCTTCCTCGGACAGGCGCAGTTCCTTGACCTTGCCGTCGATCTCCAGCACGCCCTTGCGCCCGACCACGATCGGCAGGCGCGCCAAGTACACGCCCGGTGCGGTTTCACGCAGGTACTGGCTGGGGACCTTCTTACTCAGCTCCACCAGGTCGACGTGGCCGTCATCGACGAAGATCGCCTGGGGAATGCCGTGCTGGCGGCGTACCCATTCGGCGCCCTTGTTGTCGCCGCCGATGAACTCCTTGAGGGTGTCCTCCTGAAGCATGCGGCGCACGCTGACCTTGCCCTTGTGCCGGCGGTCGATCTTCTGCTGCACGGCCTGTGCGGTGTAGCCGGACAGGTCGGGCAGCTTGGGCGGGTCCATCTTCAGCGGCTCGATCGGCGCGCTGGAGACGGTATAGGTCTTGGCCTGTTGCAGCCCTTTGGCCATTTCGGGCTCGGCGGCCTGGGCAAGGCCGCCGGCCAGCAGCAGGGCGCTGGCGAGCAGGCTGTGGCGAAGGTTCGGGTGCAGGTTCATGGCTATCCTCTCCCGGCCTCAGTAGCGCCAGATCACGTCGACGAAGGCGCGGTGCATGTACGAGTCGGCTTCTTTGCCGTAGGCGTCGCCCGGCTTGAACACACCGGCGCGCAGGCGCACCAGGGCCGACGGTTCGTCGATCGACTGGCTGATCGAGGCCGGCAGCAGGCCCTGCTTGAAGTACTTGGTCACGACCACGTCCATTTCCTGGCCGAGGTCTTTTTCGCCCTGCACCAGCGGGCGGCTGATGCCACCGTCGTCGACCACCGCGTTGATGCCGCTGGAGCCGATGTTCTGCTTGCCGTCGACGCGCCAGAACTTGTGGTAGATGAAGCTGGCGTCGTAGTCGTCGCGCAGCTGCCAAGAGGCGAACAGGGTGGCCGCCTGCAGGTTGCCCAACTCGCCGCGGAACGCCTCGCCGAAGCGGTGCACGCGCGAGCGGGTGCCGGTGAAGTTGGAGCGGTTGCTCTCAAGGCCGGTCTGCTCGAAATTGTTCGAGCCGTCGCTGCCACCGCCGCCGCTGCCTCGGGCGTAGGCCGCGCCGACCTGCCACTGCGGGTCGAGGCGCAGGCGGATGCCGAGGTCGGTGGCCCAGGCGTTGACGTCGCCGCTCTGCTTGCCGGTGGCGACCTGGTCGTTGCCGACCGCCTGGCTGCTGAGGGTGTCGCGGTCGCCGGTCAGCCAAGTGACGCTGCCCCAGTAGTTGACGGTGTGGTCGTTGCGCCAGTTGTAGGCGTCGCTGTTGGCTTCCAGGCCCAGCCAGGTGAGGTCGCCGGTGCGGGTCTTGTCGAGGGCGTCGACGGTTTCGCCGGGGCGCTTCAGGCTGCCGCCGTCATGGCTGTGGTGGGCACGCAGGCCAACCCAGTGGCCGGGTGTCCATTGCGTGGCGACGTTGCCGTAGACATGGGTGCGGTCCTTGTCTTCGGGGGCCAGCTCGGTGAGGTCGGTGCGGTATTCGCTGAAGCGCTGGGCAACGCCGAGGTCGGCCTTGAGCAGGGTGGTGTCGAAGGTCCAGTTCAGCGCCTCGATATTGGTGTCGCGCCACATGCCGTCGTCGCTGCGCAGGCGCTGGCGGCCGAAGCGCAGCTGCTCGCCGGGGTAGGGGGTCAGGCCGCTGTAGCCGATCCAGAATTCGCGCATGGCCAGGTAGCTCTTGTCCGGCTTGCGGCTGTCGTCGCCGTTGTCGCTGGTGGTGCCGTCGTCGTTCTGGCGCAGGGTGTCGGTCTCGATGATGTCGGTGGCGGCCACCGCCTGGCCCATGGCGAAGGCGCTCCAGTTGCCGCGCTCGCCGTACACCCAGGGGCGCAGGTCAAGGCCGAGGCCGTTGACATCGCCGCCGGAGCGGGTGCCCAGGTCGCGGTCGTCCTCGGACTGGCCGGTGATCTTCACGTCGAGGCCGAAGTTCTTCTGCGCGGTCTCGGCGGCCAGGGTCGGCATCGACCACAACAAGGCGAAGCCCAGGCCGATGCCGGCTTTCACGAAGGGGTTGAGCGTCATAGCGAGTCCTCGGCGTCTACTTCTTCTTTCTCGTCCTGCAGCGCTTCGATGGCCAGGGTGCTGTTGGCGCCCTGGGCCAGGCTGCCGCGCGCCTGCTTTTCCTGCGCCAGCAGGGTTTGCGCCTGGCTGCGCTGGTCGGGCGTGAGCTGCTGGTCGAGCTGTTGCAGCAGTTCGGCCGACTGTGGGGTCGGGTTGGCCTGGGAGAGCTGCGCGAACACCCAGGCATTGGTCGGGGCCGGGCGGATACCGTGGCCTTCGCTGAACAGCTGGGCCAGGGCGTAGTCGGCGCTGTTCTGGCCTCCGCGGGCGGCGGCGAGCAGGTGGTCCACGGCTTTCTGCGGTTCGACCTGGCCCAGGTAGCCACGGCGGTACAGCTGGCCGAGGTAGTAGTCGGCGCTGACCTCGCCGGCGTCGGCGGCAGCCTGCAGGTGCTCCTGTGCCTTGGCCGCATCGGCCGGCACGGTCTTGCCTTCGTAGTACAGGCGGCCCAGCAGCAGTTCGGCGCGTGGCTGCTCGGCTTCGCGGCCCTTGTCGATGTAGGCCAGCAACTGGTCGGTGTCGCCCAGTTCGGGGAAGTCGTAAAGCAGCTGCGCCAGGCTCACCCAGGATGCCGGGTTGGCCGGTGCGACCTGCTCGAGCAGGTCCTTGGCGGTCTTCTCGTCGGTCTGGCCCAGGCTGCGGTCGGCCAGCACGCGGGCGACGCTGTCGACCCGGGTGGCGGGCACGGCGCCGCGGGCATGGGCGGCCTTGAGCTGCTCAAGCAAGGCGGCCTGCTGCTCGGGCTGGGCGCGTTTCTGGTAGACGGTGGCCAGTTCCACGTAGCAGATGTCGGTAGTCGACAGCGCGGCCTTGCAGATCTTCTCCACCTCGCCCAGGTGCTGGTCGTAGGTGCCCTGGGTGCGGTACAGCAGCACCTGGGCCAGGCCGGCTTCGGGGTTGCCGGCGGCGCGCCACTGGTCGATCTGTTGCTGGGCGTTGACCTTGGGGAAGCTCTGCGGGTATTGCAGGTAGAGCATCGCCAGCGGGATCAGGGTGTTCGTCTCACCTTGTCGCGCCGCGAGCTTGAGCAGGGTCTCGGCCTCTTCGCGCTCGGCCTGGGTGCTGTCGGGCTTGGCCACCAGCAGGCGGCCGAGGCGCGCCTGGGCACGGGGCGAGGTGGCGGCGGCGGCGCGGTAGGTGGCTTCGGCTTGCTTGAGCTTGGCCGGGTCGCGGGTGCCGACCTGGATGTCCGCCAGGCCGACCTGGGCGTCGCTGTAGCCAAGGTCGGCGAGGGCCTTGTAGTTGCGTTCGGCGGTGGCGGTGTCGCCGCGCTTGAGCGCTTCGTTGGCCAGGCGCTGGTCGGGCAGGCCGGCGCAGCCGGCCAGGGTAATGGCGGCGGCCAGGGCGCATGCCCCCAGGCGCAAGCTGTCCCTGTGGGAGCCGGCTTGCCGGCGAGAGGCCAGTGCAGGCGCTGCATCCGCTGGGCGAGTGCTGCGCACTCGATCGCCGGCAAGCCGGCTCCCACAGATATCGGGGTGTCTGCTGGTCATTATCCGATCCTCTTACAGCCCGCGGGCCACGGCCTTGTCGATCAGCCAGTTCAGCGACGGGCCACGGTCGCTGTTGACCGAGGCCGGGCGGCCGGCGAGTTCGGCCGGCAGGCCGCCGTCGGGCTTGATCTGCACGCGGATATCGGAGGCCAGGTTGTCGGTGTCCAGGCTCGAGCTGCCGGTGATCCGGCCGCTGCGTACTTCATCCTCGCCGGCGATCTGGAAGTTGACCCGGGTGCCCGGCTTCACTTCATCGAACTGGCGATAGCTGAAGCGCGCCTCGATGGTCGGGGTGCTGGTACGCGGGATCAGCGCGAACACCGGCTGGCCCTTGCTGGCGTACTGGCCGTCATCCACCAGCTGGCGCGAGACTACGCAGTCGCACGGGCTGGTAAGGGTGCCGGAGAGCTGCTTGCCGAACAGCTCCTCGACCTTGGCCGGCTCCAGTTGCGAGTCGTCCAGGTGGCCCTTGAGCAAATCGAGCATGCTGGTGTTGAAGGTTGCCAGTGGCGCGCCCTTGGCCACGCTCGCGCCATTTTCCACCAGGCTCTGCACGCTGCCGTCGCGGGGCATGGTGACGTTGGTGGTGGGCACCGCGACCACGCCGGCTTCGGCATGGCTGACGAAGTACAGGCCATACAGCGACTTGGCGACGAAACCGAAGGCCACCAGGCCGACCACGAACACCCCGGCGGTGACGGTGACCGCGCGCAGGCGGCCGAAGGCGGACAAGCCCGAGCCTCCGTCCTTCTGCTTGCGCGCCTTGGTGAAGTTGTCGCGCTGCAGGGTGCTGAGCACGTCGCCGACGCTGATCAGCTCGCCGGACAGGTGGCTGGTGATGATATGGCGCAGGGTGGCGATGTCGCGTGGCTCCAGGTTCTGGAACTCGGTGCCGGTGCGGCCGGTGTCGCGGCTGCTGGTGCGTACCAGCAGCTCGACGTCCATCGACAGGCCGAGGTTGTCGACCACGAACTGCAGGCGGCCGCGCAGCACTTCGCCTTCGGCCAGGGGCTTTGGCGCATGGAAGGACAGGCCCCCGGCGGACAGGTCGTCAACCTTCACCTCGTGCGGTTCGCGGTTGCCATCCAGGTAGCGCAGCTTGGCGGGAATGCGCACCCGGGCATGCTGGCGCTGCGCTTCGGATTCATGCACGACGTTGACGTTCACGGCGGTATTCATGGCGATATTCGTTCCTGTTATCCGATCCGGGGGCTCACACGACCATGAACAGCACGGCGACGAAGATGCTCGCGGCCGAGAAGGTCATGGTCCGCGAGGACCAGGTGTTGAACCATTGTTGAAAACTTGCGAGGTCGCGCTTGAGGGCAGTGGGCTGGCGGGTCCAGGACTGCTTGTCGAGGCGGAAGAACACGTAGATCTTCATCACCGCGCCGACGATCTGGTTGTAATAGAGAATCAGCGGGTAGGCGGGGCCTACGTTGTGGCCCGAGCACAGCAGCATGATGGTGAGGATCAGGCGGGTGATGCCGATCCACAGCAGGTACACCAGCAGGAACTGCAGGCCGAACTTGAAGCTGGCGATCACCGCCACGGTCAGGCCCAGCAGGCTGGTCCACATCGACACGCGCTGGTCGAGCAGGACGATGCTGGTGAACAGCCCCAGGCGCTTGAGGCCCAGGCCCAGGGCGCGGGAGTTCTGCCGCAGGTTGTTGCCGTACCAGCGGTACATCAGCTTGCGGCTGGCCTTGACGAAGCTTTTCTCCGGCGGGTGCTCCACCGTGTTGATCGCCGCGTCAGGCACGTAGAAGGTGTCGTAGCCCAGGCGCATCAGGCTGAACCAGCTGGACTTGTCGTCGCCGGTAAGGAACTTGAAGCGGCCCAGGCGCCAGTGCATCAGCGAGTCGCTTTCGACGTCGGCGATGAACTCGGGGTTGGTCACCACGCTGGCGCGAAACATCGACATGCGTCCGGTCATGGTCAGCACGCGCTTGCTCAGGGCCATGGAGCACATGTTGATGTGGCGCTGGGCGAAGCGCAGCTTGTGCCATTCGCTCATGATGTAGCCGCCGCGCACTTCGCAGAACTCGTTGGTGGTCAGGCCGCCGACGTTGGGGTAGAGCTTGAACCACGGCACGGTCTTGCGCACCACGCCTTCGGCCAGCACGGTGTCGCCGTCGATCACCGCCACCACGGCGTTGTCGTCCGGGAGCATCCGCGAGATGGCGCGAAAGCCATAGGCCAGGCCATCGCGCTTGCCAGTGCCGGCGATGCGCACGATGTCCAGGGTGACGTGTCCGGGCGGGTTGTACTTGGCCCACAGGCTCTTGACCAGCAGCTCGTCGGACTTCTCCACCAGCGAGCAGACCACCGTGGTGGGGAAGCCGCAGTCGATCGCCTCGCGGATCACCGAGCTGTACACCTGGGCAGTGGTCAGCGCATCGATGCGGAAGCTGGTGACCATCAGGTACACATGCGACGGGTCGGCGGCCTTGCCGAGCTTCTGCACCTTGCGGCGCAGGTATGGGTAGACCAGGTAGAGGAAGATCATGCCGCGGATGAAATGGGTGGCGCCCATGGAGTAGCGCCAGATGCCGACAGCGCCGACCAGGAAGATGAAGTGCTTCGACTGCGAATCGAAGATATCGCTGGGCAGGGCCAGGGCGATCAGCATGAGCAGGCTCATGTAGAGCAGCCAGCCGGCGCACTGCAACAGCACTGTCTGGAACCTTTGCATGTTCGGCATCCGTCGAGAATTCGGGGTGGGGAGGGCGGCGCGCTGGGGAGGGACGCGCCGCCCGACCGGGTTTACCAGCAGATGCCTTCGGTGCGGCTGGTGGTGCAGGTCGGCTTGCTCATGAAGCCGACCAGGTCGATCACTTGCTTGCCGGCCGGTGCCTGTTGGGCCAGGGCGCGGAACTTCTCATCACGGTTGCCCAGCACGATGATGTCGGCGTCGTTCACCACCTGCTCGAAGTTGGCGTTGAGCAAGGAGGACACATGCGGAATCTTCGATTCGATGTATTCCTTGTTGGCGCCGTGCACCCGGGCGTACTCGACGTTCTGGTCGTAGATGTCCAGCTGGTAGCCCTTGCCGATCAGGCGCTCGGCCAGCTCCACCAGTGGGCTTTCGCGCAGGTCGTCGGTACCGGCCTTGAACGACAGGCCGAGCAGGGCGACCTTGCGCTTGTCGTGGCTTTCGATGATGTCGAAGGCGTTCTGCACCTGGGACTCGTTGCTGCGCATCAGCGAGTCGAGCAGCGGCGCCTTCACGTCCAGGCTCGAGGCGCGGTAGGTGAGGGCGCGCACGTCCTTGGGCAGGCACGAGCCACCGAAGGCGAAGCCGGGGCGCATGTAGTACTGCGACAGGTTGAGCACCTTGTCCTGGCAGACCACGTCCATCACATCGCGACCATCGACGCCGACTGCCTTGGCGATATTGCCGATCTCGTTGGCGAAGGTGACCTTGGTCGCGTGCCAGACGTTGCAGGTGTACTTGATCATCTCGGCCACTTCGATCGGCTTGCGGATCACCGGGGCATCGAGTTCTTCGTACAGGGCTTGCAGGACGTCGCCGCTGGCGCTGTCCAGTTCGCCGATGACGGTCATTGGTGGGTGGTCGTAGTCCTTGATCGCGGTGCTTTCGCGCAGGAACTCGGGGTTGACCGCCACGCCGAAATCGACACCGGCCTTCTTGCCCGAGCAGTCCTCGAGGATCGGGATCACCACGTTCTTGACGGTGCCCGGCAGCACGGTGCTGCGTACCACGATGGTGTGACGGCGGTCGGTGTCGCGCAGCACGTAGCCGATCTCGCGGCACACCGACTCGATATACTCCAGGCCCAGGTCGCCGTTCTTCTTGCTCGGCGTGCCGACGCAGATCATCGACACATCGCTGGCGCGGATGGCTTCGGCGAAGTCGGTGGTGCCACGCAGGCGGCCTTTGGCGATGCCTTGCTGCAGCAGAGCTTCCAGGCCCGGTTCGACAATGGGCGACTTGCCCTGGTTGATCAGGTCGATCTTGGTGCTGGACACGTCCACCCCAATCACGTCATGGCCTCGTGCCGACAGGCAACCGGCACAGACTGCACCCACATAACCCAAACCAAAGATGCTGATACGCATCGCATTCACCTCGTGTGTTTATCACGCCAGCCCTTCAGCGAAGAGCCGACCGGGTTGATTGACCAGCAGTTTTCGGGCGCACGGTTCCATGGCGAATTGACACTTCACCGAACGCAGGCATGAATAAATCCGGAGCGCAAAAACTTATGCACTCAAAGTTGGCAGTCAAAGGCCAATATTTAAAAGGCGTGCCCTGAAATGCAGCCGTCTTTATTGCAAATCGCCATTCGCGAATTGCTGTGCTTGTTCTTTCAAGTGGATAAATCCTTTGAAATCAACCACTAGGACGATTTTAGGGGCGCTTCTCTCCTGCATGGATAATGGCTTCAGGCACTTCCTGTACCGCCGTTGAAGTTGTGGGGCCGATTGTGAATAGCGGCCCTTTGTCATCTGTAAGTCATTTCTCACGCTCAGCGCTTGAAACTCGTTACGGGTGCTATGAGCCATTGGGCGTAGCAGAAGTTCCTGGGGCGGTTCCGCCACGGTGAAAGATTTCTAAATATTTTTTCAGAGGAAAATACTTTCAATCTGATAGCACGCCACAGTTTCGTCCCCGTATATAAAGGGCGAAATCCCAGGGGGATGGTTATATGCCAGCATGCGAAAATATTTTTCAAAAATCGTCAAAAAACTACGAACGGTCTTATGGCGTTTTGCGATAAGGATGTGACTGATGATTTATTGACGCTGGAATTTTGGCTGATGGCGTTTTGCAGCGTGCCCCGTTGCAGGGCTGATGGGCTCATCGCGGGCTTGCCCCGCGATGAGCTGTAAAGCGGCGCTGAAAAAATCAGCCCTCAGCGTGATCGCGCAGGAATACCAGGTGGTCGGGTTTGGACTGCTCCGCGCTGTAGTAGTAGCCCTGCGCATCGAAGTGCTTGAGCTGCTCCGGGTCGTTGACCCGCTCCTGGATCACGAAGCGGCTCATCATCCCGCGGGCTTTCTTGGCATAGAAACTGATGATCTTGTACTGGCCGTTCTTCAGGTCCTTGAAGTCGACGTCGATCACCCGTGCCTTCAGGGCGCTTTTCTTCACCGCGCTGAAGTACTCGTTGCTGGCCAGGTTCAGCAGCACGTCGTCGCCCTGGTCGGCCAGGGCCTGGTTCAGCCACTCGCTGATGCG
Organism: Pseudomonas sp. RC3H12; assembly: GCF_018596375.1. Lineage (NCBI taxonomy): Bacteria > Pseudomonadati > Pseudomonadota > Gammaproteobacteria > Pseudomonadales > Pseudomonadaceae > Pseudomonas > Pseudomonas sp. RC3H12. The sequence goes on along the minus strand of NZ_CP075595.1, from coordinate 3,918,905 downwards.
CGTGCCCCAGAAGGCATACAGGTCCTTGCCGCGGGCGTTGGCCAGCTTGGTACCCATTTCCAGGCGGTAGGGTTGCATCAGGTCCAGCGGGCGCAGCAGGCCGTACAGGCCCGAGAGCATGCGCAGGTGATCCTGGGCATAGCTGAAATCGTCCTCGCCCAGGCTTTCGGCAGCGAGCCCGGTGTAGACGTCACCCTTGAACGCCAGCAGCGCCTGCTTGGCGTTGGCCGGGGTGAAGTCTGGGGTCCAGCTGCCGAAACGCGCGGCGTTGAGGCCGGCGAGCTTGTCAGAGAGGTGCATCAGCTCGGCGATCTGCGCCGGCGACAGCTCGCGCAGTTGCACGATCAGTTCCTGGGAATCGTCCAGGTACTGGGGCAGGGTGTGGCGCTGGGTCACCGGCGGGGTGTCGTAGTCGAGGGTCTTGGCGGGGGAAATCACCGTCAGCATCGGGTCGGCTCCTGGAATCGTCGGGCGAATTCTACGGGGCTGCCGGCGCAACGCCAAACTATGGCGACGATAGTCAGCGAACATCGCCACAGGCAAGCGGCGGGCGTCGCGTTATAGTGCGCGGCATGCCTTCAAGGAGAATGCACATCGTGCGTATCGCGTTTGCCCTGTTCGCCGGGCTGCTGAGCCTGGGTGCGCAGGCGGCCCCGGCGAATTTCGTCAGTTTCGACCGTGACCTGTGGCCCGAGCAACTGAACAGCCCGGCGCTGTTCGACGTGGCGTCGCGGGCGGAAATCCTGTCGTTCGCCCGCGTGCTGCATGAAAGCGAGATGCTCGACGAGCCGGCGTTGAAGAGCCGCCTTGGCCTGCGCCAGGTCAACCTGAGCGTCGTGCGGGCCGTGCGTGCTCGTATGTGGCAGCGCCTGTGGACCAGTTATCAACAGGCGCAGCAGAGCTGCGAGCAGGATGCCTCGTTCTGCTACCCGGTTGAGTCCATGGCGGATCTACGCACGCAGGCGGCCGTTTTCGCCGATGATGTCGGCTCGTTCTACACCGAGTGGGTTGAGCCCAGTCATCAGTTTCATACCCGTTACCTGGATGAGCAACTGCGCAAGGCCGCGCTGTTCCCGCAGACCACCAGCGAAGTGGCCAAGCTCTCCGATCGTGAGCGCAATGGCGAGGAACTCAATGACCGGATGTTCCTGCTGACCTTCGTCAGCGGCCCTGCCCCTCAGGGCGGTAGCACCGATGCGCTGGCTGACTACCTGCGTCGGCAGAAGCTCGACGGGATTTTCTTCGTGCTCGGCAATCGCCTGCAGCAACGCCGCGATGCCGGCCCGCTGGGCGATCTGTATGCCGGCCAGTGCGTGGGTATCCAGGGCTGGGAATACCGCTCTCATGCCCAGTGGCAGGATTGGCAGGACTCGCTGCGGCGCAGCCAGGCGCGGGTGCAGGCCGACTTGGCCGAACAGTATGTACCGTTGTTCCGTCCGCCCTATGGCCAGCGACGCGCCGATGGCGAAGCGTTCCTGGACAGCCAGCAACTGCGGGTTTCTCTGTGGGACATCGACGCCCAGGATGACGGGCCGCTGACCGCCGAGGCCTCGGCGCAGCGGGTGCTGACGCTGATGCTGCTGTGGCGCAAGGGGGTGATCCAGTTCCGTGATGGCTTGCCCAAGGCCCAGCCGGCGCTGGAGTGGTTGTTGCAGCACACGGCCCAGAGCGGGATCGGTTGGGAAGGGTGTCGGGAGTACGCACGGCGGGGGTAGGCAGGGGCCGGGGGCTCAAGGCACGCTGGCTGTACACTGCGCCTCACGCTGCATCGACTCCAGGTTGCGTTCGATGGTCTCGCAGATCGTGTCCATCGGGATCTGATGCTCGCTGATGCGGAACGGGCTCTGCAGGTCCGTGCCGATCCGTTCGATCGCCAGCAGCATGAAGCCGACCACGGTCGAGGCCAGCGGCGTGAACCAGCCCAGCGATTCCACCAGCCCCACCGGCACGATCAGGCAGAACAGCGTGATGAACAGCCGTGGGAAGTACACATAAGGGTAGGGCAGCGGCGTATTGGCGATCCGCTCCATCCCGCCCTGGGCGTTGGACAGGTCCACCAGCGTCGACTCCAGGCGCGCCAGACGAATGCTGTCCAGCCGCCCGGCCTGGTATTCCTGGGCCAGCAGTGCCGCCGAGCCGCTGAGGATGTCGTTGGCGAAGTTGTTGGAGCGATTACGCCGTTCGAACTCGCCGGGCGGTATGAAGGCCATCAGCTCGTCCGGGCATTTCTCGTTCTTGAGGTGGGCGGCCAGGCAGTTCACATAGGCGATGTGCCGGCGCAGCAAGGTCGCCTTCACCGGGTTCGGCCCGTCAGCCGGGTCGTCGACCAGCGTCAGCACCTGCCGGGCGAAACTGCGTGAACTGTTCACCAGCGCCCCCCACAAGGTGCGTGCTTCCCACCAGCGGTTGTAGGCACTGCTGTTGCGAAAGCTCACCAGCACCACCAGCGCCGAGCCCAGCAGGGTGAGCGGGATCAGCGGCAGGCTGAACTTGCTGTTGAAGAACAGCATGAAGTCGATGGTGACCAGCACGTCCCAGATCAGCAGCCAGAACAGCGACCAGCCGATGTAGCCGAAGGTCTTGACCACCAGGCGGTACTTGCGGGCGAGGAGGGCTTTCACGTTGGGGGAACCTCGAAACGGGGGATGCAGGTTCCGACGTCTCGGGAGGGGATAAGGTTCGCTGGGATTCGTGGGCAGGTGTAACGTGGCTTTTCTGTTCAGCACTTAAGAAGAGGCCTACATCAAGTGGTAAGGCTTCTCTCGCGGCGATGGTTTAGGCTCATGACCCATTCACTTTGAGGAAGTCAGCATGACCAGTGAACTGACGTCATTCAAGATTGCGGATCTACTGGATTCAGAGGCAGCGATTCAGGAATACCTGTCACAGGTACTGGCCGAAGGTGACGCAGATGAAATCATGCGAGCCCAGTCCCATGTCCAGGCTGCACGCTTGCGCAATACAGATGGCTAGTCCAGCCAGATTCCTTGCACCCGGTCTTTTGTACTGCACTGTCGCACGGTGAGCAGAATTGCGAGCATCGTCAGCGTTGGGGGGCTTGACCCGCGATGGCTACAACGCAGCCTCAATCCAGGCCACACTGCACACCGGTAAACCATATCAACCTCAGCCCAACACCTGCTTCATCTGCACCAGCGCCACCCGGCTTCCATCCGGCGCCCGCCGCTCCTCGATCCCGAACGGTACAAAACCCAGCTGTGGATAAAGCAGCAACCCTGCGGTGTTGTGATTGAAACACGACACCCAGACCTCCCGCGCCGCGAATTCTTCGCGGGCCAGGGCGATCATGCATTGCACCAGGTAACGTGCCACGCCCTGACCCCGCGCAGCCGGCGCCACCACCACATTACCCAGCGCGCAGACACCGCCGTGTTCGGCTTTGTAGAAATTGGCGAAGCCAACGATCACGCCATCGGCCTCGATCACTGTCGAACCGCTGCGCTGGGTGATGGCTTCGCTCAGTTGTATGGGGGTAAGCGGGTAGGTGGCTTTGGGGAACATGTAAAACAGTTCCTCGGCGTCATGGGCAAAGCGGCAAATTACCGGGACATCGGCCGGTGTCACCGGGCGGTGGCTCAAGGGCATGGTGGCGATCCGTACTTGAATGGAGCTCCAGCATACGCCACGGCCTCACCATTGCACGCGCCCAGGGCGCGATTACCCGAGGCAGTAGAGGAGGGTGGAGCAGATGATCGTCTGATTGATCACCAGGCCAGTCGCAACCCAGGCGCCTGCCAGGGCAAGGGCGGTGAGTGGTGCTGCCCGCTTCGTCAAGCGCAGCGCCAGGCAGGCGCCGATCAGCGCCCCAGGCAAGCTGAACAGGTAGACGAACCACGCCATGACGTCGCCTCTTCCGCCCGTGAAAAACCAGAGGTAGAAAAGCGCCAGGTAAAGTGCCATCGCCAATGCTGTACCGCCGATCACCGGTCTTGGCGCCCTGAGGATCAACAGAATGATCAGGATAGCGGCTTGCGGTCCCCAGATATCGACGACATTTCCCCAGAAGAACCTATCGAATGGCGAGATGGTGGTGGTCACCGCCATGCCGCCGAGCAAACCAGGCAGCACGGTCCAGAGGTTTGTTCGCGTTCTTGTGATCAATTGCGGTAATGACATGCCATGGACTTCCTGTCGTTATGGCGGTGAAGGTTGTTCGCCGATAGCGTGCATTTACTTCACCTGTTTTCAGACACAAAAAAACCGACCATAAGGTCGGTTTTTTCTGGATCTTGGTGCCCCGAGGGAGACTCGAACTCCCACTCCTTTCGAAAACGGATTTTGAATCCGCCGCGTCTACCAATTCCGCCATCAGGGCTTGTGGCGCCGCAGTATAGAGAGGTCGCCCAAGGCGGTCAATCGGCTTTCATGGTCAATTTTCACGCATTGGGCTAAACTTCCCGGCCCTGTCGAACCCGAACATCATCATGCGCGTCGCCGATTTTTCCTTCGAACTCCCCGATTCCCTGATTGCCCGCCATCCACTGGCCGAGCGTCATGGCAGCCGCCTGCTGGTGCTCGACGGCCCCAGCGGCGAACTGGCCCACAAGCAGTTCACCGACCTGCTCGACTACCTGCGCCCCGGTGACCTGATGGTGTTCAACAACACCCGGGTGATCCCGGCGCGGCTGTTCGGCCAGAAAGCCTCCGGCGGCAAGCTGGAAGTGCTGGTCGAGCGCGTGCTCGACAGCCACCGCGTGCTGGCCCATGTGCGTGCCAGCAAGGCGCCTAAAGAAGGCGCGCAGATCCTCATCGACGGCGGTGGCGAGGCCGAGATGGTCGCCCGCCACGACACGCTGTTCGAGCTGCGTTTCAGCGAAGAGGTGCTGCCGCTGCTCGAGCGCGTCGGCCATATGCCGCTGCCGCCGTACATTGACCGCCCCGACGAGGGCGCCGACCGCGAGCGCTACCAGACCGTCTACGCTCAGCGCGCCGGCGCCGTGGCCGCGCCCACCGCCGGCCTGCACTTCGACGAGGCGCTGCTGGAAAAGATCGCCGCCAAAGGCGTTGAACGCGCCTTCGTCACCCTGCACGTAGGGGCGGGTACCTTCCAGCCGGTGCGGGTCGACAAGATCGAAGACCACACCATGCATAAAGAGTGGCTCGAAGTGGGCCAGGATGTGGTCGATGCCGTGCAGGCCTGCCGCGCCCGTGGCGGGCGGGTGATCGCCGTGGGCACCACCAGCGTGCGTTCGCTGGAGAGCGCGGCGCGCGATGGCGAGCTCAAGGCGTTCAGCGGCGACACCGACATCTTCATCTTCCCGGGCCGGCCGTTCCATGTGGTCGATTGCCTGGTCACCAACTTCCACCTGCCGGAGTCCACGCTGCTGATGCTGGTCTCGGCCTTCGCCGGTTACCCGGAGACCATGGCCGCCTACGCGGCGGCGGTCGCAAACGGTTACCGCTTCTTCAGTTACGGTGATGCCATGTTCATCACCCGCAATCCGGCGCCACGCGGCCCAGAGGATCAAGCATGAGTCGCACCTGTCGAATGTCGTTCGAACTGCTGGCCACCGACGGCAAGGCCCGTCGCGGCCGGCTCACCTTCCCCCGTGGCACGGTCGAAACCCCGGCCTTCATGCCGGTGGGCACCTATGGCACGGTCAAGGGCATGCTGCCGCGTGACATCGAGGCCATCGGCGCCGAGATCATCCTTGGCAACACCTTCCACCTGTGGCTGCGCCCGGGCACCGAGGTCATCAAGAAACACAACGGCCTGCACGATTTCATGCAATGGAAAGGCCCTATCCTCACTGATTCCGGTGGTTTCCAGGTGTTCAGCCTGGGCGCCATGCGCAAGATCAAGGAGGAAGGCGTGACCTTCGCATCGCCAGTGGACGGCTCCAAGGTGTTCATGGGGCCGGAAGAGTCCATGCAGGTGCAGCGCGACCTGGGCTCGGACATCGTGATGATCTTCGACGAGTGCACGCCGTACCCGGCCGAGCACGACGTGGCGCGCACCTCGATGGAGCTGTCGCTGCGCTGGGCCCAGCGCTCGAAGAACGCCCACGGCGACAACACCGCGGCGCTGTTCGGCATCGTCCAGGGCGGCATGTACCAGGACTTGCGCATGCGCTCGCTGGAAGCGCTGGTCAACATCGACTTCGATGGCCTGGCCATCGGCGGCCTGTCGGTGGGCGAACCCAAGCACGAGATGATCAAGGTGCTGGACTACCTGCCCGCGCAGATGCCGGCTGACAAACCTCGTTACCTTATGGGGGTAGGCAAGCCGGAAGATCTTGTAGAGGGTGTGCGCCGCGGCGTCGACATGTTCGACTGCGTGATGCCCACGCGCAACGCGCGCAACGGCCATCTGTTCGTCGATACCGGGGTGATCAAGATCCGCAACGCGTTCCATCGCCACGATGAATCGCCGCTGGATCCGACCTGCGATTGCTACACCTGCACCAACTTCTCCCGCGCCTACCTGCACCACCTGGACAAGTGCGGCGAAATGTTGAGCAGCATGCTGAATACCATCCACAACTTGCGCCATTACCAGCGCTTGATGGCCGGTTTACGCGAGGCTATTCAACAGGGTAAATTGGCCGCCTTTGTCGACGCCTTCTACGCCAAGCGCGGGCTTCCCGTTCCGCCTTTGGACTGACTGTTCGCAATCATTATTAGAAAATTCCATTAGGAGAGCCCAATGAGCTTCTTTATCCCCGCCGCCTACGCGGACGCAGCAGCCCCCGCCGCCGGCCCAGCCGGTACCGGCTTCGAGTGGATCTTCCTGGTCGGCTTCCTGGTCATCTTCTACCTGATGATCTGGCGCCCGCAGGCCAAGCGTGCCAAAGAGCAGAAGAACCTGCTGAGCAACCTGCAAAAAGGTGACGAAGTTGTCACCAACGGCGGCATCGCCGGCAAGATCGTCAAGGTTGCCGACGACTTCGTGGTCCTGGAAGTGTCCGACAATGTCGAGCTGAAGTTCCAGAAGGGCGCCATTGCCGCGACCCTGCCAAAAGGTACGCTCAAGGCTATCTGAGTTACCGGTTTCATTTTTCCAGTCGGGGCGCGCAAAGCGCCCCGCGTCTTGAACGGGCGGCGTGATGCTGAACAAATACCCTTTGTGGAAATACCTGCTGATCGTGGTGGTACTGGCGGTCGGCTTCATTTATTCCGCACCCAACCTCTACCCGGATGATCCGGCGGTGCAGATCAGCGGCGCCAGTTCCGCCCTGCATGTCAGCCAGGCCGATCTCGATCGCGTCACCAAGGCGCTGACCGATGCCGGCATCACCGTCAAAGGCGGCAGCCTGGGCGAGAAGGGCAGTGCCCTGGTGCGCCTGACCAACCAGGAAGACCAGCTGCCGGCCAAGGATGTGGCGCGCAAGGCTCTCGGTGACGACTATGTCGTGGCCCTGAACCTGGCCCAGACCACGCCGCAGTGGCTGCGCAACCTGGGTGCCAGCCCGATGAAGCTCGGCCTGGACCTGTCCGGTGGTGTGCACTTCCTGCTGGAAGTGGACATGGACAAGGCCATGACCGCGCGCATGAAAGTCTACGAAGGCGAGGTCAAGACCTTGCTGCGCAAAGAGCGCGTCCGCTACCGCAGCCTGCCGCAGCAGGACGGCGGGATCATGCTGGGCTTCGCCGACGATGCTACCCGCGAACAGGCCCGCAGCCTGATCCGCAAGAATTTCAGTGATTTCGACCTGACCACCACCGAGCGCAACGAGCTCGCCGTGTTGCGCCTGGCGCTGACCCAGGCCAAGGTCGCCGAGATCCGCGAATACTCCATCAAGCAGAACCTGACCACCGTCCGCAACCGTGTGAACGAGCTGGGCGTGGCCGAGCCGCTGGTGCAGCGCCAGGGTGCCAACCGCATCGTGGTCGAACTGCCGGGCGTGCAGGACACCGCCGAAGCCAAGCGTATCCTCGGCAAGACCGCCAACCTGGAGTTCCGCTTCGGCGCCGAGCCAGGCGCGTCCAAGGCCACCACCGAGGTGTTCGAGTTCCGCGAAGGCGGCCGCTCCGCTCCGGTCGAGCGCGGCCTGATCATCACCGGTGACCAGGTCACCGACGCCCAGGCCAGCTTCGACGAGCACGGTCGCCCGCAGGTGAACATTCGCCTCGACGGCCATGGCGGCGAGCTGATGAGCCGCGCCACGCGCAGCAACGTCGGCCGCAGCATGGCGGTGATCTTCATCGAGCAGAAGCCGGTGACCCGCTACCAGAAACAGGTGGTCGACGGCGTCGAGAAAGAAGTCGCGGTGCAGACCTTCCAGGAAGAGAAGAAGATCATCAGCCTGGCGACCATCCAGTCGCCGCTGGGCAGCCAGTTCCGCATCACCGGGCTGAATGGCCAGGGCGAGTCCTCCGAACTGGCCCTGCTGCTGCGGGCCGGTGGTCTGGCCGCGCCGATGTACTTCGCCGAAGAGCGCACCATCGGCCCGAGCCTGGGTGCCGACAACATCACCAAGGGTATTGACGCATCCCTGTGGGGCATGCTGTTCGTCTCGCTGTTCATCATCGCCATCTATCGCGCCTTCGGCGTGCTGGCGACCATCGCCTTGGCGGGCAACATGGTCCTGCTGCTGGCGCTGATGTCGCTGCTGGGGGCCACGCTGACCCTGCCGGGTATCGCCGGTATCGTGTTGACCATGGGTATGGCGGTGGACGCCAACGTGCTGATCTTCTCGCGGATCCGCGAAGAGATCGCCGCCGGCATGTCGGTGCAGCGCGCCATCCACGAAGGTTTCAACCGCGCCTACTCGGCGATCGTCGACGCCAACCTGACCACCTTGCTGGTCGGCGGCATCCTGTTCGCCATGGGTACTGGTCCGGTCAAGGGCTTCGCGGTCACCATGTCCCTCGGGATTTTCACCTCGATGTTCACCGCCGTCATGGTGACCCGCGCACTGGTCAACCTGACCTGTGGCGGGCGTGACATCAAGAAGCTGTGGGTTTGAGGGAGCTGCGATGAAAACCATCAACTTCATGGGCGTGCGCAATGTCGCGTTCGCCATCACCGTGCTCCTCACCGTGCTGGCGCTGTTCAGCTGGTGGCACAAGGGCCTGAACTTCGGCCTGGACTTCACCGGCGGTACGCTGATCGAGCTCACCTATGAGCGTCCGGCAGACCTGGAGAAGGTGCGTACCGAGCTGGTTGGCTCCGGCTTCCACGATGCCGTGGTGCAGAGCTTCGGCGCCACCACCGACCTGCTGGTGCGCATGCCGGGCGATGATCCACAGTTGGGCAACCGCGTGGCCGAGGCGCTGCAGAAGATCGGTGGCGATAACCCGGCCACGGTCAAGCGCGTCGAGTTCGTCGGCCCTCAGGTGGGCGAGGAGCTGCGTGACCAGGGCGGCCTCGGCATGCTCCTGGCCCTGGGCGGCATCCTCATCTACCTGGCGTTCCGGTTCCAGTGGAAGTTCGCGGTCGGCGCGATCATCTCGCTGATCCACGACGTGGTGGTCACCCTGGGCATCCTGTCGTTCTTCCAGATCACCTTCGACCTGACGGTGCTGGCGGCGGTGCTGGCGATCATCGGCTATTCGCTCAACGACACCATCGTGGTGTTCGACCGGGTGCGCGAGAACTTCCGCGTGCTGCGCAAGGCATCGCTGATCGAGAACATCAACATCTCGACCACCCAGACCCTGCTGCGGACCGTCGCCACCTCGGTGTCGACCTTGCTGGCCATCGCCGCGCTGCTGTTCTTCGGCGGTGACAACCTGTTCGGCTTCTCCCTGGCGTTGTTCATCGGCGTCATGGCGGGTACCTACTCGTCGATCTACATCGCCAACGTGGTGCTGATCTGGCTGAACCTGAGCAGCGAAGACCTGATCCCGCCGGTCAAGGCCGAGGGTGTGGACGAGCGTCCGTAAGGCTTGTCCTGCGCCGTCTGGCGTAAAGAAAGGCGCGAGTGTTGAACTCGCGCCTTTTTTTTTGCTCCAAGGCTGGGAGAAGGCGGGCCCTATGCCCGCGGGTACGATCAGGAGGTTCACGTGAACAAATCAATGCTGGTGGGTGCGGTTCTGGGTGCTGTCGGTGTGACTGCCGGAGGTGCTGTGGCGACCTACAGCTTGGTGAACAAGGGGCCTGAGTACGCCCAGGTCACTGACGTGCAGCCGATCAAGCAGCAGGTGAAGACGCCGCGCGAGGTCTGCAAGGACGTCACCGTGACGCGCCAGGCGCCGGTCAAGGACCAGCACCAGATCGCCGGTACGGTGGTCGGCGCCATCGCTGGTGGCCTGTTGGGTAACCAGATCGGCGGCGGTACCGGCAAGAAGATTGCCACCGTGGCCGGTGCGGTCGGCGGCGGCTATGCCGGCAACAAGGTGCAGGAGGGCATGCAAGAGCGTGACACCTACACCACCACGCAAACCCGTTGCAACACGGTCAATGACATCAGCGACAAGGTCGTGGGCTACAACGTGACCTATTCCATCGGTGATCAGGTCGGCAAGGTGAAGATGGATCATGAGCCGGGCTCGACCATCCCGCTGGACAAGAACGGCAAGCTGATCCTGAGTCAGAACCAGCCGGGGCAGTGAGCCTTTTGCGGATTCATCTCATGGAACTGTTCGCACCGTGATGATTTAGCAGGAACAGCGTGGGAGCGGGCTTGCCCCGCGATGCGGTGTATGGCACCGGCTTTGCCGGTGATCGCGGGTCAAGCCCGCTCCCACGCTGGTGATTTCCTAAAAACGGCGGCACAAAAAAAGCACCTCGAGAGGTGCTTTTTTTGTGCTCGCAATCGGCGCTTAGCGCTTCATGTGTTCCGGCAGGTGCGGCTGGATGGCAGTCAGCACGGCCTTGAAGCACTTGATGTTGCCCGCGACGATGTGGCCTTTCTCGAGGAATTCGTGGCCACCGTTGAAGTCGCTGACCAGGCCGCCCGCTTCCTGGATCAGCAGCACGCCTGCGGCCATGTCCCACTCGGACAGGCCCGACTCCCAGAAGGCGTCGAAGCGGCCGGCGGCGACATAGGCCAGGTCCAGGCTGGCGGAACCGGCGCGGCGGATGCCGGCGGTCTGGCCGGTCAGGGCGCGGAACATGCCCAGGTAGTTGTCCAGGTCGGCCATCTGGCTGTCACGGAACGGGAAACCGGTACCCAGCAGGGCGCCTTCCAGGCTGGTGCGCGAGCTGACGCGCAGGCGACGGCCATTGATCTGGGCGCCACGGCCACGGCTGGCGGTGAATTCTTCCTGGCGAACCGGATCGACGATCACGGCGTGCTCGAGGCGGCCGCGGTATTTGCAGGCGATGCTGACAGCGAAGTGCGGCACGCCACGCAGGAAGTTGGTGGTGCCGTCCAGTGGGTCGATGATCCACAGATAGTCCTTGCCTTCCTCGCCAGTGCCGGCGTGCAGGCCAGTTTCTTCGCCCTGGATGGAGTGGTTCGGGTAGGCCTTGCGCAGGGCTTCGACGATGACCTTCTCGGCGGCGCGATCAACCTCGGACACGTAGTCCTTGGCCTGCTTTTCGTCGACTTTGATGCTGTCCAGGCGTTCGATGGAGCGGAAAATCAGTTCACTGGCGCTGCGAGCGGCGCGCAGGGCGATATTCAGCATAGGCTGCATGGGAAGGTCACCTGGAGATGTTAAAGAGGAAAGCCGGCCATTCTAGCAGAAATCTTTGACGACAGAAGTGTCACATTTGCTTTCATGGCGTTACGCTGGTCGGTTCTGTAAGATCGAACCCTCCTTTTTCTGCATCCGAGAGCACGACACCTTGCTGCAAAATATTCGTGTTGTCCTGGTCAATACCAGCCACCCCGGCAACATCGGCGGCGCTGCGCGTGCCATGAAGAACATGGGCTTGTCGCGCCTGGTGCTGGTGCAGCCGAAAGAATTCCCGGCCGCCGATGCCTCGGCGCGCGCCTCGGGTGCCGACGACGTGCTGGCCGGCGCCCAGGTGGTCGACAGTCTCGAGCAGGCGCTGGTCGGCTGCAGCCTGGTCATGGGCACCAGCGCCCGCGAGCGCAGCATTCCCTGGCCGCTGATCGGCCCGCGTGAGTGCGGCACCAAGGCGGTGGAGCACGCCCTGGGCGGTGAGGAAATCGCCCTGGTGTTCGGTCGCGAACACGCCGGCCTGACCAACGAAGAACTGCAGCGATGTCACTTCCACGTGCACATTCCCTCCAATCCCGACTTCAGCTCGCTGAATCTGGCCGCCGCGGTCCAGGTGCTCGCCTACGAGGTGCGCATGGCCTCGTTGGCGGTGCCGGACGCGGCGCCCAAGGTCGAGAAGGCGGACGCCAATGAACTGGCGACCATGGACGAAATGGAGCTGTTTTATGACCACCTGGAAAAAACCCTGGTGGACATCGGCTTCCTCGACCCTGCCAAGCCCAAGCACCTGATGCCGCGCATGCGTCGGCTGTATGGGCGCAGCTCGGTCGAGCGTACGGAAATGAGCATTTTGCGCGGCATCCTCACCGAGACCCAGAAAGTTGTCCGGGGCGAGCCGCATAAACGGAAGGACTGAACGATGTTCGAGCGTCTGCGTGAAGATATTCAAAGTGTTTTCCATCGTGACCCCGCCGCGCGCAATGCCTTCGAGGTGTTGACCTGCTACCCGGGCATGCACGCCATCTGGCTGCACCGCCTGGGCAATGCCCTGTGGAAGCGCGATTTCAAGTGGCTGGCGCGCCTGGTGTCGAACTTCGGCCGCTGGCTGACCGGTATCGAAATCCACCCGGGCGCGACCATCGGCCGGCGCTTCTTCATCGACCATGGCATGGGCATCGTCATTGGCGAAACCGCCGAGATCGGCGACGACGTGACCCTCTACCAGGGTGTCACCCTCGGTGGCACCAGCTGGAACAAGGGCAAGCGTCACCCGACCCTGGAAAACGGCGTCGTGGTCGGTGCCGGGGCCAAGGTGCTGGGCCCGTTTACCGTGGGCGCCGGGGCCAAGATCGGCTCCAACGCGGTGGTTACCAAGGCGGTGCCGGCCGGCGCCACGGCGGTAGGCATCCCGGGGCGGATCATCGTCAAGACCGAGGATGACGCCGTCGAGGCCAAGCGCAAGGCCATGGCCGAGAAGATCGGCTTCGACGCCTATGGCGTCAGTGGCGACATGCCGGACCCGGTGGCGCGCGCCATCGGCCAGATGCTCGACCACCTGCAGGCCGTCGACGAGCGCCTGGAGGGCATGTGTGGCGCGCTGACCCGGATGGGCAGTGACTACTGCGCCAAGGAGCTGCCAGCGCTGCCCGACGACGACTTCGCCGAGGCCTGCGTCGAGCTGAAGCAGGGCGACACTCGGTCGCATTGATTGCGCCGGCCCGATACAAGGGGCGTGTGCTCGCGCCCCTTGTCTGCTACACTCGCGGCCGCCTCCCGCATGCATACCCGACTAAAGCACTAGGTCTTATAGTTGACTTAAATGCTCGGGAATCGCATACTCGCACACATCCTGTAACTCCCGTGGTACCCATACGCCATGCGACTGACTACCAAAGGCCGATACGCCGTGACCGCCATGCTTGACCTGGCGTTGCACGCGCAGCAGGGGCCGGTGTCTTTGGCCGATATTTCCGAGCGCCAGGGCATTTCCCTCTCTTATCTGGAGCAGCTGTTCGCCAAGCTGCGCCGCAGCAGCCTGGTATCCAGCGTTCGCGGCCCAGGCGGCGGCTACCAGCTGTCGCGAGGCATGGAAACCATCCAGGTGGCCCAGGTCATCGACGCGGTCAACGAATCGGTCGATGCCACCCGTTGCCAGGGCCTGGGGGATTGCCACGCCGGTGATACCTGCCTGACTCACCACCTGTGGTGTGACCTGAGCCAGCAGATCCATGAATTCCTCAGTGGCATCAGCCTGGCCGACCTCGTCATGCGCCGCGAGGTGCAGGAAGTCGCCCAGCGCCAGGACCTGCGCCGTGTCGCAGGCCGAACCGCCCAGCTGGACAAGATTGAGACGTCCGCCGTCGACTGAAATTGCAGCGACGAGCGACGCCACCGCCTGATAGGAGATACTCAATGAAGTTGCCGATCTACCTCGATTACTCCGCGACCACGCCGGTCGATCCCCGTGTCGCCCAGAAGATGGCCGAGTGCCTGCTGGTTGACGGGAACTTCGGTAACCCGGCCTCGCGCTCCCACGTGTTCGGCTGGAAAGCCGAGGAAGCAGTCGAGAACGGCCGCCGCCAGGTCGCCGAGCTGATCAACGCCGATCCGCGCGAGATCGTCTGGACCAGCGGTGCCACCGAGTCCGACAACCTCGCCCTCAAAGGCGTGGCGCACTTCTATCAGACCAAGGGCAAACACATCATCACCTCCAAGATCGAGCACAAGGCGGTCCTGGATACTGCTCGCCAGCTCGAGCGTGAAGGTTTCGAGGTCACCTACCTCGAGCCGGGTGAAGACGGCATCGTCACCCCGGCGATGGTCGAAGCCGTCCTGCGCGACGACACCATCCTGGTCTCGCTGATGCACGTGAACAACGAAGTCGGCTCGATCAACGACATCGCCGCCATCGGCGAACTGACCCGTTCGCGCGGTGTACTGTTCCATGTCGACGCCGCGCAGTCGGCCGGCAAGGTCGAGATCGACGTGCAAAAGCTCAAGGTCGACCTGATGTCGTTCTCCGCGCACAAGGTCTACGGCCCCAAAGGCATCGGCGCGCTGTACGTCAGCCGCAAGCCGCGCGTGCGCCTGGAAGCCATCATTCACGGCGGTGGCCATGAGCGCGGCATGCGTTCGGGCACCCTGCCGACCCATCAGATCGTCGGCATGGGCGAAGCCTTCGCCATTGCCAAGCAGGAAATGGCCGCTGAAAACGTGCGCATCAAGGCCCTGAGTGACCGCTTCTTCAAGCAGGTCTCGGACCTCGAAGAGCTGTACGTCAACGGCAGCCAGACCCAGCGCGTGCCGCACAACCTGAACCTGAGCTTCAACTACGTCGAAGGCGAGTCGCTGCTGATGTCGCTCAAGGACATCGCTGTTTCGTCCGGTTCGGCCTGCACCTCCGCTTCGCTCGAGCCGTCCTACGTCCTGCGCGCCCTGGGCCGCAACGACGAGCTGGCGCACAGCTCGATCCGCTTCTCCTTCGGTCGCTTCAGCACCGAGGAAGAAGTCGACTACGCCGCGCAGAAAGTCTGCGAGGCCGTCAACAAGCTGCGCGAATTGTCGCCGCTGTGGGACATGTACAAAGACGGCGTCGACATCTCCAAGATCGAGTGGGCCGCCCACTAAGCAGTCGCCGGCAAGAGCGGCTCCCTGATGAGGAAGGAATTGCACCATGGCATACAGTGAAAAGGTCATCGACCACTACGAAAACCCGCGCAACGTCGGCAAGATGAACGCCGACGATCCGGATGTCGGTACCGGCATGGTCGGCGCCCCGGCCTGCGGTGACGTGATGCGCCTGCAGATCAAGGTCAACGAGCAGGGCGTCATCGAAGACGCCAAGTTCAAGACCTACGGTTGCGGTTCGGCCATCGCCTCCAGCTCCCTCGCCACCGAGTGGATGAAGGGCAAGACCCTGGACGAGGCCGAGACCATCAAGAACACCCAGCTGGCTGAAGAGCTGGCATTGCCGCCGGTCAAGATCCACTGCTCCGTGCTCGCCGAAGATGCCATCAAGGCCGCTGTTCGCGATTACAAGCAGAAGAAAGGCTTGGTCTAAGTCGACTGCGAGGTAAGGAGTTCCGATGGCTATCAGCATGACAGAAGCCGCCGCCAACCACATTCGCCGCTCCCTCGACGGGCGCGGCAAGGGTGAGGGCATTCGCCTGGGCGTGCGCACCACCGGCTGCTCGGGCCTGGCCTACGTGCTGGAGTTCGTCGACGAGCTCGCCGCC
This sequence comes from Pseudomonas sp. RC3H12, assembly GCF_018596375.1. NCBI lineage: Bacteria > Pseudomonadati > Pseudomonadota > Gammaproteobacteria > Pseudomonadales > Pseudomonadaceae > Pseudomonas > Pseudomonas sp. RC3H12. The sequence continues at coordinate 3,903,132 of NZ_CP075595.1, read as the reverse complement.
GAAGACCAGGTGTTCGAGAACCATGGCGTGAAGGTCATCATCGACCCGAAAAGCCTGGTGTACCTCGATGGCACCGAGCTGGACTTCGTCAAGGAAGGGTTGAACGAAGGTTTCAAGTTCAACAACCCCAACGTGCGCGGTGAGTGTGGCTGCGGCGAAAGCTTCAACGTTTGAGGCTGGCTGTGGGTACTCTTTGCCATTTCGCCCTGTTCGACCTGCAACCGGCTTTCCGCCTGGACCTCGACCAACTGGCCGTTCGCTATCGCGAGTTGGCCCGTGAGGTCCACCCTGACCGCTTCGCCGACGCTTCCGAGCGTGAGCAGCGTGTCGCCCTGGAAAAGTCTGCAGCACTGAACGACGCCTACCAGACCTTGCGCAGCGCGCCGCGTCGCGCCCGTTACCTGCTGGCCATCGGTGGCCACGAAGTGCCTCAGGAAGTCACGGTGCATGACCCGGACTTCCTGCTGCAGCAGATGCAGTGGCGCGAAGAGCTCGAAGAGTTGCAGGACGAAGCCGATCTTGACGGTGTTGGTGTGTTCAAGAAGCGCCTCAAGGGTGCCCAGGACGCACTGAACAATGACTTCGCCGACTGTTGGGACGATGCAGCCCAGCGCGACAAGGCCGAGCGCCTGATGCGCCGCATGCAGTTCCTCGACAAGCTCGCCCAAGAAGTGCGCCAACTCGAAGAGCGCCTCGACGATTAACCCCGGCGTCGCCCGTGATGACGCCTAAGGTACTCAGATAAGCATGGCCCTACTGCAGATCGCCGAACCCGGTCAGAGCCCTCAACCGCACCAGCGCCGCCTGGCGGTGGGCATTGACCTGGGCACCACCAATTCTCTCGTCGCCGCCGTGCGCAGCGGGCGCAGCGAGCCGCTGCCCGATGACCAGGGCCAGGTGATCCTGCCCTCGGCCGTGCGTTATCTCGAAGGCCGCAATGAAGTGGGCCAGGCTGCCCGCGATGCCGCCTCCAGCGACCCGTTGAACACCATTCTGTCGGTCAAGCGCCTGATGGGGCGCGGCCTGGCCGACGTCAAGCAGCTGGGCGAGCAACTGCCGTACCGTTTCGTCGGTGGCGAGTCGCACATGCCGTTCATCGACACCGTTCAGGGTGCGAAAAGCCCGGTGGAAGTGTCTGCCGATATCCTCAAGGTATTGCGTCAGCGTGCCGAGGAAACCCTCGGTGGCGAGCTGGTGGGCGCGGTGATCACCGTGCCGGCATACTTCGACGATGCCCAGCGCCAGGCAACCAAGGATGCCGCCAAACTGGCCGGCCTCAACGTCCTGCGCCTGCTCAACGAGCCCACTGCGGCGGCCGTTGCCTATGGCCTGGACCAGAATGCCGAAGGCCTGGTGGCGATCTACGACCTGGGCGGCGGTACCTTCGATATTTCCATCCTGCGCCTGACCGGCGGTGTCTTCGAAGTGCTGGCCACCGGTGGCGATACTGCCCTGGGCGGCGATGATTTCGACCACGCCATTGCCGGCTGGATCATCGAGCAGGCGGGGCTTTCCTCCGACCTCGACCCGGCCACCCAGCGCCAGCTGCTGCAGGCTGCCTGCGCGGCCAAGGAAGCCCTGACCGACGCCGACGTGGTCGGGGTCAGCCACGGCGCCTGGCAGGGCGAGCTGAGCCGGGTGGCTTTCGACGCCATGATCGAGCCATTGGTCGCCCGCAGCCTCAAGGCCTGCCGTCGTGCCGTGCGTGACAGCGGCGTCGAGCTCGAAGAAGTCGGCGCGGTGGTCATGGTCGGCGGTTCGACCCGCGTGCCACGTGTGCGCGAGGCGGTCGGCGCACTGTTTGGCCGTACCCCGCTGACCTCGATCGACCCGGACCAGGTGGTGGCCATTGGTGCCGCGATCCAAGCTGATACCCTGGCTGGCAACCGTCGCGAAGGCGGCGAGCTGTTGCTGCTGGACGTCATCCCGCTGTCGCTCGGCCTCGAGACCATGGGCGGGCTGATGGAGAAGGTGATCCCGCGCAACACCACCATCCCGGTGGCCCGCGCCCAGGAGTTCACCACCTACAAGGATGGCCAGTCGGCCATGATGATCCACGTCCTGCAGGGTGAGCGCGAGCTGATCAGCGATTGCCGCTCGCTGGCACGCTTCGAGCTGCGCGGCATTCCGGCGATGGTGGCCGGTGCGGCGAAGATCCGTGTGACCTTCCAGGTCGACGCCGACGGCCTGCTCAGCGTCGCGGCCCGCGAGCTGGGTTCGGGCGTGGAATCGAGCATCCAGGTCAAGCCATCGTATGGCCTGACCGACGGCGAGATCGCCCGCATGCTCAAGGACTCGTTCGAGCATGCCGGCTCCGACAAGCACGCGCGCCAACTGCGCGAGCATCAGGTCGACGCCGAGCGCCTGCTCGAGGCGGTGCAGGGCGCCCTGGACGCCGATGGCGAACGCTTGCTCAGCAGCGACGAGCGCGAAGCGATCGAATTCCAGATGCAGGAACTACGTGATTTGCTGAGCGGCACCGATGGCGCTGCCATCGAGCAACAGACCAAGCGTCTGTCGCAGGTGACCGATGCATTTGCCGCCCGTCGCCTTGATTCGACGGTCAAAGCCGCACTGGCCGGGCGCAACCTGAATGAGATCGAGGAGTAATCGATGCCGCTGGTGACATTCCTGCCGCATGAGAAGTTCTGCCCCGAAGGGCTGACCGTGGAAGTGCCGTCCGGGACCAATATCCTGGAACTGGCCCACGACCATCACATCGAGATGGAAAGCGCCTGCGGCGGCGTCAAGGCCTGCACCACCTGCCATTGCATCATCCGCAAGGGCTTCGACTCCCTTGAGGAGGCCGATGAGCTGGAGGAAGACATGCTGGACAAGGCTTGGGGCCTGGAGGCGCAGTCGCGCCTGGGTTGCCAGGTGGTCGTCGGCGATGAGGACCTCACCATCGAGATCCCCAAGTATTCGCTCAACCACGCCGCAGAAGCGCCGCACTGAGGTTTTGTACATGAGTCTGAAATGGGTTGATGTACTTGAGATCGCCATCCAGCTTGCGGAAAGCAAGCCTGAGGTCGATCCTCATTACGTGAATTTCGTCGATCTGCGCGCCTGGGTGATGGCGCTGCCTGAATTCGATGACGATCCGTCGCGTTGCGGTGAGAAGGTTCTCGAGGCCATCCAGGCGGCCTGGATCGAAGAAGCCGACTGAGCGCACGCTGCAGGTTAGGCAATCCCCTGGAACCCGCGTATAATTCGCGGGTTTAATTTTTCGCAACACTCAATATTCTGGAGTTTTCCATGGCTGTTCAACGTACTTTCTCCATCATCAAGCCTGACGCCGTTGCCAAGAACGTCATCGGCGAGATCACCACTCGCTTCGAGAAAGCCGGCCTGCGCGTCGTCGCTTCGAAAATGAAGCAGCTGTCCAAAGCCGAAGCCGAAGGCTTCTACGCTGAGCACAAAGAGCGCGGCTTCTTCGGTGACCTGGTTGCCTTCATGACTTCGGGCCCTGTTGTTGTGCAGGTTCTGGAAGGCGAAAACGCCATTCTGGCCAACCGTGAGCTGATGGGCGCCACCAACCCTAAAGAAGCTGCTGCCGGCACCATCCGTGCTGACTTCGCCGAGTCGATCGACGCCAACGCTGTTCACGGTTCGGACTCCGAAGCCGCTGCCGCTCGCGAAATCGCTTACTTCTTCGCTGCTACCGAGGTAACCACTCGCTAAGCGAAGGCTTACGAGTGAGGGTGAATCCATGACGACATCGACTGACAAGATCAACCTGCTGGGGCTTACCCTGGCGGAAATGGAACAGTTCTTCGACTCAATCGGGGAGAAGCGCTTCCGTGCCGGTCAGGTGATGAAATGGATTCACCACTTTGGCGTCGATGATTTCGCCGCCATGACGAACGTCGGCAAGGTCTTGCGCGAAAAGCTCGAGGCCGTTGCCGAAATTCGGGGCCCGGAAGTGGTCAGCGAAGACATTTCCGCCGACGGCACCCGCAAGTGGGTGATCCGCGTTGCCTCCGGCAGCTGCGTCGAGACCGTCTACATCCCCACCGACGATCGCGGCACGCTGTGCGTGTCGTCGCAAGCCGGCTGTGCCCTGGACTGCAGTTTCTGCTCCACCGGCAAGCAAGGCTTCAACAGCAACCTCACCGCCGCCGAAGTGATCGGCCAGGTGTGGCTTGCGAACAAATCCTTCGGGACCGTCCCGGCCAAGATCGACCGCGCGATTACCAACGTGGTCATGATGGGCATGGGCGAGCCCTTGCTGAATTTCGACAATGTCATCGCCGCCATGAAGATCATGATGGAAGATCTGGGCTATGGCATTTCCAAGCGGCGCGTCACCCTGTCCACCTCGGGCGTGGTGCCGATGATCGACGAGCTGGCCAAGCACATCGATGTGTCCCTGGCCCTGTCGCTGCACGCGCCGAACGACGAGCTGCGCAACAAGCTGGTGCCGATCAACAAGAAGTACCCGCTGAAGATGCTGCTGGAGTCGTGCATGGGCTATATGTCCACCCTCGGCGGCAAGCGCGTGCTCACCATCGAGTACACCCTGCTCAAGGACGTCAACGACCAGCCCGAGCACGCCGCGCAGATGATCGAACTGCTGCGCGATGTGCCGTGCAAGATCAACCTGATCCCGTTCAACCCGTTCCCGCATTCCGGCTATGAGCGGCCGAGCAACAATGCCATCCGCCGCTTCCAGGACCTGTTGCACCACGGCGGCTTCAACGTGACCACGCGCACTACCCGCGGTGACGACATCGACGCCGCGTGCGGTCAGCTGGTGGGCCAGGTCAACGACCGCACCCGCCGCAGCGAGCGCTACATCGCGGTGCGCCAGTTGGCCGCCGACGAGCCGCAAGACAGCGCCGCGCGCCCCTGACGAGCATCTGCCCCATGAGCCTGCGCATCGCGCTGTCGATCCTGACGCTTTCGCTGCTGGCCGGCTGCGTGTCCGGAGGCGCGGGCGACCCCCTGGCCAACCGCCAGGGGCGCGAGGCGGCGGGGCAGGCCTATGTACAGTTGGGCTTGGGTTATTTGCAACAAGGTTTGACCGAACGCGCCAAGGCCCCTCTGGCCAAGGCCCTGGCCCTCGACGCCCGCGACGCCGATGCCCATGCCGCGCTCGCCCTGGTGTTCCAGGCCGAGGATGAGCCCGCCCTGGCCGGCGAACATTTCGACAAAGCCCTGGCCATCCGCCCGGACGACTCGCGAATCCGTAACAACTACGGCAGTTTCCTATATGCTCAGGGCCGTTTCGACGAAGCCCACGTGATGTTCCTCCAGGCCGCCGCCGATACCCTGTATCCTGAGCGTTCGCGCGTCTACGAGAACCTCGGGCTCACCGCCTTGAAGCGGGGGCAGGGCGATCAGGCCCGCGAGTACCTGGAAAAGGCCCTTCGGCTGAATCAGCGGCAACCGAAGGCTTTGCTCGAAATGGCTGAGTTGTCCTACGAAAACAGGCATTATGTGCCGGCCCGGAATTACTACGATCGATTCAGCCAGCTGAGCGACCAGAATGCCCGCAGCCTGCTGCTGGGCCATCGCCTGGCACTTGCCCTTGACGAGCAGGGCACCGCGGCCCGCTTGGGCCAGCAATTACAACGACTTTATCCCGGTACGCCGGAATATCAGCAATACCTGTCGGAGCAACGATGAAAGCCGCGCACACTGAAGTAGCAGCAGCGACTCGCCAGAACCCCGGTGACGTCTTGCGCCAGGCCCGCGAAAAACGCGAATGGAGCCAGGCCGAGGTCGCTCGCAAGCTCAACCTCACGGTATCTTCGCTGAACAACCTGGAAAACGGCGCCTTCGACAAGCTGCCCGGGCATACCTTCGCCCGTGGCTACATCCGCGCCTACGCCAAGCTGATGGACATGGACCAGGCGCCCCTGGTCGAGGCCTTCGACCAGATCACCGGGACCCATGCCAAAGGCAGTGAGGTGCACGCGCTCGGCCGTATCGAAGAGCCGGTGCGCCTGTCGCACAACATCCTGCGCGTGGTCAGCCTGTTGCTGCTGGTCGCCGTGGTCGGCGGCGGTTTCTTCTGGTGGCAGGACCAGAGCAACCTGCGCGGCAAGGACCTGGCCAAGATCGCCCTGGAGCACGTCGAGGTCGAGAGCGCCGACGGCACCACGCAGATTCACCCGCTGGACGAGCCGGAAGACCAGGCCGTGAGCGAGGGCCAGCAGGCCGAAGGCCAGGCCCTGCCGCTGGAACCGAACAGCGCCGAGCAGACACCGGTCGCCGAGGCCCAGGCGCCAGTCGCCTCCGTGGCACCTGCAACGCCAGCCACCAGCACCGCGCCGACTGCCGCCGCGCCTGTGGCACCGGTTGTCGCGCCAGCCGCGCCTGCCGTGGTCACCCCCGCCGCGCCTGCCGCCGCCGCGCCAACCACAGCCGTCGCGGCCACCGCTGCGGTCGCACCGGCTGCGCCCGCTGAAGCCACGCCGGCCCCGGCCGGGAGCGCCAAGGTTCATATCCAATTCACCGCCGATTGCTGGACCCAGGTCACCGACGGCAACGGCAAGGTGCTGTTCAGCGCCATCAAGCGCAAGGGCGACAGCCTGGAACTGACCGGCAAGCCACCGTTCGCGGTGCGCCTGGGCTTCGCCCGCGGCGCCCAGGTGAGCTACAACGGCCAGGCGGTCGATGTCGCCCCGTTCACCAGTGGCGAAACCGCTCGCCTGAAGTTGGGACAGTAAGTCATGCACGGCGAATCTCCGATCAAACGTCGCGAATCCCGCAAGATCTGGGTCGGCAATGTGCCGGTGGGTGGTGATGCGCCCATCGCGGTGCAGAGCATGACCAACACCGACACCAACGATGTCGCCGCCACCGTGGCGCAGATCCAGCGCCTGGTCGATGCCGGCGTGGACATCGTCCGTGTCTCGGTACCGGACATGGACGCCGCCGAGGCGTTCGGCAAAATCAAGAAACTGGTCAGCGTACCGCTGGTCGCCGATATCCACTTCGACTACAAGATCGCCCTGCGCGTGGCCGAACTGGGCGTCGACTGCCTGCGCATCAACCCGGGCAACATCGGCCGTGAAGACCGTGTGCGCGCCGTGGTCGATGCCGCCCGCGACCGTGGTATCCCGATCCGCATCGGCGTCAACGCCGGCTCCCTGGAAAAGGACCTGCAGAAGAAGTACGGCGAGCCGACCCCGGCGGCGTTGGTCGAATCGGCCCTGCGTCACGTCGAGCACCTTGACCGCCTGGATTTCCAGGACTTCAAGGTCAGCGTCAAGGCCTCCGACGTGTTCATGGCCGTCGAAGCCTACCGCCTGCTGGCCAAACAGATCATCCAGCCGCTGCACTTAGGCATCACCGAAGCCGGCGGCCTGCGCTCGGGGACGGTGAAATCCGCCGTCGGCCTAGGTATGCTGCTGGCCGAAGGCATTGGTGACACCATCCGCATTTCCCTGGCCGCCGATCCGGTCGAGGAAGTGAAGGTCGGCTACGACATCCTCAAGTCGCTGCACCTGCGTTCCCGTGGCATCAACTTCATCGCCTGCCCGAGCTGCTCGCGGCAGAACTTCGATGTGGTCAAGACCATGAACGAACTGGAAGGGCGCCTGGAGGACCTGCTGGTGCCGCTGGACGTGGCGGTGATCGGTTGCGTGGTCAACGGCCCAGGTGAGGCCAAGGAGTCGCACGTGGGCCTGACCGGCGGCACGCCGAACCTGGTGTATATCGACGGCAAGCCATCGCAGAAGCTGAACAACGACAACCTGGTCGACGAGCTGGAAAAGCTCATCCGCCAGAAAGCGGCCGAGAAGGCCGAGGCCGACGCGGCGCTGATCGCCCGTGGCTGAGACACAGATTCGTAAGGACTATTCGTGAGCAAATCGCTGCAAGCCATCCGTGGCATGAACGACATCCTGCCCGACCAGTCGCCGCTGTGGCGCTACTTCGAGGGCACCGTGGCCGGCTTGCTGGACAGCTACGGCTACAGCCAGATCCGCACGCCGATCGTCGAGTTCACCGAGCTGTTCAAGCGCTCGATCGGTGAAGTCACCGATATCGTCGAGAAGGAGATGTACACCTTCGAGGACCGCAACGGCGACTCGCTTACCCTGCGCCCCGAAGGCACCGCCGCCTGCGTGCGTGCCGTGCTCGAGCACGGCATTACCGGCAACGGCCAGGTGCAGAAGCTTTGGTACATCGGCCAGATGTTCCGCCACGAGCGGCCGCAGAAGGGCCGCTACCGCCAGTTCCACCAGATCGGCGTGGAGGTGTTCAACCTCGACGGCCCGGACGTCGACGCCGAACTCATCATGCTGACCTGGCGTCTGTGGGGCTTGCTGGGTATCCAGGATGCGGTCGAGCTGCAGCTCAACAGCCTGGGCACCAGCGCAGCCCGCGCGCGTTACCGCGATGCGCTGGTCGAGTACCTGTCGGCCCGCCTCGAACAACTGGATGAAGACAGCCAGCGCCGCTTGAAGAGCAACCCGCTGCGCATCCTCGACAGCAAGGACCAGAACACCCAGGCGGTACTGGTTGGCGCACCGAAGCTCGAAGACTACCTGGACGAAGAGTCCCGCGTGCACTTCGAGGGCCTGAAGGCCCGCCTGGACGCCGCCGGCATTCCGTTCGTGATCAACACCAAGCTGGTCCGCGGCCTGGACTACTACAGCAAGACCGTGTTCGAGTGGGTCACCGACAAGCTCGGCGCCCAGGGCACCGTCTGCGCCGGTGGCCGTTATGACGGCCTGGTCGAGCAGATGGGCGGCAAGCCCACCCCGGGCGTCGGTTTTGCCATGGGCATCGAGCGTCTGATCCTGCTGCTGGAGACCCTGGGCAAGGTGCCCGAGTCGATCAGCCGTACCATCGACGTCTACCTGTGTGCCTTTGGCGAACAGGCGGAGTTGGCCGGCCTGCGCCTGAGCGAAAGCCTGCGCGACCTCCAGCCAAACCTGCGCCTGGCGGTCAACGCCGGTGGCGGCAGCTTCAAGAGCCAGTTCAAGAAGGCCGACAAGAGCGGCGCGCTGTTCGCCCTGATCCTCGGCGACGACGAGCTGGCCAAGCAAGAGATTGGCGTGAAGCCCCTGCGCGGCCAGGGCGAACAACAGAACATTGCCTGGGATGCGCTTGCTGCGCACCTGGAAACCGCGATCGCCCAGGCGTGACGCGGTCCGACAACGAATAGGCGAATAGGAGTATTGGGGTGTCGAGTACCGATGATGAAGGCCTGGCAGCGGCCAAGGACTGGTGGAACCGCAACGGCAAGCCACTGCTGACCGGCGCCCTGCTGGCCGGTGTGGTGGTGATGGGCTGGCAGACCTGGCACAAGTATCAGGCCAACCAGTCGCAAGGCGCTTCGGCGTTGTATCAGGCCCTGCTGGAAACCTCGCTGACGCCAGATGGCAAGCCAGACGCGAGCAAGGTGGCGGAGCTTTCCGGCAAGCTCAAGAGCGAGTACGGCGGCACCGCCTACGCCCAGTACGGAAGCCTGTTCGTCGCCAAGGTGGCGGTAGAGAGCGGCAAGCTGGACGACGCGGCGAGCGAACTCAAAAGCGTGATGGACAAGCCGGCCGACGCCACCCTGAGCGAGATTTCGCGCCAGCGCCTGGCCCGCGTGCTCGCGGCCCAGGACAAGGCCGAGGACGCCCTCAAGCTACTCGATGGCGACACCGACAAGGCCTTCCTGGCCAGCCGTGAAGAACTCAAGGGCGACCTGCTGGTGCAGCTGGGCCGCGCCGACGACGCGCACGGCGCCTACGAAAAAGCCAAGGCCGCGCTGTCCGACGACGCCGCGATCGGTGGCCTGCAACTGAAGCTGGATGACCTGGCCAAAGGGGACGCCTGAAGTGAAGGGTTGGAAACAAGCAGCAGTGCTCACCCTCGCCGTCCTGGCGGCGGGTTGCAGCAGCAACAGCAAGAAGGAACTGCCCCCGGCCGAGCTGACCAAGTTCACCGAGGAAGTGGTGCTGAAGAAGCAGTGGAGCCGTTCGATCGGTGACGGCCAGGGTGAGACCTACAACACCCTGGTACCGGCCATCGAGAACGACCGCATCTACGCTTCCGATGTCAACGGCGAGGTCTTCGCGCTGAACCGCATCACCGGTGACGTGGTGTGGAAGAAGGACCTCGAGCTGCCGGTTTCCGGCGCCGTGGGCGTGGGCTATGGCCTGGTCATGCTGGGTACCCTCAAGGGCGAGGTCATTGCCCTGGACTCCAGCACCGGCGAGGAGCGCTGGCGCTCCCGCGTCTCCAGTGAAGTGCTGGCACCGCCCGCCAACAACGGCGACGTGGTGGTGGTGCAGACCCAGGACGACCGCCTGGTCGGCTTCGACGCCGCCACGGGCGACCGTCGCTGGATCTACGAGAACAGCCCGGCCGTGCTGACCCTGCGCGGTACCGGCGCGCCGGTGGTGACCAACCGCCTGGCCGTTGCCGGCCTCTCAACCGGCAAGGTGGTGGCGGTCGACATCAGCAACGGCGTGCCAGTGTGGGAAAGCCGCGTGGCCGTTCCGCAGGGCCGTTCCGAGCTGGACCGCGTGGTGGACATCGACGGCGGCCTGCTGCTGTCCGGTGGCACCCTGTACGTCAGCACCTATCAGGGCCGCGTCGCCGGCCTGGACCTGGAAAGCGGCCGCGTGCTGTGGCAGCGCGATGCCTCCAGCTACGTGGGTGTCGCCCAGGGCTTCGGCAACGTCTACGTGAGCGAAGCGTCGGGCACCGTGCAGAGCGTCGACGAGCGTTCTTCCAGTTCGCTGTGGAGCAACGACTCCATGGCCCGCCGTCAGCTGTCGGCGCCGGAAGTGTTCTCCAGCTATGTGGCTGTCGGTGATTTCGAGGGTTACCTGCACCTGCTCAGCCAGGTCGATGGCCGTTTCGTCGGCCGTGAGCGTATCGACAGCGATGGCCTGCGTGCCCGCCCACTCGTGGTCGGCGACACCATCTACGTCTTTGGCAACAGCGGCAAGCTCGAGGCACTGACCATCCGCTGAAGCTATGCTTGAGCCCGTTCGCGGGCTCAGGTTGCGGCGTAGGAAACGCCGCCCGAACTCCGGCCGCTGCCTTGCAGCGGCCTTTGCATTTTCAAGAATTCAAGAGTGGAGAGCCGCATGGTTCCCGTAATCGCCCTGGTGGGCCGCCCCAACGTCGGCAAATCCACCATGTTCAACCGCCTGACCAAGACCCGCGATGCCATCGTCGGTGACCTGTCGGGCCTGACCCGTGACCGCCAGTATGGTGATGCCAGCTGGCAGGGTCGCTCGTTCATCCTGATCGACACCGGTGGTATCACCGGCGACGAAGTAGGCATGGACGAGAAGATGGCCGAGCAGTCGCTGATGGCCATCGAGGAAGCCGACTACGTCTTGTTCCTGGTCGACGCCCGTGCCGGCATGACCGCCGCCGACCAGATGATCGCCGACCACCTGCGCAAGCGGAACAAGTCGGCGGTGCTGGTGGCGAACAAGATCGACAACATCGACCCCGACATCGCCCGCGCCGAGTTCTCGCCGCTGGGCATGGGCAACGCCATCCCGGTGGCCGGCTCCCAGGGCCGTGGTATCAACGCCCTGATGGAGTCGGTGCTCGGCCACATTCCGCGTGACGCCGAAGAAGAAGCCCTCGACCAGGACGTCGCCGAAGGCGAAGAGGCCGTGCGCATTCCCGGCCCGAGCGAAAAGGACGGTATCAAGATCGCCATCATCGGCCGCCCGAACGTGGGCAAGTCGACGCTGGTCAACCGCATGCTCGGTGAAGAGCGTGTGGTGGTGTACGACGAACCTGGTACCACCCGCGACAGTATCTACATCCCGTTCGAGCGCGATGGCGAGAAGTACACCTTCATCGACACCGCCGGCGTGCGCAAGCGCGGCAAGATCCACGAGGAAGTCGAAAAGTTCTCGGTGGTGAAGACCCTGCAGGCGATCAAGGACGCCAACGTGGTGATCTTTGTCATGGACGCCCGCGAAGGCGTGGTCGACCACGACCTCAACCTGCTGGGCTTCGCCCTCGACGCTGGCCGGGCGATCGTCATTGCACTGAACAAGTGGGACGGCATGGAGCCGGGCGAGCGCGACTATGTGAAAACCGAGCTTGAGCGCCGGCTGTTCTTCGTAGACTTCTGCGACATCCACTTCATCTCCGCCTTGCACGGCACCGGCGTTGGCCACCTGTACAAGTCGGTGCAGGCCGCGTTCAAGTCGGCGGTTACCCGCTGGCCGACCAGCCGCCTGACGCAGATCCTCGAAGACGCCATCAGCGAGCACCAACCGCCGCTGGTCAACGGCCGCCGCATCAAGCTGCGCTATGCCCACCTCGGTGGCGCCAACCCGCCGCTGATCGTGATCCACGGCAACCAGACCGAGAAGGTGCCCAAGTCCTACTCCCGTTACCTGGAGAACACCTACCGCCGCGTGCTCAAGCTGGTCGGCACGCCGATCCGCATCGAGTACAAGGGCGGTGAGAACCCGTACGAGGGCAACAAGAACACCCTCACCGATCGCCAGGTCAACAAGAAGCGCCGCCTGATGTCGCACCACAAGAAGGCCGAGAAGAAGCGCCGCGACAAGCGCTGATTCCGTGCTGGCTTCATCGCCGGCAGGCCGGCTCCCACAGCGTATGCACAAGCCACAATACCTGTGGGAGCCGGCTTGCCGGCGATAGGGCCCTTTGATCCACCGCAATCCTCCTATTGTTTCAACCTTTTTCCTGACCGCTCGTTCCGCTATGCTCGGATCCACCCCCGTGCCGGACAAACCCCAGGAAAGAGGGCTCCATGATCCGCAGCAAACTGCCGAACGTCGGCACGACCATCTTTACCACCATGTCGCAACTGGCCATGCAGACCGGTGCGCTCAACCTGTCCCAGGGCTTCCCTGACTTCAACGGCCCCCCGGCCTTGCTCGATGCCGTTGGCCGTCATGTGGCAGCCGGGCATAACCAGTATTCGCCGATGACCGGCCTGCCAGCCCTGCGCCAGCAGGTTGCAGCCAAGATCGGCCGGCTGTATGGCGTGGCGGTGGATGCCGACCAGGAAGTGACCATCACCCCGGGCGCCACAGAGGCGATCTTCTGCGCGATCCAGGCGGTGATCCATCCCGGTGACGAGGTGATCGTCTTCGACCCCAGCTACGACAGCTACGAGCCGTCGGTGGAGCTGGCCGGTGGCCGCTGCGTGCATGTGCCGCTGCGCGACGGCAGCTTCAGCATCGACTGGCAGAAGTTCAGCGACGCCCTGAGCCCGCGCACGCGCATGGTCATCCTCAATTCGCCGCACAACCCAAGCGGCGCCTTGATCAGCCGCGACGACCTGGACCAGTTGGCTGCGTTGATCGGCGACCGCGATATCTACCTGGTCAGCGACGAAGTCTACGAGCACCTGATTTACGACGGCGTGCGCCACGCCAGCGTGCTGGCCCACGCGCAGCTGTACAGCAAAGCCTTCGTCATCAGCTCGTTTGGCAAGACCTATCACGTCACCGGCTGGAAAACCGGCTACGTGGTCGCGCCACCGGCGCTCAGCGCCGAATTGCGCAAGGTGCACCAGTACGTCAACTTCTGTGGCGTCACGCCCTTGCAGTGCGCCCTGGCCGACTTCATGGCCGAGCACCCTGAGCATATCGACGAACTGCCGGGCTTCTACCAGGCCAAGCGCGACCTGTTCTGCGACCTGCTGCAAGGCTCGCGCTTCAGCTTCACCCGCACCCCAGGCACCTATTTCCAACTGGTGGACTACTCGCAGATCCGCCCCGACCTGAACGACGTCGACATGGCTCTGTGGCTGACCCAGGAGCATGGCGTGGCCAGCATTCCGGTGTCGGTGTTCTACCAGCAACCCATCCCCGAGCAACGCCTGGTACGCCTGTGCTTTGCCAAACGCGAGGAGACGCTGCGCCAGGCAGCGGAAAGACTATGCGCGATCTGAGCCAACTGCCGAACCTTAAAATCGCCTTGGTGCAGACCACCCTGGCCTGGCACGACCGCGAGGCGAACTACGCGCACTTCGAGGAGCTGATCACCCAGGCCGGCGAGGTGGACCTGGTGGTCCTGCCGGAAATGTTCACCACCGGGTTTTCGATGGAGTCCGAAAGCCTGGCCGAGCCGGAAAACGGTCCTACCTACAAATGGCTCAAGGCCCAGGCGAAGAAAGCCAACGCCGTGATCACTGGCAGCGTGATCATCCAGGCCGCCGACGGCAGCCATCGCAACCGGTTGCTGTGGGCGCGGCCCGATGGCGAGATCCTGCATTACGACAAGCGCCACCTGTTCCGCATGGCCGGCGAGCACAAGCACTACACCCCGGGCGAGCGCCAGGTGCAGTTCGAGCTCAAGGGCTGGCGGATTCGCCCGCTGATCTGCTACGACCTGCGTTTCCCGGTGTGGAGCCGCGATGCCCAGGACACCGACCTGCTGCTGTACACCGCCAACTGGCCGGCGGCGCGGCGCCTGCACTGGAACCGGCTGCTGCCGGCACGGGGCATCGAGAACCTGTGCTTCGTGGCAGCGGTGAACCGGATCGGCACCGATGGCAAGGGCTTCGCCTACTCCGGCGACAGCCAGGTGCTGGACTTCCAGGGTGAGAGCCTGCTCAGCGCGGGCGAGGCCGACGGGGTATTTACCGTGGTGCTGCGGGCGGCTGAGCTGGCCGCGTATCGGGCGCGGTTCCCGGCCAACATGGATGCCGATACCTTCGAATTGCATTGATTGCTGCGCGGGCCTCATCGCTGGCAAGTCGCGGCGGCGAACCGCAGCTCCCACAGGGACGGCGCTTGGCTTGAGGGCGGCGCGGTCGGAGTGGGAGCCGGCTTGCCGGCGATGAGGCCGGCATTGCTGACCTGACTGTCTGATCAGTACACATCCCGGCGATAGCGCCCATCCTCGATCAGCCGCTGCACCCGCTCCTCGCCCAGGATTCCCTGCAGCGCCGCATCCACCCCGGCCGCCATCCCTTGCAAACTGCCGCAGACGTACACACAGGCGCCGTCATCGACCCAGCGCTTGAACTCGGCAGCCTGTTGCAACAGCACGTCCTGCACATAGATCTTCTCTGCCTGGTCCCGTGAGAAAGCCAGGTCCAGCCGTTGCAGGTCGCCGCTTGCCACCCAGCTTTGCAGTTCCTCACCGCACAGCAGGTCGTGCGCCCGGTTGCGCTCACCGAACAGCAGCCAGTTGCGTTGCTCGCCTGCCGCGATGCGCGCCTTGAGCAGGCTGCGCAGGCCGGCCAGGCCGGTGCCGTTGCCGATCAGTACCAGGGGGGGCGATCCGCCGGGCAGGTGGAAGCCGCTATTGCGACGCAGGCGTGCGCTGACGCTGCCATCGAGTGGCAGATACTCGGTCAGCCAGCCGGAACCCAGGCCCAGGCTGCCATCGGCGTGGCGCTCCTGGCGCATGATCAGCTCCAGCACGCCGTCGCTGGCGATGGATGCAATCGAGTATTCGCGAGCGGTCAGCGGGATCAGGGCATCGACCAGCGCCTGGGCATGCAGGCCGACCAGGTGTTCGCGGCCGACCGGCAGTTGGCGGCTGGCCAGGGCCTGCGCCAGGCTTTCCTGCAGGCCGTCGAGCTGCACCGGGCAGCGAGGGTCGAGGCCCAGGCCTGCCAGGAAGGCATCGACACGGGGCTGGCCATTGCGCGGCAGGATCTCGATCAGGTCGCCTGCTTCCCAGGTTGCGGGCATTTGCGCCTGCAGTCCCAGCAGGTAGACCGGCGCGCCCTGGCTACCTGGGTTGAGCCGTTCACGGCGCAGCAGACGCCAGTTGCCGAAGCTCGGTTGTTGCCAGGCGGCGACCGGTCGGGCGCCGGTCAGTTGCGTCAGTTCCTGTTGCCACAGTTGAAGCGCGGTGGGGTCGGCATTGTCCACTTCCACCGGGCTGAAGGCGCAGGTGGCGCCACGCTCGCCAAGCCAGGCCTGGAGGCGGCGGGCGAAGCCGCAAAAGTGCGGATACTGGCGGTCACCCAGGGCCAGCAGGGCGTAGTCCAGATGCTCGAGTGCCCAAGGTTGGCCGAGCACCTTGCGCTCGAAGCCGCGGGCGCTGTCCGGGGCTTCGCCGTCGCCGAAGGTGCTGACCACGAACAGGGCACGGCTGGCCTGGCGCAATTGGGCTTCGCCCAGCTCGGCCAGTGGGCGTACCTGCACCGGCAAGCCGGCGGCTTGCAGCTGGCCGGCGCTCTGCCAGGCCAGTTGTTCGGCGAAACCGCTCTGGCTGGCGAAGCCGATCAGCCAGCTGTCGCCAGCGTTGCCCCGGTCGGCCACTGCGCCACGGGCAGCGCGTACCTGACGTTTCTTGCGCCGACGGTCGAGGTACAGCAGCCAGCCGGTGACAAAGAACAGTGGCATGGTCAGGCTGGCGAGGGTGACGATGATGCGCCCCGGCAGACCGAAGTATTCGCCGACGTGCAGGGCATAGACGCTTTGCAGCAGTTGCGCCTTGAACGACTTGTCGGCATAGCGTTCGTGACGCTTGACCTGGCCGCTGGCCGGGTCGAGGGTCAGGGTGTTGAAGGCCCGCTCGTGCTCGGCGCCTTGCAGCAGGTAGAACAGCGTCGCGGGCTGGCCGCCGGCTGGCGGCAGGCGCAGGTTGTAGGTGGCCAGGTCCGGGCCTGCGGCTGCCTTGAGGTTGGCCCAGATGGCGTCATAGTCCACCACCCGTGGCGGGGCGTTCTTGTCCACTTTAGGCGGACCATGACGACCGCCACGGCCTTCGCCGCGTTTCTGCTCGCCCGCCGCGGGCTGGTCGGCCAGCAGGCGGTTGAGGCCTTCGCGGTACCACTCGTAGGACCAGAACAGCCCGGTCAGGGCGAACAGCAGGTAGAACAGCAGGCACCAGGTGCCGAACACCGCATGCAGGTCCCAGTTGAAGGCACGGCCTTTCCTGGCCCAGTCCAGCGTCAGCCAAGTGCGCCAGTTCAGGGCCTTGCGCGGCCAGCGCAGGTACAGCCCCGAGAGGCAGAAGAAGATCAGCATCAGGGTGCAGGCGCCGGTGATCTGCCGGCCGGTGTCGCCCATGGCCAGGAACCGGTGCAGGTTGAGCATGAGGTTGAAGAAGCCAAGGCCTGCGACTTCACCCTTGAGCTCGCCGGTGTACGGATCGGCGTAGCGCAGCGCGCCACGGCGCTCGCCGGGAGCCGGGGTGAAGAAGATCCGCGCCGCGTTGCCGTCGCGGGTATCGACCCAGAGCATGGAGACCTGGTCGCCTTGCGCGGCCTCGACCCGGCGCACCAGCTCGGCCGGCGGCAACACGCCTTCCTGGCGTACCTCGACCTTGAGCACCTCGGCGTTGAACGCGCGCAGCAGTTCTTCCTGGAACGACCAGATCGCGCCGGTGATGCCCAT
Source organism: Pseudomonas sp. RC3H12 (assembly GCF_018596375.1). NCBI lineage: Bacteria > Pseudomonadati > Pseudomonadota > Gammaproteobacteria > Pseudomonadales > Pseudomonadaceae > Pseudomonas > Pseudomonas sp. RC3H12. Next base: position 3,885,868 of record NZ_CP075595.1, on the reverse strand, counting down.
CAGCGCCAGCACCAGGCCGGCGCTGATGCCAAAGAACCAGTGCAATTGGAACAGCGTCTTCTTCACCACATCGATCACCTTGTCTTGCCGCCAGCAACTGCGCGGCGTGCATTATGCCTTGATACGCAAAAGCCCCGTTCAATCGATTGAACGGGGCCTGGGGTGCGGCTTTTAGAAGTGGACGCTGGTGGTCAGCAATGCCGTGCGTCCCGCCGCCTGGTTGGCGAAGTGGGTGGAGTAGGCCTTGTCGTAGTAGACCTCGTTGGTGAGGTTCTGCACGTTCAACTGCAGGTCGATGTTCTTGGTCAGCTTGTAGGCTGCCATGGCGTCGTAGCGCACGTAGCTGTCGACCATGGTGGTGTTGGCCACGCTGCCGTACACGTCGTCTACATAGAAGGCGCCGCCACCGACCGTCAACTTCGGCGTCAGCTGGTAGGTGGTCCACAGGCTGGCGCTGTTGTTCGGCGTGTTGGGCAGCTGGTTGCCGTCGTTCGCCTTGCCCAGCGGGCCACCGTCGATCTGGCGGGCCTGCATGTAGGTGTAGCCGGCGAACACCTGCCACTTGTCGGTCAGCTTGCCGCTGGCCGACAGCTCGATGCCTTGCACACGGGTTTCACCGACGTTCTCGTAGGTGTTGGTGTTGACCTGCACCCGGGCGTTTTCCTTCTCGGTGCGGAACAGCGCCGCTGCCAGGGACAGGCGCTGGTCGAGCAGGTCCCACTTGGTGCCGATTTCGTAGTTGGTGGTTTCTTCCGGCTCCATGTCACTGTTGAGCAGGTTGCCGGAGCGGTCGGTGGTGTTGCCCAGCGGGTTGCCTTCGGTGCCCTCGCCGAGCATGGCGCCAGGCGGTGTGGCCGAGGTGGCGTAGGACACATAGATGCTGCCGTTGTCGGCCGGCTTCCACACCAGGCCCAGCTGGCCGGTGATGAATTCGCTGGTGTCCTGGCCCTTGGCGGGTACGCCTTTGGTGCTCACTGCGGTACTGCCGTCGGCATTGTAGCCACGGTAGTCGGTGTCGAAGTGGTCATAGCGCAGGCCCATGTTGAGCAGCCACTGCGGGGTCAGCTCCAGGGTGTCGAAGACATAGAGTGCGCGGGTCTTGCTGCTGGTCTTGGTGCCGGCGTAGTTGCGCGCGACGGTGCCGACCCAGGCATCGTCCGGGTTCGGGTTGTCCAGCGAGGTGCAACTGCCGCCGCTGCCCGGCCCGGTGCAGGTGAGCTTGCTGTTGGGGGTGACGGTGTAGCTCTGGCGGTCGGACTCTTCCTTGGTGAACTCGATGCCGGTGGAGAAGCTGTTCTTCAGGCCGCCCAGGTAGAACTCGCCGAACAGGTCGGTCTGGTTGGTGGTGGTGGCGGTGTTGCCCACACGGGTGTTGGCGCGACGCCAGACGCCGTTGTTGTTGACGTTGCCGGCACTGTCGTCGGGCTGGGTCAGCACGTAGTCCTGCATGCTGTTGCCGTGGCGCAGGGTGTTCTTGATGGTCAGTGTGTCGGACAGGTCGTGCTCGATGGCGAAGGTCGCGATATCGACACGGGTCTTGCGGAAGTCGCGGCCGGTCAGGCCGTAGAAGTTGTCGCTGTCACCGCCGTCCACCGGTTTGTCCGGATGGGCAGAGGTACGGGCTCCGCTGCCTGCTAATGGCACGCTGTAGGGGATGCCGGAGTCCGGCAGGTCGTCGCTTTCCAGGTGGTAGTAGTCGAGGTTGACGCGGGTCGGCGTGCCCAGGCCGAACGCTAGCGACGGGGCGATGCCCCAGCGGTCGTAGTTGACCTTGTCGCGGCCGGCGACGTTGCTCTCGTGGGTCATCAGGTTCAGGCGCCCGGCGACGCTGTCGCTGAACTGGTAGTTGCCATCGAAGGTGTAACGCTGGGTCTGGTCGCTGCCCCAGGTCCAGGCGCCGTCCAGCGAGTTGCCCAGGTGCGCGCGCTTGCTCACCAGGTTGATGGTGCCGCCGGCCGCACCGCGACCACCAATGGCCGAGTTCGGTCCCTTGGCCACTTCGACAGACTCGATGGCGAAGATTTCGCGGGTCTGGGCGCCGGTGTCACGCACGCCGTCCAGGTAGGTGTCGCCCTGGGCGTCGAAGCCACGGATGAATGGGCGATCGCCTTGCGGGTTGCCGCCTTCGCCGGCACCGAAGGTGATCCCGGGTACCGTGCGCAGGGCGTCCTGCAGGGACATGGCGTTGGTGTCCTTGATCACCTGCTGGGGAATCACCGTGATCGAGCGCGGCGTGTCCACCAATGGTGCGGTGTACTTCTGCGACGAGGCCTTGTCGACCTTGTACTCGGTGCTTGCCTGTTCGGCCTTGCCATTGACGCTGGTGGCGTCGAGGGTGATGGCGTTGCTGGCGGCCGGGTCGGCGGCATAGGCCGAGGTGGCGGTGATCGCCATGCCGATGGCAGAGGCGAGCAGTCGTGGTGAACTCACAGCAGATGGCACGTGACGCATTGTTGTAGACCTTCCCCAAGGTATGAAGGCCGCGGATGTTAATGTAAGCGAATGTAAGGAACAATTGAGAAGCGTTACCATTCGCCAGGAATTTACATTCTTTACAATTTTGCCTTACGGTTTTTACGGTCTCATCCGTCGCGCTCTGGAGAAAGGGGCTTGTGGTAGGTAAAAGGTAATCAATATCATTGACGCCCCTCTCGCTCTCGGTGCCGTCGCCATGCTGCTTCACATCCCAGGCCTGTTCGAGGCTGACGAAATTCTGCGCATCCGCCAGGCCCTGGAGCAGGCCGATTGGGCCGACGGCAAAATCACCGCCGGATACCAGTCGGCCAAGGCCAAGCACAACCTGCAGTTGCCCGAGGGGCATGCGCTGGCCAAGGAAATCGGCAGTGCGTTGATCGAGCGGCTGTGGCGCAACCCGTTGTTCATGTCCGCGGCGCTGCCGCACAAGGTGTTCCCGCCACTGATCAACTGCTATCGCGAGGGCGGCAGTTTCGATTTCCATATCGACAATGCCCTGCGCCAGCCCAAGGGCAGCCCGGAGCGCGTGCGTACCGACCTGTCCTCGACGCTGTTTCTCAGCGACCCTGACAGCTATGACGGCGGCGAGCTGGTGATCCAGGACACCTATGGCGTGCGCCAGGTCAAGCTGGCCGCCGGCGACCTGGTGCTGTACCCCGGCACCAGCCTGCACAAGGTCAACCCGGTCACCCGCGGGGCGCGCTATGCGGCGTTCTTCTGGACCCAGAGCCTGGTGCGCGAGGACAGCCAGCGCACCTTGCTGTTCGAGATGGACAATGCAATTCGCCAGCTCGGCGCCGATGTGCCCGAGCACCCGTCGCTGCTGCAACTGACGGGCACCTACCACAACCTGCTGCGCCGCTGGGCCGAGGTCTGAGCCGTGTCTTATCAATTGCGTCGTGAGGAAGTGGTGGATGTGGCCGGGCTCAAGGCGATGCTCGAGCACAGCCCGGGACAGGCCGCGCAGGCGATCCTCACGGCGGCGGGGCAAGGGGCGGTCGAGGCGCAGCTGTTGCTTGGGCAGATCCTGCTCGATGGGCGCGGTATCGAAGAGGATGCCAACGTGGCCCGGCGTTGGTTCGCCATTGCCGCCCAGGGTGGCAGTGCCATGGCCCACAACATGCTTGGCCGTTGCCTCGAGCATGGCTGGGGTGGCGAGGTGGATCTCGCCCAGGCGGCCATTCACTATGCCCGGGCGGCCGACGCTGGGCTGGACTGGGGGATGTACAACCTAGCCAATCTGCTGGCCACCGGTCGTGGGGTGCCGGCCAGCCAGTCCCAGGCGTTGATGTGCTACGAGAAAGCCGCGCAGCTGGGGCATGCCAAGTCGATGAACCTGTATGGGCGGTATCTGGAGCAGGGCATTGCCACCGCCGCGAGCCCGGTGCGGGCCATGCGCTGGTATCGCCGTTCGGCCGAGGCGGGGGATTTCCGCGGGATGTTCAGCCTGGCGCTGGTGCTGGTCGAGCGGGGGCAGATCGCCGAGGCCGGGCCGTGGCTGGACCGGGCCAGGGTCGAAGGCAACCTGAATTTCCTGCGCAGTGCGCTGGTGACGTTGCAGGGGGCGGGGCCAGCATTGATGGCCTTTGCGGCGCGTTATGCCGAGGAGATCGAACGGCGGGAAGACTGAGCCTGATCGTGCGGGCCTCTGCGCGAGACCGCTGCCACGAGCAAGTAGGGCTGCGTAGCAGCCCCAAGTGACGCCTCGAGTTACAGGTAGTAAGCCTTCAGCGGCGGGAAACCGTTGAACTCCACCGCGCTGTAGCTGGTGGTGTAGGCACCGGTCGACAGCCAGTACAGGCGGTCACCGATGGCCAGGTTCAGCGGCAGGCCGTACTTGTAGTTTTCGTACATGATGTCGGCGCTGTCGCAGGTCGGGCCGGCGATGACGACTTCTTCGGTTTCGCCTTTCTTTTCGGTCCAGATCGGGAACTTGATGGCTTCGTCCATGGTTTCGATCAGGCCGGAGAACTTGCCCACGTCGGTGTAGATCCAGCGCTCGACGGCAGTACGAGACTTGCGCGCCACCAGCACCACTTCACTGACCAGGATGCCGGCGTTGGCGATCAGCGAACGGCCAGGCTCCAGGATGATTTCCGGCAGGTCGTCACCGAAGTCTTCCTTGAGGAAGCGGATGATCTCTTCGGCGTAGGTCTCGAGGCTGTTGGTGCGGGTGATGTAGTTGGCCGGGAAGCCGCCGCCCATGTTGATCAGCTTCAGCTCGATGCCGTCTTCTTCCTTGAGGCGCTCGAAGATCACCTTGACCTTGGCGATGGCTGCGTCCCACACGCTGATGTCGCGCTGTTGCGAGCCGACGTGGAAGGAGATGCCGTAGGGCACCAGGCCCAGGTCGCGGGCGAGGATCAGCAGGTCCATGGCCATGTCGGTCTGGCAGCCGAATTTGCGCGACAGTGGCCAGTCGGCAGTGGTGGAGCCTTCGGTGAGAATACGCACATAGACTTTCGAGCCCGGCGCGGCCTTGGCGATGTTGCGCAGGTCGGCCTCGGAGTCGGTGGCGTACAGGCGCACGCCTTTCTCGTAGAAGTAGCGGATGTCCTTGGACTTCTTGATGGTGTTGCCGTAGCTGATACGGTCGGCGCTGACGCCGCGGCCGAGCACCTTGTCCAGTTCATAGATCGAGGCGATGTCGAAGCTCGAGCCCTTTTCCTTCAGCAGGTCGATGATCTCGACCGCAGGGTTGGCCTTGACCGCGTAGTAGACCTTGGCGAATTCGAACCCGGCGCGCAGGTCGTCATAGGCCTGGCTGATCATCTGGGTATCGATGAGAACGAACGGGGTTTCCTGCTTGTCGGCGAACGCCTTCATTTTCTGGAAGGTGTCACGCGCAAAGTAGTCTTCGACCTGGATCGACATGCTCAGGGGCTCCATGGGCAAACTGAAAAGATAAGTGGCAGCAACTGAACGTCCTCCGTATCCCCACTTTGGTTCGCCTACTTCCCAAGGCATGTCGCCGAAAGCAAAAAGGTCAGCCGTGCTTGGAAAAGGCGGATGACCTTGCTGTCTCGTCGTCAGTACTTGAGCCGGATGGATCGTTTCCAGCATGGACGTTCGGCGCGCACTTTAGGACGTGAAAACGGCAATATCAACAGGCAATCCCGGGGTACTCGTCGCCTGTCGCGGAGCTGCCGCTGTGATAACCGACTGATGGGCGCCCGGTAGGTTCCTGAAAAGGCCATCAGCGTAAAAAATTGTGGAATAGGTGGCGATCTGGCCGCGATCGGCTGACAGCTTCATTCTTTGCATGATGGCTCTGGTTTCGCTGCGAAAGGGCGGAGGAAACCGTAGGTGACCGTTTGTCGGGGGCTGAGACAGGGCTGCGAATGGACACTGAGTGTTCAAATTTATGGCCACGTGCTCAGCCCGGTCTTTACCGCGAAATTGGCCATAAATTTTTTGTTACGCAGAGCCCGTCGTGGCCATTGGTCGTGCAGGGGACATGTCGATTGCCGTCCTTGATGAGAAACATTACTATTCGCGACCTCATCTGCCTCCCTGACGACCCCGACCGTGTCCGGACCCAAAGGCTTCCTCGACCATTACCAAGAGCTGATCGGCACCTGGACGCGCAAACTGCGCAGTCGACAGCAGGCCGAGGACCTCACCCACGACGCCTTTGTGCGGGTGCTGGAAAACCCGCGCGAGCAGGTCGAACAGCCACGCGCCTATCTGCACCAGACCGCCCGCAACATCGCCGTCGACGGCTTTCGCCGCGAGGACCGGCGTCAGGCCTTGGAGCTTGAGGCCTTCGCAGGGGACATGGCCGAAGGGGACGATCCGGAAGCGTATGTACATGCCCTGGAACTGGCCGACAGCGTCGAGCGGGCGCTGGCCGAGCTGCCGCTGAATTGCCGCAGGGTGTTCGTCTGGCAGAAGCTCGAAGGCCTGACCCAGGCCGAGATCGCCGAGCGCATGGGTTTGACCAAGAACATGGTCGAAAAGTATATGATCCGCACGCTCCGACATCTGCGTGAGCACCTGGATGTGTCGGCCAGATGAGTCAGGAGACCCCTTCGATGAAACAGCACGTGCCCGATCCCGTGGGCGAGCAGGCGGCCTGCTGGTTCGCCCGCGCTCAGGACGCGCCGCACGACAAAGCCGTGCACGCGGCATTGCAGGCGTGGTTGGCGCAGCACCCCTCAAATCGGCAAGAGTACGAGCGCCTGGCGCAACTGTGGCGCGCCGCCGACTTCATTCCGCGGCAACGCCTCGAGGCGCTGTGCCAGCCCGAGCCGGTGCGCCAGCTTCCGCGCCGCCGTCTACTGCGCCAGGCTTTGGCGGCCGGCGTGGCGGTGGTCGCGCTGGGGCTGGGCTGGACAGGTTGGCAGTATCAGCAGCTCAACCATCAGGACACGTTGACTACGGCCCTGGGCGAGCGGCGTCAGGTCGAACTGCCGGACGGCTCACGGCTGGAACTCAACAGTGCCACCCAGGTGCAGGTGATGTTCTCTGCGGGGCAGCGCCATGTGCGCCTGGGCGCGGGCGAGGCGATGTTCATCGTCGCGCACGACAGTGACCGCCCCTTCGTGGTGAGCACTGCCCAGGGCGATGTCACCGTCACCGGCACCCGCTTCGATGTACGCCAGGATCCGAACAGCACCCGCGTGGCGGTGGAGCAGGGTTCGGTCAAGGTACAGGGCGCGGCCGAGTCGCTGGCGCTGCTCACTGCCGGCCAGGGTTCGCATATCGATGCGCAGGGCAAGGTCGCCGCGCCCTATGCCATCGATGCCAACGCGGTGACAGCCTGGCGCCAGGGCAAGCTGGTATTCGACAACGCGCCGCTTAGCGATGTCGTGGCGGAAGTCTCGCGCTACCGTGCCCGGCCACTGCATGTGGCGCCAGGCAAGGCCGCCGCGCTACGCCTGTCGAGCACCTTCAGCACTGACGACCCGGACGCCCTGTTGCGGGCCTTGCCGAGCATCCTGCCGGTGCGGGTGAAGACCCTTGCGGACGGCTCCAGCGAAATTGTTCTGAAATAGATTCAGGTTTTTTTCCGTTCGTTCGTCTTCCCCGCCAGCTGCAACTGCCAAGCATTTCCATTTGCATGCGGTTGGCGTTTATCCCGACTCTCAGGACCCATCGAAGACGTGAACAACAATAATCCCCTTCTCCAGCTGCGCCGCCTGGCGCTGGCCCTGGCGGTCAGCGCCGCCGCCGGCAACAGCTACGCCGATACCATCCAGATCCAGGCCCAGCCATTGGCGGGCGCACTCAAGCAGTTGGGCCAGCAGACCAACCTGCAACTGTTCTTCAGCCCCGAGCTGGTGGACGGCAAGCAGGCCCCGGCGGTGTCCGGCAACCTGGCGCCGGAGCAGGCCCTGCAGCAACTGCTGCAAGGTAGCGGGCTGACCTTCGAGCAGTCCGCGGACACCGTGGTGGTCAAGCCGGCCCAGGCCGCTGGCACCCTGACCACCGGCAGCCTGGAGCTGGCGCCCACCGATATCAAGGTGGTCGGGGACTGGCTGGGCGACGCCGACCAGAGCGTGGTGCAGAACCACCCGGGCGCGCGCACCGTGGTACGCCGTGAAGCGATGGTGGAGAAGGGCACGATGAACGTGCGTGACGCCCTGCGCGGTATCCCGGGCGTGCAGGTGCAGGATTCCAACGGCACCGGTGGCAGCGACCTGTCGCTGAATGTCGGCGTGCGTGGCCTGACGTCGCGCCTGTCACCGCGTTCGACCGTGCTGATCGATGGCATTCCGGCGGCCTTCGCCCCCTACGGCCAGCCACAGCTGTCGATGGCGCCGATCTCCTCTGGCAACCTCGACAGCATCGACGTGGTCCGTGGTGCAGGCTCCGTGCGCTATGGCCCGCAGAACGTCGGTGGGGTGATCAACTTCGTCACTCGGGCGATCCCCGAGAAGGCCAGCGGCGAGCTGTCCACCACCCTCGAGACTTCGCGCGATGGCGGCTGGAAGCACACCGAGTCGGCCTTCGTCGGCGGCACTGCCGACAACGGCATGGGCGTGGCGTTGCTGTATACCGGCGTGAATGGCGATGGCTATCGCGAAAGCAACAACGACAACGATATCGACGACGTGATGCTCAAGACCCACTGGGCACCGACCGATGTCGACGAGTTCTGGCTCAATTTCCACTACTACGACGGCCGCGCCGACATGCCGGGTGGCCTGACCCAGGCGCAGTACGATCACAACCCCTACCAGTCGGTGCGCGACTACGACTACTTCAGCGGCCGCCGCAAGGACGTGTCGTTCAAGTGGCAGCGGCAGATCGACGACGCCACCCAGTTCGAGGTGCTGACCTACTACACCGACAGCTTCCGTGGCAGCGCCATCGCCGCCCGCGACCAGAAGACCCTGTCGTCGTACCCGCGCAACTACCACACCTTTGCCATCGAGCCACGTCTGTCGCGGATCTTCTTCGTCGGCCCGACCACCCAGGAAGTCAGCGTCGGCTATCGCTATCTGAAGGAAGCGATGCGCGAGCAGTCCACCCGCCTGGCGCTGGTCGACAACGTGCCGACCGTGACCCCGACCTCCGACGGCCATGTGTTCCAGGACCGCAGCGGTGGCACCGAGGCCAGCGCCTACTACATCGACGACAAGATCGACGTCGGCAACTGGACCATCACCCCGGGCATCCGCTTCGAGCACATCAACACCGACTGGCGCGACCGCCCGGTGATGGACGCCAACTATCGCCCAGTGCCGGAGAAGAACCGCAGCATCACCAGCAACGAACCGCTGCCAGCGCTGAGCGTGATGTACCACCTGTCCGATGCGTGGAAGCTGTTCGCCAACTACGAGACCTCGTTCGGCAGCCTGCAGTACTTCCAGCTGGGCCAGGGCGGCGTCGGCGACAGCACGGCAAACGGCCTGGAGCCGGAGAAGGCCAAGACCTACGAAATTGGTACGCGCTATGACAACGGCAACTGGGCCGGTGAGCTGACAGCCTTCTACATCGACTTCGACGATGAGCTGCAGTACATCAGCAACGATGTCGGCTGGACCAACCTGGGGGCGACCAAGCACCAGGGCATCGAGGCCTCGGCGCGCTACGACCTGTCCGGCCTGGACCCACGCCTGCAGGGGCTGTCGGTGAATGCTGGCTACACCTACACCCGTGCCACCTACGAGGGCGAGATCCCTGGTTTCAAGGGGCGTGACCTGCCGTTCTATTCGCGCCAGGTGGCCACCGCCGGCGTGCGCTACGAGGTCAACCGCTGGACCTGGAACCTGGATGCCTACGCCCAGTCGAAGCAGCGCGCGCCGGGTACCGGGATGAACGCCGATGGCAGCTTCAACGGCAACTACATCACCCAGCCGAGCGCCGACGGGCAGTATGGCGACATTCCGGGCTACGTCACCTGGCATGCCCGGGGTGGCTATGCGTTCGGGCCGCAGCTGTCGAGCCTGAAGCTGGCCGCCGGGGTGAAGAACCTGTTCGACAAGCAGTATTTCACCCGCTCCAGCGACAACAACGCGGGGATCTATGTGGGTGAGCCGCGCACGTTCTATGTGCAGGCCAGTGTAGGGTTCTGATAGCGCGTCGCCTTAATCGCGGATGAATCCGCTCCTACCTGTAGGAGCGGATTCATCCGCGATGAGGCCGGCTCAGGAAATCACTGCCTGCGCCGGCGACACGATCGAGGTCTTCGCCCCGCGCGAGCGCCCAGAACTCAGGTACGCCGCAATCGACTCCTGTGTCACCTCTCCCAGGAACACCTGTTCGGCATCCAGCACCGGCAACCACGCCCGGTTGAACTCGTACATGCGCGACAGCAGGATGCGCAGGTGCTCGTCGTGCGCCGCGGTGGCATTGAACGGACGCAGGAAGTCGCCGCAGGTTCCTTGCTGGCGGTGCATGTCGCGGCGGCGCACATAGCCCAGCGCCTTGTTCGCGGCGTCTGTCACCACTGCATAACGGCGGTCGTGCTCATCCAGCAGCTCCAGCGCCTCGCTCACCGGTGTTTCCGGGCTCAGCGACGGCGCGTTGTCCGCCGCATCTTCGGCGCGTACCAGCAGCAGGCGTTTCAGGGTGCTGTCCTGGCCGACGAAGTTGCTGACGAAATCGTCCACCGGGTGTGCCAGCAGGGTGTCCGGGTGATCCAGTTGCAACAGCTTGCCGGCGCGGAAGATGGCGATCTTGTCGCCCAGCTTGATGGCCTCGTCGATGTCATGGCTGACCATGATCACCGTCTTGTTCAGGGCCCGCTGCATCTCGAAGAACTCGTTCTGGATCATCTCGCGGTTGATCGGGTCGACCGCGCCGAACGGTTCGTCCATCAGCAGCACCGGGGCCTCGGCGGCCAGGGCGCGGATCACGCCGATGCGTTGCTGCTGGCCGCCGGACAGTTCGCGCGGGTAGCGTTGCAGGTACTGCTTGGGCTCGAGCTTGATCATGTGCATCAGTTCGCGGGCGCGGTCATGGCATTTCTGCTTGTCCCAGCCGAGCAGGCGCGGCACCACGGTGATGTTCTCCTCGATGGTCATGTTGGGGAACAGGCCGATCTGCTGGATCACGTAGCCGATGTGCCGGCGCAGGGTCACCTCGTCCAGGCCGGTGGTGTCCTCGCCATTGATGAACACTTGCCCTGAGGTCGGTGTGATCAGGCGGTTGATCATCTTCAGCGTGGTGCTCTTGCCGCAGCCGGAGGGGCCGAGGAACACGCAGATTTCGCCTTCGTTGACGGTGAGGCTTACCGCGTCGACGGCTTTGACGTCCTTGCCGTTGACGTTGAAGGTCTTGCTGAGGTTCTTCAGTTCGATCATGAGCGCAGTCCTTCTGGAGTCAGGGCACGTTGCAGGGCTTGCAGGATCAGGTCGGCGATGATCGCCAGCAGGCTGACCAGCACAGCGCCGACCATCAGCATCGACATGTCGCTGCGGCTGATGGAGGTGAGGATGAGCACGCCCAGACCGCCGGCACCGATGGTCGCGGCGATGGTCATCACGCCGATGTTCATCACCACGGCGGTGCGCACGCCGGCGAGGATCACCGGCACGGCGATGGGCAACTCGACCATGCGCAGGCGCTGGCCGAAGGTCATGCCGATGCCGCGTGCGGCTTCACGGATACCGGGCTCGACGTTGGTCAGCGCCAGGTAGGTGTTGCGCAGGATCGGCAGCAGTGAATAAAGGAACACTGCAGTGATCGCCGGCAGTGGCCCCAGGCCCTGGCCGAACTTCGAGTAGAACGGCAGCAGCAAGCCGAACAGGGCGATCGAGGGGATGGTCAGCAGCACGGTGGCGCTGGCCTGCAGCGGGCCGGCGAACACCGGGAAGCGGGTCATCAGGATGCCCAGCGGCACGCCGACAAGGATCGCCAGGCCCACCGCGATGCCGACCAGCATGATGTGCTGCCAGGTCAGTTGCAGGACCTGTGCCCAGTCGAGGTGGACGAAGGTGTCGAGCAGGTTCATGGCTGTACCTCGCTGAGTGGGTGCTCACGCAGGAACGCGGCGGCCACCACCGTCGGGCTCTGGTGCTCGACATCGACCTTGGCGTTGAGCTGGCGCATGGTCTCGTCGTCCAGCTGTTCGGCCAGCGGCTTGAGCAGGGTGGCCAGCTGAGGATGTGCGTCGAGCACGGCCTGGCGCAGCACCGGGGCGGCGGTGTAGTCGGGGAAGTAGTGCTTGTCGTCTTCCAGCAGCTTGAGGTCGAACGCGTTAAGGCGCCCGTCGGTGGTGTAGACCAGGCCGGCGAACACCTGGTTGTTGCGCATGGCGGTGTACACCAGGCCACCGTCCATCTGGCGGATGTTGCGCCGGTCCAGCGGCAGCTCGTACAGCTCGCGCAGGCCGACCAGGCCATCCGGGCGGTTGGCGAACTCGGTGTCCAGCGCCACCAGGTGATTGCGGTCGGCTTCGTCATGCAGCACCTGGTTGAGGTCGCTGATCGAGTTGATCTGCGGGTAGGCCGCGGCGACGGCCTTTGGCAGGCCCAGGGCGTAGGTGTTGCTGAACTTCGACGGCGCCAGCCAGACCAGGCCCTTCTTCGCGTCGAGTTCTTTCACTCGCGCATAGGTGGCTGCGGCGTCGGGCATGCGCTCGTCGATATGGTTGTACGAGACCAGCGATACGCCGGTGTATTCCCACATCAGGTCGAGTTGGCCGGTTTCCTGGGCCTGGCGGGCGATATTGCTGCCCAGCCCGGTGGTCACCCGCACCTCGAAGCCGTTGGCGCGCAGGTGCTGGGCGGTGATTTCGGCAAGCACGGTCTGTTCGGTGAACACCCGGGCGCCGATGCGGATCTGTGGTTTTTCCGCGGCCTGGGCAATGCCTGCGCAAAGCAGGGCCGCGCCCAGGAACAAGGCGATTGTTTTCTTCATGCTTTGCCTCTTCTTATTGGGCCAGGCCACGTTCCAGCCAGCGCTTGCTGGAGAAACTCACCAACGCATCGAGCGCCAGGGCCAGCAACGCCGTACAGGCGGCGCCGAGCAGCAGCTGCGGCTGGTTGTTCAGGGCGATGCCTGGGAAGATCAGGCTGCCCAGGCTGTTGGCGCCGATCAGGAACGCCAGGGGCGCGGTGCCCACGTTCAAGGCCAGGGCCACGCGCACGCCGCCGACGATGATCGGCACGGCGTTGGGTAGCTCTACCTGCCAGAGTTGCTGGCGCGGGGTCATGCCGATGCCGGTGGCGGCTTCCTTGAGCGAGGCGGGGACGTTTTTCAGGCCCTCGTAGGTGTTGCGCACGATGGGCAGGAGGGAGGCGAGGAACAGTGCGAAGATCGCAGGACCTGCGCCGATGCCCAGGATACTCAGGGCGATGGCCAGAACGGCCAGGGGAGGAATGGTGTTGCCAACGTTGAACAACTGCATGAAGCGCTCGGCCTTGTCGACCCGGTGCGGTCGACTCAAAGCAATGCCGGCGGGGATGCCCACGGCCAGCGCCGCCGCCATCGAAGCCAGCACCAGGACCAGGTGCGCTTGCAGGTAGAACCCAAGATCGTCGCGGTAGCGGGCGATCGTGTCGATGCCGATCCAGTGGATCAGCAGGGCCAGGATGACGAGCACGGCGGCCCATCCCAACAGCCCTTTTCCGTAGCGTGCAGCCACAGGCGGACTCCTTTTTTATAGTCGGCGATCACACCCCCGTGCGGCCGGCCATTCCTGGCGGCGGGCAGCGTGGTCGCGAGTAGCAGCCCGATGCGCGGCATCAGGCCATGAGCCGAACCCCGTCGGGCTCGTGAAGCAGGTGAAACCAGCCCTGAAGCGAAGCGGCTTGCAGGGGAGTGGACGTCTCCGTGGACGTAAAGGTTCCCATCTGGGGCGGCATTTGGCCAGTGTTAATCACTGGTGTGTAGGAAATTTCACGCGAAAATCAAGCGTGAATATTACGTTGAGACGTTGAAGTACCTGCTATCGAGGCATCTTGCAGATGTTCAGAATTTCTTCTCGAATATTCTTGGTATGCGCTTGAGGGGATATTCCCTTGGAGGTATTTTAATGGGGTGGTCTATTGGAATGTGCCGGGAGTTCAATTACGAGCTACAGGTGTTGACCGAGGTGGTACAGGATGAATTGCTGGCGCAGCTTCATCTGCTCAAGCATTTTGGCCCCGCATTGGGGCGTCCGCATGTGGACACGCTGAAAGGCTCGAGGCATTCGAACATGAAAGAGTTGAGGTTCAACGCAGATGGCGGTGTATGGCGAGTCGCATTCGCTTTCGATCGTTCGCGCTCTGCGTTGTTGCTCGTTGCGGGGGACAAGGCTGGTATCAATGAGCGTAGATTTTATGGAAGCCTGATTACCCGTGCCGATGAACGGTTTGATCGACATTTGTCCAGAGGTTGAGAAATGTACAAGACGCTTGAAGACGTGATGAACGAGCTGACGCCTGAGCGCAGGGCAAGAATCGAGGAGCGTGGTCGCGAACTGATTCGTGAGGAAATGACGCTTCAGGCCTTGCGTAAACAACTCGAGATCACCCAGGAAAGCATGGCCGAGCGCCTCGACGTTCGTCAGGGCAATGTTTCCAGGTTCGAGAACCGTAGCGATATGTTGATCTCTACGTTGCGTGACTATCTGGAAGCCATGGGGGGAAGACTGGAGCTGGTCGTTCATCTGCCTGGCCGAGCTCCTATAACCATCGAGGGGCTTGCCGGCGATTCGCTTGTTGATGGTTAACCAATGCGGCAGGGGCGAATTGGGTCGAACCGTTGGGGCTTGTTTTGGCCTGACGCCCGACTTCAGGTATGATATCGCCCCTTTTTGAATCCCCAGTCAGGCGATTTCCCATGACCAACCAGGCCGCCGAAGTCGCGAAGCGCCGCACTTTCGCAATCATTTCCCACCCCGACGCCGGTAAGACCACCATCACCGAGAAGCTCCTGCTGATGGGCAAGGCCATTGCCGTCGCCGGTACCGTGAAGTCGCGCAAGTCCGACCGCCACGCCACCTCCGACTGGATGGAAATGGAGAAGCAGCGCGGCATCTCCATCACCACCTCGGTGATGCAGTTCCCCTACCGCGAGCATATGATCAACCTGCTCGACACCCCCGGCCACGAAGACTTCTCGGAAGACACCTATCGCACCCTGACCGCGGTGGACTCGGCGCTGATGGTGCTCGACGGCGGTAAAGGCGTCGAGCCGCGCACCATTGCCCTGATGGACGTGTGCCGCCTGCGCGATACGCCGATCGTCAGCTTCATCAACAAACTCGACCGGGACATCCGCGACCCGATCGAACTGCTCGACGAAATCGAGGCGGTGCTGAAGATCAAGGCCGCGCCGATCACCTGGCCGATCGGTTGCTACCGCGACTTCAAGGGCGTGTATCACCTGGCCGGCGACTACATCATCGTCTACACCCCGGGGCATGGCCACGAGCGCACCGAAGCGAAAATCATCGAGAAGCTCGACTCCGATGAAGCCCGCGCCCACCTGGGTGATGAGTACGACCGCTTCCTCGAACAACTCGAGCTGGTGCAGGGCGCCTGCCACGAGTTCGACCAGGACGCGTTCATCAATGGCCAGCTGACCCCGGTGTTCTTCGGTACCGCATTGGGCAACTTCGGTGTCGACCATGTGCTCGACGCGGTTGTCGACTGGGCGCCGCGCCCGCTGGCCCGGGTCGCCCACGAGCGCACCGTGGAACCGGTGGAAGAGAAATTCACCGGCTTCGTGTTCAAGATCCAGGCGAACATGGACCCGAAACACCGTGACCGTATCGCCTTCATGCGTATCTGCTCGGGCAAGTACGAAAAGGGCATGAAGATGCGCCACGTGCGCACCGGCAAGGACGTGCGCATCGGCGATGCCCTGACCTTCTTCTCCTCCGAGCGCGAGCAGCTGGAGGAGGCCTATGCCGGCGACATCATCGGCCTGCACAACCATGGCACCATCCAGATCGGCGACACCTTCACCGAAGGCGAGGCGCTGGGCTTCACCGGCATCCCGCACTTCGCCCCGGAGCTGTTCCGCCGCGTGCGCCTGAAGGACCCGCTGAAATCCAAGCAGCTGCGCCAGGGCCTGCAGCAGCTGGCCGAAGAGGGCGCGACCCAGGTGTTCTTCCCCGAGCGCAGCAACGACATCATCCTCGGCGCGGTCGGTGTGCTGCAGTTCGACGTGGTCGCCAGCCGCCTGAAGGAAGAGTACAAGGTCGAGTGCGCCTATGAGCCGATCACCGTCTGGTCGGCGCGCTGGATCAGCTGCGACGACAAGAAGAAGCTCGAGGAATTCCAGAACAAGGCCGTGGAGAACCTGGCCATCGACGGCGGTGGTCACCTGACCTACCTGGCCCCGACCCGGGTCAACCTGGCGCTGATGGAAGAGCGCTGGCCGGATGTGAAATTCCGCGCGACTCGCGAGCACCACTAAGAGCAGCTGCAAGCTGCGAGCTTCAAGAAGAGGCGGGCCTGGAAAGGCCCGCCTTTTTCTTGTCGCTTGCAGCTTCAAGCGTGTAACTGATGCATGTCAGTTGCCGGCTTTTATGCTGGTCCAGATCCGCGTTCTGATGCGGTCGATCTTCGCCGGCATCGCTTCCAGCGCGTACAACTTGCCCATCACGTCGTCACTCGGGTAGATCATCGTGTTGCTCTTCAGCACCGGGTCCACCAGCGCATCCGCCTGCTGGTTGCCATTGGCGTACTGCACGAAGTTGCTGATGTTGGCCATCACCTCCGGCTGCAACAGGTAGTTCATGTAGGCATAGCCAGCCTTCTCGTCAGGGGCATCGGCCGGCATGGCCACCATGTCGAACCACATCGGCGCGCCTTCCTTCGGGATCGAGTAGCCCACCTTCACCCCGTTCTTCGCCTCCTCGGCACGGTTCTTCGCCTGCAGTACGTCGCCCGAGAAACCCACCACCAGGCACACGTCGCCATTGGCCAGGTCGCCGGTGTACTTCGAGGAATGGAAGTAGCTGATATACGGGCGCACCTGCATCAGCAACGCCTTGGCCTTGTCGTAGTCCGCCGGGTTTTGGCTGTGGTGGGGCAGGCCCAGGTAGTGCAGGGCGATCGGCAGCAGCTCGGGGCCGTTGTCCAGCACCGCCACGCCGCAACTTTTGAGCTTGGCGAGGTATTCGGGCTTGAAGAACAGGTCCCAAGAGTCGATGGGCGCATTGTCGCCGAGCACCGCCTTGACCTTGTCGATGTTGTAGCCGATGCCGGTGCTGCCCCACAGGTATGGGAAGCCGTACTGGTTGCCAGGGTCGTTGACCTCCAGGGCCTTGAGCAACACCGGGTTGAGGTTCTTCCAGTTGGGCAGTTGCGACTTGTCCAGCTGCTTCAGCGCCTTGCCCTGGATCTGCCGGGCCATGAAGTGGTTGGAGGGGAACACCACGTCGTAGCCGGAGTTGCCGGTCATCAGCTTGCCGTCGAGGGTCTCGTTGCTGTCGAACACGTCGTAGGTGGGATTGATACCGGTGGTTTGCTGGAAGTGCTTCAGCGTGTCCGGGGCGATGTAGCTCGACCAGTTGTAGATCTTCACCGAGTCGGCGGCACTGGCCATGCCGGCGGCCAGCATCAGGGGAGCGAGAAGGAGGGTGCGCATGTCGGGGTTACCTTGCTTTGTCTGTTGTTATCGAAGGCAGGCGATCAGCGGATCAGAAAATGAGGACGTAGGTCTTGCGCACGGTCTCCAGGATATCCCAGGTGCCGAGGCTGTTGGCCGGTAGCATCAGGGCGTCTCCGGCTTCTATGACCAGGGGCTCGCCACCGTCGGGAGTGAAGGTGCAGCGGCCCTTGATGAAATGGCAGAACTCCTGCTGCACGATCTGCCGCCGCCAGCGCCCCGGGGTGCATTCCCAGATGCCGGTCTCGACGCCGTCGCTGCGCTCGACGCAGGTGACCGAGGTGACCGCGACCGGCTCGCCAAGGGGCACGGCGACCGGAGTGCTGCTGTCCAGGATGACGCTGTCGGTGTGTTTGAACTGGGTGATGCTCATGACCGGTGGATCCTGTGTGGTGGTGAGGGGAAGTCAGTGCATGAAGCCTTCCATGAAATCGGCCAACCCACTGGCCAGGCGCCGCCGCCAGGGGGCGCTGGTCGGGTTGGCGAGGGTCCGGTCCTCGTGGACGAAACTCTGGATGATCGCGTTGTAGCCCAGCCAGCGGCACGGCTCGGGCGGCCAGCTGGCCAAGCTCGACAGCGGGCGGTTGTCGTGCACCCAGGGCTGCGCGGTCAGTTCGTTGTGCTGGCCGAGGATCAGCGCGGCCAGGGTGCGTCCACCGAGGTTGGTGGCGCCGACGCCCTCGCCGCCATAACCGCCGGCCAGGGCGATACCGCGCTGGCGGTCGCAGAGCATGTGCGGGCGGAAACGCCGGGCCATGCCGAGGTTGCCGCCCCAGGAGTGGGTGATGCGTACGTGCTTGAGCTGTGGGAACAGTTCGCCGAACAGGTAGCAGCGCAGCTCCACCTCGTCGGTGGTCAGGGTGAAGTCCTCGCGCAGGCGGCCACCGAAGCGGTAGCCGCCGCGGGCACCGAACACCAGGCGGTTGTCAGCGCTGCGCTGGCCATAGGTGACCTGGCGGCTGTTTTCGCTGAAGGCCTGGCCCTGGCCCAGGCCGATCTGCTCCCATGTCGACTCCGGCAGCGGCTCGGTGGCCACCAGCAGGCTCTGTACCGGCAGTTGGTGCCGCCCGAGCGGTGGCAGGCTGGCGGCGTAGCCTTCCACGGCCGGCACCACCCAGTGGCTGCGGATACGTGCCAACGGGGTGCGCACTTCGCCGGTCTGCCAGTCTATGGCTGGCGTGTTCTCGTAGATCGGCACGCCCATGGCCTCGACCGTCCGTGCCAGGCCACGCACCAGCCTGGCCGGTTGAATGGTGGCGACGTGCGGGCTGTAGAGGGCGCCGTAGGGGTTGCTTACCTTCAGCTGGGCATCCAGCTGTTCCGGGCGCAGCCAGCGGTAATCGTCTTCATTCATGCCCTGGCGGTAGAGGTCGTCGAGCCAGGCGCGCAGGCTGCGTTCCTGTTCCGGGTAGCGGGCGGCGCAGTAGAGCACTCCGCCTTTGCGGTAGTCGCAGGCGATGCCTTCGCGCAGGAGCACGTCGTGGACTTCGTCGGGGATGCCGTGCAGCAGGTCGATGCTTTCACGCCGTTGCTGCGGCGAGAGCGTGGCCAGCAGGCGGTCCTCGCCCAGCAGGTTGCCCATCAGCCAGCCGCCATTGCGTCCGGAGGCGCCGAAGCCAGCGATGTTGGCCTCGATCACCGCGATGTTCAGCTGCGGCGCCTGGCGCTTGAGGTAGTAGGCCGTCCACAGTCCGGTATAGCCGGCACCGATGATGCACACGTCGAGGTCCAGGTCCTGGCGCAGGGCCGGGCGCGCGCACAACGGCTCGTCGAGCTGGTCCATCCACAGGCTGATCGTGCGCAAAGGTTGCATCGGGTCGTGCTCCACATCCACTGAGGGTCTGTGGCGATCCTAGTGAAGCGTGGCGTGGGCTGTCTTACGTGCGTGCACGCAGGGAAATTTGCTTGAGGTAAGCCTTGGGCGACAGGCCGGTATGTTCGCGAAAGCACTTGTAGAACGCCGACAGCGAATTGAAGCCGGCGTTGAACGCCAGGTCATCGACGGGCGCCGCGACGCAGCTATTGTCCAGGCTGCTCATCAGGTGTTGCAGGCGTGCCTGGTTGACGTAGCGGTAGAAGCTCTGGCCAAGCACCTGGTTGAGCAGGTAGGAAATCTGGTTGCGGCTGTAGCCGCTTTCGTCGGCGACCCGCTGCAGGTCCAGCTCGGGGTCCAGGTACGGGCGCTGGGCCTGGAAATAATGCTCCAGGTCCTGGGCCATGGTCGACAGCTGGCGGGGAGACAGGCCGAGCCGACTGGTGGCTGGGCGTGGCCCGCTGGAGCGCAGACCCTTGCTGTTGCCATGGACCAGCGTTGCGTACTCGTTGACCCGCCAGATCAGCCCGTCCAGCACCGTGATCGCCTCGCTGGACTGGAACGCCACCAGCCCGTCGCCACCCTGCACGGTGACCTGGTACTGGATGAATGCGGTGCAGCCATCCACGCGGATGCGGTCGTTGTGGACGATGTCTTCACCGGCCTCATGGGGCAGGCTGGCGCGCACGTAGTCGCGCAGCTCGTCGAAACCGAGCACGCGGTTCTGGAAGAAGTCGTGGTACTGGATATCCGGGTGGTACAAGGCCATTACCCCGTCCAGGTCGCGATGCTTCCAGCACAGGTGGTAGCGCATGACGGTGGTGGCGGTGAGCGTGTTCTGCCCAGGGCCGTCGGGAAGGGGAGTGGCGATCATGGGCTTGATAGTGCATTGCAGAAAACCCAGGCGCAAGGGCGTGGATCCTGCATTTTGCATGGTTTGATCAAGTCGCCTGAGCGCCAACCTATTGATTCACATGAGTGTAATTTTTTGATACAGCTGGCATGTGCGCTGCAAGGATCTTGTTGCCCTCGAAAAAGGAGAAAGGTCATGCGCTCGATACTACTGTGGATGATTGGCGTGCCGATTCCGGTGATCATCCTGATCTGGTTCTTCATGCACTGAGAGAAAGCCATTTGTGAAATGGCCGGCTCCTGCAGACGGTCTCATATCTTGCAGGAGTCGGCTTGTTCAAGGTATGGATTCAGCCGGTTTTGCGCTCTCTGCGGGCTTTATCGACCATGCGACGCATTGTGATCAGGCCGATATCCAGTATCGCAGCAACCTCGATAAGTTGAAGGTCGCCTTGCAAAACTTTCTGTACGAGCTGGTGCTTCGATTCATCACGTGATAGTTTTGCCTCTCTGAGAGGCAAACTATCCACCTCCGCGCTTTTGAGCTTGACGCTAACGCGAGAGATTTTATGATCCAGCCCGTTTACGTAGTGTGCCTTGAGTGAGATGAACTCATCTTCATAGTCTTCTTCGAATGTGGTGATTTTGATTGGTTGTGTAAGTGCTTTTTTGATCGTGATAACGGCGTAGTCATCATCGTAATGACCAAAATCTCCACCATCCATGTCCTTGTCTCCAGGGTGATCGTATACCGTGATCTCCGTACCTTCATCGGCTCTATTGATAGTGCAGCTTTCAACAAGGTCGTTGAAATAGCTATCTTTGTTCAGGTAGTAAACGTCAGATTTGGCAAGTGATACGTAGGCTGCGATCCCATCGATATAACCATCGTCATCTCTTTCGAAAACCACGTAGCGTCCTACATCGTCTTGGGGGACATTGCTATTGGCAACTTTAAGTGGCACCGATCCAATCGATTTCTTACTGCCATGATCATTGTCAGACACTGCGAAGATGTTCAGGGAATCTCCCTCGGCTTCGGCAATTAGGTAGGTGCCTTTAAAACTGGCGCCGCTATTCACAATGGGTAGATTTGCAGTTCCTCCTATTCGGCTTGAAATGCCATGGGTATGGCCGACACAAACCAGCGTGACATTGGCTGATTCCAGCAGCGTTCTGATGGCGCCGCTCATGCGATTCTGGTGCATGGATACAATCACAATCTGATTTTTTTCACCTGCGCGCTTCAACTGTTGAGCAAGCCATGCGGTGGAAGGGGTGACGTTGTAGATGTGCTCGTCACCGACAAAGCTGCCGGTTTCAAAGTGTCTTGCATACTCTGGATAATTGTTCAGCTGAATGAAGCGATAGGTTGTACCGGTTACGCTGGGGTCCTTTTTCTCTACTGCATAAGAATAGGAACTGAATGGATACCAGATGTCGCCGGTCCAGCCATCGTAAAAATTGTGACGCCAATCAAAATTGTTGTCGCTGTCATCCGATTCTTTATCGCCTTCGTTCTGATCTTCAGGTAGCCAGGTTTTCGGTTTCGCCTTCGGAAACCATTCCAACATACCACCGGCTGCGCCATTGTCTGCAGTGTCATTGATATTGTTGTCGTAGCCGTGATTGCCCAGGCCGATCAGGACATTGTCTTTGTCGCCTAAAATGGGGAAAACGTCATCTCTCATCACGGTGAGAAAGCTATCACCAGGACCATTTTTTTTATCGCCATACTCCGTGATGTCTCCGTTTACAAGCACAGGGATGAGTTTGTCTTTGTTAGCGTCTCGATAAGCTTGCATGTCGCTGTAGTTTGCTTGCAAGGTCTCAAGGGCAGCTGCTTTGCTGGCGGCGTCTGTTTTGTACTCTTCCTTGCCATCTACCCAGCGCCTCGGGAACTGTGGGTCAGAGGAGATAATGAAAGCTGACAGACCGCCGTTGGTGTTGATACTGTTCATTTTATATCCCTGTTTTGGCTTACTGGATTGCACCTGTGCCAAAGATTTGCAGGGAAGGGGACAATTGACTACTGATAGAAATGACAGTTTTGCTGTAGGGCTGTCTGTGATAAAAAACCCGCCTAGGCGGGTTTTTATTCAGCTTGCTCCTATAGGAACTGTTCAGCGTAGTGACAGGCTACCTGCCGTGTACTGACTTGCCTCAGTGCCGGCACCTCTTTGGCGCAGCGCTCGGTGGCATACGGGCAGCGCTTGTGGAAGGCACATCCATCCGGCGGATTCAGCGGGTTGGGCAATTCACCGGCAATGCGGATCTTCGGCTTCAGCGGGTCCGGGTGGATCGCCGGGGTGGCCGATAGCAGCGCCTGGGTATACGGGTGCAGCGGCTTGTCGTAGATGTCCTGCTTGGGCCCCATCTCCGCCGGCCGGCCGAGGTACATCACCAGCACCTGGTCCGCCACGTGGCGCACCACGGCCAGGTTGTGGGAGATGAACACGTAGGCGGTGTTGAATTCCTTCTGCAGGTCCATGAATAGGTTCAGCACCTGGGCCTGGATCGACACGTCCAGCGCCGAGGTGGGTTCGTCGGCCACCAGTACCTTGGGTTGCAGCATCATCGCCCGGGCCAGGGCGATACGCTGGCGCTGGCCGCCGGAGAACATGTGCGGATAACGCTGGTAGTGCTCGGGGCGCAGGCCCACCTGCTCCATCATCTTCTGCACTTTCTCGCGGCGTTCGGCCTTGCTCAGCGAGGTGTTGATCAACAGCGGCTCGGCGAGCTGGTCGCCGATCTTCTGCCGCGGGTTGAGCGAGGCGTAGGGGCTCTGGAACACCATCTGCACGTCGCGCCGCAGCTGTTTGCGCTGGTCCTTGCTGGCGCCCTTGACCTCGTGGCCGGCGATCTGCAGCGAACCTGAGGACGGCTCCTCGATCAGGGTCAGGGCACGCGCCAGGGTCGACTTGCCGCAGCCGGATTCACCGACCACGGCCAGGGTCTTGCCGGCCTCCAGTTCGAACGACACGCCGTTGAGCGCCCGCACCAGCGCATGGCCCTTGAACAGGCCGCGGGAGACTTCGTAGTGGCGGGTCAGCTCACGAGCGGAAAGTACGACGGCCATCACGCCACCTCCTGGTTCAGCGGATAGAAGCAACGCACCAGGCTGTGGGCCTGGGGATCAAGGGCCGGGCGCTGCCGACGGCAGTTTTCCTGGACGTAGGGGCAGCGTGGCGACAGCAGGCAACCCTGCGGGCGGTCATAGCGCCCTGGGACGATGCCGGGCAGGGTGGCCAGGCGTTCGGCGCCGATGCTGTGCTCGGGAATGGCCGCCAGCAGCGCTTCGCTGTACGGATGGGCGGGGATGTCGAACAGCTCCGGCACCTGGCCGACTTCGACCGCTTGCCCTGCGTACATCACGCACACGCGCTTGGCGGTTTCGGCGACCACGGCCAGGTCGTGGGTGATGAGAATGAGCGCCATGTTGCGCTCTTTCTGCAGGTTGACCAGCAGCTCCATGATCTGCGCCTGGATGGTCACGTCCAGCGCGGTGGTCGGTTCGTCGGCGATCAGCAGTTTTGGCTCGCCGGCGATGGCCATGGCGATGGCCACGCGCTGGCTCATGCCGCCGGACAGCTGGTGCGGGTAGGCGTCCAGGCGGCTTTCGGCCGCCGGGATCTCGACCTTCTTCAGCAGCTCCAGCGCGCGCTGGCGCGCTGCCTTGCCCTTGAGGCCGAGGTGCTGGCGCAACACTTCCTCGATCTGGTAGCCCACGGTATAGCTGGGGTTGAGCGCGGTCATCGGGTCCTGGAAGACCATGGCGATGTCCTTGCCCACCACCTTGCGGCGCTGGCGGCCGCTGAGCTTGAGCATGTTGGTGCCGGCGAAGTCGAGCACGTCCGCGGTGATGCGCCCGGGGGCTTCGATCAGCCCCATCAGGGCCATCATGGTCACCGACTTGCCCGAGCCCGACTCGCCGACGATGGCGAGGATCTCGCCGGCATCCACGCTCAGGTCGAGGCCGTCCACCACGGGCACGGCATTGGCGTCGCCGAAGCGCACGTTCAGGTTGTTGATCTGCAACAGTGACATGGCGATCTCCTCAGGCGGCGTTCTTGAGTTTCGGGTCCAGCGCGTCGCGCAGGCCGTCGCCCATCAGGTTGATTGCCAGCACACTGAGCAAAATGGTCAGGCCCGGCAGGCTCACCACCCACCAGGCGCGTTCGATGTAGTCGCGGGCCGAGGCCAGCATGGTGCCCCACTCGGGGGTTGGCGGCTGCACGCCGAGGCCGAGGAAGCCCAGGGCCGCAGCGTCGAGGATCGCCGAGGAGAAGCTCAGGGTGGCCTGCACGATCAGCGGCGCCATGCAGTTGGGCAGCACGGTGACGAACATCAGCCGCGGCAGCCCGGCACCGGCCAGGCGCGCGGCGGTGACGTAGTCACGGTTCAGTTCGCCCATCACCGCGGCGCGGGTCAGGCGCACGTAGGACGGCAGCGAGACGATGGCGATGGCGATCACCGTGTTGATCAGGCCTGGGCCGAGGATGGCGACGATGGCCACGGCCAGCAGCAGCGAGGGCAGCGCCAGCATCACGTCCATCAGGCGCATGATCGAGGGGCCGAGGATCTGCGGGAAGAAACCGGCCAGCAGGCCCAGCAGGATACCCGGGATCAGCGACATCACCACCGATGACAGGCCGATCAGCAGCGACAGCCGGGCGCCCTGGATCAGCCGCGAGAGCAGGTCGCGGCCCAGTTCGTCGGTACCGAGGATGAACTGCCAGGTACCGCCTTCGAGCCATACCGGCGGTGTGAGCAGGAAGTCGCGGTATTGCTCGCTGGGGTTGTGCGGCGCCACCCAGGGGGCGAACAGGGCGCAGAACACCACCAGGCACATGAACGCCAGGCCGGCCACCGCGCCCTTGTTGCGCGAGAAGGCCTGCCAGAATTCTTTGTACGGCGAGGGGTAGAGCAAGCTTTGGTCGACCACGCTGGGCGGGGTGACGGATTTTGGAATCGGGCTGGTCATGGCGTAGTCCTCAGCGCTGATGACGGATGCGTGGGTTGGCCAGGCCGTAGAGGATATCCACGACGAAGTTGACCAGGATCACCAGGCAGGCGATCAACAGGATGCCGTTCTGGACCACGGGGTAGTCACGGGCACCGATGGCCTCGATCAGCCATTTGCCGATGCCCGGCCAGGAAAAGATGGT
The DNA here is from genome assembly GCF_018596375.1 of Pseudomonas sp. RC3H12. Classification (NCBI taxonomy): domain Bacteria; kingdom Pseudomonadati; phylum Pseudomonadota; class Gammaproteobacteria; order Pseudomonadales; family Pseudomonadaceae; genus Pseudomonas; species Pseudomonas sp. RC3H12. The sequence continues at coordinate 3,860,560 of NZ_CP075595.1, read as the reverse complement.
TTCGGTGAGCACGGCGCCGGCCAGCAGTGTGCCGACCTGCAGGCCGAACACGGTCAGCACCGGGATCAGCGCGTTGCGCAGGCCGTGGATGAACACCACCCGTGACGGCGACAGGCCCTTGGCGCGGGCGGTACGGATGTAGTCCTCGCGCAGCACTTCGAGCATCGACGAGCGGGTCATGCGGGCGATCACCGCCAGCGGGATGGTGCCCAGCACGATGGCCGGCAGGATCAGGTGCATAACCGCATCCTTGAACGCGCCTTCCTCGTCGCTGAGCAGGGTGTCGATGAGCATGAAGCCGGTTTTCGGTTCGATGTCATAGAGCAGGTCGATGCGCCCGGAGACCGGCGTCCAGCCCAGGCTCACCGAGAAGAACATGATCAGGATCAGGCCCCACCAGAAGATCGGCATCGAGTAGCCGGCGAGCGAGATGCCCATCACCCCGTGGTCGAACAGCGAGCCGCGCTTGAGCGCGGCGATCACCCCGGCCAGCAGGCCGATGACTCCGGCGAACAGCAGGGCGGCCATGGCCAGCTCCAGGGTGGCCGGGAACAGGGTGAGGAATTCGTTCCATACGCTTTCACGGGTGCGCAGGGATTCGCCCAGATCGCCCTGGGCGAGCTTGCCGACATAGTCCAGGTACTGGGCCGGCAGCGGCTTGTTCAGACCCAGGCGCTCCATGGCCTGGGCATGCATTTCGGGGTCGACCCGGCGTTCGCCCATCATCACTTCGACGGGGTCGCCGGGGATCAGGCGTATGAGCGCGAAGGTCAGCAAGGTGATACCGAAGAAGGTCGGAATCAGCAGACCCAGGCGTCGGGCAATAAAACTCAACATTGTCAGGGGTACCTCATCAGCCGGAAACGGCGCGCCGCCGGGGCCTCTTGCACAAGGTCCGGCGGCTGTTGTTGTTCTACTTCACCTTGGTGGTGGCGAAGTTGTTGTTGGTCAGTGGGTTGATCACATAGCCTTCGACGTTCTCGCGCATGGCGGTGAACATTTTCGGGTGGGCCATGCTGATCCACGGCTGGTCTTCATCGTACACCGCCAAGGCCTCGTTATAGAGCCTGGCGCGTTCGTCGTTGTCGATCACTTCGCGGGCGCGGGTGATCAGGTCCTGGAATTTCTGGTTGCACCAGCGCGCATAGTTCTCGCCGCTTTTCACCGCGTCACAGCTGAGCATCGGCGTGAGGAAGTTGTCCGGGTCGCCGTTGTCGCCGGCCCAGCCCGCCGACACCAGGTCGGCCTCGCCCTTCTTGGCGCGACGCAGCATCTCGGCCCATTCCATCACGCGGATGTCGAGCTTGATGCCGATCTTGGCCAGGTCCGACTGCAGCATTTCGGCGGACAGGCGCGGGTTGGGGTTGGTCGGGCCACCGCCGTTGCGGGTGAACAGGGTGATCACCGTGCCCTCCGGCACGCCGGCTTCCTTGAGTAGGGCGCGGGCCTTGTTCAGGTCGTGGGGTGGGTTCTTGTTGTCGGTGTTGTAGCCGATCATGGTCGGTGGATACGGGTTGACCCCAACCAGGGCGTTGCCCTTGCCGAACAACTGGTCAACGTGGGTCTGGCGGTCGAAGGCCATGTCGATCGCCTTGCGCACGCGCACATCGCTCAGGTATTTGTGCTGGGTGTTCATCGAGATGTAGCCGGTGACCAGCGCCTCGATCTCGGCGACCTTGAGTTTCGGGTCGGTCTTGATCCCCGGCACGTCGTCAGGCTTGGGATACAAGGCGATCTGGCATTCGTTGGCGCGCAGTTTCTGCAGGCGCACGTTACTGTCGGTGGCGATGGCGAAGATCAGCGCGTCGGCGGGCGGCTTGCCACGGAAGTAGTCCGGGTTGGCCTTGTAGCGAACGTTGGCGTCCTTGTTGTAGCGCTGGAACACGAACGGGCCGGTGCCGACCGGCTTGCTGTTGAGGTCGCCGGTCTTGCCGGCCTTGAGCAGCTGGTCGCCGTACTCGGCGGAGTAGATCGAGGTGAAGGCCATGGCCAGGTCGCGCAGGAAAGGCGCTTCCGGGCGGGTCAGGGTGATCACCACGGTGTGATCGTCGGTCTTCTCGACCGACTTGAGCAGGTCCTTGAAGGCCATGCTCTCGAAGTAGGGGTAGCCGACGCTGGTCTTGTCGTGCCACGGATGGTCTTTCTTCAGCTGGCGGTTCAGGCTCCACAGCACGTCATCGGCATTGAAGTAGCGGGTGGGCTTGAAGTAGTCGGTGGTGTGGAACTTGACGCCTTCGCGCAGGTGGAAGGTGTAGACCAGGCCGTCGGGGCTGACGTCCCAACTGGTAGCCAGGGCCGGCTGGATCTCGGTGGTGCCGGGCTTGAAGTCGACCAGGCGGTTGAAGATGGCCTCGGCCGTGGCGTCGGCGGTGACGGCGGTGGTGTACTGGACGATGTCGAAGCCTTCCGGGCTGGCTTCGGTACACACCACCAGCGGCTTGGCCGCCAGATTCGATGCGGCGCCCAGGATGACGGCTGCCAGGGCAGCGCGTAGCGGTAGCGATTTCATGGAACCTCCCTGCAGTGCTAGTTCCAGCGTAGCCGCCACGGCCCGTGGGGAGGCGGGCCGTGGCGCCAACGGTCAGAGGATGTTGAACGGAATGGTGGTGACGACACGGAACTCGTCGAGACTGCCGTCGCTCTGCGCCTTGCTGGCACGGTGGGCGGTATAGGTGGCGCGGATGGTGGTGTCCTTCAGCATGCCGCTCTGCACCGCGTAGCTGGTGCCGATGCCCCACTCGTAGTGGTTCTCGCCGTCCTGGCCCCGGACGTCATAGGCGGTGCCCTTGTAGTGGGTACCGTCGATATCCCAGCCGCGGGCGTTGTAGACGTTGAACTTCAGGCCTGGCACGCCATAGGGCGCCATGTTCAGCACATAGCTGATCTGCAGCGATTTCTCGTTCGGGCCGTTGAAGTCCGACAGCAGGGAGTTGGCCAGGTAGATGCCGTTGGTCTCATGCAGGTAGTCGAAGTACTCGTTGCCGTTGACCTGCTGCCAGGAGGCGGTGAGGGTGTGGGCCTGGTGGGTCAGTCCGAACGACAGGCTGTAGGTGTCGTTGTCGATCTCGCCCATCTTCTTGCTGCCTTCGTCCACGGTCTTGTAGTAGTTCAGACCGGTGGTCAGGCTCAGCACCGCGCTGTCGCCCAGCACGTGGTTGGCGCCGAAGTAGTACTGGTTCCAGAAGTCGTCGACCTTGGTCGCGTAGAGGCTGGTGGTCAGGCTCTTGAGCGGCTGGTAGTTGATGCCGACGGTGCTGGCTCGGTCGGTCTCGACCCCGGCGGCGCCGTATTCGCTGCGGAACTTGCTCAGGCTCTGCTCGGTACGTGGCGAGACGCGGTCGAAGGTACCCACGTCGAACGACAGGTTCTCGAACTCGGCGCTGTGCAGGAACGCGCCCTGGAAGCTCGATGGCAAGGCCCGGTTACCGATGTAGGCGATCATCGGCGTGTCGACCGACTGGCGACCGACGGTCAGCGTGGTGTTGGAGATGCGCGCCTTGACGTTGCCCAGGCCCATCTTGCTCCACTGGCCGATCGGGTCGCCGTCGCTGTGGGTCAGGGTACGGTTGTTCGGGCCGGCCACGGCGGCGCGGCCCTGCTCGAGGGCGATGGCATTGTAGGCGGCGGCCTCCACCGCAAAGCCGACGGTACCTTCGGTGAAGCCCGAGCTGTAGTTGAGGATGGTGCCTTGCACCCAGTTGTCACGGCTGTGGGTGTCGTGGCGGGTGCCGTCGCCCTTGGTGTATTTCCACAGCGGCGCGCGGGTGGCGCGTTCGCGGGCATACCAGTTGCGGGTGCTGCCGGACAGGCTCTGGCCATCGATGAAGCCTTTGGCTTCGGCCTGTTCGCTGCTGGACTTGAGCGCGAACGGCACGAAGTCCTGGCTTGCGGGTTCGGCCTGGGCGAGGGCGCAGAAGGCGCCGACGGACAAGGCCAGTGCGGTGGTTGTGGTACGAATCAACATGAAAGCTCCCTGATATTTTTCTAGTTATCACCCGGCCTTGTGAGCCGGGCTTGTCACGGTGACGCGGTACTGCAGTGTCTGCCTGGGGGTTGCCAGGCAAATCCGGGCTGCACGCCGTCGCGGGAGTGGGTCGCACTCCCGGCCGGGCGTTGCAGGGTCAATCGATGCTGACGCCGGAGAAAACGTTGCGTCCGAAGGGGCTGACCTTGAAGTCTTTCACGCTGATGCTCAGCGGCTGGTTGACCGTGGAGTGCGCGACCGGGGTGATCGGCACCTGTTGCTTGAGGCGTTGCTGGGCTTGTTCGTAGAGGCTGGTGCGCTGGTCGCGGTCGGTGACCTGCTTGGCTTTTTTCACCAGCGCGTCGTATTGCGAATCGCACCACAAGGAATAGTTGTTGCTGCCGATGGCGTCGCAGCTGAACAGGGTGCCGAGCCAGTTGTCCGGGTCACCGTTGTCGCCGGTCCAGCCGATCAGGGCGATGTCATGCTCGCCGCTCTTCATGCGCTTGAGGTATTCGCCCCATTCGTAGCTGACGATGCGCACCTTGAAACCGAGCTTGCTCCAGTCGGACTGGAGCATTTCGGCCATCAACTTGGCGTTGGGGTTGTAGGGGCGCTGTACCGGCATGGCCCACAGGGTGATCTCGGTGCCATCCTTGACCCCGGCCTGCTTGAGCAGTTGCTTGGCTTTTTCCGGGTCGAAGGGGGCGTCCTTGATCGATTTGTCGTAGGACCACTGGGTTGGCGGCATGGCGTTGACGGCGGTCTGACCGGCATCCTGGTAGACCGCCTGGATGATCGCCTGCTTGTTCACCGCCATGTCCATGGCCTGGCGCACTTCCAGTCGGTCGAAGGGTGGGTGCTGGGTGTTGTAGGCGATGTAGCCAAGGTTGAAACCGGGTTGCGTCATTACCTGCAGCTTGCCGTCTTCCTTGAGCGCGGGCAGGTCGGCCGGGCGTGGATGCAGGGTGATCTGGCATTCGTTGCGGCGCAGCTTCTGGATGCGCACCGACGGGTCGACGTTGATCGAGAACACCAGGTTGTCGATCTTCACCCGGTCAGGTGCCCAGTAGTCCTTGTTGCCCTTGAAGCGGATCTGCGAATCCTTCTGGTAGCGCTGGAACACGAAGGGGCCGGTGCCGATCGGCTTCTGGTTGATATCGCTGGCCTGGCCGCTGGCCAGCAGGTGGTCGGCGTACTCGGCGGAGAGAATCGAGGCGAAGGCCATGGCGATGTTTTGCAGGAACGCGGCGTCGACCTTGTTGAGGGTGAAGGCCACGGTCAGCGGGTCGGTCTTCTCGACCTTGGCGATGTTCTTGTCCAGCCCCATGCTGATGAAGTACGGGAATTCGGTGGGGTAGGCCTTGCGGAAGGGGTGGTCCTTGTCGAGCATGCGGTTGAAGGTGAACAGCACGTCGTCGGCGTTGAAGTCGCGGCTGGGCTTGAAGTCCTTGTTGCCATGGAACTTCACCCCGGGGCGCAGGTGGAAGGTGTACTTCAGGCCGTCCTCGGACACCTGCCAGTCGGTGGCCAGGCCCGGCTGCACGGCGGTGCCGCCACGCTCGAACTCGACCAGGCGGTTGTAGATCGGTTCGGCGGCGTCGTTGTCGGTGGCCGCGGTGTACTGGGCGGTGTCGAAGCCCGCCGGGCTGCCCTCGGAGCAGAACACCAGGTTGTTGGCGAGGCTCGCGGGAGCCTGGCTCAACAGGCCGAGGGCAAGCAGGGTGGAGCTCAGTGTGGTCAGGCGCATGGCAGATCCTTTGTCCGTCTTTTCAGGCCGCGACAGGCAAAACGCGGCTGCTGCATCCCGGTCCTGACGATAGGCGCGCCAGAATGCGGGAACCAGGGTTCGCTACTGATTTGGGTGCGGGAGCGTTCCGGCGAGCGCTAGGGAATTGCCCTACGTATCGCCCGATCATGTCACCGCCCCGCCGGCAAATGCCGGCGGGGCGGTCACGACCGTTACTTGTCCACGCTGACCCCGTAGAAGGAGTTCAGGCCGAACGGGCTGATCTTGAAGTCCTTCACTTTCGCGCTCATGGGCTGATACACGGTGGAGTGGGCGATGGGGGTGATCGGCACCTGCTCCTTGAGGATATGTTGCGCCTGCTTGTACAGCTCGGTGCGCTTAGCCTGGTCGGAGGTCGCCTTGGCTTGCTTGATCAGGTCGTCGTAGGGCTTGTAGCACCACTTGGAGAAGTTGTTGCCGTCCATGGCATCGCAGCCATAGAGCGTGCCCAGCCAGTTGTCCGGGTCACCATTGTCGCCGCTCCAGCCGATCAGCATGGCGCCCTGCTCGCCGCCCTTGGAGCGTTTGATGTACTCGCCCCATTCGTAGCTGACGATCTTGGCCTTGATGCCGATCTTGGCCCAGTCGGACTGGAGCATCTCGGCCATCAGCTTGGCGTTGGGGTTGTAGGGGCGTTGCACCGGCATGGCCCACAGGGTGATCTCGGTACCTTCCTTGATGCCGGCTTCCTTGAGCAGTTGCTTGGCCTTCTCCGGGTCGTACGCGGCGTCCTTGATGGTGTCGTCATAGGACCATTGGGTCGGCGGCATGGCGTTGACCGCCAGCTGGCCGGCACCCTGATACACCGATTCGATGATCTGCTGCTTGTTGACCGCCATGTCCAGGGCCTGGCGGACCTTGAGTTGGGACAGGGGGTTCGCTTCGTTGCTGCCCTTGACCTTGTCCATCACGTTGTAGGCGATGTAGCCGAGGTTGAAGCCGGCCTGGTCGGGCATCTGCAGCTTCTTGTCTTCCTGCAGCGGCTTGATATCGGCCGGACGCGGGAACAGCGTCACCTGGCACTCGTTCTTCTTGAGTTTCTGCATGCGCACCGAGGCGTCGGTGCTGATGGCGAAGATCAGGTTGTCGATCTTCACTTCTTCAGGATTCCAGTAGCTCTTGTTGCCAGTGAAGCGAATGTTCGAGTCTTTCTGGTAGCTCTTGAACACGAACGGCCCGGTGCCGATCGGCTTCTGGTTGATGTCGGCGGGCTTGCCCTGCTTGAGCAACTGGTCGGCGTATTCGGCTGACTGGATCGAGGCGAAGTGCATGGCCATGTTCTGGATGAACGCGGCGTCGACCTGGGCGAGGGTGAACTTCACCGTGTGGTCGTCGAGTTTTTCCACCTTGGCGATGTTCTTGTCCATGCCCATGTCGGTGAAGTACGGGAACTCGGTGGGGTAGGCCTTGCGGAAGGGCTGGTCCTTGTCGAGCATGCGGTTGAAGGTGAACAGCACGTCGTCGGCGTTGAAGTCGCGGGTCGGCTTGAAGTAATCGGTGGTATGGAACTTGACGCCTTCACGCAGGTGGAAGGTGTAGGTCTTGCCGTCATCGGAGACGTCCCAGCTGGTGGCCAGGCCCGGAATGACCTTGGTGCCGCCGCGTTCGAATTGCGTCAGGCGGTTGAAGATGGTCTCGGCGGAGGCGTCAAAGTCGGTTCCGGTAGTGTATTGCCCCGGGTCGAACCCGGCCGGGCTGCCTTCGGAGCAGAACACCAGGTTGGATGCGGCGAGGGCGGAGGGAGCGCCGGCTAGCAAGCCTGCACCTACCAGGAACGGAATGACTGCGTGTTTGAGCATGGTGGCCTCATTGTTGTCATTTTTCGAATTGAGGCGGCCTCGTGAGCCGACCTGCGGATACTTATGCAGGGGGTATTCCCAATGCAACACTCAGCAGGATGGTTGACGGCAAAAACGTGGTACGGACGTACATGGATGTCGCATCCATATAACTTTGGCGAATGTTGATCGTTTGCGAGGGGGAAAAGGGCGAAAATTTCAGGATATTTCGCACTTTATGTGACAAGCAGACGCACCCGTTTGGTGCGTAGGAAAGGTCTGAAACGGCTGTCAGAGACGGTTTTGACCGCCTCTGACATCCGGTTGAGTGAGTCAGGGCACCTGGACTTCGATCAGGCCATCGGCACTCATGCTCACTTCGCTGGTTCCGGCTTCGATATCCGGCGCCGGCGCGGATTCATCGGCGGCGCCCTTGGCCATCATCGCCATTGGCGCGTTACGCAGGTAAGGGCGTGGGTAACCGCTGCTGTTGAGGTTCAGGCTGACCACCTTGTAGCCTTTGCCGCCCAGGGCATCGGTGGCCAGTTGGGCACGCGCCTTGAAGGCGGCGACGGCATCCTTGAGCAACTCGTCTTCATTGGACTTGCGTGTGGCCGGGGCAATGGAGAAGTCCATGCCGCCCATCTTCAGGTCTTGCAGCAGGTCACCGGTGAGCTTGGACAGGGCCGGGAAGTCGGCGCTTTCCAGGCGCAGTTCGGCGCGCTCGCGCCAGCCGGTGATCTTCTGGCCCTTGGTGTCGTAGATCGGGTAGCTGTTGCGGCTGCCCTGGCTGATCTTCACGTCCTTGACCTGGCGGGCCTGCTGCACGGCCTTGTTCATGGTTTCGGTGATCTCCTTGGCCAGCTTGCCCGGGTCGGTGTTCTGCGCTTCGCTGTACAGCGTCACGACCATCAGGTCACGCGCCACTTCCTTGCTGACTTCGGCACGCAGCGACACCTGGTTATAGCGTGGCTCGTCGGCCGCCAGGGCCGGCAGGCTGGCGAGCATGCCGCAGGACAGGGCAACGGCGGCGGCGCCGCGACGGGTAATGTGCATGTGGAACTCCTTGGCAGGGTAAGGCGTGGGTGAGCAGATCCGTTCCACGCATGGCCGATCAGACCGGTGACAGTGTAGAGGGTTCAAAAGTGCCATCATGAATCTATGACAAAGTGTGGCGCTTTGCCGCATCGCTGCAGTGGAGCGCCCGGCTTCGGTATACTCCAGCCGATTTTCCTGGAGCACTCAATTGGGAGAGCTCATGCTCGCCGTCGCACATCCGTTGTCCGCCACACGCCAGAACCTCTGGCGCCTGACCTTCATCCGCATCCTCGTCCTGGCGGCCCAGGCCGGCTCGGTAGGCGTGGCCTACTGGACCGAGCTGCTGCCGCTGCCGTGGTTCTCGCTGGCAGTCACGCTGGCCCTGTCGTCGCTCCTGTGCGCGTTCACCGCACTGCGCCTGCGCCTGTCGCTGCCGGTGACCGAACTCGAGTACGCCCTGCAGCTGGCCTGCGACCTGCTGATCCACAGTGCCCTGCTTTATTACTCGGGCGGTTCGACCAACCCCTTCGTCTCCTATTACCTGGTGCCGTTGGCCATCGCTGCGGTCACCCTGCCGTGGATCTACTCGTTGGTGCTCTCGGGCATCGCCCTGGTCGCCTACAGCCTGTTGCTGGTGCAGTACTACCCGCTGGAGACGCTGCCGCTGGCGCGCGACACCATGCAGGTCTACGGCATGTGGCTGAGCATCGCCCTGGCCGCCGGGGTGATCACCTTCTTCGCCGCGCGCATGGCCGAGGAGTTGCGCCGTCAGGAGAACCTGCGTGCCGAGCGCCGGGAAGAAAGCCTGCGCGACGAGCAGTTGCTGGCCGTGGCCACCCAGGCCGCCGGTGCTGCCCACGAACTGGGCACACCGCTGGCGACCATGAGCGTGCTGCTCAACGAAATGCGCCAGGACCACGCCGACCCGCTGTTGCAGGAAGACCTGCAGATCCTTCAGGACCAGGTCAAGCTGTGCAAGGAAACCTTGCAGCAACTGGTGCGCGCTGCCGAGGCCAACCGGCGCCTGGCGATCGTCGAGCAGGATGTCACCGCCTGGCTCGACGAGGCGCTCAACCGCTGGCACCTGATGCGCCCGGAAGCCAGCTACCGCTTCCAGCGCCTGCGCGACGGCGTGGTGCCGCGGCTGACGCCGCCGCCGGACCTGACCCAGGCCCTGCTGAACCTGTTGAACAATGCCGCCGATGCCTGCCCGGACGACCTGGAGGTGCGCCTGGATTGGGACGCCCAGGACATCGTCATCAGCATCCGCGACCATGGCCCCGGCGTGCCGCCGGCCATCGCCGAAGCGATCGGCAAACCTTTCATTACCACCAAGGGCAAAGGCTTCGGCCTGGGCCTGTTCTTGAGCAAGGCCAGCGTGACGCGTGCGGGCGGTTCGGTGAAACTCTATAGTCATGAGCAGGGTGGCACCCTGACCGAATTGCGCCTGCCCCATGGCAAGCGAGGAGATGCATGATGAGCGAAGAAAACCAGGTCGAAGGCGAAGAGCTGCCGCACCTGCTGCTGGTGGATGACGACGCCACCTTCACCCGGGTGATGGCCCGGGCGATGTCGCGTCGTGGGTTCCGTGTGAGCACCGCGGGTTCCGCCGAGGAAGGCTTGAAACTGGCCGAGCAGGACCTGCCCGACTACGCCACGCTGGACCTGAAGATGGAGGGCGACTCGGGCCTGGTGCTGTTGCCCAAGCTGCTGGAGCTGGACCCGGAGATGCGCGTGGTGATCCTGACCGGTTACTCGAGCATCGCCACGGCGGTCGAGGCAGTCAAGCGCGGGGCCTGCAACTACCTGTGCAAACCGGCCGACGCCGACGATGTGCTGGCGGCGCTGCTCTCGGAGCATACCGACCTGGACACGCTGGTGCCGGAAAACCCGATGTCGGTGGACCGCCTGCAGTGGGAGCACATCCAGCGCGTGCTGGGCGAGCACGAGGGCAATATCTCCGCCACGGCGCGGGCGCTGGGCATGCACCGGCGCACCTTGCAGCGCAAGCTGCAGAAGCGTCCGGTCCGACGCTGAAGTCCACTGGGGGCGCTGCGCGCCCCATCGTCGCGGTTCGTCGCCACGAAAGGGCCACGTAGTGGCCCCCTGCGTTTTGTCAGGCTTTTTCTCCCGAGCGGTCAACCCGTACCGCCAGCTGTCCTGCTCCCGATGGTGCCTCGAACGCTACCTGTCCGCCTGCCGGCACTTTCGCCCGGCCAATCACCTTGCCATCACGCAGCAATTCCAGCGGCATGCCTTCCATCGACTGGCCCGAAGCCAGTTCCAGTTTGACCTTGATATTCATCGGTGACCTCCTTGTCACGCGTTGCGATCGATATAGAGAGTGGTCTTGCCGTCCAGGCTGGCAATCAGCTCCGGTGAACCTCCGCGGAACTGGCGGAACAGGTTGCGCCCGCGTTGCTTGCCGTCCGCCGGCACCTGCACGCTCGGGTGGAACTGGTCGGTGAGCTCGGCATAGCCGCTCCATGGGCCAATGTACGACTCGTTGAGCTGGTCGGTGATGCTGAAGGCATAGCGCACCGCGTTGCCCCGTTGCCAGTTCAGGCCATCGGGCTCACGGCGCTCCCAGCCGGTGATCACCGGCGAGGTGGCAGGGGCATCGATGAAACCGGTGGGCTTGTTCGGCTTGTAGTCCTTGAGCAGCAGGTAGGTGCTCCAGCCCCACCAGTCGCCGATGCGGTTGCGGTCGTTGAGGTCGTTGACGTCCTTGCGCCGCAGCACGGCCTTGCCGTCCTGGAAGTACAGCGCGGCGAAGTTGCCGGGCACCAGGTCCTGTTCGGCGGCGTGCAGGTCGGGCGCCAGGCGCAGGGCCGAAAAGTCCTTGGCCTGGGGCACGCGGCCCTCGGCGAAAGCCTGGAACACTTCATCGGCCGAGCGCTGTACGGCGCGCGCCACTTGACGACGGTTGGCCACATCGACGCTGTCGAAATAGCGCTTGTCGCCGTAGGCGCGCCATTGCTCGCCCTCGGCATTGCGCACGGCCAGGCCGTACTTGCTGTCCTCGTCGTGCATGAAGCGCGAGATCAGCGAGCCGACGTCGCTCGGCGCGACGGTATCGGCCAAGGCCTTGCGCGGTACCCGCAGGTGGCCGGCGGAGAACAGATCGGTGAGGAAGTGGTCGGCGAAGGCGTTCATCGCATAGGCCAGTTGCAGGTCGCGTTCGGCGCCGCTGGCGCGGGCTTTCAGCGCCTGTTGCAAGGCCGCGGCGTGGCCGGCCTGGTAGGCCAGCAGCGCCCAGGGGCCGAAGTGGTCCCAGTTGCTGGCGGCCAGCTTCAGGTAGCGGCCCAAGGGGAACAGGTCGGAGGCGAAGCTGCCGCCGCCGGTGATGCGGTTCCAGCGTGCCGACAGGCTGTCGCCCAGTGCGTCATAGGCTTCATGGGGCTGACGGCCGTCCTTGATGGCCTGGTTGGCGGCGCGGATTTCTTCCTGCATGACCGCGAGGATCTGTTCGGCTTCCGCCTTGGCCGCCGGCAGGCGCGCCAGGGAGTCGAACGCCTGGATGAAGCGCTCGACTCGTTCGGCGTCGGTGCCGCCATCGGCAATCGGGCGCTCGGGCACCCCATAGAAGTCGCCGCCCAGGGCGATCACCTGGCCATAGGTCAGGTTCAGGCCGTTGGGCAGCGGCAATGGTGACTGATGGGCGGGGGTGCCTGGTTGGCCTGTCTCGTAACGCAACAGGGTGTTGTCGCCGATGGCGGTGTGTTCTGCGCCTTCGAAGAATAGCTCCGGGCCGCGCTGCGCAGCGTTGCCGCCAGCCGACGGTGGCGCAGGGCGGTGATACTTGAGGGTGTGGTGGCCGTGCATGACCAGCACCAGATGGCTGTCGGGGCCGGGCAGGGCGATGCCGTGCTCATCGAACAACTGGTCGAGGTCAGCGACCACCAGCGTGGCCTGGGCTTTCATGGCCGCAGGCGCTGTTTGCATTCCTGACATGATTTGCTCCTTGCAATGTCTGGATAATCCATTTTTATACTGTATGCATATACAGTAATATGCATCATATGCAGGAAATTTCCTACGTCAAGCCCCCTTTGTGCTGGCATCTGGCAGCTGTGGCGGGCGCAAGCCCCCGGCTCTCACGTATGATTGCCCTCCTAACCGCATTTCCCGGGACCACGTTGCATGCTTGCCCTTCTCATCCAGACACTGAACATCACGGCACCTGTATTCGCCATGCTGTTCATGGGCGTGCTGCTCAAGCGCATCCGCTTGATCGACGACAACTTCAACCGGGTCGCCTCCAAGCTGGTGTTCAACGTGTGCATGCCGGCGCTGCTGTTCCTCGGCATCTACCACGCCGACCTGGCGTCGGCGGTAAAACCAGGGGTGATGCTCTACTTCGTCGGCGTGACGCTGGCATGCTTCGGCCTGGCCTGGGGCCTGGCGATCTGGCGCTGCCCGCGGGCCGACCGCGGCGTCTACACGCAAGGCGCGTTTCGCGGCAACAACGGCGTGATCGGCCTGGCACTGGCGGCCAGCCTGTATGGCGACTACGGTATATCCCTCGGCGCGGTGCTGGCCGGGCTGGTGATCCTCATGTACAACTCGCTGTCGGCGGTGGTACTGGCGGTGTACAGCCCGGATCTGAAGTCCGACCCGTGGAGCATCTGCAAGAGCATCTTCAGCAACCCGTTGATCCTCAGCGTGCTGGTGGCAACACCCATGGCCTACGGCCAGGTGCCGCTGCCCAACTGGCTGCTGACCTCCGGCGACTACCTGGCCCAGATGACCCTGCCGCTGGCGCTGATCTGCATCGGCGGCACCCTGTCGCTGGCGGCCCTGCGCGACAGTGGCAGGCTGGCCGTCGATGTCAGCCTGGCGAAGATGGTCTGGCTGCCGCTGCTGGGCACCCTGGGTGCCTGGCTGTGCGGGTTCCGTGGCGCCGAGCTGGGCATCCTGTTCCTCTACATCGCCAGCCCCACTGCGGCGGCCAGCTATGTGATGGCGCGGGAGGCCAACGGCAACCATGAACTGGCGGCGTCGATCATCGTGATCACTACACTGATGGCCGCCGTCACCACGAACATCGGGATTTTCTTCTTGCAATGGGGTGGATGGATCTAGTGTGGTGTTTCACAAATAACGACCATAACTCGAGGCTTTTTATTGGTCGTATTTGCAAAACACCACACCAGCTCAGTTGCAAGCAAAACCAATAACACTGCCTCACCTAAAGGACACTTCATGCAAGACCAGAGCACGCCCGAGCGCTTGCAGCGCGGGCTGAAGAATCGTCATATCCAGCTGATCGCGCTGGGCGGGGCCATCGGCACCGGGCTGTTCCTGGGCATCGCCCAGACCATCCAGCTGGCCGGCCCGTCGGTGCTGCTGGGCTACGCCATCGCCGGCCTGATGGCCTTCCTGATCATGCGCCAGCTGGGCGAGATGGTGGTCGAGGAGCCGGTCGCCGGCAGCTTCAGCCACTTCGCGCACCAGTACTGGAGCGAGTTCGCCGGTTTCGTCTCGGGCTGGAACTACTGGGTGGTGTATGTGCTGGTCGGCATGGCCGAACTCACGGCCGTGGGGATCTATGTGCAGTACTGGTGGCCGGACTTCCCCACCTGGGCCACTGCGGCGATCTTCTTCGTGGTGATCAACGCCATCAACCTGACCCAGGTGAAGGTATATGGCGAAATGGAGTTCTGGTTCGCCCTGGTCAAGGTGGTGGCCATCGTCAGCATGATCGGTTTCGGCGCCTGGCTGCTGAGCAGCGGCCACGGCGGGCCGGATGCCAGCGTCGCCAACCTGTGGCAGTACGGCGGCTTCTTCCCCAATGGCGTCACCGGGCTGATCATGGCCCTGGCGGTGATCATGTTCTCCTTCGGTGGGCTGGAGCTGGTGGGCATCACCGCCGCCGAGGCGGCCAACCCGCGTGAGAGCATCCCGAAGGCGACCAACCAGGTGGTCTATCGCATCCTGATCTTCTACATCGGCGCGCTGGCCGTGCTGTTGTCGCTGTACCCCTGGCAGAAGGTGGTGCAAGGCGGCAGCCCGTTCGTGATGATCTTCCACGAACTGGACAGCGATCTGGTGGCGACCATCCTCAACATCGTGGTGCTGACTGCCGCGCTGTCGGTCTATAACAGCTGCGTGTACGCCAACAGCCGCATGCTGTTCGGCCTGGCCACGCAGGGCGACGCGCCGCGCCAGCTGCTCAAGGTCAGCCGCCGTGGCGTGCCGCTCACCGCGCTGGGTGTATCGGCGTTCGCCACCGGCCTGTGCGTGCTGATCAACTACCTGATGCCGGGCGAGGCCTTTGGCCTGCTGATGGCCCTGGCGGTGTCGGCGCTGGTGATCAACTGGGCGAGCATCAGCATCACCCACCTGAAGTTCCGCAAGGCCAAGCTGGCGGCCGGCATCACGCCGTTCTACAAGAGCCTGTGGCACCCGCTGAGCAACTACCTGTGCCTGGCGTTCATCGTGCTGATCCTGGTGGTGATGTACCTCACCCCGCCAATCCGTATCTCGGTGATGCTGATCCCGGCCTGGATCGCCGTGCTGTGGGTGGCGTTCCGGATGAAGAAGGCACGTCAGGCCTGATGTGCTCCATGTCGGTTTCAGGATCGCAGTGGCGATAACATCGCCACTGCCAACCACGAAACTCGCATTTCTTGCTCTTGCTCTTGCTTCTAAGCGCACGGTAGCTCAGGCGCCGCCGATTGCGACTTCAGGAGGCCGAGTGCAGGGCTTGCGTAGGGAGGCGACGGGCATGGATGCCCGTCGAGCGCCGATCAGGCCATGGATGGCCCGTCGGCGCGTACTCCCGGAGCAAGCCCGGAGCGAGGGAACCCCGGAGCGCAGCGCAGGGGCCGTATGAACGGAGCCGAACGGTTTTGCCTCCTTTTCCCAAGAGCAAAGGAGGTCGCCGTAAAGGCGAAAAGGTGACTAAAAGTCGACATCTTCAAAGAATGTTGATGTAAAACTCAAAACAACCACTTAAACATCCCCACCCGAGACCTTGCCCCACCCCCACCAACCCGCTATCGTCAAGCAATTCATCCGATGACTGGACGTAAGCCACCCGTGACCCCGCTCATCAAACGCAGCCTGGTAGAACAAGCCGTAGACCAGCTCCGCGCGCGCATCGCTCAGGGCACCTGGTCAGTAGGCCAGCGCCTGCCCACCGAACCAGAGCTGGCCAGCGACCTGGGCATAAGCCGCAACACCGTGCGTGAGGCCATGCGCGTTCTGGCTTTCAGCGGCCTGGTGGAAATCCGCCAGGGCGACGGCAGCTACCTGCGCACCGCCGTGGACCCGCTGCAGGCTGTGCAGGTGATGTCGCGCTGCGCCGTCGAACACGCCCGCGAGACCCGCCATATTCTTGAAACACAAGCCATCGGCCTGGCCGCGTCGCGCCGCACCGACGCCGACCTGCAGGCGCTGCGCGAAGCCCTGCAACACAGCGCGCAGCACTACCACGGCGATGTGGATGCCTATGTCGAATGCGACCTGGTCTTCCACCAGCGCCTGGTGGATGCCGCCCACAACCCGGCCTTGAGCGAGCTGTACCGCTATTTCTCCGGCGTGGTCGGCGCGGCCCTGCAGCACAACATGACGACCGTCCCCCGTTGCCAGGCCGTGTTCGACCTGCACGGGCAGATCCTCGACGCCCTCGAACAACGCGATCCGGAGCGGGCCAAGCACCTGAGCCGGACCCTCATCGAATCCTGACCACGAGAAGGCCATGGCCGAACAACTGACCCGCAACACCGCACCCCGCGAGGCGGACCTCGAAGAACTGCTGATCGACGCCGAGGCCGACGATGAGCAAGTCCAGCAACAGCCCGTGGTGCTGCGCCGGCCCTGGCTGTTGCTGCTGGGCCTGGTACTGGTGGCGCTGAACCTGCGTCCGGCGTTGTCGAGCATGTCGCCCGTACTCGGGCAGGTGTCCGAAGGGCTGGGGCTCAGTGCATCGCAGGCGGGGCTGCTGACCACCTTGCCGGTGCTGTGCCTGGGGCTTTTCGCGCCGTTGGCGCCGATCCTGGCACGACGCTTCGGCAGCGAACGGGTCATCCTCGGCATCTTGCTGACCCTGGCGCTGGGCATCCTGGTGCGCAGTGCCCTGGGGGCCACCGGCGTGTTCCTCGGCAGCCTGATGGCGGGTGCGAGCATCGGCATCATCGGCGTGCTGTTGCCCGGCATCGTCAAACGCGATTTCCCACAACATGCAGGCACCCTGACCGGCGTCTACACCATGGCGCTGTGCCTGGGCGCGGCAATGGCCGCGGGTGCCACGGTGCCCTTGACCCGCCACTTCGATGACAGCTGGGCGCTGGGGCTGGGCTTCTGGGTGCTGCCGGCGTTGCTGGCGATGCTGGTGTGGCTGCCGCAGTCCCGCCAGGGCCATGGCGTGCACAAGGTGGCCTACCGGGTGCAGGGCCTGTGGCGTGATCCGCTGGCATGGCAGGTGACCCTGTACATGGGCCTGCAGTCGTCGCTGGCCTACATCGTGTTCGGCTGGTTGCCGTCGATCCTGATCGGCCGTGGGCTGAGCCCAACCGAGGCGGGGCTGGTGCTGTCCGGCTCGGTGATCGTGCAACTGGTCAGTTCGCTGAGCGCGCCATGGCTGGCGACGCGCGGCAAGGATCAGCGCCTGGCCATCGTGGTGGTGATGCTGGTGACCCTGGGCGGGCTGTTCGGCTGCCTGTACGCGCCGCTGGAAGGGCTGTGGGGCTGGGCGATCCTGTTGGGGCTGGGCCAGGGCGGCACCTTTGCCCTGGCGTTGACCTTGATCGTGCTGCGCTCCAAGGACGCCCATGTGGCGGCCAACCTGTCGAGCATGGCCCAGGGCGTGGGCTACACCCTGGCCTCGATGGGGCCGTTCGCGGTGGGGCTGGTGCATGACCTGACCGGGGGCTGGGGCGCGGTGGGCTGGATCTTCGCGGTACTGGGGATCGGTGCCATTGTGTTCGGCTTGGGTGCCGGGCGTGCGTTGCATGTGGGTGTGGTCAGCGAGCGGGTCTGAGGTCTGCTGGCATCTGGTTCGGGCTCCAGCACCATTCATGGCGCAAATGGCTGTGGCGCCAAAGCCGGGCCCGGACTATCTTGCGCTTCTCGAGCCCAAGCACGGATAACCGCCAATGAGCGATGCCAGCAGCGCCCTGATCACCCGTTTCTACCAGGCCTTCCAGCGCCTGGACGCCGAGGCCATGGTGGCCTGCTACAGCGACGACATCGTTTTCAGCGATCCGGTCTTCGGCACCTTGCGCGGGCAGGATGCCGGGGACATGTGGCGCATGCTCACCCGCCGCGCCAAGGACTTCACCCTGACCTTCGACAACGTGCGCAGCGACGAACGCGGCGGCGGCGCGCATTGGGTGGCGACCTATCTGTTCAGCCAGACCGGGCGGGTGGTAGTCAACGATATCCAGGCGCGCTTCGTGATTCGTGACGGGCTGATCTGCCAGCACGACGACAGTTTCGACCTGTGGCGCTGGACGCGTCAGGCCCTGGGTATGCCGGGCGTGCTGCTGGGCTGGTCGCCGATGGTGCAGAACAAGGTACGCCAGCAGGCGTTCAAAGGCTTGCGCGCATTCCAGCAGGCGCGCTGAGGCGTTAAGCTGGCGGCCTTCTTCCGTTGCACCGAACCGAGCCGTGAGCGAAACAGCGCCTTCCCCCGACTGCAAACCCTGGTACGTCTATCTGGTGCGTGCCGCCAATGGCTCGCTGTACTGCGGTATCAGCGACGATCCGCAGCGGCGCTTCATCAAGCACCAGAAAGGGCAGGGCGCGCGGTATTTCAAGACCAGCCCGGCGCAGGCGCTGGTGTATGTGGAGCAGTGGCCGGACAAAGGCGAGGCGCTGCGCCAGGAGCGTTTGGTGAAGAAGCTGCGCAAGGCGGCGAAGGAGGCGTTGGTGGCCTCCTATATTGGTGTCGCCACGGCCCCATGACACGTTGCGGCGCCTTGGCCATGCATCCCCTGGCGCCGCATAGCCCCGCGATCTTTCTAGTGCTTCATGCCGAGTTCGGCATCATCCATCAGCGCCTTGGCCAGGGCGCTCAGGTAATACGACGCCCAGAGCAGCTGGGGCTTTTCTTCCATGATCCCGGTGATGGTCAGGTCGCGTACGCAGCCCATCAGTTCCGAGGCCTGGTCGCGGGCGTGCTGGCAGGGGATGCCGGGCTCGATGCAGAACAGCGGGTCGGTCATGCCTTCGCCCTGGTAGAACTTGGTCTTGCCGGCGGTGGTGGGGATGTTGTCTGTGGTCATGGTTGTTCTCCCTGAAATGGTCGGTGCCTGTGCGGGCGCCATCGCGGGGCAAGCCCGCTCCCACGCCAGGACTTCGCAGTACTTCGCTACGTGGGAGCGGGCTTGCCCCGCGATCTGGCTTAATGCAACGTCGGTGCCTGTGCCGGCATCTGTACCTGGATCAACGCCGCTTCGAGCAACACACGCAGCGACTCCATCTCATGCATCGACGCCATCATCAGCACGGCGGCCGGCGACCTGGGTTTGAGCTGCACGGCATGATGGGCCACGGTCAAGGCGCACTGGGCGTACTCGGTGGCCTGGATGAGGGTGTCTTCGAGGGAATGAGGGTTGTGGGGTGGATCGGGGACAATCTTAAGCATTGGCTTGGCTCTCTCAGAAGGGCCACCACCAACTGCTGTCAAACAAGTGGGTGGCAGCTATGCGTGGGTTGACAGACCGGTGAGAGAACCTGACCCGGCGCACACGAGGTGCCCCACGCACAACCGCCATAGAGCGAGCCATGCGGAAGGTTCTCAGCGGCCTGTCAAAGCCGGTCGCTGAATGTGCAGCGACCGTCCGAGACTAGAGGCCAACCCAGAGCACCGCAATGGCTTGAAAGGGGTTGGAAGTATGTTTGGGAAATGGACTACAGGGAATGGGGAAAGTCTTATAAACAGACGATCTGTCCCAGGTCGCCGGAGGGCGCAATGCGCCCCCGACCTTCTCAGTCCTTGCGCCGTTTCAGCTGATCGATCAGCTGGGTCGGCAGGCCTTTGATGACCAGCGTCCCGGCTTCTTCGTCATACTCGACCTTCGAGCCGAGCAGGTGCGCCTCGAAGCTGATCGACAACCCCTCGGCACGCCCGGTGAAGCGGCGGAACTGGTTGAGGGTGCGTTTGTCGGCCGGGATCTCCGGCGACAGCCCATAGTCGCTGTTGCGGATATGGTCGAAGAACGCCTCGGGGCGGTCTTCGTCGATCAGGCTGGAGAGCTCTTCCAGCGTTACCGGCTCGCCCAGCTTGGTCTGGGTGGTGGCGTAGTCGACCAGGGTCTGGGTCTTCTCGCGGGCGGATTCTTCCGGCATGTCCTCTTTCTCGACAAAGTCGCTGAAGGCCTTGAGCAGGGTGCGGGTCTCGCCCGGGCCATCCACGCCTTCCTGGCAGCCGATGAAATCGCGGAAGTAATCCGAGACTTTCTTGCCGTTCTTGCCCTTGATGAACGAGATGTACTGCTTGGAGTTCTGGTTGTTCTTCCACTCGGACAGGTTGACCCGCGCCGCCAGGTGCAACTGCCCCAGGTCCAGGTGGCGCGAGGGCGTCACGTCGAGCTCGGCGTTGACCGCCACGCCTTCACTATGGTGCAGCAGGGCGATGGCCAGGTATTCGGTCATGCCTTGCTGGTAGTGGGCGAACAGCACGTGGCCGCCAGTGGACAGGTTGGACTCTTCCATCAGCTTCTGCAGGTGCTCGACGGCCACGCGGCTGAAGGTGGCGAAGTCTTTCTCCCCGTCCTGGTATTGCTTGAGCCAGCCGCTGAACGGATAGGCCCCGGACTCGCCGTGGAAGAAGCCCCAGGCTTTGCCTTGCTTGGCGTTGTAGCTGTCGTTGAGGTCGGCCAGCAGGTTCTCGATGGCGTCGGAGGCCGCCAGTTCGCTGTCGCGAGCATGGAGCACGGCGGGGCTGCCATCGGGCTTCTTGTCGATCAGGTGAACGATGCAATGACGGATTGGCATGGAATTCTCGGTGATAGGAGCGGTGAAAAGCCGCGCTGCAAAAGGCGTTCAGTTTAACCCAGGGCGAGGGTGGTGCAGTGGCCAGATGTTGGCGTATATGTCGGTTGTTCGTTTTTTGTTCAAATATTTGCGATTTTTCTGAAAACCCCCGAAAAACCTGAACAAAAACGCGGTCGGCAGCGGATATTTATCGATTCCTGTGGTAGCTTTGCGCGGTCTTGCGCCCCTTGGGTGGCGCATTGCTGGCAGATCGCTTGCGCGGTGTCGAACCAAACGCCGATTTGCGTATCTACATACGCGATCGACGCGGCCTCTGGATTGTCCCGGGCTGGCCCGACCACCGACCAAGCACGCTGCACAACCACTGAATTTGATAGGGAAGGAACACCACCATGGCACTGACCAAAGACCAACTGATTGCCGATATCGCTGAAGCCATCGACGCGCCGAAAACCACCGCGCGTAACGCCCTGGAGCAACTGGGCCAGATCGTCGCCGACCAACTGGAAAACGGCGCCGAAATCACCCTGCCAGGCATCGGCAAACTGAAAGTCACCGAGCGTCCTGCCCGTACCGGCCGCAACCCTTCGACTGGCGCTGCCATCGAAATCGCTGCCAAGAAAGTCGTCAAGTTCGTTCCAGCCAAAGTGCTGACCGACTCGATCAACAAGTAATTGTTGATTTGACGAAACCGCGCCCGGCTTGCCCGGGCGCGGTTTTTTCATGCCCGTGATTTACGCAGGGCGTGCCATTGCTGGCGTGTGCCATCGTCCTGGAAGCTCCAGGCGACCATGCGGCTCTGCTTCTGCCCCTGGCCCATCTCGATGATGCGCAGGGCCTTCACCCCGGCCTTTTTCAAGGCTGCCTCGATACCCGGCAGGTTGCTGGCCTTGGACACCAGGCTGGTGAACCACAGCACCTGGGCCGCGTACTGCGCGCTTTCGGCGACCAACTGGGAGACGAAGCGGATCTCGCCACCTTCGCACCACAGCTCATTGTTCTGCCCGCCGAAATTCAGCACCGGCAGCTTGCGCTTGGGGTCCTGCTTGCCGAGGTTCTTCCATTTGCGCTGGCTGCCGCGCGTGGCTTCCTCGCGCGAGGCGTGGAAGGGCGGGTTGCACAGGGTCAGGTCGAAGCGCTCGTCGGCCTGCAGCAGGCCGCTGAGGATGTGCTTGCGATCCGCTTGCAGGCGCAGGCCGATGGCCTTGTCGAGCTTGTTGGCCTGGACGATGGCCTTGGCCGAGGCCAGTGCCACGCTGTCGATGTCGGAGCCGGTGAAGCGCCAGCGGTAGTCGCTGTGCCCGAGCAGGGGGTAGATGCAGTTGGCGCCGACGCCGATATCCAGGGCGTGCACCTGGGCGCCGCGGGGGATTTCGCCGCCGTTGTCTTCGCCCAGCAGGTCGGCCAGCACATGGATGTAGTCGGCGCGGCCGGGAATCGGCGGGCACAGGTAGTCGGCGGGGATGTCCCAGTGCTGGATGCCGTACTGGGCCTTGAGCAGGGCGCGGTTGAATACCCGCACGGCTTCAGGGTTGGCGAAGTCGATGCTGGGTTTGCCGTAGGGGTTGGTGATGGTGAAGCGGGCCAGGTCCGGATGCGCCTTGATCAGGGCGGGGAAGTCGTAGCGGCCCTGGTGGCGGTTGCGCGGGTGCAGGGTGGGTTTCTGGGTCATGGTGGGGTCCTGAAAAAGCATCGCCGGCAAGCCGGCTCCCACAGGATAGTGCAGTACCTGTGGGAGCCGGCTTGCCGGCGATGGGCTGCGAAGCAGCCCCCTATGGCTTCACGTTTGAATTACAGCGCAGCAATCCGCGCATGCTGTTCGGTGAAGTTGGCCAGGGCCTGCTCCGATTCGGCCAGCTTGGCGCGTTCCTTCTCGATCACCGCAGGCGGGGCCTTGTCGACGAAGGCGGCGTTGGACAGCTTGCCGCCGACGCGCTGGACTTCACCCTGCAGGCGCTGGATCTCCTTGCTCAGGCGCGCAAGCTCGGCGTCCTTGTCGATCAGACCGGCCATCGGCACCAGCACTTGCAGGTCACCCACCAGGGCGGTGGCCGACAGCGGTGCTTCGTCCTGCTCGCCGAGCACGGTGAACGACTCGACCTTGGCCAGCTTCTTCAGCAGCGCTTCGTTTTCCTGCAGACGACGCTGGTCGTCGGCGTTGGCGTTTTTCAGGAACAGCGGCAGCGGCTTGCCCGGGCCGATGTTCATCTCGGCGCGGATGTTGCGCAGGCCGACCATCAGCTCCTTGAGCCACTCGATGTCGCCTTCGGCGGCGGCGTCGATGCGGCTCTCGTTCGCTTCAGGCCATGGCTGCAGCATGATGGTCTTGCCGTGGATGCCGGCCAGCGGCGCGATGCGCTGCCAGATCTCTTCGGTGATGAAGGGCATGAACGGGTGGGCCAGGCGCAGCGCCACTTCCAGCACGCGCACCAGGGTGCGGCGGGTGCCACGGGCGCGCTCGACCGGGGCGTTCTCGTCCCACAATACCGGCTTGGACAGCTCCAGGTACCAGTCGCAGTACTGGTTCCAGATGAACTCGTACAGCGCCTGGCTGGCCAGGTCGAAGCGGAACTGCTCGAGCTGGCGGGTCACCTCGGCTTCGGTACGCTGCAGCTGCGAGATGATCCAGCGGTCAGCCAGCGACAGCTCGTAGGCCTCGCCGTTCTGGCCGCAGTCCTCGCCCTTGTCCAGCACGTAGCGGGCGGCGTTCCAGATCTTGTTGCAGAAGTTGCGGTAGCCTTCGACGCGGCCCATGTCGAACTTGATGTCACGGCCGGTGGAGGCCAGCGAGCAGAAGGTGAAGCGCAGGGCGTCGGTGCCGTAGCTGGCGATGCCTTCGGGGAACTCGGCCTTGGTCTGCTTGGCGATCTTCTCGGCGAGCTTGGGCTGCATCATGCCGCTGGTGCGTTTTTCCAGCAGGGCGTCGAGGGTGATGCCGTCGACGATGTCCAGCGGGTCGAGGACGTTGCCCTTGGACTTGGACATCTTCTGCCCCTGGCCATCACGCACCAGGCCGTGCACGTAGACGGTCTTGAACGGTACCTGCGGGGTGCCGTCCTCGTTCTTGATCAGGTGCATGGTCAGCATGATCATCCGGGCGACCCAGAAGAAAATGATGTCAAAGCCTGTGACCAGCACGTCGGTGGAGTGGAACTTCTTCAGGAACTCGGTCTGTTCCGGCCAGCCCAGGGTGGAGAAGGTCCACAGGCCCGAGCTGAACCAGGTGTCGAGCACGTCGTCGTCCTGGCGCAGCTTCACATCGCTGCCCAGATTGTGCTTGGCGCGCACTTCGGCCTCGTCGCGGCCAACATAGACCTGGCCGGCCTCGTCGTACCAGGCCGGGATGCGGTGGCCCCACCACAGCTGGCGGCTGATGCACCAGTCCTGGATGTCGCGCATCCAGGAGAAGTACATGTTCTCGTACTGCTTGGGCACGAACTGGATGCGGCCGTCTTCGACGGCGGCGATGGCAGGCTCGGCCAGCGGCTTGGTGGAGACGTACCACTGGTCGGTCAGCCATGGCTCGATGACGGTGCCGGAGCGGTCGCCTTTCGGCACCTTCAGGGCGTGGTCGTCGATGCTGACCAGCAGGCCTTGGGCGTCCAGGTCGGCAACCATCTGCTTGCGCGCGACGAAGCGGTCGAGGCCGGCGTACTGGGCTGGCAGCGAGGTGTCGAGCTGCTCGTTGACGCTGCCGTCGAGGTTGAACGCCTGCACCGCGGCCAGCACGGTGGCGTTCTTGTCGAAGATGTTCAGCAGCGGCAGGTTGTGGCGCTTGCCCACTTCGTAGTCGTTGAAGTCGTGGGCCGGGGTGATCTTTACGCAGCCGGTGCCGAATTCGGGGTCGCAGTAGTCATCGGCGACGATCGGGATGAGGCGGCCGACCAGCGGCAGTTTGACGAACTTGCCGATCAGGGCCTGGTAGCGCTCGTCGGTCGGGTTGACGGCAACGGCGACGTCGCCGAGCAGGGTTTCCGGACGGGTGGTGGCAACCACCAGGTGGTCCTTGCCGTCGGCGGTCTTGGCGCCGTCGGCCAGCGGATAGCGCAGGTTCCACAGGTGGCCCTTCTCGTCGTGGTTTTCCACTTCGAGGTCGGAGATCGCCGTGTGCAGCTTGGTGTCCCAGTTGACCAGGCGCTTGCCGCGGTAGATCAGGCCGTCTTCGTGCAGGCGCACGAAGGCTTCCTTGACCGCCTCGGACAGGCCGTCGTCCATGGTGAAGCGCTCGCGGCTCCAGTCCACCGACGAGCCCAGGCGGCGGATCTGGCGGCTGATGTTGCCGCCCGACTGGTCCTTCCACTCCCAGACTTTCTCCAGGAATTGCTCACGACCCAGGTCATGGCGGTTCTGGCCCTTGGCCTCGAGCTGGCGCTCGACCAGCATCTGGGTGGCGATACCGGCGTGGTCGGTGCCCGGCTGCCACAGGGTGTCGCGCCCTTGCATGCGGCGGAAACGGATCAGGGCGTCCATGATCGCGTTGTTGAAGCCGTGGCCCATGTGCAGGCTGCCGGTCACGTTCGGCGGCGGGATCATGATGGTGTAGGACTCGCCTGCACCTTGTGGGGCGAAATAGTTCTCGGACTCCCAGGTGTTGTACCAGGAAGTTTCGATGGCGTGCGGCTGGTAGGTCTTATCCATGCGCGGCGGGACCCTTAGGCATTAATTCGGGAAAGCCGGGAAGTATAACCAAGCTGCGCGTTTCAAGACAGGTGTAGCGGGCAAGCCCGCTGGTGGGGGCGGGCTTGCCCCGCGATGCGGACGAAGGGTTACTCGGAACGCTTGAGCAACCGCTCCAGCCGCGCGTCGAGGCGGCGCTTGATCTCGGTCTCGATGTGCGGGGTGAAGTCGTTGATCACGTCTTGCATGATCGACTGCGCCGCGGCGCGCAGTTCGGCGTCCAGGTGCAGCAAGGTGTCCTGGCGGCGGGTCTGGGCATCCTCTTCAGGTGCCGGAGTCGGTGCCGGCGCTGCGGCGGCGACGGGCGCTGTGGCGCTCGGCTCGTCGAGCAGCAGGGGGATCTGCTCCACGGTTTCGGTGAGCAGGGGCGGTTGCAGGTCGGCGTCGCCCAGCAGCTCGCGGATCGACTCCAGGTCGTCGAGCAGGTGGGCGGAATGGGTGAGGGAGTTCAGCTGCTTGTCCATCGTCGTCAGAGTCGCTGTAAGCGGTGGTCTTGCAGAGCATAGCCCTGTTCGCGGTAGAAACGGAACCGTTCACGAGCGGCCAGGCGGATGGCCGGCTCCTCGACGACGATTTCGGCAACCCGTTCGAACTGGCCGACGAAGGCCGGGACGTCGCCGCCCAGGTTGATCAGCAGGTCACGGTGTTGGCCAGCATCGGCGCCGACACCCAGCGCGACAACGGCGTCCGGGTGCTGTTCGGCATGGTCGTGGGGCAAGAAGGCCTCGCCCTTGAACTGCCACAGGCGCAGGTCGAGTTCGCTGCGCTGCGCCTCGTCCTGGCAGTGCAGATAGACCCGGTGGCCGAGGCGCCAGGCCTTTTCGCACAGCTTGCAGGCGAAATCCAGGCGCACCGACAGCGAGTCGCTGGGCAGGATGTAGAAATCGACTTTGCTCATGATTGTTCAGTGCCAGCCGGTGGCGCGTGGGCGCCACCGGCTGCGCGCCATCAGGCGCCGGCGCGGTCCAGCAGGTACTGGGTGAGCAGCGGTACCGGGCGGCCCGAGGCGCCCTTGTCCTTGCCGCCGCTGATCCAGGCGGTGCCGGCGATGTCCAGGTGCGCCCAGTGGTAGGCCTTGGCGAAGCGCGACAGGAAGCAGCCGGCGGTGATGGTGCCGGCCTTCGGGCCACCGATGTTGGCGATGTCGGCGAACGGGCTGTCCAGCTGCTCCTGGTACTCATCGAACAGCGGCAGTTGCCAGGCGCGATCGTCGGCGCGCTTGCCGGCGTCGAGCAGTTGGCCGACCAGCGCGTCGTCATTGCCCATCAGGCCGGAGGTGTGGCTGCCCAGGGCGACGATGCAGGCGCCGGTCAGGGTGGCGATGTCGATCACCGCCTGCGGCTTGAAGCGTTCGGCGTAGGTGAGGGTGTCGCACAGCACCAGGCGGCCTTCGGCGTCGGTATTGAGGATCTCGACGGTCTGCCCGCTCATGGTGGTGACGATGTCGCCCGGGCGGGTGGCGCCGCCGCTCGGCATGTTCTCGGCGCAGGCCAGCAGGCACACCAGGTTGATCGGCAACTGCAGCTCGAGTACGGCGCGCAGGGTGCCGAACACGCTGGCGGCGCCGCACATGTCGTACTTCATCTCGTCCATGCCGGCACCGGGCTTGAGGCTGATGCCGCCGGTGTCGAAGGTGATGCCCTTGCCGACCAGCACGAACGGTTTTTCGCTCTTCTTGCCGCCCTGGTAGTTGAGCACGATCAGCCGCGGTGGCTGGTCGCTGCCCTGGCCCACGGCGTAGAACGCGCCCATGCCCAGGTCCTTGATCTTCTTCTCGTCCAGCACCTCGACCTTGAGGCCCTTGTGCGCCTTGCCCAGGTCCTTGGCCTGTTCGGCGAGGAAGCTTGGGTGGCAGACATTCGGCGGCAGGTTGCCCAGGTCGCGGGTGAAGGCCATGCCGGTGGCGATGGCGCTGGCATGCTTGACGGCGCGCTCGGCCTCGGGCTGGCCGGCCTTGGCCGTGAGCAGGGTGACTTTCTTCAGGGCGCGCGGTTCGGCCTTCTGGCTCTTGTAGCGGTCGAACACGTAGTTGCCGTCGAGCAGGGTCTCGGCCAGCAGGCGGTATTTGCCGTAGTGGCCATCGCGGCCGGTAACGGCGATGTCGTCCAGGGCCAGCACGGCGTCGCCGCCACCCAGGCCTTTGAGCACGCCGGCGACGCTGGCCACCAGCTTGCGCCAGGCGCGGTCGCCGAGGGCTTCGTCCTTGCCGCTGCCGACCAGCAGCACGCGCTCGGCCTTCAGGCCCGGCAGGCTGTGCAGGAGCAGGGTCTGGCCCGGCTTGCCGGCCAGGTCGCCGCGCTTGAGCAGCGCGCTGATGGCGCCTTCGGTGGCCTGGTCGACGGCCTTGGCGGTGGCGCCGAGCTTGCGGCCTTCACCGACGGGTACGACCAACGTCGCGGTCTTGACGGATACAGCGGCTACGCTTTTTACAACCAATTCCATGTCTGGGGTCCCCGAATGATCTGTCTGTCAGTGGGCGCTGTCTTTCGCAGGCGCTCGGAATTCGCGGCTGACGGGCGCTGCCTGCCAGCGGAAAAGCTGCCAGTTTGAGCCCGCCGCGACCACGATGACAACCCCGATATGCGCCATGCTGCGCGGCCAAGTGACAGGCGCCGTCAATCACAGGATAATGCGCGCACTTTTACATGGAGGTTCGCCTTGGCGAACCGGCATTGGTCTTGGCTGTCCGAATCGTTCGTCTGGCTTTGAGCCCCTGACAACCCAGGAGTGTCTGGTTTGATCGTCTTTCGTTATCTGTCCCGCGAGGTCCTTGTGACCTTGAGCGCCGTCAGCGCTGTGCTGCTGGTGATCATCATGAGCGGGCGCTTCATCAAGTACCTGGCCCAGGCGGCCCAAGGCATGCTCGACCCGGGCGTGCTGTTCATGATCATGGGGTTCCGCCTGCCGGGCTTCCTGCAACTGATCCTGCCGCTGGGGCTGTTCCTCGGTATTCTGCTTGCCTATGGCCGGTTGTATCTCGAAAGCGAGATGACCGTGCTCTCGGCCACTGGCATGAGCCAGCAGCGCCTGCTGGCCGTGACCATGGTGCCGGCGGCACTGGTCGCCTTGCTGGTGGCCTGGCTGAGCCTGAGCCTGGCCCCCCTGGGGGTTGCCCAGGTGCAGAAGATCATCGCCCAGCAAGACACCCTGACCGAGTTCGACACCCTGGTGCCGGGCCGTTTCCAGACCCTGCGCGATGGCTCGCGGGTGACCTACACCGAGCAGCTGTCCGATGACCGTATCAACCTGGCGGGCGTGTTCATCTCCGAGAAGCGCTTCAACCAGGACAAGACCAAGGACCGCGCGCCTTCGGTCCTGGTCGCCGAGAAGGGCCACCAGGAAGTGCAGGCCGACGGCAACCGCTACCTGGTGCTGCAGAACGGTTACCGCTACGACGGCAATCCCGGCCAGGCCGACTACCGTGCGATCAAGTACGACACCTATGGCGTGCTGCTGCCAAAGCCGGAGGTCGCCGAGGAGGTGACCGAGCGCGAGGCCATCCCGACCTCCGACCTGTTCGGGCATCAGGGGCTGCGTGAGCGTGCCGAGCTGCAATGGCGCCTGTCGTTGCCGCTGCTGGTGTTCGTGGTCACCTTGCTGGCGGTGCCGCTGTCCCGCGTCAACCCGCGCCAGGGCCGCTTCCTCAAGCTGCTGCCGGCGATTCTCCTGTACATGGCCTATCTGACAATGCTGATTTCCGTGCGTGGCGCCCTGGAGAAGGGCAAGTTGCCTCTCTCGCTGGGTATCTGGTGGGTCCATGGCCTGTTCCTGCTCATCGGCCTGGCGCTGATGTACTGGGAGCCGCTGCGTCTCAAGCGCGCCGCTCGCCGTGCGGAGGTGGCCCGTGGTTAAACTGGATCGCTACATCGGCCAGAGCGTGCTGCTGGCCATTCTCGCCGTGCTGGGCATCATCCTCGGCCTGGCCTCGTTGTTCGCCTTCATCGATGAGATGGGCGACCTGAGCGACACCTACACGGTCATGGACGCCAGCAGCTTCGTGCTGCTCACCGCGCCGCGCCGGCTCTACGACATGCTGCCGATGGCGGCGCTGATCGGCTGCCTGATCGGCCTGGGCAGCCTGGCCAGCAGCAGCGAGCTGACCATCATGCGCGCCGCCGGCGTGTCCATCGGTCGCATCGTCTGGGCGGTGATGAAGCCGATGCTGGTGCTGATGCTGGTCGGCTTGCTGATCGGCGAATACGTGGCCCCGGTGACCGAGAACAAGGCCCAGGCTGACCGTTCGCTGGCCCAGGGCGGAGGCGAGGCGCAAAGCTCCAAGCGCGGCATGTGGCACCGCCAGGGCGAGGAATTCGTGCACATCAACTCGGTGCAGCCCAATGGCCTGCTGCTGGGTGTGACCCGCTACCGGTTCGACAGCGAGCGCAAGATCCAGACCTCCAGCTTCGCCCGCCGGGCGCAGTACGTCGATGGCAAATGGATGCTCAACGACGTGGCCACCACCTACTTCCGCGGTGACCATACCGAAGTGGTCAAGAGCCCCGAAGAGGTGTGGGACGTGTCGGTGACCCCTGAGCTGCTCAACACCGTGGTGCTGGCACCGGAGTCGCTGTCGATCACCGGGCTGTGGGACTACATCCACTACCTGTCCGATCAGGGGCTGAACAACGCGCGCTACTGGCTGGCGTTCTGGACCAAGGTCCTGCAGCCGGTGGTCACTGCGGCACTGGTACTGATGGCGATTTCGTTCATCTTCGGTCCGCTGCGTTCGGTCACCCTGGGCCAGCGCGTGTTCACCGGTGTGCTGGTGGGCTTCGTGTTCCGCATTGCCGGGGAGCTGTTGGGCCCATCGAGCCAGGTGTTTGGCTTCCCGCCGTTGCTGGCGGTGGTGATCCCGGCCGGCATCTGTGCGCTGGCGGGTTTGTGGTTGATGCGCCGGGCGGGTTGATGGCCTGAGCTGCACAAAGAAGCCGACCCTTGGGTCGGCTTTTTTGCGGGTGCTTTTCGCAGGCCTGATGCCCGCGCAGCTCACTTCTTGCGCTTGGGCAGGCGTACCAGCTGGGTCTCGGAATAGATGTCGTGCCAGCTGCGTTTACGTTTGTCGAACAACGACCAGATGAAACCCAGCCCCAGGCACAGCCACGACGCGATCGACACCACGAAGCGCAACAACGCCTGCCAGAGGCTGATGGCGCTGCCATCGGCGTTCTGCACGCGCATGCCCCACACCTGCATGCCGAGGGTCTGGCCGCCGTGGGTCCAGAACTTGGCGAAGAAGCCGAACAGGGCGAACAGCAGGATCGTCGACAGCAGCGGGTCGCCGTCCAGGGCTCCGGCCTCGGTCAGCGCGCGCATGCGCGCCTCGCCAATGATCGCCATCTGGATCATCTTGTAGGCGCCGGCAGTCACGATCAGCAGGGCAGTGCACAGCAGGAAGTCGTAGAACATCGCGGCCAGGCGACGGCCCAGGCCGACCGGCGGGAAATCACCCTGGGGGGCGAGCAGAGGCTTGGACATGAAGAATGGCTCCAGAAAGCGAAGCCACTATTCTACGAGCAAAAAAAAAACCCCTGCACAGAGCAGGGGCTTTTATTCGAAATCGAGACGACTTATTCGGTGACCTGAACCTTGTCAGCCTGCATGCCTTTTTGGCCCTGAACTGCTTCGAAGGTGACCTTCTGGCCTTCTTTCAGGCTCTTGAAGCCATTACCTTCGATGGCGCGGAAGTGCACGAACAGATCAGCACCGCTTTCTGGGGTGATGAAGCCGTAACCTTTTTCGTCATTGAACCACTTGACGGTACCGTTCTGACGCTCAGCCATTGTCTTATTTCCTATGAAGCTTAGATATTGATGACAGTTTCTTTCACACTTTTTGTAAGTGAAAGACTACTGGGCTGGGTTGCAGGAAAGTAAGAGACGTCGAACGGGTTGTAGCAGATTGCGGCTACTGGCCCAGGTCACGAACTGTTGCGACCCATGCAAACACAGTGAAGTGACTCTACGCCAACTGCCGAGCGAAAAACAAGCCCTCGCGACGAGCGAAAATCAGGCTTTTCCCGATCACCGAACGATTTGTCGGAAACGCCGTGGCGCCTGGCCTGGCGCAATGTTCAGAAGTTATTGGGCAGGTTCGAAAACGAATATGTCGAGCCTGCCCAAACCACTCATTCAGCCACGGTAGTAACGTTGTGTCACGAAAGGCATTTTGCTGACTTTCATGGCAACTTGCTTGCCGCGCACCATTGCAAACAGCGCGGTGTCCAGCGTGGCGTGTTCGTTATCGACATAACCCATTGTGACCGGCGCGCCGAGCGTCGGGCCGAAGCCGCCGCTGCACACCTCACCGACCACTTTGCCTGCCGCGTCGACGATCTGCGCGCCTTCACGCACCGGGGTGCGCTCCTGGGGCAGCAGGCCGACACGCTTGCGTGCCACGCCTGCCTGTTGCTGGGCAAACACGGTCTCGGCGCCCGGGAAACCACCGGCACGCGCGCCGTCGGCCCGACGCACCTTGGAAATGGCCCACAGCAGGCTGGCCTCGATCGGCGTGGTGGTGGTGTCCATGTCGTGACCGTACAGGCACAGGCCGGCTTCCAGGCGCAGTGAGTCGCGTGCGCCAAGGCCGATTGGCTGTACCTCTGGCTCGGCCAGCAGACTGCGCGCCAGCGCTTCGGCCTTGTCGGCCGGCACAGAGATCTCGAATCCGTCCTCACCGGTGTAGCCCGAGCGGCTGATATAGCAGTCGGCGCCGAGCAGTTGAACAGGTTGGAACTGCATGAACGTCATCTTCGCCACCTCAGGTGCCAGGCGCTCCAGCACCTTGACCGCCGCCGGGCCTTGCAGGGCGAGCAGGGCGCGCTCCTCGAACAGCGGTTGAATCTCGCAACGGCCAGCGATGTGCTGGCGCAGGTGGGCCAGGTCTTGGTCCTTGCAGGCGGCGTTCACCACCAGGAACAGGGTGTCGTTGCCGAGGTTGGCGACCATCAGGTCGTCAAGGATGCCGCCCTCGGTATTGGTGAACATGGCATAGCGCTGCATGCCTACCGGCAGGTCGATGATGTCCACCGGCACCAGGGTTTCCAGGGCCTTGGCGGCGTCGTTGCCGCGCAGGATGATCTGGCCCATGTGCGAAACGTCGAACAGGCCGGCCTGCTCGCGGGTGTGCAGGTGCTCCTTGAGCACGCCCAAGGGGTATTGCACGGGCATGTCGTAGCCGGCGAACGGCACCATGCGCGCGCCCAGTTCCAGGTGCAGGGCGTGCAGCGGGGTCTTGTGCAGTGTTTCGGACATCGGTGACTCCTTGGTTTTTATTCGGGTCAACATTCGATGATGTTGACGGCCAGACCGCCGCGGGCGGTCTCTTTGTATTTGCTTTTCATGTCGGCGCCGGTCTGGCGCATGGTGCGGATGACCTTGTCGAGGGAAACGTAGTGCTGCCCGTCGCCGCGCAGGGCCATGCGCACCGCGTTGATCGCCTTCACCGAGCCCATGGCGTTGCGCTCGATGCAGGGCACCTGGACCAGCCCGCCAATGGGGTCGCAGGTCAGGCCCAGGTTGTGTTCCATGCCGATCTCGGCGGCGTTCTCCACTTGCTGCGGGGTACCGCCCATCACTTCGCACAAGGCGCCTGCGGCCATGGAGCAGGCCACGCCGACCTCGCCCTGGCAGCCCACCTCGGCCCCGGAGATCGACGCGTTTTCTTTGTAGAGAATGCCGATCGCCGCGGCAGTGAGCAGGAAGCGCACCACCCCGTCTTCGCTGGCGCCGGGCACGAAGCGCATGTAGTAGTGCAGCACCGCCGGCACGATGCCGGCCGCGCCATTGGTCGGCGCCGTGACCACACGTCCGCCATAGGCGTTTTCCTCATTCACCGCCAGGGCATAGAGGTTGACCCAGTCGAGCACCGACAGCGCATCACGCAGGCTGGCTTCCGGATGCCGGCTGAGCTGGCGGTACAGCGCCGGAGCCCGGCGCTTGACCTTCAGCCCGCCAGGCAGGATGCCTTCGTGCCGACAACCCGCCTCGACGCAGTCCTGCATCACCTGCCAGATGCGCAGCAGGCCGGCACGGGTCTCGGCTTCCGGACGCCAGGCGGCCTCGTTGGCCAGCATCACCTGGCTGAACGGCAGGTGCTGCGCGGTGCAGTGGCCGAGCAATTCCTTGCCGGTCTTGAAAGGGTAGGGCAGTACGGTGCTGTCCTCGACGATGCGGTCATGGCCCGCCGCATCCTCGTCGACCACGAAGCCACCGCCCACCGAGTAGTACTCGCGGCTGCGGATCTGCAGGCCGGCGGCATCGAAGGCGCGGAAGATCATGCCGTTGGGGTGGTAGGCCAGCGGTTTGCGGATCATCGCCAGGTGCTGCTTTTCGACGAAGGCGATGTCGTGTTCACCGAGCAGGCTGAGCCGACCGCTTTCACGAATGGCTTGCAGGCGTGCGGGGATGGCTTCGGTATCGACGGTGTCCGGATGCTCGCCTTCCAGGCCAAGCAGCACGGCCTTGTCGCTGCCGTGGCCCTTGCCGGTGGCACCGAGCGAGCCATACAGCTCGGCCTTGACCGTGGCCGTGCTGGCCAGCAGGCCATCACGGCGCAAGCCTTCGGCGAAGCGCGCGGCGGCACGCATCGGGCCGACCGTGTGCGAGCTGGAGGGGCCGATGCCGATCTTGAACAGGTCGAAGACGCTCAAAGACATGCTGCTTCCTCCTGATGATGGCCAGTAAGCCCATTGGGGCTGCTACGCAGCCCATCGCCGGCAAGCCGGCTCCCACAGATTAGCGCTGAACCTGTGGGAGCCGGCTTGCCGGCGATGGGGCGCGCAGCGGCCCCACCCGATCAGACGTCCTGATAGCTCTCGATCGACGGGCAGGCGCAGACCAGGTTGCGGTCGCCGAACACGTTGTCGACCCGGCCAACCGGCGGCCAGTACTTGCCTTCCACCAGGCTCGGCAGTGGGTACACCGCCTGCTCGCGGCTGTAGCCGTGGGCCCATTCGCCGGCCAGCTCCGCCGCAGTGTGCGGGGCGTTCTTCAGCGGGTTGTCGTCCTTGTCCAGGCTGCCGTTCTCGACCGCGCGAATCTCTTCACGGATCTGGATCATGGCGTTGCAGAAGCGATCCAGTTCCTCTTTCGACTCGCTTTCGGTCGGTTCGATCATCAGCGTGCCGGCCACCGGGAAGGACATGGTCGGGGCATGGAAGCCGAAGTCGATCAGGCGCTTGGCGACATCGTCGACACTGATGCCGCTGGTGTCCTTGAGCGGACGCAGGTCGAGGATGCACTCGTGCGCCACCAGGCCGTTGCCGCCGGTGTACAGCACAGGATAGTGCTCTTCCAGGCGACGGGCGATGTAGTTGGCGTTGAGGATCGCCATCTGCGAGGCGCGCTTGAGGCCCGCGCCACCCATCATGCGAATGTACATCCAGGTGATCGGCAGGATGCTGGCGCTGCCGAACGGTGCGGCGCATACCGCGCCCTGGGTGTTTTCCAGCTGGGCATGGCCCGGCAGGAACGGCGCCAGGTGCGCCTTGACGCCGATCGGGCCGACGCCCGGGCCGCCACCGCCGTGGGGGATGCAGAAGGTCTTGTGCAGGTTCAGGTGCGAGACGTCGCCGCCGAACTTGCCTGGGGCGCACAGGCCGACCATGGCGTTCATGTTGGCGCCGTCGATGTACACCTGGCCGCCGTTGTCGTGGATGATCGCGCAGATCTCGCCGATGGCTTCCTCGAACACGCCGTGGGTCGACGGGTAGGTGATCATGATCGCTGCCAGGCGTTCGCGGTGTTCGATGGCCTTGGCGCGCAGGTCGTCGATATCGACGTTGCCGCGCGCGTCGCAGGCGGTCACCACCACGCGCATGCCGGCCATGTGCGCGGTGGCCGGGTTGGTGCCGTGGGCCGAGGACGGGATCAGGCAGATGTCGCGGTGGCTGTCGCCACGGCTGCGGTGGTAGGCGCGGATCGCCAGGAGGCCTGCGTACTCGCCTTGGGAACCGGCGTTGGGCTGCAGCGACACGGCGTCATAGCCGGTGGCGGCGCAGAGCATGGCTTCCAGCTCGCTGGTCATCTGCAGGTAGCCCTGGCTTTGCGCGGCCGGGGCGAACGGGTGCAGGTTGCCGAACTCGGCCCAGGTCACCGGGATCATCTCGCTGGCGGCGTTGAGCTTCATGGTGCACGAGCCCAGCGGGATCATGCTGCGATCCAGGGCCAGGTCCTTGTCGGCCAGGCGGCGCAGGTAGCGCATCAGCTCGGTTTCGCTGTGGTAGCGGTTGAACACCGGGTGCTCGAGGATCGCCGACTGGCGCAGCAGGCCGGCCGGCAGGCGCACGGCGACCGTGTTGGCCAGGGCGGTGAAGTCAGGGCTGGCCTGGCCGCCGGCGAACAGCTGCCACAGGGCCTCGACATCGGCCTGGGTGCTGGTTTCGTCCAGCGACAGGCCCAGCTGGGCGGCGTCGACCTGGCGCAGGTTGATGCCCTGGGCGCGGGCCTTGTCGTGCAACGCGTCGGTGCTGTCACCGGTGGCCAGGGTCAGGGTGTCGAAGAAATCACCGGTGACGACCTTGATGCCCAGCTTGGTCAGGCCGGTAGCGAGGATCGCGGTCAGCGCATGGGTGCGCTCGGCAATGCGCTTGAGGCCGGCAGGGCCGTGGTACACGGCGTACATGCTGGCGATGTTGGCCAGCAGCACCTGGGCGGTGCAGATGTTGCTGGTGGCCTTCTCGCGGCGGATGTGCTGCTCACGGGTCTGCATGGCCAGGCGCAGGGCCGGCTTGCCGAAGCGGTCGATCGATACCCCGACCAGGCGGCCCGGCATGTCGCGCTTGAAGGCGTCGCGGGTGGCGAAGTAGGCCGCGTGCGGGCCACCGAAGCCCAGCGGCACGCCGAAGCGCTGGGCGCTGCCGATGGCCACGTCGGCGTCGAACTCGCCCGGCGGGGTGAGCAGGGTCAGGGCCAGCAGGTCGGCGGCCACGGCCACCAGGGCGCCTGCGCCGTGCAAGCGCTGCACCACCTCGCGATAGTCGAACACGTCACCGTTGCTGGCCGGGTACTGCAGCAGGGCGCCAAAGAAGGCGCTGACATCGCCCAGTTCGCGCTCGTCGCCCACCACCACCTCGATGCCCAGGGGTTCTGCGCGGGTGCGCAGCACGTCGAGGGTCTGCGGGTGGCAGTGCACGGAGGCGAAGAAGGCATGGCTGGCCTTGTTCTTCGACAGGCGCTTGCAGAAGGTCATGGCTTCTGCGGCGGCGGTGGCTTCGTCGAGCAAGGAGGCGTTGGCGATCGGCAGGCCGGTGAGGTCGCTGATCAGGGTCTGGAAGTTCAGCAGCGCTTCCAGGCGGCCTTGGGAAATCTCCGGCTGGTACGGGGTGTAGGCGGTGTACCAGGCCGGGTTCTCCAGCAGGTTGCGCAGGATCGGTGCCGGGGTGTGGGTGTTGTAGTATCCCTGGCCGATGTAGCTCTTGAACAGCTGGTTCTTGCCGGCGATGGCTTTCAATGCGGCGAGGGCATCGGCCTCGCTCTGCCCGTCGTGGCTGCCGAGCACGCTGGTGCCCTTGATGCTGTCGGGGATGACGGCGGCGGTCATGGCTTCCAGCGAGTCGAAGCCCAGGGTCGTGAGCATGGCCTGCTCGTCAGCGGCGCGTGGGCCGATGTGGCGGGCGATGAATTCGTTGGCGGTGCCGAGGTTGATGGTCATGGTGATTCCTCAGGCGTCGTCGTTGGCTTTGAGCAGGCGGTCGTAGGCGTCCTGGTCGAGCAGGGCTTGCACTTCGCTCATGTCGGCAGGCTTGAAGCGGAAGAACCAGCCTTCGCCCAGCGGGTCTTCGTTGACCAGCTCGGGGCTATCGTTGAGGCCTTCGTTGACCGCGACCACTTCACCGGTCAGTGGCATGTATACGCCGCTGGCGGCCTTGACCGACTCCACGGTGGAGGCTTCGGCGCCCTTGTCGTACTGCTGCAGCTCCGGCAGTTGCACATAGACCACATCACCCAAGGCGTTCTGGGCGTAGGCGGTGATGCCCACGGTGACGCTGCCATCGGCTTCGACGCGCAGCCATTCGTGATCTTCGGTGAAACGCAACTCGCTCATGGGAATTCCTCGGGAAGCAGGGGCGTTGGGCGCGGTAGGCTCCGCGCTCTTAAGGTTGGAATTCCCTTAGCAATAATGCGGCCAGTCTTAAAAAGACTTATAAATCAAATAGTTAGTTTATGAATGCAATCGATTTGTCATTTTTGTGGAATGAAATCGATACAGGAGGCGGGTGATTCAAAAGCATTGTGGGATCAAACCCTTGTGCACAGGCACCCAGATGGATGTGTAGCGAATTCGGTACGATGTAATGATTTCAATACGGCCTGCTTCCGGGGCAAGACTGGTCCGGCGAAGCGGCATCAGGCCTTGTTTGGAATACCGTACTTGCGCAAGCGCTGGGCTATCGCGGTATGCGAGGTTTGCAAGCGCCCCGCCAACTGCCGCGTCGAGGGATAGCTGGCATACAGGCGTTGCAGCAACTCCCGCTCGAAATCCCCCACTGCCTGTTCCAGGCTCGCTACCTCGCCATCCTGCCCCCGCGCGACCGAGGTGCCGGCGATGTCCAGATCGCCGATATCCACCACATTGCTTTCACAGATGGCCGCGGCGCGGAAGATCACGTTCTGCAACTGGCGCACGTTGCCAGGCCAGGGGTTGCCCAGCAGAGCCGGATGGGTGGCGGGCGCCAAGCGGCAGGGCGGGCGCTGGATCTGGGTGCAGGCCTGCTGCATGAAGTATTGCGCCAGGGACAGGATGTCCTGGCCGCGATCACGCAGTGGCGGCACCTGCAGGTTGAGCACGTTGAGGCGGTAGAACAGGTCTTCACGGAAGGTGCCCTCGGCGACCATGCGCTCGAGGTCGCGGTGGGTGGCGCTGATGATGCGCACATCCACCTTCACCTCGCGGTCGCCGCCGACGCGGCGGAAGCTGCCGTCGCTGAGGAAACGCAGCAGCTTGGCCTGCAGGTACGGCGACATCTCGCCGATCTCGTCGAGGAACACCGTGCCCTGGTTGGCCAGCTCCATCAGCCCGGGCTTGCCGCCGCGCTGCGCGCCGGTGAAGGCGCCCGGGGCGTAGCCGAACAGCTCGCTCTCGGCCAGGCTCTCGGGCAGTGCCGCGCAGTTGAGGGCGAGAAACGGCGCGGCATGGCGGCTGCTGATGGCGTGGCAGGCGCGGGCCACCAGCTCTTTGCCGGTACCGGTTTCGCCATGCACCAGCAGCGGCGCGTCGAGGGCCGCCACACGCAGGGCGCGGGCCTTGAGGGTGCGAATCGCCGGGGAATCGCCGAGCATGGCGTCGAAGCCTTCGGCGTGGTCGTGGTGCAGGGCCGACAGGCGCTCGCCCATGCGGTTCGGTGGGTACAGCGTCAGCAGGCCGCCGGCATGGGTGATCGGCGTGGCGTCGAGCAGCAGGCTCTGGCCGTTCAACTGCATTTCGCGCATGGGCAGGTGGAAATTGTTGTCCAGCAGGGCCTGCAGCAGGTCGGGGTCGCCGAACAGCTCGCCCACCGAACGCCCGGCGGACTCACGCCCGCACAGGGCGATCAGCGCCGGGTTGGCCAGCAGCACCTTGCCCGCGCTGTCCACCGCCAGCACCGGGTCGCTCATGGCGGCGAGCAGGGCGTCGAGCTGCAGGTGCCGGCGTTGGCCGGGGAGGATGTCGACCACTTCCACCGATTGCACGCCGCGTACCTCGAACAGCGCGTCGTGCAGCTCTTCGAGCACGGCGGGGCTCAGGGTCGGGGCGTCGATGTAGACGTTCGGCGGGACCATCTCCACGGCATCGAGGTTGAGGTTGCGGGCGCCGAGCAGGGCCAGGACTTCCTGGGTGATGCCGACGCGGTCGATGAAGCTGACGTGGATGCGCATGGGGAGATCGGGGCAGTGGCCAAGCGAGTGCGCCAGTATGCCTTGGGAAGGGCTCTAAACCCAATCGCGGGGCAAGCCCGCTCCCACGCCTGATGAGATGTCGTGGGAGCGGCGATGCGGCGGCCCGACTTGCCCCGCGATGGATTCTACTCCAGGTGCTTAGGCTTGATCGGATCGCCCGATTTAACATCCAGCTTGGCGCGAATGTCCTCGAACATCGCGTCGTAAAGCTTGTGCGGGGAGCCAAGGGTCTCGAATTTCTTCGGTGGGGCCAGGTAAGCCTGGGCCTTGCGCGTGGTGACGCTGAGGAAGCTGGGCAGCACCTGGTCTTTGGCCAGGAAGAACTTCTCGTCGACAGTCTTGCCTTCGATGCTGCCATGCAGACGGAACTCGATACCTCTCCCTTCCTTGGGATCCTGGGCCACTTCGTAGTTGATGTTCAGGTCGTAGCTGTGGTCATTGGTGTTCAGCGCGGTGCGTTCGATATGCACGTGACCGGGTTGGAACTGGGCCATGGCGGAATCCTCCGGAAGGTTGAAAACGGCGGGCGCCAGGCACCCGCCAACTGCATTCAACGGTAGCTGATACCGGGCTTGGCGGTGGAAACCCGCGTGCCGGCGGTGCCCTTGACGATGTCCTCGATGTTCTCCAGCGAGCTGATCACCGCCACCTTGCCGGTGTGGCGGGCGAAATCGCAGGCGGCCTGGACTTTCGGCCCCATGGAGCCTGCGGCGAAGCCCAGCCGTTCAAGCTCGTCGGGGTGCGCCTGGGCAATGGCTTTCTGCATCGGCTTGCCCCAGTCGATGTACGCCGCATCGACGTCGGTGGCGATGATCAGCAGGTCGGCTTCCAGCTGTTCGGCCAGCAGCGCCGAGCACAGGTCCTTGTCTATCACCGCCTCGATGCCCTTGAGCTTGCGGTTTTCGTCGTACATGGTGGGAATGCCGCCGCCGCCGGCGCAGATCACGATGCTGCTTTTTTCCAGCAGCCACTTGATCGGGCGGATCTCGAAGATGCGCTTGGGTTTCGGACTGGCCACCACCCGGCGGTACTTGTCGCCGTCGGGCTTGACCACCCAGCCTTTGTCCTTGGCCAGGCGCTCGGCCTCGTCCTTGGCGTACACGGGGCCGATGAACTTGGTCGGGTCCTTGAACGCCGGGTCGTTGGCGTCCACTTCAACCTGGGTGAGCAGCGTGGCGAACGGCACCTCGAAGTCCAGCAGGTTGCCCAGTTCCTGTTCGATCATGTAGCCGATCATGCCTTCGGTCTCGGCACCGAGGACGTCCAGCGGGTAGGCTTCGTCTGGCTTGTACGACAGCCCCTGCAACGACAGCAGGCCGACCTGCGGCCCGTTGCCGTGGGCAATGACCAGTTCGTTGCCGGGATGGATCTTGGCGATCTGTTCGGTGGCGGTGCGGATATTGGCGCGCTGGTTGTCGGCGGTCATCGGTTCGCCGCGGCGCAGCAGGGCGTTGCCGCCCAATGCAACAACGATACGCATGGGGAATGTCCTTCAGAAAGACTATGGGGCGGACCCGTGGGAGCGGCGCACCGCCGCTCCCACAAAAGCCCTTGGTCGGGGGTTACAGATCAGCCAGGGTCGACACCAGGATCGCCTTGATCGTATGCATGCGGTTTTCCGCCTGCTCGAAGGCGATGCACGCCGGCGACTCGAACACGTCATCGGTCACTTCGATGCCGTTGGCCAGGTGCGGGTACTGTTCGGCGATCTGCTTGCCGACCTTGGTGTCGGAGTTGTGGAACGCCGGCAGGCAGTGCATGAACTTGGTGCGCGGGTTGCCGGTGGACTTCATCAGCTCCTTGTTCACCTGGTAGGGCAGCAGTTGCTGGATACGCTCGCCCCAGGCCTCGACCGGCTCACCCATCGATACCCAGACGTCGGTGTGGACAAAGTCGACGCCCTTGACCGCGGCTTTCGGGTCTTCAGTCAGGGTGATGCGCGCGCCGCTTTCTTCTGCGTACTTTTTGCAACGCTCGACCAGGTCGTCATGCGGCCACAGCGCCTTGGGCGCGGCGATGCGCACGTCCATGCCGAGCTTGGCGCCGATCAGCAGCAGCGAGTTGCCCATGTTGTTGCGGGCATCGCCCAGGTAGGCGTAGCTGATGTCGTGCAGTGGCTTGTCGCTGTTTTCGCGCATGGTCAGCACGTCGGCGATCATCTGGGTCGGGTGATACTCGTCGGTCAGGCCGTTGAATACCGGCACGCCGGCGAACTTGGCCAGTTCCTCGACGATCTCCTGCTTGAAGCCGCGATACTCGATGGCGTCGTACATGCGCCCGAGCACGCGGGCGGTGTCCTTCATGCTCTCCTTGTGGCCGATCTGCGAGGAGTTGGGGTCGATGTAGGTGACGTTGGCGCCCTGGTCGTAGGCGGCGACTTCGAAGGCGCAACGGGTGCGGGTCGAGGTCTTCTCGAAGATCAGGGCGATGTTGTTGCCCTTCAGGTGCTGCTGCTCGGTGCCGGTGTACTTGGCGCGCTTGAGGTCGCGGGACAGGTCCAGCAGGTAACGCAGCTCGCGGGTGGTGTGGTGTTCGAGGCTGAGCAGGTTACGGTTGTGGATGTTGAACGCCATGATGATTCTCCTTGAGTTCGGTAATCCCCCGGCCGCTGCTGGGTGAGCACGGCCGGGGTGATGGACGTTTAGTAGTCGATAGGGTCGCGCACGATCGGGCAGGTCATGCAGTGACCGCCGCCGCGCCCCCGGCCCAGCTCGCCGGCACTGATGGTGATGACTTCGACCCCGGCCTTGCGCAGCAGGGTGTTGGTGTAGGTGTTGCGGTCGTAGCCGATGACCACGCCAGGCTCCACGGCCACCACGTTGTTGCCGTCATCCCACTGTTCGCGCTCGGCGGCGAAGCTGTTGCCGCCGGTCTCGACCACGCGCAGCTTCTTGAGGTTGAGCGATTCGGCCACTACCTCGATGAACGATTTGTTCTCGCGACGCACGTCCATGCCGTAAGGCTTGCTGCTATCCGGACGGATCACGAATGGCACGATTTCCTTGACCACTTCGGGGAAGACG
Organism: Pseudomonas sp. RC3H12; assembly: GCF_018596375.1. Taxonomy (NCBI): domain Bacteria; kingdom Pseudomonadati; phylum Pseudomonadota; class Gammaproteobacteria; order Pseudomonadales; family Pseudomonadaceae; genus Pseudomonas; species Pseudomonas sp. RC3H12. Next base: position 3,818,471 of record NZ_CP075595.1, on the reverse strand, counting down.
GTGACCAGGTCGCGGTCGCAGAAGCTGAACACGGTGTCCAGGTGCATGGCGGCGCGGGATTTCGGCAGCCCGGCGACCACCACCTTCTCTACCGCGCCCTTGGCGAACAGCGATTGCGCCAGTTGGCCGATCGCCTGGCGCGAGCTGCGCTCACCCATGCCGATCAGTACGACACCATTGCCGATCGGCATCACATCGCCACCTTCAAGGGTGGCCTTGCCATGGTCCTTGTCCGGGTCGCCGTACCAGACTTCGAAGTCGGCATTGGTGAACTCTGGGTGGAACTTGTAGATGGCGCTGGTCAGCAGCGTTTCCTGGCGTCGCGCCGGCCAGTACATCGGGTTGAGGGTGACGCCACCATAGATCCAGCAAGTGGTGTCACGCGTGAACTGGGTATTGGGCAGCGGATCGAGCAGGAAACTGGAGTGGCCGAGGTAGTCGCGGTACATCTTGATCACGCTCGCGCCTTCGCTGTCGGGCAGGTCTTCGCCTGCCACGCCGCCGATCAGATACTCGGCCAGCTTGCGTGGCTCAAGCCCTTCGAGCCAGCTTCGCACTTCGTTCTTCAGGCCGATGCCAACCGTGTCGTCGGTGATCTTGCGGTCGAGGATCCATTTCAGCGCTTCGGGGTTCTGCACGGTCTCGGTCAGCAGGTTGTGCATTTCCAGCACTTCGATGCCGCGTTCGCGCATCTTGGTGACGAAGTCGAAATGGTCACGCTTGGCCTGGTTGACCCAGATGACGTCGTCGAACAGCAGCTCGTCGCAGTTGCTCGGGGTCAGCCGTTGGTGCGCCAGGCCCGGGCTGCAGACCATCACTTTGCGCAGCTTGCCGGCTTCGGAATGTACGCCGTATTTCTGTTTCTCAGTGGACATGGTGAATCCTCCTGTAATGCGAAGACATGGGTTCAGAGCGTCAGGAAGCCGTCATACAAGCCGTAGGCAGCCACCAGGGCGCCCGCGACCACGGCGGCGAAGATCAGTTTTTCCACGCTGGTGAAGATTGGCTGGCCGACCTCGCGCTTGGCCTTGGCGAACAGGATCGCGCCAGGGGCATAGAGCAGCGCCGAGAGCAGCAGGTACTTGACGCCACCGGCGTACAGCAGCCAGATCGCGTAGAGCAGGGCGATGCCGCCGATGATCAGGTCTTTCTTGCGTTCGGCCAGGGCCTGTTCGTAGGTTTCGTTGCGCCAGGCGAGCAGGAAGGCATAGGCCGCCGACCACAGGTAAGGCACCAGGATCATCGAGGTGGCGAGGTAGATCAGCGACAGGTAGGTGCTGTTGGAGAACAGGGTGATGACCAGGAAGATCTGCACCATGGCGTTGGTCAGCCACAGGGCGTTGGCCGGTACATGGTTGGCGTTCTCGCGGCGCAGGAACTCCGGCATGGTGTGGTCCTTGGCGGCGGCGAACATGATCTCGGCGCACAGCAGCACCCACGACAGCAGGGCGCCGAGCAGCGAGATGATCAGGCCGACGCTGATCAGCACCGCGCCCCAGTGGCCCACCACATGTTCAAGCACGGCGGCCATCGACGGGTTCTGCAGCTTGGCCAGCTCGGGTTGGGTCATCACGCCCAGCGACAGCACGTTGACCAGCACCAGGAACAGCAGCACGGTGACGAAGCCGATGACCGTGGCCTTGCCGACGTCGGAGCGTTTTTCCGCACGGGACGAGAAGATGCTCGCGCCCTCGATGCCGATGAACACCCACACCGTGACCAGCATCATATTGCGCACCTGGTTCATCACGCTGCCCAGCTCCGGTGTGCCCACGGCCCAGATATCCGCGGTGAACACATCGAGCTTGAAGGCGAACAGGCAGATCAGGGCGAACAGGGCCAGCGGCACGACCTTGGCCACGGTGGTGACCAGGTTGATGAACGCGGCTTCCTTGATGCCGCGCAGCACCAGGAAGTGCACGGCCCACAGCAGGACCGAGGCGCCGATCACTGCCGCCGGGGTGTTGCCCTCGCCGAAGATTGGGAAGAAGTACCCCAGGGTGCTGAACAGCAGCACGAAGTAGCCGACGTTGCCCAGCCAGGCGCTGATCCAGTAGCCCCAGGCCGAGGAAAAGCCCATGTAGTCGCCGAAACCGGCCTTGGCGTAGGCGTACACACCGCCGTCGAGGTCGGGTTTGCGGTTGGCCAGGGTCTGGAACACGAAGGCGAGGGTGAGCATGCCCACCGCGGTGATGGCCCAGCCGATCAGCACGGCGCCGACACCGGCGCTGGCGGCCATGTTTTGCGGTAACGAGAAGATCCCGCCACCGATCATCGAGCCCACTACTAGTGCAACAAGCGCACCCAGTTTTAGTTTTCCGGGAGAATCAGACATTTATCGACTCCGTACCAGGAGAAAGTTGACCTCAGAATAAATCTGACGCCTGGATCATTCGCTGACTTAGATCAGTTCATGCCAGCATGAAGGTAAGAAAATTCCCTCATGCGCCTCCTGGAGGATGCCGACAGCTTCGTTGCAGGCCTTGTACGCTGGCACCTCCATGTCCTTCTGGAGCAAACGCCCCGTTCTGCCTGCGAACCATGAAGTTAGTCTCTTTTGGGGGTTTCGCAAATTTTTCACAGTAAATAGCGACGCATTTAGGTGAGGGTTGAGATAGTTCGCAACTGCCACTTTTTATCGGTCGCGGGCTATAGACAGTCCGGTTATGAGTGCTATAGCTTTAATGGCTCGATTCAATAAGAAACTTGTAACATTCATGTTGCCAAATACGTTTACGCGCACGCGCGCACGAGGAGCCCCATGAGCGAACCGGGACAGAAGCTGCGCCTTGGCGCCCTGATCGCACTGGTGGTCGGTTCGATGATCGGCGGAGGGATCTTTTCGTTGCCGCAGAACATGGCGGCGCGCGCCGATGTCGGGGCGGTGCTGATCGGCTGGGGCATCACCGCAGTGGGCATGCTGGCGCTGGCCTTCGTGTTCCAGACCCTGGCCAACCGCAAGCCGGAGCTGGACTCGGGGGTGTATGCCTACGCCAAGGCTGGTTTCGGCGACTACATGGGCTTTTCCTCGGCCTGGGGCTACTGGATCAGCGCCTGGCTGGGCAATGTCGGCTACTTCGTGCTGCTGTTCAGTACCCTTGGCTTCTACTTCCCGGTGTTCGGCCAGGGCAACACGCCTGTGGCCATCGGCTGCGCCTCGTTGCTGCTGTGGGCGGTGCACTTCCTGGTGCTGCGCGGCATCAAGGAGGCGGCGTTCATCAACCAGGTGACCACCGTGGCCAAGGTGGTGCCGTTGCTGATGTTCATCGTCATCGCCGCGTTCGCCTTTCGCGCCGATATCTTCACCCGCGACATCTGGGGGCTGAGCAATCCGCAGTTCGGCAGCGTGCTGGAGCAGGTACGCAACATGATGCTGGTCACAGTGTTCGTGTTCATCGGCATCGAGGGGGCGAGCGTCTATTCGGGGCGAGCGCTGCGCCGTTCGGACGTGGGCAAGGCCACGGTGATTGGCTTTCTCGGTGTGCTGGCGCTGCTGGTACTGGTCAACGTGTTGTCGTTGGGGGTGATGACCCAGCCGGAGCTGGCCGGCTTGCAGAACCCCTCTTTGGCCTCGGTGCTGGAGCATATCGTCGGGCCCTGGGGCGCCTTGCTGATCAGCATCGGCCTGGCGGTGTCGCTGATCGGGGCGTTGCTGTCGTGGGCGCTGCTGTGTGCCGAGATCCTCTTCGCCACCGCCCGCGACAAGACCATGCCGCGGTTCCTGGCGCGGGAAAACGCCAACCATGTGCCGGCCAACGCACTGTGGCTGACCAATGTGATGATCCAGGGCTTCCTGCTGATCACCCTGTTCTCGGCCGGGACCTACACCAGCCTGATCTACCTGGCGTCGTCGATGATCCTGGTGCCTTACTTCTGGTCGGCAGCCTATGCGGTGTTGCTGACCGTGCGTGGCGAGAGCTACCAGGGGCAGGCGGGGCTGCGGCGCAAGGACATGCTGGTCGCAGTGATCGCGCTGTTGTATGCGGTGTGGTTGCTGTATGCCGGTGGGCTCAAGTACATCCTGCTGTCGGCGTTGCTCTACGCGCCGGGGGTGGTCCTGTTCGCCCGGGCCAAGCGTGAGCAGGGGCAGGTGCTGTTCACCGCATGGGAGAAGCTGATCTTCGCGGCGGTGCTGGTGGGCGCCGGGTTGGCGGCGTATGCGCTGTATTCGGGGTTGCTTAGCCTCTGACGGCTCATGGCGGGCGCGAGTGAATCAATTTTGCAGTTCGACGCTGCCTTGAGGGATAGGCCGTTCCGGGCGCGACCAGATCCACAGGTTGCCCAGTGCCATGCCGCCGATGGCAAGGAACACGGGCCAGTGGTGCTCGAGGACGATCAGCATGAGGCTCGCGCACAGCAACATGCTGAGGGTGGCGCTGACCTTGGCGCGGCGCTGGATCACCTTGCCGTTGCGCCAGTTGAAAAGGATCGGGCCGAACAGCCGGTGGTTCTCCAGCCAGGCGGACAGGCGCGGCGAGCTGCGGGTGGCGGCCCAGGCGGCGAGGAGGACGAACTCGGTGGTGGGCAGCCCGGGAATGACGATGGCCACCAGGCCAATCCCCAGGCTGACGTAGGCCAGGATCGCGTAGAGCAGGCGGGATGCTTTGGAGCGGGCGATTCGGGTCATGGTCTCACTGCAACGGTGCGGCCGCCCGCAGGCGGCCGGGTAAAGCGTGTCAGGCCAGCGCCGCGTCGGCGGCATAGGCATGCTTGAGCAGCTCGGTGAAGCGTTCGAAGGCGGCGACCGCGCCACGTTCGGCGGCGGCGTCTTCCTCGGGCGACAGGTCCAGGCTGTCGAGAATGCGGGTGAACTGTTTCCAGCCTTCGGCGCGACCACCCGCCGGTTCGCCCAGGTGACGGGCGCCGAAGGTTTCGGACAGTTCCAGGGCCACGGCGCGCTTGATCAGGAACGCGGCGCCCAGTTTGGAGCCTTCGGAGACGAAGATCCAGCCCAGGGCTTCGCCCAGGCTTGGCTTGCCCAGGGCGCCGGCGAAGGGCGCGGGCACTTCGGTGTCGAGGTCGGCCAGGTCCAGGCGGGCCTGCTCGGCGCGGCAGCGCTCGGCCAGATCCGGCACGATGGCGATCAGTTGCGGGTCGGTGTACAGCGCCTGCAGCTCGGACTGGAACAGGTACTGGGCGACCACGAAGCGGGCGAAGCTCTCGCGGCTGTCGAACGGCTTGTGCGACTTGACCAGGGCGTCCAGCTCGGTGTGCGGGGCGTGGGTGACCTGGTTCAGGCGCTGGGAGCGCAGGTTGGCGCGTTCGGTGGAAGGGGCGGTCATGGGGGCATCCTTGGAAAATGGGGCGTCTAGTGACAAGACGAAACAGAAGACGCGGAACAGTAAAAAAACCTCACCTGCGAAGTGAAATCATTCGCACAGGGCTCGACACAGTGCCGGGCAAGTCCGTTCCCACAGACGACCTGGGGGAATGGGCTTGCCCGGCGATGGCGATCTCGCTCCGTCAGATGTCCCACACCAGGTTGATGGCGAAGTTGCGGCCCGGCATGGTCAGGCGGTCGAGATTGGCCGGCTGGGTCACTCCCGCTTCGCCAAGCGCGTCGTAGCCACGTACGTCATCCCACTGCCAGTACTTCTTGTCGGTCAGGTTGTAGAGGCCTGCGTTGACGGTGATGTCGTCCGTCACCTTGTAGTAGCCGGTCAGGTCCAGCACGCCGTAACCAGGGGTGCGGAACTGCTTGCTGGCGCCATCGGGGGCGAAGAAGGTGGAGTCGTCGACGCGGTCCTTGCGCTTGACCAGGGTCCAGCTCAGCAGGCCACCATAGTTCTGTTGCTCGTAGCCCAGGCCGAGGACTGCGGTCAGTGGGTTGACGCTGTTCAGTGGCTGACCGTTGTCGTCGTTGCGACCGCGGGCATAGGCCAGCGAGCCTTGGGTGTACAGGCCCTGGGCAGCGCCGAAATGGTCGAGGTTCAGGCGACCCTTGAACTCCGCGCCCTTGATGGTGGCGTGCTTGATGTTGTTGGCCTGAAAGGTCGAACCCAGATTGGCCGACTGCACGGCGTCTTCGTTGATGAAGTCGCGGTACTTGTTGTAGAACACGGCGACATCGAAGTCGCCGGCCTCGAAGTTGCCGCGCAGGCCGGTTTCGTAGCTCTTGCTCTTCTCTGGCTCGAGGTCCGGGTTGGGTTGGACGCTGTAGCCCAGGGTCGGGTTGTCGAAGCGGCCGAACATGGCCTTGGCGGTCGGGGTTCGGAAGCCCTCGGCGTACTGACCGTACCAGGTGTAGTGGTCGTTGAAGGCATAGGTCACGCCGAACTTCGGCGATACGCGGTGCCACTTCTTGTCAGCGTCGTCGATGGCCCCCGGCGCCGCACCGTTGCCCTGGACCCCGCGCAGGAACTCGCTGGTCATCTTCGGTTCCATGCGGGTGTAGTCGTACCGCGCGCCCGGCAGGAAGGTCCAGTTGTTCCAGCGGATTTCGTCCTGGGCGAACAGGCTGTAGGTGTTGACCGTCGGATCGGGGAAGTCGCTGACCCTTACCTGGCCGTCGCCGGGGCTGTTCTGGCCGATCGCCGTACAACTGCCGCCGACGTTGAGGCAGGTGCCGGTACCGCTGCGTGAACCGGTGATCTTTTCATGCTTGAGCGTCGTGCCGTAGGTCAGCAGGTGGTCGGTGGCACCGAGGCTGAAAGCCTTGTCCATCTGGGCGTCGAATACCCACTGGCGGTCCTTGTAGGTGGTCTGGCGATCACGGAACACCTGGCGACCACTGGCGAAATACAGCTCGTCGGTGCGTTGGTCGGTCTTGGCGATCTGGTAGTTCAGGCTCCATTTCACGTGGTCGGCGGCCAGGCTTTCGAGGCCGAACTCATGGTTGATGCCAAAGCGCTCGCGGGTAACGATGTCGTCGCCCTGGCGCATCCGATACATGTTCGAGGCACCGCGGCCCGGAATGAAGGGGCCTCCGACGGCGCTGAGGATGTTCTGGTCGCGGTCGTCCTTGTAGTGCTCGTAGGTGAAGCCGAAGCGGGCATCGTCGGCGTAGTTCCAGCCAAGCTTGGCCAGGACGTTGGTGGTGCGCACGTCCTCCGGGTTGGCCTTGCTGCGGTTCAGGCCGGTGCCGCCGTGTTCGCCATACGATTCGGTTTCATGGCCGTTGCGTTGGCTCAGGTGCAGCAGGCCATCGAAGTCGCCCTGGCGACCGGCTACGGTGGCCGAGGTCAGCCAGCTTTCGTCAGCAGAGCTGTAGCCGGTCTTCAGACGCGCGCCGACATCCTTGCCCGGCTTGATGATGTCCTCGGGGTCGAGGGTGTAGTAACTCACCGCGCCGCCGATGGCGTTGCTGCCGTACAGCACCGAGGCCGGGCCGCGAAGGATCTCGACGCGCTTGACGATTTCCGGGTCGACATAGTTGCGTTGGGTCTGGGCGTAGGGGCCATAGAAGAAACTGTCGGGGATCGACACGCCGTCGACCTGAGTCAGGATACGTTCACCGTCGATGCCGCGGATGTTGTAGCCATTCAGGCCGCTGCGCTGGCCGACGCCACCAACGGAAACACCCGGCTCATAGCGCACAAGTTCCTTGATGTCGTTGACGTTCTGCCGGTCCAGTTGCTCGCGGGTCTGCACGCTGACGGTGCTCGGCACCTGGCTGACGTCCTGGGCGCTGCGGGTGGCGCTGACGGTCACCTGCTGCAGGGCGATGGCGTTGCCAGCGGCCTGGCGTTCGAGCACCACGTTGCCGTTGCTGACCTTGCGGTAGCCCAGGCCGGTGCCGCGCAGCAGGCGCTGCAGCGCTGCCTCCGGTGCCAGCGAGCCCTGTACGCCCGGCGAGGCCACGCCGTCGGCCAGCTCGGCGCTGAAGCCAACCTGCCAGCCGGTGACCTGGCTGAAGGCATTGATGGCCTCGACCAGCGGTTGCTGGGCGATGGCGAAGCGGTAGTCGCCCATGCGCGGGCTGCTCGCCTGGGCCGGCTCCACGGCCAGCGCAGGCAGGCTGCAGGCGCCGCTGGCGAGCAGGGCCAAGGTCAACAGGGACAATTGCCCGCGGCGGCGGGAAGAAGAGGACGGGCGGGTTTGACCTGTGGGCATCGAAAGCGCTCCCTGTCGCGCGTGAGTCATAGACAGTGTTTGTTCTCGTTTTCGAACGAGAATCAATCGTATTGGCTATAACGAGACGGGCGAGGCAGGGGGATCGCGTAAAAAAACTTGCAAGGTCAGTTGAGGATTACCACGGCTGGGTATTCATGCAGTTGCGCCGAGGTGATGTGGGCCAGGGCGCGCAGCGTTTCCAGCGGCTGGTCGAGGCGGTAGTTGCCGGTGACCGCGACCTGCTCCAGGTGTGCGTTGCGGTTGATGATCCATCCCGGGTAGTAACGGCGGACCTCCGCGAGCACCTGGCTCAGCGGGCAGTTCTCGAACACCAGGCGGCCTTCGATCCAGGCCAGGTCCTTGCTCATGTCGGGGCGCTGGCGCTGACCGAAGCCCGTGGGGCCGACGCTGATGCTGTCACCGGCACTCAGGCGGATGCGCTGGTCGCTCGCGGCCTGCAGGTCGACGTCGCCGCGCTGCACCCGCACCTGGGCTTCGCCATCGAGGTAGCGCACGGCGAAATCGGTGTCGCGCACGCTGGCGCGCAGTGGGCCGGCCTGGACTTCAAGCGGCGGCTGGCTGGCGTTGGACACCTGGAAATACGCCTCGCCCTGCAACAGGCGGGCAACCTTGCGGCCATCGCGTTCGTCGCTGGCAAAGGCCGAATTGGTGTTGAGCAGCACCTTGGCGCCGTGGTCCAGCTCCAGGCGCTGGCGCTCGCCGACCACGGTCAGGTGGTCGGCCTGCAGGCGCACCGGCAGGTTGCCGAAAGTGAACAGCCCGACCAGCAGCACCGCGGCGGTAGCCAGCGGTTTCCAGTGGCTGCGCAGGCGCCCGGCAAGCGAGCGCTTGCGCCTGTGCTGCAACTGGCCGGCGGCCTGGCGCAGCGAGGCGCCGTTCCACAGCGCTTCGGCCTCGACATAGGCCTCGGCGTTTTCCGGCTCGGCGCCCAGCCAGTGCTCGAACGCGCGGGTGTCGTCTTCGCTGGCGCATTGCAGGCGGATCAACCAGTCCAGCGCCTCTTCGCGGGCACGGGCGCGGGCATCAGGCTCGGCGGGTGACGGGCGAGGGGTGGGGTGGTCGGTCACGGGGTATCCTTGCATCGGGCATTTTTTGCGCATGATCAGTGCAGACCTTGCCCATGGCAAGGGCTTTGCGCTGACCCGCGGCGAGCGGTCGCGTCACTGGTGACGATCGGCCACGCCCATGCAGATGGCCATGATCAGTTTCAGCTCCTTCTGCACGGTACTGGCCGAGACGCTCAACTGCTCGGCGATTTCCAGGTAGCTGGCGCCGTGCAGGCGGCTGAGGATGAAGATGCGTTGCTGGCGTTCGCTCAACTGGCCGAGGCTGACGCTCAGGTGCTTGAGCAGTTGCTCGGCGTGGGCGGCGTCCTCGCTGCTCGCGGCAGGCGCCGCGACGTTATGCAGGACTTGCTCGGGCACGTCGTCCACCAGCGTGCGCGCCTGCACCCGGCGCGTGCGCAGGTGGTCCAGGGCAAGGTTGCGGGCGGTCTGGAACACGAAAGGTTCCAGGTGCTCGATCGGGCGCTCGCCCAGGGCGCGGGTGACCCGCAGGTAGGTTTCCTGCAGCAGGTCCTCGGCGGTGCTGGGGTTGCCCACCATGCGCTGCAGCGTGCGCAGCAGAGTGAGACGCTGAGTGAGGAACACTGAGTTGAACCGGGACTGACTCACGGGGGAACCTGGGCGCTTTGGGGTTAATGATAATGCGTATCATCAATAGCCAAGGTCAAGCATGGAAATGTCATGAAAGAGTAAAGCTTGTGGGAGCAGGGGGCCCGCTCCCACACAAGTCGAATGTCGCCTGGGCGTGTTCCCTGCCTCAGCGTGCGTTGAACAACGCCAGGCAGTTATCCAGCATGCGGTTGGAGAAACCCCACTCATTGTCGTACCAGGCCAGTACCTTGAGCATCCGCCCATTGGCACGGGTGTGGTTGGCGTCGAAGATCGACGACAGTGGGTTGTGGTTGAAGTCGCACGACACCAACGGCAGGGCGTTATAGCCCAGCACCCGGGAATGACGGCTGGCCTCGAGGAACAGCTGGTTGACTTCCTCGGCGCTGGTTTCGCGCTGCAGGTTGACGGTGAGGTCGACCAGCGACACGTTGATCACCGGCACTCGTACGGCCATGCCGGTGAGCTTGCCGGCCAGTTCCGGCAATACCAGGCCGACGGCCTCGGCGGCGCCTGTCTTGCTCGGGATCATCGACTGGGTGGCCGAGCGGGCGCGGTACGGGTCGCTATGGTAGACGTCGGTGAGCACCTGGTCGTTGGTGTAGGCGTGGATGGTGGTCATCAGGCCTTGCTCGATGCCGAACTCGCGGTGCAGCACCTGGGCGATCGGTGCCAGGCAGTTGGTGGTGCACGAGGCGTTGGAGATGATCTGGTGCGAGGCGCGCAGCACATCGTGGTTGACCCCGTAGACCACGGTGGCGTCGACACCCTTGGCCGGGGCGCTGACAATCACCTTGCCGGCCCCGGCGCTCAGGTGCGCGGCGGCCTTGGCGCGTTCGGTGAACAGCCCGGTGCATTCGAACACCACATCGATGGCCAAGGTCTTCCAGGGCAGCTCGGCAGGGTTGCGGATGGCGCTGACGGCGATGCGGTCGCCATTGACGGTGAGGCTTTCGTGGTCGGCCTCGACAGTGGCGTCAAAGGTGCCGTGGACGCTGTCGTACTTGAGCAGGTGGGCATTCATCGCGCTGTCGCCCAGGTCGTTGATGGCGACGACCTGCAGGTCCTGGCGGTAGCCCTGCGTGTACAGTGCGCGCAGGACGTTGCGTCCGATGCGGCCGAATCCGTTGATGGCGATGCGTAGGGTCATGGTATTACCTCTGGCAGTCGGGTGAAGCCTGTGGCACAAAGGACAGCTTCACTGAAACGGTTTTGTTGTTGGAATTACAAGATTATTCACCGAGAGATAGAAAACAAGCCTTTTTGCTGGCAGTATTTTGTTTAAACATACAACGAGTGGTTGGGTTATCCCCCTGTCGAGCGGTCCATGCGCCTTTTCCTAGAGACTAGGTCGCAATCGTTTGGAGGGAAAATGCCCCAGTAAAGCCGCCCCACAGTTAGCCTGGAGTCCAGTACATGCATCCGCGCATCCTTGAGGTCACCGAACGGCTGATCGCCCGCAGCCGCCGTACCCGTGAACGCTACCTTGAGCTGATCCGTGGGGCGGCCAGTGACGGACCCATGCGCGCCCAGTTGCAGTGCGCCAACTTCGCCCATGGCGTGGCTGGCTGCGGTGGGGACGACAAGCAGACCCTGCGGCTGATGAACGCGGCCAACGTGGCCATTGTCTCGGCCTACAACGACATGCTCTCGGCGCACCAGCCGTACCAGCACTTCCCCGAACAGATCAAACAGGCGCTGCGCGAAGTCGGTTCGGTCGGCCAGTTCGCCGGCGGCGTGCCGGCCATGTGCGACGGCGTCACCCAGGGTGAGCCGGGCATGGAGCTGGCCATCGCCAGCCGTGAAGTGATCGCCATGTCCACCGCCATCGCCCTGTCGCACAACATGTTCGATGCCGCGCTGATGCTGGGCATCTGCGACAAGATCGTCCCCGGGCTGATGATGGGCGCCTTGCGTTTTGGCCACCTGCCGACGATCTTCGTGCCGGGCGGGCCGATGGTCTCGGGCATCTCCAACAAGGAAAAGGCCGATGTGCGCCAGCGCTACGCCGAGGGCAAGGCCACCCGCGAGCAGCTGCTCGAATCGGAAATGAAGAGCTACCACGGCCCCGGTACCTGCACCTTCTACGGCACCGCCAACACCAACCAGCTGGTGATGGAGGTCATGGGCCTGCACCTGCCGGGCGCCTCGTTCGTCAACCCCTACACGCCGCTGCGCGACGCCCTTACCGCCGAGGCCGCGCGCCAGGTCACGCGCATGACCAAGGCCAGTGGCAGCTTCATGCCCATTGGCCAGATCGTCGACGAAAAGGCGCTGGTCAACTCGATCGTCGCCCTGCACGCCACCGGCGGCTCGACCAACCACACCCTGCATATCCCGGCCATCGCCCAGGCCGCCGGCATCCAGCTGACCTGGCAGGACATGGCCGACCTGTCCGATGTGGTGCCGACGCTGTCCCACGTCTATCCCAACGGCAAGGCCGACATCAACCACTTCCAGGCCTCCGGCGGCATGGCCTTCCTCATTCGCGAGCTGCTCGACGCGGGCCTGCTGCACGAGGACGTCAATACCGTGGCCGGGCATGGCCTGCGCCGCTACACCCAGGAGCCGTTCCTGGAGGATGGCCGCCTGGTCTGGCGCGAGGGGCCGCAGCACAGCCTCGACGAAAGCATCCTGCGCCCGGTGGCGCGGCCGTTCTCCGCCGAGGGCGGTTTGCGGGTGATGGAAGGCAACCTTGGCCGTGGCGTGATGAAGGTTTCCGCCGTGGCGCCCGAGCACCGGGTGGTCGAGGCGCCTGCCCGGGTGTTCCACGACCAGCAGTCTCTGGCCGATGCATTCAAGGCCGGCGAGCTGGAGCGGGACTTCGTCGCCGTGGTGCGCTTCCAGGGGCCGCGCTGCAACGGCATGCCCGAGTTGCACAAGCTGACGCCGTTCCTCGGCGTGCTGCAGGATCGCGGCTTCAAGGTGGCGCTGGTCACCGACGGGCGCATGTCCGGTGCCTCGGGCAAGATCCCGGCGGCTATCCACGTCTGCCCGGAGGCTTTTGATGGTGGCCCGCTGGCGCGGGTGCGCGATGGTGATATCGTGCGCGTCGATGGTGCCGAAGGCACGCTGCGGATCATGGTCTCGGCCGAGGAACTGGCCGACCGTGAACTGCCTGCGCCACCCAAGGGCAACGACCTGGGGTGCGGGCGTGAGCTGTTCGGCTTCATGCGTGTGGCGTTCAGTTCCGCCGAGCAAGGCGCGAGCGCCTTCACCTCGGCCCTGGAGAACCTCGAATGAAGGCCTTGCTGGTCGGCGACATCGGTGGCACCAACGCGCGTTTTGCCGTGTGGCGCGACAATGAACTGCAGGCGGTGCAGGTGCTGGCCACCGCCGACTACACCAGCCCTGAACAGGCCATCGAGGCCTATCTGGCCGACCAGCGTATCGCCCGTGGCGGCCTGGCGGCGGTGTGCCTGGCGGTGGCAGGCCCCGTGGACGGCGACGAGTTTCGCTTTACCAACAACCACTGGCGCCTGAGCCGCAGCGCGTTCTGCCAGACGCTGCAGGTCGATCGCCTGCTGCTGATCAACGACTTTTCCGCGATGGCGCTGGGCATGACTCGCCTGCGCGCAGGCGAATTTCGTGAAGTCTGCGCAGGCCTCGCCGATCCATCGCGCCCGGCGCTGGTGATCGGCCCCGGTACCGGCCTCGGCGTGGGCAGCCTGCTGCGCCACGGTGAGCACTGGCTGGCACTGCCAGGGGAGGGCGGGCATGTCGACCTGCCGGTGGGCAATGCCCGCGAAGCGGCGATTCATCAGGAAATCCATCGGCAGATTGGCCATGTCAGTGCCGAGACCGTGCTCAGTGGTGGTGGGCTGGTGCGCTTGTACCAGGCCATCTGTGCGCTCGATGGTGCTGCGCCGACGCACAAGACCCCGGCGCAGATCACCGATGCGGCGCTGGCCAACGAGCCACGGGCGCTGGCGGTGGTCGAGCAGTTCTGCCGGTTCCTCGGCCGGGTGGCGGGCAACAATGTGCTCACCCTCGGGGCGCGGGGTGGCGTCTACATTGTCGGTGGCGTGATCCCACGTTTCGCTGAATTGTTCCTGCGCAGCGGCTTTGCCGCGAGCTTCGCCGACAAAGGCTGCATGAGCGGCTACTTCGCCGGGGTGCCGGTATGGCTGGTGACGGCGGAGTTTTCCGGGTTGCTGGGGGCTGGAGTGGCTTTGCAGCAGGCGCTGGACCTCTAACCGACGGGGCCGCAAAGCGACCCCCACAGCAGGCATCAAGATCTGCGTTTACAAAAGGACTGACCATTGTGACCACTGCCGGCAAATCGATCCTGATGGTCGACGACGACCAGGACATCCGCGAACTGCTGCAGACCTACCTCGCCCGCTGCGGCCTGCAGGTGCACGCCGAACCTGACGGCCAGGGCTTTCGCCGCGCCCTGGACGCCAACCCCTACGACCTGGTGATCCTCGACGTGATGCTGCCCGACGAAGACGGTTTCAGCCTGTGTCGCTGGGTTCGCCAGCACCCGCGCCAGGCGCGGGTGCCGATCATCATGCTCACCGCCAGTTCCGATGAAGCCGATCGGGTCATCGGCCTGGAGCTGGGCGCCGACGACTACCTCGGAAAACCCTTCAGCCCGCGAGAGCTGCAGGCACGGATCAAGGCCTTGTTGCGCCGTGCCGATTTCGGCCAGGCGACGCTGGCCAGTGCGGTGCTGGCCTTCGATGACTGGCGCCTGGACACGATCAGCCACCGTCTGTTCCACCGCGACGGCGAAGAAGTGATCCTCTCCGGCGCCGACTTCGCCCTGCTCAAACTGTTTCTCGATCACCCGCAGCAGATCCTCGACCGCGACACCATCGGCAACGCCACCCGTGGTCGCGAACCGATGCCGCTGGACCGTATCGTCGACATGGCGGTCAGTCGCCTGCGCCAGCGCCTGCGCGACACGGAAAAACCACCCCGGCTGATCCGCACCGTGCGTGGCAGCGGCTACCTGCTGGCGGCCAATGTCTGCCCGGCCTGACGAGCGTCGCTGGCGCCTGCTGCCGCGCTCGCTGTTGGGGCGCATGCTGCTGCTTACCTTGCTGGTGGTGTTGCTGGCTCAGGGCCTGTCCAGCGTGATCTGGGTCGCGCAGCTGCGCGCCAGCCAGCTGCAGGGCTTGCGCGCCAGCGCCAGCAGCCTCGCGCACTCGATGAGTGCCAGTGTCAGCTACTTCCGCTCGCTGCCGGTGGCCTACCGGCCCATGGTATTGGATCAGTTGCGCAGCATGGGCGGCACGCGCTTCTTCGTCTCGCTCAACGTCAAGCCTCTGGAAATGCCGGTGTTGCCGATCACCCCGCGCAAGCAGGCGGTGATCGACGTGTTCCAGGAGGTGCTGCACGAGCGTCTTGGCCAGCAGATGGAGATCTCCGTGGAGTTCGTCAGCCCCGACGATCTGCGCATTTTCAACAGCGGCCTGAAACTCGATGAGCTGCCCCGCTCGTGGGCGCACTATTCGTTGACCCTCGAGCCGCTCAATCCGCCGGTGCTGGTGACCCAGATCCGCCTCGGCGAAGGCGAATGGCTGTACATCGCCTCGCTGCTGCCCGAGCCCTACACCAGCCTTGAGGCCGAACGCTTGCCGCGTCAGCAGATCGGCTTCATTGCCCTGACCACCGTGCTGTTGCTGCTGTTCATCGGCCTGCTGGTGCACTGGCAGAGCCGGCCGCTCAAGCGCCTGGCACGGGCGGCGCGGGAAATGTCGCTGGGGGCGGACGTCGCCCCGGTTGCCGAAGGCGGAGGCAGCGAAGTGGTCGAGGTGGGGCGGGCGTTCAACAACATGCGTGATCGGATAAGCCGTTACCTGACCGAGCGTTCCCAGCTGTTCAGCGCCATTTCCCATGACCTGCGCACACCGATCACGCGCCTGCGCCTGCGAGTGGAGCTGCTCGAAGACGAGAAGCTGCAGGCCAAGTTCAGCCGCGATCTCGATGAGCTGGAGCTGCTGGTCAAGGGTGCGCTGCAATGTGTCAAGGACACCGATATCCACGAGAATATCGAGCCGATCGACCTCAACCAGGTGCTGGAGCTGCTGGCCGAACCTTATCTCGGCGATGGGCGCATCACCGTGGAGGGGCAGGCGTTGGCACCGTACCCCGGCAAATCGCTGGCCTTGCGCCGCTGCATCGGCAACCTGATCGACAACGCCATCAAGTATGGCGAGCGGGCGCAGCTGCGCATCATCGATACCGCCGAGAGCTTCGTGCTGCAGGTGGACGACCAGGGGCCGGGGGTGCCGGAGCAACGTCTGGAGCAGGTGTTCGAGCCGCACTTCCGCCTGGCCGGGCAGCAGCAGGGGTATGGGCTGGGGCTGGGCATCGCGCGCAACATCGCCCATAGCCATGGCGGGGAGGTAAGCCTGTTGAACCTGCGCGAGGGTGGACTGCGGGTGACCTTGTACCTGCCGCGTACAGCCGAATGAGCCCTTGCCACGCGATAAGCGCTTGGATGTAACGATGCGGTGACAATCGAGCCGGGCTTCGTGACATGCCAGCCAGGATGGCTGACTAGAATCGGCTGACAACAACAAGGAAGGTGCACCCATGGCCATCAGCTGGCTCGACTCCCCGACACACCATGCCTGGCTCGACGCCGAGGCCCTGCGCCTGCTCTCCTTCGCCAGGGCTTCGCGCCTGCCTCAGGGGTTCGGCAACCTCGATGACGAAGGCCGCCTGCCCCGTTGCGCCCTGGCCGAGACCATGAACACCGCGCGCATGACCCACAGTTTTGCCTTGGCGCATATCCAGGGCGTTCCGGGTTGCCGCGAGCTGGTCGAGCATGGCGTCGATGCCCTGTGCGGCCCGCTGCGCGACCAGGAACATGACGGCTGGTACGCGCAGCCCGAAGGTCATGGCGACACCGGCAAGGCCGCCTACCTGCACGCCTTCGTCGCCCTCGCCGCCAGCTCGGCGGTGGTGGCGGGCATCAGCCAGGCGTCGGCGTTGCTGGAGGCGGTAACCCAGGTCATCGCGCAGCGCTTCTGGTGCGAAGAGGAGGGCGCCCTGCGCGAGTCGTTCTCCCGCGACTGGCGGCAGGCGGAGGCCTACCGGGGCGCCAACAGCAACATGCACGGCGTCGAAGCCTTCCTCGCCGTGGCTGATGTGACCGGCGACACACAGTGGTTGCTGCGCGCCCAACGGATCGTCGAGCGCTTGATCCTGACCCGCGCCGCTGCCGACGGTATGCGCGTCACGGAACATTTCGATGCGCAGTGGCAGGCGCTCCCCGACTACAACCGCGAAAACCCTGCCGATGGCTTCCGTCCTTACGGGACCACGCCCGGCCACGCCTTCGAATGGGCGCGCCTGGTACTGCACCTCGAGGCGGCCCTGCAAAGGGCGCAACTGCCTGCGCCCGAGTCCTTGCTGCCCGCCGCCCAGGGCCTGTTCGACAGCGCCTGTCGCCACGCCTGGCAGGCAGACGGTGCGCCGGGGCTGGTCTACACCCTGGACTGGCACGACCGCCCGGTGGTGCGCGAGCGCCTGCACTGGGTGCATGCCGAGGCCTGTGCCACTGCCGCGGCGCTGTTGCGACGTACCGGTGAAGCCCAGTACGAACACTGGTACCGCTGCTTCTGGGACTTCATCGCCAGCCACTTCATCGACCGCGCCCATGGCAGCTGGCACCACGAGCTCGACCCGGCACTGCTGCCCAGTGCGCGCATCTGGGGTGGCAAGCCTGACCTCTACCACGCCTACCAGGCCCTGCTGCTGCCACGCCTGCCGCTGGCGCCGAGCCTGGCCACGGCCCTGGCTTTGTAACCAGACGATGACATTCGCGCATCCGTTCGTTACCTGGCGCCGGGCGCGACCTCCCTACACTCCATGCCATGCAAGCGACAGTCTTGCCTCGCATAACAACAAGAAAGGTAATCCCATGCATCCGACGCTTCGTCTCGCCGCCGCGATCTCCTTCGCCTCCCTGTTCTCCCTCAGTGCCCAGGCCGCCGACTCCAAAGGCAGCGTGGAAGTCGTCCATTGGTGGACCTCCGGCGGCGAGAAGGCCGCGGTCGACGTGCTCAAGGCGCAGGTCGAGAAGGACGGCTTCACCTGGAAGGACGGCGCCGTGGCCGGCGGCGGTGGCGCCACCGCCATGACCGTGCTCAAGAGCCGCGCCGTGGCTGGCAACCCGCCCGGGGTCGCGCAGATCAAGGGCCCGGATATCCAGGACTGGGCCGCCACCGGGTTGCTCGATCCCGACGTGCTCAAGGGCGTGGCCAAGGACGAGAAGTGGGACGGCCTGCTCGACAAGAAGGTCGCCGACACCGTGAAGTACGACGGCGACTACGTGGCCGTGCCGGTGAACATCCACCGTATCAACTGGCTGTGGATCAACCCGCAAGTGTTCAAGAAGGCCGGTATCGACAAGGCCCCGACTACCCTCGATGAATTCTACGCCGCTGCCGACAAGCTCAAGGCTGCTGGTTTCATCCCGCTGGCCCACGGTGGCCAGCCCTGGCAGGACAGCACTGTGTTCGAGAATATGGTGCTCTCGGTGATGGGCGTCGAGGGCTACAAGAAGGCCCTGGTCGAGCTGGACGAAAAGGCCCTGACCGGCCCCGAGATGGTCAAGGCGCTCACCGAGCTTAAGAAGGTCGCCACCTACATGGACCCGGACGGCAAGGGCCAGGACTGGAACCTTGAAGCGGCCAAGGTCATCAACGGCAAGGCCGGCATGCAGATCATGGGCGACTGGGCCAAGAGCGAATGGACCCTGGCGAAGAAGACCGCCGGCAAGGACTACCAGTGCGTGGCCTTCCCCGGCACCGACCAGGCCTTCCTCTACAACATCGACTCGCTGGTGGTGTTCAAGCAAAAGGACAAGGGTACCGCGGCAGGCCAGCAGGACATCGCCCGCAAGGTGCTGGGCGAGGACTTCCAGAAGGTCTTCAGCATCAACAAGGGCTCGATCCCGGTGCGTAACGACATGCTTGCCGACATGGGCAAGTACGGCTTCGACAGTTGCGCCCAGACGGCGGCCCAGGACTTCCTGGCCGATGCCAAAAACGGCGGCCTGCAACCGAGCATGGCGCACAACATGGCCACCACCCTGGCGGTTCAGGGGGCGTTCTTCGATGTGGTGACCAACTACATCAACGATCCCAAGGCCGATCCGGCCGACGCGGCGAAGATGCTAGCCGCAGCCGTCAACGCCGCCAAGTAACCCCGATCACGGGCCAAGCCCGCTCCCACGATGAATCCACTGTTGGCGTGGGAGCGGGCCTGGCCCGCGATTCGGTGCATCGGGAACCCAGATCATGACTACAGCAACCGCCCGCCTGCGGGCCTCACCCCTGGACGCGCTGCAGCGCTGGCTGCCGAAACTGGTGCTGGCGCCGAGCATGTTCATCGTCCTGGTGGGCTTCTACGGCTACATCCTGTGGACCTTCGTCCTCTCGTTCACCACCTCTACTTTCCTGCCCACCTACAAGTGGGCAGGCCTGGCGCAGTACGCCAGGCTGTTCGACAACGACCGCTGGTGGGTGGCGAGCAAGAACCTGCTGCTGTTCGGCGGGCTGTTCATCGGCATCACCCTGGCCATCGGCGTGTTCCTTGCGGTGCTGCTCGACCAGCGCATCCGCCGCGAAGGCTTCATCCGCACCATCTACCTGTACCCCATGGCGCTGTCGATGATCGTCACCGGTACCGCCTGGAAGTGGCTGCTCAACCCCGGCATGGGCCTGGACAAGCTGCTGCGCGACTGGGGCTGGGAAGGCTTTCGCCTGGACTGGCTGATCGACCCCGACCGGGTGGTCTACTGCCTGGTGATCGCTGCCGTGTGGCAGGCCTCGGGCTTCATCATGGCGATGTTCCTCGCCGGCCTGCGCGGCGTCGACCAGTCGATCATCCGCGCCGCACAGCTCGATGGCGCCAGCCTGCCGCGCATCTACTGGACCGTGGTGCTGCCCAGCCTGCGCCCGGTGTTCTTCAGCTCGCTGATGATCCTCGCGCACATCGCGATCAAGAGCTTCGACCTGGTGGCGGCGATGACCGCGGGCGGGCCGGGCTACTCCTCGGACCTGCCAGCGATGTTCATGTACTCGTTCACCTTCAGCCGTGGGCAGATGGGCATGGGCTCGGCCAGCGCGATCCTCATGCTGGGCGCGATCCTGGCGATCATCGTCCCTTACCTGTACTCCGAACTGCGGGGCAAACGCCATGACTAGTCCTGTCGACAAACCCGCGCTGAACCTCAGCCGCATCGCCATCCACGCGGTGCTGCTGCTGGCGGTGTTGCTGTACCTGGTGCCACTGGTGGTCATGCTGCTGACCAGCTTCAAGACCCCCGAGGACATCAGCACCGGCAACCTGCTGAGCTGGCCTGCGGTGTTCACCGGCATTGGCTGGGCCAAGGCCTGGGCCACGGTCAATGGCTATTTTCTCAACTCGATCCTGATCACCGTGCCGGCGGTGCTGATCTCCACGGCCGTTGGCGCGCTCAACGGCTACGTGCTGTCGATGTGGCGCTTCCGTGGCTCGCAGCTGTTCTTCGGCCTGCTGCTGTTCGGCTGCTTCCTGCCGTTCCAGACCGTGCTGCTGCCGGCCTCGTTCACCCTCGGCAAGCTGGGCCTGGCCAGCACCACCAGCGGCCTGGTGCTGGTGCATGTGGTGTACGGCCTGGCCTTCACCACATTGTTCTTCCGCAACTACTACGTGAGCATCCCCGAGGCGCTGGTCAAGGCCGCGCGTCTGGACGGCGCCGGGTTCTTCACCATCTTCGGGCGGATCATCCTGCCGATGTCGACGCCGATCATCATGGTCTGCCTGATCTGGCAGTTCACCCAGATCTGGAACGACTTCCTGTTCGGCGTGGTGTTCTCCAGCGGCGACTCGCAACCGATCACCGTGGCCCTGAACAACCTGGTCAACACCAGCACCGGGGCCAAGGAATACAACGTCGACATGGCCGCGGCGATGATCGCCGGGCTGCCGACGCTGCTGGTCTACGTGATTGCGGGCAAGTATTTCGTGCGCGGGCTGACCGCCGGCGCGGTCAAGGGGTAAGTCATGGCAACACTCGAACTTCGCAATGTGCACAAGACCTATGGCGCGGGCCTGCCGGACACGCTCAAGGACATCCAGCTGGCGATCAAGGACGGCGAGTTCCTGATCCTGGTCGGGCCCTCGGGCTGCGGCAAGTCGACGCTGATGAACTGCATCGCCGGCCTGGAAAGCATCAGCGGCGGGGCGATCCTCATCGACGACGAGGATGTCAGCGGCATGAGCCCCAAGGATCGCGACATCGCCATGGTGTTCCAGTCCTACGCGCTGTACCCGACCATGAACGTGCGCGACAACATCGCCTTTGGCCTGAAGATCCGCAAGATGTCCCAGGCCGCCATCGACGAGGAGGTGGCGCGGGTGGCCAAGCTGCTGCAGATCGAGCACCTGCTGGGGCGCAAGCCCGGGCAGCTGTCCGGCGGCCAGCAGCAGCGCGTGGCCATGGGCCGGGCGCTGGCGCGGCGGCCGAAGATCTACCTGTTCGATGAACCGCTGTCGAACCTCGACGCCAAGCTGCGGGTGGAGATGCGCACCGAGATCAAGCTGATGCACCAGCGCCTGAAGACCACCACGGTGTATGTCACCCATGACCAGATCGAGGCCATGACCCTGGGCGACAAGGTGGCGGTGATGAAGGACGGCATCATTCAGCAGTTCGGCACCCCGCAACAGATCTACAACGACCCGGCCAATCTGTTCGTCGCCAGTTTCATCGGCTCGCCGCCGATGAATTTCATTCCCGTGCGCCTGATGAAGCAGGACGGGCGGGTGCTGGCGCTGCTCGACAGCGGCCAGGCGCGCTGCGAGCTGCCGTTGGGCGTGGCGGCGGACGAGCTGGAAGGGCGCGAGATCATCCTCGGCGTGCGCCCTGAACAAATCTCGCTGGGGGCCGCCGAGGGCAACGGCATGCCCGCCATCCGCGCCGAAGTGCAGGTCACCGAACCCACCGGCCCGGACCTGCTGGTATTCGTCACCCTCAACCAGACCAAGGTCTGCTGCCGCCTGGCGCCGGATGTGGCGTGCCGGGTGGGCGACAGCCTCAACCTGCAGTTCGACCCGGCGCGGGTGCTGCTGTTCGACGCCGGCAGCGGCGAACGTCTCGACCTCACCGCCAGCGGCACTGCCATCAAGGACAACGTGACTCGCTTCAAAGGCCGTTGAATCGTCTAGAACAATGCATAACAAGAAAAGAGGACGCAAAGGGATGGAACATCGCAATCGCATCAAGACCCTGGGATCGCTCGCCTTGCTGGCGCTGGTCGGCAGCAGCGGGGCCCAGGCCGCCGAGGCTTTCTCGTCGGAATCGAAATGGATGACCGGCGACTGGGGCGGCACCCGTACCGAGCTGCTGGAGAAGGGCTACGACTTCACCCTCGACTACGTTGGCGAAGTGGCCGGCAACCTGCACGGTGGCTACAACGACGACAAGACCGCGCGCTACAGCGACCAGTTCGCCCTGGGCGCGCACCTGGACCTGGAGAAGATCTTCGGCTGGAAGGACACCGAGTTCAAGCTGGCGATCACCGAGCGTAGCGGCCGCAACCTGTCCAACGACCGCATCAGCGACCCGCGTGCCGGGCAGTTCAGCTCGGTGCAGGAGGTCTGGGGGCGCGGCCAGACCTGGCGCCTGACGCAGATGTGGGTCAAGCAGAAGTACTTCGACGGCGCGCTGGACGTGAAATTCGGCCGCTTCGGCGAGGGCGAGGACTTCAACAGCTTCCCCTGCGACTTCCAGAACCTGGCCTTCTGCGGCTCGCAAGTGGGCAACTGGGTCGGCGGCATCTGGTACAACTGGCCGGTCAGCCAGTGGGCACTGCGGGTCAAGTACAACATCACCCCGGAATTCTTCGTCCAGGTCGGCGCGTACGAGCAGAACCCGTCGAACCTGGAGACCGGCAACGGCTTCAAACTCAGCGGCAGCGGCACCAAGGGCGCGATCCTGCCGGTGGAGGCGGTCTGGTCGCCGAAGGTCAACGGCCTGCCGGGCGAGTACCGCCTGGGCTACTACTACAGCACCGCTAAGGCCGACGACGTCTACGACGACATCAACGGCAACCCGCAGGCGCTGACCGGCGCGGCCTTCAAGTCGCACTCCAGCAAGCACGGCTGGTGGGTCGTGGCGCAGCAGCAGGTCACCGCCCATGCCGGCGACGTCAACCGCGGCCTGAGCCTGTTCGCCAACTTCACCGTGCACGACAAGGCCACCAACGTGGTCGACAACTACCAGCAGGTCGGCCTGGTCTACAAGGGCGCCTTCGACGCCCGGCCCAAGGACGACATCGGCTTCGGCATCGCCCGCATCCACGTCAATGACGATGTGAAGAAGCGTGCCGAGCTGTTCAATGCCCAGTCCGGCATCAACGACTATGACAACCCAGGCTTCGCGCCGCTGCAGCGCACCGAGTACAACGCCGAGCTCTACTACGGCTTCCACGTCACCAACTGGCTGACCGTGCGCCCGAACCTGCAGTACATCAAGAGCCCGGGCGGTGTGGATGAAGTGGACAACGCGCTGGTCGCGGGGTTGAAGATTCAGTCGTCATTCTGAGAAAAATTGTTGTAAATTTACGCCATCCATTTCGGCCTTCCCGCTAACCACTGGTCTGCAGTGGTTAGCGGGCACGGGCTGAGACAGCGCTATCTCGAACAACAAAAGAGCTTGGAACCATGCCCGAACATCCGCTACATCGCTTCTTCACCTCGCAACGGCCCAGGCCGACCTTCGAGTGGGAGCGTTACCAGCAGCGCGATGTGCTGATTATCGACCACCCTCGCTGCCAGGCGGTGTTCAGCCGCCAGGGCGGTCAGCTCCTGCACTTTCAACCTGCGGGTGAGAAGCCCTGGTTGTGGTGCGCCGAGCAGTGGCCCCAGGTAGGGGCCATTCGTGGCGGCGTGCCGGTGTGCTGGCCCTGGTATGGCCGTCATCCCAGCGAAGACCTGTGGCCGGCCCATGGCTGGGCGCGCCTGCTGGACTGGAAGCTGGTGGACAGCCGCGAGGACGAGGAGGGGGTGACCCTGAAATGGCGCCTGGACCTGTGCGACTGGCAGGTCGACCTGCATGCCCGGCTCGGGGCGAGCATGGAACTGAGCCTGAGCACCGAGCACCAGGACAGCGAACCGTGCCAGTTGAGCCATGCGCTGCTGGCCTACTGGCGGATCAGCGACGTGTCGAAGATAGCGCTGTCTGGGCTGGAGGACATCGACGGCTACGACCGTCTCAATCGCCAGGCCTGCCGCGAAGACGGCGCGCTGACCCTCAAGGGCGGTTGCCAGCGGGTCTATCCCGGTACGCCGCGGGTGCAATTGCAGGACCCGGCCTGGCAGCGCGAACTGTGCATCGACACCGGCGACAGCGACGACACTGTGGTCTGGCACCCTGGCAACCGGCCGTTGATGGGCGTGAGTGGGCGCGAGTGCCAAGGCTTCGTCTGCGTCGAGGCGGCCAGCGGCAGTGGTGAGGGTCTGAGCCTGGCGCCGGGCGAGCGGGCGCACCTGCGTTTGCAGGCGCACCGGCTCAGTTGAGGTCGTCGTCCTCGATCGGGTAGCGACTGGCGTTGAGGCTTTCCTTGATCTTGCGCAGGTGCGGCTGGAAGTCCACGCCACGGCGCAGGGTCATGCCAGTGGCGAGCACATCGAGCACGGTGAGCTGGATGATCCGCGAGGTCATCGGCATGTAGATGTCGGTGTCTTCCGGCAGCGGGATATGCAGGCTCAGGCTGCAGGCCTGGGCCAGGGGCGAGCCGGCGGCGGTCAGGCCGAGCACCGAGGCGCCGTTTTCCCGCGCCAGGCGCGCCACCTCGACCAGTTCGCGGGTGCGCCCGGTGTAGGAAATGATCACGAACAGGTCGCCGGTGTGGGCCACCGAAGCCAGCATGCGCTGCATCAGCACATCGGCGTGGGCCGACACGGCGAGATTGAAGCGGAAGAACTTGTGCTGCGCATCGAGGGCCACCGGGGCCGAGGCGCCGAGGCCGAAGAAGTGGATCTGTCGGGCTTGGATCATCATGTCCACGGCGCGGCTGACCTGCTGCGGGTCGAGCGCCTGGCAGGCGCTGTCGAGCGAGGCAATGGCGCTGCCGAAGATCTTCTGGGTGTAGGCGGCCGGATCGTCGTCGGCCTCCACCGCGCGGCTGACATAGGCGGCGCCGCTGGCCAGGCTCTGCGCCAGTTGCAGCTTGAGCTCGGGGTAGCCGCTGACGCCGAACGAGCGGCAGAAGCGGTTGACCGTCGGTTCGCTGACGCTGGCCGCCTGGGCCAGGGCGGCAATGCTGAAGCGGGTGGCTTGCTGCGGGTTGAGCAGGATGACTTCGGCGACCTTGCGTTCGGCCTTGTTCAGCTCGTCGAGGCGGCCCTGGATCTGTTCCAGGAGGTTTCGCACGCGGTCCATGGTGTGTCCTTGGGTCGGGAAGCAGGCTTTTTGCGCTGGTGTGTATCCTACTGTCGGTAAGATTGTCACACCACTTGTCTGTAATAGCTGTATTGGATGTTGTGGTTTTTACTACATTACCCCTTGAAAAGCAGGGTTGAAACCGGTATTCCTAGTCCAACATTTATAAAAGAACCAACATCATGGCCGCGATCAGTGTCGAACCCTGCACCTTCGCCCTCTTTGGCGCCCTAGGCGACCTGGCATTGCGCAAGCTGTTCCCCGCGCTCTACCAGCTCGACCGCGCCGACCTCCTGCACCCCGACACCCGCCTGCTGGCCCTGGCCCGCGAGCCGGGCAGCGTGCAGGAACACCTGAACAACATCGAAGCCCATCTGCGCCGCCACGTGCCGGAGGCCGAGATCGATGCCGCCTCCCTGGGGCGCTTCCTGGCGCGCCTGAGCTACCTGCACCTGGACTTTGTCGAGCCCGAGGGCTACCAGGCCTTGGCTGAGCAGGCACCGAGCGGGCAGCCGCTGATCGCCTACTTCGCCACGGCGGCGGCGGTCTACGGCGCGATCTGCGAGAACCTCGACAAGGCCGGCCTGGCGTCGCGCACCCGGGTGGTGTTGGAAAAGCCCATCGGCCACGACCTGGAGTCGTCGCGCCGGGTCAACGACGCCGTGGCGCGGTTCTTCCCCGAGAGCCGTGTCTACCGTATCGACCACTACCTGGGCAAGGAGACGGTGCAGAACCTGATCGCCCTGCGCTTCGCCAACAGCCTGTTCGAAACCCAGTGGAACCAGAATTCCATCTCCCACGTGGAGATCACCGTTGCCGAGAAGGTCGGCATCGAGGGCCGCTGGGGCTACTTCGACAAGGCCGGCCAGCTGCGCGACATGATCCAGAACCACCTGCTGCAGCTGCTCTGCCTGATCGCCATGGACCCGCCCAGCGACCTTTCGGCCGACAGCATCCGCGACGAGAAGGTCAAGGTGCTCAAGGCACTGGCGCCGATCACCGGCGAGGGCTTGAGCACCCATGTGGTGCGTGGTCAGTACATCGCCGGTTTCAGTGACGGCAAGCCGGTGCCGGGTTACCTCGAAGAGGACAACGCCAACGCCCAGAGCGACACCGAGACCTTCGTCGCCCTGCGTGCCGATATCCGCAACTGGCGCTGGTCGGGCGTGCCGTTCTACCTGCGCACCGGCAAGCGCATGCCGCAGAAGCTGTCGCAGATCGTCATCCATTTCAAGGAAACCCCGCACTACATCTTCGCCCCGGAACAGCGTTTGCAGATCGGCAACAAGCTGATCATTCGCCTGCAGCCGGACGAGGGCATTTCGCTGCGGGTGATGACCAAGGAGCAGGGCCTGGACAAGGGCATGCAACTGCGCAGCGGCCCGCTGCAGCTGAATTTCTCCGACACCTGGCGCAGCGCGCGGATCCCGGATGCCTATGAGCGGTTGTTGCTGGAAGTGATGCGCGGCAACCAGAACCTGTTCGTGCGCAAGGACGAGATCGAATACGCCTGGAAGTGGTGCGACCAGCTGATTGCAGGCTGGAAGACCAGCGGTGACGCGCCAAAGCCCTATGCGGCCGGATCCTGGGGGCCGATGAGCTCGATTGCATTGATTACACGTGATGGGAGGGCCTGGTATGGCGATATCTGAACTGCAACTGCCGGCGACCGTGAAGGTTCATCAGCTGGCCGACCCGAAAACCTTGGCGGCGACCCAGGCCCATGATGTGGCCGAGCGCCTGCGCCAGGCGATCGCCAGCAAGGGGCAGGCTTGCCTGGTGCTGTCTGGCGGGCGTAGCCCGGTGCCCTTCCTCGAGAAGCTGGCTGGCGAGGCGCTGGACTGGTCCCGGGTCACCGTGAGCCTGGCCGATGAGCGCTGGGTGCCGGTGGCGCACGACGACAGCAACGCCGGCCTGCTGGCTCGTCACCTATTCAAGGGGCCGGCGGCCAAGGCGCGCTTTATCGGGCTCTACCAACCCGCCGCTACCCTCGAAGCCGCTGCCGAGCAGGCCGACCAGGTGCTGGCCGACCTGCCACCGATCGATGTGCTGGTGCTGGGCATGGGCGACGATGGCCATACAGCCTCGCTGTTCCCGGCCAGCCCCAACCTGCGCCAGGGCCTGGCCAAGGTCGGCGAGCGCCGCTGCCTGCCGATGTTGGCGCCCAGCGTGCCGCACCAGCGCCTGAGCATGACCCGCGCGCTGCTGGCCACTGCCGGCCTGACCCTGTTGTCGGTGCAGGGCGCGGGCAAGCTTGCCACCCTGCGCACCGCGCTGGCGGCCGAAGACCCAACCGAAATGCCGATTCGCGCCTTTCTTCACGACCCCCTGGACATCTACTGGTGCCCATGAGCCAAGGATCCATTGTCATGACCACCCTCGAACGCCCACAGCCTTTGCTCTCGATGGCCGACAAAGCCGCACGGATCGACGCGATCTGCAACAAGGCGCGCATCCTGCCGGTGATCACCATCGCCCGTGAGGAAGACATCCTGCCCCTGGCCGACGCCCTGGCTGCCGGCGGCATCCGTACCCTAGAAGTGACCCTGCGCTCGCAGCACGGCCTGAAGGCCATCCAGGTGCTGCGTGAGCAGCGCCCGGAGCTGTGCGTCGGCGCCGGTACCGTGCTCGACCGCGGCATGTTCGCCGCCGTCGAGGCGGCGGGCGCGCAGTTCGTCGTTACCCCGGGCATCACCCAGGACATTCTCGAAGCGGGCGTGGACAGCGATATTCCGCTGTTGCCAGGCATCAGCACGCCGTCGGAAATCATGATGGGCTACGCCCTGGGCTACCGCCGCTTCAAGCTGTTCCCCGCCGAGATCAGTGGCGGCGTGGCGGCGATCAAGGCATTCGGCGGCCCGTTCGGCGACATTCGCTTCTGCCCCACCGGCGGGGTCAACCCGGCCAACGTGCGCAACTACATGGCCCTGCCCAATGTGATGTGCGTGGGCGGCACCTGGATGCTCGACAGCAGTTGGATCAAGAACGGCGACTGGGCGCGGATCGAGGCGTGCAGCGCCGAGGCGATGGCGTTGCTGGACTGACAGATTTCGTTGTGTGCTACACGGCTTGTGGGGCGCTTGGTCGGCGCCCCTTTTTTTGCCTGTGATTTGGGTACAACCGGTTGTGGCCCTATCGCGGGGCAAGCCCGCTCCCACGAGCCCGCGATAGCGTCGGAAAACCAACAAAAAAGCCCGCATCGAGGATGCGGGCTTCGGTCATCAGTGATGGCTTACGCCGCCTTGGCCTGCTGCTGGCTCAGCGAGCGGTTCAGCGCGCTGAACAGCGCCTTGAAGCTGGCGGTGGTGATGTTCTCGTCGATGCCCACGCCGTGCACCGGACGCCCGCCGGCCACGCGCAGCTCGATATAGGCCGCGGCCTTGGCATTGGTGCCGGCGCCGATGGCGTGTTCGTTGTAGTCCATGATCTCCACGGCGATCGGCAGGCCGGCCACCAGTGCCTCGAGGGCGCCGTTGCCCTTGCCGTGCCAGTGCAGGGTGGTTTCGCCTTCACCAGAGACTTCCACTTGCACGTGGCTGCTGCCGTTTTCTTCCTGCAGGCGGTGGCTGACCAGGGCATATGGCGCGTTGGCCTGGAGGTATTCCTTCTGCAGCAGCTTGTAGATCTGCTCGGCGGTCATTTCCAGGCCGAGACGGTCGGTCTCGCCCTGTACCACTTGGCTGAACTCGATCTGCATGCGGCGCGGCAGGCTGATGCCATATTCCTGCTCGAGCAGGTAGGTGATGCCGCCCTTGCCCGACTGGCTGTTGACACGGATCACCGCCTCGTAGCTGCGGCCGATGTCGGCCGGGTCGATCGGCAGGTACGGCACTTCCCAGAGCTCGCCGTCCTGCTGCTTGGCGAAGCCCTTGCGGATGGCGTCCTGGTGCGAGCCGGAGAAGGCGGTGTGGACCAAGTCGCCAACGTACGGGTGACGTGGGTGCACCGGCAACTGGTTGCACTCCTCGACGACCTTGCGCACGCCATCGATGTCGGAGAAGTCCAGCTGCGGGTCGATGCCCTGGGTGTAGAGGTTCAGTGCCAGGGTCACCAGGTCGACGTTGCCGGTGCGCTCGCCGTTGCCGAACAGGCAGCCTTCGGCACGGTCGGCGCCAGCCATCAGGCCCAGCTCGGTGGCGGCGATGCCGGTGCCACGGTCGTTGTGGGTGTGCAGGCTGATGATCACGCTGTCGCGGCGGTTGACGTTACGGCAGAACCACTCGATCTGGTCGGCGTAGACGTTCGGCGTGGCGACTTCGACGGTGGCCGGCAGGTTGAGGATGATCTTGTGCTCGGGGGTCGGGTTCCACACCTCGATTACCGCGTCGCACACTTCCTTGGCGAATTCCAGTTCGGTGGCGCTGAAGGTTTCGGGCGAGTACTGGAAGGTCCACTGGGTTTGCGGCTGCTGCGCCGCGTACTTGACGAACAGCTTGGCGGCGTTGACCGCGATGTCCTTGACGCCCTGCTTGTCCTGGTTGAAGACGATGCGGCGGAACGACGGGCAGGTGGCGTTGTACAGGTGAACGATGGCCTTCTTGGCGCCGCGCAGGGATTCGAAGGTACGGGCGATCAGGTCTTCACGGGCCTGGGTGAGCACCTGGATGGTGGTGTCGTCCGGGATATGGCCGTCTTCGATCAGGGTACGCACGAAGTCGAAGTCGGTCTGCGATGCGGACGGGAACGACGCTTCGATTTCCTTCACGCCTACTTGCACCAAGGTCTTCCAGAAACGCAGCTTCTTCTCGGCATCCATCGGCTCGATCAGCGACTGGTTGCCATCACGCAGGTCGGAACTGCACCAGATCGGCGCCTGGGTGATGGCCTTCGACGGCCAGGTACGGTCAGGCAGGTCGATGGTCGGGAAGGCGCGGTACTTCTTCGATGGGTCTTTGAGCATGGTCATGGAAGCAATCCTTTTATGTGCGGCCGTGATCGGGCCTGCCGAACGTGTACGAGATGAAAAGGCGAGGCGACGCGATTCACCCTGGTAGTCGGGCGCTGACCAGGCAGAGGCTGCGGTGTTGTTGGAGGAGGGTGCTGAAGATGTTCATAGGCTCAACCCTAACCAGTGGGTTGGGGGATGGCAAGTATTGCGGGAAAATTGAGATAAATGCTTAAAAAAAAGATTTTACAGAGTTTTCATGGCCATTAATTTCGGTTTGTTGAGATTTTATTGCTTTAAGCTTTTTCATTGCGCAAATCGCGGGGCCAGCGTTGGCTGCGTGGGAGCGGGCTGGCCCCGCGATTGCGCTTTCAGGGCTGGAACGCGCCGATGAAGATCGCCGGATCCACCCGCGCATCGTTGAGGCTGACGTTCCAGTGCATGTGCGGCCCGGTAGCCCGGCCGGTCGAACCTACGCGGCCAACCACCTCGCCACGGCGCAGCGCCTGGCCCGGCTTCACGTCGATCTTCGACATGTGGCAGAACATGCTGATGAAGCCTTGCCCATGGTCGACGAACACCGTACGGCCATTGAAGAAGTAGTCGCCCACCAGGATCACCTTGCCATTGGCCGGGGTCTTGATCGGCGTGCCGGCGGGCACGGCGAAGTCCAGGCCGGCATGGGGGTTGCGCTCCTCGCCATTGAAGAAGCGGCGCACGCCGAACTTGCTCGACAGCGGGCCGTTGACCGGCTTGTCGAGGATCAGGTTGCTCGGAAGCACGGGGCTGAAACTGCGATAGGCCTTGATCTGCTCGGCCAGTTCGCGGTCGATGCGCTTGAGGTCTTGCGGTTCAGGGTTGACCTGGCGCTTGTTCTTCAAGGTGATGTGCTGCTCGGGGTACTTCTTGCTGCCGACACTGAAAGGAATGTTGCGCCCACCCTGGGTCAGCACGGCACTGCCAGGCTTTTGCGTAAGCGGAATGCCGACGATGGCCAGCCAGTTGTCCTGCTCCCTGACCACCAATACCGGTTTGCCATCGAAGCGCGCGGTCGGGGCGCTGGCGCCTGGGCCCAGGTCGATCACCGCCACGCCGCCGGGCACGGGCTTGTTGAGGGCGCGGGTAATGTAGCTGGCGTGGGCGGCCGTGACCGGCAGCAGCAAGGCGAGGGCAAGCAGGGGCGCGAACAGGCGTGGCATGTGTCAGTCCAGTAGCGAGAGGGTGACCGGGGTCTGGTGGTTGTCCTCGACCCGCACCTTGAGCTCGCCTTCGTTGAGGCGGGCGGTCAGGCGTTGGCCGTTGTGGGTTTGCGCGGCGCTGCGGATGGCCTGGCCGCGCTCATCCAGGAGGATGCTGTAGCCGCGGGCGAGGGTGGCCAGCGGGCTGACCACCTGCAGGGTCTGTAGTTGTGCCTGGAAGCGCTGGCGGCGGTCCTTGAGCACCTCGCGCATGGCACGCGGCAGGCGCTCGGCGAGGCTGTCCAGGCGCTGCTTGAGCAGTTTCAGGCTGCGTCCCGGATGTTGCGCGGCCAGGCGCGTGTCGAGGCGGCCGAGGCGTTGCTGGCGCTGGTTCATGTCGAGCATGAAGGCGCGACGCAGGCGCATGTCCAGGTCGTCCAGGCGCTGGGCCTGCTGGCGCAGGCGTTCGCCGGGGTGGCGCAGGCGTCGGGCCAGCCCGTCGAGGCGCAGGCGGTCGTGGGCCAGGCGGTTCTGCATGCGCAGCAGCAGGCGCCGTTGCAGGCTGTCGAGGCGCTGCTGCAGGCCGCTGCTGTCGGGGGCGAGCAGCTCGGCGGCGGCCGACGGCGTGGGTGCGCGTACATCGGCGACGAAGTCGCTGATCGACACGTCGGTCTCATGGCCCACGGCGCTGACGATGGGCGTGACGCAGGCGGCCACGGCGCGGGCCACGGCCTCTTCGTTGAAGCACCAGAGGTCTTCCAGCGAGCCGCCGCCACGGGCCAGGATCAGCGCGTCGAAGCCTTGCCGATCGGCCATCTGCAGGGCGCGGACGATCTGGTTGATCGCCTCGCGGCCCTGCACCGCGGTGGGGATCAGGTTCAACTCGACCTGCGGCGCACGGCGGCCGAACACGCTGATGATGTCGCGGATCACCGCGCCGGTGGGCGAGGTGATGATGCCGATGCGTTGCGGGTGCGCCGGTAGCGGCTTCTTGCGTTCGGTGCTGAACAGCCCCTCGGCGCCGAGCTTTTCCTTCAGCGCCTCGAACGCCAGGCGCAGGGCACCGTCGCCGGCCGGCTCGACCGTATCGAGGATCAGCTGGTAGTCGCCACGCCCTTCGAACAGCGAGACCTTGCCGCGCACCCGTACCGCCAGGCCGTCGCGCAGGGCCTGGCGCACCCGGGCGGCGTTCTGCCGGAACAGCGCACAGCGGATCTGCGCGCCGCTGTCCTTGAGGGTGAAGTACATATGGCCGGAGGCCGGGCGGGCGAGGTTGGAAATCTCGCCTTCCACCCAGACGCTGCGGAACACGTCCTCAAGCAGCACGCGGGCGCGGCCGTTGAGCTGGCTGACGGTGAGGACCTCGCGGTCCAGGCCGAGTCGTTCGAAAGGGTCTCTGATCATGGCGGGCATCATAAATGAGCGAAGGCCCGGTTGTCTGTGCCGGCCTCTATCGCGGGGCAAGCCCGCTCCCACGTTCTGGACTGTCCCCAAGAAGCGGGACACCAATCCAATGCTTGGAGGCAGTCCATTCTAAGTCGGTAGGTGCGTGGGAGCGGGCTTGCCCCGCGATGAGGCCTTCAGCCTTGCATGATCGCCACGAACTGGCGCACCAGTTCCCCGGCATCCCGCCGGCAAGCCAGCGCCACGGTACTTTGGCACGCCTCGTCCAGCGGCACGAAATGCACCGCCGGCGGGGCAATCTCGCGCATGCTCGCCGGCAACAACGCCACGCCGAACCCGGCCTGGATCAGTTGCAGTTGTGTGGTCTTGCGCGATACCACCTGTGCTGCCTGTGGAAAGAACCCCGCATTCATGCACAGCGACGCCGACAGGTAGCTCAGGCCGCCGCGCTGGCGATGGGGGATGGAAATGAAGCGTTCCTCGCGCAGTTGGTCCAGTCGAACACTGCTTGCCGTGGCCATTGGGTGGCCCGCCGCCACTGCCAGCAGCAGGGGTTCGTCGAACAGCGCATGCAGCTCCACGCCTTCATGCTGGCGTAGCACCGGCAGGCGCAACAGGCCGATCTCCAGGCGGCCTTCGGCGATGTCCTCCAGTTGCGCCTCCGACGATTGCTGAGCGATCTCCAGGGAAACGCCGGGGTTGTCCTTGAGGTAGCCGCCTAGGCGCTGCAGCAAATGGCCGGTCAGCGGCACGGTGCTGGAGTGGTTCAGCCGCAGGCTGCCGCGCAGGCCCTGGCCGATTTCCCGGGCCAGGCGCTCGGCCTTGTCCAGGTCGGCCAGCAGATAGCGGGCGCGCTCGAGAAAGGCCTGACCGGCCACGGTCAGGCGTGGCAGGCGCGCAGTGCGTTCGAACAGGACGGTGCCCAGCTGAAGCTCAAGCTCCTTGATCTGCCGGCTGAGGGCCGACTGGGCAATGTACAACCGCTCGGCGGCGGCGCTGAAGCTGCCGGCCTCGGCGATTTCGACGAAGTAACGCAGTTGGCGGATAGAAGTCATGTCATGCCTTTTCGAGATGGCTTGCGGCGAAAAGACATATTAGTAGGCATGGCTTGTGGCTGGCTAATCTTCAGTGGACTTCCTAGGAACTGCCGCGATGCTCGCTCAATTGTCGTTTTCCACGTCCGACTGGCTGCCCATCCTGCTGGGCGTAGGGGTGGCCTATATCGTCTTCGGCATCGCCGGTTTCGGCACCGCGCTGGTCGCCGGCCCCGTGCTGATCCATTTCATGCCGTTGTCACGGATCATCCCGCTGCTGGTGCTGCTGGACTTCGTCGCCGCCTTCGGCAACCTGCTGCCTTCGCGGCGCGATGTGGTGCGCGGCGAGTTGCTGCGCCTGCTGCCGTTCATGGCCGTGGGTTGCACCCTGGGCGTGGTGTTCCTGCTACGGCTCAAGTCCGATCTGCTGCTGTTGCTGATGGGCATCTTCGTGACCGCCTATGCGGTCTATGGCCTGGCGGTCAAGGTGCGCCCGGCTAGCCTGTCGGGCGCCTGGGCGGTGCCCATGGGCACGGTGGGCGGATTGTTCGGCGCCTTGTTCGGCAGTGGTGGTTTCCTCTACGCGATCTACCTCAGCGCCCGCCTGGAGGCCAAGGAACAGGTGCGTGCGACCCAGGTCGCCCTGATCAGTTGCAGCACGGTGGTGCGCCTGTCGCTGTTCCTGATCGCCGGGGTGTATGCCGATAGCAGCTTGCTGCTGCTCGCCGCCTGCCTGTTGCCGGTGATGTTCGTCGGCACCTGGCTGGGGCGGCGACTGACCTTGAAACTGTCCCGCGAGGCCTTCATCCGCCTGGTCACCTGGTTGGTCCTGGCCAGCGGCCTGGCGTTGATCGGTCGCTACCTGAGCGCCTGAGCAGGCGCTAGAATTGCGCCATTACCGCAGTCCCCAGGCCCGCCTCACGCATGAATACCCAGAGCATCATCGTCCCCAAACTGTCCACCGTGCCCGTCCATGAGGCGCGCGCCCGCGCCATCCTGCGTTGGCTGGTGCGCGAAAAAATCGTCGAGGAACAGTTGAGCACCTGTGGGCGCACCGGCAACCGCATGGGCCATGCCCTGGCGGAGGGGGCGCGCAAGGTGGCCCTGCATCCCGAGAGGTTGCCGTTCGGCGAGCAGGTCAACGGCCTGGAAGTGATGCTCAAGCGCTGCATCTACACCCCCACCGACGGTTTTCTCGAAGAAGCCGGTTGCCCGGAGTGCCGGCGCGAGGTCGGCGAGCCGCTGTTCGAGAGCCTGGAGGAGTGGATGCCGGGGGTGAGTGACAACTTCACCTGCCCGTTGTGCGGCTTCGAAGACGACATCAATGGCTTTCTCTATTTGCAGCCGTGTGCCTTTTCCAACCTGGGGTTCATCTTCAATAACTGGGGCGAGGCCGGGTTTACCCAGGCCTTCCTCGACAGCTTCGCCGACTGGCTGGACCAGCCGGTGGCGGTGGTGCAGGTAAAACTGCCGCAAGGCTGACCGAAGGCCCTTATTTTGCATTGAGCGGCGCGCCATGGATGGGTATAATGGCGCGCTTCCATTTTTCCCTCCCGGGAGCCCCCGCGATGCTGCGTATCAGCCAAGAAGCCCTGACCTTCGACGATATCCTCCTTGTACCTGGCTACTCCGAGGTACTGCCCAATGAAGTCAGTCTCAAGACCCGTTTGACTCGTGGCATCGAGCTGAACATTCCCCTGGTCTCCGCCGCCATGGATACCGTGACCGAAGCGCGCCTGGCCATCGCCATGGCCCAGGAAGGCGGCATCGGCATCATCCACAAGAACATGACCATCGAGCAGCAGGCCGGCGAAGTACGCAAGGTCAAGAAGTTCGAGGCTGGCGTGGTCAAGGACCCGATCACCATCGACGCCGACGCCACCGTGCGCGACCTGTTCGACCTGACCCGCCTGAACAACATCTCCGGTGTTCCGGTGCTGGAAAACGGTGACCTGGTCGGCATCGTCACCTCCCGCGACGTGCGCTTCGAAACCCGCCTGGACGCCAAGGTCCGCGACGTGATGACCCCCAAAGAGCGTCTGGTCACCGTCCGCGAAGGCGCCGACAAGAACGAAGTCCGCGAGCTGCTGCACAAGCACCGCCTGGAAAAAGTCCTGATCGTCGACGACAAGTTCGCCCTCAAGGGCATGATGACCGTCAAGGACATCGAGAAAGCCAAGGCCTACCCGCTGGCCAGCAAGGACGACCAGGGCCGCCTGCGCGTCGGCGCCGCGGTCGGCACCGGCAAGGACACCGGCGAGCGCGTTGCCGCCCTGGTAGCCGCCGGCGTTGACGTGGTGGTCGTCGACACCGCCCACGGTCACTCCAAAGGCGTGATCGACCGCGTGCGTTGGGTGAAAGAAACCTACCCGCAAGTGCAGGTGATCGGCGGCAACATCGCCACCGGCGCCGCCGCCAAGGCCCTGGCAGAAGCCGGCGCCGACGCGGTCAAGGTCGGTATCGGCCCAGGCTCGATCTGCACCACCCGTATCGTCGCCGGTGTCGGCGTGCCGCAGATCAGCGCCATCGCCAACGTCGCCGCCGCACTGGAAGGCACTGGCGTGCCACTGATCGCCGACGGCGGCATCCGTTTCTCGGGTGACCTGTCCAAGGCCATCGTCGCCGGTGCTTCCTGCGTGATGATGGGTTCGATGTTCGCCGGTACCGAAGAAGCGCCGGGCGAAGTCGAACTGTTCCAGGGCCGTTCCTACAAGGCCTACCGTGGCATGGGCTCGCTGGGTGCCATGGCACAGGCGCAAGGCTCGTCCGACCGTTACTTCCAGGACTCCTCGGCCGGTGCCGAGAAGCTGGTGCCGGAAGGTATCGAAGGCCGTGTGCCGTACAAAGGCGCCCTGGCCGCGATCATCCACCAGCTGATGGGCGGCCTGCGTTCGTCCATGGGCTACACCGGCAGCGCGACCATCGAAGAGATGCGTACCAAGCCGGAGTTCGTGCGCATCACCGGTGCCGGCATGGCCGAGTCCCACGTGCATGACGTGCAGATCACCAAGGAAGCCCCTAACTACCGCGTAGGCTGAGGCTTCCAGCAATTACCGAACGGGGCTGTCATACACAGCCCCGCGTCGTTTCCGATTTCCACTGACGAGATTGAGTCATGGCCCTCGACATTCACGCTCACCGTATCCTGATCCTCGATTTCGGTTCCCAGTACACCCAGCTGATCGCCCGCCGCGTGCGCGAGATCGGTGTGTATTGCGAGCTGCACCCGTTCGACATGGACGATGAAGCGATCCGCGAATTCAACCCGCGCGGCATCATCCTGGCCGGTGGCCCCGAGTCGGTCCACGAAGCCAATAGCCCGCGCGCGCCGCAGGCCGTGTTCGACCTGAAAGTCCCGGTGCTGGGCATCTGCTACGGCATGCAGACCATGGCCGAGCAGATGGGCGGCAAGGTCGAAGGTTCCGACCTGCGCGAGTTCGGCTACGCCCGCGTCGACGTGGTCGGCAAGAGCCGCCTGCTCGACGGCATCGAAGACCATGTCGACGATGACGGCGTGCTGGGCCTGGACGTGTGGATGAGCCACGGCGACAAGGTCACCCAGATGCCAGGCAACTTCAGCGTGCTGGCCAGCACCCCGAGCTGCCCGATCGCCGGCATGTACGACGATGCCCTGGGCTACTACGGCGTGCAGTTCCACCCGGAAGTGACCCATACCAAGCAAGGCGGTCGCATCCTCTCGCGCTTCGTCCAGGACATCTGCGGCTGTGAAGCGCTGTGGACTGCCTCGAACATCGTCGAGGACGCCATCGCCCAGGTCCGTGCACAGGTCGGTTCGGCCAACGTCCTGCTGGGCCTGTCCGGCGGCGTCGACAGCTCGGTTGTTGCCGCGCTGCTGCACCGCGCCATCGGCGACCAGCTGACCTGCGTGTTCGTCGACAACGGCCTGCTGCGCCTGCACGAAGGCGACCAGGTGATGGCCATGTTCAAGGAGAACATGGGCGTCAAGGTGATCCGCGCCGATGCCGAGAAGCAGTTCCTCGACAATCTGGAAGGCGAAGCGGACCCTGAGAAGAAGCGCAAGATCATCGGCCGCACCTTCATCGACGTGTTCGATGCCGAGGCCAGCAAGCTGGAGAACATCCAGTTCCTCGCCCAGGGCACCATCTACCCCGACGTGATCGAGTCGGCCGGCGCCAAGAGCGGCAAGGCCCACGTGATCAAGTCGCACCACAACGTCGGCGGCCTGCCGGAGGAAATGAACCTCAAGCTGGTCGAGCCACTGCGTGAGCTGTTCAAGGACGAAGTGCGCAAGATCGGCCTGGAACTGGGCCTGCCGTACGACATGGTCTACCGCCACCCGTTCCCGGGCCCGGGCCTTGGTGTGCGCATCCTCGGTGAAGTGAAGAAGGAATACGCCGACATCCTGCGTCGCGCCGACCACATCTTCATCGAAGAGCTGCGCAAGGCCGACTGGTACCACAAGACCAGCCAGGCGTTCGTGGTGTTCCAGCCGGTCAAGTCGGTCGGCGTCGTCGGCGACGGCCGTCGCTACGCCTGGGTCGTGGCCCTGCGTGCCGTCGAGACCGTGGACTTCATGACCGCGCGCTGGGCGCACCTGCCGTACGAGCTGCTGGAAACCGTCAGCGGCCGTATCATCAACGAAATCGACGGCATCTCCCGCGTCACCTACGACGTGTCGAGCAAGCCGCCGGCCACTATCGAGTGGGAATGATCTTGCGTCCGGCGTAGACCGGAAGCGAGTGGCAGGAAACACCCCAAAAGCCCGCATAACTGCGGGCTTTTGGCATTCAGTCGGGCAGGTGAAATAGCCAGACGCTTATGGGCTTCACCCTCAGCCCCAAACAACAAAACCCGCCAATGCGGGTTTTGTTGTTTGACGCGCAGACGTTGGTCAGAAGTCGTAACGCACGTTGGCAGTGAAGGTGTCGGCGTTGAAACCACTGCTGGTCAGGTAGTTGTACATCCCTCCCACGCTCCAGGCGCCTACCCGGTAGTTGGCACCCAGTCCCAGCTCGTAGCTGTCGCGCGCGGGTGTGGCGCCTTGGGTGGTGAAGGGGGTACCGCCGAGCACGAAGGTCGAGGTGGTGCTAGCCTTGTCGCCGATGAAATCGTGCCAGGCCATCAGCTTGGCTTCCGGCTCCAGGCTGCCCACGCCGATGTCAAAAGCGGCCGCCAGACGGGCGCCCAGGCCCATTTCGCCGATTTCATAGCGCTGGCTGCCAACGTTGAGGGCGGCTGAGCTGCCTTTTTCACGGTACGAATCAATCGAAACCTTGGCGTAACGCGCACCGACCTGGGGCTCCAGCAGCCAATGCTTGTCCAGCCGGAACGTGTAGCCTGCAAGTGCTTTGACGCCGAAGATTGCACTGTCGTAATCGGCCTTGGCGCGGGTACCGGCGATGTAGCGTCTGGACTCGTTGTCGTTCCAGCCATAGGTCAGCGAGGTGTCGACAAAGAAGTTGTCACGGGCCCAGTTGCCGTACAGCGTCAGTGCATGGCCGTTGACGTCGGTCTTGTTGCCAAGGTCCGACTTGACGTCGCTGGTCAGGTAGCTGTACGCCAGGCCCACGGTGGTATTGGGGTTGAGCTTGCCGTCGGCACCCAAGGCGATGCCTTGGGTGTTGGCGTCAAAGCCGCCGATACCGTGGCGGCTATCCTGGTTGGCATCGCTGGACAGCGCTTGCAGCCATACCCCTTGTTCTGCCAGGACGTCGCCCGACGACAGGCCACTGCGTACTTTGCTGGCGCGGTGCTCGATGGCACCTGCGACCAGGTTTTGACTGTTGGTGGCGGCGTTGATGACTCCACGGCTGACGTCCGGGGCCAAGGTTTCGGCAAGTTTCGCCAGATCTTCGGAGGTGGCGGCGTTGGCAAAATGCTGGAATACCGGGTCGCTTTCGTCCATCTGGCCCAGGACTGTGTTCTTGAGCGGCTGGATGGCGTTCACCGCATTGCGCGAACCATGGGCGCCCAGCAGGTCTTGAGTTACAGCCTCATCGCTGCGGGTCGCAACCGTTGCTTTTACATCTTGGCCTTCAATGCCAAAGCTTTTCACTTCAAGCAGCGCCGAGGATGAAACCACGGAAAGGTTCTGTGGATCTTCCCACGTGCCGGAATTGATGAGGGTGTAGCGGTTGCCCTGGGCCGAGGTGCGGAAATCGTCGGAGCGAGCCTGCAGTTCGACCTGGCTGCCGGGAGAGAAGTAGGTATCGCCGGTGACTGTCAGGATCGGCGTGTTGGGCAGTGTGTTGTTATCCAGCAGCAGGCGCAAGCGAGCAGTTTCGCTATCCAGGTCGAGGTTGCCGACAATCGTGGTCTGTGGGCGAAGCAGCGTCAGGCGGCCACCGTCGATATCGACGTAACCGGCACGGATGGTCGAGCCGTCGAATTGTGCATCCCCTTGCACCAGTACCCCACTCAGGCCCAGCAGGTCACCCTTGACCTGGCCACCCTCCCAGTAGAAATAAGAAGGGGAGGCGTGGTCATCCGCCAGAATTGCCGCGGTGCCGCCTTCGATCAGGCCACCGGTCTGCCTGATGGAGAAGATGCTGAAGCCGGCTGAGGGGTCGAGGTTGACCAAGTGGATACCGACGCCCTCGGCGGAGATAGTCCCGCTGTTGTTGATATCACTCTTGGAAGGGTCGCCTGTGTTTTTACCGGTGAAACTGGCGTTTTCTATCTCGATACCTGCAGAGCCGGCGCCGCTGGCAGTGATGGTGCCCGAGTTATTGATGCGAGCCTGGGCCGAGGTGATCATCATGCCATTGGCATCTTCGCCGGTTACCCTGATGTTGCCGTTGTTGTTGACTTCACCGGCGATTTTCGCCAGGTACAGGTCCAGTCCCATGGCAGTGGTGCCGCTCACCGTAATGTCGCCCTCGTTGACCAAATTGCCAGCGACGGTGGAGTTGAGGGTCATGGAGATGCCGGATGGGACGTCACTGGGGGTTGCGGCCGTCAGGTTGATCTTGCCCTGATTGATCAAGCTGCCCGCCAGCGTCACATTGGTCAGCGTCACACCTGCGTTTTGTGACGTTCCGGTAAAGGTGGCGTTATTGAAACCACCGCCGGAGCTGATGTATGCCCCTGTGCCCAGGTCGTGGTTGAGGTCGGGTGCGGCATGGACTGTAGCAGTGGCAGCCGTGACGGACAGCGCCAACAACGAGCGGCGCAGGTGGGAGATGTTCAAGACCGTATCCTTACAGGGTAGAAACTGACAGGGGGCAACGCGCGCGTCAGCGTCTGTTTTCGGCATCCCTGTCAGCTTGTCAGTGATGTGCTGATTCAAGCGCGCCGAATCTACACGATGCGGGTGAGGATATTCATCATGAAAACAACTAATGGCGAAAAAAACATAAATGCGCCGTTTCAGTTGTTTTCTGAAGCCGTGGCCGTCCTTGTTCTAAGGATGTTCCTGTGCCAATGGAGTCTTGACCCATCGACTCCATGCCGCTTCCCAGCCACTGTCGTGGCTCGCTTCAGGTACATGAATACACTGGGATAATGGCGAACCAAGGGCCTGTTGATACTTGGCAGCAAGGTCAACCGGAATGATCGAGTCAGCGTCTCCAATGAAATGACGCTGAGGTAACAAGGCGAGTCGATCTCGGTAGTCCAGCGGTTCCAAGGATCCGTGGAGTGGCGACAGTCCTTTCATCGTCGCCCACATACGCGGGCTAAGGTTGCCGGCCAGGGTTTGCACCTGGGTAATATCATTGCGCTGCGCCGCTAACAATAATGCCAGTGCGGCGCCACCCGAATATCCCACGAGTTCGAATTCACTGTTGCCATATCGTTGTTTCAGTTGGTCTAGCGCCTGGCTGAGGCGGTCGATCACTTCCTGGGCGTAGCGTCGATGGGTCCAGAGTGCGGTCTGACACGCTGCAGCCATGACGAACTGGCAGGGGCGTGCGAGATACGCGTTCGGCGTAGGATCGTTGACCGCCAGCCGTGGCACCAGCAGATTGTGCGGGCTCGGATCCAGGCTGGGTTGAGTGGCCGTCGACCAGGAATGCCCATCGCCTTCCAGGTAGACACGCAGGCGAGTCATTTTTTCTGCGCTGCGCGGCGCGAGGATGAAGAGAGGGAAGTCTTGTCCCGGCAGGACCTCCCATTGTCGGCCGTGTTCTTGAGCCAGTTGTTGCAGTGCTTCGCGCGGCGATTGGCAGGCGATGAGAAGTGCGCTGATTATCAACACACACGCCATAGGGAAGCCGGCCACTGTCCGACGACTGGGAAAATCTCTACTCATCATGTGTGCAGTGTACGATCACGTCGCTTCGGCAACCTACCGCCCTGCGACAAGACTTCACTTAATATTTCGCAAATGCAGGTGTATCGTATTCGCCCTTCATCGCCAGCCCTGCTGGCAGCTTGATCGCGCAGAAACGAGGTACCCGCACCGATGTCCTTTACCCGTCGACAAATGCTCAAGGGCCTGACCGGCCTTGTAGTGGTAGGCCTGGGCGCCGGTGGCGCGGCGCGTTACTGGCTGGGCAAGGTCGAGGACGACAACGACGGGCATGACTACGAGCTGATCGCCGCACCGTTGGACGTCGAGCTGGTGCCGGGCTTCAAGACCGAGGCCTGGGCCTTCGGCCCGTCGGCGCCGGGCACCGAGCTGCGGGTGCGCCAGGGTACCTGGCTGCGGGTGCGTTTCATCAACCATCTACCCGTCGAGACCACCATCCATTGGCACGGTATTCGCCTACCGTTGGAGATGGACGGTGTTCCCTATGTCTCGCAGTTGCCGGTCAAGCCGGGCGAATACTTCGACTACAAGTTCAAGGTGCCGGACGCCGGCAGCTACTGGTACCACCCCCATGTGAGCAGCTCCGAGGAACTGGGGCGCGGGCTGGTTGGCCCGCTGATCGTCGAAGAGCGCGAACCGACCGGTTTCAAGCACGAACGTACCCTGAGCCTGAAGAACTGGCATGTGGACGAGCAGGGCGCCTGGCTGCCGTTCAGCATCCCCCGCGAGGCGGCGCGCAACGGCACGGCCGGGCGGCTGATCACCATCAATGGCCAGGCCGAGTCGGTCACCGAGCTGCCGGCGGGGCAGGTGGTGCGGGTGCGCTTGCTGAACCTGGACAACACCTGGACCTACCGCCTGA
Organism: Pseudomonas sp. RC3H12; assembly: GCF_018596375.1. Classification (NCBI taxonomy): domain Bacteria; kingdom Pseudomonadati; phylum Pseudomonadota; class Gammaproteobacteria; order Pseudomonadales; family Pseudomonadaceae; genus Pseudomonas; species Pseudomonas sp. RC3H12. Next base: position 3,775,738 of record NZ_CP075595.1, on the reverse strand, counting down.
ACCTCAAGGGCAACTGCGAGGCGATGATCTACGCCCTCGATGGCAATCCGATCACCCCGCGCCCGCTGGACGAGGAGTACTGGCTTGGCCCCGGCATGCGCATCTGCCTGGCGATCCGCATTCCCGAGGCAGGCGAGGAGGTATCGTTGCGTGACGGCTTCGTGCGCCTGGGCACCTTGCGCTCGGTGGCCAGCAGCGACGCACCCGGCGACTGGCCCAAGGCGCTGCCGCCGAACCCGGTTGCCGAGCCGGACCTGGAGAACGCCGAGAAGCTCAACTTCAATTTCGAATGGGTCGGCAAGGTTTCGGTGAATACCGAGAACGGCAAGCCGCCGAGTCTGTGGCAGATCAACGGCCAAGCCTGGGACATCACCGACAAGACTTGCGCCGACCGGCCCATCGCTACGCTGCAGAAGGGCAAGAGCTATATCCTCGAGCTGAAGAACATGACCCAGTACCAGCACCCGATCCACCTGCACGGCATGAGTTTCAAGGTGATCGCCTCCAATCGGCGCAAGATCGTCGAGCCGTGGTTCACCGATACCTACCTGCTGGGCAAGAACGAGCGGGCGCAGGTGGCGCTGGTGGCGGATAACCCGGGCACCTGGATGTTCCACTGCCATGTCATCGACCACATGGAAACCGGCCTGATGGCCGCGATAGCGGTGGTCTGATGCGCCCGCAGATCATCGATCGCAGCCGCGATCAGGAATTCATGCGTCTGGCCCTGGAGCTGGCGGCCCAGGGCGCGGCCCTGGGCGAGGTGCCGGTGGGTGCGGTGCTGGTGCAGCACGGCCAGGTGCTCGGCCAGGGCTTCAACCGGCCGATCCTCGACAGCGACCCCAGCGCCCACGCCGAGATGGTGGCGATCCGCGCTGCGGCCAAGTCCGCCAGCAACTACCGCCTGCCGGGCAGCACCCTGTACGTGACGCTGGAGCCGTGCAGCATGTGCGCGGGGCTGATCGTCCATTCACGAGTGGCGCGAGTGGTGTATGGGGCGCTGGAGCCCAAGGCGGGGATCGTGCAGAGCCAGGGGCAGTTCTTCACCCAGGGCTTTCTCAATCATCGGGTGATGTACGAGGGCGGGGTGTTGGCCGAGGAATGTGGCGCGATACTCAGCGAGTTTTTCAAGGCTCGGCGGGCCAAAGGTTAAGCTGCAGCCACGTTATCGCGGGGCAAGCCCGCTCCCACGCTTTGGCTGCGGACACCATCACATCGGCGCCGCTTGCTCCGCTGGCTTGTCCTTGTTCACCGCAGGCACATGCAGGTTGCCCTCGGCCACTTGGCCTTCGAGCTGCGGCTGCGTGACCCAAGTGAGGATGTCGTAGTAGCGGCGGATGTTGGCGACGAAATGCACCGGCTCGCCGCCCCGGGCATAACCGTACTTGGTCTTGCTGTACCACTGCTTCTGCGACAGGCGCGGCAGCATCTTCTTCACGTCCAGCCACTTGTTCGGGTTCAGGCCTTCGCGCCTGGCCAGGGTGCGGGCGTCTTCGAGGTGGCCGCTGCCAACGTTGTAGGCCGCCAGGGCGAACCAGGTGCGGTCCGGCTCCTTGATGCTGTCGTCGAGCTGGTCCTTGACCAGCATGAAGTACTTGGCGCCGCCCTGGATGCTCTGCCGGGGGTCCAGGCGGTTGGACACGCCCATGGCCTGGGCGGTGCGCTGGGTCAGCATCATCAGGCCGCGCACACCGGTCTTGGAGGTGACTTCCGGCTGCCACATCGATTCCTGGTAGCCGATCGCGGCCAGCAGCCGCCAGTCCACCTGTTCGACCTTGGAGCTGGTCTTGAAGTGTTTCTCGTACTTGGGCAGGCGTTGCTGCAGGTGCTGGGCGAAGGTGTAGGCACCGACGTAGCCCAGCACATCGACATGGCCGTAGTAGCGGTCCTTCAGGCGTTGAAGCGTGCCGTTCTTCTGCGACTTGTCGAGAAACTCGTTGATCTCGTTGAGCAGGCTGTTGTCTTCGCCGGCGGCCACCGCCCAGCGCTGGTCACGGGTGTCGCCCAGGTCGAAGGCCACGCGCACGTTGGGGAAGTAGACCTGGTTCATGGCCAGCTCGTTGGAGTCGACCAGGGTCAGGTCGATCTGGCCCTCGTCGACCATGCGCAGCAGGTCGACCACTTCGACGGCGTCGGATTCTTCGTATTCCAGCCCCTGATTCTGCTTTTTCAGCTCGGCCAGCTGGTCGGCGTGGCTGCTGCCCTTGAGCACCATGATCTTCTTGCCCACCAAGCCCTTGGCATTGGTCGGGCGCGAGCGGCCGTTGCGGTAGATGACCTGCGGGGTCACCTCGAGATACGGGTGGGAGAACTTCGCCTGGCTGGCGCGGCGTTCGCTGCTGACCAGGCCGGCGGCGGCCAGTACCGGGCCGGAGGGCTTGCCCAACTGGTCGAACAATTGGTCGAGGTTGTCGGCGGTCTCGATCTCGAGCTTCACCCCCAGGTCGTCGGCGAAGCGCTTGACCAGTTCGTACTCGAAACCGGTTTCGCCGTTGCGGTCCTGGAAGTAGGTGGCCGGGCTGTTGCGGGTAATCACGCGCAATACGCCATCCTCCTTGACGCGCTCGAGGGTGCTGGGTTTTTCAACGCAGGCACCGAGCATCAGGAAGAGTCCGGTTGCGAAGAGCCATTTGGCGCAACGCTGGCGCAAAGCAGTGTGGGCGAACATAGGGTGCAGTATACGCAAAGGACTGCCGGCGCCATATCTCGACAATGGTTGGCAGGTCTGCTAGCACGTCACTGTGCCTGCGACAGGGCGGAGCAGGTCGTAGGAGCGGGCTTGCCCCGCGATTCGCCCGCTCAGGCAGTCTCTTTGCCGGTAGGTGTCATCGCGGGGCAAGCCCGCTCCCACGATGAAATACCCGCGATTTTTTTGACCCGCAAGTCCGGTTCCACCGCCCGGCAGCATTGGCTTAGAGCGGGTGCCGAAAGCCTGCGAATTAGGCTAGAATGCACGGCCTCTAAGCACACCCCTTCCTGAGGCTGTCCCGACGATGTTGATCCTGCGCGGCGCTCCTGCCCTTTCTGCCTTTCGCCACGGTAAGTTACTCGAGCAACTGAGCCAGAAAGTCCCCGCTGTTACTGGTTTGTATGCCGAATTCGCCCACTTCGCCGACGTCGACGGCGAGCTGACCGCCGACCAGCAGCAGGTGCTGGGCCGTCTGCTCAAGTACGGCCCGAGCGTGCCGGTACAGGAGCCGAGCGGCCGCCTGTTCCTGGTCGTGCCGCGCCTGGGCACCATCTCGCCCTGGGCATCCAAGGCCAGCGACATCGCCCACAACTGCGGCCTGCAGTCGATCCAGCGCCTGGAGCGCGGCATCGCCTACTACGTCGCCGGCAGCATCAATGACGCCGACGCCCAGGCCATCGCCGCCGAGCTGCACGACCGCATGACCCAGCGCGTGCTGGGCAAGCTGGAAGACGCCGCCGACCTGTTCAGCCACGCCCAGCCCAAGCCGATGACCTCGGTCGACATCCTGGCCGGTGGCCGCGCCGCCCTGGCCCAGGCCAACATCGACCTGGGCCTGGCCCTGGCCGAAGACGAGATCGACTACCTGGTTGCCGCCTTCCAGAACCTTGCGCGCAACCCGAACGACATCGAACTGATGATGTTCGCCCAGGCAAACTCCGAGCACTGCCGCCACAAGATCTTCAACGCCAGCTGGGACATCGACGGCCAGGCGCAAGAGAAGAGCCTGTTCGGCATGATCAAGAACACCTACCAGATGCACAGCGAAGGCGTGCTGTCGGCCTACAAGGACAACGCCTCGGTGATCGTCGGCTCGGTGGCCGGCCGCTTCTTCCCGAACCCTGAGACCCGCCAGTACGGCGCGGTGCAGGAGCCGGTGCACATCCTGATGAAGGTCGAGACGCACAACCACCCGACCGCCATCGCACCGTTCTCCGGCGCCTCCACCGGCTCCGGCGGCGAAATCCGCGACGAAGGCGCCACCGGCCGTGGTGCCAAGCCCAAGGCCGGCCTGACCGGTTTCACCGTCTCCAACCTGCGCATCCCCGGTTTCGAGCAGCCTTGGGAAAAGCCGTACGGCAAGCCCGAGCGCATCGTCGACGCCCTCGACATCATGATCGAAGGCCCGCTGGGCGGCGCCGCGTTCAACAACGAATTCGGTCGCCCGGCCCTGACCGGCTACTTCCGTACCTTCGAGCAGGGCATCAACACCCCGCACGGCGAGGAAGTCCGTGGCTACCACAAGCCGATCATGCTGGCCGGCGGCATGGGCAACATCCGTGAAGACCACGTGCAGAAGGGCGAGATCACCGTCGGCGCCAAGCTGATCGTGCTTGGCGGCCCGGCCATGCTGATCGGCCTGGGCGGCGGCGCTGCTTCGTCGGTTGCCACCGGCGCCAGCTCCGCCGACCTGGACTTCGCCTCGGTGCAGCGCGAGAACCCGGAAATGGAGCGCCGTTGCCAGGAGGTCATCGACCGCTGCTGGCAGCTGGGTGACAAGAACCCCATCGCCTTCATCCACGACGTCGGCGCCGGCGGTATTTCCAACGCCTTCCCCGAGCTGGTCAACGACGGTGGCCGCGGTGGCCGCTTCGAACTGCGCAACGTGCCCAACGACGAGCCGGGCATGGCCCCGCACGAGATCTGGTCCAACGAGTCGCAGGAGCGCTACGTGCTGGCGGTCAGCGCCGAGGACTTCGAGCGCTTCCGGGCCATCTGCGAGCGCGAGCGTTGCCCGTTCGCGGTGGTCGGCGAGGCCACCGAAGAGCAACACCTGACCGTTACCGACAGCCACTTCGACAACACCCCGGTGGACATGCCGCTGGACGTGCTGCTGGGCAAGCCGCCGCGCATGCACCGTTCGGTCACTCGCGAAGCGGAGCTGGGCGATGAGTTCGACCCGAGCACGCTGGACCTGACCGACTCGGTCGAGCGCGTGCTGCGTCACCCGGCCGTGGCCAGCAAGAGCTTCCTGATCACCATCGGCGACCGCACCATCACCGGCCTCGTGGCCCGCGACCAGATGGTCGGCCCGTGGCAGGTACCGGTGGCCGACTGCGCCGTCACCGCCACCAGCTTCGACGTCTACACCGGCGAAGCCATGGCCATGGGCGAGCGTACCCCGCTGGCCCTGCTCGACGCCCCGGCGTCCGGGCGCATGGCAATCGGCGAAACCCTGACCAACCTGGCTGCCTCGCGCATCGAGAAGCTGTCCGACATCAAACTGTCGGCCAACTGGATGTCCGCCGCCGGCCACCCGGGCGAAGACGCCCGCCTGTACGACACCGTCAAGGCCGTCGGCATGGAGCTGTGCCCGGAGCTGGGCATCACCATTCCGGTCGGTAAAGACTCGATGTCGATGAAGACCCAGTGGAGCGAAGCCGGCGAGCAGAAGAGCGTCACCTCGCCGATGTCGCTGATCATCACCGGCTTCGCCCCGGTCACCGACATCCGCAAGACCCTGACCCCGCAGCTGCGCATGGACAAGGGCGAGACCGACCTGATCCTGATCGACCTGGGCCGCGGCAAGAACCGCATGGGCGCCTCGATCCTGGCGCAGACCCACGGCAAGCTCGCTGCCCAGGCGCCGGACGTCGACGACGCCGAGGACCTCAAGGCGTTCTTCGCGGTGATCCAGGGCCTCAACGAAGACGGCCACCTGCTGGCCTACCACGACCGTTCCGACGGTGGCCTGCTGACCACCGTGCTGGAGATGGCCTTCGCCGGCCACTGCGGCCTGGATGTGGAGCTGGGCACCCTGACCAGCAAGCGCGAGAAAGTCGCGGCCATCCTCTTCAACGAAGAGCTGGGCGCGGTGATCCAGGTCCGTCAGGACGCCACGCCGGATGTGCTGGCGCAGTTCAGCGCCGCAGGCCTGGGCGAGGATTGCGTCGCGGTGATCGGCCAGCCGATCAACAACGGTGAAGTGCTGATCAAGTTCGAAGGCGAAGAGCTGTTCAAGGGCGACCGTCGCCTGCTGCAGCGCCAGTGGGCCGAGACCAGCTACCAGGTCCAGCGCCTGCGCGACAACGCCGACTGCGCCGACCAGGAGTTCGACGCGCTGCTCGAGGAGGACAACCCAGGCCTGTCGGTCAAGCTCGGCTACGACGTCAACGAAGACATCGCCGCGCCGTACATCAAGAAAGGCGTGCGCCCGCAAGTGGCGATCCTGCGCGAGCAGGGCGTCAACGGCCAGGTCGAGATGGCCGCGGCCTTCGACCGCGCCGGCTTCGCCGCCGTCGACGTGCACATGAGCGACATCCTGTCTGGTCGTGTCGATTTCGAAGCGTTCAAGGGCCTGGTGGCCTGCGGCGGCTTCTCCTACGGCGACGTGCTCGGTGCCGGTGAGGGCTGGGCCAAGTCGGCGCTGTTCAACGCCCGTGCCCGCGATGCCTTCCAGGCCTTCTTCGAGCGTACCGACAGCTTCGCCCTGGGCGTGTGCAACGGTTGCCAGATGATGTCCAACCTGCACGAGCTGATCCCGGGCACCGAGTACTGGCCGCACTTCGTGCGCAACCGCTCGGAGCAGTTCGAAGCCCGTGTGGCCATGGTCGAGGTGCAGAAGTCCAACTCGATCTTCCTGCAGGGCATGGCTGGTTCGCGCATGCCGATCGCCATCGCCCACGGTGAAGGCCATGCCGAATTCGCCAGCGAAGAGGCACTGCTGGAAGCCGACCTGTCCGGTTGCGTGGCCCTGCGCTACGTCGACAACCACGGCAAGGTCACCGAAGCCTACCCGGCCAACCCGAACGGCTCGCCGCGCGGGATCACCGGCCTGACCAGCCGCGACGGCCGCGTGACCATCATGATGCCGCACCCGGAGCGTATGTTCCGCGCCGTGCAGAACTCCTGGCGCCCGGATGAGTGGCAGGAAGACGCAGCCCTGATGCGCATGTTCCGCAATGCACGTGTGTGGGTGAACTAAGGCGTGTACAAGCTCGCCTTCTTCGTCCCCGACAGCCATGTCGAAGTGGTCAAGGCCGCCGTGTTCGCCGCTGGAGGCGGGCGCATTGGCGACTATGACCACTGCGCCTGGCAGACCCTCGGCCAGGGCCAGTTCCGCCCGTTGCACGGCAGCCAGCCGTACCTCGGGCAGACCGGTCAGGTCGAGGTGGTCGAGGAGTGGAAGGTGGAGCTGGTGGTGGCTGATGCGCTGATCGCCCAGGTGGTCGCTGCGCTCAAGCAGAGCCACCCGTATGAAACACCTGCCTATGAGGTCTGGCCGCTGGCCGATTTCTAGGAAAACGTTGAATGACATCGCGGGGCAAGTCGCATCGGCGCACCGCCGCTCTCACGAAGCAAATTCGTGGGAGCGGCGGTGCGCCGATGCGACTTGCCCCGCGATGCTTTTCAGCCTTGCAAGGCGGCGCCCAGCGCAGGCGCCTTGCCACCTACCAGCAGATGCCACACGCCGCCCGCCTGCGGACTCACTCCCAGGCATCCCAAGGCAGCCAGGTGATCCTGTGCCACCTTGCTCTCATCCCTGACTTGCACCCGCACCCGGCTCGAGGCCACGCACTGCGCTTCCAGCAGATTGTCGCGCCCGCCCAGGGCCTGCAGCCATTCATCCACGACGACCGCCTCGGTGACCACGGCGGTCTTCTCGGCCACCGGTGCCGTCACCCGCGCATGGGGTAGCTCACCACGGATCTCATCGGCCAGCGCATCGGCCATCGGCCCCACCACCACCTGCAGGCTACCGCCGCTGCCAGGCCGTACCACCGCCATGGCGCCGAGGGCTTTCAAGGCCTGGTCCTGGGCCAGGCCGCGATCGGCCAGTACCAGACGCAGGCGCGTGGTGCAGGCATCAACGCCTTGCAGGTTGGCGGCGCCGCCCAGTGCGTCGATAAAGCGCCGCGCCCTGGGCGCATCCGCGCTGGCGGCCGCTTCGTTGCCGGGTTGCTCCTCGCGCCCTGGCGTCTTGAGGTCGAAGCGGCGGATACAGAAGTCGAACACGAAGTAGTAGACCACGGCATACAGCAGGCCTACAGGGAACACCAGCCAGCCGTTGCTTGAGCGCCCCCAGCCCAGGGCCATGTCGATGGCGCCGCCGGAGAAGGTGAAGCCCAGGCGGATGCCCAGCAGGTCGCAGACCGCCATGGACACCCCGGTGAGCAGCGCGTGGATCAGGTACAGCAGCGGCGCGAGAAACATGAAGGCGAACTCGATCGGCTCGGTCACCCCGGTCAACGCCGAGGTCAGTGCCATCGACAACAGCACGCCACCGATCAGCTTGCGCCGTGCCGGCACGGCGTGGCGGTACATGGCCAGGCACGCGGCGGGCAGGCCGAAGATCATCACCGGGAACATGCCGGCCATGAACTGCCCGGCGTGCGGATCGCCAGCGAAGAAGCGCGCCAGGTCGCCGGTTACCACCTGGCCGCTGGCCGCCTGGAAACTGCCGAACACGAACCACACCAGGTTGTTGAGGATGTGGTGCAGGCCGGTGATGATCAGCAGCCGGTTGAGCACGCCGAAGAAGAATGCGCCGATGCTGCCGCTCTCCAGCATCAGTTGGCCGAGGTCGTTGATGCCATGCTGGATCGGTGGCCAGATAAGTCCGAACAGCAGCCCGAGGAACACCGCCGACACCCCGGTGGCAATCGGCACGAAGCGCCGGCCGCCGAAGAACGCCAGGTAGTCGGGCAACTGGATGTCCTTGAAGCGGTTGTACAGGCCGCCGCCGAGCAGACCGCAGATGATCCCGGCGAGCATGCCCATGTCGATCTTCGGGTCGATCACCTTCAGCGTCGCCACCAGCACCAGGTAGCCGATGGCCCCGGCCAGCCCGGCGGTGCCATTGTTGTCGCGGGCGAAGCCCACGGCGATGCCGACGGCGAAGATCAGCGCCAGGTTGGCGAAGATCGCTTGCCCTGCGTCATGCACCAGGGCGATGTCGAGCAGGTCAGTGTCGCCCAGGCGCAGCAGCAGGCCGGCGATGGGCAGGATGGCGATGGGCAGCATCAAGGCGCGGCCGAGCCGTTGCAGGCCCTGGATGAAGTGCTGGTACATGGTGCGCTCCGATTATTGTTGTAGGGCCGCGGCGGCGGTCGGTTGGGCATGGGACTGGGCGGTGAAGTCGCGGCAGGCCTGGCGCACCGTGGCGGCGCTGGACAAGCCCAGCAGGCCCTGGCTGAAGCGGCGGCAGGCGGCGGCGTCGAGTTGACGGACCTGCGCCTTGATCTCGCCGATCTGCGGCGCGCTGACCGACAGCTCGGCCACGCCCAGCCCGACCAGCACCGGCGTGGCCAGCGGGTCGGAGGCCAGCGCGCCGCACACGCCGACCCAGCGCCCGTGCTTCGCCGCGCCCTGGCAGGTCAGCTCGATCAGGCGCAGCAAGGCGGGGTGCAAGGCATCCACTCGCGCGGCCAGGCCGGCGTGATCGCGGTCCATGGCCAAGGTGTACTGGGACAGATCGTTGGTGCCGATGGAGAAGAAGTCCGCGTGTTCGGCGAGGCGCTCGGCGAGCAGCGCCGCGGCGGGGACTTCGATCATCACCCCCAGCTCGGCGCTTTGCGCGATGCCCAGCTCGCCGGCCAGCCGGTCCAGGCGCTGGCGGATGGCGATCAGCTCGTCGACTTCGGTCACCATCGGCAGCATGATCCGGCAACGCTGTTGCGGGCTGACTTGCAGCAGCGCGCGCAACTGCTGGTCAAGCAACTCCGGGCGCACCTGGCCCAGGCGGATGCCGCGCAGGCCCAGCACCGGGTTGGCCTCGGCCGGCAGGGGCAGGTAGTCGAGCTGCTTGTCGCCGCCTACATCAATGGTACGGATGATCACCGGACGCTCGCCCATGGCATCAAGCACGGCCTGGTAGGCGCTGCGCTGCTCCGTCTCGTCCGGCGCGGTGGGGCGGTCGATGAACAGGAACTCGCTGCGCAGCAGGCCGATGCCGTCGGCGCCTTGGGCCAAGGCCTCGGCGGCCTCCTCGGCACTGGCGACATTGGCGGCGACCTCGATCACTTGGCCATCACGCGTGCGGGCGCTTTGCTGGGCGGCGGCCTGCTGGCGCTGGCGGGTTTCGCGGCGCTGTTGCACATGACGCTGCACCTCGGCCAGGCGCTGCGCATCAGCCTCGGTTTCCAGGCGGCCCAAGTCGGCGTCCAGCACCAGCGGCGTGCCGGTGGGCAGTTCCAGCAGCGCTTCGCCTACGGCCACCAGGCACGGCAGGCCGCGGGCGCGGGCAAGGATGGCGACGTGCGAGGTGGCGCCGCCGGCGGCCATGCACAGCCCGGCGACCTCATGGCGGGCCAGTAGCAGCAGGTCGGAGGGCGTCAGTTCATGGGCGACGACAATGGCCGAGGGCGGCAGGCGCAGTTGCCGGGTTTCACCAAGCAAGGCCCGCAGAACACGCTGCTGCAGGTCGTACAGGTCGTTGGCGCGTTCGGCCAGCAACGGGTTGCCCAGGCTACGCAGGATCTGGCATTGGGCATCGATGGCACGGCTCCAGGCATGGCTGGCGGCGACGCCGTTGGCGATATGCTGGCGGGCGTCGCCGAGCAGGGCCGGATCGTCGAGCAAGGCCAGGTGGGCCTCGAGGATCGCGGCTGCGTCCTCCTGGCCGCGCGGCAGGTGGCGCCAGTCGCGGTCGATGGCGTGGCGCACGTCGGCCAAGGCCGTGTTCAACGCGTGGTGCTGTGCGGCGGGGTCGTTGTCGCCGTTGTCGGGCGGCAGGCTGACCCCGTCCAGCCGGGCCAGCGGCCCTTGGGCCAGGCCGGGGGCGGCGCAGACACCGGTAAGCATGCCGGGCCCGGCAGCGGGCTTGGGCATGGCGGTGCTGGTTGGCGCATGCGCGGCATGGCGCTCACCGACCGAGGCCGTCTGTACGGCGGCGATCAACGCCTGCAGCGCGACCTGGCTGTCCGGCCCGGTGCAGATCAGTTCGACTTCGGCACCTTCGCCAACACCCAGGCCCATGACCGCCACCAGGCTGTCGAGGTCGGCCTCGCGCTCGGCGAAGCGCAGCATGGCTCGGCTCTGGAAGCCTTGCGCAGTCTGGCGCAGCAAGGCGGCGGGGCGGGCGTGCAGGCCGCCGTGATGAGCGACCCGGGCATGACCGCGCGCGCTTTCATGGCTGACCGGCCGGGCATTCGCTTCGCGAGCCATGGCCTCGACCTCCAGCAGCGCCGCGCCAAGTTGCGCATTGCCTGCCTCCAATCGCCTCAGGCCAAAGCCAGGGCCATTGCTGATCAGCATCACCGTAACCAGGCTGACACAGTGCTGCGCCACTTGGTCCATGTCGAAGCGCACCAGCGGCTGGCCTTGGCTGACCTGGTCGCCCAGCGCCACCAACGGCGAGAAACCACGGCCCTGCAGTTGCACGGTGTCGACACCGATATGCAGGAGGATTTCCGCGCCGTTGGTTGCGCGCAGGGTCAGCGCGTGGCCGGTGCGGGCCAGTTGCACCACCTCGCCGGCACACGGGGCGTGCAGCACGTCGTTGAGTGGGTCGATGGCGACGCCGTCACCGAGGGTGGCGCTGCTGAACACCGGGTCTGGCACTTGCTCCAGCGGCACCAGCGGCCCGGCGAGCGGGGCATGGAGGATGATCTTGTTATTGTCGGGCATGCGCTGTTCCTCGCGGCTTCACTGCGTGCAGGTCACTTTGCTCAGGTGGCGCGGCTGGTCGGGGTCGAGGCCACGGGCCTCGGCCAGGGCCGCGGCCATGACGTAGAAGCTCTGGATCGCCAGCAGCGGGTCCAGGGCCGGGTGTTCGGCGCAGCTCAGGGTGAGGTCGCGCCCGGCGATATCGGCCGGCGCCGCCAGCAGCACATTTGCGCCGCGCTGACGCATGTCGGCGGCCAGTTGCAGCAGGCCGGCCTGCTCGACGCCGCGCGGGGCGAACACCAGCAGCGGGTACTGGGCGTCGATCAGCGCCATGGGGCCGTGGCGCACCTCGGCGCTGCTGAAGGCCTCGGCCTGGATCACCGAGGTTTCCTTGAGCTTGAGCGCCGCTTCCTGGGCGATGGCAAAGCCGGCGCCACGGCCGATCACCATCAGCCGTTCGGCATCGCGCAAGGTGTCGAGGGCCGGGCTCCAGTCCTGGGCGGCGGCTTCACGCAATTGCGCGGGCAGGGCAAGGCCGGCTGCCAGCAGGGCGCGGTCCTGGCCCCAATGGGCGACCAGGCGGGCGCTGGCGCTCAGGGTGGCGACGAAGCTCTTGGTCGCCGCCACCGACAGCTCGGGGCCGGCGCCCAGCGGCAGGTGGTGCTGGCAGGCCTGCTCCAGCGGCGAGCCCTCGGCATTGACCAGCGACACGGTGGTCGCGCCGCACTGGTTCAGGCGACGCAGGCTGTCGACCAGGTCCGGGCTCTGCCCCGACTGCGAGAAGCCCAGCGCCACCTGGCCGCGCACCCGCAGCGGCGCCTGCTGCAAGGTCACCACCGACATCGGCAGCGAGGCCACTGGCAGGCCGAGTTGCTGCATGGCGACATAGGCGAAGTAACTGGCGGCGTGATCCGAACTGCCGCGGGCCACGGTCAGCGCCACCTGCGGGTCGAGCCGGCGCAGCTGTTCGCTCAGGGTTTCCAGGCGCGGGTCCAGCGCCTGGTTCTGTCGTTCGACGACATCGGCGCAGCTGCGGGCTTCTTCGAGCATCCTTGAGCTCATGCGGTTTCTCCTTCGACCATCACGGCGGTCAGGTTCAGTTGGCGATCGAGCAGCACCGCGTCGGCCCAGGCGCCCGGTTGCAGGCGGCCACGGTCGGCGATACCGAGGTAATCGGCGGGGTGGCGGGACAGGCGCGCGGAGGCCTCGGCCAGGGGCAGGCCGATCTTCACCAGGTTGCGCAGGGCCTGGTTCATGGTCAGGGTGCTGCCGGCCAGGGTGCCGTCGGGCAGGCGCACGCCGCCCAGGCACTTGGTCACGGTGTGGCTGCCCAGGCGGTATTCGCCGTCGGGCATGCCGGCGGCGGCAGTGGAGTCGGTGACGCAGTACAGGCACGGGATCGCGCGCAGGGCCACCTTGATCGCCCCGGGGTGCACGTGCAGCAGGTCGGGGATCAGCTCGGCGTAGCGGGCGTGGGCCAGGGCCGCGCCGACGATGCCCGGCTCGCGGTGGTGCAGCGGGCTCATGGCGTTGTACAGGTGGGTGAAGCTGCTGGCGCCGGCTTCCAGCGCCGCCACGCCTTCCTCGTAGCTGCCCAGGGTGTGGCCGATCTGCAGTCGGATGCCGCGCTGGCTCAAGGCCTGGATCAGCGGCAGGTGCCCGGCGATTTCCGGGGCGATGGTGATGACCTTGATCGGTGCCAGGGCCAGGTATTCCTCGACCTCGTCGAGTAGCGCCTGGTGGGCGAAGTTCGGCTGTGCGCCGAGCTTGCCGGGATTGATGTACGGGCCTTCCAGATGCACGCCGAGAATGCGCGCGCCCTGGCGCGGTTGCTTGAGGTGCGCGCCCAGTTCGCCCAGCACGCGGGCCAGTTCCTCGCGTGGCGCGGTCATGGTGGTGGCCAGCAGCGAGGTGGTGCCGAAGCGCCGATGGGTGCGGGCGATGGTGGCGAAGGCCTCACCGCCCTGCATGATGTCGCTGCCGCCGCCGCCGTGCACATGCAGGTCGATGAAACCGGGCAACAGGTAGGGCAGGTCGTTGGCCTGCGGGTCGCACGGCGTGCCCTCGATGGCCTGTATGCGGCCGTTTTCGAGGTGCAGTTGTCCGCGCACCCAGCCGTCGGGGGTGAGGATGTTGGCGATGTCCATGGAGGCTCCGGTCAGCGTCGCAGTTCGGCGACGAAGTCGTAGTAGTCGTTGCGGCAATAGGTGTCGGTCAGCTCGATGGCGGTGTTGTCGTCGAGGTAGCCGATGCGGGTCATCAGCAGCATGGCGGTGCCGGGGGCGATGCCCACCTGGGCGGCCAGTTCGTCGCTGGCGTTGATCGCGCGGATATGTTGCAGGGCGCGGACCACCGGGCGGCCGAGCTGGTCGAGGTGCTGGTACAGCGAATCGCCGATGGCCTGTGGGTCGCCGAGCAGGCGGGCGGGCAGGGTGCTGACCTCCACCGCCATGACGATGTCGTCGGCCTTGCGCAGGCGCTTGAGGTGGGCCACCTGGTCGGTGGGCGACAGGCCGAGGCGGATCAGTTCGTCGCTGCTCGGCGTGCCGATGCTGCGCTCCAGCCACTGCGAGCTGGGCACGAAGCCTTTCATGCGCAGCATTTCGCTGAAGCTCGACAGGCGTGACAGGGGTTGTTCGAGGCGTGGCGTGATGAAGGTACCGGAGCCCTGGATGCGCTGGATCAGGCCTTGTTCGAGCAGGACTTCCAGGGCCTTGCGCGCGGTGACCCGGGAGATGTCCAGGGTTTCGCTGAGGGTGCGCTCCGAGGGCAGGGCCTGGTCGGCGGTCCACTGGCCGGCGTGGATGGCCTGCTCCAGGTTGCGTGCCAGCTGTAGGTAGAGCGGGGTGGCGCTGGTGTCGTCGGGGCGCAGGGCGGTTAGAGGACGCATGGGCGGTGTCCGGTATTGTTGTGGGATGAAAATTAATACCACTTTAATACCAGGTCAATACCACTGGTCTGGATTGGTGTGTCGATAGGGATGTATGTCGATAGATATTTGGCGCCTATGAGATCGAGCGCCGCCCGCGCGGCGCTCGGTCTCACAGGCGCAGCCCTCCTATCGATGAACGCCCCGTCCCCCAAATCTCCTGTCAGATATTTCCGAACCTGAAACCAAATGCTTCAGCCAGAAAAGCTTGGGAACTATCCTACGTGCTTGCCGGAAGCTGCTGCGTTGTCGGGGAAAGACCCCAGGGATAACTTCACCGGGTCGCCACATTGTGGTGACAGGGTGTGAGAACCCGCATCACGAAGAACGCCGCTCTGCTATGGCAGCCGTGCGCGGGCAGGCTCTGCCTGACCGGTTTTCTTCGTGACCGGGTTCTCACTCCGTGTACGGCTGCCACCCAATCATGTGAGAACGATCAAGTGGCGGTTCCTGTTAATCACGAAGGAACTTCCCAATGAAAAAACGCGTACCTGACCCACCCCGTCTCGCACCCTTTATCAGTATCCGTCCCACGCTCGCCCGCGAGGAGGCGATGGCCGCCGCCGTCGAGGTAGCCACTGCCATCTCCGATGTGCTCGATATCTACTTCCAGACCGAACCCGGTGAAGTTCAGGACCGTCTGTTCACCGCCAGCGACTACCTCGGCCAACTGGCTTGCGCCCTGCTCGAACACAAGCCGGAGCTGCGACCATGACTCGCGGACATACCGCAGGTCGCACGATCTGCCTGGACCTGTTCAAGGTCGAGCCGGGTGTTTCCTTCGAGGACGCTTTCAGCGAGTTGTCGGTGCTGCTCGGCTGCATCCGCCACCTGACTTGCGAGGCGGAAATGGAGGGTGACCTGCTGGCCGGCAGCTCGGCGCGGATCCTCAGCGCCATGGCCAAGGCGCTGATCGATGACATGGAGGTGGGGTTGAACCGTTCTGGTTGAGCTGATGGCCCTATCGCGGGGCAAGCCCGCTCCCACGCAGAGAGTGCAAATGTGCGATTGGCGTGGGAGCGGGCTTGCCCCGCGATAAGGCCGGTACAGCTTTACTCCGCCCGGCGCACCAACCCACACGCCAGCAACCCCACCTCGAACAGCACCCACATCGGCACCGCCAGCATGGTCTGGGAAAACACATCCGGCGGCGTCAGGATCATCCCCACCACGAAGCAGCCGACGATCACATAAGGCCGGCTGCGCCGCAGCGTGGCCACGTCGGTCAGCCCCGCCCAGACCACGATGAAGGTCGCCACCGGGATCTCGAAGGCCAGGCCGAACGCCAAAAACAGCGCCAGGATGAAGTCCAGGTACAGGCCGATGTCGGTCATCATCGCCACCCCGTCCGGGGTCACGCTGGCGAAGAAACCGAACATCATCGGGAACACCAGGAAGAACGCGAACGCCATGCCGCCGTAGAACAGCACGATGCTCGACACCAGCAGGGGCAGGGCGATGCGCCGTTCGCGGCGGTACAGCCCCGGGGCGATGAAGCCCCAGGCCTGGTGCAGCAGCAGCGGCATGGCGACGAACAGCGCGCACATCGCCGTCAGCTTGAACGGCGCAAGAAACGGCGAGGTGACGCTGGTGGCGATCATGCTGGCGCCTTCGGGGAGGTAACGGCGCAGCGGTTCGGAAATGTGCGTGTACAGCGTCTGGGCAAAGGGGAACAGCCCGCAGAACACCAGCGCGATCACCAGCAGGCAGCGCACCAGGCGCTTGCGCAGGTCGCGCAGGTGATCGGTCAGTGGCATGCGCGTCGCCTGGTCGAGAGCGAGGGACATCAAGCGCTCTCCTTGGCATGGGCGACTGGTGTCGGGTCATTGGCCGGCGTCGCGTCGAGCTGGATGCCCTGGCGCAGCTCCTGCTCCAGGCGCTGCAACGGCGCGGCATCCAGGGCGGGCATGTCGATCTCCCGTTCCACCTGCGCCTTCAACGCATTCAGTGCCCGACGGGCCTGGCCCAGCCCACGACCCAGGGTCCGCGCCGCCACCGGCAGGCGCTCGGGGCCGAGCACCAGCAGCGCGACGATGCCCACCAATAGCAGTTCGGTGAAGCCGATCTCGAACATCAGGCCTGACGATCCGTTTGCGTCTGCTGCACCGGCTGATTGTTCAGCACCTGCGGCTGTTGCTCGACAGTGTTGTCGGCAGTGCCGCCCATGGCCTTGCGAAAGCCCTGGATCGCCTCGCCGACATCACCGCCCAGCCCCTTGAGACGCTTGGTGCCGAACAGCAGGAAGACGATCAACAGCACGATCACCAATTGCCAGATTCCAATGCCACCCATGTAAGACCACTCCTGTCAGGTCAAAGAAAAAGGAAGGCCAATCCTGCCCTGCGCAGATGACGGGCACATGACTGCCATCTGCCTGCAACAACTGGCGTGTTGACTGGCGCTTTTCAGCGGCCACGGGAAGACAGGGATGGGGCGCAGGCGACAACAGGGCGCGGCACTGCTGATGGTGCTGGTGGTACTGGCGATGCTCGCAGCGGGGCTGGCCTGGCTGGTGGAGGATGGCCGGCGCCAGGTGGACGCGGTGCGGCTGCTGCACCAGCGGGTGCAGGTGCGGGCCATGGAGCAGGCGGGGCTGGCCTACGCCTCCCAGGCCCTGCGTGATCCGGCCTGGCGCGCCAGCCCGCTGTTCTGGCAGGCCCTGCGTGGGCAGCCGCTGGCCTATGATTTTGGTGCCGGCAAGGCACAGTTGCGGGTGATCGACCAGCACAGCTGCTTCAACGTCAACGCCCTGCTGGGGGAGGATGGCCCACGGGCCGAGCGCCAGTTGCGCCAGCTGTTGGGCGATGACATGGCTGCAGAACGGCTGGTCGATGCCCTGGCCGACTGGCTGGATGCCGACAGCGATGCCCGCCTGCAGGGCGCCGAGAGCGCCCAGTACCTGCGCCAGCAACCACCGCGACTGGCGGCCAACCAGCCGATGCTCGACACCAGTGAGCTGAACCTGCTGCTGGAGCCGGACAGTGGTCGGCAAGGCCGCTATCGAATGCTCTGCGCGCTGCCGTCGACCAGCGGCTGGCGGCTCAATGCCAATGCCCTGGGGTTGGAGCATCTGCCGTTGCTGGAGGCGATGTACGAAGGACGGTTTTCCCGTTCGATGCTCAGCCGCGTGATCAGTGGCCGCCCGGCGGCCGGGTATGTCGATGCCGCGGCCTTGCGCCAGGCGCTGGGGGCGGTGGATGACGAGACCTTCGCCCGGCTAAGCGAAGGGTTGCTGCTCAACAGCGGCCATTTCGTCCTGCAGCTGTCGTTCGAAGAAGAGGGGCGCACGCTGCGCAGCCAGTTCCAGATCGAGGCGCTGGGCGTGGTGCAATGGCATGCGCGGGTGCCGGCGCAGCAGGTGCGGGTCAGGGGCAGGGAGGCGGTGGCCTGGTAGAAAAAATCGCGGGACAAGTCGCATCGGCGTACCGATGCGACTTGTCCCGCGATTGAGGTGAAAGCTGATCGATCAGACGGTGCCGATCTCCCCGCCATCATTACGCTGGATCACCACCGTCGAAGCCCGTGGCCGCACCGAGGTGCCGGCCGGCGTGACGTCGGTGGCCTTGTCGGTGCTTGGCCAGTTGTCTGGGTGCTGGATGTTGACGAACATGGTCTTGTTGTCCGGGGTGAAGGCAATCCCCGTCACCTCGCAGCCATTCGGCCCGACGAAGAAGCGGCGCAGGTCCACCTGGTTGGTGGCGTTGACCGGGACCTGCTTGCCGTTGGCGTCCACCAGGTCGGTGGGGATCACTGCCAGCACCTGGTCGTTGGTGTAGCTGGTCAGGGTGGCCTCGCCGTTGTCGGTCTCGAACCACAGTACGCCGCGGCTATCGAAGCTCATGCCGTCGGGGCTGGCGAACTGGTTCAGTTCGGTCAGGCCCGAGCGGTTGATGTCTGGCGCACCGGCGGCGTTGGCGCCGAACACGAAGATGTCCCAGGTGAAGGTCTTGTGGTCGTCGCTGTCGTGCCAGCGGATGATGTGGCCGTGGCGGTTCGGCCCGCGCGGGTTGGCCGCGTCGACCTTGGCCGCGGTGCGCGCGCTGTTGTTGGTCAGGGTCAGGTAGACATCACCGTTGAGCGGGTTGACGGCGGTCCACTCGGGGCGGTCCATGGGCGTGGCGCCCACGGCGTCGGCAGCGCCACGGGTGTTGAGGATGATGCCCGGCAGGTCGCCGAACTGCGCGCCCAGGGTGCTGCCGGCGGTGGTCGGGGTGGCCACGTCGAGCAGCAGCCAGGCGCCGGTGCCGTTGGCATCGAAGCGGGCGACATACAGCTTGCCCTTGTCCATGTACTTGGCGCCGGTGGCCAGGCGGTCGGCCGGATTGGCGTCGGCCGGGTCCCACAGCGCGTCGGAGACGAACTTGTATAGGTATTCGTTGTTGGAGTCGTCGCCGGTGTACCAGACCAGCGGCTTGCCGGCCACCGGCAGGCCCGGGCAGCAGCCTTCGTGGCGGAAGCGGCCCAGGGCGGTGCGCTTCACCGCCAGGGTGTTGTTAGTGTACGGGTCGATCTCGACAATGTAGCCATAGGTGCTGGCTTCGTTGCGGAAGTCGTCGGTGGCGCTGGCGCCGCTGGGGGTGATGTCGAAGCGGGCGAATTCGCCGGCCACTTCGCTGGCATCACCCGCCGCGGTTTCCCACTTGTACTGGCCGCTGCTCGAAGAGACGCCGATACGCACCTGGTCGGCCGGGCGCACACCCTTGTTGACGAAGATGCCGGGCCAGTTCTCCTCGCAGGTCAGGTAGGTGCCCCACGGGGTGTAGCCGTTGCCGCAGTTGTTGTTGGTGCCGCGGCACTGGGTGCCGGTGGGTGAGAACTTGGTCTTGACGTGGTCGGTGCCGCGCATCGGGCCTGCGATATCCATCAGCGAGACGGTGGTGAAGCGGCGGTTGAGCGGGTCGTTGTCGACCACCTGCCATCGCCCGGCGACCTTGCTGATGCGCACCACGCCGGCGCCATGGGCGTTGATTTCCTTGCGCACCTCTTCGACCGGGCGCTTGCCGGCGACGGTGGTGGGGCCGGCCGGGTGCAGGGCGGCGGTGTCGATGTATTCAAAGTTGATCGCCAGCAGGCCATCGCTGGAGCTGCCGTTGATGGGGAAGAAGTGCATGCCGTCGTGGTGCATGCCCATGGCGTTGGCCTGGTCGGTGGAGGTGTTGCTGCCGTCGGCCTTCCATGGGTTGGCGGTGGCGTTCAGCGGCGTGCCCCAAGGGGCCAGCACGTAGGCGCTGTAGCCGGCGGCGACCACGCAGGCGTCGGTGCGCGAGCCGGCGATGGAGTTGAAGCCCAGCTTGAGTTTGGGTTTCTCCGGCTGCGGCGCTGGATCGTCGTGATCCGAGCCGCCGCCGCTGTCGAAGCAACCGGTCAGGCCGGCACCGGCGATCATGGCGATGGCCGCGCCGAGGCTGCCGCGCACCACGGAGCGACGGCTCAGGTAAGTGTCCATGACACTGGCCATCGGCAGGTTGCCGCTCTGGTTGCGGTCCAGGTTATCGCCGGTATCTCGACTCATCAGGGTGTCCTTTTTTTGGCTGAGTTGAAGGAAACCGCGACTGTAGAGGGCAAGTATGATGATTGATTGTCAGATTTGTTAAAGAGCCTTTAAAACTCACCGCTATTACTAAAGCGTTAACCTGCGCTGTTTTGGAATTAACGTCGGTTTTCTGCCATCAAACTGTCACGCAAGCGCCGCAATATCCGGAGCCCTACGTGAACAGGGATGGCGGAGTCGATGGCGAGCAGGCGCGAAGTGATCAGCTGGATGGGTGTCGGTGCCCTGGCACCGTTGCTCGGCGCCTGCTCGGCTTTGCCCCTGCCGCGTGGCGGGGCCGATCGGGCGCTGGACCTGTTGTATGTCGCCGACACCCTCGACGCCCGCCAACCGGGCCAGGCCGTTGTGCCGGCCACACGCCTGGGCCCGGTCAGCCACCTGGGCCGTGCACCCTGGATGAGCGGGCCGAATGCCAGCGCCGGGCAGCCGGCGCTGGCGCCGTTGCTCGATGCTGGCCTTGCCGGCCAGGCCCAGACTGGAGGCTATGCAGTATTGGCCGCGCTGCTCGAACAGCTGCGGCGCGAGGCCGGTAGCGAACAGTGCCTGACCCTGGAGAACGGCCAATGCTGGAACGGCAGCGGCCTGGCCTACCTCACCCAGGGCGAAAGCGGTGTGCAGGGCAGCCAACTGCTGGGCAGCGAAGCGCGGGTCAGCAGTGATGAGCGTGTGCTGTGGCCGCAGCGCAGTGCCGGGCTCTATCGGCAGTCCTCCTCGATTACCCTCGGCGCCGGGCTGGCCGATGCCCAGGGCAAGGCGCTGGGCGTCAAGGGGCTGCAGGTGTTCCAGCGTGGCGGTGTGCGCATCGCAGTGGTCGGCGTCACCGACCCCTACGCCCAGGACCAGAAAGCCTCCCTCAAACAGTGGTACCAATCCTTGCAACCGAGCTTCCAGCAAGCCCGGCGCGAGGCGGACCTGGTGGTGGCGCTGGCGGATGTCGGCACCGGCCCGGGCTTGTGGTTGGCCGAGCGCATACCTGAGGTGGATGTGCTGCTGTGCGCCCGTGGCCAGGACCTGTGGCCGGCGCCGGTGCAGGCCACCCAGGCCAGCGGCCGCCGGGTACCGGTGCTGTTCGCCGGTTGCCGGGCCAGTGGCGCGTTTCGCCTGCGCTGCCGCCAGGCAGGCGGCCAATGGCAGTTCGAGGCGCGGTTCTTCCCGGCCTTCGAACACAGCCTCGCCCCCCAGGCCCTGGCCCGCGCCAACCAGTTGCGCGGCGAGTTGCAACGCCAGCGCAGCGGTCATGCCGCCTGGCTCGACCAGCCGCTGGCGCGTGCCCCAGAAGCATTGTGGCGCCGCGATACCCGTGGCGGTAGCTGGGACCGCCTGCTGCACCAGGCCCTGGCCGACGACTCGAGCATGCCGGTGCTGCTGCCCGGCCTGCGTTACGACTACCCTCTGCAAGCCGGTGAAGCGATCACCCGCGAGCATCTGATCAGCCTGACTGGCGGCTATCCCGCCCCGGTTGTCGAGGCCCCGGCGCGCCAGGTCGAGCAGGTGCTGGAAAACGCCGCCGAGCAGCTGTTCGGCGACCCGTTGCTGCTGGACAACAGCCAGGACCTGCCGCGCTGGCAAAGCCAGGACTGGCAGGTGAGCTACAGCCCCAACGGCAAGCGCATCATCGGCCTGCAACCCGTCGAGGGCCTGTGCCGCACCTTTGGCCTGCACTTCGATGCCCAGGCCGGCGCGCCCTTGTGGCAGACCCTCGAAGCCTGGCTGACCCGCCAGGCGCCGGGCTGGGCCCTGGCATCCTTGCAACTGCCGGCCGTGCGCTACGTGCAGGGCCACCCTGGCTGGCACCCGCACCAGGTGGCCGCGTGATTTCGCGTCTTTTCAGCTTCGCGTTGCTGACCCTCGCCGGCTGGCTGGCGGCGCAGTGCGTGCTGCTGCTCAGCCGCCAGCCGCAACCGGCCAATGCGCCGGTGCCGGCGCCGGCACCGTTGCCAGGCTTGTTGGCCGAGCACTGGCAGACGCCTGTCGATGACGGGCGCATCCCGCTCACCCGCCTGCCCCTGGTCTACCTGGGCGGGCTTAAGGCCCAGCCGCTGTCGGCCAGCGTGGTGGTACTGCGCCATGGCCAACAGGTGCGCACCCTCGGCCGTGGCCAGCGCCTGGCGCCGGGCATCGTGCTGCAGGACATCGACGCCGATGGCCTGATCTTCGACAACAACGGGCGGCGCGAGCGCCTGCCCTGGCCACCACGCCCCGCCGTGACCGGCTTCAAGCGCCAAGGATGAATGATGATCGCAAGGTACTGTCTGGCCGGGCTGCTGATGCTCGGCATGTCCCTGGCCTGGGCCGAAGAGCCGGAGGTCTTTGCCGACGACGGCACGCCGCTGTACGAGGTGAACTTCGTCGACACCGAGCTCGGTGAGTTCATCGACAGCGTGTCGCGCATTACCGGCACCACCTTCATCGTCGACCCCCGGGTGCAGGGCAAGGTCACCGTGCGCACGGTCGATCGCCACGACGCCGATGCCATCTACGACATCTTCCTCGCCCAGCTGCGCGCCCAGGGCTTCGCGGCCGTGGACCTGCCCAACGGCAGCGTGAAGATCGTGCCCGACCAGGCCGCGCGCCTGGAGCCGGTGCCGGTGGAAACCGCGGGCAAGAAGGCCGAAGGCAGCGACGGCGTGGCCACCCGCGTGTTCAATGTGCGCAACGCCGCCAGCGAGCAGATGCTCGGCATTCTCAAGCCGCTGATCGACCCACGGGTCGGAGTGATCACCCCGTATCCGGCGGCCAACCTGCTGGTGGTCACCGACTGGCGCAGTAACCTGGAGCGCATCGACAGCCTGCTGCGCCAGCTCGACCAGGTCAGCGACGAGCCGTTGCAGGTGATGCCGCTCAGGCACGCCAGCGCCGCCGACACCGCCGGGCTGGTGACGCGCCTGCTGGCCCGTGAGCAGGGCGCCGACAGCGCCCAGGTGGTTGCCGACCCGCGCAGCAATGCGCTGCTGGTGCGCGGCAGCGCCGACAGCCGGGAGCGGGTGCGGGCGCTGCTGGTGCAGCTCGACCGGCCCAGCGACAGTCTGCGCAGCAGCAACACCCAGGTCATCTATCTACGCCACGCCAATGCCGCCGAAGTGGTCAAGGTGCTGCGCGGCCTGAGCCAGGCTGGCACGGTACCGGCGGCGGAAGGCGAGGGCAAGGATGCGCCGGTGCCGGCGGCCAGCGACTCGGGCATCCGCCTGGAGTACGAGGAGGGCACCAACGCCGTGGTGATGGTTGGCCCGGACAGCGAGCTGGCCGCCTATCGCAGCATCGTAGAGCAGCTGGACATTCGCCGGGCGCAGGTGGTGGTCGAGGCGATCATCGCCGAGGTCTCCGACAGCAGCGCCCAGGAACTGGGCGTGCAGTGGCTGTTCGCCGACGAGAAGTTCGGCGCCGGCATCGTCAATTTCGGCGGCAACGGGGTGAACATCGCCAGCATCGCCGGGGCCGCCAGCAGCGGCGACAACGAGAAACTCGGCAAGCTGCTTTCGGCCACCACCGGCGCCACCGCCGGCATCGGCCATATCGGTGGTGGCTTCAACTTCGCCATGCTGGTCAACGCACTCAAGGGCAAGAGCGGTTTCAACCTGCTGTCCACGCCGACCCTGCTGACCCTGGACAATGCCGAGGCGTCGATCCTGGTGGGCCAGGAGGTGCCGTTCGTCACCGGCTCCGTCACCCAGAACAACGCCAACCCCTACCAGACCATCGAGCGCAAGGAAGTCGGGGTGAAGCTGCGCATCAAGCCGCAGATCAGCATCGACGACAGCGTGCGCCTGGACATCGTCCAGGAGGTGTCGTCGATCGCCGACTCCAGCGCCGCCAGTGACGTGATCACCAACAAGCGCGAGATCAAGACCAAGGTCATGGTCGAGGACAACGGCCTGGTGATCCTCGGCGGGCTGATCAGCGACGAAATGGCCACCAGCAATCAGCGCGTGCCGCTGCTCGGCGATATTCCCTACCTGGGCCGGCTGTTCCGCTCCGACGCCAGCAAGAACACCAAGCAGAACCTGATGGTGTTCATCCGCCCGCGCATCCTGCGTGACGGTGAGAGCCTGGCCGGGATCAGCCAGCAGAAGTATCAGAGCCTGCAGCAGAACACCCCGCTCAAGCTCCCGGCGCTGGCCGAGGGCCTGCCGTTGCTGCAAGTGTTCCCCGCCAGCCGGGCACGTCTGGAAGGCGGTGACTGGTGATGCTGCCCTATCGCCTGGCACGGCAGAGCGGGGTGGCAATGGCGCCGGCTGAAAACGGCTGGCAGTTGTGGCTGCGCGGCGACGCCGACAGTGACCAATTGCAGGAACTGCTGCGCGTGCATGGCCAGCCGGTGGCCGTCGAGCAGCTCGACAGTGCGAGCTTCGACGAGCGCCTCGGCCAGCTTTACCAGGCTGGCGAGGCGGCGAACCAGGCCTTGATCGAAGGCATCGGCGAGCAGGTCGACCTGGACAGCCTGATGAGCGAGATGCCGCGCATCGAGGACCTGCTGGAAAGCGATGACGAGGCACCGGTGATCCGCCTGATCAACGGCCTGTTCGGCCAGGCGCTGCGCCTGCGCGCTTCGGATATCCATATCGAGACCTTCGAGCAGAGCCTGGTGGTGCGCCTGCGCATCGACGGCCACCTGCGCGAGGTGCTGCGCCCGCCACGGGCGTTGTCGGCGATGCTGGTGTCGCGGATCAAGGTCATGGCGCGGCTCGATATCGCCGAGAAGCGCCAGCCCCAGGATGGCCGCATTACCCTGCGCGCCGCCGGGCGTGAGGTGGACGTGCGGGTCTCGACCCTGCCCGGCATCCATGGTGAGCGGGTGGTGATGCGCGTGCTCGACAAGCAGGCCAGCTTGCTGGCGCTGGACAACCTGGGCATGCCTGCCGCCGTGCTGCGCGGCTTGCGTGGTTGCCTGGCACGGCCCAATGGCATTGTGCTGTCCACCGGCCCCACCGGCTCGGGCAAGACCACCACGCTGTACGCCAGCCTCAACAGCCTGAATGACGGCAGCCGCAATATCCTCACCGTCGAGGACCCGGTGGAATACGCCATCGCCGGCATCGGCCAGACCGCCATCAACCCGCGTGCCGGGCTGACCTTCGCCAGTGGCTTGCGCGCCATCCTGCGCCAGGACCCGGACGTGATCATGCTGGGCGAGATCCGCGACCAGGAGACTGCGCAGATCGCCGTGCAGGCCAGCCTCACCGGGCATCTGGTACTGTCGACCCTGCACACCAACAGTGCCGTCGGTGCGGTGACCCGCCTGCGTGACATGGGCATCGAGCCGTTCCTGATTGCCTCGTGCCTGCGTGGCGTGCTGGCCCAGCGCCTGGTGCGGCGCCTGTGCACCTGCGCGGTGGCGCAGCCGCTGCAAAGCGCCGAGCGTGAACTGTGGCCGGAGCTGGGCAGCCTGCGCGAAAGCTATCACCCGGTCGGCTGCGAGCACTGCCAGGGCAGCGGCTATGTCGGCCGGCTGGGGCTGTACGAATTCATCGAGCTGGACGCCGGGCTGGTTGCCTTGCTCTACGACGGCGAGAGCGAACTGGCCATGCAGGCCTACCTGGATGGCCGTCGGCAGAGCCTGGTGGCTGAGGCCCGCGACTGTCTGGCCCGTGGCGAGACCAGCCTGGCCGAAGTGCTGCGCGTGGTGCAGGGCTAGCCATGCCGACCTATCGCTACCAGGCCGTGGATCTTACCGGCAAGGCGCACAAGGCCAGCGTGCAGGCCGACAGCGAGCGCCATGCGCGGCAATTGCTGCGCGAGCAGGGGCTGTTCACCCGGCACTTGCAACGCCACGACAGCCACCAGCCACGTCGTCAGCGCCTGACCCGTGGCCAACTGTGCGAGCTGACCCGCCAATTGGCGACCTTGGTTGGCGCTGGCATCCCCCTGGTCGATGCCCTTGCCACACTGGAGCGGCAACTACGCCAGCCGGCCTTGCACGCGGTGCTGGTGGCCTTGCGCGGCTCCCTCGCCGAGGGCCTGGGGCTGGCGCGTAGCCTGGCGCGACAGGGCGCGCCGTTCACTGGTTTGTATTGCGCGCTGGTCGAGGCCGGCGAGCGCTCCGGGCGCCTTGGCCAGGTGCTGAGCCGTCTGGCCGACCACCTCGAACAGGTCCAGCGCCAGCGCCACAAGGCACGCACCGCGCTGATCTACCCGGCGGTGCTGATGGGCGTGTCACTGGCCGTGGTGGTCGGCCTGATGACCTTCGTGGTGCCCAAGCTCACCGAGCAGTTCGCCCACTCCGGGCAGAGCCTGCCGTTCATCACGTCGCTACTGATCGGCTTGAGCCAGGGGCTGGTGCAGGCCGGCCCCTATCTGCTGGCACTGGCGATCCTGGCCGCGCTGTTGGGCGGCTGGCTGCTGCGCAAGCCGCACTGGTGCCTGCGCCGCGACGACCTGCTGCTGCGCCTGCCGCGTATGGGTGTGCTGCTGCAAGTGCTGGAGAGCGCGCGCCTGGCACGCAGCCTGGCGATCCTCTGCGGCAGCGGCGTGGCCCTGCTCGAAGCCCTGCAGGTGGCCACCGAGACAGTCGGCAACCGGCGCATCCGCGCAGCCATGGAGCAGGTACGCCAGCAGGTGCAGGGCGGCACCAGCCTGCATCGGGCGCTGGATAACGCCGGGGAATTTCCGCCGCTGCTGGTGAACATGGTCGGCAGCGGCGAGGCCAGCGGCATCCTGGCCGACATGCTCGAACGGGTGGCCGATGACCAGGAGCGCGGCTTCGCCCGCCAGGTGGACACCGCCATGGCGCTGTTCGAACCGCTGATGATCCTGGTAATGGGCGCCGTGGTGCTGTTCATCGTGCTGGCGGTGCTGCTGCCGATCATGCAGCTCAACCAGGGATTGCAACTGTGACAAGGAGAACTTCGATGCCGCAACGACGTAACCGCCAGCGGGGCTTCACGCTGATGGAAATCATGGTGGTGATCTTCATCATCGGCCTGCTGATCGCCGTGGTCGCGCCCAGCGTGCTGGGCAACCAGGACAAGGCCATGAAGCAGAAAGTCATGGCCGACCTCGCGACCTTGGAGCAGGCGCTGGACATGTATCGCCTGGATAACCTGCGCTTCCCCAGCACCGAACAGGGCCTGGCGGCGCTGGCGAAGAAGCCGACCCAGGAGCCGCTGCCGCGCAGTTGGCGCAGTGACGGCTATATCCGCCGCCTGCCGGAAGACCCGTGGGGCACCCCGTACCAGTACCGCATGCCCGGCGAGCATGGCCGGGTCGATGTGTATTCGCTGGGCGCCGATGGCGTGCCGGGCGGCGAAGGGCTGGATGCCGACCTGGGCAACTGGGCGCTTTGAGGTGATGGCTCGAGGGGAGCGCAACTGCGTGGGAGCGGGCTTGCCCCGCGATGGCAATGTTGGCCACGCCACCGCCATCGCGGGGCAAGCCCGCTCCCACGCTGTCCCGATCCAACAGCGCGGTTTCAGCCTGCTCGAACTGCTGGTGGTGCTGGCCATCGCCGCCTTGATGACCAGCCTGGCCGTTGCCTGGCTCGACAGCGGCAGAAGCAGCATCGACCAGGCGCTCGATCGCCTGGCCGCCGCCACCGTGGCCCAGGCCGACCTGGCGCGCCATGCTGGGCAGTTGCGCGGGCTGCGCTGGAACGGTCAACGCCCCGAGTTCGTCCGTCGGCAAGGCGAGCACTGGCAGGTGGAAACCGTGGCGCTCGGCGATTGGCCCAAAGGCCTGCGCCCGGACTGGCCCGTCAGCCAGGCGCCAGCGCTGCTGTTTACCCCCGATGGCTGGTCACGTCCGGGCACTGTGCGCTGGCGCTGGGCCGAGGGCGGTCAGCGCTGGGACTGGGACCGCGGCGGGCAATTGCGCGTGAGCGCGATGCCATGAAGCGCCGGCAACGCGGCTTCACCCTGTTGGAGGTGAGCGTGGCCCTGGGCATCGCCGCCGTCCTGGCGGTGATCACCAGCCAGGTCCTGCGCCAGCGCCTGGCGGTGCAGGACACCGTGCAGCAGCATCGCCTGGGCCTGCTATGCGCCCGTGAGCTGCAGGCACGCTTCGTGGTCGAGCAGTATTGGCCGGTGACCAACCAGGACAACGGTGTGCTGGTGGAGGGCGGGCAGGCCTGTCATTGGCAGTTGCAACTGCGCCGCACCGGTGTGCGCGACCTGCGCCGTGGCGAACTGCTGTTGCATGCCGATCGTGACCAGCGCCTGCCGCTGGGGCAGTTCACTGTGTTCCTGGAGCGGCCATGAAACGGTGCCAGGCGGGCATGACCCTGATCGAACTGCTGGTGGCTCTGGCCCTCACGGCCTTGCTCGGGGTGATGCTGTCGGCGCTGGTCAACGGCTGGCTGAAGGTGCGCGAGCGGCTCGATGAACAGGTGAGCGAAACCGGCGTAGTGGATTTTTGCCTGGCCCTGGAGCGGCGTTTCGACAGCCCGGTGCTGCGCCGCCTGTACGAGCAGCGTTTGCCGTTGGCGGCGCGCTGGCTCGACTGGCAGCCCGACCGTCAGCAACTGCTGTGGGTGGCCGCCGCCGCCTGGCCGCAGGCCGAAGGGGGATCGCGCCTGCAGCGCCAGCGCCTGCGCTTCGAGCCGCGTGAACAACGGCTGCTGCTGGAAACCTCGGCCGACCTGTACGCCGCCGCGGCCCCGGCTTGGGTGCTACGCGAACGGCTGGAGCGGGTCAGCGCGATGAATGTTCTCTACCACCAGACCGGCCGTTGGCTGGCCTGGCCTTCCGATCAACCGGCGCACCCCGGTAGGGGCGTGCGCGTGGAGCTAGTGCGTGATGGAGCACCTTATACCTGTACCTTCGTTTTGCCCTGGGGGCGCGCATGAAGCTTGAATGGCGCGGGCGGGCGCCGGCACAACCCTGGTTGCTGCTGCGCCCCGGCGATGTCTGGGAGTGGCTGCTGGTCACCCAAGGCCGCCCGTTGCGCCAAGGCCGGGGCGAGCCACCGGCCGGGCTCGGGGCGCGGGTTGCCCTGATCGTCCCTGGTGAGCATTGCAGTCATTTCCTGCTGCCCGCGCCGCCTGGGCTGAAACGCGAGGAATGGCCTTTGCTGCTCGAGGACCGCTTGCTGCAAGGCGACGATGACGTGCTGTGTGCCTGTATCGGGCGCCACGCAGGGCAGTTGCGTCTGCTGGTGGTGGCGCGGGGCAGGCTCAACGCGTGGCGAGGACAGTGCGCCAGCTGGGGGCTGACCGTGGAACGTTGCTGGGCTGAGTTCCAGCTGCTGCCCGACTGTGCGGCAGAAGCGGCTTGGCAATGGCGACGAGGAGCGATGAGCCTGTACAAGGGCCAGGCCCACTGGCTGGCCTGGCCGCAGGGGCTTGGCACGCCGCCCGCGCTTGCCTGGCTGACTGGGGAGGTCGAGTGCATCGACGGCGACTGGCCCGATGTGCTGGCCCCGCTCGATGGCTTGCCCGGCTTGTTCGAGGCCCGCCGGCCAAGCCAAGTTTTGCGCCTGGCAAAGGGGCAGGCGCGCCTGGCAATTGCCTGCCTGGCGTTGACGTTGGCGTGGGGCGGGCTGTGGAGCGCGCAACAATGGCGCCAGGCCCAGCTCTATCGCGCCCAGGTGCAGGCCGTTACCGGCGTCCAGCCGACGCCTCGCCAGGCTGCGCGGGTGTTGACGCAACTGCAGGACGAGGCGCGTGAAAGCCAGGTGCGCCTGCGCCAGCTCGAGGCATTGCAGGCGCAGGTCGATGGGTGGTTGAACGATCATCCCGGCTGGCACCTGCGGGCGGTGCGCTTCGATGGCCAGCGTTGGCACCTTGAGCTGGTCGGTGAGGGCATAGCTGCGCCCTGGCAGGAGATGGCCACGGCGGTCGGCGTGCAGGTCCAGGTGGAAGACGAGGCGCGCCGCGTGGTGTTCGACCTGGGGAGCGCCGCATGAGCCGTGAGTGGATGCGACATCATCGACTACCGCTGGCCTGGTGTGTCGTCGTGCTGTTGCTGGTGTTGCTGGCGCTGCGCGAGGGCGTGGCCTTCTGGCAGGAACAGCGGCAATGGCAGGCACTGGCCGAATCGCTCGCGGCACAGCCGCGCCAGCCTGCGCTGACCCTTGAAGCGTTGCACCCATCGGCCCAGGCCCGGCACATCGAGTTGGTCGAGGTGCAGTCCGAGGACGAAGGCTGGCTGCTGCGCGGCAAGGTGGCCGATGCCCAAGCCCTGCAGGGCTGGTTGCAGGCCCTGCGCGATGACGGCGCGCAGCCGTTGCAATGGGGGCTGGAGCGAGATACCGAGGGGCTGCGTTTCACCGTGCGGCTTCGACCATGAGGCGGCGGGCGTACCTTTGGCTGGGCCTGGTGTTCTGTCTGACCCTGGTGTTCGAACTGCCGGCGCGCTGGCTGGTGGCGGGGTTCGGGTTGCCGGCGGAGGGAGTGAACGGCAGCCTGTGGCAAGGGCAGTTTGCCCGGCTGGGACCGGTGGGACCCGTGCAATGGACATGGCGTCCATGGCAGCGCGACCTGCAGGTGCGCCTGGGCTTCCAGGAGCAGGGCTGGCAAGGCCGCCTGAGTGGTTGGCCGTGGCGTTGGCAGGCGGACCTCCAGGCATTGGGCGCACAGCCAAGCGTCGGCGCTGACTATCGCCTGGCCGGGCAATGGCAGGGCAGTATCAAGCTGCAAGGCTCGGGGCAACATTGTCGGGCCGCCGCAGGCAGCATCACCGTCGCCGACCTGGCTTTGAACGCGCCCTGGTCGCTGGTGCTGGGACAGGGCTCGCTGGCAATGGACTGCCGTCAGGGCTGGCGGTTGAGCGCTGGCCTGGTTCGCCAGGGCCAGCACCAGATGAGCCTGGAGGCCGACCTGGCGGCCCGGCAAGTGCAGGTCGATTTCGTGTTGCAGGCCGATGCCGGTTTGACGCCCGTGCTGCGCGGCGTGCAATGGCTGGGGCCCGAGGACACGGTCGGGCAGCGCCGGCTCAGGTGGTAGCCCACATGCCGGTCAGAGGGCGAGGGACCATTGCGCGACCCAGAAGCCTTGCTCCAGTGATTTGCGCGGGCGATCGCTGGCGTGCAGTGCGCGTTGGTAGTCCAGGCGCACCGTGCTGTGCGGCAGGTTCAGTTCGACCCCTGCCGAGGCACCGACCAGGCGCTGCGACGGGCTGGTGCGCGCATAGCGGGCCCAGCCCAGGTCCACGCCGAAGGACGGGCGTACCTGCACCGGCAGGGGTAGCGGCTGGCTGAAGGTGTTGCGCCATGCCCCGGCGCTGGCGCCCGCGACATTGTGCTTGCGGAATCCGCGCACGGCCGAGTGATCGCTCAATTGCAGTTGCTCGACGGCGGGCAGCACATGGGCGCTGTATTGCAGGGCCAGTTCGCTTTGCCAGCGCCAGGGCCATTGAGCTTGGCCCTGGCGCAGGTGCAGCAGGTTGGCGCGGTACTTGGTGAAGTCCGGACGTGGCGCCTGCTTGTGGGCGAACGGTCGGTCGGCGCCGAACCAGCGTGCCCCTTGGCTTACGCCCAGGTAAGCGTTCCACAGTCCACCTTCGAGCCACAGCAGGTTCAGGCCAGCTTCGAGGGTGGCCAGGGTCGGGCTCTGCAGCGCCAGTACGGCGGGGCCGAAGCGGTTGAGCAATTGCTTGCGGTCCAGCCGGGCGCTGGCGCTGAGCATGCCTTGCTGGTTGCGCCACAGCACGCGCTCGGCGCCGACGCCGTAGAACTCGCTGCGGCCACTGCTGGCGTAGCGGGTGTTTGGGATCGGCGCTCGGTAGCGCATCTGGCTGGCATTCAGGGTGAAGGTCCAGCGGCCATGGGGAATGCTGTAGTACAGGCTGACGCCTTCGCTTTGGCCAGGCGCGTCGAACACCACCGAACTCAGCGAAAGGCGCAGGTCGTCGTTCAGGCCCAGCGGGCTGTCCAGGCCAAGCCCCAGGTTGAGGCGGTGGCGGCCGGTCAGTTCCCCGCCGCGGTTGTCGAGCAGGGCGTCCAGGTGGGCGCGTGAAGCGACGCGCCGGGGTTCGAGCACGACGCGGGTGCCGCCTTGCATCTCGCCCGGCAGCAAGGCCATTTGCAGGTCATAGGCACGCAGCCGGTTGAGTTGGTCCAGGCCTTGCTCGAGATCCGGCAGGTGCAGGGGACGGCCGAGCATGCCCGGAAATGCGCCTTGCAGCGACAGGGGCAGGTCGGCGCCAGCCAGTTCGATCGATTCGATGAAGCCTTCGACGATGACGATGTCCAGCGGGGCGCCGTGCTCAGGGGCGCGGGCCACATAGGGGCGGCTGGTGGGATATCCGGCTTGCACGTAGTGCCGGGTCAGTTGTTTGAGTAGCTGGTCAATTTCGGCGACCCCCATGCAAGTGGACGACAGCGCACGCACGATCGGCTGCAGTTGCCGGGTATCGAGCATGCGGTTGCCGGCCAGGCGTACCCCGCTGATCGCCCAGCAGTGCTGGTCGGGGTCGAGCATTGCAGTACCGCTGTCTTCAGTGGAGTTGGCGGGTTGCCTGCGCTGCCAGCGTTCGAGCCGCTGCTGCTGCTCCAGTTGCCGCACGGCTTGTTGCTGATCCCGCAACTGCTGGCTGGCCGGGTCGACCGTGGCGATGGCGTTGGCCGATAGCGTCATGATGAGGCAAGCCAGCAGGACAGTGGCGATGTGGCGTATGCCTGCGCTTGATGGGCGGAAAGTATGGGAGGAAAAGATCGGTGCGTTCATGGGGTTCGGTCCGATGCCCCTGTGGGAACGGGTATGCCCGCTCCCGCAGAATCCGTGTGGGAGGCGCAGCGACCCACAGGCCGCTGCCTGGCAAGCGTCAGCGCTGGCGGCTCTCCTTTATCTGCGAGACATACTCGGTAGTGCGGTCGTGACCGGTGTTGCTGTATGCCTTGTGGTCGTCAGCCTTGTCGGTGCTGCCGGTGAACAGGTTCGAGAGGTACGAATAGGCGGTACTGGCAAGGCCAGTCGTGGACAAATCGACGTTGACCTTCACATCCTTGGCGTAGTCCCGACCGCTCAGGTTGTCGCGGGAGACCGCGCCGCCACCGAGTTCGACCTGGCCATCGGCCGCCTGCAGCGTGGCGCCGACCAGGCGGGTGTCGCCAGCTACCTGCAGATCGATGCCTTGCGTGCCGGACAGGAGCGTCTGCTGGCTGACGGTGTCGTTGTTGCGCTTGGCGTAGTCCATCTTGACCGACGGGGTAAATTTCGCGGTGACTTTGTTCCACAGCGCCCCGGCGATTTCCGTGATGTTGCCGCCCTCGAAAACGCTCGCCAGCGAGGCCGGGGTTTCAGTCTCGGATGCTGCCGCTTGCTTCTGGGCGAGACTGGCGTCGACCTCTAGCTTTACGCTGTCGACCTGGTCCTGACGGCTGGCCACCCGCAGGTTGCCGTCGATCTTGCCTTCGATTGCCTGCGCCTCAAGCTGTGCGCCTTCGATGCGGGTATCGCCCTGGCTGCGCAAGTCGATCAGGTCGGCGCGCAGCTTGCTGTCATGCCAGGTGGTGTTGTCGCGTTTATCCAGACCGACCTTGACCTGGGCGTTGATGCCCCCAATGTCCATGGCATCGACCTTCAGGCCGCCACCAATGGTAACGTCGAGGTTGTCGTGGCGCTCGGTGTTGCTGGCTGCCTCGACCAGCAGGCCACCATTGCGGGCGTCCAGTGCTATCCGTTTGGCGTTGGCTTGCAGCCCCTGTACCTGCAGCGCGGTATCGTCATGGGCGAAGCTGGTAATCTCCACCAAGCCCTTGCTGTCGAACTGCGCGCCAATGGCTGTGCTGGCCTGCTCATTGACCCAGCCGAAGGTGCCTTTGCCACCCAAGCCACCACCGGTAGTGCTGCCGTCGACATTCAGCTTGCCGCCCCAGGTCTTGCCCAGGCTCTGGCGGGTATCGCTGGCGGCTGTCACGCTCAGCCTGCCTTCGCTGTGCAGGGTAATGTCGCCGGTGCCCGCACGGCTGCCGATGCGCGTGCCTTCAAGGCGCATATCACCGCCACTGGTCAGTTCCACGGCACCTTTGCCATCGATTTGTGCGACCCGTGCCTGGCTGTGCTGCGTTTCCAGGCTGTGGCGCTTGAGATTACCGTCCAGGCCGCCGTTGGGGCCGAGCAGGCCGGTGCCGGCCTTGACCGCCAATCCGGCGTCCAGCGTGGTGGTGTGTTCAGTGTTGTGATCATGGGCTGCTGCGAGTGTCAGGTCGCCGCCACTGCGCAGGCTGACCGCGCCGTTGCCGCCCTCGAAGCGGACACCCTCATAGTGACCACTACGTTCGAGTTCTACCTGGACCCCCTGGCTGCCCTGCAAACTGCCGACTCGAGCTGTGGTTGCCTGCTTTAGCTGGTTCAGCGTGTTGCCATGACCTTCAAGTCTTGCGTTGACTTCCGTTCCTGTGACGGTGCTTACACGCAGGCTGCCGCCACCGGTGGTGTCGCGTATTTCGCTGCTGCTCTGATCCCGGGCGGCCAGCAGCTGGTGTTCTCCAGCCTCGATGTGCAAGCGCCCAGCCCCGGCATTGTAGGCGCTCCCTTCATCCTTGAGCTGATCGGCCCGAACGATGATGTCGCCGCCATCGAAGGCCGTGACCTGCGCGGTGCTGTCGGTGTCCTTGTGCAGGCGTGACGTGTGTTGGAGCGATAGTTCGGCGCCAGCGTTCGGTGAGGACGCTTTGTCTTCGGCTTGCTTGCCAGTGAACAGCTGCTTGACGCGATCGCTGAGGTACTTATAGTCGATGCCTACGCTCAGGCCGCCGTCCCAGTTAGTGAGTGTGGTTTCCCGGACCTTGGTGTCGGCTGCCGCACGGTTGTCGATGCGCTCGGCGTCCACTTTCAAGGTGCGTCCCGCATTCAGCTGAGCAGCGGTGGTGGTGAGTTGCGGGGTGTCGATGTGCAGATCGCCGCTTGCTGACAGATGGCTTCGTCGAGTCGTGGTTTCGCGTTCGAGCACGGCGGCCGGGCCATGATAGCCGTCGATGCCAAGGCCTACGCGGTCGGTGCCGCCGGTGACGCTCAGCGCGGCACCTGTACGGGTATCGAGGGTATGCCTGTCCTGGGTGTCGTAGGCTGCCGCCAGTTCGACTTCGCTGGCGGTCAGCATGAGGTCTTTCCTTGCCTGCACGTTCGAAGCACTGAGCGTCAGTTTACGATCACTGTGCAGCGAGACGGAATCCGCGCTGATGCTGCTGGCGATCTGGCGTGTCGCGGTGGTCTGCTCGTCGCTGTGAAGTTTTTCGTAGCCGATCTTGGCCGTGTACTGCTCCGAGTCAGGGGCGTTCTTGCCGGCGCTGGCCACGAGTTCACGCTTGCCTGTGGTGCGCTGGGCATGATCGTTTTCCACGGCGCTTTCGATCCGCAGATCGCCCTTGGCGTCGAGTTTGACCTGCTTGCGCGCCTCGAGGTGGGCGCCGGAGATCTGCATGTCGCCCTCGGCGCTGGCGACGAGGGTACCGCCCTTGAGGGTGCTGGCCTTGAGCTGCTGGCTGTGTGACTGGCTGTCGATGTCGGTGCGGTTCAGGTAGCGCTTGTGGGTGGACTGCTCGGCGATATCGAGGGTGTCCACGCCACCGTCGATCGTCATATTGCCATCGCTGCGCAGTTTCAGGCCGTTGTCCGCCTGCAAGTGCGCAGCGGTCAGGTGCAGGTCGCTGCCCGCTTGCAACGTCACGCTGTCCTCGGCCACGAGGCTGCTGCCCAGTTGCTGGCGGCTGGTTTGCGTGGTCTTGCCGTTGTGGCTTTCGGTGGGGATGAACAGCCATTGCTTCGACCAGTTGACAGGGTCGTCCGTCACCTTTTCGCGGGTGGCGGTGTCGAGGGTCAGCTTGTTCCCTGCGCGGACCTCGATCTGCCTCGCCTTGCCATGAGCGTGGGTAAGTCGCAGGTCGCCGGCGGCGTTGAGGTCCAGCTTGCCAGTATGGCTGACGAGACTCGCCTGGCGCTTGTCACTGCCCTGCACCTGAAGGTTGCCTGCGGAGTGGATGATCAAGTCGCGATCCGCGCGCAGTTCCTTGTCGCCGACCTGCACGCCGGCGCCTTCGGCGGTGCTGACGATGCGGATGCGTCCGGCCTGCATGGCGCCAAGCAGGTTGGCATCGATGGCGGTGGCGGCGGGGAGCTGTTCGAGCACCTCGCGACTGCGGGCGTCGACAAGGTTGTGGCCGATGGTCATGTTCAGCTGCCCTTTGGCGAACAGGTGCCCAGTGGTGTCGATACGCGGCGCGATGAGGTCCAGGGCGCCTGCGGCATTGCTCAGGCCGCGGCCCAGCACATTCAGCGTGCCGCTGGCGTCACGGCTGTCGAGGTGTTTGATCTGCCCGTCGTGAACGTCCGCCCTGCCGACCAGGAAGCCGGCGCGGGTGGTATTGATGAAGCTGCCGCCATTGAGTGTGATGCCGTTGGGGTTGGCGAGCAGGTAATCGGCTTTCTGGCCGAAGATCTCCTGAGCCCCTTCGATCCGCGAGGCGTTCTGGCCGACCACCTCGTTGAGGATGGTCGAGGCGGCGTGGCCCTGGAATTGCGAGTTGGCGCCCAACTGGCCGGCCAGCTGCGACTGCCCGGCCTGCAGGGCATTGTTCAGCACCAAGCCGGGCTTGCCGACGTTGTAGTCGAGGAACTGGTTGTGCGACAGGCCGCTAGTGTTAGGCGCGACGATGTCGATGACCGGTACGCCATGGCTGTTGTCGATGATCGGGGTGCCGCCAGGGCCCGGTGTCGGTGTCAGGGCGCCTTGCGCCTGAACCTGGGTGCTGCCCAGCAGGGCAAGGAAGACAGCCCAGCGCAGGGGGTCGGGTCTGGTCTTGGAGACAGGATTTTGCATGAAAACCTCGCAAGTGATGTACGAAATCGTGAAATCAGCTGCGGGAATTCTAAGAATGTCAGTGATGGCATTTATGTGGCTCAACGCCACTATTGTGCGGGGAATGAGGCGATTCTAACTGTAGGAAAAGTGAGCGGTGGTGTGGCGAAAAGGGGCGTGCACTAAAAGAGAAAGGCCTGTCACGCGTGAGCAGGACAGGCCTTTGGTGCCACCGGTGAGCGCTCAGGGGCGGATTTCGATCAGCGTGCCGTCCTTGACCATGCTCCATACTTCGCGCATGTCGTCATTGCGCATGGCGATGCAGCCCTCGGTCCAGTCGAGGGTATGGAAATACCACTCGGGGTACTCCTCGTTGATCGGCGTGCCGTGGATCATGATCATGCTGCCAGCGGCAACACCTTCGCTGCGCGCCTTGGCGGCATCGGTAATATTCGGGTAGGAGATGTGCATGGCCAGGTTGTAGCGGTCGCTGACCTTGCGCCAGTCGAGCCAGTACAGGCCTTCCGGGGTTTTTTTGTCGCCTTCGCGGGCCTTGGCCCCCTTGGGTTGCTTGCCCAGGGAGATGCGGTAGGTCTTGAGCGGCTCGCCACGGCTGATCAGTTGCAGGCGGCGCTCGGACTTGATCACCAGCACCTTGTCGATCAGCCGCTCTTGCTGGGTGCCAGTGGTGGCGGGTTGGACCGGCGACGGCGCGGCCGACGGCGTCTTGCGGATGATAGTCTCGGTGAAGGCGGCTTGCGACACCGAGGCGACACTGAGGCAGAAGAGGGCAAGCAGCCAGCGCATGAAACCGTATCCCTGAAAACTTAGGTGGTGGACGACGTGACGTTCATCGGCGGCAGGTATTCATGGCCAATCGGATAGTGCTGCCTGACGCGGTCGCGATAATAGCATTCTAGTGTGCGTGTGACGGTGCGGAAAGCCAGCTCGCGCCAGGGGATCTCGTGCTCTTCGAACAAGCGTACTTCAAGGCTCTCGATGCCCACTGCAAAGTCCAGGTCGGCCAGTTCGGCGCGGAAAAACACGTGCACCTGGTTGATGTGCGGCAGGTCGAACAACTGGTACAGGCAGGTTTCGCCGACCCGCGCGCACGCTTCCTCGACCGTTTCGCGACGCGCGGCGGCATCGAGGGTTTCGCCGTTTTCCATGAAGCCGGCGGGCAGCGTCCAGAACCCTCGGCGCGGTTCTATAGCCCGGCGGCACAGCAGTACCTGGGAGCCCCAGGTAGGCAAGACCCCCGCGACGATATTGGGGTTCTGGTAGTGGATCGTCTGGCAATGATCGCAGACATACCGCAGGCGGCTGTCGCCTTCGGGGATCCGCTGGGTGACCGGTTGGCCGCACGCGCTGCAGAATTTCATGCTTTCATTCATTCCAGTGGGGTCGGGCTATCTTGGCGCGCCCGGCCCGCTTATCGCAAGCGGCCTGCGGGCGGGGCTTGGGTGCCTCGCGGCTTTGGTGCATCATGCAGGGCAGGCCTTGGACACGAGAGTGCGTAATGCTGGACGAGCTTCTTCGCCGAATGAGCAACCATACCCCCGCATCACCGGAGACGGACCGCCGTTTCCCCGAAGCGGCGGTGTTGCTGCCCATTACCCGCAGCGAGGAGCCGGAGCTGGTGCTGACCCTGCGCGCCAAGGGCCTGTCCACCCATGGTGGTGAAGTCGCCTTCCCGGGCGGGCGGCGCGACCCTGAGGACCCAGACCTGGTGTTCACGGCCCTGCGCGAAGCCGAGGAGGAAATCGGCCTGCCGCCGGGGCTGGTCGAGGTCATCGGCCCGCTCAGCCCGCTGATCTCGCTGCACGGCCTGAAGGTGACGCCGTTCGTCGGTTTGATCCCGGACTATGTCGAGTACCGCGCCAACGACGCGGAAATCGCCGCCGTGTTCAGTGTGCCGCTGGCGTTTTTCCGCCAGGACCCCCGCGAGCACACCCACCGCATCGACTACCAGGGCCGCAGCTGGTACGTGCCCAGCTACCGCTACGGCGACTACAAGATCTGGGGGCTCTCGGCGATCATGATCGTCGAACTGGTCAACCTGCTGTTCGACGCGGGCATCAGCTTGCACCAGCCCCCCGAGCGTTTCATCGAGAACTGAGCGGGGCACACCCCGCCACTGGCGTTCAACCGTGAGGAGCGACACATGAAATACCGCCTGGGCGACCTGCGCGTCGAAGCCCATCCCGAAAGCTGGGCCGCGCCCACTGCCACGCTGATCGGCAAGGTGCGCCTGCAGGCCCGGGCCAGCGTGTGGTTCGGCGCGGTGCTGCGCGGCGACAACGAGTTGATCGACATCGGCGAGGACAGCAACGTCCAGGACGGCACGGTGATGCACACCGACATGGGCTCGCCGCTGACCCTCGGTCGCGGCGTGACTATCGGCCACAACGCCATGTTGCATGGCTGCTCGGTCGGCGACTACAGCCTGGTCGGCATCAATGCGGTGATCCTCAATGGGGCGCGTATCGGCAAGCACTGCATCATCGGCGCCAACGCCCTGATCCCCGAGGGCAAGGAGATTCCCGACGGCTCGCTGGTGATGGGGTCGCCGGGCAAGGTGGTGCGCGAGTTGACCGAGCAGCAGAAACGCATGCTCGAGGCCAGCGCCGCCCATTATGTGCACAATGCCCAGCGCTATGCCCGTGACCTGGTGAGCGACGATGAGTGACGAGCGGCCCGTGGCCTCGCCCTGTGTCAATGTCTGCGCGCTGGACGAGCAGGATATCTGCACCGGGTGCCAGCGTACGGTGAGCGAGATCACTCGTTGGGGGCGCATGGACAATGCCGAGCGGCGCGTGGTGTTGCAGCGCTGCCATGAGCGGGCGCTGGCGGCCGGGTTGATCATCGGTCTGTAGCACCTGTCGAACAGCCGTGGGAGCGGGCTTGCCCGGCGAAGGGGGCGACGCTAATCTGTCCGGCTTGCCCATTCCGAACACCCATCATGTTCTATCTCATCGCCTACATCAGCAGCGTGGTGCTGATCAACTTCGCCTTCTCCAGTGCGCCGCACCTGGACGTGATCTGGTCCGCCTGGGGCGGGTTGGTGTTCATCCTGCGCGACATGGTGCAGACCCGCTACGGCCATGGCGCGTTGCTGGCCATGCTGGTGGCGCTGGTGCTGTCCTATATCACCTCCGAGCCTGCCATCGCCCTGGCCAGCGCGACCGCGTTCTTCGTCTCCGAACTGATCGACTGGCTGGTGTTCAGCGTTACCCGGCGCCCCCTGCGCGACCGCCTGTGGCTGAGCTCGGCGCTGAGCATCCCGGTGGACACCTTCATCTTCTTCGGCATGATCGGTGCCTTGACGCCTGCAGTGATCGGCACGGCGATGGCCTCGAAGTTCGCCGGGGTCACCGCGGTGTGGTTGATCATGGCCTGGCGGGCACGGCGCGCGGTGGCCACATCCTGATGTAGAATACCGGTCCATTTTTCAGCGGGCGGCAGCCAGCGTGGCGCGGCCCCGGACGCCTTCGAGGACCTGAAATGACCCGTATCGGAACCCCACTGTCGCCCACCGCGACCCGTGTATTGCTGTGCGGCTGCGGCGAGCTGGGCAAGGAAGTGGTGATCGAGCTGCAGCGCCTGGGCGTCGAAGTGATCGCCGTGGACCGCTACGCCAATGCGCCGGCGATGCAGGTCGCGCACCGCAGCCATGTGATCAACATGCTCGATGGCGTGGCCCTGCGCGCAGTGATCGAGGCGGAAAAGCCGCATTACATCGTCCCCGAGATCGAAGCCATTGCCACCGCCACGCTGGTCGAGCTGGAAAACGAAGGTTTCAATGTCGTCCCCACCGCCCGCGCCACCCAGCTGACCATGAACCGCGAAGGCATTCGTCGCCTGGCTGCCGAAGAGCTGGACCTGCCGACCTCGCCGTACCATTTCGCCGACACCTTCGAGGATTACAGCAAGGCGGTGGCCGACCTGGGCTACCCGTGCGTGGTCAAGCCGGTGATGAGCTCGTCCGGCAAGGGCCAGAGCCTGCTGCGCGGCGCCGATGACCTGCAGAAAGCCTGGGACTATGCCCAGGAAGGCGGCCGTGCCGGCAAGGGGCGGGTGATCATCGAAGGCTTCATCGACTTCGAATACGAGATCACCCTACTCACTGTGCGCCATGTCAGTGGCACGACCTTCCTCGCGCCGGTCGGCCACCGACAGGAAAAGGGCGACTATCAGGAGTCCTGGCAGCCCCAGGCCATGAGCCCGAAGGCGTTGGCCGAGTCGCAGCGTGTAGCCCAGGCGGTCACCGACGCGTTGGGCGGCCGTGGCCTGTTCGGTGTGGAGCTGTTCGTCAAGGGCGACCAGGTGTGGTTCAGCGAAGTGTCGCCACGCCCGCACGACACGGGCCTTGTGACCCTGATTTCCCAGGACTTGTCGCAGTTCGCCCTGCACGCGCGGGCCATCCTCGGCCTGCCCATCCCGGTGGTGCGCCAGTTCGGCCCGTCGGCGTCGGCGGTGATCCTGCCTGAAGGCCAGTCGCAGCAGACCAGCTTCGCCAACCTGGGCGCGGCGCTGAGCGAGCCGGATACCGCCATCCGCCTGTTCGGCAAGCCAGAGATCAATGGTACTCGACGCATGGGCGTGTGCCTGGCGCGTGACGAATCGGTCGAGGCGGCGCGGGCCAAGGCGACCCGGGCTTCGCAGGCGGTCAAGGTCGAGTTCTGATCTGAAACGATCGCGGGGCGAGCCCGCTACCACGCCAGTATCAGTCTGGCGTGGTAGCGGGCTCGCCCCGCGATTGATTCAAAGCTCGGTATTGCGCGTCTCTTTCAGGCACAGCACGGCAATCAGACTGATCAGCGCCGCCGCCGACACATAGCCTCCCACCCAGCTCAATCCCCCCATGCTCACCAGCTTCTGGGCAAAGAACGGTGCCGCCGAGGCGCCGACGATGCCGCCCAGGTTGTAGGCCGCCGAAGCGCCGGTGTAGCGCACATGGGTCGGGAACAGCTCCGGCAGCAGCGCGCCCATCGGGGCAAAGGTCACACCCATCAGGAACAGTTCGATGGCCAGGAACAGCGCCACGCCTGCGGTCGAGCCCGAGGTCAGCAGCGGTTCCATGGCAAAGCCCGAGGCGATGGCCAGCAGCGCGCCGGCGATCAGCACCGGCTTGCGCCCATGACGGTCGCTCAACCAGGCCGACAGGGGCGTGGCCAGGGCCATGAACACCACGGCGAAGCACAGCAGGCCGAGGAAGGTTTCACGGCTGTAGCCCAGTGTGGACACGCCATAGCTCAACGAGAACACCGTGGAGATGTAGAACAGCGCGTAGCACACCACCATCGCCGCAGCCCCCAGCAGGGTCGGCAGCCAGTACTGGGAAAACAGCTCGAGCACAGGCATCTTGACCCGCTCCTGGCGGGCCACGGCCTTGGCGAACACCGGGCTTTCCTCGAGTTTCAGGCGCACGTAGAGACCGACCAGCACCAGTGCGGCGCTGAGCAGGAACGGAATGCGCCAGCCCCATTCGCGGAACTGCTCGTCGCTGAGCACCAGGGCCAGGGTGAGGAACAGGCCGTTGGCGGCGAGGAAGCCGATCGACGGGCCCAACTGCGGGAACATGCCGAACCACGCGCGTTTGCCCTCAGGGGCGTTTTCAGTGGCCAGCAATGCCGCGCCGCCCCATTCGCCGCCCAGCCCCAGGCCTTGGCCGAAGCGCAGCACACAGAGCATGATCGGTGCCCATACGCCGATGCTGTCATACCCGGGCAGCACGCCGATCAGGGTGGTCGAGACGCCCATCAGCAGCAGCGAGGCGACCAGCGTCGACTTGCGCCCGATGCGGTCGCCGAAGTGGCCGAACAGCGCCGATCCCAGTGGCCGGGCGAGGAAGGCGATACCGAAGGTAAGGAAGGCCGCCAGCATTTGCGCGGTACCGGAACCGGACGGGAAGAACACCGGCCCGATCACCAGCGCGGCGGCGGTGGCGTAGACGTAGAAATCGTAGAACTCGATGGCGGTGCCGATGAAGCTGGCGGTGGCCACCCGGGCAGGCGAGTTGACCGGGGCCGCCGAGGCAGGTTCGGCGTAGGTGGTGCTGGTAGTCATGCGAAGGTCCCTGACAGTCATGCTCCATGGGGCACGGCCCATGTGGCGGGCACACGGGAGCCGGAGCGTATTGTTGTTGGTCGCCGACTGACGATAGCCCAGGGGATAGGCGTTGAGCGGTGGCTGATCGGGGTGCTGAGCAGGACCGCGGGGCGTGTCAGTGGGGCGGACTGGCCGTCGGACGCCGGGTGCGGGTAGCGGGCGGGACGGCAGGGCTGGGTAAGCGTGACCCGAGTATAGCTATCGAGCCAGCGTCCAGACCAGTACCTTGCTCGCGCAATTGTCCTCGGTTTCGAGGATTTCCAGCCGATATCTGCCAATTTTCAGGCATACAGCGCTTTCTGGAATGCTTTCAAGTGCTTCGGTGACCAGGCCGTTCAAGGTTTTCGGCCCGCCGTCGCAGGGCAGGTGCCAGCCCAGGGTACGGTTGATCTCGCGCAGCGAAGCCGTCCCTTCGATGACGAAGCGGCCATCAGGCTGAGGGTGGACATGCGGGTTGTCCAGGTTCTGCTCGTCCTCGAACTCGCCAACGATCTCTTCGAGAATGTCTTCCAAAGTGACGATACCCAGTACTTCGCCATACTCGTCCACCACCACGCCCATGCGCCGCTGCTGCTTGTGGAAGTTCAGCAACTGCATCTGCAGCGGTGTGCTCTCGGGCACGAAGTAGGGCTCGTAGCAGGCGGCCTGGAGCTTCTCCTGGGTGAGCTCTGCCCGCGGCAGCAGGTGGCTGATCAGCTTGGTGTTGAGGACGGCTTCTACCTGGTTGATGTCGTTGTGATAGACCGGCAGGCGCGTGTGGCGGCTGATGATCAGTTGCTCGATGATCTGCTCGATGGGATCGTCGAGGTTGATGCCGTCTACTTCGTTGCGCGGTACCAGGATGTCGTTGACGGTGATCTTGTCCAGCGCCTGCAGGCCCTCCAGCAGGCCGTGCTGGCTGGTCTCGGCAGGTTCGTCTTCGTCGAATGCGTCGCCCTGCTGCGGGTGCAGTGCCACCGCAGTGGGTTGCACGCGGAACGGGCGCAGGATCACTTTGGCGCAGCCGTCGAGCAGGCAGCCCAGCGGCTGCAGCAACGTCAGCGGCAATTTCAGCAGGTTGCCGCCCAGGTCCAGGAAGGCTT
This sequence comes from Pseudomonas sp. RC3H12, assembly GCF_018596375.1. Taxonomy (NCBI): domain Bacteria; kingdom Pseudomonadati; phylum Pseudomonadota; class Gammaproteobacteria; order Pseudomonadales; family Pseudomonadaceae; genus Pseudomonas; species Pseudomonas sp. RC3H12. The sequence continues at coordinate 3,731,883 of NZ_CP075595.1, read as the reverse complement.
GCGGGTTGCGGCGTGCCAGGCGGCGCGGCAGGTAGTCGGCGAGCACCAGGAGGGTGAAACTGGCGCCAAGGCCGGCCAGCCAGAAGCCGTGTTCACCGCTGTAGCGCTGGCCAATCAGGCAGGCCAGGCCCAGTACCAGCAACTTGCCGAGGCTGGCGCCGAGCACCAGGCCCTGGGCGGGCAGGGTGGGGGCGCCGTGGCCATTGAGCTGCTGGCGGGCGCAGTCTACCGCGGTGAACAGCGCCGACCACAGCAGGGCCAGTGCGATGATGCCGAGCAGCGGGGCGTACGGCAGAGTGTCCATGGGCGGCCGTCAGATGTGCAGGATGAATTCGCGGACCAGCTTGCTGCCGAAGTAGGCCAGCATCAGCAGGCAGAAACCGGCCAGGGTCCAGCGGATCGCCTTGTGACCGCGCCAGCCGAGGCGGGTGCGGCCCCACAGCAGCACGCTGAAGACGATCCAGGCGACACAGGCCAGCAGCGTCTTGTGCACCAGATGCTGGGCGAACAGGTTGTCGAGGAACAGCCAGCCGGATATCAGCGACAGTGACAGCAGCCCCCAGCCGGCCCATAGGAAGCCGAACAGCAGGCTTTCCATGGTCTGCAGCGGCGGGAAGTTACGGATCAGTCCGGACGGGTGCTTGTGCTTGAGCTGGTAGTCCTGCAGCAACAGCAGCAAGGCCTGGAACACGGCGATAGTGAACAGGCCGTAGGCCAGGATCGACAGCAGGATATGGGCGAGGATGCCTGGCTCTTCGTTGATCAGCGGCACCGTGCCGGGGGGCGCGAACTGGGCCAGCAGCGCGGTCACCGCACCGAGCGGGAACAGCAGCACCAGCAGGTTCTCCACGGGAATGCTCAGGCAGGCGAGCAGGGTCAAGCCGATCACCGCCACGGCGATCAGGCTGGCGGCGCTGAAGAAGTCGAGGCTCAGGCCCAGGGGCGTGATCAGCTGGAAGAACAGGGCGCCGCCCTGGGCGATGACCGCCAGGGTGCCGAGCAGGCCAAGCAGCCGTTTGTCGGCACGGGCGCCACGGGCCAGGCCGGTGGCCTGGTAGACGGTCGCGGCCAGATAAAGGAAGGCGGCGAGCAGGTTGGGGATGAGGCTGGGTGAAGAGAACATAAGTCCTGGCGTGCAAGCCCTAAAGGGACGGAGTTTGGCATAGAACGCGGTAGGCAAGGAAGACTGCGTATCAATCGCGGGGCAAGCCCGATACCACGGGGCCATGGCCAGGGATAGGCAGCGCATCTGGCCGGTGGTCCCGAGCAAGGTGTGCGCGCAAGGCAGTCTCCGCTATAATCGCCGCCTTGTTGTGCCCAGCGCGTGTGCATTTCCACCTGGGCGCCTGAAAAACCTCGGCTTCACTGGGCCTGAAAGGATCACCATGTTCGAAAACCTGACCGACCGCCTGTCACAGACGCTGCGCCATGTCACCGGCAAGGCCAAGCTGACCGAAGACAACATCAAGGACACGCTGCGCGAAGTGCGCATGGCCCTGCTCGAGGCCGACGTCGCCCTGCCGGTGGTCAAGGATTTCGTCAACAGCATCAAGGAGCGTGCGGTCGGCACCGAAGTGTCGCGCAGCCTGACCCCGGGCCAGGCGTTCGTGAAGATCGTCCAGGCCGAGCTGGAAAGCCTCATGGGGGCGGCCAACGAAGAGCTGACCCTCAACGCCGCCCCGCCGGCCGTGGTGCTGATGGCCGGCCTGCAGGGCGCGGGCAAGACCACCACCGCCGGCAAGCTGGCGCGTCACCTGAAAGAGCGCAAGAAGAAGAGCGTGATGGTGGTGTCGGCCGACGTCTACCGTCCGGCGGCAATCAAGCAGCTCGAGACGCTGGCCAATGATATCGGCGTGACCTTCTTCCCGTCCGACATCAGCCAGAAGCCGGTGGCCATCGCCGAAGCGGCGATCCGCGAAGCCAAGCTCAAGTTCATCGACGTGGTGATCGTCGACACCGCGGGTCGCCTGCACGTCGACGCCGACATGATGGACGAGATCAAGGCACTGCACGCCGCAGTCAAGCCGATCGAAACCCTGTTCGTGGTCGACGCCATGACCGGCCAGGATGCCGCCAACACGGCCAAGGCCTTTGGCGATGCGCTGCCGCTGACCGGCGTGGTGCTGACCAAGGTCGACGGCGATGCCCGTGGCGGTGCCGCCCTGTCGGTGCGCGCCATTACCGGCAAGCCGATCAAGTTCATCGGTATGGGCGAGAAGACCGAAGCCCTCGAGCCATTCCACCCCGACCGGATCGCTTCGCGCATCCTCGGTATGGGTGACGTGCTCAGCCTGATCGAGCAGGCCGAGCAGAACATCGACAAGGAAAAGGCCGACAAACTGGCCAAGAAGTTGAAGAAGGGCAAGGGCTTCGACCTCGAAGACTTCCGCGATCAACTGCAACAGATGAAGAACATGGGCGGCCTTGGCGGCCTCATGGACAAACTGCCGAGCATCGGTGGCGTCAACCTGTCGCAGATGGGCAATGCCCAGGGCGCGGCCGAGAAACAGTTCAAGCAGATGGAAGCGATCATCAATTCCATGACCCCTGCCGAACGCCGCGACCCTGACCTGATCAGCGGTTCGCGCAAGCGCCGCATCGCCCTCGGTTCCGGCACCCAGGTGCAGGACATTGGCCGGCTGATCAAGCAGCACAAGCAGATGCAGAAGATGATGAAGAAATTCTCCGCCAAGGGCGGCATGGCCAAGATGATGCGTGGCCTTGGTGGGATGCTGCCGGGTGGCGGCATGCCCAAGATGTAAGCGAATCCGGGCGGCGGTCTTTAATATGAAGACCGCCGCCCAGCCCCCGCTTCGGCGGGTACAGTGCCGCCAAATGGCGGCTTAACCGGCAGATCTGAACGGTGGGTCAAGCGCTCGCCGAAAAAGGCATTTGCAAATGTCCGTGTATTCCCCGAGAATATGCGGCCTTTTGGGCACCCGTGTGCCCATTGGGCATTCAGTTTTGCAGCACCGACTATAGGAACGATGTTCACATGGTAACCATTCGTCTGGCCCGTGGCGGCTCGAAAAAGCGCCCATTCTACCACCTGACCGTGACCAACTCGCGTAACGCCCGTGACGGCCGTTTCGTTGAGCGCGTTGGCTTCTTCAACCCGATCGCATCGGGCGCCGAAGTCAAGCTGTCGGTCAACCAAGAGCGCGTCACCTACTGGCTGAGCCAGGGCGCACAGCCGTCTGAGCGTGTTGCTCAGCTGCTGAAGGAAGCTGCCAAGGCTGCAGCCTGAGCAGTATGAACGCGACGCCAGAAAAGGCTGATGACCTCATCGTCATTGGCAAGATTTTTTCGGTTCACGGCGTTCGCGGCGAGGTGAAGGTGTATTCCTTTACCGATCCGATTGAAAACCTGTTGGATTATCCGCGCTGGACGCTTAGGCACGAAGGCAAGGTAAAGCAGGTCGAGCTGGTCAGCGGTCGTGGCTCCCAAAAGGGCTTGGTCGTGAAATTGAAAGGCCTCGAGGATCGTGACGAAGCCCGTCTTCTGAGCGGTTACGAAATCTGCATTGCGCGGAGCCTTTTGCCCAACCTGGCAGCCGACGAGTACTACTGGTACCAGTTGGAAGGCCTGAAGGTCATCAATCAGGACGAACAGCTGTTCGGCACGATCGATCACCTGTTGGAGACCGGTGCGAACGATGTAATGGTGGTCAAGCCTTGCACAGGCAGCCTGGATGATCGCGAGCGTCTGTTGCCCTATACGGAGCAATGCGTGCTGGCAATCGACCTGCAGGCCGGTGTGATGCGAGTCGAATGGGATGCGGATTTCTAAACGATGGGTAGCCTTCGCGTAGAAGTCATCACGTTGTTCCCCGAGATGTTCTCGGCCATCACGGAGTACGGCATTACCAGCCGTGCGGTGAAACAGGGGTTGCTGCAAGTGACCTGCTGGAACCCGCGGGACTACACCACAGATCGCCACCACACCGTGGATGATCGGCCGTTTGGCGGTGGTCCGGGCATGGTGATGAAGATCAAGCCTCTGGAAGACGCCCTGGTTAGCGCCAGGCAGGCGACCGGAGCTGCGGCAAAGGTGATCTACCTTTCGCCACAAGGCCGCAAGCTGACCCAGCAGGCGGTCAAAGGCTTGGCCGAACAGGAATCGTTGATCCTGATCGCCGGCCGTTATGAAGGCATCGACGAGCGCTTTATCGAGGCTCATGTCGATGAGGAGTGGTCGATTGGCGACTATGTGCTTTCCGGTGGCGAGCTGCCGGCCATGGTACTGATCGATGCGGTTACGCGGCTGCTGCCCGGAGCTTTAGGGCATGTGGACTCGGCGGAGGAAGACTCTTTCACCGACGGTCTGCTGGATTGCCCGCACTACACCCGACCCGAGGTGTATGCGGATCAGCGTGTACCCGACGTGTTGCTTAGTGGCAACCATGCACATATCCGGCGATGGCGGATGAAGCAGTCCCTTGGTAGGACCTTCGAACGACGCGCCGATCTTCTGGAAAGTCGCTCGCTTTCTGGAGAAGAGAAGAAGCTGCTCGAGGAATACCTCCGCGAGCGGGACGATAGTTAAACGTATCGATGGTGGATCGCGTTATCCATCTTAGGAGCACAGCATGACCAACAAGATCATCCAGCAGCTCGAAGCCGAGCAGATGAGCAAAGAGATCCCGACCTTCGCACCAGGCGACACCATTGTCGTCCAGGTCAAAGTGAAGGAAGGCGACCGCTCGCGTCTGCAGGCGTTCGAAGGCGTCGTTATCGCCAAGCGTAACCGCGGTCTGAACAGCGCCTTCACCGTGCGCAAGATCTCCAGCGGCGTTGGCGTAGAGCGTACCTTCCAGACCTACAGCCCGCAGATCGACAGCCTGGCCGTGAAACGTCGTGGTGACGTGCGTAAAGCCAAGCTGTACTACCTGCGTGACCTGTCCGGTAAAGCAGCTCGCATCAAGGAAAAACTGTCCTGAGTGCAGTTTGTCCGGTGGCCTAGGCCCCGTGCGAGAAAAAGCAGCCTTCGGGCTGCTTTTTTGCGTCTTGAATCTTGCCTTTGCGATGTGACTCCGAGATGACAACCCGAGACCAGGAAATCCAGCGCCGCACCGAACTGTCGGTGACCCGCGTGACCAAGGCGGTGTTCCCCAACACCACCAACCACCACAACACCCTGTTCGGTGGCACGGCGCTGGCGTGGATGGACGAAGTTTCGTTCATCGCCGCCACCCGTTTCTGCCGGCTGCCGCTGGTGACCGTGTCCACCGACCGCATCGACTTCAAGCACCCGATCCCGGCAGGTTCGATCGTCGAGCTGGTGGGGACGGTGATCAAGGTCGGCAACACCAGCCTGCAGGTGCAGGTGGATGTGTTCGTCGAGAACATGTACCTCGATGGCCGCGAACGGGCGATCCATGGCGTGTTCAGCTTCGTTGCCATCGACGAGGACAAGCGCCCGGTGCCGGTGCTGCCTTTGGCCTGATTGCCGATCCCGTATATTCAATGCGTCACAGGCTGTTCGGTCAGCTCCGGCTCCACCAGCGCCACCAGTGTCCACCCCGGCTGTGGCTTGAGCGGGTTGTCCGGGCTGGCCACATGTACCCAGCCTTGCCCGTCCCGGGCGAACAGCAGCGTCGCCCGTGGGCCATGCAACTGCTGGTAGTCGCCCCAGCTGAATGCCTCGGTCAACGTGGTGCTGTACAGCTCGGCACCCTGATGCAGCAGTTTGGCCAGCTGCCCATAGGTCATCGCGCTCGACCCGAGCAATTGCCCGCGATGCTCCTCGCTGGCCCGGTGTTTGTCGCTGCGCTGTTTCTCCAGGCCGCTGGCCAGCACGAAAAGCCGGGCGTGGCCGAAGTCATGACGAAAGCGCGCGCAGGCCAGGGCATTGAGTTCGCCCGCCGGTGACAGCCCCAGCAGATGGCCCAGCCCGACCAGATCGAGGTGAGCGTCGGCATGCTGCGACGCAGGGTTGCCGAAGTAGGTCGGCAGGTTGTCCATGCGAGCGGCGCGGATGTTCTCCCAGCTCGAGTCGGTCAGCAGCACCCGGCAGCCCAGTTGTTGCAGGGCCTTGGCGATGGCGCGCGCAGGTGGGTTGGCGCCGACCAGGAGAAACCCGCTCGGCGCTGGTTCCGCCACCTTTAGCAGGCGTGCCAAGGGCCTTGCGGTAGCGCTTTGCAGGACCACGGTGCCGATGATCACGGCAAAGGTCAGTGGCACCAGCAGCAGCGCGCCTTCGTGCCCGGCCTGGTCCAGGCGAATGGCGAAGATGGCCGAAACCGCCGCGGCGACGATGCCCCGCGGCGCGATCCAGGCCAGCAGCGCGCGTTCCCGCCAGTTCAGCGGCGATCCCAGGGTCGACAGCAACACGTTCAGCGGCCTGGCCAGCAACTGGATCACCAGCAACAGTGCCAGTACCGCTGGGCCCAAGGCGAGCAGGGCCTGCAGGTCGAGCCGCGCCGCCAGAAGGATGAACAGGCCGGAGATCAGCAGCACGCTGAGGTTCTCCTTGAAGTGCAGGATCTGCCGCACATCCACGCCGGGCATGTTGGCCAACCACATGCCCATGACCGTCACCGCCAGCAGGCCCGACTCGTGGACGATCTGGTTGGCGGCGATGAAGATGCCCAGCACCGCGGCCAGCGACGCCAGGTTGTGCAGATACTCCGGCAGCCATTGCTCACGCATGATCTGCCCGAGCAGCCAGCCTCCGGCGACGCCGAGCGCGCTGCCGCAGAAAATCACCCCGGCGAAGGTCGCCAGGCTGTGGCTCAGGCCTTCACCGGCGGCGCTGGCGATGATGAAGCTGTAGACCACCACCGCCAGCAGCGCGCCGATCGGGTCGATGACAATGCCTTCCCAGCGCAGGATATTGGCGATCGTCGCCTTCGGCCGCACCACCCGCAGCATGGGTACGATCACCGTGGGGCCGGTGACCAGGGTCAAGGTGCCGAACAGGATCGCCAGGGGCCAGTCGAAGCCCAGCAGCCAGTGGGTGGCCAGGGCGATCACCAGCCAGGTGCTCAGCGCCCCGACGGTGACCAGGCGATGCACCACGCTGCCGATCTCGCGCCATTGCGACAGGTGCAGGGTGAGGCTGCCTTCGAACAGGATCAGCGCCACCGCCAGCGATACCAGTGGCATCAGCAACGGGCCGAACAATGCCTGCGGTTGCAGCCAGCCCAGCACCGGCCCGGTGAGGATGCCGCACAGCAGCAGGAACAGGATCGCAGGCAGTTTCAGGCGCCAGGCCAGCCATTGGCAGAGCAGGGCCGCCGCGCCGATGCCGCCGACACTCAAAAGAATCTGCTGTTCGTTCATGCGGGCTCCCTCTGCATGCCATGTTGTGAAAGACTAAGCGTCATTTCGTCGTTTGCCACCGAGTTTTCATGCCTGCACTGGACCACCCGCTGATCGACCAGTTCCTCGATGCCTTGTGGCTGGAAAAGGGGCTTTCCGACAACACCCGTGCTTCCTACCGCAGTGACCTGGCCTTGTTCAACGGCTGGTTGCAGGAAAAGCACGTGCTGTTGCCCGATGCCGGCCGCGAACTGATCCTCGATCACCTGGCCTGGCGCTTCGACCAAGGCTACAAGCCTCGTTCCACCGCGCGCTTCCTGTCCGGGGTGCGCGGCTTTTTCCGTTACTTGCTGCGCGAGCGGTTGATCGTCGTCGATCCGACCTTGCAGGTGGACATGCCGCAGCTGGGCCGGCCACTGCCCAAGTCGCTGTCGGAGGCCGATGTCGAAGCCTTGCTGCAGGCGCCGGATCGCGGTGAGGCGATTGGCCAGCGCGACCGCGCCATGCTCGAAGTGCTCTATGCCTGCGGTTTGCGAGTGACCGAACTGGTCAGCCTGACCTTGGACCAGGTCAACCTGCGCCAGGGCGTGCTGCGGGTCATGGGCAAGGGCAGCAAGGAGCGCCTGGTGCCGATGGGCGAGGAAGCGGTGGTGTGGATCGAGCGCTACCTGCGCGATGGCCGCGCCGAGTTGCTGGGCGGCCGCCCCAGTGACGTGCTGTTCCCCAGCCAGCGCGGCGAGCAGATGACCCGCCAGACCTTCTGGCACCGCATCAAGCACCACGCGCGGGTGGCCGGGATCGACAAGCCGCTGTCCCCGCACACGCTGCGCCACGCCTTTGCCACGCACCTGCTCAACCATGGCGCCGACCTGCGTGTGGTGCAGATGCTGCTGGGCCACAGCGACCTGTCCACCACGCAGATCTACACCCATGTGGCCAAGGCCAGGCTGCAGGAACTACACGCTTTGCATCACCCTCGGGGTTGACGCTCGGGCGATCATCCAGCAGATTCCGATACCTCACGCGCTCGATATGGAAATCAAGCATGACCAGGTTCAAGTGCCCTGCAGCCATGCCGTTGCCGGTCAGTAATGTCTGACGCCCTGTGGGCCGCCCGCGAGGGTGATGCGCTGATGCACACCTCGATGATGGCCGACATTGTCAGCGGCGTGCTGGAAGTGGCCGCCAACGTCGCCATCGGCATGCTGGCCACCGCGGCGGTAACCGCGGCGTTGGGCCTGACCGTGGTCACCGGCGGCCTCGGCTGCTTCGTGCTCGGCGCGGTGGTGGGCATCGTGGTCGGCGTGGTCATGAGCAAGACCGGGGCCGACAAGGGCTTGAGCAGTTTATGCGAGGGCATCGGCAACTTCCTGTTCCCGCCCTCGGTGCAAGCCAACATCCTCACCGGCTCGAAGAATACCTACACCAATGGCAAACCGGCCGCACGCGCTGCCGGCGTCATCGTTGCCGCCGCTGCGCCCGCCGGCAGCGACGCGGCTCAGCCGCCGGCCGAGGAGGAGGAAGAAAGCTTCCTCGACATGGCCAAGGGATTTTTCTCACAGATGTGGCGGCCTACGGTCGCCAGCCCGGCGCCGAACACCGAGCCTGCCGACGACGACAAGATCCTCTGCAGCAAGCATCCGCCGATGCCGCCGCAGTACCTGGCCGAAGGCTCGAGCAAGGTCACCATCAACGGTCACCCGGCCTGTCGTAGCGGCGATCGCAGCACTTGCGAGGCGGTGATCGTCGATGCCGGGCTGGTCTCCGATAATGTGCGCATCGGCGGCGACTCGATCGTGGTCCGCGAGATTCGCAGCGGCAAGACCCCGGGCATCGGCCTGGCGATTACTGCCTTGATGATGCTGCGCGGGCGCGGCGGCAAGTTCTACAGCAAGTTCGGCTGCATGCTGATTGGCGGCATCGGCAGCGCCGTCACCAGCCAGGTTACCGGCGCGATCACCAGCGCCATCGCCGGCTCACCCAACCCGGTCCACAGCTCCACTGGCGCCAAACTGTTGAGCGGCGAAGCCGAGCTTGATTTCAGTCTTCCGGGCTTGATCCCGTTGGACTGGCAGCGCTACTACAACAGCCGGGATGAACGCCGTGACGGCCTGTTCGGTGCTGGCTGGAGCGTCGATTACGAAGTCTTCGTCGCTATCGAAGCGCATCCTGAAGGCGGCGAGCACCTGCTGTTCACCGACGAACAGGCACGGGTCGTCGACATGGGCCATATCCCTCGTGGTGATGCCGTGTTCAGCGCCGGCGAAGGCCTCAGCGTGCGTCGCGCGCACAATGGCGAGCTGCTGATCGAAAGCGTCGACGGTCTCTATCGCCTGTTCCAGCCCACCCCGAACGATCCGCAACGCCTGCGCCTGGCGCAACTGGGTGACCGCAACGACAACCGCATCTACCTGGACTACGACACCAACGGCCGCTTGCTCAGGCTGCGCGATACCTTTGATGTGGTCCAGGTGCAGTTGGTTTACAGCAGCCAATGGCCAGCCCGGGTCAGCCATATCGAGCGATGGTACAGCGACGAGTCGAACGAGCTGCTGGTCAGCTATGCCTATGACAGCAACGGTGACTTGGCCGAAGTCCGCGACGCCAGCGGCCAGGTGCAAAGGCACTTCGCCTATGACCAGGGCCGGCGCATGGTCGAGCACCAACTGCCCAGCGGCCTGCGCTGCTTCTATGAATGGACTCGTGCTGCAGACGACTGGCGCGTGGCCCGGCACTGGACCGACGACGGTGACGAGTACCGTTTCGACTACGACATCGAAGCCGGCATCACCCGGGTCACCGACGGTTTGCAGCGGGTCAGCACACGCTATTGGAACACGCAGTACCAGATCACCCAGTACACCGACGCCCTCGGCCACACCTGGCGTTTCGAGTGGAACGACGAACGCCAGTTGCTGGCCGCCACCGACCCGCAGGGCGGGCAATGGCAGTATCTGTACGATGAGTCCGGCAACCTCTGCGAAAGCATCGATCCACTGGGCCGCAGCGAAGCGACCCAGTGGCTGGAACACTGGTCACTGCCCCGGGTACAGACCGACAAGGCCGGCAAGCGCTGGCGCTATCGCTACGACCAGCGCGGCAACTGCAGCAGCGAAACCGACCCGCTGGGCCGCACCACCCGCTACCGCCATGACGAACGCGGCCAGGTGGTGGAGATCATCGATGCGGCGGGCAAGCACAAGCACCTGCGCTGGAACGAATTGGGCCTGCTGATTGAGCAGGTCGATTGTGCGGGGTACCCGACCCGCTTCAGCTATGACCGGCGCGGGCATCTGCAGGCTGTCACCGATGCCCTCGGCGAACGTACCGAGTACCAGCACGATGCCCAGGGCCGATTGCTCGGCTCGCAATTGCCCGATGGGCGCAGTGAGCACTATCAGCTTGATCGCAACGGCCAGCTCAACAGCTATACCGACCCTGGCGGGCACTCCACCCAATACCGCTACAACCGGCGTGGCCAGGTGCTGCAGCGTATCGATCCGCATGGTCGGCGGGTGCAGTTCAGTTACGACGCCTACGGGCGGCTACTGGCGTTGACCAATGAAAATAACGAAAGCTACAGGTTCAGCTGGGACCAGGCTGACCGCCTGACTGAACAGCAGGATCTGGACGGCAGCGCCAGTCGTTATCACTACGACCGGCTGGATAACCTCAGTTGCCTTGAGTACCTTCCCGCCCCCCAAGGCGATGCTGAAGCGATCATTCATCAATTGCACCGGGATGCCGTCGGACGCTTGATCAAAAAGCACACCGACGATGGCGAAACCCTGTACAGCTACGATCCTCTCGATCAACTGACGGACATCAGCTTCACTGACAATGCGGGCAACACCGAACAGCTGGCGTTCGCTTACGACGCCCTTGGCCAACTGCTGGAGGAACACAGCGCCAACGGAGTGCTGCAACATCACTACGACGAACTCGGCAACCTGATCCAGACCCAGCTGCCCGACGGCCGCTGGCTCAACCGCCTGTATTACGGCAGCGGCCACCTGCATCAGGTTAATCTCGACGGCAAGGTGATCAGCGACTTCGAACGCGACCGCTTGCACCGTGAAGTGCTGCGCACCCAGGGCCGTGTCAGCACCCGCAGCGAGTATGACCGCTGCGGCCGTTTGCGCTCACGCCTGCGCCGCCCCAGCCACCAGCCGCCGCAACTGCCGGCTGCGGTACAGCAACGTTTCGATTTCGATCCGGCAGACAACCTGACCGGCCGCTTCAACCAGCAGCCCGGCAGCCAGTACCAGCAATTGCTGCACTACGATGCCAGCGGCCGAATCATGGCCAGCCAGGACGCTGGCCAGGGCCAGAGCGAAACCTTCGCCTACGACGCTGCTGCCAACCTGCTCGATGGGCCGCAAGCCGGCATCGGCCTGGTACGCCATAACCGTTTGCTCACCTACCAGGACAAACGCTATCGCTACGACGGTTTCGGCCGCCTGATCGAGAAACGCAGCAGCCGGCGTGGTATCCAGTATTTCAGCTACGACGCCGAGCACCGCCTGATCCAGGTGCGCAGCCAGCACGGTGGGCGCGAACGGGTACTGAACATGCGCTACGACCCGCTGGGGCGGCGTGTCGAGAAAAGCGAATATGACGACCAGGGCAATCTGCTAGACCAGACCCGCTTCGCCTGGGATGGCCTGCGCTTGCTGCAGGAGCATCGCTACAGCCAGACCAGCCTGTACCTGTATGTCGAAGACAGCCACGAACCCTTGGCCCGGGTTGACGGTACGGGGCAGCACCAGCAGGTGCGCTACTACCATAACGATTTCAATGGCCTGCCCGAACAGTTGACGGATGACAGTGGCGAGGCGGTCTGGCAGGCGCGCTATCGGGTCTGGGGCAATACCCTGCAGGAAGTGCGTGAGGCGCATTTCATCGAGGAACAGAACCTCAGATTCCAAGGCCAGTACCTGGATCGTGAGACGGGTCTGCACTACAACACGTTTCGGTTTTATGATCCGGATATCGGACGGTTCACGCAGCCGGACCCGATAGGGTTGCTGGGTGGCACGAATCTTTATCAGTATGCGCCGAATCCGAACGGGTGGGTTGATCCGCTTGGATTATCTCCTGTTAGTCCTAAAACGATTTTATTCTCACAAGACAGTATTAATGGTGTGTTTGAGGATGGAAGAAATGTTAATGGATTAACACATAGACTTATTAATGATCCCTCGTATATAAATAAAGTTGAGCCAATCAGAAAAGTCAGGATGCGGGATTTACCTGCAAATGTTCAAGAGCGTTTATTGTCTCAGGGAGCACATAAAGATTCAGTGTTTAGCTTGGATAATAGAAGACTGTACGCAGCTAAAGAAGCTGGTGTATCCAAAATCCCATCCAGATGGGCAACTCCAGAGGAATTGTCTAAAATAAATCTTGACCGAAGGTTTTCAACTGGTGATGGTGGTAAATCGATAAGGACAAGAGGTTGTGGCTAATATGAATGTTAAGGCAATAGAAACAAAATATGGTCTGATTTATGGGCGAGATGCTTTGATTCTTTCAGGGACTGAATTAATACTCTATCCTTTTAAATTTGTCATTAAAGCATCGTTATCTTTGCGTTCCTGCAAGCCAATGATTACAGACGCACCTGATGTTAACGTTGAGTTTTTGTTTAGTGATATTAAAAGTATGTCTGTGTATAAAGCGGATGATTACCCATATGAAAAGCACTCTCTGTCGAGCTTTGATTTGATAGATGGCATCGATGGAGATGGACTCCAACATATAGTCCTTAGCACTTATGACCATGTTTTCGATGTAATTGGAAAATATGATATTAAATGGTCTTAGATAAATTTTTTTAATAAGCCGGAAAAGAGATTCTGATTCTCCAGGTTTGTTATTATTTAATCTCCGTTCAATTAAACACGGCCTATGGTGAGTGGGATTCCTGTAGCTGCACTGCGACCTGAACAGCGCCCCGCTGGAGTGCACCAACGAGCAGGGCCAGCTGCGCTGGTCCGGCGACTACGCTCCGTTCGGCGAGGTCACCAACCGGGTTATCAACAGCATGCCGATGCTGAAAAAACAGTGAATATCCCGCTGCGCCGATAACGGCAGAGTAGGCAATTGTATCCAAAATGAAGAATAAAATTATTATTGAAACCTATGTGAGGACGGGTAAACGGTTTGCCGATTTCTTCGAGTATGAAGGAAGATTTAATGGCCAGGCGTCTATCGAAGGGCCGCTGGTTCTTACGATTGATGGCACAGCGCTTATTGACAAAAGCATTTTTGATTACGTCGACGACCTGTGGAGCTATTTGTCAGAAGGATTACTACAGATCAGTGAAGGCAAATCGTTCAGATGTTATTTTCCTGACCAGCCCATCGAAGTCAATCTGACCCCCAGCAACGGTCGTCTGCAGGTGAGCGTCACCTGCCATAGTGAGGTTTCTGTTGCAGTCGATAAAGATGAATTTGTCAGCGTCATGAGCGAACACGCACGCAAATTTTTCACCCGGTTACAGGCGATAGAGCCTAGCGCCAAAGGTACTTGCGACTACGCATTGGGACACCTGAACAAAATTCGTCGGGAACCGCCGCCCCCTTGCGCACGCAGCCTTGCGCTCCCGATCAAGCACGCCTCGACCGCCGCCGCTTCTGTGGTAGGCTTGGGCGGTTTGCACCGTGGACCGCAATGACACCCCGTTTTCAGTACGGGCGTGCTGCATCCGGCCCCGTCCGCCTTCAGGAGTTCCCATGCGCGTGACCCAGATTTTCGCCGCCGCCGCTCTGGCGCTGAACAGTACCTTTGCCTTCGCCGCGGCCACCGATACCAATGCCGGTGCCGAGCAGGCGATTCGCAAGTCGTTGCAGAACCTCCAGCTGGAAGTACCGATCGAAAGCGTTGCCAGCAGCCCGCTCAACGGCCTGTACGAGGTCAAGCTGCAAGGCGGCCGCGTGCTGTACGCCAGCGCCGACGGCCAGTTCGTCATGCAGGGCTACCTGTTCCAGATCCAGGACGGCAAGCCGGTCAACCTCACCGAGAAGACCGAGCGCCAGGGCATCGCCAAGTTGATCAACGGCATTCCGGCCGGCGAGATGGTGGTCTACCCGGCCAAGGGCGAGACCAAGTCGCACATCACCGTGTTCACCGACACCACCTGCCCGTACTGCCACAAGCTGCACGCCGAGGTGCCGGAGCTCAACCGCCGCGGTATCGAAGTGCGTTACGTCGCCTTCCCGCGCCAGGGCCTGGGTTCGCCGGGCGACGAGCAGTTGCAGGCCGTCTGGTGCTCCAGCGACCGTCGCGCGGCGCTGGACAAGATGGTCGATGGCAAGGAAATCAAGGCTGCCAAGTGCGCCAACCCGGTCAGCAAGCAGTTCCAGCTGGGCCAGTCGATTGGTGTAAATGGCACGCCGGCGATCGTTCTACAGAATGGCCAGGTGATTCCGGGCTACCAGCCGGCACCGCAAGTGGCCAAGCTGGCCCTGGCCGAGAGCAAGTAACCAATTCAATACGCCGTCGTCATGGGGTGACGGCATGTTTCACGGTCGGCGCAGATGCCGGCCGTTCTATGGGGAGTTCACAGTGAAACCGGTCAAAGTAGGCATCTGTGGGTTGGGGACCGTCGGTGGCGGAACCTTCAATGTACTTCAGCGCAACGCCGAGGAGATCGCCCGCCGTGCCGGGCGCGGTATTGAAGTGGCACAGATTGCCATGCGCTCGCAGAACCCGAACTGCCAGATTACCGGTACCCCCATTACCGCTGATGTGTTCGAAGTCGCGAGCAACCCCGAGATCGATATCGTCATCGAGCTGATCGGCGGCTACACCATCGCCCGCGACCTGGTGCTCAAGGCCATTGAAAACGGCAAGCACGTGGTAACCGCCAACAAGGCGCTGATCGCCGTGCACGGCAACGAGATCTTCGCCAAGGCCCGCGAGAAGGGCGTCATCGTCGCCTTCGAAGCTGCCGTGGCCGGTGGCATCCCGGTGATCAAGGCGATCCGCGAGGGCCTGTCGGCCAACCGCATCAACTGGCTGGCCGGGATCATCAACGGTACCGCCAACTTCATCCTCACCGAAATGCGCGACAAGGGCCGTGCCTTCCCCGATGTGCTGGCCGAAGCCCAGGCGCTGGGCTACGCCGAGGCCGACCCGACCTTCGACGTCGAAGGCATCGATGCCGCGCACAAGCTGACCATCCTGGCGTCCATCGCCTTCGGTATCCCGCTGCAGTTCGACAAGGCCTACACCGAAGGCATCACCCAGCTGACCACCGCCGACGTGAACTATGCCGAGGCCCTGGGCTACCGCATCAAGCACCTGGGCGTGGCCCGTCGCACCGCTGACGGCATCGAGCTGCGCGTGCACCCGACGCTGATCCCGAACGATCGCCTGATCGCCAACGTCAATGGCGTGATGAACGCGGTGATGGTCAATGGCGACGCCGCCGGTTCCACCTTGTACTACGGCGCCGGCGCCGGCATGGAGCCGACTGCCTCGTCTGTGGTCGCCGACCTGGTCGACGTGGTTCGCGCCATGACTTCCGACCCGGAGAACCGTGTACCGCACCTGGCCTTCCAGCCGGATGCGCTGTCGGCCCATCCGATCCTGCCGATCGAAGCCTGCGAAAGCGCCTACTACCTGCGTATCCAGGCCAAGGACCACCCGGGCGTGCTGGCCCAGGTCGCAAGCATCCTTTCGGAGCGCGGCATCAACATCGAGTCGATCATGCAGAAGGAAGCCGAGGAACAGGATGGCCTGGTGCCGATGATCCTGCTGACCCACCGTGTGGTCGAGCAGCGCATCGACGACGCCATTGTCGCCCTGGAAGCGCTCCAGGACGTGGTCGGCAAGGTCGTGCGCATCCGCGTCGAACAGCTCAATTAATTCCGGTGGCGGGCCGTGACGGCGGCCCGCGCCCAGCATCGAAGGTTTGCATCCATGCGCTATATCAGTACCCGCGGCCAGGCTCCGGCCCTGAACTTCGAAGACGTCCTGCTGGCTGGCCTGGCCAGCGACGGCGGGCTGTACGTTCCCGAGAACCTGCCACGCTTCACCCAGGAAGAGATTGCCTCCTGGGCTGGCCTGCCGTATCACGAGCTGGCCTTCCGGGTGATGCGCCCGTTCGTCGAAGGCAGCATCGCCGACGCCGATTTCAAGAAGATTCTCGAAGAGACCTACGGCAACTTCGCCCATGCTGCGGTCGCCCCGCTGCGCCAGCTCAACGGCAACGAGTGGGTGATGGAGCTGTTCCACGGCCCGACCCTGGCCTTCAAGGACTTCGCCCTGCAACTGCTCGGCCGCCTGCTCGACCACGTGCTGGTCAAGCGCGGCGAGCGCGTGGTGATCGTCGGTGCCACCAGCGGTGACACCGGCTCGGCCGCCATCGAAGGCTGCCGCCGTTGCGACAACGTCGACATCTTCATCCTGCACCCGCACCAGCGCGTGTCGGAAGTGCAGCGCCGGCAGATGACCACCATCCTTGGCGACAACATCCACAACATTGCCATCGAAGGCAACTTCGACGACTGCCAGGAGATGGTCAAGGCCAGCTTCGCCGATCAGTCCTTCCTCAAGGGCACACGTCTGGTGGCGGTCAACTCGATCAACTGGGCACGGATCATGGCCCAGATCGTCTACTACTTCCACGCCGCGCTGCAGCTCGGCGGCCCGGTGCGTTCGGTGGCGTTCTCGGTGCCGACCGGCAACTTCGGCGACATCTTCGCCGGTTACCTGGCGCGCAACATGGGCCTGCCGATCAGCCAGCTGGTGGTGGCGACCAACCGCAACGACATCCTGCACCGCTTCATGAGCGGCAACCAGTACGTCAAGGACGCCCTGCACCCGACCCTGTCGCCGTCGATGGACATCATGGTCTCGTCCAACTTCGAGCGCCTGCTGTTCGACCTGCACGGTCGCAATGGTGCCGCGGTTGCCCAGCTGATGGACACCTTCAAGCAAGGCGGCGGCTTCAGCGTCGAGCAGGATCGCTGGACCGAAGCGCGCAAGCTGTTCGATTCGCTGGCCGTCACCGATGAACAGACCTGCGAGACCATCGCCGAGGTGTTCAAGGCCACCGGTGAAGTCCTCGACCCGCACACCGCGATCGGCGTCAAGGCTGCCCGTGAATGCCGCCGCAGCCTGGACACCCCGATGGTGGTGCTGGGTACCGCGCATCCGGTCAAGTTCCCCGAGGCGGTGGAGAAGGCCGGTGTCGACAAGGCCCTGGAGCTGCCGGCGCACCTGAGCGATCTGTTCAGCCGCGAGGAACGCTGCACGGTGCTGGCCAACGACCTGAAGGCCGTACAGGCCTTCGTCAGCCAGCATGGCAACCGCGGCAAGCCGCTGTAAGCGGCACCACTCACAAAAAAGCCCGTCTTGCACGGGCTTTTTTGTGGGCGCAAGACGCACGGCAGCGGATTTCAGATTTTTCCCATGTAGTTCGATGGATACCCTTACTAAAGTGGCGTTCTGACCAACAGAACACACGACTCCAGTGGGAGGCTCATGCATCAGCTCAATGTCCTTATCCACCAGGCTCGGCCCTACTATCAGATGCTCTTGCATCAGGCCTTCAATGCCCAGGGGGTGTACAACGTACGGCTCACCGATGACGTGCCGGCAGCCACGGCCAACATCACACAAGGGCAGCGACCCGTTGATGTGCTGGTGCTCGACCAGGGGATGCCAAGCCGTCATGCCCGGCGCCTGTTCAAGTACCTGGTGCAGGCTTCCTGCGCGGGTGGGTTGCTGTTTGTCGGCTATGGCGACGCGGGGGGCATCGACCTGGCGCTCGAGGCCCGCAAACAGGGCTTGAATGTCCTGGCTGAGCTGCCCTGGCCGATGTCAATGGTGGGCCTGGAGCAGGCGCTCGGGCGCCTGTAGCCTGACCTTCGGCAAGCAAGGGGGGCGGAGCATCGAAACTGTCATGTTGATCGCGGATGCTCGTGATGACGGGCCTGGCGAACTTTCCACCGGCCCCGATGGTCAGTTTTCTTACCTTAGCCAGCGAGTGATCCGGATGGAAAGAATCTGCAGACTGCTCAACGATGCCCTGACCCCTTACCACGCCGAGCTTGGACCGACCGATAACCGTGGCCGCCGTCACCTGAGTGTTCACGATGAGCACGGTTTGCCGATTTTGCGGCGTACCGTTTGTGAGCGAGAGCTGATAGAACAGCAATTGCTGGTCGATCTGGTCGATGGCCTGCACCGTGACCTGCAGATTGCCGAAGGCCGTCTGCAACCCTGTGTGATCGCCGCCTTGCAGCATCAGAGGCAAATGCAGGGAACCTTTGCCTGACCGGCCCGTCAGACTCAGCAAGGGCAACCTGACGGTGCTTTGCTCCGGTGCCATCCAGGCTGTCACTGGAAGTCCCAGGGACTTTCGCTTGACCCCGGTCGTCTTCCCCAGCGGCCGGGGTTTCTTTTGCCTTGAATTCACCTGCACCCTGTTAGGTGCCACTGCTGATCTGCACGGGTCAGTTCAGCGCACCGGCGCTTCGCCCTGCTCGAAAAAATGCCGGGCCTGGCCCAGATAATCTTCCTGCAGCTCCGGATCCAGCCAGCGGGCATACAGGCCTGGCAACGTATCGCGGCGCAGCATCGGCAGCAGCTGGTCGATATTGGCGATCGCCTCGCGTCCCAAGGCGGTGTCCGAGCAGCCTACATGGAGGAACTGGTAGCGGTTGACGCCACGGATGGGATAGAAGCGGTAATCGTCCAGCGAGCCATTCTGTTGCTGGATCAGGTAGCGAACCTCTGGCCAGTAGCCGAGCACCAGTTGCAGGCGCCCCAATTGTTGCATCTCCAGCAGGCTGGCGGTGGCATCGTTGCCGTAGTGGCGGCTGAAGGCGCTGTCAGGCAACTGCTTCAGGACATCATCGACCTGCATGCTGTAGCTGCGCTCTGCGACGATGCCGAGCTTGAGCCGGGTCTGGGTCAGCAGCCGCTGAAGATCCACCTGTTGTCCGTCCAGATAAGGCTCCAGCAGCGCCTGGTCGTGCTTGCGCACCACCAGGCCACTGCTCAGTACGCCCAGCGATGGCTGGGAGAAATGCACGTACCTGGCACGTTCGGGCGTCCACAGCAGGGTCGGGTCGCAAGTGAAACTGTGCTCCTGGAGCATCTGGATGCCGCGGGCGCGATTGACTCGGACGATCTGGTGGTCGTACTTGGGCATCTGCGCGATCAGCTTGGGCAACAATTGGTCGATCACGCCCTGGCCTTTGGCCGGCCCTTCGAAAATGGTGAACGGCGGCAGGTCACGGACCAGCCACAGCAGGCGCTCCCTGGCCTCGGCCGATTGTGCCGCGAGCGCGCTGAATACCAGGCAGAGCAGCAGGGGCAGGTGGCGGATGCGCATGGGCCGTGGATCAGACCGTACCGGCCGCGCGCAGGCGGGCAATGGCGGCTGCGTCGTAGCCCAGGCTGGCCAGTAGCGGCGTCGTATGTTCACCCAGGGCCGGTCCGACCCATTCGGCGCTGCCGGGGGTGTCGGACAGCTTGGGCACGATACCCGGCATCTTGAACGGCTTGCCGTCCGGCAGTCGGGCCTGGAGGAACATCTCGCGGGCGAGGAATTGCGGGTCGCCCAGCATGTCCTCGGCGGAGTAGATCCGGCTGGCCGGTACCTCGGCGTCGTTGAGCACCTGCATCACTTTGTCCAGCGGCAGGCCGTTGGCCCAGCGGTCGATGACGCCGTACAGCTCGTCGCGGCGGGCATCGCGGCCATCGTTGGTGGCCAGGGCGGCATCGTTGGCCAAGTCGTCGCGGCCGATGGCCTGCATGAAGCGCTTGAAGATCGCATCGCCATTGGCGCCGATCTGTACGTGCCGGCCATCGGCGGTGGTATGGATGCAGGAAGGGGTGATACCCGGCATGATGTTGCCGGTGCGCTCGCGGATAAAGCCGAACACATCGAATTCCGGCACCATGCTTTCCATCATGGCGAAGATGGCTTCGTACAGCGCCACATCCACGACTTGGCCGTCGCCACCGTTGACTTCGCGATGACGCAAGGCCATCAGCGCGCCGATTACGCCCCACAGGGCGGCAATGGAGTCGCCGATGGAAATCCCCGTGCGCACCGGTGGGCGATCCTCGAAGCCGGTGATGTAGCGCAACCCGCCCATGGATTCGCCAACCGCGCCGAAGCCCGGTTGGTCCTTCATCGGGCCGGTCTGGCCGAAGCCCGACAGGCGCACCATGACCAGGCGCGGGTTGAGGGCGTGCAGCACATCCCAGCCCAAGCCGAGTTTCTCCAGCACGCCGGGGCGGAAGTTCTCGATCAGGATGTCGGCCTCGGCCAGCAGGCGCTTGAGCACTTCGCGGCCTTCAGGATGCTTGAGGTTGAGGGTCAGTGATTGCTTGTTGCGCGCCTGCACGAACCACCACAGTGACGTGCCCTCGTACAGCTTGCGCCATTTGCGCAACGGATCACCGCCATCGGGCGACTCGACCTTGATCACCTCGGCACCGAATTCGGCGCAGATCCGCGAGGCGAACGGGCCGGCGATCAAGGTGCCGAGCTCGATGACTTTCAGGCCGGCGAGAGGTTTGCTGGGCATTGTCATGGGGCATCCGTGGCGGCTGGGCGTGAGCGCAGGTTGTATCACAGCTCGGCGGCGGCAGGTATATCGGCGTTGTCTGATCCGGCGCTGGCGCCCGGGATCAGTTAGACTGTGCGACTTTCCCCCGCAAGAAGCCTATCGCCCATGGCCCAGCCGTCCACCACCTACAAGTTCGAACTGAATCTGACCGACCTCGACCGCGGCGTGTACGAGAATGTTCGCCAGACCATCGCCCGCCACCCTTCGGAAACCGAAGAGCGCATGGCCGTGCGCCTGCTGGGCTATGCCCTTTGGTACAACGAGCAGCTGTCCTTCGGGCGCGGCCTGTCGGACGTCGATGAGGCGGCACTGTGGGAAAAGAGCCTGGACGATCGCATCCTGCATTGGATTGAAGTCGGCCAGCCCGACGCCGACCGCCTGACCTGGTGCTCGCGGCGTACCGAGCGCACCAGCCTGCTGGCCTACGGCAGCTTGCGGGTGTGGGAGACCAAGGTGCTTGGCGCGGTCAAGGGCCTGAAGAACCTGAGCATTGCCGCCGTGCCGCAGGAGGTGCTGGAAGTCCTCGCCACCGATATGCCGCGTACCATCAAGTGGGATGTGATGATCAGCGAAGGCACGGTGTTCGTCACCGATGACCGCGGCCAGCACGAAGTGCAGTTGCAGTGGCTGCTCGGCGAGCGCGGCTGACCTGACTCTCACCGGATTATCGAAGACCCCATGCGTATCGAACCCCGTTCTCTGCCGTCGCCCCTGCCATTGCTGGGCAACCTGCCACCCCTGCTGACCCGTCTCTATGCCGCCCGTGGTGTGCAGTCCGAGGTTGAGCTGGACAAGAGCCTGGCGCGCCTGCTGCCTTTCCAGCAGCTCAAGGGTATCGAGGCGGCGGTGGACCTGCTGGTCGAGGCGCTTGACCAGCGCCAGCGCATTCTCATCGTTGGTGATTTCGACGCCGACGGCGCCACCGCCAGCACGGTGGGGGTGCTGGGTTTGCGTCTGCTGGGCGCTGCCCATGTCGACTACCTGGTGCCCAACCGCTTCGAATATGGCTATGGCCTGACCCCGGAGATCGTCGCGGTCGCGCTCGAGCGCCAGCCGCAATTGCTGATCACTGTGGACAACGGTATTTCCAGCGTCGATGGCGTGGCCGCAGCCAAGGCCGCCGGGCTCAAGGTGCTGGTCACCGACCACCACCTGCCGGGTGAGCAGTTGCCGGCCGCCGATGCCATCGTCAATCCCAACCAGCCGGGTTGTGCGTTCCCCAGCAAGTCACTGGCCGGTGTCGGCGTGATCTTCTACGTGCTGATGGCCCTGCGTGCGCGGTTGCGCAGCCTGGGGCGCTACGAAACGCAGCCGCAGCCGAACATCGGCGAGTTGCTTGACCTGGTGGCGCTGGGCAGCGTCGCCGACGTGGTGCCGCTGGATGCCAACAACCGCATCCTGGTGCATCAGGGGCTGGAGCGAATTCGCGCCGGTCGCGCCCGCCCGGGGCTCAAGGCCATCCTCGAAGTGGCGCGGCGTGACCACAAGCGCATCACTTCCACCGACCTTGGCTTCATCCTTGGCCCTCGGCTCAATGCGGCGGGGCGCCTGGACGACATGAGCCTGGGCATCGAATGCCTGTTGTGCGAAGACGCGGCCCTGGCGCTGGACATGGCCCAGCAACTGGATGGCCTGAACCAGGATCGCAAGTCCATCGAGCAGGGCATGCAGCGCGAGGCCCTGGCCCAGCTCAAGGACCTGCCGGTCGAGTCCATGCCTTATGGCTTGTGCCTGTTCGACGCCGACTGGCACCAGGGGGTGATCGGCATCCTCGCCTCGCGCCTGAAAGAGCGTTACCACCGCCCGACCATCGCCTTTGCCGATGCGGGGGAAGGGGTGTTGAAGGGCTCGGCGCGTTCGGTGCCGGGGTTCCATATCCGTGACGCACTGGACGCCGTGGCGGCGCGGCATCCGAGCTTGATCAGCAAGTTCGGCGGGCATGCCATGGCGGCGGGGCTGTCCTTGCCGGCCGAGAACTTCCCCGCGTTTGCCGAGGCGTTCGACGACGAGGTACGGCGGCAGTTACGCGAGGAAGACCTGACTGGGCGGTTGTTGTCGGATGGCACGTTGGCGGTCGAGGAGTTTCACCTGGATTTGGCGCGGGCATTGCGCAATGCCGGGCCCTGGGGGCAGCACTTTCCCGAGCCGTTGTTCCACGGGGTGTTCCAGTTGGTCGAGCAGCGGGTCGTTGGGGAGCGGCATCTGAAGGTGGTGCTCAAGAGCGAGTGTGGGGCGGTGCGGTTGGATGGGATTGCCTTTGGGATTGACCGGGAGGTCTGGCCGAATCCTACAGTGCGGTGGGTGGAGTTGGCTTACAAGTTGGATGTGAATGAGTTTCGGGGGAATGAGAGTGTGCAGTTGATGATTGCGCATATGGAGGCGCGGTGATCTTTTTTTGAATTGCTGGGGTTTTGGGGTTTTGGTTTTTTGGCTGTATTGAAGTTGTATGCGCATTCATTTGCGATGGCGACGCATAGTCACCTTTCCGCCCTTACGGCCATCCCTTTCAAGGTCTTCGGTAGAATTCGCTGAAATCCAGTCAGGAAGACCCGAGCGATGTGGGCTGATGTTACTAGCGCGATTCGAGAAAAAAGCACCCGCCAGCGTAATGGCCAAACTTGCCTTGGAGCAGGCCATTGCGCCGGAGTGGGTCGATCAGGTTTTCGAGGAGCACCGCCAACGGCAGTATTCTCGCGAGCTGCTGTTCTCGACCATCATCAAGTTGATGTCGCTTGTTTCATTGGGCTTGAAGCCATCGCTGCATGCTGCGGCAAGACAACTGGACGACCTTCCCGTCAGCCTGGCAGCTCTGTACGACAAGATCAGTCGAACCGAACCTGCCCTGTTGCGTGCTCTGGTGACAGGCTGCGCGCAGCGCTTGGCGCCGACAATCCATGAGTTGGGCTGCTCAGCCATGCTTCCTGATTGGCAAGTTCGGGTGGTCGATGGCAGCCACTTGGCCTCTACCGAAAAGCGTCTTGGCGCGCTGCGCCAAGAGCGCGGAGCGGCTCGCCCCGGGTTTTCGGTGGTGGTTTACGACCCCGACCTGGATCAGGTAATTGACCTCCAGCCGTGCGAGGACGCCTACGCAAGCGAACGAGTTTGTGTTTTGCCGTTGCTGGCTGAAGCAAAGACCAATCAGGTTTGGATCGCTGACCGTCTCTACTGCACGCTGCCTGTAATGGAGGCGTGCGAACAGGTGAATACATCATTTGTCATTCGCCAGCAGGCCAAGCATCCACGCTTGATCCAGGAAGGTGAGTGGCAAGCACCGATGCCCGTCGCCACAGGCACTGTGCGCGAGCAATCCATCGAAGTAAAAGGCGGGCACCGCTGGCGACGTGTCGAGTTAACGCTTCATTCACCAAACGACTCAGGTGATAACAGCTTGATGTTCTGGAGCAACCTGCCCGAGAGCATCAGTGCGCAACAGATCGCAGACTTCTATCGGCGCCGCTGGAGCATTGAAGGGATGTTCCAGCGGTTGGAAGCAATTCTGGAAAGTGAAATTGAAACCCTCGGCAGTCCGCGAGCCGCCTTGCTTGGATTCACCACTGCCGTGCTGGCATACAACGTTCTGGCCTTGCTCAAGCGAAGTGTTGAACAGGCTCACCGCGATGCCTTGCCCGAGAATTGGGAAGCCTCGATCTATCACTTGGCGGTGCAGATCAGAGGGGGTTACGAAGGCATGCAGATTGCCCTGCCATCCGAGTACATGCCCGTTGTTCCGATGGAAAACCTGGCTCAGCGCCTGCTGGAGCTGGCCAGAAACATCCAGCCCAGACAGGTTGCGAAAAGCCCACGAGGCCCCAAGGTGCCCAAAGCGAAGGCCTGGGTGCAAGGGACCGCTGTACATGCTCATGTTTCGACGGATCGGGTCATCAAGGCCGCCAAAACCAAAAGACCTTGAAAGGGATGGCCCTTACGGCGGCTTACTTTGGTCTTGGTGTATGGACTTGAGACATCGCTGACACATGTGCGGGGACATGGTGGACACATTATCGCTTACCGTCGGGGTTGTTGAAGTCGATGGTTCGCAGCTTGTGTTGGCAGAAGTAAACATCAAAATGGTCGGGCCCTTGATCGCTGCGGCGGAGCGCCAATACATAGCCTGCTAGCGCCTTCCGCAAGACCTGCGTTCGGCCTCCTGAAGTCGCGAAGTTACGGGCGGCGCCTGCACTAACGCAGCTAGTCGCTAGTTGCCATCGTGGGAACTCTAGATCAACATCGCGGGGCAAGCCCGCTCCCACCATAGTTTGACTACGTGATTCAACGTGGGAGCGGGCTTGCCCCGCGATAGCGTAATGAAGAACAACATAACAGCCACTAACAAAACAAACATATCTGCTCTTGATCTGCTCTTGATCTTGCTTCTAAGTGCGCGATAGTTCAGGCGACACAAATTGCGACTTCAGGAGGCCGAGTGGAGTTCTTGCGTAGTGGGGCGACGGCCATGGATGGCCGTCGAGCGCTGCGCCCCAGGATGGGGCGTACAGCGCGGTACCCACGGGAGCAAGAACGGAGCGAGGGAACCCCGTAGCGAAGCGTAGGGGCCGTATGAACGGAGCCGAACGGTTTTGCCTACTTTTGTCAAGACAAAAGTAGGTCGCCGTAAAGGCGAAATGGTGACTAAATGTCGACATCTTCTACGAATGCGCTCACAAAAAACAAAACAATCGCCCAGAACCCGAACCCGAACCCTTACCCCCGAAACGCCCGAATAAAAACCCCCACCGCCTCCCGCACATGCGCCTCAGCCTCATCCCCCTCCAGCGCCGGCGAGCACCCCAGCAGCAACCGATAATCCGGCGCCCCCTTCACCAGGCAGAAGAAATGCTCCGCCGCCTGCCACGGGTTGTCGATCCGCAACAGCCCCCGCTGGTCGACACAACGCAGCAGCGCTTCCATCCCGCTCATCACCCGCTTGGGCCCCGCCGCGTAGAAGTACTGGCCAAACCCCGGGTCCTGGCTGCCCAAGGCAAAGATCAGGCGGCTCAGCTTGACGGCCTCGTCACTGCTGATCAACGCCTGGAAGCCTCGGGCAATGTTCAGCAGTACGTCTTCCACCGCCGCGCCTTCGGGGTATTCGAACATCAGGTCAGGTAACTGGTTCTGGCAGGTGGCCATGACCGCCGCGCCGAACAGGGTCTGCTTGTCGGTGAAATGGCTGTACACGGTGAGTTTTGAAACACCTGCCGCCGCAGCGACCGCATCCATGCTGGTGTTGGCATAGCCAAGGCTGAGAAACAGGCGCTTGGCGGCTTCGAGGATGGCCTCGCGCTTGGCAAGGTCCTTGGGCCGGCCGGGGCCGATGGGTGCGTCGTTGGACATGAGGGACCGCATTCTCTGTGAAAGGGGCACATCTTACCGGGTCCGGGGGCGGTCGGCTGCAGCGTACGTCGCACCACTAAATATCGATTTTCTCTGAAGCGCCTGCTTCCCCGGCTCGATTCGCTGACTTAATATACTCGCCAGTATAAATATTCGATGCGCCCTCTGCCAAAGGTCATTCATCATGTTGCGTCGTGCGTTGTCCCTCGCCCTGCCGGCCGTTGCCGTGCTGCTGCTCACCGCCTGCGGCCAGGAGGCCGCGCCACCTGCCGCACCGCGCCCGGCGCTGGTGGTCCAACCCCAGCCGGCCGGTGCATCCGCCGACAGTTACCCGGGCGAGGTGCGGGCGCGCTTCGAGCCTGAACTGGCGTTCCGCATCGGAGGCAAGGTCAGCAAACGCCTGGTGGAGGAGGGGCAGCGGGTCAAGGCCGAGCAGCCGCTGGCCGAACTAGACCCGCAGGACGTGCGCCTGCAACTGGAGGCTAACCGCGCCCAGCTGGCCGCGGCCGAAGCCAACCTGGCGCTGGTGCGCGCCGAGCGCGACCGCTACCAGAAACTGCTGGATCGGCAGATGGTCAGCCATTCCCAGTTCGACAATGCCGAGAACCTTTACCGCGCCGGCATGGCCCGCCTGAAGCAGGCCAAGGCCGAGTACGAAGTGGCGGGCAACCAGGCCGAGTACGCCGTGTTGCGCGCGCCCCAGGCCGGCGTGATCGCCAAGCGTCAGGTCGAGGTGGGCCAGGTGGTGGCGGCGGGGCAGACGGTGTTCACGCTGGCCGCCGATGGTGAGCGCGAAGTGGTCATAGGCCTGCCGGAGCAACAGTTCGCCCGCTTTGCTGTCGGGCAGACAGTCAGCGTGGAACTGTGGTCGCACCCGAACCGGCGTTTCGAAGGCCGGATCCGCGAGCTTTCCCCGGCGGCGGACCCGCGTTCGCGCACCTTCGCCGCGCGCATCGCCTTTATCTCCAACGCCACCCCTGCCGAGCTGGGCCAGAGCGCGCGGGTGTTCATCGATCATGCCGAACGTTCGCCGCTGGCGGTCCCGCTGTCGGCAGTGACCGCCGAGGCGGGGCAGGCCTATGTCTGGCGGGTTGGCAAGGACAACCGCCTGCAGCGCGCCGCCGTGCGTCTGGGTGCCTATGGCGCGGACAGCGTGCCGGTGCTCGAAGGCCTGGACGCTGGCGACTGGGTGGTTGCCGCCGGTGGCCATGTGCTGCGCGAGGGGCAACAGGTGCGGCCTGTTGACCGCAGCAACCGTGAAGTGAACCTGGCGGCCAAGGAGTAAGTCCCGATGGGTTTCAACCTTTCCGCCTGGGCGCTGCGCAATCGCCAGATCGTGTTGTTCCTGATGATCCTGTTGGCGGCGATAGGCGCCATGTCCTACACCAAGCTGGGGCAGAGCGAGGATCCACCCTTCACCTTCAAGGCCATGGTCATCCGTACCCTGTGGCCAGGCGCGACCGCCGAGGAGGTGTCGCGCCAGGTCACCGAGCGTATCGAGAAGAAACTGATGGAGACCGGCGAGTACGAGAAGATCGTCTCGTTCTCCCGGCCCGGTGAGTCCCAGGTCACGTTCATGGCCCGTGACGCGATGCATTCCAAGGATATCCCCGAGCTGTGGTACCAGATCCGCAAGAAGGTCGCGGACATCAAGCACACCCTGCCCCCCGAGGCGCAGGGGCCATTCTTCAACGACGAGTTCGGCACCACCTTCGGCAATATCTACGCCCTGACCGGCGCCGGCTTCGACTATGCGGTGCTCAAGGACTACGCCGACCGTATCCAGATCCAGCTGCAGCGGGTCAAGGACGTGGGCAAGGTGGAGCTCATCGGCCTGCAGGACGAGAAGATCTGGATCGAACTGTCCAACGTCAAGCTGGCTACCCTCGGGGTGCCGCTCGCCGCCGTGCAGCAGGCACTGCGCGAACAGAACGCGGTGAGTACCGCGGGCTTCTTCGAAACCCCCAGCGAGCGCCTGCAACTGCGGGTCAGCGGGCGCTTCGACAGCGTCGAACAGATTCGCCAGTTCCCTATCCGCATTGGTGATCGCACCTTCCGCATCGGTGACGTCGCCGAGGTGCAGCGCGGTTTCAACGATCCACCCGCGCCGCGCATGCGCTTCATGGGCGAGGATGCCATCGGGCTGGCGGTATCGATGAAGGACGGCGGCGACATCCTGGTGCTCGGCAAGGCCCTGGAAGGTGAGTTCGCCCGCCTCGCGCAGAGCCTGCCGGCAGGCATGGAACTGCGCAAGGTGTCCGACCAGCCGGCGGCGGTGAAGGCCGGGGTCGGTGAGTTCGTCCAGGTGCTGGTCGAGGCCCTGGCCATCGTCCTGCTGGTGAGCTTCTTCTCGCTGGGCCTGCGCACCGGCCTGGTGGTGGCGCTGGCGATCCCGCTGGTACTGGCCATGACCTTCGCCGCCATGCATTACTTCGGCATCGGCCTGCACAAGATCTCGCTGGGGGCGTTGGTGCTGGCCCTGGGCCTGCTGGTCGACGACGCGATCATCGCGGTGGAGATGATGGCGATCAAGATGGAACAGGGCTACGACCGGCTCAAGGCCGCGAGCTACGCCTGGACCAGCACGGCGTTCCCGATGCTCACCGGTACCCTGATCACCGCAGCGGGCTTCCTGCCGATCGCCACGGCGGCGTCGAGCACAGGGGAATACACCCGTTCGATCTTCCAGGTGGTGACCATTGCCTTGCTCACGTCCTGGGTGGCGGCGGTGGTGTTCGTGCCCTACCTGGGCGAGCGCCTGCTGCCGGACCTGGCCAAGCTCCACGCTGCTCGCCACGGCGCCGACGGGCATGCGCCCGATCCCTATGCGACGCCGTTCTACCAGCGTGTCCGGCGCGTGGTGGAGTGGTGCGTGCGGCGGCGCAAGACCGTGATCGTGCTGACCATCGCCGCGTTCGTCGGCAGCATCCTGTTGTTCCGCTTCGTGCCGCAGCAGTTCTTCCCGGCTTCCGGGCGGCCGGAGCTGATGGTCGATCTGAAGCTGACCGAAGGCGCTTCGCTGAACAACACCGCCGAGCGGGTCAAGCAACTGGAGGCGCTGCTCAAGCAGCAGGACGGTATCGCCAACTACGTCGCCTATGTCGGCACCGGTTCCCCGCGTTTCTACCTGCCGCTGGACCAGCAACTGCCTGCGGCGAGCTTTGCCCAGTTCGTGGTGCTGGCCAAGTCGCTGGAGGACCGTGAACGCCTGCGCAGCTGGCTGATCGGCACCCTGGACCAGCAGTTCCCCGACCTGCGCTCACGGGTCACGCGCCTGGAAAACGGCCCGCCCGTAGGTTATCCGGTGCAGTTCCGGGTCACCGGCGAGCACATCGAGAAGGTCCGCGCCCTGGCCCGCGAGGTGGCGGCCAAGGTGCGCGAGAACCCGCATGTGGTCAACGTGCACCTGGACTGGGAAGAACCGAGCAAGGCGGTGTACCTGGATATCGACCAGGACCGTGCCCGGGCGCTGGGCGTGAGCACCGCGCACCTGTCGAGCTTCCTGCAGAGTTCACTGACCGGCAGCAACGTCAGCCAGTACCGCGAAGACAACGAGCTGATCGAGATTCTCCTGCGCGGTACGCCAGAGGAGCGCCGTGAGCTGGGCAACCTGGGCAGCCTGGCGGTGCCCACCGACAACGGCCAGAGCGTGGCCCTGTCGCAGGTGGCGACCCTGGAGTACGGCTTCGAGGAAGGCATCATCTGGCACCGCAACCGCCTGCCCACGGTCACCGTGCGCGCCGATATCTACGACAAGGAGCAGCCGGCGACTTTGATCAAGCAGATCCAGCCGACGTTGGCGCAGATCAAGGACGAGCTGCCTGATGGCTACTTGCTCGAAGTGGGCGGCACGGTGGAAGACTCCGAGCGTGGCCAGCGTTCGGTGAACGCCGGCATGCCGCTGTTCATCGTGGTGGTGCTGAGCCTGCTGATGATCCAGCTGCGCAGTTTCTCGCGGATGTTCATGGTGTTCCTCACCGCGCCCCTCGGGCTGATCGGCGTGACCCTGTTCCTGCTGGTGTTCCGCCAGCCGTTCGGGTTCGTCGCCATGCTCGGGACCATCGCCCTGGCCGGCATGATCATGCGCAACTCGGTGATCCTGGTGGACCAGATCGAACAGGACATCGCTGCGGGGATGGAGCGTTGGCAGGCGATCATCGAGGCCACGGTGCGGCGCTTCCGGCCGATCGTGCTGACTGCGCTGGCGGCGGTGCTGGCGATGATTCCGTTGTCGAGGAGTGTGTTCTACGGGCCGATGGCGGTGGCGATCATGGGTGGGTTGATCGTCGCCACGGTGCTGACCCTGCTGTTCCTGCCGGCGCTGTATGCGGCGTGGTTCAGGGTCAAGAAAAACTGAGGAACGAGCGGGAGGGCTTTGCCCTCCTATCGCCGGCAAGCCGGCTCCCACACGCGTTGCGCAGTACTTGTGGGAGCTGGCTTGTCAGCGATAGGGCTGCACAGCAGCCCCACTGGTTTTCAGCTCGACATCACAGCGCGCCGAACACCTTCTTGGCCAGGCTGGTGGCCGCACCGGCCGGGTTCTGGCGAATGCTTTCTTCCTGCTTGCCGATCATCTCGAACAAGCCGTCCAGCGCCTTCTCGGTCACATAGTTCTCGATATTGGCGTCATCCTTGATCAGGCCAAGGCCCTTGGCCTGCCCGGCAAAGCTGTTGTACTGCTGGGCCAGGCCGACCTTGTCGGTGGCCTGCTTGACGATCGGCAGGAACTTGGCGCGGATCTGCTCGCGGCTACTCTTGTTCAGGTACTGGGTGGCCGAATCCTGGCCGCCGCTGAGGATGCCCTTGGCATCGGTCACGGTCATCTTCTTCACCGCGTCCACCAGGATCGCCTGGGCTTGCGGCACGGCAGCCTCGGCGGCCTTGTTCATGCTGGTTTCCAGGGCATCGACCTGGTCGCCTTTGCCGAACATCTTCATGGCCTTGGCCGCTTTGCCGAGGTTGCCTGGCAGCTCGATGCGCACGTCCGGGTTGTTGCTGAAACCACCGGGGGTGCTCAGTTGCTTGACGGCGATCTGCGCGCCTTGGGTGAGGGCGTCCTTCAGGCCGCCGGAGGCGTCGCTCTGGGACAGGTCGCCAAGCGACAGGGCCAGGGCGCTGGCCGACAACAGCAGGCCGGCGCACAGGGTGGTGAAGCGCAGGGAGGAGCGGATCATGGGGCTTTCCTTATGGGCAGAATGGAACAGGTTCAGCGTATCGTTCAGGCCGTGATCGGGCCAGTCAGGCAAGCGCGGCAGGTTCCGGTGTTTCATCGCGGTGCAAGGCCACCTGGCGGATCGACAGGCGCAGCTCCGCTGACAGCACGCGCTTGGCCACGCCTTCGGCCAGTTCGGCGAGCTTGTCGTGGTAGCCCAGCTTACCGGTGCTGTCGGGTCGCAAGACCCCTTCGCGTACCAGCGTCTGGATGAAGTGGCGGAACAGGGTCTTGTCGAAGAACTCGGGCGCATTCAAGCCATGCAGGATCGACAGGCGCTGGGCCATCATCACGCACAGCTCCTCCAGTTCCTCGGCGCTCAGCGTGTGCTGGCCGCTGTTGAGCAGCAGCGAAGTGGCCATGTAGAAGCGCTGCAGGGTCTGGGTGATGGTGCGTGCCAGCAGCGTCAGCAGCACGAACTGCCGCGAGCTGGGCGCGGGGCGCATGTAGATGTCTTGCTCCTTGCGCAGCAGCCCCTGTTCGACCAGCGCCGCCAGCCACTGGTCGATCACCTCGTCCAGTTGCTCGGGCGTCCAGCGCAGGAACAGTTCGGCCTGCAGGTACGGATACAGCGCTCGCACGTACTGGCCCAGCAGTTCGCGGCTCATGCGCGAGCTGCTGAGGAAGAAGCTCGCCAGCAGCCCCGGCAGGGCGAAGATGTGCAGTACGTTGTTGCGGTAGTAGGTCATCAGTACCGCGTTGGCTTCGTCCAGGTAGAGGATGCGACCCAGCGCATCCTTCTGCTCGGCCAGCAGGTCCATGCCCAGTACGTGCTCGATAAGTGCCTTGCCGTCACCCTCGGGCAGGGTGGTGTGCGGCGAGTAGGGCACCTGACGCAGCAGGGCCAGGTACAGGTCGAGCACGCGGGTCAGGGCTCGTTCGTCCAGGGCCAGGCGGCTGGTCGACAACAGGGCCAGCGCCACCAGGTTGACCGGGTTGATTGCCGCAGCCTCGTTGAGGTGGCGGGCAACCGTTTCGCCCAGGCGGGTGGTGGTTTCGTTGAGCCAGTCCGGGCGGAACTGCGGGCCCAGCGCCTGTTCGCGCCAGCCGGGTTGCTGCTGGTCGAGGAAGCTGTTCAGGCGGATCGGCTCGCCGAAGTTGACGTACACCTGGCCGAAGCGCTGCTTGAGCGCGCCGATGACCTTGAAGATGTCGAAGATCGATTCCTTCTTCTTGCTGGCGCCGCGCAGCTCGCCCAGGTAGGTGCGGCCTTCGAGCACCCGCTCGTAGCCGATGTACACCGGCACGAAGACGATCGGCGTGCGCGAGGAGCGCAGGAAGCTGCGCAGGGTGATCGCCAGCATGCCGGTGCGCGGCTGCAGCATGCGCCCGGTGCGCGAGCGCCCGCCTTCGACGAAGTACTCCACCGGGAAGCCCTTGGTGAACAGGGTGTGCAGGTACTCGTTGAACACGGCGGTGTACAGCGGGTTGCCCTTGAACGTGCGGCGCATGAAGAACGCCCCGCCGCGGCGCAGCAGGCCGCCGATCACCGGCATGTTGAGGTTGATGCCGGCAGCGATGTGCGGCGGCGTCAGGCCGTTGCGGAACAGCAGGTAGGACAGCAGCAGGTAGTCGATGTGGCTGCGGTGGCAGGGCACGTAGATCACTTCGTGGCCGGGGGCGATGCCCTGCACCTGCTCGATGTGGTTTACCTTGATGCCGTCGTAGATCTTGTTCCAGAACCAGCTCAGCACCACTTCAAGGAAGCGGATCGCGGTGTAGGTATAGTCCGAGGCGATCTCATTGCCATAGTGCAGCGCCTTGGCCTCGGCCTTGGCGTAGGGGATTTTCTCGCGGTCGGCCTCGTCGCTGATCGCCTGGCGCACCAACGGGTCGTGCACCAGCCCTTTGACCAGGTTGCGACGGTGCGAGATGTCTGGCCCGATGACCGCGGTCTTCAGGTTGCGAAAATGCACGCGCATCATGCGTTGGGCCATGCGCACGGTGCGCTCGTGGCCCTTGTTGTGCTGCACCAGCTCGCGCAGGTGGATTGGCGCGGAGAACTGCACCCGGGTCTTGCGCCCGAGGATCAGCACGCTGAGCAGCCGGCGCAGGCGGCCGGTGACCGCCCAGCTGTCGGCGAACAGCAGTTTCCACGGGCTCGACTCGCTGGCCGGGGTCTGGCCCCAGAACACGCTGACCGGAATGATCTGCGCGTCTTCCTCGGCGTGCTGGCTGATCGCCGCGACCAGGCGTTCGAGGGTGGGCGGCGCGCCACGCTTGTCCTGGCGGCCGAGCCAGTCGGGGTCGGGGGTCAGGTAGAAGAATGCCGCGGGCTCCTGCAAGGGGCCGACGGCCACCGGCAGCACCGGGCGTGGCAGCCCTGCCTTGGTGCATTCGTGGTCAACCACGGCCAGGTCGGTCAGCGAAGGCGAGGAGAGGGCGTAGAACACCGGTCGGCTGCGGTCGAGCTTGAGTGTAAGCGAGGACTGGTTGATGGTTTCGGAGCGCACCCACAGGTAGAGAACGCGACGCAGGGCGCCGAAGATGAGGCGGCGCAGGGGAGAACGGGTCATGGGGTGGGCCCTGGGGGGAAGTTGCAGTGTCTTTTCAGCACGTTAGTCTGCCGTATCTGCGTAAGTTCAGCAAAATTCCGCCAAAAATGACCCTGTCATGAATTTTTTTTGTTCCCTGTCATATACTCGGCCTGCCGCTTGCAGGATATTCGCGCAAGCTGCGTCGGCACGGGCGGTGAGCCCATGCCAGCAAGGCGATCTTCAAAATAAAAATCCGGAGTAGTTCAGATGTCGTCTCGTGAGACTGGGAATGTGAAGTGGTTCAACGATGCCAAGGGTTATGGCTTCATTCAGCGCGAAGGTGGTGCGGACGTGTTCGTCCACTATCGGGCTATCCGCGGTGAGGGGCATCGCACCCTGGTCGAGGGACAGCAGGTGGAGTACGCACTCGTGCAGGGCCAGAAAGGCCTGCAGGCAGAGGATGTAGTCGGGCTCTGAGTCTTCCGGCTGCACGCTCAAGCTGCAAGTTGTCCGTGGAACTTGCAGCCTGATGCGAACGGCCTCAGCTGGTACGCCAGGTGATTTCCTCTTCACCGTCGGCGCTGATGCGGATCCAGCGATCGGCATCTTCTTCCCCGTCTTCTTCCGCCCAGCTACCTGGCGCGCAACGTACTTCGACGTTCAGCGCGGCGAATGCCGCACGCGCGCAGGCGATGTCGTCGACCCAGGGGGTCTGGTCACTTTCCAGGTACAGGCTGTTCCATTTCCCCACAGCCTTTGGCAACCAGGTAACCGGGATGTTACCGGCTGTGCACTTGAAGGTCTGGCCTTTCTGCTTCCATTCGCTGCACGGGCCCAGGGCTTGGGTAAGCCAGTCGGCGATCTGCTTGTGATCGACCTCGGCGTCCTTGAGGTAGATCTCGATATCGGGTTGACGCATGGGAGGCTCCAGTGTGCTCAGTCTTGGCGCACGAAATAGTCATAACGCATGGAAACGGTGACCACGAAAGGTTCGGGTTGGTCGATCACTTGTGCGCGCTTCTCGGCGCTGGCCCGCCAGCCGTGCGGAGTCATCGCCAGCAGATCGGCGCGGGCCTTGGCCTCGACCAGGCTCAGGCGGAACTCGAGGACCTCGCTGTGGGCGTGGGTCATGCCTTCAGGGACCAGGGCAAGGTGCTTGTCGTCGGCGTAGGGACGCACTTCATCGTAGAGCACCTCGCGCAGCTCCATCAGGTGACCGCTGGTCGGGCCGACCCGCATCAGCCCGCCGCCCGGGGCGAGCAGGCGCCTGGCCTCCTGCCAGTCGAGCGGGCTGAACACGCTGGCGATGAAGCCACAGCTGGCATCGGCCATGGGAACGCGGGCCATGCTGGCCACCATCCAGGTCACTTCAGGGGCTCGGCGGCACGCGCGCTTCACCGCTTCGCGGGAGATGTCCAGGGCGTAGCCGTCGGCCGCAGGCAGCGCCTGGGCAATCTGCGCGGTGTAGTAGCCTTCGCCGCAGCCGATGTCCAGCCAGGCCTGCGGCTGGCGCTCGGCAGCCAGTTGCGCCAGGCGACTCGCCACCGGGGCGTAGTGCCCGGCGTCGAGGAAGTCACGACGGGCTTCGACCATGGCTTGGTTGTCACCCGGGTCGCGGCTGTTCTTGTGTTGCACCGGCAGCAGGTTCAGGTAGCCCTGGCGGGCGCGGTCGAAGCGGTGGCCGGCGGGGCAGGCCACGCCGTTGTCGAGCTGCGCCAGGGGCGCCTGGCAGAGAGGGCAGGCGAGCATCAGGCGAGCAACCGTACCAGGGTCTGATAGTAGATCTCGGTCAGCAGGTCGAGGTCGCTGGCCAGGATACGCTCGTCCACCTGGTGGATGGTGGCGTTGACCGGGCCGAGCTCGACCACCTGGGTACCCATGGTGGCGATGAAACGGCCATCGGAGGTACCGCCACTGGTCGATGGTCGGGTCTCGCGGCCAGTGACGGCCTTGATGCTCGACGACACCGCATCGAGCAGTTCGCCCGGCTCGGTGAGGAACGGCAGGCCCGAGAGCGCCCAATCGATGCTCCATTCCAGCTGGTGCTTGTCGAGGATCGTCGCGACGCGTTGCTGCAGGCCCTCGACCGTCGATTCGGTGGAGAAACGGAAGTTGAACAGCGCGGTCAGCTCGCCCGGTACCACGTTGGTGGCACCAGTGCCGGAGTTGAGGTTGGAAATCTGGAAGCTGGTCGGCGGGAAGAACGCATTGCCTTCGTCCCAGTGCTCGGCCGCAAGTTCCGCCAGGGCCGGCGCGGCCAGGTGGATAGGGTTGCGCGCCAAGTGCGGGTAGGCCACGTGGCCCTGCTTGCCGCGCACGGTCAGCTTGGCGCCGAGCGAGCCGCGACGGCCATTCTTGACCACGTCACCGAGCAGGGTGGTGCTGGACGGCTCGCCGACGATGCACCAGTCCAGGCGCTCGTTGCGCGCCTTCAGGCGCTCGACCACGGCCTTGGTGCCGTGGTGGGCCGGGCCTTCCTCATCGCTGGTGATCAGGAAGGCGACTTTGCCGCGGTGGTTCGGGTAGTCCTGCACGAAGCGCTCGCTGGCCACCACCATCGACGCCAGGCTGCCCTTCATGTCGGCGGCGCCGCGGCCGCAGAGCATGCCGTCGGCATCGATCAGCGCCTCGAATGGTTCATGCTGCCACTGCTGCACCGGGCCGGTGGGCACCACGTCGGTGTGGCCGGCGAAGCACAGCACCGGGCCTTCCTGGGTGCCATGGCTGGCCCAGAAGTTGTCTACGTCTTCGATGCGCATCGGCTCGAGCTGGAAGCCGACGGCGCCCAGGCGGTTCATCATCTGGGTCTGGCAGTCGGCATCGACCGGGGTGACCGACGGGCGGCGGATCAGGTCACAGGCCAGTTGCAGGGTAGGCGAAAGCTCGGCTGGGGCCGTCATTGCAAGACTCCGGGGGCAAGGCAGGGCGGGAAACTGGGGCGTTATCTTATATCAAATGATGTCTGCGGACACGATGTGCTTGGCGGGAGCGGCGTACCGCCGCTCCCACGCCGCATCAAACGACTTGTGCTTCGCTGACCTTGTCCGCCGGCTTGGGCAGCGACGACAGCAGCGCCATCACCAACGCCGCCAGGTATGGCAACGACTGCACCAGCAGCATCGCCACCCAGAAGCGCATGTCCGAACTCGGCAGCCCCTGAACCAAATAGATCCCTAGCGCCG
Organism: Pseudomonas sp. RC3H12; assembly: GCF_018596375.1. NCBI lineage: Bacteria > Pseudomonadati > Pseudomonadota > Gammaproteobacteria > Pseudomonadales > Pseudomonadaceae > Pseudomonas > Pseudomonas sp. RC3H12. The sequence continues at coordinate 3,694,820 of NZ_CP075595.1, read as the reverse complement.
CGCCCCACAGCATCAGCATGATGAACAGCTCTTCGCGGGCCTCGGCAATCGCCACCAGCAGCCCATGGCTATCAGCATTCTTTGGCGTGCGGAAGAACGGCATGCTGCTGGTGAAGAAACCGTACAGCACCGCCTTGGCGATGGTATGCGACAGCGCCAGCCCTGCCAGGGCGGCGGCGAAGGCGTCCTTCAGGTCGACACCCACCGCGCGGCGATAGAGGAACAGGATCTTGCCGACCTTGAAGAAGAACAGCGCCAGCGGCGGGATGGCGAACATCATCAGCGGCGGATCGACCCGATGCGGCACGATGATCATCGCCGCCGACCACAGCAGCGCGCCGACGGTGAAGAAGATGTTCATGCCATCGGCGATCCATGGCAGCCAGCCGGCCAGGAAGTGGTAGCGCTGGCCGCGGGTCAGCTCGCTGCCCTTGCCGCGCAGCAGGGCGCCGGCATGGTGCTTGATGATCTGGATGGCGCCGTAGGCCCAGCGGAAGCGCTGCTTCTTGAAGTCGATGAAGGTGTCGGGCATCAGGCCTTTGCCGTAGCTGTTGTGGGCGTAGGCCGCCGACAGGCCTTTCTCGAATACCCGCAGGCCCAGTTCGGCGTCTTCGCAGATGCACCACTCGGCCCAGCCGAGCTCCTCGAGCACGCTGCGCCTGGTCATGGTCATGGTGCCGTGCTGGATGATCGCGTCACGGTCGTTGCGGGTGACCATGCCGATATGGAAGAAGCCCTTGTACTCGCTGTAGCACAGCTTCTTGAACGCGCTCTCGTGCTGGTCGCGGTAGTCCTGCGGCGACTGCACCACGGCGATCTTCGGGTCGGCGAAGTGCGGCACCATGTGTTTTAGCCAATTACGGTCGACGCAGTAGTCCGAGTCGATCACCGCGATCACCTCGGCGTCCTTGGCGGTGTGCGGGATCAGGTAGTTCAGGGCGCCGCCCTTGAAGCCGGCCAGGGGCGCGACGTGGAAGAACTTGAAGCGCTCGCCGAGTTTCTCGCAGTGGGCCTTGAGCGGCTCCCAAACGGCCGGATCCTTGGTGTTGTTGTCGATCACCAGCACTTCGTAATCCGGGTAGTCCAGCGCGGCGAGGGCGTCTAGGGTCTGCTTGACCATCTCCGGCGGCTCGTTGTAGCACGGCACATGCACCGAGACTTTGGGCCGATAGGCGCTGTCGCCCTGCACGGGCAGGAATTCGCGTCGGCGTTTGTGGATCCACACCGCCTCGGCCAGTTCGTGGGCCTCGGTCAGCAGCACGATGAAAACGCCGAGGGCACCGAGCGCCAGCAGCACACCCACGGTGAGGCTGAACCAGGTGCTGTACTGCTGGCTGTAGTCGTAGGCGATCCATACCAGCACCGACCCGCACAGGAAGGTGATGAAGGTGAGGAAGGTACGCCCACGCTGGCGCAGGGCCGAGCCGTCGATCAGCAGGACGGCCAGGGCGATCATCGCCAGCACCACCGAGGCCACGGCCAAGGCGCGCCATTGCGGGATCGCCACGATCGGCCCCTCGAAGTTGAACTTCTGCTGGCGCTCGGCGTTGTACACGCCCCAGTAGGCGCCCACCGAGCCTTCGTCGCTGGCCTTCCATGGCTGGTCATAGGCTTCGATGACGAAGTAGTTGTAGCCACGGCGGTTGAGGGTGTTGACCAGGGTACGCAGGTAGATGGCCTGGTCGGCCTGGGTGGCGTCGGCGCCGCCGCGCATGCGGCCATTGCTTGGCCAGCCGACCTCCGAGAGCAGCAGAGGCTTGCGTGGGAACTGCTTGCGCAGCTCGCGGGCACGGTCGAGGACGAACTGCACCGAGTCCTTCATGGGCACGAATTCCCAATAGGGCAGGATGTGCGCGGCGATCAGGTCGACGTGTTTCGCCAGCTCCGGGTGTTCCTTCCAGATGTGCCACTGCTCGCTGGTGGTCACCGGCACCTTCACCGCGGCGCGCACCCGGTCGAGGTAACCGATCAACTGTTCGGCGGTGACTTCCTCGCGAAACAACGCTTCGTTGCCGACCACCACCCGCACCACGCTGCGCGAGGTATTGGCCAGGCCGATGGCCTTTTCGATCTCGCGCTCGTTGCGCTCCTGGTCGTTGCTGATCCAGATGCCCAAGGTCACGCGCAGGCCGAGCTCTTCGGCCAGGCGCGGTACCTCGGCCTGGGTGCCTTCAACGGTGTAGATGCGCACGTTGTCGGTCAGCTTGTTCAGTTGCTCGAGGTCCTGGCGGATCTCGTCCTCACTGGGGTACTGGCCTTTCTGCGGGCTTTGCCCCAGGCGGAAGGGCGAATAGGAAAACCCAGAGATCTGTTCCGGCCAGGCGGGGGCGGAAACCGGGCGGTTGATCAAGGCCCAGAACCCGGTGAACAGCGCGGCGATCGCCAGGACCACCACCAGGTTGAGACCGAATTTACGTGATGACATAGGTGTTCGAGGTTCCGAAGAGGGGAGCGAGGGTCGCTGTCGCAGGCCGTGGGTCCTACAAGTGCCGGAGAAGGTAATCTGTTGGATTATCGACAAGGAATGTAGTTCTGAGGCCGTTCGCTTGTCGTCCAGATATATTTGCTTGATAGGACATTAAAGCAGGCTCGGTAGGTTTTGTTCCAACCCCGGGCCGCTCTGCCACGCCCTTGCGGCGTGTTCACGCGCTGTGCTCCCCCTGGAGCGCATGCCTTGGCATATAATGCGCGCCGGTTTTTTCGAGGTCCCCACATGAGCACAGAAGATCCACGCTTCGCCGGCGTCGCCCGGCTCTATGGCGACGACGGCCTGCAGCGCCTGCGCCAGGCCCATGTGGCCATCGTCGGTATCGGCGGGGTCGGCTCGTGGGCAGCCGAGGCCCTGGCGCGCAGTGGCGTGGGCGAGATCAGTCTGTTCGACCTCGACGATGTCTGCGTGAGCAACACCAACCGTCAGGCCCACGCCCTCGAAGGGCAGGTGGGCCGCCTCAAGGTCGAGGTGATGGCCGAGCGTCTGCGGGCGATCAACCCGGCCTGCACGGTGCACGCGGTGGCCGATTTCGTCACTCGCGAGACCATGGCCGAGTACATCACCGAGCAGATGGACTGCGTGATCGACTGCATCGACAGCGTGATGGCCAAGGCCGCGCTGATCGCCTGGTGCCGCCGGCGCAAGATCGCCATCGTCACCACCGGTGGCGCCGGTGGGCAGATCGACCCGACCCAGATCCAGGTCGGCGATCTCAACAAGACCTTCAACGACCCGCTGGCTTCACGGGTGCGCTCGACCTTGCGCCGCGACTACAACTTCTCGCGCAACACCAGCCGCAACTATGGCGTGCCATGCGTGTTCTCCAGCGAACAGCTGCGCTACCCCAAGGGCGACGGCAGTGTGTGCCTGCAGAAGAGCTTTGTCGGTGAAGGCGTACGCCTGGACTGCGCCGGTGGTTTCGGCGCGGTGATGATGGTGACCGCGACCTTCGGCATGGTGGCGGCGAGCAAGGCCGTTGAAAAGCTTGTGGCCGGGGCGCGGCGCCCTTCGGAGCGGGTCAAGGCTGATTAGGCTATCGCGGGGTAGTGATTCAGGCCTGGGTGGCGAGTTCGGCCATCCTGAGTAGCACCGCATGCAGCCCATTGCTGCGCGACGGTGACAACTGCCGCTCCAGCCCCAATTGGGTAAACCAGGCGCTCAGGTCGACCGCTTCCAGCTGATCGCTGGCCAAGCCTTGTACCCGCACAAGAAGAAGTGCCAGCAACCCCCGCAGCATCCGCGCATCGCTGCCTGCCTTGAACCGCCACTGGCCGTCGTCCTGCACAGCCACCAGCCATACCAGGCTCTCGCAGCCATGCACCCGATTGGCTTCGGTCTTGTCGTTGTCACCCAGCGGTTCCAGGCGGTCGCCCCACTGCATCAGCAACCGCGCCCGCTGCTCCCAGCCACGCGCCTGTTCGAACGCTTCCAGCGCTTGGCTGGCCTCTGGCGAAAGGTTCATCGCAACAGCTCCAGGCCTTTGTCGAGCGCCGCGAAGAAGCGCTGCAGGTCGTCACTGTCGGAGTACAGCCCCAGCGATACGCGAATCGCGCCATCGAGCCCCAGGTGCCTGAGCAGTGGCATGGCGCAATGGTGCCCGGCGCGCACGGCGATGCCCTGTTCGGTCAGCAGGTGGGCGATATCGGCGTTGTGCACGCCATCGATGACGAAACTGGCCAGTGCTGCCTCGGGCGAGCCGAGCAGGCGAACTCCCTCGCGATCGGTCAGGCCCCGTACCAGGTACTGGTGCAGGCTGGTTTCATGGGCGGCCACGGCATGTATGTCGAGGCTGGCCAGGTAGTCCAGGGTGGCGCCCAGGCCGATCACCCCGGCAATCGGCGGGGTGCCGGCTTCGAAACCCAGTGGCGCGGGGCGGAAACTGGCGCTCTGGTAGTCCGCCATCTGCACCATTTCTCCGCCGTACTGCCAGTGACGCAGCAACGCCAGCGCATCCTGGCGGCCGTAAAGTACGCCCACCCCGTCGGGACCATAGAGTTTGTGGCTGGAGAACACATAGAAGTCGCACGCCAGTTGCTGCACGTCATGCCGGCCATGAACCACGCCTTGGGCGCCATCGACAACGCTCAGCGCGCCCTGGGTGCGGGCATGTGCCAGCAAAGGCGCCAGCGGTTGCCAGGTACCCAGCACGTTGGACAGTTGGCTGATCGCCAGCAGGCGAGTGCGCGGACCGATCAGTTGCAGGGCCTGCTCCAGGTCGACGTGCCCCTGGTCAGTGACCGGCAGGACCACCAGTCGCAGGTTGTGGCGGTGCGCCAGTTGTTGCCAGGGCAGCAGGTTGGCGTGGTGCTCCAGGCCGCTGACGGCGATTTCGTCGCCTGCCTCGAAGCGATGTTCCAGGCCATAGGCCAGCAGGTTCAAAGCCGAGGTAGCGCCGTGGGTGAATACGATCTGGCGCGCATCGGCTGCATTGAGCCAGGCGGCGACCTTGTCCCGTGTGCCCTCGAAGGCCTGTGTCGCCAAGGCGCCCGGCAGATGCTGGGCGCGGTGCACGTTGGCTGCGCCATGGCCGTAGTAATGGCTCAGGGCATCGAGCAGGGCCTGGGGTTTCTGCGTGGTGGCGGCGCTGTCCAGGTAGGTCTGGTGCTGCCGTTGCAGGGCGGCGATGGCCGGGAAATCGGTACGCCAGGGGGAGGGCTGGAACATGTTCGCGGGGCCTGGAATGAAAAATCGGGTCTGCCCGTAGGAGCAGACCCGATCTTATCACCTCAAACCCAGGCAGAGCCTCAGTTGTGAGCGTGCAATGCCTCGTTCAGCTCGATGGCCGACTTGTGGGTCTTGCACTCCACGGCGCCATTGAGCGAGTTGCGGCGGAACAGCAAGTCGGTCTGGCCGGCCAGATCGCGTGCCTTGACCACCTTGACCAGCTGGTTGTTCTCGTCCAGCAGGTTCACCTTGGTACCGGCGGTGATGTACAAGCCGGCTTCGACGGTGTTGCGGTCGCCCAGCGGGATGCCGATACCGGCGTTGGCGCCGATCAGGCAGCCTTCGCCGACCTTGATGACGATGTTGCCACCGCCGGACAGGGTGCCCATGGTCGAGCAGCCGCCGCCCAGGTCCGAGCCCTTGCCGACGAACACGCCGGCGGAGACGCGGCCTTCGATCATGCCCGGGCCTTCGGTGCCGGCGTTAAAGTTGACGAAGCCTTCGTGCATGATGGTGGTGCCTTCGCCGATGTAGGCGCCCAGGCGCACACGGGCGGTGTCGGCGATGCGCACGCCGGCGGGCACCACGTAGTCGGTCATCTTCGGGAACTTGTCCACCGAGAATACTTCCAGCAGTTCGCCTTTCAGGCGCGCTTCCAGTTGCCGCTCGGCAAGCTCCGCCAGGTCGACCGCGCCCTGGTTGGTCCATGCGACGTTGGGCAGCAGCGGGAAGATGCCGGCCAGCGACACACCGTGCGGCTTGACCAGGCGGTGCGACAGCAGGTGCAGCTTGAGGTAGGCCTCGGGGGTGGAGGCCAGGGCGCCGTCTTCGGCCAGCAGGGTGGCGACCAGCGGCTTGTGGCTTTCGGCCAGGCGGGTCAGCAGGGCGGCCTGGGCGGCGTCGACGCCCTTGAGCGCGTCGGCCAGCTGGGCGGCCTGGGCAGTGCTGAAGGCGATGGCCTGGTTGCCCCCTTCATAACCGAGGACCGGTGCGATGGCCGCGACCAGTTCGGCGGACGGCTTGAGCACAGGCTGTGCGTAGAAGACTTCCAGCCAGGCGCCCTGGCGGTTCTGGGTGCCGACGCCGAAGGCCAGGCTGAACAGCGATTGAGACATGCGATTACCTCATGCGAAAAGGGGATGGAGCGTAATGCGTGATCAGGCCAGCGCCGCCGCGTACAGGTCGGGCTTGAAGCCGACCAGCGTGCGCTCGCCGAGGTCGAGCACCGGGCGCTTGATCATCGACGGTTGGGCGACCATCAGTTCGACGGCCTTGGCCTGGTCGAGGTCGGCCTTGCTGGCGTCGTCGAGCTTGCGGAAGGTGGTCCCGGCGCGGTTCAGCACGACTTCCCAGCCATGCTCGTCGCACCAGCGGTTCAGGCTGTCGCGGTCGATGCCCTGGGTCTTGTAGTCGTGGAAGTCGTAGCCAATGGCCTTTTCTTCAAGCCAGGTACGGGCCTTTTTCATGGTGTCGCAGGCTTTGATGCCGTAGAGAGTGTAAGCCATTGAAATGCCTGGGGCTGCCGGCCGTGGCCTGGCGTCCCCGATACTCCTTGAAGATTGGGTGGCAGCGATTATGCGGTATCAATGGGGTTGGCGCCACGGCTGCGGGCCCGAAGGTATGGGGGGATGTATGTCACATCGTCTCAAGTAGCATTGTGTTACATATTCGCCGGTGGGTTGCGACTAACGTGCAGCGGTCCACAATAGAAGGTCCTCGCTAACATATTGTTTCAATGGCGATGTTTCGCTGTCGTTTCTCCGATCACACAGGAAGCTTGCCGATGCAGTCAGCCTATACCGTTCTTATCCTGCTGATGCTGGTGAGCGTGTCGAAACTGGTAGGGCGCGTGTTGCCGCTGCCGCTGCCGCTGGTACAGATTGGCGCGGGTGCCTTGCTGGCCTGGCCAACCCTGGGCCTGCACGTGGCGCTGGACCCGGAGTTGTTCCTGTTCCTGTTCCTGCCGCCGTTGCTGTTCGCCGATGGTTGGCGCATGCCCAAGCGCGAGCTGTGGCGTATCCGCGGGCCGGTGGTGGCTCTGGCCGTGGGGCTGGTGCTGTTCACCGTGGTCGGCGCCGGGTACTTCATCCACTGGCTGCTGCCGAGCATTCCCCTGCCGGTGGCCTTTGCCCTGGCGGCGGTGCTGTCGCCCACCGATGCGGTGGCGGTCTCGGCCATCACCCAGGACCGCCTGCCCACGCCCCTGATGCACATGCTCCAAGGCGAGGCATTGATGAACGACGCCTCGGGCCTGGTAACCTTCAAGTTCGCCCTGGCCGCCGCCATCACCGGCGTGTTCTCGCTGACCGAGGCCAGCCTGACCTTCGTGCTCGTCGCCCTTGGCGGCCTGGCGGTGGGCGTGGCGCTGAGCTGGCTGGTGGGGCGCCTGCGCATGTGGATGATCACCCACGGCTGGGACGATCCGGCCACGCACGTGGTGTTCATGCTGCTGCTGCCGTTCGCCGCCTACGTGCTGGCCGAGCGCCTGGGCGTGTCGGGCATCCTCTCGGCGGTGGCCGCGGGCATGATGCAGAGCTGGCTCGACCTGCTGCCGCGCCAGACCAGCACCCGCCTGCTCAATCGCAGTGTCTGGTCGTTGCTGGAGTTCGCCTTCAATGGCCTGATCTTCCTGCTGCTCGGCCTGCAGTTGCCGGACATCATCAAGGCGGTGGTCACCGACGAGGCGACGGTGTGGCCGACCCTGGCCTGGCGCTGCCTGGACGTGGTGGCGATCTTCGCCGCGCTGGTGCTGCTGCGTTTTGTCTGGGTGCAGAGCATCTGGCGGGCGATCGGCGTGGTGCGGCGCTGGCGCGGCAAGCCGGCGCTGGTGCTGATGCCGACCGCGCGCTCCTGCTGGCTGCTGACCTTTGGCGGCGTGCGCGGGGCGGTGACCCTGGCGGGCGTGATGTCGGTGCCGTTGCTGATGGGGGCGGGCAAAGCCTTCCCCGAGCGCGACCTGCTGATCTTCATTGCCGCCGGGGTGATCCTGCTGTCGCTGGTCAGCGCGGTGATTGCCCTGCCGATCCTGCTGCGTGGCGTGACCAAGAGCCCTGACGAACGCTTGCACCAGGAGGTGCAGGAGGCCTGGCGGCGCACCGCCGAAGCGGCTATCCATGCCCTGGAAGCCGAGGAAGTGATCGATGCCAATGCGCCCCAGGACGCCGCCCAGGCCACCCTGGCCACCGAGCTGAAAGCGCGGCTGATGGCCGAATACCGGGATGAACTGGACAGCTACAACGACACCGCCGAGGCCCGTGCGCTGGCGGAGCAGATGGATCTGCTGGAGCGTCGCCTGCGTCTGCGGGCATTACGTGCTCAGCGCCTGGAACTGTACGAGCTGCATCGCCAGCATCTAGTGGGTGATGAGGTGGTGCGACAGGTGCTGGGGGAATTGGACATGAGCGAGGCGAACCTGGGGCAGGTTCGCTAGTGAAGCAGGGGGCGCAGGGCGCCCCCTTGCAACTCAACGGTTGTGCAGGAAGTCGCGAATCCTCTCGGCCGCCTCGATGCACTCGGCCAGCGGAGCAACCAGCGCCATGCGCACGCGGCCGGCGCCTGGGTTTACGCCGTTCACCTCGCGGGACAGGTATGACCCGGGCACCACAGTGACGTGCTCTGCCTCGAACAAGTCGCGGGTGAATTCTGCGTCGCTGCCCGGTACCTTGGCCCACAGGTAGAAGCTGCCATCCGGGCGCTGTACATCCATTACCGGCTGCAGGATGTCGAGCACCGCGTCGTACTTGGCGCGGTATTGGTCGCGGTTCTCGCGCACGTGGGCCTCGTCTTGCCAGGCGGCGATGCTGGCCAGCTGGGTTTGCACCGGCATTGCGCAACCGTGATAGGTACGGTACAGCAGGAATGGTTTGATGATCTCGGCGTCGCCAGCCACGAAGCCCGAACGCAGGCCGGGCAGGTTGGAGCGCTTGGACAGGCTATGGAACACCACGCAGCGCTTGAAGTCACTGCGACCAAGTGCAGCGCATGCGCTCAGCAGGCCCGGTGGCGGCGCGTCCTCGTCGAAGTACAGCTCGCTGTAGCACTCGTCGGCGGCGATCACGAAGTCGTGCTTGTCTGCGAGGGCGATCAGCTTCTTCAGGGTGTCCATCGGCACCAGGGCGCCGGTGGGGTTGCCCGGGGAACACAGGAACAGGATCTGGCAGCGTTCCCAGATCTCGGCCGGCACGGCGTCGAAGTCGGGGTTGAAACCGTTGTCTTCCAGGCACGGCAGGTAATGTGGGGTGGCGCCGGCCAGCAGGGCTGCACCTTCGTAGATTTGGTAGAACGGGTTGGGGCTGACCACCAGACCGTTATCGGCGCGGTTGACCACGGCCTGGGTGAAGGCGAACAGCGCTTCGCGGGTGCCATTGACCGGCAGGATATGACGGTCGGCGTCAAGCCAGCCCGTCGGTACGCCGAAGCGCCGTTCGCACCACTGGCCGATGGCCTGGCGCAGGGCCGGGAGGCCGATGGTGCTGGGGTAGACCGCCAGCTTGTCGAGGTTGTCGGCCATGGCCCTGGCGACGAACGCCGGCGATTCATGTTTCGGCTCACCGATCGACAAGGCGATGGCGCGCTTGTCGGCTGCCGGTTTCACGGTGCCCAGCAGGGCGCGCAGTTTCTCGAACGGGTAGGGCTGGAGCTGGGTCAGGGCGTGGTTCATCGGCGCAAGGTCTCGTTAGCGTCAAAAGGTCATGCGGGTAGGGCTGGCGTCGCTGGCCTGGCCGGCCTGCAACTGCTGGACGATGGCTTCCTGCAGGCGGCTGCACAGCTGCGGGTCGGACAGCGGCTGGTTGTCGGCGTCGGTGATGAAGAACACGTCTTCCACGCGCTCGCCGAGAGTGGCGATCTTGGCGTTTTGCAGTGAGATGTCGAACTCGAGGAAGATCCGCCCGATCCTGGCCAGCAGGCCGGGGCGGTCGGGCGCGGTGATCTCGAGGATGGTCACCGGGCGCTGGGCGTCGTTGAGGATGGTCACCTGCGGCGGGAAATCGAAGTGCTTGAGCTGGCGTGGCACCCGGCGCTGGATGATCGCCGGGTAGTCCTCGGGATTGCGCAGCGCCTCGGTCAGGCCGTCGCGGATCTGCCTGACCCGCTGTGGATTGTCACCGATCGAGCCGCCGTCGTTGTCGAGCACGATATAGGTGTCGAGGGTGAACTGGCTGCTCGAGGTGATGATCCGGGCATCGTGGATGTTCAGGTTGAGCTGGGCCATGGCGGCCACGGTCACGGCGAAGAAATCGTGCTGGTCGGGGGCGTAGATGAAGATCTGCGTGCCGCCCTCGAATTCGCGCTGGGTGGTCTCCTTGATCAGCACCAGCGGGCCGCCATCGGCCGGTTGCTGGAGGATCGCATCGCTGTGCCAGGCCACATCGGCGGCAGTGTGCTTGAGAAAGTAGTCGTCGCCCAGTTGCGACCAGAGCTGCTCGACGTCATCCGGGTCGGTGCCCTCGCGCACCAGGATGTCCAGCGCCGCGCTTTGCGTCTGGCGGATCTGCTCTTCGCGGTCCAGCGGGTTTTCCAGGCCGCGGCGCAGGGCGCGCTTGGTTTCGGTATAGAGCTGGCGCAGCAGGCTCGCCCGCCAGGAGTTCCACAGGCTGGGGTTGGTGGCATTGATGTCGGCCACGGTCAGCACGTAGAGGTAATCCAGGCGTGTCTCGTCACCGACATGCAGCGCGAAATCGTTGATCACCTGTGGGTCGGAGAGGTCCTTGCGCTGGGCGGTGGTGGACATTACCAGGTGGTTCAGCACCAGCCAGACGATCAGGCGGCTGTCCCAGGCCGGCAACTGGTGGCGCTGGCAGAACGCTTGCGCGTCGACGGCGCCCAGTTCGGAGTGGTCACCCTGGCGACCCTTGCCGATGTCATGGTAAAGCCCTGCCAGGTAAATCAGCTCGGGCTTTGGCAGGCGGCCCATGAGCTTGCTGGCCAGCGGGAATTTCTCCGAGACGGGCGTGTATTGCAGTTTGCGCAGGTGCTTGATCAGGTTGAGGGTGTGGGCGTCGACCGTGTAGATGTGGAACAGGTCGTGCTGCATCTGCCCGACGATCAGGCCGAACTCTGGCAGGTAGCGGCCGAGGATGCCGTAGCGGTTCATTCGCCGCAGGTTGCGGTGGATGCCGATCTCGCACTTGAACAGCTCGATGAACAGGCTGGTGTTGCGGATATCGTGGCGGAACTTGTCGTCGATCAGGTGGCGATGTTCGCGCAGCAAGCGCACGGTGTCGGCGCGCACGCCCTTGATTTCGGGGTGCTGGGCCATCAGTACGAAGATTTCCAGCATGGCGAACGGGGTGCGCCTGAAGACGTTCGGGTTGACCGCTTCTATATAGCCATCGTGCAGGCGGAACCGGGCATTGACCGGCTGCGTGGCGCCGCTGTCGTCATCGGCCAGGATCACCTCTTCAAAATGCTGGATGATCAGGTCGCACAGCTGGCTGATGCTCATCACCACCCGGTAGTACTGCTGCATGAACTGTTCGATGGCGCGCTTGGGGTTTTCGTCGGTGTAGCCCAGCAGCGCGGCGATGCTGCGCTGGTGGTCGAACAGCAGGCGGTCTTCGGCGCGCCCGGCCAGCATGTGCAGGGCGTAACGCACACGCCAGAGGAAGGCCTGGGACGAGGCCAGCAGTTCGTTTTCGCTCTCCAGCAGGAAGTCTTCACCCGCCAGTGCGTGCAGGTTCAGCGTGCCGTACTGGCGCCTGGCTACCCAGAGCACGGTCTGGATGTCGCGCAGGCCGCCCGGGCCGCCCTTGACGTTGGGCTCAAGGTTGTACTCGGTGTCGTTGTACTTGTGATGGCGAGCCTTGAGTTCGGCACGTTTGGCCAGGAAGAACTCTTTGCTGGGCCACATGTGCGCGGTGCTGGTGGCGTCGAGCATGCGCTGGCGCAGCGCCTCGGGGCCAGCGATGGTACGGCTTTCCATCAGGTTGGTGATGACCGTGAGGTCGGCCCGGGCCTGCTCGGCGCACTCGTCGACGGTACGCACGCTCTGGCCGACCTCCAGGCCGATGTCCCAGAGCAGGGTGAGGAAGCGCTCGATGGCATCGCGGTACTGCTCGTGCTCGGCGGCGTCGAGCAGGATCAGCAGGTCGATGTCCGAATACGGATGCAGCTCGCCACGGCCGTAGCCGCCAACCGCCACCAGGGCGATGCCGTCTGGCGTGCCCCAGCTGAACTGGTGCCAGGCTTGTTGCAGGATGTTGTCGACGAACCAGGCGCGGTCCTCGATCAGCCGACGGATCTCGCGGCCTTCGCGAAAACGCTTGTCGAGCACCTCGCTGGCCATGCGGATGGCCTTCTTGAAAGCGGCGATGGGGCTTGCCTTGAGGGCCAGTTCCGCCTGGAACTGGCCGCGGTCGAACAGTTCGGGATCCACCTGGGGCATCGAGTCGCGTTCCTGTCGTTCAGTATCAGGCCGAGGTGCGCGGGATGGTGTCGTCCTTGCGCAGGGTGAAGATTTCGTAGCCGGTGGCGGTCACCACAAGGGTGTGTTCCCACTGGGCCGAGAGCTTGCGGTCCTTGGTGATGGCGGTCCAGCCGTCGCCCAGCACCTTGGTGTCGGCCTTGCCCTGGTTGATCATCGGCTCGATGGTGAAGGTCATGCCTTCCTTGAGCTCCATGCCGGTGCCGGCGCGGCCGTAGTGGACGATCTGCGGCTCTTCGTGGAACACCTTGCCGATACCGTGGCCGCAGAACTCGCGTACCACCGAGAAGCCGTTCTTTTCGGCGTGTTTCTGGATCACCTCGCCGATGTCGCCCAGGCGGCAGCCGGGCTTGACCAGTTCGATGGCCTTGTACAGGCACTCCTGGGTGACCTTGGACAGGCGTTCGGCCCACGGCGCGACGGTGCCGACATGGAACATCCGGCTGGTGTCGCCGTGGTAGCCGTCCTTGATCACGGTCACATCGATGTTGATAGTGTCGCCATCCTTGAGTGCCTTGTCATTGGGGATGCCATGGCAGACCACGTGGTTGATCGAGGTGCAGATCGACTTGGGGAAGCCTTTGTAGTTCAGTGGCGCCGGGATGGCCTTCTGTTCGTTGACGATGTAGTCGTGGCAGAGGCGGTCGAGCTCCTCGGTGGTGATACCGGGCTTGACGTGTGGCTCGATCATTTCCAGCACTTCGGCGGCCAGGCGGCCGGCGATGCGCATCTTCTCGATGTCTTCTGCGGTCTTGATGGTGACGGTCATTACAGGCTCTCTACGGCGCCGCGGGCGGCGCGAACAAACGGGAAAGGCCGGATTCTACCAGAGCGCGGCGTCGATCTGTCGGGATAGTCCAGCAGATCCGGTGGTCTATTGACGGCATTCTGGCCCCAAAAGGCGGGGGCTGCAAAAGCCGCTGACGGACGAAGCATCATCCGGGTTCCGTTCGCCCGCTGGCTGTGGTATAAAATGCGCCGCTTTCGGGGGGATGTCCTCCGTCAGCTCAAACCCACACACGTGTCGACACGATGGCCTGGGTGCCCGGTTTCCCTGGAAACACGGGTTGGTCATTGGGATACGTGGAGGCCCAACCCGACTTATCAAGGAACTATCATGTCCCAAGTCAACATGCGCGATATGCTGAAGGCCGGTGTGCACTTCGGCCACCAGACCCGTTACTGGAACCCGAAAATGGGCAAGTACATTTTCGGCGCGCGCAACAAGATCCACATTATCAACCTGGAAAAAACCCTGCCGATGTTCAACGAGGCTCTGTCCTTCGTAGAGCGCCTGGCCCAGGGCAAGAACAAGATCATGTTCGTCGGCACCAAGCGTTCCGCCGGCAAGATCGTCGCCGAGCAAGCTGCTCGTTGCGGTTCGCCATACGTTGATCACCGTTGGTTGGGCGGCATGCTGACCAACTACAAGACCATCCGCGCTTCGATCAAGCGTCTGCGTGACCTGGAAACCCAGGCCGAAGATGGTACTTTCACCAAGCTGACCAAGAAAGAAGCTCTGATGCGTTCGCGCGATCTGGAGAAGCTGGACCGCAGCCTGGGTGGTATCAAGGACATGGGCGGCCTGCCTGATGCCCTGTTCGTGATCGACGTCGACCACGAGCGCATTGCCATCACCGAAGCCAACAAGCTGGGCATCCCGGTTATCGGCGTTGTCGATACCAACAGCAGCCCTGAAGGTGTTGACTACATCATCCCAGGTAACGATGACGCCATCCGCGCTATCGAGCTGTACATGACTTCGATGGCCGACGCCGTCATCCGCGGCCGCAACAACGTTGCCGGCGGCACTGAAGTCTATGTTGAAGAAGCGGCTGCACCTGCTGCTGAGTAATTGACGCTTAGCGTCTACTTGGCACGCGAAAAGGGGGCTTTGCCCCCTTTTTGCCACCTTGAAATCCTGCTGTCAGCGAAGGCCCCGCATCATGGGCAGGCTGAGGTATAAAACAGCGGATTTGCAGAATTTAACGCCCGTGACGAACGGGTGGAATGGTTGAAAAACTTTCCAAGAGGATTTTGAAATGGCAGCAATTACTGCAGCGCTGGTCAAAGAACTGCGCGAGCGTACCGGCGAAGGCATGATGGATTGCAAGAAGGCCCTGGAAAAGGCCGGCGGCGACATCGAGAAGGCCATTGACGACATGCGTGCCTCGGGCGCCATCAAGGCCGCCAAGAAGGCTGGCAACGTGGCCGCCGAAGGCGCCATCGCCGTCAAGACCGACGGTAAATCCGCCGTCCTGCTGGAAGTGAACTCGCAGACCGACTTCCTGGCCCTGCAAGACGACTTCAAGAACTTCGTTGCCGAAAGCATCGAGCAGGCCTTCGCCGAGAAGCTGACCGACGCCGCTCCGCTGATCGCTTCGCGTGAAGCTGCTCGTGAAGCCCTGGTCGCCAAGTGCGGCGAGAACGTCAACATCCGTCGCCTGGTGCGCGTTGAGGGTGACGTTGTCGGTGCTTACCTGCACGGTAACAAGATCGGTGCAGTTGTTGTCCTGAAAGGCGGTGACGTTGATCTGGCCAAGAACATTGCCATGCACGTTGCTGCTTCTAACCCAGAGTTCCTGGACGCGTCGGAAATCTCCGCCGAGGCTATCGAGCGCGAGAAGAACGTCTTCCTGCAGTTGAACGCCGACAAGATCGCCGGCAAGCCGGAAAACATCGTTGAAAACATGATCAACGGTCGTATTTCCAAGTTCAAAGCCGAAGCTTCGCTGAAAGAGCAAGCCTTCGTGATGGATCCGGAAGTCAAAGTTGGCGCGCTGGCTAAGAAAGCCGGTGCCGAAATCGTTTCCTTCACCTACTTCAAGGTTGGCGAAGGCATCGAGAAGCCGGTTGACGACTTCGCTGCCGAAGTTGCCGCCCAGGTAGCTGCCGCCAAGCAGTAAGACGGACTCGTCTGTCGCCCCAAAGAGGCTGCCCGCTCACGCGCGCAGCCTCTTTGTCAAAGCGGGAGTGGTTTACCAGATCGCTGCCCGCTCACGCGCGCAGCCTCTTTGTCAAAGCGGGAGTGGTTTACCAGATCGCTGCTCGCTGACGCAGTAGCTGCGTCACGCTAGAGTTACGCGCAGGCTGAAAACAGCCCGCCAGATTTTTACAAACGCCGCAGGAGAGATTCGCAATGGCTCAGCAGGGCAGTGGTCATCAGGCTCGCTATAAACGCATTCTACTCAAACTTAGCGGCGAGGCCCTGATGGGCTCGGAAGAGTTCGGGATCGATCCCAAGGTCCTGGATCGCATGGCGCTGGAAGTCGGCCAACTGGTCGGCATCGGCGTTCAGGTCGGCCTGGTGATCGGTGGTGGCAACCTGTTCCGTGGTGCGGCGCTCAGCGCAGCCGGCATGGATCGGGTCACTGGCGACCACATGGGCATGCTGGCCACCGTGATGAACGCACTGGCCATGCGCGACGCGCTGGAGCGTGCGAACATCACCGCGATCGTCATGTCGGCCATCTCCATGGTCGGCGTCACCGATCACTATGATCGCCGCAAGGCCATGCGCCACCTGAACTCGAAAGAAGTCGTGATCTTCGCTGCCGGTACCGGCAACCCGTTCTTCACCACCGACTCCGCCGCTTGCCTGCGCGCCATCGAAATCGATGCCGACGTGGTATTGAAGGCAACCAAGGTCGATGGTGTATACACTGCAGATCCATTCAAGGACCCGCATGCCGAGAAGTTCGATCATCTGTCCTACGATGAAGTGCTGGATCGCAAGCTGGGTGTAATGGACCTGACGGCAATCTGCCTGTGCCGCGATCACAAGATGCCGTTGCGCGTCTTCAACATGAACAAACCCGGCGCCCTGCTGAACATCGTGCATGGCGGCGCGGAAGGAACTCTGATCGAGGAAGTTCAAAAATGATCAACGAAATCAAGAAAGACGCCCAGGCGCGCATGCAAAAGTCGCTGGAGTCGCTGATCCACGCATTTGGCCAGATCCGCACTGGCAAGGCGCACCCGAGCGTCCTGGGTAGCGTGATGGTGCCTTACTATGGCACCGACACCCCGCTGACCAGCGTGGCCAACGTGACCGTGAAAGACAACCAGACCCTGCAAGTGGTGCCTTTCGAGCGCAACATGCTGGGCGCCATCGACAAGGCCATCGGCAGTGCCGGCTTGAACCTCAACCCGACCAACCTGGGCGAGTTGCTGCTGGTCAACATGCCCCCGCTGACCGAAGAAACCCGCAAGGGCTTCACCAAGCAGGCACGTGCCGCAGCCGAAGATGCCCGCGTTGCCGTGCGCAACATTCGTCGTGACGCCATGGGTGACCTGAAGAAGCTGTCCAAGGACAAGGAAATCAGTGAAGACGAAGAGCGTCGTGCCAGTGCCGACATCGACAAGCTGATCAAGGATTTCGAGGCGCAGATCGCCAAGGCCACCGAAGCAAAAGAAAAGGACCTGATGGCCATCTAAGGGTCAGGACGCCTTCATGGAAAAGACCAAGCAGACTGTGCCCTCCGTGGTGCCGCGTCACGTGGCGATCATCATGGATGGGAATAATCGCTGGGCGAAGAAGCGCTTCATGCCCGGCGTTGCCGGGCATAAAGCGGGTGTCGATGCGGTGCGCGCCGTGATCGAAGTGTGCGCCGAGGCCAAGGTCGAGGTGCTCACGCTTTTTGCGTTCTCCAGTGAGAACTGGCAGCGACCGGCGGACGAAGTCAGTGCCCTCATGGACCTGTTTTTCAAGGCGCTGCGCCGCGAGGCCAAGCGCCTGAACGACAATAACATCAGCCTGCGCATCATCGGCGACCGCTCACGCTTCCACCCTGAACTCCAGGCTGCGATGCGCGAGGCCGAGGCCGCGACTGCCGGCAGCAACCGCTTCATCCTGCAGATCGCCGCCAACTACGGTGGCCAGTGGGATATCGCCCAGGCTGCCCAGCGCCTGGCGCGTGAAGTGCAGGCCGGCCATCTGCGGCCGGAGGACATCACCCCGGATTTGCTGCAGACCTGCCTGGTGACGGGCGACCTGCCATTGCCTGACCTGTGCATCCGCACCGGTGGCGAGCACCGCATCAGCAATTTCCTCTTGTGGCAGCTGGCCTACGCCGAGCTGTACTTCTCCGACCTCTATTGGCCGGACTTCAAACACGAGGCCATGCGCAATGCGCTGGCCGATTTCGCTTCGCGCCAGCGCCGCTTCGGTAAGACCAGCGAGCAGGTCGAAGCCGGAGCCCGTGCTTAATGCTTAAACAACGCATCATTACCGCGCTGATCCTGCTGCCGATCGCGGTGGGTGGTTTCTTCCTGCTCAATGGTGGGGATTTCGCCCTCTTCATCGGTTTCGTGGTGACGCTCGGTGCCTGGGAGTGGGCGCGTCTGGCCGGCCTGGTGGCGCAACCGTTGCGCATCGCCTATGCCGCCGTGGTGGCGGGCGGGCTGATGCTGCTCTACCTGATGCCGGATCTCGCGCCCTGGGTGCTGGGCGCTTCGGTGATCTGGTGGGCGCTGGCCACGTGGCTGGTGCTGACCTATCCGCGCAGCGGCGAGCTGTGGAGCAGTGCCGCCTGCCGCCTGCTGATCGGCCTGCTGGTGTTGCTGCCCGCCTGGCAGGGGCTGGTGCTGCTCAAGCACTGGCCGCTGGGCAACTGGCTGATCCTGGCGGTCATGGTGCTGGTCTGGGCGGCCGACATCGGTGCCTATTTCTCCGGCCGTGCCTTCGGCAAGCGCAAGCTGGCGCCACAGGTCAGCCCGGGCAAGAGCTGGGAGGGCGTGTATGGCGGCCTCGCGGTCAGCCTGCTGATCACTCTGGGCGTGGGCATTGCCCGTGACTGGAGTGTCGGCCAGGTGCTGCTGGGCTTGCTGGGCGCCGTGGTGGTGGTGATGTCTTCGGTGGTCGGCGACCTGACCGAAAGCATGTTCAAGCGCCGTGAAGGTATCAAGGACAGCAGCAACCTGCTGCCGGGCCATGGCGGCGTGCTTGATCGCATCGACAGCCTGACCGCGGCGATTCCGATGTTTGCCGTATTGTTGTGGGCGGCTGAGTGGGGTGTGATGTGAGTCGCGTGCAACGCATTACCGTGCTGGGGGCCACCGGCTCCATTGGCTTGAGCACGTTGGACGTCATCGCTCGCCATCCTGACCGTTACCAGGTGTTCGCCTTGAGCGGCTATTCGCGCATCGACGAACTGCTGGCCCTGTGCGAGCGCCATCGCCCGGCGTACGCCGTGGTGCCGAGCGCCGAGGCGGCCGGGCGGCTGCGCGCGGGGCTGGCCAGGAGCGGATGTGCCACCGAGGTGCTGGAAGGTGAGGCCGGGCTGTGCCAGGTCGCCTCCGCATCGGAGGTCGATACCGTGATGGCCGCCATCGTCGGTGCTGCCGGTCTGCGTCCAACCCTGGCCGCGGTCGAGGCGGGCAAGAAGGTACTGTTGGCCAACAAGGAAGCCCTGGTGATGTCCGGGGCCCTGTTCATGCAGGCGGTGCAGCGCAGCGGTGCGGTGCTGCTGCCGATCGACAGCGAGCACAACGCGATATTCCAGTGCATGCCCGGCGACTATGCCCGCGGCCTTGGCGCTGTCGGTGTGCGCCGCATCCTGCTGACCGCCTCCGGCGGCCCGTTCCGCGAAACCCCGGCCGAAGCCTTGCTGGATGTCACGCCGGAACAAGCCTGCGCCCATCCGAACTGGTCCATGGGGCGCAAGATCTCGGTCGACTCGGCGAGCATGCTGAACAAAGGCCTGGAGCTGATCGAGGCCTGCTGGCTGTTCGATGCCAAGCCTTCGCAGGTCGAAGTGGTCGTGCACCCGCAGAGTGTCATCCACTCGTTGGTGGACTATGTCGATGGCTCGGTGCTCGCCCAGTTGGGCAACCCGGACATGCGCACGCCGATCTCCAATGCCCTGGCCTGGCCGGAGCGCATCGATTCAGGCGTGGCGCCGCTGGACCTGTTCGCCATCGCCCGTCTGGATTTCCAGGCCCCCGACGAACAGCGCTTCCCATGCCTGCGCCTGGCGCGTCAGGCTGCCGAGGCGGGCAACAGTGCGCCGGCGGTGCTCAATGCCGCCAACGAAGTGGCTGTCGAAGCGTTTCTCCAGCGGCGTATCCGCTTCCCGGAGATCGCGGGTATGATCGAACAGGTGCTCGCCCAGGAGCCTGTGGTGGCATTGCCCACGCTTGACGCGGTATTCGCCGCCGACCAGCGTGCCCGGGAGCTGTCCCGGGAATGGTTGCGACGCCACGGCCGCTGAAGCCTGCGGCCGGCTCCGCCGAATGTCATCCGGAGATAGGACATGACTGCGCTCTACATGATTGTCGGCACGCTGATTGCGCTCGGCGTGCTGGTCACCTTCCACGAGTTCGGCCACTTCTGGGTGGCGCGGCGCTGCGGGGTCAAGGTCCTGCGCTTCTCGGTGGGCTTCGGCACGCCGTTGCTGCGCTGGCACGATCGCCAGGGCACCGAGTTCGTCGTCGCCGCGATTCCCCTGGGCGGCTACGTCAAGATGCTCGACGAGCGCGAGGGCGAGGTGCCGCCAGCGCTGGTCGAGCAATCGTTCAACCGTAAATCGGTACGCCAGCGCATCGCTATCGTGGCGGCCGGTCCGGTCGCCAACTTCCTCCTCGCCATCCTGTTTTTCTGGGTGCTCGCCATGCTGGGCTCGCAGCAGGTGCGCCCGGTCATCGGCGCAGTCGAGGCCGGCAGCCTGGCGGCCAGCGCCGGCCTCGGCGTCGGTCAGGAAATTGTTTCCATTGATGGCAAGCCGACCAACGGCTGGTCGGCGGTCAATCTGCAACTGGTGCGTCGCCTCGGGGAGAGCGGCACGCTGCGAGTAGGTGTGCTCGATGAAGGGGCAACGGCCGAGCGCCAGCTCGACATTACCCTGAACAATTGGCTCAAGGGCGCCGATGAGCCTGATCCGATCCAGTCCCTGGGTCTGCGTCCGTGGCGACCTGCGATGGTTCCGGTGCTGGCGGAGATCGATCCGAAAGGGCCGGCCGCCGCCGCCGGGCTCAAGACCGGTGACAAGCTGCTGGCAATCGACGGTATGGCGCTGGGCGACTGGCAGCAGGTGGTCGACGCGGTCCGCGCCCGCCCCGAGCGCATGGTGAACCTGCGCATCGAGCGCGACGGCGCAGCCCTTGAGGTGCCGGTCACCCTGGCACGCAAGGGCGAAGGCCAGGCGTCTGCTGGATATCTGGGCGCCGGGGTCAAGGCCAGCGAATGGCCGGCGAAGATGCTTCGCGAGGTCAGTTACGGGCCGCTGGAGGCGGTGGGCGAGGGCTTGTCCCGCACTTGGAACATGAGTGTCCTGACCCTCGAATCGCTGAAGAAAATGCTGTTCGGAGAGCTCTCGGTAAAAAACTTGAGCGGACCGATAACCATTGCTAAAGTGGCGGGCGCTTCAGCCCAGTCGGGCGTTGGGGATTTCCTGAATTTCCTGGCCTACCTGAGCATAAGCCTGGGGGTTCTGAACCTGCTGCCCATCCCGGTACTGGATGGGGGGCATTTGCTGTTCTACCTGATCGAGTGGGCGCGCGGTCGTCCGCTCTCGGATCGGGTGCAAGGTTGGGGGGTCCAGATCGGTATCAGTTTGGTCGTCGGGGTGATGTTGCTCGCCCTGATCAACGATCTGGGTCGACTATAAAAGCTTCGCTCAATCGCGAAACCTGCCGCTTTCTCGCGGCGGGTTGTTTATTGCCAGTTGGAATAAAAGGACTTCATGAAACGTCTGCTGCTAACTGCGGTGCTCTCCGCACTGATGATCGCTGAAGTTCACGCCGAGTCCTTCACCATCTCCGATATTCGTGTCAACGGCCTGCAGCGGGTTTCCGCCGGCAGCGTGTTCGGCGCGTTGCCGCTGAACGTCGGTGACCAGGTCGACGACCGCCGTCTGGTCGAGTCTACCCGCTCGCTGTTCAAGACCGGCTTCTTCCAGGACATCCAGCTGAACCGCGACGGCAATGTCCTGATCATCAACGTGGTCGAGCGCCCTTCGGTGTCGAGCATCGAGATCGAAGGCAACAAGGCGATCAGCACCGAAGACCTGATGAAGGGCCTGAAGCAGTCGGGCCTGGCCGAAGGCGAGATCTTCCAGCGCGCGACGCTCGAAGGCGTGCGTAACGAGCTGCAGCGCCAGTACGTGGCCCAGGGCCGCTATTCGGCCGAAGTCGACGCCGAAGTCGTGCCGCAGCCGCGCAACCGCGTGGGCCTGAAGATCAAGATCAACGAAGGCACCGTGGCCGCGATCCAGCACATCAACGTGGTGGGCAACACGGTCTTCGACGACGAGACCCTAGGCCAGCTGTTCGAGCTCAAGACCACCAACTGGCTGTCGTTCTTCAAGAACGACGACAAGTACGCCCGCGAAAAACTGTCCGGTGACCTGGAGCGCCTGCGTTCCTACTACCTGGACCGCGGCTACATCAACATGGACATTGCCTCCACCCAGGTGTCGATCACCCCGGACAAGAAGCACGTCTACATCACCGTCAACATCAACGAGGGCGAGAAGTACACCGTCCGCGACGTGAAGTTGTCCGGTGACCTGAAAGTACCGGAAGACCAGGTCAAGTCGCTGCTGCTGGTGCAGCCGGGCCAGGTGTTCTCGCGCAAGGTGATGACTACCACCTCCGACCTGATCACCCGTCGCCTGGGTAACGAAGGCTATACCTTCGCCAACGTCAACGGCGTGCCGCAACCGAACGACCAGGATCACACCGTCGACATCATGTTTGTCGTCGATCCGGGCAAGCGTGCCTACGTCAACCGCATCAACTACCGCGGCAACACCAAGACCGAAGACGAAGTGCTTCGCCGCGAAATGCGCCAGATGGAAGGTGGCTGGGCTTCGACCTACCTCATCGACCAATCCAAGACCCGCCTCGAGCGCCTGGGCTTCTTCAAGGAAGTCAACGTCGAGACGCCGCCGGTGCCGGGCACCGACGACCAGGTCGACGTCAACTACAGCGTCGAAGAGCAAGCCTCCGGCTCGATCACCGCCAGCGTCGGTTTCGCCCAGAGCGCGGGCCTGATCCTGGGTGGCTCGATCAGCCAGAACAACTTCCTGGGTACCGGTAACAAGGTCTCCATCGGCCTGACCCGTTCCGAATACCAGACCCGCTACAACTTCGGCTACGTTGATCCCTACTTCACCCCCGACGGTGTGAGCCTGGGTTACAACGCCTTCTACCGCAGCACCGACTACGACGACCTCGACGTCGACGTGGCCAGCTATGCGGTGGACAGCCTGGGTGCGGGCGTCAGCCTCGGCTACCCGATCAGCGAGACCTCGCGCCTGACCTACGGCCTGACCGTGCAGCAGGACAAGCTGAAGACCGGCCGCTACACCGTCGATGAGATCTTCAAGTTCATCCAGGATGAAGGCGACAACTTCCTCAACTTCAAGGCGTCGATCGGCTGGTCCGAGTCGACCTTGAACAAGGGCGTGCTGGCCACCCGGGGTCACTCCCAGAGCCTGACCCTCGAGACCACCGTGCCGGGCAGCGACCTGTCGTTCTACAAGCTCGACTACCGTGGCCAGCTGTTCAAGCCGATCAACAACGACTACACCCTGCGCCTGCACACCGAGCTGGGCTATGGTGATGGCTATGGCTCGACCAACGGTCTGCCGTTCTACGAGAACTACTACGCGGGCGGTTTCAACTCCGTGCGCGGCTTCAAGGACAGTACCCTGGGCCCACGCAGCACACCGAGCCGTGGCGCCGCCGTGACCGGCAACCAGGGCACCATCGCCGACCCGGACCAGGATCCGCTGCCGTTCGGTGGCAACGTCCTCGTCCAGGGTGGTGTGGAGCTGCTGTTCCCGCTGCCATTCGTCAAGGACCAGCGTTCGCTGCGCACCTCCGTGTTCTGGGACGTGGGTAACGTGTTCGACACCAACTGCGGTTCCAAGCCGGACTGCACCAAGGTCGGTTTCTCGGACATGGCCAGCTCCGTCGGTCTGGGCGTAACCTGGATCACCGCGCTGGGCCCGCTGAGCTTCAGCCTGGCGATGCCGATCAAGAAGCCGGACGACGCCGACACGCAAGTGTTCCAATTCTCTCTGGGCCAGACCTTCTGAGGTCGGCCCTTGCATAACGACAACGGATTATCCAGGAGTGCATCGTGCGTAAGTTGACTCAACTGGCCCTTGTGGCCGCGGCGCTGGTCGCCACCCCGGCTTTCGCCGAAATGAAGGTTGCCGTGCTGAACTATCAGATGGCCCTGCTGGAATCCGACGCGGCCAAGAAATACGCCGTTGACGCCGAGAAGAAGTTCGGCCCGCAACTGACCAAGCTCAAGGGCCTGGAAAGCAGCGCCAAGGGCATC
This sequence comes from Pseudomonas sp. RC3H12, assembly GCF_018596375.1. Classification (NCBI taxonomy): domain Bacteria; kingdom Pseudomonadati; phylum Pseudomonadota; class Gammaproteobacteria; order Pseudomonadales; family Pseudomonadaceae; genus Pseudomonas; species Pseudomonas sp. RC3H12. Next base: position 3,670,952 of record NZ_CP075595.1, on the reverse strand, counting down.
CAGGATCGCCTGATCAAGGGCGGCGACAAGATGCCTCAGCCAGAGCGCGAGCGCCTCGAGCTCGAGTTCAAGCAAAAGGCCCGCGACTTCCAGTTCCAGTCCAAGGAGCTCAACGAAGCCAAGGCCGTGGCGGATCGCGACATGCTCAAGCAGCTCAAGCCCAAGCTTGATGGCGCCGTCGAGGAAGTGATCAAGAAGGGCGGCTTCGACCTGGTGCTCGAGCGTGGCGCGGTCATCGATGTCAAGCCGCAGTACGACATCACTCGCCAGGTCATCGAGCGCATGAACCAAGCCCGTTGATATGACCGTAACCATGACACTCGGCCAGCTGGCCGAAGCCCTCGGGGCCGAGCTCAAAGGTCCCGAAGCGCTGGAAATCACCGGGTTGGCCACCTTGCAGGAGGCCGTTTCCGGGCAGCTGAGTTTCCTGGCCAACAAGCAGTACCGCAAGTTTCTGGAGGATTCCACAGCCAGCGCGGTATTGCTCAAGGCCGAGGACGCCGAAGGTTTCGCCGGCAATGCCTTGATCGTGGCCGACCCGTATTTGGCGTACGCGCGCATCTCGCACCTGTTCGATCCGAAGCCCAAGGCTGTGGCGGGAATTCATCCCAGCGCCGTGGTTGCCGAGGATGCCCAGGTGGATGCCAGCGCCAGCATCGGTCCGTTCGCGGTGGTCGAAAGCGGCGCGCGAATCGACGCCAACGTGACGGTCGGCGCGCACTGTTTCATCGGTGCCCGTTGCATCATCGGCGAGGGTGGCTGGTTGGCACCCCGTGTCACGCTGTATCACGACGTGACCATCGGCAAGCGCGTGGTCATCCAGTCCGGCGCGGTGATCGGTGGCGAGGGCTTCGGCTTTGCCAACGAGAAAGGCATCTGGCGCAAGATTGCGCAGATCGGCGGCGTCACCCTGGGCGACGATGTCGAGATCGGCGTGAACACTGCGGTGGACCGCGGCGCCCTGTCGGATACGCGCATCGGTGATGGCGTCAAGCTCGACAACCAGATCCAGATCGCCCATAACGTGCAGGTCGGTGACCACACGGCGATGGCGGCCTGCGTCGGCATCTCGGGCAGTACCCGTATCGGCAAGCACTGCATGATTGCCGGTGGGGTCGGGATGGTCGGTCACATCGACGTCTGCGACAATGTTTTCGTCTCCGGCATGACCATGGTGACCCGTTCGATTACCGAACCGGGTGGCTACTCTTCCGGTACGGCCATGCAACCTTTGGCCGAATGGCGCAAGAGCGCCGCTCGCATTCGCCAGCTGGACGAGATGTCCAAGCGTCTCCAGCAGCTGGAAAAGCGTGTCGACACCGTGACCTCAGGTGGCCAGCCGACATCAGAAGGCTGATACCATTTACTGAGCGAGCGTTACAGTCGCTAGCTGGCTCCTCTTTGGATCTGCAAAAGGAGCGTGTGGTCAGCACCTGCGCTCCCTATTCTTATACAGGCTTCCCCCCGAAATGATGGACATCAACGAGATTCGCGAATACCTGCCTCACCGTTACCCGTTCCTGCTGGTGGACCGGGTGACGGACCTGGACTTCGAGGCCCAAAGCATTCGTGCCTACAAGAATGTCAGCATCAACGAGCCGTTCTTCAATGGCCACTTCCCGGCGCATCCGATCATGCCGGGCGTGCTGATCATCGAGGCGATGGCCCAGGCGGCCGGAATTCTCGGATTCAAGATGCTCGACGCCAAACCGGCTGACGGCACGCTTTACTACTTTGTCGGCTCCGACAAGCTGCGTTTCCGCCAACCGGTACTGCCGGGTGACCAGCTGGTCCTGGAAGCCAAGTTCCTCAGCCGCAAGAGCATGATCTGGAAGTTCGAATGCCGTGCCTTGGTGGACGGCAAGCCGGTCTGCTCGGCCGAGATCACCTGCGCGGAACGCTCCCTATGAGTTCGATTGATCCACGGGCGATCATCGACCCCTCGGCCAGGCTGGCCGAGGGCGTCGAGGTTGGCCCCTGGTCGATCGTAGGCCCCGATGTCGAAATCGGGGAGGGCACCGTCATTGGCCCACACGTCGTGCTTAAAGGGCCGACCCGTATCGGCAAGCACAACCGCATCTACCAGTTCTCCTCGATCGGTGAAGACACCCCAGACTTGAAGTACAAGGGTGAGCCGACGCGCCTGGTGATCGGTGACCACAACGTGATCCGCGAGGGTGTCACCATCCATCGCGGCACCGTGCAGGACCGTTCGGAAACGACGCTGGGCGATCACAACCTGATCATGGCCTATGCCCACATCGGCCATGACAGCGTCATCGGCAACCACTGCATCCTGGTCAACAACACCGCGTTGGCCGGGCACGTGCACGTGGGCGACTGGGCGATCCTGTCGGGCTACACGCTGGTGCACCAGTACTGCCATATTGGCGCGCATGCCTTTTCCGGCATGGGCACCGCGATCGGCAAGGACGTGCCGGCCTACGTGACGGTGTTCGGCAGCCCGGCCGAGGCGCGCAGCATGAACTTCGAAGGCTTGCGCCGTCGCGGTTTCAGCGACGAAGTACTGCATGCACTGCGCCGCGCCTACAAGGTTGTCTATCGCCAGGGCCTGACCGTCGAAGAGGCGCTCAAGGAGCTGGACGAGCTGGTGAGCCAGTTCCCGGAAGTCGACCTGTTCCGTCAATCGATCGCCAACTCCGCCCGCGGCATCACGCGCTGACATGGCCCAACTTTGCGTGGCGCTGGTCGCGGGCGAGGCCAGCGGCGACATCCTCGGTTCCGGCTTGATGCGTGCCATCAAGGCGCGCCATCCCGATGTGCGGTTCATCGGCGTCGGCGGTCCCTTGATGGAATCCGAAGGCATGACCTCCTACTTCCCGATGGAGCGCCTGGCCGTCATGGGTCTGGTCGAGGTGCTCGGGCGTCTGCGCGAGCTGCTCAAGCGGCGCAAGCTGCTGATCGAGACACTGATCGGTGAAAAGCCCGACGTGTTCATCGGTATCGACGCACCTGACTTCACCCTGAATATCGAGCTCAAGCTGCGCCAGGCCGGGATCAAGACGGTGCACTACGTCAGCCCGTCGGTCTGGGCCTGGCGACAGAAGCGCGTACTGAAGATCCGCGAGGGGTGCGACCTGATGCTCACCCTGCTGCCGTTCGAGGCGCGCTTCTATGAAGAGCAGGGTGTGCCGGTGCGTTTCGTCGGCCACCCGTTGGCGGATACCATTCCCCTCGAGGCTGACCGTGGCGCTGCGCGTGCCGAGCTGGGCCTGGGCGATGGCCCGGTGATCGCCCTGATGCCTGGCAGCCGCGGCGGCGAAGTGGGGCGCCTGGGCGCCTTGTTCCTTGACGCAGCCCAGCGCTTGCGCGAGCTGGTGCCTGGCGCACGTTTCGTGCTGCCGTGCGCCAATGCCGCGCGCCGCGCCCAGGTCGAGCAGATGCTCGAAGGGCGCGAGCTGCCGCTGACCTTGCTCGACGGCCAGTCGCACAAGGCCCTGGCGGCGTGCGACGCGGTGCTGATCGCCTCGGGTACCGCCACCCTGGAAGCGATGCTGTACAAGCGGCCGATGGTGGTGGCCTATCGCCTGGCACCGCTGACGTACTGGATCCTCAAACGCATGGTCAAGAGCCCGTACGTGTCGCTGCCCAACCTGCTCGCCCAGCGCCTGCTGGTGCCCGAGTTGCTGCAGCACGCCGCCACCAGCGAGGCCTTGGCGCAAACCCTGGCGCCGCTGGTCAAGGACGGCACGCTGCAGACCGACAGCTTCGACCAGATCCACCGCACCCTGCGCCGCGATGCCTCCAACCAGGCGGCCGACGCGGTGCTTGCCCTGTTGAAGGACCGCTGACATGCAGATGGGACTGGATTTCAACCTGGTCGAGGAACTGGTGGCCGGCGTCGACGAAGTGGGCCGTGGTCCGCTGTGCGGCGCGGTGGTCACCGCAGCGGTAATTCTCGACCCGCGCCGGCCTATCCTCGGCCTGAACGACTCGAAAAAACTCACCGAAGCCAAGCGCGATGCGCTGTTCGACGAGATCTGCGAAAAGGCGCTGAGTTTCTGCATCGCTCGCGCCGAGGTCGAGGAAATCGACCGACTGAACATCCTCCATGCGACCATGCTGGCCATGCAGCGTGCGGTCGAAGGGCTGCACGTCACGCCGAAACTGGCGCTGATCGATGGCAACCGCTGCCCGAAGCTTTCGGTACCGGCGGCTCCGGTGGTCAAGGGTGATTCGCAGGTGCCGGCCATCGCCGCCGCCTCGATTCTGGCCAAGGTCACCCGTGACCGCGAGATGAGCGCGTTCGAGCTGATCTACCCGGGTTATGGGATCGGCGGGCACAAGGGGTATCCGACTCCAGTGCACCTTGAGGCCCTGGCCCGTCTAGGGCCGACGCCCATTCATCGGCGTTCGTTCGCACCTGTTCGAGCTGCCTGGGAAGCTCGTGAGGGCGTTTCCACCTTTCTGATCTGATTATCGCCATGCATCGCGGGGCAAGCCCGCTCCCACGCAGCCGATTCCATTGCAGGCTTGGCGTGGGAGCGGGCTTGCCCCGTGATGCATTCTGCAATCAACCGCTGACCTGCAGGCGAGGCAAGCGCAGAGCAATACGCTACAATCCCGCCCTTGTCGTTCAGCACTGCTACAGGATCCTCCATGTCGGTCTCCTTCGTTCACCTTCGCGTGCACTCCGAATTCTCCCTGGTCGACGGCCTGGTGCGGATCAAGCCGCTGGCCAAGGCCCTGGCCGGGATGAACATGCCGGCGGTGGCGATCACCGACCAGAGCAACATGTGCTCGCTGGTGAAGTTCTACAAGACCGCCATGGGCGCCGGCATCAAGCCGATCTGCGGCGCCGACCTGTGGCTGGCTGGCGTTGACCCGGAGGCGCCACTGTCGCGCATCTGTTTCCTGGCCATGAACCCCAAGGGTTACCGCAATCTCACCGAGCTGATCTCGCGTGGTTGGACCGATGGCCAGCGCAATGGGCTGGTGATCATCCAGCGCGACTGGATCGCCCCGGCCAGCGAGGGGCTGATTGCCCTGTCCGCGGGCAAGGAAGGCGACATCGGCATGGCGCTGATGGCCAATCGTCAGGACGAAGCCCAGGTACTGCTCGCCGACTGGATGAGCATGTTCCCCGAGCGCTTCTACGTCGAGGTGCAGCGTACCAACCGCGCTGGTGACGAGGAATACGTGCACGCTGCCGTGGCCTTGGCCGACAAGCTCGGCGCGCCGCTGGTGGCGACCAACGACGTGCGCTTCGTCAAGCAGTCGGACTTCGACGCCCACGAGACCCGCGTGTGCATCGGCGAGGGTTGGACCCTGGACGACCCGCGCCGCCCGCGTGGCTACAGCGACCAGCAGTACCTAAAGTCCGCCGAAGAGATGACCGAGCTGTTCAGCGACCTGCCGGATGCCATTGCCAACACCGTGGAGATCGCCAAGCGCTGCAACATCACCGTGCAGCTGGGCAAGTACTTCCTCCCCGACTTCCCGACGCCCAACGGCATGGGCATCGACGACTACCTGCGGCATGTCTCCCACGAAGGCCTGGAAGAGCGCCTGGCGGTGCTCTGGCCGAAGGAGACCACGCCCAACTACGAAGAGAAGCGCCAGGTCTACCTGGACCGCCTGAAGTTCGAGCTGGACATCATCATCCAGATGGGCTTCCCCGGTTACTTCCTGATCGTTATGGACTTCATCAAGTGGGCGAAGAACAACGATGTGCCGGTCGGCCCGGGCCGGGGTTCGGGTGCCGGTTCCTTGGTGGCCTACGTGCTGAAGATCACCGACCTTGATCCGTTGGCCTATGACCTGCTGTTCGAGCGCTTCCTCAACCCTGAACGTATTTCCATGCCCGACTTCGACGTCGACTTCTGCATGGATGGCCGCGACCGGGTGATCGACTACGTGGCCGAGGCATACGGGCGCAACGCGGTGAGCCAGATCATCACCTTCGGCACCATGGCCGCCAAGGCGGTGGTGCGTGACGTGGCGCGGGTGCAGGGCAAGTCCTACGGCCTGGCCGACCGCCTGTCGAAGATGATCCCGTTCGAAGTGGGCATGACCCTGGAGAAGGCCTACGAGCAGGAAGAGATCCTGCGCGACTTCCTCAAGGGCGACGAGGATGCCCGCGAAATCTGGGACATGGCCCTCAAGCTCGAAGGTGTCACCCGCGGTACCGGCAAGCACGCCGGCGGCGTGGTGATCGCCCCGACCAAGCTTACCGACTTTTCGCCGATCGCCTGTGATGAAGAAGGCGGCGGCCTGGTGACCCAGTTCGACAAGGACGACGTCGAGGCCGCGGGCCTGGTGAAGTTCGACTTCCTCGGCCTGCGCACCCTGACGATCATCAAGTGGGCGATGGAGATCATCAACCGTGAGCAGGCCAAGAAGAACCTGCCCGACGTCAACATCGACTTCATCCCGCTGGACGACCGCAAGACCTACGAGCTGTTGCAGAAGGCTGAAACCACTGCAGTGTTCCAGCTCGAATCGCGCGGCATGAAAGAGCTGATCAAGAAGCTCAAGCCCGACTGCCTGGAAGACCTGATCGCACTGGTGGCGCTGTTCCGTCCCGGCCCGCTGCAGTCGGGCATGGTGGACGACTTCATCAACCGCAAGCACGGTCGCGCCGAGTTGGCCTACCCGCATGCGGATTACCAGTACGAAGGCCTCAAGCCCGTTCTTGCGCCGACCTACGGCATCATCCTGTACCAGGAACAGGTGATGCAGATCGCCCAGGTGATGGCGGGCTATACCCTGGGTGGCGCCGACATGCTGCGCCGGGCCATGGGTAAGAAAAAGCCCGAGGAAATGGCCAAGCAGCGTGGCGGTTTCATCGAAGGCTGCGTGGCCAACAACATTGATGCGGATCTAGCCGGTAACATCTTCGATCTGGTAGAGAAATTCGCCGGTTACGGGTTCAACAAATCTCACTCTGCGGCCTATGGCCTGGTCTCTTACCAGACAGCGTGGTTGAAGACCCACTACCCGGCGCCGTTCATGGCCGCGGTCCTGTCGGCGGATATGCACAACACCGACAAGGTCGTGGTGCTGGTCGAGGAAGTACGCAGCATGAAGCTGCGCCTCGACGCGCCGGACGTGAACTTCTCCGACTTCAAGTTCACCGTCAACAACGATGGCCGCATCGTCTATGGCCTGGGGGCGATCAAGGGCGTGGGCGAAGGCCCGGTGGAGGCGATCGTCGAGGCGCGCGCACAGGGTGGTCCGTTCAAGGACCTGTTCGACTTCTGTGAGCGCATCGACCTCAAGCGCGTCAACAAGCGTACCCTCGATGCGTTGATTCGCAGTGGCGCACTGGATCGTCTCGGCCCGCACTTCCATGACGAGATCAAGGCCTACCAGGCCAACATCGACATCAACCGCGCGACCCTGCTCTCGGCGCTGGGTGAGGCCGTCAAGGCTGCCGAACAGGCGGCCCATACCGCCGACAGTGGCCATGTCGACCTGTTCGGCGGCATGTTCGACGAGGCGGATGTCGACGTTTACGCCAACCACCGCAAGGTGCGGGAGTTGACGCTCAAAGAGCGCCTGAAGGGCGAAAAGGACACCCTCGGCCTGTACCTCACCGGGCATCCGATCGATGAGTACGAGACCGAGATCCGCCGTTTCGCCCGCCAGCGCATTGTCGACCTGAAGCCCGCGCGGGATACCCAGACCATCGCCGGGATGATCATTGCCCTGCGCGTGATGAAGAACAAGAAGGGCGACAAGATGGGCTTCGTCACCCTCGACGACCGTTCCGGGCGCATCGAGGCCTCGTTGTTCGCCGATGCCTTCATGGGCGCCCAGGCTCTTCTGCAGACCGACGCCATGGTGGTGGTGGAAGGGGAGGTCAGCAACGACGACTTCTCCGGTGGCCTGCGCCTGCGGGTCAAGACGGTGATGACCATGGAGGATGCCCGTACCAAGCTGGCCGAAAGCCTGCGCCTGAAGGTCGCCCACGACGCGCTCAAGGGGGACCGCCTGAACTGGCTGGGCGAGCTGATCACCCGCCACCGTGGTGGCTGCCCGATCACCCTGGAGTACACCGGCAGCGACGCCAAGGCCATGCTGCAATTCGGCGACCAGTGGTCCATCGACCCGGCCGACGGCCTGATTCAGGCACTGCGTGACCAGTTCGGACGTGAGAACGTCTTCCTGCAATACCGTTGAAACGACGAATTTTAATCTCGACCTATATGCGCCTGATCCCTTAAGGTAGGGCGCCAAACGGATCAACCGGCCGGCCGCCTGGCCGTAGACCCAAGACGGAAGCCTATGAACCCGAATTTCCTCGATTTCGAACAGCCGATTGCCGACCTGCAAGCCAAGATCGAAGAGCTGCGCCTGGTGGGTAACGACAACTCGCTGAACATCAGCGATGAAATTGCCCGTCTGCAGGACAAGAGCAGCACCCTGACCGAGAGCATCTTCGGCAACCTGACCAGCTGGCAGATCGCCCGTCTGGCCCGTCACCCGCGCCGCCCCTACACCCTCGACTACATCGACCACCTCTTCACCGAGTTCGAAGAGCTGCACGGCGACCGTCACTTCTCCGACGACGCCGCCATCGTCGGTGGCACCGCGCGCCTGGACGACAAGCCGGTCATGGTCATCGGCCACCAGAAGGGCCGTGAAGTGCGCGAGAAGGTGCGCCGCAACTTCGGCATGCCGCGTCCCGAAGGCTATCGCAAGGCCTGCCGCCTGATGGAAATGGCCGAGCGTTTCAAGATGCCGATCCTGACCTTCATCGACACCCCGGGTGCCTATCCGGGCATCGACGCCGAAGAGCGCAACCAGAGCGAGGCCATCGCCTGGAACCTGCGCGTGATGGCGCGCCTGAAGACGCCGATCATCGCCACCGTGATCGGTGAGGGTGGTTCCGGCGGCGCGTTGGCCATCGGTGTGTGCGACCAGCTGAACATGCTGCAGTATTCCACCTACTCGGTGATCTCGCCGGAAGGCTGCGCCTCGATCCTATGGAAGACCGCTGACAAGGCCGCCGACGCCGCCGAGGCCATGGGCATCACCGCCGAGCGCCTGAAGAGCCTGAACATCGTCGACAAGGTCATCCAGGAGCCGCTGGGCGGCGCCCACCGTGATCCGGCCAAGATGTCCGCGAGCATCCGCGCCGACCTGATCGAACAGCTGGACATGCTCGGCAAGCTCGACAACGACGCGCTGCTCAAGCGCCGTTACGATCGCCTGATGAGCTACGGTCTCTGATCGTAGTCTGACGCCCTCGATCGCGGGGCAAGCCCGCTCCCACGTTCTGTAGCGTGGGAGCGGGCTTGCCCCGCGATGCGATTTGAAGAGGGACTAGTATGCTCGACCTCACTGCGCAACTCTCTCCCTGGCTCAACGCCCCCGCCTGGTACGTCGCCTTCTCCGGCGGCCTGGACTCCACCGTCCTCCTGCACCAGCTCGCCGATTACACCCGCAACCATTCAACGCCGCCCCTGCGCGCCATCCATGTACATCACGGCCTGCAAGCCGCCGCCGATGCCTGGCCCGATCACTGCCGAGCGGTGTGTGCCGCCCTGGGTGTCGAACTCGATGTGGTCCCTGTCCAGGTCACCCCTGGCGCCAGCCTCGAACAGTCGGCCCGCAACGCCCGCTACGACGCCTTCGAAAAACGGCTGGGCGTAGGCGAAGTGCTGTTCACCGGCCAACACCGTGACGATCAGGCCGAAACCTTGCTGTTCCGTCTGCTGCGCGGCGCCGGCTTGCGTGGTCTGTCGGCCATGCCCGAGGCGCGCTCGTTGGGGCAGGGCAGGCTCGTGCGCCCGCTGCTGAAGGTTTCGCGTGAGCGCTTGCACGCTTATGCCCAGAGCAGGGGGCTGGTGTGGGTTGACGATCCCTCCAATACCGACACCACCTTCGCCCGCAACTTCCTGCGCGCGGAGGTCTTCCCGCTGCTGCGCGGTCGCTGGCCCCAGGCTGAGGGCAACCTGGCGCGCAGCGCCGAGCACCTGGGCGAGGCCCTCGGCCTGCTTGACGAGCTGGCCGCCACTGACCTGGCTCCGGCGTGCGACAATGCGCCGCTGCCCTGGCTCGGTCTTGCCTCCCTCGACCTCGCCGTACTCCAGGCGCTGTCACCGGCGCGCCAGCGCAATGCCCTGCAATGCTGGCTCGGTCGCCGCACCCGCCTGCCGGACAGCCGCCACTGGGCCGGTTGGGATGACCTGCGTGGCGCGGCAGGCGATGCCTGCCCGATCTGGCGCCTGACCGACGGTCAGTTGCAGCGCAGCCACGGGCGCATCTGGTGGCTGGACGGGCAATGGCTCCAGGCTCCGACGGGTGAATGGGCGTGGCCGAACCCGTCCACGCCCCTGGCGCTGCCGGGCAACGGCCAGGTGTGGCTGGAAGGCTGCATGGACAACACAGGCCTGCGCATCGCCTACCGTCAAGGCGGCGAAATGCTGGAGGTCAGTGGCCGTGGCCGGCGTGACCTCAAGCGTCTTTTCAACGAGCTGCAGGTCCCGCACTTCGTGCGCTCGCGCCTGCCACTGCTGTACCGGGGCGAGCAACTGCTGGCGGTGGCCAATCTGCCCGGACTCGCTCAGGCCGAATGTCAACTGCACTGGCAACCGCCGACGAACGTGCAAGGTTTGAGCTGAAGGGTACATTCCGGTAGACTACCCTCCCTTCTTGATACAACTTCTGTGGGTTCCGCGAAAACACAGCAGTTGCCGATTACCAAGCAGTTTTTTGCTGGGCTGATTTCTTAAAATGACGAGCGAGCTCCATGCCGGGGACACCCCTGGTCTGTACAGACGCGGCAGTTTTTCGAGATGCACTGTGATTGACGCAGGTGATCGGGGGCTTCGGCCTTCCTTCGCTTTCTCCGGCGGCGCTGGCCGCCTTAACGCAGACTTCTAGGGTTTTTCATGACGCGCTACATATTCGTCACGGGCGGTGTTGTTTCTTCATTGGGGAAAGGCATTGCCTCGGCTTCCCTGGCGGCCATCCTGGAAGCGCGGGGGCTTAAAGTCACCATGCTCAAGCTGGACCCGTACATCAACGTCGACCCGGGCACCATGAGCCCGTTCCAGCACGGTGAAGTGTTCGTCACCCACGACGGCGCCGAGACCGACCTCGACCTGGGCCACTACGAGCGGTTCATCCGCACCACGATGACCCAGAACAACAACTTCACCACCGGCCGCATCTACGAGCACGTGCTGCGCAAGGAGCGCCGTGGTGATTATCTGGGCGCGACCATCCAGGTCATCCCGCACATCACCGACGAAATCAAGCGCCGCATCATCAAGGGCGCCGGCGATGCCGACGTCGCGCTGGTCGAGATCGGCGGCACCGTGGGCGACATCGAGTCGCAGCCGTTCCTTGAGGCCATCCGCCAGTTGCGCGTCGAAGTGGGCTCCAAGCGCGCCATGTTGATGCACCTGACCCTGGTCCCGTACATCGCCACCGCCGGCGAGACCAAGACCAAGCCGACCCAGCACTCGGTCAAGGAACTGCGCTCCATCGGTCTGCAGCCTGACGTGCTGATCTGCCGCTCCGACCACCCGGTCGACGCCTCGTCGCGCCGTAAGATCGCGCTGTTCACCAACGTCGAAGAGCGTGCGGTGATTTCGCTGGAAGACGTCGACACCATCTACAAGATCCCAGGCGTGCTGCATGCCCAGGGCCTGGACGACTTCGTCGTCGAGCGCTTCGGCCTGCAGTGCAACAGCGCCGACCTGTCCGAGTGGGACAAGGTCGTCGACGCCAAGCTCAACCCTGAGCAGGAAGTGACCATCGCCATGGTCGGCAAGTACATGGAGCTGCTGGACGCGTACAAGTCGCTGATCGAAGCGATGAGCCACGCCGGCATCACCAACCGCACCAAGGTCAACCTGCGCTACATCGACTCCGAAGATATCGAGAACCAGGGCACCAGCCTGCTCGAAGGCGCCGATGCCATCCTGGTCCCGGGCGGTTTCGGCCTGCGCGGCGTTGAAGGCAAGATCACCGCGGTGCAGTACGCCCGTGAGAACAAGGTCCCGTACCTGGGCATCTGCCTCGGCATGCAGGTTGCCGTGATCGAATTCGCCCGTAACGTGATGGGCTGGAAAGACGCCAACTCCACCGAGTTCGACCGCAACAGCGGCCACCCGGTCGTTGGTCTGATCACCGAGTGGGCCGATGCCACCGGCGCGGTCGAGACCCGTACCGAAGCGTCCGACCTGGGCGGCACCATGCGCCTGGGCGCTCAGGACTGCCAACTGGCTGCCGGCTCCAAGGTGCACGACTGCTACGGCAAGGACATCATCACCGAGCGTCACCGCCACCGCTACGAAGTCAACAACAACCTGCTGCCGCAGCTGGTCGAAGCTGGCCTGCAGGTGTCCGGTCGCTCCGAAGACGGCGCGCTGGTTGAAGTGGTCGAGTCCAAGGACCACCCATGGTTCGTCGCCTGCCAGTTCCACCCGGAGTTCACCTCGACGCCACGTGACGGTCATCCGCTGTTCAGCGGTTTCGTCAAGGCTGCCCTGGCACAGAAGAACAAGGCCTGATCCATGACTCAGAAGATCATTCGCGTCGGTAACATCGAGATCGCCAACGACAAGCCGTTCGTCCTTTTCGGCGGCATGAACGTCCTGGAGTCCCGTGACCTGGCCCTGAAGGTCTGCGAGGAGTACGTGCGGGTAACCGAGAAGCTCGGTATCCCGTACGTGTTCAAGGCCAGCTTCGACAAGGCCAACCGTTCGTCGGTCAACTCGTACCGCGGCCCGGGCATGGAAGAGGGCCTGAAGATCTTCGAGGAGATCAAGCAGACCTTCAACGTGCCGGTGATCACCGACGTGCACGAACCCTACCAGTGCGAACCGGTGGCCAAGGTGTGCGACATCATCCAGCTGCCGGCCTTCCTGTCGCGCCAGACCGACCTGGTCGTGGCGATGGCCAAGACCGGCGCGGTGATCAACATCAAGAAGGCGCAGTTCCTGGCGCCCCACGAGATGAAGCACATCCTCGCCAAGTGCGTCGAGGCTGGCAACGACCAACTGATCCTCTGCGAGCGCGGCTCGAGCTTCGGCTACAACAACCTCGTCGTGGACATGCTCGGCTTCGGCATCATGAAGGAGTTCGAGTACCCGGTGTTCTTCGACGTGACCCACTCGTTGCAGACCCCGGGCGGTCGCGCCGACTCCGCCGGTGGCCGCCGCGCCCAGGTTACCGACCTGGCCAAGGCTGGCATGAGCCAGGGCCTGGCCGGCCTGTTCCTCGAGGCACATCCGGACCCGGACAACGCCAAGTGCGATGGCCCGTGCGCCCTGCGCCTGGACAAGCTTGAGCCGTTCCTGGCACAGCTCAAGCAGCTGGACGACCTGGTGAAAAGTTTTCCGACGGTAGAAACCGCGTAAAGCTCATTTCTCGGGTAAAGTACCGCCCGTTCCACCCCTGACCTTTCGGTCAGGGGCTCCCTTCGCCAGGCCTGCCCGTGCCATGTCGCCTGGTGAACGGCAAGAATTCCCAAAAGCTGCGTTGTTTTCGTCAATTCTGGAGTGCTTACAACAATGGCAAAGATCGTCGACATCAAAGGTCGTGAAGTTCTCGATTCGCGTGGCAACCCCACCGTGGAAGCCGATGTACTGCTCGACAACGGCATCATCGGCAGCGCCTGCGCGCCGTCGGGTGCTTCCACTGGCTCGCGCGAAGCGCTGGAGCTGCGTGATGGCGACAAGAGCCGTTACCTGGGCAAGGGCGTGCTGAAGGCCGTCGCCAACATCAACGGCCCGATCCGCGACCTGCTGCTGGGCAAGGACCCATCGGACCAGAAAGCCCTGGACCGCGCGATGATCGAGCTGGACGGCACCGAGAACAAGGCCAAGCTGGGCGCCAACGCCATCCTCGCCGTGTCCCTGGCTGCCGCCAAGGCCGCCGCCCAGGACCAGGACCTGCCGCTGTACGCGCACATCGCCAACCTCAACGGCACCCCGGGCCAGTACTCCATGCCGGTGCCGATGATGAACATCATCAACGGCGGCGAGCACGCCGACAACAACGTCGATATCCAGGAGTTCATGGTCCAGCCGGTTGGCGCCAAGACCTTCTCCGACGGCCTGCGCATGGGCACCGAGATCTTCCACCACCTCAAGGCTGTACTGAAGGCCCGTGGCCTGAACACCGCCGTCGGTGACGAAGGTGGCTTCGCGCCGAACCTGGCTTCCAACGAAGACGCCCTGGCCGCCATCGCCGAAGCGGTCGAGAAAGCCGGCTACAAGCTGGGCACCGACGTGACCCTGGCCCTGGACTGCGCCGCTTCCGAGTTCTATGAAGACGGCAAGTACAACCTGTCCGGCGAAGGCAAGTCGTTCGACGCCGAAGGTTTCGCCGAGTACCTGAAGGGCCTGACCGAGCGTTTCCCGATCATCTCGATCGAAGACGGCCTGGACGAGTCCGACTGGGCTGGCTGGAAGATCCTCACCGACAAGATCGGCGAGAAAGTCCAGCTGGTTGGCGACGACCTGTTCGTGACCAACACCAAGATCCTGAAGGAAGGTATCGAGAAGGGCATCGGCAACTCGATCCTGATCAAGTTCAACCAGATCGGCTCGCTGACCGAAACCCTCGAAGCCATCCAGATGGCCAAGGCCGCTGGCTACACCGCGGTGATTTCGCACCGTTCCGGTGAAACCGAGGACTCGACCATCGCCGACCTGGCCGTGGGTACTGCCGCTGGCCAGATCAAGACCGGCTCGCTGTGCCGCTCCGACCGCGTCAGCAAGTACAACCAACTGCTGCGCATCGAAGAGCAACTGGGCGCCAAAGCCGTGTATCGCGGTCGTGCCGAGTTTCGCGGCTGAGCAAGAGATGGTAAAAAGGCAGCAGCCGGGGCCCGCTGAACGTTCGTAATGAACGTTTGGCTGTCTCCACGGGTTTCTGTCGACGAAGCCTGGCCTCGGCCAGGCTTCGTGCTATCGGAAGCTCGCTGCGGCGGCCTTTTTTACCCTGGATATCTTCATGCGCAGTCCCTATTGGTTGTTCCTCGTCCTGCTCCTGCTGCTCGGCGGCCTGCAATATCGCCTTTGGGTAGGTAATGGCAGCCTCGCGCAAGTGACCGAACTCAAGCAGCAGATCGCCGACCAGCATGCGGAAAACGAGCGCCTGCTGGAGCGCAATCGTGTGCTCGATGCCGAGGTCCTGGAGTTGAAGAAAGGTATGGAGACCGTGGAAGAACGGGCTCGTCATGAACTGGGGATGGTCAAGGAGGGCGAAACCCTCTACCAGCTGCCACAGAAATGACAAACGAACTGCCGGCCTTCTGGGCCGTGATTCCCGCCGCGGGCATTGGCGCCCGCATGGCTGCCGACCGGCCCAAGCAGTATCTGCAACTGGGCGGGCAGACCATTCTCGAGCATAGCCTCGACTGTTTCCTCGACCATCCCATGCTCAAGGGCGTGGTGGTCAGCATTGCCGAACACGACCCTTACTGGCCCGGCCTGCGCTGTGCCAGCGATCCGCGTATCCAGCGTGCCCCGGGTGGTGACGAGCGCGCTGACTCGGTGCTCAATGCGCTTTTGCTGCTGCACGCCCAGGGCGCGTCGGATGACGACTGGGTGCTGGTGCACGACGCCGCGCGGCCGAATCTGGCGCGTGGCGATCTGGACAAGTTGCTGTCAGCCCTGGCTGAAGATACTGTCGGTGGATTGCTCGCCGTACCCGCTCGGGACACGCTCAAGCGTGCCGACGGCGAGGGCAGGGTGGCGGCGACGGTCGATCGCAGCACCGTCTGGCAAGCCTACACCCCGCAGATGTTCCGTCTCGGCATGTTGCACCGGGCGCTGGCCGAGTGCCTGGTGTCCGATGTAGCAGTCACCGATGAGTCGTCCGCCATCGAGTGGGCCGGGTATGCGCCGCGCCTGGTCGAAGGGCGCAGCGACAATATCAAGGTGACCCGGCCAGAGGACTTGGAGTGGTTGCGCCAGCGCTGGGCTGGGCGTCGCTGAGCGATGGTCTGACGCCGTATCTGTAGGAGCGGCTTCAGCCGCGATCACTCGCGCAGCGGGTGCCTGACCGCGTTGCCCGCATCGCGGCTAAGGCCGCTCCTGCAAAGGCGTGGTGCGATACTCCGGCAACTGCGCCAACCCTTCCTTGAGATAGTCCACCAACCGCCGCACCTTCGGCGACAGATGCCGTTGTTGCGGATACAACGCCCATACCGCTGTATTCGGCGGTTGGTGCCCCTCCAGCAACGACACCAGCGCCCCGCTATGCAGATGCTCCAGCACGTAGTAGTCCGGCAACTGGCACAGGCCCATCCCTTGCAGCGCCGCATCCAGCACCGCCTGGCCGCTGTTGCAGCGCCAGTTGCCCTGCACCCGCTGGCTGATCTCGCGCCCCTCCTGCTGCAGCGCCCACAGGTCGGAGCTGCCGACCAGGCAATTGTGCCGCGCCAACTCCGACACGCTGTGCGGCCGCCCATAGCGTGCCAGGTAGGCCGGTGATGCGCACAGGTACATGCGTCGCGGCGCCAGGCGCGTGGCCACCAGCCGGGAATCCTGCAGGCGGCCCAGGCGGATCGCCAGGTCCATGCCCTCATGCAGCAGGTCGAGGGTGCGGTTGCTCAACTCCACCTCCACCCGCAACTGCGGGTACAGCGCCATGAAGCGCGTCACCAGCGGCACGATGAAGCGCTCGCCATAGGCTACCGCGCAGGTCAGGCGCAGCAGGCCCTTGGGTTCGCTGGCCAGGTCGCCCATGGCGCGCAACGCTTCCTCGCGGCCATCCTGCAGGCGCTGGCAGTGCTGGAGAAAGGTCTGCCCGGCTTCGCTGAGGGTCACCCGCCGCGTGCTGCGGTACAGCAGGCGGGTCTGCAAGCGTTCCTCCAGGCGGGCGATCTGCCGACTGATGTGCGACGAAGACACTCCGAGGCGTTCGGCGGCGGCGGTGAACTGGCCCATTTCTGCCACGGCGACGAATTCGTCGATGCCTTCCCAGCGGCTGCTCAATGGATTATCCCTGTATGGCAATAATGTTTTGTGAGTGGCCGGATTATTCATCAAAAGGCTGTGAATTACACTGCTTGCCTGCAATCGACACTCTTGTCTGGAGACCTTTGATGATCAAGTCCCGCGCTGCTGTAGCCTTCGAGGCCAAGAAACCCCTGGAAATCGTCGAAGTGGACGTGGCCATGCCCAAGGCCGGCGAAGTGCTGCTGCGCGTCGTCGCCTCGGGTGTCTGCCATACCGACGCCTATACCCTGTCTGGCGCCGACCCGGAAGGCATCTTCCCGTCGATTCTCGGCCATGAGGGCGGGGCGATCGTCGAGGCGGTTGGCGAGGGCGTGACCTCGGTGGCGGTCGGCGACCACGTGATCCCGCTGTACACCCCGGAATGCGGCAAGTGCAAATTCTGCCTGTCGGGCAAGACCAACCTGTGCCAAGCCATCCGCGCCACCCAGGGCAAGGGCCTGATGCCCGACGGCACCACCCGCTTCAGCTACAAGGGCCAGCAGCTGTTCCACTACATGGGCACCTCGACCTTCTCCGAGTACACCGTGCTGCCGGAAATCTCCGTGGCCAAGATCCAGAAAGAGGCCCCGCTGGAGAAGGTCTGCCTGCTCGGCTGCGGCGTGACCACCGGTATCGGCGCGGTGCTCAACACCGCCAAGGTCAAGCCGGGTGACACTGTGGCCATCTTCGGCCTCGGCGGCATCGGTCTGTCGGCAGTGATCGGCGCGGTCAAGGCCAAGGCTTCGCGCATCATCGCCATCGACATCAACCCGGCCAAGTTCGAGATCGCCCGGCAGCTGGGCGCCACCGACTGCATCAACCCGAAAGACTACGACCGCCCGATCCAGGAAGTGATCGTCGATCTCACCGACGGCGGCGTGGACTTTTCCTTCGAGTGCATCGGCAATGTGCAACTGATGCGCGCGGCACTGGAATGCTGCCACAAGGGCTGGGGCGAGTCGGTGATCATCGGCGTGGCCGGTGCCGGCCAGGAAATCGCCACCCGTCCGTTCCAGCTGGTCACCGGTCGCGTCTGGCGCGGTTCGGCCTTCGGCGGCGTGCGTGGCCGCAGTGAGCTGCCGAGCTACGTGGAAATGTCCGAGAAAGGCGAGATCCCGCTGGACACCTTCATTACCCATACCATGGGCCTGGAGGACATCAACAAAGCTTTCGACCTGATGCACGAAGGCAAGAGCATCCGCAGCGTAATCCACTTCTGAGGCCCTCGCCATGACGCTGGAAAACATCTCTTGCCAGAAAAGCTTTGGCGGCTGGCACAAGCGTTACCGGCACAGCTCCAAGGTGCTTGCCTGCGACATGGTGTTCGCGGTGTACCTGCCGCCCCAAGCCGAGCAGGGCGAAAAGCTGCCGGTGCTGTACTGGCTCAGCGGCCTGACCTGCACCGACGAGAACTTCATGCAGAAGGCCGGCGCCCAGCGCCTGGCTGCGGAGCTTGGGCTGATCATCGTCGCCCCGGACACCAGCCCGCGTGGCGAGCAGGTGCCGGGTGATCCGGACGGTGCCTGGGACTTCGGCCTCGGCGCGGGGTTCTACCTCAATGCCACCCAGCAGCCCTGGGCGCGCAACTACCAGATGCACGACTACGTGGTGCACGAGTTGCCGGAGTTGATCGAGGAGCATTTCCCGGCGTCAAGCCAGCGCAGTATCAGTGGCCACTCAATGGGCGGGCATGGCGCGCTGGTCTGCGCCTTGCGCAACCCGGGGCGCTACCGCTCGGTGTCGGCGTTCTCACCGATTAGCAATCCAATGGATTGCCCTTGGGGTGAGAAGGCCTTCAGCCGCTACCTGGGCGAAGACCGGGCGCAGTGGCGCGAGTGGGATGCCAGTGTGCTGCTGGCCGAGGCGGATGAATGCCCGCCGCTGCTGGTGGACCAGGGGGATCGCGATGACTTCCTTGAAAAGCAGCTCAAGCCAGAGGCGCTGGAGCAGGCGGCCCGTAAGGGCGGCCATGGGCTGACCCTGCGCCTGCAGCCAGGCTACGACCATAGCTACTACTTCATCGCCAGCTTCATCGATGAACACCTGCGCCATCATGCGGTGGCACTGGGCAGGGTCTGAGCCGCAGGGCCGTGAAGCAGCCCCAATACCGCAAAAGCAGGTAGAATCACGCCCTGACTCAATCAGGGCGTTCTTCTATGCGTATTGGCCACGGCTACGATGTCCATCGTTTCTGCGACGGTGATTTCATTACCTTGGGCGGGGTGCGTATCCCCCACAAGTTCGGCCTGCTGGCCCACTCCGACGGCGACGTGCTGCTGCACGCCCTGAGCGATGCCTTGCTGGGTGCCGCGGCGCTGGGCGACATCGGCAAGCATTTCCCCGACACCGACCCGCAGTTCAAGGGCGCCGACAGCCGGGTGCTGCTGCGCCACGTGGTCGCTGTCGTGCGTGACAAGGGTTGGAAGGTCGGCAATGTCGACGCCACCATCGTCGCCCAGGCACCCAAGATGGCCCCGCACATCGAGACCATGCGCCAGCACATCGCCGCAGACCTGCAGGTCGAGCTCGACCAGGTCAACGTCAAGGCCACCACTGAAGAAAAGCTGGGCTTCACCGGCCGCGAGGAGGGCATCGCCGTGCATGCGGTCGCCCTGCTGCTGCCAGCATGACCGAACTGGAACTGCTAGGCCCTCGGGCCTCGGGCGATGTCTTGGGCACCGCGGTGCTCAAGGCGGTGGCTGAAGACTTCCAGGTCGATGAAGTCCTCGATATCCCGCTGTCCGGCCAGGGCGAGCACCTGTGGCTGTGGGTCGAGAAGCGTGCCCTCAACACCGAGGAGGCGGCTCGCCGCCTGGCCCGCGCCGCCGGCGTGCCGGTGCGGGCCATCAGCTATGCCGGCCTCAAGGACCGCCAGGCCCTGACCCGCCAGTGGTTCAGCCTGCACCTGCCGGGCAAGGCCGACCCAGACCTGTCCCGTGCCGAGGACGACACCCTGCGCGTGCTCAAGCAGGTGCGCCACCAGCGCAAGCTGCAGCGTGGCGCGCATTCGGCCAATGGCTTCACCTTGCGCCTGACCGCGCTGGAGGCCGACCACCAGGCTCTTGATGCCCGCCTGGAGCAACTCAAGCAGCAGGGCGTGCCCAACTACTTCGGCAGCCAGCGCTTCGGCCATGCCGGTGGCAATGTGCACGACGCACAGGGCTGGGCCGCTCGCCAGGCGCTGCCCGAGCAGCGCAACCTGCGTTCGCGGCTGCTGTCGGCTGGGCGCAGCTACCTGTTCAACCAGGTGCTGGCCGCCCGTGTCGCCGACGGCAGCTGGCAGCGCGCCCAGGTCGGCGACCTGCTGGCCTTCACCGACAAGCGCAGCTTCTTCGTGGCCGGCGAGACCGAGTGCAACGACCCGCGCCTGGCCATTCTCGACCTGCACCCGACGGGCCCGCTGTGGGGCGCCGGTGCGGCACCGAGCCAGGGCGCGACCCTCGACCTCGAGTCCACGGTCGCCGGACGTCATCCGGCGCTGTGCGATTGGCTGGCGCGAGCGGGCATGGATCACGAACGGCGCATCCTGCGGCTCCCTATTGGGCGGCTGACGTGGCATTATCCCGAGCCTGATATCCTGCAACTGGAATTCGTCCTTCCGGCCGGATGCTTCGCCACCGTGGTGGTGCGCGAACTCGTCGATCTGGTGCCGGCAGGGCAGACGGACAGCCCATGCGTATTCTGATTTCGAATGACGACGGTGTTACCGCACCCGGCCTCGCCGCGCTGCATGAAGCGTTGGTGGACTATGCCGAGTGCGTGGTGATTGCCCCGGATCAAGACAAAAGCGGTGCTGGCAGCTCGCTGACACTGGACCGGCCGCTGCATCCGCAGACGCTGGCCAACGGCTTCATCAGCCTCAACGGCACGCCGACCGACTGCGTGCACCTGGGGCTCAACGGCCTGTTGCCGGAAACCCCGGACATGGTGGTGTCCGGCATCAACCTGGGCGCCAACCTGGGGGATGACGTGCTCTATTCGGGCACGGTGGCTGCGGCGTTGGAGGGGCGCTTCCTCGGCGGCACCTCGCTGGCCTTCTCGCTGCTGTCGCGCCTGCCCGACAACTTGCCGACCGCCGCCTACATCGCCCGGCGCCTGGTCGAGGCGCAGTCGCGCCTGGAGTTGCCGCCGCGCACCGTGCTCAACGTCAATATCCCCAACCTGCCGCTGGAGCATATACGTGGCATCCAGCTCACCCGCCTGGGGCACCGCGCGCGTGCCGCGGCACCGACCAAGGTGGTCAACCCGCGGGGCAAGGAAGGCTACTGGATCGCCGTGGCCGGCGATGCCGAAGATGGCGGCCCGGGCACCGACTTCCATGCCGTGATGCAGGGTTACGTGTCGATCACCCCGCTGCAACTGGACCGCACCTTCAACGATGCCTTCGAGCGCCTCGACGGTTGGCTGGAGGGCCTGCTCTGATGCGCGAACAGGACGATCTGCAGCGCCGCGGCATCGGCATGACCTCCCAGCGTACCCGGGAGCGGCTGATCCAGCGGCTCTATGAAGAAGGCGTGTCGAACGCCAAGGTACTCGAGGCCATTCGTCGCACCCCGCGCCACCTGTTCGTCGATGAAGCCCTGGCCCATCGCGCCTATGAAGACACGGCGCTGCCGATCGGCCACAACCAGACGATCTCCCAGCCGTTCATGGTCGCGCACATGAGCGAGCTGTTGCTGGAGGCAGGCCCCCTGGACAAGGTGCTGGAGATCGGCACCGGCTCGGGCTACCAGACCGCGATCCTGGCCCAACTGGTCGAGCGGGTGTTCTCGGTGGAGCGCATCAAGGTGCTGCAGGACCGGGCCAAGGAGCGCCTAGTCGAGCTCAACCTGCGCAACGTGGTGTTCCGTTGGGGCGACGGCTGCGAAGGTTGGCCGGCGTTGGCGCCTTACAACGGCATCATCGTCACCGCAGTCGCGCCTGAAGTGCCGCAGGCACTGCTCGATCAGCTGGCGCCGGGCGGACGCATGGTGATCCCGGTCGGGCCGGCGGGGGAGACCCAGCAACTGATGCTGATCGTGCGCGAAGAGCATGGCTTCTCGCGGCGGGTACTCGGCGCCGTGCGCTTCGTGCCGCTGCTCAATGGCCCACTGGCCTGAGCGGCGTAACGGAATATTTGCGGCGACGACGAATTCTTGCGCCTGGGCCCTGTCTATCTGGCGTGGCGCTTTTCGTACTGGATCAGGCCAACAGCGAGTCACCCCAAGCAGGGTGGCTCGGTTATAATTGAAACAATATTGCATTTTTGTATCGTCATTTTTTGACAGCATGAGGGGAGCGCGGGTGGGTCACACAGGCATGCGGCAGCGCAAGGATCGGTCGGTTTTGAAGCTTCTGGTGATCGCGCTGGCCATGGGGACCCTGCTGGCTGGCTGTTCCAGCACCAGCTCGAACGGCGCCCGCGTGGTCGACCGCAACAACGCCGCGCCCAAGCGCCCGACCGTCACCTCGGGGCAGTACATCGTCAAACCCGGCGACACGCTGTTCTCCATTGCCTTCCGCTACGGTTGGGACTACAAGGAGCTGGCGGCACGCAACAATATTCCCGCCCCCTACACCATCCGCCCGGGCCAGCCGATCCGTTTCAGCAGCGGCGCGGGGGGCAGCACGACGGTCGTCGGCAGCGCTTCTTCATCGAGCCGGACCACCGTGATCCGCCGGCCGGTTGCCACTACGGCGCCGGCAACCAGCAATGGCAAAAGTGCCACAACTGCCCCTTCCACCACCTCGCAAACGGTTGCCCAGGTGCCCGCCGCAGAGCGCGCGGTCGGCGGTTGGACGTGGCCGGCGAATGGCGTGCTGATTGGAAAATTCGCTTCAAACGGTAGTTTGAATAAAGGCATTGATATCGCCGGTGATTTGGGACAGCCTGTTTTTGCTGCGTCTGATGGAGCGGTGGTCTACGCCGGCAGTGGCTTGAGGGGCTATGGCGAGCTCATCATCATCAAACACAGCGATACCTACGTCAGTGCCTACGGTCACAACCGCAGGCTTTTGGTTCGGGAGGGGCAGCAGGTCAAGGCAGGGCAGACGATCGCAGAAATGGGGTCCACGGGCACTGATCGGGTGAAGCTGCATTTCGAGATTCGCCGCCAGGGCAAACCCGTCGATCCTCTCCAGTTCCTGCCACGCCGTTGATCATTGTCCCGGCCTGTTCCTTGGATGTAGAGGGGACAGGCTCCAGCGCTGCCATGGAAGGGTGACGCTCGAGTCTGAGTTCGAACTCAGCAAAGGACTATAACAATGGCTCTCAGTAAAGAAGTGCCGGAGTTTGACATCGACGATGACCTGCTTCTGATGGAGACGGGCATCGTTTTGGAAACGGATGTGGTGTCAGACGAACCTGCTGTACCTTCGGTTCGGACCAAGTCGAAACAGGGCGCATCGCTCAAGCAGCACAAGTACATCGACTACAGTCGGGCACTTGATGCGACCCAACTGTATCTCAACGAAATCGGCTTCTCGCCTCTGCTTTCGCCAGAGGAAGAAGTGCATTTCGCGCGCCTGTCGCAAAAAGGCGACCCTGCCGGGCGCAAGCGCATGATCGAAAGCAACCTGCGCCTGGTGGTCAAGATTGCCCGCCGTTACGTCAATCGTGGCCTGTCGCTGCTCGACCTGATCGAGGAAGGCAACCTGGGCCTGATCCGTGCGGTGGAGAAGTTCGATCCTGAACGCGGTTTCCGCTTCTCGACCTACGCGACCTGGTGGATCCGCCAGACCATCGAGCGGGCGATCATGAACCAGACCCGCACCATCCGCCTGCCCATTCACGTGGTCAAGGAACTCAACGTATACCTGCGCGCCGCCCGCGAGCTTACGCAAAAGCTCGACCACGAGCCGTCGCCTGAGGAGATCGCCAGCCTGCTGGAGAAGCCAGTGGCCGAGGTCAAGCGCATGCTCGGCCTGAACGAGCGGGTGTCCTCGGTGGATGTTTCGCTGGGGCCCGACTCTGACAAGACGCTGCTCGACACCCTCACCGATGACCGTCCCACCGACCCATGCGAACTGCTGCAGGATGATGACCTGTCGCAGAGCATCGACCAGTGGCTGGGCGAGTTGACCGACAAGCAGCGTGAGGTGGTGGTTCGGCGTTTTGGCCTGCGTGGGCATGAAAGCAGTACCCTGGAGGATGTCGGGCTGGAGATCGGCCTGACCCGTGAGCGGGTGCGGCAGATCCAGGTCGAAGGCCTGAAGCGCCTGCGCGAGATCCTCGAGAAGAATGGCCTGTCCAGCGAGTCGCTGTTCCAGTAGTCAGTGACGTGCGCCAGGCAGACGCCCCGACGTGTTCGGGGCGTTTGCGTAAGTGGCTTGGCGAACGCTTTGATCGATCCGAACGAAAACCCCGCCATCAAGGCGGGGTTCTCGTTTAGCCAGCAACGGTTTACTGGATCTGGCTGACCGAGCGTGGTGCAACCGGCTGGTTGTCGTTGGAGATGGTCACTTCCACACGACGGTTCTGCGCACGGCCGGAGTTGCTGCCGTTGTCCGCTACCGGATACTCCTTGCCATAGCCCTGGGCGACGATGCGCGCAGGGTCCACGCCGGCACGCACCAGGGCCATGCGCACTGCGGCGGCGCGACGTTCGGAGAGGGTCTGGTTGTAGTTGGCCGAACCGACGCTGTCGGTGTAGCCCTCGACGATCACCTTGCGCTCAGGGTTTTCCTGGAGGAACTGCGCCAGCTTGGTGACGTTCGGGTAGGCGCTGCTCTTGAGCTCGGCCTTGTTGAAGTCGAACAGCACATCGCCGAAGGTCACCAGGGTGCCGCGGTCGGTCTGCTTGGCGTTGAGGCTGTCCTGCAGTTTCCTGATCTGCGCATCGCGAGCGTCGAGCTTGGCCTGGGCGCGTTGTGCCGCGGCATTTTTCAGCTCGCCTTCGGCGGTGCGCAGGGCGATGGTCTGCTTGGCTACTTCGACGCGTTGATTGGTGAGGTAGGCGAGCTGGTCGACCTTCTTCTCATCCTCGCGATCCATGTAGGCCTTGTCGGCCTTGTTCAGCCAATCCTGGGCGTCCTTGGTCTCGAGCGCGGCCACCTTGCTCGACTGCGGATCGCTCTGCAGGGCGGAGAAATTGGTGCGGGCCGACTCGAGGTTGGCGTTCGGGTCGTGGGAGCAGGCGGCAAGGCCGACGCTCAGGGCCAGCAGGGCGGGAATCATGACGTAGTTGCGCATAGTGTTCATCCTTTGATCTTTAAACGAAGGCTATAGAGGCAGGGCAGGCTTACTCAGCGCTGCGCAGGCCTTCCTCACGTACGTCCTGGACGCCCTGGCGGGCATCCTGCACGGCCTTCTGGGCCTTGGCCGCCTGGGCTTTGCGCTCGGCAAGGCGGGCGTCCCATTCGGCCTGCTCGGCCAGCAGCTTGGCATCGTCATACTTCTTGTCGTGCATGGCGATTTCGGCCTTCTTGAACTTGTCCTGGGCAGCTTTCATTTCCACTGCTGCGAACTCGGTGCCACCGGCGCTGACTGCCGAGTTGACCGCCGATTGGGTCACGGCGTACTGCTCGGTAGGCGGCTTGCCCGCGCAGCCGGCCAGCACCAGGCTGCTGCCCAGGGCCAGCGCGGCCAGCTTGAGCCCGCGCAGATGAGTGGAGGAAGGTTGTGCGATGCGGGTCTTCATGGTGGTCAACTCCATTGGGTCACTCCTGTTAAACGACGATGCCACGCAGTGACAATCGCTGTTCCCCTGTTGCCAGCGTCGGGCGCAAAGGCCCGTGTTTACAGGGTTTTGCCGTGATGGCTATTGGCTGTGACCGAAGCGGTTTTTGAATAGTTCAGAAAAATTTGCACGCTAAAGGTATTTTTTTCTGACTAATCAGTCAGCGGATTTCGCCTGGAACTTCCGCTATAGATGACGGTATGCCGGGCAGCGCCCGGCACCCGGGAGGGCTCAGTGCGAGGGGTCTTTCTGTACCCGGCCAAGGGCCTGCAGGTGGCGCCGGGACAGGGCCAGAAAGCGCGGCGTAGGGCCGATGTCCTCGTACAACGGGTCGCCTTCCTCGTCGGTGGCGATCACCTGCTGGCCCTTGACGTAGGGGAAGCTGGCCTCGAGCTCTTCCAGTGCCGCCGCCACCAGCTCACCCAGGAGTTCCTCGGGGCTGCGCTTGGGGTACATGTCGATCAGCGCGGCCAGGCGCGCTTCTGCTTCCATGTCCAGGTGCAGGACATGACCGGTGGGGCTCAGGCGGCCGGCGGCGTTCTGTTCCCAGTGCTGGGCGAGTTGGCGAATTTTCATGATGACCTCTGTCAAAGCCTGGAGTGGCATTGCTTCGGATGACCTGTGTTTACTTTAGTTGCTTTGGCGGCTCGCGGCTTGCCAGGGGCGGGCGCGAGTGGGCACTCTTGGGCGCATGCGGTTTCCTGGAGTGGAGAAGGCTGATGAGTGATATCGATCTGCGCTTGCGCGAGGATGTGCACCTTTTGGGAGAACTGCTTGGCGAGACCATCCGCCAGCAGCATGGCGAGGCGTTCCTGCAGAAGATCGAGGACATCCGCCACAGCGCCAAGGCCGACCGGCGCGAGGCTGGCGAGCAACTGAGCTCGACCCTGGGCGACCTGGCCGAGGAGGACCTGCTGCCGGTGGCGCGGGCGTTCAACCAGTTCCTCAACCTGGCCAACATCGCCGAGCAGTACCAGCTGATCCGCCGCCGTGACGCCGGCCAGCCCGAACCGTTCGAGGCCCGCGTGCTCCCCGAATTGCTGGCGCGCCTGAAGGCGGCTGGCCACGGCAACGATGAGCTGGCCCGGCAACTGGGTAAGTTGCACATCGAGCTGGTGCTTACCGCGCACCCCACCGAGGTGGCCCGGCGTACCTTGATCCAGAAGTACGACGCCATTGCCGCGCAGCTGGCCGCGCAGGACCACCGCGACCTCATCCCCGCCGAGCGCCAGCAGGTGCGTGAGCGCCTGCGCCGGTTGATCGCCGAGTCCTGGCACACCGAGGAAATCCGCAGGACCCGGCCGACGCCGGTGGACGAGGCCAAGTGGGGCTTCGCGGTGATCGAGCATTCATTGTGGCAGGCGGTGCCCAACCACCTGCGCAAGGTCGACACGGCACTGTTCGAGGCGACCGGACTGCACCTGCCACTGGAGGCGGCGCCGGTTCGCTTTGCTTCCTGGATGGGCGGTGATCGTGACGGCAACCCCAATGTCACGGCGGCGGTAACCCGCGAAGTGCTGCTGCTGGCGCGCTGGATGGCCGCCGACCTGTTCCTGCGTGATATCGACTACCTGGCCGCCGAGTTGTCCATGCAGCAGGCCAGCGCCGCACTCAAGGAAAAGGTCGGGGACAGCGCCGAACCTTACCGGGCGCTGCTCAAGCAGTTGCGCGACCGCCTGCGTGCCACCCGCGCCTGGGCCCACGCCTCGTTGGCCGCGACGCAGCCGGCCAGCGCGGCGGTGCTGGTGGACAATCGCGACCTTATCGCGCCGTTGGAGCTGTGCTACCAGTCGCTGCATGAGTGCGGCATGGGCGTGATTGCCGACGGCCCGTTGCTCGACTGCCTGCGCCGGGCGGTGACGTTTGGTCTGTTCCTGGTGCGCCTGGATGTGCGTCAGGACGCTGCCCGCCATCGCGATGCGCTGTCGGAAATCACCGACTACCTCGGGCTCGGCCGCTATGCCGAGTGGGACGAAGAGCGACGCATCACCTTCCTCCAGACCGAGCTGAAGAATCGCCGCCCGTTGCTGCCGGCGCACTTCCAGCCCCAGGCCGATACCGCCGAAGTACTCGCCACCTGCCGCGAAATCGCCGCGGCCCCGGCGGCGTCGCTGGGTTCGTACGTGATATCCATGGCCGGCGCGGCGTCCGACGTGCTGGCGGTGCAGCTGTTGCTCAAAGAGGCCGGGTTGACCCGGTCGATGCGCGTGGTACCCCTGTTCGAGACCCTGGCCGACCTGGACAACGCAGGCCCGGTCATGGAGCGCCTGCTCGGGCTGCCGGGCTATCGCGCCGGGCTGCAGGGCCCGCAAGAGGTGATGATCGGCTATTCCGACTCGGCCAAGGATGCCGGCACCACGGCGGCGGCCTGGGCCCAGTACCGTGCTCAGGAAAACCTGGTGCGCATCTGCCGTGAACACCAGGTCGAGCTGCTGCTGTTCCATGGCCGCGGTGGCACGGTGGGACGTGGCGGTGGCCCTGCTCACGCGGCGATCCTGTCGCAGCCGCCGGGCTCGGTGGGCGGGCGTTTTCGCACCACCGAACAGGGCGAGATGATCCGTTTCAAGTTCGGTCTGCCGGGCATCGCCGAGCAGAACCTCAATCTTTATCTGGCCGCGGTGCTGGAGGCGACCCTGTTGCCACCGCCGCCGCCTGAGCCGGCCTGGCGCGCACTGATGGACCAACTGGCCGCCGACGGCGTCAAGGCCTACCGCGCCGTGGTGCGCGAGAATCCGGACTTCGTCGAGTACTTCCGCCAGTCCACCCCCGAGCAGGAGCTTGGCCGGCTGCCGCTGGGCAGCCGCCCGGCCAAGCGCCGCGCCGGCGGCATCGAAAGCCTGAGGGCGATCCCTTGGATCTTCGGCTGGACCCAGACACGGCTGATGCTGCCGGCCTGGCTCGGCTGGGAGACCGCGCTGAACAATGCCCTGGCACGCGGGCAGGGGACGCTGCTGGCGCAGATGCGCGAACAATGGCCGTTCTTCCGTACCCGCATCGACATGCTGGAGATGGTCCTGGCCAAGGCCGATGCGCAGATCGCCGAGGCCTACGACGAACGTCTGGTGCAACCCGAACTGCTGCCGTTGGGCGCGCACCTGCGCGACCTATTGTCGCAGTCGTGCCAAGTGGTACTGGGTCTGACCGGGCAGTCGGTGCTACTGGCGCACAGCCCGGAAACCCTGGAATACATCCGCCTGCGCAACACCTACCTGGACCCGTTGCACCGCCTGCAAGCCGAGTTGCTGGCACGCTCGCGCAGCCGTGAAGCCGCTCTGGACAGCCCGTTGGAACAGGCCTTGCTGGTGACGGTGGCCGGGATCGCGGCCGGGTTGCGCAACACCGGCTGAGTTAGGCCGAGGGTAGGCGCGATGAGTGGCAGGGCTGGCCGTGGCCGCTCCTTCCATGGCCGGTTGCGCCCGGCGCAACCTGTCCCCCGGCAAGCTGCAAGTGGCGCATTCCTGCCACTTTGGGACGCTTGTCGGGGGGGCGGGCGCTGTGTATCTTGAGCAGCCTTTTGACCGATTTTGCGGTCTCGACCGATTTTTCCGGAGTTGGCCTTGTGCGCCGAATCCGTTGATTTGCATAAAAAATATGAGGAGCACAAGATGCGCGTAATTCTGCTGGGAGCTCCCGGGGCCGGTAAAGGTACTCAGGCAAAGTTCATCACCGAGAAGTTCGGTATTCCCCAGATCTCCACCGGTGACATGCTGCGTGCCGCCGTCAAGGCCGGTACCCCACTGGGCCTGGAGCTGAAAAAGGTCATGGATGCCGGCCAGCTGGTCTCCGACGAGCTGATCATCAGTCTGGTCAAGGAGCGCATCGCGCAGGCTGACTGCGCCAACGGCTGCCTGTTCGACGGCTTCCCGCGCACCATCCCGCAGGCTGAAGCCATGGTCGCTGCCGGCGTCGACATCGACGCCGTGGTCGAAATCGCCGTGGACGACGAAGAAATCGTCGGCCGCATGGCTGGCCGCCGCGTGCACCTGGCATCCGGCCGCACCTACCACATCCAGTACAACCCACCGAAGGTGGAAGGCAAGGACGACGTCACCGGCGAAGACCTGATCCAGCGCGATGACGACAAGGAAGAAACCGTGCGTCACCGCCTGTCGGTCTACCACAGCCAGACCAAGCCGCTGGTGGACTTCTACCAGAAGCTGTCGGCCGCCAACGCCGGCAAGCCGAAGTACAGCCACATCGAAGGCGTCGGTTCGGTCGAATCGATCACCGCCAAGGTACTGGCAGCCCTGAGCTGATCCCTCACCGTGCGTCACGACGGCCCGCTTGCGGGCCGTTGTCGTTTATACTGCCGCTCTTTTCCCTGTTGCCTGGATACCTTGCTCGATGACCACCCTGCTGGCCCTGGATACCGCTACCGAAGCCTGTTCCGTCGCCTTGCTGCATGACGGCAAGGTGACCAGCCATTACGAGGTGATCCCGCGCATGCACGCGCAGAAGCTGCTGCCGATGATCAAGCAGTTGCTGGCCGAATCGGGTGTGGCGCTGAGCGCGCTGGATGCCATCGCCTTCGGCCGTGGCCCGGGCGCCTTCACTGGCGTGCGTATCGCCATCGGCGTGGTCCAGGGCCTGGCCTTCGCCCTGGAGCGCCCGGTGCTGCCGACGTCCAACCTGGCGGCCCTGGCCCAGGGCGCCTTGCGTGAGCGTGGCGTGCAGCAGGTGGCCGCGGCCATCGACGCGCGCATGGACGAGGTGTACTGGGGTTGTTACCGCGCCGAACAGGGCGAGATGCGCCTGATCGGCCAGGAGGCGGTACTGCCGCCAGAGCGCGTGGCCCTGCCGCAAGGCCCGGGCGAGGCATGGTTCGGTGCCGGTACCGGCTGGGGCTACGCCGAGCGCCTGGCCGTGCAGGTTTCTGCCAGCGATGCGGCCGCGTTGCCTAGCGCCCTGGATATCCTCACTCTGGCCGGCTTTGCCTGGGCACGGGGCGAGGCGGTGGTCGCCGAACAGGCGCAACCGGTCTACCTGCGCGATAATGTGGCTACGCCCAAGGCGCGTTGAAGGCATTTCGTCGGCTATCGCCGTTCACGATAAAACCTTTTGCGCGAACTGTGGTCCAGTTATCAGTTCGGGCATTAGCGAAGGATTCCTGATGCTGCTAAATTGCCATCATTGATCCTGAGTGCCTTTTTCATGCGTATCGACGGCTTCTCCTCACAGAGCTACCCCATCAAGCGTGCGCCACGCAAGGCGCCAGCGCGTGACGAAGCCATCGACGAAGCCGATGCCGAGATCATCGAGGACATCGACGCGCAGATCAGCCGCGCCAGCCGTCGCGGCGAGAACCTGCCCGCCCGCCAGCAGGACCTGATCTTCCCCCGCGCCCGCAACCGCCGCACCTCCACCGCCCTGGCCAGCTACCTGACCACTGCAGGCTTCACCGACTGGGAGATGGAAGTGCTGGGGCTGGACCTGTACATTTGATGGATGACGCCATCACCCCTCCCTTATTTCCTCGGTTGCCCGTCCTGGGCTGAAAACGCCTGGCGCGAGTACCTCTATCCGGCCGACGCCCGCAGTGGCGAGTTCCTCGGGCTCTACAGCCAGGTATTCAATGCCGTTGAAGGCAATACCACCTTCTATGCCCGTCCCGCGCCGGCGACCGTCGAGCGTTGGGCGCAGATCATGCCGTCGGGGTTTCGCTTCACGGCCAAGTTTCCGGGCGATGTAAGCCATGCCGGCGACCTGCGCGAACAACTCGATGCGGCCGTCGATTTCACCCGGCTGATGGCGCCCCTGGGCGAGCGCGTTGCGCCGTACTGGCTGCAGTTGCCGGCAATGTTCGGCCCGTCGCGCCTGGGCGAGCTGGCGTATTTTCTTGATGAGATCGGCGTGCCCCTGGCGGTGGAGGTGCGCAACGATGCCTTCTTCGCCCGGGGCGAGGAGGAGCGTCAGCTCAATCGCCTGCTGCATGAACGTGGAGTCGAGCGTATCTGCCTGGATCCGCGTGCGTTGTTCAGTTGCACCTCGCGCGAGCCCGCGGTGCTCCATGCCCAGGCCAAGAAGCCCAAGGTGCCGCCGCGCCCAGCGGCCTTCAGCCAGTCTCCGCAGGTGCGTTTCATCGGTCACCCGCAGCTCGAGGCCAACGAGGCGTTCCTCACGCCGTGGATCGACAAGGTCGCTGCCTGGATCGAAGAGGGCCGCAGCCCCTACGTGTTCCTGCATACTTCCGACAATCGCCTGGCGGCGGCGCTGGCCCAGCGTTTTCACCAGCGGCTGATGGCGCGCCTGCCGGGCCTTGCAGCGCTGCCTGAATTGCCCCGCGCCCCTGAGGTCGAACAACTGGGGTTACTTTGATCTGATTGCCGGGAGGTTGAACCATGGATGTGCAAACCCTGCGAGCCGAAGCCTTCAAGGCGCTGCATGAGCAAGATGGCGCGTTCGTCATCCCCAACCCGTGGGATGCCGGCTCCGCCCGGCTGTTGGCTAGCCTGGGATATGAAGCGCTGGCCACGACCAGCGCGGGGCTGGCGTTCAGCCTGGGGCGGCCGGATGCCGAGGGCGCGCTGACGCTCGAGGAAACCCTGGGCAACGCCCAGGCGATCGTCGATGCCACGCCATTGCCGGTGGCGGCGGACCTGGAAAACGGCTTCGGCGATTTGCCCGAGGACTGCGCACAGACCCTTCTGCGCGCCGCCGAGGCGGGGCTGGTGGGTGGTTCGATCGAAGATGCCAGCGGCCGCGCCGAAGCGCCGATCTACGACTTCGACTTGTCCGTGGCGCGTGTACGCGCCGCCGTGCAGGCTGCCCGCAGCCTGCCGTTCCCCTTCACCCTTTGCGCGCGCGCCGAGAACCTGCTGCACGGGCGTCTCGACCTGGATGACACCATTCGCAGGCTGCAAGCCTATGCCGAGGCCGGCGCCGATGTGCTGTATGCCCCGGGGCTGCGCAGCGTCGATGAGATCCGTGCGGTGGTGCAGGCCGTGGCGCCAAGGCCGGTGAACGTGCTGATGGGCATGGCGGGCGTGCCCTTGAGCGTGAATCAGTTGCAAGACCTGGGCGTCAAGCGCATCAGTGTCGGCTCATCGCTGGCGCGTGCCGCCCTGGGCGCTCTGCAGCGGGCCGCGCTGGAGATCCGTGAGCAGGGCACTTTCAGTTATGGCGAGCAGGCGTTGCCATTCGCTCAGCTCAATGACTTGTTCCGTCGCTGAGGCCGCATGAGCAAAACGTTGACCGTACTGGCCAGCCTGCTGCTGGCCGTGCTTGTTGCCTGGTGGCTCGGTTGGCGCCCGGCGGATGCTTGGAACCCTTGGGCGGTGCTGGACGTGCGGCAGCCGCCGAACCTGCTGACACCCTACAAGCTGTCGCGCCTGCGCGCCAACCCCGAGCTGTGCCGTCAGGCGTTGCAGACCTCGTCATTGCGCTATCGGCAGCAAAGCGACAGCCCGGTGACGGCCAACTGCCCGTTGCGCAACGTCTGGCGCGTCGAAGGCGGTCAGGCGCGGCTCAGCAGCAGCTTCCTCGCCAGTTGCCCGCTGGCCGTGGCCTATGCGCTGTTCGAGGTGCATGGGTTGCAACCGGCGGCGCAGCGGGTGTTCGGCCAGCCAGTGACCCAGGTTGATCACCTGGGCAGCTTTGCCTGCCGCAACGTCTACCATCGCAAGCAAGGGCGGCTCAGCCAGCATGCCAGCGCCAATGCCCTGGATATCAGTGGTTTTCGCCTGCAGGACGGCCAGCGTATCGTGTTGGCGCGGGACTGGCAGGGAGATGGGCGCAAGGCGGACTTCCTGCGCCAGGTGCAGGAGGCGGCGTGCGCAAGCTTCAGCACGGTGCTGGGGCCGGACTACAACGCCGCCCACCACAATCACTTCCATGCGGACATGGGCTTCTGGCAGATCTGCCGCTGAGGTTCAGGCGTGCAGGCGCACGTTGTTCAGCACTACCGGGCGCGCCCAGTGGATATCGAACTCCAGGTCGTTCTGCTGCTTGGCCAGCGTGCTGTCGTCGAAGGGCTCGGGCGCAGGGTCGAGCAGGCCGGTCTCGAACTCGGCGATGGGCAGGAACAGCGGGCGTGGCGTTGGGCCAGGGCCGGGCTCGGCGATGGGGTGGCCCTGGCTCATGACCACTGGACGCACCCAGCTGTTGTCGATGTCGAGCTGGCGTTGCTGCTCGATCAACTCGACGGTGTCGAAGGGCTCGGGGGCAGGGGGCAGCAGTTTGGCCTCGAGTTCCGCCTTGGGCAGGAACAGCGGCTCGGGTGGTGCCACCTCGGTGTCGTGAACCGGCAGGGCGCGCTGGGCATCGATCAGGGCCAGGGCACGGGCGCCGCCGATCGGTTCGCCGCTCTCCTGGTCGCACTGCATAAGCGCCTGGCTGAAACCGTCGACTTCGCCTTCCTGTTGCTCTGCCATGGCGCGGGCAAAGAAATCCTGCCACAGGTGGCTGACGCCACCCAGTGCCTGGGTATTCTGTCGACCGTAGTTGCCGACGGGCGACAAGTAGGTCAAGCCAATGGGAAGAGTGTCTGACATGGCAGTCGCGGGCGTTGTGCTCTGGCAGAATAGCGGGATATTGCCTGTATCGGCTCTGGCCGGGGTTACATTAATTTTTTTCGAGTGCGCGAATCGATGTTAGAGCAACAACAGGCGGCGGGTATCAGGGTCGAGGCGTTGGTCGCGCAATTCCAGGCGCAGGCCGAGGCATGGGCGCAGCGACTGGGCTTGCCGCTGGTTGACGAGGCGGCGGAGTTTGCCGTGCAACTGGGCGCCGAGGGCTTGCAGATCCAGCAACTGGGGCCGCAGGCGCCCGGGCCTGTGCGGGTGGATTTCGTCGAGGGGCAGGCGGCGCATCGAAGGCTGTACGGCGGTGGCAACGGGCAGATGATCGCCAAGGCGGTCGGCATCGCCCAAGGCGTGCGGCCGCGGGTGCTCGATGCCACGGCGGGGCTGGGCAAGGACGCGTTCGTGCTGGCCAGCCTGGGCTGCGAGATGACCCTGATCGAGCGCCAGCCGTTGATTGCCGCGCTGCTGGAGGACGGTTTGGCGCGGGCGCGGGGGGATGCCGAAATCGGCCCGATCGTAGCGCACATGCAACTGCTGACGGGCAATGCCATCGAGCGCATGCGTGCGTGGGAGGGGGAGGCGCCGCAGGTGATCTACCTTGATCCGATGTTCCCGCATCGCGACAAGAGCGCGCTGGTGAAGAAGGAGATGCGGGTGTTCAGGCCGCTGGTCGGCGATGACCTCGATGCGCCTGCCCTGCTCGAGGCCGCCCTGGCGCTGGCCACCCACCGGGTGGTGGTCAAGCGGCCGCGCAAGGCGCCGATCATAGAGGGGGGCAAGCCTTCTCACAGCCTCGAGGGCAAATCCAGCCGGTACGATATCTATCCCAAGAAGGCGCTGAAGGGGTGAAGGTCGGTCTTTGATTCAATCTGTGGGCAGTGGCGGCTCCTGCGCCCGGCGATACCGCCCGGCGGGTCTGCCGCCGTG
Organism: Pseudomonas sp. RC3H12; assembly: GCF_018596375.1. Lineage (NCBI taxonomy): Bacteria > Pseudomonadati > Pseudomonadota > Gammaproteobacteria > Pseudomonadales > Pseudomonadaceae > Pseudomonas > Pseudomonas sp. RC3H12. The sequence continues at coordinate 3,635,918 of NZ_CP075595.1, read as the reverse complement.
GCGCAGACTCGGTTATACTCGCGGGCTTTTCACCGAATTCGCACGAGAGCTGCCCGCCCATGGAAATCCAACCGATCCTGAACACCATCAAGGACCTCACCGAGCGTTCCCAGTCTATTCGGGGGTATCTTTGACTACGATCACAAACATGATCGTCTGGTCGAAGTAAACCGCGAGCTGGAAGACGCCGCCGTCTGGAACAAGCCCGAGTACGCCCAGGCCCTGGGCCGTGAGCGCGCGATGCTGGCGCAGGTGGTCGAGACGCTTGATAAGCTGGCCAACGGTCTGGCCGACTGCAAGGACCTGCTCGACATGGCTGTCGAAGAGGGCGATGAAGGCGCTGTCGGCGATGTCGAGACCGAGCTGCAAGGGCTGGAGGAATCCCTCGCCCTGCTCGAGTTCCGTCGCATGTTCAGCGGCGAGATGGACCCGAACAACGCCTACCTGGATATCCAGGCCGGCTCCGGCGGCACCGAGGCCCAGGACTGGGCCAACATCCTGCTGCGCATGTACCTGCGCTGGGCCGACAAGCGCGGCTTCGACGCCACCATCATCGAACTCTCCGAAGGTGAAGTCGCCGGCATCAAGGGCGCCACCGTGCACATCAAGGGTGAGTACGCCTTCGGCTGGCTGCGCACCGAGATCGGCGTGCACCGCCTGGTGCGCAAGAGCCCGTTCGACTCCGGCGCCCGTCGCCACACCTCGTTCTCGGCGGTATTCGTCTCGCCCGAGATCGACGACAAGGTCGAGATCGAGATCAACCCGTCCGACCTGCGCATCGACACCTACCGCTCCTCCGGCGCCGGTGGCCAGCACGTCAACACCACCGACTCGGCGGTGCGTATCACCCACGTGCCGACCAACACCGTGGTGGCCTGCCAGAACGAACGTTCCCAGCACGCCAACAAGGACACCGCCATGAAAATGCTGCGGGCCAAGTTGTACGAACTGGAAATGCAGAAGCGCAACGCCGCCTCGCAAGCCCTGGAAGACAGCAAGTCGGACATCGGCTGGGGTCACCAGATCCGCTCCTATGTACTCGATGACTCGCGCATCAAGGACCTGCGTACCGGTGTCGAGCGCAGCGACTGCCAGAAGGTGCTCGACGGCGACCTCGACGAGTACCTGGAAGCGAGCCTCAAGCAGGGGCTGTAAACCGCACACCACCGCCGCAATACCGGGCCTTTGCCCGGTATTGCGTGCCCTGCCCGACAGGGGCAACGAATACCTGATGGAAAGAATGACGACATGAGCGACCTCAAGACCGAAGCGCAAGACCTGCAACAGGAAGAAAACACCCTGATCGCGCTGCGCAAGGAAAAACTTGCCGCCGAGCGCGCCAAGGGCAACGCCTTCCCCAACGACTTCCGTCGCGACAGCTACTGCAACGACCTGCAGAAACAGTACGCGGACAAGACCAAGGAAGAGCTGGAAGCAGCCGCCATCCCGGTCAAGGTTGCTGGTCGCATCATGCTCAACCGTGGCTCGTTCATGGTCATCCAGGACATGACCGGCCGCATCCAGGTCTACGTCAACCGCAAGACCCTGCCGGAAGAGACCCTGGCGGCGGTCAAGACCTGGGACCTGGGCGACATCATCAGCGCCGAAGGCACCCTGGCCCGTTCCGGCAAGGGCGACCTGTACGTCGAGATGACCAACGTGCGCCTGCTGACCAAGTCGCTGCGCCCGCTGCCGGACAAGCACCACGGCCTGACCGACACCGAGCAGCGCTACCGCCAGCGCTACGTCGACCTGATGGTCAACGAGGAAACCCGCCACACCTTCCGTGTGCGTTCGCAGGTGATCTCGCACATCCGCAAGTTCCTCATCGAGCGCGACTTCCTCGAAGTGGAAACCCCGATGCTGCAGACCATCCCCGGCGGCGCCGCGGCCAAGCCGTTCGAAACCCACCACAACGCGCTGGACATGGCCATGTTCCTGCGCATCGCCCCGGAGCTGTACCTCAAGCGCCTGGTGGTCGGTGGTTTCGAGAAAGTGTTCGAGATCAACCGCAACTTCCGTAACGAAGGCGTTTCGACTCGTCACAACCCAGAATTCACCATGCTCGAGTTCTACCAGGCCTACGCCGACTACCGCGACAACATGGACCTCACCGAGGAACTGTTCCGCGAGCTGGCGCAGCTGGTGCTGGGCAGCACCGACGTGCCGTACGGCGACAAGGTGTTCCACTTCGGCGAGCCGTTCGTGCGCCTGTCGGTGTTCGACTCGATCCTCAAGTACAACCCGGAGCTCACCGCTGCCGACCTGCAGGACGTCGACCGCGCCCGCGAGATCGCCAAGAAGGCCGGCGCCAAGGTGCTCGGCCACGAGGGCCTGGGCAAGCTGCAGGTGATGATTTTCGAAGAGCTGGTCGAGCACAAGCTGGAGCAGCCGCACTTCATCACCGAGTACCCGTTCGAAGTCTCGCCGCTGGCGCGTCGCAACGACGACAACCCGGCCGTTACCGACCGCTTCGAGCTGTTCATCGGTGGCCGCGAGATCGCCAACGCCTACTCCGAGCTCAACGATGCCGAAGACCAGGCCGAGCGCTTCCTGGCCCAGGTGGCCGAAAAGGACGCCGGTGACGACGAAGCCATGCACTACGACGCCGATTTCGTCCGTGCCCTGGAGTACGGCATGCCGCCGACCGCCGGTGAAGGCATCGGCATCGACCGCCTGGTGATGCTGCTGACCAACTCGCCGTCGATCCGCGACGTGATCCTGTTCCCGCACATGCGTCCACAGGCCTGAGTGATCTGAACAAGCCGCCTTTCGAGGCGGCTTTTTCTTGCCTGAAGCTTTATGTTGTTTGTACCGGCCTCATCGCGGGGCAAGCCCGCTCCCACGCTACATCGCAAGTTTCAAGCTTTGTGGTGCAACCGTGGGAGCGGGCTTGCCCCGCGATGAGGCCGGTACAGGCAACCCACTGTTCGTGAGGTAAACCCGAGTGACCCCCGCCATGCCCCACCAGGGCGCCGCCGGCATCGCCACCGCCGTCGCCGAAAGCGTGCAGTACCAAGGCCGCAAGACCGCCCGACAGGGCAGCGAACAACGCCGCCAGCAGATCCTCGACGCTGCCATGCGCATCGTCGTGCGCGATGGCGTGCGCGGCGTGCGCCACCGCGCCGTGGCCGCCGAGGCCGGCGTGCCGCTGTCGGCCACCACCTACTACTTCAAGGATATCCAGGACCTGCTGGCCGACACCTTCGCCCAGTATGTCGAGCGCAGCGCGGCCTACATGGCCAAGCTCTGGACCAACACCGAAGGCGTGCTGCGTCAGTTGCTGGCCCAGGGCGACGGCAGCCACGAGGCGCGGGCGCACCTGGCCGATGAAGTGGCGCGCATGCTGGCCGACTACGTGCTGCGCCAACTGAACAACCGTCGCGACTTCCTCATGGCCGAACAGGCCTTCCGCCAGGAGGCGCTGCTGTGCCCGCGCCTGGCCGAATTGGTGCAGGCCCACGAGCAGATCCTGCTGCATGGCGCGCGCCAGATACTGCAGGTGGTCGGCTCGCGCCAGCCGGAACAGGATGCCCAGATGTTGACGGCGATTATCGAGCAGATGGAATATCAGGGCCTGCTCAAGGATGCGAATGCGCAGTCCGATGGGCAGATGCTCGCTATCCTTGTCCGATACCTGCAGATGGTGCTGGCCTCGGCCTGAGTGGCGAACGATTTTTCAAGGAGAACCTGATGAAAGCCTGGCGTGTGGTGTTGTTGACCTTGTCATTCCTCCTGCTGGGCGGTTGTCTGGTGACCTTCGACGAACCGCTGCCGGCCAACCAGCCAGCGCCTAAGGCCCTACTCGGGCAGTGGAGCAGCAAGGACGCCTGGGGCCAGCCGCTCAAGCTGAGTATCAGCCGCGCCGGTGGCAATACCTACAAGGCAGTGGCCCGTGCCCAGGGCAAGGCGCCCGAGGAGTACGTCTTCACCGTGGCCCGGCACGGCAACCGCTGGTACCTGTCGGCGGGCGTGCCCAAGCGGCTGGGCGGCAACTTCCTGATTGGCGGCTTCGAGGTGATCGACGGCAAGCAGCTGGTGGTCTACAACCTCGATGTCGAGCAGGTCCAGCAGGCAGTGGACGAGAAGGAGCTGAGCGGGCGCAGCACCAAGGTGCCCGAGGACAATGGCCCCGGCGTGCTGATCGACAGCCCGACGGAGCGTGTGCTGGCCTATCTGGACGACCCGGCCAACTCCGACTTGTTCGTCGAAGTAGCGCGCTTCCAGCGCTCCGCCAAATAGCACTGAGCATACCGGCCTCCTCGCGGGGCAAACCCGCTCCCACGCAACCTCGCGACAGGCTTCAACAAGGAGTCCCCGGTGGACGAATACCAGCAAACTATCCGCAGCCTGTCCGATCGCATTGTCGCCACGCAGACGCCGATTCGCGTGCTCGACGCGGTGAAGTGGGACGACGGCATCCGCCAGGGCTTCCTCAAGGCCAAGGGCAAGGAGCCGCCTGCGGTAGATCGCGCCTATTACCAGAACCGGCCGTTGTCGTTCGACTCCAATGCGGTGAAAGCCGAGTTCCAGAGCATCGAGCGCGACATCACCCGACAACTGGGCCAGTTCAACCCGGTCGGGCAGATCATGCGGCGCATGTGCAAGGAGTACCGCATGGTGGTGCGCATGCTTGAGGCGCGAGGCACCGAGGATTTCGGCCTGATTTCCCAAGAGCTCTACGGCGCCGCCTCCGATGCCTTCCACGCCGGTGACCCGACCCTGGCCGACCTGGGCCTGATGCTCTCGGACTACCTGAACAACATCGACGGCCGCGGCGACTTGAAGGACGAGCCGAAGAACCTCACCGCCAAGGAAGCGGTGGAGATTCTCCAGCGTCGCCTGAACAAGGTGTTCGGCGAAGCCGAGGAAACCATCCGCGTGTTCGAGTCCGACGGTATCGTCGCCGACGCCGCGGCCGGCGCCGACTACATCAAGGTGCGCGCCGACGCCATGTTCAACAGCCGCGACGTGCGGGCTCTGGAGGTCCACGAAGGGCTGGTGCATGTCGGCACCACCCTCAATGGCCTGAACCAGCCGATCTGCACCTTCCTGGCCAAAGGACCGCCCTCGTCGACGGTGACCCAGGAGGGCCTGGCGATTCTCATGGAAGTGATCGCCTTCGCCTCCTACCCCAGCCGCCTGCGCAAGCTCACCAACCGCACCCGGGCCATCCACATGGTCGAGGAGGGCGCGGACTTCCTGCAGGTCTTCGAGTTCTTCCGCGGCCAGGGCTTCGAGATGGGCCAGAGCTACAGCAACGCCAGCCGGGTGTTCCGTGGTTCGGTGCCCAACGGCCTGCCGTTCACCAAGGACTTGTCCTACCTCAAGGGCTTCATCATGGTTTACAACTACATTCAGTTGGCCGTGAAGAAGGGCAAGCTCGAGCAGATCCCGCTGCTGTTCTGCGGCAAGACCACCCTGGAAGACATGCGCACGCTGCGTCAGCTGGTCGAGGAAGGGCTGGTGGAGCCGCCCAAGTACCTACCTGAACAGTTCCGCGACCTCAACGCGCTGTCGGCCTGGATGTGCTTCTCCAACTTCCTCAACCACCTGAGCCTGGACCGTATTGAAGCCGACTACGCGAACATTCTCTGACGCCTGCCGTCACCTCGCCTTCGGCCTCGGCTTGCTGCTGCTGGGGGGGTGCAGCAGCCTGCTGTTCTATCCCGAGCCCGGCCAGCCGATCACCCCGGCACAGGCACATTTGCAGTATCAGGACCTGAGCCTCACCGCCGCCGACGGCACGCGCCTGCACGGCTGGTGGATCCCGGTGCCGCAGGGTGTCGAGGTCAAGGGCACCGTGCTGCACCTGCATGGCAACGGCGGCAACCTGGCCTGGCATCTGGGCGGCAGCTACTGGCTGCCGAAAGCGGGCTACCAGGTGCTGATGCTCGACTATCGCGGGTATGGGCTGTCCCAGGGCAAACCGACGCTGCCCGAGGTGTATGGCGACATCGGCGCGGCCCTGGACTGGCTGCGCGCCGCTCCCCAGGTGCAAGACAAGCCGCTGGTGCTGCTGGGCCAGAGCCTCGGCGGGGCGATGGCCATTCACTATCTGGCACAGCATCCCGAGCAGCGTCGGCGTTTCAGCGCCCTGGTATTCGACGGTGTGCCGGCCAGCTACCGGGCCGTGGGGCGTTATGCCCTGAGTACCTCGTGGATGACCTGGCCGCTGCAGGTGCCGCTGTCGTGGCTGGTGCCCGATGGCGACAGCGCGATCCACTCGATCGAGCGCCTGGACAGCCCGCCGAAGCTGTTCTTCCACAGCATCGACGACAACCTGGTGCCGCTGGACAACGGCCTGCGCCTGTACCGGCATGCACCGCCGCCGCGGGTGCTGCAACTGACCCGTGGCGATCATGTGCAGACCTTCGCCGACCCGACCTGGCGCCAGGTGATGCTGCGCTTCCTGGACGATCCCACGCACTTCAACGGCCTGCGTCGTCTGGCCGAAGTACCCAACTATCCTGACGAGAAGAACAAGCAATGAGTGAAGAACGCAACGCCATCCCGCTGATCCTGACCGGTGTCGGCAGCATCATCGTGACGGTGGGAGCCCTCTGGTACTACGGCTACCTGCATTTCGCCAAGCCTGAGGACGCCCTGTTGCTGCAGGACTTCACCATGCTCAAGACCATTCCCGGCGAGGACTACAAGCTCTCGCTGACCCCGGCGCCGCAGGTGGCGCAATGCATCGACGGCGTGCTGGTGCTGTTCGATACCCAGCAGAAAGGGCTGACCGGCGTTCTGGTGGACAACCGCAAGCGCGCGGTGCGCTGCGCCGGGCAGGAGACGCCGCAGCAGGAGCTGCAGTAACAGAAGGTACAGTAGCGGCACCCCTGGCAACGGGCTTGCCCGCTGCCACAGGCCCGGCCGGCGTCATTCGTCGTCGGCAGTGCCGTCGGCCCGCCAGTAGGCGGCAGCCTTGAGGGCGTCTTCCTGCACGCCCTTTTCCAGCAGCAGCGCCTTGGCCTGCCGGGTCAGTGCCTTCTCCAGCGCCACCCAGCCATACAGCCGGCCCTGGGGCAGCGCCAGGTGCCTGACCCGCTCCAGCAGGTCTTCTGCATGCCGGCGCACCCAGATCACCTCCACTTTCGCCTTGCTGGCCAGTGCCTGGCGCTCTTGCTCGTCCTCGATCTGGATCACCGCCAGTACCTGGCGCCCCGCTGGTAACTCTTCCAGGCGCCGGGCGATGGCCGGGATTGCGGTTTCGTCACCGATCAGCAGGTAGCTGTCGAAGATGTCCGGCACCACCATCGAGGCACGTGGGCCGGCAATGTCCAGGGTCTGTCCTGGCGTCGCCTGTGCGGCCCAGGTGGAGGCGGGGCCGTCGCCATGCAGGACGAAGTCGATATCCAGTTCAAGGTTCGCCAGGTCGATACGCCGTGGCGTGTACTCGCGCATGGTCGGTCGGGCGCCGCCGTCGCGGCCGAGGTTGCGGGCGTCGATGGCCTGTTGTTCTTCGGGCGTGCAGGCGAACAGCAGCTTGATGTGATCGTCGCTGCCGACGCTGGCGAAGCCCGCCAGCTCCGCGCCACCCAGGGTGATGCGGCGCATGCGCGGGGTCAGGTCGACGACCCGCAGCACGTCGAGGCGGCGTTGGCGGATCTCATGGTTGACGCGATGGATCGTGGCACTCATGGGGTGTTCTCCGTAACAGGGATGGCCGGCCCGGAGGCGATGGCCTTGGCGGTGTCGTTGAGCAGGTTGCGCACCCGCTCGATCTCTTCGGCGCTCCAGCGGCCGCTGTGCATGTGCAGGGCATGGCGCAGGTTGCCGACGGCTTCGTGGATTTCCGCGGGGCGGTCATGGCCGCGCAAGGCACGCTTGCTGACCTCAATGCGCATGCGCACGCCGTCGAGGGCGACGGCCTGTTCTGCCAGGGCGCTGCGACCTGCGTCGGTGATGGCGTAAAGGCGCTTGCTGCCCTGGATGGCGCCGGTGACCAGCTCGGCTTCCTCGAGGTAGCTGAGGGTCGGGTAGATCACCCCGGGGCTGGGGCTGTAGCTGCCGTCGAAGAGGCTCTCGATCTGACGGATCAGGTCGTAGCCGTGCCCCGGTTGCTCGGCCAGCATCGACAGCATCAGCAGTTTCAGGTCGCCCGGGGCGAATACCCGTGGGCCACGTTCGCCGCGGCCGGGGCGGCGTTCGAAGGGATCATGGTCACGCATGGAGAGGGCTCCGTCTGTTTAGATATATCGCAAGATATTACTCAAGATATATCTAAAGACAAGCCCTCAAATGCAGATGATTATCATCTAGTTTTTTGATGGTTCATGACTGTCCCGCCACTTGCGGTGCCTTGCAGGCGGTGGGGTTGCCTGGTTCCAGGTACGGCATGAGGATCGGCGCCATGCCCTTGAGCACCTGCACCGGCAGTGCCGAGGTGAAGGTGAAGGCCTCGGCCGTGCGCCCCGGAACGAACGCGGTGAGGGTGCCGAAGTGGTTGTCGCCGAGGAAGAACACGAAGGTGGCGGTGCGGTTCAGCGAGCGCGAGCCGATCAGCCGGCCGCCGGCGCCGAAGCTTTCGATACGGTTGTCGCCAGTGCCGGTCTTGCCGCCCATCACCAGTGGCGTGCCGTCGTGCAGTTTGAAGCTGCCGGAGATGCGCCGCGCGGTACCGGCATCGACCACCTGCGACATGGCGCCCTTGAGCGCCCGGGCGACCTCGACGGGCAAGATCCGCTGACCGCGGTCCGGGTCGCTGATCAGTTGCGTCTCGTACGGGGTGTTCTGGGCGAAGTGCAAGGTGTCGATGCGCAGGGTCGGCAGGCGCACGCCATCGTTCTGGATGATCCCGACCAGTTCGGAGAGGGCGGCCGGTCGGTCGCCGGAGCTGCCGATGGCGGTCGCCAGCGACGGTACCAGGTGGTCGAACGGATAACCCACGCGCTTCCAGCGCTGGTGGATGTCGGTGAACGCCTCGATCTCGACCATGGTGCGGATGCGGCTGTCGCGGGCGCCCTGGTGGCGGCTCTTGAACAGCCAGCTGTAGACCTCCTGGCGTTCGAAGCGGCTGGCGTTGAGGACGTCCTTGAGCGAGGCACCCGGGTTTTTCAGCAGGTAGCCGAGCAACCACAGGTCCAACGGGTGGACCTTGGCGATGTAGCCCTGGTCGGGCAGGTCGTACTTGCCTGGGCCATAGGCCTCGTACATCTCCACCAGGCGGCCGTCGGTGAGCTTGGCCATGGCCTTCTTGTCGTCCTTGCTGTGGGCGCGGACGAAGGCGTTGAAGGTTTCCTGGCCGGCCTCGGGGAACAGGTAGCGGTGCACCGCGGCCAGGCGCTGCGGGGTCACGCGCATGCTGTCGAGGAAGGTGTCCAGGCGCTGCTGCGAGGTCTTGCGCTGGTATTTCTTCCAGAAGCGCATGGTGTAGTTGGAGCCTTCGCGGTCGGCGAAACGCGCCAGGTATTCCTGGCGGCGCGGGTCGCTGTCGTCCCTTAGCAGCGGCTCGCGGTTGAACGGTTGTTGGTAGGTGACGTAGCGCACGATGTCGCGCATCAGGCGGATGAACGGCAGGTTGATCGATTCGCGCAGGGCGTCCTTGAGGGTCGGGTTGCGGTTGTTGTCTTCCTTGCGGAAGTTGTTGAACACATGCATGCCGCCACCGGTGAAGAAGGCCTCGCCGGTGTTGGCCGAGTACTTGCGCTCAAGGGCTGCGTCGAGCATGGCGTCCAGGCTCTGGTTCTTGCCGTTCTGCATCAGCCATTCCAGTGACCACTGGCTGATGCGGTCGAGTTCGGCCACCGGGACTTTCTTCAGTTCGGCGGCGGGTTTGCCGGCGTACTTGTCGTGCAGCTCGGCAACGATTTCCAGGTAGGTGGTAAGCACCCGCAGCTTGGCGGTGGAGCCCAGCTCGAGCTTGCTGCCTTCGTTGATGTCGAAGGGCTGGTTGGTGCTGTCGGTCTGCACCCGCACCCGCGAGCCGTCGGCGGTGCGTTCGAACAGAGTGAAGCTGTAGCTGACCTGGTCGGTGGTCTTGCTGGTCAGCAGGCGTTCGCCGATCAGGCCGAGCTGTGCGGCGAACGCCGGGTCGGCGAGGTTCTTCAGGTACTGACTGACCTGCACCTGCAGGTCGGCCTGCAGGGTGCTGGTGGCCGATAGGTCGAGGCGGTCGAGGTCGTACAGCGGCCGGTTGAGCATCGCCGCCAGGCGGTTGCGGGCCAGGCTGATGCCCTTGTTGGTGATGATCGGCACGATGGTCGGTTGGGCCACCCAGTCGCGGTACACCGCCTTGCTGGCCAGGGCGGCGTCGGCCAGTGGACGGTCGATGACCGCGTTGGCGGCGAGTACCCGGATGTGCGAATCGGTCAGTTCCGCCAGTTCGATGCGGCCCTTGGACAGGTAATGCGAAGGACGGCGTTGGGCGATCATCAGCGACAGCACCTGGCGCAGGGCCAGGCCGCGCTCGGCCATGCTCTTGTCGTCGGTGGCCGTGGAGGTGAGCGCCTGGTTGACCTGATCGAAGTCGGCGCCGTACCACACCCGCAAGCCTTCGGCCATGCCGTGCACCTCACCGTGGCCTGGGACCGCCGACAGCGGCACGCTGTTGAGGTAGTCGCGCACGATGCGTTCGCGGGCCTCGGTGGTGTCGGGGCCACCCTGGTAGGCGCGCACGCTGGCGGAGATCATCTGGCGGATCTTCTCGGCGCCGGAGACGGTCAGCCCGTCCGGCGAGTGGCGATACTTCTCAAGCTGGGTGGCCAGGGTGCTGCCACCGGCCGACTGGCCGGGCAGGGCCAGGTACTTGGCAATCTGGCTGTAGGCCGCCTTGGCGAAGCGTGGCCAGTCCACCGCCGGGTTGTTTTGCGGGTCCTTCGGGTCGAGCAGGTCGCGGTTCTCGATGAACAGCAGGCTGTTGACCATCACCGGCGGGATCGCTGCGAAGTTCGGGTACAGGTGCTGCGGGTAGTTGTACTGGTAGAGCATGTCGCCGCGGCAGTCGGTGATCGACAGGCCGGCCTGGATTTTTTCCACGTATGGCACGAACAGGCCGTGATCGACGTAGTTCATCAACGCCGGGGAAAAGCGCACCTGCTGGTTGATCAGGTAGTCGCGCTTGAGCAGCCGTGGCAGGAACTCGCCCAGGGCGCTGTAGCCCAGGCGTTTGTCGAACGGGCCGTCGCCCGGGTAGACGATGGCATCGCTCGGGCCGGGCTCCAGGGCATAGGTCAGGGTACCGGCCAGGCGGCTGAATTCACGGGACTGCAGGCGTGAGGTCTGGAATTCGTCGTAGGCGGCCATACCTATCGCCACCAGTGCCACCAGCAGGATAAGCAGGATCAGGCGCCACCACAGGCGGCGCTGACGTGGGGTCTTGGACAAGGGGGCTTCAGCCTGAGCTTCTTTGGGTGCTTCCGTTCTGGTTGGTTCCGATTGCCACAGTGCGCCCATAGTCTTGAGTCCGGCCAGGTGTTTTCGCGTTGCTTGTCTGAAGCTTAGACGGTGGCCGAGTTTGGTGAAAAATTTGTAAGAAGCTTCGGGGAATCACGCATGAACATGCGCCTTTGGTGCGGCTTCCATTCTTCGGCAATGTTGCTAAGGTAGCTGCCCCATTCCTGTGCATGGGCGGAGCGAGGCTAGGATGCCCCTCCGGTGAAGGCTATCTGGCCGAGAATTCTCGCCAAATTTCCTGCTGTATATAGTGAAAAGCCCTGCAAGCGGCTTCCTATACTGCTCGCCCCCTTCGACCCGTCGGCGCCCTTGGCCCCGGTGGACAGGCCGGTCCACAAGGCCGCCTGGCAAGACGACGCCCCGCCTATCGGCAGGGCCGGTGCTGCACGAAGGTCAATCCAATAACAAAATGAGGTTGTATTGCTATGCCAGTCGGCAACCACCCTGCCCAAGGCGAGTCCGCCCAGGGCGGCCCGCTCAAGCGCGAGCTGGGCGAACGGCACATCCGTCTGATGGCCCTCGGCGCCTGTATCGGCGTCGGCCTGTTCCTCGGTTCGGCCAAGGCCATCGAAATGGCCGGCCCCGCCATCATGCTCTCCTACATCATCGGTGGCCTGGCCATCCTGGTGATCATGCGCGCCCTTGGCGAGATGGCCGTGCACAACCCGGTCGCCGGGTCGTTCAGCCGCTACGCCCAAGACTACCTCGGCCCGCTGGCGGGCTTTCTGACCGGCTGGAACTACTGGTTCCTGTGGCTGGTGACCTGCGTCGCCGAGATCACCGCGGTGGCCATCTACATGGGCATCTGGTTCCCCGATGTGCCACGTTGGATCTGGGCGTTGATGGCCCTGGGCAGCATGGGCGCGATCAACCTGATCGCGGTCAAGGCGTTTGGCGAGTTCGAGTTCTGGTTCGCCCTGATCAAGATCGTCACCATCATCGCCATGGTGCTCGGCGGCATCGGCATCATCGCCTTCGGCTTCGGCAACGACGGTGTGGCCATGGGCGTCTCCAACCTGTGGAGCAACGGCGGTTTCATGCCCAACGGCGTGACCGGCGTGCTGATGTCGCTGCAGATGGTGATGTTCGCCTACCTGGGCGTGGAGATGATCGGCCTGACCGCCGGCGAAGCGCGCAACCCGCAGAAGACCATCCCCCAGGCCATCGGCTCGGTGTTCTGGCGCATCCTGCTGTTCTACGTGGGCGCGCTGTTCGTGATCCTGTCGATCTACCCGTGGAACGAGATCGGCAGCCAGGGCAGCCCGTTCGTGATGACCTTCGAGCGCCTCGGCATCAAGACTGCCGCGGGCATCATCAACTTCGTGGTGATCACCGCCGCGCTGTCGTCGTGCAACGGCGGCATCTTCAGCACCGGGCGCATGCTCTACAGCCTGGCGCAGAATGGCCAGGCCCCGGCCACCTTCGCCCGCACGTCGAAGAACGGCGTGCCGCGCAATGCGCTCCTGCTGTCCATCGCCGCGCTACTGCTGGGTGTCCTGGCCAACTACCTGGTGCCGGAGAAAGTGTTCGTCTGGGTGACCTCCATCGCCACCTTCGGCGCGATCTGGACCTGGGTGATGATCCTCTTGGCGCAGTTGAAGTTCCGCGCCGGGCTCACCACCGCCGAGCGTAATGCGCTGAAGTACCGCATGTGGCTGTGGCCGCTGAGCTCGTACCTGGCGCTGGCGTTCCTGGTGCTGGTGGTGGGCCTGATGGCGTACTTCCCGGACACCCGTGTGGCCCTGTACATCGGCCCGGCGTTCCTGGTGCTGCTGACGGCGCTTTACTATACCTTCCGCCTGGCGCCTAAAGAGGCGCAGGGTGCGGTGAGTGCCGCCTCCTGATGAACGAAGCCCCGGCCAGTGCCGGGGCTTTGTTTTTGTGTTTTCTGCACCCGCTCCCGCGGTCTATCAGGCTGCCGCTTCGCTGTGCGGCTCGAAGCTGTCGGCCCGCGCCAACTGCCACATCCGCGAATAGAACTGCCCGTTCACCTCGCCGGTGAGCAACTCACCCGGCTTGAGGAACACATGCATCTGCGAGAACAGCTTGATCTCGGTAGCCGAGATACGCCGCACCAGGTGCTTGGCCTCCAGTTGCGCTGGGTGCTCCAGCCCTGCGGCGGCGAGCATTTCGGCCAGGGCGCGCAGGGTGTTGTGATGGAAGTTGAGCACTCGCTGGGCCTTGTCCGGCACCACCAGTGCGCGCTGGCGCAGGGCGTCCTGGGTGGCCACACCGGTCGGGCACTTGTTGGTGTGGCAACTCTGCGACTGGATGCAGCCGATGGCGAACATGAAGCCGCGCGCCGAGTTGGCCCAGTCGGCGCCGATGGCCAGCACGCTGGCGATGTCGAAGGCGCTGACGATCTTGCCGCTGGCGCCGAGCTTGATCTTGTCGCGCAGGTTCAGGCCCACCAGGGTGTTGTGCACGAACAGCAGGCCTTCGCGCAGCGGCACGCCGATATGGTCGGTGAACTCCACCGGGGCGGCGCCGGTGCCGCCTTCCTTGCCGTCGACGACGATGAAGTCGGGCAGGATGCCGGTTTCCAGCATGGCCTTGGCAATGCCCATGAACTCCCAGGGGTGGCCGAGGCAAAACTTGAAGCCCACCGGCTTGCCGCCGGACAGCTCACGCAGCTGGGCGATGAACTGCATCATTTCGATCGGCGTGGAGAAGGCGCTGTGACGCGACGGTGAGATGCAGTCCTCGCCCATCAGGATGCCGCGAGTCTCGGCGATCTCCTTGGTCACCTTGTGCTTGGGCAGGATGCCGCCGTGGCCGGGTTTGGCGCCCTGGCTCATCTTGATCTCGATCATCCGCACCTGCGGGCTCTGCGCCTGGGCGGCGAAGCGCTCGGGGTCGAAGCGGCCATCCGCGGTGCGGCAGCCGAAGTAGCCACTGCCCAGCTCCCACACCAGGTCGCCGCCGTGTTCGCGGTGGTAGGGGCTGATGCTGCCTTCGCCGGTGTCGTGGTGGAAGTTGCCCAGCTTGGCGCCCTGGTTGAGGGCGCGGATGGCGTTGGCGCTGAGCGAGCCGAAGCTCATGGCCGAGATGTTGAAGATCGACGCGGAGTACGGCTGTGTACATTGTGGGCCGCCGACCACGACACGAAAGGCGGCCGGGTCAGCCAGCGGCGCGGGGCGCATGGAATGGCCGATGAATTCGAAGCCCGACTCGTACACATCGATCAAGGTACCGAAGGGTTTGTCCGAGGCCTCGTTCTTGGCCCGGGCATACACCAGCGAGCGCTGGGCGCGGGAGAAGGGCAGCGCATCGCTGTCGGACTCCAGCAGGTACTGGCGGATCTCCGGGCGGATGCCCTCGACCAGGTAGCGGATATTGCCGAGGATCGGATAGTTGCGGCGTACCGCGTGGCGCTGCTGCAGCAGGTCGAACACGCCGATCAGGCTCAGTACGCCGGTGGTCAGGGCGAACGGCCACAGCCAGTCGTGGGCGAGGAAGGGCAGGCTGGCGAAGGTGAACAGCACGCAGGCGGCGAAGAAGGCGTAACGGCTGAGAAGTGACAGGCTCATACGGGGTCCTTGCGGATGGCTCGGTCAGGCTCAGGGGCCTGGGCAAAGGCCGACCATAGCCCGGTTGGGCGGCGTTTTGCCAGCGTACCGGGTGGCACAAAAATGAAAATTCGGGTATCGAAAATCATTCGCATTATGATATGTTATAAAATATCTAATGTGCTTCCCAGGAGATTGCGTCATGAAAGCTGGCATTCATCCCGATTATCGCCCGGTGCTGTTCCACGACACGGCTGCCGATGTGTACTTCCTGATCGGCTCTACGGTGAATACCGACCGCACCCAGGTGCACAGCGATGGCCAGACCTACCCCTACGTCGCGCTGGATGTGTCCAGCGCTTCGCATCCGGTGTACACCGGGCAGCAGCGCAAGACCACGGTGGAAGGGCGGGTGGCCGGGTTCAACAAGCGCTTCGCCGGTTTTCAGGCCAAGGGCTGAACCGCCGCTCCCTAGGTTGCTGCATCGCGCAACAGAAGCTGGCGCCAGTGATCCTGTTCACTGGCCGATGCCTCGACCGCAAACAGGTACCTCCCTGCCACGCGACTGGCGACTGGCACCCCATCGCGGTACAGCAGCCGATTACCCGCCACTGCCGGCACTTTCGTTCCCGGCAGCAGTGTGCCGGCCAGGTTAAGGGGATCGCAGCCGCTGACCACCACCAGTTCCCCGCCCAGCGCGCGGTTGCGCACCTGGCGCAGCAACCCAACCGCTTCGGGCAAGGCGAACTGCTCGCCCGCCAGCCCGGCAATGAAGCGCCCCCCGCGGATCTCGCCACGCGCCTCGAGACGCTGATAGCAGCGCAGCAGTGCGCGCCACGCGGGCAGCACATCGCTCTCGCGCCCCAGCAAGCGCCAGCACACCACGCCATAGCGGCGCAGCAGGCTGCGGGCCACGTGTTCCAGGCGCTGGTCGCTGTCGACCGTGGCGGCCGAGCGGCGCAGCAAGGCCCAGCGTCCGGCATGGGCCATGCTGCTCGACAGTGCTGGGTGCCCGCGCCGGCTGGTGCGAGGCCTGCGCCTGGCCGCCGGGCTGATGAGGCTGCGCAGGCCGCTGAAACCGTCGGCGCTGGCCAGGCCCGAGCCCACCAGTTCCTGCAGCGCCGACTCTAGCTCGCTGGGCAACAGGCGGGCTTCATGGGCCAGTTCGTCGAAGAACAGCGCGCCTTGCTCCTGCAAGGCTTGCAGGACTCGCTGCGCGCGGGCGCCCAGCTGTTCGAGGTCGGGCGCGGGGGTGAGGCTGCGCCACAACCCCAGGTGCTCACGCGGCAGCAGTACCAGGGGCGTGCTGGCCAGGGTGCTGGCCGATAGCGTTGCCGCCAGTCGACTCCAGGCCCACTGGCCGCTGCGGCAGGCCTCATCGAGCCAGTGGGGGCTGTAGTCCTTGATTCGCGCCGGCAGCAGGTCGCTTTCCCAGGCCCCGGCGGCGGCGGGAAAGCCCTGCAACTGGGCAAGCACCTCGGGTACTGCCTGCGGCCCACGCAGGCGGGTTTCGCCGCTCACGTGCTGCCAGTCGAACAGGAAGCGCAGGTAGTCCTGCAGGCTGACCGGTTCGATCTCCTGGCGCAGGCGTTTGACCGTGTAGCGATGAATGCGCGCCAGCAGGTGCCGTTCGCACCATTGCAGGCGGGTCTGGCCGGGGCTGAAATGGCCACGCATCACGAGGCCCTGGCCCTCCAGGCGGGCCAGGGCCTGTTCGCAGTCGCCGGCCTTCAGCGCCAGAGGTATCGCGATTTGCTCCAGCGTCATCGGGCCAAAGCCATCGAGGCGGCAGCGCAGCAGTTCCGTGAGGGCGGTATCGCTGTCGACGGGGGCGTCATAGCCCGGCAATAGCGGCATGTCCGGTTCCAGGCGAGCATCCTGGTACAACGTCAACAGGGCCTGCTGGCGCTCGCGGGCCAGCCACAGACGGTGTTCGCCCGTATCCAGCTGACAAGCCCGGCCCGCCTTGGCCAATTGCTGCAACAGGGCGCGCCAGGCGCCATTGGTATCTACTTCGTGCTCGGCCATGGCCCCCAGGCTCATCAGCGCCTCATGCATTTCGTCGGGGTTGCGAGCCTGGGGCCAGGCTTCGGCCTGCACCGCGGCAATGGCGTCGGCGTCCAGCGCGCCCAGGTCGTCGGCGCTGTGCACGTCGCTCCAGCGTCGGTTGAGCACGGCCTGGGTGCGTCGCTCTTCCAGCGGCGCGTCGTCGAGAAAGGTGTAGGGGCGGGCATTGAGAATCGCCGAAGCCAGCGGCGAGGGGGCCGGCAGATCGCGACTGAGCAGGTCTACTTCACCGCGCTCCATGCGCCGCAGCAGCGCCAGCCAGCCTTCGCTGTCCATGGCCTCGTGCAGGCAGTCGTCGAGGGTCTGCTCGACCAATGGATGATCGGGGATCTGCCGCTCGCCGACGATGTTCTCCAGGCAGGCGAGCTGGTCGGGGAACACCGAGGCCACCAGGTCCTCGCTTTTCATGCGCTGGATCTGCGGCGCCACCTTGCGACCGCCCACGTAGCGCGGCAGGGCCATGGCCACCGCGGCATTCCAGCGCCAGCGCACGCCGAACAGCGGGGCGTCGAGCAAGGCCTGGACCAGGATCGCTTCGGCACTACGGCTGTTCAGGTAGCGCCACACCTCGTCCAGGTCGAAACTGTGGCTGGTGGACAGTGACAGCACGATGGCGTCCTCGCTGGCCGCCGCCTGCAGTTCGAAGTTGAAGGTGCGGCAGAAGCGCTTGCGCAGGGCCAGCCCCCAGGCGCGGTTGATACGGCTGCCAAAGGGTGAGTGGATGATCAGTTGGGTACCGCCGGACTCGTCGAAAAAGCGCTCCATCACCAGTGTCTGCTGCGAGGGCAGGGCGCCGAGCACCTGCCAGGTGCGGCCGAGGTAGTCCAGCAGTTGGCTGGCGCAGGCTTCGTCCAGTTCATAAGTTGCCTGGAGCCAGGCCAGCACCTGTTTAGCGTCGCCGGCCTGCAATTGTTGGTCGATGCGCTGCTGCAGCCGGGCCACCGCGGCGGACAGCTCGTCGCTGCGCCCGGGCGCCTCGCCGAGCCAGAACGGGATGGTCGGGGGCAAGCCGTGGGCATCCTCGACCCGCACCCGCCCAGGCTCGACGCGCAGGATGCGGTACGACGCGTTGCCCAGCTGGAAGATATCGCCGGCAATGCTCTCGACGGCGAAATCCTCGTTAACGCTGCCGATGTTCAACGCCTGGGGTTCGAGCAGCACGGTGTAGTCGGCGGTTTCGGGGATGGTGCCGCCGCTGGTCAGCGCGGTCAGCTGGCTGCCGCGACGCCCACGCAGGGTGCCGTTCACCGCATCGCGGTGCAGGTAGGCGCCGCGCACGCCCTGGCGGCCGTTGTAGCCCTCGGCGAGCATGCGCAGCAAGGCCTGGTAATGCTTCTCGTCCAGCTCGGCATAAGGCGTGGCCTGGCGCAGCAGGTCGAACAGCGCGTGTTCGGACCACGGCTGGTTGCTGACCTCGGCGACGATCTGCTGGGCCAGCACGTCAAGCGGCGCGTGAGGGATGTGCAAGGCATCCAGCTCGCCCTGGCGAACGCAGTCGAGCAACGCCACGCACTCGATCAGGTCGTCGCGCGAGGTGGGGAACAGTCGACCCTTGGGGATGCCCTCGACCTGGTGGCCGGAGCGTCCGACCCGCTGCAGGAACGCGGCGATCGAGCCGGGCGAGGCGATCTGGCAGACCAGGTCGACATCGCCAATATCAATGCCCAGCTCCAGCGACGCGGTGGCCACCAGCACCTGCAGTTCGCCAGCCTTGAGCCGCTGCTCGGCAGCCAGGCGATGCTCCTTGGCCAGACTGCCGTGATGGGCGGCGACCGCGTCGTTGCCCAGGCGCTCGCCCAGGTGGCGCGTCAGGCGCTCGGCCAGGCGTCGGGTGTTGACGAACACCAGCGTGGTGCGGTGCTCGCGGGCGAGGACCGCGAGGCGGTCGTGGACCAGGCTCCAGACATCGGTGGCCATCACCGCGCCCAGTGGCACGGGCGGCACTTCCAGAGCCAGGTCGCGTTTGCGGACATGGCCGATATCGACAATGGCGCAGGGCCGTTCGTGGCCAACTAGAAACTGCGCCACGCGCTCCACAGGCCGCTGGGTCGCCGACAGGCCGATACGTCTCAAAGGTCGGCCAGCGAGGGCTTGCAGGCGTTCCAGGGTCAGCGCCAGGTGGCAGCCACGCTTGTTGCCGGCCAGGGCGTGGATCTCGTCGACGATCACCGTGTGCACACTGGCCAGCCCCTGGCGGCCGGAGGCCGAGCCCATCAGCACATACAGTGATTCCGGCGTGGTCACCAGGATGTGCGGTGCCAGCTTGCGCATGGCGGCGCGGTCTTTCTGGGGAGTGTCGCCGGTGCGCACGGCGGTGGTGATGCGCGGGGCCTCTAGACCGAGCTGTGCGAACTGGTGGCTAATGCCCGTGAGCGGGGCGTCGAGGTTGAGGCGAATGTCATTGGACAGCGCCTTGAGCGGCGACACATAGACCACCTGGGTTTGCGCGGGTAGCGCGCCAGCGTGTTCCAACCCTTGGCGGAACAACTCGTCGAGCACCGCGAGGAAGGCGCTGAGGGTCTTGCCCGAGCCGGTCGGCGCGGCCAGCAGCATCGACTGGCCGGCATGGATCAGCGGCCAGGCGCCGGCCTGGGCCTCGGTGACCGTGGCAAAGCGCTGGCGGAACCAGGTGGCGACGGCGGGGTGGAACAGGTCGAGCACCGGGTGGAGCTGGGCGGGCAGGTTCATGGGTTGGTTATGGCGGGTAAGCAGGGGAATGACAAGGGGCCGTTCGTCTGCCTGTTCTGGCCCTGTCGAGTACTCGTGGGGGCAGCGGTTCGCCGCTGCGACTTGCCCCGCGACAGGGCCCTGTCAGGTATCCTGCGCAACCTCAGTAAACCGAGTGTCCAGCATGCCCAAGACCATCCGAATCGCCGCCGCCCTGCTCATCGACCCCCAAGGGCGGACGCTGCTGGTACGCAAGCGCGACACCCTGGCCTTCATGCAGCCGGGTGGCAAGATCGACCCGGGCGAGTCGCCGGCGCAGGCGCTGGTGCGTGAGCTGCACGAGGAACTGGGGTTGCATGTCGATCCCGCCCAGGCCATCCACCTGGGCCGCTTCAGCGCCCCGGCCGCCAACGAGCCGGGCTTCGAGGTCCAGGCCGAACTGTTCCGTGTCGAGTGCCGCGAGGCGGTGGCTCCGGCGGCGGAAATCGAAGAGGTCATCTGGCTGGCCCTAGACCAGGCGAACACGCTGAACCTGGCGCCGCTGACCCGCGACCTGATCCTGCCGCTGTGGCGCGCAGGCTTCAACGCACCGCGCTGACCCCGTCGAGGGTGGCGAACGAGGTGTCCTTGGCGGTCAGCAGGAAGTCGCGCATGTACGGCGCATCGAGCATGTCGGTGCGCACCGCCGCATAAAGGGTGGCGAACAACCCTTTGTCGCCCAGTCGCTTGCCCTTCACATAACCCCGCGAGCTGTATTCGTGCAGGGCCCAGTGCGGCATGCCGCATACGCCACGACCGCTGGCCACCAGTTGCATCATCATCACCGTCAGCTCCGAGGTGCGCACCGCGGCCGGCTCGATGTCGGCCGGCTCCAGGAAGCGGGTGAAGATGTCCAGGCGGTCGCGTTCCACCGGGTAGGTGATCAGGGTCTGGTCGAGCAGGTCCTCGGGCACGATGTATGGCTTGCCGGCCAACGGGTGCTGGTTGGCCACGGCGAGCATGGCTTCGTAGGTGAACAATGGCACGTAGGTGATGCCGGCCAGGTCCACCGGATCGGACGTCACCACCAGGTCGAGGTCGCCACGAGCCAGGGCCGGCAACGGGGCGAAAGCAAAGCCCGAGGCCAGGTCCAGCTCCACTTCCGGCCAGGCGTCGCGGAACTGGTCGATGGTCGGCATCAGCCACTGGAAGCAGCTGTGGCACTCGATGGCCATGTGCAGGCGCCCGGCGGTGCCGCCGGCCAGGCGGGCGATATCACGCTCGGCGCCACGTAGCAGGGGCAGGGTGGCGTCGGCCAGTTGCAGCAGGCGCAGGCCGGCGCTGGTGAAGCGGATCGGCTTGGTCTTGCGCGCGAACAGGGGCAGGCCGAGGCGTTCCTCCAGTTCCTTGAACTGGTGGGAGAGCGCCGATTGCGTCAGGTGCAACCGTTCAGCGGCCTCCACCAGACTGTCAGCTTCGCGCAGGGCGTGAAGGGTTTTCAAGTGACGTATTTCCAGCACGGTGAAACTCCAACGATATTCGGGCGCAGACTGCTCAGAAATGTTGAGTTTCCCTCATGTTGATGGTGTCTGTCGATGTATGGCGCGAGGGGCCTGGGCCGGGCCCCTCGCGGTCGATCAGAACAATGCCGTGAAGTGCTTGCGAGCGATGACCCGCGTCAGTTCACCGCGCCAGATCTGCTCGACGTGGCTGTCCTGCCATTCCCGCCCAAGGCGCCGTTGAGGGACGGTCTTCAAGTGCGCCTTGACGAAATCGTCGAAGGAGGGATTGGCCTTGTTGAAATGGAAGTGGGCATACCACAGTGGACGCGGCGAGGTTTCACGGGTATCGAGTACCACGAATTCCTGCAGGAAGTCCCTGCGGCCATCGCTGGTCTGTCGCAGCTCCACCAATCCGCCCTCCTTCTCGATCCGGACCAGGCCTGCGTCGTGCAGATAATCAAGGTGTGCGCTATTGGGGTGGCGTGTACCGATGATGTAGTCGACGCGCAGTGCCTTGCCATGCCGCGTCGACGCCTGTGCCATGTCGCGCAACTGCTGTACCAGGCTGTCGTCGTTTGCCTGCTCGGCGATTCGTGAGGCGAGGTTTTCCAGATCGTTAGCCTTGAACTGCATGAGATCGTCAAGACTGGTACCGTCCATGCCTTGATTGGCGTACTGCTGCACCTTGCCTCGATACGCTTGCAGTTCGTCCAGTTGACGCCTGGCCTCGGCACGCAGCTCCTTCAGGGATACCGTAGGGCCAACGCTGGGGCCGGTGTCCGGGTTGGTCAGGGTGAATTTTCCCGAGCGATCCTGGTGATAGATCTCGGTTCGCCCGTTGACCCCGGTGATGCGGTACACGTTGGGGCTATGCTGGTCTGGCTCACCGACCAGCAGGCGGTTGTCGATGGTTTCGAATACGCGGGGCTGGCGGGTGCCCTTCTTGCTGGCCAGCGCTGCGGGCTTGGTTTTATTGAGCAGCAGCCCTTTGAAATGCGCTTCATAAGCTGTCAGTGACGACTCCAGGCGCTGCGCGGCAGCGGGGTCGAGGTACGTTGCGTAGCTGCCGAGCCAGTATTTCAACTGATGACGAAAACGTTCGGAATGCTGTAGCGACGCTGTGATGATGGTGGCACGTTGTGTGGCCGAGGCTTTTGTTTCGCCCAGCTGGTGTAAGGCATACAGTGCGCGGTCCAGTGTTGTTCGCGGTTCTTTCATTTGGAATTGCAGGCGGATGCTGGCGCCGCTCATCGCCTGGCCCGGTTTGAGCAGCAGCGCAGTCAGTTGGCCGATAGCCATGAAGTTCAAAACGGGGTCGCTGAAAACGCTCAAGGTGCTGTCGATGGTTTTGAACAAGTCCTTATGTTCGCCAATCTGCTGTACTTGCTTGCGCCAGGAACGTAGGTGGGCGACTTGTTCGCGGATATCATCCACAGCCGCCAGTGCATTTTGTCGGGCCTTATTCATCCTGGCCCTCAGGTTGGACAATTGCTCGAAGATGACCTGGAACTGCCTGTCGTCCAGGCCCGGCGAGAGTTCGGTGGATTTTTGATGAAGACGTAGTTTGAGACTCTCTATTTCATCCATCACGAGAGTGAGTTGGGTGCGGGCTTCGCCGCTGAGGCGTTGATGACCATTGCAAATAAGTATGGCCAGGTCGTTCGCCTGATCCTTCGCCCTTTTGCGAATACGCCCGGCGGAAACCTGCTGGAATGCCTCACAATCACGGTGAATGCGCTCTGCGTCGGCGATGGTGCTTTTCAGCGAAGCCTTCAGTGATGGGTCAAGCTTTCCCTGTTGTTCCAGAGCGCGCTTCATCTGTTGATTGAGCTCGTTGGCACGAGGTTGCAGTAACTGCATGTCGCGGGTAATGCTGTCGCGCAAGCGGTTGTGCTGGCGATAGGCGTGGTCGCGCCACCAGCGTGGCAAGCGTTCGCGTATCACCGCGGGCCAGAGTGGTTCGAGCGTATCGGCAACGCGGCCAAGAGCTTGACCACCACCGACGCCCGCACCCTGGCGGTGCACGCCATAGAGCGCGAAGTGCGTATCCCACTCGCCGTGCTCGTCTTGCGCGATGGCGCGTTTCCACTTGTGGCGGGTGTTGCCATCCAGCTGCCAAGTGCGTGCTGTCGAGTCCCAGCTCACTTTGTAGGGTTGGTTGCCGACCAGAATGAAGTGCCCTTCGGCGTGCCGGTAGATGCCTCGGTACTTGCCGTGCTTGGCCGGTTGCAGTCCCTCCAGCGATAGGGGGAGCTGATACTCCAGCCCGGTGAAGCGGTCGAGGCTGCGCTGGGGCGATGAGTCCTGACGCAGGCGGATGGTCCCTTGGCCCAGACCATGGGCGCGACGCATCCTGTCGGCTCGGCGCAGGAGCGCGACATTGATGCCGATACCTCCTCCAAGTAAGTCCATCGCGACATCGATCAGCGAGACAATCAAGTCGTTGATGGCTTGCAGGACGTCACCGGGCGAGCCCTTGGAAAAAGCCCCCACTACTTCGCTGGCGCTGACGAATGCGTCGTAGGCGCTGATCGGCAGCCCCAGGAACGGGATCGCCCCCAGGGCGATCTTGAACCCTATCAGCACGCCAGCGCTCTGCCCGGCCAAATGCTCGAAAAACAGGTCCAGGTTGGCGCGCGACGTCGCGCGATGTTCCATCACCAGGCGCCCTCGGTGGGCTTCGAGCAGGTGGGCGGCCAGTGAGGTGGTAATGGGCCAGGCGGTACCTACACCTATCATGCGGTCGAAATGGCGAGCGCGCGCTTCGCGCAGCCGTGTGCGATGGGCGCCAGGGTTTCCGCTCAGTGCCCGGCTGACGAGGTAGTCGTCGCGCTCATCGAACAGCGCCAGCCGCGCCTGCTCGAGACTGTCGTACTGGCGCAGCCCGTGGGTCGGGTGATCGGGACAATAGAGCAAGGTGACCTTGCTGGCTCGGTCCTCGATGAATGTCACCCCCGACAGTGTCGTGGGTTGCTCGTCGGTATCCTTGCCGCCAGCCGTCAACTGGGCGGGCAACAGTTGGATGTCATGGCCGTCGGCCTGGAAGGCCGATCGGCTGTCGGCATCAATTGCCACGCAAAGGATCGCGTGGCCGACGCTATCCAAGTCCCCTCGTTGGTGATACAGCAGGTTTTGCAACTTCAGCATCAAACGATGAGGAGCTATCAGGCATTCTCGGCGATAGGCATGGGCATATTCTGACTCGGTGGGGTCGCTGAAGACGGTATGGAGCGCCGATTCGTAGCGCCCGGCAAGGTCCAGGCGGCGTGCCAGGTCGTGCAAGTAGGCGCGATCGAGGCCTTTCTCGATGGCCTGCCCTGGCGGCTGCCCGTCGGCTCGCTTGGGTTTGGCGAAACTCAGGCGTTCGAGCAGGGTGCTGTCGATGTTTTGCAACAGTAGGCTCTCAAGCGTGACCTCCTCGGTCTCCCGGCTTGCGGTCAGCACTGGCCGGGTTGGCGTTCCTGGAGCGCCACTGCCTACGACCGGATGATTGCGCCAGCTTGTCGAAAGCGGGAGTTGCAGAAGAATCCGGCCACCGTCGAAACCATCGAAATCCTGTATCAGGGTTTTCGACACCCATTTCTGGCAGAACGCCGTGCGTTCCGGCAGATCGCGATCCATCAGCGCCTGGCTGTCGCGCAAGGCTGCCAAGTAGTCATTGGCCATGGTCTTGAAAGAGGTGCGCACCTCTTCGGTCATCTTGGCGAAGGCGCTGGGTGAGCTGCCTAACCTGCTTGTAAGCTGTTGCTCATCTTTCAGGTGGGAGAGCGCCGCCTCCCGCGTGCCCAGCCAGGGCACCTGCAGGTGTAGGCCCAGGGTCTGTCTTGCCTGCGGTAGTTCAGCAGCCGCGGCGTCGAGCCCTTTCTCGTTCTGCAGTGTCTGCCAGGCTTGGCGCGCATGCGTCAGTTGCGTGTCGAGTGCGTAGGCAAGGCTGTCGCCGACGATAGGCTCGAAGCGAAGCGACAGCTCTGTGCCATGTTGGAACAGATAACGAGCGAGTACGGCCTGGTCGTCACACTGCAACAGCCCTCCGTGCCCCCCAAGCCAGTAAATGGCGAAGGGTTGGCGGGTATCGGGAGTGTTCAGGAGCGTGCGCCTGGCGATGACAACTCCATCGTGCAGCACCTGTTCGCGAGGGCTGCCTGCCGGCTTACTTGGGGCCGAGCGCAATACAGGTGAAGCGGTCAGCGCGCCGTCGTCATTCGAGTTGAACAGCGATTCAACCAATGCGAGCACGCCAGGCGCCAGTTCGCCCAGCAACCGTTTCATTCGGGCATGGGCCAGCAGGGCTTGGCCGTGAGCCGTCAACAAAGCGGGTGGGGCTGTGACCGGGCGGGCGTCGGAGTGCCATTTCGCCGAGGCCAGGATGGTTTCTATCTGGGTCTGGGCGGCCTCACGCGCCTTGTGCAGAATACCTTGTTGTCGTTGATATTCCTCAAGGTCTTGCTGGGAAAGCTGTGCCAGCTTTT
Organism: Pseudomonas sp. RC3H12; assembly: GCF_018596375.1. Lineage (NCBI taxonomy): Bacteria > Pseudomonadati > Pseudomonadota > Gammaproteobacteria > Pseudomonadales > Pseudomonadaceae > Pseudomonas > Pseudomonas sp. RC3H12. The sequence continues at coordinate 3,610,328 of NZ_CP075595.1, read as the reverse complement.
TCAGTTGTAGAGCGACCAATTGCACGCGCCTCGACCAGGGTGCCTCCATGCCAAAGGGAGACAGCTCGAACAGTGAGTGGCCGGAGGGGGCGTCGTCCTCAGCGGACTCAAGGGCAAACGGCATGGCGAAAACCGTTGGATGGCGCCAGTCGCTATACAGTTGATCAGCCAGCGCCAATGCTGTCACTGCGTTGCCAAGGCTTTCACCGGGATCGTGGTCGAGCGTTGCCAGCAAGCTGCTCTCCAGGCTTTCGAAGAGGGTGTCGAAACCTTTTTCGATTGAGTCCACTGGGGTGTAGGTGGTTTGCCCGAGCTTGGACTCCAGAGCCTGGCGTGACAGGTGATAACTGAGGGTTTCGCTGCTGCCGGGGGAGTAGAGGGTCAGCGTCGATTCGCCTTCGATACTGAAGATCAGCGTGCCTGGCTCGCAGGTGGGTGTTTCGATAAACAGTTGGCGATGATCGCTCCGCTGCGACTCTGGATTGTCCATGACACCTAGCACTGGACGTAGCGCCAACGCTGCGGGATCACTGGCGAACGCTATATCGACGGTGGCCTCGAAATGGCGCCGGTACTGGGTGCGAGCCTGTTCCTTCCGACTCATCGGCGTTCCCGGCGCGCGTTCCTCCCAATAGCGGCTCCAGCACTGCCGAACGAGGCTGGGGAGATTCAGGGCGGCCAGAAGTTCCAGCAATTTGCTCGGCGACTGGAGTGGCGCTCCAGGGTTGCCCGTGATGCGTGCGCATAGGTCAATCATGGGATGTGTGGCGTGATGTTGGGCCCAGGCAGTCAACGCGACGAGATCTATACGTTGTGGCTGCTGCGCCGTTTCAAGCACCAGGTCGACTTGCCCGGGGGCGATGGACAGCGTTTCTTTCAACCAAGTGCCAATGACCTGGCGAACGCCGGGCGCCTGGAGCAGCAGCGTATCGAATATCCGTCGCTGCTCTTCGCACGCTTTACGTGCCTGATGAACAACCGGGACATCCGGCGGTATGGCATCCAGTGGTAGGGGCGTAAGGGCAAACGGAGGGAGGGGGCGTGTCAGCTTGTGCATCAGTCGATCCTTCTTGAGAATTGCCGGATACGGCAACGCCATTGAAGGAAAGGGGGGCGATTGCTGGGTCGTAGTTAATTATCGAATCCGGCCATTCGGCAAGATTCATCAAACTGTCACTGTTTTGTGGCAGCGCGCTGGCAGGAGATTCATCAGACTCGTGCTCAATTGGGGATCTGCATTCTGGTGTTTCTTTCATGCGGGCGTTTTTATTTTTCTTCTTTTTAATGGTCAGCGTGCCGGCGAGCTTTGCCGAGAGCCGCTGTGACGTCCATGTGCCTGTGCAACGGGCCGAGCTGGGTGAGTTGGGCCTGGTCTACCAGAGTGTCGGTGCGCCCCGTGATCCTGTGCTCTTGTTGGTGATGGGCCTGGGCGGGCAATTGATCCACTGGCCGGATGATGTGGTCGAGGCCTTGTGTCGCCAGGGCTTTCGGGTGATCCGCTACGACAACCGCGATGTCGGCCTGTCGCGCTGGAACCAAATGCCGGCTTCGGCGAACCTGACCCTCGAACTGCTGCGCTACAAGCTGGGGTTGCCGGTTTCGGCACCCTACAGCCTGACGGACATGGCCAATGATGGCGTACGCCTCATGGATGCGCTCGAGGTTCGCCAGTTTCACGTGCTGGGGGTGAGCATGGGCGGCATGATCGCCCAGCATATAGCCGCGATGGCGCCGCAGCGGGTACGCAGCCTGACACTGGTGATGTCCAGTTCAGGCGCCGTCGGTCTGCCTGCCCCGGCCCCGGCACTGGTGCAACTGCTGGCGCGGCGCAGTGCACCGAGTCGTGAGGTGGCCATCGAGCAGCAAGCCGACTTGCTGGCGGCGTTAGGCAGCCCCGAGGTCCATGATGACCGCGCTGCCCTGATCGAGCAGGCCGCCTTGTCCTATGACCGGGCGTTCAATCCGGAGGGTGTGAAACGCCAGATCATGGCGATCCTCGCCGAACCCAGCAGGGTCGAGTTGCTCAACCAACTGCGGGTGCCGACGTTGGTGGTGCATGGAACGGCCGACCCGTTGTTGCCGGTGATGCATGGGGTGCATCTGGCGGCGCACATCCAGGGTAGCCAGTTGCGGCTGATTCCGGGGCTGGCGCACCGGTTCCAGGAGCCGTTCAAGGCGCCGCTGCTGGGGGCGGTACTGCCTTACCTGCAGTCGAACCGGCAGGATACGCATATCGCCGGGCTTTAGAGCGAATCACGATGGCTTCAGTGCATCCGCACCCACAGGGTCACCAGCACGGTGGCCGCCACCAGCCAGGCCACCGTGGCCAGGGCCAGCGAGGTCTCCAGGCGCATGCGCTCGACCAGCAGGTACAAGGTGGCCAGGTACACGAAATAGGGAATGATCGACCACATCCCGAACAGGATGGTGGTCTTCAGGTCCTCCAGTGAGCGGCCCTTGCCGACGATGTAGTGGGCAATCAGGGCGAAGGTGGGGAACAGCGGCACCAGCCCGGCGATGTAGTAGTTGCGGGTTTTCGACAGAATCGCCAGGAGCACCACCACGCCGGCGCCAAGGCCCGCTTTGAATACCAAGTCCAAGTTGTCTTTCCAGGTTCGGGTTGCAGGTCAGCCGAGGCCGTATTTCTTCACTTTGTCGAACAGCGTGGTCTTGGCCATGCCCAGCTCCTGGCTGGCCTGGCTGAGGTTGCCGCCTGTGCGTTGCAGAGCATCGCTGAGCAGGTTGCGCTCGAATGCCTCTACCGCTTCGGCGAAGCCAAGCCCCTGGCTGGCGCCAGCACTGGTGCCCTTCTTGAACGCGGGCAGGCCCAGGGCATGGCGCTCGGCGACGTTGCGCAACTCGCGCACGTTGCCTGGCCAGTCATGGGCCATGAGCTGCGACAGGGTCTGGCTGTCGAGCGTCGGCGCCTCGCGGTCGAAGCGCAATGCCGACTGCTGCAGGAAGTGTTCGAACAGCTGCAGGATGTCTTCGCGACGCTCGCGCAGCGGTGGCAGCTCGAGGGTGACCACGTTAAGGCGGTAGTACAGGTCGCTGCGGAACTGGCCGCTCTGGCCCAGGGTGGCGAGGTCGGCCTTGGTTGCGGCGATCACCCGGCAGTCCACCGGGATGCTCTGGTTCGAGCCCAGGCGCTCCAGGGTGCGCTCCTGCAGCACGCGCAGCAGCTTGATCTGCAGGTTGATCGGCATGCTCTCGACCTCGTCGAGGAACAGCGTGCCGCCGTTGGCGTGCTCGATCTTGCCGATGCGGCGCTTGCCCGCGCCGGTGAAGGCGTTGGCTTCGTGGCCGAAGATCTCGCTTTCGAACAGGTTCTCCGGCAGGCCACCGCAGTTCAACGCCACGAAGGGTTGGCCCTGGCGTCGGCTGAAATCGTGCAGGCAGCGGGCGACCAGCTCCTTGCCGGTGCCGGTTTCACCTTCGATCAGCACGTTGGCCGAGGTATCGCCGACGTTGGCGATCAGCTCGCGCAGATGTTCCATGGCCGGCGAGCGGCCGATGATGCGGCCTTCCAGGCTGCTCTGTTCGGCCAGCTGGCGGCGCAGCGCGAACACCTCGCGGGACAACCCGCGTTGCTCCAGGGCGCGGCGCACCACATCGACCAGGCGCTCCGGCGAGAAGGGCTTTTCCATGAAATCGTAGGCGCCGTTGCGCATGGCGCCGACTGCCATGTCGATATCGCCGTGGCCTGTGATCAGCACCACCGGCAGGCTGCGGTCGCGGGCCTTGAGGCGGTTTAGCAGCTCCAGGCCATCGATGCCCGGCAGGCGGATATCGCTGACGACGATGCCGGCGAAGTCGTCGCCGATGCGCTCGAGGGCCTGCTCGGCGCTGCCGACGCCTTCACAGGCGATATCTTCCAAGGCCAGCGCCTGCTGGCAGCCGAGCAGCACGTGCGGGTCGTCTTCGACGATCAGGACGGTGAGAGGTGCTTGATTCATAGAGGCTCAGCCAATTCGCTAGGGGGCGTGACCAGGGGCAGGGCAAGGACGAAAGCAGTGCCGCCACCGCTGGGGTGTTCGACGCTCAGTGTACCCTTGGCCGCGGTGGCAAGGCTTGCCGACAAGGTCAGGCCCAGGCCCAGGCCATGCTCGCCGGGTTTGGTGGTGAAGAAGGGTTCGAACAGGTGCTTGCGCGCCTCGGCGTCGATACCGTGGCCATTGTCGAGCACCCGCAGGCGGTACTTGTCGCCCTGGACTTCGCCTTCCAGCCACAGTTGCGGCACGGGCTGGGTGGCCATGGCGTCGAGCGCGTTGCCGATCAGGTTGACCAGGATCTGTTCCAGTCGGGTCTGGTCGATGGCCAGCAGCGGGTCGTCGAACTGCCGGTGCAGTTGCAGGTGGCAGGCACTGATACGGTTGGCCAGCACTTGCAACGTGGCTTCCACAGCCTTCTCCAGCGAGGCCTGGCCGCTGTCGTCGCCGCGTCGGGCGAACGAGCGCAGGCTCGCGGTGATGCGGCCCATGCGATCGATCAGGTCGTTCATGGTGCGCAGGTTGGCGCTGGCGGTTTCCAGCGCGCCGCGTTCGAGGAAGCGTACCGTGTTGCCGGACAGGGTGCGCAACGCCGCCAGCGGCTGGTTGAGTTCGTGGGCGATGCTGGTGGACATCTGGCCGATGGCCGCCAGCTTGCCGGCCTGGACCAGTTCGTCCTGGGCGTGGCGCAAGGTCTGTTCGGCATGGCGGCGCTCACGGATCTGGCCCTTGAGGCGTTCGTTGCTGGCGCGCAGGTCGGCAGTGCGCTCGGTGATCTTGCGCTCCAGCTGGCTGTTGGCCTCTTCCAGTGCCTCGCGGGCCGCCAGGCGGGTGGCGATCACCTTGCGTCGCTCATTCCAGGCGATGGCCAGGATCGCCAGCAGGGCGAAGGCCACCCCGACCAGGATGCCCTGCACCATCGACTCGCGGCGCAGGTCCTGCAGGGGGGTGAGCAGGGTGAAGTGCCAGGGCGTGTCGGCCAGGCGGCGGGTCTGGGCCAGGTAGGAGACGTCGCGCTGCTTGCCGTGCTCGGTCTCGCTGTTGGCCGGAAAGGTCAGCTTCTCCACGCCATCGGCGAGGGTTTCCCGGGCCAGCGGCTGCAGCTCGTTGAGCGGCCACCAGTAGTACTGCAGGCTGCGCGCCAGGCGCTCCTTGATCTGTGGGTTAAGCGGGCGCACCGATTTCAAGCGCCGGGACGGGTCGCTGGAAAGGATGATGATGCCGTTCTCGTCGCTGACAAAAGCCTCCAGGCGGGCACGCTGCCAGCGCTCCTCGAGGGTGTCGAGGCGCACCTTGATCACGGCCACGCCGATGATCTTGCCGTGTTCTTCCAGGCCGTGGGCCAGGTAGTAGCCGGCCTCGCCGGTGGTGCTGCCGATACCGTAGAACCGCCCGGGTTCGCCGCGCACGGCGACCTGGAAGTAGGCGCGGAACGCCAGGTCCTCGCCGAGGAAGGAGTCGGCGTCGCGCCAGTTGCTGGTGGCCTGGACCCGGCCATTGGTATCGAGGACGAAGATCGCCCGGCTGCGACTGCGCCGGTTCAGACCTTCGAGGTATTCGTTGACGGCCTGGCGGTCACCGGCGTCGGGGTCGGTGAGCAGGCGCGAGACACTGTCTTCCAGCTCGAGCAGGCTGGGCAGGTAGGTGTACTTGCTTATTTCGCTTTCGACGGTGCGCGCATGCAGCTCCAGCTGGCGCTCGCCGTTCTCACTGAGCGTGCGGATACCGTTGCTTTCGCTGATCAGGAAGCCAGCCATCCCTAAACCGACCATTAACAGGATGACCAGGGGGGGGACGAGCAATTGGCGAATCAGGCGGGTTTTCACGGTGGGCTGGGCGGGGCGAAGGAGCGAAGGGTCGCATTTCATCACAGTGGCCTTGTCACGACCAGCTTCCGCTGCCCGGCAGGTGGCCGGGCAGCGTCACTGTGGCCGACTTAGTGTTGCAGGATCTTGCTGAGGAAGTGCTGGGTACGCTCGTGGCGGCCTTCGGGGTTGCCGAAGAAGTCTTCCTTCTGGCAGTCCTCGATGATGTTGCCCTTGTCCATGAAGATCACCCGGTTGGCGACCTTGCGGGCGAAGCCCATCTCGTGGGTCACGCACATCATGGTCATGCCTTCGTGGGCCAGTTCGACCATCACGTCCAGCACTTCGTTGACCATTTCCGGGTCCAGTGCCGAGGTCGGTTCGTCGAACAGCATGACGATCGGGTCCATCGACAGGGCGCGGGCGATCGCCACGCGCTGCTGCTGGCCGCCGGACAGCTGGCCGGGGTGTTTCTTGGCGTGGGCGCCGAGGCCGACGCGGTCGAGCAGGGCAAGGCCCTTCTTGGTGGCTTCCGCCTCACTACGACCGAGCACCTTGCGCTGGGCGATGGTCAGGTTCTCGGTGATTGACAGGTGCGGGAACAGCTCGAAGTGCTGGAACACCATGCCCACCCGCGAACGCAGCTTGGGCAGGTTGGTCTTCGGGTCTGCGATGGAGGTGCCGTCGACCACGATGTCGCCCTTCTGGAACGGTTCCAGTGCGTTGACGCACTTGATCAGGGTCGACTTGCCCGAGCCGGACGGGCCGCACACAACCACCACTTCACCCTTCTTGACCTCGGTGCTGCAGTCGGTCAGTACCTGGAAGTCCCCGTACCACTTGTTGACGTTCTTGATGGAAATCATACGGCGATCCTTTTTTGCAGGCGCTTGACCAGCCAGGAAGCGGAGAAGCTGATGAGGAAGTAGACGACACCGGCGAAGATCAGGAACTCGTGGGAGCGCCCGATGATGTCGCCGTTGGCGCGGGCCGAGTTGAGGAAGTCGATCAGGCCGACGGTGTAGACCAGCGAGGTGTCCTGGAACAGGATGATGCTCTGTTGCAGCAGCAGCGGGGTCATCTTGCGAAACGCCTGGGGCAGGATGATCAGGCGCATGCACTGGCCGTAGCTCATGCCCAGCGCTTGCGCGGCGCCCATCTGGCCCTTGGAGATCGACTGCACGCCGGCACGCACGATTTCGCAGAAGTACGCCGCCTCGAACATCATGAACGCCACCACGCAAGAGGTGAACGCGCCCACGGGGGTGTCTTCACCGGTAATCCAGCGCAGCACGAAAGGCACCGCCAGGTAGAACCAGGTGATCACCAGCAGCAGCGGGATGGAGCGGAAGTAGTTGACGTAGGCGCCGGCGACGTTGGCCAGCAGCTTGCTCGACGACAGCCGCATCAGGGCCAGGACGGTACCCAGGGCGATACCGCCAACCACGCCCATGACCATCAGCTGCAGGGTCAGCAGCATGCCGTCCCACAGAGCGGGCAGCGCGGGGATGATTTCGCTGAAATCCATTTCCATTTACTTGCCCCCCACGGAAATCAGGCCAGGCACGGCGACTTTCTTCTCGACCATGCGCATGAGCAGCATCAGGCCCATGTTCAGGGTGAAGTAGATCAGCGTAGCCAGGGTGAACGCCTCGAACAGGTTGGCGGAAAACTCGGCGGTCTGCTTGGTCTGCGCCAGCAGCTCCATCAGGCCGATCAGCGAGGCCACCGAGGAGTTCTTGAACACGTTCAGGAATTCCGAAGTGAGCGGCGGAATGATGATCCGGTAGGCCTGGGGCAGCAGCACGTTCATGTAGATTTGCGACAGGCTGAAGCCCATCGCGCGCCCGGCCGACTCCTGGCCGCGGGGCAGCGCCTGGATGCCGGTACGCACCTGCTCGCAGACACGGGCGGCGGTGAACAGGCCCAGGCAGATGACCACGCTGATCAGCGCCGAGGTGGTCGGGTTGAGGTCCTGCTTGAACCACTCCTGCAAGCCTTCGGGCAGCAGGTCCGGCACCAGGAAGTACCAGATGAACAGCTGCACCAGCAGCGGCACATTGCGGAACAGCTCGACGTAGGCGGTGGCGATCCCTGACACCAGACGATTGGGTACGGTACGCATCACGCCGAGCAGCGAGCCCAGCAGCAAGGCGATGATCCAGGCGGTGATGGCGATGGTGATGGTCCAGCCCAGGCCGGTGATGTACCAGTCCAGATAGGTTTCGCTGCCCACGCCGGTGGACTTGAAGAACACGCCCCAGTCCCAGTTGTAATTCATCGGGATTTCCCCTCAGACGGTTGTTTCACGGGCACCTCGATACATCCGGGGGCGTTCGACGCCCTCGGATGTAAAGGTTAGACACTAACTAAGTGGCCTGTTGGATGGATTCGCGCGGATGCGCTTCAGGCCACTATTTGCCGGAGATCAGGACTTCTTCTCGTCCGCTGCCTTGTCGGTCGGCTCGGCGATCAGCTTCTTCAGCTCGTCGCTCATCGGGAACTGCAGGTTCAGGCCCTTTGGCGGAATTGGCTGCTGGAACCACTTGTCGTAGCTCTTGTTGACTTCACCCGACTTGAAGTAGGCAACGATGGCTTCGTCGACCGCTTTCTTGAACGCAGCATCCTCCTTGCGCACCATGCAGCCGTAGATTTCGTACGACTGTGGCGTGCCGGTGATGACCCAGTCGCCAGGCTTTTTGGCCTTGGCCATTTCACCGGCCAGCAGGGCGTCGTCCATCATGAAGGCCACGGCGCGGCCGCCTTCGAGCATGTTGAAGGCTTCGCCGTGGTCCTTGGCGGAGATCACGTTCATCTTCATCTGCTTGTCGGCGTTCATCGCCTTGAGGATGCGCTCGGAGGTGGTCCCGGCGGTGGTCACCACGTTCTTGCCGGCCAGGTCCGGGAAGTCTTTATAGGACGGTTGACCATCCTTGACCTTGGTCAGCAGGCGGGTGCCGACTTCGAAGATCCCCACCGAGAAGCCGACCTGCTGCTGGCGCTCGACGTTGTTGGTGGTGGAGCCGCACTCAAGGTCCACGGTGCCGTTCTGCACCAGCGGGATGCGGGTTTGCGAGGTGACCAGGTTGTACTTGACCTTGATGTCGGTGCCCAGTTGCTTTTTCAGGGCTTCGACGACGGCCAGCTGGATGTCGTGGGAGTAGCCCACAGGCTCCGGCTTGCCTGCCAGGTAGGAAAACGGAATGGAGGAGTCGCGGTGGCCCAGGGTGATGGTGCCCGAATCCTTGATCTTCTTCAGAGTACCGGTCAGCTCTTCAGCCATGACCGGCGATGCGATGACAGCGGCCGCGATGGCGGCGCCCAGCAATTGACGAACGATGCGCATCAAATTTTCCTCGACGTGTTTGTTTTTTTTATGGAGCCGTTGGCGGACTCTTTCGTTCAACGAATACAGCATGAAGCGGTGTGCATTCGGCTTCCAAGTGTAGAGCATGACTCGTGCCAAGCCATGCTGTCGACCTTAACGACTTGTCATTGCGTGAGTTTGACTGTTGGAAGAATCCGCAGGTGTTCGACCTGCCGAACGATCCGCGGCTTTGCGTTCGGCTATCCGAACGCAAGGCGCTGACATGCAGGCCGAAGCGATAACTATGCAATGCACGGCAGGGGCGCTGACTGGGTGTGCTATGCGCTTTGCCAGCCGAGGCCCGCCCATGCCAACTGATCAGCCCCCGAGCGATTCCATTGATACCCTTATCGCCCAACGCCTGCCTGGATGGCTGGTGGACCACACGCAACCGGAAAGGCTCGATGCCCTTCGCCATGCCCTGCGCCGCCAGGTCCTGTGCCAGGCCCGGCTTGATCCGATCCTGAAAGCAATTCCCTCCTTGCATACCTTTGCAAAAGACCTGCTCAAACCGAAACTGCGCGCGAGCGGTATCAGCAACCCGGACGTGACTGGCAGCAAGGTGCGCGTCTCGCAGCGGCTGGTGGTGCCTACCGTATCCCCGGCGCTGCCGCATCCCACCTACGTTCGTCGTTCCAAGCGGTCATTGCTGGAGGCGGCGTTGCATAACTACCACCGGGCGGAAACACGTCCTGGGCTGCGGCTCAAGGGAGACCTGGTCGACTGCAAGGGCACTCGCCTGCCGATAAGCTTTCATGCGTTTGCCTCCGCGTGTCGCGAGATTGACGTAGGTGGCAAGTACCAGGCGTTATTGGCGCGCCATCTACAGCCTGAAGATGGTCCGGAGGATGAGCCGGGCCAGGCGACCTCCCGTTTGCACGAGCTGTTCGAAGCCAATTTCAGGGCCAATTTCGAAGTGGCTATGCGGATCGCTGCGTTCAAAGGCGATATTGACGAGCGCACTTATTTCTTGCTGTTGCCACAGGTGACCGAAAAGCCGGTGGTTCCGGCGCTGGTAGGCACGCTGTTGCCTCGTCAGTTGTACCTGTTGGGTCGCTCGGTGCAAGGGGTGCTGGCGCTGGAAGTGCGCCCTTCGGCCGATGAGGCAGTGGAGTCCGTGGTTCTCTGGATACCTGACGACCCTCATGTACCTGTTTCCCGTCATGCCAGTTGGGCTGCGCTGAACCGGCATCTTGGCGAGCGTTTCCGTGACCCGGCGTATCGACGTTTTTTTGCACGCTTTGTCAGCGAGCGTGAGCGCATCAATTTCTATCGGGTATTGAACGAGCGGGTTTCAGAGGCGCGCGCAGGCGCAGTGGAGCTCGATGCCCGTTCTGTCCCAGTCTCCGGCATGCCGTTTGAACACCTGCGCAGGCAATACCTCGCCAAGATCATGGATGACGCCAAGGTACTCGCCGTGCCCACCGATGTCGAAGACGACGAGGACCGGGAGGCGCGCATGCAGGGCTACAGGGAGCTGGGTTTGAATCTGCTGAATGTGGCCGGTTTCTTCGTGCCGGCGCTCGGTGCCGTGCTGGTGGTGGCAAACGCGGTACAGATTGCAGGCGAAGTCTACGAAGGGTATGAAGACTGGCGCATGGGTGATCGCGAAGGGGCCTTGAACCACCTATTCAACGTTGCCGAGAACGTGGTAGCCGGCGTGCTGATCGCTGGCGGCAGCAAACTTGCCATACATGCCGTTGAACGCTTGGCTTTCGTGGATGACCTGGCTCCGGTGTACACCTCCGCAGGCAAGGTCAAACTCATGGCCACAGACCTGCCGGGTTACGATGCCCAGCCTGTACGTCGTGTAGGCGCACAGGAGTGGCTCTGGCATGTCGACGAGGGGCGTTATCGGGTTGTGGACGATCCTCAGGACGGCCGCTCGAGAATCATGCACCCGGGTCGCAGGAGTGCCTACCGGCCGGTTGTCGAAGAGAACGGTGGCGGCGGCTGGCGCCACGAACTGGAAGCTCCCCAGCATTGGGCAGGACGGGCCAGTCTGGTCCGTCGCCTGAGTGCACCACTGGCAGAGCTGCCGGAGGCAACCTGCGACTATCTGCTTCAGGTGACCGGGTTCACTGAAGCACAGATTCGCCGTTTGCATGTGGAACACATGAGCGCACCCGCACGCTTGCTTGATGCCCTGGAGCTTCATCAGGCGCATGAGCAACATCCGGACTTCAGCGCGCCGCGACTGGCCCAGCACGTTGCCGCGCGGCAGGTGCGGCCCAAGGGCAGTGAGCGAATACTGCAGCGAACATTCCCGGGCCTGTCGATTCGCTGCACGCGTGAGGTCCTGCAGCAATGCAGCGGGGCCCAACTCGATACGCTCAGCGACGCACAGCGCATTCCGCTGGCAGTGGCCGAGCGCGCCCGATGGTCACTGCGCGAAAGCCGCCTGGACCGGGCGTGCGCCGGTTTGCGCCTGCCGCGGTGCGTCAATCCCGATACTGAACGCTTGGCCCTGGGCTTGTTGAAGCGTCAGGTAACCTGGCCGGACGCTCTGCGAATCGAAGTGCGCGAAGGCAGCCAGAGCGGCCGGCATCTGGCCGGTATTGGCCCAGAGGATGCCCCGGACGTACGGTGTATCGTGCGCCGCAGCGACGGCTACCGCTATGCGGGGCATTCCACTTCTGGCTCCTATCTGGCGGCAGTGCTGGCTGCGCTTGACGAGACGCAAACAGCTGATCTTGGCGATGCCGGTGTCAGCCCTGACGGCTTGGGCACGCTGCTGATCGAAGCAGCCGCCAATGATCGCCGTCAGGCGGCCGAGCTGTGCGGCATGGCGCGCCTGGGCGCCGGCCTGCGGCCGCCGACCCGGTTGGGTGACGGGCGTATCGGTTACCCCTTGAGTGGCCGAGGCCAGAGCAGCCGACGCGCGATGGCGCGTGGTATTCACCAGGTTTTTCCGACATTGACGGACGAAGAACTACAAACCTATCTGTTCGACCTCACGGAGCGGCGGGAAGGGCTCTGGGAACATTACGGCCAGCTGATGGACCAGTTGTCGAGCCTGCGTCGAGGGTTGCGCCAGTGGCGCAGGGACACCAGTAATCCGCTGGATGCGCTGCGCCGGCGCCGGGTCGCCGCGGCGATACGGCGCAGTTGGCGTCGAAAGATTACCGATGAGCGCGGCGACTACGCGCTGATTATCGACGGCGAGCGAGTCGGTAGCCTGCCCGATTTACCGCAGGGGGTAAGCTTTCACCATGTCCGGCGTCTGATCCTGACTGACATGGGCCTGACTGAAATCGAAGGGGATTTTCTCAGGCGTTTTCCAAACCTGGTGGAGCTCGACCTTTCCGGTAATCGCCTGGCAGCAATCCCCGAGGGCATTGAGCAGATGCCCCAGCTGCGGTATTTGAATCTGCGGCGCAACAGGGTGGTGATGGACGAAGGCGGGGAACTGCGGCTTGCCGGGACAAGCGCACTGCGACGTCTCGACCTCAGCCAAAACCCGCTGGGGAGGGCACCGGTATTGACCCGTCTGGGCAATTTGCGGGAGGTCAACCTGCGCTCTGCCGGCCTGGAGGCGTTACCTGAGCGGGTTTCGTTTCGTGCCTTTGTGGACTTGCGCAACAACAACATTCGCGCACTACGTCGAGAGGTGCAACAGCTGCGCCTTCAGGTGCAACGGATGTCCATGCACGACAACCCGCTGAACGAAGCTGACGAAGCACTGCTCGATGAAGCCCGCGGGCTGAGCCCGGGGCAATGGGGGGCAGCGTCCGCACGGCATCGTGCGGTTGACAGCAATTTGTTCAACAGTTGGGCCAGCAGTGCCGCAGATTCCGCCGAGCGTGACCGCCAGCAGGCGACCTGGACAGCACTGCTTGAAGAACCACAATCGCAAGGACTGTTTCGCTTCCTGGCAGACTTCGCTCACACCGAGGACTTCGAGCAGCACTCCGGGCATTACCGCAGCCGTATCTGGCGCATACTGGAATCCTGCGAACAGCATGAGCAGTTGCGCCAGCAGATCTTTCTCGAGGCATCTGGCCCTCGCAGCTGTGAAGACCGGCTTCTCCTGCTACTGGAGCAGATGGAGCTCGGCGTGCTGGTGCAGCGCGCTGTTGAAGATGCCCATGGTCACCGGATCGAAGCCCGCTTGCTGGGGTTGGGCCGTGGTCTGTCCAGGCTCGACGAGGTCGACCGCCTGGCTGCGCTGCACGTGCAACGCATGCATGCCGAGCACGCTCCACATGTCGATGAAATCGAGGTCAGGCTGTTCTACCGGCAGCGGCTTGTGCATCCTCTGGGCCTGCCGATCGAGATCGACGAAATGCATTACCCCGGTTTTGCGAACATCACCACTAGTGATCTGCTGCGCGCGCAGGACATGGTGCTGAGCAATGAATCGGTCGATGCCCTGATTCAATCGTTGGCCCTGCGACCGTTTTGGGAGCAGTACGCGCGGGAGTTTCATGCGCAGCGATTTGAAGAGCTGGTGCAGCCGCTGCACCGGCGTATGGAGACGTTGCAGGCTCAGGTCGATGAGCAAGTGATCAACGAAAGCGAGTTTCTACAACGCTGTGAAGCCCTGAGGACTGATTACGAACGCAGCGAGCGGGCGTTGCTGGTGCGTTTGGCGCGCGAAGCCCACGAGCGTTGGCCGGGGACGCCCTCTTGAACCATCAAGAGGGCATCACGGTCACTGTCAGGCTGCGCGGCTATTGGCACGCAGCTTGCGGACTTGCTGCAGATACGCCTCCAAAGCCATCTGTTCCTGCGCGGTCAGCGACAGGCCCAGCTTGGTACGACGCCAGAGGATGTCAGCGGCTTGCTCAGCCCACTCTTCCTTCAGCAGGTAGTCTACCTCGCGGGTGAACAGCCCGGCCCCGATAGCCTGTCCTAACCCTTCGGGCCCATCAATGCCATCGAGCAGCCGCCATACACGGCTGCCGTAGGTGAGCACCCAGCGTTTGGCGATGTCGGCAGGCAACCAACCGCAACGTGCCAGTACGGCATCGATCAGCGCCTGCACCGTTGTCATCCCTTCAGCGCCTGGCAGTGGCGCGTCGGCAGTCCAGCTGCCGCGCATCTGGGTAAAGAAGGGCTTGAGTTCAGCCATGGCCGATTCGGCCAGCTTGCGGTAGGTGGTGAGCTTGCCGCCGAACACTGACAGGAGCGGTGCCTGACCTGTTTGGGCGGAGAGGGCGAGCGTGTAGTCGCGAGTCACTGCCGACGGGTTGTCCGACTCATCGTTGCACAACGGCCGCACCCCGGAGTAGGTATGCAGGATGTCGGCTTGGCTCAGTTGATGGTTGAAGTGCTCGTTGACGACCTTCAGCAGGTAGTGGGTTTCCTGCTCGGTGATCGCTACCTTGGCCGGGTCGCCGCTGTACTCGCGATCGGTGGTGCCGATCAGGGTAAAACGGTCCAGGTAAGGGATGCAGAAGACGATGCGTTGGTCTTCGTTCTGCAGGATGTAGGCGTGGTCGCCTTCGTACAGGCGCGGCACGATGAGGTGGCTGCCCTGGATCAGGCGAATGCCGTACGGCGCGTCGAGCTTGAGGTCGTCCTTGATGAAGCTGGCGACCCATGGGCCGGCGGCGTTGACCAGGGCGCGCGCACGAATGGTCTGCAGGCTGCCATCGGCGTGTTGCAAGTCTACCTGCCAGAGGCCATCGACACGTTCGGCCCGCAAGCAGCGGGTGCGGGTGAGAATGTCGGCACCGTGTTCGCGCGCGGCCATGGCGTTGAGCACGACCAGGCGGGCGTCATCGACGGCGCAGTCGGCATATTCGAAGCCGCGGGTAATGGTGGGTTTTAGCGGGTAGCCAGGGCCGAAGCGCAGGCTGCGCGAAGCGCCCAGGCGCTTGCGCTTGCCGAGGTGATCGTAAAGGAACAAACCGGCGCGGATCATCCAGGCCGGGCGCAGGTGCGGGCGATGAGGCAGCACAAAACGCATGGGTTTGACGATGTGCGGTGCCTTGGCCAGCAGCACTTCGCGTTCGGCCAGCGCTTCGCGCACCAGGCGGAACTCGTAGTGCTCCAGATAGCGCAGGCCGCCGTGGATCAGTTTGCTGCTGGCCGAGGAGGTGTGCTGGGCCAAGTCGTCCTTTTCGCAAAGGAACACCTTGAGGCCGCGCCCGGCGGCATCGGCAGCAATGCCCACGCCATTGATGCCACCGCCGATAACGGCGAGGTCGTAGCAGTCTTGGAGGGGTGGCTGGGACGAAACGGGCTGGGACACGGGCAAGGCCTCCTGGGGCTGTTCACATCGAATGCGAACATCAATGTTCGTTTCCGAAAATAGTAGCGTAATGAACAGGCGGCTGCCAGTCAGTCTTCATAGAAAAAACTGATCGGATGACAGGGAAATGAACATTTGCGAAAAGGCAGGGTGTCGATTTGCAAGGCAGAGATCAAGTGCCGCCGGGACGGTACTCGACCCAGCGGTACGCAAGGGGCGGGGCGAGGCCCTTGGTCTCAAACCACGTCGAGGCGGATCTTGTACTGGTTGAGCAGTTGGGTCAGGGCCGGGGAAGGCGCCTGGTCGGTCACCAGGCAGTCGACCAGGCTGATCGAGCCCAGGCGAACCATGGCATTACGGCCGAACTTGCTAGAGTCCGCGGCCAGTAGCACCTGGCGAGCATTGGCGATGATTGCCTGGGATACCCGTACTTCCTGGTAGTCGAAGTCCAGCAGGCTACCGTCCTCGTCAATGCCGCTGATGCCGACCACGGCGAAATCTACCTTGAACTGGTTGATGAAGTCGACGCTCGCCTGGCCGACCACGCCACCGTCGCGGCGTACCGTGCCGCCGGCCACCAACACCTCGAAGTCGTCCTTGGCCGCCAGGATCGCCGCCACGTGCAGGTTGTTGGTGATGACTTTCAGGTGATTGTGGTTGAGCAAGGCGCGGGCGATGGATTCGGTGGTGGTGCCGATGTTGATGAACAGCGAGGCATGATCGGGAATCTGCCGGGCCACGGCGTCGGCGATGCGTTGCTTCTCGTCGCGCATCTGGTCGGCGCGCATGGCGTAGGCGGTGTTTTCGATGCTCGAGTCGTAGGCGGCACCACCATGGTAGCGGCGCAACAGGTTGGCTTCGGCGAGCTGGTTGATATCGCGGCGGATGGTCTGTGGGGTGACGACGAACAGCTGCGCCATTTCCTCGATGCTGACATAGCCGCGTTCGCGGACCAGCTCGAGGATTTGTTGTTGGCGTGGAGGCAGATTCATGGGCGGTCCTTTGGGGCAGCCGGACAAATTCTGCAATGATGCCGTAGGTCGTGGTGTAGGACCAGTCTGGTTAATGCGTAAAGGCTTACCGCGGGGCAAGTCGCATCGGCGGTACGCCGCTGCGACTTGCCCCGCGATGCTTGTGGGATCAGTCGTCGTGATCTTCCCAGTCGCGGGTGCGATCGACAGCCTTGCGCCAGCCCTTGTACAGCTTCTCTTTGGCCGTTTCGTCCAGTTGCGGGCTGAACTCGCGCTCGATGATCGCCTTGTCGCGCAGCTCGTCCAGGCCGCTCCAGAAACCGCAGGCCAGGCCCGCCAGGTAGGCCGCGCCCAGCGCTGTGGTTTCGCGCATTTTCGGACGCTCGACGCAGGTGCCGAGAATGTCGGCCTGGAACTGCATGAGGAAGTTGTTGGCCACCGCGCCACCGTCCACGCGCAGTTCGGACAGGCGCTGGCCGCAGTCCTGCTGCATGGCGTCGAGCACGTCGCGGGTCTGGTAGGCGATCGACTCAAGGGCGGCACGGATGATGTGGTCGACCTTGACGCCACGGGTCAGGCCGAACAGCGCGCCGCGGGCGTATGGGTCCCAGTAGGGCGCACCCAGACCAGTGAAGGCTGGCACCAGGTAAACGCCGTTGCTGTCCTTGACCTTGCTGGCAAAGTACTCGGTATCGTAGGCATCGTTGACGATCTTCAGTTCGTCGCGCAGCCACTGCACGGTGGAACCACCGTTGAAGACCGCGCCCTCAAGGGCGTAGGCCACTTCGCCACGCGGGCCGCAGGCGATGGTGGTGAGCAGGCCGTGGGACGATTGCACCGCCTTGTCGCCAGTGTTCATCAGCAGGAAGCACCCGGTACCGTAGGTGTTCTTGGCCTGGCCGGGTTCCACGCACATCTGGCCGAACAGCGCCGATTGCTGGTCGCCGGCGATACCGGCAATGGCGATGCCGCTCTTGGTATGGCCGTAGACTTCGGACGACGGACGAACCTGGGGCAGCATCTGGCTTGGGATGCCGAGGATATCGAGGAGCTTTTCGTCCCATTGCAGGCTGTGGATGTTGAACATCAGCGTGCGCGAGGCGTTGGTGTAGTCGGTGACATGCACCTTGCCGCCGGAGAATTTCCAGATCAGCCAGGTATCGATGGTGCCGAAAAGCAGCTCGCCACGCTCGGCGCGCTCGCGCACGCCCTCGACGTTATCGAGGATCCACTTGAGCTTGGTGCCGGAGAAGTACGGGTCGGTGACCAGGCCGGTTGCCTCGCGGATGTACTGCTCATGGCCGTCGCGCTTGAGCTGGGCGCAGATCTCGGTGCTGCGCCGGCATTGCCAGACGATGGCGTTGTACACCGGGCGCCCGGTTTCCTTGTCCCAGACAACGGTGGTTTCGCGCTGGTTGGTGATGCCGATGGCTGCGACCTGGGCGTGGCTGATGCCGGCCTGGGCCAGGGCCTCGACCATGGTCGCGCTCTGGGTGGCGAAGATTTCCATCGGGTCGTGCTCGACCCAGCCCGCCTGTGGGTAGTGCTGGGCGAACTCACGCTGCGAGGTGCCCACCACGTTGGCGTCGCGATCGAAGATGATGGCGCGCGAACTGGTGGTGCCCTGGTCCAGGGCGATGATGTAGTTCTTGTCCAGGGTATCGGTCATGTCGGTGGCCTTGCACGAATATGGGAGTAGGTCAGGGCGTGGCGGGCGCCGGCCTTGCGGTCCGGGCCCGGCGCTGGCATCAGGAAACCTGGGTGTCGCCCTGAGGATTATCGTCTGTCTGCTGGGTCACGGCTTGTGTCGTCGGCAAGTTGCGGGCGATCAGCCCGCGGTACAGGGCCGCGCCCAGGCTGGCACCGAGGATCGGCGCAAACACCGGCACCAGGAAATACGGAATATCGCGCCCGCCGGTGAGGGAAATTTCACCCCAGCCGGCCAGGAAGGTCATCAGTTTAGGCCCGAAATCGCGCGCCGGGTTCATCGCAAAGCCGGTCAGCGGGCCCATCGCGCTACCGATCACGGCGATCAGCAGGCCGATCAGCAGGGGCGCGGTGGCGCCGCGGGGCAGGCCATTGTTGTCGTCGGTCAGGGCCATGATCACCGCCATCAGGATGGCGGTAATGATCACTTCGACCAGGAAGGCCTGCCCGGTGGACAGCGCTGGATGCGGGTAGGTGGAGAACACCGAGGCCAGCTCGAGGCTGGCCTGGCTGCCACGCAGCATGGCGTGGCTTTGTTCGAAATCGAAGAACAGGTTGCTGTACAGGAAGTACACCAACGCGGCGCCGCAGAATGCACCGCACACCTGGGCGAGCATGTAGAACGGCAGCTTGCGCTTGTCGAAGCCGGCGAATACGGCCAGCGCGATGCTGACTGCCGGGTTCAGGTGCGCGCCGGACACACCGGCGGTGAGGTAGATCGCCATGCTCACCCCGACCCCCCAGATGATGCTTATTTCCCACAGGCCGAAGCTGGCACCGGCGACCTTGAGCGCGGCGACACAGCCGGTACCGAAGAAGATGAGCAGGGCAGTTCCGAGAAATTCGGCCAGGCACTGAGCGGATAGCGTGGGTTGTCGTAGAGCAGTCGTCATGTATGACCTCGGTTCTTGTTGTTGTGAGGCGCTGGGCGCTCGACAGCAAAAAGCCCGGAGTCGATCCCCATTGACGCCGGGCGGGTACAGGAAGCGCACCGTATAGGTGCACCATTTATTCATAAACGAAAAAATATAGACAAGAAACGCTGATGTCAAAGGTCGAAAATGAACGCGCGGCCACATTCTGACTGCCATGACGCGTGGTGAATCCACGGCCGCTGCTCTAGGCTGGGTCCTGCGCTGGCTGCCCCGGCGGATTTACCCTAAAGTACCGGGCGACTTGTGATCGCCTGGAGCCGTTGATGACCCCCGCCCTGGACCTACTGAAAAAGGCGCGTGCCGAGCACCGCGTGCACAGCTACGAACATGATCCGAAATCCGCATCGTACGGTCTGGAGGCTGCGGAAAAGCTCGGCCTTGACCCATTGCGCGTGTTCAAGACGCTGCTCGCCAGCAGCGAAAAAGGTGAGCTGCTGGTGGCGGTGGTGCCGGTGGGCGGGACGCTCGATCTGAAGGCGCTGGCGCACGCGGCCGGCGTGAAGAAATGCGAAATGGCCGACCCGCAGGCTGCCCAGCGCGCCACGGGCTACCTGGTTGGTGGGATCAGCCCGCTGGGACAGAAGAAGCGCCTGCGCACTTTCATCGACCAATCCGCGCAACAACATGAAACGATTCATGTGAGCGCTGGCCGCCGCGGATTGGAAGTGGAACTCGCCGCAGTAGTTCTCGCTGCCCATACCCAGGCACAGTTCGCTGAGATCGGTCGCGGCTGATCATCTGTACTGATTCAAATTCCACGACTCTGTCACTGTTCGGTCCAGGCGCCTTGCTCCATGCTCGAGGCCTTTTCCGCCCTACACAGGAGTCGTGGCATGCAGCTGCATTTTCATCAGGTCGATGCGTTCAGTGACCGGCCCTTTGCCGGCAATCCGGCCATGGTCTACCACCTGGAGCAGTGGCTCGACGATGCGCTGATGCAGCAGATCGCCGCCGAGCACAACCTCGCCGAAACTGCGTTCGTGGTCGCTGAAGGAGAGGGCTACCGGATTCGCTGGTTCACCCCCGCTACCGAAGTGCCGCTGTGCGGTCATGCCACCCTCGCCAGTGCCCATGTGCTGTTCGAGGTTTATGGCGAGCAGAAGCCCCGTCTGGACTTTCAAAGCCTGTCCGGGCCATTGAGCGTGACGCGTGAAGGGCGCCACCTGTGGCTCGATTTTCCGCGAATCAATGCGCAGCGCTTGACTGAGCCGGTGGCTGTGGCCGAGGCGTTGGGGTGCGAGGTGCAGGAGATTTACCAAGCCAAGGAGTTGCTGGTGGTACTGGCTTCGGAGCAAACCGTGCGTACCTGCACGCCAGACATGGTGGCGTTGGCGAGACTGCCGGGTTTGGGCGTGATCGTAACGGCGCCGGGTGAAGAGCACGATTTCGTGTCGCGCTATTTTGCACCGAGTATCGGAATCCCCGAGGATCCGGTCACAGGTTCTGTTCACTGCTCGCTTATCCCTTACTGGGCGGCACGCCTTGGCAAGTCACAGTTGCACGCGTACCAGCGGTCCGCACGTGGTGGCGAGCTGTTCTGTCGCTTGGAGGGGGAGCGGGTGAAGATCGGTGGACAGGCCCGCTTGGTGGCCTCTGGTACTTTGATGGTCTGATTCAAAGTGATCGGGCGAGCCCGCCCCACGCCTGTTTACAGGATGTGGAAGCGGACTTGCCCCGCGCTGCTGTCGAACCTCAGAGCGCCGAGCCGATGCGACGCACGCCGTTCTCCTGGCGCGGTAGCTGCGCGGCAACGCTACCGGGCACCGGGAACAGCACGAGATGATCGGCGGCGACAGCGATGCCGACGTCCTGGCCGAGCAAGTGGTCGTTGTGGCTGGGGAAGATCGCCTCGAGCTGGCTGCCGGTGGGAAGCTGCAGGCGATACAAGGTCGAAGCGCCGAGGAAGCTTTTGCCGATGACCTGTGCCCGTAGCGTGCTGTCGGGGGCATGGATGATGTCGTCGGGGCGCAAGAGCACGTCCACCGAGCTTCCGGGTGCCATGGTATAGGCCCGGTTGCCCCGTAGCTCACCGAGTTCGGTGGCTACTGCTTCGTGGCTGCTCATCTGGCCGCGAATGAAGTAACCCTGGCCGATGAAGCTGGCGACGAACGGCGTTTGCGGCTCGTGGTAGAGGTTGTAGGGCGTGTCCCACTGCTCCAGGCGCCCCTCCTTGAACACCCCCACGTGATCGCTGACGGCAAAGGCTTCTTCCTGGTCGTGGGTGACCAGGATGGCGCTGGTGCCGCGGCTCTTGAGGATGTCGCGGACCTCGTGGCTCAAGCGTCGGCGCAGCTCCACGTCGAGGTTGGAGAACGGCTCGTCGAGCAACAGCAGCTGTGGCTCCGGTGCAAGCGCCCGGGCCAGGGCCACGCGTTGCTGCTGGCCGCCCGACAACTCGTGCGGGTAACGCCCGCCGAGGCCAGCCAGCTTGACCAGTTCGAGCATCTCCTCGATCACCATGGCCTGGCGCGGGTGCTTGCCGATGCCGAAGGCGATGTTCTGCGCGACGGTCAGGTGGGGGAACAGCGCGTAGTCCTGGAACACCATGCCGATCCGGCGTTTCTCCGGCGCCAGGGTGAACCCGGCGCGGGAGATGACCTCGCCGCCCAGCTGGATCTCGCCTTCGTGCACCGGCTCGAACCCGGCGATGGCGCGCAGCGTGGTGGTCTTGCCGCAACCGGAGGACCCTAGCAGACAACCGATGTCGCCCGCGTTGAGGTGCAGGTTGAGGTTCTGGACGATGCGCTGGTCGCCATAGCCGCAGGCCAGGTTGCGCAGGTTGAGCAGTAGCTGTTGACTCATGCGTGGTGGTAAGCCGGTTCTACAAGGAATTCCAGAAGGGCCTTCTGCGCATGCAGGCGGTTCTCAGCTTCGTCCCAGGCGACCGAACGGGGGTCGTCGAGCAGGTCCTGGCTGATCTCCTCGCCACGGTGGGCGGGCAGGCAATGCATGAACAGGGCGTCGGGTGCCGCCAGGTCGAGCAGTTCGCGGGTGACCTGGTAAGGCGCGAAATGCGCCAGGCGCCGTGCAGTTTCCTCTTCCTGGCCCATGGAAGTCCAGACATCCGTGGTCACCAGGTGGGCGCCGCGCACGGCTTCCTTCGGATCACGGATGATCTGCACGCGGTCGCCACCCAGCTGCAGGAAGCGCGGATCGGGCTCGTAGCCTTCAGGGCAAGTGATGCGCAATTGGAAATCGAACTGCACGGCAGCTTCGATATAGGAGTTGCACATGTTGAAGCCGTCGCCGACCCAGGCCACGGTCTTACCCTGGATCGCGCCACGGTGTTCGAAGAAGGTCTGCATGTCGGCTAGTAACTGGCAGGGGTGCGATTCGTCGGACAGGCCATTGATGACCGGCACCTTCGAATTGGCGGCGAATTCGGTGAGGGTGCTGTGGGCGTGGGTACGGATCATCACCGCGTCGACCATGCTCGACAGCACGATGGCGCTGTCGGCGATCGGCTCGCCGCGGCCAAGCTGGGTGTCGCGCGGCGACAGGAAGATCGCCTGGCCGCCAAGCTGGATCATGCCTGCTTCGAACGATACCCGTGTACGGGTCGAGGACTTCTCGAAGATCATCCCCAGGACGCGGTTCTTCAGCGGCTCGAACAGCACGCCTCGTTTACGCAGGTCCTTCAGCTCGATGCCGCGACGGATCACGCCGAGCAATTCGTCAGCGGTGAAATCCAGCAGGGAGAGAAAGTGCCTAGCGCTCATGATTGACTACCTTATCTGCAACGTTTTGCAGGTCGACCGTATGGGTTTTGTTGACAACGGGAGTGACCTGCGGCGTAAGCCGCCTGGGGCGGACGGAATAGGGGAAGGCGCAATACTATAATTAAATGTCGCCTGAAACCAAGAGGGGAAACAGCGCCTCTGTGTCAAAGGGTGTCGTAAGCCTTTGGCGAGCAGCTGTTTTTTATTTGCTACAGAGGTTTGTACACGGCTTACCTCGATTTTGGCAAATTCGTCGTCGCGAATCGTCGGCCTGATGTCTCCCGATTCATGCCGCGAAGCGCGCTGGCATGCCCGGTAGGTGCGGCGCATAGTCGAACCTCCAGAACAACAAGGCAGAGGCGGCCATGACCAAGACCCTGCATCACCGAGCCTGTCACCTGTGCGAGGCCATTTGTGGCCTGAACATCGAAGTTACCCATGGGGCGGAAGGGCCGCCGCGGATCAGCTCGATCAAGGGCGATCCGCAGGATCCGTTCAGCCGCGGCCATATCTGCCCGAAGGCGGTCGCCCTGCAGGACATCCAGGAAGACCCTGACCGCCTGCGCCAGCCTCATCGGCGCATCGGTGACCAGTGGCAGGCGATTGGCTGGGATGAGGCCTTCGCCTTCGCCGCAGAGCGGCTGTGGGCGGTGCAGCAGGCCCATGGGCGCAATGCTGTTGCGGTCTACCAGGGCAACCCCAGCGTGCACAACTATGGCTTGATGACCCACAGCAATTACTTCCTCGGCCTGCTCAAGACCCGCAACCGCTTCTCGGCCACCTCGGTGGACCAGCTGCCGCAGCACCTGACCAGCCACCTGATGTACGGCCATGGTCTGTTGCTGCCCATCCCAGACATCGACCACACGCAGTTCATGCTGATCCTTGGCGGCAACCCCCTGGCTTCCAATGGCAGCATCATGACCGTCCCCGACGTGGAAAAGCGCCTGAAGGCGCTCAAGGCCAGGGGCGGGCAGCTGGTGGTGGTGGATCCGCGGCGAAGCGAGACGGCGTTACTGGCCGACCGGCACCTGTTCATCCGCCCCGGTGGCGACGCAGCGTTGCTGTGTGGGCTGTTGCATACCCTGTTCGTCGAGGGCCTGGCCCGTGGCTCGCACTTGCCGATCAATGGCTTGGAGCAGGTGCGCGAGGCGATCCTGCCATTCGATGCCGCCAGCATGAGCGCGTTGTGCGGCATCCCGGCCGAGGACATCCGCCGATTGGCGCGGGACTTCGGCGCTGCCAACAAGGCCGTGTGCTACGGCCGGATGGGGGTATCGACCCAGGCCTTCGGTTCGTTGTGCCACTGGTTGGTGCAATTGATCAACCTGGTCACCGGCAACCTTGATCGAGTGGGGGGGGCGTTGTGCACCGAGCCGGCTGTCGATCTGGTCGCCAGCACCTCGGGTGGCCATTTCGACCAATGGCGCAGTCGTGTCTCGGGATTGCCCGAATATGCTGGCGAGCTGCCGGTCTCGGCCTTGGCCGAGGAGATCCTCGAGCCCGGTGACGGGCAGGTACGGGCGTTGGTGACCGTGGCCGGTAATCCGGTGTTGTCCACGCCCAACGGGCGGCGCCTGGACCAGGCGCTGGCCGGCCTGGAGTTCATGCTCAGCATCGACCTCTACATCAACGAGACCACGCGACATGCCGACCTGATCCTGCCCTCCACCTCGGCAATGGAGAATGATCACTACGATTCCACCTTCAACCTGCTGGCGGTGCGCAACGTCACCCGCTTCAACCGGGCGATCCTGCCCAAACCCGAGGGGGCGCTGCATGACTGGGAGATTTTCGTAGGTCTGGCCGAGGCCTTTGCCCAACGTGCGCAGGTCGAGCTCAAGGCGACCCTGCCACCGGCACGGATGATCGACTTTGCGTTGCGCAAGGGCCCTTATGGTGATGAGTCTTCCTGGAAGCTTTCCCTGCAGATGCTCGATGAACACCCCCACGGCCTGGATCTAGGGCCGCTGGGTGCCAACCTGGCGGTACGCTTGCGCACGGCTGGCGGCAAAGTCGAAGCCGCACCGGCGGTACTGCTCGGTGACCTGCAGCGCCTGGCCCGGCAGGCAGCGCCGACGGCAGGCCAGTTGTTGCTCATCGGCCGCCGCCACGTGCGCAGCAACAATTCGTGGATGCACAACTATCATCGGCTGGTCAAAGGCAAGCCGCGGCATCATCTGCTGATGCATCCGGATGATCTGCGTCATCGCCAGTTGCAAGACGGGCAGATGGTGCGGATCCGCTCACGCACCGGCGTGATCGAAGTGCCTGTCCAAGCCAGCGAGGAGATGATGCCAGGAGTGGTCAGCCTGCCCCACGGCTACGGTCACGGCCGCCAGGGCGCACGCTTGCAGGTGGCCGGTGCGCAGCCGGGAGTGAGTGCCAATGACCTGACCGACGAGCACTTGCGTGATGGCGTATCCGGCAACGCCGCCCTCAATGGCGTACCTGTGCAAGTGGAGGCCGCCTGAGCATCGGCAAGGCCGAGCACGCCGCTCGGCTTTCCGATACAATGCGTCACCGTGCCGACGACCCAGTCGGAAAGTTCAGCCGAGGTGCTTCATGGATATCATCGATACAATCAAAGAGCAGATCGCCAACAACACCATTCTGCTTTACATGAAAGGTTCGCCGAATGCCCCGCAGTGCGGTTTCTCGGCCAAGGCTTCGCAGGCCGTGATGGGGTGTGGCGAGAAGTTCGCTTATGTCGACATCCTGCAGAACCCGGAAATCCGCGCCAACCTGCCCAAGTACGCCAACTGGCCTACCTTCCCGCAACTGTGGGTGGCGGGTGAGCTGGTCGGCGGCAGCGACATCATGATCGAGATGTTCGAAAAGGGTGAGCTGCAGACGCTGATCAAGGATGCGGCCGCCAAGGCCAAGGCTTCCGAAGCCTGATTCCGGCGTTCTTCGCCAGCATGCAAAAGCCCCGCAATAGCGGGGCTTTTTGTTGTCGTTGATCGAGCAGCAGGCGCTGTACGAAATGTGTCTGCGCGAAGGCCCGACAAGGCGAAACGGGGGGAGGAAGCGCAGTGTACTGGAGTACATGAGCATTCCGAGCCCCGTTTCAACGCAGTATGGGCGAGTGCAGATACATTTCGTACAGAGCCTAAACACCCGAAAAAAAGCCCTGCATTGGCAGGGCTCCATGTCCGGGCGTTGCAGTTACTCTTCGCCCATCTGCGACTGCAGGTAGTTCTCGATAGTGATCTTGTCGATCAGGCCCAGCTGAGTTTCCAGCCAGTCGATGTGCTCTTCCTGGTCTTCGAGGATGTCCTCGAGCACGTCACGCGAACCGAAATCGCCAGCGGTTTCGCAGTGGGCGATGGCGGCTTTCAGGTCGGCGTGGGCCTTTTTCTCAAGCTTCAGGTCGCAGTCGAGCATTTCCTTGGTGTGCTCGCCAATCATGAGCTTGCCCAGGTCCTGGACGTTGGGGATGCCTTCGAGGAAGAGGATGCGCTTGATCAGCTTGTCAGCATCCTTCATCGCCTGGATGGACTCTTTGTACTCGAGTTTACCGATCTTGTTCAGGCCCCAATCTTCGTACATGCGCGCATGCAGGAAGTACTGGTTGATTGCGACCAGCTCGTTTCCGAGGACCTTGTTGAGATGCTGGATGACGCTTACGTCGCCTTTCATGATGGGGTCTGCCCTGTAGAAGTTGAGCCAATGCAAACAAGTTTGAGCCTCGCAACTATCTATGTCAAACCTAAGTTATTGAATAATAAGTGAAAATTAATCGGAATAAGAATGTTTGTGAACTGCGTTCGAACGCTAACTTATTGAATTGCAGGCATAAAAAACCGGACACTAGGTCCGGTTCTTCAAATTTGGGGACATTACGCCGCGTTGAATTCAACGGGGTAGGGCAGGGCGGCCTGCTGGCTCAGTTGCAGCTCGGTGAGGGTCTCGCGCACCACCTGCTTGGCGAGGCAGGCGCACTTGCCGCACTGGCTGGCGACATTGGTGGCGGCTCGAACTTCCTTGTAGCTGCAGCATCCTTCGTAGATCGCATCGCGGATCTGTCCGTCGGTGACACCGACACAAAGACACACATACATAAAGGCTGACCATCGCGGGTTGATTCGATGCATTGGAGAGTAATGGTAATGAGAATGCTTGTCAAAACACATTGTGTAAGGTGCGTTCCAGAGCGACCGGCGGTTGAGATTCGGCCTGTCACGCAAAGCTGTGTATGATGGTCGGCCTTTGCTGGATCCGGGGGACGCGTTCCGCCCGGGCAAGGTTTTTCACCCCTCATCAGGAGAGATCGAATGAGCGTACTCGTTGGCAAAAAAGCCCCGGACTTCACCGTTCCAGCCGTGCTGGGCAACGGCGAGATCGTCGACAGCTTCAACCTGGCCTCGGCCATCAAGGGCAAGTACGGCCTGGTATTCTTCTACCCGCTGGACTTCACCTTCGTCTGCCCGTCCGAGCTGATCGCCCTGGACAACCGCATCCCTGACTTCCAGGCGCGCAACGTGGAAGTGATCGGCGTGTCGATCGACTCGCACTTCACCCACAACGCCTGGCGCAACACCCCGGTCAACAATGGCGGCATCGGCCAGGTCAAGTACACCCTGGCAGCCGACATGACCCACGAAATCTGCAAGGCCTACGACGTCGAGTCCGAAGGCGGCGTGGCCTTCCGTGGTGCCTTCCTGATCGACACCAACGGTGTTGTCCGCTCGCAGATCGTCAACGACCTGCCGCTGGGCCGCAACATGGACGAGCTGCTGCGCCTGGTCGACGCCCTGCAATTCCACGAAGAGCACGGCGAAGTCTGCCCGGCCAACTGGAAGAAAGGCGACAAAGGCATGAACGCTTCGCCGGAAGGTGTCGCGGCTTACCTGAGCGAGAACGCTGGCAAGCTGTAATTTGCCAAGCGCATGAAAAAACCGGCCCTGGTGGCCGGTTTTTTTATGCTTCGAGCTACAAGCGTGTGATCAGTCGTTGAAGTCGCGCCAGCCGCCCATCTCTTTCCAGCGATTGACGATGCCGCAGAACAGCTCGGCGGTCTTCTCGGTGTCGTAACGCGCCGAATGCGCCTCACGGCCGTCGAAGTCGATGTCTGCGCTCTGGCAGGCTCGGGCCAGCACGGTCTGGCCGTAGGCAAGGCCAGCGAGGGTGGCGGTATCGAAGCTGGAGAACGGGTGGAACGGGTTGCGCTTGATATCGTTGCGCGCCACTGCAGCATTGAGGAAACCCAGGTCGAAGCTGCTGTTATGCCCCACCAGGATCGCCCGCTTGCAGCCATTGGCCTTCAGCGCCTTGCGCACGCCGCGGAAAATATCGGTCAGCGCGCTTTCCTCGCTCACCGCCATGCGCAGCGGGTGATCGAGCTTGATGCCGGTGAACTCCAGCGCGGCGGCCTCGATATTGGCGCCCTCGAACGGTTCGACCCGATGGAAGTAGGTGTGCTCGGGGAATAGGAAGCCCTTTTCATCCATGCCGATGGTGACGGCGGCAATCTCCAGCAGCGCGTCGGTGGCGCTGTTGAAGCCACCAGTTTCGACATCCACCACCACGGGCAGGTAGCCGCGGAAACGCTCGGCCATCGGATGGCGCGAGCCGCTGCTGACCTGGCTGTCCTGGTCGTCTTCGTACAGATCTTCGCTCACGCGTTGTCCTCCTGCAGGCGCCAGCGCAGCGTTTCACCAGCGCGCAGGGGAATGACGGTGGTGTCACCGAAGGGCAGGCTGTCCGGCGCTGTCCATTGCTCTCGCACCAGGGTGATGGTGTCGGTATTGCGCGGCAGGCCGTAGAAGTCAGCGCCATGCTTGCTGGCGAAGCCTTCGAGCTTGTCCAGCGCGTTGCGCTGCTCGAACGCCTCGGCATACAACTCGATGGCGGCGTAGGCGGTGTAGCAGCCGGCGCAGCCGCAGGCGGCTTCCTTGGCATGCTTGGCGTGAGGCGCCGAGTCGGTACCGAGGAAGAACTTCGAGTTGCCGCTGGTCGCGGCATCCAGCAATGCAACCTGGTGGGTGTTGCGCTTGAGGATCGGCAGGCAATAGAAGTGCGGGCGGATACCGCCGACCAGCATATGGTTGCGGTTGTACAGCAGGTGCTGGGCGGTGATGGTGGCACCGACGTTGGCCGGCGCCTCGGTGACGAACTGCGCGGCGTCGGCGGTGGTGATGTGTTCGAACACCACTTTCAGGGTCGGGAAGCGCTCGACCAGGCGGCGCATGTGCTCGTCGATGAAGCGCTTCTCGCGATCGAACACGTCGATTTCACTGCGCGTGACCTCACCGTGCACCAGCAGGGGCATGCCGGTTTCGGCCAGTGCCTCGATTGCCGGGAAGATGTTGTCGATGCTGGTCACGCCGGAATCGGAGTTGGTGGTGGCGCCGGCCGGGTACAGCTTGGCGGCGTACACGATCCCGCTGGCCTTGGCGGCGCGGATGTCTTGCGGGCTGGTGCGGTCGGTAAGATACAGCACCATCAGTGGCTCGAAACGGCTGCCGGCGGGGCGTGCGGCAAGGATGCGGGCGCGGTAGGCATCGGCCTCGACGGCGTTGCGCACCGGCGGAACCAGGTTGGGCATGATGATGGCGCGGGCGAAGGTACGCGCCACGTCACCGACGGTGTGAGGCAGGACGGCACCATCGCGCAGATGGATGTGCCAGTCGTCGGGGCGCAGGAGGGTCAGGCGATCGGACATTGGAGATTCCAGGCGGGTCGAACTCAGAAGCCAATGCTACCGGAAAACCCCTGTTCGAGCACGGCTATCAAGTTTTCCGACGGGCGTCCGATAGCATTCAGGTAAGCCGTCAGAATCAGTGGAGCCGACCGTGCGCCAGCGTTACCTAGCCCTGTTCACACTTGTCGCCAGCCTGCCGGCCGGGGCCATGACCTTCCAGACCCGCGTGGAGAACGTCGCCTGGAAAGTCGAGGGTGATCAGTTCGAATGTCGCTTGATCCAGCCGATCGACGGTTTCGGCAGCGGCGAGTTCGTGCGCCGTGCCGGCGAACAACCGACGTTCCAACTGCGTTCGGACAGCAACGTCCTCGGCGCGGGGTCCGCCACCTTGCTGGCCGCCGCAGCCCCCTGGCAGCCAGGGCGGGGCGATATCAACCTCGGT
Organism: Pseudomonas sp. RC3H12; assembly: GCF_018596375.1. Taxonomy (NCBI): domain Bacteria; kingdom Pseudomonadati; phylum Pseudomonadota; class Gammaproteobacteria; order Pseudomonadales; family Pseudomonadaceae; genus Pseudomonas; species Pseudomonas sp. RC3H12. The sequence continues at coordinate 3,580,548 of NZ_CP075595.1, read as the reverse complement.
GCGGTGCACATGGCCCGCACTGGCGTGCTGTTCACCTCCAGCCAGGGGCAGGCCAGCCGCCTGATCAATGGCCTGCTCGATGGCCGTAGCACGGTGGTGCGCAACTACCGGGGCGAGGGTGGCCGGCCGATGCAAGTGCAGGTGATGCCAGTCAGCTTCGCCAAGGCCTACAGCGACTACCAACTGTGCGCCGCCAAGCTGCTGCCGATGAACTATGACCAGATCCGCCAGACCCAGGTCGGCTTCCCCGGTGGCGGGATCGAACTGGACAGCTCGGCCCGTGCGCGCCTGGATGTGCTGCTTGATTATCTGAAGGCCGATCCGACGGTCAACCGTATCGAACTCAACGGCCATTCCGACAATAGCGGCAACCGCCTGACCAACCGTGACACCTCGCGTCGACGGGCACTGGCGGTTGCCGACTACCTCAAGGCCCATGGCGTGCCGGAAGAGCAGATCACCGTGCGCTTCCACGGCGAGCGCTATCCACTGGCGAAGAACAACTCTGCCGCCAACCGGGCGCGCAACCGCCGGGTGAACATCCAGCTCGACCGCGTGACACCGGTCGAGAAGCCGCTGGAGAAGCCGGCGCCACCGGTTGCGCCGGCGGCTCCGGCACCCGCGGCTACCGCACCTGCGCCTGCGACGCCTGCGGCCGCTGCCACCCAGCCCGCTCCCGCGAAATCCTGAGTGCGACAGCGGGTCGCGCTCTCGACAATTCCTGTCGCTTTGTCGTCACAAGCTGTCGCCCCATTGTAAATTTTTCGGCAAGGCCGGTAGAATCATCGGCTTTCCGTACAACCCCGTGGAGTGATGGCATGGCGGACGTAAAAAAGGTCGTATTGGCGTATTCCGGCGGCCTTGATACTTCGGTGATTCTCAAGTGGCTGCAGGACACCTACAACTGTGAAGTGGTGACCTTCACCGCTGACCTCGGCCAGGGCGAAGAGGTCGAGCCGGCCCGCGCCAAGGCCCAGGCGATGGGCGTGAAAGAAATCTACATCGACGACCTGCGCGAAGAGTTCGTGCGTGATTTCGTCTTCCCGATGTTCCGCGCCAACACCGTCTACGAAGGCGAGTACCTGCTGGGTACTTCTATCGCCCGCCCGCTGATCGCCAAGCGCCTGATCGAAATCGCCAACGAAACCGGCGCCGACGCCATTTCCCACGGTGCCACCGGCAAGGGTAACGACCAGGTGCGTTTCGAGCTGGGTGCCTATGCGCTCAAGCCGGGCGTCAAGGTCATCGCGCCATGGCGCGAGTGGGACCTGCTGTCCCGCGAGAAGCTGATGGACTATGCCGAGAAGCACGGTATCCCGATCGAGCGCCACGGCAAGAAGAAGTCGCCGTACTCGATGGACGCCAACCTGCTGCACATTTCCTACGAAGGCGGTGTCCTGGAAGATACCTGGACCGAGCACGAGGAAGACATGTGGAAATGGAGCGTCTCTCCGGAGAGCGCCCCGGACCAGGCCACCTACATCGAGCTGACCTACCGCAACGGTGACATCGTCGCCATCGACGGTGTCGAGAAGACCCCGGCCACCGTGCTGGCCGACCTCAACCGCATTGGCGGCGCCAACGGCATCGGTCGCCTGGATATTGTCGAGAACCGCTATGTCGGCATGAAGTCGCGCGGTTGCTACGAGACCCCGGGCGGCACCATCATGCTCAAGGCTCACCGCGCCATCGAGTCGATCACCCTGGACCGCGAAGTCGCTCACCTGAAGGATGAGCTGATGCCCAAGTACGCCAGCCTGATCTACACCGGCTACTGGTGGAGCCCGGAGCGTCTGATGCTGCAGCAGATGATCGACGCCTCGCAGCTCAACGTGAATGGCGTTGTCCGCCTGAAGCTGTACAAGGGCAATGTCACCGTCGTGGGGCGCAAGTCGGACGATTCGTTGTTCGATGCCAACATTGCGACCTTCGAGGAAGACGGTGGGGCTTACAACCAGGCCGATGCCGCAGGCTTCATCAAGCTCAATGCGTTGCGTATGCGTATCGCGGCCAACAAAGGCCGTTCGCTGCTGTAAGCAGCCTCGAGCGTACGAAGAAACCCGGCCTTGGCCGGGTTTTTTCATGCCTGGGTTTCTGCTTTGGTGGCGGTCGTGGTCTCGTCATCCTGCATGGGCGCGGTTGAGAGATGGATGCAGGTGCGCGTATCCAGGTTGTACAGCACCCAGCGTCGTTGTCGACCGTGGGGGCGATCGATCATTCGCAGTACATGGTTTTCGATGATCTTCTGACTGTCGGCTCCGGAAATGGCGATGATCATCGCGCCTTTGCTCCCTGAGACAGGTGTGCGTGCAGACTTGCGGGCTCTGCTGGCATTGCTGTCCGGTGCGAATAGCGAGCGAGTGTTGAAGTTGAGGGTGAGGAAGAATAGTACGGTAAGGAAGAATGGGAAGCCCACCAGGAACCAGGTGTACAGGGTCTGGCTGTCTTCGCTGAGGAACGGGAGTGATGCCAGGGCAGACGCTTCGATCACGCCGGCAAAGACAGCGATAAGGGTCAACGGACTGATGGGGTCGCGGTTCATGATGAGGGCCTGGTGATGCTTTGCCCATCTGTAGCGTGTTTTCCCCACTGTATTAAGCGTGCCTTGTTTCCCTCCCAGGCCAAGTCCCAGCCCTCAACGCCTACCTTTATCCAGCGTATACAGTCGAATTTTCCCGCGTGAAGTGTGCCCCAATGACACTTGGATCCAATTCTGGCGACTGTTACTTTCTGAATCGTTGCGACGAACCAATATCTATTACATTTTGTGAGAAGGGGAGTTTGTAGGAATAGTCTCCATTAATTGTAGGTCACTTCTTTCGGTGAATTTACCAGGGAATCCGCCGCATAAATAATCGTTATGCTCGGGTGTGGTGGTCTATCGAACTAAAAATAACGTATCAATGGGAATTGCATGAATAAAGTGCTGATCGTGGATGATCACCCGGTCATTCGCCTGGCCGTACGCATGCTGATGGAACGGCATGGCTACGAAGTGGTGGCGGAGAGTGACAATGGTGTGGATGCCCTGCAACTGACGCGGGAGTATCTGCCGGATATTGTCATTCTGGATATCGGGATCCCCAAACTGGATGGGCTTGAAGTGATTGCGCGGATGACCTTGGTGAGCCCGGCGAGCAAGGTACTTGTTCTGACCTCACAGGCCCCGGGGCACTTCTCGATGCGCTGCATGCAAGCGGGGGCGGCAGGTTATGTCTGCAAGCAACAGGAGTTGACCGAACTGCTCAGTGCCATCAAGGCCGTGCTGTCCGGCTACAGCTATTTCCCCAACCAAGCATTGCACAAGGGGCGCTCGGGCACGGGAGGCGCTACGGAAATGGAGATGGTCGAGCGGCTTTCCGGCCGGGAGATGATGGTGCTGCAGCAACTGGCACGGGGCAAGAGCAACAAGGAGATCGCCGACAGCATGTTCCTCAGCAACAAGACGGTCAGTACCTACAAGACTCGCCTGCTGCTCAAGTTGAATGCTCGCTCGTTGGTGGACCTGATCGAACTCGCCCAGCGCCATGGGCTGGCCTGAGCCCTATTGAAAAGCCTCCGTTCAGGAGGCTTTCGCATGTCTGCGTTACAGATCGTAGTCGAAGTCGGCCAGCTGTTTCTGCAGGCGTCGCTCCTCGAGCATGTTGTCGATGGTGCGGCGCTTGCTGAGGTTGGTCTTGGCCGGTTCGGCCTGCGGCTCCACGTCGTCGTCCGTACTTTGGAAGTCGTCATCGTTTGCCAAGTCTTCTTTATCGGTGCTCATGCGTCACTCCAAGCCAAAGGGCCATTGGCCGTCCTTATAACGGGAATCGCAGAGCGGGTAAAAAAGATTTTTTCAATCGCCTTGTGCTGTTGTCAGCTATTGCTTCAATCGTCCGAGGTCTTGAACTTGTATTCGCACAGGTCCTCGATTCGGCAGCTGCCACAGCGCGGTTTCCGAGCCTGGCAGACATAGCGGCCATGCAGGATCAGCCAATGGTGGGCATCGAGCAGAAAGTCCTTTGGCACGAACTTGAGCAATTTCTTTTCGACTTCCAGAACGGTCTTGCCCGGCGCGATACCGGTGCGGTTGCTGACCCGGAAGATATGCGTATCGACGGCCATGGCCAGTTGGCGAAAGGCGGTGTTGAGCACCACGTTGGCGGTCTTGCGCCCAACGCCGGGCAGGGCTTCCAGCGCTTCGCGGTTCTGCGGGACTTCACCTGCGTGCAGTTCGACCAGCAGGCGACAGGTCTCGATGACATTCTTGGCCTTGCTGTTGTACAGCCCGATGGTCTTGATGTACTCACTCAGGCCTTCAACACCCAGGGCGTGGATGGCCTGCGGCGTATTGGCGACCGGGAACAGGCGAGCGGTAGCCTTGTTGACGCCGACGTCCGTCGCCTGGGCCGAAAGGATCACGGCGATCAGCAGTTCGAAGGGGGTGGAATAGGCCAGTTCGGTCTTGGGTTCGGGATTGTCTTCATGCAGCCTGCGAAAGATCTCCAGGCGTTTGGCAGCATTCATGGGGTCAACGGCTTCCTTGACGACTTGGGGAGGTGGTTGATGGACGCAGGTGATTGTACAAGCCCAGCAGCAGGCCGAGCAGTATCAAGGCGCCGGGGGCTAGCGTGGCAATGTGGAGGTCGAGATTGTCGGCGAGCACTTGTCGACAGATGCCCAGGGCAAGGCTGGCCAGCAGGAGCCCACCCAGGCCGCGGCACAGTTGGTGGTATCGGTGAGCGTGCGGCAGCAACTGTTCGCAGGCCAGGCAGGGCAGCGCCAGCAACAGGGGGTAGAGGGCAAGTTCATCGGCCAGGGGCAGGGCCCACGCCCGCAGCCCCAGGTACAGGCAGGTTACCAAGGTGGCGGTCAATACAGCGCTCGCCCACAGGCTGGCGCCCTGGGCAAGGTGGCGACGCAGTGGTGCCATCAGTGCCTGGTGCAGGCCTGTGAGCAGGCAAGCGCAAAGGCTGATGGAGATCGCCTGGACAATGGTCCGGGTTGCGCCGAGCAGCGGTACCAGGCTGATCATCAGTAGCCAGAACCTGCTCATGGGCGCGCCTCGCCGAGCAGTGCGGGGCGGTGGTCGTCGAAATAGCGCAGCGCATCCTGGATCGCCGCGATGACAGCCCGAGAGGTTACCGTCGCCCCGGCCAGTTGATCGAACGCGCCCTGGTCACGTTTGATCGCCCAGGCCTGCTCGGGTGTATTTTTCTGTGCCCGGCCGATGAACTGGTCGAGCCATTGACGCGCCGGGTCTGCCAGTTGGTCGCCCAGGCCTGGGCTTTCCTGTTGCTCGAGTACACGCATGCCTACCAGGCGGCCCTGGGTGTTGATGGCGATGACCATTTCGATGGCGCCGCCATAGCCCTGGAACCTGTTGTGCAGCAGGATGGCGGTAGGGCTGCCCGCCAGCGTGGCGCGGTAGCCGGCCAACAGGCGGCTATGACGCAGGCTGGTATCTGCCAGGGCCAAGGCTGTTTGCAAGGGCTGGTTGTCATAGCTGCCTGGCGGCAGCACTGTCAGCCACTGCTGTTCATGCCACTGGCGCTGGGCCTGCGCAATAGGTTTGGCAGTGAAGCGTTGCCAGGCCAGAGTCGTGACAACGGCCAGCAATGCCAGCAGTGACAGGCACGCGGCGCTGCGCCAGCGGGCACTCACGGGCAGGCCTGCTGGCGACGCTCCGCCCAGCGATCCAGGGACGGTGCGGCAAGGTTCATCAGCAGAATGGCGAATGCGGTGCCATCGGCAAAGCTGCCCCACGTACGGATCAGGTAGATCAGCAGGCCGGCGCTGGCACCGAACAGCAGACGGGCCAGTGGCTGCCTGCAACCAGATACCGGTTCGGTGGCGATGAAGAACGCGGCCAGCATGGTCGAGCCTGACAGCAGGTGCAGCAATGGTGAGCCATTGGAGTCGGAGCCTGAGCCGTTCCAGCCCAGCAGGCTGAACAGAAACAAGGCGCCGAGCAAGCCGATGGGCGCGTGCCAGGTGAAGACCTTGCGCTGCATCAGAAATAGCCCGCCGAGCAGGAAGGCGAGGTTGACCCATTCGCTGGCGCTCCCGCCGATATGGCCAAAGGCCGAATGGCTGGCAAACAGTTCGTCGATGGTCAGGCTGCGGTTATGGCGCAGCACGTCGAGTACCGTGGGGCTGGCCCAGGCATCGATGCGATCGCCGGTACCCAGGCTCAGGTTCAGGCTGTCCAGCAACCCGGCGGTCTGGCCAGGCCAGTGGTTCATCTGCAAGGGGAAGCTCAGCAGGACGAACGCATAGCCCACCATGGCCGGGTTGAACAGGTTGCGTCCCACTCCCCCGAAGGCTTGTTTGCCCAGGCCAATGGCAACACAGGCTGCCATCAGCGGCAGCCACCAAGGGGCGTGGATGGGCAGGGCGGCGGCCAGCAGGACGGCGGTGACCAGCGCGCTGCCATCGCCCAGGGCCGAGACCACCGGCAGCTTGCGCCAGCTCAGCAGCAAGGCCTCGGTGGCCAGCGCCGCGCAACTGCTCAGCAGCAGGTTGATCAGCACGCCCCAGCCATGCAGCCAGAACAGCGCCAGCAGGCCAGGGGTGCAGGCCAGCAGCACCAGTTGCATGGCGCTGCGCAGGCGCGGATCAGGTGGCGGCATGGGCCTGCAGCTCCTCGAGGTATTGCCGGGCAATGTTTTGCAGGGCCGGCAGCAAGACGTCGATGTGTAGAGACAGATTCATTGGGTGAACAGTCCGTTGAGTCCCGAAAACGCCATGGCCATCACCCCGGCACCGATCAGTTGAATAGGCAGGCCGCGTAACGCTGCGGGTACCTCGGCTTGGCGGCTGCGCAAATCTAGGTCCGCATACAGCACCAGCGCGAGCCAGAAGCCCAAAGCGGCAACGAGAGGCCACGCCAGCAGGCGCCAGCCGCGCATGTCGTCATGGGACAGTTGCACCAGCAAGCCTAGCACCACGGCATTTGCGCTCAGCAGGCCCGACAGGCCTTGTGTGGGCCAGTCCGGGCGCAGCCGCTGGAGCAGGTTCGGCAGCGCCCAGGCCAGTGCCGCCAGCAACGGCAGGAAGACCAAGAGCTGCAGGTCTTGCAACTGCAATGGCACGAGCAGTTGTTGGTACAGCCAGGCGCCGACTGGCAGTGCCATGAGGATCAGCAGTGCGGTGCACAGGCCCAGCGCATGCAGGCGCACACGCTCGACTGGCTCTGCCTGCAGGAGCAGGTGATTGACCAGCGCGGCGCTGACCAGGACCAGAACATAGTCACTCATGGAGATGCCGACGGCGGGAGGATGGCGCCATTATCCGGCAGCGGGTGGCAGATGCAAATGCCCCGGCCAGGGGGCCGGGGCATATTGGTTGCCTGATTCGGTTACTTGATGCGCTGGCCTGGCTTGGCACCGCTGTCGGGGCTGAGCAGGTAGATCTCCTCGCCGCCCGGGCCGGCTGCCATGACCATGCCCTCGGAAACACCGAAGCGCATCTTCCGTGGCTTGAGGTTGGCCACCATCATGGTCAGGCGGCCTTCCAGCTGGGACGGATCCGGGTAGGCCGACTTGATGCCCGAGAACACATTGCGACGCTCGTCACCGATGTCCAGGGTCAATTGCAGCAGCTTGTCGGCACCCGGCACGGCTTCGGCCTTGACGATCAGCGCCACGCGCAGGTCGACTGCGGCGAAGGTGTCGAATTCGATCTCGGCCGACAGCGGGTCCTTGGCCAGCTCGCCATTGCCCGCCGGGGCGGTGTTGGCCTCGGCGGCCAGCAGGTCTTCCTTGCTGGCGGCGATCATGGCTTCGACCTTGGCCGGTTCGATGCGGCTCATCAGCGCCTTGAACGGCTTGAGCTGGTGATTTTCCAGGCGCGACTGGTGGTCGTTCCAGGTCAATGGCGCGACATTGAGGAAGGCCTCGGCGTCGGCGGCCAGCACCGGCAGGACCGGCTTGAGGTAGATCACCAGTTGGCGGAACAGGTTGACGCCCTGGGCGCAGATGGCCTGCACCTCGTCCTGCTTGCCTTCCTGCTTGGCCAGCGACCATGGGGCCTTGTCGGCGATCCAGGCGTTGGCGCGATCGGCCAGGGCCATGATCTCGCGCATGGCGCGCCCGAAATCGCGGGCTTCATAGGCCTCGGCAATCGACGGGGCGGCCGCGAGGAAGGCTTCGGTCAGCTCTGGCGCGGCATCACCGGCGACCATCACGCCGTCATTGCCCTTGTGGATGAAGCCGGCGCAGCGGCTGGCGATGTTGACCACCTTGCCGACCAGATCGGAGTTGACCTTCTGCACGAAGTCCTCGAGGTTCAGGTCGAGGTCGTCGACGCCGCGGCCCAGCTTGGCGGCGTAGTAGTAACGCAGGTATTCCGGCTGCAGATGATCGAGGTAGGTGCGCGCCTTGATGAAGGTGCCGCGCGACTTGGACATCTTCGCGCCATTGACGGTGAGGTAGCCGTGCACGTTGACCGCGGTCGGTTTGCGCAGGCCCGCGCCTTCGAGCATGGCCGGCCAGAACAGGGCGTGGAAGTTGACGATGTCCTTGCCGATGAAGTGGTACAGCTCGGCCGTGGAGTCTTCTTTCCAGAACGCGTCGAAGTCCAGTTCCGGCCGGCGCGCGCAGAGGTTCTTGAAGCTGGCCATGTAGCCGATTGGCGCGTCCAGCCAGACGTAGAAGTACTTGCCAGGCTCGCCCGGGATCTCGAAACCGAAATACGGGGCGTCGCGGGAGATGTCCCATTCCTGAAGGCCAGCGTCCAGCCACTCGGCGAGCTTGTTGGCCACGGCGTCCTGCAGGGTGCCGCTGCGGGTCCACTGCTGCAGCATGGCCTGGAAGTCGGGCAGCTTGAAGAAGAAGTGCTGGGAGTCACGCAGCACCGGGGTGGCGCCGGAGATTGCCGACTTGGGGTTCTTCAGCTCGGTCGGGGCGTAGGTGGCGCCGCATTTTTCGCAGTTGTCGCCGTACTGGTCCTCGGCCGCGCACTTGGGGCAGGTGCCCTTGATGAAGCGGTCGGCGAGGAACATGCCCTTTTCAGGGTCGAAATACTGGGTGACCGAACGGGTGGCAATATGCCCGGCATCGCGCAGGCGCGTGTAGATCAGGCTCGACAGCTCGCGGTTCTCTTCGCTGTGCGTGGAGTGGTAGTTGTCGAAGTCGACCAGGAAGTCGGCGAAGTCGGCGCTGTGCTCGGCCTGGACGTTGGCGATCAGTTGCTCGGGCGTGATGCCTTCCTTTTCAGCACGCAGCATGATGGCCGAGCCGTGGGCGTCGTCGGCGCAGACATAGATGCACTGGTTGCCGCGCAGTTTCTGGAAGCGCACCCACATGTCCGTCTGGATGTACTCGAGCATGTGGCCAAGGTGGATCGATCCATTGGCATAGGGCAGGGCGCTGGTGACGAGAATCTGACGTGGCTCGGACATGGTGGCTCGGCTACTTATCTGGCTACGGGGTAAAAATGAGGGTGATCGGCCACTATAAAGGGCTGGCGAATATATTTCATCCCAACAACGCATGCGCTGACGATTGACGGGTTAGCATAGGCACCTGTTTCGTATTCAGTTTGCCAATGGGAGCCTCCATGAGTGCCGTTACCCGTGCCGCCGTCGAAGGCGTGCTTCGCCAGTACACCGACCCCTACCTGAACCAGGACCCGGTCAGCGCCGGTTGCGTGCGCGCCATCGATATCCAGGGCGGGCAGGTCAATGTGCAGTTGCAGTTGGGTTATGCCGCCGGGCTGTTCAAGGGGGGCTGGGCGCAGGTGCTGCAAACTGCCATCGAGAACCTCGACGGCGTGAGCTCGGCCTCGGTCGGCATTGACTGTGTGATCGCCACCCACAAGGCCCAGGCTCAGGTGCCGGCCATGGCCAACGTCAAGAACATCGTCGCCGTGGCCTCGGGCAAGGGTGGGGTCGGCAAGTCGACTACTGCCGCCAACCTGGCCCTGGCCCTGGCCCGCGAGGGTGCCCGGGTGGGGATACTCGACGCCGACATCTATGGCCCCAGCCAGGGTGTGATGTTCGGCATCCCCGAGGGCACCCGCCCGCAGGTGCGCGAGCAGAAGTGGTTCGTGCCGATCAAGGCCCATGGCGTCGAGGTCATGTCCATGGCCTTCCTCACTGATGACAACACGCCCATGGTCTGGCGCGGCCCGATGGTCTCGGGCGCGTTGCTGCAACTGGTGACCCAGACCGCCTGGGACGACCTCGACTACCTGGTGATCGACATGCCGCCAGGCACTGGCGACATCCAGCTCACCCTGGCGCAGAAGGTGCCGGTGGCGGGCTCTGTCATCGTCACCACCCCGCAGGATCTGGCGCTGCTGGATGCCAAGAAGGGCGTGGAGATGTTCCGCAAGGTCAACATCCCGGTGCTGGGTGTGGTGGAGAACATGGCGGTGCACATCTGCTCCAACTGCGGCCATGCCGAGCACCTGTTCGGCGAAGGCGGCGGCGAGAAGCTGGCGGCCCAGTACGGTGTCGAACTGCTGGCGTCGTTGCCGCTGTCGATGCTTATCCGCGAGCAGGCCGACAGTGGCAAGCCGACCGCGATTGCCGAGCCGGAGAGCCAGATCGCCATGGTCTACCAGGAGCTGGCGCGGCAGGTGGGGGCACGAATCGTGTTGCAGGAAGCGGCGGCGCCGGCGATGCCGAGCATCACCATCAGCGAGGATTGATTCGGCTCAGTAGACGCATGCTTTGCGGTGCGTGGGAGCGGGCTTGCCCCGCGATGATGGTTCCCTGTGCTGGCGCCATCGCGGGGCCAGCCCGCTCCCACGAATAGCCATGCTTACGAAGCCATCAATCTTCGGGCACAAAAAAACCCGCCAATGGCGGGTTTTTTTTGAAAGCTAGGAAGCGAGATCGACTTAGGCGATCTGAACTTCTTCAGCCTGCATGCCTTTCTGGCCGCGGGTAGCGACGAAAGTAACAGCCTGGCCTTCTTTCAGGGTTTTGAAGCCGTCAGCTTGGATGGCTTTGAAGTGCACGAACAGGTCGTCACCCGACTGAGGGGTGATGAAGCCGTAGCCTTTCTCATCGTTGAACCACTTAACGGTACCGTTTTGACGGTTGGACATGTTTCTGTCTCCTTGGACAAAGTTGATTACGGTCAGGAAGTACCCTGCCCGGGACTGAGTGCAAAGAGAGCAGAAAATTCAGCGATGGGCCGATGATAATCGTGCATCAAACTAGAGATTCTCGGTGTCACGTGCAGCACAGTGGCGCCACCTTAACCCACTTTCCACGACCTGCCAATGGTCAAGGAGCGCTTTGATGAATTTCGGATCGGCGGCCGGCGCAGGCCCCGTCTGGCGCGGGATGGGCAAGGAAACTTTAACCTGCGCGCCGGGACCGGTAAGATGCGCATCTCGTTTTTCACCTTGCACTCTTCAGGACACCCCGCCATGAGCATCAAATCGGACAAGTGGATTCGCCGCATGGCGCAGGAACACGGCATGATCGAACCGTTCGTCGAGCGCCAGGTGCGCGGCGAGCACGACAGCCGGGTCATCTCCTTCGGCGTCTCCAGCTACGGCTACGACGTGCGTTGCGCCGACGAATTCAAGGTGTTCACCAACATCAACTCGGCCACCGTCGACCCGAAGAACTTCGATGCCGGCAGCTTCGTCGACATCAAGAGCGACGTGTGCATCATCCCGCCGAACTCCTTTGCCCTGGCCCGTACCGTCGAGTACTTCCGCATTCCGCGTGACGTGCTGACCATCTGCCTGGGCAAGAGCACCTACGCGCGCTGCGGCATCATCGTCAACGTCACTCCGCTCGAGCCCGAGTGGGAAGGTCATGTGACGCTGGAGTTCTCCAACACCACCACGCTGCCGGCGAAGATCTACGCCAACGAAGGCGTGGCGCAGATGCTGTTCCTGCAGTCCGACGAGGAGTGCGAAGTGTCGTACAAGGACCGCGGCGGCAAGTATCAGGGCCAGCGTGGCGTCACCTTGCCGCGCACCTGAGCCGACAAAGCGCGGGAATTGTTTCCGCGCCCGGCACTCCAACGAGTGAACAGTTCCGGCGCGCATGACGTGCGCCGGCTCTCGTCAGGAGCCCCCCATGAAAATCGATCCCGCAATCAGTGCCAAGCTGGCCGTCCTGCAGCCGAACCAGATCGGATTGCTAGCCTGGTCGCTGCTGGCCCATCCGCCGACACACACGCCACTGCCCATGCGCGCAGGCGGAGTGCCTCACCAGCCTGATCCCGACACGCCCCAGCCGCCGCAGCCTGGCGAGCAGCCACCGATGGAGCCGGGCGAGCCGACCCTGCCCGATGAGCCGCCTCCCGCTCCTGTGGCCTGACGCCGCTCAGTTGCCCAGCAGGTAACCGCTGCGGCAAACCTGCTCGCCTGCCACATGGGCGACCACCATGCCCGCGGTGGCCATGCGCCTGATGCTGCGGGCATAGAGCAGCCCGGCCTGGCTATTGCGCAAGGGCGTTACCCGGTCGCTGAGCGGGTCGATGACCTCGGCGATCAGCGCTCCGGCTTGCAGGTACTGCCCGGGGCTGGCATGGAACACCAGCAACCCGCCAAGCGGAGCCATGACCGGTTCCACCGCCGCCAGCGGCGTGGCCGGATGGCGCAAAGCGGGCAAGGGCGCCGGTTGGCCTTCGATGACGCCGGCGTGGGTCAGGAAGTCGAGGATCGCCTGGCAGTCCTGGGTGGCCAGGGCGTGGCTGACATCGGCCTGGCCGCGCAACTCGATGGTCACCGAAAAACTGCCCTGGGGGATCGGGAAGCGTTTTCCGAAGCGCTGCTGCAACTGCCACCACACCAGGCTGAAACACTCATCGAACGATTGCCCGCCCGAGTCGGTGGCCAGCAGGCTGGCCTGGACGCCCAGGTAGCGGGCCAGCGGTTCGACCTCGGGCCAGGCCTCGGGCGTGGTGTACAGGTGTTCGACGGCTTCGAAGTCGCAATGCAGGTCGAACACCATGTCGGCATCGCAGGCCAGGCGCTGCAGGGTCAGGCGCTGGGACTGCAGCGGCGTGTGCGCGGGGTGGGCATCCAGGCCCCGGCGCAGGTATTCACGGATCAACGCCAGGTTGTGGGCCGGGTCCTGGGAAAGATGACCTTCGATCTGGTCGCCGATGCTGTCCGACAGGTCGACGAACCTGCGGTTGAAGTTCTCGCCGCTTTGCAGCTCGAAACGCCCCAGGGGCGCGTCCAGCAATACCTGCTCGAGGCCGACCGGGTTGGCCACCGGCACCAGGATGACCTCCTTGCGCAACCGCCCCTGCTGCTCCATGTCCGCGAGCCGCTGCTTGAGGTGCCAGGCCACCAGCATGCCCGGCAGTTCGTCGGCATGCAGCGAAGCCTGGATGTACACCTTGCCGGCGCCACGTGGGCCGAAATGGAAGCTGTGCAACTGGCGGGCGATACCCGGGACAGGGGAGAGCAGGTCGTGGGTCGAGTGGTGCATGGTGGTCCTGATGTGAGCGCTGTGCGGCAAGGGCTGGGATCAAGGATAGAAGCATAACTTCGGGGGCGGCGCACTATTCACATAGGACAGCGCAAGAGGATGGGGGCAGTGACCATGGGATCGAGCACCGCGCGCGGCGCTCGATTTTGCTGGCTCTGGTCTCTGAGACCTATTTGCCAGGCACCAGCGTCAACCGCTGGCTGCCGTAGGCCCGGGCAAAATTCTGCGGTTGCAGCGGCAGGCTGGTGAAGCGGCCCTTGAACCAGGCATCGAGCCCATCGCTGTAATGGCGGCTGGCCGGATTGCCGGATTGGCCGTTGCTGGTCAGCAGCTGCAGCGGTTCGGTCTGCCCGAAATCAACGATCATCCGCGCCGAGGCCGGCAGTTGGGTGTCGAAGCTGCTCCCCCAGGCATAAGGCGTCAGGGCCAGGGTGCTGAAGTCGCCACCCGCCGCCAGGGGCGCGCGCTCGAGTTTGTCGCCCAGGCCGTGATAGGCCGGTGCCGGCCAGCGGTACTGATGCAGCTTGCCCCACTGCCAGGCGCGGCGGTCGGCGCCGAGTTGTGTGGTGCCGGCATCCACCGCCGCAGCCAGGCTGCGGGCGAGGATGGTGGGCTTGTCTTCTTTTTGCGGCGTGCCGCGATCGTCCCAGAACGGGCTGTCCTCGCGTCCCAGCAGGTGGTCGGCCTGGGCGGAGTAGGAAAGCTTGGCATTGCCGATGAACGCTTGCCATGCCGGGCTGGATTCCGGGCCCAGTTCATCGAGGAAGGTCTGGCGAGTGACTGCCTGGAGGAACAGTTCGTACAGGGCGGCATCGGCCGACACCGGGCTTAGCCGGCCATCGAAGGCCTTTAGCCGCGCCAGCGCATCGCGAGCCTTGTCGCGCTGGGCGCCAGGCAGGGCGTCGATGGCCTGCTTGAGCGGCTGGGCCATGCCGGGGGCGTCGAACATCTGCTTGAGCTTGTCGGCCAGCAGTGTCACCTGATCGTTCTGCAGGGCCATCAGGCTGCGGCTGTCGTGACGACCGTTGCCGGCCAACTGGGCCAGGCGTTCGGCACGCTCGGGGTAGTACCAACTGCTCGACAGCTGCATGCCGTAGCCTTTGGGCAGGCTGCGCTGGTTGGCGTGGCCGATGAAGCCGGCGGGCGGGTCCTGATCGTAGGGGTGCAGCATCGCATCGGCGTAGCCATCCCAGTCATAGCGCCCGTCCCAGCCTGGTGAGGGCAACAGGCCCTGGCCTTCGCGGCGGTTGGGATAACGACCGCTGACCTGCCAGCCGATATGCTGGGGCTCGGCGAAGACGAAGTTCAGCGCCGCCGCACCGACTTCACGGGTGCTGTCGAAAGCACGCTCGATGTTTTGCGCGCGGGTCAGGTCGAACAGCGCATCGAGGCTGCGATCATCCTTGAGCAGCGGTAGATGCAGGGCCAGGGCCAGGCTGCCATGCCCCGGCAACAGGGTGCCGTGGCGGGTGTCGTACATCACCTCGCGCTGGGGGCGCTGGCCGCGAACGAAGAAGGTCTCGTTGCGGGCACGCGCCGGTTGCCACTTGCCCTCGGCGAGGTAGGTCAGCTGGGTGCCCTGGCGGCGCACCTGCTCGAGGAACAGGTCCTGGTTGTCGGCCATCACCGCGCTGCTGCTCCAGGCTAGCTTGCCGTTGTAGCCGGCCAGCACGATCGGCAGCCCCGGCAGCGACAGGCCGGCGACCTGATACTTGCCGGTGTGGATCTGCACCGGGCTCAGTGCCCAGGCAGCGCGGCTGTCGCTGGCCAGCAGGCTCTTGCCGGCACGGCTGCGCTGGGGCGACAGCGCCAGGTTGCTCGAGCCGGGGGCGCCCAGCAGGCCGAGGTCGGCCAATTGCTGGCCAGTGGCGGCGAGCGCGCCCAGGCCCGGCAGCTGGCTGGCCAGGTTCACGCCCTTGAGCTTGTCGACTTCGCTTTCGGCCAGGGGCTCGTCCGGAGCGCCGGGCAGCAGCCAGGCCAGCTTGTCGGCACCGACCTTCTGCACCAGGATCAATGCCGACAGTTCCTCCTGCAGGTTCACCGACTGGCTGAAGGCGTAGAGGCTGAAGATCAGCGCCGAATCCTCGGGTTTCCAGTATTCCGGGCGATAACCGCTGCGAGCGAGTTCGCCCGGCAACTTGTCGCGATAGCGGAACAGGTAGGCGTTGACCCCGCGGGCATAGACTTCGAAGAAGCGCTTCAGGCGCGGCGAGGCATCGGCATACAGCTGACCGGCACTCTGTTTGAGGTTGGCCGCGCGCATCAGCCGGTCGATCGCCAGGGCGTCGGCTCCCGCCAGCTCGGCCAGGCGCCCTTGGGCCAGCAGGCGCATGGCGACCATCTGCTCGATGCGATCCCCGGCATGCAGGTAGCCCAGGCTGAACAGCGCATCATGGAAGTTGCCGCTTTCGATCAGCGGCGCGCCCATTGCGTTACGCCGTACCGAGACGTTCTGCGCCAGACCCTTGAGCGGTTGCACGCCGCTGTTGGGCAGGACGCTGTCCTGGTAGCCACCCATCTGGCAGCCGCCCAGCGCGAGCAGGCCAAGCAACGCGGCAGCACTGCCGAGGCGGAGAGGGAAGGGTGGAAGGACGGGGGCGGCCATGGCTGGATTCCTGCAGGGTGTGGCGGGGTTCTGAAAGGCGCTAAGGTAGTGAGCGCGCAGTCGCCGTGCAAGGTGCCGGGGAGCTTTATTTACCAGTGGTCATGCTGGAGCGGGTTGATCATGGGCCAAGCCCGTTCCCGCGACGATTTGTCTGGGAGTGGGCTTGGCCCTGAACACGTGCGCTGATGTTGATCAGGCGCCGTGGCACTTCTTGAATTTCTTCTCGCTGCCGCATGGGCAAGGGTCGTTGCGGCCGACGTCCTTCAGGGCGTTGCGCACCGGCTCCTGGTGGCCGTGGTTGCAGTGCGGGCCATGCACATGGCCGTGGTCGTGGTGATGGTCGTGACCGTGATCGCAGTCGGGGCCATGGACATGGGGTTGTTGGGTCATTGCAGCGTTACTCCGGTTTAAGATCGCCGGGGATTATCTCACCCATTTGCCTCAAGTACAGGTCCCGATGCACGATCAGCCCGGTGGCCAGCTCGCCCCGCAGTTGGTATTGCACGGGTTGTCCGCTCTTGAGCAGCTTCGCCAGGGGCTTGAGGTGCTGCCAGAGATTGGTCCGCACGGTGACCTTGAAGGTGCGCCGGGCATGGCCGCCAACGCTGCGCCAGAGGCTGGCTTCGTCTTCAGCCAGCAGCAGGTCGCCGAGGCGGACCGAGTAGGCCAGGTGGCGGATGAACAGGCGGCTGTCGTTAGGGTTGTCGACGCGCAGGTGCAGAACGAACTCCTGCTGGTGCAGGCGCACCTTCACCGGTTCCACCTCGAGCAGGTGCAGCTGTGGTTCGCGCCAGGTATCACCGCCCCAGCTGGCGCAGCCCGCCAACCAGCCCAGCAGCAGGCTGAGCGTGAGCAGTCGGGCCAAGGTGCGCATGCTCAACTACCGAGGTAACTGGCGCAGCATTTTTTGAACTTCTGCCCGCTGGCGCAGGGGCAGGGGTCGTTGCGTCCGGCCTTGAGGGGCGCGGTCGGGTCGATGAAATACCAGCGTCCGGCATGCTGGACGAATGCCGAGCGCTCGCGGTGCTGGTGATCGCCCTCAAGGTCGTGCCAGCGCGCGGTGAACGTGACGAAGGCATGCTCGGGCTGCCCGCCCAGCACCTCGGCGCCCTCCACCTCCAGGCCCAGCCAGGTGCTCTGCGCGCTCCAGGCCGCCATGGCGGCGCGGTCCAGGCCTGGGCGCTGGGCCGGCAGGGTGGTAGCCACCAGGTAATCCACCAGGCCCAGCACATAGGCGCTGTAGCGTGAACGCATCAGCGTCTGGGCATCCGGTGCTGGTGTTCCACTGTGATAGTGCCCGCAGCAGGTATCGAGCAGGTTGCCACTGCCGCAGGGGCAGATCGAGACACTCATTCGGTCACCACCAGTACTTGCCGAAGTTTTCGGGGTTGGCCCAGAACTTTGCGTTGAGCCAATCCGGGACTTGTTTGTAGTCATGCAGATCATAGGTGAACAGGCTCAATACCTGTTCATCGCGCTGGAACTGCTCGCTGGCCGAGAGCGCCAGCGAATAGAAATCGGTGGCCTGCCAGCCGCAGGCGGCCAAGTCGGCCAGCACCGCGACGCGGCTGGCGTTGAGGTTGCGGATGCCGCCGAGCAGCTCCAGGCCGGTGCGCTTGGGCAGGTGTTCCAGGCAATCGACCAGTACCGCCAGGTCGAAGCGCCGGGCTGCCTGTTCGGCAGGCAGCGGGCCGGGTGCGGCAACTTCGATGTGGGTATCGGGATGGGCGGCGGCGAAGGCTTCCAGGGCAGGGAAGCGGCTGCCCACCAGCAGCAAGTGGCGCGGGGTGAAACGTTCCAACAGGGCGGCCAGGGCCTGCTGGGGCGTGCGTTGGGAGAAAGCTTCGGTCATTGCCATTCCTCGTTCAGGTCGCTCAAGACTAACGGTCCCAGGCCAGCGGGCAAAGGGGTGCGCC
This sequence comes from Pseudomonas sp. RC3H12, assembly GCF_018596375.1. Taxonomy (NCBI): domain Bacteria; kingdom Pseudomonadati; phylum Pseudomonadota; class Gammaproteobacteria; order Pseudomonadales; family Pseudomonadaceae; genus Pseudomonas; species Pseudomonas sp. RC3H12. The sequence goes on along the minus strand of NZ_CP075595.1, from coordinate 3,562,634 downwards.
GCTGCGGCGTGGCTTATTGCTGGCAGAGCGGGAAGCGCCGGTCTTTACTCCCAGAGCATCGGTTTTCTACCGATTCCCCCTAGGAGAAGCAACAAGATGAGCATAGTACGCACAGCGATACCCCTGGTTCTGCTCACCAGTGTGTTGACTGGTTGTGCAGGTTTGCAGAAAACCGACTGGCCGAAGTGTGCTGCCGTCGGGGGCGTGGGCGGCGCGGCCCTGGGCGCGATCGAGAGTTCCAGCTGGGCCGGCTGGGGCGCCTTGCTCGGTGGCGGCCTGGCGGCGGGTTACTGCTGGGCCCATGGCGACGGTGACGAAGACGGCGACGGCGTACCGGACAGCCGCGACAAGTGCCCGGGCACCCCGCGCGGCGTGCAGGTCGACGCCAATGGCTGCCCGCCGGAGCCGGTGCCGGTGGTCGAGGAAGTCGTGGTACAGAAGGAAGAAGTCATCGTCATCCGTGACGTGCATTTCGAATTTGACTCGGCACGCCTGACGGCCACCGACAAGGAGCGCCTGAACACCATCGCCACGCGGCTCAAGCAGGAAGCCCCGAGCGCGCGCCTGAGCGTTTCCGGCCACACCGACAGCGTCGGTTCCGACAGCTACAACCAGAAGCTCTCCGAGCGCCGCGCCCAGTCGGTGACCAACTACCTGGTCGAAAGCGGTGTGCCGCGTGCCAGCTTCGTCTCGGTGGTGGGGGCGGGTGAAACGCAGCCGGTCGCCGACAACGCCACCGCCGACGGGCGTGCCATGAACCGTCGAACCGAGATCAAGATCCAGCGTTGATGGCGACGTGCCCGCGCCTTGAGAAGTGGCGTGGGCACGTCTTTACTCCTGTGTGACCGGTAGCGGCCGGTGACACAGGAGCATTCACCATGCGTGTTTTGTCGAAAGCGGCACTGCCGTTGGTGGTGGCCACGAGCCTGCTGGCAGGTTGCGCCACCCACAGCGATGGCAGCGCGCCCCTCAATCAAAGGACCTGGCCCATCTGCAGCCTGCTTGGCGGCCTGGTCGGTGGCGGCCTGGGCGCCATCGAAAGTTCCAGCTGGGCGGCTGGTGCCGGCGTTGCCGGTGCGATTGCCGGTGGCCTGATCTGTTATGCCCAGGATGGCGACGAGGATGGCGATGGCGTTTTCGACCGCCGCGACCGCTGCCCGGATACTCCGGCCGGTACCCAGGTCAACCATATGGGCTGCCCATTGCCGCAGTATCCAGCCGCCGCACCGCAGCCGGAGCCTGCGGCGACCTCGGAAGTGATCACGCTCGATGATCAGGGCCAGGTGCTATTCGCCTTCGACTCCGCCGAACTCACCCAAGGTGCCCAGCAGCGTCTGCAGGGCTTGCTGCCCAAGCTCAACGACCCCAGTGTGGCCAGTGTCAAGGTGATCGGTTTCACTGACAGCGTGGGCTCCGACAGTTACAACCAGCGCCTGTCCGAGCGCCGTGCCAGCGGTGTTGCCGAGTACCTGATCAGCCAGGGCCTGGCGCCGAACAAGGTGACCAGCCAAGGCCGTGGCGAGAGTGAGCCGGTGGCCGACAACGACACCGACGAAGGTCGCTCGCGCAACCGACGGGTGGAACTGCACCTGAACTGACCCCTCTGGCGCATGCCCCGGCAGTAGGGTTACTGTTGCCGACGCGGTTCGCTCGAACGGACCGCGTCGGCATAACAATAAATCATGGGGGCGGGGTATGAAGTTCATCCTGGGCCTGGGCAAGGCTCTGACGGTGGCGTTCTGGGGTGTGGTGCTGTTCAACCAGTTCATGCCGCAGCCATTGCCGCTCAATCTGCTGATCAATGCCGCAGGTATCGTCCTGCTGTCGCTGCATGTGCTCGAGGTGCTGTTCTTCAACGGCAGCCTGCGCGGGCGCAGCCACCGCTGGTTCGACCGCCTGCAGATTCTGTTGACCGGCATCTTCCATGTCATGTCCATTCCCCGGTCGCAGGAGGCGCCGAGCCATGCGTAAACTGATTTTGCTGGCTGTAATGGCTACACCCTTGGCCCAGGCCGAAAGCCTGGAGGTTGCTGCCCATTCGATGTTGCGCCTGCCGAACAAGGCGGCCAGCGTGCACCTGGAGCACCTGCGGGTGGCCGACTCGGCGACCTTGTTGCTACCGGCCAGCCTTACCGAGCTGAAGATCGATCGGCTCGAACTGGGGCGCGATGCGCGCATCGCCATCGCGCCGGCCGAGCGCGACCTGAGCATCGAGGCGTTGACGGCTCGGCTGGGCGAGGGTAGCGAATTCAGTGCGCCAGGGGCGCCCGGAAGCTACGAGCGGCCCGCGCGGCCGGGGCGTAACCTGGATCTGCGGTTGCAGGCGCTGGAGGCGGACCGGCTATCGATCGATGCCCGGGGCGGGGCTGGGGCGCCGGGGTATGTCGGGCTCGACGGCGCCAATGGCAAGCCGGGGGGCTGCACCTGGGGGCAGGCCAGTCGTGGGGCCAATGGTGATGATGGTGGCAACGGGCATGATGGGGCCCCCGGTGGGCGAGTTCGTCTGGCGGTGCCTGAAGGGTTTGCGCAGGAGCGGATTGTGGTGCGGCTTGATGGTGGTGCGCCTGGTAAGGCGGGGGCTGCCGGGAAGGCGGGGGCGGGTGGGGTCAGTAAGGGGTGTCTGGTTTATCGGACCGATGCTGGGGGGAATGGGCGGCCTGGGCAGGCCGGGCAGCCTGGGTTGGCTGGGGCCTCGGGGGAGTTGATTCTTCAGCGGCTTTGAGTTTTTTGGGGTAGCGTTGTTTGGTTGTTTGGTTGTTTGGTTGTTTGGTTAGTTGGTGTTGAAAGTTGTGTGCGCATTCATTTGCGATGTCGACGCTTATTCACCTTTCCGCCCTTACGGCGGGTCCCTTTTTGAAGGATCAAAAAGGAACCAAAAAATCCTCGCTCCATTCATCCGGCCCTCCGCTTCGCTCCGGGTTCCCTCACTCCGGCCTTGCTCCCGGGAGGACCGCGCTGAACGCCCCATCCTGGGGCGCAGCGCTTGACGGGCATCCATGCCCGTCACCTCCCTCCGCAAGTCCTGCGTTCGGCCTCCTGAAGTCGCGAAGTTACGGGCGGCGCCTGCACTAACGCAGCTAGTCGCTAGTTGCCATCGTGGGAACTCTAGATCAACATCGCGGGGCAAGCCCGCTCCCGCCATAGTTTGACTACGTAATTCAACGTGAGAGCGGGCTTGCCCCGCGATATCGTAATGAAGAACAACATTACAGCCCCTAACAAAACCAACATATCTGCTCTTGATCTGCTCTTGATCTGCTCTTGATCTTGCTTCTAGGTGCGCGATAGTTCAGGCGCCATCAATTGCGACTTCAGGAGGCCGAGTGGAGTTCTTGCGTAGTGGGGCGACGGCCATGGATGGCCGTCGAGCGCTGCGCCCCAGGATGGGGCGTACAGCGCGGTACCCACGGGAGCAAGAACGGAGCGAGGGAACCCCGGAGCGAAGCGTAGGGGCCGTATGAACGGAGCCGAACGGTTTTGCCGACTTTTGCCACGATGTATGGACCGGACACATGGTGGACACGTGTACGGAGACATGGTTGACACTTTTCGGCAAGCAATCTGCCGGGAATACGACCATGCCTTGGAACGCGAGAGATGCCATGAGCTTGAGAGAAGAGTTCGTTAACCTGGCCAATCACCCGGACGCTAATATGAGGGAGCTATGCCGCCGGTTCGGCATTAGCCCTCAGACGGGTTACAAATGGCTCAATCGATTTCGACAGAACGGCCTGCCCGGCTTGCAGGAGCGCTCTCGAAAGCCGGCCGCCAGCCCTCGCAAGACTCAGCCTGGGCTAGAAGAGGAAGTGATTGCCATCCGTAAGGAGCACTCTACGTGGGGTGGCCGAAAGATCAGTCACCTGCTTGATCAGCGAATCTGTGCCAGCACCGTAACCAATGTCCTGCATCGGCATGGATTGATCACCGCAGAGGCATCCGAGGCCGCTAAATCATGGACACGCTTTGAGCGCGAAGCCCCGAATGATCTGTGGCAGATCGATTTTAAAGGTTTCTTCCAAACGGCTCAGGGACCTTGTTATCCGCTGACGCTGATTGATGACCACTCTCGCTTCAACCTTGTGATACAGGCCTGCGCACATCAGCGCACAGAGTTGGTCATGGAGCACCTGACCGATCTGTTCAGCCGGTATGGACTGCCTGTGCAGATCAACGCGGATAATGGCTCGCCCTGGGGAGCACCAAGAAATCCTGGAGAACTCACACCGCTAGGTATCTGGTTGGTTCGACTAGGAATTCGACTGACTTTCAGCAGACCAGGGCACCCACAAACCAATGGCAAGGATGAGCGATTCCATCGGACGCTCAAGGCCGAGGTACTGACAGGGCGCAGCTTCCGGGATCTGCGAGAAGCGCAGGAAGCTTTCGACCTCTGGCGGGGCATTTACAACTACAAGCGTCCTCATCAACAGCTGGGCTACAAAGTGCCGGCAGATCGCTACCAGATGAGCAGGCGGGCCTTCCCAAGCCGTCTACCGACCGTTGAATACGGTCCCGACGATATTCTGGTGAAACCCTACAGCAGTCAGTTTCGCTTCAAGAAGCGCTCATTTCGGATAGCGAAGGCGCTAGCAGGCTATGTATTGGCGCTCCGCCGCAGCGATCAAGGGCCCGACCATTTTGATGTTTACTTCTGCCAACACAAGCTGCGAACCATCGACTTCAACAACCCCGACGGTAAGCGATAATGTGTCCACCATGTCCCCGCACATGTGTCAGCGATGTCTCAAGTCCATACACCACGACAAAAGTCGGCCGCCGTAAAGGCGGAAAGGTGACGAAATGTCGACATCGTCTACGAATGTGCTTGCAAATACCAAAACAATCTATCGAGCCGAAGCCGAAGCCGAAGCCGAAGCCGAAGCCGAAGCCGAAGCCGAACCCGACCCCCCTCAAACCAAAACCCGCGAACTAGCCACCCCCACCACCACAACCCCAATCAACAAATTAACCCCCACCAACCGCCGAATCCGCCCCAACACCCCAGCCCCCGAAGCCCAATCCCCAGCCTCCACCGCCGCACGCAGCTCAGGCAACAACAACCCCTGAACCCGCATGAACAACGCAAACATGACAATCCCCCCGCCAATCATCACCTGCACATAACGGGGCGCGGTCTCGAACCCGGCAAACCGCAGGTGAATCATCCCGAGCCCGCTGACAGCCAGCACCGCCACCGCCAGCCAGACCCATCTGAAGAACCGCTGGAAAACTTCCACCCACAAACGCAGCCGCGCGGGCCCTTCCAGCGCTGCAACCGTGGCTGGCCGCAGTACCAGCCAGGCGAAGAACATCCCGCCGACCCAGACGAGGGCGGCCAGGACATGCAAGGTGTAGGGCAGGGCAAAGGCAAGCATCGGGATCTCCATGCGGCACAAAGGGCAATAGCGGGGTATGATAGCCGGCCCATGCGAAACACTGAAAATATATCCAGCCCTCCGGGCGCCTGCAGACCATGATCAGCAACGAACTCAAAGCCACCATCCAGGGCGCCTACTCGCGTTTCCTCGAAGCCAAAAGCCTCAAGCCGCGTTACGGCCAGCGCCTGATGATCGCCGAAGTGGCCAAGGTGCTCGGCGACATCGCCTGCGACGATGAAGGCCGCCGTACCGGCGAGCCTGCGGTGGTTGCCGTCGAGGCCGGTACCGGTACCGGCAAGACCGTCGCCTACAGCCTGGCCGCGATACCCGCCGCCAAGGCCGCCGGCAAGCGCCTGGTGATCGCCACCGCGACCGTGGCGCTGCAGGAGCAGATCGTCTTCAAGGACCTGCCCGACCTGATGCGCAACAGTGGGCTGAACTTCAGCTTCGCCTTGGCCAAAGGCCGTGGCCGTTACCTGTGCCTGTCCAAGCTCGACGTCCTGTTGCAGGAAGGCCACGCCCAGTCGGCCACCGCCCAGCTGTTCGAGGAAGAGGGCTTTCGCATCGAGGTCGACGAGCGCAGCCAGAAACTGTTCAACAGCATGATCGAAAAGCTCGCCGGCAACCGCTGGGACGGCGACCGCGACAGCTGGTCGGAGGCCGTCGAGGACCAGGACTGGGCGCGCCTGACCACCGATCACAGCCAATGCACGGGTCGGCACTGCCCCAACTTCCAGCAGTGCGTGTTCTACAAGGCCCGTGAAGGCATGGGCAAGGTCGACGTGATCGTCACCAACCACGACATGGTCCTGGCCGACCTGGCGCTCGGCGGTGGCGCCGTGCTGCCCGACCCGCGCGACACAATGTACGTGTTCGACGAAGGCCACCACTTGCCGGACAAGGCAATTGGCCATTTTGCTCATTATTCGCGGCTGCGCTCCACGGCCGACTGGCTGGAGCAGACTGCCAAGAACCTGACCAAGCTGCTGGCCCAGCATCCATTGCCGGGCGACCTCGGCAAGTACATCGAGCAGGTGCCGGAGCTGGCCCGCGAGGTGCGTACCCAGCAGCAATTCATGTTCACCCTCTGTGAGCAGGTGGCGGACTTCCGCGCTGGCGAGGACATGGAAGGCCGCGACCGCCCGCGCTATCGCTTCGAGGGCGGCGTGGTACCGGAACAGATCCGTGAAGTAGGCATCGAGCTCAAGAAAGGCTTCGCCCGCCTCAACGACCTGTTCACCCGCCTGGCCGACCTGCTCAAGGAAGGTATGGACGGCGAGAACAACATCGGTATCGCCAGCCACCAGGCCGAAGAGTGGTACCCGCTGTTCGGCAGCCTGGTGACCCGGGCCCAGGGCAACTGGGAGCTGTGGACCGCCTTTACCGCGGAAGACCCCGAAGACAACCCGCCCATGGCCCGTTGGCTGACCCTGGCCGAAAGCGGCGCGCTGTTCGATATCGAGGTCAACGCCAGCCCCATCCTGGCTGCCGAGATGCTGCGCAAGAGCCTGTGGAACGTCGCCTATGGCGCCCTGGTGACCTCGGCGACGCTCACTGCGCTGGGCAAGTTCGACCGCTTCCGCATGCGTTCGGGCCTGCCACGCGACGCGGTGCAGTGCGTGGTGCCCAGCCCGTTCGTGCATGGTGACGCCGGGCTGCTGCGGGTGCCCGACCTGGGTGCCGATCCGCGCGATGCCACGGCGCACACCGCGGCGATCATTCGCGAGCTGCCAGCCATCGTCGAGGATGCCCGCGGCGCGCTGGTACTGTTCTCCTCGCGCAAACAGATGCAGGACGTGTTCGACGGTCTGGACCGCGACTGGCGCAAGCTGGTGCTGATCCAGGGCAACCTGTCCAAGCAGGAAACCCTGAACAAGCACAAGGCGCGGGTCGACGACGGCCAACACAGCGTGCTGTTCGGCCTGGCCAGCTTCGCCGAGGGTGTCGACCTCCCGGGCGCCTATTGCGAGCATGTGGTGATCGCCAAGATCCCCTTCGCGGTGCCGGACGATCCGGTCGAGGCCGCGCTGGCCGAATGGATCGAAGCCCGTGGCGGCAATCCGTTCATGGAAATCGCCGTGCCCGACGCCTCGCTGCGCCTCATCCAGGCCTGCGGCCGGCTGCTGCGTACCGAGCAGGACCGTGGCGTGATCACCTTGCTCGACCGCCGTCTGGTCACGCAACGCTATGGCAAGGCTATTCTCAATGCGCTGCCACCTTTCCGACGGGAAATCGGCTGACTGCCGGAGCAACACGCACAACCCGTTGTCCATTACTCGATTGCGAGCCCATGACGGGCTTCGAAGGAGAGCCACCGCCCCATGATCCGCCGCGCCTTGCCTGTCGTGTTCTCCGTGTTGTTCAGTGCGCCTTTGCTGGCCGGGCAGCAGACCCTGTTCAGCTTCGTGCGCCCGGCCTCGGTGGTGAATGTCATCACCCAGGACACCAACCTGCCGCAGTACAACGCGGAACAGACAGCCGAAGGCGAAGTGTTGCGGCGCGTGGTGTTCAACCCGGTGGCGCAGCCGACACTGCGCCTCGCGCCGCAGAGCGGGGTGTGGGACTGGTCTGCCGGCCAGGCGCTGACCCTGCGCCTGCAGAGTGGCATGGACTGGGCGCTGACCGTCGATGTGGTGGTGCAAAGCAGCGACGGGCGCACGCTCACCAGCCGCATCGACCTGCCGGCCGGGCCTGCGCAGACCGTGATGATTCCGCTCAAGGCCCGTTCACCACTGAGCCAGGGCATGCGTGCCGGGCCGCCGATGCCTTGGACCTACGAAGGCCAGCGCCTGTTGCTGACTAGCAGCGAAGGAGGAGCTGACCTGGCGCAGGTCACTTCGGTCAGCTTGAGCATCCCCGGCCCCAAGGTGGCGCAGAGCCTGTTGATCGAGAAGGTCGGCCTGCAGGATGACGATCAGGCGTTCAACGCCGCCTACGCCGAGCTGATCGATGGTTATGGGCAATCGACCCGTGGCCGCTGGCCGGAAAAAATCGTCAACGACGAGCAGCTCAAGGCTGCCGACAGCCGTGAACAGGCACAGCTCAAGGGCTGGCTGGCCGAGCGCGACAAACTCAAACTGGACACCTATGGCGGCCTGCTGGAGGGGCCTGCGTTCGACGCCAAGGGTTTCTTCCGTACCGAGAAACGCGACGGACGCTGGTACCTGGTGACGCCGGAAGGGCATCCGTTCTATTCGCTCGGCGTCAATGCCGTCGCCGCCGATGGCGGGCGCACCTATGTCGCCGGCCGTGAGGGCATGTTCAAAGCCTTGCCGGGAGAAGGCGACACCCTGAGTGCCTTCTATGGCGAAGGCAACAACGATGACGGCAATGCGTCGTCCCAAGGCCGTGGTTTCAAGCAGGGGCGCTGGTTCGACTTCTACGCGGCCAATCTTCAGCGCACCTATGGCAAGCCTTGCCCGCAGGGAGAGGTGGCGTGCCCGGTGGCGGTGCTGGACGCCCAGCGTTGGCAGGCCCATACCCTGGATCGCCTGCAGGCCTGGGGCTTCAACACCCTCGGCAACTGGAGCGATGCGTCGCTCGGGCAAGCCAAGCGCCTGCCGTACACCTTGCCGCTATCGATCGTCGGTGACTACGCCAGCATCAGCACTGGCATGGACTGGTGGGGGCGCATGCCCGACCCGTTCGACCCGCGTTTCGCCATGGCTACCGAGCGTGCCGTGGCCATTGCTGCCCGGGATCACCGCGACGACCCTTGGCTGATCGGTTACTTCGCCGACAACGAACTGGCCTGGGCCGCGCCGGGGGACGACCCCAAGGCTCGCTATGGCCTTGCCTATGGCACCTTGCGTCTGACCACCGATGTGCCGGCCAAGCGCGCTTTCCTCAAGCAACTGCGCGACAAGTACCGCAACCAGCAGGGGCTGTCGAAGGCCTGGGGTATTGAGCTGACCGCCTGGGAGCTGATGGAAGACCCGGGGTTCGAGGCGCCTTTGCCTAATCCTGAGTATCCGGAAATCGAGCGTGACTACCAGTATTTCCAGCAGGTGTTTGCCGAAACCTATTTCAAGACCATTTCCGAAGCGCTGAAATGGCATGCGCCCAACCATCTGCTGCTCGGTGGCCGCTACGCGGTCAGCACCCCCGAGGCGGTGAAGGCCTGCGCCGAGTTCTGTGATGTGCTGAGCTTCAACTTCTATACCTTGAAGCCTGACGACGGCTACGACTTCGCCCGCCTGGCCGAGCTCGACAAGCCGGTGCTGGTCTCGGAGTTCCAGTTCGGCTCACGTGACCGCGGCCCATTCTGGCCCGGGCCGCTGGAGGTGGCCCGCGAGGAAGACCGTGGCCCGGCGTATGCCAACTTCCTCAAGGCGGCCATGGCCCAGCCGATGATCGTCGGTGCGCACTGGTTCCAGTACCTCGATCAACCCGCCAGCGGGCGCCTGCTCGATGGCGAGAACGGTCATCTTGGCCTGGTCGCTGTCACCGATGTGCCCTATGCGGGGTTCATCGAGGCGGTACGCCGCAGCAACCTGCAAGTCCTTGGGCATTTGCGCGCAGCGTTGGACAAGCCGTAGTTCCGGATAACCACCCAGCCATCTTCAGTAGGCAAATCGCCCAACTACTGAAACAATGCACCCCTTTGCAAGCCAGGCAGTAAAGAGAGGTAGTCGGGTGCAGATCCAGGGTCACTATGAGCTGAAGTTCGAGGCGGTGCGCGATGCTTTCGCCGCGTTGTTCGAGGATCCCCAGGAACGTGGTGCCGCGTTGTGCATCCAAGTCGGCGGAGAAACCGTGGTCGACCTGTGGGCCGGCAGTGCCGACAAGGATGGCCGCGAGGCCTGGCATAGCGACACCATCGCCAATCTGTTCTCCTGCACCAAGACCTTTACCGCCGTCACCGCCTTGCAACTGGTGGGCGAGGGCAAGCTCGCCCTCGATGCGCCGGTGGCGCGCTACTGGCCGGAGTTCGCCCAGGCCGGCAAGGAGCAGGTCACCCTGCGCCAATTGCTCAGCCACCGCGCCGGCCTGCCGGCCATCCGCGAGCTGCTGCCGGCCGAAGCCCTGTATGACTGGCAGGCCATGGTCGATGCCCTCGCCGCTGAAACGCCCTGGTGGACGCCCGGCAGCGAGCACGGTTACGCGGCAATCACCTACGGCTGGCTGATTGGCGAATTGATCCGCCGCGCCGATGGCCGTGGTCCGGGCGACTCCATCGTCGCTCGCACCGCCAAGCCGCTGGGCCTGGACTTCCACGTCGGCCTGGCGGATGAAGAATTCCACCGCGTGGCGCATATCGCCCGCGGCAAGGGCAACCCTGGCGATGCCGCCGCCCAGCGCCTGCTGCAGGTGACGATGCGCGAGCCCGAGGCCTTGTCCACTCGGGCCTTCACCAACCCGCCGGCGATCCTCACCAGCACCAACAAGCCTGAATGGCGGCGCATGCAGCAGCCGGCGGCCAATGGCCATGGCAATGCCCGCAGCCTGGCGGGCTTCTATGCCGGCCTGCTCGATGGCAGCCTGCTTGAGTCCGAACTGCTCGACGAGCTGACCCGCGAGCACAGCCTCGGCCAGGACCGCACCCTGCTCACCCAGACCCGTTTCGGCCTGGGCTGCATGCTTGACCAGCCAGACGTGGCCAACGCCACCTTCGGCCTTGGCGCGCGTGCCTTCGGTCACCCCGGCGCCGGCGGCTCGGTCGGTTTCGCCGACCCCGAGCATGACGTGGCCTTCGGCTTCGTCACCAATACCCTCGGCCCTTACGTGCTGATGGACCCCCGCGCACAGAATCTGGTGCGGGTGCTTGGCAGTTGCCTTTGATCGGGTAACGCGGGTATTGCCACGTCCCTTTGACTATCCTCAATGCCAACGCCTGAAGCGTATGGGCAAAATTTCTTTCTATTTCATGGTGTATCGCTGATGTCTTCACATAAAACCTTAGCACTCGCCCTGTGCCTGGCCATGACCGGTTGTGCCAGCCACTCCCCGGACGCCGCAAAGGACGGTGGCCTGAACTGGTGGCCATTTGGTTCGGACAAGGTCGCTGACAAGGAAGTGAAGGAGGCTGTCGTCGAGAACGTGGCCAAGGCCGACGCCAAGTCCGAAAGCGGCAGCCGCTGGTGGTGGCCGTTTGGCAGCGATGAGAAGAAGGACAAGGTCGCGGCGGTGCCGAAGATCGACCACAAGGCCACGCAGGCCTGGCTTGACCAGTACGAGCCGAAGGTCCGCGAAGCGATCAAGGGCAGCAAGTTCGAGCTGGAGCGCCGCGAGGATTTGCTGGCGGTAACCATCCCGGTCGACAGCTCCTACAACCCTGATCGCCCGAACATGCTGCTGCCCGCGACCCTTGGCCCGATCACCCAGGTTGCCAAGGTCATCGAGACCGATACCAAGACCGCTGTGCTGATCCTCGGCCACGCCGACACCAGCGGCGCCATGGCCGCCAACCAGAAACTCAGCCTCGAGCGCGCCGCTTCGGTGTCGGCGATCTTCCGTCTCAGCGGCCTGCAGCGCGACCGCCTGATGCTCAAGGGTATGGGCGCGGTGATGCCGCGTGCCGCCAACGACAGCGCTGAAGGCCGTGCCTTGAACCGCCGAGTCGAGCTGCTGCTGACCCCGCAGAACACCATGGTTGCGCTGCTGGCCAAGTACCAGCAGGCTGCCCCGTCGCCGGCTCCGGCGGCGATGGTTGCCACCCAGGACGCCAAGGCCCCGGCCGCCAAGCCTGTCGTCAAGGCCGCCGCCAAGCCGGCTGCGAAAAAGCCTGCCGCCAAAGCCAAGGCGCCAGCCAAGGCCAGCACCACCGCCAAGAAGAAAGCCGCTCCGGCCAAGCCAGCCGCGAAGAAGGCCGCCACCGACAAGAAAGTCGCCGCCAACAGCCCTGCGAAGACCAACTGATCGTCAAGGAAACGCAGCATGACCCAATCCCTGGCCGATATGCGCCGCGACTATACCCGAGATGGCCTGGCCGAAGCCCAGGCCCCCGGGGAGCCGTTCGCGCTGTTCCACCACTGGTTCGCCGATGCGGTGAAGACCGAGCAGCTACCGGTGGAAGCCAATGCCATGACCCTGGCCACCGTTGATGCCGAGGGGCGTCCGCATTGCCGGGTGTTGCTGCTCAAGGCGCTGGACGCACGCGGTTTCACCTTTTTCACCAACTATGAAAGTGCCAAGGGCCAGCACATTGCGGCCAACCCTTATGCGGCGATGACCTTCTTCTGGCCGGCGCTGGAGCGCCAGGTGCGGATCGAGGGGCGGGTGGAGAAGGTCACGGCCAAGGAGTCGGACGATTATTACCAGGTGCGCCCGCTGGGCAGCCGGCTGGGGGCCTGGGCGTCACCGCAGAGCCGGGTGATTGCCGATCGCGAGGAGCTGGAAGGCCTGGTCAAGGCCACCGAGGCGCGCTTTTCCGACAGTCAGCCGCATTGCCCGGAGCATTGGGGCGGTTACCGCTTGCTGCCCGAGCGCATCGAGTTCTGGCAGGGGCGTGCGAGCCGCTTGCATGACCGCCTGAACTACCGCCTGGTCGATGGCCAGTGGGCGCGCGAGCGCCTGGCGCCCTGACAAGGATGGGGCCGCGACGCGGCCCCATTATCAACGATACCCCGCCGCTTCGCGCTCCAGCCACGCCGCCAACGCCTTGCGCCGCACCTTCTCCACCCGCGCCCGCTCCAGCAACTTGAGCATGAAGTCCTGCTTCGCCGGATCCTCCCCGGCCAGCGACAGCGCCAGGTCCCGGTCCATCCAACGGCGCATGCGCACATACAGCCACCCGTGAAAATACAGCCCGGCGACCGTCACGACGACGACGATGAAGTAATCCATGGCTATCCTTGGTCTCACCTGTAGGCCCGCAATTCAGCCAGCAACGGCTGTACCTGAGCTGAATGAAAACAATTTTATAACGTTTGCGCCGTGACACTTGTCAAGGCGCGGAGTCTAATGGACACCTGTCTTACGGAGATTGTCCCCATGCGTAAATCCGCTTTGCTGCTGGCCAGCTTCACCACCGTGTCGCTGCTGCTGGGCGGCTGTCAATCGTCGCTGACCGGCGACAGCTACTCCCGTGATGAGGCCCGCCGCGTGCAGACCGTGCGCATGGGTACCATCGAATCCCTGCGCCCGGTGAAGATCGAAGGCACCAAGACGCCAATCGGTGGCGGTGCTGGCGCAATTGTCGGTGGTGTCGCCGGCAGTGCCGTCGGTGGTGGCCGTGGCAGTATCGTTGCCGCAGTCATCGGTGCCGTGGCCGGTGGCCTGGCGGGCTCCGCCGCTGAAGAAGGCCTGACCCGTACCCAGGGTGTCGAAATCACCGTGCGTGAAGACGACGGCAGCATGCGTGCCTACGTGCAGCAAGTGCAGCAGAACGAGATCTTCCGTGTGGGTGAGCGTGTACGCATCATGACTGTCGACGGCACCAGCCGCGTCACTCACTGACAGCACGCTTGAAAAGAAAACCCCGACCGGCTTGGCCGTGTCGGGGTTTCTTTTTGTCTGCGAAAGACGATCGGGTTAGTCGTTCAACCCGAGGATATCCCGTGCCACCGCTTCGGCGATGCGAATCCCGTCGACGCCGGCGGACAGGATGCCGCCCGCGTAGCCTGCGCCTTCACCTGCCGGGAACAGGCCCTTGAGGTTGAGGCTCTGGAAGCTGGCGTCACGGGTGATGCGCAGCGGCGATGAGGTGCGGGTTTCGATGCCGGTCAGCACCGCATCGTGCAGGTTGTAGCCCTTGATCTGGCGGTCGAAGGCCGGCAGCGCTTCACGGATCGCCTCGATGGCGAAGTCTGGCAGGCTCGGTGCCAGGTCGCCCAGGGTCACGCCCGGTTTGTACGACGGCTCGACGCTGCCCAGCGCGGTGGACGGGCGCCCGGCGACGAAGTCACCGACCAGCTGCGCCGGTGCCTGGTAGTTGCTGCCGCCCATCACGTAGGCATGGGCTTCCAGGCGCTCCTGCAGCTCGATACCGGCCAGCGGGCCACCTGGGTAGTCGCGCTCGGGGTCGATACCGACGACGATGCCGGAGTTGGCGTTACGTTCATTGCGCGAGTATTGGCTCATGCCATTGGTGACCACGCGGCCAGGTTCGCTGGTGGCGGCGACCACGGTACCGCCCGGGCACATGCAGAAGCTGTAGACCGAGCGGCCGTTCTTGGCGTGGTGCACCAGCTTGTAGTCGGCGGCGCCGAGTTTCGGGTGGCCGGCGTACTTGCCCAGGCGCGCCTTGTCGATCAGCGACTGCGGGTGCTCGATGCGGAAACCGACCGAGAACGGCTTGGCCTCCATGAACACACCCTTGGCGTGGAGCATGCGGAAGGTGTCGCGGGCGCTGTGCCCCAGGGCCAGTACCACATGGCGCGAGTGCAGCTGTTCACCGCTCTGCAGTACCACGCCCGTGAGCTGTTCGCCGTCCACCAGCAGGTCGGTGACCTTCTGCTCGAAGCGCACCTCGCCACCCAGGCTGATGATTTCCTCGCGCATCTTCTCGACCATGCTGGTCAGGCGGAAGGTACCGATGTGCGGCTTGTTGATGTAGAGGATCTCGTCGGGCGCACCGGCCTTGACGAACTCTTCCAGCACCTTGCGACCGTGGTGATTCGGGTCCTTGATCTGGCTGTACAGCTTGCCGTCGGAGAAGGTCCCGGCGCCGCCTTCGCCGAACTGTACGTTGGATTCGGGGTTGAGCACGCTCTTGCGCCACAGGCCCCAGGTGTCCTTGGTACGCTGGCGCACCTCTTTACCGCGCTCGAGCACGATCGGCTTGAAGCCCATCTGCGCCAGGACCAGCCCGGCGAAGATGCCGCAGGGGCCGAAGCCGACCACGATCGGGCGCGCAGGCAGCTCGGCCGGGGCCTGGCCGACGAACTTGTAGCTGACGTCCGGGGCCACGCCGATCTTGGCGTCGCCTTCGAAGCGGCGCAGCAGTTCGTCTTCGTTGCTGGTTTCAAGGTCGATGGTGTAGATGAACAGCAGCTCGCTGTTCTTCTTGCGCGCATCGTAGCTGCGCTTGAACAGGGTGAAGCCGAGCAGTTGCTCATCGCTGATGCCCAGGCGCTGGACGATGGCGGCGCGCAACTCGTCGTCGGAGTGGTCCAGGGGCAGCTTCAGTTCGGTGATTCGTAGCATGGCAGGGTCCAGTATCCCGGCCATGGGCGGCCGGCGGCTTTACACAAACCGCCAAGTATAAGCTGTTAGCCGCCCTGACTGGCAGGATAAAAGCACCCGGTGATCAGAGGTCACGGGCGCCGCCGTAGTAGGCGCAGCCTTGCAGGGTCTTGCCGTCGATGCGCAGCTCGGCCTTGAGGTGGCGGATGGCGCCGGTGGCGCCGTCGACGCAGCGCTGGGGCGCGACCCACAGTTCGACACGCTGGCCGTTAGCCTCGCTGGACAGGCTCAAGCCGCCGCCGGGCAGTGCTTCCTCCAGGTAAGGCAGTGGCAACGGCTCCTGGCCAATGCGGTTGAGCACCATGCCCTTGCCGCTGGCCTTGATGTCCCAGTCCGGCTCGTGGCCGCCGGCGCGGAGGGTCAACTGCTTGAAGTTGGGGTCTTCGCAGCCACGGTATTCGGAGGTGTCGAGGCGGTACAGGCGGGTCACGTCGAGCTGGCCGTCGCTGCCTGCCTGCTTGCTGCCGGCCATGCGCGCACGGACATCGGCGAACAGCTTGTCACCGGCGTCGTCGGCCAGGGTGGCGGCTTCTTGCAGGATGCCGGTGCCAGCAGCGTCGTTGACGATGAAGCGGCGGCTTTCGTTACAGGGTTTGAACAGCAGATGGCCGCCGGCCGCGCTCAGTTCGCCTTGCAGGCGGGTAGTGCCCAGGTTCGGGTCGACCGGTTTTTCGGCCAGCATCTGGCAGCCTGCGAACAGCGGCAGCAGGGCGGTGAGCAGCAGGGAAGGGGTGAGGCGCATCAGGCGGGCTCCGGTGTTCGGGCAAAAAGTGCCGGTCACGTTACCGAGCCTGCCGCATGACGACAAGGGGCGTGACCTTATCGCCGGGCGACGTGGGAGCGGGCTTGTCCCGCGATGAGTTCCAAGCGCAAGAAAAAAGGGCCCGAAGGCCTAATGCCAGTCAGTTAAGCGTTAGGGGCTGCATAGCAGCCCCAGTTACGCTAGCTGACAAGTATTACCCGAAGGCCCTTTGATCATTCAACCCCCGAGGTACGCATCGCGTACCTTCGGGTCGGTCAGCAATGCTTCACCGGTACCCTGCATCACCACCTTGCCGTTCTCCAGCACATACGCCCGATCGGCGACCTTCAGTGCCTGGTTGGCGTTCTGCTCCACCAGGAACACGGTCACGCCATCGCGGCGCAGCTGTTCGATGATGTCGAAGATCTGCTGGATGATGATCGGCGCAAGGCCCAGCGATGGTTCGTCAAGCAACAGCAGCTTGGGCTTGCTCATCAGTGCCCGGCCGATGGCCAGCATCTGCTGCTCGCCACCGGACATGGTGCCGCCACGCTGGATGTAACGCTCCTTCAGGCGCGGGAACAACTGCAGGACCTTGTCCAACTGCTCCTGGTAGTCGCCCTTGTTGGTGAAGAAGCCGCCCATGGCCAGGTTTTCCTCGACGGTCAGGCGGGCGAACACACGGCGGCCTTCCGGCACCACCGCGATGCTCTTGCGCATGATGTGCGAGGACGGCTGGCCGACCAGTTCCTCACCCAGGTACTTGATGCTACCGCTGCTCGCCTGGGGCGAGCCGCACAGGGTCATCAGCAAGGTGGACTTGCCGGCGCCGTTGGCGCCGATCAGGGTGACGATCTCGCCCTGGTTGATCTCCACGTTGACGCTGTGCAGCGCCTGGATCTTGCCGTAGAAGGTGGAAACGTTCTCGAACTTCAGCATTTACGCCTCCCCCAGGTAGGCCTTGATCACATCAGGGTTGCCGCGGATCTCTTCCGGCGTACCGTCGGCCAGGGGCGTGCCCTGGTTGATCACCACGATGTGGTCGGAAATGCTCATCACCAGCTTCATGTCGTGCTCGATCAGCAGCACGGTCACGTTGTGCGATTCGCGCAGGTAGGCGATGAGGGCCTTGAGGTCCTCGGTCTCCTTGGGGTTCAGGCCGGCGGCCGGTTCGTCGAGCATGATGATTCGCGGTTGGGTCATCATGCAGCGGGCGATTTCCAGGCGCCGTTGCTGGCCGTAGGCCAGGGTGCCGGCGGTACGGTTGGCAAACTCGGTCAGGTTGACCTTCTCCAGCCAGTACTGCGCGCGCTCCATGGCCTCTTTTTCGCTGCGGCGGAAGCTCGGGGTCTTGAACAGACCGGCGAAGAAGTTGGTGTTGAGGTGGCGGTGCTGGGCAATCAGCAGGTTTTCCAGCGCGGTCATTTCCTTGAACAGGCGCACGTTCTGGAAGGTTCGCACCACGCCCTTGCGGGCGATCTGATGGCCGGCCAGGCCCTGGATCGGCTGGCCGTCGAGCAGGATGGTGCCGCCGCTGGGCTTGTAGAAGCCGGTCAGGCAGTTGAACACGGTGGTCTTGCCAGCGCCGTTCGGGCCGATCAGTGCCACCACTTGTTTTTCCTTGACGGTCAGGGCCACGCCGTTGACCGCCAACAAGCCGCCAAAGCGCATGCTCAGGCCGCTGACTTGCAGAATTTCGCGGCTCATCGAGGCAGCTCCATGTGCGGACGTTGCATGGGCAGCAGGCCCTGCGGACGCCAGATCATCATCAACACCATCAGCGCACCGAACATCAGCATCCGGTATTCGCTGAACTCACGCATCATCTCCGGCAGCAGGATCATCACGATGGCCGCGAGAATCACGCCCAACTGCGAACCCATGCCCCCCAGCACGACGATGGCGAGGATGATCGCCGACTCGATGAAGGTGAACGACTCCGGTGTCACCAGGCCCTGGCGGGCGGCGAAGAAGCTGCCGGCGAAACCGGCGAAGCAGGCACCCAGGGTGAACGCCGAGAGCTTGATCACGGTGGGGTTCAGGCCCAGCGCGCGGCAGGCGATCTCGTCTTCGCGCAGCGCTTCCCAGGCACGGCCGATCGGCATGCGCAGCAGGCGGTTGATCACGAACAGCGCCAGCAGGGCCAGCAGCAGGGCGACCAGGTAGAGGAAGATGACCTTGTTGATCGAGTTGTATTCCAGCCCGAAGAACTCGTGGAAGGTCTGCATCCCCTCGGCGGCGCGGCGCTCGAAGGTCAGGCCGAAGAACTCCGGCTTGGGGATGTTGCTGATGCCGTTGGGGCCGCCGGTCCAGTCGGTGAGGTTACGCAGGAACAGGCGGATGATCTCGCCAAAGCCCAGGGTCACGATCGCCAGGTAGTCACCGCGCAGGCGCAGCACCGGGAAGCCGAGCAGGAAGCCGAAGGTGGCGGCCATCAGGCCGGCGATCGGCAGGCAGACCCAGAAGCTCCAGCCCAGGTAGTGGGAGAGCATGGCGTAGCTGTAGGCGCCGACGGCGTAGAAGCCGACGTAACCCAGGTCGAGCAGGCCCGCCAGGCCGACCACGATGTTCAGGCCCAGGCCCAGCAACACGTAGATCAGGATCAGCGTGGCGATGTCGACCGCGCCGCGGGAGCCGAAGAACGGCCAGATCAGGGCGACGACGATCAGGCCCATGATCACCCAGCGCTGGGTCTTCGGCAGGGTGAGGAAGTTGCTCACCGACGACGGTACCAGTTTGCGGTCGGAGCGGCGGCCCATCACCGAGCTCCACTGCTTGTCGAACAGCACGCGCAGGAACATCAGCACCGAGCACGCGGCGATGATGCCGATGGTGAACGAACCCTGGCTATGCACCACCAGGCTGATGCCATCGATGCTGAGTTTCAGGCCCAGCACCGGGAAGGCCACGGCCCAGACCAGCAAGGCGCTGAAGAACGCCTGTTTGAGATTTCTGTTCATACTTTTTCAACCTCCGGGCGGCCCAGGATGCCGGTCGGCCGGAACAGCAGGACAAGAACCAAAAGACCGAATGCCACCACGTCCTTGTACTGGTCGCCGAAGATGTCGGCGCCGAACGCTTCGGCCACGCCCAGCACCAGCCCGCCGAGCATGGCGCCCGGGATGCTGCCGATGCCGCCCAGTACCGCCGCGGTGAAGGCCTTCAGGCCCACCAGGAAACCGGCGTTGGGGTTGATCACCCCGTACTGCATGCTCAGCAGCACGGCCGCCACCGCCGCCAGCGCGGCACCGATGACGAAGGTCAGGGCGATGATGTTGTTGGTGTTGATGCCCAGCAGGTTGGCCATCTTGATGTCCTCGGCGCAGGCGCGGCAGGCGCGCCCCAGGCGGGAACGGGAGATGAACAGGGTCAGGCAGGTCATGGCGACGAGGGTTACCACGAACACCAGGATCTGCATGTACGAGACCAGCACTTCCTCAGCGCCCCCCGGGCCGAACGAGAAGCTGCCGGGGATCAGGTTGGGGATGGACTTGTCTTTCGAGTCCTGTGACAGCAGGACGGTGTTCTGCAGGAAGATCGACATGCCGATGGCGGAGATCAGCGGGATCAGCCGGTTGCTGTTGCGCAGCGGCCGGTAGGCGACCCGTTCGATGCTGTAGCCGTAGGCACTGGTGACGAAGATCGTGGCGACGAAGGCCACGGTCATCAGGATCGGCAACGAGTGGATGCCCATCATGGCCAGCCCGGCGAGGGCGATGAAGGCCACGTAGGAACCGATCATGTACACCTCGCCGTGGGCGAAGTTGATCATGCCGATGATGCCGTACACCATCGTGTAACCGATGGCGATCAGCGCGTAGGTACTGCCGATGGTCAATCCGTTAACCAGTTGTTGTAGGAAATGGTAGATCTCAGGCATTACAGCGCTCCTAAAAACCTGATTTGCATTTCTCTGGCGGGGGATGACCCCGGCCCCTTGTTCTCGTGGTCTTCGCCACGTGATCTTTTTGCGGGCACGGCCAGGAAACCGCGGGTGACGGTTTTAAGATTTTCAGGTGAACCGGCTCCCGGATCACGGGAATCAGGCTCATGAACCTCGTAAAACAAAGCCCACTGCTCGCACAGTGGGCTTCTCGGTCAGCTATTAGTCACGCAGTTACTGAGGGGAGACTTCGGTCTTCGGCTTGCCGAAGTGCCATTCGTAGACCACGAACTTGAAGTCTTTCAGGTCGCCCTTGTCGTCATACGACAGGTCGCCGGTCGGGGTCTTGAAGGTGCCTTTGTGAATGGCGGCGGCCACCTTGTCGGTGTCTTCGGAGCCGGCAGCCTTGATGCCTTGGGCGATCAGTTCGACAGCCGAGTAGGCCGGGAACACGAACGGACCGCTTGGGTCCTTGCCGTCGGCCTTGATGGCGTCGACGATGGCCTTGTTCTCAGGTGCTGCGTCGAACGACTTGGGCAGGGTCACCAGCAGGCCTTCGGAGGCGCCTTGGGCGATCTGCGAGATGGAGTCGTTACCCACGCCTTCCGGGCCCATGAACTTGGCTTTCAGGCCTTTCTCTTGTGCCTGGCGCAGGATCAGGCCCAGCTCCGGGTGGTAGCCGCCGTAGTAGACGAAGTCGACGTTGTTCTGCTTGAGTTTCTGGATGATCGAGGAGAAGTCCTTGTCACCGGCGTTCAGGCCTTCGAAGACGGCGACCTTGGTGCCTTTGCCTTCCAGGGTGGTCTTGACCGCGGTGGCGATGCCTTCGCCGTACTGCTGCTTGTCGTGCAGCACCGCAACGACCTTCGGCTTGACGTGGTCGGCGATGTAGTTGCCGGCGGCCGGGCCCTGGGCGCTGTCCAGGCCGATGGTGCGGAAGATCAGCTTGTAGCCACGGGCGGTGATTTCCGGGGAGGTGGCGGCTGGGGTGATCATGATCACGCCTTCGTCTTCGTAGATGTCGGACGCAGGCTGGGTGGAGCTGGAGCACAGGTGGCCGATCACGTACTTGACGCCATCGTTGACCACTTTGTTGGCGACGGCCACGGCCTGTTTAGGGTCGCACGCGTCGTCGTATTCCTTGGCTTCGAGCATCTTGCCATCGACGCCGCCCTTGGCGTTGATGTCCTTGATGGCCTGTTTGGCGCCAACGAACTGCATGTCGCCGTACTGGGTCACCGGCCCGGTCTTGGGACCGGCGATGCCGATCTTGATGGTGTCGGCGGCAAACGAATGGCTGGCGACTCCGGCCAGAACCATCGCGGCAAACAGCTTGGAAATCTTGATCATAGTGCTCCACTCATTCTGTTGTAATTCTTATAGTCCTGAGGCCAGGGCTACAGACCGGGCGGGATTCGCGGCCTGGCTACGCCAATGCCGTAAGCCCACCTTCCCCCGGAACATGTCCCGGAACTGTACCGGTACAGTGTAGAGCGCTGTCCGAGCGCTTGAAAAGCGGGCGAAAAGCGTCTGTCTCAAGGGGTGTCGCGTGATCGACATAAAGATACAGAAAAGCGCCATCACTTTGCCTGTATTCCCGGCCCGCCTCCACAAGTTCGGGCCTGATCGACCAAATTACGTATTTGAAACCGGGTTTTTCTGCAAAAATGCCGGCCTTTTTGTTGGCCGATCTTTGCGCAGGTAAACCCATGACTGATCAAGTAAGCACCCTCTATGCCAAACTGCTCGGCGAGACCGCCGTCATCGAGTGGAAAGCCCTGGAGCGTTTCTGGGCCAAGGGTGACCTGATTTGGGTCGACCCCAGCCTCGACCTGATCGCCGTTGCCGAGGCGATGGCCGAGAATCGCGGCGAGATCTTCGCCAAGTGGCGCAATGATGGCACTGTCGGGCCGGTCTCCGCCGAGCAGGCGCTCGACCTGCAAACCCGCGATCCAGAGATCTGGGCGGTGGTGGTTTCGCCGTTCATCGTGATCCAGGCGAAGAAAGCGGAATAAGCGCGGGCTTTTTTAGTGCGTGAAAACGCGCAAACGCTCCGCAATGGTGCGCATTGACGCTCACGTAAGGTGGAAGTTGGTAACAGTGGCGGGGTGATT
Source organism: Pseudomonas sp. RC3H12 (assembly GCF_018596375.1). Taxonomy (NCBI): domain Bacteria; kingdom Pseudomonadati; phylum Pseudomonadota; class Gammaproteobacteria; order Pseudomonadales; family Pseudomonadaceae; genus Pseudomonas; species Pseudomonas sp. RC3H12. The sequence continues at coordinate 3,540,392 of NZ_CP075595.1, read as the reverse complement.
CGGCGGGGCGGTAACAGTTTACGGGATGCGTAAATGGGGCCGCTTTGCGGCCCCAACTGGATCAGTAGTCCACACGCCCGGTATGGCTGTTCAGCGAAATCACCCGGGTCTTGCCGATGCGGTGCCTGAAGATCTCGCGCAGGTACTTCACCGCCTTCTTCACGCACTCGCGCGACAGGCGGATATCGTTGATCGAGACGAAACGGCTCTTGTCGTTGATCAGCTCGCGGTACTTCTTCTCGTACATCGGCTTGATCGCGTACCAGTTGGTGTCGAGGATCTTTGCCGGGTTCTCGAACTCGTTGAGCAGGTCATCGATGCTGTCTTCATCGAAGTGCTCGCTGGTGATGAACTCGAGGATCGCATTGTCCATGGTGTCGTCGAAACGGTACGGGTTGCGCGCGAAGCAACGCTTGATGAACGCCACGATCAGCGTGAGGAAATCGTCCGACAGGCACGGGCTCTTGGCGATCAGGGTGGTCAGCGACAGGTTGGCCGAGGCGCCGATCACCAGCGCATAGCGCTTGAGCGTGGTGTTGGGGAACAGGCTGTTGAGGTGGGTCTTGAGCCGGTTCAGGTCCATGTACGACAGCTTGTAGTCCTTGGGCAGCGACACGATCGACACCACCGACGAGCAGTTCTTGAAGAAATGCAGGTCGTGCAGCGCCGCGGCGTCGTAGCCCGAGGCCTGGTACTGCTCCAGCGCGGCGCGGTAGCGGCGCGACTCGATTGGCAGCAGGCTGATGCCTTCGATGGCCTGGGTCTGCTTGTTGAAGTGCGGCAGGTCGATGGAGCGGAAGAACAGGTCGTCGATGTCCAGGCGCGGCTGCTCGCGCTCGAACACCTTGAACTTGTCCGACCCTGCCGGCGGCACTTCCGGCACCACCGACTCGGCATAGGCGATGGCCACGGGGCCGGCCAGGCTCATGAACAGGTCGTTGGCGTCCAGGCGGATGGTCTCGCCGATATCGATGCCGGCGCGGCGGAAGTAGTTCTGGTCGTAGTCGGTGGTCACCGCCTGCGCCGTGAGGATGTTGAAGATCTGCTGGGAGATGTACTGGTTGGCGTGCTTCTCCATGGCGTTGACGTCGATGTTCTGGATCGTGCCGTCGTCGCTCTCCTCGGCGTAGCGCATGATGTCGTTGGAGATCAGCATCATCGCGTTCCACGGGCGGATGCGGCCCATGACGCTGGCTTCGCTGCTGTCTTCATTGTCGAAGTTGTACGAGAAGTCCCATTCCTCCGACAGGTATTTGCACAGCAGGCGTCCGGCGTTGATGTGCAGCGCCTCGGACATTTCGCTGCGGTGATCGGACGCATTGGGCAGCACGCAGATACCGCTGGTGAAGATCGGCTCGAACACGAACGAATGCCCGCTCTTGCCGTCGTTCTCGTCGGCCGGTTTGGTATCGAAGGTCTTGTTCATGTACGAGTACTGCTGGGCCAGGCCGAATTCCGAGGCCATGCCCGAGCCGGTGCCGCCGCCGGCGCTGAAGATGTAGAAGTACAGGCGCGACTGGTTGGCCTTGATGCCGCAGGAGTCGATCAGGTACGAGTGGATCAGCTTCCAGTCGGCGCTGGAGAAGCGCTGGGTGTCCTTGTTGAGGATGATCTTGGCCAGGTACTGGCCGAGGATCGGCGCGTTGCCGGCGCCGCCGGCATGCACCTCGGACAGGTCCATGATTTTCATCTTGCTGTAGTCGCGCAAGAAGCCGCCGCGCTCGCCCTTGCGCGAGAAGCGGATGCGCCCGGCGATGTCCTTGTCCAGGTCGCCGAGCATCACCAGCGGCTCGACCAGGAACACCGGCTTGGCCGCCTTGTTCTGTACCAGGCGCAGGTTCTGGCGGATCCAGCGCGCCGGGCTGTAGCCGGCCTCGCCCTTGAAGCGGTCCTCGTTGTTGTACTCGTTGAGGAAGAAGGTGCGGGCGTTGTAAACCAGTTCCGCCACGTCCAGGGCGATGTTCGAGCCGCAGCGACCCAGGCCGATCAGGCACACCGACGGGAACTGCTGCTCCAGGCGCAGCTGGTCCTCGTCCTCCACGTGCAGGTTTGGCGGGAAGACCAGGTCGCGCAGGCCATCGAGGTTGTCGAGGATGCGCTGGATGTCCTGTTCGGTGAAGTACAGGTACTGTTGCGCCGGCATGCTGCGCGCCGTGGGCAGGTCTCGAGCACTGCCGGCGGTCAGCGAGGTGGTGCTGAGGGAGGGCTCGGGAGCCGCATTGGCAGAAGTGTTCGTAGAAGTCATAGTGCGCCATTTGCCTGGAGTGGTTGGCTTCCCGGTGAGACATGTCATCTAGCCATCACGGAGAAATTTCGCGACTTTATCAGTGCGTCTTTTTCTTGTGCGATAGGGGGTTTCCTTAGTCGTTCTAAGGTTTTTCCTTTCTCACCCGCATTGCATCGTCCGTTTGTCACGCTTCTTTAATCTGGAGTTGCTCATGAGTACTGCATTGCCTTCGTTGGGGTTTGCCGGGATCGGCCTGATGGGCTTGCCGATGTGCCGTCGTCTGCTGGCTGCGGGGTACCCGCTGACCGTGTGGAACCGCAGCCCGGACAAATGCGCCGAACTGGTCGCCGCCGGCGCCCATCTGGCCGGTAGCCCTGCCGAGCTGTGCCAGGCGGCGGACATGGTGCTGCTGTGCCTCGCCGACACGGCGGTGGTGCGCGAGGTGGTGTTCGGTGAGCAGGGCATCGCCCGTGGCGGGCGCAGCGGTCAGCTGCTGGTGGACTTCTCCAGCCTCGAGCCGACCGCCACCCGCGAGATGGCGGCAGAGCTGGCGGCCCTGTGCGGCATGGCCTGGCTCGATGCCCCGGTGTCCGGCGGCACGCCGGGGGCCGAGGCCGGCACCCTGGCGATCATGGTCGGGGGCGAGGCGAGCGATCTGCAGCGGGCGCGGCCGGTGCTGTTGACCCTGGGCCAAAGGGTGACGCACATGGGCGCGGTGGGGGCCGGCCAGGTGACCAAGGCGTGCAACCAGATGATCGTGGCCTGCAACGCGCTGGTGATTGCCGAGGTGGTGGCGCTGGCCGAGCAGTCAGGGGTCGATGCGCGGCTGATCGCCGAGGCGCTGGCCGGCGGGTTTGCCGACTCGAAACCCTTGCAGATCCTCGCCCCGCAAATGGCCGAAAGCCGCTTCGAGCCGGTCAAGTGGCACGTGCGCACCTTGCTCAAGGACCTCGACAGCGCGGTGAAATTCTCCCGCGAGCAGGGCTCGGCGACGCCGCTCAGTGGCCTCGCCGCGCAACTGATGCGCCTGCACGGTAGCCAGGGTTATCTGCAAAAAGATCCGGCGACCCTGGTAGCGCTGTATCGCAGCAAGGACTGAGCTCGCCCGGCTGGCGGTCGAGCCGTTCGAGGATCGGCCGCAACTCGGCCAGCGGCACTGGCCGGCTGAGCAGGTAGCCCTGGAGGTAGTCGCAGCCGTGGCTGGCGAGGAACTCGTGCTGCTCGACAGTCTCGACGCCTTCGGTGACCACTTTCAGGTGCAGGGTATGGGCCATGATGATGATCGCCTGGACGATCTCGCGGTCTTTCTGGCTGCCGGGCACGTCCTGGATGAACGAGCGGTCGATCTTCAGCACGTCCAGCGGCAGGCGCTTGAGGTAGGCCAGCGATGAATAGCCGGTGCCGAAATCATCGATCGACAGCGCCACACCCTGGGCACGGATGCGCTTTAGCAGGCTGATGGTGTGGTGGATGTCACCCATCAGGGCGTTTTCGGTGACCTCCAGCTCCAGCTGGCGCGGCGCCAGGCCGGCCTGGAACAAGGCCATTTCCACCTCGGTGGCCAGCTCCTCGCGGCCAAGGGTGAGGGCCGAGCAGTTCACCGTGACCTTGAGATCGCCATAGCCATGACGATTGAGCTGGGCCAGGTCCTCACAGGCCCGGCGCAGCACCCACAGGTCCAGCTCGGCGATCAGGCCGTTGGCTTCGGCAATACAGATGAAACGGTCGGGGCTGAGCAGGCCATGCTGTGGGTGTTGCCAGCGCACCAGCGCCTCGAGCTTGGCCACCTGGCCGCTGCGCAGGTCGAAGATCGGTTGGTAGTGCACGCACAGGCCACGCTCTTCGAACAGCGCCACGCGCAGTTCTTCTTCCAGTTGCAGCTCCAGGGTGGCGCGGGTCTTCAGGCCGTTGTTGAAGAAGTTCAGGCTGTTGCGCCCGCAGCCTTTGGACTGGTAAAGCGCCAGGTCGGCGTTCTTCAGCAACTCTTCGGTGCTCTGGCCGTCGTCGGGGAAGATGCTGATGCCGATGCTGGTGGTCATCACCATGCGCCGGCCGGCCAGATCGATCGGCTCCTTCATGCGCTGCATGATGCGCTGGGCCAGGTGGCGTGCCTCGTCACGACTGTTGAGGCTGGTAACGATGCAGAACTCGTCGCCGCCGAAGCGGGCCACCAGGTCCTGGCCACGGGTGGCGGCCTTGATGTGATCGGCGATCACCTTGAGCAACTCGTCGCCGGCGGCATGCCCGAGGCTGTCGTTGATCCGCTTGAAGTGGTCGATGTCGAGGAACATCACCGCCAGCATACCGTCATGGGCAGCCTGCTCGGCCAGGCGCTCGGCGAAGACCTGGTTGAAGCCGCGGCGGTTGACCAGGTTGGTCAGGGCGTCGTAGTGGGCGGCCTGCTGCAGCGAGGCGCGGGCTTGGTCGAGCTGGCTGAGCAGTACATTGACCCGGCGCAGGTCGTGCTCCTTGCTCTGCAGCTTCTTGTCGGCCAGCGCCGCGCTGATGCTGCCAGCGCTGATAAGCAGGGTTATGACGGCAATGGTCAGCGCCAATTGCAGGCTGTTGTCGGCCGAAGGCAGTCGCAGCGCGGTCTCGCTGGGGATCACCAGGGTCATCGCCGCCATGCCGGTGAAATGGGTCAGGACGATACCTGCGGCCATCAGCAGGCTGGCGCCGTACTTGAGCAGCAGGTGCAGGGTGCCGCTGCCCTTGTTGAAATAGCGCGCCATCAGCAGTGCCACCAGGCTGGTGAGCACGGCGATGCCGACGGAGGCAAACAGCAGGCCGGTCTGGTAGTACTGCAGGGCGCTGGTCTGCAGGGCGGCCATGCCGGTGTAGTGCATCACACTGATGCCCAGGCCGATGAACAGCGCGGTCTGCAGGTAGTGGCGCAGGCGCATCTGGCTGCGGTTGAGGCTGTTCATCGCCAGCCAGGCGGCCAACAGGGCCACCAGCAGCGACAGGCCGGTCAGTGGGGCATCGAAGTGGATTTCCAGGGGCGCCTGGAAGGCCAGCATGCTGATGAAATGCATGGCCCAGATGCCCCCGGCCAGACAGCAGGCGCCGAGCACGCGCCATTGCCGGCGGGCGAAGCGGTCTTCGCATTGGCTCTGGCGTTCGCTCATGTCCAGGGTGGCGAAACAGGCGGCGCTCGCCACGATGAAGGCAAGCAGCACCAGGAAGGGGTTGTGTCGGCAGTCGAGGATGATCTGTCCGTTCGCCGGCAGCTCAGCGAACAATTGCAGTCCCAGCCACTCCATTGCAGGCCTCTTCGTCGAGTCTTCACTCGTCCCCAAAAAGCACGGATGGAGACTGTTCCTGCTGGAGTATAGGAACCAGTACCTAAGCCTTCCTGATTAATGGCAATTTGATTTCTACCATTTGGATATGAAAGCAATAGCCAGATGGTCTAAATGGATGGCTTTCAGGACGAAACGAGCGCGGGGCAAGCCCGCTCCCACCAATCCCGAGCCGGAATTGTGGGAGCGAGCTTGCCCCGCGATGGCCTCTATGGCGATCAACCGGCGACGAGCACCCGGATCGCCTCGAGGCGCAGTGCCGCTTTTTCCAGCGCCGCCAAGCCCTCTTCGCGCTGCTTGCGCAGGGCGTCGATCTCGCTGTCGCGCACGCTCGGGTTGACGGCCTTCAACGCGGTCAGGCGCGCCAGCTCCTCGTCGGCTTCGGCGGTCAGGCGTTGCCGGGCCTGGGCCACACGCTCGTCGTGGGTTGGCAGGACCTTGGCCTCGCCAGCGGCGATGCGCTTGGCCAGCACGTCGCGCTGGGCCTGGATGAACTTGTTGGCGCTGGCCTTGGGCACGCTTTCGAGCTGGTCGTTGAGGGTTTCGAAGGCCACCCGCGGGCCCAGGTCGTTGCCGTTGGTATCGAGCAGGCAGCGCAGCGCGGCCGGTGGCAGGTAGCGCCCCAGCTGCAGGCTGCGCGGTGCCACCACTTCGCTGACGTAGAGCAGTTCGAGCAGCACGGTGCCGGGCTTGAGCGCCTTGTTCTTGATCAGCGCCACGGCGGTGTTGCCCATCGAGCCGGACAGCACCAGGTCCATGCCACCCTGGACCATCGGGTGCTCCCAGGTGAGGAACTGCATGTCCTCGCGCGACAGCGCCTGGCCACGGTCGTAGGTGATGGTCACGCCTTCGTCGTCACCCAGCGGGAAGCTGGCGTCGAGCATCTTCTCGCTCGGCTTGAGGATCAGGGCGTTTTCCGAGTGGTCCTCGCTGTCGATACCGAAGGCGTCGAACAGGGTTTCCATGTAGATCGGCAGGGCGAACTGGTCGTCCTGCTCGAGGATTGCCTCGACCAGCGCCTGGCCTTCGCCGGCGCCACCGGAGTTGAGTTCCAACAGGCGATCGCGACCGGTGTGCAGCTCGGCTTCCAGGCGCTCGCGTTCGGCACGGGCCTCGCCGACCAGCTGGGTCCAGCCTTTGTCGTCGCCACCGGCCAGCTGTTGCAGCAGGCGCGGGCCGAACTGGTGTTGCAGGGCGTTGCCGGTCGGGCAGGTGTTGAGGAAGGCGTTGAGGCCTTCGTGGTACCACTGGAACAGGCGCTCTTGCGGGCTGTCCTGCAGGTACGGGATGTGCAGTTGGATCGTGTGCTTCTGGCCGATCCGGTCGAGGCGGCCGATGCGTTGCTCGAGCAGGTCCGGGTGGGCCGGCAGGTCGAACATCACCAGGTGATGGGCGAACTGGAAGTTGCGGCCCTCGCTGCCTATCTCGGAACACACCAGCACCTGGGCGCCAAACTCTTCGTCGGCGAAGTAGGCGGCGGCGCGGTCACGCTCGAGGATGCTCATGCCTTCGTGGAACACCGAGGCCGGGATGCCGGAGCGCACGCGCAGGGCGTCTTCCAGGTCCATGGCGGTCTCGGCGTGGGCGCAGATCACCAGGACCTTGGTGCGCTTGAGCATCTTGAGGGTGTCGATCAGCCAGTCGACCCGAGGGTCGAAACGCCACCAGCGCTCGTCGTCGCCGGTTTCGCCCTGGGCCTGGAAGGCCACTTCCGGGTAAAGCTCGGCACGCTCGCCCGAAGGCAGGTCGGCGTAGGCCTCGGGGTTGGCCAGCGGGTAGGGGTGCAGTTGGCGCTCGGGGAAGCCCTGGATCGCCGCACGGGTGTTGCGGAACAGCACGCGGCCGGTACCGTGGCGGTCGAGCAGTTCGCGGATCAGGCGCGCGCTGGCCTGGCTGTCGCCATCGCTGACCGCGGCCAGCAGTGCTTCGCCTTCGGCGCCGAGGAAGCCCTGGATGGTGGCGTGGGCTTTCGGTGACAGGCGGCCTTCGTCGAGCAGCTCCTGTACCGCTTCGGCCACCGGGCGATAGTGCTCGCTTTCGGCGCGGAAGGCGGCCAGGTCGTGGAAGCGGTTGGGGTCGAGCAGTCGCAGGCGGGCGAAGTGGCTGTCCTGGCCGAGCTGTTCAGGCGTGGCGGTGAGCAGCAGCACGCCGGGAATCACCTGGGCCAGCTGCTCGACCAGCGAGTATTCGGGGCTGGCCTGCTCTTCGTGCCAGACCAGGTGGTGGGCCTCGTCGACCACCATCAGGTCCCAGCCGGCGGCGAACAGCGCGTCCTGGGCCTTTTCGTCCTCGACCAGCCACTCCAGCGCGACCAGCGCCAGCTGGGCATCCTCGAACGGGTTGCTGGCATCGCTCTCGATGAAGCGCTCGGCGTCGAACAGCGCAACCTGCAGGTTGAAGCGCCGGCGCATTTCCACCAGCCACTGGTGCTGGAGGTTTTCCGGCACCAGGATCAGCACGCGGCTGGCGCGACCGGACAGCAGCTGGCGGTGGATGACCAGGCCGGCCTCGATGGTCTTGCCCAGGCCTACTTCGTCGGCCAGCAATACGCGGGGTGCGATGCGGTCGGCCACTTCACGGGCGATGTGCAACTGGTGGGCGATAGGCTGGGCACGCACGCCACCGAGGCCCCACAGCGTGGAGAGCATCTGCTTGCTGGTGTGCTGCAGGGTGTTGTAGCGCAGTGAGAACCACGACAGTGGGTCGATCTGCCCGGCGAACAGGCGGTCGCTGGCCAGGCGGAACTGGATGAAGTTGGACAGCTGCGTCTCGGGCAGCGTGCGTGGCTGGTTCTGCGGGTCGATGCCGTGATAGACCATCAGGCCGTCGATGTCCTCGACCTCCTGCACGGTCAGCTTCCAGCCTTCGAAATGGGTGATCAGATCGCCTGGCGAGAAGCGCACGCGGGTCAGCGGCGCATTGCGTAGCGAGTACTGGCGCGTGTCGCCCGTGGCCGGGTAGAGCACGGTCAGCAGGCGGCCATCCTGCGCCAGGATGGTCCCAAGACCGAGCTCGGCCTCGCTGTCGCTGATCCAGCGTTGCCCCGGTTGATACTGCTGCGCCATACTGCCAAAACTCCCGCGGTGAAAAAGCTGGCCATGTTACCGGATCGGCTGCGCCAGACCAAAGAATCTCAGTGAGTCTAGCGTGTTCATCGACGAACACCCGTCACGAGGGCCATGCGCCAACATGTTTGCCAAGCACCGCTGGTTGAACGTCACCTTGGGCCTGGGCAGCCTGGCGCTGCTGGCCGCCTGTGAACAGAAAAGTTTCGAGATCCTGCCGCCGATCCCGGTCGAGCAACTGGAAGTGCTCGGCGTGCAGACGCCGATCAAGAGCGTGCATTTCCATGACCGCGAGGGCGAGGGCCTGCTGGTGCTGAGTCGGGTCGACGGCCAGGCCACCGACCCTGATACCGAGGAGGAAGTCGACAAGGTGGTGCTCAAGGCCACCCTGTATGGCCGCGCTGCCGACGGCGATGCCTTCAAGGCGCGCTGGCAGATCGAGCAGGAGACCACCTGTGCCGGCCTCGATCTCGACGTCGACTTCTATACCGATGTCAGTGATGTCGGCGACCTGAACAAGGACGGTGTCGCTGAAGTGACAGTGGCCAACCATGCCTTCTGCGGTGGCGGTATCGACCCCCACGACATCGCCATCGAAATGCGTGAAGGCCAGGCGATCTACACCATCACCGGCCAGTCGCTGATCAGCCCGCCCGGTGAAGACCCGTTCGGCGGCGAGCGCGAAGACAGCGCCTCGTTGAAGAACGCACCGCCAGGTGTGCGCGCACATATGGATGCGGTCTGGCAGCAGGTCTACAAGCGGCCATGGAGCGAGTCGAGCCCTTCACCCGACGACCCGGACGAAGACGCCGAGTAGGCCCGCGCTATACTCCAGCCCGATGCGGCGTTGTGACACGCCGCACACCTTCGACCGCAGGCATTCAAGGCGGCGCGCCACCAGCCGACAACAAGGCTACAGGAGACCTCCCATGCTGCCGCCGATCATCCCGCTCAGTGCCGCCCCCGTGACCTCGCAACACGACCCGGTCAAACCACCGCCGACCATTCCACCGGTGGTGCCCACCCAGCCGACATCCAGCGATGGCACCATCGACCTGAAGAATCATCGTGATCCCGAAGAGCAGGCCTTGCTGCTGCGTGACGAGCAACGCCGCCAGCAAAAAAGGCGCAAGCAGGCTGAAGGCGATCGGTACGAGGCGGTGCCGGGTGAGGAGCTCAATGCCGACAACACCGTGCCGGTGGCGCCGATGGGCGAGCGCACGCGCCAGGGGTTGCTGGTGGATATCGAAGTCTGACTAGTCAGCGCCCTGGCAAGCCTTCATTATTGGGGCCTCTGCTGTCCGTCGAGCCCACCATGAGCCAAGACAACCTGATCGATTTCGGCGCCGAACGCGCCAAACGCATTCACGACCTCAATGACAAGCGTCTGGACGACATGCGCCAGGCCTTCGAGCAGGCCATGCCGCTGACCCAGGCCAAGAAGAAAAAGCCCAAGGGCAAACCGAAGAAGCGCTGAAACTTGATGCAGGTCAACCCTGCACCCGCCTTCCGCGCCCGGCTCCGGGCGCCATTGACTCCGGTCAATTTTCCTCCTCCTCGCATTGGTTACCTTGCACCCATCGGATGACGGCACATCAAGGGAGGAGCCGACATGTTCTTCGACAACGTGGTTATCGCCGGGGTGGTAACAGTCGGGTTGATGTTGGCCTTCTTCGCCGGTCTGGGCATTTTCATCTGGAAGGACTCGAAAAAGCGCAACCAGCGCTGATCCTTCCCGATACACGAGCACGCAAGGCATTTAGGGCGACTTCGGTCGCCCATTTTTTTGCCTGCGAAAAACTGACTGCTTAGATGATTAGCTAGCTAATTACTCGTTTGCGCTTTATCCTCCCTCCCGTTGTCTATCTTTCTTCCTATTACCCCAGCGCGCCCAAGGTCCGTTTCGTGCCCATCACCTTCCAGGCCCTGTTTGCCCCCAGCAGCCTTGCCCTCAAGTTCGCCATCAAGACCTTGCTTGGTGGCGGCCTGGCGTTGTGGCTGGCGATGCGCTGGGGCCTGGAGCAACCGGCGTGGGCGCTGATGACCGCCTTCATCGTCGCCCAGCCGCTTTCGGGGATGGTGGTGCAGAAGGGCCTGGCGCGGTTGGCCGGCACCCTGGTCGGCACCTGCATGTCGGTGGTGTTCATCGGCCTGTTCGCCCAGACCCCGTGGCTGTTCCTGCTGACCCTGGCCTTGTGGCTGGCCCTGTGTACCGCTGCCTCGACCCAACTGCGCAGCGCCTGGGCCTACGCGTTCGTGCTGGCCGGCTACACCGTGGCGATCATCGCCCTGCCGGCGATCGACCACCCGCTGCAGGTATTCGACCAGGCGGTGGCGCGCTGCACCGAGATCTGCCTGGGCATCGTTTGCGCCACCGTCACCAGCGCGCTGCTCTGGCCCATGCGCGTGGAGCAGCAACTGGCCGACCAAGCACGCCAGGCCTGGCAGAACGGCCTGCAGGCGGCCAACGCCATGCTTGGCGGCGAAGACGAGGCCCGCGGCGGCCTGCTCGACAGCCTCGGGCGCATCGTCGCCATCGATGCCCAGCGCGAACACGCCTGGTTCGAAGGCAGCCGCGGCCGCCAACGCGCCCGGGCAATCAGCGGCCTGAGCCAGACACTGATGGTGCTTTTGCGCATCTCACGCTCGGTGCGCAGGCAGTGGCGCCAGCTTGATGAGGGTGAAGCCAGGCATCTGGCGCCATGGCTGGACGAGGTGCGCGCTCACCTGGCCAGCCCCGAGCAGCCCAGCTTGCTGGTGTTGCGCCAGCGTGTCTGGGACGCCGCCCACGACGAGCGGATCAGCCCCGCCGAGCATTACTGCCTGGCGCGCCTGAGCTTGCTGCTGGACTACACGATGGCTTGCGCCCAGGCCCTCGACGACGTCGAGCAGGGGCGGGCGCCAAGGCAGTCGACGCAGAGCCTGGCAACCCATCGCGACCTGTCCCTTGCCCTGTTGTTCGGTTCGCGCAGCGCCCTGGCCTTCCTGGCCATGAGCAGTTTCTGGCTGGCCACGGCCTGGCCATCGGCGCCAGGCGGCCTGGTACTCACCTGTGTGGTCTGCAGCCTGTTCGCCAGCCGCGAGAATGGCGCGCAGATCGGCCTGAGTTTCCTGCGCGGTATTCTCCTGGCCATCCCGGTGGCGTTTCTGGTGGGGCAGATCCTGCTGCCGCAATGGAGCAGCTTCGCCATGCTCTGCCTGGGTATGGGCGTGCCGCTGTTCTTCGGCGCCCTGGGCATGGCCCACCCGCGTACCGGGGCGACCGCCACGTCCTATTGCCTGCACTTCATCGTCCTGGTCGCGCCGCTCAATGCCATGCATTTCGATGTGGCGACCATGCTCAACAGCGCCCAGGCTATGCTGCTGGGCGTGGGCGCAGCGGTAATGGCGTTCCGCTTGCTGGTGCTGCGCCACCCGGCCTGGCTTGGCCGGCGCCTGCGCGCGGCCACGCAAGGCGACCTGGTGCGCCTGACCCGGCGCGACCTGCGCGGCGCCGACAGCTGGTTCGGTGGGCGCATGGCCGACCGCCTGATGCAACTGGCGCGGCATGCCAGCGAGCTGCCCGAAGCCGAGCGCAAGCGCTGGGACGACGGCCTGCACGGCCTGGATATCGGTGACGAACTGGTGCACCTGCGCATGTGCCTGGCCGTGGCCAAGGCACCGCTGGGCAATGCCGAGCGCCAGTACCTGCAGCAGTTGCAGGCGGTACTCGCCAGCGGCCCGGCGCCGGGGCGGGGCCAGCGCCTTGACGCCGCCAGTGAACAGTTCATCGAGGCCCTGCGCCGCCAGCCGCCCAGTGACCCGCTGCGCCTGGCCATCGGCGCGGTGCTGCAATTGCGCAAGAGCTGGGGCAAGTGGTGCCGCTGGCAGGAGGAAGCCCATGGGGTTGCGTGAGTGGGCACTGGGCGGCGTGCTGCTCAGCCCGTTTCTGATCTATGTGTTGCTGGCGCTGGTGCTCACCGGGCTGTTGCGCTTCGTTGTGCAGGCCACCCCCCTGGGGCGCTGGATCTGGCACGAGGCGTTGTTCGACGCGGCGCTGTTCGTCTGTGTGCTGTATGGGGTGGTGCGCCTGTCAGGCCCTTTGTAAGGAGTAAGTCCATGCGTACAGTCGTACGTACCTTGGTCACCCTGTGTGTGGTGATCCTCGCTGTTTTTGCCGGCTATCAACTGTGGCAGTACTACATGCTCACGCCCTGGACCCGGGATGCCCGGGTACGTGCCGATGTGGTGGTGATCGCCCCCGACGTGTCGGGCTGGGTCAGCGCGTTGAAGGTGCATGACAACCAGCAGGTGAAGGCCGGCGACCTGCTGATGAGCATCGACCGCGAACGCTTCCAGGCCGCCTACGACCAGGCCACCGCCGTGGTCGAGACGCGTACCCAGCAGTTGCGCCTGCGTGAGCGCGAGGCCGCCCGGCGCACCGCGCTGGGGCCGGAGGCAATCAGCGCCGAGCTGCGCGAAAACGCCCAGATCAACGCCGCTGTCGCCCGTGGCGAACTGCACGAGGCCGAGGCTCAGTTGCAAGTGGCGAAGATCAACCTGGCCCGCAGCGAAGTACGCGCCCCGCGGGGCGGGCATATCACCAATCTGCGCCTGGCCGAGGGCAATTTCGTCAACACCGGGCAGTCGGTGATGGCGCTGGTGGACGATGCCACTTTCTATATCCAGGCGTATTTCGAAGAAACCAAGCTGCCGCGGATTCGCGTCGGCGACCCGGTCAAGGTCTGGCTCATGGGCGCCGGCGACGCGATGCAAGGGCAGGTAGAAAGCATCAGCCGGGGGATCACCGACCGCAACTCGACGCCGGATGGGCAGTTGCTGCCAGAGGTGGAGCCGACGTTCAACTGGGTGCGGCTGGCGCAGCGCATACCCGTGCGCATCCGCCTGGACCAGGTGCCCGAGGGCGTGACCCTGAGCGCCGGCATGACGGCCAGCGTGCAGGTGCATGAAGCGCCTTGAGGGGGCAGGCCAGCTCCCACTGGGATTGCACATGACTTGAGGCCGGCGCGGTCGGTGTGGGAGCCGCCTGGCCGGCGAAAGGGGCGCATGGCGCCCCCGATACTCAGCCTCAAGGCTGCTGGGCGGTCGCTGCCAGCACGATCTCGCGAATGCATACCTGCTGCGGCTGCTGGTAGGCCCAGACGATTGCCCCGGCAACATCTTCCGCCGACAGCACCACGCCGCCCATGTCATTGGCCTTCCAGGCCTCGTAGTCGCGCTTGATGCCCGCGTCGGTGGTATGCCCGAGCAGCTCGGTCTCCACTGCGCCCGGCGCGATGGTCACCACTCGCACATTGTGTGGCGCCAGCTCCTCGCGCAGGTTCTCCGACAATCCGTGCACGGCGAACTTGCTGCCTACGTAGGCCACATGGTTGGGGAAGGTCTTGCGTCCGGCCACCGAGCTGACGTTGATCAGGGTGCCATGGCGCCGCTCGACCATCCCGCCGACCAACGCGTGCACGCCGTTGAGCAGGCCTTTGACGTTGATGTCGAACATGCGCTCCCATTGTTCCGGGTCCTGTTCGTGCATTTGCCCCAGCAGCATCACCCCGGCATTGTTCACCAAGGCATCGGCGGGCCCGTACACGGCTTCGGCCTCGGCCACGGCGGCGACCAGTGCTGCGCGGTCGCGGATGTCCACGGCGCGGCACAGGCAATCGGGCAACGCCAGCGCCTCCAGGCGATCCAGGCGGCGGGCGATCAGCAACAGCGGATGGCCCGCGGCGGAAAAGCGTTGGGCGGTGGCGGCGCCTATGCCGGAGCTGGCGCCGGTGATGATGATCAGGGGTTTGTTCATGGTTGCCTCCCAGGCATAATCGCTTTCGATGGCCAGGATTCTAGATAGCCCTTTCGGCCATGAAAAACGGCTTATTTCTCTGGCTGGCATCGGTTCTATCTATGGATATCCGTCACCTCAAGGCATTTATCGCGGTCTTTGAAGCGCGCAACATCACGGTAGCCGCCCAGCGCCTGTGCGTGGCGCAACCGACCTTGTCGGTGACCATCCGCCAGCTGGAGGACGACCTTGGCGCCGAGCTGTTCCTGCGTCAGGCCCGTGGGGTCGAAGTCAGCGAGCAGGCGCGTGAGCTGTATCCCCAGGCCTGCCGCATGGTGGCCGAGGCCGACGCGCTGCGCCTGCGCTTTCGCCAGGGGCAGGAGCGGGTGCCTTTGGCCCTGGGCATCGAGGCGGACATCGCGCCGGCCCAGGTCGAGGCTTGCGTGCGCCTGGCCAGCCAGGCGGTTGCGGGCCTGCAATTGACCTTGCTGGCGGGGTGCGACGGGGATGCGCGGCTGGCCGACGAGGCCCAGCGCTGCGAGGACGAACTGTTCCTGCCGTTGTGGGAGGAGGCCTTCGTGCTGGTAATGGCGACCGGCAGCCAGCCGGACGGGCGCTGGATCACCTGCCCGCAGCATCCTTCGCACCAGCGCCTGATGGGGTTGTACGGCGAAGGCGAGCAGGTTGGCCAGGCCGGTTCGCTACAACTGGCGCTGGCCATGGTCGCCGCCGGGCTGGGCGCGGCATGGTTGCCGCAGTCCCTGGCCGAGCGCTGTCCCGGGGTCTACTGGCGGCCCGGCAGCGGCCTGGCACTGCGGCGCCGGGTCGGCCTGTGCATCACCCATGAGGCTTTGTCACTTCCTGCCGTCGCTGCGCTGCACCAGGCCTTGAACCGAGCTTGAGCGCATTGCGTAGCGTGCTCCTCAGAGGAACATGCCCCCCGACACCTCCAGCCGCTGCCCGTTGATCCAGCCATTGCCATCTTCCAGCAACAAGGCGATGGCCGCGCCGATATCGTCGGGCAGGCCGACCCGGCCCAGCGCGGTGTTGCCGGCCATGTAGTCATTGACCTGCTGGTTGTCACGCACCACGCCCCCGCCGAAATCGGTCTCGATGGCGCCCGGCGCGAGAATGTTCACACGGATGCCGCGCGCGCCCAGCTCCTTGGCCTGGTAGCGGGTCAGTACTTCCATGGCGCCCTTCATGGCCGCATAGGCGGCATAGCCGGGCAGGGCGAAGCGGGTCAGGCCGGTGGAGATGTTGACGATGCGCCCGCCATCGGCCAGCAGCGGCAGAAGGCGCTGGGTAAGGAAGAACGGGCCTTTGAGCTGGATGTTCAGCAACTGGTCGAACTGCGCCTCGCTGGTCTCGCTGAATGGCACGTTCAGGCCGATGCCGGCGTTGTTCACCAGGAAGTCCAGCTGACGGCGCCCGAACTGCTGTTCGAGGGTGTCGCCCAGGCGTTCGGCGAAGCCTGCGAAGCTGGCGCTGTCGCTGACATCCAATTGCAACATGGCGGCGCGCCCGCCGGCCTGCTCCAGCGTGGCCGCCACGGCGCGGGCTTCGTCGGCCTTGCTATGGTAGGTGCCGATGATGTCGATGCCACGGGCGGCCAGGTGTTCGGCGGTGTTCCTGCCCAGGCCGCGGCTGGCGCCGGTGATCAGTGCGATCTTGCGAGTCATGTCGGTTACCTTTGATGGGTGGCTGTGGCTGACAGGTTATTGGTCGGACAGGTGCTGTTAAATCCAGGAGATCCGGAAATACTGTTCGCGCCAATTGGACAATCAGGGGCCGTATGAACAAGTTGGAGCTGCTGCGTACCTTTGTCAGGGTCAGCGAGCTGAGCAGTTTCACCCTGGCCGGCGAAAGCCTGGGCCTGCCGCGCTCGACCGTTTCCGAACAGGTGCGGGCGCTGGAAAACCTGCTCGGCACCCGCCTGCTCAACCGCACCACGCGCCGGGTGCGCACGACCCAGGACGGCGCCTTGCTGTACGAGCGCAGCAAGGACCTGTTGTCGGGCATGGACGAGATCGAGAGCCTGTTCAGCGCCGACGACGCCGAGCTGGCCGGGCGCCTGCGCATCGACCTGCCGACCATGATGGCGCGGCGGGTCATCGTGCCGGCGCTGCCGCGTTTTCTCGAGCGTTTCCCGCGCCTGGATGTAGAGATCAGTTGCACCGACCGCCAGGTCGACCTGTTGCGCGAAGGCTTCGATTGCGTGATGCGCATCGGCGCGCTCAGCGACCTTGACGTGGTGGCGCGCCCGGTCGGGCGCCTGAGCATGCGCAATTGCGCCAGCCCCGCCTATCTCGAACGCCACGGTGTGCCGCGCCGCCTGGAGGACCTGGATAGCCACCGGCTGGTCCACTACGTGCGCAACCTCGGCGCGCGCAGTGCCGGGTTTGAATACGAGCAGGGCGGCGAACTGCGCTTCCAGGCCATGGCCGGCGTGGTCACGGTGAACAACGCCGAGGCCTATTCCGCCGCCTGCCTGGCTGGGCTAGGCCTGATCCAGGTGCCGGCGGTAGGTGTCGATGAACACCTGCGCGCGGGTGAACTGGTGTCGCTGCTCGAGCCCTGGCAGGCGCGGGCCATGCCGGTGTCGCTGTTGTATGCGCGGCAGCGCCATGTGCCGCGCCGGGTCCAGGCGTTCATGAACTGGCTGGCGGTGCTCCTGGAGTCCCAGGTCGATCCTTCGGCAGGCGAAAACTGAACAGGGTGCCGCCCTCGGCACTGGAGGTCACCTCCATGCGGCCGCCGTGGGCGAGGGCGATCTGCTTGGCAATGTACAGCCCCAGGCCCAGGCCGGGCTGGGGCGCGCCAGAGATCGGCCGGCTGAAAGGTTCGAACAGCAAGGGCAGGGTTTGCGGAGCGATCGGCGTGCCCTGGTTGTGCACGCTCAGGTCGAACGTACTGTCGCTGAGGCTGGCGCGCACGGTCACCGGGCCTTGTGGGTCGCCATGAAGGAGGGCATTGGCGATCAGGTTGGACAACAGTTGCATGATTCGCTCGCGGTCACACAGCAGGCCGCCGACCTGGCCAATGTCTAGGATGATGCGCCGCTGCGGGTGGACACGCTGCAGCTCGGAGGCCACATGGCCGAGGGCGTCCGGCAGATCGTGGCAGGGTTGCAGGTTCAAGGGGATCCCGGCACCAAGGCGGCCACGGGCGAAATCCAGCATGTCGCGCACCAGCTCGGTGGCTCGCTGGCCGCAGGTGAGGATATGCTGGGCAATGGCCCGTTGCTTGTCGTGCGTCAGGCGCTGGCTGAGCAGTTCGGCACCGGCGGTGATGGCGAACAGCGGGTTGCGCAGGTCGTGGCCGAGCACGGCAATGAACTGCTCGCGCACCTCGGCCATGGCCCGCTCTTTGTGCAGGGCGAGCTCGGTGCGCTGGGCGTTTTCCTCGCTTTCGATCTGGATGGCCAGCAGGCGGGCGAACGATTCCATCATTGGCTGGATCGCCGTGCCCTTGAGCGGCGTTGGCTTGGCGTCCAGGGCGCAGATGGTACCGAAGAAGCTGCCGTCGGTACGTAGCACCGGAACCGAAATATAGCTTTCGAAGCGGTACTGGCGCGGGGCGTGGTGACGGCAGTACTGCTCGTCCTCGCTGGCCTTGTCGATCACGATGGTCTGGCGTGTGCTGCGGATTTCGTGGCACAGCGTGGTGGCGACCTCGAGTTCGCCGCCTACCTCGAGGCCGAATCCCAGGGTGTCGAGCACCGCGCAGGCCGTCCAGCTGCTCTCGGTCACCCGGGCCACGGCGGCAAAGCGCAGGCCAGTGGTCTCGCAGATGACCTGGAGGATGGCCGGCACTGCGTTGATGCGACCAATGATGGCGATGTCGGCGGTGACGGCCTGGGTCATGAGGGGCAGATCCGATAACGACGAAGGGGCTCGAAAATCCAGTCTAGCGGGCCTTGGCGCGAGGGGTGAAAAACCTTGGCGAACGGTCTGGCACTTGGGTTAGGCTGGCACTTGCGCGTTGCCCGCCAGAGGCGACCGCCCCCTCTGCGTGCGTCACTTCCGAATTCTTTGCGAGGTTACGCCATGGCCATCACATCCCAGGACATCTGCATCGCCGCCGACCAGCTCAAGGGCTTCGTCGGCTTTCACGGCAAACGTGGCACCCATATCGTGCGGTTTTCAGAGGACGCGTTCGGCATGGACGTGGCCGACGACAGCATCACCCCCTGCAGCGAGTTCGTCTGGCGGCCCGAGGCCGATGCGCGCATGGCATTGAGCCGGGAGCGCCTGGCGTTGCTGCTGGAGCAGCATGTGGACGATCGGTTGAACATCGGCGAGCCATTGCGCATCTACCTCAACCGTACCGACCTGCCCGAAATCGTCGCCGAGCGTAACCTGCGTTGACGCCAGGGCAGTGCATTCAGGACGCATCCTGGCGAACTTCGCGGTTCGCCAGCAGCGCCTCGAACCCTGCCCGGTCCACGGGCTTGCTCAGGTAGTAGCCCTGCACCTCATGGCACTGCTCCTTGTCCAGCGCCTTCAATTGCTGCTCGGTCTCCACGCCCTCGGCGGTCACCGTCAGCCCCATGGCCTTGCCCAGGTTGATGATCGCCTGGACCACGGCCCGGTCGTTGCCGCTCTGGCTGCTCAACCCGGCGATGAAGCGCTTGTCGATCTTGATGCTGTCGAAGGGGTAGGTGCGCAGGTAGCCCAGTGACGAGTAGCCGGTGCCGAAGTCGTCCATGTTCAGGCGCACGCCCAGTTCCTTGAGTGCGAGCATGGTGCCCAGGGCGCCTTCGATATCGTTGAGCATCACGTTCTCGGTGATTTCCAGCTCCAGGCGCTGGGCCGGGAAGCCGGTGTCCAGCAACACCTGGCGCACATCGGCGACCACATCGCTGCGGGAGAACTGCGCGGGCGACAGGTTGACCGAGACCAGCAGTTCTTCGGGCCAGTCACGGGCATTGCGGCAGGCTTCTTCGAGCACCCAGCGACCCAGCGGGACGATCAGGTCGCTCTGTTCGGCCAAGGGAATGAAAGTGTCGGGCCCGATCAGCCCTTCCTGGGGATGCTCCCAGCGCAAAAGGGCTTCCACCGAAACGATGCGCAGATCGTCCAGGCGGTAGCGTGGCTGGTAGTGCAGCACGAACTCGTGCTGCTTGATCGCCCGGCGCAGGTCGTTTTCCAGTTGGCGACGGTACTGGATCTGCTGGTTCATCTCCAGCGAGAAGTAGCGCCAGGTGTTCTTGCCGTCGGCCTTGGCCTGGTACAGGGCGATGTCGGCGCAGCGGATCAGTTCGCCGGCATCGTAACCCTGGGCCCGGGTCTGGGCGATGCCGATGCTGGCGCCGATGTGCAACTGGTGTTCCTCGAAACCGATGGGTTGTTGCAGTAGGTCGAGCAGGCGCGCGCAGAAACGGTCGATTTCACTGCGGTTGTCCAGGCCGTGCAAGACCAGGACGAACTCGTCGCCGCCCAGGCGAGCGACCAGGTCATTGTCGCGGGTGGTGTCGCGTAGACGGCCGGCCACCTCCTGCAGTACTGCGTCGCCGGCCGGATGGCCGAGGGAATCGTTGATGGGCTTGAAACTGTCCAGGTCCAGCAGCAGCAGGGTCAACGGTGGTGAATCGCTGCCGCGCAACAACGCCTGCTCGAGGTGGCGCGACAGTTTGTTGCGGTTGGCGAGGCCCGTCAGGGCATCGTGCATCGACAAGTGCTGGATGCGGGCATGGGCGGCGACCTCGTCGGTGATGTCGCTGGCGGTGCCGCGAAAGCCGGCGAGCTTGCCCTCGTAGACGATCGAGCGCGCCGAGACGCGGCAGTAGCGGTTCTGGCCGTTGGCGTCATCGTAGTTGCAGCGCAGGTTGGCCAGTTGCTGCGGGTTGTCGTCGGCCTGGCTGTCGAGCCACGGCAGCAGGGGCGTGGTGTCGCAGGCCAGCAACTGGTTGAGCGGCTGGCCGAGCCAGTCCTCGATGCGGTAGCCGGTGACGCTGACGAAACGCTGCGACAGGTAGGTCAGGCGGTGATGGCGGTCGGTTTCCCAAATCCAGTCGGAGGCGGCTTCGGCCACTGCGCGAAAGCGCTGCTCGCTGGCTTCCAGGGCGCGGTTGCTCTGCTGCAATCGCAGCAGGCTTTCATCTATTGCCCGGGAACTGCGCAGGGCGTGGCGGAACAGGTAGAGCAACACCAGGCCAAGTACCAGCAGTACTGCCAGCAGCGGCGGCAGGAAGGCATGAAGCAGTTGGCGGCCCGGCAACGGTGTGTTCCAGACCAGGTGATAACCGGTTTCGCCGAGGGCGATATGCGGTTGCCCGGCCTGGGCAACAGCGTTTTTCTCCAGGCGCATGCCGGTCAAACCCGCGCCTTTGCCCAGCACTGCGAGCTTGGCTTCGGTCAGTTGGTCGACGAACACCATCACCGGTGCCTGTTTTACATCTGCTTCGGTCACTTCCTTGTCCGGGCGTACTGCCGCGGCGCTGAGCACTGCGGGCCAGCCGTTGAAGCGTACGAAGTGGGTTACCTGCTCGCGGGCCGGGGCCGCCTTGCGCGCCGCGTCGATGATTGCCGCCAGGGGGCTGTCGATATGGGCGCTAGCCGGCGAATCGGTGGGTTTGCCCTTGAACAGGGCGTAGGTGGTGCGGCCATCCTCGACCACGAACACGCCTTCGTAGCCGCTGGCGCTGTACAGCGACTCACCGACGTTCTTCTGGTCATACGCCCACTGCCAGTCGACCTTGCCCACCAGATGTTCGTAGGCGGCGTCCCAGACGGCGTAGCTGGAGAGAAACTGGCGCGAGGCCACCAGCCGCTGTTCCAGCGCCTGGGAGGCCTGGAAGGTGCTTTGCTCCAGCGCCTGGCGGTCCAGCGTGGCGGCGATGTTGAACAGCGCCACCAGGGTGAACACGCAAGCGAGCCCGAACAGCGCGCAGAAACCGCCGACTAGGCGGCGCACCTGCAGGCGTGAGGTGGGGCTGGAGGGTGAAAGGTCGACGTTCCTGTCCATGTACGGGCGACTCCTTCAACTGCTGTCTTGCGCCCGAGGCCTGGGCGAAGGTTCAGTCAGGATAGGCCAGCCTGAGCGTGGCGGCCTCGCCGCGAGCGAAATTGACCTGGTCGCGACCCTGGCGCTTGGCGGCATACAGGGCCTTGTCGGCCTGTTCCAGCCAATGCTCGGGCGAGGCGAGGTCGGGTCGAAAGTCCGCCAGGCCGATGCTCAGGCTGATGCGCAAGCCCGGCAAGTGCGGGTTGCGGTAGGCGGACACGCGTTCGCGCAGGCGCTCCATGGCCTGGCAGGCCTGGGCTTCGTGGGTGCCGGGGAGGATCACGCAGAATTCGTCGCCGCCATAGCGCCCGGCCAGATCGTCCTCGCGCAGGGTGCGCTTGAGCTCCTGGCTGAGCTGGCGCAACACGCAGTCGCCGACCACATGGCCGTAGGTATCATTGATGCTCTTGAAGTGGTCGATGTCGATCAGCGCGATGACCGCTGGCAGCCGCTGCTGCTGGCAGATCTGGAACTTGAGCAGCAGCAGGTCTTTCCACGAGCCATGGTTGAGCAGTCCGGTGAGGCTGTCGGTACGGCTCAGGGCGCTGAGGCGGCGCTTGTGTTCGGCCAGCTTGATCGCCAACTGGTAGCACACCCAGCCCAGGGCCAGGGGGTAGAGGGTCAGCATCGGCAGGCAGGCGAGGACCTGCAACTGCGTGGCCTGTGCCTGCAGGCCGGTGCCGAGCAGCGTGGTGGCCAAGAGCATGCCGCACAGCTGCGCCAACAGGCCGCGCAGCAGCACGCGTTTGCCACCGGCGGCGACGTTGTTCATGGTCATCATCGACAGGATGGTGACGCTGGGTAGCGGGTTGAAGTGGATAGCTGCGGTCCAGAAACCGCCCATCAGCGAATCCAGCAGGATGTTGCGCTGCTCGGCCTGGTACGGGGAGGCCGAGCGCAGGGCCCACTGGTAGGCCACGTGTGGCCAGGCCAGGCCATTGAACAGCAGCAGGGCCCAGGCCCAGGGCGGTGGGGTCAGCGGGGCGATGGCAGCCATCACGCTGAACAGGCCGATTCCCAGGCCGATGATGCGCGGCAGGTAGATGCGCCTGACGAAAGAGAGCCCCTTGCCGCTGCGATTGTCGATCATGGTTGTCGTTCTTCTGTGGAGCGCCGTTTATCGCATAAGTAATGTGAATATTGTTGAACAATCGTTCAGCGGCGAAAAATGACCTTACAAGCCATTTCACGGTTGATCCGACCCTGTGGAGTAATATGAAGGCTTTCCTCTTTTGCGGAGTGCTGTTGCTCATGGTCTCCATGGCTACCCCCGCCGGCGAGCCGGCTCCGTATCGGGACGGGCGCTTTCACAACCAGGTCGAACTGCCCAAGGACGGCGTGCTCAAGAAGTTGCGCATCGGCGTCAAGTACCTGCTGCTGCGCAAGCCACCACAGACCCGGCCAGACGCAGCGCTCAGCCTGCAGCCGATGACGCGCCAGCAGGTGGCTGACGCACCGGATCACAGCTTGTGGCGCCTCGGCCATTCCACTGTGCTGCTCAAGTTGCGCGGGCGCTTCTTCATTACCGACCCGGTGTTCGCCGAGCGCGCCTCGCCGGTGCAGTGGGCCGGGCCGTTGCGCTTCCATGCGCCGCCGCTGGCGCTGAGCGACCTGCCGCCTCTGACCGCGGTGATTCTCTCCCACGACCATTTCGACCATCTGGATGAGCAGGCCATCCGCCAGCTGGCACCGCGCACCGAGCATTTCCTCGCGCCGTTGGGCGTGGGGGACCTGCTCGTCGAGTGGGGCGTGCCGCCGGCCAAGGTGCGGCAACTGGACTGGTGGCAGGAAACCGAAGTCGAAGGCGTGCGCTTCATCGCCACGCCTGCCCAGCACTTTTCCGGGCGCGGGCTGTTCGACAGCAACCGCAGGCTCTGGGCGTCCTGGGTGATGATCGACGAAGGGCTGCGGCTATTCTTCAGCGGCGATACTGGCTATTTCGACGGTTTCCGTGAAATCGGCGAGCAGTATGGGCCGTTCGACCTGACCCTGATGGAGACTGGCGCCTATAACGTTGCCTGGCCCAATGTGCACATGCAGCCGGAGCAGACCCTGCAGGCGCATCTGGACTTGCAAGGCCGCTGGTTGTTGCCGATTCATAACGGCACCTTCGACCTGTCCATCCACGGTTGGCAGGAGCCCTTCGAGCGTATCCTGGCCCTGACCAACGCCGCCCAGGTGCAGTTGAGCACGCCGCAGATGGGCGAGCGGGTCAGCCTCGACTCGCCACACCCCGGGCAGAACTGGTGGCGGCCACGGCCATTGCCGCAGCGGGGCAGGGGAGCCGAGCGGGCGGTTGCGGCGCGCTAGTCCTTTTTCGGCTTTTCATCCTTGAGCAATTGCGAGGGGGGCTTGCCGCTGTCGCTGCGAACCTGGGCGTGGCTGATCAGGGCAAAGATGAAGCTGCCGCCGATGATGTTGCCCGCCAGGGTGGGTAGTGCGAAGTCCAGCCAGAACGCCTGCCAGGTTTCATCGCCGGCCCAGACCAGGTATGACACTTCCACCGAGCCCACGACAATGTGGGTGAAGTCACCCAGGGCCATCAGGTAGGTGATCACCAGGATGATCCAGATCTTGGCGTGCTCCATGGAGGGGATCATCCAGACCATGGTGGCTATCATCCAACCGGAGACGATGCCTTTGGCGAACATCTGGCTGATGTCGTTGGTCATCACCTTGCGGCCCACCTCAAGGAAGGCGATGTCGGTCTTGCTGTCGAAGATTGGCAGTTCGAGCATCACCCAGGCCACCAGCAGCGTGCCGGCCAGGTTGCCGAGCAGCACGACGCTCCACAGGCGCAACAGCCGGCCGAGGTTGCTCAGGGTGGGCGCGGTCATCACCGGTAGCACAGCGGTCAGGGTGTTCTCGGTGAACAGTTGCTGGCGGGCCAGGATCACTGCCAGGAACCCCGCGCTGTAGCCCAGGCTGGCGATCACCTGGGCGCTGTCGCCTTCCGGCAGGCGGGCATAGAACAGCCCCATGGCCATCAATGACAGGCCCATGGTCAGGCCTGCCGCCAGTGCCGACCACCACAAGGCGGCGAGGGTGCGTTCCAGTTCCTGGTCACCCTGGTAGCGGATGATCTCGTGCAACACTGCCGCCCGCGGCGGCTGGTTGTGGCTGACTTCCTGCTCTTCGTCCGCCGACAGCCCCGGGGTCTTCTCATTCTGTGCATCGCTCATGGCAAAGCCGCTCCGCTTGCGTGTTTCTCTACAGAGCGGCAAGCGTGGCGAATAGTTGCCGACGTGCCGCTGGATGGTGATCGAAAGTTTTTTCAGATCAAGGTGTTGACTCTGAAATCAAACCGCGTATTATTCGCCTCCTCGCAGCGTTGAACGCCACGAGGCAAGCGGTAAGTTGTTGAGGTAGAAGGTGTTTTGCAAAAAGCGACTTCTGAAAAACTTCAAAATAAACGCTTGACACGAAATGAGGAAAGCGTAGAATGCGCGCCTCGGTTGAGACGAAAAGATCTTAGCCAAACGCTCTTTGACAAATTGAATCAAGCAATTCGTGTGGGTGCTTGTGAGTACGGACTGATAGTCGCCAAGATTATCAGCATCACAAGTGGCCATGCGAGAAATCACATAGTCATTTGAGATTGCTGAGCCAAGTTTAGGGTTTCTTAAAAACCCAAGCAGTATTGAACTGAAGAGTTTGATCATGGCTCAGATTGAACGCTGGCGGCAGGCCTAACACATGCAAGTCGAGCGGATGACGGGAGCTTGCTCCTTGATTCAGCGGCGGACGGGTGAGTAATGCCTAGGAATCTGCCTGGTAGTGGGGGACAACGTTTCGAAAGGAACGCTAATACCGCATACGTCCTACGGGAGAAAGCAGGGGACCTTCGGGCCTTGCGCTATCAGATGAGCCTAGGTCGGATTAGCTAGTAGGTGAGGTAATGGCTCACCTAGGCGACGATCCGTAACTGGTCTGAGAGGATGATCAGTCACACTGGAACTGAGACACGGTCCAGACTCCTACGGGAGGCAGCAGTGGGGAATATTGGACAATGGGCGAAAGCCTGATCCAGCCATGCCGCGTGTGTGAAGAAGGTCTTCGGATTGTAAAGCACTTTAAGTTGGGAGGAAGGGCAGTAAGCTAATATCTTGCTGTTTTGACGTTACCGACAGAATAAGCACCGGCTAACTCTGTGCCAGCAGCCGCGGTAATACAGAGGGTGCAAGCGTTAATCGGAATTACTGGGCGTAAAGCGCGCGTAGGTGGTTCGTTAAGTTGGATGTGAAAGCCCCGGGCTCAACCTGGGAACTGCATCCAAAACTGGCGAGCTAGAGTATGGTAGAGGGTGGTGGAATTTCCTGTGTAGCGGTGAAATGCGTAGATATAGGAAGGAACACCAGTGGCGAAGGCGACCACCTGGACTGATACTGACACTGAGGTGCGAAAGCGTGGGGAGCAAACAGGATTAGATACCCTGGTAGTCCACGCCGTAAACGATGTCAACTAGCCGTTGGAATCCTTGAGATTTTAGTGGCGCAGCTAACGCATTAAGTTGACCGCCTGGGGAGTACGGCCGCAAGGTTAAAACTCAAATGAATTGACGGGGGCCCGCACAAGCGGTGGAGCATGTGGTTTAATTCGAAGCAACGCGAAGAACCTTACCAGGCCTTGACATGCAGAGAACTTTCCAGAGATGGATTGGTGCCTTCGGGAACTCTGACACAGGTGCTGCATGGCTGTCGTCAGCTCGTGTCGTGAGATGTTGGGTTAAGTCCCGTAACGAGCGCAACCCTTGTCCTTAGTTACCAGCACGTTATGGTGGGCACTCTAAGGAGACTGCCGGTGACAAACCGGAGGAAGGTGGGGATGACGTCAAGTCATCATGGCCCTTACGGCCTGGGCTACACACGTGCTACAATGGTCGGTACAGAGGGTTGCCAAGCCGCGAGGTGGAGCTAATCTCACAAAACCGATCGTAGTCCGGATCGCAGTCTGCAACTCGACTGCGTGAAGTCGGAATCGCTAGTAATCGCAAATCAGAATGTTGCGGTGAATACGTTCCCGGGCCTTGTACACACCGCCCGTCACACCATGGGAGTGGGTTGCACCAGAAGTAGCTAGTCTAACCTTCGGGAGGACGGTTACCACGGTGTGATTCATGACTGGGGTGAAGTCGTAACAAGGTAGCCGTAGGGGAACCTGCGGCTGGATCACCTCCTTAATCGAAGACATCAGCCTGCTGATGAGCTCCCACACGAATTGCTTGATTCATGATGTAAAGACGATCAAGACCCTATATAGGTCTGTAGCTCAGTTGGTTAGAGCGCACCCCTGATAAGGGTGAGGTCGGCAGTTCAAATCTGCCCAGACCTACCAATATGCGGGGCCATAGCTCAGCTGGGAGAGCGCCTGCCTTGCACGCAGGAGGTCAGCGGTTCGATCCCGCTTGGCTCCACCACTCTTGCAGTACCTTGATCAAACTCAGAAATGAGCATTCGCTTCGAATGTTGATTTCTGGCTTTTGTCAGATCGTTCTTTAAAAATTCGGATATGTGATAGAAATAGACTGAATGCCAGTTTCACTGCTGGTTATTCAGGCTAAGGTAAAATTTGTGAGTTCTGCTCGAAAGAGCGACGTGCGAATTTTCGGCGAATGTCGTCTTCACAGTATAACCAGATTGCTTGGGGTTATATGGTCAAGTGAAGAAGCGCATACGGTGGATGCCTTGGCAGTCAGAGGCGATGAAAGACGTGGTAGCCTGCGATAAGCTTTGGGGAGTCGGCAAACAGACTGTGATCCAGAGATCTCTGAATGGGGGAACCCAGCCAGCACAAGCTGGTTATCTTGTACTGAATACATAGGTGCAAGAGGCGAACCAGGGGAACTGAAACATCTAAGTACCCTGAGGAAAAGAAATCAACCGAGATTCCCTTAGTAGTGGCGAGCGAACGGGGACCAGCCCTTAAGCTGGTTTGAGATTAGTGGAACGCTCTGGAAAGTGCGGCCATAGTGGGTGATAGCCCCGTACACGAAAATCTCTTGCCAGTGAAATCGAGTAGGACGGAGCACGAGAAACTTTGTCTGAACATGGGGGGACCATCCTCCAAGGCTAAATACTACTGACTGACCGATAGTGAACCAGTACCGTGAGGGAAAGGCGAAAAGAACCCCGGAGAGGGGAGTGAAATAGAACCTGAAACCGTATGCGTACAAGCAGTGGGAGCCTACTTGTTAGGTGACTGCGTACCTTTTGTATAATGGGTCAGCGACTTATATTCAGTGGCGAGCTTAACCGAATAGGGGAGGCGTAGCGAAAGCGAGTCTTAATAGGGCGCTTTAGTCGCTGGGTATAGACCCGAAACCGGGCGATCTATCCATGGGCAGGTTGAAGGTTAGGTAACACTGACTGGAGGACCGAACCGACTACCGTTGAAAAGTTAGCGGATGACCTGTGGATCGGAGTGAAAGGCTAATCAAGCTCGGAGATAGCTGGTTCTCCTCGAAAGCTATTTAGGTAGCGCCTCATGTATCACTGTAGGGGGTAGAGCACTGTTTCGGCTAGGGGGTCATCCCGACTTACCAAACCGATGCAAACTCCGAATACCTACAAGTGCCGAGCATGGGAGACACACGGCGGGTGCTAACGTCCGTCGTGAAAAGGGAAACAACCCAGACCGTCAGCTAAGGTCCCAAAGTCATGGTTAAGTGGGAAACGATGTGGGAAGGCTTAGACAGCTAGGAGGTTGGCTTAGAAGCAGCCACCCTTTAAAGAAAGCGTAATAGCTCACTAGTCGAGTCGGCCTGCGCGGAAGATGTAACGGGGCTCAAACCATGCACCGAAGCTACGGGTATCACCTTTTGGTGATGCGGTAGAGGAGCGTTCTGTAAGCCTGTGAAGGTGAGTTGAAAAGCTTGCTGGAGGTATCAGAAGTGCGAATGCTGACATGAGTAACGACAATGCGAGTGAAAAACTCGCACGCCGAAAGACCAAGGTTTCCTGCGCAACGTTAATCGACGCAGGGTTAGTCGGTCCCTAAGGCGAGGCTGAAAAGCGTAGTCGATGGAAAACAGGTTAATATTCCTGTACTTCCAGTTATTGCGATGGAGGGACGGAGAAGGCTAGGCCAGCTTGGCGTTGGTTGTCCAAGTTTAAGGTGGTAGGCTGAGATCTTAGGCAAATCCGGGATCTCAAGGCCGAGAGCTGATGACGAGTTGCCATTAGGCGACGAAGTGGTTGATGCCATGCTTCCAAGAAAAGCTCCTAAGCTTCAGATAACTGGGAACCGTACCCCAAACCGACACAGGTGGTTAGGTAGAGAATACCAAGGCGCTTGAGAGAACTCGGGTGAAGGAACTAGGCAAAATGGCACCGTAACTTCGGGAGAAGGTGCGCCGGTGAGGGTGAAGCACTTGCTGCGTAAGCCCACGCCGGTCGAAGATACCAGGCCGCTGCGACTGTTTATTAAAAACACAGCACTCTGCAAACACGAAAGTGGACGTATAGGGTGTGACGCCTGCCCGGTGCCGGAAGGTTAATTGATGGGGTTAGCGCAAGCGAAGCTCTTGATCGAAGCCCCGGTAAACGGCGGCCGTAACTATAACGGTCCTAAGGTAGCGAAATTCCTTGTCGGGTAAGTTCCGACCTGCACGAATGGCGTAACGATGGCGGCGCTGTCTCCACCCGAGACTCAGTGAAATTGAAATCGCTGTGAAGATGCAGTGTATCCGCGGCTAGACGGAAAGACCCCGTGAACCTTTACTATAGCTTTGCACTGGACTTTGAGCTTGCTTGTGTAGGATAGGTGGGAGGCTTTGAAGTGGGGACGCCAGTTCTCATGGAGCCATCCTTGAAATACCACCCTGGCAACCTTGAGGTTCTAACTCAGGTCCGTTATCCGGATCGAGGACAGTGTATGGTGGGTAGTTTGACTGGGGCGGTCTCCTCCCAAAGAGTAACGGAGGAGTACGAAGGTGCGCTCAGACCGGTCGGAAATCGGTCGTAGAGTATAAAGGCAAAAGCGCGCTTGACTGCGAGACACACACGTCGAGCAGGTACGAAAGTAGGTCTTAGTGATCCGGTGGTTCTGTATGGAAGGGCCATCGCTCAACGGATAAAAGGTACTCCGGGGATAACAGGCTGATACCGCCCAAGAGTTCATATCGACGGCGGTGTTTGGCACCTCGATGTCGGCTCATCACATCCTGGGGCTGAAGCCGGTCCCAAGGGTATGGCTGTTCGCCATTTAAAGTGGTACGCGAGCTGGGTTTAGAACGTCGTGAGACAGTTCGGTCCCTATCTGCCGTGGACGTTTGAGATTTGAGAGGGGCTGCTCCTAGTACGAGAGGACCGGAGTGGACGAACCTCTGGTGTTCCGGTTGTCACGCCAGTGGCATTGCCGGGTAGCTATGTTCGGAAGAGATAACCGCTGAAAGCATCTAAGCGGGAAACTTGCCTCAAGATGAGATCTCACTGGAGCCTTGAGCTCCCTGAAGGGCCGTCGAAGACTACGACGTTGATAGGTTGGGTGTGTAAGCGCTGTGAGGCGTTGAGCTAACCAATACTAATTGCCCGTGAGGCTTGACCATATAACACCCAAGCAATTTGCGCTGAGGCCAAATTGTGGTGGTGAAGACGAAACGAACCGAAAGTTCGCGACGAACCACACATATCGCATATCCGAATTGGCTGGCATGTCTGCAAGGACGTACTGGCAACCGAATTTCTTGACGACCATAGAGCATTGGAACCACCTGATCCCATCCCGAACTCAGCAGTGAAACGATGCATCGCCGATGGTAGTGTGGGGTTTCCCCATGTGAGAGTAGGTCATCGTCAAGATTCATTTCGCAAAACCCCTATCTGCGCGAGCAGGTAGGGGTTTTGTCTTTTGCGCGTTCCGACAAGCCCGCTCCCACGGTATTCTGTTCCTACACGGGATCCGTTTGCTGACAATCACGCAAAAATCCTTTGCTCGTCGGCTACCTCACATCGCCGCGTCACAGGTGCGACAATATTGCCGTCACATTAAGTGACTTCCCCGTACCTACCCTGCGTCAAGGCTTAGGTTCGGGGCAATCCTGGCACCCGGACCGAGCGATGCCAGCGTACCGTGCTGCGCATTTCTGGACTTTCACCGTCCTATTACTTGAGGTTAGAAGCAAGATGGCCAAGGCCGCCGATGTCGTTGTGCAATGCCTGGAAAACGAAGGTGTCGAGTATGTGTTCGGCATTCCCGGTGAGGAAAACCTCGACCTGCTCGAGTCCCTGCGCAAGTCGAAGATCAAGCTGGTACTGACCCGCCACGAGCAATCCGCGGGCTTCATGGCCGCGACCTACGGCCGCCTGACCGGCAAGACCGGCGTCAGCCTGTCGACCCTCGGCCCTGGCGCGACCAACCTGGTGACCGCCAGCGCCTACGCCTACCTGGGCGGCATGCCGATGATGATGATCACCGGCCAGAAACCGATCAAGAAGTCCAAGCAAGGCCGTTTCCAGATCATCGACGTGTGCGGCATGATGGACCCCATCACCAAGTACACTCACCAGTTCGCCTCGGCCGACAACATTCCTGCGCGCATGCGTGAAGCCTTCCGCCTGGCGGAAGAAGAGAAGCCGGGCGCCGTGCACCTGGAATTGCCGGAAGACATCGCCGCCGAGCAGACCGACGCCCTGCCGATCCCGCGCAGCCTGCACCGTCGCCCGCTGGCCGAGCACGTGGCCATCGAAGCCGCCGTGCAGAAACTGCAGAACGCCCGCAACCCGATCCTGGTGATCGGTGCCGGCGCCAACCGCAAGATGACCGCCAAGGTCCTCAAGCAACTGATCGACAAGACCGGCATCCCGTTCATCACCACCCAGATGGGTAAAGGTGTGGTCGACGAGCGTCACCCGCGCTTCCTGGGTAACGCCGCGCTGTCCTCCGGTGACTTCGTTCATCGCGCCGTCGAAGCCGCCGACCTGATTGTCAACATCGGCCACGACGTGATCGAGAAGCCACCGTTCTTCATGGTTCGTGGCGGCACCGAAGTGATCCACGTGAGCTTCCGCTCGGCTGAAGTCGATGCCGTGTACTTCCCGCAAGTAGAAGTGATCGGCGACATTGCCAACGCCGTATGGCAGATCAGCGAAGCGCTGACCGATACCAGCCACTGGGACTTCACCCGCCTGATGGCCATCCGCGAAGCGAACGAAGCGCAGATCGCCGAAGGCGCCGACGACGACCGCTTCCCGGTCTATCCGCAGCGCATGGTTGCCGACATCCGTCGCGCCCTGCCGTCTGAAGGCATCGTCGCCCTGGACAACGGTATCTACAAGATCTGGTTCGCCCGCAACTACAAGGCGCACAAGCCCAACACCGTGCTGCTGGACAACGCCCTGGCGACCATGGGCGCCGGCTTGCCATCGGCCATGGCTTCGCACCTGGTGTACCCGGATCGCCCGGTCATCTCGGTCTGCGGCGACGGCGGCTTTATGATGAACAGCCAGGAGCTGGAAACGGCCGTCCGCCTGGGTATGCACATCACCGTGGTGATCCTGCGTGACGACGGCTACGGCATGATCCGCTGGAAGCAGGCCAACATGGGCTTCACCGATTTCGGCCTGGACTACGGCAACCCGGACTTCGTCAAATACGCCGAAGCCTACGGTGCCAATGGCCACCGCGTGGAAAGCGCCGAAGCCTTCCTGCCGCTGCTCGAGCACTGCATCAAGACCCCTGGCGTGCACGTGATCGACTGCCCGGTCGACTACAGCGAGAACGACCGCATCCTCAACAGCGAGCTGCGTGAGCGCGCGCTGGCGGTCTAAACCGTAGCATCCTCATCGCGGGGCAAGCCCGCTCCCACGCCATCCGCAACCACAGAGCTAATACAGGGCTTGAGGGAACGGGTAGCGTGGGAGCGGGCTTGCCCCGCGATTGCGTCTGTTCTGGCAACGACGCACTCAGCACCGCGATACCCCTCTACCGCTCCCCATCTCCCGGCTCTCGGCATGCTCAGGCTCCTCATCTACCTTGAGAACCCGAGACCATGACCATTGGTTCAACGTACAACCATCCCGCCGACCTGGCCGTCGAGCCGCACTCTCCAGTGCTGCCATGGGCCGCACGCTTCCCGAACCCGCCTGACCTGTGTTTCGACTACCGACGCCTCGTCGAACAACAGGACGGTATTGCCCAGGCTTCCCGTCCTGCACATCGCATCTGCATTGTCGGTGCTGGCGTCACCGGCCTTACCGTCGCACGTGAACTGCTGCGCTGTGGTTTTACCCATATCACCCTGATCGAGCAGGCCCGGCGTATCGGGGGACGTCATCTCACCGTGTCGACCCCAGCTGGCAAGCCGCCGGGATGCACCGCTCCCTTCGAGATGGGCGCCATGCGCATGCCGTTCTTCAACCGAACCGGCGAGCCGCCCAAGGCAGGCCGTTCATTGATGGCTTACTACGCCAACCTGTTTGACCTGCGTCTTTCCGCTTTCCCTAACCCTGGCACGCAGTGGGTCAATGCAACGGGTATCTACCTGCGTGAAGGCCAGCTTGAAGGGGAGGGCGATCCGAAGCTGCTGATCTGGAAGAATCCCGAAGGTCACACTCCACCACCTACCGCGGTACTACAGAGGATTCATGGCAAGTGGCGGCGCTTTGCCGAGCGTTTCGCCGAACAGGTGGCCGCCATTTACGGCACAGAAGGCTGGCTGGCGATGTGGTCGGCAATCGTCGAGCGATATCACAGGCTGTCGTTCCGTGAACTGGTATTGCTGTCGAGCCAGGAGGTTTGGGACCCTGGCAACCCAGGCGATTTCGGCGGCGTTGGCATGGACCGTGACGAATCGGCGATCTTCTATGCAATCGGTATCGGTGATGGCAGTTGGGGCGCCTTCTACGACGTGTGTTGCCTCTATCCGTTGCGTACTGCCATTTTCGGTTTCAGCAGCCATCTGCAGCTTGTGCATGGGCGTGTAGATGAAAGGGGGCGAGTGCTTGCCGCGCCGTATCAGGGTATCGAGACCGTGCCCGACAGCAAAGGCCTGCATTTCCAGGCACCTGCCTATCTGGGGATCGCCGCGTTGGATGAGGCCCTGCTGTTCATGGATATTGCTGGCTTGGGCGAATCCTTGTACAGCCAATGCGTGACGCGTAAGGATGGCCTGCTGACGGACAGCTCTGTTCATGGCCTGGACAAATTGGCCGATGGCCGCATCCGCGTCGATTACCGTTGGCGGCACAGTGATGAAGCCAAGGCTCAGCCGATGAGTGAGGTGTTCGACAGCGTGGTGCTTACCACGCCGTCCTGGTTGATCGAAACAGGGATGCGCCTGGAGGGGTTCTCCCGGAACATGCTGCCACCGGACATTATCGAGGCCTGGAAGCACGCCCATTGGGAGACCAGCTGCAAGGTTTATGCGCCGCTGCGTAAAAGCTTTCTCGACCAGCATCCCCATCTGCCGCAGATCCTGGTCACCGACAGCTTCGTGCACGATGTCTATGCCTACCGTTACAACGATCAGCACAGCCGCGATTGCATCCTGCTCAGCTACACCTGGGAGGACGATGCCACCAAGCTGGCGGCGTATTCAGACGCCGAGTTGGTGGAAAAATGGGTAGCGGAACTCGATCGGATTCTGTTGCGTTGCGCCAACATCGGCGAGCCCATCTCGCCGCACATCGATCTTGGAAATACTCGCATACAAAGATGGATGACAGACAGGAATGCACTTGGCTGTGCGAAATTGTACCGGCCGGGTGCCTATTACGACGCGGTAAGCCTGATGAAGTACAACCGCGAACTGAGTGCCCATTCAGGGCTCTACCTCGCCGGAGAGTCTTTCTCTGTCGATGCCGGCTGGACCGAGCCGTGTCTGCGCACCGCCATCGACACCGTGATCAACCTCTGCAACAACACCGACGCACGTTTCAAGGATGGCTTCAACCTCGAGCACTATCCGCATTATCAGGTGCCTCTACAGGTGCTTTGAAACAACTTTGTAGGAGTGCTCCTCCCCGTATTTTCGCACTCTCCCGCAGTTCCAGAGGATCCTGCTGACTGTCGCTCCACCTGCCATGCCCGTTCTACTGGCGGCCTTCCATAACAACCAGAAAAGGAAGCCGCCATGCAGGAACACACCACCCCCGTCAGCCCCGTACGCATTGCCGTCATCCAGTACGACCCGCAGGTCGGCCTGGACCATTGTGATGGCAACCTGAGCCGTGGTTTGGCCCTGGCCCGCCGAGCCGTGCGTGAAGGGGCGAACCTGATCGTGCTGCCGGAGCTGGCCAACACCGGCTACACCTTCAACTCCCGCGCCGAGGCCTATGCCCACGCCGAGTCGCTGGAGGATGGACGATGCCTGCAGGCCTGGGCGGAGTTCGCCCGTGAGCAGCAGGTGTATCTGGCTGCAGGCTTCGCCGAGCGTGACGGCCTCAAGCTTTTCGACAGCGCCGTGCTGTTCGGCCCGCTGGGGCTGCTCGGGCATTACCGCAAGGCGCACTTGTGGAACCAGGAAAAGCTCTGGTTTACCCCCGGCGACCTGGGCTTCCCGGTGTTTGAAACGCCCATCGGCCGCATCGGCCTGCTGATCTGCTGGGACATCTGGTTCCCGGAGGTGCCACGGCTCATGGCAGCGCAGGGCGCCGACATCATCTGCAGCCTGAACAACTGGGTCTGGACACCGCCGCCGCTGTTCGACGAGGCCGGACGCTGCATGGCCTCGTATCTGACGATAACCGCAGCCCACGTCAACAATGTCTATATCGCCGCCGCCAATCGCATCGGTCGGGAACGCGGCGGGCGCTTCCTCGGTTGTTCGCTGATTGCCGGCACCAACGGCTGGCCCATCGGCGAGGTGGCCGGTGCCGAGGAGGAGTGCATCCTCTATGCCGACGTCGACCTCAGCGCCGCCCGCTCGGCGCCTATCTGGAACAGCCTCAATGACCTGCCGCGTGACCGCCGCACCGACCTCTACGACGCCACCTTGGGTTATCGGCTGCATGCGCCGATGCCACGTTGAGGAGGCGCCATGGAACAGCACCTTTCTTTACCGCGACAACGGTCGTCGTCGCTGATACTCCTGGGCCTCGCGCTGCTTTGCGTTGCCAGCCTGATGTTGGGTGGATGGCCCGATTATGCGCAACTCGTCGCAACCCTCGACCAGCCGCTGAGCAGGCTGCGCTGGATGGTCGGCGATATCAGTGAGGTCGCCTTCTACAAGCACGAGTTGCCGGCACTGGGGCTGCTGCTGGGGGCGAGCCTTGCGCATTGGGCCCAGCAGCGTGGGCATCGCTGGCAGGGCTTCGCCATCTGCTACGGCACTGGGCTGTGGCCCTGGCTGATTATCAGCTCGCTGCTCGGCCTACTGCTCAGCCATGCGTTGTGGGGCTGGACGCTGGACGGTGGTACCTGGCAGCCGACCTTCGTCGCCTTCGTCTCGCTGCCGGCGGCCATGGTCCTGCTGTTTGGCGGCGGTTGGCGCGTCGCGATCAATGGCGCGCTGCTCGGTGCCGTGCTGGTGACGCCGGCCAGCCTGCTGCTGGTCAACTACCTGTGCTACCCGCTGCAGTTGCCGGTGGTGATCGGCAATGTCAGTGGCATGGCCCTGGCCAGTGTGCTGGCGTTCCTGCTGTGCAAACGCTTCCCGGTGCTGGTTCGCGATGGACAGCGCCCTGCGCTCGTAGCGACAGCCAGCCAGCCGGACTATGGCGTGGCCTGGACCCTGCGTCGGGTACTGGCCGATTTCAGCGAAGCGCCGTTCTTTGGCAATGAACTGGCCAGCCTCGGCTTGCTGCTGGGCGTATTGCTGGCTTATGTATTGGCCCCGGCGGCACCGGCCTACGGATCGCAACTGGTGCTGCAGATGGTGGCCGGGCAGGGGTTGGCATCGCTGGTCGGTGTGCTGTTCTGGCGACGGCAATGGAAGGAGCGGGGCTGGTATCCGACCTATATTCCCATCGTCTCGATCGTGCCCGCCGCCGTGCTGACACTGGGTGGCAGCTGGCAGGTGATCATCGCCAGCGCAGTGCTCGGCGCGCTGATCGCGCCACCGCTTGCCGTGGCAATCAGCCAGCGCCTGCCAAGCTACATGCACGGTTATATCGGCAATGTCCTGTCCATGGCCATCAGCACCCTGGGTATCGTGCCCCTGGTTGGTCTGCTTGCGGGAGGTAACCCATGACAGCACCACGTGTTTCCATCGGCAGCCTGGGCGGTACGGTCAGCATGCAATCCGGGGCGCCGGGGCAGGGTGTGACACCCCGGCTCGACTGTGCCGCGCTGTTGAGTGCCCTGCCTCAGTTGCAGCAACTGGCGCAGATCAGCACCGCCACGTTGTGCCTGGTGCCGAGCGCCTCCCTGGCATTCACCGACATGCTGGATGCGCTGGCCTGGGCAAACGCACAAGTGCAAGCCGGGGCCCAGGCCGTGGTGCTTACCCAGGGCACCGATACACTGGAGGAGACCGCGTATTTCCTCGATCAGCTTTGGCCCCATGACACTCCGCTGATCATGACCGGCGCCATGCGCTCGGCCTGCCAGCCGGGCGCAGATGGTCCGGCGAACCTGCTGGCGGCAGTGCAGGTTGCGATAGCCGATGGCAGCCGGGGGCGTGGCGTGCTGGTGGTGATCAACGACCAGATTCACTCGGCCGCCCGGGTACGCAAGACTGCCAGCCTGGCAATGGCGGCTTTCGAATCGCCTGGCGCAGGGGCGATAGGGGAAGTGGTGGAGGGCTGTCCCATCTATCGTCAGGCTGCCGCGCCACGCTGGGTGTTGCCCCTGCCGGCGCAGGTCGGTCACCAGGTCGTGCTGCTGGAGGCCTGTCTCGATGCCGATACGCGGCTGCTGCAAGCCCTTGGTGGCATGGGCTATTCAGGGCTGGTGGTTGCCGGCTTTGGCGCAGGCCATGTCTGCGAAGCCTGGGCCGAGGCTTTGGAGGAGGTCGCAGACACCATGCCAGTGATTATCGCCACCCGCACCGGCAATGGCCCGACAGCCCGGGGAACCTACGGGTTCGTCGGCGGCGAGATCGACCTGCAGGCCCGCGGCCTGCACATGGCCGGCTGGCTTTGCCCGCGCAAATGTCGGCTCTTGTTGTGGCTGCTGGCCGGTAGCGGGCGGCAGGCCGAGCTGGCGCAGTGGCTGCAGCAATAGCCCGATGCCCGTTCCCATGAAGGGAGCGGGCAGGCGTTGCCTATGCTAGGGTGCACGCACATTTACCCAGGACACCCACCCCATGCTCCCCGCGCTCAGCGAAAAAGAACTCGACCGCCTCGAAGACCTGCTGATCACCTACGGCAACGATTATTCGGTACTCAACCTCGCCGAGCTCAACGGTTTCTTCACTGCGCTGGCCAGCTCCCCCAGCAAGGTCATCCCTGAGCAATGGCTGCCTTCTGTCGCCGGTGGCAAGGTGCCCAAGTTCAAGAAGCCTGCCCATGAAGAAGCGTATACCGCGCTGATGCTGCGTTATGCCAGCCAGGTGGCCGAAGAGTTGGCCACGGACCTCGAGGGCTTCGAGCCGATGTTCGAAGAGGGCGAGAGCGAAGAGGGCCCGACGATCATTCTCGAGGAGTGGTGCTTCGGCTACATGCGCGGCACGCAAGTGGCCGAGTGGAGCGAGCTGCCGCCGGAGCAGGATCGTCTGCTCAAGGCCATTTCGCTGCATGGTCTGGAGGACAACTTCGAGCTGCTCGACTCGATGAGCTTCGATGAGCGCCAGGCCTGTGTACCGCTGGTGGTCGAGGCGGCGCGGGGGGTGTACCAGTACCAGAAACAGCACCGGCATTGAGATCGCAACCGCGGGCGCGTGGGAGCGGCGATGCGGCGACCCGACTTGCCCCGCGATTGTGATTATTCCACCTGCCGAAATACTGGATTGCTCCCAGCACTGATTCTGTTGCCTGCCGATCCAGTGCAGCATGTTCTCCAGCAGCGCCACTCCCGGCGCTGATCCGGAGCCCAGAACATGCCAAGCCCGATCAAGCTCTACAACTTCCCCAAGTCCGGCCATGCCCACCGTATCGAGCTGATGCTGTCACTGCTCGAACTGCCTACCGAGCTGGTCTTCGTCGACCTGGCCAAGGGTGAGCACAAGCAGCCTGAATTCCTCGCCATCAACCCCTTCGGCCAGGTGCCGGTGATCGACGACAACGGCATCGTCATCGCCGACTCCAACGCCATCCTCGTCTATCTGGCCAAGGCCTATGGCGGCGAGCGTTGGTTGCCCGAAGATCCGGTCGGCGCCGCCCGTGTGCAGCGCTGGTTGTCGGTGGCGGCAGGCCCGCTGGCCTTCGGCCCGGCTGCCGCCCGCCTGGTGACTGTATTCGGCGCCTCGTTCAACACCGATGAAGTCATCGGCCGTGCCCACACCCTGCTCAAGGTGATCGACGCCGAGCTGGCCAAAGGCCCGTTCCTGGTCGGTAACCAGGCGACCATCGCCGATATCGCCAATTACTCGTACATCGCCCATGCGCCGGAAGGCAATGTGTCGCTGGAACCGTACCCCAACGTGCGCGCTTGGCTGACCCGGATCG
Source organism: Pseudomonas sp. RC3H12 (assembly GCF_018596375.1). Taxonomy (NCBI): domain Bacteria; kingdom Pseudomonadati; phylum Pseudomonadota; class Gammaproteobacteria; order Pseudomonadales; family Pseudomonadaceae; genus Pseudomonas; species Pseudomonas sp. RC3H12. Next base: position 3,501,531 of record NZ_CP075595.1, on the reverse strand, counting down.
AGGCGCTGCCGGGCTTCGTGCCGATGCCACGCACCGTCATCGGTTTACAGACCACGCTCTGAACCCAGAGGAATGCCGCCATGCGATCGCCCTGGCATGCAGGTGAAAAACGGCTGCAGGAGCAAGTCGGTGTTGCAGAGCGCATGGAGGTGTTCGGCCAGAAGGTCATCCGCGACTTCATGCCCGACCAGCATCGCGCGTTCTACCAGCAATTGCCGTTCCTGGTGGCCGCTGCCGTGGATGCTGCTGGCACCCCTTGGGCGACGCTGCTCGAAGGCGCGGAAGGCTTCGTCAGCTCGCCCGATCCCCGGCAACTGCTGATCGGCACCGCGCCTGCCGCTGATGACCCGGCCACGCCGGGCCTGGTGGATGGCGGTGCCATTGGCTTGCTGGGGATCGAGCTGCACACGCGGCGGCGCAATCGCCTCAATGGCGTGATCCGTCGGGCAGGCGCCGGCCAGCTGGAGGTGGTGGTCGAGCAATCGTTCGGCAACTGCCCCCAGTACATCCAGCTGCGCGAATACACCCGCGTCGATGAACCGCCGCAGGCGCGTCGGGATTCATCGACACTCGATGCCGCGTCCCGCGCCATGATCGAAAACGCCGATACCTTCTTTGTCGCCAGTTACGTCGAGCAGGAAAACGGCCAACGTGCCGTGGACGTCTCCCACCGCGGTGGCCGGCCCGGTTTCGTCAGGGTCGAAGGCAATCGCCTGACCATTCCCGACTATGCCGGCAACCTGCATTTCAACACCCTCGGCAACCTGCTGGTCAACCCGGTTGCCGGCCTGTTGTTCATCGACTTCACCACGGGCGATGTGCTGCAGGTTTCCGGGCGTACCGAGGTCATTCTCGACAGCCCGCTGATCAGCGCTTTCGAGGGGGCCGAGCGGATCTGGACCCTGGACATCGAGCAAGTGGTGGTCCGCCCGGCTGCGGTGTCGTTGCGCTGGGCCTTCCAGGAATACGCCCCTACCAGCCTGATGACCGGCACCTGGGGCGAAGCCGAGCAGCGCCTGCAACAACGTGAGCGCCAGCGCCAATGGCTGACCTGGCGCGTGCTGCGTATCGAGCAGGAAAGCCGCGATATCCGTTCGTTCTACCTGCAACCCGAGGAGGGTACGGCGGTGGCCTTCGCACCCGGCCAGCATATTCCCGTGCGCTTGCAGGTTGATGGAGAGGCACCGCTGATCCGCACCTACAGCCTGTCCAGTGCGCCGTCCGATGGCCACCTGCGCATCAGCGTCAAGGCGCAGGGGCCGGCGTCACGCTATCTGCACCAGCAACTGAAGGTCGGCGACCCTTTACAGGTGCGCCTGCCCATGGGCAGTTTCACCCTGGATCACACCAGCGACCGGCCCCTCGTGCTGGTCGGTGCTGGTGTCGGTATCACCCCGTTGATCGCCATGCTCCGCGAGCAACTGGCCTTGGGGCTGGGGCGGCGCATCTACCTGTTCCACGGTGGCCGTACGCTGGCCGACCTGCCGTTCCAGCACGAGCTTGCCGAGCTCCAGCAGCACGCCGGTGGCCTGCTGAGCATTCACCGCGCCCTGAGCCTGCCCGAACCCCAAGCCGTGCAGGGCCGCGACTATGTGTTCGCCAGCCGCCTGGGCATCGAGCAGATCAAGGCCACGCTGCCGCTGGACGACTACGACTTCTACCTCTGTGGCCCGGCCAGTTTCACCCAGGACCTTTACGAAGGCCTGCGCACGGTGCATGTACCGGATGCCCGCATCCATGCCGAAGCCTTCGGCCCTTCGACCCTGCGTCGCCACAACGACGACAACCAGTCCACCCTGCAACAACCGCCGCCCGCCAGCGAACCGGTGCCGGTGTACTTCGCCAGCTCCGCCAAGGAAGCGCGCTGGGCGCCCGGGGGCGGCACCTTGCTGGAACTGGCGGAGCGCCGCGGCCTGTCGCCGGACTTCAGTTGCCGCGGTGGCTCCTGCGGCACCTGCAAGACCAAATTGGTCAGCGGCCAGGTCCACTATCCGAACCCGCCCGCCGAACTGCCCGAAGCCGGTAGCGTGCTGATCTGCTGCGCGATTCCGGCCCAGGCCGAGGAAGGCGTGCAGCCCCTGGTACTGGAGCTCTAGCGTGACCACGGCGATAATCGCTCGACGACAACGCGTGGGGCGCGGCATGGACCAGATCCACCTGATGAAAGTGTTCGTGGCCGTGGGCGAGCTGGAAAGCTTCGCCGCCGCCGCTCGCCGCCTGGCCATCTCGCCGGCGGCGGTGACCCGCGCCGTCAGCGCCCTGGAGGAACAGCTCGGGGTCAAGCTGCTGCTGCGCACCACCCGCAGCGTGCGCCTGACCGAGGCCGGCGGGCGCTATCTGGAAGACACCCGGCATATCCTCGCCAGCATTGTCGAAGCCAACGAAGCCGCCGCCGGCATCAACGCCGCGCCCAAGGGCGACTTGGCGGTGACCGCGCCGATCCTGTTCGGCAAGAAGTTCGTCATGCCCTGCATCGTGCGCTACCTGCAGCAGTACCCCGAGGTGGACGTCTCGGCGTTCTTCCTCGACCGCGTGGTGAACCTGGTGGAGGAGGGCATGGACGTGGCCGTGCGCATCGGCCAGTTGCCCGACTCGGGCCTGAAGGCGCTGCGGGTGGGCAAGATGCGCCGGCTGCTGTGCGCCTCGCCCGTATACCTCGAACGCCACGGCACGCCGCGCCATCCCTCGGAGTTGCAGAAGCACGAAGTCATCGCCGCCGGGACGCTGTCACCTCGCACGGACTGGCGTTTCGGCGCCATCGACGACCCGACGCTGATCCGCATGAAGCCGCGCCTGACCGTGACCAGCAACGACGCCGCCATCGCCGCGGCCAGTGCCGGGCTGGGGATCGCCCGGCTGCTGTCGTACCAGGTGGCGGACGAAGTGGCGGCCGGGCGCTTGCAGGTGATTCTGGCCGAATACGAGGAGGCGCCGTGGCCGATCCATATCCTGCATCGCGAGAGCAAATATGGTTCGACCAAGGTGCGGACCTTTATCGATATGTTGGCCGAGCACTTGCGTAGCCAGGCGCATCTGGCTTGATTCCGGAACCTGGGGCTGCTGCGCAGCGGCCCCAAGTACCTCAAGCTCAATCAAGGCCTTGAAAGGCCAGCGCACTCCGCCAGCACCCTCAACCCGCCCATCACCTGCGGCGTAATCACCCGCCCCAGGCACACCCGCAACCCAGTGCCACATTCCCCATCGGCAAAGAACATCCCGCTTGCGCCCACATTGCAGCCACGCTCCGCGGCAAGCCGTTGCAGCGCCAGCATGTCTGTCCCTCGCGGTAATTCGACCCAGTGGATGAAGCCGCCCCGAGGCGCCACATAGCGCGTCCCCGCCGGAAATACCGAGCGCACCAGCGCCTCCATCACCCCGGCCTGCGCCGCCAGCCGCCCACGCAGTTTCGCGCAGTGCTCGTCCATGTACCCCCGCCCGATGAATTCATCCAGCACCCGCTGCGCCAGGCTCGATACCGCCAGGTTGCGTGAAAACATCTGGGCCAGGATCGCATCCCGGTACCGTCCGGCCACGCACCAGCCCACCCGGTACCCCGGCGCCACGGTCTTGGAGAACGACGAGCAATAGATCGTCTGCCCGGTCACGTCGTAGTGCTTGATCGCCCTGGGCCGCTGCGCCTCGTCCACCAGGTCGAAGAAGATGTCGTCCTCGATGATCGGCACATCCGCCGCCTGCGCCAGCTGTGAGAGCCGTGCCCGCGCCGCGTCGGGCATGATGAAGCCCCGGGGGTTCTGCAGCGTCGGGTTGAGGAACACCACATCGACCTTCCCGCGCTTCAGGGCCCACTCCAGGTGCTCGAGGTCCATGCCGCTGTCGGCGTGGGTGCGAATGGGCAGGGCGCGCATCCCCAGGCGTTCGATGGTCTGCAGGATGCCGTAGTAGGTGGGTGTCTCGATGGCCACCGTGGCGCCCGGCCGGGCGACGGCTTCGAGGGCCAGTTCCAGCGCCACGGTGTCGCCTGAGGTCACCAGGATATCGTCCGGCCCGCAGGCCACGCCGCGTTGCAGCATCAGCCCGGCGATACGCCGGCGCAGCGAGGCCAGGCCGGGTGGCGCGATCAGCCCGGCCAGCGCCAGATCGGCCTTGCTCGCCAGCGACGCCAGGCATCTGCTCAGTAGCACCTGGGGGGCCAGTTCGTCATGCAGCACTGCCGAGCTCAGCGAAAGCGTGGTGTTGCTGGCCGCCTGGGCGAGCATGGCGACCACCGCGTGGTCGACGTTGACGGTGACGCTGGCCAGGTCGAACCCCTGCACCTGGGCCGCGCCCTTGGCGACGAAATAGCCTACCCGTGGCCTGGCCTGCACATAGGCATTGGCCTCCAGCTCCGCCAGGGCCCGTTGCACGGTGGCGATGCTGCTGTCGAACAGCCGCGCCAGCTCGCGCACCGAGGGCAATTGCATGCCGCTGGGCCATTCACCGCTGTCGATCTGGCGCAGCAGCCAGGCGTTGACGGTGTGCCAGCGCTTGTCGGGCTTGGGAATGCGGTCCATGGGGGCTCTTTGTGGCGTCAGGTTCAGGCCCCCGAAAGGTAGAGCAAAACCACGCCGGTTGCAGCCACGATGACAATGTTCAGCACGACCAGGGCAAAACCGAAGCGGATCAGCCCGTGCTCCTCGTCGCGGTTGGCACCGGCCAGCCCGATGATCAGCGCCAGGATCGACAACGAGCCCAGCGCGCCGTGCCCGGCGGCACTGTTGGCCATGGCGGCCAGCCACGCACCATGGCTGTCGGACAATGCCGCGATGGCGGGCATCACCAAGGTGGTACCGCCGACATTGGAACTGGTGACATAGCCGGCCAGCCCTGCCAGCAACGACACCGTCGCGGCCAGCGATACGCCGGACAGCGACTGCAAGGCCCGTTGCGCCTCGACCAGGAAGCCCGCCTTGACCATCACCTGGGAGAGCAGCAGGAACAGGAAGATCGTCGCCACCGGAAACCGTGCGCGGGTGAACAGTGCCCGCCACGGGAAGCCGCCGCCCTGGCGCGTGGCCATCGCCAGCACCACCAGCAGCAGCGCCAGCCCCGGAGAGGCCAGTGGCTTCCACGCCACATTGGCGCCGTGCACCACCCACCCGCCGTCCCAGCCCGAGACCAGGAACAGCCCACGCGAGGCGACGATCACCCCCAGCAACGCCAGGTACGGCCACGCTGCCCGTGGCCAGTGCACCAAGGTTCCTCGCCGCGCCCAGGACAGCGCCAGGCCCGTGCAGGCCACCGCCAGCCCGGCCAGCACCCCCGAAGCCTCGGGCCCGATCCAGCGATTGGCCGTATACAGCACTGTGCTGAACAGCAGCGAGATCGCCGCCAGCCCTAGCCATGCCTTGAGGCTGCGGATCCCCGCCAAGGCCAGTGCCACGGCGGCCAGGCAGAGAAACACCGGTGCGCTGACCAGCGCTGAATGGCTGCCCAGTTCCTGCGCCGGTACATGGGCCAGCAGCGCGCCGATCACCGTGGCCAGCCCTAGGGTGCCCCACGGCATCACCGCCATCCCCGCCAACGCCATCTTCATACCCGTCTGGCGCGAAAACAGCCCCATCAGTAATGGCACGGTAGCGATCAGCGACACCCCGAACCCGGTCATCGCTTCCAGCAGCGGCGCCAGGCCCAGGACGATGAATATCACCTGCATCGGTGGCGTCCAGCCCAGCTCCCGTACCCAGGCCCCGATAGCCTGCGGGGCGCCGGCGCGCTCGACCAGAATGGCAAAGGCCAGGCCCGGGGCGATCACGCCGGCGGTGCTGAGAAACAGGATCAGCGTGTCTTGCAGGATCGCGCCGGACACCGCCGTCGAGAGCGGCTGCGCGACGCCCAGGCCCCACAGCAGCAGGACACCGGCCACGCCGGCCAGCGCGGCCTGCACGGGGGGGCGGCGCAGCAGCAGGATCAGGGTGATCACCAGGCCTATGGGGGACATTTGCAGCAGCAGGGCAGCCATGATGCGGGTTCCTTTAGCCATCCGGGGGAGTGTGGGAGGGATGGTGGAGGGAAGGGAGAGACGGCAATAGATACAGGGGGGGTGGGTTTTTCAATACAGCTCTGGCGGCTAGCGAGGAGCGGCGCTCGGTCCTGCGTTTGCAGCGTTGGAAATCCGCGCTACGCTTAATTATTAACTCGCCCATGACCACGTTCGACAGGATTTCCTGTCTGGCACTTTAGATGCCGATTTGTGGCGTGGGCGAGCCTACCTGCTTAATGCCTTAAGGGGGTCGCAGACGATCTTCGCTCACAGCCCCTCTCCAAGGTACAGGCGATGAACTTCGCCGATCCGCTTACTGGCGGTGGCGGGTACACCGGCCTCTCTGGCAAAACGCGGCCACTGTGCGACGGCTTCACAGACTTCCTTGATGATCCCTCGTGCATCCATCCCCCGGACCTGGCTGGCCACGCTCAGCAAATCGTCGAGGGTGAAGTCGTCGCGTTTGCCGTTCACGGTCATCTGGTGGCTATCGACCCAGAAGCTGCCAGGCAGGTAGGAATAGGACACGTCATACGCCGGCGTGAGGTACCAGGTGCCGTCGGTGTCCATCATGAAGGCCGTGTTCTTGGTATGGTCGTCCTGGTTACGTGCCACCAGGTTGAACACCATGCGGCGGTAGAACTGTTCGGCGCCGTCGCGGGAAATCCGCAGCGCGCGCATCACCCCGAAGGCCTCGGCATAGGAGTATTGGCCAGGCTTGCGGAAGTCGGCGTGGTCGAGTGCGCACAAGGTCGCAACGTGGATCTTTTCACCTTCGGCCGTGCGGTCGAAGCGTCGGGTCATGAAGTGAGCGCGTCCACCTTCCTCTAGCAATCGGCACTCGGTCATGGTGATGCCGGCCGCCTTGGCCATGAGGTGGTAGGCGTACTCGATGCGCCCGTAGCCTTGTGAGTCAGCCAGCACGGTCGAGTCCTTGGCCACATCGAACTTGAGCAACCAGTACTCGAAGCCCGGCGGCGCGGTGACCTGCCCCGAACGGATCTCGCCTTCGGCATTCATGGCGATCACCGCCTTGGCCCGGGCGCCGCCCGCGCTGGTACCGATCTGGATGAGGTGCTGCAGGGCGCCGTCGTCCAGCGATGGGTCCTTGGCATCCAGGCGCTCGGCGATCGACTCGCGTTCGGACAACACCTCGCTGGCCAGGCGCACCAGTGCATCGATATGGATGCTCTCCCCCTTGTCCCGCTCGGTGGCCATCGCCGGGCGATACTCCAGGGCGCCCATGCCGCGCTTGCCCTGGTACAGCAGGCGCTCGACCGGGGTAAACGTTGCCTTGTCACGCCCCTGCTGGGCCAGCCAGGCATCGATCAGCGCGTTGCCGAAATCATCGGGCAGGGAGTCGGCGAGGATCGAGGGCAGGCCCTTGAAGGTTTCGCGGTCCAGCCCCTGGAACACGTAGGTGTAGTCCTGGCGCAACGGCATATGGACCGGTGAGATCTCAAGGCCCGTCCTGACGAACTCGGGGGTGTATTCGAACTCCCCGGTCTGGGTCTGCGTGTTCCAGTTGAGCGCGCCTACATACACATCCCAGAGATAGATCCGTGCAATCACCAGCTGTCATCCTTGTCGGGTTTCGAGCCACCAATGAGCGTGGGCTTGCCGATAGGCGTCCTGATTCCGTGTTCAGGCGCCGAAGGTGTAGCCCGTGTGACGGTCGCCCGCATCCGCTGCTTGCCCTGCATTTTTGCCAGTTGCACGGGGCTGGTCCTGACGTCCTCGATGAGGGAGGCGAGACGATCAAGCTCTCCCAGCACTCGCAAGACGGCAATCACGTTCACCAGGGTGCCTTTGCCTGCCGTGAGCTTGCGGTAGGTCTCCCGGGAAATCCCGGCTTCATGGGCGACGATGTCCTGGCCAATATTACGCTTCAGGCGGATAGCCTCAATGCGTTGGCCGATCTCGTTGGCGATAGCGTCGTCAGTCATTGATATGGCTTTCATAACGCCTGGGATCCTATGCTTAAAACGCCGTTATTGACCTGAATGCCTCTGATTCTAGGCTTTGTATAGTGCCCTTGAAAGGACAATTCGCTACTTGAATAAAGCCTAATTCTCTAGGCGTTAAGTGTGTATTTTGGGTTTTACGCCAAGAATTATAGGCGTTGTCCGATCCTGGTGTTCGCGGCGGTTTTCAGCGTTTGGTTTACCACATTTCGTTTCGCGCAGAACTGGCTACCGAATCGAGCGTCCCGAAGTGACCAAACCTGCCAGCACCTTCCCCAGTTTCACCACCGCCTCCCTCATCTCAGCAGGCGTCAGTGCCGCAAACCCCATCAGCAAGCCGGCATCGTTCCTCGGCTGCGCATACAAGCTGCCCAGCCCCAGCAGATCGATCCCCGCCCCGCGTGCCGCCCTGACCACAGCGTCTTCCGCCAAGTCCTGAACGAAATGGCAGGGCATCTGCAGCCCACCCACCGGCACGTGTGGGCGCAGGAACGCCCCCAGGTGCCGCTGCACCAGGTCCGCCAGCACGTCGCGTCGCTCGGCATAGAGGCTGCGCATGGCCCGCACATGGGCGTTGAAGTGGCCGTCTTCCATGAACCGAGCCAGGGTCAGCTGGGCGACGGACGCGTTGTGGCCATCCTGCAACGTTCGCGCGGCGGTCATTGGCGCGACGAGCTGGGGCGGCAGCAGCAGGTAGCCGATGCGCAGCCCGGCGCCCAGCGACTTGGTGAAGGTGCCGATGTACAGCGTGCGCGCGTGCGAATCCAGGCCCTGCACGCAGGCGGTGGGGCGGCCGGCGTAGTGGAATTCGCTGTCGTAGTCGTCCTCGATGATCCACGCCTGCTGCTGGTGCGCCCAGTCGATGGCCAGCAGGCGCCGGTCCAGCGACAGGGTGGCGCCGGTCGGGTATTGGTGCGAAGGCGTGAGGAACAGCGCCCGTGCATCCGGCGCCCGCTGGGCCATGCCATCCACTTGCAAGCCGTGCGCGTCCACCGGCACCGGCACGCCTTGCAGCCCGGCAGCACTGATGGCCTTGCGGGTGCCCTGGTACAGCGGGTCCTCGACCAGTACCCGGTCGCCTGCGTCCATGAGCACCTGGGCGCACAGGCCCAGGGCCTGCTGCGAGCTGGTGAGGATCAGGATACGGTCAGCGGATGCCTGCGCGCCGCGTTCGAGGTTGAGGTAGTCGGCGATTGCGCTGCGCAAGGCGAGCATGCCCTGTGGCTCGCTGTGTTCCAGGGCACGGGTGCCGTATTCCTTGTACACCTGCCGCTCCAGCTTCTCCCAGACGGCCAGGGGGAAATGCCGGGTTTCCGCCACGCCCGGGGCGAAGGGGCGGGGTGATTGGAAGTTGTGAACGCCACCGCTGTGCAATAGCGCTTCACCTCGGCGGCTCAACTGCACCGGGGCCTCGCTGTGTGCCGGTCGCTGGCGCTTGCGCGACGGCAGGCAGCGGGCCCGTTGCGACACGAAGCTGCCGCTGCCCACGCGCCGCTCGATAAAGCCCTCGGCGTGCAACTGGCTATAGGCCGACTCCACGGTATCCCTTGAAACCCCTAGCGAACTGGCCAGCGACCGCGACGCCGGTAGCGGCTTGCCGACCGGCAGGGCACCCTCAAGGATCAATTGGCGGATGGCCCGCTGGATGCGCACGTGCCGCGCCAGTGCGCCATGGGCGGGATCCGTTAGCCAGGCTTTTACCGATTCCAGCTGGGCGTGTTTGAACATTGGCCTGGGTCCTTGGCGGGTAGATTTGACAGATGCCAGCCAATCCTAGGGCCGGATCACGCCCCTGAAAATGGTCTGGTAACTACCGAATAATTGGCAGGTAAAAACCAGCCATTTATCCGCTATAAAACCCAGGTCCGCAAGCAATCACCAAGGAAGGCAAGCGCTGCGGACAGGCCGGCCCCCTCACTCATTCAGCTGTGTTGTCCAAAAGGGGTTTGAACAATGACCACCACCCAACTGCCCGTTTTCGTACGCCAAGTGAAACAAGCCGACCTGCAGCCATGGTCCGAATACTGGGCGCAATACCAGGCTTTCTATCAAGTCGACCTGGGCCCAGCCATCACCGAGCGCACCTGGGCGCGCTTCTTCGACCCGGCCGAGCCCATGCACTGCGCCGTGGCCACGGACGGCGAGCAAATCTTCGGCTTCGTTCACTACGTGTTCCACCGCTCGACCTGGGGACGCAATGATTTCTGCTATCTGGAAGACCTGTTCGTGTCGCCGAATGCGCGGGGGAGAATGATCGGCAAGCGCCTGATCGAGTTCGTCCAGGACCAGGCCCGGCAGCAGCGGTGTGACCGGTTGTACTGGCATACCCAGCAGACCAACAAGACTGCGCAGCGGTTGTATGACTGGATTGCCGAGAAGCCGGGGGTGATCGAGTACCGGATGCCGTTGGAGGTTGCTCACTAAGTCCAATCTGAGCTGATTAGGGCGTGAGAGCAGGCTTGCCCCGCGAAGGATGGCACCGGCTGCGGGGTGTAAGCCCCTGCAGCGCCGCTCCCACGCCCCAGTCATCAGAAATCTTCCTTCGAAATCTGCCCTGCGTCTTAAGGTACTGTCAGACTATTCAGGAAGAAGAACCCCTCCCTTGCAGAGGAATTCTTAAACCAATCTCGAACGACAGTCGGGATGGGTTGAAGGGGCAATTACTACGCTGGCTTCATGCTTCCAGTACTTTGCTCACATATGCATCCAGGAACCAATCCGGCATTTCATCCTGATGGAATTCGAGTGCCGTGCCATCGGTTATCTCAGCCAAAAAAATCGATTCGTCACCGGTGTTATCGAAAATGTAGGCTCGGTTGGTGGCCGCAATGGCTTCGGGCAGCAGTGCCAAGGTACGAGCGTAGCGCTGGACGATTTTGTCCTTAGGTACGTCGTGTCCGCCGTCTTCGACCCTGTTAGCCACCCTCAGGATATTGATCTGGGGTGAGTTGGTTGCGACGAAGTACAGGTAGGTTCGATAACCCAGTTGTCGGGCCTCATTCATGAACCTCACCTTTTCGGCCGACGACATGACGGTCTCGAAGGTGAAACTGGCTCTACGCTCGAGGAGCTCATGCCGGATGAAGTCCGCAATGACCGAGGCGTAGTAGGAGTTCATGGTGATAGCGCGAAGGTCTATGCACTGCCCAATAAGCTCCACTGTCGCTACGGTGTGCTGTAGCTGCGCCTTGATCAGCAAGGGGTGATTAGCCAGGAAGGTAGTCAGCTTCTGGAGGGGCGGGCTGATATCGAATTCGGCCAGATTGATGCAGCCGGTTGCACGCGCAGCTTTTTCCAAGTCATCTGCATTGATGTAGGTATTTATCAGGCCTGCCGGGATCTGATCCTTGATGGTGCTTTTGCCGGAGCCGTTGGGCCCGGCAAAAACCCGCAGTTTAGGCGCGCCCATCGATCTTGCGAACAGTAAGGACCTGGCCTTTCTGGACCTTGCGACGTGGCCTGGATTCGACCAACACCTCAACCTGCCCGTCAGCGTGGGTTGCTACGATTCGATCCTGTTCGACGGTGACCACGGTGTGCCCTGCTGCGACAGCGCGGAAGTAGGCAAGGCGCGTCGCAGCAGCTGCCATTTCTGGAATCTGGCTTTCCAGATTTTCGAGGGCTGCGTCGCTGAGCTGCTTTTTCTGAACGGTTGCCATGGGTTCTCCTGGGCCAGTCAGGTGCGAATACGCGATGCGTGCCATTGTAGCGCTGCCAAGCGTTACCAAACAGGGGCGCGAGGTGTCTTCTTGGCAAAAACTATGAGCGCTTCGCTCTGCATCGGATCGTTGCGGTTGCGCATGCCTTCGATGTCGCAAGACTCATGATCCGCTCTAAACTCATCAATGGTCTTGCCCTCGACCACGTGACTGGCCTGTTCCAGTCCGGCACATCGATGCCCTTTGTGGCGAGGGCAAGCCCTTCTTCTGCCATTACCGCTGTGTGTGGGAGCGGGTTTACCCGCGAAGGGCCGCAGAGCGGCCCCAGGGATCTTCAATCCCCAACCCCATGCAACCGCAACGCCCGCTGCGCACATGCCTTCCAGCTCAGCTTGCGCCGCTCGGGCACCACCACGGGTACCTCCGCCGCCATCACCACCGGCATATCCCGCATCCGTACCCAAGGCTCACTCTGCCAATACAACAGACTCGCCGTATGCCCACCCGGCCAGCACATCCTGCCCAGGCGCGGCAGGTCTTCCAGCGCCGAGTCCTGCCCATCGCGCAGCACCGCCACCACCTCGTGGGTCAGCCAGTGCCGCAGGTGACGGTTTTCCGGAATGTGATGATGGGCCAGCAGGGTATAGGCCCCGGACTCGCTGACCATGGTGGTTTCGCCGTACTGGCCGTAGCGCAGCAGCTGCACGGTGCGATGCTGGTCGGGGTCGAGCTTGCGGATGCAGTGTTCGTCGAAGAAACGCCCGGTCATTCGGCCGAGTTCGTGGGCGCAGAACCAGGCCTGGGATTCGAGCCAGAGGGTGTGGAGCGGGCGGTTGTAGCGAGTGAAGAGGGTGGAGTCGTGGAGGTCAGTCATGGCTGGCCTCCCGGGTCCTGAGGGAGTGGAATAGGCGGGACGCATGTGCGAAAGGCCTGCGAACGGTTTCGATAGGCATTTCCTTTACCTCTACGTGATTGCCAGCTTTCTTAGGGCTGGGTGTCGGGAGTTAAGAAACCCACGTAGAGGCCGGACGTATTCCCCTTTCGGGTCTTGTATTGGTCCACTCCCGACATAACACGTTTTCGCGCGCAGGATTAGACCACAGGCACAAAAAAACCGCATCTGTCGGGGCGGAACGACCGCTACGTGAGGCGTTTCTTAGGCGCCGATTAAAGGGTAAACGTAATGGGTTCATAGTCAATCGCTGATCTTGTAGGGGAATTCCTAAAATCAGGGTTTGCCAGGTCTACAAAGAATCAACGGACGGGCTCCGGATTCAACGCAAGCGCTGACGAAAGATGATAAGAGCCAGATAAGTTGTGTCTCATGTGAGGCGAGTTTGTTGATTTTTGCTTTCTCAAAGATCTTAGTTATTTCTGCCTTCTCTATAAAATTAACTGCGATTGCCACTGTTTTTGTGGTTTTAGGTGATGACGTTATTCGCGATATTGTTCTGCTTAGTTGTTCAAAGTCTTTGGTTTGCGAAGTTATTCGTTTGATGGATGTTTGGACGTTTTGAGTTTTATAATGGGTTGTCCAGAGTCTCTTTTTTTCGCTGAGCTCTTTTATTCCTAAATTTATCTTTCCGATATTTTTTATGGCTTGGCTTACCACCTCTTGCATGGAGCTAGCTCCATGGCTAACCTTGTCGCTGGCTTTGCTATGAACTAAAGTTATTTTGGGGTTTTCACTATTTTCAATGATGAAGTGATCTGCCCATTCCTTACTGCCTAAATCGTCACAAATTATTGTCTTGCTGACACCCTTACTGAAATGCTCTTGAACTCTGTAAAATAGTGAGTGGGTCGGGAAATCGGTGCTTACACCGCTGAGTGTTTTTTCACCCTTTTCTGTTATTGCCTTGGAAAAATTGGTTACAGGCTCAAATATTTCAGTTATGCGCTCAAAATTATTTATTATTTCGTTGTCGCGATAGATGCGTTTTTGAGAATAAAAAAATCGTGGGTCGTTGAAGGTTAGAGTAAATAGTCCTTTGTCATTCAATATGTTTGTTAAGGTTTTTTCTGCTCCGGTTAATTTGTTGCGCAAGGATATTCTGGATAGGTACTTTGATTTCAGTGTGAACGTATTCTTGTTTCTGATGACTTCTAGATCAATTCTGCCCTTTAGTTGAGTGGTATTGTGGATTTGAGCGCAGGCTTCCGCGGGTTCGGCGTGGGATTGGATAAGCCAGGAAAGAAGCGAGCTTTTAATAGGTCGCTTATTAAGGCTTATCTCATAGTCGTTGTGTAAGCTTTCTATGAGCTCATGGGCAGTCAGCAGCAAGCCATTCGGGTGGGTGTTGGCTGGTATGTCTTTTAAGTTGATTGAGTTTGAGAATTGCTGTAAAAAACTCGAGGGGTCGTTGTTTTCTATTTTGTCTTTGAAAGCGAAGCACCACGCAACTAGCTGGTCAAAGTTAATTTTTTCCGAGTGTTCGGTTATGCGGCTCGTGCTTATGGCTATTGAATAGCTTGAAACTTTATTCCGAAATTTTGCAGTATTCGGTATCTGTCGGTGACTGTTCGTCGTCGGTAAGCTATCGTTTAAATCAAAAGCCTCATACGATTTTTGAAGGATGGAATATTTCGATATCGCTATCCCTCGGACTGAGAGCTTTTCGCAGTGTTCGTCAATGCTGTTGCTACTGTAACGTGATATTTCAGAGCTGCTGAAAAGCTCTATGTAGCCTTTTAGTTCGCTGGCAAGATCGCCGGAGTTTTTCTTAAGTATGGCCATGTAGTTGCCGAACTCGACCAAGATAAGGTAGGCGTACTTGGTTTCCAGTAACTTTCTGGTGGTTAAGAAAGATGGCTTATCTATTGTTTTGTAGCAAATGACGCTCAGCAAAGCTGAGCGTCCATCAGTTGAGGATGTTTCTTCTCGAATTGTTTTAAGAAGATAGTTTCCTTCTTTGTTTTCTGATGCATTTCGAAAGAATTTTTCTATGTCTGTTTTCGTAGGTTTTTTTGCCTTTGAGAGCTTGAAAAACTTTGCAGATTTTGTTATTTCGAAATCGTCAAGCATGAGCATGCTTTAATACCCCGGTTAACTAACATCTACTGGTAATTTTTTTTGTTCTGATATATTAGATTTGCACCGTAGGCCACGATGACTAGGGGGATAAACCATCTCACGTCTTTGCTGATTAAGCCGAACTGTTCTGCTAGTAATGCAAATCCTACGATAACAATTAGAACACCCCAGATGAGGTTAGGGTAAGCGCTTTGAGATTTTTCAGACATATGAGCTCCGGATTATTCAGGGCTACTCACCTGCTATCGCCAAGAGCTAGCAGGTGAGTACCGAGTGGTGGGGTCTACGAAACAGTTAGCGATTGCTATCAGGAGTGCGCTCGACCTGTACCCACGTATTCCCCGACTTGGACGTAGGAGGCAACGATGTTTTATCGGGTACTGTTGCGTAGTTATCTTTCAGTCCTCCCCGAGGACCTTGCTCTTGAAAGATGCCGCCATTTTTTCCGGTGTTTTCACCGGGCTTCTTACCGTTAGCCATGGAATTTTCTCCAGCTTAGATATGAGCCCGATCAGAGGGGGCGTATGAAATTACATCAGAGGCTTGCTAGCTGCTAAACCTACGTGTAGAATCTTACGCCTCCTTGTTCCGATCAGTGACTCGGGGGGCTTCTGAAGGGTAGGCCTGAGAAACTTAGCCCTTACAGAAGATTGCAAAGGCTCAACCCGTAAGGGTTGAGCTTTTTTATTTCAGAGTAATATGTTAAGTGGCCATCATATAAAGGTCAATACTTGGATCCAACTTATTACGGCAGAGTGAGTCTATTTTCAACTCACTCTACCGTTAGTCTTAATCCCAGCTCAACGCCCCACCCGTCTGGTACTCGATAACGCGAGTCTCAAAGAAGTTCTTCTCTTTCTTCAAGTCCATGATTTCGCTCATCCACGGGAACGGGTTGGTAGTCCCCGGATACTCTTCCTTCAACCCAATCTGAGTCAGTCGACGGTTGGCAATAAACTTGAGGTAATCCTCCATCATCGCCGCGTTCATGCCCAGCACGCCGCGTGGCATGGTGTCACGGGCGTATTCGATCTCCAGCTGGGTACCCTGCAGGATCATCTGGGTAGCCTCTTCCTTCATCGCGGCATCCCACAGGTGCGGGTTCTCGATCTTGATCTGGTTGATCACGTCGATGCCGAAGTTCAGGTGCATGGACTCGTCGCGCAGGATGTACTGGAACTGCTCGGCGACGCCGGTCATCTTGTTGCGGCGGCCCATCGACAGGATCTGGGTGAAGCCGCAGTAGAAGAAGATGCCTTCCAGTACGCAGTAGTAGGCGATCAGGTTGCGCAGCAGCTCTTTGTCGGTTTCGACGGTGCCGGTGTTGAACTCCGGGTCCGAGATGGCGCGGGTGTACTTCAGGCCCCAGGCGGCTTTCTTCGCGACCGACGGGATCTCGTGGTACATGTTGAAGATCTCGCCTTCATCCATGCCCAGCGACTCGATGCAGTACTGGTAGGCGTGGGTGTGGATCGCCTCTTCGAAGGCCTGGCGCAGGATGTACTGGCGGCACTCGGGGTTGGTGATCAGGCGGTACACGGCCAGGGCCAGGTTGTTGGCAACCAGGGAGTCGGCGGTGGAGAAGAAGCCGAGGTTGCGCATCACGATGCGGCGCTCGTCTTCGGTCAGGCCGTCCATGCTTTTCCACAGGGCGATGTCGGCGGTCATGTTGACCTCTTGCGGCATCCAGTGGTTGGCGCAGCCGTCGAGGTACTTCTGCCAGGCCCAGTCGTACTTGAACGGTACCAGCTGGTTGAGGTCGGCGCGGCAGTTGATCATGCGCTTTTCGTCAACGGCGACGCGGGCCGAGGAGCCTTCCAGCTCGGCCAGGCCTTCGGCGATATCCAGGGCGTCCAGGGCAGCCTTGGCGCGCTTGACGGCGTCGGAGTCGGCGGCGGTGGCGGCGCGGGCTTCCAGGGCGGCGGCACCGCCGGCGCTGTCGAGCTTGTCGAGGGTGGTGGCAGCGGCGGCTTGCGCGGGGGTGTTGGCCTTGGCGGCGACTTCGCCGTCTTCTTTGTCGAATTCGTCCCAGCTCAGCATGGTGAGATCTCCTGCTTGAGGGCCATCAATGAGTATGGCCGGTGGATCTTGGTTGCGGTGCGGTGCACGCAAATCTGGAGTGCCCGGGGAGGGCTGACCGGGGCGTTGGGCCCCGGCTTGTTATGTCTGGCTGTGGGAAGGTGCTGGCAGTGCCGGCCTCATCGCTGGCAAGCCAGCTCCCACAGGGTTCTGCGCCGTGGCGCAGAAAAGAGGCTACCCGGGGGTAGCCTCTGCGCAGCCCTTATTGGCAGGCTTCGCAATCCGGCTCGTCGATGGCGCAAGCCTTCGGTACCGGGGCTGGGCCCGCGGCCTGGACCGGGGCGCTGTCGCCGCCGCTCGACACGGCGTTGAGCTTGCCGGTGTTGATGGTCGACTTCTCGGTGCTGGTCGCGGCCAGGGCACGGAGGTAGTAGGTGGTCTTCAGACCACGGTACCAGGCCATGCGGTAGGTCACGTCGAGCTTCTTGCCCGAAGCGCCGGCGATGTACAGGTTCAGCGACTGGGCCTGGTCGATCCACTTCTGGCGACGGGAGGCGGCGTCGACGATCCACTTGGTCTCGACTTCGAACGCGGTGGCGTACAGGTCTTTCAGCTCTTGCGGGATACGCTCGATCTGCTGCACGGAACCATCGTAGTACTTCAGGTCGTTGATCATCACCGAGTCCCACAGGCCGCGGGCCTTGAGGTCGCGGACCAGGTACGGGTTGATCACGGTGAATTCGCCCGACAGGTTCGATTTCACGTACAGGTTCTGGTAGGTCGGCTCGATGGACTGCGACACGCCGGTGATGTTGGCGATGGTCGCGGTCGGCGCGATGGCCATGATGTTCGAGTTACGAATACCTTTTTGTACGCGCTCGCGCACCGGTGCCCAGTCCAGGCTCTCGGTCAGGTCGACGTCGATGTACTTCTGGCCACGGGCCTCGATCAGGATCTGCTGGCTGTCCAGCGGCAGGATGCCCTTGGACCACAGCGAACCCTGGAAGGTCTCGTAGGCGCCGCGCTCGTCGGCCAGGTCGCAGGAAGCCTGGATCGCGTAGTAGCTGACCGCTTCCATCGACTTGTCGGCGAACTCGACGGCAGCGTCCGAACCGTACGGGATGTGCTGCAGGTACAGCGCGTCCTGGAAGCCCATGATCCCCAGGCCGACAGGGCGGTGCTTGAAGTTCGAGTTACGCGCTTGCGGCACCGAGTAGTAGTTGATGTCGATCACGTTGTCGAGCATGCGCACGGCGGTGTTGACGGTGCGTTGCAGCTTGGCGGTGTCCAGCTTGCCATCATTGATGTGGTTCGGCAGGTTGATCGAGCCCAGGTTGCAGACCGCGATCTCGTCCTTGTTGGTGTTCAGGGTGATCTCGGTGCACAGGTTCGAGCTGTGGACCACGCCCACGTGCTGCTGCGGGCTGCGCAGGTTACACGGGTCCTTGAAGGTCAGCCACGGGTGGCCGGTCTCGAACAGCATCGACAGCATCTTGCGCCACAGGTCTTTGGCCTGGATGGTCTTGAACACCTTGATCTTGTTGTACTCGGTCAGGGCTTCGTAGTACTCGTAGCGCTCTTCGAAGGCCTTGCCGGTCAGGTCGTGCAGATCAGGCACTTCCGATGGCGAGAACAGGGTCCACTTGCCGTCATCGAAGACGCGCTTCATGAACAGGTCGGGGATCCAGTTGGCGGTGTTCATGTCGTGGGTACGACGACGGTCATCACCGGTGTTCTTGCGCAGCTCGATGAACTCTTCGATATCGAGGTGCCAGGTTTCCAGGTAGGCACATACCGCGCCCTTGCGCTTGCCACCCTGGTTCACGGCGACGGCGGTGTCGTTGACCACTTTCAGGAACGGCACGACGCCTTGCGACTTGCCGTTGGTGCCCTTGATGTACGAGCCCAGTGCACGCACCGGGGTCCAGTCGTTGCCCAGGCCACCGGCGAATTTCGACAGCATGGCGTTGTCGTGGATCGCGTGGTAGATGCCCGACAGGTCGTCCGGCACGGTGGTCAGGTAGCAGCTCGACAGCTGCGGGCGCAGGGTGCCGGCGTTGAACAGGGTCGGGGTCGAGGCCATGTAGTCGAAGGACGACAGCAGGTTGTAGAACTCGATCGCACGGGCTTCTTTGTCTTTCTCTTCCAGCGCCAGGCCCATGGCCACACGCATGAAGAACACCTGCGGCAGCTCGAAGCGCACGCCATCCTTGTGGATGAAGTAGCGGTCGTACAGGGTCTGCAGGCCCAGGTAGGTGAACTGCTGGTCGCGCTCGTGGTTGATCGCCTTGCCCATGCGCTCCAGGTCGTAGCCTTTCAGCGCTGGGTCGAGCAGTTCGAACTCGACGCCTTTCTCGACGTAGGCCGGCAGGGCCTTGGCGTACAGGTCGGCCATTTCGTGGTGGGTGGCGCTGTCGGCCACGCCCAGGAAGCCCAGGCCTTCGGCACGCAGGGTGTCCATCAGCAGGCGGGCGGTGACGAACGAGTAGTTCGGCTCACGCTCGACCAGGGTACGGGCGGTCATCACCAGGGCGGTGTTGACGTCTTTCAGGGCCACGCCGTCGTACAGGTTCTTCAGGGTTTCGCGCTGGATCAGCTCGCCATCGACTTCGGCCAGGCCTTCGCAGGCTTCGCTGATGATGGTGTTCAGGCGCGCCATGTCCAGCGGCGCCAGGCTGCCGTCGGCGAGGGTGATGCGGATGCTTGGGTGCGGCTCGACCACGGCGTCGGCGTTGCTGCGGGTGGCGCGCTCTTTTGCACGCTGGTCGCGGTAGATCACGTAGTCACGGGCGACTTTCTGCTCGCCGGCGCGCATCAGGGCCAGTTCGACCTGGTCCTGGATTTCTTCGATGTGGATAGTGCCACCCGATGGCATGCGACGCTTGAACGTGGCGGTGACCTGCTCGGTCAGGCGCGCGACGGTGTCGTGGATGCGCGACGAGGCGGCGGCGGTGCCGCCTTCAACTGCGAGGAACGCCTTGGTGATGGCAACGGTGATCTTGTCGTCGGTGTAGGGGACGACAGTGCCGTTACGCTTGATCACGCGCAGTTGGCCAGGGGCGGTGGCGGCCAGATCCTGGTTCGAATCGGCGGCCTGAGGCGCCTTGGCCTGCGGGTTCTCGCGAGTTGTGTCGGTTTGCATGGGTGGGTGTCTCCACAGTTTCTAGTTTGTTCAGGCGCCGTTGTCGGGCGCCACCGTTCCGTCCACTTGCTCGATGGCCCGGGCGGGGATGCGCGTGAAGCACACGCATCCGCCCGCTCGGGCTTACCGACTTCGGGACAGACTCAGGAATTAGGGGCAGTAACCTGCCGCTCCCTGGCCGAAGTCAAAGGTTCTGGGCGTACCCAAAATCTGTTGCTGATGAGTGCGGGCCTTGCCTGCAACACTCATACCCGAACAAGGCCGTCTGCGGCTTGCCTCGGTCGCCCTCCGCAGGAGCGGTTTGGCTGTTGAAATCACCTTAAGTTCAGCCAGAAAATTCGCTTGAATTTGCCTGTTGACTTGTGTTTGTGATTTTGCGCAAAACCCAATATCTAGTGGTTCGCTGCGATAGGGATACAAGATAATGCGGTCCAGGGGGCTTTGCAAGGTCGGCGCCTGTGGATAACTTGTGGGTACTTTGTGAGTCATCCGTGGGTATTCGCTGTAGGCCTTGTCCCAAGAGGTTTGCACTATTTTTTCTGGCTGCTACGCCCCGACGCATAATTTTGCGGGCGCGCACCCTATCACAAAAAACGGTTCAGTCGAGGGCTGTTTGCGGTAGTTGGCAGGGGTGGGAGCGGGACGTAGTATCCGGGGCTGATGTTGCGCTTTGGTGAAGGCGGATTTGCGCTGGAATCAAAGGGTTGTGCCGGCCTAATCGCGGGGCAAGCCCGCTCCCACGCATGGTCTTGCATGGCAGCGTGGGCTTGCCCCGCGATTAGGCCGGCACGGACAACACAAGGCCAGACAATAACCAGAAAAAGGGGAGGCCATGGACCAGCCAATCAACCGCATCCTGATCGTCGAGGACGACCAGCGCCTGGCCGAACTGACTGCCGAATACCTCCAGGCCAACGGCTTCGAAGTGGCGGTGGAGGGCGACGGTGGCCGCGCCGCGCGGCGTATCATCGACAGCCAGCCGGACCTGGTGATCCTCGACCTGATGCTGCCCGGCGAAGACGGCCTGAGCATTTGCCGCCGCGTGCGCGGCCAGTACGCCGGCCCCATCCTCATGCTCACCGCCCGCAGCGACGAGCTCGACCAGGTCCAGGGCCTGGACCTGGGCGCCGACGACTACGTATGCAAACCGGTGCGCCCGCGCGTGCTGCTGGCGCGTATCAACGCCCTGCTGCGCCGCAGCGACGCCCCGGAGCGCCGCCAGGACCTGACCTTCGGCCCCCTGCATATAGACAGCCGCCAGCGCGAGGCGCGCCTGCACGGCCAATTGGTCGACCTGACCGGCGCCGAATTCGACTTGCTCTGGCTGCTGGCCAGCAACGCCGGGCGCGTGCTGTCCCGAGAGGAGATCTTCACCTCGCTGCGCGGCGTCGGCTACGACGGCCAGGACCGCTCCATCGATGTGCGCATCTCCAAGATCCGCCCCAAGATCGGCGACGACCCGATCACCCCGCGGCTGATCAAGACCCTGCGCAGCAAGGGCTACCTGTTCGTCGGCGAGGCGCCATGAACTCGATCTTCCTGCGTATCTATGGCGGCATGCTCGCGGTGCTGGTGCTGGTGGCCGTGCTCGGCGTGCTGAGCCTGCACCTGCTCAACGAGATCCGTGCTGGCCAGCACCGCGAGCGCCTGGCCCAGGGCACCTTCAGCCTGATGGCCGACAACCTGGCGCAGCAGAACGCGGTGGAGCGCACCCGTTCGCTGGTGATCTGGGAGCGCCTGCTCGGCGTGCCGCTGGACCTGCAGCCGCTGTCGGCGTTCACCCTCGACGGCGGGCAGCGGGCACGGCTGTACCGCGATCTGGTGGTGGTGGAAAAGACCGGCCCGCATGCCGCCCGGGTATTGCGTCGGGTCGGCCACGAAGACCTGCTGCTGGTGGCCGAGGTCAAGCAGATCAGCGAGCAGCTGGCCCGTGCCACGCTTTATCTATTGGCCGATGAGCTGGTGCGCTACCCGGTGACCGAGCAGCAGGCGCGCCTGGCACAGCTTCGGCAGAGCAAGGGTTTCGGCTTCGACATCGCCCTGCAGCGTATCGAGCGCGCCGCCCTGGACGACGACCAGCGCCGCCGGGTGGAGGAGGGCGACACGGTGATGGCCCTGGGCCGGGACGGTGATTCGATCCGCGTGTTCTCGGGGCTGTCCGGCTCGCCCTGGGTGCTGGAGATCGGCCCTCTGTATCAGCTCAACCCCTATCCGCCGCAGTTGCTGATCCTGATCGCCTTTCTCGGCTTGTGCCTGATCGGCCTGGTGGTCTACCTGCTGGTGCGCCAACTGGAGCGGCGGGTGTCCGGCCTGGAGGTGGCGGCCACGCGCATCGCCCAGGGCAGCCTGGACACCCGGGTGCCGGCCGGCGATGCCGACTCGGTGGGGCGCCTGGCCGAGGCCTTCAATGGCATGGCCGAGCACCTGCAACGTTCATTGACCATGCAGCGCGAGCTGGTGCGGGCGGTGTCCCACGAGTTGCGCACGCCGGTGGCGCGGCTGCGCTTTGGCCTGGAGATGATCGAGAGCGCCAGCACCGACGCTGCCCGGGCCAAGCACCTGGCGGGCATGGACGGCGATATCCAGGACCTGGACAAGCTGGTCGACGAGATGCTGACCTACGCCCGCCTGGAGCAGGGCGCGCCGGCCCTGCATTTCCAGGTGGTGGACCTGGACGAGCTGCTGGCGCGAGTGATCGAGGAGCTGGCGCCGCTGCGCGCCGAGGTGCGGGTAGTGCGCGGCGAATGCCACGGGCTCGACGGCGGTGATGCTCGGGTCGAGGCCGAGCCGCGCTACCTGCACCGGGCCCTGCAGAACCTGGTGCGCAATGCCATGCGCCATGCCGAGTCCGAAGTGCGCGTGAGCTATCACCTGGGACAGCAGCGTTGCCGCATCGATGTGGAGGACGACGGCCCCGGGATTCCCGAGGGCGTGTGGCACCGCATCTTCACCCCCTTCACCCGCCTCGACGACAGCCGCACCCGGGCCTCGGGCGGGCATGGCCTGGGGCTGTCGATCGTCCGGCGGATCATCTACTGGCACGGCGGCCGCGCCCTGGTCGGGCACAGCGAGCAGCTGGGCGGGGCGTGTTTCAGCCTGAGCTGGCCGCGGGAGCAGCCACGCGATTAAACGCTGATCAGGCTGAGCAGGTGGCCGTCCTGCAGGCAGAACTGGCCATCTAGCTCGACGCCGTGGTGCCACTCGGCCGACAGGTCTGTGAGCAGGCGCAGGCGGGCGTGGCCGTCGCTGGACCATTCCAGCAGTTCGGCGTGCTCGAAATAGAAGCGCTTTTTCGTCAGCGGGTAGAGCGTCTTGAACAGGCTTTCCTTGAGCGAGAAGGTCAGGGTCACGGCCAGGGCCTGTTGGCTGCGGTCCAGGCGTTCCAGCTCCGCGGGGGTGAGGATCTCCCCGGCCAGGCGTTCGGCGCGGTCTTCGCCGAGCAGGGTTTCCTGGTCCAGCCCCAGGCCGCGGCATTGGCCCTCGGTAGCCACCACGGCGGCGGCCCAGCCCTGGCCGTGGGTAATCGAGCCGTGGATGCCGGCGGGCCAGATGGGCGAGCGGTCTTCATGAGGGGCGGGAGCGTAGCTGCGACCGTCGAGTATCCGTAGCGCCTCGCGGGCGCAGACCCGACCGGCCAGGTACTCGGCCTGGCGCTTGGCCACCGAGCGTTGCAGGCTGGCGGTCTGTTCGATGCCGGCGCGCTGGTAGTCATCGGGCGCGAGCTTGGCCGGGTCGAAGGCACAACTGACCAGCACCGCGCCGGGGACCGGGCGCGGCAGGGGCCAATGGTGCTGGAGCGGGGCGCAGCAGGTGGGGAGTCTGTTCATGGCGGGTATTGTGCCAGCCTGGTGGCTGGTGGTGGAGCACAGATTTTGAGGCTGCTGCGCAGCCCTTTCGCCGGCGAGCCGGCTCCCACAGGGGGCGTCGCCATCTTTTGTGGGAGCCGGCTTGCCGGCGAAAGGGCCGCAAAGCGGCCCCGGCGATCATCAGTCGAGCGCATCCTTCAGGAACGCCTGCATATCCTTCCACGAGCTCTCGTCAGCCGCCTTGTCATAGCCGATATCCGGCCCGCCATGCTCGCCATGGCTCAAGCGGTCGGCATCCGGGTTGCTGAAGCCATGCTTGGCCCCCGGAATCCCGACGAACTTGTAGTCGGCCTTCGCCGCATCCATCTCCGCCTTGAACGCCGTCACCTGCTGCGGGGTGACCATGCTGTCGGCCTCGCCATGCTCCACCAGGATCTTGGCCCGGATCACCCCCGGCTTGGCCGGCGTCTGGGTCACCAGCGCGCCATGGAAGCTCACCACGCCGTCGAGCTTCTCACCGCGGCGCGCCGCGTCCAGCACCACCTTGCCGCCAAAGCAGTAGCCGATGGCCGCCAGCTGGTGCTTGTTGGTGTTGGGCTGGATCTTCAGCAGCTCCAGCCCGGCATCGAAGCGCCGGGCGGCGGCCGCTGGGTCCTTCATCGCCGCGGCCATGAACGCCTGCGCATCGGCGGGGTGCTCGGTGTTCTTGCCGTCGCCGTACATGTCGATGGCCAGGGCGTTGTAGCCCAGCGCCGCGAGGTCGCGGGCGCGGCGCTTGGCGTAGTCGTTCAGCCCCCACCATTCATGCACCACCACCACGCCCGGGCGCTTGCCCTCGACGGCGTCGTCGTAGGCGTAGTAGCCGATCAGGCGGTTGCCGTCGGCATCCTGGTAGGGGATCTCGCGGGTCTGCACCGCCGCCTGGGCGAGGGTGGCGCCGCACAACAGGGCCAGTGCAAGCAGGGTACGCATGGTCGAGCTCCTTGTTCGGTTCGTTCAGCCCAGGTTCAGGCCGGGTTCAGCAGGGGTTCAGGGCACCCTCCCTACTCTAGTCCCCAGACAGAAACAACGCATCCAACCCGGAGTACCTGAACCATGAAAACGCTCAATACCCTGATCGCCGCCATGGCGGTTTGCGCCGCCGGCCTCACCACCGCCGCCCAGGCCGATGACAACTTCGCCAGCCTGACCTACGGCCAGACCAGCGACAAAGTGCGCAAGTCCGGCCTGTTGCAACGCAACACCGACGGCCTGAACGCCGACGGCATCATCGGCAAGGACAGCACCTGGGGCGTGCGCCTGGGCAAGATCAACGACCAGGGCCGCTACTACATGACCTACGACAACGTCTCGGGCGACCACAGCGGCGTCAAGCTGCGCCAGGAAAACCTGCTCGGCAGCTACGACCTGTTCCTGCCGGTGGGTGATACCACCAAGCTGTTCGGTGGCGGCACCCTGGGCATGACCAAGCTGACCCAGGACTCGCCGGGCGCCAGCCGCGACACCGACTACGGCTATGCCGTGGGCCTGCAGGCCGGCGTGATCCAGGAAATCACCGACAAGGCCTCGGTGGAGATGGGCTACCGTTACCTGCGCAGCAACGCCGCCACCGAGATCGGCGCCCACGGCGGGCCGAAGGACGGCACCCTGCGCCTGACCAGCAGCGCGCAGACCTACCTGGCGGCAAGCTACAAGTTCTGAGGTCGCTGTTATCCTGTACCGGCCTCATCGCGAGGAGTGCATGACCCGTGGGAGCGGGCTTGCCCCGTGATGAGGCCGGTACAGGCATTCGCTATTCAAAGGAGAACTGCATGAAATTGCTGGTGGTCGAGGACGAGGCGCTGCTGCGTCATCACCTGTTCACCCGCCTCGGCGAGGGCGGCCATGTGGTGCAGGCGGTGGCCAACGCCGAGGAAGCCTTGTACCAGGCCGAGCAGTACAACCATGACCTGGCGGTGATCGACCTGGGCCTGCCGGGCATGAGCGGGCTGGACCTGATCCGCCAGCTGCGCAACCTTGGCCAGACCTTCCCGATCCTGATCCTCACCGCCCGCGGCAACTGGCAGGACAAGGTCGAAGGCCTGGCCGCCGGCGCCGACGACTATGTGGTCAAGCCGTTCCAGTTCGAAGAGCTGGAGGCGCGCCTCAACGCCTTGCTGCGCCGCTCCAGCGGCTTCACCCAGTCGACCATCGCCGCCGGCCCGCTGGTGCTCGACCTCAACCGCAAGCAGGCGACCCTGGACGAGCAACCGCTGGCGCTGACCGCCTACGAATACCGCATCCTCGAGTACCTCATGCGCCATCACCAGCAGGTGGTGGCCAAGGACCGGTTGATGGAACAGCTGTACCCGGACGACGAGGAGCGCGACCCGAACGTCATCGAGGTGCTGGTCGGCCGCCTGCGTCGCAAGCTCGAGGGCGACAACGGCTTCAAGCCGATCGATACCGTGCGTGGCCTGGGCTACCTGTTCACTGAGCGCTGCCGATGATCCGTTCGCTGCGGGTGCGCCTGATGCTGGCGGCGGCGTTGCTGGCGCTGCTGTTCATGCTGGCGTTGCTGCCGGCGCTGCAGAAGGCCTTCAGCCTGGCGTTGCAGGAGTCCATCGAGCAGCGCCTGGCCTCGGACGTGACCACGCTGATTTCCGCCGCGCGCATCGAGCATGGCCAGTTGCAGATGCCGGCGCTGCTGCCGGACGAACGCTTCAACCTGCCGTATACAGGCTTGCTCGGCTACATCTTCGACCGCCAGGGCAAGCTGGTGTGGCAGTCGCGGGCCACGCGCAACCGCAACATCAACTACCACCCGCGCTATGACGGGCGTGGCAACGAATTCGCCCGTATTCACCAGGACGACGGCGAGGAGTTCTTCGTCTATGACGTCGAGGTCAGGCTGCTTGGCGGCAAGAGCGCGGCGTTCAGCATCGTCGCCCTGCAACCGGTCCGCGAATACCAGGACACCCTCAATGGCCTGCGCGAGAAACTCTACTTCGGCTTCGGCGCGGCGCTGCTGGCGCTGATGGTGCTGCTGTGGGCCGGCCTGACCTGGGGCCTGCGCTCGCTGCGCCGGCTCAGCTCCGAGCTGGATGACGTGGAGAGCGGCGCCAGGGATGGGCTCAGCCGTGAACACCCACGCGAGCTGCTGCGCCTGACCGGCTCGCTCAACCGCCTGCTGCGCAGCGAGCGCGAGCAGCGCCAGCGCTACCGCGACTCGCTCGACGACCTGGCCCACTGCCTGAAGACCCCGCTGGCGGTGCTGCAGGGCGTGGGCGAGAGCATGGAGCAGGGCGACCGCGAGCAGGCGCGGGTGCTGCAAAGCCAGATCGAGCGCATGAGCCAGCAGATCGACTACCAATTGCAACGCGCCAGCCTGCGCAAGAGTGGCCTGGTAAAGCACCAGGTCGAGCTCAAGCCGTTGCTCGACAGCCTGTGCAGCACCTTGGCCAAGGTCTATCGCGACAAACGCGTCGAGGTCGGTTTCGATCTCCCGGCCGATGCGCGGGTGCCGATGGAGCAGGGGGCCTTGCTCGAGCTGCTCGGCAACCTGCTGGAGAACGCCTACCGGTTGTGCCTGGGGCAGGTGCGGGTCAGCCTGCGCGAAGCGCCGGGGCAACTGGAGCTGTGGATCGAGGACGACGGCCCGGGCGTGCCGCCCGACCAGCGTGAGCGCATTCTCGAACGCGGCGAGCGGCTGGACCGCCAGCACCCCGGGCAGGGGATCGGCCTGGCGGTGGTCAAGGACATCATCGACAGCTACGACGCCGAGTTGAGCCTGGGCGATTCGCCGTTGGGCGGGGCTGCGTTCCGTATCGCTTTCCGACTCGATTGATTCTGCCTTTCCAGTGCAGGGGGCGGTGCGTGGGAGCGGGCTAGCCCCGCGATACCGGCGAAGCCGGTGCCATCCGGAGCGGTCCTCATCGCGGGGCAAGCCCGCTCCCACCGGGAAGTCCCACTGAATACCTCTGAGGCGGAAATCCGCCAACCCGCCCTGTACGATTTCCGCCATCGGGCGGAAATCCGCCATTTCCTACCGGCTACTGCGCCCCGTCCCGGGGCATTCACACCCTGTAATCATTGGCTGTGCACCTCAAGCGGGCACTTTGGCATTGCCCTTGCTATTCACCTGGCAGAGGCCTGCCCAGGTGCTCGAACACAACGACAAATCCCTCCGGGTACAGGAGGGTTCGCGATTCAGGTGCCCCGACATCCTGGGAAGGATGCGCCGGCCCACTTGAGGAAAAATTAGCCATGACGACTCGTCAGCCGCTGTACAAATCGCTGTATGTCCAGGTGATCGTCGCGATCACCATCGGTATCCTGCTCGGCCACTACTACCCGGAGACCGGCGTAGCCCTCAAACCCCTGGGTGACGGCTTCGTCAAGCTGATCAAGATGGTCATCGCGCCGATCATCTTCTGTACCGTGGTCAGCGGCATCGCGGGCATGCAAAGCATGAAGTCGGTCGGCAAGACCGGCGGTTACGCGCTGCTGTACTTCGAGATCGTCTCCACCATCGCCCTGATCATCGGCCTGGTGGTAGTCAACGTGGTGCAGCCGGGTGCCGGCATGCACGTCGACGTGAGCACCCTCAACGCCAGCAGCGTGGCTGCCTATGCCGCCGCCGGCGCGCAGCAGACCACCGTCGGCTTCCTGCTCAATGTCATCCCCAACACCGTGGTCGGCGCCTTCGCCAACGGCGACATCCTGCAAGTGCTGATGTTCTCGGTGCTGTTCGGCTTCGCCTTGCACCGCCTGGGCAGCTACGGCAAGCCGGTGCTGGACCTGATCGATCGCTTCGCCCATGTCATGTTCAACATCATCAACATGATCATGAAGCTGGCCCCGATCGGCGCCTTCGGCGCCATGGCCTTCACTATCGGCCAGTACGGCGTGGGTTCGCTGGTGCAGCTGGGCTACCTGATGGCCTGCTTCTACATCACTTGCCTGCTGTTCATCCTGGTCGTGCTGGGCGGTATCTGCCGCGCCCATGGCTTCAGCGTCATCAAGCTGATCCGCTACATCCGTGAAGAGCTGCTGATCGTCCTGGGCACCTCGTCCTCCGAGTCGGCCCTGCCGCGCATGCTGGCCAAGATGGAGCGCCTGGGCGCGAAGAAATCCGTGGTTGGCCTGGTGATCCCGACCGGTTACTCGTTCAACCTGGACGGTACCTCGATCTACCTGACCATGGCCGCGGTGTTCATCGCCCAGGCCACCGACACCACCATGGACATCACCCACCAGATCACCCTGCTGCTGGTGCTGCTGGTGGCCTCCAAGGGTGCCGCGGGCGTCACAGGTTCGGGCTTCATCGTCCTGGCCGCCACCCTGTCGGCCGTCGGCCACCTGCCGGTTGCCGGCCTGGCGCTGATCCTGGGTATCGACCGCTTCATGTCCGAAGCGCGCGCCCTGACCAACCTGATCGGCAACGCCGTGGCCACCGTGGTCGTGGCCAAGTGGGTCAAGGAGCTGGACACCGACACCCTGCAGGCCGAACTGGCGTCTGGCGGCTCGCCGCTGATCGACACCCGTCCGACCGACGACCTGGGCGTGGCCGAAGGCCCGGCGCGTTGAGCGTGAGATGAAAGACAAAAGGCGACCCTCGGGTCGCCTTTTTCATGCGTTGACGATTATTCGACCCGGGTCTCGCCGCTATACACCAGGATCTCCCGGCAGCGCCGGCACAGGTACCGCCGTCCCTGGCGCACCAGCTTGTGCCGCTGGGCGGTGAACGGGAAATCGCTCTCCGGGCACGGACAACGGTAGATGTAGCGTGTCGCCACGCGCCGCTGCACCTCGTAGTTGTGGCAGCGGTTCGGCGGCAGCTCGTACACCCCGCGCATGATCAACTGCCATTCCTCGCCATGGGCCTGGATGCGCTCGCCGAATAGTTGGTGGGCGATCAGGTGGGCGACTTCGTGGGCCACGGTCTGGCGCAGGAAGTCTTCGGCGTTCTCGCGGTACAGCTGCAGGTTGAAGCGCAGCAGGTTTTCGTGCAGGTGGGCGACGCCGGCCTTCTGTCCGCGCAGCTTGAAGCTGACCTGCGGGCGCAGGAAGGGGCGTTTGAAGAAGGTTTCGGCTTGCTGGTAACAGGTTTCGACGCGTTGTCTGAGCAGCTCGGGCATGGCGGGGTAGTTCTCCTGACCGGGCATTATGCCGCAGGCAATGGGCGGCTGCCGAGCCGTCGGTCAGGCACACGAAGCGAGGCCGCCTTGCGGCGGCCTCGGTGATGCCCCAGTGTTGGTTGGATCTGGTTGGTATGCGTTCAGTTGGTGTAGACGGGCCCCACGCCCAGTCCCCAGATGATCACGGTCGCGGCCATGATCGCCACCAGAACCACGAGGCCCACCGCCAGCACCGAGCTGGAGAACAGGAAGCCTTCATCCGACGGTATGTTCATGAAGGTCGGCAAGCCGACATACAGCAGGTACACGGTGTAGCAGATCGCCGCCGTGCCGATCAGCATGCCCAGCCACAGGTGCGGGTACAGCGCCGCAAGGCCGCCGATGAACAGCGGGGTGGCGGTGTAGGTGGCAAAGGCGATGCACTGCGCCATGCTCGGGTTGGCGTCGTAGGTGCGCGCCATCCAGTGGATGAAGGCGCCCATCACCGCCACGCCGGCGAGCATCGCCAGGTAGGACATGATGCTCATCCACAACGCGCTTTCCATGGTCAGCATCACGGCTGGCCGCTCGCCGATCACCCAGCCGACCTGGGTGGTGCCGATGAACGCCGACACGGCGGGAATCGCCGCCAGGATCAACGTGTGTGTCAGGTACATGTGGCTGATGCTTTCATCCTCGCCACGAATCTCCCGCCACTCCTGGTCGGGGTGGGTGAACAGCCCAACAACATGATGAATCATACGGGTCACTCCTATCGTCGTTGCCAAACGCCCCCCGGATGGAGCGCCTATGGCCCGAGGCCAGGACACCAGGTGCTGCGCCAATGTGGCCTTATGTCGCAGTATAGGAAGCCGTTCCCCACAGAAAACCGGGTTTTTAGAGCAAATCGCGCTGTCAGGACCGGTGCTGATTCCCTTGAAGTCTTTATCGGATTCACCTACTGCGCCGCCCGGTTTGTGCGTAAAATAGCCGGCTTTTGTCACACCTCGCGGATTCAAGCGCTATGGGCACCCTCTCGGTCAACCAGAACAAACTGCAAAAACGCCTGCGTCGCCTCGCCGGCGAAGCCATCACCGACTTCAACATGATCGAGGATGGCGACAAGGTCATGGTCTGCCTGTCCGGCGGCAAGGACAGCTACACCATGCTCGACGTTCTGTTGCACCTGCAGAAGGTGGCGCCGATCAAGTTCGAGATCGTCGCGGTGAACATGGACCAGAAGCAGCCGGGCTTCCCCGAGCACGTGCTGCCGGCCTACCTCAAGGAACTGGGCGTCGAGTACCACATCGTCGAGAAGGATACCTACTCGGTGGTCAAGGAGCTGGTGCCCGAGGGCAAGACCACCTGCTCGCTGTGCTCGCGCCTGCGTCGCGGCACCTTGTACACCTTCGCCGACGAGATCGGCGCGACCAAGATGGCCCTGGGGCACCACCGCGACGACATCGTCGAGACCTTCTTCCTCAACATGTTCTTCAACGGCGCGCTCAAGGGCATGCCGCCGAAGCTGCGCGCCGACGACGGCCGCAACGTGGTGATCCGCCCGCTGGCCTACTGCAGCGAGAAGGACATCCAGGCGTATTCGGACATGAAGGAATTCCCGATCATCCCGTGCAACTTGTGCGGCTCGCAGGAAAACCTGCAGCGCCAGGTGGTCAAGGACATGCTGGTGGAGTGGGAGCGCAAGCACCCTGGCCGCACCGAGAGCATTTTCCGCGCCCTGCAGAACGTCGCGCCGTCGCAGCTGGCCGACCGCAACCTGTTCGACTTCACCAGCCTGAAGATCGACGAGAGCGCCACCCCGCGCTTCCTCGACGTGCTGAACATCTGACCTTATGCGCGACTACCAGTGGTTGCATGAGTACTGCCTGAACCGCTTCGGTTCGGCCAAGGCGCTGGAAGCCTTCCTGCCGCAGCCGCGCACACCCGCGCAGCTGCGCGACATCACCGACGACCGCTACCTGTCGACCCTGGCCCTGCGCGTGTTCCGCGCCGGGCTCAAGCACAGCCTGGTGGATGCCAAGTGGCCGGCGTTCGAGCAGGTGTTCTTTGGCTTCGACCCGGAGAAAGTGGTGCTGATGGGCGCCGAGCACCTGGAGCGGCTGATGCAGGACGAGCGCATCATCCGCCACCTGGGCAAGCTCAAGAGCGTGCCGCGCAATGCGCAGATGATCCTCGACGTGGCGAAGGAGAAGGGCAGTTTCGGCGCGTTCATCGCCGACTGGCCCGAGACCGATATCGTCGGGCTGTGGAAGTACCTGGCCAAGCATGGCAACCAGCTGGGCGGACTATCGGCTCCGCGTTTCCTGCGCATGGTCGGCAAGGACACCTTCATCCCCACCGACGACATGGCCGCCGCGTTGATCGCCCAGAAGATCATCGACAAGCCGCCGACCAGCCTGCGTGACCTGGCGCTGGTGCAGCAGGCGTTCAATCAGTGGCACGCCGAAAGCGGTCGGCCGCTGTGCCAGCTGTCGGTGATGCTGGCGCATACCGTCAACCATTGAGATCGCCGGGGCCGCAACGCGGCCCCGATACGTTCAGGCACCTTCGCCAGCCAGGCGTCGATCCTGCTGGAACTTCCAGCGCACGAACAGCAAGCCGCTGACGAACAGCCCCAGGCTCACCAGCACCTCGACCCAGCCGAACAGCGCTCGGGCGGGGTCGAACGCGGCCAGCACGCCCTTGATGAAGTAGATATTGACCACGAAGCAGGTCCAGGCATGCGCCCGGGCGCTGCCCATCAGCATGCCCGGCAGCAGCAGCAGTAGGGGGATCAGCTCGATGGCCAGGATCACTTCGACCCGCGCCCCGTGCAGGTTGGCGAACCACAGGTTGTTCACCACCAGCAGGGCGATCAGGCCGAAGAAGCAAGCCAGGCTCAGGGCGCGGGTCAGCCGTACGCGTGGGGCGAGCCACTCCAGTGGCGGCAGCACCTTGGGTTTTCTAGCCACGCTGGCCACCCAGGGCCTTGGCGGTGTTGGCCAGGCGTTGGCCGAGGGCGCGGCACAGGGTGATCTCGTGCTGGTCCAGCTCGCGCTTGCCGTCGGCGCCGGCATGGTGGCTGGCCCCATATGGGGTGCCGCCGCCGCGGGTATCGAGCAGCGCCGACTCGCTGTAGGGCAGGCCGGTGACCAGCATGCCGTGGTGCATCAGCGGCAGCAGCATCGACAGCAGGGTGGTTTCCTGGCCGCCGTGCAGGCTGGCGGTGGAAGTGAACACCGCCGCTGGCTTGCCCACCAGCTCGCCGCCCAGCCACAGGCTGCTGGTGCCGTCGAGGAAGTACTTGAGCGGTGCGGCCATGTTGCCGAAGCGGGTCGGGCTGCCCATGGCCAGGCCCGCGCAGTGGCGCAGGTCGTCGAGGGTGGCGTACAGCGCGCCGCTGGCCGGGATGTCCGGGGCCACGGCTTCGCACTCGGTGGAGATCGCCGGCACCGTGCGCAGGCGCGCCTCCAGACCGGCCATCTCGACGCCGCGGGCAATGTGCCGGGCCATCTCGCTGGTGGAGCCGTGGCGGCTGTAGTACAGCACCAGGATGTAGGGTTCGCTCACGGCAGGATCTCCAGGACCTTCTCGGGTGGGCGTCCGATCACGGCCTTGTCGCCTGCGACCAGGATCGGGCGTTCGATCAGCTTGGGATGCTCGACCATCGCCTTGATCAGCTGAGCGTCGCTCAGGGCTGGGTTGGCCAGCTCCAGTGCCTTGTATTCGTCTTCGCCGGTGCGCAGCAGTTGGCGCGCGCCGATGCCCAGCTTGGCGAGCAGCTGTTCGAGGGTGGCGGCGTCCGGCGGGGTCTCGAGGTAGCGCACGATGGTCGGTGCGAGGCCGCGCGCTTCGAGCAGTTCCAGGGCGCCGCGGGATTTCGAGCAGCGCGGGTTATGATAGAGGGTCAGATCGGTCATGACGGGTCGCATCCAGCTGGGTGTGGCGGCTATTCTAACCGCAGCGACCGACTTCAATGCTTGAAAACTTCGAGAAGGATTGACCCATGGCAAGGCGTTTGGCAGCTGCACTGGCCATCACCGCGAGCCTGCTGCTCGGCGGCTGCGGTGCGGACTACGGCGTGGACCAGCACGGCAATACGGTGAAGGCCGAACAGGTCGACGGGCACTGGTTGGTGCTCAATTACTGGGCCGAATGGTGCGGCCCGTGCCGTACCGAAATCCCCGAGCTCAATGCTGCGGCGAAGCAGTGGGATGCCCAGGGCATCAAGGTGCTGGGGGTGAACTTCGATGGCTTGCAGGGCGCCGACCTCAAGGCCGCCGCCGAGACCCTCGGCATCGGCTTCACCGTGCTCGCGCAAGACCCGGCCGAGCGCTATGAGCTGCCGCGCAGCGAGGCGCTGCCGGTGACCTATATCATCGATGACAAGGGCAAGGTGCGTGAGCAATTGCTGGGCGAGCAGACCCTCGAGGGTTTGCAGGCCAAGATCAAGGCGTTGAAAGGCGGCGCCTGAACCCTGCATCGCGGGGCAAGCTCGCTCCCACGTAGGAGCCGGCTTGCCCCGCGATGGTTTCAGCCTTCCTCAGGCCAGAACCGCAGCGGCTTGCCCTCGGCCGGCCAGAAGCGGATCTGCTCGATTGGCGACACGTCCCAGCGCTGCACCGTCTCCAGCGCCTGCAGGAAGCGTTTCTCCTGCTCCATCAGCGCTGGCGCGCACAGCTTGCGGGTCTTGCCGACCTTGCCGAAGCTCAAGTGCTCGCCGTCCAGCGTGTAGGGCGCGAACCAGTGGTTACAGCCGGCATTGCCATAGGCACGGCCATCGCTGGCCAGGGTCAGGGTCAGGTGGCTGTAGTCGATCAGCGGGCGTTCACCAATCCACTCCAGCAGGTAGCTTTGCTCCTGCTGCAGCTTCGAAGGTTGTGACGCGCAGCCCATCAGGCCGGTGGCGATCAGCACGCCGGTCAGCAGCTGTTTCACTCAGGCGCGCTCCTGGCACTGCGGGCACAGGTGCTTGTCGCCCTGGCTGGCCCAGCCCAGCTCCTGGACACGGGCGGTGGCTGCCGGGGCGTGGCCCTTCTTGCCGAGCTTGGCTTCGACGGCGAACTCGAAGTCCAGCACCGCGTCGCAGCCGTCGCACTTGACCTGCCACTCGTGGATTTCCAGTTCGTTGAATACTGGCCCCTGGGCCACGGCCACCCACTGCCCGGTGGGGTTGATCAGGTGGCGCACGCTGTCCACGGTCAGGCGCATGGACAGGGTTTTGCTGCCTTTGAGCGAAACCAGCAGTGCGTCGCCTTTCTGGATCGAGCCGCCGTTGCCGGTGACCTGGTAGCGGCCCGGTACCAGCGCGCGGCACTCGATCAAGGTGTGTTGCGGGTTGAAAAGGGTGTAGCGGAAATCGTGTTCGACCATGGGTCCTCCAAAAGTGCCGCGTATCCTAGCATCAACCGTTTACAAGATTCTGCGGATTGCCTGCCGCCCAGCGGGAGATGTTGTCCAGGGTGGTGGCGGCGATGGCATCCAGGGCCTCGCGGGTAAGGAACGCCTGGTGCGCGGTGACGATCACGTTGGGGAAGGTCAGCAGCCGTGCCAGCACGTCGTCCTGCAGCGGCAAGTCGGAGCGGTCCTCGAAGAACAACTGCGCCTCCTCTTCATAGACATCCAGCCCCAGGTAGCCGAGCTGGCCACTCTTGAGCGCGTCGATCAGTGCCGGGGTGTCGACCAGCGCGCCGCGACCGGTGTTGATCAGCATGGCACCGGGCTGCAGCTGGGCCAGACTCTGGGCGTTGATCAGGTGGCGGGTGTGCTCGGTGAGCGGGCAGTGCAGGCTGATGATGCGTGCCTGGCGCAGCAGCTCGGGCAGTTCCAGGTAGCGGGCGCCGAGGGCGACCAGCTCAGGGTTGGGGTAGGGGTCGTAGGCCAGCAGCTGGCAGCCGAAGCCGGCCATGATGCGGGCGAAGGCCGCGCCGATCTGGCCGGTGCCGACCACGCCGACGGTCTTGCCGTGCAGGTCGAAGCCGGTCAGCCCGTGCAGGGTGAAATCGCCTTCGCGGGTGCGGTTGTAGGCCCGGTGCAGGCGGCGGTTGAGGGCCAGGATCAGCGCCACGGCATGTTCGGCGACGGCGTGCGGCGAATAGGCCGGTACACGCACCACGCTGAGCCCGAGGCGCTGCGCGGCAGCCAGGTCGACGTGGTTGTAGCCGGCCGAGCGCAGGGCGATCAGGCGTGTGCCGCCAGCGGCCAGGCGCTGCAAGACCTGGGCGTTGAGCTCGTCGTTGATGAAGGCGCAGACCACCTCGAAGCCCTGGGCGAGGGCTGCGGTGTCCAGGGTCAGGCGGGCGGGCTGGTAGTGCAGCTCCAGGGCGCCCGCGCTGGCGGCGCGGGTGAAGCTTTCCTGGTCGTAGTGCTGGCTGCTGAACAACAGGGCGCGCATGGGGGGCTTCCTTCTGTGAGTCGGCAACAGTCTAGGCCGTCAGGTAGATCGGGTATTGATCTGTGACGGCCCTGTCGCGGGGCAAGACGCACGGCCGCTCCCACGACTCTTGCGAAGCCTATGGGGGATTCAGGCGCTTTCGCGCGCCTGCTCGGCCAGTCGGCTGATGGCCTGGTCCAGTTCGTCCAGGGCCTGCAATGCCTGGGGGCTGTCCTGCTTGAGCAAGGTCTCGCTGCGCTGGCAGGCCGCGCGCAACTGCGGTACGCCGCAATAACGCGAGGCGCCGTTGAGTCGGTGTACCCGTTCGATCATGGCATTGCGATCGGCCGCGTCGCGAGCGGCCTGGATGGCCTCGCGGTCGGACTCCAGCGAGGCCAGGAGCATGGCCAGCATATCCGCCGCCAGGTCCGGCTTGCCGGCGGCCAGGCGCAGCCCTTCCTCCGGGTCGAGCACCTTCAGCTCGCTGCTGTCGGGCAGGCGCTCACTGGGGCGCTCCTGCGGCGGTGATCCCAGGCTCAGGCCGGTCCATTTCATCACCACCTGGGCCAACTGGCGCTCGCTGATCGGCTTGGTCAGGTAATCGTCCATGCCGCTGTGCAGCAGGGCGCGCTTTTCGTTGGCCATGGCGTGGGCGGTGAGGGCCACGATGGGTAGGGGCGGACCGCTCTGGCTGGCCTCCCACTGGCGGATCTGTTCGGTGCAGGCACGGCCATCCATGCCGGGCATCTGCACATCCATCAGCACCAGGTCGAAGGGCTCGTCCTGCACGGCCTGCACCGCGGCATAGCCACTGTTCACCGCCAGTACCTCGGCGCCCATCCCTTCGAGCAGGGTCTGCACCAGCAGCAGGTTGGCCGGGTTGTCGTCGACGCAGAGGAGCTTGGGCATGCGCTGGCCGCCGTTGCTGCGCTGCTCGCATACTGGGCGGCGGGGTTGTACCAGTTCCAGCAGCAGGCGGCGCAACTTGCGCGTGCAGGTGGGCTTGGCCAGCAATTGGCCGTGGGCGTTGGGCAGGTAAGGATGGTAGAGCGGTTGCTCGGTGGTGGGGCACAGCACCACGCACTGGCAACCCAGGCGCTCGAGCTGTTGGTGGTACTGCCCCAATTGTTCCGGCGCCAGGCTGCCGAGGTTGACCCCGAGCACGGCGAACTCGAACGGCTGCCCGGCCTGGCTAGCCGCCTGCACGCCGTGCAGCAGCTGGTCGCAGGAGGCGAACACGCTGACCGCCAGGCCGCAGTCCTCCAGTTGGTGCTCCAACGCCTGGCGGGCCAAGTCGTGCCCGTCGACGATGGCCACGCTACGGCCGACCAGGGCCTGGGCGGGTTGCTCCTCGGTGTCGTCGTGGGCCTTGGGCAGGTTGAGGCTGATCCAGAACTGCGAGCCTTCGCCCGGCGTGCTGTCGACGCCGATTTCGCCCCCCATCTGTTCGATCAGGCGCTTGGAGATCACCAGGCCCAGGCCGGTACCGCCGGGCTGGCGCGACAGCGAGTTGTCGGCCTGGCTGAAGGCCTGGAACAGGGTGCGCACATCCTGCGGCGACAGGCCGATGCCGGTGTCTTGGACGCTGATGCGCAGTTGCACGCTGTCTTCCTGCTCGTCCTCGAGCATGGCGCGCACGACGATGGTGCCTTCGCGGGTGAACTTGATGGCATTGCTCACCAGGTTGGTGAGGATCTGCTTGAGCCGCAACGGGTCGCCTACCAGCGACAACGGGGTGTCGCGGTAGACCAGGCTGAGCAGCTCCAGCTGCTTGGCGTGGGCGGCCGGGGCAAGGATGGTCAGGGTGTCCTGGATCAGGTCGCGCAGGTTGAGCGGGATGCTGTCGAGCACCAGCTTGCCGGCCTCGATCTTGGAGAAGTCGAGGATCTCGTTGATGATCCCCAGCAGGTTGTCGGCGGATTTCTCGATGGTGCCGAGGTAGTCGAGCTGGCGCGGGCTCAGCTCGCTCTTCTGCAACAGGTGGGTGAAGCCGAGGATGCCGTTGAGCGGGGTGCGGATCTCGTGGCTCATGTTGGCGAGGAATTCGGACTTGATGCGGCTGGCCTCCAGGGCCTCCTTGCGCGCCATGTCCAGCTCGATGTTCTGGATCTCGATGGTTTCCAGGTTCTGGCGCACGTCCTCGGTGGCCTGGTCGATGCTGTGCTGCAGCTCTTCGTGGGCGCTGTGCAGGGTCTCGGCCATGCGGTTGATGCCGGCAGCCAGTTCGTCGAGCTCGTGGCTGCCCATGGCCGGCAGGCGTTCGTCGAGGTGGCCGTCCTTGAGTTGGTTGACCGCGTGCTTGATGCGGTTGATCGGGTCGTTGATGGTGCGGCTCATGCGCAGGGCGAGCAGCGCGGTCAGGCTCAGGCAAGCGAGGATCAGCAGCAGGCTGGTGAACAGGTTGCGGTAGCCGCGCAGCAGGGTGCCGTCGTGGGAAAGCTCGATCTCCACCCAGCCAAGCAGGCGCTCGGCCTCGGCGGGCACGGCATCGGTGGCCAGGTCGCGGTGATGGCCGAACACCGGCATCAGGTAGCGGGTGGCATCATTGCCGGTGCGCTGCAGCAGTTGCGTGCCGGTGCCGCCGCTGGGCGGTTGGTTGAGCATGCTGGGGCCGGCGTGGGCCAGGCGCGTGCGGTCGGCGGCGAGGAACGCCACGGCGCGCACGTCGACCTGCTCCAGGGCCTGGGCCGCGATGCGCTCCAGTTGCGCCGGGGACTGGCGGGCCAGGGCCGGCGCCGCCAGGGGCGCCAACTGCTCGGCGATCATCTTGCCGCGTTGCAGCAGCTGCGTGCGCAGGTCGCTCTGTTGCAACCAGGTGAAGTAACTGCCCAGCACCAGGGCCATCAGGCTGGCGGGGAGCAAGGCCAGCAGCAGGACGCGGCTGCGGATTCCCAAACGGTCGAGCACACCTGTCTCCTGTCATGTGCCTTTAAAAGCGCTGTTCGCGCATCAGCGGGAACGTTACTCCGCACCGGGGGCATTTGTAAGGCTTTTTGTTTGCCAAGTGAGGCTGGTCCCTCGATGGTGCGTCAGTCGGGCAATGGTTGCCTTGCCAGGAGCGCTTGCCCAATAATCACGCAACTGAGAATCGATGGCAGTTGCCAATGCATCCTGAAGCTATTCGCGCCACCAATATCCTGGCCATCGAGGACGACCCCGTGCTGGGTGCCTACCTGCACGAAGAGCTGCGCCGCGGTGGTTTCCGAGTGACTTGGTGCCGCAGTGGCCTGGAAGGCCTCGAGGCGGCGGGGCGACAGGTCTTCGACTTGGTTCTGCTGGATATCCTGCTGCCTGGCCTCAATGGCCTGGATGCCCTGGCCAGCCTGCGCCGGTGCAGCGCCACGCCTGTCATCCTGATGTCCGCGCTGGGGGCCGAGGCCGACCGTATCAGCGGTTTCGAGCGGGGAGCGGACGACTACCTGCCGAAGCCTTTCAGTTTCGCCGAGCTGCGGGTGCGCATCGAGGCGATCCTGCGCCGGGTGGCCTTCGAGCGGCGGGCGCTGGCGCCACGCGAGGCGGCGGCGGGGCAGTTGCGCTTCGATGAGCAGGCGGCCGATGTCTGCCTCGCTGGCGCCTGGGCCGGCCTGACCCCCAGTGAGTACCGCCTGCTCGACACCCTGCATCGCAGCCAGGATGAGGTGCTGAGCAAGCCGTTCCTTTACCAGCAGGTGCTGCAGCGTGGCTACTCGCGGCATGACCGCAGCCTGGACATGCACGTCAGCCAGATCCGCCGCAAGCTCAAGGCCATCGGCTATCACGAGCGGCAGGTCCGCACCGTCTGGGGCAAGGGCTATGTGTTCGGCGTGGGCGAGGCCGACTGAACCGTGCTCGATCGCCATTCGCTGTTCTGGAAACTGACCGTCCTGCTGGTGGGCTTCTGTCTGCTGATGATCGGCCTCAGCTACAGCTGGGGTCGCCATATGGAGACCCAGGACGCCTTCCTTTCCGAAACTGCGCGTCAAGTGCTGCGGGGTTACGCGGCCGAGGCGGAGCAGGCCTGGCGCAGCGGCGGCGCTGACGGTGTCGACGCCTGGCTGGCCGGGATGCGTGGGCGCGAGCAAGGCTGGGTGGGAGTGCTCGATGGCGACCTGCAGCCGTTGGGCAGTGCCGACCTGACCGCCGGGCAGGCCCAGCGCCTGACCCGCCTGCGCGGCGTCGACTGGCCGATGAGCCGGCGCAGTATCGGCCAGCCCTGGTTGCGTCTGCCGTTCCCCGGCGCGCCGGAGCAGGGCATGCTGGTGATCGAGCTGCCGGAACGCTTCAACCCGGGCCAGTACCGGTTGTTCTGGCGCATCGTCACCAACGGCATCATCCCTGGACTGTTTACCTTGCTGTTGTGTGTGGGCCTGTACCGCATGCTGATCGTGCCGCTCAATCAATTGCGGGAACAGGCCAGCGCCTGGCGCGCCGACCAGCTGGCGGCGCGCCTGGATTCGCGAACCACCCGGCGCAAGGACGAGCTGGGCGAACTGGCCCGTGCCTTCGATCAGATGGCCGAGCGCCTTCAGGGCACCGTGGCCTTGCAGCAGCAGTTGCTGCGCGACCTGTCCCACGAGCTGCGCACGCCACTCAGCCGCCTGCGCGTGGCCTGCGACGGCGAGACCGACCTGCAGCGCCTGCGTGAACGCCTGCACCGCGAGGTGGACGGCATGCAGCAACTGGTCGAAGACACCTTGCAGCTGGCCTGGCAGGATGCCGAGCGCGCCCCGCTGAACCTGGAGCCGATCCAGGTGCCGGCGCTGTGGGACCTGCTCAGCGAAAATGCCTGTTACGAAAGCGGCTGGGCACCTGGGCGGTTGCGCTGTGCGTTGCCAGCGGACTGCTGGGTGCGGGGCAGCCTCAACGACCTTGCCCAGGCGCTGGAGAACATGCTGCGCAACGCCATCCGGCACTCGCCCGAGGCGGGGGTGGTGCGTCTGGGCGGCTGGCGTGAAGGCGGGTATTGGCGTATCGACCTGGAGGACGACGGCGGTGGCGTGGCCGAGGAAGACCTCGAGCGGATCTTCGCGCCGTTTTCCAGGTTGGACGGGGCACGGCCCGGGGACGGTGGCTTCGGCTTGGGCTTGAGCATTGCCCGCAATGCGATCCGCCGCCAGGGTGGGCTGGTGTGGGCGGTCAATGGCGAGCGTGGCCTACGCCTGTGCATGCGCCTGCCTGCCCATGAAGCGGGGCCATCGGTTGGTCCGGCGCGGGCAAGCCCGCGGCCAGGAAGTAACTCCTTATAGCTACCCGCTATAACCACCGACAATTGCGTGATATGGCCGCGCCGGGTTTGCCGGTATGATAGGCGCCCCTGCCGTCCGGATTGCGAAAACGCCCATGACCCTGCAGTACCCAACCATCGCCGACTGCGTCGGCCATACGCCGCTGGTTCGCCTGCAGCGCATCACCGGGAACACCAGCAATACCTTGCTGCTCAAGCTCGAAGGCAACAATCCGGCAGGTTCGGTCAAGGACCGCCCGGCGTTGTCGATGATCACCCGTGCCGAACTGCGTGGCCAGATCAAGCCTGGCGACACCCTCATCGAAGCCACCTCCGGCAATACCGGCATCGCCCTGGCCATGGCAGCGGCGATCAAGGGCTACAAGATGATCCTGATCATGCCGGACAACTCCACCGCCGAACGCAAGGCGGCCATGACCGCCTATGGCGCCGAGCTGATCCTGGTGACCAAGGAAGAGGGCATGGAAGGGGCTCGCGATCTCGCGGAAAAACTGCAGGCCGAAGGCCGTGGGCTGGTGCTTGACCAGTTCGCCAACGGCGACAACCCGATCGCGCACTACAACAGCACGGGCCCGGAGATCTGGCAGCAGACCCAGGGCACGATCACCCACTTCGTCAGCTCCATGGGCACGACCGGCACCATCATGGGCTGTTCGCAGTACCTCAAGGAGCAGAACCCGGCGGTGCAGATCATTGGCCTGCAGCCGATGGA
Source organism: Pseudomonas sp. RC3H12 (assembly GCF_018596375.1). NCBI lineage: Bacteria > Pseudomonadati > Pseudomonadota > Gammaproteobacteria > Pseudomonadales > Pseudomonadaceae > Pseudomonas > Pseudomonas sp. RC3H12. The sequence goes on along the minus strand of NZ_CP075595.1, from coordinate 3,459,520 downwards.
AGGCTCGGCCATTCCGGGCATTCGCCGTTGGCCCCACGAGTACCTGCCGAAGATCTTCGACGCCACCCGGGTCGACCGCGTGGTCGACATGTCCCAGCAGGAGGCCGAGGAAACCACCCGTCGCCTGGCCCGCGAAGAGGGCATTTTCTGTGGCGTATCCTCCGGTGGGGCGGTGGCGGCGATGCTGCGCCTGTCCCGTGAAGTCGAGAACGCGGTGATGGTCGCCATCATCTGCGACCGCGGCGACCGTTACCTTTCCACCGGCCTGTTCGATCCGACCTGATGTCCAGAAAGAAAAGCAACACCGGCCTGCGCTTCCAGCCGGCCGGCGGCAACCGTGTCGCACAAGTGCCGGTGGGCAAGAAGCAGCGCCTGCTGATCGAGCGCGTGGCTGGTGACGGCCGCGGCATCGCCTTCAGCGAGGGGCGCACCTGGTTCGTCAGCGGCGCGCTGGGCGGCGAGGACGTCGAGGCGCGGGTACTTGCTGCGCGCGGCAAGGTGGTCGAGGCGCGCCTGGAGCGGGTGTTCCAGGCCAGCCCCGAGCGCCGTGAAGCGCCTTGCCGGCATTACGCCCGCTGTGGTGGCTGCAACCTCCAGCACCTGCCCCATGACGGCCAGCTGGCGCTCAAGCAGCGCCTGCTCGCCGAGCAGTTGCAGCGGGTGGCCGGCGTGCAGCCCGAAGAGTGGGCTGTTCCCTTGTGCGGACCGGAATTCGGCTACCGCCGCCGGGCGCGAGTAGCGGTACGCTGGGATACCAAGGCGCGTCAGCTGGAGGTCGGTTTCCGCGCCGAGGCTAGCCAGGACATCGTTGCCATCGACGACTGCGCGGTGCTGGTACAGCCCTTGCAGGCGATCATGCGCCACCTGCCGACCGTGTTGCGCAGCTTGAGCAAGCCGCAGGCGCTGGGGCATGTGGAGCTGTTCAGCGGTACCGCCGAGGCGGTGTTGGTACGGCATGTGGCGCCCTTGCCAAGTGAAGACCTGGCGCGGCTCGAGGCATTCTGCCGCGAAGCCGGCGCCCAATTGTGGCTACAAGGCGAGGGCGAGCCGGCACCGGTGGAGGCTACGGCGCAACTGGGCTTTGCCCTGGAGCCCTGGGGCTTGGAGCTGGCCTGGCGACCGGGCGACTTCGTCCAGGTCAATGCCCAGGTCAATACCTTGATGATCCAGCAGGCTTTGGCCTGGCTGGCGCCCCAGGCGCATGAGCGGGTGCTGGACCTGTTCTGCGGCCTGGGCAACTTTGCCTTGCCCCTGGCGCGTCAGGCGCGCGAGGTGGTTGCGGTGGAAGGCGTGCAGGCGATGGTCAGCCGTGCCGAGGCCAACGCCCACGCCAACAATGTGCATAACGCACGGTTTTTTCAGACCGATTTATCGCAGCCTTTGGCGGGCGCCGGATGGGCTGCCGAGGGCTTTTCTGCGGTACTCTTGGATCCACCGCGCGACGGGGCTTTCGAGGTGGTGCAGGGCATCGCCCGGCTGGGTGCGAAACGGCTGGTCTACGTATCGTGCAATCCGGCCACGCTGGCGCGTGACGCGCAAGTGCTGGTCGGGCAGGGGTACCGGTTAAAAAGGGCCGGGATTCTCGACATGTTTCCTCAGACGGCGCATGTCGAGGCCATGGCGTTATTCGAAGTGGGCTAGCCGGGCTGGCCCTCTTGGTGCGGCCTTCAGGGAGTGAGGGGCGCACAGGTGATAGCCAGTGCACCCGCGTGGTGCGCTGTATGGAAAGGTAAAGCAAAGATGGTACAGGTGAGAGTGCACCAGCCGGTCAACAACGACGGCAGTATCAATCTCGAAGCATGGCTCGATCATGTGGTGAGCGTCGATTCGCAACTCGATCGCCCGGGGTTGAAAGAGGCCTGCGAGTTTGCCCATGAGGTCGAGAAGAAAGGCAACCCGGCCAAGCATTCCTGGGCCGATGGCACGTCCAGTTTCCAGGCGGGGCTCGAGATCGCCGAAATCCTCGCCGACCTCAAGCTCGACCAGGATTCCCTGGTGGCGGCGGTCATCTACCGTTCGGTGCGCGAAGGCAAGGTGACCTTGGCCGAGGTCGGCCAGCGCTTCGGGCCGGTGGTGTCCAAGCTGATCGACGGCGTGCTGCGCATGGCGGCCATCAGTGCCAGCCTCAGCCCGCGCCAGTCGCTGGTGCTCGGCTCCCAGGCGCAGGTCGAGAACCTGCGCAAGATGCTCGTGGCGATGGTCGACGACGTGCGCGTGGCGCTGATCAAGCTGGCCGAACGTACCTGCGCCATCCGGGCGGTGAAGTCCGCCGATGACGAAAAACGCCTGCGCGTGGCCCGCGAGGTGTTCGACATCTATGCGCCGCTGGCGCACCGCCTGGGTATCGGCCATATCAAGTGGGAACTCGAGGACCTGTCGTTCCGCTACCTCGAGCCCGACCAGTACAAGCAGATCGCCAAGTTGCTGCACGAGCGCCGGCTGGACCGCGAGCGGTTCATCAGCGATGTGATGAACCAGTTGCAGAATGAGCTGCTGGCCACCGGTGTCAACGCCGATATCAGTGGCCGGGCGAAACACATCTATTCGATCTGGCGCAAGATGCAGCGCAAGGGCCTGGAGTTCAGCCAGATCTACGACGTGCGTGCGGTACGCGTGCTGGTGCCGGAAGTGCGTGACTGCTACACCGCGCTGGGCATCGTCCACACCCTGTGGCGGCACATTCCGAAAGAGTTCGACGATTACATCGCCAACCCCAAGGAAAACGGCTATCGCTCCCTGCACACCGCGGTGATCGGCCCCGAGGGCAAGGTGCTCGAGGTGCAGATCCGCACCCATGGCATGCACGAGGAAGCCGAGCTGGGCGTCTGCGCCCACTGGCGCTACAAGGGTACCGACGTCAAGCCCAGCTCGAACCACTACGAAGAGAAGATCTCCTGGTTGCGCCAGGTGCTGGAATGGCACGAGGAACTGGGCGATATCGGCGGCCTGGCCGAACAGCTGCGCGTCGATATCGAGCCGGACCGCGTCTACGTGTTCACCCCCGACGGTCACGCCATCGACCTGCCCAAGGGTTCCACGCCGCTGGACTTCGCCTACCGGGTGCACACCGAGATCGGCCACAACTGCCGTGGCGCCAAGATCAACGGGCGCATCGTGCCGCTGAACTACAGCCTGCAGACTGGCGAGCAGGTGGAGATCATCACCAGCAAGCACGGTAGCCCGAGTCGCGACTGGCTGAACTCCAACCTGGGCTACGTGACCACCTCGCGGGCCCGGGCCAAGATCGTCCATTGGTTCAAGCTGCAGGCCCGAGACCAGAACGTCGCCGCCGGCAAGACCCTGCTCGAGCGCGAGCTGTCGCGTCTGGGCCTGCCGCAGGTGGACTTCGAGCGCCTGGCCGAGAAGGCCAACGTCAAGACCGCCGAGGACATGTTCGCCGCCCTCGGTGCCGGTGACCTGCGCCTGGCGCATATGGTCAACGCCGCCCAGCAGTTGCTCGAACCCGAGCGCCTGGAGCCGGTCGAGCTGATCCCGCGCCAGGCGCGGGGCATCCGTTCGGGCAAGCGCAACGACATCCAGATCCAGGGCGTCGGCAACCTGCTCACGCAGATGGCCGGCTGCTGCCAGCCGCTGCCGGGCGATGCCATCGTTGGCTACATCACCCAGGGTCGTGGCGTGAGCATTCACCGCCAGGACTGCGCTTCGGTGCTGCAGTTGGCGGGCAAGGAGCCGGAGCGCATGATCCAGGTCAGCTGGGGGCCGATCCCGGTGCAGACCTACCCGGTCGACATCATCATCCGTGCCTACGACCGCCCGGGTTTGCTGCGCGACGTGTCGCAAGTGCTGCTCAACGAGAAGATCAACGTGCTGGCGGTCAACACCCGCTCGAACAAGGAAGACAACACCGCCTTGATGTCGCTGACCATCGAGATCCCTGGGCTGGACGCTCTCGGGCGCCTGCTTGGCAGGATCTCGCAGTTGCCCAACATCATCGAGACGCGGCGTAACCGTACCCCTTGAGACAGAACGGGGCCGCTGTGCGGCCCATCGCTGGCAAGCCAGCTCCCACAGGTACGGCATAACCCTGTGGGAGCCGGCTTGCCGGCGATCGAGGGCAAGGCCCTCGCTGAGGAAAAGATATCCATGACCTACACCCTCGACGACCTGCTGCACCTGATGGCCCGCCTGCGCGACCCGCAATACGGTTGCCCCTGGGACCTCAAGCAGGACTACGCCAGCATCGTCCCGCACACGATCGAAGAGGCCTATGAAGTGGCCGACACCATCGAGCGCGGCGACTTCGAGCACCTGCAGGGCGAGCTGGGCGACCTGCTGTTCCAGGTGGTCTACTACAGCCAGCTGGCACGGGAAGAAGGGCGTTTCGAGTTCGACGGCGTGGTCGATGCGATCACCCGCAAGCTGATCCGCCGCCACCCCCATGTATTCCCCACCGGCGAGCTCTATGCGCCGCTGGACACCCCCATGCTGGACGAGGCCCAGGTCAAGTCGCGCTGGGAAGAGATCAAGGCCGAGGAGCGCGCCGAGAAGAGCGAGCCTGAACAGCTCTCGCTGCTCGACGATGTGCCGGCGGCCTTGCCTGCGCTGTCACGGGCGGCCAAGCTGCAGAAGCGCGCCGCCACGGTCGGCTTCGACTGGCCGGACGCGCTGCCGGTGCTGGACAAGGTACGCGAGGAGCTCGACGAAGTGCTGCAGGCCATGGCCGATGGCGACAGCGATGCGCTTGAAGATGAGCTGGGCGACCTGCTGTTCGCCACCGTCAACCTGGCCCGCCACCTGCGCCACGACCCGGAAAACGCCCTGCGCCGCGCCAACCGCAAATTCGAGCGGCGCTTCCGATTCATCGAACAGGCATTGCGCGAGCAGGGCCTGAACATCCAAGATCGTACCCTCGACGAGCTGGACGCCCTGTGGGGCGAGGCCAAGCGTCAGGAAAAGAACCTGCCCAGCTGCGGCTGAGCTGATGCATAAGTGAGTGAACTTCCATGAGCCTTTCCCTTCGCGACCAATTGCTCAAAGCCGGTCTGGTCAACCAGAAACAGGTTTCTCAGACCAACAAGGCCGAGAAAAAACAGAAACGCCTGGAGCACAAGGGCCAGGCCGAGGTGGACGACAGCCAGCAGCGCCTGGCCAAGGAAGCCCTGGCCGAGAAAGCCCGAAAAGACCAGGAGCTGAACCGCCAGGTCCAGGAAAAAGCCGAGCAGAAGGCCCGTGCCGCGCAGATCAAGCAATTGATCGAGGCGACCCGCCTGCCCAAGCTGAATACCGAGGACTACTACAACTTCGTCGATGACAAGAAGGTCAAGCGCATCGCCGTCAACGCCCTGATGCGCAGCAAGCTGAGCAACGGCGCGCTGGCCGTCGTCGCCCATGGCGGTGGCTATGAAGTGATTCCACGCGAGGCGGCGGTGAAGATCCAGGAGCGCGACCCCAATCGCATCCTGCTGCTCAACACCCATGTCGAGGAGGCGGACGAGGACGACCCGTACGCAGCCTACAAGATCCCTGACGATCTGATGTGGTAAGCATGAAAAACCCCGCCTAGGCGGGGTTTTTCGTTTGAAGGGGGTGTTATTGCGACGGTCGCTGGTTCTCTAGGTATTCCAGCTCCATGCGGTACTGCTGGGCTTGGTGCTCATCATGGAACATGCCGACCAGTTGGCCCTGTTGATGCACATCCCAGATCCGCACACCAGCGGCCAGGCCTTCGTGGGACATTTTCGATTCGTCGCGTTCGGTTACTTGGACTGTCATCGTTAAACTCCACTGCTTCAGTTGGCTGCGACAGCGTGTCGCACACCCTCTTTATAGAGTTTGTTAGCAGGCTAAGTAAATAAAACAGCGATGAAACAAGTTTCATGAATGGGCCAATCGCGGGGCAAGCCCGCTCCCACGAATCGAGCACAAATACGTGGGAACGGGCTTGCCCCGCGATTGGGCGATACAGGCACTCACCAAAAAGAAGCCCCGCACAAGACGGGGCTTCGGGTATTGCAGGCAGCGCTATCAGTTGCCTTTGACCGCCTTGCCGTCCACCGTGCCATCCTGCAGCACGATCACGTATTCCTTGCCATCGGTCTCGACCTGGCGCAGCTGCACCAGCAGGTAGTCCCAGTCCTTGGCGAACCACAGCTCGGTGATGCGCTTGCTCTGGCTAGGGTCGCGCACGCGCTCGACCTTGACCGCGTCGACCTGGCCAGTCTTGGTGGCCACTTTCTCGGTGCCCAGCACGCGGAAGTCGTAGGTGTCGATCTCATCACCGTCGACCACCTGGTAGGTCATGCTTTTCTTGCCGGCGGCCACGTCATGCTGCAGCGCCAGTTGATAGGACGACTTGTCCAGCACGCCACGGTTGAGCGGCAGGCTGATCGCGTCGCCACGGTCGCTGCCAGTCACCTTCTTGCCGGTCCAGTCGAAGGTGAGGTCGACTTTCTTCGCCTTGCCCAGGCCGCCGCGTTCGAAGTGGTACTTCTGCGGCAGCAAGGTGTCGTTGTCGAGCTTGAGGGTGCTTTGCTCGGTCAGGCTGGCGATCATCATGGAGGCCTTGAAATTAAGGTCCCAAGTACCGTTGGCGTTCTTCACCAGGCTGCGCTCGGCAGTGCCGCTCATGGGCAGCTGCTTCCAGTCAGCCGTGTAGCTGGCTGCGAAAGGCTTCAGATCAGCTGCCTGGAGGGGCAGGGCGAGCACGGCGAGAGCCAAGAGCAGGGCGCGACGCATAAATTCTCCTAGGATCGAAACAAGTGACCGCTGGCCGCCAGCGGCTGGCCATCCAGTAATGCACCGTGCTCGCCCAGACGCAAGCGTCCTTCGGCGAACCAGCGCACCGCCAGCGGGTAGATCTGGTGTTCCTGCAGGTGCACGCGCTGGGCAAGCGTCTGCGCGCTGTCATCCGCTGCAACCGGCACCACAGCCTGTACGACCAGAGGCCCGCCATCGAGTTCCTCGGTGACGAAGTGCACGCTGCAGCCGTGCTCGGCATCGCCAGCCTCCAGCGCACGCTGGTGGGTGTGCAGCCCTTTATACTTGGGCAACAGTGACGGATGTATGTTGAGCAGGCGGCCTTGATAGTGGCGCACGAAGCCGCCACTCAAGATGCGCATGAAGCCAGCCAGCACCACCAGGTCGGGTGCGAAGCCGTCGATCAGCGCCATCAGCGCCGCATCGAAGGCTTCGCGGCCGTCGAAGCCCTGGTGCTCCAGCAGCGCGGTGTCGATGCCGGCTGCCTTGGCGCGTTGCAGGCCGTAGGCATCGGCACGGTTGGAAATCACCGCGCGGATGCGTACTGGGCCGTTGCTGGCGCTGTTGCTGTCGATCAGCGCTTGCAGGTTGCTGCCGGAGCCCGACAGCAGTACCACGACGTTGCAGGTCTTGCCCGGCATCAGTGTGCCTTGAGGTTCTTGAGCTCGACCTGGGCGGCGCCTTCGGCGGCCTCGGCGATCTGGCCGATGACCCACGGCTGCTCGCCGGTGGCGCGCAGCACGTTCAGGGCGTTGTCGACCTGGTCCTGGGCGACGCAGATGACCATGCCCACGCCGCAGTTCAGCACGCGGTGCATTTCATGTTCGTCGACGTTGCCTTTTTCCTGCAGGAAGTCGAACACCACCGGGCGCTGCCAGCTGGCCACGTCGACCACGGCCTGGGCGCCTTTTGGCAGTACGCGCGGGATGTTGTCCAGCAGGCCGCCGCCGGTGATGTGAGCCATGGCCTTGACCGCGCCGGTCTGTTTGATCAGCTGCAGCAGGGGCTTGACGTAGATGCGGGTCGGCGCCATCAGCAGGTCGGCCAGCGGCTTGCCGTCGAGCTGGGTGTTGTCGATGTCGGTGCCGGACACTTCGAGGATCTTGCGGATCAGCGAGTAGCCGTTGGAGTGCGGGCCGGAGGACGGCAGGGCGATCAGTGCGTCACCGGTGACCACTTTCGAGCCGTCGATGATCTCGGCCTTTTCCACCACGCCGACGCAGAAACCGGCCAGGTCGTAGTCTTCACCTTCGTACATGCCTGGCATCTCGGCGGTTTCACCACCGACCAGCGAGCAGCCGGCCAGTTCGCAACCGGCGCCGATGCCGGTGACCACGGTGGCGGCCACGTCGACGTTGAGCTTGCCGGTGGCGTAGTAGTCGAGGAAGAACAGCGGCTCGGCGCCGCACACCACCAGGTCGTTGACGCACATGGCGACCAGGTCCTGGCCGATGCTGTCGTGCTTGTTCAGGTTCAGCGCCAGGCGCAGCTTGGTGCCGACGCCGTCGGTGCCGGAGACCAGCACCGGCTGCTTGTAGCCGGCCGGGATCTCGCAGAGGGCGCCGAAGCCGCCCAGGCCACCCATGACTTCAGGGCGTGCGGTGCGCTTGGCGACGCCCTTGATGCGTTCGACCAGTGCTTCGCCGGCGTCGATGTCTACACCGGCGTCTTTGTAGCTCAGGGAGGGTTGCTTGCTCATTGATCCAGGCCTTTAGGAGGGAGGGATTCAGAAAAACGACCGGGACGGCCAAGGCCACTTTCAGAAACGGTGGCTGCCTGTACGTCACTGGTCTGCGAAGGCGCGCGATTTTATCAGGGTTGCCCCAAGGCGGCCATCCTCAGGCCGACGGGCAGGCGGGAAATCTGGGCAAAAAACGCTGTTTCACCCTGTGCGACTGGTTGCCGCGTCGGCGCCTGTATAAGGTATAGGCATGGCGACGTGCGCAAAGGCGCGGCACGGCGGAGCATTTTCCGGCGTGGCGCGGTCACAGCCCACAGGCAAGGGCGCGTCGCCCCAAGGTCATCTGGACAGGAATCCTCAATGCGTCTTCTCAATTTCCTCGCTGGCGCCTGCCTCGCTGTGGCCGGCACCCTCGCGCAGGCCGAAACCGTCTCGGGCCTGTATCAGGTTCGCGAGCCCGTCGAAGGGCAGGGCAGCGAGGCCCGCGCCCAGGCGACCGGCAAGGCGCTCGATACCCTGGTGCTGCGCCTGACCGGCGACCCCAAGGCCGCGCAGAATCCGGCGCTGGCCGCGCTGCGCAAGGACCCGCAACAGATCATTAACCAGGTCGGCACCGAGGCAGGCCCACCGGAGTCGGTGCTGGTCGAGTTCGACCCCGGCAGCACCGAGCGCGCCCTGCGCCAGGCCGGTCTGGCATTGTGGGGCAGCAACCGGCCGTCGGTCCTGGGCTGGTGGCTGAACGACAGTGTCGAGGGCAGCAGCCTGGTCGGCGATGGCCAGGGCGCCGCCGAGCCATTGCGCCGGGCAGCCCAGCATCGCGGCCTGCCCCTGCGCCTGCCATTGGCCGATCTGCAGGAGCAACTGGTGGCCAATGCCAAGCTGCTCGAGGGTAACGACCCCGCGCCGCTGCGCGAGGCGTCCGAGCGCTATGGCGCCGATGCCTTGCTGGCGGTGCACGCCCATGAGGCCGACGGCAAGTGGCAGGGCAAGTGGCAGTTGTGGCTGGGCGACCAGCGTGAACAGGGCAATGCCGAGGGCAGCGACCAGGCGGCCCTGGCCGATGCGGTGCTGCTGGCGGTGAGCAACCGCCTGGCGCCGCGTTATGTCACGCGGCCAGGCGCCAGCAGCGACCTGCAGGTACAGGTGCAGGGGATGAACCTGCAGCGGTACGCCGAACTGAGCCGGGTACTGGAGCCTTATGGCGCCCGTTTGCAGATGGCCGAAGGCGGCACCTTGACCTACCGGGTCAGCGGCAATCGCGAGCAATTGCGTGCCCAGCTGGGCCTGGCCAAGCTGCAGGAGCTGCCTGCCGAACCTGCAGCCGCCACGCCTGCGCCGAGCGCGCAGGGCGATACCGGCACAACGCCGCCCACCACTGCCGCAACGCCGTTCGACGGCTTGCGCTTTCGCTGGTAAGGAGTGGCGCAAATGACTGACATGCGTCGTTGGGTCTGGGTGGGCGCGGCTTTGGTGATCGCCGCGCTGCTGTACTTCCTGCACAACATCCTCTCACCGTTCCTGGTGGGCATCCTGCTGGCCTACCTGGCCGACCCGCTGGTCGATCGCCTGGAGCGGCTCGGGCTGTCGCGCACCTGGGGCGTGGTGGTGGTGTTCAGCCTGTTCACCCTGATCTTCCTGGCCTTGTTGCTGGTGCTGGTGCCGATGCTGGCCAAGCAGTTGCTGCGCCTGTACGAGCTGGCGCCGCAGATGCTCGACTGGCTGCAGCACGTGGCGCTGCCTTGGGTGCAGAGCCGCCTGGGCTTGGCCGACGGCTTCTGGAAGTTCGACAAGATCAAGGCCGCGATCGGCGAGCACATGGGCCAGACCACCGACATCGTCGGCGTGCTGCTGTCCCAGGCCACCGCCTCGAGCCTGGCGCTGATCGGCTGGCTGGCCAACCTGGTGTTGATCCCGGTGGTGGGCTTCTACCTGCTGCGTGACTGGGACTTGATGATGGCCAAGCTGCGCAGCCTGCTGCCGCGTCAGCGCGAGCCGCAGGTGGTGGAGCTGGCCGGCGAGTGCCACGAGGTGCTGGGGGCGTTCGTGCGCGGGCAACTGCTGGTGATGCTGGCATTGGGCGTCATCTATTCCTCGGGGCTGATGCTGGTGGGCCTGGAGCTGGGCCTGCTGATCGGCATGCTGGCGGGGCTGGCGGCGATCGTGCCATACATGGGCTTCATCATCGGCATCGGCGCGGCGCTGGTCGCCGGGTTGTTCCAGTTCGGCGGCGACCTCTACCCCATGCTCGGTATCGTCGCGGTGTTCATGGTCGGGCAGGCGCTGGAGGGCATGGTGCTGACGCCGCTACTGGTGGGCGACCGCATCGGCCTGCATCCGGTGGCGGTGATCTTCGCGATCCTGGCTGGCGGTGAGCTGTTCGGCTTTACCGGGGTGCTGCTGGCACTGCCGGTGGCGGCGGTGATCATGGTGTTGCTGCGCCATGTCCATGACCTGTACAAGGAATCGGACATGTACGCTGGGGAAGTAGACCCGGATCTGTGAGCGATCGCGGGGCAAGCCCGCTCCCATGCCCGGAGTCTTGAACACCCGGCGGGGGGCGGGCTTGCCCCGCGATGTGCTTGCATTAAACGCAACTGCTTGATTTTACTTGTGCTATTCCCCTGCCGGATTGTGCCGTCCGCGTTGCGGGTATAGACTTTGCACACTGTTCATCAAAGGCCCCCTGTGGTCCCCGCGACCGCCCGCGAGCATGAAACCGATCCAGTTGCCCCTGGGTGTGCGTCTGCGCGACGACGCCACCTTCATCAACTACTACCCCGGCGCCAATGCCGCGGCACTGGGCTATGTCGAGCGGCTCTGCGAAGCCGACGCCGGCTGGACCGAAAGCCTCATCTACCTGTGGGGCAAGCAGGGCGTGGGTCGTACCCACCTGTTGCAGGCCGCCACCCACCGCTTCCAGCAACTGGGCGAGCCCGCCGTGTACCTGCCCCTGGCGCAATTGCTCGAGCGTGGCGTCGAACTGCTCGACCATCTCGAGCAATACGAGCTGGTATGCATCGATGACCTGCACGTGATTGCGGGCAAGGCCGACTGGGAAGAGGCCATGTTCCACCTGTTCAACCGCCTGCGCGACAGTGGCCGGCGCCTGCTGCTGGCAGCCTCCAGCTCGCCGCGGGAGCTGCCGATCAAGCTGGCCGACCTCAAGTCACGGCTGACCCTGGCGCTGATCTTCCAGATGCGCGGGATGTCCGACGAGGACAAGCTGCGCGCCCTGCAACTGCGCGCTTCGCGCCGCGGCCTGCACCTGACCGACGAAGTCGGCCACTTCATCCTCACCCGTGGCACGCGCAGCATGAGCGCGCTGTTCGACCTGCTCGAACGTCTCGACCAGGCTTCCTTGCAGGCCCAGCGCAAGCTGACCATTCCCTTCCTCAAGGAAACCCTCGGCTGGTAGCGCTGAAAACACGGTGCCAGAGCGTCGAAACGGAAAAGTCACATGTTTTTCGATAAAATTTGCAAATGGGTCCGATAGAAGGCATAGTTTCCCCCTTCTAAAGGACTACAGACACGGTCGTGCCCATGCTGAAGCGCTTCGCACCCCTCGTGCCACTTGCACTTGTCACCCTTCTTTACGGCTGTGCCTCCACCGGCCCGGTCGCGCCTTCGCAGGATCAACGCATGGCCACCGAGCAATCGGTCAAGGCCAAGGCTTCCGCTTCTTCCGTATTCACCGAGGAAGAGCTGGCCAGCGAAGATGACCTCGAGGCATTTTCCAGCAACAGCAAGCCGTACCAGTTGCCCGTGCTGGCCGACAGCATTCTCGAACGCGGCATGGCGCTGATCGGTACTCGCTACCGCTTCGGTGGCACCTCCGAGAAGTCCGGCTTCGACTGCAGCGGTTTCATCGGCTACCTGTTCCGCGAAGAGGCCGGCATGAACCTGCCGCGTTCGACCCGCGAGATGATCAACGTCGACGCACCGAAGGTCGCGCGCAACAAGCTCAAGCCCGGCGACCTGCTGTTCTTCAGCACCAACGGTCGTGGTCGCGTCAGCCACGCCGGCATCTACCTGGGTGACAACCAGTTCATCCATTCCAGCAGCCGCCGCAGCGGTGGCGTGCGCATCGACAGCCTGGGCGATCGCTACTGGAGCAAGACCTTCATCGAGGCCAAACGCGCGCTCGCCATGGCGCCGACCACGATCTCGCGCAATTGAATTGATATCAAAATGCTGTAACCTGCCACGGCGGCGTAGCTGAAAGCTCGCCGCCGTGCGCATTTACAGAAAGCGTCTAATCTAAATTCTCAACTCTTTTTACCTTCGGCCATGGCCGGGGGCTTCCCGACAGGACGTTTACATCATGGCGATGTTGGCGCGCTTCGCATTCTTCTCCCTCGTAGCCCTGCTCGCGGCCTGCTCCAGCCGTGCACCCGCTCCGGCACCGATGGCCAAGGCCCCAATGGTGTTCAACCCATCGCCCTCGTCGCCCGCGGCGGACGATGTGCTGTTCCGAGCCATCGGCCTGGTAGGCACGCCCTATCGCTGGGGCGGCAACACGCCGGACGCCGGTTTCGATTGCAGCGGCCTGATTGGCTACGTGTATCGTGACGCCGCCGGCATCAACCTGCCGCGCACCACCCGCGACATGATCGTCATGCGTGCGCCAAACGTGGACATCAACGCCCTGCAGTCGGGCGACCTGGTGTTCTTTGCCACTGGCGGTGGCTCGCAGGTGAGCCATGCCGGGATCTACGTGGGCGAGGGGCGTTTCGTGCATGCGCCGTCCGCTGGCGGTACCGTGCGCCTGGACTACCTGTCCAACAGCTATTGGGCCAAGGCCTACCTGCAGGCCAAACGGGTGATCCCTGCGGGGCATCTGGCGCAGAACCCTTGATACTGCGCCCACTCTGGCGCGTTGAAAGCTTGCAGGCATATGTATCTACCCCAGCACACTGCGTGCCTTGCCCGATGATGTTCGATTCCACATCCATTTCAGGAATCGAACATGACACCCCTCGAACAGACGCTTTGCCATAACCTTCAGGTGCTTGGCACGGGGCATGCGCTTGCCCGGCTTGTCGACGACGTGCTGCGGGATTACCCGGATCCCTACGAGCTGGCCTTGCGCAATGCACAAGCGATCCTGCAAAGGCATACGGGGAAAAAACTGGACCCAGAGCGGGTATGGTGGCATCAGTTCAATCACGCCAGTTCCAGCAGCCGCAGTTTCACTGGGTGGGTGCACAGCGGGCCGCCGGGCCGCTCCATGGGCTTGCTGCAGTTGATGATCCAGCGCTTCGATCTGCCGTTCCAGGATGCCAGTGACGAGCTGGATGTATACGGCGGTTTCTACCGGCAGGGGCCGGGTGCGGCGTGGTATGACGAGCGCAATGAAGTGCGGCTGCTGGCCCGTGACGTCCAGGCTGACTTCTGGGCATTGGACCTTGGGGCCAAGCATTGTGAGCAGGTGGCCACGTTCTGGTCTCGCCATGCCGAGAATTTTCGCGTACTGGCCAAGATCAACCTGTTGGCTCAAATCGCTGTCGCCCGGGACGCTGGCAGGCTTGCTCCGGATGACGCACAGTGCCTGCGGCAGATGGCGGATCAACACCTGACCGCGATCGGGGTTGCGCCAACCCTCGAAGGGCTGCGCCGACACGCCATGACCCCAATTACCGCGAGCTGGTTTGCCGTAGGCGGTAGCGACCGGGCGGCCATCACCTGTTTACGATTGTCGGGGACGCGGGTGGTGGTGTACCTGCCCTGGGCGCAGGAGGTGTTGCGTGCCTTCGAAACACCTCTGGCAATGGCCGCGTGGCTTCGCCAGCAACTGCAGGACGGCCAGCTGAGGGCAGGCTACCTGGGAGCCCTGACGGCCGATCCCCATGCCGCTGGTGCGGCAGCGATACGCGAGGCGCTGCAGGCCTTGGCCGACACGGACTGTGCGGCGGACGCATTGGCGTTGCTCCTGGCCTCCGCCCGGCCGGTGGTCGGTGATTATTTTGCCTTGCTGGCCGCCCAGGCGCGTGAAGAGATGCGCCGCGGCGCCGAGCGCATCACCAGCAACAGCGAGTTGCGTTCGGGTATGTGGCGCGGCTACCTGGGGGCCTTCCTGAAGATTTTCGGTAGCTTTGCGCCCTTGGGGTGGCCAGCGGCCTTGGTGCTGCTCGGGGCGACAGTGGGCAAGGTCGGCCTGGACGTGGATGCGGCGATTCACGCCAAGGACGCGCAAGGGCGCAAGGCGGCCCTGCGGACCGCGATGCTCGACAGCGTGTTCGCAGCCTTGGGAATGATCGAGGTCGGGTTCGGCAGCAGCTTCGCCTCGTTGTCCCATGTAGTGCCATTCCATGAAAACGACATATCGTTGCGTGGCTGGACCCTCTCGGCAAACCCGGCCGCCGAATTGGAGGTCCGGGTTGCCAACCGGGTACTCGGCGCGCCGATACAGACGCCAGGCCTGCTCCAGGGAATCACAATGGGCCCGTCGGGGGATACCTGGATCGCCCTGGAAGGTGTGCCCTATCGCGTGCGCTACAGTCCCGAGCTCGAACACTGGCTGGTCGTGCCATCTGACAATCCCTTTGCCTATGTCCCACTACGGCCAGTGCGATTGTCTTCGGCGGGTGAGTGGGAGTTGTTGGAGCGGCCACGTCTGCTGGGCGGCAGCCCTCCTTCGAGCGGGGCCGGGCTGACCCGCCAGGGGTCGGCATTCTGGGATGAATACATGCGCACCGATCTGGTACGCAGCAATGCGCTCTCGAACATCGCGAAGGCTCGGCATCGTGCGCTGCTGGCCCAGCAGGACATCCTGTTCGTGGAAGAGGAGGGGAGCCCTCAGGATGCAGACGGCTTCTTCCACGTAATGTTGAACGGCGAGCCGGAATACACCTACCGTGATGGCGCTCACTATCGTAACGACCTGATCTATACCTACACCGAGGAAGACTCGAAGATAAACAGCTTCCTGCGCGAAGGGCGGCGGGAATTTGCCTATGGTGACGAAGTGGAGTATGTCAACAAGCTTGCCGACTCTTTGGTGGAGCTGCCAAAGGACAGCGATGTACCTTTGTATCGAGGTGGTTTTGGCGGTCGAGGTACCAGCGGTCAGCATTTTCGCAACGGCCAGCTCAAGGTTGGTGATCTGCTTGTCAGCACCGACCTGACCTCGTTCACGGAAAATCCGTACATCGTGCGTCGTTTTGCCGCTGACACAGATCAGAGCACGGCCACTGGTGTCGAGGGGGTGTTCGACGACACATCAGTGGTCTTCGAGCTGCCTGCAGGACACTATGAGCGTGGGGTGCCGATCACCTTGTTTTCCAGTCTGCCGGCCGAGGCTGAAACGCTGTTTCTGCCGGGCACCTGTTTTCGCATAGAAAACCTGAGCGAAATAGAAGGTGCCGACTATCACTTCGTCAACGTAGTCCTAAGAGAAGTGTCGCGCCCCGCGAGCGGCACATTCTACGAACTGCGTACCGGGCAGCCGTTCGACCTGCAGGCTTACGCCGCCAGGCTCGACAATCAGGCGTTGGCAAGCCGTTTCTTCGAGGACTGATCGTCCTCAGGCCTGCTTGAGCAGCAGTGCTACCCCGGGATAATACTGGCCCGATTCGTTGTGCAGCTTGCGATAGGCATAGGGGAAGTACCAGGCGATCGCACAGGCGGTGTGCTTTTGCAGGTCATCGGCCAAGTCCTGCAGTTCCTCGGGGCTGGCGTGCTGGCCGGCCTTCCACGGGGTGACGAACAGCGCCCCGGCCTTGAGCTGGCTGGCGTAAGCGATCGCCTTGGCCTGGTTGGCGGTTTCCAGTAGCGCCGGCGCCAGGTCGAGGCGGGCAATGCGTGGCCAGCGCTGGCTGGTGTGCAGGTGGATCGATTCCTCGGCGCTGCTGATGGCCAGGTCGCCACGGGCTTCGCGTTCGCCTTCGTCGCGCTGCTTCTTGCTCGTGTACTGCTGCAGCGCCACCAGCTCGGCCTGCCAGGCGGCGGCCGCGAGCAGCCCGGCATTGGCGGCGGCGCCGTGCCAGTACGGGGCTTCGTTGTCGCCCTGGAACTGATTGAAGCGGTCGATGCAGTCGACCCAGCGTTCCAGGGCCGGGCGCAGGAATTCCAGGCGCGGGTTGTTGATGATCAGGCCTTGCATGCTGCGCTCCTTGTATTTGTGATCGAGGTCAGCCGAAATGGTGGCTATGTGATATCACTGCTTTCAGTGTGGCACAAGCTGGCGAATCGGCCATTGATCCAGGCCAGATCGGTCCTCGTTCGATTGACGCTCCCGGTGCAACCCTCTAACCTTCGCGGCGTGTTTCAGGTGCCCGGCGAACCGAGGTTCGGCAGGGTGAAACTGGGAAGCCGGTGGGCGCCAGCAGGCGCGAATCCGGCGCTGCCCCCGCAACGGTAGGTGAGTAGAAGACGGCGTATAGCCACTGGGTACAGGTATCCGGGAAGGCGCGTCGTCCGGGCATGGCCCGCTCACGAGCCCGGAGACCGGCCTGTCACTGCCAACGGCATCACGGAGGGTGATGTGCGGTGTGATGTGGCCTGGGGCCACGGCTCCTGCGCGTTCTCCGTCTGCCCGCCTTTTCCCTGTCGCCCACCGGCGGCAGCCTGCGGAGACCCCTGATGAGCGAATCCACCGAACGCGACGAACGTCACCTGGCGCGCATGCTGCGCAAGAAGGCGATCATCGACGAGCGCATCGCCAATTCCCCCAACGAATGCGGCCTGCTGCTGGTACTGACCGGCAATGGCAAGGGTAAGAGCAGCTCGGCTTTCGGCATGCTCGCCCGCGCCCTGGGCCATGGCATGCAGTGCGGCGTGGTGCAGTTCATCAAGGGCCGCAACAGCACCGGCGAAGAGCTGTTCTTCCGTCGCTTCCCCGAGCAGGTGCGCTATCACGTGATGGGCGAGGGCTTTACCTGGGAGACCCAGGACCGCCAGCGCGACATCGCCGCTGCCGAAGCGGCCTGGGCGGTATCGCGCCAGTTGCTGCAGGATCCGTCGATCCAGTTCGTGGTGCTCGATGAGCTGAACATCGCCCTCAAGCATGGCTACCTCGACCTCGACCAGGTGCTCTCGGACATCCAGGCCCGCCCACCGATGCAGCACGTAATCGTCACCGGCCGCGCGGCCAAGCCCGAAATGATCGAACTGGCCGACACCGTCACCGAGATGGGCATGCTCAAGCACGCCTTCCAGGCCGGTATCCGCGCACAGAAGGGCGTCGAGCTGTGAGTGACTCACGCCAATGCCCCGCCGTGCTGATCGCTGCCCCGGCCTCGGGCCAGGGCAAGACCACGGTGACCGCCGCCCTGGCCCGCCTGCACCGCAACCTCGGGCGCAAGGTGCGGGTGTTCAAGTGCGGGCCTGACTTTCTCGACCCGATGATCCTCGAGCGCGCCAGCGGTGCGCCGGTCTACCAGTTGGACTTGTGGATGATCGGTGCCGAGGAGAGTCGTCGCCTGCTGTGGGAAGCGGCGGGCGAGGCCGACCTGATCCTGATCGAAGGCGTGATGGGGCTGTTCGACGGCACGCCATCGAGCGCCGACCTGGCCCGCCATTTCGGCGTGCCGGTGCTGGCGGTGATCGATGGCACGGCCATGGCCCAGACCTTCGGCGCCCTGGCCCTGGGCCTGGCGCGCTACCAGCCCGACCTGCCATTCGCCGGAGTGCTGGCCAACCGGGTTGGCAGCCTGCGCCATGCGCAGTTGCTCGAAGGCAGTCTCACCGAAGGCCTGCGCTGGTACGGCGGGTTGTCCCGCGAGCGTGGCATCGAGCTGCCCAGCCGCCACCTGGGCCTGGTCCAGGCCAGTGAACTCAACGACCTGGACGCGCGCCTGGATGCCGCCGCCGAAGCGCTCGGTGCCAGCTGCGATGCCGCATTGCCGCCACCGGTCGGTTTTGCCCGGCCTGAGCCGCTGGGCGTAACCACGCCGCTTGCCGGGGTGCGCATCGGGGTGGCCCACGACGAAGCCTTCGCCTTCACCTATGGCGCCAACCTGGACCTGCTGCGCAGCCTCGGCTCGCAGCTCGAATTCTTCTCGCCGTTGCATGATCGGGAGTTGCCTGATGTAGACAGCCTGTACCTGCCAGGCGGCTACCCGGAGTTGCACCATCAGGCCCTGGCCGCCAACGCTCCCATGCTGGGAGCGATCCGTGGCCACCACGCCGAGGGCAAGCCGCTGCTGGCCGAATGTGGCGGCATGCTCTACCTGCTCGACGCACTGACCGATGTGGCCGGTGTGCGTGCGCTGCTGGCAGGCCTGCTGCCGGGCGAGGCAACCATGCAGAAACGCCTGGCGGCCCTGGCCCTGCAGGCCGTCGAGTTGCCCGAAGGCACCCTGCGCGGCCACACCTATCACCATTCGCTGACCAGCACCGAGCTGGAACCGATTGCCCGTGGCCTGAGCCCCAACGGCGGACGCGGCAACGAGGCGGTCTACCGCCTGGGGCGGCTGACCGCTTCCTACGTGCATTTCTATTTTCCGTCCAACCCCGACGCGGCGGCGGCGCTGTTGCGACCATGAGCGAACACGCGTACAGCGCCGTTGAGCGCGCGGCGATCTACCGGGCCATCGGTGAGCGTCGCGACATGCGCCATTTTGCCGGCGGCGAGGTGGCGCCCGAGTTGCTGGGGCGTCTGCTGGCCGCTGCTCACCAGGCCCCCAGCGTGGGCCTGATGCAGCCCTGGCGCTTCATTCGTATCAGCCAGCGCGGTTTGCGCGAACGTATCCAGGCTTTGGTGGAGGAGGAGCGGGTGCGCACCGCCGAAGCCCTGGGCGAACGTTCCGATGAGTTCATGAAGCTCAAGGTCGAAGGCATCAACGACTGCGCCGAGGTGCTGGTCGCAGCGCTGATGGACAAGCGCGAGGCGCATGTTTTCGGCCGCCGCACCCTGCCGGAGATGGACCTGGCTTCGCTGGCCTGCGCCATCCAGAACCTGTGGCTGGCGGCGCGGGCCGAAGGGCTGGGCATGGGCTGGGTGTCGTTGTTCGAGCCGCAGGCCCTGGCCGAGCTGCTGGGCATGCCCGCAGGCGCCAAGCCCATGGCGGTGCTGTGCCTGGGGCCGGTGACCGAATTCTACCCGGCGCCGATGCTGGTGCTGGAAGACTGGGCCGAGCAACGGCCGTTGAGTGACATGCTGTACGAGAACCAATGGGGGGAATGCCCATGAGCGTGGCCTTGCTGACCGTGGCCGGCGTGGCCCTGGATGCACTGCTGGGCGAACCGCGGCGGCGCCATCCGCTGGTGGGCTTCGGCAACCTTGCCGCGCGTCTGGAGCAGCGCTTCAACGCTGGTGGCCGGGGCTGGCGCAGCCACGGTGTCACGGCCTGGTTCCTGGCGGTGGTGCCGCTGACCTTGCTGGCGCTTATCCTTTCCTGGCTGCCCGCTATCGGCTGGCTGGTGGACGTGCTGGCGCTGTACTGCGCCCTGGGCCTGCGCAGCCTCGGCGAGCATGTGCTGCCGGTGGCCCAGGCGTTGCGCCAGGGCGACCTGGCGGAGGCGCGGCGGCGCGTCGGTTACCTGGTCAGCCGCGAGACCCGTGAACTGGACGAACCTGCCGTGGCCCGGGCGGCCACCGAGTCGGTGCTGGAGAACGGCAGCGATGCGGTATTCGCCGCGCTGTTCTGGTTCGTCGTGGCCGGGGCGCCTGGGGTGGTGCTGTATCGCCTGAGCAATACCCTGGATGCCATGTGGGGCTATCGCAACGAACGTTTCGAGCGCTTCGGCTGGTGCGCGGCACGCATCGACGATGGGCTGAACTATATTCCCGCCAGGCTGGTGGCGCTGACCTATGCGCTGCTGGGCAAGACCCGCCTGGCCCTGGCCTGCTGGCGCAAGCAGGCGCCGCTGTGGGACAGCCCCAACGCCGGCCCGGTGATGGCGGCGGGGGCCGGTGCCCTGGGGGTGGAGCTGGGTGGCCCGGCGGTGTATCACGGCGAGCTGCACGAACGCCCGCGCCTGGGCGAGGGGCCGATGGCCGACGCCGACGCCATCGAAAGAGGCTGGAACCTGGTACAGCGCGGCGTCTGGCTGTGGGTGCTATTGATCTGCGTGGGAGCCTACCTGAATGCTTGAGCACGGTGGCCGCCTGCTACGGGCGGTGAAACAGTACGCGATCCCTCGGCAACAGTGGCTCGACCTGTCCAGTGGTATCGCACCCTGGCCTTACCCGATACCGCCGATTCCCATGGACGCCTGGGCTCGACTGCCCGAGACCGAGGACGGCCTGGAAGCGGCGGCGCGGCGTTACTATGGCGCGCAGCCGCTGCTGGCGGTAGCTGGCTCCCAGGCGGCGATCCAGGCCTTGCCGTACCTGCGTCCGATCGGTCGGGTCGGGGTGCTGACGCCATGCTATGCCGAACATCCGCATGCCTGGGCGCGGGCGGGGCATGCGCTGGTCGAGCTGGATGAGGCCCTGGTCGAGGACGCACTCGACAGCCTGGATGTCCTGGTACTGGTCAACCCCAACAACCCCACCGGCCGCCGTGTGCCCCGCGAACGCCTGCTGGCCTGGCATGCGCGTCTGGCTGCGCGGGGTGGCTGGTTGCTGGTGGACGAAGCCTTCATGGACAACACGCCGGCACACAGCGTGGTCGATCAGGCCGGACAACCCGGGCTGATCGTGCTGCGCTCGTTCGGCAAGTTCTTCGGTCTGGCCGGCGTGCGGCTGGGCTTCGTCGTCGCCGAGGCGGATGTGTTGCGGCAACTGGCCGAGGCGCTCGGGCCCTGGACCGTCAGTGGCCCGACCCGCGTACTGGGGCAGGCGTGCTTCGCCGACGAGGCGACGCACCTGGCGCAGATTGCCCGGTGCGCCCTGGCCAGCCAGCGCCTGGCCAGGTTGCTCGAAGGCGCAGGCTTGCCACCCAGCGGCGGTTGCGACCTGTTCCAGTACGTGCGTGACGAACGCGCCACGCACCTGCACGACTACC
Source organism: Pseudomonas sp. RC3H12 (assembly GCF_018596375.1). Classification (NCBI taxonomy): domain Bacteria; kingdom Pseudomonadati; phylum Pseudomonadota; class Gammaproteobacteria; order Pseudomonadales; family Pseudomonadaceae; genus Pseudomonas; species Pseudomonas sp. RC3H12. Next base: position 3,438,232 of record NZ_CP075595.1, on the reverse strand, counting down.
TCGCCCGCCGGGGCATCCTGGTGCGGCTGTTCGAGCGACCGTGCGCGCTGCGCTTCGGCCTGCCCGCCACGGCGGCTGACGAACAACGCCTGGCCCAGGCCCTGGCGGACTACCACAAGGAATCGGCATGACCACCCTCATGGTGCAAGGCACCACCTCCGATGCCGGCAAGAGCACGCTGGTCACCGCCCTGTGCCGCTGGCTGCTGCGCCAGGGTGTCGCCGTGGTGCCGTTCAAGCCACAGAACATGGCGCTCAACAGCGCCGTGACCGCCGACGGCGGCGAGATCGGTCGCGCCCAGGCGGTGCAGGCCCAGGCCTGCCGGCTGGCGCCGCACACCGACATGAACCCGGTGCTGCTCAAGCCCAACAGCGACACCGGCGCCCAGGTGATCGTCCATGGCCGGGCGGTGACCAGCATGAACGCCGTGGCCTATCACGACTACAAGACCATCGCCATGCAGGCGGTGTTGGCCTCCCACGAGCGCCTGAGCGAAGCCTACCCGGTGGTGATGGTCGAAGGTGCTGGTTCCCCGGCGGAGATCAACCTGCGGGCTGGTGATATCGCCAACATGGGCTTCGCCGAGGCCGTCGACTGCCCGGTGATCCTGGTGGCCGATATCAACCGGGGCGGGGTGTTCGCCCATCTGGTCGGCACCCTGGAGTTGCTGTCGGCGAGCGAGCAGGCGCGGGTCAAGGGCTTCGTCATCAACCGTTTCCGTGGCGACATCGCCCTGCTGCAACCTGGCCTGGACTGGCTGGAGCAGCGCACCGGCAAGCCGGTGCTGGGCGTGCTGCCCTACGTCACCGACCTGCACCTGGAGGCCGAGGATGGTATCGATACGCGCCAGGGCGAAAAGGGTGAGCGCCTGCTGAAGGTGATCGTCCCGGTGTTGCCGCGCATCAGCAACCACACCGACTTCGACCCGCTGCGCCTGCATCCGCAGGTGGACCTGCAGTTCATCGGCCCGGGCCAGCCGATTCCGCCTGCCGACCTGATCATCCTGCCCGGCTCCAAGAGCGTGCGCGGCGACCTGGCGCAACTGCGCGAGCGCGGCTGGGACACGGCCATCGCTCGGCACCTGCGTTATGGCGGCAAGCTCATCGGCATCTGCGGTGGCCTGCAGATGCTCGGCGAGCAGGTGCATGATCCCCTGGGCCTTGAGGGGCCGGCCGGCTCCAGTGATGGCCTGGGCCTGCTGGCGTACAGCACCGTGCTGGAATCCGAGAAGCAGTTGCGTAATGTGGCGGGCACGCTCGATCTCGAGCAGGCCCCGGTTGCGGGGTATGAGATCCATGCCGGCGTCACCAGCGGGTTGGCGCTGGAGCGCCCCGCAGTGCAACTGGCCGATGGCCGTGCCGATGGCGCCATCAGCGCCGACGGGCAGATCCTCGCCACCTACCTGCATGGCCTGTTCGAGGGTAGCCAGTCGTGCGCCGCGCTGCTGCGCTGGGCCGGGCTGGCCGATGCGCAGACCATCGACTACGAGGCCCTGCGCGAGCGCGATATCGAGCGCCTGGCCGATCTGGTCGAGCAGCACCTGGACACCGCGCGCCTGCGCGAACTGTGTGGAGTCGCCTGAAATGCACAGCCTGATCCTCGGCGGCGCCCGTTCGGGCAAGAGCCGCCTGGCCGAGCAACTGGCCGAAGCCAGCGGCCTGCCGGTGACCTATATCGCCACCAGCCAGCCGCTGGACGGCGAGATGAATGAACGCGTGCGCTTGCACCGCGAACGGCGTCCGCCCCATTGGGGGCTGGTGGAGGAGCCCGTGGCGCTGGCCGCCGTGCTGCACGCCGAAGCCGCCCAAGGGCGCTGCCTGCTGGTGGACTGCCTGACGCTGTGGCTGACCAACCTGCTGATGCTCGATGATGACCAGCGCCTGGCGCAGGAGCGCGACGCGCTGCTCGCCAGCCTGGCGCAACTGCCGGGCACGATCATCCTGGTCAGCAACGAAACCGGCCTGGGCGTGGTGCCCATGGGCGAACTGACCCGCCGTTATGTCGACCTGGCAGGCACGTTGCACCAGGCCGTGGCTGAACGCTGCCAGCGCGTGGTGCTGACTGTCGCCGGCCTCCCTCTCATGCTCAAAGGACCAGCCTTATGACCCCGATGTGGTGGCGTGACGCCTGCCAACCCCTCGACAGCGCCGCCATGGACCAGGCCCGCGCCCGTCAGCAACAGCTGACCAAGCCGGCCGGCTCCCTCGGCCAGCTCGAAGGCCTGGCGGTACGCCTGGCCGGCCTGCAAGGGCGCGAGCGTCCCAGCCTGGAGCGGGTCGCCATCACGATCTTCGCCGGCGACCATGGCGTGGTGGAGGAGGGCATCTCCGCCTATCCGCAGGCGGTGACCGGGCAAATGCTGCGCAACTTCGTCGGCGGTGGCGCGGCGATCAGCGTACTGGCGCGCGAGCTGGACGCCGAGCTGCAGGTGGTCGACCTCGGCACTATCGACGCGGACCTGCACCTGCCAGGCGTGCACCACCTGCGCCTGGGCGCCGGCACCGCCAACTTCGCCCGCCAGCCGGCGATGACCGACGCGCAGCTGGCGGCGGCGTTGCAGGCCGGCCGCGACAGTGCCTTGCGCGCGCTCGACAATGGCGCCCAGCTGTTCATCGGCGGTGAAATGGGCATTGGCAACACCACTGCCGCGGCCGCGCTGGCCAGTACCTTGCTGGGCTGCCCGGCGCGTGAGCTGAGCGGCCCGGGCACCGGCCTGGACAGCGCCGGCGTGCGCCACAAGGCCGAGGTGATCGAGCGCGCCCTGGTGCTGCACGGCCTGCGTGCTGACCAACCGCTGCGGGCATTGGCCTGTGTCGGTGGCTTTGAAATCGCCGCGCTGGCAGGTGCCTACCTGGCCTGCGCCCAGCATGGCGTGGCGGTGCTGGTCGACGGCTTCATCTGCAGTGTCGCCGCCTTGGTGGCGGTGCGCCTCAACCCGCAATGCCGCCCGTGGCTGCTGTTTGCCCACCAGGGCGCCGAGCCAGGCCACAAGGCCCTGCTGGCTGCGCTGGAGGCCGAGCCGCTGCTGGCCCTGGGCCTGCGCCTGGGCGAGGGCAGCGGCGCGGCGCTGGCGGTGCCGCTGATTCGCCTGGCTTGCGCCCTGCACGGGCAGATGGCGACCTTTGCCGAGGCCGCGGTGGCGGATCGCCCGGTATGATTCTCGAGCTGCTGCGTCATGGCGAGACCGAGCTCGGCGGCGGCCTGCGCGGCAGCCTCGACGATGCCCTGACCGAAAGTGGTTGGGCACAGATGCGTCATGCTGTCGCCGATGCCGGCCCCTGGGACGTGCTGGTCAGCTCGCCGTTGCAGCGTTGCGCGTCGTTTGCCGAAGAGCTGGGGGCACGGGTCAACTTGCCGGTGCAACGTGAGACCGGTATGCGTGAGCTGCATTTCGGCGACTGGGAAGGGCAGAGCGCCGCCCAGATCATGCAGGCCGACGCCGATGCCCTGGGGCTGTTCTGGCGTGATCCGTATGCGTTCACCCCGCCTGCGGGCGAGCCGGTGCTGGCCTTTGCCGAACGGGTGCTGGCCGCGGTCGAGCGCCTGCGCCTCAAGCATGCCGGCAAACGGGTGTTGGTAGTGACCCATGGCGGGGTGATGCGCTTGCTGCTGGCGCGTGCACGCGGGCTGCCACGTGAGCAACTGTTGCAGGTCGAGGTCGGCCATGGCGCGCTGGTGCGCCTGGCCGTGGCTGAAGACGGTCAGTTGCGCGAGGTGCGCTGAGATGCTGCCGTTCTGGATTGCCCTGCAGTTTCTCAGCAGCCTGCCGGTGCGCCTGCCGGGCATGCCGGCGCCACAGGAAATGGGGCGTTCGCTGCTGTTCTATCCCGTGGTGGGGCTGCTGTTCGGTGTGCTGCTGTGGCTGGCCAGCCATCTGCTGCATGGCGTGGCGGCCCCTCTGCACGCGGCCTTGCTGCTGGCGTTGTGGGTGTTGCTCAGTGGCGCGCTGCACCTGGACGGCCTGGCCGACAGCGCCGATGCCTGGCTGGGTGGGTTCGGCGACCGCGAGCGCACCTTGCAGATCATGAAGGACCCGCGCAGCGGGCCGATCGCCGTGGTCACCCTGGTACTGGTGTTGTTGCTCAAGTTCTGTGCCCTGTGGGTACTGGTCGAGCGGGGGGCTGCTGGCCTGCTGGTGCTGGCGCCGGTGGTGGGGCGGGCGGCGCTGCTTGGGTTGTTCCTCGGTACGCCTTATGTGCGGCCCGGTGGGCTCGGGTCGGCACTGGCCGAGCATCTGCCGCGGCGCGGCGCCGCGTGGGTGTTGCTGGGCAGCGCGGCACTCTGCGTCACCTTGGGCGGCTGGTCGGTGCTATGGGTGTTGCTGCTGACGGCAGTGGCGTTCGCCTGGTTGCGACGGGTGATGTGCAAGCGCTTGGGAGGGACCACCGGGGATACCGCCGGGGCACTGCTCGAGTTGCTGGAACTGGTGGTGGTGCTTGGCCTGGCGTTGCAGTAGGTCGCGTCTGAAAAATCCTGCGGGGAAAACGGAAAACCATACCAAGCACTTGTTCTATCCTCGTTCGCTCGCCAACCACCAGGAATGCCTCGCATGCACCACTGGATCCTCGCCGGCCTGCTTGTGCTTGCCGGCATGCCCGCCAACGCCGCCGACCTGATCGACTTCTGGGATACACCTCGCCATGGCGGCAACAGCTTCAATCGCCTGCCCCCGGACCAGGCCTACTTCGATGCCTTGAAAAGCTACGATGCCAGCTGGGTACGCCTGTCGTACGACAAATGGCAGCCGGCCAAGCGCGATTTCCTGTTGAGCAATGCCGACGATTACCAAGGCTTGGCTGCCAGCGATCTGCGGCAGCTGGTCGAAGTGCTAGACCGCGCCCACGCCGCTGGGCTCAAGGTGGTCATCACGCCACTGTCGCTGCCTGGCATGCGCTGGGCGCAGAACAACCAGGGCCGTTTCGACGACCGGCTGTGGCACGACAAGCGTTTCTGGACCCAGTCCGCGCGTTTCTGGCGTGATGTTGCCCTGGCGCTCAAGGATCACCCGGCCATCGCCGCCTACAACCTCGTCAACGAGCCTGCGCCTGAGAAACAGGGGGACCTGGCCGAGCATGCCGATCTTGCCCGGATGAAGCAGTGGTACGCCCGCGAGCAGGGAGGGCCGCGTGACCTGCCTGCGCTCTATCGGCAACTGGTAGCGGCGATCCGCGAGGTCGACGGCAAGACGCCGGTGATGGTCGATGCCGGCTGGTACGCTGCTGCCGACGCCTTCGGCTACTGGCCCGCGGCGCTGGAGGACGAGCGCGTGCTGTACAGCGTGCATATGTACGAGCCCTATGCCGCCACCAGTGCGCCGAACCTGGCGCGGCGCGAGCCATACGCCTACCCGGGGCCGGCACCGTTCGCCGGGAAGACGCAGCAGTGGGACGCCGGGCAAGTCGCGCGCTACCTGCAACAACCGGTCGATTGGGCTGATGCCATCAAGCTGCCTCGTTCGCGCCTGGTGGTTGGCGAGTTCGGTTGCATGCGCCGCCTGCCCGGTTGTCGGCAGTACCTGGAGGACGTCCTCACGGTGCTTGACCGCCAGCAGTTGCATTGGGCGTTCTATAGCTTTCGCGAAGACAGCTGGGACGGCATGGACTACGAACTGGGTTCGGCCAAGGTGCCGTGGCGGTACTGGCAGGCGATCGACACGGGAGCGCCTGATCCACTGGTGCGCAAGGCCGCGGCGGAGTTCGAGCCGATCCGTCGGCGGCTGCAGCCCGGAATCACCCCTTGAAATGTCTTGCAACGTCGTTGATGCGGGTATATACACGTATCCATGCTGACCAGTGAATGCATCTGTACCCATCTACGTCGTGCCGCCCGTGGGGTGAGCCGGCATTACGACGAGGCCCTTGTCGGCTTCGGCATCAATGTCGCCCAGTTTTCCCTGCTGCGTCATGTCCAGCGCCTCGACCGCCCCAGTATCACCTGCCTGGCCGAGGCCATGGGCCTGGAGCGCAGCACCTTGGGTCGCAACCTCAAGGTGCTCGAGGCCGAGGGCTTGGTGCGGCTGGCCGATGGAGAAGACCAGCGCAACCGTGTGGTGCTGTTGAGTGAGGCGGGCAGGGCATGCCTGGATGCCGCCTACCCGGCCTGGCAGCAGGCCCAGGCGCAACTGGTGAAGCGGCTGGGTGAGGGGCAGCGCGACGAGTTGGTGCGCTTGCTGGAGCAACTTGCCTGATAAACGACGATTAAAAGCGGGTATATACCCGCATAAACCTTGCGATGGGCTGGAGACAACGACAATGACTTCCCTTTGGCGGAGCAGCGGTTGGGTACTTCTGGGGGCGGCGCTGATCCTCGCGCTGTCGCTGGGGGTGCGGCATGGTTTCGGCCTGTTTCTGGCGCCGATGAGCGCCGATTTCGGCTGGGGCCGTGAGGTATTCGCCTTCGCCATTGCCCTGCAGAACCTGATCTGGGGCCTGGCCCAGCCGTTCACGGGTGCCCTGGCCGACCGCCTGGGCGCGGCCAAGGTGGTGGTCATCGGCGGTATTCTCTACGCAGTCGGGCTGGCGATGATGGCCTTTGCCGATTCGGCCTGGTCGCTGTCGCTCAGTGCCGGCCTGCTGATCGGCATCGGCCTGTCCGGTACTTCGTTCTCGGTGATCCTCGGCGTGGTCGGTCGCGCCGTGCCGACGGAGAAGCGCAGCATGGCCATGGGCATCGCCAGCGCCGCCGGCTCTTTCGGTCAGTTCGCCATGCTCCCAGGCACCCTGGGGCTGATCCAGTGGCTGGGCTGGTCGACAGCCTTGCTGGTGCTGGGCCTGTTGGTGGCCTTGATCGTGCCGTTCGTGGGCATGCTGCGCGACCGCCCGCTGCCCAGCCATGGCGCCGAGCAGACCCTCGGCCAGGCATTGCGTGAAGCGTGCGCGCATTCCGGTTTCTGGTTACTGGCGCTGGGCTTCTTCGTCTGTGGTTTCCAGGTGGTGTTCATCGGCGTGCACCTGCCGGCCTACCTGGTCGACCAGCACCTGCCGGCGACTACCGGCACCACCGTGCTGGCGCTGGTAGGCCTGTTCAACATCGTCGGCACCTATACCGCGGGCTGGTTGGGTGGGCGCATGTCCAAGCCGCGCCTGCTGACCGGCCTGTACCTGCTGCGCGCCGTGGTCATCGTGCTCTTCCTCTGGGCGCCGGTGACCCAATACAGCGCCTACCTGTTCGGCATCGCCATGGGCCTGCTGTGGCTGTCCACGGTACCGCTGACCAATGGCACCGTGGCCACGCTGTTCGGCGTGCGCAACCTGTCGATGCTCGGCGGCATCGTGTTCCTGTTCCACCAGCTGGGTGCGTTCCTTGGCGGCTGGTTGGGCGGTGTGGTGTATGACCAGACCGGCAGCTATGACCTGGTGTGGCAGATCTCGATCCTGCTCAGCCTGCTGGCCGCGGCGCTCAACTGGCCGGTGCGCGAACGCCCGGTCGCCCGCTTGCAGGCCCAGACGGCATGAACCGCCTGCTCGGCCGCGGCCTGCTGCTGGTTGCCGCAGTGCTGGTGTTGGCGCTGGTGTGGTGGGGCTGGCACAAGGGCGGCCTGGCACTGATGCAGTTGGGCATGAGCCTGTGTTAAGCGCTACCCTGCACAGTCAAGGAATCATGTGCAGGAGACCAATATCATGCATGCCCGCTGGCTGACCCTACCCCTGCTGGCCCTGGCCGCCGCCACTTCGAGCTGGGCGGCGGACTGCCCGGCGCTGCTCCAGGGCAGCCTGCCCGAGCTGCGCGGCAAGGAGCAGATCGACCTGTGCCAGCGCTTCGCCGGCAAGCCGCTGGTGGTGATCAACACCGCCAGCTATTGCGGCTTCGCCCCGCAGTTTGAAGGCCTGGAGGCGACCTACAAGGATTACCGCGAGCAGGGCCTGGAAATGCTCGGCGTGCCGTCCCATGACTTCAAGCAGGAGGACGCCGACAGCGAGAAGACCGCCACGGTCTGTTACGCCAACTACGGCGTGACCTTCACCATGACCAAGACCCAGGCTGTTCGTGGCAAGGATGCGATCCCGATGTTTGTCGAGCTGGCTCGGCAGAGCAGTGCACCGAAGTGGAACTTCTACAAGTATGTGGTGGATCGCAAGGGCAAGGTGATCGGTAACTTCTCCAGCCTGACCAAACCGGATGATCCGGCGTTCAGGGCGGCGATCGACAAGGCGATTGCTTCGCAGCCTTGAAGGCGTTCAGGAATAGGCGCGGGGTGTCTGGCCTAGCGTTATTCAGGGTGTACAGTCAGTGACACCAGCCGGAGGACTACAGGCCGAACCATCAGCACACAGAAAAACGCCACTGGCATCGCCAGTTGATAAGCCTTCAGCACATTGTGCAGGTAGTCGACATCGATCCCGCCGTTGGCTGCGGTAATCACAAAGCACATTAGCAGTGCCATGATGGCTGACATGTAAAAAGCAAAAACATAGGGCGTTGTGCCTCGGTGCAGCTTGCGTCGGCGGCGCGGGGTAGCGAATCCAGTCATGGTACTTCCTCGATGATGGGGTGGATGCGCAGGTTAGCAACGGCTGTGCGAGGTGCTGTAGACCTTGATTGGTGAGTTCTTTATAAAGAGAAACTTACGAATCAGCCAGGCATCCCATGGACCTACTCAACGCCATCCGCAGTTTCATCAAGGTCGTCGAGGCTGGCAGCATCGCCGGTGGAGCCCGCAGCCTGGGACTTACTCCAGCCGCCGTGAGCCAGAACCTGGCACGGCTCGAGACACACCTGCAGGTACGGCTTTTGTCCCGTACTACCCGCAACATGGCCCTGACTCCGCCTGGCAGCTTGTACTACGAGCGTGTACGGCATATCGAGCGCGACCTTGCCCAGGCCGAGCAGGCGGTTATCACCCCGGACAGCGAGCCCCAAGGGCGGCTGTGCATCGCCTCGACCTCGGCCTTCGGCCGGCATGTGCTGGCGCCGTTGATCCCGGCATTCAGCGCCCGTTACCCGCTGCTTTCGATAGAGTTGGTGATGGCTGATCGCAAGGTCAATCACGCTCTCGAAGATGTGGATGTCAGCCTGCGCATCACCCCGCAGTTGGAAGACCACCTGCTGGCCCGGCATATCGCCCGTATTCCATTTGTCTGCTGCGCGTCGCCTGGCTACCTGGCCAGGGCTGGTCGGCCCACCGCCCCGGAAAACCTGCAAGACCACAGTTGCCTGGTGTTCCGCTACCCGGTGGATGGGCGCTTGCTGCCCTGGGGCTTCATGCGCGACGGGCTGCGTTTCGAGGCCCGGTTCGGCAGGGTATTGATCAGTGACGACATCGATGCGCTGACCCAGATGACCCTGAATGACGGCGGCATTACTCGCCTGGCGGAGTTCGTCGTGCGTCCGCACCTGGATGCCGGCCGGCTGGTGCCGTTGTTTGAAAACAATGGCGGTGGCCACGCTTATGCCCGGACTGAACCGATGGATGTCTATCTATGCTTGGCCGACCGCTTTGCCCTGACGACCAAGGTGCGTGTATTCATGGAGTACCTGCAACAGTGCCTGGGTGAAAAATGGCCCGTGCAGGCATGAAAAAACCGCCACAAGGGCGTTTTTTTCATGCAGCGGTATAATAGGCCCAGCATGGAGTGAAAGGCGGGCTGACCTGATATTTTTGCCAGTTACCTCCGGCGCCTGAGTGATGCACGCTTGCTGAAAGATCACACATGCGCGGAGAGCATCATGGCACTGCAAAATCTAACACCATGTGACCAGCAACATTCAGTTCTGGCGTCGGCAGGTACTGCTCGAAGCTATCCGCCTTATGGTGCATTGCCAGCAGCCATTGGCCCACGGCTGGCGTATTGTGGTCAGGCGCGTGAAGCATCGACGGGCTTTTATCACTTGGGTAATGGGTATCGAAGTTATGATCCTTGCTTGATGCGTTTCTTGTCTCCCGATGCGTTGAGCCCGTTCGCAAAGGGAGGCATCAATGCATATACCTATTGTGCTGGAGATCCGATCAACTATCAGGATCGAAATGGTCGGGCGCCTCTACGTAATACTTTGCCGGCGATTGGCGCACCTGGTTGGAACCTTAGAGGTAATATGTTCCAGTCCGTCCCTAGCCCTGGAATTACTTCCCCAAGACCGACCTCGACACAAACTCATGACATAAGTACGTCGCCTTCGCCGGCAGGTGTCCTAGGGGTGGATGAATATGCATTGGTGCCTGCTTCAGCAGCTGCTGCTATGGTGCATGCACTGGTGGGCTTTAAACAGCTTGGCAGTAATCGCAAAGCAGCGCTTGCTAATTTTTTTGCAGCAGGCGTCCATGCCGTGGGGGCGGGCGTTGCGGCAGTGGAGTCTCGAGCGGGTTATTGGAGCGATAATCCCGGCCAGGAAAACCTACAAATTGGTCAATTCAGCTTTGGGGTGTTATCAAATGTTGTAAAAGGTGCACAAGTTGCAAGTAGCGCTTATGCAGCTTATCTGTCTGTGCCTGGTTCTAATACAAGGGCTAATGGTGGGCAGTCAGAAATTGATATTGAGCTGCAGGTGCTTAATTCAGGTGCTAGTTCTTCGTCAGCTGCAGCTGGAAATAGTCTAGAGGGCACGCAATTGCGCAGCAGCAGTTGAGCACCTTTTGGAGACAGTCATAATCGAAGGATTCGTCCGAAGTCCAGGGGCCGGGTGTCGACTTTACTGCGTCAGCGCACGCCCGTTGAGGTGTGAGGTGAAGTTCATGCACATGAATTTGGTCGAACAATGGCCCGCGCAGGCATGAAAGAACCGCCACAAGGGCGGTTTTTTCATGCAGCGGGTGACACTCAGAAGCGGTAGGTCAGCGAAGCACCAATACCGTGGGCGCTGTTTTCGTACTTGGCCTGGTAGCTGCCTTTGAGGCCGGCCTCGGTCAGGCTGTGCGGCTGGTTGTTGACCTTGGTGTCCTCTTCCCACAGGTAGGAGTAGGCCACGTCGATGGTCATGTCGTCGGACGGGCTCCAACCGGCACCGATGCTGAAGATCTTGCGATCGCCAGTGGGGATGCGCGGCGAACGGTTGGTGTTGTTGGTCGGCGACTGGTCAACCGAGAAACCGGTACGCAGGACCCATTCCTTGTTGACCTTGTACGAGGCACCAATGGCGTGAGCCCAGGTGTCGTGCCAGTTCTGCTCTTCGGTAATGGTCGCGAACTGCCCGGCAGGGCCTGCCGGTACTTCGTTGTTGACCGTGATGTTCTCCAGGCGGCTCCAACGGGTCCAGGTGCTGCCTGCGTACAGGGTCCACTGGTCGTCCAGCTCGTGGGTGACCGAGAAGTCCACCGACTCGGGGGTCTTGATCTTCAGGGTTGCATCGAACTTGTTGCCGTCCAGGCCCAGCAGCGGGTAGCTGACCTTGGTCTTGCCTTCGAGCTTGTAGTCGACCATCGAGTGGTAGGTCAGGCCGACGCGGGTGCGGTCGGTGGCCTGCACCAGGATACCGATGTTGTAGCCAACCGCGGTGTCGTCGCCCTTGATCTTAACTTCGCCATCGGCCGGACGCAGCGGCGAGATACTGGCCAGGTTGGAGCCCAGTTCACCCTCGATGCGGTTGATGGTCGGGCCGAAACCGATCGAGACCTTGTCGTTGAACGCATAGCTCACGGTCGGCTGGAAGGTCACGACCTGAACATGGCTTTTCTTGCCCCAGTAGCGCGCGGCATCGTCGCTGCCGTAGTCGGTGACCAGGCCGAATGGCACGTAGACGCCGAAACCGACGCTCCAATGGTCATCGATGGACTTGACGTAGTAACCCATCGGCACGCCGACCAAAGGCACCATGTCGCCGTCCATTTCCCCCCCTTTGTTGCTGCCGCGTCCGGAAATATCGGACTTGGCGATGACCGCGGCACCGCCAACGGTCATTTGATCGCGCTTCAGGCGGGACATGCCCGCCGGGTTGCCATACACGGTGCTGGCATCTTCGGCAGAAGAAGAACGACCCGCAAAACCTGTCCCCATGCCGCTGATGCTCTGTTCGTTCAGGGCAAAGCCGCTGGCGAGCAATTGGCTGGAAGCGAGGGCAACGGCAACGCCGAGAGAGGTTTTGAGCATAACTTTTTTCATTATTAGAAACTCCTTGGGATCTCCGGGGCGAAACGCTACCAACAAATGCCGCGCTGCGCTATAGGCTAGAACGCAGGAGATAGAGCGGTTTTGTAGGACAATCCGACCAAAATTCCGTTTATTCCGGTTGTAGGACGTGGCTGTTCAGGAGGCTTGGGTCAGCATCGGCTCAATGCACTGATGCCAGGCGTGGGTGAAATCCCGCAGGCGCCCCTGGGGGTGGAAGGTCTGCCGCCAGATCCGCGCCAGGCCAAGTAGATCGTCGGCGGCCGGCAGCGGCGTGGCCTGCTCTTCTATCAGCATCCAGGCGATGGCGGTGGCATAGCGCAGGTTGACGGTGAGTTCGAGGTGCGGGCCACCGAGAAAGGCATGCTGGCTGGCCAGGCCACGGACCAGGCTGGCGAGTTCGGGGTCGCGTGCGAGGTATTCGTCCCATAAACAACGGTGACGATTCTCACCGATCCGGTAAAGCCCATGGCCGCGTCGGTCATGCAGGGCAGCCCCCAGCCCCGACTGGCTTGCAGCAACGCCCAGTAACAAAGCTTCGGCGCTGTCGCAGTGGCGGCCCAGGTAGATCAGGGTCGGTCGGATCACGTATCGACTCAACTCGTTCGCAGCGATGCCCATGATGGCCTCTTACGAAAAGGGCCGACGGGCGCTGGAGCTTGGCAGCTGGTGAGTGGTCAGGCCCGCCGGAAGCGGCAGGTGCCGCTCGAGTTGAAGTGTAGTGTGATAACTGTGGTGTAAAGGGCTGTTTTTAAATCGATTGCAGCCAGAAGGCGCGGAGCATATGCCCGCTGGCGATTAAGCCAATTACCTTCAGGCTGGCGCGTGCAGCGTGTATTCATGACGTGAATTACCCGTCATTCATTCATGCCGTCAACGACTGGCGCGCACGCTCGATCACGGCCTGCAGCGGCTCGGCCCGGTTGTATTGTTCCGGATAGAGGCGCTCGCTGTGGCAGGCGACACCGTATTGGTCGACCAGGGTGAAGCTGAAGCTGCCCTTGCGTGGGGCAACGATAAGGCACTTGAGTGGAGCGAAGGCCTGGGAAAGGGTGCCAAAGGCAGCCTGGATTTGTTGATGGTTACTCATATTGTTGGATGTTCCTGCGTAAGACACGGTGTTTGATCCGTGCACAATAGAAACGTTCCAGTGACGTCTTTATTAAGGAGACGCAGAACCTGACTGGAACAGGGCAGCCAGAGGGGCGCATGCAATAAGTGGCGCTGGGCTGACTGGTAGGTACGACAGAAGGCAGGCAGCACACCGACACCAGGGTTCTGGGCGTCGGGGAAGATCCTGATCAATCTGAAAACGTGATTCGTGCTGGGCAGGATTTGCCGAGTGAATCATCGAATGGGCCGGTCCCGATGGGGCAGCGCCTGCTCGTCTTGAGCGTCGGGCTGTAGGGACTAAGTGGCCAGAATGACTTCAGCTGGGTACTAACAGGGCGCAACCCTACGCGAACATTCAAGGGTTGGCAAGTTTTTTATTTCTTGCGGGGAGCCGACCATTATGTCGCCTATTGCACCTGCTGTGAAGAGGGGGAGATGCCCCGGTAATCGCCTGGATGTGCCGTTTTCGGGCGCAGTCGTGCCGTTTGTTGGTGCACTTGTACACACTCGCCCAGAGACTTGTAACGCTCTAGCAACATCCTGTGGAAGGCTCGCCAATGACTTGACTAAGGGCTTAAGTCAATGAAAAAAAACACTAATTTTTGCTGGTGAAAAAATCGACAGTTTGACTGAAAGCCCCATTTCACAGGGGTTTGCGGGCTGCCTTCAGGGGTTGTCCACCGACTTATCCACAGGTTCTGTGGATTGTCCCGGGCGCTTGCTCTAGGACGGGCGTACCAGCTGTTTTGTCGATTGTCCGACAATTGGTGGCGCGGTCTGGCACGGGCATTTTCACCGTGAAAACGTCAAGAAAAAATCATCGAAAAAAATGTCGATCAGCCGAAAGTCGCCCGGGCCGGTTTGCGAAAAATCGAGTAGAGTGGCGCGCCTCTCGAGTCACCCTTGCTGTTGGTCATGAAGCTTCGCGGTAAACACTTCGCCAGTCCTGATGCCTCTCCATCGCTGCCGTCCCCCAAGCGCTTTTCCCTGAAAGTGGCCCTGTGGCTACTCGACAGCCCGCACCTGGGCGACAAGCCCAGTGTCAAGCACCTGGCCGGGCGCATGCTCAAGCAACCGGCGCGCCAGGGCGTGGTGGTGGCGCAAAGCCGCCTGGGGCAGATGCTCTGCCGGGACTGCGGCAATTCCCGGGACCGGCGTATCGGTCATGAGCTGTTGCGTCAGGCGGCCCGGGCCGGCGACCGTCGGGCACAGCTGGAACTTGGCCGGTTGTGCCAGGCCCAGGAACCTGGGCAGGCCCGTTACTGGTTGGAGTTGGCAGCGGGGCAGGGTTCGCAGGAGGCGCGGCGGCTGTTGCGTCAGTGGTTCCCCGCCTGAAGAGGCGTGGGCTTGCCCACGACAGGGCTGCACAGGCAACCGCGTCAGCAGCCTGATAAGCTGCGCAGCATCAATCAGTGTTCGATCGGGGTAGGCATGACAGTGGATCTGACCAGCATTCTGCTGGGCTTGGTGGCAGGTGCCGTGCCTTGCCTGGGCTGGGTCATGCAGGTACAGCGCGGCCAGGGTGCGCGCAAGGCCGAGCAGGCGCTGCTTGCAGAGCGTCTTACCGCCGCGCAGCTGGCTCAGGCCGGTCTGCAGGCGCAGCTGGAGGCCAGCCGTGACGAGATCAGCGACCTCAGCGAGGCCAACACTGTCAAGCAGACCCAGCTGGCGGCCCAGAGCCGTGAGCTGGAGCTGCTGCAGATCGACCGCGACAACGGCCGCGATGCCGCCCACGCCTGGCACCTCGAGCGCGCCAACCGTGAGGCCGAGCTGCGCCGCCTGGAGGCGCAGGCCGCTCGCCTGGAGGCCGAGTTGCGCGAGCAGCAGGAAAGCCACCAGCAACGCCTGGAGGACTTGCAGGAAGCCCGTGACACCCTGCGCGCCCAGTTCGCCGACCTGGCCACCAAGATCTTCGACGAGCGCGAACAACGCTTCGCCCAGACCAGCCAGCAGCACCTGGGCCAATTGCTCGACCCGCTCAAGGAGCGCATCCAGGCCTTCGAGAAGCGTGTCGAGGAAAGCTACCAGCAGGAAGCCCGTGAGCGGTTCTCGCTGGGCAAGGAGCTCGAGCGCCTGCAACAGCTCAACCTGCGCCTGTCCGACGAAGCCACCAACCTCACCCAGGCACTCAAGGGCCAGAAGACCCAGGGCAACTGGGGCGAACTGATCC
The DNA here is from genome assembly GCF_018596375.1 of Pseudomonas sp. RC3H12. Classification (NCBI taxonomy): domain Bacteria; kingdom Pseudomonadati; phylum Pseudomonadota; class Gammaproteobacteria; order Pseudomonadales; family Pseudomonadaceae; genus Pseudomonas; species Pseudomonas sp. RC3H12. Next base: position 3,422,911 of record NZ_CP075595.1, on the reverse strand, counting down.
TGGAGCGGGTGCTGGAGCACGCCGGCCTGGAGAAGGGGCGCGAGTACCAGACCCAGGTCAGCCTCAAGAGCGCCGATGGCGAGCGGTTCCAGCCTGACGTGCTGATCATGCTGCCGGGCGACAAGCAGGTGGTGGTCGATGCCAAGGTCAGCCTCACCGCCTATCAGCAGTTCGTCGGCAACAACGACGAGGCCGCGCTCAAGCAGCATGTGCAATCGCTGCGCAATCACGTCAAGGGTTTGTCGAGCAAGGACTACAACCGCCTGGAGGGCCTGCACAGCCTCGACTTCGTGCTGTTGTTCGTGCCCATCGAGGCGGCCTTCTCGGCGGCGCTGCAGGCCGAGCCCAACCTGTTCCAGGAGGCCTTCGACCGGCAGATCGTGATTGTCAGCCCGACCACCTTGCTGGCCACCCTGCGGGTGATCGACAGCCTGTGGAAACAGGAACGCCAGGGGCAGAACGCCCGCGAGATCGCCGAGCGCGCCGGCTGGCTGTACGACAAGTTCGTGCTGTTCATCCAGGACCTGGACGAGCTCGGCGCCCGCCTGGCCCAGGTCGACAAGGCCTATGCCGCGGCACGCAACAAGCTGTGCGAGGGGCGCGGCAACCTGGTCAGCCGCAGCGAGCAGCTCAAGCTGCTCGGCGCACGGGCCAGCAAGAGCCTGCCGGCCGAGCTGGTCGAGCGCGCCCTGACCGACGAGGCGCTTACTGAACCAGGCTCAGATGTCGATTGAGCAGGGCGCGCAGGGCTGCCGGCTTGACCGGCTTGGCCAGGTAGTCCAGGCCCGCGGCATGGACCAGGGCGATGGTCTCGTTGCGCCCGTCGGCGCTGATCACCACGCCGGGCACCGGCTCGCCCAGACGCGCCCGTAGCCAACCCATCAGCCCGGTGCCGGTCTCGCCGTCATCCAGGTGGTAGTCCACCAGCGCCAGGTGTGGACGCAGGCCTTTGGCCAGCAACGCCTCGCATTCGGCCTGGTTGCGCGCGGTCCACACCTGGCAGCCCCAGCGGCTGAGCAGGCTGTTCATGCCGATGAGGATGCTGTCCTCGTTGTCCACGCACAGCACCTGCAGACCGGCCAGCGGCTGGCCGGCCTGTTCCACGGGGGCGGGCGTCGCAGGCGCGGGGCTTCGGGCGATGGGCACGTTGACGCGGAACACGCTGCCCTTGCCCGGCCAGGAACGCACCTCCAGCGGGTGCGCGAGTACCCGGCACAGGCCGTCGGCGATCGCCAGGCCCAGGCCCAGGCCTTTTTCGGCGCGGGTCTGGTGGCTGTCCAGGCGTTTGAACTCCTGGAAGATCACCGCCAGCTTGTCGTCGGCGATGCCAGGGCCGCGGTCCCATACTTCCAGCCACAGGCTTTCACCTTTGCGTCGGGCGCCGAGCAGGATCGGGCCTTTGCCGTAGCGCAGGGCGTTGGTGAGGAAGTTCTGCAGCACCCGGCGCAGCAGCTTCATGTCGCTGTCGACCCGCAGGCGGCTGCCGCGCAGGCGGAACGCCAGGCCTTTTTCGGCGGCCAGTACCTTGAACTCGGTGCCGAGGGTATCGAACAGCTCGTTGAGGGCGAAGGGCTTGATGTCGGGGGTGACCTTGCCGTTCTCCAGGCGCGAGATGTCGAGCAGGTCGCTGATCAGCTCTTCGGCCGAGCGCAGCGAACTGTCCATGTGCCGCACCAGTTGCCGGGCTTCGTCGTTCATGCCCTCGGCTTGTTGCGACAGGGCGGCGGAGAACAGCCGGGCGGCGTTGAGCGGTTGCATCAGGTCGTGGCTGACGGCGGCAAGGAAGCGAGTCTTGGACTGGCTGACCGCCTCGGCGCGGCTCTTGGCCTCGGTCAACGCCTGGTTCAGCTGCGACAGTTCGTGGGTACGCTCGGCGACCCGCTGCTCCAGCCCCTCGTTGGAATCGCGCAGGGCCTGCTCGGCTTCGCGGAACGGGGTGATGTCGGTGAAACTCATGACGAAGCCGCCGCCAGGCATCGGGTTGCCGATCAGTTCGATCACCCGGCCATTGGGGAACAGCCGTTCGGAAGAGTGGGCGCGGCCCTGGCGCATCCAGTGCAGGCGCCGCGCCACATGCACCTGGGCCTCGCCCGGGCCGCACAGGCCGCGTTCGGCGTTGTAGCGGATGATGTCGGCGATCGGCCGGCCGACGCTGATCAGCCCGTCGGGGTAGTTGAACAGTTCGAGGTAGCGGCGGTTCCAGGCCACCAGGTGCAGGTTCTGGTCGACCACGCTGATGCCCTGGTTGATGTTCTCGATGGCCCCCTGCAGCAGCGCACGGTTGAACTGCAGCACTTCGCTGGCTTCGTCGGCGATGCGCACCACGTCCTCGAGCTGCATGTCGCGGCCTTCGATGGCGGCCTTGACCACCGCCCGGGTCGAAGAGGTGCCGAGCACGCCCGCCAGCAGCCGTTCGGTGTGTTCAATCCAGTCGCCGTCGGCGTTCTGGTTGGGGTTGAAGCCCTTGCCCTGGCGGTAGGCGAAGCGGATGAAGCTCTGCCGGGCACGTTCCTCGCCGACAAAACGTGCGGCGAGCTTGAGCAGGTCGTCGATCTGTACCGCCAGCAAAGGTTTGCTGGAGGGGCGGGCGCTGGTCTGCTGGCCGATGAAGCGCCCGGCCTGCCAGTGCTCGGAAACCCGCGTGCGCGACAAGATCGAGACCCAGGCGAACAGGGTGAAGTTGCCCGCCAGCGACAGCACCACGCCCTGGGTCAGCGGGGTGATTGGCAAGTTGAGCGGGTTGCCGTGCAGCCAGGCCAGGCCCGGGAACAGTTGCAGCGACCAGCCCAGGCTGTGGGCGGCGATCGGCAACACCAAGGTGTAGAACCACAGGAAGATGCCGGCGGCCAGGCCCGCGAACACGCCGCGGCGGTTGGCCTGCTTCCAGTACAGCGCGCCGAGCATCGCCGGGGTCAGCTGGGTGACTGCGGCGAAGGCGATCTGGCCGATGGTCGCCAGGCTCGCGGTGGAGCCAAGCAGGCGGTAGCTGACGTAGGCCAGCAGCAGGATCACCACGATGGTCACCCGGCGCACCGAGAGCATCCAGTGGCGGAACACCTCGAACGGCCGCTCGGCGTTGTTGCGGCGCAGCAGCCAGGGCAACAGCATGTCGTTGGAGACCATGGTCGACAGCGCCACGGCCTCGACGATGACCATGCCGGTGGCCGCCGAGGCGCCGCCGATGAACGCCAGCAGGGCCAGGCTTGGGTGGGCCTCGGCCAGCGGCAGGCTGATCACGAAGGAGTCGGAGATCACCGTGCCCGGCAGCAGCATCTGCCCAGCCAGGGCGATGGGCACCACGAACAGCGCGGCCAGGGCCAGGTACAGCGGGAACACCCAGCGCGCCAGGCGCATGTCCTGGGGCTCGATGTTCTCCACCACGGTGACGTGGAACTGCCGGGGCAGGCAGATGATCGCCATCATCGCCACGGCGGTCTGCACCACCATCGACGGCCAGTTGATGGTTTCTTCCCAGTAGTCGTTCAGGTGCACGGACTGCCGCGCCTGGGTGAACAGGTCGTCGAAGCCGTCGTACAGGTTGAACACCACGAAGGCGCCCACGGCAAGGAAGGCCAGCAGCTTGACCAGTGATTCGAAGGCGATCGCCAGGACCATGCCGCGGTGGTGCTCGGTGACGTCCAGGCTGCGGGTGCCAAAGACGATGGCGAACAGCGCCAGCACCAGCGACACCACCAGCGCGGTGTCCTGCACCCGGCTGCCAGTGGCGTCGGCATTGGCGCCGATCAGCAAATTCACCCCCAGCACGATGCCCTTGAGCTGCAGGGCGATGTACGGCAGCACGCCGACCAGGCAGATCAGCGCCACCACCACCGCGAGGCTCTGCGACTTGCCGTAGCGGGCAGCGATGAAGTCGGCGATCGAGGTGATGTTCTGCTGTTTGCTGATCAGCACCATCTTCTGCAGCACCCAGGGCGCGAAGATGAGCAGCAGCACCGGGCCCAGGTAGATGGGCAGGAACGCCCAGAGCTGTTCGGCGGCCTGGCCGACCGCGCCGAAGAAGGTCCAGCTGGTGCAGTACACCGCCAGCGACAGGCTGTATACCCAGGCGCGCAGGCGCGGCGGCAACGGCGTGCTGCGGCGGTCGCCGTAGAAGGCGATGGCGAACATGATGGCCATATAGGCCAGGGCGACCACGGCGATCAGCCCGCTGGACAACGACATGCAAACTCCGGAGCAAAAAAGAAAACGCGGTCCCGATCAATCAGTCTGGCACGCAGGGCGCGGTTCGTCAGCGCCGACGATGGTCGCAGTGGCAGGACGTCGCAGGCCCCGTGACGGGCGGGTATTGCCAACTAAGCCTGTCGGGCCATGTGTGTCCCCAGCCAGTAGAACACCGCCGCCAGCATCACCGACCCGATCAACAGATAGAACACCGTCACCGGCACCACATGCCCCAGCGCCAGGCCCACCAGTATGGGGCCGAGCCCCGCGCCCAGGTTGGAGAGGTTCTGCGCGCCATAGTAAACCCCGCGCAGGTGCTCCGGCGCGATCAGGTCGATGAACATGAATTCGGCCGGAATCACGATGATCTCGCCCAGGGTGAACACCAGCATGGCCAGACACCAGACCAGCGCCGAAGCGGCCACGGAGAATCCCAGCAACCCGGCAACGAACATGGCCATGCCAGCCATCAGCCAAGGCATCAGGCGCTGACGGGTGATGCGTCGGCCAATCAGGTACTGCAGGCCGATCACTGCGAGGGCGTTGGTGGTGACCAGGTAGCTGGCCAGGCGCGCCACCTCGGCGGGATCGTGCTGAGTCACCACCAAGTACTGCGACAGGTAGGCGGTGAACTGGCCGAACACCACAGCACTGAGCACGCCGCCTAGGGTGAAGCAGACCAGCCGCCGGTCGCGCAGCATGCCCAGGCCGACCTGGGCGAAGCTCGCCGCCTGCCCGGCCTCGCGCAGGCCCAGCAAGCTGCGTTCGCCCAGGCGGTAGTAAGCCAGGCTCAGGCCGAGGCCGATCAAGGCCGACACCACGAACGGCAGGTGGTCGTCCGCCTCTATCAGCATCACCCCGAGCATCGGCCCTGCGGCCCAGGCGATGTTGTTGAACGTGTACTTGATGGCGAATACTTCGCCGCGTCGGTTCTCTGGCAGCAGGGCGCAGAACCCGGCCTTGGCGGCAATGTCGACCACCGTCTGGGCCAGGTAGGCCACCACCAGGAAACAGAAGAACGGCGCAGCCGAGGTACTGGCCACGATGCCGACGAAGGCCAGGGCGAACACCAGGGTGCAGGCGACGATCAGCGTATGGCTGCGCAGGGTGTCGACCAGGTGTCCGCCGTAGAGGCTGAGCAGGGATGCCAGGAGCATCGCGCCGCCGACCAGCAGGCCGGTCTGGCCGACCGACAGGCCCAGGTGCGTTGACAGGTACACCACCAGATAGGGCAGGGTGATCGCCCGGGCCATGGTCAAGGTGAAGGTGGTGAACAACAGCAGGCGAACTGCGGCGGGATAGCCTTTCAGGGCGCGGAGCATTGACTGATCCTTGTCATTGTCAGCGGTCAAGCATATGCCAGGTGCCGGACTGGCTGCTATATCTTTAAAATCGATAACAGATAGAGAAATTACCCGTTATATAGATATTCTATGCAGGCATAAGATATCTCTACCTTACACAAGGGCAGGAGACACCTTATGCCATGCACCCAGACCCGCGCGCCTTCCTGGCGCCCGTTCAGCCAGTTGGCCCATCCCCGTGAAGTGATTCGCCAGTTCACCCCCAACTGGTTCGCCGCGACCATGGGCACCGGCGTGCTGGCCCTGGCCTTTCATCAGGTCCAGGTGCCGGGATTGGACAGCGTGGCCGAGGGACTGTGGTGGCTGACCATCGGCCTGTTTACCCTGTTCTCTGTCCTGTACGGCGCCCGCTGGGTGATGTTCTTCGATGAGGCACGGCGGATTTTCGCGCATTCCACCGTGTCGATGTTCTTCGGCACCATCCCCATGGGCCTGGCCACCCTCCTCAACGGCGCCCTGGTGTTCGGCTTGGCGCGCTGGGGTGAGGCCGTGGTGCCGTGGGTTGAAATGCTTTGGTGGCTGGACGTGGGCCTGGCGCTGCTATGCGGTGTGGCCATTCCCTACCTGATGTTCACCCGCCAGGAACACAGCATCGACCAGATGACCGCGGTGTGGCTGCTGCCGGTGGTGGCAGCGGAGGTCGCCGCCGCCAGTGGCGGGTTGCTGGCGCCGCACCTGGTGGATGCGCACCGGCAGTTCCTGGTGGTGATCACCAGCTATGTGATGTGGGCGGTATCGCTGCCGGTGGCATTCAGCATCCTCACCATCCTCATGCTGCGCATGGCCCTGCATAAGCTGCCGCCAGCCAATATGGCCGCGTCCAGCTGGCTGGCGCTGGGCCCGATCGGCACCGGCGCGCTGGGCATGCTGGTGCTCGGTGGCGATGCCCCCGCAGTGTTCGCCGCCAATGGCTTGGGCAACCTGGGCGAGGTGGCCCGGGGACTGGGGCTGGTGGCCGGGATCGTGCTGTGGGGTGCCGGGTTGTGGTGGTTGCTGACGGCGGTGCTGATCACCCTGCGCTACATGCGCCAGGGTATGCCGTTCAATTTGGGCTGGTGGGGGTTCACCTTCCCGCTGGGCGTGTACTGCCTGGCCACGTTGAAGCTGGCGGCCTGGCTGGGCTTGGGCTTCTTCACGGTGTTCGGTCAGGTGCTGGTGGTGGCGCTGGCGCTGCTCTGGCTGCTGGTGGCCAGCCGGACCCTGCGCGGGGCGTGGCGCGGCGAGCTGTTCGTGTCACCGTGCATTGCCCAGCGCTGATCGGCCTTACAGGTTGGGTGTGTAGTCGAAGGCGCTGGCGGCTTGGATATCGGTGAACGGGGTGACGGCCGCATGCTTGTTCATCACGCTGTTGACCAGAGAGCCTGGGAACATCTGGATGCCGTTGTTGAAACGTTCCACTTCGCCGTTGAAAATCACGATGGCCGCGCCGACGTTCTGTTGCTGCTCGGCGATTTCGCGCATGAGGTTGTTCATCAGCTCCGAGGCCTTGAGATCGGGGTAGGCCTCGAAGGCCACGCGCAGCCCGCCGAGCAGCGAACGGGTTGCGTCCTCGGCCTTGGCCAGGGTCTTGCCGTCCGCCTCGACAGGCAGCTCGGCAATGGCGCTGCGCAGGCGGGTGATTCCGGCCAGCACGCCTTGTTCATGGTCGCGGTACAGGCCGGCCTGCTCTTGCAGCGCATCGAGCACCTTGGTCTTCTGCCGCTCATAGGTCAGCACATCGGCCCAGGCGCGTTTGACCCGGTTATGGTTGCCGACGATGCCGTTGTGCAGGCTGATGACGATCAGCGGTACGCCGATCAGCACGGCGAGCAGGATAAGGGCGAAAAGGTCCATGTCAGTGCTCCGTCTGTAGCTGTGCCGGGGTAGGCACGGTGAAATTGTCGTCGTGCTGCTCGGCCAGGGTGTGCACGGCGTCGAGCAGAGCGCTGAGCTGTGGCAGGTGCACGCCGTGGTCGATCAGCAAGCGGAAATCGCTCGCGCGGGACAGCTCGCAAGTCAGCTTGAAAGCGAGCGGGTTGTCGTTGCAGCTCAGGCACAGTTGCCCGTGCTGCGAGAACTCCAGGTTGGGCGTATCAAGCTGGCGATGCAGGTCGATCAGGTGCAGCACCGTCACCGGCTTGGCGAAGCGGGCGCAGGCCATGGCCGAGTTGCCAGTGAGGCTGAAGGCGCGGTCGAAGTCGCTTGAGGCGGTCTTGAAGTGGTGCTCCATGTCGACCATGGATGAGCGGCCGCCGCTGCCGCCACCCAGGGCGATTCCCTGCACCCAAGGGAAGTCGATCACCAGGCTGTAGCGATCGTATTCCTGGTAGGAGGTCACGGTTTTCGAGGTCGTGCCGCCCTTGCCATCGGACTCGGTTTCCTGGTGGGTCTGTTTGTCCACGTAATGCAGGTGGTACCAGCGGTAGTTGAAGCTGTGCAGCCGACCCTGATAGTGGCCCTGCACGGCGCGGCGCAGGAAACGCTTGTGGTTGCCGCGCACATAGTCGCGAAACTCGATTTGCAGGCCCTTGAGCAACTGGCTGTCGGTCACCGGGATTTCCTGCAGGCCGGCGGTGATCAGGCTGGAGCGCTCGGCCAGGTCGTAGGCAAGCTTGGGGATGAGCTTCCTGCGCTGATAAAGGACGATCAGGCTGAACGCAGCGCCACCGAGCAGGCCGAGCGTGAGGTTGGACGCAAGCTGCGGCACGCTCTGGCCCAGCAGCTTGGCCAGCGGCGCCAGCAGCGGCTCGTACGCCTGCAAGTAGCCTGCGATGCTGGCAATGGCCAGTGGTCCACAGAGCAGGGCCATCAACCAGGGCACCCGGTTGTCGAACTGCATGTTGCCGTAAAAGGCGGCCATGGCGTCCACGGCGGCCAGCAGTTCCTGCTTGGTCGTCGCCGTGCGTGCGGTGTGGCTGGCCGCCCGCACTGTGCGTTTGAGCCGGGCGTTGTGGGTATTCAATTGAATCAATGGCTGGCCTTCATCCCTGTCCAGTTCGACCCCAAGTGGCGCACCTTTGCGCGTTGGTGAGGGGCGGCAGTCTGCCAGCTTCGCGGTTGCCGTTCCATCGTGTCGAGCGACAGGCGCTGAACTGACAGCCGCTGCTTCTGCCACAGGCGTGGCGCAGCCGAAACTTATGGAAGGAGCAACGGGCTTGCCTTCATCGTCCATTCCCGGGCAGATTTGTGGCTTTATGCGCTGAACGTGCCTCCAATGACAAAGCCCAACCAGGTACACGGACGATGAGTCACCCCTCGCAATTCACCCTGCTCGGCAAGCGGCGCTTCCTGCCGTTCTTCATCACCCAGTCGCTGGGTGCCTTCAACGACAACCTGTTCAAGCAGTCACTGATCCTGGCGATCCTCTACAAGCTGAGCCTGGAGGGCGACCGCTCGATCTGGGTCAACCTCTGCGCCTTGCTGTTCATCCTGCCGTTCTTCCTGTTCTCGGCACTGGCCGGGCAGTTCGGCGAGAAGTTTGCCAAGGACCGCCTGATCCGCGCGATCAAGCTGGCCGAGATCGTCATCATGGCCATTGGCGCGACTGGTTTCGTCACGCACCACCTCGAGCTGATGCTGGTGGCGCTGTTCGCCATGGGCACCCACTCGGCGCTGTTCGGCCCGGTGAAGTACTCGATCCTGCCTCAGGCCCTGCGCGAAGAGGAACTGGTGGGTGGCAACGGCCTGGTGGAGATGGGCACCTTCCTGGCGATCCTGGCTGGTACCATCGGTGCCGGCGTGCTGATGTCTTCCAGCCAGTACGCAACGTTGGCCGCTGCGGGCGTGGTGGGCACCGCGGTGCTGGGCTACCTGGCCAGCCGCTGGATCCCGCGGGCGGCGGCCGCCGCGCCGCAGATGAAGCTGGACTGGAACATCTTCAAGCAGTCATGGCTGACTCTGCGCCTGGGCCTGGGCCAGACCCCGGCGGTATCGCGCTCGATCGTTGGCAACTCGTGGTTCTGGTTCGTCGGCGCGATCTATCTCACGCAGATCCCGGCCTACGCCAAGGACTGGCTGCACGGCGACGAGACCGTGGTCACCCTGGTGCTGACCCTGTTCTCGGTAGGCATCGCCGTCGGTTCGCTGCTGTGCGAGCGCCTCAGCGGGCGCAAGGTGGAAATCGGCCTGGTGCCGTTCGGCTCGTTCGGCCTGACCCTGTTCGGTCTGCTCTGGTGGTGGCATTCGGGGGACGTCCCGGTCGGAGCCGCGCCCCATGACTGGCTGACCTTGCTGGGCATGAGCCAGGCCTGGTGGATCATGCTGTCGATTGTCGGCCTGGGCATCTTCGGCGGCTTCTACATCGTGCCGCTGTATGCGCTGATCCAGGCGCGCACCCCGGAAGGCGAGCGGGCCCGGGTGATTGCCGCCAACAACATCCTCAACGCACTGTTCATGGTGGTGTCGGCGATCATCACCATCGTCCTGCTGAGCCTGGCCAAGCTGAGCATCCCGCAGCTGTTCCTGGTGGTGTCGCTGCTCAACATCGCGGTCAATGCCTACATCTTCCGCATCGTGCCCGAATTCACCATGCGCTTCCTGATCTGGCTGCTCAGCCACTCGATGTACCGGGTCGAGCACCGCGAGCTGCAGCGCATTCCCGACGAAGGCGCGGCGCTGCTGGTGTGCAACCACGTGTCGTTCGTCGATGCACTGCTGATCGGCGGCGCCATCCGCCGGCCGATCCGGTTTGTCATGTACTACAAGATCTACAACCTGCCGGTGCTCAACTTCGTGTTCCGCACCGCCGGTGCCATCCCCATCGCCGGGCGTGGCGAGGACGAGGCCACCTACGAGCGTGCCTTTGCCCGTATCGCCCAGTACCTGGCCGACGGCGAGCTGGTGTGCATCTTCCCCGAAGGCAAGCTGAGTTCGGATGGTGAGATCGATGTGTTCAAGGGTGGAGTGAACCGCATCCTGCAGGAAACGCCAGTGCCGGTGATCCCGTTGGCGTTGCAGGGGTTGTGGGGTAGCTTCTTCAGCCGTGACCCGAACAAGGGCTTCTTCAAGCGCCTGTGGTCGCGGGTGACCCTGGTGGCCGGCGCCGCCATCCCAGTGGAGGCGGCGCAGCCTGAAGTGCTGCGCGAGCAGGTGAGCCTGCTGCGCGGCGACATGCGCTAAGGGAAAAGGAGGGAGGTCAGCTGGCGCTGACCTTCAGGCCGACCAGGCCGGTGATGATCAGGGCGACACTGGCCAGGCGGATCAGCGCCATGGATTCACCGAACAGGATGATCCCGGCGATCACCGTGCCGACCGCGCCGACGCCGGTCCAGATGGCATAGGCGGTGCCCAGCGGCAGCTCCTTCATGGCAAGGCCCAGCAGGCCGAGGCTGATGACCATGGCGCCGACCGTCAGAACGGTGGGCAGGGGGCGGGTGAAGCCGTCGGTGTACTTGAGGCCGACAGCCCAGCCAACTTCGAACAGGCCGGCGAAGAACAGGATGATCCAGGACATGGTGAGTCTCCATCGTTATCAAAGATGGGGCCGTCCCCGGTATGTTCACGCACAGCGTCGTGAGGCCGTCCTCACAGTGCGCACTATAGTGCCCATTTGCCGAGGCTGGGGCAAGTTTCAAGGATCGGTGGTTGCCTCATCGCCGGCAAGCAGGCTCCCACAGGGTTAGCGCATGGCTGGCTTCATGCGGTCGGTGTGGGAGCCGGCTTGCCGGCGATGAGTCCGGGGCAGGCAACATCAATTTCTGGCAGATACGATGTTCTCTACCTCGGGCGCAGGCTCCTCCATTCGCCTGAACCACGTCGACAGCAAAGCCCCGGAGATGTTGTGCCATACGCTGAACAGCGCACTGGGCACCGCGGCCAGGGGTGAGAAGTGCGCCGACGCCAGGGCTGCGCCCAACCCGGAATTCTGCATGCCCACCTCCAGCGCCAGTGCCTTGCGCTGGGCCAGCGGCAGCTTGCACAGCTTGCCGGTCAGGTAGCCCAGCAGGAAGCCGAAGCTGTTGTGCAGCACTACCACCGCCATGATCAGCAGCCCCGATTCGGCGATCTTCGCCTGGCTGACCGCCACTACCGCGCAGACGATCATCACGATGCTTAGCACCGACACCAGCGGCAGCACCTGCACCGCCAGCTGCACGCGGGCGCCGAGCAGGCGCTGGGCGAGCACGCCGAGCACGATCGGCAGCATCACCAACTGCAGGATCGACCAGAACATGTCCATGAACGAGACCGGCAGCCACGCCGAGGCGAGGAACCAGATCAGCGCCGGGGTAAGCAGCGGGGCGAGCAGGGTGGTCACCGCGGCGATCGCCACTGCCAGTGCCAGGTCGCCCCTGGACAGCCACACCATGACGTTCGACGCCGTGCCGCTCGGGCAGCAGCCGACCAGGATCACGCCCACGGCAATTTCCGGCGGCAGCTGGAACAGCTGGCACAACAGCCAGGCCACCCCGGGCATGATCACGAAATGCGCCACTACCCCCAACGCCACCCGCCATGGCTGGCGGGCGACGGCGGCGAAGTCGTCGAGCTTGAGGGTCAGGCCCATGCCGAACATCACCAGGCCCAGCAGCGGCACGATGGCGACCTTGAGGGCGATGAACCACTGCGGCTGAAGGAAGGCCAGGCAGGCGAACACCAGCACCCACAGGGCGAAGGTGTTGCCGACGAAGCGGCTGAGGGCGGCGAGGGCACGCATGGGCAATCCTTGTTGTTCTGTTCAGGTGCCCCCGATCATACTCAAGACCAGCTCAGAATGGGCCAGCCGTTGGTTTGCGCGTGCTCGCGCAGCACCGGGTCCGGGTTCACCACGTAGGGGTGATCTACCTTCAGCAGCAGCGGCAGGTCGTTGCGCGAGTCGGAATAGAAGCTCGCGCCCTCGAGGTTTTCCTGTTCCTGGTCGAGCCACTCCAGCAGTCGGGTGATCTTGCCCTCGCGGTAGGTGAGCACGCCATGGGTCTTGCCGGTGAACACGCCATTGACCGCTTCCAGTTCGATGGCGAGGTATTCGTCCACGCCCAGGCGCGCGGCGATTGGGCCGACGAGGTGGGTGCCGCTGGCCGAAATGATCAGAATCCGGTCGCCACGCTGGCGGTGCTCGGCGATGCAGCGGCAGGCGTCGCCGTAGATGATCGGCTCGATCACATCCTCTACCCAGGGCTCGACCAGGTGCTCCACTTCTTCCAGTGTGCGCCCGGCAATCGGCTCCAGGCTGAAGGCCATGTAGTCCTCCATCTGCAGGTGGCCTTTGCCGTAGGCTTCCATCAGTTCATGGTCGCGCTTGAGGAAACTCTTGCCATCGACCCAGCCCAGCCGGGCCATCTGCTCGCTCCACAACGACGCGCAGTCGCCGTGGATGAGGGTTTCGTCCAGATCGAAAATTGCCAGTGCCATGCGTTGAATCTCCTTAGGCCACTTCCCGTAGCGCCTTGGGGTCGATCGACAAGGATACCCGTTGCCCGTCCGCATGCAGATCGCTGGCGCAACGATTGAGTACGTCCACCACCAGTTCAACGCCGCGCACCTGGACGCGGTAGCGGATCACGTTGCCCAGCAGGCTGTGGCTGCGGATCTCGCCATCCAGCTCGCCGTTCAGGCTCAGGGTGATCGACTCTGGGCGGATCGCCAGGCGCGCGGCCACCGGGCGTTGCAGCAGGCGGCTGGCGCTGTCGGCGTCGAGCAGGTTGTAGTTGCCGATAAAGCCGGCGGCGAACAGGTCCACGGGCGCGGTGTAGAGGGTTTCGGCATCGCCGCTCTGGACGATGCGTCCCTGGTTCATCAGGACGATGCGGTCCGACATGGTCAGGGCTTCTTCCTGGTCGTGGGTGACGAAGATGGTGGTAAGCCCCAGCTCGCGCTGGATGGCGCGGATCTGTTCGCGCAAGTGCTTGCGGATACGCGCGTCCAGCGCCGACAGTGGCTCGTCGAGCAGCAGCAGGCGCGGGCGGGTGACCAGCGAGCGGGCCAGGGCCACGCGCTGGCACTGGCCGCCGGACAGCTGGTGCGGGTAGCGCGTGGCGAAGCTGCCGAGCTCGACCAGGTCGAGTACCTCGCGTACCCGTGCCTGGCTTTCGTCGGCCTTGACCTTCTGCATGCGCAAGCCAAAGGCGATGTTCTGTTCCACGGTCATGTTGGGAAACAGCGCGTAGCTCTGGAACACCATGCCGATGCCGCGCTTCTGCGGGCTCAACGGCACGATGTCCTGGCCGTCGAGCAGGATCCGCCCGCTATCCACCGGGGTCAGCCCGGCGATGCAGCGCAGCAGGGTGGACTTGCCGCAGCCGGAGGGGCCGAGCAGGGTGACGAACTCGCCGCGTTCGATCTGGCAGTCGATGTTTTCGAACACCGGGCTGCCGGCGTAGCTCTTTTGCAGTTTCTGTACGCTGACGAAGCTCATGTCAGGTCTTGTCCTTGTTCAGGCGGTTGGCGACCCAGGTCAGCACCAGCACGAAGGCGAAGTAGGAGATTACCAGGGCGCTGTTGAAGTGGCCGCTGCTGTTGCGCATGTTGTTCAGGTACACCTGCAGGGTCTCGTAGCGGGTGCCTACCAGCAGGTTGGCGAACACGAACTCGCCGAACAGGAACGAGAACGACAGCAGCAGCGCCACCATCAGGCCTTTGCGCAGGTTCGGCAGTACCACCAGGAGCGCCGCCTGCCAGGTGCTGGCGCCGAGCAGTTGGGCGGCGTCCATCAGGTCGCGCAGGTTGATGGCCTGCAGGTTGTTGGTGATGGCTCGATACATGAACGGCAGGGCGATGGTGAAGTAGCAGCCGATCAGGATCCACGGCGTGCCGACCATGGCCATCGGTCCGCTGCCGTAGAGTTGCAGCAAGCCCACCGCAGACACCACGGGCGGCACCGCGAACGGCAGCAGGATCAGCACGTTCATCAAGGCGTCGAGCTTGGGGAAGTGGTAGTGCACCACGAACAATAGCGGCAGGATCAGCACTACCGACAGCACCAGCGCGCCCACGCACACCAGCAGCGACTGGCCGAAGGCTGCGAGAAAGCGCGGTTCGCTCCACAGGGCCACATACCACTTGAAGGTCAGCCCGCTGGGCAGCAGGGTGGCCGACCAGCTGGTGGCCAGCGAATAAAGCAGGGTGCCGGCAAGTGGCAGCAGCAGGATGAGGAACAGCAGGTAGACCACCACGCGGTGGTAGAGCCCGCCGGCCTTGTTTTCAGCGCGCATGGTAGCTCCTCTTGAGCAGCCATTGATGGGCCACCGTGACCACTGTCATCAGCCCCACCAGCACCATCGCCAGGGCGCTGGCCAGGTTCGGGTCGAGGCTGATGTCGCCGGCCACAAGGCCGGCGATGCGGATCGGCAGCACGTTGAAGTTGCCGGTGGTCAGGGCGTAGACGGTGGCATAAGCGCCCAGGGCGTTGGCCAGCAGGATGACGAAGGTGCCGAGCAGCGCCGGGGTAAGCACGGGCAGGCCGATGTGCCGCCAGAACTGCCAGTGGCTGGCGCCCAGCAGCGCGGCGGACTCACGCCAGTCTTCGCGCAGGGCGTCGAAGGCGGGGTAGAGCAGCAACACGCCCAAGGGGATCTGGAAGTAGGTGTAGACCAGGATCAGGCCGGTCTTGGAGTAGATGCTGAAGTCGCCGAGCAGCCCCATCTGCTTGAGCAGCAGGGTGAGCGCGCCATTGAAACCGAGCAGGATGATGAAGGCGAACGCCAGGGGCACGCCGGCGAAGTTGCTGGTCATGTTGGCAAAGGCGCTGACGAAGTCGCGCAGTTTCGAGTCGACCTGGCGCAGCGAATAGGCGCCCAACGTGGCGATGACGATGCCGAACAGGCTCGACCAGAAGCTGATCTCCAGGCTGCGTTGCAATGCCTGCAGGTAGAACTTCGAGGCGAAGATCTTGCTGAAGTTGGCCAGGCCCCAGCCACTCTCGCTTTGCAGGCTGTTGATGGCGACCCAGGCCAGCGGCGCGATCTGGAAAATGATGAAGAACACGGCGAACGGCAGCAGGCAGAGCAGGGCCAGGTAGCGGCCGCGATGGCTTGCATTCACTTGAGCAGCTCCCGGCAGACCGGTTTGTCGTGGGCGGCGCCGAGCAGTTCGCAGATCGTGCCGCACAGCTCGGTCTGCAGCGGCTTGGCCGCAGGGTCGAGGCTGAAGGCTTCGCCGAACACGAACAGCGGCACTTCACGCTCCTCGGCGAGCAGGCCGTTGTGCGAGCGGTCGTTGTTCATGCCGTGGTCGGCGGTGACCAGCACCTGGTAGCCCTCCTCGAGCCAGCGCGGCAGGTAGTCGGCCAGCAGGATGTCGGCGCTGCGCGCGGCGTTGCGGTACTGGCTGCTGTCCAGGCCGTGGCGGTGGCCGGCGTCGTCGATGTTCATCGGGTGTACCAGAAGGAAATTCGGCGCATGGCGGCGGCGCAGGTATTCGGCGTCGGCCAGCAGGTGCGAATCGGGGTAGTGGTCGGCGTAGTAGAACAGGCCGTGCTGGATCGGCAGCTTGGGGGCATGGGTGTGGCGGTCGCGCAGCGGGTCGAACGGCGAGCGGTTGTACAGCTCGCTCATCCAGTGGTAGGCCGCCGCCGCGGTGCCCAGGCCGGCCTCGCGGGCGTAGTGGAACACGCTGCGCTGGTTGGACAGGCGGTTGATGTTGTTATGCACGATGCCGCTGTCGATCGGTGGCACACCGGTGAGAATGCATTCGTACAGCGGTCGCGACAGCGACGGCAGCTCGCACTCCACCCGGTACAGCGCGGCGCGGTCGGCCTCGACATAGGCGTGCAGGTGGCCCATGGCGTGGTGGGCGACCTGGTGGTTGAGGCCGTCGAGCAGGACCAGGATGACGTTGTGTTGCATGGTGGCTCCGCAGGGGTATCAGTCGGTAGCGCGTCGCCCTCATCGCTGGCAAGCCAGCTCCCACAGGTCTTGCGCTGACCCTGTGGGAGCTGGCTTGCCGGCGACAGGGCCGGTTCAGGCAGAAGGGAATCTGCCCCTTATTCCATCTCGATGATCACCTGCTCCTGCCACTTCTGTGGCAGGGCCTTGGAGGTCGCTTCCCAGGCCGCAGCATCTTTGATTGGCTGGACGGCCTTGTACTGCTCGTTGGGCAGCAGCTTGGCCTGTACGTCCGCCGGCAGCTTCAGGTGTTCGGCACGGATCGGCCGGGCGTGGCCGATGGCCAGGTTGGTCTGGCCGGCATCGCTGAAGATGTATTCACGGGTCAGCTTGGCTGCGTTAGGGTGCTTGGCGTACTTGTTGATGATGGTGGTGTAGCCGGAGATGACCGAGCCATCGGAGGGGATCAGCACCTCGAAGCGATTCGGGTCGATCTGTTCGCGGTAGCTCAGGCCGTTGAAGTCCCACACCACGCCCACTTCCACCTCGCCTTTCTCCAGGGTCTGGATGGTCGGGTTGGCCAGCGACAGACGCTTCTGCTGGGCCAGTTTGGTGAACAGTTGCAGACCTGGCTCGATGTTGCTTTCGCTGCCCTTGTAGGCGATGGCGGCGGCAAGCACGCCGTTGGCGGCCTGGGCGGCGGTGCCGACGTCACCGATGGCGACCTTGTACTTGCCCTTTTCCAGGTCGTGCCAGGTGCTTGGGCGGTCCTCTTCCTTCACCAGATCCTTGTTGATAATGAAGGCGATGGTGCCGGTGTAGGCCAGCGCCCAGTGGCCGTCCTGGTCCTTGGCCCACGCCGGGACCTGGTCCCAGGTGCTTGGCTTGTAGGGCTGGGTCACGCCCTTGGTGACCGCGATCGGGCCGAAGGCCGCGCCGACGTCGCCGATATCGGCGCTGGCGTTGTCCTTCTCGGCATCGAACTTGGCGACTTCCTGGGCCGAGCTCATGTCGGTGTCGCTGTGCTTGAGGCCGTACTTTTTCGCCAGGTCTTCCCAGGTGCCTTTCCAGTTGGCCCAGGCATCGGGCATGCCCACGCTGTTGACCGTGCCTTCCTTGCGGGCGGCGTCTTCAAGGGCCTTGAGGTCCTGGGCCATGGCCGAGGTGCAAAAAGCGATGGCCGAACCGAGCAGTGACGCCATGAACAACTTTTTCATCCGAAGCTCCTTTGGTGGGTGCCTTGCATTCGTTGTTATGAACGGAAGCGGTGCTTGCGACCCCTTGGTCTAGGTCAGCAAACCTTGCGCCAAGGTAGGCCTGTTGCGTGACAGTTTGATGTAAGGGGCGGGGGCGGGTGGCAGGCCCAAGGCCCTGGAACTACAGCGTAGACCAGATCGAAAGCCTTGATTCGCGTGGGCTGGCGCGGATCTGGCATATCTGGCAAGTGCCCTGCGGCGCCTGTGTCACAGGATGTTCATCAGCCGTGCCTAGGCTTGCACTACGCTCCAACTGCCCCGTTTCGGGGCTGGACTAGTCCAGATAGGTAACCTTTGATGCAAGCGACGCCACCGCGCGCGGTAACAGCCATCTGCCACGCGCTGCAGGAGCAGATCGAACACGGCTTGCTGGCGCCCGGCGGCAAGCTGCCGGCCGAGCGCAGGCTCAGCGAGGTGTTCGACACCACGCGTATCACGCTGCGCGAGGCCCTGGTGCAGCTCGAGGCCATGGGCCTGATCTACCGCGAAGAGCGGCGCGGCTGGTTCGTCGCGCCCGAGCGTCTGACCTACGACCTGATCGAGCGCAGCCACTTCCATGCGATGGTGCGAGACCAGGGGCGCGAGCCGCGTACGCAGCTGCTGTCGGCGCGGCTGCAGCCGGCTTCGGCGGCGATCTGCGCGCGCCTGCGGCTGCCGGCGCTGTCCAGCGTGGTGCGGATCTGCCGGTTGCGGCGTATCGACGGGCGGGCGGTGCTGTATGCCGAGCACTATCTCAACCCGCGCTACTTCCCAGGAATCCTTGAGCTGGACCTGGCCCGGTCACTGACCGAGATCTATGCGCGGGAGTACGCGATTCACTATGGGCAGGTGTGCTTCGAGATCCTGCCGACGGCGTTGCCGGTGGAGGCGGCGGCTGCCTTGAAGGTGTCGGCTGGCAGCCCCGGGCTGCATATCACCCGGGTCAACAGCGACCAGCATGGGCACCTGATCGACTGTGACCTGGAGTACTGGCGGCACGATGCGATCCGCATTCGCGCCGAGGCTGGGTAACAAAGCATCGCGGGGCAAGCCGGGTCGCGATGCGATCTAGCTGGAAACGTTGCTCTGAGCCGTCGCCCCTCCGCCAGCCGTCACCACCTGCACCGACAGCCGTGGCGTCGCCAGATCCAACCCCGCTTCATCGAGCTGGCGCTTCAACGCCAGGTTGAACGCCCGCGAAACCTCCCACTGCTTGATCGGAGCGGTCTTGAACCGCGCACGCAGGATCGCCGAGCCCGACTCGAAACTCTCCACCCCCTGCAACTCCAGCGGCGACCAGATGTTGCGGCGCATCAGCGGATCATTGCGCAGCTTCTGGCCCACTTCGCGGATCAGGGTGATGGCCTGGTCGATGTTCATGCTGTGCGGGATGGCCACACGGAAGATCGCGTAGCCGAACTCGCGGGAGTAGTTCTTGATGCTCTTGATCTCGCTGAACGGAATGGTGTGCACGATGCCGTCGATGTCGCGCAGGCGCACGGTGCGGATGGTCAGGCCCTCGACCGTGCCCAGGTGGCCGCCGACATCGACGTAGTCGTCGATGGCCAGCGAGTCCTCGATGATGATGAACAGGCCGGTGATCAGGTCGGCCACCAGCGACTGGGCGCCGAAACCGATGGCCAGGCCGATGACACCGGCACCGGCCAGCAGCGGGGTGACGTTCATGCCCATGTTGGCCAGGGCGACGATCACCGCGATGATGACGATCACCACGAACATCACGTTGCGGATCAGCGGCATCATGGTCTGCGCACGGGCGTTGGCCAGCCCGCGCCGCGAATGCACCAGGGCATGGTGCACGGCGGTGTCGGCGAGGATCCACACCAGCCAGGCGACGATCAGCGTGCCGGCCAGGCCCAGCAGGCGCAGGCTGACTTCATGGCCGTCACCCTCGGCGAAGCTGATCATCGAGTGGCCCCATACACGCAGGCCCAGTTCGATGAACAGCAGCCAGATGAACAGGTGCACCAGGACATAGCCGAAGTTGCGCAGGCGTTCGGTGTAGACCGCCTGGCGCTTGTTGGCGCGCCTGGGCTTGGCGGCATGGCGGCGGACCAGGCCATTGAGCACCATGCACACCACCACCAGCACCGTGCACATCAGCGACTGGCGCAGGGCGGTGCTGGTGTCGCCGGCGGAGACGAAGGTGGCGAACAGCGAAATTGCCACCAGGATCAGCGCCGGGATATACCAGAAGCTGCCGAGCAGTTCGATGGTGTCGCTCAGGGTGCGCCGGGTCAGGCGCCGTGACAGGGGCTGGTTGCGAATCAGGTGGGCGATCGGGCGGCGGAAGCGCAGGATGAACAGCCCGGTGCACAGCGCGGCGATCACATTGGCCAGGGTTGCCAGGGCGTGGGCCAGGTGGCTGCCCAGCGCGGTGGTCAGGCGTGGGTCGCTCATCGCCTCGCCGAACGCGGCGAAGCTGCCGATCAGCCACAGCGGGCGGAACGCCTGGTGCCGCAGAATGTGAAGGGCACGGTGGCGATGTGGGCCATCGAGCAGCGAGAAGGCAATCACGCAGATCGCCGAGAACAGGGTGCCGACCACCAGCGCGTAGGCCAGCACCATGGCCATCGACTTGCCCAGCGAGGAGGGCAGGGCGAAGCTCAGGTACACGGTGAACACCAGCGCCACCAGCCATGGGCCCAGCTTGCGCAGGGCAAAGCGCACCAGGTCCCAGGTCCGCGGGTGCTGCGGCAGGTCTTCGGTCAGGCCGAAACGCAGGCGCACACGGTGGCCGATCCAGTTGAAGGCATAGGCCAGCAGGCCCCAGACCAGGATGACTCCGGCGAAGCCGAACAGGATCGCCGGCCATTGATGCACCGGCACCACCAGTGCGGCCAATTCGTCCTGGGCCTGGTCGATTTCCAGCGACCAGCGCTTGAACGGGCTGGCATCGCCGCTGAACTGTTTCTCGAAATCATGCAGGGCACCGCCGATCAGGCCGAGCACGCCCTGTTCGACGGTGGGTTGCGATTGCCGGGTGGCGTCGCGCAGCTTTTTCAGGTCGGCCAGCAGCTTGGCGCGTTGCTGGTCGTTTTCCAGGTTCTTGATCACCTCGTCCAGGGACTTGCCCAAGGGCTCGCTGGCCTCGGGCTGGGCGGGCGTGCTGGAACCGAGCAGGCCGGGCAGGCCGGCGGCATGCGCTGGGGTGGCGAGCAAAAGGAACAGCAGCGTGATGCAACGCAGGAGGGCTGGCACCGGGAAATCTACCTCAGGTCAAACGTTTGCCCGAGTGTAGAGGTTTACGACGGCAGTTTCTCGAGGATCTTCCAGCAGGTGAGGCCGAAAATGCCGAGGGTGCCGATCCACATCATCAGCACGCCGACATTGCGCTCGCGCAGGCTGAAACCGATGGTCAGCAGCATCAGGAACAGGAACACCGGCACGAACAGGGACAGGAACGGCGATGACATGGACAGCATCCTTCTGTTTTGGGGGCCATGTATCAAGCATAGCGCTTTGCAAGCGAGGCGGATTGACCGGGGGCAGGCGGTGACCCGATCGCGCGGCAAGTCGCATCGGCGCACCGCCGCTCCCACAGGTCCGCGTGGGAGCGGGTTGGCCGTCAGGGTAGTTCGCGGCTGCGGTAGAAGGCGCCGAGCACCTTCACCAGGTGGGCCAGGTCATGGCTGCCGCACAGCTCGCGGATCGAGTGCATGGCGAAGGTCGGCAGGCCGATATCCACCGTGCGCACGCCCAGGTGGCTGGCGGTGATCGGGCCGATGGTCGAGCCGCAGCCCATGTCGCTGCGCACCACGAAGCTCTGCACCGGTACTTCCTCGGCCATGCACAGGTGGCGGAAGAACCCGGCGGTTTCGCTGTTGGTGGCGTAGCGCTGGTTGTTGTTGACCTTGATCACCGGGCCTGCGTTGAGCTTGGGGCCGTGGTTGCCGTCGTGCTTGTCGGCGTAGTTGGGGTGCACGCCGTGGGCATTGTCGGCCGAGACCATCAGCGAGCGCTGGATGGTGCGCACATAGTCGTCGCCATCGGGCAGCAGGCGTTGCAGGGTCTGCTCGAGCATCGGGCCATCGGCGCCGCAGGCCGAGCAGGAGCCGACTTCCTCGTGGTCGTTGCACACCAGTACGCAGGTCTCGTCGCCTTCGGCGTTCAGCAGCGCCTGCAGGCCGGCGTAGCACGACAGCAGGTTGTCCAGGCGGGCGGCGGCGATGAAGTCGCCGTTCAGGCCGATCAACGCGGCGTCCTGGGTGTCGTAGAAGCTCAGCTCGTAATCCAGCACCACGTCGGCGTTGAGGTCATGCTCGCGGGCCAACTGCTCAGTGAGCAGGGCGCGGAAGTCGATGCGCTCGTCGCCGGCGACCTGTGCCAGGATCGGTGGCAGCTCGGTCTGCGGGTTGATCTGCCAGCCTTCGTTGGCGGTGCGGTTGAGATGGATCGCCAGGTTGGGGATCACCGCGATCGGCAGCTTGAAATCGATCAGCTGGCTTTCCACCTTGCCGTCACGGCGGAAGGTGACCCGGCCGGCCAGCGACAGGTCGCGGTCGAACCAAGGGGCTAGCAGGGCGCCGCCATAGACTTCAACGCCCAGTTGCAGGAAGCCCTGGCGCTGCAGCTCGGGCTGCGGCTTGACCCGCAGGCATGGGCTGTCGGTGTGGGCGCCGACCATGCGGATACCGCCGATCAGCGGCGAATGCTTGCCAAGCTTGATGGCGATGATCGAGGAATCGTTACGGGTCACGTAGTAGCGACCACCAGGCGTAGTGGCCCAGCTGTCGCGCTCGTCCAGGCGCTGGTAGCCGGCGGCCTCGAGGCGTTGCGCGAGGCTGGCGGTGGCGTGGAAGGGCGTCGGGGAGGCCTTGAGGAATTCGATCAGGCCGGCGTTCAGGGCATCGCGCATAAGTCACTCCAGACAGCAGTGGCGCGAGTTTAGCGTAAATGCTCGAAAAATTGTGTCAGCCCTATCGCGAAGCGTGGGAGCAAGCTTGCCCCGCGATCGGGCCCGAGTCTCAGAACGGCGCCGGACACTCGAATTTCAGGCGTTCGCCAGACACCGGATGGGTGAAGCTCAGCATCGAGGCATGCAGGCACAGCCGCTCATGGGCCGCCAGCGCCTCGGGGTTGGCGTACAGCCGGTCGCCGAGCAGCGGATGGCCGATCGACAGCATGTGCACGCGCAGCTGGTGCGAGCGCCCGGTGATCGGCGTCAGTTCGACCCGGCAGTGATCGCCGCAGCGCTCGACGATGCGCCAGAAGGTCAGGGCATGCTTGCCCTGCTCATGGTCGACCACGTGGCGCGGCTTGGTCGGTGGGTCGTAACGCAGGGGCAGGTCGATGCTGCCGCTGTCGAGCGCGGGCTGGCCCCAGCACAGCGCGGTATAGGCCTTTTCGGTCTCGCGGTCGTGGAACTGGCGTGACAGTTCGCGGTGGCTGTCGGCGTCGCGGGCGAGCAGGATGATCCCCGAGGTTTCCCAGTCCAGGCGGTGGACGATCAGCGCTTCCGGGTAGCCGTTTTCCTGCAGGCGGGTGATCAGGCAGTCCTTGTTGTCCTCGGCGCGGCCCGGCACCGACAACAGCAGGGTCGGCTTGTTGATCACCAGGACGGCGGCGTCTTCGTGAAGGATCTGGATGTTCGACAGCGGCATTGCTAGGTCTCGGTGAAATGGCGGAAAGCACTGGGGCCGCCTTGCGGCCCATCGCCGGTAAGCCGGCTCCCACAGGATCCCGCGTTGTCTGTGGGAGCCGGCTTGCCGGCGATGGGCTGCAAAGCAGCCCCAATGATTACACCCAGCTGCGCGATCAGCGATCAGGCAGGGTGATGTTCAGTTCCAGAATCGAGCAGCTGCCCTGGTTTTCCAGTTCGATCTGTACGTCGTCGTTGCCGATGTTGACGTACTTGCGGATCACCTCGACCAGCTCCTTCTGCAAGGCAGGCAGGTAGTCCGGGGTGCTGCGTTGGCCACGCTCGTGCGCCACGATGATCTGTAGACGCTCTTTCGCTACCGACGCGCTGCTCTGTTTCTGTCTGCCACGAAAGAAGTCAAAAAGGTTCATGGTTTATTTGCCTCCAAACAGGCGCGCGAAGAATCCTTGCTTCGGCACTTCGATGAACCGCAGTGGCTTGGGCTTGCCCAGCAGGCGGTCGACGGTGTCGCTGTACGCCTGGCCGGCATCGCTCTGGTCATCGAGGATGACCGGGATACCCTGGTTGGAGGCCTTCAGCACGGCTTGGGATTCGGGGATGACACCCAGCAGTTCGACCGAAAGGATTTCCTTGACGTCCTCGACGCCAAGCATTTCGCCCTTTTCGACGCGCTCGGGGTGGTAGCGGGTGATCAGCAGGTGTTCCTTGATCGGGTCTTCGCCCTGTTCCGCACGGCGCGACTTGCTCGACAGCAGGCCGATCATGCGGTCGGAGTCACGTACCGACGAGACTTCCGGGTTGGTCACGACGATGGCTTCGTCGGCGAAGTACATCGCCAGGTGCGCACCTTTCTCGATACCGGCCGGCGAGTCGCAGACCACGAAGTCGAACTGGTCCTTGAGCTCCATCAATACCTTTTCGACGCCTTCCTTGGTCAGCGCGTCCTTGTCGCGGGTCTGGCTGGCGGCCAGCACGAACAGGTTTTCCAGGCGCTTGTCCTTGATCAGGGCCTGCTGCAGGTTGGCCTCGCCGTTGACCACGTTGACGAAGTCGTACACCACGCGGCGTTCGCAGCCCATGATCAGGTCGAGGTTACGCAGGCCGACGTCGAAGTCGACGATGACCGTCTTGTGCCCGCGCAGTGCGAGGCCGGTACCGATGGCGGCGCTGGTGGTGGTCTTGCCCACACCCCCCTTGCCGGAAGTAACCACGAGAATCTTGGCCAAGGTGTTTCACCCCTAAATAATTCGGGACAGACGTCCCTGCAAATACAAAAAACGGCAACGGGAAAAAAGTTGCGCTAAAAATGCCGGCAAGTATCCGTTAAAGACGGGTTATGTTCAACACGTCGCCGGACAGGCTGACTTGTACGCCCGAACCCCACAGCGGGTCGCGGCGCAGGTCTTCGCACACTTTGTACTGGCCGGCGATGGAGACCATTTCCGCGGTCATCTGCAGGCAGAAGATGCGCGCCTTGGTATTGCCCTTGATGCCGGCCAGGGCACGGCCGCGCATGGCGCCGTACACATGGATGTTGCCATCGGCGAGAAGTTCCGCGCCGGGGCTGACCGAGCCGGTCACCACCAGGTCGCCGCCCTGGGCGTAGATCTGCTGGCCGCCGCGCACCGTCGAGGTGATGATCCGCGTCGGGCGAACTTCGGGTTCGGCCGGCGCAGCTGGCGGCGCTGGCGCGGGCTCGGGCTTCTTCACCTCGGGCTCCGGCTCGAGCGGCCGTTCGCGGGCGCCGGACGGCGGCAGCACCGGCAGGTCGATGGCGATCGCGGCGGCGATGTCCTCGATGCGGCTGGCGCGGATCGCCAGGGTGCGCAGGCCATGGTGACGGCACACGCGCATCAATCCGGGCAGGTCAATGGCGCCTTCGTCATGGGGCAGCTTGTCCAGGGCCAGCACCAACGGTGTGTTGCTGAAGAAATTCGGCGCCTGCGCGACCTTCGCCGCCAGCTGGCGGTCGAGGGATTCGAGGTCGTTGCGCGCCAGTTCCAGCACGGTGATGGCAAGCATGCTGCCCTTGAGCTGGAACACGGGGGCGTTATCGGGTGTCGGGTTGGGGCTCATGGTCTGCATAGACGGCTTGTTGCGAAAAAAGTGCCCTGACTTATAGCGATAAGACCGTTTGCCCGCAACCGATGTAGAATGCCGGGCTCATGTCTTGCCGGAAGCTTCAATGGAACGCCCGCGTTTTCGATCCTCTTTCCTTCACCCGCGATTCTGGGGGCTGTGGCTGGGCCTGGGCCTGCTGTGGCTAGTCGCCCAGCTGCCGTACCGGGCTTTGCTGGGGCTGGGGCGCGCCCTGGGCGCGGTGATGTACCGGCTGGCGGGTGAGCGCCGGCGTATCGCCGCGCGCAACCTGGAGCTGTGCTTCCCGGCGCTGTCCGGCGACGAACGGCAGCGCCTGCTCAAGGAAAACTTTGCCTCCACCGGCATCGCCTTCTTCGAGATGGCCATGAGCTGGTGGTGGCCAAAGGCCCGACTGGCGCGGCTGGCGCACATCGAAGGCATCGAGCACCTGCAGGCCGCCCAGCGTGAAGGAGAGGGGGCCATTCTCATGGCCGTGCACTTCACCACCCTGGAGATCGGCGCTGCCTTGCTGGGCCAGGTGCACACCATCGACGGCATGTACCGCGAACATGGCAACCCGGTGTTCGACTTCATCCAGCGCCGCGGCCGCGAGCGCCACAACGCCGACTCGCTGGCGGTGGAGCGCGACGACGTGCGCGGCATGCTCAAGCTGCTGCGCAAGGGGCGGGCGATCTGGTACGCGCCGGATCAGGACTACGGCATCAAGCAAAGTATCTTCGTGCCGCTGTTCGGTATTCCCGCGGCCACCGTCACCGCCACCACCAAGTTCGCCCGGCTGGGCAAGGCGCGGGTGATTCCGTTCACCCAGAAGCGCCTGGAGGACGGCAGCGGCTATCGCCTGGTGGTGCATCCGCCGCTCGCGGACTTCCCCGGCGAAACCGAGGAGGCCGACTGCCTGCGCATCAACCAGTGGGTCGAGGGTGTGCTGCGCGAGTGCCCGGAGCAGTACCTGTGGGCGCATCGGCGCTTCAAATCGCGGCCTGAAGGCGAACCACGGCTGTACGACAAGAAAAAGCGTTAGGGAGCGGGCTTGCCCCGCGACAGGGCCGGTACTGGCAACCACTGACTCCAGGAAGGATGCATGACCTCAACCACCGGCCTGATCCTCTCCGGCGGCGGTGCCCGCGCCGCCTACCAGGTCGGCGTGCTGGCCGGCATTGCCGAACTGCTGCCACCGGGCGCCGCCAATCCTTTTCCGGTGATCGTCGGCACCTCGGCCGGCGCGATCAACGCGGTCAAGCTGGCCAGCGGCGCCACCCGCTTCGCCGAGTCGGTGCAGCAGCTGACGGCCTTCTGGCAGAACTTTCGCAGCCACCTGGTGCTGCGCAGCGACTGGCCAGGCGTGATCCGCCAGGCCAGCCGCTTCGTTGGCCACAGCCTGCTGGGGCTCGGCGGCCAGGTGCCGGTGGCACTGCTCGACAGCCGCCCATTGCGCCGCCTGTTGCACGAGCATCTGGACCTGGACGGCATCGCTCACTCACTGGCGGCCAATCAGTTGCGCGCCATCGCCGTGACCGCGTTCGGCTACGAGTCCGGCCAGGCGGTGACCTTCTACCAGGGCCGCGACACCATCGAACCCTGGTTGCGCCACCGCCGCATCGGCATGCCCACGCCGCTGACCATCGACCACCTGCTGGCCAGCTCGGCGATTCCTTTGCTGTTCGCGCCGGTGCGCCTGGGCGAGGAGTACTTCGGTGACGGCGCGGTGCGCCAGCCGGCGCCGATCAGCCCGGCGCTGCACCTGGGGGCCAGTCGCGTGCTGGTGGTCGGGGTCAGCGGCAACCCTCAGCGACCCTCGCCGCCCTTGCCGACCCAGCGCGTGTTCAGCGGACAGCAACCGAGCCTGGCGCAGATCGGCGGACATATGCTCAACAGCACCTTCATCGACAGCCTCGAGGACGATATCGAGTTGCTGCAGCGGCTCAATCACCTCAGCCACCTGCTGCCGGCGCACCTGGACGCCCGGCGCCTGGGGCTGGCGCCGATCGAGGTACTGGTGGTGGCGCCCAGCCAGCCGCTGGACGAGATTGCTGCCCGTCATCGCCGCGAGCTGCCGGCGGCGCTGAGGCTGTTCCTGCGCGGGCCGGGGGCGACCAAGACCAGCGGGGCAGGGGTGCTGAGCTACCTGCTGTTCGAGGCGAGCTATTGCAGCGAACTGATCGAGTTGGGGCGCAATGACGCCTTGGCCAAGAAGCGGGAGCTGTGCCAGTTCCTGGGGATTTGAGGTTTCCTATACCGGCGCTCACAGCTACTGCATTGGCCTCAAGGGATGCATTGTCTCTGTGGGAGCCGGCTTGTCGTGGCGACGAACCGCGGCGAAAGGGCCGCGCAGCGGCCCCTGTTCACTCGGCGATCTGCAACTTGCGCGCCTGGGTATACACGTATCGCAGCTTCTCGTACTCGAACGGCGAGTTGGTCTGCCCGTAACGGAAGTTTGTGGTGTAGCGCTTGTCCACTGCCCGCAATACGGTGAGTTCCGGGTGGTCGCTGGCGGTGTCGGGCACGTTCAGGTAGTTGATTTCCTTCTCCCCCACATAGTCCACCACCAGCCCGGTGGTGTCGCGCAGATTCGACGGCCCGAGGATCGGCAGCATCAGGTACGGCCCGTCCGGCACCCCGTAGAAGCCCAGGGTCTGGCCGAAGTCCTCGCTCTGCCGAGGCAGGCCCATCTTGGTCGCCGGGTCCCATAGGCCACCGACACCGATGATGGTGTTGAACATCAGCCGCGCGGTGATTTCCGCTGAACGCTTGGGCTTGAGCTGCAGCACGCTGTTGAACAGATTGGGCACATCGCCCAGGTTGTTGAAGAAGTTGCTCACCCCGGTGCGCACGAGGCCGGGCGTGACGTAGCGGTAGCCGTCGACCACCGGCAGGAACACCCACTGGTCGAAGCGGTAGTTGAAGTGGTAGATGCGCCGGTTCAGCGACTCCAGCGGGTCGTAGATGTTCAGCGCGGCCAGGGTCGAGCGTTCGAACTCGCGCTGGTCCAGGCCGGGGTTGAACTTGAGCTCGCGCAGTGGATCGACGAAGCCGTCGGCCTCCACGGTGAGGGTTTCGGTCTTGTCGGCCTCCACCACGCTGGCACGCGGCGCGACTTCCTCGGCCAGGGCGCAGCCGCTGGCGAGCAG
Organism: Pseudomonas sp. RC3H12; assembly: GCF_018596375.1. Classification (NCBI taxonomy): domain Bacteria; kingdom Pseudomonadati; phylum Pseudomonadota; class Gammaproteobacteria; order Pseudomonadales; family Pseudomonadaceae; genus Pseudomonas; species Pseudomonas sp. RC3H12. The sequence goes on along the minus strand of NZ_CP075595.1, from coordinate 3,394,540 downwards.
GGCGGTGACGAGCAGCAGTCTGTTAACCACGGAAGAACTCCAGCATGGCGTCGCTGTTGACGCGGTAGTTGAGGTTGCCGCAATGGCCGCCATGGGGGTAGAGCGTCAGGCGTTCGCCGAACACCCGGCGCAGGAAGCCGATGTCGCCGGGGCCGAGGATCACGTCGTCGGCGTTGTGCATCACGGCGATCTTCGGGTTGTCGCGCAGATAGTCCTCCAGCGCGTACAGGCTCACCTGGTCGACCAGTTGCAGCAGGCTGTTGCCGTCGGTGCGCGCGCGCCACATGGGGATCACCTGTTCGGTCAGGTAACAGTCGAAGTCGCATTGCAGGGCGCGTTTGAAGAAGGGCTCCAGGCTGCTGCCCTCGGTGATCGGAAACTTCGGCGGAATGATCAGCCCACGACGGTTGATCAGGTCGGAGGTGAAGGCGATGTCGGCGGCCGAGAAGCGGAACGAGGTGCCGATGAGCATGGCCATCTGCTCGTTGGACAGGTGCTGGCGCGACTTCTGGAAGTCGTAGAGCAACGCATCGTTGAGGTCGATGTAGCCCTTGTCCTGGAAGTAGCGGGTGAGCTTTTCCAGCATCAGTTCATAGAAGGTGGTGCTGCGGTCGATGCCCTTGACCCGGGTCTGTACCAGCTTGTCCAGGTTGGTGATCGAGGTGTACAGGTTGACTGGCGGGTTGAGCAGCAGCACACGCTTGAACTTGAAGCTCTGGCGGGTTTCGTCGAGCTTGCTGACGAACGCCGCGTCCAGCGCACCCAGGCTGTAGCCTGTCAGGTAATACTCGCTCACCGGCAGGCGTGCCTGTTGGGCGCGCACCGCCTGCATGACCCGGTACAGGTCCTTGGCGTCTTCGCTCGACACCCCGGGGGTGGCGAAGCGCGAGGCGGCGCTCATGAAGTCCCAGCTGGTGGGCGAGGACAGTTGCACCACATGGTAGCCGGCTTGGTAGAACAGCTTCTTCAGGTACTCGTTGATGCTGCTGGAGTAGGGCGCGCCGGTGCCGGCGATCAGGAAGATCAGCGGCGCTTCGTGGTCCTGTCTAGCCAGGCGGTAGCGCAGTTTCTTCACCGACCAGAAGTTGTCGGGCAGGGTGAACTCGCGTTCCGGGCGCAGGGTGAGGCTGTAGTCGGCCTGGTCGATGTCATCGTCGCTGGGCAGCGTCGGGCGCTGTTCCGGCGGAGTGGTGGCGATGGTCGCCTCGAACGGGTTGGTCAACGGGTAACCGTAGCTCGCGGCATCAATATCCCGCGCCGAGGCGGCCGCCGCCATGAGCAGGCCACCTAGCAGGGCGGCGAGACGCAAAGATCGAAGCATGAAGTCCCCCAGGGAAAACGCAAGGTCGTGCATTACGCAGGCTAGGACCACGACAGGCTGGACAAAGTTGCCCGTCGCCCTGTCGTTCGTCGCACCAGATGTTGCCGCGCCAGCCAACGTTTGTCTTGTGCAACATAGCTGCGGGGCCATGATTTTGCCTTTCAGCGCCCCTGTGAGGGATCATGCAGCGTTTCCATTACCGCTGTTGGAGAACCGGATGTCTCGTACCTGGCCACTCTTTGTCCTGCTGGTGGGCCTGCTCCTGTGGCTGGCGGCCAGCTATGGCGTGCGTTATGGGTTGATGGAGGATGCCCGATGGGTCGGGTTGTGCAGTGCGCCAGGGGACATCTGGCAATGCCAGGCGCGATCGTTGCTCGGGCTGGGAATTCATTTCCAGGTCATGGCCTGGGGGGCATTGGGCCTGGCGCTGGTCTGTCAGTTGTTGCCGGGGCGGGGCGGCTGGTGGCTGGCGGTGCTGGCGTTGGCGCTCGGGGTTCCGGCGCTGGTGCTGTATACCGCGAGCATCGCGGTGTTTGCGTTGGTCCTGGCGGGGCTGCGGCTGGTGCGGTCATTGCGAGGCCGCTGAGGCGGCCCATCGCCGGCAAGGTCTGACGCGTCTGTGGGAGCCGGCGAATCGAGGACGCAGCCCTCGCGCTGGGTTTCACGCCGGGCGCAACCTGAGGCTGCGCCACAACGCCCCGACCATCAATACGCTGACCGCTGCCCAGCCCCACGCCTGCGGGTTCTGCAGCCCTTCGCGGAACAACTGCGGCGCCACCCCGGCACCTACGATGAAGGCCAGCAACGCCACCTCCGCTCGCCGCGCCGGTACCGGCCGCAACAGATAGACCACTGCCGGCAGCAGCAGCGCAGCGCTGGGGAAGCTGCGATAGCGCGGGTCGAATACCATCGCCAGCATGCTCACCGCTGCCGCGAACCCTGCCGCCAGCAACCCTGTGCCCGCGTGCTTCTCGAACCAGGCGAACAGCCGCTGACGCCAGCCGTCACGGCGGGCCAGCGCCAGCGCGCCGTGGGTCAGCACCAGCAGGTTCAGGCCGACTAGGGCAAACGTCCACAGCCATTCGCCGGCAAAGCGGGCATTGGTGCGCATCAGCTCACCCCACAGCCCCAGGCAGCCAGCGCCCAGGGCCGCGAGCAACGGCAACAGCAGAGCGGCGCGCTGGTCGGCCGGGCGCCCGGCCAGGGCCAGGGCCGCCAGCATCAGGATCACGCTGGCCAGCAACCATTGTGGCCACAATGCCAGGTTGCTCACCGGCCCTTCGAGCACGCCCTTGTCCTGGCGGTCGGCGTCGTACAGCCCCCAGTAGCCGCCCACGGCGCCTTCGCTGGCGCGCTTCCACGGCTGGTCGAAGGCTTCGATCAGGTTGTAGCGCCAGCCGTTGGTTTCGGCCAGGGCAACGAAGCCGCGGATGAAGCGGGCCTCGTTGACCCGGCTCGGCTCGGCGGTTTCGCGCTGGCGGCCTTCGCTGGGCCAGCCGGTTTCGCCGATCAGGATGTCCTTGGGCGCAAAGCGGTTGCCGAACACCTGGCGCACCTCGGCGACATGGGCCAGCGCCGCATCGATGCCGCGAGGGTCGTCTTCCCAGTAGGGCAGCAGGTGGATGGTCAGGAAATCCACCGCCGGTGCGATCTGCGGATGCTGCAGCCAGAACTCCCAGACATCGGCGTAGGTCACAGGCACACTGACCTGGCGCTTGACCTTGTCGATCAGGCCGGCCAGGCGCTCGCCGGTGATTTCCTTGCGCAACAGCGCCTCGTTGCCGACGATCACTGCGCTGACCACGTCGGGGTTGGCGTTGGCCGCGGCGATCAGCAGCTCGACTTCCTTGTCGGTGTCCACCGGGTTGGCGTTGACCCAGGCGCCGAGCATCACCTTCAGCCCGTGCTTGCGCGCCAGCGCCGGGATCGCCTCGAGGCCGGTCATCGAATAGGTGCGGATGCACTGGAAACGCTTGCTGAGCAACGCCAGGTCGGCGTCCATGCGCGCCGGGCGCAGGCGGAACGGCTGGTCGAAGGGAGACTGGTCCTTGTCGAACGGGGTGTACGAGGCGCACTGCAGCTTGTGCGCAGGGCTGGCGGCGTCGGGCAGGTGCACCGGCTTGCCCAGCCCATACCAGAGGGCTGTGAGACATAGGAAGGCGAGCAGGCTGGCGAGCAGGTAGATCGTGCGCAACATCGGGCGGTCCATCGTCGTATTCGGGAACTGGGGCCGCACAGCAGCCCCGAAGGCCAGTGATAGTAGCCCGGCGCCAAGCGTTTGGCATGCAAGGATCGCGCAGACCGCCATGCTCGCATGGCGCTAATGGCACAGTGCTGTCGCTGATCGCTCGCTGAAGGTCGCTGACAGAGCAGGTCGCAGGTGCCGGCAAGTCGATGATGCAATCTCCAAGACCTGACGAGGGATGCTTTGATGGCGACTATTACAAGAATGCGACGTTTCCTGGGCGTGGGCACCGCCCTGGTTTTGGCCATGAGTACTGCGCAGGCGATGGCCAAGGAAGTCAGCATCGGTTACGTGGATGGCTGGTCCGACAGCGTCGCCACCACCAACGTGGCCGCCGAAGTGATCAGGCAGAAACTCGGCTATGACGTGAAGCTGCAGGCCGTGGCCACCGGCATCATGTGGCAGGGCGTGGCCACCGGCAAGCTCGACGCCATGCTCTCGGCCTGGCTGCCGGTGACCCATGGCGAGTACTGGACCAAGAACAAGGACAACGTGGTCGACTACGGCCCCAACTTCAAGGACGCCAAGATCGGCCTGATCGTCCCTGAATACGTCAAGGCCAACAGTATCGAAGATCTCAAGACCGATCAGAGCTTCAAGCAGAAGATCGTCGGTATTGATGCCGGCTCGGGGGTCATGCTCAAGACCGATCAGGCGATCAAGGACTACGGCTTGACCGGCTACAAGCTGACCGCCAGTTCCGGCGCGGCGATGACCGCGGAACTGGGCCGCTCCTACGCCAAGCAACAGTCGATCGCCGTGACCGGCTGGGTGCCGCACTGGATGTTCGCCAAATGGAAGCTGAAGTTCCTCGAGGATCCGAAAGGCGTGTATGGCGCTGCCGAGACCGTCAACAGCATCGGCAGCAAGGAACTGGCGAGCAAGGCCCCGGAAGTGGCCGAGTTCCTCAAGAAGTTCCAGTGGCAGTCCAAGGATGAGATCGGCGAGGTGATGCTGGCGATCCAGGAAGGCGCCAAGCCGGAGGCTGCAGCCAAGGACTGGGTGGCCAAGCATCCGGAGCGGGTCAAGGAGTGGACCGGCAAGTAAGCGCTGGTCGAATCGCGGGGCAAGTCGCATCGGCGAACCGCCGCTCCCACGAACAATGGGAGCGGGCTTGCCCCGCGATGCGTTTGCGGTTGTTGCAAATTTTGCAAAACACCGTTGCATCTAAGACTAAGGTCGTCTGGTTGGCGTCCAGCGGCAGCATAAAGTGGAGTCGGGTTCTCCCTAATCTGTGCTGCTAGGACAAAAACAATGAACGACAGCATTTACCAATCGATACAGAACAGTCCGCGCTTCAAGGAACTGGTCACCAAGCGCGAGCGTTTCGCCTGGATCCTCTCGGCGATCATGCTCGGCCTCTATTGCGCCTTCATCCTCCTCATCGCCTATGGCCCGCACCTGCTCGGCGCCAAGCTCAGCGCCGGCTCGTCGATCACCTGGGGCATCCCCCTGGGGGTCGGCCTGATTCTCTCGGCATTCGTGCTCACCGCGCTCTATGTGCGCCGCGCCAACGGCGAATTCGACGAGTTGAACAAGGCGATCCTCGAGGAGGCCAAGCAATGATCCGACACGCCAAAACCCTGGCCGTCCTGGCCTGCGGTGCCTTCGCACCCGCCGTGTGGGCCGCCGATGCCCTGACCGGCGAGGTGCAGAAACAACCGCTGAACGTTGCTGCCATCGCCATGTTCGTGGCCTTTGTCGCCTTCACCCTGGGTATCACCTACTGGGCCTCCAAGCGCAACAAGTCGGCGGCCGACTACTATGCCGCCGGCGGCAAGATCACCGGTTTCCAGAACGGCCTGGCGATCGCCGGTGACTACATGTCGGCAGCCTCGTTCCTGGGAATTTCCGCGCTGGTGTTCACCTCCGGCTACGATGGCCTGATCTACTCCATCGGTTTCCTGGTTGGCTGGCCGATCATCCTGTTCCTGATTGCCGAACGCCTGCGCAACCTGGGCAAGTACACTTTCGCCGACGTGGCCTCGTATCGCCTCGGGCAGAAGGAAATCCGCACCCTGTCGGCTTCCGGTTCGCTGGTGGTGGTGGCGTTCTACCTGATCGCCCAGATGGTCGGGGCCGGCAAGCTCATCGAGTTGCTGTTCGGCCTGGACTACCATGTGGCGGTGATCCTTGTCGGCATCCTGATGTGCCTTTACGTACTGTTCGGCGGCATGCTCGCCACCACCTGGGTGCAGATCATCAAGGCGGTGCTGCTGCTGTCCGGCGCCAGCTTCATGGCACTGATGGTGATGAAGCATGTCGGCTTCGACTTCAACACCCTGTTCTCCGAGGCGATCAAGGTGCACGCCAAGGGCGAGGCGATCATGAGCCCGGGGGGCCTGGTCAAGGACCCGATCTCGGCCTTCTCGCTGGGCCTGGCGCTGATGTTCGGCACCGCCGGCCTGCCGCACATCCTGATGCGCTTCTTCACCGTCAGCGACGCCAAGGAAGCCCGCAAGTCGGTGCTCTACGCCACCGGTTTCATCGGTTACTTCTACATTCTTACCTTCATCATCGGCTTCGGCGCGATCCTGCTGGTCAGCACCAACCCGGACTTCAAGGACGCCGCTGGCGCCCTGATCGGCGGCAACAACATGGCGGCAGTACACCTGGCCGACGCGGTGGGTGGCAGCGTATTCCTCGGTTTCATCTCGGCAGTGGCCTTCGCCACCATCCTCGCAGTGGTCGCGGGCCTGACCCTGGCCGGTGCCTCGGCGGTGTCCCATGACCTGTACGCCAGTGTCTGGCGCAAGGGCAAGGCCAACGACAAGGACGAGATCCGCGTGTCGAAGATCACCACCGTCGCCCTGGGCGTGCTGGCGATAGGCCTGGGCATCCTGTTCGAGAAGCAGAACATCGCCTTCATGGTTGGCTTGGCCTTCTCCATCGCCGCCAGTTGCAACTTCCCGGTGCTGCTGCTTTCGATGTACTGGAAGAAACTGACCACCCGCGGCGCCATGATCGGTGGCTGGATGGGCCTGGTCAGTGCGGTGGGCCTGATGATCCTCGGCCCGACCATCTGGGTGCAGATCCTCGGTCATGAGAAAGCCATCTACCCGTACGAGTACCCGGCACTGTTCTCGATGATTATCGCTTTCGCCGGCATCTGGTTCTTCTCGGTCACCGACAAGTCCAAGGCCGCCGAGAACGAACGTGCGCTGTTCTTCCCGCAGTTCGTCCGCTCGCAGACGGGCCTTGGGGCCAGTGGCGCGGTATCGCACTGATACCTTGAGCTGAACACACAATGCCCCGGCCCATGCCGGGGCATTGTGCTTCCAGAGTTGTCGAATTACCTGCCGCTAGGAAATTTCTTAGGCCCGCTCGGAACGGTCTTAGTCATCGCCGCGATGTGTTCACCAATACTTCTCCTCACCCGCTGGCTATGCGCCGGCAGGCATTGACCACTTCAAGGAGATCAGATTCGTGAAACGTACGTTACTCGCCTTTCCCCTGGCCATGTTCTTCGCGGGTTCCGCTTTTGCGGTGGACCCGATCGAGAAGCAGGTCCTGGTAACCGCCCAGGTGCCGACCGACGCTTTCTTCGTCGAGCCGGTGGGCGGCAACTGGATGAACGACCCGCAGGAAATGGCCTGGAACTCGTATCAGGCCAAGCTCGATCCGATCCGCAAGGAATTGCAGGTCAAGAGCACTGTGGGCCCGATTACCGCCTATCTGGTATCGCCGGCGGTCATCGCCAGTGGCACCGAAAACATCGGCCTCGACGTCAAGGTCGGCGACACCGTGCTGCAGACCACCCCGATCGAAGTCGTCAGCGCCACCCAGGCAGCACCGGGCGCGATCATCGGCTTCGAAGTGGCGGCCCAGCCCGCGCCGGCCACCGGTTATGTGCCTGGCAACTACCAGGGCCTGGTGAGCATGATCTTCGAAACCGCTGCACCCTGAGCCCTCCCTCTTCGTTCATCCGTTGTTCCCCCTGACCCTCGGCTCCCGCCGAGGGGCGGGTGGGTATTGCCTGCAAGCGACGCCTCATGACCAATCATTCCACCTTGGCGGCCATAGGCCGCTGGTTGCCACTGCTGGCCTGGCTGGCCGTTCATTCGCCCGCCGGCCAGGCAGCCGGTACTGCCCTGAGCGCTGTCGAGGGCCTGCCGCGTGAGTTCGAAGCGCATTTTTTCGATGTGCCGCTGGCGGTCCGGGTCGACCTCGATGGGCGCTATCTCGGTGATGCCATGGTGGTGCTCAGTCGCGACCAGCGCGTGCAACTGCTGGAATTCACCGATACCCTCGACAGCCGTGAGCCGGAAAGCCTGCGCCGCCGCTGGCGTGAGCGCCTGATTGACGGCCGCCCTTTGGGTGACTGCCGCGCCGATTGCCCCGACGGCCTGCGCGCGATGCACTACAGCCTGGTGAATTCGCAGCTGTCGCTGTTGACCGACCAGGCCGAGATCGCCGATATCAGTGAACGTTTTCATCGTCAGCCGGAGCAGGGCAGCTATGGGCTGCTGCTGCGCAATCAGCTCAACCTGGTCAATGACGGCCATGCCACCAGTGGTCGTTATGCCTTGCAGGGCCAGGGCAGCGTGGGCAACTGGACGACCTTGGCCGACGGCCAGCTCGACCGGGGCAGCGACAGCCGCCAGGGCACGCGCCACCGGGTCGACCAGTTGTATGCCGAGCGCCTGGTGGAAAACCAGTTCTATCGGCTGGGCTACTTCACCCCCAGCGCCCAGGGCTTGACCCGTCAGCCCCGGTTGATGGGCGGCACGGCCGATACCACCCTCGGCTTGATGCTGGGCAGCAGCGACAGCCTGGCCATCGACACTGGCGCACCAAGTGCCACGCCGATCTACGTTACCCCCAATCGTCCCGCCGTCGCCGAGGTCTACCGCAACGGCGTGCTGATCAACAGCCAACCGGTGCAGCCTGGATTGCAGACCCTCGACACCAAGGTCCTGCCCGGAGGCATCTACGAAGTCGAGGTACGCCTGGTCGAAGACGGCCAGGAAACCTCGCGTACTCAGGAATTCATCTACAAACCCAGCAACTGGCGCAGTACCGATGCGCCCTGGCGCTACAACCTTTACCTGGGGCGCCAGAGTACGTTGCTGAGCAACTGGGAGCGTGACACCGACGACAGCCTCGCCGCTGGCGTGCTGGCCAACTACATGCTGCATCCACGGGCGATCCTTGGCTTGTCGGCACAGCGTGTCGATGACGCCATGCAGTACGGTACCTCGCTGGACTGGGACCTGCGTGAGCGTTTCAAGCTGTACGCCAACCTGTTCCAGACCCAAGGCCAGGGCAACGGCTACGACTTGCAGCTGATCCATGCCTACGACAGTGGCTCGCTGGTTGCCAGCCACAGCCGAACCTGGCTGGCGCGTCCCGACTGGAGCCGCTTTGACGATGAACCGTCGCGATCATTCCAGGCGCGCCAGACACAATCGTCGCTGTCGTTGAGCCACCGTCTCGACCCACGCAACACCGTCAGCGTGCGGCTTGCGCATGCTGAAGGCGCCAATGCAGGTACTGGCCTGGACCTGGGTTGGTCGTACTACGGTCGTCTGTTGGGCTCGGACGCCAACTGGCGACTGTCGCTGTTCGATCGTCCAGGTACGGCGGCCACGGGCGACTCCCGCAGCCGAGGGGTCAACCTGAGCCTGAGCATGAGCCTGGGGGGCGGCAGCGGCCGGCGTGTATCCGCCAGTGTCGGCAGCCGGACCTCGCGAGAGGGTGGGCGCGACCTCAACGCCTCGCTGGCCTACCAGCAGGATGTCGACATCGGCCCGCTGCGCAGTGTGGGCGCCACGGTCAGCGCGGATCGCTATGGCGCAGGGCTGGGCGGTGACACGCAGTTCGAGAACCAGTTGCTGCACGGTGATGCCTATGTCCAGCGCTCGTCGTACAACGGCGACTTCAGTGGTGGCATCAACCTGGAAAGCCTGATCGCCGTGGGCGCGGGCAGGGCAGCGGTGAGTGGCCAGTACCTGCCTCACCAGGCGGGGCTCATCGTTGATGTGGACACCGACATCGACGGCCTCAAGCTACGCGCCGACGACCGTCACGGCAGTACCGCCAGCTTGCACCCAGGGCGCAATGTGATCCCGGTGGCAGCCTACAAGGCAGGGCATGTGCAGTTCGACTTCGAGGATAGCGCGGCCAACGCCGCGGTGATCCAGCCTTCGAGCCTGGACTATCACCTCAACCGCGGCGGCATCGAATACCGTCAACTGCGGGTGTTGCGCACGGTGACGGTGCTGGGGCGGCTGCTTGATGGACAGGGGCGGCCGCTGCGCGGTGCCCAGGTGATCAACCATGCCAGCCGCGGTGTCAGCGAGGCCGATGGTTTCTTCGCGGTCGAAATGAGCGAGTCGACCCCCACGCTGGAGATCCGTCAAAAGGGGCAGCCGGTGTGCCTGCTCCGCCTGGATATCAACACCCTGGAGCGCGAGGACGACGTGCTGCTGGCCGGCGACCAGCGCTGTGCACCTGGCGTGGTGCAGGCCGAAGCGTTTGCACGCAACGGGCAGGGTTAACCCGGCCGGCAAGGCAATGCTCGGGGCGATAGCGCTACTCAGGGCAAAGGCCTACTGCGGTTTAGGACGTTTCTGGGTGCTGTGTGGGAAGGATCCCGCTGGTTTGGCAATGACCGCAGAGCCACTCCCATCAATACTTTCCCGTCAATGACGCACGGAGTTCGCATCATGATTATTTTCCGCCTGCTGGCCTCGACACTGCTGGCGCTGCCCCTGGTCGCCAGTGCCGCCCCCGAACTCAATGTCGGCGCACTTTACGACTACCTTGACGGGGACAAGAGCACCTTGCTCAAGCGGGTACGCAACAGCGGCGACACCACTGCTTTCGTCAAGGTCAGCGTCGCCGAGCTGGTGTATGACGCAGCTGGCGTTGCCCGTGAAATCGACACCGATGGGCTGCCACTGGAGCAGCGTGGCTTGGTCGCCAGCCCGGCGCGGCTGATCGTACCGGCCCAGGGCATGCAGGCGGTACGCCTGCTTTACCGTGGCTCACGGGAGCAGGAGCGGTATTTCCGTCTGCGCTTCGTGCCGGTGCTGCCGGAGCTGGACGATGGTTTCGCGGTGGATGAGCAGGAGGCTGAGAAGTACCGGGACAGCCTCAAGGCTGGGGTCAACCTGCTGGCGGGTTATGGCTCGCTGTTGTTCGTACGGCCTAAGGAAACCCGTTACAAGACCCATGTGCTGCGCCAAGGGGGAACGCTAAGCGTTGCCAATGAAGGCAACAGTACTGTGGTGCTTGATCATTTTCGACAATGCCGGGCTCAAGGTCAGGACTGTGAGTCCGCCACGAAGCATCATCTGCTGCCTGGACGCCATCGCCAATTCGAAGGGCACCCGACCAAGGTTCACCAATTCGAGTTGCATGAAGGTGCCAAGCGTCAAGCACAGGTACTGGAGGGATGAGCGTTTGCGTAGCCTTTACGGCGAAGGTATTGCGCCGTCTCGCTTGGGCACTCGCTTTGGCGACCCCCATGACGCATGCACTGGAAATCACCATTTCGGCCCAGTATCGCGGTGGGGTTTCAGGACGCTTCGAGAACACCACGCCTCCCTCGGGCCTGTGCCGACGGTATCCGTTTACATGCGGTTGGGCTGAGACGAGCGTGCTGCCTATCACCTTTGCCAAGACCCTGAGGGAGGATACTTCGGATGTACGCGATGGTTTCTACCTGCGTGCGCCGGGGAAACGACAGGTTGACGTTTATCATCAAGAAACGGGGGAGGCGCGGCAGGTGAGCTTCTTTTGGGAACTCATTCATATTGTTGGCATGAACAATGGCGCATTCGTCAACAACCCACTCGACAGTCGGCCCAGTGGAGGATGCAGGCCCCAGTACCTGAGGAATATCTCCTATGGGGTAGAGGCCTACTGGCGGCTGACGGACCCTACTGCTCCATCGCCATGCTGGGCGGTCAGCGCGGAGCCACTGCCCGGGACGCGTCTGGAAGTGCCGGAAATGGGTGCAGGTTTTCGCCTGGAAATCCCACCGGCCTATCGGCTCACATCCGGGATCTACCATGGCAGCACGGTATTCACGATTGGCCCCGGCGGTGATTTCGACTTTGGCAGCAACGTTGAGAATCTCAGTGGCAACACCCTTACGGTCAACTTCGAATTGGACGTCCAGCACGATTTTCACCTTGAGTTCCCACCAGGTTCCGAACGTGCCGTCCTCGAACCGAGAAATGGCTGGCAAGCTTGGCAGGCAGGCGGCAGATCACCGCAGCGGCTGTATCGAGATCTCCCATTCCGGATCTGGTCGACTGGCCCATTCAAGGTTTACAAACTCTGTGAGCACTACATGGGTGACCGATGTGGAATACGCAATGCGGCCAGCCATAGTGTGCCGGTGGATGTAGCTCTCAGTTTGCCCGGTGGCATCCAGCACCAGACCAATGGCGTACAGCGTGTTTCACTACCGAGTGGTCGAGCGCAGGCGCTGAACTTCGAATCGGTGCAGCCAACGGTCAACCGGCCTGGCCAGTTGCATTTTGAAGTGGCTCGCGACGATGTCCAGGGAATGCTCAGCCACACCGGCAGCACCTATCACGGCCAAGTCACCGTGGTGTTTGACGCCGAGTTGTAGCCGTTCGGTGCGATTCGTGAGGTAACACTATGCACACAGCCCTGGTGGTCGACGACCATCCCTTCATCCGCAGCACCGTCTGCATGCTGCTGCGCCAGCAACGCCTGGAGATCATCGGCCAGGCCGACAATGGCATCGACGCGGTGCGCCTGGCCCGTGAGCAGGCGCCGGACCTGGTGATTCTCGATATCGCCATGCCGGGCCTGGACGGGCTGGAAGTGATCGCCCGGATCAAGGCGCTGGGGACGCGCACGCGTATCGTGGTACTGACCTCGCAATTGGCCGAGTCCTACTCATTGCGTTGCATGCAGGCCGGGGCCGTTGGGTATGTGTCCAAAACCGATGACCTCGATGAACTCGGCAAAGCGGTGCGCGCCGTGCTGTCTGGCTACAGCTACTTTCCCGAAGTTGCGCTCAGCTCGGTCAACCGCCAGGACCTGCAGACAACCGAGGCACAGTGCATCGCCAGTTTGACCGATCGCGAGCTGATGGTCCTGCAGCACCTGGCGCGAGGCTATAGCAACAAGGCCATCGGCGAGGCCATGTTGCTGAGCAACAAGACCATCAGCACCTACAAGATTCGCCTGCTGGAAAAGCTGCGACTCAGCTCGTTGATCGACCTGGCGGATTTCGCCCGTCGCAACGCGCTCATCTGAGCGCTGTAGTCCCGTGTTCCTGCGTGCCTTGCTGATAGGGATACTGGGGTGTCTGAGCTACCTGCCAACCTGCGCCGCCGTGCAACTGCATGCGCGTCCCGCCCCGCAGACGCTGCCGCCGGTCCTGGACAACGCGCAGCTGCGCTGGCTGTGGGAGCACCGCGAGTTGCGCCTGGGCGTGATCGCCCGTGACAACCCACCGTTCGACATGCTCACCACGGGGCAGGCGTATGAGGGCATCACCGCCGACTACGTCGGGCTGCTGGCGAGCCAACTGCGTCTTGAAGTGCAGCTGCAGGTGTTTGCATCGTTCGCCGAGGCGGCCGCTGCCCTGCGCCAAGGCAGTATCGACCTGCTCGGGTCCGTCAGCCCGCAGCAGGCGCTCGAGGCAGGTTTGCATCTGTCAGCGCCCTATGCCCAGGACCGCCCCTTGCTGATCGTCCCGCAGCAGCATGCGCGGGAGCGGATCCGCAGCGGCGCCCGCTTCAGGTTGGCGCTGGTCGACGGGTACCGTCCGCGTCAACAGGTTCAGGCGTTGTATCCCTTGGCCGAAATCCAGCTCCATCCCTCGCCCTTCAGTGCCTTGGCGGCGCTCGCGCTGGGTGATGCCGACCTTTATCTGGGCAGCACGCTGGGAAGCCGTTATCTCCTGGGCCGCAATCAATGGAACGGTGCCGAAGAAATTGGCCATGCAGCCCTGGCGCGCCAAGCTGTCGGTTTTGCCATGGCCCGTGACAACAAGGCGTTGATCGGCCTGGTTGATCGAGTACTGGAAGGCCTCGGCGATCAGCATGCGGATGTTCACGAGCGTTGGCATGCACGACCTGCTGTCGTGCACAGGTCGCCAGGCATTCCGCTGAGCGATGCCGAGCAGCACTGGCTGGCCGAAAACCCACGCATCAAAGTGCTGGTGAATGAGCAGGCAATGCCCTTGAGCTACCGCGATGGTAAAGGGCAACTGCAAGGGCTGAGCCTCGATCTGTTGCAATTGCTTGGCCGGCGAACGGGCCTGGAGTTTCAGGCCGAGGCAGGCGGCACCGCGGCACAGATGGTCGAGCAGGTACTCATGGGAAAGGCACAATTGATTGCCGGCCTGCCCTACAGCCCGGCGCGTGGAGAGCGCCTGCGATTCAGTCGTGGCTATCTGAGCTCTGCGTATGTGCTGGTGATGCAGGGGCACGCCGAGCGGCCAGATGATCTGGCCCAACTGGACGGGCGCCGGCTGGCACTGGAGGAAGGCAGCGTGGCCCAGGAGCTGCTGGCCCAGGCGTACCCGAGGGTCCTGCAGTCACCGGTCAGTGGTGCGCTGGAGGCGGTGCACGCGGTGGCCGCCGGCAGGGTCGCGGCAGCCGTGCTTCCTCTCGACCAGGCCCGGTTGCTGGTTGCGCGCTGGTACCCGGGGCGGCTGCGAATCAGCAGCCTGGCCTTGCCAGCGGCGCATTTCGCGTTCGCCAGCAGCCCGGGGGCGGTCCATCTCCAGAGCATCCTCGACAAGGCGTTGCTCGACCTGGCCCCGCGCGAAATCGATGCGCTGGTCCGGCGTTGGCGCAGCCCGCTGATCGTTGCCGCCAGTGCCTGGCAGCGGTACCGGACCCACCTGCTGCTGGGATTTCTCGGCGCTTTTGCTGCACTGGTCGTGGCGTTGCTGTGGATCCGCTACCTGCGCCGTCTGCAGGTGCAGCTGCGGCGGGCCAAGAGAGGGGCCGAGGCGGCAAACCACGCCAAGACCCATTTCCTGGCAGCCATGAGCCATGAAATCCGCACGCCGCTGCATGCCCTGCTGGGCATGCTGGAGCTTGCCCAGCGCAAGGCGGGCCAGGGCGTGCTCGATCATTTGGCCATCGAGGTGGCCGCCGACGCTGCCCGGGGACTGCAGGAACTGATCGGCGATATCCTCGACGTAACCCGCATCGAGGCGGGCGAGTTGCAGTTGACGCCGACCGTGGCATGCCTGCGCGAACAAGTGACGCAGGTTATCCAGTTGTTCGACCAACAGGCCCGTGGCAAGGGATTGCGGCTCGACCTCACTGTTGAGGGCGAGGTTGACCGCCCGGTGCTGCTTGACCCGGTGCGCTTCCGGCAGGTGTTGGCCAATCTGTTGAGCAATGCGATCAAGTTCACCCCGCAGGGGCGGGTACAGGTGAGCATTTTTGCTCAGCCCCGCGGCGATTGCCTGGTGGCGCGCCTGATCGTCGATGACACCGGTATCGGCATTGCCAAGGCCGAATTGGCCCAGCTGGGCCAGCCCTTTCGCCAGGCCAGCAACCAGTGCCAGTCGCCGCGCAGCAGCACGGGGCTTGGCTTGGGCATCTGCCACAGCTTGTGCCAGTTGATGGGCGGCCACTTGCAGTTGAACAGCGAGCTGGGCAGGGGCACCCAGGCGCAAATCCACCTCGAGCTGCCGATCCACCCGCTGGATCTGTCAGTGCCTGTGGTAGCACCACCCAGCGATGTCCCGGTGGATGAACTACCGCTGCGCGTGCTGGTGGTGGACGACTACCCGGCCAATCGAGTGCTGTTGGCTCAGCAGCTCGACTACCTGGGGCATCAGGCCCGGGTTGCCGAAGATGGGGCGCAGGCCCTACGGCTGTGGTTGAACGAGCACTTCGATGTTGTCATCAGCGATTGCAGCATGCCGCGACTCGACGGCTATGGCCTGGCCAGGGCGATTCGCCTGCATGAGCGGCGCAGGGGCCGGACAGCGTGTCGGCTAGTCGGGCTTACCGCCAGCGCGTTGGCGGACGAACGGCGGCGCTGCCGTGCTGCAGGCATGGATGACTGCCTGTTCAAACCCCTCGGATTGCAGGCACTGATTGGCGCACTGGGCGGCAGTGTTGCCCGGCAGGGCAAGCGGCTGCCGGATGGGGAGGCGCGCAAGGCGGTATTCGATTTCGAGCATCTGCGACAGTTGGCGGACAATGACCAGGGCGCGTTGGAGGCAGTGCTGGCCGATCTGCGTCGCAGCAATCGTGATGATCTGACCCGCTTGGCGGAGTCAGGCGAGGACCCAAAGGCCCTGGCTGCCTTGGCACATCGGGTCAAGGGCGGCGCACGCATCTTGCGCGCGGGCGACCTGATCAGCGCCTGCGAGCGGCTAGAGGCCAGTTGTGCGAGCGAACCCTTGCATCTTGAGCGACTGCACCGTGATGTCCAGGTCTTGCATGCGGTTATGCAAGACCTGGAGCACTATCTGGGCAGCCGCGCTCAGGCCTGAGCGTCATGCCAAGGCAGGTTCATATCCTGCCCAGCAACAAGAGAATCAGCAGGACCACCAGCACCACGCCGATGATGCCGGACGGGCCGTAACCCCATGAACGGGAGTGAGGGAAGACCGGTAAGCCACCGATCAGCAGCAGGATCAGGATGATGATGAGGATCGTGGTCATGGCGGAGTCCTTGCGTGATGGAAGGGCTGGAGCGCAGCGGTAGCCGCTTAATGGTTCCGACCGGTGCCCTTGGCTAAAAATTCAATCAGCCTGCCTGGCGATTGAATTGCTTGCCACCCGATACTGGCGTATTCAGCAATTTGATGCCGTACCGGCAGCCAGGGTGTTGTGGCTAGACTCCAGTCATTCCCACTGTTCAAGGCGCTCCACCATGCACAACCGAATGATGATCACTGGCGCAGGCTCCGGCCTTGGCCGCGAGATTGCCCTGCGCTGGGCCCGTGATGGCTGGCAGCTGGCCCTGGCAGACGTCAATGAGGCGGGTTTGCGCGAAACCCTGGCTTTGGTGCGCCAGGCCGGTGGCGACGGTTTCATCCAGCGCTGCGATGTGCGCGACTACAGCCAGCTCACAGCCCTGGCCCAGGCCTGCGAGGAAAAGTTCGGCGGCATCGATGTGATCGTCAACAACGCCGGGGTGGCCTCGGGCGGCTTCTTCGCCGATTTGTCCCTGGAAGACTGGGACTGGCAGATCGCGGTCAACCTGATGGGCGTGGTCAAGGGCTGCAAGGCGTTCCTGCCACAGCTCGAACGCAGCCGCGGGCGGATCATCAACATCGCTTCGATGGCGGCGCTGATGCAGGGGCCGGGCATGAGCAACTACAACGTGGCCAAGGCCGGTGTGCTGGCGCTGTCCGAAAGCCTGCTGGTGGAGCTGCGCCAGGTGGAGGTGGCGGTGCATGTGGTGTGCCCGTCGTTTTTCCACACCAACCTGCTCGACTCGTTCCGTGGGCCGGACCCGGCGATGAAGGCGCAAGTGGGCAAGTTGCTGGAAGGCTCGCCGATCAATGCGGCCGACATCGCCGAGTATATTCATGAGCGGGTGGCTGCCGACGAGTTCCTGATCCTTCCCCATGAAGCCGGGCGTCAGGCCTGGAAACTCAAGTGTCAGGCACCTGAGCGGCTATACGACGAAATGGCGGACATGGCGGTCAAAATGCGGGCAAAGTCACGTAAAGCTAACTAATCAGAGAATTTCTGTAGGCTTTCTTTACCTTCACAAGTAGGAAATGTCTATTTCTGCGGCGAAGGATTGAGTAGGCGAAAGCTGGCGAGGCAGTCTCCGATTTTCCCTTGAGCGAGAGGCAACGGAGATGCTGGTTATCGGACGCGAAGTGGGCGAGGTCATCGTCATTGACGGGGGCATCCGGATTCAGGTGATGTCGGTGGAGAACGGCCAGGTGCGCTTCGGCATCTGCGCACCTCGAGAGGTGGAGGTGCACCGGGTAGAAGTCTACAAACGTATCAAGGCCCTGGAACTGGAGAAGCAGCGAGCCTGATGAGCCGTTACTCCAGCAGTTCCCGTGGTACTTCATGCCGGGCCAGCAACTGGCATTGCTGGCTTTCCAGGTCGAACAGGATGAACGCCTGCCCCTTGGCCAGCGCCTGGCGTACCCGCAGCACTCGGGTTTCCAGCGGCGTGTCGTCGCCATTGTCGGTGCCGTCGCGGGTGACGAAGTCCTCGATCAGGCGGGTGAGGGTTTCGCTTTCGAGTTGGTCGTGGGGGATCAGCATGGGTTTGCGCAGTGGTGATGGGGATGTGCGCATGCTACGTGAAATCCTCTGTCATGCGCAGTCGATTGGCGTAGGAAGCCTGTGCAGGAGCGGCGCAGCGCCGCTCCTGCAGATTGCTCTCAGCCCTTGTTGCCCACCAGGCTGTCCACCGCCGGCACCCGGGTGTCGCTTTCCATCTGCGCATCGTGCTCCAGCTGGTGGCTGAAGCGCTCCAGAGACGCACTGGCCGGCTGCGAGTCGCTGGCGAACACCGGGGGGCTGAGCAGGTAGGCGCCCAGCAGCCGGCTGAGCGCCGCCAGGCTGTCGATATGGGTGCGCTCATAGCCGTGAGTGGCATCGCAGCCGAAGGCCACCAGGGCGGTGCGGATATCATGCCCTGCGGTCACCGCCGAGTGGGCGTCGCTGAAGTAATAGCGGAACAGGTCGCGGCGCACCGGCAGGTCGCGGTCGCCGGCCAGTTTCAGCAGGTGGCGCGACAGGTGATAGTCGTAGGGCCCGGACGAGTCCTGCATCGCCACACTCACCGCGTGCTCGCTGGATGCCTGTCCCGGTGCCACGGGTGCGATGTCGATGCCGACGAATTCGCTGACATCCCAGGGCAGGGCGGCCGCGGCACCCGAGCCGGTCTCCTCGGTGATGGTGAACAGCGGGTGGCAGTCGATCAGCGGCTGCCGGCCACTTTCGACCACGGCCTTGAGCGCCGCCAGCAACGCAGCGACACCGGCCTTGTCGTCCAGGTGGCGTGCGCTGATATGGCCGCTTTCGGTGAACTCCGGCAAGGGGTCGAAGGCGACGAAGTCGCCGATGGCGATGCCCAGTGCTTCGGCGTCGGCGCGGGTGGTGCAGTAGGCGTCCAGGCGCACCTCCACATGCTCCCAGCTGATCGGCATCTGGTCGATGGCGGTGTTGAAGGCGTGCCCGCTGGCCATCAGCGGCAGTACGCTGCCGCGGTACACGCCGGTGTCGGTGAACACGCTGACCCGGCTGCCCTCGGCGAAGCGGCTCGACCAGCAGCCCACCGGCGCCAGGGCCAGGCGGCCATTGTCCTGCAACTGGCGGACGCTGGCGCCGATGGTGTCCAGGTGCGCCGAAACGGCACGGTCAGGCGAGCTCTGGCGGCCCTTGAGGGTAGCGCGGATGGTGCCGCGACGGGTCAGCTCGAAGGGGATGCCCAGTTCATCCAGGCGCTCGGCAATGTAGCGCACGATGGTGTCGGTGAAGCCGGTGGGGCTGGGGATGGCGAGCATTTCCAGCAGGACGCGTTTGAGGTAGTCGAGATCGGGTTCGGGGTGTTTCTCAGGCATCAGGATCACTCCTTCGTTTCGAGGGCCTCATCGCGGGGCAAGCCCGCTCCCACGCAATCACGTGGGAGCGGGCTTGCCCCGCGATGGATTTCAGGCCAAAGCCCGGCTATGCGGGAACAACAAGTCGACGAAGCGCTCGGCCGTCGGTTGCGGCTCATGATTGGCCAGCCCGGCGCGCTCATTCGCTTCGATGATCACGTAGTCCGGGTGCTCGGCATCGCGGACCATGAAGTCCAGGCCGACCACCGGGATCTCCAGGGCGCGGGCGGCGCGCACGGCGGCGTCGGCCAGCACCGGGTGCAGGCGTTCGGTGACATCCTCCAGGGTGCCGCCGGTATGCAGGTTGGCGGTGCGGCGCACGGCCAGGCGTTGCCCGGCGGGGAGGATGTCGTCGTAACCCAGGCCCGCGCCTTTGAGCGTACGTTCGGTTTCGTCATCCAGCGGAATGCGGCTCTCGCCGCCCGTGGCGGCCTGGCGCCGACGGCTCTGCGCTTCGATCAGTGCACGGATGCTGTGCTTGCCGTCGCCGACCACCTGCGCCGGGTGACGGATCGCTGCCGCCACCACTTCGAAGCCGATCACCAGGATGCGCAGGTCGCAGCCGGCATGGAAGCTCTCCAGCAGCACACGGCTGTCGAAGCGCCTGGCCTGCTCCACGGCATGGCTGACTTCATCGATCGTCGTGAGGTTGACCGCCACCCCTTGGCCCTGCTCGCCATCAACCGGCTTGACCACCACTGCGCCATGTTCGTCGAGAAACGCCAGGTTGTCGTCGGCGTTGCCCGCCAGCTGTTGCGCCGGCACCTGCAGCCCGGCATTGTGCAGGGCGTGGCGGGTCAGGCGCTTGTCCTGGCACAGGGTCATGGTCACGGCGCTGGTCAGGTCGCTCAACGATTCGCGACAGCGGATCCGCCGCCCGCCCAGGCTGAGGGTGAACAGGCCGCTGGCGGCATCGTCGACCTGCACCTCGATGCCGCGCCGCAGCGCTTCGTCGACTATGATCCGCGCATAGGGGTTGAGCGTCGCCTCGGGGCCAGGGCCGAGGAACAGTTGCTGGTTGATGCCGTTCTTGCGCTTGATGGCGAAGGTCGGCAGGTTGCGAAAGCCGAGCTTCTTGTACAGCCGTTTGGCCTGGCGGTTGTCGTGCAACACCGACAGGTCGAGGCAGGCCAGGCCGCGGCTCATGAAGTGCTCTATGAGGTGGCGTACCAGCACTTCGCCGACGCCGGGCCGCGTGCACTGCGGGTCCACCGCCAGGCACCACAGGCTGCAGCCGTGTTCGGGATCGTCGAAGGCCTTGCTGTGGTCCAGGCCCATGACGCTGCCGATCACCGCCTGGCTGTCCTCGTCCTCGGCCAGCCAGTACACCGGCCCGCCGAGCTCGCGCGGGGTAAGCAGCTCAGGGTCGACCGGCAGCATGCCACGGGCCTGGTACAACGTGTTGATTGCCTGCCAGTCCGCCGGGCCCTGCGCCCGGCGGATGCGGAAGCCGCGGAACACCCGTTGCGCGGGGCGGTAGTCGGTGAACCACAGGCGCAAGGTGTCGGAGGGGTCGAGGAACAGTTGCTGCGGGGCCTGGGCCAGCACCTGCTGGGGGGCCGCGACGTACAGGGCGATGTCACGCTCGCCCGCCTGCTCCTGCAGCAGGTCTTCGGCCAGGCTGAGCGGATCGGGGTAGGTATGCCCGATCAGCAGCCGCCCCCAGCCACAGTGCAGCGCCCGTGGCCGGTCGTGAGGCTCGCTGCCATCACCGGCCAGGCGCGCCTGCAGGCGCTCGTAGGATGGCGCCTGGCCGCGCAGCAAGCGCTGGCCGTAGGCGATCTCTTGGGCTTTCATCGGTCAGATTCCTTGTTCGCTGAGCCACAGGTTCAGGGCCGCCAGTTGCCAAAGCTTGGAGCCGCGCAGTGGCGTGAGCTGGCCGTGCGGGTTGCTCAGCAGGCGGTCGAGCATGGCCGGGTCGAACAGGCCGCGATCCTGGCTCGGGTCGGTCAGCAGCTCGCGCACCCAGCCCAGGGTTGCGCCTTCCAGGTGCTTGAGGCCGGGTACTGGGAAGTAGCCCTTCTTGCGGTCGATCACCTCGTGGGGGATGACCCGCCGCGCCGCCTGCTTGAGCACTTGCTTGCCGCCATCAGGCAGCTTGAAGCGCGCCGGGATGCGCGCCGACAGCTCCACCAGGCGGTAGTCGAGGAACGGCGTGCGCGCCTCCAGGCCCCAGGCCATGGTCATGTTGTCGACTCGCTTGACCGGGTCGTCCACCAGCATCACCGTGCTGTCCAGGCGCAGCGCCTTGTCCACCGCGTCCGGCGCGCCGGGGCGGGCGAAGTGTTCGCGCACGAAATCACCTGCCGCGTCGGTATCCAGCCGCCAGGGCGCCTGCACGGTGGCGCGGTACTCGGCGTGGCTGCGGTCGAAGAAAGCCTCGCGATAGGCCGCGAAGGCATCCTCGGCGCCATCGACCTGCGGGTACCAGTGGTAGCCGGCGAACAGTTCGTCGGCACCCTGGCCGCTCTGCACACCCTTGCAATGCTTGGCCACTTCCCGGGACAGCAGGTAGAAGGCGATGCAGTCGTGGCTGACCATCGGTTCGCTCATGGCGCGAAATGCCGCCGGCAGTTGTTCGATGATCTCGTGCTCGGCGATGCGCAACTGGTGGTGACGGGTGCCGTAGTGCCGGGCGATCAGGTCGGAGTACTGGAACTCGTCGCCGCGTTCGCCGCCGGCGTCCTCGAAGCCGATGGAAAAGGTCGACAGGTCGTCTACCCCGGCCTCGCGCAACAGGCCGACCAGCAGGCTGGAATCGACACCGCCGGAGAGCAGCACGCCGACATCCACCGCCGCGCGCTGACGGATGGCCACGGCATCGCGGGTGGCGTCGAGCACGCGGGTGGTCCAACCCTCCAGGTCGAGTTCGCGTTCGTCAGGGTTCGGGCCGTAGTGCAACTGCCACCAGGTCTGGCGCTCGACTTCGCCATGGCGGTCGATGCGCATCCAGGTGCCGGGCTCGAGCTTCTGCACATTGGCCAGCAGGGTGCGCGGCGCGGGCACCACGGCGTGGAAGTTCAGGTAGTGGTTGAGCGCGACCGGGTCGATCACCGGGTCGATATCGCCGCCCTTGAGCAGCGCCGGCAAAGTCGAGGCGAAGCGCAGGCGCTCGCCGTTGCGCGACAGGTACAAGGGTTTGACGCCCAGGCGGTCGCGGGCCAGGAACAGGCGCTGGTTGTCGCGCTCCCAGATGGCCAGGGCGAACATGCCGTTGAGCTTGGGCAGCAGTGCCGCGCCCCAGGCGTGATAGCCCTTGAGCAGCACTTCGGTGTCGCCGTCCGACCAGAAGCGGTAGCCCAGGTCTTGCAGTTCCTGGCGCAGCTCGGGGAAGTTGTAGATGGCGCCATTGAAGGCCAAGGCCAGGCCCAGGTCATTGTCGACCATGGGCTGCGCCGAGCCGTCGGACAGGTCCATGATCTTCAGGCGGCGATGGCCGAGGGCGATCGGGCCCTGGCTATGGAAGCCCCAGGCGTCGGGGCCGCGGGGCGCCAGGTGGTGGGTGATGCGCTCCACCGCGGCGAGGTCCGCCGGGCGAGGGGCTTGGTCGAGGGGGCTGAAACGTAACTCTCCTGCTAATCCGCACATAAGTCCTTACCGGTTTTGCCGTTGGGGAGGGTGTGCCGCGAAAGTGGGCACTTAGGTAGTGACCGGGGCAGGAAGTGAGAGTTTTAGATCAATCCGTTATATAGGGCGAGTGGTCGCCTACAGGCTTTTCGCTGGCAAGGCGGCCCCTGGCGAAAGGGGCCGCCCTGCCGGCGATGAGGCTCCAGGTGTCAGGCCAGGTTCACCGTTGCCACCGGCTTGCGTGACGCCAGGCTGACCAGCACGAAGCTCGCCAGGCCGATGGCCAGGCTGTAGTAGATCGGCGAGTTGGCGTCCAGGCCGTCCTTGAACATGAAGAACAAGGCGGTGGCGAAGCCCAGCGTCATGCTGGCGATGGCGCCGGCGGTGGTCGCGCGCTTCCAGAAGATCGCACCCATCAGCGGGATCAGCATGCCGCCCACCAGCAGGTTGTAGGCCAGGGTCAGGGCGCTGATCACATCGTTCACCGCCAGGGCGATCCCCAGCACCACCAGGCCGGTCAACAGGGTGAACAGGCGGTTGATACCCAGGCTCGACTGCTTGCCGCCGCGCAGTTTCGGCAGCAGGTCTTCGGTCAGGGTGGTGGAGGCGGCCAGCAGGCCCGCGCTGGCGGTGGACATCATCGCGGCCAGGGCGGCGGCCATCAGCAGGCCACGGATGCCTTCGGGCAGCTGACCCTTGATCATCTCGGCGAAGGCGTTGTTCGGGTTGGCCAGGTCTGGCATCAGCACGTGGGCGGCCATGCCGATCAGCGCGCAGGCCAGGCCGTACAGCACGCAGTAGACACCGGCGGTGGTGCCGGCGCGCTGGCAGACCTTCTCGTCACGGGCGGTGAATACCCGCTGCCAGATGTCCTGGCCGATCAGGATGCCGAAGAAGTAGATCAGGAAGTAGGTGATGATGGTGTCCCAGCCGATAGTGGTCCAGCTGAAGCTGGCCGCCGGCAGCTTGGCCACCAGGGCGTCCCAGCCGCCGGCCTTGTACAGGCACACCGGCAGCAGGATGAACATCAGGCCCACGGTCTTGATCACGAACTGGACGATGTCGGTCAGGGTCAGCGACCACATGCCGCCGATGGTCGAGTACACCACCACCACACCGCCGCCGAACAGCAGGGCCATCCAGAAGGGAACGTCGAGCAGTACCTGCAGCACGGTGCCCATGGCCAGGGTCGAGGTCACCGCGATCATCAGCGCGTAGGCGAGCATGATCGCCGCGCTGGCCTGGCGGGCCATCGGGTTGTAGCGGCGCTCCAGCACCTGGGTCACGGTGAAGATCTTCAGGCGCAGCAGCGGCTTGGCCAGGAACAGGTTGAGCGCGATGATCCCCAGGCCCAGGGCGGCGCACAGCCAGAAGCCGGAGATGCCGTGCACATAGCCCAGGCGCACGGTGCCGACGGTGGAGGCGCCGCCCAGCACGGTGGTGGCCATGGTGCCCATGTACAGGGTCGGGCCGAGGTTGCGCCCGGCCACCAGGTAGTCTTCGTGGGTCTTCGCGCGCCGCATGCCGTACCAGCCAAGCGCGAGCATGCCGGCGGCATAGATCAGTACAACGATGATGTCCAAGGCCATTGGGGGTCTCCCGATTATCTTTATTATGGCGAGATCGGCCGTCCGAACGGTGCAAGGCGCCCGGCGGTTCTGTCTTGTGTTGGCGGGCCTCTATGGCCCTCCCGAATGGCTCCTGCCGGGGTGTTTCACTGCTGGTGTCGTGACGTCTTCATCGCTGCAAGCCAGTTCCCACAGGAAGCCGGCTTGCCAGCGATGGGGTATCTCAGCGGCGCACCACGCCCGGCAGCACGCAGAGCATTTCGAACAGCAGGTTGGCGCCCAGCAACGAGGTGTTGCCGGTGGTGTCATAGGGTGGGGAAACCTCGACCAGGTCGCAGCCGATCAGGTCCAGGCCGTGGCAGCCGCGGATGATCTCCATCGCCTGGATGGTGGTCAAGCCGCCGATCTCCGGGGTGCCGGTGCCGGGCGCCCAGGCCGGGTCGATGCCGTCGATGTCGAACGACAGGTACACTGGGCCGCCACCGACCTTCTCGCGCACTTCGGCCATCAGCGGCGCCAGCGACTTGTGCCAGCACTCCTCGGCCTGCACCACGCGAAAGCCCTGGCGGCGGCTCCAGTTGAAATCGTCGGCGGTGTAGCCTTGGGCGCGCAGGCCGATCTGCACCACACGCTCGCAATCGAGCAGCCCCTCTTCCACGGCGCGGCGGAAGGTGGTGCCGTGGGCGATCTTCTCGCCGAACATGTGGTCGTTGACGTCGGCGTGGGCATCGATGTGGACCAGGCCGATCTTGCCGTGCTTCTTGTGCAGGGCACGCAGGATCGGCAGGGTGATGGTGTGGTCGCCGCCCAGGGTCAGCGGGATGACATTGTGCTCGACGATCTCGTCGTAGGCCTCTTCGATGATGCGCACGGCGTCGAGCAGGTTGAAGGTGTTGATCGCCACGTCACCGATGTCGGCCACCGACAGCGAGTCGAACGGGGCGGCGCCGGTGGCCATGTTGTAGGGGCGGATCATCACCGACTCGGCGCGGATCTGCCGCGGGCCGAAGCGGGTGCCGGAGCGCAGCGAGGTGCCGATGTCCAGCGGCACGCCGATGAACGCGGCGTCCAGGCCTTCGGCGCTTTGCAGGTGGGGCAGGCGAAGCATGGTGGCGATGCCGCCGAAACGCGGCATTTCGTTGCCGCCCAGTGGTTGGTGGAGAATCTTGTCCACGGTGGGCCTCATCAGTCGGTCGATTGTTCTGTTTGTTCGAACCTGTGCCGCCGCGCGCCCGGATCATCTGGTCATGCTGGCGGGCAGGGACATTTCGCCGCAGTCTGCGCAAGGTAGTGGCCGGGAAGAATCGCTACCGACAAATACTTACTTCAGGATTCTCTGAACTATCGGCCGGCAACCGGGTTAGACTCTGGCGATTTCCACCCTGCGGAGCCTGCGCCATGGCCTCATCGCTGCCCGACCTGAAACTGCTGCGCATCTTCGCCAGCGTGGTGCGCCACCAGGGGTTCGCCAACGCCCAGCGAGACCTCAACCTGTCGACCTCGGCGATCAGTACCTACATGAGCCAGCTTGAAGGCGCCCTCGGGATCGTGCTCTGTCACCGTGGCCGGGGCGGCTTCAGCCTGACCAGCAAGGGCGAGTTGTTCCATCAGGAGACCCTGCGCCTGCTGGGCGAGCTGGACGGCTTCGAGCAGTACGCCGCCGCGCTCAAGGGCGAACTGCGCGGCACCCTGAACCTGGGGGTGATCGATTCCACCGTTGGCGACAGCGCCCTGCCGCTGGCCGAGGCCATCGGCGCCTACAGCCAGGAACACCCGGCGGTGCACCTGCACCTGTCGGTGTCCAGTCCCTATGAATTGCAGCTCGGCGTGCAGGACAATCGTCTGGACCTGGCCATCGGCGCGTTTTCCTCGCGTATGAGCGGGCTCCTCTACCAGCCGTTGTACCGCGAGCAGCATTGGCTGTATTGCAGCAGCCGCCACCCGCTGTTCGCCGAACGACGCATCCCCGAACCGGTGGTCACCCAGCAGCGCATGGTCGGGCGTGGCTACTGGAGCCAGGCCGAGCTGGCCCGGCATGGCTTCAAGCACAGCGCCGCCACCGTGGAGAGCATGGAGGCACAACTGATTCTGATTCTCTCCGGCGCCTACATCGGCTACCTGCCCGAGCACTATGCCCAGGCCTGGGTCGACAAGGGCGACCTGCGGGTCCTGTCGCCGGCCACCTTCGGTTACCAGGCGCCGTTTTCCCTGATCATTCGTCGTGGCCGCAGCCGGGAACCGTTGATCCAGACGTTCCGCGACCTGCTCAAAAGCCAGCTCAACGTGGGCTGAAGCAGGCGTTGTTCAATCCGCTCGGTCAGGTCGAGCGAATTTCCTACAAAACTTGACCGCTAGCATGCTGGCCTTCTGCTAAACATCTACTTGCTTTGATGATTTTCCCACTCATCTGGATAAGCAAGGGATCGCCAACGATGCGCATGAATTTGCCCGTCACCGAGCACGAAAGAACCTTTCCCCAAGACCAGCGGCTGATCTCCACCACCGACCTGAACAGTCGCATTACCTATTGCAACGACGCATTCGTGGCCATCAGCGGCTTCACCTACGACGAACTGGTCGGCCAGCCGCACAACCTGGTGCGTCATCCCGACATGCCGCCGGCGGTCTTCGGGCATATGTGGGACACCATCAAGCAGGGCAAGCCCTGGATGGGCGTTGTCAAGAATCGCGCCAAGAACGGCGATTTCTACTGGGTCAGCGCCTACGTCACGGCGGTGTACGAGAACGGCCGCATCAGTGGCTACGAATCGGTGCGCTCGGTGCCGAGCCGGGAGCAGATCTGCCGGGCAGAAAAGTTGTACGCCCGTCTGC
This sequence comes from Pseudomonas sp. RC3H12, assembly GCF_018596375.1. Taxonomy (NCBI): domain Bacteria; kingdom Pseudomonadati; phylum Pseudomonadota; class Gammaproteobacteria; order Pseudomonadales; family Pseudomonadaceae; genus Pseudomonas; species Pseudomonas sp. RC3H12. The sequence goes on along the minus strand of NZ_CP075595.1, from coordinate 3,367,463 downwards.
GCGCGGGGCGCTCACCGGTCCCGCTGGCAGCACGCCTGGGACACGGGATCGGCCACGGCTGGCCATTGATCGGCGCGGGCCTGCTCTCGGCCGCCGCCTACCTGTGGTTGCCGCCCTACGCGGCGCTGGGGGTGCTGATGGCCAGCCTGCTGGCGGCCTGGTACGTGGTCGAGCACCGGCAGAACCAGTCGATTCGTCGCACCCTCGAAGAGCACCCAAAGGCCTTCACCAGCCCGCTGGTGGCCCTGACCTACAGTGACAACCCCGGCCTGCAGGGCCAGCTCGACCTGGCCATCATCAGCGAAGAGGCGCGCCTGCAGACCGCGTTGACCCGCCTGGTGGATGCCGGTGTCGGGGTCAAGTCACGGGCCGCGCAGTCCGCCGGGCTGTCCGATGCCCAGGCGCAGATGCTCGACCGCCAGCGCAGCGAGACCGATCAGTCGGCCACCGCCATCGCGCAGATGGCGGCGACCATCCAGCAGGTGACCCATAACGTGCAGACCACCGCCCACGCCGCCAGCGACGCCGACCAGCTGGCCCAGCAGGGCAGCGACCTGGCGCAGCAGAGCCTGCGCGCCATGGGCAGCATGAACGAGGCGGTCAGCGACATCGGCCAGGCGGTCAACGCCCTGGCCGAGCAGACCCAGTCCATTGGCAGCGTGGTGGACGTGATTACCTCGATTGCCGAGCAGACCAACCTGCTGGCGCTCAATGCCGCCATCGAGGCGGCGCGGGCCGGCGAACAGGGCCGGGGCTTCGCCGTGGTGGCCGACGAGGTGCGGTCGCTGGCGCAGCGCACCCGCGCCTCGACCGAGGAGATCCACCACATCATCTCCACCCTGCGTTCCGGTGCCGACCGCGCGGTTGCCAGCGCCAGCCGCGGGCAGCAGATCTCCAGCGACAGTGTGCACAGCGTCGAGGCCGTGCAGGAGGCGTTGTCGGGAATCGCCCAGGCCATCAGCCGCATCACCGGCATGAGCCAGCAGATGGCCACGGCGTCCGAGCAGCAGAGCCATGTGGCCGAGGACATCAACCAGCAGATCGTACGCATCGCTCATTTGTGCGACGAGAGCGCGGGACAGGCCAAGCAGGGCGCCGAAATCAGCCAGGACCTGGAGCGCATGGCGGAGTACCTGCACAGCCTGGCGGAGCGGTTCAACCGCTGAAGCTGTAGCGGGTAACAGTAGAGGCGTGGGAGCGGGCTTGCCCCGCGATTGCGGTGCCGGCTTTGTCGCGGGGCAAGCCCGCTCCCACGTATGCCTCGCAGCAACCCGGGGATGGCTGCCCTGTGGCAAACTACCCGCCCCAAGGAGTTCCCCATGCCCAGACCCCGCTGCGAGCGCTGCCAGCGCCCGCTCGCCCATTGCCTTTGCGCACTGATCCCGCACCTGGACAGCCGTACCCGCGTGGTCGTGCTGCAACACCCCAGTGAAACCGCCCACGCCCTGAACACGGCACGCCTGGCTGCCCTTGGGTTGGTCAATGCCGAGCTGCGGATCGGCGAGATTTTCGATGACCTGGAGACCTTGCTGGCGACAGCGGATTATCGCCCGGTCCTGTTGTTCCCAGGTGATGAGGCAGAGGTCTTGCATGCATACGGGCAGGGTGATGATCTGCCGTTGCTGCTGATCGTACCTGACGGTACTTGGCGCAAGGCACGCAAGATGCTCTACCTGAATCCGCAGCTGGAGGGGTTGCCACGGGTGACGCTGGGCGCGGTCCTGCCTTCGCGCTACCGGTTGCGCAAGGCACCTGAGCCAGGCGCCGTATCCACTCTCGAGGCGATCGTGCAGGCGCTTAACGTGCTGGAAGCGCCTGCTGGCTTCGATGCGTTGTTGCGCCCGTTCGAGGCCTTGATCGACGGGCAGATCGCAGCCATGGGCGCCGAAACCTTCGAGCGTAATCACGGCCAGGCGTGATCAAGTGGTTGGCTGTGCCGGCCTTATCGCGGGGCAAGCCTGCTCCCACTCATATTCAGATAGCGGTCAGCGCTCGCGCAAGGCCTCGGTCCGGGCCTTCATCACCGGCTTCAACAGATAGTCCAGCACGCTCTTCTGCCCGGTGATGATGTCCACCGTGGCGACCATCCCCGGGATGATCAGCAGCGGCTTGTTGTCGCCACCCAGGTGGTTCTTGTCGGTGCGCACCTGGATCAGGTAGAACGCATTGCCCTTGTCGTCGGTGACGGTGTCCGCGCCGATCAGTTCCAGCTTGGCCTTGAGCCCGCCGTAGATTGTGTAGTCGTAGGCGCTGAACTTGACCATCGCGGTCTGCCCCGGGTGCAGGAACGCCACATCTTGTGGCCGCACCTTGGCCTCGATCAGCAGGTTGTCCTCAATCGGCACGATCTCCACCAGGTCGCTGCCCGGCTGCACTACGCCGCCGATGGTGTTGACCTTGAGCAGCTTGACGATGCCGCGCACCGGCGACACCACGGTGGTGCGGTTGACCCGGTCGTCGATGGCGATGCTGGTGGCGGTGATCTTCGACAGTTCGGTGCGCTTGTCGTTGAGCTCCTTGGCGGCGTCGGAGCGAAAGCTTGCGTCCGATTCCTGGATCTTGCTGCGGATCTCTGCGATTGCCGCTTCGGCGCGGGGGATGGCCAGGTTGGTCGCGTTCAGCTGGCCGCGCGCCTCGACGCTGCGCTGCTTGAGGCGCAGGATCTCCACCGGGGAGATGGCGCCTTTGCTCACCAGCGGCGAGGACATGTCCAGCTCCTGCTGCAACAAGCCCACCGCCGAGCGGTACTGGTCGACCTTGGAACGGAACTCGGCCAGCTCCTGGGTCTTCTGCCGCAGCTGTTCATTGAGGGTCTGCTTCTCGCTGGTCAGGCGGCGCTGGCGTGATTCGTACAGCGCGGCCTCGTCCTCGGCCACCTGCGGGGCCTTGGCGCGGACTTCGCTCGACAGCACGAAGGGGCGGCCTTCGGATTCGGCCGACAGGCGTTCCACCTGCGCGCTGAGGGCGTAACGGTCGGCCTCGCTTTCACCCTTGTTCGACTTGAAGCGCGTGTCATCCAGGCGCAGGAGGGTGGCGCCCTTGTCGACCATCTGCCCCTCGCGCACGAAGATCTCGGTGACGATGCCGCCTTCGAGGTTCTGCACCACCTGCACCTTGCTCGACGGGATCGCCTTGCCTTCGCCGACGGTGACTTCGTCGAGCACCGCGAAGTTGGCCCAGACCAGCGCCACCAGCAGCAGGATCGCCGCCAGCCACACGGTCAGGCGCGACAGGCTGGGGGACTCCTGCAGGGTGGCGCCGGCCAACTCTGGCATATAGTCGCGTTCGGCGCGGCTGTCGCCGCCCTGGAGGTAGCTGCGCACGCTGTGGCTGATGGGCATGTTCTACCTCCGATGCGGGCCGGGGCCCGCTCCCACAGGGATTCAACAGTGTTGGTTCACAGCGCCGCGCCGATACGGCCCTTGCGCAGCGCGTCGATGACCGCATCCTTCGGCCCGTCGGCAACGATCTTGCCGTTGTCCAGCACCAGCAACCGGTCCACCAGGCTGAGCATCGAGGTGCGGTGGGTGACCAGCAGCAGGGTCTTGCCGGGCACCCAGTTCAGCAGGCGCTGGCGCAGTTGCTCCTCGCTGCTGTTGTCCATGTGGCTGGTGGGCTCGTCGAGAATCAGGATCGGCGGCTCCAGCAGCAGCGCCCGGGCCAGCAGCACGGCCTGGCGCTGGCCGCCGGAGAGCAGCTGGCCGCGCTCGCCCACCGGGCGGTCGAAGCCTTGCGGGTGCTGGCGGGCCAGCTCGCTGACGCCGGTCAGTTCGGCCACCTCGAGCATGCGCGCATCGCTGACGTGCCGTGCGCCGAGGGTAAGATTGTCGCGCAGGCTGCCGGCCAGCAGCGGCAGGTCGTGGGCCACGTAGCCGAGCTGGCTGCGCAGGTCGCTGATATCCAGTTGGCGCAGGTCGAGGTTGTCCAGCAGCACCTGGCCTTCGTCGGGGTGATGGAAGCCCATCAACAGCCGGGCAAGGGTGCTCTTGCCCGAGCCGCTGCGGCCGATGATACCGATGCGTTCGCCCGGCTTGAGGGTGGCGCTCACGTCGTTGAGGGCTGGCGCCGTTTGCCCGGCATAGCGGAAGGTGGCGTGGTTGATGGTGATGCCACCTTGCAGCGCGGTGTGTTCCAGCGCCTGGTGCTCGGCCTCGCGCTCCTGGGGCAGGCTCATCAGGGCGTCGGTGCTGCGCATGGTCAGCTGGGCCTGCTGGTAGCGGGTGATCAGCCCGGCAATCTGGCCAAGCGGGGCGAGCACCCGGCTGCCGAGCATGTAGCTGGCCACCAGCGCGCCGACACTGAGGTTGCCGGCGATGATGCTGTACACCCCGGCGACGATCGTCGCCATGCCGCAGAACTGCTGGATGAACAGCGTGCCGTTGCTGGCCAGCGACGACAGGTTGCGGGCATGGGCGTCGAGGCGGGCGATGGCGCCGTTGGTATGTTCCCACTGGTACTGGCGTTCGCTTTCGGCGCCGCAGGCTTTCAGGGTTTCCAGGCCGCCGAGGGTCTCGATCAGCAGCGCCTGGCGCACCGCGCCGAGGCTCAGGCTTTTTTGCACGGTGTCGCGCAGGCGTACCTGGATGAACAGCGCCAGGCCTACCGCCAGTGGGAAGGCGATCAGCGGGATCACCACCAGCCAGCCCCCGAGCAGGCCGATCACCAGCAGCATCAGGGCCACGAACGGCAGGTCGATGATGCTGGTCAGGGTCACTGCGGTAAGGAATTCGCGCAGCCCCTGGAAGTCATGGATGCTCTGGGCGAAGCCGCCGATGGTGGCCGGGCGCGCCTTCATGCTCATGCCGGTGATGCGTTCGAACAAGGTGGCGGAGAGAATCAGGTCGGTCTTCTTGCCGGCCTGGTCCAGCAGGTGGGCGCGAACCATGCGCAGCACCAGTTCGAAGGCGGTACCGATGAACAGGCCGGCGACCAGCACCCAAAGGGTGGACAGCGCCTGGTTGGGGACCACGCGGTCGTAGGTCTGCATGACGAACAGCGGCACCATCAGGCCCAGCAGGTTGATCAGCAGGCTGGCCAGCAGGGCATCACTGTACAGCCAGCGGGAGTGGCGCAGGGTGTCGCGGAACCAGGCGTTGACCCGCGGGATCAGCGGCGCGCGCACGTCCTCCAGGGTATGCCGTGGGCGGGCGAACAGGGCCTGGCCGCTGTAGGCCTCGGCCAGGGCTTCGCGCTCGACCCACTGCTCACCGCCTTCGGCCTCGCATGGCAGCAGCAATGCCCGGCCGTTTTCACCCCAGCGTTGCAGCACGGCGCTGCGGCCGTCATTGAGGATCAGCAGCACCGGCAGGTTGAGCGGGGAGATGGCGTCCAGGGCACGCTGCAGTACACGAGCCTGAAGCCCGGCGCGCGCGGCGGCGCGGGGCAGCAGGCCCAGCCCCAGGCGCTGCTCTGCCAGTGGCAGGCCGCTGCACAGGCTGGCACGGCTGGCCATGCAGCCATGCAGCTTGCACAGGATCAGCAGGCCATCGAGCAACGGATCATCAACATCCAGGCGCGGTTGCGCGCTTTGCATACTGGTCACGATGGCCTACTCCTGCCGCGGTGGACGGGAAATGGGCGCTGGCGAAAAATCCCTTGTCTCGTCAGAACCTAACGCATGTCAGGCAATTTCGCCTCGTTGCGCACTTCGGTCTTGGCGATGGCTTCCGGCGGCAGCGAGATACGCTGCTTGCTCAGCAGCTCGCCCATGGTCGCCAGCACCCGGTACATGGAGAACTCTTCGGTATAGCGCACCTCGGTGTAGCGACGGTTGGCGTTGTACAGCTCGTTCTCGCTGTCGAGCACGTCGAGCAGGGTGCGCTGGCCCAGGCCGAACTGGTCCTGGTAGGCGGCACGCACGCGCTGGGTGGTCTCGGCGTACTCGCGGGCGCTCGGGGTCTGCTTGCGGGCATTGTTCATCGCGTTCCAGGCCAGGCTGAGGTTTTCGTTCAACTCGCGCAGGGCATTGTTGCGGATGTCCATCGCCTGGTTGATCTTGTGCGCGTCCGACTGCAGGCGGGCCTTGTCGCTGCCACCGCGGAACAGGTTGTAGCTGAGCTCGACGCCGGCCTGCCAGTCATTGTTGTCATGCCCTTTCTGGCCGCCGAGGTTGTTGTTGGCACCGGTGGCCAGCACCGCGTCCAGGCGTGGGTAGAAGGGCGACTTGGCCACTTCGTACTGCTGCTCGGCGGAGCGTACGTCAGCCTGCGCCGACTTGAGGTAGGGGTTGTTCTCCAGCATGCCCTGGCGGGCATTGAGCAGGTCGCCCGGCACTTCGCCCTTGATCGTGACGGGTGTTTCCAGTTCATCGGGCAGGCGCCCGACTACGCTGTAGAAGTTGGCCTCGGCGTCGGCCAGGTCGACCTCGGCGGTGTCCAGGTTGTTTTCGGCCAGGGCGCGACGGGCGCGGGACTGGTCGAGGTCGGCGGTGCTGCCCACGCCGCGTTCGCTGCGCAGGCCGATCTGGTCGTTGACCCGCAGGTGGGCCTGCAGGTTGTTCTTGGCCAGGGTTACCAGTTCACGGCGCTTGAGTACCTCGAGGTAGACCTCGATGGCACGCAGGGCGATGCTCTCGGCGGTGGCCTGGGTGTAGTAGGCGCGCGAGGTGGCCACCGCTTCGGTGCGGGCGACCTCGTTGGAGGTATTGAAGCCGTCGAACAGCATCTGCCGCAGACGCAACTCGGATTGGGTGTAGTTGAGCGTTTCCTTGTTGTGGTTACGTGTGCCGTCCGGGTTGAAGCCGCGGGTGTTGGTGTTGTCCGAACGTTGCCGGCCGTAGCCCGCGACCAGGTCGACGGTTGGGTAGTACCCCCCGCGGGCGAACTTCACATCCTCGTCGGCCGACAGCCTGCTGTTGCGGCTGGCGCTGATCTCGGGATGCTGGTCCACGGCGTTCTGGACAGCCTCGGTAATCGACATCGCCTGACTGTTGGCACACGCCATGGCCAACAAAATCGCACTGGTGATGGGGGTTAAAGCGCGCATGGGGTACATCTCCCTGGTCTCGAATAATGTCCTGCTATTCGCCAAAAAAATGACGAAAAATTAGAATCAAACCGTTTCAGGTTTGTAACAACAGAGCTAAGAACATTTGTCGGGCGAGCTAAGAAGATTTTTTCATAAGATATATGCGAAAAAAAACTTATGCGGTCTAAGGAATCCGGGACATTGTTTCATTCAGGTGGTTACGGGAATTGGCTGGGACAGGCGATTTTCGGGCCTTGGTGAAAGTTCCAGATTTTTTGCAGCTAAGGAGACAGGGGAGGAAGGCGAAAGCGGAATTTGGCGACAAAAAAATGGCACTTAATAATGGCCATTCGCCCTATCCACTATCGCGGCAGTCGTCACAGGGAGCGTGGTTTCTCACGAACGTGACAGCAGCGGTTCCAACAACCATGGCACTTGGACCGTTGCGTACTTTACCCGGCACGCCTTGATCTGCGAAAAGCCCATCGGCAGGGGAGGCGTACGCTCATGGCTAAATTAGTCGGTGTGGTCGGCAAGGTAGTCGGCCAGGTATTCGCGGTGGGCGATGACGGTCATCGCCGTCTTTTGGTGGAAGGGGATCGCCTGTTCGCCGGCGAGCAACTGGAGACCGGGAGCGAGGGCGCGGTGGCGGTGCGCTTGCAAAACGGTGCCGAACTGACCCTGGGCCGTGGCAGCAGCCTGGAGATGACCCCCGACCTGCTGGCCGATCGCGCTCCTCATGTACTGGCGCCGGACGCGCAGCCTAGCAACGCCCAGCTCAGTGACGTCGAGCAACTGCAAAAAGCCATTGCCGCAGGCGCTGACCCCACGCAGGAAGCTGAAGCGACCGCGGCGGGCGGCAACCCTGGCGGCGTGTCGGGTGCGCTCGGTGGCGGCCACAGTTTCGTGATACTGACCGAGGTGGCCGGTCGGGTGGATCCCACCATTGGTTTCCCTACGGCGGGCTTCAACGGCTTCCCTTTGCTGGCCAATCTCGAGCTTGGTGGGCTCGATGGCAATGACGCGGTGCCCCTGCCGGCCAGCGCGCCCCCCGCTGACAATCCGGTCAGCCTCACCGGCCTGGATGTCAGCCCCGCCGAGTTGATCCTGGACGAGGCGAACCTGCCCCAGGGCTCGGCCAGCAACCCTGCGGCCTTGGCCCAGTCGGGCAGCTTCACGGTGGTTGCCGCCGATGGCGTGTTCAACCTCAGTGTCGGTGGCATCAATGTGGTCACCGCAGGCGTGGTGACCGGCGTCGGCCAGTCCATCGTCACCGGGCTCGGCAATGTGCTGACCATCACCGGTTACAACCCGGCCACGGGCGTGGTGAGCTACAGCTACACCCTGACCGGCGCGGAACATCATCCGGACGGTGCCGGGACTAATACGTTGGGCGAGCAGTTCCCGGTGCTGGTCAGCGATACCGATGGCGATGTGGCCAGCGGCACGCTGGACGTTATCGTCCGTGACGACGTGCCACGCGCCGTGAACGACAGCAATGCCAGCACCGCTACCGAGCAGCATCTGGAACTCAGCGGCAATGTGCTGACCAACGATATCCAGGGCGCGGACCGCATTCCCAGCGGCCCGGTGGTGGCCGGTACCTTCGTCGGAACCTACGGCACATTGGTGCTGGCAGCGGATGGTTCCTACACCTACACCCTCAATACCAACGATCCGGACTTCGAGAACCTGCACGGTGGCGGCAGTGGGGTGGAGAACTTTACCTACACCCTGAAAGACGCCGACGGCGACACCAGCACCGCGACCCTGACCCTCAACGTCAGCAACCTCAATGACCCGGTGACCCTCGGCGGGCTGGACGTCAATGGCGGCGAGCTGACCGTCTACGAGAAGCACCTGGCCGACGGCAGTGCGCCCAATCCCGGTGCCCTGACGCAGAGCGGCACCTTCACGGTGGCGGCGCCCGATGGCCTGCAGACCTTGAGCGTCGGCGGCATCACCGTGGTCAGTGGCGGCGTGGCGGCAGGTTTCCCGCAGTCGATCACCACGGCGCTGGGCAACACCCTGACCATCACCGGTTTCAACCCGGCCACGGGTGTGATCAGCTACAGCTACACCTTGCTGGACAACGAGAACCACGCCAGCGGCGACGGCGCCAACAGCCTGTCCGAGCACTTCTCCGTCACCGCCACGGACACCGATGGCAGCACCGCCACTGGCTCGCTGGACGTGAACATCATCGACGACCTGCCCAAGGCCAATCCCGATGCGGCCAGTGTTGTCGAAGGCGGCACGGTCAGCGGCAATGTGCTCGACAACGATACGTCCGGCGCGGACGTACGGGGCGATGGTCGTTACGTGGTGGGTGTGCGAGCCGGCTCCGATACCTCGACATCGGCCAATGGCCAATTGGGCGATCCGGTCCAGGGCCAGTACGGTTACCTGACCCTCGATGCCCAAGGCAACGCCACCTACCACGCCAACCCCAACGCCGTCGCTCCGGCGGGCGCCACGGATGTCTTCGTCTATACCGTGCGTGACAGTGACGGTGACGAAAGCACTACCACCATTACCATCGACGTGCGCGATTGCTCGCTGGTCGCCGGCCCTGACAGCGAGGTCACGGTCTACGAGAAAGCACTTGATCTGAACAAGGATGGCAACGACCTGGCCGGTGGCAATGTTACCGGCAGTGAACCGGGCTCCACCGGCGAGACGGCCAGCGGTTCGTTGGCCAGTTCCGTCAGCGGTGGCGTGGGCGGGCTGACCTTCACCCTGGTCGGCAACGCCAGCGGCCAGTATGGCCAGATCCAACTGAATTCGGACGGCACCTACACCTACACCTTGACCTCCGCGCCGAACTCGCCGAATCACGTCAACGACGGCCCGAATGTGTTGACGGAATCCTTCACCTACCAGGTCAAGGATTCGCTCGGCAACACCACCACCAGCACCATCGTGATCAACATCGTCGACGACGTGCCCAAGGCTCACAGCGACTTTGCCAATGTCTACGAAGGCGGCACTGTCAGCGGCAATGTGCTGGTCAACGATGTGACCGGCGCCGATGTGCGGGCCGACGGGCAGTATGTGGTTGGCGTGCGCGCAGGCAGCGACACCTCGACCTCGGCCACCGGCCAGCTGGGCAGCAACGTGGCGGGGCAATATGGCTACCTGACGCTCGACGCCCAGGGCAATGCCACCTATCACGCCAATCCCAATTCGGTGGCGCCGGCCGGTGCCACGGACGTGTTCGTCTACACCATCCGCGATGCCGATGGCGACGAAAGCACCACCACGATCACCATCAACGTGCACGACAACTCCCTGGTCGCCTGCCCGGATGACACGGCCAAGGTCTACGAGAAAGCCCTGGACCTGACCAAGGACGGCAACGACCTGGCAGCGGGCAATGTCACCGGCAGCGATCCGCAGTCCAGTGCGGAAACCACCAGTGGTTCGCTGGCAGGCTCGGTCAGCGGCGGTATCGGTGGGTTGACCTTCACCCTGGTCGGCAATGCCACCGGCCAGTATGGCCAGATCCAGTTGAACAGTGATGGTTCCTACACCTACACCCTGACCTCGGCGGCGAACTCGCCCAATCACGTCAACGATGGCCCGAACGTGGTCACCGAGAGCTTCACCTACCAGGTCAAGGATTCGCTCGGCAACACCACCACCAGCACCATTGTGGTCAGCATCGTCGACGACGTGCCCAAGGCCCATAGCGATTTCGTCAATGTCTACGAAGGCGGCACGGTCAGCGGCAATGTGCTGGTCAACGACGTGGTTGGTGCCGATGTGCGTGCCGATGGGCAGTATGTGGTCGGCGTGCGTGCCGGAAGCGACACCTCGACCTCGGCCATTGGCCAGCTGGGCAGCAACGTGGCAGGGCAATATGGCTACCTGACGCTCGACGCCCAGGGCAATGCCACCTACCACGCCAATCCCAATGCGGTGGCGCCAGCCGGTGCCACGGACGTGTTCGTCTACACCATCCGCGATGCCGATGGCGATGAAAGCACCACCACCCTCACCATCGATGTGCACGACGTTTCGCTGGTGGCCTGCCCGGACGAGACGGCCAAGGTCTACGAGAAAGCCCTGGACCTGACCAAGGATGGCAACGACCTGGCTGCGGGCAACGTCACCGGTAGCGACCCGCACGCCACCACGGAAACCACCAGCGGTTCGCTGGCAGGCTCGGTCAGCGGCGGTATCGGTGCCTTGACCTTCACCCTGGTCGGCAATGCCACCGGCCAGTATGGCCAGATCCAGCTTAACGCGGATGGTTCCTACACCTACACCCTGACCTCGGCGGCGAATTCGCCCAACCACATCAACGATGGCCCGAACGTGGTTACGGAGAGCTTCACCTACCAGGTGAGCGACTCGCTCGGCAATACCACTACCAGCACCATCGTGGTCAGTATCGTCGACGACGTGCCCAAGGCCCATTGCGACGTGGCCTCGGTCAAGGAGGGGGCCAGCGTCAGCGGCAACGTGCTGGACAATGATGTGGTCGGTGCCGATGTGCGTGCCGATGGGCAGTACGTGGTCGGTGTGCGCGCCGGCTCCGACACCTCGACCTCGGCGGTTGGCCATGTCGGCGACGCCATCGTTGGCCAGTACGGCTACCTGACCCTGGACAGCCAGGGCAACGCGACCTACCACGCCAATCCCGACAGCGTGCCGGCCGCCGGCGCGACCGACAGCTTCGTCTACACCATCCGTGACGCCGACGGCGACGAGAGCACCACGACCATTCGCATCAATGTGCAGGACAGCAAGCTGGTGGCGTGCGAGGACAACGACGTCACCGTGTATGAAAAAGCCCTGGACCTGCACAAGGACGGCAATGACTTGGCCGCCGGCACCGTCACCGGCAGCGAGCCGGGCTCCACTGGCGAGACGGCCTCTGGCAGCCTGGTCGGTTCGGTCCAGGGCGGCGTCGGCGCACTGACCTACAGCCTGGTCGGCAATGCTGTGGGCCAGTACGGGCAGATCCAGCTCAATGCCGACGGTTCCTACACCTATACCCTGACCTTGGCGCCGAAGACCCCGGGTGGTGCCAACGACGGCGCCAACACCGTCAACGAGTACTTCACCTACAAGGCTACCGACGCCTTGGGCAACAGCGTCACCAGCACCATCGCCATCAACATCGTCGACGATATGCCGACGGTCCAGTGCGCGGTACGCAGCATCACGCCCGGCCAGGTGGACTCCAACATCCTGCTGGTGGTGGATGTGTCCAGCAGCATGGCGGCAAGCTCCGGCGTGCCGGGGCTGACCCGTCTGGAACTGGCCAAGCAGGCGATCAATGCCTTGCTCGACAAGTATGACGAGATGGGCGACATCAAGGTGCAGATCGTTACCTTCGGCACCGGCGCGCAGGTGCAGACTCCGGTATGGGTCACGATCGGCGAGGCCAAGAACCTGATCGCCGGGCTCAGCCCAGGTGGCTCGACCTACTACGATTCGGCGGCGACCAAGGCCCAGGAAGCCTTCGCCACCACCGGCAAACTGGTAGGCGCGCAGAACATCAGCTACTTCTTCTCCGACGGTGAGCCCACCAATGGCCATGCCATGACCGCGCCACGGGAAGCCGCCTGGGAGTCCTTCCTCGACAGCACCGGCATCAAGTCCTACGCCATCGGCATGGGCAGTGGGGTCAACGAGGGCAATCTCAATCCGCTGGCCTACGACGGCAGCAGCCATACCGATACCAATTCGGTAGTGGTCACCGACCTCAGCCAGCTGAGTGCGGTGCTCTCCGGCACGGTGCAGGGCGCGCCGATTACCGGCAGCCTCATGAGCGGCGGCGATTTCGGGGCTGATGGCGGCTTCATCAAGGCGCTGCTGGTCGATGGCACCACCTACACCTACGATCCGAAGGCCAATGCTGGGCAGGGCGGATACGCAGCCAGTGGCGGCGCGGACAAAGCCACCTTCGACACCGTGAGCAACAGCCTGAACATCAAGACTAGCCTGGGCGGCACCCTGGTGGTGAACATGGACAGCGGCGAGTTCACCTACACGCCAGCGAAGGACAACGGCAGCGGCCAGGTGGAGAAGTTCGGCTTTACCGCCAGCGACAACGACGGCGATACCCGCAGTGCCAGCCTGACAATCAACATCAACAGCAATGGCGCGCCGGTCGCTGGTGCCGACCACATCATCACCAATATCAAGGGCGCCACCCTGACGGTGCCGGCAGAGGCGCTGCTGGCCAATGACCGCGACCCGGACCACGACACCCTGAGTGCCGCGCCGACCACCTTCAATACCAACTTCGCCGACAAGGGCGCGGGCTTCACGGCGGGCACCCAGGCACAGACCATCAAGTTCGATGCCACCGCCAACAAGGCCGAGAACCAGCTGCGCGACCTGGCCCGCAGCGAGTTCACCAGCCTCAACGGCAGCATGACCGCTGCCCTGGTGGTGGCTGGTTACCTGGGCTCGATCAGCACCGCCAATGCCAACGACGAGGACACCCTGACGGTGACCCTGCGCAAGGGAGAAACCCTCACCCTCGACCATGACCGGCCCGCGGGCAACCTGCTGATGGAGTGGAAGGATGCCGGCGGCAGCTACCAGTCCATCGTCGACGGCGGCAGCTTCACGGCCACCCATGACGGGGTGTACAGCATCCATGTGATCAATACCGAGAACGCCGCTGGCAACAGCAAGGCTGCCGAGAACTACAAGCTGAGCCTGGTGGTGGACTACAGCAATGCCAGCAACGAGGACTATCACGGCAGCTACACCGTCAGCGACAACCATGGCGGCTACGGCAGCGGAGCGGTGGATATCACTTACCAGGCCGGCAACACCCTTACCGGCACCGGCGGTGACGATGTACTGCTGGCCGGGGCCGGCGATACCACCCTCAACGGTGGCGCCGGCAACGATGTGCTGGTGGCGGGGGCGGGCAACAACAGCCTGTACGGTGGTGATGGCGACGACCTGCTGATCGGTGGTCCTGGCAACGACCTGCTCGACGGCGGAGCCGGCAATGACACTGCCAGCTACGCCAAGGCCACCGCCGGCGTGACCGTGGATCTTGGCCATGTCGGGCAGCAGAACACCGTCGGTGCCGGGCTGGACACCCTCAGCGGTATCGAGAATCTGATCGGCTCGGACTACGACGACACCCTGACCGGCAATGACGGTGACAACCTGCTCAACGGCGGCGTGGGCAACGATGTGCTCAAGGGCGGTGCGGGCAACGACATCCTGATTGGCGGGCCGGGCAACGACACGCTCACCGGCGGCAGTGGCAATGACAGCTTTGTCTGGCAGAAGGGCGAGACCGGGCACGACACCGTGACCGACTTCACCCCTGGCAGTGATCGTCTGGATCTGTCGCAACTGCTACAGGGCGAGAACGCCACCAGTGCGTCGCTGGACGACTACCTGCACTTCAAGATCAGTGGCACCGGCACCAATGTGGTGTCGACCATCGAGGTCAGCAGCGTCGCCGGCGCGGCGCCGACCCAGACCATCGACCTGGCTGGGGTGGACCTGGCCCAGCATTATGGCGTTTCGGCCGGGGCAGGGGGGCTGATCGCGGCCGGGCATGACACCGCGACCATCATCAACGGCATGCTCAATGACCACTCGTTGAAGGTGGATACGGTGTAAGCCAGCAGCGCATCGCGGGGCAAGTCCGCCCCGCGATGGCGTCACTGTGGCCGGTGCAAGGTCTTCTGCTTGAGGATCCAGGCACTGACCAGTACCGCGCTGGTCAGCATGAACGCCCGCGCCCAGAACAACGGCACCAGGTAGCAGGACAGCCCGATGCTCGCCCACATCAGGCCGATCGCATACACCTTGCCCTTGAGCGGGATCCCCTCACCGCTGAGGTAGTCGCGTATCCACGGTCCGAGTTTCGGGTGGTTCACCAGCCAGTGGTGAAAACGCGGCGAGCTGCGGGCGAAGCAGGCCGCCGCCAGCAGCAGGAACGGGGTGGTGGGCAATACCGGCAGGAAGATCCCCGCCACCCCCAGCGCGACGCTGAGCCAGCCGACGGCCAGCAGCAGGTAGCGCACCACCTTGGTCAGTGGTGGCGTGGCTTGAGCAGGGCGGGCTTCTCTTCGGGGGCGTGCAGCAGCAGGAACAACGCGCTCAGTGCCTCGGGGATCTGCACGATCATGTCGTCCTGCAGGTTGGCGTTGCCGGCAATGTCGGCAAACTCGGGTTGTTCGTCGAACAGGCCCGAGCCGACCATGATCGGCAGCAGCATTTCGCTGACTTCTTCCTCGGCGTTCTCGAACCAGGCCTCTTCACGCAGGAACACGCCCTCCATGAAGCCGATGCACCAGCCGCGCAGGTCGGAGTCGTCCGGCTCTTCGGTCAGGTCAAGCTCACAAGGCAGGTCGAATTCCTCGTCGCTGGCCAACTGGCGGGCGATGTGCCCCTTGAGCGCGACCAGGGTGGCCTCGATCTCGGTGCGTTGGGCATCGCTGGCGTAATGGGGTTCTTCGGCGAACAGCGCATCGATCCATTCGCGTTCTGGAACTTCTTCAGAGCAGATCGACAGCGCGGTCAGGTAGCCGTGGGCGGCGACGTAGTCCAGCGCTTCTTCGTGCAGCTCATCGGCGTCGAGGAAGGCTTGCAGGCGGGTCAGTTGCTCGGCGAAGGACATTACAGGGCTACCTTGGGGAATAAACGATGCTGAATTCTAGCACCTTGCGGCGCTCGCGGGGCAAAGGGAACGTCCGTCACCGGGGCATGCCGGGGGGCGCGGCAGTCGGGTATACTCCGCGGTTTTTCGTGCCAGGTGGCGTTTTGCGGCCATGCGGCAAAAACCGCTTACGCATTCGGTGTGTGCGCGGCGGATTTATCGTCCAGCCTGAGTCCAGGATGGTACGGCGATTTTGGAGTGGCAAATGCTCGAACAGGCTCAGCGCGTCCTCAAGGATGTCTTCGGTTACGACAGTTTCCGCGGGCGCCAGGCAGCGATCATCGAATGTGTGGCGGGCGGCGGCGACGCACTGGTACTGATGCCCACCGGTGGCGGCAAGTCCCTGTGTTTCCAGGTGCCCGGCTTGCTGCGCCCCGGCTTGACGGTGGTGGTGTCGCCGCTGATCGCGCTGATGGACGACCAGGTCGCCACCCTCGACGAGCTGGGCGTGGCCGCCGCTGCGCTGAACTCCACGCTCAGCGCCGAGCAGCAGCGCGACCTGGCCGGGCGCCTGCGTCGCGGTGAGGTGAAAATGCTGTACCTGGCCCCCGAGCGCCTGGTGCAGCCGCGCATGCTGGACTTCCTGCGTGGCCTGGACATTTCCCTGTTCGCCATCGACGAGGCCCACTGCGTCTCGCAATGGGGCCACGACTTCCGCCCGGAATACCTGCAACTGGGCCAGCTTGCCGAGCTGTTCCCCCATGTGCCGCGCATCGCCCTGACCGCCACCGCCGACATGCGTACCCGCGAGGAGATCGTCCAGCGCCTGCACCTGCAGGGCGCCGAGCGTTTCCTGTCGAGCTTCGACCGACCGAACATCTTCTACCGCATCGTGCCCAAGGAGGCGCCGCGCAAGCAGTTGATGGCGTTCCTCGGCGAGCGGCGCGGCAACGCCGGTATCGTCTATTGCCTGTCGCGCAAGAAGGTCGACGAGACCGCGGCCTTCCTCTGCGAGCAGGGCTTCCCGGCGTTGCCGTACCACGCCGGCCTGGCTGCGGAGACCCGCGCCGCCAACCAGCACCGCTTCCTCAACGAGGAAGGGCTGATCATGGTCGCGACCATCGCCTTCGGCATGGGTATCGACAAGCCCAACGTGCGTTTCGTTGCCCACCTCGACCTGCCCAAGTCGCTCGAGGCCTATTACCAGGAGACCGGCCGTGCCGGCCGTGACGGCCTGCCGTCGGACGCCTGGATGGCCTACGGCCTGCAGGACATGGTGATGCTCAAGCAGATGCTGCAGAACTCCGAGGGCGACGAGCGCCACAAGCGCATCGAGCAGCACAAGCTCGACGCCATGCTGGCCCTGTGCGAGGAAACCCGTTGCCGCCGCCAGTCGTTGCTGGCCTATTTCGACGAGGTGCTGGAACAGCCCTGCGGGCACTGCGACAACTGCGTCGACAATGTGCAGACCTGGGACGCCACCGAGCCTGCGCGCCAGGCCTTGTCGGCGGTGTTCCGCACCGGCCAGCGCTATGGTGTCGGCCATCTGGTCGATGTGCTGTTGGGCAAGGACACCGAGAAAGTGCGCAGTTTCGGCCACGAGAAGCTGTCGGTGTTCGGCGTCGGCAAGGCGCTGGCCGAGGCCGAATGGCGCTCGCTGTTCCGCCAGTTGGTGGCGCGTGGCCTGGTGGACATCGACCTGGAAGGCTACGGCGGCCTGCGCCTGTCCGACAGCTGCCGACCGCTGTTGCGCGGTGAGGTGAACCTGCAACTGCGCCGCGACCTCAAGCCGCAGACCGCGGCCAAGGCGTCCGGCGGCAGTGGCGGCAGCCCGGCCAGCCAGCTGGTGCGCGCCGAGGAACGCGAATTGTGGGAGGCGTTGCGCACCTTGCGGCGCAAGCTGGCCGAAGAGCACAGCGTGCCGCCTTATGTCATCTTCCCCGACTCCACCTTGCTGGAGATGCTGCGCAGCATGCCTACCAGCCTCGGCGACATGGCCCAGGTCAGTGGTGTCGGTGCGCGCAAGCTGGAGCGCTACGGCCAGGCCTTCCTTGAGGTGCTCAATGGCGCCGGTGGCACCGATGAAGCGCCGAAGGTGGTGCTCGACCTACGCCACGAACTGGTCAGCCTGGCCCGCGCCGGCATGACACCGGCACAGATCGCCGGGCAACTCAACTGCACTGAGAAGAACGTCTACAGCTTGCTGGCCGAGGCCATCGGCCGCCAGGAGCTGAGCCTGGAGCAGGCACTGGACCTGCCCGAAGAGCTGATGATGGAAGTGCAGGACGCCTTCCTCGACGGCGAGGGCGAGCTGCCTGCGGTGTCCGCTGTGGCACCGCTGTTCGGCCAGCGGGTGCCGGAAGGTGTGCTGCACTGCGTGCGGGCGGCGCTTGCCGTGGAGTTCGGTGTGTGATTGCCGGCATTTGTGCTATTTGCTGACCTTTGTCATACCCTTACATGATTATCAGTCATTTCCGTGGCGTCGAACCTTGCCTGATCGGTCGGGCCATGGTTAGCTGGCTAATAATTAGTTCTATTCATTGAGTTACTTATGCCCCTGACCGACAACCAACACCGCTTCGGCATGCAGCTGGCCCAGATGTCCCGAGGCTGGCGCGCCGAGCTGGATCGCCGCCTGGCCGGGCTCAACCTGTCGCAAGCCCGTTGGCTGGTGCTGCTGCACTTGGCCAGGTTCGAGGAGGCGCCGACCCAGCGCGAGCTGGCCCAGAGCGTCGGCGTCGAGGGCCCGACCTTGGCGCGCCTGCTCGACAGCCTGGAAAGCCAGGGCTTGGTGCGCCGCCAGGCGGTGATGGAAGACCGTCGGGCCAAGAAGATCCTGCTGTGCCCGCCGGCCAAGCCGCTGATCGACCAGATCGAGACCATCGCCAATGCGTTGCGGCTCGAGTTGTTCACCGGGGTCGATGAGGCCGACCTGGAAGTGTGCATGCGCGTGCATGCGAAGATTCTCGATAATCTCGAAAAGTCCTGAGCTTGACGTAGATCGCGGGGCAAGCCCGCTCCCACAAGATTCTGCTTGGCTTGTGGGTGCGGCTTGCCCCGCGATCATTTCTAGAAGGTATGCCCCAGGTTCAGGTACACCGCCTTCTCATGCGCATCGTTGGCGCCATAGCTCAGGTTCAACGGCCCCAGCGGCGTTTCCAGCCCCAGGAAGATACTCGCTGCATTGATGTAGCCGCTGTCGAACTCGTTGTCGTTGTTCCACGCCCGCCCGCGCTCCAGCGACCCGCCCAGGTACAGCGGGAAGTCCAGGGGCAGGTAGGCCCGTGGCGTCAGGCGGCGGTAGTAGACCATGCGCAGCAGGCTCATGTTCTGCCCGGAGATCGAGTCCTGGCGAAAGCCCGATAGCTGGCGTGCCCCGCCGAACACGAAGCTTGAGGTGACCACCTCGGCATCGTCCAGGGTGCGCCCGTAGCGCCCGCCCAGCACCAGGGTGTTCGGCCCGCTGCTGATGGCCTTGTCCAGGTTGAACAGCCACTGCCGGTAGTTCTGGTCCGAATCCAGCGACTTGTCATACTTGCGCACGGTTAGGCCGATGTCTTCGCCGCTGTGCGGGAAGTAGACGTTGTCGAAGGTGTCGAAGGAGTACTTGAGCTCGTAGAAACCCTCGTTGAAGCTGACCTTGGGCAAGTCCTGGTCGCCAATGCGCACCTCGGCGTTGCCCCAGGCCTTGCCCACGCCCAGGCGCACCTCGCCGTAGGTGCCGATCTGCCGCCCGACATTGAGCCCGAAGCCGTAACGTTCTAGGCGGTACTCGGCCACCGGGTCGTTGTCCAGGATGGCCTCCACATTCTGCGAGCCCAGGGCCAGATAGGGGGCGATGAAGTAACGCGAGCCCACGTCCAGCGGCTGGTAGAACTCGCTGTACAGCTCCTGGTCGTCGCCGATCTGGGCCCGGGTCAGCCATTCGCCGCCGAGCCGGTTGATGCCGTTGACCCGGTAGCTGGCACCAAGGTTGAAGGCGCTGTCGCCGCGCAGGTCGTCCGACAGGTTCAGGCCCAGGCGCAGGTAATCGGTACCGCCACGCCGGCCGCGGGCGCTGATCACCAGGGTATGTTCATCGCCCTTGTGCGCGACGCGGTATTGCACCTGGTCGAAGTAGTCCAGCCCGTAGAGGGTGCCCATGTCGGTCTGCAGGCGGCCGAGGTCCAGCGGCTCGCCGATGGGTTGGCGGATGTAGTAGCGGATCACGTCGTCGCTGACCTTGGAGTCGTTCTCCACCTTGATGGCAGTGATGATCGGCGTGCGCTGTTTCGGCGAACGCGCCACCGCCAGGTTGTTGTCACCCTCGGGCCGGCGCAACGCCGCCAGGCGCGGATCGAGGGCGCGGGTAGCGCGGTAGCCGGCATCGATCATGTCCTGGGCGCGGCCGAAGTCGGTGACGCCGAACGCGGACAGCGGCGGCTGGACGAGGATGTCCTCGCGGCGCAGGCTGGCCAGCTGTTCCTCGGAGTTGCGCCGGGTCATCAGGGTGATCGACTGGTTGAGCACGTCGACCACCGTGGCCAGTTGCTTGCGGTTGCGCAGTGGGGTGCCGATGTCGACGACGATGGCCAGGTCCACGCCCATCTCGCGCACCACGTCCACCGGGATGTTGTCGGTCATGCCGCCGTCCACCAGCAGCCGGCCGTCCAGTTCCACCGGGGCGAACACTGCCGGGATCGACATGCTGGCGCGGATCACCTGCGGCAGGTGGCCGCGGCGGAAGATCACCTTCTCGCCACTGGTGATGTCGGTGGCCACGGCGCGAAACGGGATCGGCAGCTTGTCGAAGTCGCGCACGTCGGCGGCATGGGCCAGCTTGCTTTCCAGCAGCAGGGCGAGGTTCTGACCCTGGATTACGCCCAGCGGCAGGCCCAGGCTGCCGTCGTCGCGAAAGCTCAGCTTCTGCTTGACCAGGAAGTCACGGTCGTCCTGCTTGCGTCGGAACGGCACGTCCTTGCGCGGCGGGGCGTCGGACAATGCCTGTTGCCAGTCCAGGGTGGTGGCCAGTTTTTCCAGTTCGGCGATGCTGTAGCCCGAGGCGTACAGCCCGCCGACCACCGCGCCCATGCTGGTGCCGGCGATGGCGTCGATGCGCACGCCCTGTTCTTCCAGGGCCTTGAGTACGCCGATATGGGCCAGGCCGCGGGCGGCGCCGCCCGACAGCACCAGGCCGATTTTCGGCCGCGCCGTTTCGGCGGCATGCAAGGTGATGGAAGTGAGCATCAGCAGGAGGCAGAACAGCAGGCGGCGCATCGTGAGTCTCAAACCAGAGGGTAAAGACCGCTAGTATAAGCGGCCCTTCCTACGGAGTTCCCCGACATGGCAGACAGCAAGCCACAAATTGTCATTACCTATTGCACCCAGTGCCAGTGGCTGCTGCGCGCCGCCTGGCTGGCGCAGGAGTTGCTCAGCACCTTCGCTGACGACCTCGGCCAGGTCGCCCTGGAGCCTGGTACCGGCGGGGTATTCCGCATCACCTGCGACGGCGTGCAGATCTGGGAGCGCAAGGCCGACGGTGGTTTCCCCGAGGCCAAGGCGCTCAAGCAGCGGGTGCGTGACCAGATCGATCCGCAGCGCGACCTGGGTCACAACGATCGCTGATCAGGCGCTTTCGGCCACGGTCTGCCGGGTGGGTTGCTCGGCGGCCAGGCGGCTGGACAGGACGATGGCGAAGATGATCAAGGCACCACCGGCGAGCATGCGCAGGGTCGGCTGTTCGGCGAACACCACCCAGGCCACGGCGATGCCATAGACCGGCTCCATGCCGAACACCACCGCGGCGGTGCGCGCCTTGATCACCGCGAGGCTAGCGACGAACAGGCTGTGGGCGACGCCGGTGCAGAAGATGCCGAGCAGGGCGATCCACAGCCAGTCCATGGGCGCCACGGCAGTCAGGCCCGGCGCGGCGAACGGCAGCAGGCACAGGCTCACCACCAGGTTCTGCCACAGCGCCGCCTGCACGGCGGGCAGGCGCCCGGAACCGGCACGGTTGGTCAGCGACAGCAGCGAGAACAGCAGGCCTGAGAGCAACGCCCAGAGCAGCCCGCCGGTGGCCTCGCTGGCCAGGTCGAAGGCGGGGGTGACCAGCACCAGGCCGATGCTCACCAGCAGCACCAGCACAGCCTCGTTGCGGCGGATGCGTTCGCGGAACAACAAGCCTTCAAGGATCACCGTGAAGGCTGGGAAGCTGGCGAAGCCGAGGGTGGCGATGGCCACGCCGCCGACCTTGACCGCGATGAAGAAGCTCACCCAATGCCCGGCCAGCAGCACACCCCCCAGCAGCAGGCGGCGCAGGTCCTGGCCGCGCAGTGGTTGCCAGGCCTGGCGCGCCAGGCCGGCGAACAGGCCCAGGGCCAGGACGGCGAACATGGCTCGGCCGAAGACGATGATCGTAGGACTGGCACTGGCGGCCAGTTTGCCGAAGACGCCGGTCAGGCCGAAGAACAGCGCGCCGATATGCAGGGCGCCGAGGGCGGTGCGGTGGTTCATGGTGGTCCTTTGAGTACGGTGAGCGTTGCGTGCTGGCTCCATCGCGGGGCAAGCCCATTCCCACAGATGATGCTGAAGGCTTGGAGCGGGCTTGACCCGCGATGAGGTCGATACAGGCAGCAGTGTATGTTCGATCCTCAGGCAGATCTGTCGCCCACCTCGCGCCCGTTGTCGCCAGACTCGCGCCGCAACGCCAGCGGCGTGCAGCCGAACGCCCGCAGCACCGCCGCGCTGAATGCGCTCTGCGAGCCATACCCCACGCGCGCGGCGATCTCGCCCACCGGCAACACCGTCTCACGCAACAGCCGGCGCGCCATCGTCAGCCGCCGTTGGCGGATGTAGTCCATCGGCGTCATGCCGCACTCGCTGGCAAACCGCGCATGCAGCCGCGCACTGGACAGCCCGGCCAGCCGCGCCAGGTCGGCGACCTGCAGTGGGTAGGCGGCGTGCTGCTCGATATGGCGGTCGAAGGCGGCATAGGGCAGGCGCCTGCTGGCCAGTACCGGGGCGCAGGCCTGTGGATTGAGGCTCGCCAATAGCAACACCGCGCCCTGGCGGGCAATCAGCGGGTCGTCCACGGGGCTGGTTGCCAGCCAGTCCACCAGTTGCTGCTGTCGGCTGTCCAGGCTCAGTGGGCCGGGGCGGTCGAGCAGGCGGCGGCTGTCGTCGGCGTGCTCGCCGAGATGATCGCCGAGCCAGTGTCCGCCCGGTACGTCCAGCACCAGGCAATCGCTGCCCTCGCGGCTCCCGCAAGTGTGGTGGGCACCGGCGGGAACCACCATCAGGTCCTGGCGAGCGACCCGGCCGCCGCGTCCATCCACCTCGAAATCCAGGCGCCCGCCGAGGCCGAACACCAACTGTGGATGGTCGTGGCTGTGGGCGATCAAGTCGTGGCGGTAATGGCGCAACGAGAGCAAGGGGCCGGCGGTCATGGTGAGTCCTCACGAGGCAGGCGAAGATTGTACACCGGCAGGCGAGGGCAGGATGGTCATGTACCTGCCACCAATCTGTCACCTGCGCCTGCCAGTCTCCAGCAAACAGCGCCGGAGCCTGCCCATGAGCCACGCCGAACCCCTTCGCCCGTCACGCAAGCAGCGTGTGCGCACCCTATGGATTTCCGATGTACACCTGGGCACCCGCGACTGCCAGGCCGAACACCTCGCGCACTTCCTCAAGGGCTACCAGGCCGAGCGCATCTACTTGGTCGGCGATATCATCGATGGCTGGAAACTGCGCAGCGGCATCTACTGGCCCCAAGCCCACACCAATGTCATCCGCCGCCTGCTGACCCTGAGCAAGCGCGGCACCGAGGTGATCTACGTTACCGGCAACCATGACGAATTCCTGCGGCGTTACTCGAAACTGATCCTGGGCAACATCCAGCTGGTGGACGAGGCCGAACACCTTACCGTCGACGGTCGGCGCCTGCTGGTGATCCACGGCGACCAGTTCGACGTGATCACCCGCTACCACCGCTGGCTGGCTTTTCTGGGCGACCGGGCCTACGAGTTCACCCTGGTGCTCAACCGTTGGCTCAACCACTGGCGCGCCCGTTACGGCTATGGCTACTGGTCGCTGTCGGCGTACCTCAAGCACAAGGTCAAGGGCGCGGTGAACTTCATCAGCGACTTCGAGGACGCCATCGCCCACGAGTGCACCCGGCGTGGCTTCCACGGTGTGGTATGCGGGCATATCCACCATGCCGAGATCCGCCAGGTGGGCGAGGTGGATTACCTCAACTGCGGCGACTGGGTGGAGTCGTGCACGGCGCTGATCGAACACTGGGACGGGCGGATCGAGCTGTATCGGTTTGCCGAGGCGCAGGCGCGGGAGGCGGCGTTGCGCTTGGCGGAGCTGGGCGAACCGGCCTAGACTCGTCGGCGCTGCATGGCACCGGCTTCGCCTGTGATCGCGACCCGGTAGTGAGGTCAGGCGGTGGCTGGCAGGGCGGCCTTGTAGATCGACTGCCTGGGCTGGGCGAACAAGCGCTCCAGCATCGGCTCGAAGAACGCCAGCGGCAGGCTTTCATAGTCCGGATCGAACGCTGCCGCGTCATAGCGGGCGCAGAACTCGAGGGTCCGCTGGTAATGCGGGTGATCGCGGTATTGCTCGCGCAGGTGACGGTCCATGCCCAGGTGGTGGAAGAAGTAGTAGCCCTGAAAGATCCCGTGTTTCTCGATCATCCACAGGTTCTCGTCGCTGACGAACGGCTTGAGGATCGCCGCGGCGATATCCGGGTGGTTGTAGCTGCCCAGGGTGTCGCCGATGTCGTGCAGCAGGGCGCAGACGACGTATTCTTCATCGCGGCCGTCGCGGTGGGCGCGGCTGGCGGTCTGAAGGGAATGGCTCAGGCGGTCGATGGGGAAGCCGCCGAAGTCGCCGTCGAGCAGGCGCAGGTGGGCGAGAATGCGTTGGGGCAACTGATGGGCGTAGGCGCGAAAGTCGTCGGCGATGATCGCCCAGTCCTGGGCGGTGCCATCGCGCATGTGGCTGAAATTGGCTTGCTTGCTCATCACCGCGTGCCGCTCGTGTCGGGGAACATACCGCAGTGTTGGCCAGGATCCGGGCTTTGGCAGTGGCCCGCCGGGACGCGAACCTGGCCTTGCGGGCCGATTCAGAGGCTCAGGCGGCCCAGCAGGATGTCGCGGAACATGGCGAAGTCGCCGACCAGGCTGTACCAGGGGTGGCTGAAGGTGGCGGGGCGGTTCTTCTCGAAGAAGAAATGCCCGGCCCAGGCGAAGCCGTAGCCGGCCAGTGGCACGGCCAGCAGCAACAGCCATTTGCCGCTGCCGATGCTGTAGGCGAGCAGGGCGATCACCAGGCTGGTGCCGACGAAATGCAGGCGGCGGCAGGTGGGGTTGCTGTGCTCGCCCAGGTAATAGGGGTAGAACTCGGCAAAACTGCGGAACTGCGCTGTGCGGGTCATGGCGGGCTTCCGGATCTGCGGGTCTTGCTGACAGGATACACGGCGTGGAGCCTGAATCGAGTCTAGAGTCACTGGGTGCCGTGGCCAGTGACAATAGGCGCCAATTGAGTATCCTTTCGATTCACCGCAGGAGCGGTCCGCACAAGAGCCTGTCATGAGTGAGAGAACCACGTCAGCCAGCTGGGCATCAGGGATCGTCAAGGCACTCGAGCTGGAAGGGCTCGATTGTCCGGCCATGTTCAAGCAGCTCGGGCTCGACTTCGCCGCCCTCGACGACCCCGACGCGCGCTTCACCCAGGATTCGATGACCCGCCTGTGGCAGCTGGCGGTCGAGCTGTCGGGCAACGAGGCCATTGGCCTTAACATGGCCAGGGTGGTGCGGCCGGCCTCGTTCCATGTGGTGGGTTACGCGCTGATGTCCAGCCGCACCCTGGCCGAGGGCTTCGAGCGCCTGGTGCGCTACCAGCGCATCATCGCGGAGAGTTCGGACCTGAGCTTTCGCCTCGAGCCCGACGGCTATGCCCTGGTGCTGACCGTGCACGGCGACCACCTGCCGCCGACCCGGCACAGCGCCGAAGCCTCGCTGGCCTGCGCCCTGGCGTTGTGCACCTGGCTCAGCGGGCGGCCGATCCAGCCGCGGCGGGTACTGATTCAGGGCGCACTGCCGAAAAATGTCGAGCCGTACAAGATGGCTTTCCACGCACCGCTGCAATTTGGCGCGCCCCATGATGCGCTGGTGTTCGCCCGCGCCGACATGGAGGCGCCGTTGCCGACCGCCAACGAGGCGATGGCGGTGCTGCACGACCGTTTCGCCGGTGAGTACCTGGCGCGTTTCTCGGAAAGCCGGGTGACCCACCGCGTGCGCCAGGTACTGTGCCGCATCCTGCCCCAGGGCGAGCCCAAGCGCGAAACCGTGGCCCAGGCCCTGCACCTTTCGCAACGCACCTTGCAGCGGCGCCTGCAGGACGAGGGCACCAGCTTCCAGACCCTGCTCGACGACACCCGCCGCGAACTGGCCGAGCAGTACCTGGCGCAGCCAGGCACCACGTTGCTGGAAACCGCCTACCTGCTGGGTTTCGCTGACCCGAGCAACTTCTACCGGGCGTTCCGCCGCTGGTTCGACAGCACGCCGAGCGAGTACCGCACGCGCCTGTCGGTCAGTGACGCCAGAACGCCGGCATGCACAACACCAGCACCGTGATGATCTCCAGGCGACCGAGCAGCATGCCGCCGGCAAGGATCCATTTCGCGGCATCTGGCAGCGTCGCGTAGTTGCCGGCCGGGCCGATCACTTCGCCCAGCCCCGGGCCGACACCCGACACGGTGCCGGCGGCGCCGGTCAGCGCGGTCATCCAGTCCACGCCCAGCAGCGACAGCAGCAGGGCGATGATGCAGATGGTGATGGCGAAGAAGAACGAGAAGGTCAGGATCGAGCGCACGATCTCTTCGTCGAGGCGGTGGCCGTTGTATTTCTGCTTGATCACCGCGCGCGGATGGATCAGCTGGTTGAGGTTGGCCTTGAGCAGGATGTAGGCGACCTGGAAGCGGAAGATCTTGATACCGCCGGCCGTCGAGCCGGAGCAGCCGCCGACGAAGCCCAGGTAGAAGAACAGCATCAGCGAGAAGTTGCCCCACAGGCTGTAGTCGCCCAGGGCAAAGCCGGTGGTGGTGACCACCGAAGTAACGTTCAGCGCCACGTGGCGCAGGGCATCGAGCCAGTGCAGCTCGGTGGTGGCCCAGTACCAGGTGCCAAGCACCAGCCAGGTGGTCACCAGCATGGCCAGCAGGCCCTGCACCTGCTGGTCCTTGATCAGCGCCCGGCGGTGGCCGCGCAGGGTGGCCACGTACAGGGTGAAGGGCACGCTGCCCATGATCATGACCACCACCGCGACCCAGTGCACCGCAGGGATATCCCATTTGGCCAGGGACTGGTCGGAGGTGGAGAACCCGCCGGTGGAGATCGCCGACATGGCGTGGTTGATCGCATCGAACAGGCCCATCCCCGCCCACCAGAAGGCCAGGCTGCCGAGCACGGTGATGCCGACGTACACCGCCACGATCGACTTGGCGACCATGTGCGAGCGCGGCATGACCTTCTCCGAACGGTCGGAGGACTCGGTCTGGAACAGGCGCATGCCGCCGATGCGCAGCAACGGCAGGATCGCCACGGCCATGCCGATGAAGCCGATGCCGCCCAGCCAGTGCAGCATCGAGCGCCACATCAGGATGCCCGGCGACATGCTGTCCAGGCCGCTGAGCACGGTGGCGCCGGTGGCGGTGATGCCGGACATGCTCTCGAAGAAGGCGTCGGTGTAGCTGATGTGCTGGGTCAGCAGGAAGGGCAGGGCGGCGAACACGCAGACCACCAGCCAGCTGCTGACGGTCAGCAGGTACATGTCGCGGGGGCGCAGGTGCACGTGCTCGGGGCGGCCGGGGATGACCAGGCCCAGGCCCGCGAGGAAGGTGATCAGGCTCGACCAGAGAAACGACGGCATGTCGCCGGTGCGCTCGAAGACCACCAGGGTCGCCATGGGCACCACCATGCTCACCGCCAGGGTGATCAGGAAGATGCCGATGATGAAACCAATGATCCTTAAGGTCGGCAACGCCATGTGATCTGCTCTGACTCGCTACGGAAAGGGCGCCATTCTACCTGTGGGCCGGGTCTTGTAAACGCCGATTGGTGGCCTCCACGGAGCAGGCTTGCCCCGCGATGGCCGGATCGCGGGGCAAGCCCGCTCCCACGATCCCCCTCGATGGTGCAGAATGGCCGCACTTTCAATCTGCCAGGAGGGTAGCCCATGGAGGCTCTCGACGCATTGCTCAACCGTGTTTCCGTGCCACGCCTGACTGACCCGGCGCCCAATGCCGCCCAGCGCGAGGCGCTGTTCCAGGCCGCATTGCGTGCGCCAGATCATGGCCAACTGCGACCCTGGCGTTTCCTGACCATCGAAGGCCAGGGCCGGGAAAAGCTCGGCGAGCTGTTCGCCGAAGCCGTGCAAGCCAAGGGTGAAGCCACCCAGGCGGCGCTGGACAAGGCCCGGGCGATGCCGCTGCGCGCGCCGTTGCTGATCGTGGTGATCGCCCGGCTGCAGGACCACTTCAAGGTGCCGAAGATCGAGCAGCGCCTGGCCGCCGGCTGCGCCGCCCATGGCATCCTGATCGCCGCCCATGCCCAGGGTATCGGCGCGGTATGGCGCACCGGCGACATGGCCTTCGACGCCCATGTGCACAAGGGGCTGGGGCTTGCCGAGAACGAAGAGCTGATCGGTTACCTGTATGTCGGCACGCCAATGGCCGAGCCACGCACCGCGCCGATCCTGGAAACTGCCGAGTACGTCAGCGCCTGGGGCGAGTGATTGAGTGGGGCCGCTTTGCGGCCCCAGGATCTGTCAGCCAGCGCTGACCTCACGCGGCAGCTCCAGCGTAACCACGAACCCACCCTGCGGATGGTTCGCAAACTTCAGGCTGCCACCATGGCGCTCCGCCGCCTTGCGTGCAATCGCCAGCCCCAGCCCATGTCCCGGCGCCTCTTGCCCCGGTGCCCGGAAGAATGGCTCCCCCAACTGCTCCAGATGTTCCGCCGCCACCCCCGGGCCGTGGTCGCGCACGCTCAACACGATGCGTTCCTGTTCGCGGCTGGCGTGTAGCTCGATCGGCTGCCCGCCCGGATTGAAGCGCAGCGCATTGCGCAGCAGGTTGTCCACCGCCCGTTCGATCAGCGTCGGCCAGCCTTGCAGGGTCAGGCCCGGCTGCATCTCCAGACGCACCTCCTGATCCGGCGCTGACAGCTGGGCATCCTTGCGCACGCCGCCCAACAGGGCATTGAGGTCCACCGGCTCGGCATGCGCCTGCTCGGCATCGACCCGGGCCAGCACGAGGATTTCGCTGATCAGGTCTTCCAGACGATCGCATTCGCGGGTCAGGCGCGGCCACAAGGCCTGCCGCTGTTCGGGTTCGGCGCGCTCGGCCAGCGCCAGGGCGATGCGCAGCCGCGCCAGTGGTGAACGCAGTTCGTGGGACACATCGCGCAGCAGCTGGCGCTGGCTGCCGATCAGGCTCTGCAGGCGGGCGCCCATCTTGTTGAAGTCGTTGGCCAGCACGCCGAACTCGTCGCGGCGCACGGCCAGTCGCGCCAGGCTGTTCTGCTGGTAGCTGGTCTGTCCCAGGTCGTGCACGGCGCCGCGCAGGCGGCTGAGCGGGCGGGTAATCGACAGGGTTACCAGCAGGCTGAACAGGGTCAGCACCACCAAGGCTATGCCCAAGGCGCTGAGCGGCCAGATCAGGCTTTCGCGGTGCCAGGCGGCCAGCTCCGGGTGGGGGATACGGTAGATCAGCAGGTAGGTCTCACCGCTGCCGGGGCTGGTGTATTCCTCGGTCAGGCGGCGCCACGGCAGACGACGTTCGTCGTTGTGCTGGCGTGCCTCGAAGGCGGCGGCGCGGCGCGGGAAGGTGCCGGGGACCACGGCATCGCCGCTGTCGTCGAGCACCTGCACGTCGATCTTGTAGCGCTGCTTGCGCCGTTCCAGGAAGCGTTGCGACGACTCCAGGCCTTCCTGTTCGTAGTGCTGGGCCCAGTGGCTGGCCAGGTTGTTCAGGCCCGGGTGGCGACTGAGGATCCAGGTGTCCTGGTTGAGCATGTGCCCGAGCAGGATCGACAGCCCGGCGACCAGGGCGATGGCCAGCCAGAAGCTGGCCAGGATGCGCCAGAACAGTGAACGCAAGACAAGCACCTCCAGGAAATGGCGAAAGCCCGGCCCGCTGGGAAGCGGGCCGGGCATCGGGCTGACAGCTTACTGGGCCTTGCCGGTTTTTTCAGCCTTCCAGGCCTGGAACTCCTGCCACTCGGCCTTGCGCGCGGCGCGCTCCTTCTGCAGGTCGTCGAATTTCTTCTGCTGGTCGGGCTTGAGCAAGGCGCGGATCTGGCCTTCGGTCTTGTCGTGGCTGGCCTTGAGCTCGTCCTTCAGGGCTTTCTGCTCGGCCGCCGGCAGCTTGGCGATGTAGCGTTCGTTGATGTCGCGGCGCTGCTTCATCTGCTCGCCCATCAGCTTGCCGATCTGCTGGCGCTGGTCGCGGCTCAGGTCCAGCTGGGCGAAAGGCGCGTCACCGCGATGATGCGGGCCATCGTGGCGCGGGCCGCCTTCGGGCATGGCCATGGCCACGGTCGGCAGGGCGGCGGCGAACATCAGGGCGATAAGGGTCTTGCGCATGGTGTCTCTCCTTTCAGGGGCCGGTGGTTACCGGATGAGCCCAGTCTAGGGAGATCAAGGTCAAGGGCGGTCAGGCGAGGGTAAAGGCTGGGTAAAGATGGCAGGGCCGCGCAGCGGCCCCGGTTTTCCTACAGACTGTAGTAATAGCCGCGGCTGCGCAGGGCGACGATGCGCGGGCGGCCATCCGGGTGCGGCCCGATCTTCTTGCGCAGGTTGCTGACATGCATGTCCAGGCTGCGGTCATAAAGCGTGAGCTTGCGGCCCAGGCCGATCTGCGCCAGTTCCTGCTTGTCCAGCGGCTCGCCGGGTTGGCGCAGCAAGGCTTCGAGGATGCGGCTTTCCGACAGCGTGAGGGTCATCTCGCGCTGGTCGATGCTGACCACGCCGCGTACCGGGCTGAAGATCAGGTCGCCGATCTCCACCTGGCTGCTGGGCGCGCTGGGGTGGCTGCGGCGCAACACTGCGCGCAGGCGGGCGGTGAGCTCGCGGGGGTCGCAGGGCTTGGCCAGGTAGTCGTCGGCGCCCAGCTCCAGGCCAAGGATGCGGTCCAGCGGCTCGCCGCGGGCCGAAAGCATCAGCACCGGCAGGTCGGTGTGTTCGCTGCGCAGCTGTTTGAGCAGTTCCAGGCCGCTGCCATCGGGCAGCATGACATCCAGCACCACCGCCGCCGGGGCATGGGTGGCCAAGGCCTGGCGCGCACTCTGGCCATCGTGGCAGGCGCGCACCGCAAACCCTTCCTGGGTCAGCCAGCTGCCGAGCAGCTCGCACAGTTCCTGGTCATCATCAATCAGTAACAGCTCGCTCATTTCTCACTCAATTCAACCATTGCCGGCGTCTTCTGTGTCCGCCGCTGGCTAAGATACCGCAGACTGCGGACAACAGTGCAACGGCCGAGCCGATCAGGAACCATTGCTGCTGGTCGGTCAGCGGGCTTTGCGGGGCGCTGGCGCCTGCCTGCAGTTCCTTGATCGTCAGCTTCAGTCGCTGGTTGTCCTGGCGCAGGCGGGCGAGCTGGGCGCTTTCACGCTCGCTGTCCTGGTTCTGCAGTTGCTGGGTCAGCGCTGCGCGCTGTTTCTCGCTCTCTTCCAGGCGCTGCTGCAAGTCGGTGATCCGCGCCCCGGCTTCCAGCGACAGCGGCTGTTCGGCCGCGGCGAAAGGGGACAGCAGCAACAGGCAAAGCAGCAGGGACATCGGACCTTGACGCATTGGAACTCCTGATTCGTATCGATTCAGGAGGTTGTCGGCCAGTCGTCGGATTTTATGAATAGTGCCGCGCGGGGTGTAGCTGGGAGCGGCTTCGTGGGCGCGGGCTTGCCCCTGCGAAGCCCGTCCCGGTTAAAGCCTGTTACGGCAGGACTTGCTTGAACGGCTTGACCACGACCTTGGCGTACACGCCCGCGGCGATGTACGGATCGGCGTCGGCCCAGGCCTGGGCGGCGGCCAGCGATTCGAACTCGGCGACGATCAGGCTGCCGCTGAAGCCGGCGGCGCCCGGGTCGTTGCTGTCGATGGCCGGGTGCGGGCCGGCGAGCACCACACGGCCTTCGGCCTTGAGCTGCTGCAGGCGTTCGATATGCGCGGGGCGTGCGGCCAGGCGGTTTTCCAGGGAGTTTTCGACGTCGCTGGCGATGATGGCGTAGAGCATGTCAGTCCTTGGGTTTGGAGGTGGAGGGGTCGGCATCGTGCAGGTGGCGCGACAGGTAGACACCCTGGGCCACCAGGAACAGCACGGTCATGCCCAGGCTGCCGAATACCTTGAAGTCGACCCAGATGTCCTGGAAGGTGAAGGCGACGAACAGGTTGGCGGCGCCGCATACGAGGAAGAAGGCGATCCACGCCACGTTCAGGCGGTTCCACACTGTTTCTGGAAGTGTCAGGGCATGGCCCATGATGCGTTTGATCAGCACCCGGTCACCGATGAAGTGGCTGCCGGCGAACGCCAGGGCGAACAGCCAGTTGACCACGGGCGCCTTCCACTTTAGGAAGGTCTCGCTGTGGAAGGCCAGGGTCAGACCACCGAACACCAGGCAGGCGACCAGGGTCAGCAACTGCCCCTTCTCCAGCTTGCCGTGGCGCAGGAACAGCGCGCCGTAGACCACCACGGAGCTGACGATCAGCATGGCGGTGGCGCTGTAGATCCCGCCGAACTCGAAGCCGTGGCCGGCGAATTCGACCGGGCGCGGGTCAAGCTTGTAGACGATGAAGAACAGCAGCAGCGGGATGAAATCGATGAATTGTTTCACAGTGGCAGCCAGAAGCGGGATGTGACGGCATAATAACAAACATCGATTCCTGCGAAAGCGCTCCTCCATGAATGTTGATCTGCACTGTCACAGCACGGCCTCCGACGGCGCCATGTCGCCCACGGCACTGGTCGCCCGGGCCCATGAGCACGGGGTGCGCACGCTCTCGCTTACCGACCATGACACCCTTGAGGGCCTGCCGGAGGCGCGCCAGGCCTGCCTGGACAACGGCATGCAGTGGGTCAGCGGCGTGGAACTGTCGTGCACCTGGGGCGGCGCCACCATTCATGTGCTGGGTTACGACTTCCCCCTCGACGCACCGCCGTTGCTCGATGCCATCGCCAACCTGCACCGTGGTCGTTGGCTGCGCGCCGAGGAAATCGACCGCAAGCTGGCGGCCAAGGGCATGCCCGGCGCGCTGGACGGCGCGCGGGCGGTGCAGCAGGAACTGGGCGACAGCGGCAACGCCCCGGCGCGCCCGCATTTCGCTGAGTTCATGGTCCGCGCCGGCTTCGTCAAGGACCGCGGCGAGGCGTTCCGCAAGTGGCTGGGCGCCGGCAAGCTGGGTGACGTCAAGCTGCACTGGCCGACGCTTGCGGAAACTGTTGCGACGCTGCGTGAGTCGAATGCGTGGGTGAGCCTGGCCCATCCCATGCACTATGAACTGACCCGCAGCAAGCGCAGACGGCTGATTGCCGACTATATTCAGGCTGGAGGGCAGGCACTGGAAGTGGTCAACGGGATGATGCCGCCCGAGCAGGTGGGGACCATGTCGATCCTCACCCGTGAGTTCGGCCTGCTGGCAAGCGCCGGCAGCGACTTCCACGGCCCTGGCACCTGGGGCGAGATCGGTGCCTACCGGCCATTGCCTGAGGACCTGCCACCCCTGTGGCGCCGATTCCGACATGAACAGCCTATGGCGGTATGAACAGGACGACTTCGTGAGCCAATTTTTCCAGATTCATGCGGAGAACCCGCAGCCGCGCCTGATCAAGCAGGCCGTCGAGATCATCCGCAAGGGTGGGGTGGTGGTCTACCCGACCGACTCGGCCTATGCGCTGGGATGCCAGATTGGCAACAAGGCCGCGATCGAGCGGGTGCGCAAGTTGCGTGGTCTGGACAAGACCCACAACTTCACCCTGATGTGCTGCGACATGTCGCAGTTGGGGCTTTACGCCAAGGTCGATACGGGTACGTTTCGCCTGCTCAAGGCCCACGTGCCCGGGCCCTATACCTTCATCCTCAATGGCACCCGCGAGGTACCGCGCCTGCTGCTGCACGAGAAACGCCGGACCATCGGCCTGCGCGTGCCCAG
Organism: Pseudomonas sp. RC3H12; assembly: GCF_018596375.1. Lineage (NCBI taxonomy): Bacteria > Pseudomonadati > Pseudomonadota > Gammaproteobacteria > Pseudomonadales > Pseudomonadaceae > Pseudomonas > Pseudomonas sp. RC3H12. The sequence goes on along the minus strand of NZ_CP075595.1, from coordinate 3,333,718 downwards.
GCATGAAATAACCTTGGCCTTGCTCGCAGAGCTTGGCGAGCCTTTGATGAGCGTCAGCCTGATCCTGCCCGGCGACGACGAGCCGATGGTCGATCCCTACGAGATCCGCGAGCGACTGGAGCATCACGTCGACTTGGTGATAGACGGCGGTTTCGGCGACCTCAAGGCCTCTACCATCATCGACTTGTCCGGCGACGAGCCGGAGCTGATTCGCGAAGGCTGCGGGGATCCGACGCCGTTCCTGGTCAACGCGTGAGCCAGGTACAAGCACCCGAGGCGCCGGCCACGGAGGCGCAGACGCCGTTCCAGCTGCAACTGGCCCTGGTCTACGGCGAAGCCCTGACCGAGATGCCGGTCGACCTGTATATCCCGCCGGACGCCCTGGAAGTCTTCCTCGAAGCCTTCGAAGGCCCGCTGGACCTGTTGCTGTACCTGATTCGCAAGCAGAACGTGGACATTCTCGACATCCCCGTGGCGGAGATCACCCGCCAGTACATGAGCTATGTCGAGCTGATGAAGAGCGTGCGCCTGGAGCTGGCGGCCGAGTACCTGGTGATGGCCGCCATGCTCGCCGAGATCAAGTCGCGCATGCTGCTGCCGCGCTCCGGCGAAGTCGAGGAGGAGGAGGGCGATCCGCGCGCCGAACTGATTCGCCGGCTGCAGGAGTACGAGCGATTCAAGGCCGCCGCCGAAGGTATCGACGAGTTGCCCAGGGTCGGGCGCGAAATCGTCGTGCCGCGCCTGGAGGCTCCGCAGGCCAAGGTGCGCAAGTTGTTGCCGGAGGTGGCGCTGGAAGAGATCCTGTTGTCCATGGCCGAGGTCATGCGCCGCAACGACCTGTTCGAGAGCCACCAGATCACCCGCGAGGTGCTGTCGACCCGCGAACGCATGAGCGAAGTGCTCGAGCGCCTCAAGGGCGGCGCCTTCGTGCCCTTCGTCGAGCTGTTCACCCGCGAGGAGGGGAAGCTTGGCGTGGTGGTGACCTTCATGGCGATTCTCGAGCTGGTGAAGGAATCCTTGATCGAACTGGTGCAGAATGAGCCCTTCGCCCCGATCCATGTCCGTGCCCGGGCAGAATGACCTGACAACTACCGATGAACCTGAACGAACCCCGTGAACTGGCGTCGCTGATCGAGGCCTTCCTGCTTGCCTCGGGCAAGCCGCAATCCCTCGAGCGCCTGTACGAGCTGTTCGAGGAGGCCGAGCGCCCGGCCCCCGCCGTTTTCAAGAAGGCCCTGGAGGTGCTGGGCAAGTCCTGCACTGGCCGCGCCTTCGAACTCAAGGAAGTGGCCACCGGCTACCGCCTGCAGATCCGCGAGGACTACGCACCCTGGGTCGGCCGCCTCTGGGAGGAGCGTCCGCAGCGCTATTCCCGCGCGCTGCTGGAAACCATGGCGCTGATCGCTTATCGCCAGCCCATCACCCGTGGCGAGATCGAGGACGTGCGGGGCGTGGCGGTCAACAGCAACATCATCAAGACGCTCATGGAGCGCGAGTGGATCCGCATCGTCGGCTACCGCGAGGTGCCCGGGCGACCGGCGATGTTCGCCACCACCAAGGCATTCCTCGATCATTTCAATCTCAAGAGCCTCGATGAGCTGCCGGCGTTGGCCGAGCTGCGCGAGCTGGAGCTGGAGGTGGAGCCCGAGGTCGATCCGGACGAGGCGCCGGTGCCCGCTCACCTGCAAGCCCTGGCCGATGCCAGCCTGGGCGAGGAGGGCGAGGAAATCGAGCCGAAGGAGGAGACCAGCTTCCGCTCGCTGCTGGTGGAGCTGGATGCGATGGAAGAAGGGCTCAAGATCGATTTCGATGATTTGCGCGATGAGGCTTCCATCGAGCCCGAGGACGAACCAAAGGTCTGACAGCCCGACTCTGTGGACGCCAGCTTGCGCCTTTGGGCGGAATCTGCTGGGCGATCGGCAAAAACCTTCTACCCTGCAGTGCGTTCCCTTGCTGAACCGCGTATGATGCGCGCCCGCTTTCACTACTACACCGGGAGGTGCCCAGATGAGTGACAAAGACCTGCAAGACCAACAACCTACCCCGCCGTCCGGCGAAAAGCTGCAGAAAGTACTGGCGCGTATCGGCGTCGGTTCTCGCCGTGACGTCGAGGCCTGGATCGGCCAGGGCCGCATCAAGGTCAACGGCGTCGAGGCCACCCTCGGCCTGCGCGTCGACCTGCACGACGCCATCACCGTCGACGGCAAGCTGATCAAGCGCGTCGAGGCCGCCGAGGCGACCCGCCGCGTGATCATGTACAACAAGCCCGACGGCGAGATCTGCACCCGTGACGACCCGGAAGGCCGCCCGACCGTGTTCGACCGCCTGCCGCGGCCGAAAGAGGGCCGCTGGATCAACATCGGTCGCCTGGACATCAACACCACCGGCCTGCTGCTGTTCACCACCGACGGTGAGTTGGCCAACCGCCTGATGCACCCGTCCTATGAGATGGACCGCGAGTACGCAGTGCGTGTGCGCGGCGAAGTCGACGACGACATGGTCGACCGGCTCAAGGCCGGCGTGGTGCTCGAAGATGGCCCGGCCAAGTTCACCGATATCCAGAAGGCGCCAGGTGGCGAAGGCTTCAACCACTGGTACCACTGCGTGGTGATGGAAGGTCGCAACCGTGAGGTGCGTCGCCTGTGGGAATCCCAGGGCGTGGTGGTCAGCCGCCTGAAGCGCGTGCGTTTCGGCCCGGTGTTCCTCAACTCCGACCTGCCGATGGGCCGCTGGCGCGAAATGAGCCAGGGCGAGATCGACATTCTCGCCGCGGAAGTCGGCCTGCAGCCGGTGGCACTGCCGGAAATGAAACTCAAGGCCAAGGACAAGCTCGAGCGCCTGCAGCGCAAGTCGACCCGTCCGCTGGGGCGTGGCGAGCGCGTGCGTACCCTGCGCCCGGCCGCCGAAGGCCAAGCCGAGCGTCCGGCACGTGCGCCGCGTGAAGACGCAGCGCCGCGCAAGGGCAACCGCGGCAGCACGGTGGCCGAGCGTCCGAGCGAGATGCGCAAGCGTCCGTCCCGCCCTGAAGGTGACAAGCCGGCAGGCCGTGGTCGCGGCAAGCCGCGTGGCTGATTCGGTCCGGTAGCGAGAGAGCCAGCCTTCGGGCTGGCTTTTTTGTGCCTGCGGTAAATGGCCCATCGCGGCGCAAAGCGGCCCCAAGTACCTGAACGGACAGAAGATTTCCCGACCGGTGGCAAATTTTCAAACCGCCTTGTAAAGAAAACTATACGATTCTGGGCGTGTTCCCCGGCTTACCTGGGCTTTTCTGTTCTTCGTCACAAAATCTTTCCAAAGCCTGCACGCCAGAGCCTCCCCAGCCCCCTCCACCCCCTTCCCAAACCCCCGCCCAAGCGCTGAGATAGCGCCATTGCCGTGTGCAGAGCCAGGCAGGATCGCCAGGCACTTAAAACAACAAAATGGAGGCGCCATGCACGCCGATCACTCCGCCTTTTCAGGCCTTCACCCCAGGACCGCTGCGTTTTTTCCACAGGAAACGATGCAACGCGTTGACGCCTGCGCGTTTGCAGGGGTATACAATGCGCCGCGTTTTACCTGTGACTCCCTTGCGTACCGCGCACGCTTGCTGACACCCGGTTGATCCGCCCCTGGCCAGCAAGGCCACGAGCGACTTCCCGTCACAAGTATCCAAGGTAACCACCTTGCCCATTCCGCTGCGCCACGAGTGCGGTGGGTCCGATTCCGTCACAGATAAAAACAAGCAGGTGACTTCGTTCATGAGTGGACATAACTCACAGTCCGGCGAACTCAAGCGTGGCTTGAAGAACCGCCATATCCAATTGATCGCCCTGGGCGGCGCCATCGGCACCGGGTTGTTCCTGGGCTCGGCCGGCGTGATGAAGTCCGCCGGTCCGTCGATGATCCTCGGCTATGCGATCTGCGGCTTCATCGCCTTCATGATCATGCGCCAGCTCGGCGAGATGATCGTCGAAGAGCCGGTGGCCGGCTCCTTCAGCCATTTCGCGCACAAGTACTGGGGCGGTTTCGCCGGCTTCCTGTCGGGCTGGAACTGCTGGGTGCTGTATATCCTGGTGGGCATGTCGGAACTGTCGGCGGTGGGCAAGTACGTCCACTACTGGTGGCCGGAGATTCCGACCTGGGTAACCGCGGCGGCGTTCTTCCTGCTGATCAACGCGATCAACCTGATGAACGTGAAGTTCTTCGGCGAAGCCGAGTTCTGGTTCGCCATCATCAAGGTGGTGGCCATCGTCAGCATGATCGGCCTGGGTGCCTACCTGCTGACCAGCGGCAGCGGCGGTCCTGAAGCCTCGGTGACCAACCTGTGGGCCCATGGTGGTTTCTTCCCGCACGGTGTCAGCGGGCTGGTGATGGCGCTGGCGTTCATCATGTTCTCCTTTGGTGGCCTGGAGATGCTCGGCTTCACCGCCGCCGAGGCCGACAAGCCGAAGACCGTGATCCCCAAGGCGATCAACCAGGTCATCTATCGCATCCTGATCTTCTATGTCGGCGCCCTGGTGGTGCTGCTGTCGCTGACCCCATGGGACAACCTGGTGGCGAGCATTGACGCCTCCGGCGGCAGCTATGGCAGCAGCCCGTTCGTCCAGGTGTTCTCGTTGCTGGGCAGCGACGTGGCGGCCCACCTGCTGAACTTCGTGGTCCTGACCGCGGCGCTGTCGGTCTACAACAGCGGCACCTACTGCAACGCCCGCATGCTGCTAGGCATGGCCGAGCAAGGTGATGCGCCAGCGGCGCTGGCCAAGGTTGACCGCCGTGGCGTGCCGGTACGTTCGATCCTGGTCTCGGCAGCAGTGACCCTGATTGCGGTGCTGCTCAACTACCTGATGCCGCAGAATGCCCTGGAGCTGCTGATGTCGCTGGTGGTGGCGACCTTGGTGATCAACTGGGCGATGATCAGCTACTCGCACCTGAAGTTCCGCCAGCATCTCGACCGCACCGGTCAGAAGCCGCTGTTCAAAGCGCTGTGGTACCCGTACGGCAACTACCTGGTGCTGGCGTTCGTGGTGCTGATCCTGGGCATCATGCTGCAGATTCCGGGTATCCAGGTGTCGGTGTACGCGATGCCGGTGTGGCTGGTGGTGATGTATGTGGCCTACCAGCTGAAGAGCAAGCGTGGCTCCCAGGCCAATGGCGCTGCTGGCAGCATCGCCAAGTAAGCGCTGAGGCGCACCAACAAAAAACCCGATGCCGAGTAACCGGCATCGGGTTTTTTGTTGCCTGTGCCGGCCTCAGATCTGTTCGAGCAACCAGCCACGAAACGCTCGCAGCGATGGCAGTGCCTCGTTCCTGGGCGGATAGATCAGGTAGTAGCTGCGCTGGCTGGCGAAGGGCTCACCCGGGCTGAACAGCTCGCCACTGGCCAGTTCGTCCGCCACCAGTATGCGCGGCACCAGGCCGATGCCGATCCCGGCGCGCACGGCCTGGATCAGGTGCGAGGTCAGCTCGAAGCTTGGCCCGAGGCGCATGGCGCGGTGGGGCAGGGCATGGTGGGAAAACCACTCGCCCCAGGCATGGGGGTTGTTGGCGACGTTGAGCAGTACTTCCTCGCTGATCCTTTGCGGGTTCCATTGGTCGTCCGCCATGGCTTGCGGCGGCAGGATCACCACCAGTTCCTCGGCATGCAGGCGATGGCAGATCAGCCCGGGCAAGTCATGGCTGGCAACGCCGATGGCCGCGTCGATCTCGCTGGTGTCGAAGTTGATGGCTTCGATACGTGAATGAATGTGCACCAGCATGCCGGGGTGGGCGCTGTAGAAGGCATGCAGGCGCGGCAGCAGCCATTTCGAGCCGAAGGTCGGCAGCGTCGCCAGGCGCAGGGTGCCGACGCCGGACTGATAGGCCAGTGCCTGCAGGGTGGCGCTGCGGATGCGGCCGAGGGCCTCGCTGAGTTCGCGCTGGTAGAGGCGCCCGACGTCGGTCAATTGCACCTGGCGGCCCTCGCGACGGAACAGTGTCAGCCCCAGTTGTTGCTCCAGTGCCTGCACCTGGCGGCTCACCGCGCTCTGGGTCAGCGACAGTTCGGCGGCGGCGCGGGTATAGCTTTCATGCCGCGCGGCGGCCTCGAAGGCCAGCAGGAGCGACATCGAAGGGGTGAGGTGGCGGTAATTCATTCATAAAGCTCATCGATAGCGGCAGGAATATCCGTTTGCCCCTGGCGCGAAACTACAGGAACATTGACGCATTCGAAATCCTCCCATGATCCATTCATGCCGGAGCGACAAGATTTCCGTGAATTAGCCGATATCAAAGAGGCATCCTTCGATGATCGCCCAGCTGCCGCCCCGCGCGCCCGCCGCCCAATACCCCGAATTCCTAGAAGCCCTGAGAAGCAGCGGCTTCCGTGGCCAGATCAGCGCCGACTACGGCACCCGCACCGTGCTGGCCACCGACAACTCGATCTACCAGCGCCTGCCCCAGGCGGCGGTGTTCCCGCTGGACGCCGACGACGTGGCGCGGGTCGCCACGCTGATGGCCGAGCCGCGTTTTCGTGACATCAAGCTGACCCCGCGTGGCGGTGGTACCGGCACCAACGGCCAGTCGCTGACCGACGGCATCGTCGTCGACCTGTCGCGGCATATGAACACCATTCTCGAAATCAACGTCGAGCAGCGCTGGGTGCGGGTGCAGGCGGGCGTGGTCAAGGACCAGCTCAATGCCGCGCTCAAGCCCCACGGGCTGTTCTTCGCGCCAGAGCTGTCCACCTCCAACCGCGCCACCGTCGGCGGCATGATCAACACCGACGCCAGTGGCCAGGGCAGCTGCACCTACGGCAAGACCCGCGACCACGTGCTCGAATTGCACAGCGTGCTGCTCGGCGGTGAGCGCCTGCACAGCCTGCCGATCGACGACGCTACGCTGGAACAGGCCTGCGCCGCGCCCGGCCGGGTCGGCGAGGTGTACCGCATGGCCCGCGAGATCCAGCAAACCCAGGGCGAACTGATCGAGAGCACCTTCCCCAAGCTCAATCGCTGCCTGACCGGCTACGACCTGGCGCACCTGCGCGACGATCAGGGCCGCTTCAACCTCAACAGCGTGCTGTGCGGGGCCGAGGGCTCGCTGGGCTATGTGGTCGAGGCCAAGCTCAATGTGTTGCCGATCCCCAAGTACGCGGTGCTGGTCAACGTGCGCTACACCAGTTTCATGGACGCCCTGCGCGACGCCAATGCGCTGATGGCGCACAAGCCACTGTCGATCGAGACCGTCGACTCCAAGGTGCTGATGCTGGCGATGAAGGACATCGTCTGGCACAGCGTCGCCGAATACTTCCCGGCCGACCCCGAGCGCCCCACCCTGGGCATCAACCTGGTGGAGTTCTGCGGTGACGAGCCGGACGAGGTCAATGCCCAGGTCCAGGCCTTCGTCGCGCACCTGCAGGCCGACAAGGGTGTCGAGCGCCTGGGCCACACCCTGGCCGAAGGCGCCGAAGCGGTGAGCCGCGTCTATGTGATGCGCAAGCGCTCGGTGGGGCTGCTGGGCAACGTCGAGGGTGAAGTGCGTCCGCAGCCGTTCGTCGAGGACACCGCGGTTCCGCCGGAGCAACTGGCCGATTACATTGCCGACTTCCGTGCATTGCTCGATGGCTACGGCCTGGCCTACGGCATGTTCGGCCATGTCGATGCCGGTGTGCTGCACGTGCGCCCGGCGCTGGACATGAAAGACCCGGCCCAGGCCGCGTTGGTCAAGCCGATCTCCGATGCCGTGGCGGCGCTGACCAAGCGCTATGGCGGCCTGCTGTGGGGCGAGCACGGCAAGGGCCTGCGCTCAGAGTATGTGCCGGAGTACTTCGGCGAGCTGTACCCGGCCCTGCAGCGACTCAAGGGCGCGTTCGACCCGCATAACCAGCTCAACCCCGGCAAGATCTGCACCCCCCCGGACAGCGCCGAAGGCCTGACCCCGGTGGATGGCGTGACCCTTCGCGGCGACCTCGACCGCAGCATCGATGAGCGCGTGTGGCAGAGCTTCGGCAGCGCAGTGCACTGCAACGGCAACGGCGCCTGCTACAACTATGACCCCAACGACGCCATGTGCCCGTCGTGGAAAGCCACCCGCGAACGCCAGCACTCGCCCAAGGGCCGTGCCTCGCTGATCCGCGAGTGGCTGCGCCTGCAGGGCGAGGCGAACATCGATGTGCTCGCCGCCGCCCAGCGCAAGGCCTCCTGGCTCAAAGGGCTGCCGGCGCGGCTGCGCAACAGCCGTGCGCGCCGCCAGGGCCAGGAAGACTTCTCCCACGAGGTGTACGACGCCATGGCCGGCTGCCTGGCGTGCAAGTCCTGCGCGGGGCAGTGCCCGATCAAGGTCAACGTGCCGGACTTCCGCTCACGCTTCCTCGAGCTGTACCACGGCCGCTACCAGCGTCCGCTGCGCGACTACCTGATCGGCTCGCTGGAGTTCACCATCCCGTACCTGGCTCATGCGCCGGGCCTGTACAACGCGGTGATGGGCTCGAATTGGGTGAGCAGGCTGCTGGCGGACAAGGTCGGCATGGTCGATAGCCCGCTGATCAGTCGTTTCAACTTCCAGGCTACTCTGACCCGTTGCCGGGTTCAGGTCGCCAGCGTGCCCGCGCTGCGTGAGCTGACCCCGGCCCAGCGCGAGCGCAGTATCGTGCTGGTGCAGGACGCCTTTACCCGCTATTTCGAGACGCCATTGCTGGCCTCGTTCATCGAGCTGGCCCATCGCCTGGGGCACAAGGTGTTCCTCGCACCCTATAGCGCCAACGGCAAGCCGCTGCACGTGCAGGGTTTCCTCGGTGCCTTCGCCAAGGCGGCGGTCCGCAACGCCACCCAGCTCAAGGCCTTGGCCGACTGCGGCGTGCCGCTGGTGGGGTTGGACCCAGCGATGACTCTGGTCTATCGCCAGGAGTACCAGAAGGTCGATGGCGTGGAGTGCCCGTCGGTACTGCTGCCCCAGGAGTGGCTGATGAACGTGCTGCCCGAGCAGGCGCCGTTCAAGGCTGACAGCTTCCGCCTGATGGCCCACTGCACCGAGAAGACCAATGTGCCGGCCAGTACCAAGCAGTGGGAGCAGGTTTTCGCCCGCCTGGGATTGAAGCTGGTCACCGAGGCCACCGGCTGCTGCGGCATGTCCGGTACCTATGGGCACGAGGCGCGTAACCAGGAAGCCTCGAAGACCATCTTCGAGCAATCCTGGGCAACCAAGCTGGACAAGGCGGGGGAGGCACTGGCGACCGGCTATTCGTGCCGTAGCCAGGTCAAGCGCATGACCGAGAAGCAGCTGCGCCACCCGCTGGAAGTGGTGCTGCAGTACGCCCAGCGCTGACCCGTCGGACCCTCGCGGGGCAAGCGCGTGGGAGCGGGCTTGCCCCGCGAGGCTTTCAGGCCTCGCGCAATCGACGTGCCTGGCGATACAGGTACAAGCTCAACACCAGCCCGCATCCCGCTGCCGCGGCCGCGAACAGGAAAATCGAGGCAAAGCCGAAGCCTGCCGCCACGGCGCCCACCAAGGGTCCGGTGATGCCCAGCGACAGGTCGATGAACAGTGAGTAGGCCCCCACCGCCGCGCCACGGTTGGCCGCCGATACCTGGTTGACCGCCTCCACCCCCAGCGCCGGAAATACCAGCGAGAACCCGAAGCCGCTCAACGCTGCACCCGCGAGGGCCAGTCCGGGCGTCGGCGCCAGCCAGAGCATCAGCAATCCCAGGGTTTCTACCGACAGGCAGGCGATAGCCACGCGAAAGCCGCCGATGCGGTTGATCAGGTTGCCGAACAACAGCCGCGCACAGATGAAGCTGGCACCGAACAGGCTCAGGGTCAGCGCGGCGTCGGGCCAGCCGCGGCTGGCGTAGTACAAGGTGATGAAGGTGGCGATGGTGCCGAAACCGATCGAGCCCAAGGCCAGCCCCGAGCCATGCGGGAAAACCTTGCCCAGCACGCGCAGGAATGGCAGCCGCACCCCTGCCACCACCGGCGCGGCGCGCTTGGGCCAGGCCAGCAGTAGGCCAAGGATGCCGAGCAGGATGATGCTCGCGCCCATGCTCCACAGCCCCAGGTGCTTGACCATCAGTACCCCAAGCGGTGCGCCGATGGCCAATGCGCCATAGCTGGCGATGCCGTTCCAGGAGATCACCTTGGCGGTATTTTCCGAACCGACCCGGCCGATCCCCCAGCCGATCGAGCCTGAGCCCACCAGGCTCTCGGCGCTGCCCAGCACCAGGCGGCCGATGAACAGGCAGGTCAGGCTGAGCCAGGGCAGGTGGGTGAGGAAGCTGCAGGCCAGCATGAACACGCCGCTCAGGCCACAGCCGAACAGGCCGTACATGACCGCCTTCTTGCTGCCGAGGTTGTCGATGATGCGGCTGGCGGTGGGGCGGCTAAGCAGGGTGGCCAGGTACTGCACGCTGATCACCAGGCCCGCGACCACGGCGCTGAAACCCAGTTCGTTGTGCACGTAGCCAGGCAGCACGGCCAGGGGGATGCCGATGTTCAGGTAGCCGATGAAGGTGAACAGGACGATGGCGATCACCTGGGCGGTGATCCTTGGTGAGGAGAGGTGAGTCTCGGGCATGTGGGTTCCAATCATGGTGAAGCTGAGGCTTCACCATGATAGCCATCTCGACCCAGGCTGGATATGAAGCTTGGATCGGGAAGGTGATGAGGCGGCCGCGGTCGTCAAGACCGAGCCACAGTTACCACCAGAGTCTGAACTGGGTCAGGTTGGATAGGTGTCCAAGTAGGTCACCCAGAAGTCGGCGCTTGCGTAGTTGAGCCTCAGTTGAGGGAGCACCACCGCCCCGCAGGATCTACAGGTATCCATTCGAGTAAACATATGGATTGAGTAGATACTGTTCGATGAGTGATTTTCTTTGAGGATGGTTGCAATCAGGCGTTCCGAATCCAGGTAGCGGTCATACGGCCTAACCGATACGCTACCTGAATGTCGCACAACTGGAAGGCTGACGATGTCTGGATCAGGTGTGCGGTTATGCATCAACGCGCCGGCATCGATGTAGGTGGTATCGCCTACGCTGTGGCTGTTTGCGCCGGGCGCATAGGGTTTGAGATGTAATCCTTCCGCTCGCTTGCCGCCAGCTAATGCGTAATAGACGAATTTTTCTCCATCGTTGGTGACAATCGAAGCAAACGCCAGGTTGCTGTTGTTCATCTGTCTGGCAATCATTTCAGCAACATCACGTTGAGCAATGTTGTTGACCGTCAATGGTACCCAAAGGTGCTCCCTCCCTTGAATCGGCAGCAGCTCATTCAGCGTTTCGACGGTGCTTTTTTTTTCGGCGCTATTGCGTTGGGCGATGGACTTCCAGTCTGAAATCAGACTTCTTGTTTCGTCTATCAGACCTAGTTGAGCGCGCTCCCCCGAGAGGATGTTTTCTGCGTAGTGAAGCATTTCATTGCGTTGATTGTTGTCAATGCACCATTGCGCATACGCCCGGTAGTTTCGGTTGGAGCGGGAGGCTGCAAGCCACGCCTGCAGCCCTGGCTCACGTTTCTCCACGAGGGTGCTGAACAGCAGCTTGGCAATATTGTCTCGATCGGTTGAACTACCGGGCCGCTCGGCGACGAATCGGTACTGATTGGACAGGCGCAAGTACTCATCGATTTCACTGGCGTCGGTCACCGGGGTAAATATGAGTGTTCCCGGGCCTTGACGAGTTTTATAGAATTTACCGTTGTCTACTTCCACGTAGATGTTTTTTTGCGCGTTCCACTCCATATTGAGCCCGCGTAAGCGTCGTCTATCCATGATCTGCGCTGATACTTGTTCCAGCTCTACGACTGGAACGTGGGGGTTGATTGCCTTGGCCTGCGTGCCACTGATCGCGTGTGATAGGCCGAAGTTACGCTCGCTGGACATGCGGCCGTTGATCTGGGGTAGGTAAGTCGGTGTGTTGGGCAGCCCCAGGCTGCTGCATTGCTCCGCGCTCAGTGCAAGCAGTTTCTTTTCCCTTGTGAACTGGACAGGCCGTGTTCCCTTGATGGGCGCATGGTCCCATTTGCAAAACTTTCCTTCGTGAACCAGCAGATCCAGCGAGGTGGCCGAACTCAGGTCCGTGGCCGCCATGTTTCGGCGCTCAAGATGAAACTCCCTCGCTTCGAATGCCTGGCTGATTTCCTGCCCGCGTGTCAGTGGGGGCTGATTGGGAAGCGTGCGTTCGACGGGAAGGCTGATCAACTTGGTGAATGGCGTGCAAGAGGCCTCCTCCAGATCGCGCCTGAGACGACAGGTCACCTCCGAGACGGATATGGCCTCCAGGTCGCTGACGGGTGTATTGGATAGTTGCGTCAGGCAAGGTTCGGGCAGGTTGGCATCGAGGTGGTAGTCGTGACCATCAATCTGGATGTCGTAGTGCCCTGCACCCTTGTAACGAACCCGCAGACGACATGCTTCAGCAATAGCCAGGCTTATCTTGCTGTCTTCGGACATGACGCCTGCGATACGTGTCGGATAATGCCCTGGACTAATCGAGCCCAGGCTTTTCAAGGGCGTCAATGAAGGTGCTTGTGCCGTTCCTTCGACGATAAGCCTAGGTCCGTAGGGCAGGTTGTCGTGTGGATCAAGCAGTTTGTAACTTGGTTTTTCTAGGGTGCCTAGATCCTGCACGAGGCAGTTTTCGGTATTTCCCACCTGCATCAGGTCGTTCGCTGAGTAAGGATGCGCCCTCTCACTCAAGGCGTTCAGGGCAATGCTGTATGCACCCTCTTGCGTCATGTGCACCAGTCGAGGGGTTCCTCGCAGGTCGTGCAGCCAACGTAGCGCAGGCTTTTCCCAGGACTTTACGGATAGCCAGCGTGCAAGTCGGCCCATATCTCTAAATACGAGAGCCGGGCTTTGCTGGGCCAAGTGGCTGACCAGCTCCACGATAGCGCTGCTCATTGCTTCGCAACTGGCTCGCAAGCTGAGGCGACCGGCTGTACGTATGACTGTCGCGCTCGAGGCAATGAACTTGCCTGCCGGTATCAGGACGCCTATCGAATCCGTTACGCACCCTGCGATGACACCTGCCGAGTGATCACCTTCCGCCAGATCGGAAATGCAGCCATAAAAAGGCAGGATCGCACGCGCGAGGAATTCAGCGATCTTCTTCTCCAGCGCGATCATCTCTTCCCATGGGGTGGTGTGAGTGTGATCTGCCTTGAACTGCGCCAGCGTCGATGCGTAGAGGTGCGCTGTCGCAGTAGTGGCCAGTGCCTGGAAAAAGTCGGCCTCACTGGCCTGCTGCGCATAGACCCGTCTCGATGCTGCAATCAGTTTGCCCTTGCGTGGCGTCTGGAGCTGATTCGCCAGGCGCGAGGGAGTTCCGTTGAGATAGGCGTCACTGTCCAGGGGGTGCAACGGGGTCGCGCGGGCCTGGAGTTCGCGGTCGTGGTTCCCCCAGTGCTTGTCCATCGTCTCGACAATATTGCCGCTAAAACCGGTGTTCGGCTCAACCCTGTAACTGAATTGTTGGTTGCAAGGGCGAAGTGCACCGGCACTGGGGGTGAGCTCGAAGAAATACTCTTTACTGGCGTCGTGACTATCGAAATCTTCTCGGTGGTCGCCAGGCTGGCAACGGATGAACAGGCCTTGGATTCCTGTTTGCTCCTCGCTGTCCGACGGTGTGTTGAACGCTACCCGGCTCACTTCACAGGTGGAGGTATAAAGCTGTGTGCGCAAGGCTTGCGGCAGTTCCATGAACAGGCGCTTGATCAGGCGTGCATGAGCTTGCTGCCAGTCGGCCTTGAACGATGCGAAGGCCTGCTCATACAGCGTTGGAACTGTGCTTTTCCCCGCCCGATAGAGATCGCCGGACATGACTAACTGGGTCAGGTTTTCGATGATTGGCCGCGGGCTTGGTGCGCCGACATCGTCCACGAAACCGGGAGTGGTGATGGTGTGGTGCCAGGTGTAAACGGTCGCTTTGACCAAGCCCCGGGCACTCAGGTAGTGCCATGTTCCATCGGTTTCGATCGGTTTGTCCCAATATTGCCTGTCAACACCGGCCTGGCTTAATTGTTCTTCGGCCAGCGTTTTGCGGTCCGGTGGCGTCATGGCGAGCTGGCTTGCATCGTCAGCAAAGGACTTTTGTGCGTCAGCGGTGAACTCCAGCGCACGCTGAATCTGATGTGCCGTTGCTTGCCCGATGTCCTCAACCGTCAAGTCTGCAAGCGCGCCATGGGCCTTCGCATAGCGTAATGCCGGTAGGGCCAGGGCGTTGCTCCAGTGGCGCTGTACCTGTTCATCATCAGAGGCACTCAAGTCGCTGGCCAATGTGACAACTTTGTCAAATGAGGCTCTGCAACTGGCGCCGGGCATCATCGCTTCAAGCAGCCTGGCACCGTGAATCAGCGCAACGCTTTGCAGAGAACGGCCATAGTAGAGCCAGTCGGGTGTGCCGGTAACCAGCAGTTCGGGAGCGATTTCGCGAAGCAGCAGGTATTCGAGCAGCTCCAGTGCGGCCGGGGAAATGCCAGGATTGCGCTCAGTGATAGCGTTGCTGATTTTTTTACGCAATTGCAGGTGGTTGTACTCGGATACCCAGTGGCCCTGGAATTCTTCGGCCATCGAGCGATTCGACTGCGTCCGTGGCCCCAAAAAGTGATCGATGATTGCTCGGCTTGCCAGTGCTTGTGTCGCACGCGGGGATGCGGACTCTCCAACAGAGGCACCATACCAACCTGCAAGGCCGAGTAGGGGGCGGAAAACGTCTGCAAACTGCAGTGACCGCATCATCAGTTGCCAGGCTTGCGGGGCAGGCATCAGCAAATGTCGCTTGCCTTGCTTGCGCTCGCAGAGCAGTTCAAAGCCTGCGTTCGTGAACAATTCGTCGATGGAGCAGTCGTCAGACCAGTCGTTGAAGGCGAGTGGCGTACTCATCAGGGCTCGACTGTCAGGCAAAGGTTCGAGCGGGGAGGGGGCAAGCGTTGTTGGTGTAAGGGGCAACAGCAAGGAGGCTAATCGAAGGCAGCCTGTGCGACTGAGTGATGGGTGCACCTGCTTCAGTTTGTTTGCAAAGGAAAACGCCTGCATACCCCGGGCGCGTTGAGCATTTTCAAGGGTGAGCTTCACCCAGGCTTCAGTATTTTCGTGTACTGCATGAAGTGCCACTTTCCTGAGAAGTCGGACCCCCAGATCCTGAGTATGGGCCTTGCTCCATTCAACCGGTGGGCTGTTATCGTGAGAACGATCTTCATCCACCCAGGTCGGTATCTGTGAGGCAGCAGCAAGCGCCTTGATACGAAGCTTCATCATGGGCTGGGTGAGGTGCATGTTTCGGGAAAGTATCAGTGCTTTATCTTCGTACTCTGCTGTGGTGGGCAGTAATTCCTCAAGCGTCGTGACCAGGGATGCCAAGGCTGACAGGGCCGGGCTCAATTGGTATGCCGTAAGGCCCTGCAACAGGTTTTCAGCAGGGCATTGCGCAAGCCAATCGCTGGCAAGGTCTCGGCGCTGACCCCGCTTGAACTGCAGCATCCACATCTGCAATGAACTGGGCACGCCGGCCAGCAGTTCGCCCAGTTCGAAAAATGCCTCCTTGCCTAGCCGGGCAGCCTCTGTACTCGGCATGTTTTCACCAAACAACAAGTTATCCAGCTGCTTTCTCGCGGTATCCGTTTTAATCGAGGCTTCATTAAGCCATGCGAGGCGGGCAAAAAAATGGTGGATGTGGCGGGGTGTCAGGGTTTCTGGTGCAACGCTCAATACTGCGGCAACCAATGCGTAGGTCTTCGTGTTGCCGTACAGATCCATAAGATTGGTAAAGAAGAAGCGTGGGTCTTCAGGGAACTGCGTGTTGTTGTCCAGCAGGAATCTGAGAGTGAGGTGAACTGCCCTGATAGGATCGTGCGCCTCACGTGGCGCGCTCAGGGGAATGTCCAAGTTGTCGGCGACCAGGACAGGAGTAGATGCCTGGATGTCGTTATCCATGTCTTCATCAGTCGAGTGCCAGCTTGTTACATGTGTTCGGATTCTTTCCAGCAGTTGCGATGGGGTGATCTGCGTGGCGTCGGGGCCTGGCGCTGGTTCATTGCCGGTGGTCGGTATCCGGTTCTGGGATATTGAGTGGCTGGGTGTGGCGCCAATACGCTGAGCGGTGGGAGATGCGTCACAGAGGGGGTGGAGAGTGGGTTGGGAGTCAATTGACATGTGGCCTCCTGTAGGGAGGGCAACAGTCTGTGGATTCAACCAAGGACAGGGTGGTACAGGGTTATCGCATTCTGAGGGGAATCTGGACGGTGTGAAAACGTGATGACGGGGATAGCCCGCAGGTCAGCCGTTTTCACACAGTCGGAGGGGGATGCGCGGCTATTCCTGGTCGGCGCTGGATTGATCGTCACTGTCCTGCTCGACGACGGGCGTCGGTTCGGCGTGGGCGGCAACGGATTGCTCTTCGGGGTTCAGGCTTGGGAAGGGAAGATTCGGGATTTCATGCATCTCGTCGTTCCTCGCAAGTGTGAGTGAAAAGGCAGCGCTTGGCGCATGTGAGGCTTCGAAAAGCTGGGGCAGGATACAGCAGTCTGGATGACAGTTTGGGATTTTTCCCGGACGCTGGTCGGTTTTAGCGGGCGGCTATCGGACAGGGGGAAGCAGGAGGGGCGCGGGAGCGGTTTGTCCCGCGATAGTGCTATCGCGGAGCAAGCCGCTCCCGCGCCCCTGCGGCCAGGTTTCAGCGACAGACGTCGGCGATGGCCGCTGCCAGCTGCTCCAGGCGCTTGGCATCTGCACCGGCGATGTTCGCCCGGCCGGTACCGACCATGTACACGCTGTGCCGCTCACGCAGCAGGCGCACTTGCTCGGGGTTCAGGCCGGTGTAGGAGAACATCCCGCGTTGCGCGGCGATGTGCGCGAAGCGCTCGGCCAGGCCATGGGGCTCCAGCGCTTTCACCAGGCCGACGCGAAGCTCGGCGATGCGCTGGCGCATGGCGTTCACTTCTTCGATCCACAACGCCTTGAGTGCCGGGTCCCCGAGGATCTCGGCGACCACCGCCGCGCCATGGTCTGGCGGCGTCGACCACAGGTTGCGCGCAATGAACGCCAGTTGGCTGCGCACATCCTGCAGTTTCTCGGCGTCGTGGCTGCACACCAGCAGGGCGCCGGTGCGCTCACGGTACAGACCAAAGTTTTTCGAGCAGGAGCTGGTGATCAGCAGTTCCGGCAGTTCGGCGGCGAACAGGCGCACTGCCCAGGCGTCCTCCTCCAGACCGTCACCGAAGCCCTGGTAGGCAAAGTCGATCAATGGCAGCAGGTTGCGCCGCTTGACGATGTCGAGCACCGCGCGCCAGTCGTCCTGGCCCAGGTCGAAGCCGGTGGGGTTGTGGCAGCAGGCGTGCAGCAACACCACGTCGCCTTGCGGTGCCCGCTCAAGTGCGGCGAGCATGGCGTCGACGTTCAGGCGGTTGTCCGCGCCCACGTAGGGGTAGTGCGACACCTTGAGCCCGGCCCCGGCGAAGATCGTCTCGTGGATCGGCCAGGTCGGGTCGCTCAGCCAGATACCGCGGCCCGGCAGGCAGTGGGCGATAAACTCCGCCGCCAGGCGCAGGGCACCTGTGCCGCCAGGGGTCTGGGTGGCGCCGGCGCGCTGGCTTTTGAGCAGCGTGGAATCGCTGCCCAGCACCAGCTCGCTGACCAGGCGCGTGAACGCTGCATCACCATGGCCGCCGACATAGCTCTTGGTGGCCTGCCGCTCGACCAGGCGCTGCTCGGCCTGCTTGACCGCAGCCGGAATCGGCGTGAGCCCTTGGGCGTCCTTGAATACGCCGACCCCCAGGTCGAACTTGGCCGGGTTGCCGTCGCGGGCGTAGGCCTCCATCAGCCCCAGGATCGGGTCGCCAGGGATCCGACCGATGGCCGAGAAGTGCATCACTTGCGCCCTTCAGCAGTTTTGGCGACCTCGTCGGTGCGCGCGCACATGATGAAGTCGTTGCGGTGCAGGCCTTTGATCGAGTGGCTCCACCAGGTCACGGTGACCTTGCCCCACTCGGTCAGCAGGCCAGGGTGGTGGCCTTCGGCTTCGGCGATTTCGCCGATGGCGTTGGTGAAGGCCAGGGCGTGCTTGAAGTTCTTGAACAGGAATACGCGCTCGAGCTCCATGTGGCCGTCGCGGGTTTCGATGTTCCAGTCCGGAATCAGTCGGATCAGCTCCGCCAGTTCCTCGTCGGTGACTTTCGGCGCATCGGCGCGGCAGGCTTCGCAGTGGGCTTGGTTCAAGGCATTCATGGGTGATTTCCGGTTTGAGTTGTTATCGACAAGGGCGCTCAGGCAGCGGCCTTGGGTGGAAACTTCGGTGCGTGCAGGCCCAGCTGCATGGCCTGGTGGACCATGGCCATGATGTCTTCGTGGGCCAGGTCGAACAGACGCTTCATGTTCGGCAGGACGAAGTACAGGGGCTGCAGGATATCGATGCGATAGGGCGTGCGCATGGCTTCGATCGGGTCGAAGGCCTGGTGCTCCGGTTCGCTGGACAGACTATAGACCGTCTCTTTCGGCGAGGAGAGGATGCCGCCGCCGTAGATCTTGCGGCCTTGCGCGGTCTCCATCAGGCCGAATTCGATGGTCATCCAGTACAGGCGTGCCAGGTAGACGCGCTGTTCCTTGGTCGCCGCCAGGCCGAGCTTGCCATAGGTGTGGGTGAATTCGGCGAAGAACGGGTTGGTCAGCAGTGGGCAGTGGCCGAAGATCTCGTGGAAGATGTCGGGCTCCTGCAGGTAGTCCAGCTCTTCCGGGGTGCGGATGAAGGTGGCGACCGGGAAGCGTTTGCTGGCCAGCAGTTCGAAGAAGGTCTGGAAGGGGATCAGCGCGGGGACGCGGGCGACCTGCCAGCCGGTGGTGGCGCCAAGCACCTTGTTGACTTCGCCCAGCTGCGGGATGCGGTCATGGGGCAGCTTGAGCTGGTCGATGCCGTCCAGGTATTCCTGGCATGCCCGGCCTTCGATCACTTTCAGCTGACGGGTGATCAGGGTGTTCCACACCGCATGCTCTTGCTGCGGGTAGTCGATAAAGCCATGCGCATCGGGCTCGCGTGCCACGTATTGCGTCTGTTTCATGTGGCTCTCCTGGTGAGGGCGTTCTTGTTATATGTACAGGACATACCTTAGGAATATCCCTACAAACGACGTTTTGCACCGGGGTGAGGGCCGACCCTGCGTATCCGTTTATCTTCTGTTCGTAACGATAATTTTACAAAATCAGCGTCATCCCGGAAAATCACGGACATCGAGCTGGGCGGACTGCTATTTTTGTCAGCTTATCTTTACGACTTTTCCGTGGTGCGAGCAAAAACTCGGCCGCTTAGAGAACCTTTATGCGCATCAAAGTGCATTGCCAGAACCGCATCGGCATATTGCGGGACATCCTCAACCTGCTGGTGGAGTACGGGATCAACGTGTTGCGCGGCGAAGTGGGAGGTGACCATGGCAACGCCATCTACCTGCACTGCCCGAACCTGATCAACCTGCAGTTCCAGGCCCTGCGGCCCAAGTTCGAGTCGATCGCCGGGGTGTTCGGGGTCAAGCGCGTCGGCCTGATGCCCAGCGAGCGCCGGCACATGGAGCTCAATGCGCTGCTGGGGGCGCTGGACTTCCCGGTGCTGTCGATCGACATGGGTGGCAGCATCGTTGCCGCCAACCGCGGCGCGGCGCAGCTGCTCGGCGTACGGGTGGACGAAGTACCGGGCATTCCGCTGTCGCGCTATGTCGAGGACTTCGACCTGCCGGAGCTGATACGGGCCAACAAATCGCGAATCAACGGCCTGCGGATCAAGGTCAAGGGCGATGTGTTCCTGGCCGATATCGCACCGCTGCAGTCCGAGCATGACGACAGTGAAGCCCTGGCCGGCGCGGTAATCACCCTGCACCGCGCGGACCGTATCGGTGAGCGCATCTACAACGTGCGCAAGCAGGAGTTGCGTGGGTTCGACAGCATCTTCCAGAGCTCACGGGTAATGGCCGCCGTGGTACGCGAGGCTCGGCGCATGGCGCCGTTGGATGCACCGCTGCTGATCGAGGGCGAGACCGGTACCGGCAAGGAACTGCTGGCGCGGGCCTGTCACCTGGCCAGCCCACGTGGCCAGGCGCCGCTGATGGCGCTCAACTGCGCCGGCCTGCCCGAGTCGATGGCCGAGACCGAGCTGTTCGGCTATGGGCCGGGAGCGTTCGAGGGGGCGCGGGCCGAGGGCAAGCTGGGGCTGCTGGAGCTGACGGCCGGCGGCACCTTGTTCCTCGATGGGGTGGGGGAGATGAGCCCGCGCTTGCAGGTCAAGTTGCTGCGCTTCCTGCAGGATGGCTGTTTCCGCCGGGTCGGCAGCGACGAAGAGGTCTACCTGGATGTGCGGGTGATCTGCGCGACCCAGGTCGACCTGTCCGAACTGTGCGCACGCGGCGAGTTTCGCCAGGACCTCTACCACCGCCTCAACGTGCTGTCGCTGCACATCCCGCCGCTGCGCGAATGCATGGATGGCCTGGAAGGGCTGGTGCAGCACTTCCTCGACCAGGCCAGCCGACAGATCGGCTGCCCGCTGCCGCGCCTGGCGCCGCCTGCAATGGAAAAACTCGGCCAGTATCATTGGCCGGGCAATGTGCGCCAGTTGGAGAACGTGTTGTTCCAGGCGGTGTCGCTGTGCGAAGGCGGGGTCGTGAAGAGCGAACATATCCGCTTGCCGGATTATGGCGCGCGCCAACCGTTGGGCGAGTTTTCCCTGGATGGCGATCTTTCGCAGATTGTCGGGCGGTTTGAAAGGGCGGTATTGGAAAGTTTGATGAGTGAATTCCCAAGTAGTCGGGCGCTGGGAAAAAGATTGGGCGTTTCCCATACGACCATTGCCAACAAGTTGCGGGATTATTCGTTGAACAAGTCGGTGGAATAATCTGGAAGTTTATCGAGGCTGAAATTGATCGCAGGGCAAGCCCGCTCCCACGAATGCAAAGGTGGTGGGAGCGAGCTTGCCTCGCGCTAAGCCTATGGCCTCAGCCGTTGGAGCAACCGTTGCCCATCACGCGGTATTCGAGAATGTGCTTCTGGCCCTGGGAGTCCTCATAGGTCATGCGCGCAGGCACCACTTCGCAGACGTTCGGCACTTCGCTCATGGAGATGACGCGGGCGATGTCCAGGTGCTGCGAATAACTGTACTGTTCAACCGGAATCTGCTCGACATCTTTTGCTTCGCCGGCCAGTGCCGCGCCGCAAAAACCGCCAAGTACCAATACCAGTAAAGCTTTCATTTTCAATTTACCTGTCTAAGGTCGTGAGGGGGCGCGCGGCGCTTGTGGCGCCGCGAGTGCAACTAAGTTTCAACTATCAGGATGAGGTGCGGATTAACGTTGCCTTCGTGGGGGCTGTTTCCAAGTTAATCGCGTTGCCGTTGCTGGCGAGGTGAATTCTAGGAGGGTGGCCAGGGCTGAAACAGAGCGGGTTTTGATAAAGTCTTTTGACAGAATCTGTAACAATCCCTGGCAAAGCGCTGCCTTTTCCCGCCTGCGATGGCTGCATGCCATGCACTAGAGCGGTCGCTGCACATTCATGGATTGACGGTCCGTCGCGTTACTACCAACGTCGAATGGTCTTTGTCGCTCTGGTACAGTTACAAACGCTTCCATACAAAAACAACTATTACACCGAGGTAACACAGATGAGTGCGGCTCCACTGTATCCCGTTCGTCCCGAGGTTGCGGCCAGTACCTTGACCGACGAGGCCACCTACAAGGCCATGTACCAGCAATCGGTGATCAACCCGGACGGCTTCTGGCGTGAGCAGGCCCAGCGTCTGGACTGGATCAAGCCCTTCACCAAGGTCAAGCAGACCTCCTTCGACGACCACCATGTCGATATCAAATGGTTTGCCGACGGCACTCTCAACGTTTCCTACAACTGCCTGGACCGCCACCTCGAAGAGCGCGGCGACCAGTTGGCGATCATCTGGGAAGGCGACGACCCTTCCGAGCATCGCAACATCACCTACCGTGAGCTCCACGAGCAGGTCTGCAAGTTCGCCAACGCCCTGCGTGGCCAGGACGTGCACCGCGGTGACGTGGTCACCATTTATATGCCGATGATCCCCGAGGCCGTGGTCGCCATGCTGGCCTGCGCGCGCATCGGTGCGATCCACTCGGTGGTGTTCGGCGGTTTCTCGCCCGAGGCGCTGGCCGGCCGCATCATCGACTGCAAGTCCAAGGTGGTGATCACCGCCGACGAAGGCCTGCGTGGTGGCCGCCGTACCCCGCTCAAGGCCAACGTCGACCTGGCCTTGACCAACCCTGAAACCAGCAGCGTGCAAAAGATCATCGTGTGCAAGCGCACCGGTGGCGACATCGCCTGGCACCAGCACCGCGACATCTGGTACGAAGACCTGATGAAGGTCGCCTCCAGCCACTGTGCGCCGAAAGAAATGGGTGCCGAAGAGGCGTTGTTCATCCTCTATACCTCCGGCTCCACCGGCAAGCCCAAGGGTGTGCTGCACACCACCGGCGGCTACCTGGTGTATGCCGCGCTGACCCACGAGCGCGTGTTCGACTACCGTCCGGGCGAAGTGTACTGGTGCACCGCCGACGTGGGTTGGGTCACCGGCCACAGCTACATCGTCTATGGCCCGCTGGCCAATGGTGCGACCACGTTGCTGTTCGAAGGCGTGCCGAACTACCCGGACATCACCCGCGTGTCGAAGATCGTCGACAAGCACAAGGTCAACATCCTCTACACCGCGCCGACCGCCATCCGCGCCATGATGGCCGAGGGCGAGGCGGCGGTCGCCGGCGCCGATGGCTCCAGCCTGCGCCTGCTGGGTTCGGTGGGCGAGCCGATCAACCCTGAAGCCTGGAATTGGTACTACAAGACTGTCGGCAAGGAGCGTTGCCCGATCGTCGACACCTGGTGGCAGACCGAGACCGGCGGCATTCTCATCAGTCCGTTGCCGGGCGCCACGGGGCTCAAACCGGGTTCGGCAACCCGTCCGTTCTTCGGCGTGGTACCGGCGCTGGTGGACAATCTGGGCAACCTGATCGACGGCGCCGCCGAGGGCAACCTGGTGATCCTCGATTCCTGGCCGGGCCAGTCGCGTTCGCTGTACGGCGACCACGACCGTTTCGTCGACACCTACTTCAAGACCTTCCGCGGCATGTACTTCACCGGTGACGGCGCCCGTCGCGACGAGGATGGCTACTACTGGATCACCGGTCGCGTGGATGACGTGCTCAACGTTTCCGGGCACCGCATGGGCACCGCCGAGATCGAGAGCGCGATGGTGGCGCATCCGAAGGTCGCCGAGGCGGCGGTGGTGGGCGTGCCGCACGATATCAAGGGGCAGGGCATCTATGTCTACGTCACCCTGAACGCCGGCGAGGAGTCGAACGAGCAGTTGCGCCTCGAGCTGAAGAACTGGGTGCGCAAGGAGATCGGCCCGATCGCTTCGCCGGACGTGATCCAGTGGGCGCCTGGGCTGCCGAAGACCCGCTCGGGCAAGATCATGCGCCGCATCCTGCGCAAGATCGCCACTGGCGAGTACGACGCGCTGGGCGATATCTCCACCCTGGCCGATCCAGGGGTGGTGCAGCACCTGATCGACACCCATAAGGCGATGAGCCTGGCTTCGGCCTGAGCGTCGCGGGGCTGCCTTGCAGCCCCGGTGATCCTGAAACCATGACAAAGCCCCGCCGGCACCCGGCGGGGTTTTTGCTTTACTGATGCAAACTGTTACTCCGACATTCATCGGTAACCGTCGCTGTCACCGATTTCGCCCAAATGCGGGGCTTGTGGAAACATCTGCGTGCCAAATGAGTGCATTCTGCGGGCATTTCGTGCAGGGTCGCACGCTGCGCTTGCCGGAATACAAGGCTTTGCCAATAATGGGCCCGCTTATTGCTTTGGGTATAGGTTATTTCTCTTTTGCTCTTGCATATCTCGCAGGAGCTGTCAATATCGCCCGCCGCGGTTCCTGGCGCTTCTGTAATTAGTTGTCGCTTTGAAGAAATATCGACCACCGGGCTGTCGCTAGAATGCCACTCACTCGCTCGTGGTCTGCGACCTTGGTCGAAACCTGCGCGGCTCGCGTTGTACCCATTCGCATATCGGGCAGCCGTTACAACTGCCTTGTATTGCCCCGTACCGATGGAGTTACCTGATGAAGAAGCTCGCACTGCTTGGCGCCCTGGCGCTTTCCGTGTTTTCCCTGGTATCGCAGGCCGATGAGAAGCCGTTGAAGATCGGTATCGAGGCCGCCTACCCTCCCTTCGCCTTCAAGCAGCCCGATGGCAGCCTCGCCGGCTTCGACTACGACATCGGCAACGCCCTGTGCGAACAAATGAAAGCCAAGTGCACCTGGGTCGAGCAGGAGTTCGACGGCCTGATCCCGGCACTGAAAGTGCGCAAGATCGACGCCATCCTGTCGTCCATGTCGATCACCGACGACCGCAAGAAGTCGGTCGACTTCACCAAGCGCTACTACCTGACCCCGGCGCGCCTGGTGATGAAGGAAGGCACCGCCGTCAGCGACAGCCTGGCTGAGCTCAAGGGCAAGAAGATCGGCGTGCAGCGCGGTTCGATCCACGACCGTTTCGCCAAGGAAGTCCTGGCTCCGCAAGGCGCCACCGTGGTGCCCTACGGCACCCAGAACGAAATCTACCTGGACGTCGCCGCCGGCCGCCTGGACGGCACCGTGGCCGACGCCACCCTGCTCGAGGACGGCTTCCTGAAGACCGATGCCGGCAAGGGCTTTGCCTTCGTCGGTCCGGCCTTCACTGACACCAAGTACTTCGGTGATGGCGTCGGTATCGCCGTGCGCAAGGGCGACACCGCCAACGCCGAGCGCATCAACGCCGCCATCGACGCGATCCGCGCCAACGGCAAGTACAAAGAGATCGAGAAGAAGTACTTCAACTTCGACATCTACGGTCCAGACTCGAAGTAACCATCGAGTTTCACCTGTGCAATGGTGCAAACAGCAGAATCTCTGAGGTTTGCACCATTTTTCATTCCCAAGCCCTGAGGAATCCGAATCATGTTGAAAGGCTATGGGGCAGTCATCCTCGACGGGGCGTGGCTGACGCTGCAGCTCGCCTTGTCGTCGATGGCCCTGGCCATCGTCCTCGGCCTGATCGGCGTGGCGCTGCGTTTGTCGCCGGTGCGCTGGTTGGCCTGGCTGGGGGACCTGTACTCCACGGTGATCCGTGGCATCCCTGACCTGGTCCTGATCCTGCTGATCTTCTATGGCGGCCAGGACATCCTCAACCGGGTGGCGCCGCTGCTCGGCTATGACGACTATATTGACCTCAATCCCCTGGTCGCCGGCATCGGCACGCTGGGCTTCATCTTTGGCGCGTACCTGTCGGAAACCTTCCGCGGTGCCTTCCTCGGTATCCCCAAGGGCCAGGCAGAGGCGGGCGCCGCCTACGGCATGAGCGGTGTCCAGGTGTTCTTCCGCATCATGGTGCCGCAGATGATCCGCCTGGCGATTCCGGGCTTCACCAACAACTGGCTGGTGCTGACCAAGGCGACCGCGCTGATTTCGGTGGTCGGCCTGCAAGACATGATGTTCAAGGCCAAGCAGGCGGCGGACGCCACCCGCGAACCCTTCACCTTCTTCCTCGCGGTGGCGGCGTTGTACCTGGTACTGACCAGTGTCTCGCTGCTGGCGCTGAAGTATCTCGAGAAGCGCTACTCGGTGGGCGTCAAGGCGGCTGAACTATGATCTTCGACTACAACGTCATCTGGGAAGCCATGCCGCTGTACCTGGGCGGTCTGCTGACCACCCTCAAGTTGCTGTCGCTGTCGCTGCTGTTCGGCTTGCTGGCGGCCATCCCGCTGGGCCTGATGCGCGTCTCGAAACAGCCGCTGGTGAACATGAGCGCCTGGCTGTACACCTACGTGATCCGCGGCACGCCGATGCTGGTGCAGCTGTTCCTGATCTACTACGGCCTGGCCCAGTTCGAGGCGGTGCGCGAGAGCATCTTCTGGCCTTGGCTGTCCAGCGCGACGTTCTGCGCCTGCCTGGCCTTCGCCGTGAACACCAGCGCCTACACCGCCGAGATCATTGCCGGCAGCCTCAAGGCCACGCCCCATGGCGAGATCGAGGCGGCCAAGGCCATCGGCATGTCGCGCATGAAGATGTACCGCCGCATCCTGCTGCCGTCGGCGCTACGCCGGGCGCTGCCGCAGTACAGTAACGAAGTGATCATGATGCTGCAGACCACCAGCCTGGCGTCGATCGTCACCCTGATCGACATCACCGGTGCCGCGCGCACGGTCAACGCCCAGTACTACCTGCCTTTCGAGGCCTACATCACGGCGGGCGTGTTCTACCTGTGCCTGACCTTCATCCTCGTGCGCCTGTTCAAGATGGCCGAACGCCGCTGGCTCGGTTACCTGGCGCCGCGCAAGCACTGACCGCTCTGTGAGATCCGACAGTATGTACAAACTCCAAATCCAAGACCTGCACAAGCGCTACGGCAGCCATGAGGTGCTCAAGGGCGTCTCCCTCGAAGCCAAGGCAGGCGACGTGATCAGCATCATCGGCTCCAGCGGTTCGGGTAAATCGACCTTCCTGCGCTGCATCAACCTGCTGGAGCAGCCGCACGCGGGCAAGATCCTGCTCAACAACGAAGAGCTCAAGCTGGTTGCCGGCAAGGACGGCGCGCTCAAGGCCGCCGATCCGAAACAGCTGCAGCGCATGCGTTCGCGCCTGTCGATGGTGTTCCAGCACTTCAACCTGTGGTCGCACATGACTGCGCTGGAAAACGTCATCGAGGCGCCGGTGCACGTGCTGGGCGTCAACAAGAAGGAAGCGCTGGAGAAGGCCGAGCACTACCTGGCCAAGGTCGGTGTGTCCCACCGCAAGGACGCTTTCCCCGGGCACATGTCCGGTGGCGAGCAGCAGCGTGTGGCCATTGCCCGCGCCCTGGCCATGGAGCCGGAGGTGATGCTGTTCGACGAGCCGACTTCGGCGCTGGATCCGGAGCTGGTGGGCGATGTGCTCAAGGTCATGCAATCGCTGGCCCAGGAAGGCCGCACCATGGTCGTGGTCACCCATGAGATGGGCTTTGCCCGTGAGGTTTCCAACCAGCTGGTGTTCCTGCACAAGGGCCTGGTGGAAGAGCGGGGCTGCCCGCGTGAAGTGCTGGTCAATCCGCAGTCGGAGCGCCTCAAGCAGTTCCTTTCCGGCAGCCTGAAGTAAAGGCTGCACTTTTGCACCATGATGGGGCATGCTGCGCAACGCACGCAGCATGCCCCGGCGCCACAAGCGCGACCCTCCTTTTCAGGTTTCGGACCACGCCCTATGACCACCCAGCGAATCGGATTTCTCATCTGGCCCAGCACCAAGCCGCTGACCCTGGCGCTGGCCGAAGAGGTGTTGCAGGTTGCCCAGCGGGTGCATCCGGACGTGGTCTACACAATGTCCTACCTGCAGGCCGAGGCCGGGCAGGAGGGCGCCTGGCGCCTGCCGGGCGAAGCGTGGGCCGGCCGCCTGGAGGGCTATCACAAGCTGTTCCTGCTGGCTGATGAACCGCCGGTGGCGATCGGTTCGGCATTGTCCGCCGCGCTCAAACAGTTGGCGCGCAGCGGTTGCATGATCGGCGGCTTGTCGGCCGGGGTTTATCCGCTGGCGGCGCTGGGCCTGCTCGACGGCTACCGCGCTGCGGTGCATTGGCGCTGGCAGGATGATTTTGCCGAGCGCTTCCCCAAGGTGATCGCCACCAGCCATCTGTTCGACTGGGATCGTGATCGCCTGACTGCCTGCGGCGGCATGGCGGTGACCGACCTGCTGCTGGCGGTGCTCGCCCGGGACCATGGGGCGGAACTGGCCGGCGCGGTGTCGGAAGAGCTGGTGGTCGAGCGCATTCGCGAAGGTGGCGAGCGCCAGCGTATTCCACTGCAGAACCGCCTGGGCTCCAGCCATCCCAAGCTCACCCAGGCGGTGCTGCTGATGGAGGCCAACATCGAAGAGCCGCTGACCACCGACGAAATCGCCCAGCACGTGTGCGTTTCCCGCCGCCAGCTGGAGCGTATCTTCAAGCAGTACCTTAATCGCGTGCCTAGCCAGTACTACCTGGAGCTGCGCCTGAACAAGGCGCGGCAGATGCTGATGCAGACCAGCAAGTCGATCATCCAGATCGGCTTGTCCTGCGGCTTCTCTTCCGGGCCACATTTCTCCAGCGCGTACCGCAATTTCTTCGGCGCCACACCGCGCGAAGACCGTAATCAGCGACGTAACAGCAGCCCGTTCGAGCTGAGTTCGGCACCGGCCGAGCGCGGCTGAAAATCTCCCTTCCAGCGAAGGCACTAGCGTGGGCAAGCCCGCTCCTGCGCAGTGTATTGCTGGTGGGAACGGGCTTGCCCCGCGATGCGGTTTGTACATGTGAACACCCGTTCACCCAATTCTCACCGAGCATCTCCCCGCCACCCTCTGCTGCCGTTACACTGCGCGATTGCGACACTGTTTGTCGCATTGCCGAAAACCGCGTGAAAACTCGGTTTGGCGCTGTAACAAGTTGTCGCCTGGCAGCAAGGACAGGCGCCGATCAGTCCTTACAATCCCTTCATCGCTCGCCACTTCCAGGCCAGCGTTCCTCTTCAGGAGACTCAGATGTCCGTTGAGCAAGCCCCGGTGCAACGTGCCGATTTCGACCAGGTCATGGTCCCCAACTACTCCCCGGCGGCCTTCATTCCTGTGCGAGGCGAGGGCTCCCGAGTATGGGACCAGTCCGGGCGCGAGCTGATCGACTTTGCTGGCGGCATCGCAGTCAACGCCCTGGGTCACTGCCATCCGGCGCTGGTCAAGGCGCTGACCGAGCAGGCCAATACCCTCTGGCATGTCTCCAACGTGTTCACCAACGAGCCGGCTCTGCGCCTGGCGCACAAGCTGGTGGACGCGACCTTTGCCGAGCGCGCGTTCTTCTGCAACTCCGGCGCCGAAGCCAACGAGGCCGCCTTCAAGCTTGCCCGCCGTGTCGCTCATGACCGCTTCGGTCCCGAGAAGCACGAAATCATCGCCACTGTGAACAGCTTCCACGGTCGCACCCTGTTCACCGTCAGCGTCGGTGGCCAGCCCAAGTACTCCGACGGCTTCGGGCCGAAGATCACCGGCATCAGCCATGTGCCGTACAACGACCTGGAAGCGTTGAAGGCGCAGATTTCCGACAAGACCTGCGCCGTGGTCATCGAGCCGATCCAGGGCGAGAGTGGTGTGGTGCCGGCCGACAAGGCCTACCTGGAAGGCGCGCGCAGGCTGTGCGACGAACACAACGCGCTGTTGATCTTTGATGAAGTGCAGACCGGCGTCGGCCGCACCGGCTCGCTGTATGCCTATCAGCACTACGGCGTCACCCCGGATATTCTGACCAGTGCCAAGAGCCTGGGCGGTGGCTTCCCGATCGGTGCCATGCTGACCACCAGCGACCTGGCCAAGCACCTGGCCGTAGGCACCCACGGCACCACCTACGGCGGCAACCCGCTGGCCTGTGCCGTCGCCTGCGCCGTGCTCGATGTGGTCAACACCCCGGAAACCCTGGCGGGTATCAAGGCCAAGCACGAACGCTTCAAGACCCGCCTGGAGAAAATCGGCCAGGAAACCGGCCTGTTCACCCTGGTGCGCGGCGTCGGCCTGCTGATCGGCTGCGTGCTCAGTGACGCCTGGAAGGGCAAGGCCAAGGACATCCTCAACGCCGCCGAGAAGGAAGGCGTGATGGTCCTGCAGGCAGGTCCCGATGTCGTGCGCTTCGCCCCGAGCCTGGTGGTCGAGGACAGCGATATCGATGAAGGCCTGGAGCGCTTCGAGCGCGCTGTGCGCAAACTGACCCAGGGCTGATCCTGCGGTGCTGCTGTCGCCGGCCTCGAGCGAGGCCGGCGATACCTGATTCCAGTGCGGGCACCTGCTTGCAGGTAGTGGCGCGTGCCCGCCGTTTTTTCGTGCCGAGGTGATCGGCCCGCTTTCCCGAAAGGAGTGACACCATGCTGGTGATGCGCCCCGCGCAAATGGCTGATCTGAACGAAGTGCAGCGCATGGCTGCCGACAGCCCCATTGGTGTCACCTCGCTGCCGGACGACGCTGGGCGTCTGGGCGACAAGATCGCCGCGTCGGAAACCTCTTTCGCCGCCGAGGTCAGCTTCAACGGTGAGGAGAGCTACTTCTTCGTGCTCGAGGACAGCGCCACCGGCAAGCTGGTCGGCTGCTCGGCCATCGTCGCCTCGGCCGGCTACTCCGAGCCGTTCTACAGCTTCCGCAACGAGACCTTCGTACACGCCTCCCGCGAGCTGAAGATCCACAACAAGATCCACGTCCTGTCGCTGTGCCACGACCTCACCGGCAACAGCCTGCTGACCAGCTTCTACGTGGTGCCGGAGCTGGTGACCAGCGCCTTCGCCGAGCTCAACTCGCGTGGCCGCCTGCTGTTCATGGCCTCGCACCCGGAGCGCTTCGCCGAGTCAGTGGTGACCGAGATCGTCGGTTACAGTGACGAACAGGGCGAGTCACCGTTCTGGGACGCCATCGGCCGCAACTTCTTCGACCTCAACTACGCCGACGCCGAGCGCCTGTGTGGCCTGAAGAGCCGCACCTTCCTCGCCGAACTGATGCCGCACTATCCGATCTACGTGCCGCTGCTGGCCGACGAGGCACAGGAGGCCATGGGCCAGGTGCACCCGCGGGCGCAGATCACCTTCGACATCCTCATGCGCGAAGGCTTCGAGACCGAGCACTACATCGACATCTTCGACGGCGGCCCGACCCTGCACGCCCGCGCCTCGGGCATCCGCTCCATCGCCCAGAGCCGGGTGGTGCCGGTCAAGCTCGACGAGTCGCCGGTCAAGGGCGGCCGTCCGTACCTGGTGTGCAACGGCCAGTTGCAGGATTACCGCGCCGTGCTGCTGGAACTGGACTGGGTTCCGGGCAAGCCGGTCAACCTCAGCGGCGAAGCCGCCGAGGCCCTGGGTGTCGGCGAGGGCGCCAGCGTGCGCCTGGTCGCGGTCTGAAACGCCGCAACAGAGAGTTTCGCGGCAGGCACAGACCGCCGCACAAGGAGATTGCATGATCGTTCGTCCTGTACGCAGCAGCGATTTACCCGCGCTGATCGAGTTGGCCCGCAGCACCGGCACCACCGGGCTGACCACGCTGCCCGCCAACGAGGAGCGCCTCGGCCAGCGCGTCGGCTGGGCCGAGAAGAGCTTTCGCGGCGAAGCCGAGCGCGGCGACACCGACTACTTGTTCGTGCTGGAGAACGACGAGGGCCTGGTGGTCGGCATCAGCGCCATCGCCGGCGCCGTCGGCCTGCGCGAGCCCTGGTACAACTACCGGGTCGGCCTGACCGTCAGTGCCTCCCAGGAATTGAACATCTACCGCGAGATCCCTACGCTGTTCCTGGCCAACGATCTGACCGGCAACTCCGAGTTGTGTTCGCTGTTCCTGCGCAGCGATTACCGCAGCGGGCTCAATGGGCGTCTGCTGTCCAAGGCGCGCATGCTGTTCATCGCCGAGTTCCCGCAGCTGTTCGGCAACAAGATCATCGCCGAGATGCGCGGCATGTCCGACGAGGCGGGTCGTTCGCCATTCTGGGAAAGCCTGGGCCGGCACTTCTTCAAGATGGAGTTCAGCCAGGCCGACTACCTCACCGGCGTGGGCAACAAGTCGTTCATCGCCGAGCTGATGCCCAAATTCCCGCTGTACACCTGCTTCCTCTCGGAAGCGGCGCGCAACGTCATCGGCCGCGTGCACGCCGATACCGAGCCGGCGTTGGCCATGCTCAAGCGTGAAGGTTTCAACTACCAGGGCTACGTCGACATCTTCGATGCGGGCCCTGCCATCGAATGCGAGACCTCGAAGATTCGCGCCGTGCGTGACAGCGAGACCCTGGTGCTGGCCGTTGGTACGCCAGGCGACGACGCCACCCCTTTCATCATCCACAACCGCAAGCGCGAAGACTGCCGCATCACGGCCGCGCCGGCGCGCCTGGCCGCAGGCACCCTGGTGGTCGATCCGCAGACCGCCAAGCGCCTGCGCCTGGGCGCCGGCGACAACGTGCGCGCCGTGCCACTGTCCGCCGGTCGGGAGGCCCAGTAAATGAATACGCATTACATTGCCGGCCAATGGCTGGCTGGCCAGGGCGAAGCCCTGCAGTCGCTCAACCCCGTCACCCAGGCGGTGATCTGGCAAGGGCAGGGCGCCGATGCTGCACAGGTAGAGAATGCCGTGCAGGCTGCCCGCCAGGCATTCCCCGGCTGGGCATCGCTGAGCCTGGATGCGCGTATTGGCGTGCTGGAGGCCTTCGCCGAGAAGCTCAAGGCCAATGCCGAGGCGCTGTCGCGCTGCATTGGCGAGGAAACCGGCAAGCCACTGTGGGAATCGGCCACCGAAGTCACCAGCATGGTCAACAAGGTCGCCATCTCGGTACAGAGCTACCGCGAGCGTACTGGCGAGAAGAGCGGTCCGCTGGCCGACGCCACTGCCGTGCTGCGCCACAAGCCCCATGGCGTGGTGGCGGTATTCGGCCCGTACAACTTCCCCGGCCACCTGCCCAACGGCCATATCGTTCCGGCGCTGCTGGCCGGCAACTGCGTGGTGTTCAAACCCAGTGAGCTGACCCCCAAGGTAGCCGAGCTGACGGTCCAGTGCTGGATCGAGGCCGGGTTGCCGGCTGGTGTGCTCAACCTGGTCCAGGGCGCCCGTGACACCGGCGTGGCGCTGGCCGCCAACCCGGGTATCGACGGCTTGTTCTTCACCGGTTCCAGCCGTACCGGCAACCTGCTGCACCAGCAGTTCGCCGGCCGCCCGGACAAGATCCTGGCCCTGGAGATGGGCGGCAACAACCCGCTGGTGGTTGACGAGGTCAAGGACCTGGATGCCGCGGTGTACACCATCATCCAGTCGGCCTTCATCTCCGCCGGACAGCGTTGCACCTGTGCCCGCCGCCTGCTGGTGCCGCAGGGCGCTTGGGGTGACGCGCTGATCCGGCGTCTGGTCGAGGTGAGTCGCAGCATCAGTGTCGGTGCATTCGACCAGCAGCCCGCGCCCTTTATGGGGTCGGTGATTTCGCTGCAGGCGGCCCGCGCTCTGCTGGCGGCCCAGGCCGAACTGCTCGGCAAGGGCGCCGTGGCGTTGCTGGAGATGACCCAGCCGCAGGCTGACGCCGCCTTGCTCACCCCCGGCATCATCGACGTCACTGCGGTGGCCGGGCGCCCGGACGAGGAGTTCTTCGGCCCATTGCTGCAGGTGATCCGCTACACCGATTTCGATGCGGCAATCGAGGAAGCCAACGATACCCAGTACGGCCTGGCCGCTGGCCTGTTATCGGATTCCAACGCCCGCTACCAGCACTTCTGGCTGCGCAGTCGCGCCGGCATCGTCAACTGGAACAAGCAACTGACCGGCGCCGCCAGCAGCGCGCCGTTCGGTGGCGTCGGTGCCAGCGGCAACCACCGCGCCAGCGCCTACTACGCGGCGGACTACTGCGCCTACCCCGTGGCTTCGCTGGAGACCGCGAATCTCGTACTGCCGGCGACCCTGACGCCGGGCGTCACCCTATAACAACAGGTCTCGGAGCCTTGCCGATGAAATCCTTTGAAGTGAATTTTGATGGCCTGGTGGGGCCGACCCACAACTACGGTGGCCTGTCTTACGGCAACGTGGCCTCGCAGAGCAACAGCCAGCAGGGTTCCAGCCCGCGTGAGGCGGCGCGCCAGGGCCTGGCGAAAATGAAGGCGCTGATGGAAATGGGCTTCAAGCAGGGCGTGCTGGCCCCGCAGGAGCGCCCGGACGTGGCCGCATTGCGTCGCCTCGGTTTCACCGGCAACGACGCCGAAGTGATCCAGCGTGCCGCCAAGGAGGCCATGCCGCTGCTGGTTGCCAGCTGTTCGGCGTCTAGCATGTGGGTGGCCAACGCCGCCACTGTCAGCCCTAGTGCCGACACTGCGGACGGTCGTGTGCACTTCACCGCCGCCAACCTGAACTGCAAGTACCATCGCAGCATCGAGCACCCGACTACCAGCCGGGTGCTCGGCGCCATGTTCAACGATGACAAGCACTTCGCTCACCACCAGGCCTTGCCGGCCGTGGCGCAGTTCGGTGACGAAGGCGCGGCGAACCATACGCGTTTCTGCCGTGCCTATGGCGAAGCAGGTGTCGAGTTCTTCGTCTACGGCCGTAGCGCCTTCGACAACCGCTACCCAGCACCGCAGAAGTACCCGGCGCGCCAGACTCTGGAGGCTTCCCAGGCTGTCGCCCGCCTGCATGGGTTGAGCGCTGACGGCGTGGTCTACGCTCAACAGAACCCGGCAGTGATCGACCAGGGCGTGTTCCACAACGACGTGATCTCGGTAGGCAACGGCGAGGTGCTGTTCTACCACGAGGACGCCTTCCTCGAGACCGATGCGGTGCTTGGCCAACTGCAGGCTAAACTGGCCAGCAAGGGTGGCCGCTTCCAGGGTATCTGCGTGCCGCGCGCGGCGGTGACGGTCGAGGACGCGGTGCGTTCCTATCTGTTCAACAGCCAGTTGCTAAGCCGCGAAGACGGCTCGATGCTGCTGGTGGTGCCGGAAGAGTGCCGCAACAACGATCGCGTCTGGGCGTATCTGGGGCAACTGACCAGCCAGGGCGGCCCGGTGACGGAGGTCAAGGTGTTCGACCTCAAGCAGAGCATGCAGAACGGCGGTGGTCCGGCTTGCCTGCGGCTGCGCGTGGCGTTGAAGGAAAACGAACTGGCGGCGGTCAACCAAGGCGTTATCATGACCGCCCCGCTGTACGACACCCTGGTGCAATGGGTCGACAAGCACTACCGCGATCGCCTCGGCGAGGCGGACCTGGCCGACCCGCAGTTGCTGGTGGAATGCCGCACGGCACTGGATGAACTGACCCAGATCCTCAAGCTGGGTTCGGTCTATCCGTTCCAACGCCAACCTTGAAGAGAGAAATTGCAATGTCCGACGCCCTGCGCCTGATCCTGGAAGATGAAGACGGCACCCAGCTGGAAACCTCGTGCACCCGTTTTGCCGTGGTCTGGCAAGGCAAGGAAGTGTGGATCCAGCAGGACGGCCGCGGCCAGCTGCTGATCGGCGTCGATGTCGAGGAAGACGACACCGAGTACGCCAACCTGCTGCTGCGCCCGATGGCCACCAACCTGGTCAGCCTGCAACTGGAAATGGAACCGGCCGATGTCGCCGGTGACGACGACCACGTCCATGGCCCGGACTGCGGCCACCACCACTAAGGAAGCGCCTATGCTCGCCCTTGGCAAACTGCTTGAGCTGACCCTGACCGATCACGAACCGGCCGAGAAGACCCAAGTGACCACCCGGGGCGTGCGTTTGCGCTGGCTGGGGGAGGGTGCGCTGGAAGTGCGCCCGCCCGAAGGTGAGGATTGCGGGCTCGACCTGCTGCTGTCGGCCGGTATCCATGGCAACGAGACAGCGCCGATCGAGTTGCTCGAAAGGCTGCTGCACGGTGTAGCCAACGGCAAGATCAAGCCGCGTGCGCGGGTGCTGTTCCTGTTCGGCAACCCAGCGGCGATCCGCAAGGGTGAGCGCTTCATCGAGCAGGACATCAACCGCCTGTTCAATGGCCGCCACGAACTTTCCAGTGGCTTCGAGGCGCTGCGCGCCGCCGAACTCGAACAGTTCGCCCGGGTGTTCTTCAGCAAGCCCGAGCGCACCCGCCTGCACTACGACCTGCATACCGCCATTCGTGGGTCCAAGATCGAGCAGTTCGCGCTGTACCCCTACAAGGAGGGGCGCCTGCACTCTCGTCGAGAGCTGGCGCGTCTGGCAGCGGCCGGCATGCAGGCGGTACTGCTGCAGAGCAAGTCGTCGATCACCTTCAGCGCCTTCACCTATGAGCAGCTCGATGCCGAAGCCTTTACCCTGGAGCTCGGCAAGGCACGGCCGTTCGGGCAGAACGAGGAGGTCAATCTCGACAGGCTCGAAGCGCGTCTGATCCAGCTCATCGAAGATACCGAACCGGTAACCGAGCAGTCCCTGGATGGCCTCAAGCTGTTCAGTGTCGCCCGCGAGATCATCAAGCACAGCGACA
Source organism: Pseudomonas sp. RC3H12 (assembly GCF_018596375.1). Taxonomy (NCBI): domain Bacteria; kingdom Pseudomonadati; phylum Pseudomonadota; class Gammaproteobacteria; order Pseudomonadales; family Pseudomonadaceae; genus Pseudomonas; species Pseudomonas sp. RC3H12. The sequence continues at coordinate 3,297,776 of NZ_CP075595.1, read as the reverse complement.
GTTTCCGCCTGCACCTGCCGGCGGACATCGAGAACTTCTCCGAGCTGAAAAAGGGCGATCTGCTGGCTGAGGACCTGGCCGAGATGCGTTGGGTGGTGGAGGAGGAGGGCGCACGGATCATCTTCCCCAACCCCAAGGTAAAGAACGGGCTGCGCGCCGGCATTCTGATCGTCCCGGATTCGGGGCAACGCCTGGCCTGATTCCCTTAGGCGCGGGGCAAGCCCGCGCCTGCGATTTTGGATCCCTTCGGTGATGAAATTCTTTTAATTCACCAACCTGTTAATTTTCCCTGTCCCGGGACCGTAATTGGCTTGCCAGTAGCGAAACGCTGGCGATAGCATCGCGGTCATGCCGTTTTCAATTGCTTTAGCCCTGCAAGCCGTCCAATCGACGGTTTCTATCGCATAAACACACTGCACCGAGACTGCAGGACCGATATAATGCGGCCCTTTGCCGTCGTTTCGTCGATTCGACGTGTGGCCGCCGTTTCCGTGGAAGAACCTATGAAAAGCGCAGAAATCCGTGAAGCCTTCCTCCGCTTCTTCGAAGAGCAGGGACATACTCGCGTTGCCTCCAGCTCCCTGATCCCGGGCAATGACCCGACCCTGCTGTTCACCAACGCCGGCATGAACCAGTTCAAGGACTGCTTCCTCGGCCAGGAAAAGCGCGCCTACACCCGCGCCGTGAGCAGCCAGAAGTGCGTGCGCGCCGGTGGCAAGCACAACGACCTGGAAAACGTCGGCTACACCGCCCGCCACCATACGTTCTTCGAGATGCTGGGCAACTTCAGCTTCGGCGACTATTTCAAGCGCGACGCGATCACCTTCGCCTGGACCTTCCTGACCTCGGACAAGTGGCTGAACCTGCCCAAGGAAAAGCTGTGGGTCACCGTCTACGCCAGCGACGACGAAGCCTACGACATCTGGACCAAGGAAGTCGGCGTCCCCGCCGAGCGCATGGTGCGCATCGGCGACAACAAGGGCGCTCCATACGCCTCCGACAATTTCTGGACCATGGGTGATACCGGCCCGTGCGGCCCGTGTACCGAGATCTTCTACGACCACGGCGCTGATATCTGGGGCGGCCCACCCGGCTCGCCGGAAGAAGACGGCGACCGCTACATCGAGATCTGGAACAACGTCTTCATGCAGTTCAACCGCACCGCCGACGGCGTCCTGCACCCGCTGCCCGCCCCGTCGGTGGACACCGGCATGGGCCTGGAGCGCATCAGTGCGGTGATGCAGCACGTGCACTCGAACTACGAGATCGACCTGTTCCAGAGCCTGCTGGCCGCCGCCGCCGAAGCCATCGGCTGCAGCAACGATGACCAGCCATCGCTGAAAGTGGTCGCCGACCATATCCGTTCCTGCGGCTTCCTGATTGCCGACGGTGTGTTGCCTTCCAACGAAGGCCGTGGCTACGTGCTGCGCCGCATCATTCGCCGCGCCTGCCGCCACGGCAACAAGCTGGGCGCCAAGGGCAGCTTCTTCCACAAGATCGTCGCCGCCCTGGTCGCCGAGATGGGCGAGGCCTTCGCTGAGCTGAAGAGCCAGCAGGCACACATCGAGCGCGTGCTCAAGACCGAGGAAGAGCAGTTCGCCAAGACCCTCGAGCAGGGCCTGCGCATCCTCGAGCAGGACCTGGCCCAGCTGCAGGGTAAGGTCGTCCCGGGCGACGTGGTGTTCAAGCTGTACGACACCTACGGCTTCCCCATGGACCTGACCGCCGACATCGCCCGCGAGCGCGAGCTGACCATCGACGAAGCCGGCTTCGAGCGTGAAATGGAAGCCCAGCGCGAGCGTGCCCGTTCCGCCAGCGCCTTCGGCATGGACTACAACAGCCTGGTCAAGGTCGACACCGCCACCGACTTCCTCGGCTACGACACCACCGAAGGGCAGGGCAAGATCATCGCCCTGTACAAGGATGGCCAGTCGGTCGACCAGTTGGGCGAAGGCGAGGAGGGCGTGGTCGTGCTCGACCGCACGCCTTTCTATGCCGAGTCCGGCGGCCAGGTCGGCGACAGCGGCTACCTGCAGGCCGGCGCCGCGCGCTTCGACGTGCGCGATACCACCAAGACCGGTGGTGCCTTCCTGCACCACGGCGTGGTCGCCAGCGGTGCACTGGTCATCGGCTCGCCGGTCGAGGCCAAGGTCGATGCCGAGGTGCAGCACGCCACCTCGCTGAACCACTCGGCCACTCACCTGTTGCACGAAGCGTTGCGCCAGGTGCTGGGCGATCACGTGCAGCAGAAGGGCTCGCTGGTCGACAGCCAGCGCCTGCGTTTCGACTTCAGCCACTTCGAGGCGGTCAAGCCAGAGCAGATCAAGGCCCTGGAAGACATCGTCAACCGCGAAGTGCGCAGGAACACTCCAGTCGAGACCGAGCTGACCGATATCGAAACCGCCAAGGCCAAAGGGGCTATGGCGCTGTTCGGTGAGAAATATGGCGACACCGTGCGCGTGCTGAGCATGGGTGGTGATTTCTCCGTCGAGCTGTGCGGCGGCATCCATGCCAAGCGCACTGGCGACATCAGCCTGTTCAAGATCATCAGCGAAGGCGGCGTGGCCTCTGGCGTGCGCCGTATCGAAGCGGTCACCGGCGCCGCCGCGCTGGCCTACCTGAACGCTGCTGAAGAGCAGGTCAAGGAAGCCGCGCAGCTGGTCAAGGGCAACCGCGACAACCTGATCGACAAGCTGTCGGCTGTGCTCGAGCGCAACCGCCAGCTGGAAAAGCAGCTCGAGCAGCTGCAGGCCAAGGCCGCCAGCGCCGCCGGGGACGATCTCTCCAATGCGGCCGTTGAGGTCAAGGGTGCCAAGGTCCTCGCCGCCCGCCTGGATGGGCAGGATGGCAAGGCCCTGCTGGCGCTCGTCGATCAGCTGAAGAACAAGCTCGGCCAAGCAGTGATCCTGCTGGGCAGCGAGCATGAGGGCAAGGTCGTGCTGGTGGCTGGCGTGACCAAGGACCTCTCCAGCCAACTCAAGGCTGGCGATCTGATGAAACAAGCCGCTGCGGCGGTCGGTGGCAAGGGCGGTGGTCGCCCTGACATGGCCCAGGGTGGTGGCGTCGACGTCGCCGCGCTGGACAAGGCCCTGGCCCTGGCAGTGCCGTTCGCCGAGCAGGGACTTTGAGATGAGGCGGCCGGCGGTCTAGTCGCCGGCCGTTTCATGTTGGATTGTTTTTTGGGGCCCTTTAGGGCTGAGGCACCTTTGAAATGGCGTTGATCGTACAGAAATTTGGCGGTACCTCTGTCGGTTCCATCGAGCGGATCGAGCAGGTTGCCGACAAGGTCAAGAAATTCCGCGAGCAAGGCACCGACCTGGTGGTCGTGCTGTCGGCGATGAGCGGGGAAACCAATCGCCTGATCGACCTGGCGAAGCAGATCACCGACAAGCCCGAACCCCGCGAGCTGGACGTGATCGTCTCGACCGGCGAGCAGGTCACCATCGCCCTGTTGTCCATGGCCCTGATGAAGCGCGGCGTGCCGGCGGTGTCCTACACCGGCAACCAGGTGCGCATCCTCACCGACAGCGCCCACAACAAGGCGCGCATCCTGCAGATCGACGACCAGAAGATCCGCGCCGACCTCAAGGCCGGCCGTGTCGTGGTGGTCGCCGGCTTCCAGGGTGTCGATGAGCACGGCAACATCACCACCCTCGGTCGTGGCGGTTCCGACACCACCGGCGTGGCCCTGGCGGCGGCCCTGAAGGCCGACGAGTGCCAGATCTACACCGATGTCGACGGCGTCTACACCACCGACCCGCGTGTCGTGCCCCAGGCCCAACGCCTGGAGAAGATCACCTTCGAGGAGATGCTGGAAATGGCCAGCCTCGGCTCCAAGGTGCTGCAGATCCGCTCGGTGGAGTTCGCCGGCAAGTACAACGTCCCGCTGCGCGTGCTGCACAGCTTCAAGGAGGGTCCGGGTACCCTCATTACCATCGATGAAGAGGAATCCATGGAACAGCCGATCATTTCCGGTATCGCCTTCAACCGTGATGAGGCCAAGCTGACCATTCGTGGCGTCCCGGACACCCCAGGCGTTGCCTTCAAGATCCTCGGCCCGATCAGCGCCGCGAACATCGAAGTCGATATGATCGTGCAGAACGTTTCGCACGATAACACCACCGACTTCACCTTCACCGTGCACCGCAACGAGTACGAGAAGGCGCTGAGCGTGCTGGAGAACACTGCCCGCGAAATTGGCGCGCGTGAAGTGATCGGCGACACCAAGATCGCCAAGGTGTCCATCGTCGGCGTCGGCATGCGCTCCCATGCGGGTGTCGCCAGCCGCATGTTCGAAGCCCTGGCCAAGGAGAGCATCAACATCCAGATGATCTCCACCTCCGAGATCAAGGTCTCGGTGGTGATCGAAGAGAAGTACCTGGAGCTGGCTGTACGCGCGCTGCATACCGCGTTCGAGCTTGATGCTCCCGCCCGACAGGGTGAGTAAGACGCTGCCTGGAGGGGCGCGGCTTGCCGCGCCCTTCGCGTTTCTGGCCGCTGCTGGTGTCCCTGTCCAGGCGCCTGTGGTGGTCGATTCGGGTCTGCGCCGTCGTCCCCGGCCAGGCCCTGCTTATCAAAGACTGTTGTCCCTGAAGATTCATGTGAGGAGAAAACTATGCTGATTCTGACTCGTCGGTGCGCCGAGAGCCTGATCATTGGTGACGGTGAGATCACCGTGACGGTCCTGGGTGTCAAAGGCAACCAGGTGCGTATCGGCGTGAGCGCGCCGAAAGAAGTGGCCGTTCACCGCGAGGAAATCTACCTGCGGATCAAGAAAGAGAAGGACGAGGAGCCAAGCCTTTAATTCTTTTGAAGTTTTTTTCAAAAAAAGGGTTGCAAACGAGGAAGGGTGTGTTTAATATTCGCCTCGTGTTGCGGTGAGGTGGCCGAGTGGCCGAAGGCGCTCCCCTGCTAAGGGAGTATACCTCATAAGGGTATCGGGGGTTCGAATCCCCCCTTCACCGCCATTATTCGCTCGGGTCGCTATAAACGAGTAAAAACGTTTGAGCGACCCAGGCAGCAAGACACGGACTCATAGCTCAGCTGGATAGAGTACTCGGCTACGAACCGAGCGGTCGCAGGTTCGAATCCTGCTGAGTCCGCCACTTTTGAAGTGGCTTTGTTTGCAAGGCTGCTTTGAAATACCAGTGGTAACCTGGTCTAAAACTACCCCACGGACTCATAGCTCAGCTGGATAGAGTACTCGGCTACGAACCGAGCGGTCGCAGGTTCGAATCCTGCTGAGTCCGCCACTTTTGAAGTGGTTTTGCTTGCAAAGGCACTTCAACAAGCCAGTGGTAACCTGGCCTAAAACTACCAACCACGGACTCATAGCTCAGCTGGATAGAGTACTCGGCTACGAACCGAGCGGTCGCAGGTTCGAATCCTGCTGAGTCCGCCACTTCTGAAGTGGCCTTGCTTGCAAGGCCACCTCGAACAACCAGTGGTAATCTGGTCTAAAACTACCCCACGGACTCATAGCTCAGCTGGATAGAGTACTCGGCTACGAACCGAGCGGTCGCAGGTTCGAATCCTGCTGAGTCCGCCATACATCAAGAAGCCCGCTCATTTGAGCGGGCTTTTTGTTTTTCCGTATGCGCTGAATTGTCGCAGATGTCCATCTAAGCTACTGCTATAGGCGATCCGTGCAGGTATCTGCAGCTGTAGATCGGGTCGACACAAAACGAATGTGCTTTTAACGCCAGACCAACCGTCGCACTGATGGCTTCGAGCGTTGTCACAGCTTTGGCGCGCAAACGATTGTTCTAGCCAAAAATTTAAGCGATCCGACAGCTTGCACAGTGTATGATTGCGCCCGTCAGCCCCGCCGGGGCTTGTGGAATACCACCATGGACTTACCCAGTAGTTACTCGCTAACACGCTTCATACAGACAGATCTGACCGATTGATTCTCCCGGCGTGCTCCGCTGCTGGGAGTGGAGTTCGCCTATGACCGAAATCGAAGTAAAGAAAACCCAAGACAGCCTGCAGGATCGCCTGGCCCAGGTGATCGAACTGTTGCAGCGCCAGCGGGTGGTCGAGGACCTGACGCACCGTCAGGAAGGTCATCACCATGACCTGGTGGAAAACCTGGTCCACCGCCAGAACCTGGTTGAGCTGCAGCGCAGGCTCGACGACCTGCACCCCGCCGACATCGCCTACATCCTCGAAGCCCTGCCACTGGACGATCGCCTGACGGTCTGGCAGCTGGTGCGCTCTGACCGTGACGGCGACATCCTGCTTGAAGTCTCCGATGCCGTGCGCCAGACCCTGATCGCCGACATGGACGATCACGAGTTGCTGGCGGCCGCCAAGGAGATGGACGCCGACGAACTCGCCGACCTGGCTCCGGAATTGCCCCGCGACGTCGTTCATGAGCTCATGGAGAGCCTCGATGCCCAGCAGCGCGAGCGTGTGCGCTCGGCCCTGAGCTACGACGAGGAGCAGGTCGGTGCATTGATGGACTTCGAGATGGTCACTATCCGCGAAGATGTCAGCCTCGAAGTGGTATTGCGCTACCTGCGCCGGCTCAAAGAGCTGCCAGGGCACACCGACAAGCTGTTCGTGGTCGATTACGACGGTATTCTCAAGGGCGTGCTGCCCATCAAGCGGTTGTTGGTCAACGACCCGGATAAGAAAGTCGCGGAGGTCATGGCCAATGACCCGGTGACCTTTCACCCCGAGGAAGATGCCTACGACGCGGCTCAGGCCTTTGAGCGATACGACCTGGTATCCGCTCCGGTGGTGGACAAGAAAGAGCGCTTGATCGGCCGCCTGACCATCGATGAAATGGTCGACCTGATCCGTGAGGAAAGTGAGAGCGAAGTGCTCAACATGGCCGGTCTGCGCGAAGAGGAAGACATCTTCGCCTCGGTCTGGCGCTCGCTGCGCAACCGTTGGGCGTGGCTGGCCATCAACCTGATCACCGCGTTTGTAGCGTCTCGGGTGATCGGCCTGTTCGAAGGCTCCATCGAGAAGCTGGTGGCCCTGGCGGCATTGATGCCGATCGTGGCCGGTATCGGCGGTAACTCCGGCAACCAGACCATCACCATGATCGTTCGCGCCATGGCGCTGGACCAGGTGTCACCAGGCAACACCAGCCGCCTGATGCGCAAGGAGCTGGCGGTATCGTTGATCAATGGCCTGGTCTGGGGCGGTGTGATCGGGGTGGTGGCGTTCTGGCTGTACGGCAGCTGGTCGCTGGGGTTGGTCATGACCGCCGCGATGACCTTGAACCTGTTGCTGGCAGCGCTGATGGGGGTATTGATCCCGATGACGCTGACGCGCCTGGGTCGAGATCCGGCAATGGGGTCGAGCGTGATGATCACTGCAGTGACCGACAGTGGTGGATTCTTCATCTTCCTCGGCCTGGCAACGCTGTTCCTGATGTAGGTCGACGGAACGCCAGAAACAAGAAAGCCAGCTTACGCTGGCTTTTTTGTGTGCGCTTGGCAGGATCAGGACGCGTCGGCGGCCATTTCCACATCGTGGGCGATGAGGGCGACCAGCGCATTCTGCTGGCGGTGGGACAGCTGGCGGAAGCGTTGCAACAGTTCGCGTTCGTGAAGGCTGAGCTCTGGGCTGTCCAGGCGCATGCTCAGCTCGTCACCCAGAGCGCCTTCCTGGATAAGGCTCTGCTCCAGGCGGGCGATGATCTCGGAGTTCATGCTGCGGTGATGGTTGCGCGCTACCTCGGCAATGCGCTCACGCATCCCGTCTGGCAGGCGGACGACAAACTTGTCAGCGGTGCGGCTGGAGTAGATAGCCTGTTTCATTGGGCGCATATAAATTGACCGGTTGTTCTGGTTCAGGGGAGCGGTTCTCAAATTGGCCGCACGGTGGAAGTACGACCGCGGCGACGACAAAATGTTCAACCGTGATGTGATTTTGGTTCTTCATCTTGCCTCATGATCGCCGTTTCCTTGGCGTCAATTCTGTGACAAATAGTGATCTCGATAAAGGCTTTTTGCCAGTACCAATTATCAGAAATGAGCACTGGTTTGAAAAGTTTCACATTCATCGAATTGCATGGGTGTCAGACAAATGCCGTCAAAATCTGGTAAAAGACAGCAAAGGTTCAGGGAAAATCATTAAATGCGCTGGTTTCCCATACATTGAGCATAGTGGCTATGCAATATGACGCAAGCGGTGGGGCGGCCTCAAGGGGACGCCTGATATTCCTCATGGGACCGTCTGGTTCAGGAAAAGATTCCCTACTTGAGGCGGCCCGTGAGCGATTGTTCGTCCAGGGGGTCGAAATCGCCCGGCGGGTCATCACGCGTTCGGCCGAAGCCAAGGGCGAAGCGGCGCATGGCGTGAGCGCCGAACGTTTCGAGGCCATGCGCGAAGCGGGGGCCTTTGCGTTGGACTGGCAGGCCAATGGCTTGCGCTACGGCATCCCTGTGCAGCTGGATGCATGGCTGGCTGCGGGGCGCTCGGTACTGGTCAACGGTTCGCGGGCGTACCTGCCAATCGCCCGGCAGTGTTATCCCGATCTGGTGGCTGTGGGGCTGGTCGTTTCTCCGCAGGTGCTGCGCCAGCGCTTGCTGGCCCGGGGAAGAGAAAGCACCGAGCAGATCGAGCAGCGCCTGGCCCGCAATTCCAGGCTGCAGGCCTACGATCCCGGCGTGCATGTCGTGGACAATTCCGGGCCTTTGGACGGTGCGGTCGAGGCCTTGGTCGATCTGTTGCGCGCCGAGGGCATTATCGCCGACACGCAGGGGAAAAGACCAAGTGCATAATGCCCGATTGATACATGACAAATGCGCACATGCTGGTTAACATGCTCGCCGTCCCTGCCGCGCAGCGTCTGTTGTCGGCCTCTGTGTCTCAGTAGCTCAATTGGATAGAGCATCCCCCTCCTAAGGGGAAGGTTGCAGGTTCAAATCCTGCCTGGGACGCCATCTCTTTCCAATTCTCCTTTGTTTACCTTGCCTGGATGCCTTCCCGGGGCTGTCGAGTCGTTTGTCTGTGGCTCAGGGCGAGGTGTGCAGCCAGCCCGAAGATTAGCCCCCAGAATGCGGCGCCAAGGCCGAGCAAGCTCATCCCAGAGGCGGTGACCAGGAAGGTGATCAGCGCCGGTTCCCGTTGTTTTTCGTCACTCATGGCGCCCACCAGGCCGTTGGCGATGGCGCCGAACAGTGCCAGGCCGGCGAGGGCGGCTATCAGTTCCCTCGGCAGGGCGGAGAACACCGAGGCCAAGGTGGCGCCGAAGCTGCCCATCAGCAGATAGAAGGCACCGCAGGCCATGCCGGCCATATAGCGCTTGTCCGGGTTCTCGTGGGCTTCGCGACCGGTGCAGATGGCCGCTGTGATCGCCGCCAGGTTGACGCCGTGACAGCCGAATGGTGCCAGCAGCAGCGAACCCAGGGCGGTGACCGAGACGATCGGGCGTGCCGGTACCTGGTAGCCGGAGGTGCGCAGCACGGCGATACCGGGCACCGATTGGCCGGTGAGCGACACCAGCGCCAAGGGCAGGCCGATATTGACAATGGCCTGCCAGCTCCACTGCGGGCTGGTCCAGGTGGGGACGGTCATTTCCAGCACCAGCGCCTGGGTGTCCAACTGCCCCAGGCCGGCGGCGAGGCCGCAGCCGACGATCAGCACCGAAAGAATCGCGTAGCGCGGCGACAGGCGCTTGAACAGCAGGTAGCTCGCCAGCATCGACAGCACCAGCACGGGCTGCAGGCGGATCGAGCTGAACAGCTCGGCGCCGAAGCGGAACAGGATTCCGGCCAGCATCGCCGCGGCGATGGCCTTTGGCAGGCGATTCATCAGCTTGTCGAAGGCGCCGCTCAGGGCGATCACCGCGATCAGCAGCGAGGCGACGATATAGGCGCCCACCGCTTGAGCCAGTGACACGCTCGGCAGCATCGATACCAGCAGCGCCGCGCCGGGCGTGGACCAGGCGGTGATCACCGGTACTCGCAGTTTCCAGCTCAGCAGCAGGCCGGTCAGGCCGCTGCCGAGGGAAATGGCCCAGATCCAAGATGCGGTCGCTTCATTGCCCAGGCCGGCTTGGTCGGCGGCCTGGAACACGATGATCAAGGGGCCGGCGTAGGAGATGATCACGGCGATCAGGCCGGCGACCAGGGCGGAGAGGGAAAAATCCTTTCTGAGATTATCCATGGCGAGTCCAGGTGAGTTGATTGATTCGATTGATTCGATTCAAATTGAATCTATACGGTAACGTGGCCTAAATTCAAGTGGGGCAGCTCTCACGCGGGTGCTGTTCACAACTTGAATCGCTCGGAGGATCGACTCAAGTCGGTCTGTGTGTTCAAATTTCAATCATTTAAGCCCGGTAGCCGTCTCATGTGGGTTCCACGGATCAGCGAAAGTAATCAGCCTGTCTACCTGACCATCGCCGATGCGCTGGCGCACGATATCGCCAGTGGCGTGCTGCGACGTGGCGAGCGCTTGCCGACGCTACGCGAACTGGCGCAGGCACTGGACGTTACGCCAGGCACCATCAGCCGCGCCTACACCGAGGCGTCGCGGCGCGGCCTGACCCAGGGCGAAGTGGGCCGCGGCACCTACGTTCTTGACCGGATCGCCGACACGGGCGAGGCCCCTGTCGTTGCCCGCGCGACCTCCGCCGCAGCGCCCGTTGCCCGCAGCGAAGTGCTCGACCTGTCGATCATCAAGCCCTACGGCGAAACCCTGCAGTACTGGTTGCGCAATGCGCTGACCGAACTGGCCAATACCACGCGGCTGGAGCAGGTGCTGGACTACGCCCCCGACGGCGGCCATCCGGCGCATCGCGAGGCGGGCGCGCAATGGTTGCGGCAGTGGTTGCCGGGTGCGCAGTGGCAGCAGGTGGTCATCACCAGCGGCGCCCAGCACGGGCTGATGGTGGCGATCAGCGCCTTGACCGCGGCGGGCGATCTGGTGCTGTGCGAGTCGCTGTGCTACCCGGGTATCATCTCCGTGGCTCACGGCCTGGGCCGCCGCCTGCATGGTGTGCCGATGGACGAGCAGGGCATCCTCCCCGAGGCGTTGCGCGAGATCTGCCAGCGCGAGCGGCCAGCCATGCTGGTGTGCGTGGCAACCTGCCAGAATCCGACCACGGCAATCATGTCCAACGAGCGCCGTGCCCAGATCGCGGCGCTGGCGGAGGAGTTCGACTTCCTGTTGCTGGACGACGACATCTACGGCTTCCTCGCCACCGACCCACAGGCCCGGCCGCTGGCGACTTTTGCGCCGGAGCGTTCGATCTACCTCACCAGCCTGTCCAAGTCCGTCATGCCGGCGTTGCGCATCGGCTACCTGTACAGCCCGCCGAAACTGCTGTCGCGGCTGACTGCCATGGTACGCAGCACGGTATGGATGCCTTCGCCGTTGACCGCGCAACTGGCCAGCCATGTGATCGGCGAAGGGCTGGACAACCAACTGATCCGCATGCACCGCGCCGAGGCTGCGGCACGCCAAGCCATCGCCCGTGAAGTCTTCACCGATGCGTCGTTGCAAAGCCAGCCGCACAGCTACCACCTTTGGCTCAACTTGCCTGAGCCATGGCGCAGCGACGAGTTCGCGATGCTGGCGAGAGCCAATGGCGTGGCGGTCATGAGCGCCAGCCAGTTCCAGGTGGAGCGCACGGGCGATCCGCGTGGCGTGCGGGTCGTGCTGATGTCGCCGACCAGCCGGGAGGAGTTGCGCTTCGCCCTGACCCAGTTGGCCAGCCTGCTCGAGTCAGGGGATCCGAAACGCTTCTACTGAACCGGGGACAAAGCCCGGCTCAAAGCTGGGTGGTGTAGCGTCGCTCGGTATCATCGTCATTTGTCGAGGTCAGGACGCTTTGCGGCTGGGTGGTGGCCTGTTCTCGCTGCGCCTGCTGTTCGAGCCTGGCCTGGGTTTTGCGCTCGACCTCGTCCTGCAAGCGTTGGGCGATCAGCTGGTCGACCCTCACTTTCTGCTCGGGCGGCAGCGCGCCATACTTCTCAGGAGTCAGGCCCAGCTCCTGCAGCATCTTTTCCTTGATCTTCTCCGCCGGTGACTTGGCCATGTAATCGCGAAACTCCTGCAGGGCGCTGGAGCCTTCCTGTTTGCCCACGCTGGCCTGTTCACGCTTGGCCGCGTCAGGATTTTGCAGCATGACCATCAGCTTGGCGAAGGCCTCCTTGCGATTGTCTTCGGCGTGCTGCTGCGAGGTGCTGGCCTGATTGTTCTGTTGCGCCGAGGTTTTCGCGCTGGCTATCAGCGGCTGGAGGGTGGGCAGCTGTGCCGCAGGCTGCTCGAGAACACTGCGTTGCTGTTGCTGCACGGTCTGCCACCCCAGGCCGTTCGTTGTGATAAGCATGTTTCCTCCATGAGCGAATGTTAGAGAGGCGACAACAGGGGCAAAAGCTGTGCCAGCAATGGTGGCGCGACATAATAAGGCGAAAGGGCTATTCCGGCAGCCTCTCGCTCAGAATATGCTTGCCCGGCAGAGGAACGGAATTGCCGCTAGCGGCAAAAAATAGCAAGTGTCGGCAGCACCGGTTACGGGGCGCAGTTGCTGGGCAACAGGGAGAGCGTCCATGAATCAGGCAGCAAAGCCGATACCGGCCGGCTTCACCGAGCAGCAATTGCACACCTTGTTCGAGCTGATCAGCGACGGCATCTGGGACTGGGATGCCAACAGCGGCTACGTCTACCGCAGCCCAGGCTGGTACGCGATGCTGGGTTACCCCAGCCACTCGCTGGACAACTCTGTGCTGACCTGGGAAAGCGTGATACACCCGCAGGACTATCCGCGGGTGATGGCGCATTTCGAGGCCTACATCACCCAGCGCAACGAGCGCTACCGTATCGAGTACCGGTGCCGTTGCCTCGATGGTAGTTACCTGTGGGTCGAGGACAGCGGCCATATCATCGCCCGCAACGCGGATGGCTCGGTGGCGCGCATGCTCGGGGCTCATCGCAATATCGACGCAGGCAAGCGCCTGGTGGAGGAGCTCGAGCAGCGCAACCAATCGCTGGAGAGCCAGGTGGCCGAGCGTACCCGTGAGCTGTCATGGGTCAACCAGCAGTTGCAGCGGCAACTGGATGAGAACCGCGAACTGGCCGAGCGCGATGCGTTGACCCGTACCGCCAACCGCTATCGCCTGGAGAAGACGCTTCAGCAGGAGTGCGAGCGCGCCCGGCGCTTCCGTGAGCCACTGGCACTGATCGCCATGGACCTGGACGATTTCAAGCCGATCAACGACCTGCACGGTCATGCCCGCGGCGATGCCGCGCTGATCGAGGTCACCGAGCGCATCCGTCAGTGCCTGGGTGGCCGGGGGTTGCTGGCCCGCTGGGGAGGTGATGAGTTTGCCGTGGTGTTGCCGCGCACAACGCTGGAACACGCCTGTGAGGTGGCGTCGGCGATCCGCGCGGCGATGGCGGCGATCGAGCCCATCGGCACGTGTCAGCTGACCATGAGCTATGGCGTGGTGCAGTGGCGTGAGGGTGATGATGCCGGCGGATTGCTGGCACGGGCGGACCAGGCGCTGTATCGGGCCAAGGCGGATGGCAAGAACACCGTAGCCGAGTGATGGCTGAAAAAAGACCCGCGTCGCCTGGGGCGCAGCGGGCCAAATCGGCTAGTGCCGCTTCAGTGTCTTCAATCAGATGTGCAGTGCGTGCCCCAAGGCGCGCAGCGCCGCTTCCTGCACCGCCTCGCCCAGTGTCGGGTGGGCATGTATGGTCCCGGCGATGTCTTCCAGGCGCGCGCCCATCTCCAGGGACTGGGCGAAGGCGCTGGACAGTTCGGAAACCGCCACGCCCACCGCTTGCCAGCCGAGGATCAGATGGTTGTCACGGCGAGCCACCACGCGCACGAAGCCGCTCTTCGACTCCAGGCTCATGGCCCGGCCGTTGGCGGCGAAGGGGAACTGCGCGACGATGCAATCCACACCTTGCTGCCCGGCCTGCTCCGGGGTCTTGCCGACCACCACCACTTCCGGGTCGGTGAAGCACACCGCGGCGATTGCGGCTGGCTCGAAGCGTCGTGCCTTGCCGGCGATGATCTCGGCGACCATCTCGCCCTGGGCCATGGCCCGGTGCGCCAGCATCGGCTCGCCGGCCACGTCGCCGATGGCCCAGACGTTGCGCATGCTGGTCTGGCAGCGCTCATCAATGGCGATTGCGGCGCCGTTCATCTTCAAGTCCAGGCTTTCCAGGCCGAAGCCTTTGCTGCGTGGACGGCGGCCCACGGCCACCAGCACCTGGTCAGCTTCCAGGCGCAGTTGCCCACCCTGGCCGTCGCTGGCCAGCAGGCAGCCGTCGGCATAGCCTTCGACACTGTGGCCCAGGTACAGGGCGATGCCGAGTTTCTTGATCGAGTCGGCCACCGGCGCGGTGAGTTCCGCGTCGTAGGTCGGCAGGATGCGTTCGCGGGCTTCCACCACGCTGACCTTGGCGCCGAGCTTGCGGTAGGCGATGCCCAGCTCCAGGCCGATGTAGCCGCCGCCGACCACTACCAGGTGCTCGGGCATGGCCTTGGGCGCCAGGGCTTCGGTAGAGGAAACGATCGGCCCGCCGAGCGGCAGCATCGGCAGTTCGACACTGCTGGAGCCGGTGGCCAGCAGCAGGTGTTCGCACTGGATGCGCTGGCCGTCGACTTCGACGCTCTTGCCATCGAGGATCTTCGCCCAACCATGGATCACCTTCACACCGTGCTTTTTCAGCAGCGCGGCGACGCCGCTGGTGAGGCGGTCGACGATGCTGTCCTTCCACTCGACGCTGCGGCTGATGTCCAGGCGCGGCGAGGACACGCTGATGCCCAGCGGCGAAGGTTCGGTGTAGCGGCTGGCCTGGTGGAACTGCTCGGCCACATGAATCAGCGCCTTGGACGGAATGCAGCCGATGTTCAGGCAGGTGCCGCCCAGGGCCTGGCCTTCGACCAGCACGGTGGGGATGCCCAATTGCCCGGCGCGGATGGCGGCCACGTAGCCGCCGGGGCCGCCACCGATGATCAGCAGGGTGGTGTTGATGAGCTCTTGCATGATCACTCCACGAACAGGCAGGCGGGTTGTTCCAGCAGGCCGCGCACGGCCTGGATGAACAGGGCGGCATCCATGCCGTCGACCACGCGATGGTCGAACGAGCTGGACAGGTTCATCATCTTGCGCACGACGATCTGGCCGTCGATCACCACCGGCCGTTCGACCATGCGGTTGACGCCGACGATCGCGACTTCCGGGGTGTTGACCACCGGTGTGCTGACGATGCCGCCAAGGGCGCCGAGGCTGGTCAGGGTGATGGTCGAGCCGGACAGCTCTTCACGGCTGGCCTTGTTGTTGCGCGCCGCGTGAGCGACACGGGCGATCTCGCTGGCGTTGCTCCACAGGCTGCCGGCTTCGGCGTGGCGCAGCACGGGCACCATCAGGCCGTTGTCACCCTGGGTGGCGATGCCGACGTGCACCGCGCCGTGGCGGGTGATGACCTGGGCTTCGTCGTCGTAGGTGGCGTTGATCTGCGGGAAGTCGCGCAAGGCGACGACCATGGCGCGCACCAGGAACGGCAGCAGGGTCAGCTTGCCGCGGCTGTCGCCATGCTTGGCGTTGAGCTGCTGGCGCAGGGCCTCGAGGGCGGTGACGTCGATTTCCTCGACGTAGCTGAAGTGGGCGACACGACGCTTGGCGTCCTGCATGCGCTGGGCGATCTTACGGCGCAGGCCGATCACCGGCACCTGCTCGCTGTCGGTGCGTTTGCCGTAGCCTCCGGGTGCCTGCCCGGCACTGCTCTGCGGCTTGCTGATGAAGGCGTCGAGGTCTTCGTGCAGGATGCGCCCGGCCGGGCCGCTACCGTGCACGTAGCGCAGCTCGATACCGGCATCCAGGGCGCGCTTGCGTACCGCCGGGGAGGCCAGCGGCTTGTCGTGGGCCTCGCGCGGCACGATGGGCGCGGTTGCGTGGGTTGCGGCAACCTGCGGCTGGGGCTCGACGCGTGGCTCGGGGCGGGCCGCGACCTGCACCGCTGCCGGTGCCGGTTCGGCCGGCTTGGCCTGGGGCGTGTCGACATGGTTGCCGCTGCCTTCGACCTCGATGCGGATCAGCTCGCTGCCGACCGCCATCACCTCACCGGGCTGGCCGCCCAGGGCCAGCACCTTGCCGCTGACCGGCGAAGGGATTTCCACGGTGGCCTTGTCGGTCATGACATCGGCCACCACTTGATCTTCGGCGATCATGTCGCCGACCTTGACGAACCATTCCACCAACTCGACTTGCGCGATGCCTTCGCCAATGTCCGGCATCTTGATGACGTGCGTGCCCATTCAGACCTCCATGACCCGTTTCAGTGCCGCGCCTACCCGCGAAGGGCCGGGGAAGTAGGCCCATTCCTGTGCGTGGGGGTAGGGGGTATCCCAGCCGGTGACGCGCTCGATCGGCGCTTCGAGGTGATGGAAGCAGTGCTCCTGGACCAGCGATACCAGTTCTGCGCCGAAGCCGCAGGTGCGGGTGGCTTCGTGCACGACCACGCAGCGGCCGGTTTTCTTCACCGACTCGACGATGGTCTCCAGGTCCAGCGGCCACAGGCTGCGCAGGTCGATGACCTCGGCGTCGACGCCGCTCTCTTCGGCGGCCACTTGCGACACATACACGGTGGTGCCGTAGGTCAGCACGGTGACGTCGTTGCCTGGACGGGTGATTACCGCCTTGTCCAGCGGCACGCTGTAGTAACCATCCGGCACAGCGCTATGCGGGTGCTTGGACCACGGCGTCACCGGACGGTCGTGGTGGCCGTCGAACGGGCCGTTGTACAGGCGCTTGGGCTCCAGGAAAATCACCGGATCGTCGCACTCGATCGAGGCGATCAGCAGGCCCTTGGCGTCGTAGGGGTTCGATGGCATGACGGTGCGCAGGCCGCAGACCTGGGTGAACATCGCCTCGGGGCTCTGGCTGTGGGTCTGGCCGCCGTAGATGCCGCCACCGCAAGGCATGCGCAGGGTCAGCGGGGAGATGAATTCACCGGCCGAGCGATAGCGCAGGCGGGCCATCTCCGAGACGATCTGGTCGGAGGCTGGGTAGAAGTAGTCGGCGAACTGGATCTCGACCACCGGGCGCAGGCCATAGGCGCCCATGCCCACGGCGGTGCCGACGATACCGCTCTCGGAGATCGGCGCGTCGAACACGCGGGACTTGCCGTACTTGGTCTGCAGGCCCTCTGTGCAGCGGAATACGCCGCCGAAGTAGCCAACGTCCTGGCCATAGACCACCACGTTGTCATCGCGCTCAAGCATGACATCCATGGCCGAGCGCAGGGCCTGGATCATGGTCATGGTGGTGGTGGACATGGCGTTTTCCAGATGGATGCTGTTGTTGTGATCGTTCATCTCAGACCCCCAGTTCCTGGCGCTGACGGCGCAAGTGGTCGGGCATTTCCTTGTACACGTCCTCGAACATCGACGCGGCGCTGGGGATATGGCCGTTGCTCAGGGTGCCGAACTGCTCGGCGTCCTTCTGCGCCTTGATCACCTCGGCCTCGAGCTCGGCGGTGACCGCCTGGTGCTCTTCCTCGGACCAGTGGCCAAGCTTGATCAGGTGCTGCTTGAGGCGGGCGATCGGGTCGCCCAGCGGGAAGTGGCTCCAGTCGTCGGCCGGGCGGTACTTGGACGGGTCGTCCGAAGTCGAGTGCGGGCCGGCGCGGTAGGTGACCCACTCGATCAGCGTCGGGCCCAGGCCGCGGCGGGCGCGTTCGGCGGCCCAGCGCGAAGCGGCGTAGACCGCGATGAAGTCGTTGCCGTCCACTCGCAGCGAAGCGATGCCGCAACCCACGCCACGGCCGGCGAAGGTGGTCGACTCGCCCCCGGCGATGGCCTGGAAGGTCGAGATCGCCCACTGGTTGTTGACCACGTTGAGGATCACCGGGGCGCGGTAGACGTGGGCGAAGGTGAGCGCAGTGTGGAAGTCGGACTCGGCGGTGGCGCCGTCACCGATCCACGCCGAGGCGATCTTGGTATCGCCCTTGATCGCCGAGGCCATGGCCCAGCCGACCGCCTGGACGAACTGAGTGGCCAGGTTGCCGCTGATAGTGAAGAAGCCGGCCTCGCGCACCGAATACATGATCGGCAGCTGGCGGCCCTTGAGCGGGTCACGGGTGTTGGACAGCAGCTGGCAGATCATGTCGACCAGCGACACGTCGCGGGCCATCAGGATGCTCTGCTGGCGATAGGTGGGGAAGCACATGTCGGTGCGGTTCAGGGCCAGGGCCTGGCCGCTGCCGATGGCTTCCTCGCCCAGGCTCTGCATGTAGAAGGACATCTTCTTCTGACGCTGGGCAACCACCATGCGGCTGTCGAAGATGCGCGTCTTGAGCATGGCGTGCATGCCCTGGCGCAGCACCTGCGGCTCGATGCCCTCGGCCCACGGGCCAACGGCGTCGCCATGCTCGTTGAGCACGCGCACGAGGCTGTAGGAAAGGTCCGCGGTGTCGGCGGCTTCCACATCAATAGGGGGTTTACGGACTTGACCTGCGTCGTTCAGGCGCAGGTAGGAGAAATCGGTCTGGCAGCCTGGCCGGCCTGTAGGCTCGGGCACATGCAGACGCAGGGGGGCGTACTCGTTCATGCTTTTTACGCTCGCTCGAATGTTGTTTTTGTGAGCTTTGAAGCGGCCGCCGCTGACTGCCGGCTCGTGACTGGCAGGTCAGCGTCTTTTTACATCATAGGGGGACGGCAGGAGAATTTTTCTCTCAAGTTCATTGCCTTTGTCCGGCGGCGCAGATAAACATTCCGTACAAACACAAAAACCAGGTCAATTTCTCTCATGCGTAAACTGGATCGAACGGATATCGGCATCCTCAACAGCCTGCAGGAAAACGCCCGCATCACCAACGCGGAGCTGGCGCGCTCGGTCAACCTGTCGCCCACACCGTGCTTCAACCGGGTCAAGGCCATGGAGGAGCTGGGGGTGATCCGCCAGCAGGTCACGCTGCTGTCGCCCGAGGCGCTGGGGCTGGATGTGAACGTGTTCATCCACGTCAGCCTGGAAAAGCAGGTGGAGCAGTCGCTGCATCGCTTCGAGGAAGAAATTGCCGAGCGCCCAGAGGTGATGGAGTGCTACCTGATGACCGGCGACCCGGATTATCTGCTGCGGGTCCTGCTGCCAAGTATCCAGGCACTGGAGCGCTTTCTCGATTACCTGACCCGCTTGCCCGGGGTGGCGAACATTCGCTCCAGCTTTGCCTTGAAGCAGGTGCGCTACAAGACCGCGTTGCCGCTGCCGGCCAATGGCATGACGTTGCGCGAGCAATGATCCGGGCGCGGTGCCTGGGGTGCTTGATATTTTAAACACCCCCGGCCTATGTTGTGTGCGTCGCCATTCCCGGCATGCGAACACAACAAGAAGGACAGCGTCATGACGACCGAAGGCCCGCGCAACCAGGCAGTGCTCCTGGAGGGCATCGATGAAATCGAGTGCGTCACCCCCGACCTCAATGGCGTGCCCCGCGGCAAGGTGATGACCGCCGAGGGCTTCCTAGAGGGACGTCGTCTGCAGATGGCCCGTGGTGTGCTGCTGCAGTGCATCATGGGCGGTTACCCGGCGGCAAAATACTATGGCAGCGACGATGGTGACCTCGCGTTGGTGGCCGAACCCTCGCAGATCCACCGCCTGCCCTGGAGCGACGAACCTCGGGCATTGGCGATCTGCGATGCGGTGGAGCTCGATGGCACTCCTTCGGGGTTGTCCAGCCGTGGCCAGCTCAAGGCGGTGATCGCCCGGTATGCCCAGCGCGGGCTGGCACCGGTGGTGGCGACCGAGCTGGAGTTCTTCGTGTTCGCCGCCAACAGTGACCCGAACCAGCCGTTCCAGCCGCCGCTGGGTAAGGACGGACGCCGGGAAATGGGCCACTCGGCCTTCAGTGTCAGCTCCAACAACGGTCTGCGGCCGTTCTTCAACGAGGTGTACCGCTGCATGGCGGCGCTGGGCCTGCCACGCGACACCTTCATGCACGAGATGGGCGTCAGCCAGTTCGAGATCAACCTGCTGCACGGCGATCCGTTGCTGCTGGCCGACCAGACCTTCCTGTTCAAGCACCTGCTCAAGGAGGTCGCGCTCAAACATGGCCTGACCGTGGTGTGCATGGCCAAGCCACTGGCGCACACGCCCGGCAGTTCGATGCATATTCACCAGAGCCTGGTGGAGGTCGGCAGTGGGCGCAATGTGTTCAGCGACGAGCAGGGCAGGGCGACCGACACCTTCCACCATTTCATCGGTGGCCTGCAGGCCTGTCTGGCCGACTTCACCGCGCTGTTCGCGCCGAACGTCAATTCCTACCAGCGCCTGTGCCACCCCTATGCGTCACCGAACAACGCCTGCTGGTCCGAGGACAACCGTGCCGCAGGCCTGCGTATCCCGGCCAGCTCGCCTGTGGCGCGGCGGGTGGAGAACCGCCTGCCGGGCGCCGATGCCAACCCCTACCTGGCCATTGCCGCGAGCCTTGCCGCTGGCCTGCACGGTATTGAGCGGCAGATCGCGCCGACGCCGGCCATCCAGGGCGAGTTCGAGGTGCCGGAACACCTCAGCCTCCCTTGCACCCTGCATGCCGCGCTTGAGCGGCTCAAGCGCAGCGACCTGGCGCGGGAACTGTTCGGCAGGGAGTTTATCGAAGGCTACATCGCCACCAAGACCCTGGAGCTGAGCGATTTCTTCGATGAAATCACCCCCTGGGAGCGCCGCGTGCTGGCCGCGCAGGCCTGAGCGCGACACGACCGCTACCGAATGCGCCCCCACGGCTCTTTTTGCTGCCTGGGGGCCTGTGCCAAGATGGATTTGCTTTTATGCTTGCCTGCAACCCAACGCCACCTGGTCAAGGAGCTTGACGGGACGTATGCGAAATATCTGGAAGCCGTTTCAGTCGCTGTACTTCGCCGCCTTGATGATGCTGATCGGCTCGGGCCTGCTGAGTACCTACCTGGCCTTGCGCCTGGCCGCCGATCATGTCGACAGCCTGTGGATCGGTGCGCTGATGGCGGCCAACTACTTTGGCCTGGCGGTGGGGGGCAAGGTAGGGCACCGATTGATCGGCCGGGTCGGGCATATCCGCGCCTATGCCACCTGTGCCGGCATCGTCGGCGCCGCTGTGCTCGGGCATGGACTGACCAACTGGCTGCCGGCCTGGGTCGGGCTGCGCATGATCGTCGGCCTGGGCATGATGTGCCAGTACATGGTTATCGAGAGCTGGCTCAACGAACAGGCCGACGCCAAGCACCGTGGCGCGGTGTTCAGCGGCTACATGATTGCCTCCTACCTGGGGCTGGTACTCGGCCAGTTGATCCTGGTGGTGCACCCGCAACTGGGGCCGGAACTGCTGATGCTGGTGGCTATGTGCTTTGCCTTGTGCCTGGTGCCGGTGGCCATGACCCGGCGCATTCACCCCGCGCCGTTGCGCCCGGCACCGATGGAGCCGAAGTTCTTCATCAAGCGCGTGCCGCAATCGCTGTCCACGGTACTCGGTTCGGGCCTGATCGTCGGCTCTTTCTATGGCCTGGCGCCGCTGTATGCGTCCAGCCAGGGGCTGAGCACCGAGCAGATCGGCCTGTTCATGGGCTGCTGCATCTTTGCCGGGCTGCTGGTGCAGTGGCCGCTGGGCTGGCTTTCCGACCGCTATGACCGCGCCGTACTGATCCGCAGCGTGGCCATCGGCCTGGCCCTGGCTGCCGCGCCGCTGGCGATCCTGCCGGGGGTTCCGCTCGAGCTGCTGTTCGCCATGGGCTTTGTCATTTCGCTGTTGCAGTTCTGCCTGTATCCCTTGGCGGTGGCGTTCTCCAATGACCACGTGGAGAGTGAGCGGCGGGTCTCGCTGACCGCGATGCTGCTGGTCACTTATGGTGTGGGCGCCTGTATCGGACCGTTGGCGGCCGGGGTGTTGATGAAGCTGCTGGGCGCGCAGATGCTCTACGCCTTCTTCGTGTTCTTCGCGTTGGTGCTGGTGTGGCGCATTCGGCCCAAGGCAGTCACTGGGCTGCACCAGGTCCAGGATGCGCCGCTGGGGCACGTGGCGATGCCAGCGGCGGGCTCGCCCTTGTCGGCGGCCCTCGACCCGCGGGTGGATGAGCAGACGGTGCAGGATGTGATGCAGGCGCCGGTGGCGGCGGAAGATACCGAGGAGGATGCCGGTGCGCAGGCGCAAGGCGAGGTGGGCAAATCGATGTCCTAGGCGGCCTGCCCGGGCACCAACGAAAACGCCACCCGAGGGGTGGCGTTTTTCATGGGCTGGCGACGATCAATAGTCGTCCTTGTCGAACCGCCGCGCTTCACGCTGCAACTGATAGACGAAGCTCTCGATCTTGCGCTGGGCCTGGCCGTTGAGGTTGTGGAAGCGCACCCCGGCGAAGGTGGTGTTGATGCGCTCTTCGAAGTGCAGGTGGCGCAGTTCGACCAGGGTGTCGGTCAACCCCAGTGGGGTGCCGGCCTTGAAGCGCTCATAGACCTGGCCTAGTTGCAGGCGGTCCTCGACGTTGCCGTCGAAGCGCAGTTTGCAGCCGGTGGCCGAGATATCCAGCAGTTTGCCGCGCAACGCGCCATTGCCCTTGAGGTGGGTGCCGTCGAGGGTCACGTCGACCAGTTGCGACAGCTTCAGCGCGGCGCGGAAGGCATTGCGGCGTTGGTGATAGGTCACTTCCTCGGGCAGCGGGCCACGGTAGCAGCGGTGGCCGTCGATCTCGGTGATGGTCAGCGGTATGTTGCTTTCCCAGGCGATGCGCACGCCGTCGTGGAAGCCTTCGACGCGGAAGGGTTCGCCGCTCTCGATGTACTTCTCGCCGTCGCGAGGGATCATTTCATCCAGTGCCAGGACACCGCTTTCCCGGTCGACATGCACCACATAGCTCTGGAACCGCTGGCTGCGCTCATGGAAGCTGATGATCAGTGGGTCGTGGCTATCCAGCAGCTGGCGCAAGTTGGCCGCGATCTCCAAAGGGGTGGTCAGCACCTTTGGGGGCTGGGGAGCATCGGATTCATTGAACACGGGTTATCAATCTCCAGGCAAAACGGCACACGCAAGTTACGGCATTTTGCCAGTATGTTCCGTGCCTTGATATAACTAAGATAGAACTAATCACACTTGGCTGAGTGCGCGGGGCTTGGCCATTGGCGAGGTACCGCCACGGCTGTCGTAGAGCGACGGAGAATCGCCACCCTGAAGGATTCTGATCTGGTTGGCCGTGGTCTGCTGCTGTACCTGGATGATCCGGCCGTTGGTCTCGTTGACCTGCTGGCAGGCATCCATCAGCTCGCCCAGGGCATCGAGCCGGCTCATGATGGCCTCGCCATTGCTCGACTGCGCGGCCAGCGCCTGCGCACCTGCGCGATCGGCGCTCAGGCCTAGCTCCAGCAGCAGCTGGCTGCGGCGCTTGCCCTGCTGCTCGAGCAAGATGATCAACGACTGTTTACGGGCCAGGATGTGCTCCAGGGCCAGCATATCCCGGCCGTGCAGGGCTATCGCTTCGTTTTGCAGGAGTTCGAGCAGTTCCTGCGTTGGCGCGATGTCGTTTTCGATCAGTTGCAGCAGGGTGATGTCGTGCATGGCTAACTCTTGGCGGGTTGCGTCCTTGAAGTCAGCGCGCCTGAAGGTCAGCGCTGGGCTTCGAAATCAAGCAGTTTGCTGGCGACACGGTCGGCATCGACCTTGTAGCTGCCATCTGCGATCGCTTGCTTCAACTCGGCCACGCGGGCGCTGTTGACGGTTGGCTGGTCGCGCAGCTTGTCGCTGATCTTCTGCAATTGCTGGGCCTCTGGGCTCAGGTGTACGGCTTCTCCGCTGGCATTGGCCTGCTTTGGCGCTTCACTGGCCGCGCCGGCTTTATCGGCGGTGCCCGGTGCGGCATTGCCGCGAACGCCGCCCGTGACGGACGGAGAATTGTTTAGACGACTAAAGTCGATGACCATGTTCAAAACCCCTGGGAATTAGGACGCATGCCTTGCTTTCGGCCTACCCGAGCAAAACTTTAGGCGTGAATGCATCACCGCCTTTCGACACGCGTGCGCAACCCGATGTGTGACACAGTTTAGGGGGCGCGGTTCCACATCGCCAGCGTTCTGTCAGTATGCCGACGCGGGGTGTTGCTACATGGCCACCTCGACCTGGCCGGGCCCGGTAACCCGAGCCTTGACCACGCGCTTGGAGTTCAGGTTGCGCACGCGGATCTGCGTCTGTAGGCCGCCCTTGTCCAATGCCTCGCCCGGCATGCGCACGCTGAGGCTGCCGCTGCGGGCGATGATCACCACGTGGTCGCCCTTGCGCACCACTTCGGCCTGCTCCAGATGCTGTTGCGTCAACACCTGGTCGAGCACCGTGGGGCGCAGCAGCTTCATGCCCAGTGCCTGGTCCAGTTGGGTCAGGTAGCCGGGCCCCAGCGTGCCCACATCGCGCTCGCGCATGGCCACATCGCCTTCGCCGACCACGCTTTCGCGCTTGAGCGGACGGGTCATGACCACCACGTCGCGCAGCAGGCGCACCTGGGCCGGGACGAACACGGTCCAGGGCGCCGCGCCATCGCAAC
This sequence comes from Pseudomonas sp. RC3H12, assembly GCF_018596375.1. Classification (NCBI taxonomy): domain Bacteria; kingdom Pseudomonadati; phylum Pseudomonadota; class Gammaproteobacteria; order Pseudomonadales; family Pseudomonadaceae; genus Pseudomonas; species Pseudomonas sp. RC3H12. The sequence continues at coordinate 3,273,307 of NZ_CP075595.1, read as the reverse complement.
GCACCCGTACCGTGACCCGTCCCAGGGGCGTCGAACTTTCCAGTGAGGCATCCAGTTGCTGGCTGCACAGCGGCATGCGCAGGCGCGGGTCCAGGGTGTTGACCTGGATCTCGTAGCGCCCCGGCGTCTGGGTGGTCGCCAGATAATCCTCTACGGTGAATTCAAGAAACCCTTGAGTGACACCGATAAGCTGTTCAGGCAAGGTAAAAGAGTCCGCCAGCGTACGTATGCCGGGTGCCAGCAGGCACAGGGCGGCCAGTGAGCCGGTCAACAGGCGCGTCAGTCGTCGGAAATTTGTCGTTTTCGTGTACATGGCGTTCAAAAAAGCAAAGCCCGTGCCGATTTGGTACACAGGCAATCGTTGAAGGAGTCCGGCATGGCTGGAGTGATGGATTCGGTCAACCAGCGCACGCAACTGGTGGGGCAGAACCGCCTGGAGTTGTTGTTGTTTCGCCTCAATGGCGATCAGCTCTACGGCATCAATGTGTTCAAGGTGCGCGAGGTACTGCAGTGCCCGGACCTGACCTTGCTGCCCAGGTCTCATCCGGTGGTGCGCGGCGTGGCCAACATTCGGGGGGCGACCATCCCGATCCTGGACCTGTCGATGGCCACGGGCCTTCCGCAGTTGAAGGAAGAGACGCGCAACAGTTTCGTGATCATCACCGAGTACAACACCAAGACCCAGGGTTTTCTGGTGCACTCGGTCGAACGCATCGTCAACATGAACTGGGAAGAGATCCATCCGCCACCCAAGGGCACCGGGCGAGATCATTACCTGACCGCCGTGACTCGGGTCGACAATCGTATGGTCGAGATCATCGATGTGGAGAAGGTCCTGGCCGAGGTGGCGCCATCGTCCGAGTCTGTGTCGGATGGTGTGATCGATGCCGAGGTGCAGGACAAGGCGGTGATGCTGCGAGTGCTGACCGTCGATGACTCGTCGGTGGCGCGCAAGCAGGTAAGCCGTTGCCTGCAGACCGTGGGGGTCGAGGTGGTGGCGCTCAATGATGGTCGTCAGGCCCTGGATTACCTGCGCAAGCTGGTCGACGAGGGCAAGCGGCCAGAGGACGAGTTCCTCATGATGATCTCGGATATTGAAATGCCGGAAATGGACGGCTATACCCTCACGGCGGAGATTCGCAGCGATCCGCGCATGCAAAAGTTGCACATCTGCCTGCATACTTCGTTGTCCGGGGTATTCAACCAGGCGATGGTCAAGAAGGTCGGCGCCGATGACTTCCTGGCCAAGTTCAAGCCGGATGACCTCGCCCAGCGCGTGGTCGATCGGATCAAGGCGAGCCATTGAAAACGGCCGGGGTTTGTCCCTGGCGCTAGCGATTTATAAAGAGGCGGCAGCATTGTCTACGGGTAATTTGGATTTCGAACAGTTCCGGGTCTTCCTGGAGAAAGCCTGTGGCATCCTGCTGGGCGAGAATAAGCAGTACCTGGTCTCCAGCCGTCTCAACAAGCTGATGGAGCAACAGGGCATCAAGTCGCTGGGCGAGCTGGTGCAACGCATCCAGACCCAGCCGCGCAGTGGTCTGCGCGAGCAGGTGGTCGATGCCATGACCACCAACGAGACGCTGTGGTTTCGCGATACCTACCCGTTCGAGGTGCTCAAGAGCAAGGTCATCCCGGAGTTCATCAAGAACAACCCGGGCCAGCGCCTGCGCATCTGGTCGGCGGCCTGTTCCTCCGGGCAGGAGCCGTACTCGCTGTCGATGGCCATCGACGAGTTCGAGCGGACCAACCTTGGCCAGTTGAAGATGGGCGCGCAGATCGTCGCCACCGACCTGTCCGGCGCCATGCTCACCAACTGCAAGACCGGTGAGTACGACAGCCTGGCCATCGCCCGTGGCCTGTCGCAGGAGCGCCTTCAGCGCTACTTCGACACCAAGGGGCCGGGGCGCTGGGCAATTAAGGCGCCGATCCGCAGCCGCGTCGAGTTCCGCTCCTACAACCTGCTCGACAGCTATGCGCCGCTGGGCAAGTTCGACATCGTGTTCTGCCGCAACGTGCTGATCTACTTCTCGGCCCAGGTCAAGAAGGACATCCTCATGCGTATTCACGGCACGCTCAAGCCTGGGGGGTACCTGTTCCTTGGGGCGTCCGAGGCGCTCAACGGGCTGCCCGACCATTACCAGATGGTTCAGTGCAGCCCGGGCATCATCTACCAGGCCAAGTGAGGCTCATCAAAAAGGCCGGTATCGCGAGATACCGGCCTTTTTGATGGTGCGAAAAGCGCTGCCTGCTGCGCGCGGCAAGGCGGGGTTCGACCCGTAGGCGCGGATTGACCTGCCAGCCGTAGCCGCCAATCAGGTTCAGCCTCAGCAGGTTGCTATCGTAGTCCGACTTGGCGCGGGTGCCGGCGATCTCGCGCTTCGTCGTTGAAGCCATAGGTTTGCGCGGGGTGCGAATGCTACCGGAGTGATGGCTAATAGATACATGGCTTTGACGTCAATTTTTTGTTTTGCCGCTTTTGCCGCCTGGCAATTGCCGCTCGCTGCGCGTCAAGCGGAAGCACTTTGCCGCTTTTCTGGCATAGCCATCTGCCGGATGCCCGGCATCTCCACTGTTTCCAGGGGTTGCAGTGGTTGGCACAGCCCTTGCTAAAGCCTAAGCCAACGAAACTCTGGTCAACCTCTGAAGGTTTCCCCGATATGAGCATCAGCTTCGACAAGGCGCTCGGCATCCACGAAAAGGCACTGGGCTTCCGCGCCCAGCGCGCCGAGGTGCTGGCCAACAACATCGCCAACGCCGATACGCCCAACTACAAGGCGCGCGACATGGACTTCTCGTCCGTGCTCGCCGCCGAGTCCGACAAGCAGCAGAACGGCCGCATTGCCCTGGACCGCACCAATAATCGCCATATCGAGGCCGAAGGCCTGGCGATGATGGATGACACCCTGAAGTACCGCACCCCGATGCAGCCATCGATCGACCAGAACACCGTCGATGCGCAGATCGAGCAATCGAACTACACGGAAAACGCCGTTGGCTTCCAGGCCAGCTTCACCCTGCTCAACAGTAAATTCAAAGGGCTGGTATCGGCCCTGCGTGGAGAGTGACCATGTCCCTTGCCAGTGTCTTCAACATCGCCGGTAGCGGCATGAGTGCGCAGAACACGCGCCTGAACACCGTTGCCTCGAACATCGCCAACGCCGAGACGGTGTCTTCGAGCATCGACCAGACCTACCGTGCCCGTCATCCGGTGTTCGCCACCACCTTCCAGCAGGCCCAAGGCGGCGCCGGCCAGTCGCTGTTCGAAGACCAGGGCGAGGCGGGGCAGGGCGTGCAGGTCAAGGGCATCATCGAGGATCAGAGCAACCTCGAGGCCCGCTACGAGCCGAACCACCCGGCGGCGAACAAGGACGGCTATGTCTACTACCCGAACGTCAACGTGGTCGAGGAGATGGCTGACATGATCTCCGCCAGCCGTGCGTTCCAGACCAACGCCGAGCTGATGAACACCGCCAAGAACATGATGCAGAAAGTGCTGACCCTGGGTCAGTAAGCAGGGAGCCGAAATGACTACCACCAATACTGATACCAAGGTCGGCAGTAGCTTTCTAGAGTCGCTGCAAAGACCTGCCAACAAGAACAACGCCAATACCGGGCAGGCCGGTAGCGCGTTGGGTAAAGATGCGTTCCTGCAGTTGCTGGTGACGCAGATGAAGAACCAGAACCCGCTCGATCCTCAGGACAACGGCGAGTTCGTCGCGCAGCTGGCGCAGTTCAGCAGCCTCGAAGGCATCCAGTCGTTGAAGGAGTCGGTCGACGGCATCCTCACTGGCATCGGTTCGTCCCAGGCATTGCAGGCCACCTCGCTGGTCGGCCGTTCGGTGATCGTGGCGAGCGACAAGGCGGTGGTCGATACCACCAAGAGCTTCAATGGTCAGGTCGTGGTGCCGTCGAACATTACCGAAGGCGAGGTCACCATCAAGGACAAGGACGGCAAGGTGGTCAAAACCATCGAGCTTGGGGCGCAGAAGGCCGGCACCGCCGACTTCATCTGGGATGGCACCAATGACAAGGGTGAGAAGGTCGATCCGGGTACCTACACCTTCAGTGCCGAGACCAAGGTCGACGGCAAGGCCAAGACGCTGGCCACGCTGCTGCCAGCCAAGGTCAACAGTGTCAGCTTCCAGAACGGCAGCGAGATGATGCTCGACCTGGCTGGCATCGGCAAAGTCGGCATCTCCAAAGTCACCACCATCGGAATTTAACGCCGCAGAATCGGCACAAGGAGCGAGTACATGTCTTTCAATATCGGCCTTAGCGGTCTCTATGCGGCGAACAAGGCACTGAACGTTACCGGCAACAACATTGCCAACGTTGCCACCAAGGGTTTCAAGGCGTCGCGCGCCGAGTTCGGCGACCAGTATTCGCAGTCCATCCGCGGCACCGCCGGCGGCAAGACCCAGGTGGGCAGCGGCGTGAAGACCATGGCGGTCTCGCAGATGTTCAACCCGGGCAACATCAACGGCACCGGTCAGGCGCTGGACATGGCCATCGATGGCAACGGCTTCTTCGCCCTGAACGACAACGGTTCGCGTATCTACACCCGCTCCGGTGCCTTCTACAGCGACAAGGAAGGCTATGTGGTCAATGCCAATGGCGCCAACCTGCAAGGCTACCCGGTGGATGAGAACGGCAAGGTCATCCAGGGCTCGCTGACCAACCTGAAGATTGACACCTCGAACCTGTCGCCGAAACCGACCGGCCGCATTTCCGAAACCGTCAACCTGAACTCCAGCGACGCCGCGCCTTCGGTTACGCCATTCGACCCGACCAATGTCAAAAGCTACAACTACACCTTCAATACCCCGGTCTACGACAGCCAGGGTAACGAGCACCAGATGAACCAGTACTTCGTCAAGGATACCGGCACCAACTCCTGGACCATGCACACCACTATCGATGGTCGCAACCCCGCCGACCCGACCCTGCCCACGCCGCTGGTCAACAAGCTGCCGTTCACCTCGGGTGGCAAGCTCGATACTGCGGCCATGACGGCCGGTGCGGTCACCGGTGGCCTAACCATCGCCGCCGACAAGACCTTCCAGCTGACCGGCTGGGTGCCGGCCGAGAAGAACGCCGCAGGTGCCTGGGTCGGCAATGGCGCCACCGCGCGTACCGGTGGTGTGACCCTGGACATGCTGGCCACCACTCAGTTCAACGCGGCCTCGGCCACCACCGCCAAGGACCAGGACGGTTATGCCACCGGTGAGCTGGCCGGCCTGACCGTGGACCAGAGCGGCAACATGTTCGCCAACTTCACCAATGGCCAGAACAAGGTCATCGGCCAGGTGGTGATCGCCAACTTCGCCAACCTGCAGGGCCTGACTCCGGTCGGCGCCACTGCCTGGAAAGAGTCCTACGCTTCGGGCGTGCCGATCATCGGCGGGCCGGACACCGGCACCCTGGGCCGTATCGCCGGCAGCTCCCTGGAAGACTCCAACGTCGACCTGACCGGTGAGCTGGTCAACCTGATCAAGGCGCAGAGCAACTACCAGGCCAACGCCAAGACCATTTCCACCGAAAGCACCATCATGCAGACCATCATCCAGATGACCTGATGATCGTGGCGTGAAAAAGCCCCTGCCCGCAGGGGCTTTTTCACATCTGGCAGTGCGGAGAGTGAAGTCATGAAGAAGTTGTCGGTGTTCGTGGTCGTGGCCGGTACGTTGCTGGTGGCGCTGTCGCTGGGGGCCGCGCCGGCGCCCTGGTATCAGTGGCAAAGCCTGGCGACCGGGCGCTACATGTGCTCGGCTAACGATCCGGGCGAGGGCTGGAGGCGTCATTCCGGTCCCTACCGTAACGGCGCCTGTCGTGACGACTGACGTGGGTTTGCCGCCTGCGGCAAGTATTCGCCGATAAACTGACGCCAACCGCCATAGGATGCCCTGAAAGCCCCGTGTTACGGGGCTTTGTAATGTTGGTTCGATAATTGCTTTGCCCTTGCCAACGACAGCGCGGCAAGGTTCGCGTAGAGGAGATGCTGTGGACAAGATGCTTTATGTGGCCATGACCGGTGCCAGCCAGAACGCGCTGGCGCAAAAGGCCCATGCCAACAACCTGGCGAACGTTTCCACCAATGGCTTCCAGCGCGACCTGGAGCAGGCCCGTTCGATGCCGGTGTTTGGCGACAGCTTTCCGGCACGTGCCTTTGCCATGACCGAGCGTCCGGCTACCGACTTCAGTGAAGGTGCGCTGGTCGAGACCGGTCGCGAACTGGACGTGGCGGTTGCCGGCAAGGGCTTCATCGCCGTGCAGGCCCCCGATGGCAGCGAAGTCTATGTGCGTACTGGTAGCCTGAACATTGACGCCCTGGGCGTGCTGCGTGCCGGCAACGGCATGCCGGTCATCGGCAACGGTGGCCCGATCGCGATTCCTCCCGAGCAGAAGGTCGAGGTCGGCGACGACGGCACCATCAGCATCCGCGCCATGGGCGAGGACCCGCGGGTGATGGCCGAGGTCGACCGGATCAAGCTGGTCAACCCGGATATCAAGGGCATGACCAAGGGGCTGGACGGCATGATTCACACCGCCAGCGGCCAGCCAGCCGACGCCGACGTCAACGTCCGCCTGGTTTCGGGCTTCCTGGAATCGAGCAACGTCAACGCCGTCGAGGAAATGACCTCGGTGCTGGCGCTGTCCCGTCAGTTCGAACTGCACATCAAGATGATGAACGCGGCCAAGGAAGGCGATGAAGCCATGGCTCGGGTTTTGCAAATCGGCTAACTACATTTGAACGGGTGCCGTAAAACAGGCGCACGAGGAGAACACTAAATGCTTCCGGCTCTTTGGGTCGCTAAAACCGGCCTGTCCGCCCAGGACACCAACCTCGCGGTCATCTCCAACAACCTGGCCAACGTCTCGACCACCGGCTTCAAGCGTGATCGCGCCGAGTTCCAGGACCTGCTGTACCAGATCAAACGCCAGCCTGGTGCACAGTCGACCCAGGACAGCGAGCTGCCTTCGGGCCTGCAGGTCGGTACCGGTGTGCGCATCGTCGGCACCCAGAAGAGCTTCACCGCAGGCAGCCTGCAGACCACCGAGAACCCGTTGGACGTGGCGGTCAACGGTCGCGGTTTCTTCCAGATCTTGCAGCCTGACGGCACCGTTTCATACACCCGTGACGGTACCTTCCACCTGAATTCCGACGGCCAGATCGTTACCGCCAACGGCTTCGCCCTGGAGCCGGCCATCGTCGTGCCGCCAGATGCGCAGACTTTCACCGTCGGCCGGGACGGCACCGTCTCTATCACCACCACCGGCAACCCGGCCGCGCAGATCATTGGCAACATCCAGACCGCCGACTTCATCAACCCGGCCGGCCTGCAGGCCATCGGCGGCAACCTGTTCCTTGAGACCGCCGCCAGCGGTGCGCCACAAATCGGCACGCCGGGCCTGAACGGTTTCGGCACCACCCAGCAGCAGACCCTGGAAGCCTCCAACGTCAGTACCGTCGAAGAGCTGGTGAACATGATCACCACCCAGCGCGCCTACGAGATGAACTCCAAGGTCATCTCCGCCGCCGACAAGATGCTGTCGTTCGTCACCCAGCAGCTGTAAGCCGTGGCGGCCCGCCGGGTGCGGGCCGCTGACCATCCGCTCGCTGTTGCAGCGCCTGTTTTGCCTAGAGGTAAGCGTCATGAAACGTCTGTTGTCCGTGTTCGCCCTGGGGGGGGCGGTATCGTTGGCCGGTTGCGTCGCGCCGCCGCCCAAGCCCAACGATCCGTACTATGCGCCGGTCCTGCCGCGTACCCCGTTGCCGGCGGCGGCCAACAACGGTTCGATCTACCAGGCCGGTTTCGAGCAGGGCCTGTACACCGACCGCAAGGCGTTCCGGGTTGGCGACATCATCACCATCACCCTCAACGAGCGTACCTCGGCGAGCAAGAATGCCGGCTCGCAGATCCAGAAGAACAGCAAGGCCAACCTCGGCTTGACCTCGCTGTTCGGTACCGTGCCCAACACCAACAATCCGTTGGGCAGCGGCGACCTCACCCTCGAGGCCGGTTACAGCGGTGACCGCTCCACCAAGGGTGACAGCAAGGCGACCCAGGGCAACACCCTGACCGGTTCGATCACTGTCACCGTGGCTGAAGTGCTGCCCAACGGCATCATCGCGGTGCGTGGCGAGAAGTGGATGACCCTGAATACCGGCGAGGAGCTGGTACGCATCGCCGGCCTGGTGCGGGCTGACGACATCGCTACCGACAACACCGTGCCGTCCACCCGTGTGGCCGACGCGCGCATCACCTATTCGGGCACTGGCTCGTTCGCCGATGCCAGCCAGCCTGGTTGGCTGGACCGTTTCTTCATCAGCCCGCTCTGGCCTTTCTGAGTACGGATGACCATGTTCAACGCTAGGCGGTTGATTGCCGCGACTCTGCTTCTGTCCTGTGCCTTCGGTGCCCACGCCGAGCGCCTGAAGGATATCGCCAGCATTTCCGGCGTGCGTGCCAACCAGCTGATCGGCTACGGTCTGGTGGTGGGCCTGAACGGTACCGGTGACCAGACCACCCAGACTCCGTTCACCCTGCAGACCTTCAACAACATGTTGTCGCAGTTCGGCATCAAGGTGCCACCAGGCTCGGGCAACGTGCAGTTGAAGAACGTTGCCGCGGTATCGGTGCATGCCGATCTGCCGGCCTTCGCCAAGCCCGGCCAGGTAGTCGACATCACCGTGTCGTCGATCGGCAACTCCAAGAGCCTGCGCGGCGGTAGCCTTTTGATGACGCCGCTCAAGGGTATCGACGGCAACGTCTACGCCATCGCTCAGGGCAACCTCGTGGTCGGTGGTTTCGACGCTGAAGGCCGCGATGGCTCGAAGATCACCGTCAACGTCCCGTCCGCCGGTCGCATTCCAGGCGGTGCTTCGGTCGAGCGTGCGGTGCCAAGTGGTTTCAACCAGGGCAACAGCCTCACGCTGAACCTCAACCGTCCGGACTTCACCACCGCCAAGCGCATCGTCGACAAGGTCAACGAACTGCTTGGGCCAGGCGTGGCGCAGGCGCTCGATGGTGGCTCGGTGCGGGTCACCGCGCCGATGGACCCCAGCCAGCGCGTGGATTACCTGTCCATTCTCGAGAACCTCGAGATCGACCCGGGCCAGGCCGTGGCCAAGGTGATCATCAACTCGCGTACCGGCACCATCGTCATCGGCCAGAACGTCAAGGTCTCGCCAGCGGCGGTGACCCACGGCAGCCTGACCGTGACCATCACCGAAGACCCGATCGTCAGCCAGCCGGGGCCGTTCTCCAATGGCCAGACCGCCGTGGTGCCGCGGTCGCGGGTCAATGCTGAGCAGGAGGCCAAGCCGATGTTCAAGTTCGGCCCGGGTACCACGCTGGATGAGATCGTGCGGGCGGTGAACCAGGTTGGCGCGGCGCCGGGTGACCTGATGGCGATCCTCGAAGCCCTGAAGCAGGCCGGCGCGTTGCAGGCCGACCTGATCGTGATCTGAGGACGCCACGGATGACCCCGAAAAGCCTGGTTTCCGGCGCGGCCGACAGCGGCGCCTTTACTGACCTCAATCGCCTGAGTTCGCTCAAGCATGGCGATCGCGACAGTGAGGGCAACATCCGCAAGGTCGCCCAAGAGTTCGAATCGTTGTTCGTCAGTGAGATGCTCAAGGCGTCGCGCAAGGCCACTGATGTGATGGCCGACGAAGACAGCCCGATGAACAGTGACACGGTCAAGCAGTACCGTGACATGTACGACCAGCAACTGGCGGTGAGCATGTCCCGTCAGGGTGGCGGTATCGGCCTGCAGGATGTGCTGGTGCGCCAGTTGAGCAAGAACAAGGTTGGCGTCAACACCAGCCCGTTCCCACGAACCGACGTTGCTGCCCCGGCATTGTGGGGTAGCCGCATGGTCAACCCGACGCGCGTCGAGCAGCCTGTGGCAGGGCGCAATGATGTGGCGGCGCTTAACTCGCGACGCCTGGCGTTGCCGGGCAAGCTGACCGACCGTTTGCTGGCAGGCATCGTCCCGCCCGCCGCTGTTGCCGGCGCAAACGGCAGCGATGCGGCTGTGTCCGGCCGCAATGGCCCTTCGCTCGCCGGTGTTGCCCGTGGCGACTGGCAGCCGGCGCAGAGCTTCGCCGCGCCGCGCGAGGGCATGCGCATTCTCGGCCGGGCCGTGGCCCAGCCGCCGCTGGCACCGAACAAGGCGTTCAGCAACAGCGATGCCTTCGTCGCCACCATGCTGCCGATGGCCGAGCAGGCGGCCAAGCGCATCGGCATCGATCCGCGCTACCTGGTGGCCCAGGCGGCGCTGGAGACCGGTTGGGGCAAGTCGGTCATGCGCAATCCCGACGGCAGCAGCAGCCACAACCTGTTCGGCATCAAGGCCACCGGCAACTGGCAGGGTGCCGAGGCACGGGCGATCACCAGCGAGTTCCGTGGCGGGCAATTCGTCAAGGAAACGGCGGCGTTCCGTTCCTACGATTCGTACCAGGACAGCTTCCATGACCTGGTCAGCCTGTTGCAGAACAACAACCGCTATAAAGATGCCGTCGGTGCCGCCGATAACCCGGAACAGTTTGCAAGAGAGCTGCAGAAAGCTGGCTACGCCACCGATCCGGACTATGCCCGCAAGATCATCAGCATCGCCCGGCAACTGCAGCCGACCCAGGAATACGCCATGGCTGGCACTCACACGAATCTATAAGGATTGAAGCATGTCTCTGATCTCGATCGGGCTCTCCGGCCTGAATGCCAGCCAGACGGCGTTGGCCATTACCGGCAACAACATCGCCAACGCGGCGGTCTCCGGCTATTCGCGGCAGCAGGTCATCCAGGGTACGGGCGCCTCGCACAATATCGGCGTCGGCTTCGTCGGTACCGGCACGACGTTGCAGGATGTGCGTCGCATCTACAACGCCTACCTGGACAATCAACTGCAGACCGCCACCTCGCTCAACACCGACGCGGCGGCGTTCCAGGATCAGATCACAGGTATCGATAAACTGCTGGCCGAGAGCAGCACCGGCATCAGCTCGGTGCTGACCGCCTTCTTCTCGGCGCTGCAGACCGCTTCGGCCAAGCCCAGTGACGTCGCCTCGCGCCAGCTGCTGCTGACCCAGGCGCAGACCCTGAGCAATCGCTTCAACGCCATCTCCAGCGAGATGAACAAACAGAACGACAGCATCAACAGCCAGCTCGACACGCTGTCGGGCCAGGTCAACAAGCTGACGTCGAGCATCGCCGACCTCAACAAGCAGATCACCCAGCTGTCGGCGTCCGGCGCCTCGCCGAACAACCTGCTGGATGCGCGCAGCGAAGCGGTACGCCAGCTCAATGAACTGGTCGGCGTCACCGTGCAGGAGCGCGACGGCAACTACGACGTGTACCTGGGCAATGGCCAGTCGCTGGTTACCGGCAACCGCGCCAACACCCTGAGCGCGGTGCCGAGCGCTGCGGACAACAGCCAGTACAGCCTGCAGATCAACTACCCGACCTTCTCCTCCGACGTCACGTCGGTGGTCGCCGGCGGGCAGATGGGCGGCCTGCTGCGCTATCGTCAGGACGTGCTCAATCCGTCGATGAACGAGTTGGGCCGTGTAGCCCTGGTGGTGGCCGACAGCATCAACAGCCAGTTGGGGCAGGGCCTGGATGCCAACGGGCAGTTCGGCAGCGCGCTGTTCTCCAGCATCAACAGCGCCATGGCGGTCAGCCAGCGCAGCCTGGCGGCTGCGGGCAACAGCGCAGGCTCCGGCAATCTGGATGTGACCATCGCCAACAGTGGCGCGCTCACAACCTACGATTACGAAGTCAAGTTCACCGGCCCCAACCAGTACAGCGTGCGCCGTTCCGACGGCACCGACATGGGCAATTTCGACCTGACCACCACGCCACCACCGGTGATCGATGGCTTCACCCTCAAGCTCAATGGCGGCGGCCTCGCCGCCGGTGACAGCTTCAAGGTAAGCCCGACCCGCACGGCGGCGGGCTCGATCAATACCGTGCTCACCGATGCCAACAAGCTGGCGTTCGCCGGCCCGATCAATGGCGTCGTCGGCAGCGGCAATAAAGGTTCCGGCACCATCACCCCGCCGAATCTCGGTGCCAATCTGGATATCTACGGTGGCGCCGACACTGCGCTGATCCAGGATTCGATCAAGCATTCGATGCCGGTGCGCATGGTGTTCCAGGCGGCCAGCGGTGGCACGCAGGCTTACGAGCTGTTCGATGCCAAGGGCAACTCCATCGGTACCGGCACCATCGTGCCGGGCCAGGACAACAAGCTGACGATCAATGTGCCGATGCTAGATGCCGCCGGCGCGCCGATCCTCGATGGCAGCGGCAACCCGCGTACCTTCAGTGTCGAGACCTCGGTGGGCGGAAGCCCGGCCGCCAATGACAGTTTCAGCTTCGGCTTCAATGCCGACGGCAAGTCCGATAACCGCAACGCCCAGGCGCTGCTGGGCCTGCAAACCAAATCCACGGTCGGCATGAACTCTGGTAGCGGTACCAGCTTCACATCGTCCTACGCCTCGCTGGTCGAGCGCGTCGGTGCCAAGGCCAACCAGGCCAAAATCGATACCGTTGCGACCACGGCCGTGCTCAATGCGGCCAAGGAGAGCCGCAACGGGGTTTCCGGTGTCAACCTGGACGATGAGGCGGCCAACCTGATCAAGTTCCAGCACTACTACACCGCGTCGTCGCAGATCATCAAGGCGGCGCAGGAAACCTTCAGCATTCTGATCAACGCCCTTTAAGGAGTAGCCATCGTGCGTATTTCCACCGCTCAGTTCTATGAGTCGAGCGCCAGTAGCTACACCAAGAACTTCGCCGACCTGATGAAAAGCAAGACGCAGATCGACAGCGGCGTGCGCATCCAGACCGCCGCCGATGATCCGGTCGGTGCCGCACGCCTGTTGCTGCTGCAACAACAGCAGGCACTGCTCAAGCAGTACGACGGCAACATGACCACGGTGAACAACGCGCTGCTGCAGGAAGAGAGCGTGCTCTCTACCATCAACGATGCCATGCAGCGCGCTAGCGACCTGGCCATCCGCGCCGGTGGCGCCGGGGTGAGCGATGCCGATCGCGTGTCCATCAGCAGCGAGCTGAAAGAGATCGAGGCCAATATCTTCGGCCTGCTCAACTCGCGCGATGCCAACGGCGACTACATGTTCGGTGGCACCAAGACTTCGTCGCCACCCTATGTGCGTAATGCTGATGGCAGCTACAGCTACCAGGGCGACCAGACCCAGTTGAGCCTGCAGGTGTCCGACACCTTGAGCCTGGCGACCAACGACACTGGTTTCAGCATCTTCGATTCGGCCAAGAACAAGAGCCGTACCGAATCCACTCTGGTGGCGCCGGCGGTCGATGATGGCAAGGTTGCGCTGTCGCCGGGGCTGATGACCTCGAACAACACGTTCAACAGCAGTTTTACCGCCGGCCAGCCGTACAAGATCACCTTCACCAGCGCCACCCAGTACACGGTGACCGATGCCCTGGGCAACGACATCACCGCCGAAACAGCGACCAATGGCACTTTCGACAGTAAGACCGAGGGCAGTAACCGTATCGCCTTGCGTGGCGTCGAGTTCGAAGTCACGGCATCGCTTAAAGAAGGCGATGATGCCAATGCCGTCTTCGCCGGTCGTGAGTTCAGCGTACAGGCGCGTCCCGATTCGCTGACCAGTGTGCGTGGCGCCGGCAACCCGTCGAGCGCACAGGTGACCGGCAGCGCCGTGACCGACCAGGCAGCCTACAGCAGCACCTTCCCGAGCAATGGCGCGGTGATCAAGTTCACCGGGGCCAACACCTACGAGTTCTATGCCCAGCCATTGACCGCAGACAGCAAGCCGGTTGCCAGTGGTACCTTCACCGCGCCGGCGTTGACGGTGGCAGGGGTGACCTATCAGGTGTCCGGTGCGCCGCAGGCGGGTGACCAGTTCGCCATCAATGCCAACAACCACCAGAACCAGAGCGTGCTGGAAACCCTCAGCCAGCTGCGTTCCGCGCTGGATGCGCCGCCTGGCAATGACGGCAACAACAATGCGATCAAGAACGCCGTTGCCTCGGCGGTCGCCAACCTAGCCAGTGCTCGCGAGCAGGTAGATATCACTCGCGGTTCCATTGGTGCGCGAGGCAATTCGATCGATATCCAGCGCCAGGAAAACACTAGCCTGACCACGGCCAACAAGATCACCCAGGACGCCATCGGTAACACCGACATGGCCGAGGCGTCGATCATGCTGACCCTGCAGCAAGCCATGCTCGAAGCTTCGCAGCTGGCCTTCTCGCGCATCTCGCAGCTGAGCCTGTTCAACAAGCTCTGAGTACGCGTCCACCCAAAAGCCCCGGCCAGCGTCTCGCTGCCGGGGCTTTTTCGTGCCTGGCCGCTTGCTGCGAGAGGTGTCTGGCGAGAATTGACTGTGACTAATGAGTCAAATCGTGCATCTTCCCTGTATTCTATGCGGCAGCTGCTGCAGCATTTTGTTACCGGTGCGCAGAAGGGCAGGCCAGATGTCGGCCTGGCCAAGGCCTTTTGCCCTCGTCCCGGTAGTTGGCGCCCTCAATTCATCGAGTGGCGGTCTTTGGCTGTTTTCATTGGGAAGCCAGAATGATTGGCATCAAAAGCATCGCGAGTTACGTGCCCACCGCTGGCCTGGACAACTATGTCCAGGGTGCGAAGTTCGGCAAGGACGAAGAATTCATGTTCGGCAAGATCGGCGCCTCCTTCCTGCCGCGCAAGGCCGAGGAGCAGGAAACCTCCGACCTGTGCGTGGAGGCGGCCCGGGCGCTGTTCGCCAACAACCCCGAGCTCGATCCGCAGTCGATCGATGTGTTGATCGTGGTCACCCAGAACGGTGACGAAGAAGGGCTGCCGCACACCGCGGCTATCGTCCAGAACAAGTTGGGCCTGTCGACTCGCGTGGCGGCCTTCGATGTTTCGCTGGGCTGCTCCGGCTATGTGTACGGCCTGTACGCCATCAAGGGCTTCATGCAGGCGGCAGGGCTCAAGAACGGCCTGCTGATCACCGCCGACCCGTATTCGAAGATCGTCGACCCGGAAGATCGCAACACCACCATGCTGTTCGGCGATGCCGCCACCGCCACGTGGATGGGCGAAGACGCCGTGTGGCAGTTGGGCGAGGCGCGTTTCGGCACTGACGGCTCGGGTGCCGAGCACCTGAAGGTCAGTGATGGTACCTTCTTCATGAACGGTCGCCAGGTATTCAACTTCGCCTTGGTCAAGGTGCCGGCGCACCTGCATGAGTTGCTCGCGGCCAGTGGCCTGCAGTCCGCGGATATCGATGCCTTCTGCATTCACCAGGGCAGCGCGGCGATCGTCGATGCCGTGGCGCGAAGGTTTGAGGAGCAACACCCGGAGAAGTTCGTCAAGGACATGCTCGAGACCGGCAATACCGTGTCTTCCAGCGTGCCGCTGCTGCTGCAGAAGCACATGTTCGACAGCAGCTGGCAGCGTGTGGCCATCAGTGGTTTCGGTGTTGGGCTGTCGTGGGGTTCGGCGATTCTCTATCGCGCTTGATTAGAGATGGCCGCGAAAAGAACGCCTGGCGTACTCCGCCAGGCGTTTTTTTATGCGTGGAAGGTGGGGTGGTTCCTGTGGGGCTGAGTCGCGATGGACTGCACGGCAGACCATGATCGTCCACCGCCGAATCGATAAACCCCTGATTTCATAGGGGTGGCGGGGTGATGGCATTTTTTTTTCGAAAATGCCCTCAAGCAACCCACGCAGACGACGATAACCATTACGAAGGTTCTCTAGGCCATACCCGGCGGATGCCAGGGCCGGAAGCCGCAGTACCCATCCAACGAGGATTTCGTCATGGCTTTAACTGTAAACACCAACATTGCTTCGGTTACTACTCAGGTTAACCTGAACAAGGCCAGCAGCGCCCAGACCACTTCGATGCAGCGCCTGTCTTCCGGCCTGCGCATCAACAGCGCCAAAGACGACGCTGCCGGCCTGCAGATCGCCAACCGTCTGACCAGCCAGATCAACGGCCTGGGTCAGGCAGTTAAGAACGCCAACGACGGTATCTCGATCGCCCAGACCGCCGAAGGCGCGATGCAGGCTTCGACCGACATCCTGCAGAAAATGCGTACCCTGGCTCTGTCCTCGGCCACTGGCTCCCTGAGCGCCGACGACCGTAAGTCGAACAACGACGAATACCAGGCTCTGACCGCCGAACTGAACCGTATCTCGGAAACCACCACCTTCGGCGGCCAGAAGCTGCTGGACGGTTCGTACGGCACCAAGGCCATCCAGGTCGGCGCCAACGCCAACGAAACCATCAACCTGACTCTGGAAAACGTTGCTGCCAGCAACATCGGTTCCCAGCAGGTCAAGAGCACTGCGATCGCCCCAACCTCGGGTGGCCTGGCTTCTGGCAGCCTGTCTGTTACCGGTAACGGCCAGACCGCCACTGTCAACTACGCTGCCGGTGCTTCCGCCAAGCAAATCGCCAGCAACCTGAATGGCTCGATCGGTGGTCTGAGTGCAACTGCCAGCACTGAAGTCAAGCTGGACGTTACCGGTGCCGCTCCATCCAACTTCAAGCTGGCTGTTGGTTCCAGCGGTACTGTTGACTTCGTTGGTGTGACCGATCAGAAAGGCCTGGCTGAGCAGCTGAAATCCAACGCCGCCAAACTGGGCATCAGCGTCAACTTCGACGAAGCCAAAGGCACCCTGAGCATCAAGTCGGACACCGGCGAGAACATCAACTTCTCGGCTGCTGACACCAACGCCCAGGCGAACATCTCGATCGCCGCCAAAGACGGCTCCGGCAACTTTGCTACTGGTGCTGCTCTGGGTGGTGCTGCCATGGTGGTCACCGGCCAGATCTCCCTGGACTCGGCCAAGGGCTTCTCGCTGGGCGGCGCTACTGCTCTGTTCGGTGGTGCGACCGTTACCTCTGCCAAGACCACCATCTCGGAAACCGACGTTACCGATGCCACCAAGGCCCAGAACGCCCTGGCCGTTATCGACAAGGCCATCGGTTCGATCGACAGCGTCCGTTCGGGCCTGGGTGCTACCCAGAACCGTCTGACCACCACCGTTGACAACCTGCAGAACATCCAGAAGAACTCCACCGCTGCCCGTTCGACCGTGCAGGACGTGGACTTCGCTTCGGAAACTGCAGAGCTGACCAAGCAGCAGACCCTGCAGCAGGCTTCGACCGCGATCCTGTCGCAGGCCAACCAGCTGCCGTCCTCGGTCCTGAAACTGCTCCAGTAATTCAGGCGCCTGAGTAAGAGGTGGAAGGGCGCGTTTACGTGCCCTTTCGCTTTTTTGACATGAGGAGTTCGAAGCATGGACATGAGTGTCAAGCTGAGCCAGGTGTATCCTCCGGTGCAGCCCCAGGCAGTGGCGAACGCCAAGGATCCGCTGGTGCCTGCCAAGGTGCCGGAAGCCGCAGCTGTCGATGACAAGCCGCACACCCGCGAGGACTTGGAGAAGGCGGTTGGCGAAATCCGCGATTTCGTCCAGTCGAGCCAGCGCAAGCTGGATTTTTCAATCGATGATTCCACTGGCCGGGTCGTAGTCAAGGTGATCGCCACCGAATCCGGTGATGTCATCCGCCAGCTCCCGTCGGAAACGGCGCTGAAGCTGGCACAAAGCCTCAGCGAAGCTGGCAGCCTACTGTTTGACGGCAAGGCTTAAGCTGGCATGATTTTTGTTGCTGTCGGTCATTTGATGCGTGTAGTCGTCAAGGACCCGGCAGCTACCGAACAAGGAGAGCAATGATGGCAGGTTCAACAGTCAGCGGTATCGGTTCGGGCATCGATACCCAGGCGATTGTGAAGTCCCTGGTGGACGCGCAGAAGGCGCCGAAACAGGCACAGATCAACACCCAGACACTGAAGGCAACCACCACGTTGTCCTCGATCGGCAAGATCCAGGCGGCCCTGGATGCCTTCCGTGGCGCGTTGGCCACCATGGGCAAGGACAACAGCTTCGGTGGTCTGGCGTTGAAGTCGTCGGATGAAAAGGTTGCGACCATCACCGCGGGCGCGGGCGCGGCCAATGGCTCGTTCAACCTGCAGGTGGAGCAGTTGGCTTCTGCGTCCAAAGTGTCCACCCGGGTATATGCCGGTGGTGCGAATGCCGTGGTCAATCCCGGGACCACCAGTACCAAGCTGACCATTACCCAGGACGGCAAGGCTCACGATGTCAGCATCCCGCCGGGCGCCACGCTGCAGCAGGTGCGCGAGGCGATCAACAGTCAGTTCGGCACCGCGGGCCTGAGTGCCAACGTCATGACTGATGCCTCGGGTTCGCGTCTGGTGATCACTTCCACCAAGATGGGTGTGGGTTCCGATATCACCTTGTCGGGGAATTCGGGCATCGATGCCGGGTACACGGTTGTGGATCCGCCCAAGAATGCCAAGTACGTGCTCGATGGCATCTCCATGGAGTCCAAGAGCAACGATATCAGCGATGCGATCAGCGGGTTGAATATCAAGCTGGTGGGGGTTTCCGCCAAGGACAAGGATAGCGGCGATTTAATCAAGACCAACCTGTCGTTGACCACCAGCGCCACCGCGTTGAAGTCGGGCCTGAAAGGCTTCATCGACACCTACAACGCGCTGATCACGGCCGTCAATGCCGAGACCAAGGTGACCAAGAACGCCAATGGCACCATGACTGCCGCTGCGCTCACTGGTGATGCGTCCATGCGCGCATTGATGTCTTCGATTCGTGAAGAAATGAACGCGCTTTCTGGCAACGGCACGATGAAGTCGCTCGCCGCGTTTGGCGTCACCTCGTCCCAGGATGGCGGCACGCTCAGCCTGGACGACAAGAAGTGGGACAAGGCAGCGGCCACCAACGCCGCCGACCTGACCAGCATCTTCAATGGCAAGGATGGCCTGCTGGCACGCCTGCAGACCGCGACCGAGCCTTATGCCAAGGCAGCCACCGGCACCCTGGCCGAGCGCTCCAAGGTGTTGAGCGAGAGCCTGACCAAGCTCAAGGCCGAGCAGGACACCCTGGATACGCGTATGGAAGCCCTGCGCGTCAGTCTGCAGGACAAGTACAACAGCATGGATACCCTGGTCTCTCAGCTGCGCCAGCAGCAGAACAACGTGCTGGGCACGCTCAACGCGCTGAACAATGCCAAGAACGACAAATAATCCGTGAAGGTCCCGTGAAGTCCGGGCATGATGTCCGGCTTCACGTCGGCGACAGGTAAAGTTTTCCGCCGCCGGCCCGATACAAGGACTATGAAACCAGTCGTTTTTGCCCGCTACGAGGTCGCAAGATGAATCCCATGAGAGCCCTTCGGCAGTACCAGAAGGTCAATTCCCATGCCCAGATTTCCGAAGCAACGCCCCATCGTCTGGTGCAGATGCTGATGGAGGGTGGGCTCGATCGCATGGCCCAGGCCAAAGGTGCGCTGGCCCGCGGCGATATCGCCGAAAAAGGCCTGATGCTGGGCAAGGCCATCGACATCATCATCGGCCTGAACGATGGCCTGGATGCGCAGAAGAGCGCGGACCCTGCCTATATCGAGCAGCTGTCGAGCCTCTACGCCTACATGACCAATCGCCTGATGCAGGCCAATATCGACAACGACCCGGCGATCATTGACGAGGTCGCGCAATTGCTGATCACCGTCAAGAGCGGCTGGGACGCGATCGCCGAAGCGCAACAAGCCGGCTGAGCCGGGCAGGGAGAGCAAGGTGAGCAGCGAACTGCAACGATTCGACGAGACCCGCGACGCACTGCTGAGCGCCCTGAGTGCCAAGGACTGGGATGCCATCGGCAGGCTCGACGAGAACTGCCGCACCTGCATCGACGACATGCTTGGCGCGCCGACGCTGGACGAGGATGTGGTCAAGGAGCGCCTGGAAGGGTTGCTGCAGGTCTACCGCGAGCTGCTCGACGCGACCATCGGCGAGCGCCAGGCCATCGCCGATGAAATGACCCAGATCAATCAAGCAAAGAATGCTTCGAAGGTTTACCATTTGTTCAGTTAAGATGCACCGGACTGAGCAAAAGGCGCCATAAATTTGACTGTGCAGGCCTTTTTGACTTTACTAGTGGCTGTTTTCGAAATTCAGACGTCCGAACACTGACCATTCAGTCGGAATGATGTCGTGCACGCCCTCTGGGCGCCGATATGACTAGGGAAGTTGCTATTGCATGTGGCGTGAAACCAAGATTCTCCTGATCGATGACGACAGCGAACGCCGCCGCGATCTGGCGGTGGTCCTGAATTTTCTCGGCGAAGAAAACCTTTCTTGCTCCAGCCAGGACTGGCAGCAGGTGGTCGAGGGTTTGTCTTCCAGCCGTGAAGTGCTGTGTGTCCTCATCGGCACAGTAAATGCCCCGGCAAGTGTGCTGGGGCTCCTTAAGACAGTGGCTGGGTGGGATGAGTTCCTTCCGGTTCTGCTCTTGGGCGAAATTTCTTCCGCGGAGTTCCCCGAGGACTTGCGTCGCCGCGTGCTCTCCAACCTGGAGATGCCGCCGAGCTACAGCCAGCTGCTCGACTCCCTGCACCGTGCCCAGGTCTATCGCGAGATGTACGACCAGGCCCGCGAGCGCGGTCGCCAGCGCGAGCCCAACCTGTTCCGCAGCCTGGTGGGCACCAGCCGTGCCATCCAGCATGTGCGGCAGATGATGCAGCAGGTGGCTGACACCGACGCCAGCGTGCTGATCCTCGGTGAGTCCGGCACCGGCAAGGAGGTGGTGGCGCGTAACCTGCACTACCACTCCAAGCGTCGCGAAGCGCCGTTCGTGCCAGTCAACTGCGGGGCGATCCCGGCTGAGCTACTGGAGAGCGAGCTGTTCGGACACGAGAAGGGCGCCTTCACCGGGGCTATCACCAGCCGTGCCGGGCGTTTCGAGCTGGCCAACGGCGGCACGCTGTTCCTCGACGAGATCGGCGACATGCCGTTGCCGATGCAGGTCAAGCTGCTGCGCGTGTTGCAGGAGCGCACCTTCGAGCGCGTCGGAAGCAACAAGACCCAGAGCATCGATGTGCGCATCATCGCCGCGACGCACAAGAACCTGGAGACCATGATCGAGGACGGGACCTTCCGTGAGGACCTGTACTACCGCCTCAACGTCTTCCCTATCGAGATGGCGCCACTGCGCGAGCGGGTGGAAGACATCCCGCTGCTGATGAACGAGCTGATCTCGCGCATGGAGCACGAGAAGCGCGGTTCGATCCGCTTCAACTCCGCCTCGATCATGTCGCTTTGCCGTCACGGCTGGCCGGGCAACGTCCGCGAGCTGGCCAACCTGGTGGAGCGCATGGCGATCATGCATCCCTACGGTGTGATTGGCGTCGCGGAGTTGCCGAAGAAGTTCCGTTATGTGGACGACGAAGACGAGCAGCTGGTCGACAGCCTGCGTAGCGACCTCGAGGAGCGCGTGGCGATCAACGGGCATGCGCCGAGTTTCGCCAGTCATGCCATGCTGCCGCCTGAAGGCCTGGACCTGAAAGACTACCTCGGCAGCCTCGAGCAAGGGCTGATCCAGCAGGCGCTGGATGACGCCAACGGCATCGTTGCGCGCGCGGCCGAGCGTTTGCGCATTCGCCGTACCACTCTGGTCGAGAAAATGCGCAAGTACGGCATGAGCCGCCAGGGCGGCGAGGATCAGGCGGAGGATTGACGCCTGGTGCTAGGCCTGTGCCGGCCTGTTCGCGGGTAAACCCGCTCCCGCAAAGGGCGGCGGGTTTCGAGCCTTGCATTAACCCTGTAGGGGCAGGTATTGCGGCGAACATGTCAGCGCAGGCGGCCCAATCCACGGCTATTGCGCAAAGTTTGAGCCTTGCGCCAATCCCTGTGGGAGCGGGTTTACCCGCGAAGAGGTCGGTACCGTCAATCCAAGTCCTCGGTTGCTGAACAGGCTCGAGCTCCGCGCTGGTCCTGCGTTGGGGCTTTGCTCGCCAATCGGCCAAGGCAAGTGTCGAGAGCAATCCCCAGCGACAAGGCCGTTTGCGCAGGAGCGCCTTCATAAAGCAGGCATGCGTTTTGCTTTGTCCAGCATAAAGGGCCAGGGGCCAGTTTTTTGTCGCTCCTCCGACCAATGCGGACAAACAGCACAATGAAAGCAGTCATTCTGGCCGGTGGGCTGGGCACGCGCATCAGTGAAGAATCCCACCTGCGCCCCAAGCCGATGATCGAGATAGGCGGCAAGCCGATCATCTGGCACATCATGAAGATCTACTCGCACTACGGCATCAACGACTTCGTCATCTGCCTGGGTTACAAGGGCTACGTGATCAAGGAGTACTTCGCGAACTACTTTCTGCATATGTCGGACGTGACCTTCGACATGGCGGAAAACCGCATGGATATCCACAACCGCCACGCCGAGCCTTGGCGAGTGACGCTGGTGGATACCGGGGAAAACACCGCCACGGGTGGTCGCTTGAAGCGTGTCCGCGATTATGTCGGCAATGAAACCTTCTGCCTGACTTATGGCGACGGTGTGTCCGATGTCGATATTCCGCGCCTGATCGATTTCCACCGCCAGCACGGCAAGATGGCCACGGTTACCGCCGTGCAACCGCCGGGCCGTTATGGCGCGCTGGACGTGCAGGGCAACCAGGTTTGCGGCTTTCAGGAAAAGCCGGCGGGCGACGGTGGCTGGATCAATGGCGGCTTCTTCGTGCTGGAGCCGGCTGTGCTTGAGTACATCGAGGGCGATGCCACTACCTGGGAGGACGAGCCCCTGCGCCGCCTGGCCGAGGACGGCCAGCTCATGAGCCATCTGCACCGTGGTTTCTGGCAGCCGATGGATACACTGCGTGATCGCAACCTGCTCGAGGCACACTGGAAAAACGGCGAAGCAGCATGGCAGCTATGGCGCTGACTCCGGCATTCTGGGCGGGGCGCCGCGTCCTGCTGACCGGGCATACCGGCTTCAAGGGTGGTTGGCTGGCCGTATGGCTGCGTCAGCTTGGCGCCGACCTGCGTGGTTTCGCCTTGCCTGCCGCAACCACGCCATCGCTGTGGCAGGTCGCGCAGTTGCAACAGCAGGTCCCCGGCGATTTCGCCGATATCCGCGATGCCTCGGCCCTGACCCGTGCCCTGCATGATTTCCAGCCCGAACTGGTGCTGCATCTGGCGGCTCAGCCGCTGGTGCGCGAATCTTACCGTGCGCCAGGCGACACTTACGCAACCAACGTCATGGGTACGCTCAACCTGCTGGAGGCGGTGCGTGCCACGCCTTCGGTACGCGCGGTGCTGGTGGTGACCACTGACAAGTGCTACGACAACCGCGAGTGGCCCTGGCCCTACCGCGAGCAAGATGCCTTGGGCGGCTTCGACCCCTATAGCAGCAGCAAGGCCTGTGTCGAACTGCTGTGCGCGAGCTACCGCGATTCGTTCCTGCGCGCCGCCGGTGTGGCCTTGGCCACGGCGCGCGCTGGTAACGTGCTGGGGGGCGGGGACTGGTCCGCCGAGCGCTTGCTGCCGGATATCTTTCGCGCCTGGCAGGACGGCCAGGAGGTGATCCTGCGCTATCCCGATGCGACGCGTCCCTGGCAGCACGTGCTCGATCCGCTGATGGGCTACCTGCAACTGGCGCAGGGCTTGCTCACCGACCCCGAGCAACACGCCACCGCCTGGAACTTCGGCCCTGACAGCGCAGGGTTGGCCACCGTCGGCGAGATCGTACGACGCCTTGCCGAACGCTGGCCAGGCGAGGCGCGCTGGTCGGTTGCCGGCGATGCCCAGCCGCACGAAGCCGGTCTGCTGGCGCTGGACTCCAGCAAGGCGCGGCACAAGCTTGGCTGGACGCCACGCTGGTCTTTGGATGACACCCTGAAACATACCCTGGACTGGCATCTGGCTTGGCGTGCAGGGCGTGACATGAAACTCGTTACCCGCGAACAGATCGCGGTTCATCAAGGCGAAACCCATGAGTGACAGTACGGCGCAGCAGTTGCGCCAACAGATTGCCGAGCTGGTCGGACGCTATGCCGAGCTGCAGATGGCGCCCAAACCCTTCGTGGTGGGGCAGAGCAGCGTTCCGCCTTCCGGCAAGGTGATCGGTGCCGGTGAGTTGCAGGCGATGACCGAGGCCGTGCTGGATGGCTGGCTGACCACCGGACGCTTCAACGAAGCATTCGAGAAGCGCCTGGCCAAGTACCTGGGCCGTCGCTGCGTACTCACCACCAACTCCGGCTCTTCGGCCAACCTGCTGGCGTTTTCCGCCTTGACTTCGCCCCGCCTCGGCGACCGGGCAATCAAGCCAGGCGACGAGGTGATCGGCGTCGCCGCCGGTTTCCCGACCACCGTCAACCCGATCCTGCAGTTCGGCGCGGTACCGGTGTTCGTTGATGTCGAGATGGGTACCTACAACATCGATCCGGCGCTGATCGAAGCGGCCATCGGGCCGAAGACCAAGGCCATCATGCTGGCCCACACCTTGGGCAACCCCTTCGACCTGGGCGCGATCCGTGCCCTGTGCGACAAGTACGGCCTGTGGTTGATCGAGGACTGCTGCGATGCCCTGGGCTCCACCTACCAAGGACGCATGGTCGGCACCTTCGGCGATATCGGCACCCTCAGCTTCTACCCGGCACATCACATCACCATGGGTGAGGGCGGTGCCGTGTTTACCGACTCGCCGTTACTCAAGCGCATCATCGAGTCGTTTCGCGACTGGGGCCGCGACTGCTACTGCGCGCCCGGCGAGGACAACACCTGCAGCAAGCGCTTCTGCTGGCAAATGGGTGATCTGCCGCAAGGCTACGATCACAAGTACACCTACTCGCACCTGGGCTACAACCTGAAGATCACCGATATGCAGGCGGCCTGCGCGCTGGCGCAGATGGACCGGGTCGATGATTTCGTTGCCGCGCGCAAGCGCAACTTTGCCTGGCTCAGTGAGCGGCTGGCCGGTTGCGCGGACAAACTGATCCTGCCGCAGGCCACCCCCAACAGTGACCCTTCCTGGTTCGGCTACCCGATCACCCTGCACGATGGCTGCGGAGTAAGTCGCGTGGAGCTGGTGCGCTACCTGGACGAACAGGGCGTGGGTACGCGTCTGCTGTTCGCCGGCAACCTGACCCGCCAGCCCTACATGCAGGGGCTGAACTATCGGGTTTCCGGCGAGCTGCCAGTCACCGACAAGATCATGAACGACACGTTCTGGATCGGCCTGTGGCCAGGCTTGAGCGACGACCATCTGGAGCATGCGGCACGCAGCCTGGAAACCTACCTGCAGAGGCTGTGCTGATGCGCGCTTATGTCCTGTGTGGCGGTTTCGGCACGCGGCTGCGCAGTGTCACGGACTCGCAGAAGGCTCTGGTTCCCGTTCACGGTGAACCCTTTCTGGCACGTGTCCTGAGCCAGTTGGCCGCTGCAGGTATCAGCGAAGGTGTGCTTTGCGCGCATTACCGCGCCGAGCAGGTGGCCGAGCAGCTTGCCGAGCTGTCGCGTCAATCCGGCCTGCCACTGTCGATGGTGGTGGAGGAGAGCCCATTGGGTACGGGCGGTGCACTGCTCAATGCACTGCGCGAGCAACCTGCACATGGGCGCTATCTGGTCCTTAATGCCGACACCTTTGTGGACGCGCAAGGTTATCGGCAGATGGTGCTGGGCGCGGGCAATGCCGTGCTGGCAGCGCGGGTCGATGACCGCAGCCGTTATGGCAGCCTAGCGCTGAATACCAGTGGGCACCTGGCTGCGCTGCAGGAAAAGGGCGTGCAGGGACCAGGCCTGATCAACGCGGGGGTTTATGCTTTCACCGCGTCGGCCTTTACCGCCACCCCCGTTCGCGCATGCTCGATGGAGCACGACCTGTTGCCCGCGTTGCTCCAGCAAGAGGTAGTTACCGTGGTCGATTACAGCGGGCGCTTTATCGATATCGGCACGCCAGAGTCGCTTGCGCGCTACACCCACGAATTTCTTCCGGATACTTCACTATGAACCTGCTTGTGCAGACCCTCAGCATTGGCGAGCGCCAGAGCATTCTCGATGCGGTCAAGTGTATCGAGGCGGGCGCATTGCAGATCGCCTTCGTGATTGCCGACGACCGCCGTCTGCTGGGGGTGGTGACCAACGGCGATGTACGTCGCCACCTGTTGCAGGGGGGGCAGACAGACCTGCCGGTAACGACCTGCATGAACAGCCAGTACCGCTGCGTTGAGGCCGGGGCGTCGCGAGAGGAGTTGCTCAAGGCTTTCGATCTTGGATTCAACGCCATCCCGGCCGTGGACGAGCAGGGGCGCCTGGTAGAGGTCTATACCCGGCTGATGGCGGCCAGTCCGGAGGTGCCAGTGCTGGCACGGGCCCGCGCACCGGTGCGCATGAGCTTCTGTGGCGGCGGTGCCGACCTGACCTACTTCTTCATCGACCATCCGGCAGCGGTGCTCAGCTGTACCGTCGGGCTTTATGCCCATGCCACGCTGGTGCCACGGGATGACCGAGGCATCCGCATTTTCTCCGAGGATCTGGGGCGCGAGGAGGAATACGACTCCCTGGCGGACCTGCTGGCCGCCAGTGACAAAAGCTTGCTGGCGACCATCGTTTCGGTGATCAAGCCAGGGTACGGCTTTGATCTTTACCTACGTTCGGACTTCCCCGTGGGGTCCGGGCTGGGCGGCTCTTCCGCTGCAACCACGGCTACCATCGCGGCATTCAACGAGCTGCGCCAGGACCGCTGGAGCACCTATGAAATTGCCGAACTGGCGTTCCAGGCCGAGCGCCTGTGCTTCGGCATCGCCGGTGGCTGGCAGGATCAGTACGCCTCGGCCTTCGGCGGCTTCAACCTGATCGAATTCGAGAACCAGCGCAACCTGGTGCACCCGATTCGTCTGGAAGAGGCGATCCGCAATGAGCTGGAGTCCTGCCTGGTGTTATGCGATACCGGCATTTCTCACGACTCTGGCCGCCTGCACGAACTGCAGCGCGAGGAGATGCAGGCCGAGTCTTCGCAAACCGACCTGCTTCACGCCAGCGTGGCGCTTTGCCGACGCATGCACCGCTATCTGATTCGCGGCGAGCTGCGTGATTTCGGCCTGTGCATGGACGAAGCCTGGCGCCTGAAAAAGCGTTTTTCCTCGGCCATCAGCCATGGCCACCTCGACCAGATCTATGCCGCGGCGCTGGCAGCCGGCGCGCTTGGCGGCAAGCTGCTGGGCGCTGGTGGCGGTGGTTTCTTCCTGTTCTACGTACAGCCTCAGCATCGCCAGCGCGTGGTGCAGGCGGTGCGCGCACTGGGCTGCCAGACTCAAGGCTTCCGCTTTGAGTCCTGCGGTGTAACTTCCTGGCGGACAAAAATCCAATGACTCCGATTCTTCTCGACGGCATCGCCCTGGGTGGCGAGCGTGTCTATGTCATTGCCGAAGTCGGCAACAACCACAACGGCTCGCTGGCATTGGCCAGGCAACTGGTGGATGCCGCCATTGCGGCGGGCGCCGACTGCGTCAAGTTCCAGCTGCGCAATCGCGAAGCGCTGTACCGGCGCAAAGCCGATGGCTCGCGCGCCGAAGACCTTGGCGTGGAGTACATCCAGGACCTGCTGGACAAGGTCGAGCTGAGCCTCGACGAGCACCGTCAGGTGCGCGCCTACTGCGCGCAGAAAGGCATCACCTACCTGTGCACCCCCTGGGATGAGCCCAGTGTCGACGCCTTGGCGGAGTTCGACGTGGCGGCCTTGAAAATCGCCTCGGCGGACCTGTGCAACCCCTACCTGATCGCCAAGGCCGCCAGCCTGGGCAAGCCGCTGATCCTGTCCACCGGCATGTCCTTCGAGCACGAAATCATCCGGGCAATCGAACAGCTCGATGCGCTGGGTACGCCCTTCGCATTGCTGCACTGCAACAGCGCCTACCCGGCGCCGGAAGGGGATATCCAGCTTGGCTACTTGCGCCGCCTGCAGCAGTTGCACGGCCTGATCGGCTACTCCGGCCATGAGCGCGGTACTGCCATCACCCTCGGCGCCGTGGCCCTGGGTGCCAAGCTTGTTGAGCGCCACATCACCCTGGATCGCAACATGGAAGGCCCGGATCACCTGGCCAGCCTGGAACCTGCCGAATTCCGCCAACTGGTGGATGGCATCCGCCAACTGGAACTGGCGCTGCCCTGGCAAGGTCCCGGCCGCCATGCCAGCCAGGGTGAATTGCTGAACCGCGAGAACCTTGGCAAAAGCGTGATCGCTGCCCGCGATATCCCCCGTGGCGCGGTATTGGAGCAGGGCATGCTGCGCATCGCCAGCCCTGGCCAGGGACTGGCGCCGTACCGCCTGCCGGAGCTGCTGGGCAAGCCGGCCCAACGCGACATCGCCCAGGGTGACTTCCTGTTCGAGAGTGACCTGCAGGAGCAGCAAGCCGAGCAGAAGCTGGCGTTCGACATGCCGATCCGCTGGGGTGTGCCGGTGCGCTACCACGACTTCCGTGACTACCATCGGCGCATCGGGCCGGACCTTTTCGAGTTCCATCTGTCGTACCGCGACCTCAGTCTGAAGCCACAGCCATTCCTGGCCGAGGTGGCGTGTTCGCGCCTGGTGGTGCACGCCCCGGAGCTGTTCGAGAGCAGCGAGTTGCTGGACCTGGTTGCGGACGATCCGGCCTACCGCCGGCGCTCCATCGACAACCTGCAGCGCGTGGTCGATGCCACCCTGCAGATCGGCGAGTTCTTCCCCGCAGCCGATGCCCGGCTGATCGTCGCCAACATCGGTGGTTTTTCTGCCGACGCGCCACGCCCGCTGGCCATGCGCCCCGAACTCTACGAGCGTTTCCATGACGCCTGCCGCCAGGTGGATTTCGCCGGCACCGAGCTGATCCCGCAGAACATGGCGCCGTTCCCCTGGCACTTCGGCGGCCAGCGCCACCAGAACATTTTCATGATGCCCGACGAACTGGCGGCCCAGGCCCGCGAGCACGGCCTGCGCTTGTGCCTGGACCTGTCGCACCTGCAGATGACTTGCTTCCACTTCGGCCTCGACTTCCAGGCCGCGCTGGCGCTGCTGCTGCCGCATTCGGCGCACCTGCACGTGGCCGACGCCAAGGGCACCAACGGCGAAGGCGTGCTGATGGGCACCGGCGACATCGACTGGCCGGCCGCCTGGGCACAGATTCGCCAACATCCCGAGGTCAGCTTCATTCCTGAAGTCTGGCAAGGGCACAAGGATCATGGTGCCGGCTTCTGGTCGGCGCTGACCTATCTGCAGTCACTATGAGGAATCCGGCCATGACCAATTCGAGCCTGAGTAATCGGCTGGAAACCCTGCTGGGCGAGCCGTTGGCATCCATTCGAGAGCGTCAGAACCATACACTGGAGCGGCTGATCGGTGGGCTGGAGCAACCCTTCGCTTTGTTTGGTGCCAGCCATCTAGGGCGCAAGACGCAAACCGTGCTGAAGCAAATGGGTTTTTCGCCTTGCGCGTTTATCGACAACAATCCGGCATCCTGGGGAACCCATATCGATGCGGTGCCGGTCATGAGTCCTGCTCAACTGGCGGAGCAGTACGACGGCAAGCTGCCTTCGATCATTTGTACCATCTGGAGTGGACACATCAGTGATCGGATGACCGATCGCCTGGCGCCTCTGCGCAAACTGGGGTTTGAGCGTATCGCACTGTTCGGCCATCTGGCCTGGCGCTATCCCGAGCATTTCCTCCCGCACTATTCCCTGGATCTGCCGGAGAAAGCCGCCGCTGAGGCCAAGGATATTCGCCGGGCGTTTGCCCTGATCGACGATGAGGCCTCGCGTCAGCTGTTCGTTGATCATGTCGAATGGCGTCTTACCCTGGACCACGACCTGTTGCCTCCCGCATCGCCCTTGTCCATCTATTTCGACGCTCATTTCAGCAGCGACTGCGCGGACGAAGTGCTCTATGACATTGGCGCATTCAATGGCGACTCGGTAGTGGAGTATCTCGAAAGTGGGCGAAGCTATCGCGAGATCCATTCCTTCGAGCCCTCTCCAGCCAACTTTGCCGAATTGAGCAGCAACCTCAGCCAACTTGAGGCAGATCAGGGCCGAAAGCTGTTCGCTCATGCCCTGGCGGTCGGCGACAGCAACGGCGAGATTCTCATCGAAGATGGCAGCGGCGCAGCAAGTCGTGTGGGGCGCGGCAGCCAGCAGGTGATGATCACGACGATTGACGATCTGGCCTGCCGGATCGCTCCGGCGAGTTTCATCAAGATCGACATCGAAGGCTTCGAGCCACAGTGCCTGGCGGGTGGGCGCAAGCTGATCAGCGAGCGTCATCCGGTGGTCGCCGTTTGCGTCTACCACGAGCAGAACCATCTGTGGAGTGTTTTGCTGCAGTTGCACGAGTATTACCCGCATTACCACTTCACGCTCTGTCCGCATCTGGCCGAGGGCTGGGATCTGGTGCTCTATGCCGTCCCTGCCGATCGCCTTCCCCAGCATTCCATCGCCGAGTAACGACTTCATGCGTGTCGCCGACTATATCTTTGAGTTCATCGCCAACCAGGGCGTCGGGCATGTGTTCTTCCTGCCCGGCGGCGGAGCCATGCACCTGAACAACGCGCTGTTCCGCCAGCCGCGGCTGAGCGCCGTAAGCATGCTCCATGAGCAGGGCGCAGCCATTGCGGCGGAGGGCTATGCGCGCACCTCCGGCAAGTTCGGCGCCTGCCTGGTGACCTCCGGCCCTGGCGCTACCAACGCCATCACCGGCCTGGCCGGCGCCTGGTTCGAGTCCACCCCGGCGCTGTTCGTCTCCGGCCAGGTCAAGCGCGCCGACCTCAAGGGCGAGAGTGGCCTGCGCCAGCTGGGTACCCAGGAGCTGGACATTGTCAGTGTGGTCACGCCGCTGACCAAGTACGCCGTTTGCCTGCTGGACCCGCAGCGAGTGCGCTATGAGCTCGAGAAGGCTCTCTATCTGATGCTCACCGGCCGCAAAGGCCCGGTGTGGATCGACGTACCGCTGGATGTGCAGGCGACCGAGGTCGACCCCAGCGAACTGGAAGGCTATGTGCCGCAAGCCACTGACCTGCCGGTCGTACCAGATGCCGAGGCTCTCGATGTGCTGGTAACGCGGTTGCGCCAGGCCGAGCGCCCGGTGCTGCTGGTGGGCAACGGCGTACACGCCGCAGGGGGCGAGGCGGCGATGCGCGAGCTGATCGAGGCTTTGGGTATTCCTACACTGACCACCTGGATCGGCGCAGACTTGCTGGAACATGAGCATCCGCTCTATGTCGGACGCTGCGGCACGGTCGCCCAGCGCGGCGCCAATTTCAGTGTGCAGAACGCCGACCTGGTGCTAGCCATCGGTTGTCGGATGGACTTTTCCATCACTGGGTTCAATCGCACGCACTTTGCCCGCAAGGCCGACATCGTGGTGGTGGATATCGACCCGGCAGAGGTCGCCAAGCTTGGCGACATGCCGGATCAGCATTTCATTTGCGATGCTCGGGTGTTCATGGAGCAACTGCTTGCCGCCTGCGGCGATCAGGTTCTGGGTTGCCAGGCGTGGCGAGAGCGTTGCCGCGCCTGGAAAGCGGCCTACCCGGTGGTGCTACCGGAATATCGACAGCCTGGCGACTACGTCAACACCTATGTGTTCAGCGAATCCCTGTCCGAGGCGTTGGCTGAAGGCGACCAGATCATCCCGGGCAGCTCCGGCGCGGCGCTCGATACCTTCTGGCTATCGGTGCGCCTCAAGCGGGGCCAGCGCGCAGTAGCCACCGGTGGCCTGGGCTCCATGGGCTACGGTCTGCCAGCTTCGATTGGCGGCTGCCTTGGCAGCGGCGGCCGACGTACCGTGTCGGTGGATGGCGACGGTGGCTTCGTGATGAATATCCAGGAGCTGGAAGTGGTTCGCCGGTTGCACCTACCGATCAAATACTTCGTCCTGAACAACAACGGATATGCCTCGATTCGTGCGTCTCAGGGGGGGTACTTCAAGCAAACCATTGGTTGCGACCCGGATTCCGGCCTGACGCTTCCAGACATTAGCGCCTTGGGCGCAGCTTTTGGTCTGCCAGTACGGCGTATCGACGGCAAGAGCGACCTGCGTCAGGCCATCGACGAGGCGCTGGCACTGGATGGCCCGGTACTGTGCGAGGTGATGGTGGAGTTTGACCAGGCCATCGGCCCGCGCATCACTTCGAAAATCGGCCAGAACGGTGCAATGGTCTCCAGCCCCCTGGAAGATCTCTTCCCCTTCCTCGAGCGCGACGAATTGCGCGCAAATATGCTGATTCCGCTGTTGGATGATTGATATGAGTGACTACCTGAGCCAATACGCCGATGCCGGCTTGTACACCATGCAGGGCCGTTTGGGTGCGCCGCAGGATGGCCGCTTCCAATCCTTCCCGCGCCAA
The DNA here is from genome assembly GCF_018596375.1 of Pseudomonas sp. RC3H12. NCBI lineage: Bacteria > Pseudomonadati > Pseudomonadota > Gammaproteobacteria > Pseudomonadales > Pseudomonadaceae > Pseudomonas > Pseudomonas sp. RC3H12. The sequence continues at coordinate 3,241,047 of NZ_CP075595.1, read as the reverse complement.
GGCTGGCGCCTCGAGATAGAGCGCGCAGCAGAAATCGGCCTGCGCGGCATCGAGTGGATCTACGACCTCTTCGGCGAAGGAGCCAACCCTCTGGAGACCCCTGCCGGTCGTGAGGAGCTGCGCGGGCTGCTGGCGCAGCACGGCGTATCAGTGGTGTCCATCTGCGCGGACTACTTCATGGATCGTCCGCTGTTGCGGTGTAGTGCAGCCGAGAACGCAGAGCTGCTCCAGCGACTGAAGTGGCTGCTGGAGCTATGCCCGCAGATGGGCGTGGGCCGAGTCGTGCTGCCGTTCGTTGATGCTTCGCGCATGCGTGACGCTGCCGAGATGGACCAGGTGGTGGACAACCTTCGTCAGGTGCTGCCTACGGCCGAGCTTCACGGCGTCGAACTGCATCTGGAGACCGACCTGGCGCCGCAGGCCTTCCGTGAGTTGCTTGAGCGCCTTGAGCATCCCTTGGTGAAGGTCAACTACGACGCCGGCAACAGCGCTTCCCTGGGCTACTGCCCGCAAGAGGAATTTGCCGCCTACGGAGAACGCATCGGCAGTTTCCACATCAAGGATCGCCGCCTGGGTGCAGGTACCGTGCCCCTGGGGCAGGGCGATACCGATTTTTGCAGCTTGCGCGAACAGTTGCTGCGCGTTGGCTACCGGGGCGACTTCGTGCTGCAAGTCGCCCGTGGCGAGGCTGGCGATGAGCCGCATTGGCTCGCCGGCATGGCTGCGTTGGCAGCCGACTGGCTGCGTGGTGGTGCACTCAACGGGAGAAAAGCATCGTGAAAATCCTGTTCTGCGGTCTGGGCGGCATCGGCCAGCGGCATCTGCGTAACCTGCGCCAACTGCTCGGCGATGAGCTGGAGGTGCATGCCTACCGGGTACGCGGCCAGCGTATCAAGCTACGTGACAATCTCACCGTCGACAAAGGCGCCGACCTTGAGCAGGCGTATGGGATACGGGTTCACCACGACCTGGACGAGGCGCTCGCCGAGAGTCCGGCAGCGGCCTTCATCTGCAACCCCAACGCGCTGCATGTGCCGGTGGCACTGAAATGTGTGCGTGCCGGGGTGCCGGTGTTCATGGAGAAGCCGCTGGCCAGCGATCTGGCAGGCATTGACCAACTGCTCAGCGAAGTGCAAGCACGCAACCTGCTGTTTCACGTGGGCTACAACTTCCGTTTCCACCCCGGCCTGCAACGCCTGAAGGTGCTACTGGAGGAGGGCTTCTTCGGCCGTCTGCTGAGCGTTCGTTCGGAGATCGGTGAATACCTGCCCAACTGGCACCGTTATGAGGATTACCGGCAGATGTATGCCGCCCGTGCCGACCAGGGCGGCGGCGTGATTCTGTCGCAGATCCACGAGATGGACCTGATCTACTGGTTCTTTGGTTTGCCACGCAGCATCGTCACCCACGGAGGTCAGCTCAGCAAGCTGGAGATCGACGTCGAAGACACTGCTTCCTCATTGATGCGTTGCGATGGTGCTGACGGCAGTTTCCCCATTCTGCTGCATCAGGACTATCTGCAACGTCCGCCGGTGCGTCGCTTCAAGATCGTCGGTGACAGTGGCTACGCTGAGATCGATCTGCTGGCCAATCACTTGAGCATCTATGGCGCCGAGGGCGAATTGCACGAGCAGAACGACTATCCCGACTTCGCCCGTAATGACATGTTCCTGGCTCAGGCCCGCCACTTCCTCGACTGCCTGGATGGCAGCGCCAGACCGGCGGTGAGCCTGCACGACGGGCTGCAGAGCCTGCGCCTGGCCTTGGCTGCATTGCGTTCCCTGAAAGAGGGGCGAGAGGTCGCACTCGACGAGGTGAATGTGCATGGCTAGTGTGCAATCCCTGTTTCGTCTGGACGGCCGGGTGGCGGTCATTACCGGCGGTGCCGGTCTGTTGGGCTACCAGCACGCGGCCACCATCGCCGGGCTCGGTGGCGTGCCGGTGCTGTTGGATATCGATGCGCAAGCCCTGGCGAGCAACGCCGCGACGCTGGCTGCAGAAACCGGCTGCCAAGCGTTGACCCTGGTGGCTGACATCACTGATCTGGCTGCCCTGACGGCGGCCTTCGAGCAACTGATGGCCCGCTACGGTCGGGTGGATATTCTGATCAACAATGCCGCGCGCAACCCCAAGGTGGAAAGTGCCGGCGACAAGGATTTCTCCCGCCTCGAACATTTCCCCTGGGAGCAATGGCGGCTGGACCTGGACGTGGGCCTGGGCGGCGCGTTCAACTGCGCCAAGGTGTTCGGAGCGCAGATGGCCCGGCAGGGAGGCGGGGTGATCGTCAATATTGCCTCGGACCTGGGCGTGATCGCTCCGGACCAGCGTCTGTACCGGGTGGAGGGCCGTGAGGCCGAGCAGCAGCCGGTCAAACCGGTGACCTATTCGGTGGTCAAGCATGGCCTGATCGGACTGACCAAGTACCTGGCTACCTACTGGTGCGAACAAGGTGTGCGCTGCAATGCCTTGTCTCCTGGCGGCGTCTATGCGGGGCAGAATGACGTGTTCGTCAGCAAGCTGGCCCAATTGATCCCGCTCGGGCGGATGGCCGACGCCGATGAGTACCGTGGCGCCATCGCCTTCCTCTGTTCGGATGCTTCGTCCTATATGAACGGTTCCAACCTGATAGTGGACGGGGGGCGTAGTACATGGTGAGTCACGAACTGATCGCCAGGCGTTGCATCTGCTGTGATGGTGATCAACTGCAGCGCTCGCCCGCTGTGCTGATGCCTTTTGTTGCCCTGCGCGTATTCGGCCATGAACCGGTGGAAATCACGGCAGATTGGGGGCTGCGTGACTTGCGTCAGGGTATGGCATATACCCTGTGCAACTCGCTGCAGTGCCAGGAATGTGGTGGCCTGTTCCTCGACTACCGCTTTACCGACGAGCAGATGGCGGCCCTCTACCACAACTATCGTGATGAGCTGTACAACACCCAGCGCACCCGTTTTGAACCGGGCTATGCCAACGTCGTGGGGCATTATCACCAGCGTGCCGCCTACCTGGACGAGGTTGAGCAATGGCTGGCGCCACATCTGCCCGAGGCTCCGGCGGTACTGGATTGGGGGGGGGACAGCGGTATCAATAGCCTCTTCCGAGCGCGCAATCGCCTGCTGCATATCCACGATATTTCGGGTGTGGAGTTGGTGCCTGGTGCCGAGCGTGTCGATCTCCAGCGGGTAGGCCAGACCCATTACGACCTGGTGTGCTGTAGCCAGGTATTGGAGCATGTGTCTTACCCCCGGCAATTGGTGGAGCGGATGCTGCCTGCCGTCGGCACCGACACACTGCTGTATCTGGAGGTTCCACACGAGGCTCTGGTTCGTGAGCATCCAGGCAGCCTGGAACTGGCGCCGCTCAAGCGACACTGGCACGAGCATGTCAACTTCTTCACCGACACCGCCATGCGCCGCCTGCTGCAGCGCGTGGGTCTGGAGGTTGTTGATATCCTGCGACTACCCGTGGAACTGGGATGGACGCGCAGTGAGGTACTGGGCGTGCTGGCGAGGCGAGTTTGAGAATGGCTCATCCTATTGGCGACTCGCGTCGCAATCCCGTGATCAGCGAAGACCTGGAGCTGATTTTTTCCCGCCCTGAAGACTGGCAGCGCTTTGCCGGCAGGCATGTGCTTATTGCCGGTGCGACCAGTTTTCTGGCGGCCTACCTGGTTGAGTTCTTTGCTTCGTTGAGCGAGCGCTGGCCAGAGCAGCCGGTGGTTATCCACGCCCTGGCGCGTGACCCGCAGAAGCTGCAATTGCGCTTTCCCCATCTGTTCGGGCGCGACTGGTTCCGGCCAATAATCCAGGATGTCTGTGATCCGCTGCCTGCGCTGGAACAGGTTGACTTCATTGTCCATGCGGCGGGCGCCGGCAGCCCCAGGCAGTACCTTGCCGACCCTATAGGCACTGTGCGCTCCAACGTGCTGGGCATGTTCAACCTTCTGGAGTTGGCCAGGCAGCAACGGGCGCGGCTGCTGTTCATGAGTAGCGGCGCGGTTTATGGCCATGGCGAGAGTGACAAGGCTATCGCCGAAAGCGATTACGGCACCCTTGACCCGCTGGATGTTTCTGCCTGCTATGGCGAAGCAAAGCGGATGGCCGAAACCTTGTGTGCCGACTATTACCGGCAGCATGGTGTGGCAGCGATCATGGCGCGGATTTCCCATACCTACGGGCCGGGTATCGCGCTGGACGATGGCCGTTCGTTTGCTGATTTCGTTGCCGATGCCTTGGCTGGACGGGACATTGTGCTCAATAGCGATGGTTCGGGCAGTCGTCCCTTCTGCTACGTGGCTGACACCACCGCGGCTTTCCTGATCCTGTTGCTCAGAGGAGAGGGCGGGAACGCCTACAATGTGGGGCTCGATCAGGAAATTACCATTCTTGAACTGGCGAAGTTGATCGCGCGGCTTTCTCCGAAACCGGGTCTGCAAGTCAAACACCTGCCACCCAACCCTGAGCGGCAAGCCCTGTTCCGCGCAGGTGGCCATTTTGACCTTGCCAAGATGGAATGCCTGGGCTGGCGGCCGACCATCCTGCCCGAAGCGGGGTTCGAGCGGACCTTGCGCTATTTCCTCCAGCCCTGAACGGTAATGACCATGGAAAAAAATCAACAGAATCGTCTCATTCTGGCCCGAGAAAAGTTCAAGGCCGGTGAGATCGACAAGTTCCAGTACGCCGAATACCTGAATGAGCAGCACCGTGGGTTGTTCGACTACCCGGCGTTGCTGGCAGGCACGGATGTAGCAGAAGTTCGCCTCACCGGCGAGGGCGTTTCGGTGCGCTCTGCGGCCCATGACATTTCCATGCTGATAGACGCAGTAGATCTGCATGCAACGCCCTACGCGTTGCTGGACTTTGGTAGCTACGAAACTGCTGAAACAGACTTCCTCAAGTCGGTGTTCCGAGAGGGTGATGTGTTCATCGATGTAGGTGCCAATCTTGGTTGGTATTCCCTGGTGCTGGGGCGTAGCTGTCCGAGCGCGCAGATCTACGCCTTTGAGCCGATCCCGTCTACCGTCGAGACGCTGAAGAAAAATATCGGCCTTAACCGCTTGGTCAATGTCGAGGCTATTTGCATGGGCATGTTCGACAAGGAGGGAGAGTTCGACTTCCTCTTTGCGCCTGATGTTTCAGGGGCAACATCCCTGAAGATGGTGGGGCAGTCCAGAGGCGAGGGGACAGTTCGCAATGTGGCGTGCAAGGTTACAACGCTGGATGCGTTTTGCAGCAGTCGCAGTATTACGCCTGCATTGATCAAGATTGACGTTGAAGGTGCAGAGTTGATGGTGGCTCAAGGGGCCGAGCGCGTCTTGAATAGCACGCCGATCATCCTGATGGAGTTGCTGCGCAAATGGTCTAGAGCATTCGGTTATCACCCGAATGATGTGCTGGATTTGCTCAGTGGCTACGGTTACAGCGCCTGGGCTTTCAATGAACAAGGCAAACTTGAGGCGTGCGCCCGAATTACCGAAGAAACCACGCAGACCAATTTTGTTTTCATGCATCCGCTTAAGCATGCGGATGCCATTCAGCAGTGGCGGCAGTCGTGAGCATGGGTCTTTCTATTCAAGGATATATGCTGCAATTGCTTGTGCAAAAGACATGGCCTAATGAAGCCGGAGACAGAGTCAATGCGTGAACTGCTCGCCAAACGCCCGCAGCCTTATTACATCTATGCACCGGACTATCGGCGTAGCTCCTCTGGCATTCGTGTTCTGCACATGCTGTGTGATGCGCTTATTCGCTCTGGGCATGAAGCCTATGTTACCGCCCGGCAGCTGTGCCCGGAGTTCATGACGCCGCGCCTGACGGATGATGTCATCGATGCGCATCGATCTCAGGGTGTTGAACCTATCGTCGTGTATCCGGAAATTGTGGATGGAAACCCCTTGCAAGGGGGCGTGGTGGTTCGTTATATCCTGAATCGGCCTGGTTTTATCGAGGGGGAAGGGCGCTTTGCTGAGGATGATATCCTCTACGCTTATTCACGCGATCTCGTGCAGGAGAACATGCCTGGTGATCGCGTCATGCTCTTGCCGCCCTTTGATCGTCGGGTTTTCTGTTTGCCGGATAATCCTGAAAAACGCATTCCCGGCAAAGTCTGTTATTACCAGGGACGACGAGGCGAGCTTTCGGTAGATCTTTCCTTGTTGCCGCCGGATGCAGTGGAAATCACTCCGCAATGGCCTGCGTCCTGGGCCGATCTGGCCGATCTGTTCCAGCAGTGTGAAACCTTCTATTGCTGTGGCTCGTCCGCCCTGGCGACCGAGGCGGGCCTGTGTGGCTGTCTGACCGTGGTTGTCGTCGAGAAGGATGCGCCAAGGATTGGAATCACCGAGACACAGAGCCCTGGCGCCGCGTGGGGAACTTCACCGGAAGAACTCGACAGGGCACGTCAGACGTTGCCTTTCGTTCACGATACATGGCAACAGCTCGAAGACAATTTCTGGCCTGCACTGGATCACTTCATTGAGGTCACCCAAGCTGCCGCCACTGTACGTGCCGCCCAGAGCGGCCGGCGCCAATTGCTCCCATGGCTGGCCGAGCGTGTTCCCAGTGGCGTTCAGCAGCGTCTGATCGCCGAACATCTGGCCGTCAGTGGCGAACCTGCATTCACGGTGCTGGTGCTGGACCGTGAAGGTGACAGCAAGCTTCTGGCCCGGACGATCAAGAGCCTGGGCAAGGAGCACAACCGCTATGCCCCTGTGCATGTCCTGGTGCTTACTACTAATGCGGTGGCGCCGACCGCCAGCGATGCCGCGATACGTAGCCTGAGCCTGGATCCCGCTCAGCCTTTGCGCAGCATCGAGCAGGCGTTGCGGGGGGTTGAGACTGATTGGTTCATGCTGGTCGAGGCAGGGGGCGAGTTCACTCAGAGCGGGCTGCTGACGACTGCGCTGGATCTGCTGGCAGCGCCTGGCTGCCGGGCAGTGTATAGCGATGAGGTGGTGCGTGAGCAGAGTGGTGAGATGGGCGCAGTGCTGCGTCCGGACCTCAATCTCGACCTGCTGCTGAGCCTTCCTGCCGTTTTATCGCGCCATTGGCTGTTCAACCGGCAGATGTGGCTGGATATGGGCGGCTTCCGACAGGAGGCGGGTCGAGCTTTCGAGCTGGATTACATCCTGCGCCTGATTGAGTCCAACGGTTTCGAGGGGCTGGGGCATATCAGCGAGCCGTTGTTGATCAGCGATGCCCGGCCGATGCGTGACTGCTCGGACGAGCGCGGGGTCATTCAGCGCCATCTGCATGCGCGCGGCTTTGCGCAGGCTCGCGTCGAGTCTCGTCTTCCTGGGCGTTATGAGTTGATTTATGGCGCTCCTGACAACGTTCCCATCAGCATCCTGATCCTGCTCCAGGGCGAAAGCACGGAACGGGCGCAGCGTTGCATGGAAACCATTCTGGAGAAGACCAGCTATCGAAACTACGAGGTGGTGTTGCTAGCGTCGGCGAATGCCGGCCCGGCAGTGAGCTCCTGGTTCGACGGCGTTGCCCAGCTCGGCACCGATGCCATTCGTTGCATGCGCTTCCCTGCCGGCATGTCGCCAGCGCACATGCGCAACCAGGCCGCCGAGCAGGCCCGTGGTGATTTCCTGCTGTGGCTGGACGAAGGCGCTGCCGTACTCGATAACGACTGGTTGCAGCAGATGCTCAACCACGGCATGCGCCAAGAAGTCGGCGTAGTAGGAGCCAAACTGGTGACGGGGCACGCTACCATCGGCCATGCCGGTTTCGTGCTCGGCCTGAACGGCCCTGTTGGCGAGGCCTTTGCCGGTCAATCTATGGATGCGTCCGGTTATATGCAGCGCCTGCAGATCGACCAGAACTATGTCGCAGTGAGCGGCAAGTGTCTGCTGGTGAGCAAAGTCCTGTTCCTGGAGGTGGGCGGTTTCGACGAGACGCCTGAGCTGCAGCGTTGGACGGATGTTGATCTGTGCCTGCGTTTACACCGTGCCGGCTACCTGAACGTATGGACACCGCGCGTGCAATTGCTGCTCAGCGAGGATGCCGCGACGCCAGCCAGCGCCGAGGAAGAAGACGCCTTGTATGCCCGCTGGCTGCCTGCACTGGCACGAGATCCGTATTACAACCCGAACTTCTCGCTGTCTTGCGCCAATGGCTTCGGCCTGGAGTGCGTAGGGCTGAGCTGGCGACCGTTGTCGTCCTGGAAGCCGCTGCCGACGATCCTGGCCCATGCGGCGGATGGGCAGGGTTGTGGCAACTACCGGGTCATCCAGCCGTTCGATGCGCTCAGGCGAGAGGGGCTGGCCGAAGGGCACTTGTCGTGGACTCACCTGACGCCTGCAGAACTTGAACGTTACCAGCCGGACAGCATCGTGTTGCAGCGCCAGATCGGCGAACAGCAGCTCGAGAACATGCGCCGGATGCACGCGTTTTCGCGGGCCTTCAAGGTCTTCGAGTTGGACGACTATCTGCCCAACCTGCCACTCAAGAGTGTGCACCGGGCCGAAATGCCCAAGGACATTGTGCGTTCCCTGCGTCGCGCTCTGGGCTACGTGGACCGGTTTGTCGTCTCGACGCAGCCGTTGGCCGAAGCATTCGCCGGCCTTCATGACGATATCCGGGTTGTGCACAACACGCTGGATTCGCGCTACTGGAAAGATCTCAAGGCCCTGCGCCGACAGTCGCGCAAGCCTCGTGTCGGCTGGGCGGGAGGGGCGAGTCACACCGGTGACCTGGAAGTGATCGCGGACGTAGTCAGGGAGTTGGCCAACGAGGTGGAGTGGGTGTTCGTTGGCATGTGTCCGGACAAGTTACGGCCTTATGTACACGAGTTCCATGAGGGCGTTTCGATTGAGCATTACCCCGCGTTCCTGGCCGGAATGAACCTGGACCTGGCCCTGGCTCCCGTCGAGCAGAACCTGTTCAACGAGTGCAAGAGCAACTTGCGCCTGCTGGAGTACGGCGCCTGCGGCTTCCCGGTGATCGCCAGCGACGTCCGTTGCTACCAGGGCTACAACGACCTGCCGGTCACGCTGGTGAAAAACCGCTTCCGTGGCTGGGTAGACGCCATCCGCATGCACATCAGTGATCTGGATGCCACTGCGAAGGCGGGCGATGCACTGCGCAACGCGGTGCTGGAGGGCTGGATGCTCGAAGGCGACAACCTGAGCAACTGGCGCAAGGCCTGGCTGGCGGATTGAGCCTGGCTCGACTCCCTCGCGCTTCTATCAGGCGAGGGAGTCTGTCGGTATTTCTGCTCCGGCCTCTTCGCGGGCAGCCCCTCAAACCCCCATCTTCGGCACGGCTATTGCTACACCGCTGGCAACATACCGTTTTTATGACGGTCAGCCATGCGAGAGAGCACGATGCCCCAGGCCGCCCACCGTTCCCCAGCCCACGATCCGCACGGGCACACCCCGCTCGAGCAGGAAAGCCGGCAGGGTCTTGAGCAGGCATTCGCCCTGTTCGATCAGGTCTCCAGCCAGCTGAGCCAGTCCTACAACATGCTCGAGGCCCGCGTCAGCGAGCTCAAGGGCGAGCTGGCGGTGGTCAGTGCGCAGCGTATGGCTGAGCTTGATGAAAAGGAGCGCCTGGCCAATCGGCTGCAGAACCTGTTGGACCTGCTGCCGGGCGGAGTGATCGTGATCGACGCCGAGGGCTTCGTGCGCGAGGCCAATCCGGCAGCCTGCGAACTGCTCGGCGAGCCGTTGGTTGGCGTGCTCTGGCGCCAGGTGATCGCCCGCAGTTTCGCTCCGCGCGAGGACGACGGCCATGAAGTCTCGCTGCGCGACGGGCGGCGCCTGTCCATCGCCACGCGCTCGCTGGACGCCGAGCCAGGGCAGTTGGTGTTACTCAATGACCTGACCGAAACCCGTCGCATGCAGGACCAGCTGGCGCGGCACGAGCGCCTATCGTCGCTGGGGCGCATGGTCGCATCCCTGGCCCATCAGATCCGTACGCCGCTCTCGGCGGCGATGCTGTACGCCAGCCATCTGGCCGACCCGGAGCAGGTGTTGGCAGACGAGACTCGCCAGCGCTTCGCCGGCAATCTCAAGGAGCGCCTGCACGAGCTCGAGCATCAGGTGCGCGACATGCTGGTGTTTGCCCGTGGCGAGCTGCCACTCAATGACCGGATCAGCCCGAAGGCGCTGTTCCAGGCCTTGCAGCAGGCGGCCCATGCCCATGTCCAGGGGCATGCGGTGCGCTGGCAGTGTGACAGTCACCTCGGTGAATTGCTGTGCAATCGCGACACCTTGGTCGGCGCACTGCTCAACCTGATAGAGAATGCCCTGCAGGCCAGCAGCGGGCCGGCGAAGCTCAAGGTTCACCTGTCGCGTCGCGAGGACAGCCTGCGTGTATGTGTCAGCGACGCCGGCAGCGGCATCGACGCCGCGTTGCTGGCGCGGCTGGGAGAGCCCTTCCTGACCACCAAGGCCACCGGCACCGGCCTCGGCGTGGCGGTAGTGCAGGCTGTGGTGCGAGCGCACCGCGGCACCCTGAGCCTGCGTTCGAAGCTTGGCCGTGGCACCTGTGTCAGTGTCGTGTTGCCCTTGATCGATGGGCGTTTGGAGGCGAGTCAATGAGCGTCAAGGTTCTGCTGGTGGAGGATGACCGGGTCCTGCGCCAGGCACTGGTCGATACCCTGGAGCTTGGCGGGTTCTGCCAGCGCTCCGTCGGCAGTGCGGAGGATGCGTTGCTGGCGGTGGCCGAGGAGCCGTTCAGCCTGGTGATCAGTGACGTGAACATGCCGGGCATGGATGGTCATCAGTTGCTGGCGCAGTTGCGCCGCCATCATCCGCAGCTTCCGGTGTTGCTGATGACTGCCCACGCGGCGGTGGAGCGGGCCGTGGAGGCCATGCGCCAAGGGGCGGTCGATTACCTGGTCAAGCCCTTCGAGCCCAAGGCCCTGCTCAGCCTGGTGGCGCGGCATGCCGCCGGGAGTAGCGCATCTGCCGATGATGAGGGGCCGGTGGCTTGCGAGCCGGCCAGCCGGCAATTGCTCGAGCTGGCGGCCAGGGTTGCGCGAAGTGATTCCACGGTGCTGATCTCCGGCGAGTCGGGGACGGGCAAGGAGGTGCTGGCGCGTTACATCCACCAGCAGTCGCAGCGGGCCGATGGGCCGTTCGTGGCGATCAATTGCGCGGCGATTCCGGACAACATGCTCGAGGCGACCCTGTTCGGTCACGAGAAAGGCGCCTTCACCGGGGCGATTGCCGCCCAGGCCGGCAAGTTCGAACAGGCCGACGGTGGCACCCTGCTGCTTGACGAGATCTCTGAAATGCCCCTGGGGCTGCAGGCCAAGCTGCTGCGTGTGCTGCAGGAGCGCGAGGTCGAGCGCGTCGGTGGGCGCAAGCCCATCGCCCTGGATATCCGCATTCTCGCCACGACCAACCGTGACCTGGTAGGCGAGGTGGCGGCCGGGCGCTTCCGCGAGGATCTGTATTACCGCCTTTCGGTGTTTCCTATGGCCTGGCAGGCCCTGCGCGAGCGCCCCGCCGATATCCTGCCGCTGGCCGAGCGCCTGCTGGCGCGCCATGTGGCGAAGATGCGGCATGCCCAGGTGCGGTTGTCCGCCGAGGCGCAAGCCTGTCTGCGGGCCTACGCCTGGCCGGGCAATGTGCGTGAGCTGGACAACGCCATGCAGCGGGCGCTGATTCTCCAGCAGGGCGGAGTGATCGAGGCGGCGGATTTTTGTCTGGCTGGCGCCATTCCGTTGTCGGCGTCAAGAGTAGCCACTATTGAGCCATTATCTTCCGATTCCAGTGTCGAAGTTGGCGGCCTGGGTGATGACATGCGCCGCCACGAGTATCAGATGATCATCGATACCTTGCGGGCTGAGCGCGGCCGCCGCAAGGAGGCCGCCGAGCGACTGGGCATCAGCCCGCGCACCTTGCGCTACAAGCTGGCGCAGATGCGTGACGCGGGCTTGGATGTCGAGGCCAGCCTGTTCGGTTGATACGTCGTTTTGAATGATTTTCGGGTTGGCTGGCACTCCTCTTGCTAGCTCCAACCCATTCGCTGCACGAGTGTCAAAAAAAGTGCGGCAGCCGGAGAGAGAAGTCCATGACCCAAGGTGTTGAATTCAATCGTCTGATGTTGGACATGCGCGCCATGCAGGCCGAAGCCATGTCCCAGCCCAAGGTTGCCGCCGCGCCTGAGCTGGCGCCTGGCCAGAGCAGCTTCGCCGACATGCTCGGCCAGGCCATTGGCAAGGTGCATGAGACGCAGCAGGCGTCCTCCCAGCTGGCCAACGCCTTCGAGATCGGCAAGAGCGGTGTCGACCTGACTGACGTGATGATTGCCTCGCAAAAGGCCTCGGTATCGTTCCAGGCCATGACCCAGGTACGCAACAAGCTGGTACAGGCGTACCAGGACATCATGCAGATGCCGGTATAAGGGCGAGAGTGAGTCATGGCCGAAGCAGTCGTCGATAACGCCCCCGCCAAGAGTGGCCCGCCAGTCGCCAAGCCGCCGCTGTTCGGCATGGCGTTCCTGGAAAACATCTCGCAGATGCCCATGCTGCGTCAGGTCGGCCTGCTGGTCGGCCTGGCCGCCAGCGTGGCCATCGGCTTTGCCGTGGTGCTCTGGTCGCAGCAGCCGGACTATCGGCCGCTGTACGGCAGCCTGGCGGGCATGGACACCAAGCAGGTAGTGGACGCGCTGGCCGCGGCCGACATTCCCTACAAGGTGGAGCCGAACTCCGGCGCGTTGCTGGTCAAGGCCGACGACCTCTCCCGTGCGCGCCTCAAGCTGGCCGCCGCCGGCGTGGCGCCAAGCGATGGCAATGTCGGCTTCGAGCTGCTCGACAAGGATCAGGGCCTAGGTACCAGCCAGTTCATGGAAGCCACCCGCTACCGTCGCGGCCTGGAGGGCGAGCTGGCGCGCACCGTGTCGAGCCTGAACAACGTCAAGGCTGCCCGTGTGCACCTGGCGATTCCGAAAAGTTCGGTGTTCGTGCGTGATGAACGCAAGCCCAGTGCTTCGGTACTGGTCGAGCTGTACCCGGGGCGCAACCTCGAGGCTGGCCAGGTCATGGCCATCGTCAACCTTGTGGCCACCAGTGTTCCGGAGCTGGACAAGTCCCAGGTGACCGTGGTCGACCAGAAGGGCAACCTGCTCTCCGACCAGTTGCAGGACACCGCCCTGACCATGGCTGGCAAGCAGTTTGACTACAGTCGCCGGATGGAAGGCATGCTCACCCAGCGTGTGCACAACATCCTGCAACCGGTGCTGGGCAACGACCGCTACAAGGCCGAAGTGTCGACCGATGTCGACTTCAGCGCCGTCGAGTCCACCTCCGAGCAGTTCAACCCCGACCAGCCTGCGCTGCGCAGCGAGCAGTCGGTCAACGAGCAACGTGCCAGCAGCCAGGGCCCGCAGGGTGTCCCGGGGGCGCTGAGCAACCAGCCGCCGTCCGGCGCGTCCGCGCCTGAGAACGCCACCGCCGCCGCGACGCCGGCCGGCGCGATCCAGCCGGGCCAGCCGCTGCTGGATGCCAACGGCCAACAGGTGATGGACCCGGCCACCGGCCAGCCGATGCTGGCGCCGTACCCGAGCGACAAGCGCCAGCAAAGCACCAAGAACTTCGAGCTGGACCGCTCCATCAGCCACACCCGCCAGCAGCAAGGTCGCCTGACCCGCTTGTCGGTGGCCGTGGTGGTGGATGACCAGGTCAAGCTGGACGCCGCCACCGGCGAAGCCACTCGTACCCCGTGGGGCGCCGAGGACCTGGCGCGCTTCACTCGCCTGGTGCAGGACGCGGTGGGCTTCGATGCCAGCCGTGGCGACAGCGTCACCGTGATCAACGTGCCGTTCGCCGCCGACCGTGGCGATGAACTGGTCGACATTCCGTTCTACTCGCAGCCGTGGTTCTGGGACATCGTCAAGCAAGTGCTGGGTGTGCTGTTCATCCTGGTGCTGGTGTTCGGCGTGCTGCGTCCGGTGCTCAACAACATTACAGGTGGCGGCAAGCAGGCGGCCACGGACAGCGACATGGAGCTGGGCGGCATGATCGGTCTGGATGGCGAACTGGCCAACGACCGCGTCAGCCTGGGTGGCCCGACAAGCATTCTGTTGCCGAGCCCGAGCGAGGGTTACGAGGCACAGCTCAACGCAATCAAGGGCCTGGTGGCCGAAGACCCGGGCCGTGTGGCCCAGGTCGTGAAAGAGTGGATCAACGCCGATGAGTGACAATCGAGCCATTACCGCCAAGCTGAGCCGCGTCGACAAGGCGGCCATCCTCCTGCTCTCGCTCGGCGAGACCGATGCCGCGCAAGTCCTGCGCCACATGGGGCCCAAGGAAGTGCAGCGGGTCGGTGTGGCCATGGCGCAGATGGGCAACGTCCATCGCGAGCAGGTCGAGCAGGTGATGAGCGAGTTCGTCGAGATCGTCGGCGACCAGACCAGCCTGGGTGTCGGCTCCGACGGCTACATCCGCAAGATGCTCAACCAGGCCCTCGGCGAGGACAAGGCCAACGGCCTGATCGACCGCATCCTGCTCGGTGGCAACACCAGCGGCCTGGACAGCCTCAAGTGGATGGAGCCGCGCGCCGTGGCCGATGTCATCCGCTACGAGCACCCGCAGATCCAGGCCATCGTGGTCGCCTACCTCGACCCCGACCAGGCCGGCGAGGTGCTGAGCAACTTCGATCACAAGGTGCGCCTGGACATCGTCCTGCGCGTGTCGTCGCTCAACACCGTGCAGCCGGCGGCGCTCAAGGAACTCAACCAGATCCTCGAGAAGCAGTTCTCCGGCAACTCCAATGCCGCGCGTACCACCCTGGGTGGCATCAAGCGCGCCGCCGATATCATGAACTTCCTCGACAGCTCTGTGGAAGGTGCGCTGATGGACTCGATCCGCGAGATCGACAGCGACCTGTCGGAGCAGATCGAAGACTTGATGTTCGTCTTCAACAACCTGGCCGACGTCGACGACCGTGGTATCCAGGCGCTGTTGCGCGAAGTGTCGTCCGACGTGCTGGTGGTGTCGCTCAAGGGCGCCGACGAGCGGGTCAAGGACAAGATCTTCAAGAACATGTCCAAGCGTGCGTCCGAGCTGCTGCGCGACGACCTGGAGGCCAAGGGGCCGGTACGGGTCAGCGACGTGGAAACGGCGCAGAAGGAAATCCTCACCATCGCCCGCCGCATGGCCGAGGCCGGCGAGATCGTGCTTGGCGGCAAGGGCGCCGAGGAAATGATTTAAGCGGCAAGTCTCAAGCGGCAAGCGACAAGAAACGGCGGACCGAGCGAGGGCTGCCTTTTCTTGCTGCTCGAAGCTTGATGCTTGCCGCTAAAGAGGTTTTTGAGCATGTCCACCACCGAACACCCCAGCGACCTGATCCGTGCCCGCGACCTCGAGGGCGTCGACGTCTGGGCGCTGCCCAGCTTCGACCCGGAGCCGGAACCCGAGCCGGAACCTGAGCCGGAAGTCATCGAGGAAGAAGTCGAGGAAGTGCCGCTGGAGGAAGTCCAGCCGCTGACCCTCGAGGAGCTCGAGGCCATTCGCCAGGAGGCCTACAACGAGGGCTTCGCCACCGGCGAACGCGAAGGTTTCCACAGCACCCAGCTGAAAGTGCGCCAGGAGGCCGAAGTGGCCCTGGCAGCCAAGCTGGCCAGCCTCGAGCAGATCATGGGGCATCTGCTCGAGCCGATCGCCGAGCAGGATACCCAGATCGAAAAGGCCTTGGTGCAACTGGTCGCCAACATGACCCGTCAGGTCATTGGTCGCGAATTGCGCAGCGATTCGAGCCAGATCACCCACGTGCTGCGCGAAGCGCTGAAGCTGCTGCCGATGGGCGCCGACAACATTCGCATCCACCTCAACCCCCAGGATTTCGAGCTGGCCAAGGCTTTGCGCGAGCGCCACGAGGAAAGCTGGAAGCTGCTCGAGGACGAGTCGCTGTTGCCGGGTGGTTGCCGTATCGAAACCGCCCATAGCCGTATCGATGCCACCATGGAAACACGTATCGAAAAGGCCGTGGCGCAACTGTTCGACCAGTCCCACGACCAGGCCCTGCACCCGGCGGCGGCGGATATTTCCGTTGAGCTGGACGTCCCGGCAGGTGAACCCGATGCGCCTTGACCGCACCAGTTTCGGCAAGCGCCTGGAGGGCTACGCCGATGCGGTGAAGCTGCCCGACCAGCCGATAGTCGAGGGGCGCCTGCTGCGCATGGTCGGCCTCACCCTTGAAGCCGAGGGGCTGCGCGCGGCGGTGGGCAGCCGCTGCCTGGTGATCAACGACGACAGCTACCACCCGGTGCAGGTGGAGGCCGAAGTCATGGGCTTTGCCGGCAGCAAGGTGTTCCTGATGCCGGTGGGCAGTATCGTCGGCCTGGCGCCCGGTGCTCGCGTGGTACCGCTGGACGACAGCGGTCGCCTGCCCATGGGCATGAGCATGCTCGGCCGGGTGCTTGACGGCGCCGGTCGTGCGCTGGACGGCAAGGGCGGGATGAAGGCCGAGGACTGGGTGCCGATGGACGGCCCGATCATCAACCCGCTCAACCGTGACCCGATCAGCCAGCCGCTGGATGTCGGTATCCGCAGCATCAACGGCTTGCTCACGGTAGGTCGTGGCCAGCGCCTGGGCCTGTTCGCCGGTACCGGTGTCGGTAAATCGGTGCTGCTGGGCATGATGACCCGTTTCACCGAGGCCGAGATCATCGTGGTCGGCCTGATCGGCGAACGGGGCCGGGAAGTGAAGGAGTTCATTGAGCACATCCTCGGCGAGGAGGGGCTCAAGCGCTCGGTGGTGGTGGCCTCTCCGGCGGACGACGCGCCCTTGATGCGTCTGCGTGCGGCGATGTACTGCACGCGTATTGCCGAGTATTTCCGCGACAAGGGCAAGAATGTCCTTCTGCTGATGGATTCGCTGACCCGTTTCGCCCAGGCCCAGCGCGAGATCGCCCTGGCCATCGGCGAGCCGCCCGCCACCCGTGGCTATCCACCCTCGGTGTTCGCCAAGCTGCCCAAGCTGGTGGAGCGTGCCGGCAACGGTGAGCCGGGTGGCGGCTCGATTACTGCGTTCTACACGGTGCTGTCCGAAGGTGACGACCAGCAGGACCCGATCGCCGACTCGGCGCGCGGCGTGCTCGATGGCCACTTCGTGCTGTCCCGGCGCCTGGCCGAGGAAGGGCACTACCCGGCCATCGATATCGAGGCCTCGATCAGCCGGGTCATGCCGCAGGTGGTCGACCCCGACCATTTGCGCCAGGCGCAGAAGTTCAAGCAGCTGTGGTCGCGCCTGTCGCAGAGCCGTGACCTGATCAGCGTCGGCGCCTACGTGGCTGGTGGCGATCCGGAAACCGACCTGGCCATTGCCCTGCAGCCCAAGCTGGTGGACTTCCTGCGCCAGCGCCTGGACGAGAACGTCGGCATGGCGCAGAGCCGCGAAGAACTGGCGGCGGTATTCGCGCCGCCAGCGGGCTGATAGACCATGGCCCAGCCCAGCCGAGCCGCACGCCTGGTGCCGGTGGTCGAGATGGCCGAGGAGGCCGAACGCAAGGCCGCCCAGCGCCTGGGGCATTTCCAGAAGTTGCTCAGCGATGCCCAGGCCAAGCAGGCCGAGCTCGAGAGCTTTCGCGAGGCCTATCAGCAGCAGTGGATCAATCGCGGCAGCCAGGGCGTCGACGGCAACTGGCTGGTCAACTACCAGCGCTTCCTCGGCCAGCTGGAAACGGCGATGACCCAACAGCGCCAGAGCATGGCCTGGCATCAGAACAACCTGAACAACGCCCGCAACACCTGGCAGCAGGCCTATGCCCGGGTGGAAGGCTTGCGCAAGCTGGTGCAGCGCTATCTGGACGAAGCGCGCCGGGCCGAGGACAAGCGCGAGCAGAAGCTGCTCGACGAGCTGTCCCAGCGTCTGCCGCGCCAGAGCCACCCCTGATCGACCTGACTGGCGCCTGTCGCCAGCGCCTGCTAAACCTTCAGAAGTCGCATTCGCCATCATCGAAGGAATCGCTCGCATGGCAGTCGAAACTGATTTTTCACAGGACGGGAAAAAGCTGACGATCAAGGTCAAGGGTCGTTTCGATTTCGGCAAGCATCAGGAATTCCGGGATGCCTACGAGCGGCAGCGTCCGCGCCCGGACTCCGTGGTGGTCGACCTGAAGGAGGCCACTTATCTCGACAGCTCGGCGCTGGGCATGTTGCTGTTGCTGCGCGACCATGTCGGCGGTGAGGAGTCGGATATCCGCGTGGTTCATGCGAGCCCGGATGTGCGCAAGATCCTCGCCATCTCCAATTTCGAAAAACTGTTCGACATCAGTTGAGTGCCGTCATGTCCGCCGAGCAGGCGTTGACCGTGCTGGTGGCCGAAGACGGCGCTGCGGATCGCCTGTTGCTGGCGCAGATCGTCCGGCGCCAGGGGCATGAGGTGCTCACCGCCGAAAACGGTGAGCAGGCCGTGGCAATGTTCGCCGAACGGCGGCCGCAACTGGTGCTGCTCGATGCCCTGATGCCGGTGATGGATGGTTTCGAGGCGGCGCGACGGATCAAGGCGTTGGCCGGCGAGGCGCTGGTGCCGATCATCTTCCTGACCTCACTCAACGAGGAAGAGGGCTTGGTGCGCTGCCTCGAGGCCGGCGGCGACGACTTCATGGCCAAGCCTTACAGCGCCGTCATCCTGGCGGCGAAGATCCGCGCCATGGACCGTTTGCGCCGGTTGCAGGCGACGGTGCTCGAGCAGCGTGACCAGATCACCCGGCATCATCATCACCTGCTCAACGAGCAGCGGGTGGCCAAGGCGGTGTTCGACAAGGTTGCCCATGCCGGCTGCCTGAATGCGCCGAACATACGTTACCTGCAATCGCCGTACGCGCTGTTCAATGGCGACCTGTTGCTGGCGGCGTTCACGCCTTCGGGCGACATGCATGTGTTGCTGGGTGACTTCACCGGCCACGGCCTGCCGGCGGCGGTCGGCGCGATGCCGTTGGCGGAGGTGTTCTATGGCATGACCGCCAAGGGTTATGGCCTGGTCGAAACACTGCGGGAGATGAACGCCAAGCTAAAGCGTATCTTGCCCGTGGACATGTTCTGCTGTGCGCTGCTGCTCAAGCTGAGCTTCCAGCAGGCGACGGTGGAGGTGTGGAGCGGCGGCATGCCGGATGGCTACCGATTGTCCGCGGCAGGCGAGGTGCTCGAAGTGCTGCCTTCCCGCCACCTGCCACTGGGGATCTTGCCTCCCGAGCAGTTCGACGATACCACCGAGGTGATCCCGCTCGCGGCGGGGGAGCGCTTGTTCTTGCTGTCCGATGGCGTGGTCGATACCGGAGATGCGCAGGATTGCCTGTTCGGTGTGCAACGCTTGCGCCAGGTATTGGCCGCCAATCGAGACCCCGCTGTGCTGTTCGATGAGGTCATGCAGGCGCTGGCGCGCTTCGGTGGCCAGTCCCGTGACGACATCAGCCTGTGTGATATCCGCATGCTGGAGCCCGATCACGGGATGGCCCAAGCCGTGGTGTATTCCGACAGCGGTCGTTCCAGCCCGTTGGACTGGTCGATGCAGTTCGAGCTGCGTGGCGAGAGCCTGAGACGTTTCAACCCGGTCCCTTACCTGGTACAGCTGTTGCAGGAAATACATGGGCTGCGCCCCAGCAGCGGCAGACTGCACAGCGTGCTCAGCGAGCTGTATTCCAACGCGCTGGAGCACGGCGTGCTTGGCCTCGACTCGGGGCTCAAATGCGACGCCGAGGGCTTCTCCGAGTACTATCGCCAGCGCGCCGAGCGCCTGGCACGGCAGGTGCAAGGGGTTGTCGGCATTGCCCTGCGGGTGGAACCGCAGGGGGCGGGTGGGCGTCTGACGATAGAGGTTCGCGACAGTGGGGCGGGCTTCGATGTGGCGGGCATGCTTGCTGGCGAGCCTGCGGCGCAGGGGTTCAGTGGGCGTGGAGTAAGCCTGGTACGGCGGCTGGCAGGCAACGCCCAGTGGTTGGAAGGTGGTCGTCTGGCGCGTGTGGAGTTCCAATGGTGAGCCGGCGGCGTCGGGAGGCCACGGCTCGGGCTTAATCAGGCTTGATCAGGGAGTGAGCAAGTGGTGGACATGCATATCGATCAGAAGGTGTTGAGTGACTTGCGGGAGGTCATGGAAGATGGCTACCTGCAGTTGCTGGAAACCTTCCTGGAAGACTCCGAGCGACGCCTGAGCCAGCTCCATGAGGCCAAGGATGCCGATGAGCTTGGCCTGGCCGCACACAGCTTCAAAGGGAGCAGCAGCAACATGGGGGCCGTTGGCCTGGCCGAGCTGTGCCGGGAGCTGGAAGAGCGGGTGCGCCAGCAGCCTTTGTACGGTATCGAGGATCTGATCAACCGCATCGATCTGGAGTACATCGAAGTCCGGCGCTTTTACCGTGACGAGTGGCAAAGAGTAGACACGGAGTAAAAGCTGGCGCGAGTTTTGCTTTTCTTCGCACAGACGCACTTTACCAGTTCTGCCGCGGAGACCTTTCAATGCCTGTCGCATCCAATCCCTTGCTGCAAGCCAGCCTCGTCAACAAGACGTCGCGCCCGGCTGCCAGTGTGCCGGACAAATCGCTGCAGGGCCCGGCCAGCCAGGGCGCAGGCTTCGACCAGGTCATGGCCCGGCAGGGGCGCGACAGCGTTCCAGCGCGCGACGACAAGGTTGCCAAGGGCGCCGACCAGGTCAAGCCCAAGGAGGAGGCCGGCCCGGCCACCGATGGCAAGCCGGAGGAAAGCAGCAAGCCGACGGTTGCCGATGACGGCAAGAACTTGCCAGTGGCCACGGCCCCCAAGCCGGCCGAGGAAGCGGACGAATCTGCCGACAGCGGCAATACCACGCCTATCGATGCCAGCCTGGTAGCAGGGCAGGTCACCGATGCCCAGCCGGGAGCGCAGTTGATCCAGGCCCAGGCCGAAGCGGTTGCCCCGGTGTTGCAGGCGGCAGCGCAGGTTCCGCAGCCTGTGTTGCCGCCGGCGGCGGTCGATGAGGCCGCCAAGGATGCCGCGTTCGATCCCGAGGCCGATCCTCTGGCCAACATGCCGACCTTGCGCCTGGCGTTGGAGCAGGATGCCCAGGCCAAGGGCACCACGTCCGCCCATGCGGCCGCCCGTTCCGACAGCAGCCAGGCACCTGCCGACCCGGCTGCCACGGCCGTCAATACCTTGGCGAATGTGGTGCAGAAGGCCGAATCGGAGGCCGGGCATGCCGAGCGCGGCGACAAGGCCTTCGCCGGGCTGATCGACGATGGCCTCAAGGATATCAAGGGGGCCAGCAGCGATACGCGCGTGGATGACTTCGCCGATCGCCTGGCCAGCCTCACCCAGGCGGCGACGCCCAAGACTGCCAATGCCGTGCCGGTGACTCCAAGCCCGCTGCAGCAACCCCTGGCCATGAACCAGGGTGCCTGGACCGAGGGGCTGGTGAACCGGGTCATGTACCTGTCGAGCCAGAACCTCAAGTCGGCGGATATCCAGCTTGAGCCCGCAGAGCTTGGCCGTCTGGATATTCGCGTCAATGTTGCGGCGGACCAGCCTGCACAGATTCATTTCGTCAGCGGTCATGCCGGCGTGCGTGATGCGCTCGACAGCCAGCTGCATCGCTTGCGCGAGTTGTTCGCCCAGCAGGGCCTGGCGCAGCCGGACGTCAGCGTCGCTGACCAGTCCCGTGGTCAGCAGCAACAGCAGGCGCAGCAGGGTGGGTCGAGCCTGTCCGGGGTTGCCGCGCGCCGTGCCGAGGCTGCCGGCGAGGGTGGTGAAGTTGACGCCGGGCGTCCCGTCGAGCATCAGGCGGTGGTCGGCGACAGCATGGTCGACTACTACGCCTGACAATTGCCGGCCTAGCCGACGTGCCTGCCACAGCAGGCGCGTCCCGCCCCGAGGCCGCTACATTGTCACTCTGGCAAATCTGGCATAACACTTGCTCAAGCCACGTCATCCTTCTTTGAAACCCCGATGGACGACGGATTATTGGCATGGCGAAGAGTGACGCAGTGAAAGACCCCGCCGCTAAAGGCAAACTCAAGTTGATCCTGCTGCTGGTGCTGGCCCTGCTCCTGGCGGTTGGCCTGTCGGTAGGTGCTACCTGGTTCTTCATGCACAAGAGCGGGTCGCAACCGGCACCCGAGGCGGCACAGAGCAACGTCAAGCCGGCGGCGATCTACGAACCCCTGGCTCCGGCCTTCGTGGTCAACTTCAACCAGAATGGCCGGCAGCGCTACATGCAGGTGAGCATCACCATGCAGGGCCGCAGCCAGGCGGACCTGGAAGCGCTGAAAGTACACATGCCGGTGATTCGCAACAACCTGGTGATGATGTTCTCCGGGCAGGGTTTCGACACCCTCGCCGCGAGCCCGGTCGGCCAGGAAATGCTGCGCCAGAAGGCCACTGCGGTGGTCCAGGAAGTGGCGCAGAAGGAAGTCGGCAGGCCGGTCGTCGACCAGCTGCTGTTCACCAATTTCGTATTGCAGTAGGAGCCCATAGATGGCCGTGCAGGACCTGCTGTCCCAGGATGAGATCGACGCCCTGCTGCATGGGGTGGACGATGGGCTGGTACAAACCGAGAGCACCGGCGAACCCGGCAGCATCAAGAGCTACGACCTGACCAGTCAGGACCGTATCGTCCGGGGGCGCATGCCGACCCTGGAAATGATCAACGAGCGTTTCGCCCGCTACACCCGCATCAGCATGTTCAACCTGCTACGGCGCTCCGCCGATGTGGCGGTGGGCGGCGTGCAGGTGATGAAATTCGGCGAGTACGTGCACTCGCTGTACGTGCCGACCAGCCTGAACCTGGTCAAGATCAAGCCGTTGCGCGGTACCGCGCTGTTCATCCTCGACGCCAAGCTGGTGTTCAAGCTGGTGGACAACTTCTTCGGTGGCGACGGCCGCCACGCAAAGATCGAGGGGCGAGAGTTCACCCCGACCGAGCTGCGCGTGGTACGCATGGTCCTGGATCAGTGCTTCGTCGACCTCAAGGAGGCCTGGCAGGCGATCATGCCGGTCAACTTCGAGTACATCAACTCCGAGGTCAACCCGGCCATGGCCAACATCGTCGGCCCCAGCGAGGCAGTGGTGGTCTCGACCTTCCACATCGAGCTCGATGGCGGCGGCGGCGACCTGCACGTGACCATGCCGTACTCGATGATCGAGCCGGTGCGCGAAATGCTCGACGCGGGCTTCCAATCCGACCTGGACGACCAGGACGAGCGTTGGGTCAAGGCCCTGCGCGAGGATGTGCTGGACGTCAATGTCCCGGTTTCGGCCACGGTTGCCCGTCGCCAGCTGAAGCTGCGCGACATCCTGCACATGCAGCCCGGTGACGTGATCCCGGTGGAACTACCGGAACATCTGGTGCTGCGCGCCAACGGCGTGCCGTCGTTCAAGGCGCGGCTGGGGTCGCACAAAGGCACCCTGTCGCTGCAGATCATCGACCCGATCGAGCGCCGCTAAAGGCGTGCCGGTCGCTCCAACGTATTGAATGCCTGTCGAGGAAATCATGGCTAACGAAAACGAGATCAATTCTCCAGAGGACCAGGCCCTGGCCGATGAGTGGGCTGCCGCCCTGGAGGAAACCGGCGATGCCGGCCAGTCCGACATCGATGCGCTGCTGGCCGCCGATGCCGCGGGTTCTGGTGCCGGCCGCCTGCCGATGGAAGAGTTCGCCAGTTCGCCCAAGCCCAACGAGCACGTAAGCCTCGAAGGTCCGAACCTGGACGTGATCCTGGACATTCCGGTGAGCATCTCCATGGAAGTGGGCAGTACCGAGATCAGCATCCGCAACCTGTTGCAGCTCAATCAGGGCTCGGTAATCGAACTGGATCGCCTGGCCGGCGAGCCGCTGGACGTGCTGGTCAACGGTACCCTGATCGCCCATGGCGAGGTGGTCGTGGTCAACGAGAAGTTCGGCATCCGCCTGACCGACGTGATCAGCCCCAGCGAACGTATCAAGAAGCTGCGCTGAGTGAAGCGCATGATGCGGGGCGTCACGGCCCTCGGTGCCTTGCTGGCCAGCGAGGTGGTGATCGCCGCCGCCGAGCCCGCCGCCGCGCCGGCAGCAGGCTCGCCGCTGCCGGGCGGGTTGGGGGCGCAGCTGGCACAGATGGTGTTCGGCCTGCTGCTGGTGGTGGGCTTGATCTTCTTCCTGGCATGGTTGCTGCGGCGCATGCAGGGTAACGCCCAGCGCGGTGCCCAGGTCATCGAAATCGTCGGCAGCCGGGCCATCGGCCCGCGTGACCGGCTGTTGCTGGTGCAGGTCGGCAAGGAGCAGATCCTCATCGGCCATACTCCCGGCAGCATCGAAGCGCTGCATGTGCTGGCCGAACCCGTGGCCGTACCCGCCACGGCGCGCCAGGCCGCACCGGAATTCGCCCAGCGGCTGCTCGAGCTGATGGGCAAGGATCATAAGGACAAGACGTGATGAGCGGCGCAGTGCGCTTTCTGTTGACCTTGGCGCTGCTGCTGGCCGCGCCGCTGGCCCTGGCCGCCGACCCGCTGTCGATCCCGGCCATCACCCTGTCCAGTGGGGCGGACGGGCAGCAGGAGTATTCGGTCAGCCTGCAGATCCTGCTGATCATGACGGCGCTGAGCTTCATTCCGGCGTTCGTCATCCTGATGACCAGCTTCACCCGTATCATCATCGTCTTCTCCATCCTGCGCCAGGCCCTGGGGCTGCAGCAGACACCCTCGAACCAGGTGCTCACCGGCATGGCGCTGTTCTTGACCATGTTCATCATGGCGCCGGTGTTCGAGCGCGTGAACAAAGATGCGCTGCAGCCGTACCTGGCTGAGCAGATGACCGCCCAGCAGGCCATCGACAAGGCCCAGGGGCCCTTGAAGGACTTCATGCTGGCGCAGACCCGGCAGAGCGACCTCGACCTGTTCATGCGTTTGTCCAAGCGCACCGACATCGCCGGGCCTGACCAGGTGCCGCTGACGATCCTGGTGCCGGCGTTCGTCACGTCCGAGCTCAAGACCGCGTTCCAGATCGGTTTCATGATCTTCATTCCGTTCCTGATCATCGACATGGTGGTCGCCAGCGTGCTGATGGCCATGGGTATGATGATGCTGTCGCCGTTGATCATCTCGCTGCCGTTCAAGATCATGTTGTTCGTGCTGGTCGATGGCTGGGCGCTGATCATGGGTACCCTGGCCGGCAGTTTCGGCGGTGTCTGACGCCGCCAAGGAGAGCCTTGCATGACACCTGAAGTCGCAGTCGACCTGTTCCGTGACGCCTTGTGGCTGACCACCCTGATGGTTGCCGTGCTGGTGGTGCCGAGCCTGCTGATCGGCCTGGTGGTGGCGATGTTCCAGGCGGCCACGCAGATCAACGAACAGACGCTGAGCTTCCTGCCGCGCCTGCTGGTCATGCTGATCACCTTGATCGTCGCCGGGCCCTGGCTGGTGCAGAAGTTCATGGAGTACTTCATCGGCCTGTACACCAGCATTCCGCAGTTGATCGGTTGAGACTGCCATGCTCGAGCTGACCGACACGCAGATTGGCACCTGGGTCGCCACCTTCATCCTGCCGCTGTTCCGGGTGGCGGCGGTGCTGATGACCATGCCGATCTTCGGCACCAAGATGCTGCCGGCGCGGGTGCGCCTGTACGCCGCCGTGGCCATTACCGTGGTCATCGTGCCGGGTCTGCCGCCGCTTCCCGAGATCGACCCTTTGAGTTTGCGGGGCATGTTGCTGTGTGCCGAGCAGATCATCGTCGGGGCGCTGTTCGGGTTTTCCCTGCAGCTGTTGTTCCAGGCCTTCGTCATCGCCGGGCAGATCGTCGCCGTGCAGATGGGTATGGCCTTCGCCTCCATGGTCGACCCGGCCAACGGGGTCAACGTGGCAGTGATCAGCCAGTTCCTGACCATGCTGGTGAGCGTGCTGTTCCTGTTGATGAACGGCCACCTCGTGGTGTTCGAGGTGCTGACCGAGAGTTTCACCACGTTGCCGGTGGGCAACGCCCTGGTGGTCAATCATTTCTGGGAGATGGCCGGGCGCCTGAGCTGGGTGCTGGGCGCGGCGCTGTTGTTGATCCTGCCGGCGATCGCCGCCTTGCTGGTGGTCAACATCGCCTTCGGCGTGATGACCCGCGCCGCGCCGCAGTTGAACATCTTCTCCATCGGTTTCCCGCTGACCCTGGTGTTGGGCATGGGGATTTTCTGGGTCGGCCTGGCCGACATCCTTCCGCACTACCAGGCACTGGCCAGCGAAGCGCTGCAGTGGCTGCGTGAGCTGGCACGGGCGCGCTGAGCATGGCAGAGAGCGAAAGCGGTCAGGACAAGACAGAGGAACCCACCGATAAGCGCAAGCGCGACTCACGGGAGAAGGGTGAGGTTGCCCGCTCCAAGGAACTGAACACCGTCGCGGTGACCCTGGCGGGCGCGGGTGGCTTGCTGGCGTTCGGCGGTTATCTGGCGGAAACGCTGATGACCCTGATGCGCATGAACTTTAGCCTGACGCGCGAGGTGATCGTCGACGAGCGCAGCATGGGTACGTTCCTGCTGGCCTCGGGCAAGATGGCGATCTGGTCGGTGCAGCCGATCCTGATCCTGCTGTTCGTGATTTCCTTCGTTGCGCCGATCGCCCTGGGCGGCTTCCTGTTCTCCGGGAGCCTGCTGCAGCCGAAGTTCAGTCGGATGAATCCGTTGTCGGGGATCAAGCGCATGTTCTCGATGAACGCGCTGACCGAACTGCTCAAGGCGGTGGCCAAGTTCGTCATGATCCTGATGGTGGCGTTGCTGGTACTGGCCAGTGACCGCGAGGCACTGCTGGCCATCGCCAACGAGCCGCTGGAACAGGCGATCATCCATGCGGTTCAGGTGGTGGGCTGGAGCGCCTTGTGGATGGCAGCGGGGTTGCTGCTGATTGCCGGGCTCGATGTGCCGTACCAGCTGTTCCAGACGAACAAGAAGATGAAAATGACCAAGCAGGAGGTCAAGGACGAGTACAAGGACAGTGAAGGCAAGCCTGAGGTCAAGCAGCGGATTCGCCAGTTGCAGCGGGAGATGTCGCAGCGGCGGATGATGGCGGCGGTGCCGGATGCCGATGTGATCATCACCAACCCGACCCATTACGCGGTGGCGTTGCAGTACGATCCCGAGAAGGGGGGCTCGGCGCCGTTGCTGCTGGCCAAGGGGACAGACTTCCTGGCCTTGAAGATTCGAGAGATCGGGGTTGAGCACAAGGTGCAGATCCTTGAATCGCCGGCCCTGGCGCGGGCTATCTACTACTCTACCGAGATCGAGCAGGAGATTCCGGCGGGGCTTTACCTGGCGGTGGCGCAGGTGTTGGCCTATGTGTTCCAGATTCGGCAGTATCGGGCGGGCAGGGGGAAGGCGCCGGAGCCGTTGAAGAAGGATTTGCCTATTCCTGAGGATCTGCGGCGGGATAGCTGAGTTTGTTGTTTGTTGTTTGTTGTTTGTTGTTTGTTGTTTGTTGTTTGTTGTTTGTGTTGGTTATTGTCTTGTCGGGTTTATGCGCATTCATTGGCGATGTCGACGCATAATCACCTTTCCGCCCTTACGGCGGGTCCCTTTTTGAAGCATCAAAAAGGAACCAAAAAATGCTCGCTCCATTCATCCGGCCCTCCGCTTCGCTCCGGGTTCCCTCACTCCGGCCTTGCTCCCGGGAGGACCGCGCTGAACGCCCCATCCTGGGGCGCAGCGCTTGACGGGCATCCATGCCCGTCACCTCCCTCCGCAAGACCTTCGCTCGGCCTCCTGAAGTCGCGAAGTTACGGGCGGCGCCTGCACTAACGCAGCTAGTCGCTAGTTGCCATCGTGGGAACTCTAGATCAACATCGCGGGGCAAGCCCGCTCCCACCATAGTTTGACTACGTGATTCAACGTGGGGGCGGGCTTGCCCCGCGATAGCGTAATGAAGAACAACATAACAGCCACTAACAAAACCAACATATCTGCTCTTGATCTGCTCTTGATCTGCTCTTGATCTGCTCTTGATCTTGCTTCTAAGCGCGCGATAGTTCAGGCGACACAAATTGCGACTTCAGGAGGCCGAACGGAGGGCTTGCGCAGGGAGGTGACGGGCATGGATGCCCGTCAAGCGCCGATCAGGCCATGGATGGCCCGTCGGCGCGTCCTCCCGGAGCAAGCCCGGAGTGAGGGGACCCCGGAGCGAAGCGTAGGGGCCGTATGAGCGGAGCCGAACGGTTTTGCCTCCTTTTCCCAAGAGAAAAGGAGGTCGCCGTAAAGGCCATCCCTTTCAAGGTCTTCGGTAGAATTCGCTGAAATCCAGTCAGGAAGACCCGAGCGATGTGGGCTGATGTACTAGCGCGATTCGAGAAAAAAGCACCCGCCAGCGTAATGGCCAAACTTGCCTTGGAGCAGGCCATTGCGCCGGAGTGGGTCGATCAGGTTTTCGAGGAGCACCGCCAACGGCAGTATTCTCGCGAGCTGCTGTTCTCGACCATCATCAAGTTGATGTCGCTTGTTTCATTGGGCTTGAAGCCATCGCTGCATGCTGCGGCAAGACAACTGGACGACCTTCCCGTCAGCCTGGCAGCTCTGTACGACAAGATCAGTCGAACCGAACCTGCCCTGTTGCGTGCTCTGGTGACAGGCTGCGCGCAGCGCTTGGCGCCGACAATCCATGAGTTGGGCTGCTCAGCCATGCTTCCTGATTGGCAAGTTCGGGTGGTCGATGGCAGCCACTTGGCCTCTACCGAAAAGCGTCTTGGCGCGCTGCGCCAAGAGCGCGGAGCGGCTCGCCCCGGGTTTTCGGTGGTGGTTTACGACCCCGACCTGGATCAGGTAATTGACCTCCAGCCGTGCGAGGACGCCTACGCAAGCGAACGAGTTTGTGTTTTGCCGTTGCTGGCTGAAGCAAAGACCAATCAGGTTTGGATCGCTGACCGTCTCTACTGCACGCTGCCTGTAATGGAGGCGTGCGAACAGGTGAATACATCATTTGTCATTCGCCAGCAGGCCAAGCATCCACGCTTGATCCAGGAAGGTGAGTGGCAAGCACCGATGCCCGTCGCCACAGGCACTGTGCGCGAGCAATCCATCGAAGTAAAAGGCGGGCACCGCTGGCGACGTGTCGAGTTAACGCTTCATTCACCAAACGACTCAGGTGATAACAGCTTGATGTTCTGGAGCAACCTGCCCGAGAGCATCAGTGCGCAACAGATCGCAGACTTCTATCGGCGCCGCTGGAGCATTGAAGGGATGTTCCAGCGGTTGGAAGCAATTCTGGAAAGTGAAATTGAAACCCTCGGCAGTCCGCGAGCCGCCTTGCTTGGATTCACCACTGCCGTGCTGGCATACAACGTTCTGGCCTTGCTCAAGCGAAGTGTTGAACAGGCTCACCGCGATGCCTTGCCCGAGAATTGGGAAGCCTCGATCTATCACTTGGCGGTGCAGATCAGAGGGGGTTACGAAGGCATGCAGATTGCCCTGCCATCCGAGTACATGCCCGTTGTTCCGATGGAAAACCTGGCTCAGCGCCTGCTGGAGCTGGCCAGAAACATCCAGCCCAGACAGGTTGCGAAAAGCCCACGAGGCCCCAAGGTGCCCAAAGCGAAGGCCTGGGTGCAAGGGACCGCTGTACATGCTCATGTTTCGACGGATCGGGTCATCAAGGCCGCCAAAACCAAAAGACCTTGAAAGGGATGGCCGTAAAGGCGAAAAGGTGACTATGCGTCGACATGGCGAATGAATGCGCATACAAGAATCAAAACACACACTGTTAAGCCCGAACCCGAACCCGAACCCGAACCCGAACCCGAACCCGAACCCGAACCCGAACCCGAACCCGAACCCGAACCCGAACCCGAACCCGAACCCGAGAACCCCTCAAAATCCCCACCCCTCAGAAAAGTTGGAAGGCTTCTTGCAGAGGCAGCGCCAGCCGCCACACAGGCGTCAAAGTTTTGCTTGAAGAGGAATCGCGGTGGATCGCACTCAGTTAATCAGCAGCGCCCGTAACAACCTGGCCGGCCTCGGTCGGGGCAACCTGGGCGTGCCTCTGCTGCTGCTGGTGATGTTGGCAATGATGATGTTGCCGATACCGCCGTTCCTGCTCGATGTGTTCTTCACCTTCAACATCGCCCTGTCGATCGTGGTCCTGCTAGTCTGCGTCTACGCCCTGCGGCCGCTGGATTTCGCCGCGTTCCCGACGATCCTGCTGGTGGCGACCCTGCTGCGTCTGGCGCTCAACGTCGCCTCCACCCGCGTGGTCATGCTCCACGGCCAGGAAGGCCATGGTGCCGCGGGCAAGGTGATCCAGGCCTTCGGTGAAGTGGTGATCGGCGGCAACTACGTCGTCGGTGCGGTGGTGTTCGCCATCCTCATGATCATCAACTTCGTGGTGGTCACCAAGGGTGCCGGGCGCATCTCCGAAGTGAGCGCGCGTTTCACCCTCGACGCCATGCCAGGCAAGCAGATGGCCATCGACGCCGACCTCAACGCCGGCCTGATCGACCAGGTCCAGGCCAAGTCGCGCCGTGCCGAGGTCGCGCAGGAGGCTGAGTTCTACGGCTCCATGGACGGTGCCAGCAAGTTCGTCCGCGGTGACGCCATCGCCGGCCTGCTGATCCTGTTCATCAACCTCATCGGCGGCATGCTCATCGGCATGCTCCAGCACGGCATGAGCTTCGGCGACGCCGGCAAGGTCTATGCCTTGCTGACCATCGGTGACGGTTTGGTGGCGCAACTGCCCTCGTTGCTGCTGTCCACCGCCGCCGCGATCATGGTCACCCGCGCCTCGGGCTCCGAGGACATGGGCAAGCTGATCAACCGTCAGATGTTCGATTCACCCAAGGCGCTGGCGGTGTCTGGCGGGTTGATGATTGTCATGGGGTTGGTGCCGGGCATGCCGCACATGGCCTTCCTGGGCCTGGGTGGGGTGGCCTGTGGTGGCGCCTACCTGCTCTGGAAAAAACAGCAAAAGGCCAAGGTTGTGGCCCAGCAGCAAGCCCAGCGCCAGCAGGACCTGCTGCCTTCGCCGCAGCGTGCCACGGAAACCAAGGAGTTGGGCTGGGACGACGTCACTCCCATTGACATGATCGGCCTGGAAGTCGGTTACCGCCTGATTCCGCTGGTCGACCGCAACCAGGGCGGCCAGTTGCTGGCGCGAATCAAGGGCGTGCGCAAGAAGCTCTCGCAGGATCTGGGTTTCCTCATGCCCACTGTGCACATCCGCGACAACCTTGACCTGCAGCCCAGCGCCTATCGCCTGACGCTGATGGGGGTGATCCTGGCCGAGGCCGAGATCTACCCCGACCGGGAGCTCGCGATCAACCCGGGCCAGGTGTTCGGTGCACTCAACGGTATCGCCTCGCGAGACCCGGCGTTTGGCCTGGAAGCAGTGTGGATCGATGTCGGTCAGCGCGCCCAGGCGCAATCGCTGGGCTACACGGTGGTGGACGCCAGCACCGTGGTCGCCACCCACCTCAATCAGATACTGCAGAAGCACTGTCACGAGCTGATCGGGCACGAGGAGGTGGTGCAACTGCTGCAGGTGCTGGCCAAGGTCTCGCCGAAACTGGCCGAAGAGGTGGTGCCGGGTGTCATTTCCTTGTCGGGCCTGCTCAAGGTCCTGCAGGCATTGCTCGCCGAACAGGTGCCGGTGCGTGACATCCGCAGCATTGCCGAAGCCATCGCCAACAACGCGGCGAAGAGTCAAGATACCGCCGCGCTGGTGGCGTTGGTGCGCGTCGGATTGTCCCGCGCCATCGTGCAAAGCATTGTCGGCGTTGAGTCCGAGCTGCCTGTGATCACCTTGGAGCCAAGGTTGGAACAGATCTTGCTCAATAGTCTGCAAAGGGCCGGGCAGGGTCAGGAAGATGGTGTTCTTCTTGAGCCGAGCATGGCCGAAAAGCTTCAGCGTTCGTTGATCGAGGCAGCCCAGCGCCAGGAAATGCAGGGCCAGCCGGCCATCCTTCTGGTAGCCGGCCCGATCCGTGCCATGCTGTCGCGCTTCGGCCGCCTGGCTGTACCGAATTTGCATGTTTTGGCGTATCAGGAAATACCTGACAACAAGCAAGTCACCATCGTTGCCACCGTGGGCCCCAACGGCTGAGGTAGTGGGTTATGCAAGTTAAGCGTTTTTTTGCCGCCGATATGCGTCAGGCCATGAAGCTGGTCCGGGATGAGCTCGGCTCCGATGCCGCCATCATCGGCAACCGGCGCATCGCCGGCGGTGTCGAGCTGACGGCTGCGCTGGACTACAAGCTGTCCGCCCTGGCCCCGCGCGTGCCCAACGCAGAGCTCGAAGACGAGCTGCGCAAGACCCAGTCGCGCATCGTTACCGCCCAGGCCGAACTGACCGGGCGTGGCGATGCCGTCGAAGGCGGCAACCGGCAATTGTTCGCCGGGCAGCCGCTGACCGCCTCGGAGCCGCTGATCGAGCCCCATGTCGACCAGCCTGCGCCGGTTGCCGCGCCAGCATCGGCACCCGTTGATCCGCGCCTGTTCGATGCCATGCGTTTCGAGCTGACCGGCTTGCGCGAGCTGCTTGAAGTCCAGCTCGGTTCGCTCGCCTGGAGCCAGCTGCAAGGCAGCAAGCCGCAGCAGGCCAACCTCTGGCGCCGGCTTCAGCGCCTCGGCCTTTCCGGTGGCCTGGCCCGCGAACTGCTCGACCTCACGGCCGGGATCGAAGAACCACGCCATGCCTGGCGCATGGTCCTGGCGCACCTGGCGCGGATGATCGACGTGCCCGAGATCGAACCGATCGAGGAGGGCGGAGTGATCGCCATGGTCGGCCCGGCCGGCATGGGCAAGACCACCACGCTGGCCAAGCTGGCCGCGCGCTACGTGCTCAAGTACGGCGCGAACAACCTGGCGCTGGTGAGCATGGACAGCTTCCGCATTGGCGCCCAGGAACAGCTCAAGACGCTGGGCCGCATCCTCAATGTGCCGGTCACCTACGTCGACCCGGGCGAGTCACTGGCCCAGGCCCTGGAGCCGCTGCTGCGCAAACGTGTGGTGCTGATCGACACCGCCGGCCTGCAGGCCAGCGACCCGGCGCTGCGCATGCAGCTCGAGACCCTGGCCGGGCGCGGCATCGCCGCGAAGAATTACTTGGTGCTGGCGACCACCAGCCAGAAGCAGGTGCTCACCGCTGCCTACCACAGCTACAAGCGCTGCGGTCTGGCCGGGTGCATCCTGACCAAGCTCGACGAAACGGCCTGCCTCGGCGAAGTGCTGAGCCTGGCCATCAGTCATGAATTGCCGGTGGCCTATCTGACCGATGGGCCGCGCATTCCCGACGACCTGCAGCTACCGCGCAAGCACCAGTTGGTAAGCCGCGCCGTCAGTGTGCAATTGCAAGAAGAGCCCAGCGACGAGGCCATGGCCGACATGTTCGCTGATCTGTACCACAGCCCTGGCAAGCGCGTGGGTTGAGGGTGAATACTGTGCAAAGTACCTACATCATGGGGTTGCCCGGCCGGACCGTGGCCTTGAATGTTCAGCCCCTCATGTGGCCTGGGTCCAAGCGAGACAAGGTAAAGAACAGACATGGGTAGCATGCATCCCGTACAGGTGATCGCCGTGACCGGTGGCAAAGGTGGCGTCGGCAAGACTAACGTTTCAGTGAACCTGTCCCTGGCGCTGGCCGAGCTCGGCCGCCGGGTGATGTTGCTGGACGCCGACCTGGGCCTGGCCAATGTCGACGTTCTGCTGGGGCTCACGCCCAAGCGCACCCTCGCCGACGTGATCGAAGGCCGTTGCGAGCTGCGGGATGTGCTGTTGCAAGGCCCGGGCGGTGTGCGCATCGTCCCGGCGGCCTCCGGCACGCAGAGCATGGTGCACCTGGCGCCCGCGCAACACGCCGGCCTGATCCAGGCCTTCAGCGACATCGGCGACAACCTTGATGTGCTGGTGATCGACACGGCTGCGGGTATCGGTGACTCGGTGGTCAGCTTCGTCCGTGCCGCCCAGGAAGTGTTGCTGGTGGTGTGCGACGAGCCGACCTCGATCACCGACGCCTACGCGCTGATCAAGCTGCTCAACCGCGATTACGGGATGAATCGGTTCCGTGTGCTGGCCAACATGGCCCAGAGCCCGCAGGAAGGCCGCAACCTTTTCGCCAAGTTGACCAAGGTCACGGACCGCTTCCTCGACGTCGCCCTACAATACGTCGGTGCCGTGCCTTACGACGAATGCGTGCGCAAGGCCGTGCAGAAGCAGCGGGCTGTCTATGAGGCCTTCCCTCGGTCCAAGTGTGCGCTGGCGTTCAAGGCCATCGCGCAGAAGGTCGACAGCTGGCCGCTGCCTGCCAACCCGCGCGGGCACCTGGAATTCTTTGTCGAGCGCCTGGTGCAGCCCACCAGTGCAGGGCCGGTGCTATGAACGCGAGCGGTTTCAAGATGTACAGCAAGGCCGCCAAGGATGCGCAGTACGAGCTGATCGAACGCTATGCGCCGTTGGTCAAGCGTATCGCCTACCACCTGCTGGCGCGCCTGCCAGCCAACGTCCAGGTCGAGGATCTGATCCAGGCCGGGATGATCGGCTTGCTGGAAGTGGCCAACAAATACGATGCCAGCAAGGGTGCCAGTTTCGAAACCTACGCCGGTATCCGTATTCGCGGTGCCATGCTCGACGAGGTGCGCAAGGGCGATTGGGCGCCACGTTCGGTACACCGCAATACGCGCATGGTCAGTGACGCGATCCGCTGTGTCGAAGCAAAGACTGGCCGCGACGCTAAAGATCACGAGGTTGCTGCCGAACTCCAATTGAGTCTCGATGATTACTACGGGATTTTGAATGACACCTTGGGCAGCCGCCTGTTCAGTTTCGACGACCTGCTGCAGGACGGCGAACATGAAGGGCTGCACGAGGACGGAGCCAGCGGCCAGCTGGAGCCGGCGCGTGATCTGGAAGACGAGCGCTTCCAGGCTGCGCTGGCCGATGCGATCGCCAACCTGCCGGAGCGCGAACGCCTGGTCCTGGCGCTGTACTACGACGAAGAGCTGAACCTCAAGGAAATCGGTGAGGTGCTGGGGGTCAGCGAATCGCGTGTCAGCCAGTTGCACAGCCAGTGCGCCGCGCGTTTGCGCAGCCGCCTTGGGGAGTGGCGGGCACGTTGAACCCGGGTTCAGTGCAGTCGTTTTTTTGTAGTGCCGAATTGATTGAGCGCGCGCTCGGCGCCGAGCGCGTTAAAGACTGCTTGGAGGTCTAATTGAACAAAGACATGAAAATCCTCATCGTTGACGACTTTTCGACGATGCGGCGGATCATCAAGAACCTGTTGCGTGACCTGGGCTTCACCAACGTCAAGGAAGCTGATGACGGCAACACGGCACTGCCGATGCTCACCAGCGAGCATTTTGACTTTCTGGTGACCGACTGGAACATGCCGGGCATGACCGGTATCGATCTGTTGCGCGCCGTTCGCGCCGACGAGCGCCTCAAGCACCTGCCAGTGTTGATGGTCACTGCGGAAGCCAAGCGCGAGCAGATCATCGAAGCTGCCCAGGCCGGCGTGAACGGCTATGTGGTCAAGCCTTTCACTGCCCTGGCGCTGAAAGAAAAGATCGAAAAGATCTTCGAACGCGTCAACGGCTGAGTCACGTCTGGGGGGCGCAATGGAGTCAACCAACAACTCTTTGGGTGAGTTCGAATCAACCCTGAAGAAGCATGCCCAGGAGCTGGTCGAGAGCCTCGAGCGCGGCCGGTTCGGTGAGGCGGTGCAGCTGATCCACCAACTGAACCAGACCCGCGACCGCGGGCTGTACCAGGAAGTCGGCAAGCTCACCCGCGAACTGCACAGTGCAATCGTCAACTTCCAGATCGACCCGGCCATGCCGCAGGCCGAGGAAGTGTCGCAGATTACCGATGCCGCCGAGCGCCTCTCCTACGTGGTCCGCCTCACCGAAGGTGCGGCCAACCGCACCATGGACCTGGCGGAGGCGTGCACCCCGGTGCTCAATGACCTCGCCACCGAGGCCCAGAGTCTGTCCGCCGACTGGCAGCGCTTCATGCGCCGCGAGGTGGCGGCGCCGGAATTCCGTGAGCTGGTCAAGCGTGTGGATAGTTTCCTGACGCACAGCGCCGAAGGTAATCAGAAGGTCGCGGGCCATATCAACGATATCGTCCTGGCCCAGGATTATCAGGATCTCACCGGCCAGGTGATCAAACGGGTGACCACGCTGGTCACCGAAGTCGAAAGCAATCTGCTCAAGCTCGTGCTGATGGCAAGCCAGGTCGACCGCTTTGCCGGTATCGAACATGACCACCAGCAGCTGCGTGCTGAAAAAGATCAAGAAAAACATCCGACTCGGGGTGAAGGTCCGCAGATTCATGCCGATAAGCGTGAAGACGTCGTGTCCAGCCAGGACGATGTCGACGATCTGTTGTCCAGCCTGGGTTTTTAAGGAGCACGTTTAATGAGCTTCGGCGCCGATGAAGAAATCCTTCAGGATTTCCTGGTAGAAGCCGGCGAAATCCTCGAGCAACTGTCCGAGCAATTGGTCGAGCTGGAAAGCCGGCCCGATGATGCGGACCTGCTCAACGCGATTTTCCGCGGTTTCCACACTGTAAAAGGGGGCGCCGGCTTCCTTCAGCTCAATGAGTTGGTGGAGTGCTGCCACATTGCCGAGAACGTGTTCGACATCCTGCGCAAAGGTGAGCGCCGGGTCGACGCGGAGCTGATGGACGTGGTGCTCGAAGCACTCGACACGGTCAACAGCATGTTCGGCCAGGTACGTGAGCGCACCGACGTCACGCCGGCCACCCGCGAGCTGCTGGCGGCGCTGTCGCGCCTGGCCGAGCCCGCTGGCGCCGAAGAGCCGGCTCCGGTCGAGGTGGCCGTTGTCGCCGAAGCGCCGGCTGCCGAGCCCGACATCACCGACACCGAGTTCGAGCAACTGCTCGACTCGCTCGATGCAGTCAAGGCCGAAGCCGAGGTTCACGAGCAACTGCAGGGTGAACAGGTCAGCGCGGGTGGTGACGAGATTACCGACGCCGAATTCGAGTCGTTGCTCGACCAGCTGCACGGCAAAGGCCAGTTTTCACCCGATACCGCTGCCAGTGAGCCAGCGGCCGTTGCCCCTGCCAGTGATGAGATCACCGACGACGAGTTCGAGTCGCTGCTCGATCAGTTGCACGGCAAGGGCACCTTCGCCGTCGACGCATTGCCTGGCGTTGCTGCGCCTGTAGCCAGTGCGGCACCAGCGGCGACTGACGAGAGCATCACCGAACACGAATTCGAGGCGCTGCTCGACCAGTTGCACGGCAAGGGCAAGTTCTCTGGCGAGGCGGTTGTTGCCG
Organism: Pseudomonas sp. RC3H12; assembly: GCF_018596375.1. Lineage (NCBI taxonomy): Bacteria > Pseudomonadati > Pseudomonadota > Gammaproteobacteria > Pseudomonadales > Pseudomonadaceae > Pseudomonas > Pseudomonas sp. RC3H12. Next base: position 3,203,901 of record NZ_CP075595.1, on the reverse strand, counting down.
AGGCGCCTGCCGCCGTCGCCGCGCCTGTCGCAGCCAAGGCCGAAGCCAAGCCGGTTGCCAAGCCTGCGCCTGCTCCCGCGCCAGCCGCTGCCAAGCCTGCCGCTCCGGCCCGCGCGCCAGCGCCTGCCGCCGACAAGCATGGCGCCAGCGAGGCGGAGACCACCGTACGGGTCGACACCGCGCGCCTGGACGAGATCATGAACATGGTCGGCGAGCTGGTGCTGGTGCGTAATCGCCTGGTGCGCCTGGGGCTCAACAGCGGCGACGAGGCCATGTCCAAGGCCGTGTCCAACCTCGATGTGGTCACCGCCGACCTGCAGACCGCAGTCATGAAGACGCGCATGCAGCCGATCAAGAAGGTCTTCGGGCGTTTCCCGCGCCTGGTTCGCGACCTGGCCCGCCAGCTCAAGAAAGAGATCAACCTGGAGCTGGTCGGCGAAGAAACCGACCTGGACAAGAACCTTGTCGAGGCTTTGGCCGACCCGTTGGTGCACTTGGTGCGCAACGCCGTCGACCATGGCGTCGAGATGCCCGACGAGCGCGAGGCCTCCGGCAAGTCGCGCATGGGCCGGGTGGTACTGTCCGCCGAGCAGGAAGGTGATCACATCCTGCTGTCGATTTCCGACGACGGTAAGGGCATGGACCCGAGCATCCTTCGCGCCAAGGCCGTGGAAAAGGGCCTGATGGACAAGGACGCGGCCGACCGCCTGAGCGAGTCGGACTGCTACAACCTGATCTTCGCCCCGGGTTTCTCGACCAAGACCGAGATCTCCGACGTGTCCGGCCGCGGTGTCGGCATGGACGTGGTGAAGACCAAGATTTCCCAGCTCAACGGCTCGATCAACATCTTCTCGGCCAAGGGCCAGGGTTCGAAGATCGTCATCAAGGTGCCGCTGACCCTGGCGATCATGCCGACGCTGATGGTGATGCTGGCCAACCAGGCGTTCGCCTTCCCGCTGGTCAACGTCAACGAGATCTTCCACCTCGACCTGTCGCGCACCAACGTGGTCGATGGCCAGGAAGTGGTGATCGTGCGCGACAAGGCGCTGCCGCTGTTCTACCTCAAGCGCTGGCTGGTCCAGGACCACGAGCACGAGGAGCAGCACGAAGGTCACGTGGTGATCCTCTCGGTCGGCACCCAGCGCATCGGTTTCGTGGTCGACCAGTTGGTCGGCCAGGAAGAGGTGGTGATCAAGCCGCTGGGCAAGATGCTGCAGGGAACCCCGGGCATGTCCGGCGCGACCATCACCGGTGACGGCCGTATCGCGCTGATCCTCGACGTCCCGAGCATGCTCAAGCGTTACGCCGCCCGGCGTATTTGATTTCGGTGGCGCGCCCAGGCGGGTGCGCCGCCTAACGGAGTGTTTATGGCAGTCAAGGTCCTGGTGGTGGATGATTCCGGTTTCTTCCGCCGCCGTGTCTCGGAAATTCTCGCGTCCGACCCGACGATCCAGGTCGTGGGTACCGCGACCAACGGCAAGGAAGCGATCGACCAGGCGCTGGCGCTCAAGCCCGATGTCATCACCATGGACTATGAAATGCCCATGATGGACGGCATCACCGCAGTGCGTCACATCATGCAGCGCTGCCCGACGCCGGTATTGATGTTCTCCTCGCTGACCCACGAAGGCGCCCGCGTCACCCTCGACGCCCTGGATGCCGGTGCGGTCGACTACCTGCCGAAGAATTTCGAAGACATCTCGCGTAACCCGGAGAAGGTCAAGCAGATGCTCTGCGAGAAGGTCCACACCATCTCGCGCAGCAACCGCCGTTTCAGTGCCTATTCCAGCCCGGCACCGGCCGCAGTGCCGGCACCGGCCAGCAGCCATGCCCCAGCCAGCAGCTTCGCCGGTACCGCGCCTGCGCGCACTGCCGCCCCGGCCCGCGCCGCGGCACCGGCTGCCACGCATTCGCCGGCACCCAAGCGCAAGCCGTACAAACTGGTCGCCATCGGCACCTCCACGGGCGGCCCGGTGGCGCTGCAGCGGGTGCTGACCCAGCTGCCCGCCGGTTTCCCAGCGCCGATCGTGCTGATCCAGCACATGCCGGCTGCCTTCACCAAGGCCTTCGCCGAGCGCCTGGACAAACTGTGCAAGATCAGCGTCAAGGAGGCCGAGGACGGCGACGTGCTGCGCCCGGGCCTGGCCCTGTTGGCCCCGGGTGGCAAGCAGATGATGGTCGACGGCCGTGGCACGGTGAAGATCCTGCCGGGCGACGAACGCCTGAACTACAAGCCCTGCGTGGATATCACCTTCGGCTCCGCCGCCAAGTCCTACGGCGACAAGGTGCTCTCGGTGGTCCTCACCGGCATGGGCGCCGATGGCCGCGAAGGCGCACGCCTGCTCAAGCAGGGTGGCAGCACCGTGTGGGCGCAGGATGAAGCCAGCTGCGTGATCTATGGCATGCCCATGGCCATCGTCAAGGCCAACCTCGCCGACGCCGTCTACAGCCTGGACGAGATTGGCAAGCACCTGGTCGAGGCGTGCGTCTGATGGATGTGTTGAGCCTGATCGGCCTGATCCTCGCCTTTGTCGCCATCGTCGGCGGCAACTTCATGGAGGGTGGCCACGTCGGTGCGCTGATCAACGGCCCGGCGGCGCTGATCGTGCTGGGCGGTACCCTGGCGGCGGCATTGCTGCAGTCGCCGCTGTCGTCGTTCAAGCGTGCCCTGCAGATCATTCGCTGGATCTTCTTCCCGCCACGGGTCGACTTGGCTGGAGGCATCGACCGGGTGGTGAACTGGAGCCTGACGGCGCGCAAGGAGGGCTTGCTGGGCCTGGAGGGCGTGGCCGACGCCGAGCCCGATCCCTACGCGCGCAAAGGCTTGCAGTTGCTGGTCGACGGCGCCGAGCCGGAAGCCATCCGCAGCATTCTCGAAGTCGACTTTTTGACCCAGGAGTCCCGTGACATCCAGGCCGCCAAGGTGTTCGAGAGCATGGGCGGCTACGCACCGACCATCGGTATCATCGGCGCGGTAATGGGCCTGATTCATGTGATGGGCAACCTCGCCGATCCGTCGCAGCTGGGCAACGGTATCGCCGTGGCCTTTGTCGCCACCATTTATGGCGTGGCCAGTGCCAACCTGATCCTGTTGCCGGTCGCCAACAAGCTCAAGGCCATCACCCTGCGCCAGTCGCGTTACCGCGAGATGCTGCTCGAAGGCCTGCTGTCGATCGCCGAAGGCGAGAACCCACGCTCGATCGAGCTGAAGCTGCAAGGCTTCATGGAGTAAGCCATGGCCCGTCGTCGCAAGATCGAAGAGCATGAGAATCACGAGCGTTGGCTGGTCTCGTATGCCGACTTCATTACCCTGTTGTTCGCCTTCTTCGTGGTCATGTACTCGATTTCGTCGATCAACGAGGGCAAGTACAAGCAGATCTCCCAGGCGCTGATCGGGGTGTTCAACGACCCCGAGCGCAGCATGAAACCGATCCCCATCGGCGATGAGCGCCCGCTGAGCGTCAAGCCGGCCGAGCCTTTGATCAAGGACAGCGAGCAAACCGACGCGGGCCTGGCGCAGACCAGCGTCGACCCGCTCAAGACCATCACCGACGATGTGCGTGACGCCTTCGGCGACCTGATCAAGTCCAACCAGATGACCGTTCGCGGTAATGAACTGTGGGTGGAGATCGAGCTCAACTCCTCGCTGTTGTTCGCCAGCGCCGATGCCATGCCCAGTGATGTCGCCTTCGAAATCATCGAGAAGGTGGCGAAGATCCTCAGGCCGTTCGCCAACCCGGTGCACGTCGAGGGTTTCACCGACAACCTGCCGATCCGTACTGCCCAGTACCCGACCAACTGGGAGTTGTCGTCGGCGCGGGCGGCGAGCATCGTTCGCTTGCTGGCCATGGAAGGGGTCAGCCCTGCGCGCATGGCCTCGGTGGGGTACGGCGAGTACCAGCCGGTGGCCAGCAACGACACTGCCGACGGCCGTGCGCGCAACCGTCGCGTGGTACTGGTGATCTCGCGCAACCTGGAGGTGCGTCGCAGCCTGACCGGCAGCGGCAGCGCCAACGCCACCCCGGATGCGGCGATGCGCCGGGCTGGCACACAAAGTGCACCAGCCTCGCCAGCACCGAGGACCGGGGGCTGATTTCGTCAAATCCCCGTCACTGAACTTCATACCGTTCCCGGCAGGGCAGGCGGCCATACCGGGAGGAAGCAACGCACGATGAGAGTCTGGGCAGTAGCCAATCAAAAAGGTGGCGTCGGCAAGACCACCACCACCATCGCCCTGGCCGGCCTGCTGGCCGAGGCGGGCAAGCGCGTGGTCGTGGTCGACCTCGACCCGCACGGCTCGATGACCAGCTATTTCGGGCACAACCCCGATGCGCTGGAGCACAGCTGCTACGACCTGTTCCTGCACAAGGGCACGGTGCCTGAGGGGCTGCCGGGCCAGTTGCTGCTACCCACCAGTGACGAGCGTATCTCGCTGCTACCGTCGAGCACCGCGTTGGCGGTGCTCGAGCGTCAGTCGCCGGGCCAGAGTGGCCTGGGCCTGGTGATCGCCAAGAGTCTGGCGCAGCTGTGGCAGGATTTCGACTTCGCCCTGATCGACAGCCCCCCCTTGCTGGGCGTGCTGATGGTCAACGCCCTGGCCGCCAGCCAGCAGTTGGTGATCCCGGTGCAGACCGAGTTTCTCGCGGTCAAGGGCCTGGAGCGCATGGTCGGCACGCTGGGCATGATCAACCGTTCGCGCAAGCAGGCGTTGCCGTACCAGATCGTGCCGACCCTGTTCGACCGCCGCACCCAAGCTTCGCTGGGTACCTTGAAAGTGTTGCGCGACACCTATGGCGATCAAGTCTGGCAGGGCTACATCCCGGTGGATACGCGCCTGCGCGATGCCAGCCGCAACGGTGTCACGCCCTCGCAGTTCGATGGCAAGAGCCGAGGCGTGGTGGCCTACCGGGCGCTGCTCAAGCATCTGCTTACCTATCGCTCCGCGCTGCAGGTGGCCTGATGAACCAGGCACCTCACATCACCAGCAAACCGCAGATGGCCTTGCAGTCCTACCTTGATGGTTTGCTGCAGGAAGCCACCGAGCCGTTCGAGTTGCCGCCCGAGCGGGATCTGCCCGTCGCGCAGCCCGTGGAGCAGGCTCCCGGCGATGAGTTCGAGGCGGCGGTCCGCGAGGAGCAGGCCCGCGATGCTCAGCGCCAGGTCATGCCAGCCGCGCCTGCGTCCCGGCCTTTCGCCGAACCGCAGGCCAAGGTCCTGCCAACCGTGCTGCCGCCCGCCACGCCTGTCATGGAGCCGGTGGTGGCGGTGGTCGAGCGCGAGGTGGTGGCTGAGGCCAGCATTCCGCTGTTGACCGAGCCCCCGGCCATCGAGCCGGCGACGCCACTGGTGGAGCTGCACGTGCCGGCGGCACCTGCCGCGCCAACACCTCCGGCGACGGTCGACGGGCGTCCTGAATGGGCCGCCGAGCCATTCGAATGCCTGCTGTTCGATGTCGCCGGGCTGACCCTGGCGGTACCGCTGGTGTGCCTGGGCTCGATCTATACCCTGGCCGGCCAGGAGCTGACGCCGCTGTTCGGCCAGCCGGACTGGTTCCTTGGCATCCTCACCTGCCAGGCGGGCAACCTCAAGGTGCTGGATACTGCCCGCTGGGTCATGCCTGACCGCTACCGGGACGATTTCCGCCAGGGCCTGCAATACGTCATTTCGGTCCAGGGCTACGAATGGGGGCTGGCCGTGCACCAGGTCAGCCGCTCGCTGCGTCTGGACCCGAACGAGATCAAATGGCGCAGCCAGCGTGGCCAGCGCCCGTGGCTGGCCGGCACGGTGATCGAACACATGTGCGCGCTGCTCGACGTCGCCGAACTGGCCGAGCTGATTGCCAGTGGCGCGGTCAAGCAGATGAACACCAAACACAACTGAATCAACGCCGCTACTGCCGCGGCAATACAGAGCACACCGCCAATGGCGGATTTTGAGGGCTAGGGGAATGAAAAAGTCGTCTGCACAAGGTTCCGAAGATCCGATCCTGCAGTGGGTAACCTTCCGTCTGGACAACGAGTCCTACGGCATCAATGTCATGCAGGTGCAGGAAGTACTGCGCTACACCGAGATCGCCCCGGTACCGGGCGCCCCCAGCTATGTGCTGGGCATCATCAACCTGCGCGGCAACGTGGTGACGGTGATCGACACCCGCCAGCGCTTCGGCCTGATGTCGAGCGAAGTCACCGACAACACCCGTATCGTCATCATCGAGGCGGACAAGCAGGTGGTCGGCATCCTCGTCGACAGCGTCGCTGAAGTGGTGTACCTGCGCCAGTCGGAGATCGAGACCGCGCCGAACGTCGGCAACGAAGAGTCGGCCAAGTTCATCCAGGGCGTGTGCAACAAGAACGGCGAGCTGCTGATCCTGGTCGAGCTGGACAAGATGATGACCGAGGAAGAGTGGTCCGAGCTGGAGAACATCTGAGTTGATCTTCGAGGTTGCTGTCATCTTCCTGGCGCTGCTGTGGGCGCTGAGCCTGTGGTTCTTCCTCAACTACAGCAAGCGCCAGCGCGAGCTGGCCGCCCAGCAGGCCCAGGGCGATGCGCTGCGTGACCAGCGCATCAAGGACCTCGCCAAACGCCTGGACGACTACCAGAACGGCACCGTGCGCATGGGCGAAGCGATCCATGAATTGCGCGCGGTGGTGGCGCCGCTGCCCGAGAAGCTGCAGCAACTCGAGCAGCGCGACCCCCACAGCGTCACCTTCGCCCAGGCCGCCAAGCTGGTGGGGATGGGCGCCAGCGTCGAGGAACTGACCCAGACCTGCGGGTTGACCCAGGCCGAGGCGCAGTTGATGAGCAAGCTGCACCGCGGCGAGTGATGAACAGGGCGACGCAAGTCGCCTTGTTTTTTCATGGGTTTTGTCCCAATCACGATGATTGGCGATCTCCCGTTCGCGGTAAAAGACCACTCAGCGACCTTGCGAGGTACTTTCCTGCACTTTGCTACTGGTTATTTGCTCCATGAATGATTACCACCGACCTTGGCGAAGCGGTTCAGCGGCAGCAGCGTGTGCACGGCGTCCTTGCCACGCTGCATGTCGATGAACTGGTAGGCGTTGATCCGTGGCATGGCGTACAGATTTACGATCTGGCGCAAGGTGCGCAGCGCCGGCAGGTGGCGGTCGACCACATCGCTTAGCAAGGCCGGGCCGGTCATTTGGCTGAGGCGGTTGGCATAGCGGTAGAAGTTGGCTGGATCCTCGGCCAGGCTGGGCTTGCTGTCGTAGAAGTCCGGGTTTGTCTGGAAGCGAGCATGCATTTCTTCAGAAATAGCCTCCAGGGTGGGGTTGCCGGGATGGCTGCCGATCAGGCTGGTGTTGTACAGGCAGTTCATCCCCATCTTCTCGTTGGACATGGGGGGCGCGAGCAGCAGGCTATTGGGGGGCGTGCACAGCTCAACATGGTCGATGGTTTCGTTTTCCCCCTGGGCCAGCAGGGTGTCGTCCACATCCATGTACAAGCCCCCCTCGTGATGCAACATAGGGTAGCGCAACACGTCGGATGCCGAGGCGTAGTTGGTGGCGGTACCGCCATTGCCATCCAGCGCTGCATCATATTGGGCGAAGTACTTGCTCTGGCGAAATACTCTGAAGAAGGCTTGCTCTTCCAGCGGCAGAACCTGCAGCCCTGGTGCTTGCGCAGCGAGCAGCCACTGGTTTTCGGCATAGACGTCGGGGTTGGCATGCGAAAGGAACAGGCGCAGAGAATAGTCACTGTCCTTGAGCCGTGCGGCATTCTTGCCCAGGTTGGTGAGCAGTTCAGGGTTGATCACCTTGTCGCCTACCCAGAGGCAATTGACCGTCTTGGGGATGGGGTAGCTGTCAGCGGCTGGCGTGGGCACTTCCACCGGCAATGGAAGATCGACCCCTAGCGCACGCAGGCTTCGGGTGCGCATGGCGTTGGTGACTAGGCGGGTGGTGGGCGCCGGCACCAGGTCCTTTCTTCCGGCCTGGGCTATGTAACCGACTGGATCTATCTCGTTGAGGTCCTCCTCACGAATAAACACATCGCGCTCCACGTCATAAACGACATGATAGTTGTAGCCTGCGATGCTCACCCCGAGATGGTCGGGATCGCCGTTGTAGAGCGGCACTCGAACAACGGAGTCGGCGATGGCCTGGTCGCCATCCGGTAGGGGGGAGATCGACTCGGGTGTGTGGAAATAGCGCGCACCTTCAGGTTCCGGAAAGCGGGGTGGGGTACTCGGGCTCAATGGGTAGCCGATCTGCTCGTTCAGCCGCGTTGGCGAGACGAAACCCTCACTTTTGAACTCGAACAGCGCCTTGGCTCCTCGGGCGCCAACGATTGCCAATGGCACGGCATTGAACAGGCCCCAGGTGATGTTCCCGAGACCATCTTCCTTCTCTTGCAGTGTCCGACCGTTGATCGCCTGGTCGAGCCCCAGGCTCAACTGTACGACACCGCCCAGGGCCAGCAGGGGAGCAAGGCCCGGCACCACGAGACAAAACGGTGCCAGCAGGTTGAGTGTGGCGGTCAGATAGCCGATCCAGCGGGCTTTGCTGACCTGGCTGTCGCGGGTGATGAGAAAGTCGGCATCGTCATAACTGCGTTGGCGCTGGCGCTCGGCCAATGCGAGGAAAAGATCGCCTTCAAGCCTGGGGTTGTATTTGCCGGGCCGATAGTTGACGTAGGTGCGTGGCGGCCAGGTACCGTCATCGTTGAAATAGCCGTGTTCAGGGGGCAGCGAGTGGCGGGCCGGGTAGTCGGCCAGGCCGTCTAGGGCCGTTTGCAGGCCGCTGAAGTCAAGGCCTTGCGGGCAGTCGGCCAGGCGGAAGTACTGTTTCAAGGCTTGCCGCTTTGCCGGGTCCTTGCACTGCTGGCCGATCCAGTCTTTCATAAGCGCCTTGCTGTTGAACTCCAGCAATGGCGAGCTGTTACCGGGCATGTAGAGTACGGTCAGGTCGCTGGCAGGGTCGTTCAGATACAACAGGTCGGTAGCAGCGTAGCCGTAGATGTTCAGCGTACTCCTGTGCAGCTGCGTGCCGCAGGGCATCAACCCGGCGGCTTGCCAGATGAGCTTCCTGGCCGGCTCGCTGAGGCTACCTTCGCCAACCTGCTTATTGCAGGCTGCTATGAAATTGAGCTTGCAAGCAAGTCTGTGGTCTTGCAGATGTTCGTTCCAGTAGCGGTCCAACTGGGCCTTGAAGGGCGTATGGAAGTCCAGGTCTTCTATGAACCGCTGGAAGGCTTCTGCGGCTATCGGCAGGTGAGTCGAGGTGTCATAGCGTTGTGGCGTGGTACGGCGGAACAAACCGTTGAACACCTCGAAGGCGGCACCGTTGTGATTGAGGCCGGGGGCTGGCAGTGTTTCCACCAGGCGTAGCGGACGATCAGGCAGGGTGCCGGCCCAGGGGTTGCGAAACAGGCTGCCGAACAGGTTGTTGTTGGCTTCACCTTGCCAGTTGCTCAGTACCGCCTGGGGCAAACTCATGCGCTTGGTAACTGCGGCGAGATAGCGATCCGGTCCATCGGGGCGGTAGTGCAGGGTGACGACGTCGATCTGCTCAGCGGCCAGGTCATGGCCCTGTTGTGCCAGCCATTGCTGGATTGCCCGGCTGGCTTCGAGATCCGGGCGCGGTACGTGGTTCAGGTGGTCGACGACGTACTGAACGCCGGCGGCGTTGATGCGGCTTGTAGACATGTTGCTCACCTTGCTCATTTGTGGGAATGGCAAGGCTGAATGGCTTTTGCAGGCTGGGGGCGGTAGCTAATTACCCGTTGCCGCCCGGTGGCAATAGCGCGGCTACCGGTGTCACGTCCCGTGGTGCGCTGGGCTCATCGCTGAACCCCGCCGGTACCTTGCCACGTAGCTGCCAGGCAAAGGCGATGATTTCGGCGATGGTCAGGTACAGCGCCTCCGGTATCTGTTCGCCCAATTCCAGGCGCGCCAGCAGGCGCACCAGCTCGGCGTTCTCGTAGATCGGTACTTCGTGCTCGCGGGCCAGGGCGAGGATGGCTTCGGCCAGTTCGTCGTCACCCTTTGCGCTCAGGGTTGGAGCCTGCTGGCCATCGTAGCTCAGGGCAATGGCCTGGCGCGGTTGCTTGCTGCTCATGCGTTCTCGTCCACCCAGCGTTGTTCCAGGCGCGTACGCGGGCCTTGAGGAGGAGTGCCGGGGTGGCATTCCAGGTCGCCGACGTCCAGGCCGCGGGCCACCAGGCGTTCGCGCAAGGCGCCCAACTGGCTGTCGATCAGGCGCGCGGTTTGTTCCTGCTGTGCCCACAGCTGGCCGGAAAGCCGACCCTGGGCCAGTTGCGCCTGGACCTGCAGCGGGCCGAGCGGCGACAGGTCGAAAGCCAGCTCAATGCGCCATAAAGCTTTCATTGGATCATCCTGTTCGCGTTCACGGTCGGCCTGTTGTTCCGGGGTTTCTTCGCGTTGCAGCTTCACTTGCAGGGGAATGAACTCCTGGCCATGGCGAACCGGGATCTCGGTCTGCCAGGTGGTTTGCTGGTTGCCATTGTCGAGCGTGCCGCTCTGCTGCAGGCTGGACAGCGAATGGCTCTGCAGCCGGGAGATCGCCGCGGCGGCCAGGCGCAGCAGTTGCTGCAGGTCGCCTTCACTCTCCAGCTTCTGCAGCAGCCGCGAGGGCAGGGGAAAAGCGCTCGGCAGCGGTCGTGGGCTGATTTGGACGAGCATGCCCAGGGCGCTGCGCGCCAGGCCAGGCAGGGCCTGGGCGAGGGTACCGGTGGCCAGCGCGGTGGCCATCGGTGGATGGCCGGGCACGCTGGGCAGCGCCTGGGCCACCAGCTTGACCAGTTGTGCCTTGAGGTCGGGCGCGATCCCGCTGGCCAGCCCGCCCAGTAGCTTGGATTCGAAGAACGTGCCGCTGTTGTTCAGTGCCTGGGCCAGGCTCTTCGCATCGCCAAGTTGCCGCGCTTCGGGCAGGCTGGCGAGCAGGCGCTCGGCACTGGCGCGCAGTTCGGGGGCCATGTCGGGGCTGCTGGCGATCTGCTGGAGGCTGTTGAGCACACCTGGCAATGAGGCCTGGAGGCTTTGCTGGGTCGACAGGTGCTGGGTAACGGCCAATTGGTCCTGGCGGCCGCTCAGGGGCACGAAGCGCAGTTTTTGTTCGCCCTGCACCAGCGCGCTGAGCAGGCTGCCCACGGGAAGCCTGCGCGGGCTGTCGATGGCCAGCGTGGCACCGGCCTGGCTGCTGGTGAGCAGGCTCACCAGCGAGCGGAAGGTAACGGCTGAGCCGGGATTTTGCGGCAGTGCCTGGCTGGTCAGCACCTTGGCCTGCAGCAAGGTGCCGACCGGGAGCTGCCGGGTATCCAGTTGAGTCAGGGTGGCGATGTTGCCGGCACTGGCCTGCTGCACCATCACCGCCAGGCGGCTGCTTTCGGTCTGGCTGACGGTGATCAGGCTGCCGGGAGGCATCGGCTGGCTGGCGGTGGTCAGTACCTGGATCTGGTTGCCATTGGCCTGGGTGAGCCGCAGCAGCATCTGGAATTCCTGGCCGATCTGGCGCAGGGTGACGACCTCGGCTTCGGCGGTTTCTCCAGGCGGCAGCAGACCAGGCTGGGCCTGCAGCAGGCGCAGCAGTTCGCCGGTCATCGCGGCCCGGGTCGCTTGGGCGCTTACCGCGCTTTGTGTGCTGAGACTATTGATTTCAGTCATGATTGTATACAACCTGTCGAACCAGCCCTCTTGGCAGCGCGGTGGCGCGTGCAATAATGCCGCTCGCTCGCCATTGCCAGTATAACGGCAAGGGTTGGAGCGACTTGAGACACAGACTGTATAAGGCGATACCGTGACCCTTCACCTCCAAGCTGCGGGCCTGGCCTGCGAGCGCGACTGGCGGCTGCTGTTCGAGCACCTGCACTTCGAGCTGCACCCTGGCGACATGCTGCAGGTCGCCGGCCCCAACGGCAGCGGCAAGACCAGCTTGCTGCGCCTGCTGGCAGGGCTCATGCAACCTACTGCCGGGCAGATCCTGCTAGGGGGCGAGCCGCTGGCCGCACAACGCCATGCCCTGGCCAGCATCCTGTTGTGGATCGGCCATGCCGCAGGGATCAAGGACCTGCTCACCGCTGAAGAGAACCTTGCCTGGCTCTGCGCATTGCACCGCCCGGCCAACCGCGAGGCGATCTGGAAGGCGCTGGAGGCCGTCGGCCTGCGCGGTTTCGAGGACGTGCCCTGCCATACGCTGTCCGCCGGCCAGCAGCGCCGCGTGGCGCTGGCCCGGCTGTACCTGGACTGTCCGCCGCTGTGGATCCTCGATGAACCGTTCACCGCTCTCGACAAGCAGGGCGTGGCGCAACTGGAAGCGCACCTTGCAGCGCACTGCGAGCACGGTGGTACCGTGGTGCTGACCACCCACCACACGCTCGAGCGCAAGCCGTCCGGCTACCGCGAGCTGAACCTGGGGCAGTGGGCAGCATGAGTGTATTCCTTCTTCTGTTGCGCCGTGAGGCGCGGCTGTTGTTCCGCCGCCCGGCGGAACTGGCCAACCCGCTGGTGTTCTTCGCCATCGTTGTCGCCCTGTTCCCGCTGGCGGTAGGGCCCGAGACACAATTGTTGCAAACCTTGTCGCCGGGGCTGGTCTGGGTCGCGGCCTTGCTGGCGGTATTGTTGTCGCTGGACGGGTTGTTTCGCAGTGATTTCGAGGACGGCTCGCTCGAGCAGTGGGTGCTTTCGCCGCATCCGCTGGCCATGCTGGTGCTGGCCAAGGTGCTGGCGCACTGGATCTTTTCCGGGTTGGCGCTGGTATTGTTGGCACCATTGCTGGCGCTGATGCTGGGCCTGCCGCCCAGTTGCCTGCCGGTGCTGCTCGCCTCCTTGCTGCTGGGCACCCCGGTGCTGAGCCTGCTGGGCGCGGTGGGGGCGGCGCTGACGGTCGGTCTCAAGCGCGGCGGCCTGCTGCTGGCGTTGCTGATTCTGCCGTTGTATATCCCTGTATTGATCCTGGGCAGTGGTGCGTTGCAGGCGGCGTTGCAGAATATGCCCGCCACCGGTCATCTGCTCTGGCTCGCCAGCCTGACGGCACTGGCGGTGACACTGGCACCCTTTGCGATCGCGGCCGGCCTGAAGATCAGCGTCGGCGAATAACGAGTGCCGGGCATTGCAGCCCGGCCAATACCCTGGATGTACCCTGATGAAAATAAGCTGGACGTGGTTCCACAAGCTGGGTTCCCCCAAATGGTTCTATGCCATCAGCGGCCGCATGCTGCCATGGCTGACCGTTTGCGCCATCGTGCTAATGCTGGTCGGCATCACCTGGGGCCTGGCCTTTGCCCCCCAGGACTACCAGCAGGGCAACAGCTTCCGCATCATCTATATCCATGTGCCGACCGCCATGCTGGCGCAGTCGTGCTATGTGATGCTCGCCGTGGCAGGCGTGGTGGGGCTGGTGTGGAAGATGAAACTGGCCGATGTCGCGCTGCAGTGCGCGGCGCCCATCGGTGCCTGGATGACCGCGGTGGCGCTGGTCACCGGGGCGATCTGGGGCAAGCCCACCTGGGGCAGTTGGTGGGTCTGGGATGCGCGCCTGACCTCCATGCTTATCCTGCTGTTCCTGTACTTCGGCATCATTGCCCTGGGCCAGGCCATCAGCAACCGCGACAGCGCGGCCAAGGCCTGTGCGGTACTGGCGATCGTCGGTGTGATCAACATCCCGATCATCAAGTACTCGGTGGAGTGGTGGAATACCCTGCACCAGGGCGCCACCTTCACCCTCACCGAAAAGCCGGCAATGCCGGTGGAAATGTGGGCGCCGCTGCTGATCACCGCGTTGGGTTTCTATTGCTTTTTCGGCGCGGTGCTGCTGCTGCGCATGCGCCTCGAAGTACTCAAGCGCGAGGCTCGGGCCAGTTGGGTGCGCGACGAAGTGTTGAGCAGCCTGGGCCGGGAGGGGGCACGATGAGTTTCGCATCTTTCAGTGATTTCCTCGCCATGGGCCACCATGGCCTGTATGTCTGGTCGGCCTACGGGATCTGCCTGGCGGTGCTGGCGCTGAATGTCGCCACGCCCCTGTTGGGCCGCCGCCGCTACCTGCAAGAAGAGGCGCGTCGTCTGCGCCGGGAGAACAAACCGTGAATCCGCAGCGCAAGAAACGCCTGTTCATCATCCTCGGCCTGCTGGCCGGTGTCGGCGTCGCCGTGGGCTTCGCCCTGAGTGCGCTGCAGCAGAACATCAACCTGTTCTACACCCCGACGCAGATCGCCAACGGCGAGGCGCCCCTGGACACCCGCATCCGCGCTGGTGGCATGGTCGAGAAGGGCTCGGTGCAGCGCTCGGCCGATTCGCTCGACGTACGTTTCGTGGTCACCGACTACAGCAAGTCGGTACCGATCACCTACCGCGGCATCCTCCCTGACCTGTTCCGCGAAGGGCAGGGCATCGTCGCCCTTGGCAAGCTCAATGCCGATGGCGTGGTGGTGGCCGATGAGGTTTTGGCCAAGCACGATGAGAAGTACATGCCGCCGGAAGTCACCAAGGCCCTGAAAGAAAGCGGCCAGGCCGCCAGTGATGCGGGGGCCAAGCCATGAACGCGGCCTTGGTGATCCCCGAACTGGGCCAGCTGGCGATGATCCTGGCCATCTGCTTCGCCGCCGTGCAGGCCAGCGTACCGCTGCTCGGCGCCTGGCGCGGCGACAGCCTGTGGATGGGCCTGGCGCGGCCGGCTGCCTGGGGGCAGTTCGCCTTCCTGGCCTTCGCCTTTGCCTGCCTTACCCACGCCTTCATGACCGATAACTTCTCGGTTGCCTATGTGGCCAGCAACTCCAACAGCGCCTTGCCTTGGTACTACAAGTTCAGTGCCGTTTGGGGCGCCCACGAAGGCTCGCTGCTGCTGTGGGCATTGATCCTCGGCGGCTGGACCTTCGCCGTGTCGATCTTCTCGCGCCAGCTGCCCCAGGTGATGCTGGCCCGGGTGCTGGCGGTCATGGGCATGATCAGCGTGGGCTTCCTGAGTTTCCTGATCATCACTTCCAATCCGTTCCAGCGCCTGCTGCCGCAGGTACCGGGCGACGGTCGCGACCTCAACCCGCTGCTGCAGGACTTCGGCCTGATCGTCCACCCACCGATGCTGTACATGGGTTATGTGGGCTTCTCGGTGGCCTTCGCCTTTGCCATCGCCGCCTTGCTCGGCGGGCGCCTGGACGCGGCCTGGGCGCGCTGGTCGCGGCCCTGGACTATCGTCGCCTGGGCTTTCCTGGGCGTCGGCATCACCCTCGGCTCGTGGTGGGCCTACTACGAACTGGGCTGGGGCGGCTGGTGGTTCTGGGACCCGGTCGAAAACGCCTCGTTCATGCCTTGGCTGGTGGGCACGGCGCTGATCCACTCGCTGGCGGTCACCGAGAAGCGCGGGGTGTTCAAGAGCTGGACCGTGCTGCTGGCCATCGCCGCGTTCTCCCTGAGTCTGCTGGGTACATTCCTGGTGCGCTCGGGTGTACTGACCTCGGTGCACGCGTTCGCCGCCGACCCTTCGCGCGGCATCTTCATCCTGTTCTTCCTGTTGTTCGTGGTCGGCGGCTCGCTGACCCTGTTCGCCCTGCGCGCCCCGGTGGTCAAGAGCCAGGTGGGCTTTGCGCTGTGGTCCCGTGAAACCTTGCTGCTGGCCAACAACCTGGTGCTGGTGGTGGCGGCGTCGATGATCCTGCTCGGCACGCTGTACCCGCTGGTGCTCGATGCCCTGACCGGGGCCAAGCTGTCGGTCGGCCCGCCGTACTTCGACGCCTTGTTCCTGCCGCTGATGGCGCTGCTGATGGTGGTGCTGGGTATCGGTGTGCTGGTGCGTTGGAAGGATACTCCCGGCAAGTGGCTGGCCGGCATGTTGACCCCGGTGCTGGTTGGCAGCGCGGTGCTCGCGCCGGTCGCCGGGCTGATCGTCGATGATTTCGACTGGCCGGCCCTCAGCGTGTTCGCCCTGGCCGCCTGGGTAGTCCTGAGCGGCGTGCGCGACATTCTCGACAAGACCCGTCACAAGGGCCTGGTCAAAGGCCTGGGTGGGCTCAACCGCAGCTACTGGGGCATGCACCTGGCGCACCTGGGGCTGGTGGTCTGTGCCCTGGGCGTGGTGTTGTCGAGCAATAACAGCGCCGAGCGCGACCTGCGCATGGCGCCGGGCGAGACCGTCGAGCTGGGCGGTTACCACTTCCTGTTCGAGGGCGCCAAACACTTTGAAGGGCCGAACTTCATTTCTGACAAGGGCACTATCCGCGTCTCGCGCAATGGCCGCGAAGTGTCCGTGCTGCACCCGGAAAAACGCCTGTACACCGTGCAGCAGTCGATGATGACCGAGGCCGGCATCGATGCCGGTTTCACCCGCGACCTGTATGTCGCCTTGGGCGAGCCGCTGGAAAACGGCGCCTGGGCGGTGCGGGTGCATATCAAACCTTATGTCCGCTGGATCTGGCTGGGCGGTCTGCTGACCGGCCTGGGCGGCTTGCTGGCGGCCCTCGACCGGCGCTACCGCGTCAAGGTCAAGACCCGGGTGCGTGAGGCCCTGGGCGTGTCTGGAGCAACGGCATGAAGCGTTGGATCATGGTCGTGCCACTGGCGGTGTTCCTGCTGGTGGCGGTCTTTCTCTACAAGGGGTTGTTCCTCAAGCCCGACGAACTGCCTTCGGCAATGATCGGCAAGCCATTCCCGGCGTTCTCGCTGGCGACGGTGCAGGATGACCGCACCCTGACCCAGGCCGACCTGCTCGGGCGTCCGGCGCTGGTCAACGTGTGGGGTACCTGGTGCCCGTCATGCAAGGTCGAGCACCCGTACCTGAACCAGCTGGCCGAGCAGGGTGTGGTGATCCACGGGGTCAACTACAAGGACGACAATGCCGCCGCGCTGAAGTGGCTGGCCGAGTTCCACAACCCTTACCAGCTGAACATTGCCGACCAGCAAGGCACGCTGGGCCTGGACCTGGGGGTGTACGGCGCGCCGGAAACCTTCCTGATCGA
Organism: Pseudomonas sp. RC3H12; assembly: GCF_018596375.1. NCBI lineage: Bacteria > Pseudomonadati > Pseudomonadota > Gammaproteobacteria > Pseudomonadales > Pseudomonadaceae > Pseudomonas > Pseudomonas sp. RC3H12. The sequence continues at coordinate 3,186,978 of NZ_CP075595.1, read as the reverse complement.
CGCCAAGGGCATCATCCGCTACAAGCATGTCGGTGTGGTCGATGCCACGGTGTGGCGCGAGCAGCTGGCGCCGCTGTACCAGGGCCTGGTCGACGAGGCCAAGCCATGAGGCGCTGGTTTACGGCTGCCGTGCTTGGCCTGAGCCTGGCCGGCGTGGCCAAGGCCGCCATCGACACCTATCAGTTCCGCGACGAAGCCGAGCGCGAGCGCTACCAGCAACTGACCAAGGAACTGCGCTGCCCCAAGTGCCAGAACCAGGACATCGCCGACTCCAACGCACCGATCGCCGCCGACCTGCGCCGCGAGATCTTCCGCATGCTGGGCGAAGGCAAGAACAACCAGCAGATCGTCGATTTCATGGTCGATCGCTACGGCGACTTCGTGCGCTACAAGCCGGCGCTCAGCGGGCGCACCTGGTTGCTGTGGTTCGGCCCGGGTATCCTCCTGGCCAGTGGTTTCGTGGTGTTGGCGGTGATCGTCCGCCGTCGCCGCGGGCAGGCTGTGGCCGGCAACACCGAACTGTCCGCCGACGAACGCGAGCGTCTGGCCAAACTGCTGGATAAAGAACGTACCCATGACTGAATTCTGGCTTAGCGCGGGCCTGCTGCTGCTCGCCGCCCTGGCTTTCCTGCTGTTGCCGATCCTGCGTGGCCACCGCCGCCAGCAGGCCGAACAAGACCGTACCGCACTCAATGTGGCGCTGTACGAGGAGCGGGTCGCCGAGCTGGCTGCCCAGCAGGCGGCCGGGGTGCTCGATGATCGACAGCTGGCCACGGGACGTGACGAAGCCGCCCGCGAGCTGCTGGCCGACACCGAACGCGACGAGGCCGTGCGCCAGGGCCGCCTGGGCAAGGCCATCCCGCTGCTGGCGGCGGTGCTGGTGCCGGTGATGGCCCTGGGGCTCTACCTGCACTTCGGCGCAGCCGACAAGGTCGAGCTGACCCAGGAGTTCGCCAGTGCGCCGCAGTCGATGACTGAAATGACCACGCGCCTGGAGCGCGCAGTGCAGGCCCAGCCGGACTCGGCGGAGGGTCTGTACTTCCTTGGCCGAGCGTACATGGCCGAGCAGCGGCCGGCCGATGCGGCCAAGGCCTTCGAGCGTGCCGTGGCCCTTGCCGGGCGCCAACCCGAGCTGCTCGGGCAATGGGCCCAAGCGCTGTACTTCGCCGCCGACAAACAGTGGTCGGCGCAACTGCAGACGCTCACCGATGAAGCGCTGAAAGCGGACCCACGGGAAGTCACCAGCCTTGGCCTGCGTGGCATCGCTGCATTCGAGGGCGAACGCTTCCAGGAAGCCATCGACTACTGGCAGCGCCTGTTGGCGCAATTGCCGGAGGGCGATGCCTCTCGTGCCGCGCTGCAGGGTGGTATCGATCGTGCCGCCGACAGGCTCAAGGCCGGCGGCGGCAAGGTCGCCGAGGCTGCGCGCCTGAAAGTCCGGGTCGAGCTGGGCGCGGCGCTCAAGGACAAGGTGCGCCTGGATGACACCGTGTTCATCTTCGCCCGCGCCAGCAATGGCCCGCCCATGCCGCTGGCGGCCAAGCGGGTGACGGTGGCGCAGTTGCCGATCGAAGTGGAGCTGTCGGATGCCGACGCGATGATGCCGCAGATGAAACTGTCGGACTTCACCGAAGTCCAACTGGTTGCCCGAGTCTCGCGCGCAGGCGTGCCGACCCGCGGCGAGTGGAAGGGCCAGAGTGCGCCACTGGCCACCACCACCCAGGCCACCCAGCACCTGACCATCGACAGCCCCGATCCGTAAGAGAGTAACCGTCATGAACAGCACCGTCCGCCTGACCCTGATCACCCTGGCCCTGGGTCTTTCCGCGTGTACGGTGCACCAGCCGGGGGAGCGTGAACCGCTGCCGCCGATCGAGACCACGCCGCCACCGCACCAGGGGCCGGTGGTCAAGCCACTGCCAGGTGGCCAGCCGGGTACCCAGCCGAGCAAGCCGGCGGCGATTCCCAAGCCCATGCCACGCACTTCTGCCAGCTTCGCGCCGCCGCCCGGTGGCGCCAGCCATTGGGACCCGAAGCTGGGGGTCTATGTGCTGGAGAAGCAACCCAACACCTTCTACCGTCAGCGCACCTATTATCGCTGGAACAATGGCTGGAGCTGGTCGCTCAGTCCTAGCGGGCCTTGGCAGGAAACCGACAGCAGTGGCGTGCCGGGCGGCCTGGGCAGGGCGTTCGCGCAGTAGCGATTGTCTGGTGGGCTGGCATAATCCCTCTTCGCATACAACCGGAGGGTGGCATGAGCAAGACAGTCCTGGTGCTGGTGGAAACCGTCGATGACTACCTGCCGCTATTGGAACAGGCCGGCTACCGGCTGATTCGCGCACCGTCGCCGCAGATGCGCGCCGACGCCATCGCTCGCCATGCAGGCGAGATCGACGCCGTGCTCACCCGCGGTCCGCTGGGCCTCACGGCCGAAGAAATTGCCACGTTGACCCAACTCCAGATCATCTGCGTGATCGGCGCCGGCTACGAGCAGGTCGACCTCGAGGCCGCCGCAGCGCGCGGTATTACCGTTACCAATGGCGCTGGTGCAAACGCCGGTCCCGTTGCCGACCACGCCATGGCGCTGCTGCTGGCTTTGTTGCGCGATATCCCGCGTGCCGATGCCAGTACCCGGCGCGGCGAGTGGAACCGGGTGATCAGCCCCTCGGTCAGCGGCAAGCGCCTGGGTATCATCGGCCTGGGCGCGGTCGGCCAGGCCATCGCCCGCCGTGCGAGCCAGGGCTTCGACATGAATGTCAGCTACCACAGCCGCACGCCCCGCCAGGACCAACCGTACACCTGGTACGACAGCCCGTTGCACCTGGCCGATGCCGTGGACATCCTGGTGGTCGCCACGCCCGGCGGCGCTGCTACCCGGCAGCTGGTCGATGCCCCGGTGCTGGCGGCCCTGGGCGCCGAGGGCTATCTGGTGAATATCGCCCGCGCCAGCGTCGTGGACACCCCGGCGCTGATCGCGGCGTTGGAACAGGGCGTGATCGCGGGCGCCGCGCTGGATGTATTCGATGATGAACCGGCAGTGCCCGCTGCGCTGAAGGCGCTGGGCAACACGGTGCTGACCCCGCATGTGGCCGGGCAGTCGCCGGAAGCGGCGCGCGACACCGTGACCCTGGTGCTGCGCAACCTGCAGGCGTTCTTTGCCGGCGAGCCGGTGTTGACCCCGGTTCGCGGTTGAACCCTTTTCGAGTCCGCCCGGCATTGCGCCGGGCTTGAGGAGCCTTTGCATGCAACTAGAGATCTTCCAGGTCGATGCCTTTTCGTCCACGCCTTTCGGCGGCAACCCTGCGGCGGTGATTCCCCTGCAGCAGTGGCTGGCCGACGACGTTCTGCAGCGCATCGCCGAAGAGAACAACCTATCCGAAACGGCTTACTTCGTGCGAAATGGCGAAGCGTTCGACCTGCGCTGGTTCACCCCGGCGGTGGAAGTCGATCTGTGCGGGCATGCGACATTGGCCGCGGCCTGGGTGCTGTTCGAGCAACTGGGGGAGCAGGCCGAGGTGCTGCGCTTCAATACCCGCAGCGGGGAGTTGCGGGTGAGCCGCAATGCCGATGGTCTGCTGGCGATGGATTTCCCGGCCAAGCAGCCGGTTGCCGTCGAGATTGCGCCGGGGTTGCTCGAGGCGTTGGGGTTGAGCGAGGCCCGGGCGTTGTATCGGACGGACGATTATGTGGTGGTGATCGACGATGCTTCGCTGATCGAAGGGCTCAAGCCGGATTTCGTGGCGTTGTCGTCATTCGATGTGCGGGGGATTGCAGTGACGGCGGCGGGGCGTGGGTTCGATTTCGTCACGCGGTGGTTCGGGCCGAGGGTGGGCGTCAATGAAGATCCGGTAACCGGGTCGGCCCACACTTCCCTGGCGCCTTATTGGGCTGAGCGGCTGGGCAAAAACAGCTTGCGCTGTGAGCAGGGTGGGGCGCGCAAGGGGCAGTTGCAGTGTGATGTGCCGGGCAATGGGCGAGTGATCATCAGTGGGCGGGGGGCGCTGTATCTGCGGGGTGTGATTTTTATTTGAGTGCCGCTGGCGGGCGGCCAATCGGCCTCCCGCTTTTTCCGTGAATTGGCCGTTTGCCCATGGTGACGCCGGGCTTAACCTGCAGGCAGATCCCTACAGGAGAAGCCCCATGCGATCTGTCCATTTCCCCGCGGCCCTGCTGACGCTCGGCCTGCTCGCCCCACTATCGCTGGCCTGGGCCCATGGCGAAAAGCCTGATCAGGTCAGAATCCTCCAGGAGCAGCTCCCCACCAATGCTCCCGGCAACAAAGCCGTGATGCTCACGGTGAGCTATGCCCCTGGCGAGGCATCGCCCGGCCACTGGCATCCGGGTGCGGTCATGGCCTATGTGCTGGAAGGGGCGGTGACATCCAAGCTCAATGACGAACCGGAGAAGACCTACAAGGCCGGCGAATTCTGGTACGAGGCCCCGGGGACGGTGCACAGCGTCTCACGCAATGCCAGCAAAAGTGCGCCAGCCAAGCTTCTGGTATGGAGCCTGGTGGAGGAGGGCAAGCCGGTGACCGAGCCGTTGCCAAAGCGCTGAACCGCAGGCAATAAAAAACCTCCAGTGCTTGCGCATCTGGAGGTTTTCAGTGTTTGGCTCCGCGACCTGGACTCGAACCAGGGACCCAATGATTAACAGTCATTTGCTCTACCGACTGAGCTATCGCGGAATCTGCGCGTATCTTACTGCGTGTCTTGGGGAAGTCAAGCTTCCCCTAGACAATCAAGCAGTTACAGCACTTCTACGATGGCCTTGGTGACCACGTGGATGTTGCTCTGGTTCAGCGCGGCGACCGCGATGCGGCCAGTGTCCAGCGCGTAGATGCCGAACTCGTTCTTCAGGCGTGCCACTTGTTCAACGGTCAGGCCCGAGTAGGAGAACATGCCGCACTGGCGGCCGACAAAGCTGAAGTCACGCTTGGCGCCGTACTCGGCCAGCAGCTCGACCATCTGCTTGCGCATGCCGTGGATACGCTCGCGCATCTCGGCCAGCTCGGTTTCCCACATCTGGCGCAACTCGGGGCTGTTGAGCACCGCGGCGACGATGCTGGCGCCGTGGGTCGGCGGGTTGGAGTAGGTGGTGCGGATAACCCGCTTGACCTGCGACAGCACGCGGGTGCTCTCGTCCTTCGAGGCGGTGACGATCGACAGTGCCCCGACACGCTCGCCGTACAACGAGAACGACTTGGAGAACGAGCTGGAGACGAAGAACTCCAGGCCCGATTCGGCGAACAGGCGCACGGCGAAGGCGTCTTCGTCGATGCCGGCACCGAAGCCTTGGTAGGCCATGTCGAGGAACGGGATGTGGCCTTTGGCCTTGACCACTTCCAGCACGTTCTTCCAGTCGTCCAGCGACAGGTCGACGCCGGTCGGGTTGTGGCAGCAGGCGTGCAGCACGATGACCGAGCCCGATGGCAGGCTGTTCAGGTCTTCGAGCATGCCGGCGCGGTTGACGTCCTGGCTGGCGGCATCGTAGTAGCGGTAGGTCTGTACCGGGAAGCCGGCGCTCTCGAACAGGGCGCGGTGGTTTTCCCAGCTCGGGTCGCTGATGGCGACCACGGCGCCCGGCTGCAGGCGCTTGAGGAAGTCGGCGCCGATCTTCAGCGCGCCGGTACCGCCGACAGCCTGCACGGTGACCACGCGGCCTGCGGCCAGCAACGGCGATTCGGCGCCGAAGATCAGCTTCTGCACGGCCTGGTCGTACTGGGCGATGCCGTCGATCGGCAGGTAGCCGCGGGAGGCGTGCTGGGCGGCACGGGCGGTCTCGGCTGCGATCACCGCGCGCAGCAGCGGGATGCGGCCCTCCTCATTGCAGTAGACGCCCACGCCCAGGTTCACCTTGTCGGTGCGTGGGTCGGCGTTGAATGCTTCGTTGAGGCCCAGGATAGGGTCGCGGGGTGCCAGCTCGACAGCGGAAAACAGGCTCATTGTTACCTTGGCTCTGATAGGAGAGTGATAGGGTCGCCACGCTCCAGCCGAAGGCACTGAAGCGGTGCACAAACGGGGAGTCAGTATAGTGATACCCACCGGTCACTGCGACAGTCTGGCGCAGCTTTTCCGGCTGTTTGCGCAAATATTTTTCGACCATTGGTCGAATTGCCCGGTCCATTGCCTTGAAGGGGCGAGGGTCGCACTTGAATCTGGCGCCCCGGGGGCGCATTTGGGTATAGACTACTGGCTAAATTTACAGTTGCCGCGACATCCACGAGGTCCGTCATGTCCGAGTTCCAGCTCGTCACCCGCTTCCAGCCGGCCGGCGATCAGCCCGAGGCCATCCGCCAGATGGTCGAGGGCATCGACGCCGGCCTTTCGCACCAGACCCTGCTCGGGGTGACCGGCTCGGGCAAGACCTTCAGTATCGCCAACGTCATCCAGCAGGTGCAGCGCCCGACCATGGTGCTGGCGCCGAACAAGACCCTGGCCGCCCAGCTCTACGGCGAGTTCAAGGCATTCTTCCCGAACAACGCCGTCGAATACTTCGTCTCCTATTACGACTACTACCAGCCGGAAGCCTATGTGCCGTCGTCGGACACCTTCATCGAGAAGGACGCCTCGATCAACGACCATATCGAACAGATGCGCCTGTCGGCGACCAAGGCGCTGCTGGAGCGGCGCGACGCGATCATCGTCACCACCGTATCGTGCATCTACGGCCTGGGCAGCCCCGAGACGTACCTGAAGATGGTCCTGCACGTCGACCGTGGCGACAAGCTCGACCAGCGCGCCCTGCTGCGGCGCCTGGCCGATCTGCAATACACCCGCAACGAGATGGATTTCGCCCGCGCCACCTTCCGCGTGCGCGGCGACGTGATCGACATCTTCCCGGCCGAATCGGACCTGGAGGCCATCCGCATCGAGTTGTTCGATGACGAAGTGGAGAACATCGCCGCCTTCGACCCGCTCACCGGCGAGGTCATCCGCAAGCTGCCGCGGTTCACCTTCTACCCCAAGAGCCACTACGTGACCCCACGGGAAACCCTGGTCGAGGCGGTGGACGGCATCAAGGAAGAACTCAAGCAGCGCCTTGAGTACTTGAACTCGAGCAACAAGCTGGTCGAGGCGCAGCGCCTGGAGCAGCGCACCCGCTTCGACCTGGAGATGATCCTCGAGCTGGGCTACTGCAACGGCATCGAGAACTACTCGCGCTACCTCTCCGGCCGCCCGGCCGGCGCGCCGCCGCCCACGCTCTACGACTACCTGCCGGATGACGCGCTGCTGGTGATCGACGAATCCCACGTCAGCGTTCCGCAGGTCGGCGCCATGTACAAGGGCGACCGTTCGCGCAAGGAAACCCTGGTGGAGTACGGCTTCCGCCTGCCGTCGGCCCTCGACAACCGGCCCATGCGTTTCGATGAGTGGGAGGCGGTCAGCCCGCAGACCATCTTCGTCTCCGCTACTCCCGGCCCCTACGAGGCCGAGCACGCCGGGCGGGTGGTGGAGCAGGTGGTGCGGCCGACCGGCCTGGTCGACCCGCAGGTCGAGGTGCGCCCGGCGCTGACCCAGGTCGACGACCTGCTGTCGGAGATCGGCAAGCGCGTCGCCCTGGGCGAGCGGGTGCTGGCCACCACGCTGACCAAGCGCATGGCCGAGGACCTCACCGACTACCTGGCCGACCACGATGTGCGGGTACGCTACCTGCACTCGGACATCGACACCGTCGAACGGGTCGAGATCATCCGCGACCTGCGCCTGGGGACTTTCGACGTGCTGGTGGGGATCAACCTGCTGCGCGAGGGCCTGGACATGCCCGAGGTGTCGCTGGTGGCGATCCTCGACGCCGACAAGGAAGGTTTCCTGCGCTCGGAGCGCTCGCTGATCCAGACCATCGGCCGCGCTGCGCGTAACCTCAACGGCAGGGCGATTCTCTACGCCGACAACATCACCGGCTCCATGCAGCGTGCCATCGACGAGACCGAGCGACGCCGCGAGAAGCAGGTCGCCTTCAACCAGGCCAACGGCATCGTGCCCAAGGGCGTGGTCAAGGACATCACCGACATCCTTGAAGGCGCCACCGTGCCCGGAGCCCGCAGCAAGAAGCGCAAGGGCATGGCCAAGGCGGCGGAAGAGGCCGGGCGCTATGAGGTCGAGCTGCAGACCCCGGCGCAGATCACCAAGCGCATCAAGCAGCTGGAAGAGAAAATGTTCCAGTTCGCCCGCGACCTGGAGTTCGAGGCGGCGGCGCAATTGCGCGACGAGATCGGACAGTTGCGCGAACGCTTGCTGGCCAGTTGATGGATCAGGGTGTTATCTCTGTGGGAGGCAGGGGCCGCTTCGCAGACCATTCGCCGGCAAGCCGGCTCCCACAGTGTTTGCGCAAGTTTGGGTAAATACCTTGAAATCGACGCGGTCGGTGTGGGAGCCGGCTTGCCGGCGATGGGGCGGGTAGCGCCCCCTCAATGTGCTTCCCCGGCCTTCAACCCCTGTGGCAGCTTGCGCGTCAACAGCACCGCCAGCATGCTCACCACCAGGCCGATGCCGACAAAGTGGAAGGCATCGTTGTAGGCCATGATCAAGGCCTGCTGGTGGGTGATCTCGGACAGTTTGCCCAGTGCCGCATTGTCGCTGCCCAGGCGTTCGGCCAGTTGCGCCAGGCGTTCGGCGACCTGCGGATTGTTCGGCACCACCGCCTCGCGCAAATAGTCGAAGTACACCTTGGTCCGCGCATCCAGTAGCGTCGCCAGCAGGGCGATGCCGATGGCGCCTCCCAGGTTGCGCAGGATATTGAACAGGCTCGAAGCCGACCCTGCGTCCTGCGGCTGGATGTAGGCGGTGGCGATCAGCGAGATGGTCACCATGATCATCGGCTGGCCGAGGGCGCGGATCACCTGGATCTGGTTGAACTGCGGGCCGGCAAAATCCGGGTTGAGCACGCCGGAGCCGAAACTGGCCGCGCCGAACAGGCAGAAGCCCAGGGCGCACAGCACCTTCGGCGGGATCACCTTCATCAGTTGCGGTACCAGCGGGATCAGGAACAGCTGCGGTACGCCCATCCACATGATCACCTTGCCGATCTGCAGGGCGTTATAGCCCTGCACCTGCGCCAGGTAGAGCGGCAGCAGGTAGATCGAGCCATACAGGCCGACACCCATGCCCAGGCTGGCGATGCTCGACAGGCCGAAGTTGCGGTTGCCGAGGATGCGCAGGTTGATCAACGGGTGCGGCCGGGAGAACTGCAGGATCACGAACAGGATCAGGGCGAGGAGGGCGACGGTGCCCAGGCTGACGATCAGGCCCGACTCCAGCCAGTCCTTGCGATGGCCTTCCTCGAGAAACACCTGCAGGCAACCCAGGCCCAGGCCGAGGGTGACGATGCCGGCGTAGTCGGTGCTCTTGAGCAGTTCCCAGTGGGCTTCCTGCTTTTCCAGCCCGTAGAGCAGCCCGGCGATCATCAGCAGCCCCGGCGGGATGTTGATGTAGAAGATGTATTCCCAGCCCCAGTTCTCGGTCAGCCAGCCGCCCAGGGCCGGGCCGATGGACGGGGCGAAGGTGGCGGTCATGGCGAACATGGCCATGCCCTTGGCGCGGTGGTGCTCGGGTAGTTTGATGAGCGTCAGGGTGAAGGCCAGCGGGATCAGCGCGCCGCCGGTGAAGCCCTGCAGGGCGCGGAACACGATCATGCTCTCGAGGTTCCAGGCCATCGAACACAGCAGCGACGACAGCAGAAATCCCAGCGATACCCACACCGCCAGGCGTCGGGCCGAGAGCAACTGCACCAGCCAGGCGGTCAGCGGGATCATGATGATCTCGGCCACCAGGTAGGAGGTGGAGATCCATGAGCCTTCCTCCAGGGTCGCCGACAGCGCGCCCTGGATGTCCTTGAGCGAGGAGTTGGTGATCTGGATGTCCAGCACCGCCATGAAGGCGCCGAGCATCACGCTCATCACCGCGATCCAGTCGCGCCGGGTCGGCTCGGCGGTGGGGCGCAGCAGCGCGTCACCGGCCATGCTGGTCGTCGTCTTCGCCACGCAGGTCGACGGTGACGGTAACCGACATACCTGGACGGATGCGACCGTGCAGGGGGTTGTCCGCGGCGAAGGTCAGCTTGACCGGAAGGCGCTGTACGACCTTGGTGAAGTTGCCGGTGGCGTTGTCCGGCGGCAGCAGGCTGAACTGCGCGCCGGAGGCGGCGAACAGGCTGTCGACACGGCCTTCGACCGGTGTGTCGGGGTAGCTGTCGAACACCAGCTCGGCGCGTTGCCCGGGGTGCATCCTGCCAATTTGGGTTTCCTTGAAGTTGGCCTGTACCCAGATGTCTTCGTCGGGGACGATAGACAGCAGGTAGGCGCCGGCCTGCACCACCTGGCCGTTGCGTGCGTTGCGCTGGCCGATGGTGCCGCTGATCGGCGCGTGGATCGCGCAGCGGGTCAGGTTCAGCTCGGCCTGGGCCAGGTCGGCGTGGGCATTGGCGATCTGTGCGTCGAGGCGCTTGAGTTCGGCGGCCAGGGCGTCGACCTGTTGGCGCTGGCCCTTGAGGTCGGCCTGGGCCTTGTCCACCTGGGAGCGGGCGACATGGCTTTCGGCCGACAGGGTTGTCACTCGCTCTTCGGAGACGAACCCAGGTTTGCGCAGGGCCTGGGCGCGGTTGAGGTCCAGTTGCGAGCGGTCGAGGGTGGCCTGGTTGGCGGCAACCTGGGCCTGGCCCGCCGCGATCAGGCTGCCTTGCTGGGTCAGGCGGCTGCGCGCCTGGGCGAGTTCGGCCTCACGGCTGGCCAGGGCGGCGCGGGCACGCTCGACGGCCAGCTCGAAGTCGGCGGCCTCCAGGCGCACCAGCACGTCGCCTTTGCTCACGTGCTGGTTGTCCTCGACGGGCACCTCGTCGATACGCGCCCCCAGCTGGCTGGAGATACGCGTGATCTCGCCCTGCACATAGGCGTTGTCGGTGCTCTCGTAGAAGCGTCCCTTGAAGTACCAGTGGGCCAGGAAGGCGAGGCCGACCAGCAGCACCAGGGTGATGAAGACCAGCAAGCGACGTTTGAGTGGGCTAGGCATGGGGGCATTCATTGCAAAAGTGTAAGTAAATTTAACAGCGGCCGATGGCAAGGTCACAAGTGACGATAGCGCCATTGCTGGAGCCCGATGCCCGCTCCCTGCTAACATCGCGCCTTTGTTTCTCTTCGTTCGAGACTCTCAATGACCACCGTTCGCACGCGTATTGCGCCATCGCCCACCGGCGACCCCCATGTCGGCACCGCCTACATCGCCCTGTTCAACTACTGCTTCGCCAAGCAGCATGGCGGTGAGTTCATCCTGCGTATCGAAGACACCGACCAGTTGCGCTCCACCCGTGAGTCGGAGCAGCAGATCTTCGACGCACTGCGCTGGCTCGGCATCGAATGGAACGAAGGCCCGGACGTCGGCGGCCCGCATGGCCCGTACCGGCAGAGCGAGCGCGGCGAGATCTACGCCAGATATGCCAAGGAGCTGGTCGATGCAGGCCATGCCTTCTACTGCTTCTGCACCGCCGAAGAGCTGGAGCAGATGCGTGCCGAGCAGATGGCTCGCGGCGAAACCCCGCGCTATGACGGCCGCGCGCTGCTGCTGAGCGACGAGGAAGTGCAGCGGCGTCTGGCCGCTGGCGAGCCCCACGTGATTCGCATGAAGGTGCCGAGCGAAGGCATCTGCGTGGTCCCGGACATGCTGCGTGGCGATGTCGAGATTCCATGGGATCGCATGGACATGCAGGTGCTGATGAAGAACGACGGCCTGCCGACGTACTTCCTGGCCAACGTGGTCGACGACCACCTGATGGGCATCACCCATGTGCTGCGTGGTGAAGAGTGGCTGCCATCGGCGCCCAAGCTGATCAAGCTGTACGAGTACTTCGGCTGGGAGCAGCCCAAGCTGTGCTACATGCCGCTGCTGCGCAACCCGGACAAGAGCAAGCTGTCCAAGCGCAAGAACCCGACCTCGGTGACCTTCTACGAGCGCATGGGCTTCATGCCCGAAGCCATGCTCAACTACCTGGGGCGCATGGGCTGGTCGATGCCGGACGAGCGCGAGAAGTTCTCGCTGGCCGAGATGGTCGAGCACTTCGACCTGTCGCGCATCTCCCTGGGCGGGCCGATTTTCGATATCGAGAAACTGTCGTGGCTCAACGGCCAATGGCTGCGTGAACTGCCGGTGGAAGAGTTCGCCGCGCGCGTGCAGAAGTGGGCGTTCAACAGCGACTACATGATGAAGATCGCCCCGCATGTTCAGGGCCGGGTCGAAACCTTCAGCCAGGTCGCCCCGCTGGGTGGCTTCTTCTTCGAAGGCGCGCTGAAGCTCGATGCCAAGCTGTTCGAGAGCAAGAAACTGTCGGCCGACCAGGTACGCCAGGTGATGCAGCTGATCCTGTGGAAGCTGGAAAGCCTGCGCCAGTGGGAAAAGGACCGCATCACCGCCTGCATCCAGGCCGTGGTCGAGTCGCTGGAGCTCAAGTTGCGCGACGCCATGCCGCTGATGTTCGCCGCCATCACCGGCCAGGCCAGCTCGGTGTCGGTGCTCGACGCCATGGAAATCCTCGGCCCCGACCTGACCCGCTACCGTCTGCGCCAGGCCATCGACCTGCTCGGCGGCGTGTCGAAGAAGGAAAACAAGGAGTGGGAAAAGCTGCTGGCGAACATCGCCTGATTGCTTTCCAGCCATGTGGGAGCGGCGATGCGGCGACCCGATTTGCCCCGCGATTGCGATGTCGGATACATGACCGCCATCGCGGGTCAAGCCCGCTCCCACGGGCCGCACTCCTCGCAGAGGGGCAGGGCAGGGCGGTAAGTGATTGTTATCTGTGAAAAAATTTTTGAATATTTTCGAAAATTCGTTTGACAGCCTTGCAATCCGATCTTAATATGCGCCCCGTCCACAGCGATGAACGAAAACGAAACGCCAGGCACCCAGCCAGCGATTCGGTTCAAAGCGACATTGTGGGGCTATAGCTCAGCTGGGAGAGCGCCTGCATGGCATGCAGGAGGTCAGCGGTTCGATCCCGCTTAGCTCCACCAAATTCCGCTTGATGGCCAAGGCCGTCAGGCAAGACCGGTTCCAGCGAACGGGTCTTGAAGGTAAGAAGGTTCGTCCCCTTCGTCTAGTGGCCTAGGACACCGCCCTTTCACGGCGGTAACAGGGGTTCGAGTCCCCTAGGGGACGCCAGTTTTGCACAAGCGATGTTGCATGATGTCGCTGGGCCGAGAGGCTAGAAATCCGGGGCTATAGCTCAGCTGGGAGAGCGCCTGCATGGCATGCAGGAGGTCAGCGGTTCGATCCCGCTTAGCTCCACCAATTTTGCCGCGATTCGCGAGAGCGGATCGGCACGAAGGTTACGTCCCCTTCGTCTAGTGGCCTAGGACACCGCCCTTTCACGGCGGTAACAGGGGTTCGAGTCCCCTAGGGGACGCCACTTTTACCCGCGTTTTGCGGGAGTTGAAAGGCTCATCATCCAGATCCATGAGTCTTTTGTTTTACTCGGGGCTATAGCTCAGCTGGGAGAGCGCCTGCATGGCATGCAGGAGGTCAGCGGTTCGATCCCGCTTAGCTCCACCAATTCGCCACGATTCGCAGCAGTGAGTCGGCACGAAGGTTAAAGTCCCCTTCGTCTAGTGGCCTAGGACACCGCCCTTTCACGGCGGTAACAGGGGTTCGAGTCCCCTAGGGGACGCCAATTTTTTACCTGCGTTTTGCAGGACTTATAAGGCTCATTCGCTTATTGAATGGGCCTTTTGTTTTTCTGCCTTTCAAAAAATCCAGCTGTGCCGATCAATGGCCGCAGATTCAGCTTGCCAGAAAATATTATGAGCATAATATGTTGATCATAATATTTAGAGGTGAGCCATGAGCGACAAGAAGAGCAAGACCCGCCAACGCATCCTCGATGCGGCGCGCAGCGCACTGGTCCAGCAGGGGCCGGCCGATCCGAGCGTCAGCCAGGTCATGGGCGCCGCGGGGCTGACGGTCGGCGGCTTCTATGCCCACTTCGACAGCAAGGACGAGCTCATGCTCGAAGCCTTCAGCCAGCTGCTAGCCGAACGCCGTGCCTTGCTCGCCCAGCTTGATCCAGCCCTTGACGGTACTGAGCGGCGTGCCTTGGTCGCGGCCTTCTACCTGTCGCGCAAGCACCGCGATGCCGAGGTGCAGGCCTGCCCGATTCCCAATGCGCTGAGCGAAATGCAGCGCCTGCCGGACGCCTTCCGTGACGTGCTGGCCGAACACATCGAGCTGATGACCGCGCAAATGGTCGACCGCCCCGAGGACATCGACAAGGCGCTCGCCGATTTCGCCCTGATGGTTGGCGGCCTCGCCGTGGCCCGCGCCCTGGGCGATGGCGAGCTGTCCGACCGGATACTGCGTGCCGCCAAGTCGGCGGTGATCTGAGCAACCTGACCCTGGAGCAAGGCGATGACTACCCTGAGCTGGATTCGTGGCGTCAATGGCACCCTCGGCCACCTGGCCCCTGAACATGTTGCCGGCAAGATGCGCCGCGCCTTCATGACCCCGCGCAACCTGCCGCCCAAGCCATGGGAACTGCCGCTGCTGGCCAGGGCCGAGCGCATCACCTTGCGCTTCGGGTTGTCGGCATTGCGCTGGGGGCAGGGGCCGACGGTATTGCTGATGCATGGCTGGGAAGGTCGCCCCACCCAGTTCGCGGCACTGATCGAGCGGCTGGTGGACAGCGGCCATACCGTGGTGTCGCTGGAAGGGCCGGCACACGGGCGCTCGCCGGGCGAGCAAGCGCATGTGGTGGCGTTTGCCCGCGCGTTGCTCGAGGCCGCCGCCGAACTGCCGCCACTGCGCGCGGTGATCGGACACTCGATGGGGGGCGCAAGCCTGTTGCTGGCGCTGCAGTGGGGGCTGCGTACCGATGCGGCGGTGAGTATTGCCGCCCCGGCCCGCTTGCTCGGCGTGCTGCGGGGCTTTGCCCGGCGGCTTGGGTTGCCGGCCCGTGCCCGAGCGGCGTTTATCCGCCAGGTGGAGCGCGATGTCGGCGTCCAGGTGGCGCGCCTGGATGTCAGTGCCTATCAACTGGATGTGCCGGGCCTGGTGGTGCATGCCGAGGACGATCCCGTAGTGCTCGCCAGCGAGGCACCGCTGATTCACCAGGCTTGGTTCGACAGCCGCCTGCTGCTGCTCGAGGAGGGCGGCCATCAGCGGGTGCTAGCCGATCCGCGCCTGGGCCAGGCGGTGATCGAGCTGCTCGCACGCTCCACCGAGCGGGCGCGGCAAAGCGCCTGAGCATCCGGTACACTCTGCCCGTTCACTGAAAATCAGGAGCAGGCATGAGCTGGGATCTGGCGGCACCATTCATCATCGACCTTCGCGTTGGCAACGAGGATATCGACGGCCTCGGCCACGCCAACAACGCCGTCTACGTCACCTGGCTGGAGCGCTGCGCCTGGCGCCACTCCCAGCGCCTGGGGCTGGACCTGGCCGAGTATCGCCGGCTGGACCGGGCGATGGCGGTGGTCCGCCATGAGATCGACTACCTCGCCGCCGCCTATGAGGACGACGAGCTGCAACTGGCCACCTGGATCATCGACTGGGACCAGCGCCTGCGCATGACCCGGCGCTTCCAGCTCAAGCGCCCGAGCGACGGCGTGACCTTGCTGCGGGCGCAGACCACCTTTGCCTGCATCGAGCTGTCCAGCGGCAAGCCCAGGCGCATGCCGGCGGAATTCATCGACGGCTACGGCCCGGCGCTGACCGGCAGCTGACGGCTGGCGGAAGTTTGTTAGACTGCCGCCTTTTTCATGGCGAGACCCTGAAATGCAAATTGCCCTGGCCCCCATGGAGGGGCTGGTCGACAACATCCTGCGCGACGTCCTGACCCGTGTGGGTGGTATCGATTGGTGCGTCACCGAGTTCATTCGTGTCTGCGACCGCCTGCTGCCGGCCTCTTCGTTCGAAAAGCTGGCGCCGGAGCTGCGCCAGGGCGCCCGCACCGCCGCCGGGGTGCCGATGCGTGTGCAATTGCTCGGCTCCGACCCGGTATGCCTGGCCGAGAACGCGGCGCTGGCCTGCGAGCTTGGCGCGCCGGTGATCGACCTGAACTTCGGCTGCCCGGCCAAGACCGTCAACAAGTCGCGGGGCGGGGCGGTGTTGCTCAAGGAGCCGGAGCTGTTGCATGCCATCGTCCGCGAAGTGCGCCGAGCGGTGCCGGCGCATATCCCGGTGACCTCGAAGATGCGCCTGGGCTACGACAGCCCCGACGGCGCCCTGGACTGCGCCACGGCACTGGCCGAGGGCGGCTCGGCACACCTGGTGGTGCATGCGCGGACCAAGGTAGAGGGCTACAAGCCGCCGGCCCACTGGGAATGGGTGGCGCGGGTGCAGGATGTGGTCAAGGTGCCGGTGTTCGCCAATGGCGAGATCTGGACCGTCGATGACTGGCGGCGTTGCCGCGAGGTCAGCGGTGCGAAAGACATCATGCTGGGGCGTGGGCTGGTGTCGCGGCCGGACCTGGCCCTGCAGATCGCTGCGGCCCGCGATGGCGTCGAGTACCAGCCGATGAGCTGGGAAGAACTGCTGCCGCTGCTGCGCGAGTTCTGGCGCCAGGCCCAGGACAAGCTGTCGCCACGCTACGCCCCGGGGCGGATGAAACAGTGGCTGGCGATGCTGACCCGCGGCTACCCCGAAGCGGTGACGCTGTTTGCCGAGCTGCGTCGTGAGGATGACTGTCAGCGGATCAGCGGGTTGCTGGGGATGGAAATCCACGCTGTCGAGGCTTGTGTTGCCTGAGCCGGCTTGATCGCAAAATTTTTTCATGCCAGCCCTTGAAAGCTCTTCGCCAGGACATATCTCTTGAGTACGCGATGCCGAAGTCGGGTCGCGTAGTGACTTAACTTGCTGAATCTCAGGAGTTCATGACCATGACTACCGCTTTCTCTCTCGCACCACTTTTCCGCAACTCCGTCGGTTTCGACCGCTTCAACGACCTGTTCGAAGCCGCCGCCCGTAACGAGGCGGGTAGCAGCTACCCACCCTACAACGTGGAAAAGCATGGCGATGATCACTACCGCATCGTGGTCGCCGCCGCCGGCTTCCAGGAGCAGGACCTCGACCTGCAGGTCGAAAAAGGTGTTCTTACCGTGACCGGCGGCAAGCGCGACGGCAGCAGCGAAGGCGTCACCTTCCTGCACCAGGGCATCGCCCAGCGCGCCTTCAAGCTGTCGTTCCGCCTGGCCGACCACATCGAGGTCAAGGGCGCGGGCCTGGCCAATGGCCTGCTCAGCATCGAACTGCTGCGCATCGTGCCGGAAGAAGCCAAGGCCAAGCGTATCCCGATCAACGGCGACAAACCGGCGTTGAACTGATTTCAGCGCAGTGAAGAAAGGGCACCTTCGGGTGCCCTTTTTGCATTCTGCGGCGCCTCCAGCCGGGTTAGCGCCTCAGTAATCCGCCGGTGCCTCCAGCAGTATCTGGCGAAACTCCGGTAACGGCAGTGGTCGGCTGTGCAGATAGCCCTGGTACAGATGGCAACCCAGCCGCTCGAGGAACTCCAGCTGCTCGGTCAGTTCCACGCCCTCGGCAATCACCGCCAGCTCCAGGCTGCGGGCCATGGCGACAATGGCGCGGACGATCTCGGCGTCGTTGGGGTCGACCGGTGCGTCGCGTACGAAGGTCTGGTCGATCTTCAACGCATCCACCGGCAGACGCTTTAGGTAGGTGAGCGACGAATAGCCCGTGCCGAAGTCGTCCATGGCGAAGCTGACGCCGTGGTGCTTGAGTTCGCGCATCTTGCTGATGGTGTCCTCGAGGTTCTGGATGACGATGCCTTCGGTGATCTCCAGTGTGAGCATGCGCCGGGGCAGGCGGTAGTCGTCGAGGCTGCGCAGCACCCGCTCGACGAAGTCGTTCTGGCGGAACTGCCGTGGGCTGATGTTGACGCACAGGCTGAAGTCGTCGGCGTCGATCAGCCCGTCTGCGAGCATGCGCGCGCAGGCGTCGCAGGCTTCGTCGAGGATCCAGCTGCCGACCTCGAGGATCAGGCCACTTTCCTCCAGAACCTGGATGAACTGCGCCGGAGGCTGCTGGCCCAGTTGCGGGTGGTGCCAGCGCAGCAGGACTTCGGCGCCGACGATACGGTTGTCGCGGGCGTCGACCTGGGGTTGGAAGTGCAAGGCCAGTTCACCGCGGGCCAGGGCCAGGCGCAGGTCGCTCTCCATGCGCAGGCGCTCGCTGGCGGCCTTCTGCATGGTGGTGTGGAACAACTGCGTGGTGTTGCGCCCGGAGTCCTTGGCGCGGTACAGGGCGATGTCGGCACGCTTGAGCAGGTCGGCGGGGGTGGCGCCATGGTCGGGGATCAACGCCACGCCGATGCTCGGCGTGACCTGCAGGCGCTGGCCGTCCAGCGACATCGGTTCGGCCAGCAGCTCGCGCAGGGTGTCGGCCAGTTCGCGAACCTTGTTTTCCACCTGCTCGCGGCTGCCTTCCAGGCCGCTGAGCAGCACCACGAACTCGTCGCCGCCCAAGCGCGCCACAGTGTCCTCCAGCCGCACGCTGGCCTCGAGACGGGCAGTGATGATCTTCAGTACCGTGTCGCCCACCGGGTGGCCGAGCGAGTCGTTGATGTGCTTGAAGTGGTCCAGGTCGAGGAACAGCAGGGCGCCGCGCAGGTTGTGGCGCTTGAGCAGGGCGATCTGCTGGCTCAGGCGGTCCATCAGCAGGGCGCGGTTGGGCAGGTTGGTCAGCGGGTCGTGGTACGCCAGGTGGCGGATCTGCGCCTGGGCGTTCTTCAGCAGGCTGACATCGCGAGCGGTAAGCAGCAGGCAGTCGGTTTCGTTGAGGCTGATCGGCTCCACCGACACTTCCACGGTAAGGATGTCGCCGCGCTTGTTGCGCCCGAGCATCTCCCGGTGATGCACCCGGCCGCGCTCGCGCAGCTCGTTGAGCAGGGCGGCGCGCTGCTTCTCGTCGGCCCAGATGCCGATTTCGTAGACCGTGCGGCCCACCACCTCTTCGGGGCTGTAGCCGGTCAACCGGCTGAAACCGTCGTTGACCTCCACATAGCGCCCGCTGTGGCGCTCGGTGATGGTGATGGCGTCGGGGCTGGAATGGAACGCCTTGGCGAATTTCTCCTCGCTGGCCTTGAGCGCCGCCTCGGCGCGCTGCTGCTGGGTGATGTCGCGCAGGGTGGTGACGCTGCATGGCTGGCTGTCGACGCTGATCAGGCGGCTGGAGATCACGCAGGTCAGCGGCGTGCCGTTGCGGTGGTTGACCACCACCGCCACATTGCTCAAGGCCTGGTCGCGGATCACCCGTTCGATGCGTTGGGCGCGTTCGGCCGACTCGGCCCACAGGCCGATTTCCTCGGCGGTGTGGCCGAGGATCTGCTCCGGGGCCCAGCCAAAGGTCTGGCTGAACGCCGGGTTGATCTCGATGAACTGGCCACTGTCCTGCCGGGTCACGCAGATCGGGTCGGGGCTGACCTGGAACAGGCTGGCGAACTTTTCCTCCGAGGCCGTCAGGCGCTGCTCGCGCTCCACCTGGTCGGTGATGTCGAGCAGGGTGCCGGCCATACGCAGCGGGTTGCCCTGGTCGTCGCGGTACAGGCGGGCGCGGCTTTCGATGTAGCGCGAGGCGCCGTTGTCGAGTTGTACCCGGTAGGTGATCTGGTAGTTGCCGGCCGGCCCTTCGCGCAGGCTGCGGTAGGCCTGGCGCATGACGCTGCGCTCGTGCTCGGGCACACCTTCGAAAAAGGCCTCGAACGATTCGTGGAAGGGCACCGGGTCCAGCCCGTGCAGTTGCGCGGCGCGGGCCGAGCCGTAGAGCATGCCGCTGGGGATGTGCCAGTCCCATGTACCCAGCTGGGCCGAGTCCAGGGCCAGGTCGAGGCGCTCCTGACTGTCCTTGAGCGCCTGTTCGGCGCGTTTGCGCTCGGTGGTGTCGACGAAGGTGCTGATCAGGTAGGTGACGCCTTCGAGCTCGATGCCCTGGGTGCAGAGGATGCCGTCGTGAATCTTGCCGTTGGTGGCGCGGAACTGCACCTCGAGGGTCAACGGACCGCTACCTGCGCGGGTGGCGTCCAACACCTGGTGACGTTGCTCGGGGTTGACCCACAGGCCCAGTTCCACGCTGGTCTTGCCAACTACTTGAGCGCCTGGCCAGCCAAACATGTGCTCGAAGTGCTGGTTGACCTCGATGATCAGGCCGTCGTGGCGGCGGGTCAGGAGAATGGCGTTGGGGCTGAGATGGAACAGGGTGGCGAAGCGCTTCTCCGAATTGATCAGTGCAGTTTCCCGCTCGCGCTGGCGGGTGATCTCGCGGATCACCCCGATCATCTGCGGGCGGCCATGGGGGTCGTGGGTCAGGCTGCCGTTGATCTCCAGCCAGTGCACGCTGCCATCGGGCCAGCGGATGCGATGGCGCATGGCCTGCTCGACCGGTTCGCCGTTGACCACGGCCTGGAACGCCTGGCGTGTGCGAGCGCGGTCCTCCTCGGGCAGCAGGTCGAGGTAGTCGACGTCGTTGGGCAGCGGGCGTTGCGGGTCGAAGCCGAACAGCGCCTGGGTACCCCGAGACCAGCTCACCCGGCCACTCTCGATGTCCCACAGCCAGGCGCCCAGGCGTGCGGCGTTGAGCGCGGCCAGCAACTGGGGAGCGTTCTGCCAGGCCTGTTCCGACTCCTGGGGGTCGGCCGCGGGAATACGGGGCAGGCGCGGAAAGCGGTTTGCTGATTTGGGCATCGATACCAGACCTTTGGCAGAGAACGCGTCCTTGTGGAGAGAAATGCCGTGCCTGCGACCGGTCAGGCAGCCCCGGCGTGGCTGTCGAGCAGCGCCATGAAGGCCCTGGCCGCATTCGATAGCGTGCGCTCCGTGTGCAATATGTAGCCTAGCTGGCGTGACAGCTGTATGCCGGGCAGGGCGATGGGCGCAACCTGCTCATCGAGCATAGTACGTGGCAGCACACTCCAGGCCAGGCCGATCGACACCATCATCTTGATGGTTTCCAGATAGTTGGTGCTCATGGCGATGTTCGGCACCAGGCCCTGGCTTTCGAACAGGCGCTGGACGATGTGGTGGGTGAAGGTATTGCCGCCGGGAAACACCGCTGGGTGGCGCGCAACGTCGGCCAGGCTGACCCGCTGGTTGCTGGCCAGCGGGTGTTCGGGGGCGGCGACGAAATCCAGGGCGTCGTCCCACACCGCCACGGCCTTGACCAGGTGATGGGGCTCGGGCGCGAGGGTGATGACGGCAATTTCGGCGCGGCCATGGAGGATTTCATCGTAGGCCGCTTCCGAATCGAGGAACTGAATATCCAACGCCACCGAGGGGTACTGTCGAGTAAAAGCCCGTAATAGTGGGGGCAAGCGGTGCAAGCCGATGTGATGGCTGGTGGCCAGCGTCAGGCGACCCGCCACCTCTCCGGTCAAATTGGTCAATGCGCGACGTGTATCATCGAGGACGTTGAGGATCTGATAGGCGCGCGGCAACAGGGCCCGGCCAGCTTCGGTCAGGGTCACTTCGCGGCCCAGGCGATCGAACAGGCGTACATCCAGTTGCTGCTCCAGCCCGGCGATGCGTTTGCTGATGGCGGGCTGGGTCAGGAACAGGCGTTCGCCGGCTCCGGAAAAGCTGCCGGTTTCGGCAATGGCGATAAAGGCGCTGAGGTTGGCCAGGTCCACGGTTCGAATTCCTGTTGGTTATCCAAAGCATGAAAATTATGAATTTGAGTTATTCAATCTATCGCCATAGCATCGTCCGTACAAGCCAAGGGGTCTTTGGCATAGAAAGACGCTGATGAGGAACAGTCTGATGGCTGGCAAAACGCTCTACGACAAACTCTGGGAAGCTCATGAGGTCAAGCGCCGCGATGACGGCTCGTCCTTGATCTACATCGATCGCCACATCATCCACGAAGTGACTTCGCCCCAGGCTTTCGAAGGCCTGCGCCTGGCCAGCCGCAAGCCCTGGCGTATCGATGCCAACATCGCCACTCCTGACCACAACGTACCGACCACGCCGGAGCGCAAGGGCGGTATCGAGGCCATCGCCGACCAGGTGTCGCGCCTGCAGGTGCAGACCCTCGATGAGAACTGTGACGAATATGGCATCGTCGAATTCAAGATGAATGACGAGCGTCAGGGTATCGTGCACGTCATCAGCCCGGAGCAGGGCGCGACCCTGCCCGGCATGACCGTGGTCTGCGGCGACTCGCACACTTCCACCCATGGCGCGTTTGGCGCCCTGGCCCATGGCATCGGCACTTCCGAGGTCGAGCATGTGCTCGCCACCCAGTGCCTGGTGGCCAAGAAAATGAAAAACATGCTGGTGCGCGTCGAGGGTCAATTGCCCGCTGGCGTCACCGCCAAGGACATCGTCCTGGCCGTGATCGGCAAGATCGGCACCGCCGGCGGCAATGGCCATGCCATGGAGTTCGCCGGCAGCGCGATCCGCGATTTGTCGATGGAAGGCCGCATGACCATCTGCAACATGTCCATCGAGGCCGGTGCGCGTGTGGGATTGGTCGCGGTCGACGAGACGACCGTCAACTACGTCGAGGGTCGTCCCTATGCGCCGAAGGGCGAGCAGTGGACGCAGGCCATCAAGGCCTGGAAAGGATTGGTCTCCGATGGCGACGCCGTGTTCGACACCGTGGTCGAGCTCGACGCCGCACAGATCAAGCCACAAGTCAGCTGGGGCACTTCGCCGGAGATGGTCCTGGCCGTCGACCAGCGCGTGCCGGACCCGGCCGCCGAGCCCGACCTGATCAAGCGCGGCTCGATCGAGCGCGCTCTCAAGTATATGGGCCTGGCCGCCAACCAGGCGATCACCGACATCCAGCTCGACCGCGTGTTCATCGGCTCGTGCACCAATTCGCGCATCGAAGACCTGCGTGCCGCCGCTGAGATCGCCAGGGGCCGCAAGGTCGCCGCCAACGTCAAGCAGGCGCTGGTGGTGCCAGGTTCGGGTCTGGTCAAGGCCCAGGCCGAGCGCGAAGGGCTGGACAAGATTTTCCTCGAGGCCGGCTTCGAGTGGCGTGAACCGGGCTGCTCGATGTGCCTGGCGATGAACCCGGACCGCCTGGAAAGCGGCGAGCACTGCGCGTCCACCTCCAACCGCAACTTCGAAGGCCGCCAGGGCGCCGGTGGCCGTACCCACCTGGTCAGCCCGGCCATGGCCGCCGCAGCGGCGGTGACCGGCCACTTCATCGATGTCCGCGAGTTGATCCAAGGGAGCGCAGCATGAAAGCCTTTACCCAGCACACTGGCCTCGTCGCGCCGTTGGACCGTGCCAACGTCGACACCGACCAGATCATCCCCAAGCAGTTCCTCAAGTCGATCAAGCGCACCGGCTTTGGTCCCAACCTGTTCGACGAGTGGCGCTACCTGGACGTCGGCCAGCCCTACCAGGACAACAGCAAGCGCCCGCTGAACCAGGAATTCGTGCTCAACCACGCGCGCTACCAGGGGGCCAGCGTGCTGCTGGCGCGGGAGAACTTCGGTTGCGGCTCGAGCCGCGAGCACGCCCCATGGGCGCTCGACGAGTACGGCTTCCGCAGCGTGATCGCGCCGAGCTTCGCCGATATTTTCTTCAACAACAGCTTCAAGAATGGCCTATTGCCGATCATTCTCGACGCCGCCGAAGTCGACGAGCTGTTCAGGCAAGTCGAGGCCAACCCGGGCTACCAGTTGACCATCGACCTCGACGCCCAGGCCGTGACTCGTCCGGACGGCAAAGTGCTGAAGTTCGAAATCGACGCCTTCCGCAAGCACTGCCTGCTCAATGGCCTGGACGACATCGGCCTGACCCTGCAGGACCGCGACGCGATCAAGGCGTTCGAGGGCAAGCACCGCGCCAGTCAGCCGTGGTTGTTCCGCGATTGATCGAAGGCCTCATCACCACGCGTGGAAGCGGGCCTGCCCCGCGATGAGGCCCGTTGGACACTGAGTTTATCGGCGCGCCGACAGGGCGCGCCGCTTGATTGGATAGAGGAAAGCATGAGCAAGCAGATTCTGATTCTCCCAGGTGATGGCATCGGTCCGGAAATCATGGCCGAGGCGGTCAAGGTGCTGGAGCTGGCCAACGACAAGTTCCAGCTCGGCTTCAGCCTCACCCACGACGTGATAGGTGGCGCGGCCATCGACAAGCACGGCGTGCCGCTGGCCGACGAGACCCTGGAGCGTGCCCGCCAGGCTGACGCCGTGCTGCTGGGCGCCGTGGGTGGCCCGAAGTGGGACAAGATCGAGCGTGACATCCGCCCGGAGCGCGGCTTGCTGAAGATCCGCTCGCAACTGGGCCTGTTCGCCAACCTGCGCCCGGCCATCCTCTATCCGCAACTGGCCGACGCCTCGTCGCTCAAACCAGAGATCGTCGCCGGCCTGGATATCCTCATCGTCCGCGAGCTGACCGGCGGCATCTATTTCGGCGCGCCACGCGGCCAGCGGGAGCTGGAAGGCGGCGAGCGCCAGGCGTACGACACCCTGCCGTACAGCGAAAGCGAAGTGCGCCGCATCGTCCGCGTCGGCTTCGACATGGCCCGTGTACGCGGCAAGAAACTGTGCTCGGTGGACAAGGCCAACGTCCTGGCTTCCAGCCAGCTGTGGCGTGAAGTGGTCGAGGAAGTGGCCAAGGACTACCCGGACGTCGAGCTGAGCCACATGTACGTCGACAACGCTGCCATGCAGTTGGTGCGCGCGCCCAAGCAGTTCGACGTGGTGGTGACCGACAACATGTTCGGCGACATCCTGTCGGATGAGGCTTCCATGCTCACCGGTTCCATCGGCATGCTGCCCTCGGCGTCGCTGGATGCCGACAACAAGGGCATGTACGAGCCGTGCCACGGCTCGGCGCCGGACATCGCCGGGCAGGGCATCGCCAACCCATTGGCAACCATTCTTTCGGTATCGATGATGCTGCGCTACAGCTTCAACCAGTCGGCCGCCGCCGAGGCGATCGAGCAGGCGGTGAGCCTGGTGCTGGACCAGGGCCTGCGCACAGGTGACATCTTCTCCGAAGGTTGCCGCAAGGTCGGTACGCAGGAAATGGGCGACGCAGTAGTCGCAGCGCTGCGGAATCTGTAATCTCTCTGGCCCGCCACCCAAAACTCCCGGTGGCGGCCCACTTTTAGCAAAGGTGTAGTTGCGATGAAACGTGTAGGTCTGATCGGTTGGCGTGGAATGGTCGGTTCCGTGCTCATGCAGCGGATGCTCGAAGAGCAGGACTTCGACCTGATCGAGCCGGTGTTCTTCACCACCTCCAATGTCGGTGGCCAGGGCCCGGCGGTGGGCAAGGATATTGCGCCGCTCAAGGATGCCTACAACATCGATGAGCTCAAGACCCTCGACGTCATCCTGACCTGCCAGGGCGGCGACTACACCAACGAAGTGTTCCCCAAGCTGCGTGAAGCTGGCTGGCAGGGCTACTGGATCGACGCGGCCTCGTCCCTGCGCATGCAGGATGACGCGGTGATCATCCTTGACCCGGTCAACCGTAAGGTCATCGACCAGCAGCTGGATGCGGGCACCAAGAACTACATCGGCGGCAACTGCACCGTCAGCCTGATGCTGATGGGCCTGGGCGGCCTGTTCGAAGCCGGCCTGGTCGAGTGGATGAGCGCCATGACCTATCAGGCGGCCTCCGGCGCCGGCGCGCAGAACATGCGTGAGTTGATCAAGCAGATGGGCGGTATTCACGCGGCGGTCGCCGATGACCTGGCCAACCCGGCCAGCGCCATCCTCGACATCGACCGCAAGGTGGCCGAGGCCATGCGCGGCGAGGGCTTCCCGACTGACAACTTCGGCGTGCCGCTGGCCGGCAGCCTGATCCCGTGGATCGACAAGGAGCTGCCGAACGGCCAGAGCCGCGAAGAGTGGAAGGCCCAGGCCGAAACCAACAAGATCCTCGGCCGCTTCAAGAGCCCGATTCCGGTCGACGGTATCTGCGTGCGGATTGGCGCCATGCGTTGCCACAGCCAGGCGCTGACCATCAAGCTGAACAAGGACGTGCCGCTGGCGGATATCGAAGGCATGATCAGCCAGCACAACCCTTGGGTGAAGCTGGTGCCGAACCAGCGTGAGATCAGCATGCAGGAGTTGAGCCCTACCCAGGTGACCGGGACCCTGAACGTGCCTGTCGGGCGTTTGCGCAAGCTGAACATGGGGTCGCAGTACCTCGGGGCCTTCACTGTTGGCGACCAGTTGCTGTGGGGGGCTGCGGAGCCGCTGCGGCGGATGTTGCGGATTCTGCTGGAGCGGTGATCCGGGTGGTTTGAGTTTGGATTTTGAAGGACCCGTGTTGCGAGAGTGATGCGGGTTTTTTTATTGGTGCTAGATTGGTTGTTGGTTGTTTTGATTTTTTTATGCGCATTCATTTGCGATGTCGACGCTTATTCACCTTTCCGCCCTTACGGCCATCCCTTTCAAGGTCTTCGGTAGAATTCGCTGAAATCCAGTCAGGAAGACCCGAGCGATGTGGGCTGATGTACTAGCGCGATTCGAGAAAAAAGCACCCGCCAGCGTAATGGCCAAACTTGCCTTGGAGCAGGCCATTGCGCCGGAGTGGGTCGATCAGGTTTTCGAGGAGCACCGCCAACGGCAGTATTCTCGCGAGCTGCTGTTCTCGACCATCATCAAGTTGATGTCGCTTGTTTCATTGGGCTTGAAGCCATCGCTGCATGCTGCGGCAAGACAACTGGACGACCTTCCCGTCAGCCTGGCAGCTCTGTACGACAAGATCAGTCGAACCGAACCTGCCCTGTTGCGTGCTCTGGTGACAGGCTGCGCGCAGCGCTTGGCGCCGACAATCCATGAGTTGGGCTGCTCAGCCATGCTTCCTGATTGGCAAGTTCGGGTGGTCGATGGCAGCCACTTGGCCTCTACCGAAAAGCGTCTTGGCGCGCTGCGCCAAGAGCGCGGAGCGGCTCGCCCCGGGTTTTCGGTGGTGGTTTACGACCCCGACCTGGATCAGGTAATTGACCTCCAGCCGTGCGAGGACGCCTACGCAAGCGAACGAGTTTGTGTTTTGCCGTTGCTGGCTGAAGCAAAGACCAATCAGGTTTGGATCGCTGACCGTCTCTACTGCACGCTGCCTGTAATGGAGGCGTGCGAACAGGTGAATACATCATTTGTCATTCGCCAGCAGGCCAAGCATCCACGCTTGATCCAGGAAGGTGAGTGGCAAGCACCGATGCCCGTCGCCACAGGCACTGTGCGCGAGCAATCCATCGAAGTAAAAGGCGGGCACCGCTGGCGACGTGTCGAGTTAACGCTTCATTCACCAAACGACTCAGGTGATAACAGCTTGATGTTCTGGAGCAACCTGCCCGAGAGCATCAGTGCGCAACAGATCGCAGACTTCTATCGGCGCCGCTGGAGCATTGAAGGGATGTTCCAGCGGTTGGAAGCAATTCTGGAAAGTGAAATTGAAACCCTCGGCAGTCCGCGAGCCGCCTTGCTTGGATTCACCACTGCCGTGCTGGCATACAACGTTCTGGCCTTGCTCAAGCGAAGTGTTGAACAGGCTCACCGCGATGCCTTGCCCGAGAATTGGGAAGCCTCGATCTATCACTTGGCGGTGCAGATCAGAGGGGGTTACGAAGGCATGCAGATTGCCCTGCCATCCGAGTACATGCCCGTTGTTCCGATGGAAAACCTGGCTCAGCGCCTGCTGGAGCTGGCCAGAAACATCCAGCCCAGACAGGTTGCGAAAAGCCCACGAGGCCCCAAGGTGCCCAAAGCGAAGGCCTGGGTGCAAGGGACCGCTGTACATGCTCATGTTTCGACGGATCGGGTCATCAAGGCCGCCAAAACCAAAAGACCTTGAAAGGGATGGCCCTTACGGCGGGTCCCTTTTTGAAGGATCAAAAAGGAACCAAAAAATCCTCGCTCCATTCATCCGGCCCTCCGCTTCGCTCCGGGTTCCCTCACTCCGGCCTTGCTCCCGGGAGGACCGCGCTGAACGCCACATCCTGGGGCGCAGCGCTTGAGGGGCATCCATGCCCGTCACCTCCCTCCGCAAGGCCTGCGTTCGGCCTCCTGAAGTCGCGAAGTTACGGGCGGCGCTTGCACTAACGCAGCTAGCCGCTAGTTGCCATCGTGGGAACTCTAGATCAACATCGCGGGACAAGCCCGCTCCCACCATAGTTGACTATGTGATTCAACGTGAGCGGGCTTGCCCCGCGATGGCGTAGTGAAGAACAACATAACAGCCACTAACAAAACCAACATATCTGCTCTTGATCTGCTCTTGATCTTGCTTCTAAGTGCGCGATAGTTCAGGCGCCACCGATTGCGACTTCAGGAGGCCGAGTGGAGTTCTTGCGTAGTGGGGCGACGGCCATGGATGGCCGTCGAGCGCTGCGCCCCAGGATGGGGCGTACAGCGCGGTACCCACGGGAGCAAGAACGGAGCGAGGGAACCCCGGAGCGAAGCGTAGGGGCCGTATGAACGGAGCCGAACGGTTTTGCCTACTTTTTCCCACGAGAAAAGTAGGCCGCCGTAATGGCGGAAGGGTGATAATGCGTCGACATCGCCAATGAATGCGCATAAATAAATCAAAACCCACACTCTTGAACCCGAACCCGAACCCGAACCCGAACCCGAACCCGAACCCGAACCCGAACCCGAACCCGAACCCGAACCTACCTCCCACCCCACAATCCAAGTAAAGTGCCGCTCCCCCGCAGTACCCCCTGGAAAAGGAACCGATCTCATGACCCCCAACGCCCTGGACATAGCCGTAATCGGCGCCACCGGCACAGTAGGTGAATCCCTCGTCCAGATCCTCGAGGAAGTGGCCTTCCCGCTCTCCACCCTGTACCTGCTGGCCAGCATGGAATCCGCCGGCAGCAGCGTCATGTTCGCGGGCAAGAAACTGAAGGTCCGCGAAGTGGACAGCTTCGATTTCTCCCAGGTCAGGCTGGTCTTCTTCGCCGCCAGCCCTGCCGTAAGCCGCAGCTTCGTACCCAAGGCCATCGCCGCCGGTTGCGCGGTGATCGACCTGTCCGGCGCCCTGGACGACGCCATCGCGGTGGTCCCGGAAGCCAACGCCGAGCGCATAGCCGAACTGTCGCAGCCCGCACTGATCACCAGCCCGAGCGCCGGCGCGGTAGCCTTGGCGGTGGCGCTGGCGCCGCTCAAGGGTTTGCTCGATATCGAGCGCGTTCAGGTCAATGCCTGCCTGGCAGTTTCGGAGCAGGGCAGGGAGGCCGTCAGCGAGCTCGCCCGGCAGACCGCCGAACTGCTCAACGCACGCCCTCTGGAGCCGCGCTTCTTCGATCGCCAGGTCGCCTTCAACCTGCTCCCCCAGGTCGGTACACCCGATGAACAGGGCCACACCAATGTAGAACGCCGTCTAGTCAATGAACTGCGTCAGGTATTGGACCTGCCGCAGCTGAAGATTTCCGTGACCTGCATTCAAGTCCCGGTGTTTTTCGGCGATAGCTTCAGTGTCGCCGTGCAAAGCCGTAATCCGGTCGACCTGGTGGCCGTTAACGCCGCGCTGGAGGCTGCCGACGGCATCGAGCTGGTCGAGCCGGGTGATTATCCGACGCCTGTGGGTGACGCGGTGGGCCAGGACGTGGTCTATGTTGGACGTGTACGCCACGGTGTCGATGAAGACCAGCAGCTCAATCTCTGGCTGACCACCGACAATGTGCGCAAGGGCGCGGCGCTGAACGCCGTGCAGGCGGCACAATTGTTGATAAAACACATGGCGTAAAAGATACTGCGAGCTATTTTGTCCTGCACCGCCCAAGGGTTTTCGGGACGTTTCATACAAGGGAAGAGTTCATGCTTCGAATTCGCAAACTGGTTCTGGCCATCGCGGCAGCCTCGGCGCTGTCGTCCGGGGTGGCGAACGCTCTGGGGTTGGGCGAGCTGACCCTCAAGTCGGCGCAGAACCAGCCGCTGGATGCCGAGATCGAACTGCTCGACGTGCGCGACCTCTCCGCGGCGGAAATGGCGCCAAGCCTGGCGTCGCCGGAAGAGTTCGCCAAGGCCGGGGTGGCCTTCCCGCCTTACCTCGAAGACCTCACCTTCACGCCAGTGATCAACCCCAACGGCAAGAGCGTGCTGCGGGTTACCTCCAGCAAGGCGCTGCCGGAGCCGGTGGTCAAGTTCCTGGTCCAGGTCATGTGGCCCCAGGGTCGCCTGCTGCGCGACTACAGTGTGCTGCTCGACCAGGCCCAGGCCCAGGGCAGCCAGCCGGCCCCGGCGGGCATCAACCCGGCTGTCAGTGCGGGCAGTTATACCACCAAGCGCCGTGACACCCTCTGGCAGATCGCTGCGCGCAACACCAACGGCGGCTCGATCCAGCAGACCATGCTGGCCATCCAGGCGCTTAACCCGGATGCCTTCATCGGCAACAACATCAACCAGCTCAAGACCGGCCAGGTACTGCGCCTGCCCGATCAGCAGCAGGTGCAGAGCATTCCACAGGCCCAGGCCAACCGCGAAGTCGCAGAGCAGTACGCCGCCTGGCGCGAAGGCCGTCGCCTCGGCCCGCGTGCGCGGCAACTGGACGCCACCCGCCGTGGCGAAGCTGGCGCGGCGCCCGCGCGCATTGCCCAGGGCGACAACCTGCGCCTGGTGGCGCCGGGCGGCAAGGGCGCGGCCGGCGAGGCCAAGGCGCTGGGCGACAAGCTGGCCATGGCCCAGGAAAGCCTCGACACCAGCCGCCGTGACAACGATGAACTCAAGAGCCGCATGGTCGACCTGCAGAGCCAGCTGGACAAGCTGCAGCGTCTGATCGAGCTGAAGAACGACCAGCTGGCGCGTCTGGAGGCCCAGGGCGCCGCGGCGCCACAGCCACCGGCAGCGTCGCTGCCGGGCGAGCCGGCTCCGGCGCAACCTGCGGTGAACGCGCAACTGACCCCTGCCGAACCGGTGGTCGCCCCGGCGCCTGCCGCAGCCGACACCGCACCACAGGATGCGGCAGCCGAGGCACCGGCCAGTGAAGAGCCCGGCATGCTCGACCAATTGTTGGGCAATCCGCTGTTGCTGGGCTTGATTGCCGGGTCCGCATTCCTGGTGCTGCTGTTGTTGCTGCTGCTTCTGGCTCGCAAGCGCAAGGCCCAGCAGGAAGCTGAGAAACACCTGCGCATGGCCCGTGCCCTGGCCGAGGATGGCGAGCGTGGCCCGGACCTGGACCTGCCGCCGAGCAGTTTTGAAGGCCTGGATGTGTCGGCGCCAAGCGTGACTCTGTCGCCTGCGGTAGTGGCTGCTTCGGCCGCTGCAGCCGTTGCGGCGGAAAAGCCTGCGGCGCCTGCCGACGTCGTCGCCCCGGCGGCTGATCCGCGCGCGGCGTTGCTGGCCGAGGTGGATGAAAGCCTGGCCCGTGGTCGCCTCAACCACGCCGCCGACCTGCTGGAAGCGGCGGTGGCCTCCGAGCCGCAGCGCAGCGATTTGCGCTTGAAGCTGATGGAAGTCTATGCCCGTCAGGGCGACCAGGACGCCTTTGTCGGCCAGGAGCGCAAGCTGGCGGTCAACGACGCGAACCAGGCCGAGGTCGCCGCGCTCAAGGAGCGCTTCCCGGCCATGCTGGGTGTCGCGGCGGTGGCGGCAGGCGCTGCCGGGGCCGCGGCCCTGGCCGCCGAGCTGGATGAGCAGTATGTCCAGGACCTGCTGCAGGACAAGGAGCTGGAACTGGGCGAAAGTGCGCCGGAACTCGTCGTGGAGCCGGTTGTGGCGGCTGAGCCGGAATCTGAGCCTGTGGTCGAAGAGGCCGACTTGGACAGCGACTTCGACCTGAGTCTGGGCGATGACCTGCCGGTGGATGACCACCTCGACCTGGCCGGTCTCGAGGACTTGGTTGTCGAGACGCCCGAAGCCGAGGCTGCGCCCGCCGTTGCCGAAACCGATGCTGACGACGACTTCGAGGCATTGCTCGCCCAGGCGCAGGCGACGCCGCAGAACGTTGACGACTTGGCCGAATTCGACCTGGATGTCGCCGAAGAGCCGGTGGCCTCGGCCGACAGCGAGGAAGCCCCGGTGGATGTGGCGGCCGAGCTGGCGGCCTTCGAGGCGATTCCGGAGTTCGATCCGATTTCCGAGCTGGAACTGCCCGAGGACTTCGACCTGTCGCTGTCGCTGGACGACGACTCGCCGGCGGCGAAGAACTTCGCTTCGGAACTGGACGACGTCAACGCCGAGCTCGACAAACTGTCGCAGAACCTCGATGTGCCGGCAGCGGAGCCTGAGCCGCAGTTCACCGCCGAGGATGCGGCGCTGGAGCCCGAGCCGCTGGACGACCTGGACTTCGACTTCTTCTCCGGCGCCGACGAGGTGGCCACCAAGCTCGACCTGGCCCGTGCCTACATCGACATGGGCGACCATCAGGGCGCCCGTGACATCCTCGACGAAGTGGTCAAGGACGGTGACGACAGCCAACGCCAGGAAGCCAACGAGATGCTTTCGCGCCTGGTCTGACGCGACGTTGCACAGCGCGGGGCAAGCCCATTCCCACGGTAGACGTGGGAGGGGGCTTGCCCCGCGATCATTTCGGCCCCTGCACGGTTTGCCGGTATACTTCCGCCTTTCGTTTCATCATCAGGTTTGCCGCTCTTGGACATCATCGACACCGCCGCCGCCGAATCGGCTGCCGAAGGCTACACCCGTATCGCTTTGGGCGTGGAATACAAAGGTTCGCGCTATCGCGGCTGGCAACGCCAGGCCAGCGGCGTGCCGAGTGTCCAGCAGGCCCTGGAACAGGCGCTGTCGACGGTGGCCAACGAACCTATCTCGGTGATCTGCGCCGGGCGCACCGATGCCGGCGTCCATGGCTGCGGGCAGATCGTGCATTTCGACACCCGCGCCGTGCGCGACGAGCGCGCCTGGACCCTGGGCACCAACTTCAACCTGCCCCACGACATCAGCGTGGTCTGGTCGGCGCCCATGCCTGCACACTTCCATGCCCGCTTCAAGGCCACCGCGCGGCGCTACCGCTACGTGATCTACAACGACCCGATCCGCCCGGCGCACCTGGCCGAGGAAGTCACCTGGAACCACCGCCCGCTGGACGTCGAGCGCATGGCCGAGGCCGCGCAGTACCTGCTAGGTACCCATGACTTCAGTGCCTTTCGCGCCAGCCAGTGCCAGGCCAAGTCGCCGATCAAGCACATCCACCACCTGCGTGTGACCCGGCATGGGCGGATGATCGTGCTGGATGTGCGTGCCACTGCGTTCCTGCACCACATGGTGCGCAACATCGCCGGCGTGCTGATGACCATCGGTGCCAGCGAGCGTCCGGTGGAGTGGGCCCGTCAGGTGCTGGAAGGGCGCAATCGCCGTGACGGCGGGGTGACCGCGCACCCTTACGGGCTCTATCTGGTGCAGGTGGAGTACCCGGAAGAATACGCGCTGCCGCAGCGTTACATCGGCCCACACTTTCTTACTGGCTACGAGGCGCTGGCGGACTGACGGGGCACGGGGCATTTGCTACCATCGGCGCTTTCCCGATCACTCAAGGTTCGCTGTCCATGAGCAATGTTCGCAGCAAGATCTGCGGGATTACCCGCATCGAGGATGCCCTGGCTGCGGTCGAGGCCGGCGCCGACGCCCTCGGTTTCGTCTTCTATGCGAAAAGCCCGCGGGCGGTGGACGTGCGTCAGGCGCGGGCGATCATCGACGCGCTGCCGCCGTTCGTGACCACCGTGGGGCTGTTCGTCAACGCCTCGCGCTGCGAGCTCAACGAGATCCTCGAAGTGGTTTCCCTGGACCTGCTACAGTTCCACGGCGATGAAACCCCCGCCGATTGCGAGGGCTACCACCGCCCCTGGATCAAGGCCCTGCGGGTGCGCCCGGGGGATGACCTGGAGGCCGCCTGCCGGCACTACGCTGGCGCTCGCGGCATCCTGCTGGATGCCTATGTACCAGGCGTGCCGGGAGGAACCGGCGAGGCGTTCGACTGGTCACTGATTCCGCAACACCTGAGCAAGCCGATCATCCTTGCCGGTGGCCTGTCGGCCGACAACGTCGCCGAGGCTATTCGCCAGGTGCGCCCGTACGCGGTGGATGTCAGCGGCGGCGTGGAGCAGGCCAAAGGCATCAAGGATGCGGCAAGGATCGAAGCCTTCATGCAGGCGGTCAAGCACGCGTGAACGCGGATGTGACGGCTGGCCGCGCGCCATCGTCCATAGCTTTCGCAGCCCGGTGCTGCCAGGCCGCGCCAGAGCGCGGGGCATGCCGGGGAAGAATTGGAGGTGGGGCGGCCCGGGTCGGCCCATCGTCGCTTTACAGAAGAATTTGAGCTCAAGGGCTGGGC
Organism: Pseudomonas sp. RC3H12; assembly: GCF_018596375.1. NCBI lineage: Bacteria > Pseudomonadati > Pseudomonadota > Gammaproteobacteria > Pseudomonadales > Pseudomonadaceae > Pseudomonas > Pseudomonas sp. RC3H12. The sequence goes on along the minus strand of NZ_CP075595.1, from coordinate 3,152,789 downwards.
GGGGCTGCAAAGGTCTCCCTGGCCAATACTGGAGAAAGCAAGCATGAGCAACTGGTTGGTAGACAAACTGATCCCTTCGATCATGCGTTCCGAGGTGAAGAAGAGCTCGGTACCGGAAGGGCTGTGGCACAAGTGCCCGTCCTGCGAAGCCGTGCTGTATCGCCCGGAGCTGGAAAAGACCCTCGACGTCTGCCCTAAGTGCAACCACCACATGCGTATCGGCGCGCGCGCGCGCATCGATATCTTCCTCGACCCAGAAGGTCGCGCAGAACTGGGCGCCGACCTGGAGCCGGTCGATCGCCTGAAGTTCCGTGACGGCAAGAAGTACAAGGACCGCCTGACCGCCGCGCAGAAGCAGACCGGTGAGAAGGACGCGCTGATCTCCATGAGCGGCACCCTGATGGGCATGCCGATCGTGGTCAGCGCCTTCGAGTTCTCCTTCATGGGCGGCTCGATGGGCGCCATCGTCGGCGAGCGTTTCGTGCGTGCTGCCAACTACGCCCTGGAAAATCGCTGCCCGATGGTCTGCTTCTCCGCTTCCGGCGGTGCGCGCATGCAGGAAGCACTGATCTCGCTGATGCAGATGGCCAAGACTTCCGCCGTGCTGGCGCGCCTGCGCGAAGAAGGCATTCCGTTCATCTCGGTGCTGACCGACCCGGTCTACGGCGGCGTTTCCGCCAGCCTGGCGATGCTTGGCGACGTGATCGTCGGCGAGCCGAAGGCGCTGATCGGCTTTGCCGGCCCGCGGGTAATCGAGCAGACCGTGCGCGAGAAGCTGCCGGAAGGCTTCCAGCGCAGCGAGTTCCTGCTGGAGCACGGTGCCATCGACCTGATCATTTCCCGTGACGAGCTGCGTCCGCGCCTGGCCCGCCTGCTGGCGCAGATGACCGGCCAGCCGACCCCGGAAGCGGCCAAAGAGGTCGCCGCGGTCGCGTGATGAACCAGCGCAGCCTGGGCGACTGGCTCGCCTACCTCGAACAGTTGCACCCCTCGGCCATCGACATGGGCCTGGAGCGCTCGCAACAGGTGCTTGCGCGCCTGGGCCTGGGCGCGCTGGCGCCCCGTGTGGTCACGGTGACCGGCACCAACGGCAAGGGCTCGACCTGCGCCTTCATGGCCGCGTTGCTGCGCTCGCAGGGGCTAAGGGTCGGGGTGTACAGTTCGCCGCATCTGCTGCGTTACAACGAACGGGTGCTGATCGACGGCCAGGAGGCCAGCGATGAGCGCCTGTGCGAAGCGTTCGCCGCCGTGGAAGCGGCGCGGGGCGAGATCTCGCTGACCTATTTCGAAATGGGCACCCTGGCGGCGTTCTGGTTGTTCAGGCAAGCCGCACTGGATGCCGTGGTGCTCGAGGTCGGTTTGGGTGGCCGGCTGGATGCGGTCAATCTGGTGGATGCCGACATCGCGCTGGTCACCAGCATTGGCGTCGACCACGTCGATTACCTGGGCGATAGCCGCGAGTCGGTAGCCTACGAGAAGGCGGGAATCTTCCGCCAGGGCAAGCCTGCGCTGTGCGGTGACCTTGATCCGCCGCAGCCTTTGTTGGACAAGGTGCGCGAGCTGGATTGCCCGTTCTTCCTGCGTGGACGTGATTTCGACCTGGATAGCAGCGTTGACCACTGGCATTGGCGTGGTCGCCAGCTCGACGGTTCGCCCGTTGAACTGCATAACCTGCCGTTGCTCGACCTGCCCATGGAGAATGCCGCCCTGGCCTTGCAGGCCTTCCTGCTGATGGGGCTGCCGTGGGATGCCGGCAAGGTTCGTCAGGCTTTGCTGGATACCCGTATCACCGGTCGCCTTGACCGGCGTGGGCTGTCATTCCAGGGTAAGCGTGTCGAGCTGTTGCTGGATGTCGGTCACAATCCGCACGCCGCCGAGTACCTGGCCTGCCGCCTGGCGGCACGCCCGGTGAGGGGGCGACGCCTGGCGGTCTTCGGCCTGTTGGCCGACAAGGACCTGCCCGGCGTGCTTGCGCCACTGCGCGGTCAGGTCGCCGACTGGGCGGTAGCGCCGCTGGACACGCCGCGCAGCCGCCCGGCCGCGGAACTGGCGGATGCCTTGACGAACCTCGGTGCGACGGTGAAGTCTTACGCCAGTGTTGCGGCTGCCCTCGAAGGGCAGTGCGCCCGGGCGACGGCGGATGACCAGATCCTGCTGTTCGGTTCGTTTTTCTGCGTCGGCGAGGCCCTGGCCTGGCTTGAGCGGCAGGTTTCCGAGGATGGAGTAGATGGCAGTGCTGGATAAAGGGATGAAGCAGCGCATGGTCGGTGCGCTGGTGCTGGTGGCGCTGGCGGTGATCTTCCTGCCGATGTTGTTCACCCGCGAGGACGAGATGCGCCAGGTGCGTGTCGAGGCGCCGGAAGCGCCGGCCATGCCCAATCTGCCCCAGGTGCAGGTGGAGCCTGTGCAGGTGCCGGAGCCACAACCGCTGCCGGAGCAGAACGAGCAACCTGTAGTGGTGGTCGACGAGTCCACGGCGCCGGTGGCTACGCCGAGCCAGCCGATCACTCCGGCGCCGACTGCGGCGCAACCTCAGCCCAAACCGCAGACCCCGGTGCCCGCTCCGCCGGTGGCCAAGGTCGAGCCCCGTCCGGCGCCTGCACCGAGCGCGGCGCCTACCGCGCCCGCGGCCAAGCCCGCTACGCCGTCGAAGATCGACGTCAACGGCCTGCCGGTGAGCTGGTCGATCCAGTTGGCCAGCCTGTCCAATCGGGCCGGTGCCGACAATCTGCAGAAGACCCTGCGCAGCCAGGGCTACAACGCCTATATTCGTTCGGCGGACGGCATGAACCGGGTATTCGTCGGACCGTTGATCGAGCGAGCGGAAGCCGAGCGCCTGCGTGATGTGATTAATCGCCAGCAGAACCTAAAGGGCATCGTGGTACGTTTCCAGCCGGAGCGTGGTTAGCATCTATCGTGGGGCAAGTCGCATCGGCGCACCGATGCGACTTGCCCCACGATGGTTTTCAAGCCTGTAAAGCTGTCCCCGGAGTCAGCCTGCAGCCCTTCAAACTCCTGACATTCCGCTTACCCCCAGCCCCTCGCTCTGGTAAAATGCGCCGCCTCAAACGTCGGCAGGCAACACCGTGGCATTTACCTGGGTTGATTGGGCGATCATCGCGATCATCGCCATTTCCTCACTGATCAGTCTCAAGCGCGGCTTCGTCAAGGAAGCCTTGTCCCTGCTCATCTGGATTGTCGCCGGCGCGGTGGCCTGGATGTTCGGCGGCTCGCTTGCGCAGTATCTTGAAAGCTATATCCAGATGCCGTCCGCACGAGTCATTGCCGGCTGCGCCATTCTTTTCGTCGCCACGCTGCTGGTCGGGGCGATGCTCAATTTCCTCATCGGCGAGCTGATCCGCGTGACCGGGCTGTCCGGCACCGATCGCTTCCTCGGCATGGCCTTCGGCGCCGCGCGCGGGGGCCTGCTGGTGGTGGTGGCGGTCGGGCTGCTGAGCCTGGGGCCGGTGCAACAGGATCCGTGGTGGCAGGAATCGCGCCTGATACCACAATTTCTATTGGTAGCCGACTGGTCGAAGAACCTCATACTCGGGTTCAGCGGCCAGTGGATGTCCAGTGGGGTCAGCGCACCCGTTGACCTTCCGTTCAAGGAGCAGTTGCTCGGGCCGACCAAGCCCTGAGCGCGCTTCACTCAAGTTTCATCAAAGTAGGGGTTGCGTCGCATGTGTGGCATCGTCGGTATCGTCGGTAAGTCGAACGTCAATCAGGCGCTGTATGACGCGCTAACCGTGCTTCAGCACCGCGGCCAGGACGCTGCCGGTATCGTAACCAGCCACGACGGCCGGTTGTTCCTGCGCAAGGATAACGGCCTGGTGCGCGACGTCTTCCAGCAGCGCCACATGCAGCGCCTGGTGGGCAGCATCGGCATCGGTCATGTGCGCTACCCGACCGCCGGCAGCTCCACCTCGGCCGAGGCCCAGCCGTTCTACGTCAACTCGCCGTATGGCATCACCCTGGCGCACAACGGCAACCTGACCAACGTCGAGCAGTTGGCCAAGGAGATCTACGAGTCCGACCTGCGCCACGTCAACACCAACTCCGACTCCGAAGTGCTGCTGAACGTGTTCGCTCACGAGCTGGCCGTGCGCGGCAAGCTGCAGCCGACCGAAGAAGACGTGTTCGCCGCCGTGTCCCACGTGCATAGCCGCTGCGTCGGTGGCTACGCGGTGGTGGCGATGATCACCGGCTACGGCATCGTCGGCTTCCGTGACCCCAACGGCATCCGTCCGGTGGTGTTTGGCCAGCGTCACACCGACGAAGGCGTCGAGTACATGATCGCCTCGGAAAGTGTCGCCCTGGACGTGCTCGGCTTCACCCTGATTCGCGACCTGGCGCCGGGCGAGGCGGTGTACATCACCGAAGGCGGCCAGCTGTTCACCAAACAGTGCGCCAAGAGCCCGAAACTGCAGCCGTGCATCTTCGAGCACGTGTACCTTGCCCGTCCGGATTCGATCATGGACGGCGTCTCGGTATACAAGGCGCGCCTGCGCATGGGCGAAAAGCTGGCCGAGAAGATCCAGCGCGAACGCCCCGAGCACGACATCGACGTGGTCATCCCGATCCCGGACACCAGCCGCACCGCGGCGTTGGAACTGGCCAACCACCTGGGCGTCAAGTTCCGCGAAGGCTTCGTCAAGAACCGTTACATCGGTCGTACCTTCATCATGCCCGGCCAGGCCGCGCGCAAGAAGTCGGTGCGCCAGAAGCTCAACGCCATCGAGCTGGAGTTCCGCGGCAAGAACGTGATGCTGGTGGACGACTCGATCGTGCGCGGCACCACCTGCAAGCAGATCATCCAGATGGCCCGCGAAGCCGGCGCCAAGAACGTCTATTTCTGCTCTGCGGCCCCAGCGGTACGCTACCCCAACGTCTACGGCATCGACATGCCGAGCGCTCACGAACTGATCGCCCACAACCGTACCACCGAACAGGTGGCCGAGTTGATCGGCGCCGACTGGCTGATCTATCAGGACCTGCCGGACCTGATCGAATCGGTCGGTGGCGGCAAGATCAAGATCGAGCATTTCGATTGCGCGGTGTTCAACGGTGAGTATGTCACCGGCGATATCGACGAAGCCTACCTCGACCGCATCGAGCAGGCTCGTAATGACCTGGCCAAGGTGAAGAACCAGGCGGTCAGCGCGATCATCGACCTGTACAACAACTGATTTGGGAGCGACGGCATGACCGAACAATGGGATGCCGGTCGACTGGACAGTGACCTCGAGGGTGTCGGTTTCGACACCCTGGCGGTGCGCGCCGGTCAGAACCGTACACCGGAGGCCGAGCACAGCGAAGCGCTGTTCCTGACCTCCAGCTATGTCTTCCGCACGGCTGCCGACGCTGCCGCGCGCTTTGCCGGCGAAACGCCGGGCAATGTCTATTCGCGCTACACCAACCCCACCGTGCGCGCCTTCGAGGAGCGCCTGGCGGCCATGGAAGGCGCCGAGCAGGCCGTGGCCACCTCCACCGGCATGGCGGCGATCCTCGCCGTGGTCATGTCGCTGTGCAGTGCCGGCGACCATGTGCTGGTGTCGCAGAGTGTGTTCGGCTCGACCATCAGCCTGTTCGAGAAGTATTTCAAGCGGTTCGGCGTGCAGGTGGACTACGTGCCGCTGGTCGACCTGGGCGGTTGGGAAAAAGCCATCAAGGCCAATACCAAGCTGCTGGTCGTCGAGTCGCCGTCCAACCCGCTGGCTGAGCTGGTGGACATCACTGCACTGGCCGAAATCGCCCACGCCCGCGGCGCGCTGCTGGTGGTGGATAACTGCTTCAGCACCCCGGCCTTGCAGCAACCGCTCAAGCTCGGTGCCGATATCGTGTTCCACTCGGCGACCAAGTTCATCGACGGCCAGGGACGTTGCATGGGCGGCGTGGTGGCCGGGCGCAGCGAACAGATGAAGGAGGTCGTGGGCTTCCTGCGGACCGCCGGCCCAACCCTCAGCCCGTTCAACGCCTGGGTCTTCACCAAGGGGCTGGAAACCCTCAAGCTGCGCATGCGCGCCCACTGCGAGAGCGCCCAGGCGCTGGCCGAGTGGCTCGAGCGCCAGGACGGTATCGAGAAGGTCCACTACGCCGGCCTGTCGAGCCATCCGCAGCATGAACTGGCCAAGCGCCAGATGAGCGGCTTCGGCGCGGTGGTCAGCTTCGAGGTGAAGGGTGGCAAGGAAGGTGCCTGGCGCTTCATCGACGCCACCCGGGTGATCTCCATCACCACCAACCTCGGTGACAGCAAGACCACTATCGCCCACCCGGCCACCACCTCCCACGGCCGTCTGACGCCGCAGGAGCGTGAAGCGGCGGGTATCCGTGACAGCCTGGTGCGCGTGGCGGTTGGTCTGGAAGACGTGGCCGACCTGCAAGCCGATCTGGCTCGTGGCCTGGCGGCGCTGTGATCGACTGGAAGGGTGGCGAGCCCGGCCATAATGGTCGGGTGGCTTTGGTGACCGGTGCCGCCCGCGGCATCGGCCTGGGCATCGCCGCCTGGTTGATCTGCGAGGGCTGGCAGGTGGTGCTCAGCGACCTGGACCGCCCGCGTGGCGCCAAGGTCGCCAAGGCGCTGGGCGACAACGCCTGGTTCATCACCATGGATGTGGCCGACGAGGCCCAGGTCAGTGCCGGGGTGTCCGAGGTACTCGGGCAGTTTGGCCGACTGGACGCGCTGGTGTGCAACGCGGCGATCGCCAACCCGCACAACCAGACCTTGGAGAGCCTGTCCCTGACCCAATGGAACCGGGTGCTGGCGGTCAACCTCAATGGCCCGATGCTGCTGGCCAAGCATTGCGCACCTTACCTGCGCGCCCATGGTGGTGCGATCGTCAACCTGGCTTCCACCCGTGCCCGGCAATCCGAGCCGGACACCGAGGCCTATGCCGCCAGCAAGGGCGGGCTGGTTGCCTTGACCCACGCCCTGGCCATGAGCCTGGCGCCGGAGATTCGCGTAAATGCCGTGAGCCCGGGCTGGATCGATGCCCGTGACCCCTCGCAGCGGCGCGCCGAGCCTCTGAGCGACGCCGACCATGCTCAGCATCCGGCTGGACGGGTGGGGACGGTGGAGGACGTCGCGGCGCTGGTGGCGTGGCTGCTGTCGCGCCAGGCGGGGTTCGTCACCGGCCAGGAGTTCGTGGTCGATGGCGGGATGACCCGCAAGATGATCTATACCTGAGCGGCAAGCTATAAGCTCCAAGCTGCAAGAGGGGACCGTAAGGTCCCCTTTGTCTTTCTCCGGGTCGAATACGGTAGTGAGGGAGACGAGAGCTTTTGCTTGTCGCTTGCAGCTTCAAGCTTGCAGCTGTTTTTGCCCTTTTTGAAAAAAACTTCAATGGGGGTATTGACTTAGCATCGGTACCTGCGTAAATTTCGCGGCCTCAGCGAAGCAAACGCAACAAGCAACATCGCGGGGGTGATTAGCTCAGCCGGGAGAGCATCTGCCTTACAAGCAGAGGGTCGGCGGTTCGATCCCGTCATCACCCACCACTTCCTGAGGAGGTTTCTGGTCCAAGGTGCTTTGCAAGAAGCGCTCTGGCAGAGAGAAACAGGACGCAAGTCCAACACTGCGCGGCGGTAGTTCAGTCGGTTAGAATACCGGCCTGTCACGCCGGGGGTCGCGGGTTCGAGTCCCGTCCGCCGCGCCATTTTATCCCAGATGGGTGCTTGCACCGGTCTGAGGCCGCAAGGCCAGGTCCCAGTTTCAATCAGGCGCAAGCCTGAACGATACGCAGCGGTAGTTCAGTCGGTTAGAATACCGGCCTGTCACGCCGGGGGTCGCGGGTTCGAGTCCCGTCCGCTGCGCCATCTTTCGCCGAGAGCCCCATGAACGCTCAAAGCAAGCAGAAAAGGCGATGATAGGTCGCCTTTTTTGTTCCTGGCTTTCGCGCTGTAGCGCTTGAAAGCTCAGATCCCAGTTTCAATCGGGTGCAAACCTGAACGATACGCAGCGGTAGTTCAGTCGGTTAGAATACCGGCCTGTCACGCCGGGGGTCGCGGGTTCGAGTCCCGTCCGCTGCGCCATCTTCGCCTCGAGGCCCTCTGAACACCTCGAAGCAACGGAAAAGCGACCTTAGGGTCGCTTTTTTCGTTTCAGCAGCTTGCCCGGCCATGGGCAAGGATTTCCAATAATGCTGACAGACTCTTCACCGATCAAAGGTTTCAGCCGCTGATCGATGTGATGCACAATACGCCCCATTCGTTTCTTCCCGGAATTGGCAATGTCTAGATCAACCGTCTATGGCGCGCTCGGGCTGGCCCTCGTGCTGGCGGGCGTGTCCGGCTGTTCCTCGAAAAAGGCCGCCGTCTACGAGCACGAGAACTTCGATGACTCGGGCACCTTTTCCCGCACCTTCGCCAGCAGCGAGGCCGGCTCCTGCGAGGCAGCGCGGCGTGCGCTGCTCAGCCAGGGCTACATCATCACCAGCAGCGATGCCAACCAGGTCGCCGGCAACAAGAGCTTCCAGCAGAACGCCGAGAATCACCTGCAGATCAGCTTCAACATCACCTGCGTGCCGGACATGAGCGACAAGCAGCGCTCGACCATGTTCGCCAATGCCCTGCAGGATCGCTACGCCCTGAAGAAGTCCAACACTTCCGCCAGCCTTGGCGTTGGCGTGCTGGGTTCGGTGTCGATGCCGATCGGCTCCACCGACGACTCCATGGTCAAGGTGGCCAGCGAGACGGTTACCGCCGCGCAGTTCTACGATCGTTACTTCGCCCTGGTGGAAAGCTACCTGCCGAAACCGAAGAAGCCGGAGAAGTCCGAACCCGCCGCCGAGCCGAAGGTGGAGAAACCTGCCGCCGACCTGGGCCTGCCGGAGCCTGCGCCTGCTGCCCTGGCGCCCGTACCACAGCCCGTCACCCCGGTAGCCGAAAGCGTGGCAGAGACACCGGCCCCGGTATCGACACCGGTTGCTGCCGCCCCTGCCGCAGCGCCTGCGCCCGTTGCCACTCCAGCGCCTCCCGTGCCGTCCAGCGAGGCCCCGGCCGCGCCGGTGGTGGATGACAGTAAGGGTTCGCAACCCATCGCGCCGCCTGTCGAGCCAGCGCCGATCCAGGTTCAGCAGGAAGCTCCGGCGGCAGAGCAGGCGCCGGCGCCACTCTGACTTGTCGATAACTTCCTGGGTGCCTGCTACGTTTATCGTTCATAGGGCTGTAATCATTCTGTCATTACGCTGGCTTAGGTTGGCGCAATGACAGAAGAACGACGAATGAGGGGCGTGAAGATGGACGATTACCAGGAAGAACTGCTCGAGTTCCAGGCCTATGAGCTGGACCTGCCGGAGCCGGCCGACGACGCCACCGAGCTCTAACCGACTTGCCGCTGATGGCGGCGAAACTCCCCCGGGGTCAGCCCCGTCCAGCGCTTGAATGCGCGCTGGAACGCCTCTGCCGAGGCGAATCCCAGCAGATAGGCGATCTCGCCGAAGGCCAGTTCCGTATCGCGAATATAGGTCTCGGCCAGGTCACGCCGTGTGTCGTTGAGCAGGTTGCGAAAGCGCGTGCCTTCCTCGGCCAGCTTGCGGCGCAACGTCCAGGTTGGCAGCTGCAGGTGCCGCGCCACTTCCTCCAGGTCCGGTTCGTGCCCGCCATTGAGCAGTGGGCCCAGCAGATGGGTGATGCGCTCGCCCAGGCTGCGCACACGGGTGCGCTGGGCCAGTTCCGCTTCGCACAGCTGCAGCAGGTGCTGCCAGGTACTGGGGCAGTGCTGCAGGTTCGGCAGGTCCAGGGTGGCCCGGCTCAGGCGCAGTTGGTTGGCGGTGCCACCGAAATGCACGGTGCCCGTACACAGGCCTTGGTATTGCGCGGCGTAGGCGGGAGTGTTGAATTCGATCTCAAGACGTTCGGCTTGCACCGGCCTGGCGGTGAGGGCGCCGAGCTGCGCCAGCCAGCCCGCGAGCATCGAGTCGACCACGAAGTGGTTGTAGCTGTTATAGGGGCTGATGGAATAGAACCTCAACCAAGCGCCCTGGGTGTCTTCGTGGAAACTCGAACGGCCCCGGTAGTTGGCGGCATACAACGGTTCGAAGCGCAGCAGGGTGCGGGCGGCTTCGCCGAGGGTGGGTGCCTGCGCGGCAGTCACCCCGGCCAGCCCTGCCTGGGCCAGGCGGCTCAGGCGCCCCATGTGCAGGCCCAGGGCCGGTTCGGCGGACAAGGCGATCGCCGCATGGCCCAGGTGCATGTAGCGCGGAATCGATAGGCGCGCGCCTGGCTCGGCCAGGCGCCTGGCGTCGAGGCCGTAGCGCAGCAGCAGCGGCTGCGGGTCGTGGCCGAGCATGGCCAGTGCTTCGGCCAGGGGCTGGACGAAACCTACTGACAGATCACCCAGGCGCACGCGGGGGCGGGGCATGGCGTCACAGCCACAGGTTGAGCAGGCGCGCACCGTGGCTGTCGTTGCCGACCCACAGTGTGCCGCTTTGGCTGGCAAAGCCCTGGCCGTCGCTACCCAGCTCCCAGAACTGGCCACGCATGAACACGCTCATGCTCGGGGTGCTGTCATTGGCGGCCAGCGGTAGTTGCTGCCAGGCGCGTTGCTCACTGACCTCGCCGCGTCGCAGCGGCAGGTCGGCGGCCTGCGCCTGGTGGCGATTGCCACGCCAGGGCGCCTGCCAGCTGTGCTTGCCGCTCAGGAAAACCGGGTTGGCGATCACTTGCACCGATTGCGCGGCCAGTTGCTGATGGTTGGCCGGGTACCAGCTGTCGCTGCCGATCAGCACGCCCAGACGCCCGGCGGGGGTCTCCAGCACTTGCAGGGGGTGTTGCTGGCCACCTTGGATGTAGCGCCGGCTTTCGCTGTCGGGGTACTGCTGGTGCTGAGGCTGGCCGAGCACCGAACCGTCGCTGGCGAACACCAGGCTGCTGTTGTAAAGCGGGCCGTTGCCGGTGCGTAGCACGCCGTTCTCGACGTAGGGCGCGGGCAGGACGATAGAGCCCGCCACCAGGGTGACGCCGAACTCGCGGGCCAGGTTGCCGAACAGCTGCTGGTAGTCGGCAGCCATCTGCGCGGCCTTCATGCGCAGGTGGGCGTCCGAGCGGCGGTCGTCGCCGCTGGCGGCGAGCATCGCCAGGCCGTAGCGCAGCGGGTTGCTCAACTCCAGCCACTGCCAGGCCTCGCTGCGCTGGGTAACCTGGTACAGCTCGCGCTTTTCGCCACGAGCCCACAGCCAGGTGCCGATATGCTCGGGCAGGACCACCACGGTGCGCGGGTTGACCAGCCCCTGGGCACGGGCCTGCTCCAGATAGGCCGAGAGTTTGCGGTGCAGGCGCGTCAGGTTCTGGTAGTCGCCCGGATATAGCAACGGCTCGACCCCCAGCAGGTTGCCGTGCTCGCCTGGCACGCCCTGGTTGAGGGCCAGCTCGATGCGCAGGTCGGACAGGTAATGGCCTTCCGGACGCTGCAGGGTCCAGAAGCCATAGCCACAGAGGGCAGCGAGGGTGACCAGCGCCAGGGCGCCGGCTAGCAGTTTGCGCATGGAACGGTCCAGCGTTGTGCGGTAGAGGTGCCTTAGGGTAGACCTGCTGTGCAGCAGGATCAATAAGTTGTCAGTTTCGATCATTGAGCGTGTTCAAACGCCTGTTTAATGTCGGCCTCAGACAACCGACGGGCCCCGCGAGCTGGTGTAGACAGCGGCAGAGGCGCCCGCATTCCGTGATCCTGCCAACTGTGGAGTCCATCCATGGCGACCGACCGTTACCCGCACCTGCTGGCCCCCCTCGACCTGGGTTTCACCACCTTGCGCAACCGCACCCTGATGGGTTCGATGCACACAGGCCTCGAAGAACGCCCCGGCGGCTTCGAACGCATGGCCGCGTACTTCGCCGAGCGTGCCCGTGGTGGTGTCGGCCTGATGGTCACCGGCGGCATCGCGCCCAACGATGAAGGCGGCGTGTACTCCGGCGCGGCCAAGCTCAGCACCGAGGAAGAGGCTGCCAAGCACCGGGTCGTCACCGAGGCCGTGCATGCCGCCGGTGGCAAGATCTGCCTGCAGATCCTCCACGCCGGGCGCTATGCCTACAGTCCGAAACAGGTGGCGCCCAGCGCCATCCAGGCACCGATCAACCCGTTCAAGCCCAAGGAGCTGGACGAGGAGGGCATCGAGAAGCAGATCCGCGATTTCGTCACCTGCGCAAGCCTGGCCCAGCGCGCCGGCTACGACGGCGTCGAGATCATGGGTTCGGAAGGCTACTTCATCAACCAGTTCCTCGCCGCCCACACCAACCACCGCACCGACCGCTGGGGCGGCAGCTATGAGAACCGCATGCGCCTGGCCGTGGAAATCGTGCAGCGGGTGCGCGAGGCGGTGGGGCCGAACTTCATCATCATCTTCCGCCTGTCGATGCTCGACCTGGTCGAGGGGGGCAGCAACTGGGAGGAGATCGAGCTGCTGGCCAAGGCCATCGAGCAGGCCGGCGCCACGCTGATCAACACAGGTATCGGCTGGCACGAGGCGCGCATCCCGACCATCGCCACCAAGGTGCCACGCGCGGCGTTCAGCAAGGTCACCGCCAAGCTGCGCGGCGTGGTGAAGATCCCGTTGATCACCACTAACCGCATCAATACCCCGGAAGTGGCCGAGGCGGTGCTGGCCGAGGGCGATGCCGACATGGTCTCCATGGCCCGGCCGTTCCTGGCCGACCCCGATTTCGTCAACAAGGCCGCCGAAGGCCGTGGCGACGAGATCAACACCTGCATCGGCTGCAACCAGGCGTGCCTGGACCACACTTTCGGCGGCAAGCTGACCAGCTGCCTGGTCAACCCGCGTGCCTGCCATGAGACGGAGCTCAACTACCTGCCGGTACGGGCGGTGAAGCGCATTGCTGTGGTCGGCGCGGGTCCTGCGGGCCTGGCAGCGGCCACCGTGGCCGCCGAGCGCGGTCATGCCGTAACGCTGTTCGATGCTGCCGACGAGATCGGTGGGCAATTCAACGTGGCCAAACGCGTGCCGGGCAAGGAGGAGTTCTACGAGACCCTGCGTTACTTCCGCAACAAGGTGAAGTCCACTGGTGTCGAGCTGCGCCTGAACACTCGTGTTGATGTAGCTGCGCTGGTGGCCGGCGAGTTCGACGAGGTCATTCTGGCCACCGGCATCGCCCCGCGCACGCCGGCCATTCCCGGCATCGACAATGCCAAGGTGCTGAACTACCTGGACGTGCTGCTCGAGCGCAAGCCGGTGGGCGAGCGGGTCGCGGTGATCGGTGCTGGTGGTATCGGTTTCGATGTGTCCGAGTACCTGGTGCACAAGGGCGTGGCCACCAGCCAGGACCGTGAGGCGTTCTGGAAGGAATGGGGCATTGATACGCAGCTGGAGGCCCGTGGTGGTGTGGCCGGGGTGAAGGCAGAGCCTCATGCGCCGGCGCGCCAGGTCTATCTGCTGCAACGCAAGAAGACCAAGGTTGGCGACGGCCTGGGCAAGACCACCGGCTGGATCCACCGCACGGGGCTGAAGAACAAGCAGGTGCAGATGCTCAACAGCGTCGAGTACCTGGGCGTCGACGATGCCGGCCTGCATGTGCGCATCGGCGAGGGCGAGCCGCAGGTGCTGGCGGTGGACAACATCGTCGTCTGCGCGGGGCAGGAGCCGCTGCGCGAGTTGCATGACGGCCTTGTGGCGGCCGGGCAATCGGTGCACTTGATCGGTGGCGCTGATGTGGCGGCTGAGCTTGATGCCAAGCGGGCGATTAACCAAGGGTCGAGATTGGCGGCCGAGTTGTAATTGTTTGAACAGGTGATGAGCCAACTTTCACAGGTGAGGTGGTGATACACCTTTCCTTTGGGCGTTGGCTTGTCAGCGAGTAGTTGTAACTGAAGAAGCACTGCGAGTAGTCTTCATATACTCCATGTATCTTGCTCTTGCTCTTGCTCTTGCTCTTGCTCTTGCTCTTGCTCTTGCTCTTGCTCTTGCTCTTGCTCTTGCTCTGCTTTTGCTTCTAAGTGCGCGATAATTCAGGCGACACAAATTGCGACTTCAGGAGGCCGAACGCAGGCCTCCTGAAGTCGCGAAGTTACGGGCGGCGCCTGGGATGACGCAGCTGTCGCTAGTGGAATTTGGGATAAACTCTCGATCGGCAACGGCAACGAGCAGCACGTCTGCATCTGCGTGATCAGATAAACTGCCTCCATGTCTGATTTTTCTCTCCCCCAAGCCCCCCTGCAACGCCTCGACCTATCTTGGTTACGCCACGCGGGAATCGAAGCTGCGGTCCTGCGCCTGGACCTGATCGACCCGCTGATCAGCGGCAACAAATGGTTCAAGCTGCGTCATCACCTGCTCCAGGCGCGCAAGGCCGATGCGCCGGGCCTGATCAGCCTGGGTGGTAACCATTCCAACCATCTTCATGCCCTGGCGGCGGCTGGCAAGCGCTTCGGCTTCGCCACTGCCGGGCTATTGCGTGGCCACCCCCAGGACACACCGACGGTGCGAGACCTGCAGGCCCTGGGCATGGAGTTGCATTGGCTCGGTTTCGGCGGCTACCGCAATCGCCATGAACCCGGTTTCTGGGAGCCCTGGCAGGCCCGCTACCCGCGTTGGCACTGCATCCCTGAAGGCGGTGGCGGCCAAGCTGGCGCGCAGGGCTGCGGCTTGATCGTCGCGCAATGCCGGGCGCAGTTGGTAACGCTCGGCTGGCCGGGCTACGACGCGTGGTGGCTGGCGGCAGGCACCGGCACGACCTTGGCCGGAATGGTGCTGGAGGAGGCGGGCAGACATGTGGTCCATGGCGCCCTGGCCGTGCCCCTTGACCACGGTGTACCGGAAACCGTCGCAGCGCTGGCGGGCGTGCACGGCTACCAATTGCACGACGCTAGCCGTGGCGGCTTTGCCCGTATCGACGACGCACTGCTGGCGTTCATCGCCGACACCGAACGGCAAACCGGCATGCCGCTGGAGGCGCTCTACACCGGCAAGGCCCTGCTGGCCCTGCGCGACCGGGTCGAGGCCGGGCGTTTTGCCCCCGGCACCCGCCTGGTATTCCTGCACACCGGAGGCCTGCAGGGACGACGCGGTTACTTGTAGGGCAGCATGCGCAACAGCGTGTTGTCGCGCCGCACATAGTGGTGATAGAGCCCGGCCAGCGCGTGCAGGCCGATCAGCCAGTACCCCCAGCTGCCGATGCGTTCATGCCAGCCCTTGATGAACTTGCTCAGGTCCGGATCCGGGGTGACGATGGCCGGCAGATCCAGGCCATAGAACGGGATCGGCTTGTCGGCGGCGCTGAGGATTGCCCAGCCGGCCAGCGGCAGGCCGATCATCATCAGGTACAACAGCAGGTGCACCAGGTGCGACAGGCCGGTCTGCCAGGCTGGTGGCTTGGGCACGATCGGCGGCGTGGGGCGCGACAGGCGCAGGGCCAGGCGCAGCCAGACCAGCACGAACACCGTCAGCCCGAGCATGAAGTGCAGGTCTTTCATCAGGTCGCGTTCGGCGCTGCCCTTGGGGAACAGGCCGCGCAGCTCGATGCAGGCGTAGACGGCGGCCAGCAGCACCAGCATCAGCCAGTGCAGGGCGATCGACAGGCGCGCGTAGTGGGCCGCAGGAGTGGATGAAACCATGGTGGGTCCTCGTCATCAGGTCGGAAGGGGCGCTCTTGATGGCGCCTGCCCCTAACTCTAATCGCTGGCGTGGAAATGTGTTTGCTTCAGATCTATCAAACACGGCCGACACAACGGGCCTGGGTAATGGCTTTGGGCCTGCACCCGATCTCCATCGCACAAGGATCCTGTGTCAATGAAACGCCTCATCTCCACCCCTCGGGTAGCGCTGTTTGGCGCCCTGTCCCTGCTGCTCGCCGGCTGCGAGCAAGCCCCGGCGGTCAAGACTCCTCCGATTGCCGCCCTGACCATTCCGCTGTGCGTGAACGACGAGTGCGCGGTGCTGGACCAGAACGGCGCATTTCGAGTCGCCCCAGGCAGCGAGTTCACCCAGATCTACACCCAAGCCTTCACCAACGCCTTCATCTTCGGGCGTGGCGACTACTGGCACCTGGCAAGTGGTGACGGCAAGCAGGTGATTCGCGCCGACCTCACCGATGAGCTCTACACCTTGACCCCTGGCCTGTTCGGCTACGTCCGCAATGGCAAGGTCGGAGTGATGGATGAGCAGGGCAAGGAAGTCCAGCCGGCCATCTTCGACACTGTCTATGTCGGAGGTGACAACGACTTCATCGTCTATGAGATCGACGAACTGCGCGGCATCCTCACGCCTCAGGGCGAGAAGGTCAGCGAAGCGGTGTTCGACTCGCTGTACGTGCGCGAGGATTTCGCAAAGCGTGGCAACTGGGTGCTGGCCGAGCGGCAAGGCGAGAGCTGGGGATACAACCTCCAGACCAAGGTGTTGCGCAAGCTGGACTTCGACACCATTGTCAGCGCGGCTGACGGATATCTGGTGGTCACCCGCGAAGGCGGCGCGGGCAAGGGCCTGGCTGATGCCTCCGGCAACCTGGTGATTGCGCTCGACAAGGGTTGGCTGGGCACGCCAGGCGGTGGTCTGGTGGCCTTCAGGGATGGCTACGACAAACCTTGTGGCTACCTGGATTATCAAGGCAAGGTCGTCATCGAGGCGCAATACCAGAACTGCGAGACGTTCGGCAAGGTTGGCGGCATGGTGCAGTTGCAGCGCACCGGCGAAGACCGCGGCAAGGCCGGGATGATCGGGCATGACGGCAAATGGCTGATCGAGCCCGAGTACGACTCGATCGGCGATGCGGGTATCGGCCTGCTCGGCATGAGTGGCCATCGCCCGGGTTTCAACCATATCGGCAAGCTGCAGAGCATGTTCCTGGCAACCTACGGAACCATCGACCTGGACCAAGGGAAGGTCGTGTTCCAGCCCATATACAAGCAGATCGGCGTGGTTGCGCCCAAGCGCTATGCCTTCACCGAGCTGAAATCGCCGAAGAAGACGGTGATGCTCCTCGGTATGCCGAGTGAAACCGATACCGTGGGCCTGATGGACGAGCAGGGCAAAGTGCTGGTCCAGCCGGAACAGTTCGTGTCGTTCAAGCTGTTGGCCGATGGCCGCCACCTGCTGGCTGCCGAGGGCAGCAATTCGGATACCCTGCGCGCGCTGTACGACATCGATGGCAAGCTGCTGGTGCCCGCCAAATGGCAGGATCTGGAAGTCGACGAGGCGCGTGGCGCGATCTTCGCCTATCGAGTCGAGGGCAATGGCGATGACGCCGTGCGCACGCTGCGCGCCCTGTATCGTCTGGATGGCAGCGTGGTGTTCGACACCAACCGTTTGCCCTGTGGCGCGGAACAGGTGGTCGATGGCAAGGGCCAGGTGCTGTGGCCGAAGGATGCCCAGGCCCACTGCCCGGCGCCTGAGCCGGTGGCCGAGGCGTCCTGACGCTTGAGCACCCGTCGCCGGTGAATCGGCAGCGGGTGCTGCTTCAGCGTGGGGGGAGGTGCGGCCAGTTGTCGGCCACCAGGAACATCCGTTCGACCTCTTCCCACGTTCCGTCCGCCTGTTCCTCCACTCTGCACAGCAAGTGTGCGTGGGCATCGGGTTCCAGCCCTTGCCGCCAGGCGGTGAAGCGCGTTGCGTTCCAGCAGGCCTGTGCTTCAAAGCGCGCTGGCGCCAGCCATGCCTGGCGTGGCAGGGGCTGCAAGCATCCGTTATCGGCTTCGCTCCATTCAGATTGGCGCAGCCAGCCACCGCGCAAGTGCAGGGGGTTGGCCCCGTCAGGTGGACGGGGCTGCCCCGACCGTGGGTAGAACAGGTAGCCGCCAAGCCACAGGTGGGCTTGCACCCGGTCCAGACCCAATCCGGCCAGCACAGTGTGACTCTGCGGTCCGCTCGACATGGGCAGCTGGTGCTGCACCAGGTGTGCCAGCTTGCGTCCCAGCCGATCATGGCAACCGGGGCCGAGCCAGAGGCCTGGGTCGCCACCGTCGCCGCTAGGCGGCCCCAGGTAGAGCTTGATGGCCAGCTCCAGATGATGATCGCCTTCGCGGTCACGCAGCAGAATGTCCAGCTCGCCTAGGGTGTGCCCGCCGTCGCGGATCGCCAGGTTGGCCGCCAGCAGCTCGATACCCGGTGCCTGCTGCAGGGCGAACTGCCACAGGCTTTCGTAGTACAGGCCCAGCCGCCGGCTGTTCAGGCGTGCCAGCCAGTCCAGCAGCGGCGCAGGCTCCTGGTCGAGCGTCACGAGCCATTGGCCCAGGCGCTGCGGATCATCGGCCCAGGCGCTGCCCTGCAGCGGGTGGCGCTGGGGGCAGCCGGCCTGCGCCAGCAGCGGGGGCGACAGCAGCGCCCAGGCCAGGTCGCGCACGGCAGGGTGGCGCAGCTGGCGGGGCAGGGGCTCGAGATCGGCGAAGGGCGTCATCCTGCGAGCATAGCCGGTTTGCCGCTGGCCGGTCCTTTCGCCCATAATCCCGGCATTGTCACCCCGCCGCAGAGCCTTGCAGGAGCACCATGGAGCAATTTCGCAATATCGGTATCATCGGACGCCTTGGCAGCTCCCAGGTGCTCGACACCATTCGCCGACTGAAAAAATTCCTCCTCGAGCGCCACCTGCACGTGATTCTCGAGGACACCATCGCCGAAGTCCTGCCCGGCCACGGCCTGCAGACCTCCACGCGCAAACTGCTGGGCGAGGTCTGCGACCTGGTCATCGTGGTTGGCGGCGACGGCAGCCTGCTCGGCGCCGCCCGTGCCCTGGCCCGTCACAACATCCCGGTGCTGGGGATCAACCGCGGTAACCTGGGTTTCCTCACCGATATCCGCCCCGACGAGTTGGAGGAGAAGGTCGCCGAGGTGCTCGACGGCCATTACCTGGTGGAGAACCGTTTCCTGCTGCAGGCCGAGGTGCGTCGTCACAACGAGGCCATCGGCCAGGGCGACGCGCTCAACGACGTGGTGCTGCACCCGGGCAAGTCGACGCGGATGATCGAGTTCGAGATCTACATCGACGGCCAGTTCGTCTGCAGCCAGAAGGCCGACGGCCTGATCGTTGCCACCCCGACCGGCTCCACCGCCTACGCGCTGTCCGCCGGCGGCCCGATCATGCACCCCAAGCTGGATGCCATCGTCATCGTGCCAATGTACCCGCATACGTTGTCCGGCCGGCCGATCGTGGTTGACGGCAACAGCGAGCTGAAGATCGTCGTGTCCAAGGACTTGCAGATTTACCCGCAAGTCTCTTGCGACGGCCAGAACCACTTCACCTGTGCCCCGGGCGACACCATCACCGTGAGCAAGAAACCGCAGAAACTGCGCCTGATCCACCCGCTGGACCACAACTACTACGAGGTCTGCCGCACCAAGCTCGGCTGGGGCAGCCGCCTGGGCGGCAGGGACGACTGATGCTCGATCCGGCGCGCAGTTTCGACATCATCGGTGACGTGCACGGTTGCGCGCTCACCCTCGAACGCTTGCTCGACGCCCTCGGCTACAAGCGCATCGGCGGGGTCTGGCGGCATCCGCGGCGCCAGGCGTTGTTCCTGGGCGACATCGTCGACCGTGGCCCACGCATCCGCGAGGCGCTGCACATCGTTCATGACATGGTCGAGGCCGGCCAGGCGTTCTGCATCATGGGCAACCATGAGTACAACGCCCTGGGCTGGGTCACTCCGGCGTTGCCGGGCAGTGGCAAGGCCTTCGTGCGCGACCATACCCCGCGCCATGCCCGGTTGATCGACGAGACCCTTACCCAGTTCGCCCAGCACCCCGGCGACTGGCACGATTTCATCCAGTGGTTCTATGAGCTGCCGTTGTTCGTCGACGCAGGTCGCTTCCGCCTTGTGCATGCCTGCTGGGACCCACGGCTGATCGAGCCGTTGCGTCAGCAGTACCCCACGGGCTGCATCGACGAGCACTTCGTGCAGGCCTCGGCAGTGTCCGGCAGCTTCGCCTCGACAGTGTGCAACCGCCTGCTGCGCGGCACCGACATGCGCCTGCCGGACGGCCTGACCCTGACCGGCGGCGACGGCCTGACCCGCGCCTTCTTCCGCACCAAGTTCTGGGAAGAGGACCCGCAGACCTACGGCGACATCGTCTTCCAGCCCGATGCGCTACCCGACGAGGTGGCCCGCACGCCGCTCAGCCACAGCCAGAAGAACGCCCTGCTGCGCTATGCCGAGGACGAACCGTTGCTGTTCGTCGGCCATTACTGGCGCAGTGGCCGGCCCGCGCCGATCCGCGACAACCTGGCCTGCCTGGACTACAGCGCCGTGCTCTACGGCAAGCTCGCGGCCTACCGTCTGGACGACGAGACCCGCATCGACCCGCACAAGTTTGTCTGGGTCGATGTCGACCGCCCGCAGGCCAGCCAATGAACGTGGTCGAAGTGCTGCGCCTGCCGCTGGCGGTCGATCTCAGCGGTTTCGTCACCCTGCTGCGTCGTCTGCAGGTGCCGCACCGGGTGGTGGAGGAGGGCGAGGAACAGGTGCTCTGGGCGCCGCCGGCCATGGCCCACGAAGTACTGGAACTCTATCGACGCTTCCCTGAGGGCAATGCCGACCTTGAAGCCATGCCTGAACCTGTGGACGCCGGCATGCCCACCGCCCCGGCGGCGCCTTCGCTGAAGGAGCAGGCCCTGGCCTGCAAGGTCACCGCCGCGGTACTGATCCTGAGCCTGGTGGTCGCCGGGGTGACCGGCCTGGGTGACAACCTCTCGACCATCGGCTGGTTCACCTTCCTGTCGTTCAAGGTGCAGGGCGACTACCTGTACTTCACCCCCTTGCTCCAGGGCCTCGCCGAAGGCCAGTGGTGGCGCCTGGTGTCGCCGATGCTGCTGCACTTCGGCGTGCTGCACCTGGCCATGAACGGCCTGTGGTACTGGGAGCTGGGCAAGCGTATCGAACTGCGCCAGGGGCCGTGGATGTTGCTGGGGCTGACACTGTTGTTCAGTCTGGTGTCCAACCTGGCTCAGCATTTCACCAGCGGGCCAAGCCTGTTCGGCGGGCTGTCTGGCGTGCTCTACGGCTTGCTCGGGCATGTCTGGCTTTACCAGTGGCTGGCGCCGAACCCGCAGTTCAACCTGCCCAAGGGCGTGTTGGTGATGATGCTGATCTGGCTGGTGATCTGCCTGAGCGGCGTGGTCGGCCAGCTCGGCTTCGGCCAGATCGCCAACGCCGCCCATGTCGGCGGGTTGCTCATCGGATGCCTGACGGGGCTCTTGGGTGGCGCGCTGGCGAGGCGTAAACTGACCGCCTGACTGAGGAGACAGCATGTCCACGTTCGCGCAAATGATCGAAAACATCACCCCCGAGATCTACGAGAGCCTGAAGACGGCCGTGGAGATCGGCAAATGGTCCGACGGCCGCAAGCTGACCGCTGAGCAGAAGGAGCTGTCGCTGCAGGCAGTGATCGCCTGGGAGATCAAGAACCTCCCCGAAGAGCAGCGCACCGGCTACATGGGCCCGCAGGAGTGCGCCTCGAAGTCGGCGCCGATCGCCAACATCCTTTTCAAGTCGGACTCGGTACATTGATCGAACTCGCTCGTGGCTCTCTGAGCAAGATGGCGGTGCGCCTGGACGCACCGGTCGTTCAATACAGTTTCCGCCTGGATGACACCGAGGTGCCGGTCAACCCGCTGATCGGCCAGTCGATCCGCCTGGAGTACCTCGGCGCGATCCACTGCAGCCATTGCGGCAAACGCACCAAGACCAGCTTCAGCCAGGGCTACTGCTATCCGTGCATGACCAAGCTGGCCCAGTGCGATGTGTGCATCATGGCCCCGGAACGCTGCCACTACGACGCCGGCACCTGCCGCGAGCCGTCGTGGGGCGAGCAGTTCTGCATGACCGACCACGTGGTGTACCTGGCCAACTCGTCGGGCATCAAGGTCGGCATCACCCGAGCCACCCAGCTGCCCACCCGCTGGCTCGACCAGGGCGCCAGTCAGGCGCTGCCGATCATGCGCGTGGCCACCCGCCAGCAATCCGGGCTGGTCGAGGATGTGCTGCGCAGCCAGGTGCCGGACCGCACCAACTGGCGCGCGCTGCTCAAAGGCGACGCCGAGGTGCTCGACCTGCCGGCCATCCGCGAGCAGATCTTCGACGCCTGCGCAGACGGTATCCGTGGGCTGCAGGAGCGCTTCGGCCTGCAGGCCATCCAGCCGCTGCCCGACGCCGAGGTGGTGCAGATGCGCTACCCGGTCGAGGCCTACCCGAAAAAGATCGTCAGCTTCAACCTCGATAAGGATCCCGTCGTGGAAGGCACGCTGCTGGGCATCAAGGGCCAGTACCTGATCTTCGACACCGGCGTGATCAACATTCGCAAGTACACGGCCTACCAGCTGGCCGTGCTCCAGTAAAAGGATCGTCACCATGCGTACCGAACAACCGCAAGTGATCTACCTCAAGGACTATCAGGCCCCCGAGTACCTGATCGACGAGACCCACCTGACCTTCGAACTGTTCGAGGACCACAGCCTGGTCCATGCGCAGCTGGTCATGCGCCGAAACCCCGAGCGCGGCGCCGGCCTGCCGCCGCTGGTGCTCGATGGCCAGCACCTGGAGCTGCTGAGCGTGCAACTGGACGACCAGACGCTGAACGCCAATGACTACCAGCTCGATGACCACAGCCTCACCGTGCAGCCCAAGGCCGAGCGCTTCACCCTCGACACCAGCGTGAAGATTCACCCGGAAAGCAACACCGCGCTGGAAGGCCTGTACAAGTCCGGCAAGATGTTCTGCACCCAGTGCGAGGCCGAGGGCTTCCGCAAGATCACCTACTACCTCGACCGCCCGGACGTGATGAGCACGTTCACCACCACGGTGATCGCCGAGCAGCATCGCTATCCGGTGCTGCTGTCGAACGGCAACCCGGTGGGCAGTGGCCCGGGTGAGGATGGCCGCCACTGGGCGACCTGGGAAGACCCGTTCAAGAAGCCGGCGTACCTGTTTGCCCTGGTAGCCGGTGACCTGTGGTGCGTCGAGAGCGAGTTCACCCGCCAGTCCGGCCGCGCCGTGACCCTGCGTATCTATGTCGAGGAAGAAAACCTCGACAAGTGCGACCACGCCATGGTCAGCCTGAAGAAGTCCATGCGCTGGGACGAGGAAGTCTACGGCCGTGAATATGACCTGGACATCTTCATGATCGTCGCGGTCAACGACTTCAACATGGGCGCCATGGAAAACAAGGGCCTGAACATCTTCAACTCGAGCTGCGTGCTGGCCCGCGCCGAGACCGCAACCGACGCCGCCCACCAGCGGGTCGAGGGCGTGGTGGCCCACGAGTACTTCCATAACTGGTCGGGCAACCGCGTGACCTGCCGCGACTGGTTCCAGCTGTCGCTCAAGGAAGGCTTCACGGTGTTCCGCGATGCCGAGTTCAGCGCCGACATGAATTCGCGCACGGTCAAGCGCATCGAGGATGTCGCCTACCTGCGTACCCATCAGTTCGCCGAAGACGCCGGCCCCATGGCCCACCCGATCCGCCCGGACAGCTTCATCGAGATCTCCAACTTCTACACCCTGACGGTGTACGAGAAGGGCGCCGAGGTGGTCGGCATGGTCCACACCCTGCTGGGGGCCGAGGGCTTCCGCAAGGGTAGCGACCTGTACTTCGAGCGCCATGATGGCCAGGCGGTTACCACCGACGACTTCATCAAGGCCATGGAAGACGCCAACGGCGTCGACCTGACCCAGTTCAAGCGCTGGTATACCCAGGCCGGCACCCCGCGCCTGGAGGTCAGCGAGGCCTATGACGCTGCCGCGCAGCGCTACAGCCTGACCTTCCGCCAGAGCTGCCCGCCGACACCGGGGCAGGTTGAGAAACTGCCGTTCGTGATCCCGGTGGCGCTGGGCCTGCTGGATGCCCAAGGTAACGACCTGCCGTTGCGCCTGGCCGGCGAAAGCGCCGCCACTGGCACCAGCCGCGTGCTGTCGGTGACCGAAGCCGAGCAGACCTTCACCTTCGAAGGTATTGCCAGCCAGCCGCTGCCGTCGCTGCTGCGCGGCTTCAGCGCACCGGTCAAGCTGAGCTTCCCGTACGATCGCGACCAGCTGATGTTCCTCATGCAACACGACAGCGACGGCTTCAACCGCTGGGAAGCGGGGCAGCAGTTGGCCGTGCAGGTGCTCCAGGAGCTGATCGGCCAGCACCAGCGTGGCGAAGCACTGGCCCTCGACCAGCGCCTGATCACCGCACTGGGCACTGTGATTGGCAACGAGTCGCTGGACCCTGCCATGGTCGCCGAGATGCTCTCGCTGCCGGGCGAGGCCTACCTCACCGAGATCAGCCAGGTGGCCGATGTGGATGCCATCCACGCCGCCCGCGAGTTCGCCCGCCGGCAGATCGCCGAACAGCTGTTCGGTGCCCTGTGGGCGCGCTACCAGGCCAACCGCGAGGTCTCGCGCAAGACCGCCTACGTGGCCTCGGCCGAGCACTTCGCCCGCCGCAGCCTGCAGAACATCGCCCTGTCGTACCTGATGCTCAGCGGCAAGCCGCAGGTGCTCGAGGCGACCCTGGAGCAGTACGAGCACTGCGACAACATGACCGAGCGTCTCACCGCCCTGGCGGTGCTGGTCAACTCGCCGTTCGAGGCCGAGCGCGCCAAGGCCCTGGATGCCTTCTCCGAGCACTTCAAGGACAACCCGCTGGTCATGGACCAGTGGTTCAGCGTGCAGGCGGCCAGCACCCTGCCGGGCGGCCTGGCGCGGGTCAAGGCATTGATGCAGCACCCGGCCTTCACCCTGAAGAACCCGAACAAGGTGCGCGCGCTGATCGGTGGTTTCGCCGGGCAGAACTTGGTCAACTTCCATGCCGCTGACGGTTCGGGGTATCGCTTCCTGGCGGATCTGGTGATCGAGCTCAATGCGCTGAACCCGCAGATCGCCTCACGTCAATTGGCGCCGCTGACCCGCTGGCGCAAGTATGACGACCAGCGTCAGGCGCTGATGAAGGGTGAGCTGGAGCGGATCCTCGCGTCCGGTGCGCTGTCCAGCGATGTGTACGAGGTGGTGAGCAAGAGTTTGGCGTAAGCCTGGTCCAACGCTATCGCGGGGCAAGTCGGTTCGCCGCATCGCCGCTCCCACGCCATACCTCGTGCGGCGTGGGAGCGGCGATGCGGCGAACCGACTTGCCCCGCGATGCGTTTGACGGTTAACAAAACATAACGTCCCGCTCGTTGTTTTCTGTCGGACAAGCCCGATACGATGGCCAGAAGCTATTCCAGGCCTCTGGACCAGGGGTTTCGGCAGTGCCTGGCAATAGATTGACCCACCACAAGAACACAACAGGGGGCAGTCATGAGAGAGCGGTTTACGCCACGCCGCAGGCTGGCGGCAGGCGCGATGCTGGCACTGGCGCTGGGCATCGGCGCCGGCAATGCCGAGGCGGCGGTGGCCGCCGAGGAATACTCGGTGGAGTCGGCCAAGGCCAGCCAGAGCCTGTTGATCGGCGCCACCCACGCCGGCCAGCGCCTGGTGGTGGTTGGCGATCGCGGCCATATTCTGTTCTCCGACGACCAGGGCAAGACCTGGACCCAGGCCCGGGTGCCCACCCGGCAACTGCTTACCGCCGTGTTCTTCCTCGACGACAAGCGCGGCTGGGCGGTCGGCCATGATGCCCAGATCCTCGCCAGCAACGACGGCGGCGCGACCTGGAGCAAGCAGTTCGAAGACCTGTCCCGCGAAGCGCCCTTGCTCGACGTGCGCTTCATCGACGCGCAGCATGGTTTTGCCGTGGGCGCCTATGGCGCGCTGCTGGAGACCACCGATGGCGGCCAGCACTGGCAGGACGTCGCCGAGCGCCTGGACAACCCCGACCAGCTTCACCTCAACGCCATTACCCAGGTGAAGGACGCTGGCCTGTTCATCGTCGGCGAGCAGGGCAGCATGTTCCGTTCCAGCGATGCCGGCCAGAGCTGGACAACGGTGCAGGGCCCCTACGAGGGCTCGCTGTTCGGTGTGATCGGTACCACCCAGTCCAACACGCTGCTGGCCTACGGCCTGCGCGGCAACCTGTTCCGCTCCACCGATTTCGGCGACAGCTGGCAGCCAGTCGAGCTCAAGGCCGAACGCGGTCCGCTCGAATTCGGCCTGGCAAGCGCTACGCTTCTCGAGGACGGCAGCCTGGTGCTGGTTGGCAATGGCGGCAGCGTGCTGCGCAGCCATGACGACGGGCAGACCTTCAGTGTGCGCAACCGCGCCGACCGCATCGCCCTGTCGGGTGTGAGTGGCCTGGGCGGTGGCGGCCTGTTGCTGGTCGGGCAAGGGGGCGTGCACCTGGCCTCGGCCGACGGTACCCAGGAGGTGCGTCCATGACCAGCCGGGAGAGCTTCGACATGCAGCACAAGGACAAGGCCACCCTGCTGGAACGCCTGATTTTCAACAACCGCCCCGTGGTCATCGCCATCTGCCTGCTGGTGAGCGTGTTCCTGTTCTGGCAGGCCACACAGATCCGCCCGTCCACCAGTTTCGAGAAGATGATCCCGCTGCAGCATCCGTTCATCGAGCAGATGATGGAGCACCGCAACGACCTGGCCAACCTCGGCAACACCGTGCGCGTCTCGGTGGAGGCGGTCAATGGCGACATCTTCGACAAGGACTACATGGAGACACTGCGCCAGATCCATGACGAGGTGTTCTACATCCCCGGCGTCGACCGCGCCGGGCTCAAGTCGCTGTGGAGCCCGAGCGTGCGCTGGAGCGAGGTCACCGAAGAGGGCTTCTCCGGCGGCGAGGTGATCCCCAATACCTACAATGGCTCCCAGGACAGCCTCGACACCCTGCGCGACAACGTGCTCAAGTCAGGCCAGGTGGGGCGCCTGGTGGCCAACAATTTCAAATCCAGCATCATCGACATCCCGCTGTTGGAGAACCATCCCGACCCGCAGGATCCGGGGCGCCAGGTCAAGCTCGACTACCAGCAGTTCTCCCACCAGCTGGAAGAGAAGATCCGCGACAAGTTCCAGGCACAGAACCCCAACGTGAAGATTCACATCGTCGGTTTCGCGAAGAAGGTCGGTGACCTGATCGACGGGCTGGTGATGGTGGCGATGTTCTTCGGCGTGGCGCTGGTGATCACCTGGGCGCTGCTGTACTGGTTCACCTGGTGCATCCGCAGCACCATCGCCGTGCTCATCACCACCCTGGTGGCGGTGGTCTGGCAGCTGGGGCTGATGCATGCGGTGGGCTTCGGCCTGGACCCGTACTCGATGCTGGTGCCGTTCCTGATCTTCGCCATCGGTATCTCTCATGGCGTGCAGAAGATCAACGGCATCGCCCTGCAGTCCAGCGACGCCGACAACGCCCTGACCGCAGCGCGGCGCACGTTCCGCCAGTTGTTCCTGCCGGGGATGATCGCCATCCTCGCCGACGCCGTGGGCTTCATCACCCTGCTGATCATCGACATCGGGGTGATCCGCGAGCTGGCCATCGGCGCCTCGATCGGCGTGGCGGTGATCGTGTTCACCAACCTGATCCTGCTGCCGGTGGCGATCAGCTACGTCGGCATCAGCCAGAAGGCCATCGCCCGCAGCAAGAAGGATGCGACCCGCGAGCATCCGTTCTGGCGCCTGCTGTCCAACTTCGCCAGCCCCAAGGTGGCGCCGGTATCGGTGGTGCTGGCGCTGCTGGCATTCGGCGGCGGCCTCTGGTACAGCCAGAACCTGAAGATCGGCGACCTCGACCAGGGCGCGCCGGAGCTGCGCCCGGACTCGCGCTACAACCAGGACAACAGCTTCATCATCAGCAATTACTCGACCAGTTCCGATGTGCTGGTGATCATGGTCAAGACCCCGGCCGAGAGCTGTTCGATCCACTCGACCATGGCGCCGATCGACGAGTTGATGTGGACCATGGACAACACCCCGGGGGTGCAGTCGACCATCTCCCTGGTGACCGTTTCCAAGCAGGTCATCAAGGGCATGAACGAGGGCAGCCTGAAATGGGAAACCCTGTCGCGCAACCCGGATATCCTCAACAACTCCATTGCCCGGGCCGACGGTCTGTACAACGCCGACTGCTCGCTGGCACCGGTGCTGGTATTCCTCAACGACCACAAGGCCGAGACGCTGGAGCGGGTCACCGCCGCGGCCAAGGCCTTCGCCGACAGCCACAGCAAGGACGGCCTGCAGTTCCTCCTGGCGGCGGGTAATGCTGGCATCGAGGCCGCCACCAACGAGGTGATCAAGTCGGCCGAGCTGACCATCCTGATCCTCGTGTACATCTGCGTGGCGGTAATGTGCATGATCACCTTCCGCTCGTTCGCCGCGACCTTGTGCATCGTCCTGCCGCTGGTGCTGACTTCGGTACTGGGCAACGCGCTGATGGCCTTCATGGGCATTGGCGTGAAGGTCGCCACGCTGCCGGTGGTGGCGCTGGGCGTGGGCATCGGCGTGGACTACGGCATCTACATCTACAGCCGCCTGGAGAGCTTCCTGCGCGCCGGCCTGCCGTTGCAGGAGGCCTACTACGAGACCCTGCGCTCCACCGGCAAGGCGGTGCTGTTCACCGGCCTGTGCCTGGCCATCGGCGTGTGCACCTGGATCTTCTCGGCGATCAAGTTCCAGGCCGACATGGGCCTGATGCTGACCTTCATGCTGCTGTGGAACATGTTCGGCGCCCTGTGGCTGCTGCCGGCGCTGGCGCGGTTCCTGATCAAGCCAGAGAAATTGGCGGGCAAGGAGGGCGGGTCGATCTTCGCCCATTGAGTGACGCCATTATCGCGGGTCAAGTCGCATCGGCGCACCGCCGACGCGACTTGACCCGCGATTGCGTATAATGGCGGCCTTTGTCTGAAATGGTATTACCATGACCACCCTCGCCACCGCCCTCGCAGCCTGCGACATGCTCCTGATCGACGGCCTGCACGCCTTCGACTTCAACCTCGACGAAACCGGCCTCACCATCGAATGCATGGACGGCCGCCAACTGCGCCGCTGGACCTTCACCTCCGAGCAGATCGCTGCCGCCAATGGCGAGGGCGACGACTGGAGCCTGGCCACTGATGAAGGCGAGCATCGTCTAGTCTGTATGAGTGCCTTTCGTGCCCCGGATGAAGAAGACGATGAACAGGAAATGGACACGCCTGCTGACCGCTAGCCTCATGGCTTTGTCAGTCAACGCCCAGGCCGCCACGTTGCTGGTGGGCAGCTACACCGACAACGGCAGCGAAGGGATCTACCGCTACGACTTCAACGCTCGCACTGGCCAGATCGACGCCAAGCCCCGGCAGGTGGTCAAGAGTGTCAGCCCCTCGTGGCTAGTGCTGTCTGCCGACCAGCGCCAGCTGTTCGCCGTCAATGAAACGCCCAAGGGCAACGTCAGCAGCTTCTCGCTAAGCAGCAAGGGCGAGATCAAGCTGCTGAACCAGGTGCCCAGCCAGGGCGACGAGCCGACCCACGCCAGCCTGAGCCATGACCAGCGCTACCTGTTTGTCGCCAACTACGCCGTCGCTCCCGACCCCGGTGGCAGCCTGGTGGTGATCCCGGTGGCCAGGGACGGCAAGCTCAAGCCGGTGGTGCAGCAGGCCCGGCACACGCCAAGCAAGGTCAACCCCGAGCGCCAGGCCGGTGCCCATGTGCATTCGCTGGTGCTGTCGCCCGATGGCCGCCACCTGTATGCCAGCGACCTGGGCGCGGACAAGGTGTTCATCTACCGCTACGACGGCGCCAGCCCCGAGCATCCGCTGAGCCCGGCGATTCCGCCGTCGGTGGCGTTGCCACCGGGCAGTGGCCCGCGTCATCTGCTGTTCGACGCCAAGGGCCGGCATGCCTACCTGACGCTGGAGATGAGCGCCGAGGTGGTGGTATTCGATGTGCAGGACGGTGCTCTGACCGAGCGCCAGCGCTTGCCGCTGACCGACAGCAAGGATGCAGCGGCCAGGGCCGCGGGCGGGCTGCACCTGTCGGCCGATGGCCGCTTCCTCTATGTCAGCAATCGCGGCACTGCCAACGAGATCGTGGTGTATGCGGTAGGCAAGGATGACGGCCAACTGAGATTGGTGCAGCGCCGCTCGGTCGAGGGCGACCATCCCCGCGAGTTTGCCCTCGACCCCAGTGGCAACTACCAGCTGGTGGCGAACCAGAAGAGCAACCAGATCGTGGTCATGCGCCGCGATCCGCGCAGCGGCAAGCTGGGGGACACCGTGCAGAAGTTGGCGCAGCAGGCGCCTTCGGACCTCAAGTTCCTCGAATAATGGCAGGGGCTGAAAACCTCCGGCGTGGGAGCGGGCTTGCCCCGCGATGAGGCCGGCCCTGCGATCGCGGGGCAAGCCCGCTCCCACGTTGTTGCCCTCCCGCCTTGATTATCAATGGCCATGATAATGGCTACTGCCGCAATGAATTTTTACAGGCGGACCTATCGGCGTAAGTTTTGACCCAAGGCCCACGACGGGCCAACGTCAACCACCGAAGTCGAGGTCTGCCAGCATGAACTTCAATCTCTTCCCACTCATCGCCGCCTCCGCCATCTCCGCCTCCGTCGTTCTGCCAGCCCATGCCCAGGCGGAGCAGCACGCGAAGGCGTCGAGCACCAACAGCTACACCCAGAAGTACCTGCAACAAAGCGCGCATTTCCATGCCGCCTTGAGCAAGCACTCCAATTGAGTGTGTAAAGGCATTGGTAATAGCACAAAGCCATGTGATTTAATTTGACGCTAAATTTTTGACTCGCCAAAGGGGCAGAGCATGATGTGGCGTATCACGGCGGTTGTGCTGTTGTTGATGTCCGCGCCGATTCTGGCGCTCTGAGCGACACGCTGTCTCACTTGGCCATCACGGCCTTGAACAGCGCCGATTCCAGCCAGCCCTGCAACCAGCTCCGCAGCCGCGGATAAGCCGCCTCGGCGAACCATTGCGGTTCGACCCCGGCAAACTGGCGCATCAAGGGCAGCAAGGCGGCGTCGGCCAGGCTCGGGTGCTCGGCGAGTAGCCAGGGCCTGCCTTCAAGCAGGCTTTCCAGTTCGGCCAGCCAGGGCTCGGCGTGGGTGCGGTAATGGGCCCGGGAATACTCTGGATAGCGCTCGGCATATTTGTACAGGTTCACCTGCGCCTTGAACGCGCTGTCGTTACGGGCAATCAGCGCGTCGGCCTGGCGCGCCGCCGCCGGGTCGGCCAGCAGGCGCCAGTCATCGGGGTCGTGTCGGTCGAGCGCCCAGCGCATGATGTCGAGGCTTTCCTCCAGCACGCCATTCCCGGTATCGAGCACCGGCACCGTACCCTTGGGCGACAGTGCCAGCAGCTCGGCGGGCTTTTCCTTCATCTTTACCTCGACCACCTGCACGTCGCACCCGGCGTAGCGCAGCGCCAGGCGTGCGCGCATGGCCCAGGGGCAGCGGCGGAACGAGTAGAGAATCACCCGCACACCTCGACATCGCTCAGGCCATTGCCCTGACGGCGCACCTGGATCTGCACCGGGATGCGTTCGTGCATCTCCTGCACGTGGGAAATCACCGCCACCTTGCGGCCCTGGGCCTGCAGACCGTCGAGGGCGTCCATGGCCAGTTGCAGCGACTCGGGGTCGAGGCTGCCGAAGCCTTCGTCGATGAACAGCGATTCGATGCGCAGGGTGCTCGAGGCCATCGACGCCAGGCCCAGGGCCAGGGCCAGTGAGACCAGGAAGGTTTCGCCACCCGACAGCGAGTGCACCGAGCGCAGCTCGTCGCCCATCTCGGTGTCCAGCACCAGCAGGCCCAGGGCGCTGCCGCCACGCTTGAGGCGGTAGCGTTTGGCCAATTGGCGCAGCTGGCTGTTGGCGTGGTGCAGCAGCAGGTCGAGGTTGTAGCCCTGGGCGATCTTGCGGAACACATCGCCGGAGGCTGAGCCGATCAGCGCATTCAGCCGTGCCCAGCGCTGCCATTGCTGGTAAGCCTGCTCGATCTGCTCGGCCAGGGCCTGGCTGGCGTGCTGGCGGCGCTGGTCGTCGGCCTGGCGCGCGCGTAGCTCGGCGCAGCATTGTTCTTGAACAGCCAGCTGCTGCTGGAGCTCGCTTAGCGCTTGCTCCAGCTCTTCCACCGGCAACTCGCCGTGGGCCTGGCTGGCATGCTGCTGCAGGCGTTGTTCACGCTCCTGAAGCAGCACGCGGCCCTGCTCGACGGACTTCTCCGCGGTTTGCAGGCGCTGACGCAGTTCACCGAGCTGGGCATCGTCGATGGCCAGCAGGCGGTCAAGGCCGGCATCGTCCAGCTCAGGGTGCGCGCTGCGCCAGTGGGCGATCTCGCCCTGCAACTGCTGATGCTCCTGTTCCAGGGCCTGTTGGCGCTGCTGGTTGGCCTTGAGGTCGGCGGCCAGCTGCACGCTTTGGGTGTGCAGCGCTTGCAGTTTCTGGGCGCAGTCGGCCTCGGCGCTGCGCGCCTGTTCCAGCTGGGTGTCCATGTACTGTTGCCAGGCTTCGGCGCTGGGCTGTTCACCGAGCAGCTCGCCCAGGGTGGCGCGGACCTGCTGGTGTTGCGCGTCCAACGCGGCGAGTTTCTGTTGCAGTTGCTGCTGCCCTTGCAGGCGTGCCTGTTGCTGGTCGCGCAGCTTGTCGAGCTGGACTTGTCGGGCCTGTTGCTCTCCCTGCTCGTCCTTGCGCAGGTCGAGCTGTTGGCGGCGCTGGGCGATCTGCTGGTCGAGGCCGAGGAAGGCGTTGGCCGGATCGTCGCGCAGGGCCTCGAGAATGTCCTGGGGCAGCACGCTGCCCAGGTCGTCGAGGCTTTGTTCCAGTTGCTGGGCGTCGGCGGCCAGGGCCTGGTGCTGCTGCTCGAGGTGACGCTGCGCCTGTTGCTGGGCTTCGCCTGCGGCCTGCAATTGCTGGGTAAGGCGAGCGGCATCCTTCTGCAGGGCGAGCAGGGCGCCTTGGCGTTTCTCGTCGCGGTCGATCTCCTCGCCGAGGCGGCGTAACTGGCCGTCGAGCCACTTGCCGCGGGCCGCGTCGTCCTGCGGGGCAAGCGCCGGCCACAGGGCATGGGCCTGGAGCTGTTCGGTCACAGGCTGCAACTGCTCGCCGAGCTGCTGCTGTTGTTGCTGGTAATCCTTGAGTTGGGCATTGACCACGCCCAGTTCGGTGCGCAGTTCCACGAGCTTGCCATTGAGCTGCTCGACTTGCTTGTGCGCCGCCTCTTCCTCGGCCTGGTCGTGCCGACCAAGGCTGTGCAGCAGCGCTTCGGGCTGGAGGAACGGGTGTTCGGCGCTACCGCAGACCGGGCAAGGCTCGCCGTCGCGCAGTTGCGCGCGCAGCTCCTCGACGCTGGTGTTGCGCGCCAGGCGCTGGCGCTCGAGCAATTGACGGGTGAGGGTCAGCGCTTGCTCGGCGCTTTCCAGCTCGGCCTTGGCCGCGGTGCCTTCGCCGATCAGTTGCTGGCGCCGCTGCATGGCTTGTTGCTGGCGTTCACGCAGGGTGGCGATGGCCTGGCGCAGTTCCTGCTCGCGACCATGCAGGCGGGTCAGCTCTTCGACGGCGCGCTGTTGCTTGCGGTTGTCCTGGAGCATGGCGCCGAGCAGATCGACCTGCTCGGCCAACGCATGGGGTTCGGCACCAGCTTCGCGGAACAGCAGCTCGAAATGCTCGCGTTGCGCTTGCAGTTGGGCGTTGGCCTGGCTGGCCTGGGCCTGCAGTCCGGGCAGCTCTTCGCGGCCCTTGGCCAGGCGGCCGCCGATCAGCATGACCTGCTTGAGTTGTGGCAGGTAGGCCTGCCAGGCGTCGGCGAGGCCGCCCAGGTGCTGGCTTTCGGCCAGGGCGGCATCGATCTGCGACAGCTGCTGCTGGCTGCGCTGCTGATGGTCTTCCAGCTGGTGCAGTTGCTGCTGGCCCGCGCTGGCCTCCTGCTCGGCTTGGTTGCAGGCTTCGCGTTGTTCGGCCAGGTCCTTGTCCAGGCGTGCAATGTCACCTTGAGCGGCGAAGGCCTGGCGCAGGCGTGGAGCGTTTTCGCCTTGCAGGGCCTGCTGCTGGCCCAGGTGCTGGCGGGCCGCTTCAAGGGACTGCTGCAGTGCGTCGACATGTTGCTGCAGATCGCTTTGCTGGCGTTGTTGCTGGTCGATATCCGCCTGCACTGGGGCCAGTTGCGCGGCCAGGTGCTGTTGGCGATGGAACTGGTGGCGCTGGGGCGCCAGGCGCTCCAGGCGTTGCAGGTCGACGCGCTGCTCGGCCAGTTGCTGCCACGCCTGCTCGGCAGCTTGCAGGGCAGTGCCGGCCTCATGGTGCTGGGCGTGCAGGCGCTGCTGTTCTTCGAACCAGGTGCGCTGTTGCTCGAGCAGGCGCTGGCGCGACTGGTCGGCCTTGAACTGTTGCAGGGCCAGTTCCAGTTCCTGGTCTAGGGCAGCGCGGGCTTCGGCGTCCATTGGCAGCAGGTGCTCGGCCTGCTTCTTCAGGTCGTTGTGAACCTCGCCGGTTTCCCGAGCCTTGCTGAAGGCGCGCTGGCCGAGGCGGGTGTAGATCGCCGTGTTGGTGAGCTTTTCCAGCAACTCGCTGCGCTCACGGTCGTCGGCCTTGAGGAACGCGCCGAACTCGCTCTGGGCGAGCATCACTGCACGTGTGAACTGCTCGAAGTTCAGGCCCAGGCGAGCCTCGACCAGTTGCTTGTATTCGTTCTTGCCACTACCCAGCAACTGCTCGCTGTCCAGGTCGTAGAGGCTCTGGCGGCTGTTCTGCAGCTTGCCGGTGGCTTTCTCGCGGGCGCGATTGGCTTCCCAGCGGGCGCGGTAGCGGCAGCCGTCGATACCGATGAAATCCACCTCGGCAAAGCCGCTGCCGGTGCCACGGCGCAGCAGGTTGCGTGGGTCTGAGGTGGGGATCTCGCCGTCGGCATCCGGCACCTTGGCTTCCCGGGCGATATCGTTCAGGCGTGGCACGCTGCCGAACAGGGCCAGGCAAAGCGCGTCGAGCAGTGTGCTCTTGCCGGCCCCGGTCGGCCCGGTGATGGCGAACAGGCCGGCGCCGGCCAGGGGCTCGGCGGTGAAATCGATGTCGATGGGGCCGGCAAGGGAGGCCAGGTTCTTCAGGCGGATGGCGAGAATCTTCATGGTCGTTCCTCTTCTTGCAGCACGTCCTGCAGCAGTTCGGCAAAGTCGGCCAGGGCCTGCTCGTCGGCGGGGTTGCCGTACTGTTGCTGCCAGGCACGGCCGAACAGGTCCTGCGGGGTCAATTGCGCCAGTTCGACAAAGGCTTGGTCGTCCTCCTCCTGGCGCCCGGCGCCGGCATACTCGGCGCTGATGCGCACCAGGCGCACAGCCTTGCCCTGCAGGGCCGTCTCGATCTGCTGGCGCAGGTCGGGCTGCGGCTCGTCCAGGCGCACCCGCACCTCCAGCCAGGGTTGGCGGTTGGGGTCCTCGAGCAGGTCGATCACCGGCAACTGCCCCAGTTGCTCGAGCAACTCGCCCAGCGGTGCCGGGCCGACCCGCTGCAGGGCCACGGCACGCGGCACCGGGCGCGGCTCGACGCTGACCAGGTCGGCACCCTCAAGCTCCACTTCCAGCACCTGGTGCGGGTAGTTGATTTCAGCGAAGGACAGCGGGATCGGCGCGCCGCTGTAGCGGATGCGATCCTCGCGGTTGACCTTCTGTGGCTTGTGCAGATGACCCAGGGCGACATAGCTGATGGCCTTGTCGAACAGCCGCGCTGGCAGCGCCTCGGCATTGCCGATGATCAGGCTGCGTTCGGAGTCTTCCGAGATGCTGCCGCCGGCCATGTGCGCATGGCTGATGGCGACCAGCGCTTGGCCCTTCTTGCGTTTCTTCTGCGCCGCCGCGATCAACTGCTCGTGGACCTGGGTGATGCCCTGCAGGTAGTCGTCACCCAGCGCCGGCCCGGTGACTTCGGCGGGACGCAGGAAGGGCAGGGCCAGGCACCAGGCGCCGACCTTGCCGCGGGCGTTGGTCAGCGGGATCAGCAGGCGCTCGGCGTCCAGCTGGCCTTCGTCGAGCCAGTGCACGCGGCCCAGGGCGTGGGTGCGCAGGCGGCGCATCAGTGGCGCCGGCAGCTCGATGCGCGAGCCGGAGTCGTGGTTGCCGGCGATCATCACGATGTCCAGCTTGGGCTGTTGCTCATGGGCCTGGACGATGAAGTCGTAGAGGCGCTCCTGGGCTTTGACCGGCGGATTGACGGTGTCGAAGATGTCGCCGGCGATCAGCAGCGCATCGGGCTGGCGCAGGCGCAGCTGGCCGAGCAGCCAGTCGAGGAAGCAGGCGTGTTCGAAGTCGCGTTCCTGGCCATGCAGGCTCTGGCCCAAGTGCCAGTCGGAGGTGTGAAACAGACGCATGGAAGATCCGTAGGGTGAGCGGCAGGGGGCGTTTGGATTTGGGCGGTATGGTAACTCATCGCGGACTTGTGGGAGCGGGCTTGGCCCGCGATGAGGCTACTTGGGATACAGCGGTGGCAGGCTACTGGCCTCGCCCGTGGGCGCTAGCACCTGCTCGGCCGGTGGTATGGCGCCGATGGCGCGCCACAGCTCGTCGCCCTGCCAGTACTGGCCGCCCTCGCTGTACAGCGCACCGTTCAACCCATCCAGCGCATCGGACAATGGCACGAAGCGCGCCGCCATCTCGGCCAGGGTTTCCGGCTGCTGCCGCGCCCAGGCGTCCAGAGCCTGGCGGGTGGCCTGCGGATCGTTGGCCTGGCAGGCGCGCTTGAGGTCGTCGAGCAGCGTGCGTGGGCTCGGGCCAGTCTGTGCCGCCCGCAGTACCGCCGGTTGCGAACGGGCGCGCCACCACAGGGTGAAACCGAGCAGGGTAGTCAGCGCCAGCACCAACGTCGCCAGTTGCCAGGGCCAGAGCAGGCCTGGGGCCATGTTGCTGTCGCCGGCCGGGGTGTCGGCGCTGAGCGCCGGATTGTCCTGCACGTTCAGGGTGCGTGCCGGCAGGCTGCTGTGCTCCAGGTGGTCCTCGCGGGTGTTCCACCAGGTCACCTCCAGCGCCGGGAGCGCCAGCTCGCCGGCGTGGGTCGGCACCAGCGCCTCGCGCTCCTCACGGTTGGCGACCATGCCGCGTTCGCCGATCTCATTGCGCAGCAACGGCTGGTCGGGGTAGCGGCGCAGGCCGGCGGCCTCGGTGGCCGGCAGCGGCGGCAGCTGGGTGCTCGAAAGGCCCTCGGCGCGCACACTGATGTTGCGGGTCAGCGAGTCGCCGATCTGCGTGGGCTGGCTGTTCGGGTCGGGATTCCAGTGTTCTTCCAGGGTCAGGCTGCGTGCCGGCAGCCAGGGGCGGTCGGCCGGGTAGCCGGCCGGGATCGGCTTGACCGTCAGGCGCAACGGCAGCGAACTCACCTGCACCTGGCGGCCGACCCTTGGCGTGCCGGCAGGTTGCTCGCCATTGTCGGCGGCGGTGGCGGTGAAGCGCAGCGGCGGCACGTCAAGGTTGCCGCTTTGCTGGGGGTAGATGGCGTAGCGGGTCTCGATCACCCCATGGCGCACGCCGTTGATCTCTTTCTCGTAGGTGCGCGACTCGCCCAGCGGGTCGACCTTGGCGTTCTCCAGTTGCAGCGGGCTGAGGTTGCTGTCGTCGTACAGCGCCACCGAATGGTAGATGCGCAGGGTCAGCACGGCCTGGGCCTGGACATAGACTGCGCTGCTGTCCAGGGTGGCCTCGACGAACACTTGCGAGGCTGCGTCCGGGCGCTGGCTGTCGGCCTGCTGCACCTGCAGCTCGATGGCCTGGCTGCGTGACTGGCCCAGTTGCAGCTCGGGGATGCGCAGGCTGCCGCTGCGCCGGGGCAGCAGGGTGATGATCCAGCGGGTGCTGGCGCGGGTCTCGCCGTCGAGGGTGTGCAGGCTGTTGAGCTGGCGCGTGCCACGGACCTCGAAGTCGGGCTCAAGGGTGCGCAGGTCGGGCTTGCCGAACTGGGTCACGTCCTGGCTCTCGAGGGTGAGCTCCAGGGTTTCGCCGGCCTCGAGGCGCGTGCGGTCGACACTGGCCTGCAGGGTCGGTTCGGCCTGGGCCGCGAGGCTCCACAACAGGCCTAGGAGAAAGACGCCGAAGCGACTCATCGTGGGGTTTCCTGATGCAATTGCTGTTCATACCAGAATTTGCGCCGCAGCAGTTCCGCCGGATTATCGGGGATCTCCCGCAACCATTGTTCCAGGGCCTGGCGCTGTTCGGCGTCGAGGCTGGTGGAGAGCGGCCGCTGGGGCGGCTGGGTGATGCTGTCTTCATCGCCGCCGGCAGTGCCGGACGGAGCCTGGGAGTTGCCCTGGCTGTCACCGTTCTGCTGGCCTTGTGCCGGGTTGTCGCTGTCCGGCGAGCCCTGGGCCTGGCTGCTGGTCGAGCTGCTGTTGCCTTCGGTCTCGTTGCCGGGCGTGTCCCGGGCATCGGCATTGTTCGGCTGTTCCTCGGCCTTGGCCTGGCGCTGCTGCAACAATTGCTGGACCAGCGCCTGGTTGTCCAGCGCCGCTTTCAGGTCGGGTTGGCGCTCCAGTGCTTGTTCGTAAGCGTCCAGCGCCGCTTCCAGTTCGCCGGCGCGGGCCAGGGCGTTACCTCGATTGTAGTGGGCGGCTGCCGTGCCGGCCTGGGCGAACGCGGCGGCGGCGCCTTCGAAGTCGCCGGCCTGGTACAGGGCCATGCCGCGCCACTGGCTGTCGGCGAAGTGCCGGGCGGCCTCGGCGGGGCGTTGCCGTTCCAGCAGGCGCTGGCCTTGCTGGTCGGGGCGCAGCCACAGGTCGTTGAACTCGAAGGCCTGGCTCGGCTGAGGCAGGGCCAGCAGCAGGGGGAGGCAGAACAGCCAGCCACGCCGGCCGGCGCAGGCGGCGAGCAGCAGCAGGGGCAGTAGCAGCCAATAGCCCTGGTCGGCCCAGCTGTCCAGTTGCAGGGTCTGGCCATCGTTGTGCAGCAGGCGCGGGTTGTCGAACAGGCCCAGGCCGCGCAGGTCGAGGTCGTCGATGCGGGCATGGCGATAGCGCCCGCCGGTCGAGCCGATGAAGGTCTTCAGCGAAGCGCTGTCCAGGCGTGGCAAAAGGATGCCGCCTTGTTCGTCCTTGAGGTATTCGCCATTGGCCTGGCGCACCGGCGCGCCCTCGGCACTGCCGACACCCAGCATCAGCAGGCTAGGGCCCTGGCGGCCCAGAGCCTGGCGTATGCCTTCGCGTTCAAGCTCGCTCAGCGACGAGCCGATCAACAGTAGGCGGCCCTGGCCCAGGCCGCTCTGCGCCAGCAGCGCGAGGCCCTTGCGCACGGCCAGGTCGGCGCGCTGGCCGGGCTGCGGCATGATCGATGGATCGACGGCCTCGAGCAGGTTGCGCGTGGTGCTCAGGTCATCTGACAGCGGCACCAGGGTGTGGGCGCTGCCGGCATAGACGATCAGTGCGGTCTGGCTGTCGCGACGATGCTCGAGCAGGTCGAGCACCTTGCGTCGGGCCTGCTCCAGGCGGTTCGGCGCGCTGTCCTCGGCGAGCATCTGCGGCGTCAGTTCGAGCAGGATCACCAGCGGGTCGGCCGGACGCTGGCGGGTTTCCTCGAGGCGTTGCCAGCTGGGGCCGAGCAGGGCCAGGACGATCAGCAGCCAGGCCAGGCCCAGGGCGATCCACGGCAGCTTGCTGGTGCTGCCGCTGCCGCCACCGAGCAGTACCGCGTGAAACGGCTGCGGCAGGATCAACTGCCAGCGTCCGGCGCGTTTGCGCCGGTGCCAGAGCTTGAACAGCAGCCAGCCAAGCAGTGGCAGTACTAGCAGCCAGAGCGGGCGCAGCCATTGCGGCCAGAGTTCGATCATCGCCGCCTCCTCAGGCGCAAGCGCTCGAGGCGCTGTCGCCATTCCGGGTGGGGCTGCAGGAAGCGCGGTTTGCGCAGCAGGCGTTGCAGCAGGTTGTCCGGCCACTGCACGGCCACCACCAGCAGCACGCTGAGCAGCAGCGCCAGGGCCAGTGGCCAGGCGTACAGCTCATGGGCGGTGCGCGCCTGGGTCGGCTGCTGGGCCACCGGTTCCAGTTGGTCGAGGGTGTCGCCGATGGCATCTAGTTCGGCGCCGTCGTGGGCGCGGAAGTAGCTGCCGTGCGTGATTTCGGCGATCTCCCTGAGCGCGGCTTCGTCCAGGTCCAGGCTTGGGTTCAGCCCCAGCAGGCCCGGCGTGCCGCTGGCCTCGGGGTTGGCGCCGATGCCAATGGTGTAGATGCGCACCCCTTCCTGGGCCGCCAGGCGGGCGGCAGTCAGCGGGTGGATCTGCCCGCCGTTGTTGGCGCCGTCGGTGATCAGGATCAACACCCGGCTCTGCGCCGGGCGCTGGCGCAGGCGTTTGACGGCCAGGCCAATGGCGTCGCCAATGGCGGTATTCTTGCCGGCGATGCCGATCTGCGCTTCGTCGAGGAAGGTGCGCACGGTGCGTCGGTCGAAGGTCAGCGGGGCCTGCAGGTAGGCCTGGCTGCCGAACAGGATCAGGCCGACGCGGTCGCCCTGGCGGTCCTGCAGGAAGTCGCCCATCAGTGCCTTGACCAGGTCCAGGCGGCTGATCTCGTCGTCCTTCCACTGCATGTCGGGGAAATCCATGGAGCCCGACACGTCCACCGCCACCAGCAGATCGCGTCCACTGGCCGAGACCGGCAGCGGATCGCCCAGCCACTGCGGGCGGGCGGCGGCCAGCAACAGCAACAGCCAGATCAGGATGAACGGCGCCTGCTGGCGCCAGGTCGGCAGGTTAAGGCGGGCACGGCGCCCGGCCAGGCCCTCGAGTTCGTCAAGGAAGCCGACCTTGAGCACCGGTTCGCCGCTGTCGGCTGCCGGCAGCAGCAGGCGCGCCAGCCAGGGCAGCGGCAACAGCAGGAAGATCCACGGCCAGGCCAGTTCAAACATGCTTGCGGATCCAGGTTTCGACCGCCTGGGCGAGCCCGGCGATGGCCTTGTCGTCGAGCTTGCACTCGGGCTTGTAGGCGCCTTCGACCAGCACCATCCAGCGGGTCAGGCCGGCGGCCGGGCAGCGGTTGTCGAGAAATGCCAGCCACTGGCGGCCGTTGAGGGTATGGCTGTTGGCACCTGGGTAGTGATTACGGCACAGGCGTTTGAGCAGGGCGTTGATCTGTTGCAGCCAGGCTCCGGCTGGCGCGCCGTCATAGGGGCGCGGCAGGCGCGCCAGTTCGGCCAGGGCCTCGACGCGGATCGGGTCCAACGGCAGTTCGGCGCGCACCACCTTGCGCTTGCCCGGGCGCCAGTGGCGCAGGCGCCAGGCGCCCCACCCGAGCAGGGGCAGCAGGGCCAGCAACAGCCACCAGCCGGGCGCGGGCGGCCACAGGCCGATGGCGGGTGGCGCGATCAGCGGCTGCAGCTGGTCCAGCGGGTTCATTTCGCGCCTCCCAGGCGCTGTGCATTCAGGTACTCACGCAACTGCTCGACCATTTCGCTCTGGGTGCTCAGCGGCATCAGCACCACGCGCAGTTTTTGCGCCAGCAGCTCCCAGCGCTCGATGCGCGCCTCGGCCTGCTGGCGGTAGGCCTGGCGCAGGTTGGCGTCGAGGGTGTCGAGCTCCAGCTGAGCGCCGCGCTGGGCGAAGCGCAGCAGGCCGGCGGCGGGCAGGGCGTGGTCGAGCGGGTCACTGACCGGCATCAATAATACGTCGCAGTGGCGCGAGAGCATGGCCAGGTGCTGCTCGACGCTGGCGCTGAGGGCGCGTTCGTCGCAGATGACGATGGCCAGGCTGCCCGGGCGCAACACCTCCCGTGCCCGGCGCAGGGCAAGGCCCAGGCTGTCGGCCTGGGGCTGAGCCTCGGTGTGCAGGGCCTGGTTGATCTTGGCCAAGCGGTTGAGCAGTTGCAGCAGGCTCTGCTTGCTGCGCCTGGGCTTGACTTCATGGTGCTCGTTGTCGCCGAACACCAGCCCGCCGATACGGTCGTTGTGGCCCAGCGCGGCCCAGCCGAACAGGGCGGCGGCCTGGGCCGCCAGCACCGACTTGAACATCAGCCCGGAGCCGAAGAACAGCCGCTGGCTCTGCTCGACCATGATGAAGATCGGCCGCTCGCGCTCTTCGTGGAAGAGTTTGGTGTGCGGCTCCTGGGTGCGCGCGGTGACGCGCCAGTCGATGTTGCGCACATCGTCGCCAGCCTGGTAGACCCGCACCTGGTCGAAGTCCACCCCGCGGCCACGCAGTTTCGAGTGGTGCAGGCCCACCAGCGGGCTGCGCTGGCCGGGCCGGGAGAACAGTTGGATCTCGCGCACGCGGTGGCGCATGTCGATCAGGTCGGCCAGGCCGATGCGGATGCCGGGTTCGGCCAGCTGCGTGGTGGGCATGGGGTCAGGCGACGGCGACGACGTCGAGGATGCGCTGGACCACGCGGTCCTGGTCGACCCCCGCCGCCTCGGCCTCGAACGACAGGATGATGCGGTGGCGCAGCACGTCGAACAGCACCGCCTGGATATCCTCGGGGCTGACGAAGTCGCGCCCGGCCAGCCAGGCGTGGGCGCGGGCGCAGCGGTCGAGGGCGATCGAGCCACGGGGGCTGGCGCCGTAGGCGATCCAGTCGGCCAGTTCGCTGTCGAACTTGGCCGGTGTGCGGGTGGCCATGACCAGTTGCACCAGGTATTCCTCTACCGCGTCGGCCATGTACAGGCCGAGGATTTCCTTGCGTGCGGCGAAGATCGCCTGCTGGCTGACCCGCCGCTCGGGCTTGACCTCGCCGCCCAGGGCCTCGCCCCGCGCTTGCAGGAGGATGCGTCGCTCGACGGCGGCATCGGGGAAGCCGATCTTCACGTGCATCAGGAAACGGTCGAGCTGGGCTTCGGGCAGCGGGTAGGTGCCTTCCTGCTCGATCGGGTTCTGCGTGGCCATCACCAGGAACAGCGGCGACAGCTCGTAGGTACTGCGCCCGACGCTGACCTGGCGCTCGGCCATGGCCTCGAGCAGGGCCGACTGCACCTTGGCGGGGGCGCGGTTGATTTCGTCGGCCAGCAC
The DNA here is from genome assembly GCF_018596375.1 of Pseudomonas sp. RC3H12. Classification (NCBI taxonomy): domain Bacteria; kingdom Pseudomonadati; phylum Pseudomonadota; class Gammaproteobacteria; order Pseudomonadales; family Pseudomonadaceae; genus Pseudomonas; species Pseudomonas sp. RC3H12. The sequence goes on along the minus strand of NZ_CP075595.1, from coordinate 3,110,056 downwards.
CAGGTTGTGGAAGATCGGGCCTTGCTGGAACACGAAGCTGCCGGTTTCCGGGCGGTAGATCTCGGTGCCGGTGATATCGGCGGGCAGCAGGTCGGGGGTGAACTGGATGCGATGGAACTGGGCCTCGATGCCTTCGGCGAGCTCCTTGATGGCCTTGGTCTTGGCCAGGCCCGGGGCCCCCTCGACCAGCATGTGGCCGTCGGCCAGGAGCACGATCAGCAGGCGCTCGACCAGTTTTTCCTGGCCGAGGATCTGGGAGGAGAGAAAGGTGCGCAGCGCGATCAGCGCCTCACGGTGTTCCATCGTTGACGGTTCCTGGGGATGGGCCCTGGCGCGCTGGGAGCGGATGCCGGGCGAGGGGTGATATTTTAATCCATCCGGGGGGGCGGGGACCAATGGGGGTTTGCAAAAAACGTGTAAAGGATGGATTGGGGGAGCAAGACTGTCCCGATCCCGATCCCGATCCCGATCCCGATCCCGATCCCGATCTTGCCGTTGCCGTTGCCGTTGCCGTTGCTCTTGCTTCTAAGCGCGCAATAGTTCAGGCGACACAAATTGCGACTTCAGGAGGCCGAACGGAGGGCTTGCGCAGGGAGGTGACGGGCATGGATGCCCGTCAAGCGCCGATCAGGCCATGGATGGCCCGTCGGCGCGTCCTCCCGGAGCGAGCCCGGAGTGAGGGGACCCCGGAGCGAAGCGTAGGGGCCGGATGATGGAGCGAGCGGCTTTTGCCTTCTTTTGCCCGCGTGCAAAAGAAGGTCGCCGTAAAGGCGAAAAGGTGACTGTGCGTCGACATGGCGAATGAATGCGCCTATAACTTTCAAAACACACGCTGTCAAATTCAAATTCAAATTCAAATTCAAATTCGAAGTCAATCGGCACCGGTTTTTATAGTTTTAAGTGCATTCATTTGCGATGTCGACGCACAGTCACCTTTCCGCCCTTACGGCGGGTCCCTTTTTGAAGGATCAAAAAGGAACCAAAAAATCCTCGCGGTATGACTCACCCACATGGGTTACAAATCAGTTCACGCACATAGGTAACAGTCTTTAACTGGCAGGGTCGGTTTTCGAGGATCTGACCATGCCTTGGCGAGAGCTGAAACCTATGGACCTTAAAATGCTTTTCATCGCGGATTACCTGCAGGGGCCGCCCAGCTTCAGTGCCCTGTGCCAGGCCTACGAGATCAGCCGAAAGACCGGCTACAAATGGGTCGAGCGATATGAGAAAGAGGGGCCTTCGGGGCTGGAAGAACGCAGCCGCCGCCGGTTGAACCAGGATTGGGTCGTACCCGCCGCAGTTCGCGAAGCCATCATCGAATTGCGCAGTCGAGGCGAAACGGAACCGGGGCCGAAAAAGATCCAGGCTGCGCTGCAGGAGCGTTTCCCTGATCAGGCGCCGCCCTCGAAGACAGCGATCTACAACATCCTCAAGAAAGCCGAATTGGTCAAACCACGCCGCTTACGTCAGCGTGTAGCGGTCTATCCCAAGCCACTGGAGAAGGCCGAGTCGCCTAACCAGCTGTTCAGTGCGGACTACAAAGGTCAATTTCTGACAGGTGCAGGCGTCTGGTGCTATCCGCTGACGATCATGGATCACGCCAGTCGTTTCCTCCTCGCCTGCCACAGCATGCCCAATACCAACCTGCTGGAAACCCAGGCCGTTTTCACCCAAGTGTTCCGAGAGAATGGCTTGCCTGAGCGGATTCGTACCGATAACGGTGTGCCGTTTGCCAGTAAGGGGCGTGCGGGACTTTCTCAGCTGTCGATCTGGTGGCTGCGTCTAGGCATCATTCCCGAGCGCATTGCGCCTGGTCGGCCTGAACAGAATGGCCGCCACGAGCGCATGCATCGAACGCTCAAAAGCACGCTCCCATCGCCGCCGGCAGTGGCCTGGGAGGCTCAACAACGGCACTTTGATCGCTTTCGGCAGCACTACAATCACGAGCGCTTGCATGAAGCGCTGAAGCAGAAAACACCGGCGTCTTGCTACCAGCCATCTCCACGCCCATTCCCTGAAAAGCTCCCCGAAATGACCTATCCCAGTCATATCGAGAGCTTGCCGGCTGATAGCTCCGGCATCATCAATCGCCGGGGCTTGAGGATCTACGTAGGTTATGTGCTCAAGCACCAGACCATTGGACTGGAGCAGGTTGGGGATGGCGTCTGGGATGTTATTTTCGGTCCCATCATCCTTGGCAGGGTCGATGTGCGGGATGCCACTGATGGTTATGTAACGCTCAAGGTGTTGTCACCTATGTGAGTGAACTTTTGTGTAACCCATGTGGGTGATCCGTACATCGCTCCATTCATCCGGCCCTCCGCTTCGCTCCGGGTCCCCTCACTCCGGCCTTGCTCCCGGGAGGACCGCGCTGAACGCCCCATCCTGGGGCGCAGCGCTTGACGGGCATCCATGCCCGTCACCTCCCTGCGCAAGCCCTCCGTTCGGCCTCCTGAAGTCGCGAAGTTACGGGCGGCGCCTGAACTAACGCAGCTGTCGCTAGTGACTACGCAGTTAATCTTGCGATCAAGATCAAGATCAAGATCAAGATCGGATCGGATCGTGGCTTTGTTTAGTTCTTCGCCTTCGAATGCCGCCACCCTTGGTCAAAGAACGCAAACACCACCACCAGCACCCCGGCCACCGCCAATATCATCGCCACGCCATCGGTGGAATGAGTCGCCGAACCTGCCACCAGCGCCAGCCCACCCAACGGCGCCAGGCCACCGGCCACCGCGGTACCGACCTCTCGCCCGGTGCCGAACCCGGACGAGCGCGTCTGCGTGGGGAACTGCCGGCTGAGGAACGACCCCTGCGGGGCGAACATCATCGGCGCCAGGATCCCGGTGCCCACGGCGATAGCCAAGTAGATCATCATCGGCTCGCCAGTCGACAGCAGTTGCAGGAACGGGAAGGCGAACAGCGCCGACAGCAGCCCGCCGAGCATCAGTACAGTCTTGCTGCTCCACTTGTCGCACAGCCAGCCGAAGAACGGCACGGCGAAGATCGCCACCAGGCTGGCCAGGGTGACCGACAGCGAGGTGACATGCGCCTCGACGCCCTTGAACTGGGTGAGGTAGGCCAGCGAGAAGGTCTTGAAGATGTAGCTCAGGGCGTTGTAGCCCACCGCCACGAAGAACACCACGGCCAGGCCCTTGAGGTCGTTCCTGAACAGCAGCTTCAGCGGCGACACCTGCGGTTTGTCGTCGGCCTTGTCCAGCTCCTTGAAGTCCGGGGTCTCGGGGATGCTCTTGCGCACCCACAGGCCCACCGCCACCAGCGCGATACTGGCGATGAACGGGATGCGCCAGCCGCCGGCCAGCAGGAATTCGTTGCCGTTCATGGTCAGCAGGTACACGGTCAGCGACGATAGCAGCAAGCCCAGGTTCAGCCCCAGCGCCGGCCAGGCCCCCTGGCTGCCGCGCTTGCCTTCACTGGCGTGTTCGTAGGAGGTCACTGCCGCGCCGGACAACTCGGCACCGGCGCCCAGGCCCTGGATGATGCGGATGATCACCAGCAGGATCGGCGCCCAAATGCCAATGGTTGCGTAGCCGGGGATCAGGCCGATCAGCATGGTGCACAGCCCCATCATGCAGAAGGTGATCACCAGCACATGCTTGCGCCCGAAACGGTCGCCCAGGTAGCCGAACAGCACGCCGCCGAACGGGCGGGCGATGAAGCCGATGGCGAAGGTGGAAAACGCCAGCAGAGAGGCCACCGCCGGGTTGCTCGGGTCGAAGAAGATCTTCGAGAAGACGATCGCCGCCATGGTCGCGTAGAGGTAGAAGTCATACCACTCCAGCATCGAACCGAAGATGGTCGCCGCCGCCACCTTGCGCAGGCGCTTGCGTTGTTGCTCTGGGGTTTCGGGCGCGGCCGGGGCCGTCTCGTATACCGACATCTGAGGTTTCCTTGTTGTCTTTGTAGTTGTGGATGCAGCAGGTGCTTCAGCGGGCCTCGAGGATCTTTTCGGCGATCATCTGGCCGATGGGGATGGCCGAGGTGGCGGCCGGCGACGGTGCGTTGCATACGTGCACCATGCGCGGCGTCTCGGCGAACAGGAAGTCGTGGACCAAGGTGCCGTCGCGCATTACCGCCTGGGCGCGGATACCGGCCTCATAGGGCAGCAGATCCTCGACTTCGAGGGATGGGCAGTACTTGCGGCACTGTTCCAGGTAACCACGCTTGAACAGCGAGTTCTTCATCTCGGTGGTGCCGGAACCCAGGTTGTTCCAGATGGTTTTCCAGAAGCCGGGGAAGCGTGCGTACTCGGCGACATCGCGCCAGTTCACCGAGAACTTGCGGTAGTTTTCCCGGCCAAAGCCGAGCACCGCGTTGGGGCCGACGGTGACGCTGCCGTCGATCATCCGCGTCAGGTGCACGCCAAGGAACGGCAGCTCCGGATCGGGGATCGGGTAGATGAGGTGGTTGACGATCTGGTTCTTGCTCGCCGGCAGGCGGTAGTACTCGCCGCGGAAGGGGATGATCTGGTGCTCGATCTTCACCCCGGCCAGGCGCGCCAGGCGGTCGGACTGCAGGCCGGCGCAGGCCACCAGTTGGCGGGCGCGCCAGGTGTTGCCGTCAGTGCTGACCGCGACATGATCGGCGTGTTCCTGGATGGCGCGCACGGCGGTGGACAGGTGCACCTCGCCCCCGGCCTGGCGAATCACCTTGGCCATGGCGTCACATACCTGCTGGTAGTCGACGATACCGGTGGCATCGAGGAACAGCGCGCCCTTGCCGACGATGTTCGGCTCGCGCTCGCTCAGGGTGCCGGCGTCCAGGCGCTCGACCTTCAGGCCGTTCTGTTGCGAACGCTCGTACAGCGCCTGCATGCGCTGCACCTCCAGGTCGTTGGAGGCCACCAGCAGCTTGCCGCAGACCTCGAAGGCGATGCCGTGCTCGGCGCAGAAGTCCTTGGTGGCCTGGGCGCCGCGCTTGCACAGGTCGGCCTTGAGGCTGCCGGGGGCATAGTAGATACCGGCATGGATCACACCGCTGTTGTGGCCGGTCTGGTGGCGACCGAGGCTGGCCTCCTTTTCCAGGATCAGCAGCGAGGCGCCGGGGCGACGGGTGAGCAGGGCCATCGCGGTGGCGAGGCCGACGATGCCGCCGCCGATGATGCAATAGTCGTAAGTCATGCAGGGTACCTTGGAATTCTTGTCGGTGAATCTGCTTATCAGGTTGTCAGACTAAGTAGTGCGCGTAAAACCTCGCCAGGCTGCGATAGGGGTCTCCAGAATCAGTCGAGGTCGGGAAGATCGAGTTTCAGGCGCTTGGCCGAAGCGCGCAGATGGGCCTCGGCGCAGGCGGCGGCCGCCTGCCGATCACCGTCGGCAATGGCCTGGTACAGCGCCCGGTGCTCACGGAGCGCGTCGGCCGAACCGCCCACGGCCGGGGTGGCGGAGTTTTCCCAGGCGGTGCGGCGCGCGGCGGCCAGCTGGCCACCGAGGAAATCGTGGAAGGCGACGAAGTAGTCGTTCTTGCCGGCGTCGGCGATGGCACGGTGAAAGGCCACATCAGCGGCCGCGGCGGTGGCAAAGTCGCTGCGCGGGTCTTCCATGGTGCCCAGGGCCGCGGCCATGCGCTGCAGGTCGTCGGCGTCGCGGCGGCGAGCGGCGATGGCGGCGGCCTGGGTCTCGATCCACAGGCGCATCTCGAACATCTGCACCAGGTCCGGCTTGCGCCCGTTGCTGCCGGGGAAGCGGAACACCGTGCCGTTGGGGGTCTGCGAGATGTACGAACCGAGCCCGCGGCGAGCGATCAGCACGCCATCGGCCTTGAGCTGCGCCACGGCCTCGCGCACGACCGAGCGGCTGACATTGAGCTGTTCGGCCAACTGCTGTTCGGTGGGCAGACGCGACTCGGCGGCCAGGCGGCCGGCATCGATCTCGGCGCGGATGGCGCTGACGACGCGTTCAACGAGGGTGTCGGGGCGCTGGAGCTCTAGCATGGACGTGCGGGTGCCTATTGGTCAGGTTGTCAGACAATGCCTGCTCGCACCTTCGGCTGTCAATGGTGTTGTGCCTTCATCGCGGAAGACTCAAGCCCCGCGAGGAGGCCCGAATGACCGGTCTAGACCTCGGACACGAAGGTCCCGGTGCCGTCGAGAATGTTGCGCAAGGTCAGCGCGACTTCCTCCAGGTCGCTGCCCGAGGTAGTCAGGATAATCTCCAGTTCCTCGTCGCCCTTCAGCGCGTCGCGATCCCCGGCCGCCACCTCGATCAGCAGGCGGGTGGCGCTCAAGGTCACCTTCAGCCCGTCCAGTGTCGATGGCTCGTCGTCCAGGGTCAGGTCGACGGTGTCTTCGTCCGGGTAGCGGGTCAGCAGGAACATCTGGCCCTTGTCGCTGTGGCAGCACAGGGTCGCCATGTTGTCTTCCTCGTCGTCGCAGGGGGTGGCGAAGAGCAGGGCGGTTTTCAATTGCATGGCGCACTCGGATCAATGGATATGAAAAGGAATTCTGACAGCCTTACGCACACTGATAAACGTAAAGTTACCGCGCATTGACCGAAATTGTCGCAGCGCTGCAAGCCCAAGTGACCGTTCAGTCGTTAAGCTGCCCTGTCGATGGGTTCCCGTAAAGGCACAGCCACCTGGCAGTCGCTTTTGCAGGTACCCAACGCTTCTGTCTTGCCACGGGTTGGCTATGGTTGATCCGTACAAGGCGCATGTACGCGACGCTTCACCTATAACAAAGCCCAAGCGGAGTACCACAGATGGCGTTCTTCACCGCAGCCAGCAAAGCCGACTTCCAGCATCAACTGCAAGCGGCCCTGGCGCAGCACATCAACGAACAGTCCCTGCCACAAGTGGCACTGTTCGCTGAACAGTTCTTCGGCATCATCTCTCTGGACGAACTCACTCAGCGCAGGCTGTCGGACCTGGCCGGCTGCACGCTGTCCGCCTGGCGCATCATCGAGCGCTTCGACGCCACGCACCCGCAGGTGCGGGTCTACAACCCCGATTACGAACGCCACGGCTGGCAGTCCACGCACACCGTGGTCGAGGTGCTGCACCACGACCTGCCATTCCTGGTCGACTCGGTACGCACCGAGCTCAACCGCCGCGGCTACAGCATCCACACCCTGCAAACCACCGTGCTCAGCGTGCGCCGCGGCGCCAAGGGTGAGCTGGTCGAGCTGCTGCCCAAGGGCACCCTGGGCGAGGGCGTCAACCATGAATCGCTGATGTACCTGGAGATCGACCGCTGCTCCAATACCGCCGAGCTCAACACCCTGGCCATGGAGCTGGAGCAGGTGCTGGCCGAGGTGCGCGGCGTGGTCGCCGACTTCGAGCCGATGAAAGCCAAGATCCGCGAGTTGCTGGAACTGGTGGAGCAGAACGCCTTCGGCCCCGCGCAGAACGACAAGGCTGAGGTGAAAAGCTTCCTGTCGTGGCTGCTGGACAACCATTTCACCTTCCTCGGCTACGAGGAGTTCACCGTCGAGTCCGACGCCGACGGCGGCCACCTGGTCTACGACGACGCTTCGTTCCTGGGCCTGGCCCGCCTGCTGCGCGCCGGTCTTGGCGCCGACGACCTGCGCATCGAGGACTACGCCGTCGCCTACCTGCGCGAACCGCGCCTGCTGTCGTTCGCCAAAGCCTCGCAGCCGAGCCGCGTGCATCGTCCGGCCTACCCGGATTACGTGTCGATCCGCCAGATCGACCAGGACGGCAAGGTCGTCAAGGAATGCCGCTTCATGGGCCTGTACACCTCGTCGGTGTACGGCGAGAGCGTGCACACCATCCCCTACATCCGCGGCAAGGTCGCTGAAGTCGAGCGCCGTTCGCACTTCGATCCGAAAGCGCACCTGGGCAAGGAACTGGCCCAGGTCCTCGAAGTGCTGCCCCGCGACGACCTGTTCCAGACCCCGGTGGACGAGCTGTTCAGCACCGCCATGTCGATCGTGCAGATCCAGGAACGCAACAAGATCCGCGTGTTCCTGCGCAAGGATCCGTACGGCCGCTTCTGCTACTGCCTGGCCTACGTACCGCGCGAGATCTACTCCACCGAGGTGCGGCAGAAGATCCAGCAGGTGCTGATGGAGCGCCTGAAAGCAACCGACTGCGAGTTCTGGACCTTCTTCTCCGAGTCTGTGCTGGCCCGCGTGCAGTTGATCCTGCGGGTCGACCCGAAGAACCGCATCGAGATCGACCCGCAGCAACTGGAGAACGAAGTGATCCAGGCCTGCCGTTCGTGGCAGGACGATTTCTCGGCGCTGGTGGTGGAAAACTTTGGCGAAGCCCACGGCACCAACATCCTCGCCGATTTCCCGAAAGGCTTTCCGGCCGGCTATCGCGAGCGCTTCGCCGCGCACTCGGCAGTGGTCGACATGCAACATGTGCTCAACCTGTCCGAGGCCAAGCCGCTGGCCATGAGCTTCTACCAGCCGCTGACCCAGCTCGGTGAGCGCACGCTGCACTGCAAGCTCTACCACGCCGATACGCCGCTGGCACTGTCGGACGTGCTGCCGATCCTGGAAAACCTCGGCCTGCGCGTGCTCGGCGAGTTCCCCTACCGCCTGCGCCACGCCAGCGGCCGCGAGTTCTGGATCCACGACTTTGCCTTCACCTACAGCGAAGGCCTCAACCTCGATATCCAGCAGCTCAACGACACTTTCCAGGACGCCTTCGTCCATATCGTCAAGGGCGACGCCGAGAACGACGCGTTCAACCGCCTGGTGCTGACCGCTGGCCTGCCGTGGCGCGACGTCGCGCTGCTGCGGGCCTACGCCCGTTACCTCAAGCAGATCCGCCTGGGCTTCGACCTGGGCTACATCGCCAGCACCCTGAACAACCACACCGATATCGCCCGCGAGCTGACCCGGTTGTTCAAGACCCGCTTCTACCTGGCGCGCAAGCTCACCAACGAAGACCTCGACGACAAGCAGCAGCGCCTGGAACAGGCGATACTCACCGCCCTGGACGACGTGCAGGTGCTCAACGAGGACCGCATCCTGCGTCGCTACCTGGACCTGATCAAGGCGACCCTGCGCACCAACTTCTACCAGCCGGACGCCAACGGGCAGAACAAGTCGTACTTCAGCTTCAAGTTCAACCCCAAGCTGATCCCCGAGCTGCCCAAGCCGGTGCCGAAGTTCGAGATCTTCGTCTATTCGCCACGGGTCGAGGGCGTGCACCTGCGCTTCGGCAACGTCGCCCGCGGCGGCCTGCGCTGGTCGGACCGCGAGGAAGACTTCCGCACCGAGGTGCTAGGCCTGGTCAAGGCCCAGCAGGTGAAGAACTCGGTGATCGTGCCGGTCGGCGCCAAGGGCGGCTTCCTGCCGCGTCGCTTGCCGCTGGGCGGCAGCCGTGACGAGATCGCCGCCGAAGGCGTGGCGTGCTACCGCATCTTCATCTCGGGCCTGCTCGACATCACCGACAACCTCAAGGACGGTGGCGTGGTGCCGCCGGCCAACGTGGTGCGCCACGATGACGACGATCCGTACCTGGTGGTGGCGGCGGACAAGGGCACAGCGACCTTCTCCGACATCGCCAACGGCATCGCCATCGACTACGGCTTCTGGCTGGGTGATGCGTTCGCCTCGGGCGGCTCGGCCGGCTATGACCACAAGAAGATGGGTATCACCGCCCGTGGCGCGTGGGTGGGCGTGCAGCGCCACTTCCGTGAGCGCGGCATCAACGTGCAGGAAGACCCGATCACCGTGGTCGGTGTCGGCGACATGGCCGGCGACGTGTTCGGCAACGGCCTGCTGATGTCCGACAAGCTGCAACTGGTGGCGGCGTTCAACCATCTGCACATCTTCATCGACCCGAACCCGGACCCGGCCACCAGCTTCGCCGAGCGCAAGCGCCTGTTCGACCTGCCGCGCTCGGCCTGGAGCGACTACGACACCGGCATCATGTCCGAAGGCGGCGGGATTTTCCCGCGTAGCGCCAAGAGCATCGCCATCAGCCCGCAGATGAAGGAACGCTTCGCCATCGAGGCCGACCGCCTGACCCCGACCGAACTGCTGCATGCACTGCTGCAGGCGCCGGTGGACTTGCTGTGGAACGGCGGTATCGGCACCTACGTCAAGGCCAGCAGCGAAAGCCACGCCGATGTTGGCGACAAGGCCAACGACGCCCTGCGCGTCAACGGCAACGAGCTGCGCTGCAAGGTGGTGGGCGAGGGCGGCAACCTGGGCATGACCCAGCTCGGCCGTGTCGAGTTCGGTCTCAATGGCGGCGCCACCAACACCGACTTCATCGACAACGCCGGTGGCGTCGACTGCTCCGACCACGAGGTCAACATCAAGATCCTGCTCAACGAAGTGGTGCAGGGTGGCGACATGACCGAGAAGCAGCGCAACCAGTTGCTGGGCAGCATGACCGACGAAGTCGCCGGGCTGGTGCTGGGCAACAACTACAAGCAGACGCAAGCGCTGTCGCTGGCGGCCCGCCGTGCCCGCGAGCGCATCGCCGAGTACAAGCGCCTGATGGCCGACCTGGAGGCCCGTGGCAAGCTGGACCGCGCCATCGAGTTCCTGCCCAGCGAGGAGCAGCTGGCCGAACGCCTGGCGGCGGGGCAGGGCCTGACCCGCGCCGAGCTGTCGGTACTGATCTCGTACAGCAAGATCGACCTCAAGGAGCAGCTGCTCAAGTCGCTGGTGCCGGACGACGACTACCTGACCCGCGACATGGAGACCGCGTTCCCGCCGTCGCTGGTCAGCAAGTTCGCCGACTCCATGCGTCGCCACCGCCTCAAGCGCGAGATCGTCAGCACCCAGATCGCCAACGACCTGGTCAACAACATGGGCATCACCTTCGTGCAGCGCCTGAAGGAGTCCACCGGCATGAGCCCGGCCAACGTGGCGGGCGCCTACGTGATCGTGCGCGACATCTTCCACCTGCCGCACTGGTTCCGCCAGATCGAGGCCCTGGACTACCAAGTCCCGGCCGAGATTCAGCTGACCCTGATGGACGAACTGATGCGTCTGGGCCGTCGGGCCACCCGCTGGTTCCTGCGCAGCCGCCGCAACGAGCAGGATGCCGGGCGTGATGTGGCTCACTTCGGGCCGAAGATCGCCCAGTTGGGGCTGAAACTCGACGAACTGCTGGAGGGGCCGACCCGCGAGCGCTGGATGAACCGCTACCAGGGCTTCGTCGACGCCGGGGTACCGGAGTTGTTGGCGCGCATGGTCGCTGGCACCACGCACCTGTACACCCTGCTGCCGATCATCGAGGCCTCGGATGTCACCGGGCACGATCCGGCGCAGGTGGCCAAGGCGTTCTTCGCGGTGGGCAGCTCGCTGGACCTGACCTGGTACCTGCAGGAGATCAGCAACCTGCCGGTGGAGAACAACTGGCAGGCCCTGGCCCGCGAGGCGTTCCGCGACGACATCGACCTGCAGCAGCGGGCGATCACCATCTCCGTGCTGCAGATGGCCGACGCGCCGGAAGACATGGACGCCCGCGTGGCCCTGTGGTGCGAGCAGCACCGGGTGATGGTCGAGCGCTGGCGCGCCATGCTCGACGACCTGCGCAACGCCACCGGCACCGACTATGCGATGTACGCGGTGGCCAACCGTGAGCTGGTCGACCTGGCGCTGAGTGGTCAGGCGGCGGTGATTCCGTCCTGAGCCTTGCGCTGAAGTGAAAAAAAGCCCCGGCAGTGATGCCGGGGCTTTTTCATGGGGCGTGCGCGGAGTTTGTGGTGGTGCGCGAATCGAGCGCCGCCCGCGCGGCGCTCGGTCTCACTGGCGATAAAAATCCTGTGACGAGCCCCTCGCGTTACTTGAACCGCCGCTCCACCCCTTTCTCCACCAGGATCTTCGCCGAAATCTCCTCCACCGAAAAATGCGTGGAATTGATGTTGGGAATGTTCTCCCGACGGAACAGGTTCTCCACTTCGCGCACCTCGAACTCGCACTGGGCGAAGCTTGCGTAGCGGCTGTTGGGCTTGCGTTCGTGGCGGATCGCGGTCAGGCGGTCGGGGTCGATGGTCAGGCCGAACAGCTTGTTGTGGTGCTTCTTGAGCACCGCCGGCAGCTGCAGGCGCTCCATGTCGTCCTCGGTCAGCGGGTAGTTGGCGGCGCGGATGCCGAACTGCATGGCCATGTACAGGCAGGTCGGGGTCTTGCCGCAACGCGACACGCCCACCAGGATCAGGTCGGCCTTGTCGTAGTAGTGGGTGCGCGCGCCATCGTCGTTGTCCAGGGCGAAGTTGACCGCCTCGATACGCTCCATATAGTTGGAATTGCCACCGATCGAGTGGGATTTGCCCACGGAATACGACGAATGGGCGGTCAATTCCTGCTCGAGCGGGGATAAAAACGTCGAGAAGATGTCGATCATGAAGCCATTGGACGTGGCCATGACCTCACGGATGTCCTGGTTGACGATGGTGTCGAAAATGATCGGACGCACCCCGTCGCGCTCGGCCGCGGCGTTGATTTGCTGGACCATGGCCCGGGCCTTTTCCAGCGTATCGATGTAGGGGCGCGTGAATTTATTGAACGGAATGCTCTCGAATTGTGCGAGCAGGCTCTGGCCCAGCGTTTCTGCAGTGATGCCGGTACCGTCGGAGATGAAGAACGCGGTTCGTTTCATTTGCACCTGGGGGCCTTAAGCTGCCGAAGATTTCTGGATATGATAGGTTCGGTTTGCCGAACGCGGTTGCACGGCATTCTCACTTATTTTCCAGGTCCAGGCCACAAGCGTCCGGCCCAGTCATTCAGGCAGGCGGGCGCCCTTGAGCTTTTCCAATACAGTTAGTGGAGAGATCACCTTGGTAGAGTACGTAGTTTCCCTCGATAAGCTCGGCGTCCATGATGTGGAGCATGTGGGGGGCAAGAACGCATCCCTGGGCGAGATGATCAGTAACCTCGCAGGTGCCGGTGTCTCGGTGCCGGGCGGCTTTGCCACTACGGCTCAGGCGTACCGCGATTTTCTCGAGCAAAGTGGCCTCAACGACCGCATCCATGCGGCGCTCGACGCGCTGGATGTCGACGATGTCAACGCCCTGGCCAAGACCGGCGCGCAGATCCGCCAGTGGGTGATGGAAGCCGATTTCCCGGCGCGCCTCGATTCGGAAATCCGAACCGCCTTCGCCGAAATGTCCCAGGGCAATGACAACATGGCCGTGGCCGTGCGCTCCTCGGCCACCGCTGAAGACCTGCCGGACGCCTCCTTCGCCGGCCAGCAGGAGACCTTCCTCAACATCCGTGGCGTCGACAACGTGATCCGCGCGGCCAAGGAAGTGTTCGCCTCGCTGTTCAATGACCGCGCCATTTCCTACCGCGTGCACCAGGGCTTCGACCACAAGCTGGTCGCCCTGTCCGCTGGCGTGCAACGCATGGTCCGCTCCGAGACCGGTACTGCGGGCGTGATGTTCACCCTGGACACCGAGTCGGGCTTCCGCGACGTGGTGTTCATCACCGGTGCCTATGGCCTGGGTGAAACCGTGGTCCAGGGTGCGGTCAACCCGGACGAGTTCTACGTGCACAAGAACACCTTGCAGGCCGGTCGCCCGGCGATCCTGCGCCGCAACCTGGGCAGCAAGGCGATCAAGATGGTCTATGGCGACGAAGCCAAGGCCGGTCGTTCGGTCAAGACCGTCGAGGTCGACCGCGCCGAGCGTGCGCGCTTCTGCCTGAGCGACGACGAAGTCAATGAACTGGCCAAGCAGGCCATGATCATCGAACAGCACTACCAGCGCCCGATGGACATCGAGTGGGCCAAGGACGGTGACGACGGCAAGCTGTACATCGTCCAGGCCCGTCCCGAGACCGTGAAGAGCCGCGCCAGCGCCAATGTCATGGAGCGCTACCTGCTGAAAGAGAAGGGCACCGTGCTGGTCGAAGGACGTGCCATCGGCCAGCGCATCGGCGCCGGCAAAGTCCGCGTGATCAACGACGTGTCCGAGATGGACAAGGTCCAGCCAGGCGATGTGCTGGTCTCGGACATGACCGACCCTGACTGGGAGCCGGTGATGAAGCGCGCCAGCGCCATCGTCACCAACCGAGGCGGGCGTACCTGCCACGCGGCGATCATCGCCCGTGAACTGGGCATCCCGGCGGTGGTCGGCTGCGGTAACGCCACCCAGGTCCTGAAAGATGGCCAGGGCGTCACCGTTTCCTGCGCCGAAGGCGACACCGGCTTCATCTTCGAAGGTGAGCTGGGCTTCGACATCAAGCAGAACTCGGTCGACGCCATGCCGGAGCTGCCGTTCAAGATCATGATGAACGTCGGCAACCCGGACCGCGCCTTCGACTTCGCCCAGTTGCCCAATGCCGGTGTCGGCCTGGCGCGCCTGGAGTTCATCATCAACCGTATGATCGGCGTGCATCCCAAGGCGCTGCTCAACTACGCCGGCCTGCCGCCGGAGCTGAAAGAGAGCGTCGACAAGCGCATTGCCGGCTACAACGACCCGGTCGGCTTCTATGTCGAGAAGCTGGTCGAGGGCATCAGCACCCTGGCTGCGGCCTTCTACCCGAAAAAGGTCATCGTGCGCCTTTCGGACTTCAAGTCCAACGAATACGCCAACCTGATCGGCGGCAAGCTCTACGAGCCGGAAGAAGAAAATCCCATGCTGGGCTTCCGCGGTGCGTCGCGCTACATCAGCGAGTCGTTCCGTGACTGCTTCGAGCTCGAGTGCCGTGCGCTCAAGCGCGTGCGCAACGAGATGGGCCTGACCAACGTCGAGATCATGGTGCCGTTCGTGCGCACCCTGGGCGAGGCCAGCCAGGTCGTTGACCTGCTCGCCGAAAACGGCCTGGCCCGCGGCGACAACGGCCTGCGCGTGATCATGATGTGCGAGCTGCCGTCCAACGCCATCCTGGCCGAAGAGTTCCTCGAGTACTTCGACGGCTTCTCCATCGGCTCCAATGACCTGACCCAGCTCACCCTGGGCCTGGACCGCGATTCCGGCATCATCGCCCACCTGTTCGATGAGCGAAATCCTGCCGTGAAGAAGCTGCTGGCCAACGCCATCGCCGCGTGCAACAAGGCCGGCAAGTACATCGGCATCTGCGGCCAGGGCCCGTCGGACCACCCCGACCTGGCCAAGTGGTTGATGGAGCAGGGCATCGAAAGCGTGTCGCTGAACCCGGACTCGGTGCTTGAGACCTGGTTCTTCCTGGCCGAAGGCCAGGGCGCTGCCTGATGCGGTAACAGGGCGCCTGTAGCGCCCTGGTGTTAGTGCGTGGGAGCGGCGGTGCGCCGATGCGACTTGCCCCGCGATAGCGTCAGTGAAGACACCTCTGTAGTCTGCTCTGACACCATCGTGGGGCAAGTCGCATCGGCGCACCGCCGCTCCCACGTTTCATGTCCACTGAATTTGTGAAGCCATGCAAAGCAGCAGCACCCAATTTCCCGTCGCGTTGCTCAGTGCCGAGCGCCGCGGCGACCTCAGCGAAGACGTCTACCGGATCAAGGCCGGCAACAGCCCGGATGCGAGTGTAGAACTGGCCGTCACCCGCCTGGGCCTGGCCGATCAGGAGCGCGTCCAGGGCATGCCGGTCATTCTCCTGCACGGCAGCTTCTCCAACCGGCGTTTCTGGTATTCGCCCAAGGGCATCGGCCTGGGCGCCTACCTGGCACGTGCCGGTTTCGATGTTTGGATCCCGGAGATGCGCGGCCACGGCCTGTCGCCGCGCAACCGCGACTGGCGGCAGAATCGCGTGGCCGACTATGCGCGCTACGATCTGCCGGTGATCGGCGCCTTCGTACATGAAAAAGCCGGGCAGGTTCCGCGCTGGATCGGCCACTCGCTGGGCGGCACCACGTTGGCGGCGGCACTGGGCAGCGGCTATCTCGACACCGGCCTGGTGGCCAGTGCGGCGTTGTTTGGCACCCAGGTCAGCCGGGTTTATTGGCCGTTAAAAGTGCCACCGGTGGAGTGGGGCGCGCGCATGCTGCTCAAGCGTTTTGCGCAGATTTCCGGTTCGCGCCTCAAGCGGGGCCCGGAAGACGAACCCATCGGCCTGGCCCTGGAGAGCCTGCGCTGGAATGGCCTGTTCGGCCGCTTCGGCGACAAGGAGAAGGACTGGTGGTCGGGGCTGGCCGAAGTCGAGGTGCCGCTGCTGGCGGTGGCCGGAGCCGGTGACTTCCAGGATCCGGTGTGGGCCTGCCGCAAGCTGTTCGAGCAGTTTGGCGGTGATGCCAGGCAGTTCCTGCGCCTGGGCCGCGAGGAAGGCTTCGAGGCCTTCGGGCATGTCGACATGCTGGTCAGCAAGGCGGCGCAGGCCCAGGTGTGGCCGTTGGTGGAGCGCTGGCTGCGCGACCCCCTGGTACCGGTGCATGCCTCGACGGTGGTGATGGAGCCTGTGGCTGCCAGTTGAACATCGGCCGGCGGGGCGACGGTTCAACTGACTACTCGGTCCCGGATGACTGCCGGCCCTTCCAAGGTGTAGCCTTGGCCGACACCCGCTTTCGTTGTGACTGACAGGAGTTTCCCATGCAGCATTACGTAACGCCCGACCTGTGCGACGCCTACCCGGACCTGGTCCAGGTGCTTGAACCCATGTTCAGCAACTTCGGCGGCCACGACTCATTCGGCGGCCAAATCGTCACCATCAAGTGCTTCGAAGACAATTCCCTGGTCAAGGAACAGGTCGAGCTCGACGGCAAGGGCAAGGTCCTGGTGGTCGACGGCGGCGGTTCGCTGCGCCGTGCGCTACTGGGCGACATGCTCGCCGAGAAGGCCGCGAAGAATGGCTGGGAAGGCCTGCTGATCTACGGCTGCGTGCGTGACGTGGACGTGCTGGCGCAGACCGATGTCGGTATCCAGGCCCTGGCCAGCCACCCGATGAAGACCGACAAACGCGGCATTGGCGACCTCAACGTCGCGGTGACCTTTGCCGGCGTGACCTTCCGCCCGGGCGAATACGTGTACGCCGACAACAACGGCGTGCTGGTCTCGCCAAGCCCGCTGAAGATGCCCGAGTGATTCGCCGCACACCCATGGAGCTTTGATGTTCGAGGAAGACAACGCGCAATGGGGCCTGGTGCATGCCCTGGTGCTCGATGGCAAGGGTGGCGCGCGTTCGATCGCCCGCACCGAGCTGGACGACCTGCAGTTGCAGCCCCAGGAGAGCCTGTGGCTGCACTGGGACCGCAGCCATCCGCAGACTCGCACCTGGCTGCTGCACGACAGCGGTCTGAGCGAGTTCGCCTGCGAACTGTTGCTTGAGGAGAACACCCGCCCGCGCCTGTTGCAGATGGCCGGCGAGCAGATGCTGCTGTTCCTGCGCGGGGTCAACCTCAACCCGGGTGCCGAACCCGAGGACATGGTTTCGGTACGTATCTTCGCCGAGGCGCGGCGGGTCATCTCGCTGCGTTTGCGGCCGCTGCGCGCCAGCGACGAGGTGCTCCAGCAGCTGGACGAGGGCAGGGGGCCGAAAACGGCTTCCGAACTGTTGTTGCTGATGGGCGAACTGCTGACCGAGAAGGTCCAGGCGCTCGTCAGCGACCTGTCCGAAGCGGTCGATCTGGAAGAGGAAAAGGCAGAATCCGACGAACGGTATTCTCCAGCCCAGGGCAGCCTGCAGCAGATCCGCCGTCGTGCCGCCGGCCTGCGCCGTTTCCTTGCCCCTCAGCGCGATATCTATGCCCAGCTTTCGCGCAATAAATGCAGTTGGTTCGCCGATGCTGACGCGGACTACTGGAACGAGCTGAACAACAGCCTGATCCGCTACCTCGAAGAACTCGAACTGGCTCGCGAGCGAGCCGCCCTGGTGCTGGAAAGCGAGGATCGGCGCCGCAGCGAGCGAATGAACCGGACCATGTACCGGTTTGGCATCATTACCTGCATTTTCCTGCCCATGAGCTTTGTCACGGGCCTGCTGGGCATCAATGTCGGCGGTATTCCCGGGGCGGAAAACCCCTACGGCTTCGCGCTCGCCTGCACCGTGGTGCTGGGGCTGGCGGCGGGGCAGTGGTGGTTGTTCCGTCGACTGCGCTGGGTCTGAAATGAGGCATTTTGAAACATTCGTCCCAGTGGCAGGTGTGACCCATCGCCTGGCACCCACGTCTTTGACTGACATTGCGCGAGGTGCCCATGCACGATCCGTTTGAAGAATCCCTGCGCGACCTGCTCAAGGCGTCGCCGTCCGGCCAGGACCGTGACGACGCCGCGTGCCTGGGTCGCGTGCTCAAGACCGCCAACCGCCAGGTTGGCGCGGGCGATCTGTTCAGCCTGCTTGGCCGCTGGAGCCAGGCGCTGCTGATCGCCGTGAACAATGGCTCGGCGCATGTGGCGCCGGTGCGCCGCAACTCTACCCGCAACCCTGCCGCAGGCAGCCCTGCAGATAAGGCCGATTGAATATGGAACTCGATCTCTGGACCCAGAGCCTGGTCACCGCCATGACTGCCCTTTGGACCAAGGTGGCGAACTTCATCCCCAACCTGTTCGGCGCGCTGGTCGTGGTGCTGCTTGGTTTTGTCGTGGCCAAGCTGCTCGACACCTTGCTGTCCAAGGTGCTGGCCAAGTTCGGCCTGGACCGCCTGATGAGTGGTACCGGCCTGACCAAGATGCTCGCCCGGATTGGTATCCAGGTACCGATTTCGACGCTGATCGGCAAGATCGTCTATTGGTTCGTGCTGTTGATCTTCCTGGTTTCGGCGGCTGAATCGCTGGGCCTGGAGCGGGTCTCGGCGACCCTGGACATGCTGGCGCTGTACCTGCCCAAGGTATTCGGCGCGGCGCTGGTGATGCTGGCCGGCGTGCTGTTGGCGCAACTGGCCAACGGCCTTGTGCGCGGCGCCGCCGAGGGCATCGGCCTGGAGTACGCCGCTGGCGTCGGGCGTATCGTCCAGGGCCTCGTGATCATCATCAGTATTTCGGTGGCCATCAGCCAGCTGGAGGTCAAGACCGACCTGCTCAACCACGTGATCGTCATCGGGCTGATTACCGTTGGTCTGGCAATTGCCCTGGCGATGGGCCTGGGCAGCCGTGAAATTGCTGGACAGATCCTGGCCGGCATCTATGTGCGTGAGCTCTATCAGGTCGGCCAGCACGTGCGCATTGGCGAGGTCGAAGGGCACATCGAGGAGATCGGCACGGTCAAGACGACCCTGCTGACCGATGATGGCGAACTGGTGTCGTTGTCTAATCGCGAGCTGCTCGAGCAGCGCGTGAATAGCCGCTAACCGAACAAAAGCTGTTAATGTATGCCGCCGCAAAAAACGGCCCACGGGGCCGAGCGGCGACATTGACCTGACTGTCGGCCAGATCCGTTTTGAATAAAGTTCATTCGCCGCCCATGCGCTATGACCCCCGCGAGCTCACCGACGAGGAGTTGGTGGCGCGTTCGCATGAGGAGCTGTTTCATGTCACCCGCGCCTATGAGGAACTCATGCGGCGCTACCAGCGCACGCTGTTCAACGTCTGTGCGCGCTACCTGGGGAACGATCGGGATGCCGACGATGTCTGTCAGGAGGTGATGCTCAAGGTGCTCTACGGGTTGAAGAACTTCGAGGGCAAGTCCAAGTTCAAGACCTGGCTCTACAGCATCACCTACAACGAATGCATCACCCAGTACCGCAAGGAGCGTCGCAAGCGCCGGCTGATGGATGCGCTGAGCCTGGACCCTGTCGAAGAGGCGTCCGAGGACAAGGCACCGAAGCCGGAAGAAAAAGGCGGGCTGGATAAATGGCTGGTACATGTGAACCCGATCGACCGGGAAATCCTGGTGCTGCGCTTTGTCGCGGAGCTGGAATTCCAGGAGATCGCGGACATCATGCACATGGGCCTGAGCGCCACGAAAATGCGCTACAAGCGTGCGCTCGACAAGCTTAGAGAGAAATTTGCAGGCGTGGCTGAAACTTAGTGGCCTGCAAATACCTCTAACCAACCGGCAAGTTCTGCTAGACTTGCCGTCGAGTTGTCCCCCGGATGTTGGTGGGACTGCTTAACTATCACCAGATGGGGATTTAACGGATGAAATTGAAAAACACCTTGGGCTTGGCCATTGGCTCGCTCGTGGCCGTGACTTCGCTCGGCGCTCTGGCTCAAGGCCAAGGCGCAGTCGAAATCGAAGGTAACGTTACCAAGCAGTTCTACGACAGCGAACGTAACTTCAAGAACACCGGCACCAATCCAGGTGTTCGCCTCGGTTACTTCCTGACCGACGACGTCTCCCTGGACCTGGGCTACAACGAGACCCACAACGCTCGTGGTGAAGTCTTCAACAAAGACATCAAAGGCTCCAAGACCAAGCTCGACGCTACCTACCACTTCGGTACCGTAGGCGATGCACTGCGTCCGTACGTTTCCGCCGGTTTCGCTCACGAGAGCCTGGGCCAGGCCACTCGTAGCGGCCGTGACCACTCCACCTTCGCCAACGTTGGCGCTGGCGCCAAGTGGTACATCACCGACATGTTCTTCGCCCGTGCCGGCGTCGAAGCCATGTACAACATCGACAACGGCAACACCGAGTGGGGCCCGACCGTTGGTCTGGGTCTGAACTTCGGTGGCAGCGGTGGCCAGAAAGCCGCTCCTGCGCCTGCTCCAGTTGCCGAAGTCTGCTCCGACAGCGACAACGATGGCGTCTGCGACAACGTCGACAAGTGCCCTGACACCCCAGCCAACGTTACCGTTGACGCTGATGGCTGCCCGGCTGTTGCCGAAGTCGTTCGCGTTGAGCTGGACGTCAAGTTCGACTTCGACAAGTCGGTCGTCAAGCCAAACAGCTACGGCGACATCAAGAACCTGGCTGACTTCATGAAGCAGTACCCACAGACCACCACCACCGTGGAAGGTCACACTGACTCCGTCGGCCCAGACGCTTACAACCAGAAGCTGTCCGAGCGTCGTGCCAGCGCTGTCAAGCAGGTCCTGACCCAGCAGTACGGTGTTGAATCGAGCCGTGTTGACTCGGTTGGCTACGGTGAGACCCGTCCGGTCGCCGACAACGCCACCGAAGCTGGCCGCGCCGTCAACCGTCGCGTAGAAGCTCAGGTAGAAGCCCAGGCCAAGTAATTGGTTTGACGCTTCACGAAAAACCCGGCCTTGGCCGGGTTTTTCTTTGTCCGCGATTTTTTGGGGGCGATGGGGCGTGGATGGCCGCGTGCTCAGTGCTTGAGCAGAACCACCAACAGCACCATGTTCAACAGCAGCGACAGCAGCCCAATCGTGCGCCATACCTTAAGTGGCTCACGCTCCAGCAGTGGTCGTGGTCGCTCGTCCAGTTCCTGGCGATCCCCCCGCTCCAGCAACAGCAACCACTGTTCGGCGGTCTCGAAGCGCTGCGCTGGATCTGCCGCCACCGCCTGCAACAGGTTGTGCTGCAACCACTCCGGCACATCCGGGCGGTAGCGCGCCGGGTTTACTGGCGTACCGAAGCGTGGCCGTTGGAACGCCTCGACTTCGCCGTAGGGGTAGTGGCCGGTAAGCAGCTGGTAAAGCGTCACGCCCGCGGCATAGAGGTCCTGACGCGGCGCAGGGGGCAGGCCGTCGTAGGCTTCCGGGGCAAGGAACGAAGGCGTGCCTGGCAAGGCGCGGGGCGGGTCCTCGGAAAGCCCCGGACAGTACGCCAGTCCGAAGTCCAGCAGGCGCAACTGGCCATCTTCGCCCAAGTGAAGGTTTTCCGGCTTGATGTCACGGTGCAGCAGGTTGCGCCGGTGCAGCGCGCCGACAGCCTGCAGCAGCTGGCGCGTCATTTCCAGCCATTGCGCCAGGGGCAGCGGGCCGCCCGCCACGAGCAGGTTGGCGAGGGTCGTGCCCGGGTATTCGCGCATCAGGTAGTACAGGTGCTGGCGCTGGCTGGCCGGGTGCACTTCGGGGAAGTGGCGGCCGGCGACCCGGCGCAGGAACCACTCTTCCATGAGCAAGGTCTGGGCGGCCCCGGGCTCGTTATCGCGGGCCGGGGGCAGGGTCTTGAGCAACCAGGGCCGGCCTTGCGGATCACGGGTGCGGTAGAGCAGCGCTTGCCTGCTCTGGGCCAGCAAACCGTCGACCTGCCAGCCATCGATCATCTGGCCTTCACGCAAAGCGGCTGGCAGCGGCCACTGCTTGAGCTGCGCCAGGGTGTCGCCCAGGTTGCTCGCGCCCAGCTGGTCGACTCGTACCAGCAAGGCGCTGGCATTGTCCTGGCTGCCGCAGTGGTGGGCGCTGGCCACGAGGGTATCGGCGGCTTCCTGCAGGTCGCGGTGTTCGCGCAGGATCGATTGGATATGCGCATCGTCCAGGCTGGCCCACACGCCGTCGCTGAGTAGCACGAAGCACTCGCCTTCGTGCAGATCGCCCTCCAGATAGTCCACCAACAACTGCTGGTCCAGCCCCAGCGCGCGCTTGAGCACGTGCTGCATGCCGGGCTGGTCCCACACATGGTCTTCACTCAGGCATTGCAGTTGGTCGTCCTGCCAGCGGTACACCCGGCAGTCGCCGACGTGGGCGAGGGTGAAGCGTCGCCCGCGCAGCACCAGGGCGCTGAGGGTGGTGAGCAGCGGCTGGCCGTTGCCTTGGGCGCGCAGCCAGCGGTTTTGCGCCATCAGCAGACGGTCCAGGGCCTGGGCCACGCTCCAGGTGGCGGGCGTGGCGTAGTAGTCCAGGGCCAGGGCCTGCAAGCTGGCGCGCGCTGCCAGGCCGCCGTCGGCGCATTGGCTGACGCCGTCGGCCAGCGCGCACAGGTAGCCCTTGCTGGCCGCCAGCTCGGCTGCAGGGGTGACCAGGCGCAGGGCATCCTGGTTATCCGTGCGCGGGCCTGTGGCGCTGGCCTGGGCGAAGCTCAGTAGCAGGCTCATGGCGGCGCCTCAGACCCGCGCCGCGGTGACTGCGGCCGAGCCCCAGGTGGTGCGCCAGCGCTGCTTGACGCCATGCAGGCCGAACCAGGCCAGCAGGCCGAGGCTGGCGAACAGCCACAGGCCGAGCTGGTAGTCGCCGGTGTGCTGCTTGATGGTGCCAAGGCCCGCAGCGAGGAGGAAACCGCCGATACCGCCGGCCATGCCGATCAGCCCGGTCATCACGCCGATCTCCTGGCGGAAGCGCTGCGGCACCAGTTGGAACACCGCGCCATTGCCCGCACCGAGCCCGAGCATGGCGCTGACGAACAGCGCCAGGGCCGCCGCCGCGCTGGGCAGGTTGAAGCCTACTGCCGCGATGCACACGGCGGCCACGCTGTACATCGCCAGCAGGGTGCGGATGCCGCCGAAGCGATCGGCCAGGGCGCCGCCGAGCGGGCGCATGAGGCTGCCGGCGAACACACAGGCGGCGGTGTAGTAGCCGGCGGTCACCGGGCTCAGGCCGTACTGGTCGCTGAAATAGCCGGGCAGGGCGCTGGCCAGGCCGATGAAGCCGCCGAAGGTGACACTGTAGAAGAACATGAACCACCAGCTGTCGCGGTCGCCGAGGGCCTTGAGGTAGTCGGCCATGGCCTTGGGCTTGGGCCGTTGCGGGGCATTGCGGGCCAGCCAGGCGAACAGCACCAGGGTCAGCAGCAGCGGCAGCAGGGCAAAGCCGAACACATTGTTCCAGCCGAAGGCGGCGGCCAGCGCTGGCGCCAGCAGCGCGGCGAACACCGTGCCGGAGTTGCCGGCACCGGCGATGCCCATGGCCTTGCCCTGGTGCTGCGGCGGGTACCACTGCGAGGCCAGCGGCAGAGACACGGCGAACGAGGCCCCGGCAAAGCCAAGGAACACACCCAGCAGCAAGGCTTGTTCGTAGCTGCGCACGCCCAGCTGCCAGGCACAGGCCAGGGCGACGATCACCACCACCTGGCCGATCAGCCCGGCGGTCTTGGGCGACAGGCGATCGACCAGCACGCCCATGGCAAAGCGCAGCAGCGCGCCGGCCAGGATCGGCGTGGCCACCATCAGGCCGCGTTGCTGTGCGGTCAGTTGCAGGTCGGCGGCAATCTGCACCGCCATCGGGCCGAGCAGGTACCAGACCATGAAACTCAGGTCGAAATACAGGAAGGCGGCGAACAGGGTGGGCACATGCCCGGATTTCCAGAAGCTCGTATTCATCTGACACCTCGTGGGGCGCACAACACAGGGCGGAAACGAAAAGACGCCGCTGCCCGGTCCACGGATGAGTGGCTGGGGAGCGACGTCTTTGTCGGGGTCTGGGGGGCAACCGCCGTTGGCTACCTGGGGTTCCATGAGCAAGAGACGGGCCAAGGTCTGCGGGTCATTGCAACTAGCCCAGCATCTCCGACATGGCGATGATCTGCTCCGCCACCTGGATCAGCTTCTGCTGGCGGCTCATGGCCTGGCGGCGCATCAGGGTGTAGGCCGCTTCCTCGTTGCAGTCCTTCATTTTCATCAGCAGCCCCTTGGCTTGTTCGATGCGCTTGCGCTCGGCCAGTTGCTGGTCGCGGGCCAGCAATTGCGCCTTCAATGCCTGGTCGCTTTCGAAACGGGCCATGGCCACGTCGAGGATCGGCTGCAGGCGCGTGGCCTGGATACCCTCGACGATATAGGCGCTGACTCCAGCCTGGATCGCCTGGCGCATCACGTCGGGGTCATGCTCGTCGGTGAATAGCACGATCGGGCGGGGGCGATCGCGGCTGACCAGCACCACCTGTTCCATCACATCCCGGCCAGGTGACTCGGTATCGATCAGCACCACGTCCGGGTGCACCGTTTCGACACAGGCGGGCAGGTCGATGCTCAGGTTGCCGGCCTCGATCACTTCGAAGCCGGCCTCGATCAGGGCCGCCTTGAGACGACCGACTTTCTTTTCGGTGTCGTCGATCAGCAGGATACGCAGCATGCTCGTCCCCTCAATGACTGGCGCGGGCATCAGGCGCCGCGTCCAGGGCGTGTAGGGGGAAGCTGCGCGCATAGCCATGGGGGTCGCTGCCGTCCCAGCGGCGGCCGTCGAGCAGCAGGCTGCTGCGCATGGGTAGGTCGGCGCAGGGCACGCCCAGTGCTGAGGCGGCCTCGCGGTAAAGGGCCAGCTGTTGCACCTGGCGGGCGACCCCGAGGTAGTCCGGGTCGTCACGCAGCAGGCCCCAGCGGCGGAACTGGGTCATGAACCACATGCCGTCGGACAGGTAGGGCAGGTTGGCCCGGCCCTGGTCGAACAGGCGCAGGGCATGGGGGTCGTGCCAGCGGTGACCGAGGCCATCCTGATAGTCGCCGAGCAGGCGCGGCTCGATGCTGTCGACGGGGGTGTCAAGGTAGGCGCTGCCGCTGAGCAGTTGCGCGGTGCTGCGGCGGTTCTCCTGGCTCTGCTCGATGAAGTGCGCGGCGGCGAGTACCGACTGGATCAGTGCGCGGGCGCTGTTGGGGTACTGTTCGACGAAACCCCGGGCGCAGGCCAGGACCTTTTCCGGGTGATCGGGCCAGATCGACTGGCTGGTGGCCAGGGTGAAGCCCTGGCCCTTGGCGAGCGCGTCCGCCGACCAGGGTTCGCCGACGCAGAAGCCGTCGATACGTCCGGCCTGCAGGTGGGCGGTCATCTGCGCCGGGGGCACCACCACGCTGCTGACGTCACGCAATGGGTGAATCCCCTGGCTGGCCAGCCAGTAGTACAGCCACAGGGCATGGGTGCCGGTGGGAAAGGTCTGGGCGAAGGTGAGTCGTGCGCCTTGCTGGTGCACCAGCCGCGCCAGTGCCTCGGGGTTGGTCACGCCCTTGCGCTGCAGTGCGGCGGAGAGGTTGATGGCCTGGGCGTTCTGGTTCAGGCCCATAAGCACGGCCAGGGGGCTGGCGGGCACGCCGCCGATACCGAGGTGCACGGCGTATACCAGCCCATACAGGCAGTGGGCGGCGTCGAGCTCGCCGCTGACCAGCTTGTCGCGCAGCCCGGCCCAAGAGGCCTGGCGGCGCAGGTTTAACGTCAGGCCGAATGGCTGGGCGAAGCCCTGGGTGGCGGCGACCACCACCGAGGCGCAGTCGGTGAGGGCCATGAAACCGATGTCCAGGCTGGGTTTTTCCGGCGCGTCGCTACCGTTGACCCAGGCCAGGGGCGTTGTCGGGAGGGCTGTGTTCACGGAGTTCCTCGAGCGTTCGCAATAGAGCGGCATGCAACAGACATAGCAACCCATGTGCCATGGCCCTGTCGCCCCGGCGGCGCGCTGGCTATAATCGCCCCCTCACACACCGCGAGTCCGCCCGCCCATGTATACCCTGGCCCGCCAGCTGCTGTTCAAGCTCTCCCCGGAAACCTCCCACGACCTCTCGCTGGACCTGATCGGCGCCGGTGGCCGCCTGGGGCTCAATGGTCTGCTGTGCAAGCAACCAGCGGCGTTGCCGGTGACGGTGATGGGCTTGAACTTCGCCAACCCGGTCGGCCTGGCCGCTGGCCTGGACAAGAACGGCGCGGCCATCGACGGTTTCGCCCAGCTGGGCTTCGGCTTTGTCGAGATCGGCACCGTGACGCCACGCCCGCAGCCGGGCAACCCCAAGCCACGGCTGTTCCGCCTGCCTGAAGCCACGGCCATCATCAACCGCATGGGCTTCAACAACCTGGGTGTCGACCACTTGCTGGCACGTGTGCGCGCCTCGAAGTACACCGGGGTACTGGGTATCAACATCGGCAAGAACTTCGACACCCCGGTCGAACGGGCCCAGGACGACTACCTGATCTGCCTGGAAAAGGTCTACAACGACGCCAGCTACATCACCGTCAACGTCAGCTCGCCGAATACCCCGGGCCTGCGTTCGCTGCAGTTCGGCGACTCGCTCAAGCAACTGCTCGATGCCCTGGCCGAGCGCCGTGAACAGCTGGCCACGGCCAACGGCAAGCGCGTGCCATTGGCGATCAAGATTGCACCGGACATGAGCGACGAAGAGACCGCGCTGGTGGCTGCGGCGCTGCGCGAGTCGGGCATGGACGCGGTGATCGCCACCAATACCACCCTGGGCCGCGAAGGTGTCGAAGGCCTGCCGTTCGGTGGCGAGGCGGGCGGCCTGTCGGGTGCGCCGGTACTGCAAAAGAGCACGCACACGGTGAAGGTGCTGGCGGGCGAGCTGGGCGGTAAGCTGCCGATCATCGCCGCTGGCGGCATTACCGAGGGGCGCCACGCGGCTGAGAAGATCGCCGCTGGGGCTAGCCTGGTGCAGATCTATTCGGGCTTTATCTACAAAGGCCCGGCGTTGATTCGTGAAGCGGTGGATGCGATTGCGGCGATGCCGAAACCATGAAATGAGCCGCTCCCACGCTGTATAGAAGATATGGCGAGAAAATAAGGTGCATAAAAAAGGGCCCCTTCAAAGGGGCCCCTGGGCCGCAGCCCGCCGCCCGGATAGGGCGCGCATGGTGACTCGAATTCAGTGTCCTCGTTCAGCCAACGGCGTGATTTTCGTTGAGTCTATGAATGCCAGCGGTGCCGGTCATGCCATCCCAGTTATCGCCGCGACCTTCGCGCCAGCCGTTGATCCAGGCTTGGCGTACAGAGGGTAGATTGAAGGGGCAAAGTTCGCGGGATTTGCCGGTGACTCCATACTGGTAGCCACGTGAATATGCTCTTTCCAACGGATCACGCTTAAGTCTTCTCATAGGGTGTTGCCCTCACTTGTTGACTGTAATGTCCCGTCGGCCTCTCCGAGGCCGGGCAGAATCGTTCTGCCGGTTTGCGCCCGCTGCCGGCGTCGCGGGCTGAAAGTGCCGCCCCGTTGCGGTGCGGCCTGAGATCAGTTCTAACGAATGCGAGTCACAGTGTGAATGATCGATTTGTCATAAGGACGTAACCTTTCCGAGGGTGAGGGGATAAGTAAATAAATGCGACTCAACCTTGTTTGCCGTTGAGCCCGCTATGATCAGGGTTTAGTCAACGTTGACGTCAATTGGCCAGCGTTGCTCGATGATGACAGTAATAATTGGTAATGCGACGAAGGGTCACATCTGAACCCTGGGTCCACGAAATTTTCACACTGCCCGACGATCAAAGCCTCTTTCGCTTCTGCGCGAGGCGTTGGTCTGCCGGGCGGCCAGGTCTTGCGAACGCTTCGCAAGGCCACCCGGGCGCCTGCTGGAAAGGTGCGCGGGCAAACAGCGGCAGCCGATGCGTCGGCTTGCCATCTACCTAGCCAAAGGCTCTGGATTGCACATGTCGGACCGTTTCGAACTTTATCTCACCTGCCCCAAGGGTCTTGAAGGCCTGCTCGCCGAGGAGGCCCGCCAACTGGGCCTGAGCGAGGTGCGTGAACACACCTCGGCCATTCGCGGCGACGCCGATATGGAAACCGCCTATCGCCTATGCCTGTGGTCGCGCCTGGCCAACCGGGTGCTGCTGGTGCTCAAGCGTTTTTCCATGAAGAACGCCGATGACCTCTATGACGGTGTGCACGCCCTCGATTGGGCCGATCACCTGGCGGCCGACGGTACGTTGGCGGTGGAGTTCAGCGGCCATGGTTCGGGTATCGACAACACCCACTTCGGCGCCCTGAAGGTGAAGGACGCCATCGTCGACAAGCTGCGCAACCGCGAAGGCCTGCGCCCGTCGGTGGAGAAGGTCGACCCGGACGTGCGCGTACACCTGCGCCTGGACCGTGGCGAGGCCATCCTGTCCCTCGACCTGTCCGGCCACAGCCTGCACCAGCGCGGCTATCGCCTGCAGCAGGGCGCGGCGCCATTGAAGGAAAACCTGGCAGCGGCGGTGCTGATCCGCTCGGGCTGGCCACGCATTGCGGCCGAGGGCGGCGCCCTGGCTGACCCGATGTGCGGTGTGGGCACCTTCCTGGTCGAGGCGGCGATGATCGCCGCCGACATCGCCCCCAACCTCAAGCGCGAGCGCTGGGGCTTCACGGCCTGGCTCGGGCACGTACCGGCGCTGTGGCGCAAGCTGCACGAGGAGGCCCAGGCCCGTGCCCAAGTGGGCCTGGCCAAGCCACCGTTGTGGATTCGTGGCTACGAGGCCGACCCGCGGCTGATCCAGCCGGGGCGCAACAACGTCGAGCGCGCAGGCCTGGGCGACTGGGTGAAGATCTATCAGGGAGAGGTGGCCAGCTTCGAGCCGCGCCCAGACCAGAACCAGAAGGGCCTGGTGATCAGCAACCCACCCTATGGCGAGCGCCTGGGCGATGAGGCCAGCCTGCTGTACCTCTACCAGAACCTCGGCGAGCGCCTGCGCCAGGCATGCATGGGCTGGGACGCGGCGGTGTTCACCGGCGCGCCGGAGCTGGGCAAGCGCATGGGTATCCGCAGCCACAAGCAATACGCTTTCTGGAACGGCGCATTGCCGTGCAAGCTGTTGCTGTTCAAGGTCCAGCCCGACCAGTTCGTCACTGGCGATCGTCGTCAGGCCCAGGCCGACGCGGGTGAGGGCGAGCCGCGCCGCCAGGCGCCGGTGGCCAGCGAGCCGGCGCGCCTGTCGGAAGGCGCGCAGATGTTCGCCAACCGCCTGCAGAAGAACTTCAAGCAGCTGGGCAAGTGGGCCCGCCGCGAGCAGGTCGATTGCTACCGCGTGTACGATGCCGACATGCCCGAGTACGCCTTGGCTGTCGACCTGTACCACGACTGGGTGCACGTGCAGGAGTATGCCGCGCCGCGCTCGATCGACCCGGACAAGGCCCAGGCACGCCTGCTCGACGCGTTGACCGCGATTCCGCAGGCCCTTGGCGTCGATCCGCAGCGCGTGGTGCTCAAGCGCCGGGAGCGCCAGACCGGCACCCGCCAGTACGAACGCCAGGCCACCGAAGGACGCTTCCAGGAAGTCAGCGAGGGCGGCGTCAAGCTGCTGGTCAACCTCACCGACTACCTCGACACCGGCCTGTTCCTCGACCACCGCCCGATGCGCCTGCGTATCCAGCGCGAGGCGGCGGGCAAGCGCTTCCTCAACCTGTTCTGCTACACCGCCACGGCCAGCGTGCATGCAGCCAAGGGCGGCGCGCGCAGCACCACCAGCGTCGACCTGTCGAAGACCTACCTGGACTGGGCACGGCGCAACCTGTCGCTCAACGGTTTCTCCGAGCGCAACCGCCTGGAGCAGGGCGACGTCATGGCCTGGCTGGAGAACGCCCAGGACAGCTACGACCTGATCTTCATCGACCCGCCGACCTTCTCCAACTCCAAGCGCATGGAAGGGGTGTTCGACGTGCAGCGCGACCATGTGCAACTGCTCGACCTGGCCATGGCGCGCCTGGCGCCGGGTGGTGTGCTGTACTTCTCCAACAACTTCCGCAAGTTCCAGCTCGACGAGCACCTGGCGACGCGGTATGCGGTGGAGGAAATCAGCGCCCAGACCCTGGACCCTGACTTCGCTCGCAACAACCGCATCCATCGCGCCTGGCAGCTGCGTTTGCGCTGAGCCGACGAGGTACATGGCGTGGCCACTGGCCAGCGGCTATAAAGCAGGACAGGGCGGGACAATACGCAGGACGCTGACGTTGCTGAGAGTCCTCTATGTCGAACCCAGGCGTACCTGCGAAGCCGCTTGGCCTGTTCGGTGACGAGCTGTCGGCCTGGGGCGTGGCCCTGGCGGCGCTGGTCGCCGGGGCGCTGCTCACGGCCGCGCTGGCCATTGCCACGCAGACCTTCTTCAAGCAGCAACTGCGCCAGCGCTTCGAACTGCTGGCCAGTGAGCGCTACAGCCGCATCGCTGAACGTTTCGAGGAGCAGGAGCAGCGCCTGGACGGCCTGCGCCGCTTCTTCGCCTACTCCAGTGAAGTCAAGCCCTACGAGTTCGATGGCTACGCCCGCCCGTTGCTGCATCGCACCCAGGCCTACTCCTGGGCGCCGCGGGTAGCGTCCGGGCAGCGCGCGGCGTTCGAGCAGCAGGCCGGCGCCTTGCTGGGGCAGCCTTACCAGATCCGCGACCTGGACGCCCAGGGGCGTTGGCAGGCGGCAGCGATGCGCGATCACTACTACCCGGTCCTGTACACCCAGGCGGCGAGCCGGCAGGCCCAGCCCTATGGTTTCGACCTTGGCGGGCAGGCGCTGCGCGCCGCGACCCTGGCCCGGGCCTCGGGCCCTGGCAGCATGGCGGTGTCTGCGCCGCTGGACATGATCAATGTCGAGCCGGCCTACACCCGCGGCCTGCTGATGGTCGCCCCGGTGTTCGCCGATGATGCGCCGGCGAGCGAGTTGCCCCGAGGTTATGTGATGGCGTTGCTCAGCCTGCACCAGTTGATAGCCGAGAGCCTGCCGACCGTGGCCGATGACAACCTGGTGGTGCGCATCCTCGATCTGTCCACCGAGGGTGGTCACGAGGTGCTGTTCGACTCGGGCATGCCGCCGGCGCGCATGGGCCTTGCCAGCAGTCACCTGCTGCACCTGGCCGACCATCACTACCAGCTCGATATTCGCCCCAGCCAGGGCTTTCTGTTGGCCAACCGGTCGTCTGCGGTGCCAGTCGTGGCATTGCTGGGTGGCCTGCTGAGCATATTGCTGGCGCTGCTGCTTTACAGCCTGTTCAGCCAGCGCCAGCGTGCCCTGGGCCTGGTGGCCCGGCGCACCGCCGAGTTGCGTGTCAGCGAGCAGTCGTTGCGCGAGACTCACAACCAGTTGCGCAGCGTGCTCGATGCCGCGACCCAGGTCGCGATCATCGCCACCAGCCTGCGCGGAGTGATCGGCACGTTCAATGCCGGCGCCGAACGCATGCTGGGCTACTCGGCCGGCGAAGCGCTGGGCCAGCTGCGGCTGGAGGACCTGGTGTTGCCCGAAGAGCTGCACCAGCGTGCCCATGCCTTGAGCGTGCGCTTTGGCCGCGAGGTCGGCGCCGGCCAGGCGATGTTCGCCGAAACGGTGCAGGAGGGTGGCGCTCAGCCGGCGGACTGGACGCTGGTACGCAAGGACGGCAGCCATCTGCTGGCCAACATGCTGGTGACGGCGGTGCTGGACGAGCAGGGCTTGTGGGTGGGTTACCTGGCGATCTGCATCGATGTCACCGAGAGGCGCCGGGTGCACGAAGCCCTGGCGGCTCGCGATCGGTTGCTGGAGAAACTCAGTGCCGAGGTGCCTGGCGGGATCTACCAGTACCGCCTGGATGCCGATGGCCATTCCTGTTTTCCCTATGCCAGCCAAGGTTTGCACGACATCTACGAGGTTGACCTGGCGGTGCTGCGCGAGGATGCCTCGGCGGTTTTCGAGCGTATTCACCCTGACGACGTGGAGCGGGTGCGACGCTCGGTGCGGTATTCCGCCGAGCACCTTGCGCCGTGGCGCGAGGAGTATCGGGTGTGCCTGCCGCAAGCGGGGCTGCGCTGGGTGCGTGGGGAGGCTACGCCAGAAATTGGCGAGCATGGCAGCACGCTGTGGCATGGCTACCTGACCGATATCTCGGATCTCAAGCGGGTCGAGGAAGAGTTGCGCGCATTGTCGGTGACCGACGCCCTGACCGGTATCTACAACCGGCGCTATTTCCAGGAGCGGCTGCGCAACGAACTGGATCGGGCCCAGCGCGAAGGTCTGGACCTGGCGGTGATCATGCTGGATATCGACCATTTCAAGCGTATCAACGATCAGTTCGGGCATGCGGTCGGGGATCATGTGCTGCGCAATCTGTGCCAGCGGATCGCGCATCGGCTGCGGCGCACCGATGTGTTCTGCCGTTTGGGCGGGGAGGAGTTCATGGTGCTGTGCCCCGGGAGCAATGCCGAGCAGGCGCGGATGCTGGCGCAGGAGTTGTGGCAGGGGGTGCGCAGTGTGCCGGTGGAGGGCGTTGGGCGGGTCACGGCGAGTTTCGGGGTGGCGGGGTGGCGGGCGGGGGAGGGGGCGGATGCGTTGTTGTTGCGGGCGGATGCTGGGGTTTATGTGGCCAAGCAGGGGGGGAGGGATCGGGTTGAGGGGGAGTTGTTGTCTTGACTTGGGTTTGATGTTCTTTTTGGTTGGTGAATAGTATTTGGTGTTGGTTTGAAGTTGTATGCGAATTCAGGTTATATTTCGGTGCGTCGGTGTATTGTGTTATTTTCAATCGATAAATTTCCAGGTTTTGCTCTTGCTCTTGCTCTTGCTCTGCTTTTGCTTCTAAGTGCGCGATAGTTCAGGCGACACAAATTGCGACTTCAGGAGGCCGAACGTAGGACTTGCGGAGGGAGGTGACGGGCATGGATGCCCGTCAAGCGCTGCGCCCCAGGATGGGGCGTTCAGCGCGGTCCTCCCGGGAGCAAGGCCGGAGTGAGGGGACCCCGGAGCGAAGCGTAGGGGCCGGATGAATGGAGCGTGTACGGATCACCCACATGGGTTACACAAAAGTTCACTCACATAGGTGACAACACCTTGAGCGTTACATAACCATCAGTGGCATCCCGCACATCGACCCTGCCAAGGATGATGGGACCGAAAATAACATCCCAGACGCCATCCCCAACCTGCTCCAGTCCAATGGTCTGGTGCTTGAGCACATAACCTACGTAGATCCTCAAGCCCCGGCGATTGATGATGCCGGAGCTATCAGCCGGCAAGCTCTCGATATGACTGGGATAGGTCATTTCGGGGAGCTTTTCAGGGAATGGCCGTGGAGATGGCTGGTAGCAAGACGCCGGTGTTTTCTGCTTCAGCGCTTCATGCAAGCGCTCGTGATTGTAGTGCTGCCGAAAGCGATCAAAGTGCCGTTGTTGAGCCTCCCAGGCCACTGCCGGCGGCGATGGGAGCGTGCTTTTGAGCGTTCGATGCATGCGCTCGTGGCGGCCATTCTGTTCAGGCCGACCAGGCGCAATGCGCTCGGGAATGATGCCTAGACGCAGCCACCAGATCGACAGCTGAGAAAGTCCCGCACGCCCCTTACTGGCAAACGGCACACCGTTATCGGTACGAATCCGCTCAGGCAAGCCATTCTCTCGGAACACTTGGGTGAAAACGGCCTGGGTTTCCAGCAGGTTGGTATTGGGCATGCTGTGGCAGGCGAGGAGGAAACGACTGGCGTGATCCATGATCGTCAGCGGATAGCACCAGACGCCTGCACCTGTCAGAAATTGACCTTTGTAGTCCGCACTGAACAGCTGGTTAGGCGACTCGGCCTTCTCCAGTGGCTTGGGATAGACCGCTACACGCTGACGTAAGCGGCGTGGTTTGACCAATTCGGCTTTCTTGAGGATGTTGTAGATCGCTGTCTTCGAGGGCGGCGCCTGATCAGGAAAACGCTCCTGCAGCGCAGCCTGGATCTTTTTCGGCCCCGGTTCCGTTTCGCCTCGACTGCGCAATTCGATGATGGCTTCGCGAACTGCGGCGGGTACGACCCAATCCTGGTTCAACCGGCGGCGGCTGCGTTCTTCCAGCCCCGAAGGCCCCTCTTTCTCATATCGCTCGACCCATTTGTAGCCGGTCTTTCGGCTGATCTCGTAGGCCTGGCACAGGGCACTGAAGCTGGGCGGCCCCTGCAGGTAATCCGCGATGAAAAGCATTTTAAGGTCCATAGGTTTCAGCTCTCGCCAAGGCATGGTCAGATCCTCGAAAACCGACCCTGCCAGTTAAAGACTGTTACCTATGTGCGTGAACTGATTTGTAACCCATGTGGGTGAGTCATACCAGCGAGCATTTTTTGGTTCCTTTTTGATGCTTCTGTATGGACCGGACACATGGTGGACACGTGTACGGAGACATGGTTGACACTTTTCGGCAAGCAATCTGCCGGGAATACGACCATGCCTTGGAACGCGAGAGATGCCATGAGCTTGAGAGAAGAGTTCGTTAACCTGGCCAATCACCCGGACGCTAATATGAGGGAGCTATGCCGCCGGTTCGGCATTAGCCCTCAGACGGGTTACAAATGGCTCAATCGATTTCGACAGGACGGCCTGCCCGGCTTGCAGGAGCGCTCTCGAAAGCCGGCCGCCAGCCCTCGCAAGACTCAGCCTGGGCTAGAAGAGGAAGTGATTGCCATCCGTAAGGAGCACTCTACGTGGGGTGGCCGAAAGATCAGTCACCTGCTTGATCAGCGAATCTGTGCCAGCACCGTAACCAATGTCCTGCATCGGCATGGATTGATCACCGCAGAGGCATCCGAGGCCGCTAAACCATGGACACGCTTTGAGCGCGAAGCCCCGAATGATCTGTGGCAGATCGATTTTAAAGGCTTCTTCCAAACGGCTCAGGGACCTTGTTATCCGCTGACGCTGATTGATGACCACTCTCGCTTCAACCTTGTGATACAGGCCTGCGCACATCAGCGCACAGAGTTGGTCATGGAGCACCTGACCGATCTGTTCAGCCGGTATGGACTGCCTGTGCAGATCAACGCGGATAATGGCTCGCCCTGGGGAGCACCAAGAAATCCTGGAGAACTCACACCGCTAGGTATCTGGTTGGTTCGACTAGGAATTCGACTGACTTTCAGCAGACCAGGGCACCCACAAACCAATGGCAAGGATGAGCGATTCCATCGGACGCTCAAGGCCGAGGTACTGACAGGGCGCAGCTTCCGGGATCTGCGAGAAGCGCAGGAAGCTTTCGACCTCTGGCGGGGCATTTACAACTACAAGCGTCCTCATCAACAGCTGGGCTACAAAGTGCCGGCAGATCGCTACCAGATGAGCAGGCGGGCCTTCCCAAGCCGTCTACCGACCGTTGAATACGGTCCCGACGATATTCTGGTGAAACCCTACAGCAGTCAGTTTCGCTTCAAGAAGCGCTCATTTCGGATAGCGAAGGCGCTAGCAGGCTATGTATTGGCGCTCCGCCGCAGCGATCAAGGGCCCGACCATTTTGATGTTTACTTCTGCCAACACAAGCTGCGAACCATCGACTTCAACAACCCCGACGGTAAGCGATAATGTGTCCACCATGTCCCCGCACATGTGTCAGCGATGTCTCAAGTCCATACATGCTTCAAAAAGGGACCCGCCGTAAGGGCGGAAAGGTGATTAAGCGTCACCATCGTAAATGAATGCGTATATAGCTTTTAAAACATACGCTGTGTAAGTCAAAGTCAAAGTCAAAGTCAAAGTCAAAGTCAAAGTCAAAGTCAAAGTCAAAGTCAAATGCGATTGGCGTGGGTTTTTACAGTTGTAAGCGCATTCATTTGCTATAATGACGCATATTCACCCTTTCGCCACCCGGCGAGTCACTTTTTGTCAAACGCGACAAAAAGTAACCAAAAAACGCTGCGCTCCATTCATCCGGCCCTACGCTTCGCTCCGGGTCCCCTCACTCCGGCCTTGCTCCCGGGAGGACCGCGCTGAACGCCCCATCCTGGGGCGCAGCGCTTGACGGGCATCCATGCCCGTCACCTCCCTCCGCAAGTCCTGCGTTCGGCCTCCTGAAGTCGCGAAGTTACGGGCGGCGCCTGGGATGACGCAGCTGTCGCTAGCTGGGTAGGGCGCTAGACTCTTGATCGGCAACGGCAACGGCAACGGCAACGGCAACGGCAACGGCAACGGCAACGGCAACGGCAACGGCAACGGCAACGGCAACGGCAGTATCAAAGGTAATTTGAGCGTTCGTCGGCGCGCCGACGTGGTCGGCTATCACTTCTCTGTCACGTAACTGTATTGTTGGCTATTCTCCGATCTGTCCCAGTACACTTCGTAACTGTTACGGTATTCTGGCCCCGCAGTGAGCCACACAAGAACAATGACCCGTCAGCGCTTCGAGAACACGCCATGACCAACCTGCTGCTGTACCAGCGCATTGCCCAGCAACTGGCCGATGACATCCGCCGGGGTGTCTACCAGCCGGGGGAGCGGGTGCCGTCGGTGCGCAAGATGAGCGCGCAGCTCAATGTCAGCCATGCCACCGTGCTGCAGGCGTACGCCAATCTCGAGGACCAGGGCCTGATCCGTGCCCGGCCGCAGTCCGGCTACTACGTCCACCAGACCCCGGCGTTGACGGCGCAGACCCCGGATATCGCGCGGGTCGAGCGTCCGGGCCTGGTCACCCGGGCAAGCATCATCCAGCAGGTGCTGGTCGAGGCGCGGCGCGATGGGGTTTTCCCGTTCGGCGCCGCGGTGCCGCATGTGGACTACCTGCCCGTGCGTGCCCTGCACCAGCAATTGGCCAAGGTGACGCGCTTCCACAGTCCGCGTGCCTTCAGCTACATGTTCAGCCCGGGTTTCGAACCGCTGCGCCGGCAGATCGCCATTCGCATGCGTGATGCCGGCGTGCTGGTCGATCCGCGTGAGGTGGTGGTGACCCACGGCTGCGTCGATGCCCTGCAGATGGCGCTGCGGGTGCTGACCCGACCGGGCGACCTGATCGCGGCCGAGTCGCCCACTTACTATGGCCTGCTGCAGCTGGCCGACCTGCTGGGGCTCAAGGTCATCGAGATTCCCAGCGACCCGTCTACCGGTATCAGCCTGGAAGCCCTGCAACTGGCAGCCAACCAGTGGTCGATCAAGGCGCTGGTACTGACGGCGCGCTTGAGCAATCCCTTGGGCGGCACCATCCCCGAGGAGCGGCAGAAGCAGTTGCTGCGCCTGGCCTCGGACTTCGACATACAGATCGTCGAGGATGATATCTACGGTGAGCTGATGTTCGAGCAGGGGCGCACCAAGGCGCTCAAGGCGTTCGATCGCCTCGACCGGGTGATCTACTGCTCGAGCTTCTCCAAGACCCTGTCGCCAGGGGTGCGGGTCGGCTGGATGATCGCCGGGCGCTACCAGGACGAGATCCAGCGCCTGCAGACCTTCACTACGCACTCGGCCTGCAGTGTCACGCAGATGGCGGTGGCCGCCTACCTGGAGAACGGCGGCTACGATCGCCATCTGCGCTACATTCGCCAGGAGTATCGCAAGAACCTCAGTGCCTACCAGCTGGCGGTGCAGCAGCACTTCCCGGAAGGCACGCAGATGACCCGGCCCACCGGCGGCTTCATTCTTTGGGTCAGCCTGCCGGGGCGGGTCAATACCCAGGAGCTGCATGTGCGGGCGCTGGAGCAGGGGATCAGCATCGCGCCGGGGCTGATCTTCAGTAATACGGAGCAGTTCAACCACTGTATCCGGCTTAATTGCGGCATTCCCTGGAACCGCGAGGCGGAGCGCGCGGTGATGACCCTGGGGCTGCTGGCCCAGCAATTGTGCCGCGAGCCGACTGGTTCACTTTTGTAGGCTTGTCAGATGAGCGGGGAACAGGGAGCATACGCGTTTTGCAGCTTACGCTCCCGGTACCCATGAACCTGTTTCGTCCTCTTGTCATTGCCCTGTGTTTCGCGTTGCCCTGGCTGCCGGCCGGAGCGGTGCAGGCTGCCGAGCCTGCAACCAAGGCGCAGGGGGTGCACAAGTCGCCGGCCAAGGCTGCAGCCAAACCGACAGCCAAGCCCAAGGCCAAACCAAAGGCCAAGTCCAAGGTGAAGGCCAAACCTGTCAGCAAGTCTGTCGCCAAATCGCTACCCAAGCCGAAGATCGACCTGAGCCTGCCGAGTGAAATGGTCAGGCACCTCGAGCCGGACCTGGGTGACGGGCCGGTGGTGCGCAAACCTCTGCTGCCGTCGATGTTCCCCACCAAGCCGGAATCCGACAGCAGCCCGTTCCAGCTCAACGGCCGGCTGATCAGCAACGAAATGCAGCTGCAGTTGCGCAACGACAGCCGGCGCGACGTCGACGGCGCGGCGATCGATTTCGAATTCCGCAACTGACTGCCGGGTCACCGTCTTTTTCATTCGCTCGGCAATTTCAAACATACGTTTGAGCGGTTAGTATCCAGGGACGTTCGTCCCGTTTTGCTCCTGGGAGTCCTGTTGTCATGAAATGCCGCGAGGGCTGCGGTGCCTGCTGCATCGCCCCGTCCATCAGTTCACCTATCCCCGGCATGCCGCAGGGCAAGCCGGCCGGCGAACGCTGCCTGCACCTGAATGTCGAAAACCTCTGTGCGCTGTTCGGCAAGCCCGAGCGGCCCAAAGTGTGTGGCGGCTTCAAGGCGGAAGCGGACATCTGTGGCAACGATCGTGACGAGGCTATCCGCATCATCGGGTGGCTGGAGCAGATGACGGCGGCGTGACAGGTTGGATCCTCGACAACAAGGAACAAGATGATGAGATCGATCAAGCGTATTGCACTGCTGTGTGGCATGGGTGTCGTGCTGGCACCGACGGCTTGGGCTGAGAACTGGCAGGTGGCCAAGGACGAGGAGGGGATCAAGGTATCCCTCAGCGAGGTGGCCGGTTCCAAGTACAAGGCCTACCGTGGCGTGACCGTGATCAAGGCGCCGCTGGCCAAGGTCAAGGCGTTGCAGGAGGACGTGGCGGGGGCCTGCGCCTGGATCCACGAGTGCAAGTCGCAGAAACTGCTCAAGAGCGAGGGCGACCAGAGCTGGACCTACACCCAGTTCAATACACCATGGCCGGTGACGCCACGCGATTCCGTCCTGCATGTGACCACTGTCCAGGAGGCTGATGGCAGCCTGACCCGCAAGCTTGAGGAGCAGCCAAAGTATCTGCCGGAGGAAAAGGGCTTCGTGCGTGTCGCCCAGGTGGAGGGCTACTGGAAGCTGGTGCCCAAGGGTGACAGCACCGAGGTGACCTACCAGGTGCACACCGAGCCAGGTGGCAGCGTGCCGTCCTGGCTGGCCAACAAGTTCGTGGTGGATGCACCGTTCAATACCCTGAAGGGGTTGAAGGAGCGTGCCGAGAAGCAGTGATCGGCGCCGGTAGCGCAGAAACAAGAAAGGCTGCCCGAGGGCAGCCTTTTTTGCGTTCGGCCGACAGGGCTTACTTGCGGTCTTTCAGCTCGACGATGTCACGCTGCTCGTAGCCGGTGTACAGCTGGCGTGGGCGGCCGATCTTGTATGGGCTGGAGAGCATTTCCTTCCAGTGCGAGATCCAGCCGACGGTACGTGCCAGGGCGAAGATCACGGTGAACATGCTGGTCGGAATACCGATGGCCTTGAGGATGATGCCCGAGTAGAAGTCGACGTTCGGGTACAGCGAGCGCTCGACGAAGTACGGATCGGTCAGGGCGATCTCTTCCAGGCGCATGGCCAGTTCCAGCTGCGGGTCGTTCTTGATGCCCAGCTCGCTGAGCACTTCGTCGCAGGTCTTCTTCATCACGGTGGCGCGCGGGTCGCGGTTCTTGTACACGCGGTGACCGAAGCCCATGAGCTTGAACGGATCGTTCTTGTCCTTGGCCTTGGCGATAAACTTGTCGATGTTCGAGACATCGCCGATTTCATCGAGCATGGTCAGTACGGCTTCGTTCGCACCGCCGTGGGCCGGGCCCCACAGTGCGGCGATGCCGGCGGCGATACAGGCGAACGGGTTGGCGCCCGAGGAGCCCGCCAGGCGTACGGTGGAGGTGGAGGCGTTCTGCTCGTGGTCGGCGTGGAGGATGAAGATCCGGTCCATCGCCTTGGCCAGCACCGGGCTGATCGGTTTGATCTCGCACGGGGTGTTGAACATCATGTGCAGGAAGTTTTCCGCGTACGACAGGTCATTGCGCGGGTACATCATGGGTTGGCCCATGGAGTACTTGTAGACCATCGCGGCCAGGGTCGGCATTTTCGCGACCAGGCGTACCGCGGAGATTTCGCGGTGCTGCGGGTTATTGATGTCCAGCGAGTCGTGATAGAACGCCGACAGGGCGCCGACCACGCCGCACATCACTGCCATGGGGTGGGCGTCGCGGCGGAAGCCGTTGAAGAACGACTTCAGCTGCTCGTGAACCATGGTGTGGTTCTTCACGGTGCTGACGAACTGGGCCTTCTGCTCGGCATTCGGCAGTTCGCCGTTGAGCAGCAGGTAGCAGGTCTCGAGGTAGTCCGACTGTTCGGCGAGCTGTTCGATCGGGTAGCCGCGGTGCAGCAGCACGCCCTTGTCGCCATCGATGTAGGTGATCTTCGACTCGCACGAGGCGGTCGCCATGAAACCAGGGTCGAAGGTGAAGTGGCCTGATGCCCCCAACCCGCGGACGTCGATAACATCGGGACCAACGGTGCCGGTTAAAATGGGCAGCTCGACGGGGGCAGCGCCCTCGATGATCAACTGCGCTTTTTTGTCAGCCATGTGGCCTCCTATTAATGCTTGAAATCATCAGACAGACCCCCCACGCAGGGCCCGCACCACTATAGAGGGATAAATTCGAATGTCAATTTGCCTAAAGGCTGGTTGAAACGCCCTCTGAGGCCTGATTTTTCACGAAATTCTCGCCCGTTTACGCCTTTTGTCCCTTAAAGGCAATGCGCTATTTGGGCTAGCCCCTCACGTTGTCATAAGCAGCCTAACTGTCTATACTCGGCAGCCGACTCCCAGGGGCTTTCAAGCCCGCCCTGCTGGGTGTCGTCGCTCTCCTGGGTGGTGGGTACCTGACCAGTACACTTACCAACAACTTTGCCCTGTTAGCTAGGGGCTCTTCAGTGTGAAAAAAGCCGTGAAAAGCCAACGACCTGTAAACCTAGACCTAAGGACCATCAAACTCCCGATCACCGCGTACACGTCCATTCTTCACCGTATTTCCGGCGTCATCCTCTTCCTCGGCCTTGCCATCATGCTGTACGCACTGGGCAAGTCGCTGGGTTCGGAGGAAGGCTTTGCCGAGGTGAAGGCGTGTCTGACCAGTCCGCTGGCCAAACTGGTGACCTGGGGCCTGCTGTCCGGCCTGCTGTACCACCTCGTGGCAGGTGTGCGCCACCTGATCATGGACATGGGTGTCGGTGAGACGCTGGAAGGCGGCAAGCTGGGCTCGAAAATCGTGATCGTCATCTCCGTGGTGCTGATCGTTCTGGCAGGAGTTTGGGTATGGTAACTAACGTCACGAACCTGTCGCGTTCGGGCCTCTACGACTGGATGGCGCAGCGCGTCTCGGCGGTCGTTCTCGCGGCTTATTTCATTTTCCTGATCGGCTACCTCGCCGCCCACCCGGGCATCGACTACGCCCAGTGGCACGCTCTGTTCACCAACAATGCGATGCGCATCTTCAGTCTGCTGGCCCTCGTTGCCCTGGGCGCCCACGCCTGGGTCGGCATGTGGACCATTGCCACCGACTACCTGACGCCGATGGCGTTCGGCAAGTCGGCGACTGCGATTCGTTTCCTGTTCCAGGCGGTATGCGGCGTTGCGATGTTCGCTTACTTCGTCTGGGGTGTGCAGATTCTCTGGGGTATCTGATTCATGGCTAACATTCCAACCATTTCCTTCGACGCCATCATCATCGGTGGCGGCGGCGCGGGCATGCGCGCAGCACTGCAACTGGCTCAAGGCGGCCACAAGACCGCTGTAGTCACCAAGGTGTTCCCGACCCGTTCGCATACCGTTTCCGCCCAGGGCGGCATTACCTGCGCCATCGCTTCGGCCGACCCGAACGACGACTGGCGCTGGCACATGTACGATACCGTCAAGGGTTCCGACTACATCGGTGACCAGGACGCTATCGAATACATGTGCCAGGAAGGCCCTGCCGCGGTCTTCGAGCTGGACCACATGGGCCTGCCGTTCTCGCGTACCGAAACCGGTCGTATCTACCAGCGTCCGTTCGGTGGCCAGTCCAAGGACTTCGGCAAGGGCGGCCAGGCTGCCCGTACCTGCGCAGCCTCCGACCGTACCGGTCACGCGCTGCTGCACACCCTGTACCAGGGCAACCTGAAGGCAGGCACCACCTTCCTCAACGAGTACTACGCCGTTGACCTGGTGAAGAACCAGGACGGCGCGTTCGTCGGTGTGATCGCGATCTGCATCGAAACCGGCGAAACCATGTACATCAAGTCCAAGGCCACCGTGCTGGCGACTGGCGGTGCTGGCCGTATCTACGCCTCCACCACCAACGCCCTGATCAATACCGGTGACGGTATCGGCATGGCCCTGCGTGCCGGCGTGCCGGTGCAGGATATCGAGATGTGGCAGTTCCACCCGACCGGCATCGCCGGCGCCGGTGTACTGGTCACCGAAGGTTGCCGCGGTGAAGGTGGCTACCTGATCAACGCCCACGGCGAGCGCTTCATGGAGCGTTACGCGCCGAACGCGAAAGACCTGGCCGGCCGCGACGTGGTCGCCCGCTCCATGGTCAAGGAAATCATCGCCGGTAACGGCGTGGGCCCGAACAAGGACCACGTGCTGCTGAAGCTGGATCACCTGGGCGAGGAAGTGCTGCACAGCCGCCTGCCAGGTATCTGCGAGCTGTCCAAGACCTTCGCCCACGTCGACCCGGTGGTCGCCCCGGTTCCGGTCGTGCCGACCTGCCATTACATGATGGGCGGCGTTGCCACCAACATTCATGGCCAGGCCATCACCATGGACGCCGAAGGCAAGGACCACATCATCCCGGGTCTGTTCGCCGTGGGTGAAGTGGCCTGTGTGTCGGTCCATGGCGCCAACCGCCTGGGCGGCAACTCGCTGCTCGACCTGGTTGTATTCGGCCGTGCCGCCGGCCTGCACCTGGAAAAGGCGCTGACCGAAGGCGTCGAGTACCGCGATGCCAGCGACACCGACGTCGATGTTGCCCTGAACCGCCTGAACAAGCTCAACGAGCGTACCAGCGGCGAAGACGTGGCAAGCCTGAAGCGCGAGCTGCAGAGCTGCATGCAGAACTACTTCGGTGTATTCCGTACCGGCGAATACATGCAGAAGGGTATCGAGCAGCTGGCTGGCCTGCGAGACCGCATCGCCAACGTCAAGATCAACGACAAGTCCCAGGCCTTCAACACCGCGCGTATCGAAGCGCTGGAGCTGCAGAACCTGCTGGAAGTCGCCGAAGCTACCGCCATCGCGGCCGAAGCCCGTAAAGAGTCCCGCGGCGCACACGCCCGTGAAGACTTCGAAGACCGTGACGACGAGAACTGGCTGTGCCACACCCTGTACTACCCGGGTGAGAAGCGCGTTGCCAAGCGCGGCGTCAACTTTGCGCCGAAGACAGTTCCTGCCTTCGAACCAAAAGTCCGGACTTACTAAGGGTGGCTGCTATGTTGAAAGTCGAAGTTTATCGCTACAACCCCGACACCGACTCGGCGCCCAAGATGGAGTCGTTCGACGTCGATACCGGCGGCAAGGACCTGAT
Organism: Pseudomonas sp. RC3H12; assembly: GCF_018596375.1. Lineage (NCBI taxonomy): Bacteria > Pseudomonadati > Pseudomonadota > Gammaproteobacteria > Pseudomonadales > Pseudomonadaceae > Pseudomonas > Pseudomonas sp. RC3H12. The sequence goes on along the minus strand of NZ_CP075595.1, from coordinate 3,066,373 downwards.
GGTTCTGGACGTGCTGGCACTGATCAAGGAAAAGGACGAGGGCTTCTCGTACCGTCGCTCCTGCCGTGAAGGCGTGTGCGGTTCCGATGGCATGAACATGAACGGCAAGAACGGCCTGGCCTGCATCACCCCTCTGTCGGGCGTGGTCAAGGGCAACAAGCTGGTGCTGCGCCCGCTGCCTGGCCTGCCGGTCATTCGTGACCTCGTGGTCGATATGAGCATCTTCTACAAGCAGTACGAGAAGGTGAAGCCGTTCCTGCAGAACGACACGCCGGCCCCGGCCATCGAGCGTCTGCAGTCGCCGGAAGACCGCGACAAGCTGGACGGTCTGTACGAGTGCATCCTGTGCGCTTGCTGCTCGACCTCCTGCCCATCGTTCTGGTGGAACCCGGACAAGTTCCTGGGCCCCGCCGCACTGCTGCAGGCCTATCGCTTCCTGGCCGACAGCCGTGACACCAAGACTCAGGAGCGCCTGGCGTCCCTGGATGACCCGTTCAGCGTATTCCGCTGCCGCGGGATCATGAACTGCGTGAACGTTTGCCCGAAGGGTCTGAACCCGACCAAGGCTATCGGCCACGTACGTAACATGCTGCTGCAGAGCGGCACCTGATTCAAAACGTTGTACCTGCAGTAAGCCGAGGTGCGGGTGGTGAGCCCGCACTGAGGTAAAACCCGGGCAAGGGCCCACAAAGCCCGCGCTCATTACCTATGAAGATATGAGACCAGCAGGGGCTTCCGGGCTGGTACCCGGAAAATCAGCAGGATCCAGGTGGCGTGGTTCAGTCGCTGTGTTCGGACTTTTCCAGGTTTGCTGTGGCTCTCGCCGATCAGTCCCCTAACCGAGGGTGACCAAGCATGCAAGAAAGCGTGATGCAGCGCATGTGGGAAAGCGCCCACCTTTCAGGTGGTAACGCTGCATATGTGGAAGAGCTTTATGAGCTCTACCTGCACGACCCTAACGCTGTGCCAGAAGAGTGGCGCACCTACTTCCAGAAGTTGCCCGCCGACGGCAGCACCGCTACCGATGTATCGCACTCGACGATCCGCGACCATTTCGTATTGCTGGCAAAGAACCAGCGCCGCGCCCAACCGGTTTCCGCCGGGAGCGTGAGCACAGAGCACGAGAAGAAGCAGGTTGAAGTGCTGCGACTGATCCAGGCCTATCGTATGCGCGGCCATCAGGCTGCCAAGCTCGACCCGTTGGGGTTGTGGCAGCGTCCTGCGCCCGTAGACCTGTCGATCAATCATTACGGCTTGACCAATGCCGATCTTGATACGACCTTCCGTGCCGGCGACCTGTTCATCGGCAAAGAGGAAGCGAGCCTACGCGAAATCTTCGAGGCGCTCGAGAAGACATATTGTCGCACCATTGGTGCCGAATTCACCCACATCGTCGATTCCGAGCAGCGCAGCTGGTTCCAGCAGCGCCTGGAAAGCGTGCGTGGCCGTCCGGAGTTCTCCGCCGATGTGCAGGCGCACCTGCTCGAGCGCGTCACGGCCGGTGAGGGCCTGGAGAAGTACCTGGGCACCAAGTACCCGGGCACCAAGCGCTTCGGCCTGGAAGGCGGCGAGAGCCTGATCCCGATGCTGGACGAAATGATCCAGCGCTCCGGTTCCTACGGTACCAAGGAAGTCGTGATCGGCATGGCCCACCGTGGCCGCCTGAACGTGCTCGTCAACACCTTCGGCAAGAACCCGCGCGAGCTGTTCGACGAGTTCGAAGGCAAGAAGATGAACGAGCTGGGCTCCGGTGACGTGAAGTATCACCAGGGCTTCTCCTCCAACGTGATGACCCCCGGTGGCGAAGTTCACCTGGCCATGGCGTTCAACCCCTCCCACCTGGAAATCGTCTCGCCAGTGGTTGAAGGTTCGGTTCGCGCCCGCCAGGATCGCCGCAACGACAGCGTTGGCGACAAGGTCCTGCCGATCTCGATCCACGGCGACGCGGCGTTCGCCGGCCAGGGCGTGGTCATGGAAACCTTCCAGATGTCGCAGACCCGCGGTTTCAAGACCGGCGGCACCGTGCACATCGTGATCAACAACCAGGTCGGCTTCACCATCAGCAACCCGCTGGACGCGCGCTCCACCGAGTACGCCACCGACGTTGCCAAGATGATCCAGGCACCGATCCTGCACGTGAACGGCGACGATCCGGAAGCGGTGATGTTCGTCACCCAGCTGGCCATCGATTACCGCATGCAGTTCAAGCGTGACGTGGTCATCGACCTGGTCTGCTACCGCCGCCGTGGCCACAACGAGGCCGACGAGCCGAACGGCACCCAGCCGCTGATGTACCAGCAGATCAGCAAGCAGCGCACCACTCGTGAGCTGTACGCCGAGCAACTGATCAGTGCCGGCCGCATTGATGCCGAACGCGCCCAGGCCAAGATCGACGAGTACCGCAACGCCCTGGACAACGGCCTGCACGTCGTCAAGAGCCTGGTCAAGGAGCCGAACCGCGAGCTGTTCGTCGACTGGCGCCCCTACCTGGGCCATGCCTGGACCGCGCGTCACGACACCCGCTTCGACCTCAAGACCCTGCAGGAACTGTCGGCCAAGCTGCTGGAGCTGCCAGAGGGCTTCGTCGTCCAGCGTCAGGTCGCGAAGATCTACGAAGACCGCCAGAAGATGCAAGCCGGCGGCTTGCCGATCAACTGGGGTTACGCCGAGACCATGGCCTACGCCACCCTGCAGTTCGAGGGTCACCCGATCCGCATGACCGGCCAGGACATCGGCCGTGGCACCTTCTCGCACCGTCACGCGGTGCTGCACAACCAGAAGGACGCCAGCACCTACGTTCCGCTGAAGAACCTGTTCCCGGGCCAGCCGCGCTTCGACCTGTACGACTCCTTCCTTTCGGAAGAAGCGGTACTGGCTTTCGAATACGGCTACTCGACCACCACGCCGAACGCGCTGGTGATCTGGGAAGCCCAGTTCGGCGACTTCGCCAACGGCGCGCAAGTGGTGATCGACCAGTTCATCACCAGCGGCGAGCACAAGTGGGGCCGTCTGTGCGGTCTGACCATGCTGCTGCCACACGGTTATGAAGGGCAGGGCCCGGAGCACTCCTCCGCGCGTCTGGAGCGTTACCTGCAGCTGTGCGCCGAGCACAACATCCAGGTGTGCGTGCCGACCACTCCAGCACAGATCTACCACCTGCTGCGTCGCCAGGTCATCCGCCCGCTGCGCAAGCCGTTGGTCGTGCTGACGCCGAAGTCGCTGCTGCGCCACAAGCTGGCCATCTCGACCCTGGAAGACCTGGCCGAAGGCTCGTTCCAGACCGTGATCCCGGAAATCGATACCCTCGATCCGGCCAAGGTCGAACGCCTGGTCCTGTGCGGCGGCAAGGTCTACTACGACCTGCTGGAAAAACGCCGTGCCGAAGGCCGTGAAGACATCGCCATCGTGCGTATCGAACAGCTGTATCCGTTCCCTGAGGACGACCTGGTCGAAATCCTGGCGCCTTACACCAACCTCAAGCATGCAGTGTGGTGTCAGGAAGAGCCGATGAACCAGGGCGCCTGGTACAGCAGCCAGCACCACATGCGCCGTATCCTGGGCCGCCACAACAAGGCACTGGTCCTGGAATACGCCGGCCGCGACGCGTCCGCCGCGCCAGCCTGTGGTTACGCATCGAAGCACGCCGAACAGCAGGAAAAACTGCTGCAAGACGCGTTCACTGTCTAACGCCTTCGCGCACCTGAAACCGAATTTAAGGAAACACAGATAATGGCTATCGAGATCAAAGCCCCAACCTTCCCGGAATCGGTTGCCGATGGCACCGTTGCCACCTGGCACAAGCAGCCGGGCGACGCCGTCAAGCGTGACGAGCTGATCGTCGACATCGAAACCGACAAAGTCGTGCTGGAAGTCCTGGCCACCGCCGACGGCGTGCTGGGTGCCATCGTCAAGGGCGAGGGCGATACCGTCCTGTCCGACGAAGTGCTGGGCTCGATCGTGGAAGGCGGCGCTGCCGCCGCTGCTCCAGCTGCCGCCCCGGCCGCTGCCGCTCCAGCCGCTGCTGTCGCCGCCGACGCTGGCGAAGACGACCCGGTTGCCGCACCTGCCGCGCGCAAGCTGGCTGAAGAGAACGGTATCGACCTGGCTACCGTTGCCGGCACCGGCAAGGGCGGTCGCATCACCAAGGAAGACGTCGTCGCCGCCGTCGCCAACAAAAAGTCGGCCCCGGCTCCAGCTGCCAAGCCGGCCGCTGCCGCCGCCGCTGCTCCGGTCGTCGTCGCCGCTGGCGACCGTACCGAGAAGCGTGTGCCGATGACCCGCCTGCGCGCCAAGATCGCCGAGCGTCTGGTCGAAGCCCAGTCGAACATGGCGATGCTGACCACCTTCAACGAAGTCGACATGACCGAAGTCATGGCCCTGCGTTCGAAGTACAAGGACCTGTTCGAGAAGACCCACAACGGCGTGCGCCTGGGCTTCATGTCGTTCTTCGTCAAGGCCGCCACCGAGGCGCTGAAGCGCTTCCCGGCGGTCAACGCCTCGATCGACGGCAACGACATCGTCTACCACGGTTATGCAGACGTTGGCGTCGCTGTTTCCAGCGACCGTGGCCTGGTGGTACCGGTACTGCGCAATGCCGAGTCGATGAGCCTGGCGGAAATCGAGAACGGCATCGCTACCTTCGGCAAGAAGGCCCGTGACGGCAAGCTGGCCATCGAAGAAATGACTGGCGGTACCTTCACCATCACCAACGGTGGTACCTTCGGCTCGATGATGTCGACCCCGATCGTCAACCCGCCGCAGGCCGCGATCCTGGGCATGCACAACATCATCCAGCGCCCGATGGCCATCAATGGCCAAGTGGTGATCCGCCCAATGATGTACCTGGCGCTGTCCTACGACCACCGCCTGATCGACGGCAAGGAAGCGGTAACCTTCCTGGTGACCATCAAGAACCTGCTGGAAGATCCGTCTCGCCTGCTGCTGGACATCTAATCAACTAGCTGCGCGCCGCCGGCCCCGTTCTTCAAGAGACGGGGCCGTGCGGTACGCGGCTTGTAGCTTGTAGCTGATAAGGAATCTTTTATGACCCAGAAATTCGACGTAGTGGTGATTGGTGCAGGTCCTGGCGGCTATGTTGCCGCCATCAAGGCTGCCCAACTCGGTCTGAAGACTGCCTGTATCGAGAAGTACACCGACGCCGAGGGCAAGCTGGCCCTGGGCGGCACCTGCCTGAACGTAGGTTGCATTCCTTCCAAGGCGCTGCTGGACAGCTCCTGGAAGTACAAGGAAGCCAAAGAGAGCTTCAACGTCCACGGTATCTCCACGGGTGAAGTGAAGATGGACGTCGCCGCGATGGTTGGCCGCAAGGCCGGCATCGTCAAGAACCTGACCGGCGGTGTTGCCACCCTGTTCAAGGCCAACGGCGTCACTTCGATCCAGGGCCATGGCAAGCTGCTGGCTGGCAAGAAAGTCGAAGTCACCAAGGCTGACGGCACCACCGAAGTCATCGAAGCCGATAACGTGATCCTGGCTTCCGGCTCGCGTCCGATCGACATTCCACCGGCTCCGGTCGACCAGAACGTCATCGTCGATTCCACCGGCGCCCTGGAATTCCAGGCTGTACCGAAGCGCCTGGGCGTCATCGGTGCCGGCGTGATCGGCCTGGAACTGGGCTCGGTCTGGGCTCGCCTGGGTGCCGAAGTCACCGTCCTGGAAGCCCTGGACACCTTCCTGATGGCTGCCGACACTGCCGTGTCGAAAGAAGCCCAGAAGACTCTGACCAAGCAAGGCCTGGACATCAAGCTGGGCGCTCGCGTCACCGGCTCGAAAGTCAACGGCAACGAAGTCGAAGTCACCTACACCAACGCCGAAGGCGAGCAGAAGATCACCTTCGACAAGCTGATCGTCGCGGTCGGCCGTCGTCCGGTGACCACTGACCTGCTGGCTGCCGACAGCGGTGTGACCATCGACGAGCGTGGCTACATCTTCGTCGATGACCACTGCGCTACCAGCGTTCCGGGCGTATTCGCCATCGGTGACGTGGTGCGTGGCATGATGCTGGCGCACAAGGCCTCGGAAGAGGGCATCATGGTCGTCGAGCGCATCAAGGGCCACAAAGCCCAGATGAACTACGACCTGATCCCGTCGGTCATCTACACCCACCCGGAAATCGCGTGGGTCGGCAAGACCGAACAAGCCTTGAAGGCCGAGGGTGTTGAGGTTAACGTAGGCACCTTCCCGTTCGCGGCCAGCGGCCGTGCGATGGCAGCCAACGATACCGGTGGTTTCGTCAAGGTCATCGCCGACGCCAAGACCGACCGCGTCCTGGGTGTTCACGTGATTGGCCCATCGGCTGCCGAACTGGTACAGCAGGGCGCGATCGCAATGGAATTCGGCACCAGTGCCGAGGATCTGGGCATGATGGTCTTCAGCCATCCGACCCTGTCCGAAGCGTTGCATGAAGCAGCGCTGGCGGTGAATGGCGGTGCCATTCACGTCGCCAACCGTAAGAAGCGTTAATTATAAGAAACCACGGCGGTCTGCCCGTCGTGGGTCTTGCGTGCAAGACTCACCGCGGAACGTCCGCCGGACCGGATCACATGGGAAAACCCGGGGTCAACGGTCACAGGTGGTGCGGCGCCAGTAATGGCGCAGCGCCGAAGCGCAGTACCTAACGAAGACGGTAAAAAGCATGAATCTTCACGAGTATCAGGGTAAGCAGCTGTTCGCTGAATACGGCCTGCCAGTTTCCAAGGGTTTCGCAGTCGACACCCCTGAAGCTGCAGCAGAAGCCTGCGACAAGATCGGCGGTTCCGAGTGGGTTGTAAAAGCCCAGGTCCACGCTGGTGGTCGCGGTAAAGCGGGCGGCGTCAAGCTGGTTCGCAGCAAGGAAGACGCCAAGGCGTTCGCTGCCCAGTGGCTTGGCAAGAACCTGGTTACCTACCAGACCGACGCCAATGGTCAGCCAGTTTCCAAGATCCTGGTCGAATCCTGCACTGACATCGCCAAAGAGCTGTACCTGGGCGCTGTAGTCGATCGTTCGAGCCGCCGCATCGTGTTCATGGCTTCCACCGAAGGTGGCGTGGACATCGAGAAAGTCGCTCACGACACTCCTGAGAAGATCCTCAAGGCCACCATCGATCCGCTGGTCGGCGCTCAGCCGTTCCAGGGTCGCGAGCTGGCGTTCCAGCTGGGCCTGGAAGGCAAGCAAGTTCAGCAGTTCGCCAAGATCTTCGTAGGCCTGGCCAAGCTGTTCAAGGATCACGATCTGGCCCTGCTGGAAGTGAACCCGCTGGTGATCAAGGCCGATGGCGACCTGCACTGCCTCGATGCCAAGATCAACATCGACGCCAACGCCATGTACCGTCAGCCTAAGCTGAAGACCTTCCACGACCCGTCGCAGGACGACGCCCGTGAAGCCCACGCCGCCAAGTTCGAACTGAACTACGTTGCCCTCGAAGGCAACATCGGCTGCATGGTCAACGGTGCCGGCCTGGCCATGGGTACCATGGACATCGTCAACCTGCACGGCGGCAAGCCTGCCAACTTCCTCGACGTTGGCGGCGGTGCTACCAAAGAGCGCGTTACCGAAGCGTTCAAGATCATCCTGTCCGACAGCAATGTCGCGGCCGTACTGGTCAACATCTTCGGCGGCATCGTTCGCTGCGACATGATTGCCGAAGGCATCATCGGTGCAGTGAAAGAAGTCGGCGTCAAGGTTCCGGTCGTCGTTCGCCTCGAAGGCAACAACGCCGAACTGGGCGCTAAAGTACTGGCAGAAAGCGGTTTGAACATCATTGCGGCAACCAGCCTGACCGACGCTGCTCAACAAGTTGTCAAAGCTGCGGAGGGCAAGTAATGAGCGTCCTGATCAATAAAGACACCAAAGTCATCTGCCAGGGCTTCACCGGCTCGCAGGGTACTTTCCACTCCGAACAAGCCATCGCCTACGGCACCAAGATGGTCGGCGGCGTCACCCCGGGCAAGGGTGGCACCACCCACCTGGGCCTGCCGGTGTTCAACACCGTGAAAGAAGCCGTAGAAGCTACCGGCGCTGACGCGTCGGTGATCTACGTACCGGCTCCTTTCTGCAAGGACTCGATCCTGGAAGCCGCCTTCGGTGGCATCAAGCTGATCGTCTGCATCACCGAGGGTATCCCTACCCTCGACATGCTGGACGCCAAGGTCAAGTGTGACGAGCTGGGCGTGACCCTGATCGGCCCGAACTGCCCAGGCGTGATCACTCCGGGCGAGTGCAAGATCGGCATCATGCCGGGTCACATCCACCTGCCAGGCAAGGTCGGTATCGTTTCGCGTTCCGGCACCCTGACCTACGAAGCTGTCAAGCAGACCACCGACGCCGGTTTCGGCCAGTCGACCTGCGTCGGCATCGGCGGTGACCCGATCCCGGGCTCCAACTTCATCGACATCCTGAAGCTGTTCCAGGAAGATCCGAAGACCGAAGCGATCGTCATGATCGGTGAGATCGGCGGTTCCGCTGAAGAAGAAGCCGCGGCCTACATCAAGGCCAACGTGACCAAGCCTGTCGTTTCCTACATCGCCGGTGTTACCGCACCTGCGGGCAAGCGCATGGGCCACGCTGGCGCCATCATTTCCGGTGGCAAGGGTACTGCGGACGAGAAGTTCGCCGCCCTGCAGGACGCTGGTGTGAAAACCGTGCGTTCCCTGGCTGACATCGGCAAGGCCCTGGCCGAGCTGACTGGCTGGGAAGTCAAGAAGTAAGTAACACGCAATACCCCCCACGCGCACAAAGGCCACCTTCGGGTGGCCTTTGTCGTTGATGGGGATCGCTTGGAAGCTGGGCTGTACACCTGAGGAAATTTCGGTGGTCGCTATCAGGGTTTTCACCCAGACATTCGTTTGAATACGCAATAAATTGTCGCCGAACACGTTCAACCAGACGACAAACACATACGCACATCGGACAAGCAGCACTGTGCCAGTGCGTTTGCCTGGCAAAACAGGTAGGCTACGCGTTCACTCTGTGCCCGTACCCCAAAAGGGAACGACACGCTAAACGGGTCTGGCTCACCAAGCCGGGCAGCATTTCCCTTCATCCTATGGGAAATCCCCTCCGACTCCCGATTTCAGCAGTGTGGTATTTCCTTAAATGAAAGTGTTAAAAGGCCAGGATATCCTGGCGCTTGGCTTTATGACGTTTGCGCTTTTCGTAGGCGCCGGCAACATCATCTTCCCGCCTATCGTCGGCCTGCAGTCTGGCCCGAACGTATGGATGGCCGCACTCGGCTTCCTGGTCACCGCCGTGGGCCTGCCGGTCATCACCGTGATCGCCCTGGCCAAGGTCGGTGGCGGCATGGACGCCCTGAGCAGCCCGATCGGCAAGTTCTTCGGCGGCCTGCTGGCGGCGGTGTGCTACCTCTCGGTCGGCCCGCTGTTCGCAACCCCACGCACCGCGACCGTGTCGTTCGAAGTAGGCGTGGCGCCGCTGACCGGTGAAAGCCCGCTGGCACTGCTCATCTACAGCGTGGTGTACTTCGCCGTGGTCCTGGCCGTGTCGATGTACCCGGGCAAGTTGCTCGACACCGTGGGGCGTTTCCTCGCGCCCTTGAAGATCATCGCCCTGGCTGTGCTGGGCATCGCGGCGTTCGCATTGCCGGCCGGCACGATCGGTGAGGCCCAGCCTGCCTACGCCGCCGCCGCGTTCTCCAAAGGTTTCTCCGATGGTTACCTGACCATGGACACGCTGGGGGCACTGGTCTTCGGTATCGTCATCGTCAATGCCATCCGTTCGCGTGGCGTCGAGTCGCCGAAGCTGATCACTCGCTATGCCATCATTGCGGGCCTGATTGCCGGCCTGGGTCTGGTCCTGGTGTATGTCAGCCTGTTCCGCCTCGGTGCGGGCAGCCATGACATCGCAGCCGATGCCACCAACGGTGCGATGGTATTGCATGCCTATGTGCAGCACACCTTCGGGTCGCTGGGCAGTGGTTTCCTGGCCGTACTGATCGCACTGGCCTGCCTGGTCACCGCCGTGGGGCTGACCTGCGCCTGTGCCGAATACTTCAGCCAGATCCTGCCGCTGTCGTACCGTGCCCTGGTGGTGATCCTGGCTGGTTTCTCGCTGGTGATCTCCAACCTGGGCCTGACCAAGCTGATCATGTTCTCGATCCCGGTGCTGACGGCGATCTACCCGCCATGCATCGTGGTCGTGGGCCTGAGCTTCGTGAAGGACCTGTGGAACTCCCCAACCCGCATCCTGGCCCCGGTCATGCTGGTGTCGCTGGTGTTCGGCGTTGTCGACGCCATCAAGGGCAGCAGCTTCGCCCACGTACTGCCTGACGCCCTGGCTCACCTGCCGTTCAGCAACGAAGGTATGGCCTGGCTGGTGCCATCGGTGGTCACCCTGGCTGTCGCCGTGGTCTGCGACCGCATGCTGGGCAAGCCGCGCGAGGCGCTGGCCTGATGGATTGAAGCCTGATGGACGGGGCGCTGGCCAAAAGCCGAAGGGCCCCCGTCAAAGGTGGATATCGAAACCCCGCTGCCGAAAGGCGCGGGGTTTTTTGTGGCCTGGACCGACGCTATCGCCGATGCGACTTGCCCCACGATTTTTACTGGATGGCGTGTCTTTTAACGAATCCGGGCGTCGAAAGCCGGTCTGTTTCTCTTTAAAGGGATTCCTGCATGACCTTCATCCAAAGCAACCTGGGCAACCTCCTGGCCGTCTGCTGGTTCGCCATCTGCTGGGGCGGCTACACCCGCTATGCCACCTGGAAGGGGCGCGATACTGCGTGCCTGGCCAGCGTGTTGCACCTTTACCGCGAGGATTGGATGCGCCGCATGCTGCTGCGCGACAACCGCATCGCTGATGCCAGCGTGATAGGCAACCTGGAGCGCAACGCATCGTTCTTCGCCTCCAGCACCCTGATCATTCTTGCCGGTATCCTCACCGTGCTCGGTGCGTCCGACCGCGCATTGTCGCTGTTGGCCGACCTGCCGCTGGTGCAGCAGGCGTCCCAAGGCATGTCGGAAATCAAGCTGCTGTGCCTGGCGACGGTGTTCGTCTATGCGTTCTTCACTTTCAGCTGGTGCATGCGTCAATACAACTTCGCCGCAGTGTTGGTGGGCTCGGCGCCGATGATAGGCGAACGTCAGGTCAACGAACTCGAGCGCAAGGCTTTCGCCTCCCGGGCGGCGCGGGTACTGTCGCTGGCCGCCAACCAGTTCAACCTGGGGTTGCGCTCGTATTACTTCGGCATGGCCATGTTGAGCTGGTTCATCAGCCCCTGGCTGTTCATGGCCATGAGCGTGGGCGTGGTGTTCATCCTGTATCGCCGTGAGTTCCACTCCCATGTACTGGAAGTGATGGTGTTCACGCCCACCGAAAGTGCACCGGTAGAGGCGAGTAGAGACTCTTCCGATAGTGCAGGCTGAAGCCTTTCAGCTTTAAATGACAGACATAAAAAAACCCGACAGTGTCGGGTTTTTTTATGTAGCGAGATTACTGCTTGGCAGGCTCGGCAGGTGCAGTGGCCGGCGCTGGAGTGGAAGGCGCGGCTTCCTCGGCGGCCTTCTGCTGCGCTTCGGCCTGATCTTTGGCGGCTTCGGCGTTTTCCTTGGCGGCGTCGTTCATCTTATCCTGAGCTTCGCCCATCTTCTCTTGGGCTTGCTCGGCATGTTGCTGTGCGTCCTGGGCTTTGTCTTCGCTCGCTTTATCGCAAGCAGCCAGGCCCATGGCAGCGGCCAGCATCAGAGCAAAAGCAAAAGGTTTACGCATGGGGTGTTTCTCCTGGGTGGAATAACTTTGTATGTTCCTTCGAGTACGCCCCTGGCGAATAAGTTCAACGCAGGTTACAGATATATAACTGCCCAGCCTATATAGACTTTTTACCCATTTTATGCGGCGGCGGACAATGAACGAGACTCCATTGATGGCGATGGCCGAGCGCTTTCTGTCGGCATTGAAACATTGCCAGGTATTACAGATGCGGGTGCAGCATGCCGACGCCGATGGCATGACCCTGGTGCTGCCCTGGTCGCCGGCCATTGTCGGCAATCCGCAGAATGGCGCGGTGCATGGGGGTGTGCTGACCACGCTGATGGACACCACCTGCGGCATGGCCACGCTCTGCGCGCTGCCCAGCTTCGAAGTGTGCCCGACTCTGGACCTGCGCATCGACTACATGCACCCGGCCGAGGCGGGCAAGGACATCTATGGCCATGCCCAGTGCTACCGGGTGACCCGCGATGTCATCTTCACCCGGGGGACGGCCTACCAGGATGACCCTTCGCAACCGATCTGCCAGGTGGTCGGCACCTTCATGCGCCTGGGGCAGGACGTCAAGGGCGGCATCCGCTTCGGTAACAGCCTCATGGAGCGGCGCACGTGATCCCCACCGATATCCGCCAACAGCTGAACCAGGCCCACGCCCGGGGTGATTACCAGCCCTTGCTGGCGTTGATCCCCTATGCCGGATTGATCGGTATCGAATGCGAGCGCCAGGGCGAAGACCTGCTGTTCCGTCTGCCGGCCAATCCGGACAATATCGGCAACCCGTTGCTGCCGGCGATCCATGGCGGCGTGATCGCCGGGTTCATGGAGCTGTCTGCGGCGCTCTACCTGCTGATCTACAGCGAAAGCGCGAGCATTCCGAAGATCATCGATTTCTCCATCGATTATCTGCGTGCCGGCCTTTACCGCGATACCTACGCCCAGTGCCAGCTGTGGCGCCAGGGGCGGCGGGTGACCAACGTCGCCATTACCGCCTGGCAGGGCGATCGCGACACCCCGATCGCCACGGCGCGCGCGCATTTCAAGATTGAACCCGAAAAGCCCTTGAAATAGTCAGGGCTGCCCCCATCTGCTGGACATCCGCCATCAAAAAACGGCCCGCTGGCCGCCAGGCGTCACCAACCAACAGATTGGAGTTTTGAAGACCATGAGTGTGGAGACTCAAAAAGAAACCCTGGGCTTTCAGACCGAGGTAAAGCAACTGCTGCACCTCATGATCCATTCCCTGTATTCGAACAAGGAGATCTTCCTGCGCGAGCTGATCTCCAACGCCTCCGACGCCGCCGACAAGCTGCGCTTCGAGGCCCTGGCCAAGCCTGAGCTGCTCGAAGGCGACGCCGACCTGAAGATTCGCGTCAGCTTCGACAAGGCCGCCAACACCGTGACCCTCGAGGACAACGGCATCGGCATGAGCCGCGAAGACGTGATCGCGCACCTGGGTACCATCGCCAAGTCCGGCACCGCCGACTTCATGAAGAACCTCACTGGCGACCAGAAAAAGGACTCGCACCTGATCGGTCAGTTCGGCGTGGGCTTCTACTCCGCGTTCATCGTCGCCGACAAGGTCGACGTGTTCAGCCGTCGCGCCGGCCTGCCGGCCGCCGAGGGCGTGCACTGGTCGTCGAAAGGCGAGGGCGAGTTCGAAGTCGCCACCGTCGACAAGCCGCAGCGCGGTACCCGCATCGTCCTGCACCTGAAGAAGGGTGAGGATGAATTCGCCGATGGCTGGCGCCTGCGCAACGTGGTCAAGAAGTACTCCGACCACATCGCCCTGCCGATCGAGCTGCCCAAGGAGCAGGGCGAGGCTGCCGAAGGCGAGGAAAAACCGGCGCAGGAATGGGAAACCGTCAACCGCGCCAGCGCCCTGTGGACCCGTTCGCGCACCGAGGTGAAGGACGAGGAGTACCAGGAGTTCTACAAGCACATCGGCCATGACTTCGAGAACCCGCTGGCCTGGAGCCACAACAAGGTCGAAGGCAAGCTGGAGTACAACTCGCTGCTGTACGTGCCGGCCCGCGCGCCGTTCGACCTGTACCAGCGCGAAGCGCCACGCGGCCTGAAGCTGTACGTGCAGCGCGTGTTCATCATGGACCAGGCAGAGTCGTTCCTGCCGCTGTACCTGCGCTTCATCAAGGGCGTGGTCGACTCCAACGACCTGTCGCTGAACGTTTCCCGCGAGATCCTGCAGAAAGACCCGATCATCGACTCGATGAAGACCGCGCTGACCAAGCGCGTGCTGGACATGCTGGAGAAACTGGCGAAGAACGAGCCCGAGCAGTACAAGGGCTTCTGGAAGAACTTCGGCCAGGTGTTGAAGGAAGGCCCGGCAGAAGACTTCGCCAACAAGGAGAAGATCGCCAGCCTGCTGCGCTTCGCCTCCACCCATGACGACAGCGGCGAGCAGAGCGTCGCCCTGGCCGACTACCTGGCCCGCGCCAAGGAAGGCCAGGACAAGATCTACTTCCTGACCGGCGAATCCTACGCTCAGGTCAAGAACAGCCCGCACCTGGAAGTCTTCCGCAAGAAAGGCATCGAAGTGCTGCTGCTGACCGACCGCATCGACGAGTGGCTGATGAGCTACCTCAACGAGTTCGACGGAAAGGCCTTCGTCGACGTCGCCCGCGGCGACCTGGACCTGGGCAAGCTGGACTCCGAAGAGGACAAGAAGGCCCAGGAAGAAGTCGCCAAGGACAAGGAAGGCCTGGTCGAGCGTCTCAAGGGCGCGCTGGGTGACAGCGTTGCCGAGGTGCGTGTCTCGCACCGCCTGACCGACTCGCCGGCGATCCTCGCCATCGGCGAACAGGACCTGGGCCTGCAGATGCGCCAGATCCTCGAGGCCAGCGGGCAGAAGGTGCCGGAGTCCAAGCCGATCTTCGAGTTCAACCCGAGCCACCCGCTGATCGAGAAGCTCGATGGCGAGCAGAGCGAAGACCGCTTCGCCGAGCTTTCGCACATCCTGTTCGACCAGGCGGCCCTGGCGGCCGGTGACAGCTTGAAGGATCCGGCGGCCTACGTGCGTCGCCTGAACAAGCTGCTGGTCGAGCTGTCGGCTTGACCTGAGGCAAGAAAAGCCCGCTTCGGCGGGCTTTTTCATGTCTGCCGTTCCCACGAATACATCTATCCTGTCCTGACCCGTGAACGCCCAAGGAGAGCTGAATGAGCAAGGTCATCGTCGAGTCGTTGGTCTATCACCTGTCAGGCAAGGCTTACGAAAGCCGCCTGGTCTACGCCCCGGGCGCGCTGCCGCAGCCGGGCCTGGTGATGGCGCCGAACTGGATGGGTATCGGCGAGGGCGCCGAACGTATCGCCAAGGAAGTGGCCGAGCAAGGCTATGTGGTGCTGATTGCCGACTTGTATGGCCAGTCGGTGCGGCCGTCCAATGCTGACGAAGCCGGTACGGCGATGATGCCGCTGAAGAACGACCGCGCCGAACTGCGCAAGCGCATGCAGGAAGCGCTGGCGCAGTTGGTGGGGCAATCGAAGGCTTTGTTGGAGCCTGGCAAGGTGGCCACCTTCGGCTTCTGCTTCGGCGGCTGCTGTGCCCTGGAGCTTGCCCGCACCGGCGCCGATCTGAAGGCAGCGGTGTCGTTCCACGGCACGCTGGATACTCCGAACCCCGAGGATGCCAAGCGCATCAAGGGTTCGGTGCTGGTGCTGCATGGTGCCTCCGATCCACTGGTGCCACGGGAGCAGTTGCCAGCCTTCGAAGAAGAGATGAATGCTGCCAAGGTTGACTGGCAGTTGCTCAGCTATGGCGGAGCAGTGCACTCGTTCACCGACTCGAACGCCAATGTGCCGGGCAAGATGCAGTATGACCGACGCACCTCGGAGCGGGCCTTCCGCTCGATGCATAACTTGCTCAAGGAAGTGTTCGCAGGCTGAAAGTTCAGGGGGCTGCCGCAAAGCGGCCCCCGTCAGCGCGGCAGTTCGATCCGCCCGTTTTCTCCCGCCACTGCCGGCCAATCCCCTGCTGCCCAGCGCGCCCGTGCCGCCTCTATCAATTCCGGGTCACTGGCCACGAAGTTCCAGTTCATCCGCCGCGGCCCATCCAGCGGCGCGCCGCCGATCAGCACCAGCTGGCTCGCTTCCTCGGCATACAGCACCACCTCTTCGCCCTCGGGCAGCACGATCAGGCTGCATGGCTCGACTTCCTCGTCATCCAGCATCAACTCGCCTTCGAGCAGATACAGTGCGCGCTGTGCGTGTTCCGTCGGCACGATCAGGGTGGTGGCCGCCTGCATGTGCACATGAGCGTAGAGCGTGGGGGAGAGCACCGGTACCGGTGAGGCCAGGCAGAAACCTGTGCCGGCGATCATGCGGATCCGCACGCCGAGGCTGTCACTGGCCGGCAGGCTGTCGGCCGGATGATGGCTGTAGCTTGCCGGGCCCTGCTCATCGGACTTCGGCGAGGCCAGCCAGACCTGCAGCCCATGCAGGCGCGAGCCGCGCTCGAACACCTCGGCCGGCGTGCGCTCGACATGCGCCACGCCCGCTCCGGCGGTCATCCAGCTGACGTCTCCCGGGCGCACGCGCTGGTCCGAGCCGAGGCTGTCCTTGTGCTGGATTTCACCCTCGATCAGGTAGGTGAGGGTGGAAAGGCCAATATGCGGGTGCTGGCGAATGTCCATGCCATGACCCGGTGCATAGTCGGTTTCCAACATATGGTCGAAGAACACGAAAGGCCCTACGCTGCGGCACTGCGCCGAGGGCAGCGGACGCAGGATCGGCTGGCCCTCGACCGATTCGGCGCGTGGGCGGATGACCAGGGGGCTGCTCATGGCGACACTCCTTGAGGGATGCCTGCAAGCATAGCGTTTTGCCGTCCGTGGCTGAACCGTCGCGCGCGCTGCCCGGTCTACTCTTGCGGTACTGGCAAAGGAGCCTGAGATGATTGCCCGCACATTGGCCTGCCTGCTGTTGAGCGCAAGCCTGCTCGACACTGCGCAAGCCCGCGACTACCGCTACAGCGACGCCCATCTGCACTACGTGGATTTCTTCCAGGAAACCGAGGGCATGCCGGCTTTGCTCAAGGCCATGGACGAGGCCGGGGTGGAACAGTCGATGATCTCCGGCATTCCGGTGGCGAAGAAATGGCACGAGGACGAGCCCAAGCGTCCGCGCTACTACGCAGGCGATGATGCCGATGCCTACTGGTACAGCGCCACCGACCTGTACGTCGCCGCCGCGCTGGAGAAACTGCCTGCCGAGCAGCGCAGGCGCTTTCATCCGTTCCTTACCGGCTTCAACCCGGTGGACAAGAATGCGGTCAACCATATCGAGCGCATGCTCGAGCTTTATCCGGGGCTGTGGCAGGGCATCGGCGAGGTGTTCACCCGTCATGACGATCTCACCGCCCTGACCAGCGGCGATACGCCGCGGGCCAACAACGAGGCCATGACCCGTGTCTACCACCTCGCGGCCGAGCGCGACCTCCCTGTGCTGCTGCATTCGAACATCACCTCCAAGCGCGAGCGCAACCCGCTGTACCTGGCGGAAATCGAAGAACCGTTGCGCAACCATCCGCATACCCGCTTCATCTGGGCTCATGCTGGCAGCAGCATGGAGATTCACCGGCATCAGGAACGCATGGACTTTCTCCTGCCGGTGCTCACACGATTGCTAGAGGATTATCCCAACCTATACGTGGACCTGTCCTGGAGCGTGCTCGAGCCCTACCTGCTGGATGAGCAGGGCGTGCCACGCAAGGCCTGGGTCGAGTTGGTCCAACGCTTTCCCGAGCGCTTCATGCTCGGTTCCGATGTGGTGGGGCGCTTCGGCAGCATCGGCGAACAGATGCACGCTTTCGATCCCTTCCTCGATGCGTTGCCAGAAGCGGTGGCAGAGCGGGTGAGCCGCAGGAATTTTGTCGATTTGCTGCCAAAAAGCGCGAAATAACGAGTTTCATGCGCAGATAGCGATTTGATATCGCCTTTTCGTCTTACGCAATTTCCAGGCGGCCCGATACCTTTTTTAAGCAACGGAATATCACGCTTGGGAGGGATCCTGGAAATGAGCCTGAGACGCTTGAATATCGCGCCGCGCGCCGGCCTTGGCTTTGGCATCATGGCGCTGCTGGTAGTGGCGCTGGGCGGCTTCGCGCTGCAACAGATGACCAACATGCGCCAGCAGTCCGAGCAGGTCGACAACAACTGGTTGCCGAGCGTGATCTCGGTGGGCCGTATGACCCAGGACATGCTGCGCATCCGCGCCCTGACGCTGCGCCTGCTGGTCAACACCGACCCGGCCGCCCAGCAGCAGAACCGTGCCCGCATCGACGAGGTCAAGGGTGGCCTGAGCAAGGCTCAGAGTCACTACGATGCCTTGATCGTGCTTCCTGAGGAGCGAACGTTGTTCGACCGCTACCAGGGCCTCGAGCGTCAATACATGACCTTGCAGGGGCAGGTGGTGCAACTGGCAACCGATGGGCATGTCCAGGCAGCGGCGGCGCTGGTCAACGGTGAGATGAACCAGTTGGCCGACCAGATGACGGCGACCCTCAACGAGCTGATCGAACTGAACAATCATCAGGCCAACTCAGCCACCGACCTGGCCGAGGCCGTGTACAACGGCGCGAAGGTATGGGTCGGCGTGTTGCTGGTGATCGCCCTGAGCCTCACCGTGGTGCTCGCCCTGGCCTTGACCCGTAGCATCGTGCGGCCGCTCGGCCAGTCGCTGAAGGTCGCCGAGACGGTTGCCACCGGCGACCTGACCCCGCAGATCACCGTGCAGGGGGATGACGAGCCGGCGCGCCTGCTGGCGGCGCTCAAGAGTATGCAACTGAGCTTGCGCGAGACCATCGGGCGGATCTCCGACTCGGCCAGCCAGCTGGCTTCGGCCTCCGAAGAGCTGAGTGCGGTCACTGAGGATGCCACCCGTGGCCTGCAGCAACAGAGCATGGAAATCGAGCAGGCCGCTACGGCGGTCAATCAGATGACGGCGGCGGTGGAGGAGGTGGCGAGCAACGCGGTGGCCACCTCCGAGGCCTCGCGCGAGTCCGACCAGATCGCTCGGCGCGGGCGCGAACAGGTGCGAGCCACGGTTACCGCCATCGAGGCGTTGGCCACTGGCGTGGCAGGCAATGCCGAGGAGGTCGGACAATTGGCCCAGCAGGTACACGACATCAGCAAGGTGCTGGATGTGATCGGCTCGATCGCCGAGCAGACCAACCTGCTGGCGCTCAACGCGGCCATCGAGGCGGCGCGGGCCGGCGAGGCCGGGCGCGGGTTCGCCGTGGTCGCCGACGAGGTGCGGGCGCTTGCCCACCGTACGCAGAGTTCGACCCAGGAGATCGAGCAGATGATCGTGGCCATCCGCAGCGGTGCCGAGCGGGCCGTGCAGGGCATGCAGCATAGCGATGCCCAGGCCCGTTCGACC
Organism: Pseudomonas sp. RC3H12; assembly: GCF_018596375.1. Taxonomy (NCBI): domain Bacteria; kingdom Pseudomonadati; phylum Pseudomonadota; class Gammaproteobacteria; order Pseudomonadales; family Pseudomonadaceae; genus Pseudomonas; species Pseudomonas sp. RC3H12. The sequence goes on along the minus strand of NZ_CP075595.1, from coordinate 3,047,268 downwards.
CTCGACGGTGCCCATGCCGCAGGCCAGGCGCTGGAGGCGATCGCCGCGGCCATCGGCCAGATCAACGAGCGCAACCTGGTGATCGCCAGTGCCTCGGAGCAGCAGGCCCAGGTGGCGCGCGAGGTGGACCGCAACCTGACCACCATCCGCGACCTGGCGCATCAGTCGTCGGCGGGGGCCGAGGAGACGTCTGCAGCGAGCCAGGCCCTGTCGCGGCTGGCGGTGGACCTCAATACCCTGGTGCAGCGCTTCTCGGTGTAAGCCCCCCCCGCGGGGCACAAACAAAAACGCCCCGACCTAAGTCGGGGCGTTCTCGTTCAGCGTGTCAGCCGATCACTTGCCTTCCCAGCGCTTGAGCACCAGGGTGGCGTTGGTGCCGCCGAAGCCGAAGCTGTTGCTCATCACGGTGGTGAGCTTGGCGTCTTCGGTCTTGCGCACGATCGGCAGGTCCGCGACTTCCGGATCCAGCTCGTCGATGTTGGCCGAGCCGGCGATGAAGTTGTTTTCCATCATCAGCAGGCAGTAGATCGCCTCGTGCACGCCTGCGGCGCCCAGCGAGTGACCGGACAGGCTCTTGGTCGAGCTGATCTTCGGTGCCTTGTCGCCGAACACTTCACGCACACCCTTCATCTCGGCGACGTCGCCGACCGGGGTAGAGGTGCCGTGGGTGTTCAGGTAGTCGATCGGGGTGTCGACGGTGGACAGTGCCTGCTGCATGCAGCGGATTGCGCCTTCGCCGCTTGGGGCGACCATGTCGTAGCCGTCCGAAGTTGCGCCGTAGCCGACGATCTCGGCGTAGATCTTGGCGCCACGGGCCAGGGCGTGCTCAAGTTCTTCGACCACGACCATGCCGCCGCCGCCGGCGATGACGAAACCGTCACGGTCGGCGTCGTAGGCGCGCGAGGCCAGCTCGGGGGTTTCGTTGCGCTTGGTCGACAAGGCACCCATGGCATCGAACAGGAACGACTGGCTCCAGTGCTCCTCTTCACCGCCGCCGGCGAAGACGATGTCCTGCTTGCCCCACTGGATCTGCTCCATGGCGGTGCCGATGCAGTGTGCGGAGGTGGCGCAGGCCGACGAGATCGAGTAGTTGATGCCCTTGATCTTGAACGGGGTGGCCAGGCACGCCGACACGGTGCTGCCCATGGTGCGGGTGACGCGGTAGGGGCCGACGCGCTTGACGCCTTTTTCGCGCAGGGTGTCCAGGGCTTCCATCTGGTTCAGGGTGGAAGCGCCGCCGGAGCCGGCAACCAGGCCGGTGCGCGGGCTGGAGATCTGCTCTTCGCTCAGGCCGGAATCCTTGATCGCGTCCTGCATCGCCAGGTAGGCGTAGGCCGCGGCATGGCCGACGAAGCGGTAGACCTTGCGGTCGATCAGCTCTTCGAGGTTCAGGTCGATGGAACCGGAAACCTGGCTACGCAGCCCCATTTCCTTATATTCCGGGTTGTAACGGATACCCGGACGGCTGTTGCGCAGGTTTTCGGTGACGGTCTCTTTGTCATTGCCCAGGCACGAAACGATGCCCAGACCAGTGATAACGACGCGGCGCATGCGAATAACCCTTAGAAATTGTCAGTGGAGGTGAACACGCCGACCCGCAGGCCTTCGGCGGTGTAGATCTCGCGCCCGTCGACGCTGACCGAGCCATCGGCGATGGCCATGTTCAGCTTGCCCTTGAGGACGCGCTTGATGTGAATGTTGTAGGTGACTTTCTTGGCGGTGGGTAGTACCTGGCCGAAGAATTTCACTTCGCCCGAACCCAGCGCACGGCCACGGCCAGGCAGGCCCTGCCAACCGAGGAAGAAGCCGACCAGTTGCCACATGGCATCGAGGCCCAGGCAGCCTGGCATCACCGGGTCGCCTTCGAAGTGGCAGGCGAAGAACCACAGGTCCGGATTGATATCCAGCTCGGCGACCAATTCACCTTTGCCGAACTTGCCGCCTTCCTCGCTGATATGAGTGATGCGATCGACCATCAGCATGTTCGGGGCGGGCAGTTGCGCATTACCGGGGCCGAACAGCTCACCGCGACTGCAGCGCAGCAGGTCTTCCCGAGTAAAGGCGTGTTGTTTGGTCATGCGAGCTCCTCAATAACCCCCTGCGGCAGGGGACGAATCTTCCCGGCCGGCCCGAAGCGCGTTGCATTCGAGGCGGCAGCCTACAGGTAGACTATTGCGTTGTGGTGAAAGTCACAGCGCACCTGGCAAAAGAAGTACAGGTGTGCACTGAAATGTTATTTTCCGGCCCTGGGGCGGTCCTGTCCAGTCTTTAAGACTGCCGCACTTTAGCATTTATCGCCAGTCGCAACTGCCTGACCGGGCAACCAGCGGCGCAGGATGCGCTGCAGGTCGGTACGTTTGAACGGCTTGCTCAGGTAATCGTTCATTCCGGCGGCCAGGCAGCGTTCGCGGTCGCCCTGCAGCGCGCTGGCGGTCAGGGCGATGATTGGCAGTCCTTCGCCGTGGGGCAGCAGGCGGATGCGACGGGTAGCCTCGTATCCGTCCACCTGGGGCAGGCGGCAATCCATCAGCACCGCGGCGAACCGTTGCTGGTCGACCAGATCGATCGCCTGGGCGCCGTCCATGGCCAGGCTGACCTCAAAGCCCAGGCTGCGCAGCATGGCCTCGATGACGCTCTGGTTGACCGGGTTGTCCTCCACCAGCAGGATCCGCCCGCCGCCTGCAGCCGCAGGGCTCTGCGCTGGCGCGGCCCCGGTCAGGGCGTTGGCGGCGCCAGCCAGTGCCAGCGGCATTTCCAGGGTGAAGGTCGAGCCCAGCCCTTCACGGCTTTCGCCGCGCAGCTGGCCACCCATGCGTTCGGCCAGGGTGCGGGCGATCGACAGACCCAGGCCGGTGCCGCCGTAGCGGCGGGAGATGGTGTTGTCGGCCTGCTGGAAGGCCACGAACATCATCTCCAGGCGGTTGCTGTCGATGCCGATGCCGGTGTCGCGCACGGTGCAGGTCAGCCAGATCAACTGGCGGTCGAGCACTTGCCAGCGCGCCTCGATCGCCACTTCGCCACGCTCGGTGAATTTCAGCGCGTTGCCCACCAGGTTGAGCAGGATCTGGCGGATCCGCGTCGGGTCGCCCACCACCAGCAGTTGGTTCATGCCGGGGGCCAGTTGCAGGCGAAGGTCGAGGTTGCGCTGCTGGGCGGTGTGCAGGAATGACTGCACGCTGCTGGTGATCAGGTCGCCGAGGTTGAAATCGATGTGCTCAAGCTCGAGGGTGGTGCGTTCGATCCGCGAGAAATCGAGGATGTCGTTGATCACCTTGAGCAGGTGCCCTGTGGATTCGCTGGCCACCGCGGTGTATTCGGCCTGCTCGCCGGTCAGTTCGGTGGTTTCCAGCAACTGCAGCATGCCCAGCACACCGTTCATGGGGGTGCGCAGCTCGTGGCTCATCATCGCCAGGAAGTCCGACTTGGCGCGGTTGGCCTGCTCGGCCTCTTCGCGAGCCTGGATCAGTTGGCCCATGGCCTGTTGTTGTTCATGAGCGGCCTGGTCGAGAGCGCTGGCCAGGTTGTTGATGTGCTGGGCCAGGTGGCCCAGCTCGCTGTCGTCGACCACCGGCAGGGGCGCGTTGAAGTCGCCCTGCTGGATGGCGCGGACCGCATGGCCCATTTCGCTGATCGGCCTGGAGAGGCTGGTGGCCAGGCGCCGGGCGAGCAGGAAAGTGAAGAGCAGGGCGAACAATGCGAGGATTGCGGCCTTGATCACGATCTCCTGTTGGCGCTGGCTGAAGGCATCGTCGGACATGCCGACGATCACCCGCCCCAGGTAGTCGTCGCCGATGTTTGGCGGCGGGGTCTTGCCTTGCAGGAAGTCGTTGTCCAGGCGGATCTGCTGCAGGCGGATCGGTGCCTGGAACACCTCGACCCGCTGGGCGCGGCTGAGGCTTTCATCGGGCTGCTCGACGTACACCAGGATATGGTTGCGGCTGTCCTGCACCTCGAGAAAGCGCACGTGGGGAATGCTCAAGGTGGCGCGCATCAGGCTCTCGAGCACCTCGTTGTTGCCCGAGATCACCCCGTACTCGGACGCCGGTGCCAGCTGGTTGGCGATCAGTTGCCCGGTGTGGTTAAGCTCCTGGCGCAAGTCCTGGATGCGTACGAAGGTAAAGAAGCTGATCAGCAGCAGGGTCAGCAACAGGGCGGGGCCCAGGCTGATGATCTGGGTGCGGGTGTGGATGTCCCAGCTCAGGCGCTTGCTCATGGGGTGGGGGCTCCTTCGGCAAGGGCCAGGGCGGCGGCGTCCGGGTCGATCGCTTCCAGGCCCAGGGCGCGGGCCACTTGCTGGTTGCCGCTGACACCAAAGTGCGTGGGGTAGAGGCTGCGCGGCCAGCGCGCCGGTGGCTGGTCGAGCAACTGCTCGAGCACCGCCAGCCAATCGTCCTGGTCGCTGTAGGTGCTGGCCAGGGCGCCGGCGCGGACGAAGCCGACGTTCGGGCCGATCAGCGCCATCTGCCGGCCATAGCTGCTGAGCAGCACGTTCTTGGCCGACTTGGAGTTGTACAGCTCGGGGTCGTCCAGCCCCAGCAGCACATCACTGTTGTTCAGCAACTGCTGCAAGGGGCGGCTGTCGCGCACGTCGGGCCAGTCCTGGGCGACGATCTCCAGGCCCAGCGGGCGGGCTGCCTGGCGCAGCTCGTCGAGCAGGAAGCGGCTGTGTTCGCCATACAGCACGCCGATGCGCCGCGCCTGCGGTAGCAGGTAGCGGGCCAGGCGCAGTTGCCGGGCCAGGGGCGGGTCGCTCCACAGCAAGGTGAGGTAGGCGGGGCGCGACACGCCCAGGCGTTGTTCGGCCTGGACCCGGCTGATGCGCAGCGCCAGTGCCGATGGCCCGGTTGCCTCCGTCAGGCGCCATTCCAGGGCCGGGATGTCGAGCAGCACCAGGCGGGTGTCGGCCTTGAGCTTGCCCGGACCAGGTAACTGTTCGACGGTCTGGAACCGTACCTGGTCGTGGGGCCTGCGCTTTTCCAGGGCTGCGACGAAGCTGCGGATGCCGGGCTGGTCTTCGCCGCCGACCAGCAGGATCTCGCTGGCCGACAGCGATCCCAAGGGCCACAGGCACAACAGCAGCAGGCGCAGCAGGCGCACCATCAGAACTCCAGCTCCGCGCTGACGCTCAGGCGGTGGCGGCTGTCATAGCGGTTCTGCTCGAGGGTGACCGGTTCGTCATCCAGGCGCTGCTGCCACAGCGCGGCCAGTTCCAGGTTGCTGCCGTGGATCTTGAAGCGCTTGGCCACGCGCAGGTCGACCCGCTCGTAGCGGTACTGGTTGAGGGCATCGTCGCCGTAATAGAAGAGGGCGCTGGACCAGCCCTCGCCCCAGTCGCGCAACCAGCCGGCCGAGCCGCTGTTGCGCGCACTCAGGCGGCGATCGGCCGGGTTGCTGGCCCAGGCGTCGACATAGGCATAGGTTAGACGCAGGCGGTCGCGCTGGGTGGCGCGCCAGTCGAACTGCGCCTCGCTGCCGCTGAAACGGGCCTTGTTGGCGTTGCTGGCGATGAACTGGTTGTTCTTCAACGGCTCGCTGATCATGCCGGTGATTTCGTCGTAGAACAGTTTCACGTCGACGTTCAGGTCGATGTCGCTGAAGGCGCCGTTGTAGCCGAGTTCTCGCGAACGCATGCGTTCCTGGTCGAGGTTGCCGGGGCCGCGGGTCTTGACGAAATATTCGCCGTTCTGCAGCCCGTACAGATTGGGCGAGAGGTTCTTGACCGTGTAGCTCCAGTTGACATTGTTCTCGAACATGTCCGGCGAGCGAATGGCCTCGGAATACACCGCGCGCAAACCATGGCGAGGGGTGATCAGGTAGTTCACCGCCACACGCGGGGTCAGCGAGTTGCCCGACAGCTGCGAGTGTTCGTACATGGCGCCGCCCTGGAGGATCCAGTGCTCGTCGGCGCGCCATTCGAGCTGGCCGAACAGGCGCCAGGTCTGGTCGTCGATGCTGCCGTTGAAATAGGTCTGCGAATCGGCGCGGTCGTAGCGGTAGTTCATGCCGCTGACCAGGCGCAGGCTGTCGGTGAGGCTCAGGGTGTCCTGGATTTCCAGGTCATAGCGGGTTTCGCGGGTGCTCTGGTCGACGTCGCCGCAGATCGTGTTGCGGCCACCGCTGGCCCACTGGTTCTGCACCTGGCCCATCAGCGAGCCGAGCACGGGATCGCTGGTGCTGGGCAGGTTGCCGGTGTACAGGTTGCGCGCGACCTTCTCGGCGAAGTTCGGGTCGAGCTGCCACAGGCGTGTCAGTTCGGGGCTGAAAGCAATTGCCGCATCGCAGGCGCGCCACACCTGCTGGCGGTCGAAATGCTGCGCCGAGCCCTGCACATACAGGCTGTGCTCGGGGTTGAGGTCGAGGTTCCAGCGCACGGAGCCGGCGTAGTCCTTGGCGTTGACATCGGCGTTGTCGCCAGCGCGGTAGTTGCCGAACACCGGCTGGTAGGTGTAGGGGCGCTGGTTGCTGCCTTCCTTGGCCGCCAGTTGCCATTCCAGGGTCTGGTCAGGCGCCAGGGTATGCACGGCATTGATGTTGATGCGATTGGCGCGGCGGCTGTCGCGGTAGTCGCGGCCGAACTGGTCCTGGTCGAAGCCGTCGTCCTGCTGGCCGGAGAGCGACAGGCGCAGGTCGCCGCTGTCCCAGCCGAAGCCCTGGCTTGCGTAGTAATCGTTGATGCCGTCCTGGCCGCGGGTCAGCTTGACCCGCGTGCCGTGGCTGTCGGCCGGGTTGCGGGTGAGGATGTTGACCACCGCCATCAGCGCGTTGGCGCCGTAGCTGACGGTGTTCGGGCCGCGGAACACCTCGATGCGCTCGATATCCTCGATGGCCACGGGGATGTCGCTCCAGTCCACCGTGGCCAGGCCGGCGCGGTACACCGAGCGGCCATCGATCAGCACCTGCATGCGCCGGGCGTCGCTGACGTTGCTGCCGTGGTAGTTGACCGTCGGCTGGTTGCCGGCGCCGTAGCCGATCATCATGCCCGGTACCAGGCGCAGCAGCTCGGGGATGTCGCGGGCACCGCTGGCACGGATCAGCTCGTTGTCGAGCACGGTCATGCTGCCCGGAACCGCCGCCGGGGATTGTTTCAGGCGCGTGGCGGTCAGAACCTGCGGCAGATCCTGATTGTCGATGAACAGGTCATCGGCCACGGCCGGGCCGCCGAGCAGGGCAGTCAGCAACAGCAGGCGGGGGTACGGGGGCGTGCCAGGGAACACGAAACGGCCTTGTTTCAGAAATGAATCAGGCATGTTAACCGACCGTGCGGCTTTTGCCAGTGACCGCGACACCATGACAGGCCCGCCCTGCGAATGGGCGGGTACTGCCACTGGCTCTGGCGCATGCGCGCCGTATAATGCGCACGTCGCCACTTACTTTATTGGTTAACGGATTGGATATGACTGAACAGCAACCTGTTGCAGTTCTTGGAGGCGGCAGCTTCGGCACCGCCGTGGCGAACCTCTTGGCACAGAACGGCCATCCGGTGCGGCAGTGGATGCGCGACCCGGCGCAAGCCGAGGCAATGCGCGTCGACCGCGAGAATCCGCGTTACCTCAAGGGCATCCGCCTGCATGACGGCGTCGAACCGGTCAACGACTTGCTCGCCACCCTGCAGGGCAGCGCGTTGATCTTCGTCGCCTTGCCCTCCAGCGCCTTGCGCAGCGTGCTGGCGCCCCACGCCGAATTGTTGCGTGGCAAGGGCCTGGTCAGCCTGACCAAGGGCATCGAGGCGAACACCTTCAAGCTGATGAGCCAGATCCTCGAAGAGATCGCCCCCCAGGCACGCATCGGCGTGCTGTCAGGCCCCAACCTGGCCCGCGAGATTGCCGAGCATGCGTTGACCGCCACCGTGGTCGCCAGCGAGGACGAAGCGCTGTGCCAGCAGGTGCAGGCCGTGCTGCATGGCCGCACGTTCCGTGTCTACGCCAGCAGCGATCGCTTCGGCGTCGAACTGGGCGGCGCGTTGAAGAACGTCTACGCCATCATCGCCGGCATGGCCGTGGCCCTGGGGATGGGCGAGAACACCAAGAGCATGCTGATTACCCGGGCCCTGGCCGAGATGACCCGCTTCGCCGTGAGCCAGGGCGCCAACCCCATGACCTTCCTCGGCCTGGCCGGGGTTGGCGACCTGATCGTCACCTGTTCCTCGCCCAAGAGCCGCAACTACCAGGTCGGCCATGCGCTAGGCCAGGGCCTGAGCCTCGAGCAGGCGGTCAGCCGCCTGGGCGAGGTGGCCGAAGGCGTCAACACCCTCAAGGTGCTCAAGGCCAAGGCCCAGGAAGTGGGCGTATACATGCCGCTGGTGGCGGGGCTGCACGCGATCCTGTTCGAAGGCCGCACGCTCAACCAGGTGATCGAGCACCTGATGCGCGCCGAGCCGAAGACCGATGTCGATTTCATTTCCACCAGCGGTTTCAACTGAGGGAGAAACGTATGAACGATACCCCGGAGCGCGCCCAGCGCGAGTCGATCATCCTGCGCGTGCTGTGGATGCTGGTGTTCCTGGTGGCCTGGCAACTGGCCGAGCTGCTGCTTGGCGGCCTGGTGCTGGTGCAACTGATCTACCGCCTGATCTACGGCGCGCCCAGCGCCAGCCTGATGAACTTCGGTGACAGCCTGAGCCAGTACCTGGCACAGATCGGCCGTTTCGGCACTTTCCATAGCGACCAGAAACCCTGGCCGTTCGCCGACTGGCCGACCCCGCGCACCCCGGAAGGCGAAGCGCCCCACGCCGTCGCCCCGGCGCCACACCCGGTGCGTGACGAGGAGCCCAAGCTGTGAAGCTCTGGGTGCTGCGTCACGGCGAGGCCGAGCCAAGGGCCAACAGCGACGCCGAGCGGCGCCTGACAGCGCACGGTCGCGAGCAGGTGCTGCGCAGTGCCGCGCACCTGTTGGGCCAGCCGTTGCAGGCAATCATCGCCAGCCCCTATGTGCGTGCCCAGCAGACCGCCGCCCTGGTGCACGGCGCCCTCGGTTTTTCTGAGCCGGTGTGTACCGTGCCGTGGCTGACGCCAGAGAGCGACGTGCAGCAGGTGATCGGCGAGATCGAGCGCCTGGGGCTCGAGCATGTCCTGCTGGTCAGCCACCAACCCCTGGTGGGCAACCTGGTTGGTCAGCTTGAGCACGGCCATGGCCAGCAACCTGCACCGTTGAGCACGGCCAGCTTGGCCGAGCTGGAGGGCGACTGGCCACTGGCCGGCCTGATGACCCTGCGCAGCCTCAACCACGCTGGCTGACACCTGGCAACTGGCATTTATGCCAGTTGCCGTTCGGGTGGTGCGGGCCTTAGCGTGGCGGCGTGCATGATCGCAACGCCGCGCAAGGAATCATGGATGAGCAGGCAACGCCTGGAGCTGGTGCGCTCCGTCAATCCCCAGAGCGTGATCGACAAGCTGGACAGCCCCGCTGCGCTGGACTTCGCCGAGTACTGCCTGTTGCGCGACTGTGCCGATGCCAAGCTTGACCAGCTGCTGCGCCGCTTCGAAGGCCAGTACGAGCTCGAGCAACTGCGCCAGTCCGGCATCCGCATGGCGCACCTGCTGCAATCCAGTTGCCTGGCGCTGCGCCGGCTGGTGGAAACCCAGCAGGACTGCCAGCTGGCCCGCGAAGCCCTCGAGTGGCAACTGGCCTACATGCGTGCCTGCCTGCACCGTTCGATGGCCAGCTTCTAGTCGCGATGACCTGATCGTCACTGGCGATGACCGTTCAGGACGTTGCCGCCAGCCGATCGCTTGCCGACAATGGGCCATCCATCCCCGTGCAGAGCAGGCGGCCATGTCGCAGCAGATCTTCTTCGCCCACGCCAACGGCTTCCCTTCGGCCACCTACGGCAAGCTGTTTGCCGCGCTGGCGCCGGATTACCAGGTGCATCACCTGGAACAGCACGCCCACGATCCGCGCTTTCCGGTCAACGACAACTGGCAGAACCTGGTGGACGAGCTGCTGCATCACCTTGAGCAGCAGGATGCGCCGGTCTGGGGCGTCGGCCACTCCCTCGGCGGCGTGCTGCACCTGCATGCGGCGCTGCGTTGCCCGGAGTTCTACCGCGGGGTGGTGATGCTCGATTCTCCGGTGCTGACCCGCGCCGACGAATGGCTGATCCAGGCCGCCAAGCGCCTGGGCTTCATCGACCGCATCACTCCGGCCGGGCGTACCCTGGGCCGGCGCGAGGCCTTTCCCGACCGCGACAGTGCCCGCCGTTACTTTACCGGCAAGACCCTGTTCCGCCACTTCGACCCGGAGTGCCTGGAAGCCTACCTGGAGCATGGCCTGGCGCAGGACGAGGACGGTCTGCGCCTGCGCTTCGACCCGGCCACCGAAATCAGCATCTACCGCAGCATTCCGCATGTAAGCCCAGCCAGGCCTCGCCAGTTGCAGGTGCCCTTGGCGATGGTGCGTGGCGCCCAGAGCCGGGTGATCCGCAAACACCACGCCCTGGCCGTGCGCGGCATGGCCATGGGCGAGTATCACAGCCTGCCGGGCGGGCACATGTTCCCGCTGGAGCGGCCCACCGACACCGCCAGCCTGATCAAGGGCCTGTTCGAGCGCTGGAGCCAGGCATGAGCGCCCAGGTCGAGGAGATCCGCCTGACACTTGGCCATATCGAGCTGGCCGCGCACCTGTTCGGCCCGGCCGACGGCCTGCCGGTGATCGCCCTGCATGGCTGGCTGGACAACGCCAACAGCTTCGCCCGTCTGGCGCCGCAACTGAAGGGGCTGCGCATCGTCGCCCTGGACCTGGCCGGGCATGGCTACTCCGAGCATCGCCCGGTCGGTGCCGGCTATGCCCTGGCCGACTACGCCCACGACGTGTTGCGGGTTGCCGAGCAACTGGGCTGGGAGCGCTTCGGCCTGCTCGGCCATTCGCTCGGCGCGATCATCTCGGTGCAGTTGGCCGGTGCCTTGCCCGAGCGGGTCAGTCAGCTGGCGTTGATCGACGGGGTGATCCCACCGACGCTCAGCGAACAGGACGCTGCCGAGCGCCTGGGGCTGGCCTTGCAGGCGCAGCTGCGCCTGGAGGGCAAGCGCAAGTCGGTGTACCCGACCCTGGAGGAGGGCGTCGAGGCGCGTATGAAGGGCATGGTCGCGGTCAGTCGCGAAGCCGCCGAGCTGCTGGCCCAGCGCGGCCTGATGCCGGTGCCCGGCGGTTACAGCTGGCGCAGCGACAGCCGCCTTACCTTGCCTTCACCAACCCGACTGAACCAGGACCAGGCCATGGCCTTCGTCAAGCGTATCGCCTGCCCGGCCTGCCTGGTGGTGGCCGCCGACGGCATGCTGGCGCGCCACACGGATTTGCTGGAGCAGCTACCCTTCGAGCAGGTGATCCTGCCGGGCGGGCACCATCTGCACCTGAACGACGCCGAGGGCGCGGCCCTTGTCGCAGACTGTTTCAATCGCTTCTTTGGCATTCCTTGACTTGCACCGGACAAGTGTCGAGGCTTGGCGGGTTGAAAGGGAGACAACCATGTACATGCCAGACATCCACGCACCTTGCCCCGCCACCTGCGAGGGCGGTCGATGAGCGCACCTGTTTTCGTTCGCGGCGCCGTCGCCGCCTGCCTCGCCATCGCCAGCCCCTTGCTCTGGGCCGGCAGCCTGCCGGTACCACCCGACGCCAAGGTGGTTGACCAACGCCCGGCAGTGGAGCAGGAGCGTGTCTACCCCATGGGTCCGCTGCGCAAGATCAGCGGCCGGCTACGGGTCGAGGACAAAGTCGAAAGTCGCGGCCAGGTGAGTTCCGTGACCTACGAGCTACCGGTCGAGCGCAGCGCCCGCGAAGCCTTCACCAGCGCCCGCGAGGCGTTGCAGCAGGACGGTGGCTACCCGTTGTTCTGGTGCCAGGGCCGCGATTGCGGCGAGGCCAGCCTGTGGGCCAACGACGTGTTCGCCAACGCCCGCCTCAATGGTGGTGACGAACAGCAGGCATTCATCCTGTTGCGCCGCTCCGCCGAAGAAGCCGACACCCTGGTGGCGCTGTACAGCGTGACGCGCGGCAACCGCCGCGCCTACCTGCATGTCGAGGAGTTCGTCGCCGGCAACCCGCTGGGCGAGCTGCTGCCCACCGCCGCCACGGTGCTGCGCGAACTGCGCGACACCGGCAAGCTCGACTACCCTGACCTGGCCGAGCCCCAGGTCGCCTGGGCGACGCTGCTGGCCCGCAGCCTGAACCTCGACAGCACCCTGCGCGCCAGCCTCAGTGGCAAGGGCGCCGAAGCCTGGCGCGAGCAACTGGTCAAGGCCGGCGTGCGCAGCGCCCGGCTGGAGGTGGGCGATGCTCTGACCGAAGGCCTGCACCTGGAACTGATCCGTTGAGTGAGGGCCACCATGGCCAACAATGACCGCCTGTTGATCCAGATCCTGCTGCTCACCTTGCTGGGCGCCGCGCTGTGGGTGATGGCGCCGTTCATCTCGGCGCTGCTGTGGGGCGCCATCCTGGCCTTCGCCAGCTGGCCGCTGATGCGCCTGTTGACCCGCGTGCTGGGCGGCCGGGAAACCCTTGCCGCAAGTCTGCTGACCACGGTGTGGATCCTGCTGGTGGCCATGCCGCTGGTGTGGCTGGGTTTCAACCTGGCCGACCATGTGCGTGATGCCACCGCGTTCATTCGCGATGTGCAGGTCGATGGCCTGCCGGACGCGCCCGCCTGGGTGGCTGGTATCCCATTCGTGGGCGAGCGCCTGATTGGCTGGTGGGAGTCCTTCGACCAGCAGGGCGCGGCCTTGCTCGCCTCGGCAAAGCCATACCTGGGGCAGGTCGGCAACTGGTTGCTGGCCCGCAGCGCGCAGATCGGCGGCGGGGTGCTCGAGCTGACCCTGAGCCTGGTGTTCGTGTTCTTCTTCTACCGCGACGGGCCACGCCTGGCGGCGTTCGTGCACCGCCTGCTGCAACGGCTGGTGGGCGAGCGCGCCGAGTACTACGTCGACCTGGTCGCCGGCACCGTGCAGCGGGTGGTCAATGGTGTGATCGGTACTGCGGCGGCTCAGGCCCTGCTGGCGCTGATCGGCTTCCTGATCGCCGGCGTGCCGGGGGCCATTGTGCTGGGCCTGGTGACTTTCATGCTCAGCCTGATTCCCATGGGCCCACCACTGGCATGGATACCGGCCACCGCCTGGCTGGTCTGGAAGGGCGACTACGGCATGGCGGTGTTCCTGGGCATCTGGGGCACCTTCATCATCAGCGGCGTGGATAACGTGCTCAAGCCATACCTGATCAGCCGCGGCGGTAACCTGCCGCTGGTCATCGTGCTGCTCGGGGTGTTCGGCGGCCTGATCGCGTTCGGCTTCATCGGGCTGTTCATCGGGCCGACCTTGCTGGCGGTGGGGTACAGCCTGCTGCTGGACTGGAGTCGCAATACCGCGCAGCACACGCCGCAGCGCTGATCTCCATCGCGGGCTTGCCCCGCGATACATCAGCGATCTTTACGCTTTCTTTATGTCCTGACCCGACCCCCCATCTCGCCCCTTTACGCCCCTCCCTCGGACAATTTCCCCAAAGCGGCCTTCACGCCGCAACTAGGGGAGATTGCACATGTACATGCTCGACGGGCTGTCACTGCTTCTGGCGGTGGCGTTGGCGGTTTACCTGCTGGTGGCGCTGCTGCGCGCCGATCGCGGCTAAGGGGCGACCATGCACAGTTACGATTACCTGTTGCTGCTGGCGTTCTTCGCCATCGTGCTGCTGCCGGCGCCCTGGCTTGGGCGCTTCTACTTCAAGGTCATGGAGGGCCAGCGTACCTGGCTATCGCCGCTCCTGGGCCCGGTGGAGCGGGGCTGTTACCGTGTGGCCGGCGTGCGCGCCGACCAGGAGCAGAGCTGGAAGCAGTACACCCTGGCCCTGCTGGCCTTCAACCTGGCCGGTTTTTTGATGGTGTTCGGCGTCCTGCAACTGCAGGGCAGCCTGCCGCTCAACCCGCAGCACTTGCCGGGCCAGGAATGGTCGCTGGCGTTCAACACCGCGGTCAGCTTCATGACCAACACCAACTGGCAGGCCTACAGCGGTGAAGCCTCGGTCAGCTACCTGAGCCAGATGATCGGCCTTACCGTGCAGAACTTCGTCAGCGCCGCCACGGGCCTTGCCGTGCTGGTCGCCCTGTGCCGGGGCATCGCCCGCCGTTCGGCCAGCACCCTGGGCAACTTCTGGGTCGACCTGACCCGCGCCACCCTCTACGGCCTGCTGCCGCTTTGCCTGGTGCTGGCGCTGCTGCTGGTCTGGCAAGGCGTGCCGCAGACCTTTGCCGACTACGTCCACGCCCTGACCCTGCAAGGCACCGACCAGACCATCCCGCTGGGCCCAGCCGCCAGCCAGATCGCCATCAAGCAGTTGGGCACCAACGGTGGTGGTTTCTTCGGCGTCAACTCGGCGCACCCGTTCGAGAACCCCACGGCCTGGAGCAACCTGTTCGAAGTGGCTTCGATCATCCTGATCCCGGTGGCTCTGGTATTCACCTTTGGCCACTACGTGAAGGACCTGCGCCAGAGCCGCGCGATCATCGCCTGCATGCTCGCGCTGTTCCTGATCGGCGGCAGCACCGCGCTGTGGTCGGAACACCAGCCCAACCCGGCCCTGGAAAGCGCCCAGGTGCAGCAGAGCGCGCCACTCGAAGGCAAGGAGAGCCGTTTCGGCACTACCGGCTCCGTACTGTGGACGGTGACCACCACCTCGGCCTCCAACGGTTCGGTCAACGCCATGCACGACAGCCTCAACCCGCTGACCGGCATGGTGGCGATGGTCAACATGATGCTTGGCGAAGTGATTTTTGGCGGTGTCGGCGCGGGCCTCTACGGCATGCTGCTGTTCGTGCTGATCGCCGTGTTCCTGGCCGGCCTGATGATCGGCCGCACCCCGGAATACCTGGGCAAGAAGCTGCAGGCCCGTGAAGTACAGCTGTTGGTGGCGACCCTGCTGGTGATGCCGGTGGGCGTGCTGGTGCTCGGCGCCATCGCCGCCAGCCTGCCAGGGCCTGCCGGCGCGGTGACCAACCCCGGTGCCCACGGCTTCAGCCAACTGTTGTACGCCTACACCTCGGGTACCGCCAACAATGGCTCGGCCTTCGCCGGCTTCGGCGCCAACACGCCGTTCCACAACGTGATGATCGGCCTGGCCATGCTAATCGGCCGCTTCGGCTACATCCTGCCGGTGCTGGCCCTGGCCGGCAGCCTGGCCGCCAAGAAGAGCGCGCCGCAAGGCCTGAACAGCTTCCCCACCCACGGCCCGTTGTTCACCACGCTGCTGCTGGTGACCATCCTGCTGGTCGGTGGCCTGACCTTCCTGCCGACCCTGGCCCTGGGGCCGATTGCCGAACACCTGAGCCTGGGTTTCTGAGGAACACACCATGAACATGCCCATTCCCGAAGTGAAGGCGCGTCATAGCGCCAAGGACCAGACCCGTTTCGCCGCCCTGTGGCGCCCGGCGCTGGTGCAGGCCTTCGTCAAGCTCGACCCGCGCCAGCTCAAACGCGCCCCGGTGATGCTGGTGGTGGCCCTCACTGCCATGCTGACCACCGTGCTTTGCTTCGCCCCTGAAAGTGGCGTGAGCACTTCAGTGGCCGTGCAGATCACCGTATGGCTATGGTTCACCGTGCTGTTCGCCAACTTCGCCGAAGCCCTTGCCGAAGGCCGTGGCAAGGCCCGCGCCGACAGCCTCAAGGCTGGCAGCCAGGGGCTGGCCGCCAAGCGCCGCAAGAGTGACGGTACGTTCGAGACCGTCGCCGCCACCCAGTTGCGCAAGGACGACGTAGTGCGCGTTGTGGCCGGTGAGCTGATCCCCGGCGACGGCGAGGTGCTCGAAGGCATCGCCGCGGTCAACGAGGCGGCCATCACCGGCGAGTCCGCGCCGGTGATCCGCGAGTCCGGCGGCGACCGTTCGGCCGTTACCGGCAACACCCGCCTGGTCTCAGACTGGCTGCTGATCCGCATCACCAGCAACCCCGGCGAGTCGACCCTGGACCGCATGATCGCCCTGGTCGAAGGCGCCAAGCGGCAGAAGACCCCCAACGAGATCGCCCTCGACATCCTGCTGATCGGCCTGACGCTGATTTTCCTGATCGTGGTGGTGACCCTGCAGCCGTTCGCCCGTTTCGCCGGTGGCGAGTTGCCGCTGATCTTCCTCGCCGCGCTGCTGGTGACGTTGATCCCCACCACCATCGGCGGCCTGTTGTCGGCCATCGGCATTGCCGGCATGGATCGCCTGGTGCGTCTGAACGTGATCGCCCGCTCCGGCCGCGCCGTTGAAGCGGCAGGCGACGTGCACACGCTGATGCTCGACAAGACCGGTACCATCACCTTCGGCAACCGTCGCTGCAGCGCACTGCACGCAGCCTCCGGCGTGACCGCCAAGGAGCTGGGGGAGGGCGCCTTGCTCGCCTCGCTGGCCGATGACACTGCCGAAGGCAAGTCGATCGTCGAGTACCTGCGCCAGTTGCACGACTTCGCGGAACCGGCGAGCAACCAGTACGAAGCCATCGCCTTCAGCGCCGAGACGCGCCTGTCGGGTATCGACTTCCAGCAGCGCCGCTACCGCAAGGGCGCCGTCGACGCGGTACTGGCCTTCTGCGGCCTGCAACGCCTGGAGCTGCCCACCGCGCTGGCCCGTGAAGTGGAGCGCATCGCCCAGAGCGGCGGCACCCCGCTGCTGGTGTGCGTCGACAAGCACCTGCTCGGCGTGATCCACCTCAAGGACGTGGTCAAGCCCGGTATCCGCGAGCGCTTCGCCGAACTGCGCAAGCTCGGCATCCGCACCGTGATGGTCACCGGCGACAACCCGCTGACCGCCGCCGCCATTGCTGCCGAGGCGGGTGTCGATGACGTGCTCGCCGAGGCCACTCCGGAGAAGAAGCTGGCGCGGATCCGCCAGGAGCAGAACGACGGCCGCCTGGTGGCCATGTGCGGTGACGGTGCCAACGACGCCCCAGCCCTGGCCCAGGCCGACGTGGGCATGGCCATGAACGATGGCACCCAGGCGGCCCGCGAGGCCGCCAACATGGTCGACCTGGACAGCGACCCGACCAAGCTGCTGGACGTGGTACAGGTGGGCAAGGAGCTGCTGGTCACCCGTGGCGCGCTGACCACCTTCTCCATTGCCAACGACGTGGCCAAGTACTTCGCCATCCTGCCGGCGCTGTTCGCCGCCATCTACCCACAGTTGGGCGTGCTCAACCTGATGCACCTGGCCAGCCCGCAAAGCGCGATCCTCTCGGCCATTGTGTTCAACGCGCTGATCATCATCGTGCTGATCCCCCTGGCGCTGCGCGGGGTGCGGGTGCAGGCCGCCAGCGCCGCCCATTTGCTGCGGCGCAACCTGCTGATCTACGGCCTGGGCGGCATTGTCGTGCCGTTCGCCGGGATCAAGCTGATCGACATGCTGCTCACTGCGTTGCACCTGGTCTGAGGAGACTGACATGACCGCTTATGTACGCCCGGCCCTGAGCCTGATCCTGCTGATGACCCTGGTCACCGGCGCGCTGTATCCCCTGGCGGTGACCGGCATTGCCCAGGTCGCTTTCCCTGAACAGGCCAACGGTAGCCTGGTGCGTGATGACCGCGGCCAGGTGCGTGGTTCGGCGCTGATCGCCCAGGAATTCAAGGGCGACGGTTGGTTCCAGTCGCGCCCTTCGGCGGGCGTCTATGCCACAGTAGCCAGTGGCGCGAGCAACCTGGCGCCGAGCAACCCGGCGCTGGCCGAACGGGTCAAGACTGACGCCTCCCAGCAGTACCAGGCGCAGCAGGGGCCGGTGCCCCAGGCGCTGCTGACCACCTCCGGCAGCGGGCTGGACCCGCACCTGCCGCCCGAGGCGGTCGCCTACCAGCTGCCGCGTGTGGCGGCGGCGCGGCAGGTCTCTGAGGAGCGCTTGCAAGTGCTGGTGAATGACGCCACCCTGCGCCCATTGGTCGGGCCGCCGGTGGTGAATGTGCTGGCGTTGAACCAGGCGCTTGAACGCCTTGCTCCGAGCCACTGAAACCGGGGCCGCTTTGCGGCGATGGCCTGCGCAGCAGGCCCTCATTCGTTACATTTTGAAGGATGAAGCATGAGCAACCCCACCCGCGCCGACGCGCTGTTGGCCGGCCTGCCCCGGGAAGGCCGCGGCAGGCTCAAGGTGTTTCTCGGCGCCGCGCCCGGGGTCGGCAAGACCTTTTCCATGCTCCAGGCCGCCCACGCCCAGCAACGCCAGGGCGTACGCGTGGTGGCCGGAGTGGTCGAGACCCACGGTCGCGCCGAGACCGAGGCCTTGCTCGGCGGGCTGACCCAACACCCCCTGCTGCGCAGCGAATACCGCGGCGTGATCCTCGAGGAAATGGACCTCGACGGCCTGCTCAAGGCCGCGCCACCGCTGGTGCTGGTCGACGAACTGGCGCACACCAACGCCCCCGGCAGCCGCCACGCCAAGCGCTGGCAGGACGTGCAGGAACTGCTCGCCGCCGGCATCGACGTATACACCACGGTCAACGTCCAGCACCTGGAAAGCCTCAACGACAAGGTCCGCGACATCACCGGCGTGCAGGTGCGCGAGACGCTGCCCGACTGGGTGTTGCAGGAAGCCTTCGAACTGGTGCTGATCGACCTGCCGCCGCGTGAACTGCTCGAGCGCCTGCGCGAGGGCAAGGTTTACGTACCCGAACAGGCACGGGCGGCCATCGAGGCCTATTTCTCCCAGACCAACCTCACCGCCCTGCGCGAACTGGCCATGCAGACCGCCGCCGCCCAGGTGGACGCGGACCTGGCCAGCGGCTATCGCCAGCGCGGTCAGGAAGCCCCGGCCCTGCGCGGCCGGCTGCTGGTGGGCATCGATGGCGACGAGCAGGCCGAACGCTTGGTGCGCCATGCCTGTCGCGTCGCCCAGCGTCGCCATCTGCCATGGAGCGTGGTCCATGTCGACAACGGCCGCCTGCGTGACGAGACGGCCCGCCATCGCTTGCAGGCCGCTCAGCAACTGGCCGAGCGCCTCGGCGGCGAAGTGGTGCTGCTGCGCGCCGGCGAAGTGGCGCGCACGCTGATCCAGCACGCCGCCGAGCGCCGCGCCAGCCTGGTGCTGGTGGGCCAGTCCCGTGACCTGTTGCGTCGGCGCCTGTTCGGCGCCGGCGTGGCGGCGCGCCTGCTGCGTGAGAGCCACGGCCTGGAGATCAACGTGCTCGACCGCGACGCCCAGCCGCCAGCGGCGCGTACGGCGGTAAAGCGTGTATGGGTGTGGCGCCACTACCTGCTCGCGCTACTCGCCACCGCGCTGGCGGCGGGCTTGTCCTGGGCGGTGTCGAGCGTGCTGGCGCTGCCCAACATCTCCCTGGTGTTCCTCGCCGCCGTGCTGCTGGTGGCAGTGCGCAGCAGCCTGGGGCCGGCCCTGGCGTGCGCGGCGCTGTCGTTCCTCACCTACGATTTCCTGTTCATCCCGCCGAATTTCTCCTTCGCCATCCAGCGCGAAGAGGACGTGCTGACCCTGGTGTTCTTCCTGCTGATGGCCGCGCTCACCGGCAACCTCGCCGCTCGCCAGCGTCGCCAACTGCAGGCCTTGCGCGAAACCCAGGCGCAGACCAACCAGTTGCTCGACCTGTCGCGCCGCCTGACCGTTGCCACCGACCGCCAAGCGGTGTTCAGTGCTGCCGGCCAGCATATGGATGGCTGGCAGGGCGTGCAGGTGTGTCTGCTCGAACGCAGTGCCGAGGGCCTGCTGCAGGTGGCCAGCGGTGGCGCTCCCGCCTTCACCGACAATGAACGCGCCGCCGCCGAATGGGCCTGGCAACATGGCCAGGCCGCGGGCTTCGGCAGTGACACATTGCCCCACGGCCGCTGGTGGTGGTGGCCGCTGGCCGTGGAGGAACAGCCCCTGGCACTGCTCGGCATACGCCCACGCGACGGCGAGCCCTTGAGCGACCAGCGCCGTCGGCTGTTGATGGCCCTGGCGCAACCCCTGGCCCAGGCCCTGGCCCGTGCCCGCCTGGGCGAGCAACTGGAAGCCGCCCGTCTGCACGGCGAAACCGAGCAACTGCGCAGCGCCTTGCTCGCCTCGGTGTCCCACGACCTGCGCACGCCGCTGACGTCGATGCGCGGCAGTATCGACAGCCTGCTGGCGCTGGGCGACGCCATCCCCCCGGATGACCGCCGCGAACTGCTCGAAGGCACCCGAAACGAAGCCGAGCGTCTGGACCGCTACATCCAGAACCTGCTGGACATGACCCGCCTGGGCCATGGCACGCTCAAGCTGGCCCGCGACTGGGTTGCCCCGGCCGATATCGTCGGCAGCGCCCTCAATCGCCTGCGCGTGGTGCTGGCCCCCCTGCGCGTGCACACCGACGTCCCGCCCGAACTGCCGCTGCTGTTCGTGCACGCGGCGTTGATCGAGCAGGCGCTGATCAACGTGCTGGAAAACGCCGCGCGTTTCTCTCCAACGCAAGGCCGCCTGGAACTTCAGGTCTCGGTGCGCGATGAGCAACTGTGCTTCGCCGTGGCCGATGAAGGCCCCGGCATCCCCCAGGATGAACGCGAGAAGATCTTCGACATGTTCTACACCGCCGCCCGCGGCGATCGGGGCGGGCAGGGCACCGGCCTGGGCCTGGCGATCTGCCAGGGCATGATCGGTGCCCATGGCGGGCGGATCCTGGTCGACGACGGCATCGATGGTCACGGCACCCGCATCACTCTATGCTTGCCGCTGCCGACCCAACCCGATACTGAAAGTGAAGCCCCATGAGCCAAGCCGCCACCCTGCTGGTGATCGACGACGAGCCGCAAATCCGTAAGTTCCTGCGCATCAGCCTGGCGTCCCAGGGCTACAAGGTGATCGAGGCCGGCACCGGCAGCGATGGCCTGGCCCAGGCCGCCTTGAACAAGCCCGACCTGGTGGTACTCGACCTCGGCCTGCCGGACATGGACGGCCAGCAGGTGCTGCGCGAGCTGCGTGAATGGAGCACGGTGCCGGTGATGGTGCTGTCGGTGCGTGCCAGCGAAGTGCAGAAGGTCGATGCCCTCGACGGCGGGGCCAACGACTACGTGACCAAGCCGTTCGGTATTCAGGAATTCCTCGCCCGGGTGCGGGCATTGCTGCGCCAGGCGCCCCAGGTGGGCAACCTCGCCTCGGCGGCGAGTTTCGGGCCGCTGGTGGTGGACTTCGCCTTTCGCAAGGTTACCCTGGATGGCATAGAGATAGCCTTGACGCGCAAGGAGTACGCGCTGCTGGCGCAGTTGGCCGGGCACCCCGGGCGGGTGATCACCCAGCAGCAATTGCTCAAGGACATCTGGGGGCCGACCCATGTCGACGACACCCACTACCTGCGCATAGTGGTGGGGCACCTGCGCCAGAAACTGGGCGACGACCCCACCGCGCCGCGGTTCATCGTCACCGAGGCGGGCGTGGGATACCGGCTGGTGGCGCCGTCCGACCCGTGAACAGGCCGGGCGATGGGATCATGATTGGGCAACTGCCGATAGTTCTTTTTCCGTTACTACCCGATTGCGCCCCTGCGCCTTGGCTTGATAGAGCAACCGGTCCGATCTTTCCAGCGTGTCCGACATCGATTCGCCGGCTCTCCACAGGGCAACCCCCAGCGATATCGTGATATGCCCGACGGTATCGAGTTCCGCGGCTTCGATCACGGTTCGAAGCCGCTCGGCAACCTCCGCGCCAGTAGCAATTGAACCGTTGGGCAGCAGCAGCAGGAATCCCTCGCCGCCCACCCTGCAGACCAAATCGTCTGGGCGCGAGGCCTGCCTCATCAACTGGGCCACGGTGCGCAGGGCTTCATCGCCGACGGCATGGCCGTAGGTATCGTTGACCCGTTTGAAATGGTCGATGTCCACTGCGATCGCAGCGAAGGTTTTCAGTGTTTGCTGCCACAACACCAAGGTTTCTTCCATCGCCCGGCGATTCGCCAGTCCGGTCAACGGGTCACTGTGTGCCTGTTGATTGAGCCGCCCGATCTTTTCTTGCAGAAGGTTGGCCCCCAGCAGCAGAGCGCGGCGGATCTGCCAGCTTTCAAAATAATCCGCAGGTACCGCGAGGATGCGCTCGTAGCTTTCAGGTGCATCCAGACGCTTGGCGCTCTCCGCCAGACGAGAGAGCGGGACGGAAATTTTCACGCCCAGCCACCAGATCAACAGCAGGCCGAACACACCGAGTGGGACGATGCCTTTGGCAACTTTGATCGTCGTCGCCTCCAGCGTTGCCTCAATGTTCGACAGCGGCCGCTGTGAAATCACGCTCCAACGGCTGCTGGGGATACTGGCGAACCCGGCGAGCATCTCGTTGCCACTGCTGTTTATCGCTCGCATCGAGCCGTGACTGTGCTGGAGCGCCGCCTCGACGATAGGGTCGGTTGCCAGGATCGTACCGATGCGCTCCGGGTCAGGGTGGTACAGCACTTGCCGATGGCTGTCGACCAAATAGACATGCGCGCCATCTTCGCGGATGTTCAGGTCCATGAGCGCCTGCAACGTGTTTTTCTGCTCCAGGCGGATGCTCCCGCCCACAAGCCCAAGGTATTCACCATTGCGGCTGAAAATGGGATGGGAAACGAACACGACCAGGTTGCCGGCAAGGGACTTGAATGCGTCGCTGATCATCGGCTCTCGCCTCGTCAGCGGCGAGCGACGTTGCAGCACCTGGCCGTCCAGTTGCAGGCTGCTGGGGGCCGAAGCAATGATTTTTCCTTCGGCGTTGGCTATCAGTACCGAGTTGAAGCTGTGGTCCTGGCTCAGGAGGCGGTGCGCCTCATCGTGCAGGGCAGATGGGTCTGTGAAGGTGCGACCGATGACGGTGGATGCAAAACCCAGGCGATCGAGCTCGGAGCTCAATACCCCCTCCACACTGGTAGCGATTCGGGCAGCATAGGCTTCGTTGGTCTGGAGGGCGTTCTCCACCAGCTCGGCTTTCTGGGTGGTGAACATCACCACGAACGTATTGGCCAGGGTTGCGATGGCACAGATCAGCGCGAATGCCAGCAGCAGCGTGCGCAGGGTGAGTTTGGGGCGTGGCCGTGTGGGCATGTGGCGCATCCGGATGCTGAAGGCATGCGATTTGGTGAAGTAGCGTCGCCGTGGGGTTGGAAACGCGCTCCTTGCGCCTTGTGGCGTATCCTTTGTGGCCTTCTGCATCAAAACGCGATAGTTCGGGCTGAGTATCTCACATCTGTTTTTGAGCCACCATTTTGACATTTATTCGACGGCGCATCGCCTTTCGGCGACCCGCCGCGAACAATCGCTTGCCCTTGCCGGCTAGTCCATTCGCTCGAGCTGCAACAATTCCTCTACCGTCTGCCTGCGGCGAATCATGCGCAATTCACCCTGATCGAGCAGGAACTCAGGCAACAATGGCCGGCTGTTGTAGTTCGACGACATGGACGCGCCATACGCCCCCGCATCGTGAATCACCAGCAGGTCACCGACCTTGGCCTGGGGCAGGTCCTGGGGGGTCAGCTCTTCGTCGTTCTGGGTGAACACATCTCCCGACTCGCACAGCGGCCCCGCCACCACGGTCGGTTGCAGCGGGCGGCTCACTGGTCGGCCCACGGCATCGAACAGGCTCATGCGGTGGTAGGCGCCGTACATGGCTGGGCGCATCAGGTCGTTGAAACCGGCGTCGACCAGGATGTAGTGGCGCTCGCCCATCTGC
Organism: Pseudomonas sp. RC3H12; assembly: GCF_018596375.1. Taxonomy (NCBI): domain Bacteria; kingdom Pseudomonadati; phylum Pseudomonadota; class Gammaproteobacteria; order Pseudomonadales; family Pseudomonadaceae; genus Pseudomonas; species Pseudomonas sp. RC3H12. The sequence goes on along the minus strand of NZ_CP075595.1, from coordinate 3,023,680 downwards.
TTGACTGCGCGCACCTCGGCCACCAGGTAGCCGGACTCGGCCACCAGGAAGCGCCCCGGCTCGATCTCCATGCGCACGGAGTGGCCGAGCATCGCCTCGATTTCCGAGCGGGCCACCGCCCAGGTGTGGGCGTAGCGCTGCAGGTCCACCGGTTGGTCGCCGTCGCGGTAGGGGGTGGACAGGCCGCCACCGATGGAGAAGGCCTCGATATCCATGCCCAGGCGGCCGATCAGCCCGACCATGGCTCCGGCCACCTGTTCCAGATGTGCGTAGTCCACCCCCGAGCCGATGTGCATGTGCACGCCCACCAGGTGCAGGCCGTGCTGCTTCACGCAGGCCAGCGCCTCGGGCAATTGCTCATGCCAGATGCCGTGCTTGCTGTTCTCGCCGCCGGTGTTGGTCTTGCGGCTGTGGCCATGACCGAAGCCGGGGTTGATGCGCAGCCACACCCGGTGGCCGGGGGAGCGCTCGCCGAGCTGGCGGAGCATGTCGATGGAGCCGGCGTTGACCTCGATACCGGTCTCCACCACCCGCGCCAGGGTCGGCTGGTCCAGCACGTCGCAAGTCAGCACCACGCCAGCCGGCTCGCCGCCCACCGATGCGCCAGCGGCGAAGGCGCGTTCCATTTCCCCCAGGGACACCGCGTCGAGCACCAGGCCGCGTTCGCGGATCAGGCGCAGCACGTGCAGGTTGGGGTTGGCCTTCTGCGCGAAGCGCACGGTGTCGAAGTGCTGCTTGAGCTGGTCGATGCGCTGATGGATGGTCTGGGCGTCGTAGGCCCACAGCGGCGAGCCGTGCTGGCGGACGGCATCGGCCAGGAGGGTGGTGGTCATGGTGGCGTTCCTTGTTTTGGATACGCCGATGGTGAGGCAGTTTTGGTGATTCAGAAAAATAGCTATTGTTCTGAAGGCAATTCATATCTGATATGTAGCAACCCCTCCAGATTTCTGGTTACGCACAGGTCTTGTTGCAGCCATGCGACTTTCCATTCGTCATATCGAAGTTTTCCGCGCCATCATGGCCGCCGGCAGTGTCACTGGCGCCGCGCGCCTGCTGTTCACCTCACAGCCCACGGTCAGCCGCGAGCTGGCGCGCATGGAGCAGGTCACCGGCCTGAGTTTGTTCGAGCGCGAAGGCGGGCGCCTGGTGCCCAGTGCCCAGGCCTTGTTGCTGATCGAGGAAGTCGAGCGTGCCTTCGTCGGCCTCGAGCGCATCGACCGCTTCGCCCAGGCCATCCGCAATTTCGAGCAGGGCCGGCTGGCCGTCACCTGCCTGCCGTTGTTCTCGCAAACCCTGCTGCCGAAGGCCTGCAAGGCGTTTCACCAGCATCATCCTGGGGTCAGCCTGAGCATCACCGCCCAGGAGTCGCCGTTGTTGGAGGAGTCGCTGGTCGCCCAGCAGCACGACCTCGGCCTGACCGAGACCGCGCAAGTGCCGCGGGGTGCGGTCGGCGAGCTGTTGTTCAACGCCGACATGGTCTGCGTGCTGCCCGCGCAGCACCCCTTGCTGGCCAAGCCGGTACTCCAGTTGCAGGACTTCCATGAGGTCGATTTCATCAACCTTGCCAGCTTGGACAGCTACCGCCAGCAACTCGACCGGCATTTCCGCGAGGCCGGCGTGAACCGGCGCACGATCATCGAGACCACCAGCGCCGCCTCGGTGTGCGCCATGGTCCGCCAGGGGCTGGGGGTGGCGATCATCAACCCGCTGAGCGGGCTGGAAGCGGGGCAGGCTGGGCTGGCGATCCGCCGCCTGAGCCTGTCGGTGCCGTACCAGGTGATGCTGATCCGGCCAGAGCTGCGGCCGGCGTCAGTGGTGCTGGAGCCGTTCTGCCAGGCGCTGCGGGTGCAGGCCAGGGCAATGGAGGCGGCCTTGGCGCAAGGCGCCTGAGCGGTCGGGCGACCGATTGGAACGTTCTCAGCCACGCCAGGGTCAACCCCATCAGCAGTGATCGAAAATGCTCCACAGCATGAGGAATCGCCATGAGTACGCTGACGATCGAAGGCTGGTTCAAAGCTGAGGGTGATCGCAGGTCCACCCCGGTGGGCGATATCCACTTCGACATCCAGGGTGTGAACCACCGCAAGTTGGAGCAGGCCGAGGAGCGCCTGCAACAGAGCCACGAGCCCGAGGCGATGGTGGATGTCGATATGGAGAGCCTGAACCTGGTGTTGCCCGAGGGCTACGGCCCGTTGTCGGACTGCCGCCTGCGCGTCTATCTGAGCGACGACGAGCGTGGCCAGTTTCACCTGGTCGGGCATCGGGCCAGCGATGGCAGCCTGATCTACACCAATGCGGTGTTGATCGCTCAGCTGAGCTGAGTATCGGCTGCGCGGTCGCCGGTTACCAGGCGTGCCGCCACTGACGTTGCCACTTCGATGAAAGCCCGCGCCGCCGCGCTCTGGTAGGCGCCCCTGCGCTGCATCAACACCGCAGTGCGCTGCAGGCGCAGTGGGTCCAGGGCAATGGCGGCCAGGTCGTCATGGGCCAGGGCGATGGTGGCGGGCAGCAGGGTCGACAGTGTCGTACGGCGCACCACTTCGATCACTGCGCCAATGGCGTTGGCCTCCATCCGCACCCGTGGGCGTATACCGTGCTGGCGGAAATAGCGCTCGATCTGCTCGCGCGTGGCGAACTCGGCGCTGAGCAGTATCAGCGACTCGTCGTTGAGCGCCTGCGGGCCAATGCTGCGGGCAGTGGCCAGCGGATGTGCGCGACCGACCACCAACGCCAGGGTTTCCACCAGCAGCGGGCGGCTGTCGATGTCCTGGCTGTGGACCTCATCGAAAGCGATGCCGACATCCAGCTCATCGGCCTGTAACAGCTCCTCCATGCGCTCTTGGGCGATTTCGCGCAGGTTCAGGGTGATGTTGGGGTAACGCGCATGGAAGGCCTCGACCAGCGGGCCGATCAGGTAGCTGGTGAAGGTCGGCGTTACCGCCACCCGCAGCGATCCTCGGCTCAGGTCGCCCACGTCATGGATGGCGCGCCTGGCCTCCAGCAGTTCCTGTTCCGCCCGCTTGGCATAGCGCAGGTAGACCTCCCCGGCATCGGTCAGCCGCGTGCTGCGCCCGGAACGGTCGAACAACTGCGCGCCAAGGCTTTCCTCCAGTTGCCTGACCTGTTGTGACAGCGCAGGCTGGGAGACATGCAGCGCCGCTGCGGCGCGGGTGAAACTGTGGTGTTGCGCCACTGCGAGAAAGTACTGGAGGTGCCGGGCAAGCATGACTGTTTCCATAAGATAATCTGATGCGCTTCATCATAAATGAGACTTTTACCTTATGTAATGCGCTGCGTAACCTTTGCCTCAACACACCGCGACATTGAGGCAAGCAGCCATGAAAGACATCATCGACGGTTTTCTGAAGTTCCAGCGCGACGCCTTCCCCGAGCGGGTCAAGCTGTTCAAGGACCTGGCCACCCAGCAAAGCCCCCGGGCGCTGTTCATCTCCTGCTCCGACAGCCGCCTGGTGCCCGAGCTGGTCACCCAGCGCGAGCCGGGCGACCTGTTCGTCATCCGCAACGCCGGCAACATCGTGCCTTCCTACGGCCCTGAGCCCGGCGGCGTATCGGCCTCGGTCGAATATGCCGTCGCCGCCCTGCAAGTGGCCGACATCGTCATCTGCGGCCACTCCGACTGCGGCGCCATGACCGCCATCGCCACCTGCAAGTGCCTGGACCACATGCCTGCCGTGGCCGGCTGGCTGCGCTATGCCGACTCCGCCCGGGTGGTCAACGAGGCGCGCCAGCATCACAGCCCGCAAGCCAAGGTCGAGGCCATGGTGCGCGAGAACGTGATCGCCCAGCTGGCCAACATCCAGACCCACCCCTCGGTGCGCCTGGCCCTGGAAGAGGGCCGCGTGCGCCTGCATGGCTGGATCTACGACATCGAAAGCGGCCGCATCGATGCCTTCGATGGGCGCACCGGCCAGTTCGTGGCCCTGGCGCAGAACCCTGACGTCAACGCCGTTTCCCACCCCTCCAGGCACGTTGCCTGAACCTCTTTCAAACCCAAGGAGATACACCATGATCCAGTCGCAAATCAGCCAGAACGCCCGCCTTGCCCTGAGCGAAGTCATCCTCCTGGCCAAGGCCCGCAAGGACCTGTCGTTCGCCCAGATCACCGACGGCACCGGGCTGTCCGAAGCCTTCGTCACTGCCGCGCTGCTGGGCCAGCACCCGCTGCCGGCCAGCGCTGCCCAGGTGGTGGGTGACAAGCTCGGCCTGGACGCCGATGGCATCGCCCTGCTGCAGACCGTGCCACTGCGCGGCAGCATCCAAGGCGGCGTGCCGACCGACCCGACCATCTACCGCTTCTACGAGATGCTGCAGGTGTACGGCACCACCCTCAAGGCACTGGTCCACGAGAAGTTCGGCGACGGCATCATCAGCGCCATCAACTTCAAGCTCGACGTGAAGAAGGTTGACGACCCGGAAGGTGGTTCCCGCGCGGTGATCACCCTGGATGGCAAGTACCTGCCGACCAAACCGTTCTGATTCGCCCTTAGGGGAATGGCCCGACCGCAGCAAGACGGCCGGGCCATTTCCACGCTCGCTAATGATCCCCTATCAGGAGTGACGGCATGGACCTGATCTTCAGAAATGTCCGCATCGACGACGCAAAACCCTTGATGGATGTGGCCGTGCGCAATGGCAAGATCACTGATATCGCCCAGACGATCACGGCAACGGCAAACCAGGAAATCCAGGGCAACGGCAATGTCCTGGTCCCCGGCTTCGTCGAAGCCCACCTGCACCTGGAAAAAGCCAACGTCATGCAGCGCAAGGCCAACCGCTCCGGCACCTTGAAGGAAGCGATCGCCGTCACCGCCGCGCTCAAGCCCACCCTGACCCGCGACGATATTCGCGAGCGTTCTGTGCAGGTGTTGCGCGCCCTGGTGCAGGCCGGCACCACCCATGTGCGCGCCCACGCCGAGTTCGATCCGGCCCAGGGTTTTACCGGCCTGGACGTGGTCCTGGAGCTGCGCGAAACCTTGCGTGATGTTATCGATATCCAGGTGGTGGCGTTTCCCCAGGAAGGCATCCTGAAACTGCCCGGCATGAAAGCGATGATGGTCGATGCCATGGAGAGGGGCGCCGATGTGGTCGGCGGCATTCCCTACAACGACGTATCGCCCCTGGAGCACATCGATTTCGTCTTCGACCTGGCCCAGCGCTACGGCAAGGACATCGACCTGCACCAGGACTTCGCCGACGACGCCGAGCACATGACCATCGAGTACGTCGCCCGCCGGACCCTCGCCGCGGGCTACCAAGGGCGCGTCAGTGTCGGCCACCTGACCAGCCTGGCGGCCGTGGAGCCAGCGCGCCAGGCGCGCATCATCGCGCTGCTGCGCGAAGCCGGCATCAGCGTGATGTGCCTGCCTGCCACCGACCTGCACCTGGGCGCCCGCGGCGACAGCCACAATGTGCGCCGCACCTTGACGCCGGTGCGGGCGTTGCGCGATGGCGGGGTGAACGTGTGCCTGGCCACCAACAACATCCGCAATGCCTTCACCCCCTACGGTACCGGCGACCTGCTGCACATCGCGCAACTGGCCATTCCCGCCTGCCACCTGGGCGGGGCGGACGACCAGGCCACGGTGCTGCCGATGCTCACCAGCAACCCGGCCAAGGCCCTGGGGTTGCAGAACCATGGCCTGGCGGTGGGCAACGACGCGGACCTGGTGCTGATGGATACCCACCGTGTCAGCGATGTGATCCTCGACCTGCCGGCGCGGCTGATGGTGCTCAAGCGCGGCAGGGTGGTGGCGACGGCCGAGCATCGCCGCTCGGTGGTGTTCTGAGCGGTTGTTACGGTAACTGCGTCAGGTGGGGTTGCAGCGTGTTGTCAGCCCTGAGCCGCCACGGCAGCTTGATCGTTGAAGCCCTGCTCCAGTTCGATCCCGTATTGAAACATCGCCATGTCCATGATCCGCGCGGTGGGGTATTGCAGCCCAAGGCGTCCGGTGCGCAGGGGCAGGGCAGGGACGGCGAGTTCCTCGACCAGTTCCGCCAATGCCGCCAGGCCTTTGCCACTGGCATTGGTGATTGAGGAGCGGCGGGGGAACAGATCGCGGCATGCCGCAATATAGAAGCGGTCGAGCGCTGGGCACTCACCCCAGACGCCCATCAGAATCTTGGTCTTGAGGGTGTTCGTCCAGGAGACGTTGGTCGCCAGGGACTCCATGGAGCCCAGCACGGAATCCAGCAATTTCTGATGGCGGGCCCGGTTGCTGTTGTCAGGTCCGAAGTCCTCCAGCGAGAGATCAAGCAACTCGGCACCCTGACCTTCGAAGAGCAGTTTGGCCAAGGCCTTCATCAGGTCCAGATTGCTGTTCTGCAGGAGCCCCGAGGAACCTCGGAACATCCCCCAGTTCGCCAGGTAGAAACCGATGTGCAGCGCGGTCGTCTCTAGCTGTGTCTTGGATGTCAGGTCGGACCAGTGGGTACGGGAATCGTCCCAGATGTACTCGTACAGGAACTCCCAGGCCTTGAGCCTTGGGTAAAGATTGCCTGGCGCCGGCTGGATGTTGCCGTAGTAGGTCTTGGCGTAGTGATGCACATCGAAAGTCATGGGGCAACGTCCTGTCGAGATGGGGGTGGCATTCTAGTGGCGCATGATCCGCCAGTCGACCATGACGGATGTTCTGCCAACCCGTGTTCATAGGTCGTGCTCATGATCCGCCACGTGTCGCTGTCGGTGGGTAGCAGGTGCTCGATCCGCAGCGAAGCCGCCGCTTTCGCAAGGGAATGTCTCACTAAGGGTTTGGCTATCGCCCCGTATCAACGCGATCGATGTTGGCAGACGCGCCGCGTTCTCTCCCTCTAGTTTGCGCAGGGCGTGCTGGAACCCCGAACAACAATAACGAGGGACCCCGACCATGCCCACCGCCCCCCAAGCGTCCAACGCCTGGCGCATCCTGTTCCTGCTGTTCCTGGCCAACCTGTTCAATTTCTTCGACCGTACCATCCCCGCCATCGTCATCGAGCCGATCCGCCTGGAGTGGCATCTGAGCGACTTCCAGATCGGCATCATCGGCACCGCCTTCACCCTGGTCTACGCCATCGCCGGCCTGCCGCTGGCACGTATCGCCGACACCGGTTCACGCAGCAAGCTCATGGGTTGGGGCCTGCTGGTGTGGAGCGGGCTGACGGCGGTCAACGGCATGGTCGGCAGTTTCTGGAGCTTCCTGCTGGTGCGCATGGGCGTGGGCATCGGCGAGGCCAGCTACGCGCCCGCCGCCAACTCGCTGATCGGCGACCTGTTCCCCGCCGGGCGGCGGGCAAGGGCGATGGGCATCTTCATGCTCGGCTTGCCGTTGGGCCTGTTGCTGGCGTTCTTCAGCATCGGCGCGATGGTCGAGGCCTTCGGCAGCTGGCGCGCACCGTTCTTCATTGCCGCCGTGCCTGGCGTGCTGCTGGCGCTGTTCATCTTCATGATCCGCGAGCCTGCACGCGGTGCGGCGGAGTCTGTGGCCATCGCCCAGACCCCGCTCGACCGCCCGCTGCGCCGGGTGCTCAGCGTGCCCACCTTCGCCTGGCTGGTGTTGGCGGGGCTGACCTTCAATTTCGCCACCTATGCCTGCAACTCATTCATGGTGCCGATGCTGCAGCGTTACTTTGCGCTAACGCTGCACGACGCCGCAGTGGCCACCGGGCTGATCGTCGGCCTCAGCGGCCTGGTGGGCCTGACCCTCGGCGGCTGGGTGGCCGACAAGGTGCACCAGCGCTTCGCCAATGGCCGCCTGGTGTTTGCCGCGTTGAGCATGCTGGTAGCCAGCCTGTGCACCGCCTGGGCGCTGAATGCCGGGCGCATCGAGCTGGGGGTGTTCGTGGCGGTCTTTGGTATTGGCTGGCTGTTCTCGTACAACTTCTACACCTGCGTGTACACCGCCATCCAGGATGTGGTGCAACCGCGCTTGCGGGCCACGGCCATGGCACTGTTCTTCGCCGGGCTGTACCTGCTGGGCGGCGGGCTAGGGCCGGTGGTGGTCGGCGGGCTGTCGGACCACTTCGCCGTGGCGGCCATGACGGCGGCGGGTGAGGGCCTGATGAGCGAGGCGCTCAAGGCACAGGGGCTGCATGATGCGATGTACTTGATCCCCGTGGCGCTGATGTTGACCATGTTGTTCCTGCTGGCGGCTTCGAGGTGTTTCAGCCGGGATGCGCAGCGGATGCGCGAGGGCATGGTGCTGGAGGGCGGGGCGGTGGCGGGGCAGGCGGCACAGGCTTGAGTCCGTGCTTACCGGCCTGGACGCTAGCACTTGCTGGCATGTCCGCTGGCTTTCTCGCAGACTACCCTTCTTTGCGCAAGAGCAGGGGAGCAGCAGTCAATGCGCGTTGTGGTGGATACCCGGACAGACGAAATACTTAGACTGGAGCATTTGTTGGAGGGGGGAAACTATACGCTCTGGTTGAACAGTTACGGTCCCTTTCCCCTGGACAGGTCACTCGAGGCGCAGTTGCGTCATTCGGTGGGCAAAGGTTGTACCGTTGGTGGTGATTCATCGACCTGTGCAAGCGCCGCTCGCGGCGAAGTCATCGAGTCCCTGCTGCACTCAGGGGACGGCGGCTACGGGCCGTTGGAGCTACCTGCCAAGCGTTCGGAAGTGCTCAGGTTGGCAGAGGTGCTGCTCCGCCAGGTTCATCTTGACCGGGCCGACATTATCCGCAGGTTCTGGCTTGTCGAGGGGCACCCGGCATATCCCGTGTGGTGGGATTTTGCCTTCGACATTCAAGCCCAGGGGCAGCGCTGGATACTGATGGGCAGCGCGAGTGATTAAGCGGATCGCTTGGGTTATCAGTAATTGCTTGTAGTCGAGAAGGTTGGCACTGAGGTCATCGAGACCTGGCGCCGCGAATATTACTCAAATCTCGGCGTTGCGGATCACCCGTTGATACGCCGCCGTCATGGCTTGCCATGTTTCGCTGTCGGCGGGCACCAGGTGCTCGATACGCAGCGACGCCACCGTGATGTCCTGCGGCATGCCGAAGGTGGTGAAGGTGGACAGGAAGCGCAGCTCACCCTCGGCAGTGCGCACCCGGGTCAGCACCACTGGAGACATCGGCGTATCCGCCGCCAACGCGGGGGGCACGGGCAAGTCTTGCAGTAGTCTGGCCAGGTCAGGATTGCTCACAGCCTCCCTGGCCGCCCGCTGCCAGGCAATCGCCCGTATCTCGTCTGCATTGACCAGATGATCCCCCAGCCCGCCCGGGCGCAGCAGTGTGTCCAGCAGGTTGAGGCCCGAGGTGCTGGTGGTCGCTACGCTGGCCATTGCGAACAACAGTCCGGCACTGGCATTGGCCGCCGTGATGTCCCAGTTGCTGGCGATGACGATGGCCGGTGCGGGGTTGTTGGCCTGCAGGATGTGCTCCACGGCGTCGTGCACCATCTTCATGGCCGGGGCGTCCGCTGCAGAGGCCATGTAGCGCGGTGCATAGCCAGCCGCGAGGAACACTTCGTTGCAGTGCTCGAGCGGCACCTGCAGCGCGCTGAGCAGGGCATGCAGGGTGCCGGGGCTGGCCTTGGCGCGGCCGGTTTCCACGCAGCTCAGGTGGCGTTGCGAAACACCGGCGAGCAACGCCAGGTCGAGCTGGCTGAGCCCGGCCTGGCGCCGCAGGCGGCGCAGATGTGCGCCCGCATTGGTGGCGGTGGGCGGGTGCGGGGTATGGAAGGGAAGAGGGCTCATGCTGCGACTCTGGCTGTCCTTGGCTGAAGCGTCCATGACCTGTGAGGTCATTGAGGCAGGGCGACTGTATCACTACTGTGCGGGGGTGAATCACTCAAGGAGAGGACGATGCGCGTTGAGAAGTTTGCCTTGCCGGTGCTGCTGGCGTTTGTGCTGTATACCGGCTGGACGATGCTGCAGGCGCGGCAGTCGCTGCTTGCCTTTGGCCTTGAGTTGCTATCACGGCCCGATACGGCCCAGGTGGTGATCGACCTGTATCTGATGGCGGCGCTGGCCTGTGTGTGGATGGTCAACGATCACCGCAGCCGCTGCGGGTCGCTGCTCGGTGTGTTGCCCTACCTGTTGTTGACTGTGGTGTTCGTTTCGATGGGGCCGCTGTTGTACATCGTAGTCAAGGGCTTAGTGCACAGGTGTCAAGCATGAGCGGCGCCCTGGCGGCTTTTGCTGGTTGCGTGGTGGTGCTGTGCTGCAAGATGCTGGCGATCTCCTGTTACCAGGGCTATCACCGGCTGCGCCACCTTGCGTTCATCAACCCGGAAGATGCAGCGGTGTTCGGGCGCTCGGCACAGCCCGCAGATTTGCCTGCAGTGACACGGGCCATGCAGGCCTGGCGCAACGATCTGGAGAACATCCCGATGTTCATTGCGCTCGCTGGGCTGGCGGTTGCACTGCAGGCGCCCGTCACCCTCACCTTGTGGTTGAGTGGCGTGTTTACCGCAGCCAGGGTGTTGCATACGGTGACTTACCTGGCGGGCATCCAGCCGTGGCGGACGGTGAGCTATGGCTTGGGTGTGCTGTGCCTGGTCGGGCTGGCGGGGTTGGTAGTCCAGCGGGTGCTGGTGGCGCAGTTACCTGGGTGATGGGCCATGCCTCGCAATGCCCCGTACAGGGTCTGGTATCACCCGATCAGTTGAACCCGGCCATGAACTTCGCCATATCGCTTTTGACGTTGTGTGCATTAGCCATGACTTCTTCGAACAACGTCTTCATCAACTCGTAATCCTGCTCTCGGTCAGTCACGGAGAACGGTGTGGAGCCAGTGCTTCCATTGAGCCGAAACCAGAACGTGCTGATTTCCCGGTCGGGGTCGAAGTCGGATGAAATGATGAGCGTGATTCCCTCGTGGGAGGCCACGTAAGAGGCGCCTTCACCCACGCTCCATTGCAAGCTGCCGATGCGAGTGTGCTGAAGGACGAACGCCATGAACTTTTCGAATTGAACGGGGATCATGCTGGCTCACCTATGTATTCATTTTTTGAAGCCGAATGCGTCAAGAGCTCATCCTGCATTCGTTTGAGTGTATCGATGGTCAACCTGTAGGGGTTTTGGCCCGCACCCGAAGCGGGGTATTGAGGTGCCGCATAAGTCGGGTTCGCCTGTGCCCTGTTTGCTCTGGACTGCACCACATGCTCATAGCTGTTGAGGATATCCAGGTTTTCACGGTAGCGCTCGGGGGTATGCTGCTTCGAGAATAAGGCAATGTAGCCTTGCTTGATGCGTGAGATGAAAATCACTGAAACAGCTTTCTTGCTGTTCAGGTCGCTGAGCGCCGCATTGATGATTTCAATGCAGGCCTGGACGTCGTGGTGCTCCATCTGGCGTTTGAGCCGGTTGTGAGCGACTTCGGCGGCGTGGGCCATCTGGCGTGTGACCGAACCAGTGCGCATGATCTCGAAGATTGCCACGATCAGGCCGAACAGGGTGATCCAGAAGCCCAGGAAGCCCAGGGTGTTGACAGGGTCTTTGATCAGGGAAGGGTAATTGATACCAGACAGGATCGCACCCACCAGCAGGAGCAGGAATATGAACACATACACCCATCGACTCAAAGGTTTTCCTATCATGGCAAACGTCCGTTAGTTGCAGTGTGCCTGGATTGTGCAAACGTTAATTCTAGCTTCGCAGTACCTCATACTCCAGCAGCCATGCCGACCCAAGCTGTCGGCTGTTTCCTGTGGTTTGAACGCCTTGAGTAGAAAACCCCATCCCGCCAGGACGCGTGTCAAAGCGGGCCAGGGCCCTCGCGCAGCGACAATGGCCGTGGTAGTTTGCGCCGCCTGCTAATAAGGACGCATGCCCTGGATTATCGAGTGACAAGGAACGTCGAGGCGGGCGATATCCCGTCGCCTTTCAGAAAACTGGCCATACGGCTGCTGGGTGTGTTCGTGGTCCTTCCGGTGGTGGTGGTCGCGGGATACGGCGGCATGGCTGCCTTGCTCATCCTCACCGCGATGACCCACGAGAACTGGGGTGAGCGCTGGGTCGATCAACTGGCCCGCCTGGGGTTGGCCCTGCTGGTGGTGGTGGGCTTGTTCGGTGTGAGGACTGGGGTAAGGCTCTATCGCCACTTCATCCTCAGCACCCAGCCACCGCCCTGGGCCCGCGCGGCCTGGCGGGGGCTGGCCAGCGCAAGCCTGGCGAACCTGCTGATCATGTACTGGATACCGGGGCCGATGTTGCTCATGGGGTGGCCCTTGATCGGCAGCGCGGCGTTCGCCCTGCTGTTGCTGCAAAGCGCCAGGCGGGCAGGCCGTAGTACAGGAAACATCTGACGATGCCAATGTCAGGCCTGGCTGATCGCATCATGCCTGTCCTTGTAGGCAATCAGATCGGGGAACGCGATACTCCGTTCACCTTCGGCGCAGGTATGAGGCATTGCCCCTTCATCCAGCAGTTTCGCCAGATACTCGCAAGAAACGTTGAGCGCGTGTGCCGCTTCCGAAGCGGTCAGCATGGACTTTTCCATGACAATGGTGCGTTCTGCACCATGGAATTCATCACGAAGCTTCCGATACCCCAGCCGCGCGTAGAAGCCTTGGGCTGTGATGGATGAAGGAACGCGCAATGCTGTGACACCAGCCCTGATCGCCGCTGTGTGGATGGCCTTCATCAGCAGCCTGCCGATACCTGCTCCATGATGGATCGGCGCGACAAACACTGTCCTGACGACCTCACCATCGAGACTTGCCGTCCCCAGCAGATCGTTCTGCTTGACCGCCACGAACACCAACCGGCTATCGAGCAAGGCACTGACCGCCGCAGGTGAAAAGCTCTGCTCTACCTGGGCAATCACCTCTGCCGGGTAATCCTGTGAGTTGGATTCGTGCAGCGCCGCGATCACGAGGCGGCTAATGGCTTGTGCGTCTTCGCGCTTAGCGCGACGGATATGACATTCCATGGACGTATCCCGAACTGATGTCCCCAAAGCCTAACCCGTGTCGAGCGGCCTTGTACTGCGAAGGGGCCGCAAAGCGGCCCCATGCACCTGTGAAGTCAGTGCTTCATCCCCAGCTCCGCATCATCCATCAGCGCCTTGGCCAGCGCGCTCAGGTAATACGATGCCCAGATCAGCTGAGGTTTTTCCTCCATGATCCCGGTGATGGTCAGGTCGCACACGCAGCCCATCAACTCCGAAGCCTGTTCCCGTGCGTGCTGGCAAGGGATGCCGGGTTCGATGCAGAACAGCGGGTCGGTATGCCCTTCACCCTGGTAGAACCGGGTCTTGCCCACGGTGGTGTGGGGCGTGGTGTCGTCTGTGCTCATTGCTCAATCTCCCTGAAATGATCGGTGCCTGGGCGAGCTCTCACAGTTAGATCCGCTATCAGCTACACAGCATCTGCCGCGCAGCCATGCCGATCCCCTGTGGGAGCAACTGTCTTGAGGGGATTTTTTTAGAAAGATCCTTTCAGACATAGCTTCGCCAGCGACTCCCTCCAGATGGAGTCGCTGGCGAAGCCCGCTATCAGTAACTACCTCTGAGAAATGTCAGGCTGCGGGCGCCTGGGTTTTATGGTCCTTCCATGGCGTACCGTCCCTCAGCATGGCATTCAGCCGCACCAGCAACACGCGCATGCAAGCCACCACGGCTACTTTGGGGCGCTTACCACGCGCTACCAGTGCGTCATACCGGGTCTTGAACTCAGGGACGTGCCTGATCATCACCCAAGCCGCCATGTAGATAACGCCACGAACTTTGTAGCGCCCGCCCTCGATCTTGCGTGGGCCGCTCTTGCTCCCACTGTCCTTGTTGTAGGGCGCCAGCCCCACCAGGGCGGTGATCTTCCGTCCGCTCAGCGTGCCCAGCTCGGGCAAGTAGGCCATCAGCTTGGCAGTCGTAATCAGGCCTACGCCTTTGACTGATGCCAAGTGCTTGGCTTTCTCGCTGTTCAGCGCCTTTGAGGCCTGCGCAAGGTGTTTGTCCAATGCCTTGATCTGAGCGTTGAGAGACGCAATGTGCTCAGTGAAGAAGGTGATTGCTACAGGGGAAGTCGCTTGCTTGATTCGACGTCTGTCATCGTCGCGATGCTCAACGATCTGATCCCGTAGCTTGACCAGCTCGCTCAGCTCATCACGTGCCTGACTGGGCTCGATCTTTGATGGGGATGCAAGATGCTGAGCAAACTTGGCCAGCATCAAGGCATCGATCCTGTCGGTTTTGGCCAGTTGACCTATTGCTTGGGCATAGTCATGAGAGCGTTTGGGGTTGACGCGGACCACATCCAAATCAGCGATGCGTAACGCCTTGAAAACCGCTTTCTCATAGCCCCCCGTAGCCTCGAGCACGATCCGCTCGACCTCAAGCTCGTTCAAGCAGGCAATCAGCTGGGCAATCCCCTCAGGGTCATTCCTCAGCTGGAATGGCTTGGAAAGTTCAGGCCAGAACCCCACGTCCAGGGTCGCTTTCGAAACATCGATACCAACGAAACAGGAAATCATGGCCAAGCCCTCTTACACTGGGAAGTGAGAGCGCTCTGACCTATCCCACGCTTGTGATTTCGAGCTCGCACCTCATCCAACTGTTCGGGCTTCAGGTCAGAGTGAGGGGTGGATGGCGACTATGCTCCCACACGTGCTCTAGGGCACCGCCGGCTTGCAGTCTGCCATCCACCGCTCTCACCCCTTCAGTCTAAGAGCCTTTCAAGACACAAGCCGGCTTGCCGGCGATGAGGCCAGCCCAGGCAATCCATGGTTAACGCCTTAGTGCAACGTCCGAGGCTCCACCTGCGGCATCTGCACCTGAATCAACGCTGATTCGAGCAGCACCCGCAGCGCCTCCATTTCATGCATCGCGGCCATGACCAGAATCGATACGGGCGACTTGGGATGCAGCAGAACAGCCTGATGCGCCACGGTCTGCGCGCACAGGGCGTACTCCGTGGCCTGGATGATGGTGTCTTCGAGAGAGTGGTGGTTGTGGGGTGGATCGGGGACGATCTTTAGCATCTTCTTATTCCTTCTGGGGACTGCCACCTTTCTGCTGTCAAACAGAAGGGTGGCAGCTGTACGTGGGTTGACAGACCGGCGGAATAAGCAAAGTTCCGGCGCACGCAAGCGTGCCCGCACGTACAGCTACCATTGAGGGCTAGCCGTATGCTTAATACCGTTGCGACCTGTCAAAGTCGATCGCTGATTTCAGCGACTTAGCGAGACTAGATTCATGCCGAAGCAGCCGCAACGGAAATGTGACTATAGGAGGATATTTGGGAAATGGACTACAAGGAAGTGGTTAAGTCTGATTTCTAGGCTAGTAACACATCCACCTGTTTCAGGGTTCGAGAAAAGCTACTAGAGGTCTTCTGAGGGGCTTGACTGTTGGGTGAGCAGTAGTGGCATACTGCAATTGCATTCGATAAAGTTTGATTTTTAGAGACGTTAGGGATACTACCTGAACTTATTGGGATGGGCGCAATGAAAGGGAAGATTCTGGGCGATATTCGAGCTGAAAACGACTCCGCGATGCTGGAGTCATCGTTTTGGCAGACAACGGATTATAAATCTTTATTGGAGTCCTCCGATCGCTGTGTGGTAGTCGGGCGGCGCGGGACAGGTAAAAGTGCATTAGTACATATGCTTTCTAAGCACTGGCATAGTAAGCCTAGAACGCATACTATATTAGTTACTCCAATTGAAGAGCAAATTATTGGGCTTAGAGATGTAGTTGCTCTATTTGGTGAGAATTTTCTGCACGTTAAAGCTGGTAGTAAGTTGGCTTGGCGGTATGCTCTCTATATGGAGGTTTTGTCAGAAATATCTAGTCACTACAAGCTTAAGACAAGTTTTGATAGGCGTGGTGTCGAAAGGCATTTAGAGGAATGGGGTGAGAAAAGAAATAATATTAGCGGTAAGATCAGGAAAAAATTGCTGCGAGTGCTTGGCGAGAGTAAGGAGATGTCAACCGGCACTCGGATAGCAGAGTTGTCTGATGCATTTGAGTTGGATTTTTTAGAAGATAGGATTAGAAATACCCTTGATGCGTCTAAACATCAATTTGTTATTTTTGCGGATAGGCTAGACGAAGGCTATACGCCTGACGATATTGGTGTTGCAATAGTAGACGGGTTTGTGCAAGCCGCTATTGATATAAAAAATACATTTGGTGAGCGCCTTTTGGCATTTGCTTTTATTCGAGATAACATTCATCGTGCTATTTCGAAAATGGATCCTGATTTTACAAGAAATATAGAAGGCCAAGTACTCAGATTGCATTGGGATGAATATAATCTCTTTAATTTGGTTTGTAATCGGATACGCGCGGCCTTTGACTCTAAAGTTGAAAATAATACCAGGGTGTGGAATGCGCACACTGCAAATGAGCTCCAGTCTACAACAGGTTTCAGGGAGGCGCTAAAGCTTACTTTGTATCGACCGCGAGATATTCTTGTTCTTCTCAATGATGCATTTTTGAGAGCGAATCTCCAGGCTCGGGATAGGATTGTTATAGAGGATATTAAGGCAACTGCAAATACAATTTCGCAAAATCGCTTAAATGATTTGCATAAAGAGTATGAAAATATATTCCCTGCTTTAGATGTTTTTACATCTTTATTTGCAGGTGGGGCGGCTAGTTATACCGTGAATGAAGCTTCTGGACTGATTGAGTCTGTGCTTGATGGTGCGCATGCTAAAGGGAAAATCAGGCAGCAAGACATACTGCTTCTAGATGGAGCTATTCAGGTTATACAAAGGCTTTATAGTATTGGTTTTTTAGGTCTCTATAATACTCAGTCTTCGTCGTATGTTTTCTGTCATGATGGAAAGGAGCCCGACCGGGAGTTCCTGGGTGGCTCAAAACTATTACTTCATCCTTGCTATTGGCTAGCTTTGAGCGTACACGAGGCAGCTATGTCTCAGCAGGCTGCAGAAGATATTCATGACGAGTATGATATAGAAGTTAGCTCTGTGTCTGAGGAGCAAAGAAAGCAACGTATTGGGGCATTGCTCAATGAATTGAATGAGATTCCGGAGGGGGCTGCCGGGGCAGTTGATTTCGAGGCTTGGGTCTTGAAGGCGGTAAAAATATTGTTTGCTACAAATCTTGCAAATATTGAGCTTCACCCAAATAAAAATGGCCTTCAGCAGAGGGATATTGTTGCTACTAATTTATCGGAAGCTTCCGTCTGGTCAAGGATTTTAAATGACTACAAAACCAGGCAGGTTATTTTCGAGATAAAAAATTACAAGGATTTAACTTCTAGCGATTATAGGCAGGTAGTGGGTTATCTTTACAAGGAGTATGGGCAGTTGGCATTTGTTGTTTGTAGAGATCATACGGATAACCTCGAAAAGCATAAAGAGCTTCAGTGGGTGAAAGAGGTTTATGATAATCATAACAAGCTAATTATCAAGCTTTCCGTAAAGTTTCTTGAGCGCCATTTATCAAAAATGCGCAGCCCGCAGAAACATGACGAGGCCAATAAGCAACTGAGTAAATTAATAGATCTTTATATTCGGAGTTACCTAACCAGTAAGTGTAGGTGAGGCGCTTTCTAGTAATCGACTAGCGGACCTGTCGCCTTTGGGGTTTGTTGGTGTAGCGGTGGTGTCGGAAGTCAAAGTGGATACATGATTTATATGGGCAAGTGAGCTTGTGCAGGGCTCACTTGTATCCAGTATGTGTTTAGTAAGTTATGCTTTAAATTGCGTCTGATTAGCAAGGATTTAACCATTGGTAAGGTTTAGAAACGCCGCCTCCAACAACTGCCTCGTATACCCATGCCGCGGCTCATGAAATATAGCCCCCGCATCCCCCTGTTCCACCACCTGCCCATGCTTGATCACCATCAACTGATGACTCAACGCCTTGACCACCGCCAGGTCATGGCTGATAAACAGATAAGTCAGGTTGTACTTAACCTGCAAATTCCGCAAAAGCTCCACCACCTGCCGCTGCACCGTCCGATCCAGGGCCGAGGTCGGCTCATCCAGCAGAATCAACGCCGGCTTCAATACCAACGCCCGCGCAATCGCAATCCGCTGCCGCTGCCCGCCGGAAAACTCATGGGGATACCGATGCCGCGTCCGCGGATCCAGCCCCACTTCCTCCAACGCCGCAATAATCGCCGCTTCCTGCTCAGCCGGCGTGCCGATCTTGTGAATCCGTAGCCCCTCGCCAACGATATCCGCCACGCACATGCGCGGGCTCAGGCTGCCAAAGGGGTCTTGGAACACCACCTGCATCTCCCGCCGCAGCGGCCGCACTTCCTTCTGGTTCAGCCCCTCAAGATTCTGCCCATGGAAGCGAATCCCGCCCTCGCTGGAAATCAATCGCAAGATGGCCAGCCCCAAGGTGGACTTGCCCGAGCCACTCTCGCCAACGATGCCCAGCGTCTGCCCCTGGGGCAGGCTGAAGTTCACCCCGTCCACGGCCTTCACATGGTCCACGGTGCGGCGCAGCAGCCCCTTCTTGATTGGGAACCACACCTTCAAGTCCTTCACCTCCAGCAATGGCGCGCCTTCGGCATTCGCAGCCGGTGCGCCACTGGGCTCGGCGTTGATCAGCATCTGTGTATACGGATGCTGAGGCTTGCTGAACAGCGTGGCGCAGTCGGCCTGCTCGACGATCTTGCCGCACTGCATCACGCACACGCGGTGGGCGATGCGGCGTACCAGGTTGAGGTCGTGGCTGATCAGCAGCAGGGCCATGCCCAAGCGCGCCTGCAACGACTTGAGCAGGTCGAGGATCTTCAACTGCACGGTCACGTCGAGCGCCGTGGTGGGCTCGTCGGCAATCAGCAGCTCGGGTTCGTTGGCCAGGGCCATGGCGATCATCACCCGTTGGCGCTGGCCACCGGACAGCTCGTGGGGCAGGGCTTTCAGGCGCTTCTGCGGCTCGGGAATGCCGACCAGTTCCAGCAGCTCCAGGGTGCGCGCCGTGGCGGCCTTGCCGGTGAGGCCCTTGTGCAGCAAGAGGATCTCGTTGATCTGCTTCTCGATGCTGTGCAGCGGATTCAGCGAGGTCATCGGCTCCTGGAAAATCATCGCGATGCGGTTGCCGCGAATGCGCTGCATGGGCTTTTCGCCCAGGTGCAGCAGGTCCTTGCCTTGGTAATGGATGGTGCCAGAAGGATGCCGCGCCAGCGGGTAGGGCAGCAGGCGCAGGATCGAGTGGGCGGTCACCGACTTGCCCGAGCCGCTTTCGCCGACCAGGGCCAGGGTCTCGCCCTTGCGGATGTCGAAGCTGATGCCGTCGACCACGCGGTTGACCTGCTCGCCAGTGACGAACTCCACCGCCAGGTCGCGGACTTCGATCAGGGTGTCTTGGCTCATGTCATTTCCTCGGGTCGAAGGCGTCGCGGGCGGATTCACCGATGAATACCAGCAGGCTCAGCATCACCGCCAGCACGGCAAAGGCGCTGATGCCCAGCCATGGGGCTTGCAGGTTGGACTTGCCCTGGGCCACCAGCTCGCCCAGCGAGGGGGAGCCGGCGGGCAGGCCGAAGCCGAGGAAGTCCAGGGCGGTGAGGGTGCCGATGGCGCCGGTGAGGATGAACGGCATGAAGGTCATGGTCGAGATCATCGCATTGGGCAGGATATGCCGGTACATGATCGCGCCGTTGCGCATGCCCAGGGCGCGGGCGGCGCGCACGTATTCCAGGTTGCGCCCGCGCAGGAACTCGGCGCGCACCACGTCCACCAGGCTCATCCACGAGAACAGCAGCATGATGCCCAGCAACCACCAGAAGTTGGGCTGCACGAAACTGGCGAGGATGATCAGCAGGTACAGCACCGGCAGGCCGGACCAGATCTCCAAGAAGCGCTGGCCGGCGAGGTCCACCCAGCCGCCATAGAAGCCCTGCAGGGCGCCGGCGATCACGCCGATGATCGAGCTGGCGATGGTCAGCGTCAGGGCGAATAGCACCGAGATGCGGAAGCCGTAGATCACCCGGGCCAGCACGTCGCGGCCCTGGTCGTCGGTGCCCAGCAGGTTGTCGGTGGAGGGCGGCGCGGGGGCGGGCACTTTCAGGTCGTAGTTGATGCTCTGGTAGCTGTAGGGGATCGGCGCCCACAGCACGAAGGCGTCTTTCTTGGCCAGCAACTCGCGGATGTACGGGCTCTTGTAGTTGGCCTCCAGCGGGAACTCGCCGCCGAAGGTGGTCTCCGGGTAGCGCTTGAAGGCCGGGAAGTACCATTCGCCGTCGTAGCGCACGGCGATGGGCTTGTCGTTGGCGATGAACTCGGCGCCCAGGCTGAGCACGAACAGCACCAGGAAGATCCACAGCGACCACCAGCCGCGGCGGTTGGCCTTGAAGCGCTCGAAGCGCCGGCGATTGAGGGGAGAGAGGGCCATGTCAGTGCTCCCGGCTGGCGAAGTCGATGCGCGGATCGACCAGGGTGTAGGTGAGGTCGCCGATCAGCTTCACCACCAAACCGAGCAGGGTGAAGATGAACAAGGTGCCGAACACCACCGGGTAGTCGCGGTTGATCGCCGCTTCGAAACTCATCAGGCCCAGGCCGTCGAGGCTGAAGATCACCTCGATCAGCAGGGACCCTGTGAAGAAGATGCCGATGAACGCCGAGGGGAAGCCGGCGATCACCAGCAGCATGGCGTTGCGGAACACATGGCCGTAGAGCACGCGGGTGCGGCTCAGGCCCTTGGCCTTGGCGGTGACCACGTACTGCTTGTTGATCTCGTCGAGGAAGCTGTTCTTGGTCAACAGGGTCATGGTGGCGAAGTTGCCGATCACCAGGGCGGTGATGGGCAGCACCAGGTGCCAGAAGTAGTCGAGCACCTTGCCGGTGGCGCTGAGCTCGTCGAAGTTGTTGGAGGTGAGCCCGCGCAGCGGGAACCAGTCGAAGTAGCTGCCGCCGGCGAACAGCACGATCAGCAGGATGGCGAACAGGAACGCCGGGATGGCGTAGCCGACGATGATCGCCGAGCTGGTCCACACGTCGAAGTGGCTGCCGTGGCGCACGGCCTTGGCGATCCCCAGCGGGATCGACACCAGGTACATGATCAGCGTGCTCCATAGCCCCAGCGAGATGGACACGGGCATCTTCTCGGCGATCAGGTCGATGACCTTGGCGTCGCGGAAGAAGCTGTTGCCGAAGTCCAGCTGGGCGTAGTTCTTGACCATGATCCACAGCCGTTCGGGCGCGGATTTGTCGAAGCCGTACATGCGCTCGATCTCGGCGATCAGCGCCGGGTCCAAGCCTTGTGCGCCACGGTAGTTGGAGCCGGCCACCGAGACTTCGGCGCCGCCGCCGGCGATGCGGCTGGTGGCGCCGTCGAAGCCTTCGAGCTTGGCGATCATCTGCTCCACCGGGCCGCCAGGGGCAGCCTGGACGATGATGAAGTTGATGATGAGGATGCCGAACAGGGTGGGGATGATCAGCAGCAGGCGCCGCAGGATATAAGCCAGCATGTCAGTTGGCCTCATCCGGTGTGGCGGCTTCGCTTACCACGGGCGTGACGTCGGGCTTGATCCACCAGGTGTCGATGCCGATGTCGTACTTGGGCGATACGGCGGGGTGGCCGATATGGTTCCAGTAGGCCACGCGCCAGGTCTTGATATGCCAGTTGGGGATCACGTAGTAACCCCATTGCAGCACGCGGTCCAGGGCGCGGCAGTGCTCGATCAGGCTCTGCCGGGAGTCGGCGTTGATCAACTGCTCCACCAGCTGGTCGATGCCAGGGTCGCGCAGGCCGATGAAGTTGCGGCTGCCGGGGTTGTCGGCGGCGGCGCTGTTCCAGTACTCGCGCTGCTCGTTGCCGGGCGAGTTGGATTGTGCGAAGCCGCCGACGATCATGTCGTAGTCACGTGAGCGCAGGCGAGTGATGTACTGCGACACGTCCACGCGGCGGATCTCGAGGTTGATGCCAAGGTCCGCGAGGTTGCGCTTGAACGGCAGCAGCACGCGCTCGAACTGGGTCTGGGCCAGCAGGAACTCGATGGTCATCGGCTTGCCGTCTTTATCGACCATCTTGTCGTCGACGACCTTCCAGCCGGCCTCCTGCAGCAGCTTGTACGCCTGGCGCTGCTGGTCGCGGATCATGCCGCTGCCGTCGGTGACCGGGTTGTGGAAGGCGCCGTTGAACACCTCGTCCGGCACCTTGCCGCGCAGCGGCTCGAGGATCTTCAGCTCGGCGGGGCTGGGCAGGCCGCTGGCGGCCATTTCGGAGTTCTCGAAGTAGCTGCCGGTGCGGGTGTAGGCGCCGTTGAACAGCTGCTTGTTGGTCCATTCGAAGTCCAGCAGCAGGCTGATGGCGTGGCGCACGCGGATGTCCTGGAACATCGGCTTGCGCAGGTTGAAGATGAAGCCCTGCATGCCGACGGGGTTGCCGTTGGGCAGCTCTTCCTTGATCAGCCGGCCATCGCGCACGGCGGGCACGTCGTAGGCGGTGGCCCAGTTCTTCGCGCTCACCTCCAGGCCGTAGTCGAACTGGCCGGCCTTGAGCGCTTCGAGGGCGACGGTGTTGTCGCGGTAGGAGTCGAAGGTCATCACGTCGAAATTGTAGAAGCCGCGGTTGATCGGCAGGTCCTTGGCCCAGTAGTCCTTGACCCGCTCGTAACGGATCGAGCGGCCGGCCTTCACCTCGGCGACCTTGTACGGGCCGCTGCCGAGCGGGATCTCCAGGTTGCCGCGGTCGAAGTCGCGGCCTTGGTACCAGTGCTTGGGCAGCACCGGCAGCTGGCCGAGGATCAGCGGCAGCTCGCGGTTGTTGTTGTGCTTGAACTTGAACAGCACCTTGAGCGGGGCTTCGGCGACCACTTCGGCGACGTCGGCGTAGTACTGGCGGTACAGCGGCGCGCCGTCCTTGATCAGGGCGTTGAAGGTGAATACCACGTCCTCGGCGCGCATCGGGTGGCCGTCGTGGAAGCGTGCCTCGGGGCGCAGGTAGAAGCGCACCCAGCTGTTGTCGGGGGCCTTTTCGATCTTGCCGGCCACCAGGCCGTACTCGGTGAAGGGTTCGTCCAGGCTCTGGCGCATCAGGGTGTCGTAGATGGCGCCGACGTTGTCGGCGGGCACGCCCTTGTTGATGAACGGGTTGAGGCTGTCGAAGCCGCCGAAGCTGGACTGGCGAAAGGTGCCGCCCTTCGGTGCGTCGGGGTTGACGTACTCGAAGTGCTTGAAGTTGGCCGGGTATTTCGGTGCCTCGTCGTACAGGGTCAGGGCGTGTTGCGGGGCGGCCACGGCCGGGAGCGTGAGGCAGGTCAGCAGCAGGCTCGCGGCCAGGCGGCGCAGGGTCAGCGTCATTTGGCTTTCTCCGAAGGCTTCTTGATCCACCAGCTGTTCAGCCCGAGGGTGTAGGGCGGCGTGGTGACGAAGGCGAACCGGTTGCGGTAGGCCAGGCGGTGATTGTCGAGGTACCAGTTGGGGATCATGTAGTACTGCCATGAGAGCACGCGGTCCAGGGCGCGCGCGGCGGCAATCTGGTCATCGCGGCTGCGGGCGGCGAGCAAGGTGTCGAGCAGGTGGTCGACCACCGGGTCCTTCACGCCAGCATAGTTCTTGCTGCCCTTGGTGGCGGCCTGGCTTGAGTGGAAATACAGCCACTGCTCGAGGCCCGGGCTCAGGGTCTGGTTCAGGGTCATCAGGATCATGTCGAAATCGAACTGGTCGAGCCGTTGTTTGTACTGGGCGCGGTCCACGGTGCGCAAGCGCGCATCGATGCCGATGCTGGCCAGATTTTCGACATAAGGTTGCAGGATGCGTTCGAGGTTGGGGTTCACCAGCAGCAGCTCCAGCCTGAACGGTTGGCCTTTGCTGTCCACCAGGCGCTGGCCGTTGAGCTTCCAGCCGGCCTGGGCGAACAGGGCCAGGGCCTGGCGCAGGGCGGGGCGGCTGATGCCGCTGCCGTCGGTGTGGCTGACCTGGTAGGGCTCGGTGAACAGCTTGTCCGGCAACTGGTCGCGGAATGGCTTGAGCAGCAGCCATTCCTTGCCGGTGGGTAGGCCGCTGGCGGTGAAGTCGCTGTTCGGGTAATAGCTGGTCGAGCGGCGGTAGGCGCTGCTGAACAGGGCGCGGTTGGTCCACTCGAAGTCGAGCATCAGGCCTAGCGCCTGGCGCACCCGTGGGTCGCTGAACGCGGCGCGGCGGCTGTTCATGAACAGGCCTTGGGTCTGGGTGGGGATCTTGTGCGGAATCTGCGCCTTGATCACCTCGCCACGGCGTACGGCGGGGAAGTTGTAGCCGTTGGCCCAGTTCTTCGCCTGGTGCTCGATGTAGATGTCGAATTCACCGGCCTTGAACGCCTCGAAGGCCACGGTGGCGTCGCGGTAGAACTCGTATTCGACGCGCTTGAAGTTGTATTTGCCGCGGTTAACCGCCAGGTCCTTGCCCCAGTAGTTGTTCACCCGTTCGAACACCAGGCGCCGGCCCGGCTGCACCTCGGTGATACGGTACGGGCCGCTACCCAGTGGTGGTTCGAAGGTGGTGGCCTTGAAATCGCGTTTCGCCCAGTAGTGCTTGGGCAGCACCGGCATCTCGCCCAGGCGCAGGATCAGCAGCGGGTTGCCGGCGCGCTTGAACACGAAGCGGATGCGCAGCGGGCCGAGGATATCGACCCGGGCCACCTCCTGCAGGTTGGTGCGGTAGATCGGGTGGCCGTCCTTGAGCAGGGTGCGGTAGGAAAACGCCACGTCCTGCGCGGTGATCGGTACACCATCATGGAAGCGCGCCTCGGGGCGCAGGTTGAACACCACCCAGCTGCGGTCCTCGCTGTACTCGACCGAGCGGGCGATCAGGCCGTAGCTGGAGGTGGGTTCGTCGCCGGACGGGTCGTACATGCCGGTGCCGACCATCAGCGGCTCGTTCAGCTCGTTGATACCGTACTGCAGGAAGTTGGGCGTGGTGACCGGGCTCGAGCCCTTGAAGGTGTAAGGGTTGAGCGTGTCGAAGGTGCCGAAGGCCATGGCCCGCAACGTGCCGCCTTTAGGGGCTTGCGGGTTGACCCAGTCGAAGTGGGTGAAGCTGGCCGGGTACTTGAGCGTGCCGAACTGCGCGTATCCGTGGCTTTCGCTCACCATCGCGACGGCGGGGAAGCTCAAGGCCAGGCTGAGTGACAGCAGGAGGGGACGTATCAAGTCGGCATCCGATCCAGAGGGCGTTGGGCTTGGTTCGGGGTACAGTAACAGCTTGTCTGGAATGGAAAAAGGGTAGGGCGCGGGGCTTTGCTTCAGCCTTCAAAGCATCGTGGGGCCAGCCCGCTCCCACGCCGATCGTGACTGGCGTGGGAGGGGGGCTGGCCCCGCTATCGAGGTATCAGCGCGCGAGGTAGACGGTCAGGGTCTGGCCTGGCTTGAGCGCATGCCCGGTGCGTGGGTTCCAGCGCTTGAGGTGCTTCATCTCGACGTTGAAACGCTTGGCCACCAGGTAGTACGAGTCGCCCTTGCGCACCTTGTACTGGGTGGAGCGCTGCTTGGCGTCGGCCACGCGGTTGGCTGCCGCGCTCGGCGCGCTGCCGCCACGCAGGGCCAGGACCTGGCCTACCTTGAGGCTGTTGCCGCGGATGCGGTTCCAGCTTTGCAGCTGCTTGACCGACACCCGGTTGGCCTTGGCGATGCTGCCCAGGTTGTCGCCACGCTTGACCCGGTAGCTGCGCGCCGCGGGTGCCTTGGCCTCGGCCAGGGCGGCCTGGAACACGGCCTTGTTCGGTTGCAGGCTGACCAGTTCCTCGGGCTTGAGGTTGGACATGCGGTCGCTGAGTAGTTGTGCCTTGGCAGTCGGCACCAGCAGTTGCTGGGGGCCGTCCACGGTCATGCGCTTCTTGAAGGCAGGGTTGAGTTGGATCAGTTCGTCTTCGTCGATGTCGGCGAAGGCGGCCACGCGGGACAGGTCGAGGCGGTCGTTGATGGCGACGGCTTCGAAGTACGGCTCGTTGGCAATCGGGTTCAGGTTGACCCCGTAGGCGGCCGGGGTGTTGACCACCTGCGACAGGGCCAGCAGCTTGGGCACGTAGTCGCGGGTTTCCTGCGGCAGCGGCAGGTTCCAGTAGTCGGTCGGCAGGCCCAGGCGCTCGTTGCGCTCGATGGCGCGGCTGACCGTGCCTTCACCGGCGTTGTAGGCCGCCAGGGCCAGCAGCCAGTCGCCGTTGAACATGTCGTGCAGGCGGTTCAGGTAGTCCAGCGCGGCGTTGGTCGAGGCGGTGACGTCGCGACGGCCATCGTAGAAGTTGGTCTGGCGCAGGTTGAAGTGGCGCCCGGTGGACGGGATGAACTGCCACATGCCGGCGGCGTGCGCGCGGGAGTAGGCCATTGGGTTGTAGGCGCTCTCGATGGCCGGCAGCAGGGCCAGCTCCAGCGGCATGTCGCGTTCTTCGAGGCGCTCGACGATGTAGTGCAGGTAGAGGCTGCCGCGCTCGCCGGCGTTCTCGAGGAACGACGGGTTGCTGGCGAACCACAGGCGCTGCTGTTCGATGCGCGGGTTGACGTCCATGCCGTCCTGCAGGGCGAAGCCCTGGCGCATGCGCTCCCAGACGTCCTGCGGCGGTGCCTGTTCTTTTGGCTTGACCACCAGCGGCGCCGGTTTGTGCTTGATCCGCGCCTGGTAGTTGTGCGCGCGAACGCTGTCGGCTTCGTCGAGCTGACGGGTGCTCTGGCAGCCGACCAGGGTGGCGGCCAGCGCCAGTGCACTGATCTGGGCCAGTCGCGTCAGGGCGACCGAATGAGAGGTTCTGCGGCTACGGGAAGACATCGGCTGGGACGGTTATCCGGGCGAAAAAGTTGGGCGATTCTAGAAACCGCTCCCCGCCGGGTCAACCATCGGGCCTATGATGCGATATATCTTGGGGTTATCAGAACACGTCCTTCCAAGACCTCAAGGCAGCAAAAACAGTGGCTTGGCTGGGGTTGGAATGTCCCTTCCATTCGTCTGCTTTTTGTTTAACGAATGTTTCAGCGGTGCGCAAAAACGGGTTGGTCAGGCGCTCCAGGCCAATGTTGGAGGGCAAGGTGATGCGATTGTCGGCGCGCAACCGGGTAACGTCCTCGAACCGTTGGCGAATGTGTTCATTGTCGGGTTCCACGGCACGGGCGAAGCGCAGGTTGCTCAGGGTGTATTCGTGGGCGCAGTACACTTCGGTGGCGGCGGGCAGGGCGGCCAGGCGTTGCAGCGAATGGTGCATCTGCTCGGGCGTGCCTTCGAACAAGCGGCCGCAGCCGGCGGCGAACAGGGTATCGCCACTGAACAGTAGCGGTGTGGGCGATTGCGCAGTGTAATAGGCGATGTGCCCCAGGGTGTGGCCGGGCACGGCCAGGACCTCGAAGGCCAGGCCCAGCACCTCGATGCGGGCGCCGTCTTCCAGGGCGATATCGCGGCCCGGGATAGGTTCGCTGGCCGGGCCGTACACCTGGGCGCCGGTGGCCTGTTTCAAGGCTTCGACGCCGCCGACGTGGTCATGGTGGTGGTGGGTGACGAGGATTGCCTGCAATGCCCAGTCCGGATGCTGCTCCAGCCACGCGCGCACCGGCCCGGCGTCACCGGGGTCGACCACTGCGCAGCGGCGATTGGCAGTATCCTGTAACAACCAGATGTAGTTGTCGTTGAAAGCGGGTAGGGCATCGATCTGTATCATGTGCGGATCCGTATCGCCAAGCCTGGACATTGAGGGCATCTTAGCCGCGATGGCGCGAGCGGAGAACCTTCGAGGGAGAAAGCAATGACCGACCAAGCCTTCGCCCAGGCCGACCCCGACTGGGTCGAGCTGATCCGCCTAGCCCGCGACTGGTTCGATGGGCCTCTTGGGCAGTTGATGCTCAAGGAGGAGGAAAAGTTGCTCGAAGAAGAGCTGCGGCGCTTCTTCGGTGGCTACCTTGTGCACTACGGCCCCTGCGCCGAACCTCCGCCCAATGCCCCGCAGGTGCAGCGCAACGTGCGCCTGGGCGCGCCGCTGCCGGGGGTGGAGATCGTCTGCGAAGAGCAGGCCTGGCCGTTGTCGGAGCACGCCGCCGATGTGGTGGTGCTGCAGCATGGCCTGGACTTCAGCCTATCTCCCCACGGGCTGCTGCGTGAGGCCGCCAGTTCCGTGCGCCCGGGGGGGCACCTGCTGATCATCGGGATCAACCCCTGGAGCAGTTGGGGCGTGCGCCATTTCTTCAGCCACGGGGCCTTGCGCAAGGCCCGTTGCATCTCGCCGTCGCGGGTTGGCGACTGGCTCAACCTGCTGGGCTTCGCGCTGGAGAAACGCCGCTTCGGGTGTTATCGTCCGCCGCTTGCCTCGCCGGCCTGGCAACAGCGCCTGGCTGGCTGGGAGCGCGTGGCCGGGGGCTGGCAAACTGCCGGCGGCGGTGTCTACCTGCTGGTGGCGCGCAAGATGGTGGTGGGCCTGCGGCCGCTGCGCCTGGAGCGCCGCGAGCCGATGGGCAAGCTGCTGCCGCTGCCGCTGGCCAAGGTCAACCGCAGCGCCACCCATCCCGAATCCGAAAAGCACTGAACATGAGTGGTACATGAGCGATAGCGTCGAGATCTACACCGATGGTGCCTGCAAGGGCAACCCTGGCCCGGGCGGCTGGGGTGTGCTGATTGTCTACAAGGGCGTCGAGAAGGAATTGTGGGGCGGCGAGCGCGAGACCACCAACAACCGCATGGAGCTGATGGCGGCGATCGAGGGCCTCAAGGCGCTCAAGCGCGAGTGCGAGGTGCTGCTGACCACCGACTCGCAATACGTCATGAAGGGCATCAACGAGTGGATGGTCAACTGGAAGAAGCGCGGTTGGAAGACCGCGGCCAAGGAGCCGGTGAAGAACGCCGACCTGTGGGTGCAGCTCGATGAGCAGGTCAACCGGCACAAGGTGACCTGGAAGTGGGTCCGTGGACATATCGGCCATCCGGGCAACGAGCGGGCCGACCAACTGGCCAATCGTGGGGTTGATGAGGTTCGCGCGCAACGTTGATTGTGTTGCGGGCAATCGCGGGGCAAGCCCGCTCCCACGAGATGAGTGCTGGCTGCGTGGGAGCGGGCTTGCCCCGCGATGACCGCAAAACGGCCCCGATTTCGTTATACTCCCACCCCCGAATTCAAGCACCGCCAGTTGGAGTCCCCGCGTGGAGCAGCAGCAAGACAAACGGTTCGTCATCCTCGACACCGAGACCACCGGCATGCCGGTGGCCGAAGGCCACCGCATCATCGAGATCGGTTGCGTCGAGGTCGTGGGCCGGCGCCTGACCGGGCGGCACTTCCATGTCTACCTGCAGCCCGACCGCGAGAGTGACGAGGGCGCGATCAACGTCCACGGCATCACCGACGCTTTCCTGGTCGGCAAACCGCGTTTCGGCGATGTGGCCGAGGAGTTCTTCGAGTTCATCCAGGGCGCCACCCTGGTCATCCACAACGCGGCGTTCGACGTCGGCTTCATCAACAACGAGTTCGCCCTGATCGGCCAGCAGGATCGTGCCGATATCTCGCAGCATTGCCCGATCCTCGACACCTTGATGATGGCGCGCTCGCGCCACCCGGGGCAGCGCAACAGCCTCGATGCCCTGTGCAAACGCTACGGCATCGACAACTCCGGCCGTGAGCTGCACGGCGCACTGCTCGACTCGGAACTGCTGGCAGACGTCTACCTGGCGATGACCGGTGGCCAGACCAGCCTGTCGCTGGCGGGCGAGGGGGCGGGCGACGAGGAAGGGCAGGGCGGTACCGGCAGCGAGATCCGTCGTATCGTTGGGCGTGCGCCGGGGCGGGTGATCCTGGCCAGCGAGGAAGAGCTCGAG
The DNA here is from genome assembly GCF_018596375.1 of Pseudomonas sp. RC3H12. Lineage (NCBI taxonomy): Bacteria > Pseudomonadati > Pseudomonadota > Gammaproteobacteria > Pseudomonadales > Pseudomonadaceae > Pseudomonas > Pseudomonas sp. RC3H12. Next base: position 2,994,056 of record NZ_CP075595.1, on the reverse strand, counting down.
GCCCATGCCGAGCGGCTGGCGGCCATCGCCAAGTCGGCGGGTGGGCCGTCGATGTGGCAGGCATTGACCGAGCCAGCCGCCAGCTGACTCGAAGGCAGGACCGGCCCATCGCTGGCAAGCCAGCTCCCACAGGGACCGCATCCAGCGCTGCACCTTGTGAGCCGGCCTGGCGATGACAGCATCACACTCGACTACCCTGAGGGAAATTACCCGCAGAGGTAGCCGCCCGATGTACAAGGACCTGCAGTTCCCGATCCTCATCGTCCACCGGGCCATCAAGGCCGACAGCGTCGCCGGCGAGCGGGTGCGCGGCATTGCCGATGAACTGGCGCGTGACGGCTTCGCCATCCTTGCCGCCGCCGACCAGGCCGAAGCGCGGCTGGTGGCTGCCACTCATCATGGCCTGGCCTGCATGCTGATCGCCGCCGAGGGCGTCGGCGACAACAGCCACCTGCTGCAGAACATGGCCGAGCTGATTCGCCTGGCGCGGCTGCGGGCGCCCAACCTGCCGATCTTCGCCCTGGGCGAGCAGGTCACTCTGGAGAATGCCCCGGCCGAGGCCATGGGCGAGCTGAACCAGTTGCGCGGCATCCTCTACCTGTTCGAAGACACCGTGCCGTTTCTCGCCCGCCAGGTGGCGCGGGCCGCGCACAACTACCTCGACGGCCTGCTGCCGCCGTTCTTCAAGGCCCTGGTGCAGCACACCGCGCAATCCAACTACTCCTGGCACACACCGGGCCACGGCGGTGGCGTGGCCTACCGCAAGAGCCCGGTGGGGCAGGCCTTCCATCAGTTCTTCGGTGAAAACACCCTGCGCTCGGACCTGTCGGTCTCGGTGCCGGAACTGGGCTCGCTGCTCGACCACACTGGCCCACTGGCCGCCGCCGAGGCGCGGGCGGCACGCAACTTCGGCGCCGACCATACCTTCTTCGTCATCAATGGCACCTCCACCGCCAACAAGATCGTCTGGCACGCCATGGTCGGGCGCGGTGACCTGGTGCTGGTGGACCGCAACTGCCACAAGTCGGTGGTGCATGCGATCATCATGACTGGCGCCATTCCTATCTACCTGTGCCCGGAACGCAACGAACTGGGCATCATCGGGCCGATCCCGCTCAGTGAGTTCAGCCCGGCGTCTATCCAGGCGAAGATCCAGGCCCATCCGTTGACCCAGGGAAAGCCTGCAAAGATCAAGCTGGCCGTGGTCACCAACTCCACCTACGACGGCCTGTGCTACCACGCCGGGATGATCAAGCAGGCACTGGGCGCCAGCGTCGAGGTGCTGCACTTCGACGAGGCCTGGTTCGCCTACGCTGCCTTCCATGAATTCTTCGCCGGCCGTTACGCCATGGGCACGCCGCGTGCCGACGATGGGCCGCTGCTATTCAGCACCCATTCCACCCACAAGCTGCTGGCGGCCTTCAGCCAGGCCTCGATGATCCATGTGCAGGACGGTGCCAGCCGCCAGTTGGACCGTGACCGTTTCAACGAAGCGTTCATGATGCATATCTCCACCTCGCCGCAATACAGCATTCTCGCTTCGCTGGACGTGGCCTCGGCGATGATGGAAGGCCCGGCGGGGCGTTCGCTGCTGCAGGAGATGTTCGACGAGGCCCTGAGCTTTCGCCGGGCGCTGGCCAACCTGCGCGAGCACCTCGCCGCCGATGACTGGTGGTTCAGCATCTGGCAGCCGCCGACGGCGCAGGCCGGCGAGCTGCAGGCGGCGGACTGGCTGCTGCAACCGGGGGCGGAGTGGCATGGCTTTGGCGGGTTGGGCGACGACTATGTCTTGCTCGACCCGCTCAAGGTCACCCTGGTGATGCCGGGCGCCGCTGGCGCAGCGGAGGGCCATGGAATTCCCGCGGCAGTGGTGGGCAAGTTTCTCTGGGAGCGCGGGCTGGTGGTGGAAAAGACCGGCCTGTACAGCTTCCTGGTGCTGTTCTCGATGGGGATCACCAAGGGCAAGTGGAGCACGCTGCTCACCGAGCTGCTGGAATTCAAGCGCCACTACGACGCCAATACCGCCCTGGCCGACTGCCTGCCCAGCGTGATGGTGGAGCAGCCGTCACGCTACCAGGGGCTGGGGCTGCGCGACCTGTGCCAGCAACTGCACGGTTTCTACCGTGGCAATGCCACATCCAGGCAGCTCAAGCAGCTGTTCACCCGTTTGCCCGAGGTGGCGATGACTCCGGCCGAGGCCTATGACCGGATGGTGCGCGGGGAGGTGGAGGCGGTGCCTATCGAGCATCTGCTGGGCCGGGTCGCGGCGGTGATGCTGGTGCCCTATCCACCAGGGATCCCGTTGATCATGCCGGGCGAGCGCTTCACCGAGGCGACCCGCTCGATCCTGGTCTACCTGGACTGCGCCCGGGCCTTCGACCAAGGCTTCCCGGGCTTCGTCGCCGACGTGCACGGCCTGCAACGGGCAGGACAGTTGTACACGGTGGACTGCGTCAAGGAATGCGAATGATCTCGACGCCGGTCTGGGCCAGCTCGAAGCGGTCGTCGCCCAGGTGGTTGACGCGGTCGCCGATAGCCAGGCGATAGCTGGTGACCGGCGCGCCGAGGGTGCTGCCGTCGGCCTGCAGGGTGGATTCCTGGAACTCGTGGACGGGGTAGATACGGCCTTCGGCGTCGCGGGCGTGGAACTGGCCGACCATTACTGCTGCCATTTAGGTGGAAACCTCTAAATCGTGTAAGAAATGTCTGTAGGCATAGACCAGTGAATCGCCCGGGAAGTTTTCAGCCGAATGGAAAAAAAACCGGGAGCCGAGGAATGGTCATCTATAACTAACAGGTCCCATTCCCAGAGCAGAGGTTGCAAAACGCCATGAGCCAGGTCTATTCGGTAGCGGTCGTCGTCGGCAGCTTGCGCAAGGACTCCTACAACCGCAAGGTGGCCCGCGCGCTGTCTGAGCTGGCACCGTCCAGCCTTGCCCTGCGAATCGTCGAGATCGGCGACCTGCCGTTGTACAACGAGGATGTCGAGGCCGAGGGCGCTCCCGAGGCGTGGAAGCATTTTCGCGATGAGATCCGCCGCAGCGACGCGGTGTTGTTCGTCACCCCGGAGTACAACCGTTCGGTGCCGGGGGGGTTGAAAAATGCCATTGATGTAGGATCGCGTCCCTATGGGCAGAGCGTGTGGGCTGGCAAGCCGGCGGCGGTGGCCAGCGTGTCGCCGGGGGCGATCGGCGGGTTTGGTGCCAATCATGCCGTGCGCCAGTCGCTGGTGTTCCTCGACATGCCGTGCATGCAGATGCCCGAGGCTTACCTCGGTGGGGCGGCAACGTTGTTCGATGACAGTGGCAAGTTGAGCGACAAGACCCGGCCGTTCCTGCAGGGGTTCATCGACAAGTTTGCCTCGTGGGTGAAGCTTAACCGGGCGGTCTGATCCCCAGACGGCATCGCGGGGCGAGCCCGCTCCACGCCAGCCTGGGCCAAGCGGCGTGTGAGCGGGCTTGCCCCGCGATGATTCTCTACTTCATGCGCTCTGCGGCATCTCCCCCTTGGCCAACCGCCGGTTGATATCGGCGATCACCTCGGGCAGCTCGTTGATGGTGTCGATCAGGTAGTGCGGGCGCGACCCTGCAAACATCGCGTGAATACGCTTGCGCTCGCTCTCCAGCTTTTCCGCACTCAAGGCCTGGTAACCTTCCCAGGTCAGCCCCAGGGCATTGCCCGAGCACACCAGCGCCACGGTCCACATCCCGGCGCGGCGGCCTTCGAGAATCCCCGGTACGGTGTCGTCGACCTTCACGCAGGCGGCCACATCGTCGATGCCCAGGGCAATCACGTTGGCCAGCGCCTGGGCGGGCCACGGGCGACCGTTCGGTGTCTCGTCGGTGGCCACCACGTGGTCGGCCACATAGCCGTTCTGCGCTGCCAGCTCGACCACCTTGTCCATCACCACCTTCGGGTAGCCCGAGCATGAGCCGATCTTCAAGCCGTCCTTGCGCAGGCCGGTAAGGGTGTCCAGCGCGCCGGGGATCAGCGCCGAGTGCAAGGCGATCTTCTCGATCTGCAGCGGCATGAAGCGTTCGTAGATGGCGGTGACGTCATCATCGCTCGGCGTGCGGCCGAACACCTTGCGATAGCGCTCGGCGATCTCGGGCACGTCGCACAGGGTACGGATATGGTCCCATTTGCCCATGCCCATCGGCCCACGGGCCTCTTCGATGGACACCTGAACGTCGAACTCGGCGAAAGCCTCGACGAAGATCTGCGTGGGGGCGAAGGAGCCGAAGTCGACCACGGTGCCGGCCCAGTCGAGGATGGCGGCTTGCAGCTGGGTAGGGTTGCTGTAGTTCATGTGCGCAGTTTCCTTGAATTGGGTAGGCAGAGGTCAGATGTCCAGTACTTCCATTTCCCGCAGCACCTCGGCCACGGCGTTCACGGCGGCCTGCATGCCCTCGGCGCCGACCACGCCGATGCAACCGACACGGAAGGTCTCGACCTGGGTCAGTTTGCCGGGGTAGAGGATGAAGCCCTTGGCCTTGACCCGCTCGTAGAAGTCCTTGAACTGGTAGCGCGCATCGTTCGGCGCGTGGAAGGTGACGATGATTGGTGCCTGGATTTCGGCGGGCAGGAAACTCTGCAGGCCGATTTTTGCCATGCCGTCGAGCAGGGTCTGGCAGTTGTCGGCGTAGCGCTGGTGGCGGGCGGGCAGGCCACCCTCTTCGTTATATTGCTGCAGCGCCTCGTGCAGGGCGGCAACCACATGTGTCGGCGGGGTGAAGCGCCACTGGCCGGTCTTGGCCATGTAGGCGTGCTGGTCGTGCAGGTCCATGGCCAGCGAATGGGCGTTGCCTTCGGCGGCGGCCAGGGCGGCTTTTTCGGCGAAGACGAAGCCCATGCCCGGCACGCCTTCCAGGCACTTGCCGGAGGCGGCGATCAGCGCTTCGAAGGGGATCTGTCGGGCATCGATCGGCAACGCGCCGAACGAGCTCATGGCGTCGATGATCAGGCGTTTGCCGTGGCGCTGGACCACCTGGGCGATCTCGGCCAGCGGGTTGAGGATGCCGGTACTGGTTTCGCAGTGGATCAGCGCCACGTGGGTCACGGCGGGGTCGGCGGCGAGCAGGCGGTCGACGTCGGCGGCGGTGGTCGGCTGGTCCTCGGCGGTCTCGAAGGTGCTGTAGGCGCGGCCCAGTACCTTGCAGATCTTTGCCAGGCGCTGGCCATAGGCGCCGTTGATCAGCACCAGCACCTTGCCGTCGCGCGGCACCAGGGTGCCGATGGCCGCTTCCACGGCGAAGGTGCCGCTGCCTTGCAGCGGTACGCAGTGGTGGCTGGCGGCGCCGTCGATGATCGCCAGCAACTGCTCGCACACGCTGGCGGTCAGCTGGTTGAAGTCGCGGTCCCAGGAGCCCCAGTCCACAAGCATGGCCTGGCGGGTGCGCAGCGATGTGGTCAAAGGACCGGGGGTCAGCAGGATGGGGGCGTTGCTCATTCCGTGGTTCCTCACTTGCGGTGGGCTGGAAACTAGTGGGGTTAGGTTGCAATTCGCCGAGTCATCAATCAAATTGTTTGTAGATATGCCAGCCATAAGTCAGGCCGATAGATATGAACCTGTTCCAGCTCCGTGCCTTCGATGCCGTCGCCCGCGAGGGCAGCTTCACCCGTGCCGCCGAGCGCCTGTTCATCAGCCAGCCGGCGGTGACCGGGCACGTGAAGGCGCTGGAGGAGCACTACCAGATCACTCTGCTGCGGCGCACCGCCCGGCGGGTCGAGCTGACCGAGGAGGGCACGCGCCTGGCGGCCATCACTCGGGCCATGTTCGGTCTGGCCGAGGAGGCCCAGGCCATGCTCGAGGCCAACCGACAGTTGCTCACCGGACGGCTGGAGATCGCCGCCGATGGTCCGCACCGGGTCATGCCGATGCTGGCGCAACTGCGCGAGCGTTACCCGGGGATCACCGTCAACCTGCGGCTGGGCAATGCCCAGGAAACCTTGGCCGCATTACTGACCGAACATGCCGATGTGGCGGTGCTGACCGAAATCGAGCCACGCAAGGGGCTGCACCTGCAAAGCCTGTGCGAATCCCGCCTGTGTGCCTTGCTGCCGGTAGGGCATGCCTGGGCCACGGCCACCGACGACTTGCCGCTGGCCGAGCTGGACAAGCAGATCATGGTGCTGCGCGAACCCAGCTCGACCACCCGGCGCACCTTTGACAAGGCCTGCGCCGAGGCCGCGGTGCAGCCGCGGGTACTGCTGGAGCTGGGCAGCCGCGAGGCGGTGACCGAGGCCGTGGCGGCAGAGCTGGGTATCGGTGTGGTGTCGTCCACCGAGGTGGCGCATGACCCGCGGGTGGTGGCGCGGCCGTTGAGTGGCGCCGGGCTGGTCAACCAGCATATGGTCGGTTGCCTGGAGCGGCGCCGCGAGCTGCGCCTGATCCAGGCGTTTCTGGGCCTGGCGGCCGGCCTCTGATGGCTGTTTTCAACGGTGCGGCCTAAGATGGCCGGCAATGTGACGACAGGACGGTCGATGAGCGAGAAAGACACCATCTCCATGCAACTGGTGCGCGAGGCGCTGTTGCAGACGTGCCCGGCGGGTCCCGATACGGCATTGCTGGCGCGTGCCGGTATCGATGCCGGCCAGCTTGACCTGCCCGAGGCGCGTGTCGGCGCCGAGGCCTATGCCCGACTCTGGCGCCTGCTGGCGCGTCGCTGCAACGATGAGTTCTTCTCCATGGATTCGCGCGGCCTGCGCAGTGGTAGCCTGGCGTTCCTGTGCCGGGCGAGCATGGCACAGCCGACCCTGGCCGCTGGTATAGAGACCGCGCTGGCGTTCCTTGGCCTGATGCTCGAGGACCTGCAGCCAAGCCTGGTGCGCCAGCAGGGCCTGGCCGAAATCGTCATCAACGAGCCGCGTGACGTGCCACGCCGTGCGTTCACCTATTTCACCTTCTGGATGATCGTGCACGGTGTGGCCTGCTGGCTCGCCGGGCGCCGCATCCCGATCCTGGCCATCGAGTTGCGTTGTGCCGAGCCGCCATTCTGCGACGACTATCGGGTGATGTTCTCGGAAAACCTGCAGTTCGACCGGCCGCGCACGCGCATGATCCTCGCCGCCGATTGCCTGGACCTGCCATTGCGCCGCCACCCGGAGGAGTTGCAGCGGTTCCTCGCCGAAGCACCGGGCAACATCCTGGTCAAGTACCGCGACCCGGCAAGCCTGGCCCGGCGCCTGCGCGGCGACCTGCGTGGGCGGGACCCGGCCAGCTGGCCGGATGCCGAGGGCTTGGCCAGCGGCCTGTGCATGTCGGTATCGACCTTGCGCCGTCGCCTTGCCGAGGAGGGGCAGACCTACCAGGGGCTCAAGGATAGTGTTCGCCGCGAACTGGCCATCGCCTGGCTGGCCGACCCGGCCGTCGGGCTGGGCGATATCGCCGAGCGCCTCGGCTTCGCTGATAGCAGTTCGTTCTACAAGGCGTTTCGCAAGTGGTTTGGTTGCAACCCTGGCCAATACCGCTCGGTGGCGTTGGGGCAGGAAGGTTCCGGGGCCGTGGTTCCCGCTGCCCAACCCTGAGCGCTGTGATCAAAGTCTGGGCCTCCCTAACTTCTGATGGATGTCCAGCATGACCTCACCGATAGCCGCTTCGAAGGAAGGGGCCCATGCCACCAAACTGGCACATGCCACTGACGACTTCATCGCCGAGCACTTGCCCGGCTGGCTCAAGGAGGCTGGGACAAGTGGGATCGATCGGCTGCGTGGCAGTGCCCGGACGCATGGCGAAACCCAGGTGCAGCTCTCCGAGGTGTTGGACAAGCTCGAACCACTGGATCTGTTTTTCAAGCGCAAGCTGCAGGCAGAGGTGATCTCGCCACTGAAACTGACTGTGGGGGTGTCGGGGTTGCACTGGCGTGAAGGCCGTGGCAGGTTCGTACCGCCACAAGACCCGCTGGATATGCCAGGGGTCGATGTTCAATACCCTCTGGAAACCGTTGAGCAGCGGCTGATGCGCAATTTTGAGGCCAATGCCCACTTTTTCGAAGGCACAGGGCTGGTTTCGAAAGAGGGGACGCTGGTCTTCGATGATACCGACCGCCTCGTCGAACGCTGCCGCCAGGCCGATATCGGCAGGCAGTACCAGCAGCATCTGAGCGGGGTCTTCACACCGGCAGTGCGCGGTCGACTAGCCCGGGACAAGCGCCATGGGCTGGCGCTGGCCCTCGATATCGCAGTGCTGAAACAGCAAGTGCGGCCCGTGGATGAAGCACTGTGGCGCTTGATGCTGGACGACAGGCCGCTGATGCACCTCGAGGGAACGACGGTCCGGGTCTGTCGGCTTACGGTGATGGGGTTTGCAGTAACCGACGGCCTTGTGCTCGAGGTATCGGGTTCATGGCTGCCTGGGGGGTTGCCAGGGCAAGTCGAACCGATACAGGCGTTGTTGCTTTACCTTCCTGCAACGTCTTTACCGATCCAGCGCTTCGACTCTTGGGCAAGCTTGGGCATCGCGTTGGGGCGAGCACTGCGCAACGAGCATTACCGCCAACGTTTCATCCATCGGCTGGCTGTCGCCGACCGTGCCATCTTTCTATCGACGCTGAGCCAGCGCCTGGCCGATGCCCACACCGACCTGGAACCGGCCGGCAGCACGATGACCACCGATGTGTTCGAGCAGATGGCGCTTGACCTGGAGTCGCGTATCAAGGGCGATGCCCGGCAACTGCTGGTGCCCACTGCCGATGCCGATCACGCCGCCAGCAGCGCCCGCTTCAAGGCTTTGCAAGGCGTGGGCCTTTCTGTACTCAATTTGGCGGGGATGTTCGTGCCCGTGGTCGGTGCCTTGCTGACGACCCAGATGGTGGCGCAGATCGTTGGCGAGGTGTTCGACGGTGTGGGCGACTGGGCCCGGGGGCATGATCATGAAGCCCTCGTGCACCTGCTTGGGGTTGCTGAAACGGTCGCGGTCGCGGCGGCCCTGGGGGTTGCGCTGCACTCGGTGCCGCGTGCGTTCGAGCGCAGCGCGCTGGTCGATACGATGGTGCCAGTGCACAGCGACGGGCAGGCAATGCTGGGTACGGCTCAATTGGGCGATTATCGGGACCCGCAGGGGCCGCCTGCGAGCGCAACACGTCAGGCCAATGGCTTGCTGTGGAGTGATGGCCGGTTCTGGTGGACGGACCGACATGTCAACTTTGAAGTGCGTAGATCGGATGGGCAATGGTACTTGCGCCACCCGACGCGGGAATCAGGCGCGCATCCCCGCTTGCTGTACAACGGTGAGCGGGGCTGGCGTCTTGCCAGCCAGCGACCGCTGGAATGGCAAGGCGCCCAGTATCTGCTGGGATACCTGTGGCCAGAGGCGGTGTCCATGGCGCCGGCCAGGGTCGCGCAGGTGCTCAAGGTCGCGGGAGTGGATGAGCCCCAATTAAGACGTTTGCTGGTTGAAAATCGGGCGTTACCGGTGCAATTGCGTGACACTCTCGAGCGGTTCTCTGTCGGTGCCCGTATCGAGGCCTTTATTGTACGGGCAGGTGCTGGTAGCGCCATCGACGAAGATGAGGCATTGCTTCAAGCGTGCCGTGAGCTGCTCGCTATCGGGTCTTTGGATGCGCATGCGCAACTGGACGCCATCGTCGAGCACGCCGCGCAGTTAAGGGAGGCGTTGCTGGACCGCCTTTCGCTAGCGTACCTGACTGAAGATTCGCTGCAATCCTTGATCCAGCGGGATTTTCCCGGCCTGCCGGACGCCTATGCCTTGCACTTGCTGGCACAGGCCAATGACGAACAGCGCGTGGTGATGACCCAGTCGGCGCGCATTCCGCTGGCGCTTGCTGAGCAGGCTCGGCTGTTGTTGCAGACTGCCCGGCTCACGCGTATTCGCGAAGCCCTGTATCTGCCGGGCAGCTATCGTGACGAGAGCGTCGAGTTGGTATTTGCATTACTGCGCCGTCATGCTGGTTGGCCGGTTTCGTCGAATCTGTTGCTGCGCCGTTCGGCACATGGCGGGCCAGTTCTGTCTCGACTTTACCCTGGCGACGAGGCCATCGTGCTGGTGCGCAAGACGGGCGGTTTTGAACTCTACACGGAGGATGGGCGGGCTCTGGGCCGCCAGCCGCAGGCGCCAGCGGACCTGTGCGAAACGCTCGTGGCATGCCTGCCGACACAATGGGGTTTTGCCCAGCGCTGGCAAGGTCCAGAGGCAGCGCAGAGGATACGTGAAGACTTGCAGGCTTGGTTGCCGAGCGACCGTGAAGCGTTGGTCAGGCTCATGGGGATCCGTGAGATCAAGCCGTTCTTCAACCCGATGGTGCGGGTGGACGACGGGCTTCTCGGCTATCCGTTGAGCGGTCGGGGCGTGGCCCGAGGGCATTCCGAGCGATGGTTGCGTGATGAAATTCGTGCCTTGTACCCAAGCTTCGATGATGCGTCGGTCCAGACATACCTGGAGCAGATTCTCGACCTGCCTGGCTCACCGTTTACCCGTTTGCTCGAACAACGCCGGGCCTATCATGCCCTGGTCGATGCGATGGACAGTTGGGTTGCCCAGGAAACGGACGCTCACCTCGCACAGGTTCGACGCCTGATCGCCAGCCAGTTGCGACGTTGCTGGCGCAGGGAAGGCGAGCGATTGCTGGACATCAATGGTGACCCTGCCGGGATGCGATTGTCGTTGGTTGGCCTGCATGTAGGGGCGCTGCCGTTGTTGCCTGTCGGTGTGGAGTTCGTCCATGTGACTGACCTGATTCTCGTTGGTTTGCAGCTAAGCGAGATGCCGGTGGGGTTCCTGCGGGCGTTTTCCAGCGTCCGCTGGTTGAACCTGGGTAACAATCGTCTTGGCCAGATTCCGTCGGAGCTCACCCACATGCCTCGACTCAGGACCGTGCGTCTGCCCCGCAACCGTATTCGGCTGGATAGTGGCGGTGAGCAAGTGCTTGGGGGACTTGCCCGTCTGCACACGCTTGACCTGAGCGGCAACCGGCTACGCCAGGTGAATCTTGCCTTTGCGTCTTTTGTGCATCTGCGCGAAGTCGGTCTGCGCGATACCGGCTTGCTTGAGTGGCCGGCCGGGCTGCAGCACTGTCCATTGCTGCAGCATGCGGACCTGCGCGACAACCAAATCACCAGCTTGCCGGAATTTGTCTTCGCCTCGCCTTGGGCCTATCGGCAATGCCTGGCACTGGCAGGCAATCCGCTGGCCGCGAGGGACTTCCGGCGACTGGCTGAGCCGCGTGAGCCCGTGGCTGTCTTCGCGGCGTCACTGCAAGGTGCGCAGCCTTGGCATCAGGGATTGGAAGCTGGTGCATTGACGCGGCAGAGGGTGCAATGGGCTAGCCTGCAGGCCGAAACCGGTAGCAATGATCTGTTCGCCTTGCTCGATGAGCTCACCGGCACCCGCGAATACCAGCGGGTACCGCAGGACCTGCGCAGGCGTGTCGGGGTATTGCTGGATGCGCTTTGGCAAGACAGCGGTTTGCGTGAGGATGTCTTCACACTGGCCAGTGATCCGCGTTCGTGTGTCGACAGTGTGATTTCGTGCTTCAGCGCACTTGAAGTGCGGGTACTGGTGTTTCGCACATTGCGGGGTTTGGCTCCAGGCGAGGGAGAGGGCGTGCGTTTAGGTTTGGCGGGTCGGTTGTATCGTCTGGACCGTGTCGAACACCAGGCGCGCCTGCACATGCAGAGACTCGCGCATGGCTTGGCGGAGGGTGAGGGGGGCGTCGACGAGGTCGAGGTTAGTCTCGCCTACCGTATTGGTCTGGCACAGGTGCTGAATCTGCCTGGACAGCCGCAGACCATGCAGTTCTTCAACCGTGCCCAGATAAGCCAGGCCGACCTCGACAATGCCAGGGGCGCGATACTCGTGGAGGAAAGAGGTGCTGGACTGGCGCTATTTACAAGCCAGCGCGATTTTTGGCTCGACTACCTCAGGCAAGCGCATGAGGGGCTGTTCGAACAGGCAGAGCAGCCGTTTTGGGCTCAGGAGGAGCAACTCTACGACAGGCGCCAGACGTTGAGCGATAGGGCTTATCTGGAGCACAGCACCCAGCTTTCTGGTGAACGCCAGCAGACGGTTGCGGCGTTGGCTCTGCGTTTGACGCAACAGGCGTTGGCGGCTCACCCGGGCCACTTTGGCTGAACCAACCCTTTGACTGCCTGGTACTTTTCCCCCTGCCGTGGCCAGGGATGCGACGTCATCGTGATGCCTCATTACTTCGGAGACTTCACGGATGAGCCAGAACCACCCGCCTGCCGAGGCCATGCAGGCAAAGATCGGCAATGCGACCGATGACTTTATCGCAAGCCGTCTGCCGACTTGGCTGGCCAGGGCATCACGCGGGCAGATCAGGACGTTACGGGCAAGTTTCGCCAGGCACAGGAGCAGCCAGGAAAAGTTGCGCAAAGCGACGCTGGACCTGATTCCCCCCCAGGCGTTTGCAAAGAAGAGATTCGAAACCCTGTTGCCCGACGGCCTCAGTGTGGACCAGTTGCTGTGGCGTGAAGTGGTACTGCGCAACATCACACGGTTTGCGAACTTGCAGACACCGCAGATGGAGGTGGGCGAGCGTGTGCAACCGGCCTTGCTGAGGTTGATGCAGAACTTTCACGAGGGCGCGAACTATTGGGCCGGTACTGGCCTGGTCAACGCCAAGAACAATGTGCTGGTTTACCAGCAAACGGACAAGCTGGTGCGCGACGTGCGTGAACTGGATGTCGGCAATCAGTATCAGGCGTTGCTGGCAAGCGTGCTCGTAGCCGCGCGTGCAGAGCTCGTCCAGGACAAGCGCGACGGCCTTGCGCTGGCCACCGAGATCGCGGCCTTGAAGGGCCAGGTGACGGCCTATGAGCAGATCGTGCTGCGAGCACTGGCCAAGGGCGAAGAGGCCTATGGCAGCAATCTACGCGCTCAGGTTGGTGTGCTGAAGATACTCGACCAGGTCATCTTCGACGCGTTGGTCGTCTACTTGCACACGGTCGACGGCAAGGAAGCGGGGGTCATCCTGTACTTGCCCAGCGACCCGCAGCGGGCGTTGCGAAGCTTCGCGTCGCGCCAGGCACTGAGCGACGCCCTGGCAGGGCAATTACGTCAGACGGCTTACCGCCAGTACTTCGGCAGCCTGGTCAGCCTTGGTGCGCGCGCGGCATTTCTCTCGAGACTGGAACTGCGCCTGCGGGATGAACGAACGGACCTGCAGCTCGATAGCCATACGCCAGATGGCGACACCTTCGAGGTGGTGGTCCAGCAGCAGATCGAGCGCGTCAAGGCGGATGCGTTGTTGTTGCTGGTACCGACCGCGCAAGCCGACCAGCAGGCGGCCAGAGCCCGGCTCGACACTTGGAAGGCCGTCGGGCTTGGGTTGTTCAATCTGGCGGGGCTGTTCATTCCGGAGGTCGGTGCCATCCTGCTCGGGCAGTTCGTGGTGCAAACCTTGGCGGAGGTCTACGAGGGGGCGATGGACTGGCACCATGGTCATCAGCACGAAGCGTTGAATCATATGCTCGGGGTTGCCGAGAATGTGGCGGTCGGTGCGGCGATCGGCGTGGGCGTTGGCCTGGTGCGCAGTGTGTTTGTCGATGAGCTGGTGCCGGTCAGCACGGAGAATGGACTCCGACTGTGGCATGACGATTTGCAGGCCTATGCCGTGCTGCGGGATGAGGAAGCGTTGCAGGGTGATGGCCTGTATGGCGACGGTGAGCAGCGGCTGATGCGCGATGGCGATCGCTACTACCAGATACACAGAGCCAGGCCAGATGGCCCGTGGCGTCTGCGCCATCCCGCGCGCGAGGGCGCCTATGGCCCGGTTGTCGAGCACAATGGCGAGCGTGGCTGGAGGCTGCGGCAGGCACATCCTTTGCTGTGCCAGGACAACAGCATCATGCTCAACAGCCTTTGGCAGCCGGTGAAGCCATTCGACGCGGCGCAGGCGGAGCAGATACTGCGGTGCTCCGGCCTCGACCAGGAGGCGTTGCGCGGCCTGCTGGTGGAAGGGCGGCGGGTACCTTTCAATCTGCGCGACACCTTGCAGCGTTTCGAGGCACATGCGCGCATCGAGGCATTCTTCGAGCATCTGGGCGGCGATGCATTGTCGCCCGAGGAAGGGGCATTGCTGCAATGGTGCGAGGCACGATTGGGCAAGCTGGGGCAGGGCATGGCATTGCGTTCGGCATTGATGCTCGAGGCACCGGTCCTACGTGGCGAGATGTTGACGTACCTGACCCAGGCGCGAGCCTCCGACGATCCGCTACTGGCTTTGCTCAGACGAGATTTCCCAGGGTTGCCCGAGCTGTACGCGCAAGCAGCCGTGAGCGATGCCAGCGATGCGCAGCGCTCGCTGGCAACCAGCGAGCAGCGGCTGCCGTTGGGGCTGGCTGTCCGGGCACGGACCTTATTGCGTCTGAGCCGGCTCAATCGCGCAGTCGAAGGGCTCTACCTGCCGGAGGCTTATCATGACACCTGCGGTGAGCTGCTGTTGGAGTCCTTGCGTACCCTGCCTACATGGCCGCACAGCGTTAACGTGCAATTGCGTGAAGGCTCCGCCACGGGGCGGATCATCGCGCAGATATTTCCCGATGCGAGCGCATCGAGGGATTTCAGTCTGGTGTTCAAGCGGGGGCGGTTCTCACTCTACGGTTCTCTGGGCGAAATGCTGCCTCTGGTCAACGCTCAGGCCGCTGATATTTTCGATGCGCTCTCGGCGGTGCTGACAGCGGATCACTTGCAGGCAATGGGGATTGCCGACGGCCAAACCCGCGAGCCATTGCGCAAGTATCTGCTCGGGCGATTGCCCTCTTCGCATGAAGACCTCGCCCAACTGCTGGGATTACCGCCCAGCGCGGGCTGGATCAACCCTGGCCACCGTCTGCCGGATGGTCGTGTGGGATATCCACTCAGTGGGCGGCCTGGTGGTGGAAGTCCTCCCCGGCAGCGAATGCTTACCCGGTTGCGCGGTATATACCCGGGGCTTGATGACCAGCAACTCGAGCAGGAACTGGAGCGGCTGCTGCGGCTTGACGGTCCGGTCTTCCAACACCTGGCGAACCTTGAGGACGACGCAGAGCAGTTGGAGATGTACCTGAACCGGTGGGTCAGCGCCGAGCTCAACCCCGCCCGGCAAAGCGTGCGCGAGCGCTTCTCGATGAGCCTGCGGCGCGCCTGGCGCTTGCAAGGCGAGCCCATTGCGGCCGTGGGTGCGGTGCCTGCTGGACAGCGCTTGAACCTCATCAACCTGCAGGTAAGCACGGTCCCGCCGCTACCGCCGCAGGTGGACTTTTCCCGCGTGACCGCGATGACCTTGGCTGACGGAAGCCTGACGCATGTTAACACGGAGTTCCTGCGCTGCTTTACCGCCTTGCGAGAGTTGAACATCAGCAGTAACCAGCTCCTGCAAGTGCCGCAGGGGCTCGCCTCCCTGGTCGGGTTACGCCGCTTGCGCCTGGCGCACAACAACATTCGTCTGGACCGCACCACCCTTGATGCACTCAATGGGTTGCCCCAATTGACGCATCTGGACCTGAGCTACAACCCGTTGGGAGCCTACCACTTCCGCTACGATCAGTTGTCGCACCTGGTTGACCTGAACCTGCGTCGCACTCGCCTGGTCGAGTGGCCATCGCAGATGGAGCTTTGCCAAAGGCTCGAGCGTGTGGATCTGCGAGACAACGATCTGGTTACGGTACCTGCACCGATACTGGCAATGCCCAACGTCCGGCGCCGAGCCTTTCTGGTGACGGGCAATAACCTGAGAATGCGCGATCTTCAGGGGTTGTACGCCTTGGACCTGATTCAGGAACACCACCATCTACCACAACCGTTGAGGGTGATCGATCCGATACTGACGCGCCAGGCCTGGATCGCCTCTGAAATTGAGGCAGACAGCAGCGCCAAGGCAATGCAATGGGACACGCTCCAGGGTTTACCGGGTAGCGATGGTCTGTTCATGCTACTCGGCCATCTGCGCCATACGGCCGATTACACCAATGCCCGAGAGGTGCTGAACCGGCGCGTCTGGCGGTTGCTTGGCGCACTGGCGCAGAGCGGCGGGCTGCGGAAGACGGTGTATGCCTTGGCGGCGCTGCCGCTGAGTTGCGAGAACAGCATTGCCGATCGGTTCAGCGAGCTGCTGATTCAGCAAGTCGTGAATAGAGCGGAGCATAATTCCTTGCATGAGCGTGGCGATGAACTGCTGGCATTGGGGCGTGGCCTGTTCCGCCTGGAGCAGGTCGAGCTGTTTGCCCGCCAGGACATCCTGGCGCGAATCACCGAGGGTGAGGATGTCGATCAGATCGCAACCGGGCTATGCTACCGTGTGCAATTGCGCGAGAGGCTGGGTTTGCCTGAACAACCCCACTCGATGTTGTTCGCCGAGGCCGCGGCGGTCGATGCCGCCCAGCTTGAAGCGGCGTTCAGGGCGGTACAGGTTGCCGAGGCGGCCGGTGGCCTTGCCGAGAGCCTCAGTCAGCGCCAGTTCTGGCAGCATTATCTGCGCGAGCGTCATCAACAGGTGTTCGACGCCCTCGAGCAGGTGTATGCCGACCGTCGTGCGCTGTTACTTGGCCGCCAGGTGCAGTTGCCGCCGGCGCAGTACAGCCAGTTAGTGGAAAGCCTGGAAATTGACAGGGCCTCGGACGAGCATGCGCAGATGCTGCAACTGACCCGTGAGTTTGTCATGGGGCGCGAGCGTGGGCGGGGCTGAGCCAGGCCAAACCGGTCATCCAGATTGACAGCTTTGGCCATTGCCGCGTGAAGTACGTGGCGCGAACATCGTCGGACCGATGGTTCAACTCCAAAAACAAGAAACCAGGAGTCCGACAATGCGCGATTATGCCGAGGCTGCTCGCTCGTTCGACCATGCCCGGGCCGCCGATGCGGCGCTGCATGGCAACTTCGAGGCCCTCAACGCCTGTGTCGAATGCTGCGACCGGCACACCGGCGGCGACCAGCCCGCCCTGATCTGGGAAGACCGTGACGGTAACAGTGGGCGTTACAGTTTCGACCAGTTGCAGGGTATGGCGAGCCGCCTGGCCAATGTGCTCAAAGACCAAGGGGTCCAGGCCGGCGACCGGGTCGCCGGGCTGATGCCGCGCACGCCCGAGTTGCTGGTAACCATCCTCGCCACCTGGCGCCTAGGTGCGGTCTACCAGCCGCTGTTCACTGCATTTGGCCCCAAGGCCATCGAGCACCGCCTCGAGCAGTCCCATGCCAAGGTAGTGATCACCGATTGCAACAACCGGCCCAAGCTCGATGACGTGGCGGATTGCCCGTTCATCATCACGGTCGGGGCAGGCAATGGCGAGCTGGATTTCCACCAGGCGCTGGAGGCTGCGAGCAGCGTCTGCGAGCCCGTGATGCGCCGCGGCGACGATCCGTTCCTGCTGATGTTCACCTCCGGCACCACGGGCCCGGCGAAGCCGCTGGAAGTGCCACTGCGGGCCATCGTCGCCTTTCAGGGCTACATGCGCGATGCCATTGGCTTGCGTCCCGAGGACAACTTCTGGAACCTGGCCGACCCGGGCTGGGCCTACGGCTTGTACTACGCGGTCACCGGACCGCTGTCACTGGGCCATGCCACCACTTTCTACGATGGACCGTTCAGCGTGGAGAGTTGCGCACGGGTCATCGACAAGCTCGGCATCACCAACCTGGCCGGTTCACCCACGGCCTACCGCTTGCTGATCGCTGCAGGCAGCACCTTCTCGGCGCCGATCAAGGGCCGCCTGCGGGTGGTCAGCAGCGCTGGCGAGCCACTGAACCCCGAAGTGATCCGCTGGTTCGCCGGCGAACTGGGGGTGACCATCCACGACCACTACGGCCAGACCGAGCTGGGCATGGTGTTGTGCAACCATCATGAACTCGAGCACCCGGTGCACATGGGGTCGGCCGGCTTCGCCATCCCTGGCCACCGCATCGTGGTGCTCGATGAGCAGGGCAACGAACTGCCCGCCGGCCAGCCCGGCATCCTCGCGGTGGACCGCGAGCAGTCGCCGCTGTGCTGGTTTGCCGGCTACCACGGGCTGCCGACCAAGGCGTTCGTCGGCAAGTACTACCTCAGTGGCGACACGGTCGAACTGAACCCGGACGGCAGCATCAGCTTCGTCGGCCGCAGCGACGATGTGATCACCACTTCCGGCTACCGGGTCGGGCCGTTCGACGTGGAGAGCGCGCTGATCGAACACCCGGCGGTGGTCGAGGCGGCGGTGATCGGCAAGCCCGACCCGGAGCGCACCGAGCTGATCAAGGCCTTCGTGGTGCTCGGCCAGGGCTATCAAGGGAGTGCCGAGCTGGAGGAAACCCTGCGCCAACACGTGCGCCAGCGCTTGTACGCCCACGCCTACCCGCGTGAAATCGAATTCGTCGGCGAGCTGCCCAAGACCCCAAGCGGCAAGCTGCAACGCTTCATCCTGCGCAATCAGGAAATCGCCCGACAACAAGCCGCGCAGCCGATCGCTGCGGGCGTCTGAAGGAAAATCACCATGCAAATCCAGAACAGACACTTCATCGTCAGCGGCGCGGCCTCGGGCCTGGGCGCCGCCACCGCGCAGATGCTCATCGAGGCCGGCGCCGAGGTCATGCTGGTCGACCTGAATGCTGCGGCAGTTGAGGCCAAGGCCGCCGAGCTGGGCACAAATGCCCGATTCGCGGTGGCCGACATCAGTGACGAACAGGCGGCCAAGGCGGCCGTCGCTGCCGCCGTCAGCGCCTTCGGCAGCCTGCATGGTCTGGTCAACTGCGCCGGCATCGTCGGTGCCGAGAAGGTCCTGGGCAAGAACGGCCCGCACGCCCTGGGTAGCTTCGCCAAGGTTATCAACGTCAATCTGATCGGCAGCTTCAATCTGCTGCGCCTGGCTGCCGCGGCCATGGCAGAGGGGCAGTCGGACGAGGGCGGTGAGCGTGGCGTGATCATCAACACGGCCTCCATCGCCGCCTACGATGGGCAGATCGGCCAGGCGGCCTATGCCGCCTCCAAGGGCGCCATCGCCAGCCTGACCTTACCGGCCGCCCGTGAGCTGGCGCGTTTTGGCATCCGTGTGATGACCATCGCCCCAGGCATTTTCGAAACCCCGATGATGGCCGGCATGACCGAGGAAGTGCGAGCTTCGCTGGCTGCCGGGGTGCCGTTCCCGCCGCGCCTGGGCCGCCCGCAGGAATACGCGGCACTGGCCCGCCATATCATCGAGAACAGCATGCTCAACGGCGAGGTGATCCGCCTCGACGGCGCGCTGCGCATGGCTGCCAAGTAAGGAGCAAAGAACATGACCCTCGCCAATGATCCGATCGTTATCGTCAGCGCCGTGCGCACGCCCATGGGTGGCCTGCAGGGCGACCTCAAGAGTCTGACCGCCGCGCAGCTGGGCAGCGCGGCGATCCGTGCCGCCGTCGAGCGCGCCGGCATCGATGCCGCCAGCGTCCAGGAAGTATTGTTCGGCTGCGTGCTGCCGGCTGGCCAGGGCCAGGCTCCGGCACGCCAGGCGGCACTCGGCGCCGGGCTCGACAAGCACACCACCTGCACCACGCTGAACAAGATGTGCGGCTCGGGCATGCAGGCGGCGATCCTGGCCCATGACCAGTTGCTCGCCGGCAGCGCCGACGTCATCGTCGCCGGTGGCATGGAGAGCATGACCAACGCCCCGTACCTGCTGGACAAGGCCCGCGGCGGCTACCGCATGGGGCACGGCAAGATCATCGACCACATGTTCATGGATGGCTTGGAAGATGCCTACGACAAGGGTCGGCTGATGGGCACTTTCGCCGAGGACTGTGCGCAGAACGGTGCATTCAGCCGCGAGGCCCAGGACAACTTCGCCATCGCTTCGCTGACCCGGGCGCAGGACGCCATCAAGAATGGTCGCTTCGCTGCCGAGATCGTCCCGGTGGAAGTCACCGAGGGTAGGGAAAAGCGCGTCATCAAGGATGATGAACAGCCGCCGAAAGCGCGCCTGGACAAGATCCCGCAGCTCAAGCCGGCGTTCCGTGAAGGCGGTACCGTCACTGCGGCCAACTCCAGTTCCATCTCCGACGGTGCTGCGGCGCTGGTGCTGATGCGTCGCTCCGAAGCCGAGAAGCGTGGCCTGAAACCTCTGGCGGTGATCCATGGTCATGCGGCTTTCGCCGACACCCCGGCGCTGTTTCCGACAGCCCCCATAGGTGCCATCGACAAGCTGCTGGAACGCACCGGTTGGAGCCTTTCCGAGGTCGACCTGTTCGAGATCAACGAGGCCTTCGCCGTGGTCACCCTGGCGGCGATGAAACACCTCGACCTGCCCCACGACAAGGTCAACATCCATGGCGGCGCCTGCGCCCTGGGCCACCCGATCGGCGCCTCGGGCGCGCGTATCCTGGTGACCCTGCTGTCGGCCCTGCGCCAGAACAACCTGCGTCGTGGCGTGGCGGCCATCTGCATAGGCGGTGGCGAAGCGACGGCCATGGCCGTCGAATGCCTGTACTGAGGTGAATCATGCTGGTAACTGACGAGCAACAACAGATCGCTGACGCAGTGCGGGCGTTTGCCCAGGAGCGGCTGAAGCCGTTCGCCGAGCAGTGGGACAAGGAACACCGCTTCCCCAAGGAGGCCATTGAGGAAATGGCCGAGCTTGGCCTGTTCGGCATGCTGGTGCCGGAGCAGTACGGTGGCAGCGAAACAGGATATGTGGCCTACGCCATGGCTCTGGAAGAGATCGCCGCCGGCGACGGCGCCTGCTCGACCATCATGAGTGTGCACAACTCGGTGGGTTGCGTGCCGATCCTCAAGTTCGGCAGCGAGGCGCAGAAGCAGCAGTTCCTCGCGCCGCTGGCCAGCGGTTCGATGCTCGGCGCGTTCGCCCTGACCGAGCCCCAGGCCGGCTCCGATGCCAGCAGCCTGAAGACCCGCGCTCGCCTGGACGGCGACCATTACGTACTCAATGGCAGCAAGCAGTTCATCACCTCCGGACAGAATGCCGGGGTGGTGATTGTCTTCGCCGTCACCGACCCGGATGCCGGCAAGCGCGGTATCACGGCCTTCATCGTGCCCACCGATGCACCGGGTTACCAGGTGGCGCGGGTCGAGGACAAGCTCGGCCAGCATGCTTCCGACACCTGCCAGATCATCTTCGACAACGTGCGCGTGCCGGTGGCCAACCGCCTCGGTGAGGAAGGGCAGGGCTACAAGATCGCCCTGGCCAACCTCGAAGGCGGACGGATCGGCATCGCCTCGCAGTCGGTGGGCATGGCCCGCGCCGCCTTCGAAGTGGCCCGCGACTACGCCAACGAACGCCAGACCTTCGGCAAGCCGCTGATCGAACATCAGGCCGTGGCTTTCCGCCTGGCCGACATGGCGACGAAAATCGCCGTGGCGCGCCAGATGGTGCTGCACGCCGCCGCGTTGCGCGACGCCGGGCGCCCGGCGCTGGTGGAAGCCTCGATGGCCAAGCTTTTCGCCTCGGAAATGGCCGAAAAGGTCTGTTCGGATGCCTTGCAGACGCTTGGCGGTTATGGCTATCTGAGCGACTTCCCGCTGGAGCGCATCTACCGCGACGTGCGGGTCTGCCAGATCTACGAAGGCACCAGCGACATTCAGCGCATGGTCATTGCGCGCAATCTTTGAAGGAGCAGACTGCATGGCATTCGAAACCATCCTGTTGGACATCCACGGCAAGGTCGGCCTGATCACCCTCAACCGTCCGCAGGCGCTCAACGCGCTGAACGCGCAGATCGTCGGCGAGATCAACCAGGCCCTGGACCAGCTCGAGCGTGACCCGAACATCGGCTGCGTGGTGCTCACCGGTTCCGCCAAGGCCTTCGCCGCAGGCGCCGACATCAAGGAAATGGCCGAGCTGCAATACCCGCAGATCTACGTCGACGACCTGTTCAGCGATGCCGACCGGATTGCCAACCGGCGCAAGCCCATCATTGCCGCGGTATCGGGCTTCGCCCTGGGGGGCGGCTGCGAGCTGGCGATGATGTGCGATTTCATCCTCGCCGCCGACAATGCCAAGTTCGGCCAGCCGGAAATCAACTTGGGCGTGTTGCCGGGCATGGGCGGTACCCAGCGCCTGACCCGCGCGGTGGGCAAGGCCAAGGCCATGGAACTGTGCCTGACCGGGCGCCTGATGGGCGCCGAGGAAGCAGAGCGCGCTGGCCTAGTGGCGCGCATCGTGCCGCAGGCTGAGTTGGTGGAGGAGGCGCTGAAAGTGGCAGCGACTATTGCGGCCAAGTCGATCCCGGTGAGCATGATGGTCAAGGAGAGCGTCAATCGCGCCTTCGAAGTGACCTTGAGCGAAGGCGTGCGCTTCGAACGCCGGGTATTCCATGCCGCGTTTGCCACCGAAGACCAGAAAGAGGGCATGGCAGCCTTCATCGCCAAGCGCGAAGCACAGTTCAAGGACCGTTGACGTGACGGGCGCGGCATTCGCCGCGCCCGTCGGATCATAGGTTGAAGAAGTACCGTGCAGCGGCTGAAGCGGTGATCGGGGCGCGGTACACTTCCACCACTGTGCCGCTTACGTCGACGTAGCGATGCCCCGGCATATGGCGTTGCGCGGCGAGTTTGAGGTGCCCTGCGGTGAAGTCGGCTTTTGCAGCGTTCATCGCCCGATAATGAAAGTGCGCATACCACAACACCTGCCCGTCATGGCTGATACCATATTCGTCGAGGAAGTCCGCTGGCCTGCCCTTGACGCTGGCCAGGCGGGTACGGCTGCCGACCCTGCTGATCTGCACATGCTTACCCTCGACCAGGAACATTACTTCACCCATGCGCGGTTTCTGCGCCATGGCGGTCGCCACGCGCAGCTGCGTTGCCTGCCCTTGCAGCTCGTCGGCCAGCCTGCGCAGGGCACGCGCCACCTGCTCGGCATCCTTGCCGCCCAGCGCCTCATCGGTCTCGTTGTCCTCGGTCAGGCGGGCTTCGATGGCATCGGCACGGGCTTGCAAGCGTTCCTGCTGGTGGCGCACGCTCTCCTCTAGTTCAACCGGCAGGTAGCGGCTCGAAACCGCTTGCAGCCTTGCCACCTCATCGCGGGCAGATTTCATCAGCCTGTCGCTGCCGTTGAGCAGGCGCTTGAGGCTTTGCCCGGCGCGCTGGGTGGCTGCCTGGGCAGGTTGGAGCTCGACCCATTCGCCCTGTTTGAGGTGGTAGGTGCGGGTGATGGTCTTGTTGTCCGGGCCTGGAATGTCAACGGTGTTTGCGTCATCCGCTCGGGGCTCGGCCAGCAGCAGGCCGTGTTCTGTGGTGTCGATCAGCCCCGGTACTTTCTTGCGCAGTTGTTGCAGCGTGCTGATCGACGGGTAGTCAGGCAGTTCGGCGAGCTCCTGCTTGATGCGTGAGAGGATCCAGTCAACCTGTTCTTGTAGTTGGCGCATCGTCCGTTGCGCGGCATCTGCGCTGATCTGCTCGGCAAAGTGCCCCAGTTGACGGGCCGCGGCCTGGAACTGTTCGAGGATGCTGCGCAACAATCGGACTGCGACTTCCTCGTCGGCGTCAACCAACCTGAACAGTTTGGCGCGCTGGGCGATGCCCAGCTCGACGTTGCTCCAGAAACGGTCTCGCCAGAACGGCGCGTCGCCGCTGAGCCCGTGTACCAGCGTCATGCGGTTGACCAGCGCTTCGAGCCGCAGGAAGCGCAAGATCAGGTCGCGCTCTGCCGTGGCGGGCATGGTCGCAGCGAGCTTGCTCCATTGCAGTATCTCGGGTTGCTGCGGGCTCGCCAGCTTGTTCAGGGTGTCCTGGTTCTGGCGCAGGCGGGTGTTGTTGTCGATCATCTGCTCGATCAGCGGTGCCAGCGTGTCCAAGCGACTGGCAGCGATTCTCGCGTCGCTGGCAGAGAGGTCCATGCCCTGCTGTTGTTGCCTGGCAAGCTGCAGCAGTTGCTCGCGCACCGGCTGGTAGCGCATGTGCAGGATCTTGCGCTGCAAGCGCTGACAGAAACTGTCCTGATAGACCGCGAAGGCGTGGACCTTCTTGAAATCCTTGAGCGGTTCCAAGCTATTGCGGGTTTTCAGCCGCTCGATGTGCGTGGTCCAAAAGTCGGAAAGCGCCTGCAACTTCTCTTGGCAGGTCTGCAAGGTGGTGTCGTCCTGGGTCGCGGCGGCGATTTTCTCGACGGTGGTCTGCTGCTTGATCTTCTCGGATATGGTGTCCTTGTCCGCCTTTATCTGCTCATTGACTGTGCGCAGGGCACTTTCCTTGTCCAGTTGCATCCTGCGTATCCGCCCTGCCAATGGCATGCCCCCCTTGAGTGCCAGGCGCAGGTCCAGTTGCCAGCGACCCACCTCGTCGCGGCGTAACCACGGGCCATGCTCATGGTCTGGGCCGACGATACGCATCTGGTTGCGGGGCATGCCGAGCTCGACTTCGTACACTTTGCCGCCCAGTTGCGTGTAGAGCTTGCTGTCGTGCAGGTACAGGCCGCGCAGCGCGCCGCTGGGGACCGGAGTGCCGAGCGAGCTGGCGGCGACGGCGGCTTGTAACGCATTCAGCGAATCGCGCTGGGCGTTGGTCAGCGTTTGCGTGGGGCGCGCCCAAGCGAAATCGAGGTGGCTGTCGGCAGGCTGCCTGACCTTCGGTGGCTCGGGCACGAAGGATTCGGGTTCAGTGAGGTGGGCGGCGATAGCAGAGAACGGCGCCGTTTCACCTTGCTCCTGGCGCAGCCTGAACAACGAATGAGTGAACAGCAGCATGGAGATGTTGATCAACAGGTTGACGATGGAGAGGCGATACCTGCTCGGCTCGCGTTCGGCATCCGCGTCCACGTACTCGGCCAGCGCCACCTCCATCTGCGCCAGCCACGCCACTTTGCCCAGCGTGCCACCGGCGAGTGGCAGCAGGGTGTTGAACAGCAGCAATCCCAATTCCTTCCAGCGCGCCCAGCGGGTTTGCGCGGTGGTTGCTGCATGTTCTTCGAAGTGCTGCAGTGATTCGTTCACGCAAGCCAGGTAGAGCGCCGCACCAGGGTCGGCGACGGGGGCTTCCCTCGCCAGCTCCACCGGCGCCGGTGTGCCCCATGGCAGCGCATTGGTGTCCTCGAGTACCACGAACAGATGAGGCTCCAGAAAGCCGCCATGGGCATAGAATCGTCGGTTCTCGGGCGCCAGGCGTTGCAGCAGGTCATCCTGCAGCTTGCCGGGGCTGCTGATGGCGACGAACAGCGCCAGCCGATCGCTGAACTGCAGAAGTGTGTCCTCATGCAGCGGACGGTACAACAGGCAGGTCTCGGCGCCGGCGGACAGCGGTTCGATCAGCCAGGTGTTGCAGGGGTGATCCACCGATGCTCCAGGCGACTTGATGAAACCCAGCGGGCGCATGATCCAGCGTCGGGCTTCGTCATCTTCGGCCGTCCAGAACACTTGGGCGATACGGCTGGCAGCTTGCTGGTCCGGCAGTTTGCCACGTAGATAAAGCTCCTGTGCCAACGCGGGCAGCTGGCTGCGCAATTGAGTGGTGAGCAGGCGCTGACGAGCCACGCGCCCGTTCGGATCGTCCAGCAGCTTGCGGCGCAGCATGGCAGGGTAGCTTGCACCGATGTCCAGCTCGCTGACCACGCTGCGCAGGTAGCTCTCGGTCATCCATTCGGGCAAGGGGCTCGGGTCAGTCGAACGCAGTTCGACCCGGCCCGGTCGGAGCAGGCCGAGGTTGCCGATTGCCAGCTGGGCCAGTGTGTACTCGACCGGCGTCACCTCGCCAGTGGTAAAGACCCCGCCTTGGGCAGGCGCGGCGACGCCGGTGGTCTGGTAGTTGCAAACCCTGACATGCTTGGGATCGACACTGTCATCGGGGTGATCAGCCGCGAAGCGTGCAGCCAGTTGCCGGTTGGCAAAGCCTTGTGCGTTGTCGACGCCATCCAGCCAGAACTGGCCTTGGTTGTCCTGACACCCTTGGGCGACATCGAGGAGCAGCGTGCTGAAGTGTATCAGCGAGCGGCTCTGGGCATTGCGCAGCCAGTTTGGCAGATGCTGCAACAAACTCTGGCGTTTAGTGGCCTCGACTTCGCTGCACAGGGAGATCATGGAGGTCAGCCGGTCCAGGTCCAGGTTCATGTTGAGGGCATCGAGCCTGGTTCGATACTGCCCCGCACGGTGGGTGATGACCCGCAACTGCTGATCGAGCAGGCCCAGTGCCTGGGTTTCGAAGTGCCCTTGGCTCGATAGGCTGATGCTGACCTGGCGTGGGGCGTGGTGGGGCGCGGCGGGCCAGTAGCGGCCAATCGCCTCGAGCATGTCCTGACGGGACTTGAAACTGTACAGCTTGCCGGCCAACGTGAAGAGCAAGGTCAGATCGCGTGTGGGATCACCATCGGCGTGTTCGATGAGCAAGGCGCTGGCAAGGTCGATATCGAGCGTCCCATCGGCAGAGAAATCCACGCCAAGATGGGAAACCTTCAGACCTGCCGTGTTACTCCACCTGTCCAGTCCTTGCGCGAATGGCTGGTCATGCACCAAGGTGGCGACTGCCAGGGCGAAACCGGGAAGGCTCCCCGCGCTACGGTGAGCGTCGACAGCGGTTTGCAACTGAGCACGCAGGAACGCTGCATACCATTGCCAGGGTGTCTGCCCGCTGTTATCGAAGGCGCTCCAGTAGGCAGTCAGCGATTGTTCATAGGCCTCGAGCAGAAACGGCCCGGCCTCGTCGATCAGCAACTCGACCGGATGCAGGTCGATGTCCACCTGCCAGGCCGGATCCCCATCCACGTGGGTGGTGACGAAGTTTTCGCCATCGCTCAGGTTCATGGTCTTTTTTGCGCAGTAGCGCTCTACGAGCACGTGCGACAAGGGGCGCACCCAGGTGTCACCCGTGCGTGGATGGCGGCTTGCCAAATACAGCGCGAGCGGGTCATAGGGGTTGTCTGGCAAGTGCCGCTGCCATTGCTGGCGCAGGATCTGATCAGCGGCGTCGAGTAGTACCGGGCGATCACTGAAGCGTAGGGCGACCTTGCAATCCAGGTTGCTGGAGCGGGCTATACGGTGGTGCAGGTTGTCGGTCATGGTCCTGGCCTGGTGTTTGAAAGAGGCACATCAGGCGATTTTTCGTGCTTGCCGGGGCTTTAGCCGACTACTACCCAGTCCGCGGATAGCTGCGCAGAACCAGCGGTGGTGACTGCGTCCCGAGGTGTGGGACGTTGGGCGGGGCTGACAGCACCGTGTTTGTTGCGGCATATTGCACTGAGACGCCCGACAGACGCGCAAACCCGGCAAACCACGACGCCAATTAGCGGATTCCTGGCCATTTCGGTCAAATCCCCCGTCATTTCTGTTGCCCACTGCCGCGCGGCACCTTAGACTTCCGCCCCCTGTAAAAGAGTGCCGGTTGGCGCTTGAAGAATTCCGCCACCGACGTGCCACCGTCTGTGGCACCCGAATCGCCCATATGCACATTTTTTCATAGAGAAATCGATGACCAAGGAACAGTTGCTGGCCATGTCGGCCGATGACTACATGAACGCCGAGCAGCTCGCGTATTTCACCGCGCTGCTGCAGGCGATGAAAGTCGAAACTCACGAGCGCATCGAACTCAGCCGCACCGCCATCGAAAGCCTGGATACCCCGTCGGATCCCGCTGACGTGGCGTCGGTCGAGGAAGAACGCACCTGGTTGGTCAATGCCATCGACCGCGACCAGCGTCTGCTGCCGCAACTGGAGATGGCGCTGGACCGCATCACCGACGAAAGCTTCGGCTGGTGCGACGACAGCGGCGAGCCGATCGGCCTGAAGCGCCTGCTGATCAGCCCGACCACCAAGTACTGCATCGAAGCCCAGGAGCGTCACGAACAGCTCGACCGCCACCAGCGGCAGGTCTGATCCAACGCCTTGTGCAAGGCCCCGCGGAGCGATCCCTGGGGCCTTCGTGTTTTCTTGCCTTGCATCAAGCGTGGCCGCCGCCATCCAGGCGCCACGTGTCGGCGAGCACGGACGTGGCGTCGCGGTGGCCGATGAGCTAGGTACCGGGTCGAACAAACCGGTGTGCAGCTTGCACAGATTACGGGGCTGGCAGCACGTGTCGAAGGCCAGATCCGCGCAATTGGATTGAGCGGATTTGTTGCCGGAATTGCAATACAGCTGTACCTGGCGGCGCTTTTTCCCAGGCAGGGCAGGCCGTATCATGCGTGCATCGTTAGGTTGCTAATTAAATTCCGGAGGGAATGATGAATAGCCAAGTCGATGTCGCCGTCATGATCGGGACTGGCGTGCCGCGCTCAATGCAGGCCCTGGGCAACCGTGTGTGTTGGGTGGTACTGGTCGATGGCGAGCGTCGCGGCACAGCATTCGCCAGCCGCGCCGAAGCCTTGGAATGCCGGGATGCCTGGCTGGCCCTGCTGGACAGCTGCAACGCGGCCTGAGGCGTTCAGCGCTCGAATTGTCGGGCCAGTGCGCAAGCCTGCTCGTGGCACTGGCGAAAACCCCTGACCCGGCCCGTATCGCGTTCGGCGATGTGGTAGAAGGCGACACCGGCGGGAATGACGATATAGCGAGGCATATCATGGCCGGAAATGTTACGTGCCTCTCGACGGGTTTCAGTGTTTTCGTGCATATTCGCTCTCCTGTAATGCGCGACTGAAGGCCAGCATTCCTTTCTGGCGAAAGAACTGGTGCTGCTTGTCGCATCCTTTCCGGCATTTGCGCTGTCGGACATTACGTTTCCCTTTGCGGAATCGAGCCGAAGCTTACTTCGCATCGCCGGGCGGTGGCTGGGTGAACTGCTTCCTGGTTGCCCTTGCGCCGTTGCGCGTGGACGCTTTGTCGCTTGTTTCCACGGTCCTGCGGACCTTGACTAAAAAGTGCCTGTCACCTGACGCAACTTGTGTCCGTGGCGTGGCCGTTGCAATCGATGTGAGGAGCCCTTCATTGGCAGTCAGTACACTGGATACCCATGCGTTGTTCGCCCTGGGCGACTTGCGCGCACAGCTGGTCAAGCTGTTCCACGGGCGTTTCATCTATGTCACCGAGCAGAACCCGGAAGGCCTGTACATGGCCGAAATCGACACCGAAGACGCCATGGTGGTCGACGACAAGCAGCGCCTCGAATTGAAGGTGGGTGACCACTTCCGTGCCGCGGTGTTGCCCAGCCGTGAGGGTGGCAAGCTGGAGTTGCGCTTTCGCGAGATCAAGCTGAACGTCTATGGCCAGGGCGACTACGCCTTCGTCTCGGTACCGGAAGGCGACGGTATCGTGTTTCGCGACGGGCATGGCGTGATGCTGGTGTTCGCTGCCCAGCAACAGGTGCAGGAAGGCCTGGGCAAACTGCTCAAGGCGGTGACCGGCAAGGTCGCCAAATGGCGCAAGGGCGAGTTGACCACCTTCAAGGCCAGCGAATGATCGACGAGCCCACCGCGGGCTCGCGGGCCGACTTTCACCGCCTGCACCAGGCACGTGCGGTGGAGGAGGCCGAGCGCCTGCTTGCGCGCCGAGAGGCGCTGCACGGCGGCTGGCTGGCCTGGGTCGCCGGCGAACTCTATCGGATGAGCCCGCCGCCTTTTGCCGCCATGGTACGCCGCGAGTTGCAGCGCTTGAGCCAAGCATGAGCCTCAGTTGCCGCGATCGCGCCCGCTGCTGACTTCCTCAGGTACGTTTTCACCCGAGGTGCGTTTGCGAAACAGCGCGGCCCTGGCCAACAGCAGCGTGGTCACCGGCACGGTGATCGACAGCAGGATCGGGATCAGCCACGCATGCAGCACCGGGCTCTGCTTGAGCACCGAGAAGTACAGGATCGAGGCCGCCGCCACGCACCACGCACCGATGGTCGAAGCCAGCGCGGGCGGGTGCATGCGCTGGAAGAAGTCTTTCAGACGAACCAGCCCGATGGCACCGATCAGCGCGAACAGGCTGCCCAGCAGCAGCAGCGTGGATACCAGCAGTTCCAGCCAGAACGGCAGTTCGATAGCTTCGTTCATTCGATCACCTCGCCACGCAGCAGGAATTTGGCCAGGGCGAACGAGCCGACGAAGCCGAACAGGGCGATCAGCAGCGCGCCCTCGAAGTAGGTGTCACTGGCGTAGCGAATACCCAGCACCAGCATCATCAGCATGCCCAGGATGTACAGGTAGTCCAGTGCCAGCACCCGGTCCTGGGCGGACGGCCCGCGGAACACCCGAATCAGCGCCAGGCCCATGGCGATGGCGAAGATGAACAGGCTGGTGAGGACGGCATAGGCGAGCAGGCCGCTCATTCGAAGATCTCCCTCAGCGGGCGTTCATAGGTGTGCTTGAAGTGTTCGATGAAGGCCGTTTCGTCTTCAAGGTCGAACACGTGCAGCAGCAGTACGCTGCGATCCAGCGCCAGTTCCGACCAGACGGTGCCGGGCACCACCGTAGTGATCATCGACAATGCTGCCAGGCCATGGGCATCGCGCAGATCCAGCGGGATGTGCACGAACGCCGAGCGCGGTGGGGTACTGCCCGCGCGCAGGACGCCACGGGCCACCAGCAGGTTGGAATGGATCACGTCGAGGCCTACCCGGCCAATCAGCTTGGCGATTGCCCAGGGGCGGCGCACGTGGGCGTGTTGCGGGCGCAGCGGGGCCATCAGGATCGGCGCGAGGACGCCCAGCACGGCACCCAGCAGCAGGTTACCTGGGCTGACAGAGAGGTTGAGCAGCAGCCACAGTACGAACAGTGCGACGGACAGCAGCGGCGCAGGGAACAGTCGGCTCATGGCTGCGCCTCCGCGCTGAGGGTGGTCGGGCCGGGCAGTGGCCGGGTGGCCATCACCGCCTTGACGTAGGCCTCCGGCGTGCTCAGGCTCGCGGCGGTGTCCTGGGTGTAGCGCAGCAGCGGCTCAGCTTTGAGACTGAGGAAGATGCACAGGCCCAGGAGAATGACGATAGGCACGCATTCATAGCGACGCAGCACCGGCGAGGGGCGTTCCTCGGGCTTCCAGAAGCGCTGGATGCCCACCCGGCCGAAGGCGATCAGCGAGGCCATGCCGGACAGCACCAACAGGGTGACCAGGGTCCAGCCCGCGACGCCCAGCGGTTGCTCCGGGCTGACACCCATGCCTTGCGGGTTGAACAACGCGCTGATCAGGTTCAGCTTGCCGATGAAGCCCGACAGGGGAGGCATGCCGATGATGAGCAGGGCGCAGGCGATGAAGGCAAGGCCGAGGAAGGCCATGGTCCAGGGAATGATCTGGCCGATCACCACCTGCTGCTCATCGTCGAGGTTGATGCCTTTGGGTGGGTGCAGCGACTCCAGCGGCGAAGGCATTGCGCCTTCTTCATCTTCCAGCGGCGCCTCGTTGGCCGAGCGCGAACGCTCCACCAGCTCGGCCAGCAGGAACAGCGCGCACAGGGCCAAGGTGGAACTGGCCAGGTAGAACAGCGCGGCGCCGGTGAGGATCGGCTGGCCGAAACCGACGGCGGCCAGCAGCGTGCCGGCGGATACCAGGATGCTGAGGGCCGCCAGGCGCTCCAGACGCTGCGCCGCGAGGATCGACATGGCCGCCACGGCAAGGGTCGCCAGGCCGCCATACACCAGCCAGTCCCCGCCGAAGAACGCCGAGGCGCCGGCCTGGCCGGAGAACAGCAGCGTCCACAGGCGCAGGATGGCGTACAACCCGACCTTGGTCATGATCGCGAACAGCGCGGCTACCGGCGCACTGGCCGACGAATACGCCGGTACCAGCCAGAAGTTCAACGGCCAGACCCCGGCCTTGGCCAGGAAGGCGACCGCCAGGATCGCCGCGCCGGCATGCAGCAGGCCGCGATCGGCTTCCGGCACCAGCGGCACTTTTAATGCCAGGTCGGCCATGTTCAGGGTGCCGGTCACGCCGTAGAGCATGGCCGCGCCCACCAGGAACAGCGACGAGGCGAACAGGTTGATGGCGATGTAGTGCAGCCCGGCCTTGACCCGTGCCCGCCCCGAGCCATGCAGCAGCAGGCCGTAGGAGGCCGCCAGCAGCACCTCGAAGAACACGAACAGGTTGAACAGGTCGGCCGTGAGGAAGGCGCCGTACAGGCCCATCAGCTGGATCTGGAACAGCGCGTGGAAGCTGGCGCCGGCACCATCCCAGCGGGCCCGGGCGAACAGCAGGGCGCTCAGGCCGATGATGCCGGTCAGCGTCAGCAGGAGCGCCGACAGGTGGTCGAGCACCAGGGCGATGCCGAACGGCGCCGGCCAGTTACCTGGCAGGTAGACGCCGATGGACTCGGCCTGGCCTTGGGTGCGCACCCACATCAGCAGGGTCACGGCGATGCCCAGGCCGAGGGCGGTGGACAACAGGTTCAGGCGCGCCTTCAGCCAGCGGTGCTTCTCACCAATCAGCAGCATCAGCGCCGCGGTGAGCAGCGGCAGCAGGATCGGCGCAATGATCAGTTGGTTCATCCCGCTCATTCGTCACGCTCCCGGCCATCGACGTGGTCGGTGCCGGTCAGGCCGCGCGAAGCCAGCAGCACCACCAGGAACAACGCGGTCATGGCGAAGCTGATGACAATGGCCGTCAGCACCAGCGCCTGGGGTAGCGGGTCGGTGTAGTGCAGCAAATCGTGGGGCACGCCGTCCTTGATGATAGGCTCCTTGCCGATGAACAGGCTGCCCATGCTGAAGATGAACAGGTTGACGCCGTAGGACAGCAGGCACAGGCCCATGATCACCTGGTAGGTACGCGGGCGCAGGATCAGCCAGACCCCCGAGGCGGCGAGGACACCGATGGCGACTGCTATGACTTCTTCCATCAGGCGGCTCCTGCTTGGCTGGACTTGGCGGGGCGGTAGGCACGCACCGACTGGTGGGCCAGCGCGGTGAGGATCAGCAGGGTCGAGCCGACCACCACGGTGTACACGCCGATGTCGAAGAACAGCGCGCTGGCCACATGCACGTCACCCAGCAGCGGCAGGTGCAGGTGGGCGGTGTGGGTGGTGAGGAACGGGTAGCCGAGCAGCATCGCGCCGGCGCCGGTAAGGGTGGCGCAGAGCAGGCCGGTGCCCATCCAGCGCAGCGGGCGCAGGCTCATCTGCGCCTCGACCCACTGGGTACCGGCGACCATGTACTGCAGGATGAATGCCACCGACATCACCAGGCCCGCGACGAAACCGCCGCCGGGCTGATTGTGGCCACGCATGAACAGGTACATTGACACCAGCAGGGCGATCGGCAGCAGCAGGCGCACCAGGGCGGCCGGCACCATCATGAAGCCCAACGCGGTGTCGGTGGCGTGGCGCGGGTTGACCAGGTCGGTGACCACGTCCGGTGCCAGCTGCCGCTGCTGAGCCGGCAACTGCATGCTCTCCTTGGGCGGGCGGAAACGGCGCAGCAGGGCGAACACGGTCAGCGCCACGGCCACCAGCACGGTGACTTCACCGAGGGTATCGAAGCCACGGAAGTCCACTAGCATCACATTGACCACGTTGGTGCCCCCGCCCTCCGGCAGCGCGCGGCTGAGGAAGAACGAGGAAATGTCGTTGGGCGTGGGGCGGGTGAGCATGGCGTAGGACAGCAGGGCCATGCCGCCGCCGACCAGCACCGCCAGCAGCAGGTCGCGCAAGCGACGCAGACGGGCGCGGTCCTGGCTGCCGGGCAGCGGCGAGACGCCTTCGATACGCCGTGGCAGCCAGCGCAGGCCGAGAAGGATCAGCACGGTGGTCACCACTTCGACTGCCAGCTGGGTCAGGGCCAGGTCGGGCGCGGAGAACCAGACGAAGGTGATGCAGGTCATCAAGCCGCAGACGCCGACCATGATCAGCGCCGCGAGACGGTGGTACTTGGCCTGGTAGGCGGCGCCGATGGCGCAGGCAATGGCGATCAGCCACAGCGCGACGAACACCCCGGAGCCGGGGATCTTCGGCCGCTCGCCCCAGCTCAGGCCGCTGTACAGCAGTGGCGTCAAGCCGGCGATGAAGGCCGCCAGCACCAGCATGAACAACTGCGTCTGCAGGCGGCGGGTGGTCAACAGGCGCTCGAGATGCCGTGCCAGCAGCATCAAGCGGACCAGGCCATGCTCGAACAGGCGCTTGCCATTGAAGCGCTCGATCAGTGGCGGGTGGGGGAAGCGACCGCGTTGCAGCTGCTTGCGCAGCAGCAGGTAGAGAACGATACCGCCGCTCATGGCGATCAGGCTCATGATCAATGGCGCATTCCAGCCGTGCCAGATGGCCAGGCTGTACTCCGGCAGGGTGCCGCCTACCACCGGCAGGGCGGCGGCGGCCAACAGCGGGCCGACCGATTGTGCCGGGAAGATGCCGACCACCAGGCAGGTGAGCACCAGCAGTTCGACCGGCGCGCGCATCCAGCGGGGTGGCTCGTGGGGCGTATGCGGCAGGTCTTCGGCCGTGGGCCCGAAGAACACGTCGACGGTGAAGCGCAGCGCATAGGCCACGCTGAAGGTCCCGGCGAGGGTGGCAATCACCGGCAAGGCGGCTTCGACCCAGGCGGTGGAGGTAATGAACACGGTTTCGGCGAAGAACATCTCCTTGGACAGGAAGCCGTTCATCAGCGGCACCCCGGCCATCGACGCGCTGGCGACCATGGCCAGGGTGGCGGTGAACGGCACCAGGCGGAACAGGCCGCTGAGGCGGCGGATGTCGCGGGTGCCGCTCTCGTGGTCGATGATCCCCGCAGCCATGAACAGCGAGGCCTTGAAGGTGGCGTGGTTGAGAATGTGGAACACCGCGGCGACCGCTGCCAGGGGGCTGTTCAGGCCCAGTAGCAGGGTGATCAGGCCCAGGTGGCTGATGGTCGAGTAGGCCAGCAGGCCCTTGAGGTCGTTCTGGAACATCGCGGCGAAGGCGCCGAGCAACAGGGTGGCGGCACCGGCGCCGCCGACGATCCAGAACCACTCCTCGCTGCCCGACAACACGGGCCACAGCCGGGCGAGCAGAAACACCCCGGCCTTGACCATGGTCGCCGAGTGCAGATAAGCCGATACGGGAGTGGGCGCCGCCATGGCATGGGGCAGCCAGAACTGGAAGGGGAATTGCGCGCTCTTGGTCAGGGCGCCGATCAGGATCAGGGGCAGCAGCACCGGGTACAGCGCATGCTGGCGGATGATGTCGCCGGCAGCCAGGACCTTGTCCAGGTCATAGCTGCCGACCACATGGCCGAGCAGCAGGGCCCCGACCAGCAGGCACAAGCCGCCGGCCCCTGTCACCATCAACGCCATGTAGGCGCCGCGGCGGGCGTCGGCGCGGTGGTGCCAGTAGCCGATCAGCAGGAACGAGAACAAGCTGGTCAGTTCCCAGAAGAACACCAGCTGGAGCAGGTTGCCGGAAATCACCAGGCCGAGCATGGCGCCCATGAATGCCAGGAAGAAGGCGAAGAATCGCGGCACCGGGTCCTGCGGCGACATGTAGTAGCGCGCATACAGCGCCACCAGGCTGCCGATACCCAGCACCAGCAGGCTGAACAGCCAGGCGAATCCGTCCATGCGCAGGACCAGGTTCAGGCCCAGGCTGGGCAGCCACAGGAATTCCTCGCGAATCACCCCGCCATCGGCCACCTGAGGGTACAGCAACGCCACCTGGACGGTGCCGACCAGGGCCACGAGCCCGGCGAGAATGGACTCGGCGTTGCGTGCGTTGTGCGGCAGGACAGCCGCCAGGCAACTGCCCACGAAGGGCAGAAGCAATAGCACAATCAATGACATAGCGTTCTGTTCTGAGAAGTTTGCCAAGGATCATACGTGCCGGGGGGGGGATCACCAACACGCAAGCAGTTGCAGGATCGTACAAAGGTGCTGTGAAAAGCTGTTTTTTTATAACAGTTTTTTACAAAGCATAGCGGGTGACAGCGTTGCCGTGGGGCTGCGTTGCAGCCCCGAGGAAGTGCAGGAGGGTTACAATCCCGTCTCGCGCTGACGCGTGTGATCGTCCGGCAACGCCTCTGCCTCATCCTGGCGACGAACCTTCAGTTCGCTCACCACCACCGCCAGCACGATCAGCACCCCGCCGATCAACGCCACGCCAGGCAAACGCTCGCCGGCAATCCGCCCGACAATACCTGCCCACACCGGCTCGCCGGCATAGATCAGCGTGGCGCGGGTCGGCGAGACCGACTTCTGCGCCCAGTTCATCGCCACCTGGATCACCGCGCTCATGGCGCCCAGGCCCACCGCGCTGGCCAGCAGCAGCCAGGAGAAGTCGGGGAGCTGCTCCTGGGTCGGCACGATCATCAGGAACGACAGCGCCGAGGCGGTGGCCAACTGCACCACGGTGACCCGACGCACATCCACCTTGCCCGCGTAGCGGCTGATTAGGATGATCTCGCCGGCGATTGCCACGGCGCTGACCAGCGTCACCAGCTCGCCTTCGCTGAAGTGCAGCGCGCCGCCCTCGGGGCCGGCCAGCAGCATCAGCCCGGCGAAGGCCAGGCCGATGCCCAGGCTCGGCATCAGGCCTGGGCGGCGGCCCAGCACCAGCCATTGCAGCAAGGGCACGAAGGGCACATAGAGCGCGGTGATGAATGCCGACTGGCTGCTGCTGATGGTCTGCAGGCCCATGGTCTGCAAGCCGTAGCCGAGCATGATCGACACGCCGATCAGGACCCCTGCCTTGAGTTCGGTGGCGGTCAGTCCTGCCAGCGAGCGGGCCGACACCAGGCCGACGAACAGCGCGGCGGCAGCGAAGCGCAGGCCGACGAAGAACATCGGGCCACTGACGGTCATGACGTTGTGCACGATAAGGAAGGTGCCGCCCCAGAGCATGGTGATGAACACCAGCACCAGTTCGGCCTTGCTCAGGCGGAAGGTGACGGCGGGCTTGCTGGGGGAGGCCTGGCTCATGGTCTTGCGCACTCGGAAGGGGCGGCGCACAATTCGCCGCAAAGTGGGCAGTATACTGCGCACCCCCTACCAGTGAGCAATATAGTGCACAAAGATTCCGAGCACCGGGCTTCGGTGCTGCTGCATGTCAGCCAGAATGTTCGCCGCCTGCGCGGTGACGCCCGCCTGAGCCAGGCCGCCCTGGCCGAAC
Source organism: Pseudomonas sp. RC3H12 (assembly GCF_018596375.1). Classification (NCBI taxonomy): domain Bacteria; kingdom Pseudomonadati; phylum Pseudomonadota; class Gammaproteobacteria; order Pseudomonadales; family Pseudomonadaceae; genus Pseudomonas; species Pseudomonas sp. RC3H12. Next base: position 2,957,241 of record NZ_CP075595.1, on the reverse strand, counting down.
GCTCCGGGGTCAGCCGGCGCATGCTGGTGGCCATCGAGGCCGGCGAGAAGAATGTCAGCCTCACCACCCTGGACCTGATCGCCGAAGCGCTCGGGGTGGCGTTCAGCACCCTGATCCAGGCCCCCGACCGCCGCGATCCCAGCCGTATCGACGAGCTGGCCTGGGCCGGCGTGCACCCTGCCAGCCGCGCCGTGCTGCTGGGCAGCAGCCCGGCCCGGCGCGAGGTCGAGCTGTGGGAATGGACCCTCGCCCCTGGCGAGTGCTACGCCAGCGAGGCAGATGCCGCTGGGTGGAGCGAGCAGATCTATGTGACCGAAGGCCGCCTGACGCTGGTCATCGAAGGCGGCGAGCAGCAGTTGGGCAAGGGCGAGTTCTTCGTCTTCCCCAGCGATTGCCGCTACGCCTATCGCAACGATGGCGAGGAGGCGGTGCGTTTCGTGCGTAATGTGGTGATCTGAGGGGTGGAACGGGTGCTGAAGACATCGGCATAGGCGAACGCCAACGCGGTCATCGGTCTTCAGCGCCTGATCCTCAATCCTGGCTCGGTGGGTGGGGGCCGGGGCCTTCATCGGCCAGGCGATCATGGTGGTTGCGCAGCGGGCACTCTTTCAGCGACATGCAGCCACAGCCGATGCAGCCATCGAGCTGGTCGCGCAACATCACCAGCTCGTCGATACGCCGGCTCAGGTCGTCGCGCCAGCGTGCCGAGAGGCGCTGCCAGTCGTCGGCGGTGGGCGTGTGGTCGCAGGGCAGGGTATCCAGGGCGTTGGCGATGTCGGCCAGGGGGATGCCCAGGCGCTGGGCCATCTTGATTACCGCCACTCGGCGCAGCACGGCCCGTGGGTAGCGCCGCTGATTGCCGGCGTTGCGGGTGCTGTGGATCAGGCCCTTGGTCTCGTAGAAGTGCAGGGCGGTCACGGCCACGCCGCTACGGGCGGCCAGCTGGCCGACGCTGAGCAGGCGTTCCTGGGAGGAAGGTGGTTTCATCGTCAACAAAATCCTTGACCTTGAGTTAGCTGGAGGTTTTACCCTCCACGACCATCTGCTGCAAGAGCCCGAAACGAGGAGAAGCAACATGACGGCCAACACCCATTCCCTGTGGTTCACCCAGATGATCGAGTACGACGTGCCACCGCTGCGCCAGGATGCGCTGGCCGAGGCGCTGGTGGTGCGCAGCGAGCACCTGGCGCAACGCTGCGACGGCTTGCTGAGCGTCAGCATCCAGGTTAGTGACGACGGCCGGCGGGTGCTTCAGCTCCTGCGCTGGCAATCGCGCCAGGCGTGGGCGGCAGCCGCGGGAAGCTTCATCGAGGAGCCGTTCCTCGACCTGCTGGGCGAGCATCAGGCGCGGGGGGTGAATTTCGCCGCCTACCAGACCCTTCGCAGCCTTGTGCGCGGCGCCGATGGTGGCCTGCACTGCCAGTTGGGCAGCGCTCAGGCGTACCAAGGCGCATAGTGCGGGTAGCGGTCCAGGCGGGCACCAATGACCATCTCGCTGATCCAGGACGTGAGTATCGCGCTGTAGGCCTTCTGGCTTTCTTCGCTGGACAGGGCATGGTCGGCGCCGTCTACCAGGCGGTGGGTCATGGAATGGGCACTGACGAACGCCGAGCGGTAACTCATCAACGTGCTGTGAGGTACGTAGTCGTCCTGCTCGGACTCCACCAGCAGTACATCGCCGCCAAATTCGGCGCAGGCTGCCAGGGCACGGTTGTCGGCCGGGCCAAGGCTGAGCTGGCGGTAGGCGTTGAGGCGCTGGCGGTCGAGGGCCTGCTTGGGCGCGTTCCATTCGTCGTCCCAGTAGAGGGCGGGCACCCTGAGCGCCAGCCATTTGACCGGCCGGCGCGGGGTAAGCAAGGTGGCCAGGTAGCCACCGTAGCTACTGCCGATCACGGCAATGGCCGCGGGGTTCACCGAAGGGTGGTTGGCGAGCCGGTCGTAGGCGGCCAGCAGGTCGGCGAGGTTCTGCTCGCGGGTGACGCTCAGGCGCTGGCTTTCGGTCTTTTCATGGCCGCGCAGGTCGAAGGTCATGCAGACGCAACCTAGCCCGGTGATCTGCCGGGCACGGGCCAGGTCGCGCTGCTGGCTGCCGCCCCAGCCATGGACGAAGAGAATCCCTGGCATGCGGCTGCCGGGGCTGACCAGGGTGCCGGCAATGCTTTCCCCTTCGACTTGCAGTTCCACGGTTTCACTCTCGATGGTCATGGTCGCGTATCCGTGCATATTTGCTGAGTTGTCCAAGTTCACTGTCATGCCCCTGATAGAACAGCGTGGCATCGGCGGGTAGTCGCGCCTGGCCGAACACCTCGTGGGTCGATGCGCATAGCCGCTTCAGGGCCGGGTCGCCGGCGAACGTCGACAGCGCCAGGACCTCGGCCGGGCTGGCGCCCCCGATGCGCCACGACTGTTCGAGCACGCCGCTGCGCAGGTGGCCTTGGCGGTCGTTGCCCCGGGCGATGTCGTAGTTGCGGCGCGAAGCGATGAAGCCAGGGAAGTAGCGTTCGGCGGCCTGTTCGTAGGCCATGGCCTGATTGATGGCCAGGCGCAGATGATCGTCCAGCGGCAGTTGCAGCAGTTGCAGGTAGTCGCCCCGCACCACCACCAGGTCGGAGCCGCCGTAGACCTCGGTCCCTGCGTGGTCGCGGGTTAAGTGCTGGGTGCCGTGGTAACTGAGGGTGAGCCCGGCCACGCGCACCTGGCCGACGCTGAAGGTCTCGACCGCGTCCAGGTCCTCTTCCAGCACCAGGCCCCATAGCCCCAGGGCCTCGTCGTCCATTGCCTGCAGTAGCGGTTCCAGGGCCTGGGAATCGTTGATCACCTGCTGGCCTCTGCCTGCACAAGCCAGTACCGGCTTGACACGCACCGGGCCGTCGCGCAGCAGCAGCTCGGCGGCGCGGCGCGCGTCTGCCTTGGAGAACACCGTGTAGCCGCGCAGCAGGGCGTCGCTGGCCAGTTGGGCGAAGGCATCCGTCCAGCCGGGTGGAAAGCTGGCATCGGCTGGCAGGGGATGGGAAATCGCCTTGGTGGCCATGTGTGGATGGCTGACCGCACCGCCGAATAGGTCCTCTTCGCCATGGATGCCGAGTGCCATCTGGCGCGTCGGGTCGACCAGGGTGTCGCTCGGCACGTAGTAACAGCGGGCATCGGTGCTGGGTACGGGCGCTGACTCGACCCGATCGATGCCCAGCAGGTGTGCCAGGTACTGGGCGATTTTCAGGTGCGTCGCCTGCTCATGGTCCGGCGTGTGCGCCCGGGTGTCGAGGAGCACGACCGCGGTTTTCGGTGCGCGGGAGTGGGGCATGGCCAACCTCGCGTTCGCAGGGTGTGTAAGGGGTGTGAAGGCGCGTAGGCTGTTTAGTTCAGGAGGAAGGATCGACGGTCGGCAGGGCACTTGGGGCAATGCATGCCTTGTTACGGTCGTGGTGATTGCGGGCGCCCGCCAGCTGTTTCATTATCAACGGCTTGGACCCGTCGACACCTATCCGCAGGAGTGCGCATGAACAGTCAGTCCCCGCTTCACGAACCCGTACCGGCGCGCCTTGCCCGCGTGCGCGAGGCCATGGCCCGGGAGGGCGTGGCTGCCTTGCTGGTGCCTTCGGCCGACCCGCATTTGTCCGAGTACTTGCCTGGCTATTGGCAGGGACGGCAATGGTTGTCCGGCTTCGAGGGGTCGGTGGGCACGTTGGTGGTCACGGCGGATTTCGCTGGGCTCTGGGCTGACAGTCGCTATTGGGAACAAGCGAACAAGGAACTGGCCGGCAGTGGCATCGAGCTGATGAAGCTGCGGCCCGGCCAGCCAGGCGCGTTGGAGTGGTTGGGTGCGGAGGTCGATGGTACCGTTGCGGTGGACGGCGCGGTCATGGCAGTGGCCGCAGCCCGCCAGCTAAGCGAGCGTCTGCAGGCACGGGGCGCAAAGTTGCGTACGGACATCGATCTGCTGGCCGGGGTCTGGAGCGAGCGGCCATTGTTGCCGGGCAATCCGGTCTACCAGCACCTGCCGCCCCATGCGACCGTCAATCGTGCGCAAAAGCTTGCCGAGCTGCGGGGCACCCTGCAGGAAAAAGGCGCCGACTGGCATTTTATTGCCACGCTCGACGATATCGCCTGGCTGTTCAACCTGCGTGGCAGCGACGTTTCCTACAACCCTGTGTTCGTCTCTTTCGCGTTGGTCAGCCAGGACAAGGCGTACCTGTTCGTTGGGCGTGACAAGGTCGATGGGCACCTGCGCGATGTATTGGCGGCCGATGGTATCGAGGTCCGTGACTACGCAGCGGTCGGCGACGCGTTGTCGGCGATTCCGGCCACGGCCAGCCTGCTGGTGGATCCGGCGCGGGTCACCCGTGGGTTGCTGGATCACCTGCATGGGCAGGTTCGGCTGGTCGAGGGCATCAATCCGACGACCTTGAGCAAGTCGCGCAAGGGTGAAGGGGATCTCGCCCATATCCGCCAGGCCATGGAGCAGGACGGCGCGGCATTGTGCGAGTTCTTTGCCTGGTTCGAAGCGAACCAAGGGACCCAGCACATCACAGAGCTGACCATTGATGAGCGGTTGAGCGCGGCCCGTGCCCGCCGTCCGGGCTTTGTATCGCTGAGCTTTTCCACCATCGCGGCCTATAACGCCAATGGCGCCATGCCGCACTACCGCGCCACCGAGCAGTCCCATGCCGTGATCGAAGGCAACGGCCTGCTGTTGATCGATTCGGGTGGCCAATACCTGGGCGGAACAACCGATATCACGCGGATGGTGCCGATCGGCGAGCCCAGCCGCGAACAGCAGGCGGATTGCTCGCGGGTGCTCAAGGGCATGATCGCGCTGTCCAGGGCCAGGTTCCCGCGTGGGATCCTCTCGCCGCTGCTCGATGCCATCGCCCGGGCGCCGATCTGGGCTGACCAGGTCGATTACGGGCATGGCACCGGCCACGGTGTCGGCTATTTCATGAATGTGCATGAAGGTCCGCAGGTAATTGCCTACCAGGCAGCCGCCACGCCGCAGACGGCCATGCAACCGGGGATGATCAGCTCCATCGAGCCGGGGACCTACCGACCAGGGCAGTGGGGGGTGCGCATCGAAAACCTGGTAGTCAACCGCGAGGTCGGTACCAGCGAGTTTGGCGAGTTCCTGGCGTTCGAGACCTTGACCCTGTGCCCGATCGACACGCGCTGCCTGTTGGTCGAGGCGCTGGGCAGCGAGGATATTGCCTGGTTGAACAGCTATCACCAGACGGTGCGCGAGCGGCTTGCCCCTTTGCTGGAAGGTGAAGCGCTTGCGTGGCTGGAGCGGCGGACCGCGCCTCTCTGAACGTGAAAAGGGCAGCCATTGGCTGCCCTTCATGCATCTGTTACTTGCAAATCACGATCATGCTGCGGCTGGTGTATCCGGCAGGGTTGATGCCGAAAACGTAATCGCCAGGCTCTTCGTCGGAGTCACCGGAGCGGGCGATGACCTTGTAGCCCTTGCTGCTACAGGAGCTGGCGGCCTTGCTGTAGCACTTCTCCCACGACGAGGAGAGTCCCGAGCAATTGATATGCAGGCCTTTCTTCCCTCGTTTCACCTCGGTATTGGCTGTCGCGGCACATCCAGCGATGACCAGGATGCCCAGGATGAGCAAAATACGTTTCATTCCTGTCCTTATACGGCCCGACTACATTAACGGACCTGACGTTTGCGCGTTTCCTCTTCCTTGATGATCCCCGGCGTCCATGTACCGCTCAGTAGATAGCGTCAAGATTATGATCTGGTGACAGCTTAATCAGCCACGCCGGGCGGTACAAGGCTACAGGTTGGCTAAATGAAAATATTTCTCAAATCAGTCGGCAGCCACGGGTGGCGCCGCTTCCCGTTTCATGGAAAGGGTAGCGCCCACCGAGGCGGTGATGATGGCGAGAATGGCCAGCCACTGCCAGAGCGTGAGCTGCTCGCCCAGGAACAGTAACCCGGACAATGCGCCAAAGGCTGGTTCGATGCTCATCAGGGTGCCGAAGGTGCGTGCGGGCATGCGGGTCAGGGCCACCATTTCCAGGCTGTAGGGGAGCGCCGTGGACAGGATCGCCACGCCCAGGGCTACGGGCAGCAGGGCAGGGGTGAGCAGCGCGGTGCCGGCATGGGCGATACCGATGGGGGCGACGAACAAGGCAGCGATCACTACGCCCAGTGCGGCGGTCTGGATGCCGTTCTCGGCACCGGCTTTCTGCCCGTAGAGGATATACAGCGCCCAGCACACACCGGCCCCTACGGCGTAAGCGGCGCCGATCGGGTCGAGCCCGCCACCGGTCTGGCCTACGGGGATCAGCAGCAACAGCCCGGCGACTGCCAGGGCGATCCACAGGAAGTCCAGCGCTCGTCGCGAGGCCCACAGCGCCACCGCGAGTGGCCCAGTGAACTCGAGTGCCACGGCGATGCCGAGAGGCACGCTGCGCAGGGACATATAGAAGAGGAAGTTCATGCCACCCAGGGCCATGCCGTAGATGATCACGCTGCGCAGGGTGCTGGCGTCCAGGCGCGCGCGCCAGGGCCTCAATATAAGCAGCATGATGATGCTGGCGAAGATGAGGCGCAGCGCTGTGGTGCCTTGGGCTCCGACAATGGGGAACATGCTCTTGGCCAGCGAGGCTCCGGACTGGATGGAAGCCATGGCGATCAGCAGCAGGCCGATAGGGAACAGCGTGGTGGCCAGGCTGCGGTGCGGGGTATTCATGTTGGGGTCCGTTGTTGTGCGCGCAAGGGTGCGCAATATAGTGCGCAGCAGGGTGTGGATTGGCAAGGTCGGGTGTGGTTTCAGTAAACGAGGTTCAGAATGATTGAACGCCTGGCAGCCTTCCTGCGGTCCAGCATCATAATCCTGTAATAAAAGGTTGACGGAGTTTCAGATCCCCTTATAATGCGCCCCACTTCCGACGTAGTCGAAACGCAAAACCTCTTGTTAATCAATAAGTTGAGTGTTTCAGGTAGTATCGGAAGTGCTTCGGTCATCTGATCGGCAGCGGTGAAAAAGGCAGTTGACAGCAGGTTGTAACGCTGTATGATTCGCCTCCCGCTACGAGAGATCGCAGCGAGTCAAGTGTTTGAAGTTGAACGGGTTTCTCGCAAAATACTTCAAAATAAACGCTTGACGCGAAATGAGGAAAGCGTAGAATGCGCGCCTCGGTTGAGGCGAAAAGCGCTTAGCCAAACGCTCTTTAACAAATTGAATCAAGCAATTCGTGTGGGTGCTTGTGAGTACGGACTGATAGTCGCCAAGATT
>NZ_CP075595.1:0-2947500 GCF_018596375.1 Pseudomonas sp. RC3H12 | reverse complement strand
GGGACCATCCTCCAAGGCTAAATACTACTGACTGACCGATAGTGAACCAGTACCGTGAGGGAAAGGCGAAAAGAACCCCGGAGAGGGGAGTGAAATAGAACCTGAAACCGTATGCGTACAAGCAGTGGGAGCCTACTTTGTTAGGTGACTGCGTACCTTTTGTATAATGGGTCAGCGACTTATATTCAGTGGCGAGCTTAACCGAATAGGGGAGGCGTAGCGAAAGCGAGTCTTAATAGGGCGCTTTAGTCGCTGGGTATAGACCCGAAACCGGGCGATCTATCCATGGGCAGGTTGAAGGTTAGGTAACACTGACTGGAGGACCGAACCGACTACCGTTGAAAAGTTAGCGGATGACCTGTGGATCGGAGTGAAAGGCTAATCAAGCTCGGAGATAGCTGGTTCTCCTCGAAAGCTATTTAGGTAGCGCCTCATGTATCACTGTAGGGGGTAGAGCACTGTTTCGGCTAGGGGGTCATCCCGACTTACCAAACCGATGCAAACTCCGAATACCTACAAGTGCCGAGCATGGGAGACACACGGCGGGTGCTAACGTCCGTCGTGAAAAGGGAAACAACCCAGACCGTCAGCTAAGGTCCCAAAGTCATGGTTAAGTGGGAAACGATGTGGGAAGGCTTAGACAGCTAGGAGGTTGGCTTAGAAGCAGCCACCCTTTAAAGAAAGCGTAATAGCTCACTAGTCGAGTCGGCCTGCGCGGAAGATGTAACGGGGCTCAAACCATGCACCGAAGCTACGGGTATCACCTTTTGGTGATGCGGTAGAGGAGCGTTCTGTAAGCCTGTGAAGGTGAGTTGAGAAGCTTGCTGGAGGTATCAGAAGTGCGAATGCTGACATGAGTAACGACAATGCGAGTGAAAAACTCGCACGCCGAAAGACCAAGGTTTCCTGCGCAACGTTAATCGACGCAGGGTTAGTCGGTCCCTAAGGCGAGGCTGAAAAGCGTAGTCGATGGAAAACAGGTTAATATTCCTGTACTTCCAGTTATTGCGATGGAGGGACGGAGAAGGCTAGGCCAGCTTGGCGTTGGTTGTCCAAGTTTAAGGTGGTAGGCTGAGATCTTAGGCAAATCCGGGATCTCAAGGCCGAGAGCTGATGACGAGTGCTCATTAGAGCGCGAAGTGGTTGATGCCATGCTTCCAAGAAAAGCTCCTAAGCTTCAGATAACTGGGAACCGTACCCCAAACCGACACAGGTGGTTAGGTAGAGAATACCAAGGCGCTTGAGAGAACTCGGGTGAAGGAACTAGGCAAAATGGCACCGTAACTTCGGGAGAAGGTGCGCCGGTGAGGGTGAAGCACTTGCTGCGTAAGCCCACGCCGGTCGAAGATACCAGGCCGCTGCGACTGTTTATTAAAAACACAGCACTCTGCAAACACGAAAGTGGACGTATAGGGTGTGACGCCTGCCCGGTGCCGGAAGGTTAATTGATGGGGTTAGCGCAAGCGAAGCTCTTGATCGAAGCCCCGGTAAACGGCGGCCGTAACTATAACGGTCCTAAGGTAGCGAAATTCCTTGTCGGGTAAGTTCCGACCTGCACGAATGGCGTAACGATGGCGGCGCTGTCTCCACCCGAGACTCAGTGAAATTGAAATCGCTGTGAAGATGCAGTGTATCCGCGGCTAGACGGAAAGACCCCGTGAACCTTTACTATAGCTTTGCACTGGACTTTGAGCTTGCTTGTGTAGGATAGGTGGGAGGCTTTGAAGTGGGGACGCCAGTTCTCATGGAGCCATCCTTGAAATACCACCCTGGCAACCTTGAGGTTCTAACTCAGGTCCGTTATCCGGATCGAGGACAGTGTATGGTGGGTAGTTTGACTGGGGCGGTCTCCTCCCAAAGAGTAACGGAGGAGTACGAAGGTGCGCTCAGACCGGTCGGAAATCGGTCGTAGAGTATAAAGGCAAAAGCGCGCTTGACTGCGAGACACACACGTCGAGCAGGTACGAAAGTAGGTCTTAGTGATCCGGTGGTTCTGTATGGAAGGGCCATCGCTCAACGGATAAAAGGTACTCCGGGGATAACAGGCTGATACCGCCCAAGAGTTCATATCGACGGCGGTGTTTGGCACCTCGATGTCGGCTCATCACATCCTGGGGCTGAAGCCGGTCCCAAGGGTATGGCTGTTCGCCATTTAAAGTGGTACGCGAGCTGGGTTTAGAACGTCGTGAGACAGTTCGGTCCCTATCTGCCGTGGACGTTTGAGATTTGAGAGGGGCTGCTCCTAGTACGAGAGGACCGGAGTGGACGAACCTCTGGTGTTCCGGTTGTCACGCCAGTGGCATTGCCGGGTAGCTATGTTCGGAAGAGATAACCGCTGAAAGCATCTAAGCGGGAAACTTGCCTCAAGATGAGATCTCACTGGAGCCTTGAGCTCCCTGAAGGGCCGTCGAAGACTACGACGTTGATAGGTTGGGTGTGTAAGCGCTGTGAGGCGTTGAGCTAACCAATACTAATTGCCCGTGAGGCTTGACCATATAACACCCAAGCAATTTGCGCTGAGGCCAAATTGTGGTGGTGAAGACGAAACGAACCGAAAGTTCGCGACGAACCACACATATCGCATATCCGAATTGGCTGGCATGTCTGCAAGGACGTACTGGCAACCGAATTTCTTGACGACCATAGAGCATTGGAACCACCTGATCCCATCCCGAACTCAGTAGTGAAACGATGCATCGCCGATGGTAGTGTGGGGTTTCCCCATGTGAGAGTAGGTCATCGTCAAGATTCATTTCGCAAAACCCCTATCTGCGCGAGCAGGTAGGGGTTTTGTCTTTGCGCGTTTGGCAAGTCAACCTCCTCCGTTGTGGGAGCGGGCTTGTCGGAACGCCGCTCCCACGAATGTTCAGGCCAGGCTTCATCGCCGTGTCAGTGACAATCTCCAAGCAGCGCCACCAACTCATTGAAGGCAGGACGGGCCAATACGTCGGCCTGCTGGCAGCGCTCAGCGAGTTGTTTCAGTGTTGTGTCCTGCTCGTCACCGCACCCCAGCAATTCCTCGACAAGAATGCCAAATGCCCTCGCTTCCAGTCGTTCGAGTGCCGATGCCGCAAGGCTTTGGTCCTGAGGGTGGAACGAGGCGGCGCCGAAATCGCCCAGCAGGCACTGGCCATCTTCGTCGAACAGGATGTTGTGGGCATACAGATCGCCATGGCTCAAGCCACGCCCATGCAGGTGGGCACAGACCGAGGCAATACCGCTGACAAGGCGACGCAGAGCCAGCTTGGTCAACTGGCGGTCGGCCGGATAACGGTCGCGGGTGCAGCTGTCGAGGCTAGGCGGGCCGCCCAGGTTCGACCAGTGCGCGTCGATCAGTTGCATCACCAAGGCGGGCAGTTGATCTGGATGATCGTCAATGCGCCCAGCCAGGCGCACCAGCTGCGGATGGTGGCCAGCGGCGATACAGGCGCTCATCTCCGCCAGTGGCGAACCGTCGCTGGTGATCGCGCCCTTGTACAGCTTGACCGCAACCGGTGCTTCCTGGCCGCGCCAGTGGGCGCGGTGAATCAACCCTGAGGCACCACGGCCGAGCTCTTCTTCTAGTTGGATATCCTGCCAGTGAAGGGTAGGGCAATGGTCGTCCGTGGCAGGTGCGACAAAGCCATGGGGTAATGGATTGTCCGCATAGGCCAGCCAGGCCAGGCGTGGCATGAGCAGCAACCAGTCGGGTAGGGCGCCCAGGCGGTTGCTGGCGATGCGCAGCAGTTCCAGGCGGTGGCAGCGCGCCAGGCTTGCGGGCAGGTCGGTGAGGCGATTGCCGGCAAGCATGAGCTTTTGCAGGTGTGCGCAGTCCCCCAGTGCCTCGGGCAATTGCTCCAACACGTTGTCGGTGAGCACCAGTGAGCGTAGCGAGTGTGGCAAGGCCTGGGCATCGACCCGGCTGATGCGGTTGCTTCTGAAGCCTACGGTTTCCAGGGCCTGGCAGCTGCCGATGGCGTGGGGCAGGTGGGTGAACTGATTGTTGGAGCAGAACAGCACCTTGAGCCGGTTGAGGCGGTGCAGGTCCTCGGGCAGTTCGCTCAGCCTGTTGCCGCTCAGGTCGAGCACTTCGAGGCTGTCGCCAAGTGCGAAGATCTCCTGGGGAAAATGGGTCAGGTTCTGGCAGAGATTCAGGCGCGTGATGCCGTGCAGGCGACCGGCACGCAGGTCTTCGAGGGTATGCATGGGACTGTTCGCTAGACGTGGCTGGCCATTGTAGGCGCTCGGGTGCGGCAAATCTGCATATGGGTTGCGACTTAAGTCCGATGGCGGGCCGCCGGCCTCGGTCCATACTCAGGGTTCGCCCTTCAATAACAACAAGTACCGGGTTGCGAACCAATGACCTATCAGCACAGTTACGCCCATTCCATCTCCGACCCCGCCAGCTTCTGGCAGGCCCAGGCCGAGCAGCTCGCCTGGCAGCGCAAGCCGGCCGTAACCTTGCAGCAGAACGCCGATGGTACCCACCGTTGGTTCGCCGATGGCCGCCTCAACAGTTGCTACCTGGCCCTTGACCATCAGATCGAGCAGGGGCGCGGTGAACAACTGGCGCTGATCTACGACTCGCCAGTGACTGGCGTGCAACAGACGTTCACCTATCACCAGCTGCGTGATGAAGTGGCTTGCTTGGCGGGTCTGTTGCGTTCGTTGGGTGTGCGCAAGGGCGATGGCGTGATCATCTACATGCCGATGGTGCCCCAGGCCGCCATGGCCATGCTCGCCTGCGCCCGCATTGGTGCGGTGCATTCCGTAGTATTCGGCGGCTTCGCCGCGAACGAGCTGGCCCTGCGCATCGACGATGCCCGGCCGGCCCTGCTGCTGACGGCTTCCTGCGGCCTGGAGTTCGACCGCGTGATCGAGTACAAGCCGCTGGTCGATCGCGCCCTGCAGCTGGCTCGCCACCAACCGCGGCATGTGCTGGTGTTGCAGCGCCCGCAGGCGAGCGCCGAACTGCAGCCCGGGCGTGATCTGGACTGGCAGCAGGCCTTGCTCGGGGTCGCGCCGGTCGCCCCCGTTGAGCTGGACGCCGGCGATCCGCTGTACATCATGTACACCTCCGGCACCACCGGTAAACCCAAGGGTATCGTCCGCGAAAATGGCGGCAACGCAGTGGCGTTGTGTTATGCCATGCGTCATGTCTACGGCATGCGGGCTGGGGACGTATGGTGGGGGATCTCGGACGTCGGCTGGGTGGTGGGCCATTCGCTGATCGTGTACGGGCCACTGATGAGCGGGTGCACCACGGTGTTCTACGAGGGCAAGCCGATCCGCACGCCGGACGCCTCGGCCTACTGGCGGGTGGTGGAACAATATCAGGTCAATGGCTTGTTCTGCGCGCCCACCGCCATGCGCGCCATCCGCAAGGAAGATCCGGAAGGCGCGCTGATCCGCCGTCACAATCTCGATTCGTTGCGCCAGCTGTTCCTGGCCGGGGAGAAACTCGACTCCAGTACCCATGAATGGCTCGAGCGGGTCAGCAGCAAGCCGGTGCACGACCATTGGTGGCAGACCGAGACCGGCTGGCCGGTGACTGCGCCCTGTGTCGGGCTCGAAGGCAGCGCGGCGCGGCCGGGCTCGAGCAACCGGGCGGTGCCGGGGTACCACGTGCAGGTGCTGGATGACGAAGGCAAGCCGTTGGGGCCCAATCAACAGGGCGCTATCGTGATCGCCCTGCCATTGCCACCGGGTTGCAGCCAGACGCTCTGGGGCGATCACCAACGCTACCTGCAGGCCTACCTGCAGAGCTACCCCGGTTACTACCACACCGGCGACGGCGGCTACCTGGATGAAGACGGCTTCGTCTACATCATGGGGCGCACCGATGACGTGATCAATGTCTCGGGGCATCGCTTGTCGACCGGGGAAATGGAGGACCTGGTGGCGCGTCATCCGGCGGTGGCCGAGTGCGCGGTGATTGGTGTGCACGACGAGATCAAAGGCCAGGTGCCATTGGCGCTGGTGGTGCTCAAGGACGGGCAGGGCATTGGCGAGGCGCAACTGCAGGGCGAGTTGGTGGCGGATGTGCGCGAACAGATCGGCGCACTGGCCTGCTTCAACCGCGTGCGCCTGGTCAAGCGCCTGCCCAAGACCCGCTCCGGCAAAATCCTGCGGGCGGTGCTGCGCAAGATCGCCGATGGGCAGGCCTACACAGCGCCATCGACGCTGGATGATCCGGCGGTGCTAGGGGAGATCGAAGGCGTGTTGGCAGACTTGCCCAGGGCGGGGTGATGCCATCGCGGTGCAGCATCGCCTGTGGGGAGTCGGCTTGTCGTGGCGACGAACCGCGGCAAAAGGGCCGCCTGGCGGCCCCAACTGCTGGATGCCTTACGACTTGAAGCGCCCCACCAACCCGTTCAGCTCATCCGACAACTGCGCCAGCCTGCCAGAGTCGGCCTGCGCAGAGCTGGCCAGCCCCTCCACCAGTCGCGCCTCGTCGTAGATCTGCTGGATGTGTCGGTTGATCTCCTCGGCGACGCTGTGCTGCTCCTCGGCGGCCGCCGAGATCTGCAGGTTCTGGTCGCGGATCTCGTTCACCGACAGCTGGATACCCTCGAAACTGTCACGCGCGCTTTCGATTGACGTCACGCTGGCCCGCGACAGGTCCAGGCAGCTTTCCATCTTTTGCGAGACCTCATGGGTCTTGCCGCCGAGGGTATTGAGCAATTGGTCGATCTCGCCGGTGGAATCGGCGGTGCGCTTGGCCAGTGCCCGTACCTCGTCGGCCACCACCGCGAAACCACGCCCCTGATCGCCGGCCCGGGCGGCCTCGATCGCGGCGTTGAGCGCCAGCAGGTTGGTCTGCTCGGCGATGGCGCGGATGGTGCCGAGGATCTGGTTGATGCTGCGGCTGCCTTCTTCCAGCTCGACCATGGCCTGGGATGACTCGCTCAGGCGCCGGCCCAGGCGATTGACGTTGTCGGTGGTCGCCTCGATCTGCTGCTTGCCCTCGGCCACCCGCCGGTGCCCATGTTCGGCGGCATCTGCGGCGCTGCTGCACGAGCGCGCCACCTCGTTGGCGGTGGCGACCATCTCGTTGAACGCAGTGGACACCAGCTCCACCGCCTCGCGCTGACGCCCGGCGGCCTCGTTCATGTTACCGGCCATCTCGCTGTTGCTGCGCGAGGCTTCGTGCAGGTTGGTCGAGGCCGCGCCGATGCGCTGGATCAGCTGGCGGATGGCGGCGAGGAACTTGTTGAACCAGCCGGCCAGCTCGGCGGTTTCATCCTTGCCCTGGACCTGCAGGTCGCGGCGCAGGTCGCCTTCACCCTCGGCGATCGACTGCAGGCCGGTGCTCACCTGGCCGATGGGCTTGACGATCACCCGCGAGAACGCTGCCGCCACCCCGGCGAAGATCAGCGCCAGCAGCACCACGATCACCGCCGTGACATAGGTCATGCGAGTGGCCGCGGCCATGACCTCGTTGTACTCGATCAGCCCGACGAAGCGCCAGCCCAGGCCTGGGGAGGTCCACACATTGGCCATGTAGCGCACGCCATCGATCACCACCTCGGTGGCGCCTTGTTCGGTGGCGGCCAACGCCGCGTACGGCGCGCCGAGGTCCTTGAGCTGCTTGAAGCTGTGCCCGGCGTTGCGCGGGTCGACCAGCACGGTGCCGTCCTCGATCAGCATCACGTAGCCGCTGTCGCCCAGCTTGATGCTCTTGACCAGTTCGGTGAGGTTCTTCAGCGACACGCTGACCACGAACACGCCCTTGGCCTTGCCGGCCACGTCGAGCAGCGCACGGGCGGTGCCGACCAGGGCCACGTCGTCCTTGTCGTAGTAGTACGCGGCGGTGCGCACCGTCTTGTCCGGGCTGGCCATGGCGGCCTTGTACCAGGGGCGGGTGCGCGGGTCGTACTTGGCCAGCTGTGGGTCATCCGGCCATTTGGCGTAGCTGCCGTCTTCCAGGCCGATTGAAAGGATCGCCGCTGCCGGGTGAGTGGTGCCGTAGCGGGCGAAGGCGTCGATGACCCGTTGCGCAGCCTCGGGCATCGGCTGGCTGGCGGCATCGGCGCCGGTGTAGTCCTTGAGCGAGGTGACCGAGGTGTATACAGGATCCTTGGCCATCTGATCGACGTTCTGCAGCGTGCCATCAAAGAACTGGCGCATGTTGCCGTCGATCTGGCGAATTTCCCGGGTGCTGCTGTCGAGGAACTGATCGACCGCCTCGCTGCGGATGTTCAGCACCGAGATGCCGCCAACCAGGGCGACCGGGATGAAGGCCACCAGTACGAAGGCCAGGATCAGTTTGTTTTTTATTTTCATCGTGACGCCCATCCGTGAGTGTGAAGGGTGTACATGGCCGCTTCGCTAGGATGGTGGCCACTTGCTACTTTTTCTGTTTCGGCGGGCGGAATATAAACCTTTAGTAGATATTTCGTGTACAGGAAATTCAGAAATTGTCCTGACTTGGCGGGCAAGTAGCAAAGATGCGTAGGAGCGGGTTTGCCCCACGAAGAGGTCTGAGCTGTTGATTCAGGACGATTACTAAGACTTTCCCTATTTCATGTAGGACGTTTCCCAAGCATGCTTTTGCGGCCTTTCAGCTGTTGTTCTGGCCAGCCGCATTCCCTAATCTCGCCCTGTCGTTGCCAATTCAACGACCGGGTGTGCAAGCCCGAGGATGTGGTCCAAGTCGCTCAATGGCGGCTATACGTGGGAGGCCTTCGGGCCAGCCGGGTTCCTACTCCACGGTCTTGCACACCCGCGTATAGCTGCCTCCCTCGCGCTGAGCGAAAGCGGATATCGAAAGCTCCCATGGCTACCTTCTGTGATCGAGCACCTTGTGATAGGTCACGAATTCCTGCTCGGCCTCATACCCTAGCGATTCATACAGCGCCTGGGCGGCAAGGTTGCTCCTGGCGGTGTCCAGGCTTAACCGCTGCGCGCCCTCGGCCTGGAAGATCCCGATCAGTTGCTGCATCAGGTAACGGGCATGACCGCCCCTGCGGGCGTGGGGGACGACGAACAGGTCATACAGCCAGTAGAAGCGCTTCATCGCCAGCGAGCAGGTGGCCGGGTACAGCTGGGCAAAGGCGATGGCCTGACCCTCGTCGTCCAGCAGCAGGTAGATCCGTGAGTTGCCGGTTTCGAGGTTGGCCTTGAGGAAAGCACGGGAAGCGGGGAGGTCATCCGCCTCCTGGTAGAACATCCGGTACTGGTTGAAGAGGTCCGCGGTGGCGTCCAGGTGGTGCAGGTCACAGGCAATGACGTTCATGTTGGGGCTCGCTATCAGGTTGTCCAGCGCCTTTGCTGTGGGGGCGATCCTGCAGGATTTCATGAAACACAGACGTAGGGATTCTGCTGCGTGCCGCAAAGTCGGAAAAGCAGGTCTTTGTCACGAGTGTTTGCCGACCAATGGGGCTGCGGCTTGCTGGCGTCTATTCAGGGCATTAGCATCCGCTTTCCTCACTCACGGCCATGCGCAACCTTTGGCCGACTCCAGGATCAAGGACGAATGTTGCCGCTGCTTTCCCGCTTCCTGCTGCACGCACTGGTGTGTGTGGCTTTTCCCTTTATCTTGAGCCTTGGCTTCGATCTCTACCGGCAGCATGTCGGCCAGCCGATGGCGCGAGGTGTCAGCGTCGGCTTGGCGACGATGCTGGTGTTTTACGCCTTCGTACTCTTCAACCTGTTGATGGTGGCCATTCCAAGGGCGGCAGTTCGCTACTGGCTGGCGCTGTTGCTGGTGCTGCTGGTGCTGGCGTTCTTCAATACCTTGCACCCGTTGCGGGCACTGGGATTTGCATTGTTGTGCGGTGGCTTGTGCGTGGTGGCCATCGGGATGACGCCACTGGTAACGTCGCTGTTGCACCAGTGCCGTCGGTGAGGGAGTTCAGCAGGCCAGCACCTGTCGTTCTTCGAGCCACTGTTCGAAGCAGGTGAAAGTGTCGACAGCGGCTTCTACCGTCCGGGCCTGGGCGGTGGGCTCAGGGGGGGCGGCAGCCAGCCGCTCGAGGAAGCTGCGCCAGCGTGCGCCGGTCAGCGGGCCGTAGACGTCGAGGAACGCACCGCCGTTGTCGGCGTCGATACCCAGGCGTTCGGCCATGGCCCGCTTGAGCACTTGGCCACCGAGCGTGGAGCCTTCCAGTACATACATCACCCCAAGCGCGCTGGCTTCGTCATCGATGCGAGGCAGGGCGTGGCACCGGGGCAGCGCTTCGATGTCGATGGCCAGGGCGTCCAAGTCGCGTGACAGAATTGGCGTCTTGTGGCGTTCGGCGCTCTGGTAGACGCCCAGCAGCAAATCAAGCGGCGCATGGAAGCCATGGTAGGCCCCGAGCAGGTCGGCGTAGGCCGCGCGGTCGAAGCCCTCGCTGAAGAAAGGCAGCCGCGCTTCCAGCCTCTGGTGGCAGGCGCGGGTACCTTCGCGCAGGGCAAGCAGCAACGGGCTGACGGTAGCGGACATGACGGCGGCTCTGGCGTTATGGCATTCGATACTGCCAGATCAGGCGACGCAATCACCAGTGCCGATTTTACGCACCTGGCCCTTGAACTGTGGAATCATTGCGCCGCCTCTGGAACGAGGCTTTCACCGCCAAGACAGGAATGCAGCACGATGCGCGCAACAACATGGAACTGGCTGGCCCTGGGGCTGGCGTTGCTGCCGGGCCTGGCCGCCGCGGCGGAACCAGAGCCGGTACCGGTATACCGGGAGATCAAGGACTGGATTGTAGGCTGCGACAACACGCGTTTCTGCACTGCGGTCCTGGCCGATCACCCGGAGCGGATGCGAGTGGGCATGCTGGTGCAGCGTGAGGCGGGCGCCTGGGGCAACCTGCACCTTACCCTGGTGGGGAGCACCGACTGGTCGGGCGAGCCCATGCTCGACGGCCAGCTGCTGGTCGCCCCCTGGCGCATGACCCGCGGTGTCGAGACCACCCTGGAACTGGAGGGCGCCGATGCCTATGCCGTGTTGCGGCAATTGCGCAATGGCCAGCGCCTGGTGGACGACACCCGGCCAGGGGAGCGGGTGAGTTCGCTGCAGGGGCTGAGCGCCGCCTTGCTGCTGATGGATGCGGTGCAGGGCCGAATCGGCCACTACAGTGCGCTGATACGCCCCGGCGACAGCGTTGCCGATGCGCAGTTGCCAACTCCGGCCAAACCCCAGGTGCCGGCCTTTGTGGCAGCTACGGCCCTTGGCGCGCAGGAGCAAGCGGGCATCACCCAAGTGGTGATGGCCAAGGCCGCCGCCGAGGACCAGTTGAAGAACGAATACGATGTCGCTCCCAAGCTTGAGCTGCATGCCCTGGACGACCAGCATGCGCTGGCATTGCTCAGCTACAACTGCAACGACTTCCATTGCCTCTACGCGCTGTACAAGGTGTCGCGTGAAGCGCCTTACACCCTTGGGCCGCTGGAGTTCGAGGCGCCATCGAGCGCGGTGGTGATCAGCCGGATGCGCGACGCCATCGAGTTCTACCCTGGCAAAGGCGAGCTTCACAGCTATGCCAAGGACGACTATCCCGGCAGTTGTGGGGTCGAGGAAAGCTGGCGCTACGATGGCATGCGCATGCGCTTGCTCAGGCTGTCACGGATGGACCGCTGTGCCGAAGTGGGCACCGACAGTTGGCCGGTGCTCTGGCGCAGTGAAGGTTGAACGTGTGAAGCGGACTTCAGGGATAACGCCATGGCAATGGATGAAACACCCGCGTGTGGCATTGCTGCTGACGCTCATGACGCCATCGGTCGTGCAGGCCGAGAGCGCCCAGGCACCGCTCGAAGCGGTGCCGATGTACCGGCAGATCAAGGACTGGGCGGTTGGCTGCGACAACACCCGTGCCTGCACGGCGGTAATGGCCATCGACGACGACCTGATGGCTGGGCTGCAGACCATCATAAGGCGCGAGGCGGGGCCACAGGGTGCGCTCGAGCTGACCCTGCGCGTGGGCCCGGCGTTTGCGGAGCAGGTGCTGCTCGATGGGCAGGCACTGTCGGCCAACTGGCAGCGCATCCAGCTTGAATATGATTTCGACCTGCTGCTGGAAGACGATGAGGCGCTGGCGCTCATACGTCGGTTGCGCAACGGTACCCGCCTGAGTTCGTTGACCGAGGATGGCGAGCTGGTCGCGTCCTTGCAGGGGCTCAGTGGCGCGCTGTTGGCCATTGATGCCGTGCAGGGCCGGGTGGGGCATGCCGATGCCCTGGTAAAAGTGGGAGATGCGCCCGCTGCTGATGTGCCTGGCGCTCCCGATACCGTGGTGTTGCCACAGTTCATCGCCGCGCCGCGCATGAGCGACGAGCAGGCCCATGAAATCGGCCGGGTGGTAAAAGGCCAGGCGAATGTCGAAGGCGATGTGCCAGGCATGAGCAACAGCCATTACGAGGTGCACCCGCTGGACGCAGCCAATGTCCTGGTCATTCTCAACGTGGGGTGCAGTGGCGAGTTCTGCGCCAATTACCTGTATCGAGTGTCCCGCGCCGCGCCCTACCAGATCAGCGAAATGGCCTTCGAGGTGCCGACGCCGTTGCTGGCGCCGCGTCTGAGTGGCCATGTAGCGTTCGATGCGCAGAGCGGCCAATTGTTTGCCACTGACAAAAGCCAGGTAGAGCGTGGTTGCGGGCTGATCCAGCAGTGGCGTTACGACGGTGAGCGCATGCGCCCCGAGCGTGTGGCGCGGCTTGATCGCTGCGGGTATGTGAAACCGCAGTTCTGGCCGGTGCTATGGCGTGTGCAGGAATAGCTCAAAGCGCCTTCTATCGGTCAGGCACGAGGTTCAGAACGCCAGCTTGTAGCCGATCAGCAACAGCATGGTTGCCAGGCAAGGCCGCAGCACGCGGTCGGAGATGCGCCCGGTCAGGTGGCTGCCCAGGTAGATCCCCGGCAGTGAGCCCAGCAGCAGGTAGCCCAGCAGCGACCAGTCCATGTTGCCCATACCGGCATGACCCAGGCCGGCCACCAGGGTCAGCGGCACGGCGTGGGCGATCTCGGTGCCGACCAGGCGGCGGGTGACCAGGAACGGGTAGAGCAGGAACAGCGCCACGGTGCCCAGCGCGCCAGCGCCGATGGAGGTGAGGGTGACCATCACGCCCAGCACCACGCCGGTGATCACGGTGAGGATGTTCAGGGTACGGTCGCTGAGGTGGTAGTGGTCGCCGGCATGCTTGCTGGCGAAGGCCTGCAGGCGCGACTTGAACAGGATCGCCAGGGCGGTGAGGATCAGCACCACCGCCAGGCCCTGCTTGATGATGGCGTTGAGCGCCGAGGTGTCGGTGTGCAGGGTGCTGAGGAACCACAGGGTCAGCGCGGCGGCCGGGACGCTGCCCAGGCTCAACCAGCCGGTGATCTTCCAGTCGATGTTCTTGTTGCGGCCATGCACCCAGACGCCGCTGGCTTTGGTGATGGCGGCATAGAGCAGGTCGGTGCCCACGGCGGTGGCCGGGTTGATACCGAACCACAGCAGGATCGGGGTCATCAGTGAACCGCCGCCGACGCCGGTCATGCCGACGATGAAGCCCACGACCAGGCCCGCAAGGGTGAAACCGAAAGAACCTACATCCATACGCTACTCGACGCCCAGCTTGCCCGTGATCGGATGAGTGCCAGCATATAGATTTTTTTATAGCCAAATAGACTTGTTCGTTATTAGGTTATAACCACGCTGTGGCGGTACGCTCCTGAATATCCACGGTTAACCAGAGTGGGTTTACCGGGAGCTGGCCCGCTCGACTGTCCCAGGCACGATTCAGCCAACCATGAAAGGAGCGTTCCATGAGCAATGACATCCAGCGTTTTCCCAGCAGCCTGCCGTTTCCTTTTTCCCGTGCAGTGAAGGCCGGGGGCTTCCTGTTCCTGTCCGGCCAGGTGCCGATGAGCGCCAGTGGCGAAGTGGTACGCGGTGATATCCAGACACAGACCCGAGCGGCCTGCGAGCGTATCGCCGAGAGCCTGGCAGTGACTGGTGCGCGTTTCGACCAGGTAGTGAAATGCACGGTCTGGCTGTCGGACATGAGCCATTTCGCCGGCTTCAACGAGGTCTACAAAGAGTTCTTTGGCGCAGCGCTACCGGTGCGTTCGACGGTGGCATCGGCGCTGGCATTGGGGGTCGATGTGGAGATCGAGGTGCAGGCGTTCGTGGGCGAGTGAGGGGCTTTGGCGAGTAGCTGAAGCGCGCCTGCGCATCCGCTGATGTGATCGAAGACCGTGATCGCGGGGTGAGCCCGCTCCTGCAACACGCACAGGAGCGGGCGGCAGGTCAGATGCGGAAGCTGCCCACCAGTTGCTTCAGGCGCCCGGCCTGCTGGCTCAGGGCGTCGCAGTGGCGCAGGGTGTCGTTGAGGTTCTCCACCCCTTGCTGGTTCAGTGCGTTGATCTGGGTGATGTCCAGGTTCAGGCTCTCGACCACGGCGGTCTGCTCTTCGGTGGCGGTGGCCACCGATTGGTTCATGCCGTCGATCTCGCCGATACGCTGGGTGACACTGGCCAGGCGCTCACCGGCCTCGTTGGCCACCTGAACGGTCTCTTCGCTGGAGACCTGGCTGGTGTTCATGGTGTGCACCGCCTCACGCGAGCCGACCTGCAGGCTGGTGATCATGCGGTGGATCTCTTCGGCCGATTCCTGGGTGCGGTGGGCCAGGTTGCGCACTTCGTCGGCAACCACGGCGAAACCACGCCCGGCTTCACCGGCACGGGCGGCCTCGATGGCGGCGTTGAGCGCCAGCAGGTTGGTCTGCTGGGAGATGCCCTTGATCACGTCGAGGATCTTGCCGATTTCGTCGGTGCTGGCGTTGAGGGTCTCAATCTGCTCGCAGGACTCGCTGATGCGCTCGGACAGGGCGGTCATGGCGCTGATCGCCTCTTCGACCACCTGGCGGCCACCGTTGGCCTGTTCGCTGGCGCCGCTGGCGTGCTGCGAGGCGTCGGCGGCGTTGCGGGCGATTTCCTGGGTGGCGGCGCCCAGTTCGTTGATCGCCGCGGCGACACTGTTGGTGCGCATGCTCTGCTCTTCGGAACCGGTGAGCGAGGCATTGGAGGCGACCACGACCTTTTCCGACAGGTCATGCACCAGGCGGGTGGCCGAGGACACTTCGCTGATCGAGGCGTGGATACGCTCGACGAAACGGTTGAACGAGGTGGCCAGCTCGCCGAACTCGTCCTTCTGCTCGACGGTCAGGCGGCGGGTCAGGTCGCCTTCGCCTTCGGCGATGTCCTGCATGGCGCGGCCCATGGTGGTCAGCGGGCGCATCAGTACCGGGATCAGCAGGCCGAGCAGGCCGGCGATGACGGCCACGGCGATGAGCATGGCGATGATGGCCGAGGTACGGAACTGGCTCAGCGGGGCGTAGGCTTTTTCTTTATCGATCGACAGGCCGATGTACCACTGCGCCGATGGCAGGCCGTCCACCGGAGCGAAGGAGATGATGCGGTCCTTGCCATCGAGGCTGACTTCCTGGATGCCGGATTCGACACGCAGCGGGGAGCCTGGGTAGATGTCCTTGAGGTTCTTCATCACCCGGTCTTTGTCCGGGCTGACGATCACCTGGCCATTGCGGTCGACCAGGAAGGCGTGGCCAAGGCCGCCGAAGTCCACGGCGTTGATGATGTCGACCAGGGTGTTCAGGCTCAGGTCGCCGCCGACCACGCCGATCAGCTCGCCGCTGGACTTGGCCTTGACCGGCATGGCGATGGTCACCACCAGGCCACCCACTGCGGCCATGTAGGGCGGGGTCAGCATCGTCTGGTTGGCGGCCACGGCCTGGGTGTACCAGGGGCGCTGACGCGGGTCGTAGCCGTCAGGCATCTTGGCATCGGGGCGCTGGGTGAACAGGCCGGTGTTCTGGCCAAAATAGGTGAACTGGAAGTTGCTGGTGTACGACGGCTGGTCGACCAGGCCCGGCACGTTGCTGCCGGCACCTTGCTGGGCGATGTCCTGGGCCAGGTTTTCCAGGACCAGGATGCGCCCGCTCATCCAGTTCTGCACGCTGCTGGCGGTCTGCGCGCCGGCCTGGCGCACCGAAGACTCGATGTTCTGGCGAATGGTGTTGCGTTGCAGGTAGTCGTTGTAGAGGGTGAACAGGGCGAAGGCCAGTACAACGACGGCGCAGGCACTGAGCAGGATCTTGTGGCGGAATTTCAGGTTCATGTTTCGAGACCTTGAGCCAGTGAAAGGAGGGCGCCGCGTGCTTGTGGCACGAGTGGCGGAGCCTGTTGCAACGCTATCGGCCGATTCTGAAAAATGTTGAAAGACTAAATGTCGCAGTAGTTGGCCGAATCGGCCTGCCAAGGTGACAAATCATTTCGAAGCCAACAGGCTCACCAACGTCCTGGCCGCCTGGCCGAGGGGTTGCTGTTTGAGCCAGAAGGCGTTCACCGGCAGTTGCAATTCGTTGCGGGTATTCTGAAATTGCAGGCGGACCAGGCGTCCGTCCGCAAGCAGCGGCGCCACCCGGGCCAGCGGCAGGTCGCCCCAGCCCAGGCCGGCCTCGACCATCTGCAGGGCCAGGTCCAGGCTGTCGGTGCGCCAGTGCGAGGTGCCGATCAGCGAGCGGGGATCGCTCAATGGCAGGTCGCGGCTGCACACCAGGATCTGGCGCAGGTTAACCAGGTCTTCAAGGTTGCGGATGCGTCCTTCGCACAGTGCGGGGTGGCGTGGCGACAGGGTGGCCACCAGCGATTCCAGGGCGATGTGCTGGAAGCTGCGTCGCGGGTCCACCTGCAGCCCGGCGAAGGCCAGGCACAGGCGCACCCGGCCACTGTCGAGCAGTTGCAGGGCCTCTTCCTGCGGGGCGGCGAGCAGTTCGATGTCCAGCAGCGGGTAGCGCTCGCCCAGGCGGGTGATGGCCCCGAGTAACGGGCGCTGGTCGATATCCGGCACCACGGCGATGGCCAGGCTGCTTTCCAGCCCACACGACAGCTCCAGCGCATGCACTTCCAACAGCCCCAGTTGTTCGGCGATCAGCCGGGCATGGGGCTCCAGGGCCTGGGCCTGGGCGGTCGGGCGTGCCTCCCGCGACCCACGCTCGAAGAGCGGGTAGCCAAGCTCGGCCTCGAGGTTGCCGATGGCCATGCTCACCGCCGAGGGTACCCGCCCGAGCGCCCGCGCGGCAGCCGAGAACGAACCGCTGTCGAGTACGGCGAGGAACAGCAGGATGGTATCGCTGGAAAAGTTCATGGCAGTCTCCTTTCAGTAAATCTGAAAGCTGACGACTTTTTCTGTCAAGCCTGTTGATGCATTCTGCGCGCCTTCGTCATATCCGCAACAAGGTAATCCCGTGCAAGGACTCAAACGCAAACTGGTCTACGTGACCTTCTATGAACTGATTGGCCTGTGCATGTCGACCCTGGGCCTGGCCTACCTATCCGACACCCAGGCTTCGCACACCGGCCCCCTGGCAGTGATGATCACCACCATCGCCATGGCCTGGAACCTCATCTACAACAGCCTGTTCGAGTGGTGGGAGAGCCACCAGGCCACCCGCGGGCGCAGCCTCGGGCGGCGGGTGGCGCATGCCATCGGCTTTCAGCTGACCCTGGTGGTGTACCTGATCCCGCTGATCGCCTGGTGGCTTAACATGACCCTTCTGGAGGCGTTGATGGTGGATCTGGCGTTCATCATCCTGGTGCCGTGCTACACCTTCGTCTACAACTGGGCGTTCGACCGCATCTTCGGGCTGCCGACTTCGGCGCTGGCGACTGCCTGAACGTGCTACCTGCGCGGGGTCATGGCGGCAGGCGAATCAACAACGGTTCCTGTGACCGGCTCCCGAGCAAGCTGTCCTCCACCTGCCCCGACAGGTAATACACCCCGGCCATGGCGCCGCTCTGGCGATTCTCCATCAGCTCCTGCCATTCCTGGTTCAGCGCCACATTGAGGATCACCCGCAGTTGCTCGACCATCTGCGGCTGTTCACGGTCGTGGGTGATGATGCCGTAGCCGGTTGCCGCCACCGAGATCAACGCCCCTGCCGCCTTGCCCACGGCCGCCGCGATGGCACTGGCGGCACCGCGTGGCGCCAGTGTGGCGCCAAGTTTCTCGCTGGCCTGGGTGGCCACCGACGACAATCCTGCCTCGGTCTGCCCGGGGGCCTTGGCGGCCTGTTGGTGCAGGTGCTGGCGCAGGGACTGCCAGGCCAGCTGTTGGTCCAGCGACTTGGCCCGCAGCAGTTGGTAAAGCGAGGCATTGCGTGCATCCGGCGGGCCCAGGGCGATGATCGGGATGCGGTTGAGGCGCTGGCTGAACTGCTCGGGCGGGGCGTTGTAGCGCTGGATGATGCTCGGCAGTTGCTGGCCGAGCAGTTGCAGGTACAGTTCGCTGGCGCGGTCGCGAATGCCCTCGGGGTTGATCTGTTCGGCCACCGGTTCGATGACCCGTTCGCGGTACTGTTCCTGCAGATAAAGGCCCAGGCGCTTTTCAGCTGGCTCCTGGCCATTGCCACTGTTCATCTTGTACCAGGCGACCTTGAGCGTGAGCCACTGCTGGGTCCAGTAACCGGTGAACCAGGGGATGAAGTCGTTCTCGGTGCGTTGCTGCACTTGCTCTTTCCACACGCGCATGGAACGCCGGGCGTAGTCGTTGGCCGAGCCCGCAGCGGCGACCGAGGCCTCGATGATGTCCTGGTCGATGCGCTGCCAGACGGCCGGAGGCAGGTTCTGCGGCGGGGGCGGGGCGGGTGGGCGTTTGCCGGCGCAGCCTGCGAGGGCCAGCAAGAGACAGAGCGGAACCATCGCGAGGATCGATTTCACGCGGATTGCCCCCTTGGCGAGAGGCTGGGTGATTAACCGAAGTATAGGTTTGTCTTGAGGGCCTCATCGCGGGGCAAGCCCGCTCCCACGGGGAGCGCGTCAGCCCACCCGTTTCAGGTGCAGCAACGGGAACGGATCGCCTTGTCCATCCACCTCGCTGCGTCCGACCTGGACGAAGCCCAGCTTGAGGTAGAACCCCACGGCCTGTGGGTTCTGTTCGTTGACATCGACTTCTCGTACGCCCAGCTCATCGACCACGTGGGCCAGCAAGGCTTTGCCGATGCCTTGGCCACGGCAGGCCGGGTCGACGAAGAGCATTTCCAGCTTGCCATCATGCACCCCGGCAAACCCCTGTATATGGCCGGCGCCGTCCGCCCAGGCACGCAGCTGGACAAAACCCAGGTACTGCTCGCGTACCAGCGGGCGCAGGCGCTCGATGTAGCCCGCGGGCAGGAAGTCGTGGGTCGCCCGCACCGAGGCTTCCCACAGATCGGCCAGCCGATCGTAGTGTTGCGCGCCGACTGGCGCGATAGTGAAGTTCATAGGCCCTCCCAGGCATTTTGGTAATCGGTTTTAGGGTACGGCATTGCGCTATGCTCGGCATTGCGTCCGCGAACAGGAGAGCTGCTGATGAAGGGTGCCAAGGCCGACGCCTTGCTGCTGGTGGATGTGCAGTGCGCTTTCATGGAGGGCGCCGATGCGGTGCCTGGCCACCTGGCCTTGCAGCAGAGCATCGCCCATTTGCTTGGCCGCGCCCGCCAGGCCGGGGTGCCGGTGATCTTCCTGCAGAACGACGGTGCGCCGGGCAGCCCGGATGCCCCGCACAGTGCCGGCTGGGAGCTGTACTTTCCGCCTGCGCGGGGCGAGCACGTGCTGTTCAAGACCGAGGACGATGGCTTTCTCGAAACCGCTTTGCAAACCCTGCTCAACGCCCTCGGGGCCCGGCGCCTGGCCCTGTGTGGCGTGCTCTCGGAGATGTGCCTGGCTGGCACTGCCCGTGCCGCGCTGCAAAGGGGCTTCGAAGTGTTGCTGCCCCACGATGCCCACGCCACCTACGACGTGCCCTCCGGCCCTGGCGGCTCGCCGGGTGTGCCCGCCGCCCTGGCAGCCAGGGCGGCGGAGTGGTCGCTGGGGGACGAAGTGCAGATCCTGCCCGGCGTCGAGGCCGTGGCGTTCGCTTGATTCAGCCGGCCTGATCCAGATCGAGTTTGGCCTCGAGGCGGTCCAGATGTTCATGCATCAGGCCCAGCGCTGCCTGGCCGTCGCCGTTTTCCACCGCGTCGATGATCGCCGCATGTTCCTGCCAGGCGCAGTGCTCGCAGCAGGGCGCTTCGTAGCGGGCGATGATCAGCGAAGTCATGGGTACCAGGCCATTGAGAAAACGCGCCAGCGGCGCGTTGGCGGCCATCTGCGCCAGCTTCATGTGGAACTCGCCGCCCAGGCGAATGGCCGTGCAGCGTTCGCCGCGTTCATGGTGCTGGCGTTCGCGTTCGACCAGTTGGCGTAGTTGGCGGATCTGTGCCGGGCGCGCGCGCTGGGTGGCCAGGCCGATCAGCGTGGTCTCGGCCAGGCGCCGGGCGCTGAGCACCTGGCGCGCCTGTTCAGGGTCGGGGGCGGCCAGGTGCGCGGTGTGGCTGGGGCGCTGCACTACCACCTGCTGGTCGGACAGGCGCCCGAGCACCCGGCGGATCACCGTGCGGCTGACGCCGAAAGCATTGCCCAGCGCCTGCTCGGGCAGGGCGCTGCCGGGTGGCAGGCGTTGTTCGAGGATGGCATCGAACAGGCGGGGGTAGATTTGTTCCGCCGACAGGCGGGTCTCGCCGGCACCGAGCAGGGCAGGCAGGCGGGGGGCGGCTTGGGCACAGGCGGTCATTGTCGCTCTCCTTCTTTGTTCAGTTGCCTGGTTGGTCGTCCGGGATGTTCAGGGCGATGCCCATGCGCTGGCCTTCGGCGAGGATGTGCTGGCGCATCTGCTGGCTGGCCTTGGCGCTGTTGCGCTCGCGGATGGCGCGCACCACCGCCTCGTTCTCGCTCAGGCGCGCGGCCAGGTGCTCGGGCGAGTTGCGCAGCATGTCGGCGCTCTGCTTGAGGGCGTTGCCGGTCTGCTGCACGACGCTCTGGAAGATCGGGTTGGTGGTCAGCGCGAACAGCGCCTCGTGGAAGGCGATGTAGGCATTGATGCCAGCCTCGCTGTCGCCGACGTCGAGGGCTTCGCGCATGTCCATCAGGGTCAGGCGCAACTGGCCGATGTCCTGGCTGCCGGCCGATTGAGCCACCAGGCCGGCAATGAAAGGCTCAAGGGTGTAGCGCAGCTCGAGCACGTCGGCCAGGCTGGCCTCGGCGATGGTGTCCGGCTCTTGCGCCTGGCTGGCGTCGGCGTCGGCATCGAGCACCAGCACGCCCTTGCCCGGCATCGAGCGCACCAGGCCCAGGGTTTCCAGCACGATCACCGCCTCGCGCAGGCTGGGCCGGCTGATGCCCAGCTGTTCGGCCAGCTCGCGCTGGCCGGGCAGCATGTCACCGCTGCGCCACTGGCCACGGGCCAGGGCCTGGCGGAGTTTCTCCACCACTGAATTGACTACGGTCGAAGAGCTGATCACGGTTCGCTCCTTGGTTGACGCTGCATCTTTGCCCTTGGCGGGCCGGCGCGGGGCGCCGGCGGCCTTGGGCTTAGAATTCCTGTTGATGGGGTTGGCCCTGCTTGCGGGTGGCCGGGGCGAACCCGGGTTTGTTGGCCAGCACATTGTTGGCGCGTTCCAGGTCGATGTCCTTCTCCCAGCGGGCGATGGCCACGGTGGCGACGCAGTTGCCGATCAGGTTGGTCAGCGCCCGGCCGATACCCATGAACCAGTCGACTGCCAGCACCAGCACCAGGCCGACCACCGGGATCGCCGGGACCGCGGTCAGGGTGGCGGCGAGGATCACCAGGGCCGAACCTGGGATGCCGTGGGCGCCCTTGGAAGTCACCAGCGACACCAGAAGAATGGTCAGCAGGTCGGTCATGGCCAGCGGCGTGCCGGTGGCGTTGGCGATGAACACGATGGCCAGGGTCAGGTAGATCGAGAAACCATCGAGGTTGAACGAGTAGCCCGTGGGGATCACCAGGCCGACGGTGGAGCTACCGATACCGAGGTGCTCGAGCTTGCGCATCACCTGGGGCAGCACGGCGTCAGAGGAGGCAGTGCCGAGGACGATGGACAGTTCTTCGCGCAGGTACTTGATGAACGGCAGCAGCTTGAGCCCGGACAGACGCATCACCGTGCCGAGGATGATCAGCACGAAGCCGGCGCAGGTCAGGTAGAACAGTGCCACCAGGCCGCCCAGGTGCTGCAGCGAGCTCAGGCCGTATTTGCTGGTGGTGAAGGCGATGGCGCCGAACACACCGATGGGGGCCAGGCGGACGATCATGCCCATGATGCGGAAGATTACATGGCTGAGCTCGTTGATCAGCCGCGAAATGCCCGAGGCCGACTCACCGACCAGGTTCAGCGCGCTGCCGAACAATACCGAGAACAGCAGCACCTGGAGGATGTTGTTGTCGGCGAAGGCGCCCACCACCGAAGTGGGGATCAGGTCCATGAGGAAGGTGGTGGTGCTGTGGATATGCGCGCCACGGTCGGCCAGGGCGCCGGCATCCGCGCTGGACAGCTGGTCGAGGTGGATGTTGGCGCCGCTGCCGATGCCGGTGGAGAAGGCGAACACCAGGCCGATGACCAAGGCCAGGGTGGTCAGCACCTCGAAGTAGATCACTGACTTCAGGCCGATGCGCCCGACCTTCTTCAGGTCGCCGGCGCCGGAAATGCCGCTGACCACCACGCAGAACACGATCAGGCCGATGAGCATCTTGATCAGCTTGATGAAGCCGTCACCCAGGGGTTTGAGTTGCAGGGACAGGTCGGGGAAGCTCAGGCCGCAGATCACGCCGAGGGCGAGGCCGAGCACAACCTGGAGGAAAATCGAACGCGAACACCATTTGAGCATGGGAGGAGTCTCTGGTCGGTGTCCTTGCCCCCCAAGCCACACGGAGCGAAAGAGTGCAGGACTTAATTATTGTGGTCTTACCGGTTTGTTCACTGCGAGGGCTATAAAACGCCGATTTTTCCGACAATGCAAGGGTTTTTGGCCTTACCGGTCTGACCAGTTGTGGTGCACTGACGGGCAGTCTGCTCTAGCGTGGTGCGCGGGGGATTTCACAGTTTGGCGAGCACCTGATCGACGGCGGCGATCAGCTTGCCGAGGTCCTTGGGGGGGGCGTTGTGGATGACGCCGAAGAGGTAGGCGCGTTGTTCTTCGACGTCATCGGGGTCGGTGAAAAACGCTTTTGGCTTGACCCCCAGCGCCTCGGCAAAGCTCACCAACGACTCGATGCTGGGGGTGTAGGTGCCGGTTTCGAAGCGGCTGATGGTCTTGGGGTCAAAGCCGGTTCGCTCGCCCAGTTGTGCCTGAGTGAAGCCTGCCAGTTTGCGGTAGCGGCGCAGGGCAGGACCTAGACCTGTTCTCGTCATCGCTTAATTCCCATTTAGAATCAAGCACTTAACGATATATGTCGATATAGCGCAACGCCATGATCCATCACCTTTATTTGCAAAATGTGATGGAATTCGTAGAATTCGTTGCTTTGATTGATCAGTCATTCAAGTAGTCGTCCAGGGCGATCCGGTCATCCACCGGCCCGTGTGCAAGCGTTGGCGGACATTGGAACTGATCCAGGATGAACGGTTCCGGCACACCTGGCCTCCTGTCAGGCCGCGTGTCGGGCCGTGTATGAATGGAGTCTCATCGTGCGTCAGAACCTGCCGGTCAATCCGGTCGAGCAAAGCTTTCCCGAGCACCAGCGGCTCATTTCGGCCACCGATACGGCCAGCCTGATCACCTACTGCAACGCCGAGTTCGCGGCCATCAGCGGCTTCAGCCAGGACGAGCTGATCGGCAGCCCGCACAACCTGGTACGCCATCCAGACATGCCCGAGGCGGTGTTCGAGCTGATGTGGCAGTACCTCAAGGCCGGCCGCAGCTGGATGGGTGTCGTCAAGAACCGCTGCCGTAACGGCAACTTCTATTGGGTCAACGCCTACGTCACACCGATGCTCGAGAATGGCCAGGTGATCGGCTACGAGTCGGTGCGCGTGCGCCCGACCCGTGAGCAGGTGGCCCGTGCCGAAGCTGTGTATGCCCGGTTGCGCGAGAGCAAGGCGGCGCTGTCGCCGGCCCGGCGCCTGGCGTTGCTGGGCCGGGCCATGGCGCTGCCACTGCTGGCCGGAGCCGCGGCCATCGCCGGCAACCAGCTGCTGCCCGACCTGCCTGCCCAAGGCTTGACCCTGGCGCTGTTCGCTGGCGTCGGCCTGTGGGCGCAAAGCCGCATGAGGCGCCACTTGCGGCGTATCGTCCAGGTGGCGGACAGCACCTTCAGCGACCCGGTCGCGGCCTTGACCTACAGTGATCTGCCGGGTGCTGCCGGGCAGCTGGAGCTGATCCTGATCAGCGAGGAGGCGCGCCTGAAGACCGCGCTGACTCGCCTGAGCGACCTCGCCGCGCAGATGGCCGGCGCCGCCCAGGATGCCGGGCGGCTATCGCGCAGCACCGAATCGGCGTTACTCGAACAGCGCGCCGAGACCGACCTGACCGCCACCGCCATGACTCAGATGGCCGCCTCGATCGGCGAAGTCGCGGGCCACGTGCAACTCACCGCCGAGCAGGCGCAGACCGCGCACCTGCTGGCCGGGCAGGGCAGCCAGGTGGCCGATGCCACGGGGGCGGCGATCCAGAGCCTGGCTGGCACGGTCGGGCAGATCAACCAGGCGGTCAACGACCTCGCCGGTCAGACCGGTGCCATCGCCGAGGCGGCCGGGATGATCCGTGCCATCGCCGAGCAGACCAACCTGCTGGCGCTCAACGCCGCCATCGAAGCCGCCCGTGCCGGCGAGCAGGGCCGCGGCTTTGCGGTGGTCGCCGATGAAGTACGTGCCCTGGCCGACAAGACCCGCCAATCCACGCTGCATATCCAGTCGATCATCGACAGTTTGCGCGGTGGCGCCGAGCAGGCGGTGAGCATCGCCAGCGAGGGTATCGAGGGTGCGCAACAGGGTGTGACCCAGGTCGCCCTGACCCAGGAAGCTTTGCAAGGCATCCGCCACGCCGTGCAGCGCATCAGCGATATGAGCCAGCAGATGGCCGCAGCCTCGCACGAGCAATCCAGTGTCGCCGAGGATGTCTCGCGGCAGATCAACGGGGTGGCGGGTACGGTCCAGCAGAGCGCGCGCCGCGCCAATGCCGCTGCCGTGCGTGGCGCGGAGCTCGAGCAGGTGTGCGCTGGGTTGCGTGCCTTGGTGGAGCGCTTCAACCGCTAGGTTGCGATGCTTATGGACGACAATTACCGCGCGGCCGTCGATGCGGCCGCGATCTTTTCCGAAACCGACCTGCGTGGTTGCATCACCTACGTCAACCAGCAGTTCTGCAGCATCTCCGGCTACAGCCGCGAGGAACTGCTGGGGGCCAACCACCGCATCCTCAATTCCGGGCTGCACGAGCCGACCTTCTTCCTCGAGATGTGGCGCGCCCTGGCCGCTGGCCGGGTATGGAAGGGCGAGATCTGCAACCGGGCCAAGGACGGCTCGCTGTACTGGGTAGACAGCACCATGGTGCCGCTGATCGACCCGCACACCGGCAAGGTGCGCAAGTATGTGTCGATCCGCTTCGACGTCACCGAGAAGCGCCAGTTGCTGCACACCCTGCAGTGGCGTGTGGGGCACGACGTGCTGACCGGCCTGCCCAACCGTGCCTATCTGTCCGACCTGCTCAACCAGGCCCTGGCGTTCTCCCGGCGCGAAAGCATTCCCCTGGCTGTCTGCATGCTCGACCTCGATGGCTTCAAGGCGGTCAACGATGGCTACGGCCATGCCACTGGCGATCTGCTGCTGGTGGAGGTCGCCCAGCGCCTGCAGGACATCCTGCGTGGCGGTGATGCGGTGGCGCGGCTATCGGGGGACGAGTTCGTGTTGATCCTGCGGCATATCGAAGGCCCGCAGCAGCTCGACGCCGCGTTACGGCGCATCCTCCAGGCGCTGGCCGCGCCTTACACGGTACGCGAGCACCCGTTGAGCCTGAGCGCGAGCATCGGCGTCACCCTGTTCCCGCAGGACGACGAGGATGCCGACACCCTGGTGCGCCACGCCGACCAGGCGATGTACGTGGCCAAGCAGCGCGGGCGCAACCGCTACCACCTGTTCGACGTGTCCCAGGAGCTCGAGCTCAAGGCCACCCACCAGACGGTGGCACGGGTGCGCCAGGCCCTGCGCCAGGGCGAGCTGTGCCTGTACTACCAGCCGAAGGTGAACATGCGCAGCGGTCAGGTGATCGGTTTCGAGGCGTTGCTGCGCTGGATGCACCCCTCCAAGGGGCCGGTGCCGCCGGGGGAGTTCCTGCCCTTCGTGGAGCAGACCGACCTGATCGTCGAGCTGGGCGAATGGGTCATCGACCAGGCCTTGACCCAACTGCAGCAGTGGCAGCTGTCCGGGCGCGATTGGTCACTGAGCGTCAACATCGCCGCCCGCCAGTTGCAGCGCGGCGACTTCGCCCAACGCCTGGAGCGGTTGCTGGCGCGAAATCCCGGGGTGTCGCCAGGGCGCCTGGACCTGGAGATCGTCGAGTCGGTGGCAATCGACAACCTGCCGCGAGTCGGCCGCTGCCTGGATGCCTGCCGAGCACTGGGCGTGCGTTTCTCCCTGGATGACTTCGGCACTGGCTACTCCTCGCTGAGCTATCTCAAGCGCTTACCGGCGCAGACCATCAAGATCGACAAGTCCTTCGTGCGCGACATCCTGCATGACCATGACGACCTGGCCCTGGCCGGTGCGGTGATCGGGCTCGCGCGGGCGTTCGGGCGTGAGGTGGTGGCCGAGGGAGTGGAAAGCATCGAGCACGGCAAGGCGCTCATGGCGTTGGGCTGCGAGCTGGCCCAGGGGTATGGCATTGCCAGGCCGATGCCGGCTGCCGAGGTCGTCGGCTGGGTCGCGGGCTATCAACAGCCGGTGGACTGGCAGTGCTGAATGCGTATAGCGCTCAAGCTGGGCGCAGCCCCAGCGTTTCTCGTGTCAGGCTGCCCATGAGTGAGGTCTCTGCCTGTTGTCGCGTGCTCAATAACACAGAGGATATGCCCAGATAGAGCGTGCCTTCATCGACATAGCGTCCAGATACCAGATCGACACGTAGCAACCAGCCGTCGCGTTGCCACTGGATCGCCGGGTAGTCACGTACCAGTACATCGATGAAGGCCTGTGGCACCGTTGGCCCGGTGTAGACGGTATCGACCGGCCCGGCTTCGCTCAGGGTGTCGAAGTACTCGGAAGCGCCTGCCCATTCGTTCACCAGAGCGGTGAAGCGCGCCGGATGCAAGCGCCTCATCCACCCCTGCCAGAACGCTTGGTCGGTAGCCCACTCGGCCAGTCGAGCGAGGTTGCTGTACTGCTCGACATCGGCTGCCAGCCGCTGCAGCGTGGGCCCGGACAATCGTGCCAGATAGTCGAAGCGGATCACCTGGGGTTGCGATGGCAGGTTCAGGCGCGTTTGCAACTGCATGCGGGCGTGCAGCGCCATCTCTACCTCATCGAGCGGGTAATTGGGGTCCGTCAGTTGTTCGTCGGGGAGGTCGTCGTCCGGGTCAAGCGCCGGGGCGGCCTGGTCCGGCGCCTGGGCCAGCACGCGGCGCCTGGTGGCCCGGGCATTGAACAATGCGCCAATACGTTCGTCCAGGCGTTGTTGGCGCAGCAGTGCGGTAGCGGTGTCGATCGCGACCTGGGTATCGCTGGCATTGGCCGGCGCCCGTGCTACGGTACGCCAGACGTTGACCTGAGTCTCGACCTGCTGGAACAGCAGTTCGGCCTGGTCGACACATTCCTGACCTGCGTCCCTGAGCAAGTCATTGATCTGCTGCTGCAATTCGGCGCGTCCCCAGCCCGGAACATCGTGAGTGGCGGGCTCCAGGTCGGCGAGGGTGATCAGTATGTCCTGCATGCGGCGGCTCATGGTCGTGGGGCTGCGCTGGAAGTCGGGGGTCTGAGGGAGTCGTTCGAAAAGTGCATACAAAGGGCGCCATTGCGGGGCCTGCGCGGTGTTGGTCACATGCAGTTGCAGATCCTCGGGCCAGTCGCTGCGCCACAGTTGTGCTTCCGATGACCCTGTCACGGGGGTGAGCCCGGCATCCACCAGGCGCAGCAGTGCCCGCTCGGAAAACGGATTGCCGTTCAAGTTGTATGAAACGTCCTCGCCGGCCCGCAGGGCTTGGGCGAATGCGCTATCACGCAGATGTGGAGCATCCTCCAGCAGGTTGCTGCTCAGGTCCAGTTCGCGAAGCTGCAGGGGGCGCTGGTTCAACAGTTGCTCGATGCCGATGGGCCATTGCGACAGGGCGCTATCCTCCAGGTCCAGGCGTTGCAGGCGCTGCCACCCCGTCAGGTCAGGTGCCATGTCCAATGGGTTGTCACTGAGGTACATTGTTTGCAGCCGGTTCAGTCCGTTGAGCGCGGCACGGCTTTGTTCGGTGAGCGTGATGTCGTTCAGTGACAGGCTCAGGTGGGTCAGTGCTGGCCATTGCTGCAGGGCCTGGAAGTGCTCGGCCTCCCAGGCCAGGTAGTTTTCGTCCGCTACCAGCAGCCATAGATGTTGCAGCGACGACAGGCGCTGCAAGCTCTCAGCACTGATGTTCTCGACCGCGCCAGTCAGTAGCAGGCGCTCCAGCCTGGGTAGTCGAGTGAGCACTCCAAGGCTCGCTTCGCTGTCGATGTCCAGACGATTGCCGCTCAGGTCCAGCGAGCGCAGTTGAGTCAGCTCGCCCAAGGCCTCGGGAAGTTCATTAAGGCGACATTGAGTCAGGTCGAGGTAGCGCAGGTTCGGGAAAGCACGCAGGAACGGATCGATATTGGCGTTGTACAAATCCTGGAGATTGCTCAGCGCCAGGTGGCGGACATGGGGCAGGCGTGTTTCCATGCGGGGCAGTTCAGCCAGATGTTCCGCATCCAGTTGCAGGACAACGTGATTCAGGGTGGATTCGCTATCGGGCGTGCCCTGTCGCCGCCAGGCGCGGCGAATGCTGAGAGCAGCAGAGCTGCGGGCGTTGCGGCGCACGTGGAAAGTATCGGCAGGGTCCGGGGCGGTCAGGTCGATCCACCGCTGCAAGCCAATATCGAGGGTATTGAAGTCGGCGCGTTGGGCTTCGAGCAGGCGTTCAAAAGCGCCTGGGCGGCTGCCTGCCTCTTCCCGCAGGCGCAGGCGCAACTGCTCCCGATTGTTCAATGGATCTTCAGGGTACAGCTGGTCGAACAGTTCGTCTTCTGTCAGCCAGCCTTGCCCCCGACCGCTCAAGGCATAACCGAGCCGGCCATCTGCGAGTCGCCCTGGCAGCCTGAAGAGTTTGCGCAGCGGCGGCATGCGCAGGGCTGCTGTAACCTGGTCGCGCTGGGTGTGGGCGCGCAGGAACAGTGCATCGCGCAGGCCCTGCGCCGTTTGCTCTGGCAGTTCCAGCGCCCGGCGTTGCGGCTCAGGCAGGGCTTCGAACAAGGCGTGGAACAGATCGACCCGGTCGGCCGGCATGGCGCCGGTTTGCCAATAACGGTAGCCGAGGGCGTCGCGGGTCAGTGTGATCGCGGGTAAGTGTGGTGCTCCGACGGCAAGCAACAGTTTGCCTTCGGGCGTGTCCTGGCGAAGCTCGATACGCAGTGAGGTATCTCTGCCAGACATGTGCGAAAGCACGGCAAAGGCGACCTCATCACGGTCCGCATGGCCCGCCTGCCCCTGGTAGAAGCCTTGCAGGGCGCGGTTGATCCTTGCTTCGCGCTGATAGAGTCGGGCCGATTCCGCGATGGCCAATGGTACGCGTCTGTGCTCGCGCAGCATGTGCAGATCTTCGCGCGTAGCTTCGTCCAGCACTTGCGCCCGTACTCGAGGGCTGAGCGAAGGAAAGTCGCGTGCCAAGGTTTCATCGCCCGCCCCAGGTACAGGGAGCGGGACAGGATCTGCCCCGAGCGCCTGCAGGCTGTCGAGCAGCAGGGCGGGAGCTGGTTCGCGCTCCACGATCACCTTGCGCAGGGCATTCGCATCATAGCTGCTGGCCTGCAAGGCACGTAGCGCCAGGGTATCGTCCAACCCTCGGGTGGGGGGGCCAAGCCGGCGCAGCAGCTGCCATGTATCCCAGCTTGCCGGGCGTTCGTGGCCCAGCAGCCAGGCGCCTTGGCCGTTGCTGCCACGCAGTACAGGTTTATGGCGCACGCCGCGGGCAGGCTGGAGCTGCCATCGATCAGCGGTGCCTTGCTCGAGCTCGAATGCCCGGTTCTCCAGGATCAGCCAGTGTTTGTCATTCCAGCGTGGCAGGCCGGTGGCATGCAGGGGAGTGTCGACGGGCCAGGGCGCTTCCCTGGAGAAGGGCATCAAATTGCCGCTCCACAGGCGGGTGCCCGATTCACCGTGCGCGGGTAGCCAGTCATGCAGCACGCCTGGCGGCTCGGCAAAACCGCGGGCAGCGAAGCCGAGCACGGCGAACTGTGCGAGGTTGCCGATGACGTCGAACAGGTGATGGATCGCCGCGTCGGCATCCCCTTCATTGGCCGCATGAATACCATCGAGGAATGTACCCACCAGCTGTGCTCCCCCCACCATGAGCATCGGCAGTTGCAAGACCTCCAGCGGCAGGCTCGCCAGGTTGAGCACGGTCATGCCGATACTCAACCAGTGTTCAAGTTGCTGTGCCAATTGCTCGGCATCGCGCTGGGCGGTCGGCACCGCCTGTGTCCGAGCGTCCGCGAGAAGGCGTTGCACCGCCAGGCGTGCCCGTGCCTCGAAACAATCGCCGTCCCAAGGCACGAACGCCATTGGCAGGCGCGCATTGTGATCGAGGGTTTCCTGCCAGATGGCGCCGAAAGGTGGAAACCATTGGCTGAGCCAGCTGACCCTGTCGCCTTTGGTCAGTTCCGGCATGGGGGTTCGCAGCCCCAGGTAGGGGTAGCGCGGGAACAGGGTTTCGCGCAGCCGTCTGAAGAAGTGCGGTTTATCAAAGTCTGCGATGTAGCGAGCGAAGTGCCGGCGGAAGCGATCATTGCGCAAGCGGCGGGTCAAGGCCTGGGCGGCATGCTGGAACGTTGGATAACCCGTCAAGGGAGTGTCATCGCCAGGCAGATAAAGAAAGCAGCTTTCCTCCCGCCCTCGAGGTGTGCGCCGCATGAGCAGCGGCCCATGGATGACGGTATCGAAAATGCGCAGCGAGCAGCACTGCAGGGCGCATCGTTGCCCTGAAGCGGAAGTTGTGAAGTCGCGTTTCCCGACAAGCGCCTCGCCGAGCGCCAGCTGGCTCGGATCCAGCAGCCCCCGCAGATCGGCGATCACCAGGTCAGCGGCCAGGGCGTTGCGGTCCTGCAGGGCCAGCATGGTGCGAAAGCGGGCGTTATCGACGCTGGTGCGCAGCAATCGTTGATATTGTCCGCCGATGTCGAGCGCGCGCACGCCGTCGACAAAACGTTGGTTGTCCAGCGACAGGTTGTCGCCATGGCGTGCGGTTGCCAGGCGCACCCGGCTGCCTTTGGCGAAGTTCAGTAATGCCGCTTCCAGCCAGCTCATGTCGCGCCGGGAGTCGATGTTCCAGAGCCAGCCTTGCGAAGAGGTCGGTAATGACTGGTTCGGGTACCATTCGCGCAGGCTGGGTTCAAGCTTCTGCTCGGCAAAGGACTGGGGCGTGGCGATCATGTCGAGATGCTCGCGCACCTGACGGCTGGTGCTGTGGCTGGCGCGAATGCGTGATTCGAGCGTTGCCCGGCGGCCCTGTCCGGCCTGGCGTAACCAGGTCGGCAGGCGGGCGTCGATGAACGCGCTGAGGGGTGGAAGGGGCGAAGTCATCCGGTCGGCTCTCTGCAGGGAAAGCCAGAAGTCTGGGCAGTTGCCCGGTGATGGTGTGGTAGGTGGGTACTACCGGCTGTTCATGGCTGCGGCGCCGTGCTCTTCACCGCCGCCAGCTCTGGATGCGCCACCAGCTTGTCGATATGCAGCTCGTCGTTGTTCATCCAGGTCTCGGTCAGCACCCGGTAGTGCTCCATGTCGCGGCAGCGCATGCGCAGGCTGTAGTCGAAGTGCCCGCTGATCAGCTGGCACTCGTAGACCTGCGGGCAGGCGCGCACGGTGGCTTCGAAGGCCCGCTGCGCCGAGCGCCCGCTCTGGTTGGACAAGGCCACCAGCACCAGCAATGACAACCCGGGGGAAACCTGCTGCAGGTCGATGATGGCCCCGTAACCGCGGATTACCCCGCGCCGCTCCAGCTTGCGCACCCGCTCCAGGCAGGGCCTGGGGGTCAGGTGCACGAGGGTGGAGAGCTTTTCGTAGGTGATCCTTCCGTGGTGGCGCAGCACGTCGATGATCGCTTCGTCGATGCGATCCAGCGGTGCCGAGGTGGAGCTGATGGCCTTGCTATCCATATACGGCTTGACTTCACTTGAGGCGGTTGGAGAGGAACTGCCGCAGGCGCTCGCTCTGTGGCCGGTCGAGGATCTCGGCGCTGCCGCTTTCCTCGACCAGGCCCTGGTGCAGGAACAGCACCTGGCTCGATACCTGGCGGGCAAACCCCATTTCATGAGTGACCATGAGCATGGTACGTCCTTCCTCGGCGAGCGTCTGTATCACCTTGAGCACTTCGCCGACCAATTCCGGGTCGAGTGCCGAGGTGGGCTCGTCGAACAGGATGATTTCCGGCTCCATGGCCAGCGCCCGGGCGATGGCCACGCGCTGTTGCTGGCCGCCGGAGAGAAACGCCGGATACTGCTCGGCGGCGCGGGCCGGCAGGCCGACCTTGTCCAGGTACTTGCGCGCCCGTGCCTCGGCTTCGCTGGCGCTGATCCCCAGCACCTTGCGCGGCGCCAGGCAGATGTTTTCAAGCACCGTCAGGTGGCTCCACAGGTTGAAGTGCTGGAACACCATGGCCAGGCGTGTGCGCAGGTTCTGCAGTTGGGCCGGTGGCGGGGTGCGGGTGCCGGGGTGGATCTCCAGGGTCTGGCCGTCGAGGGTGATGCTGCCGGCGTTGGGCTGCTCGAGAAAGTTGATGCAGCGCAGGAAGGTGCTCTTGCCCGAGCCGCTGGCGCCGATCAGGCTGATCACATCGCCCTTGCGTGCCTGCAGCGAGACGCCCTTGAGCACCTGGTGCTCGCCGTAGTGCTTGTGCAGGCCCTCGACGCTGAGCTTGATCGCGCCGGCATGGGCGTGTGCCTTCGGGGCCTGGGCGAAGGTGGAAAGTGGCAGTGCGGTAGCAGTCATGTTTTCAGCCTCGTACAGGGTCAAGGAAGCGCATCCAGCGCCGTTCGGCCACGCGGAACAGGCCGACCAGGGCGAAGGACAGCAGCATGTACAGCAAGGCGGCCACGCCGAAGGCCTGGAAGGTCAGGAAGGTTGCGGCGTTGGCGTCGCGGGCCACCTTGAGGATGTCGGCGACGGTGGCGGTGAAGGCCAGCGAGGTGGCATGCAACATCAGGATCAGTTCGTTGCTGTAGGCCGG
The DNA here is from genome assembly GCF_018596375.1 of Pseudomonas sp. RC3H12. NCBI lineage: Bacteria > Pseudomonadati > Pseudomonadota > Gammaproteobacteria > Pseudomonadales > Pseudomonadaceae > Pseudomonas > Pseudomonas sp. RC3H12. Next base: position 2,914,300 of record NZ_CP075595.1, on the reverse strand, counting down.
CAGCGAGCGGCGCAGGGCGGCGGGCAGCACCAGGAACAGGTTGAGCTTCCAGCCGCGCAGGCCATAGGCCTGGGCCGCCTCCAGCTCGCCGGCGGGCAGATTGCGGATGGCCCCGGCGAAGATTTCCACGGTGTAGGCGCAGGTGTTGAGCACCAACGCCAGCAAGGTGCAGTTGAGCGCGTTGCGGAAAAACTGGTCGAGCAGGGCGTGGTCGCGCACCACCTGCAGGCTGTAGAGCCCGGTGTAGCAGATCAGCAGCTGGATATAGAGCGGCGTGCCGCGGAACACGAAGGTGTACAGCTGCACCGGCAGGCGCAGCCAGGCATGATGCGAGGTGCGCGCCAAGGCCAGTGGCAGCGACAAGGCGAAGCCCAGCACCATGCTGGCCAGGAACAGCCAGAGAGTCATGGCCAGGCCCGAGAGGCCGGTGCCATCGTTGTAGAGATAGGCCAGGCCGTATTCCTGAAGGAGTTCGATCATCGCGCCAGCTCCTTGATGCCGGTGTTGTAGCGCCGCTCGAGGTGCTTGAGCAGGCGGTTGGACAAGGTGGTGATGACCAGGTAGACCAAGCCCGCCAGGCACAGGAAGAACAGCATGTCATTGGTGGTCTTGCCGGCGTTCTGCGCGGCCTTGACCAGGTCGGCCAGGCCGATGATCGACACCAGTGCGGTGGACTTGAGCAACACCAGCCAGTTGTTGCCCAGCCCCGGCAGGGCAAAGCGCATCAGCTGCGGGAACAGCACCAGCCGAAACCGCTGCGTCCTGCTCAGGCCATAGGCGGTGGCGGCCTCCAGCTGTCCGGCGGGTACGCTGAGGATGGCGCCGCGGAAGTTCTCGGTGAAGTAGGCGCCGTAGATGAAGCCCAAGGTGACTACCCCGGCGCTGAACGGGTCGATTTCGACATAGTCCCAGCCCAGCATCTCGGTCAGGTCGTTGAGCCAGATTTGCATGCTGTAGAAGATCAGCAGGATCAGCACGAGGTCGGGAACGCTGCGGATCAGTGTGGTGTAGAGGGTGGCCGGGAGGCGCAGCAGCCTTGATCGCGACAGCTTGGCGCTGGCGCCGATCAGGCCCAGTGCGAGGCTGAGCGCCAGTGACAGCAGGGCCAGCTTGAGGGTCATCCAGGTGCCCTGGGCCAGCAGCGGGCCGAAGCCTTGCAGGCCGTGGGAGAGGAAGTCGTTCATGGCAGGGATCTCGCGGGGAGGCCGTCGCGGGGCAAGCCTGCTTCCAAGCAGAGGTGAGCCCGTGGGAGCGGGCTTGCCCCGCGATCGGCGCTGTAGGTCACTCGTTGTAGATGTCCACGTCGCCGACGTATTTCTTCTGGATCTCGGCGTAGGTGCCGTCGGCATGGATCATGGCGATGCCCTTGTCGAGCAGGGCCTTGAGTTCGGGATCGCTCTTGCGCAGGCCCATGGCGATGTCCAGCGGCAAGGTCGGGTCCTTTATCGCCGGGCCGCTCTTGAAGTCGGCGCCTTCGGGCTTGGAGAGGAAGTTGAGCTGGGCTTCGAGCTTGTCGGTGACGGTGGCGTCGAGGCGGCCATTGATCAGGTCGGCGTAGTTCTGGTCCTGGCTCTGGTAGGCCTTGACCTGCGCGCCCTGAGGCGCCAGCACGGTGCGGGCGTAGGCTTCCTGCAGCGAACCCTGGAGCACGCCGACCTGCTTGCCCTTGAGCGATTCGGTGGAGTCGCCGAAGTCGGCTGACTTGCGCACGATCACCGAGGTGGGGCTGAGGAACAGGCGGCTGGTGAAGTCGATCTGCTTCAGGCGTGCCGGAGTGACGGCCATGGAGGACATGATGGCGTCGAACTTGCGGGCGCGCAGGGCCGGGATCATGCCGTCGAACTCGTTGTGCACCCAGGTGCACTTGACCTGCAGCTTGGCGCAGATGGCGTTGCCCAGGTCGATGTCGAAGCCTTGCAGGCTGCCATCGGCGGCAACGGATTCGAAAGGTGGGTATTCGGGGAAGACGCCGAAGCGGATCTCGGTCCACTCCTTGGCCTGGGCAACGCTGGTGGCACACAACGAGAACAGCAGCACGCCGAGGCGTTTTCGCATGGAGAACATGGTCTTGGGTCCCTGGGTGTTGTTATTGGTAGTAGGGCGGTTGATGCGCGTAGGTCCGTCAGTGACTCATGGGTCGCGCTCAGGATGCGCGAGATAGACAGGTTTTTTGTGTCGTTTGCCAGCGCGTGGGAGGCCGGATTCGGCTGTTAGTGGGCTACTTGCAGCCGAAACGGCTGTTTCGACAAAGATTTATGGATGTGCGACAGCCGTTTCGGTCAATGGGGCCGCCAAGCGGCCCCGCGTGTTCGGTCAGGCAGCACTGGCCTTGCGCTCACGCCCTTTTGGCTGCAGCAAGGCAAACAGGTCCTTCGGGTTCTCGAGTTCAGGCACCAGCGCAATGTCATGCCCGATGTCCAGGGTGCGGGCCACGTCGAGCACATAGCGCAGCGCCGAGTAGTCCTCCAGGGCGAAGCCGACCGAGTCGAACAACGTGACCTGCCCGGCGTTCTCGCGGCCTGCGGCGCTGCCCTCGACCACCTGCCAGAACTCGGTGGTCGGCGAGTCGGCCGGCATCTGCTGGATCTCGCCCTCGATCCGGCTCTGCGGTTCGTACTCGACGATCACTCGGGCACGCTCGACGATGTCGCGGTGCAATTCGGTCTTGCCCGGGCAGTCGCCGCCCACGGCATTGAGGTGCATGCCCGGCTCGATCAGCTCCGGGGTGAGAATGGTGGCGTAGGCCTTGTCGGCGGTGACCGTGGTGACGATATCGGCGCCGCGTACCGCCTCGGCCACGCTGCCGGCGATGGTCAGCTTCAGTTGCGGGTAGCCGGCCAGGTTGGCTGCCAGTTTCTCCGAAGCCTTGCGGTCAATGTCGAACAGGCGGATTTCCTCGATGCCCAGCAGGGTGTGGAAGGCGATGGCCTGGAACTCGCTTTGCGAGCCGTTGCCAATCAGCGCCATGCGCTTGCTGTCCGAGCGCGCCAGGTAGCGGGCGGCCAGGGCCGAGGTGGCGGCGGTACGGATGGCGGTGGTCAGGGTCATCTCGCTGAGCAGCACTGGCGCGCCGGTATCGACATCGCCCAGGGCGCCGAAGGCCATCACGGTGAGCAGGCCGTTGTGGGTGTTCTTCGGGTGGCCGTTGACGTACTTGAAGGCGTACAGGCTGGCGTCGGACACAGGCATCAGTTCGATCACCCCGTCCGGCGAGTGGTTGGCCAGGCGCGCGCATTTCTCGAAGTCGTGCCAGCGCAGGTAGTCCTGGCGGATGTACTCGGCCATCTCGGCCAGGCAGGTGGGCAGGCCCTTGCGGTTGACCAGGCGGGCGAGGTCATTTACGTCGATGTAGCGGGTCATGATGGTTCTCCTTGACGGGTCAGTGGCGCGAGGGCAGGTGGATTTCGGCGAGCATGCAGCGGGCGCTGCCGCCGCCTATGCGTTCGATATGGTCGATGTTCACCACCAGCGGATGGCTGTGGCGTTCGACCTGGCGGCGCTGCTGCGCATCGAGCGAGCGCCAGGCGCTGCGCGACATCACCAGCAGCGAGCGGCCGTCGCGGTCGTGGACCTCGAGCATGTTGCCGGCGAAGTTCTCCAGCTGATCGAAGTTCAGCGCCAGCACCTGCTTGTCGGTGTCGCGCAGCGAGTGCTCCAGTGCGCGGCGTTCGTCTGGGTGGGGCAGGGCATCGAGGCAGGCCACGGCGAGCTGGCGGCCGACATTCATCATCACGTTGCTGTGGTAGATCGGCGCCTGCTGGCGGTCCACCGCGTGGAACAGGCACAGGCGGTAGTCCAGATGCTCGGCGAACTGGCGCAGGGCGCGTTCGTGGGTGCGCCCCGAGTGACAGGCGTAGCTGATGCGGTGCTCGCGGTCCAGGACCATGCTGCCGGTGCCTTCGAGGAACAGATTCTGCTGTTCCAGCGGGCTCAGGTCGACGGTGCGCTGGATGGCGAAGCGCTCGCTCAGCACGCCCAGTACGCCCTTGCTGCGTTCCAGGCGGCGGTTCTTGCCCTCCATCGGGTAGAGCACCAGACTGCCGTCGGCATGGCTGCTCCAGCAGTTGTTGGGGAAGATCGAGTCAGGGGTATGGGGCTCTGGGGTGTCTTGCACCACCAGTACGTCGACGCCGTGCTGGCGCAGGCTGTCGACGTAGCCGTCAAACTCTTCCAGGGCCTTTGCGCTGGCGGTCTCAGGGTCCAGCGGCGCTTGCTGGAAGCGGTTGTTGGCGGCGGTGTCGGGGTTGAAGGCGAACCGCGCCGGGCGAATCATGAGGACGGTATTTGTTGTTTGCATTGGGCACGCATCCACAGGTGGGCTGTGTGACCATTGTGTGATGGTTTGCGGTGAGATCCCGGCTGAAGCGGACGGGGCGGGCAGCGGGTCCAGCTGAAATGGCTTGTTTGGCAGCGGAATCGGCTGGTGCCACAGAAAAAGGTCGCCATCCTCGTGGGAGAGGGCTTGCCCCGCGATGGCGTCGGCAGATCCATCGCTATCGCGGGGCAAGTCGGGTCGCCGCATCGCCGCTCCCACAAGGATGAACTGTACAACTGAAAACGGCGCCTCGAAGGGCGCCGTTTTCTTTATTGCCGGAACACCGTATTACTTGTGCAGCTCTTCAGCCGCATACAGGGTGTTCTCCAGCAGGCATGCCCGGGTCATCGGACCCACGCCGCCCGGCACCGGGGTGATCCAGCCGGCGCGGGGCAGGGCGGTCTCGTAGACCACGTCGCCGACCAGCTTGCCGTCTTCCTGGCGGTTGATGCCGACGTCGATGACGATTGCGCCTTCCTTGACCCACTCACCCTTGACCAGCCCCGGCTTGCCGGCAGCAACCACCACCAGGTCGGCCCGGCCGACATGGCCGGGCAGGTCCTTGGTGAAACGGTGGCAGACGGTGACGGTGCAGCCGGCCAGCAGCAGCTCCATGGCCATCGGTCGGCCGACGATGTTGGATGCGCCGACGATCACCGCGTTCATGCCGTACAGATCCTGGCCGGTGCTATGCAGCAGGGTCATGATGCCTTTCGGAGTGCACGGACGCAGCAGCGGGATGCGCTGTGCCAGGCGGCCGATGTTGTAGGGGTGGAAACCGTCCACGTCCTTGTCCGGGCGGATGCGCTCGAGCAGCAGCGAGGCGTCCAGATGCTCCGGCAGCGGCAGTTGTAGGAGAATGCCGTCGACTGCCGGGTCGTCGTTGAGCCGGTCGATCAGATCGGCCAGGGCTTGCTGCGTGGTATCGCTGGGCAGGTCGAACGCCTGGGAAATGAAGCCGACCTCTTCACAGTCCTTGCGCTTGTGCGAGACATAGACTTGGGAGGCCGGGTCGCTGCCGACCAGGATCACCGCCAGGCCTGGCGTGCGCAGGCCCTGCTGGCGGCGCTCGGCGACACGTTGGGCGATCTGCTGGCGCAGGTTGGCGGCGATCGCCTTGCCATCGATAAGGTGTGCAGTCATAGACGCGTGATTAACCATCGAGAAGGGAACATATATAAGAAGGGCACATTCTCGCACGACATGGCCCAAGGGCAAAGGCGGGTGGTCGGGCAAATCCCCTAACCCCTTCAATAATTTAAATTTTTTTGCGAAAGGTGTTGACGCCCCTCAGGGTCGCCTATAAGATTCGCCGCACTTGTCGGGCACTGCCTGGCACGGGTTGGCAAAGTCGAGCAGGGCAAGTGGTTCGCTTGTTCGGTTTGGCTGGAAGCTTAAGCGCCCGTAGCTCAGCTGGATAGAGCATCCGCCTTCTAAGCGGATGGTCGCAGGTTCGAGTCCTGCCGGGTGCGCCATTTAGGCTCGGGCAAGTAAGCAGTAACGCGTTATGGTGGGCGTAGCTCAGTTGGTAGAGCGCCGGATTGTGATTCCGGTTGTCGTGGGTTCGATTCCCATCGTCCACCCCAGATTTTTCAGGGGCGCCTCGATTGAATGATCCGGCGCCCTTGTTCTAAGCGTTTCATGCGGACGTGGTGAAATTGGTAGACACACTGGATTTAGGTTCCAGCGGCGCAAGCTGTAAGAGTTCGAGTCTCTTCGTCCGCACCATGTTTCTGTAAGGCTGTACCGCAACACTGCATTATGGTGGGCGTAGCTCAGTTGGTAGAGCGCCGGATTGTGATTCCGGTTGTCGTGGGTTCGATTCCCATCGTCCACCCCATATTTTCAGAAGGCGCCCGGATCGAATGATCGGGCGCCTTTTTTGTTTCTGCCATCCGGTGCCTGTGGCTACTGGTGGTCAGGCGATAAAAGCTGTTAGATTTCAGCCGGTTGAATGCCTGGCTGAACAGACTGGCAGAGGAGTAGCGCAAATGATTGCAAAAGAGGCGCGCCAGGCCCTGGCGCTGCAGCGTTTTGCCGAGGCAAATCCGCAGTTGCTCGAAGAAATCCGTGAGCTGGATGCCCGTGAGCAGGCCCAGCAGATCGAATGGGCGTTCGAGGATGCAGCCCAGGAGCAGGGCGTCCAGCCTTGGGAGTACGCGTTGCAGTTGATCGCCGAGTCGCCGGAGCAGTTGCAGGCCATGCGCCTGGAAGTGCACCGCGAGGTGGCCGAGGCGTTGGGCCTGGCTTGGGAAGAATACTGCCAGTTCAACGAGATCGAGCCGCAATAAAACTGGCGATCGCCCAGGCTGTTGTTTGTTTGACAAGGTTTTACAACTGCGCGGCATTCGAGGTGGCGCGCGGTCGTTATATGAATAGGCTCGACGCCCCGTCGTGCGTGCCTTCCAGGGAAATCGACCGGCGTGTTTCGCCGACAATCCGGGTGGGGTGACTTCTGGTGCGCGAGTCACTAGAATGTTTGCCCTTGATTCTGGAGTCGGGTTATCGCCGGCTAACGTCTGTGCAACGAGGAATATCCATGCAAGTTTCTGTTGAAAACACTTCCGCTCTCGAGCGCCGCATGACCATCGCCGTTCCGGCCGAGCGCGTCGAGAACGAAGTCAACAAGCGTCTGCAGCAGACTGCCAAGCGCGCCAAGATCGCGGGCTTCCGCCCGGGCAAGGTGCCAATGAGCGTGATCCGCCAGCGTTTCGAGGCCGATGCCCGTCAGGAAGCCTTCGGTGACCTGGTCCAGGCTTCCTTCTACGAAGCCATCGTCGAGCAGAAGCTGAACCCGGCCGGCGCTCCTGCCGTCGAGCCAAAATCGTTCGAAAAAGGCAAGGACCTCGAGTTCGTCGCCATCTTCGAAGTCTTCCCTGAGTTCACCGTTGCCGGTTTCGACTCGATCGCTGTCGAGCGCCTGAGCGCCGAAGTGGCTGACGCCGACCTGGACAACATGCTGGAAGTCCTGCGCAAGCAGAACACCCGCTTCGAGGCTGTCGAGCGCGCCGCGCAGAACGACGACCAGGTCAACATCGACTTCGTCGGCAAGATCGACGGTGAAGCCTTCGCCGGTGGTTCGGCCAAGGGCACCCAGCTGGTACTGGGCTCCGGCCGCATGATCCCGGGCTTCGAAGAAGGTCTGGTTGGCGCCAAGGCTGGCGAAGAGCGCGTGGTCAACGTGACCTTCCCAGAGGACTACCAGAACCTGGACCTGGCAGGCAAGGCCGCCGAGTTCACCATTACCGTCAACAGCGTTTCGGCTCCTGTGCTGCCAGAACTGAACGAAGCCTTCTTCGCCCAGTTCGGTATCAAGGAATCGACCCTGGAAGGCTTCCGCGCCGAAGTTCGCAAGAACATGGAGCGTGAACTGCGCCAGGCCATCAAGACCAAGGTCAAGAACCAGGTCATGGACGGTCTGCTGGCCGCCAACCCGGTCGAAGTGCCAAAGGCCCTGCTGGAAAACGAAGTCAACCGTCTGCGCGTGCAGGCCGTTCAGCAGTTCGGTGGCAACATCAAGCCTGAGCAGCTGCCAGCCGAGATGTTCGAAGAGCAGGCCAAGCGCCGCGTGGTCCTGGGCTTGATCGTTGCCGAAGTGGTCAAGCAGTTCGACCTGAAGCCGGACGAAGCCAAGGTTCGCGAAGTCATCGAAGAGATGGCCTCGGCCTACCAGGAGCCTGAGCAGGTCATCGCCTGGTACTACAAGAACGACCAGCAACTGAACGAAGTGCGTTCGGTTGTACTGGAAGAACAAGTTGTAGATACTGTCCTGCAGAAAGCGACTGTGACCGACAAATCGGTCTCGTACGAAGAAGCGGTGAAACCAGCCCAGGCAGCTGCCGACGCTGAGTAACAGGCTACTCTCGTAGGAAACCCCCACAAGCCAGCCTTCGCGCTGGCTTGTGCGTATTCAAGCCATGACTATTTGGGAGTGAGTGCAGGACATGTCCCGCAATTCTTATATTCAGCAGAGCTCTGACATCCAGGCCGCGGGCGGCCTGGTCCCGATGGTTATCGAGCAGTCCGCCCGTGGCGAACGCGCCTACGACATCTATTCGCGCCTCCTGAAGGAGCGCGTGATCTTCCTGGTCGGCCCTGTAGAGGACTACATGGCCAACCTGGTAGTGGCGCAACTGCTGTTCCTTGAGGCGGAAAACCCGGACAAGGATATCCATCTTTACATCAACTCCCCAGGCGGCTCCGTGACAGCTGGCATGTCGATCTACGACACCATGCAGTTCATCAAGCCGGACGTCTCGACCATCTGTATCGGCCAGGCCTGTAGCATGGGCGCCTTCCTGCTCGCGGCTGGTGCCGCCGGCAAGCGCCACTGCCTGCCCAACTCGCGGGTGATGATTCACCAGCCGCTGGGCGGCTTCCAGGGCCAGGCGACCGATATCGAGATCCACGCCCAGGAAATCCTCAACATCAAGGCGCGCCTGAACGAGCTGCTGGCCCATCACACCGGCCAGCCGCTGGAAACCATCAAGCGCGACACCGAGCGTGACAACTTCATGAGCGCTGCGCGCGCGGCCGAGTACGGCCTGATCGACTCGGTCTACGACAAGCGGCAACTGGCATCCTGAAGCAATGCGCCAGAGCGGGTGGGTGCAGATTGCGCCTACCCGCGGACTTGAAAAAGCCAGCGATTGCCTTCATCTTGTGTTTCAAGCCTACCGGATTGGATCGATCGAATGACTGACACCCGTAACGGCGAGGACAACGGCAAATTGCTCTATTGCTCCTTCTGCGGCAAAAGCCAGCACGAAGTGCGCAAGTTGATTGCCGGCCCCTCGGTATTTATCTGCGACGAGTGCGTCGACCTGTGCAACGACATCATCCGTGAGGAGGTGCAGGAAGCCCAGGCCGAGAGCAACGCGCACAAGCTACCCTCGCCGAAAGAAATCAGCGGTATCCTGGACCAGTACGTCATTGGTCAGGAGCGCGCGAAAAAGGTGCTGGCGGTAGCGGTGTACAACCACTACAAGCGCCTGAACCAGCGTGACAAGAAGGGCGACGAAGTCGAACTGGGCAAGAGCAACATCCTGCTGATCGGGCCGACCGGCTCGGGCAAGACGCTGCTGGCCGAGACACTCGCGCGCCTGCTGAACGTACCGTTCACCATTGCCGACGCCACCACCCTGACCGAAGCCGGTTATGTCGGTGAGGACGTCGAGAACATCATTCAGAAACTGCTGCAGAAGTGCGACTACGACGTGGAAAAGGCCCAGATGGGCATTGTCTACATCGACGAGATCGACAAGATCTCGCGCAAGTCGGACAACCCGTCCATCACCCGTGACGTCTCGGGCGAGGGCGTGCAGCAGGCGCTGTTGAAGCTGATCGAGGGCACCGTTGCCTCGGTGCCGCCGCAAGGCGGTCGCAAGCATCCGCAACAGGAGTTCCTGCAGGTTGATACCCGCAACATCCTGTTCATCTGCGGTGGCGCGTTCTCTGGCCTGGAAAAGGTCATCCAGAACCGCTCCACCAAGGGCGGCATCGGTTTCAGTGCCGAAGTGCGCAGCAAGGAAGAGGGCAAGAAGGTCGGCGAGTCGCTGCGTGAGGTCGAGCCGGACGATCTGGTCAAGTTCGGCCTGATTCCGGAGTTCGTCGGCCGTCTGCCGGTTCTGGCGACGCTGGACGAGCTGGATGAGGCTGCTCTGATGCAGATCCTCACCGAGCCGAAGAACGCGCTGACCAAGCAATACGCCAAGCTGTTCGAGATGGAGAGCGTCGACCTCGAGTTCCGCAGCGATGCGCTCAAGGCCGTTGCCCGCAAGGCGCTGGAGCGCAAGACCGGCGCCCGTGGCCTGCGTTCGATCCTCGAGGGCGTGCTGCTCGACACCATGTACGAGATTCCTTCGCAGAAGGATGTCAGCAAGGTGGTGATCGACGAAAGCGTCATCGAAGGCTCTTCGCAGCCGCTGCTGATCTACGAGAACAGCGAGCCGCAAGCCAAGGCCGCTCCCGACGCCTGATTGGGAACGGGGTAGCAGCAGGAAGGGGCCTTTTTGGCCCCTTTTTGCATTTCATGTCCTGGGCGCTTGTAATTTCCCAGGGCTGCCCCCACATTAGCCCCAAGCACCATTTCCAACGGTTTCCGGCCACATGGCCGCTGTAGAGGCGAAATCATGAAGACCACCCTCGACTTGCCTCTTTTGCCATTGCGCGACGTTGTCGTCTATCCGCACATGGTCATCCCACTGTTCGTGGGGCGTGAGAAGTCCATCGAGGCCCTCGAGGCCGCGATGACGGGCGAGAAGCAGATCCTCCTGCTGGCCCAGAAAAATCCTGCCGACGACGATCCGGGTGAAGACGCCCTGTATCGCGTGGGCACTGTCGCCACCGTGCTGCAACTGCTCAAGCTGCCCGATGGCACCGTCAAGGTGCTGGTCGAGGGTGAGCAGCGTGGTGCTGTCGAGCGCTTCACTGAAGTCGATGGCCATATTCGTGCCGAAGTCAGCCTGATCGACGAAGTCGAGACCGCCGAGCGCGAGTCCGAGGTCTTCGTGCGCACCCTGCTGTCGCAGTTCGAGCAATACGTGCAACTGGGCAAGAAAGTCCCGGCAGAAGTGTTGTCCTCGCTCAACAGCATCGAAGAGCCTGGGCGCCTGGTCGATACCATGGCCGCGCACATGGCGTTGAAGATCGAGCAGAAGCAGGAGATCCTCGAGATCGTCGAGCTGCAGGCGCGTGTCGAGCACGTGCTGGCGCTGCTCGATGCCGAGATCGACCTGCTGCAGGTCGAGAAACGCATTCGCGGTCGCGTGAAGAAGCAGATGGAGCGCAGCCAGCGCGAGTACTACCTGAATGAGCAGATGAAGGCCATTCAGAAGGAGCTTGGCGATGGCGACGAAGGCCACAACGAAGTCGAGGAGCTGAAGAAGCGCATCGACGCCGCAGGCTTGCCCAAGGACGCCCTGGCCAAGGCCCAGGCCGAGCTGAACAAGCTCAAGCAGATGTCGCCGATGTCGGCCGAAGCCACCGTGGTGCGTTCGTACCTCGACTGGCTGGTACAGGTGCCGTGGAAAGCCCAGAGCAAGGTGCGCCTGGACCTGACCAAGGCCGAGGAGATCCTCGACGCGGACCACTACGGTCTGGAAGAGGTCAAGGAACGCATCCTCGAGTACCTCGCCGTGCAGAAGCGGGTGAAGAAGATCCGTGGCCCGGTGTTGTGCCTGGTCGGGCCACCTGGCGTGGGCAAGACCTCGCTGGCCGAGTCGATCGCCGCCGCCACCAATCGCAAGTTCGTGCGCATGGCGTTGGGCGGCGTGCGTGACGAGGCCGAGATCCGTGGCCACCGTCGTACCTACATCGGCTCGATGCCCGGTCGTCTGATTCAGAAAATGACCAAGGTCGGTGTACGCAACCCGCTGTTCCTGCTCGACGAGATCGACAAGATGGGCAGCGACATGCGCGGTGACCCGGCCTCGGCGTTGCTGGAGGTGCTCGACCCCGAGCAGAACCACAACTTCAACGATCACTACCTGGAGGTCGACTACGACCTCTCGGACGTGATGTTCCTGTGCACCTCGAACTCGATGAACATCCCGCCGGCGCTGCTTGACCGCATGGAAGTCATCCGCCTGCCGGGCTACACCGAGGACGAAAAGATCAACATCGCGGTCAAGTACCTGGTGCCCAAGCAGGTCAAGGCCAATGGTTTGAAGAAGGATGAACTGGAGGTCGACGTCTCGGCCATCCGCGACATCATTCGCTACTACACCCGCGAAGCTGGCGTGCGTGGCCTGGAGCGCCAGATCGCCAAGGTCTGCCGCAAAGTGGTCAAGGAGCACACCGGCGTCAAGCAGGTGAAGGTCAAGGTAACCGGCGAGCAGCTCGAGCAGTTGCTGGGCGTGCGCAAGTTCCGCTACGGCCTGGCCGAGCAGCAGGATCAGATCGGCCAGGTCACAGGCCTTGCATGGACCCAGGTGGGTGGCGAACTGCTGACCATCGAGGCCGTGGTCATTCCCGGCAAGGGGCAATTGATCAAGACCGGTTCGCTCGGCGACGTCATGGTCGAGTCGATCACCGCCGCGCAGACGGTGGTGCGCAGCCGCGCTCAAAGCCTGGGGATCGCTGCAGACTTTCACGAGAAGCGCGACGTTCACATCCACATGCCCGAAGGTGCCACGCCCAAGGATGGCCCTAGCGCCGGTATCGGCATGTGCACCGCGCTGGTGTCGGCCCTGACCCAGATCCCGGTTCGCGCCGATGTGGCGATGACCGGTGAGATCACCTTGCGTGGCCAGGTCCTGGCCATTGGCGGGCTCAAGGAAAAACTCCTGGCGGCACACCGTGGCGGGATCAAGACGGTGATCATTCCGGAAGAGAATGTTCGCGACTTGAAGGAAATTCCGGAAAACATCAAACAGGATCTTCAGATCAAACCGGTCAAATGGATTGACGAAGTCCTCCAAATTGCGCTGCAATACGCCCCGGAGCCCTTGCCAGATGTGGCTCCGGAGATTGTCGCGAAAGATGAGAAGCGCGACGGCGATGCTAAGGAAAGAATCAGCACGCACTAGTACGTATTTCGCTGGGGGGCTTTGGTTGACAGCATTTTCGGCCCCTTGCTATAAAGCGGCACGCCAGTGTCAACAGGCCACCCAGCGCTCGTTTCATAAGCTTTTCATTACATACTTAGAAACAAACTCAATAGAGAAATAAGGGGACTTAGAGTGAACAAGTCGGAACTGATTGACGCTATCGCCGCATCCGCTGACATCCCGAAAGCTGTAGCCGGCCGTGCGCTGGACGCAGTGATCGAATCCGTTCAAGGCGCCCTGAAAGCCGGTGACGATGTTGTCCTGGTTGGCTTCGGCACCTTCTCGGTCAAGGAGCGCGCTGAGCGCACCGGCCGTAACCCGCAAACCGGCAAGGCGATCAAGATCGCTGCCGCCAAGGTTCCTGGCTTCAAGGCTGGCAAGGGCCTGAAAGACGCCGTCAACTAAGTCGTCTTTCAGCCGGCCCGGGCGTCGCCAGGGCCGACCGCGTGACGGCGGGTCGCAAACGTTCCCGCTGGCACGCTCGCTTCGAAAAGGCGCATCCACTGGATGCGCCTTTCTTCTATCAGGATTCTACCCACGCTCCGCGGTTGTCGACGCAGTGGTACAGCCGTTTCTGGGGGACGCATGCTGCAGAATATCAGGGACAATTCACAAGGTTGGATTGCCAAGACCATCATCGGCCTCATCGTCGTACTGATGGCGTTGACCGGTTTCGAGGCCATTTTCCAGGCCGCCAGCCATAGCCAGGACGCCGCCAAGGTGAACGGCCAGACCATCAGCCAGAACGAGCTGAGCCAGGCCGTGGACATGCAGCGCCGCCAGCTGATGCAACAGTTGGGCAAGGATTTCGACCCTGCGCTGCTGGACGAGAAGATGCTGCGCGAAGCCGCGCTCAAGGGGCTGATCGATCGCAAGCTGCTGTTGCAGGGTGCCGAAGATGCCAAGTTCGCTTTTTCCGAGGCCGCGCTGGATCAGCTGATCCTGCAGACGCCTGAATTCCAGGTCGATGGCAAGTTCAGCGCCGAGCGCTTCGATTCGGTCATCCGCCAGATGGGCTACGGCCGCATGCAGTTCCGCGAGATGCTCGCCCAGGAAATGCTCATCGGCCAACTGCGCACCGGCCTTGCCGGCAGCAGCTTCGTCACCGACAAGCAGGTTGAAGCCTTCGCCCGCCTCGAGAAGCAGACCCGTGATTTCGCTTCGCAGACCTTCAAGGCCGATCCGGCCGCGGTCAAGGTGAGCGATGACGAGGTCAAGGCGCACTACGACCAGCACGCCAAGGAATTCATGACCCCGGATCAAGTGGTCATCGATTACCTCGAGCTGAAGAAGTCGGCCTTCTTCGATCAGGTCAAGGTCGACGACGGCGAGCTCAAGGCCCTGTACGAGAAGGAAATCGCGAATCTGGGCGAGCAGCGCCATGCCGCGCACATTCTGATCGAGGTCAACGACAAGACCGACGATGCCAAGGCCAAGGCCCGCATCGATGAGATCCAGCAGCGCCTGGGCAAAGGCGAGGACTTCGCCAAACTGGCCAAGGAGTTCTCCCAGGATCCAGGCTCGGCCAGCACCGGTGGTGACCTCGGCTTCGCCGGCCCTGGTGTGTACGACCCGGCCTTCGAGGACGCGCTGTACAAGCTGAACAAGGACCAGGTATCGGCACCCGTGCGCACTGAGTTCGGTTACCACCTGATCAAGCTGCTGGGCGTGCAGGCGCCGGACGTACCGAGCTTCGCCAGCCTGAAGGACAAACTGACCCACGAGCTGAAGACCCAGCAGGTGGAGCAGCGCTTCGTTGAGGCCACCAAGCAGCTCGAAGACACCGCCTTCGAAGCTTCCGACCTGGCCCAGCCGGCCCAGGACCTGGGCCTGAAGGTACACACCTCTGCCGCCTTCGGTCGCGAGGGTGGTGAAGGCATCACTGCCAACCGTGCGGTGATCCAGGCCGCGTTCAGCGAGCAGGTGCTCGAAGAGGGCGCCAACAGCAACGCCATCGAACTCGACCCGGAAACCGTGGTGGTCGTGCGCGTCAAGGAGCACCGCAAGCCCGAGCAGCTGCCGTTGGAGGCCGTGGCCAAGAACATCAGCGAGCACCTGGCCAAGGAGAAGGCGATTGCCGAACTCAAGGCCAAGGCCGACAAACTGATCGCCGGCCTGCGGGATGGCTCGGTCAAGGCCGAAGGTCAGGGCTGGAAGCTCCATGAAGCGGTCACCCGTGGCCAGGATGGCATCGACCCGGCCGAGCTGCAGGCGGTGTTCCGCCTCGGCAAACCAGCGGCCAAGGACAAGCCAGTCTACGGCAGCGTGGTGCTGGGCGATGGCAGCCTGGTGGTCCTGCAACTGAAGGGCGTCAACGAAGGTGCTGCCGCCACCGATGAAGAGAAGGCGCAGATCCGTCGCTATCTCGCATCGCGTGCCGGTTCGCAAGACTTCGCGGCTTATCGCAAGCTGCTTGAAGGCAGTGCCGACATCACCCGCTACTGAGTCATGTGCTGATCGCGAAACAGGCCGCTTATGCGGCTTGTTTCGTTTCTGGCTTTGGTTCATCGCGGGGCAAGCCCGCTCCTGCATGACGACCTGCGGCAGGTGTGCACGGACTTGTTTCAGGGGCGCCGGATTCCCTCATGGTTGTCCAGCGTGTCCCGGGCAATCTCCCGCCCCAGGGCGATCAGCTCCGGCGCCTTGTAGAACTCGAAGAACCGGCACACCCGCTTGGGTACGTTGATCAGCACATCCGGCGGATACCCGGCGATCTTGTACTGCGCCAACGACGTCTGCATCACTTCGAAACTCTGGTTGATCAGGTCCAGCAAGGACGCTGGGCCGACGTTGTCGACGATGAACGAGCCGGTGGCCGACTTGGGCGCGCCTTCGCTCTGCGGCGCCGCCGCCGGCTGCTGGCCTTGCGGTTCGGCGCTCTCGCCCAGCCAGGGGTTGGATGCGGCGAGCCCTTCGGCGACGATCTCCTGCTCCAGGCGGATTAGCTGTTCGGCCGGCTTGCGCCGGAACGGCAGGCGCGACCCCAGCGAGCTGATCAAGGCGTCGAAACGCATCTTGAACGCCGCCGGGCGCTCGATCACCGGCAACTGATACTGCTTCTGGTTGGTGGCGTTGAGGTTGACGGCGATGATCAGGTCGCAGTGGCTGGACACCACCGGGACGATCGGCAACGGATTGAGAATACCGCCATCGACCAGCATGCGATTACCTTGCACCACCGGGGTGAACAGGCTGGGAATGGCCGCCGAGGCGCGCATGGCCTGGTGCAGGCAGCCCTCCTGGAACCATATTTCCTGCTGGTTGGTCAGGTCGGTGGCGACTGCCGTGTAGGGAATGCGCAACTGTTCGATGTTGATCTCGCCGACGATCTTGCGGATCTGCCCGAACACCTTGTCGCCACGAATGGCGCCCAGGCGAAAGCTGACATCGACCAGGCGCAGCACGTCGAGGTAGTCCAGGCTCTCGATCCAGCTGCGGTACTCGTCGAGCTTGCCGGCGGCGTAGATGCCGCCGATCACCGCGCCCATGGAGCAACCGGCGATGCATGCGATCTCGTAGCCGCGGCGTTCGATCTCCTCGATCACACCGATGTGCGCATACCCTCGGGCCCCGCCGGAGCCCAGCACCAACGCCACGCGTTTGCCCATGATTTTTCCCCCTGTGCCTGTGCAACCATGGTCCAACAATGCACCCATGCCGCCTGTGCTTCAATGTAGTCCGTGCTGGACTACGCTGAGCAGGGCACTTTTTGTTTGCTTTGCCGTCGAACGGCCACTTCAGTTTCCACCCTCGAGGTATTACCGATGAAAGCCTGGATCACCCTTCCTCTGATTGCCCTGGCCTTGGCCGGCTGCGCGGGCAAGACGGCCTACCGTGACAGTTGCGCGACCCAGCTCGATGCCGCCTGGAAGGAACTTGACCTGGCCAAGGCCGAAGGCTTTGCCGGCACCGTGAGCTATTCCAAGGCGTTGTCGCTGCTGACCGGTGCCAAGACCCAGCAGCAGTTCGAAGGCTTTGAAGGTTGTACCCACAAGGCCGAGAAAGCGCGTTTCTATATTCGTGAGTCCCGCGCCGGGCGTTGAGTGAGGAGCGTCACATGCCGAGCATGATCGACCATGTGGTTTCCAGGGTCCTGGCCCTGCAGGTGGGAATGCTGGCCTGTCGCGAGCGCCTCGCCGCCGATACCGACAGCGAGGCGCTGCACGACCTGCGCACCACCCTACGGCGGCTGCGCAGTTTGTTGCGGCCTTTGCGTGGCTTGCCGGGTGTCGAGCAGTTGGAGGAAGCGGCGGGGGCACTGGGCACGCTCACCACACCGTTGCGTGACCGTGAAGTGCTGGCCGCGCAACTGGTCGGGCGCGGTCATGTGCAGGCCGGCGAGCGCCGCCAGGAGGGGAGGGCACGGACCTTTGCCAGCGTCGCGTCCAGTGCCCAGCTTACTCGGGTGCTGGCGATCCTCGACGCCTTCCCGCTGTTTTTGCGTGCTGCCGACCGCGAAGGCTTGACGCAAGGCATGCGCAGGCGCATCGACAAGCGCCTGGAGAAGCAATGGCGCAAGCTGGCCAGGGCGCTGGACGACCCGGCCCATGATCGGCATCGTCTGCGCCTACTGATCAAGCGTGTTCGCTACGGGGACGAGGCGTACCCCCAACTCGAGCATGCCGGCAAGGGGCTGCAGCGTCTGTTGAAAAAGGCGCAAGGTGATCTTGGCGACTGGCATGACCGCGTGCAGTGGCTGCTGCAAGTGCACGAGCACAGTGACCTGGCAGGCTGCAAGGTGGCCTGGGAGCATGAGCTGCATGCTGCCGAGGGGCGCTCCGATCTGACTCTCGAGGCATTGCAAAAAGCCCTGGCGCGCCGTTAGTCCCGGCAAATGACCGAAATGCGGGCTGTGGCTGGCGTGATCGCTGGTTACTATCGGTTCTTTTCGCGCAGGAGCCCTGGCACATGAACTTCACAGAATTGCTGACAGCCGCGCGCGCTCACCCCGAGGCGGTCAGCGTACCGGCTGGCTGGGCCCAGGGCCGCGCGGTGTTCGGCGGCCTGATGGCGGCGATGGTGCACGAAGCGATGCGCCAGAAGCTCGGCGACAACCGCCCGGTGCGTTCGCTGGCCATCACCTTCGTCGGCCCGGCGGCGCCGGATGTGCCGATCAGCCTGGAGGTGGAGGTGCTGCGCGAGGGCAAGGCTGTCAGCACCTTGCTGGGACGCGCCGTGCAGGATGGCCAGGTGGTGACCCTGGTGCAGGGCAGCTTCGGTGCCGGTCGTCCTTCCGTGGTGGCGGTCGACGCGCCAGCCGCGATGCCGATGAAGCCGCTGCAGGAGGCGGCACCGGAGCTGCCCTTCATCAAGGGCATTACACCGGAATTCATGCAGCACGTGGCGTTTCGCTGGGCGGTGGGCGGCCTGCCGTTCAGTGGCAATGACTCACGGCATATGGGCGGTTGGGTACGCCTGCGTGATGTCGCCGAGGAGCCGGTAGGGGTGGCGCACCTGCTGGCGCTGGTCGATGCCTGGCCGCCCAGCCTGCTGCCATATCTCAGGCAGCCCGCGGCCGGCAGCACGCTGACCTGGACGATCGAGTTTGTGCAACCCACGCCGCAGCTGTCGACCCTCGACTGGTGCCGCTATGTGGTTGAGACTGAGTATGCCCGTGATGGCTATGGGCATGCGGCCGCTGCGTTGTGGACGGCGGAAGGGGAGTTGCTGGCGTTGAGTCGGCAGACGGTGACCGTGTTCGCCTGAGCCATCTTCATCAAGTCAATCGCGGGGCAAGCCCGCTCCCACGGCGCTCAATGGCGCTTGTGGGAGCGGGCTTGCCCCGCGATGTTTTCGGTCAGTGGCGATGCTTGTGCCGCTCGCGCCAGGCCCGCCACCAGGCGCCGCTAAGCACGAAGCGCGGGAAGGTGATGAATTGCTCGGTGAGCAGGCGCTGCAGGGCATCCTGGCGATTGGCGAAAGGCTCGGGCTGCTCGGCTTCCAGGCGGTGCCCATGGCGTTGCAGGCTCAACCCGGCGACCAACGCAATGACGCCCACGGCGATCTGCGACAGGTCCAGCGCGAACAGCCCCGACAACACCAGCAGCGCGCCCAGGATGAACAGCGGCACGGCGATCAGATGCAGCACCAGGTTGGTGGGGTGGCGGTGATTGTGGTGGTAGCCGCGCCATTGCCAGGCGGGCAGGTTGGGCAGTCGTTTGCTCATGGACGAATCCTCAGGGGGCTGTCCAAAGCTTAGTGCGGCCCCCGCAGGGGGGCCAATCGACGCTGGCTATGGTGACCATAGCCAGTGCGGGTCAAAGCTTGAGCTGGCCGATGGCCTTGTTCAGTTCGCCGGCGAGGGTCGCCAGTTCGCTGCTGGTGGTGGCCGAGCCCACGGTCTGCTGCACGGTCTCTTCGGTCACGTCGCGGATGCTGACGACGGCGCGGTTCATTTCCTCGGCTACTTGGCTCTGCTGCTCGGCGGCCACGGCGATCTGGGTGTTGCTTTCGCGCATCTGTGCCACCGCGCTGGTGATCTCGGCCAGGGCCTCGCCGGCTTCGCGTGCCTGCTTGACGCAATCGTCGGCCTTGTACGAGCTTTCCTGCATGAAATCCACCGCGTCGCGGGTGCCGGCCTGCAGGTCGGCGACCATGCTGGTGATCTCGTCGGTGGAGGTCTGTACACGCTTGGCCAGGTTACGCACTTCGTCGGCGACCACGGCGAAGCCCCGGCCCAGGTCGCCGGCCCGGGCGGCCTCGATGGCGGCGTTGAGGGCAAGCAGGTTGGTCTGTTCGGCGATGCTGTGGATGACCCCCACCACGCCATTGATCTTCTGGCTGTCGTCAGCCAGCTGGCGGATCATTTCGGCAGTCTGCTGCACACCGCTGGACAGCCCGGCAATCGAGTCCTGCACGCGGCTGACCACGGCCTGGCCGCTGCCGGCCAGAGTGTCGGCGGTCTGCGACAGGTCGCGGGTGGCGCCGGCGTGCTGGGCGATATGGTGCACCGTGGCGGTCATCTCGTTGATCGCGGTCGCCGCCTGGTCGGTCTCGCTCTGCTGGCCGATCATGCCGTGGCGCACCTCGTCCATGCTGCCGGCCAGGCGCGCGGCGCCCGAGTCGAGCTGCGCGGCGGTGCGCGCCACGGTGCTGACCACGCGGTGGTAAGTGGTCTGCATGGCGTTGAAGGCACCCGCCATCTGCCCGACCTCGTCGCCGCAGGCCAGCGGTACCCGCGCCGAGAGGTCGCCGGTTTTTTCCACGTGCAGCATCACGTCCTTGAGGGTGTTGAGCTGGCTGAGCAGGAAGCGGATCAGCAACTGCGAGGCGCACAGCATCGCCAGCATCAGGATCAGCACGCACACGGCATAGTTGCTGAAGCGGTCGAAATAGACCTGGCGCAGACTGGGGGACTGGGCAAGCACGGCGATGTGCTGCTCGTCCCGGCGCAGCACCTGGGCGCCGCGCAGCGGGTTGTCGCCGAGGATCCAGGCACTGGGCAGCTCTACCCAGCCCTGGGCATCGCGCAGGGCCTCGAGCGGTTCGCCGGCAAATTGCGGTGTCTGGCCGTTGCGCCAGGTGATCAGGTTGGCCTGCGTGGGCAGTGGCTGTCCGGCGGGCCAGGCTGCCAGCAGTTCGGCCTGGGCCTGCGCTTGCGCCTGGGCGCCGCTGGCGCGGGCTTGTTGCTCCAGGTGCACCGCGTAGAGCACCAGCATCAGCGTGGTGACGAAGGCCACTGCGTTGACGGCCCAGAACTTGTATTTGAGGGAAACGTTGCTAAGCCAGGCACCCATGGTAGGTCTTCTCTGAGTTGGCGGAAACATTATTGGCAAGGTGCCATCATTGTGCCCGCCAAGGCCAGGGACCTCGTTGATATGCGTCAAGAAACCTCAGGCAGGCCGAAGAACGCGCGGGCGCAGGCGCTGGTGTGGGCGGCGGTGTGTTCCATCGTTTCGCCGCGGTGCAGCGCCACCTCGCGGAGCACTTCGGGGAGGAACGCGGGCTCGTTGCGGCCGTTCTTCGGCTTGGGCCTGAGGCTTCGTGGTAGCAGGTAGGGCGCGTCGCTTTCCAGCATCAGGCGGCCTGCGGGGATGTTGCCGACCAGCGGGTGCAGGTGGGTGCCACGGCGCTCGTCGCAGATCCAGCCGGTGATGCCGATGTGCAGGTCCATGTCGAGGTAGGCGAACAGCGCCTGGCGTTCACCGGTGAAGCAGTGCACCACTGCCGCGCTCAGGTGGTCGCGGTAGTTCCTGAGGATCGCCAGCAGGCGTTCGCTGGCCTCGCGCTCGTGAAGGAACACCGGCAGGCGCAACTCGACCGCCAGCGCCAGCTGCGCCTCCAGGGCCTTTTCCTGGGCGGGGCGTGGGGAGAAGTCGCGGTTGAAGTCCAGGCCGCATTCGCCCACGGCCACGACCCGCGGTTGGGCGAGCAGTTCGCGCAGCTGACGTTCGCTGTTAGCGCTCCAGTGGCTGGCATCGTGGGGATGCACGCCGGCAGTACTGAACAGACGCTGTCCGGACTCGTCCAGGCGTTGGCAGAGCTCCAGCGCTTCGGCGCTGACATCCAGACTGGTGCCGGTAAGGACCATCTGTGCCACGCCGGCTTCCATGGCACGTTCGACGATAGCGGCCTGCTGGTCGCGGAAACTGCTGTTGGTCAGGTTGACGCCGATATCGATCAGTTGCATGGTGCTACCTCTTGCCGCGGGGCGGCCAGCATAGCAAAAACCGCGATATCGCGAAAAAACCAAGAACTTCAAACGTTTGCCGTGGTCTGTTGCGGTCATTTATCACGGATCGATCACAGCGCATGGTGCCTGCCAACCGCCCTCGGACCCTTACCGCCATGGTGCGAACCTTTTTCACCAGCCTGTTGCTGTACGGGTTGTTGGCCGCCGGGCCGGTCGCTGCCGGCGAAGCGGGGCCGCAGCAGCATGTGCCTGCCAGCCAAGCCCGTGACCTGGCGCAGATCCGCTCGAGCAAGGTGCTGCGGGTGTTGGTCAACCAGAGCCGCAACAGCTCCGGCGAGGTAAAGGGTGAACCGGTCGGGATCGAGTACTACCGCCTGCGTGCCCTGGAGCACGCCCTCAATGCCCGGGGCGCCGACGGCCAGGAAATCACCCTGAAGATCATCCCCCGCGCCAAGGAGCAGTTACTCGGTGCGCTGCAGCGCGGCGAGGGCGATCTTGCCGCGCCCGGTGAACTGCTCGACCCTGGCGTGGTGCGCGGCGTCGAGGCCAGCGCACCGGTGCTCGACCAGGTTCCCCTGCAACTGGTCGGGCGCAAGGGCGAGCGCGGCTACAACCGTGCCGAACAGCTGTCCGGGCGCACCATCGCCCTGACCACCGCCAGTGCCGCGGGGCCTGCGATCGAGGCGATCAACCAGCAGTTGGCGCTGCGCAAGCGGGCACCGATCAAGGTGGAGTGGGTCGACCCGACGCTGGCGGTGGAGGATGTGCTGGAGATGGTCCAAGCGGGCATCTACCCGCTGACCGTGGTGGAGCGTCCCATCGCCCAGCGCTGGGCGCGGGTGATGCCGCGCCTGCGGGTCGACAGCAAGCTGCAACTGGCACCGCCCCAGGCCATGCGCTGGTATCTGCGCAAGGATGCGCCGATGTTGCGCACGGCGGTGGACCGCTTCCTGGCCACCTACCGCGCGCCCGACAACCAGGACGCGGCGTTCGAGCGTATCTACCGGCGCCAGTACCGGGTGCATAATCCATTGGCCCGCCAGGACCGCCAGCGCCTGGCCGCGTTGCGCCCCGTGCTGCAGAAGCATGGCGGCGACCAGCAGTTCGACTGGCTCAACCTGGCCGCCCTGGCGTTCAAGGAGTCCACCCTCGATCCCAAGGCGCGGGGCACTGGCGGTGCCCACGGGCTGATGCAGATCACGCCTTCGGCGGCCCAGCGGGTAGGCGTGAGCAACACCGCCACGGTAGATGGCAACGTCCAGGCCAGTGCCCGCTACCTGGCGCTGATCCGCCGCAAGTTCTTCGCCAGCCCGCAGCTCAACGAGCGCGAGCGCATGGCGTTCATCCTGGCCGCCTACAACCTCGGGCCGGAGCGGGTCCAGGCCATGCGCGCCGAAGCCCGGCGACGAGGGCTCAATGGCAACCAGTGGTTCTTCCAGACCGAGCGCATCGCCATGGAGCAGGTGGGCATGGGGCCGGTGAACTTCGTCAACAGCGTCAACAAGTACTACCTTGCGTTCAACCGCGAGCGTGCCTCCCTGGAGCGGGTGGCCAAGCGCTAATTAAATCTAATTATTCGATATGATTTGCGCGATTATTGCGATTTTCTTATTCGATGAGTTGATTATGATGGCGCCCATCCAACACACACCTGCTCAAACAAGGAAGCACCTCATGAACAACTCCCTGAAAGCCCTTTTCACCACCCGCGCCGGCTATGGCCTGAGCGTCGTGCGCATCCTGGTCGGTGTCATCTTCATGGCCCACGGCGCGCAGAAACTCTTCGGCCTGTTCGGTGGCTACGGCCTGGAAGGCACCGGCCAGTGGATGGAAAGTATCGGCCTGGCTCCGGGCTACCTCATGGCCCTGCTGTCCGGTAGCGCCGAGTTCTTTGGCGGCCTGGCGCTGGTGGTCGGCCTTTTGGCCCGCCCGGCGGCGCTGGCGCTGAGCGTGACCCTGGTGGTGGCGATCTTCTCGGTGCATATCGGCAACGGGCTGTTCATGTCCAACAACGGTTATGAGTTCGCCCTGGCGCTGCTTGCCGGCACCGTGGCGGTGCTGATCGAGGGCGCTGGCCGCCTGTCGCTGGACCGTCTGATCGCACGCTGAAACAAAGCTGCAAGCTTCAAGCCTCAAGCTGCAAGTGGTCAAAGTGATCGACTTGCAGCTTGTAACTTGCGGCGTGTCCCTCTAGCATACCGATTGCGCCGATTTAAACAGCTACTTGCGGGGCGCAGGAAGGGCCCACGACGGGTCTTCCGAAATACCGCTAAAGCGCTGGTTCGGTGACGCCTCCCACCGCTGCCCAGCGGGATCAGCGAGGCGGAGAGAGACTCCATGAGTTGCCCACGTACCAGTGTCTGTTTGACTCCCTTGGCCAAGAACCCGGCCTCCCGTACCCCGCGCATCCTGCTCGGCGGCCAGCATCAACCCACGCTTTTGCGCAATCTCGATGGCTTCTCCCGGCGCAAGGGCCAGGCCTGTGCCTTCCTCATCCAGTTCTCCGACAGCTGTGACCAGCTCGGTCAGTACGGCAACGACCGCTTCGACCTGGCCGTGATCCAGGCCCCCGCGGCGCAGGATGCCGAAGAAGTCATCGGCCAGCTCACCCGCATCGCCCGCCAGGGGCTGATCACCCGCCGTTGAGCGGCGTGTCGCGGCCAGGCGTTTTTCGTTAAGCTCGGTCTCTCGGTGGGCGCCTTGCGCCTGCTGTGGATGCGCTGAGGAGACAGTCGTTGAGCACCAACATCATTACCACCGAAGGTCACGCGGCCCTGAAAAAGGAGCTCGATCATCTGTGGCGGGTCTATCGCCCGGAGATCACCCAGAAGGTCACCTGGGCCGCCTCGCTGGGCGACCGCAGTGAGAACGCCGACTACCAGTACAACAAAAAGCTGCTGCGCGAGATCGACCGCCGCGTGCGTTACCTGCGCAAGCGCCTGGAAGACGTCAAGGTGGTCGAGTACTCGCCCCAGCAGGAGGGCAAGGTGTTCTTCGGCGCCTGGGTGGACATCGAGAACGATGACGGCGAGCAGTTGCGCTTTCGCATCGTCGGCTATGACGAGATCCACGGGCGCAACGACTATATCTCTATCGACTCGCCCATGGCCCGGGCGTTGCTCAAGAAGGAGGAGGGCGACGAGGTGGTGGTGCATACCCCCACGGGTGAGGCGACCTGGTACGTCAACCGTATCAGCTACCCGGGCAGCGATTCCCGATAGACCTCTACCAGCACCTGTGAGGCTGCTGCGATCTGCTCATCGGTGAGCGCTGCATAACCGATCAGCACGCCGGCGGGCCAGGTGTGCCGGCGGCAGAACAGGCCGATCGGCTGCAACACCAGCCCGCGTTGCCGGGCCCGCTCGCAGAACGCCTGCTCACTGACGCCGTCGGGTAACCAGAGGACGAAGTGCAGGCCGGATTGCTCGCCGCTGACGGTCATGCCTGGCTCTGCCGCGAGGCGCTTGAGCAGCAGGTCCCGGCGGCGTTGGTAGGTCTGCCTTGCGATGCGCAGGTGCCGTTCATAGTGACCGCGCAGCAGATACTGGCGCACCGTCCGCTGGGCGATGATCCCCGGCGTCTGCCCCGTTGCCGCCAGCCAGTCGATGAACCGTGCGCGCAAGGTTCGCGGTACGACCGCGAATCCTAGCCTCAGCCCGCTGAACAAGGTCTTGTTGAAGCTGCCGCAGAACAGCACCCGGTCATGCTGGTCGAGCGCCTTGATCGCCGGCAGTGGCGCGCAGGCATAGTTGTATTCGCTGTCGTAGTCATCCTCGACGATGTAGGCATCGCGGGTCTGTGCCCAGTCCAGCAGCGCCTGCCTTCGTTGGACGCTCATGCAGATGCCCAGTGGAGCTTGGTGCGCGGGGGTGGTGTGCACCGCGCGGACGTGGTCGTGCGTGGCCAGTTGTTCGACGTCCAGGCCTGCCTGGTCCACGGCGACGCAGATCACCCGTCTGCCGGTCTGTTCGAACATGCGTGCGGCCCAGGAGTAGCCCGGATCCTCCAGGGCGATGGCGTCGTCCTGTTCCAGCCACTGGCTGATGAAGTGCAGGGTGTGGCGAATGCCCTGGGTCACGACGATAGCCTCGACGTCGCACTCGATGCCCCGATAGAGACGGATGTGCGCCGCTATAGCCTTGCGCAGCAACATGTCACCTGCGTGCGGAACGCTCTCGGTGATTGTCGCAAGGGCATCGGCGGCCAGTTGCAGATGACGCTGTTCAAGCAGCGTCGGGTCTGCCAGCCGGGCGACGAAGGGCACGCCCGTCTGCAACCGGGCTTCTGGCAGGGCGGCAGGGCTGACGCAGGGCGCGGGCTCACGGGGGCAAGCGAGCGTGGCCAGGGGCTGTTCGTTGGCCGCGATCAGCGCGTCGGGACGCAGCGGTGCGACCACTGAGCCCGCGCCTTGTCGGCGCAGGATGCAACCTTCCAGGGCGAGTTGTTCGAAAACCAGCTCGACGGTGCCCCGCGCCACTCCCCACCGCTGGGCGAGGGTACGGGTGGAGGGCAGGCGTGTGCCGGGCGTCAGATGGCCACAGGCGAGCAGATCTTGCAGGAAGGCATAGAGCAGTTGGTGCTTGCGGGCCGAAGGTTTGGCGCACAGCTCGAACGGCAGGGCAAGGTCAAGGGCAAGCGGTTGTTTGCCTCTGGCCATAAGTGGTCCACATGCAGGAAGGCTTAATGGACCTTCATGGTAGCCAGCGCAATCCCTAAGCTCAATCCACGTAACAACTTGTTGCGGTGCGCAAAGAAGCGCACCCGATTCCATTGTGCGCCCAGGCGTAGACGGAACCGGTATTCATTCTTTGCAAGGAGTCAACGAGTCATGACGGTTCTGCAGTGGTTGCCCATGTTGCTGGCCCCGCACTACGAACAGGTGATGCGGGCATGAGTACGCCGAGCGCGAGTCCCTGGTTGACCCTGGCGCTGTTGAGCGCCGTCGTGGTGCCGCAGGTGGGGCTGGGCGTGATGGTGCCGGCATCGGCGCGGTTGGCCCAGGACCTCCATGTGGGGGTGGCGAGCGTGCAGAACACGCTTGTGGTGTACATGGTCGGTTACGCCGTATCGGTGATCATGGCTGGGCTGCTTTCCGATCGGTTCGGCCCCAGGGCCGTGCAGTTGGGCGGTCTGGCGCTGGCGCTGGTCGGCGCCTTGCTGGCGGCCAGCGCCGAGGGCTTCACGCTGTTCATCCTCGGCCGTTTGCTGCAATCACTGGGCGGCTGCGTCAGTACCGTGACCACACGCCTGGTCGTCAGGGAGGTATATCCCGAAGCGCAGCGTCTGCCGGTTCTGAGCACCCTGGCCTCGGCCACTGCCGTCACGCCATGCGTGGTGCCATTGCTGGCCGGTGCTGTGCTGCCTGGGCTGGGGTGGCGCGGGGTGCTGCTGTGTGCCGGTGCATTCAACCTGCTGGTGTTGCTGGTGTTCGTCGGCTTTACCCGGCCCACGGCAGGCGGCGGGCAGCCGATCGGATCGGTTGGCGCCATCTGGCGCGTGTACCGGCGCAATATGGGCAACCCTGGCTATCGGCGCAATGCGGCCTGCATCAGCCTGGTGTGGATGAGCTACTTCGCCCTGCTGTCGTCGTCGTCCCATGCCTTCCAGCAGGTGCTGGGTTTCAGTGAGCTGGAGTATGGCGCGCTGATCGGCGCCTGTGCCTGTGGCTATGTGGCGGGCAGCACCATCGCGCGGCGCCTGAGCCAGACCCACGACCTGGACGCGCTGCTGGCGCTCGCCGCGATGATCGGCTTGGGAGGTTGCATAAGCCTGTCCCTGGGGCTGCTGTTGGTGGGCCCGGGTACACTGTTGTTCCTGCTGCCGATGATCGCGCTGCTGGTCTGTACCGGTATGGTCATTCCGATCACGCAGGCAGGGTTGTTGCGTTGCGTCAGCCAGGACGTCGGCATGTCGTCGGGGCAGTTCTTCTTTCTGCAGATGATGGCCGGCGCCCTGTACTCACTGTTCCTCAGTTGCATCCCGCCGCTGTACCTGAACCATCTGGCGATCGCCGTCGCTGCCCCGATAGTACTCATGGCGGGGGTGGTGGGCCGGCTGCGCCTGCGCGGCCGCCTACAGGCCAGCCAGCCCTGAACTCTGGCCTGCGCAGGGCTCAACCCTCGCGCAGCACGGTCAGCGGGCTGCTGTTCAGTGCCCGCCGGGTGCCATAGCCACCGGCGGCGCCGATCAGCAGCGCGCCCAGCAGCGGCAGCAGGAGCAGCGCTGGGTGCGGCGCCCAGGCCAGGTCGAAGGCATGGCGGTATAGGCCGAAGGTGATCAGCTCGCAGCCGAGTGCCGCGAGCAGGCCGCTGGCGGCGCCGAGCAGGCCGAACTCGATGCGTCGTGCCTTTACCAGCAGCGGGCGTGCCGCTCCCAGGGCCCGCAGCAGGGCACCTTGGCGGATGCGTTCGTCGAGGGTCGCCTGCAGGCCGGCAAACAGTACCGCCAGCCCCGCAGCCAGCACGAACAACAGCACGTACTCCACCGCCAGGGTGACTTGGGCGAGGATGCTGCGCAGCTGGGCGAGCAGCGCATCGACCTGCAGCACGGTCACTGCCGGGAACGCCCGGGACAGCGCGACGATTTCCTGGTCGTGGCCCGGCGCCAGGTAGAAGCTGGTGAGGTAGGTGGTGGGCAGGCCTTGCAAGGTGCCCGGCTGGAAGATCATGTAGAAGTTTGGCTGGAAGCTGTCCCAATGCACGCTGCGCAGGCTGCTGACCCGGGCCTGGCGTTGCTGGCCGCCGATGTCGAAGGTCAGCAGGTCGCCCAGTTGCAGGTGCAGGCTCTGCGCCAGCTCCGCCTCCACGGAAACCCCGGGGGCTTCATCGTTGGCGGGTGCCTGCTGCCACCATTGGCCGGCGCTCAGGGCATTGCCCTGGGGCAGCTCGGCGGCCCAGGTCAGGCTGAGGTCGCGCTGGATGGCGCGCTCGCCAGTGGATTCCTTGCTGACCAGCTGGCGCACCGGCTGCTCGTTGATATGGGTCAGGCGGCCGGGAATCACCGGGTACAGCGGCGCGGCGGTGGCGTTGATCTGGGCCAGGCGCTCGGCGAACGGCTGGCGCTCGTCGGGCAGGATGTTCAGGGCGAAATGATTGGGCGCGTCCTTGGGCAACTGCGCCTGCCAGGTGTCGA
Organism: Pseudomonas sp. RC3H12; assembly: GCF_018596375.1. NCBI lineage: Bacteria > Pseudomonadati > Pseudomonadota > Gammaproteobacteria > Pseudomonadales > Pseudomonadaceae > Pseudomonas > Pseudomonas sp. RC3H12. The sequence goes on along the minus strand of NZ_CP075595.1, from coordinate 2,885,673 downwards.
GCAGTTCCGCCCGCAGCAGGGCGACCAGGCCCATTGCTAGGAGGATCAGGCCGAAGGCCAGGGCCTGGCCGGCGGCGGCCAGCGGGTGACGCAGCAACTGCCCGAGCCCCAACCGCCAGGCCAGCGGCGCGCCGGCCAGCAGCCGGCGCAGGCTGCGCAGGCCGAGCAACAGTAACCCCCCCAGCAGCAAGGCGGCGATCAGCCCGCCGCCGAGCAGGGCGAAGGTCAGCAGCAAGTCCAGGCTCAGGCGCCACATGATCAGGCCCAGGGCGAGCAGTGCGGCGCCGTACACCAACCAGCTGCTCGGTGGCAGTGGCAATAGGTCGCGGCGCAGGACCCGTAGCGGCGGCACGCGACCCAGGGCTGCCAGGGGCGGCAAGGCGAAGCCGGCCAGGGCTACCAATCCGGTGCCGATGCCGGCCAGCGCCGGGGTGAGTCCACCGGGCGGCACCTGGCTGGGCAGCAGGCCTTCGAGCAGGCGGAACAACCCCAGCTGGGCGATCCAGCCGAGCAGTGCGCCGATGACTGCAGCGGCGACACCGAGCATTGCCAGTTGCAGGCTGTAAAGGCCAAGGGCCTGGTGCCGGGACAGGCCCAGGCAGCGCAGCAGAGCACTGGCATCCAGGCGCCGCGCGGCGTAGCGGCTGGCCGACAAGGCCACGGCGACGCCGGCCAGCAGCACCGCCACCAGGCTCGCCATGTTCAGGTAACGCTCGGCCTTGCCCAGTGCGCCCCCGATCTGCCGGTTACCATCGCGGGTGTCGAGCAGGCGCTGGTTGGCGGCCAGGCTTTTTTCCGCCGCCTGCCGGTATGTTTGCAAGGCGTCGATATCACCGCGCCACAGGTCGCGGTAGCTGACCCGGCTGCCCGGCTGGATGACGCCAGTGGCGTCCAGGTCGGCGAGGTTCATCAGCACCCGAGGGGTCAGGCTGTAGAAGTTGCCGGCGCGGTCGGGCTCGTAGGTCAGCACGCGGCTCATGCGCAGGGTCTTCATGCCGACGTCGATGCTGTCGCCGATGGCCAGGCCGAGCGCCGCGAGCAGGCGCGGTTCGACCCAGGCCTCTCCCGGCGCCGGGCCGCCACCGGGCGTCTCTGCGGTATAGGGCGCCGGGGCGCTGCGCAATTGGCCGCGCAGCGGGTAGGCGGAGTCGGCCGCCTTGATGCTGGAAAGCTGGATGCCGCTGTCGCCGCCAACCACGCTGGTGAACTCCACCACCCGCGCATGACGCAGGCCCAGCGCGGTGCCGCTGGCGATCTGCTGCGCGGCGGGTGGGGCACTGCCCTGCAGGACCAGGTCGGCGCCGAGGAACTCGCTGGCGCGCAACTGCATGGCGCCGTTCAGGCGAGCGCCGAAGTAGCCGATGGCGGTGCTGGCCGCCACCGCAACCAGCAGGGCGAAGAACAGCACGCGGACTTCGCTGGCGCGCGCGTCACGCAGCAACTGGCGCAGAGCAAGGGTGCACAGGCGTGGGAACGATAGGCGGGTCATCAGGGCTCCAGGGGCGTCACCAGGCGTCCGGCATCCAGGCGGATCAGGCGGCGGCAGCGCTTGGCCAGGCGTTCGTCGTGGGTTACCAGCACCAGTGTCGTGCCGCGCTCCTGGTTCAGTTCGAACAAGAGGTCGCTGATGCGCTCGCCGGTGTGGCTGTCGAGGTTGCCGGTGGGCTCGTCGGCGAACAGCACGGCCGGTTGCGCGGCGAAGGCGCGGGCGATCGCCACCCGCTGCTGCTCGCCGCCGGAGAGCTGGCGCGGCGTGTGGCTCAGGCGTTTGCCCAGGCCGACCCGCTCGAGCAGATCGCGAGCGTGCTCGCGGGCATCGCGGCGACCGTCGAGCTCCAGCGGCAGCATGACGTTCTCCAGGGCGTTGAGGCTGTCGAGCAGTTGGAACGACTGGAACACGAAGCCGACGTGCTCGGCGCGCACCCGGGCGCGCTGGTCCTCGTCGAGGGGGCCGAGGTCGTGTCCGGCCAGTATCACCTTGCCGGCACTCGGCCGGTCGAGCCCGGCGAGCAGGCCCAACAGCGTGGACTTGCCGGAACCGGAGGCACCGACGATGGCCAGGCTGTCGCCTTGGGCGAGGTCGAGGGAGAGGGCGTGGAGGATGGTCAGGTCGCCTTCCGCGCTGGGGACCACTTTGCTAAGGTTCTGCGCAACGAGAATGCTGGGGCTCATGGAGAATCCGATGCGAATGTGGTGGTTGAGTGCCGGTCTGGCCCTGTGTTGCCTGGCCCAGGGCGCGGCGGCGGGAACATTGCTGGTCGTGGGCGATAGTATCAGCGCCGGTTTTGGCCTGGATACCCGTCAGGGTTGGGTCAACCTGCTGCAACAGCAACTGCGCAAGGAGGGTTTTGACGACCAGGTGGTCAATGCCTCCATCAGCGGCGACACCAGCGCGGGCGGCCAGGCGCGGCTGTCGGCGCTGCTTGCAGCGCACAAGCCGGACCTGGTGGTGCTGGAGTTAGGTGGCAACGATGGCCTGCGCGGGCAGCCACCGCAGCAATTGCAACAGAATCTTGCGGCAATGATCGACCAGTCCCGCGATGCGGGGGCCAAGGTCGTGCTGCTGGGCATGCGCCTGCCCCCCAACTACGGTGTGCGCTACACCACGGCGTTCGCCCAGGTCTACGAGCAACTGGCCAAGGAGAAAAAGGTGCCGCTGGTGCCGTTTTTCCTCGAAGGCGTGGGCGGGGTGCCGGAGCTGATGCAGGCCGATGGCATCCACCCTGCAGCCGCCGCCCAGCAGCGCTTGCTGGAAAATGCCTGGCCGGCGATAAAACCCTTGCTGTGATGCTTTTATCGGGGGCCGCTTTCGGCTAATGTTGCGCCCCCCGTTTCGAGTGCCCCCGATGCCGCGCCCTGCCTGGTCCCTGTACGCCTACCAACTGATCGAGCCCGACGAGCAGCTCGACCTGTTTGCCTGCCAGGAAGTGCGCATCCACCTCGCCGCCCGCCAGCTCGAGCTCGGCGTGCCTGTCGACCGCACCTTGTGCGGTGGCCTGCTGCCCGCGCAGCCGCGCTGGTCGAGTGTCGAGCGGGCCATCTACCGTGACGAGCGCCTGTGTGAGTTGTGCAAGGCAATCCTCGATGCCCAGCGGCGTGGCATGCGCCCGGTGTGGCCGGAACTCTGAGCGCCTTTCATCATCTGAAAGGCTTGCGCCTCCCGCTTGTTTCGGCGCGGGTGTACAATCGATTCCCTTGACTGACCTTTCGAAGGATTTCCCGGATGTTGCCGCGCTTTCCCGCCGTCACCCGTAGCCTGACCCTGGCCGCCTTGCTGGCGACAGGCCCCGCTGTTGCGCTGGAACTGCCGTTGCCACCCCCCGGTGAGGACGTCGTCGGCCAGGTCCACACCATCCAGGCCAAGTACGAAGACACTTTCGCCGATATCGGCACCGCCAACGACCTGGGCTACCTGGAGATGATCGCCGCCAACCCCGGCGTCGACCCATGGCTGCCGGGCGCCGGTACCGAGATCATCCTGCCGACCCGCTACATCCTGCCGCCAGGGCCGCGCGAAGGCATTGTCATCAACCTGGCCGAGTACCGCCTCTACTACTACCCGAAAGGGCAGAACGTGGTGCATACCTTCCCGCTGGGTATTGGTCGCGAGGGTTGGGGGTCGCCGATCGCGAACACCAAGATCACCGCCAAGACGCCTAATCCGACCTGGACCCCGCCGGCCTCGATCCGTGCCGAGCACGCCGCCGATGGCGACATCCTGCCGACCGTGGTGCCGGCCGGGCCGGACAACCCGCTGGGGCCGTTCAAGTTCACCCTTGGGGTGCCGGGCTACCTGATCCATGGCTCGAACAAGAAGTTCGGTATCGGCATGCGCACCAGCCACGGCTGCTTCCGCATGCTCAACAACAATGTGCTGACGCTGTCGAAGATGGTCCCGGTGGGCACGCCGGTACGCATTATCAACGAGCCGTACAAGTTCGGTATCAGTGCTGGCAAAGTCTATCTGGAAGCCCACACGCCGCTGGACGATCACGGCAATCCGTCGGTGGTCGACAAGCACACCGCCGTCATCAACGCGCTGCTCAAGCGTGAAGACCTGGCCAACAACTTGCGCATGAACTGGGACATGGTTCGCGATGTGGTCGCTGCCGAAGATGGCATGCCGGTCGAGATCGCCGTGCCCACCAATGGTGCAAGCGCGCCGATGGTGTCGAGCATTCCACCGGAATTGCAGTAAGCGATTGCCCACGGGTAACTAACTAGCAGTGCACTTTTCGTACAATCCTAGTGGCCGCCTTGCGGCCCATCGCGGGAAAAGCCCGCTCCTACAGGTATGCGTGCGTTGCGCTGTAGGAGTGGGCTTGCCCTAGCGATGGGGCGCAAAGCGGCCCCTGTTGTTTGGCCTTGCAGCAACAGGCTTTCTTCGAGGCAATAAAAAAGCCGACCCACAAGTGGGTCGGCTCCATAACAATCCGTGAGGATTATTACTTGCGGCTGGCTTTGTCCAGCATACGCAGAGCGCGCTCGTTGGCTTCGTCAGCGGTCTGCTGAGCCTTCTGAGCGGCTGCCAGAGCGTCGTCAGCTTTGCGGTAGGCTTCGTCTGCACGAGCCTGGGCGCGAGCTGCTGCGTCTTCGGTAGCAGTCAGGCGAGCTTCGGTTTCTTTGGATACGCTGCTGCAACCGGTAGCCAGAACTGCGGCCAGAGCCAGAGCAGAGAATTTCAGAACGTTGTTCATCGTGTTCCCCTTCAAGGACTTTCTATTAAATAGCCATCTCTCGGAAAAGAGAAACTGGCCGGCGTACATAGTACCCATTACTTGTAGTAAGTAAACTGACTGAGCGCAAGAACTGCAAAAAAAATGCTGCCAAGGCCTCCGGCGACGGGGTTTGTAAACGAACTGTGAAAACCCCGGGCAGCGTTCGCAAGCGATTGTAGTACAGGAACTTTTTTGTTGAACTAAGGGTGACTTTAACTGTCCTTCAGCGTCATAGCCCTACAACATCCGGTTGCTGTTGCCAGGCGGTGCAGACGTTGCTGTCAGCATTTTCATTCAGGGCAGCTTGAGCATTCTTGCTGGCGCCGCCTACTATTTGAGGGTGCCATCGGCGCAGAACGATCCAAACCGTGCTGCTGTCCAAGGGGCACAGGTGGCGTGGAGGTTCCTCCGCCGGATAAACCACATCGGTAAGGTAAGGGTCTGCCGACAAGACCTGCGAGGAGTAGTGATGAGCGAAACGCTGACCATCCACCATGACCAGGCCGGTCATCAGTTCGAGACCACCGTGGACGGTCACCGGGCGTACCTGACGTACATGGACCTGGGCAAGCAGACGCTGGACATCTATCGCACCTTCGTTCCCAACGCCCTGCGCGGGCGTGGGATTGCCGCCGCGCTGACCGAAAAGGCCCTGGAGTACGCCGAGCAGATGGGCTATACGGTCATCCCGTCGTGCTCTTATGTCGAGCGCTACATGGAGCGCCAGCAGCGTCATTCGAGCAAGGCCTGACCTGGCAGCGCGCACACATGAAAACGCCGGGCATTGCCCGGCGTTTTCGTTTGCGCGATTTCTCAGCCGCGCTGACGCTTGGGCAGCACATCCTTGAGCTTGGCGTGCATGCTGCGCAGGGTCTTCTCGGTGGCGGCCCAGTCGATGCAGGCGTCGGTGACCGATACGCCATACTGCAGCTCGTCGAGGTTCTTCGGAATGGCCTGGCAGCCCCAGTTCAGGTGACTCTCGACCATCAGGCCGATGATCGACTGGTTGCCTTCGAGGATCTGGTTGGCCACGTTCTCCATGACCAGTGGCTGCAGGGCCGGATCCTTGTTGGAGTTGGCGTGGCTGCAGTCGACCATGATGTTCGGCTTGATCTTCGCCTTGGCCAGGTCCTGTTCGCACAGGGCGACACTCACCGAGTCATAGTTGGGCTTGCCGTTGCCGCCGCGCAGCACCACGTGGCCGTAGGCGTTGCCCTTGGTGGTGACGATGGACACCCCACCTTCCTGGTTGATACCCAGGAAGCGGTGCGGCTTGGACACCGACTGCAGGGCGTTGATCGCCACGGTCAGGCCGCCATCGGTACCGTTCTTGAAGCCGACCGCCGAGGACAGGCCGGAGGCCATCTCGCGGTGGGTCTGGGATTCGGTGGTGCGGGCGCCGATGGCCGACCAGCTGATCAGGTCCTGCAGGTACTGCGGGGAGATCGGGTCGAGCGCTTCAGTGGCGGTGGGCAGGCCCTTCTCGGCCAGGTCCAGCAGCAACTGGCGGCCGATGTGCAGGCCGTCCTGGATCTTGAACGAGTCATCGAGGTACGGGTCGTTGATCAGGCCTTTCCAGCCGACGGTGGTGCGTGGCTTCTCGAAGTACACGCGCATGACCAGGTACAGGGTGTCGGAAACTTCCTCGGCCAATACCTTCAGGCGCTCGGCGTACTCGTGGGCGGCCTTGATGTCGTGGATCGAGCACGGGCCGACCACCACGAACAGGCGATGGTCCTTGCCGTCGAGGATATTGCGCACCACTTCACGGCCGGCAGTCACGGTCTGCAGGGCCTTGGCGCTGAGGGGGATTTCCTTCTTGAGCTGATCAGGGGTGATCAAGGTCTCGTTGGAGGCAACGTTAAGGTCATCGATCGGTAAATCAGCCATCGTGTTACTCGTCAGGTCACGGGTGCCGGCCGCCAGCAATCCCCGTGCGGCCCAGCAGCAGATTGTTCGCAGCGGGGAGGCCGAACCTTAGCGCGTTAGCGGGGGCGCGACAATGGGCTGGGCCCCGTCGATACGGGGTTTTTGCCCGCCAAGCGGCATTTGGGCGCGAGCTTGCGGCCTGGCGGGACGGTTTCACCGTGGCAGCAACACCTGCGTATAGTGCTGACCCATAACAATGACTCTTGATCAGGAGCACGGCATGGCGTCCCTCGACCCTCAGGTTGGCAATCCCCGTATCGGCATCATTGGCAGCGGCGCAATCGGTGGCTTCTATGGCCTGATGCTCGCCCGCGCCGGCTTCGACGTGCACTTTCTGTTGCGCAGTGAATACCAGGCCGTGCATGAACAGGGGCTGCAGCTCGACAGCGCTGTGCATGGCCAGGTGCGCATGCCCGTGCAGGCCTACGCCTCTGCCGCCGACATGCCGCTTTGCGACTGGCTGCTGGTGGGGGCCAAGGCCACCAGCAATGCCGAGCTGGCGCCCTTGATCGTGCAAGCCGCAGCGCCGCAGGCCAGGGTGGTATTGCTGCAGAATGGCCTTGGGGTCGAGGAGCAACTGCGCCCGGCCTTGCGCCCGGACATGCACCTGCTGGGCGGGCTGTGCTTCATCTGTGTCAACCGCGAGCGCCCCGGTGTGATTCGTCACCAGTCGTTGGGCGCGGTGAACCTGGGCTATCACAGTGGGCCCGCACAAGATGATGCAGCGGTCGTGGTGGAGGAGGGCGCGGCGCTGTTCCGGGCCGCGGGCATCGACTCCCAGGCCATGGCCGACCTCGACCAGGCGCGTTGGCAGAAGTTGGTGTGGAATGTGCCCTACAACGGCCTTTCGGTGCTGCTGCAGGCCAGCACCACACCCCTGATGGGCGATGCCGACAGCCGTGCGCTGATCCAGGCTCTGATGGCGGAAGTGGTGGCCGGCGCCAGGGCCTGTGGCCTTGAGTTGCCGCAAGGCTATGCCGAACACCTGTTCCGGGTTACCGAGAAAATGCCGGACTATTGGCCAAGCATGTACCACGACCATGCCTTGCAGCGGCCGCTGGAGCTGCAGGCGATCTACGCCGAGCCCTTGGCCCGCGCACGCGCGGCGGGGTGCGAGTTGTCGCGCATGGAGGCGTTGTACCAGGCACTGGCGTTTCTTGACCGGCGTAACCGGCAGGCCTGAAAGCCGCAGCGGCTGTGCGCCGGACGGCCAGGCGACGGCCCATGGCGCTGCTAAGCTCAAGCTTGCTCTGCCGAAGCGGCAGTCGAGGAGGTCGAATGATCCGTTCCATGCTGTTCGCTACAGACCTCGGTGTTTACGCGCCCTTCGTCATGCAGCACGCCTTGGCCCTGGCGCGGACCTTCAACGCGGAGCTGTATGTGATCCATGCCGTGGAGCCGATGGGCCAGTTCGCCGAATCCTTGCTGCAGAGCTACCTCGATGAGCAGACCCTCGATGCATTGCACAGTGAAGGCGTGACGACGGTCATGGCCAATATCGAGCAGCGGGTGCTGGAAAACTTTCGCGAGGAACTGGGCGAGGTCGCCGATCTGGCGCTGATCCGTGCGGTACGGGTGCGTCAAGGCGACCCGGCGCAGGTGATCCTCGAGCAGGCCCAGCGCCTGGCGGTCGACCTGCTGATCTTCGGCAGCCACAGCGCGGGGGCCGGGGTGGACGTGCCGATCGGTCGCACGGCGGTGCGGCTGCTGCAATTGTCGCCAGTGCCGGTGTACATGGTGCCGTTGGCCCAGCATCTTGGGCGTAGGAAAGTGTGAGTCTGGTGGTAGGGTTTTTCCTGCGAACGTAACAAAATAGTTCTAGATTTATTTCTCTAGCCACTAATATAGTTATAACTCGTCGCTGCCGGCGCGCCGGTGACCTACCGCCTTTGAGGGATATCTATGAAGCTTCAGCAACTGCGCTACATCTGGGAAGTGGCGCACCATGACCTCAACGTTTCCGCGACGGCGCAGAGCCTGTACACCTCCCAGCCCGGGATCAGCAAGCAGATCCGCCTGCTCGAGGACGAGCTGGGCGTCGAAGTCTTCGCCCGCAGTGGCAAGCACCTGACCCGCGTAACCCCGGCGGGCGAGCGCATCATCAATACTGCCGGTGAGATCCTGCGCAAGGTCGAGAGCATCAAGCAGATCGCCCAGGAATTCTCCAACGAGAAAAAGGGCACCCTGTCGATCGCCACCACCCACACCCAGGCGCGCTATGCGCTGCCGCCGGTGATCAGCAATTTCATCAAGCAATACCCGGAAGTCGCCCTGCACATGCACCAGGGCTCGCCCATGCAGATCGCCGAGATGGCAGCTGACGGCACCGTCGATTTCGCCATCGCCACCGAGGCGCTGGAGCTGTTCGGCGACCTGATCATGATGCCGTGCTACAAGTGGAACCGTTGCGTGGTAGTGCCTCAGGGACACCCGCTGACCAAGCTGCCGAAGCTGACCCTGGAGGCGGTGGCCGAGTACCCGATCGTCACCTATGTATTCGGCTTCACTGGCCGTTCCAAGCTCGACGAGGCGTTCAACCACCGTGGCCTGACGCCGAAGGTGGTGTTCACCGCGGCCGACGCCGACGTGATCAAGACTTATGTACGGCTGGGCCTGGGCGTGGGTATCGTCGCCAAGATGGCGGTGGACCCGAAGCTAGACAGCGACTTGGTGTGCCTGGATGCCAGCGAGTTGTTCGAGGCCAGCATCACCAAGATCGGCTTCCGTCGCGGCACCTTCCTGCGTGGCTTCATGTGCGACTTCATCGAGAAGTTCGCGCCGCACCTGACCCGTGAGGTGATGGCCAAGGCGATCCAGTGCCATAACAAGCAGGAACTCGAAGAGCTGTTCGAGGGTGTCGAGCTGCCGGTGCACTGACCTGAAATAACTGGGGCCGCTTTGCGGCCCCAGTCGTTTATGCCTTGCTGATCAGGTTGCCCGCGTGCAACCCGCATTCCTTCTGGGTCGACTCCTCCCACCACCAACGTCCCTCGCGCTCATGCTGGTTCGGCAGCACCGGCCGGGTGCACGGCTCGCAACCAATGCTGATGAAGCCACGCTCGTGCAGGCTGTTGTAGGGTAGTTCGAGCATGCGGATGTAGCCCCAGACTTCCTCGCTGGTCATCTGCGCCAATGGGTTGAACTTGTACAGGGGGCGTTCGGGAGTTGAGAAGGCGCTGTCGATCTCCAGAGCCGCTACCTGGCTGCGGGTGCCGGGGCTCTGGTCGCGACGCTGGCCGGTGGCCCAGGCGCTGACGGTGGCCAGCTTGCGGCGCAGCGGTTCGATCTTGCGGATGCCGCAGCACTCGCCGTGGCCGTCCTTGTAGAAGCTGAACAGGCCCTTTTCCTTGACGAACGGGTCGAGCTTGGCGCGGTCCGGGCTGAGTATTTCGATCGGCAGGTTGTACTGCTCGCGCACCTGGTCGATGAAACGGTAGGTTTCCGGGTGCAGACGACCGGTATCGAGGCTGAACACCTTGACCTGCTTGTTCAGTTTCCAGGCCATGTCCACCAGCACCACATCCTCGGCGCCACTGAAGGAGATCCACAGGTCGTCGCCGAAGTGTTCGAAGGCGAGCTTGAGGATCTCCTGCGGGGACTTGCTGGCGTAGGTCGCGGCCAGGGCGGCGACGTCGAAGGGTTGGCTCATCAGGCGGTTTCCATCGGGTGAGTGGCGCTGTGCGCTCGTAGTGTTCAGATGGTAACAAAAAATGGCGGGGCAGACGCCTGGCGAACGCGGGGCAGGTTCGCTCCCGCGGAGTTTTACAAGGCTTGCAGCGTTTCCATCAGCACGCGCACCTTGGCGATCGACTCTTCGTATTCGGCCTGCCAATCCGAATCGGCTACCACCGCGCCGCCGCCCCAGCAACTGACCTGGCCGTCCTTGACCAGCAGGCTGCGGATGGCGATCGAGCTGTCCATCTCGCCGCGCACGTCGAGGTACAGCAGAGAGCCGCAGTACAGCGCCCGGCGCGTCGGCTCCAGCTCGTCGATGATCTGCATGGCGCGGATCTTCGGGGCGCCGGTGATCGAGCCGCCGGGGAAGCTGCCGGCGATCAGGTCCAGGGCGTCCTTGCCGGCGGCCAGCTGGCCGACCACGCTGCTGACCAGGTGATGGACGTTGGGGTAGCTCTCCAGGCTGAACAGCTCCGGTACCTTCACCGAGCCGGTCTGGCAGGTACGGCCGATATCGTTGCGCAGCAGGTCGACGATCATCAGGTTTTCCGAGCGGTCCTTGGGGCTGGCCAACAGCTCGGCGGCATTGCGGGCGTCCTCGGCCGGATCGGCGGCGCGTGGGCGGGTGCCCTTGATCGGGCGGGTCTCGACCTCGCCCTGGCTGACACGGATGAAACGCTCGGGCGAGAAGCTCAGCAGCACCGTGCCTTCATCCAGCTGCTGGTAGCCGGAGAAAGGCGTCGGGCAGGCGGCGCGCAGGGCTTGGTAGGCGCGCCATGGGTCGCCCTGGCAGGGGGCGCGGAAGCGCTGGGTGAGGTTGATCTGGTAGCAGTCACCGGCCTGGATGTAGCGCTGCACCTGGTCGAACGCCGCCCGGTACTGCTCGGGGCGAAGGTCGCCGGTCATGGGCGCTAGCAGGTGGAAGTCACCGCTATCGCCCGGGGTGCTGGCCTCGAACAACGCGATGAGCCGTTGCCGTTCGTCCTCGGGCAGGCGCGGGTGGAACACCAGCTGGCTGCTGCACAGCCGATGGTCGGACACCAGTGCCCAGGCATACAGCCCCAGCCGGGCGTCGGACAGGCCGAGGTCGTCGACCGCGTATGTCGGCAATTGCTCCAGGCGCCGGCCAAAGTCGTAGCTCAGGTAGCCGATCAGGCCGCCGGCGAAGGGCAGCTCGATGCCCTCGGGCAGTTGCGCTTCCCCAAGGTCCGCCAGTCCCTGGCGCAGGCGTTGCAGGTAAGCCTGGCCGTCTTCATCGCTGCGTGCCTGCAGCTGTTGCAGGGGCCAGGCGCTGAGCAGATCGTAGCGACCGCGTTCGGCCCCCGGACGGGCGCTGTCGAGCAGGATCGCGCCGGGCGCGCGGCGCAGGCGTTCGAAGTAGAAGGCGGGGTCGGGCTGGTAGGGCAGGGGGTGTAGCGTACAGGTCGGCATCAGAGTGGACGGCGATGAAAAAGCGAGGAGGGCGATTGTAGACCTGTGGGGGGGATGCGCCTAGCGCTGGCAGCGACATTTAGATGTTGCGCAAAGACAGGGGTCGTGGGAGCGGGCTTGCCCCGCGATAGCGCAGGCTGCCTTTATGCCAATCGCGGGGCAAGCCCGCTCCTACGAGGTTTCAGCCTGGATGAACGTGCCCGAACAGGCCTTGCGAGACCTTCACGCGCTGCTCGGCATCCTCGCTGCGACCTTCCTTGGCCAGCATCTCCAGGTGCGCCTCGATGGCGTGGGTGCGTTGCGTGAGCCCGCAGTCGTTGGCGATCTGGATGTTCAGGCCGGGGCGGGCGTTGAGTTCGAGGATCAGCGGGCCCTTGTCCTGGTCCAGCACCATGTCCACGCCTATATAGCCCAGGCCGCACAGCTCGTAGCAGCTGGCCGCAAGCTTCATGAAACCGTCCCAGTTCGGCAGTTGCACGCCGTCCACTGCGTTGGTGGTGTCGGGGTGCTTGCTGATGATCTTGTTCAGCCAGGTGCCGCGCAGTGTCAGGCCGGTGGCCAGGTCCACACCGACGCCGATGGCGCCCTGGTGCAGGTTGGCCTTGCCGCCGGACTGGCGGGTCGGCAGGCGCAGCATGGCCATCACCGGATAGCCCATCAGCACGATGATGCGGATGTCGGGCACCCCCTCGTAGCTGATGCTCTTGAAGATCTGGTCCGGAGTGACCCGGTACTCGATCAGCGCCCGGTCGCGGTGCCCGCCCAGCGAATACAGGCCGGTAAGGATGCTGGAGATCTGGTGCTCGATCTCCTCATGGCTGATGATCTTGCCCGAGACCGTGCGGTAGCGGTCCTCGAAGCGGTCGGCGATCACCAGGATGCCGTCACCGCCGGCGCCCTGGGCCGGCTTGATGACGAAGTCGCTGCGCCCGCCGATGATCTCGTCGAGCTTCTCGATCTGCTTCTCGGTCTCGATGATGCCGTACATCTCCGGGACATGGATCCCGGCCGCCAAGGCGCGCTCCTTGGTGATGATCTTGTCGTCGACGATCGGGTACAGGTGGCGCTTGTTGTACTTCAACACGTAGTCCGCGTTGCGCCGGTTGATACCCATGATGCCCCGGGCCTCCAGGGCTTTCCAGGTCTTGATCAGGCCGAACATCAGGCGTCAGCCTTCTTCAGGAATGCCTTGAAGCGCACGAGCTCGGTCAGGCGGTAGCCGCGGTAGCGACCCATCGCCAGCATGAAGCCCACCAGGATCAGCAGCACCGCCGGGAAGGTGAAGACGAAGTACACGGCTTCCGGCACGGTCATCAGCAGGTGCGCGATGGAGGCGGCGAACAGGGTGCCGACGGCCACTTTCATGGCATGGCCGCCGCCACGCTCTTCCCAGGTGATCGACAGGCGTTCGATGGTCATGGTCAGGATCACCATCGGGAACAGCGCTACCGACAGCCCGCGCTCCAGGCCAAGCTTGTGGCTGAACAGGCTGATGGCGGCGATCAGCACCACGACGAAGGTCAGCACCACCGACAGGCGCGGCAGCATCTGCAGCTTGAGGTGTTCCAGGTACGAGCGCAGCGACAGGCCCAGGGCGGTGATCACCGTGAACAGGATGATGCCGAAGCCCAGTTGCGTCTCGCGGAAGGCCAGGGCGATCAGTACCGGGGTGAAGGTGCCCAGGGTCTGGATGCCGATCAGGTTGCGCAGCACCAGGATCACCAGTACACCGATCGGGATCATCACCATGATCATGAAGGTCTGCTGGGTCTGTAGCGGCAGGCCGTACAGCGAGTACTCGAGGAAGTCGGCGTCGGTGTTTTCGTCGGTCAGCTTGGCCAGGCGGATGGCGTTCATCTCGCTGTTGTTCATGCTGAAGGTGACGGTGGCCTTCTTGCCGCCATCGACGGTGATCAGGTTGTCATCGCCGGTCCACCACAGCAGGCGGTCGCTGGGCAGGCCCTGTTCGCCGGTCTCCGGGTTGAAGTACAGCCAGTCGTTGCCGTTGAAGCTGCGCAGCCATAGTTCAGGGCTCTGCGGGGTGTCGGCCACCAGGCGGATGGTATGGACCTTCTCCAGCGGAACGTGGGCGATGGACAGCAGCAGGTCGATGACCTGGGCTTTCTTCAGCGGCGAGTTGTCGCCGGCCAGCAGCAGCTTGGCGTTGTCGTCGTTGGCGTTGTTGACCCGCTTGATGGTCTCGCTGACGAAGGTCTCGACGTCAGCCGAATGCTGGCGAATCGGTGCCATCAGCGCTTCGGCGGCAATCTTCTCCGGGCCTTCGACGGCCAGGCTGTCGCGGAAGGTCGGGCCCTTGATCTTGGCCTTCTCGGTGCTGTAGCGCTTGGTCAGCACCAGGCGGTAGTAGAGGGTCTGGTTGCCGCTGGCGCGACGGGCCGACCAGGTCACCTTGCGGTTGCCGTCGGCGCGGTTGACGCTGACCCCGTAGTTGTTGGAGATGAAGCTCTCGTTGAGGCTCACGTAGTCACGGTTCAGCGGGGGCACGAACATCTGCACCTTGACCGGGTCCTTGGCGCTGGCAACGAACTCGACCTTGGCGTCGATGTTCCACAGGTCATCGGTCTCGTCCTCGGTCACCGGGATGCCGAGGGCGAAGATCTGGTAGGCCGTGATCGCGATGCCCAGCACCACCAGGACGGTGATCAGGACTTTCAGGTGGAGGGTAAGAGAGCGCATCGGGATTACTCTGCTTTGGTAGCTTCGGTGGCACAGGCAGGTTTGCCGGCCGCGTATTTAAGGCTTGGGTCGACCAGCGCACCGAAGTGCTTGAGGGCCTCGGAGCCGATCAGCAGCGGGAACTGGAAGGCGCTGCGGTCGGTGAGGTTGACCTCGATGGTGCGTCGCGTCTGGCCCATGCAGATGTCGAGTTCGATGACCGGGCGGGCAGTGTAGGCCTTGCCCGAATCGGCGTCATAGTCCCCGGCGCGGCGCTTGATCTTGCTGACGCGGGCCAGAGGGCGTTCGATGGGGTGCTGGTGCGCGGCGTCGATGGCCAGGTAGAAGCGCACCCAGCTCTCGCCGTTGCGCTTGAAGCGCTTGATGTCGCGGGCGCTGAGCGAGGCGGTCTTGGCGCCGGTGTCGAGCTTGGCTGCCACTTCCAGGTCAAGGTCGCCCAGGCGGGCGTATTCATTGAGACCGTACACGGTCTTTTCGGCCGCGGGCGCGAGTGCCGGCAGCAGGGTCAGGCAGAGCAGCAATGAAGCGGGTTTGAGTCTCATAATCCTGGCGCGGTGCTGTGCAAAGTTCAGGGCAAGGCGACTGGCCAAGCGTCCTCATTGATCTGTCATGGGCATGAAAGGATGACAGACACACTATCCATGCTCCCGAAGGAGCGCGGCATTCTATCACGCCGGTGCCTTGACGCCAGCGCGCCCGCGATCTGACCGCGGGTGGGCTTGGTTAGTTCGTTATTAGACGATTGTCGACAATGTTCTTTTTGTCTTTGACTGTAGCTCTCTGTTTAGCTAGTTTTGCCGTCATTGATTTTAAAGGTGTCGACAATCATGCTGGATGCATCCCAGGCCGTGGCACTGCCGCAGGACGAGACCGAGACCCTCTCGGAGCATGTCTTCCGGCGTATCCAGGCCGCCATCGTCAAGGGCGAGATCGCCCCCGGCAGCAAGATTTCCGAGCCTGAGCTTGCGCGTACCTACGGCATCAGCCGTGGCCCGCTGCGCGAAGCCATCCACCGCCTCGAAGGCCAGCGCCTGCTGGTGCGCGTGCCCCATGTCGGCGCACGGGTGGTGTCGCTGAGCCACGCCGAGCTGATCGAGCTGTACGAAATCCGCGAATCGCTCGAAGGCATGGCCTGCCGCCTGGCCGCCGAGCGCATGAGCCAGGCCGCCATCGACGAGCTGCGCCATGTGCTCGATACCCATGAGCGCGATGCCGCGTTCCAGGCCGGGCAGGGCTATTACCAGCAGGAAGGCGACTACGACTTCCACTACCGGATCATCCAGGGCAGCGGCAACCAGACCTTGTACAAGATGCTCTGCGGCGAGCTGTACCAGCTGGTGCGCATGTACCGCATCCAGTTCTCCTCCACGCCCAACCGCCCGCGCCAGGCCTTCGCCGAGCACCACCGTATCCTCGATGCCATCGAAGCCCGCGACGGTGAGCTTGCAGAACTCCTGATGCGCCGCCACATCGGCGCGTCCAAACGCAATATCGAGCGCCACTACCAGGGTGCCGACAACAATAGCCCACGAGGTGAGTCATGACAGTGAAGAGCACGCCCGGCCAGCGTTTCCGTGACGCGGTCGCCGCCGAACATCCGCTGCAGGTGGTCGGGACCATCAACGCCAACCACGCCCTGCTGGCCAAGCGCGCCGGTTTCAAGGCCATCTACCTCTCCGGTGGTGGTGTCGCCGCCGGCTCCCTGGGGCTGCCGGACCTGGGCATCAGTGGCCTGGACGATGTGCTCACCGACGTGCGCCGCATAACCGATGTGTGCGACCTGCCGCTGCTGGTGGATGTCGACACCGGCTTTGGCGCTTCGGCCTTCAACGTCGCCCGCACTGTCAAGTCGATGAGCAAGTTCGGCGCCGCCGCCATCCATATCGAGGACCAGGTCGGCGCCAAGCGCTGCGGTCACCGCCCGAACAAGGAGATCGTCTCGCAGCAGGAGATGGTCGACCGCATCAAGGCGGCCGTGGATGCACGCAGCGACGACAGCTTCGTGATCATGGCCCGTACCGACGCCCTGGCGGTGGAAGGCCTGAACGCCGCGCTGGATCGCGCCGCCGCCTGCATCGAGGCCGGCGCCGACATGATCTTCCCCGAGGCGATCACCGAGTTGCACATGTACAAGACCTTCGCCGACCGGGTGAAGGCGCCGATCCTGGCCAATATCACCGAGTTCGGCGCCACGCCGCTGTACACCACCGAGGAATTGGCGTCGGTCGACGTGTCGCTGGTGCTCTACCCGCTGTCGGCCTTCCGCGCCATGAACAAGGCGGCAGAGAACGTCTACACCGCGCTGCGCCGCGACGGCACGCAGAAGAACGTGATCGACACCATGCAGACCCGCATGGAGCTCTACGATGCCATCGGCTATCACGCCTTCGAGCAGAGCCTCGATGCGTTGTTCGCGCAGAAGAAAGGGTAAGCGAATGCCCGTACCGGCCTGGTGAGAGCGGGCTTGCCCCGCCATCAGGCCGGTACAACCCGCCAGGATTAGCCAGCAAGACTTCGATAACAAATTCAAGAAAGGAGAAACACCATGGCCGAAGCAAAAGTACTCAGTGGCGCGGGCCTGCGTGGCCAGGTGGCCGGCCAGACCGCGCTGTCGACCGTCGGCCAGGCCGGTGCCGGCCTGACCTACCGCGGCTATGACGTGCGCGACCTGGCCGCAGGCGCCGAGTTCGAGGAAGTGGCCTACCTGCTGCTCTACGGCGAGCTGCCGAGCAAGGCCGAGCTGGCCGATTACAAGCACAAGCTCAAGGGCCTGCGCGACCTGCCACAAGCCTTGAAGGAAGTGCTCGAGCGCATTCCGCGCGATGCCCACCCGATGGACGTGATGCGCACCGGCTGCTCGGTGCTCGGCACTCTGGAGCCGGAGCTGACCTTCGACGCCCAGCGCGACAAGACCGACCGCCTGCTGGCGTTGTTCCCGGCGGTGATGTGCTACTGGTACCGCTACACCCACCACGGCGTGCGTATCGACTGCAGCAGCGACGAAGACACCCTCGGCGGCCACTTCCTGCACCTGCTGCACGGCAAGAAGCCAAGCGAGCTGCACGTCAAGGTGATGAACGTCTCGCTGATCCTCTACGCCGAGCACGAATTCAACGCCTCGACCTTCACCGCCCGGGTCTGTGCCTCGACCCTGTCCGACCTGTACTCCTGCGTCACCGCCGCCATCGGCTCGCTGCGCGGCCCGCTGCACGGTGGCGCCAACGAAGCCGCCATGGAGCTGATCGAGCGCTTCCAGAGCCCGCAGGAAGCCACTGCCGAGCTGCTGCGCATGCTCGAGCGCAAGGACAAGATCATGGGCTTCGGCCACGCCATCTACAAAGAGTCCGACCCGCGCAACGAAGTGATCAAGGGCTGGGCGAAGCAGTTGGCCGACGAGGTGGGCGACAAGGTTCTGTACCCGGTCTCCGAAGCCATCGACAAGACCATGTGGGAGCAGAAGCGCCTGTTCCCCAATGCCGACTTCTACCATGCTTCGGCGTACCACTTCATGGGCATCCCGACCAAGCTGTTCACCCCGATCTTCGTCTGCTCGCGCCTGACCGGCTGGGCCGCGCACGTGTTCGAGCAGCGCGCCAACAACCGCATCATCCGCCCGAGTGCCGAGTACACCGGCGTCGAGCAGCGCCAGTTCGTGCCGATCGAGCAGCGCTGAGGCAACGACCGCTGGGGCTGCCATGCAGCCCTTTCGCCGGCGAGCCAGCTCCCAATGTCCATGCGTTGCTGTGGGAGCCGGCTTGCCGGCGATGGGGTGCGCAGCGCCCCAAGGCCTGACCTGCAAACCGAATACCGTGAGCCTGATAACGATATGAACACCGCATTCCGCAAGAACCTGCCAGGCACCGCCCTGGACTACTTCGACGCCCGTGCCGCGGTCGAGGCGATCAAGCCCGGCGCTTACGACGGCTTGCCTTATACCTCCCGCGTACTGGCCGAAAACCTGGTGCGCCGCTGCGATCCGGCCACCCTCGATGCATCGCTCGAGCAACTGATCGAGCGCAAGCGCGACCTCGACTTCCCCTGGTTCCCGGCCCGCGTGGTGTGCCACGACATCCTTGGCCAGACCGCCCTGGTCGACCTCGCCGGGCTGCGTGACGCCATCGCCGACAAAGGCGGCGACCCGGCCGCGGTCAATCCGGTGGTGCCGGTGCAACTGATCGTCGACCATTCGCTTGCCGTGGAATGCGGCGGCTTCGACCCGCAGGCGTTCGACAAGAACCGCGCCATCGAAGACCGCCGCAATGAGGACCGTTTCCACTTCATCAACTGGACCAAGCAGGCGTTCAAGAACGTCGATGTGATCCAGCCGGGCAACGGCATCATGCACCAGATCAACCTGGAGAAGATGTCGCCGGTGATCCACAACGACCGCGGCGTGGCCTACCCGGACACCTGCGTCGGCACCGACAGCCATACCCCGCATGTCGACGCCCTGGGCGTGATCGCCATCGGTGTCGGTGGCCTGGAGGCCGAAAACGTCATGCTCGGCCGCGCCTCGTGGATGCGCCTGCCGGAGATCGTCGGCGTCGAGCTGACCGGGCGTTTGGCGCCGAACATCACCGCTACCGACCTGGTACTGGCCTTGACCGAGTTCCTGCGCAAGCAGAAGGTGGTCGGCGCCTACCTCGAATTCCACGGTGCTGGCGCCAGCGCGCTGACCCTGGGCGACCGTGCCACCATCTCCAACATGGCCCCGGAGTACGGCGCCACCGCGGCGATGTTCGCCATCGACCAGCAGACCATCGACTACCTCAAGCTGACCGGCCGCGATGACCAGCAGGTGCAGTTGGTGGAAACCTACGCCAAGGTCGCCGGCCTGTGGGCCGACAGCCTGGCCAAGGCCGAGTATGAGCGCACCCTGAGCTTCGACCTGTCGAGCGTGGTGCGTAACATGGCAGGCCCGTCCAACCCGCATGCCCGCGTGGCCACCAGCGACCTGGCAGCCAAGGGCATTGCTGGACAATGGCAAGAGGTGCCGGGGCAGATGCCGGATGGCGCGGTGATCATTGCCGCCATCACCAGCTGCACCAACACCAGCAACCCGCGCAACGTGATCGCCGCTGGCCTTATCGCACGCAACGCCAACAAGCTTGGCCTGGTGCGCAAACCGTGGGTCAAGTCGTCGCTCGCGCCGGGCTCCAAGGCGGTGCAGCTGTACCTGAAGGAAGCCGGCCTGGAGCAGGAGCTGGAGCAACTGGGCTTCGGCATCGTCGCCTTCGCCTGCACCACCTGCAACGGCATGTCCGGCGCGCTGGACCCGTTGATCCAGCAGGAGATCATCGATCGCGACCTGTACGCCACCGCCGTGCTGTCGGGCAACCGCAACTTCGACGGGCGTATCCATCCCTACGCCAAGCAGGCGTTCCTCGCGTCGCCGCCGCTGGTGGTGGCCTACGCCATCGCCGGTACCATCCGTTTCGACATCGAGAAGGACGTGCTGGGCGTGGTCGACGGCAAGGAAATCCGCCTCAAGGACATCTGGCCGAGCGACGAGGAAATCGACGCCGTGGTGCGCGCCTCGGTCAAACCCGAGCAGTTCCGCCAGGTGTACATCCCGATGTTCGCCATCGAGGAAGACAAGGGGCCGAAGGTCGCGCCGCTGTACGACTGGCGACCGATGAGCACCTACATCCGCCGCCCGCCGTACTGGGAAGGCGCCCTGGCCGGTGAGCGTACCCTGCGCGGCATGCGCCCGCTGGCGGTGCTGCCGGACAACATCACCACCGACCACCTGTCGCCGTCCAACGCCATCCTGCTGGATAGCGCCGCCGGTGAATACCTGGCGAAGATGGGCCTGCCGGAGGAAGACTTCAACTCCTACGCCACCCACCGTGGCGACCACCTGACCGCGCAGCGCGCCACCTTCGCCAACCCCAAGCTGTACAACGAGATGGTGCGCAACGACGACGGCAGCGTGAAGCAGGGTTCGCTGGCGCGCATCGAGCCGGAAGGCAAGGTGACCCGCATGTGGGAGGCCATCGAGACCTATATGCAGCGCAAGCAGCCGCTGATTATCGTTGCTGGTGCCGACTACGGCCAGGGTTCGTCCCGTGACTGGGCGGCCAAGGGCGTGCGTCTGGCGGGCGTCGAGGCGATTGTCGCCGAGGGCTTCGAGCGCATCCACCGTACCAACCTGGTGGGCATGGGCGTGCTGCCGCTGGAGTTCAAGGCGGGTACCGACCGCAAGACCTTGGGCCTGGACGGCAGCGAAACCTACGACGTGCTGGGCGAGCGCAAGCCGCGCGCGACGCTGACCCTGGTGGTCACGCGGCGCAACGGCGAGCGCGTCGAGGTGCCGGTGACCTGCCGCCTGGATACCGCCGAAGAGGTATCGATCTATGAGGCGGGTGGGGTGTTGCAGCGCTTTGCCCAGGACTTCCTGGAAGGCACGGCATAACGCAGATGAATGCATAGCGGTCCGTGGGAGCGGGCTTGCCCCGCGATGGCCAAGACATCGCCATCGCGGGGCAAGCCCGCTCCCACGGACGGAAAAGGAACAACAACCATGGCACATGCACCACAGGTAAAAATCCCCGCCACCTACATCCGTGGCGGTACCAGCAAAGGCGTGTTCTTCCGGCTGCAAGACTTGCCCGAGCGCGCGCAGGTCCCAGGCCCGGCCCGCGACGCCCTGCTGCTGCGGGTGATCGGCAGCCCCGACCCGTATGGCAAGCAGATCGACGGCATGGGTGGCGCCACCTCCAGCACCAGCAAGACGGTGATCCTGTCGAAAAGCCTCAAGCCCGAACACGACGTCGACTACCTGTTCGGCCAGGTCTCGATCGACAAGGCCTTCGTCGACTGGAGCGGCAACTGCGGCAACCTGTCCGCCGCGGTCGGCTCGTTCGCCGTCAGCGGCGGGCTGGTCGATGCAAGCCGCATTCCACGCAATGGCATCGCTACCGTGCGGATCTGGCAGGCCAACATTGGCAAGACCATCATCGCCCATGTGCCGGTCACCGAAGGCGAGGTGCAGGAAACCGGCGATTTCGAGCTCGACGGCGTGACCTTCCCGGCCGCCGAGGTGCAGCTTGAGTTCCTTGACCCGGCCGCCGACGAGGAGGGCGGGGGCGGGGCGATGTTCCCCACCGGCAACCTGGTCGACGACCTCGAGGTCCCGGGCGTCGGTACCTTCAAGGCGACCTTGATCAATGCCGGTATCCCGACCATCTTCGTCAATGCCGCCGATATCGGTTATACCGGCAGCGAGTTGCAGGACGCCATCAACGGCGATGCCGCCGCGTTGCAGCGTTTCGAGACCATCCGTGCCCATGGCGCCGTGCGCATGGGGCTGATCGAACATATCGATCAGGCCGCCGGGCGCCAGCACACGCCGAAAGTGGCCTTCGTCGCGGCGCCGAGCACCTACACTGCCTCCAGTGGCAAAGCCGTGCCTGCCGAAGAGATCGACTTGCTGGTGCGTGCGCTGTCGATGGGCAAGCTGCACCACGCGATGATGGGCACCGCAGCGGTGGCCATCGGTACCGCCGCGGCGATTCCCGGGACGCTGGTCAACCTGGCTGCCGGTGGCGGAGAACGAAGTGCCGTGCGTTTCGGCCATCCGTCCGGGACACTGCGGGTCGGGGCCGAGGCGCGTCAGGTGGACGGGCAATGGACCGTGACCAAGGCAATCATGAGCCGAAGCGCTCGGGTGCTGATGGAGGGCTGGGTGCGCGTGCCCGGTGATAGTTTCTAAGGCATCAGTAGTGCTCGGCATTCGTTGAGCGGGGCCGCTTTGCGGCCCCTGTTATCAAGGAGCCACGAATGAGCGCAAACGTAGACCTCAACACCCGTCCCGACTACGACCAGGTCCTGCAGACCCTCGCCGACTATGTGCTCGGCTACCGCGTCAAGTCCTCCGAGGCGCTGAACACCGCCCGCCACTGCCTGATGGACACCCTGGGCTGCGGCCTGCTGGCCCTGCGTTTTCCCGAATGTACCAAGCATCTTGGCCCGTTGGTCGAAGGCACGATCGTCCCCCATGGCGCCCGCGTGCCAGGCACCAGCTACCGCCTCGACCCGGTCAAGGCGGCCTGGGACATCGGCTGCATCGTCCGCTGGCTGGACTACAACGACACCTGGCTGGCGGCGGAGTGGGGCCATCCTTCGGACAACCTTGGTGGCATCCTGGCGGTCACCGATCACCTGTCGCAAAAGCGCGTGGCCAATGGCGAGGCGGCCCTGGCCATGCGCGAGGTGCTCGATGCCATGGTCATGGCCCACGAGATCCAGGGCGTGCTGGCGCTGGAAAACTCCTTCAACCGGGTTGGCCTGGACCATGTGCTGTTGGTCAAGGTCGCCTCGACAGCAGTGTGTGCCAAGCTCATGGGCGCCAGCCGCGAACAATTGCTTTCGGCACTCTCTCACGCCTTCGTCGATGGCCAGGCCCTGCGCACCTACCGTCATGCGCCCAACGCCGGCTCGCGCAAGTCGTGGGCGGCGGGGGATGCCTCCAGTCGTGGCGTGCGCCTGGCCGATATCGCGCTGCGCGGCGAGATGGGTGTGCCCGGTGCGCTGACCGCCAGGCAGTGGGGGTTCTACGACGTGTCGTTCAGCCACACCAACAAGGACCTGGCACTCAAGCCCGAGGCGCAGCGGGAACTGCGCCTGCCGCAGCCGCTGGGCAGCTATGTGATGGAAAACGTGCTGTTCAAGATCAGCTTCCCCGCCGAATTTCATGCCCAGACCGCCTGCGAAGCTGCGGTGATCCTGCACCCGCAGGTGCGCAACCGCCTGCACGAGATAGACCGCATCGTCATCACCACCCACGAATCGGCGATTCGCATCATTTCCAAGGAAGGGCCGCTGGCCAATGCCGCGGACCGCGACCACTGCCTGCAATACATGACGGCGGTGCCGTTGATATTCGGTGACCTGGTGGCCGAGCATTACGAAGATGCCTTCCATGCCGCGCACCCGAGCATCGACCGCCTGCGCGAGAAGATGGTGATCGTCGAGGAACCGCGCTTCAGCCGCGAGTACCTGGAGGCCGACAAGCGTTCCATTGCCAATGGCGTGCAGGTGTTCTTCAAGGATGGCAGTCACACGCCGCAGGTGGTGGTGGAGTACCCGATCGGGCATCGACGCCGGCGGGAGGAGGGGATGCCTTTGCTGGAGGCGAAGTTCAGGGAGAACCTGGCGACGCGCTTCGTGCGCCAGCGCTGTGAGGAGATCGTTGCGTTGTGCAAGGACCAGGCGAGGCTGGAGGCCATGCCCGTGCACAGGTTTGTCGATCTGTTCGTGATGTGATGTTCGCTGTGTCGTCCTCATCGCGGCGACCCGACTTGCCCCGCGATGAGGGCGGCGGCACCAACGAAGAAGCCCCGGTATCGCTACCGGGGCTTCTTCTTACAGCTTGTAACTTACCACTTGCAGCTGCTTACGCCTGAACCACCGGGATCTTGGCGTTGGCCGCGGCTTCGCGGAACTCGGCGATCTGGTCGAAGCTCAGGTAGCGGTAGACGTCGGCAGCCATGCTGTCGATGTCCTTGGCGTACTGCATATATTCCTCGACGGTCGGCAGCTTGCCGATGATCGAAGCGACAGCAGCCAGCTCGGCCGAGGCCAGGTACACGTTGGTGGCGTCGCCCAGGCGGTTCGGGAAGTTGCGGGTCGAGGTGGAGACCACGGTCGAACCGGTCTGCACACGTGCCTGGTTACCCATGCACAGCGAGCAGCCTGGCATTTCCATGCGCGCGCCAGCCTTGCCGTAGATGCCGTAGTAGCCTTCTTCGGTCAGCTGGTGAGCGTCCATCTTGGTTGGCGGGGCCAGCCACAGACGGGTCGGGATACCGCCCTTGACCTTGTCCAGCAGCTTGCCGGCGGCGCGGAAGTGACCAATGTTGGTCATGCACGAACCGATGAACACTTCGTCGATCTTCTCGCCCTGTACCGAGGACAGCAGGCGGGCGTCGTCCGGGTCGTTCGGCGCGCAGAGCACAGGCTCCTTGACGTCGGCCAGGTCGATTTCGATGATTTCGGCGTATTCGGCATCGGCGTCGGCCGACAGCAGCTCAGGCTTGGCCAGCCAGGCTTCCATGGCCTGGGCGCGGCGCTCCAGGGTACGGGCATCGCCGTAGCCTTCGCCGATCATCCAGCGCAGCAGGGTGATGTTGGACTGCAGGTACTCGGCGATGGCCTTCTCCGGCAGCTTGATGGTGCAACCGGCGGCGGAGCGTTCGGCCGAGGCGTCGGACAGCTCGAAGGCTTGCTCGACGGTCAGGTCGTTGAGGCCTTCGATCTCCAGGATGCGGCCGGAGAAGGCGTTCTTCTTGCCTTTCTTCTCGACGGTCAGCAGGCCTTTCTGGATGGCGTAGTAAGGGATGGCATGGACCAGGTCACGCAGGGTGATGCCAGGCTGCAGCTTGCCCTTGAAGCGCACCAGGATCGACTCCGGCATGTCCAGCGGCATGACGCCGGTGGCAGCGGCGAAGGCCACCAGGCCCGAGCCTGCCGGGAACGAGATGCCGATCGGGAAGCGGGTGTGCGAGTCGCCACCGGTGCCGACGGTGTCAGGCATCAGCATGCGGTTCAGCCAGCTGTGGATGATGCCGTCGCCCGGGCGCAGCGACACGCCGCCACGGGTGCGGATGAAGTCTGGCAGGGTGTGGTGGGTGTTGACGTCGATCGGCTTCGGATAGGCCGCAGTGTGGCAGAACGACTGCATTACCAGGTCGGCGGAGAAGCCCAGGCACGCCAGGTCTTTCAGCTCGTCGCGGGTCATCGGGCCAGTGGTGTCCTGGGAGCCGACGGTGGTCATCTTCGGCTCGCAGTAGGCACCTGGGCGCACGCCCTGGCCTTCCGGCAGACCGCAGGCGCGGCCGACCATCTTCTGCGCCAGGGTGAAGCCTTTGGTCGAAGCAGCAGGTTGCTCAGGCTTCTTGAACAGGTCCGATGGTGCCAGGCCCAGCTCGGCACGCGCTTTCTCGGTCAGGCCACGGCCGACGATCAGCGGGATACGACCACCAGCGCGGACTTCGTCCAGCAGCACTTCGGTTTTCAGCTCGAAGTTGGTGACCAGTTCGTCGCTGCCGTGACGGCGTACTTCACCTTTGTAAGGGTAAACGTCGATGACGTCGCCCATGCCCAGGTTGGTGCAGTCGAATTCGATCGGCAGGGCGCCGGCGTCTTCCATGGTGTTGTAGAAGATCGGAGCGATCTTGGTGCCGAAGCAGAAGCCACCGGCGCGCTTGTTCGGCACGTACGGGATGTCGTCGCCGAAGAACCACAGCACCGAGTTGGTGGCCGATTTACGCGAGGAACCGGTACCGACCACGTCACCGACGTAGGCGACCGGGAAGCCCTTGGCCTTGACCGCTTCGATCTGCGCCAGCGGGCCGACCGAACCAGGCTGCGAAGGCTCGATGCCGTCGCGGGCCATTTTCAGCATGGCCAGGGCATGCAGCGGGATGTCTGGGCGCGACCAGGCGTCCGGGGCAGGGGACAGGTCGTCGGTGTTGGTTTCGCCAGGCACCTTGAACACGGTCAGGGTGTACTTGTCGGCGATCGCCGGGCGCGAGGTGAACCACTCGCCGGCAGCCCAGGATTCCAGCACGGCCTTGGCGTGGGCATTGCCCGCCTTGGCTTTTTCGGCCACGTCGTGGAAGGCATCGAACATCAGCAGGGTGTGCTTGAGCTGTTCGGCCGCGACGGCGCCCAGTTCGGCGTCGTCCAGCAGCGCGACCAGCGTTTCGATGTTGTAGCCGCCCTGCATGGTACCCAGCAGCTCGGTGGCGTGCTTGCGGTCGATCAGTGGCGACTTGGCTTCACCCTTGGCGACAGCGGAGAGGAAAGCGGCCTTGACGTAGGCGGCTTCG
Source organism: Pseudomonas sp. RC3H12 (assembly GCF_018596375.1). Classification (NCBI taxonomy): domain Bacteria; kingdom Pseudomonadati; phylum Pseudomonadota; class Gammaproteobacteria; order Pseudomonadales; family Pseudomonadaceae; genus Pseudomonas; species Pseudomonas sp. RC3H12. The sequence goes on along the minus strand of NZ_CP075595.1, from coordinate 2,859,389 downwards.
TCGACTCCTGGCGGAACGCGGTTGGTGATCAGGTCTACGAGGAAGGCTTCTTCGCCGGCCGGCGGGTTTTTCAGCAGCTCGACCAGGCCTGCAGTTTGTTCGGCGTTCAGCGGCTGGGGCACGATACCCAGAGCGGCACGCTCTTCGATATGTTTGCGGTAGGCTTCAAGCACAGTTATTACCCTCATCAGTGGTCCCTAAAGGGAGTCCGGGACGCTCATCCAGCATTCTCCTGCACCCATGCGCTTAAGACGGCTTTTTGAGCCGGCAAGCCAGGGTCGCAGAGAATCCTTACAGAAGCTGTTTTCAAAGTTTTACGCCTGTAGAACGGGAGGCTGATGAGGGGTTGGCCGTGGCCATGCGTTCGCATGGACAGGGCCAACGCCGTTCTACCGGATGAACTGTGCTCGTGACGCTTTGAAAACAGCTTCCAACGGACATGGTTGCCTTGAAAAGGCGGAGTGATTCTACGGCAAAAATTAGCCGAAAGTAAGGCGGCGAAGAAGACTTTAACGGGTGACCCTGGTTAGACAAAGGGCTAACATGGGGCCGTGTTCCACCGCCAAGCCGTTGTTTTTACATGTCCAACCAATCCATCAAGACGCCTTGCGTCGGCCTCTGCTCCACCGTGTATGGAGACCTGGTGTGCCGCGGCTGCAAGCGCTTCCACCACGAAGTGATCCACTGGAACGGCTACGACGACGAGCAGAAGCGCGCCGTGTGGCTGCGCCTGGAGCAACTGCTGGTGCAGGTGATGATGGCCAAGCTGGAAGTGTTCGACAAAGCGCGCTTGCGCGAGCAGCTCGAACAGCGTTCGATCCGCTATGTGGCACAGCAGTCGGAATATTGCTGGGCCTACCAGCTGATCGCCCGCGGGGCGCGGATGATTCGCGACCTGGAGGCCTACGGGATGGCCTTGCTGCCGGAGTTCCGCGACTGGGAGCTGCCACAGCTGCGCGACGCCATCGATCGGGAATTCTTTTTGCTTTCCGAGGCGCATTACCAGCGCTATATCGCCCCGAGCTTTCTGCGTGATGCCTTGGAGAGCGGGCAGCTGGGCTGAGGTCTTGCGGCCCTGTCGCGGATTTATCCGCGACAGGGCATTCGATCAGTCGCCGGTGTACTCGCACCCGCTGGTGCAGGTCTCGTGAATGCGCACCTTCGACAGTTCCGGCAGCAGCGGCTTGACCTGATCCCAGATCCACTTGGCGATCACTTCGCTGGTGGGGTTTTCCAGTCCGGGAATATCGTTCAGGTAGTTATGGTCCAGTTGTTCGTAGATCGGCTTGAAGATCGCCTTGATCTCGGAGAAGTCGCGGATCCAGCCGGTGTGCGGATCGAGCGGGCCGGTCAGGTGCAGGGCGACCTTGAACGAATGGCCATGCAGGCGGCCGCACTTGTGCCCGGCCGGGACGTTGGGCAGGCGGTGAGCCGATTCGAAGGTAAATTCCTTAAAGATTTCCACGCTGGCATAACTCTGTGTGAATCAACGATGCGCGCAGTCTACCAGCATGCCCGCTACAAGGCTTGCAACTGATCCTGCAACCGCCCGGTGGCGATCAGCTCCAGCAGTTCGTCGCCCAGGCGCCGGCTTTCGGCGATGGCCTTGTACCAGTAGCGCTTGCGGCTCGGCGCATCGCCCATGAAACGCTTGAAGTCGTTGCGATCCGGCAGCTTGCCGTAGGGCAGGGCGGCGAGGTACTGCGGCGACGGGGTCATCAGCAACACATTCTGCAGGCGTGTGGCGTTGCCCTTGCGCCAGGGCAGGGCCTTGTCGAACCAGCCGGGCACCACCTTGTCGGTGAAGTGCGGGTAGAGCACCAGGTCGTCGCCGCGGTAGGGCAGGTCCAGGTGGTAGTCGAGCAGGCCGCCGTCGCGGTAGGTGCCGGCACCCGCGCCGGGGATGTCGCGCACACCCTCCATGACCATCGGGATCGAGCCCGAGGCGAGCAGGGCGTGGCGCAGGTTGGCCAGGTCCAGCGGCAGGCTGCGCGAAGGGAAGTCGGTGAGCGCCTCCAGCGGTGGCGCGGCACGTTCATCGTGCAGGATCACCCGCTCGAAGTGCCGGGCCAGGCGCGAGCGGCCCAGCAGGTTGCTGGCGATCACCGAGCCCAGACCCACGCCCAGGCGGCCACGGTGGTCGTGGGCGAGCTGGCCGTGGCTCTTCACCACCAGGATGTTCAGGCGATAGTGCGGGTTGGCGAGGATCTGCCCATCGCGGCCCTGCAGCAGGTCGTCGAGCATGCGTTGGCAGCTCTGGCTGATTTCCCTGGGGGTCACGCCCTTGGCGAAATCCTGCTCGGTATACAGCTCGCCCAGGCGGCGGATGCCGGCCACCGGGTCGTCGAGGCAGGCACTGGCGAAACGCCAGGAGCCGATCGAGGCGCCGATCAATGCCCGTTGCCGTGGTGCCGTCGGCAGCCATTCACCGAACAGCGCCAGGTCCAGGCCCTGGATTCCCAAGGGCTTGGGGCCACCGGCGGCGCCCGGCAGCACGCCGACATCGGCGGCCAGCAGGCCGCGCTCGCGAATCTGCCGCAAGGCGCGCTGGCCGGCCTTGAAGGTCAGGGCGGGGTACTTGATGTGGATGGCGCTCATGGCGGGGTCTCGGGCAGGGCAGGTGGGCAGTATAGGGCTTTATCGCGAGGCGGCGATGCCATCACCGCTCCACGTGGCCGCGACAAGGCCGCAAGCTGCGCTATCATGCGGCCAGCTGTTTTCAGGTTGAGTTAAGGACCGGTGGTTAATCTTAACCCCGTAGACAAATTGCACATCTCGCTGGAGAGAACCTCATGAAAACTTTGACTGCCCTGTTCACCGCCGCCGCCCTCGCTTTCGGTGCCAATGCCGCCTTCGCCAAGGATGTGCAGCCCGATGAAGTGGTCAAGCTGGTGAACGCCAAGACCATCAAGTCGCTGGACGATCTGAAGGCCGCCGCCGTGGCCAAGCACCCCGGCGCCACCGTGACCGACTCGGAGCTCGAGGATGAGTACGGCCGCTACATCTACAAGGTCGACCTGCGTGATGCCCAGAACGTCGAATGGGACGTGGCCCTGGACGCCAAGACCGGTGAAGTCCTGAAGGACGAGCGAGACAACTGATGCCTGCACTACCGCGAACGGCACGCTACCTGGCCTTGGCCCTGTTGACCGTCTGTTCGCTGGCCGCCGCGCGCGACCTGGACCAGGATGAAGCCCTGGAGCTTCGGCAAAAGGGCATCATCCTGCCGCTGGAGCAATTGCTCGAAGCCGCCCTGGGGCGTTACCCCGGGGCACGGCTGCTGGAGGCGGAGCTGGAAGAGAAGCACGAGCGCTACGAGTACGAGGTCGAACTGCTGACCCCGGCAGGCGTGGTGCGCGAGATCAAGCTCGACGCCCGCACCGGCGCGCTGCTCAAAGACGAGGAAGACGACTGAATGCGCCTGCTGCTTGTCGAGGACAATGTCCCCCTGGCCGATGAACTGACCGCCACCCTGCAGCGCCAGGGTTATGCCGTGGACTGGCTGGCCGATGGCCGCGATGCGGTGTACCAGGGCCAGAGCGAACCCTACGACCTGATCATCCTCGACCTGGGCCTGCCCGGGCTGCCGGGGCTCGAAGTGCTGGGGCAATGGCGCGCGAGCGGCCTGGCCACCCCGGTGCTGATCCTCACCGCCCGTGGCTCCTGGGCCGAGCGTATCGAAGGCCTCAAGGCCGGGGCCGACGACTACCTGAGCAAGCCCTTCCACCCCGAGGAGCTGCAACTGCGCATCCAGGCCCTGTTGCGCCGGGCCAAGGGGCTGGCCAACCAGCCGAAACTGGAAGCGGCCGGCCTGCATCTGGACGAGTCGCGCCAGTGCGTGAGCCGTGAGGGTGTCGATGTCCAGCTCACCGCCGCCGAGTTCCGTCTGTTGCGCTATTTCATGCTGCATCCGGGGCAGGTGCTGTCCAAGAGCCACCTGGCCGAGCACCTCTATGACGGCGAAACCGAACGCGACTCCAACGTGCTGGAAGTGCACGTCAACCACCTGCGGCGCAAACTGGGGCGCAGCGTGATCGAGACCCGCCGCGGCCAGGGCTACGTGTATGCCGGGAGCGCCGCGTGAAGTCGATCCAGGCGCGCCTGAGCCTGGGCCTGGTGGCGGTACTGGTAGTGGTTGGGCTGGCCCTGGCGCAGTTGACCTTGTGGCTGTTCGAGGCGGGCCTGCAGCGTTACCTGGAAGCGGGCCTGCGCAAGGAAAGCGAAAACCTGCTGGTGGCGCTGGTGCGTGGCCCGTCCGGCCTGCAGCTGGACGAGCGACGACTGTCGGCAGCCTACCAGCAGCCGTTCTCGGGCTACTACTTCCGCATTGATTTCGACCAGGGTACCTGGCGCTCCCGATCGTTATGGGACATGGACATGCCCAAGCCTGGCAAACCCGGCCTGGACGATGGCCACGAACTGGGCCCCGAGGGCCAGCAACTGCTGGCCTATCGTGGGGACTACCGGCGGCTCGGCCAGGACATCTCGATCAGCGTGGCCCAGGACTACTCACCAGTGCGCGAGGGCTTTCGGCGCATGCAACAGATCGGCCTGGGCCTGGGGCTGGTGGCGTTGATATTGGTCCTGGTGCTGCAGCGCCTCACCGTGACCCGCTCGTTGCGCCCGCTGGAGCGGGCGCGCCAGCAGATCGCCCAGTTGCAGCAGGGCCAGCGCTCGCAACTGGACGCCGAAGTGCCCAGCGAACTGCAACCGCTGGTGGACCAGATCAACCACCTGTTGACCCATACCGAAGACAGCCTGCGCCGTTCGCGCAATGCCTTGGGCAACCTCGGTCATGCCTTGAAAACGCCGCTGGCGGTGCTGATCAGCCTGGCTGCCAGCGAACGCCTGCAGGCGCTGCCCGAGGTGCGCGCGCAGATGCGCGAGCAACTGGAGCAGATCCAGCAACGCCTCGCCCGCGAACTCAACCGCGCGCGCCTGGCCGGCGATGCCTTGCCTGGCGCGCAGTTCGATTGTGACGCTGAACTGCCCGGGCTGCTGGCGACGCTGGGGATGATCCATGGCGAAGGCTTGTTGCTGGAGCGCGATGTACCTCCGGGCTTGTTGCTGCCCTGGGACCGCGAGGATTTGCTGGAACTGCTCGGCAACCTGCTGGACAACGCCTGCAAATGGGCCGATAGCGAGGTGCGCCTGGGCATCGCGCCAACCACCGAAGGTTACCAGCTGTGGGTCGATGACGATGGCCCGGGCATCCCTGAGGCGCAACGCCTGCAAGTGCTCGAGCGCGGCTCGCGGCTGGACGAGCAGGTCGATGGCCATGGCCTGGGGCTGGGCATCGTGCGCGATATCGTCGAGGCATGGGGGGGGCGCATCGCACTGCTGGAAAGCCCGCTGGGCGGGCTACGGGTCAGTATCGAACTGCCGCGCAAGGGGCGTTGATCGGCGCCGGCCCAATCGCGGGGCGGATCAACCGTGCAAAAAAATTGCAGTACAGCCGCAGTTTTTTGAATTGGCCCAGCGCCACCTGCGCCCGGCACAATGCCGGCCACGAAACCTTGCGGTTTCCATCTCTCCAAGGACGGAGCCCCCTTGCGCCACTGCATTGCGCAACACAGGGCCCAGGCCGGTCGCGCTGGGCTTTCTTTTTACAATCAGAAGAACACGATCAAGTCACCTCGATGTCTGCCTCGCGTCCCGAATCCCGCCTGCAGCGCCTGCTGCCGGCGCCCCTGAACATCCCTCCCCGAGAATGGTTGCGAGCAGGCCTAGGCGCGCTGCTTGGACTGTTTCTTGCGGGTTACCTGTGCAGCCTGGCCTATGGGCCATCGATCGCCCTGCATTTGCTGGGGCCGCTGGCAGCCTCCGCGGTGCTGGTGTTCGCCGTGCACTCGGGCCCGTTGGCCCAGCCCTGGCCCGTACTGGGCAGTTATGCGTTGGCGGCTGCCGTGGGCCTGGCCATGCGTCACGCATTCGGCGATGGGTTGTGGGTCGCGGCCGCGGCGTTGGGCATCGCCATCCTGGCGATGTGCCTGCTGCGCTGCCTGCACCCGCCCGGTGGCGGCGTGGCGGCCAGCGCCGTGCTGGCCGACCCAGGGTTGGTGGCCATGGGTGACCACCTGCTCGAGCCGGTACTGCTCAATGCGCTGATCCTGGTCGGCGTGGCTGTGCTCTACAACCGCCTGACCGGCGTGCGCTACCCCAAGGGCGCGACCCCGCGCCGCGACCTGCATCACACCCACGACGCGCTGCCGGGCGAGCGGGTCGGCATCTGCGCCGCAGACCTGGACCAGGCCCTGGAGGAGATCGGCGAGTTCGTCGATGTCACCCGTGACGAGCTGGAGCGGATCATCCTGGCCACCGAGCAACACGCCCTGCACCGTAGCCTGGGCGGCATCACCGCCAGCTCGGTGATGTCCCGCGACGTGCAGTGGGCAACGCCGCGCACCACCCTCGAACAGGCCTGGAAGCTGCTATCTGGCCATCACCTCAAGACCCTGCCGGTACTGGAAGAGGGGCGCTTGGTGGGGGTCGTCAGTCTCAGCGACCTGGTCGGCCCGGCCATGGCGCGTGGGCGTTTCAGCTGGCGTGGCCTGTTCCGGCGCAAGGTGGTGCGCTTGGAACAGGTGATGAGCCGTCGGGTGGTCAGCGTCGGCAGCCAGCATCCGCTGGAGCGCCTGTTGCCGTTGCTCAGTGAACAGGGGCTGCACTGCCTGCCGGTGCTCGACGACGAAAAGCTGGTGGGGGTGATCACCCAGACCGACCTGATCGCCGGCCTCAAGCGGCACCTGCTCACTGCCGCGGCGCAGGGCTCAGATCACCGGGTCCCAGCGCTGTGACCAGTCGCTTTCGCCAGCGGCCACCAGCCGGCGCAACACGCTGAAGGCCTGCTGCAACGCCTCGCTGTCGCGCTCGCGGGCATGCACCAGGAAGGTCGGGTAGGTGAACTCCGGCGCCTGGGGCACGCGCTCGAATACCCCGCTTTGCAGGTAGGCCTGGACCACCCGGGTGCGGAAATAGCCGCTGCCGCCGTGCTCGAGAATGAACTGCAGGGCCAGGGGCCCGAGGTTGAAGCTCAGGGCCGGGCGCGACAGCTCGGGCAGGGCGGCGTCGTGCTGGCGGCGGAAAGCTTCGCCCCAGTCGATGTAGATGTACGGATCGGGCGCATCGACCCGGCGCACACGGATCAGCTTCTCTTCCATCAATTGCTCGACTTGCAGGCCAGGACCATAGGTCGGCTGGTAGACCAGCGCGGCGTCGAGCAAGCCCATCTCCACCTTGCGCAGCAGTGCTTCGCCATCGCTGACCTCGCTGCGGATGGCATGGCTGGGCAGGCCCTGGTGCAAGGCGCTGACCCAGTCGAGCAGCATCGGATTGCCCAGGCTCACTTCGGCGCCCACATGCAGCACCAGCTGGCAGCCCTGGGGCAGCGGCAGGTCACGGCGCGCCGCCTCCCAGGTCTGCACCAGCTGGTTGGCATAGCTGACGAAAGCCTCGCCATCGGCGGTCAGGCTGGCGCCGTTGCGGCTGCGCACGAACAGCTGGCAGCCCAGTTGCTGCTCCAGGCGCTGCACACGGGCGCTGATTGCCGTCTGCGAGACGAACAGCCGTTCAGCCGCGGCGACCAGGCTGCCGCAGCGGACGATTTCCAGGAAGGTGCGGGCCTGATCGATGTCCATGGTGCTGCTTCTGTGGCTGGAGAGGCGGCCTATTCTAGAGCGATTGCACCAGTTTGGGGCGATGGTTCAGCCACGTGCCAGTTCAGCCAAGTGTGCCGTGACCTCTTCGCTCTTGAGTACCAGCACATCGCCTTCCAGCGCATCCAGGACCACTTCTGCGGTGTTGCCGATCAGCGCCCCGGAGATGCCGGTGCGGGCCACGGTACCAACGATGGTCACTACCGCGTCGAGTTTCTTCTCGGTATAGGGAATCAGTACGTCGGCCGGTCCTTCGGCGATATGCAGCCTGTCATCGGTAATATCGAATTCCGCCTGGAACGCCGTACACGCCTCGCGATAGCGTTTCTCGATGGTCTCCGTGAGCTGATAGACCGGGTCGGAAGCCGACAGCATCGGCGATGGATGGGCGCTGATCACGTGCAGTTGGCCTTTGGCCAGGCTGGCGATGTCATAGCCGTGGTCGATGATGCTGGTGTGCAACCGGCGATGGGCCTCGTCCTGGTTGCCCACATCCACCGCCGCCAGGATCACGCCGCCGGTCCAGGGGCGCTCGCTCTTGACCATCAGCACTGCGCAGGGGCACGCGCGCAGCAGCTTCCAGTCACTGGGGGTCAGCAATGCCTTGCGCAAGGGGTTTTCCGGGCGGTGCTCCTTGATCACCAGTTCACAGCCTTCCGCTTGCTGCACATGGATGATCGACTGGTGCAGGCTGTCCTTCCACTTCTGTTCATGGGTGACATTGTCGTAGCCATCATCATGCAACTGGCTGCTTAGCAGGCTCAACAGCGCGCTGTGGTCCTGCTTCTTGTCGCACATCAGCAGGTGCAGGCGCGCACCGGTCACCCCGGCAATCAGTTTGGCCCGGGTCAGGGCCCGGCTATGGGCGTGCTCGGGGTCGAGGACGACGAGGATGCTGCGCACGGCTTGCATGGGCGTGAACTCCTTTCTCGGATGGCGACCAATGCCTGACTATAGACGGCGCGGCGACTGCCGCCGGTTGACCTGCATCAAGCATAGTCACTGGCGCTTGCCAGCGCCGCCGGTATAATCGCCGGTCCCGCCGATGTCCCGTGTGATTGTGAGTACCATGTCCCTGATTCCTGAAATCGATGCCTTCCTGGGTTGCCGCACCCCCGACGCCTGGATCGAGGCGGCACTGGCCGACCAGAAAACCCTGCTGATCGATCACAAGAATTGCGAGTTCAAGGCCGCCAGCACGGCGCTGAGCCTGATCGCCAAGTACAACACCCATCTCGACCTGATCAACATGATGTCGCGCCTGGCCCGCGAGGAACTGGTGCACCACGAGCAAGTGCTGCGTCTGATGAAGCGCCGCGGCGTGCCGCTACGGCCGGTGTCGGCAGGGCGCTATGCCTCTGGGCTGCGGCGGCTGGTGCGGGCGCACGAGCCGGTGAAGCTGGTGGACACCCTGGTAGTGGGGGCTTTCATCGAGGCGCGCAGCTGCGAACGCTTCGCCGCCCTGGTGCCGCACCTGGACGAGGAGCTGGGCACCTTCTATCACGGCCTGCTCAAGAGCGAGGCGCGACACTATCAAGGTTATCTGAAGCTGGCTCACCAGTATGGCGACGAAGCGGACATTGCCAGGGTTGTGGAGCAGGTGCGCGAAGCGGAGGTCGGGCTGATCACCTCGCCCGACCAGGAACTGCGTTTCCACAGCGGTATTCCCCAGGCGCAAGCCGCCTGAGTTATTGTCGGCGACCGAGCAGCAACCCGACCACCAGGCCGAGGCCTGCGGAAATCGCCACGGTCTGCCAGGGGTGGCCACCGATATACTCCTGGGTCGCCTCGACCACCGGCTGCGCCTTCTGGCCCAGGCGGCTGGTGGCATCGCGCGCCTGGCGCAACTTGAGCCCCAGTTGCGCGCGCATGCCTTCGGCTTCCTCGCCGACCAGCGCCGCACTGTCGCTGAGCAGCTTCTCGGATTCCTCGATCAATGCCTGCAGCTCGCTGAACACCTGATCCTTGATCTGGTCGTTGTTGCCTTGCGCAGCGGTTTTCCTGGCCATGTACACATCCTCGTGAAGGGTTGGGCGTTGAACAATGGATGCCACGCTGCCGCGAAAGTTGCAGTGGCGTACCGGTGGCGCGTCGACGCAGTGTAAGATAGGCACATTTTCCAGCGGCAGGTAATACCCGATGAGTTTCAATCTGGCCAACATGAGCTTCCAGGAAAGGGCGCAGATCGAGGCAGAAAAGGCCCGCTTGTTCGACTACTGGCAGAACAACCTGGGCAAGGCCAAGGGCGAGGCGGCGCGGCTGATCGCAGAAAAGCCGCGGCGCAAGGGCAAGTGGGCGGAATGGGTACGTGCCGAACTCGACGGCATGTCGCCGCCGGAGTTCAACCAGCTGGTGCGCAGCGAAGTGAACAAGATGATGGCCGCCGCCAGCGCCAACCGCTGAGCCAGGCGAACACCCCGAACGCCTGCGCTGGAGAATCCAACAGACCTTCCAGACTGGAGTTCCCTCGATGCCCAAGTCCATCGTCGCCGCCCTGCAGATCGGTTCGCTGCCTGGCGGGAAGGCCGCCACCCTGGCGCAGATCCTCGACTACGAGCAGGCCATCCATGATGCCGGCGCCAGCCTGGTGGTGATGCCCGAGGCCTTGCTCGGTGGCTACCCGAAAGGCGAAGGGTTCGGCACCCAGCTCGGCTATCGCCTGCCCGAGGGGCGTGAAGCCTTCGCCCGCTATTTCGCCAATGCCATTGATGTACCGGGGCCCGAGACCGACACCTTGGCCGGCTTGTCGGCGCGTACCGGAGCGAGCCTGGTGATCGGCGTGATCGAGCGCAGCGGCAATACCCTGTATTGCACGGTGCTGTTCTTCGAGCCGCACACCGGCCTGGTGGCCAAGCACCGCAAGCTGATGCCCACCGGTACCGAGCGGCTGATCTGGGGCAAGGGCGACGGCTCCACACTGCCGGTAATCGAAAGCCGTGCCGGGCGCATCGGCGCGGCAGTGTGCTGGGAGAACTACATGCCGCTGCTGCGCACTGCGATGTACGCCAAGGGTGTGCAACTGTGGTGCGCACCGACAGTGGACGAGCGCGAGCTTTGGCAGGTGAGCATGCGCCATATCGCCGCCGAGGGGCGCTGCTTTGTCATCAGCGCCTGCCAGGTGCAGGACTCGCCCGCCGCACTGGGCCTGGAGGTGGCCAACTGGCCGGCCGAACGGCCATTGATCAACGGCGGCAGCGTGATCGTCGGCCCGCTTGGGGAGGTGCTGGCCGGACCGCTGGTGGGTGAGCGTGGCCTGCTTTGCGCCGAGGTCGATACCGATGAACTGGTGCGTGCGCGCTACGACTTCGACGTGGTCGGCCACTATGCGCGGCCGGATGTGTTCGAGCTCAGCGTGGACGAGCGTCCGCGGCCCGGAGTACGTTTCGTCGGTTCATCCGGCGCAGGTGAGTGATCTGCCAGCCTGCCGGTAAAGCGGGTTACCAGGCAGGGCCTGCGGCCGTTGGCAGGTCGAGCTTGCCTTTGTCGGTAAAGCGCACGGTACCCAGCGGCCCTCCTGCCAGCTTGCCGCGCAACACATAGGGCAGGCCCTGCAGCGAGTCCGCCCGGCGCAGGCCGTAGGCCTGGCGCAGGAAGGCGAAGGCGGTGACGCTCACCGGCACCACCAGCACCGCTTCGTCGTAGCGGCCGATGTGCCCGCGCTGGTCGCTCACCCCGGCTGCCAGGGGCTGGTTGTTGACTTCCAGGTTGAGGGCGATGCCGTTGAAGTCCACCGGGGTTTCGTTGGGGTTCTGCACGCGGATCTTCACGGCCATGCGCAGCTCCAGGTCCTGGCCGGGCAGGGGGTCGATGCCGATCACGCTGATGTTCAGCGGGTCGCGACCCTGGAACAGGGCGCAGGCATTCAGGCCAAGGGTCAGCAGCAGGATCAGGCAGATGCGGGCATACATGGGGATCTGGCCTTGTGGCACGGGCGAGTCGGCAGTGTCGCAAATGCGTGGCGACGATGAAAGCGGGGCCTGCCGATGTTCCGGGCCTAACGCGAGCCGAATGTCATGCGCAGGTCTTCCATGAAGGCTTGCTGCGCCTCACCGGGTGTTTGCCCGCGATGCCTGGCCAGGGTGAACGGCACCACGAAATCCAGCGCGGTATCCAACGCCCGCAACAGACCTTGGGCTTCCCAGGGCGCGGCGCAGTGGCACGGCAGAAAGCCGATGTGTCGCCCTGACAGGATGAACGTCAAGGCGCTGTCGATCTGCTCTGCCACCGCCATGCTGTGGCGGCTCTGGAAGGGCTCGCCCTGTTTGAGAAAACGATAGGGGTGGCTCACTTGGTCGGCCTCGAGCAACTGCTCGCGGGTTACCTGGGCCTGGGTGAACAAGACGTGCCCCTTGCCGCAGTAAAGCCTCTGGCGCTCCTCGAACAGCGGCAGGTAGTCGAACGCCGCCTGGTTGCCGGAGAAGTAGCTGATGGCGCAGTCCAGGCGTTGCTCCAGCAGCAAGCGTTCGAGTTCGGCCGGTGGCGCGCTGGTCAGTTCCAGGCGCACGCTCTCGTCACGCTGGCGAAACCGCGCGATGGCCTGGGCCAGGCGCAGGCTGACGTCACGGTCCTGGTTCTCGGCCAGGCCGATGCGCACGCTGCCCAGCAAGCGCCCGGCCACGCCATTGGCCTGCTGGCGGAACTGCTCGATCTGCAGCAGCAGGCCGCGGGTGGCCTGCAACAGCAACTCGCCTTTCTCGGTCAGCCGGAAGCCGCCCTTGCCCCGGCTGCACAGGCGATATCCCAGGCGGGTCTCCAGTTTCGCCATCTGCTGGCTGATGCTGGGCTGGCTGAGCCCCAGCACCCCCTGGGCGGCGCTGAAGCCGCCGGCCTCGACTACAGTGACGAACAGCCGCAGCAGGTGCAGGTCCGGGTCGTGCAATTGTCCGAGCATCACATTGCTCCTGGTGAATGTCAGCTTCGCAAAGTTGCCATTTTTGCAATGTAACCCGGCAGGCATGCTGGCGGCATCCACCCCTATGCCGAGGTGTCCGCCATGCGTTCGACGTTGTGCCTGCTTTCATTGCTGATCGCCCTGCCCCTGCAGGCCGAAGAGAAGGTCGTCAACCTGTACAGCTGGGCCGACTATGTCGCCCCGCAGACCCTGGAGCGTTTCGAGAAGGAGACCGGCTACAAGGTCCGCTACGACACCTTCGACACCACCGAGGTGCTGGAGACCAAGCTGCTCACCGGTGGCAGTGGCTACGACGTGGTGGTGCCGTCGGCCACGGTGCTGGCTCGAGCCCTCAAGGCCGGTGCTCTGCAGGCGCTCGAGGCGCAGGCGATGCCCGGCTACGCCAACCTAGACCGGGACCTGCTGGCCAAGCTGGCCGAGGCCGACCCCGGCAACCGCCATGCCGTGCCTTACACCTGGGGCACGCTGGGGCTGGGGGTGAACGTCGAGGCCGTACGCCAGCGCCTGGGCGATGTGCCCCTGGACAGCCTCGACCTGCTGTTCAAGCCTGAGTACGCCAGCCGCCTGAAGGACTGCGGCATCGCCATGCCGGACTCGCCCCAGGAGGTGATCGGCGTGACCCTCAACTACCTGGGCAAGGACCCGTACAGCCAGGACAAGGCCGACCTGGACGCGGCGCAGGCGCTGTTGCAGCAACTGCAACCGTCGATCAGCTACGTGGCCAATGGCCGCCAGATCAACGACCTGGCCAACGGCAGCGTATGCCTGGCGCTCACCTACAACGGCGATGCCGCCATGGCCGCCGACCAGGCGCGCCGCGCCGGCAAGCCCTTCGAGCTGATCTACCGCATCCCCCGCGAGGGCACGCTGGTGTGGCAGGACAACCTGGTGATCCCCAAGGACGCACCGCATCCCGAGGCGGCCCGCGCCTTCATCGCTTTCATGCTGCGCCCCGACTCGGTGGCGGCACTGACCAACACGCTGTTCTTCGCCAACGCCAACCAGGCCGCCACCCCGCTGGTGGACGCGGCGATCCGCAACGATCCGGACATCTATCCGTCGGCCGAGGTGCGCCAGCGCCTGTTCGCCGACCGCAGCATGGCGCTGGCCGACCTGCGCCAGCGCAACCGCCTGTGGACCGCCTTCCGCAGCCGCCAGTGAACGACAACGACAGGAGAAACACCGTGGATCTCGCCCAGGACAACGACCAGGCAATTACCCGTGGCAGCCTCTATGGCACCGCCGCCGAGAGCACTTATGCCGGTATCACCAGCTTTTCCCGGCGCCGCTACAGCCGTGACTTGCGGGGTGTCGACGTGGTGGTCAGTGGCGTGCCGTTCGACACCGCCACCAGCAATCGACCCGGCGCGCGCTTCGGTCCGCGGGCGATTCGCGCCGCTTCGGTGCAACAGGCCTGGGCCCGGCACTGGCCCTGGGCGTTCGATCCGTTCGACCACCTGGCGGTGATCGACTACGGCGATTGTGCTTTCGATAGCGGTACGCCGCAGTCGGTGCCGCAGAGCATCGAGGCGCATGCCGAGCACATTCTCGAGGCTGGCTGCGCCATGCTCACCTTGGGCGGGGACCATTTCATCAGCTATCCGCTGCTCAAGGCCCATGCCCGTCGCCATGGCCCGCTGGCGCTGGTGCACTTCGACGCGCACAGCGACACCTGGCCGGACGAGGAGGGCCAGCGCATCGACCATGGCACGATGTTCTGGCACGCGGCGCGGGAAGGGCTGGTGGACCCGGCGCGCTCGGTGCAGATCGGCCTGCGCACCACCAACGACGACAGCCAGGGCTTCGCCATTCTCGACGCCCGCCAGGTGCATCGCCAGGGCACCGAGGCGATCGTCGCTGCCATCCGCCAGCGGGTGGGCGACCGGCCGGTGTACCTGACCTTCGATATCGATTGCCTGGACCCGGCCTTCGCACCCGGCACCGGCACGCCGGTATGCGGCGGCCTGAGCACGGTGCAGGCGCTGGAGATACTCGGCGGGTTGCGCGGGATCAACCTGGTGGGCATGGACCTGGTAGAGGTGGCGCCCGCCTATGACCATGCCGATATCACTGCGCTGGCAGGCGCGACCCTGGCGATGGAGATGTTGTGCCTGTATGCAGCGCGGCACAAGGTGGGATAACGCCAGGCAACTGAGGGGTGCATACTGAAACATCAGGACCCAAATTCATCCTTTTGCGTCGAACCCTGCGCGCCTTAGGCTATCCAACCTTCGAGCGCGCCTTTTCGTACCGGAGGTGAAGCATGAATCCCACACTGCCAATCCTGGGCCTCGGCCTGGTGCTGGCGTTGCCACTGCAGGCCGCGCCCTTGGCGCCGCCACTGATTGCCGCCAACGACAGCAACAACCCCTACAACAGCCCGATCATGCGCGCCAACCCCAACAGCCGGCAGGGCAGCGTACCGGCAATGCCGCCCGTGCGCGGCCCGTCCACGCAACCCAACCCGCGTCCGCCCACCCTCGACAACCGCGGTATCGGCAACGGTGAAAACCTGCGCCGCGAGCAGCAGACCCCGAACCTGGAACCCACCCGGCCACCACGCGACTCCCTACGTGTGCCGTGAGCCCTTGCAAAGGAAGCGAGCATGACCCCACGCACCTGGTTGACCACCCTGGCCGCTGCCAGCCTGTTGCCCCTGCTGGCGCAGGCCGCCGCCGAGCAGCAGTACCCCAGCGAGGAGGGGCGGCTGACCGTCAGCACTGTTGCCGACGGCCTGCGCAATCCCTGGGCGCTGGCCTTCCTGCCCGGCGGCAAGGACATGCTGGTCACCGAACGCCCCGGCAACCTGCGTATCGTCAACGCCGAGGGCAAGGTCGGGCCGCCGCTGTCCGGTGTACCCAAGGTCTGGGCCGAGGGGCAGGGCGGCCTGCTCGACGTGGTGCTCTCGCCTGAGTTCGCCAAGGATCGAACCGTATATCTGTCCTATGCCGAGGAGGGCAGCGATGGCAAGGCCGGTACTGCGGTCGGTCGTGGCCAGCTGACCCAGGACCAGTCACGCCTGGAGAACTTCACGGTGATCTTCCGCCAGCAGCCCAAGCTGTCCGAAGGCAACCACTTCGGCTCGCGGCTGGTGTTCGACCGTGACGGTTACCTGTTCATCGCCCTGGGCGAGAACAACCAGCGCGCCACGTCGCAGGACCTGGACAAGCTGCAGGGCAAGATCGTGCGCATCCTGCCCGACGGCGAGATACCCAAGGACAATCCCTTCGTCGGGCGCGACAACGTGCGTCCGGAAATCTGGTCGTTCGGCCACCGCAACCAGCAGGGCGCGGCGCTGAACCCCTGGACCGGCAAGCTGTGGACCCACGAGCATGGCCCGCGTGGCGGCGACGAGATCAACATCCCCAAGGCGGGCAAGAACTATGGCTGGCCGATCGCCACCCACGGCATCAACTACTCGCTGCTGCCGATCCCAGAGGCCAAGGGCAAGCACGTCGATGGCATGGTCGATCCGCACCACGTGTGGGAAAAGTCGCCGGGCATCAGCGGCATGGCGTTCTACGACAGCCCCACGTTCAAGGCCTGGGACCACAACCTGTTCATCGGTGCGCTGGCGACACAGGAGTTGATCCGACTGCAGCTCGATGGCGACAAGGTCGTGCATGAAGAACGGCTGTTGGCTGACCTGAAAGCCAGGATTCGTGACGTGCGGGTAGGGCCGGATGGCTATCTGTACGTGCTGACCGATGCCAAGGATGGCGCCTTGCTGAAGGTGGGGCTGACAGAGGGATGATCGTCCCGGCGGAGGCCCTGGAGCAAGCTACTACAGTTGCCCTGGGGCAATGTTGTGGAAGCGGGCTTGCCCAGCGATGGCGTACCATGCGCGGCATGACCCCTGAATCCCTTTATCACAAGGCGCTGGCCGAGCGTGGCTACGTCGCCGATCCCGCCCAGGCAGCGGCTGTGGCTGCGTTGCAGGACTGCTTCGACGCCCTGCGTCAGGGCCTGCCGACGCAAGGCCTGTACCTCTGGGGCCCGGTCGGCCGTGGCAAGACCTGGTTGATGGACCTGTTCCATCGCAGCCTGCAATTGCCGGCCCGGCGCCAGCATTTCCACCATTTCATGGCATGGGTTCATCAGCGCCTGTTCCAGCTCAATGGCACCGCCGACCCGCTCGCGGCCCTGGCCCGGGCGCTGGCCGAGGAGATACGGGTGTTGTGTTTCGACGAGCTGTTCGTCAGCGATATCGGCGATGCGATCATCCTCGGCCGTCTGTTCCAGGTGTTGTTCGATCACGGTGTGGTGATCGTCGCCACCTCGAACCAGCCGCCCTGCCAGTTGTACCGCGATGGCTTCAACCGCGAGCGGTTCCTGCCGGCCATCGCCGCCATCGAGCGGCACATGCGCGTGCTGGCGGTGGCGGGGGAGCAGGATCACCGCTTGCACCCCGGCCTGCAACAGCAGCGCTACTGGGTCGGCCAGCCGGGGCGGTCGAGCGCGCTCGAGGCGGTGTTCGGCCAGTTGAGCCCGGACGACCCAGGCAACGACCAACCGCTGCAGCTTGGCTCCCGGCAGATCGGCGTGCTGCGCCGCAGTACGCAGGCCATTTGGTGCCATTTTAGTGCCCTGTGCGAGCAGCCGCTGGCCGCCATGGACTTCATGGCCTTGTGCGACCGCTTTCCGGCGATCCTGGTCAGCGGCATTCCGGCCCTGGGTGGCCTCCAGCAGGCCGGCCGCATTGCCCGCGGTACCGAGGACGGGGCCGCCCGCGTCGAGGCCGGGGACCGCCAGTTACCGACACTGGCGCCGAAGGATGACAGCGTTCGGCGCTTCATCGCCCTGGTGGACGAATGCTACGACCGTCGGGTGTTGTTGTACCTGGAAGCCGAGGTGCCGCTGGAAGCGCTCTACACTCAAGGGTATCTGGCGTTCCCGTACCAACGGACCCTGAGCCGGCTACGGGAGATGCAACTGCAACGCTTCGCCTGAAGGAGCTGCCCATGGAGCCGCTGTCGCATCATCTGCTGACCCAGGCCTACAACAATGGCTGGGCCAACCACCGCCTGTACAAGGCTTGCCTGCAACTGACCCAGGACGAGTTCGTCGCCCCGCGCTGCAGTTTCTTCCCGTCGATCAAGGCCACCCTCAACCACCTGTTGACGGTGGACTGGTTCTATCTGGATGCACTGGAGTGCGAGCAACGCGGCCAAACGCCGGATCCGGACGGCGAGCGCTTCTTCCAACCCGAGCAGCCCTTCGCCACCTGCACCGACCTGCAGGCCCAGCAGGCCCAGGCCGACCAGCGCCTGATCGCCTATTGCCGGCAATTGCGCGACGACCAGTTGCGGCGCTATGTGAGCATCGTGCGACCGGACCGGGTGCAACAGGAGCAACGTTTGCGCTTGCTGTCACACCTGTTCGAGCACCAGATCCACCATCGCGGCCAGGTGCACGCGATGCTCAGCGATACGGCGATCAGGCCACCGCAGTTGGACGAATTCTTCTGCGAAGAGGAGGCCTCACTGCGATCCGAGGATTTTGCCGCGCTGGGTTGGAGCGAGGCGCAGGTCTGGGGGCAGCCCTGAGCGGCGTTCAGGCTGTTTCATCACCTGCCAGATCGTGGGCGGCCTGCACCAGTTGCTCGAGCTGGTGATGCACCATGGCGCGGTCCAGCTGCGCCAGGGGCTGGCGATTCCACAGTATTTGTATGTTGGTGAGCGGGTCGAGACCGATCACAGGCTTGCAGGTGTCCTGGCAGAACAGGTTCTGTTCACCCCAGCGTATGTCGTCGATTACGGGGAGTTCGATGAACATCAGCAAGTGGTCCGCCGGGTGCTCGGTAACGTTGCACACAAAAGACCCCACGCGCAGGCTGATCACCGGCTCGAAGGTCAAGGGGGGCTCCAGCTTCAGGGCAGCGTACAGCTGGGTCAATGCGTAGTCATAGTTCGTGCCTGACATGGCGAGCTCTCGATCAAAGGGCTTGCCACGGTAGTCAGTGCATAGCCTGCAAGATAGCGGGTGTGGTCGCCATTTTTTAGCTGCTGGGCTTGCTGCTATTCGGCACAGGCGTGCTTCGCATTGCCTTACAGAGCTGATGAATTTCCTACAAGTGATGGCGAATAGCCTCCCTCTCGGCGAGGACAATCCCTGCGTTCATTCGTGGGAAGGCGCCGTAGTCTGTGGCCTTGTCTGCATCGCGGAGGCAAGGGCTGCAAGGTCATCTCAATCTTGCACGATCTGCTGTCCGACGATGCGTATAGGGTCCTACGGGAAGTAGGGCCTCGCGTGATAGGGATTTCTCCAGTTGAGGGCTGGTGTGTGCAAGGTCGGCAGTTGGATGTTGTCGGGGCGGGGTTCGCGTCCCAGGGGCAGGAAGGCTTCTACGCGGTGATGGTGGGGCAGCTGACGCTTCGCGGAAAGGACGACATCATTCACCTACAGGCAGGCGAGCTGCTGTTCGTCAAGCGCGGCACCTATCTGGTGGCGAGCCAATGGCAGGCATGCGAAGTGCTCTGGCTGCCGCTGGATGTGAATTTCGTGCAGGCGTTCGTGAAACGTCATGGCAATGACCTTGCCCACCTCGAACGCTGTGACGAGCCAGGTGTGAGTACCCTCCGGCTGCGACCCTGCACGATGGCGCAGGAATGTGTGACTCGCCTGGCGGCGCTCGGGGGCGAAGGCACGTCGTCGATGCTGGCGATGCTGCGCCTGGAGGAGCTGTTGCTGCTGCTCATTTTCGGCGCGCAGGGGCGGACCTTGCTGGCGGCACTGCGGCAACAGGGCAATCGCCATGTCGATCGCCTGCACGCATTCATGGAACAGCACTATCTGCGTGATTGGCGCCTGGACCAGTACGCCCAGGCCTTCGGCTTGGGCCTGACGGCGTTCAAGAGTTTGTTCAACACCTTCTACAACTGCTCGCCACGGGCCTGGATCACCGAGCGCAGGATCGTCCATGCGCACCATCTGCTGCTTAACACGCGTATGAGCATTGTCGACATCGCCATGGAAAGCGGCTTTTCCAGCCAGTCGTATTTCAGCCAGAGCTATCGCCGACGGTTCGGCCGCACCCCCAGCGATGCTCGCCGTGGCTGACAAACTCTTCTGTTCCCTCCGTTGCACGGACGATGCCCGTATGAACACACTTTTGCAGCAAATGGCCCGACGGTTGGGCATGCCTCCCTGGTTGGCAAATGAGCGCGGTGGCTACCAATTGTGGATCGAGGGGCGTGCCCTTTCGCTCGAGCCGCAAGGCACGCAACTGGTTGTTCGCAGCTCGCTGTCGTCACTGGTGGGCCAAGGCGCCAGCCTCGACCCGCAAGCCTTGCGCCGCTTGATGAGCATGCTGACGGTGTGGGCGCAGCACTGTCCGCAGCGACTGGCGCTGACACCTGCGGGAGAGCCGCTGCTTGAAGCG
The DNA here is from genome assembly GCF_018596375.1 of Pseudomonas sp. RC3H12. Taxonomy (NCBI): domain Bacteria; kingdom Pseudomonadati; phylum Pseudomonadota; class Gammaproteobacteria; order Pseudomonadales; family Pseudomonadaceae; genus Pseudomonas; species Pseudomonas sp. RC3H12. The sequence goes on along the minus strand of NZ_CP075595.1, from coordinate 2,839,441 downwards.
CAGGTAGACCTGGCCCAGGGCGATCTCGACATCGTGGATCACGTGCTGGGTGCTCAGGTCGACCTGCTCGCTCTCCTGTGCGAGCAACATGCTGATCCAGTGCCCGCGACTCACCGGGGAGCTCGCGTATGGCTGCCTTGAGGTCGCTTGCCGCCGGTTTGACGGCGCTGTTGGCCAGCCTTGCGGCCCAGGGCGAGTCACTGGATTGGCCCCAGGAGCCTTTCCACTACGTTGCCCAGGGCGAGAGCCTGCGTGACCTGCTGGGCAACTTCGCCGCCAACTACCAGGGGGCGGTGGTGGTCAGCGACAAGGTCAGGGACCAGGTGAACGCCACGTTCGAGCAGCCGGACCCGGAGGCGTTTCTCGAGCAGGTCGCCGTACTGTTCAACCTGGCCTGGTACTACGACGGCGCGGTGCTATATGTCGGCAAGTCCAGCGAACTACAGACCCGCCTTGTTCACCTGGACAAAGTGCGCGAGCCGCAATTGCGTGCCGCCCTGCAGGAGGGTGGCGGTTGGACGTCGCGCTTCGCCTGGCGCGCCGCGGCGGGTGGGCAGCTGGTGTATGTTTCGGGCCCGCCGCGTTACCTTGATCGCGTCGAGCAGACCGCCAACGCCCTGGAGCAGCAGGCTGTGTTGCAGGACGAACGCGGTGGCAACCTGAGCGTCGAGGTGATCGCGCTCAGGCATGCGGTGGCCGAAGACCGTGAAATCGATTATCGCGACCAGAAGGTGGCGGTACCCGGGGTAGCCACGCTCCTCTCTCGGGTACTGACGAACGCCGATGTACGCGTGGTCGAAGGTCAGGCTGTGGCACAGGGTGCGCCTATAGGCTCCAGTCAAGCCGTTGTCCAGGCCGAAGCGTCGCTCAATGCCATCATCGTGCGTGATCACCCAGAGCGCATGCCCATGTACCGGCGTTTGGTGGCGGCGCTGGACCGTCCGGCGGCGCGCATCGAGGTGGGGCTGACGATCCTCGACATCAACGCCGAGCACCTGGCGGAGCTGGGTGTGGAGTGGCAGGTTGGCATAGGTACCGGCAAGCACCAGTTGATCGACATTCGCACCAGCGCAGGCCAGGCGCAGGGCACGCTTGCCGGCAGCCTGGTCGACAGCCGGGGCGTGGACCGGCTGCTGGCCAAGGTCACGTTGATGCAGGGCGAGGGGCGCGCCCAGGTGGTGTCGCGACCGACCTTGCTGACCCAGGAAAACACCCTGGCGGTGATAGACCACAGCGAAACCTATTATGTGCGGGTGCTGGGCGAACGCGTCGCCGAGCTCAAGGCGATCACCTACGGCACCTTGTTGAAGATGACCCCACGTCTGATCCGCAGTGCGGACCGGCCCGAAATCAGCCTGAGCCTGCATATCGAGGACGGTAGCCAGAAGCCCAACAGTACTGGGCCCGATGGTATACCCACCATCAGTCGCACGGTCATCGACACGCTGGCCCGGGTCGACCTGGGGCAGAGCCTGATGATTGGTGGCATCCACCGCGACGAGTCGAGCGAAAGCCTGCGCAAGGTCCCGCTGTTGGGGGACATTCCGTTCCTGGGCGCCTTGTTTCGTTATCAGTCCAGCAGCACGCGCCGATCGGTTCGGTTGTTCCTGATCGAGCCGAAGCTGATTGACTCGGGGCTCGCAAGTGTCGGCAATGGCTTGAAGTCAGGTCCTGCCCGTGACGAGCGCTCTTGAAATGACTTGGAAACTGCGGGTCTACAGTGGCCTGAATGCGGGGGCCGAGGTGTCCCTGGCACCTGGCCGGGTAGTCATCGGCGCCGACCCGGCGCAAGCCGATCTGGTGCTGGTGGACGCAGGGATCGCCGCTATCCACCTGGTGCTGATGGTCGGGCCTGGCGGGGTACGCCTGCTGGAGTGGGGCACCACCGAACCACCGACACAGGCCGGGGTGACGTTAGCGGCAGATGTCGAGTTGCAGGCTCTGGCCATCCAGCGTTGTGGCCCGTTGTGCTGGGCATTCTGTACGGAGGGCGAAGTGTTTGCCGAGCGCCTTCCCGAGTCGATCCCCCGGCCCGGATTGCGGGCCGGCTGGTTCATGATCCCGGGCGCCGGTTTGCTGCTGTTGCTGGCGCTGCTCACACGCCTGCTGATCCCGGAGGCCGAAGCACAGGGTAAGGCGAACGCAGCCGATCCCCAGGTCGTGTCACACAGCCTGCCCGTTCCACAGGCCCGGACGCGCCTGGCCCAGCTGCTGCGCGAATGGGGACTGGAGGAGGCCCTGACCCTGGAGGACCGCGGTGACACCCTGGTGCTGCGCGGGGCACTGCATGACCGCCAGTATCAGGACGTCCTGAGCCTGCAGCGCCAGTTTCGGCAGACATTCGGCGAGTATCCGCTGTTGAAGCTGGTCGATGAGGGCAGGGCACTTGTGCCCGGGAAACTCGATTTCCCGCTGCGAGCGGTGTCATTGGGGCGGGTGCCCTACGTGACGCTGACCGACAACCATCGCTATCCGGTGGGCGCGCTGATGCCTTCCGGTATCCGCATCCTGGCGATCGATGATCAGACGATCACATTGCGCAAAGGTGGGCGGGACTACTCGATCAATCTGAAGGAGCACCCCATCAATGATGGATGAGCTGTTGCAGGAAACACGTGACCCACCAATACGCGCGCGGATGTACAGGGTGCTGGAGCATGCGCGGCAGGCCCGCGCCGAGCAGATGTCACGCCCCTTGCCGCCCACGGCATTCCAAGCGTTGCACGACGAACGAACGGCCCTTGAAGCGGCCTTGAATATCCTGGAGAAACTGAATGAAAACTGAGGCGCTATTGACGAACCTACCTACCGGATTCCACGACGGCGGCCCCCAAGCCACCTTGGAGAAGATCCACAACGGGATGATCTCGCAGGGGCGAAAGGCCCACAAGGCCGTCCTCGAGTCGATCGATAAACTCCACGTGAATGGCGACGACCCCGCGGCGCTGGCCGACTTGCGCCATCGCACGACCATGTGGTCCAACGCGCTTCAGGTCGATGCGACCATGGGCCAGACCCTCAAGAACACCATCAGCAGCATCCTGCAGAAGTTCTGAGCATGGAGTACTCGGTGAACAATCTGATGGCGCGCCTGGGCTTGCTGGGTGTCGAGCACCATCACCATGACGAAGCGATGGCGATTGCGCGTTGGCTGGCCCGGCAGCAGGAAACCAGGGAAGCTGCCTGTGTGATACGTATCGCCGGCCTGATGGGGGCGGGACGCTGCGAAGAGGCCCTGGCAGAAGGCAATCAGGCCTCCTGGCCATCCCTCGGCCCGTGGCTGGCGCTGTGCGAGCGCCAGCTGGGCTACATGGCGGCGCTGGAAAGGCGCCTTGAGCGCATGGCGCAGAGCGAGGATTGCGAACTGATCCGGTTTGCCGAGGGTATGCGCGCCCAGGTGGTGGCATGAACGGGTTGACCATGTCCCTGTTGACGAGTGCGCAAGTAGCTTCGATCCCGCAGCCCGTTCCTGCGGATCGGGACGCTGCTGCGTTTCAGGCATGCCTGGTCGAGCAGGCGCCAGGCGCCCCGGAGCAGAGGCGGGGCTCGGCATTGGCAGAGCAACAGCGTCTGCAGGTGCTCGCCATGGCGATGGACCTGCTCAACGATTCCTTCACAGTGGAGAGCGACACATGAGTGGCATTGCCGAGGTGACCCGTGTGGTCACCGATCTGCAGTCCCTGGTGGCACCGGACGTCGACTCCCGCCAGGTGGCCGAGTTCGAGCAGGCGCTATCCAGCAGTGCCGGCAGCCCTGAGGAGGGGGTGTTGCACAAAGTCGCACAGCTCGGCCAGCAGCATGCCGAAGCCAGGCAGGGCGCGCATGCTAGCCTGGTCTCGGGCGTAGGTGATCCGATGGCATTGATGGATGCCCATTGGGCATTGATACGTACCAACCTGCAGGTCGAGCTGATTGCCAAGGGCGTGGGACGCACCACGCAGAATATCGAAACCCTCATGAAAGCCCAGTAGGTACCCCGTGAAGAACCCATGGCAGTGCTTGCTGCTTGTGACAGTACTGGTGCTGGGCGGGTGCAAGGTCGAGCTGTACCTGGGCCTCGGCCAGCGCGAAGCCAACGAAATGCTCGCGGTGCTGGATGCCGAGGGCATCGATGCGGTGAAGGCGCAGGACAAGGACGGCAAGGTGAAGATCCTGATCGGCGAGGCTGACATCGGCCATGCGGTGGCCGCGCTCAAGCGTCAGGGCTATCCACGGGAGATCTTCTCCACAGTCAGTGATGTGTTCCCCCGGGACAGCCTGATCTCGTCGCCACTGGAGGAGCACGCGCGGCTGACCTATGTGAAGTCCCAGGAACTGTCGCGCACCCTGTCGGAAATCGATGGCGTGCTGGTGGCGCGGGTGCATGTGGTGTTGCCTGAGCCCCGCGATAGCCTGCGGGCATCGGCACGCGCGGCTTCGGCGTCGATCTTCATCAAGCATGCGGCGGACGCGGCGCTGGACCTGTACATCGGGCAGATGAAGCAGCTGTTGAGCAACAGCATCGAAGGCCTCGACTACGACCGCATCAGTGTGGTGCTGGTGCCTTCCACGCAGGCTCGCCAGCTGTGGCCGGGCGAGCGTCATGCGACGCTATTGTCGATTCACGTACTGGAGGGGTCGCGCCTGCGTCTTCTGGCGCTGGTCGGGGCGTTGCTGGGGATGCTGGTGCTGAGCAATCTCGCGCAGTACCTGTGGTGGCGCCAGCGGGCATGAGCATGACCTCATTTCAGCTTCGCTACTGCCCGGCGCGTTACCTGCATCAGGCTCATTGCCCGGAACCTTTGCGGCAGGTGGCCCAGGCCTTGCCAGACTGGCGCCGGGACAGCTCGATCAATGGTTGGTTGCTGTCGGCGCTGGACCTGAGCGAACCCTTTGAAATACCGGAGCGGCTGGGTGGGCTGGCCCTCTATCCGCAGCCAGCGTTCGAACGCGTTCTGGCCTCTGTTGGTGGCTTGTTGCATGGCCAGGCCATTGTGCGACTGCTCGACCGAGCCGGCCAGATGCGCTTGCGGCACGCGCTCGGCGATCAAGGCCTGCGCTACTGCCTGGAGAAATGGCGGCTGATCATCGGCCCATGGCCGCCAGGCTGGCAGCAGGCGCTGCCAAGCGGCGTGCTGGAGGTGGAGCTGCCCGTGCAGGGCCTGGCGTTCTGGCTACAGGCCTGCGGTTGTACCGATCCCGGTTTTGCCCGGCGCCTGGCCCTGCGACTGCCTGGCACCGAGGCATTGCCGACCTGGCCGATGAGCGACGATCAGCGCGCCCTGGCGCGCACCCTTTGCCTGAAAGTGGCCCAAGACAGGAGCCCGGAATGTTGCCATTTATTGAACTGAATGATTGCCGGCCGATGGTCGAACCAGGCTGTACCGTGTTGCGCGGCGCCGACTACCAGCGCTTTCTCGAAGCCGGCGCATTGACCGAAAGCGCCCGCCAGCGTGCCAGCGACATCGAAGCCCAGGCCGACGCGGTGCTCGAGGCGCAGCATCGGCTTGGGCGGGAGGTCGGGCTGGAAATGGCCGCGGTCGAGCAGGCGGCGTTGATGCACAGTGTGCGATTGCGCTGTGCCGAGTTCTATCGCCGGGCCGATCGACAGATGAGCGAGGTGGTGTACCAGGCGGTGGGCAAGGTGCTGGGGGCATACCCGGACATCGAGCTGACGCTGGCGGCCACACGTCAGGCGTTGGCTCAGGTTCGCCCACGGGAGGAGCTGATCCTGCACGTGCGCCCTGACCAGGTGCCGGAGGTTCGCCTGCGTATCGATGAAATACTCGCGCGGTTTCCCGACGCGGGCCCCCTGGAAATCTGCGGTGATGCTGGGCTTGCACGCGGTGGTTGCCGACTGGAAACCGAAGGTTGCGTCATCGACGCCAGCATCGAGGGGCAACTGAGCGCTTTGCAGCGGGCGTTGTTGCAGGGAGTTCCTGATAATGAGGCTGGATACGCATGAACCTGCTCGAACATGGCCATGGGGCGGTGCTGGCCGCCGCTGCGCGGGCTATCCGCGATGACCAGGAGCGTGATGCGCTGCTCCAGGTATTCTGGGCGCAGCTTCGTCAGCCTGCTCGAGCGTCTGTGCGGGAGGACATCTTGCCCGTGCGCCGGCCATTGCCGCAGCGTGGGATCTTGGTATAGCACCTGGCCCCAAGGCCTGCGGAAACGGGCACAACCTGTTCAGGCCGGCGGCGTCTTCTCTTGCGCCTGCAACCAGCGGATCACCTCGGCGACCGGCTGGATAAGCTCGCCGGGGATGTACTGCTCCTCCAGGCTGTCCGCGAACAGCGCCTGGGCCAGGGGGATGCGTTCCAGCACCGGCACGCCTTCTTCCTCGGCGATCCGGCGCACCCGCAGGGCTTGCTCGTCGGTGTACTTCAGGGTGACCAGCGGCAACGGGGTTTCCCCGGCCTCGTAGCGCAGGCCCACGGCGATGTGGGTCGGGTTGGTGACGATGACCGACGAACGCCTGACGTCCGCACGCAACGTTCCTTGCTGCAGTTCACGGTGGCGTTTGCGGCGCTCGAGCTTGAGCTCTGGCGCGCCTTCCTGCTCCTTGTGCTCACGCTTGACCTCATCCTTGCTCATGCGCAACTGCCGATGATGCTGCCTGCGCTCCAGGCCGTAGTCGGCCGCCGAAATCGCCATGAAACCAACGGCACAGACGCCGATCAGCTGGCCCAGCAGGCTGCCCAGCACAGGCAGGATGCAGCCGATACCGCACAGCGGGACCTGCAGCAACGCATGCAGGTTGTCGCTGAGCAGGCCGAGCACCAGTGCGCCGAGCAACAGTACCTTGAGCAAAGATTTGAAGAAGTCGAGCAGGTTCCTGACCGAGAAGATTCGCTTCATCCCCTCGAGCGGGCTGACCTTCTTCAGCTCGGGTGAGAGCGGCTGCGTGCTGAACACCCAGCCGGTCTGCAGCAGGTTGCCCGCGCTGGCGGCAATCAATGTGGTCAGCAGGAACGGCAGGGTGAGCCACAGCAGTTCGTGCAGCAACTGCTGCAGCATCAGCTCCAATGCCTGGCGAAAAGGCAGGTGGAGCAGGGGATCAGGCAGCAGCATCAGCGCTCGCAGGTGTCTGAGGAAGTAGTTGGGAAAGCCCAGGGGTAACACGGCCAGGCTCAGGATCAGCATGCTGGATACCAGTTCCTTGCTCTTGACCACCTGGCCCTTATGTCGTGCATCGCGCAATTTGGCCCGAGTGGGATGTTCGGTCTTCTCCGTGCTCATGGCTGCTCCAGCAAGGGACCGAGCAGGCGCACCGCGTGCAGCGCGCTAAATACCTGATCCTGGGCCTGCGCCATCAGCAGGTACAGGTAGGGCACCAGCAACGCGCTGCAGACCAGGCTCTTGATCGGCATGGACAGGATGAACACGTTCAGCGTGGGGGCGAAACGGCTGATGAGTGCCAGGCCGAACTCGGCGAGGAACATGGCGATCAGCAGGGGGGCGGCGAACAGTATGCACAGGGTCATCAGGTAGCCAAACTGGGCCAGGAAGAACGCGTTCCACTGGTCGCTGATCCGTGGGTAATAGCTTGCCACCGGCCAGCTGGCGTAGCTGCCCAGCAATGCGCCGAGCAGTCCCAGGAAGGCGCCACCGGTGAAGAACAGGGTGACCAGGGTCTGCAGCAGCAGCGCTCCGGTGGGGCTGGTCTGGCTGCCCAGCAGCGGGTTGAGGGTGGACGCCAGGGTCGCGCCGCGTTGGTTGTCGATGAGAAAGCCGCAGGCCTCAAGCGCCCAGAACGGGATGCACACGATGAACCCGAGGAGCAAGCCGAGCAGCACTTCCTTGCCAATGAGCAGCCCCAGTTGCAGACCATCCAGGCCTGGCGGCAGCGTGCCCGCCACGCTGGGGTAGATGAACAGCGCCAGCGAGCACGCCACGCCATTGCGTACCAATGCGCCGCCCAGTACCTGCTTGCCGAGGATCGGCAGCACGATGAAGCAGCTGAACAGCCTGGGCAGGATCAGGCTGAAGTTCAGCAGGGCCTGTTCTAGGGCCTGGGCAGTCATCGCACCCACAGGACTCGCTCGAGCATCAGGTCGGTGTAGCGGTAGAGCTCGCTGCCCATCCAGTCGGCCGTGACGAACAGGGTAACGACCACCGCGACCAGCTTGGCGACGAAGCCCAGGGTCTGTTCCTGCACCTGGGTCAGCGCCTGGACCAACGACACCAGGGTACCCACCAGCGCGGCCATCAGCACCGTCGGCAGGGACAGGATCAATACCAGCCACAGCGCCTGGCTGGCGAAGTGCAGGACTTCGGTACTGCTCATATCAGCCCCCGTAGCTCAGCACCAGGCCATGGGAGAGGCGCCCCCAGCCATCGAGCAGGACAAACAGCAACAGCTTGAATGGTAGCGAGATGGTCACGGGCGACACCATCATCATCCCCATGGCCAGCAGGATGTTGGAAATGATCAGGTCGATGGCGATGAACGGCAGGTAGATCAGGAAACCGATCTCGAAGGCCCGGGTCAGTTCGCTGATGGTGAACGCGGGCAGCAGGACGAGCAGGCTGTTGCCGTCGACCTGTTCGGCGTAGTGGCTGGGCCACAACTGGCGGGTGCTGTCGAGGAAGAAGGCGCGCTCGCGTTCGTTGACATGTTTGTCGAGGAACGTGCGAAATGGCCCCAGACCTTCGTCGAGAAAACGTTCGATCGAGTCGGCATCACCGAGGGCCGTCTCATGGGCATTCAGGTAGTCGTAGGTGGCCATACCCACCGGCGCCATGACGTAGATACTGAGAATGATCGCCAGGCCATACAGGGCCATGTTGGGTGGGATCTGCTGCACACCCAGGGCGTTGCGCAGTAGCGAGAAGACAACGGTCATCTTCAGGAACGAGGTGGCCATGACCGCGATGAAGGGGGCCAGCGACAGCAGCGCAAGGCCAAGGATCAGGCTCAGTTCGTCCGGCAACTGGATCATGTCGGGTCGTTTTCCAGCAGCCGGGTCACGCGTACCCCGAGGCGGCCGTCGATGCGCACCAGCAGTCCGCTGCCGATACAGCGCTGGTTGGCGAGAATGCGCACCTCGGCCGCCAGCGGGCTGTGCAGCTCGATCAGGGCGCCAGGCTGCAGGGTCGACAGAGTGTGCAGCTCGAGGGTCTGGCGACCGACCTCGAAACTGACCGCAATCGGCAATTGCTCCAGTTCCCCCAGTGCGGTATCGGGCAGCGGTAACGAATCGTGCATGCGGACTAGCTCCAGATGTGTGTCGTCGAGCAGCAGTTCTGCCCAGGGGTGGCCGTCGAGCACGCCGAGCAACCGGGTTGGCACTGGCGCGGCGGCGGGCAGCAGCAGGATGTCGCCCATGCCGAGGCCACGCAGCTCGTGCAGCGACAGCTCGAGAGGGCGCCATTGCAGCGAGAGGTTCAGCGCGATGTTCAGGCGTTCGCGCAACGGGCGCAGCGGCAATCTGGCCAGCAGGCGCTCAGGATCGCCCTGCACCCAACAGGTCAGGGCGCTTGCGGCATGCTTCAGCGATACTTGCAGGCAGGGCCAGCCCTGATAGTCACCTGCCGGTTCGATACCCAGGCATTGCAGGCCCGGTATCCAAGGGCTGTCCCGTTGCAGCAACGCCAGTTGCAATGGCGCCGGCAGGCTGGCGAAGTCGGCTTCCTGCAAATGCGGCGCCAGCCATAGCGCCAGTTGCTGCCGACGGCACAGCAGGCGCGCCGACACGCCCTGCCAATCGACCAGCACGGCCAAGTCGGGGTCGACTTCGCAAACGGCGATGTCCAGCAAGGCCTGGCGCTCTGCGTCGACATAGTTGCGTTGGCGATGGCTCAGCAGTCGCTGCAGGTGCAGCTCCTGTTCGTTAGCGGATGGGAAGCTCGCTGGGTTCATGGTTCGGGCCACCACTCGTCGAGCACGTGGCGCCGATTGCGTGAGCCCTGCTCGCCGCCGCCGTTGGCGGCAAACCCGAGGCTGACCTGCTGCGCAGGATCAAGCCGTTGCAGGCGATCCAGCAGGTCCGTGCAAGCCACCTGCAATTGCCGCAGACTCGCTGGCGCGGCCTGGATCTCCACCTGCAAGCCTGTGCCTGCATGGCGCATGTGCACCTCGACAGGTCCCAGCTGCGGCAACCGAGCACGCAGCAGGGTCAATTCACGGTTGTCGGCCTTGCAACCGAGCACTTGCAATTGCAGGCGATCCACCAGTGTCTGCAGGTCTTCGGTGAGTGTGATGCCTGGCGAGGACATTACCCTGTCTACCACTGCACGTTCACAGGTCACGGCATGAACCGGGGCAGGTATGGCGCTTTCATGTGATTGCAGGCGACTTGGCGGGTTGTCGGCGTGCTCGCGAATGTCTCGATGCATGGCCTCGGGCATGCTCTGGACCGTCGGCCCGGGCGCCTCGATTTCTTCGGGCGTCGTCGAGGTGAGCGGATGACTGACAGCATCCTCGGTGAGCGCGGGTGGTGCAGGCACAGGTGGACAGTGGTCCGCCCGGGGCAGGGCGGGCAGCAACGGGTAGCCAAGGCTCAGATGGCCAGATTCCCGAGGCATGGCCCGTCTTTCTGGTGGTGGTAGCAGCAGCTGTTCGAACAACAGCCGCTGGCTGTTCCGGGGAGGCGAGCGAGGCGTGTCAGTCGAGGGGGGCAATAATGCAGGCACAGGCAAGGTCTTCATGGTTGCAAGCCACCGTGTGAACAGTGCTCCTCCAACTCGAGCTCCTGCCTGCATTCCGCCAGCCGAGTGGCACGTTGGTGTGCCTCGTCCCGCAGTTGGACGAAGCTGTCCCTTTTTTGCCGAGTCTGGGCGAGCTGCGCTTGGGCCTGCTGGTGCGCCGTGTTCTGCCGCGCCAGTGCCTTCTCGCAGGCAAAGACTTGCCCATGCAGGCTCGCTTCACGCTCACCGAGCAGACCGACCTGCCGGCGCCAGTGCTCCAAGGCACGACAGTCGATCAACTGGCCGACATGCGCGGCGAACAGGCGCTGTTGTTCTTCGCGGGATCCGCGTTGAAACGCCAGGTGCGCATCGATGGCCTCTGCTTCGGCTTGCTCTGCCGCCTGTAGACGGGCCAGTTGGCTTCGCGCTTCACGCTCGGCCCGCTCAAGTCTGCGTTGCTTGATTTTCGCAAGGGCGGTCAGGGGCATCGGGTAATCTCCAGCAATTGGTCGAGGCTTTGTCGCAGCGAGACGTTTTCGTCGCAAGGCTGGCACAGCCAGGAGCGGATGGCTTCGCGTTTGCCGATGGCCTGGTCCGCGAGCGGATCCTGGCCCTGCGTGTATTCACCGACCCTGAGCAGCAGTTCGACTTCCTCATATCGGGCCATCCATTCGCGCAGTCGGCCGGCGGCGGCACGGTGTTCCGGGCTGACCACCTGGTTCATGACCCGGCTGACCGAACGCAGCACGTCGATGGCCGGGTAGTGGTTGGCGGCTGCCAAGGCCTGGGACAGGACGATATGGCCGTCGAGGATCGAACGGGTTTCCTCGGCGATCGGCTCGTTCAGGTCGTCGCCTTCAACGAGCACCGTATAAAGCGCGGTGATCGAGCCCTTGGCTGATTGCCCGGCACGCTCCAGCAGGCGCGGCAGCTGGGCGAACACCGAAGGCGGGAAGCCGCGCCGGGTCGGTGGTTCGCCCGCGGCCAGGCCGATCTCCCGCTGGGCCCGGGCGAAGCGGGTCAGGGAGTCCATCATCAACAGCACCTTGTTACCCTGGTCGCGGAAATATTCGGCGACGCTGGTGGCGACGAAGGCCGCCCGGGCGCGTTCCATGGCCGGGCGGTCAGAGGTCGCGACCACCAGCACCGCACGGCGCAGGCCGTGCTCGCCGAGTTCGTAGTGAATGAATTCACGTACCTCGCGGCCGCGCTCGCCGATCAGGGCGAGCACGATCACGTCCGCGTCGGCGTTGCGCAGCAGCGTGGCCAGCAGGGTGCTCTTGCCGCCACCGGCGGGGGCGAAGATGCCTGTGCGTTGCCCTTCGGCACAGGTGAGCAGGCCATCGATACAGCGCACGCCCAGGCTCAAGGGGGCATCGACCAGCTTGCGGCTCAGTGGTGATGGCGCGTCCCGATGCACGGGGTACCAGGCTTGTGGTGCAGCCGGCGCGCTGCCGTCGAGCGGGTTGCCCAGGCCATCCAGCACCGTCCCCAGCAAATGCTCACCTACCCCCACTCGGTGCATGCCACCGGTGGGGCAGACCTCGGTGCGCGTGCACAGCCCCTGCATGTCGCCCAGCGGAGCGAGCAGCGCCTGGTCCTGCTGCAGGCCGATGACTTCGGCCAACAGTTCAGGCAGGCCGCCCGGCCTGCGCAGACGGCATAGCTCGCCGACCTGCACGCCGGGCGCCAAAGCGCGGATCAGGGTGCCGGTGATCTGGGTGACCTTGCCGTTGACCTGCACCAAGGTGGCGTTGTTCACGGCGGCCAGCAGGGCCTGGGGAGTCTGGAGCAGCGATGGCGGCATGGGAAAGGTTGCAGCGCGAATGATGGGCGCCATTCTAGGTAGCCTGCCCCGCGGCGGATTTCACTGTAAGGCGCATATTTTTAGTTTTCGGTCGATCACTGCCGCGCCTGGCGACAGGCTAAAAAGAAGCGGCCAGCAGCAACAGTGGGGCGCTGAGCTTGCCTCTAGCATGGCGCTCATTCTTTGATGCGACGACGAGGTGGAGATGAGCGAAGGCGTCGGCTTTTTACGGAGTGAACCGGTGCTGGCCATGGTGCCCGGTTGGGAGGCGCAGGGACAGCCGGCCTTGCAAGCGCGGCAGGTGGCACCGATGGCGCAGCAGGCCAGTATGGCGGAGGAGGTGTCCATGGCGTTCTCGTCACTGGCCAACGCGCGGCTCAGTACCCGCAGTCGCGTGACCGATGCGCGCCAGCTAGGGTTGCGCGCCGGCCAGGAAGCCGAGGCCATGCTGGCCAAGGTGCCGGATGTGCAGCGTCGTTCACTGGATGAAATGGTGGCCTGGCTGCGCCAGCACCCTCAGTTGACCCCGGGTGAGCTGCAGGCCCGCCTGGATGGATTTTCCGCTGAGGCCTGTCATCGCTACCTGGCGCTGGCCTATGCCCGCCATGCGCTGGGCACGTCGGTCGATGCGCATGGCTTGGCCGACAAGCTGGACCAGGCCATGGCAACCATGACGCAGAGCCACGGCCAGGCGATCGAGCTGGGTATCGAGATCGGTCCGCTGGCCCAGGCGACGCAGGCGCAGGGGGTGGCCGAAGTGGGGGCGTTGCGCGGCGTGTACTGCGATTTCCTGTGCGACTATCGCGGGCTCAGGCATGCCTGGGATGAGCTGCGGGCGCGCTTTGGCGATGCCGCTATCGGCGATATCGCGCAGTTCATGCTCAACGGCCTGGCCAGCCATATCAATGGGCCGTCCTCGAGTCTGGACAGCAACCAGCTGCAACAGGTCATCAGCGACATGAAGCTGGTGCAGGCGCTCAAGAAACTGGAAGGCGACACTGTCGCGCTGTTCCGCCAGCTTGCCGGAGAGCCCAGTGGCGTACGGACCTTCTGACCTGGTCAGCGACCTGCTGGCGTTGATCGACAAACGCTGGGCGACGGTGCAGGACATCCAGTGCCTGCTCGCGGCGTTGCCGCTTGGCCCGCAGGTGCATCGTATCCAGTGCCTGCGGGAGTTGCAGCGGATCTTCCGCCTGCTGCCCGTGCAAGTCTTCAGCGACGAGGCACAACGCGAGCATCTGTTGGCGATATCGCAGTTGGCCATGGACCAGGCCGTCGACGATGAGGAGGCGTTGCTGTGTGGCGCGCGGGAGGCATGAGCATGGGCTTTTGTACGGCAGCCGTGGCCCAGTTCTGTCGCGACTTGGGTGTGGCGCCAGCGCAACCGCAGGAACCGTTGCTGTGCCTGGAGTTACCAGATGCAGGCGTTTTGCAGCTCGAACGGCTAGCGGGGCAGTTGACGCTGTGGCTGGATCTTTACGTGCACGGGGCGATGCTCGAGCGCGCCATGCGGTGTGCGCTCAGGCAGGTGTACGAACACCAGGCCTGTGGTTGCCTGCTGCGCTGTGGTCTGCTTGCCAACGATCGTCTGGTACTGCTGGCAGGCCTCGACGAACATGGTTTGACCGAGCAGGCCTTGCACCGGGCCTATCGCTTGCTGATGCGGGTACGCACCGAGGTGTTGGCAGCATGAGCGTTATCGAGCTGGCCGGGCAGGCCCATGATCTCTCGCTGCCGTGGGCGCCAGCCGACGCGGCGCTTGCCCAGCCAGGATGCGACGCTCTGCCTATGCCGGGGCAGCCAGTGCAGGCGCACTTGCGTGAGCTGTACCCGCAGCATCAGGCGGCACGCCTGCGTCTGGCGTACGCCAGGCCCGGACATGAACTGCGCATCCTGTACAACCCGCACCATTTTACCCGAGCACTGGGCTCGCTAGTGGAACAGCTGCTTGCGTCGCAGGCCCCCGGATGCCCAGAGGCGGCGGCACTGGTGCAAGCGCTGCTGGCCGACCGCCGTACGCTGGAGTGCTGCGTTAACGTCCTGCTCAAGGTGTGAACACATGAAATTGTCGAACGAACAGCAGGATGTCTTGCAGTTGTTGGCCTGGTTGCATCTGCAATGCGGTTGGCCCGAACGGGCGCGGGTGTTGCTGGAGGTGCTGTTGTGCGACGATCCCCAGCATCGCGCCGGGTGTCGAGCCGCAGTGGTGGTGGCGCTGGAGCTGGGCGATTGGGCGGGGGCCGAGCGTCAGTGCCTGGCGCTGCGTGACGCAGGCGAGCTGCAGCCGCCCTTGTGGCTGTGCCTGAGCCAGGCACAGCAAATGGCCGGCCGGTTGGAGCAGGCCCAGGCCACCTATGCCGAGTACCTGCTTCGCAAGGCACGCCCATGAATCAGCTGACCCGGATACTCGGCCGGATCGGCGCGCGCAAGGACCTGATGCTGGCCGTGATGTTGCTGGCGGTGGTGTTCATGATGATCCTGCCGCTGCCGCCCCTGCTGCTGGACCTGCTGATCGCCCTGAACATCACCATCGCCGTGGTGCTGATGATGATGTCGGTGTACGTGGTCTCGCCGCTGCATTTCTCGGTGTTCCCCTCGGTGCTGCTGGTCACCACGCTGTTCCGCCTGGCGCTGTCAATCAGCACCACGCGGATGATCCTGCTGGAGGCCGATGCCGGGCAGATCGTGCAGACCTTCGGCGACTTCGTGGTGGGTGGCAACCTGGTGGTGGGCTGCATCCTGTTCCTGATCATCACCATCGTGCAGTTCCTGGTCATCACCAAGGGCGCCGAACGGGTGGCGGAAGTCAGCGCGCGGTTTTCCCTCGACGCCATGCCGGGCAAGCAGATGAGCATCGACGGCGACCTGCGCGCCGGCGTCATCGACGTCAACGAGGCCCGTGAGCGCCGTGGCGAGGTGGAGAAGGCCAGCCAGATGTTCGGTGCTATGGATGGCGCGATGAAGTTCGTCAAGGGTGATGCCATCGCCGGGTTGGTGATCATCATCGTCAACCTGCTGGCAGGGCTGGCCATCGGCGTGATGCAGAAGGGCATGAGCGCGGGTGATGCGCTGCAGCTCTACGCGGTGCTCACCGTCGGTGACGGCATGGTCAGCCAGGTGCCGGCGTTGTTGATCGCCATCACGGCGGGAATCATCGTCACCCGCGACGGTCAAGGCGCTCATGACTTGGGGGCGAATATTGGCAGCCAGGTCATGGCGCAGCCCAAGGCGCTGCTGATCGGTGGCGCCTTGCTGGGGTTGTTCGGTCTCATCCCGGGCTTCCCGACAGTCACGTTCTTCATTCTCGCGTTGATGGTAGGGGGCGGTGGCTGGTGGGCACTCCGCCAGCGGCGTGTCGAAGAGGCTGACCAGCAGCACAGCGGCGGTCTGCCGGTGTTGCTGGCCAATGGTGCCGGCGCGCCAGCGCTGAAACCCGCAGGCAAGGCGAAGATGGGCGCCGACCCGCAGGCCTTTGCCCTGACGGTGCCCTTGCTCATCGATGTGGACAGCGAGTTGCAAGCCGCCCTGGAGGCCGCCTCGTTGAACGATGAACTGGCGCGGGTCCGCCAGGCGCTCTACCTGGACCATGGCGTGCCGTTCCCTGGTATCCGCCTGCGTTTCAACAGCGCGCTCGGCCCTGGGGAGTACCGCATCCTGTTGCAGGAAGTGCCGGTGGCGCGAGGCAAGCTGATGCCTGGGTGTCTTCTGGTTCAGGAGAAGCTCAGCCAGCTGGAGCTTGTAGGCGTGCCCTACGTAGAAGACGAAGCGCTCTTGCCTGGGCGTGCGAGCCTTTGGGTGGAGCAGGACCTGCGTGATCGCCTGGAGCGTGCCGGCTGTGCCTTCCTGGCGGTCGACCAGGTGCTTGCCTGGCACCTGACCCATGTGCTGTGCGAATACGCCGGGGATTTCGTCGGCATCCAGGAGACCCGCTACCTGCTGGAGCAGATGGAGCAGGGCTACGCCGAGCTGGTCAAGGAGGTACAGCGGATCCTGCCATTGCAACGAATCACCGAGGTCTTTCAGCGGCTGGTGAGCGAGGGCATCTCGATCCGCAACATGCGTTCGATCCTCGAGGCCTTGGTCGAATGGGGGCAGAAGGAAAAGGACGTGGTGCAGCTGGCCGAATATGTGCGCAGCAGCCTCAAACGCTACATCTGCTACAAGTACGCCAGTGGCCACAACTTGCTGCCGGCCTACCTGCTAGACCCGGCGGTCGAGGAGATGATCCGCAATGGCATCCGTCAGACCAGTGCCGGTAGCTACCTGGCCCTGGAACCTGCGCAAAGCGATGCCTTTCTCGCCCAGGTCAAGGCTGCGGTGGGCAACCTGCATGAAGCCCAGGCAAGGCCGGTGCTGGTGGTGTCCATGGACATCCGGCGCTATGTGCGCAAGCTGGTCGAAGGCGTTTATTCCGATCTGCCGGTGCTGTCCTTTCAGGAACTCACCACGCAGATCAACATCCAGCCACTGGGACGCATTGGCTGACGCCATTCTGGCGTCAGAAACCGTACCCCTGAACTACAAAATCGCGGCCGGGCCTGACGGAATGACCGCCACTGCCTCAATAGACTTCATCTGTCGGTACCTCAGACTGGTCATGGCCAGCCTCACCTCGAGACGGGGTACCCAGCCAACCGGGAACAGATGATGACTATCGACGCATTCAATCGCCCAGACCCCTTGCCGCCTGTCGATCGCGTGGCACCCTCGCAGATCTGGGTCGACATTCAGAGGGTGGAGGGGTTTCTCGACCAGAAAGCGATTACGGCTGTGGATGATCAAGGCCTGCCTTTGAGCCGCGAGCGCCGGCGGCAGGTCATCGAGACCTTGCTGGGCCCCGAGGGGCAGGCGCGATTGGCGCAGAGTCGACCCTACTTCGACAGCCTGCTGCCGCATCCGCTGCCCGACCAGCCTGTCGATGCGCTGATCCAGTTGCTGGAAGCCTATGCGGCGTGGTTGCCGGGCGCCCCCGTGCAGCTGGTGAACCTGGGCGAACGGCTACGCACGGACGAGCTGGTAATGGCGGCGATGGGTTTGCGCATGCGCAAGCAGAAGACCGAGCGTATCGAGCTCAGCGAGCAGCTGAAGAGCCTCACCGCGGAGCTGAAGATCTTCAGCGTGATCCAGTCCAAGGTCAACGTGGTCATGGCAGCCAAAGGCACCTTCGATCTTCAGGATTCGGGCTTCAACCTTTTTGACCCGAAGTTGTACGACCTGGATGCGGCTGCCTGGGAAACCAGCCCTGAACGCCGATTGCTTGCTTCGTACGGCAGTGCAGGCGTGACGGTGCAGCAGTTCCTGGCAAGCACGCCCAGCGGCAATGATCGTCGTCCACACAGGGTCAGCGGACCGATGGATGGCCTGCAATCGCAATACAAATGGCACAAGGACAATAACCCGCTGGCCAACTTCTCCCAGGCCTTGAGCGATCGCACCCGCATCGTCAACGACAAGGTGACCGAGCAGACCACCCTGCTCAATGACGTGGGGTCGCGGTACACCACCTCCACCGAGGTGATGATGAAGTTCGTCGAGACATGGTACTCGATGCTGTCGAAGATTATGCAGAACTGAGGTGATTGATGACTGCAGCACAACACAGAGGCGCCGATGCCATCGAGGCCGAGGCGATCGAAGGCTTCTTCGCTGAGGGTGGCACGTTCGCCATGTTGCGCGGGGTTGGCGCGGCACAGCTTGAAACGCTCTATGCCCAGGCATTCGGCTTCTACCAGGCGGGGCGGCTGGAGGATGCCTTGACGATGTTCAAGGGGCTGGCGGCGCTCGACCACTACGACGCCCGGGCATTTCTCGGGGTGGCGGCCTGCTACCAGGCGTTGGAGCGTTATCAGGAGGCGTTGCCTGCCTACGCCTACGGCGCAATGCTCGCACCGCACGACCCACGCTTCTGCTTGCATGCCGCTGAATGCCAGCAGCATCTGGGTGACCTGGTTTCGGCGCGCAGCGGCTACGAACATGCGCAGGTGCTGGCAGAGAGCGGTGAACATGGCGGCTTGGCGAGCAGGGCGCAGGCGCTGCTTGAGGCATTGCGACAGAAGGAGGCTGCGAGCCATGCGAACTGAACATTTCGTCGCTGAACCGCGGGTGGTCGCCGCTGCAAGCGAGATTGAAACGCCAGTGACGGGTACTGCCGTCCGCTTGCCAGGCGATACCGGCATGGCCTCGGTAGACACACCATTGCGGCCTGATCGCAGTGTCAGGTTGGATCCTCCGTTGATTCAGGAATCCTTGGCAACAGGACGGCACCTTCACGGCCTGCTCGATAAAAGTGTCGACCCCGGGCGCTTCATGCAGCCGGCATTGGCCACGGTACCCGATGTCGGGGCATTGATACTCGGGCAGCTCGCCGGAGAGATCTCCGATGCCGAGCTGGATATCCGCCTCACTGAACTGCTGAGCCGGTTGGGCGCCCGCCAGACCGAACTCAACCTGCAGCAGGTTCGGCTGATGACCGAACAGAACCGCCAGCAGATGGCGCTCAACGCGCAGAAAATGGCAGAGGTGACCCAGCGCCACCAGGACGCCGGCACGGCGAGCGTTTTTGCCAAGGTCTTCGGCTGGGCAGCGGCCATCGTGTCCATTGTGGTCGGCACGGTGATGGTTGCGACGGGCCTGGGCGCCGTGGCGGGCGCGCTGATGATCGCCGGTGGCGTCATGGGGGTGGTGTCCATGTCGTTGAACCAGGCGGCCGAGGACGGGTATATCTCCAAAGAAGTGATGAAGTACCTCGGGCCTGCGCTGATGGCGGTGGAAGTCGCCCTGGCGCTTGCCTCGGTGGTGCTCACCTGTGGCGGCAGCCTTGCGGTGGTCGCGG
This sequence comes from Pseudomonas sp. RC3H12, assembly GCF_018596375.1. NCBI lineage: Bacteria > Pseudomonadati > Pseudomonadota > Gammaproteobacteria > Pseudomonadales > Pseudomonadaceae > Pseudomonas > Pseudomonas sp. RC3H12. Next base: position 2,820,191 of record NZ_CP075595.1, on the reverse strand, counting down.
CCAAAGTGGCCGGCAGGGTGAGTGGCAAGGCTGCACAGGTTGCCCTTTCGGTGGGCCAGAAAATCCAGAGTGTGGCCTGCAGCGGGGGCTCCTCGGCTGCCAGCGCGGGCACCCAGGCCAAGCTGCAGATGACCTTGAGCGGTGCCAGCATGGCGACCACCACACTGTCGGGCGCGAGTGAGGCGGCCAGTTCGGTCATGCAAGGGCTGGCGCTGCGCAGCGAGGCGCAACTGGCCGAAATGCGCCTGGTGCTGGAGCAGGGCCACGGCTATCTCGAGCAACTGGCCAAGGAACTTGAACAACTACTCGCAAAAAAGCAGCAACACATCGAGCAAATGCTGGAAATGCTGAGCGCACGCCACAAAGCCTGCGCGGATATCGCCAGTCGAAACTTCATCGCTTGATCAAGGAGCAATCATGAGTCTGTCTATTACCAACATCGATCAATTGTCCGTCCTCGACTCGCCGTCATCGCTCATCGAGGGGCAGAATGCCGCGAAGCCCTTGTGGGCGATGCCGGCCATGCCCAGCCCAGCAGCGCAAGCGACGACCGGCGAGCGGCCAGGGCAGGTCGGCCTGGATGCGCCACGGGCGACGCCCTGCAGCCAGGATCTTCAGAGCCTGCTGGCCATTCTCCGCGCTGCCATGCAGGTGCGCGACGGTAACGCGCAAGGGCGCAGAGCCCAGGCTGAGGTCAGCGTGCAGGCCAGCAAGGAACAGATCGGCTGGATGAGAACCGCCAGCAACGCGCTGTTCGCCTCGGCGGCTGTCAGTGGTGCTTTGAGTGTTATCACGTTGGCCAGTGGCACCACCGGCATGCTCCGAAACCTGGGTGATGCGCGCACGATCAAGAGCCTGGAGCAAGCCAGCCATAGCGCCAGGTATGGTCAGCCTGGCAAGGTGACAATGGCCTCGAAAAAGCAGATCGACTCCAATCGTATCGAGGTCAAGCATCTGCAGAACGGCATCGATACCCGCAACACCATCCTGCACACGCTCAATGGTGTGGCACAAAGTGGGGCTGGGTTCGCCACCGGCATCGCCCACGCCATCAAGTCGCTGCAGGATGTCTGGGCCAAGGAGCAGGAGCTTGAAGCAACGGTTGCCGGCAACCAGAAGGAACAGTTCCAGCGCCACACCGATGAGGAGGCGAAATTGATCAACCAAGTGCTCCAGCTCCTCCAGGAGATCCTGCGTAACGACAACCAGGCATTCCGGGCCGCGGGCGTTATGGCTTGAGCGCGTCGAGAAGCATGCATATCGACTGAGGACGCGGTCCTTTTTACCAGTACTTTGATAGGGGTTTGCAGAGTGATTGAATCGGTTTCCACAGGTTGGGTATTTGGTGCCAGCCTGAACCCACTCAACGAGCGCAGTGACTGCGCGCAGGTCAAGACTACCGATACCGCGCAGCGGTTGGCCCGTCAGGAGGAGCCGCAGAAACATGGCATCCTGATGCGGCTGTTCATTGCCGTTGCCAAACTTCTTGGCTTTCGCATAAGTACGGCTCCGGTTGCCCAACAGGCTCCGACGTCGGCGTCGGATGTGATGAGTTCGTTGAACGAGGGGGCGGCCAAGGGGCTGCCTGAGGTCATGAGGTCGCAAGCCAGCCGAATAACGGCCAAGCTGGAAAAGCTCTCGCTTGAACAGTTCATAGACACTTACACAGAGCAGCTGAATGGCAGCAATATCATGCGCAGCACCTGTTGCCTGTTCACGAATGTCGCCATGCTTGGGCAGCTTGTCGCCGAGTTGCGGGTAGATACAGGCATCAACAAGCTCGATATCACCAACGGCTTTTCGTTCATCGAATCGCAGTCCCCGGCCAATATCGAACTGATGCGCAATGATCGACAGGCCGCTGGCAAGGTCCTTGATGCGGTAGGGTTCCTTGCCGCGCGATTCGCCGAGTTCCCTGACCCTGATCAGGTGGGGGCCGCCGCAGTGGTCACGTTCATCAAGGATGTTGAAACACAGTTCATCGAGCGGTTTGCCCAACGGCCTGCGCCGCCAGCGGCAAGCACGGTCGAAGAGACAAACGGCGCGGCGCGTGCCACGGGACCGGTACTGGTCGCCAGTGGCCAGGGCGATGCAGTCCAGGCGCAGGCCATCGAGCGGGTTGCGCCAACCGAGGTATCGGCCGATGGCGGAATTGATCCTGCCAAGGTTTTGAAAGAGGTGAAGTTCGGTTTCGGCGCTGACGGCTATCTACCGAAGCTCGATGACTTCCACGCGGCGATGAAGTCGCTGCAGGATCCTGTGGGCCCGCTGTCTCGACTGTTCGGGCATTTCGAGTCGCTGGCCGGGCAGGGCAGTGTGTCTGAGCAGAAGATCGCCGCGATGGTGCTGGAGCACAAGGCGCTGGGGCAGACCCATGCCTTCGGCGATCTTTTCGGGCATCGGAGGCAGGAGCCCGTGCCGCTTGCAGGTTTCCGGGCGATCGCCATGACGGATGCGCTGGAGAGAAAGTGTAGCTCCGCCGTTCGCCAACTCGAGGCGCTGCCCGTAGCTCGCGGGGCCTAGTAGGGTGTTCCACAACTAACCGGTCGTATTTGCAAAACACCACACTAGCGTCAGCACTGGTCTGGGGCCTCAGCGCCCCAGCCAGTCGATCAGCGCCTTATGGAACCGCCCGGGTTCCTCGATCTGCGGGGCATGCCCGAGCCCTTCGAATGTCACCAGTTCACCCTTCGGAATCAACCCGGCCACCTGCGCTCCCAGGGTCTTGTACCTGCCCAGCATGGCCTTCACCTCGGGCGGGGCGATATCGCTACCGATGGCCGTGGTGTCCTGGTCACCGATCAGCAGCAGGGTCTTCATCCTAAGGTCCTTGAACTCGTGCACCACTGGCTGGGTGAAGATCATGTCGTAGATCAGCGCCGAATTCCATGCCACCGCCTCGTGCCCCAGGCCCTTGTTCAGCCCAACCAGCATCTGCACCCAGCGCTCGTACTCGGGCTTCCAGCGCCCGGCATAGTAGGTAGTGCGCTCATAATTGCGCACACCCTCGGCGTCGAGCTTCAGCTCCCGGGCGTACCATTGATCCACGGTGCGATAGGGCACCCCCAGGGCTTTCCAGTCCTCCAGGCCGATGGGATTGACCATGGCCAGGCGTTCCACCTGTAGCGGGTACATCAGGGCGTAGCGGGTGGCGAGCATGCCGCCGGTGGAGTGGCCGAGTACGATGGCCTTGTCCACCCCCAGGCTGGCCAGCAACGCATGGGTGTTGTCGGCCAGTTGCTGGAAGCTGTACTGGTAATGTGCGGGTTTGCTCGAGGTGCAGAAACCGATCTGGTCCACGGCGATGACCCGATAGCCGGCCTGGCTCAGCGCATCGAGGGTGGTTTCCCAGGTGGCGGCGCAGAAGTTCTTGCCGTGCATCAGCACCAGGTTGTGGCCGTTGGCCTTGCCCTTGGCGGGAACGTCCATGTAGCCCATCTGCAAGGCCTGGCCCTGGGACTGGAAGTCGAAGTGCTGCAAGGGGTACGGGTAGGCGAAGCCTTCGAGTTGCTTGCCGTAGGTTGGCGGCTCGGCGGCGATGGCCGTGCCGGTGATGAGGTAGGCCAGGGCCAGGGCAGTTGCGCGCAACATGGGAGCACTCCGTCCAGGTAGGAATAGAGCGACTGTAGCAGCCGCTGGCTGCTACCCGCCGTGAAACGTGTTACCCGGTCTGAAACCAGCCCAGGGTGATCATCGCCACCACGATGTAGCGGCCACCCTTGGCCAAGGTGACCAGCAGTACGAAGCGCCAGAAGGGTTCGCGCATGATCCCGGCGATCAGGGTCAGCGGGTCGCCGATCACCGGCATCCAGCTCAGCAGCAACGACCATTGCCCCCAGCGTTGGTAGCGCTGCTGGGCGCGCTCCAGCTGGCGGGCGCTGAACGGGAACCAGCGTTTGTCGCGCAGGTGCTCGATGGCCCGGCCCAGCAGCCAGTTGACGATGGACCCCAGCACATTGCCGAGCGTGGCGACCAGCAGTAGGGTTGCCCAGGCTTGCGGGTCGCGCAGCAGCAGCCCGACCAGCACCGCCTCCGATTGCAGTGGCAGCAGGGTCGCGGCGCCGAAGGCGCTGAGGAACAGCGCCCAGAGGCTGAGCATCAGTAGTTGGCGACCACGGTGTCCCGGTCGTCCTGGGTCACGCCGATGACCTGGTAGGCGTCCTTGTGGTCACCCATCTCCATGCCCGGCGAGCCCATGGGCATGCCGGGCACGGCCAGGCCCTTGAGATCGGAGCGGTTGGCCAGCAGGCGTACCTGCTCGGCCGGCACATGGCCCTCGACGAACTTGCCGTTGATTACCCCGGTGTGGCACGAGGCCAGGCGTGGCGCCACGCCCAGGCGCTGCTTGACCGCGCTCATGTTCGGCTCGACATGGTCGTTGACGGTGAAGCCGTTGTCGCCCAGGTGCTTGATCCATTCCTTGCAGCAACCGCAGTTGGGGTCGCGGTAGACGTCGATGGTCTCGGCGGCCTGGGCCAGGCCGGTGATGGCCAGCAGGCCGAGAGTGAGCAGGTGTTTGCGCAGCATGGTGAAGCTCCTGTGAAACAGCATGATTCATTGACCGGGTGGCTAGAAGCGCAGGCGGACCCCGGCCACCAACCGGGTCTGGCCGCTGTCCTCGTCATTTTCCCGGGCCTGCTCGGCGCGGTTGCCGTGCAGGCGGTTGAAGCTGACCCCGACATAGGGCGCGAACGCCCGGGTGATCTCGTAGCGCAGGCGCAGGCCCACCTCGCTTTCGGCCAGCCCCGCGCCTTGTTCGCGCCCGGCGTCATTGCGCCCGAAGAAGTTGGCTTCGACGGTGGGTTCGAGGATCCAGCGATTGGTCAGCAGCATAGCGTAACCGGCTTCCAGGCGCAGCGCGGTCTGCTGCCGCTCGCCGGCGTAGGCGGTGGCTTCCAGCTCCAGGCCATAGAGCGGCGTGCCCTGGATGCCGAAGGCTGCCCAGGCCTGGCCGCTGGCGGGCTTGAAGTCCTGGCGCAGACCGCCGACCAGCTCCCACCAGGGGCTGATGGCATGGCCCCAGAGGGCCTGCAGCTCAGCTTTGTGGGTCTTGCCCTGTTCGCGTTCACCCTCGGTGCGCAGCCACAGGCGGTCGATATCGCCGCCGACCCAGGCGGTGGCGTTCCAGTTCAGGGCGCCACTGTTTTCGAAGTTCTGGTACTCCAGCTGGTCGACGATCACTGCCCAGTTGGTTGCCCGGTCGTGCACCTGATGCCCTGGCAGGAGCGGGAAGGCGGCGCGGCGGTCGGCGTCGGTGACTACCGGCAAGGGTGTGCGTGGTTGGTCGGGGGGCGTCGCCGCGTGGTTCATCTGGCTGTGGTCCATGGGCATGCTGCCATGGCTCATCTGGCCGTGGTCCATTGGCATGGCGCCGTGGTTCTTATGGTCCATGCCTGCGGCCAGGGTCCGTTCGCTGGCCAGCAAGGCCATCAGTGCGACACCGGTGACGATACGGCGGTTGCAGTTCTCATTCATCGACCCGTACCTCGCGGAACATGCCGGTCTCCATGTGGTAGAGCAGGTGGCAGTGGTAGGCCCAGCGGCCCAGGGCGTCGGCGGTCACACGGTAGCTGCGCCGGCTGCCGGGAGGGATGTCGAGGGTGTGCTTGCGTACCAGGAAGCGCCCTTGTTCATCTTCCAGGTCGCTCCACATGCCATGCAGGTGGATGGGGTGGGTCATCATGGTGTCGTTGACCAGGGTGATGCGCACCCGCTCGCCATACTTCAGACGCAGCGGCTCGGCATCGCTGAACTTGATGCCGTCGAACGACCAGGCGAAGCGTTCCATGTGTCCGGTCAGGTGCAGTTCGATGTCCCGTGACGGTTCGCGCCCGTCCGGGTCGGGATAGGGACTGCGCAGGTCGGCGTAGGTCAATACCCGGCGGCCATTGCCGCGCAGGCCGATGCCGGGGTCGGCGAGGTTGGCGCGGGGGGCCATGGTCTGCATGTCCACCAGCGGGTTGTCGGTCTCGCTGGTGGGGTGGCTTTGCATCATGGGCATGCCGGCCATGGCCGAGTGGTCCATGCCCGCCATGCTGCCGTGGTCCATCGCCGGCATGTTCGAATGGTCCATCTGGCCCATGCCGCCATGCCCCATGTCGTCCATGCTCAGCACCGGGCGTGGATCCGGCTCGGGTACTGGAGCCTGCAATCCAGCGGCGCGGGCCAGGGTGCCACGGGCGAAGCCGGTACGGTCCATGCTCTGGGCGAACAAGGTGTAGGCGGGCAGGTCGCCCACGGTGACCAGCACGTCATAGGTTTCGGCCACGGCGATGCGTAGTTCGTCCACGGTAACCGGGGTCACCGGCAGGCCGTCGGCGGCGATCACCGTGAGCTTCAGGCCGGGGATGCGAAAGTCGAAATAGGTCATCGCCGAAGCGTTGATAAGGCGCAGGCGCACGGTTTCGCCGGGCTGGAACAGGCAGGTGAAGTTGCCGTCCGGTGGCTGGCCGTTGAGCAGGTAGGTGTAGCCGGCAGCGCTGATGTCGGCGAGGTCGGTGGGGCTCATGCGCATCTTCGCCCAGGCCCAGCGGTTGTCGAGGGTGTTGCGCCAGCCGCTTTCGGCGACATCGTTTATGAAGTCACCCACCGTGCGCTTGTGGTAGTTGAAGGCGTCGGACTGTTTCTTCAGCGTAGCCATCAGCGCTTCCGGCGCCTGGTCCGACCAGTCGCTGAACAGCAGTACATGGTCGCGCTGGTACCTGTGCGGCTCAGGCTCGCGGGGTTCGATGACGATGGCGCCGTACACGCCGGCCTGCTCCTGCAAGCCGGAGTGGCTGTGGTACCAGTAGGTGCCGCTCTGGCGCAGGGTGAACTGGTAGAGGTAGTCGCCGCCCGGTTCGATGCCGGCGAAGCTCAGCCCCGGCACGCCGTCCATGTTGGCCGGCAGGATGATGCCGTGCCAGTGGATCGAGGTGGGCTGGTCCAGGCGGTTGCGCACGCGCAGGGTCACGGTGTCGCCTTCGCGCCAGCGCAGCTGCGGGCCGGGCAGGCTGGCGTTGATGGTCTGCGCGGTGCGTGGGCGGCCGGTGATATTGACCGCGGTCTGGCCGATGAACAGTTCGAACTGCTGGCCACTCAGGTCGTGCAGCGGCAAGCGCCCCTCTGCTGCCTGGGCCAGCGGGCGCCACAGGCCGAGGCCGGCCAGGGCGGTGGCGGCGCCCAGGCCCTTGACGAAGGTGCGGCGGGTTGGAGTCGGTGGCATGGCGTGCTCTCGCTACGAAACTGCCACCATCCTCGCCGCCAGTGCCTGTCAGCTGGCTGAGGCGCGGATTACAGATTTGTCAGGCAGCCGTCTCGGCGCTTTCCAGGTCGCGCATCAGCAAACCGAACTCCAGGGATACCTGCTCGGGGATCGGCAGGTAGACCACATGGCCATCGCCCGGCGCCACCTCGATGGCCTGCTGCTGACGGTTGCGCAGGCGGTGCAGGTCGAAATGGTAGTTGCCACGCGGAGTCATCAGTTCCAGGTGATCGCCCACGGCGAAACGGTTCTTCACCTTGACCTCGGCCAGGCCATCGACCCGCGCCCCGGTCAGCTCGCCGACGAACTGCTGGCGCTCGGACACCGAGTTGCCGCGCTGGTAGTTCTGGTACTCGTCGTGCACATGGCGGCGCAGGAAGCCTTCGGTGTAACCGCGCTGGGCGAGGGATTCGAGGCTGGCCATCAAGCCGCGGTCGAACGGCCGTCCGGCCACGGCGTCGTCGATGGCCTGGCGGTAGGACTGCACGGCGCGGGCGCAGTAGAAGTGCGATTTGGTACGGCCCTCGATCTTCAACGAATGCACACCCATATGTGCCAGGCGCTCGACGTGCTGGATGGCGCGCAGGTCCTTGGCGTTCATGATGTAGGTGCCGTGCTCGTCCTCGAACGCCGGCATTTCTTCGCCCGGGCGGTTGGACTCCTGCAACAGGAACACCTGGTCGGTGGGGGTGCCTATGCCCAGCGTGGGTTCGAATTCGCGGACGATGTCGCCGGTAGCGTTCTCGGTGGCCGGGGTCGCCTCATACTTCCAGCGGCAGGCATTGGTGCAGGTGCCCTGGTTGGCATCGCGCTTGTTCAGGTAGCCTGACAGCAGGCAACGCCCGGAGTAGGCCATGCACAGCGCGCCATGCACGAACACCTCCAGTTCCATCTCTGGCACCTGCTGGCGGATCTCCTCGATCTCTTCCAGCGACAGCTCCCGCGACAGGATCACCCGGGTCAGGCCCATGCCCTGCCAGAACTTCACGCTGGCCCAGTTGACCGTGTTGGCCTGCACCGAGAGGTGGATGGGCATCTGTGGGAAGTGCTGGCGAACCAGCATGATCAGCCCAGGGTCGGACATGATCAGCGCATCCGGGCCCATCTCGATCACCGGCGCCAGGTCCTTGAGGAAGGTCTTGAGCTTGGCGTTGTGCGGGGCGATGTTGACCACCACGTAGAAGCGCTTGCCCAGGGCCTGCGCCTCCTGGATGCCGAGGGCCAGGTTGGCATGGTCGAACTCGTTGTTGCGCACCCGCAGGCTGTAGCGCGGTTGCCCGGCGTAGACCGCGTCGGCGCCGTAGGCGAAGGCGTAGCGCATGGTCTTGAGGGTACCGGCGGGGGCGAGCAGTTCGGGCTTGGCGGGAGAGGTCATGGTGCGCACCGGGGCAAAAGGCGCGGATGCTAAGGCGGCGGCGCCTTGCAAGTATTGATCTGGGTCAACGGCACTTTTACCGATGCGCAGCGCACTAAATGGTTGAGCCCTCGAGGAACGCCGATGAACGAAACCGTACTGCAGAACAAAGCCCTGACCGTGTTGCTGGCCCTGGTGACCATTGCCTTCATCTGGATCATGTTGCCGTATTCCGGCGCCATCTTCTGGGCGGTGATCCTCGGCATCCTCTTCGCACCGCTGCAACGCCACCTGTTGCTGCGTTGCGGCGGGCGACGCAACCTGGCGACGGCGGTGGCCCTGGCCACCTGCTTGCTGGTGGCGGTGCTGCCGGTGATCATCATCAGCGCCCTGCTGGTGCAGGAGGGGGCAGCGTTGTACCAGCGCATCGAGAGTGGCCAGCTGGATATCGCCGGCTATATCGAACGGGGCAAGGACATGCTGCCGGCCTATGCCCAGCATTTCCTCGACCGCATGGGCATGGGCAACCTCGATGGCCTGCGCGACAAGATCACCAAGTGGGCGACCCAGGGCAGCCAGTTCCTCGCCGGCCAGGCGTTCAGCTTCGGCCAGGGCACCTTCGAGTTCCTGGTGAGCTTCGGCATCATGCTCTACCTGCTGTTCTTCTTCCTGCGCGAGGGGGCGGAGCTGGCGCGCAAGGTGCGCCAGGCGGTGCCACTGCCCGAGCAGCAGAAACGCCGTCTGCAGCTGAAGTTCAAGCGCGTGGTGCGGGCCACGGTCAAGGGCAACCTGCTGGTGGCGATCACCCAGGGTGCGCTGGGCGGGCTGATCTTCTGGGTACTGGGCATTCCCAGCGTGCTGGTGTGGGCGGTGCTGATGGCGTTCCTGTCATTGCTGCCGGCAGTGGGCGCGGGGATCGTCTGGGGGCCGGTGGCGCTGTACTTCCTGCTGACCGGGGCGATCTGGCAGGGGATCGTGCTGACCGCGTTCGGTGTGCTGGTGATCGGCCTGGTGGACAATCTTCTGCGACCGATCCTGGTGGGCAAGGACACGCGCATGCCGGATTACCTGGTATTGGTTTCGACCCTGGGCGGGTTGGCGGTGTTCGGGCTCAATGGGTTTGTGATCGGGCCGTTGATCGCGGCGCTGTTCATTTCCAGCTGGGCGATCTTTGCCTCGACCAAGCCGCAGGTGCAGTTGCCGTCTTGAATGGGGCGCAAGGCGCCCCCCCGGGGTCAACGGAAGCTGTAGGAAACCCCGGTATAAACCCCGAACCCTTCCCCCGGCGTCGAGCGGGCGATGTCCTGCCCGGCATCGTTGTACCCCGGCGTCACCGTCGCCGCGTAACGTTTGTTGGTCAGGTTGCGCAGGTCGAGCCAGGTCTGCCAGTCGCGCTTGGGCGAATCCCAGCCCAGGCGTGCGCCGAGCAGTGCGTAGGCGTCGGCATGGTAGCTGTTGGCGTAGTCCACCTGCACCTTGGACGCCATCTGCGTGTTGACTCCGGCGTAGAAACCACTCGGCCAGTCGTAGCGCAGTTCTGCCTGGTAGTAGTGCATGGGGATGCCGGGCAGGCGGTTGCCGCCGAACTTGTCGTCGTCGCGGTAGTGGAAATCGCTGAAGGTGTAGGCCTGGCGCAGGCTGAGCTTGCCGGTGCCGGGTTGTTCCCAGAGAAGGCTGTCCAGGCCGGCTTCGATGCCTTGGTGCACGGTGGGGCTGGCATTGAATTCGCCCGTGACGGTCGGTTCGATCTCGACAGTCAGCAATTCGTGCCGTACCTGAGAGTAGTACCAAGCCAAGTCCCAACGGCCGATTACCGAGTCGCCACGCGCGCCCAGTTCAAGCGTTGTGGCAGTCTGATTCTGCATTTCAATTGGCTGCGTCTGGAACTGCTGGCCTTTTACCTTTGGCGAACTCCAGATAAGCGCCCAGGGATGAGGTGGTTCGACCGAACGACTCAGATTGCCGTAGACCTGCAAGTCAGGTCGGATGTCGTAGCGCAGGCCGACCCGAGGCGCATAGTCCCAGTCATGCTGGCTGACCTTGCCGCCAACAGTAGGATAGGTCACATCGCTTTCACGGCGGGTGTAGATCATCGCCAGACCGGTGGTCAACCAGAGATTCGGCACCAGTTCCAGGTCGTTGCCCAGATGCAAGACGGTATCGGAGCCCTGATAGCTGAAATCGCGGGTTCGTTCGCCAACTGCCAGTGGCGCGTTGCCGGCTTCCTGCACACGAACGAACTCCGATGCACCGCTGTTGGGAAGGTGCTTGGTGGTTCTCCAGCCAATGGTGGTTTTGCTTTCGTGGCCGAACAACGTATCGCGGCGATGGTAATTGAGTGTGCCACTCACATCGGTGTAGGCAACTTTAAGACGGTTGGCGCCTTCGCGAAGGTCCATGGGGTAGTCGTGATAGACAAGGCCGGTTTCTAGGCGTGAGTCATCGTTCAGATAAAACGTCGTCTTGTTAGCCAGCCAGGTGCTACCAGGTTGAGGGCGGCTGGCGTCGCGGCGCAGATACACTGGATTGGCAGCGCGTGGATCGTGCTTGATCTGATCCTTGGTCAGGCGTCCGGCCAGATCGTTCTCGGTCTCGCGGTAGCGCAGGTAGAAGCGCGTCTCCAGGTTCGGGTTGAAGCGATAGCCGACGTTGGCGGCGATGCCCTTGGCGCTGCCACTGCTGTGCCGCTGGAAGCCGTCGTACTCGGCGTCGGTAAGCGCTACGTAATAGTCGAGGTTGCCCAGCACCTGCCCGGAGCTGATGTGCCGGCGCTGGTAGCCACGGCTGCCGACTTCGTAGCGCACCTGCAAGGGCGCGGCATCGTAACCGGTGTGGGTCACGTAGTTGATCGCGCCGCCCAGGGCCAGCGAGCCCTGGGCGAAACCGTTGGCACCGCGCAGCACTTCGGCGCGGCTCAGCCACAGCGGTTCGAACAGCTCATAGGGCGTGCCGCCGGGACCTGTCAGCGGCAGGCCGTCGAACATCGTGTAGACGCCCGAACCGTGGGCACCCGGCGCACGGTTGATGCCCGAACCACGGATCGACAGCTTGATGCCGTCGTTGCCCGCCGACTGGGCGAACACTCCCGGCTGGTAGGCCAGCACATCCTGATTGGTCGCCACCCGGCCCTGGCCCACCTTGTCCATGTCCACCAGGTTGCTGGCGCCGGGGATTTCACGCAGGTGATCGGCGGCGGCTTCCAGCTCGGACTGTTGATGGTCCTGGATCAGCACCTGGTCGAGTTCGACGCGGTTGGCGGCCTGGGCGGAGCCGGCGACGAACAGGGCCAGCAGGGAGTAGGGCAGGGTTGGGCGCATGGGGACGAGGTTCCAGATCGGGTGCGGGAGTCTGACGCTGCAAAGGGCAGACGAAGCACAGGGGACGATCTGTAGGACCCCAAAAAAGAACACCCCGCCGAGGCGGGGTGTCTAGTGACGCTGGCAGCCGATCAGCCGATCAGTTGCAAACCAGCCTGCTGCACCATCTCCAGCAGCGGCTGCGGGTACACGCCCAGCACGAAGGCAAGGATCGCGATGGCTAGCAGCATCACGCCGCCGGTGCGCTGTTCCCACTTCAGCGGGGCGTCGTGGCGACGCAAGTTCGGCTCGACCAGGTACAGGGTGACCATGACACGCAGGTAGTAGTACACGCCGATGGCGCTACCGATCACCAGGGCGCCGACCAGCCACCACAGGTGCGACTCGACGCCGGTGGCGATGATGTAGAACTTGCCGATGAAGCCTGCGGTCAGCGGGATACCGGCCAGCGACAGCATCATAACGGTCAGTACCGCGGTCAGGTACGGACGGCGCCAGAACAGGCCGCGGTACTCGTACAGGGCGTCGGCGTCACGGCCGGCGTATGGCGAGGACATCAGGGTGATCACGCCGAAGGCGCCGAGGCTGGTGATCACGTAGGTGACCAGGTACACGCCCATGGCTTCCAGGGCCAGGCCCTTGCTGGCGACCAGGGCTATGACCAGGTAGCCGAAGTGGGCGATGGACGAGTAACCCAGCAGGCGCTTGAGGTTGCTCTGGGTCAGCGCCAGCAGGTTGCCGATGATGATCGACGCCACGGCGATGACTGCCAGTACGGTGCTCAGTACGCCGCTGCTGGCGGCGGGGGAGAGCATGAACAGGCGCACGACCACGGCGAATACCGCGACCTTGCTGGCGGTGGCCAGGAACGCGGCGACCGGCGCCGGGGCGCCTTCATACACGTCCGGGGTCCACAGGTGGAACGGCACCAGCGACAGCTTGAAGGCCAGGCCCACCAGCATCATGCCCAGGCCCAGTTGCGCCAGCAGGCTTGGCATGCTGGTAGCGGCCAGGGCCTTGCCCAGCTGGTCGAAGGTCAGGGCGCCGGCGTCGGCATACAGCAGCGCCATGCCGAACAGCAGGAAGGCGGAACCGGCGGCCGACAGCACCATGTACTTGATGCCGGCTTCCAGCGAGCGCTTGTTGAAGAACGCATACGCCACCAGGCCGTAGACCGGCACCGACAGCAGCTCCAGGCCGATGAACAGGCCGGCCAGGTGGTTGGCGCTGACCAGCACCAGGCCACCCAGTGCCGACATCAGCAGCAGCAGGTACAGCTCTTCACGGTTGCCCGGGAAGCCTTTGGAGCCTTCGCCGAGGTAGGCGTGGGCGAGGGTGACGCAGGCCAGGGTGGCCACCAGGATGATCGCCATGTACAGGCAGGCGAACTTGTCGATGGTCACCAGCGAGGTCACCGCCAAGGGCGCGACCTTCAGCGCCGGCAGGATCGACAGCAGGGCCAGGTTCAGGCCCACGGTGGACAGCAGGAAGGTCTGCGAGTGGTTGCGCTTCCAGGCGATCGCCAGCATCACCACCACCGTGGTGATGGTGGTGATCAGCATCGGCGCCAATGCGATGAAGTGTTGAGTGGTGAATTCCATAGCGCTCTTACCGGGCCGAAGCGAGTTGAGTGAAAGCGGAACCGAGCCACTGCTGCACACCGCTCATGGTGGCGGCAGAGGTGTCGAGGAACGGCTGTGGATACACGCCCAGCAGGATCAAGAGGCCAGCCAGGCCCAGCACCATGATCAGCTCGCGACTGTCCATGCCGGCCAGCACGGTGTCGGCCTTGGCCGGACCGAAGTAGGCGCGGTGGATCATGATCAGCGAGTACACCGAGCCGAACACAAGGCCGGTGGTGGCGATCACGGTGATCCATGGGACGTGGGCGAAGCTGCCGATCAGGATCAGGAACTCGCCGACGAAGTTGCCGGTACCCGGCAGGCCCAGTGAGGCGGCGGCGAAGAACAGGCTGATGGCTGGCAGATAAGCGATGCGGTGCCACAGGCCACCCATCTCGCGCATGTCACGGGTGTGCAGGCGCTCGTACAGCTGGCCGGCCAGGATGAACAGCGCGGCGGCCGACAGGCCGTGGGCCAGCATCTGGATCACCGCGCCCTGCAGGGCCTGCTGGCTGCCGGAGTAGATGCCGATCAGCACGAAGCCCATGTGCGAGACGCTGGAGAAGGCCACCAGGCGCTTGATATCGGTTTGCGCGAAGGCCAGGAAGGCCCCGTAGAAGATACCGATCAGGCCCAGGGTCATGGCGATCGGCGCGAACTCGGCCGAAGCGTTCGGGAACAGCGGCAGGGCGAAGCGCAGCAGGCCGTAGGCCGCGGTCTTCAGCAGGATACCGGCCAGGTCCACGGAACCGGCGGTCGGCGCCTGGGCGTGGGCGTCCGGCAGCCAGGAGTGGAACGGCACCACCGGCAGTTTCACCGCGAAGGCGATGAAGAAGCCCAGCATCAGGATGTACTCGACGCCGGCCGGCAGTTCGGCCTTGAGCAGGTCGCTGTAGTTGAAGGTGATTACGCCAGTGCTGTTGTAGTTGACCAGCACCAGACCGAGGATCGCCACCAGCATGATCAGGCCGCTGGCCTGGGTGAAGATGAAGAACTTGGTCGCCGCGTAGATCCGCGTCTTCTTGCCGTCCGACGAGCTGTGACCCCAGAGCGCGATGAGGAAGTACATCGGCACCAGCATCATTTCCCAGAAGAAGAAGAACAGGAACAGGTCCAGGGCCAGGAACACACCGACCACGCCGCCGAGAATCCACATCAGGTTGAGGTGGAAGAAGCCGACGTGGCGCTGGATCTCTTTCCACGAACACAGCACCGACAGCACGCCGAGCAGGCCGGTGAGCAGGATCATCAGCAGCGACAGGCCGTCGAGGGCCAGGTGGATGCTGATGCCGAAGCGCTTGATCCACTCGACCTTGTATTCGAGGGCCCAGGCCGGTTCGGCACCCGGCGCCGGGGCCAGTGTGTAGTTGCCGTTCGCCCACAGCCACAGGCCGATGCCAAGCAGCAGGGACATGGTCAGCAGCGCGATCCAGCGCGGCAGGGTGGAGCCGAAGCGCTCACCCAGCCAGCACAGGAAGCCGCCGATGAAGGGGATCAGGATCAGCCAAGGCAAAATCATGACGGGTTGGTTTCCTTTGGCAAAGTCGCAAGATTCATGGTCATACCGCGGCCACTACCACGGCACCGAGTACCAGTACGGCACCGACGGCGATCGAAGCGGTGTACCAGCGCAGCTGGCCGGTCTCGGTCTTGCTCATGGCGACGTGACCGCCGCGAGCCAGGCGAGGAATGAGGCCGATGCTGCGGTCAACCGGATCCTTGCGCAGGATGTGGCTGATCAGCAGGTAAGGTTTGACGAAGAGCTTGTCGTAGATCCAGTCGAAGCCCCAGGCGGCGAACCACCAGGCCGACAGGACGCGACCGATACCACTGTTGGCGATCGCGGTGACCAGGCGACGCTTGCCCAGGAACAGCAGGGCCGACAGCAGGATACCGGCGATGGCGATGGCGCCCGAGGCGATTTCCAGCGAGTGCTTGGCTTCGCCACCGGCGTGGCCGGCGCTTTCAGGCAGCACGCCTGCCAGTGGCGGGTGGATCCAGGCGCCGACGAAGGTCGACAGCACGATCAGCACGCCCAGCGGCAGCCAGTGGCTGATGCCGTGGCCGGCGTGGGCTTCGGTCTTGGCTTCGCCGTGGAAGGCGATGAAGATCAGGCGGAAGGTGTACAGCGAGGTCATGAATGCGCCGACCAGGCCGGCGTACAGCAGGCCGCTGTTGCCGCTGGCGAAGGCTTCCCAGAGGATCTCGTCCTTGGAGTAGAAGCCCACGGTCAGGATCGGCAGGGCGGCCAGGGCGGCGCCACCGACCACGAAGCTGGCATAGGCCAGCGGCAGCTTCTTCCACAGGCCGCCCATCTTGAAGATGTTCTGCTCGTGGTGGCAGGCGACGATCACCGCACCGGAGGCCAGGAACAGCAGGGCCTTGAAGAAGGCGTGGGTCATCAGGTGGAAGATCGCCGCGTCCCACGCGCCAACGCCCAGGGCCAGGAACATGTAGCCGATCTGGCTCATGGTCGAGTAGGCGAGGATACGCTTGATGTCGGTTTGCACCAGGGCGGCGAAGCCGGCCAGGACCAGGGTCACGCCGCCCACGACGCCAACCAGGTGCAGCACGTCCGGCGCCAGCAGGAACAGGCCGTTGGTACGGGCGATCAGGTACACGCCCGCGGTCACCATGGTGGCGGCGTGGATCAGTGCCGAAACCGGGGTCGGGCCGGCCATCGCGTCGGCCAGCCAGGTCTGCAGCGGCAGCTGGGCCGATTTACCGACCGCGCCACCCAGCAGCATCAGGGTCGCCAGGACCATCCAGGTGTCACCGGCCTGGAACTTCTGCGGCGCCAGTACCAGCAGTTCCTGCACGTTCAGGGTACCCAGCTGGACAAACAGGATGAACAGGCCGATGGCCATGAACACGTCGCCGATGCGGGTGACGATGAATGCCTTCAGTGCCGCGTTACCGTTGTTGCGGTTGCTGTAGTAGAAACCGATCAACAGGTACGAGCACAGGCCCACGCCTTCCCAGCCGAAGTAGATGAACAGCAGGTTGTCGCCCAGCACCAGGAACAGCATGCTGGCGATGAACAGGTTGGTGTACGAGAAGAAGCGCGAGTAGCCGGCTTCGCCACGCATATACCAGGAGGCGAACAGGTGGATCAGGAAGCCCACGCCGGTGACCACGCCCAGCATGGTGACCGACAGGCCATCCACGTACAGGGTGAAGTTCGGCGCGAAGCCGTCCACCGACATCCACTGCCATAGCAGCTGGCTGTAAGCGCCGCCTTCAGGCGGGGCGACGTTGAACTGCCAGATCACGTAGGCGGCGGTGGCCGCCGATAGACCGACCGAGCCGACGCCGATCAGCGCCGACAGGTTCTCGGACCAGCGGCCGCGCGAGAACGACAGCAGCAGAAAGCCGATCAGGGGGAATACGAACGTCAGGAAGATAAGGTTCATCCGCGCATCTCACTGGCAGCATCGATGTCGAGAGTGTGGAAGCGGCGATACAGCTGCAGCAGGATCGCCAGGCCAATGCTGGCCTCGGCGGCTGCCAGGCTGATCACCAGAATGAACATCACCTGGCCGTCGGGCTGGACCCAACGGGCACCGGCGACGATGAACGCCAGGGCAGCGGCGTTCATCATGACTTCCAGGCTCATGAGCACGAAGAGGATGTTGCGGCGGACCATCAGGCCAACCAGACCTAAGCAGAACAGGATGCCGGCGACCGCCAGACCATGCTCGAGAGGGATAGCACCCATGATTTACTCCTTCGCCTCGTTGCGGCCCAGGTGGAAGGCGGTGACGGCTGCCGCGAGCAGCAGCATCGACGCCAGTTCGACCACCAGCAGGTACGGCCCGAACAGGCTGATGCCGACCTCTTTGGCGCTGACGGTGGTACCGCTGATGGCGGCGCCCGACGGGGTGACGAACAGCACGTAGAGCAGCTCCAGCAGCAGCAGGGCGGCGAGGATCACAGGCCCCGCCCAGATGCCCGGCTTGAGCCAACCACGCTCTTGCGCGACCGAGGCCGGCCCGAGGTTGAGCATCATCACCACGAAGACGAACAGCACCATGATGGCACCGGCGTAGGCGATCACTTCCAGGGCACCGGCGAAGGGGGCGCCGAGGGAGAAGAAGATCATCGCCACGGAAATCAGCGAGATGATCAGGTAGAGCAGGGCGTGCACCGGGTTGGTGCCGGTCACCACGCGCAGCGTGGAGACAACGGCGACACCGGATGCGAAGTAGAAAGCGAATTCCATCTTTCTGTCCTTATGGGAGCAAGCTCTTCACGTTGATCGGCTCGGCTTCGTTCTGTGCAGAGCCCTTCGGCTTGCCAGCGATCGCCATACCCGCAACACGGTAGAAGTTGTAGTCAGGGTTCTTGCCGGGGCCGGAGATCAGCAGATCTTCTTTCTCGTACACCAGGTCCTGACGCTTGAACTCGGCCATTTCGAAATCCGGAGTCAGCTGGATCGCGGTGGTCGGGCACGCCTCTTCGCACAGGCCGCAGAAGATGCAGCGCGAGAAGTTGATGCGGAAGAACTCGGGGTACCAACGGCCGTCCTCGGTCTCGGCCTTCTGCAGCGAGATGCAGCCGACCGGGCAGGCCACCGCGCAGAGGTTGCACGCCACGCAGCGCTCCTCGCCGTCGGGGTCGCGGGTGAGGACGATGCGGCCACGGTAGCGCGGCGGCAGGTACACGGGTTCTTCGGGGTACTGCAGGGTGTCGCGCTTGCGGAACCCGTGGGAGAACACCATTGCCAGGCTGCGCAGCTGGGTGCCGGTGCCCTTAACGATGTCGCCGATATACTTGAACATGGGTCAAATCCTCACTGGGCCGCGACGGCTGGCGTGTTGTAAAGCACGATCGCAGCGGTCACCAGCAAATTGATCAGGGTCAGCGGCAGGCAGAACTTCCAGCTGAAGTCCATCACCTGGTCATAGCGTGGGCGCGGGATCGAGGCGCGCAGCAGGATGAACAGCATGATGAAGAACGCGGTCTTCAGGGCGAACCACAGGAACGGCACCTGCGGCAGCAGGCCGAACGGGCCGTGCCAGCCACCGAAGAACAGGGTCACCAGCAGCGCCGAGATGAGGATGATGCCGATGTACTCACCGACGAAGAACATGCCCCATTTCATGCCGGCGTATTCGATGTGGTAGCCGTCGGCCAGTTCCTGTTCCGCTTCCGGCTGGTCGAACGGGTGACGGTGGGTCACGGCGACGCCAGCGATGAAGAAGGTGCAGAAGCCGAAGAACTGCGGAATGATGAACCACAGGTTCTGGGCCTGGTAGTCAACGATGTCGCGCATGTTGAACGAACCCACCTGCACCACCACGCCCATCAGCGCCAGGCCCAGGAACACTTCGTACGACACGGTCTGCGCCGAGGCCCGCAGGCTGCCGAGCAGGGCGTACTTGTTGTTCGACGACCAGCCGGCGAACAGCACGGCGTAGACCGACAGGCCGGCCATGGCGAAGAAGAACAGCAGGCCGATGTTCAGGTCGGCCACGCCCCAGCCCGGGGTGATCGGGATGATCGAGAAGGCGATCAGCAGCGCACTCATGGCCACCACAGGCGCCAGGGTGAAGATCATCTTGTCGACGAAGGGCGGGTTCCAGTCTTCCTTGAAGAACATCTTCAGCATGTCGGCGGCGATCTGGAACATGCCGAACGGGCCGACGCGGTTCGGGCCGTAGCGGTCCTGCCACCAGCCCAGCAGGCGACGCTCGACGAAGCTGAGCAGCGCGCCGCAGACCACCACGGCCAGCAGCACCACGATGGCCTTGACGACCTGAATGATCACATCGATCACTTCGGGGGTGAACCAGCTCATTGTGCTGCCTCCTGCAGGCCTTCGACGGCTGCACCGAAGATGGCGGGCGGAATGCCGGCCAGGCCTTTGGGCAACGCAACCAGGCCAGCGCCCAGTTCTTCATTGATACGCAGCGGCAGGCGCAGTGACACGCCGGCCACGTTCAGGCTCAGCATCGCACCGTCGTTGACGCCCAGGCGGTCGGCTTCGGACTTGGCCAGGCCGACGTAGGCGGCCGGAATGCGCTCCTGCACCGGGGCGGCGCGGGAGGAGGACTCTTCGCTGCCGAACAGGTGGAAGAACGGTACCGCGGTCCAGGTGCCGCGAGCCGGGTTGAACGCGCCCGGGATGGCGCTGAACCAGCTCAGGCGATCGCCTTGCGACTCGATCAGGCGCACGCCCGGGTCACCGGCACGCAGGTGGCCACCGACTTCGTCCTGGAACTTGTTCCAGGCTTGCGGCGAGTTCCAGCCCGGCGACCAGGCGAACGGCACCTGCTGGCGCGGTTCGGCCGAGCCCGAGTAGCCTTCCATGGAGAAGGCGAACGCGGTGTCCTTGTCCTGTGGGGTACGCGGCTCGTGCACGCTGATGTTGGCGCGCATGGCGGTACGGCCGGAGTAGCGCAGCGGCTCGCGGGCCAGTTTCATGCCCTTGATGCGGAATGCGGCGCTTGGCGCTGCGTTGACGATGCCGGCCAGTTGCGGGGCGGCTTCGGCGCAGGCGCTGGTGACGTGGTCCAGTTGGGTCCAGTCCACCGGCTTGTTCAGCAGGGTCGCACGCAGGGCGTGCATCCAGCGCCAGCCTTCGTGGATCTGGATGCTGCTGTCCAGGTACTGCGGGTCGAACACCTGGAAGAAGCGCTGGGCACGGCCTTCCTGGCTGACCAGGGTGCCGTCGCCTTCGGCGAACGAGGCAGCTGGCAGCACCAGGTGGGCGCGGTCGACTGTTGGGGTTTTCGAGTGGTCGGCGACGATCACCACCTTGGCCGCGGCCATGGCTGCGTCGACCTTGGCGGCCGGTACGCGGGCGTACAGGTCGTTTTCCAGCACGACGATGGCGTCGGCCTTGCCGCTGATCACGGCGTCCAGCGCCGCGTCGACGGACTCACCGCCCATCATCGCCATGCCCAGGCTGTTGGCCTCAGGCACGACCAGGCTCAGCGAACCGTTCTTCTCGCGCAGCTTGAGGGCCTTGGCGATGTTGGCGGCGGCTTCGATCAGCGCAGGATCCGCCAGCGAGGTACCGGCGACCACCAGCGGGCGGTTGGCAGCGATCAGGGCGTCGGCGATGCGCTGGGCCAGGGCCTTGGCTTCAGTGTCCAGGCCTTCGACGGCAGGGGCGCTTGGGTCGATGGCGTGGGCCACGGCGAAACCGATGCGGGCCAGGTCCGCAGGTGCGGCGTGTACACACTCTTCGGCCACGTCGTCCAGCTTGGTTTCAGCCAGCGAAGCGATGAACAGCGGGTACAGCGCGTGCTGGCCGATGTTCTTCACCGCGGCGTCCAGCCAAGGCTGCACGCGCATAGCGTCAGCCATGGCCTCGGCCTTGCCCTTGGTGGCCTGGCGCACGGCCAGGGCAACACGGGCGGCGGTCTGGGTGAGGTCTTCGCCGAGCACGAACACGGCGTCGTGGTCTTCGATGTCGCGCAGGGTCGGCACCGGCAGCGGGCTGTTGTTCAGCACGTCCAAGGCCAGGCGCACACGGGCCAGCTCACCGGCTTCCATGCCAGAGTAGAAGTAATCGGCACCGACCAGCTCACGCAGGCCGTAATTACTCTCGAGGCTGGCGCGTGGCGAGCCGATACCGACGATGGTGCGGCCGCGCAGCAGGTCGGCGGCCTTGTCCAGGGCGGCGTCGAGGGACAGCTTGGTGCCGTCGGCCAGGTGTGGCTGGCGTGGGCGGTCCTTGCGGTTGACGTAGCCGTAGCCGAAGCGGCCGCGGTCGCACAGGAAGTACTGGTTTACCGAGCCGTTGAAGCGGTTCTCGATGCGGCGCAGTTCGCCGTAGCGCTCGCCGGGGCTGATGTTGCAACCGCTGGAGCAGCCATGGCAGATGCTCGGGGCGAACTGCATGTCCCACTTGCGGTTGTAGCGCTCGGAGTGGGTCTTGTCGGTGAACACACCGGTCGGGCAGACCTCGGTGAGGTTGCCGGAGAACTCGCTTTCCAGCACGCCGTCTTCGACGCGACCGAAGTACACGTTGTCGTGGGCGCCGTATACGCCCAGGTCGGTGCCGCCGGCGTAGTCCTTGTAGTAGCGCACGCAGCGATAGCAGGCGATGCAGCGGTTCATCTCATGGGCGATGAACGGGCCGAGGTCCTGGTTCTGGTGGGTACGCTTGGTGAAACGGTAGCGGCGCTCGTTGTGGCCGGTCATTACCGTCATGTCTTGCAGGTGGCAGTGACCGCCTTCCTCGCACACCGGGCAGTCGTGCGGGTGGTTGGTCATCAGCCATTCGACGACGCTGGCGCGGAACGCCTTGGACTCTTCGTCTTCGATGGAGATCCAGGTGCCGTCGGAGGCAGGGGTCATGCAGGACATGACGATACGACCACGGGTGTCGTTCTCGTCGGTGTACTGCTTGACTGCACACTGCCGGCAGGCACCGACGCTACCAAGCGCCGGGTGCCAGCAGAAATAAGGGATATCGAGGCCGAGTGACAGACACGCCTGTAACAGGTTGTCTGCACCGTTGACTTCGAGCGCTTTGCCGTCTACGTGGATAGTGGCCATTGTTCAAAGTTCTTCGTTGGCCCGCGTGAGCGGGCGTGGCTAATGGAAATCTGTACGCCTGTGGCACGCCACGCTTCATGCGGGCCGGCCTGCAGGCTGGCGGGTGGCACGGACCACCCGCGTTCTATCTTTTTATGCGCCGACCACAATCGGCTTCGCCAGGTTCGGGCGCAGAGTGTCGGTAGCAGTTGCTGGCGCGACACCGGCCTCGAACTCGGACCTGAAGTATTTGATGGCACTGCCCAACGGCTCGACGGCACCTGGTGCGTGAGCACAGAAGGTACGGCCTGGGCCGAGGAAGTTGACCAGCCCCAGCAGCGTCTCGATGTCTTCGGCGCGGCCTTGGCCGTTCTCCAGCGCGCGCAGCATCTTCACGCTCCACGGCAGGCCGTCACGGCAAGGGGTGCACCAGCCGCACGATTCGCGGGCGAAGAACTCTTCCATGTTGCGCAGCAAGGACACCATGTTGACGCTGTCGTCCACCGCCATGGCCAGGCCGGTACCCATACGGGTGCCGACCTTGGCGATGCCGCCCGCATACATCTGCGCATCGAGGTGCTCGGGCAACAGGAAGCCGGTACCGGCGCCACCAGGCTGCCAGCACTTGAGCTTGAAGCCGTCGCGCATGCCGCCGGCGTAGTCCTCGAACAGCTCGCGGGCGGTGACGCCGAACGGCAGCTCCCACAGGCCCGGGTTCTTCACCTTGCCGGAGAAGCCCATCAGCTTGGTGCCGTGGTCTTCGCTGCCTTCGCGGGCCAGCGACTTGTACCAGTCGTTGCCGTTGGCGACGATGGCCGGCACGTTGCACAGGGTCTCGACGTTGTTCACGCAGGTCGGCTTGCCCCACACGCCGACGGCGGCAGGGAAGGGCGGCTTGGAGCGCGGGTTGGCGCGACGGCCTTCGAGCGAGTTGATCAACGCGGTTTCTTCGCCGCAGATGTAGCGGCCGGCACCGGTGTGCACGAACAGCTCGAAGTCGAAACCGCTGCCGAGGATGTTCTTGCCCAGCAGGCCGGCGGCCTTGGCTTCATCGATGGCGCGGTTGAGGTTCTTCGCCGCGGTGGTGTATTCGCCACGCAGGAAGATGTAGCCACGGTAGGCCTTCAGCGCGCGGGCGCTGATCAGCATGCCCTCGACCAGCAGATGGGGCTGTTGCTCCATCAGCATGCGGTCTTTCCAGGTGTTGGGCTCCATTTCGTCCGCGTTGCACAGCAGGTAGCGGATGTTCATGGATTCGTCTTTGGGCATCAGGCCCCACTTCACGCCAGTGGGGAAGCCCGCGCCGCCACGGCCCTTGAGGCCGGAGTCCTTGACACTCTGCACGATGTCGTCGGCGGACATGTCGGCCAGCGCCTTGCGCGCGGCGGCATAGCCGTTCTTCGATTCATACTCGGTTAGCCAGACCGGCTCGCCGTCGTCACGCAGGCGCCAGGTCAGCGGGTGGGTTTCGGCCGAGCGCGCGATGCGGTTGGCCGGGCCGAAGGAAGTGATGGTCATACGTAACCCTCCAGCAGCTTGGAGACGCCGGCAGGTTGCACGTCGCCAAAGGTGTCGTCGTCGATCATCAGCGCCGGGGCCTTGTCGCAGTTGCCCAGGCAGCACACCGGCAGCAGGGTGAAGCGTCCGTCCGCGGTGGTTTGGCCGAGGCCGATGCCCAGTTCGCTCTGGATCTGGCTGACCACCGACTCATGGCCGCCGATGTAGCAGACCATGCTGTCGCACACGCGGATGATGTGACGGCCGACCGGCTGGCGGAAGATCTGGCTGTAGAAGGTGGCCACGCCCTCGACGTCGCTGGCGGGGATGCCCAGCACTTCGCCGATGGCGTAGATGGCGCCATCCGGCACCCAGCCGCGCTCTTTCTGCACGATCTTCAGGGCTTCGATGGACGCCGCGCGCGGGTCCTCGTAGTGGTGCATCTCGTGCTCGATGGCCGAGCGCTCGGTTTCGCTCAGGGCGAAACGGTCGGTTTGGATAAGCGTGCTGTTCATGCTTAGCGGTCCACGTCAGCCATAACGAAGTCGATACTGCCCAGGTACGCGATCAGGTCCGCGACCATGCTGCCTTTGATCACCGAAGGGATCTGCTGCAGGTGCGGGTAGCTCGGGGTACGGATCCGGGTGCGGTAGCTCATGGTGCCGCCATCGCTCGTCAGGTAGTAACTGTTGATGCCCTTGGTCGCCTCGATCATCTGGAACGACTCGTTGGCCGGCATGACCGGGCCCCACGAGACTTGCAGGAAGTGGGTGATCAGGGTCTCGATGTGCTGCAGGGTGCGCTCTTTCGGCGGCGGCGTGGTCAGCGGGTGATCCGCCTTGTACGGGCCTTCCGGCATGTTGCGCAGGCACTGGTCGATGATGCGGATGCTCTGGCGCATTTCCTCGACACGGACCATGCAGCGATCGTAGGCATCGCCGTTGTGGGCCAGCGGTACTTCGAACTCGAAGTTCTCGTAGCCGGAGTAGGGGCGCGCCTTGCGCAGGTCGAAGTCGCAACCGGTGGAGCGCAGGCCGGCACCGGTGGTGCCCCAGGCCAGGGCTTCCTTGGTGTTGTACGCGGCAACGCCAATGGTACGGCCCTTGAGGATGCTGTTCTGCAGGGCAGCCTTGGTGTATTCGTCGAGGCGCTTGGGCAGCCATTCGACGAAGTCCTTGACCAGCTTGTCCCAGCCGCGCGGCAGGTCGTGGGCGACGCCACCGATGCGGTACCAGGCCGGGTGCAGGCGGAAACCGGTGATCGCTTCGATCACGGTGTAGGCGCGCTGGCGGTCGGTGAAGGTGAAGAACACCGGGGTCATGGCGCCGACGTCCTGGATGTAGGTACCCAGGAACAGCAGGTGGCTGGTGATGCGGAAGAATTCGGCGAGCATGATGCGGATCACGTCGACCTTCTGCGGCACCTGGATGCCGGCCAGCTTTTCCACCGCCAGTACGTACGGCAGGTTGTTCATCACCCCGCCGAGGTAGTCGATACGGTCGGTGTAGGGGATGAAGCTGTGCCACGACTGACGCTCGGCCATCTTCTCGGCGCCACGGTGGTGGTAGCCGATGTCCGGGACGCAGTCGACGATCTCTTCGCCGTCCAGCTGCAGGACGATACGGAAGGCACCGTGGGCCGAAGGGTGGTTGGGGCCGAGGTTGAGGAACATGTAGTCCTCGTTGGCGCCCGAACGCTTCATGCCCCAGGCTTCCGGGTTGAAGCGTGCCGATTCCTCTTCAAGCTGCTGCTTGGCCAGGGTCAGGCTGTAGGGGTCGAATTCGGTGGCGCGGGCGGGGTAGTCCTTTCGCAGCGGGTGACCTTCCCAGGTCGGCGGCATCATGATGCGGCTCAGGTGTGGGTGGCCGGCGAAGTCGATGCCGAACATGTCCCAGACTTCACGCTCGTACCAGTTGGCGTTGGGCCAGATGCCGGTCACGGTGGGCAGGTTCAGGTCGCCTTCGCTCAGCGACACCTTGATCATCACGTCGCTGTTACGCTCGACCGACAGCAGGTGGTAGAACACGCTGAAGTCGGCGGCCGGCAGGCCGCGGCGCTGAGTGCGCAGGCGCTCGTCGACGCCGTGCAGGTCGTACAGCATGCTGTACGGCTTGGCGACGTTGCGCAGGAAGGTGAGGATTTCCTTGAGCTGGGCACGCTTTACCCACAGTACCGGCATGCCGGTACGGGTTTCCTGGGCGACGAAAGCGTCGGCGCCGAATCGGTTGTGCAGTTCGACGACCACATCCTGGTCGTCAGCCTTGTAAGGCGGAATATAAATAGCGTTGTCCGCTGTCATGGTCTCGGTCGCTTTGGGTCAACGTTAAGAATGAAGCCAGGCCGCCGGCTCCTGGGGGAGCGGGCGGCAGGTCGCTGGATCAGACTTCGTCGGGGCTGCGCAGGTTGGTTACCGCGATACGCTGTTCGCGACGCAGGTCTTTCTGGGCGGGCATCTCGGCACGGTAGATGCCTTGATCGCCAACCACCCAGGAAAGCGGGCGTCGCTCCTGGCCGATCGACTCCTGCAGCAGCATCAAGCCTTGCAGGAACGCCTCGGGGCGCGGTGGGCAGCCGGGCACGTACACGTCCACGGGGAGGAACTTGTCGACCCCCTGAACGACCGAGTAAATGTCGTACATGCCGCCGGAGTTGGCGCACGAGCCCATGGAGATGACCCACTTAGGTTCGAGCATCTGCTCGTACAGGCGCTGAATGATCGGCGCCATCTTCACGAAGCAGGTACCGGCGATGACCATGAAGTCGGCCTGACGCGGCGAGGCCCGGATGACTTCGGCGCCGAAGCGGGCGATGTCGTGGGGCGCCGTGAAGGCCGTGGTCATTTCCACGTAGCAGCAGGAAAGGCCGAAGTTGTACGGCCAGAGGGAGTTCTTGCGACCCCAGTTGACCGCGCCACGCAGCACATCTTCGAGTTTCCCCATGTAGATGTTCTTGTGGACCTGGTCTTCCAGCAGTTGATCGGTGACGGTTTCCCGTTCACCGACCGGATACTGCTCGTTAGGTGCGTCCGGATCGATTCTGGTGAGATTGTATTGCATGCCAAAGCCTCATTGTTTCAGCTTCGCTTGCCGCTTGCGGCGACCTTCGGGAGCCCAATCGAGCGCCCCGACGCGCCATAGGTAGACAAGACCTGCCAACAGAATTGCTATGAAAACGAGTGCTTCGACGAATCCGGTCCAGCCGCTTTCGCGGACGGACACAGACCATGCATACAGGAAGAGGGCTTCGATATCGAAGATCACGAACAGCATCGCGACCAGATAGAATTTGGCGGACAGGCGCAGGCGGGCGCTGCCGACGGGCAGCATGCCGGATTCGAAGGGTTCGTTCTTGGCGCGACCCCAGGCCTTGCTACCGAGCAGGCTGGACAGGCCGAGCATGAAGGCACACAGGCCGACGACACCCAGGAGGAAGATGGCAAAGCCCCAGTTGTGGGCGATGAGTCCTGCCGAATCGGACATGCTAGAAATCCTTATACAGAGACCCAGCTCTGCAGTCTGAAATAAGTAGAGCGGCGACGTGGTGTCGCAGACGCAGTGACCAAATGTCGCAGCTGAATCAATCGCGCTGATTTTATGGGTAAACCCAGTGCAAGTAAAATTTCCGTTGCAAATTTATTCGTAGGTTTAAGAACAAAAATCTTTCGTAACTGGCTGAAAGCCTTGAGTTTCGGGCATTGCACGTGGATTTGTTAATTATGTTTCTTACCTCGCGTAATGACTGGTTAGTTGCGTAATGATAATTAATATCATTTAGCCTGAGCTGTATTGTTTTAGCTGTTCTGGGCCTTGCAAAGTTCATCAGCCGATCTGCCCACTTGCAAATGCGAAAAACTCTCGTTCTAACAGCTTCCGGCGCAGCGCGTACCGCTCTGGATCAATGCTTTGTCGTTTGTGCTGCGGCTGACCGACGCGGCAATGAGCCACTGGCCGAGCCAGTAGGACAGGATGATCAGGTACTCGGCAGCGGCAAACGGGCTGACGAAGCGGTCGATGCCGATCAGGCTGTCGGAGAAGACGAAGGCGCAGGCACCCAGTGCGGCGACACCGCCGCAGGCCAAGGCGCGCCAGAGCATGCAGCCGATCGCCAGGGCATACAGCGCCACCGGGATCAGCAGTGGGCCCAGGCCGTGGCTGGCGAGCAGGCCGAACAGCGAGGCGCCCACCAGCAGTGCGAGGGCCAGTGACGGGTAGGCCGAGCGCTGGATCAGGCTGCAGTAACCGCGAAGGTACGCCAGGTGGGCGCAAAGGAATGCGGCCAGGCCGAACACGAACAGATCGCGGGGGATGGCCAGGAGGATGTCGCCCAGTACCGAGAAGGCCAGGCCGATCATGATCCAGCGACGGTAGGGCGTAGTGGGCATGGTCCTAAGCCAGGCGATCAGGGCCAGTACCGGAATGGGTTTGACCAGTAGGCCAAGCAGGGCATTGTCGCTCGCCAGTGCATATAGATAGCAGGTGGCGGCTGCGACGGCGATCAGGATCAGGTGGCTTGGACGAGGCATGGGCGGTCCTTGCTGCTGGGTAGCCACAAGCATAGACCTGATCTGCGGTATTGCCCGTGCCGGCCCTTTCGCGGGGCTGCAATGTTGCGTGGGAGCGGGCTTGCCCCGCGAAAGGGTCGGTACAGGCAAGAAGAAAGGCCCAGGGCTTTCCAAGCCCCGGGCCTTCCTGTTCAACAGTTCACCAGACTCAGTGGAACTGCTCTTCCTCGGTCGAACCGGTCAGTGCGGTTACCGACGATGCACCACCCTGGATCACGGTGGTCATGTCGTCGAAGTAGCCGGTGCCGACTTCCTGCTGGTGCGCCACGAAGGTGTAGCCTTTACTGGCGTCGGCGAATTCCTGCTCTTGCAGCTTCACGTAGGCGGTCATGTCGTTGCGGGCGTAGTCGTGCGCCAGGTTGAACATGCCGTGCCACATGTTGTGGATGCCGGCCAGGGTAATGAACTGGTGCTTGTAGCCCATGGCCGACAGTTCGCGCTGGAACTTGGCGATGGTGGCGTCGTCCAGGTTCTTCTTCCAGTTGAAGGAAGGCGAGCAGTTGTACGACAGCAGTTGGTCCGGGTATTCCTTCTTGATCGCTTCGGCGAAGCGACGGGCTTCGTCCAGGTCCGGCTTGGCGGTTTCGCACCAGATCAGGTCGGCATACGGCGCGTACGCCAGGCCGCGGGAGATCGCCTGGTCGAGGCCGGCGCGGACTTTGTAGAAGCCTTCACGGGTACGCTCGCCGATCACGAACGGCTGGTCGTACGGGTCGCAGTCGCTGGTCAGCAGGTCAGCGGCGTTGGCGTCGGTACGGGCCAGGATGATGGTCGGTACACCGGCAACGTCGGCGGCCAGACGGGCAGCCACCAGCTTCTGTACGGCTTCCTGGGTCGGTACCAGTACCTTGCCGCCCATGTGGCCGCATTTTTTCACCGAGGCCAGCTGGTCTTCGAAGTGCACGCCGGCGGCGCCCGCTTCAATCATGTTTTTCATCAGTTCGTAGGCGTTCAGTACGCCGCCGAAACCGGCTTCGGCGTCAGCCACGATTGGTGCGAAGTAGTCGATGTAGCCTTCGTCACCTGGGTTCTTGCCAGCTTTCCACTGGATCTGGTCGGCGCGGCGGAACGAGTTGTTGATGCGCTTGACCACGGTCGGTACCGAATCAACCGGGTACAGCGATTGGTCGGGGTACATCGACTCGGCCGAGTTGTTGTCGGCGGCAACCTGCCAGCCGGACAGGTAGATGGCCTGGATGCCGGCCTTGACCTGTTGCACTGCCTGGCCGCCGGTCAGGGCGCCCATGCAGTTGACGAAATCTTTTTCTGGGCGGAAGGACGGGTGGGCACCTTGGGTGACCAGCTTCCACAGTTTTTCCGCGCCCTGGCGAGCCAGGGTGTGCTCCGGTTGCAGCGAGCCACGCAGGCGAACGACATCGGCGGCGGTGTAGGTACGGGTCACGCCTTTCCAGCGCGGGTTTTCGGCCCAGTCTTTCTCGAGGGCTGCAATTTGCTGTTCGCGTGTCAGTGCCATGGAAATAAACCTCGTCGCATCGATCTTGAGTGTAATTGTGCTGATGCTCGGATACGCGGGTCAGAGGGCCAGGCTGTGCTGTCCGGGGGAGTGCGGCGGCGAACGGGGAAGTGCGAAGGGGAAGGGTGGGCAGGCCAGGCGAAGGTGTGCCCTGCAGGTTGGCTCGTGGATGCCTTGCTGCGGTGCGACGCGATTGCCAGAACTGCGGTGATGCGCTTCCGTCCCTCGGGACAACTTCTTCGTTGCAGTCGCAATCCCGTCGAACCGCCTTGTGGGCCGTATGGACACGAGGTGCCTCCACGGTGGGAGGAGCGCACCTCGAAGACCCTAGCCAGGGCCTCTGATTAGCGGGAGCGAGGCCATCATGCCCTTGGCGAAAACAGCCTGTCAAACACTTTGTAGTGCTTTTTTGGGCTTACTACATCTTTGGTCTAATGCGACTTGGCGGTCAGTTTCAAGGCCCTTGGTCGAGGCCTTGAATTGCCTGGGTTCAGTCGAGAAGGTCGACTTTGACCCGCAAAGTCATGTTTTCACCGCGCTGGGTGCTGTAACTGAGGCTTGACGCACTGCGATCGGACTGACTCTGCTGGTTGAATCCGGCCAGGGTGATCCACTCGCCGAGCTTGCCGGTGACGGTCGTGTCGGTGCTCTGCACTTTCACTACATCGGCACGTTCCTGGCTCATTCGGTCGTTATTGGTGCTGATTTGCAGGCGAACGTTATCACCGCTCAGGCGTGGCGTGACGTAGAAGCCCTGGGTAACGTTGCGGTATTCGGTGTTGCTCTGGATGCGCCCGTAACCGTCGGTGGAAGTACTGGTGACGGGGATGCTCTGGCCCACCTGGATCAGTGCCGGCTGGCCGTCGCTGGCCTGTACCTGCTGCATGCCGCCTTCGCGGTTGGCGGTGCCGTAGCGGATCACGCGGGCATTGCCGCGGTTGTCCTGGAAGTTGCTGTCGTTGTTGTCGACGCTGATCAGCAGGCGTTTGGGCGCGGTGTCGAGCTGTTGCAGCAGGGCGCGCAGATCGTCAATGCGTTCCTGGCTGGCGTTGACGATCAGCTTGTCCTCGAAGGTGCTGACGCTGCCGTCCTTGCCCAGGAAGGACTGGGCGGCGGGCAGCAGTTCGGCGCTGCTGCGGTGTTGCAAGGGAATGACCTCGGTGGCGGCCTGGGCCGTAAGGCTGGCGGCCAGCAGCAGCGAGGCGAGGAGGGGGCGTAGCGGCATGTCCATGATCTCCGCGGGTGGAATGGACATGATGGCAAATTTGTCGGCATCTTGCTGGTTGTGGATCACAGCGGCATGCACAGGTCGGCTTTTCAGTGGTTGCAGTCAGGCAAATTCCGTAACATCCCGATCCTCGATTTCGAGCTCATTCCCTCGGCATTACGCTCCCACGCAGCGTAATGCCGGGGTTGTTTACAGGAACTCCATGAAACCCGCACGCCTACGCGCCGACCTGCTCGCCGGCCTCACCACTTCGTTCGCCCTGGTACCGGAGTGCATCGCTTTCGCCCTGGTGGCCCACCTCAACCCGCTGATGGGCCTGTACGGTGCCTTCATCATCTGCACCCTGACCGCGCTGTTCGGCGGCCGCCCGGGGATGATCTCCGGCGCCGCCGGTTCGATGGCGGTGGTCATCGTCGCCCTGGTGGTGCAGCACGGCGTCCAGTACCTGCTGGCCACGGTGCTGCTGGGCGGGCTGGTGATGATCCTGTTCGGCGCCCTGCGCCTGGGCAAGCTGGTGCGCCTGGTGCCGTACCCGGTGATGCTCGGCTTCGTCAACGGCCTGGCTATCGTCATCGCCCTGGCCCAGCTGGAGCACTTCAAGGAAGGCGAACACTGGCTCAGCGGCGCGCCGCTGTACCTGATGATCGGCCTGGTGGCGTTGACCATGCTGGTGGTCTACGTGCTTCCCAGGCTGACCCGCGCCGTGCCGCCGGCGCTGGTGGCGATCCTCGGCGTCGGCCTGCTGGTCTACCTGCTTGGCCTTCCAACCCGCACCCTCGGCGATATGGCGCACATCGCCGGCGGCCTGCCAAGACTGGCGATGCCGGACATCCCCTGGAACCTTGAGACCTTGAAGATCATCGCGCCTTACGCGGTGCTGATGGCCATGGTCGGCCTGCTGGAAACCCTGCTGACCCTCAACCTCACCGACGAGGTCACCGAGAGTCGCGGTTACCCGGACCGCGAGTGCGTGGCCCTGGGCGCGGCCAACATGGTCTCGGGCCTGTGCGGCGGCATGGGCGGTTGCGCGATGATCGGCCAGACCGTGATCAACCTCAGCTCCAATGGCCGTGGTCGATTGTCGGGCGTGGTGGCGGGGGTGATGATCCTGCTGTTCGTGCTGTTCCTGTCGCCGCTGATCGAACGTATTCCGCTGGCGGCATTGGTGGGGGTGATGTTCGTGGTGGCCCAGCAGACCTTCGCCTGGGCATCGCTGCGGGTGCTCCACAAGGTGCCGGTGAGCGATGTGCTGGCGATCATCGCCGTGACCGTGGTCACGGTGTTCACCGACCTGGCCACGGCGGTGCTGTTCGGTATCGTCATCGCGGCCATCAATTTTGCCTGGCAGCACGCGCGCGAGCTGTATGCCGACAGTCATGAGGACGCCGAGGGGGGCAAGCATTACCAGGTGCACGGCACGCTGTTCTTCGCCTCGACCACGCCGTTCCTCAACCAGTTCGACCCGGCCAACGACCCGGCCAAGGTGACGCTGGATTGCCAGCACCTGAGCTTTGTCGATTATTCGGCGATCGCGGCGCTCAAGACCCTGCGCGAGCGCTATGCCAAGGCGGGCAAGCAGTTGCGGGTGGTGCATCTTTCCGAACGCTGCAAGAAGCTGTTGAAGCGGGCAGGGGAGCAGCATTGAAGGCAATGGTTGCCTGCACCGGCCCTATCGCCGGCAAGCCGGCTCCCACAGGATTGTCACTGTGCAGTACCTGTGGGAGCCGGCTTGCCGGCGATAGGGCCGTTATAGGAGAAAGGCTTACTCCCCGCGGTTTTTCTTGACGATGGTGTCTGCAATACTCGCCGGCGCCTCGGCGTAGCGGGTGAACTCCATCGAGAAACTCGCCCGGCCCTGGGTCATCGAGCGCATCGAGGTGGCGTAGCCGAACATCTCGCCCAAAGGCACCTCGGCACGGATCACTTTGCCGGCCGGGGTTTCGTCGCCATCCTGGATCATGCCCCGGCGCCGGCTCAGGTCGCCGAGGATATCGCCCTGGTACTCCTCGGGCGTCACCACCTCGACCTTCATCACCGGTTCCAGCAATACCGCGCCGCCTTTCTGCGACAGCTGCTTGGTGGCCATGGAGGCGGCAATCTTGTAGGCCATCTCGTTGGAGTCGACGTCGTGGTACGAGCCGTCGAACACCGCCGCCTTGAGGTTGATCAGCGGGTAGCCGGCGAGCACGCCGTTCTTCATCTGCTCCTCGATGCCTTTCTGGATCGCCGGGATGTATTCGCGCGGCACCACGCCGCCGACAATCTCGTTGACGAACTCCAGCCCTTCCTTGCCTTCGTCGCCTGGGGCGAAGCGGATCCAGCAATGGCCATACTGGCCGCGTCCGCCCGATTGGCGCACGAAACGCCCTTCGATTTCGCAGGTGTTGCGGATCTTCTCGCGGTAGGCCACCTGCGGCTTGCCGATATTGGCTTCGACGTTGAACTCGCGGCGCATGCGGTCGACGATGATGTCCAGGTGCAACTCGCCCATGCCGGAGATGATGGTCTGGCCGGTTTCCTCGTCGGTCTTGACCCGGAACGACGGGTCCTCCTGGGCCAGCTTGCCCAGGGCGATGCCCATCTTCTCCTGGTCGCCCTTGGTCTTCGGCTCCACCGCCACCGAGATCACCGGGTCGGGGAAATCCATGCGCTCGAGGATGATCGGCTTGTCCATGTCGCACAGGGTGTCGCCGGTGGTCACGTCCTTCATGCCGATCAGTGCGGCGATATCGCCGGCGCACACGTCCTTGATCTCGGCGCGCTGGTTGGCGTGCATCTGCACCATGCGGCCGATGCGCTCCTTCTTGCCCTTGACGGAGTTGAGCACCGCATTGCCCGAGCTGAGCACGCCGGAATACACCCGGGCGAAGGTCAGGGTGCCGACGAACGGGTCGGTGGCGATCTTGAAGGCCAGGGCCGAGAACGGCTCCTTGTCGTCGGCGTGGCGTTCCAGGTGCTTGTCTTCATCGTCCGGGTCAGTGCCCTTGATCGCCGGGATTTCGGACGGGGCGGGCAGGTAGTCGATCACCGCGTCGAGCATCAGCGGCACGCCCTTGTTCTTGAATGACGAGCCGAGGATGGTCGGGACGATTTCGTTTGCGATGGTGCGTTGGCGCAGGGCGGCCTTGATTTCCTCGGTGGTGAATTCCTCACCTTCAAGGTACTTCAGGGTCAGTGCTTCGCTGGCATCCGCCGCCGCTTCCAGCATATGGGCACGCCACTCGTCGGCCAGGGCCTGCAGTTCAGCGGGGATCGCTTCCTCGCGGTAGCTGGTGCCCTGGTCGGCATCGTTCCAGTAGATGGCTTTCATCTTCACCAGGTCGATCTGGCCAATGAAGTTCTCCTCGCTGCCGATGGCCAACTGGATCGGCACCGGGTGGTGGCCCAGGCGCTGGTCGATCTGTTTCACCACACGCAAGAAGTCCGCGCCCTGGCGGTCCATCTTGTTGATGTAGGCCAGGCGCGGCACATGGTACTTGTTGGCCTGGCGCCACACGGTCTCGGACTGCGGCTCGACCCCATCGGCGCCGCTGAACACCACCACCGCGCCATCGAGCACGCGCAGCGAGCGCTCCACCTCGATGGTGAAGTCGACGTGGCCTGGGGTGTCGATGATATTGAAGCGGTACTTGTGCTCGAACTGCTTGGTCGAGCCCTGCCAGAAGGCCGTGGTGGCCGCCGAGGTGATGGTGATGCCGCGCTCCTGCTCCTGAGCCATCCAGTCCATGGTCGCGGCGCCGTCGTGCACCTCGCCCATCTTGTGGTTGACCCCGGTGTAGAACAGGATCCGTTCGGTGGTGGTGGTCTTGCCGGCATCCACGTGAGCGACAATGCCGATATTGCGGTACAGCTCGATGGGAGTCGTGCGGGCCATGGCGGGTCACCTGCGGGTGAGGATTCTCCCAAGGTAGCAGAGCGGGAGAATCCTGCCGGGGCGACCGTCAGTCGGCGAGCACCTGCAGCTGCCATTGGCCCTCGGCTTCACGCGCCAGGCCGCTGGCCGGCAACAGGGCCAGCAGGCGTTCGTGCAGGGCCGCGTCGGTGAAGGCCTTGAGGGTGGCCATGTCCAGCGCGCCGATGGTGATCAGTTCGGCCTTGGTGTAGGACAGCCACGCCTTCTTCAGCACCATCAACACGTCGCTGCCGGCGGTGCTGGCAAAGCGTCGGTGCAAGGTGCGGCCTTCCAGTTCGAAGCTGTGGCGGTGGCTATAGGTGCTCTCGTCACCATTGCCCTCAACGCAGCGGTGGCAGCGGCAGGGGCCGTCGCCGAAAGCGTTGCGCAGGTAGGCGTTGAAGTCCACGACGGGCTTGAGGGTCAGGCGTTTGTCGACCTCGAACAGGTCGGCGATCAGGGGTTGTTCTGCGCTCACTCGGTATCCTCGCGTGGTGGGGCATGCATCGGCGGGCACCCTAACAGATCGGCGCCCGCGAGGCCATGTCAGCCAGGTCGCAGGGCCTCCCGTGGGAGCGGGCCTGCCCCGCGATGAGCCGGTAGAGACAACCCCGAGCGTCTGCCGTACTCTTGTCACCCATTTTCAGCCCCATACTCCGAGGTAACCCCGCTTGAGCAGCAAATACCCCTACATCGCCACCGTGACCGTCAGCGCCGAAGACCGTGGGGGCGACACCGAGGCTTCGGAGAACAGCAGCATGCGCGTGGGCCTCGAGGCGGTAACCGAAGTGCTGAAGAAGGTGCATTTCGTCGGAACGCTCGCGGCACCGGAAAAAGGCGCCACGCACATCTGCGTCACGCTGGAGAACGGTCTCACTTACTACGGCCTGATCGTCAACGGCCATGCCGAACTCGAAGGCGGCTGGATCGCCTTCGAATGCGACATGCCCACCCCCGAAGAGCTGGGCCTGTAACCCTTACCCCAGTTCAGCCAGGCACTGCTCGAGGATGTCCAGCCCTTCCTCGAGCACCTCGGCCTCGATGGTCAGCGGCGCCAACAGGCGGATGATATGCCGCGCCTTGCCACTGGGCATCAGCAGCAACCCCTTGGCACGCGCCGCCTCCAGCACCTTGGCCAGTTGCGCCGGTGCCGGGCTGCCATCGCCGTTGACGAACTCCAGCCCGCGCATGGCGCCGACGCCGGTCAGGCGGCCGAGCGAACTGGACAATCCTGCGGCTTTCCAGCGTGCATGGCGTGCGACGATGGCCTGTTCCTGGCGTTCGCCCCAGGTGGCGAGGTTGGCGTCGGTCATCTGCGCAAGGCTCGCCAAGGCCGCCGCACAGGCGATCGGATTGCCCGAGTAGGTGCCGCCCAGGCCGCCCTTGGGCAGCGAGTCCATGATCTCCCGGCGGCCGACCACCGCGCCCAGGGGCATGCCTCCGGCGATGCTCTTGGCCAGCAGCAGCAGGTCCGGCTCGATGCCCAGTCGGGGGAAGGCGAAACGCTGCCCGGTGCGGCCGAAACCGGACTGGATCTCGTCGACGATGATCAATATCCCGTGGCTGTCGCAGAAGCGGCGCAAGGCCTGGGCGAAGCTCGGATCGAGGGCGAGGAAACCACCTTCCCCCTGCACCGGCTCGAAGATGAACGCCGTCACGTCCTCCACCGCCAACTCCACACTGAACAGGCGTTCCATGGCCTTGAGCGCCTGTTCGCAGCTCACTCCGGTGTCCGGGCTGGGGTAGGGCAGGTGATAGACCGGGCCTGGCAGTTCCCCCACGCGTTGCTTGTACGGGGCTACCTTGCCATTGAGGTTGAGGGTGGCCAGGGTGCGGCCATGGAAGCCGCCGTCGAAGGCGATGACAGCGCGCTTGCCGGTGGCGCCGCGGGCGACCTTAAGCGCGTTTTCCGCCGCTTCCGCGCCGCTGTTGGTCAGCATGCCGGCCAACGGGTAGCTGACCGGGACGAATTCACGCAGGCGCTCCATGAGCTCCAGGTAGGGGCCGTGGGGCGCCGCGTTGAAGGCGTAGTGGGTCAGGCGCGTGGCCTGCTGCTGGATCGCTTCGACTACCGCTGGATTGCAGTGGCCCAGGTTGAGCACGCCGATGCCGCCGACGAAGTCGATGTAGCGCTTGCCGGTGATATCCCAGACTTCGGCATTGCGACCATGGGAAAGCGTGATCGGGTGAACGATGGCAATGGACTGGCTGATGCTTGGCTGATTCATGTGCGCGGCGCCTGTGATTCGATGGCGTGAATATCGAAGCGTGCCGGGGGTATCCGCAAACGATTTATTGGATTGCTGTCATTCCTTTGAGTCATGAAATTATGCGGGGCCTGCCTACGCCGCCCGCTTGCTGGAATCGCGCCAAGATAAAAGGCGGCTGTCCCTTAAGGGGCAGCCGCCTTTTGCTGTTTCGCTTCGAGCCTTCGACCGTTGGGGTCAGTGGCGACGCTTGTGCTTGCGGTTGCTGTCACCCATGTGGTTGCCGATGGCGCCACCGGCCGCGCCGCCCAGACCTGCGCCAATGGTCGATCCGTTGGAGCCGCCGAGCTTGCCGCCAATCAGCGAACCGCCCGCCGAGCCCAGGCCGCCACCGATGGCCGCTTCGGTACGGTTGCCCTTGCGCGCGCCGACCGCGCTGCCGGCCGCGCCACCGAGACCGGCGCCGATGGCCGCACCGGTGCTGCCGCCGATCTGTTTGCCCACGACGTTGCCCAGGGCGCCACCCAGGCCGCCGCCGATGGCCGCGGTGCCGTCACCGGCGAAAGCGCCCTGGCAGAGCAGCAGGCCGAGGGCGAGGGAAGGCAGAGTCAGACGCATGTTATGAACCTCAGGGGAGTCATCAGGGGTAGATTGCCGCACGCTCGCGGCGAGTCAGGGTTGCAAGGACGCTTCAGCGGTAGTAGCGGTCACGGTACTGGCGGTCGTCATCGTCGCGGTCATGGCGATGGTGGTGACGGTGGCCGCGGTCACGATCGCGCCAGCCATCGTCATCATCGTGGTAATGGTTGCTGTAGCAGCCGCCGAGCAGCAGCAGGGTGGCGACCATGGAAAGGCTTGCAAGGCGTGTCATCACGATATAGGTCCTTGATCCGCAACGGTTTACGCGGTACCTCCTGAGACCGAAGGCGATCGATTTGGTTCTTGGGCGCGCAAGATTTTATTGCGGCGGCGATGAACGGCGGCGGTGATTCACCTGCTGCCCCCGCAATGCTAGAGTCACCTTCTTTTTTTTGTCCCGAGGATGGAACATGCGAGCAATTCTGCCGATCACCGTGGCGCTGCTGCTGGCGGGCTGTGCATCGTCGACCATGGAAGCGGCGCGCGGCGGCGCACCCACCGCGCAGCTGGATTCGCACAAGACGCCGGATCTGGTGGCCCAGTGCATTCAGTTCAGCTGGCAGGAAGAGAACACCTTCGGGGTCGACGCCAGCGGCTACCTGGAGGCTCGCAAGCAAGGTGGATTCACGGTTTATACCCGCGAAGCCGAGTCGTTCGTCGACGTTTACGCCCAGGCCGGCGGGACGCGAGTGGACTACTACGCGCAGAAGAACGACGGCATGGCCCTGCGCCGACGGGCGGCAGCCGCGACCTGCCTGTAGGTCGCGCCCGGTCAGTGGCCCGATATCACATCGGCAGCAGCCGGTCCT
This sequence comes from Pseudomonas sp. RC3H12, assembly GCF_018596375.1. NCBI lineage: Bacteria > Pseudomonadati > Pseudomonadota > Gammaproteobacteria > Pseudomonadales > Pseudomonadaceae > Pseudomonas > Pseudomonas sp. RC3H12. Next base: position 2,781,858 of record NZ_CP075595.1, on the reverse strand, counting down.
GAATCACCTCCTTCATCACCAGCGTCGAACTCAGGCGCTTCACATTGGGAATGCTGGTCAGCTGTTCGTCATACAGCTTCTGGAAGGCCGGCAGGTCCCTGGCCACCACGTGCAGCAGGTAGTCGGGGTCGCCGAACAGGCGCTGGGCCTCGACGATCTGCGGGATCTCCCCCAGCGCCGCCTCGAAGTCCGCCACCGGCTGGCGGGTCACCTCGCGCAGGGTCACGAACACCAGCGCGGCGAAGTTCAAACCCAAGGCCGCCGGGGCCAGGCGGGCGTGGTAACCGAGGATGGCGCCTGAGTCCTCCAGCGCCTTGAGGCGCCGGTGGCAGGGCGACAGGCTCAAGCCGACGCGGTCGGCCAGTTCGGTCACGGACAGGCGCCCGTCTTTTTGTAGCTCGGCAAGGATCTTTCGATCTGTTCGATCCATGGGGAAGATTCTTCCATTACTTGGTTTGGTACGGGGAATATACGAAAGAAAATCCCTGGGCGATATCCGTAGTCTTTCTTTCACCGAAACCTGTGTAAGGAAGGCTCGAAATGGCCATGAGTGTACTGACGGCGTTCTGGGCCGTTTCCCTGCTGTTCGTGATCACCCCCGGCGCCGACTGGGCCTACGCCATCTCGGCCGGCATGCGCGGGCGCTGGGTAGTGCCGGCGGTGGCGGGCATGCTGTCCGGCCATCTGCTCGTTACCTTGGTGGTGGCCGCCGGAGTCGGCAGCCTGATTGCCGGGCACCCGCTGGCGCTGAGCTTGCTGACCCTTGCAGGTTGCGTGTACCTGTTGTGGCTGGGTGGCAACCTGCTGCTGAGCCCGGCCGTGCCCGAGGCCGGCGCCGGAGGTGGGCAGGACTCGGGGTCGCGCTGGGCATTCAAGGGCTTGTGCGTCAGCGGCCTCAACCCCAAGGTGTTCCTGCTGTTCCTGGCGTTGCTGCCGCAGTTCACCGACCCGCAGTCGAGCTGGCCGGTGCCCTTGCAGATCCTGCTGCTGGGGTTGGTGCACCTGGGCAGTTCGCTGGTGATCTACCTGATGGTCGGCTACGGTGCCAAGGCCGTGCTGCGCACCCGGCCTGCCGCGGCGCAGGCCGTGGGCCGGTTGTCCGGTGGAGTGATGATCCTGATTGCCGTGGGGCTGATTGCCGGGCAGTTGCGTTGAGCCTGTCAAGCACGGCGGGTTGGGCTATGCTGACGGCCCTCACGATTCGGACCTGACCCTCATGAAATACGCCGCCGCACTTCTGCTCAGCCTGCTGGCGCTCGTGGCCCACGCCGCGCAACCCGGCGACACCCTCGCGCCCTGGACATTGCTCGATCAGTACGACCAGCCCTACAGCCTGGGGGCCGATACCCGAGTCCTGCTGGTCGCCCGCGACATGGACGGCGCCAAGCTGGTCAAGGCGGCCCTGGCCGAACAGCCCAAAGGCTACCTGGAGGCGCGGCACGCGGTGTTCGTCGCGGATATCCAGCGCATGCCGGCGCTGATCAGCAAGCTGTTCGCCATCCCGGCCATGCGCGACTACAGCTACCGCGTGCTGCTCGACCGCGAAGGCCGGGTCGCCAGCCGCTATGCCGGGGATGAAGGCAAGGTGCTGTGGCTGGCGCTGGATCACGGCGTGGTGGCAGCGCGCAACAGCTACGCCGATGCTGATGCCTTGAAGGCTGCGTTGGACCAGGCTGGCCGCTGAACTGGCCTGCCAGCCGCTCAGGAAAAGGCCCGGCGCAATAGTTGCGGCAGTACCTCACCCGCCTGGCCGGGCAGCATGAACGCCCGCGGGTGCTCGCAGGGCACAGGCTGCGGATTGACATGCACCACCGTCGCCCCCGCAGCCAGTGCCATGCGAGGTATCGAGGCTGCTGGCTGTACCAGGCCTGATGTGCCTACAGAAAGCAGTACATCGCACTGTTGCGCGGCGGCGAATGCCTGCTCCAGTACCGCCTCGGGCAACATCTCGCCAAACCACACCACACCGGGGCGCAGCGGCCCGGCGCAGCAAGCGCAGCGCGGTGGTTCCATACGGCAGCCGTGAGCGGCCTCCTCGGGCAGTGCCACGGGCTCATCCGCCGGGCGCGCGCAGTCCAGGCAGCGAAAGGCATCCAGCCGCCCATGCAGGTGCAGCACGGCGCGGCTGCCGGCGCGTTCGTGCAGGTCGTCGACGTTCTGCGTTACCAGGGTCAGCTTCGGCACCTGCGCGGCCAGCGCGGCGATGGCCAGGTGACCCGCGTTGGGCGCGGCCTTGGCGATCCCGGCGCGGCGCATCTGGTACCAGCCCCAGACCAGCGCCGGGTCGGCGCGAAAGCCCTCGGCGCTGGCCAGCTGCGCCGGATCGAAGCGCGCCCACAGGCCGGTCAGCTTGTCGCGAAACGTGGCTATGCCACTTTCCGCGGACACCCCGGCACCGGTGAACACCACCACGTGGCGGGCCTGGGCAAGCAGCGTCGGATCGAATGGCATGAGGGCTCCCATGGTGCGGTGCAGGGCGGTCGGTCACTGTGCCAGTGGGTCGCGGGCCGGACAAGATCCGAGTGAACCCTTGGCGCGCGTGGCAACCCAAGCCAGTACAGCCAATAGGAGAAGACTCATGGAAATCGGAACAATCTGGTTCGTTGTCGCGCTCATCGTCATCCTCCTGGAAATCTGGGCCATCTGGCACATCATCGGCAGTGATCGGCGCGCCGAGCGCAAGATGCTGTGGGTGGTGTTCGTCGTCTATGCACCGTTCCCAGGCCTGTTGTTCTGGGCCTGGCGTGGGCCGCGCGCGGTGAAGGGCAGGGCGGTGCTGCAGGAAAAATAGGCGCCGACCAAGGTGTGGCAGGCGGGGCTTGACCTCGACTTAACCTGAGGTTTGATACTCGGCCGCTCTTTCCATCGATGGAGCGATACCATGACCCAGCCAGCCGCCTTTGCCCTGAGCAACCCCGAAGGCCTCTACGACCCCAGTGGCAATGCCTATTCCCACGTCGCCGAGGTACGCGCCGGCAGCCGCCTGCTGTATATCGCCGGCCAGGGCGGCGAGGACCTGCAGGGCAAGTTGTCGGCACGTTTCGACGAGCAGGCGCGCCAGGCCCTGGTGAACCTGAAGATCGCCTTGGCCTCCCGTGGGGCAACGCTCGAGCACGTGTGCAAGCTCACCCTGCTGGTGGTCGACCATTCCGAGGCGCGGCTGCGCCAGTGGGTGGCCGAGGCCGAGCGTGCCTGGGGCGGCAGGATGACCCCGACCTGCACCTTGATCCCGGTGCCGCGCCTGGCGCTGGACGGCATGCTGGTGGAAGTGGACGCGGTGGCGGCCTTGCCGCAGGTTTGACAAAGCCCGCATCCATCGGCGTGGCGACGCGCCGCGAGGATGGATGCGCCGCCGCCCCGCTGCAAACGCCTGAGCGCCCAGGTAGACTCGCGCTCCCGCATTCATCGAGCCTGTTCCATGACCCTCCCTGTCGAACTGCTCCAGTCCGGCCCCGAGCATGCCGACCTGGTGCGCAACCTCTACCAGTTCTACGCCTACGAGTCCTCTGACTGGGAGCAGGAGGATGTCGAGGCGGATGGGCGCTTCTACCTCCACGAGCCGCACTTCACCCGCTACTGGCAAACCCCGGGCTGGAGCGCCAGCCTGATACTGGTGGACGGTTTCGTCGCCGGCTTTCTGCTCATCGAGCGCAGTGAACTGCCCGGCATCGACGCCTGGGAGCTGGCCGACCTGTTCGTGCTCAAGAAATATCGCCGCCAGGGCGTGGGCCTGGCGGTAGCGCGGCGCACGCTGTGCGAGGGTCAAGGCGACTGGTTGGTGCGGTGCTACGGCGAGGATGCCCCGGCCCTGGCGTTCTGTCAGGCGGTACTGGCCGACCTGCCAAGGCCGGTGCGGGAGATTGCCCTGGATGACGAGCCGTCGTTGCGCAACTTCCTGGTGACCCAGCGGCGGCACTGAAAGCTGCGGCTCTCAGGCGCAGCCCTTGAGGGAAACGGTTCGATCAGCGAACGGAATGTACCGGTTGGACCACAATGCTTTGTTCCTCCCGGAGGTTCTCTTCTAGAATCCGCCCATGCCCGGGCGCCATGCCGGGGCAATCGCCCGAGAGCCCCATGAGTTCCAGTACACCGTTGTCCGGAGTCAACCAGCCGCTGCGCGGTATCGCCTTGGTGGTGGTGGCTACCTTCCTGTTCGCCAGCCACGACGGTTTATCGAAATTCCTCGGCGGGATCTACCCGGTCATCATGGTGGTGTGGGTCCGTTACCTGGTGCACACCTTGCTGATGGCCGGGATCTTCCTGCCCAAGGCCGGCCTGGCGGTACTGCGCACCCGCCGGCCATTGCTGCAGACCTTGCGTGCGCTGAGCCTGCTCAGCACCAGCCTGTTGTTCACCGCCGGGCTGCAGTATCTGCCGCTGGCGGAGGCGACCTCGGTCAACTTCCTCGCCCCGGTGCTGGTCACCGCATTGTCGGTGCCGCTGCTCAAGGAGCGGGTGACCCCGGGACAGTGGCTGGCGGTGGTCATGGGCTTCGTCGGGGTGCTGGTGGTGGTGCACCCGGGTGGCGCGATGTTTACCCCGGCAATCCTGTTTCCCTTCGGTTCGGCCCTGGGTTTTTGCTTCTATCAGTTGCTGACGCGCAAGCTGGCGGCCCATGACAGCCCGACCACCAGCAACTTCTACGCAGGCGTGTGCAACACCCTGATCATGACGGCGCTGGTGCCGTTCTTCTGGCAGACGCCGCAGTGGCCGCATGTACCGCTGATGCTGGCGTTGGGCGGCTGCGGGATGACCGCGCACCTGCTGCTGACCCAGGCGTTCCGCCATGCCGCGCCGGCGTTGCTGGCGCCGTTCAGCTATTGCCAGATCGTGTTCGCCGGGTTGCTGGGGTTGGTGGTGTTCGCACAGGTGCCGGACAGTACCAGCCTGGTCGGTATCGCGGTGATCTGCTTCAGCGGGCTTGGGGCTGCCTGGATGCAGCGGCGACGTTGAACGGCCCTTACCCCGCGCGCCCTTCGTGCTGCTTACGGTACGCCCCCGGCTGCAGCCCGACGGCCTTGGCGAAGGCCCGGGTGAATGCCGCCACCGACTGGTACCCGGCCTGCGCGCCTACCTGCTCGACGGTATTGCCGGCCTTGAGCAACTGGCAGGCATGACGCATGCGCAGGGCCAGCAGCACCTGCCCGGGGGATTGCCCGGCCAGTTCGTTGAAGCGCTTGAAGAACGCCGAGCGCGACAGCCCCGCGCAGGCCGCCATGGCCTCCAGCGTCCAGGCCTGGCCTGGTGCCTCGATCAAGCGCTCCAGCAACCCGGCGAAGGTCGGCTGGCGGGCGAGGGCGACCAGCCCGCCCAGCGCTTGGCCGTCGTGTGCCTGCTGGCGCAGCACATAGAGGAACAACAGGTGGGTCAGGCGTTCGAGCAGCGCCTGGGACGGCTGCGGGCGCCGGCACTCCTCGAGGATCAGCCCGAACAGCGCGCGCGCCGCGCTGCCGGCGGGGTCGCTGGCGTGCAGCAGGATCCAGTCCGCCAGCCCGTCGACGATCAATGACGATAGCCCCGACTGGAAATGGAAGAAACCGCACACCAGCCCCACGCCGTCCCCGGCTTCCAGGTCCAGCGCCTGCATGCTCCGGCGTGGCTGGGCACAGGCGTCGGCGGCATCCTCGTCGCCGGACAATCGATAGGCCAGGTCACGCAAGAGGAACACCGCATCGCCGCTCTCCAGGCGCAGCGGCTGCGCCTGGCCGTCGATGTGCAGCCAGCAATGGCCCTGCACCACCAGGTGGAAACTGGCCCGACCCAGGCCCTGGGTGCTGGCATGCCAGCCACCGCAGTAGCGGCCCACATGGAACAGGCTGGCATCGAGCTCCAGGCTCTCTAATAACCAATCGACGAGGGGGCTGGAAGAAATCATCTAATGCAAGGACTCTGGAGCAAGGAAAGGCGACTGATGAATATGGATGCTACTTCTTATAACCAACAGACTGTAGCGACCTACATCAAAGGAGACCACTCCATGTCCGCGCGCATTACTCTACACAGCCTGCAGACCGCTCCGGAAGCCGCCCGCCCGTTCCTCGAGAATGCGCAGAAGAACTCCGGCTTCATCCCCAACCTGCTGGGCATCCTGGCCAACGCCCCGGCGGCGCTGGAAACCTACGTCACCGTTTCGGCGCTCAACGGCAAGTCCGAGCTGACCCTGGCCGAGCGCGAAGTGGTGCAGCTGATCGCCGCCACCCAGCACGGTTGCGACTTCTGTGTCGCCGGCCACACCGCGGTGGCCCTGAACAAGGCCAAGCTGCCTCAGGAAGTGGTCGATGCCCTGCGTGCCCGCGGCGAACTGCCCGACGCCCGCTACGAGACCCTAGCCGCGTTCGCCCGTGAAGTGATCGCCACCCGCGGCAACGTCAGCGACGCCACCTACCAGGCCTTCCGTGAAGCCGGTTTCAGCGAAGGCAACGCGCTGGAAGTGATTCTCGGTATCAGCCTCGCAACCCTGTGCAACTTTGCTAATGTGTTCGCCCAGACGCCGCTCAACGACGAGCTCGGCAAATACCGCTGGCAGCCTTCGGCCTGACCGAGGCCTGATGCCGGCGCGCCCGGCGTTTCAAAAGGAGTTAGGGACATGCTTGACCATGCATTTCGACAATGGCTGGATGCCAATGCCGAGGCCATTGACCAGGGCCAGTGCGATCCGCACCTGGTGCTGGCGCAGATCGCCGAGTCGCAGTTGCTGCGCATCGGCGTCGACCCGGCCCTGGGTGGCACGGGCGGCGATGTCAGCGAGGCGGTCGAGGCTATCGCGGCCATCGCCAGCCGGTCGCTGGCCGCGGCCTTCGTCTGCTGGGGCCAGCGCGCCTTCATCGAGTACCTGCTGCAAAGCCCCAATCGGGATCTGTGCAAACGGCTGATGCCCGACCTGCTCAAGGGCGAACTTGCCGGGGCCACCGGCCTGTCCAATGCCATGAAGTTCCTCTCTGGCATCGAGGCCTTGCAGGTGTGTGGCCGCCTTGCGGCCGATGGCTGGAACCTCGAAGGCCGGCTGCATTGGGTGACCAACCTGCGCAAGCGCGGTTTCGTGGTGGCGGCGGCCATCGAGGATGACGCCGGCGGCGCGCCGTTCGTGGCCGCCATTCCCTCCAACGCGCCCGGCCTGGAGCGTTCCGACGATCTGCAACTGATGGGCCTGCAGTCGAGCAACACCGCGGCGCTGGCGTTCCACCAGGTGCCCCTGGCCCGCGACTGGCTGCTGCATGACAACGCCCGCGAGTTCCTGCCCAAGGTGCGCCCGGCGTTCCTGGCGCTGCAGTGCGGCATGGCCATGGGTCTGGCCCGGCGTGCGTTGGATGAAGTGCAGGCGCACCTGCAAGGCCGTGGCTCGTTCCTCGAAGAGGCCCGCCAGGTGCTCAAGGAACGCCTGGAGAATACTGTCGGCGAGCTCAAGCAGGGGTTGCTCGACGGGCGTTTCCAGGGCCAACCGGCCGCCTTGTTCAAACTGCGCATCACCCTCGCCGAATGCGCCGCCGACGCCGTGCAGCTGGAGCTGCAAGCCAGCGGTGGCAAGGCCTACCTGACGGCCTATGGCGAAGGCTTCGCCCGGCGTTGGCGCGAGTCGGCGTTCGTGCCGATCGTCACCCCGAGCCTGGTGCAACTGCGCGCCGAACTGCAACGCCAGGCGGCCAGCGCATGACCGAGGTGCTGCTCGAAGCCTGTGACATCAGCCTGGGCTACCCGCGCGACGGTGGCTGGCGGGCGGTGCTGGAGCAGTTCGACCTGGCGCTGGCGCCCGGCGAGGTGGTGACCATCCTTGGCCCCAGCGGGGTCGGCAAGTCCAGCCTTTTGCGCGTGCTGGCGGGGCTGCAGCAGGCCCGTGGCGGCAGCGTGCAGCTGCGCGGCGAGCCACTGCAGGGCCCGCACCCGCGCCTTGCGGTGGCGTTCCAGGACCCAAGCCTGCTGCCCTGGCTGAGCCTGGAAAAGAACGTCGCCTTCGGCCTCGACTTCGCCCGCCAGCCCAAGCTGGCGGCGGCCGAGCGGCGTGCACGGATCGACCACGCCATCGACGCGGTGGGCCTGGCCCACGCCCGTGGGCAGTACCCGGCGCAACTGTCCGGCGGCATGGCCCAGCGTACTGCGCTGGCCCGCTGCCTGGCGCGCCAACCCGAGGTGCTGTTGCTGGACGAGCCGTTCGGCGCGCTGGACGAGGTGACCCGCGCCGACATGCAGCAACTGCTGCTGCAGCTGATCGCCACCCACAACACCGCCGCCGTGCTGATCACCCACGATATCGACGAAGCCCTGCTGCTGTCCGATCGCGTGCTGCTACTGGGCAACCACCCGGCGCGCACCCTCGGTCAGTGGCACATCGACCTGCCGCAGCCGCGGGCGCAGCGGGTCGAGGAGCTGGGCGCACTGCGTATCGAAATCCTCAAAACCCTTCGGCGGGCAAGCCGCACAGCCGAACCCACCCCATCCCCCTTGCCCTCGGAGGCTGTCCATGTGCATGGATGACTGCTGTTCCACCACGTCCCGTCGCGACTTTCTCAAGTTGAGCGCCATGCTCACCGTCGCCGGCGCCGTGCCGTTGCTGTCGAGCCTGCAGGCCCGCGCCGCCGCCGAGCCGGACGCGCCGGTGCGCATCGGCTACCTGCCGATCACCGATGCCACGCCACTGCTGGTGGCGCACAACAACGGCCTGTTCGAGGCCGAGGGCATCAAGGCCGAGCGCCCGGTGTTGCTGCGCAGCTGGGCACAGGTGATCGAGGCGTTCATCTCCGGGCAGGTCAACGTCATCCACCTGCTGTCGCCGATGACCGTGTGGGCGCGCTACGGCAGCAAGGTGCCAGCCAAGGTCGTGGCCTGGAACCACGTCGGCGGCTCGGGCCTGACCGTGGCCCCGGACATCACCGATATGAAGCAGCTCGGCGGCAAGACCGTGGCCATTCCGTTCTGGTACTCGATCCACAACGTGGTGCTGCAGCAGATGCTCACCGACAACGGCCTGAAGCCTGTGTCCAAGCCCGCCACCGCGCAGCTGGCGGACAACGAAGTCAACCTGCTGGTGCTGCCGCCTTCGGACATGCCGCCGGCCCTGGCCAGCAAGCGCATCGCCGGCTATATCGTCGCCGAACCGTTCAACGCCCTGGCCGAGAACCTCAAGGTCGGCCGCGTGCAGCGCTTCACCGGCGATGTCTGGCGCAACCACGCCTGCTGCGTGGTGTTCATGCACGAGCACGACCTGAACAATCGCCCGGAGTGGTCGCAGAAGGTGGTCAACGCCATCGTCAAGGCCCAGCACTGGACCCGCGAGCACCGCGCCGAGGCCGCGGCGTTGCTGTCCAAGGCCGGCCCCAACAAGTACACCCCGCACGAACCGGCGGTGCTGACCAAGGTGCTGGCGCCATCGGCCGATGACCGTGCCGGCTACATCGCCAGTGGCGCGATCCAGCACCAACAGTGGGACGAGAAACGCATCGACTTCCAGCCTTATCCGTTCCCCAGCTACACCGAGGAGTTGGTCAAGCGCCTGAAGAACACCCTGATCGTCGGCGAGAGCGATTTCCTTGCCGCCCTCGATCCGGCCCAGGCTGCCCGCGACCTGGTGGACGATCGCTTCGTGCGCAACGCCATCGCCGCGGTGGGTGGCCCGGCGGCGTTCGGCATTGCCGAGAATTTCCAGCGTAGCGAGGAGTTCGCGGTCTGATGCGCAGGCATTTCGTGCATGGCGCCCTGGGTCTGGCGGGCCTGGCGGCGCTGCTGTTGCTGTGGTGGGCGGGGGTGCGCCTGTTCGGCGCCGCCGATGGCCTGTCGGCGCGCTTCGCGCCCCAGGCCACGTTGCAAAGCCTGATCGAGCTGCTGGGGCAGGGTGAGGTCTACGGGCATATCTGGGTGAGCCTCGAGCGTATCCTCGTCGGCCTGCTGCTGGCGCTGCTGATTGGTGTGCCGTTGGGCCTGCTGGTGGGCAGCTATCGCCACCTGGAGGCGGCGACCACGCCGGCATTCCAGTTCCTGCGCATGATCTCGCCGCTGTCGTGGATGCCGGTGGTGGTGATGCTGATGGGCGTGGGCGACCAGCCGATTTACTTCCTGCTGGCCTTCGCCGCGCTGTGGCCGATCCTGCTCAACACCGCCGCCGGGGTGCGCCAGCTCGACCCGCGCTGGCTGCAGTTGAGCCGCAGCCTCAGCGCCACGCGCTGGGAGACGTTGTGCAAGGTGATCATCCCCGGGGTGATCGGCCATGTGCTGACCGGCGTGCGCCTGGCCATCGGCATCCTGTGGATCGTGCTGGTGCCGTGCGAAATGCTCGGGGTGAGTGCCGGGCTTGGCTATTTCATCCTCGACACCCGCGACCGCCTGGCCTATTCGGAGCTGATGGCGATGGTGCTGCTGATCGGCGCACTGGGGTTCATGCTCGATGCCTTGGCGCGGGCGCTGCATCGACGTTGGGTGCATGCCTGAACAAAGAAGGCGCGTATAGCGAATCCTGGCGCGGATCTGTGGGGGCGGCGTAGCGCAGCGCCCACAAAGTCCGCGTTCAATCTTGGTATCAAGCGCATCCCTGCGCCTGAGCTGGTCAGAAGCTGTACTTGGCGGTCAGCATCAGGTTGCGCGGATCGCCAAAGGTGTCGCCCCCGTAGTTCACCGAGCTGGAAATCGACGAGTAGTACTTCCTGTCGAACACGTTGTTGGCATTGAGCTGCAGGTCCAGGTGCTGGTTGACCGCGTAGCCGGCCATCAGGTCGGTCACCGCATAGGCGCCTTGCTCGAGGCGGTAGCGGCCGCCATCGGCCACGCTGAAGTCGTTGTACATGCGGCTCTGCCAGGTGACGCCGCCACCGACGCGCAGTTTTTCCAGCGGGCCCTGGAAGCGGTAGGTGGTGAACAGCTTGAGCTGGTGCTCGGGGGTGTCGGAGGACAGCGGCTTGTTGACGTTGGCGGGGTTCTTGGCGTCCTTGATGGTGTGCACGCGGGCGTAGGTGTAGCCGGCACCGATCTGCCATTGCTCGGTCAGCGCGCCTTGCACCTCGAAGTCGATACCCTGGCTGCGCACCTCGCCGGAGGCTTCGTAGCAGGTGAACTGGCCCGCACGGCAGACGCTCTTGTCGTCCACCTCGACCGCGCGGTTTTCCTGGTCGATGCGGAACACGGCAAGGCTGGCATTGAGCGCGCCATCGAAGTATTCACCCTTGATGCCTACCTCGTAGTTCTTGCCTTCGATTGGCCGAACCGGCGTGCCGCTGCTGTTCTGGCTGTCCTGTGGCTGGAAGATATCGGTATAGCTGGCGTAGACCGAGTGGTGTTGGTCCAGCTCGTAGATCAGGCCGGCATAGCGGGTGACGTTGCGGGTCACTTTGTAGTCGCCATCGTTGCTGCCGCGCTTATCGTAGTCGTACCAGTCCAGGCGCCCACCGAGGATCAGCTTGAGCGGATCGGCCAGGCTCAGGCGAGTGGTGGTGTACACGCCTTCCTGGTTGATCAGGTAGCGGCTGCTGCTGGTGTGCAGGAAGTCGGGCTTGCCGCCGTCGATGGGGTAGTCCATGTCGTAGGGGCTGTAGTTGCGCTCGCTCATGTCGTAGATGCGCTTGCTGGCGCCGACCACCAGTTCGTGGGTGCGCCCGAATGCCTCGAACGGGCCGCTGGCGAAGGTGTCCAGGCCCAGTTGGTTCTCGTCGTGGGCCGACTGGTAGACCGTTCGGCTCAGCGGCTTGGCCAGGTCCCAGCGCGACTGGTAGGAGCCGCGGAACAGCGCGTTCTGCTCACTGTAGGTGGCGTTGACCTGCAGCTTCCAGTCATTGGCCAGGCGCTGGCGCACCTCGGCGAACAGGGTATTGATCTCCTGGTCTTTGACCTCCCAGTCGGTGGCAGGGTTGTAGGAGCGTGGCAGGTCCAGGTGATGGCCGTCGAGGGCGGTGGGGATTGCGCCCCAGAACACGTTGGTCTTGTCCTTCTGGTGGGAGAGGCCGAGGGTGAGGGTGGTGTCTTCGCTCAGGTCGGCCTCGGTGATCGCGTAGAACAGCCCGTGGTCCTCCTGCTGGCCGTCACGGAAACCGTTGGCGTCCTGGTACGAGGCCACCACGCGGCCGCGCAGGGTGCCGCTGTCGTTGAGCGGGCTGGAGGCGTCCAGTTCGCCGCGGTAGTTGTCCCAGCTGCCGGCGGCGCCAGTGAGGGTGACTTTCTGCTCCGCCAGCGGGCGCTTGCGCACCAGGTTGATCGCCGCCGAGGGCGTGCCGGACCCGGTGACCAGGCCGGTGGCGCCGCGCACCACTTCCACCCGGTCGAACATTGCCAGGTTCGGCTGGGCGCCGACTACCCAGCCGGTGTAGGCGCTGGGGATGCCGTCGTACATGATGTTGTCGACGTCGAAGCCACGGGCCTTGTAGGTCTGCCGGCCCGGGCCGTTGGACTGGTTGAGGAACAGGCCCGGGGTGTACCTGGCGACGTCGTTGATGCTGGTCATGCCCTGGTCGTCCATGCGCTGGCGGGTGATCACCGTCACCGCCTGAGGCGTTTCGCGCATGGTCAGCGGCAGCTTGGTGGCGGTGGACATGGCGCCGGTGGTGTACGACTTCGACCCCTCGGTGGTGCTGCCCAGGCTGCTGTCATCGATGGCCGTGGCGCCCAGCTCGATCACGGCGGGGGCCTGTTCGGCTGCCAGCGCGGGGGTGAGGGTCGCCATGCAGATGGCCATGGCCAGCAGGTTGCGGGTGGGCGCGAAACGGTGGGGCGAGGGGAGCGATGACATGCCGAGCTTTATCCTTATTGCTATTGTTTATGAGAACGATTAGCAATAAGTATGTCGGGATTGCCCGGCCAAGAACAGGGCGTATGAATTGAAAATGATGAAATTTTCACATTTTTACATTCGAATGGATTGATTTGGCCGCAGCCACACCTATCGACCCGTGCCACCTGTGCCAATCCGTTTACCTTGTTGCCTGCCTATTTCCAGCGCCTGGCCGTCGCGTTGCTTGCCGTGCCGTGCCTGGCCCACCAGCTCGGGGATCAGCGGTCCCTCGGGCAGATGGCGCCAGAAGCGTCCGGGCAGATGCTGGCGCAGCGCGCCGGGGTTGAGCCGGGCGGGGTTGAAGGTGTGTCGGTAGTAGGCCAGCCACAGTTCGGCCCCGGGGTCGTCGGCATTGCGCGCCCATTGCCGCCAGTCTTCCGGGCACTGGCGGCGGTAGTCCAGTTGCGCGCCGTCGTAGCGGATGCCGTCATGGGGCGTGGCGATCAGCCAGCGCTGGCGGCCGAGGCGTTCGGCGAAGTGTGCGCTGGCGCTGTCGAGGATGTCATGCGCGGGTTCGTGGTAGGCCACCAGGTCCAGCTGCAACTGCTCGGCCAGCGCCTCGGGCAATGGCACGAAGCGCACGAAGGCATGCAGGTGATGAGCCTCGCGGCCGACCTGGCGGATGCGCCGTTGCAGCTCACTGCCCAGGCGGTCGCCGGCCAGCATCGCGGTGCGATCGCCATGGGCGACGCGCCAAAGCACCTCGTACAACAGGTTCCAGCGCTGCTCGCCGCGGTAGCGCCCGGCCTGTTCCAGCTGGGCCAGCAGCGCCGCCGGCACGCGGGCGTGGAACGGGCCGGGGCCTGCGGGCAGGGGCGTGGGCACGGCCAGCAAGTCATCCATCCAGGTCTGGCCCCAGGTCACCGTGGCCGGGTCGATGCCGTGGCCGAGCAGTTGGCGGGCCTGGTCGCGCCAGGTGGTGAAATCATCGCCGCAATCCAGCGCGATCATCCCCACAGCCCCATCTGCACGGGCGCCTGGGGTTCGCGCAGGCGGGCCCGCAGCAGGCCGCTGCGCAGCTCGGCCTGGGCCGGGCGGTAGTCGCTGGTGACGATGAACGGGCGGGCTTTCTCCAGCACGCAGCGCAACTGGATCAGGTCGTCGTAGCGGATGCGCCGCTCCCGGCGCAGGGCGACCAGGCGCTGCACGCTGCGCAGGCCGATACCGGGGATGCGCGCCAGCAACGCCGGTTCGGCGCGGTTGACGTCGAGCGGGAAGACCTCGCGGTTGGCCAGCGCCCAGGCCAGCTTGGGGTCGATGTCCAGGGCCAGGTTGCCGGTCTCGCCCAGCAGTTCGCCGGCCTTGTAGCCGTAACCGCGCAGAAGGAAGTCGGCCTGGTACAGGCGGTGTTCGCGCAACAGCGGCGGCGCGGCCAGGGGCACGCTGGAGGGGCTGTCGGGGATCGGGCTGAAGGCGGAGTAATAGACCCGTTTGAGTCCATAGCCCTGGTACAGCGACTCGGCATTGCGCAGCAAGGTGCTGTCGTCGGTGGCGTCGGCGCCGACGATGACCTGGGTGCTCTGCCCGGCAGGGGTGAAGCGTGGCGCCCGTGGTTCGCCGGCGACGGCCTGCTGGCCGTGGTGGATCACGCCCATGGCTTGGCGGATGGTGCTGGCGCGCTTTTCCGGGGCCAGGCGCTGAAGGCTGGCGTCGGTGGGCAGTTCGATGTTCACGCTCAGCCGGTCGGCCAGGCGCCCGGCTTCCTCGATCAGCAGCGGGTCGGCGTCGGGAATGGTCTTGAGGTGGATATAGCCGCGAAAGGCGTGTTCTTCGCGCAGCAGGCGCGCCACCCGGATCAGCTGCTCCATGGTGTAGTCGGCCGAGCGGATGATGCCTGAGCTGAGGAACAGGCCGCTGATGCAGTTGCGCCGGTAGAAGTCCAGGGTCAGGCGCACCACCTCCTCGGGGCTGAAGCGTGCCCGGGGCACGTTGCTGGAGCGGCGGTTGACGCAGTACTGGCAGTCGTACAGGCAGAAGTTGGTCAGCAGCACCTTGAGCAGCGACACGCAGCGGCCATCGGGGGTGTAGCTGTGGCAGATGCCCATGCCATCGGTGGCGCCGAGGCCGTCGCGGCCGCGCGAGCTGCGCTTGGGCGCGCCGCTGCTGGCGCAAGACGCGTCGTACTTGGCGGCGTCGGCGAGGATGCCGAGTTTGGCGATGAGTTGCATGGGGTGTTCCGCTGAATACTGAATATTCATACAGTATTTCGGGATTGGTCTGATGGCAAGGGCTTCTGATCGGCCAGGCGCTGCCAAGTCCCCCGTGGAACGCCCGAGCGCTCGATTACAGAATTGTAATCTTCACGCCACCCCCCAGATAACCAAGGCTCCCTAAAGTCCCTCGCCAAAGCATTCCGCCGCTTGTCGACGAGGACTTCCGCCGTGCCCATCCCCCGCAAGATCGCCTTGCTCTGCCTGTTGCTGGCCGGCCCTGCCGGCGCCGAGGGCCTGAGCCTGGACCAGGCGCTCGACGCCGCCTTTGCCCAGAACCCGGACTTCGCCGCCATCGGCCGCGAGATCGGCATCGCCGAAGGCGAGCGCCGTCAGGCCGGGCTGATTCCCAACCCCGAGCTGTCGTGGGAGGTCGAGGACACCCGCCGTGACACCAGTACCACCACCGTGACCCTCAGCCAGGCCCTGGAGCTGGGCGGCAAGCGCGGTGCGCGGATCGAGGTCGCCGAGGCCGGTCAGGCGGTCGCCCGCCTGGAACTCGAGCGCCAGCGCAACAGCCTGCGCGCCGATGTGATCCAGGCTTTCCATGCCGCCTTGCGGGCGCAGACCGCGCTGGAGTTGGCGCAGCAGTCACAGGCGCTGACCGAACGTGGCCTGCGGGTGGTGGAGGGGCGGGTGCGCGCGGGGCAGTCCTCGCCAGTGGAGGCCACCCGCGCCCAGGTGCAGTTGGCCCAGGCCGAGGCGGCGGTGCGCCGGGCGCGAACCGAACGCACGGTGGCCAATCAAGCCCTGGCGCGGCTGACCGGCAGCGCCGAGGCCCGCTTCGACCGACTCGACGCCAGCTCGCTCTCGCCAGGCCCGGCGCCCAAGGCCGAACGCCTGCTGGCCACGGTCGAGCAGACCGCCGAATGGCGCCTGGCCGCGGCGCAGATCGAGCGTGGCGATGCCAGCCTGGGCTCCGAGAAGGCCCAGCGCATCCCCAACCTGACCGTGAGCCTGGGCAGCCAGTACAGCCGTGAGGAGCGTGAGCGGGTCAATGTGGTGGGGTTGTCCATGCCGCTGCCGCTGTTCGACCGCAACCAGGGCAACGTACTGGCCGCCGCGCGCCGCGCTGACCAGGCCCGCGATCTGCGCAACGCCGTCGAACTGCGCCTGCGCAGCGAAACCCGCAGTGCCCTGGAGCAGTGGGGCACGGCCATGGGCGAGGTGCAGGCGTATGACCGCACCATCCTGCCCGCCGCCCAGCAGGCGGTGGACACCGCCACCCGAGGTTTCGAGATGGGCAAGTTCGCCTTCCTCGATGTGCTCGATGCCCAGCGCACGCTGATCGAGGCGCGGGGCTTGTATCTCGAAGCGCTGGCCCAGGCGACTGATGCCCGGGCACAGGTGGAGCGGATCTACGGCGAGCTTTGAGCCTCGTCCCGTCGCGGGGCAGGCCCTGAACTGCAACGACTTTTCCAGCAGGAGCAACAATGACCAACCCACGCAAGCTCGCCATCCTCGCCGCCGCCCTGGCCGTTATCGGCCTCGGTGGCGCGGCCTGGACCGGCACCCTCGGCAAGGCCGGCAGCGGCCAGGCCCAACACGACGGCCACGGCGAAGCCGGCCATGGCCATGACGAAGAGAAGGACGACGGACACGGCCACGGTGAGTCCACAGGCGAGGGGCATGGCGAGGAGGAGGGCCAGCTGCACCTGACTGCCGAGCAGATCCGCGCCGCCGGCGTGCAGCTGGCCACCGCCGGTCCGCGCACCTTGGGCACCGCCATCAGCTTCCCCGGCGAAATCCGTTTCGACGAAGACCGCACCGCTCATGTGGTGCCACGGGTTCCTGGCGTGGTCGAGTCGGTGCAGGCCGAGCTGGGCCAGGCGGTCAAGCGCGGCCAGGTGCTGGCGGTGATCGCCAGCCAGCAGATCTCCGAGCTGCGCAGCGAGCAGCAGGCCGCGCAACGGCGCCTGGAGCTGGCCCGGCTGACCTTCACGCGTGAAAAACAGCTGTGGCAGGAACGCATCAGTGCCGAGCAGGACTACCTGCTGGCCCGCCAGGCGCTGCAGGAGGCCGAGATCGCTGCCGCCAACGCCGGGCAGAAGGTCGCCGCGGTGGCACCGGCCGGCAAGGGCAACCGCTACGAGCTGCGCGCACCGTTCGACGCGGTGGTAGTGGAAAAGCACCTGACCGTGGGCGAGGTGGTGGACGAGACCAGCAATGCCTTCACGCTATCGGACCTGAGCCGGGTCTGGGCCACCTTCGCCGTGGCCCCGCGTGACCTGGACAAGGTGGTCAGTGGTCGTGGCGTCACCGTCAGCGCGCCGGACCTCGGCGCCCAGGTGGAGGGCAAGGTCAACTACGTCGGCAGCCTGCTCGGCGAGCAGAACCGCGCCGCCACCGTGCGCGCCACCCTGGCCAACCCCAATGGCGCCTGGCGCCCCGGGTTGTTCGTCAATATCGCGGTCACCGTCGAGCGCTTCGAGGCCGAGGTGGTGGTGCCGGAAAGCGCCCTGCAGACCTGGGAAGAGCAGACCGTGGTGTTCGCCCGCACCGATGAAGGGTTCGCGGCCCGCCCGGTCAAGCCCGGCCGGCGTGATGCCGGCCAGGTGGAGATCCGTGAAGGCCTGGCCGCCGGTACCGAAGTGGCCGCCGCCGGCAGCTTCGTCCTCAAGTCCGAGCTGGGCAAAGGCTCGGCCGAACACAGCCACTGACCGGGGACGTCTTCCATGTTCGAACGCCTGATCCAATTCGCCATCGAGCAGCGCCTGGTGG
Organism: Pseudomonas sp. RC3H12; assembly: GCF_018596375.1. Classification (NCBI taxonomy): domain Bacteria; kingdom Pseudomonadati; phylum Pseudomonadota; class Gammaproteobacteria; order Pseudomonadales; family Pseudomonadaceae; genus Pseudomonas; species Pseudomonas sp. RC3H12. The sequence goes on along the minus strand of NZ_CP075595.1, from coordinate 2,764,185 downwards.
TGATGCTCGCCGTGGTGCTGATGGCCGCCGTGGGCATCCACAGCTACCAGAAGCTGCCCATCGACGCCGTGCCCGACATCACCAACGTGCAGGTGCAGATCAACACCGCCGCGCCCGGCTATTCGCCCCTGGAGACCGAGCAGCGCATCACCTTCGCCATCGAGACCGCCATGGCCGGGTTGCCAGGCCTGAAGCAGACCCGCTCGCTGTCGCGCTCGGGCTTGTCGCAGGTAACGGTGATCTTCGATGACGGCACCGATATCTTCTTCGCCCGGCAACTGGTCAACGAGCGCCTGCAGGTGGCCCGCGAGCAGTTGCCCGAGGGCATCGAGGCGGCCATGGGGCCGATCTCCACCGGCCTTGGCGAGATCTTCCTGTGGACGGTCGAGGCCAAGGAGGGCGCCGCGAAGGACGACGGCACGCCCTATACCGCCACCGACCTGCGGGTGATCCAGGATTGGATCATCAAGCCGCAGCTGCGCAATGTGCCTGGCGTGGCCGAGGTCAACAGCATCGGCGGCCACGCCAAGCAGTACCTGATCGCCCCGGAGCCCAAGCGCCTGGCAGCCTACAAGCTGACCCTCAACGATCTGGTCGCCGCCCTGGAGCGCAACAACGCCAACGTCGGCGCCGGCTATATCGAACGCAACGGCGAGCAATTGCTGATCCGCGCCCCGGGCCAGGTGGCTTCGGCCGAGGACATCGCCAGCATCGTCATCTCCAGCGTCGACGGCACGCCGATCCGCGTCAGCCACGTGGCCCAGGTCGGCCTGGGCCAGGAGCTGCGCTCCGGCGCCGCCACCGAGAACGGCCGGGAGGTGGTGCTGGGCACGGTATTCATGCTGATCGGCGAGAACAGCCGCACGGTGTCCCAGGCGGTGGCGGCCAAGCTCGAGGAGATCAACCGCAGCCTGCCCAAGGGCGTGGTGGCGATCACCGTGTATGACCGCACCAACCTGGTGGAAAAGGCCATCGCCACGGTGAAGAAGAACCTCATCGAGGGCGCGATCCTGGTCATCGCGGTGCTGTTCCTGTTCCTGGGCAACATCCGCGCCGCGCTGATCACCGCCATGGTTATCCCGTTGTCGATGCTGTTCACCTTTACCGGCATGTTCAGCAACAAGGTCAGCGCCAACCTGATGAGCCTGGGTGCGCTGGACTTCGGCATCATCGTCGACGGCGCGGTGGTGATCGTCGAGAACGCCATTCGCCGCCTGGCCCATGCCCAGCAGCATCATGGCCGCATGCTGACCCGTTCCGAGCGCTTCCACGAAGTGTTTGCCGCCGCCCGCGAGGCGCGCCGGCCGCTGATCTACGGGCAATTGATCATCATGGTGGTGTACCTGCCGATCTTCGCCCTGACCGGGGTCGAGGGCAAGATGTTCCACCCCATGGCCTTCACCGTGGTGATGGCGTTGCTGGGGGCGATGATCCTCTCGGTGACCTTCGTCCCCGCGGCCCTCGCGCTGTTCGTCACCGGCAAGGTGAAGGAAGAAGAGGGCGTGGTCATGCGCACCGCCCGGCGTCGTTACGCCCCGGTGCTGGAGTGGGTGCTGGGCCGGCGCAACCTGGCCTTTGCTGGCGCCGCGACCCTGGTGCTGCTGTCCGGTGTGCTGGCCAGCCGCATGGGCAGCGAGTTCATCCCCAGCCTCAGCGAGGGTGACTTCGCCCTGCAGGCCCTGCGCGTGCCGGGCACCAGCCTGTCGCAGTCGGTGGACATGCAGCAGCGCCTGGAGAAGACCATCATCGAGCGGGTGCCGGAGGTGGAGCGGGTGTTCGCCCGCACGGGCACCGCCGAGATCGCCTCCGACCCGATGCCGCCGAACATTTCCGACGCCTATGTGATGCTCAAACCGCGCGAGCAGTGGCCGGACCAGGGCAAGTCGCGTGACGCGCTGATCGCCGAGGTGCAGCAGGCGGCGGCCAGCGTGCCGGGCAGCAACTACGAGCTGTCGCAGCCAATCCAGCTGCGCTTCAACGAGCTGATTTCCGGGGTGCGCAGCGACGTGGCGGTGAAGGTGTTCGGTGATGACATGGAGGTGCTCAACCGCACCGCCGCGCAGATCGCCACCAGCTTGCAGCAAGTGACGGGGGCGTCCGAGGTGAAGGTCGAGCAGACCACCGGCCTGCCGGTGCTGACCATCGATATCGACCGCGACAAGGCCGCCCGCCACGGCCTGAACGTGGGCGATGTGCAGGATGCCATCGCCATCGCGGTGGGGGGGCGTACCGCCGGTACCCTGTACGAAGGCGACCGTCGCTTCGACATGGTGGTGCGTCTGTCCGAGGCGCTGCGCACCGATGTCGACGGGCTGTCGAGCCTGCTGATCCCGGTGCCGGCCAGTGCCGCCGCGGGGGCCGCGCAGATCGGCTTCATCCCGCTGTCCCAGGTGGCCACGCTGAACCTGCAGCTGGGGCCCAATCAGGTCAGCCGCGAAGACGGCAAACGCGTGGTGGTGGTCAGTGCCAACGTACGCGGGCGTGACCTGGGCTCGTTCGTCGAGGAGGCGTCGCAGACCTTGATCGACCAGGTGCAGATTCCACCGGGCTACTGGACCCGCTGGGGCGGCCAGTTCGAGCAGTTGCAATCGGCGGCCGAGCGCCTGCGCGTGGTGGTGCCGGTGTCGTTGCTGCTGGTCATGGCCTTGTTGCTGATGATGTTCAACAACCTCAAGGACGGCCTGCTGGTGTTCACCGGGATTCCTTTCGCCCTCACCGGTGGCGTGCTGGCGCTGTGGCTGCGCGACATTCCGCTGTCGATCTCGGCGGGCGTGGGCTTCATCGCGCTTTCCGGGGTGGCGGTGCTCAACGGCCTGGTGATGATCGCCTTTATCCGCAACCTGCGCGAGGAAGGGCGCGGCCTGCGCGCCGCAGTCGAGGAGGGCGCCTTGACCCGCTTGCGGCCAGTGCTGATGACCGCGCTGGTGGCATCGCTCGGGTTCATCCCGATGGCCCTGGCCACTGGCACCGGTGCCGAGGTGCAGCGACCGCTGGCGACGGTGGTGATCGGCGGGATCCTGTCGTCGACGGCGTTGACCTTGCTGGTGCTGCCGGCGTTGTACCAGTGGGCGCACCGGCGCGATGAGGCCGAGACTGCGTGAACCTCTATCAACGGGCAAGCCCGCTCCCACGCAAGCATCACAGTGGGAGATTCTATGGTTTGCAGCAAGCCAGTTTTCCACCTTTGGTGACATATTCGTCCTGATTTTTCATCAGGGCGAATGCCACCCGTGCAAGCTTTCTAGCCAGGATTACCAGCGCTTGTGTCGTTGCTTTACCGGCTTTCCGATACTGTTCGTAGACGTCTTTCCAAGCAGCCGATCGGCTCGCCGCCATGGCGGCGTTATGCAATAGACGCCTGATCTCCGAGCAGCCTCGTTTCGTCAGGCGGCGGCGTCCACTCTTCTGCCCTGAATCACTGACTCGTAGATCCATTCCCAGGAATGCAATATACGAGTCACTGCTTTTGAACTCGCCCCGCATAAAGGCCATCACCAATGCCGTAGCGGTGAGAAAACCAATGCCCTCTATTGCTTGGCAGCGGGCAACTTGTTCGTGCAGGCCAGCTTCTCGCAGCACCTCCTTAATCTTCTTTTGGATCAGCAGATCCAGCCGGTCTATGGATTTTACAAAGGTTTTGAAGGCGGCTTTCAACAAGGCTTCATTAGCCCAGCTCTGCGTCATTGCAGTGCGAGCAGTCACCAAGGCCGATCTACGCCGAAGAAGGCTCTGTAGCTTGCCGTAGACGGCGGGAGGAGGAGTCCAAGGGCGAAGGTCTTCCCCCTCGTTTTTCAAAAAACGGGACAGCAGCCGAGCATCAGAAGGATCCGTTTTTACTCGTCCACCCACGCTTTTCCGGTAGTTGCTCAGCTGGAATCCATCAATGACATACACCTCGAAGCCCAGGCTATGAGCCAGTTCAACCAGATCGAGGTGATAAACATTAGTCGCCTCAACAGCAATAGCCGTGTTGAGGGGCTGTTGCTTCAGCCATCTTTTGATTTCGAGTTTGGAGTTTTTCAGTCTGATGACCTCATCGCGATCATCGTGATGAATCACCAGTTCAGCTTTCGCGACATCCGCACCCACGATCAGCTTGCCAACCTGCATTGCCATGGGCGCTTCCTCACGTTATGGTTTTTGGGCTTGAAGGGGTTTCACCAAGAGGCGCTGGCTTGCTTCTATCGTCGCTTGCAAACGATGCATTCTTTATCGGCGCTTTGGTGGAAGGGGTGGGGCGATGTCTCCCACGGTCTGTACTGATGCGAACAGTCAGAATCGGGCATTTAGTCCCACCACCCCTTCAAGTCTAACCATACAAGCGGGCTTGCCCCGCGATGCTTCAACGTCGACGCCACAGCCAGTGGTCCAGGCTCAACCTTCCAGAGCCTTTCAACAGCAGTGGCAACAACGCCACCAGGTAGATCAGCGGCAGCTTGAAGTTGCCAAACCCCTGGTCGGTGATCGCATACCCCCGCCCCAGTTCCGCCAGGCTCGACCACTGGCTTGGCCAGTGCACCGCCGCGGTTGCCACTACCGTCACCACCATCAGCACCGCCGAGGCCAGGCGGGTGCCGAGGCCGAGCAGCAGGAGCAGCGGGCAGAGCAGCTCGGCCCACATCGACAGTTGCCAGTTCAGGCCCGCTGGCAGCAGGTCGAACGGGAACGGAAAACTGCCTTGCAGGTCGGCGAACCAGTTGGCGCCATTGAACTTCTCCAGGCCCGATTCGAAGAACTCCCAGGCCAGGAACAGGCGCAGCGGCAGGTCGGCGCTCCAGCTGCCGGCCCGGTCGAGGGCCTTGAACGGGCGAGTCAGGGTGTTTGTCAGCATGGTGATCTCCTTGGGTCAGTGCGACAGGGCAGTGGCGGCCCGGCGTGAGCGTTGGGCCTGCTTGGCGATGAGCTTGAGGCTGATGGCGGCGAACATCAGGGCGAACGCCAGCGGGTACCAACCGCCCATGGGGATGCGCTTGTAGAACGACAGGCAGAACACCGCCGCCAGCACCCAGGTGCCGGTGCTGTGCAGGCCTTTCCACAGGCGTGGGCCGAGCAGGCGCATCGGTGCCTTGAACGAGGTCAGGGCCAGCAACAGGATGAACAGGTAGCCCACCGAGCCCGGGATGTTCGCCACCGCGCTACGCCCGGCCCAGAACAACTCCGGGTAGCGTTGCGCATACAGGTAGATCAGCACGCCATGGACCGTATGCGAGAAGGCGAAGGCCAGGCCCAGGTAGCGCCGTTCACGGAGCAACTGGCGGCTGGCCTGGCTGGGTAGCAGGGTGACCAGCGTCGAGGCCAGGAAGGTCAGCAGGAACAGTGCAAAGGAGCTGCGTGCCGTGGCGCGGATGGCGCTGCGCAAGCCGTCGGCACCGAGCGGATGGGTGGCGATGACCAGAGCGGTCATCAGCAGGGTCAATGCCGCGAGGGCGTGGAACAGCTTCCAGCCAGTGGGCAATGGCAATACTTTCATAGGCAAGGGTCCCGGCGTGCTTGGCGACGGCGGGGGCCGTCGCGCGGTGTGGCCGGAAGTGTGCGGGGGCGGCGTATCGGCAGTGTGTCGCGGGAGGCTGGGTTATGTAACGCTGTGTAGCGGTGCTCAGCGAGTACTGGTCAGGCGCTGCTGCGCCGCCGCGCAACCATTGATCTCCACTGCCTTTTGCAGGAAGGCCTGGCGCTGGCGCGGGTCCAGCTCGCCCAGCAGCCGGTAGATCTCGGCCTGATAGTCACGCTGGCGCCCCCACTGCAGCTGCAGGCCTTGTGGCCTGCTGCGGTTGCACGCCAGGCGGGTGGCCGGCTGCGGATAGTAGGCGGCATACAGGGTGGCCATGCTCGGGACTGCCTCCAGGGCCTCGCGGTAGGCGGGGCTGGCATTGTAGGGCGCACACCAGTGGGCGATAGCCAGCGCCGGTGGGGCAAAACCTTGCTTGAGGCTGGCCTCGAGCAAGGGGCAGGCGGCCTCGGCGATCTGGTTGGCGGGCAGGTAGGTGGTGTAGTACAGCGCCAGGCGGTACTGGGCCACTGGGTGGCCGAGGGCGACGGATTTCTTCAGCAGCGCCACGGCCGTGGGCAGTGTGTGCGCCATGGCCTGGCCCTGGCGGCTGAGTTCGGGGTCGCCAACGGCGGTACGCAGCGGGCTGGCGCTGTCGTCCTGGCTGTCGGCCTGCTCCAGCAGGGGCAATGCCTGGCGGTAAAGCAGGTCGGCATGGGGGTCGATGTTCACTTCCAGGGCCTGGGCGCCGACGGCGGCCAGCAGCAACGGCATCGCCACTGCCAGGCTGGCGCGGTGGCTGCGGCCCTGACGGCGGGCCGGAAACGAAGGAACGGCTGGGATGGTCATGGCAGTTACGCGGTTGCCTCGGGCAAATCAGGAGCGACGACAGCGTATTCTATCCATCCGCGCCCCTTCCCCGAAAGCCCGGCGTACGGCCATCAGACCAGCTTGATCGGCGCGGCCTTGCGCAGGGCCTGTCTTTCCTGGGCCAGCCCCAGCTTGGCGGTGATCACCTTGGCCAGCGCGTTATTGCCCAGGTCGTTGAAGTGCAGGCGGTCGACGAACAGGTGTTCGCTGAAGACCGGCGAGCTGCTGAGCATGCTGTTCATGTCATAGCACGGCACCGGCTCGGCCTGGTTCTTGATACGGCGAAAGAAGGCCATGTGCAGTTGGCTATCGAAGGTGTCGCCGAGCAGACGATCAAAATTCGACGGCTGGCGCTCAAGCTCGCTGAGCATAGCCTGTTCGGCGCTGGGCACGACCTCGCGGCACCAGGGCAGCAGCGGCTGGAGGATGAAGGTGAGGGTGGTATGGCCGTCGGCCAGCAGGCGATCCCATTGGCGCAGGGTGCGGCCGACGCAATCGGCGGCGCGGATCAGACGCTTATCGGGGCTGGACAGAGGCTCGATGTCCGGCCAGCGTGGTTGTCGCGCAGGCGCCAGAACCTGGCCCAGGCGCTGCCAGAGCGATTCGCGGCGTGCCTCGCCAGTGGCTTGCACCCCTTCGTTGAAGCGATTGAGAAAATCCTGGTAGGCCTGCGCCCGGTGCGGGTCCTGCGCGCCGGCCAGTACCTCGGCCAGGGCCTCCTGGGCCAGCGAGTTGAGGCCGCTGAGCACCACCACATGGCCGATCTGGCCGAAGCGGTGCTGGTGGGTGAGGAACATCAGCAGTTCCTGCGTGGCATTAAGCCCGCAACCGGTCAGGTTCAGCCAGATCTCGCCGGTCAGCATCGACAGGTAAGAGGCCACGGTGTGCTCGTCGGAGCTGGCGCCGATGCCCATGGCGGTGGAGCCGCCTACCAGCAGGTTGACCCGCGCCGCGCCGCCGCGTTCGGCCACCGAGAAGCGCTTGCCGGCGCAATGGCTGTAGCGCATGCCCAAAGCGTCGGTGTTGATGGTGCCGGAGCGGTAGCCGCGCTCATGCACGTACAGCGTGTGCGGTGCCCGGCGGCTGCCCAGTTGCAGGAAACGCTGGTAATCCTCTGCCAGTGGGTCGGGCGTGCCCATGCTGCCGGGGGTGGCGCTGTCGGTCGGTGTCATGGGCGCTCCTTGGTGTGAGGGCAGGCTCAGGCGGCCAGTTCCCTGATGTTGTAGGCCAGGCCGACAGCGGCAATCAGCAGCAGGGCGACACCCGAGGCCAGGCTGATCAGGCGGTTGCTGCGCGGCGAGGCGATCTTGCCGATGGCGAAGATGTAAAGGCTGAGCACGGCGAAATCGATGGCGATCCACAGCAGCGACAGCACCACCATGCTCTTGCCGAACGACTCGGTGATCTGGATGAACTGTGGGAAGAAGGCGATGAAGAAGATGATGTCCTTGGGGTTGGAGATGCCGACCATGAAGCCCTGCAGCAGGCCGCCACGGCCCGGCTGCACGCCGGTTGGGGCCGGGGTGGCGCCCTCGGCCGGGGCTTGCAGCGCTTCGCGCAGGGTACCCAGGGCGATGTAGCCGATGAACAGGCAGCCCAGCAGGCTCATGCCGCTGAGCCAGGCCTTGTCGATGGCTGCGCTGGTCAGGATGATCCAGGCGGCCGCGCCGATCAGCACCAGTGAAGCCCAGTTGGTGCCGACTGCGGTGAACAGGGCTTTGCGCGAGCCCGAGGCGGCGGCGGTGTTGACGATCAGGGCCACCACCGGGCCGGGCGTGGCGATTAGCAGCAGGACGGTGAGAGCATAGGTGGCGGTCAGTGCGGTATTCACGTTCAGTTCTCGGTAAGGGGTTCAGCTGTTGCGTGGGTATGGAACGGGCAGCGTGCCGGGCTTGGCGAGCCGGGCTCCTGCAACTGGTACTGCTTCCATTCGAAGTTGTCGTCCTGGCCGAAGAAACCAAGGGTCTCGGGCATGACGCCGTCGTTGTAGTGGCGCACCCGCTCACGAATCCGCGCCCGGATGCGCTGGCCGCTCTCGGTACCGGCGCTGGCGACCTCGTCGAAGCTCTCCCGCGGATTGATGACGAAGGCAATGTGCGGGCCCAGGTTGCGGCTTTTCATCAGGCGATGGGCGGGAAAGCTCATGTTGATGAACAGCGGCATGCCGGCGAAGCAGAATGACCAGCGTGCGTCATGCGGGTCCTGCGGGATCTCCTCGGGCCATGGCTGCGTGTCGCGGGCGTGGACCTCGCGCAGCACGTCCCAGGCCAGCGCCTGCTGCGCCTCGAGCGAGGAGTCGGCGGCCGTTTCGAGAAACACCAGCAACGGGTTGCCGATACGCTGCTTGAGCGGGATCGGCGTGATGGTGGCGATGTAGTCGGCCAGGCCCCGGGCGATATCGTCGGCCAGCCGTGCGGCGCGGGCGAAGACGATATGGCAGGTGCGCGCCGTGACTGCCTTGCGCCCGAACAGGCAGGGGAAGTCAGGGTTGGCCAGGGTTTCCTTGAAGTGTTCTATGGTCTTGTGTGTCCAGTGGTGCCGGTTCTGGACATGTTCGTCGGCGAGCTCTAGCGCATCCAGGCGATAGCAGTTTCCATAACCCGTAAACATGATTTCCCCAGGTAGATCCGAAGGTAGCGTTAATAGAACTTTTTCGTCATATCCGTGCAGGTTGGTTATATATAATTGTTATTTACCGGCATTTTCGGAGATGGGTCCTACGTTGTAAAACGCCTGGATCTATGACCTACTATTAGCTTCACTCATGCTCTGGAAGGCGCCATGTCGGAACGGATTCAAGCCTTGCACGCCTTGCGGGCCTTCGAAGTGGCCTCGCGCTATGGCTCCTTCACCCGCGCGGCCCAGGAACTGGCCCTTACCCAGGGCGCGGTCAGCCACCACATCAAGACCCTCGAAGCCCTGTTCGGCTGCGACCTGTTCGAGCGCCGCGGCCCCAAGCTGCGCCTGACCGAGCCTGGCCGCCTGCTGGCCCAGGAACTCAAGGTCGGCTTCAAGATCATCGAGAATGCCTGCGCGCTGTTGCGCCAGGATCGCTACGGCGTGCGGCTCAAGGCGCCGTCCACGCTCACCGTGCGCTGGCTGCTCCGGGCCCTGGACGGCTTCAAGAAGGTCGACAACAGCTGTTCGGTGCAATTGTCGAGCGTTTGGATGGACATCGATGCGGTGGATTTCTATTCCGAGCCCTATGACTGCGCCATCCTGTTGGGTAACGGGCGCTTTGCGGCGGATGTGGAGAGCCTCAAGCTGTTCGATGAATGGCTGATCCCGGTATGCCACCCGAACTACCTCGAGCAGGCGCGGCCGGAACTCTCGGTGCTCTCCAGTTGCGAATTCCTCCACCCGTCGCCGGACCGTCGCGACTGGCGGCGCTGGCTGGCGCGCATGGACGCGCTGGACATCAGCATCGACCAGGGCCAGGTGTTCGACACTCTCGATCAGGGTATTTCAGCCGCCCAGCAGGGGCTGGGCATCTCGGTGGTCGACCTGGTGCTGGCCAGCGCCGACCTCGCCGCCGGCAACCTGGCCACGCCGTTCCCCCACGCCGTGGCCACCGGCGACGGTTATTACATGACCTGGCTCAAGTCCAGCCCCAAGGCCCACCAGATGTACAAGTTGCGCGACTACCTGGTGGCGCAGGTGCCGCCGCTGTCGCACAAGGACATCAGCTACCTGTACGGCTGAGGTCGGTGGCTGGCAGCACTCGCTCGAGCATGAAGTCGATGAACACCCGCAGCTTGGGCGGCATCTGCCGCCCGGATGGCCACAGCAGGTAGAAGCTGCCGCGCCGCTCCATGAAGGGGTCGAGCACACTGACCAGGCTGCCGGCCGCCAGCTCCCGGCGCACGCTGAAGTCCGGCAGGCAGGTGATGCCACGGTGGTTGAGGGCGAAGCAGATGCGCGTCTCTACATGGTTGCAGACCATCGAGATGGGAATGGCGTAGTCCTGTTCGGGGTGCTCCCGGCGCAGCGGCCAGGTTTCCAGCTTGCCGCTGCTGGGGAAGCGGTAGTGCAGGCAGCTGTGCCCGCCGAGCTCGCGGGGGTGCTGCGGCGTGCCGCGTTCGCGCAGGTACTCGGGGGACGCCACCAGGCGATGCTGGAAGTGCCCGAGGAACTTGGCGTTCAGCCGTGAATCCAGGGGCTGGCCGCCGCGCATCACCACGTCGAAGCCTTCGCCGATGATATCCACCATGCGGTCGCTGAAGTCCAGGTCCAGCTCGATCTCCGGGTAGCGTGCCATGAACTCGGCCAGCGCCGGCATCACCAGCCCGGTCACCTGCGGCAGGCTCACCCGCAGGCGCCCGCGCGGCGCGCCGCTGGCCTGAGACAGTGCCTGCTCGGTGGCCTCGATCTCGGCCAGGATGCGCCGGCTGCGCTCGAGGAACAGTGTGCCCTCGGCGGTCAGGGTGATGCTGCGCGTGCTGCGGTGGAACAGGCGCACTCCCAGTCTTTCCTCCAGGCGGGCCACGCGTTTGCCCACGGCTGACGCGCTGATCCCCAGCGATTGGCCGGCGGCGACGAAGCTGCGGGCTTCGGCGACCCGAATGAAGACCATGAAGCCACTGAGGCTGTCCATGCTGTGCTCCGATTGCGGACGTTGGTGTCCTGACTGAGCGGAATTGTACCCGGCTTTTTCCGCAATACCCCAGCGGCGCAAGATGCCTGCCTGTTTGACCAACCGGAGACCATCATGCATTCACCTTCCCCGGCGGCCTGCGCCGGAGCATCCCCCGCCAGTGCCAAGCGCCTGCCCCTGAGCGGCTTGCTGGCGCTGGCCTTGACCGGCTTCATCGCCATCCTCAGCGAGACCCTGCCGGCCGGCCTGCTCGACCAGATCGCCGACGGCATGCAGATCAGCCAGGCCATGGCCGGGCAATGGGTCACGGCCTACGCCTTGGGTTCATTGCTCACGGCCATCCCGCTGGTGACCCTGACCCAAGGCTGGTGGCGCCGTCGGGCACTGCTGCTGGCCATTGGCGGATTCATCCTGTTCAACGGGCTGACCGCGGTGTCGTCGGACAACACACTCACCTTGCTCCTGCGTTTTTGCACCGGTGCCGCCGCCGGCCTGGCCTGGGGCCTGATCGCCGGCCATGCGCGGCGCATGGTGGCACCCGCCCAGCAGGGCAAGGCCATGGCAGTGGCGATGCTGGGGCAGCCCATCGCCTTGTCGCTGGGTTTGCCCATCGGTACCTGGCTGGGGACATTTATGGGTTGGCGGGCAACCTTCGTGATGGTGACCCTGGCTGCATTGCTGCTGGTCGCCTGGGTGTTGCGGGCGGTGCCGGACTTTCCCGGCCAGGCCGCGGGCAAGCGCCCCGCGGCAATGGCAGTGTTGCGCACCCCGGGCGTGGCGCGGGTGCTGGTGGTGATCCTGGTGTGGATCCTTGGCCATAACATTCTCTACACCTACATCGTGCCGTTGCTCGCCGCGGCGGGCATGGCTGACGCGGTGGGCCAGGTGCTGATGACCTTCGGCCTGGCCTCGCTGGCCGGCATCGCCCTGGTCGGTCTGGGGGTCGATCGGCATCTGCGCGGGTTGGTGCTGTTGTGCCTGGCCGGCTTCGCCCTGGCGACCCTGGCCCTGGGGCAGGTGCAAGGCGCGGCCTGGCTGGTGCATGTCAGCGTGGCGCTGTGGGGGCTGACCTACGGCGGCGCGCCGACGCTGCTGCAAACGGCCTGTGCCGATGCGGCGGGCGAGGGCGGCGATGTGGCGCAGTCTATGCTGGTGACCGTGTGGAACAGCGCCATCGCCCTGGGTGGCATCGTCGGCGGGCTGTTGCTGGTGGGGGCTGGGGTCGGGGCGTTTGGCGCGGTAGTGCTGGCACTGGTGGGGTTGGCATGGTTGCTGGTGCTGGGCGGACGCCGAGCCGGGTTCGCCGCCGGCGCCCGCTAACCCGACGTCCGTATCCGCGAAGCAGCATTTCTGGCAGCAGGACAGTTACAATCGGCAGGTGCGAACAAAGCAGCGATCCGAGGTTCCCCCGCAGTGCAATTGCAACAAGGCTTCGTCCTGACCCGCCATTGGCATGACACGCCCGAAGGCACCTGCGTGGAGTTCTGGCTGGCCACCGACCAGGGGCCCCGGCGCGTGCGCCTGACCCCGCAGCCCTCGGTGGCTTTCCTGCCCGTCGCCCAGGCCGAACACGCCCGCTTGCTGCTGGCCGATGAGCAGGGGGTCGAACTCAAGCCGCTGCAACTGCGCGACTTCGATCTGCGCCCGGTCATGGGCCTGTACTGCCGCCAGCACCGCCAACTGATCGCCCTGGAAAGACGCCTGCGCGGCGCCGGCATCGAGGTGTTCGAAGCCGATATCCGTCCGCCGGAGCGCTACCTGATGGAGCGCTTCATCACCGCGCCAGTGCGTTTCGATGGCCGCGCCGACGATCAGGGTACCTTGCTCGATGCCCAGCTCAAGCCCGACCCTGACTATCGCCCGGACCTGCGCCTGGTGTCGCTGGATATCGAGACCAGCGAGCGTGGCGAGCTGTACAGCATCGCCCTGGAAGGCTGCGGCCAGCGTCAGGTCTATATGCTCGGGCCGGCCAATGGCGAGGCCGGCGAGGTGGATTTCGACCTGCATTACTGCAGCGACCGCGCCGAACTGATCACCTGCCTCAACCAGTGGCTGGCCCGCCACGACCCCGATGCGATCATCGGCTGGAACCTGGTGCAGTTCGACCTGCGTCTGCTGCATGAGCATGCCCAGCGCCTGAGTGTGCCGCTGTGCCTGGGCCGTGACGGCGCGCCGATGCACCTGCGCGAGCATGGCAGCCACAGCCATTTCTTCGCCGAGGCGCCGGGCCGGTTGTTGATCGACGGTATCGAGGCCTTGCGCTCGGCGACCTGGAGCTTCCCCTCGTTCAGCCTGGAAAGTGTCGCGCAACAATTGCTCGGCGAGGGCAAGGCCATCGATACGCCCTACCAGCGCATGGACGAGATCAACCGCCGGTTCGCCGAGGACAAGCCGGCCCTGGCCCGCTACAACCTCAAGGATTGCGAACTGGTCACGCGGATCTTCGCCCATACCCGGCTGCTGGAGTTCCTGCTCGAGCGCTCATCGGTCACCGGCCTTGCCGTGGACCGCAGCGGCGGTTCGGTGGCCGCGTTCTGCCACCTGTACATCCCACACATGCACCGCCTGGGCTATGTCGCACCCAACCTGGGCAGTGTCGAGGGCGAGGCCAGCCCGGGCGGCTTTGTCATGGACTCGCGGCCCGGCCTGTACGATTCGGTGTTGGTGCTCGACTACAAGAGCCTTTACCCCTCGATCATCCGCACCTTCCTGATCGATCCAGTGGGTCTGGTCGAGGGCTTGCGCCAGCCGGACGACACACATTCGGTGGAGGGTTTTCGCGGCGGGCGTTTCTCGCGCAGCCAGCATTGCCTGCCAGCGATTGTCGAACGGGTGTGGCAGGGCCGCGAGGCGGCCAAGCGTGACGGAAACGCGCCGCTGTCGCAGGCGCTGAAGATCATCATGAACGCCTTCTACGGCGTGCTTGGCTCCAGCGGCTGCCGCTTCTTCGACCCGCGCCTGGCCTCCTCGATCACCATGCGCGGGCACCAGATCATGCGCCAGACCCGGACACTGATCGAAGCGCGGGGCTTTGATGTGATCTACGGCGATACCGACTCCACCTTCGTCTGGCTCAAAGGCGCCCACGACGAAGAGGGCGCGGCGCGCATCGGCCGCGAGCTGGTGGCCGAGGTCAACCAGTGGTGGCGCCGCCACCTGGCCGAGACCCTGGGCCTGGACAGCGCCCTGGAGCTGCAATACGAAACCCACTACCGGCGTTTCCTCATGCCAACCATCCGTGGCGCCGACGAAGGCAGCAAGAAACGCTATGCCGGCCTGGTACGACGTGGCGACGGCAGCGAGGAGATGGTCTACAAGGGCCTGGAGTCTGTACGTACCGACTGGTCGCCCCTGGCCCGACAGTTCCAGCAGGAGCTCTATGGCCGGGTGTTTCGGGGCCAGCCGTATCGCGACTATGTGCGCGGCTATATCGAGCGCACCCTGGCCGGTGAGCAGGATGAACTGCTGGTCTATCGCAAGCGCCTGCGTCGGCCGCTGGCCGACTACCAGCGCAACGTGCCGCCGCATGTGCGCGCAGCGCGGCTCGCGGACCAGTACAACGCCCGCCTCGGGCGCCCATTGCAGTATCAGCGCGGCGGCTGGATCAGCTATGTCATCACCACGGCCGGCCCGGAGCCCTTGGAGAACCGCCAGGCGCCCTTGGACTACGACCACTACCTGACGCGCCAGTTGCAACCGGTGGCCGATGCCATCCTGCCCTTTGTCGCCGATGACTTCGCGGCGCTGATCGATCGTCAACTAGCGCTGTTCTGAGTGCGGTGGTAGCCGGCTAGTGCGAGGTGCAAGGCAGCTGTCCCTAAGCTGTGGCCTCCAGCACAAGGAGACCACGCATGCCCACCGACAGCGATTCAGGGGTTGCGCAAAGCGACGACACGCTCAGGCTCGAACAGGCATTCCAGGATGGCCTGATCGCCAAGCGGCTGCCTGAGTGGTTGCACAGGCTTGGCGATGCCCCTCTGGCGGAATTGAGCGCCGCCCTCAAGACCAGCCTTGACTGCCGGCAACGGCTGCAGACGCGTTGGGGACGTGTGCAGGGGATCGAAGCGTTTGTCGGTGCCGCCTTGCAGGATGTCTTCGACAAACGATTCACCCCAGGGTTGGATGTCGGCACCCTGTGGTTTCGCCAAGGGTATCCGGTGCCGTTGCGCGGTCAGTATTTCACCACTCGGGTTCCGGTTTCGGGTACTGACTATGCGCAGGTACCGCTGGTGGAAGCCATACTGCGCAATTTCGTCGCCAGCGAGTCCATGCCCAACGGCCAGCCGCGTGGCAACGGCCTGTTCGACGAGGCCGGGGGGCGTCTTGACCAGCCCAGCGCGATCGGGTTTGCCCGGTTATGCCGCGAACTGGATGCTGGCGCACGCTACCAGCGCCACCTGGACGCAGTCCTTGACCCGCCCGGCGAGCAAAGCATGCGCGAGTTGCTGGCGCGGTTGCTGCATTCCACGCTTGTCGTCGATGCGTGCAAGGCCAATGCCGATGGCATCCTGAGCGCCGCCGAGCTCAACCTGCTGCTGCGCGTGTGCCGCAATGGCGAGCCGCAGGCCCTGGACGGGGCGCCGGTGGTTGTCAAGCAACTGCGCGTGCTGGAGTGCGCGCTGGAGCAGATCATCGTGTTCGACGTCGTCGATCAGGGCTGGTTGCGCAATACCAGCAAGCGCATCCTCTGCTACATCCCGGGTGATCCACACGGCCCCTGGAGTGCCCATCCCGACCTGGAGCACCTTAGCCACAAGCGGCTGGGTCGCCACTTGCGCGATGGCGCCTACCTGAAGTTCTTCAGCCGTTTTCTGAGGCGCCGCGACAGCCATCGCTTCTTTTCGGCCGTCATCGAGTTGTACCGGGATGTGGCGATCTGGGCTACCCGCGACCTCCAGGTACACATGCGCCCCATGCCACAACCGCTGTTCGACCATCTGGCGGCGGCGCGTATCGCGCAGATCAAGGATGACGCCGCAGTGATCGCGCCGCCCGTGGCACAACTCGATCGAGCGGTGCAGCAGGCCCATGACCGGTACCTTGCCGCGCAGGGGTGGTTGCTTGTGGGCCTGGCAGGTTTTTTCATCCCTGTTGTCGGCGCTGCATTGCTCGCGGTCTTTGCCTGGGATCTGCTCACCGAGGTTTTCCATGGCGTCGAGGATTGGCAGGACGGCGATACCTCTGCCGCTCTCGACCATCTTACGCATGTGGTACGCGATCTGGCCGTGGTGGCGGCGACTGCGGCCGGGGTGTCGGCCGTGCGTCATGCGTGGGGGCGTTCGCTGCTGGTCGACAGCCTGGTGCCGGCGCAAATGGAAAATGGCGAGACGAAACTGTGGAACCAGGACTTGGCGGCCTATCGCAGTGAGGCGCCACCGTTGGCTGCGCGGCAAGATAGCGATGGCGTCCAGCGGCTTGCTGGGCAAGCGTTCATCGAGATGGATGGGCAGCACTATCCGGTGCAGCAGCACAGCGTGGATGGCGCGTGGCAATTGCGCCCCCGGGCAGGCTTCGGCCCTGTGTTGCGTGGCAACGGTGCCGGAGCTTGGCGGTTGGCCAGTGCGCAGCCGTCGTGCTGGCAGGGCGCACGCCTGATGTTTCGTCGATTGGGCAGACCGTTCAGCGAACTGGATGCTGCCAGGGTTGACGCAGCATTGAGTATTCACGGGATTGGCACAGGCAATCTGCGGGTCTTGCATATGGAAAACCAGGTGCCCGATCCCTGGCTCTGTGACAGCGTCGAACGCCTGCTCCTGGAGGCGCGCATAGGTCGGGCGATCATGGATCTACGTTCCGGAGTGGGCAGCGAGGATCATGAGCTGCTGCGCCATGCCCGGCGTTTGTCGGAAATACCTGGGCTGGAGGGCGCGCGGCTTGCCGGGCAGATTGGAGTGTACCGGCGGCGGTTGTTGCAGGCGCTGTACGACAGTGGGCAGGAAGCCGATACGGTCGCTATCGCCACGCTGCGACGGATCTTTACAGGCTTGCACAGACGAGCGGCGCAGGCCTTGCTGGAAGGTGCCGATGTCGACGACTACCGGCGCCTGGTCGAAACCGGCAGGATACCCATGCGCCTTGCCGAGAGTGCCACGGCGAGCGTCGCGCGGATCCGTACGGTGCGGGTTCTGGAGGCCCTGCATTACGACATGCCGCAGTCAGCGGACCTTGCGCGGGTGGTGATCGGGCTGCTCGAAGGGGTGACGGGCGCTTCCAGGTCCATACGCTGGCGCCTGCTGGACGAGCATGTCGGTGGGACGGCGCTGGTCGCGGGCGGCGACCCCGCGACGGCGACCGGCCTGTTGCACCTCGATGGCCGGTTTGTGCGCCTGGATCCACAGGGCAACACCGTGGGAGAGGCTGGTGACCTGTTCGAGGTCATGGCCGCTGCCTACGACGCTGACCAACTCACGGCGCTGGGCCTGGACGCACCTTTTGCCGCCAGCCTGCGCCTGGCGGTGCGGCGGCGCGCCGTTGCCGACCGGCAGGCCGTGGAGCGCCTGCTGTCACCTGCGCGGCCAGGTGCCTTGCGCGCGCCATCGCGGCTGCAGGACGGTCGCTTCGGTTATCTGCTGAGCGGGCGCCAGCCCGGCGGAGGGTGGCGCAGGGGCAGGCCGCAGGCCCTGATCGACAGGGTGCACGGCCTGTTTCCAGCCCTGGAGCAGGCAGAGCTCGATAGGTGGATCAGCGCGGTCCAGGCCTCGGGGCGGCCCGTCGAGGAGGTCCTGGCGACGGTGCGTGCGCAATCCGAACTGTTGCGCCAGCACATGGACCGCTGGATCAGAAGCGTTTCGGGTGGCGAGGCCCGGGAGCAGCGCCGCTACTTCGGTGACGCGCTCATGCGGTGCTGGCAACGCAGTACGTTCGAAGAGTCCGTTCATCGCTTCCCTCCGATCGAGCTCTGGTGGAGCCAGATGGGCGCCAAGCCAGGCGTCCTCCCGGAACTGCCGGATCAAATCCGTCTAAGTCGCGTTGCGATCCTGTCATTGCGCGGCATGGAACTGGAAGCGGTTCCCGACAGTTTTCTCCAGGCGTTTGCCAATCTCAGAGTACTGGAGCTGCCCGGCAACAGGCTAACTCGTCTGCCGGCGCAATTGCAGCATATGCGCCAGTTGCAGTGCCTGGACCTGTGCAACAACCAGATCGCGCTGGATCCTGGTCAAAGCGCAGTGCTCGCCGGTTGCGAAGCGCTCACCTACCTGAATCTTTCCCACAACCCGCTCGGGCGCACGTTCTCGGTGCATGCGATGACGCAGCTCAACGAATTGCGTTTGAGCGGCAGCAGGATCGCCGCTCTGCCTCACGGTACGCTGGAGTGCCAGCGGCTGGTTACGCTCGATGTGCGCGACAACCTCATCACCGCGTTGCCCGAAGGTTTTTATCAAGCACAGCTTTGGACCAGGGGCCGGGTGTGGCTGCAGGGCAACCCCTTGACGTCCGAGCAGCGTCAGCGGTTGCTGGCAGCCTTGGCTCTGCCGGTTGCACCTGTGCAATTGATTGAGCCTGACATCCCGGCGCGTATGCGCTGGCTCGATGCGATCGAGGATAGGCACCGCGATGAGTTGGGTTCGGCCTGGGCGCTGGTGGACGGCAACGAACACGGCGAAGCGTTTTTCGACCTGCTCACGGGCTTGACGGAATCGGCCGACTTTCGCAGCCCTGTCGGTGCCCGCGATCTCGCCTTTCGGGTACTGGAGATGCTCCAGGCGATGGATGCGGATGCAGAGCTATGCAATGAACTGTTCGCCTGCGCCCGGGATGTCACCTGCCAGGACAGCATTACCCTGCGTTTCAGCGACCTGGAAGTGCGTTTGCTGGTGAGGCAGGCGCAGCAGGGCAGCGTTGTGGGTAATCGTGAACGGGCCTTGCTGCATCTTGGGCGTCAGCTGTGGCGGCTGGACGCCGTCGATCGTATCGCCCTGGAAGATGTTCAGGCACGGCGAGCGGCAGGCGGGAACCCGGACGAAATCGAGGTGGTACTGGCGTATCGGCTGGCGCTGCGCCGCGATCTGGACTTGCCGCTGCGGATCAATGATATGTTGTTCCGCGACTTTGCAGGTGTCGGCATGCAGCAGGTCGCGCAGGCGCGTGAGCGTGTGCTGGCGGCAGAGAGTAGCGAGACGGTGGCACGGTCGTTGGCCGAGAGGGATTTTTGGTGCCGGCACCTGCGCCATGTCTATCAGGCACGCTTCGATGCCTTCAATGCGCCCTATCACGCCCGCGTGGAGGCACTGATGGCGGATCGGAGTCTATCGGAAGCAGCTCGGCTGGAGCAGATCGGCCAGGTACAGGAGACGCAGGCGCTAGCCGAGCGCACGATGATGCTTGAAATGACTCGTCATGCATTGGAGCTGGTTGTCGAGCAGGAAATCTTCGTTCGCTGAGTTCCCTTCGGAGCATGATGGCTTTGGACTACGCTCAAGGTTGGGAGTGGTGATTCCGTAAAGGGTGTCAGCAAGATCTGCGAGGGTTGCCGAAACCGCTGGTTACCTTTGACCCCAGCAGATAGATGAACACTTGGTTTAGGCTCCCGGCCCGGATCTTTCTCCCTGATCTGCAGTCTTTGGTTTATCGAGAGAATAAGGAGATGCGCATGCTCGTTCGGTCACTGACCCTCGCCACCTTGCTTGCCGTAGCCGGCCCTTTGCACGCCGCCGACAGCGATGCCCCGCTGGCCAAGGAACTGGGCAAGGCCAGGCCATTGGTGGTCATTGCCCCGAGTTCAGCCGACCCGACCCTGCGTGGCCTGGAAGAGGCGCTGAAAAAGCCTGCGACCCAGGCCGGATTCAAGGAGCGTGGCCTGGTGCTGTACAGCGTCGCCAACATGATGGGCAAGCGTGAGGACAAGAACCTCGAGCAGCAGACCACCATGGCGTTGATCCGAGAGCTCAAGCTGGGAGCCAGCAAAGGCACCAAGGTGATCCTGGTGGGCAAGGATGGCGAGCGCCATGTGCTCAAGGACGACGACAGCGGCGAGAAGCTCGACCCGCAAGTTATTTTCAAGGCAGTCGATGAATTGCCGGCCAGCGAGCAGGCGGTGACAGCGCCGGAGCCGGTAGCCGCTGCACCAGCCGAGCCCAAGGCCAAGGACAGCAAGGCCAAGCCGAGCAAGCCCGCCAAACCTGCCGCGCCGCCCAAGCCGCTGGAAGACTGACGCCTCTGTCACGGCCCTCTGCACGAGCAGAAGGCCGTTCTTGTATCCCT
This sequence comes from Pseudomonas sp. RC3H12, assembly GCF_018596375.1. Taxonomy (NCBI): domain Bacteria; kingdom Pseudomonadati; phylum Pseudomonadota; class Gammaproteobacteria; order Pseudomonadales; family Pseudomonadaceae; genus Pseudomonas; species Pseudomonas sp. RC3H12. The sequence goes on along the minus strand of NZ_CP075595.1, from coordinate 2,744,032 downwards.
GTGTATCTGCGCCTCGCCCCGACCCACTGCCATACAAAACCACGCCCGCTCCGATACATCGACGACACACCGCTGCGGCTCAATGGCTCCACTTTCCAACCACAGTGGAGCGACACCATGAAAACGACCCGTCAAACCCTCGGCCTGCTCGGCGCCACCCTGCTCGGCGGCATGGTCCTGGGCAACAGCGCCTTCGCGGTAGAACCGTTGGCCCAGGGCTACCAGCTGGCCGCTGCCAAGACCCCTGGCGAAGGCAAGTGCGGTGAGGGCAAATGCGGTGCCAGCGGCAAGGTCACGCAAAGCGAAGGCAAATGTGGCGAGGGCAAGTGTGGCGCCAGCGCCAAGGCCGGTGCCGAGGGCAAGTGCGGTGAGGGCAAGTGCGGCGACGCCTCGTTCGCCCGCACCGACAGCAACCATGATGGCAAGGTCTCGCGCGAGGAGTTCCTGGCCGTGGCCAAGGACCGGGCGGCCGACTTCGACAAGATCGACCGCAACCACGATGGCTTCATTTCCGAGCAGGAGGCCCACGATCACCTGGCGGCGATCTACAAGGCCAATGGCAAGGCGATGCCCGACGGGTTGTTCAGCCACCTGACCAGGTCCTGAAGCCTGTCGCGGGGCCAGCCCGCTCCCACCGGCATTTGCCCTGTGGGGGCGGGCTGGCCCAGCGATGTCGATCCCTGCCATACGGAACCCTCCGACCATGCCCCAACACACCTTGCACACCGGTCTCGGCCTGCGCCGCGGCCTGCTGCCCGACCTGCTGACCATGGAGGCGGGCGCAGTGGACTTCCTTGAGTGCGCCCCGGAGAACTGGATCGGTGTCGGCGGCGCCTTCGGCCAGGGCCTGGCGCGCCTGGCCGAGCGCTTTGCCATCGCCTGCCACGGCCTGTCGTTGTCATTGGGTGGCACCGCGTCGCTGGACCTAGGCTTCCTCCAGCGCACCCGGCAGTTCCTCGACCGCCACCAGGTGCGGATGTACAGCGAGCACCTGAGCTATTGCAGCGACGACGGTCACCTCTATGACCTGATGCCGATTCCGTTCACCGACGAGGCCGTCCACCATGTGGCCGCCCGTATCCGCCAGGTCCAGGACATCCTTGGCCGGCGCATCGCCGTGGAGAACATCAGCTACTACGCCGCGCCGTACCAGGCGATGGCCGAGCTGGATTTCGTCCGCGCCGTGCTCGACGAGGCCGACTGCGACCTGCTGCTGGACGTCAACAACGTCTTCGTCAACGCCTGCAACCACCGTTACGACGCCCGGGCCTTCCTCGCCGGCCTTCCCCGCGAGCGGGTGGTGGGCATGCATGTGGCCGGTCACTATGACGAAGCGCCGGGCCTGAAGGTCGACACCCACGGCGCGCCGGTCAAGGAGGATGTCTGGGCCTTGTTCGCCGTCGCCTGCCAGCGCTTCGGCGCGCAACCCACCGTGCTCGAGCGCGACTTCAACTACCCGCCGCTGGCCGACTTGCTGGCCGAGACGGCGCGCATCCGCGACGTGCAACGTGCCCATGGAGCGTAAGACCATGATCGAAACCCTGCGCCACCAGCAGTTCACCCTGGCCCGCCACCTGCGCGACCCGGTCGGCAACCCGCCGCCGCCCGGGATCGAGGCGCGGCGCCTGAAGGTCTACCGCGAACTGTTCTACGGCGCCATCGAAGGGCTGCTGGCCGGCAGTTTCCCAGTGATGCGCCGGACCCTTGGCGATCAGCGCTGGCATGCCCGGGTGCGTGACTTCTACGCCCATTACCGTAGCCAGACGCCGCTGTTCACCGAAGTAGCCGAAGCCTTCATCGACTACCTGCAGGGCGTCGCGCCGGACGCTCCCTGGCAGCTGGAGCTGGCGCACTACGAATGGATCGAAGCGCAGCTGTACCTGAGCGACGCCGAGGATCCGCCGCACGACCCGGACGGCGACCTGCTGGTCGGCGAGCCGCTGCTGTCGTGCGTGGCGCGGGTGCTGGCCTACCGCTGGCCGGTGGAGCGCATCGGTCCCGAGTATCAACCCGACGAGGCGCCGGAGCAGCCCACCTTGTTGCTGGTGTACCGCGACGCCAACCTGCAGGTACGCTTCGCCCGGTTGGCGCCTTTGGCCTGGCAGCTGCTGGTGGGCTTGCCCGGTACCGGGCGCGAGCGCTTGCGGGCGCTGGGGAGTCAGCACCTGCAGCAAGGGCTGCAGATGCTGAGGCAGTTGCGTGAGCAGGGCATCATCGTGGGTACTCGAGATGCCCTGTAGGCGCGCGCAGATGTACCGTCAGGCCACCGGGATCAACGGATCGGCTGCCGCCAGCGCTGCCGCGCGGTCAGCCGCCGGCGGATAGATCCATACCGAATTGATCTGCTGCTTGAGCTGCTTGGCCTCGGCCTTGTCCGTCGGCGGCGAAACGGTGCGCTCCCAGCCTTCGGTGTACACAGCGCCCCAGGCGCCCAAGTCCAGGCAGGTGACGTACTTGGGCTGGCTGTAGGTCATCGGTGCCACGCCGATCAGCTCGGCGGCGGCATTGTTGCCAGCGTAGCGGCCCAGCGGAATGGCATGCTGGCAGGACATCACTGCGAAGTTGCCAACCTCGTCGCAGGCAGCGTAGGCCACATCGCCCGCGGCGTACACCGTCGGGTTGCCGATGACCTTGAGGTTGCCATCCACATGCAGGCGGCCCTGGCGGTCGCGTTCGCCGCTGATCTGCTCGGTCAGTGGGTTGGCCTTGAAGCCCACGGTCCAAACAACGGTGTTGGCGGCGATGCGTTCACCGTTGTCCAGCAGCACGCCGCCGCCATCCACCGAGGCCACCGTGGCGCCGCAGATCCACTCGATCCCCAGCGCCGCCGATGCCTGTTCGATGGCCGGGCGAATGCCGTCGCCCAGGGCGGCGCCGATCTTCGCGCCGCGGTCGACCACGACGATGCGCGGCTTGACCTTGTCGCCCAGGATCGCTCGCAACCGGCTGGGCAGCTCGGTGGCGGTCTCGATGCCGGTGAAGCCGCCACCGGCCACCACCACGGTATTGCGTGCGGGGCTGTCGGGGCGGGCGGCCAGGGACTTGAGGTGTTCTTCCAGGCGGGTGGCCGAGTCGATCTTGTCGACATCGAAGGCGTGCTGGTCGAAGCCTGCCAGCGCCGGGCGGTTGAGCAGGCTGCCGCAGGCCATGATCAGGCGGTCGTAACCCAGCTTGGCCTCGATACCACCCGTCTGCCGATAGGCCACCTCCTGGCTGGCCTGGTCGATGTGGTAGGCCGTGCCTTTGACGAAGCGCACGTTGACCGCGTCGAACACCGCCTGCAAGGGAGCGGCCATGGTGTGTACGTCGGGTTCGTAGAAGCGTGGGCGGATGTGCAGCTCCGCCTGGGGGGCGAGCACGGTGATCAGCACGTCGTCGCGTTTGTGCAGGTCGAGCAGGCGGGCGGCGCCGAGGGCGCTCCACAGCCCGGCGAAGCCTGCGCCAATGATCAGGATCTGTTTCATGAGGGGCTCCTGGATGCCGCGATTATGGATGTTGTCGCTGCGGCAGTGGAAAAAGGGTACGCCTTGGGGGTGAGCCTGGATTGCGGCCCGACAGGCGTGGTGCAGATGCTAAGCGCCCCCTCGGTTTGCCCCTAGGCCAAAGAACCCTGGATTTCGGCCAGCGGCACGCTGCGGGCGAAGCGCGCCCTATAGTCTCGCGGGGTTACCGCCAGGTGGCGCTGGAACGCCAGGCGCATACGCTCCTCGCTGCCGAACCCGCACTGGCGGGCGACCTGCTCGATATGCTGGTCGGAGTTTTCCAGCAAGCGGCGCGCCGCCTCCAGGCGGAACACCTCGATGGCCTTGGCCGGGGTGCGGCCGGTCTTGTGCTTGTACACCCGGGTGAAGTTGCGCAGGCTCATGCGCGCCTGCTCGGCCAGCCGCTCGACCGTCAGCCGCGGGTCGCCCAGGTGCTCGCTGAGCCATAGGTGCAGGGCCTCGAAGGCGTCGCTGTCCTCGCCCTGGGCCTTGAGCAGTTCGCTGAACTGCGCCTGGCCGCCGGGGCGCTTGAGGAACACCACCAATTCGCGGGCCACCTGCATGGCCACCTCGCGGCCGCAGTCGGCCTCGACCAGGGCCAGCGCCAGGTCGATGCCGGCGCTGACGCCGGCCGAAGTCCACACCTGATCCTGCTGCACGAAGATCGATTCGGCATCCACCTCGATGGCCGGGAAGCGTCGGTGCAGGGCATCGCACATCGCCCAGTGGGTGGCGGCCCGGCGGCCATCAAGCAGGCCAGCGGCGGCCAGCAGAAAGGTACCGCTGCATACCGAAGCGGTACGTCGGGCGCGTTGGGCGGCCTGGGCCAGCCAGGCGACCAGCTCGGCGTGATCGGGGAGGGTGCGGACGATCTCCGGGGCGCCGGGCACGACCAGCGTGTCGAAGGGCTCGTGCAGCCAGGGCGCCAGTGGCTCGGTGGCGACGGCCAGGCCCTCGGCGGTGGCCACCAGGCCCCCTTCGAGGCTGGCAGTGACCACCCGGTAGCCGGGCAGGCCGCGCGCGGCGCGGGCCTTGGTCGCGGCCCAGAACACCGTCTGCGCGCCGCTGAGGTCGAGCAGGCCCATCTGCGGGTAGGCGAGGAACAGCAAGGTGCGCGGCTGGTCAAGCGCGTGCACGGGCGCTGCGGGAATTTGCGGGATGTCGGTCATGGCGCGCTGCTTGTGGACGGGGCGTAGGCCCTAGTCGAGCAGGTGGCGCGATGATGTTCAAGCACGACGCGATGGCCGTCAGACCTGGGCTCTTGTGGGAGCGGGCCAAGCCCGCTCCCACGCTGTTACCTGGCCGACCTAGAAGCTGTAGTCCACCGTGGCGAAATACGAGCGCGGTGCGCCCAGCAGCCACTGTTCGCCGCTGTAGCTCGACTGGGCGTACTCGCGATCGAACAGGTTGTTCACCTGCAGGCCCAGGCGCACGTCGGGTAGCACCTGCCAGCCGATGTTGGCATCGACCACGGTGTAGCCCGGCACGCGTTGGTCATTGGCGGCGCTGGTATAGCGGGCGTCTACGTAGCGCAGGCCAATACCGGTGTCGACGCTTTGCCCGAAGCCTTTGCTCAGCCACAGGTTGGCGGTTCGACGTGGGACGTCCTGAGGGTGGTTGCCAGACCGGTCGTAGGAAACGCCTCGGCTGAGCTGAGTGAAGTCATCGTACTTGGCGCGCACCAAGGCTGCGTTGCCCGACAGTTGCCATTGATTGCCCAGTGCCAGCTCCAGGCTTGCCTCCAGGCCATCGGAGGTCTGTTGGCCTGCCTGCTGGCTGCGCTTGGAGACCACGTCGTACACCGGCAGCTTCTTCTTGACGATGTGGTAGGCCGCCAACGTCCATTCGCCGCGTCCGTCCCAGAACCGTTGCTTGAGGCCGAATTCGGTCTGCTTGGCTTCGGTCAGTTCAAGGCGTTGCTCCGGGCGCAGGGTCAGCAGGTCACCGACACCATCCTCGCTGGTGGAGTACTGGCCGTACACCGACAGATCGTCAGTCAGCGCGTACACCAGGCCGGCGCGCCAGTTGCCGCCACGCAGGCTCTGGTCTTCGCGAGTGTCCTTCACCAGGTCGTTGCGGTCGATGTGGTTCTGGTCGCGGCGTATGCCGGTGACCAGCGACAGGCGCTCGGTCAGTTGCGTGCGGTTTTCGGCGAACAGCGAGAAGGTGCTGGTTTTCGACAGCGTCTGCGGGCGCGTCGGATCGGCACTGTGGAACCCGCCGGGCGCCGGCCGCCAAGGGTCGAGCGGGTCGGTGTAGCCATCCTCATAGGGTGAGTTGCTGTCGATGTTGAAGCGGATCTTGTTGTACTCGGCGCCCACCACGGTCTTGCTGGCCAGGCCGAACAGCGAGTGATCGAAGGTGAAGCTCTGGCGGTCGCCGATCTGCTCCTGGTTGTGCTTGATCTCCAGGAAACTGCGGCGCTGGATCACACCGGCATCCCAGGCGTATTCCTCGGCATTGCGCCAGTGGCGACGGCTTTTGATGTAGTACAGCTGGTTGCTGGCGCTGATGCTGTCGCTGATGTTCCAGTCGCTGGTCAGCCGTGTCCACTCATCGTGGTAGCGCTGCTGGTCATTGCTGACGTTGTAGTTCTTGTTGCGCACGCTGCTGCGCAGATGGCCGTCGATCAGCGGCGTGCCGTAGTAGTTGGCAGGTTGTGCGTCGCCGCGTTCGTGGGACAAGGTGAAGCTCAGGTCGTCACTGGCATCGAAGCGCAGTGCGCCGGAAAACGCCAGGCTGCGCGAATCGGTGCGGTCGACCCAGCCGTTGCCTGCCTGCTGGTTCAGGGTGGCGCGGTAGCTCAGGCGCTCGCTCAGACTGCCGCCGCTGTCCAGGCCCAGTTGCTGGCGGTCCCAGGAGCCGTAGCCCAGGCGCAGGTGGTTGCGGATATCACCGCTGAAGGGCTTTTTCGGGATCACGTTGACCACAGCCCCCGTAGCGCCCTCGCCATACAGCACCGAGGCAGGCCCACGGATCACATCGATACGCTCGACCATCCAGGGATCGACCGGGTAGGTGAGGGTGCCGGCGCCGGCGTACAGGCGCGCCCCGTCGAACAGGGTCATCACCGAACTCTGGCCCGTGAAACCGCGCGCCGACAAGCCGGTGCCGCCATCGCCAGGGGTACCGATGAAGGTGATGCCCGGCGAGCGGGTCACGGCATCCTGCACCGTGGTGTTGTTGCGCTGCTGGATTTGCGCGGCGGTGATGCTGCTGGTGCTCGCCGGGGTTTCCAGGGCACTGAGGTTCAGGCGTGAACCGGCTTGGGTGGGGGTGGCCAGGTCGACGGTCTGCGGGTCGCGGCTGTCGGTGATCGCCGTGGAGGGCAGGGTGAGCGCAGGGCTGGGCTGCTCGTCGGCCAGCGCCGGCAGGGACACGGCCAGGCAGGCCGCCAGGGTGTGAAGCTTGTTGATACGGGACATGTCGTTCCACTGCTGCAGGAAAGAATGGATCCCGGTGGAAAACACGCAACGGCGAAGCGCGCGCAGGCGCGCACGCGAATACCGGCCTGCGCCCGCCCACCGCGGGTTGCCAAGTGAAGCCTCAGGCCGGTCTCCGGGCTTGCGAGGGTCGTGAAGCCTTCACCTTCCCATGCGTGTGCACAGTGGTCTGTCGAAGGGTTCGCTCGCTTACCGTTGCGGGGGCAGCGCCGGACTTGTCGTGGTATCGACTCACCGGCTTCCCGTTTCACCTTGCGCGCGGCGGCGCAGGGCACCTGAAACTGGCGCGCATCTGACCACCGAACGGGCAGGGAGTCAATCGTCTGGATGGGTGGGCTGAATCTTGCTGAATCGCGGTTCAGAGCGGTTGCCGTCAGGCAGGTATTGTCTGCGGCCAGGCCTCGTGCATTGGCGCAGGCCGCGCAGGGCGCTACCATCGGCAGCCAGCCTCCTTATCCAACACCAACAAGCCAAGGACGCGTATGACCGAGCACGCCCTGTCCCTGCAACAACTCGCCGCCCCCGAAGGCATCTGCTACGGCTGCGGCTGTTCCCACCCCAGCGGCCTGCATGTGCAGAGCCACTGGGACGCCGACGGCATCCACCTGTCGTGCCGGCATACCCCCGACCCGACTTTCACCGGCTGGCCCGGCCTGGTCTACGGTGGCCTGCTGGCCATGCTGGTCGACTGCCACTCCAACTGGACCGCCATGGCCTGTCACTACCGTGCCGAAGGCCGCGAACCTGGCACCTTGCCACGTATCGACTGCGTCACCGGCCAGCTTGGCCTGACCTACCTCAAGCCCACGCCCATGGGCGTCGAACTGCTGCTCAAGGCTCGGGTCGAGGGCGAGCTGGGGCGCAAGACCCGGGTGATCTGCGAGGTCTGGGCCGGGGATGTACTGACTGTCACCGCCGATTCGGTATTTGTGCGGGTCGACACCGAGAAGCTCAAGCGCCAGGCCCATGGCGACGCCTGAACTTGCACCGATGGGGTGGGGCTGGCATTGTCGAACGTGACCCGGCTGCCCGACAGGATGTTGCCATGCCCTACCAGATTCGCCCGGCCCGTGACGAAGACTGCGTGGCCCTGAGCCTTGTCGGCCAGGCGACCTTCGCCCTGGCCAGCCCGCCCGATAGCGCGGTCAGCGCCCAGCAACACTACATCGCCCACCATCTCCAGCCCGAACATTTCCAGGCGCACCTGGAGCACCCGCACAAGCGGTTGCTGGTGGTCGAACGGGATGGCCAGGTGCTGGGCTACAGCATGCTCGACCTGGCGCCCGGCAAGCTGGGCATTGCCGAAGCCGATCAACTGGCGGAAATCTCCCGCTGCTATGTACTACCCTGCGCCCATGGCACCGGCGCCGCGCAATTGTTGCTCGCCACCACCCTGGCCCAGGTCGATGGCCAGGCGCGCCTGACAGTTAATGAGCTGAACGCTCGGGCGATCGGTTTCTATCAGCGCAACGGCTTTCGCAAGGTGGGCGAGGCGATCTTCCCTTGCGGCGACGAGCGGCACCGCGACTGGGTGATGGTCAGGATGGCCGAAGATCATCTAGATTGAAGGCTCCCAACGCGAAGGCACCCCATGACCGAACTTTCCGCATTCCCCATCACCGGCAAATGGCCGGCGCGACACCCCGAGCGTCTGCAACTGTACTCGCTGGCCACGCCCAACGGGGTCAAGGTCTCGATCATGCTCGAGGAAATCGGCCTGCCCTACGAGGTGCACAAGGTCAGCTTCGAAACCGAGGATCAGTTGAGCCCCGCGTTCATCTCCCTGAGCGCCAACAACAAGATCCCGGCGATCCTCGATCCCAATGGGCCGGGGGGCCAGCCGTTGCCCTTGTTCGAGTCGGGGGCGATCCTGCAGTACCTGGCCGAGAAGAGCGGCCAGTTGCTGAGCCAGGACCCGGCCCAGCGCTACCAGACCCTGCAGTGGCTGATGTTCCAGATGGGCGGCATCGGGCCGATGTTCGGCCAGGTGGGGTTCTTCCATTTCTTCGCGGGCAAGGAGTATGAGGACAAACGTCCCCGTGACCGCTACGTCAATGAGTCCAAGCGCCTGCTGGCGGTGCTCGACCGCCACCTGCAAGGGCGGGAGTGGATGGTCGATGCATACAGCATCGCCGATATCGCCATCTTCCCCTGGGTGCGTAACCTGGTGGAGCGCTACAACGCGCGGGAGCTGGTGGAATTCGACACGTTCAAGGAAGTGCAGCGGGTGCTGGCGCGGTTCCTCGAGCGCCCGGCCGTGCAGCGAGGCCTGAAGATTCCGGCATGACCTCGTCGGGGGCTGCGCGGCAGCCCCCGTCGCACATCCTCAGAGGATCTGGTTCAGCAACCAGTACAAGCACCCCGCCAGCACCATTGCCGCCGGCAATGTCAGCACCCAGGCCATCAGCAGGTTGACCAGCGTCTTGCGTTGAATCCCCGAGCCATTGGCCACCATGGTCCCGGCCACCCCCGAACTCAGCACATGGGTGGTCGATACCGGCAGGCCGAACATATCCGCCGCACCGATGGTGCACATCGCCACCACCTCGGCCGAAGCGCCCTGGGCATAGCTCAGGTGGGTCTTGCCGATCTTCTCGCCCACCGTCACCACGATGCGCCGCCAGCCGACCATGGTGCCCAGGCCCAGGGCGATGGCCACCGCCACCTTGACCCACAGCGGGATATAGCGGGTGGCGTCGTCCAGTTGGCGCTTGAACAACTGCACATGGCGGGCGGTATCGGCGTCGTAGCGGGCCAGCTGGTGCTTGTCGATCTGGCGGATGGCTTCGCTGGCCAGGTACATGTCGTTGCGCACGTTGGCCATGGCCTCGGCCGGCACGCGCTTGAGCGAGCCATAGCCCTTGACCTCCTCGCCGATCATGCCAGTCAGCGCGGCCAGCGCCGGCAGCAGCTCGGGGCTGGCCGCAGGGGTGGCGACGAACGCGGTCAGCACCTGGCGCGGATCGGCCGGGGCGGGCGCGGGGGCGGCCCGTACCAGCGCCTGGCGGGTGACCTCGGCGACGGCCGAGAACTGCAGGGCCTGCTCGTTGGGCATGGTCTTGTTCAGGGCATAGGCCATTGGCAGGGTGCCGACCAGGATCAGCATGATCAGGCCCATGCCTTTCTGCCCGTCGTTGGAGCCGTGGGCGAACGACACGCCGGTACAGGTGAGGATCAGCACGCCGCGGATCCACCAGGGCGGCGGCGTCTGGCTTTCTGGTGCCTGGTACAGCTCGCGGCGCTTGACCAGCGCACGCAGGGCGAGCAGCAACAAGGCGGCGCAGGCGAAGCCGATCAAGGGCGAGAAAAGCAGGGCGTAGCCAACCTTGCTGGCCTGGGCCCAGTCAACGCCGCTGGTGCCATCGCGCCCGTGCATCAGCGCGTTGGCCACCCCCACGCCGATGATCGAGCCGATCAGGGTATGCGAGGACGAGGCCGGCAGCCCCAGCCACCAGGTGCCGAGGTTCCAGATGATCGCCGCCAGCAGCAGGGCGAAGACCATGGCGAAACCGGCCGACGAGCCGACCTGCAGGATCAGCTCCACCGGCAGCAGGGCTATGATGCCGAAGGCCACCGCGCCGCTGGACAGCAGCACCCCGAGGAAATTGCACAACCCAGACCACACCACCGCAACCGGTGCCGGCAGCGAATGGGTGTAGATCACCGTGGCCACGGCGTTGGCGGTGTCGTGGAAGCCATTGACGAACTCGAAGCCCAGGGCGATCAGCAGGGCCAGGCCCAGCAACAGGAAAGGGGTGACGGTGGTGACGACGGTGCCGCTGGCGCTGACGTCCTGCTTGAGGCTCCAGAAGGTGTAGGCCAGGCCCGCCAGCAGCAGGCCGAAGAACAAGGTGAGGGTGGCGCGTCCGGGTTTGTGGGCAAGGGGTGGGCCTGGGGTGCGCAGGCTCAGGTCGGGCTGGCTGGCCAGTGACGGGGTTGCCATGAGGGCTCCGGTTGGCGTCGGGCGGTGGTGCCGAAGGTATACAGCATAGAAACAATTCGTTACCGGGCCGTGACCTCGATCAATGAAGGCCCTAGGCTGGTAGGGGAACGATGTCGCAGGAGTACCTGATGATTCGCTGCAAACGCGTCTACGAGAGCGTCGAGGTGCAGGATGGCCAGCGCGTGCTGGTCGATCGCCTGTGGCCCCGCAATAAGCGCAAGGAAGACCTGCATGGGCAGTGGTTGCGCGAAGTCGCGCCCTCCGATGCACTGCGCAAGGCATTTCACGCCGGTGAATTGGACTTTGCAGCCTTTGTCCAGCGCTATCAGCAGGAACTGGCCGCCCACCCCGAGCACTGGTATCCGTTGCTGGACCTGGCCGATAAAGGCGATTTGACCTTGCTCTACGCTGGCAAGGATACCGAGCACAACAATGCCCAGGTCCTGGCCCGGTGGCTGGAGGATGAGCTGGAGCGCCGTGGCCCGGCCAGTTCACCGGTGTGCTATGCCCCTTGAACTGATCCCCGCCAACGATGACTACCTGACGTTTGCCCGCGACCTTACCCGCCGCGCCATGCTGCCGTATTACCGCGAGTTCGACCTGCTGTGGATCGAGGAAGCCTTCGACGAGGCCTGGGGCTGGCGCGAGCAGTGGCTGGTGGTCGAGGACGAACAGGTGCTTGGGTTCTGCAGCCTCAGCCAGGATCGCCAGGCGTTGTTCATTCGCGAGTTGCACCTGTTGCCCGAGTATCGTGGCCGTGGCGTGGGCAGCTGGGTGCTGGAGGAATTGGCCACCTGGGCGGCGCAACGCCGGCTGCCATGGCTGCGGCTGATGGTGTTCGGCAGCAACCCGGCGCGGCGCCTGTACCAGCGCCGGGGCTTCGTTGAAGTGGGCATGGACGAGTGTTTCGTGCGGATGCAGCGCCCGGTCGCCTGAGCTACTACTGACGCAGCCGCACCATCCGCCCCTGGACCAGCGTCGCCTCCAGCACTTGTCCCTGCAGCGCCAGCAGGTCACCGGCCAGCAGGTTCTGCAGCAGCGCCTTGCCGTCGAAGGTATTGTTCCCCAACTCGACCTCCCGCAGTCCCTCGACCCGCACCACCGCCTTGCCCACCTGTCCCAGGCGATTGCCACTGAGCAGCAGCGGGCCCGGCAGGGGCGTGGCATTGCGCAGGCTGACGGCGTACTCCGGGGTATTGCCGATGCGATTGCCGACCAGGGCCAGGGCCGCCACCTCGCTGGCGTCCAGCGCGCTGCCCTGGCTGCTGGCCAGCAGGTTGTCGTCGATCAGCAGCGGCGCCTCGGGCGTGGGCGCCAGGTTGCGCAGCTGGATGCCGTTGCCCCGGCTGTCGCCGATACGGTTGCCCGCCAGCCACACGGCGCCGCGCTGGTCGCTGATCTCGATGGCGGCCTTGGCGGCGCCGAGGATCAGGTTGCCCTCGACCAGCGCCCGGGTCTGGCCGCGCAGGCGCACGCCGCTGTTGTTGTCGATGCCCCGCACCTGGTTGTCATGCAGGTGCAGCTGGCTGTCGCGGGCGTCAATGGCGTATTGCTGCGAGCCTGCGAAGCGGCTGCCGGTGATGGTTGCCTGGCTGTGTTGCAGCTCCACCGCGCTGGACAATTCGCTGAACTGACTGTTTTCGACCAGCAGCGTGGCGGGGCGCGTATCGGCGGGTTGCTGGGTACTCAGCGCGGTGCTCAGGCCCCGGGACAGGTTGGCGTTGTAGCCCAGGCGCCGGAGCGTCGAGCCGATCACCTGGGTGTGGCTGCCGGCCCAGGCCACCACGAAGGGGCGCCAGGCGCGATCGGTGTTGCCCGGTTTGTCGCCGGCCACGCTCTCCAGTGTCGAACGCTCCAGCCCCAACCAGCCCTGGTTGATCAGCGCGGTGCCGGAAAAACTGTACAGGTAGAGATGGGCGCCCTCGAGCAGCAGCCCGGCATCGGCGCCGATCATCAACGGGTAGCTGAGCAGGTAGCCATCCTTGTAGGGCCTGAGCACCCGCGGATCGCGCAGCGCGTCATGCAGTTGCGCCAGGGTGATGCTGCCACCGCGCAGCACCACGGCCTGCGGGTGGTGCGCCTGGTAGCCGGCGATGGCGCGGAACAGGCCATTGTTGACGAACGGCTCGAACGGCCAGCTGCCGGCCTGGGACGAGAACATCGGTTGCAGGCTCACGCTGGCGCGGCCTGCGGGAGGCGCTCGACGGGCCTGTTCGAAGCTTACGGCCTGGCGGACCTGGCGACGCAGCTGGTCCAGCTGTTGCTGGTGCTGCGCCTGGGGCAGGGTGTCCATTACCGGCGCGGCCTGGGCGGTCGTCGTCAGTAGCAGGGCGGCCAGGCAGGTGAGGGAAAAGCGGCTGAACGGTGCCATGGAAGCGTCCTTGATCAAGGCAGGGTGGGATAGGCCGGCTTGAGCAGGCCACCGATCTGGCTGTAGTTGTCCACCTCGCCGTCCTCGCTGTCGTACAGCTGGCGGGCGAGGGTGTGCCCGGGCCGGCGGGCGAGGAACGGGATCAGCCAGGCCAGCTTGTACGGCGCGACTTCGGCCTGGCGCTGCCCCTTGAGCTCGGGCAGGGTGTCCGGGGCGAGCACGCTGCGGGCGGCGAAACTGGCCAGTTGGTCGAGGGTGCGCTGGTCGTCGTCGCTCCAGGCCAGGCCATTGGCGCGCGCCGATTCGCTCAGCAGCACCAGCGGCACCAGGGCGTACTGGCTGTAGTTGGCAGCCAGCCTGCTGCGCGCCACCTCCAGCGGCAGGTAGGCCTGGTCGCCGCTGCGCACGGCCTGGGCCAGGCCCCGGCGCAGGTTGCCGTCGGCCCAGCGGATGAAGTCGTCGCGGCCCACCAGCATGCCGGCGGCGGCCACCGCCCAGGCGGCCCAGTAGTCGTGGTTGTTGAAGTACACGGTGGTGGACTGGCGGCGCGGGTCGTATTCGCGGATCACCTGTTCGCCAAGCTGGCTGAACCAACGGTGTTGCACGGGGCTGAGGCGGACCTTGCCGTCGGCGGCCGCCTGGGTCAGCAGCACCGCGCCGGCCATGGCCGCCAGCGCCCACTTGCGCGCCGCCATGCCGGTGTTGCTGGCATCCGGATCGAGCAGGGCACCGGCTTGCGCCCAATGCTCCAGCCACTGCTCCTGGCAGGCCAGGGCCATGTTGGCCTCCTGGGGCTTCTTCGCCTTCTGGAAGCGCTTGCCGGCCTGGATCACGCCTGCGATGAACTGTTTGACCTGCCGGGCAATGCGCTCGCTGTCGGCGTCGGGCGCGGCGCGCAAGGTCGACTTGCTGGCGTCGCGTTGATCGTACTTGCTCTGCAGGTGCAGGCTGCCGGTATAGGGTGGTGGCGGTTGCTTGCTGCAGGTCAGGCTGTGGTAGTCCGCGATCAGGGCCGACTGCTCGGTGGCGCGGGCGGGCCAGATGGTTTGCGCAGCATGGCCGGGGAGGGGCAGCAGGACGATTGCAAGTAGCAGGAGCAACCCTGGGGCCGCTTTGCGGCCCATCGCCGGCAAGCCGGCTCCCACAAGTGCCGCGCATTCCCCTGTGGGAGCCGGCTTGCCGGCGATGGGCTGCGCAGCAGCCCCTATTATCGATTTCACAGGCACAGGCGCGTCTCCACATCGGTGGCGGCGGTGCCGGCCTTGGTTGGCTCGAGGAATACCGAGAGCAGGTTGGCGCCGGCGAACTCGGGCGCCCGGCTCAGCTCCAGGTAGTACTGGCCGCCACCGACCGCCGCCTCGCGACGGAACCACACCTTGTCGCGGGCGCCATTGTCGTAATAGACGATGATGTAGAAGTCCTTGACGTTCCTGTCGCTCAGGCGGATGTCGAGAAAGCCCTTGGACACCGCCTGCCGGGCACTTCCGGCATTGCTCAGCAGTTCGATGCGCTCGCCGACCTGCAGTGCCGGACGCTGCAGTTTCGTGCCCAGTAGCTCTTTGGACGTCTTGCAGCCACCGTGTATCGCGGGCACCAACTGGCGATACATCAAGGGCGAGTCCAGCCGGTAGTTGGCCGGCAGTTCCCAGACGATCAACTTGGGCGGCGCCTCGGGCTTGTAGTCGGCGGACAGCAGATATTCCAGGAGCGAGCCGTCCTCGCCCACGCCGGGCAGTGCATAGTTGAGCACATCCGTCTGCAGGTACTGTTTCAGGTAGCCGTCGAAGTTGAACTGCTTGCTCTCGTCCTCACGAGCCGCGGCATTGCTGTCGCCGACCAGGATCACCTCAGGGTCGGGCGCTTCGTCGAACAGGGCATCGCTGCTATCGGCCACAGGCACGGTCTGGTAGCCGCGTACGTACTGGAACCCGTAGTTGTTGCCGCAGATGTAGCTCAGGGCCAGGTTCAGCGTGCCGTCCTTGGGTACCATCACGCCGGGCTCGGTGCTGTAGCGTTTCTTGCTCAAGCCACTGTAGAACGGCTGGCGGCGGATCTCCTCGGCCATCAACCTGGCCGTGGCCTCGGCGCCGGCCGGCGTCCAGTGGTGGTCGCGGCGGAAGAAGTATTCGCCCTGAGGCGGCTGGCGCACCAGCTGCATCATCGGCGCCACCACCGCGCCGCCTTGGCGCAGTTGCCCCAGGTAGGTGTCGAGGTTGCGGCTGGCGCGTTCGAAGTCGAAGCCATGCAACTGGTCGGTGTAGAGCTTGTCGCGGTGCATCAGGCCGCGGGTCGGCTGGACCGCCATGGCCACCTGGATACCCTGGCGGTGGAATGCGTCCATCAGCCGGGCGAACTCCGGGCGCATGGGCGCGGGAATGCCGAAGTCGTTGGTCAGGTCGACCATCGAGCGGAACAGCCAGCGCTCCTTGCCGGGGACGATCTGGCGCATCAGTTTCATGCGCCCTTCGGCATAGTGCTGCGGTTCGGCCAAGGCTGGGCAGACCATGCACTGCAGGTTCTCGCAGCCGGGCCGGGCGGGCTCGGCGGCCTGGCCGGGCAGGGCCGTCAGCGCCAGGGTGGCCGCCAGGCCAAGGGGGAGGAAGGTGTTCATGGGCCAGTCATCCTTGCGGCGGTGTGTCACTCGGTCGGGTCGATGCTGTTGGCCAGGCTCAGGCTGCGATTGCCAGGCAGCAGCACGTAGCTGTAGGAGCGGCCTTTCTTGAGGAACAACTCGTCGAAGCTGGCCACTTCCTGACCGCCGACATAGGCGGCGAAGTCGATCTTGATTTCGTTGACCATGCGCGCGCCAGTCTGGCCCTTGCTCAGGGCCTTGACCACCTCGTGCTTGCCGTCGGCGGTGCGCAGCGTGGCCTGGGCCGGGGTCAGGTTGTAGAAGGCCACCTGGGCCTTCTTCGGCTCGTTCACATACTGGTCGGCAATGAGCTGCAGTTGCTTGCCGTCGTACACCACGGTGCTGGCGGCGTTGGCCGCCAGGGTCGGTTCGATGGCCGTGGCGCCGATGCCGATCCTATGTACCCCGGCCGGCACGAAGCGGTAGCCGCTGAGCTGCCCCGGGGCGACCTTCTGCGCATTGAGCTTGCCGCTGAGGGCCACGTCGATGCTGTTATCGGACAGGTTGAGCACGCGCACGAAGGCCGAGTCGGCCGGGGCCACGGCGTCGTACAGGTCGGCATTGCCTTCGGCGGCCAGGGCGATGTGGCTGGCGGCGCTCAGGGCCAGGGCGGTGAACAGGGGCGAAAGCTTCATCAGGTTCTCCTTGGGACGTCAGAAATGCGCGGGCTGGGCGTCGCGGGCAAGCGCGCCTGGGCGATGGGCAAGCAGGGTGCGCAGGGGAAACTCCCAGATCACGGTGTCGATCTGCGGGTTGTGCAACTGGTCGCTGGTGAGGAACTGGTTCATCGCCTCGAACGGCCCACGGGCCTCTACGGCGACGGACAACAGGTCGCGGTTGAGCGCTTCCTTGAGGAAACCGACGAAGTTCCAATCGTCGATCTTGCTGTAGCTGGTGCCCACCAGCAGCAGGCTCTGCGCCTGTTCGGCGAACAGCTCGTCACTGCCCTGTGCGGCCTTGAGGGTTTCGTACAGTTCGATCGGATTGCCGCCGAACTGTGGCGCCAGGCGGGCATGGTCGAACTGCAGGTAGTTCATCAGGTCGCCCTTGACCGTCTTGTCGCCGGCCTTGTGCGAGACATACACCTGGTCACCGAGCAGGCGCGGGCGCTGGCGTGCCAGTTCATAGGCCGACAGCCGCGCGCCGTCCGGGCTCCAGTGAGTGTCGGACTTGAGGAACAGGCGCGGACCGGCCAGGTTGCGCAGGTAGGCGTCACGCAGCGGCACCACATCCAGGCGGCGCAGTTGCAGGTCGGCGACGAAGAGGTCATAGAGGCTGGCCACCCGTGGGTCGAAGGCGCGCTCGGCATGGGTGGCATAGATATCCAGCTTCATCGGCAAGGGCAGCAGCACCAGATGCTTGCCGTGCTCGGCCAGTTGCTGCTCGACCTGGGCGATCTGCGCCAGCTGGCTCGCCAGGTTGGCGTCCAGGTCGTTGGGCACGCGGTACTCCTGGCTGGTGTAGAGCCAACCGTCCTTGCCCAGCACCACGCCCTGGGTGCCCTCGCCGAACAGCTGGAAGCGTGCGTCGGCCCACAGTTGAACCGAGGGTTCGCGCAGGAAGAAGCGCTTGTCGTAGACCTGCTCGAACTTGCGCAACAGCTTGCCGTCGACGAACAGGTTCCAGCTGTCGGTCTGGGCGCGGGCGAAGCTCAGCACTGGCGGCAGCGAGTAGACGAACATCGCCGCCAACGTCAGGGCAAAGATCACACCGTTGGCCTTGCTGGCCGTCTTCATCACCGGGTACACGGCACTCTCCTAGAACTGGAAATACAGGAACGGCGAAAACGAACTGGCCGCCAGGCTGCTCAGCGCCAGCAGAAAGCCCGCCCACAGCACCAGGCTGTGCAGTACCCCGACATGACGCATGAAGTAGCCGTCCTGGTTGCCGGCGTAGAAGCGCACGTTGTTGATCCCGGCCAGGATCAGCCAGGCGACTGCCACCAGGGCGAAGGCCATGGCCATCTTCGAGGCGCCGAGCACGTACAGCTCCAGCGAGCCGAAGCCGTTCAGGCCCAGCAGCGCCCGGTAGATGTCGAGGCTGTGGCGCAGGTCCATGGTGAAGAACAGCGGCATGCTCAGGATGATCAGCAGTGCGGTGCGCAGGTTGCGGCCCAGGCGGTACGGCGTGCTGACCTTGGTGGCCAGGCCGAACTTGCGCTCCAGCACCATGCCGATGCCGAAGAACAGCCCCCAGCAGATGAAGGCGAAGCTCGCCCCGTGCCACAGGCCCGACAGCAGCATGGTCCACACCAGCGCCGGCAGGGCGCCGGCCACGCGCTTGCGCACCAGGGGCATGTAGACGTAGTCGCGCAGGAAATGCGCCAGGGTCATGTGCCAGCGCGACCAGAACTCGGTGATGCTTTGCGACACATAAGGCTGGTTGAAGTTTTCCGGGAAGCGGAACCCCATCATCAGCGCCAGGCCCAGGGCCATATGGCTGTAGCCGGCGAAGTCGAAATACAGCTGCAGCGTCGACACCACCAGGCCGAACCAGGCATCGCTGAACTGCAGGCTGCCTTCGCCGATGAACAGCACGTTGATCGGCGCCAGGCGGTCGGCAATCAGCACCTTCATGATGAAACCGAGCATGAACCGGCACACGCCCAGCGAGAACAGCTCCAGCGAGTGGCTGCGCTGGCGCAACTGCGGGGCCAGCTGGCTGTAGCGCAGGATCGGCCCCGCCACCAGGTGCGGGAACAGTGCGACGAAGGCGGCGAAGTCGATGAAGCTGCGCGTGGGCGTGGCGTCCTTGCGGTAGATGTCGACGATGTAGCTCAGCGCATGGAACACATAGAACGAGATGCCCAGCGGCAGGAAGATGTTCTCCAGGGTCCAGGTGTCGATGCCCAGCGGCGCCAGCAGCAGGGCCAGCATCTCGGCGCCGAAGTTGGCGTACTTGAAGTAGCCCAGCGTCGCCAGGTTGCCAGCCACGCCCAACCACAGCAGGCGCAGGGCCCAAGGCTTGTCCGCGGCGTCCAGGCGTGCCTTGATGCCCAGGCCGAACGCGTAGTTCCAGGCGGTGATGGCGACGAACAGCAGCAGGAAGTCCGGGCGCCACCAGGCGTAGAACACGTAGCTGGCGGCAACGATCACCAGCGAGCGCCACCGCGGCCGGGCCAGGTAGTAGATAGCCAGGAACAGCGGCAGGTAGAGGAACAGGAATACGTTGGAGGCGAAGATCATGCAGGCCCGTCCTTAGTAGCTGATCACCACGCCGACACTCAGCTGGTAGTCGTCACCGCTGTCCAGCGCGCTGCCTGCGTTGAGGTAGCTGGCGCTGACCAGGGTGTTGACGTCCAGGTGCTTGCCGTCGAGGGCTACCGGGAACATCTTCCAGTAGTAGTTGAGGTCGATCATCTGGCCGACGTTGTCGCCCTTGCCGTGCAGCCCGGCGTTCAGTTCGCTCTGGCGTCGGGCACGGGCATCGGCGGCCATGCGGATCGGCAGCGCGCCGCCCTCGTCGCGCAGGTTCAGCTGGGTCACCCGCAGGTCCAGGGCGCTGCGCGCGGTGGGGCGGGTCTCCAGGGCGAAGCCGTAGTAACTCAGGTTGCGCAGGTCGAGGGCGACGAACGCACTGGTCAGGCGCGTGCTGTACGAGCCCTGGCGGGTGATGCGGTCGGACTGGATCGGGTTGAGCCGGAAGCCGTCGTTGTCGTCGTCCGGCTTGTCGGTCAGGCCGCCGCGCAACGCCAGGCGCGGGGTCCAGGGCAGCGTCTCGAAGCGCTTGCCGACCTCGCCCAGCGCCGCCCAGCCTTTGCTGGCGTGGCCGGTGCGGGTGACGCCGTTGCCGGCGGTGTTGTCCATCTTGCCGTCCAGGGCCGCCAGTTCCAGGTGGTAGTCGGTGGCCAGGGGCAAGTTGTCGCCCTTGAAGAACAGTCCGTAGCGCCAGCCCTTGAAGTCGTAGCGATCGTCGACGTCGTGGTCGCTGCGGTCGTTCTCCTGCATCAGGCGCACCCCGACCTGGTTGTTCGGGCTCCAGCGATAGGTGTACTGGCCCATCAGGTACAGCGTGCGCTCTTCGCTCGCGGCCAGCGAATTGACGTCGGTGTTGTAGTTGTGGAATTTCTGCCCGAGCGCGACGAATGCGTCGGAGAAGGTGTCCTGATAGTCGAAGCGCACCGACTCCAGGCTGTCGTCCCACCAGATGCCGTAGTCGTCGGCGAAACGTTGGCGGCCGAACGACAGCGAGAAGCGCGGGTCGTCGCCGATCAGGTTGCGCTTGACGTACAGCTCGCGCAGTTCGGCGTACCAGCCCTCGGGTTGTTCGCGGGCATTGTTGTTGGTCGACTCGTTAGCCAGGTTGCTCGACTGGCTGGAGTCGTAGTTCAGCCACAAGCGGCCATAGACCATCCACCTGGCCCAGCGCTTTTCCGGCGAGTACCAGGCGAACGACGGCTCGTAGCGCAGGCTGTAGAAACTCTCGCGGTCGCGGCCGACCTGGGAGTCCTGCGGCCCGTAGCCGGTCTGCAGGGTGAGCTTGTTGAAGAACTCCGAGGTGATCACCGGCTCGCTGCCGTCAACGGTCGCGACGCGTATCGGCGCGCTGCTGTCGGCCTCGGGGCCGGTGACTTCCTCGGCTGCCAGCACCGTCAGCGGCGCCAGGGCGAGCAGGGCGCCGAGCAGGGGTGGGTGCGCTTTCACAGGGTGGGCTCCTTCAACAGATCGTTGCGCACGGCCAGGGCGCGCTCGATGTCATCCTTGGGCAAGGTCTTGTCCAGCCGTTTGATCAGGCCACGGGCGCGGGTCTCGCCGAGGTCGAGGGCGATGCGGGCGTAGGTGTAGGCCTTGACCGGGTCGTGGCAGATGGCCCGGCCGCGCAGGTGCACGGTGGCCATGCGGTACCAGGCGGCGGTCGAGCCTTGCTCGGCCTGTTGTCGCCAGATGGCCAGGGCGCGCTCCTGGTCGGGCTGGTCGAGGCCGCCCTTGCTGTACAGATCACCCAGGAGCAGGCGGGCGTCCGGGTAGTGGGCGGCGATCAGCTCGTCGATCAGTGCATGGGCCTTGTACGGGTCCAGGGTCAGCCAGTTATTGACCATGTAGAACTGGGCATCCAATGCCTTGGCGCGGGTCGGGTCCTTGGCCCTTACCTGGGTGATCAATGCCTGGGCCTGCTCGGCGTTGTGCTCGGTGGGGTTGGAGATCATGAAGTTGGCCTTGGCCACCAGCGCCGGCAGGTAGCCACGGGCGACGGCGTTGTCCAGCCAGCGCTGGGCCTCGGCGATGCCGTCGGCGCGCAGCTGGTCGTCGGCCTTGTCGCGGGCCAGTTGCTCGGCCGTCGGCTCGACCTTGGCGCCCATGGCGCGGCTCTGGCGCTGCTCGCGTTCGGCGTCCAGTTCGGCGCGGGTGGTGCCATGGATGCTGTCCAGCAGCGCGCCGATGCGCTGTACCACCTCCACCGGCAGGCTGGTCATCTCCGGCTCCAGGCTGCGGGCGAAGGCGAGGAAGGCCGGGTCCTGGCGCTCGCCGAGGAAGCGGTAGTAACGCTCGATGCCGCGCGGGTCGATGCGTGCCGCCTGCTGGTACCAGCGCTCGGCCGCGGCGCGGTCGCCCTGGCGCTCGGCGACCACGGCGCGATACAGCTCAGGGCGGCAGTTGAGCAGGCAGCTCTGTTCGTACAGCGCCAGCAGTTCAGCGGCTCGCTCGCCGGGGAACAGCTGCGGATAGACCAGGAACACCTCCAGGCTGGTGCTGGTGCTGCGCGGATCACGGTCGTTGGGGTAGCGGGCCAGGGCCTGGCGCACCCATGCTTCGTGACTGCGCTGCAGGCGCGGGGTGCGGTCGAGCAGGCGTGCCAGCGAGGCCAGCGCCGGGATCTGGCCGTGGCCGTCGGCGAAGGCCTCCTGGTACAGGCTCACGATGTCCTGGCGGCTGGCACTGTCGCTGTTGGCCAGCACATCGCCAAGCAGTTGCTTGGAGGCCAGGTCGCCACGCTCGGCGAGGGCGCGCAGGTCGCTCGTGACGTCGGCGCCCGGGTCCTTGTACAGCGCGTAGCGGATCTGCTCCAGGCTCTGCCCGGCCCAGACGCTGCCGGCGCAGACCAGGCCGAGGCCGGCCAGCAGCAGGCGCGGGGCGTTCTTGGCGTTCATGACCGGCCCTCAGTTGCCGCTGCCGAACGGCAGGCCCAGGTACAGGTCCACCGCCACGGCCTTCTGGTAGGCCGCCGCCGGCAGCGGGCTGTCCGGCTGGATGGTCAGCGCCAGGTTGTGGTTCAGCTCGTCGGAGCGGGCGTCCACCACCTTGCCGCTGAAGTGCTGGTCGAGGCCGAACACCTGCATGTCCACCGAGCGCACGCGGCTGACATCGGCGAGCTTGTCGAACGGCACGTTGGCGCGCACGAACATGGCCTCGCCCTTGGGCAGCAGGTGCATCATCGGCGCGGCCTTGTAGCCATAACCATCCAGCGGTTGCGATGGGTACCAGACCTGGCAGTCGCACGGGCTGTTGATCACCGTCTCGACGCTGGCGCGGCCCAACAACGCCTGCAGGTCGCCCGGGGCGAGGTCGGCCAGGGCTTTCATGTCCGCCGGGCTGGTGAAGCTGGTGGCCAGCTGGGTGGAGATGTTCGCCAGTGGCTGGCCGGCCTGCACTTCGCTCGCACCGGCGGGCAGCAGGTACTTCACGTAGCCGTTGTCCGGCATGCTGATGACCTGGGCGTTGCTGGCCACCGTGGCCTGCAGTGCCGGGATGCGGAAGAACAGCAGGTAGCCCTTGTAGCCGACGAAGCCCAGCGCGGCCAGGCCAGCGGCGGTGTACAGCGCGGTGCCGGCGATGGCCTTGAGGCGCTCGCCCGGCGTGCGCGCGCGGGCTTGCTGGTGCTTGCGCGCCTTGATGTAGTTTTCCCGCTGCATCACGTTGAACAGGCCGTTGATGTCGGCAACCTCGCCCGACAGGTAGGCGCTGATCAGGTAGCGCAGGATGTCGCGTTTTTGTGCGTCGAGGTCGACGAATTGCGCGCCGACCTCCTTGCCGCGCTGGGAGACGATGCGCACCTTGCCTTCGATCGCCAGGTCGACCTGGTTCAGACGCAGCTGGATCGACGCGTCGTACAGCGCGCCGATGGTCAACGGCGCTTCGTGCAGCAGGCCGATGCCGCCGAGCGAGATGTCGGCAAGGTCCGCTTCGAATGGCTCGCCCACGGCGCCGCGCAGGCGTACACGGGCGTTCATGCGGGTGCGCACGTACTGACGCTCGTCGATGGCTTCGTGGACGATGTTGGCCGGGGCCGCGGGGGTATTGGAAGTACTCATGTGCAGGCGCCTTTCCTTAACGTTGCGTGAGTTCTAGAAGCACGGTGATGACCCCGAAGAAGATGGCGATCGAGGAGCACAACATCGCCTTCGAGGACCAGCGGTTGAGGCTGGCGTCGAAGTCGACGCTGCCGGTGGCCAGGGTGGTCTTCTGCCGCGTCCAGCGTTGCTGGTCCATGTGGAACATCGCGTAGACCTTCATCAGCGAACCGACGATCTGGTTGTAATAGAGAACGAAGGGGTACATCGGGCTGACCGGGTGCCCGGCGAAGATGAACAGCACGGTCACCAGGCTGCGCGAGAGCAGCACCCAGAACAGGTACACCAGCAGGTACTGGATACCGAACACCAGGCCCGCCACCACCGAGGCGGTCAGGCCCATCAGGCAGGTCCACATCGACACCCGCTGGTCGAGCAGCACGTACAGCGTGAACAGCCCCAGGCGCGCGCGGCCGAGCAGGGCAGTGGCGCGGAAGTTCTGCCGCAGCGAGTTGCCGTACCAGCGGAACATCAACTGGCGGGTGGCGACCCAGAAGCTGTCACTGGGTGGGTGCTCGACGGTCAGGGTGTGGCTGTCCGGCACGTAGAAGGTGTCCCAACCGGCACGCATCAGGCTCAGCCAGCTGGACTTGTCGTCGCCGGTGAGGAACTGGAAGCGTCCCAGGCGCCAGTGCTCGAGGAAGTCCGCCTCGACGTCGCGGATGAAGGCCGGGTCGGTCATCACCCCGGCGCGGAAGAACGACAGCCGCCCGGTCAGGGTCAGCACCCGGTGCGACAGGGCCATCGAGCACATGTTGATGTGCCGCTGCACGAAACGCATCGAATGCCACTGGCGCATCCAGCGGCTGCCCTCGACCTCACAGAACTCGTTGGTGGTCAGGCCACCGACGTTGGGCAGCACGGCGAACAGCTTGACCGCCCGCTCGACGCAGCCGGGCAGCATCATGGTGTCGCCGTCGACCACGCCGACCACCGCGTCCTCCAGCGGCATCTGCCGCGACAGGGCACGGAAAGCATGGGCCAGGCCATCGCGCTTGCCGGTGCCGCGGGCGCGGACGATGACCAGGCGGATGTCGTCGCGGCCCTGCACCTCGTCGTGCATGATGTCCTTGATGAACTGCTCGTCACCTTTCTCGACGATCGAGGCGATAACCGTGCACGGCACCTTGAGTCGTTGCACCTCCTGGAATACCGATTGGTACACCTTGAAGGTGGTGTGGGTGGGGATGCGAAAGCTGGTCACCACCATGAACATGTGCGCTGGCAGTGCCGCGTCGCCCAGCCGCTCGACCCGGCGGCGCAGGCGCGGGAAGCGCCAGTGCAGGAAGTACATGCCGCGCAGGTAATGGACGATGGCGTTGCCGTAGCGCCACATGCCCAAGGTGCCGATGATGAAGATGAACTGGTGGTGGTCGGGGTCCAGGTACTGCGGCGCGACCATCTGTGCGGCCAGTGTGATCAGTCCGGCGAGCAGCGCCCAGGCGCAGAAGGCGGCGGCTGCGCGCAGGTAGCCCGGGGCCGCGTAGGGCCGCTGTTGCTGTCGTTCCATGGCGCTGTAGCTCCTTGGGGTCGGGGCCCGCCGCGACGGCGGGCGTCGGCGGGCCTTACCAGCAGATGCCGTGGTGTCGGGCGTCGCTGCCGCCGGTCATGAAGCCGACCAGGTCGATCACCGGCTTGCCGGCGTCGAGCGCCTGCACGAAGCGTTCGTCGTTGTTGCCCAGCACGATCACCTCGGCTTCATCGATCACCTGTTGCAGGTCGCTGCGCAGCAGGGCGCTGACATGGGGGATCTGTTGCTCGATGTACTGGCGGTTGGCGCCGAACTGCCGTGCATGCTCGACGTTGGCGTCGAAGATGCGCAGTTCGTAACCTTTCCCGATCAGTTGCTCGGCCAGGGTCACCAACGGGCTCTCACGCAGGTCGTCGCTGTTGGCCTTGAAGGCCAGGCCCAGCAGGGCGATGCGGCGCTTGCCGGCCTGGGTCACCAGGTCGAAGGCAGCCTGCACCTGGCTGCGGTTGCTGGCCATGATCGAGCCGAGCAGCGGGTGCGCCACGTCAAGCTGGCTGGCGCGGTAGGTGAGGGCGCGCACGTCCTTGGGCAGGCACGAACCGCCAAAGGCGAAGCCCGGGCGCAGGTAGTAGCGCGACAGGTTGAGCTTGTAGTCCTGGCAGACCACGTCCATCACTTCGCGGCCATCGACCCCCGAGGCCTTGGCGATGTTACCGATCTCATTGGCGAAGCTGACCTTGGTGGCGTGCCAGACGTTGCAGGTGTACTTGATCAGTTCGGCGACCTCGATCGGCTTGCGGATCACCGGGGCATCCAGGCCCTGGTACAGCGAGGCGAGCAGGTCGCCGGAACGGCTGTCGAGTTCGCCGATCACGGTCATGGCCGGGAAGTCGTAGTCCTGGATCGCCGTGCTCTCGCGCAGGAACTCCGGGTTGACCGCCACGCCGAAGTCGCGGCCGGCCTGCTTGCCCGAGGCCTGCTCGAGCAGCGGGATGACCACGTTCTTCACCGTGCCCGGCAGTACCGTGCTGCGCACCACCACGGTGTGGCGGCTGGCCTTGTCGCGCAGGGCCGCGCCGATTTCGCGGCACACCGCCTCCATGTACACCAGGTCGAGATCGCCATTGGCCTTGCTCGGCGTGCCTACGCACAGCAGCGACAGCTCGGTGGCGAGGATCGCCGCCTGCACATCGGTGGTGCCGCGCAGGCGCCCCTGACGCACGCCGTCGAGCAGCAGTTGCTCCAGGCCCGGCTCGACGATGGGCGAGCGGCCCTGGTTGATCATGTCGATCTTCGCCTGGGCGACGTCCACCCCCAGCACCTGATGCCCACGTGCCGACAGGCAACCGGCGCAGACCGCCCCCACATAGCCAAGTCCGAAGATACTGATGTTCATAGATCCCTCTCCCCAGGCGCGGCGCAAGGCCGGCCGAGATACTCAGTTCAAGAAGTTATGCAAATGCCAGACGCGCAGGATCAAGCCGCGCTAGATAGGTAGCGGTGCAGGCTGTTTCGTGGTGGTCTTTTTACATCCTAAGGAGTTTTCTGATAGTGCGGCAAGTGTTGTTGGTTAGTTTGTTTGGAATTTTCTGAAAGTTTGCATTGTTAGTTAAAAAATCCTTTAAAAACAGAGAGTTAAAGTTTGATGTAAGTTAGGCGTCAAAAAAATGATTATCTAATTGGTGTCGACATAATGGCGTCAAAACGGTGGTTTTCCGTGATTCTTGCGGTGGATTGTTTCGCACGGTTTCTGCTGGCCGATTAATGTCATTCAGGTTTTTTTCGTGTGGTCCGCCATCGCCGGCAAGCCTCTTGCGCGGGCGATGCAAAGCCTGCAGACGGCAGTGCTGAACCCACTTTGATGGCCTGTCTTCTGTCCCCCTGATTCAGGGCGTGGCGCAATGATGGCTTGCAACGATTGGATCCAATTGGCATAGTGCCGGACGATTGTGCAGACATTCACTCGGGTGCGGGATGCACCCGTCTTCCATTCATGCAAAGGAGGCAAGCAGATGAACGGATTTGGTCCGCGACTTAGAGAAGAGCGCGAACGCCTGGGGCTGACCCAGCGCATTTTTGGCGATATCGGCGGTGTCGAGCCCAACGCTCAGGGCAAGTACGAAAGCGGCGAACGCACGCCACGCATGGACTACCTCGCGGCGGTGGCCAGCCGCGGCGTGGATGCGCTGTATGTGCTCAGCGGCGTGCACACCCCTGCGCCCCTGGACAGCCTGACCTCGGATGAGAACCGCCTGCTAGGCGCCTTTCGCCGCCTGCCGTCGGCCGACCAGGCTGCGGTGTGGCACCTGCTCAACCGCCTCGCGGGTGAAGAAGGTGGCCATGAAGGGCTGCGCATGCGCCGGCCTGACCGGCAGGCATATTTCCATGACGCTTTGCGCTAGGTTCGTTGTGAAAAATTTTGTTAAGGTGGCGGGATCCAATCGCCCCACTGACGAGGTGTCTGCTTGATTAGGGTCCTGGTGGTCGACGATCACGATCTGGTGCGTACCGGCATCACACGCATGCTGGCCGACATCGACGGGCTGCAGGTGGTGGGGGAGGCGGACTCTGGCGAGTCCGCCCTCAAACTGGCTCGCGAGCTCAAGCCGGACGTGGTGCTGATGGACGTGAAGATGCCAGGGATCGGTGGCCTGGAGGCCACGCGCAAACTGTTGCGCAGTCACCCGGACACCAAGGTGGTCGCGGTGACCGTGTGCGAGGAAGATCCGTTTCCCACCCGCCTGTTGCAGGCGGGGGCCGCGGGCTACCTGACCAAGGGCGCCGGGCTCGACGAGATGGTCCAGGCCATCCGCCTGGCCTTCGCCGGCCAGCGCTACATCAGCCCGCAGATTGCCCAGCAGCTGGCACTCAAGTCATTCCAGCCCCAGGGGTCGCCGTTCGATGCGTTGTCCGAACGGGAAATACAGATTGCGCTGATGATCGTCGGTTGTCAGAAGGTGCAGATCATCTCTGACAAGTTGTGTCTGTCACCCAAGACCGTCAATACTTACCGTTATCGGATCTTCGAAAAACTCTCGGTCACCAGTGACGTCGAACTGACGTTGCTGGCCGTCCGCCACGGTATGGTCGACGCAAGTCTGTAAAGCACACCTCATGTCACAACCTTTTGATGCAAGCGCGTTCCTGGCGACCTGCAGTGGTCGCCCGGGCGTGTACCGGATGTTCGACGGCGACGCACGCCTGCTGTACGTGGGCAAGGCCAAGAACCTCAAGAAACGCCTGGCCAGCTATTTCCGCAAGACGGGGCTGGCGCCGAAGACGGCTGCCCTGGTGGGGCGCATCGCCCAGGTCGAGACCACCATCACCGCCAACGAAACCGAGGCGCTGCTGCTCGAGCAGACGCTGATCAAGGAGTGGCGGCCGCCCTACAACATTCTGCTGCGCGACGATAAGTCCTACCCGTACGTGTTCTTGTCCGACGGGGAGTTCCCACGCCTGGGTATCCACCGTGGCGCGAAGAAAGCCAAAGGCCGCTACTTCGGTCCGTACCCCAGCGCCGGCGCCATCCGCGAGAGCCTGAGCCTGCTGCAAAAGGCGTTCTCGGTACGCCAGTGCGAGGACAGCTACTACGCCAACCGCACCCGCCCGTGCCTGCAGTACCAAATCAAGCGCTGCAAGGGGCCATGCGTGGGCCTGGTGGCGCCCGGGGAATACGCCGAGGACGTGCGTCACTCGGTGATGTTCCTGGAGGGCCGCAGCCAGCAGCTGGGCAACGAGCTCAACGCCGAGATGGAAAAGGCTGCCATGGCCCTGAACTTCGAGAAGGCTGCCGAGCTGCGCGACCAGATCGCCCTGTTGCGCCGGGTCCAGGACCAGCAGTACATGGAAGGCGGCTCCGGTGATGTCGACGTGGTGGCGGCTTTCGTCAACCCGGGCGGCGCCTGCGTGCACCTGATCAGCGTGCGTGGCGGGCGGGTGCTGGGCAGCAAGAACTTCTTCCCCCAGGTGGGCATCGAGGAGGAGGTGGCCGAGGTCATGGCCGCGTTCCTTTCCCAGTACTACCTCGGCAACGCCGAACGCGAACTGCCGGGCGAGCTGATCGTCAACGTGGTGCATGACGACTTCGCCGCCATCACCGAGGCGGTACAGACCTTGCGCGGCCGCGAACTGAGCATCAGCCACCGGGTGCGCGGCACCCGGGCGCGCTGGCAGCAACTGGCAGTGACCAACGCCGAGCAGGCCCTCAACGCCCGCCTGGCCAATCGCCAGCACATGGCCGCCCGCTTCGAGGCGCTGGCCCAGGTACTGGGCCTGGACGAAGTGCCGCAGCGCCTGGAGTGCTATGACATCAGTCACTCCAGCGGCGAGGCCACCGTGGCCAGCTGCGTGGTGTTCGGCCCGGAAGGTCCGCTCAAATCCGATTACCGGCGCTTCAACATCGAAGGCGTGACTGCCGGCGACGACTACGCCGCCATGCACCAAGCGCTGATGCGCCGTTACGGGCGGATCAAGGACGGCGAGGGCAAGCTGCCCGACGTGCTGCTGGTGGACGGCGGCAAGGGCCAGCTGAACATGGCCCGCGAAGTGATGCAGGAGCTCGGCCTTACCGATCTCACCCTGCTCGGCGTGGCCAAGGGCGTGACCCGCAAGGCCGGTTTCGAGACGCTCTACCTGAACGACGTGGCCCACGAGTTCACCCTCAAGGGCGACTCGCCGGCCCTGCACCTGATCCAGCAAATCCGCGACGAAGCCCACCGTTTCGCCATCACCGGCCACCGCGCCCGGCGCGGCAAGGCCCGGCGCACCTCGAGCCTGGAGGACGTCGCCGGGGTAGGGCCCAAGCGCCGCCGCGACCTGCTGAAACATTTCGGCGGCCTGCAGGAGCTCAACCGCGCCAGTGTCGACGAGATCGCCAAGGCCCCCGGCATCAGTAAAAAGCTTGCCGAGTCGATTTATGCCAGCCTGCATAGCGAGTAGAATGCCGGGTTCAACTCGCAGCCAGTCGTACCGATGAATATTCCAAACCTGCTCACCGTTCTACGCGTCCTGCTCATCCCGATCTTCATCCTGCTGTTCTATGTGCCCTATCACTGGAGCTACATGGCCGCCAGCACGGTGTTCGCCATCGCCGCCGCCACCGACTGGCTCGACGGCTACCTGGCGCGTCGGCTGCAGCAGAGCACCCCGTTCGGCGCCTTCCTCGACCCGGTGGCCGACAAATTGATGGTCGCCGTGGCCCTGGTGCTGCTGGTGCAGGTGCACGCCAACTTCTGGCTGACGCTGCCGGCGGCGGTGATCATCGGCCGCGAGATCGTGGTCTCGGCGCTGCGCGAGTGGATGGCCGAACTCGGCGCCCGCGCCCATGTGGCGGTGTCGAACCTGGGCAAGTGGAAGACCGCCGCGCAGATGCTGGCGCTGGTGATCCTGCTGGCCAACCCGCCGCTGCTGACCTTCTGGGTGGTGCTGGGCTACGGCTTGCTGCTGGTGGCGGCGGGGCTGACCCTGGTGTCGATGGTGCACTACCTGGTGGCCGCCTGGCCGCACCTGCGCGAAGGTTCGGAGCAGAAGTAAAAGTTTTTTTGAATCAAGGGGTTGACGCCGTTCTGTAAATCGCTAGAATGGCACCCATCACGACGCGGGAATAGCTCAGTTGGTAGAGCACGACCTTGCCAAGGTCGGGGTCGCGAGTTCGAGTCTCGTTTCCCGCTCCAAATATTGGCTCAAAGAATTCTTAGAATTCTTTGAGCTCTCGAAAAAAGACGCTTCGGCGTCTTTTTTCGTTCTTGTCAAAGCCATCTGCCGGCTTTGCTGTCAATCAATCAGCCAACCCGGATCACCCTCGACCAAGGTTCCGCCATGGCTGGTGGTGTCTCCCTCCCTTGCCGCCGGTTGGCCTTCGATGATCGTGCTGCCAGCACCGGTTTCGATGATAGCGCCACAACTGATTCGGTCGCCGACGCGTGCTATTGCCCTGCCATCCACGAATGCTGCGCTTGCGCCTGTTTCTACGGTGCCTTCGCCATGGATAGGGCAACTATGACGATGGCCTACGAGTACGATGGGTTTCATTTGCAGTTTCCTTTTTTTGGTTGAACAGGGGCTTGCTCGAAGGCCTCTGGTGGAGGCGGTGCAGCCCGGACATTGAAGAGGCGGCATACGCCGTACCAGCAGAGGGCAAGGCCGAGGTTGTAGGGGAACAACACGGCCCAGAACGGCAGTTGCCAGTTCTTCTTGCCCTGCATTTCTCCGGGCTCGCCGGTTCGCCAGGGGGCGTAGTGGCGCCAGGCTTCTGCCGGGGTCAGGCAGATGGCATGAAGCGGTCGGTACCACCAGTTGGGTTCGCCGGGAGGTGGGAGTTTGGCTGGGCCGTGGTTCATGAAATGGCGAAGGTATTCCCAGACTTCGGCGACGTGTTTGATGTCGGATTCAGTGGGTTCGTTGCTGTCGACCCATAAGCAATCTTTTTGGTGCAGGCTGCCATCCTCCCTAGGTGGGGCGAAGGCGAGTGCATAACTGGTGCTGAAGGATGAGCCACCGAATTCGGTGCGTTTGAATACTCCCCCGTGGACCTTGTTCCAATCAAAGACTATAAGTTTTTTGCCGCGCTGGTAGTAAATTTTTTTGGCTGATCGGCTGAAATAGAAGTTTGAAAGTTTTTTGATAAAGTGGATTCTATAAGCGAGGAATGGTGTGAATATTAGTGGTGCAAATATATATTGCATTACGGAGTGGGTGCGTTCTAGTAGTATGGCTTTGTATTCGGGGTCTGCAATGTCGGGATAGAGGTAAAGAGTCAGGGCTAGTGTCATGGCAGTGTATAGTTTTGCCATGAATACAGAGTCGGATACCCACGGATTTCGCAAGGTTAATGTATTTGTGGATAGATTTTCTAGCTGTCCAGTAATTGCTGGCTTGTGTCCGGAGTTTGAACTGTTATTGAATATCCATATAACTGCCATGATTAGCGCTCGAGACGAAAAATTGAGTTAACCTCATTTTCTTCATTCAAGCCTTGATTGGAGCTATAGGCTAAATGCAGTGAGGCATGTTTTTTGTTGTGTATCGTGTTCTTGAAATTCAGAATTAAGCCGGCGCCTGTGACGTAGCAAACAGCGGCAAGTGGAAAGACGACCATTTCACCGTCTTCACGAAGGGTGCTCAAGCTACCTGACCATTCGCTTGTGCCTAAGATGAAACCCGGTAGGAATACTGTGAATTCAACGGTGGGTTGTGTGGTGGTGACTTCGTTATGGGTGATGGCGGTCCAGTTTGCTGGCGCCCAGTAATTATTTTCATGCCAACCGCTGTCGACTCCGGTTATACCAAAGGATTGCGCTTCTTCTGCGGATATTAACCTTGGTCTGTAATGCTCATCGTGCCAGGTTTTAAGTTCGTCTTGCAGAGAGGGGAATTTAGGAAGTTTTTTTTCATGGTCCAGAACGATTTCGGGATGCACCTCTCCATCGTTTTTACGATTGCCGAATATGCTCCTTGCTGCCCACAGTTCGATAGGGGTATGGAGATGTTCATACGATTTGGCGTGAAGGTATAAGCCACCAGCGATGATCACTGCTCCCAGGAGTACAAGCGCTGCCGCGCCCCACCCGGCAAAGGGTACAACTGACGTAACTCCCGCAACCGCGAGCCCACCCTCTAGTACTAGAATTGAGCCTGTCGCGACAGCGCTTCCGCCATAAAGTGTCAAGTCAGATGCTTCAGCGTTACCATTTAGTTTCTGTCTTTTGGATTTTTGAAAGTCTGAAGCGAATCCTAGAAAAATTGCAGGGTAACCGGATAATCGTGCGAACAGATTGCTCCCCAAAAACTTGATCATTCCATTACCAAATGCCATCCCCGGCGCCGTCGCACTCAATCTCAGCATCACGGCTTGCTGCGTTTTCCTCACGCTAACCAATGTCGCCGCCGCCGCACCGATCACACCGGAAATCGACGCCGCAAACCCGGCGGTGTATTCCGGCGCATTGCTTTTCTGCAGGCTGTTGTAAGCCGTCTTCAGCGAGATCACGTTGAACCACAGCATCCCGGCGTTCAAACCACCGCCCCCGCCTGAGGTAAGCAACCCGAGCAAGCTGGGTTTAACCCGCGCAGTAGTGGTCAACTCAACCGCCACCGTCCGATTGCCCGAAATACGCAGCTGCTTCATTTCCTCAACCTGCGCCATGCCGCTCTTCAAATACCGCTCCACCTCCTGGCTGAACGGGTTTTCCCGGATGGCCTGGTCGGTGATCTGGTAACGCGCCGCCAACAGCCCCAGCGCTTTCTCGGCATTGGCCTCACGCGCCGCCAGCAGTACTTGCTGACGCAGGGTATGGCTGGCGTCCCAGCGGGTCTGGCCACGCAGGCGTTTGAGCACCACGGCGTTGACGGACTGGGCCGTGAGATCGGTGATGTCGGCAATGGCCGGAAAACGCCCGGCCAGTCCTTCGATGACATTGTCGCCACCACCCAGCACACTGCCGGGCGCATCGGCTTTGTCCTTGAAGGGATTGAACGGCGCCAGGGCGGTGTAGAGCGGGCTGTCGTGCCGGTCCAGCCACTGTTCCAGGCGTTTGAAGCGCGGGTCTCGGTCTTCGGTACCGGGTGTCGGCTGGCCCATCGGGTAAATCAGCAGGGCAAGGGAGATTTCCAGGCCACGGGCCGAGATGCGTTCGTCGCGGTCATAGCACGCCAGTGCGGCGGCGAGGCTGTAGGGGTCATCGATATGCGCAGCTTCGGCCGTGGCCAGCCACGCGTCGTGATCATGACTGGCTTGCAGGGCAAGGTTGCGCAGGCCTGCAATGCGCTGCTCCAGCTCATCACGTTCGGCGAGGAACTGCAGGTATTTGTCGGTATCGATGCGCAGCGCCAAACGCGCACCGTTCGGGGAATAGTCCTCGTGAGTGAGCGCCCGATAACGTGCCTCGGCCGGGGGGAGAGGGCGTCCGGTGCGGGTGGACTGCAGTCTTGTTTCGACCATTTCGGTAGCGGGCATATCCGCCGGGTACATCGTCTCCAGTGTTTTGTTCAGCAACAGGGCGACCAGGTTGCGATGGTGAAAATCGCGGCTCTGCTGGCTGAGCCGTTCGGCATCGAGCTGGTAGCACGCCGGTACGCCTGCCTGCTCGGAGCCTTGCGCGGGCTTGGTGTGTTCGAGCTGCTCGGCAGGTATCAGGTCGTGCAGTTGGTGCTGGTAGGCCGAGACCGACAGGCTCAGGTCCAGGGCCATGCCTTCAGCATCAGCCAGCGCCACCACCACCGGTACTTTCGGCTGGGTGCCGGGATAGTCCCGGGTAATGGCGTTGAGCCTGCCGACGGACAAGGCGGTTGTGGACGCGTGACTGCTCCAGGTCAGGGACATACGCCGGCTTTCCGGTTTGTAGTCTTCGACCCAGTTTTGCAG
This sequence comes from Pseudomonas sp. RC3H12, assembly GCF_018596375.1. Lineage (NCBI taxonomy): Bacteria > Pseudomonadati > Pseudomonadota > Gammaproteobacteria > Pseudomonadales > Pseudomonadaceae > Pseudomonas > Pseudomonas sp. RC3H12. The sequence continues at coordinate 2,710,041 of NZ_CP075595.1, read as the reverse complement.
CGCACTGAGCGGCAGTACATGGGGCTGGGTGGAGGGGGCCTGGTTGCCGGCAATCAGCTCGGCCATGTCCAGCTGGCGCATATGCCGTTTGCGCAGGGCTGCTGAAGCGGTGATGCGGGCAGTCGTGGCGTTGGTCCACAGGTGCGGGCTGTAGCCGATCCACACTTCCTTGGCGGTGTCCGGGCTGGTGTCGGCCCATACCCAGCCCATGCTCTGGCTGGACAGGTAGCGTTCGCGCAAGTGGTAGCCTTCCAGCCCTTGGTAGCGCAGCTCCTGGTAGCGTCCTTCGCCGTCGTACTCATGAATGACCAGCTTTTCGCCCTGGGGGCCTTTCATGAACACGTAGATGTAGCCGGGGCGCAGGGTGCGCAGGGTGTAGGACGAGTGCTGCAGCGGGGCGAAGCCTTGTTCCAGGTTGAAGCCTGCGTCTGCGTAGCGACAGGCAGGCGCATCGCCCGTACGCGGGACGATGGCATAGCGCACCGGCAGGATGGGCACGCGTGGGCTGCAGGCGGGGCCGGAGGTGGCGCTGCCGGCGGCAGTATCAGTCATGGTCGGATTCCTTGATTTGGACCAGTGTGTGCAGCTCGCGAAGACGGGCCTGGGGCGACTCGTTGAGGTTGGTGTAGATCTTCGTAGCCTGGTCACTGCTCATCAGCCACATGTGCCCGGCCATCAGCCGAATGAACTGACCTGCAGTTTCCTCGTCGCGAAAGTTGAGGGACTTCAGCTGCGGCAACAGGGCTTCAATCCATTTCCTAATGGCGGCTAACGTTTGGGCGGCATGGGGTGGCATGGCCAAGACTTCGTGCGCCAGCGTGAGGATGAAGTGCTCGCGTATACCTGCGTGCAGCCGGTCCAGTTCATGTACGCGAAGGCGCAGCGGTGCTTGCGATATCAGGCGGGCAGTAGTCGGGGTGCGTTCGTGTGTTTTCCATTCATGGGCCGGCCCCCAGTTGACTCGCCAGGCCAGTGACGACACAGGCCCAAGCCAGATGGCGCGATGATCGCCGTCCAATGCATCGAACCAGGCTCCAAGATGATCCGGCTTGAAGTAAAAATTGGCTGCTCCCTGATCCGGGAGCGTGACCTGAGTAAGGCTGGTGAAATGGTCCGCTAGCACTGCGAGGCAAGCTTCGCTATCCAGTGCTATGGCCCCTCCAGCGGGCATCCAGGTGGTGATTGCATGGGCAAGCAGCTCGGGCGCTTCTGAAACGTCGACCAGCAAAGGGCCAAATTCGTGGCGGTCGTCCAGCGCGCTGCGCTTCCATAGCCATGCATGTTGAGTATTTCGGCTGACGTTATTGATGAGGTCGAGTACTGATGGGGCATAGGCCGGCACCAATTCGCCTTCTTGCGGTATGGGCCGATAGGCCCAGTACTCGAGCTCGCGGGTCATGAGCAGCATGAAGCGATAAGGATGTCCGAAAGGTTCGCCGGACAGCTGCGAGGGTGTTGTATTCATTGGACTGGCCCTTTGATACAGCGGCAGTCGGGCAACGGGCAGGTGCCATCGGGGCGTCGCCCGCATAGGCGCTCCAGAGGTTTGCCAGTGATGGGTGCGCTGCTGATGGAAAAGTGATTGGTGCTACCGCTTGGAGATTGGAGCAGGACACCGTTGATGTGTATGGTCGGGCTGTCCAGGGTGATGCCCTTGTCATCAATCCGGATGGAGCCTCCAGGCCCTTGGATGATCACAGCTTCCGCTGTTCGAAGGTCGTAGCGTCGGGTGCGCCTGCGGATTTCCAGTCCCGCCTCCAGCTCAGCATGGCCCTCGACCTGCTGCTCAAGATTGCCGCCGACGCTGATGTGGTGATTGGCTGTGATCCGGTCGTGGCGATGATTGCCGACGGCCTCTATACGGTCTTTGGCGATGTTTATTTTCTGATTTCGCCCTATATCGACAAACGTATCCTGGCCAATCCGGACCCGCTCATCATTGCCCACCGTTTGGCTGCGGTCATGCCCGATACTGAGCGTCTCGTCATGATCGACCTGTTCACTGCGGTCATTGCCGACGAAAGTGGTTTCGTTGTGTTTGACGACGTTGTTCTGGTCCTTCTGCGCATGGATAAACACCTCCTGCCGGCCCAGCTCATCCTCGAACCGCAGCTCGTTGAAGCCATCGCCCTTGTGGGTCTGGCTCTTGATGGTCATGCGGGTCTTGTGGTCGGGCAGGTCGTAGGGCGGCAACTGGTTACCGCAATAGGTGCGCCCGGTGACCATCGGCTGGTCGGGGTCACCGTTGACGTACTGGATGATCACATCCTGGCCGATACGCGGTATGGCCATCGCCCCCCAGCTGCCACCTGCCCATCCCTGGGATACCCGCACCCAGCAGGAGCTGAACTCGTTGTTGTTGCTCTCCCGGTCCCAGGGAAAGCTGACCTTGACCCGGCCCCATTCGTCGCAATAGATCTCCTCACCGGACGGCCCGACCACGGTGGCCATGTGAGGACCGTCGACGCGGGGCTTTTTGAGCGGAGCAGGGCGCCACTCGGTTCTGCCGGGTACCAGCTGAGCGGTTTGCTCGTAGTGCGTGCTCTGGTCGAGGCCAGCGGCTTCTTCCTGCAGACTGGTGAACTGGCTGCCCTTGTGAACCACGCTGTTCACGCGCCAATGCGCATTTAGATCATCACGTGGGTGGCCTGTGAGCGTGAAGCTGAGCCCAGGCTGCAGCCTTACGTCATCGCCCTGAACTTCCGCAATGCGCACATCATGGCGCAGGGCAGTGATCCGGTTTTCGGTGAACGGTTTGCCCACGGCATCGCGTTTGTAGCGGCCGGGATAGTCGAAGCGCTCGTACTCGGTGGACTGGTGTTCCAGGAAAGGGCCGGAAGCACGGTGTTCCTGGCGATACGCTGGGTGAGTGAAGGTGTAGTCGCGCTGGACCTGTCGCGAGGTTCGTACCTGCTCGCTGTAGCGCAAGCGCCGAAGGCAAGGTGTGGCCTGATCGCCGCCACTTTTGGATTGATAGAGGACGGTGTTGGGGTCGATAACGTCCTCGCCTTCGAAGAAGCCTTCGTCATCGTTCTCGGTGTTGAGCGCGCCATGACTGATCTGTCCAAGGGATTGCAGCTGATCCGTGATGATCAACTTGTGCAGTTTTTCGCTGTGCTCAAAGCGATAGACGAAGCCCTCTTCAGCCGCCAAGCGGGCGATGAAGTCGAGGTCGGTCTCGCCCGCTTGCACACAGAACTCGCGCACTTGGTGGTCCAGGCTCGCGCGAAGCTCGTATTGATCAATGCCCTGGCGCTGAAGCATCAGCTCGAGAATCTGCGGGACGGTCTTTTGTTGGAAGGTGCGCCAGTTCGAGCGCAAACCAGCGCGGGCCAAAATGGGTTCGATCAGTGCGTGGTAGTAAGTGCGATAGAAGCCACTTTCGCCTTGGCTAAAACCACTGACCAAGCCATGTACGTACCGTACGGGTCGTTCACCGTCCCAGATCGTGAACAGCACCGGCTTGTCAAGCAGTTGGCCGAAATCGATGTCGGGTTCGAAGCTGATCAATTCCAGCTCGAGAGTGAAAGGCGCGCTGATTTCTTCCTTGAGTTCAAACGACACCACATCGAACTCGGCATTGCCAACGAGTGGCTCGAAGGTGTACCGCAAATCAGATTGGCTGGGCATCAAAAGTCCTTCCGCCGTCCGAGAGTTCAAACGCCCCCGGCAGGGCCTGCCTGCCAGGGATGTTCAGCCAGGTTAGACGACGGGTTTACGCCAGTCGTCGGAGCCTTCGGTGCCTGCGGTGACGTGTGTCCAGGAGATCTTGCGGTATGACATCGATACCTCGATCAACTGGGTGAAGTCAGCGTTCTCCTTGTTTTGTGCATGAGGCAAGGTGGTGTTGATGTCGACGATGGTGGCGTCCTCCAGCTTGGTGGTGAAGAAGTGCTCCTGCTTGCCCTCTACCGAAGTGCGGTACCAGTTGACTTCAACAGTCGGCAGCATTTCGCCGCTGGACAGGGCCTGATACATCAGCGGTGTCGCCTTGTTCAGGGCGCTGGTGAAGATGAAGGGTTTGTGGACCCGTTGGCCTGCAGGTTGACCGCTTTGCGGGTCGGTAGGTACGGTCACCTGGTGCTTGATCTCCTGCACCAGAATCTCGTCTTCGTGGCCCTCGACAAACACGTTGCCGACCGAATCGGAGGTGAAGGCGCCCGCGGTGATGTTGCCTTGGGTCTGGCCTTCGATCTTGATGTAAGCGGGTGTTGGCATGACAGTTTCTCCTGCGTCCATGTGGATAAACACGCGCATAAGCGGCAGCGTGGCCATCGGAATCGATGGGCTTTTTCAACGCGGCAAACGCCGCGTCAAATCGTTGAATACGGTTGTGCCGACTGTCGGCGGTTTACTGCTGCAAGATGCCGTTGAGCGACTCCAGCACTTCTGTGGTTATCAGGTGCAGGCGGTAGCTGTAGATGCCGTAGGCCGTGGCCATGGCAATGGCGGAAATCACCAGCGGGCTCCACCAAGGCCATTGCCGATTCATGCGGAAGTTGCGCGGGGCAACGTTGGTGTAGGGGTCACAGACCGTTGTCGGAGTGGGCCCTCGTAGTTCACGGATGATTCCGTGGAGTTGGTGAATGAGGGTGTTCAGCGTCTCTGCGCCTTTGGGCGCGAGGGCGTACTTGCCTTTGAGCCCCAGGCACAGGGTGAAGTACATGAACTCCAGCACGTCCTTGTAGCGCTGGGGCTCTTGCATCAGGCGCGAGATAACGGTGAAGATCTTTTCGCCGCCAAACGTTTCGCTGTGGAAAATGCTGAGCAGGGGCTCTTGGCTCCAGAGGCTGGCCTGGCCCCATGGCCGTTCCATCACGGCTTCATCGATGAACAGGCACAAACCATAGGAATACGCCAGAAGTTGCGTGGTCTCGTAGCCATGCTGACGCATCTCTTGCTGGATGTTTTCAATCTGGTTGCGTACCTGTTGGTGCACTTCCTTGATGTTGGGCAAGGTATCGAGCGTGCGTAGGCGCATGACCAGTCCAAGCAACGGTGTGGCTGCGTCCAGCATCAGGTTGTCGTAGCCGCCCCGTAGCTGAAAGTCGGGATCGGCGGGGTAGCCCTTGTCATCAGGGGCGGGCTTTGGTGTGGTTGCCTCGGAGGCCACGGCGCCATTGGGTAAAGGCTTTGCAAGCATTGATGGCATCTGCTCAGCTTGAGCTGATGCGGTTTCATTGTGTGCGAGGTTGTTCTCCTGCATCTCATTCACTCCTGATCGCCCAGAACTGCAACTCGAGCCCAGGGAACTCCCCCGCGATATGAATCCCGAAACCGTTGGCCGTCTTCATGCAGACCCAGGCCGGGTCGCGGCGGTCGAGCTCGAAGTAGCTGAAGCCCGCATGGAAGGGCAGATCGCGAGGGGCCACAGGCAGTGGATTTAGCGCAATGCCGGGCAACTGCTTATGCACCAGGTCATTCAAGGTCTCCAGGGATGTGACCTTGGCTTTCTGCAGGAACAGCCGGCGCAATGTTGGCGGCGGCAGGTCCGCGCGCACGGAGAGGACGAAGTCCGCCTCATCGATCATGCGGCGGTCTTCGAGCGTTGTCGTCATCACGCCGTAATCCAGCGCGTCCAGCGGCAGCGAGATGGCCCGCGGTTGCAGGACCGTACCCAGGGCGCGGCGTAAGGTGTCCTGCAGTGGCTTGAACGAGGTGCGCAAAGCGGTGTGCTGATAGGCGGGGAATTCTGGAGGCAGCCGGTTTTCTTCGGTGAAAGTCACGAACTCGCCACAGGCCTGGCTCATATGCAGGTACAACTGCTCGGGGTGTGTCTGCCCCTGCCTGGCCAAGTGCTGGAAGCACGGCCACCAGCGGTTCATGGCCTGCAGCAGGTTGAAGTCGCGGATGTCGGCAATACCGGACTGGCCCGATGCACCTATCCGGCTAGCCAGGTTGCGCGAGCGCTCGCGCAGGGTATTGGTGATCTCCTCGAGGTAACGCTGGAGTGCCGGCACCGCCCGTACCGAGACGCTGGTCGGGTAGAACCCTTCATCCAGTTGCAGGCTGCCATCGGGCCGGCGCTCCAGAATGTGTGCCATGGCAAGACGGGTGTAAGCGCTGCTGTCATCGGCCTTGCGTTTGAGCTGAAGGTTGGGTACTGCCAGATCGACCTGCGCCAAGTCGCCGTCGGCGCTATGGGTGTCCTTGATTTCCTGAGCCTGTGCGCTGTAGCGGAAGTTGGCGGCATTGTCGGGCCAGCTCACCTCTCGGCCACCCTCGGTGCGCAGTGGCAGGCAGAGGTAGATCTCGCTGTCTTTCGCGCCGTTGTCCTCGATTTCCAGCGGCGGCGGCGGTGGCAGATCTGCCGGGATATCGAACACCGTGCCGTCCGGCATGATGCCGCGTGCGCGGGTGATGGCGATCTTGCCCAGGCTCAAATATTCGTCGTTCAGTTGCAGCTCGCTGAATCCATAAAAGGCTGCGTTCAGGCTGCCAAGGCGTTGATGCAGGGCCGCTTCAGCGGCACGGCCAGCCTGCTGGAAATGCTGCGGTTTGACGAATAGACCTTCAGGCCACAGGACGGGATTACGTGAACTCATGAGCGCTCCATGTCAGCGTGAGTAAGTGAGAAGGGCAGGCTTGCAGGCGCCATCAGTCCTCCTCCTTGAGCAGGATCTGCGTGTCGTTGAGCAAGACCGACAAGATGATGTGTTGGCCGCGCGGTGGAATGCGCAGTACCTGGTTCCAGGTCGCGTTTTCCTGGTGGCGGTAGTCGGCGATCACCGCGATGAACCGGGTCTCGGCCTCGATAGCGGCAAACGGAATGAACTTGAATTGCCCGGGGCGTAGCAGGTAGTCGTCATCACGAACGTAGGTGCTACGCAGCACCTTGGCGGGGGCCTTGTCCAACAGCTCATAAATGCTGTTGCGCAGCAGCGAGTCGTCGCGCAGTTGCAGGATCTTGATGGCCATTGGGGTGGCGGCCAGCTCGGGGGCCACTGTGGTTGCACGCGGTAAGGTCAGCACTACATCCGAGTCTTCGTAGTGGCCCGGCGTGCTTTCCTCCAAGGGAGAACGAGGCGGCTCATCGGCCTCGTCCTCTGGCAGTTCGACGGGCGAGATGGCCGGGAATTGCTCGTGAAGAAACTCGAGCAGGGTCCCGACTTTCTCGGTCAGGGCATAGGGGTCGCCCGCGCTCAAGCTGACCGCGTAGGGGCTGGGCTCCAGACTGCTTTCTTGCTCAGTCGCTGCTTGCAGGCTGTTGGGGTTGCTGTTGAGCGTGGGGCTGGCGTTGATGCTGAACGCGATTTCGGTGGGCTGATCCTTGGTCGCGCCGACGGGTATCGAGGGGTCCATCGCCACTTGGCCCATTTTGCTCAGGGCGGTGCAGCCCGAGAGCCCGATCATTGTTGCCAGAAGGCCGGCCATGAGTGAATGACGCATCATGAGTGTTCTCCTGCGAGCAGGCGATCCAGCGGGTTCTCTTGCACCGGCCGTGTCACTGCTTCCAGGGCAGCCAAGGGATCGTTGCCCATGCCCGGATCGAAGACCGAGCAGATCTCAGCGACCTCTGGGGCAGCCGTGGGCTTGTGCAGCCAACGCTGCGCGGATGCATCCAGGATGAGTCGGTCGATCACCCGCAAGTCAGTGTTGAACAACTCTTCCAGCGAACGGGCATCAGCTTGTGAAAGCTGAACCAACAGTCGATAAGCGCCAACACGTAGCCGGTCACCCTCGAGCAAGCGCCTGGCCGATAGCGGCCCCAGGCTATCGAGGTTGTCGTTCAGGTAGGTGCGCTCGCAGCGGTCGATCACGCAGAAGCCGCCTTCGATCCAGCGGATCTCGCAATGGATCGGCGCCACGCCCTGCTCACGATCATTGATCAGCCACGCGGCTCCCGCGCTGCCGACGGTGCCACCTGCACGATCGAATTCGTGCCGGGCGGTGACGTTGTGCTGCAACTGGTCGAGGTTGGTGATGCTCAAGATCAACGTGCTCATGAACGCCCCCGGAACCGCACGATGGGGCTGATCTGGCCGTGGCGGTCATCGACGAAGCTGGTCCAGCCCAATTGGGCGCCACGGCTGGGGTGCAGGCAGAAGGGCGACAGCGCGTGCTGCTTCAGCAGCAGCTCCAGGTCGTAGGCCAAACCGTCGCGCAACAGGAAGTCGATCAGGGCACGCAAGCGATTGAAGTTGATGCCGCTGGGCAACAGGTCACGCAGCTGTGCCTGGTCGAGCTCGCTGATCACGATGGTGAACTTGCTGCTGCGAGTCCGTGTGCGGCTGCCGACCAGGAAGGAATTGCCCAGCTCACCATTGTTGCGGCCAAGGCTTACCTGTTGCTGGATTGTCGTAGGTACCGAGCGGGTTTCGAACTCGCGAATCCGTACCTGCTTCAGGTCGAAACAGTGCGCGATAATGCCGGCGACGGTGCCCGGTGCGCGGCTGCGGCTGGCGATGACGCCGGCGAAGCTGAGCAGCCGGCTCCAGGGCAACGCCGTGTCGCCGCGCAGCTGTTTGTCATTCAACCCGAGCAGGGCAAAGATGTACTGGGAGAACCCATCGCTGGCACCTGGCTGGAAACGAATGTAGTAGCGGTACTTGCGCCAGGTGCGGTGTAGCAGACTGAGCAGGTAGTGATTGAAGAAGTCGAAGAACGCCGGGCGCACACCGATACCCTGTGCATGCTCGTATGCCACCTGCTCCAGGTAATAGGAGGGCAATGGCGAATCAGTGCCGTGCAGGCCCATGAACGTGGTGCACACGCGATAGCGATCTTGTGCCTCGGGCATGCGTTCGGCCTTGCAGATGTCCGAAACGGGAAAGCTCAGGCGCGGGTCGCTGCCAAGCCGCACGCGCAGGCGGGCTTCTTCGCTGGGCCAACGGGGTTCAAGATCGTCTCCGTGAAGCCCGTGAAGGCGCTCCAGCAACTGGTAGAAGTTGTACCGGTGCGCCCCCGCGAGCAACTTGTCGGCTAGATCAGCGGTTGCTTGCCGGTCTGGATGGGCCATGTGTAGTGCTCGTTGTTGGTGATGTTGATCACTTCCAGCTGATGGAAGGAATTGATGCTGGCGTACAAGGCGAAGAAGTGCGCGAGCACACAGCCGAACAGGTACAGGTCGCCTTCGCAGAGGAATGCGGCCTGGTCGAGCTTCAGTTGCGTGCGCAGGCCGCGAATGGGCTGCCCTTTGATCAGCCAATCCAGAGGCGCCGTTTGGATATCCCGGATGCCGTCGAGGCGTTTGCGGGTGGTGCGTGTCTGCTGGATGTCGTGCAAGGCCGCGAAGTCATAAGCGCGAATAACCGCCTTCAATGGCTCGGCTGAGAGCAACGACAAGTAGTTGAGCGACATGTTGGATATCAAGGCCCATTGCAACTGGCCGTCCAGCACCGGCCGATAGGGGCGGGTCGGTGCACAGATATTGGTGTAGGTGGTCAGCGGCGGGGTGACTTCGGAGAGCACATTGATGTCGTCGATGCCCAGAGCCAGGGGCAGATCGCGGTTGGTGCAGGTCAGGTCGATGGACGCCGTTTCCAGCTCACCGACATAGGTATTGGCGTCGGCACGCACGAAGGCGATGCGATGCGTGACGCCATCACCCCGCAGTGAGTCTTCGAGGGTGTAGCGGTAGTACAGCGCCGTGCGCCCTTGAACATGCTCGATCTCATGGGCGAACGATTCGAAGGGGCGGAAGGTTCGCAGGTGTTTACCTGTACTTCCGTCGCCTGTCGTACGGGTGCTGATCACCTGATCGACACTGAAGATTTCGTAGGCGTGGCGCTCGGCGCCTTTGGGTGTGAGCTCGACCTGGGCGGCCTCGTTGGAGAGATCAATGGGCTCGGCACTGTGCTTGAACAGGTTTACCGCAGGAGCGCAGAACAGGTTGAAATCCGCTTTGCCAATGCGCAGCGAGTCCGGCAACTGACGGGTGAAGTGGAATTCCAGGCCGATTTCCTGAGTCGTCTGATCAGGCCAGATCTTTTCCAGGCTCGTCAGGGCGAAGAAGTGAAAGCGCTCAGGAAAAATGAAGTATTCCTGCAGGATCCGGTAACCATCGAAGACGTTCTGCGGATAAGGCAACAACGCGTCGTCCGGGCTGAAACCTGGGAAGACGATGCTGCTGGCCGGCAGCCGGCGAGCCTGGCCATTGATGGTCACGCTGACATGGCTGAGATAGTGAGCGATCCAGAGGTACAGCGTGCGCGCTGTTCGGGTGGTGCCGCTCAGGTGAAAGTCCAGGCTGGTGCATTCGAGCGTGTTCAATGGGCGCTCGACCAAGGTGTGTAGGTCGATGCGAACCACTGAACTGTCGAGCGTTTGGGTTGAGCCCACCGCGTCGATCTCGAACGGGTGAATGTCCACGGCGGTACAGGTGCGGAACTCACAGGGAATTCCGTCGACAGGCTTGGAGAGCAGGCGTGCCCCCCTTGGCACGCGTTGCGACTGGCTGAGCGCCTGTTTGTGCGGTGTGAACTGGATGATCGTGGCGCTCGGCAGCGGGCGAAGGTAGTTGGGCCACAGCAGTTGCAACATGGGGTGCGTCAGCTCTGGGAGGTCGTCCTCCAACTTGAGGCGCAGCTTGGCCGTCAGGAAGGCGAAGGCTTCCATCAAGCGCTCTACGTCGGGGTCGCTACCACCCTTGCCCAGCAGCCGGGCAAGTTGTGGATTGTCCTGGGCGAAGTCGTTCCCCAGTTCATGGAGGTAGCGCAGCTCTTCGCTGAATCGATCTTTGAGCGACATCGATCACCTCACTCGGGTATGGCGGTTATGGCCGTTGACCAGCAGCTCCAGTTGCAACTGCTCCGTGTGGTTATTCACCTGCACCTGGCAGTCCAGCCTGAAATGCAGCTCCTGGGGGGCGTGACAATCGGGCACGGCTTTGAGTGAACGTACCTGCACGCGAGGCTCGAAACGCTGGATGGTGCGGCGTATGTCGGCGCTCACTTGTTTCAGGAGGTCGCCACTGCTCACGTCATGCCCATTGAAATCGCGCAGGCCCAGCTCGGGGCTGCTCTGTGAGCAACCCTGGCGAGCGTTGAGCAGCGTTTCCAAGTGGCGCTTGATGGCGGCAAACTTGTGGTACGCGTTCTCTTGCCTGGACGGCTCCCGGATCAGGGACTGATCGGCAACCAAACGGTCGAAAAATCCGCTCATTGGGTATCGAGCCGGCCTACGAGCGAGATCTCGAAATTCGCGCCCATGTATTTGAAGTGCGGGCGCACTGCGAGCGAAACCTGATACCAACCCGGATCGCCGGCAACGTCTGAAACTTCGACCTTCGCAGCACGTAGGGGACGGCGGCTGCGCACATCGGCAGAGGGATTTTCCTGGTCGGCGACGTACTGCTTGATCCATTTGTTCAGCTCGGACTCAAGGTCGCGGCGCTCCTTCCAGCTGCCGATCTGCTCGCGTTGCAGCACCTTGATGTAATGGGCCAGCCGGTTGACGATGAACAGGTAAGGCAACTGTGTGCCCAGCTTGTAGTTGGTTTGAGCCTGCAAGCCTTCCGGGGTCTTGGGGAAGTTCTTCGGTTTCTGTACCGAATTGGCCGAGAAGAACGCGGCGTTGTCGCTGTCCTTGCGCATGGTCAGTGCAATGAAGCCTTCTTCGGCCAGCTCGAATTCCTTGCGGTCGGAAATCAGCACCTCGGTTGGGATCTTCGCTTGCAACTGCCCAAGCGCCTCGTAGAGATGCACTGGCAGATCCTCCACGGCGCCACCGGACTGCGGGCCGATGATGTTCGGGCACCAGCGGTAGCGGGCAAAGCTGTCGTTGATGCAGCTGGCCAGCAGGAAGGCGGAATTGCCCCACAGGTAATTGTCGTGTCGCCCGTCGATACTTTCTTCGTAGTTGAAGCTTTTGATCGGCTGTTCCTGGGGGTGGTAGGCCGAGCGAAGCATGAAACGTGGCCCGGTCAGCGCTGTGTGGCGGGCATCTTCGCTTTCGCGGAAGGCGCGCCATTTGGCATGTCGCGGCCCTGCGAAAATGTCTTTGATTTCCTTCAGGTTGGGCAGCTCTTCAAAGCTGCTCAGATTGAAGAAATCGGGGGAGGGGGCGGCCAAGAACGGGGCATGCGACATGGCGCCGACAGAGGCCATGTAGCTTAGTAACTTGATGTCTGGCGAAGAGGGGCCGAAGTTGTAGTTCCCCAGCATGGCCGCCACCGGCTCACCACCGAACTGCCCATAGCCTGCGGTGTAAACGTGTTTGTACATACCGCTGCAGGTGATATCAGCGGCATTGTCGAAATCGTCGAGTAAGTCTTCTTTGCTGACATGCAGGACTTCAAGCTTGATGTTCTCGCGGAAGTCTGTGCGGTCCACCAGAAGTTTGAGGCTGCGCCACGAGGATTCGAGCGCCTGGAATTTCGGCTGATGAAGAATGACATCCATTTGCTTGCTGAGCACTCGATCCAGCTCTGCAATCATCTGGTCGACACGGTGTTTATTGATTAGTTGATCTGGATCATAACTTTTGAGTACTTCTGCAATAAGGGCCGATACGCCTTGACGAGCGACTTGATAGCCCTCTTGAGCGGGCACTAGTTTCGTTTCTGCCATGATCTGATCGAGCAAGGTGGCATTGCTCAATGTCTCGCCAGATAGTTCAACGGCGAGGGAAGTGCTGGTTGGCTTTGGCATGGGACGCTCCGTTGTCTCAGTCTTCTTTTGGCGCCTCAAGCACCAGGTCCAATTCTTCGGCGAGTTGTTTGCGGGCCTGCTCGTTGCTCAGCAGGTGTTGCAATTGCTTGCGGAAAGCGGGCACGTTGCCCAGCGGGCCTTTCAGTGCCACCAGCGCCTCACGCAGCTCCAGAAGCTTGCTGAGCTCTGGTACTTGGCGGGCAATGCCGTCTGGCCCGAAGTCATTGATCGATCTGAACTGCAGGTTGACCGCCAGCTCCGCGTCGGCGGCCGTGCTGAGCATGGAAGGTACCGACATGACCAAGCTGACATCGGCGTCGTTCAACACGTTGTTGAAGGTGTGTTTATCGATACGCATGACCGATCGGTCTTCCAGCGCACGGGTGTCATCCAGGCCGAAGTCGCCCATTACCAACATCTTGTGCGGCAGCTCTACTTCGGCCTGTTCATCGCCGGTGGCGGGTACATATTTGATGTTGATGCGTTCTTTGGGGGCAACCGATCCTGTGGATTTTGCCATTGCAGAATCTCTCCGTGTTCTTAAGAGTTGTCCGTATTGGATTTTAGTTACAAATTAGTGTGTAGGAAGATTCCTGGTTACTTGTCTTTGGTATAAACAAAGTTCGGGGTTGTTTGTGCGTCGCGTAAAAACATTGCGCTTGATTTTGTCATGTCGTCGAGTATGAAAATGTAAGAAAATATTTTTTTGTTAGTTGCTGGTCCGATGGGCTAGGCTCTTGCCGTTTGCGGGAATTTGAGTGCCTGAGAGGGCTGTTTCAGATCCGCTAGTTTGAGTAGATCATATGCATTATATGAAAGGTATTTACTTGCGATGCTTGGTAATAAAACTTGTGGCGTAAGTCTTTGGCTGGTGCTCGGGTGTATGCCACTGCCCGTGTACTCCGATCAGGATTGCTCGCGGATCGTGTCCAACCTTGAGCGTTTGGCGTGTTTTGATGAAGCCGCCGGAACGCCTGCACACTTGGTGCCCATGCAGTGGTCGTCGCCAGAACAGGACTCACCCACGGTTCGCCGGGTGCTGACTCACGAAGCAGGACGCCATCCCGACGACCTAACGTTTCGACTCACGCCTGAAGACGAAGGGCTGACGATCTCTGCACCTGCAATCGGTTCGGCCGCATCGCATCCCTACCTGGTGATCAGTTGTTTGCAGAACATCTCCAGACTGCAACTGGTCGCCGCGCAACCCGTTGATGCTGGTCGGGTGACGGTGCGATTGCAGGGGGAGCGGAGCACCACCGTCGCAACCCCTTGGCAGGTGACGGAGAACGGTCAGGTACTCGATGCGGGCCGGGGCTTGCCCGGAATCGAGCAGATCAAGCAACTGATTGGGGCCCATCGCATTGAGGTCCAAAGCGACAACCCCTCCATTGATGGATTGGTCTTCGATGCTCAAGGCCTGGACCCACTCATCGACGAGGCGCGCAAAACATGTCGCTGGTAGCAGAGGTCAACGCACAGGAAATTGCCCGGCTGCTCGCACCCATCGATGCGCAGGCACCGGTCGGTCTGTTCGATGTGGAGGACGAAACCTATCAGGCCATTGACCAGGAAATGGTCAAGCTGGGCGGGCTGCAGGCATTCACCATCGACTGGGCCTATATCGAGGAAGCGTCACGACAGTATCTGGCGCAGCAGTGCAAGCACTTGCGTATCGTAGCGCACCTGAGTGCTGCGTGGCTTCGCAGTGGATGTTGGGAGCGATGGGGTTTTACCTTGGCGTTGCTGGCCGGCATGGTCGAGCGCTATTGGGAGATTGCGCATCCAAAGCCTGGCCCCAAAGGTTTCCTGGGCAAGCGCAAGCTGGTTGGCCTTGTGCTCGATCGCTTGAACGAAGCGCTGCCGCGCCTGGACCGCTACACATTCACCCCTGCTCATGCGGCCATAGCTCAAGAGGCATTGCAGCGCCTGCAACAGCAGCAAGCCGTTGCTCAGTTGGATGGAGCCCTTCTGAATGATGTAGAGCGACTGCTGCGCAAGCAGGCGGAGCAGGCGGGCGGTGCTGGCGAGCCTGCTGCGGCAAAGTCGTCGGCGGCGGCCACCAGGTCTGCACCGCTGGCCGAGGTCATTGCCACCCCAATGCCTCGTGTGTCGTTAGGCAACGAGCGCGAATCACGACGGGCCGTGCTGGCCATGGCCGAGATGATCAATCAACAAGACCCCTACGACCCGACGGGCTACCAGTTGCGTCGATTCGGCCTGTGGGCCCATATCCAGGCGGCGCCTCAAATCAAGCAAGGCAATCGCACGGAACTGATGGCGGTGCCGCTGGATATCGCCAGCGACTATGAAGAGGCGATTGCTGGCACCGCGATCGACGCGGCGTTGCTTCAGCGGATCGAAAAGAGCGTGACGGCTTGTCCCTTTTGGGTACGCGGCAGTTTCCTCGTGGCCAGTGCGGCGACACGTCTGGCGATGGGGGAGGTAGCTGAGGCAATCCGCGCAGCGACTGCCCGATTCGTCCAACGCATGCCCGCGCTCCAGCAGTTGTGTTTCAGCGACGGCAGGTCGTTCGTGGACGATCAAAGCATGGCTTGGCTCAGAGGCGCAGCTGGGCAAACGCAAGCCGAATCTGCCCACGAGTTCGCAGGCCTGCGCGAAGAGTTGGTCGGTCAGTTGGACGCAGGTGGGGTAGAGCCGATTTTGCTCAAGCTGCAGGCCATGCAGGCGGACCTTCGTGCTCCGCGTGAGCGCTGCCATACCACCGTCATTGCGGCCGATCTCTTGGCAGCGCGGGGCGTGTCCTGGCTGGCCCAGGACCTGTGCGCCAGCGTCGCACGGACCATGCAGCACACCACGGCCGCCGTTTGGGAGCCAGAGGTGTTTCAACGACTGCAACAGTATGCCTCTGCTTATGTGTTGGCTGATCAGAACAAGGACTAGGCCCCCATGAATCAACTATGGACGCTATTGAAACGTTGGGGTTTGCCCCTGATGACTCGGATCGGCCTGGCCATGCCGCTGCTGCTTGTGCTGGGTACCGTGCTGATGCTGGTCGCCATCTGGTGGCTCGGGCCGCAGTGGATGTGGCGTGAACAGCACCCGCTGGCCAGCATGGCGCATCGCAGCTTGGCCAGCCTGGTGCTCGTGCTGGTGCCGTTGTTGTGCTGGCTGGTGGTGCTGCGCAGGCGATACGTTCGCCTGCAGGCTGAGCGCAAGCAGGCGGTGGCCGCTGAGCTGGACAGCGTATTGCCGCTGGTTCAGGCGCAAGAGAAAGCCTTGGACCAAGGACTTTCGCGATTTCTTGATGGCGCAGGCGGGCGACGTGCGTTGTATCGATTGCCCTGGTACTTGGTGATAGGCGATCAGCATGCTGGCAAGACCAGCTTCATCGATCGTACAGAACAAAGCTTCTCCCTGACCCGCATCGACAAGGCACAGGCACGGGGCAGGCAGGCCCAAGCGCTGGCCTTTCCGATAGGTTGGTGGGTCAGCAATGATGCGGTGATCATCGATCCGCCAGGGGCGTTCATCAGGCAGGAGTCGCTGGCAGGCTCGCCCGTCGACGAATCAGCCACACAGCAAGTGCCACCTGGAACCTCGGCCAGGCTGTGGCAGCACCTGCTGGACTGGTTGTTGCGTAGCCGCAGCCAGAGAGCCCTCAATGGCATATTGCTGGTAGTCGACTTACCCGCGCTATTACATGGCACACCCGAGCAGCGCATTGCCTTGGCGCATGTGTTGCGCACCCGTCTGTACGAGGTCAGTAGTCAATTGGGTTCGCGGCTGCCGCTGTATGTGGTGCTTACCAAGTACGACCTGTTGGACGGGTTCGACCAGCTCTATGCCGGGGTCTCCGTCTCCATGCGGGAAAAAATGCTCGGTTTCACGTTCAAGCTGGATGCGATCGGTACGTTCGACGCTTGGCTGGAGGAGTATGGCGATCACTATGAACAGTTGATCAGCCAGCTGTTCGAGCAGGTGGTGGATCGGCTCGATGCGCTGGACGGTGCTCCGCAGCGCGCGCGTCTGTTCTCATTGCATGCCCAATTGATCGGCTTGCGCCCAATACTGCTGGAGTTCCTGAAAGAAGCGCTGGCCAGTGATCGCTACACCACGCCAGCCTTGGTACGCGGAGTGTACTGGTCCTCGGTCATCCAGCAAGGTGACATGTTCAATGCGTTCGTGCGCGAGGCCGCGCAACCCTACAAGACGAAGCTCCCTCTGCTCGAGGGCAAGGCGCAAACCAAGGCGCTGCCGTACTTCATCCTGCATGCGTTCGGGCGCGTCATCTATAAGGAAGCCGGACTTGCTGGGGACAACATCAAGGTGGCACGCAGCAAGCGCCAACTCCTATGGGTGGGCTCAGGTGTAGGCGTGCTGGCTTTTTGTGTCGCCATCGCCAGCTGGCAGCGCTTTTTCGACATCAATGGCGACAAAGCCGCCAACGTGCTTGCCAAAAGCAGGGAATACAGCCATCACGAGGTGGACCAGCGTCTGGATCCTACCGGACGCAATCTACTGGAGCCGCTGGACCAGATTCGCGATGCGGTATCGGTTTTTGGCGACTACCGCGCTGCATGGCCGGGTGTTTCCGATTTTGGCCTGTATCAGGGGCGCGCTATCGGCCCGCGTGTCGATGAGGCATATCTCAGCTTGCTCTCCAAGCGGTTCCTGCCGGCCTTGGCCAGTGGTGTGATCGATGCCATGGATGCGGCGCCGCAAGGCAGTGAGCAGCAAATGGCTGCCCTAAGGGTTTACCGCATGCTGGAAGACCGTCAGAACCGCCGCACTGAATGGGTCGAAGAGTGGATGGCCCGACAATGGCAGCAGAAGTTCCCTGGCCAGGGGCAACTGCAGCGCGACCTCATGCGGCACCTTAAGTACGCCTTGGCCTACGCCGATACCGACCTGCCGCAGTACAGCCAACGTGTCGCCGTGGCGCAGGAAGCGCTGCGCAAGGTGCCGCTACCCGAGCGGGTTTACGCCGGCCTGAAACAACAGGCCGGGGAGCAGTTGCACACCGGGCTGGACTTGCGTCGTCAGGTTGGGCCTGCCTTCGACGTGGTGTATCAGCCGTCCATGGGCGCCAGGAAGGGTGATGATGTGCAGTTGGCGCCGATGCTCACTGCCAAAGGTTTCAAGGAGTACTTCGAGCCACGCAGTCAGAGCTTCGCCGATTTGGCGATGATTGACCAATGGGCGCTGGGCGAGCGTAGCCGGCTCGATTATTCGGACGCCGACAGGGAGGCGCTGCGCGAACGGCTGCGCAACTTATACAGCGCCGATTACATTGACAGTTGGCGCCGTGCCCTCAACGCTTTCAGCGTGGCTGATTTCCGTGACCTGGACCATGGTGTCGCGATCCTGCAGCAGTTGACGGGGCCTGCGGCGCCGCTGCATCGATTGCTCGATACGGTAAGGAACAACACCTCGCTCTCATCGACTGGCGTTGTTGAGGTGGCAGATGAAGCCAAGACAGTGCCACCGACAAGTAGTAAGCCTGACCATCAGCAGGCGTGGACGATTCAAAGGGCCTTTGCCGGGCTGAGCGCGATGCTGCAGGTAACAGCAGAGAAACCTAGCTACTACGATGAAACCCTGGCTGCTATCGCAGCCGTGCACGACTACGCCAAGGCGGTGCAGGACAGCCCGGACCGAGGCAAGGCTGCACTGCAGGCCGTGCATCAGCGTTTCTCGATGATCGGGCATGACCCCATCGGCACCTTGCAACGGGTATCCACCGGCTTGCCTGAGCCGATCAACCACCAGGTCCGAAAGGTGGCTGATCAAACGGCACAGGTATTGAACGTTGAAGCCCTGCGCGAGTTGGAACGGCGCTGGGACGCCGAGGTGTACAGCTTCTTCCAGCAGCGCCTGGCAGGTCGATACCCCTTCGTGGCCAGGGCCCCCGACGCGTCCCTGGATGACTTCGAGGCGTTCTTCGGGCCGAAGGGCCGGCTGCAGCAGTTCAATGAGCAGTATCTGAAGGTGTTCCTGAAGGACAACCTCGAAGCCCTGCAAACCGGCCAGCAGGGGCAGTCCCTGATCCGCAGCGATGTGATCGAGCAGTTGGAACTGGCAGACCGCATTCGCGAAACGTTCTTCGATCAGCGCGGCAACTTGAGTGTGCAGTTCAGTATCGAGCCGTTAGGGCTGAGTGCGAACCAGCGCACCAGCCTGCTGGATCTGGACGGTCAGTTGATTTCCTACACCCATGGCACGAGCCAGATCACCGGCATCATCTGGCCCAATACGCTTGGGCAACATGTGCGTAGCAACCTGACGCTGCTCAGGCAGAACGGCAACAGCAGCAGCCTGGAGTACCGAGGGCCATGGTCCATGTTTCGCCTGCTCAGTCGCGGTTCGCTCAATGGGCGGACGGCGACCAGCGTGGATCTGAGTTTCAGGACTGGTGATGGTGTGATGCGCTACCGACTCAGCGCAGAGAAGGCCTTCAATCCAATTACTCAACAACCGTTCAAAGGCTTCCGCTTGCCGCGCGGGTTACTGCAACAGCCATCCAGGGAGACTCTAGTCGGACAGACGGTCGCACCTGTCATGTAAGGAGTGGGCGATACAAAAGGAAGAGCGAGTACAAGCTTTACATTACTGTACCCAGGCGATCGAGCAACTTGAGCCGACCCCAGTCCGCAAGAAACGGAGAGCATCCCCCCGCACCGCACCCGATAGTACCCGCGCACCCTGCAAATCACCTTCAGGACGAGGTACAGATCATGCAACTGGCAGGCAAAGTGGCAATCATCACCGGTGCCAGCTCCGGCATCGGCCGTGCGGCGGCGAAACTGTTCGCCCGGCACGGCGCCAATCTGGTGCTCACGGCGCGGCGTCAGGCCGAACTCGAGCAGTTGGCGGCGGACATCACGGCAGCCGGACACGGCCGGGTCTTTACGGTGGCCGGTGACATCACCGACGCGGCGCTGGCCAGGGAGCTGGTGAACACGGCGGTGTCGCGCTTCGGTGGCCTGGACATCGCCTTCAACAATGCAGGCACCCTCGGTGAGCTGGCTGCCGTTCCCGAGCTGACGCTGGACGCCTGGCAACATACCTTGCGCACCAACCTGACCAGCGCTTTCCTCTGCGCCCAGGCGCAGATCCCGGCGCTGCTGGCCCGTGGCGGTGGCTCGCTGATCTTCACCTCGACCTTCGTCGGCCACGCGGTGGGCATGCCGGGCATGGCCGCTTATGCGGCCAGCAAGGCGGGCCTGGTCGGCCTGGTCCAGGTCATCGCGGCGGAGCAGGGCGCCCGGGGTATACGCGCCAATGCGTTGCTGCCGGGCGGTACCGACACGCCGATGGGCCGCAGTGTGATGAGCAGCCCCGAGGCCCAGGCCCATGTCGAAGGGTTGCACGCCCTCAAACGCCTGGCCAGGCCGGAGGAAATCGCCGAGGCGGCACTGTTCCTGGCCTCGGACGCATCAAGCTTCATGACCGGGTCGGCGATGGTGGTGGATGGCGGGGTATCGGTGGTGCGCGGCTGAGGCGGACGGTAGCGTGCCATGGCTGGATCATCACGTCACCGCGGCGATCAGGTCGATTTCCACGGGGGCATTCTTCGGCAGCCTGAGCACGCCGACCGAAGTTCGTGTATGAGCGCCGGCTTCGCCAAACACACTGTACAAGACCTGCGAAGCACCGTTGGCCACCTCGCTCTGTCGGGTGAACGCTTCGGCCGACTGTACGAACACGGTCATGCGCAGGATGGCGCGGATGTTGTCCAGCGAGCCAACCCGTTCACGCACCAATGCCAGGCAGCGCAGGGCGCTGACCATGGCTGCGGTGCGTGCATCCTTCAGGCTGACTTCGCTCCCCACCCGGCCGGGGTGGATCACCTCTTCGTCAATGCGCGGGATCTGCCCGCTGACGTACACAACGCCCTCATGGCGCACGGTGGCGGCGTAGTCGCCACCGAGTTTCAACCCTGCTTCGAAGGAATAACCCAGCTGATCAAGTATCGCGGCAAACTGTGCTTCACGGGACATAGGGCGCTTCTCGGTCTCTTCATGGCCTCGGGGCGGTATGCGCTAGGCGCAAGCCGGATGCCGATGCATAGTAGAAAGGCGCTGGCCACAGGGGCAGGGCAACTTCGGATGGAAACCTCTGAACTTTACTGCCAGGACGACCAGTACAATGCAGCGACAGCGCGCGGTGATCGCCGCCATCGAATTCCAGCCGGGGCAACCGCTGGTGCAGCAGATTGCCGAGGGTTTGACCGAGGCCATCGGGCATGGGGCTTTGGCCCCAGGGGTGCGGTTGCCGCCCATTCGTGAGTTGACCGAGCTGTTGGGGGTGAGCAAGTCCACGGTGGTGGAAGCCCTGGACCGATTGCGCGCCAGGGGGCTGGTGGTATCGCGCCAGGGCGCTGGTCACTATGTGGCACGCGAGGCCCAGGTCATGGGTACTGAGGCTGTGCGCAATCTGCTGCCCCAGGACCCGGTGAGTGTGCTCCGTCACGCACTGCTGACGGACAACGGCATGTTGCGCCCCGGCTGCGGCTTCCTGCCGCCCTCATGGATGCCCGTGGATACTCTGCTCAAGGCCATGCGCGGATGCCTGCGGGCCAGCGAGTTGCGCATGGGGGAGTATGGCTCGGCGGCAGGCTACCTGCCGCTGCGTCAATGGCTGCGCCTCAAGCTCGGTACCTTGGGCATCGATGTTCCGGTCGAGCAGATCGTCACCACCGCCAACACCATGCAAGGCGTGGACATGCTGTTGCGCCTGATCCTACGCAGGGGGGACAGCGTTTTGGTCGACGACCCGTGTTATTTCAACTTCCGCGCCAACCTGCCTTACCACGGCGCTCGCCCGGTTTGCGTGGCGCGATCGGTGGAAGGCATTGATTTCGTGGCTTTCGAGCAACTGCTGATTGCCCATCGCCCGCGGGTCTACCTGACCAACAGTGCCTTGCACAATCCAACGGGGCATTCCTTTTCGGCATTGCAGGTCCACCGCCTGCTGGAGCTGTGCCAGCGCTATGGCGTGCACGTCATCGAAGATGATCTGTACTGCGATATCCAGCATAAACGAACGCCGCGGCTGGCAGGGGTGGGTGGGCTGGACAGTGTCAGCTATGTCTGCGGCTACTCGAAGACCCTCACCGCCAATTGCCGCGTCAGTTACCTGGCCGTGGGCGCCGAATTGGCGGGGCAACTGACGCTGCTCAAGATGAAGTGCGGCGGGGTGACGTCCGAGCTGACCGAGCAGGTTATTCATCGCCTGCTGACCGAAGGCAGCTATGAGCGGCATACGCGCAGGGTCGTCGACCGGCTGCATGAGGCCAGCGGGCGGGTGGTTGGCTGGTTGCGCGAGGCAGGGTGCGAGGTGGCGTCGTGCCAAGGGGAGGGGCTGTTCCTGTGGGCCCGGCTACCCGCCGGTGTCGATGGCGAGGCCATTGCCATGAGCGGCTTGCAGCATGGTCTGGTGCTGTCACCCGGCACCTTGCTGAGCGCCCAGGCCGATGCCCGTGCGTTCATGCGTTTCAATGTCGGTCACAGTGACAATGTAAAGGTCCGCGACACCTTTCTGCGCCTGCTCGACAGCCACTGAGCTGTCGAGCAGGCGCGGGCCCCGGGGCTACTTCAATCGGCCTGCTTGGGCGCAAATCGCAGGATCAGGCAGGCAATCACTGCCGATAGCAGCGAGCCCAACAAGATGCCGATCTTGGCTGCATCGATCTTCTCGGCCTGGCCCGGGAAGGCCAGTTCGCCGATGAACAGGCTCATGGTGAAGCCGATACCGCAGAGCATCGCCACGCCGTAGATCTGTAGCCAGCTGGCGCCTTGGGGTTTGCTGGCCAGGCCGGTCTTGACCGCCAGCAGTACGCCACCGAACACGCCGAGCTGCTTGCCCAGCAGCAGGCCCAGGGCAATGGCCAGCGGCAGCGGGGCAAAGATGTCGTCAAGGCCCAGGTCGCCGAACGAGACGCCGGCGTTGGCAAAGCCGAAAGCAGGCACGATGAGGAAACCGACCCACGGCGCCAGGCCATGCTCCAGCCTGAGCAGCGGGCTGGCCTCGCGGGCCTCGCTGCTGCCTGTGCTGTAGGGGATCAGCAGGGCACCGACCACGCCGGAGATGGTGGCGTGCACGCCCGACAGCAGGGTCACGTACCACAGCGCGGCCACGCCGATCAGATAGGGCCACAGGCTGACCACACGCAGGCGGTTGCAGGCCAGCAGGATGGCGATGATGCCGGCGGCAGCGGCCAGTGCCAGCAGGTTCAGCGACGAGGTGTAGAACACCGCGATGATCGCCACCGCGCCCATGTCGTCGATGATCGCCACCGACACCAGCATCACCTTGAGCGACAGCGGCGCATGCCGCCCGAGCAGGGCCAGGGCGCCGACCGCGAAGGCAATGTCGGTGGCGGCGGGGATCGCCCAGCCGTTGGACAGCCCGGGTTCACCGCCAGCCACCGCGAGGTAGATGAGCGCCGGCACGGCCATGCCCATCAGTGCCGGCAGTGCCGGCAGGCGGCGCTGTTCCCAACTGGCAAGGCGGCCGTCGACCAGCTCGCGCTTGATCTCCAGGCCCACCAGCAGGAAGAAGATCGCCATCAAACCATCGTTGATCCACATGTGCACGGTCATCGGGCCGAGTTTGTCGGTCAGTACCGGGCCGACGGGCAGGTGCAGCAGGTGCTGGTAGGCACTGGCCCAGGGGCTGTTGGCGATGACGATGGCCAGCGCGGCGGTGAACATCAGCAATACGCCGCCGGCCGCTTCGGTGGCCAGCAGGTGACGCAGCATCGAGCGCGGCTTGACGGTTGGAAGGGATGCAGTCATGTAACGGTCCTCGTTCATGGCATCACCCTCGCAATGGCAGTGGCGCGGCGGGCAACGGGCACGGCGAGACGCTGGCTCCGGACTGTACGGGCCACTGCGGCGAAGGGCGAGAAGAAGGATAGGGAATGCGGCGCAGCAACCCACGCCGTGAAGACACGGGGCAGGAAGGGCCATGGGGAATGGGGGCATGCGTGCAACATAGACGGATCTCACGGAAAACAAATGAATGTTCTCCGTATTCGGGAAGGCTCCCGGGCGCACGCAGCACACGCCAGGCGGCCATTCTAGCGATGCGGGCGAAGATGTGCTTCAACATTTTGCGTCCAAATGTTGCCAGGTCACGGTACGGCACTGCGGTATCGGCCATCACCCGATGGCAATGCTGCTAGAACCACCGCTATCTTGATGATGCTTGTACACCTGCCCATCGAAATCCTGTCAGCGCACCCGCTCACGGCTTTTCAGCGCGAGGTCGAGGGCCTTTCGCATGTCCAGCCGCGCCGACCGCCCGACATCCTTGTCACCGAGCTGATAGTTGCGCTCCGACGGCAGGATGGGCGCGGTGAGGTCCTCGGCATCCATCCGTTCGAAGTCGTGCTGGTCACCGATGCTCATGGCACTGCGGCGCAACAGCATGCGCACCTGTTCGGGCTGCAGGTTCGGGTTGATCGACAACATCGCCGCCACTAGGCCCGTGACCATCGGCGTGGCATAGGAGGTACCGCAATGCACTGCGCCGGGCTGCCCTGCTTCGAGGGTCGAGGCGTGGGTGCAGGCGGCTGCGGTGATGTCCACACGCATGTCCATGTTCGAGCTGCTGCGCCTGACGGCAAAGGCCGGGTCGTCCACGTCGCGCTCGACACCCTCGGCGCGCTGGTGGCCGCCGACCACCAGCAACTGCTCGGTGATGAACGAGGAGGGCAGGCGGTATTCGTCGGTGCCGGCAAAGGTCGAGCCATTGCCGGCGGAGTTCACGACCAGCACATCGGGGTGCGACTTGCGCAGCCAGAGGAAGAATTCTTCCAGCAATTCCTCATAGCCGCCCATGGCAAGGCCTGAGCGCAACAGGGAGTCGACTTCGTCACCCTCGGCGTTTCGAGTACCGACACGGTGGATGCCCCAGCTCCAGTTGAGCACGCGCACGCCGTCTTCGACGAGGTTGACCGAGGCCGCGATATTGGCGGTGATACCCGCATCGGAGTTGCGCTCGACGATGACCTCGAAACCGCCGCTGGCCGGTTCCAGGCCGCGCAGGAAACCGGTGTTGCCGCCATTGTCCCAGCCGGCGGCAAGAATGCCGGCGACCGTGCTGCCATGAGAGTCAGGTTGTTCGGCATCGCGGGCATACAGGCATGTGCGGGGAATGGCGCAGGCACCGAGGTAATCGACAAAGTCCGGGCTGTCGAAGTCGACATCGCGCTCGATCAGCCCAATGCGCAACGGCTGTGGCTGGAGGACAGTCTGCTGCCCAGGCAGGTGTCGGCGGTAGAAATCGACCGCGTCGAGGAAGCGGTTCGCCGCCCACTCGTCAGAGTCCCCGGGCGGGGCGTGCGTGCGTTCGTGTTCGGCCTGTTCCGGCACCGTCTCTTCGATCACCACCGCATCCACGCTGGCCTCGCTGCCCAGGCGCAACACCAAGGCATCGCGTTGCTCCAGATTGCGTGCCGGCAGGCGCAACTGATAGAGGTTCAGCGGCGCAATGCTGCCGACGACGCTGGCCCCGTATTTGCCCGCCAGACGTGCGGCCTCCTGACGACCATCATGGTGCTCCTCGATCAACAGGCTCACCAGGTTCACATACGTGGTCAGACCGTCCATGTTCCTGGCCACCTCGTCTGGCCCTGCGGCCAGTACGTGACTGTTGCGCAGTGTCAGCCATACGGCGTTGCTGGTGCGCGTGCCATATTCAAGCCAGAGCGGACCACTTTGTCGCTCGCTGCTGTCCAGCCGCAGGCGTAGCCGGTCGCCTTCGCGCGCCACCGCGCTGGAGGGGATCGTCTTGTTGCCGAGTTTCAGTGTCGGCGGCTGGGGGCTCAGCCCGTGGACGGTCAGGCACCAGTCCTGGCGCCGGGTGTCCAGCAGGTCACCGCAACGTTTCAGGCTTTCGATACGCAAGCCTTCCGACGCCTGTGCCATCGCGCCTGCGAGCAGCATGAACAGGGTGGTGAAGGCGGCAAGCGCTGCGGCCATGGGTGGTTTCCTTGTTGAGGGCCTCCAGTTCCGACTGCTGCGCAGGGCGCTTCGTTCAGCGGTCAGGGGTATGGCCCTGCCTTGAGGTCCACGCCACGGCGCACAGTGTCATGCCCGCCACGTTCAGCGAGACCGGGTTGAAGGCGTCCACCAGCATCGACGGCTGCATCACCGCCACATCCACCAGCAGCCCAAGCAGCACGCCTGCGGCGACCAGTAATGGCCAGGCCAGGCTCGGCATCAGTAGCAGTGCGGCGAGCACCAGTTCAGCTACGCCGGCAATTTGTGACAGCCAGGCTGCATGCCCGAGTCCGTGGGCCTGCAACAGCAGCTGCTCACCGGGGCTGAGGAACAGCAGCTTGGGCACCAGCCCGTGGTAGGCGAAGATGAACGCCAGGCTGGCGCGCGCCAGCCAGTGCACCTGGCACAGGCGGTTCATGGCAGGCCCTGGAGAAAGCGTCGCTGGTGGTCTGGGCTCGGCAGCAGGCATTGGTCGTGCTTGCCGAACAGGCGATAGCGATTGAGTACCACGCGATCGTACAGCCAGTCCCGTAGTCCCTGCGGGCAGATGCGCAGTACCCGCAACAGCGGCCAGGCGCCGGGCAGTTGCCGGACGATTTCGAAAAACGCCGCGGAGCGCACCCAGCAGTGCTGGTCACGAATCACCGCCATGGTGTCGAACGCCGTTATCGGCAGGCCCGCCCAGGCGAGCAGCGCCTGGCCTTGCGCTGACTGCACCGTGGCCAGGCGGATGCGTTGATGGCGATCATGGCGGATCACGAATTTCGCCCAGCCGTTGCACAGCTTGCATACGCCGTCGAACAGCAGGACGGTTTCCCCTGGCGCGAGCAGTGGCGCAGGGGTGGGGCGCTTCAGAGCAGCGGGCATGGCTTGATTCCGTTCAGGCGGTGGGCGGTATTGTATAGCGGTCAGGTAGGAGAAGGGACATACACGCGCGGTGGGTGGATCACCTGCAAAGGCCCTGGCCTACATCACGCAGGCCGAAGCCGGTATGATACGCGCCCGTCAGCGGAGTACCCCATGGCCAAAGACATCGACAATCCGTGCATCTCGCTTTGCCAGCTCAACAGCGAGCTGTGCGTCAGCTGTGGCCGGACCCGGGACGAGATCCGCAAATGGCGCGGCATGAAGCGCCCGGAGAAGATGGCGACCGTGCAGCGCGCGGCGGCGCGGATGAAGGCTATCGTCAAGAAGAACGCCAAGCGCCAGGTCATGGCGCCGTGAACAGGTAGTCCGAGGGTTCGAAGCGTTCGTGCGTGTCCATTTGGACGCCACGCAGATGCGCGGTTTCCTCAAATACGGCATACAGCGGGTCGGCGGCATAACCGATCAGCAGCGCGCGACGCGGTGCACCGCTGACGTTCAGGCTGCCGGCATGTACCAGGTCGACATCGAACACCAGGGCGTCGCCTGCTCGCCCGGCAAGCTGGACGCTGCGTGATTCATCACTGAAGTCGAAAGGTGGCGCGTGCGGGGCAGGTCGATGGCTGCCGGGGACGATACGGGTGGCACCGTTGTCCGGGCCGTAATCATCCAGGTAGACCATCACCCCCACCGTGTCGCCCGGGCGCTGCGCCGACAGGTCACGGTGCAGGCGCTGATGGCCACCCCCGGCAACGGGGGCGCGCCCCTCGACCTGGTAGAGGAAGAACCGTTCGCCGATCAACGCGCCCACCGCTGCCAGCACATGCGGCAAGCGGCAAACGGCCTGGACCGCTGCTGCGCCATCCAGTTGCGCATGACGCCAGTCCCCGGCGCGGGGCACCGGCCAGTCCTCCGAGGGTTTCACCCCGGCCTCGAACACCCGACGCAGCTCGTCCAGCCATTGTGCCGGGATCGCTTGGCGGAGCAGGGCATAGCCCGCCTGGTGGAGCTGTTGGTGATGGGGCATGGTACTCCCGCTATCCCTGTCAGTCGTGTGTTGGCCAAGGGTAGTGAGCCTGGTCGGCTTTTGCGAGCGCCACGGTAGCGTGCACTTGGCCAATCACTTCTAGGGTCTGTACGAAATGTGTCTGCGCGAAGGCCAGACAAGGCGAAACGGGGGGAGGAAGCGCAGTGTACTGGAGTACATGAGCATTCCGAGCCCCGTTTCAACGCAGTATGGGCGAGTGCAGATACATTTCGTACAGAGCCTAGACTTGCGTACATCACCTGTATCCGTGGGAGAGGCCCATGCGCAGACTCTGGCAAAAGTACCTGGCACTGCTCGACGCCGACCTCAGTGCCAAGGTGTTCGACAACTTGAAGAACCTGCTGGTGTGCGCGCTGCTGTTCGCCGCAGGCACCGAGGCGATTCACGGTGACCAGCAGATCCTGCTGGGCTTGTGGGTGTCGAGTTTTACCGGCTGGGGGCTGATCCTGGTATCGGCACTGTTGTTGCTGCTGAACGTCAGCGATACCTTGCACCGGCTGGCCAAGCTGCCTTATCACACGGCGCTGCAGGTGATCCTGTGTTTGCTTTACCTGGTGCTGGCTTCGCGGGTGGTCGAGATCGTGTGGAGCTTTCGGGCGGAGTAGCGGCTGGTGGGACCATGAAAGATGCCCACGCGACCCGTTGCGGCTCGTCCGGCGGTATGCCAAGACATTCGCCGGCGAATCCCGGATAATACCTGCCATTTTCCGCCCCGCTTCCTGGTACCCCCTCGCATGGAAATCAAGGTCAATTTTCTCGACAACCTCCGTCTCGAAGCCAAGTTCGACGACTTCACGGTGATCGCCGACCAGCCGATCCGCTACAAGGGCGATGGCTCGGCCCCGGGGCCGTTCGACTACTTCCTGGCCTCGTCGGCCCTGTGCGCGGCGTACTTCGTCAAGCTGTACTGCCAGACCCGCGACATTCCGACCGAAAACATCCGCCTGTCGCAGAACAACATCGTCGACCCCGAGAACCGCTACAACCAGATCTTCAAGATCCAGGTCGAGCTGCCCGAGGACATCTCCGAGAAGGACCGTCAGGGCATCCTGCGCTCCATCGACCGCTGCACCGTGAAGAAAGTGGTGCAGACCGGCCCCGAGTTCATCATCGAGGAGGTCGACAACCTCGACGCCGATGCCCAGGCATTGCTGATGCCGGTGTCGGACACCACCACCTACATCCCCGGCAAGGACCTGCCGCTGGAGCAGACCATCGCCAACATGTCTGCCCTGCTGGCGGAGCTGGGGATGAAGATCGAGATCGCTTCGTGGCGCAACATCGTGCCCAACGTCTGGTCGCTGCACGTGCGCGACGCGCAGTCGCCGATGTGCTTCACCAACGGCAAGGGCGCGACCAAGGAAGCGGCGCTGGCCTCGGCGCTGGGTGAGTTCATCGAGCGCTTGAACTGCAACTTCTTCTACAACGACCAGTTCTGGGGCGAGGACATCGCCAACGCCGCGTTCGTGCACTACCCCAACGAGCAGTGGTTCAAGCCTGGGCCCAAGGACGTGCTGCCGGCCGAGATCCTCGACCAGCACTGCCTGGAGATCTTCAACCCCGACGGCGAGCTGCGCGGCTCGCACCTGTACGACACCAATTCGGGCAACAAGGAGCGCGGTATCTGCTCGCTGCCGTTCGTGCGCCAGTCGGACGGCGAGACGGTGTACTTCCCGTCCAACCTGATCGAGAACCTGTACCTGAGCAATGGCATGAGCGCCGGCAACACCCTGGCCGAGGCGCAGGTGCAGTGCCTGTCGGAGATCTTCGAGCGGGCAGTCAAGCGCGAGATCCTCGAGGGCGAGCTGTGCCTGCCGGACGTGCCGCAGGAGGTACTGGCCAAGTACCCGGGCATCGTCGCCGGCATCCAGGGGCTGGAGGAGCAGGGCTTCCCGGTGCTGGTCAAGGACGCGTCGCTGGGTGGTGAGTTCCCGGTGATGTGCGTGACCCTGATGAACCCGCGCACCGGCGGCGTGTTCGCTTCGTTCGGTGCCCATCCGAGCTTCGAGGTGGCGCTGGAACGCAGCCTCACCGAACTGCTTCAGGGCCGCAGCTTCGAGGGCCTGAACGATCTGCCGCAGCCGACCTTCGACAGCCTCGCGCTGGCCGAGCCGAACAACTTCGTCGAGCACTTCATCGACTCCAGCGGCGTGGTGTCGTGGCGCTTCTTCAGCGCCAAGGCCGACTTCGAATTCGTCGAGTGGGACTTCTCGGGCCACGGCGAGGACTCCAACCAGCAGGAGGCGCAGACGCTGTTCGGCATCCTCGAGGACCTGGGCAAGGAGGTGTACATGGCCGTGTACGACGACCTCGGCGCCACCGCCTGCCGCATCCTGGTGCCGGGTTATTCGGAGATCTACCCGGTCGAGGACCTGATCTGGGACAACACCAACCGGGCGCTGGGCTTCCGTGCCGACATCCTCAACCTGCACCAGCTGGACAACCGCTCGCTGAAGCTGCTGCTCAAGCGTCTGGACAATGCCGAGGTGGACGATTACACCACCATCACCACGCTGATCGGCGTCGAGTTCGACGACAACACGGTGTGGGGCCAGTTGACCATCCTCGAGCTGAAACTGCTGATTCACCTGGTGCTGCAGCGCTTCGAGGACGCCAAGGAACTGGTCGAGATGTTCCTGCAGTTCAACGACAATACCGTCGAGCGCGGGCTGTTCTACCAGGCGCTGAACGTGGTGCTGGAGGTGGTGCTGGACGATGAGCTGGAGATGGCCGACTACGAGGCCAACTTCCGTCGCATGTTCGGCAACGAGCGGATGGACGCGGTGCTGGGCTCGGTGGATGGCAGCGTGCGTTTCCATGGTTTGACCCCGACCAGCATGAAGCTCGAGGGGCTGGACCGCCACCTGCGCCTGGTCGAGAGCTACAAGAAGCTGCATGCCGCACGGGCGAGGGCGGCTGGGTTGTACAACTGATCACCTCTTGAATGGCAAGGGCCGCGTAAAGCGGCCCTTTCTTTTTCGGTCAGCGTCCTGCACGGTTCGCGTTTAATCCTTTGCGCTTTACCGACCTCCAGCTGCGACGATGCACCACAGTTGCGCACTGAACAGGGTTGGTCTTAGCTGTTGCGGGCCCGGCGAGCGCTTGTCGCCCGTTGGGGAAGGATTGTCAGGGATAGACCCAAGGAGGGTTGGATGAACAGGAAAATGCTGGCAGGCGCGATACTGCTGTGGATGTGCTCGATGACGGCGCAGGCCGATTGCGCGGTACTGGGACCCTGGGAGGACCCTTGTGCCGGCCCGGTGCTGGGCCCGACGACCTGCGTGTGCGAGCGCTGATCACCGCGAAGGTGCAGGGAAGAATCAATCATTGACCAGGAGGTTACCCATGAAGAACGTCATGTTGGCTGTACTGCTGCTGTGGGGCTTTTCCGTGACGGCCCAGGCGTCGTGCCCGGTATTCGGCCCGGGCGAAGATCCTTGCGCGGGGCCTGTGTTCGGGCCTTCCACCTGCGAGTGCCCTTGATCCCATGGCCGCCTGAGACGGCAGGCGCGAGCTTGCGCGGCGGATAACGGCCGGGCTGGCTGCACAACGATCACTACGTATTCGAGGGGCGTGGAACCTCTCGATGGGCGTGCAGCCCGGCCAGCACCTCGGCGGCGGTGGTGACGTGACCGAAATGGTGTTTCCACAGCTCGATGCCCAGTTGCCCGGAGCGGTCCAGCGAGGAACCCATGGTCAGGTCGGTGACCAGTGTCGGGGTAAGGCCCGCATCGAACAGGGCGAAGCCTGCGGCCAGCACGCAGGTCTCGGTCTGCAGCCCGCAGACCAGCACGCGTTCGACGCCGAGGCTTTTGATGTGGTCGAGGGTCTCGGCGGTCTGGCTGTAACCATGCTTGACGAACACCTTGTCCGCCTCGACCAGGGCCACGTCCTCGCTGGCCGGGTGCCACCCGAGCTGGCGCTGGAAAGGCGTGACCTGCTCGTCGTGCAGCTCGACCGAGGCGATGGTGGGGATATGCGCCGACAGCATGCGGATGCCATCCACCAGTTTCTCGGAGGGGCTGAAGGTGGATTGCACATCGACGATGAGCAGGACTTGCTGCATGGCGGTTTTCCGGGCGAGGTTCGAAGGCTGGCGAGTATACCGCCGCACGCCGGTTTTTTGCGGCAAGGGGCTCTCTATGAACGTGTCGCGTTCACCGGACAAGCCGCTTCAGGGCCTCACCTGCAATTTCGTGGGTCAGTTTCTCTGCGCCCAGGTGCCTTCCCAGGCGTAACGCCTGCCCGGCCCACAGGTTGCTGAAATCACTGTTGCCTTGCGGGTCGCTGATCGCGCGCAGCGGCATGAGCGCGCCGCCGGCCAACGGGAAGCGTGGGGCCAGGGCGCTCATCGGGCCTAGCTCGCGCATGAGGCGGTTGTTGATGCCGCGGGCCGGGCGGCCGGTGAACAGGTTGGTCAGCGCGGTATCGCTGGCCGGGGCGCTGTCCAGGGCGTGGCGGTGCGCAGGTGAGACCTTGGCCTCGGGGCAGAACAGGTAGGCGGTGCCGATCTGCACCGCCGAGGCGCCCAGGGCCAGGGCGGCAAGCAGGCCGCGGTGATCAGCCACGCCGCCTGCCGCGATCACCGGCAGGCTCACCGCGTCGACGATCTGCGGCACCAGGGCGAAGGTGCCGATCTGGCTGGTGATGTCGTTGCTGAGGAACATGCCGCGATGGCCGCCGGCTTCATAGCCCATGGCGATGATCGCGTCGCAGCCGTGCTGTTCCAGCCAGATCGCTTCCTCCACCGTGGTGGCGCTGGACAGCACCTTGGCACCTGCCGCCTTGACCCGCTGCAGCAGCGCCGGCGCTGGCAGGCCGAAGTGGAAACTGACCACTTCCGGGCGCAGCTGCTCCACCAGCTGGCAGCTCTGCTCGTCGAAGGGCGCGCGATTGGACACCGGCGTCGGCGCCTCGAAGTCCGCGCCGACTTCCTCGTAGAAGGGCTTTAGCGCCTGTTTCCAGCGAGCGTCTTGCTCGGGGTCTGGCGCCGGCGGTTGGTGGCAGAAGAAGTTCAGGTTGAGCGGACCCTGGCAGGCGCTGCGAAAGGCTTCGATCTCGCCACGCAGCTGCTCGCTGGAGAGCATGGCGCAGGGCAGGGCGCCCAGGCCTCCGGCATGACCGACGGCAATGGCCATGGCTGAGCCGGTGGCGCCGGCCATGGGCGCCTGGAGGATAGGCAGCTCGATGTTCAGCAGGTCGAGGATGCGGCGGTCTGGCCAGGTGCTCATGGGCGACTCCTTGAGTGCGGTGGGATCCAGAGTAGCTACAGGGCCTTGCTGACCTGGATGTCGCTGATCTTGTCGGCGTCGTCGCCATGGATCTTGCGCAGGGCTTCCTGCGCCTGCTCCAGGGAGGCGTCGGGCATCAGGGCGAAATCCCAGCGGCGTTCGCCGTCGAGCTTGTACTTGATCACGTACTTGATGGTCTGGGTCATGCTGGTCTCATCCGAGTTTCGACGACGAGCGACGAATGATCTTGATCTTGTGGGTCAGGGTTGGCTTGCGCGTCACGGAGATCGGGCGGGTGGTCACGGTGTCGATGGTGATGTTCCAGAAACCGGTGCTGGGTACGGTGATCTTCGCCGGGAATTTCTCGAAGTGGCCGCCGTGGTAGGTATGCCGGCCGCCATTCTTGAAACTGCGGAAGTTGGCGTCGTTCATCAGGCGGATGTTGCAGCGCTGGGAACACTCGATGACGACGATGTCGTCCTCGTTCAGGTGTTCGCGCTGGTGTACGAATTTCATGGGGCGCTCCGCAAGGATTGTTTCTGCAAACGCGAAAGATATCACGATGTGAGGTTACACTTGCGCCCGGGCTGACCAAGCCAAGGAGATTTCCGCCAGACGTGGGAGCAAAAACGCCTGGACGTGGTCAGAGGATGACTTTGAAGTTGGAGAGTGTGTGCATGAAATGGGTAGTAGCGGCAGCGGTGCTGGCATTGGGAGGCTGTGTCAGCGTGACGGAACTCGAGCAGTCCCACGCCACCTTGGACGTGATCTCTGGCAAGACGCCACGTGAGTACGCCGACTGCGTGAAGCGCAAGCTGGCTGAAACGCGTGATCCGTTGCAAGAGGAGGTGCGCGGTGAAAACCTGCGCCTGACCGTGCCGCAGAAGCTGACGGCTGGCGTGGGGCCGGCGGCGCTGCTCGATATCGACAAGCGCGGCAGCGGCAGCGCGATCAAGGTCTACGAGCGGTTGAACAATTTCCCGCTGCGCCTGGGCGATGTGCGCACGGCCGCCACCCAATGCATCTCCGGTTCTTGATCCAGCTCAGTTAATCGGCAATTAGCTGGCGTATTGCCATTTTCCTTCCCGGCGGCACGTTGTCGCAGGCCGGGGAATAGGCCTAGTATTTCTGGGCTTATATCGTTTGAGCCTAAGCTTATAACAAGGAAATGGAGCCTCCGTGATGAAACCCCTGAGCCATGTCGTGATCGGCAGCCTGCTGATCTTGGCCTGGCCCTCGGCGCACGCTGCCGACGGCCAGAAAATCTTCAACCAGGGCGGGCAGAATCCCGCCGCCATGGCCTGTCTGGGCTGCCATGGCGCGGACGGCAAAGGCATCGCCGCCGCCGGCTTTCCCCGCCTTGCCGGCCTGCCCGCCGGCTATCTGAGCAAGCAATTGCAGGACTTTCGCAGTGGCAGCCGCAAGCAGGCGGTGATGGAGCCGCTGGCCAAGGCCCTGGACGATACGGAAATCGAAGCGATCAGCGCCTATTTGGCCAAGCTGCCGGCCGATGCCGCACCTGACACGCGGCGTCAGCAGATCACCACCGATCCGGTGGCCCGCCTGGCCATCTACGGCGACTGGAGCCGCAAGATTCCCGGTTGCGTGCAGTGCCATGGCCCGGGTGGCAGCGGTGTCGGCGAGCACTTCCCGCCGTTGGCCGGGCAGCCGGCCAGCTACCTGGTGGCACAGCTCAACGCCTGGCGCGATGGTAGCCGCAGCAACGACCCCAACCAGCTGATGGTGGATGTCGCCAAAGCGATGACCGATGCCGAGGTCAAGGCAGTTGCCGACTACTTCGCACAGCCGGCAAGCCAGGAGGTCAAGCCATGAAGACCCTTATGCCAACCCTGCTGCTGCTGGCCATGGGCACTGCCCAGGCCGCCCCTATTGCCATGGAAGACCAGTCCCAGCTCAAGGTGCCGGGCGTGCAGGCGGCCCCGCAATTCGTACCGCCCGCGGAAAGCGCCATTCCGGACAACGCCTTCGGCAAGATGGTCCGCGAAGGGCATGCGCTGTTCGTCGATACCCGCAGGCTGATGCCCGAAGCCGTCGGCAATGGCCTGAACTGCAGCAACTGCCACCTCGACCAGGGCCGTCTGTTCCATTCCGCGCCGCTTTGGGGCGCCTATCCGATGTACCCGGCGTACCGTAAGAAAAACGACAAGGTCAACACCTTCGCCGAACGCATCCAGGGCTGCTTCACCTTCAGCATGAACGGCAAGCCGCCGGCGGCCGACAGCCCGCAGACGACCGCGCTGAGTGTGTATGCCTACTGGTTGTCGACCCAGGCGCCGACGGGGGTGGAGATCGCCGGTCGCGGCTATCCGGACGTGCCGAAGCCCAAGGATGGCTACGACTTCAAGCGCGGCAAGCAGGTGTATGACGAACAATGCGCGATCTGCCACGGCGGCAACGGCGAAGGGCAGAAGGTGGCCGGGGAGTACGTGATGCCGCCGCTGTGGGGCAAGGACTCGTACAACTGGGGGGCCGGCATGCACCGGATCAACACCGCGGCGTCGTTCATCAAGTACAACATGCCGTTGGGCAAGCCCGGCAGCCTGAGTGACCAGCAGGCCTGGGACGTGGCAGCCTGGATCAATCGCCATGAGCGACCGCAGGATCCGCGCCTGGTCGAAGGCTCGATCGAGAAGACCCGGCTGAAGTTCCATGCCAATGACGGGGTCAACCTGTATGGGCAGAAAGTCGATGGCGTGTTGATCGGGCAGGGGATCGGCGGTTGAGCTGAAACCCTCGCGGGGCAAGCCCGTTCCCACGCCCCGCAAGGGGCGATCGTGGGGGCGGGCCCGTCCCGCCATGACGCCGCCAGGCGCTTAAAATTCACGGCCTTCAGGAACTATCTACACTG
Source organism: Pseudomonas sp. RC3H12 (assembly GCF_018596375.1). NCBI lineage: Bacteria > Pseudomonadati > Pseudomonadota > Gammaproteobacteria > Pseudomonadales > Pseudomonadaceae > Pseudomonas > Pseudomonas sp. RC3H12. Next base: position 2,674,465 of record NZ_CP075595.1, on the reverse strand, counting down.
GAATATCTCTATGATGGCATCGGCCAGCGCGGGGGGCATTGTAAGGTGACCGCCGCCTGATTAGACTGCGCCGAATTTCGTACGCAAAGCCCTTGTTAAGGACGTATATGATCAAGAAATGCTTGTTCCCGGCAGCCGGTTACGGCACCCGCTTCCTGCCCGCTACCAAAGCCATGCCCAAGGAAATGCTGCCGGTGGTCAACAAGCCACTGATCCAGTATGGCGTTGAAGAAGCGCTGGACGCTGGCCTCAGCGAGATCTCCATCGTCACCGGCCGTGGCAAGCGTGCCCTGGAAGACCACTTCGACATCAGCTACGAGCTGGAAAACCAGATCAAGGGCACCGACAAGGAGAAGTACCTGGTCGGCATCCGTCGTCTGCTCGACGAGTGCTCGTTCTCCTACACCCGCCAGACCGAAATGAAAGGCCTGGGCCATGCGATCTTGACCGGCCGCCCGCTGATCGGCGACGAGCCGTTCGCCGTGGTGCTGGCCGACGACCTGTGCGTCAACCCGGAAGGTGACGGCGTATTGACCCAGATGGTCAAACTGTTCAAGCAGTACCGCTGCTCGATCGTTGCCATCCAGGAAGTCGACCCGCAGGAAACCAACAAGTACGGTGTGATCGCCGGCGAAATGATCCGTGACGACATCTACCGCGTGACCAACATGGTCGAGAAGCCGAAACCGGAAGACGCGCCGTCGAACCTGGCGATCATCGGTCGCTACATCCTGACTCCGGACATCTTCGACATCATCGCCAACACCGAACCTGGCAAGGGCGGCGAGATCCAGATCACCGACGCCCTGCTGCAACAGGCCAAGGATGGCTGTGTGATCGCCTACAAGTTCAAGGGCAAGCGTTTCGACTGCGGTGGCGCCGAGGGTTACATCGACGCGACCAACTTCTGCTTCGAGAACTACTACAAGACTGGCAAGGCGTACTGAGTTCGCCCGGCAGGTCCAGAAGCCACCCCTCGGGGTGGCTTTTTTGTCTGTGGCAGGTAACGGCGCTATGCTGGGCGCCTGCCTAGGAGACTGAATGCATGGCCTACGATTTTGATCTGTTCGTGATTGGCGCCGGTTCCGGCGGTGTGCGCGCGGCGCGATTCGCCGCGGGCTTCGGTGCCAAGGTGGCGGTGGCCGAGAGCCGTTACCTGGGGGGCACCTGCGTCAATGTCGGCTGCGTGCCGAAGAAACTGCTGGTGTACGGCGCCCATGTGGCCGACGAGCTGGAACAGGCCGCTGGCTTCGGTTGGACCCTCGAGGAGGGGCATTTCGACTGGGGTACGTTGATCGCCAACAAGAACCGCGAGATCGAGCGCCTCAACGGCATCTATCGCAACTTGCTGGTCAACAGTGGCGTCACCCTGCTGCAGGGACATGCCCGGATCACCGGCGCCAATGAAGTAGAGGTCGAGGGTCAACGTTATACGGCGGCTACCATCCTGATCGCCACCGGTGGCTGGCCAAAGGTGCCCGACATCCCCGGCAAGGAGCTGGCGATCACCTCCAACGAAGCCTTCTACCTCAAGGCATTGCCACGTCGAGTACTGGTAGTGGGGGGCGGTTATATCGCCGTGGAGTTCGCCGGTATCTTCCAGGGTCTGGGCGCCGCTACCACGCTGCTGTATCGCGGCGACCTGTTCCTGCGCGGTTTCGACGGCTCGGTGCGCACGCACCTGAAGGAAGAACTGGAAAAGCGCGGCATGGACCTTCAGTTCAACGCCGATATCCAGCGCATCGACAAACTCGATGACGGCAGCCTCAAGGCCACCCTCAAGGATGGTCGCGAGCTGGTGGCCGATTGCATCTTCTACGCCACCGGCCGGCGGCCGATGTTGGACAACCTGGGCCTGGAAAACACCGGGGTGGAGCTGGATCCGCGTGGTTTCATCCGTGTCGATGAGCAGTTCCAGACCACCGAGCCTTCGATCCTGGCCATCGGCGATGTGATCGGCCGGGTGCAACTGACGCCGGTGGCCCTGGCCGAAGGCATGGCTGTGGCCCGACGTCTGTTCAAGCCTGAGCAGTACCGGCCTGTCGATTACCAGAACATCCCGACAGCGGTGTTCAGCCAGCCACCGATCGGCACCGTGGGCCTGACCGAGGAACAGGCGCTGGCCGCCGGGCACAAGGTGCAGATCTTCGAGAGCCGCTTCCGGGCGATGAAGCTGACCCTCACCGACATCCAGGAGAAGACCTTGATGAAGCTGGTGGTCGACGCCGAGACCGACAAGGTCCTGGGCTGCCACATGGTCGGCCCGGATGCCGGTGAAATCATCCAGGGGCTGGGGATCGCCCTGAAGGCCGGCGCGACCAAGCAGCAGTTCGACGAGACCATCGGCGTGCACCCGACCGCCGCCGAAGAGTTCGTGACCATGCGTACCGTCACTCGCTGATACGCCTTATCGCGGGGCAAGCCCGCTCCCACGCCAGTTATCGCCGGGCGTGGGAGCGGGCTTGCCCCGCGATGCTTTTGACCCCGCGCAATCCTTTGCTCAGCCCAATCCCTTCTATTAATAATCGCGCCTTATAGCCAAAACCAATCGCAAGCATGAGCTTTGCCAATGAGCCTTTAACGGGACCAGCGGTTAGGATTCTCTCCGTCAACTGATTTCAACCCATTGAAATTCAATCCATGAAGGAGCGTCTCTCATGCCTATCATCAACAGCCAGGTCAAACCGTTCAACGCCACCGCCTACCACAACGGCGAGTTCGTCCAGGTCAGCGAAGCCGACCTGAAAGGCAAGTGGTCCGTCGTATTCTTCTACCCAGCCGACTTCACCTTCGTCTGCCCAACCGAACTGGGCGACCTGGCCGACAACTACGCCGAGTTCCAGAAACTGGGCGTGGAAATCTACGGCGTGTCCACCGACACCCACTTCACCCACAAAGCCTGGCACGACACCTCGGACACCATCGGCAAGATCAAGTACCCGCTGATCGGTGACCCGACCCACGTCATCTCGCGCAACTTCGACGTGCTGATCGAGGAAGCCGGCCTGGCCGATCGCGGTACCTTCGTGATCAACCCGGAAGGCCAGATCAAGATCGTCGAACTGAACGACGGTGGTGTAGGCCGCGATGCTGCCGAGCTGCTGCGTAAAGTGAAGGCTGCCCAGTACGTTGCCGCTCACCCAGGCGAAGTCTGCCCGGCCAAGTGGAAAGAAGGCGAAGCTACTCTGGCACCGTCCCTGGACCTGGTCGGCAAGATCTAAAGCGAAGCCTTTGATCATGCGCCAATCGCGGGCGGTAGGCAGCCGCCAAAGCTGAAGCAGTTACCGCCCCGTAAAAACGCCCGGGCGATCTCGCCTGGGCGTTTTTGTATCCGAGTTTTGAAAAAGGAATCGCCCGTATGTTGGACGCCACGCTTAAATCGCAACTGAAAACCTACCTGGAGCGGGTCACCCAGCCGATCGAGATCGTTGCTTCCCTCGACGACGGCGCGAAGTCCCGCGAATTGCACGACCTGCTGGTGGAAATCGCCGGCCTGTCGAACCTGATTACCTTCGCCGCGGACGGCACCGACGCCCGTCGGCCTTCGTTCTCGCTGAACCGCCCGGGCGCCGACATCAGCCTGCGCTTTGCCGGCATCCCCATGGGCCACGAATTCACTTCCCTGGTGCTGGCGCTGCTGCAAGTCGGTGGCCACCCCTCCAAGGCCAGTGCCGAATTGATCGAGCAGATCCAGGCGCTTGAAGGTGAGTTCACCTTCGAAACCTACTTCTCGCTGTCGTGCCAGAACTGCCCGGACGTAGTCCAGGCGCTGAACCTGATGGCGGTGCTCAACCCCAACGTGCGCCATGTGGCCATCGATGGTGCGCTGTTCCAGGACGAAGTGGAAAGCCGCAAGATCATGGCGGTGCCGAGCGTCTACCTGAACGGCGAAGTGTTCGGCCAGGGGCGTATGGGCCTGGAAGAGATCCTCGGCAAGATCGACACCAATGCCGGTGCCCGCCAGGCCGAGAAGATCAATGCCAAGGACGCCTTCGACGTGCTGGTGGTCGGCGGTGGCCCGGCCGGTGCTGCCGCGGCCATCTACGCTGCGCGCAAGGGCATCCGGACCGGTGTTGCTGCCGAGCGTTTCGGTGGGCAGGTGCTCGACACCCTGGCCATCGAGAACTTCATCTCGGTGCAGGAGACCGAAGGGCCGAAGCTGGCCACGGCCCTGGAAGAGCACGTCAAGCAGTACGACGTCGACATCATGAACCTGCAGCGCGGCGAAGCGCTGATCCCGGCCACCGGCGGCGGCCTGCACGAAGTGCGCCTGGCCGGGGGCGCCTCGCTCAAGGCCAAGACCGTGATCCTGGCCACCGGTGCCCGCTGGCGTGAGATGAACGTCCCGGGCGAGCAGCAATACCGCGCTCGCGGCGTGGCCTACTGCCCGCACTGCGATGGCCCGCTGTTCAAGGGCAAGCGCGTGGCGGTGATCGGTGGCGGCAACTCCGGCGTGGAAGCGGCCATCGACCTGGCCGGTGTCGTTGCCCAGGTGACCCTGATCGAGTTCGACAGCCAGCTGCGTGCCGATGCCGTGCTGCAGCGCAAGCTGCACAGCCTGCCGAACGTCAAGGTGATCACCAGCGCGCTGACCACCGAAGTGCTCGGCGATGGCGAGAAGGTCACCGGCCTGCGTTACAAGGACCGCGCCACCGATGCGTTGCACGACCTGGCACTGGAAGGCATCTTCGTGCAGATCGGCTTGCTGCCGAACACCGACTGGCTCAAGGGCACCGTGGAGCTGTCGCCGCGCGGCGAGATCATCGTCGACGCCAAGGGCCAGACCAGCATCCCGGGTGTGTTCGCTGCCGGTGACGTGACCACGGTGCCGTACAAGCAGATCGTCATCGCAGTGGGCGAGGGCGCCAAGGCGTCGCTGGCCGCCTTCGATCACCTGATCCGCACTTCGGCCCCGGCCTGACCGCCTGCGGGTGCAACGCAAAAACGCCGCCATCCCTCGGGGATGGCGGCGTTTTAGTGGGTGTCGCCTGTCTCAGGCCGGTTTGCCCAAGGCCGCGTCGGTGGCCTTGCCACGCCCGCCCAGCCACACCAGCAGCAACCCGGCCGCCGCCAGCAGGCCGCCGGCCATCGGCACCGCCGCGTAGCCCAGATCCAGGCTGATCACCGCGCCGCCCAGGGCCGCGCCCACGGCATTGCCCAGGTTGAACGCGCCGACGTTGATCGACGACGCCAGCCCCGGCGCTTCGGCCGCGGCGATCATCACCCGCATCTGCAGCGGCGGAACCACGGCGAAGGTGAATACCCCCCAGACCAGCAGCGCGAGCGCCGCGCCGACATGGCTGCCCAGTACCAGCGGCATCAGCAACATGATCGCCGCCAGTGCGCCGAGGAAGATCCTTGCGGCACCGTCCAGCGACCAGTCGGCCAGCTTGCCACCCAGGCTGTTGCCCAAGGTGAAGCCGACGCCAATCAGCACCAGGCCGAGGGTGACGAAACTGGCGGAGGCGCCGGTCAGCTCGGCGAGCACCGGCGCGACATAGGTGTACAGGGTGAACATGGCGCCTGCGCCGAGCACGGTGGTGGCCATGGCCAGCAGCACGTTGGGACGGGCGATTACCGCCAGCTCCTTGCGGACATGGGGCACGTTGCCGCGCTCGCCCTTGGGCAGTGCATACCACAGTGCGGCGATGGCCAGCAGGCCGAGCACCGCGGTGCCGGCAAAGGCCATGCGCCAGCCGACCTGCTGGCCGAGCCAGGTGGCGGCCGGCACGCCGCCGATGTTGGCGATGGTCAGGCCCATGAACATGGTGGCCACGGCGCTGGCCTGCTTGTCCCGAGGCACCACGCTGGCGGCCACCACCGCGCCCAGGCCGAAGAAGGCGCCATGGTTGAGGCTGGTGATCAGGCGCGAGACAAGCAGGGTGTAGTAGTCCGGCGACAGTGCCGACAGCAGGTTGCCCAGGGTGAAGATGCCCATCAGCATCATCAGCGCGGCACGCTTGCCGAAGCGGCTGAACAGCAAGGTCATGATCGGCGCGCCGACCATGACGCCGATGGCATAGGCGGTGATCAGCATGCCCGCGCTGGGAATGCTGGCGCCGACGCCATCGGCGATCACTGGCAGCAGGCCCATGGGGGTGAACTCGGTGGTGCCGATGCCGAAGGCGCCGATGGCCAGGGCGAACAGCACCCGTTTGGGGGAAAGCGTGCTCATTGGGAGCTCCGAAAAAGCGTTTGAAATCAGGGAGGTGGGCCTCCATGCCCGAAGGATATCAGTCCCAGGCCGGCGCCAGGCCGTCCGGGCTGACTTCACGGCCGTCACGCTCCAGGGTGGCGATGCGCGCCATGTCTTCGGCGTCCAGGCGCAGGCTCTGGGCGAGCAGGTTGCTGGCCAGGTTCTCGCGCTTGGTCGATGAAGGGATCACCGCGTAGCCCAGTTGCAATGCCCAGGCCAAGGCCACCTGGGCCACGGTGGCCTTGTGCTTGGCGGCGATTTGCGCCAGTAGCGGATCCTTCAGGACCTTGCCATAGGCCAGGGTCATGTAGGAGGTTGTGGCGATGCCTTGTTCCGCGAGGAAGGCGGTGAGCTTGCGGTTTTGCAGATACGGGCTGAGCTCGATCTGGTTGGTGGCGATCTCCCCCTGGCCGACCACGGCGATGGCCTGGCGGGTCAGCTCGATATTGAAGTTGGAGATGCCGATCTGGCGGGTCAGGCCCTGGCGCTTGGCCTCGGCCAGGGCCTGCATGTATTCGGGCAGTTCGACGCCATTGCCTGGGGCCGGCCAGTGGATCAGCAGCAGGTCGACATGCTCGGTGCGCAGTTTGGTCAGGCTCTCGCGCAGGCTGGGGATCAGTTTGTCGGCGGCGTAGTTGTCGACCCAGATCTTGGTGGTGATGAACAGCTTGTCGCGCGGCACGCCGCTTGCGGCGATAGCCTGGCCGACCTCGGCCTCGTTCTTGTAGATCTGCGCGGTGTCGATGGCGCGGTAGCCCAGCTCCAGCGCCGCACTGACCGAGTCGATGACGGCCTGGCCGGTGAGGCGGAATGTGCCAAGGCCAAAGGATGGAATGCTCATGGATGTGCTCCTGTCGAGTGAATGAGTGCAGTGTGCAGGGTTCGGCGGAATTGATTAAGGCCTCGACAAACCAAGATCCTTTGAGCTGGAGTCATGAATGGAGGGTTGGGTTGTGATCGGTGCGTGACAATAATGGCGCTCACCCGCGGAGGGATACGCTGGATAAGACCGGCCGGGCCGATAATCGCAGTCAGGCCAGCGTTACCGGAGGATGTTGTGATTGAGCAAGTGCGGCTAGGCGTGGCCATGGCTGGATCGACGAAGCTGTGGCCTGCCGTATTTCCAGGAGCAGCCTGATTTGTCAGTCAATGCCCTTTACCAGCAACGGTTCGAGACCGTACTGGCCTATATCGAGGACAACCTCGAAGGTGACCTGTCGGTGGAGACCTTGAGCGCCGTGGCACATTTTTCGGCGTTTCATTTTCACCGTCAGTTCAGTGCCTATGTGGGCGTCCCGGTTGCCCGTTATGTGCAACTGATGCGCCTGCGCCGTGCCGCGCATCGGTTGGTCGGCCAGCCCGAATACTCGGTGCTGGACGCGGCGCTGGCGGCGGGCTTCGAAAGTCCGGAAGCGTTCAGCCGGGCGTTTCGCCGGGCCTTCGGGCATGCGCCCAGCGCGTTGCGCCGGCGGCCGGACTGGCAGGCGCTAGCGCGCAGCCGATCCGCAAATGAAACGGCCCGCCATAAGGCGGGCCGTTCAATGCAGCAGGCGACGATCAGCGGCGGCGGAACAGCGGCAGCGGCTCGTCGGTGGCGCCCTGGTAGGTCACCGAGAAGTCCTTCAGGCTCTGCAGCGCGTCTTCCGGGTCCTTGTCGGCACGGATGGCGAACGCGTCGAAACCGCAGCGGGCCATGTAGAACAGTTGGTCGCGCAGCACGTCGCCAATGGCGCGCAGCTCGCCCTTGAACTTGTAGCGGTCACGCAGCAGGCGCGCGTTGGAATAGCTGCGCCCGTCGGTGAAGGCCGGGAAGTTCAGAGCGATCACCTGGAAGTGCTCGACGTGCTCGCCGATTTCCTCGGCTTCTTCGTCGCTGTCCAGCCAGATGCCCAGGCCGCCGTCGCGGGCCTTGAGCAGGCTCGGATGGTCGCGCCACAGCTGCAGCGGCACGATGTAGTCGTCGCAGTTGGTCAGTTCGTCGATCGAGACGTCCTTGGGCAGCAAGTGCCAGGTTTCGTCGACGATCTGGTTGTTCTTAATGATTCGCTGCATAGACGCGTTCCTTGAAGGGGTCGATGCCGATCCGCTGGTAGGTGTCGATGAAGCGCTCGTCTTCGGTGCGCCGCTCGACGTACACATTGATCAGCTTCTCGATCACGTCGGCCATGTCGTCCTGGGCGAAGGAAGGGCCGAGGATCTTGCCCAGGCTGGCATCGCGCGCGGCATTGCCGCCCAGCGAGACCTGGTAGAACTCCTCGCCCTTCTTGTCCACGCCAAGGATGCCGATGTGGCCGACGTGGTGGTGGCCGCAGGCGTTCATGCAGCCGGAAATGTTCAGGTCGAGCTCACCGATGTCGAACAGGTAGTCCAGGTCGTCGAAGCGGCGCTGGATGGACTCGGCGATCGGGATCGACTTGGCGTTGGCCAGCGAGCAGAAGTCACCGCCCGGGCAGCAGATGATGTCGGTCAGCAGGCCGATGTTCGGGGTGGCGAAGCCTTGCTCGCGCAGTTCCAGCCACAGCGCGTGCAGCTGACGCTGCTCGACGTCGGCGAGGATGATGTTCTGCTCGTGGGAGGTGCGCAGGTAGCCGAAGCTGTAGCGCTCGGCCAGGTCGGCGACCGCGTCGAGCTGCTTGTCGGTCAGGTCGCCCGGGGCGACGCCGGTGGGCTTGAGCGACAGGGTCACGGCGACATAGCCCGGCTTCTTGTGCGCACGGGTGTTGCGCGAGCGCCAGCGGGCGAAGCCCGGGTGCTCGGCGTCCAGCGCGCTGAAGTCGGTGTTGTCCAGGGCCAGGTACTCGGGGTCGACGAAGTGGCGGGCGACGCGCTGTACTTCGGCCTCGGTCAGGGTGGTGTTGCCGCCACGCAGGTGGACCATCTCGGCCTCGACCTTCTCGGCGAACACTTCCGGGGTGAGGGCCTTGACCAGGATCTTGATCCGCGCCTTGTACTTGTTGTCACGACGGCCGTAACGGTTGTACACGCGCAGGATGGCGTCCAGGTAGCTGAGCAGGTCCTGCCAGGGCAGGAACTCGTTGATGAATGCGCCGATCACCGGGGTACGGCCCAGGCCGCCTCCGACCAATACGCGGAAGCCCAGTTCGCCTGCGGCGTTGCGCACCGGCTCCAGGCCGATGTCGTGCACCTCGATGGCGGCGCGGTCATCGCTCGAACCGTTGACGGCGATCTTGAACTTGCGTGGCAGGTAGGCGAATTCCGGGTGGAAGGTGGTCCACTGGCGGACGATCTCGCACCACGGGCGCGGGTCGACCAGCTCGTCGGCGGCGACACCGGCGAACTGGTCGGTGGTGACGTTGCGCAGGCAGTTGCCGCTGGTCTGGATCGCGTGCATCTGCACGGTGGCCAGCTCGGCGAGGATCTCGGGGATGTCTTCGAGCGCCGGCCAGTTGTACTGCACGTTCTGGCGCGTGCTGATGTGCGCATAGCCCTTGTCGTAGTCGCGGGCGATCTTCGCCAGCATGCGGGCCTGACGTGCGTTCAGCTGGCCATAGGGCACGGCGACTCGCAACATCGGCGCGAAACGTTGGATATACAGGCCGTTCTGCAGGCGCAGAGGGCGGAATTCTTCTTCGCTCAGCTCACCGGCCAGGTAGCGGCGGGTCTGATCACGGAACTGCTTGACGCGGTCCTCGATGATCCGCTGATCGTACTCGTCGTATACGTACATATAAGTCCTGTCTCAGGCTGCATGCAGCTAATCGCGCGCACGGCCGCGCACTCCGGGGCGGAGCGGAGGAACGATAGCAGAGTGGGTTTATGCGCTAAAGTGATGTTTTTGCATATGAAAAGAACCATTTGGACTAAGTGAGACTGACTGGCATTTGTCCGTTGCGGTACATCGCAGGGCTATAATCCGGGGTTTGCTTCGCAGGGAAGTAACAGCATGCTCAAGGCCTTGTGCCAGAGCCTGTGCCTGAGCCTGCCACTGGCAGCGAGCGCGCAGGCCGCTTCGGTGGTATTTATCAACCCGGGCTACTCCGATGAAACGTTCTGGGTTGACTATTCACGTTTCATGCAGGCCGCCGCCAGCGACCTGGGCATGACCTTGCGCGTGCAGTACAGCGAGCGTCGTGCCGACCTAGCGCTGAACCAGGCTCGGGAGGTGCTGCAAGGACCGCAGCGCCCGGACTATCTGGTGCTGGTCAACGAGCTGTACGTCGCGCCGGAGATCATCCGCTTGTCGCGGGGCACCGGGGTCAAGCTGTTCCTGGTCAACAACGGCCTCACCGACAGCCAGGCACACAGCGTCCAGGCGCAGCCGGACAAATATCCTGAAGTACTCGGCACGTTGGTCAGCAACGACGAGGAGGCCGGCTACCAGATGCTCAAGGCGCTGGTGGCGCAACTGCCTGCCGAAGCCGGGCCGGTCGACCTGCTGGCCTTCGCCGGGGTCAAGACCACGCCGGCTTCGCAGCTGCGCGTGCAGGGCATGCGCCGGGCACTGGCCGAGTGCCCCCGGGTGCGCCTGCGCCAGGTGGTATACGGCGGCTGGAGCCGCAAGCGCGCCTTCGAACAGGCGCAGATGCTGCTCGAGCGCTACCCCGACACCCGTCTGGTGTGGGCGGCCAACGACCAGATGGCGTTCGGTGCCATGCAGGCGTTCGAGACGCTGGGCAAGGTGCCGGGGCGCGATGCCCTGTTCAGTGCGGTCAACAGCTCGCCGGAGGCCCTGCGTGCGCGAATCGACGGGCGTTTGAGCGTGCTCATGGGTGGGCATTTCACCTTGGGCGGCTGGGCCATGGTCATGTTGCATGACGATGCCCAAGGGCTGGCGGTGGACCGCGACGGCCAGCGCGAGCACAGCGCGCCCGCCCTGCAACTGATCGACCCGGCCAAGGCGCGGCGCTGGCTCAAGCTGCTGGAGCAGGATGGCCACGGTATCGACTTCCACCGTTTCAGTGCCGAAGGGCGGCCAGCGGATTTCCGCTACCCGTTTCTCACGTCACCCGTCGAGTATTGAAAGACCCTGCTTGAGCGATGGGCATTGCTGGACTTAACTGCTGCTTGTGAAGTGCATTCCCATAACCACTACAAGAGGCAATGCAATGGGAAACTCTACCAAGGTCCGCAAAGCTGACAGCAGTGTCGATGCCTGGGCGATCCTGTGTCTGATCGTGCTGGTGGTGGTCGCCGCGGTGTACTGGGTCAGCCATCAATAGCGGATAACTGCTCAAGACCGTGAGAAACACCTGAACCGCCCGCGGAAGGGATATCCGCGGGCGGATTGCGTTTAGCCAAGCAGTAGTGCCCGGCGCGACTAGCGCGCCGTCAGGTGCATCGCCAGCTGCACCAGGCCGATCAGCACGAAGATGAAGATCAGCGTGAACACTGTCCCCATCACGATGAAATGGCTGGCCTTGCCGTAGGTGAAGTCGCGGGCGCGGTTCTTGCCGCTTTGCACGCCAAACGCCGCGGCAAGGATGCTCTGCAGCATCTGCCAGAAGGTCGGTGGCTTGCCATGTTGGCTGTCGTCCATGAGTGGCTCCTGGGTTCAGAGGCAATCATCGACAGTGTAGGCGACTCAGGCCGATGCGATTGCCGGGCTTGCCTGTTCCTGCTCATCCTGGGCCACCACCCGCTCGCACAGCTCGATGATCTGCTCGCGCATCCAGCGGTTGGCCGGGTCCTGGTCGGTGCTTTCGTGCCAGTACAGGTGGGTCTCCAGCGCCGGTACCTCCACCGGCAGGGGTTGGTGGCGCAACTGGTGGCGGCGGGCGAAACGCTCGGGCACGGTCATCACCATGTCGGTCTGCTGCAGTACCTGGGAGGCCATCAGGTAGTGCTGCGAACGCAGGGCGACACGGCGCTGCACGCCCATCTTGCCCAGGGCCAGGTCCACGTAGCCCAGGCCGTTACGGCGGCTGGAGATATGGATGTGGGTCATGGCCAGGTAGTTGTCCAGGCTCAGCTTGCTGTCGGCGTGTGGGTGGCCGGGGCGCATGGCGCAGACATAACGGTCCTGCATGAGCTTGACGTGACGCACCTGCGGGTCGGTGTTCAGCGGCGCGTCGACGGCGAAGTCCAGGCGCCCGGCGGCCAGTTCCTTGGTGGTCTCGCGGCGCTTGCACAGGAAGCTCTCGATCACCAGGGCTGGCGCGAGCCGCCGCAGGCGCTGGAACAGCGGCGGCAGAATCACCGCCTCGGTGAGGTCGGTCATGCTGATGCGGAAGGTCTTGCTCGCCTGCAGCGGGGTGAAGATGCGGCTTTCCTGTACCGAGGTGCGCAGCAGCGACAGTGCGTTGCGTACCGGGCCGATGATGTTCTGCGCCATGGGCGTGGGCACCATGCCTTGGGCGGTGCGCACGAACAGCGGGTCGTTGAACGTCTCGCGCAGGCGTGACAGGGCGTTGGACACCGCCGGCTGGGTGATGCCGACGATTTGCCCGGCGCGGGTCAGGTTGGCTTCGGTGTAGATCGCGTCGAAGACGATAAACAGGTTGAGGTCGACCTTGCTGAGGTTCATGGGCGCCGCTCTTTGTTGGAGTTATGGATCGATCATATATTGGTTATGAATGTTTATACACGAAGAAAATAGACTAGGTGGATGAAGGGTGGCTGTTCTAGGCTCAGGTCCATGTTCTTCATTGACGGAAGGTAGCCCCGATGGATTTCGCCTATTCGCCCAAGGTCCAGGCACTGCGCGAGCGCGTCAGCGCATTCATGGATGCATACGTCTATCCGGCCGAGCCGGTGTTCGAGCGACAGGTCGCCGAGGGCGACCGCTGGCAGCCCACCGCGATCATGGAGGAACTCAAGGCCAAGGCCCGCGCCGAGGGACTGTGGAACCTGTTCCTGCCCGAGTCCGAGTACGGCGCAGGGCTGAGCAACCTTGAGTACGCGCCGCTGGCCGAGATCATGGGCCGTTCGCTGCTGGGGCCCGAGCCGTTCAATTGCTCGGCGCCGGACACCGGCAACATGGAAGTGCTGGTGCGCTACGGCAGCGAGGCGCAGAAACGCCAGTGGCTCGAGCCGCTACTGCGTGGCGAGATCCGTTCGGCGTTCGCCATGACCGAGCCGGACGTGGCCTCATCGGATGCCACCAACATGGCTGCCACCGCCGTGCGTGACGGTGACGAGTGGGTGATCAACGGCCGCAAGTGGTGGACCTCCGGCGCCTGTGACCCGCGCTGCAAGGTGATGATCTTCATGGGCCTGTCCAACCCGGAGGGGCAGCGTCACCAACAGCACTCGATGATCCTGGTGCCCACCGACGCAGCTGGCGTGAAGATCGTCCGCCCACTGCCGGTGTTCGGCTACGACGACGCGCCCCACGGCCACGCCGAAGTGTTGTTCGAGAACGTGCGAGTGCCTTACGAGAACGTGCTCCTCGGCGAGGGCCGTGGCTTCGAGATCGCCCAGGGCCGCCTCGGGCCTGGGCGCATCCACCATTGCATGCGCTCGGTCGGCATGGCCGAACGCGCCCTGGAGCTGATGTGCAAGCGCTCGGTCGAACGCACTGCCTTCGGCCGGCCGCTGGCACGGCTGGGGGGCAACGTCGACAAGATCGCCGACTCGCGGATGGAGATCGACATGGCCCGGCTGCTGACCCTGAAGGCCGCGTACATGATGGACACCGTCGGCAACAAGGTGGCCCGCAGCGAGATCGCCCAGATCAAGGTGGTGGCGCCGAACGTGGCACTGAAGGTGATCGACCGGGCGATCCAGATCCATGGCGGGGCAGGGGTGAGCGGTGATTTCCCGCTGGCCTACATGTACGCGATGCAGCGCACCCTGCGCCTGGCCGACGGGCCGGATGAGGTGCACCGGGCGGCGATTGGCAAGTATGAGATTGGCAAGTATGTGCCGAAGGAAATGTTGCGTAGCGGGCACTGAAGGGCATTGTGACCAGCCCGCTCAGGTTAGGCTGCACGCCTGAACAGGCTGGTTACAGGGTTGGTTTTAAGACTTTTCTCTAGTCAAAGTAGGAAATGTTTCTTTCACTTTTTCTCGGGTAACAGGGCGAACTTCATTTGTTAGGTTCTTGAGCTTTCAGCGCAAAAGGAACCTGCTCATGTATCGCGTTAGTCTTGACGGGAAAGGCCAGGCAGTAGATGGCGATGTCACCACCACGGGTGCAATCTGCATTGCCAGCGGTGAGGGTTACATCTGTGATGGGCGAAAGGTCCTGCGGGTCGGGGACTCGACTACCGAATGTCCGCTCTGCTGCCAACCTGGCGTCGTTGTAGAGGGTTACCTCGGGTGGATTTCCGACGGTCAGCCACTGGCGATGGATGGTTCACTGGTTGCCTGTGGCTGCCCGAACGGCAGTAACAGGGTGGTTGCTCCTTTGGGTGGAATGGCGCCATGCCGTCATCCCATGCATGGCAGGCAGACAAACGCGGCGACGGTCCCCGGCGCCCGCACTCTCCATGCCCAAGCCAACGCACAGATGCCTGGCGCTATCGCGTCTGCGCAAGTCGGGTTGGAACCCGGTTTTCATATCGTTCCCCGTAGCATGTCCGGCCCTCAGGTACTGGCGCAGTTGTTGGCGCAGGACAGCACACTGCCTATTGCACGCATCCAGCGCCTGAACCCTACCTTCGACCAAGGTTTCAAGGCCGGTGAAATCTTTGTCCTCGGTGACCCCGACAACCACCACGCCTGCACCCGCGAGGAAGCCGACCTGATGGCTGCGGCGCAGCGGGCGCGGGAGGCACTGGCTGTGCTCGACGAGCAGGAGGCCAACTTCATGATGCAGCACATTGGCGAGGTAGCCGGAGTGCTCAATGGCGCGAGTCAATCCATGGGCGTGGGCAAGGACATGCTGTCGCGCGGGCTGGGGCAGGTGGGAGATACGCTCAAGGGGCTGGAAAGCCTGCATCAGCGCGAGTTCACCTTGCATGGGCATCTCAATAGCCCGCAATTCTTCGAATCACGTCGAGAGCTCTATCAGCAATTGAATGCGCAGCTACGTAGTGCGTTTCTAGGCAAATATTTGAACCTCGGTGGGCATGAAAGCCTGCGTAAGAGCTTGAATATCTCTACTAAAAGCCTCGTCCATCACTGGTCCAAGGCTGGCACGCCGGGAGCGATACCGGGGTATGCGACGCATTTGGATGAAGTGGCGAAGATGTCGAAATATTTGAAGTATGGGGGGCATGTGGCAGTGGGCTTGGGGGCGACGTCTTCCTATTTGAAAGTGCAACAGGTTTGCAGGGCAGGGAGCGTCGAGGCCTGCAGGAAAGTTCGTTTTACCGAGGTCGGAAATTTTTCTGGTGGAGTGGTCGGGGGAATTTATGGTGCTAAAGCAGGTAGCTTGGTAGCCACATTTACATGTGGAGCCGTAGGTGCAGCTACAGCCGGTATAGGTGGTGCTGTTTGTGGTGTGGTTCTGGTGGGGGCTGGTTCCTATCTGGGAGCCTCAAACCTTGGCAAGGGAGGCGAGTGGTTGGGAGAGTTCTTATATGAGTGGCGGGCGAAATGAGTAGTTTCTGGTCGTCAGGTTGGGCTTTTATATTCATGGGGGTGCCATTTATATGCTGTTTAATCGGACTAATTATGAGTATTTTCCTTGCTCGCGGTGAATGTTATCGCCAAGTGATTGGGGCGCTACCTAAAAGCGTGTGGGTTGAACAGCAGAGGCGTTATCTCGATGAGGCGAGTTTCAAATATAGGTGGCATTTGGTGAATACGATAAGTGGGGCGTTTCTCTGTCCGTCTTATGTTGTTAGGAAAGGGCTTTTCGAGGAGGAGGAAATTAGGAGGTTTCCTCATGGTCTTCGGCGACTTATGGTGGTTTCTGCATGGTTGTCTCTTGCCGGTTTTTTGTGGTTGGTGCTTGCAATTTGGCTGTTGACGTTCACACGAGCAGACTGATGGATTTACCATTTCCCGGACATCTTAAAAGTAGGCTTCATGAAGCTTGCCGTGCGGATTGAACTGCGGAGTTGCAGCAGTCACGAAGCAACTCGGCGGTTTGCTTGCCGCTCTCGGCCCGACGTTTTCCCGTTCGACGTTGATTAGCGTGAGCTGCTTCTCGGTCTCGGCTTCGGTGGTACGTTCGGTCTGCTGGTGCTTGGCCTCGACGTCTTTGGCGTCGCGGGCGGAGACCAGCTCCTTCTCTTCTTCTTCCCTGAGCCGGTTCTGCCGCGCTACGGCCAGCTCGGCCAGCGCCTGCTTGCCTGGCAAGGGCAAAAGACCCGCCGCAGCGGGTCCTCTTGTCAATTTTCAGCCCGGCGGACTCAGACCCCCGCCGCCAGCTTCGCACCCATCTGCCGACGACGATACGCACTGTCGCGGCTGGCCAGCCACCAGTACAGCGGCGAGGTGATCGCCAACCCTACCAGCCACGACAGGTCGGCGCCGTTGATGTGCGCGGACACCGGCCCGACATACAGCGGCGTGTTCATGAACGGGATCTGCACCACGATACCCACCGCGTAGGCGATCAGTGCCTGGGGGTTGTAGCGGCCGTAGATGCCGCCGTCGACCTTGAAGATCGAGTCGATATCGTAGTCGCCCTTGTGGATGACATAGAAGTCGATCAGGTTGATCGCCGTCCACGGCACCAGCACCACCAGCAACACCAGCACCATGTCGACGAAGTGGCCGATGAAGTCCGCCGAGGCGAACACCGCCACCACGCAGCAGGCCGCCAGGACGACCAGCGACAGCACGGCGCGGCTCTTGGCAGTGGGGATCCAGCGGTAGGCGAAGGTCTGCACCAGGGTGATGATCGACAGCACCGCGCCGTACAGGTTGAGCGCGTTGTGGCTGATCACGCTGAGCAGGAACAGCACCAGCATCAGTGGGCCGAGGGTGCCGGTGGCAAGCTTGACCGCGTCCATGGTGTCCATCCCGGCAGGAATCGCCAGCACCGCCACCGCGCCGAAGATGAACGACAGGCTCGAGCCCAGGGCCGAGCCCAGGTAGGTGGTCCAGAAGGTCGCGGAAACCTTCACGTCGGCCGGCAGGTAGCGCGAGTAGTCCGACACGTAGGGCGCGAAGGCGATCTGCCACAGCGCCGCCAGGGACACGGTGGCCAGCCAGCCGGCCAGGTTGAAGCCGCCACGGGTGAGGAAGTCGTCGCTCTGCACATGGCTGAAGATGTAGCCGAAGCCGACCACGATGCCAACACCCAGTACCCAGGTACCGATGCGGTTGAGCACGTGGATGAAGCGGTAGCCGATGATGCCGATGATGCCGGAGCCCAATGCGCCGATGACGATGCCCACGGAAACCGGCACCGTCTCGACCACGCCATGCAGCGACTTGCCGGCCAGGACGATGTTGGAGGCGAAGAAGCCGATGTACATCACCCCGGCGATCACCACTACCAGCAGGGCGCCGAGCGAACCGAACTGGGCGCGGCTCTGGATCATCTGCGGGATGCCCATCTGCGGGCCCTGCGCTGAATGCAGGGCCATGAGCACGCCGCCGAGCAGATGGCCGACCAGGATGGCGACGACGCCCCACACCAGGTTGAGGTGGAACAACTGCACGCCCAGCGCGCCGGTGACGATGGGCAGCGGCGCGATGTTGCCGCCGAACCACAGTGTGAACAGATCCCTTACCTTTCCATGGCGGTCTTGCGGCGGCACGTAGCCGATCGTGTGTTTCTCGATGAGGGGTGCCGAATTGGCTGCACTGGTCATGACTGACTCCAAGGCAAGGTGGGGCATCGGGTGTTGCCCGGGTGCGTGCCGGCAAGGGGCGACGCGTTCTTGTTGGCGCGATGATGCGGCGCGGGCGGGGATCGAGAAATTAGTAAATTTGTGCTCATGAGCCTTAAAAAACCTAAGGCTGGCAAAAGCTTGGGCGGCGGAGGCACAAGCCCGCCGCCATGATGCGCAGGCGTGAACACGCCTGTGGCGCAGCGGCTATGCTGTCTAGTGCGCGGGTTGAGTGGGGGAGCGCCTCATGGCGACGCTGGAGCGGGCCATCGCGATGGCCATCAAGGCACACGAAGGGCAGTTCGACAAAGGCGGGGCGGCTTACATCCTTCACCCGCTGCGGGTGATGGGGCGGGTGATCACCCCTGAGCAGCGCATCGTCGCGGTGTTGCACGATGTGCTGGAAGACACGCCGCTGACCCTGGCCGACCTCGCCCGAGAAGGTTTTCCGCTGAAGATCCTCGCCGCGCTGCTGGCGCTGAGCCGGCGCGAGGGCGAGAGCTACGAGGCGTTCGTCATTCGCCTGGGTGTGGACCCCTTGGCGCGCCAGGTGAAGCTGGCGGACCTGGCCGACAACAGCGACCTTTCGCGCATCCCCTGCCCAGGCCCGGCCGATGTGGCCCGGCTCTGCCGTTACCAGCAGGCCAGCGCCTACCTGCAGACGCTGGCCTGAAGGCCTTCAGCCGCAGGCCTTGAGGTTGACCGGGCCGACGAAGGCGTTGCCGCGCCCCATCACGCATGCCACTTGCTGGTTGCGCTGCAGTTCCCAGGCCTGCGGCGGGTAGGTCTTGTTCCAGGCCTCGAACAACTGGCGGTCCTGTTTGGACAGGCGCAGGTCGTACTGTTTGCTCATGTAGAAGTAGGTGCGCGCGATCATTCCGCGGATCGACGGGCGTGGCATGACCTTCTTGGCCTTGAAGTCGACCTGGGTCAGGCAACTGCCGTACTGGCCATGCTGCTCGGGCAACCAGCCGAAGCTGAAGTTGCTGCGGTCGCCGTTGACCTCGCCGATGCTCGGCACCAGGTTGTGCAGGTCGGCCTCGGCCCGCTGGTAGACCTTGTCGTTGCGCGAGCAGTTCTTGCGCCCACCATCCTGCCAGCACTGGCGCTGATGGCCGATCTGCCAGGCCGGGACAATGTGCTCCCACTCGATGCGCGAGGCACGGTTGAGGTTCTTGCGCGGCGCATAGCCACAGGACGCCAGGTCGACCTTGTTGCCCTGGTACTTGCAGCCGCAATAGAACTCGGTGGACTGCGGCGCGTACAGCTTCCAGGCGACCTTCTTGGCCTCCTGGAAGGTGCGCGGGGCGTCGGCGTGGGCGAGGGGTGTGAGCAGCAGCAGGCAGGCAGCGAAAAGCGAAACTCTCATGTGCAATCAGTCTTCCTTCGGCACGGTCCAGAACACCTGCACGCCGCCATCGTCGCGGTGGGCGAGGGTGACGTTGTCGTTCTCGGCGATTTCCTCGAGCAGCGTGGCCCAGTCGTCAGGCGATTCGTGCTCCAGGCGGAAGATCAGGGCGGCGCGGCTGCGCTGGGCGGTGGGGCTGTTGATGATCTTCTGGATGCGCTGACCCAGTAGTTCATAACTGCTTGGCGACGCTGGGGCGGGTTTGGCCACGGGGCTGTTCCTTGTTTTGCTGTATGTGCATACAGTATTTCACTGTAAGTCATTTCGCAACAGCAGGTAGGATGAAAGCCGTATAAGACCGTGGTAGAGGGATTGGTTCCATCGAAGGTATTGCGGGGCCAGCCCGCTCCCACAAAGTCGCCGCAGACCTGTGGGGGCGGGCTGGCCCCGCGATGGGCCGGTATGTTCAACACGCCAGCCCGAGGTGCATGCCGATCAGTATTCCCAGAAGATCCGCTGCAGCTCTTTGCTGTCCTGGGTCTTGGTCATTGCGACCATAGCCAGGATCCGCGCCTTCTGCGGGTTCAGGTCATGGGCCACGACCCAGTCGTTCTTGTCGTCAGGCTGTTCGGCATTGCGCAGCACGAAGCCGCCCTGGTTGACGTGGGACGAACGGATGATCTGCACGCCTTCCTTGCGCAGCTCCTGCAGCGCCGGCACCACGCGCGACGACACCGAGCCATTACCGGTACCGGCGTGGATGATCGCCTTCGCGCCACCCTGGGCCAGCGCCTTGTAGGCGGTGTCGGTCACGTTGCCGTAGCCGTAGGCGATATCCACGGCCGGCAGCTTGCTGATGGTCTTGATGTCGAACTCGGAGTTGACGGTGTGGCGCTTGGCCGGCAGGCGGAAGAAGTACGACTTGCCTTCGACCACCATGCCCAGCGGGCCCCACTGGCTCTTGAAGGCTTCGGTCTTGATGTTGACCGCCTTGCTCACGTCGCGGCCGGACTGGATCTCGTCGTTCATGGTCACCAGCACGCCCTTGCCACGGGCGTCCTTGCTGCTGGCCACGGCCACGGCGTTGTACAGGTTGAGCATGCCGTCGGCGGACATCGCGGTGCCCGGACGCATCGAACCGACCACGATGATCGGCTTGTCGGTCTTCTCCACCAGGTTGAGGAAGTAGGCGGTTTCTTCCAGGGTGTCGGTGCCGTGGGTGATGACGATGCCATCGACGTCCTTGCTGTCGGCCAGTTCGGCGACGCGCTTGCCCAGCTTGAGCAGGTCGTCGTTGCCGATGCTTTCCGAGGCGACCTGCATCACCTGCTCGCCGCGCACGTTGGCCAGGTCCTTCAGCTCCGGCACGCCGGCGATCAGCTTGTCGATGCCTACCTTGGCGGCCTGGTAGGTGGCGCTGTTGGCGGCGCTGGCGCCAGCGCCGGCGATGGTGCCGCCGGTGGCGAGGATGACCACGTTGGCGAGTTTCTGTTGTTGCGCGGCTTCCTTGGCGGAAACGCCGGTCGGCAGTACCAACAGCAGCGCCAGGGCGCTCGGTGCGAAGGTCTTGATAGCGGATTTCATCATTACTGCTTCTCTCTTCCTGGGTGAGATGTGCGTATGTCGCACGGCTATAAGGCAGATTTCGTACCATCAACTACCGTTCGTCGCATTTCATCTTTAAACCCCTGTTCTGACTGGGAGTACTCGATGAGACCGTTGGGTCAACTTGCTGCTGGTTGTTCGGTGGGCCGAACAAGCGTAGGAAATGTGTTCGGTTTTTCGGACTAATTGCGGATAATCCGGCCTGCGTAGATGCGGCTTCCTACGCTGTGCATTGACAAACCGGCAGCCTGTTTACATAGTTAGCCACCGCAAACGTTTGCGATCCGATAAAAACCACAAGATTCGGAGTCATTTCCATGAAGCTGCCGTTTTCCGGCCGTCCGCTGGCCCTCGCCGTTCTGTCGTCGCTGATGTTCTCCCTGCCTGTCGCCCACGCCGAGGAGGCGCCCAAGGTCGCCCTGGTGATGAAATCCCTGGCCAACGAGTTCTTCCGCACCATGGAAGACGGCGCCAAGGATTATCAGAAAACCCATGCCAGCGAATTCGAGCTGGTCGCCAACGGCATCAAGAACGAGACCGACACCGGCGAGCAGATCCGTATCGTCGAGCAGATGGTCAACGCGGGCGCCAAGGCGCTGGTCATCGCCCCGGCCGACTCCAAGGCGCTGGTATCGGCGGTGAAGAAGGCCATGGACAAGGGCGTGATCGTGATCAACATCGATAATCGCCTCGATCCCGAAACCCTCAAGAGCAAGGGCATCAGCGTGCCGTTCGTAGGCCCGGACAACCGCAAGGGCGCGCGTATGGTCGGCGACTACCTGGCCCAGCAAAAGCTCAAGGCCGGTGACCAGGTCGGCATCATCGAAGGCGTGCCGACCACTACCAATGCCCAGCAGCGCACCGCCGGTTTCAAGGACGCCATGGAAGCCGCGCAGATGAAGATCGTCTCGGTGCAATCGGGCAACTGGGAGATCGACAAGGGCAACGCCGTGGCCGCCTCGATGCTCAACGAATACCCCGATTTGAAGGCGCTGCTGGCCGGCAACGACAGCATGGCCCTGGGCGCCGTCTCGGCCGTGCGCGCCGCCGGCAAGACCGGCCAGGTGCAGGTGGTCGGCTACGACAACATCAAGGCCATCGAGCCGATGCTCAAGGACGGCCGCGTGCTCGCCACCCTAGACCAGGCGGCCAGCAAGCAGGCGGTGTTCGGTATCCAGGCGGCGCTGAAGATGCTCAAGGGCGAGCAGCCGGAGAATCTGAACGCCGACAATGTCATCGAGACCCCGGTCGAGCTGATTACCCAGTGAAGTGATATCGCAGGGGCGTGGGAGCGGGCTTGCCCCGCGATGGCGTCGGAAGATGCAACAAGGGTATCTGCCCTGACGCTATCGCGGGGCAAGCCCGCTCCCACGAAAGCCCGCCTTCTAAACGCGTCATGCTTCGTCCTAGGAGAGAATGGCCATGTCAGTACCGGCCAATGAAACCGTGCTAGCCGTCAGCGGCCTGGGCAAGACCTACGCCCAGCCCGTGCTCGGCGATGTCACCCTCGAGCTGCGCGGCGGCGAGGTGCTGGCCCTGACCGGCGAGAACGGCGCGGGCAAGTCGACCCTGTCCAAGCTGATCAGCGGCCTGGAAATCCCCACCACCGGGCAGATGCTCTACCGCGGCCAGCCCTACGCCCCCGGCAGCCGCGCCGAGGCCGAGCGCCTCGGCGTGCGCATGGTGATGCAGGAACTCAACCTGCTGCCGACGCTGACCGTGGCCGAGAACCTGTTCCTCGACAACCTGCCCAGCCGCCTCGGCTGGATCAGCCAGAAGCGTCTGCGCCAGCTGGCCACCGCAGCCATGGCCCAGGTCGGCCTGGATGCCATCGACCCGGACACCCCCGTCGGCGAGCTGGGCATCGGCCACCAGCAGATGGTCGAGATCGCCCGCAACCTGATCGGCGACTGCCATGTGCTGATCTTCGACGAACCCACGGCCATGCTCACCGCCCGCGAGGTGGATCTGCTGTTCACCCAGATCGAACGCCTGCGCCAGCGCGGCGTGGCCATCGTGTATATCTCCCACCGCCTCGAAGAGCTGCAGCAAGTGGCCCAGCGTATCGCCGTGCTGCGCGATGGCAAGCTGGTGTGCGCCGAGCCGATCCAGCGCTACAACAGTGAGCAACTGGTCAACCTGATGGTCGGCCGCGAGCTGGGCGAGCATATCGACCTGGGCCAGCGCACGATCGGTGCGCCGCTGCTCAAGATCGACGGGCTCAGCCGCGGCGACAAGGTGCGCGAGGTGTCGTTCGAGGTCAGGGCAGGGGAGATCTTCGGTATCTCCGGCCTGATCGGTGCCGGGCGTACCGAGCTGCTGCGCCTGATCTACGGCGCCGACCGCGCCGACAGCGGCCAGGTCGCCCTCGGCCAGCCGCCGGTGCCGGTGACCATCGACTCGCCCAAGGCCGCGGTCAAGGCTGGCATTGCACTGATTACCGAGGACCGCAAGGGCGAAGGCCTGCTGCTGAGCCAGTCGATCAGTGCCAATATTGCCCTGGGCAACCTCGGCGCGGTGTCCCGTGCCGGCGTGCTCGACGCGGACGCCGAGCGTGAGCTGGCCGAGCGCCAGATAGGCGCCATGCGTATCCGCAGCGCCAGCCCCGCCCAGGCCGTGGGCGAGCTGTCCGGCGGCAACCAACAGAAGGTGGTGATTGGCCGCTGGCTGGAGCGCGATTGCCAGGTACTGCTGTTCGATGAGCCGACCCGCGGCATTGATGTCGGCGCCAAGTTCGACATCTACGGCCTGCTTGCCGAGCTCGCCCGCCAGGGCAAGGCCCTGGTGGTGGTGTCCAGCGACCTGCGCGAGCTGATGCTGATCTGCGACCGCATCGCCGTGCTCTCGGCGGGCCGCCTGATCGACACCTTCGACCGTGACCACTGGACCCAGGACCAACTCCTCGCCGCCGCCTTCGCCGGCTACCAGAAACGTGACGCCCTGCTGCACGACGCAGCTCCCAGGATGGATGCATGAAAACCACAACAAACACCTCGGACGCCGCGCCAGTGCGCCGCAGCGGCACCTATTTCGGTCTGGGCACCTACCTGGGGCTGGCCGGGGCCTTGCTGGCGATGATCGTGCTGTTCTCGTTGCTGAGCAGCCATTTCCTGTCCTACGCCACCTTCAGCACCCTGGCCAATCAGATCCCCGACCTGATGGTGCTGGCGGTGGGCATGACCTTCGTGCTGATCATCGGCGGCATCGACCTGTCGGTCGGCTCGGTACTGGCCCTGGCGGCTTCGACCGTCAGCGTGGCGATCCTCGGCTGGGGCTGGAGCGTGCTGCCCGCCGCCTTGCTCGGCATGGCCGTGGCGGCCTTGGCCGGCACCGTCACCGGCAGCATCACCGTGGCCTGGCGCATCCCTTCGTTCATCGTCTCGCTGGGCGTGCTGGAGATGGCCCGTGGCCTGGCCTACCAGTTCACCGATTCGCGCACCGCGTACATCGGCGATGCCTTCGCCTGGTTCTCCAACCCGATCGCCTTCGGTATTTCCCCGGCTTTCATCATCGCCTTGCTGGTGATCGTGCTGGCCCAACTGGTGCTGACCCGTACCGTGTTCGGTCGCTACCTGATCGGTATCGGCACCAACGAAGAGGCTGTGCGCCTGGCCGGTATCGACCCACGCCCCTTCAAGATCCTGGTGTTCGCCCTGATGGGCGTGCTCGCGGGCCTCGCCGCGCTGTTCCAGATCTCGCGCCTGGAGGCCGCCGACCCCAATGCCGGCTCGGGCATGGAGCTGCAGGTGATCGCCGCCGTGGTGATCGGCGGCACCAGCCTGATGGGCGGGCGCGGCTCGGTCATCAGCACCTTCTTCGGTGTGCTGATCATCTCGGTGCTGGCCGCCGGGCTGGCCCAGATCGGCGCCTCGGAACCGACCAAACGCATCATCACCGGGGCGGTCATCGTCATCGCCGTGGTACTCGACACTTACCGCAGCCGGCGTGCGAGCCGGCGGAACTGAAACCATGGCAACCATCAAAGATGTCGCGGCATTGGCGGGTATTTCCTACACCACCGTGTCCCATGTACTGAACAAGACCCGTCCGGTCAGCGAGCACGTGCGGCTGAAGGTCGAGGCGGCGATCGCCGAACTCGACTACGTGCCCAGCGCCGTGGCCCGTTCGCTGAAGGCGCGCAGCACCGCCACCATCGGCCTTCTGGTGCCCAACAGCGTCAACCCCTACTTCGCCGAGTTGGCCCGGGGTATCGAGGATGCCTGCGAGCGCAACGGCTATTGCGTGATCCTGTGCAACTCCGATGACAACCCGCAGAAACAGCGCAGCTACCTGCGCGTGCTGCTGGAAAAGCGCATCGACGGCCTGATCGTCGCCTCGGTGGGCGAGGACCAGGACCTGCTCGACAGCCTCAGCGGCGTGCGCACGCCGATGGTCATCGTCGACCGGGCCCTGGAAGGCGTCGAGGCCGACCTGGTGCGGATCGACCACGAGCAGGGCGCCTACCTGGCCACCCGCCACCTGCTTGAACTCGGGCACCGCGAGATCGCCACCATCGGCGGGCCGGTGGACACTGGGGTCAGCCAGCTGCGCCTGGCCGGGTTCCGCCGGGCAATGGCCGAGGGCGGCGTGCGCGTTGCCCCGGGCCATGTGCTGCACAGCGATTTCACCAGCCTCGGCGGGCATGCCGCCGCGGCGCGCCTGCTCGATGGCGAGCGGCCCACGGCGATCTTCGCCGGCAACGACATGATCGGTTTCGGCGTGCTGCGTGCCGCCGCCGAACGCAATATCGACGTGCCGGGCGAGCTGTCGGTGATCGGCTTCGACGACATCGAACTGAGCCGCTATGTGTACCCGGCGCTGACCACGGTCGGCCAGTCGATCCGCGAGCTGGGCGAGAGTGCCGCCGGGCTGTTGCTGTCGCGCATCGTCACGCCACGCCGCGACGGCGCCACCGAACAGCGCATCGTCGCCCCGCGCATCGTGCTACGCGAATCCACCGGGCCACGCCCGGACCTGTTCAACGATTACCGTTAAGGAATACCCATGGATGCCAAGGTGGTAGTGGTCGGCAGCCTCAACATGGACCTGGTGGCCCGCGCCCAGCGCCTGCCCCGGGGAGGCGAGACCCTGACCGGCGACAGTTTCTTCACCGCGCCTGGCGGCAAGGGCGCCAACCAGGCCGTGGCCGTGGCCCGGCTGGGCGCCAGCGTGGCGATGGTCGGCAACGTCGGCGACGACGCCTACGGTCAGCAACTGCGCCAGGCGCTGCTCACCGAGGGCATCGATTGCCGGGGGGTGAGCGTGTGCCCGGGCGTGTCCAGCGGCGTGGCGCTGATCGTGGTGGATGCCGCCAGCCAGAACGCCATCGTCGTGATCCCCGGCGGCAATGGCCTGCTCAGCCCCGAGTCGGTAAGCCGTTTCGATGCACTGCTGCAGCGCGCCGAAGTGATCATCTGTCAGTTGGAGGTGCCCACGGCCACCGTGGCCTGGACCCTGGCCCGCGGCCGCGAGCTGGGCCGCACGGTGATCCTCAACCCGGCGCCGGCCAGCGGGCCACTGCCAGCGGAGTGGTACGCCTACATCGATTACCTGATCCCCAACGAGAGCGAAGCCGAGGCCCTGGCCGGGGTGCGGGTCAATGATCAGGAAAGTGCCCGCCGCGCGGCCGAGCGGCTACGCCAGTTGGGGGCGGGGAAGGTGATCGTCACCCTTGGCGGCGATGGCGCCTTGCTGGTCGACGCCACCGGCAGCCGGCACTTCCCGGCCCCTCGGGTGCAGCCGGTGGATACCACGGCGGCCGGCGATACCTTTGTTGGCGGCTTTGCCGCCGGCCTGGCGCGGGGGTTGTCGGAAGATGAGGCGATCGGCTTCGGCCAGTGCGCCGCCGCATTGTCGGTAACCCGGGTCGGCGCGCAGCCGTCCATTCCCCTGTTGAAGGAGCTGGCGCCATGAAGAAGACGCCACTGCTGAACATCGCCCTGTCGCGGACCATTGCCGGGCTCGGCCATGGCGACATCCTGGTGATCGGTGACGCCGGCCTGCCGGTGCCGCCGGGGGTGGAGCTGATCGACCTGGCGCTGACGCCGGGTATCCCGGATTTTGCCAGCGTGTTGCGCGTGGTACTGAGCGAGATGCAGGTGGAGCGGCATGTGCTGGCTGACGAAGTGTTTCAGGCCCTGCCGCCGGGGTTGGCCGAGGTCGAGCGTTTGCATGCGGGCGGTGAGCTGGGCCAGCGCCAGGTGCTGAGCCATGCCGACTTCAAGACCCTGTGTCGCCAGGCCCGGGCCGTGGTGCGTACCGGGGAGTGCAAGCCCTACAGCAATATTGCCCTGGTGGCTGGCGTGACTTTCTAGACCGAATGCGAGGGCGTGCGCCCTCGATCGCCGGCAAGCCGGCTCCCACAGGTTAGGCGCAACCTCGGGCTGCCTCTGTGGGAGCCGGCTTGCCGGCGAAAGGGCCGTAATGCGGCCCCTGTGAATCCATCCCCCTAGCAACAAGGAGTGCTGAATGTCCCTCAAGAACCTGCTCCAAGGAGCCGTCCTCATGTCCGCGCTGGCCGCCACTTCCCTCATGGCCGCGCCCCGCGACCTGATCATCGACACCGACCCAGGCGCCGACGACGTCGTCGCCCTGCTGCTGGCCATGGCCTCGCCCGAGGAATTGAAGATCCGCGCCATCACCACCGTGGCCGGCAACGTGCGCCTGGAGAAGACCTCGCGTAACGCCCGCCTGGCCCGTGAGTGGGCTGGCCGCGAAGAGATCCCGGTGTACGCCGGGGCAGGGCGGCCGATGGTGCGCACGCCGATCTACGCCGCCAACGTGCACGGCGAGGAAGGCCTGACCGGCGTCCAGGTCCACGAGCCGAAAAAGCCGCTGGCCCAGGGCAACGCCGTGCAGTACCTGATCGACACCCTGAGCGCCGCCGAGCCTCACAGCATCACCGTCGCCATGCTCGGCCCGCAGACCAACCTGGCCCTGGCGCTGATCCAGAAGCCGGAGATCGTCAACGGCATCAAGGAAGTGGTGGTGATGGGCGGTGCCCATTTCAACGGCGGCAACATCACGCCGGCGGCGGAATTCAACCTGTTCGCCGACCCGCACGCCGCCGAGGTGGTGCTGGCCAGTGGCGTGAAGCTCACCTACCTGCCGCTGGACGTCACCCACAAGGTGCTCACCAGCGACGCGCGCCTCAAGCAGCTCGCCGCGGTCAACAACAATGCCAGCAAGCTGGTGGTGGACATCCTCAACGCCTACATCAAGTTCGACATGGACAACTACGGCATGCCAGGCGGCCCGGTGCACGACGCCAGCGTCATCGCCTACCTGCTCAAGCCTGAGCTGTTCAAGGGCCGTCAGGTGCACATGGTGGTCGACAGTCGCGAAGGCCCGACCTTCGGCCAGACCGTCGCCGACTGGTACGGCGTGCTCAAGCAGCCGGCCAATGTGATGTGGATCGAGGAGGGCGATGCCCAGGGCTTCTTCGACCTGCTCAGCGCCCGCCTGGCCCGATTGAAATAGTGTCGTGGTGCGCGTAGCGCTCGAACACCTGGTCGATGAAGCTGCGCGCCGCCTCGCTGCCACGATCGCGTACCAGCAGGTCGATGGCGATCAGCAATAGCTCTTCGGGAGTTCCCGGGCTGTAGGCGCTCTGGCCCTCGTCCCACTTGACCTTGATATCGGCGTCGATGCTGTGGCTGCTCATGGGGCGGTTCTCGCTTGGGCCTGGGTGATAGGTCGAATACCGCGTCCTGGCGTTCGAAGGGGAGGTGTTTCATGCTCCACTTCTTGCAGTAAATCATGCCTTTGCGCAACGGGATCTGCGACTTAGGCATAAGCCTTGCGTTTGGCCGAACCTGCGGTTCGGTGCAAAATTCGGTGACGATTGCGTTTCGCATCCCCTGGCCGAGTCAGGCAGAATCTTGCGGTTTTGCAACAAACCGTTGGTGGAACTGTCGCATAAGGCAGTTCCCGGATCGATTTAGGAGGATTCATGTTCCGTACCCGCGCTTCCCTGGCGACCCTGCTGGTGGCTACCGTCCTGGCAGGTTGCAGCACCGGTGGCTCTTCGGGCGCTAGCGCCCCTGCCGCCCCGGCCGGCAATGACGGCCGCTGCGAAGCCAGTGGCGCCGATTTCACCGTCGGCAAGCCGGCCAGCGCCGAGCTGCTCGAGCAGGCGCGCAAGGCCAGCGGCTCGCAGATGGCACGCATCCTCAAGCCGCACGATGTGATCACCCTGGAGTACCGCTCCGAGCGGTTGAACCTGAATGTCGATGACAAGGGTGTGGTGACCCGCGTCAACTGCGGCTGATTGCCCGCACGCGGTCACCTGGCGCGGGCTGGCCCGCGCCTTCCTGTGTTCACGCCACGGTCGCCGGTTCGCGCCGTCCTTCGCTGGCGAACATCCTCTCTCCCAATGCGCGGGCGGTTCGCAGATGCCGTGCCGGATCCTGCCCTTCGCTGTCGTCCAGCAACGTCGAACTCAACACCCGAGCGCCGCAATAATCGAAGATGCCGTGCTCGATCTGCACGCGCATGGCCTCGCCGTAGCCGTGCCGCTCGAAAGTGCCGGCATCGGCCCCGGCAACGCCAATCAGGTGCGCAGTCAAATCGTGCAGGCGCTTTGTGGTACTACCGTCCGCAGCCTGGTAGAAGGCCCAGCCATTGCTGAACACACGCTCGACCCAGCCCTTGAGCAGGGCCGGGAGCGACCACCAGTAGATGGGATAGACCAGCACCACGGTGTCGGCGCGTTCGATGCGCGCCTGCTCGGCCAGCACATCGGCCGGCGGCGGCCCCAGACGGCGGTGCACGGCGTGGTCGGCCAGGGTGAAACGGGGGTCGAATCCTTCACGGGCCAGGTCGGCGAACTCGCTGGTGTGGCCCGCCGCGCGCAGCCCTTCGGCGAGCTGCTCAGCAAGGGCATGGGTGAGGGAGGCGGGGTCGTGGTGACCGATGACGATCAGGGCATGCATGGTGGAATCTCCAGAATCAGGATGCGAGTGCGTCGGGAGCGTTATATACTCCCAGTAAGTTACTATTGGTAAGTTACTTTTGGTAGGTAATCAATGTCAAGCGAGGAAAAGACCACGCCGCGCAAACGCCTGTCCCGCGAGGAGCGCCGCCGGCAACTGCTCGATGTGGCCTGGCAACTGGTACGCGAGGAAGGCACCGATGCCTTGAGCCTGGGGCACCTGGCCGATCAGGCGGGGGTGACCAAGCCGGTGGTGTATGACCACTTCGAAACCCGCAATGGATTGTTGCTAGCGCTGTACCAGGAGTACGACGCGCGCCAGACGGCGATGCTCGACACGGCCCTGGCCGGTTGTCCGGCGGACCTGCCGGGGCGGGCCTGGGTGATCGCCGAGGCCTATGTCGACTGCGTGGCGACCCAAGGGCGCGAGATCCCCGGTGTCAGTGCGGCATTGGCCGGCTCGCCGGAGCTCGAGGCGCTCAAGCGCGGCTATGAAGGGCCCTTCATGGACAAATGCCGGGAAGCCTTGGCGCCCTTCGCGGCGGGCGGCGATATCGGCGTGGCCGGCCTGTGGGTGCTGGTGGGGGCGGCGGATGCGCTGTCCCTGGCGGCGGCGGCCGGCGAGTTGGCCGCCGAGGCCGCCAAGCGCGAGTTGCAGGCGACCATCGTGGCGATGGTCCTGCGTCAGTAGCTGCCGGCGCGAGGCAGGCCAGCAATCAAGCCGGCAGGCCCTGGTACGCCTGCTCCTCGCCCGGGCTGCGGGCGAACTGGCGCTTGTACTCGCGGCTGAACTGCGAGGTGCTCTGGTAGCCTACCCGATGCGCCACCTGGGCCACGCCCAGGCCTTCGCCGATCAGCATCTGTTGCGCCTTGAGCAGGCGCAGGCGCTTGAGGTACTGCATCGGCGCCAGGTCGGTGCAGCGCTTGAAGTGCTCATGGAAGGTTGACACGCTCATGTTCGCCCGGCCGGCCAGTTCATCCACCCCCAGCGGCTCGGCGTAGTGCTCGCGCAGGTAGGCCAGGGCCGAGGCGATCCGGGCAAAATGCCCCTGTTGTTCGACCAGTGCCCGCAGCACCCCGGCCTGAGGGCCGCGCAGCGCGGTGTAGAGCACCTCGCGCACCCGCGCCGGCCCCAGCACCCTGGCGTCCAGCGGGTCCTGCAGGCACTGCAGCAGGCGCTCGACACTCTCGCGCATGGCCGTGTCCAAGGCTGCCGAGGTCATCGACTGCGGAGTCTGTACCTGAACCGCGGCATCCGGCCCCAGGTTCATGGCTTGCACCAGTTCGCCGAGCATGGCGCGATCGATGTCCACCGCCACACCCAGCAGCGGCGCCTCGGGTGTGGCGAAGGTCTCGCAGAGGAAGGGCACCGACAGCGCCTGCACCAGATAATGCCCGGCGCCGTACTCCAGGGTGCGCGGGCCCAGGCGCGCCAGCTTGCTGCCCTGGGCGACGATGATCAGGCTGGGTTCGTAGATCTGCGGGCTGCTGGCCACATAGTGGTCCCAGGTCAGGACCTGGACCTGGGGCAGGGCGGTGGGCACGAACCCCGGGCGCGTGGCGAGGGTGCGGATCAGTGAGCAGAGCGTGGCATTGGCATCCACGTGGCAAGTCAGGTGCATGGCGAAACCGGGCAGAGAATCGGACACTGTCATCTTCGCAGATTGGATAGCTTGCGCCAGAGGGTAGCAGGCAGGTCCGGAGAATCAGGCATGCATGCCGGAGAATCGGCCGTGGCCGGGGCGGGACAGGCTGCGCACAATGCGCCGCCTGAAACGTTTCACCTGAGAGAGGTCCGCATGTACACCGCCATCGGCTACGCCGCCCAGTCCCCCACCAGCCCCCTGGCCCCCATGACCTTCCAGCGTCGCAGCCCGCGGGCCGACGATGTCGCCATCGAGATCCTCTACTGTGGCGTGTGTCACTCCGATATCCATCAGGCCCGCAACGAGTGGGGCATCGCCGTCTACCCGCTGATGCCGGGCCACGAGATCGTCGGTCGGGTCACCGCGGTTGGTGCGCAGGTCAGCCGCTACCAGGTGGGCGATCTGGTCGGGGTCGGCTGCATGGTCGACGCCTGCCGTCACTGCGAAGCCTGCCGCCAGGGCGTCGAGCAATACTGCCTGGAAGGCCCGACCATGACCTACGCCACCCCCGACCGGGTCGATGGCAGCAATACCATGGGCGGCTACTCCAGCAGCATCGTGGTCAGCGAGCATTTCGTCCTGCGCATTCCCCAAGGCCTCGAGCTGGCCAGCGCGGCGCCGATCCTCTGCGCCGGCATCACCACCTACTCGCCGCTCAAGCACCATGGTGTTGGCCCGGGGCACAAGGTCGGCGTGCTGGGCATGGGCGGGCTGGGCCACATGGGCATCAAGCTCGCCAAGGCGCTGGGGGCGCATGTCACGCTGTTCACTCGTTCCGCGGCCAAGGCCGAGGAGGCGCGGCGCCAGGGGGCTGATGAAGTGATCGTGTCCACCGACGCCGAACAGATGCGCGCTGCGGCCGGCCGTTTCGACTTCCTGCTCGACACCATCCCGGTCCAGCACGACCTCAACCCCTACCTCGAAACCCTGAAGTTCGACGGCGTGCATATCCTGGTCGGCTTGATCGAGCCGGTCGACCCGCCGCTGCATGCGGCCAACCTGGTGATGAAGCGTCGGGTGCTGGCCGGCTCGCTGATCGGTGGTGTCGCCGAAACCCAGGAGGTGCTCGACTTCTGCGCCGAGCACGGGATCAGCTGCGATATCGAGATGCTCGACATCCGCAACATCAACCAGGCCTACGAGCGGATGATCGCGGGCGATGTGAAATACCGTTTCGTCATCGACATGGCCACGTTGAAGGTCTGAGTCGACAGGGCGCCGCTGACGCGGCGCATCGCTGGCAAGCCAGCTCCCACCTCGCCCGCGCAGTTCTTGTCTTGAGTCTTGCGCTATCCCTGTGGGAGCTGGCTTGCCAGCGATGAGGTCTTTGAAGGCAGTCTGCCCACACACCGGCACGGCACATTATCTGAGGGGGGCCGCATATGCCTGGCGCAGGTCGACGCCCCAACCATCGAGCACGGCCTTGACGTTGTCGGCCGTCATCACCTGGCGGTCGTTCTCCAGCGGCACGCCAGTGCCTGCGAGCATCGCCTCGCCCACCACTCGCCCGCTTGTGCCGGCTTCGAACGACAGTTCGGTGGCAATTTCGCTGTCCCGGTCGCGCATCCCCACGGCACTGCTTACTCCAGCCGCGACCAGGGTGATCGGCAGCCACTCGTAGTACCGCAGGCTTTGTGCGTCGGCGCTGATGCGGGTAATGGCCGGCCTGACAACCAGCGTGTTCGGGCCAGGGGTATCCACTACCTTCATCACCTTGCCTATTTCCTTGCGCAGTACCGCGTCGTAGTAGTGGCTGATCGAGGCGAGGGCAGCCTGGGGAATACGCGGGCTCGGTTCGGGTGTCGGGTAGAAGCGGCTGGGCGCCAGGTAGACCTCGATATAGCGCCCCCGTGGCCACTTCGGGTCGGCCCAGCTCAGTACGGTACCGCCAGACGGCGCCTGGTGCGGGGTGAGCAGGCCATAGTCCTTGAGAAACCCGGCCGGTGCCGGCTTGTGGCTGCTGCATGCCGAGAGGCTCAGGGTGCTGGTCAGCATGACCGTCAGCAGATGCCGCTGGCTCATGGGCGGCGCTCCTCTTGCGCGGTGGCCTGCCAGGCCTGGGTTGGGGACGCGTCCTGCGAGGCCTGGATCTGCAACTTGCCATGCGCCATCAGCCAGTGGATCAGCTCACGGATGGGCACGGTATGGCTGTATTCGACCCATTCGCCACAGCCCGGGTCGTAATGCTCGAAGTAGCGCCGCAGGGTGATGTAGCCCAGGTCGTCCGCCAGGCCCAGGCTCTCCTGCTGCACGATCAGTGAGCCCGTCTGGCCGCGGCTGGTGTGGCGCTGGCTGAGGATCAGGGGGGCGGAACCTTCTTGCACATCGGTGCTGTTGCGGCTGTCGGCTATCTTCATGGGGAGCCCTCGGCGAATGGAAGGCCCGCAGGGTGCAGGGTAATGTTTGCCAGGTGATGTCCGAATCGTGTCACTCGTGACGAAATGTTGCCCGATTGAAATAAATGACCCGGGCAGCGCAATGGTTTTAGATACGCCTTTTTTCCGGACCTGTACCACCGTGAGCAGACTGCTGATCGTCGATGACGATGTGGAAATCCTCGCCCTGCTGAAGCAGTTCTTCGTCCAGCAGGGTTACGAGGTGGACCTGGCCGCCGAAGGCCAGGCGATGTGGGCGGCCATCGAGCGCCAGCGCCCGGATGCGATCATCCTTGACCTGATGCTGCCGGGCGAGGGCGGCCTGAGCCTGTGCCAGAAACTGCGTGCGCAGGTCGGGGTGCCGATCATCATGCTCACCGCCATGGCCGAGCTGAGCGATCGCATCATCGGCCTGGAGCTGGGCGCCGACGACTACCTGACCAAACCTTTCGACCCGCGCGAACTGCTGGCCCGCCTGCGCGCCGTGCAGCGCCGTGCCGGCGAGCAGGCCCCGCGCGGCGAGGCGGCCAGGCCGGTGATCGGTTTTGCCGGCTGGCACCTGGACGTCACCTGCCGCGAGTTGCGCTCGCCCGAGCAGGTGATGATCCCGCTGTCCGGCGCGGAGTTCGACCTGCTGGTGGTGTTCCTCGAACATCCCCAGCGCATCCTTACCCGCGAGCAGTTGATCGACCTGACCCGTGGCCAGGGCCATGACGCCTACGACCGCAGCATCGATGTGCAGGTCAGCCGGCTGCGGCGCAAGATCGAGCCCGACAGCAAGCGCCCGGAGCTGATCCGCACCGTGCGCAATGGCGGCTACCTGTTCACTGCCAAGGTCACTCGCTCGTGATCCGTCGCCTGCTGGGCCGCGATTCCTTGCGCAAACGGATCGCCCTGACCATCTTCGTCGCATTGCTGGCGTCGTTGGCGTTCAACGCCTTGTTCGTCAAGCTGGCCGGTAGCTGGGCGCGTCCGCCCATCGACCGCACCGGCCTGCTCGAACAGATCGCCGTCACCACGCGGGTGATCGAGCGCGCACCGCCGGCGCTGCGCAGCCAACTGGCCCAGGCAGCGAGCACGCCGACCCTGGAGGTGACCTGGAGCCGCCAGCGCAGCGATTTCGGCCTGCCCGGTCCTGGCGTACAGTTCACCTCCGGCCAGGTGCCGGCGATGGGGCAGTTGCTGGGGCCGGCACGCGTCATCGAGGTCTACAACCCCGACGACTGGCCCAAGGGCAGCCCCGAGGCCCACTACGTGGCGCTGGTTGCCCTGGCTGATGGTAGCTGGCTGTTGTTCGTACCGCCGGAGCGCAGTTGGGGCATGAGCGCTCCGGCGCGGCTGGCGGTGATCATCGGGCTGGGGCTGGTGGCGACCCTGCTGGTGGCCTGGCTTGCCACCCGTCAGCTGGCCGCGCCGCTGCAGCGCTTCGCGAATGCGGCGCGGCGCTTCGGCGGCGATCTGCAGGCGCCGCCCATCGCCATTGAAGGCCCCGAGGAAATCCGCCAGGCGATCATCGCCTTCAACACCATGCAGGCGCAGATCCAGCACTTCATTCGCGAGCGTACCCATATGCTGGCGGCCATCTCCCACGACCTGCGCGCCCCGCTGACACGCATGCGCCTGCGCAGCGAGTTCATGGAAGACCTGGACCATAAGCACAAGCTGATCCGCGATGTGGAAGAGATGCAGAGCATGATCAACGAGGCCCTGGCGTTCTTTCGCGAAGGCACGCAGCTTGAGCAGCGCACGGCCTACGACCTGTCGGAGCTTTTGCAGACCCTGGTCGACGACTACCGCGACCAGCAGCTCGCTGTCGCCTTCAAGGGCCCGGCGCACCTGGTGCATGACGGCCGTCCGCTGGCGACCAAACGGGTGATCGTCAACCTGTTGGAAAACGCCATGAAGTATGCCCGCGAGCCGCAGATCATCCTGAGTCACGCCGGGCACCTGATCGTTATCGAAGTAGGCGACCGCGGGCCGGGCATCCCCGAAGAGGCCTTGCAGCGGGTGTTCGACCCGTTCTACCGGCTGGAAGGCTCGCGCAACCGCGACACCGGCGGCGTGGGCCTGGGGCTTTCGGCGGCCCGTGCCAGCGTGCGCGAGCAAGGCGGTGAGCTGACCCTGCGCAACCGCAGCGGCGGCGGGCTGGTGGCCCGGGTCGAACTGCCCGATGGGCGCTGAGCGGGTCAGTACACCCAGACTTCGACGCGACGATTGCGCAGGCGTCCCTGTTGCAGATCGTTACCGGCTACCGGCAGTTCGTCGCCCATCCCCGTCACGTCCCTGGCCTGGACCCCGGTCCGGGCCAATTCGCGACGTACCGCCATGGCCCTCAGCCGCGACAGCAGGGCGGCGCGTCCTGGTGTCTCCTTGGGGTCGCCGAAACCCACCAGCACCACCTTGCCCTGCAGCTTGCCAGCCTGGCGCAGGTAGTCGCTGACCCGTTGCACATCGCGCAGGGCCTTGTTGTCGAGGCTGGCGCTGCCTTCCTGGAAGCGGAAGTTGACGCTCAGGCGTTGCGCTTCGCTGGCCAGTGCCCGGTAGCGCGGCGGCATGTCGGCCTGGGTCGGTACCGGCTGTGGCTTGATCTGCTGGGAGACGAACCCCTGGTCGGCGACGATCGCCTGTCCGGCGGGGCTCTGGGCGAACTCTGCCAGAGACCTGGCCTGGGGCGTGGCGTGGGCGGGCAGGTAGAAGAACAGGCGCCGCGACAGCGGGTAGTCTTCGCTGGCCACCAAGGCGCGGCTGGGGAGCAGGGCAGGCGCGTCACCCTCGGCCACCGCCAGCACCTTGGCCTGGTGGACCGTGCCCAGGCCGCTGAAGCCGATGGCCTGGCGGTCGGCCATGACCTGGGCGGCCAGCGCATCGGCGGATTCGAAGCGACGCGCCTGGGTGGCCAGCGCCTGGTTGTGCGGGACAAGCACCAGGGCCTTGAAGGTCTCGAAGGTGCCGGAGTGGTCGTCG
The DNA here is from genome assembly GCF_018596375.1 of Pseudomonas sp. RC3H12. Lineage (NCBI taxonomy): Bacteria > Pseudomonadati > Pseudomonadota > Gammaproteobacteria > Pseudomonadales > Pseudomonadaceae > Pseudomonas > Pseudomonas sp. RC3H12. Next base: position 2,637,766 of record NZ_CP075595.1, on the reverse strand, counting down.
CGGGCATACAGGTGGATCGCCCCGCCGGGCACGCCCAGCTGTTCCCAGCGCTGCAACCGCCCGGAAAACACCTGCGCCAATTGCCCGGTGGTCAGTTGCGCGAGGGGGTTGTCCGGGTGGGTGATCACCGCCACGCCATCCAGGGCGATGACCTGCTCCGAGCCCGCGCCGCGCAGGTTGCCCAGGGCCTGCAACTGTTGCACCTCGCTGTCACCGATCGGTCGCGAGGCTGCGGCCAGGTCCGCTTCGCCGCGGGCCAGTGCGGCGAAGCCCGTGCTGGTGCCGTGGGCGGCGATGTCGACACGCAGGGGCAGGCCGTTGCGATCGACAGCGTGAAGCGTGGTCTCGTTGGCGGAGGCACCAGGCTGGCGCTCGATGGCGCTCGCGCCTTGCGCTTGCAACAGGCCCCGCACCAAGGCGGGGCCAAGCGCGGCGCCGATGGTGTTGGAGCCCTGGATGCGCAGTTGCGCCGGCGCGGCGCAGGCCAGGCCGGCAAGCAGGCACAGCAATAGGGGGAGCAGGCGAGGCATGCCGAAGACCTGTGGCACAGAGTTGCACCGCAGATTACGACAGTTGTTTGACCGAAAAATGACAGGTCTGGCTCCCGCAGCAGCCAAGCGCGCTGCTGCGGGATCTGTACCCGTGACCAGGCTCAGCGTGCTTCAGGCACGATGATGCTCGCCGGCGCCTCGGCCGCCCGACGGCGCGCCACGCAGTAGTACAGCACGCTGGGTACCACCAGGCCTATCAGCCACGACACGTCCACGCCGCCCAGGTGCGCGACCATGGGCCCGGTGTACAGCTTGGTGTCGATGAACGGCATCTGCACCAGCACGCCGAAGGTGTACACGCCGATGCCTGGCCAGTTCCAGCGCCCGTAGCGGCCATCCGGGTCGGCCAGTGCCGGAATGTCATAGCGTTCCTTGGTGATGAAGTAGTAGTCCACCAGGTTCACCGCGCTCCAGGGCACGAAGAAGGTCAGCAGGAACAGGATGAACGACTTGAACGCGCTGAGGAACGAATGCTGCCCGAGCAGCGCGACCAGGGTCGCCGCGCCGACGATGCCGAGCACGAACACCAGGCGCTGCACGCGACTGATCTGCAGGTGGCCACGAAAGCCGCTGATGATCGTGGCGATGCACATGAAGCTGCCGTAGCTGTTGAGAGTCGAAATGGTCACCTTGCCGAAGGCGATGCAGAAGTACAGCAGCGCCGCCGTGGTGCCGGCACCACCCAGGCCGACGATGTAGGCCACCTCGCGGCCGGAGAACTGGCCACCGGCGATGGCTGCGGCGAACACGCCGAGGATCATCGAGGCCTGGGCGCCGATCACCGAGCCCAGGCCAGCGGCGAGGAAGGTCTTGAGTGGCGAGGTGTGGCTGGGCAGGTAGCGCGAGTAGTCGGCCACGTAAGGGCCGAAGGCGATCTGCCAGGAGGCGGCCAGCGACACCGCGAGCAGGAAGCTGGCCCAGCTGAAGTGGCGATTGTCGAGCAACTGGCCGATATCGGCCAGCATCAGGATGCGACTGAACAGGTAGACGAAGGCGATGATCCCCAGCACGCTGGCCACGCGGCCGATCCAGTGAATCACCCGGTAGCCGGCCAGGGTCGCGAGCACGATCACCCCGGCGAAGATCAGGATGCCGGCGCTGTCGCTGATGCTCAGCAACTGGCCGATGGCTTGGCCGGACAGCACCGTGCCGGTGGCGGTAAAGCCCAGGTACATCAGGCACACCAGGGCCATGGGGATGGCCGCGCCGTAAACGCCGAACTGCACACGGCTGGAAATCATCTGCGGGAGCCCCAGGCGCGGACCCTGGGCGGCATGCAGGGCCATCACCGCGCCGCCGACCAGTTGCCCGAGCAAAAGGCCGATCAACGACCAGAACACGTCGCTGCCCAGCACCACGGCCAGGGCGCCGGTGACGATTGCGGTAATCTGCAGGTTGGCTCCCAGCCACAGGGTGAATTGGCTGTAGACGCGTCCATGGCGCTCAGACTCGGGGATGTAGTCGATCGAGCGGCGCTCGATCACGGGTTTGCTGGACATCGGGGAGGCTCCGCTTCGTTGTTTTTGTGAAAGGCGGCGGCTATCGGCGGGACGCAGGGCGGATGGCCGAAGCCCGATATGAGCATGTATATACAAGTCTGGTCAAGTGAAGCTTGCGCAAGGTACGCGCAGGCTTTTGCCGGCCATCACAGCCGACTGTTACACAAGGCTGGTACGCAACTGTGCTGGTCCGCGGCGGCGTGATGCCCGTATGCTGTAACCAAATATGTCTACAACAAGCCTGAAGAAGGAATGCCTGCAATGCCACTCAAGGACCTGCTGATCGCCCTGGTGGTGATCATCGCCTGGGGCGTCAACTTCGTGGTCATCAAGGTGGGGCTCGACGGCCTGCCGCCGATGCTGCTCGGGGCGCTGCGTTTCCTGCTGGTGGCCTTCCCGGCGGTGTTCCTGATCAAGCGCCCGAACCTGCCGTGGCGCTGGCTGATCGCCTATGGCGCGACCATTTCCCTGGGCCAGTTCGCCTTCCTCTTCCAGGCCATGGCCAGTGGCATGCCGCCTGGGCTGGCCTCGCTGGTGCTGCAGTCCCAGGCGTTCTTCACCCTGGGCTTCGCCGCGATGTTTCTCGGCGAGCGGCTGCGCCTGGCCAGCGTGCTCGGCCTGCTGGTGGCCGCCAGCGGCCTGGCCGTGATCGGCAGCGAAGACAGCGGCCACGTGCCGCTGGTCGCGCTGCTGCTGACCCTGTGCGGCGGCGCCATGTGGGGCATGGGCAACATCATCACCCGGCGTTTCGGCCAGGTGGACCTGGTCGCCCTGGTGATCTGGGGCGGGCTGATTCCGCCGCTGCCGTTCCTGGTGCTGTCGTGGTGGCTGGAAGGCCCCGAGCGCATTGGCCATGCCCTGGCCAACATCGGCTGGAGTTCGGTGCTGGCCCTGGCGTACCTGGCGTTCGTCGCCACCATGGTCGGCTACAGCCTGTGGAGCAAACTGTTGTCGCGCCACCCGGCAGGCAAGGTGGCGCCGTTCTCGCTGCTGGTGCCGGTGGTGGGCCTGAGCTCCGCGGCGCTGCTGCTGGGCGAGCGCTTGAGCGAGGCACAAGGCTGGGGGGCGCTGCTGGTGATGCTGGGCCTGTTGATCAACGTGTTCGGGCCGCGCCTGGGAATGCGCCTGCGCACCGCCAGCCCCGGGCGCACCTGAGCGGCGCTCATACCAGCAAGGCCGACCAGGCCGACACCAGCAGCAACCCCGCCAGACCCTGGTTGAACAGGCGCAAGGCCCGCGACGAGCGCAACCAGCGTGCGCTGCCGATGCCCATCAAAGCCCAGGCGGTCATGCTGGGCAGGGCGACCAGCAGGAACACCAGGGCCAGCCAGCCCATCGGCAGTGCCGGGGTGGCGAACAGGCCGACCATCGCCACCGCCGTCACCCATACCTTGGGGTTGACCACCTGCAGGGTCGCCGCGCTCAGTGGGCCAAGGCCGCCGTCGCTACCCGCCAGCAAGGGGGCGCCGGCACTGCGCAGCATCTTCCAGGCCAGCCAGCTGAGCCACAGGGCGCCGGCCCAGCTCATGGCCATCTGCGCCAGGGGGTAGCGCAGCAGCAACGCGCCCAGCCCCATTCCCACCAGCCACACCACCGCCGCCGCCGCGCAGCAGGCCGCCACGATCGGTGCCAGGCTGGCGCGTAGCCCGCGCCGGGCACCGTGGGCGAGGATCAACAGGTTGGTCGGCCCGGGGCTGATGCTGGCGGCCAGGGCAAACAGGATGAAGGGCAACAGCGAGTGCGACATGGTCAGGGCTCCGTGTGATCGAAGCACCATGGTCGCGGCCTGCGCGGCTTCAGTCTGGAAGGTTTGAGCAGCGCTTGCGGTAGTCCGCCGGGGTCAGCCGGTAGGCGCGGCGGAACCAGCGGCCCAGGTGGCTCTGGTCGGCAAAGCCCAGGGCAGTGGCGACGCTGGCTGGCGTTTCGCCCAAGGCCAGCAGCCGCCGCGCGCGGGCCAGGCGCAGCTGGATCAGGTAGGCATGCGGCGCCAGGCCGAAGGCTGCCTTGAACGCCCGGGTCAGGCGGAAGCGGTCGATGCCGCAGACCTTTGCCAGCTCGATCAGTCCGATGTCCTGGTCCAGGTGCGCGTGCAGATAATCGCGGGCGACGTGGGCGCACAGCGGCAGGCGTGGATCGGGGTCCAGGCGTTTGCGCCAGTGCAGGTGGCCGGTGAGGCAGCTCAGCAGATCGTCCAGGGCGGTCTGGCGGACAATGCGCAGGTCGTTGTAGTGCACCGTCTCGAAGGCCCGGGCGGTGGCGCCGGCAAGGCGCGGATCCTGGTGCAGCAGGGTGCCGAAGCAGGGCAGGGCGCCTGAGGGCGCGTGCTCGAACAGGGCGCGCAGCTCGGTTTCCAGCCAGTTGGCGTCCAGGTACAGGGTCGAATAGGTGAAGCCTTCCACGGTCGGCGCATGGCCGTCATGCAGGTCGCCAGGCTCGAGCACGAACACCTGGCCGGGCGTGCTGCAGTGGCGCTCGCGGCGGCAGTTGAACTGCTGCACGCCTTGTTCGGTGACCCCGACCAGGAAGCTGTCGTGCCAGTGCGGGTCGTAGGCGTGGCCGGTGAAATGCGCGCGGACCGACTCGATGCCGGTGTCGGCGTCCTGTCTGAGGTCGATCCAGTTGCTCATGGGGCGGGCCGTGTGGGTGGTCGATGGATGACCTTAACGCACAAACGACCCGGGTGTTTAGAACGATTGTGCAGCCTTCAGCGCTGCGCCAGTGCCAGGTTGAGGCCAAGCCCGGCGAATGAGGCGGCGAAGCCGCGGCGCAACCAGGCTTGCACCCTCGGCGACTCGATCACGGCGCGGCGGAACAGGTGGGCGAGCAGGCCATAGATCACGAAGACGATGAAGGTCATGGCCATGAACACCGCGCTGAGGCTGAGCATCTGCACGGTCGCGGAGCCGGCCTGCGGGGTGATGAATTGTGGCAGGAAGGCGAGGAAGAACAGCGTCAGCTTGGGGTTGAGGATATTCAGCAGGCAGGCTTTGATCACCAGTTGGCTGGCGGCGGCGGCGGGGGTGGCGTGCGCGTCCACGGCGAAGGCCGCACGGTCGCGCCAGGTGGCGTAGGCCAGGTACAGCAGGTAGGCGACGCCGGCGAACTTGAGGCCCTGGAAGGCCAGGGCACTGGTGTGCAGCAAGGCGGAGAGGCCCAGTACCGACGCCAGCAGGTGCGGGACGATGCCCAGGGTGCAACCGGTGGCGGTCCACAGGCAGGCCTGTCGCCCGGCCACCAGGGCGCTCGACACGGTGAGGATGACCCCGCTGCCGGGGATCAGCACGATGATCAGCGCGGTGACGAGAAATTCCAGGCTCGGCATGAATGACAGCTCCTTGCGGTCGGGGGTGGATGCACTATACGCCCGGCGACAACGGCTGCAACATGTCGTCCGGGCGCAGCGCGGCGAAACGCTCGCGCAGCCAAAGGTGCAACTGGGCCACGGCGGGGGTGAGCTGCTTGCGGTGCGGGCACACCAGGGTCACCGGGGTCAGCTCGCCGGGGTACTCGGGCAGCAGCAGTTCCAGCTCGCCGGCGGCGACATCGGCGCTGACATCCAGCCACGACTTGTAGACGATGCCTTCGCCTTCCAGCGCCCAGCGCCGCACCACGTCGGCATCGTCACTGAACAGCGGCCCGCGCACCTGCACGGTGCGGTTGCCCAGGCGCCATTTGTCGTACACCCGGCTTTGCTGCAGGTACAGCAGGCAGTCGTGTTGCTGCAGGTCCTCGGGGGTCAGCGGGCGACCATGGCGCGCCAGGTAGTCCGCAGAGGCCGCCAGCACCCGGCGGTTCCACGGCGCCAGGGGCAGGGCGATGTAGTTGGCGTCCTCGTTCTGGCCGTAGCGGATGGCGACATCCACCGGGTCGCGGTACAGGTCGGCCAACTGGTCGGAGAGGAAGAAGCGCAGGCCCAGCCCCGGGTGCTCGCGGCGAAATGCACTGAGCCAGGGCCGCAGCAGGTTGCGGCCCAAGTCCGAGGGCGCCGCCACCTGCAACACACCGCGCAGGCAGCTGTGGCTGCCATGCAGGTCCTCGCGGCCCTGGCGCAGGGCATCGATCACGCGCTGGGCGGTGGGCAGGTACAGCTCGCCTTCGGCGGTCAGGCGCAGGCTGCGGGTGGTGCGGGCGAACAGGCGCACATCGAGCTCGCGTTCCAGGCGCTTGATCGCCGCGGCCACCTGGCCGGGCAGCAGGTCGGCCTCGTGGGCCGCGGCGGTGAAGCTACCCAGGGCGCTGGCACGGGCGAACAGTTCGAGGTCGTTGATGCGCAGCATTTTCACTCCAAGGATGAAAGTGTTGCTGCATTGTGCTGGTTTTTCTTTGCGGTCGGGAAGATAAGATGCCATTCATTCACGAACCCTTGAGGTATTGCCGTAGATGGACACCGTTGCCCTCGCCAAACGCCGTTACACCACCAAGGCCTACGACGCCAACCGCAAAATCCCCCAGGCCACCATCGACGCGCTGCTCGAGCAGTTGCGCCACAGCCCGTCCTCGGTCAATTCGCAGCCCTGGCACTTCGTCGTGGCCGACAGCGCCGAAGGCAAGGCGCGCCTGGCCAAGGCTACCGATGCGCGATTCGCCTACAACAGCCCGAAAATCCGTGACGCCTCGCATGTGATCGTGTTCGCCGCCCGTACCAACATGACCGAAGCCCACATGCAGGCCGTGCTGGGGCAGGAAGCCGCCGATGGCCGCTTCCGCAACGAACAGGCCCGCGAAGTCCAGGACCAGACCCGCCGCAGTTATGTCGACCTGCACCGCCATGACTTCAAGGACCTGCAGCACTGGATGGAGAAGCAGGTCTACCTGGCCCTGGGCACCGCGCTACTGGGCGCTGCCGCCCACGGCCTGGACGCCACGCCGATCGAAGGCTTCGACGCCAAGGCCCTGGACGCCGAACTGGGCCTGCGCGAGCAGGGCTACACCAGCGTGGTGCTGCTCAGCCTGGGCTATCGCAGCGAGGAGGATTTCAATGCCGGGCTGAGCAAGTCGCGGTTGGCGGCGGGGCAGGTGTTTACCTTCCTGTGATTATCGGCAGTGGCGCTTGACCTGGGTCAGCCCTGAATCAGCGGCCCCAGGCGCTCGGCCAGGGCCTGGACCATCGCGCTCACCTTGGGCAGGTGTCCGCGGTTGCGGCGCCAGGCCAGGTTGATCGGCAATCCTTCCATGGCGTACGCCGGCAGTACCTGCTGCAGCGTCCCGTCATCGAGCTGACGCTGCACCAGCCAGGTCGGCAGCTGGGCGATGCCGTGCCCGGCGCTGACGGCTAGCGCCTGGCCTTCGGCATCGCCGATGGCCAGGCGCCCGGGCATGCCGCGCAGCTGCGTCAGGCCCGGGCGGGCGCCGGCAAAGTGCAGGGCCGGCGTGCTGCCGTCTGCGCAGGCATAAAGCACGCAGCCCTGGGCCTGCAGTTGCTGCAGGTCGTGGGGCGTGCCGTGGCGGGCCAGGTAGGCGGGGGCGGCGCAGAACACCAGGCGCTGGCTGCCCAGGTAACGGTGCTCGATGCCTGGCTGCCAGGTTTGTGGTCCGCCGATGCGCACGACGATGTCGATGGCGTCCTCGACCAGGTCGACGAAGCGATCGGAGAGGGTGATGTGCGGTTGCAGCCGTGGATGCCGCGCGGCGAAGTCCAGTACGGCAGGAAGCCCGTGCAGACGGCCGAAGGTGGCCGGCAGGTCGATGCGCAGCTTGCCGCAGGGCGTCTGGTGTTCGTCGTTGAGGGCCAGCTCGGCTTCCTCGATGTCCGCCAGCACGCGGGTGCACGCGCGGTAGTAGTCGGCGCCGCTGTCGGTCAGGGCCAGGCGCCGGGTGGTGCGTTCGAACAGGCGCACCTGCAGGCGTTTCTCCAGGCGCGCGACGCCCTTGCTCACGGCGGAACTGGTGAGGTTCATGCGTTCGGCGGCGGCGATGAAGCTGCCAGCGTTGGCCACGCTGACGAAGAAGTCGATGTCCTTGAGGCGTTCCGAGGCAGACATGGCGAGGCCTTTTATTAATGAATCTGATTCACTTGATAAAGGAATAAATACCAGAAATCGGAACTTAATTCCGAATTAAGCTGGCCTGCCATTTAACCAGGATCGCAGCCGATGTCCACTTCCAGCCTGACCCACGCCACCCTCACGCGACCAGCGCCGCGTACGGGGTTGTCCATCGGCCTGTTCGCCATCGGCGGCTTCGCGGTACTGACCACCGAATTTCTGATTCTCGGCCTGCTGCCGGCGCTGGCCCGCGACCTTGGCCTGTCGGTTGCGGGCGCGGGCCAGTTGGTCACGCTGTTCGCCGTGACCGTGATGCTGTTCGGGCCGCCGCTTACCGCCTGGCTGTCGGCAGTGCCGCGCAAGGGACTGTTCATCGCCATCCTGCTGGTGTTCGCCGCGTCCAACGCGCTGTCGGCGCTGGCGCCGAACATCTGGGTGCTGGCATTGGCACGCTTTATCGCCGCGCTGGCCTTGCCGGTGTATTGGGGCACCGCCAGCGAAAGCGCCGGGCAATTGGCCGGGGCGGGGCGCGAAGGCTGGGCGGTGTCACGGGTGTACCTGGGCATCACTGCGGCATTTGTCTTCGGCATTCCATTGGGCACGCTGGCCGCCGGGCTGGTCGGCTGGCGTGGCAGTTTCGCGTTGCTCGCCGGGCTGTGCCTGCTGGTGGCGCTGTTGATGTGGGCGTGGCTGCCGACTGTGCCGGCGGCACCCGCCCGTGCGCCGGGGGAGCGGCAGACGGTAATCCTCAAGGACCGCCGTTTTATCGCCCATGTGCTGCTCTCGGCACTGGTGTTCACCGCCATGTTCACTGCCTACACCTACCTGGCCGAGACGCTTGAACAGCTGGCCGCCGTGCCGGCTGGCGAAGTGGGCTGGTGGCTGATGGGCTTTGGCGTGGTCGGCATGCTCGGCAACGGCCTGGCCGGGCGCATCGTCGATCGCAGCCCGTTGCGGGCGACCCTGTTGCTGTTGGCGATGCTGGCGCTGGGCATGGGCGCGGTCACCCCGTTGCTCGGCACTGCATGGCTGCTGGGCGGCGCGCTGGTGCTGTGGGGCATCGCCTACACGGCGCTGTTCCCGGTCTGTCAGGTGCGGGTGATGCAGGCCGGCGCCAAGGCCCAGGCCCTGGCCGGGACCTTGAACGTGTCGGCGGCCAATGCCGGTATCGCCGCCGGTGCGGCGTTGGGCGGCGCGACGATCCAGGTACTGGGTCTGGGCGCCCTGGGCTACGTGGCGTGTGGGTTCGCCGTGCTGGCGATGATCGCGACCCTGGCCATGCTGGCGAGCGAGTGAGGCCTACACCGCCCGGGTGTTGAGCAGACGCACGCCCAGGCCGATGAACAGCGCGCCGCTGGCGCGCTTGAACCAGGCCGCCAAGGACGAGGCCTTCAGGCGCAGGCCGAAGCGCCAGGCCGTGAAGCAGTAGAAGGAGTGCACCAGGCAGACGATCAGCGAGCCGCTCAGGTACATGGCCGCGAACTGGCCGAAGATCGGCCGCCCGGGCTCGAGGAACTGTGGCAGGAAGGCGCAGAAGAACACCAGGGTCTTGGGGTTGCTCGCCGAGACCAGGAAGGCTTCCACGGCGATCCGCCATTGCGTCTGGGGCGGCGTCGCGGCCACCTGCGCCGTCGACGCGGTGGGGGCGCCTTTATCCAACAATTGGCGCAGGCCGAGGTAGATCAGGTAAGCGGCGCCGGCCAGCTTCAGCACCAGGAACGCCGTGGGCAACGAGATCAGCAGGGCACCCACGCCCATGGCCACGGCGGTGATCGTCAGCAGTTGCGCGGTGAGGTTGCCGAACAGGGTCATGCCCATGCCGGAAGGGCCATAGCGCAAGGCGTTGCGCACGGTGAGCAGGACATTCGGGCCGGGCAGCAGCGAGGTGAGCAGGTAGGCGAAGGAGAACGTCAACCAGAGGTGCAGGGCCATGGAGCGCGTCCTTTGCGCTGGGAAAGACACACAATGCCAGTAATCGGCGCGGACCGCCATTGGGCACCGTTGAGGGAGCGGCTTGCCCGCTCCCAGAGAAGGTGCCCAGGCCAGTTCAGCGCGCCAGGCGCCCGCTGACGAAGTGGGCGACATCGTTGAAACCGGGCGTGGAGGCATGGCCAGGCGTCACCAGCGAATCGATGAAGGCCTCGTCCTCCGCCGTGACCTTGACCTCCAGCGCACCGGCATAGGTGTCCCACTGCGCCTCGGTGCGCGGCCCGACGATGGCCGAGCTGACCAGGCGGTTGTTGAGCACCCAGGCGATGGCGAACTCGACGATGCCCACGCCCTTGGCCTCGGTATAGGCATGGATCTTCTGGGCGATGGTCAGCGATTCCTGGCGCCATTCCACTTCCATGATGCGCTTGTCCTGGCGGCCGGCACGGCTGCCTTCGTCGGGAGTGGAGCCTGGCGCGTACTTGCCGCTGAGCACGCCACGGGCCAGCGGGCTGAACGGCACCACGCCCAGGCCATGGTAGGCGGCTGCGGTGAGTTGTTCGGGCTCGGCCTGGCGGTTGACGATGTTGTACAGCGGCTGGCTGACCACCGGCTTGGCCACGCCGAGCCTTTGCGCCACGTTGCAGATCTCGGCGATGCGCCAGCCGCGGAAGTTGGACACGCCCCAGTAGCGGATCTTGCCTTGCGCCAGCAGGTCGCCGATGGCGCGCACGGTTTCTTCCAGCGGTACCGAATGGTCCTCGCGGTGAAGGTAGTAGATGTCCAGGTAGTCGGTGCCCATGCGCGTGAGGGTGGCCTCGATGGCATTGAACAGGTGTTTGCGCGACAGGCCGCTGCGGTTCGGCAGGCCATCGACCGGGCCATAGCCGGCCTTGGAGGCGATGATCCACTCGTGACGGTTGCGCGCCACCGCCTCGCCGACGATCTCTTCGGAGCGGCCGCCATTGTAGACATCGGCGGTGTCGACGAAGTTGATGCCCTGGTCCCAGGCCTTGTCGATGATGCGCAGCGAGTCTTCGGTGCTGGTCTGTTCACCGAACATCATGCTGCCGAGCGTCAGGGCCGAGACTTGCAGGCCGGAGTGGCCAAGGGGGCGGTAGATCATTGCAGATAATCCTTTTCTGACATCCTGAGAGGGGTTCCCCTCTTTTACACAGTTCCGCCCTGCTTTGAAAGCGCGGGCCAGGCGCCGTTTCCAGGCGCTGGCGAATGGCTCATCCCTCTGGCCAGGCATCGATCAGCTCACGCGCCTCGCGGCTCGACAGCGGCCGTTTCATGCGCTGCGACAGCACGGCCATGGCCCGTGAACAGCCCTTGGCAATCACTGCCTCGACCTGGTCGTCCAGGCATTGCAGGGCAACGAAGTCGCCTTGCTCCGGCGTGCCGACGTACTCGATCCGGTTCCAACCCACGGCATGCCCGAGCACCTCGTAGGTGCGCCCGTGCTGGTAGGTCCAGAAAAACGGCACGTCGTCGTAGCGGCGCCGCTCGCCGAGCATGTTGGCGGCGGCGATCACGCCGTGCTGCTGGGCCAGGCGCCAATGCTCGATGCGCACCGGGCGGCCGGCCAGGGGGAAGGTGGCGATATCGCCGGCCGCCCACAGGCCGTCGGCGGCCTGCAGGTGTGCGTCCACCTTGAGCGAATGGTCTTCGGCCAGGGGCAGGCCCTGGACGAAACGGGTGGCCGGGGTGACGCCGGTGCCCAGCAGCACCAGCGCGGTCTCCAGGCGCTCGCCATTGGCCAGCAGCACGGCCTCGACGCGCTCGTGGCCGTCGAAGCCGATTACCTCGGTCGGCCCGTGGAACTGCACACCCTTGCGCTCATGCAGCTCGCGCAGGGTCTGGCCGATGCGCTCGCCCAACTGCCGGGCCAGCGGGATGGCGTGGCGCGTGACCACATGCACCTGCAGGCCGTACTTGCGCAGGGCGCTGGCGGCCTCCAGGCCGATGAAACCGTCGCCGAGGATCACCACCGGCTGGCCCGGCTCGGCCAGGTCGAGCAACTGCGCGGCATCGGTGCGCGAGCGCAGTATGCAGATGCCGGGCAGTTGCACGCCGGGGAGCTGGGGGCGGTTGGGCTTGCCGCCGGTGGCCAGCAGGGCGGCGTCGTACTTCAACTGCTGGCCGTCGGCAAGGCTGATCACGCGCTTGCCGGCATCCAGCGTACGCACCTTGCCGTGAATGCGCTGCAGCTGGCCTCGGTGCAGGTCGACTGGCGCGAGCAGTGAGGCTACTTCGTCCACCGGCATCTGCCCGGCGATGACGAATTTGCTCAGGGCGGTGCGATCGTAGGCGTTCGGCTGTTCCTGGTCGACCCACAACAGGCGGCCGGCAAAGCCATGGTCGAGCAAGGTGGCGATGGCGGCCGCCCCGGCGGCGCCGGCACCCACCACGACGAAGGTGCGCGCGTCGCTGTGGCGGGGCGCTTCAGCCTCGGGCAGTGGCTGGTCGTCCACCCATACCTGGCCGTCCCTGACCTGCACGGCATGCCGGCGCAGACCGGCCAGCGCCGGGGGCTCGCACACCGCGCCGTCGTCCACGGCGAAGGCAGCCTTGTGCCAGGGGCAGATCAGCAACCCACCACAGACCGCGCCTTGCTCCAGTGGCGCGCCCTCATGCGGGCAGTTGGCCTGGTAGGCACGCACCCGCTCGCCCTGGCGTACCAGGACGAGGTCTTCGGTGCCGGCCTGGACGCGCAGGGGACGGTGTTCTTCGAGCTGGTCGAGGCTGGCCACGGCATGGAAGGTCATGGGGATCTCCTCAGCAGATAGTGTTCATTTGACGCCTGCCATGGAGCCAGGCTGCGCTCAGCCGACGATCGGAAGGGTGATTACAGCATTTCACAAAAACTTCAAATGAGACCAAATTGACTCAAATTCAATCTGTAAGTACCATCCGGGCCAATTTTAGTTAACGGCTCGGGTGAGTTCATGAGCAATTTGCGTGCAATAGGGATGGTCAGCTGGCTGGCAGTGGCGGTAGCACTGGCCGGCTGCGGAGCGGCTGAAGAACAGCAGGCCACGACTGAAACGGCATTTCCGGTGGAGACCGTGACGCTGGCCAGCGAACAGTTGGCCCTTACCTCGACCTTGCCGGGCCGGGTCGAACCGATGCGGGTGGCCGAGGTGCGTGCCCGGGTGGCCGGTATTGTCCTGCACAAACGTTTCGAGGAAGGCGCCGACGTCAAGGCCGGCGATGTGCTGTTCCAGATCGACCCGGCGCCGTTCAAGGCCGCCCTGGCGCGCGTCGAGGCCGACCTTGCGCGGGCCCAGGCGGTGCAGCAGGAGGCCCAGGCACGGGTCAAGCGCTATGAGCCGCTGGTCAAGATCGAGGCGGTCAGCCAGCAGGACTTCGACACCGCCAGCGCCGAGTTGCGCAGCGCCCAGGCGGCCGTGCGCTCGGCCCAGGCCGACGTGCAGACCGCGCGCCTGAACCTGGGCTATGCCACGGTCACCGCGCCGATCTCCGGCCGCATCGGCCGCGCCCTGGCCACCGAAGGCGCCCTGGTCGGGCAGGGCGACGCCACCTTGATGGCGCGCATCCAGCAGCTCGATCCGATCTACGTCGACTTCACCCAGTCCGCCGCCGAAGCCCTGCGTCTGCGTCAGGCCCTCAAGGACGGCGCGCTCGGTGATGGCGACGACAAGGCGCTGACCGCCCAGGTGGAAGGCACCGACTACCAGCGCCAGGGCGCGCTGATGTTCACCGACGTGGCGGTCGACCGTGGCACCGGCCAGGTCACCTTGCGCGGTCGCTTCGACAATGCCGACGGCATCCTGCTGCCGGGCATGTACGTGCGCGTGCGTACCCCACAGGGCACCGACCAGCAGGCCATCCTGGTGCCGCAGCGCGCGGTGCAGCGCGGCAGCGACGGCGAGGCGCGGGTGCTGGTGGTCGGCACCGGCAACCTGGCCGAGGCGCGCAGCGTGCGCACCGGCGGGATGCACGGCTCGCGCTGGCAGATCACCGAGGGCCTGCGCGCCGGTGACCAGGTCATCGTCGGCGGCCCGGCCGGCCTTGCGCCTGGCATGTCGGTGCAGCCGGCCCAGGCGCAACAGGCCGCGGCACACTAAGGCGAGGGTAGCGAGATGTCCAAGTTCTTCATCAATCGGCCGAACTTCGCCTGGGTCGTGGCGCTGTTCATTTCCCTGGCCGGCCTGCTGGTGATCCCGGCGCTGCCGGTGGCCCAGTATCCCAGCGTGGCGCCGCCACAGATTTCCATCACCGCCTTCTACCCGGGCGCCTCGGCCAAGGTGCTGGTGGAGTCGGTGACCAGCATCATCGAGGAGTCGCTGAACGGCGCCAAGGGCCTGCTTTACTACGAGTCCACCAACAACTCCAACGGCGTGGCCGAAGTGCTGGTGACGTTCGAGCCCGGCACCCAGCCGGACATGGCCCAGGTCGATGTGCAGAACCGCCTGAAGAAGGCCGAGGCGCGCATGCCCCAGGCGGTGCTGACCCAGGGGCTCAAGGTCGAGCAGGCCAGTTCCGGCTTCCTGCTGATCTACGCCTTGACCAGCACGGCCGGTAATCAGGGCGATACCACGGCCTTGGCCGATTATGCCGCGCGCAACATCAACAACGAGCTGTTGCGCGTGCCGGGTGTGGGCAAGCTGCAGTTCTTCTCTTCGGAAGCGGCCATGCGGGTCTGGGTTGATCCGCAGAAACTGGTGGGCTATGGCCTGTCCATCGACGATATCAACAACGCCATCCGTGGCCAGAACGTCCAGGTGCCTGCCGGCAGCTTCGGCAGCACGCCGGGGGCCAGCGAGCAGGAACTGACCGCGACGCTGGCTGTGCAAGGCACCCTGGAAACGCCGGAGGCGTTCGCCGCCATCGTCCTGCGCGCCAACCCGGACGGCTCCAGCGTACGCCTGGGCGATGTGGCACGCATGGCCATCGGTAGCGAGAACTACAACCTGTCCTCGCGCCTGGATGGCAAACCGGCCGTGGCCGGCGCGGTGCAGCTGGCACCTGGCGCCAATGCCATCCAGACCGCGACGCTGGTCAAGGAGCGCCTGGCCGAGCTGTCGCAGTTCTTCCCGGAAGGCGTTGAATACTCGGTGCCGTACGACACCTCGCGCTTCGTCGATGTGGCCATCGAGAAGGTCATCCACACCTTGATCGAAGCCATGGTGCTGGTGTTCCTGGTGATGTTCCTGTTCCTGCAGAACGTGCGCTACACCCTGATCCCGTCGATCGTGGTGCCGGTGTGCCTGCTGGGTACGCTGATGGTCATGAAGCTGCTCGGTTTCTCGGTGAACATGATGACCATGTTCGGCATGGTGCTGGCCATCGGTATCCTGGTGGATGACGCCATCGTGGTGGTGGAGAACGTCGAGCGGTTGATGGCCGAGGAAGGCTTGTCGCCGGTGGAGGCCACCATCAAGGCGATGGGGCAGGTATCCGGGGCGATCATCGGCATCACTTTGGTGCTGGCCGCGGTGTTCCTGCCGTTGGCGTTCATGTCCGGATCGGTCGGGGTGATCTATCAGCAGTTTTCCGTCTCGCTGGCGGTGTCGATCCTGTTCTCCGGCTTCCTCGCCCTGACCTTCACCCCGGCGCTGTGCGCCACCCTGCTCAAGCCGGTGCCCCATGGCCACCATGAAAAGGGTGGTTTTTTCGGTGCCTTCAACCGCGCCTTTGCCCGCGTCACCGAGCGCTACTCGGTGATGAACAGCGCCCTGGTGGCCCGTGCCGGGCGCTGGATGCTCGCCTACGTCGGGATCCTGGTGGTGCTCGGCTACTCCTACCTGCGCCTGCCGGAGGCCTTCGTGCCAGCGGAGGACCTGGGCTACAGCATCGTCGACGTGCAGCTGCCGCCCGGCGCCAGCCGGGTACGCACCGACCACACCGCCGAGGCACTGGAAAAGTACCTGATGTCGCGCGACGCGTTGGCCAGCTCGTTCATCGTCAGCGGCTTCAGCTTCTCGGGCCAGGGCGACAACGCCGCGCTGGCGTTCCCCACCTACAAGGACTGGTCCGTGCGCGGCAAGGAGCAGTCGGCAGAGGCGGAAACCGCAGCCATCAACGCCCAGTTCGCGGCCAATGGCGATGGTGCCATCACCGCGGTCATGCCTCCGCCGATCGACGGCCTGGGCAACTCCGGCGGTTTCGCCCTGCGCCTGATGGACCGTGGCGGCCTGGGGCGCGATGCGCTGCTGGCGGCCCGTGACCAGCTGTTGGCCCGCGCCAACGGCAACCCGGTGATCCTCTACGCGATGATGGAGGGCCTGGCCGAGGCGCCGCAGCTACGCGTGCAGATCGACCGCGAGAAAGCCCGCACCCTGGGCGTGAGCTTCGAGACCATCAACAGCACCCTGGCCACCGCCTTCGGTTCGGCGGTGATCAACGACTTCACCAACGCCGGGCGCCAGCAGCGCGTGGTGGTGCAGGCCGAGCAGGGCGAGCGCATGACCCCGGAAAGCGTGCTTCGCCTGTATGCACCCAATGTCAGCGGCGAGCAGGTGCCGTTCAGCGCCTTTGTCTCCACTCGCTGGGAGGAGGGGCCGGTACAACTGGTGCGCTACAACGGTTACCCGTCGATCCGCATCGCCGGTGACGCCGCGCCTGGCTACAGCACTGGCCAGGCGATGGCCGAGATGGAGCGTCTGGTCAGCGAGCTGCCACCTGGCATTGGTTATGCCTGGACCGGCCTTTCGTACCAGGAAAAGGTGTCCAGCGGCCAGGCTGCCGGCCTGTTCGCCCTGGCCATCCTGGTGGTGTTCCTGCTGCTGGTGGCGCTGTACGAGAGCTGGGCAATCCCGCTGACGGTGATGCTGATCGTGCCGATCGGCGCCTTGGGCGCGGTCTGGGCGGTACTGCTCACCGGCATGCCCAACGACGTGTACTTCAAGGTCGGCCTGATCACCATCATTGGCCTGGCGGCGAAGAACGCCATCCTGATCGTCGAGTTCGCCAAGGAGCTGTGGGAGAAGGGTTACAGCTTGAGCGACGCCGCCATCGAGGCCGCGCGCCTGCGTTTGCGCCCGATCGTGATGACCTCCATGGCCTTCATCCTCGGCGTGGTGCCCCTGGCCATCGCCACCGGCGCCGGCGCGGCCAGTCAGCGCGCCATCGGTACCGGGGTGATTGGCGGCATGCTCAGCGCCACCCTGCTGGGTGTGGTGTTCGTGCCGATCTGTTTCGTCTGGGTGCTGAAGCTGCTCAAGCGCAAGCCGGCCCCTGTGCTACACGCTGTCGAGGTAAGGAAGTGATGGTCATGGGTAA
Source organism: Pseudomonas sp. RC3H12 (assembly GCF_018596375.1). Lineage (NCBI taxonomy): Bacteria > Pseudomonadati > Pseudomonadota > Gammaproteobacteria > Pseudomonadales > Pseudomonadaceae > Pseudomonas > Pseudomonas sp. RC3H12. Next base: position 2,620,552 of record NZ_CP075595.1, on the reverse strand, counting down.
ATGTGCACTCCCGTTCGCGCTGGCCGTCACCCTGGTCGGCTGCTCCCTGGCACCGACCTACCAGCGCCCGGAGGCGCCGGTGGCGGCTGCCTGGGGCGATGCCGCCGGCCATCATGGCAAGTCGGTGGAGCAGCTGGACTGGCAGGCGTTCATCGTCGATCCGGCCTTGCGTCAACTGGTCGCCACGGCACTGGACAACAACCGCTCCCTGCGTCAGACCCTGCTCGACATCGAGCAGGCCCGAGCGCAATACCGCATCCAGCGGGCCGATCGGGTGCCTGGCCTGAGTGCCGGAGCTTCCGGCAATCGCCAGCACTTGCCGGCGGACCTGTCGAACAGCGGCAGGGAAGGGGTCAGCAGCAGCTACCAGGTGGGGCTGTCGCTGCCAGAGTACGAAGTGGACCTGTTCGGTCGGGTCAAGAGCCTGAGCGATGCGGCGCTGGAGCAGTACCTGTCCACCGAGGAAGTCGGCCGTGCCGCGCGCATCGCGCTGATCGCTGATGTCAGCCAGGCCTACCTGACCCTGGACGGTGCCGAACGGCGCCTGACGCTGACTCGCCAGACCCTGGCCAGCCGCGAGGACTCGCTGGCCCTGGTCGGCCAGCGGCGAGGCGCCGGCACGGCCACGGCGCTGGACCACCAGGAAGCGCTGGGGCTGGTCGAGCAGTCACGGGCCGAGCTGGAAGGCATCGTGCGCGAGCAGCGCCAGGCCTACAACGCTTTGGTGCTGCTGCTGGGCAGCGCCGAGGCGGCCAAGTCGATTCCTGCCGAGCGGGCGCAGGCGCCGATGGTCCTGCAGGACATCGCCCCAGGCGCGCCGTCGGCGCTGATCGAGCGCCGCCCGGACATCCTCGCCGCCGAGCACCGGCTGCGGGCGCGCAATGCCGATATCGGCGCGGCGCGGGCGGCGTTCTTCCCGCGGATCAGCCTGACCGGCAGTTTCGGCACCTCCAGCGCGCAGATGTCCGGGTTGTTCGACGGTGGTTCGCGTAGCTGGACGTTCATGCCGCAACTGTCGCTGCCGCTGTTCGACGCCGGGCGCAACAAGGCCGGCCTGAACCTGGCCGAGGCGCGCAAGGACTCGGCGGTGGCCGCTTACGAAGGCACGATCCAGAGCGCCTTCCGCGAAGTGGCCGACGCCCTGGCCGCCACCGATACCTTGCGTCGCGAGGAAGCCGCGCGGCGTGCCCTGGCCGACACCAGCCGGGCGACCGTGGCGCTGGCCAAGGCGCGCTATGAGGGTGGGGTGGACAACCACCTGCGCTATCTGGACGCGCAGCGCAGCGGCTATGTCAACGAAGCGGCGTTCATCCAGGCCAGCACCCAGCGCCAGCTGGCACTGGTCGATCTGTTCCGTGCCTTGGGCGGTGGCTGGCCGGCCCAAGGTTGAAATGCCTCCTTTGGTTGGCAAATCCAACCGCTTGGCCCCAGGTGTCCCTGCCTTGGGGCCTTTTTTTGCCCAGTGATAGGGGCCGAACAGGCGAGCGTTAATCGCGCAACAGATCCGGACTGTTGAAGTTGCTCAACCGCGCATCGTCCTCGGCACACGCCAACCCCTGCACATTCGCCTGCAGCAAGGCCTTCTGCAAACTCCGTTCGCCCACCTGCCAGGCTTGCTCCAGCAATGGCAACACGCGCCGGGGCAACACACTGAACATCGGCTGCCAATACCCACCCTGGCGCACCATGGCCGCACTGTCGTGCGCCACGGCCAGGCGCAGCAGGTCCTCGACCAGCGCCCGGTCGATGCGTGGCGCATCGCAGGCCAGCACTACCACCCATTCGTGCCGGGCTGCCCTGAGCCCGCTGATCACGCCGGCCAGCGGGCCGGGAAAGTCCGCTTCGGCGTCGGTGACGAGCTGGTCGGCGTAGATCGCGTAGGCCGCCTGGTTGCGGTTGCAGGAGATCACCAGGTCATCGCTCAGTGCCCGCACGGCGCGTTGCACATGCGCCACCAACGGCTCGCCGCGCCAAGGCACCAGCCCCTTGTCGCGCCCGCCCATGCGCTGGCCACGGCCGCCGGCAAGAATAAGGATGGAGCAGGGGGGAAGAACGTCGGGCATGAAAAAGGGTTCCGGGCAGTCAATGCCGGGAACCCTCCCATTTACCGCAGGGCTTGTCCAGTCAGGCCTGGTGGGTGGCCACCTGCGCCGCCTTGGTCTTGCCACGCCCGGCCAGGCGCATCACCACGACGAAGAACACCGGCACGAACACCACGGCGAAGGTGGCGCTGAGCATGCCGCCGATCACTCCGGTGCCGATGGCTTGCTGGCTGGCCGAGCTGGCGCCGCTGGCGATGGCCAGCGGCACCACGCCGAGGATGAACGCCAGCGAAGTCATCACGATCGGGCGCAGACGCAGACGCGCGGCCTGGATCGCCGCGTCCGCCGCATCGACGCCCTGGTCCACCAGGTCCTTGGCGAACTCGATGATCAGGATGGCGTTCTTCGCCGACAGGCCGATCAGGGTGATCAGGCCGACCTTGAAGAACACGTCGTTGGGCAGGCCACGCAGGGTCACCGCGAGCACCGCGCCGAGCACGCCCAGTGGCACCACCAGCAGCACCGCGGTGGGGATCGACCAGCTTTCGTACAGCGCGGCCAGGCACAGGAACACCACCAGCAGCGACAGCGCCATCAGCAGTGGCGCCTGGCTGCCGGACAGGCGTTCCTGCAGCGACAGCCCGGTCCACTCCAGGCCGGCACCTGCCGGTAGCTGCGCCACCAGGCGCTCGATCTCGGCCATGGCCTCGCCCGAGCTGTAGCCGGCCGCCGGCTCGCCGGAAATCGACACCGCCGGGTAGCCGTTGTAGCGGGTCAGCTGCACCGGGCCGGACTGCCAGCGGGCGCTGACGAAGGCGCCCAGCGGCACCATCTTGCCGCTGCTGTTGCGCACGTGGATCTTCAGCAGGTCCTCGACCTGGCTGCGCCGGTCGCCTTCGGCCTGCACCACCACCCGCTGCATGCGGCCCTGGTTGGGGAAGTCGTTGACGTAGTTCGACCCCACCGCGGTGTCGAGCACCGCGCCGATATCGGCAAACGACACGCCCAGGGCGTTGGCCTGGCGGCGGTCCACTTCCAGTTCAACCTGAGGGCTTTCGGCCAACGACGCTTCGCGCACGTTGACCAGCACCTTGCTCTTGCGCGCCGCGTCCAGCAGTTGGTCACGAGCTTCCATCAGCCCGGTGTGGCCCATGCCGCCGCGGTCCTGCAGGCGGAACTCGAAACCGGTCGACTCGCCCAGGCCGTCCACCGGCGGCGGCAGCACCGCGTAGGCGATGGCATCCTTGAGCTGGGTGAAGGCCAGGGTGGCGCGCTCGGCGATCGACTGCGCGCTGTCGTCGCCACCGCGCTCGGACCAGTCCTTGAGCGTGGTGAAGGCCAGCGCCGCATTCTGCCCGCTGCCGGAGAAGCTGAAACCGAGGATCAGCGTGGTGTTGGCCACGCCGGGCTCTTCGGCGTTGTGCGCCTCGATCTGCTGCCCGACCTCGATGGTGCGTGCCTGGCTGGCGCCCGGCGGCAGCTGGATGTCGGTGATGGTATAGCCCTGGTCCTCGGTGGGCAGGAAGGCGGTGGGCAGTTGGCTGAAACCGTACACCAGCACGCCGACCAGCGCGGCGTACACCAGCAGGTAGCGACCGCTGCGGGCCAGGGCGTGGGTCACCCAGCGCTGGTAGCCGTTGCTCATGCCCTCGAAGCGGCGGTTGAACCAGCCGAAGAAGCCCTTGCGCTCATGGTGCTCGCCTTTCTCCAGCGGCTTGAGCAGGGTGGCGCACAGGGCCGGGGTCAGGCTCAGGGCGAGGAACGCCGAGAACAGGATCGACACCGCCATCGACACCGAGAACTGCTGGTAGATCACCCCCACCGAGCCTTGCATGAAGGCCATCGGCAGGAACACCGCCACCAGCACCAGGGTGATGCCGACGATGGCGCCGCTAATCTGGCCCATGGCCTTGCGCGTGGCTTCCTTGGGCGGCAGGCCTTCCTCGGCCATGATCCGCTCGACGTTTTCCACCACGACGATGGCGTCGTCCACCAGGATGCCGATGGCCAGCACCATGCCGAACAGGGTCAGTACGTTGACCGAAAAACCCAGCACGTTCATCACCGCGAAGGTGCCCATCAGCGCCACCGGCACCACCAGGGTCGGAATCAGCGTGTAACGGAAGTTCTGCAGGAACAGGAACATCACCGCGAACACCAGCACCATGGCCTCGAGCAGGGTGTTGATCACCTGCTTGATCGAGACCTTGACGAAGGGCGAGGTGTCGTAGGGGATGTCGTACTTCACCCCGGCCGGGAAGTAGCGCGCCAGCTCATCGAGCTTCTGCTTGACCAGGGTCGCGGTTTCCATGGCGTTGGCGCCGGGCGACAGCTTGACGCTGAAGGCGCTGGTGGCCTTGCCGTTGAGGCGGGTGCCGTACTGGTACTCCTGGGCCCCGATCTCGACCCGCGCCACGTCACCGACGGTGACCGTGGAGCCATCGGTGTTGGCGCGCAGGACGATGGCGGCGAACTCCTCGGGGGTGCTCAACTGGCCCTTGACCACCACGTTGGCGGTGATCTCCTGGGTCGGTCGGCTCGGCAGGTCGCCGATGCTGCCGGGGGCGACCTGGGCGTTCTGCGCGGCGATGGCCTCGGCCACGTCGTTGGGCGTGAGGTTGAAACCGACCAGCTTGGCCGGGTCGATCCAGATGCGCATGGCCCGTTCGGAGCCATACAGCTGCGCCTTGCCGACGCCCTTGAGGCGACGGATCTCGTTCATCACGTTGCGCGCGAGAATGTCCGACAGGGCGATCTCGTCGAGGCTGCCGTCCTCGGAGGTGAGGGTGGCCAGCAACAGGAAGCCGGTGGACACCTTCTCCACCTGCAGGCCTTGCTGGGTGACCGGGCGCGGCAGGCGCGACTCGATCACCTTGAGGCGGTTCTGCACGTCGACCTGGGCCATGTCCGGGTTGGTGCCGGGCTGGAAGCTGGCGGTGATGGTGGCGCTGCCCAGGCTGCTCTGGGATTCGAAATAAAGCAGGTTGTCGGCACCGTTGAGCTCCTGCTCGATGATGCTGACCACGCTCTCGTCCATGGTCGCCGCCGAGGCGCCGGGGTAGACGGCGTAGATTTCCACCTGCGGCGGTGCCACGTCGGGATACTGGGCCACCGGCAACTGCGGGATGGCCAGGGCGCCGACCAGGAGGATGAACAAGGCCACCACCCAGGCGAACACCGGGCGGTCGATGAAGAACTGCGGCATGGATCAGGCCCTCATTGGCCGTTGTGTTGGGCGACTGCGGTGGCGCCTGGTTGTTCGTCGACTTGCACCTGGTCGCCGGCCTTGACGTGTTGCAGGCCCTCGACCACCACGCGATCACCCGGAGCCAGGCCCTCGCTGACGATCCAGCGGTCGCCCTGGGCACTGCCCAGGGTCACCTGGCGTTCGCTGATGCGGTCCTGCGGGTCGACCAGCAGCACCTTCGGCACACCGGCGCTGTCGCGCAGGATGGCGCGTTGCGGCACGCTGATGCCCTGGGGCTGCACGGCCTGGTCCAGGCGCACGCGCACATAGCTGCCGGGCAGCAGGTCGAGGTCCGGGTTGGGGAACTCGCTGCGCAGGGTGATCTGGTTGGTGCTCGGGTCGACGCTGATATCGGAGAACAGCAGCTTGCCGGCCAGCGGGTAGGCGCTGCCGTCGTCCTGGATCAGCGTGGCCTTGACCTGGTCGCGACCGACCTGCTGCAGCTCGCCGGCCCGCAGCGAGCGGCGCAGGGCGTTGAGTTCGCGGGTCGACTGGGTGACGTCGGCGTGGATCGGGTTCAACTGCTGGATGGTGGCCAGCGGCGTGGTCTCGCTCTGGCCGACCAGCGCGCCCTCGGTCACCAGGGCGCGGCCGATGCGCCCGGAGATCGGTGCGGTGACGGTGGCATAGCCCAGGTTCAGGCGCGCGCGTTCCAGCGCCGCCTTGGCTTCGCCGACCGCTGCGTCGGCCTGGAGGAAGGCGGCGCGGGCGTTGTCGTACTCCTGGCGGCTGACGGCCTTGTCGTCGACCAGTTCACGGTAGCGTTGCTCCTGCAGGCGCGCCTGGTACACGGTTGCCTCGGCCTTGGCCAAGGTGGCGCGGGCGCTGTCGAAGTCAGCCTTGAACGGCGCCGGGTCGATCAGGAACAGCACATCGCCCTGTTTCACGTCGCTGCCTTCGCGGTACACCCGCTTGAGCACCACGCCGGCCACCCGGGCGCGCACCTCGGCGGTGCGGGGGGCAAGGATGCGGCCGCTGAGTTCGGTGCTGATGGCCAGCGGCTGCACGGCAAGGGTTTCGACCCGGACCTGGGAGGGCGGGGCCTTTTCTTCCTGCTCGGCGGCGTCGTTGCAAGCGGCCAGGGAAAGGGTCATCAGCGCCAGCAGCGCCAGAGGGCGCAGGCGCAAAGCACGGAGCGTGGACATACGGATCTTCCAGGTTTGATCCAGCGTATGCTAAAGCAGCCGTTCGGGTGGCGGCTGTTAAGCTGTGTTGGGCGTGTGTGAAAAAGTGTGAACAATCGGCGGTGGCCCGCCCGGGATTCTATATCCTGCCTTACTTCAATCTTTCGTCAAATCCCCTTATGCCGAACATTCTCCTGGTCGAAGACGACAGCGCGTTGTCCGAACTGATCGCCAGCTACCTGCAACGCAACGATTTCCATGTCCGGGTGATTGCCCGCGGCGACCATGTGCTGGACGAATTCCGCCGGCAGAAACCGGACCTGGTGATCCTCGACCTGATGCTGCCGGGCCTGGACGGCCTGCAGGTATGCCGGCTGCTGCGCCAGGAGAGCCAGAGCCTGCCGATCCTCATGCTGACCGCCCGCGACGACAGCCACGACCAGGTGCTGGGGCTGGAGATGGGCGCCGACGACTACGTCACCAAGCCGTGCGAGCCCCGCGTGCTGCTGGCCAGGGTGCGCACGTTGCTGCGCCGCAGCAGCGTCAACGAGCCGCGCCTGGACTGCGACCTGATCCAGATCGGCGGCCTGTGCATCGACCTGGCCGAGCGCACGGTCACCTGGCGCGGCGAAGAAGTGGAGCTGTCCAGCGGCGAGTACAACCTGCTGGTGGTGCTGGCGCGCAACGCCGGTGAGGTGATGAGCCGTGACCGCATCCTCCAGCAATTGCGCGGCATCGAGTTCAACGGCACCGACCGTTCGGTGGACGTGGCCATCTCCAAGCTGCGTCGACGTTTCGACGACAGCGCAGGTGAAGCGCGCAAGATCAAGACCGTATGGGGCAAGGGCTACCTGTTCAGTCGCGTCGAGTGGGAGTACTGATACGCCATGCTGAAGATCCTGGTGCGGTTGTACCTGGTGATCATCGTCGCCTATGCCGGGGCGATCGCGCTGATTCCCGACACCATCGTCGGTTTGTTTCACGATCGCTTCATGGCCTACAACCTCGACCAGGCCAAGGGCGTGCAGACCCTGATCGTGCGCCAGTTCCAGCAGGCGCCGCAGGAGCAGTGGCCGACGGTGGAAAAGGAACTCGCCGCGGCGTTCAAGCCGTTGGAGGTGCGCTTGCTGCGCATGGACGACGCCGAGCTGAGCAGCGAGGAAAAGGCCCGGCTCGAGCATGGCCTGTATGTGGTGCGCATGGCAGACTGGGGCTATTACGAAACGGCGCTGGCGCCGCTGGACCAGGACTGGCTGGTACGCCTGCACTCGCCGGACGACCCGCTGGACATCAACGTGCTGTCCTGGGGCGTGACCGTGCTGATTGGCGCGGCCATGCTCGGCTGCCTGTTGCTGTGGGTATGGCCGCACTGGCGCGACCTCGAGCGCCTGAAGGACACCGCCCGGCGCCTCGGGCGCGGCGAGATGTCCGAGCGCACGCATATCTCGCCGCGCTCGAACATCGGCGAGCTGGCCGGGGTGTTCGACACCATGGCCAGCGACCTGGAGCGCCACGTCAATCAGCAGCGTGAACTGCTCAACGCGGTGTCCCACGAGCTGCGCACGCCATTGACCCGCCTGGACTTCGGCCTGGTGCTGCTGTTCGACGAGGTGCCGCCGGCCAGCCGCAAACGCCTGCTGGGGCTGGTGGGCCATGTGCGCGAGCTGGACGAGCTGGTGCTTGAGCTACTGTCCTACAGCCGCCTGGAAAGCGCCGACCAGGCCCGCGAGCGGGTCGAGGTGTCGTTGCTCGAGCTGGTGGACAGCGTGCTCGGTGGTTTCGCCGAAGAACTCGACGATCGCGGCATCCAGTGGGAGGTGCAATGCGACACAGACCTGCCACGCTTTGTCCTCGATCCGCGGCTGACTGCCCGCGCGGTACAGAACCTGGTGCGCAACGCCATGCGCTACTGCGACGAAAGCCTGCTGCTGCGCCTGCGCCTGGAAGAGGATGGCGCCTGCCTGGTGACGGTCGAGGACGACGGCATCGGCATTCCAGTCGAGGAGCGTGAGCGGATCTTCCAGCCGTTCTACCGCCTGGACCGCAGCCGCGATCGCAACACGGGTGGTTTCGGCTTGGGCTTGGCGATCAGCCGGCGGGCCATCGAAGGGCAGGGTGGCACGCTCACAGTGGCGCAATCGGCGTTGGGCGGGGCGCAGTTCAGGATTCGCTTGCCCGCTGGTTGATGCAGCGCCTGGGCCGGCCTCATCGCGGGGCAAGCCCGCTCCCACGCTGATGATGGACACTGGTGTGGGAGCGGGCTTGCCCCGCGATGCTCATTGTCCTGACAAGCTTGCCGACCAGGTCACGAAGCGGTCCTTGCCCGTGTGCTTGGCCTCGTACAGCGCCTGGTCCGCCCGGATCAGCGCCGTGCTCAGGGTATCGCCGCTGTCGATCCGGGCCAGGCCGATACTGATGGTCACCGGGTGTGCCCCGAGGTCCTCGCGCACCCGCTGGCACAGCCTCGCAACTTGCTGCTCGGCGCCTGTTTCATCCAGCCCCTGGAAGAAGATCGCGAATTCCTCTCCGCCTAGCCGGGCGATTTCGTAGCCGATCATCGCCGCCTTGATGTGCGCTGCCACGCGCTTGAGCACCTCGTCGCCGATGTCATGGCCGAAGCGGTCGTTGACCTGCTTGAAATTGTCGATGTCGATCATCGCCAGGTACTGTTCGCCGGCCTGTTGCAGCTGCTTTTCGGCCTTGGCCATGAACGAGCGACGGTTGGGGATGTCGGTCAGCGCATCGATATAGGCTTGCTCCAGCAGTACCTTGGTCAGGTAGTAGTTGTGCAGCTTGGCCTGGCGGATGCGCAGGTAGCTGTAGATCACCAGGCCGCTGAGGCATACCGCGTAGCTGATCAGCATCGCGCCTTCGAGCTCCAGGGCTTCGATACGGGTGTGGAGGAAAGGATTGAGCATGATCCAGGTGATGCCCATGGCGCAGAAGAACGACCAGCGTCGCACCGGCAGCACCGACACGGTGTACAGCACGGTGGAGACCCCGAGCACCAGCCATACCGGGCGCAGGGCGATGGGGATGCCCTCGATCACCAGGCGCATGGCCAGGGTGATCACCGCCACGAACAGCAGGTTGAGCACGTCGAAATGCTGGTTCCTGCGGGTGAAGCCCAGGACCACGGTGAGGCTGCACAGCAGGGCGATGAATACTCCGGACAGCCAGGTGAAGCCCTGGCCGCCGAGGTAGCTGACGATCAGGTCGAAGACCAGCCAGATGGCAATGCCGATGCAGAAAATCAGCAGGCAAAAACGGCGCATGGCCTCGAATTCATGCTGGCGGAACTCGGCGCGCAGGGCGGCGGGGGCTACCTTTTGGCGGATGTGGGCTTCGAGGGTCTTGTACATGCTGGAGGATGCCCTCGGCTATTGTGCTGTTCTTGCCGGCCCCACGTTGAGATTCGTTCAGGCGGCTGGTTTCAATCCCTGGAAAGCGTCCCTCTGGCCCAGGGCCGATAGCGCAGGGCGAACACAGCCTCGGCGTGGCAACCTCCGCTCAGCGCCGGCTGCGCAGGTTCTGCGCGGAACGGTTGGCCAGGCTTGCTGACCTGGCGAAACGCCTCGCGCACGATGCCTACCTGGCAGGGCAGGGCCTGTTCGTAGCCTTGGCGCACAACTGGCGCCAGGCGGCCCGTGCCGGCGCCATCCTGCCACCAGACGTTCAGGCCAAGGCTGGCCAACTGCTCCAGCCACGCGCCATTGACCCGCGGCGACAGCTGGCCGGCGCTGAACGCGCTGATATGCAGGGGCTTGTCCAGTTGCCGGTTGAAAGCCTGCAACTGCGTGTGCAGCGCATCGCGCCTGGCCGGGTCGCGAAAGTGCAGGTCGTCCAGTTCCATGGGCAGGTACCAGCCGGCCACCGGCAGCGCCCAGTCGGCCTTGAGCTGCTGGTACTGGGTGAGCGAGCGTCCCAGCTGCGCCTTGAAGTAACTGTTCAGGCCTTCGCCGTCGAGCTGTTCGAGGCGCTGGTAGTAGGCCGGATCCATGTACAGGCCCAGCACCAGCTCCAGGCCTTGAGCCCGGGCTTCGCGCAGACTCCCGGCCAGCCAGCCCTCGGAGCCTCCAAAGTCGCTGTCGCCGTAGGCGCTCCACTGCACGATCAGGGTCTTGCCGCCCTGGGCCACGGTGGCTCGCCACAGGTTTTGCCACTGCGCCGGGGTGACGTTCGCGTCACGGTTGAGCGGCTGGTAGAACAGGCGTTGGTCGGCCTGGGCGGGTAGCCACAGGATGAACAGGCAGAGAGCCAGGAAGCTACGCATCAGAAGTTCATCTCCACACCCAGCAGCACGCCGTTGCCGCGTTCGTAGAGGTTGCCGCCCAGTGCCTGCTGGTACTCGGCGCGTACTTTCAGCGAGCCGCGATAGGCGTTGTAGCGGTCGTCGTCGAACCACCACTGCCAGCGCACGCCGACCCCGGCGCGGGCGTCCTGGCGCCATTCGTTGCTCGGGTCCTGGCTGGAAAATTCGAGAAAGCCGTAGGGCATGATCGTCTGTGGCGACTGGCTGGGCAGTTTCCACGCATGGCCCTGCTGGAAGCGCGACAGCCAGGCATGGTCGCCAGCACGGGTCCACCAGGCGGCGTCGAGGTAGAGGAAGCGCTCGTCCCAGTCGTCCTCGTCGATACGCCAGTCGTTGCGGTACTTGCCCTGATCCAGGAACGAAGCCGTGGCGCGCAGCAGCAGGTCGTTGCTCGATTCGGCGTTGTGACGCAGGTCGCCCCAGTTGCCACCGACCTTGGCCGGGCTGAGCAGTTCGCCCAGGCTCAGGCCGCTGTAGTGCGTGCTGTCGATCTGGCGCTGGTGGTACAGCTCGGCGTACAGGTTGAGGTTGGCCTGACCGAGCGGCTTGTAGCGCAGGCCAACACCGGTGCCCATGCTCTGCGCATAGTCGGTGCGGCTCTGGCCACCGAACAGCACGCGGCCGTAGACCGACAGGGTGCTGCCATTGCGGCTGGGCTCCTCGCCCAGGGCGTGGTCCCACATCGCCAACTGCACGTTCTGCGAGCGGGCCCGGCGCGAGCTGCCGCTGCGTTCGCCGTTGTCGAGGAACTTGTCGTTGGTCGAAGTGCCGGCGGGCGACCAGGTGCTGGCCAGGGTGATGCTGTCGCGGCGCGACAGGGCTTCATGGGCGCGGCGCTGGCGGTACTTGCGCGCCTCCAGGCTGCCGTACTCGTCGTCGCCGTCGACCAGGTTGCGCTCCACGTCCAGTACCCGGCGCAGCTCGCGGCGGGCCGAGGCACTGTCCTCGACCTCGTCGTAGCGCAGGGCCAGGGTCTCGCCCAGGCGGTAGTCCTCGGGGAAGTCGCGGCTGGCGCGCTCCAGGTAGCGTATGGACTGGCGGCGTTGCTGCTTGTCCGCCGAACCCGCCAGGCGCATGCCATAGTCGGCGCGGTAACGCGGCTGGTCCGGCGCCAGGCGCACGGCCTCGGCCAGCCAGGCGCTGCTCTGGGCGCTGTCGCCGGCCTGCTGGGCGGTGCCGGCGGCGGCGTAGTAGTGATCGGCGCGCGGGGCATGCCGCAGCGCTTCGCGCTGGAAGCCCAGGGCCTGCTGCGGGTCGCCCTGGCGCTGGGCAATGGCGGCGCCCAGCGCCCAGTCGTCGGCACTCTGGTGCGCCGCCGCATCCCAGTGGCGGCGGGCGGCGTTGGCGTCACCGGCGTTCAGCGCGCCACGGGCGGCGGTCAGGCGCGCATTGTCGGTCCAGGCGCTGGCCGGCAGGCTGTTCCAGATCGGCAGTGCCGCCTGGGAGTCGCCGGAGGCTTCCAGGGCGTAGGCCAGGGGCAGGCGACTGCCGCTATCGCCCAGGCGTTCGGCGGCCTGGTAGTAGACCACCGCTTCGCCTGGCTGATCAGGCATGGCGCAGCGCCCCAGGGCGCGATACTGCCCGGCTTCGGCCGGGGTGGCCGGGATGGCCTTGCGCACGGCGTCGCACTGGCCGGCTTCGGCCAGGCGGCCCAATAGCTGACCACGGGTGATGGCATCGACCCGTGGCACCAGGGCGAGCATGCGTGGACCGTCCAGCGGGCCGTCGTTGCGCGCATAGAGATTGCCCAGGCGTTGCAGCAGCGAGGGCGTCAGCCTGCCCTGGTAACGCGCATACGCGTTGTCGAGCAGCTGCCGGGCGCGCTCGCTTTGGCCGCTTTCGAGCAGCATGAAGCTGGCTTGTTCCAGGGCGGCGAGATCGCCGGTCTGTCGGTAGCGTTGCTCCCACTGCGCCGCGGTGCGCGGTTGCGCAGGCTGCGTGGGGTCGCCATACAGGCGTTGCCTGAGGATGGCATAGCTGCGCGGGTTGTCGCGGGCCTGGCATTGGCCGAGCTGCTCGCGGGCCAGCTTCAGGTCCTTGTGGGACAGCCAGTCGACGGTCTCCAGGCACGGGCGTTGCAGTTCATTGCTCAGCTGGCGCACCAGCGACGCATCATCGCCTTCACGGGCCAGCTGCCACAGCTGCTGACGCTGCTCGGGGTGCTGCAGTTGCTCGGCGGGCAGGCTCTGCAGCCAGCGCTCGGCCTGCTGGTTATGGCCCATGGCGATGGCGCGGTTGGCCATGGCCAGGCGGGCGCGGGTCGCCGCTTCCTGGGAAGGTGCGCTGGCCAGGAGTGAGTTCAGGCCCTTTTCATCGACCTGCTGGATATAAGCATTGGCCAGGCGCTGCCAGTCCTGCGGGGGCAGCTGGCCCTGGTCGGCCAGCGGTTGCAACTGGTCGATGGTCTCTCCCCAGTTGCGCAGCTGCTCGGCGAAGTTGGCCCGGGTCATGCGCAGCACCATGCCATCGTCGCGTACCGGCAGATGGTTGAGCCACTCCAGGGCCTTGGCCGCGCCGCCGAACTTGGCCAGGCTGACGCTGTAGGCCTGCCACAGGCGCACGCGCTGCTGGCCCTGGCTGTCGGCGAGCCAGGCCTCCACCTGGCTCGCGGCCGGCGGGTCCTGTTCGATCCAGGTCAGGCGCAGTTCCAGCAGGGCATCGGCGTGTTCAGGATTGTCGTCGAGGTCTTCGGCAATGGCCTGGGCTTCCTTGTACCGCCGTTGATGGGCCAGGGCTTCGGCCAGCAGGGCGCGGGCCTCGTTGTTGTTCGGCACGCGTCCCAGCACGTGGCGGGTCAGGCGCTCGACCTCGGCCCAGTTGTCCTTCTGCGCCTCCCGATAGCCACGCTCCATGAAGGGGTAGCTGGTGAAGCGCTGGAAGTCGGTCATCGGCTTGGTCGGCGCGGCCAGGGCGGAAGAACACAGCAGCAGGCTGGCGATGGTCAGGGAAAGACGGGGCGTCATGCCACCTCCCGGGTCAGGTCGTAGGCGGCCTGCTGTTCGCTGGCCTGCTCGGCGAGGGCTTGCTGCAGCACTTCCTCGGTGATGATGCCGCGGGCGATCAGGTGCTCGCCCAAGCTCTGCTGCTCAGGGTTGAAGTCGATCAGGGCCTGGTTGAACAGGGTCACCGGCACCATGCCGCGCACCTGCAGCAGCGAACCGAGCATCACCTGGTGGGTGCCGACCTTCTCCAACAGCGCGGCATCGTCCTGGTGGCGTTCGAGTACCTCGAGCATTTTGCGGGTTTCGGGTTTCTGCCAAGGGCTCGGGTAGTGGTAGCGCAGGCCCAGGGTCACACGCCCCTGTGGCGCCAGGCGGGCACGCACCGGGCGCTTGAGCTGGCGGCTGATGACCCCCAGCGAGACCTGGCTGACCGGGCTTTCGCTGGCCAGCACCAGGGTGTCGCCGTCTTCGTCCACCGGCAGCACGCCGTAGTGGGTGGCGAGCTTGCGCGGCAGCTTGGCGATCAGCGCCGGGGCGATCCTGAACGGATTGAGCGGCGCCCAGGGCAGGTCCAGTTGTTCGGCCAGGGTCTCGACCAGCTGTTCGCTGGTAAGCCAGCCGCGCAGCAGCAGCTCGCGGCCCAGGCGCCGGCGTACCGGGCTGGTGATGGCCTGCTCCAGCTGTTCTTCACTGATCAGGCCCTTCTCCACCAGGCGATGGCCCAGCGGCGTGCGTGCCGGCGCGGCGAGGGCAGGGAACTCGTGGGTGGTCTTGTCCCAGGCCACCCGCCGCGAATCGCCCATCTCCATCACCTGGCGCAGGGCGCGCAGGTTGGCGAAGAAGTTGACGAAGTTGCTCCACATCATCCGTGGCGCCGAGAGCAGGCCTTCGAAGACGCCGTAGTAGCGGGTAACGAACCAGAACCGCTGGAACAGGCGGTTGAACAACAGCAGGCCGTTGAGCCACAGCAAGGTGCTGAGCAGCGTGCTGTCGCTGAGGATCGACATGAACCGCCACGACTCCGGCGCGATCACCGTGACCAGCCACATGGCCAGCAGCACCAGCAGCAACAGGTTGACCAAAAAACTCAACAGATAGGCGAACAGCCCGCGGCGGTCGCGCCAGAGGAAGTAGTTGAGCGCGCCCTTGCGGCTCCAGCCGAGGTTGCTGGTGCCCTGGAACACGATGCCGACGATCCACCGCGATTTCTGGCGGATGGCGTGCTGCCAGTCACGGGGAAAATGCTCGCGCACGCAGATCACCTGGGCAAACTCGCGGCTCATGCCGGGGCGCCACTCCTGCTTGAGGGCCAGCGCAGGGTCGGTGATGGAATAGCGGGCGAAGATGCACTTCATGCCCTTTTGCTTGAGGCGAAAACCGATGTCGTAGTCTTCGGTGAGGCTCTGCACATCGAAGGCGATGCCGTCGCCGTCCTCCAGCAGCGCGCTGATCGCCCGGCGGCTGAAGCAGGTGCCGACCCCGGCGCTGGGCACCTGGCCGGTGAGCGCCTCGCGCACGATGACGTCCTTGCCGTGGTTCTCGGCGAACTCGTCGACGTAGTGGCCGGCGGTGAAGCCCTTCCATTCCGGGGCGTAGGGGTACACCGGGATCTGGATCATGTCCTTGTTCGGCAGCAGGTAGTTGAACAGGCGCAGTTCCATGGGCGAGATGACATCCTCGGCGTCATGCAGGATGAACCCGGCGAACTCGATGCGCGCGTCCTGCTGGAAACGCAGGATGGCGTCGATGATGTTGTTCAGGCAGTCGGCCTTGCTGGTGGGGCCGGGGCGGGCGCAGACCACCTTGTGCACGTTGGGGTAGTGCAGGCACACGGCGTCGACGTCGGCCTGGGTCTGCAGGTCGTTGGGGTAGGTGCCGACGAAGATCTGGTAGTTCTCGTAGTCGATGGTCGAGGCGGCCAGGCGCGCCATCTCGCCGACCACGCCGACCTCGTTCCAGGCCGGCACCATGATCGCCAGGGGCTTCTCCGGCACTTCGAACAGGCGCTTTTCGTCGGCCTTGTCGAACTTGTCGTAGATGCGGAAACGCCGGATCAGCTTGCGGCCCCAGTAGCACAGGTCGATGAACAGGTCGTCCAGGCCCAGCAGGAACATCAGTGTCGCCAGGATGATGGCAAGGATCTTCAGGCCGAACAGGACATAGGTGAGGAAATCGATGAAGGCCAGGCTCATGCGTTGTCCCGTGCGGCGGATTGCTCGGCGAACCAGCGGCTCAGGCGTTCGGCGATGCGCTCGCTGGCATGGCCGTCACCGAAGGGGGTGTAGACCTGGGCCATACGCTCGTAGGCCGACGGGTCATCGAGCAACTGGCTGGTCTCCTGGACGATGCGCTCGGTGAGCGTGCCGACCAGCTTGACCGTGCCGCCCTTGAGCACCGCGGGTCGCTCGGTGACCTTGCGCAGCACCAGCACCGGCTTGCCCAACGCGGGGGCCTCTTCCTGCACGCCGCCCGAGTCGGTGAGGATGATATGGGCGCGGTTCATCAGCCAGACGAAGTGCGGGTAGTCCTGGGGCGCGACCAGATGGATGTTGTCGCGGCCCGAGAGCACGCTGTACACCG
This sequence comes from Pseudomonas sp. RC3H12, assembly GCF_018596375.1. Lineage (NCBI taxonomy): Bacteria > Pseudomonadati > Pseudomonadota > Gammaproteobacteria > Pseudomonadales > Pseudomonadaceae > Pseudomonas > Pseudomonas sp. RC3H12. Next base: position 2,604,305 of record NZ_CP075595.1, on the reverse strand, counting down.
CGTGCTGCACCTGCGGGTTGAGGTGCACCGGGTAGAGGAACTGTACGTCGGGGTAGCGCAGGGCCAGTTCGGCCAGGGCCAGGCAGATGCGTTCGAAACCGCTGCCGAAGTTCTCGCGGCGGTGGCCGGTGATGAGCACCATGCGCTGGTCGTCGCGCAGCACATTGAGCGGGGAGTCGGCGGCGGGGCGCCAGTTGTCCTTGTCCAGCTTGTCGCGCATCCACAGCAGGGCGTCGATCACCGTGTTGCCGGTGACCTCGATGTGCTCGGGCGGCACGCCTTCGCGGATCAGGTTGGCGTCGGAGTCGCGGGTGGGGGTGAAGTGCAGGTCGGCGAGCACGCCGGTCAAGCGTCGGTTGGCTTCCTCGGGCCAGGGCTGCTGCAGGTTGCCGGTGCGCAGGCCAGCCTCGACATGGCCGATGGGAATGTGACGCTGGAAGGCGGCCAGCGAGGCGATGAAGCTGGTGGTGGTGTCGCCGTGGACCAGGACGATATCGGGCCTGACCTGTTCATAGGCCTGGTCGAGCGTGTCCAGCAGGTCGCGGGCCAGGCCGTTGAGGGTCTGGTTCTGGGTCATCACCTGCAGGTCCTGGTCGACCTCGAGGCCAAAAGCGGTGAGGACCTGTTCGAGCATTTCGCGGTGCTGGCCGGTGGAGCAGATCTGCAGGTCGACCTCGGGCCAGTCGCGCAGGACGCGGGCCAGCGGGGCCATCTTGATCGCTTCGGGGCGGGTACCGAATACCATCATCACGGTGTAAGCCATCGTGTAGTTCCTCGTTCGATTCCCTGGACGAAGGTGTACGACGTGTCGACGCTTGCCAGTCATGAATACAAGCAGTCGATCATAGGGTTGTCCAATGCGCGGCATGCCCCAAGACGTGCCGGGCAGGCCTTGGCCGAGAGGCTTCTAGACATGGGTCGTGCCGGCGGAAGGTGGTGCCGGACGCCAGGGATGGGTGTTGCGGAAACGTTTATGCTAATTTTTCTTGATTGAACGGTCAGTCAATAAAGTATTTCTGACTTTTTCTTGAGGCTTACTTCTTGTAGCTTTGCGGGTCTTTTATTCAAGGAGTTGAACATGCAAGGCAAGGCGCGCAAGGTCGTCCAGGCCATCCTTTACGAGGCCATCGCCGTGGCTTGCGTGGCACCGGCGCTGGAGCTGGCGTTCGGCGCGGGCATGGCGCAGTCGACGGTATTGTCGGTCCTCATGTCGGGCATCGCCATGAGCTGGAACATGGCCTACAACTGGGCCTTCGAGCGCTGGGAGGCGCGCCAGCACCAGCGCAGCCGCACCTTGCTGCGGCGTCTGCTGCATGCCTTGGGTTTCGAGGGCGGGCTGGTGCTGATCCTGCTGCCGCTGGTGGCGTACTGGCTGGATATCGGCCTGTGGGCGGCGCTGGTCACCAACCTGGCGTTGTTCGTGTTCTTCTTCGTCTATGCGTTCGTGTTCCAGTGGGGCTTCGACAAGGTTTTCGATGTGCCGGTCTCGGCGCAAGAAGTGGCGAAGGGCTGCTGATATCGGGGCTTTTCGCACAAGCCCTGGATTCCCCTTTGCATCGCGTATCGCCAATAATCCCCATTCACCTTTGCCAGGCTCGCATCAATGCCGCGCCCGATCATCCTGCCGCTCGCCGAGAACTACCGCCATGGCGAGCACATCGCCCCGCACTGCCATGACCGCGCCCAGCTGATCCATGCCATCAGCGGCGTGGTCACGGTCAGTGCCCGCGAGGGCAACTGGGTGGTCCCCCCCGGGCGCGGTGTGTGGGTACCGGCGGCCGTCGAACACGAGCTGCGCATGGCCGGCGTGGTGCGCATGCGCACCCTGTTCGTCGACCCGGGCGCGCGCCCGGACCTGCCGCGCCAATGTCAGGTGATCGAGATCTCGCCATTGCTGCGCGAGCTGATCATCCGTGCCATGGACATCGCCCCCGATCATCCGGCGCAAGGCCGCGAGGCGCGGATCATGCAACTTATCCTCGACGAGATCCGCGTGCTGCCGGTGTTCGCCCTGCATGTGCCGAGCCCGCATTCGGCGCACCTGCAAGGACTGTGCGAAGCGCTGCGCCAGGCCCCGTCCGAGGACTGGAGCCTGGCCCGCGCCGCGGCCTACAGCGGCTTGAATGCGCGCACCCTGACTCGCGCCTTCCAGCGCGAGACCGGGTTGAGCCTGGTGCAATGGCTGCGGCGCATGCGCCTGTTGGCCAGCCTGGATGCCCTGGCGGCCGGACAGTCGGTGCTGGAGGTGGCGCTGGACCTGGGCTACGACAGCCCCAGCGCGTTCAGCGCGATGTTCCGCCGTACCCTCGGGGTGTCGCCATCGGTCTACTTCGGCAGGACCGCCGAGCGCTGGTAGGCCAGCCCCGCTGCTTCGTCCCAGCCGCCGCCCAGCGCGGTGAACAGGTTCACCTCGGCCAGCAACTGCGCCAGGCGATCACTGATCAGGCCTTGCTGGGCGCTGAACAGCGAGCGCTGCGCATCGAGGAACGTCAGGCTGCTGTCGATGCCGTTGCGGTAGCGATTCTCGGCCAGGTCGTGGTAGCGCTGGCTGGCCTCGACCAGGTCGCGTTGGGCCTGCAGCTGCTGCTGGTAGGTGGTGCGCGCCGCCAGGCCGTCGGCCACTTCCTGGAAGGCGGTCTGGATCGATTTTTCGTAGCGCGCCACCTGCATGTCCTTTTGCAGCTTGGCGTAATCGAGACTGGCGCGCAGGCTGCCGGCATTGAACAGCGGCAGGTTCACTTGCGGCTGGAACAGCCAGCTGCCGGTGCCGGCATCGAACAGGTCGGCCAGCTCGCGGCTGCTGCTGCCGGCGTTGGCGGTCAGGCTGATGCTTGGGAAGAACGCCGCCCGTGCCGCGCCGATGTTGGCGTTGGCGGCCTGCAACTGGTATTCGGCCTGGCGGATATCGGGCCGGCGCTGCAGCAGGTCGGCGGGCAGGCCGGCCGGCACCCGGGCGATCTGCTCGTTGGCCAGGGGCAGGGGCGGCAGGTGCTCATCGACCTGCGCGCCGACCAGGCGCTGTAACTGGTTGAGGTCCTGGGCGGCCAGGCGGGTATAGCGCGCGACGGCGGCGCGGGTGCTGTCGACCCGGGTGGTGGCCTGGATCTGGTCGAGCGCCGACAGCGTGCCGGTGCGGCGCTGGCGCTGGGTCAGGCGCAGGCTTTTCTCATCGGCCTGCAAGGTCTGGCGCGACAGGGCCAGCAACTCCTGGTCGGCGCGCCAGGTCAGGTAGGCGCCAGCGACGCTGCTGAACAGGCTGAGCTCGGCGCCGCGCCGGGCTTCGTCGGTGGCCAGGTAGGTCAGCAGCGCCTGGTCGCTGAGGCTGCGCAGGCGGCCGAACAGGTCCAGCTCGTAGGCGCTGATGCCGACAGTGGCCGATTGCTGGGTGCTGATCACGCCCTCGCCACCGGTACGCCGCCGGGGCAGATACTGGCGCGTGCCTTGGGCATTGGCGGCGATTTTCGGCAGCAGTTCGGCGCGCTGGATGCGGTACTGGGCGCGGTACGCTTCGGTATTGAGCAGGGCCATGCGCAGGTCGCGGTTGTTGGCCAGCGCGGTGTCCAGCAGTTGGCGCAGCACCGGGTCGCGGAAGACCCCCTGCCAGTCGCGGGGCAGTGCCGTGGTGGACGGCCCGCCCTGATAGGCGGGGCCGCTGGGGTATTGCTCGGCGCTGGGCGAGGGGGGGCGCTGGTAGTCGGGGGCCAGGCTGCAGCCGGTCAGCACGAGGGCAAGCAAGGAGGGTGTGATTCGCCGCATGGCAGGGTCTCTGGGTTCAGGTGCCGGCCATCCAGCGGGCCAGGCCGTGGCGTCCGCTGACGCCGAGCTTGGCGGTGGCGCGTTTGAGGTAGGTCTCGATCGAGCTGCTCTTCACGTTCAGGCGCTGGGCCATCTGCGGCACGGTGCCACCGGTGAGCAGGCCGATGCACACTTCCTGCTCGCGGCTGGACAGGCGGATCGCCTCTTGTTCCAGGCGCTCGGTGAAGACCTGGCGCAGCGACCCGGCCTCCTCGGGCAGCAGGCCGCCCGGGCGGCGACTGGCCGCCTGCAGGAACAGCTGGGCGTGATGCTCGACCAACGGCAGCAGTGTGTCGGACAGGCGCTTGAGCAGCGACAGCTCGGCCAGGGAGAACATTCCCTCGCTGCGCAGCCGTTGGCAGCAGATGACCCAGCGCCGGTTGCCGCTGCGCGATACCAGGTTGCATTGGTGCACGGGGGCATTTATCTGGATCAGCAGCGGGTCTTCCATGCGCATGATGCTCTGCAGCAAGGGGTGGCGCAGAGGTTCTTGAGCCGGTACCTCCTCGGGGCGGCCGGCACTGCCCAGTACCTTGACCTGGCGGATGCTGGCCTGGTCGCTGTCGAGGGTCCATTCGCTGAGGTCGAGGCGATGGAGCGGCACCTGGTCGCCGATCAACTGGAACATCTGTTCGGCGAAGGTGCCATCGCCGGTGCTGGCAACCAGTGCCCCCAGTTGCAGGTACAGGTGCGGGTCGTGGCAGTGTTCGAGGCTGTCGATCAGCTTCATGTGCTTGTCTTCCTTGATCCGGTAACGCGGCGGGGTCTCGCGGTCGAGTCCTCTCTGTGCTGGGGCTTGGCGCTATTGAATAGCAGGCTCCAAGCCTGCGTCTGTAGCGGAAAGCGGGGACAGGAAATGCCAATTAATCCGACAAGAAAAGTCGGTGTTTTTCCCCTGATGTACCTTGCGGATCGCAGGATTGTCGGACAATTTGCGCCAGTAAGCGGCGAGATCGGCGGCGTTTGCCACGCTCGCTCACAGGGGTAGGCCGCTGCCGGCTGCCCGCTAGCGTCAATGTCCTACAAAAGATTCCGCAGGTTCAGGCTGAGCAAAAAGGCCCTGCCATTGTCCGGGTTTGGGGGGCCATACAGGGGCCGGGGTGGGTGCTTGAATCCGCGAACGACCCCGTTTCAAGGAAGATCCACGCCATGTCCGCCGCCGACACCTTTCCCCTGACCTGCGCCCAGCGCGACATCTGGCTCGACCAGATCAGCCATGGCGATTCGCCGCTCTACAATGTCGGCGGTTATGTCGAGCTCGATGGCCGTGTGGACTGCGGGCTGTTGAGCCAGGCGCTTGACCATCTGGTCCGCGTGCACGACGGGTTGCGCACGGTGCTGGTGCGCCATGCCGGTGGCGATGGCCTGGCGCGCCAGCGCTTCGCCCGCGACGTGCGGGTCGCGCTGGACGAGCATGACCTGCGCGACCACAGCGCACCGTTCGAGGCGGCGCAGGGGCTGATCAAGACGTTGCTGCAACAGCGCTTCGCCCTCGAGCGCGGGCCACTGGTGCGCATGGCGCTGCTCCACCTGAGCGAGTGCCGCAGCCTGTTGGTCCTGCAAGGTCACCACCTGATCTTCGATGGTTGGGGCCTGGAGCAGTTCGTCTACCAGTTGGGCCAGTACTATGGTTGGCTTGAACAGGGCCTGGCGTTGCCGGACTCGGCGCCATCCTACCAGGCCTTCATCGAGGACGACCTGGCGTATCAGGGCTCGGCACGCCAGCAGCGTGACCTCGCCTACTGGCTGGACAAGTACCGGACGCTGCCCGATGCGTTGCTCAGGCCACGTGACCAGGGGCTGCCCGCCACCGCCACGCCGAGCAATGCGCTGGAGTGCAGCTTCGACACCAGATTGCTGACGCGCATGCACCAGCTGGCCGCCGAGTTGCAGGGGTCGGCCCTGCATGTGTTGCTGGCGGCGCTGCATGTCTGCTGCGCCCGGGCCTGGCAGCGTGACGACTGGGTAATCGGCTTGCCGGTGCGCAACCGCGGCAATGCCCGGGCCAAGGCGACGCAAGGGATGTTCGCCCAGGTCAATGCGTTGCGCATGGACTTCGGCAGGACCTTGAGTTTTGCCGATCTGGTGCGGCGCATTGGCGACACCCTGAAGCGCGACCTGCGCCACCAGCGCTTGCCGCTGAGCGAGCTCAACCGTGCGCTGGGCCTGTCCCGCGAGGCCCGTGGGCAGTTGTTCGAGATCACCGTGTCCTACGAGGAAGAGGGTCACGACTTGCGTTACGGCAGCCTCGGCGCACACAGCGTCAAAGTGTGCAACGACCACGAGCCCACTCCGTTGTCGATTTACCTGCGCAGCAATCCGCACAATGGCAAGGCCTGGCTGCACCTGGTGTACAACCAGGCCTGGCTGGCGTCCGAAGAGGTCGAGGTGTTCAGCACTCGCTTGCTTCACGTGCTGGCCCAAGGGCTCGAGCAACCCCAGGCGGGCATCGACAGCTACGACCTGTTGCTTGCCGAGGAACACCAGCGCCTGCGCCAGTGGAACGCCACCGCTCAAGACCCCGAGGGCCCGGCCTTGATTCACCGCCGTATCGAGGTCCAGGCTGCAACACGCGCCCAGGCGACGGCTGCGGTGCATCAGGGGCGCAGCCTGAGCTACGGCGAGCTGAACGACCGCGCCAACCAGCTGGCCGCGCAACTGCTGGCCATGGGCGTGCTGCCAGAGCAGCGGGTGGCGGTGCTCGCCCGGCGCGGCCTGGACACCCTGGTCGGCTTGCTCGCGGTGCTCAAGGCTGGCGCGGCCTATATGCCGGTGGACCCGGCGCACCCGAGCGAGCGCCTGCAGTACCTGATCGATGACTGCGCGCCGAAGGTGGTGCTGACCCTCTCGGGCCTGCGTGACCGCCTGCCGGCCACGAGCGTGCCGGTGATCGAGCTGGACCGCTTGCCATCGGCCAGGGCAGGGCTGGCCAACCCCCAGGTAGCCCAGCTGTCCGGCGCCAACCTGGTCTACGTGATCTATACCTCCGGCTCCACCGGCCAACCCAAGGGCGTGATGGTCGAGCACCGCATGCTGGCCAATCTGGTCGACTGGCACTGCGCTGCCTTTGACCTGCACGCGGGCAGCCATACCTCCAGCCTGGCCGGCTTCGGATTCGATGCCATGGCTTGGGAAGTCTGGCCAGCCCTGTGCGCCGGCGCGACGCTGCACCTGGCGCCGGTGGGCGAGGGGGGCGAGGATATCGATGTGCTGTTGCGCTGGTGGCGCGCCCAGCCGTTGCAGGTCAGCTTCCTGCCCACGCCAGTGGCTGAGCACGCCTTCGCCCAGGGCGAGCCACACCCGACCTTGCAGACCTTGCTGGTCGGCGGCGACCGCCTGCGGCGCCTGGCCCGGGAGCGGGGTTGCCGGATCATCAACAACTACGGCCCGACCGAGGCCACGGTGGTCGCCAGCGCTGGCGAAGTGCACCCCGGACAGGTGCTGCATATCGGCGCGCCGGTGGCCAATGCGCGCCTGTACGTGCTGGATGCCCAGAGGCGACAACTGCCGGTGGGCGCCGTGGGCGAGTTGTACATTGGTGGCGCGGGGGTCGCCCGTGGTTACCTGAACCGCCCCGAGCTCACCGCCGAACGCTTCCTTGACGACCCTTTCGCCCAGCAGCTTGGCGCGCGGATGTACCGCACAGGGGATCTGGTGCGCTGGTTGCCCGAGGGCACCCTGGAGTATCTGGGCCGCAGTGACGACCAGGTGAAGATCCGCGGTGTGCGGGTGGAGCTGGGCGAGATCGAGAGTGCGCTGGCGAGCCACGCGGCCGTGGGTGAGGCCGTGGTACTGCTGCGTGACGGGCAGTTGGTGGCCTGGTATGTCGCCGGGCAGGTACTGACCCCGCTGGACCTGCATGAGCACCTGCGCAACCGCTTGCCCGCGGCATTGCTGCCTTCGGCCTATGTGGCGATGGCGGCCTGGCCGCTGACCGCCAATGGCAAGCTCGACCGTCGCGCCTTGCCGGCACCGGACAGCGAGGCCTCGGTGCGGCGTACCCACGAGCCGCCGCAGGGCGAGCTCGAGCAGCGCCTGGCCGCGCTATGGGCCGAGCTGCTGGAGGTAGAGCAGATCGGGCGGCATGATCAATTCTTCGAACTGGGTGGCCATTCGCTGCTGGCGGTACGCCTGATCGAGCGCATGCGCCAGGCAGGGCTGCACGCCGATGCCCAGGTGCTGTTCGGCCAGCCGACCCTGGCCAGCCTCGCCGCGTCGCTCGGCAGCGCCCCCGCGCAAGCGGTACCGGCCAACCGCGTGGCGCCGGGTTGCCTGCGCATCACCCCCGAGATGCTGGCCTTGACCCACCTCGACCAGGCCAGCATCGACCAGATCGTCGGCACGGTTCCGGGCGGCGCGGCCAATGTGCAGGAGATCTACCCCCTGGCGCCGTTGCAGGAAGGGCTGCTGTACCATCACCTCACCGACGAGCGCGATCCCTACCTGCAGCAGGCGCTCTTCGCCTTCGACAGCAGGGCGGCGCTGGAGGCGTTCAACCAGGCCCTGGCCCGGGTCATCGAGCGCCACGACATCCTGCGCACCAGCCTGGCCTGGGAAGGCCTGGCACAGCCCCAGCAGGTGGTGTGGCGCCAGGCTTGGCTGCCATTGAGCGTGCTCGGGCCCGGCCCGGGCGATGCGGCCGCGCGGCTACGCGAACAGGGGCTGCGGCTTGACCTGCGCCAGGCACCGATGATGGCCCTGGCCTGTGTCGAGGACAGCGTGCAGGCGCGATGGCTGGGCCTGCTGCATTTCCACCATCTGGTCAACGACGCGGTCTCGGTTCAGGTGCTGCTCGCCGAGCTGGCGACGCTGATGGCAGGCGAAGGCCATGACCTGCCTGTTCCGGTGGCTTACCGCAACTATGTTGCGCTGAGCCGCGATGAGCGCCGACAGGCTAGCCATGAACGGTACCTGCGCGAGGCCCTGGCCGGGGTGCTGGCGCCGCCCCGGCTGGCCGGCATGGCTGAAGGGCCGCAAGGGGGGGCGCAGGTCGAGACCTGCGCCATCACCGTGCCCGAGGCCCTGGCCGCCACCCTGCGCCAGCGCGCGCGCCAGCACGATGTCGGCCTTGGCAGCCTGATGCACCTGGCCTGGGCGCAGGTACTGGGGGCGCTGGGCGGCCGTGACGAGGTGGTCTTCGGCACCGTGCTGCTGGGCCGGGTGATGGCCGGCGAGGGCGCCGACCGTGCGCTGGGCATGTTCATCAACAGCCTGCCGTTGCGCGTGTCGCTGGCCGGGCGCAGCGTGGCCCAGGCCCTGGCCGGTACCCATAGCCAACTGGCGGCGCTGCTCGGGCACGAGGACGCGCCATTGGTCCTGGCCCAGCGTTGCAGCGGCCTGCCAGCCGGCGTGGCACTGTTCGACAGCTTGCTCAACTATCGGCATGGCGCGGCGCAGACTGTGTCGTTGCCGGGCGTGTCGCTGCTCGAGGCCAGCGAGGTGTACAGCCATGCCCTGGTGCTGACCGTGGACGAGGAGGGCGACACCTTGCGTCTGAGTGTGCGTGCGCCCCGTGAGCTGGGCGCCGAGCGCGTGCTCGGGCATGTGTCGTGCGCGCTGCGGGCCTTGGCCGAGGCACTGGCCGGCCAAGCCCCGGTGGCGCTGGAATCGCTGTCGACGTTGCCGGAGGACGAGCGCCGCTACCTGCTGGAGACCGTCAACGCCACCGAGCTGGCGCTGGACCCTGGGTACCCGCATCTGCCTGCCCTGTTCGCCGCCCAGGTGAGGCGCGCGCCGGATGCCGTGGCGCTGCAGACCGAGCAGATGCAACTGACCTACCGCGAGCTCGACGCCCAGGCCAATCGCCTGGCGCACCACTTGATCGGTCTTGGCGTGCGGCCCGACACCCGGGTCGCCGTATGCCTCGAGCGCGGCGTGGCGCTGATCGTCGGCCTGCTGGGCGTGCTCAAGGCCGGTGGCGCCTATGTGCCGCTGGACCCCGACCACCCCGACGAGCGCCTGCACTACCTGCTCGCCGACAGCGCACCGCTGGCGCTGCTGGTGCAGGGTGCCACCCGCGGCCTGTTCGATGGCCAGCAAACACCGTTGGTGGACCTGGACCAGGGCGCCTGGCAGGCGCACGGCGACCAGGCGCCCGCGCTAGCGGAGCTTGGCGGCGGGCACCTGGCCTATGTCATGTATACCTCAGGCACCACCGGCACGCCGAAGGGCGTGATGGTCGAGCACCGTGGGCTGTGCAACCTGATGCGCTGGGGTAGCGACCTGTGCCCGCCGCAGCCCGATGATGCATTGCTGCAACGGGCGCCGTTCAGCTTCGATGGCTCGGTATGGGAGCTGTTCTGGCCATTGTGCGCGGGGCTGCGCCTGGTACTGGCGCGCCCTGACGGGCACCGTGACCCGGCCTACCTGGTGCAACTGATCCAGGCCCGCCAGGTGACCACCGTAAAGTTCGTGCCGGCCTTGTTGCATGCCTTCCTCGACACCCCGGGCGTAGAGCGCTGCACCAGCCTGCGCGATCTGTTCTGCGGGGGCGGCGAACTGACCCTGGCACTGGCGCAGCGCGTGCGCGAGCGACTGCCCCGGGTGCGCCTGCACAATGTCTATGGCCCCACCGAGGCCACCGTCGACAGCACAGCCTGGACCTTGGAACCGCAGCAGCCACTGCCCGTCGTCGCCCCACCGATCGGGCGGCCAATCGGCAACACCCGCCTGTATGTGCTCGACGCCCATGACCGCCCGGTGCCCATGGGGTGCGCCGGCGAGCTGCACATCGGCGGTATCGGCGTGGCCCGTGGTTACCTGGGCTTGCCGGCACTGCAGGCCGAGCGCTTCATCGCCAGCCCGTTCGTGGCCGGTGACCGGCTGTATCGCACCGGCGACCTGGTGCGTTACCGCGCCGATGGCGAACTGGAGTTCCTTGGGCGCAACGATTTCCAGGTCAAGCTCAATGGCCTGCGTATCGAGCCAGGCGAGATCGAGGCTCTGCTGGCGAGCCACCCGGCCCTTGGCCAGGCCGTGGTGCTGGTGCGCGAGGATCGCCTGGTGGCCTATGCCAGCTGCCGCGATAACCACGACGCGCCAACACCTGAGGCGTTGCGTAGCTACCTGCTGGCGCGCCTGCCGGCCTACATGGTGCCGTCGGCCTACGTGCTGCTGGCCGAGCTGCCGCTGAGCGCCAATGGCAAGGTCGATCGCAACGCCTTGCCGGTGCCAGGCGCTGCGGCGGTGATCAGCCGGGCCTACCAGGCACCGCGCGATGAGCTGGAGCAGGCGTTGGCGCAGATCTGGACCGAAGTGCTGAAGATCGAGCAGGTCGGTCGCGACGACAACTTCTTCGAGCTGGGCGGGCATTCACTGCTGGCGGTCAGCCTGGTGGCACGCATGCGCCAGGCCGGCTTGCACGCCGATGCACGGTTGCTGTTCAGCCAGCCGACGCTGGCGGAACTGGCGGCCAATACCCGGCGCGAGCAGGTACAGGTGGAGATCGCCCAGACCACCATCCCGGCGCTCAAGGGCAGGCGGCGGATCTGATGGCGTAGCGTGACGAGCACTGCGTGGGGGGCTACTTCGGCGAGATGCGATAGACGCAACGCCGGTCCCCCGAGATCAGGTGCTCGCAGCGCTCCACCAACCCTTGCTCGCCGATTGCCGCCTGGAACACCTGCAGCTCGCTGCGGCAGAACCCCTGGCAACGGGTGGCTGCGATACAGATCGGGCAGTGGTTCTCGACGATCAGCCAGTTGTCGCCGTCGGCCTGGATCTCGGCCATGTAGCCTGCGCGCTCACGCAGTTGCACAAGGATGCGCACCTTGTCTTCCAGGCTTTCGGCACCTGCGCAGGCTTGCTGGTACTCGCGGCTGTTGCTGTCTTCCATGCGGCTGATCAGGCGGTCGACGCCGTCGCTGCCGAACACCTGCTCGACGCTCTCGATCAGTTGCAGGGTCAGCACGCTGTGGGAGTCGGGGAAGCGGCGCTGGGCGGTGGCGGTCAACGCCCATTTCTGCGAGGGCCGCCCGGCGCCCTTGGCCGGCACGCTGATGCCGCTGATCAGCTCGGCCGCCTGCAGTTTCTGCACCTGCTGGCGGGTGGCTTCGAAGGTGATGGCGAGCAATTGGGCAAGGTCGGCGGTCTTGAGCGGCCCGCGGGTCTTGAGCAGGAACAGGATGCGGTCGGCGGTGCAGTTCGAATCTACGGTGGTCGAGGTCATGGAGCGCTGGAAACCGGGCGTGAATGAGCGGATCGGGCACTCTCCTGGGCCATCCTTTGCGCAGGCAAGTGGGCGAAGGATAGCCCGGATTCGCGGTGATTTGTGCAAGGGGGAACGATTATCGATGAGAAAATTCATATGCGATAAAAATATAAAAGGTATTAGTTGTATTTATTAGATCCGCGTCTAGGCTGATCTGCGGAGCCTGTGCTTGCCGGTCCCAGGGAGGGGTGCGTGCAAGTGCGTCAACACCTTGCTGGCAAATGCCGGGCATGGGCCCATCAACAACAACTCGACAGGGATGTGAGTGCATGAATGCCCAGAAACCCGTGACCATCTATGAACACGCCGATGAAGTGAGCAGCCTGCAGGGCGTGGTCGACCTGGTGAAGCTCTCCGACCAGTACCGCCAGTCCGCCATCCTGCATTCGGCGCTGGCCCAGCGCGTGTTCGACCACACCCGCCAGCCAGTCGGTGCCGAGGCTTTGAGCGATGCGCTGGGTTGGGTGCCGAACAAGGGCCGTATCTTCCTCAACGCGCTGGTGGCCATGGGCCTGCTCAAGCGCACCGCACAAGGCTTCGAGAACCTGCCGCTGAGCCAGCGTTTCCTGGTTAGCGACAGCGCCGAGTTCATCGGCCCGATCATCGACCATCAGCGCCTGCAGTGGCACAACTGGCCACGCCTGGACGAAGTCCTGCGCAGCCGCGATTCGCTGGACTTCCAGCAGGAAAATCGCTTCAAGCACGACCTGGCGGCCCGCGATGCCTTCAACGACGCCATGGTCCGTTTCAGCCAGCCCATGGTGGACGTGCTGCGTGACCTGCCGCTGTTCGACAAGGCCCGTCGGGTGATCGACCTCGCCGGCGGCCACGGCACCTACCTGGCCGAGATCGCCAGCCGCCATCCGCAGGTCAAAGGGGAGGTCTGGGACCTGGAGCCCACCCGCGAGGCGGCCGCGGCCACCTTCGCCAAGTACCGACTCGACGAGCGCCTGGGTTTCCATGCCCGCAACCTGCTGGACCTGGCCCAGTACCAGGGCGAGCGCGCCGATGTGGTGATGCTCAACGACTGCCTGCACTACTTCACCCGCGAGCAGGTGCGCACCCTGATCGCTGGCGCCGCCGGCATGGTCGAGGGCGACGGCGCGCTGCTGGTGCTGAGCATGGCCCTGGAAGACGATGAGATTCATCCGGCCCTGTCGGCCGACTTCTCCCTGCACATGATGCTCAACACGGTCAACGGCGAACTGCACCCCAGCCGTTACCTGATCGACAGCATGGCAGCGGCGGGGCTCACGGTGGAGCAGGAACCGATCGGCCGCTACACCCTGCTGATCGGCCGGAGGGCTGCCTGATGTTGCGTCTATTGGCATTGCACGCCGCGCCGCTCGGTGACGCGGCGGCCCAGGCCCTGGACAGCCTGGGCAGCGCCGCGGCCGCAGCGGGTTTCAGCCTGCAGGTCAGCCAGAAGCCGGTCGGCCAGGGGCCGGTGGACGCGGTCTGCCTGCTGCTCGACAGTGCCACGCCCCCTGCGGCGCTGAACACGCTGCTCAGCGAGGCCGCCGGGCTGTGCCGTAATACCGCGCTGGTGCTGGTGCGGGTGCAAGGCACGCTGGCGCAACTGCCGTCCGCCACGGGGGTGATCGCCCAGTGGCAGCAGGCCAGCCAGGGCTTCCTCTACCCGTATCCGCTGGATATCGCCAGCGGGCAGGTGCCCGGGGTGGCGATCAAGGACTGGCTGGCGGGCTTCGCCAAGTTCGCCGCGGCAACCAAACTGTGGCGTTCCCTCGACGGCCTGGGGCTGGACGAGGCGGCGCGGGCCAGGCAGCGTCCGGAAATGAACCACGTGAACATCCTGACCCGCGACCTGGAGGCGTCCAAGGCCTTCTACAGCGACATACTCGGCGCCAACTACTGCTACAACCTCGGCCCGCGCAAGGCAGTCATGGAGCTTAACGGCTTCGACTTCTTCATCGAACAGAGCGAGTCGTTCAGCTACCCGGCCGGCTACCACATCGGCATACGGGCACTACCCGAGGATGTAAGGCGCATTGCCGACCAGGTCACCGCCGCCGGCACCATCAAGCTGGTCAAGGGCAACGGCCCGGCGCCGGGTTATCACCATGGGCCGGACAACGTGCGCAGCGCCGTCTACTTCGAAGACCCCGATGGGCTGGTGATCGAGGTGTACAGCGCCGAAGTGGAGATGATCGAAAGCAACCCACGGTTGCTCCTCGACCGTCTCTGACCCCACGTCGTCACACGCCTGCCGTGCCTTTGCGCGCGCAGGTGTGTGCCCAGGCAGGTATTCGCATGAACAGCTACAAACAGTGGCATTGGCCACGGCTGCCCAGCCCGCTGCCCAAGGATGTCAGTGACCGGGCGTTGATGGGCTATTCCGAGCAGTATCAGGAGCATCCCCTGCAGGCCAAGGTCGGCGAAGCGTTCGCCAATCTGCTCCAGGCTCCGCTGGACGTCCTGCTCGCCATTCTGGAACAGCCGCGCCAGCCTTTGGCGCGTCGCATCGGCGCCGGCGAGGTGCTGGCGCTGCGCGGTGATCCACGCATCGACACCTTCGCCCCGGACATGATCGACATTCCCGCGGCGCGGGTGCACATCGGCCTGGACCCAGGCGCGGTGGCGCAGGTGATGGACCAGTTCGACGGGCTGGGCCTGGACCGCAGCTGGATCGAAAAGGAGACCCCGCGCCATGCGGTCGAGCTGGCGGCGTTCCGCATCGCCCGCTTCCCGGTGACGCACCAGGAGTATCGCCAGTTCCTGCTCGACAGCGGTCATGCCGGCATCCCCGACGGCTGGGCCTTCGGCCGTTACCCACGGCACCATGCCAACCACCCGGTGTACAGCGTTTCGGCCAGCGATGCCGATGCCTATGCCCGCTGGCTCAGCGAGCGTACCGGCCGGCGCTTTGCCCTGCCCACGGAGGCGCAGTGGGAGTATGCCGCCGCCGGTGCCGAAGGGCGCCAGTTCCCCTGGGGCGACGCCTACCAGGTCGAGCACGCCAACACTGCCGAGCTGGGCTACCTGGACAGCACGCCGGTCGGTGTGTTCATCGATGCGGCCTCGCCGTTCGGCGTGCTGGACATGGCCGGCAACGTCGAGGAGTACGTTGCCGAGGACTACCAGCCTTACCCCGGTGGCCCGCGCATCGAGGACGACCTGGTGCTCGATGTTGGCACCCACCGCGTGGCCCGTGGTGGCAGCTTCACCCGTTTCCGCGACCTGGCGCGTACCGCGCGCCGCCACGGGCGTTACCCGCGACCGATCTACGTCATGGGTTTGCGCCTGGTTGAAAACCACAACTGAGTTTTTCCGTCTTCCGTGCAAGAGGTCTGATTCCATGAACAAGGATGTTTCGCTTCACACCATCGTGCCGATTTCCATCCTCGGCGGCGATGTCGATGCTCATTTCTTCGGCTTCCACGGCTTCGAGCGTGACCAGGAGCATTTCGCCGTGGGTATCGGGCGCGATCAGTGCGACGTGCCGCTGGTGCGGGTGCATTCCGAATGCATCACCGGCGATGTGTTCGGCTCGCAGCGCTGCGATTGCGGCCCGCAGCTGCAGGAGGCCCTGCGCACCCTCAAGGAGGTCGGCGGCTACCTGATCTACCTGCGCCAGGAAGGGCGCGGTATCGGCCTGTACTCGAAGTTCGAGGCCTATCTGCTGCAGGACTCGGGCCTGGACACCTACGAAGCCAACCTGCGCCTCAACCACCTGGCCGACTCGCGCTCCTTCGACCCTGCCGTGCAGATCCTGCGCGCCCTGGGCGTGGACCAGTGCCGCCTGCTGACCAACAACCCGGAGAAGGTCGCCCAGTTACGCGCCGGCGGCATCGATGTGATCGAGCAGGTACCCACCGGGGTGTTCCTGACCAACCACAACCGCAACTACCTGCAGGCGAAGGCCGTCAAGTCCGCCCATTCGATCAAGCTCTGACCCCCAGCGAAAAAGGATCTTTCGATGAAACACATTGGCCCTATCAGCGGTATCGCCGCCCATGCCGCGCACTTCGTCGCCACCGCAGGCTACGACAACCAGGTGATCCTGTGGAACGCGGCCACCGGCGAGCCGATCCACCGTGTGCACCATGACCACCTGGCCAACCAGTGCGCCTTCAGCAGCGACGGCAAGCACCTGGTCAGCGCCAGCAGCGACTACACCGCGCGTATCTGGGAAGTGCCGAGCATGCGCCTGAAGGCCGTGTTGCAGGGGCACAACGACGACGTCGAGATGGCGGTGTTCTCGCCTGACAGCCAGCGTGTGGCGACCTGCTCGCGTGACCACGTGCTGCGCATCTTCGACCTCGATGGCGTGCAGCTGCAGGCATTCCATGGCCACCAGGCCGACGTGATCTCGGTGGTCTGGTCGCCGGATGGCCAGCGCCTGATCTCCAGCAGCGATGACGGCACCGTGCGCCAGTGGGACACCCGCAGCGGCCAGCAATGCGACGAGGTGGACATCGGCGGCGTGGAAACCGACACCATCGCCATCACCCGCGAAGGCGTGGTGTTCGCCGGCGATGACGAGGGGCGTATCTCGATCATCGCCGACGGCCAGGTGCAGACCGTGCCGGCCCATGCCGCAGGGATCAAGCGCATTGTCTGGAACGACGACAAACGCCTGCTGGTGAGCCTGAGCTACGATCGCTCGGCGATACTCTGGACCTTCGACGCCGGGCGCAACCTGGTCAAGCGCCGCAGCACCGCACTGCCGAGCATCGTCTGGCCACGCAGCTGCGCCTTCGTCGGCGACGAGCAACTGGTGTTCGCCACCTTCGGCTCGCGCTACGCCACCTGGAACTACGAGCAGGACCAGTGGCAGGTGTCGGGCATCGAGCCGGCGGTGAGCATCAATGCCGTAGTGCGCAGCGAAGAGCGCCAGTACAGCATCGGCGACGCCGGTATCCTGCACCGTGACGACCAGCCGGTGACCTGTGTCGGCAGCCTGTGCAACTTCCTCCTGCCGTTCGGGCCGCTGCTGCTGACCGGTGGTCAGATGGGCCAGGTGTTCGATGGCCTGTCCGGGCGCATGCTCTACCAGCACCGTTCGCCGCTCAACTGTGGCGCCACCTTCGTCAAGCAGGGCGAGGACCTGGCGCTGATCGGCACCTACACCGGTGAAGGCCTGGTGTTCGGCCATGACGGCAAGGGCGGCCTGCGCCTGGTGGCGTCGATCCCCATGCACGACAACGCGATCAAGGGCGTGGCCGCCGACGAGCGTCACCTGTTCAGCGTCTGCGCTTCGGCCGACGCCGCGTTGCACAGCATTGCCGACTTCAGTTGCGTGCGGCACATCGAGGCGGCGCATACGCGCATTTCCAACGGCTGCTGCCCGATCACCGGCGGTTTCGCCAGCATCGGCCGCGACCTCAAGTTGCGCCTGTGGCTGGAGACCGGCGACGAGGTGTTCGATTCGCCGCACCAGCACTCGATCAAGTGCATCGCCGCCTCCAGCGATGGCCGGGTGATCGCCACCGCCGCCTACAACGGCACCGTGGCGCTGTTCGACCTGGCCTCGCGGCGCTGGCTGCCGGTGCAGCGGCCCACCGCCAGCGGTATTTCCTGCCTGACCCATGACGCGGCCAGCGATGCGTTCCTGGCCAGTTCCTATGACGGGCGCATCTACGGCATCGACGCCCGCCTGGCATCCTGAAGGAGCAGCACGATGAGCAAGCAAGCAAGCGACTTCATGCCCCAGGGCGACTACCGCAAGGCCCTCGACACTTCGTTCGTGCACCGCTACAGCCACGGCGAGGACGAGTGGTCGTGGGATATCGGCATGATCCAGGCGGCCAAGGCTTTCCTCGAGCGGCTTGACCCGCAGGGTGACCAGCATGTGCTGGATATCGGCGTGGGTCGTGGCCGCGATGCCTCCACCTTTATCCTCGCCGGGCACCGCGTCACCGGGCTGGATATCGTCGAGAACTCCAGCTGGCCACTGCTGCGCAAGCGCTGGGGTGATCGCCTCGACCTGGTGAACAAGGCCATGCAGGACTGGCAGCCGGCGCCGGGGACGGTGTTCGACGCGGCCCTGGACAACGGCTGCTTCCACCATCAGCACCCGGACGAGTGGGGCCCTTACCTGGCCCATGTGCGCCGCCTGTTGCGCCCCGGCGCGCTGGTCGGGCTGAACGTGTTCGGGGTCGATGATGCCCACCCCGAGGCGGGGTGGCGGGAAATGGACAACCAGCGCCAGGGCTATTTCTTCACCGACGCTGGCATCCGCCAGACACTGGAGGCCCATGGCTTCACTTGGCAGGGCCTGGAGGTGATCGAGCGTCAGCATGGCGAGGCCCGCTATCTGCTGGCGCTGGTCCGCACGTGAGTGCGCTCGACCGCCATTACCTGGACATGGCCCTGGCGCTCGCCAGCCAGGGCCTGTACAGCACCATGCCCAACCCGCGGGTCGGCTGCGTGATCGTCAACGATGGCCAGGTGGTAGGGCGCGGCTGGCACCAGCGCGCCGGCCACGCCCATGCCGAGGTGCACGCCTTGCAGGAGGCAGGCCCGGCGGCGCGCGGGGCCACCGCCTATGTGACGCTCGAGCCTTGTGGTCACCATGGGCGCACCCCGCCGTGCGCCGATGCCCTGGTGGCCGCCGGGGTGCGCCGGGTGGTCACGGCCAGTGCCGATGCGTCGCAGAGCATCGGTGCGCTTCGGCTGCGCGAAGCGGGCATTGCGGTCGAGGCCATGCCCTGTCCCACGGCGCGAGCACTCAATCGCGGGTTTTTTTCGCGCATCGAGCGCCAGCGCCCCTGGGTGCGGGTGTTGCGGCCGGCGGCGTTGGCCATTGGCGCGATGGGTGAGGGCGCGATGCTCAGCCATTGCGACGAGCAAGCGCCGCTGGAGCACTGGCGGGGCAGGGCCTCGGCGTTGTTGACCACCTGTGACTGGGTCAAGGCCTGCGACCCGTCGCTGCTGGCGCAGGTTCCGGCACAGCGAGTCGAGCCGGTGACTCCGTTGCGGGTGGTGGTTGATCAGCGGCTCGATTGCCCGGCCTCGGCCAAGGTGCTGGATGGCCTTGCTCCGACGCTGGTGCTGCATACGGCGCAGGCGATGCGTGACGGGCGCTATGCCCGGGCGCGCTGCCAGGTGATCGAGGAGGTTGATGCTCAGCGGGTGTTGCAGGCGTTGTACGCGCTCGACTGCAATGAAGTCCAGGTCGAGGCGCAGCCTGCGTGGTGCGAGGTTCTGGCGCGCCAAGGGCTGGTGGATGAGTGGCTGGTGCAGGTCTGAGCGGGGACGCCTTGTGCGTCCCATCGCTGGCAAGCCGGTTCCTACAAGATGGCGCATGGCTTGAGGTTGGACGCGATCGGTGTGGGAGCCGGCTTGCCGGCGATGCGCCGCGTTGGCGGCGCCAGCGATCTCAGCGGCTGCAGATCAACCCGACTTGCAGGCTGTTCTGTTCGAACAGGTCCCAATACCCCGGCGGATGCGCCTTCTTGCGGATGCCGCTGATCAGCGGGGCGATCCAGCGCACATTGCGCAGGCCCACGTCATGGGCGGCCTGCTCGTAGACCGCCTTGTGCCAGCGGTAGTAGGTGAAGTCCGCCGGCGGCGTGCTCATGAACTGTCCCTGGCAGCGGAAGCCGCCTTCGACCGGTTGTTCGTCCAGTACGCGGATGCCGTACTCGGTGAAATTGCCACGGGCCAGGTCGAAGGCCGGGTTGGCGGTATAGGCAATCAATCGACCGGACGGCTTGAGGTTGAGGGCGACGCTTTCGAACATGCGCCGCAGCTCCTCGACGCTGCCGGCGTAGTTGAACAACCAGGCGGCGGTGACCTTGTCGTACTGGCCGATGCGGCCCATCTGCGCCACGTCGCGCACTTCGTAGGCGATGCCGTCGTTGGCCTGGCGCGCCTGATAGATCATGCTCGGCGAGATGTCCACCCCATGCACCCGCGCCGCGCCCCAGTCCTTCAGGCGGCGGCTGAAGAAACCATGGCCGCAGGCCAGGTCGAGGATCTCCTCGCCGATCACTTCGCCGGCCATGTAGCGAAAGGTGTCGACCTCGACCCCGCGCTGGCTGGCGTGGCTGGTGAAGTCTTCGAACTGCTCGCTGATGCGCTCGTAGACTTCCTTGGATTCCTTCATGGTCACTCCTTGCGTTCAGAGGTGAGGCGCAGCGCCAATGGCAGGGCCAGCAGCGGTGCGCAGGCGAATACGGCGAACAGCCACAATGCCGCCCGGCGCGCGCCCTCGACGCCACCGGGCTCGACCAGCCCGGCGCTGTTGGCTACCAGGCCGGCCAGGGCCGCGGCCAGCGCGGTGGCATACAGCTGCACGGTGGTGATCGAGGCCGAAGCGAGGTTTTCCTCGCCGGGGCGCGCCGCTTGCAGCACGCGGGTAAGCAAGTGCGGCCAGCCCAGGCCGATGCCCAGGCCCACGCCGGCCAGGGCCAGGGCAAACACGGCCAGGCCCGGCGTGCTGGCCACCCACGCCACGGCGGGTGTCAGCAGAGCCAGGGCCAGTAGCGCCAGGGCCACCAGCAGCGGGCCGCAGCGGATCTGCCAGGCGCCGCCATCGCGGTCACGCCCGGCGCTGGCCAGGGCGCCGACCGTCCAGCCGGCGGCCATCACGGCCGTCAGGTAGCCCGCGGCCAGGGGGCCGAAGCCATGGATGCGCTGGAGGAAATAGGGCACATAGATCTCGGTGGTGATGGCCGCCACCAGCAGGCACATCATGGCGAACAGCGCGCCCATCGGTTGCCTGAGACTGTAGGCGCCGGTGGGCAGCAGGTGGTGACGGGCACGGGGATCGAGGCGGGCGATCAGCGCGGCGATGGCCAGCCCGGCGACGATGCCGGCCAGGTTGACCCACAGTGAGTCGGCCAGGCTGGCCGCGCAGATCGCCAACACCGAGGCCACCAGGCAGGCGATCAGCCCATAGGCCGGGCGTGCGCCATTGTCGTCCAGCGCCTGGCGCGCCGGCAGGCGCAGGCAGACGATCAGCGCCAGGGCGGCGGCCACCGGCAGTAGCGACCAGAATGCCCAGCGCCAGTGCCCGCCCTCGGCGAACACGCCGCCCACGGCGGGGCCGCACAGCGTGGCCACCCCCCACATCGCCGAGACCAGGGCCATGGCGCGGGGCCACAGGCGGCTCTCGAACACCAAGTGGATCAGCGCATAGCTCAAGGCGAACAGGATGCCGCCGCCCAGGCCTTGCACGCTGCGCCCGATCAGCAGCAGCGGCATGCTGGTGGCCATTGCGCACACTGCCGAACCGAGGGTGAACACCAGCAGTGCCAGCAGGTAGGCGACCCGTGGCCCACCGCGGGCCAGCAGGCGGGTGGAAAGGGTGGAGCCGATGATCGAGGCCACCACGAACAAGGTGGTGTTCCAGGCATAGAAGGCCAACCCGCCGATTTCGTCGATCACCGTGGGCAGCAGCGTGGTGACGATATAGACATTGACGGCGTGCAGGGCGACACCGCCGGCCAGGGCGATCGAGCGCAGCGCATTGCCACCGCTGAGCAATTCGCTCCAGCGTGCGGGGGGCTGTTCGGGGATGGCGGTCATGAAGGCTCCTTGCGTGATCCTGCGCTGGGAGTCTAGGAGCCGGAAAATCATTATTCAAGAAGTTGCTTGTGTAATTTGGCCGCGGAGGATTTGTTAGGATCGTGCTCTTTTGTCTTGTTCCAGGAGCTTCACCCATGATCATCAGCACCACCAGCCAGCTCGAAGGCCGCCCCGTTGCCGAATACCTCGGCGTGGTCAGCGCCGAATCGGTGCAGGGGATCAACTTCGTGCGCGATTTCTTCGCACGCTTTCGCGACTTCTTCGGTGGCCGTTCGCAGACCCTGGAGAGCGCCCTGAAGCTGGCCCGTGAGCAGGCCACCGAGGAGCTTGTGGCGCGGGCACGACAGTTGCAAGCCGATGCAGTGGTGGGCGTGGACTTCGAGATCAGCATGCCGTCGGTGCAGGGCGGGATGGTCGTGGTGTTCGCCACCGGTACGGCGGTGCGCTTGAAGTAAGGCCAGTTGCCACTGGTCGGGCAAGGAGTTTTTGTCCGGCTGGTCTGCAAATGACCGGCTAGTCTCACTTCAACGGGCCGCTGCTTCACTAGGCAGGTGCATTGCCTGCCGGCACGGTCGCCATTGGAGGGAGTCAGGGCATGAGCGAATCTTTTTTTGAAGACCTGAACGATGCGTTTCCGATCAACAGCCAGGTGCGCTGCGGGCAAGCGGCCTTGCGCCTGGGCTTTGCCAACATGACCCTGGACGAATCGGAGCAACTGCAGCCGGCGCACCTGCAACGGGCCAAGAAGGGGCGGTTCACGCCGCGTGTCCCGTCGAAAAAGTGAAACAGCACATTAGCGGGGCAAGCCCGCTCCCACAGACCTTGCTAGAAATCTGTGGGGGCGGGCTTGCCCCGCGATCATGTTGGTCCGAACACTGCAAAACCGCCCAACGGCACGCATTTCCCGCCATTTCTTGATCCCGCTCATGGTATCGGCGCGTCCCCCTCGCCGCCGGTTCGAGGCTGTGCTTTTCTTGCGCGGCATGTCAGACACGGAGTATCGACTTCAATGCGAATCAGGGAAGAGACCTACTGGCAATGGGCCGATGTGCAGTTGCACAGCCGCAGCCATGACGAGGAGTTGAGCGACGGCACCAGCATCGATGTGCAGGTGCGCCTGTCCAGGGTTGGCGCCACGCAGCTGTTTCTCGGGCTGTACGCCCGCGACGGCAAGGCACTGCTGGAGGAGTACTACCCCTCGCGTCCGGGCGAAACCATGACACGGGCCCTGGTGTGGGGCGTTGACCGTGCCCGCGCCCTGGCCACGGGCGCCTTGCCGCTGCCGGAAGCGATGCCGCGCAGGCGCCAGGCATGAAAAAGCCCGGCCTTTGTCGGGCCGGGCTCAAGAAACGGTGTAAAGCCGCGGTATCAGTTCAACGCGTCGATCACCTTGATTGCCTGCCGCTCACGGGCGGTAGGCCATTCTTGTTGCAGGGTCTCGAGTACGCGACCGACGAAGGAGGTGTCGGCGGCGGCCTTCTTGCCGACGTAGCCCTGGCCACGGCGGTAGACCTTGAAACGGGCGCGCATGCTGGGCATGTGCGATTCGAACTCGTCTTCGACCGTGTTCGGCGGCAGGCGATCCAGGCGGACCTCGCCGGATTGGCTGACCCACAGCAGGTGGTCGTCGAGGCTGTCCTTGCGCGCGGCGAACAGCTGGGCCAGTTGGTCGATGGTTGGATTGTTGTTCAAGTTCATCATAAAGCCCCCATTACTCACATTCGTTGGTGAAGTTCGTCTGAAGTTCACATTGGCGCCACACCATGTAGCGCGCTAACCAAGGCTGCTACAGCAGCTTCGCAACAGGGGCTTTCTCACGCTGCCTTCTGGGCAGTTTCCCTCTCCACGGACGGCCTGCGTTACCGCGCAGGCCGTCTGGAACACCCTTGCCACCGCTCCCGATCAGGGAGACGGCCTCATCATGCCCAAGGCGCAGGAAGGGCGTCAACCGTTTTGTAGTGATTATTTTTAGTCACTACATCTTGTCGGACAATCCTCTTCGTTGTGTCTGTCGAGTCCGTTCGCCGGCGCCAGGAATCGGCCGTCATGGCTCCCAGGCTTGAGAGGATGCGTTGCGCGACACGTACCCGCTCCTCGTTGGGGTAGTTGCGGTTGGCCAGCAGCACGATGCCCATCTGTTTCGACGGCACGAATGCCACGTAGGCGCCGAAGCCACCGGTGGCGCCGGTCTTGTTGTACCAGGCGGCAGGCTCGGCGGGCAGCGCCGGGTTCAACGCCTTTATCGGGTTTTCTCCGCGGATGATCTTGGCACCGTTGTATTCCAACAGGGTGTCGAGGCTGACCGGGTAGGGGTAGCGCTCCCAGCCCAGGCCCTGGGTCATGGCGCCGACCTGGAAGTAACCGGCCTGGGTGATGGCGATGGCCTGGCGCAGGGCAGGGTCGAGCGCGGCAGGTTGCAGTTGCAACTGGACATAGCGCAACAGGTCGCTGGCGCTGCTCTTGATGCCGTAGGCCTGCTCGGCGTAAGGGCCCGGGCTGACCCGTACCGGCTTGTCCTTGGCATCGTAGCCCTGGGCATAGAGGCCACGGGCGTTGGCCGGTACTTCCAGGTAGGTGTGCTCGAGGCCCAATCGAGGCAGCAGCCCCTGGGTCATCAGTTCGGCGAATGGCCGCTTCTGCGCGCGGGCTGCCAGGTCACCGAACAGGCCCAGGCTGGGGTTCGAGTAGCAGCGCTGGGTGCCGGGTTCGGCGCGGCGTTGCCAGTGCTGGAACCAGGCCAGGGTCTGCTCCTTCGTCTGCACCTCGTCGGGGAACTGCAGTGGCAGGCAGTCGCCGCTGTAGGCGCCCAGCTCAAGCACACTGGCGCTGCCGATCGGCGCCTTGGCCAGGCCGGGCTGGTAGCGGCTGGCGGGCGCCGCGAGGTCGAGCTTGCCCTCGGCGCTGGCCAGGGCGGCGAGGGTGGCGGTGTAGGTCTTGCTCACCGAGCCGACCTCGAACAGGGTGTCGCGGGTCACTGCCTGGCCGCTGGCCTTGTCGGCCAGGCCATAGTTGAAATAGTGCGCTTGGCCATTGGCATACACTGCCACGGCCATGCCGGCGATGCCGTGCTCGCGCATCAGCGGCTGGATGACGCCATCGACGCTGTGCTGCAGGTCGCCTGCTAACAGGGGTGGCGCGGCCAGCGTCAGGGCAGTGGCCAGCAGCAGGTGCGGGGGACGTTTCATGGTGCAAGGTTCCTTTTCGTGATTCAGTCGCCGGGTTGTCCGTTGGGCGACACTGACGGGGGTTCCGGCGTTAGCGGCATAAAGGCCGGGACCTTATCGTCCAGGCTTGCACAAAGACAAGGCGGAATCTGTGATGAGATATTTGCGCATGCTGTTCGACAACTTCACCCTGGCCCTGCTCGGGGTGGTGTTCATCGCCACCGTGCTGCCGTGCGCAGGCGAGGGCGCGGTGCTGTTCGGCTGGCTGACCAACCTGGCCATCGGCCTGCTGTTCTTCCTGCACGGCGCCAAGCTGTCGCGCGAGGCGATCATCGCCGGCGCCAGCCACTGGCGCCTGCACCTGCTGGTGTTCTCCTGCACCTTCGTGCTGTTCCCGCTGCTGGGGCTGGCGTTCAAGCCGCTGTTCGTGCCGCTGGTGGGCAATGAGCTGTACCTGGGCGTGCTCTACCTGTGCGCCTTGCCGGCCACGGTGCAGTCGGCCATCGCCTTTACCTCGCTGGCCCGTGGCAACGTGCCTGCGGCGATCTGCAGCGCGGCGGCCTCGAGCCTGCTGGGGATCTTCCTCACGCCGCTGCTGGTGGTGATGTTGCTGGGCGCCTCGGGCGACACCGGCTCCGGGCTGGACGCGGTGCTGAAGATCACCCTGCAGTTGTTGGTGCCCTTCGTCGCCGGGCAGATCGCCCGCCGCTGGATCGGTGCCTGGGTCAAGCGCAATGCGCGCTGGCTGAAACTGGTGGATCAGGGCTCAATCCTGCTGGTGGTGTACACCGCCTTCAGCGAGGCGGTGGTGACCGGGTTGTGGCACACGGTGTCGCCGCAGCACCTGGCGGGCCTGTTCGCCGTGTGCGGGATCCTGCTGGCGGTGGTGCTGCTCGGCACGCGGCTGCTCGGGCGGCTGCTGGGCTTCAATGTCGAGGACCGCATCACCATTCTCTTCGCAGGTTCCAAGAAGAGCCTGGCAACCGGCGTGCCCATGGCCCAGGTGCTGTTCGTCGGCGGTGGCATTGGGGCGATGATCCTGCCGTTGATGCTGTTCCACCAGATCCAGCTGATGGTCTGCGCGGTGCTGGCGCAGCGTTATGCGGCGCGGCTCGAGGAGGGCGGGCAGGCGACGGCGGCTTCCTGAGACGGATCCCTGCCGCCGGCGCGCGCCAGCGATCTACCAGGCCAGAGGCCGGTCGAACCCTTTCCAGCACAACCAGCGCCGCACCTCGGCATGCGCCCCCGTGCCGATCTGCCACTGCGGTCGGCCACGATCCAACGCGATCTGCGAAATGAACCCGGCATGGCTGGCCACCACCAGGGTGCGGCCGTCGGCGCTGATGTCCATGGCGCTGATCGTGGAACCAAGATAGTGCTGCCAGTGCTCGTGGCCGTCCTCGCCGAAGGCGCGCAGGTAGCCATGGGCGTCACCGACGATGTATTCGCCATCGCGGGCCACCCCGGCGTAGACCCTTGCGCCGTCCTGCAGCAGTGGCGTGCGCGGGTCATTGCTGTAGAAACCGGTATCCAGCCCCGGCAGGTCGGCCACCCGCACGCCGACGGTGCCGCCCTGATAGAAGTGGCAAGCATTGAGGATCAGCTGGTCGCCCCGGCGGTTGAACAGCGCGAAGTGCGGGTACTCGCTGGCCGGGCCGACCTCTGCGATGCGCCTGAACTGCTCGTCGAGCACCAGGTGACGGCCGCATTGTTCGCCCAGGGCGACCAGCCTGCCGTCCGGTGACAGTGCGGCATGTGCCATCGTCAGGCCCAGGGCGATGTCGTCCGGGTCAGTGCCCCGGCGCAGCTCCTCGAGAATGTCGTCCTCGCGTGGCAGCAGGCGCGTGGCACCAGCGGCGGCAAGCACGAAGATGCCGTCGCTGCTGACCAGCAGGACCCGCTGGCCATCGGGGAAGGGCAGCAGCGCAGTGGGCGTCGGCGGCAGGTCGAAGGGGTCGAACGGGTAACCCGCCGGTAACCCTTCCAGACCATGGGGCCAGGCCAGCCGGGCCACTTGCGGGCCACCCCAGCCATCGGTCACGCGTACCCCCTCGGCGTTGGCCAGGGCGAAGTAGCGCCGCCCTGGGCAGCGCCCGAAGTGCTCGACACCGATCACCGAGGTGACGCCCTGGCCGTCGAGGCGCAGCACCTGGCCGCGCTCGAACGGCATGCCGATGCGCACCAGCAGGCTGCCGTCGTCGAGCAGCAGCAGGTTGCCGATGCCCTGGGCCTGTTCGTCGAGCAATGGCAACAGCGGCAGATGCGCCGGGGGCCAGGCTTCGCGGAACAACTGGCGTTGCTGTTCGTCGGTGCCCGGGCGGTTTATCGCCAGCAGCGCCGCCTGCCAGGCGTCGAGCAGATGCTCGGTGGCCGGCGCCTGTGGTTCCTCCAGATCGTCCCAGCCTTGCGCGCGGCCCTGCGCGACATAGCGGTTGATGGCCTCGGCATAGGCGATGACCGCCTCGCGCCATTGCTGCTGGGGGTGCTGCTTGTCCATGGGCGGATCGAACTCCTTGTTCCGCAGGGTAGGTGATGTGCGACAAAAGGGTGCACGCAGGCGCGCATGGTACTCTGTCCGCGCCCGCGGTTGTGAGGCTCGGCCTTGATGCGTACCATGCCGGACATCCTTTCAATAAGAAAACGTGCGTCACCGGCCTGGAACCTGGGCAGGCGATGCGCGTCCTGTTGCCTTGTCCGCGGAGAAAAACATCTTCACATGAATGGTCCCGTCCCCACCTCCATGCCTCCCACCGCCGGCAGCGGCAGTTGGCTGAGCGTCATCGCCCTGGCGCTGGCGGCGTTCATCTTCAATACCACCGAGTTCGTCCCGGTGGCGCTGCTCAGCGATATCGGCCGCAGCTTCGAGATGAGCACCGCACAGGTCGGCCTGATGCTGACCATCTACGCCTGGGTGGTGGCACTGGCCTCGCTGCCGATGATGCTGGTGACCCGCAACATCGAACGCCGCCGCCTGCTGCTGCTGGTGTTCCTGGTATTCATCGTCAGCCACCTGATGTCGTGGCTGTCGCAGAGCTTCGCCATGCTGCTGGTCAGCCGCATCGGCATCGCCCTGGCCCATGCCGTGTTCTGGGCCATCACCGCGTCGCTGGCGGTGCGCGTGGCGCCGCCCGGCCAGCAGGCCAAGGCGCTGGGCCTGCTGGCCACCGGCACCACCCTGGCGATGGTCATGGGCATCCCGCTGGGGCGTGTGGTGGGTGAGGCGCTGGGCTGGCGCATTACCTTCCTGTGTATCGCCGGGGTGGCGCTGGCGACCATGCTCTGCCTGATGAAGTCGCTGCCGCTGCTGCCGAGCCAGAACTCCGGCTCGCTGCGCAGCCTGCCGGTGCTGTTCAAGCGTCCGGCGCTGGTGATCACCTACATGCTGGTAACCCTGGTGATTACCGCGCAGTTCACTGCCTACAGCTACATCGAACCCTTCGCCCTGCACGTGGCACGGATCAGTGGCGAACACACCACGTTGCTGCTGTTGCTGTACGGCGGTGCCGGCGTGTTCGGCTCGGTGTTGTTCAGCCGCTACAGCGAGCGTTTCCCCCATGGCTTCCTGGTGGGCGCCATCGGCGCGCTTGCCGCGTGCCTGCTGCTGCTGTTGCCGCTGTCGGGCAATTTCCAGGTGTTCGCCGCCCTGAGCATGGTCTGGGGCGTGGCGATCCTGAGCTTCAGCCTGGCCTTGCAGTCCAAGACCCTCAAGCTTGCCTCGGATGCCACCGACGTGGCCATGGCGTTGTTCTCCGGTATCTACAACATCGGTATCGGTGGCGGTGCGTTGCTTGGCAGCATTGTCAGCAGCCAGGTGGGCGTGGCGCATATCGGCCTGGTGGGGGGCGGCGTGGCGGTTGTCGGCCTGGCGCTGGCGTTGGCCAGTACCCAGCGCTTTCGCGAAGCCCTGACTCGGGTGCCTGGGCAGGCGTGAACCACGCCTTCTGCAGGAGCGGTCAAAGCCGCTCCTGCAGGCATTCCATTGACCCAGAATCCCGGTTCCTGGCACCTCCAGCCCTGCAAATGTCTCCCGACTGATCCGCATCAACTTCCCTGGCAACACGCGCCCCTGTAATAGGGGCGCTTGTGTATCGGCAAGGCTGCCTCTAATATCCAAGCGTTTTCTTGTGTAATTGCCTGGCGTCCCGCCCAGGCCATCAATACGGACGTTGATATGGATTTGCACACCTCCCTGTGGCTGTTCCAAGCCATCCAGGCCGTGGGCCTGGCGTTGTGGCTGAGCATCGCGGTACTGAACAACCTGCAGGCCTTCGCCAGCTCCGTCGGCGCCATTGGCGCCACCTTGGCCATGGCGCCACTGCGCCAGCCGCCGGCCATCGAATTCCCCTTGTTGCGCAGGGCCTGTCATTCGGCGGGCTTGGCCCGCGCCGCGCTGCTGGTGATCCTGCTGCTGCAGATCGTCGCCAGCCTGGCGGCCTGGGTCGGCACCTATGGGCTGATCGTCGCCCAGGATCCGCTCCTGGCCCGGGCCTGGTTGAACCTGGCACTTGGCGCCTTCCTCGCCTTCACTTTCGCCATGCTGCTCGGGGGCCTGTGGTTCGGCTACTGGATACGCCAGGAAGGCCTGCAGCTCACCCACCTGGTGCTGGTGCTGTGGGCGACCCTGGCGTTCTTCCTGTTCAACCTGGATTGGGCCTGAGGCGAGGACGCGCAATGAATAGCAAGGCAATACTTGGCAGTGCCCTGGTGCTGGCCCTGGCCACCGCCGGTGGCCTGGCCTGGCGCCACACCGGGCAGGCCCAGGCCACGGCAGCCGCGCCGCGGCACCTGGTCAAGGTGGCCCTGGCCACGGTACAGAAAGCACCGCAGAAACGCGCCTTCGCCGGCGTCGGCGAGCTGGAGGCGGTGCACCAGGTGCTGGTGTCGGCCGAGATCGGCGGGCGGGTGACGGCGATCAACTTCAGCTCCGGCCAGCAGGTGCGCAAGGGTGATGTGCTGGTCACCCTCAACGATGCCCCGGAGCAGGCCGAGCGCCTGCGCCTGAAGGCCCAGCTGGACAATGCGCGGACCAACTACCGGCGCGTCAAGGACCTGCTGCGCGAGAACGCCGCCACCCAGGAACAGCTGGACAACGCCCTGGCGGCCCGCGACATGGCCCAGGGCGAGCTGGCCCGTACCGAGGCGGTGATCGCCCAGAAGGCGGTGCGCGCACCCTTCGACGGGCGCCTGGGTATCCGCCGGGTGAACCAGGGCCAGTACCTCAATGTCGGCGACCCGGTGGTCAGCCTGATCGACACCCGCAGCCTGTACGTCAACTTCTCCCTCGAGGAGCAGCTCAGCGCCCAGCTGCGCACCGGCCAGGCGGTCGAGGTGCGGTTGGATGCGTTCCCCGATAAGGCCTTCACCGCGCACATCACCGCCATCGACCCCTTGATCGGCCGTTCGCGCACGGTGCAGGTGCAGGCCACCCTGGCCAAGCCCGATGCGCGCCTGTCGGCCGGCATGTATGCCAGCGTGCAGGTAGCCAGCCCCGATGACGGCCAGGTGTTGACCGTGCCGGAAACCGCCGTTGCCTATACGGCTTACGGCGACACGGTGTTCGTCGCCCGCCACGATGCCGCCGCCGATGCCCTGGTGGTACAGCGCGTGGCAGTGCGTACCGGTGAACGCCAGGCCGGGCGGGTGGTGATCGAGCAGGGCCTGCGCGAGGACGACCAGGTAGTGGTGTCCGGGCAGTTGCGCCTGAGCGACGGCGCCGCCGTGCAAGCCACCGAAGACACCCTGCAGGCCCCGGCCAGCGGCGCCTGACCCCAGCGAGAAAACGCCATGACATTCACCGACCTGTTCGTGCGCCGGCCTGTGCTGGCGCTGGTGGTCAGCACCTTGATCCTGCTGCTGGGGCTGCTGTCGCTGCTGCAGTTGCCGATCCGCCAGTACCCCTTGCTGGAAAGCTCGACCATTACCGTGACCACCGAGTACCCCGGCGCCCCCGCCGAGCTGATGCAGGGTTTCGTCACCCAGCCGATCGCCCAGGCGGTGTCGTCGGTGGAAGGTATCGACTACCTGTCGTCCTCGTCGGTGCAGGGCCGTAGCCTGGTGACCGTGCGCATGGAGCTGAACCGCGACTCGACCCAGGCCCTCACCGAGGTGATGGCCAAGGTCAACCAGGTGCGTTTCCGCCTGCCGGAGCGGGCCTACGATCCGGTGATCGAGCGTTCGGCGGGCGAGTCCACGGCCGTGGCCTACATCGGTTTTGCCAGCGCGAGCCTGCCGATCCCGGCCATGACCGACTACCTCACCCGGGTGGTCGAGCCGCTGCTCAGTACCATCGAGGGTGTGGCCAAGGTCCAGGTGTTCGGTGGCCAGACCCTGTCCATGCGCCTGTGGATCGACCCGGCGCGCCTGGCCGCCCGGGGCCTGACCGCGGCCGACGTGGCCGAGGCGGTGCGCCGCAACAACTACCAGGCGGCGCCGGGCAAGGTGAAGGGCCAGTACGTGATCGCCAATATCCGCGTCGACACCGACCTGACCTCGGTCGGCGACTTCCGTGAGCTGGTGATCCGCAACGACGGCAACGGCCTGGTGCGCATCCGCGACATCGGCACGGTCGAGCTGGGCGCGGCTTCGGCCGAGACCAGCGCCAGCATGGACGGCGTGCCGGCGGTGCACCTGGGGCTGTTCGCCACCCCGGGCGGCAACCCGCTGGTGATCGTCGACGGCATCCGCCAGTTGCTGCCACAGATTCGCCAGACCCTGCCGCCGGACGTCAAGGCGGAGCTTGCCTTCGAGACGGCGCGCTTCATCCAGGCCTCCATCGACGAGGTCACCAAGACCTTGCTCGAGGCCTTGGCAATCGTCGTGGTGGTGATCTACCTGTGCCTGGGCTCGCTGCGCACGGTGCTGATTCCGGTGGTGACCATCCCGCTGTCGATGCTCGGGGCCGCGGCGCTGATGCTGGCCTTCGGTTTCAGCGTCAATCTGCTCACCCTGCTGGCCATGGTGCTCGCGGTGGGGCTGGTGGTGGACGACGCCATTGTCGTGGTGGAGAACGTCCACCGCCATATCGAGGAAGGGCGCACACCGGTGGCGGCGGCATTGATCGGCGCCCGTGAGGTGGCCGGGCCGGTGATCGCCATGACCATCACCCTGGCTGCAGTGTACGCGCCGATCGGCATGATGGGCGGCTTGACCGGCGCGTTGTTCCGCGAGTTCGCCCTGACCCTGGCCGGGGCGGTGGTGGTCTCCGGCGTGGTGGCCCTGACCCTGTCGCCAGTGATGAGCTCGTTCCTGCTCGACGCCCGCCAGTCCGAGGGGCGCATGGCCCATGCGGCCAACCGTTTCTTCGACTGGCTGGCCGAGCGCTACGCCCATGTGCTGGGCTTCTCGCTGAAACACCGCTGGATCAGCGTCGGTTTCGCCTTGCTGGTGCTGGTCAGCCTGCCGCTGTTGTACGCCTTGCCGCAGCGCGAGCTGGCGCCGACCGAGGATCAGGCCGGGCTGCTCACCGCGATCAAGGCACCGCAGCACGCCAACCTGGCCTATGTGGAGCGCTTCGCCGACAAGCTCGATGCGGTCTACCGGACCCTGCCGGAAACCGTCAGCACCTGGATCATCAACGGCAGCGACGGCATCGCCTCGGGCATCGGCGGCATCAACCTGCAGCCATGGGGCGAGCGCGAACGCAATGCCTCGCAGATCCAGCTCGACCTGCAGGCGGCGGTGAACGATGTCGAGGGCACCAGCATCTTCGCCTTCCAGCTGCCCGCGCTGCCGGGCTCCACCGGTGGCCTGCCGGTGCAGATGGTGTTGCGTAGCTCGCAGGACTACCGGGTGCTGTTCGACACCATGGAGCAGGTCAAGGCCAAGGCGCGGCAGAGCGGCCTGTTCGCCGTGGTCGACAGCGACCTGGACTACAACAACCCGGTGGTGCAGGTGCGCGTCGACCGGGCCAAGGCCAACAGCATGGGTATCCGCATGCAGGACATCGGCGAGTCGCTGGCGGTGCTGGTGGGCGAGAACTACCTCAACCGTTTCGGCCTGGATGGCCGCTCCTATGATGTGATCGCGCAGAGCCCGCGTGACCAGCGCCTGACCCCGCAGGCCCTGACCCGGCAGTACGTGCGCAGCGAGGAGGGCAGGCTGGTGCCGCTGTCCACCGTGGTGCAGGTCAGCGAGCAGGTCGAGCCCAACCGCCTGACCCAGTTCAACCAGCAGAACGCCGCGACCTTCCAGGGTATTCCGGCGGCCGGCGTCACCCTGGGCGACACCGTGGCCTTCCTCGAGCAGGCCGCCGCCGAACTGCCGGCGGGCTTCAGCATCGACTGGCAGTCCGACGCGCGCCAGTACCAGCAGGAGGGCAACGCCCTGATGCTGGCCTTCCTCGCCGCCGTGGTGGTGATCTACCTGGTGCTGGCGGCGCAGTACGAAAGCCTGGTCGATCCGCTGATCATCCTGATCACCGTGCCGCTGTCGATCAGCGGTGCGCTGCTGCCGCTGGCGCTGGGGGTGGCCACGGTGAACATCTACACGCAGATCGGCCTGGTGACGCTGATCGGTCTGATCAGCAAGCACGGCATCCTCATGGTCGAATTCGCCAACACCTTGCAGGCCGAGCAGCACCTGGACCGGCGCACGGCCATCGGCAAGGCAGCGCAGATCCGCTTGCGGCCGATCCTGATGACCACGGCGGCCATGGTGGTGGGGCTGATCCCGCTGTTGTTCGCCTCCGGTGCCGGTGCTGCCAGCCGCTTCGGGCTCGGCGTGGTGATTGTCACCGGGATGCTGGTCGGCACCTTGTTCACCCTGTTCGTGCTGCCGACCATCTACAGCCTGCTGGCCCGTGACCATGCCAGCACGGCGCGTTCGGCACGGGCCCGATCGTTGGCCGAAACCCTGGAGGGGCAGCCATGAAGCCGGTATTCGTCGTATCCCTGCTGGCCCTGGCCTTGTCGGCCTGCAGCGTCGGCCCCGACTACCGCAAGCCCGAGGCACCTGGCAGTGGCCTGCACAGTCCGCAGCGCGCCGCCTTCACCGCCCGTGGCGAGATGCCGGAGCAGTGGTGGCGATTCTTCGACGATCCGCAGCTGGTGCG
Organism: Pseudomonas sp. RC3H12; assembly: GCF_018596375.1. Lineage (NCBI taxonomy): Bacteria > Pseudomonadati > Pseudomonadota > Gammaproteobacteria > Pseudomonadales > Pseudomonadaceae > Pseudomonas > Pseudomonas sp. RC3H12. The sequence goes on along the minus strand of NZ_CP075595.1, from coordinate 2,570,593 downwards.
CCTGGTCGACCAGGCCCTGGTCAACAACCACGATATCCGCCAGGCCCATGCCAACCTGCTGGCGGCGCGGGCGCTGTTCGACGACCGCAGCCTCGACCGCTACCCCTGGGTCACCGCCCGCGCTGGCTACAACCAGAGCCTGGAGCAGCAGCAACCGGCCGATGGCAGCGACCCGCGGCGCATGCGCACCGAGCAGTACCGCGCCGGATTCGACGTGCAGTGGGAGATCGACCTGTTCGGCCGCCTGCAGCGCCTGACCGACGCCGCCGAGGCGCGTGCCGACGCGGCGGCGGCTGACCTGCGCCAGGTGCGCTTGAGCATCGCCGCCGAGGTGGCGCGCAATTACTACCTCAAGCTCGGGCTCAAACGCAGCCTGGTGGTGGCCGAGGATCAGGTCGAGGCCTGGCGCGAGACCCTGCAACTGACCAGCGCCCAGGTGCGCGCCGGCAGTGGCCAGTACGAAGACCAGCAGAACGCCCATGCCAACCTGTTGCTCAGCGAGGCGGCGGTACCGCCGTTGCAGGCGGCCATCGAGCAGGCCAGCTATCGCCTCGATGTGTTGACCGGGCAGGTGCCGGGCAGCCAGGAGCAGGGCGCCGCGCCGTTCCTGCCGCCGTTGGCGCGCCAGTTGCCGCTGGGTGACGTTGATGCGCTGATTGGCCAGCGACCTGATGTGGTCAGTGCCGAGCGTGAGCTGGCGGCCAGCACCGAGGACGTCGGTGCGGCCACTGCCGAGCTGTACCCACGCCTGGACCTGGGCGGCTTCATTGGTTTCTTCGCCTTGCGCAGCGGCGACCTGGGCAGCGCGGCCCGCGCTTATGAGCTGGCACCGGTGGTCACCTGGCCGGCCTTGCGCCTGGGCAATGCCCGCGCCCGCCTGCGGGTGCGCGAGGCGCTGGCCGAGGGCAGCCAGGCGCGCTACCAGCAGGCGGTGCTGTTGGCCCGCGAGGAAGTGGAGAACGCCGTCACGCAGTTGGTACGCAACCAGGCACGGCTGCAAAGCCTGGTGGCCTCGGCCGGGCACGGCAGCGAGGCCATCGATATCGCCAACAAGCGCTATCGGCGCGGCGCCGGCACCTACCTGGCGGTGCTCGAGAACCAGCGTGCGCTGTTCTCGATCAAGCGCGAGGTGGCGGAGGCGGAGACGGCCTCGTACCTGGATGCGATTGCGCTGTACAAGGCCTTGGGGTGGGGGAGCGAGGCGATGTAGCCTGTGTTGCCAGGTACGCTGTGGCAGCCCGGCAGACATGCGGGCTTCCCTCCTTTGGCAAGACTACGAGCAATGGCCTAATTTTCCCCGCGCGCCTTTCGTTTTCATGGAAGCCGCCCTGCGCCCGGCGCGTTCGGCCCTCATCATTCAAGGAGACAGGCAATGACTTCCGTTTTCGACCGCGACGATATCCAGTTCCAGGTAGTGGTCAACCACGAAGAGCAGTATTCCATCTGGCCCGACTACAAGGCGATCCCCAATGGCTGGCGCGCAGTGGGCAAGAGCGGCCTGAAGAAGGACTGCCTGGCCTACATCGACGAAGTCTGGACCGACATGCGGCCCCTGAGCCTGCGCCAGAAGATGGCCGAAGTCGCGGCGCAGTAAGGCGGTGTCGACCCTGAACCTGTTGTGCCTGCCGTATTCCGGTGCCAGTGCGATGGTCTACAGCCGCTGGCGGCGCAAGCTGCCGGCCTGGCTGCAGGTGCGCCCGGTGGAGCTGCCCGGGCGCGGCGCGCGCATGGCTGACCCGCTGCATACCGACCTGCGGGCCCTGGCCCGGCAGTTGGCCCATGAGCAGCGCGCCGTCACCCATGCGCCTTACGCCGTGCTCGGCCACAGCCTGGGGGCGCTGGTCGCCTTCGAGCTGGCCCATGAGTTGCGTGCACTCGGCTGCCCGCCGCCAGTGGCCTTGTTCGCCTGCGGCACTGCGGCGCCGACCCGGCGCGAGGATTACGCCGGTGGCAAATGGACCGAGCCGCGTGGTGATGCCGAGTTGATCGCCGAGCTGCGCAAGCTCGGTGGCACCTCCGAGGAAGTGCTGGCCAACGAAGAGCTCATGAGCCTGACCTTGCCGATCGTGCAGGCGGATTTTCTGCTTTGCGGCCGCTATGCGTACGAGCAGCGCCTGCCGCTGCAATGTCCCTTGCATGTATTCGCCGGCGAGAACGATCGCGCCAATGACGAACAGTTGCAGGCCTGGGGGCGGGAGACGGTTGGCGAGTATTCGCTGGCGAAGTTTCCGGGAGGGCATTTCTTTATTCACGAGCATGAAGAACGCGTGCTTGATGTGCTGTGCAGGACATTGGAGCCATTGCGGCTTTGTGCGTGATAGGTGGGGCAGTTTCTAGAATTCGCCTTACAGTTTTATAATTCTGCAGTGGCTTCATGCCTGGTTGTCGACGAGAGGCCTGACTGCATATAAGAACTTCAAACTCCCAATCCAGAACTTATTTTCTTGCTCTTGCTCTTGCTCTTGCTCTTGCTCTTGCTCTTGCTCTTGCTTCTAAGCGCGCGATAGTTCAGGCGCCACAAATTGCGACTTCAGGAGGCCGAGCGGAGTTCTTGCGAAGGGAGGTGACGGCCATGGATGGCCGTCAAGCGCTGCGCCCCAGGATGGGGCGTTCAGCGCGGTACTCCCGGGAGCAAGAACGGAGCGAGGGAACCCCGGAGCGAAGCGCAGGGGCCGTATGAACGGAGCCGAACGGTTTTGCCTACTTTTCACGAGAAAAGTAGGCCGCCGTAATGGCGGAAAGGTGACTAAAAGTCGACATCACCTACGAATGTGCATACAAAAACCAAAACAATAACCAAAGAACCTACTCCAAAACCATCTCCAAAAACGTAGCCACCACCCGCCGCATCCGCTGTTCCTGCAAACACACCAACGTCTCCGTCAAATGTCGCTGACAATCCACAATCGGCAAAGCACAAACCCGAGCATCGGCCCCGAATTCAGCCGCGGACACCACCCCCACGCCAATCCCCACGACCACCGCCTCCCGCGCCGCCTCCCGCCCTTCGACCTGGATCGCCGACCGAATCCGCAACCCCGCCCGCTGCATCTCCTCCTCCAGCGTCTGCCGCGTCACCGACCCCGGCTCGCGCAGCACCAGCGGCGTATCGTCCAGGTCTGCCAGGCTGATCTGTCCACGGCTGGCCCAGGGATGCTGGTGCGAGACGAACGCCACCATCGGGTCGCGCCGCATCGGCACGCAGAACAGCCGCTCGTCATCGACATCGCGCCCGAGCAGGGCCAGGTCGGCCTGGTAGCTGAACAACCGCGCCAGCGACTCATCGGTGTTGCCGGTCTCGATCTTCACCTGGATCCCCGGATAGCGCTGGCAGAACCGGGCAATCTGCGGCAGCACATGCACTGGCGCGTCCACCGCCAGGGTCAGGCTGCCGGTGTGCAGGGCGCGTGAGTCCTGCAATAGCTCCTGGGCCTCGGCCTCGCAGGCGAACAGGCGCTGGGTGACGCCCAGCAGGCGCTCGCCCAGGTCGGTCAGCTGCACCGAGCGTTTGTTGCGGTGAAACAGCAAAACGCCAAAGCGTTCCTCCAGTTTGCGCACCTGGTCGGACACCGCCGGCTGGGTGAGAAACAGCTTTTGCGCCGCGCGGGTAAAGCTGCCTTGCTCGGCAACCGCGTGGAAGGCCTTGAGTTGAGCGTGGGAAACCGACATCGAACACTCCGCTTACAAGCTGGGCTTATGTGTGAAATACGATAAATCGATTTTATTTATCAGTCAGTAGCTGTTTCCATGTGTTTCAACCCGACGCCGCTGCCACGAGCAGCGGCATGTCGGCCATGGCGGCACCACCGCCATCTGACCAGGTGACGTCCCTCCGTCACGCAGTGCGCAACACAACAACAAGACAGGCGTTTCTTCACATTCTGCCGGCACACTCAAACAAGAGGTCAGAGTCAAATGAACCAATCCCTGGGCGCCATCAAGCGCTGGCGCGTGCAGATTTTCGCGATCACCTGGCTGGCCTATGCCGCCTTCTACTTCACCCGCAAGGCCTTCTCGGTGGCCAAGCTCGGCATCGGCGAAGACCCGACCTTCATGCTGGACAAGGCCGCCATGGCCAACCTCGACGCCATCTACCTGGCCGCCTACGCCGTGGGCCAGTTCACCTGGGGCATGCTCGCCGATCGCTTCGGGCCGCGCGTGGTGGTGCTCGGCGGGCTGCTGATCTCGTCGGCCGCCGCGGTGGTGATGGGCAGTTACGCAACCTTCCCGATCTTCGCTACCTGCATGCTGGTCCAAGGGCTGGCGCAGTCCACCGGCTGGGCGGGCTTGTGCAAGAACATCGGCAGTTTCTTCCCGGCGTCCCAGCGCGGACGGGTACTGGGGCTGTGGAGTTCGTGCTACGCCTTCGGTGGCCTGGTGGCCTCGCCGTTCGCCGGCTGGTGGGCCTACACCCTGGTCGGCACCTGGCACGCGGCATTCTTCTCCAGTGCCGTGGTGGTGGCCGTGGTGGCGGTGCTGTTCTTCATCTTCCAGCGCAACAAGCCCGAGGACGTCGGCCTGCCGGCCGTGGAGCCCGAGCCACAGAGCATGGCCCCAGGGGCGAACCTGTGCAGCGTGTGGGCGCCATTGCGCGAGATCCTGCGCAACCGCACGGTGCTGACCCTGGGCCTGGCCTACTTCCTGCTCAAGCCGGCGCGCTACGCCATCCTGCTGTGGGGGCCGGTGATCGTCTTCGAACAGATGCCCTCGGTGGGCAAGGTCGGCGCGGCGATCATCCCCACGGCCTTCGAGCTGGCCGGGCTGCTTGGCCCGATCCTCATCGGCCTGGCTTCGGACAAGCTGTTCGGCGCCCGGCGCATGCCGGCCTGCGTGATCAGCCTGGTGCTGCTGACCCTGACCCTGGCCGGCTTCATGGCGGCGATGCACAGCGGCAGCGTGGCGCTGGTGGTGGCCTTGCTGTTCGTCATGGGCCTGACCCTCTACGGCCCGGACTCGATGATCAGCGGCGCCGCGGCCATCGACTTCGGCACGGCCAAGGCCGGCGCCACCGCGGCCGGTTTCGTCAACGGCTGCGGCTCGGTGGGCGCAGTGCTTGGCGGCTTGCTGCCGGGCTACTTCGACAGCGTCACGGTATTCATCGTCTTCGCCGGCACCGCGCTGTTCTCCGCCCTCGTGCTGCTGCCGCACTGGAACAGCCGTCCGGCAACGGCACCCCAGGCCACCGACGTGGCCCCCAATACCGGCATGGCGATCAAGCCACTGCGTACCTAGAGGAAAGCGAGCAGATGAGACCCTTCTGGCTGCAACAGGCCCTGGACCAGGAAGACGAGGCCCTGTGCCCGCCGCTCGCCGGCGATGCGCGCTGCGACGTGTGCATCGTCGGCGGTGGCTACACCGGGTTGTGGACTGCCTTGATGATCAAGGAACAGGCGCCGCAGCTGGAGGTGCTGCTGATCGAGGCCGACATCTGCGGCGCCGGGGCCAGCGGGCGCAACGGTGGCTGCGCGCTGTCCTGGTCGGCCAAGTACTTCACCCTCGAACGGTTGTTCGGGGTGGCCGAGGCGGTGCGTCTGGTGGGCGAGTCCGAACGCAGCATCGGCGCCATCGGCGAGTTCTGCGCGGCCAATGGCATCCGCTGCGACTTCCGCATGGACGGCACGCTCTACACCGCCACCAACCAGGCCCAGCTCGGCGGCACCGATGCGGTGATCGCCGCGCTGGAGCGCCACGGCATCAACTCGTTCCAGCGCCTGGCGCTGGAACAGGTGCAGCGCCTGGCCGGCTCCCAGCGGCATCTGGAGGGCTGGTACTCGCCGGCCGCGGCCACGGTACAGCCGGGGCGTCTGGTGCGCGGCTTGCGCCGGGTAGCCTTGCAGCGTGGCGTGCGCATTCACGAAGGCACGGCGATGACCGGCATGGAGCATGGCGCGCCGGCACAGGTGCGCACCCGGGCCGGCACCATCCGCGCCGACCGCGTGGTGTTGGGCCTCAATGCCTGGATGGCGCGGGCTTTCCCGCAGTTCGAGCGCAGCGTGGCGATCGTCTCCAGCGACATGGTGATCACCGAGCCGTGCCCCGAGCTGCTGCGTCAGATCGGCCTGGACAGCGGCGTCAGCGTGCTCGACTCGCGGATCTTCGTGCACTACTACCACAACACCTCCGACGGTCGGCTGATGCTCGGCAAGGGCGGCAATACCTTTGCCTACGGCGGGCGCATGCTGCCGGTGTTCGACCAGCCGTCGCCGTATCAGTCGTTGCTGCGTGACAGCCTGGCCGAGTTCTTCCCGGCGCTGGCCGAGGTGCCGTTGGCGGCGAGCTGGAACGGGCCGTCGGATCGCTCGGTGACCGGCCTGCCGTTCTTTGGCCGGCTCGATGGGCAGGGCAACGTGTTCTATGGCTTCGGCTATTCAGGCAGCGGGGTGGGGCCGTGTCACATGGGCGGGCAGATCCTCTCGTCGCTGACCTTGGGGCTGGACAACGCCTGGACCCGCTCGCCGCTGGTCAAGGGTCCGCTGGGGCGTTTCCCGCCGGAGCCGGTGCGCTACCTGGGGTCGCTGATGGTGCGCAACGCCATTCGCCGCAAGGAGCGCGCCGAAGACCGCGGCGTGCGTCCACGCGGGCTGGATGTGCGCCTGGCGAAGTTCGCGGCGGCGGCGGGGAAGGCCGACAAGGGCTGAAGCTGATGCGATTTCTTGTCGAACCCGGTGCGCAGGGCGTATAAACTCTCCCCACTTTTTGGCCGGTCGCTTCCTGAACCGGCCGCTGAAACAAAGAGAGTCGATATGGGCGCACAGTGGAAAGCCAAGCATAGAGAAACGGCGGCCAACGCCAAGGGCAAGATCATGGGCAAGCTGGCCAAGGAGATCCAGATCGCCGCCAAGTCCGGCGCTGACCCGGACATGAACCCGCGCCTGCGCCTGGCCATCGTCCAGGCCAAGAAAGCCTCGATGACCCGTGAGACCCTGGAGCGCGCGATCAAGAAGGGCGCAGGTCTGGACGGCGAGGCCGTGCAGTACCATGCCGTCAGCTATGAAGGCTTCGCCCCGCACCAGGTGCCGCTGATCGTCGAGTGCCTGACCGACAACGTCAACCGCACCGTGGCGCAGATCCGCGTCCTGTTCCGCAAGGGCCAACTGGGTGCCAGCGGTTCGGTGGCCTGGGACTTCAACCACGTCGGCCTGATCGAGGCGACCCCGGAAGGCGACGCCGACCCGGAAATGGCAGCCATCGAAGCCGGTGCCCAGGACTTCGAGGACGGCGAGGAAGAGGGTTCGACCCTGTTCATCACCGATACCACCGACCTGGACGCCGTGCAGAAGGCCCTGCCCGAGCATGGCTTCACCGTCACCTCGGCGAAGATTGGCTACACCCCGAAAAACCCGGTGAGTGCGGCCAGCCTGAGCGCCGAAGCCCTGGCCGAGGTCGAGGCATTCCTCGAGGCTATCGACGAGAACGACGACGTGCAGAACGTCTATGTCGGCCTGACTGACTGAGCCGCGCGTTATCCTCGCGGGGCAAGCCCTCTCCCCAGTGCGTCTGTGGGAGCGGGCTTGCCCCGCGATCATTTCCGGACCTGTGCCATGCACCCCAGCTTCGCCTCCCTCAGCCTTGCCCACCTGCGTACCCTCGACTGTCTCCTGCAGCTGAAGAACCTCAGCCACGCAGCCGAGCGCCTGGGCTGCAGCCAATCGGCGCTGAGCCGCCAGCTGGCCAGCCTGCGCGAGGCTTTCGACGACCCGCTGCTGGTGCGCCAGGGGCGTGGCTATGTGCTCAGCGAACACGCCGAAACGCTGGTCGAGCCATTGCGCCAGGTACTCGACGAGCTCAACGCCCTGCGCCAGCCCGCAGCGTTCGACCCGGCGCGCTGCGAACGGCGCTTCTGCCTGGCCGCCTCGGACTACGTGGCCGAACATATGCTGCCGCAGCTGGTGAAAGCGTTGGAGCAGGAGGCGCCAGGGGTATCGCTGGAGTACCGCACCTGGCAGGCCGGGCAGTACGCCTTGCTCGCCAGCGGCGAGATCGACCTGGCCACCACGCTGTTCGACGAGTCGCCACCCAACCTGCACGGTCGGCTGCTGGGCGAGGATCGGGCGGTGTGCCTGATGCGCCATGACCATCCGCTGAGCGCCCGCGCCGAACTTAGCCAGGATGACTACCTGGCCTTCAAGCACGTGCGGGTGTCCGGTGGCGGCGACAAGGACAGTTTCATCGACCGCCATCTGCGTGCCCAGGGGCTGCAACGGCGCGTCAGCCTGGAGGTGCCGTTCTTCAGCGCGATGGTCCAGGTGGTCGGCAACGGCCAGGCGCTGGCCACGGTGCCCGAGCATATCGCCCGGCAACTGGCGCGGTTGCATGGGCTGAGCTGGCGGCCGATGGGCTTTGTCGAGCACACCCAGCGTTACTGGGTGGTATGGCATCAGCGTCTGCAGGCCTCGGCCGAACATCGCTGGCTGCGTAACCGGGTGTTCGAGGTGTGGCGCCAGTCGCAGTTCGGCGTGCAGGGTGGGCATGCGCCTTTGCCATAGCAGCTATGCGTGAAGCGGGGTTATTCGGCGGGTGATGGAGGCCTAGACTGCGAGGCATTGTCCGCCAGGAGACCGCCCATGACCCCCGAGCAATTCCGCCAATACGGCCACCAACTGATCGACCTGATCGCCGATTATCGCCAGACCGTCGGCGAACGCCCGGTCATGGCCCAGGTCGAACCCGGCTACCTCAAGGCCGCGCTGCCCCAAGGCGCGCCGCAGCAAGGCGAGCCGTTCGAGGCCATCCTCGCCGACGTCGACAAGCTGGTGATGCCCGGCCTGTCCCACTGGCAGCACCCGGACTTCTACGGCTACTTCCCCTCCAACGGCACTCTGTCATCAGTGCTCGGCGACTTCCTCAGCACGGGCCTGGGCGTGCTCGGCCTGTCGTGGCAGTCCAGCCCGGCCCTCAGCGAACTGGAGGAAACCACCCTCGACTGGCTGCGCCAGCTGCTCGGCCTTAGCGGGCAATGGAGCGGGGTGATCCAGGACACCGCCTCGACCAGTACCCTGGTGGCGCTGATCTGCGCCCGCGAGCGTGCCACCGACCATGCCCAGGTGCGCGGCGGCCTGCAGGCCCAGGGCAAGCCCCTGGTGGTCTACGTCAGCGCCCATGCCCACAGTTCGGTGGACAAGGCCGCGCTGCTGGCCGGATTCGGCCGTGAAAACATTCGGCTGATCCCCACCGACGCACACTACGCCATGCGCCCGGAGGCGCTGCGCGACGCCATCGCCGAGGACCTCGCCGCCGGCAACCAGCCCTGCGCCGTGGTGGCCACCACCGGCACCACCACCACCACCGCGCTGGACCCGCTGCGCCCGATCGGCGAGATCGCCCAGGCCAACCAGCTGTGGCTGCACGTGGACTCGGCCATGGCCGGTTCGGCGATGATCCTCCCGGAATGCCGCTGGATGTGGGACGGCATCGAGCTGGCCGACTCGGTGGTGGTCAATGCCCACAAGTGGCTGGGCGTGGCCTTCGACTGCTCGATCTACTATGTGCGCGACCCGCAGCACCTGATCCGGGTGATGAGCACCAACCCCAGCTACCTGCAGTCGGCGGTCGATGGCGAGGTGAAGAACCTGCGCGACTGGGGCATCCCCCTGGGGCGGCGGTTCCGCGCCTTGAAACTGTGGTTCATGCTGCGCAGCGAAGGTGTCGAGGCCCTGCAGCAACGCCTGCGCCGCGACCTGGAAAACGCACAGTGGCTGGCCGCGCAGGTGGAGGCGGCTGCCGCGTGGGAGGTGTTGGCGCCGGTGCAGTTGCAGACCTTGTGCATCCGCCATCGTCCGACGGGTCTCGAGGGCGAGGCGCTGGATGCCCACACCCGTGCCTGGGCCGAGCGCCTCAACGCCTCGGGTGATGCCTACGTGACCCCGGCAACCCTGGACGGGCGCTGGATGGTGCGGGTCTCGGTGGGGGCGCTGCCCACCGAGCGTGAGCATGTCGAGCGGCTGTGGGCTCGGTTGCAGGGGGTGGTGGCGGAGTAAGCTTCGTTCAGGCCAGCAGGTCCTCGTGGAAGGCGCCGTAGGCGTGCTCGGGATGAGCGATCTGGATCTCGAGGATCCACAGCCCGGCGCCGGGGGCGCCTTCGAAATCACCCAGGTCACCCGCACGATAGATGGCGTGGGGGAAGTCGCTGACGCGGTGCCCCTTGATGTCCATGTTCAGCTTCCAGCCCAGCTGGCGAGCACGCTCGGCGGCGAAGTGATAGAGCTCGACGCCGCTGACCCCCTGGCCGCGCCACTGGGCCTGCACCTCATCGAACAGGGTGCGGGCCGCCGCTGCGCAGGCGGCCATCTGCGGGTCGTTCCCGCTGACGAAAGTGGTGCCGGCATCGCCTTCATGGCCTTGCCAGACCACGCCCATGTCGATGAAGAAGATGTCGTTGTCGCCCAGCACCGGATCGCCGTCGGAGCGCTGCTTGAAGGTTTTCAGCGTATTGCTGCCGAAGCGGATGTGGGTGGGGTGCCAGATGCGCTGCATGCCCAGCTCGACCAGCACCTGTTGGCCCAGCTCCCGGGCCTGTGATTCACGCATGCCAGGATGGATGCCTTGGGCGATCCGCTCGACGGCCTCCCAGGTCATGCGCTGGGCATGCCTCATCAGTTCCAGCTGGTAGGGGGCGCCTACGGCTTCCTTGGCGGCGTTGACCGGGGTCATGACGGTGCTCCTTGTCGATAGGTCAGTCGTTGTATTTTTAGTTATATATCGGTCATGCGCTCCTGCCCAGTGCGCAGGGCTCCGGACGCAGGCCGCGCAAGAGTAGCTCGGCCTGGGCCTGGGTCGAGGCGCGGGATGGCTTGATCTGCACTGAGCTGCCGGGGGCCATGCCGAAGCGGAAGGTCGCCAGGGACGTAGACCACAGGTACAGCAGCAGGTGCTCGGGCGTGGTCCGCACGATCAGCCCGCGCTCCATCCACTGCGCCAGGCAGGCCAGCGTCTGCCTGCCACTGCTGCGCAGCAGCTCGGCGCGTTCACCGGGCAGTTGCCGGGCGCCATGCAGCATTTCCTTGAGCCAGACGCGTACCGCGCCGGGGTGTTGGCGCGCCACCTCGGCCTTGGCCTTGAAGTAGCGGGGCAGGGCCTGTTCGGGGTGAGCCTCCGGCACCAGGCTGCGCGAGGCGCGCAGCAAGGGTTCCATCACCAGGTCGAGCACTGCGGTGTAGAGCAGGCGTTTGTTGCGGAAGTAGTAGAACACGTTGGCCCTGGGCAGCCCGGCGCGGGCGGCGATAGCGTCGACCCGGGCGGCGGCGAAACCATGGTGGGCGAATTCCTCGCTGGCGGCGGCGAGGATCAGTTGCAGGTTGCGATCACGGATACTGGGCATGGCAAACACGTACTTCTGAATCGATATGTTCAAAAGTATATAGCGGTAACGTGTTCGCCGACAGCTGCCCAGGCTCGTGTTCAAGCGAGCCTGTGTCGGATCAGCAGGCTTCGCGCCAGGCGCGGATCTGCTCCAGCGTTGCGGTGGCGCCACCGCAGACGATCACCAGGACATTGCCAAAGGCCGCCACTGCGTCGGGGTGTTCGAGCAAGGCCAGCGCCGCGCCGCAGGCCGGCTCCACCAGCAGGCGGTGATCGCGCAGCAGGCGTTCGCAGGCGTCGAGCGCCTCGCGATCACTCACCAGGTGGCTGACCACCGGGTGCTGGCGGGTGCAGGCCAGCGCCTGTTCGGCCACCCGCTTGGCCCCCAGTGAAGTGGCTACCGAGGTGATCCCCGGCAGTTCCACGGTGTGCCCGGCAGCCATGGCCGCGTGCATCGACGCCGCGCCTTCGGTTTCCACGGCCAGCACCGGCACATCCTGCCAGCCATTGCGCTGCAACCCTTCGACCACGCCGCGCAGCAGGCCGCCGCCGCCAACCGACAGCACCACCGCATCCGGCTTGCAGCCGGCCTGGGCCACTTCATCGATCATGCTGGCGTGGCCAGTCCACAGCAGCGGGTCGTCGAACGGGTGGATGAAGGCGTCACCCGCGCCCAGCAGGGTCTGCGCGTGCTCGTTGGCTTCCTGCCAGGAGCTGCCGCGCACCACCACGCTGGCGTCTTCCAGGCGCAGCAGTTCCTTGGCCCGTTCGGTGGTGGTCTCGGGCACCACCACGGTCACCGGCACGCCGAGTTTGCGGCCGGCGTAGGCCACCGCCAGCCCGGCATTGCCGCCGGACGAGGAGACGAAGTGACGGGCGCCGCGAGCATGGTGCGCCTCGCAGGCGTGGCCGACGCCGCGCAGCTTGAACGAGCCACAGGGTTGCAGGGCTTCGAGCTTGAGCCACACCGGGCGGCCGGCGCTCAGCGACAGCGGGCGGGATTCGATCAGCGGGGTAGGGATATGCAAGGGCATGGTGGGCTCCGTGGCTCAGTCGCGGGCAGCCGCGGCGGGCTCGCCGCGCAGCTGCTCCAGGTAGTTGTAGACGGTGTAGCGGGTCACGCCGAGGGCCTCGGCGGCTTTCTCGACGCCGCCCTTGACGATGAACAGGCCGCGCTCCTGCATCACGCGCACGGCCTCGACCTTGGCCTGCTTGGTCATCCGCCCCTGGCCGCTGCGCTGCAGTGCGTCCTGGATGATCCCGGCCATCAATGCAGTCATGTCGGCGGGCTCGTCGGCGGTTACCGTGGCTGGCGCGGCGCCCAGCGGCTGCAAGTGCCGCAGAAACGCCATGGCGGCGTCCAGGCCGGTGACGTCGGTGTTCACGCACAGGCTGGCGAAGGGCTGGCCGGTGCTGTCACGGTAGATCGCCGTGGCGCTGCGCAGGCTGCGCCCCTTGAGGGTGGTGGGGTAGTCGGGCAGCACCACAGGGTCGCAGCCCTGCTGGTCGGCGGCGGCCTGCATCAAGGCCTTGAACCCTTGGTCCTGTTCGGGAGCGGCGAGTATCGGGCTGCCGACCTGGCGGCCGGAGAGCTCGCCATTGACGATCGCCACCACCGAGCGTTCCGGGTGTTCGAGGTCGTGCAGAAGGATTTCCACATTGCGCGGGACGACGCTGCCCAGCGCCTGCAGGGCGGTCTTGAGCACGTTCAGGGTGAGCTGGCGTTCGTGGGCGAGGGTGAGCATGGTCGGCACCAGATTCAATATTGTGTTGAATATTACACAAAAAGTTGAATTTGGCGAAGGTGTCGAACGCTCAAAAGCAATCGCGGGGCCCTCCCGTTCCTACCCAGGGCAGGAGCGGAAGGGCCCCGCGATCAGGTGCGTCAGCCCAGTTTCGGCGTACGCGGCGGGACGATGCGGCGCGAGCCGGTAGACTCGAAGGCGGCGGCGAATTTCAACAGATTGTTGTCGCTGTACGCCTTGCCCGCGAAGGTCAGGCCCACTGGCATGCCGATATCGGCCATCACGCCCATCGGCACGGTCACGGTCGGCACGCCCAAGTGACGGATCGCCAGGTTGCCGTTGGCCACCCAGATGCCGTTGCTCCAGGCGATGTCTGCCGATTCGGGGTTCACATCGGCGTCCGCCGGGCCGACATCGGCCACGGTGGGGAACAGCACCGCGTCCAGGCCTTGGGCGTCCATCCAGTCTTCCAGGTCGAGCTTGCGGGTGGCTTCCAGGCCGCGCAGGCCGTCGGGCACGGTGGCGATCTGATCCCAGCTCTTCAGGCCGCGCTTGGCCATGTTGACGTACTCGTCCATGCCGGCGGCAAGGTCGTCTTCACGGTTGGGCAGGGTGCCGGGGTCGTGGGGGAAGATCTGCGGGCCATCGACATCGGCCAGGCGGTTGAGCTTGGGATCGTCGTTGGCGCGCAGGAAGTCGTCGAAGGCCCAGCCGGACAGTTCCCACAGTTCGTCATGCAGGAACTCCTTGCTGACGATCCCACGGGTGAACACCGTCGGCGCGCCGGGGCGGTCGCCCTCGCAATTGGAGACCAGCGGGAAGTCGGTCTCGACCACTTCGGCACCGGCCGCTTCCAGGGCCTGGCGGGCTTGCTGCCACAGCTCGATCACGCTGGCACGGGTATTGATGCGCTGGCCGGTCGGGCCGCCGATGCCGGGCTTCTCCGAGGTGCCGGCTTCGGCGTCGGCATTGATGTACATGCGTGGCACGGCGAAGCGCTTGCCCTTGAGCGACTCGGCGCCCACGGCCAGGTCCAGGTACGAGGCAGGGCGCACGCTCGAGGCGGCCGGGATCGGCACCCAGGGTTGCAGGCGCCACAGGTCGCCGCGCTTGTCGGCGTCGTCGGCCACCACCACGTCGAGGATCTCCAGCAGGTCGGCCATGGTCCGCGCATAAGGTACGACCACGTCCATGGTCGGCGTCAGCGGCCAGTTGCCGCGCACCGAGATCACCCCGCGCGACGGGGTGTAGGCGCACAGGCCGTTGTTCGAGGCCGGGCCGCGGCCACTGGACCAGGTTTCCTCGGCCAGGCCGAAGGCGCTGAAGCTGGCGGCGGTGGCGGTGCCGGCACCGTTGGAGGAGCCGGAGGCGAAGGGGGCTGTGAGGTAGGCGGCGTTGTACGGGCTTTCGGCGCGGCCATACACGCCACGCTGCATGCCGCCATTGGCCATCGGCGGCATGTTGGTCTTGCCCAGGCAGATGGCGCCGCCGGCGCGCAGGCGCTCGACGGTGAAGGCATCGCGCTGGGCGACCAGGTCCTTGAACGCCGGGCTGCCGGAGGCGGCGGTCAGGCCCTTGACCAGGTAGCTGTCCTTGGCGGTGTAGGGGATGCCATCCAGCGGGCCGAGGGTTTCGCCACGGGCACGGCGGGCATCGGAGGCTTCGGCCTCTTTCAGGGCCTCGGGGTTGCGCACCACCACGGCATTGAGCCGCGTGGCGGTGTCGGTGCCGTCGTAGGCGTCGATGCGGGCCAGGTACGCCTTGACCAGCTCGACGGCCGTCGTGCGGCCAGACTCGAGCGCGTCGCGCAGCTCGGCAATGGAAACCTCGGTTACCTCGATCATGCTGTCACCACAGTTGTGCAGGTGGAAAATCATGGCGGCGAGTGTAGCAAGAAGGTCTTGGTGGGCGCAGGCATGCAGCGGGGAAATGGTTGGTTGCAGCCGGGCAATCGAACGGCGGGTCGGTGTGCGCAGTTGCCTATGCCCCTCGAGGCATAGGCAACACGAATGAGGTGCACGCGTCGCTATGTGCGGGGTGACTGGGTCACTCCAGATCGCTGGCCGCGTGGCGCTCCGCCACCTGGCTGGCTTCCTCGCCCCAGGTGCGGTTGACCCGGGTGCCGCGCTGTACCGCCGGGCGCTGGGCGATGGCCTCTGCCCAGCGCTGCACATTGGCGTACTCGTGTACCGCGAGGAACTCGGCCGCGCCGTACAGGTTGCCGCGTACCAACTGGCCATACCAGGGCCATACGGCGATGTCGGCGATGCTGTACGTATCGCCGCCCAGGTAGGCGCTTTCGCCCAGGCGCCGGTCGAGCACGTCGAGCTGGCGCTTGGCTTCCATGGTGAAACGATTGATCGCGTATTCGAACTTTTCCGGCGCGTAGACGTAGAAGTGGCCGAAACCACCGCCCAGATAAGGTGCAGCGCCCATCTGCCAGAACAGCCAGTTGAGGGTCTCGGTGCGCGCGGCCAGGTCCTGGGGCAGGAAGGCGCCGAATTTTTCCGCCAGGTACAGCAGGATCGCGCCGGACTCGAACACCCGCACCGGCGGTTCGACGCTGCGGTCGAGCAGGGCGGGGATCTTCGAGTTGGGGTTGACCTGCACGAAGCCGCTGCCGAACTGGTCGCCTTCGCCAATACGGATCAGCCACGCGTCGTACTCGGCGCCGCCGTGGCCGAGGGCCAACAGTTCTTCCAGAAGGATGGTGACCTTGACCCCGTTGGGCGTGGCCAGGGAGTAGAGCTGCAGCGGATGCTTGCCGGTGGGCAGCGGCTTGTCGTGGGTGGCGCCGGCCACCGGGCGGTTGATGCTGGCGAACTGGCCGCCGGAAGGGGCCTCGAAGGTCCAGACCTTGGGCGGGACATAAGGGGGCTTGCTCATGGGAATCTCCTGGAGGGCGCGATGTGGCCGGGTAAGGACGTGGACAGCTTTTCTATGCCATGGGTTCGCCGTGCAGGGCAAATGCAATGCGTGCCCGCAGCGGATGCATGGCGCCTACAGGGACCGCGCCGAGGCCGGGATCGGTGCGGTTGGCGCCTCTGGCTTTTTCGCCGGTTTCAGCCGCGATACCCCGAACAGCACCAGGACCAGCCCGGCCACCTGGTACAAGGAGATCGCCTCGCTGAGGATCAGCCATGAGGCCAGCATCGTCAGCACCGGCCCCAGGTTGCCCACCGCCGCCGTGTGCGTGGGCCCGAGGCGCTGGATCGCCAGCGCCACCCAGTAGATCGGCAGCACCGTGGAGAACAGCGCCATCAATGCCGCGTTGAGCCACACCGTGCCGGGCAACTGCAGCAGCGGCGCGACATCGGCCACCAGCAGGTAGTGGGCCAGCACCATCAGCGAGGAGGCGGTACCGCACAATCCAGCCAGGCGCATCGAATTCATGCGCTTGAGCATCATGCCGGTGCCCGAGTAGTACAGGGCATAGGTGACCGCGCTGGCGAACACCCACAGCGAGCCGACCAGCACCGCATTGCCGCCGCCCGAGGCGCCGATGTCGTGGACAAAGGCGATGCCCAGCCCCAGGTAGCACAGGCCCATGGCCGCCAGGGTGCGCAGGGTCGGGCGTTCGCGCTGGACGATGGCCTGGATCACCAGCACCAGGGTCGGGTAGGTGAACAGGATCAGCCGCTCGAGCCCGGCACTGATGTATTGCAGGCCGTAGAAGTCGAACAGGCTGGCCAGGTAGTAGCCGAACAGGCCAAGCAAGGCTACGCGCAGGCCGTCGCCGGCGCTCAGCGGCGCGCCGCCCTGGCCACGGCTGGCCCACACCAGCCAGGCGAACAGCGGCAGCGACAGGGCCATGCGCAGTGCCAGCAGGCTGATGGCGTCCACCGGGCCTGCGGCATAGGCGAGCTTGACGAAGATGGCCTTGAAACTGAAGCCCAGGGCGGCGAGTACGGCGTACAGGCTGCCGTTGGCAAGGGCGCGCTGGAGCGGGGCGGGCAGGCGGGTCATGGCGGGTCCGTGGCACAGAAGAAGTGCGGTTTATTCTGCGCAGAACACACCCGCGCTAGAATCGCTTTTTCTCGAACATGGCGTTCTGATTTGGAGAAGCCCTGATGCACTTCGACCTGGCCGACCTGCGGCTGCTCGCCGCCATTGCCGCCACCGGTAGCCTGAGCAAGGCGGCGGCGACCTTCCCGGTGGCGGTATCGGCCGCCAGCACCCGCCTGCGCCTGTTCGAGGCGCGCAGCGGGTTGACCCTGTTCCTGCGCAAGGCCGACGGCATGCAACTGACCCCGGCCGGGCGCCTGGTGCTGGAGTCGGCGCGGGGCGTGCTGGGCGAGGCGCAGAAGCTGCAGGACACGCTGCGCGAACTCGCCGGCCAGCGGCGCATCACCCTGCACCTGGCGGCGTCCACCGTGACCAACAGCACCCTGTTGCCGGCCGTGCTCGGGCCGTTCCTGGCCGACTACCCGGAGGTGGACCTGCAACTGGTCGAGCACAAGAGCATCGATGTCCTGCGGGTGGTGCTGGCCGGGGAGTGCGAGATCGGCGTGTACGACGGCAACCTGGTCAACGAGGGCGTGGTATCGCTGCCGTTTCGCACCGAGCGCCTGGTGCTGCTGGTGCCGCTCGATCACCCGTTGGCCGGGCGCGGCCAGCTGCGCCTGGCGGACGCGCTGGGTTTTCCCTTCGTCTGCCTGCCCGCCGAGCGTGCCATGCAGCGCTTCGTCGAGGAACTGGCGATGAACCTGGCCATGCCGCTGAAGGTGCGGGTGCGCGCGCCCAGCTTCGAAGCCATCGCCCAGCTGGTGGCCCAGCACGCGGGTATCGCCATGCTGCCGGAAACGGCGGCCGTGCGCGCCGAACAGGAACTGGCGGTGCGCCGGGTGGCGCTGGAGGAGCGTTGGGCGACCCTGGAGTTGCGTATCTGCTTCCGCAGTTGGGAAGCGCTCAGCTCGCATGGGCGACAGTTGGTGAGCTTCCTCTCCGGGCAATGACAGGTGACTGTCGTCTGGTAGGCGGATGAATGGGTTATCAGTCCGAATGCCATCATTTGGATATCATTTATGCCTGTGCATTGACCCTTGAACGCATACAATCACCGTTCTGAACGGTAACCCAGATACAGGCCACTTCCACCCATGGCGTTCGACGCTTCCACCATGCTGACCCTCACCATCGCCCTGGCCGCGGCCGCCGCGCTGTATCTGGCCGTGGAGTGGCGCAGCGTGCGCGAGTCTTCGCTGCTGTGCTGGAGCGCCAGCTTCGCCACCATCAGCGTCGGTTCCTCGCTCGCCTTGCTGCGTGGCAGCGGTTATCTGTTCATCGGCATCTGGTTCGCCAACGGCATGCTGGTGGCCGCCCACTGGCTGTTCCTGCTGGGGGTGTCACGCTTTACCGAAACCCGTCTGTCACGGCTCTGCTACCTGGCCCCGCTGGCCTGGCTGAGCCTGTTGCTGCTGCCGCAGTGGCCCACCTGGTCGAAGACCTTCCTGGTGGCCAACTCGCTGCTGGTCGCCGCGTTCACCCTGTACGCCAGCGCATTGTTGCGCCCGCACGGCAAGTCGTTCAGTGTCGGCGCGGTGCAGCTGCGCTGCATCCTGCTGCTGCACGGGCTGTTCTACCTGGCCAAGACGCTGCCGGCGCTGCTGCCGGGGACACTGATCGACCTGACCGCGTTTCGCGGGCAGATCATCCAGGTGTCGCTGGTGGAAGGGGCCATGGCGATCATGCTGATCGCCCTGTCGATGACCGGCACCGTGCGCTACCGCCGCGAGGAGCGCATCGAGCGCCTGGCCGCGCGCGATCCGCTGACCGCGCTGTACAACCGCCGTGCACTGGAAATGCGCGCGGCGAACCTGTTCAACGAGGTTTCCCCGGCAAACCCCGGGGCCTTGCTGCTGATCGACATCGACCACTTCAAGCTGGTCAACGACCTGCATGGGCATGCCGCCGGCGACCGCCTGCTGGTGGCCTTGAGCGAGATGATCCGGGCCATGCTGCCGGAGCGGGCGATCGCCGCACGGCTGGGCGGCGACGAGTTCGTGATCCTCCTGGCCGGGGCTTCGCGCGAAGCCATCCAGCGCCTGGCCGAGGCCCTGCGTCAGCAGTTCCAGGGCACCGCCGAACAGGCGTTCCGCACCCCCGAGGCGGTGACCCTGAGCATCGGCGCCAATCTGTTCGACCGCCCGCCGGCCAGCCTGGCGGCGTTGATCGAGCAAGGCGACGTGCTGCTGTACGCCTCCAAGCGCAGCGGGCGCAACAGCCTGCAACTGGTGGACGGGCTGCGCGGCTGAACTACTTGTTGTTGATGCACTGCGACTGCACCGCGTAGCGCACGGTGCGCAAGGTGCCCTGGCTGTCTTCGAAGGTCATCAGCCGCGGTACCACCTCGCAGGTGCGCGGGTCGCCCGATTGGCGCACGAGGCGGGCAACGTCGAGCTTCATGCCATAGCGGTAGTCGACGATCTCCGGCATGGGCTTCGCCCGCTTGGCCGCATAGGCCGCCACGGCCTGCTGGTGGTCCGCCAGCAGCTGTTCGCTGTCCAGCCTGGAAAAGCCGCTGGCCTGGGTCGAGAGGGAAAGCGCCAGCAGGGCGGCGGTGAGGGTCGGTCGTAGCATGGTCGTGCCTCCGAAAAATTCGTTTCGCAGACCACGCTAGCGATGCCCGGCAAACAGGGGCATGACGGCCGGGTTACAGATCTGAAAGCTGGGCGCGCACGCGGCTCCCCCCGCTGCGCATGACACGATTGTAATGCCCCCATCACCTTCCCGTTATCCGCCAGCGGCGAGCATCAGGCTCGGCCAATGGGGCTGGGTGCGTGCGCATCTGGCCAGACCAGGGAGGCTCCAGCGCCAGGGTCTGACAACAAGAACAGCCGCAATCGAAGGAGCAGTGGATGAAGAGCAATCCGACACTTTCCCTGGCCGCCCTGGTGGCGCTGGCCGGCTTCGGCCCGGCGGCCTGGGCCGCAGAAGAGCAGAAGGAAGGGTTCATCGAGGGCAGCCGCCTGAGCGTGCTCAACCGCAATTACTATTTCAATCGTGACCATCGTGATGGCCCGGCCCCCACCTACAACAGCGGCAAGGACAGCGGCAACGGCTACTCCGAAGCCTGGGCCCATGCCGTGATCACCCGCTTCGAGTCCGGCTTCACCCAAGGCACGGTGGGCGTCGGGGTGGACGCCTTCGCCATGCTCGGGCTCAAGCTCGACACCGGTGGCGGGCGCAACGGTGGGCGCAGCTCGTTCGACGTGCTGCCGGTGGACCGCGATGGCCAGGCCCGCGACGAATACACCAAGCTCGGCGGCGCGGCCAAGGTGCGCCTGTTCGACACCGTGCTGCGGGTGGGCGATGTGTTCCCGGTCAACCCGGTGGTGGCGGCCGGCGACTCGCGGCTGTTACCGGAAAGTTTTCGCGGCGTGACCCTGGAGAACACCAGTGTGCAAGGCCTGACGCTGCAGGCCGGGCGCCTGCACGCCATGAGCCAGCCGGTGTCCAGCGACTTGCGCGACAACTTCGTGACGTTCTACGGCGGCCCGGTGGATTCGCCGTGGATCGCCTACGGCGGTGGCGACTACGCGATCAACGAAAACGTCAGCGTCAGCCTGTTCGGCAGTCGCTTGAAGGATGTGTGGAACCAGTACTACGCCGGCACCAGCGTGACCTGGCCGCTGTCGGATGAGCTGGCGCTGATCGGCGGGTTCAATTTCTACAACGCCAGGGACGAAGGACGTCAGCGCCTGGGCCAGTTCGACAACGACATCTGGAGCGCCAAGCTCGGCGTGCGCTACGGCGCCCATACCCTGGCCCTGACCCACCAGCGCAACAACGGCGACGACGACTTCGACTACCTGCGCCAGTCCGATTCGATCTTCCTCGACAACTCCATCCAGTACAGCGACTTCAACTCGCCGAAAGAGCGCTCATGGATGCTGCGCTACGACTTGAACATGGCCGCCTACGGTGTGCCGGGGCTGTCGTTCATGACCCGCTATGGCCGTGGCAGCGACGCCGACTACAGCCATGCCAACGCCTACTACATGCGCCGCGACGGCAACGGCGACCCGCTCACCGACCAGAAGCGCTGGGAGCGCGACATCGAGATCAAGTACGTGGTGCAGACCGGCGCGGCCAAGGACCTGGCACTGCGCGTGCGCCAGGCCACCACCCGGGCGACAGCCTTCGAGTCGGACCTGGACGAGGTGCGGGTGATCGTCGAGTACCCGTTGTCGATTCTCTGAACCACACGGATTCACCTTGAGAAGCCCCTGTGCTCCTTTGGTTGCGGGGGAATGTCTTGACGCCTCTGACGAGGCGTCTTTCTTTCGGCACCGCCGATGTCAGTGGCCGAACGCTTTCAAGCTGCCCTTGCGGCTCGCTTCATAGGCTTCCCGCGCCATGGGTTGTGCCTGCGGGTTGCCCAGGTCTTCCATTGCCAGCCGGTGGGTTTCCGGTGCCAGGTAGGCGGCCAGCGCGCACACGCAGGTAATGAGGAACGCCAGCCCGCCGACCACCAGCGGGATATTGTCCGAGCCCGGCGGCGCGACTGCGGCGAACAACGCCGGCAGCATGGCAGTGATCATGGTGCCGAGGTTCTGCGCGATGGCCATGGCCGAGACCCGGTAGCGGGTGTGGAACAGCTCCGGATAGAAGCTCGGGAACACTGCGTTGTAGCCCTGGTAGACCATGCCCCACATGACGATCGAGGCGGCGAAGGCCAGTGGCACGTTCTGGATGCTGATCGCATACAGGTAGACGAACGCCAGCAGGCCCGAGCCCAGGCAACCGGCGATCATGGTCGGGCGCCGGCCGATCCTGTCGCTGAGGTTGCCGACGAAGGGGATCACCAGCACCGCGACGATGTTGCCCACCACCGGGATCCACAGGTACACGCTCTTGTCAAAGCCGATGCCGTAGGCCGGCTGCACCGCGTAGGCGGCGCCGAAGATGGTGGCGACCACCGGGATCACGTTCATCAGCGCCATGAACATCACCAGCACCATGTGCTTCCAGCTGTGGCGGAAGGCCTCGCTGATCGGCGACTTGGCCACCTTGTCCTGTTTCTCTTCCCTAACGAAGGCCGGGGTCTCGTGGACCTCCTTGCGGATGATGAAACCAGCCACCAGCACCAGCGCGCTCATCAGGAACGGAATGCGCCAGCCCCAGTCGTTGAAGGCCTCGCTGGGCATGAAGTAGGCCAGCGGCAGGAATACCGCGGCGGCCATCACCTGGCCGGCCTGCACCCCTTGCAGGGTGTAGCTGGCGTAGTAACCACGCCGGCCGAACGGCGCGTGCTCCATGATCATCGAGCTGGCGCCGGAGATCTCGCCGGCCACGGCGAAGCCCTGGACCAGGCGCAGCAGGACCAGCAGTGCCGGGGCCAGCAGGCCGACATCGTGGTAGGTCGGCAGCAGGCCTACGGCCATGGTCGAAAGACCCATGAGGAACATGCACAGCAGCAGCACGTTCTTGCGCCCGCGGGTATCGCCCCAGTGGCCAAGCACGAAGGCGCCCACCGGGCGCGCCAGGTAACCCACGCCGTAGGTGGCCAGCGAGGCGATGATGGCCATCTTCGGGTCGGCGGACGGGAAGAAGATCTGCGGGAAGATCAGCGCCGCGGCCTGGGCGTAGATGAAGAAGTCGTAGTACTCGAGGGCAGAGCCGATCCATCCGCTGGCGGTGGCTTTCTTGGCTTGGGAACTTGAGCGGGCCATGTTGTCTCCGTTGTTCTTGTCAGGGGCCGGATTGGTCAGCGCTTGAGGCGCGGGCAGGGGCTGTGTGGAGAAGACGAACGAGGCGGCGCGGATCGCAGGGCGAGCAAGGTGTGCATAGGTCGGTACCCGTTTTCTTGAACTTATTATGTGGTGACGTTGGGTATTGCAGCGCAGGTTCCGCCGAACGACCGGCGTGGCGGCGGGAAGGGGCGGCGGGCCTGCGACTGGTGTTCATGGTTGTTCACGGGGGTGGGTGACGCAATTCGCTGGAACGGGTTTTGTTCGGTAATCGAACAAAAACTAACTGTTCCGTACAAAGTTCGTTGCCGGGGCGACTTTACCTGCGAATAATCGATCGTGCCAGGCCTCACTCAATAACAAGGAATACCCGCCATGCACCGTTCGATTGCCACCGTTTCCTTGAGCGGCACCCTGCCGGAAAAGCTCGAAGCCATCGCCGCCGCCGGTTTCGACGGCGTCGAGATCTTCGAGAACGATCTGCTGTACTACGCCGGCAGCCCCCGCGAAGTGCGCCAGTTGTGCGCGGACCTGGGGCTGGCCATTACCCTGTTCCAGCCGTTCCGCGATTTCGAGGGCTGCCGCCGCGACCGCCTGCGCAAGAATCTCGACCGCGCCGAGCGCAAGTTCGACCTGATGCAGGAGCTAGGCACCGACCTGGTGCTGGTGTGCAGTAATGTCCAGCCCGACGCCCTGGGCGACGAACAGTTGCTGGTGGACGACCTGCGCCTGCTCGCCGAACATGCCGGCGCGCGGGGCCTGCGCATCGGCTACGAGGCCCTGGCCTGGGGGCGCCACGTCAATACCTGGCAACAGGTGTGGAACCTGGTGCGCCAGGCCGACCACCCGGCACTGGGGGTGATCCTCGACAGCTTCCATACGCTGTCGCTCAGGGGCGACCCCAGCGGCATCCGCGATATCCCTGGCGAGAAGATCTTCTTCGTGCAGATGGCCGATGCGCCGATCCTGGCCATGGATGTGTTGGAGTGGAGCCGGCACTTCCGCTGCTTCCCCGGCCAGGGGGAAATGGACCTGGCGGGCTTCCTGGCGCCGATCCTGGCCAGCGGCTATCGCGGCCCGTTGTCGCTGGAGATCTTCAATGACGGTTTCCGCGCGGCGCCACCTCGGCAGAACGCCGCCGATGGCCTGCGCTCGCTGCTGTACCTGGAGGAGAAGACCCGCCGCCAGCTCGAGCGCGAGGCGCGGGCGGTCGAGCCGGGCGTGCTGTTCGCGCCGCCGGCCGCCAGCCGCTACGACGGCGTGGAGTTCCTCGAGTTCGCCGTCGACGAGGCGGTCGGCGCACGCCTGGGCGCCTGGCTCAAGCGCCTGGGCTTCGCCGAGGCCGGCGAGCACCGCAGCAAGGCCGTACGTCTGCTGCGCCAGGGCGATATCAACATCGTCCTCAATGGTGAACCTTATTCGTTCGCCCACAACTTCTTCGAAGCCCATGGCCCGTCACTGTGCGCCACGGCCTTGCGGGTCAACGCTGGCCAGGACGCCCTGCAGCGCGCCATGGCCTACCGTGGCCAGCCGTTCCGCGGCCTGGTCGGCCCCAACGAGCGCGAGATCCCGGCGGTGCGCGCACCGGACGGCAGCCTGTTGTACCTGGTGCAGCCCGACGGCAACGGTCAGACCCTCTACGACACCGATTTCCGCCTGGACCCGACAGCCCGCGCCAGTGGTGGCCTCAAGCGAATCGATCACATGGCCCTGGCGTTGCCGGCCGAGGCGCTGGACAGCTGGGTGCTGTTCTACAAGAGCCTGTTCGACTTCACCGCCGACGACGAGGTGGTGTTGCCCGACCCCTATGGCCTGGTCAAGAGCCGTGCCCTGCGCAGCCACTGCGGCACCCTGCGGCTGCCACTGAACATCTCGGAAAACCGCAACACCGCCATCGCCCATGCCCTGGACAGTTATCGCGGCTCGGGCGTGCACCACGTCGCCTTTGACTGTGACGACATCTTCCGCGAGGTGGCCAGGGCCAAGGAAGCCGGCGTGCCGTTGCTGGAAATCCCGCTGAACTACTACGACGACCTGGCGGCGCGCTTCGACTTCGATGACGAGTTCCTCAGCGAGCTGGCGTATTACAACGTGCTGTACGACCGCGATGCCCAGGGCGGTGAGCTGTTCCACGTGTACACCGAGCCGTTCGAAGGGCGGTTCTTCTTCGAGGTCCTGCAGCGCAAGGGCGGCTATGCCGGCTATGGCGCGGCCAACGTGGCGGTGCGCCTGGCAGCGATGGCCAAGGCGCGCAGCGGGGCAGGGCGCAAGGTGGTGTTGTGAGCGAGGCCCTTGGCCGGCGACGGCGCCTCTAGGCCAAACCTGACCACCCGACCAACACCGCGCTTCCCAGCATCGCCCGGCTCACGGATAATCGCCCGGATTACTACAACGAGCCTGTGAGTCGGTATGAGTGATTCGGTCGTCAAGCCTGAAGTCGAAGGCCTGCGCAAGACGCGCAAGAACAATCCGGAAAAGACCCGCGAGAACATTCTCCAGGCCGCCATCACCGAGTTCGTCCAGCAGGGCCTGGCGGGCGCCCGGGTCGATGCCATTGCCGAGCGCACCGCCACCTCCAAGCGCATGATCTACTACTACTTCGGCAGCAAGGAGCAGTTGTACGTCGAGTGCCTGGTCAAGCTCTACGGCGACATCCGCAAGACCGAGCACAGCCTGGACCTCGACTCGCTGGCGCCCGAGCAGGCGATCCAGCGCCTGGTGGAGTTCACCTTCGACCACCACGCCAACAACGTCGATTTCGTGCGCATCGTCTGCACCGAGAACATCCACTACGGCGAGTACGTCAAGCAGTCGCCGGTGATCCGCGAGATGAGCAGCATGGTGCTCGACGCGCTGGGCAAGATTCTCGCCCGTGGCGTTGCCCAGGGCGTGTTCCGCCCCGGCATCGAAGTGATCGACCTGCATATGCTGATGAGCTCGTTCTGCTTCTACCGGGTGTCCAACCGCCATACCTTTGGCGACATCTTCCAGATCGACCTGTCCGACGAGCAGGTCAAGCAGCGTCACAAGCAAGTAATCTGCGAGGCGGTGATGCGTTACATCAAGGCCTGAATGCAAGCGCGGGGCAAACCCGCTCCCTCTTCCATGGGAGCGGGCTTGCCCCGCGATGAGCTGCCTGGCGACTAGAAACTGGCGAAATGCGCCTGCATCCGCGTGGCATCCGCCGGGCGTCCACTGAACAGCTCGAACGCCTTGACCGCCTGGAACACTGCCATGGTGCCGCCATCGAGGGTGCGACAGCCCAGGGCCCGGGCCTGGCGCAACAGCTCGGTCTCCAGCGGAAAATAGATGATCTCCGCCACCCAAAGCCCTGCGTGCAGCAACGCCGGCGGCAAGGGGGTGCCCGGCAGCTTGGCCATGCCCACCGGCGTGGTGTTGACCAGGCCATCGGCGCCGGCCAGGGTCTCGGCCAGATCGTTGCCGAGCATGGCGCGGCCCGCGCCGAAGCGCTGTGTGAGATTGTCCACCAGCGCTTTGGCGCGGGCCGGATCCACCTCGAACACGTGCAGTTGTTCGACGCCTTCGGCCAACAGTGCGTGAGCCACCGCCGCGCCCGCGCCACCCGCGCCCAGCTGCACCACGCGGCGTCTGGCCACCCCGGGCAGGCCCCGGCGCAGACCTTCGGCGAAGCCCAGGCAGTCTGTGTTGTGGCCGACCCGCCTGCCATCGCGCAGCACCACGGTGTTCACCGCGCCGATGCCGCGGGCCTCGTCCGACAGTTCGTCGAGCAACGGCAGGATCGCCTGCTTGAACGGAAAGGTGATGTTGAGCCCGCTGAACCCGGTGTGTTGGGCCGCGTCGAGCAACGCGGGCAGGGCGCTGTCGTCCAAGCCCAGCTGGTCGGCGTCGATCAGCCGGTACAGGTAGCGCAGCGCCTGGGCGTCGCCTTCGCGCTCGTGCAGCGCCGGTGTGCGCGAGGCCTGGATGCCACGGCCGATGAGGCCGGCGAGGATGCCTTGGGTGCTCATGCCGCGTGCTCGCGCAGGTGTTTGCTGAAATAGCCCAGGGCCATGCGGTAGCCCTGGCTGCCAAGGCCGCAGATGACTCCCACGGCGATGCTGGAGACGAACGACAGGTGACGGAACGGCTCGCGCTTGTGCACGTTGGACAGGTGCACTTCGATCACCGGCAGTTCACTGGCCACCAGAGCGTCGCGGATGGCCACCGAGGTGTGGGTCCAGGCGGCGGGGTTGATCACGATGCCGTGGCAGCGGCCACGGGCGGCGTGAATCCAGTCGAGCAGCTCGCCTTCGTGGTTGGTCTGGCGGAACTCCAGTTCCAGGCCCAGTTCGCGGGCACTGCCGGCGCACAGGCTGGCAAGGTCGGCAAGGGTTTCATGGCCGTACTGGGTAGGTTCGCGGGTACCCAGCAGGTTGAGGTTGGGGCCGTTGAGCACGAGGATTCGGGGTGTCATGGCGGGTATCGCTTTGTTGTTTTTGAATACTCCGATATTTGAACTATCTGGTTAGTTTCGTCAAATCCCGAAGTATTGAAAACGGGCGATTATCGAACTGGGTGGACTGGCCTTGTCGCGGGGCAAGGGATCAGAAAACACTGCGACCATGCCCGAGCAAAACACTCGGCTAAGCTTGTCCTCCAGGCGCACGGAATGACCAAAACGGGAGAGCACATGAACCTCTACAAAACGCCCAGATGGGCATTGGCGGCCCTCACCCTGGCCCTGGGGCTGCATGCCCAGGCCGCCGACAGCAAGCGCGTCGATGTGCTGCTGGTGGGCGGCGGCATCATGAGTTCCACCCTGGCGGTGTGGCTCAACGAGCTGGAGCCGGGCTGGTCGATGCAGATGGTCGAGCGCCTGGACAAGGTGGCCGAGGAAAGCTCCAACGGCTGGAACAACGCCGGCACCGGTCACTCGGCGCTGGCCGAGCTCAACTACACGCCGGAGAAGGACGGCAAGATCGACATCAGCAAGGCGGTGGAGATCAACGAGTCGTTCCAGGTCACCCGTCAGTTCCTCGCCTGGCAGGTCAAGCAGGGCGTGCTGAAGAACCCGCGCTCGTTCATCAATACCACGCCGCACATGAGTTTCGTCTGGGGCGACGACAACATCCGCTTCCTCAAGAAACGCTACGAGGCGTTGCAGGCCAGCCCGCTGTTCAAGCCGATGCAGTACTCCGAGGATCACGCGCAGATCGCCAAATGGGTGCCGCTGATGATGCAAGGGCGCGACCCCAACCAGAAGCTCGCCGTCACCTGGACGCCGATCGGCACCGATGTCAATTTCGGCGAGATCACCCGCCAGTACGTAGGCTACCTGCAGACCCGGCCGAACTTCGACCTCAAGCTGTCCAGCGAGGTGCAGGACATCACCCGTAACGACGACGGCAGCTGGCACGTCGAGTACAAGAACCTCAAGGACGGCGGCACCGCGAGCACCGACGCCAAGTTCCTGTTCATCGGTGCCGGCGGCGCCGCGCTGCACCTGCTGCAGAAGTCGGGCATCGACGAGGCCAAGGACTACGCCGGCTTCCCGGTGGGCGGCTCGTTCCTGGTCACCGACAACCCGGCCATCGCCCAGCGCCACATGGCCAAGGCCTACGGCATCGCCGCCACCGGCGCGCCACCCATGTCGGTGCCGCACCTGGACACCCGGGTACTCGATGGCAAACGCATGATCCTGTTCGGGCCGTTCGCCACCTTCTCCACCAAGTTCCTCAAAGAGGGCTCGCTGCTCGACCTGTTCGCCAGCATGTCGCTGCACAACACCTGGCCGATGGTGCGGGTCGGGGTGCGCGAGTTCGACCTGGTGCAATACCTGATCGGCCAGCTGATGCAGTCCGACGACGACCGCTTTGCCGCGCTGCAGACCTACTTCCCCGAGGCGAAGAAGGAAGACTGGCGCCTGTGGCAGGCCGGGCAGCGGGTGCAGATCATCAAGAAGGACGACAACCTGGGCGGGGTGCTGAAGCTGGGTACCGAGGTGGTCACCGCCAAGGACGGCAGCATCGCCGGTCTGCTCGGCGCCTCGCCGGGCGCCTCGACCGCGCCGCCGATCATGCTCGACCTGCTGAACAAGGTGTTCAAGGACAAGGTGGCCACGCCTGAGTGGCAGGCGAAGATCAAGCAGATCATCCCCTCCTATGGCATCCGCCTGAACGAGCACCCCGACAAGGTCCAGGAAGAGTGGACCTATACCAGCGAACTCCTGCAACTGGCATCGCCCAGCGAGGTGGCCGCGCCCTGAAAGTCCGGCCATGACCAACCGGCCACTGGGAAGTGGCCGGCGCTGGCACACAGTTTTTTCTCCCCTTGGCCCAACTCCCGAGTGCCTGATTCGCCATCCTCCGGAGCGTCCCCTCCCGTACCGCCTGCGCCGGCTCATGGCCAGCCCGCCGCACACCCGAAAAGCGCCCGCCGACACCCGAGCTTTTCCCCGCCGAACTCCCGATGTTTTTTCCTTTGCCTGTCACCACAAGCTGCGAATGTTGGCCCCGTGGACAGGCCTCAGCCCCTCTGGATCAGGGTATACGGCCTGTGGCCACAGCAATGCGCGACCCACTCAACGTATGAACACGACGATAGGAGATTGCTTCATGTTTAAGCGTACTGTGATCGCCGCCTCCCTGGTGGCTGCTACCCTGGCTTCGGCCCAATCCATGGCTGCTGTTGTCGGTGGCGGCGCCACCCTGCCGGAAAACCTCTACAACGGCACCTCGAGCCTGCCGCGCCTGCTGCCGGCCGACTTCAGCTACACCGGTGTCGGCAGTGGTGGCGGCAAGACGGCGTTCCTGACCAACGCAGCGGCCTCGATCAACCAGCCGGCCGGCACCAACGTCGACTTCGCCGGCAGCGACTCGGTCCTGAGCGCCTCGGAGCTGTCGACCTACAACAGCAGCAAGGCCGCCACCTGGGGCAAGCTGGTGCAGATCCCATCGGTGGGCACCTCCGTTGCCATTCCCTACAAGAAGTCGGGCGTGACCAACCTGCAACTGACCGGCGCCCAGCTGTGCGGCGTGTTCTCCGGTACCACCACCACCTGGGGCCAGCTGCTGGGCACCGCCGACGCCACGCCGATCAAGGTCATCTACCGCTCCGGCAGCAGCGGCACCACCGAGCTGCTGTCGCGCTTCCTGGCTGACGCCTGCCCATCGTCCTTCGTGGTCAGCAGCACCTTCACCACCGCCAACGTCGGCAGCGAACCGGCCACCTGGCAAGCCGTCGCCGGCAGCGCCGATGTGGTCAACGCGGTCAACGCCACCGATGGCACCATCGGCTACGTCAGCCCTGACTATGTCGCCACCGGCAACAACGCCGTGGTCGCCCGCGTCAGCAAGAACGCCATGGCCGCCGGTACCGCGCCACTGCCAACCGCCGCCAACGCCCGCACCGCCCTGGGTACCGCTGTCGCCCCGAGCACCGCAGCCGACCGCGCCGACCCAAGCAAGTGGGTGCCGATCTTCAACGCCGGTGGCGTGGTACCGACTTCGGGCTATCCGATCGTCGGCTACACCAACCTGCTGGTCGGCCAGTGCTACCAGACCGCCGCCGATGCCACCGCCATCCGCAGCTTCCTGAACGATCTGTACACCGGTGCCAAGGCCGCCACCATCGCCCAGCACTCCTTCGTCAGCCTGCCGGCCGCCTACGCCGCCGAGATCAAGAAGGTGTTCCTGGACAACGGCTACAACGAAGGCACCAACATCGCCAACGCTTCGGTCTGCAACGGTATCGGCCGTCTGTAAGCGTCACGCGAAGCGCCAAGCCCGCAACGGGCGGACAACCGACGGTGGCCGGCACGGCACCGTCGGTTTTCGCGTGTGCGCGTACCCCAGGCAGATGAACTTTGCATGACAAAGCTTCGGTCCGCGCCCGGGCCGACTGCCTTATGGCAAAGCGGCATCACGGCCGCACCGACCTGCCTTCCATGACCCTGCACAAGGAACCCTGCAATGTCGCGCGGCCAGCACCAGCCAGACCTACCAGCCACCGTCGCCCGCCGGCGTCGCCAGCCTGCAGGCCACGCGCCGATGCTGCTCAAGCCCTTGGCCCAGGCCATCGCACTGTTGTTGCTGTCCGGCACGGCCCAGGCCGCGCAGCCGTTCAGCTCGGCCTGGTTCGCGGCCAAGGGCGCCGCGCCCGCAGCCGGTGGCGGCGCGGCAGCGGGCCACGTGCAACTGCCCGGCGCGCCACCTCCGCTGGCCCAGCAGCAGCGCCTGCAGCAACGGTTCCAGCGCTCCCTGGGCAACCTCGACAACACCGTGGCCGCCATCGCCGCGCAGCAGGCGGCGCAGGCCGCCGGCCGCACCCTGGCGCAGGTGCAGCCGCAGACCGTGCCCAACGGCCTGGGCGAGGGCGGCCTGGAGGTCGACGAGAACCCGCTGACCAAGGGCTGGCAGAACGCCAAGGCGCCGCAGCAGAGCCAGGTGGGCGGCAAGACCCAGGTGCTGATCGAACAGACCGCCGACAAGGCGATCCTCAACTGGGAAACCTTCAACGTTGGCCGCGACACCACGGTCAAGTTCGACCAGCAGGCGCAGTGGGCGGTACTCAACCGGGTCAACGACCCCAACGCCCGGCCGAGCCAGATCCACGGCCAGATCGAGGCCCAGGGCACGGTGATGCTGCTCAACCGCAATGGCGTGGTATTCAACGGCAGCAGCCAGGTCAACGTGCGCAACCTGGTGGCGGCGGCGGCGCAGGTCAGCGACGAGCAGTTCCGCGAACGCGGGCTGTATGTCGACAGCAACGGCAGCCAGGCCACCTTCACCCAGGCCGGCGGCAAGGTCGTGGTGCAACGGGGCGCGCAACTGCAGACCCGCGCCCCAGCCACCTCCACCGAGGGCGGCGGCTATGTGCTGCTGCTGGGCAGCGAGGTGAGCAACGAAGGCCAGATCATCACACCCCAGGGCCAGGCAACGCTTGCCGCCGGTGACGACTTCTACATCCGCCGGGGCAGGGGCACCCAGGCCAACGCCTTCTCCACCACCCGCGGCAATGAGGTCGCCAGCAGCCTGAAGCCCGGCAGCAGCGCCGGCAACGTGGTCAACAACGGACTGATCCAGACGGCGGGCGGCGATATCACCCTGACCGGCCATGCCGTGCGCCAGGATGGCGTGGCCCTTGCCAGCACCGCGGTGGACCGGCGCGGCAGCATCCACCTGCTCAACTCGGCCAGCGACACCAGCGGCACGGTCAGTTTCGGCAAGGGCAGCGTCACCGCCGTGCTGCTCGACGACAGTCAGGCCCTGGACAGCCAGCGCGAGGCCTCGCGGCAGGGGGTGGATGGGGTCAGCGGCAACAATGCCACGGGCCGCTTCGACAACCTGAGCAAGGTCATCGACCGCCCCGAGCAGTCGCGGGTGGAGGTGGTCAGCGGTGGCACCGTGCATTTCCAGGAAGGCGCCCTGACCCTGGCCACCGGTGGCCAGGTGGCCGTCAGCGCCGGGCTGCGCAGCCTGGTGGACGATGGCGCGCGCATCGACGTGGCCGGGGCCCTCGGGGTCAAGGTCGCCATGGAAAGCAATGTCATCAAGATCAACGTGCAGGGCAACGAACAGCGCGACGCGGCCGGCAACCGTGACAAGGGCGGCCTGATCAACCGCGATGTGTGGGTGGACGTGCGTGAGCTGGTGCATGTGGAAAAGGGCGTCAACGGCTACGCCAGCGAGCGCTGGTACACCGCCGGTGGCCTGCTCGAGGTGGGCGGCTACCTGGGCACGCGCAACCACAGCGTCGGCGAGTGGATGGCCCAGGGCGGCACGGTGACCTTCACCGGCCAGGACCTGGTGACCCGCGCCGGCGCCGAGATCAACTTGTCTGGCGGCACCCTGGCGGTGCAGGACGGCTACATCCGCCAGAGCTGGCTGCGCGGTGAGGACGGCCGCCTTTACGAACTGTCGAAGGCCCCGGGCGACCTGCTCTACACCGGCCTGTACAACGGCTACGAGGCGCACAGCGCGCGTTGGGACCAGACCCGCACCTTCTACAACCCGCTGATTGCCCCCGGCCAGCGTTACGAGCAGGGTTATACCGTGGGCCGCGACGCCGGCAGCCTGGTGGTGGCGACCCAGAGCGCGCTGCTCGACGGCCAGTTGCTCGGCCAGACCTGGCAGGACGAGCGCCAGGTGCAGGCGCCGGTACGCGGGCGCGACGGCTATCGCCAGGTGCACACCGCCCGGGCCCAGGGCGCGCAACTGGTGATCGGCCAACAGCTGCCCGGCTACCTCAGCGACGCCAAGGAGCTCGGCTTCAGCCTGACCCCGGTCATGCAGCAGGTGCTGATACGCCAGGGCGCCGGGGGGCAGAGCGCCGACGTCGGCCTGCAGGCACCGTTGGACGAGCAGCGCCGTGGCCAGCTGGCACTCGACAGCGACTGGCTCAACGGCCTGGAGCTGGGTGGTTTGAGCGTTGCCGCCCAACAGCGCATCGAGGTCGATGATGCCGTGCGCCTGGCCGATGGCGGCAGCCTGACCTTCTATGCCCCGCAGGTCCAGGTCAATGCCGACCTGACCGCCAGGGGCGGGCAGATGGTCCTGGGTGATGTGCTCCGTCAACGTGTTCTCGCCGGCCTGCAGGACCAGGCGCTGGCCACCCCGGCAGGGCTGCGCGCGCAGGTCGGCGTGGCCGCCGGGGCGCGCCTGGATGTCAGCGGTCTGCGCAGCGAGGGCACCGACCCGGGTGAGCGCGCCTGGCGCAACGGTGGCAGCCTGAGCCTGCGTAGCAGCGGCGATGTGCTGCTGGACAACGGCAGCGTGCTGGACGTATCCGGCGGTGTGGTACGCCGCGAGGGCAATCGCCTGCTCGGTGGCAGTGGCGGCAACCTGACCTTGCAGAGTAGCGCGCTGGACAACAGCGGCACCGGGCGCATGCGCCTCGATGGCGAGCTGCGCGGCTACGGCAGCAGTGGCGCAGGCACCCTGACCCTGGCCGCCGAGCGGGTGAGTGTGGGGGGCAGCGGGCAGGGCGAGACCGGCGTGCACTTGGCCGAGGATTTCTTCAACCGTGGTTTCGCTCATTACGCCATCACCGGCAACCATGGCCTGAGTGTGGCCGCTGGCAGCCGTATCGACGTCACCCGGCCGGTGGAGCAACTCGACGCCAGCCGGCCGCTCGGCGATCCGGCGCTGATCGTGTTGGCGCCGCTGTTGGCACAGAACGCGGTGGCCGGCAAGCTGGAGCCGCGCGCTGGCGCGAGCCTGGCCCTGGCGGCGGGTGATAGCCGCTTCGACCAGGCGAGCCGTGAAGCGGCGGTGCTCGAGGTCGGGCGCGGCGCGACGATCAGCGTCGACCCCTTGCAGTCCATCAGCCTGACCAGCACCGCGCAGTTGAACCTGAACGGTACCCTCAATGCCTGGGGCGGCAGTGTCAGCCTGCTGCAGCAATGGTTGCCGACCATGGACTCCGGCGTGACGGAAGGGGCGCACCAGCGCTCGATCCGCCTGGGTGACCAGGCCCTGATCGATGTGTCCGGGCGGGCGTTCACCGCGCTGGATGCGCAAGGTCGCCGTTATGGTCGGGTCGACGATGGCGGCAGCATCGTGATCGGCGGGCAGATCGACCATGACCAGGGCACCAGCAACGGCGCCTACCTGTTCCTGGACATGGCCGAGGGCGCTCGCCTGCGCGCCGATGGTGCCCAGGCCACGCTGGATATCCGTGGCCAAGGACCGCTGGCCATGGCCAGCAACGGCGGGCGCATCAGCCTGGCGTCGAGCCACGGGCTGCGCCTGAACGGCAGCTTCAGCGCCGCTTCCGGTGGTCTTGGCGCCGCAGGCGGCAGCCTGGAGGTGGCGCTGGATAGCGGTCTCTACCTCAACGGTAGCCTGGTCGACGCCGTCAAGGCGCCACGCGAGCTGGTGCTCGGCCAAGGCGCGGCCAATGCCGAGCAAGGGCCGCTGCGCTATGGCCAGGGGCGGCTCGACGTTGCTCAGGTTGCTGCGGGGGGCTTCGACAGCTTGTCGCTGCTCAGCGATGGTGTAGTGGCCTTCGAGGGTGACCTGGACCTGCGCATGGCCCGTAGCCTGCAGCTGTACACCGGCTCGCTGGTGCTGGCCCAGAGCAGTGCCGGCGATGCCCGTGTGCACTTGCAGGCGCCCTATGTGCGGCTTGCCGGCAGCAACCATCGCAGCGCCGACCAGGCGACCCGGCCGACCCTCAAGGGCGGGCTGTCGATGCAAGACAGCGCGGCGCTGTTGCAGGTCGACGCCCACCTTCTGGACCTGCGCGATGCCATGACCTTGGGCGCCCATGGCAGCCTGGCGCTGGCCGCCGGTGGTTCATTGGACTTCGACCGCCGAGGTTTTGCCTTGGGTAGCCTGCGCAGCCAGGGCGACCTGCGGGTGCTGGGCAAGGTTGGCGAGGGCACCGACAGGACCCTGCTGCGCAGCAATGCCGACCTGGAGCTGCTCGCCGCGCAGATCTACCCGACCACCGGCGCCTTCGGCCAGATCGAGACGGCCAGCGACGCCACCTTGCGCATCGGCAGGGCTGGGCAAGGCACGCCCGACCAGCCGTTCTCGGTGTTCGGCCGGCTGGCGCTGGTCGCCGGCAAGGTCGAGCAGGGCGGTGTGCTGCGCGCGCCCCTCGGCGGGCTGTCGCTGGGGCAGGAAACGGGGGGCACCAAGTCCGTCACCCTGCTGCCGGGCAGCATCACCTCGGTCAGCGCGGCAGGGCTGGTCATGCCCTACGGCGGGACGGTGGATGGCCTGAGCTACCTGTTCGCAGGCCTGGCGGTGAAGCTGCTGGGCGCGGCGGGCGACAGCCTGTATGGGGTATCGCTCAACGGCAAGTCCATCGACATCCGCCAGGACGCGCTGATCGACCTGTCCGGAGGCGGCACGCTGACCGGCGCCGGCTTCGTCTCCGGGCGTGGCGGCTCCACCGACGCCCGCTACCATCCGCTGATGCAACTCGATGGCGAGGGCCGCCTGGTCCTGCCCACGCTGGGCAGCAACCCGGTCTACGCCATCGTGCCGAGCTTCACCGGCCCTTACGCGCCGGTGACCGGCGAGGCCGGCGTGACGGCGCCGGGGATCGGCCAGCAGATCACCCTGGATGGCAGCGTTCCTGGCCTGGCGGCGGGTACCTACACCTTGCTGCCGGCCAGCTTTGCGCTGCTGCCGGGGGCGTTCAGGATCGAGCTCAATGGCCTGGCCATGGCCGGGGGCAGCGCTGCCAGCCTGGCGATGCGCAACGGCTCCTGGACTACCACGGGCAGCCTGTCGGTGGCCAACACCGGTATCCGCCAGCCGCTGTCGAGCCAGGTGATCCTGACCTCGGGCGACGTGTTGCGGCGCTATTCGCAGTACAACGAAACCTCCTACGCCGCCTTCGCCCGTGCCGATGCCTCGGCCAAGGGCGTGCCGCGCGCGGCGATCGAGGCCGATGGCAAGTGGCTGAACCTGCGGGTGCAGGGCAACAACGAGGCCGCCAGTACCTTGCGCGTCGCCGGCCGGGTGAACTTCGCCGCCGCCGAAGGCGGTCATGCCGGCAGCGCGGCAGTGTTCGGCGCCCGCGGCCTTGAGGTGGTGGCCGATGGTGGCGCCGGCCAGGCCAGCGGCGAGAACATCGCGGTGCTGTCGGCCCGCGAGCTCAATGCCTTGCAGGCACCCCGGCTGACCTTGGGCGGCCGCGCCAACGTACTCTACGGCCAGGGCGGCAACCAGATGACCTTCCTCGAAGGCACCAGCGATATCTGGCTGCGTTCGGGGGTGGTGCTGCAGGCCGGTGAAGTGTTCCTGACCAACAACGACCCGCGTGGCAGCATCGTCGTCGAGCAGGGGGCCGGGATCGTTACCCTTGGCCGAGGCGCGGTGCCTTTCGATGCCGATGACGGCTACTTCATCAACAGCAACGGCCGTGCCTTGCTGGCGGTGTCCAACGGCCGGCTGGATGTGGTGTCGTCGCAGTTCACCAGCAGTTGGTCGCCGGGCTCCATCCTCATTGGCGGTTGCAGCGCCGGCGGTTGCCAGGGCTCCACCCGGCTGTACTCGGAAGGCTCGTTGTTCGCCGCCACCGACAAGACCTTCAGTCTCGATGACGGGGTAGCCTTCGGTACCCGGCACCTGGGCCTGGCGGTCGGGCGGATCAACGTCGGCAGCGCCGACGCGCTGGCTCGCGCCCTGGCGGACGGCGTGCTGGGCCAGGGCCTGACCCTCAACCAGCAGGTGCTCGACCGTCTGCTGCAGGGCAGCCCGGCCGAGGCTGTGCCGGCACTGGAGACCCTGACCCTGGCGGCGTCCGACTCGCTGAACTTCTTCGGCACCACGGCGCTCGACACCTACGACCCGGTCACCGGCAAGAACCGCCTGCAGGCGCTGGTGCTCGGCGTGCCGGCCATTTATGGCCATGGCCAGGCCGGCGACCAGGCGACCATTCGCACCGATCGGCTGATCTGGAGCGGTGCGCGCAACGCCGCGGGCGCGCCGATCGCAGGCGGGGCCGGCAGTGGCGATGGCCTGCTGGCGATCCGCGTCAAGGACCTGGAATTCGGTTACGGCGCCAACAGCCAGCCCGATGGCAGCGCCGACATGGCGCGCCAGACCCTGGGCTTCAGCCGCGTGGAACTGCACGCCAGCCACCAGGTGAGCGCCAACCACAAGGGCAGCCTGCTGGTTCACCACCGCCGCGGCGACTACCAGGCCGACGGCAGCTTCGCCTACAGTGGCGGTGACCTGCTGGTGGACACACCGCTGTGGACCGGCAGCGCCGGCTCGCTCAATCGTATCGAGGCCGGTGGCACCCTGCGCTTGCAGGGCGGCGGGGGTACCCTGGCCAGCGGTCGTCAGGCCCTGGGCGCCGAGCTGAGCCT
Organism: Pseudomonas sp. RC3H12; assembly: GCF_018596375.1. Lineage (NCBI taxonomy): Bacteria > Pseudomonadati > Pseudomonadota > Gammaproteobacteria > Pseudomonadales > Pseudomonadaceae > Pseudomonas > Pseudomonas sp. RC3H12. Next base: position 2,533,067 of record NZ_CP075595.1, on the reverse strand, counting down.
GAAGGCGCGGCAACTGCTGGTCGATGGCACCTTCAGCCTGCCCAGCGGCCGCCTGACCCTGCAGGCGCTGGACGACCTGCGCCTGGGTGACGCCGCACGGCTGGACCTGGCCGGGCGTACCTTGACCCTCAACGACGTGACCCAGTACAGCTGGGGCGGCGAACTGGTGCTGGGCAGCCAGTTCGGCGACATTCACCAGGCCGCTGGCGCGCTGATCGACCTCAGTGCCCGCGGCAACCGCGCCGGGCGGCTGACGGCCATTGCCCTGGGCGAGCAGGGTGGGCGCATCGAACTGCTCGGCCAGATCCTCGGCGCGGCCAGTGGCCGTTACGACGCCGCTGGCACGCAGGTCCCGTACGCGGGCGGAGTGGTCGATATCCGCACCCGGCAGCTGGACGACTTTGCCGGCCTCAACCAGCGCCTGAACCGCGACCAGGTGTTCGGTGCGCGCAGCTTCCAGATCAAGCAGGGCGACCTGGTGATCGGCGATGAGCTCAAGGCCCAGCAGATCAACATCTCGCTGGACAACGGGCAGCTCACGGTCAACGGCCATGTCGATGCCAGTGGCGAGCAGGTCGGCAGCATCCGCCTGGCCGCCAATCGAGGCCTGACCTTGGGCGCCGGGGCCTTGCTTGACGCCCATGGCAGTGTGCTGCGGGTCGACAGCTACGGCGCGATCATCGATGCGCCGAACCGTGCCGTGGTCGAGCTCAACAGCGGCCAGGGCCAGTTGACCCTGGCCAGCGGCGCACGCATCGACCTGCGCCACGGCACCGCCTCCGGGCAGGGCGATGGCCGCCAGCGCGGCACCCTGGAGCTGATCGCCCCGCGCCTGGGCAGCGATACGGCGGGCGACATCGCCATCGACGTGCGTGGCCCAGTGGACATTCTCGGCGCGCGCACCATCGCCGTGGTCGGCAACCAGCGCTACACCGATGCGGCGCCGGGCGGCACTTCGGCCAGTGGCCGGCCGATCCAGGTCATCGACCAGGACTACTTGACCCGCAAGCACGACCTCAGTGTGCTGTTCATCGACAACCTGCTGCGCAACCGTGACCTGCTCGACGTGCGCCTGGCCGGGCTGAACAACGCCCGCTACGCCCAGGCCCTGCACCTGCGCCCGGGCGTGGAGATCGCCACGGTCGATGCCGGCACCGACCTGGTGGTGCAGGGTGATCTGGACCTGTCTGGCCACCGCTACGCCAGCCTCAACCCGCTGACGCCGAAGACTGCTGTCCACGGTTCGGGCGAGGTGGGCAACCTGGTGCTGCGCGCCGGCGGCAACCTGGAGGTGTATGGCAGCATCAGTGACGGCTTCATGCCGCTGGACCTGGCCAGCGACGAAGCGCGCATGGACGGCAAGGGCTGGTTGCTGCTGCCCGGCAAGCAGCCGTTCGACAGCGACCTGGTGATCCCGCGCAGCGGCGTCGAGCTGGCCGAGGGCACGCAGTTCCCCGAAGGCAGCCTGCTCAACTTCGACCTGCCGTTCGCCGCCACCACCTTGCCGGCCAACCTGCGCCTGCCCAGCGCCATGAGCCTGTCCACACCGCTGATCCTGCCCGCGGGCACGGTACTCGAGGCCGCGGTACGCGACGCTGGCGGCAACCTGTTGTACGCCGCCGGCACGCTGCTGCGCGAGGCGGTCACCCTGGCCTTGGGCACGCGCCTGGACGCCGGCAGCCGCCTGCCGGTCAGCGTGGCTGTGCAGGGCGGTATCTGGAGCAAGGGCATCGCCCTGCCCAGTGGCGGCCTTACCCAAGGCAGCGCGCTCACCCTGGCCGTTGGCTCGCGGCTGCCGGCGGGCACCGATGTCAAGCTCGCCGCAGGCGTCGACCTGATCGAGCTGCGCCCCGCAAGCAATGGCCAGCAGGGGCGCAACTGGGCGCTGGCGCAGATGCTGCCGGCAGGCTCGCAGTCGTGGTCGATGCGCCTGGTGGCCGGCGCCGACCTGGACGCCGCCGACAGCCGCATCACCCGCGCCGACACCGATGCCGGCGTGCTGCGCCTGGCCGACCTGCACTACATCGCGCAGCAGAAGCGCAGCGGTGGCGGGGCTGGCGGCACCGGCATGGTCTGGGGGCCGGACAACACCTACGGCATGGAGCCCGGTACCCCGGTAGCCCCCGAGGACCTGGCGCTGTGCGATATCGCCGGTTGGTGCGAGCCGGCGGTGAAGACCATCAAGGTGTGGGGCCCCGACAACACCTACGGCATGGAGCCGGGCACGCCGGTGGCGCCCGAGGACCTGGTGTTGTGCGACATCGCCGGCTGGTGCGTGGACCAGACGCTGGGGGGCAAGAAGCTCTGGGTCTGGGGGCCGGACAACACCTATGGCATGGAGCCCGGCACCCCGGTGGCCGACGCCGACATGGAGTTGTGCTCGATCCCCGGCTGGTGCGTGGAGATCGACGCGCCGACCGAGCCCGAGCGTATCGAGGTCACGCCGCACACCCTGATGTTCAGCGTGTTGCGCACCGGTACCGGCGACCTTGACCTGCTCAGTGCCGGCGACTGGCTCATGGACTCGCTGTTCGGCGTCTACACCGCCGGCACCCAGGCGCCGTCGCTGTGGCGCGACGGCGTCGATCCGCACCAGCTCGCCCGTGGCCGGCTGGCCGACGGCAGCGTGCTCGGCAGCGCCGGCGCGCCCTATGAGGCGCTGACCGAAAGCCTGTACCGCGCCTGGTATCCGGAGCAGGGCGGCAACCTGCGGATCACGGCCGGGGGCGATCTTGCCGGCAACCTGGTGGCGAGCAAGACCGGCGGCGCCCTCTCCAGGCCGCAAGTGGCATCGGCCGCGCTGGGCAACTGGCTGTGGCGCCAGGGCCAGACCAGTGCCGATACCCCGGCGGCGTGGTGGGTCAACTTCGGCACCTTCGCCCAGCAGCCCCAGGCCTTGGTGGCAGAACCTTGGCTGGTGGGCTTCACCGGCATCGGCACCCTGGGGGGTGGCAACCTGGACGTCGGCGTGGGTGGCTCGGCCGGCCTGTTGCAGGCCAGCAACACCGCAGGCGTCGAGGCCGAGCGCAGCCAGGGCCTGAACCTGGTGGTCGGCGGCAGCGGCCGGATCGTCGAGGATGGTCGCCTGGTGCAGACCGGCGGCGGCGACCTGAACCTGCGGGTGGCCGGTGGCATCAACCCGGCGTCCGCGGCACTGGAGATGGCGCGGGTCACTCCCGACCTGGGCGGCACGCTGGTCAACCTGCGGGGTGCGCTGAATGTCCAGGCGGGCAGCGTCGGGGTGGTCAGGCAGGTGTATGGCAGCAGCTTCGCCTTCAATGACAGCAGCGAGTCGCGCGCCTACGACCCCTATACCTCGACCAAGGCCGCGGCGCTGGGGGGGCTGACGCTCATGCCTGGTGATGCCGCGGTGCGCCTGGACAGCCGCGGCGACCTGGTCGTGCAGGGTGTCGGTGACCCGGGCCGGGTGCCGCAGTTCAACATGACCGGCTTCCTCGGCGACAACGGCGTGCGCTATGCCGGGCAGGGCAACAGCTGGTTCTCGTTGTGGCGCGAGACCACCGCCGTGGACATGCTCGCCCTGGGCGGCAATGTCACGCCGGTGAGCTTCGATGAGCTGCGTCCGGGCCGTAACCTGCCGCTCTACGGTGGCCGCCTGTTCTACCCGACGGCGCTGCGGGTGACGGCGGCCAACGGCAGCCTGTACTACGGCAGTTCGGCCAGCGAGCGTGGCATCGCCACCTCCGCCTATTCGTTGATGACCGCACCTTCGGCGCGCAGCGCTTTGCAACTGATCGCCGGTGAGTCGATCTACGCCGGCGGCTATGTGATCAGCCAGGCGGGCACCGACACCTCGGCCATCGCCACGCCGCAACGGCCGGCAATGCTTGGCCAGGACTTCTCGTACGTGTACCAGGCCAGCAACCTGAGCGCGGATATCGCCGCGAGCCTGGATGCGTCGCCGCTGTTCACCTATGGCCTGAACACCTACAAGGCCGGGTCGCGGCCGCAGACACCCGCGCGCTTCTATGCCCTGGCCGGGGATATCGTCGGCTTGAACACCGGCGAGATCATCGAGTACCAGCAGACCGGGCTCAAGCTGTACCAGGGCGCGGGGCCGGTGCGGGTGATGGCCGGGCGCGACATCGTCAACGCCGGCAAGGCGCTGGGCGTCGAGCGCTTCGGCGCGCCGGGCATGGTGGCGGGGGACCAGGGCAACGTCTATTCCTCGGGCAACCTGGTCATCCATGGCGATGCCCTGGATGTCTCGCTGATCAGCGCCGGGCGCGACATTCGCCTAAGCACCTTCAATGTTGCCGGGCCCGGCCAGCTGGAGGTGGTCGCCGGGCGCAACCTGTTCCAGTCCGGCCAGGGCGTGGGCTCGGCTTACCAGGAGGCGGCGATCAACAGTATCGGCCGGGTCGATGGCAGTGGTGGCGGCAACGATGGCGCGGCTATCGCCATCGTCGTCGGCGCCGGCAAGGCCGGCCCGGACTACCAGCGTCTGCTCGAGCGCTACCTCGGCGCGGAGCAGCCCGCCGACAGCGGCCAGGCGGACAACGTGTTCAAGCGCTATGACCTGGAGCTGCAGGCCTGGCTGCGCGAACGCTTCGGCTTCAGCGGCGACAGCGCCGACAGCCGCGCCTACTTTGCCGCCTTGCCCGCCGAGCAGCAGCGCATCTTCGCCCGCCAGGTCTACTTCAGCGAGCTGCGTGAAGGCGGACGCGAGTACAACGACGTCAATGGCCCGCGTACCGGCAGCTACCTGCGCGGTCGCCAGGCGATCGCCGCGTTGTTCCCGGACAAGGACGTGGCCGGCAATCCGATCCGCTACGACGGCAGCGCCACCGTCTACGGCGGCGCGGGCATCCACACCGATTTCGGCGGCGGCATCCAGGTGCTGACCCCAGGTGGCCAGCAGGTGTTCGGCATCGAGGGCGAAGCGCCGCCGTCCACCGCCGGGGTGATCACCCAGGGCAGCGGTGACATCCAGCTGTACTCCCAGGGCAGCATCCTGCTCGGCCAGAGCCGGATCATGACCACCTTCGGCGGCTCGATCCTCGGCTGGTCGGCCCAGGGCGACATCAACGCCGGCCGCGGCTCGAAGACCACCGTGGTGTACACGCCGCCCAAGCGCACCTACGACCTGTGGGGTAACGTCGGCCTGGCGCCGAGCGTGCCGAGCACCGGTGCTGGCATTGCCACGCTCAACCCGATTGCCGAGGTGGCGCCGGGGGATATCGACCTGATCGCGCCGTTGGGCACCATCGATGCCGGCGAGGCGGGGATCCGCGTGTCGGGCAACGTCAACATCGCCGCGCTGCAGGTGGTCAACGCTGCCAACATCCAGGTGCAGGGCGATGCCAAGGGCATGCCGGTGGTGGCCGCGGTGAATACCGGGGCGATTGCTTCGGCCAGCGCCGCGGCGTCGTCGGCGAGCCAGGCGGCCGAGGAGGCGGGCCGCCAGCAACAGGCCGCGTCGCGTCAGCGCCAGCCATCGGTGATCACCGTGCAGGTGCTGGGCTTCGGTGGCGAGCGGCTGGTGCCGGGGCAGGACGGGGCGAGCCTTAATCCGCAGTACAACCGCCAGAGCCCGGTGCAGGTACTGGGCGCGGGGGCGCTGGATGAGCGGGCCAAGGCGCAATTGACCGAGGAGGAGCGGGGCAACCTGTTGCTGTGAGGGGCCGCGCCGCGGCCCCTGGTTGGCTCAATGTGCCCCGGCGCCCTTGCTCAGGTCGCTCTCGGCCCAGTCGGTGTAGATGCACGCATCCGCCACGGCCCAGCGCACCCTGACCTGGTCGCCCGGCTGCATGGGCATGCCCGCAGCGGACAGCGCCTTGACCGTCAGCGCCGTGCCGCCCTGGGTGACCACATGGCAGGTCTGGCTTTCGCCGAGGAACAGCAACTCGGCGACCGTGGCGCTGACTTCGTTCCAGCCTGCCGGCAAGGGTTCGCGCGCGGCCTGCTCGACGGTCAGCGCCTGGGCCTTCTCCGGGCGCACCATGATCAACGCTTCCTGGGCGTTGGCCAGGCCCGGGGTCAGGCGCACCGCCACCGGCTGGCCCTCGAAGTGCCCGCCGCCATTGCCGCTGGCAGTGAAGCGCAGGAAGTTGGAGTTGCCCAGGAACGAGGCGACGAAGGCATTCGGCGGGTTCTGGTAGAGGTCGTAGCCGGTGCCCAGGCCGACGATGCGGCCATGGCTGAAGATGGCGATGCGCTGGGACAGGCGCATTGCCTCTTCCTGGTCGTGGGTCACGTAGACGATGGTGATGCCCAGGCGCCGGTGCAGCTGGCGCAGTTCGTCCTGCAGGTCTTCGCGCAGCTTCTTGTCCAGCGCGCCGAGTGGCTCGTCCATCAGCAGGATGCGCGGCTCGTACACCAGCGCCCGGGCGATCGCCACGCGCTGCTGCTGGCCACCGGACATCTGCGAGGGCTTGCGGTGGGCGAAGGGTTCCAGGCGCACCAGCTTGAGCATCGCCTCCACGCGCTTGCGGGTCTCGTCGGCGCCGAGCTTGCGGATGGCCAGGGGGAAGCCGATGTTGTCGCGCACGTTCAGGTGCGGGAACAGCGAGTAGCGCTGGAACACCATGCCGATGTCGCGCTTGTGCGGCGGCACGTTGACCAGCGACTGGCCGTCGACCAGGATCTCGCCGCTGCTGGGCGTTTCGAAGCCGGCCAGCATCGACAGGGTCGTGGACTTGCCCGAGCCGCTGGAGCCGAGGAAGGTGAGGAACTCGCCGTCCTGGATCTCAAGGTCGAGGTTGTCCACGGCGGTGAAGTCGCCGTAGTGCTTGTTCAGGCCGCGCAGGCTGACCAGGGTCTGGTTGCGCGTATCGTCTTTGATCACTGCACTCATTGTCATTGTCTCCAGGCAGTCAGGCGTTTTCGGCGCGCCGGCGCAGGGCGGCGGCAATGAACATCACAAGCAGGGACAGGCCGATCAGCAGCGTCGAGGCCACCGCGATCACCGGGCTCAGGTCCTGGCGCAGGGTGGTCCACATCTTCACCGGCAGGGTCTGCAGGTCGGGGCTGGCCATCATCACGCTCAGCACCACCTCGTCCCACGACACCAGGAAGGCGAACAAGCCGCCGGCGATCATCCCCGGGCGGATCGCCGGGAAGGTCACCTTGACGATCGCCTGCAGGCGCGAGGCGCCGCAGATCACCGCGGCGTCCTCGATGGACTGGTCGAACAGCTTGAGCGAGTTGATGATCGAGATGATGGTGAAGGGCAGGGCGACGATCACGTGGCTCACCACAAAGGCGAACAAGGTGCCGGTGTAGCCCAGCTTGAGGAACAGCGCGTACACCGCCACGGCGATGATCACCAGGGGCACGATCATCGGCATGGTGAACAGCCCGTACAGCAGCTCGCGGCCCGGGAAGCGACCGCGCACCAGGGCAAAGGCAGTGGGCAGGCCCAGCGCCACGGCGGCGAAGGTGGTGAGCAGCGCCACCTTGAGGCTGGCCAGCGCCGCGTCCATCCACTCGGGGTTGGCGAAGAACTGCGCGTACCACTTCAAGGTCCAGCCTGGTGGCGGGAACACCAGCCACTGTGACGAGCCGAACGACAGCAGGATGATGAACACCACCGGCAGCAGCAGGAAGGCAGCGATCAGCCCGGTGGTCAGGTACAGCCCGGTGCGCAGCGGGCGACCCATGGCATTGGGGGAAAGCAGCATGGCGGTTTACCTCGCGTTGCCGACCGGGGACTCCGGCTGCAGCTTCAGGTATAGGTAGAAGAGCACCAGGGTGATCACCACCAGCAGCGCGGCGGCGGCGCTGGCCAGGCCCCAGTTGAGGAACGACTGAACCTGCTGGATGATGAATTCGGGCAGCATCATGTTCTGCGCGCCGCCGAGCAGGGCCGGGGTAACGTAGTAACCGAGCGACATCACGAACACCATCAGCGCGCCGGAGAACAGCCCCGAGCGGCACAGCGGCAGGAACACCTTCCAGAAGTTGGTCCAGGGGCTGGCGCCGCAGATCGAGCCTGCCTGCAGCACCATCGGGTCGATGGCGTGCATGGTCGCCTGCAACGGCAGGACGATGAACGGGATCATGATGTAGCTCATGCCGATCACCACGCCAGTGAGGTTGTGCACCATCTCCAGCGGCGCATCGATGATGCCCAGCGCCATCAACACCTTGTTGATCACCCCCGAGCTCTGCAGCAGCACCAGCCATGAGTAGGTGCGCGCCAGCAGGCTGGTCCACATCGACAGCAGCACGATGTTCAGCAGCCAGCGGCCCCAGCCCTTGGGCACCAGGGTGATCGCCCAGGCCAGCGGGAAGCCCAGCAGCACGCTGATCAGGGTGACCAGGCCGGCCACCGAGAAGGTGTTGAACAGCACCCGGGCATAGGCCGAGTTGGCGAACAGCTGCGCATAGTTGCCAAGGCCCGGCTCGGGCTCCAGCACCCCGCGCAGCAGCAGGCCGACCAGCGGGGCGAAGAAGAACAGGCCGAGGAACAGCAGCGCCGGCAGCAGGTTGCGGCTGCCGCGCCAGCGTTGGCTGATGGGCGGGCGACGCTCGGCCGCCCCGGGCGCGCCGGTGCCGCTGGGGGCACCTTGCGCGTTGTGCAGGGCATTGATGGCGACTTTCATTTGACCAGCCACTCATTCCAGCGGGCGGCGATGGCCTGGCCGTTCTTCGCCCAGTAGGCGAAGTCCAGGGTCACCTGGTCCTGGGCGTAGGCAGTCGGCAGGTTCGGCGCCAGGTCTTTGTCGAGCTTGGCCACGCTGTCGACGTTGACCGGGGCGTAGGCGGTCTTGTTGGCGAACTCGGCCTGGCCTTCGGCGCTGCTGGCGTTGGCCAGGAACTTCATGGCTGCGTCCTTGTTCTTCGCGCCTTTGGGGATGACCAGGAAATCGGCCATGACCAGGTTCTGCTTCCAGCTCACGCCGACCGGCGCGCCGTCCTGCTGCAAGGCATACACGCGGCCGTTCCAGAACTGTCCGAGCGAGGCTTCACCCGAGGCCAGCAGTTGCTGCGACTGGGCGCCGCCGCCCCACCAGACGATGTCTTTCTTGATGGTGTCGAGCTTCTTGAAGGCGCGGTCCAGGTCCAGCGGGTAGAGCTTGTCTGGCGCCACGCCGTCGGCCAGCAGGGCCAGTTCGAGCACGCCGGGGCTGGGCCACTTGTACAGGGCGCGCTTGCCGGGGTAGGTCTTGGTGTCGAACAGGGCGGACCAGTCCACCGGTTTGTTGGCGCCGAGCTTGCCCTCGTTGTAGCCGAGCACGAAGGAGAAGAAGAACGAGCCGACGCCATGGTCGGAGACGAAGCGCGGGTCGATCTTGTCGCGCTGGATCTGCTTGAAATCGAGGGGTTCGAGCAGGCCTTCGCTGGCGGCGCGCAGGGCGAAGTCGGCTTCGACATCGACCACGTCCCACTGCACGTTGCCGCTTTCGACCATGGCCTTGAGCTTGCCGTAGTCGGTGGGGCCGTCCTGCACCACCTTGATGCCGGACGCCTTGCTGAAGGGTTCGGCCCATGCGGCCTTCTGCGCATCCTGGGTGGTCCCGCCCCAGCTGACGAAGTTCAGGCTGTCGGCCGCCTGGGTGGCCTGGCAGGCCAGGGTCAGCAGGCTGGCGGACAGCACTGCGGTTACTCGTTTGCTCAACAGCATGGTTACGCCCTCGTTGCTTTTGTTATTCGAGGCGGGCTTCTGTCGCCCGCCAATCATGTTCGGGGAGCAGCGTCAAACGGGTGGAGCGTGGCCGTCATGTCAGTGTAGGTGCGGCCGGCAGAATCAAGGTCTACGGAATGTCATATTATGGTATTCCAAACTTTTCGCAAGAGGTCGGTGCTGACCGGCCATCACTCCGCGTGGCGACAGGGCCGCTTTGCGGCCCATCGCCGGCAAGCCGGCTCCCACAGATACGGCGCGGGTCTCAGGAATTGCGAGGTCCCTGTGGGAGCCAGCTGACAGGCAGTGCTTGCAGCACCGTGAAATCAATTGCCCTCGAACGGAATGCTCTGCACCACCTCCAGCTCGTACCCGGCCAACCCGGCGTACTTGAGTGGCGGCCCCAGGTGACGCAGCTTGCCCACGCCCAGGTCCTGGAGAATCTGCGCGCCGGTGCCGACCTCCGAGTAGACCTTCGACTGGCCACGCTGGTAGGGGCGTAGCGGCTGCGTCAGTTGCGGCACGCGTTCGAGCAGGGCCTGGGAGGATTCATGGTTGGCCAGGATCACCACCACCCCGGCACCTTCCTCGGCGACCTTCTGCAGCGCCGCCCACAGCGTCCAGTTGGCCGGGCCTGCGTACTCGGCGCCAACCAGGTCGCGCAGCGGGTCGATCACATGCACGCGCACCAGGGTGGGCTGCTCGCGGCGGATCTCGCCCATGACCATGGCCATGTGCACGCCGCCTTCGATGCGGTCTTCGTAGGTGACCAGGCGGAAGTTGCCGTGCACCGTGGGCAATGCGCGTTCACCGATGCGCTTGATGGTCTGCTCGGTGCTCAGCCGGTAGTGGATCAGGTCGGCGATGGTGCCGATCTTGATGCCATGCCGGGCGGCGAACACTTCCAGGTCGGGCCGGCGGGCCATGCTGCCGTCGTCATTGAGCACCTCGACGATCACCGATGCCGGGCTGAAGCCTGCCAGGCGGGCCAGGTCGCAACCGGCCTCGGTGTGCCCGGCGCGGGTCAGCACGCCGCCTTCGCGGGCACGCAAGGGGAAGATGTGGCCGGGCTGTACCAGGTCTTCGGGGCGGGCGTCGGCGGCCATGGCCGCGGCCACCGTGCGTGCCCGGTCGGCGGCGGAAATGCCGGTGGTCACACCGCTGGCGGCTTCGATCGAGACGGTGAAAGCGGTACCGAACACGCTGGCGTTGCTTGGCACCATCTGCTCCAGGCCCAGGCGCTGGCAGTGCTCATCGGTGAGGGTCAGGCAGATCAGGCCACGCGCCTCGCGGGCCATGAAGTTGATGGCCTGGGCGTCGCAGCGCTCGGCGGCGATCAGCAGGTCGCCTTCGTTTTCCCGGTCCTCGTCGTCCACCAGCAGGACCATCCGGCCCTGGCGGTAGTCGTCGAGGAGTTCTTCGATGTTGTTGAAGGCCATGTTGCACGCTCATACTGGTCAGGAAAGTTTTATGGTATACCATAATACGATAATGACCATGCAACCGGAGCGCGACGAATGAAGGCCTACTGGATCGCCCACGTGGACGTCACCGACCCCGAGCAATACCTGCAATACACCCAGCGCGCCCCGGCGGCGTTCGTCGCCTTTGGCGGGCGCTTCCTGGCCCGGGGCGGGCGCAGCGAGGCGCTGGAGGGGCGGGCGACGCCGCAGCGCAGCGTGGTGATCGAGTTCGATTCCTATGAGCAGGCCGTGGCCTGCTATCGCTCGGACCTGTACCAGGAGGCCTGCCGCCATCGCCAGGGCGCGGCGATGGCGCAGGTGATCATCGTCGAGGGGCTCTCGCCCTGATCAGACCCGCAGGTGCGGGCCTTTCTTCTCGGGATCTCTGTCGGTGGCAATGGCTGTCGGCTTGTCCACTGTGGGCAGTGGTTCCTCCTGCACGGGTTGATGTTCGGCCGGTTGCTGCTGATTGCGCGTGCGCAGCAACGACAGCAGCACGCCGCCGAGCAACAGCCCGAACGTGACCCCCAGCGAAATCCCGGCTGGTACCTTGCCCACCAGCCCGTGCCAGAAGATCTTGCAACCGATGAAGATCAGCACCAACGCCAGCGCGTACTTGAGGTAGACAAAGCGGTGCATCAGCGCCGCCAGGGCGAAGTACAGCGAGCGCAGGCCGAGGATGGCGAAGATGTTCGAGGTGTAGACGATGAACGGGTCCTGGGTGATGGCGAAGATCGCCGGCACGCTGTCGACGGCGAACACCAGGTCGGCCAGCTCGATCAGCACCAGGGCCAGGAACAGCGGCGTGGCATAGCGGATGGCGCGGTCGGTTCCGGGCGGCGTGAGATGGACGAAGAAGTGCCGGCCATGCAGCTGGTCGGTTACCCGCATGTGCCGACGCACGAAGCGCAGCACCGGGTTGTTGGCCAGGTCCGGGTGGGCATCATCCTTGGACAGGGCCATCTTCACCCCGGTGAACAGCAGGAAGGCGCCGAAGATATACAGCACCCAGGCGAAGTGCTGCACCAGCGCGGCGCCCACGCCGATCATGATTGCCCGTAGCACCACCACCCCGAGGATGCCCCAGAACAGCACGCGGTGCTGATAGCGGCGGGGGATGGCGAAGAAGCTGAAGATCATCGCCATGACGAACACGTTGTCCATCGACAACGACTGCTCGACCAGGAAACCGGTGTAGAACTCCAGCGCCGGCTGCGCTCCGAGCTCATACCAGACCCATACACCGAACAGCACGCCGACGCTGAAGTAGCCCGAATACAGCAGCAGGCTTTCGCGCATCTCGATCTCGCGGTCCTGGCGGTGCAGCACACCGAGGTCGAGGACCAGCAAGGCGATGACGATGGTGATGAAGACCAGCCACAACCAGGTGCTGGTGCCGAGAAAAGGCGTGAAAAGGAATGTGTGCAGAGCCGTCATAAGCCCCTCCTTGATTGTCGACGTTGCATGGCAACAGTGATTCCGACATGGCGGCGCAAACCGTCAGAGGGGCCCGGCATCACATGCCATTGAGCCTAGTCGCGTTCGCCGGGGTTGCCGAATGGCAGGCTGTTACATTTCTTTGCCTGGATCCAATTAATGCGAAATGTTCGCAATTGTAAAAAGTTCGTAAAAACCCTAGGATGCGCCGCAGCCGTCGCAGAACGGGCGCACAACCACAACAATCGCCAGTGATTAGCCCCACCTGCATCAAGCAGACACAACAACTAGGGGTCGACAAGCGTGCAACGACAGCACTCTCTGAACACGGTTCAAAGGGCAGGGAACGCCACCACCGTCCGCCAGCGCCATCCGCTGGCACTGGCCATCCTCGCGGCAAGCCTCGCCGCGCCGGCCGGCCCGGCCTGGGCCGAAACCGCCAGCGGCAAGGGCACCCTGGAGCTGGGCGCCACCGCCATCACCGATACCGCGCTGGGCGAGGCCACCGAAGGCAGCGGGTCCTACACCACCGGCGCCAGCCGCACCGCCACGCGCATGGCCTTGTCGCCACGGCAGACGCCGCAGTCGGTCACGGTCATCACCCGCCAGCAGATGGATGACCAGAGCCTCACCAGCATCAGCGATGTGCTGGGCAAGACGCCTGGTGTCACCGTCACCAAGCTCGACAGCAACCGCGCCAGTTTCAAGGCCCGTGGCTTCGATATCGACAACTTCCAGGTCGATGGCATTCCGGCGGCCTTCCGCTTCGGCAATGGCATCGACCAGACCGACCTGGTGATTTACGACCGGGTCGAGGTGCTGCGTGGCGCCACGGGCCTGCTCAGTGGCTTCGGCAGCCCGTCGGCGACCGTCAATCTGGTGCGCAAGCGGCCGACCCGCGAGTTGTCCGGCTATGTATCGCTCGGCGCCGGCAGTTGGGACACCTACCGTGGCGAGTTCGACATCGGCGGCGCGCTGACACCGGACGGCAATGTGCGCGGGCGCCTGGTCACGGCCTACGAGGACGGCCAGTCGTTCATGGACAACCTGTCCGAGAAGAAACAGGTGATGTACGGCATCGTCGAGGCCGACCTCAGCGATGACACCTTGCTCAGCGTCGGCCTGAGCCGCCAGAGCAACCGCCCGGAAGGTTCGTCCTGGGGGCCGTCGACACCTTTGCTGGACAGCCAGGGCAACCGCTTTGGCATGTCGCGCTCGTTCAACCCCGGGGCCAAGTGGAGTGCCTGGGACAACACCGCCGACAACCTGTTCGTCACCCTCGAGCAGCGCCTGGCCAACGACTGGACGCTCAAGGCCTCGGCCACTCGCAGCGAGACCGATGCGCCGATGCGCCTGGGTTCGGCGGCCAGTGGCTACCCCGATGCCGCCACGGGAGGCGGCATGGGCGTGTGGCTGGGCCGCTACCGCTACCAGACCGACCAGAACGCCTACGACCTGTACGCCAGTGGCCCGTTCCAGTTGCTGGGGCGTGAGCACGAATTGGTAGCGGGTATTTCCCACCGCGACGTGCGCGCCCATGAAAGCAACTGGCCGTTCCTGTTCGGGGGCGCCAATATCTACCAGTGGCGCGGCGAGTTCAGCGAACCCGACTGGGGGCGCCCGCTGTCGAAGGTCGATACCCGTGTGCAGGAAGACGCGGCCTACCTGACCGGCCGCTTCAAGCCCACCGACAAACTGTCGGTGATCCTCGGTGGTCGCCTGTCCAACTGGCAGCTCGACAGCACCCGCCTGGACACCGCCAGCGGCCAGCGCAGCAAGACCCAGGACCTGGAAGAGAACGGCGTGGTCGTACCCTATGCCGGCGTGGTCTATGACCTGGACGACAGCTGGTCGGTGTATGGCAGCTACACCAGCATCTTCAAGCCGCACGAGACCGAGCAGGACGCCAACGGCAAGATGATCGAGCCGGAGGAGGGCGACGCCTATGAGCTGGGCCTGAAGGGCGAGTTCTACGACGGGCGTCTCAACGCCAGCCTGGCGCTGTTCGAGGTTCGCCAGGACAACCTCGCTGAACTCGACCGCACCGACCCGGCCACCAACCGTGGCATCTACCGGGCGATCCAGGGCGCCAAGACCCGTGGCTTCGAGCTGGAAGTGGCGGGCGAGCTGACCCCGGACTGGCATGTGCAGGGTGGCTTCACCCACCGTATCACCCGCGATGGCGAGGGCGACAAGATCTCCACCATCGAGCCGGAGAACCTGCTGCGCCTGTCCACCACCTACCGCCTGCCGGGGGTGTGGAACAAGCTTACCGTGGGCGGCTCGGCCAACTGGCAGAGCAAGATCTGGAAGGACCTGGACAGCCCGGTGGCGGCGGGCGAGACCATCCGCTACACCCAGTCGAACTACCTGACCCTCGATGCGCTGGCGCGGTACCAGGTGACCGAGCAGTTGTCGGTGACCCTCAACGGCAACAACCTCACCGACAAGAAGTACTTCAACAACCTGGGCTTCTACAACGGCGGTTACTACGGTGACCCACGCAACTTCATGCTGACCACGCGCTACGCGTTCTGAGGGTACACGCCACGGGGGAGCGGGCACGCTCGCTTCTTACGTGGAGGGCGCAGCCTCGGCGCCCCCGAGCAACGTCTGCAACCGCGCCAGCGCCGGCCCTTCATGCTGGCGGTCGAACACCTGCAGCGACACCTCCAGCAGCCCTTGCCGCGAGCGCGACACGCGCTGCTCGCAGCGCAAGCGCAGGCGGCCCTGGTCGCATTCGAACTGCCTGACGCCCGGCCTGGCGCTGCCTTCCAGGCGCAGTTCGGCCAGGCGTCCCTGGGCGGCGAGCAAGGCCAGTGCCTTGTCGCGCAACAGCCCGTTTCCCTGGGTCATCAAGCCGCTGGCGCGCACGGCGGCGGCCATGGCCACCGCCACGATGGTCAACGCCACCAGCACTTCGATCAGGGTGAAACCATCCTCGGTGGCACGCACAGGACACCTTTCGCGCAAGGCAAAGCAGCACTGTAGAGCGGCCCGATGACGCTTTGACGACGCCGACTCCCGAGCTTTTTCAATATCCGTGACATACCGCCTTGCCACAATCGGCCCCCGATTCGAACTCACGCAAGGAATGCCGAGATGCAGATCGCCCGTCGCAACCTTCCCGCCCGCTGCTTGCGCCAGCAGGGTTTCACCCTGATCGAGATCATGGTGGTGGTGGTGATCCTCGGGATCCTCGCGGCGATGGTGGTGCCCAAGGTGCTCGACCGCCCCGACCAGGCGCGCGCCACGGCGGCGCGCCAGGACATCGGCGGGCTGATGCAGGCACTGAAGCTGTACCGCCTGGACAACGGCGCCTACCCGAACCAGAACCAGGGCCTGAAGGTGTTGGTGGAGAAGCCGGCACAGGCCAAGGATGGCCAATGGCGTGCCTACCTCGACCGCCTGCCCAACGACCCCTGGGGCCGCCCTTACCAGTACCTGAATCCGGGCGCCAACGGCGAGATCGATGTGTTTTCCCTGGGCGCCGACGGCCAGGCCGGGGGCGACGGGGTGAACGCCGACCTCGGCTCCTGGCAGTTGTGACCGGCCATGGCGCGCCAGGAAGGCATGGCCGTGATCAGTGCGCTGTTGATTGCCGCGGTGGTGGCGGTGATCGCCGCAGGCATGATCGAACGCCAGGGGCTGCAGACCCGGCAGATAGAGAACCGCCAGATGGCGCTGCAGGGACAATGGGCCCTGGAAGGCGGCCTGCAGTTGAGCCGTCGGGTGTTGTTCGAACAACGCCTGCGCGACCCGCTGGTACGTGGCGGCCAACCCTGGACGCGACCGATGCGCGATGAGCCGTCTGGTAGCGTGCGCTTCGATGGGCAACTGGAGGATGAGCAGGGCAAGTTCAACCTGCGCAACCTGGTGGTCGATGGCCAGGTGGACAGCGAGGCACTGGCGACCTTCCAGCGCCTGTGCGCGTTGATCGGCATCGGCGAGCGGCTGGCCACGGCCATCGCCGGGCAGGTGATCGACAGCTACCCACAGCGTCCGCCGGTATCCCCCGGCAGTGCCGGTCAAGGCCTGCAAGGCGGCCGTGCGACCTCGCCAGCCGTTGCCGCCGAGCCGTTGCCGGCCAAGCGTCCGATGCTGCGCAGCGTCGATACCCTGGCCCGGCTCAAGGGCATGGATGGCCAGGCCCTGCAACGCCTGCGCCGATTCGTCACGGTACTGCCGGCGCTGACCTGGATCAATGGCAACACTGCCAGTGCCGAAGTGCTTGCCGCGCAGGTGCCGGGGCTGTCGCTGCAGCAGGCCATGGCGCTGGTGGCCGAGCGCGACAGTGGGCGCTGGTTCATCAACCGAGGCGATTTCGTCAACCGTTTGCGCATGCCGCAGTTGGCCATGGCCAATGTGCGGGTGGGGATCAACAGCGACTGGTTCCGCCTGCGCGGCCAGGCGCGCCTGGGCAGCCGTGAACTACCCCTGCAGGCGCTGCTGCGCCAGCGCGAGGGGCAGTTGCCGGATGTCATCTGGAGCCGGGTGGGCGCATGAGTACGCTGGTTGACGTGCAGCTGCCGCCGTTGGCGGAGCTGGAGGATGCCTCGCTGCTGGATTACCGCCAGGCCGAGCGTGGCGGCCAGGCCACCCGCGCGCAGTTGCAGCGCCAGGCCAAGGGCGCGCCCTGGCGCCTGCACTTGCATGCGCACGACAGCCTGGCCCTGGCCCTGGCCTTGCCACCGCTGACGGGCAAGCGGTTGAGCGCGGCGGTGGGCTGCGCGGTCCAGGGGCTGGTGCTTGGCGATGTCGGGCAGGTCCATGTGGCGCACGGGCCGCGCCAGGCTGATGGGCAGGTCGCCGTGGCCTGGCTGGGCCTTGCGCAGATGGCGCGTCTGCAGGCGTGGCTGCAGGCCGATGGCATCCGCGTGGCCGGGCTGTTCGCCCGGCAGGACGATACAGCGTCGTCGGTCGATTTGGCCGGCGGGCTTGCCGGGCCAGTGAAATCGCCAGCGTTGGGACGCACCTTGGCGATCTGGGGCGCGGCGGCAGTGATCTGGTGCCTGGGCTTGAACCTCTATGCCGCGCACCTGGCCGACGAGGGCGAGCGGCTGCGCGCCTACATGGTCGCCCAGGTGCGCATGGCCTTCCCGCAGTTGCCGGTGGTTCTCAACCCGTTGCAGCAGGCGCGTCAGCAACTGCAGGGCGGGCAGGGCGGCGCCGGCTCGGGGCTGGCGGCCTTGCTCGACGGCGCCGGACAGGTCATGCCGTTCCTCGCGGGTAATGTCGAGGCACTGGACTATCAGGATGGCGTGCTGCGTCTCACGCCCCTGGACGATGGTGGCAAGGCCCCGGCGGACAGCGCCTGGCAGGCCGACCTCGCCGCACGCGGCATCGAGGGCCAGGCCAGTGGGCAAGGCTGGACCCTGAGGGCAGCCAACCCATCCGGTGAGGAGCTGGCCCATGTCGATTAAGGCCCACCTGGGCCTGCTGCGCGGGCAGGGCCGGCAACGCTGGCAAGCCCTGGCCGCGCGGGAGCGTCGTGCGGTCGCCCTGGCAGGCGGCTTGCTCGGCGCGCTGTTCTGCTGGCAGGTACTGGTGCTTCCCGCCCTGGCCCGGATCGACCACTGGCAGGCCGAAACACCCAAGCTGCGCAGCCAGGCGCAGGCGCTCGATGCCTTGCTCGGCGAGCGCCTGGCACAACGGCCTGCGGATACCGCCCAGGCTTTGCGCCAGAGCCTGGAGCAGGCTGGCCTGCTGGCGCAGTCACAGCTCGACGGCGAGGGCGATACCTGGCGCTTGGGCTGGCAGCGGGCCCCCGCGGAAGCGGCCATGGCCTGGCTGCAGGCAGTACCACCGCGCCTCGGGCTTGGTGTTGGCCAGCTGGCGCTGCGCCGAGACCCGACCAGCGGCCCAGGCAGCCCGGTGACTTTTTCCGGAACCCTTCGCATGACTCAGGCGCATGGCGCTAAGGACCCTTCATGACGTGCCTCCGTTCACCGCGATTGCCGTTCGCGCCCTTGCTCCTGGCCCTGGCGCTCAGCGCCTGTGCCAGCGCGCCGAGCGTGCAACGCCCCCTGGCCAGCAGCGAGCTGGGCCGCCCGCTGGCCGAAGCCGGTGCCACGGCGGGCACCCTGGATCATCGCGAACCGCAGAGCCGCCCGCTGCAGCGCCAGTCGCCGCCTCGGGTCGGGCAGCGCCACAGCCGCGCCGTGGCCGCACCCGCGCCGGCCAATCCACTTGGCGACCAGCCGGTACAGCTGAACTTCGTCGATGCCGATATCCAGGCAGTGGTGCGCGGCCTGTCCCGCGCCACCGGTCGCCAGTTCCTGGTCGATCCACGGGTCAAGGGCCAGCTGACCCTGGTTTCCGAAGGCGAGGTGCCGGCCGCCAAGGCTTATTCCATGCTGCTGTCGGCCCTGCGCATGCAGGGCTTCAGCGTGGTCGATGTCGGCGGTGTGGCCCAGGTGGTGCCCCAGGCTGACGCCAAGCTGCTGGGCGGCGCGCTGGTGAGCGATGACCGCGACGCGGGCAACGGCATGGTCACCCGGACCTTCCGTCTGCAGTATGAAAATGCCGTCAACCTGATCCCGGTGCTGCGCCCGATCGTCTCGCCGGACAACCCGATCAACGCCTACCCGGGCAACAATACCCTGGTCGTCACCGATTACGCCGAAAACCTCGAGCGGGTCGCGCAGATCCTCGATCGGGTCGACATCCCCAGCGCCATCGACACCGATGTGGTGGCGATCAACAACGGTATCGCCAGCGACATCGCCAGCATGGTCAACGAGCTGCTCGACAGCCAGGGCAGCGACCCGACCCAGAAGATCAGCGTGCTGGGCGATCCGCGTTCGAACAGCGTGGTGATCCGTTCCGGCAGCCCCGAGCGCACCCAGCTGGCCCGCGACCTGGTCTACAAGCTCGACAATGCGCAGAACAGCGCCGGCAACCTGCACGTGGTGTACCTGCGCAACGCCCAGGCCGACAAGCTGGCGCAGAGCCTGCGCGGGCTGCTGACTGGCGAGAGCGACAGCGCCACTGCCGACGGCACGCGCGCGCTGCTCAGCGGTGGCGGCATGCTCACCGGCGGCAGTGGCAACGGTAATGGCGCCAGCACCGGCAGCAACAGCGCCACGCAGAACAACAGCACAACTGGCAGCCAGAACCGCGGCAACGGCCTGGGCGCCGGCAGCACGCCGAACGGCTACGGCGCCAGCGCGCAGCAGAACGACCAAGGCACCGCGTTCTCCGCTGGCGGCGCGACCATCCAGGCCGACAAGACCACCAATACCCTGCTGATTTCCGCCCCCGAGCCGCTGTACCGCAGCCTGCGCGAGGTCATCGACCAGCTTGACCAGCGCCGCGCCCAGGTGGTGGTGGAAAGCCTGATCGTCGAGGTCGGCGAGGACGATGCCAATGAATTCGGCATCCAGTGGCAGGCCGGCAACCTTGGCAAAAATGGCGTGTTCGGCGGTGCCAACCTCGGTGGCAGCGGGCTGGTCAAGGGGCCGAGCAGCATCGATGTGCTGCCGAAGGGGCTGTCGGTGGGCGTGGTCGATGGCACGGTGAAGATCCCCGGCATCGGCGAGGTGCTCGACCTCAAGGTGCTGGCCCGTGCGCTGACCAGCAAGGGTGGCAGCAACGTGCTGTCGACACCCAACCTGCTGACCCTGGACAACGAGGCGGCGAGCATCTTCGTCGGCCAGACCATCCCCTTCGTCAGCGGCCAGTACGTCACCGATGGCGGCGGCAACAGCAACAACCCATTCCAGACCATCCAGCGCGAGGAAGTGGGCCTGCGCCTGAACGTGCGGCCGCAGATCTCCGAGGGCGGCACGGTCAAGCTCGACGTCTACCAGGAGGTCAGCAGCGTCGATCAGCGCGCCTCCAGTGCCGCCGGCACGGTGACCAACAAGCGCGCCATCGACACCAGCATCCTGCTCGACGATGGCCAGATCATGGTCCTGGGTGGGCTGCTGCAGGACGGCTACACCCAGAGCAACGAAGGTATCCCGTGGCTGTCCGGGCTGCCGGGGGTCGGCGCGCTGTTTCGCAGCGAGCGCCGGGCCAGCACCAAGACCAACCTGATGGTGTTCCTGCGCCCGTACATCGTGCGCGATGCCGCGGCCGGGCGCAGCATCACCCTGAACCGCTACGACTTCATCCGCCGTACCCAGGGCAACCTCAAGCCCGAGCATTCCTGGGCGCTGCCGGACATGGACATGCCGCTGCTGCCGCCGGTGGAGCAGGGCGTGCCCGACCAGGGCCGCGCGCGGTCGGTGTCATCGCAGGCACCACGGGCCTCGATCCGTGCCGTGCCGGTGGACGAGGTGGCCCGTTGAGCCGCCTGCCGTATGCCTGGGCCAGGGCCCAGCGGGTGGTGCTGCAGGCCGATGGCGAGGCGAGGGCGGTACTCTCGTGCTGCCCTTCGAGCCCGGGCTGGGCGTTGGCAGAGGTGCGTCGGCGCTTTGGCCCGGTGGCTGTCGAAGCGGTGACCGATGCGAACATGGACACCTTGCTGGTCAGCGCCTACGCCGATACCGGCAGCGCCGCGGCGGTGGTGGGCGCGGCGGAGAACGAAGTGGACCTCGACCGCCTGCTGCAGGACATCCCGGAAGTCACCGACCTGCTCGAGGCCCAGGACGACGCGCCGGTGATCCGCATGATCAACGCCTTGCTCACCCAGGCGGCCCGCGACCAGGCCAGCGATATCCATATCGAGCCGTTCGAGAGCCACTGCCTGGTGCGCTACCGGGTCGACGGCACCCTGCGCGACGTGGTCTCGCCGCGCAAGGCGTTGCACGGCGCGCTGGTGTCGCGCATCAAGATCATGGCGCAGCTGGACATTGCCGAGAAGCGCCTGCCCCAGGACGGCCGCATCGCCCTGCGCGTGGCCGGGCGGCCCATCGATATCCGCGTTTCAACCGTGCCCACCGGCCATGGCGAGCGCGTGGTGATGCGCCTGCTGGACAAACAGGCCGGGCGCCTGCGCCTGGAGGCGCTGGGCATGGACGCCGCAGTGCTGGCGCGGCTGGACCAGTTGATCCGCCAGCCCCATGGCATCGTGCTGGTCACCGGCCCCACCGGCTCGGGCAAGACCACCAGCCTGTACGCCGCATTGGCACGGCTGGATGCCAGTGTCAGCAACATCCTCACCGTCGAGGATCCGGTGGAATACGACCTGCCGGGGATCAGCCAGATCCAGGTCAACGCGCGCATCGACATGAGCTTCGCCGTGGCCCTGCGCGCCATTCTGCGCCAGGACCCGGACGTGATCATGATCGGCGAGATCCGCGACCTGGAGACCGCGCAGATTGCCGTGCAGGCCTCGCTGACCGGGCACCTGGTGCTGGCCACGCTGCACACCAACGATGCGGTGTCGGCGGTCAACCGCCTGGTCGACATGGGCGTCGAGCCGTTCCTGCTGGCCTCGGCGCTGCTCGGCGTGTTGGCCCAGCGCCTGGTGCGGCGCCTGTGCCCGCACTGCCGCGAGCCTGACCCCGCCGCGCCCGGGCAGTACCGGGCGGTGGGCTGCGCGCATTGCAATCACTGTGGCTACAGCGGGCGCACCGGTATCCACGAGCTGTTCTGCGTGGACGACACCGTACGCGCGCTGGTGCATCAGGGTGCTGATGAACAGGCCCTGCGCGCCGCCGCGCGGGGCAACGGCATGCGCAGCATGCGCGAGGATGGCCAGCGCTGGGTCGACAGCGGCAGCACCTGCCTGGAAGAGATCCTGCGCGTGACACGGGATGCCTGATGAACCGTTATCGCTATGAAGCCGCCGACGCCCAGGGGCATATCGTCAAAGGGCTGCTCGAAGCCGACAGTCCGGGCGCCGCGATGGCACAGCTGCGCGGCCTGGGGCTGACCGCGCTGGAGGTCGAGGCCCAGGCCGCTGTCGGGCAGGGCGCGGGCCTGTTCAGCGCCAGGCTGAGTGATGGCGACCTGGCCTGGGCCACGCGTCAGCTGGCCAGCCTGCTGGCCGCCGGCCTGCCGCTGGAAGCGGCGCTGGGCGCGACCTTGGAGCAGGCCGAGCGCAAGCATGTGGCGCAGTTGTTGGGGGCGGTGCGCGGCGATGTGCGCAGTGGCATGCGCCTGGCCGACGCACTGGCCGAGCGGCCGCGGGACTTCCCCGAGATCTACCGGGCACTGGTGGCGGCGGGTGAGGAGTCCGGCGACCTGGCCCAGGTGATGGAGCGCCTGGCCGACTACATCGAGGAGCGCAACACCTTGCGCGGCAAGATACTCACCGCGTTCATCTACCCCGGTGTGGTCGGGCTGGTGTCGGTGGGCATCGTCATCTTCCTGCTCAGCTACGTGGTGCCGCAGGTGGTCAGCGCCTTCACCCAGGCACGCCAGGACCTGCCCGGGCTGACCCTGGCGATGCTGGCGGCCAGTGACTTCGTGCGTGAATGGGGCGCGCTGTGCTTCGCCCTGATGGCCGGGGCGTTCTGGGCCTGGCGGGTCTACCTGCGCGCCCCGGCGGCGCGCCTGGCCTGGCACGCCCGGATCCTGCGGCTGCCGCTGTTCGGCCGTTTCGCGCTGGGCCTGAACACGGCGCGTTTTGCCTCCACGCTGGCGATCCTCGGCAGCGCCGGGGTGCCGCTGCTGCGTGCGCTGGAGGCGGCGCGCCAGACCTTGGGCAACGATCGCCTCGACCAGTGTGTCAGCGAGGCCACCGCGCGGGTGCGCGAGGGCGCCGGGCTGGCCTCGGCGCTGGCGGTGGAGAAGGTCTTTCCGCCGCTACTCATCCACCTGATCGCCAGCGGCGAGAAGACCGGCAACCTGCCGCCGATGCTCGATCGCGCCGCCGACAGCCTGGCCAAGGACATCGAGCGCCGCGCCATGGGCATGACCGCGCTGCTCGAGCCGCTGATGATCGTGATCATGGGCGCGGTGGTGCTGCTGATTGTCATGGCGGTGCTGATGCCGATCATCGAGATCAACCAGCTGGTGCAGTGATTTGCTGCGCCACCTCCCACACCTTGTTGGCGGAACCAGTATCAAGAAGGAAGGTTGAGCTGTGAAGCGAAGAGGCCCTCGGCATTTGACGCAGACTGTCTTCGTTCAGGCGGCAGATGGCTTGCGTGGCTTGTGCGGTCGGCCTGCATAGGCAGAACCTTCAACTTTGGCAAAAGCGTCGATGGCGTCATCTGACAGGAAATCATCGTATTGCGCCGAAGCTCGAAAGCGGGCCAGCTTCTTGTCGGCAATCGCCTTGAAACGGGCCACGTTGGCGTTGAAATCGCCGGGATCATTCACCATTGGGGAAACCCTCCAGAGTGTGGGAAGCATAGCCACGGGCCAAGTCGTAGGCAAGGCCGATGCCCTTTACCTGGCGGAAACCATCCAGTTCGTAGGCCGCTCGCGCCTGCGGCAGAGGGTCCCG
Organism: Pseudomonas sp. RC3H12; assembly: GCF_018596375.1. Taxonomy (NCBI): domain Bacteria; kingdom Pseudomonadati; phylum Pseudomonadota; class Gammaproteobacteria; order Pseudomonadales; family Pseudomonadaceae; genus Pseudomonas; species Pseudomonas sp. RC3H12. The sequence continues at coordinate 2,509,234 of NZ_CP075595.1, read as the reverse complement.
GATGACAACCCATTGCAAGCCCAACATCAGGGCGTAGTAGCGTACGCCGCTAAGGCAAAGAGGCGCGACGTAGCCTCTGGTCGGCAGGGTGCTGTCGGGGTTGCGCTGCAGATAAAGGACCATGATCTTCTCTTTACTGGCCTGGGGCGATGCCCAGCACATTCCCGCCAGTTGATCGTCATGCCAAAGTGCGATATCGAGTGCGCGGGCATTGGCAGGACGGGTTTTCCATTTCAGCACACGGTCCCAGCCGAAATCGTAGTGATCCGGGTGCCAGGCTTCGTGCGCGAGGATAGCGCGCTCATCGATCTCGTCGACTTTCAATCGAACGGCCAGCGTACCGTTCTTCTGCCAGGCGTCCTGGGTGACTTGCTCGCGTGCGGCCTGCTTGAGCCCGGCAAACTCGGCCAATTGCCATCCGTCCATGCGCTGCCCTCGAATGCAGGAATACTGAGGTAGCATGAAGTTAACCCGAGCTGCTCTCGGACTGGGCCTTGAGAGTTGAAGGAGATTTCCTTGGAATGTGTGGCTGGTATCTGGTCAGGCGAAGTCGGAGGTGGGACGTGGTTTGGCGCACGCCCCCTCGCAAGAGGGGGACGGATCTTGGCCGGTTTCTTCCATGCAGCCAAGGCCAGTGGAGCAAAGGCGCCTCCCGCGAGGCGCCTTTGCGGTGCTCAGCTCTCTTCTTTCGGCTGCACCACGATCGCCAGGGCATCCGGCTCGGGGCCGGCTTTCCAGCGTGCCTTCTCGGTCCAGTTGGCTGTGCTGATCACCGCGACTTCGTCGCCGCCGCTGATCGCCACATAGACCCGCTTGCCATCCGGCGAGACCACCGCGCCAATCGGCAGCGCCTCTTCGCCGAGCATCGTACGGCGGTATTCGGCGCCTTCGCGCGCCAGGCCGATGCGCTTGATCTCTTTCTTGGCCACCACGTCGATCACCGCCAGTTCCGCCGACTTGGCGCAGGTGACGAGCGCATACTTGCCATCCGGGGTCATCGCGACGCGGATCGGGAACAGGCCGGTGCGGATACGGTCGGTGACTTCCAGGCGCTTGCTATCGACGATGACCACTTCGTTGCCGTCGCGGTTGCTGACCCATACCTGGGTGCCGCTGGGGGTTACCGCCACGCCTTCGCTGCCGGCGCCCGTGGGGATCTCGGCGATTTTCTTCTTGTGCAGCAGGTCGACCACCGACAGCGTGCCGCTCTCGACATGGCTGACGTAGGCGCGGTCGGCACCGGGTGACAGCGCGACCATGTGCGGTTTGCCGCCACCGATGTCGATCCGGTCGAGCACTTTGCCTTGGGCCAGGTCGACCACCAGCAGACGTTCGCTGGCTTCGCTGGTGACCACCACACGCTGGCTGTCGGGCAGGAAGCGAATGCCGTGGGGGCGGGCGTCTTCGCCCAGGTCGATGGTGCGCACGACCGTCCGGGTCGGCCAGTCGATCACGCTCAGGCTGTTGTTCGCCGTGCCTTGCGCGCCGTAATTGCCAACCACGGCCAGCAGGCCATTGCCACTGACCACCACCTCGTGGGGGCCGGTGCCTACCGGCAGGCGGATCATTTCCTGGCCACTGCGAGTGTCCAGAGCCGACACGCTGGCGTCGGCCTTGTTGCCGACCAGCAGCACGTCGTCGGCGTTGGCCAAAGTGGCGCAGGCCAGCAGGGCCCCGGCCAGGGCCAGCAGGCGGAAGGGGGGTGTGAAGGTCATGGGGTAGGGCATGTCCAGTCTCCTTGAAGGTGTGATCCATGTTGCATGCACTGGCTGTGACCCGTCGGGCCGCCCGAGAGTTTCAGTGGACATGTGCACGCCGACGGTGGCCTTCTGGCAGAGGAGGGCAGGTCATGGACGAGGCAAGGCTTCACGAGTTCATGGGCAAGCTGGTGGGCGATATGGGGGCGGTAGTGCTGCTGATCGTCATGGCGGTGCTGATGCCGATCATCGAGATCAACCAGCTGGTGCAGTGACCTGCTGCGCCACCTCCCATACCTGTTGCCGGAACCAGCGACGCAAGGGGTCGGCGTGGGTACGCGCGTGCCAGATTTGCATCACTTCGACCCGGGGCAGCGCCAGGGGCAGGGTGTGCAGGCGCAGGCCGGGGTCGCGCTCGACCGCTTCGATGGCCAGCGAGCGCAGGCAGGTGAGTAGCAGGTCGGTGCCGCGCACCAGGCGCGTAGGGGCAATGAAGCTGGACAGGCCGGCCACTACCCGACGTTGCCGACCAATAGCCCGCAGGGCGTGATCGACCCGGCCATCGAGGTCGCCGGTGAGTGTGGTCAGCAGGTGCTCGCAGGCCAGGAACGCCTCCAGGCTCATGCCCTTGGTCAGGAGCGGGTTGTCGGCGGCGGCCAGTACCACGAAGTCCTCACTGAGCAGGCGCTGTTGATGGAAGGTGTCCGGCAAGCCGTTGTAGAAACCGGCGATGGCCAGGTCGCAGGTGCCTTTTTCCAGCGCCTCGCGTGGCAGGTTGCCCTGGGTGTTGTGGGTGATCAGGGTCAGGTTCGGTGCCTGGGTGCGCAGGATCGGCAGCAGCCTGGGCAGCAGGGTCTGCTCCAGGTAGTCAGTGCTGTAAAGGTGCATCTGGGTCGCGCGGGAGAGGAAATCATCGCCGTCGCAATCCCTGTAGAAGTCCTGTAGCTGTGCAACCAGCTGCTGTATCCGGGGCGCCAGCTCATGGGCCCTGGGCGTTGGCGTGAGGCCACGCGGCGCACGCACGAACAAGGGGTCGCCGAACTGCTGGCGCAGCTTGTTGAGCTTGTGGCTCAGGGCGGGCTGGCTGAGGGCCAGCCGTTGCGCTGCATGGGAGGCATTGCGCTCTTCATAGAGCACCTGGAACAGGTGCAGCAGGTTGAGGTCCTTGTTGCTGATATTCATAAAACGAATCACAGGAATAAGTGCTTTCGAATTATCGAATCATAACGCGATGGTTAGGATGGGCCCAACTTGTTGAGGGAGACGCCCAGTGACCATTGCCATCTTCGCCACTATCCAGCCGCATCCTGAACACCGTGAGGTCATAGAACAGGCCTTGCGCCTGATGGTGGAGCAGACTCGTGCCGAGCCCGGCAACCTGCGCTATGACCTGTTCGTCCGCGAGGGTGAGGTAATGGCGTTCGAGCTGTTCGAGCTGTATGTCGATGCCGCCGCCGTTGAGGCCCATCGCTACAGTGCCCATTACCAGGCCTATCGCGCCGCCAGCGCCGGCTGGTTGGCCGCACCGACTCAGGTGCAGCTTGCCCACGGGCTGGATATCGCGCCATTCAACTGATCAGGAAAACACCATGAACATGATTGCTCCCGTCGCGCTGGCATTGGCTGGCACCCTGTTGGCCGGCCAGGCCGCCGCCGCTGCGAAGGGTGAGGTACTGGTGCTGTTGTCCAGCGAGAACCAGCTGCAGCTCAAGGACGGCAAACCGTACCCCACCGGTTACTACCTCAACGAATTCGGCGTGCCTGCCGACCAGTTGCTCAAGGCCGGCTACAAGCTGGTGCTGGTGACGCCCAAAGGCAATGCGCCGAGTGTCGATGAGCGCTCGATCGACCCGATGTACTTCGGCGGCGATGCCCGCGAGATGCAGCGTATCCGCCAGGTGGTCGATAGCTTGCCGGATATCGACGACACGCTGTCGGTGAAGGAGGTACTGGCGGGCGATATGGGCCGCTATGCCGGGATCTTCATCCCGGGGGGCCATGCGCCGCTGATCGACCTGGCCAACAACCCCGACGTCGGTGCCCTGTTGCGTCACTTCCACCAGGCCGGCAAGCCCACGGCTGCCATTTGCCACGGCCCGATCACGTTGCTGTCGGCGCAGCAGGATCCGGTTGCCTACCGCGCCGCGCTCGCTCGTGGCGAAACCCCGGCGGCCAGCGACTGGACGTACCGGGGCTATCGCATGACCATTTTCTCTGACCCTGAGGAGCAGGTGTTCGAGGGCTCACTCAAGGAGCAGCGTCTGCAGTTCTATCCCGCCAAGGCCATGGACGGCGCAGGAGGCGACATGAGTTATGCCCAGGCCTGGCAGCCCCATGTAGTGGTCGATCGTGAGTTGATCACCGGGCAGAATCCGTTTTCCGACAAGGCGTTGGCCAAGGCGTTGCTTGAGCAGTTGGAGAGTGTCGGTAGTCGCAAGAACTGAGCGAGTGCAGGTGATCGAGGCCTTGCGGATGCTGGCAGGGCCTCGGTCATTCAGGTGCGCAGGTTTTGCCTCGCTTGGGGCGGCCCGCAGTGCGGCCCATTGGATAGGCGGGGTCAGCGTTTGCTCGGCCGAGTAATGCCGTCCACCACCAGCACTGTGGCACCGGCCATGATGGCGATGTCGGCCAGGTTGAACACGCCGGTGTGCAGGGTGCCGATGTTGAGGACCAGGTAATCGACCACGTGGCCGTCGCGAATCACCCGGTCGATCAAGTTGGATAGCCCGCCCACGGCGATGAACCAGGCCGCGCTGGCCTTGACCGGTGCCGATTGCCAGTGGCGCCAGGCCCAGACCATGGCCCAGGCGCACACCACGCCGACGGCGACCACGAACACCAGTTGCTTGAGCCACGGAGCCAGCCCGGCGCCGAGGCTGAGGAACGCTCCGGGGTTGAGGCTCAGGGCCAGGTCCAGCCAGACGCTCTGGTTGCCATAGACATAGCTGTGATTGTTCAGGGCGACCAGGGCGATCAGTTTTACCCACTGGTCGAGAATGATGAAGGCAACGCCCAGGGTGAGGACGAGGGTACGGCTGGAAAACATGCTGACAGTTCCTTTAGTGCGCGAATGCGGTCGTCCGCCATTGGCGGGCAAGCCTGCGGCGCGGCGAAGATAGCGCAGGCGGGTCTAGACTTAAAGCCCGGGTCGGTTGCAGATGCGGCCCGATCAACCATCCGACCACCGCCTACCGGACCGGACGTCGCCGACGGTGGCCTTCTGGCAGAGGAGGGCAGGTCATGGACGAGGTGCGGCTTCACGAATTCATGGGCAAGCTGGTGGGCGACATGGGGGCGGCGGCGACGCTGGCCAATGTCATCCTTGGGGATGAGCTGGGGCTGTATCGGGCCATGGCCGACAGTCAGCCAGTCACACCCGAGGCCCTGGCCGAGCGCACCGGCTGCCAGCCACGGCTGGTACGCGAGTGGCTCAATGGCCAGGCTGCGGCGGGTTACCTGGTGCATCACGATGGACAGTTCACCTTGCCCGAGGAGCAGGCCATGACGTTGGCGTTGGAAGATTCGCCCGCCTACATGGCCGGCGGCGCCTCGGTGCTGGCGGCACTGTTCCATGACAAGGACAAGCTGGTGGCGGCCATGCGCGGCGATGGCGCCCTGGCCTGGGGCGATCATCATCCGTGCATGTTCAGTGGCACCGAGCGCTTCTTCCGACCCGGCTACCGAACGTTCCTGGTGGCTGATTGGCTGCCGGCTCTGGACGGGGTGGTGGAAAAGCTGCAGGCCGGCGCCCAGGTGGCCGATGTCGGCTGTGGCCATGGTGCCTCGACCATTGTCATGGCCGAGGCGTTTCCCGCCTCGCGCTTCATCGGCTACGACTACCATGCGCCTTCGGTGCTCACCGCCAGCGAGCGCGCGCGTGACGCAGGCGTGGCCGAGCGGGTCGGCTTCCAGCAGGCGTCGGCCAAGGACTATCCCGGCCACGATCTGGACCTGGTGTGTTTCTTCGATTGTTTACACGATATGGGTGACCCGGTGGGCGCGGCACGACACGCCTATCAGGCGCTCAAGGACGACGGCACGGTGATGCTGGTGGAGCCGTTCGCCGAGGATACCCTGGATGCCAATATCAACCCGGTCGGGCGCTTGTTCTACGCGGCTTCGACGTTCATCTGCACGCCGAATTCGCTGTCGCAGGAAGTGGGGCTGGGGCTGGGTGCGCAGGCTGGGGAAGCTCGGTTGCGGGCGGTGTTCGAGGAGGCGGGGTTCAGGCGCTTCCGGCGGGCGACGCAGACGCCGTTCAACTTGATACTGGAGGCCAGGAAGTAGCGATTTGCCGGTGCTAGCGCTATCGCGGGGCAAGCCCGCTCCCTCAGTTAGATCCCACAAACAGAAGGGGCGCCATCTAGCGCCCCTTCATCGTGCAGCTTAGGCTTCAGCGTCCCATGGACGATCGCCTTTTTCATCCTTGACGCGGGTCGGCAGGCCCATCACGTCCAGCGCCTTGAGGAACGGCTCGGCCGGCAGCTCCTCGACGTTGACCATGCGCCCGGCATCCCACTGACCACGGGCAACCAGTAGCGCGGCGGCTACCGGAGGCACGCCTGCGGTGTAGGAAATACCCTGGCTGTCGGTCTCGGCGTAGGCTTCTTCGTGATCGGCCACGTTGTAGATGAACACCTCGCGCGGCTGACCGTCCTTGGTGCCCTTGACCAGGTCACCGATGCAGGTCTTGCCGGTGTAGCCCGGGGCCAGCGAGGCCGGATCCGGCAGCACGGCCTTGACCACCTTCAGCGGTACCACTTCCAGGCCTTCGGCGGTTTTCACCGGTTGCTCGGAGAGCAGGCCGAGGTTCTTCAGCACGGTGAACACATTGATGTAGTGCTCGCCGAAGCTCATCCAGAAACGCACGTTCGGCACGTTCAGGTTCTTCGAGATCGAGTGCACTTCGTCGTGGCCAGTCAGGTACAGGTTCTGCGAACCCACTACCGGCAGATCGTCGGTGCGCTTGACCTCGAACATGGTGTTGCTGGTCCACTGGCTGTTCTGCCAGCTCCAGACTTGCCCGGTGAACTCGCGGAAGTTGATTTCCGGGTCGAAGTTGGTGGCGAAGTACTTGCCGTGGGAACCGGCATTCACGTCCAGGATGTCGATCGAGTCGATCTGGTCGAAGTACTGCTGCTGCGCGAGTTTCGCGTAGCTGTTCACCACACCCGGGTCGAAGCCGACGCCGAGAATGGCGGTAATGTTCTTTTGTTGGCACTCTTCGAGGTGTTTCCACTCGTAGTTGCCGTACCACGGCGGGGTCTCGCAGATCTTGCCCGGCTCTTCGTGGATGGCGGTGTCAAGATAAGCGACACCGGTATCGATGCAGGCGCGCAGCACCGACATGTTGAGGAAGGCGGAGCCAACGTTGATCACGATCTGCGATTCGGTCTCGCGGATCAGTGCCTTGGTCGCCTCGACATCGAGGGCGTTGAGCGAGAAGGCCTGGATGTCGGCGGGTACCTTGAGGCTACCCTTGGCCTTGACGCTGTCGATGATGGCCTGGCATTTGGAGATGTTCCGTGACGCAATCGCAATACGACCCAGTTCGTCGTTATGCTGTGCGCACTTGTGGGCCACCACCTTGGCGACACCTCCTGCACCAATGATAAGAACGTTCTTCTTCAATTCAGCTGCTCTCCTTCATGAAAGCCTGTCTTACGACAGGCTCGAAACGTAGTCTTCGAAACCGAACTCGCGCACCACTTCGACGCTGCCGTCGAGTTGCTTGACCGCGATGGATGGCATTTTCAGACCGTTGAACCAGTTTTTCTTGACCATGGTGTAGCCCGCCGTGTCGACGAACGACAGCCGATCACCGATGGCCAGTGGCTTGTCGAATTGGTACTCGCCGAAGATGTCGCCGGCCAGGCACGACTTGCCACAGACCATGTAGGTGTGCGCGCCGTCGTTGGGGGCCATCTTGGCGTTGAGGCGGTAGATCAGCAGGTCGAGCAGGTGCGCTTCGATGGAGCTGTCGACCACGGCCAGGTGCTTGCCGTTGTACAGGGTGTCGAGCACGGTCACTTCCAGCGAGGCGCTGTTGGTGATGGCCGCTTCGCCTGGCTCCAGGTAGACCTGCACGCCATAGGTTTCGGCGAACTGCTTCAGGCGCGCGCAGAAGGCATCCACCGCGTAGTCTTCGCCGGTGAAGTGGATGCCGCCGCCGAGGCTGACCCATTCGACCTTGTGCAGCAGGTGGCCGAAACGTTCCTCGATGTGCGTGAGCATCTTGTCGAACAGGCCGAAGTCGCCGTTCTCGCAGTTGTTGTGGAACATGAAGCCGGAGATCTTCTCGATCACCTTCTCGATCTTCTCTGGATCCCACTCGCCGAGGCGGCTGAACGGGCGCGCCGGGTCGGCCAGCAGGTAGTCGGAGCTGCTCACCTGCGGGTTGACGCGCAGGCCGCGCACCTTGCCCTCGGACTGCTCGGCAAAGCGCTCGAGCTGGCCGATGGAGTTGAAGATGATCTTGTCGCAGTTCTCGAGCATCTCTTCGACTTCGTCGTCGGCCCAGGCCACGCTGTAGGCATGGGTTTCGCCGGCGAACTTCTGGCGGCCGAGCTTGAGCTCGAACAGCGAAGACGAGGTGGTGCCGTCCATGTACTGCTGCATCAGGTCGAATACCGACCAGGTAGCGAAGCACTTGAGGGCAAGCAGTGCCTTGGCACCGGAGTGTTCGCGCACGTAGGCGATCTTCTCCATGTTGCCCAGCAGCTTGGTTTTGTCGATGAGGTAGTACGGCGTCTTGATCATTTAAAGGCCCCCGGCCAGGCCGGCCAAAAAAAGGACACGCATTGTGCCTTCACTTGCCGCGGTACGAAAGGGCGCGAGGCGCATTTCGTCCGAGTTGTCCATGCACTTGGCCAGGCAAGTGCCATCAGGCCCGTGACTGCGCCGTCCCTGGCGCGGGGGCGGCCGCTATCGCGAAGGACGGCCGAATGTGCTTTTGCATCGGGGCGAACCCAGTTGAACAGATCAATGTGACGATCCTGATCTGCCGGCGCCACAGGCTGACAGAGCCAGGCTATCACCCCCCAATATCGCCTCTATTAGACCTCTGCCCAGGCTCGGCTAGTCTTTCTGCTGGTTCCGTGAAAAGCCGGTGCACAGGTGTGCCCGGCCATAACCGATGAGGGGCAGGCGCGCTTGGCGAACGCCTGATCCAACACCTGGCAGCGCAATTACAAGAACGCCCGGAAATCTGAATTGAACCGACCCTAAAGGTAGAAGCAGATGGCGAACGAATCGAAATGCCCGTTCCACCAGACCGCCGGTGGCGGCACCAGCAACCGTGACTGGTGGCCTGACCAGCTCAACCTGAAGATCCTCCACCAGCACTCCAGCAAGTCCGACCCCATGGACCCGGACTTCGACTACGCCAAGGCGTTCAAGAGCCTCGACTTCCAGGCCTTGAAAAAAGACCTGAGCGCCTTGATGACCGACTCCCAGGACTGGTGGCCGGCCGACTTCGGCCACTATGGCCCATTGTTCATCCGCATGGCCTGGCACAGCGCCGGTACCTATCGCATCGGCGATGGCCGTGGCGGCGCCGGCTCCGGCCAGCAGCGCTTCGCCCCGCTCAACAGCTGGCCGGACAACGTCAGCCTGGACAAGGCCCGGCGCCTGTTGTGGCCGATCAAGCAGAAGTACGGCAACAAGATCTCCTGGGCGGACCTGATCGTGCTTACCGGCAACGTCGCCCTCGAATCCATGGGCTTCAAGACCTTCGGTTTTTCCGGTGGCCGCGCCGATGTGTGGGAGCCCGACGAGGACGTGTACTGGGGCTCGGAGAAGGTCTGGCTGGGTGGTGACACCCGTTACGGCAAGGAACAGGTCAAGGCCCAGCCGCCCGGCCAGGGTGACCTGGTGGCCGAGCCCGCCAAGCATGGCGAGGAGCAGAACCGTGACCTGTCTGCCGAGCGCAACCTGGAAAACCCGTTGGCCGCCGTGCAGATGGGCCTGATCTACGTCAACCCGGAGGGCCCGGAAGGCGAGCCCGATCCGGTGAAATCCGGCAAGGACATTCGCGAGACCTTTGGCCGCATGGCCATGAACGATGAAGAGACGGTGGCGCTGATCGCCGGCGGCCATGCCTTCGGCAAGACCCACGGCGCCGGCCCCGCCGACAATGTCGGTGCCGAGCCGGAAGCCGCGGGCCTCGAGCTGCAGGGCCTGGGCTGGAGCAACAAGTTCGGTACCGGCAAGGGTGGCGACACCATCACCAGCGGCCTGGAAGTGACCTGGACCTCGACCCCGACGCAGTGGAGCAACGAGTACCTGAACAACCTGTTCAACTTCGAGTGGGAACTGACCAAGAGCCCGGCTGGCGCCCACCAGTGGCGGCCGAAGGATGGCAAGGGCGCGGGGACCGTGCCTGATGCCCATGATCCCGGCAAGAAGCACGCGCCGTCGATGCTCACCTCTGACCTGGCGCTGCGCTTCGACCCGATCTATGAGCCCATCGCCCGGCGCTTCAAGGATAACCCCGACCAGCTCGCCGATGCCTTCGCCCGTGCCTGGTATAAGCTGATCCACCGCGACATGGGCCCGCTGGCACGCTACCTCGGGCCGGAAATGCCCAACGAGGAGCTGCTGTGGCAGGACCCGCTGCCCAAGGCAGGGCCTCAACCCAGCGACGCCGATATCGCCGCGCTCAAGGCCAAGGTGCTGGCTTCGGGGCTGAGTGTCGGCGAACTGGTGTCCGCGGCCTGGGCCGCGGCCTCGACCTTCCGCGGTTCCGACAAGCGCGGCGGCGCCAACGGCGGCCGCCTGCGCCTGGCGCCGCAGAACGGTTGGCCGGCGAACCAGGGGCTGGACAAGGTGCTGGCGGCGCTGGAGAAGATCCGCAGCGAGGGCGGGAACACGATCTCCCTGGCCGACCTGATCGTGCTGGCCGGCAGCGCGGCGGTGGAGAAAGCCGCCAAGGATGCCGGGCACAACATCAGCGTGCCGTTCCATCCGGGGCGCGTGGATGCCTCGCAGGAGCAGACCGATGTCGAGTCGTTCGCGGTGCTTGAGCCTCTGGCCGACGGTTTCCGCAACTTCAGCAAGGCCCGCTACAGCGTCAAGGCCGAGAAATTGCTGCTGGACAAGGCCCAGTTGCTGACGCTCACCGCACCGGAGCTGACCGTGCTGATCGGCGGCCTGCGGGTGCTTGGCGCCAACCATGGCGGCAGCAAGGAGGGCGTGTTCACCGACAGGGTCGGCGTGCTCAGCAACGACTTCTTCCGCAACCTGCTGGACATGGGCGTGGAGTGGAAGCCGATATCGGCGGACAACGAGGCGTTCGAAGGCCGTGAGCGCAAGACCGGCCAGGTGAAATGGACCGCCAGCCGGGTCGACCTGGTGTTCGGCTCCCATGCGCAACTGCGTGCCTTGAGCGAGGTGTATGGCAGCAGCGATGCCAGGGAGAAGTTCGTCAAGGACTTCGTGGCGGCGTGGGTGAAAGTGATGGAGTTGGACAGGTTCGACCTGGCATAACGCCGATCGCGGGGCATGTTGCATCGGCGCTTCGATGCGACATGCCCCGCGATGGTTGCTTTCCCAGTCTTAAAGCCCCTGGGATGCCTGCAACGGGTCGTTGCCCAGGTTTTCCTCATGCAGCGAAACCTGCGCGGTCTCCGGCAATGCCAGCCCGCCGATCAATGCCAGCAAGGCAATCACCACCAGGTAGAACGCCGGCGCCAGGCGGCTGCCGCTTTGTTCGATCAACCAGGTCGCCACCAGCGGCGCGGTGCCACCGAACAGGGTGTAGGCAACGTTGTAGGTGATCGCCGAGGCGGTGTAGCGGCTGCGGGTGGGGAAGCACTCCGACAGCAGCGCGGCGGTGACCACGCCACTCATCAGCGCGCCGATGGCCAGCAGGATCACCCCCAGCAATGCCCCGGTCAGCGACCCCGAACTGGCCAGCCAGTAGGCCGGGAACACCGCGACCATCACCCACAGGCAAGTGAAGCCAATGGTCCGGCGTCGCCCGACACGATCGGAAAAGGCGCCTGCCAGTGGGCAGCCGGCCGCGGCGAACAGCAGCGCCACGGTCGAGACCAGTAGCGCCTGGGCGCGGCTCAGGTGGCCGACCGTCTGCAGGTAGGTGGCGAAGTAGGTGGTGAACATGTAGAACGACAGCGCCGTCAGCGAGATGAACGCGCCGAGGTTGCGGATGGTGCGGCCATGGTGGCGCAGGGTATCGCCCAGCGGCGAATGGTTGTGTGCCTTGCCTTCGGCCACTGCCTGGCGAAACGCCGGGGTTTCTTCCATGCGCCAGCGCAGGTACAGGCCGACCAGGCCCAGCGGCGCGGCGACGAGGAACGGAATACGCCAACCCCAGGCATTCATCGCCTCGGCTGTGAGGCTTGCCTCCAGGCCATAGGCGATGACCGCCGCGCAGGCGAAAGCGGAGAAGGTCGAGACTGGCACGAAGCTGCCGTAGAACGCCCGTCTGCCCCGTGGCGCGTGCTCCATCAGGTAGGCGCAAGCGCCGGCATATTCACCCCCTGCGGAAAACCCCTGCAGGCAACGGGCAAGGGTGAGCAGCGCCGGGGCCAGCACGCCAATGCTGGCATAGGTCGGCAGCAGGCCGATCAGCGTGGTGGAGCCGGCCATCAGCAGGATGGTCAGCGACAGGATGCGCTTGCGCCCGAGGCGGTCGCCCAGCGCGCCGAACACGATGCCGCCCAGCGGGCGCAGGGCGAAGGCCACGGCAAACACGGCGAAGGTCTTGAGCAGGGCGACGCTTTCATCCTCGCTGGCGAAGAACTGGCTGGCGATCAGCGTGGCGAGGAAACCGTAGACGGCGAAGTCGAACCATTCGACGAAGTTGCCAATGGCCGAGGCAGCGATCACCCGCCGCAAGGTGGCGGGTGGGACCTCGTGGGCGATGGACATGGGGTGCTCTCCGGTGGTCTTGGCAGCCTGGACGGATGCGACGCGCTCGGGGCGCGCCGTCGTTGTTCTCGGGCCAGTAGACAAGCGGCAGGGCGAGGGCGCTTTGTCGGGGGCGACATCCGGATGCCTGTTAGCACCGGATGTGGGACTCAGGGCCGCGGCATCGGCAGGCGAGAGATCAGCACAAGGGGGGCGATCACTTCCACCTGGTCGTTCTCGAACAGGCCTTCAGGCACTGCCGGGTAGGTGGTTCTCCAGCATTCGTGCTCGACCAGTTGCTTCAATTGGCTCAAGGGAGATGCCGTGACGCCCAAGGGCAACAGCCGTTCATGGACAATCGAACTGCGCACGGCCTTGCAGGCGATGGGTCGATTGTTCCGGTCCAGGGTGAGCTTGAGCGTGACTACGCCAACCAGAGTGCCTTGGTTGGCGGCATCGATGCGGTTGATGAGGGCGCTCTGCATGGCCACCGTGAAACCGGCCAAAGCGGCGGCGTCGACTTTTGCGCTGGCTTCGGGGTTGGCGCTGCAGGCCACGAGGGTGAGCAGGCCAAGCGCTGCCAGAGGGAGGAGAGTGAAACGCTGGATCTTCGGCACGGCAACGTCCTTGGCGGCAAACACCGGTACCTGCGTGTACCGGTTTGAAAAGGGACAGTAGTTTAACGTGACTGCGCCTCATTCTTCAGGGGGAAGGCTTCTCCTCACTCTCGGTCGCAACGCGCAGGCAGCGGCCAGGTGTGGGGCGGGCGCTGATCTTTCAGCTGCTCGGGCACCTCGATCGGCGGCTCGTCCGGGCCAAGCGCAGTCTCGATCTGGCGAACGCTGCGCAAGTATGGGTTCAGGTCGGTACCGAGTCCGGCCTGGTGCGGGATCCACCAGGCGATGACCTGGCGCTGTCCGTGTTCATCCTCGGTCAGCAGCACCTTCCAGAACGCCTCGGGCGTGGCGATGCCGTGGGACTGGACGAAGGCATCGTTATCCAGGGCCGCGCCGGCATGGCCGAACACCACGCCACCGATTACCGTCACCGGGCGCAGGTCACGGTAGCATTCGGTCAGCAGCTCGGTCTGGTACCAGGTGCGGCTATTGTGCGAGGCCAACTGCGGGACGATATTGCTCATCAGGTTGGAGGCGTCCATCGCCGCCCGGTCGTCGTCGAAATGATTGTTGGCTGCCAGGTGGCCGCGGTGATAGCCCTTGGGTGTCGAGTAGGCCTTGGCCGAGAACTGGCCCATGCAACCCTCGGGCAGGCTGCGATCGATACGGAAGTTATCGACGCGAGGCAGGTGACCCTGGTCCTTGCCGAGGGTAAAGCTGAAACGGTGCGGCTCGCCGCGCTGGCAGTCGTACCAGAGCCGGAAGCGCCCATGGTCGAGCAGGGTCAGCGGCGTGGCGGCAGGCTCGGGAGGTGTTGGGGAGGGCAGGCGGGGCGCGCACGAGGTCAGGCTCAGGGCCAGCAACAGGAACAGCAAACGGCGCATGGCGCGTCTTCCTTGAACAAAAGCGCGGGATGTTACAGCAGTCTGCAGGAGGCCGGCCTTTTTCCGGCCTGTGCTGGCGAAGTGTCAGGCCTGGCTGTCGATGCACACGCGGTTGCGCCCCTTCTGCTTGGCCCGGTACAGCGCCTGGTCAGCTTTGCGCAGGGTATCGCCAGGCTCGTCACCCGTCAGGGGCTGCCAGCTGGCCACGCCCAGGGACAGGGTAATCCCGCCGATAGGTTCGATAGGGGTGTGCTCCACGGTCAGGCGCAGGTGGCCGGCGATGGCGGTCGCCACCTCCAGTCCCGCGCCCGGCAGGAGCATCAGGAACTCCTCGCCACCGGTGCGGCACAGCAGGTCGCCCTCTCGGCAGGTACCACGCATCAGGCCTGCCAGCCGCTGCAGGACCAGGTCGCCGATGTCATGGCCGTGGCTGTCGTTGATCCGCTTGAAATGGTCGATGTCCAGCACCACCACGGCGAAGCCGCGTTTCTCGGCCTGCAGCAAACGCAGTGCCTGCTGCATGCCACGGCGGTTGAGCAGTCCGGTGAGCGGGTCGGTCTGGGCGTCATGGTTGAGTCGGCCGATGCGCTCCTGCAACAGGTTCAGGCCGAACAGCAGGGCGCGTTTGAGCTCCGCAGCCTCGGCGTACCAGGCGCGAACCTGGTGGATGCGCTCGGTGGTCTGCTGCTCGCCCGGGCCCCGGGCGACCGTGGCCAGTTGTCTGAGCGGGTGGGCGATGACTTGCGTCAGCCAGCACAGCAGCAGGCAGCCGAACAGGGCCAGCGGCGCGGATATGGCGATGACATTGAGGATCAGGTGGCGCAGCGGTGCCACGGTCTGTTGCAGCGGTTGCTGGGAAACGATGGCCCAGCCGGTGCTGGGCACCGTGGCGAATCCGGCAAGCATTTCCACGCCCTGGCTGTTGATCAGCCGCCGGGTACCTTGGTCCAGGCCAGGCAGATCGTCGACCAATGGGTTATCGCCCACCAGGGTGCCGACCCGCTGGCTGTCGGGGTGAAACAGCAGTCGACGGTTGCGATCGATCACGTAGAGGTAGGCGCCGTTCTGGTAGAAGTGCGTACCCAGCAGACTGTTGAGCAAGTTGCGTTCGCGCAGGTACAGGCTGCCGCCGATATAGCCCTGGTAGCGTCCGTCGGCGTCGAAGATCGGCTGCGACATGATCACCAACAGATTGCCGGCCGCCGATAGGAAGGGGGTGGAAACCAGCGTACGGCGCTCGCGCAAGGCTTCCCGGGACGCGGCCGAGCTGGCCTGGGTACCGGCCAGGTGTTGCAGTGGCGCTGGCGCAAGCGTGCGCACCACACCTTGGGCGCTGACCCGCAAGGTTGAGTTGAACAGGTTGCTTTGCTGTTGCAGGCGGTCGATTTCAGCCTGTACCAGGTTATCGTCATCGGGGTGCCGGGCACATTGGCTGGCGCTGTAGGCCAGTTGCTGCAGGGCGTTGCCCAGGGTGTTCTCGGTCACGGCGGCCACTTTGGCGGCGTACGCCCGGTTGGCCTCCAGGGCACTGTCGATAAGCAGTTGGCGTTGCACCCGGTAACTGGCGAAGTAACTGGCCAGCAGCATCACCAGCGCGGTGATGGCGCAGAGCACGAGTATAAGTGTGCGCAGGTCGGGGCGCCGAGCGTGGGGTGGCATGTATCGCAATCCTTGGCCTCATGGGATGCAGCAGGTGCCTCACCTTACGCGCTAGGCGCGAGGTGAACCATGCAGGCGGGCAATTGCAGGATTAGATTACGGAGGACGCTCCGATTTCTCACAACAATCACGGACTTTGCCGTGATTGATTCCTGTGCCCTCCACGTCAGGGCGCGGCCTGTTGCAGTACTTGCAGGTCATCCTCGACCTGCTGCATGCGCGCCTGAGCCAGGGCCTGGACCTGGGGGGCGCTGGCGCTCTCGCGCATCAGCCGGGTGAGCTTTTCGCTCAGGCGCTTGCCCTCGTCGCTCTGGCCCAGTTCCTTGGCTTTGGCCGGGTCGCGGGTGGCCTGGACGATGCTGGCGAATTCGGCGTCGTCGAAGTGCTCCTCGCTGTACAACTTGAACAGGTCCTGGCGCTGATCCTCGACGGTGAGGTGTTTGCGCAGCACCTCCTTGATCTTGTCCTGGGGCACCTGCGCGTGGGTCATGGCCAGCAGCCCGGCCATGCGCTCGATGTTGTGGTCGTAGGCTTCCTGCAAGGGCAGGTTGGCGAGGATCTGTTCCTCGCGGCTGGGCTTCTGGTCGCAGGCGGCGAGGGCGCCGAGCAGGAGCACGGGCAACAGCAGTCGGGTCAGGCGGGACATGGGGCAGCCTTGGGCACGTTAAGGCCTACGAGTTTACTGCAAACCCATGCGCAAATTCAGCGTTGCAACGGATTGCGCAGGCGCACCCAGACAATCGCCGGCAGGGCCATCAGCAGCCATTTCAGGTAGCGGTTCACTTCATAGTGCTCGCAGGCGATGCCGATGCTGGTGCAGACCACCACCACCGCCACGAACTGGATCATTCTTTCCATCGGCAGGTTTCCATCATTGCTGGGGCCGGGAGGGCCGCGGCGCGCACTTTAGCAGTGGCGCAGGCGCGCAGGCCAGGATGCCATACGGCGTAACACTTTTACGGCGCCCCATGCGCAAGAAGTTGGCTATTGTGCGGCAACCTCCACGGAAGGCGACCCGATGACTACCTACAAGGGCGGCTGCCTGTGCGGCCGTATCCGTTTCAGCGCCACGGGCGAGCCGCGGTTTCCGCATACCTGCTCGTGCGGGCAGTGCCAGCGCCACTCCGGCAGCCTTACCCTGTGCTGGGTTGAATTCGACAAGGCGGCGGTCACCTGGACCGGGGAGGGCGGGGCTCCGGCGCTGTACCGTTCCTCCGACGTTTCCAGCCGCGCCTTCTGCGTCACCTGCGGCAGCTCCCTTGGCGCGGTGGATGACGCCCCCACGGTCGCCTTGCTGCTGGGCTGCTTTGATGCCAAAGGCGCCCAGGCCTTGCGGCCCACATCGCATTCGTTTCGTGCTTGCCGGCCACGCTGGTGGAAGTTGGGGTAAGCGTTATCATGTCGTCCGCTTGCCCATACCCCTCAAGGACGACCCGCATGCTACAGCGCAACAGGATGGTGCCCGAACTGATCGTCAGCGACCTCGACAGCAGCCTGGATTTCTGGGTATCGCTGCTGGGCTTCGAGATTGCCTATCAACGCCCGGAGCAGCGTTTCGCCTACCTCGACCTGCACGGCGCGCAGGTGATGCTCGAGCAGCTCGATGCCGATGATCACTGGCTCACCGGGCCGCTGGAAAAGCCCTTCGGGCGGGGAATCAACCTGCAGATCGATGTCGCCGCTGTCGCGCCGCTGCTCGAACGGCTGGAGCGCCATCGCTGGCCGTTGTTCCAGGCGTGCGAGGAGGTCTGGTATCGCGCAGATGCCGTCGAAGTGGGGTTGCGCCAGTTCCTGGTCCAGGACCCGGATGGCTACCTGTTGAGGCTGGCACAGAAACTGGGTGAGCGCCCGATTGCGTTATCCGCGCGGTAGCCCTTGCACCGGCCCCTGCAGCCGGCGTCTGACAGGCCATCCCAACCGACACCCGCCATGCTCAACACCGTGTTCATTTCCCTTCCCGCCGTATTCGCCTACCGTCTCCTTCCACCCCATCACAAGGAGATCACGCATGCCCGAGCTTGCGTTGTACAAGGTGAAACTGCTGGACGAATTCGAGGCTCGCGAGGACGACTGGAGCTTCGGCCACTTCGAGCGCCGGCTGACCCAGGTCAAGCCCGCCGCCAACTATCAGGACGCCAAGGGCATCATCAAGGCCGCCCATCTGGCGAACAACTGGCCGAATACGGTGAAGCGCTACCTGCTGAGCAACTACCGGGCCCACGGTAATGTCAGCTGCGAGCTGACCGAAACCTTCATGCAGGTACTGGCCAGCCTGACGCCGCAGGAGTTGCAGGTGTGGAAGCTGCCGCAGATAAACCAACCGGCCTGATCGCCGCCAAGTCGACTCCCACGGGATGGCGCATTGCTTCAGGCTGGCGCGGTCGGTGTGGGAGCCGGCTTGCCGGCGATGCGCCGCGTGAGCGGCGCTTTCCATGCCGACTCAGGCACGAAACCGCAACACCCGCGCCCCATCATACGGATCGACCAGGTAGTGCCCCCGCACCCCAAACGTCCCCAACAACCGCTCCGGCGTCAACACCGCCTCTGGCTTGCCTAGCGCAACCAACCGCCCTTGATCGAGCACGGCCAGCCGATCGCAAGTCAATGCCTGGTTGAGATCATGCAGCGCCACCAGCGTCGTCACCGGTAGCGCCTGCACCTGGCGCAGCAAGCCGAGCTGGAGCTGGATATCGAGATGGTTGGTCGGCTCGTCCAGCAACAGCACCTGCGGCCGTTGCGCCAGGGCCCGGGCGATGTGCACGCGCTGGCGTTCGCCGCCAGACAGTTCGCCCCATAGCCGTCGGCGCAGGTGGCTGGCGTCGGCGTCGGCCAGCGCCTGTTCGACGATGGAGCGGTCATCGTTGCCGAACGGTGCCAGGGCCGAGAGCCAGGGCGTGCGGCCCAGGGCGACGGCGTCGTACACGCTGATGGCGTCCAGGGTGTCGGCCTGTTGCTCGACCAGGGCCAGGCGTTGGGCGATATGCCGGCGCGGCATGCGCTCCAGCGCTTCGCCGAGCAGGCGCACGTTGCCACTGCTGGGCGTGCGCAGGCCGGCGAGCAGCTTGAGCAGGGTGGACTTGCCCGAGCCGTTTGGGCCGACCACGCCGAGGGTTTCGCCGGGCATCACGCTCAGGTCGACCCCCTGCAACACGTCGCGTCCGCCCAGGCGCAAGCCGAGCCCTTGGCAGGTGAGCGGCGCGTCGGCGATGGTGGTCATCACGCTCATGGGCGCCCCCGGCGGCTGATCAGGATCAGCGCGAACACCGGTGCGCCGATCAAGGCCGTGACCACGCCCACCGGGATCACCTGGCCGGTGATCAGGGTGCGCGAGAGGATGTCGGCGATGATCAGGAACAGCGCACCGCCCAGGGCGCTGGCCGGCAGCAGGCGGCTATGTCCGGGGCCGAGCAGCAGGCGCAGGGCGTGGGGGATGACCAGGCCGACGAAGCCGATGGCGCCGACGATGGACACCATCACTGCGGTGACCAGCGCCGCGCAACTGATCAGCAGCAGCTGTGTACGGCGCACCGGTACGCCCAGCGAGGCCGCCGAGTCGGCGCCGAAGGTAAAGGCGTCCAGTGCCCGGCGCTGCCACAGGCATATCGCGATGCCGAACAGGGCGACCGGCACCGCCAGCCACACCGACGGCCAGCGCACGCCGCTGAGGTTGCCCAACAGCCAGAACAGGATGCCGCGGGCCTGCTCGGCGGTGGCCGACTTGGTGATGAGGAAGGCGGTGAGGGCGTTGAACAACTGCGAGCCGGCGATGCCGGCGAGGATCACCTGGGCGTTGTCATGGCGGCTGCCACTGGCGCGCGACAGCAGCAGCACCAGGGCGAACGCCGCCAGCGCGCCGATGAAGGCGCCGGCCGACAGCGACAGCACCGCCCCGCCCAGGCCGAACAACCCCACCGCCACTGCACCGGTCGAGGCACCGGCCGACAGGCCCAGCAGGTACGGTTCGGCCAGCGGGTTGCGCAGCAGCGCCTGGAGGATCACCCCGCAGGTCGCCAGCCCCGCGCCACAAGCGGCGGCGACCAGGGTGCGCGGCAGGCGGTAGTTCCAGACAATGCCGGCGTCGATCGGGTCGACGGAATGGCCGGCCTGCCACAGCTGGTTGGCCAGCACCTGCCAGATCGCCTCGGCGCCGACTCGGGTCTCGCCGATGGCAATCCCGGCAAGCATGGCCAGGCACAGGGCGAGCAAGGCAAAGAGGCTGATGGGCAGCAGGCGGCTCATGGCTGGGGTGCTTTACCGCTGGCGAAGGCGCTGGACAGCACGTCCAGGCCGCGGAACAGGCGTATGCCGGCCTGCATGGCGTCGGCATCGAGGACGATGATGCGGCCGTGCTTGACCGCGTCCATATTGCGCGTGACCGGGTCGCTGCGCAGGAAGTCGAGTTTTTTCTGGTAGTCGTCGGCCGGGTAGCGGCGGCGGTCCATGCGCGCGACGATCAGCCAGGTGGGGTTGGCTTTGACCAGGGTCTCCCAGCCCACGGTAGGCCATTCTTCGCTGGACTCGACCACGTTGCGCACGCCGAGGGTCTGTAGCATGTAGTCGGCCACGCCCTGGCGGCCGGCGACATAGGGGTCGGTCTTGAGGTCGGCGCTGGAGAACCAGAACAGCGCGCTGGTGTGCGCCAGGTCCTGGCCGGCCAGGCGCTTCCTGGCCTGTTCCAGCTGGCCCTGGAGCTCGGCATTCAGGCGCGCGCCACGCTCCTGCACGTCGAAGATCTCGGCCAGCTGGCTGACGCTCTTGTAGATGCTCTGCACCTTGAACGGCTGCAGGCGGGTGCCGTCGGCGCCCACCAGGTTGTCCTTGCCCTCGCAGTCCGAGGGCAGCAGGTAGGTGGGGATGCCCAGCTCCTGGAACTGCTCGCGGGTGCCTACCGCGCCCTGGGCGCCGATCATCCACTCGAACTGCGCCGTCACCAGTTGCGGACGCTTGCCGACCACCACCTCGAAGCTCGGTTCGTTGTCGGCCAGACGCGGGACCTTGTCGTTCTGCGTCTTGAATTCCGGCAGCACGTTGTTGAACCACAGCGAGGTGCCCGCCAGCCGCTCACCGAGGCCCAGGGCATAGAGCAGCTCGGTACCGGCCTGGCCGACGGTCACCGCCCGTTGCGGGGCCTGGGTGAAGGTCTGCGGCATGCCGCAGTTGTCGACGGTCAGCGGGTACTGGGTGGCGCTGGCGTGGGCCAGGCCCGACAGGGACAGGCCGGCGAGGAGGGCGACGAGGCGGTGCGGCATGGTGGGGCGATCTCCTGGGTGGTGCACGGAATGGCCCACGGACAGGCATCGCCCGACAGCCTGCGCAAGCACGCGGCCAGGGCGGATGACCATCCCGGACACCCCGCCGGTTGGTGAATGCGTGCCGGCAGGTCTCCTGACTGGTGCGTCCAGGCCGGCGCCAGCCTTCCCGGGTCGGCAGACCCAGTGGCATCGATGGCGCAGGCTCGGCACCTACAGTTGCGGGGGCAGTTCCCTTTGGATCGCCAGTGGCGAGCCCGGGATTCCCTTTTGATTCCGTGTGGAAACCGGCGGGCGGCATGGTAGACCATCGGGCTGTCGGGTGAAAACGCTTTTACAGGTACTTGAGCCAGGCGATATCGCGCCGGCGCGCTTTCAGCCCGGCGAACCAGCGCACCGGCAGGTACAGGGCAAGCGGCAGCAGCACGGCGGTCAGCCATACCGCCCCGATGCCATCGAAACCGAAATAGCGGCCCTGGTTCAGGCCGAACAGCGCCACGCAGGCCACGTACAGCAGCTTGAGCGCATACAGGTGCAGCAGGTAGAAGAACATCGGCGCTGCGCCAAACACCGCAAGCGGGCCGATCCAGCGGGCGTCGCCGGCACGCTCGAAGCCGCGCAGCAGGAGCAGGCCGACGCCGAGGGTCAGGGCCAGGAACAGCAGCGACGGTGGGTATTTGGTGATATTGAAGAAACTCATCAGCGTCTGCCCGACGCTGGCGTAGAGGCTCCAGGGGGCTTCGCCGTAGCCATTGAGCAGGCGCAGCGCGCCGAACCCCAGCAGCAGGCCCGCGCCGACCCATAGCAGACGCTGCTGGCGCTTGCCGGCGTCGCTGCCCCGGGCAAACCACGGCCCGAGGCCATAACCCAGGGCGATCACGCCGATCCACGGCAACAGCGGGTAGGACGTGCGCAAGCGCAGATGTTCGCCCACCTCCAGCCAACTGCGCTCATGCAGGATCGCCCATGGCACATGCAGCGCCGATTCCGGCCCGAAATGCAGGCCATCGAGCAGGTTGTGACCGGCGACGATCAGCGCGCCGAGGGCGAGTAGCGCCGGACGCGGCAGCCACACCAGCAGCGACAGGGCGAGCATGCTCAGGCCGATGGCCCAGATCACCTGCAGGTAGATCACGCTCGGAGGCAACTGGAAGGTCCAGGCGAAGTTGACCAGGGTGAATTCCAGCACAACCAGGAACAGACCGCGTTTGAACAGGAACACCGAGACATCGCCACGGCCCTGGTGCTTTTCGCCATACAACCAGGCAGATAGCCCGGTAAGCAGCACGAACACCGGCGCGCACAGGTGCGCCAGGGTACGGCTGGCGAACAGGCTGGGTTCGGTGGCGTCGATCGCATCGATGGTCATCGGGTCGCTGACCTGGCGATGCAGGAAGAAGGTTTCGCGCACGTGGTCCAGCAGCATGAACAGGATCACCAGGCCGCGCAGGGCGTCGATGCTTTGCAGGCGTTGGGTGGGGAGGGCGGTTGGGAAACTGGTCATCGAGGAGGGGTCGCAGGTTGGAAGGGTATTCGAATGAAACGTTATCTTATTTCATTTTGATGGGGCCTGGGTACTGAAATGCGCTGGAGTAGCCAGCGTCATCGCAAGTAATGCGTCGTTCTGGACGACACAGCGCGGCGACTTAGGAACTCCAACCTGTCTCAGGCAGACGTTGCAGGATCTGGCTTCTCTTTTGGCAATCGCGACTTGCTCCAACCCATAATTGAAGTCGTCCTCGTTGCGGCGCGGCAGCCCGGTGACACTGACTGTGAACCGGGCAGCTTCGAAGCGACACCGTGTCGGCCTTATGCAATCAGCCAAGCGGGGTCACATTCGATCAGGGCGCGCCTTGGCTGCTCTTGTCGCCTTGGCGCGCTACGGGGCTACCTTGGATTAACGTATGCGCGTCACCGGTCTCGATGACCGCACTGCAACTGAGCTCATCCCCTATGCGTGCGATTGCACGACCATTCACTGTGGCACTGTCCGCGCCGCTGATGACGGTGCCTTCCCCGTGGAGAGGGCAAAGATGGCGATGGTCGGCTCGGGCGGTGACCAACGAGTCAGTTGACCCTCATTTGCGCCTCTTCTTACTTGGCTGGACAGGGGCTTGCTCGAAGGCCTCCGGCGGAGGAGGTGCAGCACGGACGTTGAACAGGTGGCAGACGATGTACCAACAGACGGCGAGAGTGAAGTTGTAAGGAAACAGCATTGCCCAAAACGGTAACTGCCAATTTTTTTTGCCCTGCATTTCCCCAGGCTCGCCGGTTCGCCAAGGGGCGTAGTGGCGCCAGGCTTCTGCCGGGGTCAGGCAGATGGCATGAAGCGGCCGGTGCCACCAGTTGGGTTCGCCGGGCGGAGGGAGTTTGGCCGGGCCGTGGTTCATGAAGTGGCGAAGGTATTCCCAGACTTCGGCGACGTGTTTGATGTCGGATTCAGTGGGTTCGTTACTGTCGACCCATAAGCAATCTTTTTGATGCAGGCTGCCATCCTCTCTAGGTGGGGCGAAGGCAAGTGCATAACTGGTACTAAAGGATGAGCCTCCAAATTCGGTACGTTTGAATACACCCCCATGGGTCTTGTTCCAGTCAAAAATGATAAGTTTTTTACCGCGCTGGTATAGGATTTTTTTGGTTGAGCGGCTGAAGTGGAAGTTTGAAAGTTTTTTTATGAAATAGATTCTATAGGCGAGAAAAGGTGTGAATATGAAGGGTGTAATTATGTATTGAGCCATTGAGTGCGTGCTTGCTAGTAATATGTCTCTGTATTCGGGATTTGCAATTCTTGGGTAAAAATAAATGGCTAGTAGTAGTGTCATGGCGGTGTATAGTTTCCCCGTGAATACAGAGTCGGACACCCACGGATTTCGCAGGGTTAATGTATTTGTGGATAAATTTTCTAGCTGTCCAGTAATTGCTGGCTTGTGTCCGGAGTTTGAGCTGTTATTGAATATCCATATAACTGCCATGATTAGCGCTCGAGACGAAAAGTTGAGTTAACCTCATTTCCTTCATTCAAGCCTTGATTGGAGCTATAGGCTAAATGCAGTAAGGCATGATTTTGGTTATTTATCGTGTTCTTGAAATTCAGAATTAAGCCGGCGCCTATAACGTAGCAAATAGCAGCAAGTGGGAAGACGACCATTTCTCCGTCTTCACGAAGGCTGCTCAAGCTAGCTGACCATTCGCTTGTGCCTAAGATGAAACCCGGTAGGAATACTGTGAATTCCACGGTGGGTTGTGTGGTGGTGACTTCGTTGTGGGTGATGGTGGTCCAGTTTGCTGGCGCCCAGTAATTATTTTTATGCCAGCCGCTGTCGACTCCGGTTATACCAAAGGATTGCGCTTCTTCTGCGGATATTAACCTTGGTCTGTAATGCTCATCGTGCCAGGCTTTAAGTTCGTCTTGCAGAGAGGGAAATTTGGGAAGTTTTTTTTCATGATCCAGAACGATTTCGGGATGCACCTCTCCATCGTTTTTACGATTGCCGAATATGCTCCTTGCTGCCCACAGTTCGATAGGGGTATGGAGATGTTCATACGATTTGGCGTGAAGGTATAAGCCTCCAGCGATGATCACTGCTCCCAGGAGTACAAGCGCTGCCGCGCCCCACCCGGCAAAGGGTACAACTGATGTAACTCCTGCAACCGCGAGTCCGCCTTCCAATACTAAAACGGAGCCTGCCGCGACAGCGCTTCCGCCATAAAGTGTCAAGGCAGATGCTTCAGGGTTACCATGTAGTTTCTGTCTGTCGGATTTTTCAACGTCTGAAGCGAGTCCTAGAAAAATTGCAGGGTAACCGGATAGTCGTGCAAACAAATTGCTCCCCAAAAACTTGATCACGCCGTTACCAAACGCTATCCCCGGCGCCGTCGAACTCAATCTCAGCATCACGGCTTGCTGCGTTGCCCGTACGCTAACCAATGTCGCCGCCGCCGCACCGATCACCCCGAAAATCGATGCCGCAAACCCCAAGGTGTATTCCGGCGCATTGCTTTTCTGCAGGCTGTTGTAAGCCGTCTTCAGCGAGATCACGTTGAACCACAGCATCCCGGCGTTCAAACCACCGCCCCCGCCTGAGGTAAGCAACCCGAGCAAGCTGGGTTTAACCCGCGCAGTAGTGGTCAACTCAACCGCCACCGTCCGATTGCCCGAAATACGCAGCTGCTTCATTTCCTCAACCTGCGCCATGCCGCTCTTCAAATACCGCTCCACCTCCTGGCTGAACGGGTTTTCCCGGATGGCCTGGTCGGTGATCTGGTAACGCGCCGCCAACAGCCCCAGCGCTTTCTCGGCATTGGCCTCACGCGCCGCCAGCAGTACTTGCTGACGCAGGGTATGGCTGGCGTCCCAGCGGGTCTGGCCACGCAGGCGTTTGAGCACCACGGCGTTGACGGACTGGGCCGTGAGGTCGGTGATGTCGGCAATGGCCGGAAAACGCCCGGCCAGCCCTTCGATGACATTGTCGCCGCCACCCAGCACACTGCCGGTCGCATCGGCTTTGTCCTTGAAGGGGTTGAACGGCGCCAGGGCGGTGTAGAGCGGGCTGTCGTGCTGGTCCAGCCACTGTTCCAGGCGTTTGAAGCGCCGGTCTCGGTCTTCGGTACCGGGTGTCGGCTGGCCCATCGGGTAAATCAGCAGGGCCAGGGAGATTTCCAGGCCACGGGCCGAGATGCGTTCGTCGCGGTCATAGCACGCCAGTGCGGCGGCGAGGCTGTAGGGGTCATCGATATGCGCAGCTTCGGCCGTGGCCAGCCACGCGTCGTGATCATGACTGGCTTGCAGGGCAAGGTTGCGCAGGCCTGCAATGCGCTGCTCCAGCTCATCACGTTCGGCGAGGAACTGCAGGTATTTGTCGGTATCGATGCGCAGCGCCAAACGCGCACCGTTCGGGGAATAGTCCTCGTGAGTGAGCGCCCGATAACGTGCCTCGGCCGGGGGGAGAGGGCGTCCGGTGCGGGTGGACTGCAGTCTTGTTTCGACCACTTCGGTAGCGGGCATATCCGCCGGGTACATCGTCTCCAGTGTTTTGTTCAGCAACAGGGCGACCAGGTTGCGATGGTGAAAATCGCGGCTCTGCTGGCTGAGCCGTTCGGCATCGAGCTGGTAGCACGCCGGTACGCCTGCCTGCTCGGAGCCTTGCGCGGGCTTGGTGTGTTCGAGCTGCTCGGCGGGCATCAGGTCGTGCAGTTGGTGCTGGTAGGCCGAGACCGACAGGCTCAGGTCCAGGGCCATGCCTTCAGCATCAGCCAGCGCCACCACCACCGGTATTTTCGGCTGGGTGCTGGGATAGTCCCGGGCAATGGCGTTGAGCCTGCCGATGGACAAGGGGGTTGTGGACGCGTGGCTGCTCCAGGTCAGGGACATACGCCGGCTTGTCGGTTTGTAGTCTTCGACCCAGTCTTGCAGCGCACTGAGCGGCAGTACATGGGGCTGGGTAGAGGGGGCCGGGTTGCCGGCAATCAGCTCGGCCATGTCCAGCTTGCGCATATGCCGTTTGCGCAGGGCTGCTGAAGCGGTGATGCGGGCAGTCGTGGCGTTGGTCCACAGGTGCGGGCTGTAGCCGATCCACACCTCCTTGGCGGTGTCCTGACAGGTATCGGCCCAAACCCAGCCCATGCTCTGACCGGACAGGTAGCGGTCACGCTGGTGATAGCGCTCCAGCCCTTGATAGCGCAACTCCTGGTAGCGTCCTTCGCCGTCGTACTCATGAATGACCAGCTTTTCGCCCTGAGGACCTTTCATGAACACGTAGATGTAGCCTGGGCGCAGCGCGCGCAGGGTGTAGGACGAGTGCTGCAGCGGGGCGAAGCCTTGTTCCAGGTTGAAGCCTGCGCCTGCGTAGCGACAGGCAGGCGCATCGCCCGTACGCGGGACGATGGCATAGCGCACCGGCAGGATGGGCACGCGCGGGCTGCAGGCGGGGCCGGCTATGGCAGAAACGTCGATCATTTACGCTGCCTTTTGGTTGAGCGTACTGGGGCTTCGTCGAAGGCCTCTGGTGGAGGCGGTGCTGCCCGGACATTGAAGAGGCGGCACACGCCGTACCAGCAGAGGGCAAGGCCGAGGTTGTAGGGGAACAACACGGCCCAGAACGGCAGTTGCCAGTTTTTCTTGCCCTGCAGTTCTCCGGGCTCGCCGGTTCGCCAGGGGGCGTAGTGGCGCCAGGCTTCTGCTGGGGTGAGGCAGATGGCATGAAGCGGTCGGTACCACCAGTTGGGTTCGCCGGGAGGAGGGAGTTTGGCTGGGCCGTGGTTCATGAAGAGGCGAAGGTATTCCCAGACTTCGGCGACGTGTTTGATACCGGGTTCGGTGGGTTCGTTGCTGTCGGTCCAGAGGCAATCTTTTTGATGGAGACTTCCGTCTTTTCGACGGGGTGCGAATGCGAGTGCATAGGAGGTGGTGAAAGATGAACCACCAAACTCTGTGCGCCTGAAAAGACCACCTCCAGTATTGTGCCACTCGAAGACGAATACCTTCTTAAAACGTTGGTAGTAGATTTTTTTTGTTGAGCGGTTGAAGCAAACGCTTGATAAGCCTTTGATGAACCATATTCGGTAAAATAGAAATGGAAGGAAGGTGAAAGGCATAAGCACCATTCCAGTCATTAGTATGGGCTCAAGTAAAAAATCCTTCCAGCTGACGCTAGAAAATAGAAATGGGTAGAAGCCGATCATTAATCCAATAATCATTGCGCAGTAAAGTTTTCCCATGAATACAGAGTCTGTTACCCATGGGTTGCGTAGACATAAAGAGTTTTTGGATACGTTTAATAGCTGTCCGCCAATGGCGGGTTCGTACCCTGAGCATGAGGTTGAGTTAAATAGCCATATAGTTGCCATGGTCAGCGCTCGAGACGGAAGTTCGAATGA
Organism: Pseudomonas sp. RC3H12; assembly: GCF_018596375.1. NCBI lineage: Bacteria > Pseudomonadati > Pseudomonadota > Gammaproteobacteria > Pseudomonadales > Pseudomonadaceae > Pseudomonas > Pseudomonas sp. RC3H12. Next base: position 2,481,383 of record NZ_CP075595.1, on the reverse strand, counting down.
ATCTCAGTGCCTTCGTCCAGCCCTTGATTGGCGCTGTAGGCGAGATGCAGTGAGACGTTGTTTTGGTGGGTCAGCGTGTGCTTGAAATGCAGAATCAAGCCGGCGCCCACAACGTAGGCGGCGGGAGTGATCGGAAATACGTCCATACCTCCATCGTTACGAAGGCTGCTCGAACTTCCTGACCACTCGCTTGTTCCTATTGCGAAGCCCGGTAAAAGAACTGTGAACTCAGCGCTTGGTTGAGGCGTGACTACTTCGTTATGCGTGATAGCGGTCCAGTTTGGCGGTGCCCAATGGTTGTTATGATGCCACTTGGTGTCCACATTGGTTATACCAAATGATAGGGCCTGCTCGGCTGATAGGAGCTTTGGTCCGTAGTGCTCGTTGTGCCAAGCTTTGATTTCTGCGTGCAGTGAGGAGAATCTCGGAAGTTTCTTTTCAAGGTCCAGGATAATTTCAGAACGGGCCTCTCCATCGTTGATGCGATTGCCAAAGATGCTGCGTGCTGCCCAAAGCTCAATCGGACTGTGAACGCGTTCATGTGCTTTTGCGTGAAGATACAGGCCCCCAGCAGTGATTGCTGCTCCCGCGAGCACCAATGCCGCTGCGGCCCATCCGGCGAAAGGTACAAACACCGTGGGCCCAGCTATTGCAAGTCCGGCCTCAAGCATGACCGCAGAACCAATGGCCATGGTTGTTCCGCCCGTGAAAGTGTATGCGGCGGCAACTGAGTTTCCGTTTTTGATTTGACGCAACGCCTTAGAGGCGTCCGAGGAAAAGCCAAAAATTATGGCAGGGTAGCCTGCCAATCGCGCAAACAGATTGCTGTTTAAGAAATTCAGAATGCCATTACCAAACACCATCCCCGGCGCCGTCGAACTCAATCTCAGCATCACAGCCTTCTGCGTTGCCCGTACGCTGACCAATGTCGCCGCGGCCGCACCGATCACCCCGAAAATCGATGCCGCAAACCCCAAGGTGTATTCCGGCGCATTGCTTTTCTGCAGGCTGTTGTAAGCCGTCTTCAGCGAGATCACGTTGAACCACAGCATCCCGGCATTCAGACCACCGCCTCCGCCCGAGGTGAGCAACCCGAGAAAGTTGGGTTTAACCCGCGCAGTGGTGGTCAACTCAACCGCTACCGTCCGATTGCCCGAAATACGCAGCTGCTTCATTTCCTCAACCTGCGCCATGCCGCTCTTCAAATACCGCTCCACCTCCTGGCTGAACGGGTTTTCCCGGATGGCCTGGTCGGTGATCTGGTAACGCGCCGCCAACAGCCCCAGCGCTTTCTCGGCATTGGCCTCACGCGCCGCCAGCAGTACTTGCTGACGCAGGGTATGGCTGGCGTCCCAGCGGGTCTGGCCACGCAGGCGTTTGAGCACCACGGCGTTGACGGACTGGGCCGTGAGGTCGGTGATGTCGGCAATGGCCGGAAAACGCCCGGCCAGCCCTTCGATGACATTGTCGCCGCCACCCAGCACACTGCCGGTCGCATCGGCTTTGTCCTTGAAGGGGTTGAACGGCGCCAGGGCGGTGTAGAGCGGGCTGTCGTGCTGGTCCAGCCACTGTTCCAGGCGTTTGAAGCGCCGGTCTCGGTCTTCGGTACCGGGTGTCGGCTGGCCCATCGGGTAAATCAGCAGGGCCAGGGAGATTTCCAGGCCACGGGCCGAGATGCGTTCGTCGCGGTCATAGCACGCCAGTGCGGCGGCGAGGCTGTAGGGGTCATCGATATGCGCGGCTTCGGCCGTGGCCAGCCACGCGTCGTGATCATGACTGGCTTGCAGGGCAAGGTTGCGCAGGCCTGCAATGCGCTGCTCCAGCTCATCACGTTCGGCGAGGAACTGCAGGTATTTGTCGGTATCGATGCGCAGCGCCAAACGCGCACCGTTCGGGGAATAGTCCTCGTGAGTGAGCGCCCGATAACGTGCCTCGGCCGGGGGGAGAGGGCGTCCGGTGCGGGTGGACTGCAGTCTTGTTTCGACCATTTCGGTAGCGGGCATATCCGCCGGGTACATCGTCTCCAGTGTTTTGTTCAGCAACAGGGCGACCAGGTTGCGATGGTGAAAATCGCGGCTCTGCTGGCTGAGCCGTTCGGCATCGAGCTGGTAGCACGCCGGTACGCCTGCCTGCTCGGAGCCTTGCGCGGGCTTGGTGTGTTCGAGCTGCTCGGCGGGCATCAGGTCGTGCAGTTGGTGCTGGTAGGCCGAGACCGACAGGCTCAGGTCCAGGGCCATGCCTTCAGCATCAGCCAGCGCCACCACCACCGGTACTTTCGGCTGGGTGCCGGGATAGTCCCGGGTAATGGCGTTGAGCCTGCCGACGGACAAGGGGGTTGTGGACGCGTGACTGCTCCAGGTCAGGGACATACGCCGGCTTGCCGGTTTGTAGTCTTCGACCCAGTTTTGCAGCGCACTGAGCGGCAGTACATGGGGCTGGGTGGAGGGGGCCTGGTTGCCGGCAATCAGCTCGGCCATGTCCAGCTGGCGCATATGCCGTTTGCGCAGGGCTGCTGAAGCGGTGATGCGGGCAGTCGTGGCGTTGGTCCACAGGTGCGGGCTGTAGCCGATCCACACTTCCTTGGCGGTGTCCGGGCTGGTGTCGGCCCATACCCAGCCCATGCTCTGGCTGGACAGGTAGCGTTCGCGCAAGTGGTAGCCTTCCAGCCCTTGGTAGCGCAGCTCCTGGTAGCGTCCTTCGCCGTCGTACTCATGAATGACCAGCTTTTCGCCCTGGGGGCCTTTCATGAACACGTAGATGTAGCCGGGGCGCAGGGTGCGCAGGGTGTAGGACGAGTGCTGCAGCGGGGCGAAGCCTTGTTCCAGGTTGAAGCCTGCGTCTGCGTAGCGACAGGCAGGCGCATCGCCCGTACGCGGCACGATGGCATAGCGCACCGGCAGGATGGGCACGCGCGGGCTGCAGGCGGGGCCGGAGGTGGCACTGCTGACGGTGGCGTCAGTCATGGTTTAGCTCCTCGCGTGGGGCCAGTGTTTGATTGGCTGGACATGAGAGGTCCTTCGGATACGGCTGTCCTTGAACGAGACGGTGCTCGTCGTTGCCTGGCATCTTGGGAGTGGCCTGTCAGCTATCGCAGCATGACGGCGTAGAGCGCCTCGATTGGGGGGCGGGGTTTTTGGTGCTGACGTGTTCCGTGGAACGTTCGCATAAGGTCCTCGCTGGCTGGCAATGGCCGTACCGTCGTGCAGGCCCGTGGATGGCTGTTGCAGCCAGCCACGGGCGACGGTGACGCAGACCTGAAACACTAGCGAGGAACGGATTATGGGTGGTCGACAGGGCTTCCCAAATCCGCGTAGGACGTTTCTCTGATTATCCTTTTCGGCGCTATTTGGCGGTATTCAGTTACATCTCTCAGGGGAGACGATCCGCCGCTGCCCCTCAGAGATCCAGCACCAACCGCGCCGAGCGCGCCCGCGACACGCACAGCATCATGCTCTGCTGCGCGGCCTTTTCCTCGTCGCTGAGGTATTGGTCGAAATGCTCGGCCTCGCCTTCGAGGATCGCCGTCTCGCAGGTGCCGCACACGCCTTCGCGGCACAGGCACTCGACCTTCGCTGCCTTGGACTTCTCGATGGCCTGGAGGATGGTCATGCCTTCCTCGACTTGCAGTTCGGTGCCCGACCGGGCCAGCACCACGGTGAAGGCCGCACCTGTGGCCGGCGCGGCGGCGGCGAACTGTTCCCAGTGCACCCGCGATTCGGCGATGTCAGCGGCGGCGGCGGTGGCGATCACCGCGTCGATCAGCGGCTTGGGCCCGCACACATAGAGGTGGGCGTCATCGGCCAGGCCCGCGCACAGCGCGGCGAGGTCGAGCTTGCAGTCCAGGCTGTCGATGTAGAACCGCGTGTTGCCGGCATGCGGGCCTTGTTCCAGGTCGCCCTGGAAGGCGCCGTGTTCCGGGGCGCGGAAGGCGTAGTGCAGCTCGTAGGGGGTGGCGCCCCCTTCCAGCTCGTGCAACTGCGCCAGGAACGGGGTAATGCCGATGCCGCCGGCGATCAGCACATGGCGCCCGGCATCGGCGTCCAGGGCGAACAGGTTGTTGGGGGTGGAGATGGTCAGCTCGCTGCCCACCGCGACCTGGTTGTGCATGAACGCCGAACCGCCCTTGGACTGCTCCTCTAGCCGCACGCCGATCTGGTAGCTGTGCAATTGACGCGGGTCGCTCATCAGCGAGTAGGCATTGCTGAACTGGCTGCCGCAGGGCGAGTGCATCTGCACGATCACGTGGCTGCCGCCGCTGAAGGCGGGCAGGGGGCCGCCGTCGGCGCGGGCCAGGGTGAAGCGCTTGATCTGCGGCGTGGCCTGTTCCACACCGGTCACGCGCACCTTGAACATCTCGTATTGCTTGGCCATGGCGTACCTCGACAACAAGGCCCCGCGCCAGGCCCTGGCGCGGGGCGGGGAGCTGGCGTGTATTCAGTCGTCCAGGTGGGCGACCGCGATCAGGTTGTGGAAGTGGGCGATGCCGTGCTCGCTGACGCCGCTGCGCTGGGCGTCGACCATGATTCGGCCCTGGCCACGGTAACCGCGGGACTTCAGGCCTTTCTGCACGCTCTCCACCAGCCGCAGGTCCTCGGGGCGGAACACCTCGCGGTACCAGTCGATCAGCTTGTGCTGCTCTTCGCTGAGCTCCTTGTTGAGGAAGTAGATGTCGTAGTGCTGCAGGGTGGTCTCGGCATCGACCGGGAACTCGTAGATCACGGTCATGAAGTTGGCCCCTGGCGGTACGTTGAACATGGTGCACGGCCAGGCCCAGAAGCCGGCGAAGGACGGGTCTTTCACCGACTCGTCGAAGGAGAATGACTGCTCCGACGGTTTGGCCAGGCCATATTGCAGGGTCCAGTTGCCGTGCAGGCTGTGGCTGTACTGGCCGACGTCCACCGAATCGGAGAAGCCAGGGTGGGCCGGGGCGCAGTGGTAGCACTCCAGGTAGTTGTCGACGATGGATTTCCAGTTGGCCGGAGTGTCGCTGACGAAGCGCGCGGCCAGGTGCAGGTCGTCGATCACCGCGCAGGCTTCGCGCATGCGCTTCTGCATGCCCGGCAGCTGGTCTTCGACAGAGCCTGCGTCGTTGTCCATGTTGATGAAGATGAAGCCGGCGTATTCCTCCACGCGCAGCTGCACCAGGGTGGAATTGTCCTTGTCGAAGTTGGCCACGTTCTCGCAGTTGCGCGCGTGGGCCAGCTCGCCGTCGAGCTTGAAGGTCCAGGCGTGGTACGGGCAGGTGATCACGTTCTTGGCCTTGCCGCTGCCTTCGAGCAGTTGGTGGCCACGGTGCGGGCAGACGTTGTAGAAGGCCCGCAGCACGTCGTCGCGGCCACGCACGACGATGATGCTCTCGCCGATCACCTGGCGGGTGATGTAGGCGTTCTTCTCGGCGACTTCGCTGCGGTGGCCGACGCAGATCCAGCTGCGGGCGAAGATCGCTTCCTTCTCGTGTTCGAAGACGGCGGCCTGGGTGTAGAACTTGGCCGGGAGGGTGAAGGCCTCCTCGGGGTTGGCGCAGAAGTCGGCGGGCAGGCGTTTGAAATCGTTCATGGCTCTATCTCGGTTCTTATTGGTTAACACGTATCTGATGGTTAACAATCTGGGCAAAAAAATTTGCCAGAACGGGGGCGGGCAAGCCCGCTCCCAGGTTGTATTTCAGTGCACTACGGCAGCGCTACGCGGCGCATGCGGCTGCGGTTCCTCACCCGCCAGGCGGGTGGCCTCTTCCTCGATGCGGTAGGCCGGCACCTGGCCGTAATCGGCCGCCAGCCACTTGAAGAACCCGTAGATCTTCACCAGCAGGATCAGCATGAACGGGATCGCGGTAAGCACCACGGCGGTCTTCATGGTCGACAGCGAGGCCTTGGCGAACAGCATGGCCAGTGGCACCAGGGTCAGCACCACGCACCAGAACAGGCGCAGGGTGGGGCTTGGGTCTTCACCTTCGCGCAGGTTGCGGGTGCTGGTGGCGGCCACGGCGTAGGCGGCGGCGTCCATGTGCGAGGCGCAGAACACCGCCATGATGAACAGGTACGCGGCGAGGAACAGCGTGCCCCAGGGCAGGGCCAGCAACAGGTCGGTCACCGCGGCTTCGCCGCCCAGCGTGCCGAGCAGCTTGGGTACGTCGATCTGACCGTTGATGAACTGGTGCATGCTGTAGCTTTCCAGCGCGCCGAAGAAGAACCAGCAACCGAAGCTGCCGCCCAGCAGCAGGGCGAACACCACTTCCTTGATCAGTCGGCCACGGGATACGCGGGCGACGAACATCGCCACGCCAGGGGCGTAGGACACCCACCACAGCCAGTAGAACACCGTCCAGTTGCGGGTGAAGGCGCCGTCGCCGGCCGGGTCGGTGAACAGGCTCATCTGCACGTAATGCTGCAGCATCAGGCCGATGGAATTGGCGGTGTTGTTCAGGGTGAACTGGGTCGGCCCGACCAGCAGGACGATGGCGGCGAATACCAGGGCGCCGATGCAGACCATCTTCGACAGGCGCTGCAGGCCGCCGTCGATACCGATGTACGAGCTCAGCGAGAACAGCAGCGCCACCGCGCCGATCACCAGCAACTGCACGGTGAAGGTGTTGGGGGTGCCGGCCAGGTCGGCAAGGCCGCGGGTCAGGGTCGAGGCGGTGAGCGCCAGCGACACGGTCAGCGCGCCCATCATGGTCAGCAGGAAGATCAGGTCGACGGCGCGGCCGACCGGGCCGGTGGCCTTGAAGCCGGTGACCGCCTCGATGATCGAGGCCAGGTTGAGGCCGCTCTTCTTGCGCACATGGAAGTGATAGGCCATGGCCAGCGAGGCCAAGGCGTAGATCGACCAGGCGCTGATGCCCCAGTGGAAGAACGAGTAGCTGACGCTGTATTCCAGGGCCTTGGCCGACATCGGCGCGATGTTCAGGCCTGGGGTCTGGTAGTAGTAGGCCCATTCCATCACGCCCCAGTACAGGGTCGAGGAACCCATGCCGGCGCAGATGAACATGAACACCCAGGTAGCGGTGGAATACTCGGGCTTGCCGGCACCCAGGCGGATGTTGCCGTATTTGCTGAAGGCCAGGTACAGCACAGCCAGGGAACTGCCGAACACCAGTACCTGGACGCTGGTGCCGAAGGTGCGGGTGGCCACTTCGAACAGCTGGTTGGCCAGGCTTTCGGCCTGGGCAGGGAAGGCGGCAAGGCCGATCACGGTGAGCAGCACGGCCAACAGGCTCACGGCGATCAGGAACACGTCGATCTTTTTGTTATTGGGGGACATCAATTGTCTCCTGGAGCATTTTTTTTGTAGTAGGCGTCAGGCGTTGGGAAGTCCGTATCGAGGTTCTGTGTTTCCTTTCTGTTAACTAATAGATAACAAGTATCTTTTGGTTGACAGATTCTGCATTGAATCGAAGTGGGTGGCAATAGGATCGTCGGACAATCCGGATGATTGGGCTGGGCTGGCGATATCGCGGGGCAAGTCGCATCGGCCCCGCGATGACCTGACGCCTAATCAGGCGCCGAGCAGCTCGGCAATGGCCTTGCCCACTTCCTGGGTCGAACGGCTACCGCCCATGTCGCGGGTGGTGTCGCCGTGGGCGATCACCGTCTCGATGGCCTTGAGGATGTCGTCGTGGGCCGCCTGGTAGCGGGCATCGTTGTTTTCCTGGCCGAGGAACTCGAGCATCAGCGCGCCGGACCAGATCATCGCGATCGGGTTGGCGATGTTCTTGCCGTAGATGTCCGGCGCCGAGCCATGCACCGGCTCGAACAGCGAGGGGAACTTGCGCTCGGGGTTGAGGTTGGCCGACGGCGCGATGCCGATGGTGCCGGCGCACGCCGGGCCGAGGTCGGAGAGGATGTCACCGAACAGGTTGGAGGCCACCACCACGTCGAAACGCTCAGGCTGCAGCACGAAACGGGCGCAGAGGATGTCGATGTGCTGCTTGTCCCAGCTGATCTCGGGGTAGTGGGCGGCCATGGCGGCGGTGCGCTCGTCCCAGTAGGGCATGCTCACGGCCATGCCGTTGGACTTGGTCGCCGAGGTCACGTGCTTGCGCTCGCGGGTCTGCGCCACGTCGAAGGCGTACTTGAGGATCCGGTCGACGCCGCGACGGGTGAACACCGACTCCTGCAGCACGAACTCGTTGTCGGTGCCTTCGAACATGCGCCCGCCCAGGGAGGAGTATTCGCCCTCGGTGTTCTCGCGGATCACCACGAAGTCGATGTCGCCGGGCTGCTTGTGCGCCAGCGGGCAGGGCACGCCGGGGAACAGGCGCACCGGGCGGATGTTCACGTACTGGTCGAAGTCGCGGCGGAACTTGAGCAGGGAGCCCCACAGCGAGATGTGGTCCGGGACCTTGTCGGGCCAGCCGACGGCGCCGAAGTACAGGGCGTCGAAGCCCTTGAGCTGGTCGAACCAGTCGTCGGGCATCATCTTGCCGTGGGCCAGGTAGTAATCGCAGCTGGCCCATTCGAAGAACTCGAACTGCAGGTCCAGGCCGTGCTTGCGGGCGGCGGCCTCGACCACGCGCAGGCCTTCGGGGAGGACTTCGTTGCCGATGCCGTCACCGGGGATGGCGGCAATCTTGAAGGTCTTGTTCATGGGGCGCATCTCGTGTCCAGGGAAGATGCAGACCATGCTATAAGGCTGTGCTTCGGAGATAATCCGGCAATCCATCAATTCTTGGTGCACGAAACGTGAATAATCTGCCGAACCTGGATGACCTCGACATCTTCCTGCAGGTGGCGCGCCGCGCCAGCTTCGCCGCAGTGGCGGACGAGCGCGGCATGTCGGCGGCATTCATCAGCAAGCGAATTCGCCTGCTGGAGGAAAGCCTCGGCGTGCGCCTGCTGCACCGCACCACCCGGCGGGTGACGGTGAGCGAGGAGGGCGAGCGCGTGTACCAGTGGGCGCAGCAGATCTTCGAGACCCTGCGGCGCATGGACGACGACCTCAACGCCGGCCAGCGCGAGCCGGCGGGGCAACTGCGCATCGCCAGCAGCCTGGGGCTGGGGCGGCGCTTCGTGGCGCCGGCGTTGTCGGAGCTGGCGGCGCGCTACCCTGGGCTGGACATCCGCCTGGATGTGCATGACCGCCTGGTGGACCTGATCGCCGAAGGGGTGGACCTGGACATCCGCGTTGGCAACGTCATCGCCCCGCACCTGATCGCCAAGCCCCTGGCACGCAACCGTCGGGTGCTGTGCGCCGCCCCTGGCTACCTGGCCGCGCATGGCACGCCACGGGTGCTGGCCGACCTGGCCAGCCATGATTGCCTGGTGATCAAGGAGCGCGACCACCCGTTCGGCCTCTGGCACCTGGAAGGCCCCCAGGGCGAGGAAAGCGTGCGCGTCACCGGCGGGCTTTCCAGCAACCACGGCGAGGTGGCGCACCAGTGGTGCCTGGACGGGCGAGGGATCCTGCTGCGCTCCTGGTGGGACGTGCATGACAGCATCGCCGATGGGCGCCTGGTGCAGGTGCTGCCCGAGTACCAGCAGGCGGCGGATATCTGGGCGGTGTATACCGCGCCGTTGGCAGGTTCGGCCAAGGTGCGGGTGGCGGTGGAGTTCTTCCGCCAGTACTTCGCCGAGCGCTATCGCTTGCCGGATTGACCCTTCGCGGCGCCCCGCGACAAGTTGTCTGCTTGACTTGCAGGGGCACCCTACGATCGTTAACTTGACTTCGTAGTCAGTTTTTGTGATCGTGCGCGCCCTTCCAGTTTCTCAAGCACCAGAAAAAGCATGGGCAACCCAAGAGCTGCCCAGAGGATCAACCATGTCCAACCGTGATATTTCCCGGCGTTCGTTCCTGCAAGGCGGGCTGATCGCCGGTGTCGGCGTGACCATGGCGCCGCTCGGCAGCCAGGCGTTCGCCGCCCTGATGGAGAGCAAGGTCACCACCTCGCCGCAGAAGTGGATGAACCACGACGGCAAGGCGCTTTCGCGAAACGACGCGCTGTCCAAGGTCTGCGGCAACAAGGTGTTCGCCCGCGACATCCGTGCCAAGGACATGCCTGGTTGGCCACAGCAGCAAGGCCACGCCATGCTGCTCAAGGCGACCAAGGCCGACCGTATCTATGCGGGCTACGACCTGTCGCTGCTGGGCGCCGAGCTGCAGCCGGACCGTGTCGTCAGCGCCGATGACCTGAAGAAGGACGGCATCGCCTGGCCCGAGGCCCACTCGCCAGATCCATTGCTGCCGCCCGGACAGGTACCGATGTTCATCGGCCACCCGGTGGCGATCCTGATCTGGAACGACTTCGAGCGCTTCCGCAAGGCCAAGCTCAAGCTGCAGTTCAACGACCAGGCGATCCGCTACGGTGCCCAGGCCCCGCTGTACCAGCGCGATCCTTACGGCAGCTTCCGTTTCGTGCGCGTGGCCGGCAAGACGCCGTTCGACGAGGACGAATACTCGAGCCTGAAGAACACCATGCTGTTCCCCACCATCCTGGCGCGCAAGCCGGTATGGACCGCCGAGCCCAAGCAGCACGGCACCCTCACCGAGCAGGGGATGTTCTACGCCCAGCGTATCGACGAGCAGCTCAAGCAGCCGCCGCAAGACTGGCTGCTGTTCGACGAGCGTTACAAGACCCCGTCGATCGAGCCCGCAGCCCTCGAGCCGGACAACGGCAACGGCTGGTTCGACCCGGCCACCGGCACCCTGCATTTCGTCGTCGCCACCCAGTGCCCGTTCGAAGTGGCGCAGGAATGCGTGCACATGATCAAGCCGTCGCGTTTCGGCCTGAAACACCTGAACATGCACCCGGGCTACACCGTCGGCTACGGCTCCAAGGACAACAACATCTTCGTGTTCTACGCCGCTGTCGCCGCCCTGTACGGCGCGGGCGTGCCGATCCGCCTGGCCAACGACCGCTACGAGCAGTTCCAGAGCGGCATCAAGCGTCACCCGTTCGACATCCGCTACCAGCTGGCCGTCGACAAGAAGGACATGAGCTTCAAGATCTTCCGCGCCGACATGACCGTCGACGGCGGCGGGCGCATCAACTACAGCCCGTCGGTGGCTTCGGTGGGCGCTACCGCCGCGCAGTCGATCTACTACATGCCGCAGAACGACCTGTCGGTCACCGCCTACCACTCGCGCGGCGTCGAGGCCGGCTCCATGCGCGGCTACGGCACCCTGCAGAGCATGGCCGCCACCGAGATGATGGTCGACGAGATCGCCGATCGCCTGGGCGTGGATGCCATCGAACTGCGCCGTAAGAACGCGCTCAAGTCGGGCATGAAGAACACCCAGGGCGCGGTGCCCGCCGGTGCCCTGCGCCTGCACGAGATCCTCGACAAGGCCGCGGAGCACGACTGGTGGAAGAACCGCCATGCGCGCAAGCAGGCCGAAGACGCCAAGGACCACGACAACTGGTACGGCGTGGGCTTCGCCATCACCCAGAAGGACTTCGGCACCGGCGCCGAAGCGCCGATGGCGGCGGTCGAGTTCACTGCAGATGGCCAGATTACTTTGCGCCATATCGGCACCGAGCTGGGCACCGGCATGTCGACCTCCCAGGCCCTGGTGGTCAGCGACTTCCTTGGCCGCGTCGCCGATCACGTGCAGACCGCCCAGACCGAATGGCCTGAGCTGCAACTGAGCACCAGCGGCAACCCCTACCTGATCAGCCAGGCCGAGCAGGACGCCGCGCTGCGCAACCCGCGCTGGGTCGCCAAGCTGGCTTCGCCGTCGTCGGCGACCAACTCGGCGTTCTACTTCAGCCACGCCACCCGCGAGGCGGCCCGGGTGCTGTTCAACCACGGCCTGTGGCCGGCGGCCATGGCCTTGTGGAGCCAGGGCCCGTTCGGCGGCCAGGCCAACCCGTTGGTGGTGCGCCGGGAGAACGCGGTGTGGGTCAACGGTGCGCTGACTGGCAACGGCCTGGAGCCGATCCCGTTCGCGGAGCTTGCGAAGAAGGCCCACGAGATGGGCCTGATCACCGGCGTCAGCGTGCATGGCTTCAACCGCTGGAGCTGGGCCGAGGCCGACTTCGTCATCGACGGCGTGCGCGAGCGCCTGCCGCTCGATGCCCTGGCGGTGAAGTACGGTGACGGTGCGCTGAACGCGAAGAAGGCGCAGATGAACAGCGCCGGCTTCCACCTGCTCGACCGGCAGAATGTCGAGTACCCGGCCACCCAGCTGAACAACGCCATGGTCACCTACTACAGCCCGGTGGCGACCATCGTCGAGGTCAAGGTGAACAAGGGCAGCGGCGAGGTCAGCGTGCTCAACCACCACAGCTGGGTCGAGTGTGGACGGGTGTTGGTGCCCGAGCTGGTCAAGGGCCAGCTCGAAGGCGGTATCGCCATGGGTATCGGCCATGCGCTGCTGGAAGAGATGCCGCTGTACGAGGGTGGCCCGGGTGAGGGCGACTGGAACTTCAACCGTTACCGCCTGCCGATGGCCCGGCATGTGGCGGTGTGGAAGCAGACGTCCGAGATCCTGCCGCCGCTGTCGCCGACCGACCCGTCCAAGGGCATCGCCGAGGTGGTGATGATCCCGGTGGTCGGCGCCATCGGCAACGCCGTGGCCCATGCCATTGGCAAGCGTGTCCGCGACCTGCCCATCACCCCCGCCCGCGTCAAGGAGGCCCTCAATGGCTGACCGCAAGCTGCAACTGACCCTCAACGGTCAACCTGTCGTCACCGAGGTGGTCCCCGATGACCTGGCGATGATCGACTACCTGCACGAATACCAGAACCTCACAGGCTCGCGCCTGGGCTGTGGGCAGGGCATCTGCCATGCCTGCGTGGTGATCGTCGACAACCCCGACGGCACCAGCGAGGAAGTGCGCACCTGCATCACCGGCGCGCACTATTTCGAGGGCAAGCAAGTGCGCACCATCGAAGGCCACGCCAAACGCGACGAAGCGGGCAACCCCACCGAGTTGAACCCGATCCAGCAGAAGTTCGTCGACCGCTTCGCCTTCCAGTGCAGCTACTGCGCCCCGGGCTTCGTCAACGCCGCCACGGTGCTGGTGGAGAAGGCCCAGCGCAAGCCGCTGAAAAAAAGCGAGCTGGAGCAGGCCATCGAAGCCAGCCTCGGCCATCATGTGTGCCGCTGCACCGGCTATGTGCGCTACTACGAGGCGACCCGCGACGTGCTGGGCGACCTCGGCCTGGTCAAGGAGGGTTGAGCATGACGCGAGTTCTGAGCAGCCTGGCCCTGGCCATTGGCGCGCTGGTCGCCTGCAACGTCCAGGCGGCCGACGAGGCATTGATCAAGCGCGGCGAATACCTCGCCCGCGCCGCCGACTGCATGGCCTGCCACACCGCCGAAGGCGGCGCGCCCTACGCCGGCGGTCTGCCGATCCATTCGCCGTTCGGCACCATCTACGGCACCAACATCACCCCGGACAAGCAGCACGGCATCGGCAACTACAGCAGTGACGAGTTCTTCGCCGCCCTCACCGAGGGCAAGCGCAAGGACGGCGCCAACCTCTATCCGGCCATGCCCTACACCTCGTACCACCTGATCAAGCGCGAGGATTCCGATGCGATCCACGCCTACCTGATGAGCGTGGCGCCAATCAACCGGCCGGCGCCGGAAACCAGCCTGAGCTTCCCGTTCAACGTGCGCACCGGCCTGATGGGCTGGAACCTGCTGTACGGCAAGAGCGTGCAACTGGAGGAGGGCAAGGGCAACAGCGAGGCGTGGAAGCGCGGCCAGTACATGGTCGAGGTGCTCGGCCATTGCGGCGAGTGCCACACCCCGCGCAATCCCATCGGCGCGCTGCAGCAGGACAAGCGCCTGACCGGCGGCCTGCTGCTGGGCTACCTGGCGCCGAGCCTGCTGGCCCAGGACCTGGCCGACCGCGGCTGGAACCAGGCCGACCTGGCAACCTTCCTCAAGCACGGTATCAGCGCCCAGGGCAGCATGTTCAACGAGATGTACCCGGTGGTGCACCACAGCACCCAGCACCTCGAAGACAGCGACCTGTCGGCCATGGCCACCTACCTGCTCGGCGACCAGCCGCCGGCGGCCAAGGTGGTGCAGGCGGTGGCCCACGAAACCCTGGGCGAGAGCGCCAAGCGTGGCCGCCAGCAGTACCTCAATGTCTGCGCCGGCTGCCACGGCGGCGATGGCGAGGGCAAGCCGCACATTGCCGTGGCCATGCAGGGCAACACCGTGCTGCGCCAGGCCGACTCGCGCAACCTGGTCAAGGCCATCGTCGACGGCATCCGCGAACAGCAGTTCACCGGCTTCGAGCGCATGCAGCCGATGCCGGGCTTTGCCGACAAGCTCGACGACCAGCAGCTGACCGACATGGTCAACTACCTGCGCGAAGCCTGGGGCGGCCTGCCGGGCGACCTGACCACCCAGCAGCTGGCCCAGCTGAAGGCGGATTGAGCCGTGCAGCATCTCGACCTGCAGGTGGTGCGCCAGGCGGCGCAATGGTCGCGCGACGGCCTGCGCGTGTGGCTGTGCAGTGTGCTGTGCACCTATGGCTCGGCGCCGCGCGCGCCGGGTTCGCTGCTGGCGGTGAGCGAGGGTGGGCACTGGGTGGGATCGCTGTCGGGTGGCTGTGTCGAGGATGACTTCCTCGAGCGGGTGTCCGCTGGCGAGTTCGCCTCGGCAGTTGCCGTGGTGCGCTATGGCGACGGCAGCGACACCCGCGGCAACATCCGCCTGCCGTGCGGCGGCATTCTCGACGTGCTGGTGGAGAACCTGCCCGGCGACTGCGCCACCCAGGCGCATCTTGCCGAGCTGGAGAGCGCCTTGCTCGGGCGTCGGCGGCTGTTGCGCGAGGTCGACCTGCGCAGCGGTGAACGGAGGCTGAGCGATGACCTCGGCCAGGGGCCACGGGTGGAGCGTGGCGAGCATTGCGTGCGCCTGCGCATCGGCGCCGCCCAGCGCCTGTTGCTGGCGGGGTATTCGAGCGTCGCGCATTTCTGCGCCGAATTCGGCAAGGGCCTGGGCTTCGAGGTGGTGCTGTGCGACCCTCGCGACGAGGTGATGGACAACGTGGCGCTGGACGGGATAGAAATCCGTCGGGAACTGCCCTCGCTGTTCATCGCCAACGGCGGCTGCCATCGCGACACCGCGGTGGTGGCGCTCACCCACGACCCCAAGATCGATGACCTGGCCATGCTCGAAGCGGTGCGTACCGAAGCGTTCTACATCGGTGTGATGGGCTCACAGGCCACGTCGGCCAAGCGTCGTGAGCGCCTGCGCCGCATCGGCGAGCTCGGTGATGCCGATATGGCGCGCATCCATGCGCCGATTGGCCTGAACCTGGGCAGCAAGACGCCGGCGGAGATCGCCCTGGCGGTGCTCGCCGATATCCTGCGGACCCGCAGCGGTATCGCCCGCGAGGCCTTGTGAAGGTCGTCGCCCTGGTGCTGGCGGCCGGGCAGGGCGCGCGCTTCGGCGCGGACAAGCGCCGGGCCTTGATGGCCGATGGGCGCAGCTTGTTGCAGCACAGCGTGGAGCGCGCCCTGGCGGCGTTCGACGAGGTGCGCGTGGTGCTGCGCGCTGGCGAGCGGGCCGAGGACCTTGGGTTGCCGCCGGCCTGCCGGGTCGTCCACAGCCCCGAGGCAGGTCTGGGCATGGGTCATAGCCTGGCGGCTGGCGCGGCGTCGCTGGGTGACAGCGAGGCGCAGGCGGTGGCGATCCTGCTCGGGGACATGCCATGGATCGGGGCGGCGACCTTCCGTCGTCTGCTCGCCTCGGCGGCGCCCTCGGTCATCGTGCTGCCGCGTCATCAGGGGCAGAACGGCCACCCGGTGGTGTTCGGCCGGGATTACTGGGCCGAGCTGACGCTGTTGGCTGGTGATGAAGGGGCGCGCTCGGTGCTGCGGCGGCATGCCGATCGCGTTGTCGTGTTGGAACTGGACGATGGCGGGATAGTGCGCGACGTCGATACGCCTGCCGCGCTCGACTAGACTGCTCTGGGTCCATTGGTGGCCCCGCTTCGAACACAACGTGATGCACTGGTTTGGCACGGATAGCGTGGGAGCGGGCTGGCCCCGCGATCACCGGCGCAGCCGGTGCCATACACCGCATCGCGGGGCAAGCCCGCTCCCACGCTGATGATGCTTGCAACCTCATTCTCTGCTCTGCAGCCCCGGAGGACCGGGTGATGTGCTGTAGGGACCGCGAGGGCCGTTGTACCGATGCCACGGGTAGCCATTGAGGGAAAACCCTCATTGCCGCTCATCCGGCGGCCTCCTAGCATGGATCCGGTTACCTACCCCAGGCACAGGAGCACAACCATGACCAGCCCCAACGACGACAAACGCCCAACCCCCGACCCGGCCGAGGACAACGCCTTCTTCCCTTCGCCGTATTCCCTCAGCCAGTTCACCTCGCGCAAGTCCGACCTCAGCGGCGCCGACTATCCCGACGCCTACCGTGGCGGACGCTGGAAGGTCCTGCTGATCGGCTCCGACGAGCGCTACCTGCTCACCGACAACGGCACGCTGTTCTCCACCGGCAACCACCCGGTGGAAACGCTGCTGCCGATGTACCACCTGGACAAGGCCGGTTTTACCTTCGACGTCGCGACCTTGTCGGGCAACCCGGTCAAGTTCGAGTACTGGGCCATGCCCGGCGAGGACACCGAGGTGCTGGGCCTGTTCGATCGGTACAAGCCAGCGTTCAAGCAGCCGCGCAAGCTCGCCGATGTGCTGGAACAGGCCCTGGGTGAGGACTCGGACTATATCGGGGTGTTCATCCCGGGCGGCCACGGCGCGCTGATCGGCCTGCCGGAAAGCGAGGAGGTCGGGCGAGTGCTGAAATGGGCGGCGGACCACGACAAGTTCGTCATCACCCTGTGCCACGGCCCGGCGGCGCTGCTGGCCGGCGGCAAGCTCTACGACGGCTACAGGATCTGCGCCTTCCCTGACGATCTGGATGCCAAGACCCCGGACATCGGCTACATGCCCGGCCACCTGACCTGGAAGTTCGGCGAACGCCTGCAGGCCCAGGGCGTCGAGATCATCAACGAGGGTATCTCTGGTGCCGTCCATCAGGACCGCAAGCTGCTCACCGGCGACAGTCCGTTGGCCGGCAATGCCCTGGGCAAGCTGGCCGCCTCGGCGTTGCTCAAGGCAGTCAACGGCGGATGAGGGACCTGCCGTTCGATCAGGTGGTGCAGGCCGTCCAGCGGATCGCGCAGGCCACCGACCTGGCGGATATCCAGTCGGCCGTACGCAATGTCGCCCGGCCGCTGGGCTATGACCGCTTCGTGCTGTTCAGCGCCAGCGCTGCGCGGGACGAGGTGGTCGAGCGTATCCATTGGATGGAAGGGGACTGGTTCGGCGATGGCCAGGCGGTCGACGCCCAGACTGACTCAGCCCTTGTGCGCGACGTTCAGCACCACCTTGCCGATATGCCGGCCCGACTCCATCAATTCATGGGCCTGGCTGGCCGCTGCCAGCGGGAAGGTGGCATGGATCAGCGGCTTGACCGCGCCGCTGCGTACATGGGGCCAGGCCTTGGCCTGCAGCTCGCCGAGGATCGCCGCCTTGTCGTCGGCGCTGCGCGCGCGCAGGGTCGAGCCGATATGGGTCAGGCGCTTGGTCAGCAGCGGGAACAGGTCGACCTCGGTGGCCGGGCCCTTGACCACGCCGATCTGCACGATGCGCCCGTCCATGGCGGCGGCCCTGAAGTTCCGCGCCACGTAGTCGCCGGCAATGATGTCGACGATCACATCCACGCCCTTGCCGTCGGTGTGCGCCATGACTTGCTCGACGAAGTCCTCGCGGGTGTAGTCGATGGCCACGTCGGCGCCCAGTTCCAGGCTTGCGGCCTGTTGCCCGGCGCCATTGACCGTGGTGAAGATCTTCGCCGCGCCGAAGGCCCGGGCCAACTGCGTCGCGGTCGTGCCGATGCCCGACGCGCCACCATGGATCAGCACGCTCTCACCGGCCTTGAAGCCGCCGCGCTGGAACAGGTTGACCCACACGGTCATGAAGGTTTCCGGCAGCGCCGCGCCCTCGACCATCGACAGGTTTTCCGGCAGGTGCGCGGTGGTGCGTTCGTCGGCCACGGCGTACTCGGCATAACCACCGCCCTGGACCAGGGCGATCACGGCATCGCCGAGGGCAAAGTGACGGACCTGCTCGCCGATGGCCACCACCTTGCCGGCGATCTCCAGGCCTGGGATGGCCGGCGCGCCGGCGGGTGGATCGTACAGGCCCTTGCGCTGCAGCAGGTCGGGGCCGTTGACGCCGGCGGCATGCACCTGCACCAGCACCTCGCGCGGGCCTGGCTGGGGCGTGGCATGGCTGGCGACCTGCAGGACCTCGGGGCCGCCTGGCCGGGTGATGTCGATGGCGCTCATTTGGCTGGGGATGATGTGACGCATGAAGACCTCTGTCATTCTGAAGAAAGGCCGTGCCGGCCCGTTGCGTCACAGGGTATGCAACCCGGGCTGCCCGGTCGCGCGGCGATTTTGCGACGCACCTTTGCAGATTTTCTTCAGCCGGCAGTGACTGCGCTGAATCAGGAGTGGACCAATGAACTGGGATGATGCCCGCATGCTGCTGGCCTTGAGCCGCGAACAGACCCTGCGCCGCGCCGCCCGGGTGCTGCGGGTCGACCAGGCCACGGTGGGCCGGCGGGTGGCGGCACTGGAGGCGGATCTGGGCTCGACCCTGTTCCTGCGCACGCCGGCCGGCTACCAGTTGACCGCCATCGGTGAAGTGGCCGTGGAAATGGCGCAGAAGATGGAACAGGCGGCCCTGGAACTGGCTCGCCGAACCCGAGGCGCGGACAACGAGGAGGCCGGCGAGGTGCGCATCGCCACCACCGACTCCCTGGCCCTGGAGTTCGTCATCCCGGCACTGCGGCAGCTGCACGAGACCCATCCCGAGGTGCGCGCGGTGCTCAGCGGCAGCTCGGAGATCGTCAACCTGTCGCAACGCGAAACCGACATCGCCATCCGCAACCAGCGCCCGGACAGCCCCGACCTAGTGCTGCGCAAGCTGGCCAGCTGGCAGATGGGCCTGTTCGCCTCGGCGGATTACCTGGTGCGGCGGGGCGTGCCGGAGGAGGGCAGCTTTGCCGGCCACGACCTGGTGGTGTACGAGCCGTATTGGCGCGACCGCGCCGAACCGACCCTGGTGGACGTGCCCATGGGCGAAGGGCGGGTGGTGATGGCGGCCAACGCCAGCATGATGCTGCGCCGCGGCATCGCCGAAGGCCTGGGCCTGGGGGAGATCCCGGTGGAGCTGGGGCAGCGTGACGGCTTGCGGCGGGTCTGGCCGCAGCGTACGCGCAGCCAGCCCTACGAGGTGTGGATGGTCACCCACCAGGACTTGCGCCACACGGCGCGGGTGCGCGCGGTGATCGACCAGTTGGTGCGGGCGTTTGCCGGGCCAAGCACCATAATGCCCCTGTAAGCGGGTTTGCCTCGCGACGCCGCAGTTTCTGTGAGCGGCCTGCCGTCAATCAGGATTGCGCGGGCACGCCACCCTCTGCCACGGCCTGCTGGTCGGCCTCGGCCGCCAGTTTCAACCGGTCGGCCTTGGAGATGTAGGGGTTCCTGTTTTTCGGCGCCAACTTGGCACTGGCCTTCTTGGCGTGGGCTTTCAACAGCTGGTTGATCTTTTTACGACGGTTCATGTTATTCCACTTCATTGACGCTGGGTGCTGCCTCAGGGGTGAACGATACAGCAAACCGCCCCTGACGAATCGTCATATTCGCGCTACACCATCACATGACGGGTTTAACCGAGCGACAGGCACGGAGCCTGTCGAACCCGACAAGGAGGTCATCATGCAATGGACGCCACAATCTGCAACCTGCCTGAAAGCGCTGCTCTTTGGCTGCCTGGCAGCCGCCGCCTCGTCCACCTTCGCCGAGCAAATCTGCGCGTTGCCCGACAAGGTCGAGCCTGCGCCGGCCCGCCCCGTGGATTACGTCAACAAGGACCTGCCCACCGATTACCTGGCCCTGGTGCTGTCCTGGTCGCCGGAGCATTGTGAAGCCCAGCGCAACAAGCCCAAGGCGCAACGCGAAAAGCATGCCTTCCAGTGCTTCTCGGGCAATCGTTTCGAATGGGTGGTGCACGGCCTGTGGCCGCAGAATGGCTACGCCAGGTCCAACCAGGACCATCCGCGCAACTGCCAGACTGTCGGTTCGCTGCCGGCGCCCTTGGTCAGGCAGCACCTGTGCATGATGCCCGGGCCGGACCTGATGCAGAACGAATGGCAAGCCCACGGTACCTGCGGCTGGTCATCGCCGGAGCGCTACTTTGCCGATATACAGCGGGTCTACGACTCGCTGCAGCGGCCCTCCCTGCAGGAAATGCTCGGCAGCGAAGCAGGTCCCAACCAATTGGTGGACGCCAAGGTGAGCGACATCAAGCAGGCGTTCCTGGCCCATAACCCGGCGCTGCCTGTGCAGAGCCTGCGGGTATCGGTGGGTTCGGGCAACCGCCTGAAAGAGCTCTGGGTCTGCCTGGACAAACAGCTCGGCCCAATGCCGTGCCCGGCCGGCGGGACCCCCGACAACCAGCAGATCAAGGTCCGCACACCCTACCAGTAACCTTCCTGCAAGGAGTGCCTCCCATGCGAGCATCCGCCACGGGCGACTACCTGCGCGTACGCGCCATCACCGGTACCCATGTCGTGGTGCTGGCCTGGGACTTCGTCACGCCACCGAACCTTGCGACGCTGGTCGCCGAGCAGAACCTGCTGGGCTTTGCCGTGCAGCGCAAGCAGTTCGACGCGGCCGGCCAGGTGCGTACCCGCTATTACCTGCGTGGCTTGAAACGCTTCGCAGACAAGGACAAGGGGCTGCCCCCGGGCACGCGGGTGCCGACCAGCGAGCACCCCATCCAGAGTTTCCTGTGGGCGGACTACACCGCCACTGCCGAAGGCGACTACGAGTACGCGGTGCAACCGGTGTTCGGCGAGCCGAAGAACCTGCGTGTGGATGAGGCCCTGGGTGTTGCCGTGCGTGTGCGCTGCGAAAGCACGACGGCGCCAGGCACGGGCGTGCGCCACGACGTGCACTTCAACCGTGGCGTGATCGGCTCCCAGGCCTATGCCCGGGAGTTCGACAACGTCGCTCCCGACCCCGAAGCGCCGCAATCCAAGCCGATGAGGTGGCTTTCGCGAGGCTTGTACGAAGCCCTGCTTGCCTTCATCGAACGCGGTGCCAGGCCGGGCATGGGGTTGCGCGCGGCGTTCTATGAATTTCACTACCTGCCGGTCGCCCAGGCGCTAAGCGATGCCGCGCAAGAAGGCGACGTGCAGGTGGTCTATGACGCGGCCAGCAAGTACAAGGCCGAGAACCAGGCCACCATCGCCCAGGCCGGCCTGGCCGCCCACGCTCATCCGCGCACGGTCAGCGAAGGTATCCGCCACAACAAGTTCATCGTGCTGCTCGAGCATGGCCAGCCGGTCAGTGTCTGGACCGGCTCGACCAATATCTCGGCCGGTGGGATCTTCGGCCATTCGAACGTGGGGCACGTCGTCCACGACCCCGAAATCGCCCGGCAATACCTTGATTACTGGACACGCCTGCAACGCAACCTGACGCCAGGCAAGTTGCGCACGCCCAGTGCCCAGGCCAGCCCGCTGCCGGCATTGCCGTTGCAGCCGGGCACCTATCCCGTGTTCAGCCCGCGCGAAGATAACGAGGAGCCCCAGGCGCGCAAGACCTTGCAGTGGTACGCCAACCTGGCCAGCGCGGCCAGTCAATTGGTGTGCTTCACCGCTGCCTTCGAGATCGCCGCCGAATTCCAGGCGGTGTTCCAGGCACAGAACGATGTGCTGCGCTACGTGATCAAGGACGATCCGCTGAAGGCGACGGAGAACATCGGTACCGACGGTGACGTGATCTTCGCTGCCGGTAGCTACCTGAGCGAGGACAACACGCTGAGCAACGCGCTGAAGGAACGCGACAACCCGCTCAACAGCAACGATTACATCCACACCAAGTACATGCTGGTCGATCCCTTGGGCGAGCAGCCCACGGTGGTGACGGGCTCGGCGAACTTCAGCAGCGCCTCCCAGGTGAAGAACGACGAGAACATGCTGGTGATCCACGGCGACACCCGGGTGGCGGATATCTATTTCGGCGAGTTCATGCGCCTGTTCGACCATCACTACGCCCGCTACCTGGCGGCCAGGTACCAGGACCGGCCCGGCAGCCAGGGCAATTATCTGAAGGAGACGTCCGGGCAGTGGCTGCCCGCGCACCTGGACCCGTCGAACTACCGCTCCAAACGCCGGCAGTACTTCATTGGCTGACAGGCTCGGGCACTGGCAGACGTCGCGCTGGCGTGTAGGTGTTTTGCTTCAGGGTGAGTAGGATAATTCAAGCGATACTGTATATTTGTCCAGTATTCATTGGTGATTCCAATGCCTGAGCACGCCAGGAGCAAAAATGGCTGCGTGGACAATAAATCCAGCTCCGTTAGTTTGAAGGCCTCTCCTTCGGAAAGGGAGAGTTCTCAAACCACATGGAGTTACAACGATGAACCAACCAGAAAACCAGAACCCGCTTCGTCACGGTCGTGTCACCACCCCAGCCTCGCGTGGCGCCGTCGCCATCGACCTCGGCGTGCTGAGCGGCTGGCAGGTCGATGAAATGGAAGGCGGCAAGAACTTCCCGGCCCTGGCCGCCGGTCCGTTCCCCGCGCCGTTCCAGTCGGACAATCCGAGCGTCGCGCCGCCCGCCGATGGCTACATCCTCAGCGGTGGCAAGACCGACGCCCGTGACTGCGTCAACTTCACCGACGAGGAGATGGGCAAGAAGCTCAACCGCGCCTTCACCTGGCCGCTGATCAATGTCGACGCCGGGCAAGTGTTCAAGGTGACCTGGCGCTACACCGCGCCGCATACCACCCGCGGCTATCGCTGGCTGATCACCAAGGACGGCTGGGACCCGAAACAACGCATCACCCGTGCGCAACTGGAAGACAAGCCGTTCGCCGAGGACTTCTACCCGCAGGTGCCGTACTACAGCCACGCCGGCGAGCTGAAGGCCAAGGTCGATCACGAAGTGAAGCTGCCGGCCAACAAGAAGGGCCGTCACGTGATCGTGCTGATGTGGATCGTCGCCAATACCGGCAACGCCTTCTACCAGGCATTCGACGTCGACTTCCAGTAAGTCCGCGGGATCTACACACGTTCTGAAGGATTGGAACATGGCAACGATTGACTTTACCCAACTCAAGGCAGCGCAGGATGACGCTGCATCGCGGATGCCCAGCCTGGCGGGCAAGAAGATCCTCATGGGCTACTGGCACAACTGGCCGGCCGGCCCGGCGGATGGTTACCAGCGCGGGCAGTTCGCCAACATGAGCCTGGAGGAGGTGCCACGCGACTACAACGTGGTGGCGGTGGCCTTCATGAAGGGCAGCGGCATACCGACCTTCAAGCCGTACAACCTGTCCGATGCCGAGTTCCGGCGCCAGGTGGGCGTGCTCAACAGCCAGGGCAGGGCGGTGCTGATGTCCCTGGGCGGCGCCGATGCGCATATCGCCCTGAACCCGGGCCATGAACAACCGCTGGCCAATGAAATCATTCGCCTGGTGGAAACCTACGGTTTCGACGGGCTGGACATCGACCTTGAACAGAGCGCGATCGATTTCGCCGCCAACAAGACGGTCCTGCCTGCCGCGCTGAAACTGGTGAAGGATCACTACGCCGCCGAGGGCAAGCATTTCATCATCAGCATGGCACCGGAGTTCCCCTACCTGACCAGCACGGGGCGCTACGTCGACTACCTCAAGGCACTGGAGGGGTACTACGATTTCATCGCCCCGCAGTTCTACAACCAGGGGGGCGACGGGCTCTGGGTGCAGGAGGCCAACAATGGCAACGGCGCCTGGATCGCGCAGAACAACGATGCCATGAAGGAGGACTTCCTGTTCTACCTGACCGAGAGCCTGGTCAGTGGCACCCGCGGCTTCACCCGGATCCCGGCCGACAAGTTCGTCATCGGCCTGCCGGCCAACGTCGACGCCGCCGCCACCGGCTATGTGATCAACCCGACGGCGGTGACCAACGCGTTCAAGCGCCTTTACGCCAAGGGCGTGTCGATCAAGGGCCTGATGACCTGGTCGGTCAACTGGGACAGCGGGGTCAACAAGAACCACGTGCCCTACAACCAGGAGTTCAGCCGGCGCTACGGACCGCTGATCAACAGTGGCAACAAGGCCACAGCGTCCGTCGACGCCTGATCGAGCCAGCATCCGGCAGACGTGCCTGATGCCCGACAGTCGAGGCCTGTCGGCTTGATCACTGCATGAAGATCCGATGCCGCAAGGCATCGGATTTTTTGTGCCTGGTCGCTAGTGTGGTGTTTCACAAATAACGACCATAACTCGCGGCGCTTTTTGCGCTCATGCAGCGTTGTCGCTCCTCGCCGTAGCTGGGCTACGACTCGTCGCGACGCCTTGCCTGAGCGCAAAAATCGCTCGCGATTTATTGGTCGTATTTGCAAAACACCACACTAGGGCGCCGGTACGAAAATGGCGAGTCACCGCTATGCACAGGGGCTACCATGTCACCCATGGCCAATATCAACGACACCACCGAAAACGACACCTGCGACCTGGCACTGAAAGCGCGCGATACGCGCTTGGACGGCTGTTTTTTCCTGGGCTGGCGTCCCCCCTATGACACTGCGGCAATGTTCGGCTTTCTGCGCCAGCGGGCGATACCCGGCCTGGAGTGTGTGGAGGAGGGGACATACACCCGTACGCTGCGCCTCATGCAGGACAGTCAGGAACATTGCGGCTGGTTGAGCGTGGCCTTTGACGAGGTGCGCGCCCAGGCGCGGGTCACGATCAGCGATTCCCTGGGGGTTGTCCTGCCCACGGTGATCAACCGCGTGCGCGCCGCGTTCGACCTGGATGCCGACCCGCTCGCCATCGACGCCGTTCTGCACAGTGCGTTCCCCTCGGGTGCGGGCCTGCGCGTTCCGGGAACGGTGGATGGTTTCGAGCTGGCCGTGCGTGCCGTGCTGGGCCAGCAGATCACCGTGGCCGCTGCGCGCACATTGGGCGCACGCCTGGTCGCGGCCTTCGGACAACCCATCACAACACCGCTGGCTGGCACGGACCGTCTGTTCCCCACACCCGCCGCGTTGATTGCGGCCAGCGGTGATGAACTGGGCCGGCTGGGCATCACGCGCCAACGCCAGGCGGCGCTCAAGGCGCTGGCGGAAGCGGTGCTGGAGGGCGGCCTGATCCTGAGCCCAGGGGTGGACGTCGCGGCCACCTGTGCCCGCTTGCGCGCACTGCCGGGGATCGGCGACTGGACCGCGCAATACATCGCCTTGCGTGCGTTGCGCTGGCCCGATGCCTTCCCGGCGGGCGATGTGGCGCTGCAAAAAGCCCTGGGGGTGAGCAGCGCACAGGCGGCAACGCAAGCCGCGCAAGGCTGGCGACCCTGGCGCGGTTATGCAGTGCTGCGCGCCTGGCAAAGCTTGCACTGACAGGCCAGCCTGAACAGGGGTAAACCTATTTCAGGACTAGACAGTATCGGGGAGTCGAAGCGCTGGGCGCCGAACACAGCTGAAGTGCCTGCCATGGCAGGTCCAGTTGCCCGACCTGAAAAGCGCATGATATAAATGAGATTCACTATCAATTGGTTGCCATCATGGCTTCGACCGACAACGATCTCCTGCGAGCCCTGGCCTTGCACTACGACGATTTGGTCGAGCACATTCGCCGACGTTTTTCCAACCAGCATTTTGCCCGCGACGTGGTCCATGATGTCTGCGTGCAGATCCTGGAAAAGCCGCCGCTCAACGCCATCAGCGTGCCCATGGCCTTTTTGCGGCGTGCCACGCTCAACCGCGCAATCGACCGGCGCCGTTCGGAAAGCACCCGCACGCTGTACGCGCAGAGCCAGATCGCCGTGGTCGAGCAGCACTGCGACCAGCTGGATGGTGCGATGGCGCTCGAATTCGAACAGCGCCTGCGTGCCTTGCTGGCGGTGATCGACGCATTGCCGGCGCGCCAGCGCCAGGTGTTCCTGCTCCACCGTATTCACGGCATGCCACAAAAGGACATCGCGCAGGAGCTGGAGATTTCCGTGAACATGGTTGCCCAGCATTTCATGCGGGCCATGCGCACCCTCGCACAACGCTGGCAGCCGGAGGCCTGATCGATGCAACGCCGTAGCGCGCCCGGCGCGCGCGATGCCCTCGAGCCTTACGCTGAATCCTTGCGTGCGCTGGTGCCCAGCCGTGAGGCGCTTTTGCAGGAAGCCAAGGCGCAGAGCGCACGCAACGCCAATCGTCGGCGCAAGGCCGCCGGCACGGCCCTGCTGCTGGCCCTGGCCGGTTGGGCCTGGCTGGCCGACCCGGCGCTGGGCTACCGCCAGGTCGAGGTGGCCAGCACCGGTCGCGAAACGTTGCACCTGGACGACGGCAGCGTGGTCGAACTGGACGCCGGCAGCGTGCTGCGCATCGAGTATCGCCTGCGCAGTCGGCAGTTCGAGCTGCTCGATGGCGAAGGTTTGTTCAGCGTGGCTCATCAAGCCAAGCCCTTCATCGTGCGTAGCCAGGGCGTGGCTGTGCGCGATATCGGCACGGTGTTCGATGTACGCAGCGACCTGGACGGCGTGCGGGTGGCTGTCCTGGAGGGAGAAGTGGAAGTGGACAACGGCATGGCGCGTCAACGGCTGACGGCCAACCAGCAACTGCTTGCCAACCCTCAGCGCCTGGGGCCGGTGCACGCCAGCAAGCCCGGCGAACGAGACGCCTGGCGGCATGACCTGTTCCATTTCGACGGCACCCCGCTCGAGTCGGTCCTGGCGCAACTGCGCCGCCACCGTGACGCGCCGATTCGGCTGCAGGGCGCGACCGCCAGGCAACACCGGCTCAGCGGAGAGTTCCCCACCGGCAATGTCGAACAGTTGCTCGACAGCCTGCCCCAACTGGCGCCGGTAACGGTCAGTCGCGACAAGAGCGGTGCTGTGCAGGTGGATGTGCAGCGCTGAAAAATTTTTTCAGCGCTGCATCAATGTGCGGGTCAGCACAAACGCCAATCCCTATGAAACGCATTCTCACTTGCTCTGATGGGGATTCCATGACGCTCTTTAGCCACCCGCTGCGTCAGGCCATGGGCCTGGCGACATTCGGATTTCTGCTTGCCGGGCCTGTGCAGGCCGAACAGACGCACTACCGCATCGACCTGCCGGCCCAACCGCTGGATCAGTCGATCAACGCCCTTGCCCGCCAGACCGGTAGCCGCATTCTGTTCAACACTGACGCCGCGCACGCGGTACAAGCGCCGGCATTGCACCAGCAACTGAGCGTCGAACAGGCGCTGCGCCATTTGCTCGCCGGCAGCCACCTGAGCCTCACCCAGGCAGCCGATGGCCAGTATCTGATCGCGCTGCCCAGCGAACCCAGCAACGGTGCGCTGGAACTGGACGCGTCCAGCGTCATCGGCCGCCAACCGGCCACCACCACCGAGGGCAGCCATTCCTACACCTCCGGCGCGGTCACCCTGGGCAAAGGCGTACAGACCCTCAAGGACATCCCGCAGTCGGTCACGGTGATGACCCGCCAGCAGATGGACGACCAGAACACCCAGACCATCAGCGACCTGGTCAACCGCACGCCCGGCCTCACCGCCAGCCGTTCGCCGGGGTCGGGGCTGTTCATCTATTCGCGCGGTTTCAGCATCGACACGCTGCAGTACGATGGCGTGCCGATCCCGCGCAATACCTACTCGCTCGGCAGCTACCTCACCGAAGACCTGAGCTTCTATGACCGTGTCGAGGTGCTGCGTGGCCCGGCCGCGCTGCTGCAAGGCGGTGACAGCCCGGGCGGGGCGATGAACCTGGTACGCAAGCGCGGGCAGGACAAGGCGGTGGTCAGCCTGACCGGCAAGGCCGGTTCCTGGGACCGCTATGGCCTGCAACTGGACGCTGGCGGCCCGCTGAATGCCGAGGGCACCCTGCGTGCCCGCACGGTGGTCAGCCAGAACGACAACGGCTCGTTCATCGACTACGTGCGTGGCTGGAACCAGACCGTCTACGCTGCCGTGGACTATGACTTCACCCCGGACTTCACGATGGGCCTTGGCGTTGCCAACCAAAAGGGCCAAGCCCGCCCGGCCATGCTCGGCCTGCCGCGCTATGCCGACGGCGGCAACCCCGACTGGTCGCGCTCGACCTATGTCGGCGCGGACTGGAACCGTGCCAACAACGACCAGACCAGCGTGTTCCTCGACGCCAGCTACCGGCTCAACGACGACTGGCGGCTGAAGGCTGCCGGCGTGTACATGAGCGAACACAACGGCGCGACCTACCAGGCGTTGTGGGATGCCCTCCCGGCCAACGGCTCCACCAGCAACACCTACATCGACTGGAGCACCGATTTCACCACCCACAGCAAGGGCCTGGACCTGTACCTGGACGGCCAGTTCACCGGTTTCGGTTTCGAGCAGACCTTCTTGCTCGGCGCCAACTACTCACGCATCAATACCGACGACCGCTGGGCCAGGGCTCCCACATTAGGCGCAGACTCCAGTAACGTCGACCATCACCGGCCGATGCCAGACATCTACGGCCTGGCAAGCCGGGGCCGTGGCGAGTTGACCGAGTACCAGATCACCCAGAAAGGCTTGTATTCGCGCTGGTCGATCAACCTGACCGAGCCGCTGAAGCTGATCGTCGGTGCCCGCACCAGCTGGTACGACTACAGCTACGCCTCCCAGTCCTTCGCCCGCACCGGCTACAGCGAGTCGACAACCAGCAGCAACGGCAAGGTTTCGCCCTATGCGGGCCTGGTGTATGCGCTGAACAAACAGTGGTCGGTCTACACCAGCTACACCGACGTCTTCCAGCCGCAGAGTGCACGCACCAGCAGCGGTTCGGTGGTCGAGCCGATCATCGGCAGCAACTACGAACTGGGGCTCAAGGGCGAGTTGTTCGACGGGGCGCTGAACACCTCGGTCGCGCTGTTCCGCTACGACCAGGAGCACCACGCGGTGCTCGACCGCAGCGGGCCGATGGACTGCAATGGCTGGTACTGCTCGAAGGCCTCAGGCAAGGTGCGCAGCCAAGGCCTGGAGGCGCAGGTCAGCGGTGAAGTCCTCAGTGGCCTGCAAGTGATGGCCGGCTACGTGTACAACACCACGCGCTACCTGGAAGACGGCACCTACAAGGACAAGGTCTACAGCACCTGGACGCCCAAGCATCAGTTCAAGCTGTGGGCCGACTACACCTTGCCCGGTAACTGGAGCCGTACCTCGGTGGGGCTGGGCACCACGGCGGTCACCGGCACCACTTCCTATGACCACGTCTTCGACCTGCCCGGTTATGCCATCTGGGATGCTCGGGTCGCGTACAAGCTCAGCGACGAGGTGACCGTGGCGGCGAACCTCAACAACCTGCTGGACAAGAAGTACTACCAGCCGGCCTACAACACCATCGACTACAACAACTACTACGGCGACCCGCGCAACGTCATGTTCAGTGTGAAATACACGCCTGAACTCTAGTTTGGCTGTAGTGCGCGAGGGCCTGCTGTGATTGCCACAGGGCTCATGGCGCGAGCGAATGTCGGTCGTGGCCAACACAAAGGCTTGGATCAATGTCTGCTCTGGGTCGATAGCAGCGAGTCGCGACCGGCTGTTTTCGACCCTTTGCGTCCGTTCGTGGATGACCTGAACCGGCCAACACCCGCCAGTCGCATGCTTACATGACCGGCTAAAGCAGAACCTTGCTAGAAAGCGCAGCGGATTCGGATGCTGACGGATAGCAATAAGCATCCGGCTGGGCAAGGTACAGAAGGGCACCTAAGCCGTCGCCTACCCCGTCACCTCAATAGAGATGGCGCAGGTCATGCTTGACCACCGCATCGACCACCAGGCTGGTGGCCTTGCCTAACAGGCCCGTACCGTTCATGTGCTCGGACAGCATCTTGGAAAAGGCTGGAATCTGCCTTTCGTCCAGGTGTGTTGCGCGATCCCACAAGCCCGCGGCCAGCAGTTCTGGGCAGTGCTGGAAGCGATAGCGCTCGACGTTCACGACGGTAGCGACCCGAGGTGGCTTGCCGTTGATTGCCAGTGGGGCGAGCAAGTTCGAGTCGCTGTTCAACCAGGCGCGCCCGGCCACGGATAAAACCGTGTCGGCGCCGGGCTGAAGGAAGGACAGGCGCAAGGCGCCATCGACGAGGATATTGCTCAGGCTGCAGGCAACCTTGTTGCCGGGGCGTTCCGGTACCAGCAGAGTGTGGCGATCCAGTACCTGGACGAAACCAGCCGGATCACCTCGTGGCGACATCTCGGTGGCGTCGGTCTGGCGCTGCGTGAGCATCAGCAGGTACGGCGAGGCGGCGATAAAGGCCTGCGCTGGCTCGGACAAGGCCTGCCCTGTGTCAGCTAAAAAGGGTGTCGTGTACGCTCTGGTCCTCCAGAAATCGGCGCGTACCTTGGCTCGCGAACAGTGCAGGAACAGCGCCTCGGCGCGAAACTCCAACAGCTTTCCGGCTCGCAGAGAGCACCGACCATTGGCGCGCAGGCTGAACCCCACGCCGGGCAGGATGAAATACAGACTGCAGGCCATTTCCTCTATCGGCTGCTGTGAGATCGCTTTGTCTGCCGGCCAGGGCAGCAGGATGTCCTGGCCCTCGGCCCGTAACACTGGATGGTGGCGCAAATCGAGGTACTCGATATCTAACCGCGGGTCGGCGAAGCCGACGGCGCAAACCGTCGCTTGGCGGATCATCAGCAGGCAGTGCTCATCCAATCTGCGCTGCAGGCGTTTGTGCATCATCGCCGGTGGTGGCGGAATCAGTGCGCGCAAGGCGCTTAACGATGCGATTCTGTGCTCGGGCATAGCAGGTGTTCCTGTGCCATGGTCGTATCGTCGATGCTAGGCAGTCCGATGATGGCTGGCCATGGCTCTGCGGTTCAACCTGCATGGCTTTTGGTTGCAACCTGTACTTGCACGGCCGACGGCTGGCCGCCGCTTTGCACCGTGCGCTAGAGTCGTTACCCAAGCAACTACCAAGAGTAGGCCCGATGGTCAGAAGTACCACCGTATCGGCCGTCGCAGTGCTGGATCTGCACGACCAGTTGCTGAATCTCGGCGTGGTCACTGCAACCCAGCTGCGGGAGGCCGGGGTGGAGGGTGCCAAACTGCTCGACCAGGGGGCTGCGGCATCGCCGATCCAGGAGCAGCGTGTCGACGAGACCCAGTTACTGGCGCTGTGGCAGTTCGCCGCGAACAACACGCATTTGCCGCATATCGGCCTGCTGGTCGGGCAGACCTTCAATCCCGCCACGCATGGCGTGCTGGCTAGTTGGTTGTGCCAATGCAGTCGGGTGAGCGAGGCGCTGGAAGTGTTCCAGCGGCATATCGCGCTGATGAACCCTTCGGAGAGCTGGCAGTACAGTGAAACGGCAGATGCTCTGGTGCTGGAGATTACCTTCGACCCCGGCAAAACCTACCCGCAGGCCGCCATCGAACGCAGCATGAGTGCAGTGCTGCGCTGGAGCCGGGAGATGACCGGCGTAGAGCTACGGCCTCTGGCCTGCGAGTTCGCTTTCCCATCCCCGGCCTATCATGCGCACTATGTCGAGCTGTTCGGCAGCGAGCTGCGCTTCGACAGCGAGAGAAACAGTCTCCACCTGCCGCGCGACTTCCTGCAGCATCCCATTCTCGGCGCCAGCGACTACCTGCGACAGATGCTGGAGTCTCGTGCAAGGGCGACACTCGCGCAGCTGCAAGGCGCAGATACGCTTGCCGGCACGGTGCGTCGCTTGATTCTCGCAAGCCTGCCCGATGCCATGAGCATCGAGCCAACCTGCCAGGCGTTGCACGTCAGTCGCACCACGCTCTACCGACGCTTGAAGGAAGAGGGCACCAGTTTCAGCGCGCTGGTGACGGAGGTACGTCGTGAGTTGTCCGCGGAGCTGATTCGCCAGGGGTTGCCCGTGGCGACGGTCAGCGAGCGGCTGGGGTTCAGGGATACCAGCACTTTCCACCGTGCCTTCAAGCGCTGGTTCGACCGCACTCCGGGAGCCTTTCGAGACGAGGGTCTGTATGAAAAGTCTTGAGACGAAGGTCAGGCAAGGCGAAAACAGCCGAGGAACGGTCGGAGTCGCGCTCGACTTTACGGGTTGTAAATGAGCATTCCGACCGGGCTGGCGCAACAGGCTGTTTTCAACGCAGCATACACCGAGTATCAAGGCTTTTCATACAGAGCCTAGTGTGGTGTTTTGCAAATACAACCAATAAATCGCGAGCGATTTTTGCACTCAGGCAAGGCGTCGCGACGAGTCGTAGCCCAGCTACGGCGAGGAGCGACAACGCCGCATGAGCGCAAAAAGCGCCGCGAGTTATGGTCGTTATTTGTGAAACACCACACTAGCAATGGGCTTGCCGCTTTCGGCGTCAAGCCAGCAGTTCGCTTCGTTGCTTATGGCAGACGCTTAAGCCCGCACTGATACTTGGCACCTGCAAGGCTTGCTTCAAACGCCTCGAGCCCTGCGTATATCTGTTGCAGCCCAGTGATTTGCCCCAGCACTTCGCGTTTCTTGTCGGCAATGGCCTTGCCCGCCAATTCCCACGGCAAATCAGCACCCTGATGCCTCAGCAGAATCGCCTGCAGTTCTTTCAGTTTGAAACCCAACTGCTGCGCACATTTGATGAACGTCAGCAGCTCGACACTCTGCTGATTGTAAACGCGGTACTGCCCCTGGCGCTCGGGCGGCGGCAGCAGGCCAATCGCTTCATAGTGGCGGATGGTCTTGACCGTGGTGCCCGACAGTTGGGCGGCTTTGCCGATATACATGAATGTCCTTTTCATAAGGGAGCGGGGCATCATTGCATGGCGCCAGCGATTCGGGAATCACATAGCCGCAGGTCAGCTGGCGATGCCTCGTGCCAGTTCCAGCCAGGCTCCACGCCGCCGCGTACTGGAACCGAGCAGCGGCCCGAACATCAGGGTACGCAGCGTTCTGATACCGCAAAACTGCAACGTGGTCTTGCGCACTTGGTGAAGGCCAGGCATGCGATACACCCAGCGGTAGTACCATGGCGGTGTATCCATCGTCACCAGCAGATGTGCTGTTCGACCCTTGAGCAGTTGCTCGGGGAAAGCCTTGCCTGCCCTATACTGAAACGCGAAACCGGGCAGGAACACGCGGTCGAAAAAGCCTTTCATCAATGCAGGGATACCGCCCCACCAAATGGGATAGATAAAGGCCAGGTGCTCAGCCCAGGTGATGTCGGCCTGGGCCCTGAGCAGATCGGGTTCCAGTGGCTGCGCTTGCCGGTAGCCGCTGCGTAGTACCGGGTCAAAGCTCAAAGCATCAAGCCGTAACACCCTTACATCATGGCCGGCACTTCTGGCCGCCTCGACATAACTCTCGGTCAGCGCTGCGCAGAAACTCTCGCTTGACGGGTGCCCCAGCACCACTAGTACTCGTTTGCTCATCATCACTTCATCCTGAACATGAAGCGTGCAGGGTAAAGCCGGACCATAACGGGAGAGTCAACTGCTCTGGCTGCTCTGGAGCCGTTGCAGTGCGCGACATCCAGCGGCCAAAGGTATAAATCCGCACCCATCGATCATGAAGTAACGGTTGGCCCGGTTGCGAAAGGAGGCTCATCTGTTGAGAAAAGCTCCATCAGCACCTGCAAAGCGTTCAGGCTGGGCCAGCACTCCGTCCGCTCCGCCATTTCCACGGAATCAGCGGTGGTGTCTGATCTGTTCAGTAGGTAATAATGCGAACAATTAGCATTAATACCCATGGGCAACCGTGATGACCACTCCACACCCCATCGAACACCTCTACGTCGAGCACCACGGTTGGTTGCAAGGCTGGCTACGCCAGCGCTTGAACAATTCTGCAGATGCGGCAGACCTGGCCCACGACACGTTCATCCGCTTGCTACAACGGCGCCAAGCCCAACCGCTGCTGGAGCCGCGAGCCTATCTACGCACCATCGCCCGCGGGTTGGTGATCGACATGTGGCGCCGTCGTGATGTCGAGAATGCCTGGCTGGAGGTGGTGGCACAGTTACCCGAGGCCGAGGCGCCATCGCCTGAAATCACGGCCCTGGCCATCGAGGCGCTGGAGGCCATCGACCAGATGCTGGATGCAATGCCCTCGCGGATGCGCAGCATTTTCCTGCTTGCGCAGCTCGATGGCCTGCCATGCCCCCATATCGCCGAACACATGGGCGTGTCTCTGTCGACGGTCGAGCGTGACCTGGCTAAGGCGCTTCGCCATTGCTACCAGTTGATGTTCGAGTCTGCGCCATGAAAGACACCGGATTGGCTGCCCTGCCCAGCGAAACCGTCGACCAGGCCATCGAGTGGTCGATCCGCATGGTCCATAACCGCCCCGACACGGCAACCCAGCTGGCGTTCGAACGTTGGCTGGCCTGCGACGAATCCCATCGCCTGGCCTGGTCGCGCTTGCAGAGTCTTGGCGGTCGCTTTGCCGGCATGCCAGCGGGCATGGCTCGGCAGGCGCTTGACAGGCTTCCCGAGGCCCGGCTGCAGCGCCGTCAGATGATGCGCTTGCTGGCGCTGTTCGCCGCCGTCGGAACCACCGCTTGGAACACCCGCGATACGCTGTCCTGGCAACGCTTGATGGCTGACTACAGCACCGGCCTTGGCGAGCACCGGCAGTGGACGCTGGATGACGGCAGCCTGCTCGAGCTCAATACGGACAGTGCGGTGCGCCTGCGCTTCGACGAGGATGAACGCGTCATCGAACTCTTGCGCGGCGAGTTGTACCTGGCCAGCGGCACCGACCCCGACAACCCACTCCACCGGCCGCTGCGCGTCACCAGTACCTTCGGCCTGTTCGAAGCCCTGGGCACCTGCTTCAGTGTGCGCGAGGACAGCGACGGCTGTCGCCTCGGCGTCACAGAAGGCGCGGTGCGGATGCAGCCACGTGCAGGGGAGGGTGACATCGCCCAGGCGGGTGAAACCTGGCAACTCACCCGCGACAGCGTGTGGCGCCTATCGGGGAGTGCGCAGGATGCCCAAGCTTGGCGTGATGGCCTGCTGATCGCCCGGGCAATGCCACTGGCCGAACTGCTCGGCGAGCTGGGCCGCTACCGCCCCGGCTATCTGGGCTGCGACCCGGAGATTGCCCGGCGCAGCATCAGTGGCAACTTCAACCTCGATGACACGGATGCGACCCTGCGATTCATCGCCCAGGCGCACGGCCTTCACCTGCATGGCATGACCCGCTATTGGGTGCGCCTGAGCGCTTGAGCCATCAATCAACAAGGAGTTGAAAAAAGTTCTCGGCGCGTGAAGGGTTTTTTCATTTCACCCGGCATACAAGGCAGAACAACTCAATTGCCAACGAGAACTCACGTGTCCCGACAGTCTTCCCTTCGCATTGCCGTTCGCCACGCCGTGCTATGTGCCAGCCTCGGGCTGGGTGCCTTGCCGCCGCTGGTTCTGGCCGCTCCCTTCGCCGACCACAACGCCACCTATGACCTGGCAATCCCTGCCGGTGCGCTGGACGTCGTGCTCACCGAACTGAGCCGCGCCACCGGTCTCAACATTGCCTTCGCGTCCGCCGACCTGTCGGGCAAGCACAGTGCGGGCCTGCAGGGCAGCTTCAATCGCGACCAGGCCTTGCAGCGCGTACTGGCGGGTAGCGGGTTGCAGGCGGTGAGCCAGGACGCGAACGGCTATCGCCTAGTGCCTATAGAACCGGTTTTTCAAGGTGCCGTGGCGCTGGACCCGACCAGCGTGGTAGGTGTCGGCCTGGGCGCGAGCACCGAGGGCACCGGTTCCTACACTATCGGCACTGCCAACATCGGCGGTAAGACTCAGAAAACCCTGCGCGAAACGCCGCAGTCGGTGTCGGTGATGACCCAGCAGCGCATGCAGGACCAGAACCTCACCAGCCTGACCCAGGTGCTCGACCAGACCACCGGCATCACCGTGGTCGGCGGCAATGACTCGAAGAACGAAATCTATTCCCGCGGCTTCGTCATTCGCAGCATCCAGGTAGACAGCGGCGCGCCGATGCTGCGCAACGAAGCCTACGACACGCTGCCGGACATGACGGCGTTCGACCATGTCGAAGTGCTGCGCGGCTCCGACGGCCTGTTCGGTGGCACCGGCGACCCGGGGGGCAGCATCAACCTGGTACGCAAGCGCGCGCTGCCGTACAACCAGGTGAAAGTCAGCCAGTCTGCCGGTAGCTGGGACAACTACCGCAGCGAGGTCGACCTCACCGGCCCACTGGCCTTCAACGGCGCCCTTCGGGGCCGGGTGGCCGTGTCGTTCGAGGACAAGCAGTATTTCTACGACAATGCCGACAGCGAAAAACACGTCGTTTTCGGCACCCTGGAAGCGGACCTGACGCCCGATACACTGCTGACGATGGGTAGCACCTACGAGTGGCGTGACATGGACGGCTACTGGGACCGGGGGCTGGTGCGCTACAAGGATGGCACACCGCTGGGCACCTCGCGCAGCACGTCGCTGGCGGCCGACTGGTCGTCGAACAACTACAAGCGCACCGAGTACTTTGCCAAGGTCGAGCACGCGCTGAATGAGAACTGGAAGATCAACAGCAGCTACACCAAGACCAAGTTCGATTCGACTCAGGACATTGGCGAGGTGAAGTCCTCGATCACCCAGGGCGTAGCCGATGGAGGCACGTTCTCGCGCTTTATCCGTGGCTACACCAACGAACAGGACCTGTTCGATATCAACCTGGCCGGGCAGTTCGAAGCCTTCGACCTGCAACACGAGTGGTTGGTAGGTGGTGATTATTCCGAGGTGAAACGTACCTACTCTGATCACTCCGATCTACGGGCAGTCAGCGATATCAACGTGCCTTTCGACCCCCTCGCGGATGATGCCGGCTCGATGCCCAAGCCCGCCAAACCTGGGATCTACTACTACAACCCGGACTGGAATCAGCGTAAGTCCGGGGTTTACACCACCTTCAAGGCACAACTGGCCGAACCGCTGCACCTGACCCTGGGCGCGCGCTATTCCGACTACCGGGATTACGTGCGTACCGTCGTGCCGAGCTTCAACATGGATACCCCGGTCAAGGAAAGCAACCGCGGCGTCATCACACCGTTCGGCTCGCTCGTGCTGGATGTGAGCGAGCATTGGTCGCTCTATACCAGCTACGCCGAGATCTATCAGCCCCAGACCGCCTATAAGAGCCTCAGCGGTTCCCCCCTGGACCCCATCGAAGGGGAGACCTACGAGTTCGGTACCAAAGGCGAATTGTTCGACGGGCGACTGAATATCTCCTCGGCGCTGTACTACACTAAACGCCAGAACGAAGCGGTGAGCATGGGCAACGGCTTCTATGACGCCTCTGGTGAAGCGATCAGCAAGGGGCTGGACAGCGAGATTTCCGGTGAACTGGCCCCAGGCTGGCAGGCCATGGTCGGCTATACCTTGAACTTCAACGAACAGCGTGTCGGTAACAACACCGGCAACAACGGCAAACCCACCAGCTCGCAGACGCCAAAGCACCTGTTCAAGCTGTTCACTACCTATCAGCTGCCGGGTGAATTCGAGCGCTGGAAGGTGGGAGTAGGTGCGACCATCCAGAGCGACAGCTACAAGACCGGCACGGTCCAGCAGCGTTTGCCCAGCGGGGGGCTCAGCAGTGCAGAAGCGTACTCCTTCGAACAGGCTGGTTATGCGGTGTGGAATGGACTGGTCGAGTACCGAATAGATTCGAACTGGACTGCGCAGGTTAATGCCAACAACCTCTTCGACAAGACCTACTACCAGACGGTGGACTCCACAGCGGGCGGCAACTGGTATGGGGCTCCGCGCAACTACATGCTGACCTTGCGCGGAACTTTCTAAGCCGCAACTGGCAGCTATGGGTCGATACCCGTCATCAACGACCAACAGTTATCGACCTACAGCGGCCGCTGAAAGCACGAGTGCGCTTGCAGTTGACGGAACCAGTCATTGCCGTACAATCGCGCCCCCAAAAATCAGGCATGGCGAGAGGGAGCTTCAATGCAACGGGTGATGATCGTTGGCCAGCCTGGGTCTGGGAAAAGTACCCTGGCGCGCAAGCTTGGCGAGCGCACGGGCTTGCCGGTCGTGCATATCGACACGATTCACTGGCAGCCAGGGTGGGTTGAGCGAAGCCCTGACGAGAAGACGCGTCTTTGCCGTGAGGTCGAGGTCCGTGAGCGCTGGATCTTCGAAGGCGGGCATTCGACCACGTGGAGCAACCGCCTGGCCCGCGCAGATATGTTGATATGGATCGATCGGTCGGCGGCGCTTCGCTTCTGGCGCGTGTTCTGCAGAACGACGCTCAACCGCGGTCGTTCACGGCCTGACTTGCCGGACGACTGCCCGGAACTGCTGGCCAACCTGCCGGAGTTCTTCAGGTTCATGTGGCGGACGAAAAACTCGGCCAGGGAAAAGATGAAGCAACTCGTGAAAAGGGCACCGTCGGGTTGTCGCGTGGTCTGCCTGCGGTCCAATCGAGATACCGAAGTTTTTCTCGCGAGCCTGGGAACATTGCCTGATCAGGTGGCGCGAGGTCATTAGAGGCCTGTTCTCGTTTGCTTGGCGGCAGATGTCTTTGAGGCGTATTACAACGTTTTAACCTGCCCAAGGATGGCCCATGCATGGCGCTGACCAGCAAAATCACGATCTACAACCCTGAATGGCCGCAGCGGTACGAGGTGGGCAAAGTGGTTTTGCGGCCGTTAATTCTGGATTGAAACCGATTTGCTTTCAGCGCCGTGCGGAAAGTTGTTGCGGCGCCAGGAATGCGTCGTGGAAGTAATTGTGGAACGCGTGCATCGCCGAGCTGAATTCCCGCTCGCGATGCCAGGCCAGGCCGACGCTCATGGGGGTGACCTTGTCGGTGATGGTAACGGTTTCGATGCGTTTACCCTCCAGCGACCACGGACGGTGTACCAGGTCGGAGAGGATCGCCACGCCGCTGCCGTTGGCCACCATGCTGCGCACCGCTTCCACGGAGCTGGTGCGGATTCGCACGTTGGGCTGCTGTCGGGCATGTTCCCAGTAGCGCATGGCGCTTTGTTCGGCTTCGTCGACGGTAAGCAGGATGAAGGGCTCCTGTGTGACGTCGGCAAGGCTCACGGCCGAGTGTTCGCACAGCGGGTGATGGCTGGGCAGCCACAGCCGGCGCTCGGAATTGAACAGGGTTTTCGAGACGATGTCCGGGTGGGTCAGGTTCGAGGTCAGCACCACCGCCATGTCGAATTCGCCTTCCAGCAGGCCTTGCTCGATGGCCTGGCGCTCCCGTTCGTGCACTTCGATGGCCACGTCAGGGTGCCAGTGTTCCAGGCGTTGCAGATGGTGCGGCAGGAAGTAGCCGATCACCGTGTAACTGGCCGCTACCCGCAACAGGCCGGTGGCGCGAACGTCCGGCAGTGGGCTGTTAAGGGCATCGTCGACGCTGCGCAAGATCACGTAGGCCCGATTGAGAAAGTGCCGTCCGGCATCGGTCAGGCTCATGCCCTGGGCCGAGCGCTGGAACAGTAGCGTGCCGAGCATGCCCTCCAGCTCCTTGATCGCTGTGGTCACCGCCGACTGGGAAATATTCAAATGAATCGCAGCCTGGGAGATTTGCCCGATCTCGGCCGTGGCGACGAAATAGCGAACCTGGCGCAGGGTCAGTGACATGAACACTCCGCTTGATGAGGTATCTGATTTTCAGAAGATATCCCCTCTGATAATAGATCTTCCCAAGGGGGTGGCTGGAATTTAACGTGCTCTGCATGAAGTCACAAGCGTCAGGAGCAAGTGTCATGCAGGCAGTAGATTTCAATTCGGACATGGGCGAAGGCTTCGGTCCGTGGACTATCGGCGACGGCGTCGACAACGAACTGATGGGCTTCATCAGCTCGGCCAACATCGCCACCGGTTTCCATGCCGGCGATCCCGGCACCATGCGTCGCACTGTCGAGCAGGCCAAGCGCCTGGGCGTGGCCGTCGGTGCCCATCCGGGCTTTCGCGACCTGGTCGGTTTCGGCCGCCGTCACATCAATGCACCGGCCCAGGAGCTGGTGGACGACATGCTCTATCAGCTGGGCGCCCTGCGTGAACTCGCCCGGGTTCAAGGCGTGGCCCTGCAACACATCAAACCTCACGGCGCGCTGTACATGCACCTGGCCCGGGACGAAGAAACGGCGCGTTTGCTGGTGGAAAACCTGCAGCGCCTGGAGCCCGAGCTGCTGCTGTATTGCATGCCTGGCTCGGCGATCTGGCGTATCGCCACGGAGCTGGGCCAACCGGTGATCCGCGAGTTCTACGCCGACCGCGAATACGACCTCAGCGGCTCCATCGTCTTCACCCGCAACGTGCGTGCTTACGACCCCGCGCAAGTAGCTGCGCGGGTACTGCGTGCCTGTCAGGAAGGCGTGGTGCGCACGGTGGAGGGTGAAGACCTGACGATCGAATTCGACTCCATTTGCTTGCACAGCGATACACCCGGAGCCCTGGTACTGGTCGAGGCTACCCGTAATGCGCTCGATGGCGCGGGGATCCAGGTGTGCGCACCGCGATAACGCACCCGAAGACACCTGGCACGCAGACGCCAGGGCTTACTCGACACACAGATTTTTTGCCTGCCTTTCTACAACTATTCCAAGAGGAACAGACATGGCGCAGCACACAGTCATCACCCCGTTGCCGGGGACCTTCTACCGCAAAGCTACCCCGGACTCGCCGAACTACGTCGAGGCGGGTGCCCAGGTCAGCGCCGACACGGTGATTGGCCTGATCGAGGTCATGAAGCAGTTTTCCGAACTGACCGCGGGTACGGCAGGGCGTCTGGACGCGTTTCTGGTCGAAGACGGTGATCCGGTGGAGCCGGGTCAGGTCATCGCCACACTCGAAGATGCGTGAGGGCAAAACCGTGACCCAAGGCATTCGTAAACTGCTGATCGCCAACCGTGGCGAGATCGCCGTGCGTATCATCCGCGCCGCGCAAGCGCTGGGGATTCCCACTGTGGCGGCGTGCAGCGAAGCAGACGTCGATTCCCAGGCCGCACGCATGGCCGACGAAGTGCACATCCTCGGCCCGGCCCGCGCTGACAAGAGCTACCTCAATGTCGAAGCGCTGCTCGGTGCCCTGAAGGCCACCGGGGCCAACGCGGTGCACCCTGGTTACGGCTTTCTTTCGGAGAACGCCGAATTTGCCGAAGCGGTGCAAGCCGCCGGGGCGATTTTCGTCGGCCCAAGCCCCGAGACCATCCGGCGCATGGGCGACAAGGCCGAAGCCCGGCGCACTGCGCAAGCCGCGGGTGTGCCGGTGGTGCCCGGCTCCCCGGATGAACTGTTCGATGTGGAGTCGGCGCTCAAAGCCGCCGAATCCGTCGGCTTCCCGCTGCTGATCAAGGCCTCGGCCGGTGGCGGCGGGCGTGGGATTCGCCTGGCGGAAAACCCGCAGCAACTGAGCGAAGAATTCCCCCGTTCCCAGCGCGAAGCCCAGGCCGCCTTTGGCAATGGCGCGGTGTATCTGGAGCGCTTTATCGGCAAGGCCCGGCATATCGAAGTGCAGGTGCTGGGCGATGGCAAGCATGCGGTGCACCTGTTCGAACGCGAGTGTTCGCTGCAACGCCGTCGGCAGAAGATCTTCGAAGAAGCGCCGTCGCCGGTCCTTGATGCGCAGCAGCGCGAGGCCCTGTGCGCCAGCGCCGTGCGCCTGACTGAGGCGCTGGGATACAAGGGCGCCGGCACCCTTGAATATCTGTACGACGACGCCACCGGCGAGTTTTTCTTCATCGAGATGAACACACGGATCCAGGTAGAACATCCGATAAGCGAGCTGATCACCGGTATCGATCTGGTCCAAGCCATGTTGCGCATTGCTGGTGGCGAGCCACTGGGACTCAAGCAAAGCGATATCGAGATCAACGGCGCAGCCCTGCAAATGCGCCTGAACGCCGAAGACCCGGCGCGGGATTTCTTCCCAAGCCCGGGTCTTGTGCAAGCGCTGAACTGGCCACAAGGCGAGGGCGTGCGCGTCGACAGCCATCTGTATGAAGGCTACCGAGTACCGCCATACTATGACTCGCTGCTGGCCAAGCTGATCGTCCATGGCAGCGATCGCGCCGAGGCCCTGGCCCGCGCGCGACTGGCCGTGGAGCAGACCACGCTCACGGGCATGGCCAGCACCTTGTCTCTGCACGGCGAACTGCTGGGGCAACCCTGGTTGCACGCTGCCGATTTCCACACCGGCACTTTGGAAACCTGGCTGGCCGAGCGCCGCAGCGGAGGTGCAGCATGAGCAGTCCGATTCGCTACAGCTTTGGCGCCGACGAGCATCTGTTTGCCGAAGTCAGCGACAGCATGTCCCTTGAAGCCTTCTTCAAGGGCATGGCCGTCACCCGTGCGGTGGAGCGCTTGGCCCTCGA
Organism: Pseudomonas sp. RC3H12; assembly: GCF_018596375.1. Classification (NCBI taxonomy): domain Bacteria; kingdom Pseudomonadati; phylum Pseudomonadota; class Gammaproteobacteria; order Pseudomonadales; family Pseudomonadaceae; genus Pseudomonas; species Pseudomonas sp. RC3H12. Next base: position 2,439,098 of record NZ_CP075595.1, on the reverse strand, counting down.
TGGCGTGCTCGACGTGTGCCTGGCCAACGCCTCGTTCCAGATCCGTTTCGACCCGGACCGCATCGCCCCGGCCGATCTGCTCGAAGCGGTGAAGGGCGCCGAAGCCGAGGCCGTGGCCGAGCGCACCCTGCATACCCGGATCATCGAAATCCCGGTGCTCTACAACGATCCGTGGACCCACGAAACCCTGATGCGCTTTCGCGACCGCCACCAGGACCCGAACGCCACGGATCTGGAGTACGCCGCGCGCATCAACGGCCTGGCCGACGTCGAGGCGTTCATCGCCGCCCACAGTGGCGCGCCGTGGTTCGTTTCGATGGTGGGCTTCGTGGCGGGCCTGCCGTTCATGTTCCAGATGGTCGAGCGCGAACGCCAGTTGCAGGTGCCCAAGTACCTGCGACCGCGTACCGACACGCCGAAATTGACCCTGGGCCATGGCGGCTGCTTCGGTTGCATCTACTCGGTGCGTGGCGCCGGTGGCTACCAGATGTTTGGCGTCACTCCGGCACCGATCTATGACCCGCAGCAGAACCTGGCGTACCTGAAGGAACACATGGTGTTCTTCCGTCCCGGCGACATTGTGCAGTTCAAGTCGATGGACCGCGCTGCCTATGACCACGCCGTGGCCGAGGTCGAAGCCGGACGCTTCGATCTGCGCATCCGTCCAGTGGAGTTCTCCCTTGATGCGTTCCTCGCCGACCCGATCGGCTATCCCAAGTCGCTGCAGGAGGTGCTGGCATGATCAAGGTACTCAAACCCGGTCTGGCCACCTCAGTGCAGGACCTCGGCCGCGAGGGCTACTACCATCTGGGGATACCACCTTCCGGGGCACTGGACCAGTACGCCCTGAGCGCGGCCAACCAGTTGGTGGGCAATCCGGCCAATTCGGCGGCGCTGGAGTGCACGTTACTGGGGCCGGAGCTGGAGTTTCAGCATGACGCCCTGGTGGCGGTCTGTGGTGCGCAGATGACGCCGAAAGTCGATGGCGTGGACATGCACTTGGACACCGCCTTCGAAGTGAAGGCCGGACAAGTGCTGCGTTTCGATTTTCCCAAGGCTGGCGCGCGGGCTTACCTGGCGGTGGCCGGCGGTATCGATGTACCGGTGGTGCTCGGCAGTCGTTCCACCTACGCGCTGGGGGCGCTGGGTGGTTTTCAGGGGCGCAGGCTGGTGATTGGCGATGAACTGCCGGTAGGCACCGCCAGCGGCAAGGGGCGTGTCGGGGCGAGTCTGCCCATGGCGTTGCGACAGTCGCTGGGAGGGGAGATCACCCTGCGGGTGGTGCCGGGGCTGTACTACGATCGCTTGACCCTGGCGGCGGCGGACAGCTTTTTCGCCGAAGCCTGGACCGTCGGCTCGGAGGCAGATCGCATCGGCTATCGCTTCAAGGGTGGCAGCCCGCTGAGCTTCCAGCCTCGCGAGCAGCCGTTCGGCGCCGGCTCCGATCCTTCGAACATCGTCGACAGCTGCTACCCGATCGGCTCTATCCAGGTGCCGGCAGGGCTCGAGCCCATCATTCTGCACCGCGATGCAGTGTCCGGTGGCGGCTACGCGATGATCGGCACGGTGATCAGCGCCGACCTCGATCTGGTCGGCCAGATGCAACCCAACCAGAAGGCCCGCTTCGTCGCGGTGACGCTGGAAGAGGCGCTGCAAGCCCGACGTTCCTACAAGAAAAAACTCAGCTGTCTAAGCAAGCTGTTCCCTGGCTGATCTGCCCGCCGCACTGCGCGGGTAGAGCCAAAAAGGCAAGCCAACGCCGCCCCTCGGTACGGGGCGGCTGTCTGAGCTTGAGCCGCTGACGTAAAGAACTAGCGACTGGCAGTCGACCTTTCTAACCAGTCAGCACGAGTCATCTCCCATACTTCGACATCCATCCGTCCAGATACGAAATCTCCTGCCCGCACGTCTACCAAGCGCATACCCTCATGTTCCGAGACCCTGCGAGATGCGTCGTTGGCAACCGCTTTGGGGACCTGCATGACCGGACGCGACAGTGTCTCGAACCAATAGGCATTGATGATCCGGCATGCCTCGCGCATGTAGCCCTTTCCCCACCACTGTGGGGCGAGCCAAAAGCCTCTGTTGTTTCCAGGCTGATCATACAAACTGATGCTACCCAGGGTGCAGCTGGCATCGTCGCGCATGCGGATCATCCAGTGCCATTCCCGACCTGCTGCCATGGCGGGCAGGGCGATATCTCGGACATAGACCAGCGCCCCGTCTTCTGGATACGGCCATGGGACACGACTGTCCAGGTAGCGAACCACCTCCCAGCAGGGGAACAGCTCCTGGATGATGGGCGAATCCTCTAACTGGAGGGGGGTGAGAACCAGCCGATCAGTGACAAGCGTCGCAAGACTGTCCATGACATTCGTTCCCGGGCATCCCTGTGAGACGTTGATTATCTGGACCGGGCTGGTTTGTGTCGACCGCTTCTGGCTGTTATCTGCCCTCCGCCAAGGGCAGCTATGGGGCGAGAGCAGTTATCCGCGTCTGGCTGTTTTCGACCCATAGCGGCCTTTCGCTGACCACGGCTAACGGTCAAAACGAGCCAGTTGGATGTATCTAGGAGCTGGAGCCGATTCACAAAACGAAAAATCCAAATCAGACAGATACATTGATCGCGGTAGGGATAGCTGTTACCTGCCCCCGCACTGAACCGTACGTCGCGATCGTCCCAATTGGCGTGTTATTAATTACTTTGTGGGTCAAACGGGCCAAATTTAATAATATCGGCAATGGCTGAACCAATGGGCGGGGCAGAAACACCCTTCCTCAAGTCAATAATCATAACAATGCACTCTCCAGATGTGTTTTCATCTAGCTGGGAGATTAGGTTTAGGAGTTTTTCGTGGAAGTCTCTAATCGAATTTGGTTTTTCAGGAATTTCAACACTGCTGTGCTCAATAGTTAAAAAGTGAGTGCGAGGAATCTGGAGCCCTTGAGCAACTTCGAGCTGGATCATTTGCTTTGCCTGCCTGCAATGATAAAGAAAGCGATGATCCTTTAAGCTAACAAGAAGCTCAACCAGATCGATAGGCAGTGACGTGGCGAACTTGTTCAGGAAGTCATCTATTTTCTCGGTGAACTTGCTGTTCTCCTGCTCAATAAAACCACCCCAGGTTAATACATCTTTACCATATCTAGTCTCAGTGGAGAAAAAATTTTGCCGGCAGATTTGATCATAGTATTTTTGGCAAAATAGATTTTGGGGAGCTATTGTGATGAAGTCGTTTACTACGCTGGTCGTTGTCACCTTATAGGTTTCAGAAAGAATTTCCATGTAGCTGACAATCGCTGGCCTCAAAATGGTTAGCAGTTTTCTTAGGGTATTCTTTTCAGTTTCTTCTTCAAATGCTTTTTGGGTCAAATCTTTTCGTTCGCTTAGTTTGTGAGATATGGAGTTTAAAAACAAGCCGATAGTAACAACTCCTAAAACAACTTGGGAGGTAATTACGAGAAGAAGTGGGGTCGCATCAAGCTTCGGGGTTAGATCGCCAAAGCCCAATGTAGTTACTGTAACGACACTAAAGTACAATGCTTGCACAGGGCTTATTGGGTTGCCCTTGAAATCGCTGGCGAATATGAATATATAAATAAGACTAAATATCAAGATATTTCCCAGGTAAATGCCCCCCGTAAGCAATTGGCGCATATGAGGTGATATCTAAGAATTTTTTGCGATAGTTCTTCAAATTCAATTTTCCTCTGAATATGCTCTGAAAATCATCTATAAATATACACCAGCTGGTGAAAAGCTTTTTCTTGCTATGGGCGCGACGATTCTAGACTAGGCTATTCGCACTGATACTGAATTTACGCACCAACCTAAAAAGTTTTTTGCCAGGCATGCTGGCTGGATTGCACATTACCTTTGAGACATGGTGCTAGGCAAGGGTAAGGCCTCCGCGCCGGAATCACTGCCAAGTAATGGATGGGGAGGGATTATTCCCAGCTTTCTCAGATACGCTTGGCCGGCTACATTTGGCTGGTAGCGGTCCTTTTCGAATGGACGCAATGGGTCGGAAACGGCCAGTTACGAAATGCCGTTAACGACCCATTGTTGGTCTCCAGCGCACTGTCAGAAAACGGGCAAAAGCGGAAATTCGAAGTGCCTGGTCTGAGCGGCCTTGCACCTGTTTCAGCCAATCACCGGCGCATGCTCGGCCATCAATTCGGTTATCCAGTTTATAAACACCCGCACCTTGGCGCTGACATGGTGAATCGGCGGGAAGGCCAGATACATTGGCATCGGCGACATGTGCCAGTCTTCAAACAGCGGCAGCAGTTCGCCGCTGATAAGGTGCGGTTTGGCCATGTACTGCGGCAGCCAGAGCATCCCGAGGCCAGCCAGGCCCGCGGCAAGGTACGCCACGGTGACCGCTATCGGCGTGACCTGGTTGTCCGGCTTCGACTTTGAGATCAAGGTGATCGCGAAACTACCGCAATAGAGGCGGTGCAACTGCTCCGTCTGGATCATGTTGAGCAACTTCTGTACTGCTTGGTTCTCTCGCGCTGGGGGATGCAGACTGTCTTTTGGATAGCTAGGTAATGGGGTAGGAGAGCAAGTTCATTGCGCGTCCTACAGGCATGAATGAGATTTTCCCTATTTCGAGTAGTCCGTTTCCGAAGCATGCTTTACCCGCTTTTACGCCATCCAACCGAGGTCTAGTCTCGCTGGGTCGCTACCAAAAAGTAGCGACCGGGTCTGCAAGCCCGAGCGGGACAACTAGATCAGCACCACCCATTGCCTCTCAAGCCATTGGCCGTGCGTCATGGTGGCTGCGTACGGGTGGCCTTGTGGCCAGCCGGGCTTACTCTGGTTGCCCCGGTCTTGCAGACCCGTACGTAGCCGCTACCTCTTCGCCTGGAAGCGATGGGGTGCGGTCCGATCAGCGTAACCAGAGAGTTTCATCACGCTCAAGATCTTTCCCGATGCATGAGTTCGGCTTCTTGCTATGCAGCCGTTTCGCGGCACAAGCCCACTCCTAAAGGGATCGTGTCAACTTTCAGCTGCATATGGATACCCAGCTGTTCAGAAACTCTGGCTGTTTCGTAAGGATGCGTTAAGTGAACTTTGAAGCGACATTCCAGTACATGGGCCACCACGGGATCGTGTTCAACGTCTCGCAGATCACCCTCACCGAGAGTGACCGCGGTCGTTTGCGCGAGCTGCATTTTGGCGAAGCAAAGCACGCCCATTACCAAGTCAATAGTAAAGTCGTAGAGGTTTACGACAAGATGCAGGCGAAAAACCTGACCTGCGTGATGATGGTCGGTATTTCCAAACCGCTGACCCGTCAACAAGCAGACACCCTCAATGCCCAGCGCACTAGCATTGCTAACCTGGCGCTCTCCGCCTTCGGTGGAGCTGCCCGTGCTGTGGGCAATCTGGCCGGGCCAGTAGCAGGGATGACGGTAGGTACTGCTGTAGGTATGGGCATGCGCTCTTACGTTAATGACGTCTTACCCACTTACCATGCTGGCGACGTAGTCGTGAGCATTCAGGCTCAGGTGAGTGGTGGGATTGGCCCGCAGCGCACTGCCGAATCACTGATCATCAGGGCTTGAGAGGCGACGCACATGTCCGAAATTACCCAGGCAGTCATCTTCGTTGCACTGGCTTTTCTATTTGAGCGGTTCATGAAACCGTACTTGTTGCGTAAGTGGCTAGGTGTTGCATTGGTCATTGCTGGACTGATTGGTTGCGTTGCGCTGAGCCAGACTCGTTTGCAGGGCTTTGACCTGGGATTGATGTCTGCCCTTGCAGTGCCGCTTGGCATAGGGCTGTTCCTGAGCAGGCGACGATTTGAGGGTCGAGAGTAGGAGCCTGGAGCGGCCTTGCACCTGTTTCAGCCAATCACCGGCGCATGCTCGGCCATCAATTCGGTTATCCAGTCGATAAACACCCGCACCTTGGCGCTGACATGGCGATTCGGCGGGAAGGCCAGGTACATCGGCATTGGCGACATGTGCCAGTCTTCAAACAGCGGCAGCAGCTCCCCGCTGATCAGGTGGGGTTTGGCCATGTACTGCGGCAGCCAGAGCATCCCGAGGCCAGCCAAGCCGGCGGCAAGGTACGCATTGCCGTCATCGACCGTCAGTTGCGGGCGCGCTTGGACTTCTATGCGCTCTTCACCTCGGTGCATCGCATAGGGCAAGGTTTTGCCTGTACGAAACCAGAGAAAGCCAACGGTTTTGTGCTGGCCTTCCTCCAGCTCAAGGGGGGGCGCCGGTGTCCCGAAGCGCTGCAGATAACCGGGCGTGGCATAGATGCCGAGTTTCAGATCGCCCACATGCCTTGCCACCAAGGACTGGTCGGTGATCTCGCCGCCACGCACCACGCAGTCAATGTTTTCACCAATGATGTCGACGATGCGATCGCTCACGCCCACCGTCAGCTGGATTTCCGGATAACGTGCAAAGAACTCCGGCAAGGCGGGTATGAGCAGCATTCGCGCCAGCGGGCTGGGTACATCAACCCGCAGCCGGCCGCGCGGCGCCATCGACGCGCTGGACAAGCTGGTCTCGGCGTCGTCCATGTCTGCCAGTAACCGGACGACGCGTTCGTAGTAGGCCGCGCCGTCGGCGGTGACATTGACCTTGCGCGTGGTGCGGTTGAGCAGGCGCACGCGCAACCTTGCTTCCAGCTGCTGAATGAGCTGCGTCACGGTGGTCTTGCTCATGTGCAGGGTGGCGGCCGCCTTGGTGAAACTGCCGGTTTCCACCACCCGGGCAAACGCCTGCATTGCATCGAATCGGTCCATTCCACGCCTCGTTCGCACCTGGATTGTTTGGAGTATACAAACAGTCCTGGCCAGAGCTGCCCGTTTATCCAGGTAGGTGGCCTTTTTATAGTGGCCTCACCGTAAACACCGGGCTGCGATGGCCCAGAACGAGGTAGGCCATGTCCAGCAAACGTGATGTCGTTTTCCCGCCAGATCGCCATGCTTTGTACGAGTTGCACCGCTACTCGCCGGCGATTCGCTCCAATGGTTTTTTGTTCGTATCCGGTCAGGTCGGCAGCCGCAAGGATGGTTCGGCTGAGCCCGACCTCGCGGCGCAGGTTCGCTTGGCCTTTGCCAATCTCAACGCGATCCTGGCCGAGGCGGGCGGTAGTTTTGAGGATGTGGTTGATACCACCATCTTCATGGTCGACCCCGACTCGACATTCGAAACCATCTGGGAGGTCGCAGCCGAGTATTGGGGCGAGGCGCCTTATCCCACGGTGACCGCTATCGGCGTGACCTGGCTGTCCGGCTTCGACTTCGAGATCAAGGTGATTGCGAAACTGCCGCAATAGTAATGGGGTAGGGGAGCATGTTCATAGCGCGTCCTACAGGCATGAATAAGATTTTCCCTAGTTCGAGTAGTCCGTTTCCGAAGCATGCTTTGGCCACTGTTGCGCCCTCGAAGTGGCGGCTAGTCTCGCTGGGTCGTATCAACGGCCGGGTCTGCAAGCCTGCGCGGTATTACGATGGTGCTCACCATGAGCCTCGGCGTTGAGTCGTGGGTCTCGCTTTATGGTGGCTGCGTGCGGGTGACCTTTTGGTCAGCCGGGTTTTTCCCTCGTAATGCCACGGTCTTGCAGGCCTGCACGTAGCTGCCATCTTTCACTGTCCGCCGAGTTCTCTCTCCTTAAAGACGCCCCGCACTTGCCTGGAAGGCGTCGCCAAAGGTACGCGGCTGTTCCGCGTAGAGCCTGGCAACTGTGCGAACCACGCCATGGAGCAGGCCTCCGTGCTGCTCGACAGCGCCCGCCGGGCGTCCTTCATCGGCGTGATGGGCAACGAACCGGTGCTGGTCTGGGCATCGCACTACCTGAGCGATATGGCCAAGGCATTGATGGATGATGCCCATATGGGGATGGTGAAGAAGGTGTGACACAGACAGGGGAGGCGCGCGCAGGGCCGCCCCGTCTTGCGCCCGTCAGAAACGCCCCCCTGAGTAAAAGGGGGCGAATTTTTCCTCGCAAGAGTTTGGAATGGCTATCAGTCCATATCCGAGAATCTCCGCCGCGTCAGGAACAGCACCACGCCTAGCGGCACAGCCAGTAGCGCCAGCAGCTCCAGGTCAAAGCCCAACACCTGTTGCTGTTCTACTTTGAAGATGCCGACCAAGCCCGCGGCTAACAGCGCCAGGCCCAGCCACTTGCGTAAGGGGGATGGTCTCAGAAACTGAACGAGGAGTGCGCCCAGTACCAGAAGGATGGCAGCTTGCATGATGTAAGGCATGTGTCGCTCCTCAGACCTTGATGACCAACGTCACGCCAGAACGTTGTGGGCCAATCCCGCCATGAACCTCTCCCTCGATGCTGACGAGTACGTCGCCTGCATGCAGGTTAGGCAAGGCCCCTTTGAGGTACCAGTTCATTCCTGTCGTCACCACTGCACCGGAAGCCCAGCCAATTATTGGCCCACCCAAAGCGCCCACCTTTCCGGCAGCAGCACCTGAGGCTGCAGCAATTCCTTTGGCGACGTTGCCGCGCAGGGTGTTGATGGTATCGGCTTGCTGCCGGGTCAGGGGGTTGGAAATGCGGACTGTCAGCAGGCAAGGCAGGTTTCGGGCCTGCATCCGATCATACAGATCCACGACCAAGTTGTTGACTTGGTAGTGGGCGCGTTTTGCCTCACCAAAGTGCAACTCGCGCAGGCGGCCTCGGTCACTTTCCATAAGGGTAATTTGCGAGAGATTGAAGACGATCCCTTCATCGGTTCTGTACTGAGTGGGCCTCTCGAACTTCATGCGCGTGTCCATTCGTGCAAAAGAGGGGATGTTCTACTAGCGATGGGGTAGATGCAAACTATCTCTCGGATAGCTGGGTAATGGGGTAGGGAGCAAGTTCGTATCGCGTCCTACAGGTATGAATAAGATTTTCCCTATTTCGAGTAGTCCGTTTCCGAAGCATGCTTCGGCCACTGTTGCGCCCTCGAAGTGGCGGCTAGTCTCGCTGGGTCGTTGCCAAATCAACGACCGGGTCTGCAAGCCTGCGCGGTATTACGATGGTGCTCACCATGAGCCTCGGCGTTGAGTCGTGGGTCTCGCTTTATGGTGGCTACGTGCGGGTGACCTTTTGGTCAGCCGGGTTTTCGCCTCGTAATGCCCCGGTCTTGCAGACCTGCACGTAGCTGCCACCTTTCACCTGCAAGTGAAAAGGTGGCGGTCTGACTAATGCATTGCGAGGTACTTATGCTCAAGATCGTCCCGGATCCACCACCGTCCACCGAATCCCCCCATCTCCTTGAAGACACCCTGGTCCAGGCCACCGAGTACGTCATGTGCGCGCTTGCCGTCGCCCATCAATCGTTCAATCACCTGCCGAAATCACCGGCCACTTTGGTGATGTTGACGATGATGCACGAGCTTGACGCCACCCGCACATTGCTGGAGTCGGCACTTGCCCAGCTCCACATGAGTACGCGACCGCCGTCATACACTCTGCACTGACAGAGCCGCCACGGACTGGTGAGAGTGGGCGCCCGGATCGGTGAAACTGCTGATGCGATTCCCGTCATCACCTGGACTTGCCTCATCGCGGGGCAAGCCCGCTCCCACGCATTTGATGCATAACCGGTCGGCACGCGACCGGGTCTTCGAGCCCGCTACATCAAAGACACCCGAGGATTTCGCAAATGGACAACGAAACCCCTGCAGACCACGGCCAGCTCGGCTGGACCGTCGGCACCTGCACCTGCTTGGAAGGCGCCACCAAAGGTACGCGGCTGTTCCGCGTAGAGCCCGGCAACTGTGCGAACTACGCCATGGAGCAGGCTTCCGTATTGCTCGATAGCGCCCGCCGGGCTTCCTTTATCGGTGTGATGGACAACGAACCGGTGCTGGTCTGGGCCTCGCACTACCTGAGCGATATGGCCAAGGCATTGATGGATGATGCCCATATGGGGATTTTGAAGAAGGTGTGAAACAGAGCCCGATGGTCTGGGGGCGGGCAGCGCATCCCCCAGGCCGTGCTCGAATGTCCTTGACACCTCCTATCGTGGTGACAAGCCCGTATAGTGCCTAGTGTGGTGTTTCACAAATACGACCATAACTCACGGCGATTTATTGGTCGTATTTGCAAAACACCACACTAGCTCTCATCAGTCAAAGGAGTGGCCATGAAACAAACAGCACATCGCATGAGGAGGGGAATCCGATGCGTATTGCAATGATCCTCGCGACAATCGGGACCACCTTGTCGTTGATGTCGCCGTCGCTATCGGCGTCACCCAGCCAACCTCCGTCTCCGCCAACAAGGCACGCTGACCAGCAGCGTATCTGTGTCCAGGTCGAAGGCGCGGGCAGGGATGTGATCCTGATTCCGGGGCTGGCATCGTCCCGCGAGGTATGGGTTGACCTTGCTACTCGGTTACGCCAGAACCACCGCCTTCACCTCGTGCAGGTCGCAGGCTTCGCGGGTTTGCCTGCGGTGTCCGATAGCGAAGGGAAAGTGGTCGCTCCAGTGGCCGAGGCCATTGCTGATTACATCCGCACCCAGCATATCGAGGCACCCGTGATCATCGGTCACTCGCTGGGGGGAGAGGTTGCACTCATGCTGGGGGCTCGCCATCCCGATCAGGTCGGTCGCTTGATGATCGTCGATGCGTTGCCGTTCTATACGTTGCTGATCGATCCTTCCGCCACCAGCGAAACCGCTACCGTGCAGGCTGCAGCGATGCGCAGTTCGCTGTTGGCAGCATCGCCGGAGCAGAACGAAGCGATGCAGAGGGCATCCATCGCCCGACTCGCCAAAACCGAGGCGGTAAGACCAGGGCTGATTTCTGCGGGGATCAGTTCTGATCGCAAGACTGTGGCCGACGCGGTGTATGAGTTAATGGTCACTGACTTGCGTCCTGAACTTGGTCGTATTAGTGCTCCGGTTGAGGTCGTGTATGCATACGATGCTTTTTACGGCGTACCTGCATCCAGCGTCGATGCAACGTTCCGTCGGGCCTATGCTTCGACACCTGATATCCATTTCACCCGGATCGATGACAGTTTTCATTTCGTCATGCTCGATCAACGGGAGCGGTTTGCCAGCGCCGTGGTGACCTTTCTCAAGCCGGGAGCAGAGCGCGGGCAATGAGTCGTTGGCGTGCTTGTGGGCAGCCTTCTCAAGGTGATCGAGTGAGGGCCTCCAGGTGTACGCCGCAACCCTTGCAGCGCCTATGAGATCGAGCGCCGCCCGCGCGGCGCTCGATCTAACAGGCGCAGATACCTTCGCGGCGAACACCTGGAAAGGCCCGGCGCTTACATCCCAGCACCCATCAGAAACTCCCCTTGAGCGTCACCATGAAGTTGCGCGGCTCGCCGTAGTAGTTGCCCCAGCCAGTGGCCCCCACAGTCGAGTAATAGCGCTTGTCCAGCAGGTTGTTGCCGTTCAGCGCCAGGCTCCAGTGTTCGTCCAGGCGGTACTGCACGCGGCCGCTCCACAGCGTGTAGCCCGCTTGCTCGATGCTCAGGTTGCCCTGGCGGCGGAAGTTCTCGCTTTGGCTGGATACCCCGGCCCCCACGGTCCAGCGGTCGAGCGCGCCGGCGAGCTGGTAGTCGCCCCAGACCTTGAGCATGTGTCGCGGGATGAAGCTGGAGGTGAAGTTGAGCTCGGTCGGCTCGGTCTGGTTGATGGTGTTCAGGTACTTGGTCTGGGTGTAGGTGTAGCCCGCCAGCAGTTGCAGGCGCTCGATGGGCGAGCCGCTGACCTCGGCCTCGAAGCCCTGGGCGCGCACCTTGCCGCTGTCGGTGTAGCAGTACTGATCGCCCGAGCCCTTGCAGGTGTCGACGAAGTCGGTTTCGGCGCGGTGCTCCTCGATGGTGCGGAACAGGTTGAAGGCAGTGTTGAGCGCGCCGCCGAACAGTTCACCCTTGATGCCCAGCTCGTAGTTGGCGCCGGTCTTCGGTGGCAGGGCCTGGCCCTGGGCGTTCACCAGATTGCTCTGCGGCTGGAAGATATCGGCGTAGCTGGCGTAGGCGGTCCATTCATCGTTGAGGTCATAGAGCACCGCGGCGAAGGGCGTGACCTGGCCGTTTTCCTGGCTGCGGTTGTGCACCCAGTAGTCCCAGGCCTGGGTGTAGGAGTCGCTTTTGTTGCGGTACCAGCTAACCCGCGTGCCGAGCACCAGGGTCAGCGGCTCGGCCAGCTTCAGGCGCAGGGTGGCGTAGGTGCCGTACTGGGTGGTGGTTGAGTCGGTGGGTTCGCTGCCGCCACGGCTGGGGTTGGCCAGAAACTCGTCCTTGGAGGGGTGTGGAAAGGCCGGTGACGGGTCGAAGGGGTTCTGGGTACCGTTGAGCGGCATCAGCGCGAAGTAATCGTGGGTCTTCTGGCGGCTGGCGTTGGCGCCGACGATCAACTCGTGCTCGAGACCGAATGCCTCGAACTTGCCGTCGACGTAGCTATCGAAGCCGTAGTCGTCCTGGTCGTAGTCGAAACGCCCGACATGGCGGCGGATACCGGCACTGCTGGCGCCGACCGGTACCGCGCCTTCGGAGTAGCCGTACTCGAGGTTCTGGTTGTTGTGGGTGTAGACCGAGGCGAAGTTGAGCGTCCAGTCGTCATTGAAGCGATGCTTGAGATCGGCGAAACCGGTGATGCGCTGGCTTTGCAGGTCGTTCCAGCTGGCACCCAGGCAGGTGGAGCGCGACAGCTTCAGGTCGCTGCCATCGGCATAGCGGGGCAGGCCGGTGTAGCAGGGCGAGGCATCGATGTCTTCATAGGCCAGGCCGACGCCCAGGGTGGTGTCAGGCGTCACGTCCCAGTCCAGGGCACCGTACAGCACCTGGTCCTGGCGCTTGGCATTGTCGTAGAAGTACTGGCGATCCTGCAGGGTGGCCACGGCGCGGCCGCGCACGGTACCCGATTCGTTCAGCGGGCCGCCCACGTCCACCTGGCCGCGGTAGTTGTCCCAGGTGCCGGCGGACAGGGTAAGTGTGGTCTGGGCCTTGTCCTGGCCACGTTTGCGCACGAAGTTGACGCCGCCTGCCGATGAGCCGGAACCTTTCATCATGCCGGCCGCGCCCTTGAGGATCTCGACCCGGTCGTAGAAGGCCATGTCGCTGGAGAAGCTGTTGGCCTGGACATAGTTGCCGCCCACGTCCAGCGGCACACCGTCGTACTGGTACTGGCCGTCGAGGTTGAAACCGCGCGAGTAGAAGTACTTGCCGCCCATGGGCGAGTCGTAGACGGTGATGCCGGGGGTCTTGTCGAGCACCTGTTCCAGGGTATTGAGGTTCTGGTCGTCGAGCATCTTGCGGGTCATGACCGTGACCGACTGCGGTGTCTCCTTGAGCGTATGCACGCCTTTGCCGATGGTCACCGCCCGTGCTGCATAGGACTGGGTGCCCTCGCTGGTGGCGTCGAGGCGGTTGGCGTCGATGGTCAACGGTCCCAGCTCCATCGCGGGGCCATTGTCAGCCGGGACCAGCACATAGCCGCCATTGCCCTGCCGCTGGGCTTGCAGCCCGCTGCTGCCGAGCAGGCGCAGCAGGCCTTCCTCGACGCTGTAGCTGCCGTCGAGCCCAGGGGTGGAGAGATGGCGGGTCTGCTCGGTGTCGAACGAAATGGTCACCCCCGCCTGCACGCCGAACTGGCTGATGGCGTTGCCCAGGGGGCCGGCTGCGATGTGGTAGGCGGTCTGGCTGACGGCCAGGGCGTCGACCGGCGCGAACATCAGGCCAGGCGCGGTGGCGAGGGACAGGCCGAGGGTGAACCGGTGGATGGCGTGGCGCAGGCGGGTGCTGGGCTGGAGCAGGGGCATTGGGTGATCCTTGCGTGTCATGGCGGAAAGTCGCTGTCGTCGCGGCTTGTGTCATGGACGGACGAGAATCGAAATCAGCAAGATTGCGACAATTTTTTTTTGCACCGGGCTCAGGCAGGTTCGACGTTGACCCAGTAACGGCTCAGGTAGCGCACCCTCACGGGCAGGGATTTCGGCAGGTTCGCCAAGGCGATATCGGTGTCATCGATGGCGAATGAGCCAGAAATGCGCATGCCTTGGACGGACGGCGCGCAACGCAGCACGCCGGGACGGTAGCGGCCCAGTTCGGCGATGAAATCGCCCAGGCGCCAGTCGTTCACGCTGAGCATGCCCTGCACCCAGGCCGCGGAATCGGCGGGCAGGGCTTGTGCGCGGCCGATCGCGTCGCGGTCAAAGCCGGCCTGTTGGCCGGCGTCCAGGCGCAACACCTGGTCGAGGTGGCGTTGCGGGCGTATCTCGACGGCGGACTGCAATACGCCGACCTGTGTCTGCTGCGCTGTTTGGCGCACGCTGAACTGCGTGCCCAGCGCACGCACGCTGCCGTTGTCGGTGTGCACGATGAACGGGCGGCGGGCGGCGTCGCTGGCGGTGCTGATCAGGATCTCGCCGCGATACAACTGGATCGCCCGCACCTGGGCGTCGAAGCGCACGTCGAGGGCGGTGTCGACGTTCAGCTCCAGCTGCGAACCGTCGTCCAGGCGCAGCGAGCGCCGTTCACTGCTGCCGGTGCGCTGCTGGGCGAGCAGGGCGCGATAGGGCACCTGCTCGCTGGCCAACCAGGTACCGCCACCGACGGCCAGTAGCAGGCCCAGCACCTTGAGCACCTCGCGGCGCTGCGCCTGGGCCGCGCCCAGGCCTGACAGCGCAGCCTGGCGCGGCACCGTTGACCACTGGTGTTGGAGTTTCTCCACCCGCGACCAGGCTTCGGCATGCGCGGGGCTTGCGGCCAGCCAATCCCGCCAGGCCTGGGCCCGTGCTATGTCGGCATCACCGTCATTGAGTTGCACGTACCAGGTCGCGGCCGCCTCGAGGGTTTTCAGGTCCACTGGCCGGCCCTCAATTGTCGACCACCAGCAGGCAGCGGGTCATGGCCCGGATCAGGTGGTTCTTGACTGTGGTGATCGATACATCGAAGCGTTCGGCGACCGCCGCGTAGGTCAGCCCTTCCAGTTGCACCGCGAGGAAGATGTCACGGGTCCTGGGGCCCAGTTCATCGAGCAGTACATCGACCGCTACCAGCATTTCGATGATCGACAGGCGCGTCTCCGGCGACACTTCGACCGGCTCCGGGCGCAGGGCCAGGGCCTGCAGGTAGGCCTGCTCGATGGCGCGGCGCCTGACTTTGTCGATCAGCAGCGCGCGGGCAATGGCGCTGAGGTAGCTGCGCGCCTCGCGAATGGGGCCTTGGTTGCGGGCAGTCATCACCCGCAGGAAGGTGTCGTGGGCCAGGTCGGACGCATCGGCGGCATTGCCCAGGCGTGCGCGCAGCCAGCTTTTCAGCCAGCTGTTGTTTTCGCAGTACAGCTGGTGAAGCGCCGAGCGGTCGAGCGTCGACATAGAGCGGGATCCGAGGTGTAAATGGTAATTGCTCGCATTGTCTCGGGGTGGCGGGGGGATTGCAAGCTCTGGGCTGATTGTTGGCCGTTGCAATACGTTGCAATTGATCTGCCAACCTCGAGCTCGCTCCGCGGCGCTGGCGGGTTCAAGTAAGTCCAATATTCCACTACCTCGATAACCGTGTAGGAGGGAGCGGAGTGAACCGACGACTGCATTTCACCATTTTTATTATGAGATGATAAATAACTGTGAGAGGCCAATCGGGCGGCTTGGCGCAAGCCGCTCGATTGTAAGTTGCGGGATGACCATTTATGCTTCAATGCAGTAGATGATCAGAACGTTAGGTTCACTGTTCTTGCATGATCTCTACGTAATTAGGCAGTTTTTTGTCTAGGTACGCTTTGAGTGGTAGCGCTGTGAGGTCTTTGATAGACGTGAATTCACAGGCTATTGCATTGCGGCGTATAGTCTCGTTAATCTCCGAGTCGGTATCGGTTTGGCTGGCCGACAACTCGCATGGGCGATAGGGGGCTGTGGAGTAGTCCGGAAGATAGTTCATGAACCCTGGCTGTCCCGTGCTATAGCCAGGTAGATAGCATCTTAGCTCGCCTTCATATTTACTGGATCGAATTTGGCCGAGCGCCCAGAATGAGGAGTTGTCGTTTGGAGTTAGTGCTGTCAGTAATTCAATTTCAGTGTCGATGGAGTCCATGTGTTTGTTCACGGTCGTCGAGTGAGTCCCTGGCCCGTGATAAGCGAGCGTGGCATCTATCAGGTTTTTTATCAGTGGGCGCTGAGTTCCGGAAAGCAGAGCAGAGACAAAAGGATTGCCTGCGACTACTATTCTTAGATTCCACTCGGACTGTAGAAGCTTCCTAGATCTTTGGTCTCCGAAGCTAAGCTCGGATGTCCAGTTTTCCGTGAAGGTGACCACGTCTAAAAATGAATTGCTGTTAACATTTCGAACGTAGGAACCAAGACCAAGCAGGTCGACGCAATCCCTGACGCAATCACGGTCTGTCAAAACGAAAAAAGTGATGAGGCATTTTTTCGGCGGGCGCCCGATTCGCGAGGGCTTCGCTAGTTGGATCGCTCGGTCAACGGATTCGAAGGCTGCTTTGTAGCCATCTGCTCCGGCAGTAAGCGTTCTGAATGTGTTCTTTTTTTCATCAATACCTGCACGGTCAAGACAATACCAGTACGAAAAAGGGTTGAGGCGATTTGTATTGACGCGAATGACAGTTTCTTTGTCGCGTGGTGAAGGCATGGGCATCGCCGTTGCTTCGACGAGGCCTTGGTGCTGCGTATTGACTGCCTCCTCGAATGATTGCGCAAAGCCTTCGTCATTGGTAAACATGAGTAGCATTGCGCCGCGAAGCTCAGTGCGACAAAGTGCGACAAATCTTTGGGCTGCGGATTTTATTAAAGTTGGTGTGCGCCCAATCTGTAGAAAGTTCAGGTCGGTGATGCCGAGCAAACCTTGGATAAAGTAGTCGCGCTCACAGTTGTCAGCGATAATCAAGACCGTTCTGCCGCTGTTGCTGCCGCAGAATTGCTTGGCTTTTGTGATCCAATCAGCATCGTCTTCAATGTGCAGTAGCGCTGTGGTGCGGGTGTTTTCAGCAATCAGATTTTCGTCTTTGGAAAACCCAGATACAGTTCTATGCCACATGTTGGCGTCATCGTAATGCTGAAATGCCCCGGCCTGAAGCGCGGTACTGGTTGTATTGAAGTCCTGGCTTAGTTTATTTGCCAGAAGCGTCTTTCCAGTACTTTGCGCGCCATAAATGATCAAGGTTTTGCTAACGCGGCGGAGATGAGCTTCCTCGAAGTTATTCTTGATTTTTATTGAGAGCGGGTCCCAGTGTGAAAGAAACACCTTGTAGGATTGGAATTTTTGTTCGGACAAATATTCCGCCCGTTCGGGGTAGATGATTCTGTTGTATTCCATGCTTGGTCTTCTTGGCGGTTATTTGTCGAGAGGCGGTGGTGTAATGTCTTTGCTGCTTCTTTAATCAGATATTGGCAAATGCTTAATAGTTCGTGCGCTGATCACTGCATTTGACCGCTACCCTAAAATATATGCATTGGAGGTGCACGCGCTCAAGCTAATGCAAAGTGCCATCATTCCATCGTTTTGCATGGTTGGCAATGGTAGTTGTCGCTCGGCCGTGCATCAGTGACAACCTTCGGAGCATGAGTTGTGGTCAAGCATGAGGACCTTTGTGGAGGACCATGTTCTGTGCATCGCAACTCACTGCTTGCTGCGGTCCTCTCGGTTCACAAGATTTTCCCGGGGCCTGCTCGCTTCAAGGTTGCAGCGAACTAATGAAACCACGAACACTAGCTGATAAAGATTATCCTGGACACCAGCTCCGCACTGTTCTTCGCCTGCAACTTCTTCATCAACCGCGCCCGATGCACTTCTACCGTCCGATGCGATATCCCCAGCTGCCGCGCCACTTCCTTGCAGGTCAGCCCGTTCACGATATGCGACGAAATCTGCCGTTCACGCGGCGTCAGTTGCACCGCGGGTGCCGGCTGCCGGTCGAGCCGTTCGAAATGCCAGATCATCAGCTTGAACGGATCCTCTGCCGTTAGCGTAAAGCCCTGGGCCCGGGCCCAGAACACCTCGCCGTTGCGGTGCTGCATGAAACGCTCGTCCGAATAGAAGGCGCCCAGACCGTTGCGCAGCCAGTGCTCGCTGCGCTCGCCAATGCTCTGGTAGTCGGCGTGGGAAGGGTAGAGCAGCAGGGTCAGGTGCCCGCGCAGCTCCTCGCGGGTGTAGCCGAACAGCCGGGCAAAGGCCTCGTTGCAGTCGAGCATGCGCCGGTGGCCGGTGATCAGTTGCGGCGCGGGTGACACCTGGAACGCCAGGCGCTCGAGGTCCGGGGAGGCGTGGGTGGGTACGGTCATCAGGCTTCCTGCCTCGGTGCTTGGGGTCATGTCCCGTAAGCATCACTACTTACTCGTGTACGTAGTTGCCCCAACTAGCGTGGGATTCGGGTGCTGCCACATTGTATGCAATACCCGCTTCAAGGACAGAAGAAAACACCATGTTCCAAGATTCCATCGCCATCGTCGCCGCCGCGCACAGCCCTTTCGGTCGCCTGGATGGCCTGAACCTCGAGGACCTGATCGTCCAGGTAACCCGCGATGCCTTGCAGGATGCAGGTATCGACGCGGCCGAGATCGACGCCCTGTTTCTCGGCCACTTCAACTCGGGCCTGGTGGCCGACGGCTTCCCCGCCTCGCTGATGCTGCAGGCCGACCCGCAACTGCGCTTCAAGCCCGCCACCCGCTGTGAGAACGCCTGCGCCTCGGGCTCGGCGGCGATCCAGGCCGGGATCAACGCGATCCGCAGCGGCGCCGCCGAGCTGGTGCTGGTGGTCGGTGCGGAGAAAATGACCGGCAACAGCACGGTCGAGGTCACCCGGGCGTTGGCCGGCGCCGGTTACCAGAACGCCTTGCAGGAGGCCGGCCTGAGTTTTGCCCAGCTGTTCGGCCAGGTTGCCCAGCAATACACCGAGCGTTACCACAGCCCACTGGCGTCGATGGCGGCGATCGCGGTGAAGAACCACGCCAATGCCATGGCCAACCCGCTGGCGCAGATGCACCGGGTGATGGACTTCGAGCACTGCAACCAGGTGTCGCCGAGCAATCCGCTGATCGCGGCGCCCCTGCGGCTGACCGACTGCTCGCTGATCAGCGACGGTGCTGCGGCGATCATCCTGGCTTCGCCCGCCCGCGCCCGCTCGATGCGGCGCCAGGTGGCGATCCGCTCTATGGTCCAGGTCAATGACTTCCTGCCGTTGTCGCGCCGCGACATGCTGGCCTTCGAGGGGCCGCAGCGGGCCATCCACGGGGCGCTGCGCGAGGCGGGGGTGACCCTCAACGACCTGAGTTTCGCCGAGGTGCACGACTGCTTCACCATCGCCGAACTGCTGATCTACGAAGCCATGGGCCTGGCGCCGCGTGGCGAGGGGCACCGCGCCCTGGACGACGGCATCGTGCGCCAGGGTGGGCGCTTGCCGGTGAACCTGTCCGGCGGGCTCAAGGCCAAGGGGCATCCGGTGGGGGCCACCGGGGTGTCGATGCATGCCCTGGGTTTCGCCCAGCTGACCGGCAAGCCCATCGGCCTGGGCGTGCCCAACGCCGAGTTCGGCCTGCTGTTCAACATGGGCGGGATGGCGGTGGCCAACTACGCCAGTGTGCTGCAAGCCGTCAGGGTCTGAGCCATGAACATCGCCCATTGGTTGCAGGACGCGGCCCAGCGTTGGCCTGAGCGGCCGGCGTTGTTCGAGGGGACGCGGCAGATCGCCGACTACCGGATGTTTGCCACCCAGGTGCGGACACGGGCACTGGAGCTGCGTCACGTGCACGGCATCGAACCGGGCGAGCGGGTGGCGCTGTTGATGAAGAACAGCTGCGACTACCTGCAACTGCTCTACGCGATCTGGTGGTGCGGTGCGGTGGCGGTGCCGATCAACCACAAGCTGCACGCCCTGGAAGCCGCGTGGATCGCCGGCAATGCCGGGGCGCGGCTTATCTTCACCGACGAGGGCCAGCTGTTCGCCGACCTGGCATTGCCGAACGGCTGCCGCGAGCTGGCCGCGCCTGTCCAGCGCATGGCGGGGCTGTCGGCCGGCGATGAGCTGCAGGCGCCGTACCCCCGCCAGGACTGTGACTTGGCCTGGCTGTTCTACACCTCCGGCACCACCGGGCGTTCCAAGGGCGTGATGCTGTCCCATGGCAACCTGGTGGCCATGTCGCTGTGCTACCCGCTGGACGTCGACCCGGTAGCCGCCGAAGACGCCATGGTCTATGCCGCGCCGATGTCCCACGGCGCGGGGCTGTACAACTTCATCCACGTGCGTTGCGGCGCCCGGCACGTGGTGCCCCTGTCCCGGGGCTTCCAGGCGACGGAGCTGTTCACCCTGGCGCAATCGCTGGGGCAGGTCAGCCTGTTCGCCGCGCCGACCATGGTCAAGCGCATGGTCGAGCAGGCGCGCCAGCAGGGCTACGCCGGCGAAGGCATCAAGACCATCGTCTACGGCGGCGGCCCGATGTACCTGGCGGACCTGGTGGATGCCCTGGATACCTTCGGCCCGCGCCTGGTGCAGATCTACGGCCAGGGCGAATGCCCGATGACCATCAGCGCGTTGTCCCGCGAGGCCATCGCCGACCGTGACAACCCGGGCTGGCCAGCCATCGCCGCTTCCGTTGGCCGGGCCCAGGCCTGCGTGGAGGTGCGCGTGCTCGATGGCGCGGGCCAAGCGACGGCGGCTGGCGAGGCAGGGGAGATCGTCGTGCGCGGCCCGGTGGTGATGCAGGGTTACTGGGAAAATCCCCAGGCCACCGCGACGGCCCTGGTGGACGGCTGGCTGCACACCGGCGATATCGGCTTTCTCGACGGCCAGGGCTACCTGTCGCTGACCGACCGCAGCAAGGACGTGATCATTTCCGGGGGCAGCAACATCTATCCCCGCGAGGTCGAGGAAGTGCTGATCCAGCACCCAGAAGTGTTCGAGGCCTGCGTGGTGGGCGAAGCCGACGCCGAGTGGGGCGAGTCGGTGGTGGCCTTCGTTGTGCCGCGCACGGCAGGCAGCCTCGATGCGCGGACCCTCAATGAGTGGTTCCTGGCGCGTATGGCCTCGTTCAAGAAACCGAAGAAGTACCTGTTCTGCGCCGAGCTGCCGAAAAACAGCTATGGCAAGATTCTCAAGACCCAGTTGCGCCAATGGCTGCAGGACCCGGACGGGTCGCTCGGCAGCGCTTGAGCCGCGACATTTCATGGAAAGCGACACGACAGGAGTTACCCGCATGGGCATGTCACCCGCCAACACCCAGCGCCAGCGGCGCCGGGCTTTCATCGGCGCCACCACCGGCCATCTGATCGAGTGGTACGACTACGGCGTCTACGGTTTCCTGGCCTTGTATATCGGCAAGGCCTTCTTTGTTTCCGACGACCCTACCAGCAGCTTGCTGGCGAGCTTCGCGGCCTTTGCCCTGAGCTTCTTCATCCGGCCCTTGGGCGGGCTGTTCTTCGGCCCGCTGGCGGACAAGATCGGCCGCCGCCGCACGCTGATCACGGTGCTGGTGATGATGGCCGGCTCGACCTTCCTGCTCGGCCTGCTGCCGACCTACGCCAGCATCGGCATCGCCGCGCCGGTGCTGCTGGTGCTGATCCGCTGTGTCCAGGGCTTCTCCGCCGGGGGCGAGATTGGCACCATCACCAGCTTCATCTCCGAATACGCCGGCCCTGGCCGTCGGGGTTTCGCCACCTGCTGGCTGATGGTCACCGCAGTGCTCGGCCTGCTGCTGGGCGGTGCGGTGGCCAATGGCATGACCTGGGCCCTGGGTGCCGAGCTGATGCAGGACTGGGGCTGGCGGATCCCGTTCCTGATCGCCGGGCCACTGGGCTTCATCTCGTTGTATATCCGCCTGAAACTCGAAGACAGCCCGGAGTTCCTCGCCCTGGTGGAAGCCGGGCAGACCTCCAAGGCGCCGCTGCGCGAGGTGTGGCAGTGGAAGCGCTCGATTGCCCTGGTGTTTTTCATCATCACCTTGCACAGCTCGATCTTCTACCTGGTGCTGACCTTCGCCTCGACCTACATGTCCAACACGCTGAAGTTCGACAGCGGCACCACCTTGCTCTATGTGTTCGTCGCCAGCCTGTCGGCGGCGCTGGTGATGCCGTTTGGCGGCGCCTTCACCGATCGCTACGGGCGTAAACCGTTCCTGATGGTGATCGGTACGTTGGCGACCCTGGCCATGTACTGGTTCTTCAAGACCGCGCCGGGCGCCACACCGGCCACTCTGTTCTGGCCGCTGATGGCGGTGGCGATCCTGTTCGGGCTGTATGCGTCGTCGACCTACGCGCTGATGAGCGAGCTGCTGCCGACGCGCATCCGCTCCACCGGCATCGCCATGGCCTACAACATTCCGGTGGCGGTGTTCGGCGGCAGCGCGCCGCTGATCTCCACCTGGCTGATCAAGGTGACCGGGGATATCACCGCGCCGTGGTACTTCTACGTGGGCACCGGCGTGGCGTCGCTGGTGGCGCTGGTGGTGCTGCGCCAGGAGGATTTCGTGGCCTGCAACCGTGCACCGACGCAAGAACGTCCGGTGGGGACGGTACTGGCGGATTCTCAGGCTTGATGTTGCAGGGGGCTATCAGGCGCAGTGCCAATTCCGGAGCGGGGCGGCATTCTGCTACAGTCGCCGCCTCACGTTATCGGCCCGAGGATGTACAAGGATGTCGCTGCACGATTGGTTCGGATTTGTCGTTGTCTCGATGGTGGTGACCTTGTCGCCAGGCCCGGGTGTCATCATGGCGTTGTCCAACTCGCTGTCGCACGGGCCGAGGCGGGCGATGCTCGGTTCGCTGGGTAATGCGCTCGGGCTGCTGGTGGTGTCCACCGCTACCAGTGCGGGGCTCGGGGTATTGCTGCAGACTTCGGCCAGCGCTTTCCTGCTGCTCAAGGTGGTGGGCGCGAGCTACCTGATCTACCTCGGCGTCAAACAGTGGAAAAGCCGCAGCAGTGCCTTCGACCAGCTCGAGCAACCGGTCAAGGCCCTGGTCAGCAACCGCCGGCTGATGCTCAACGGCGTGACGGTGGCGTTGACCAACCCGAAAGCCATCCTGTTCTTTGCCGCCTTCCTGCCGCAGTTCATGGGCACGGGCAACGGCGCCGATAGTCAGCTCGGGCTGCTGGTCGGTACCTTCGCCCTGTGCTCGATCCTGGCCCATGCTTTCTATGTCCTCCTGGCCCAGGCCTTGAAGCGCAAGCTGGCGGCACCAAGCCGCGCCCGCCTGATGAATCGCCTGTTCGGCGTGTCGTTCATGACGCTGGGGGCCAGCCTGTTCACCGTTCAGGCCAAGACCGCCTGAGCGCAACGTTTTCCGATAGGTAGATTTCCATGGCACAAGCCACCGACCAGGCCTTCTACGACCGCGCCGATGCGCATGTGGAGCTGGCCAACCAGCAGATCGAAAAGCTCGAGGACCTCGGCAAGGTCAGCGCTTCGATGACCTTCGCCGCCAGCCGCTTCAATGCCTGGATGGCGGCCCGCAGTTTCAAGTCCGCGGCGGAGATGGCCGCGGCGCGCGAGGAGCTGTTGAAGTACTTCAGCGAGCAGTACCGGATGATGCTCGAAGACAATCTTGACGAGCATATCCAGCACTTCGACCGCTATGTGCTGGGCAAGGACGGCTGAGCTCGCACGCAACCAGGACATCGACGAAAAACGCCCCACCGCTTCGGTGGGGTGGCATCAGTGCAATGCGCCTTGTTCCTGCGCAGGCACGCCGAACGACACGTAGTAGGCCAGGCCGACAAAGATCGCCCCACCCACGGCGTTGCCCAGGAACACCGCCGCCAGGTTCTCCGCCAACTGCCCCCAGCTCAGGTAACCGGCGAAGATCGCCGCCGGGATCAGGAACATGTTGGCCACCACGTGCTGGAAGCCGATAGCGACGAAGGCCATGATCGGGAACCAGATGCCGAGGATCTTGCCGCTCATCTCGCGGCTGGCGTAGGACAACCACACCGCCAGGCATACCAGCCAGTTGCAGCCGATACCGGAGAGGAACGCGTGCAGGAAGTCGGCGCTGACCTTGCTGGTGGCGCCGGCCAGGGTCTTGCCCAGATACGCGCCCTCGGTCAGCCCCAGCAGATGGCCGAAGCAGTAGGCGACGAACAGCGCACCCAGCAGGTTGGCCAGGGTCACCAGGGTCCAGTTGCGCGCCACTGCCCGCAGGCGGATACGCCCGGCGAACATCGCCAGGGGCAGGCTCATCATGTTGCCGGTGAGCAGCTCGCCTCCGGCCAGGATCACCAGGATCAGGCCGATGGGAAACACCGCGGCGCCGAGCAGCGTGCCGAACGAGGCCCACTGCGGGGGAATCATGGTGCTGACGTGGATCGCCAGCAGAAAGCCCAGGGAAATGAACGCGCCGGCCAGGAAGCCGAGGATCAAGGTGGCGCGGGTGGGCAGGTGGGCTTTGCGGGTACCGGCTTCGATGACCAGCTCGGTGATCCGGGAGGGGGTATTCACAGACATTTCAACAACTCGAACGCAAGGATAACGGCGGTACCATTGGGCGGATCTGGTAACGATGGGACGAGGCCAGCGCGGTTCGGCTCGTGGTGGAGGGAACAGGCAACTTCGAAGCGGGCGGCACGTTATCTGAGGCAATTTGACGCGGTCAAATCGATAGGCTGGATGAGTTGATAGAGCGCATCTATGAGGTGCGGTTGTTCAGCCGCGCTGTGCTATACCACAAGCGATCAAACCCTGCGTGAGAGGACGCCTTGGTGAATACAGTCGAGATCGAGCCGCAGGCTGTCGACAGCCCGATCACCCGTAGTGCGATGTTTCTGGTGAGTTCGATGCCGCGAGCAAGCCCAGTTGCTCGCACAGTTCGCTGACCACCCTGGAAGAGGGTGGGCGGGAGATCAAGATCCTGCGCGACAACATGCCCTTCGGCCGCCCCGGGGCCGGGGAGTTCGGTACCTATTTCATCGGTTACGCCCGGTCGCCCGCGCCGATCGAGCAGATGCTCGAGAACATGTTCGTCGGCAAGCCGCCGGGCAACTACGATCGTTTGCTGGACTACAGCTGCGCCGTTACCGGTGGGTTGTTCTTCGTGCCGCCGGTGGATTTCCTCGAACAGGCTGCTGAATGACATTTCACCCGCAGGCTTGAATCGTGGGGCAGGGCCGTGCAGTATTGCGCCAAATTACATGGTACATGCCATGGTACGAATAGGTGGAATGAGCAATGGCCCGCAATGGCATAGACAAGGCCTCCGTGCAGCAGGCACGGCAGGCGCTGATGGCCCGGGGTGAACACCCCAGTATCGATGCGGTACGTATCGAGTTGGGCAACACCGGCTCGAAGACCACTATCCACCGCTACCTCAAGGAACTCGACCGGCAGCCGCTGGAGTTGCTGGGTAGCCAGGGGGCCTTGAGCGAACCGTTGGCGCGATTGGTCGAGCAACTGGCAGCCCAGTTGCAGGAGGAAGGGCAGGCCCGGATCGCGGCCGCCGAGCAGGCGGCGCAGGCGCGTTGTGCGGCGATGCAGGCCGAGCTGCAATTGACCCAGCGCGACCTGGCTGGCGCGCTGCGCCAGGTCGAGGCCCTGACCGCTGCGCTGCACGCCGAGACTCAACGGCTCGCGACCGCCCAGGCCAGCCTGCAGGCCGAGCAGTTGCGCAGCGCCAGCCTCAGCCAGTCACAGGGTGAGTTGCAAGCGCGCCTGGCCGACAAGGACGGGCAACTGCGCGCCAGCCTCGAGCAGCATCAGCAGGATCAACGCCGCAACGAGACCCAGGTGCGCCAGCTGCAAGGCCAGTTGCAGACCTTGCAGCAGGGCGCCTTGGCGCGTCAGGACGAGCTGACGCGCCTGCACCGCGACAATGAGCGCCTGCTCGCCGAACATCGCCAGGCCACGGCACAGGGCACGCTGCTGGATGAGCAACTGCAGCAGCGTGACGCGCAGGTGCAGGGCTTGCGCGCCATCCTGGCCCAGGCTCAGGGCGCCAACGACGAGATGCGTCGACAGCTGGCAGCCCGAGCAGCGGACACATCGACCCTGTAGAACATCGCTGCGACAGATGCGCCGTTTGTTCAAGTGTCTCGCTCAGGCACCAGGCAACACTGGCGGCTCCAACCATGACTGGAGCCCTCCATGCGCATCTTCTATGCCCCGTGTTTCTTCTTCGGTTTCATCGCCACCGCCGTGTGGCTGATCAATCTTGGCGCCGACATTCTCTGGCTGCTGCCCTTGCTCGGCGTGGCGATCCTGCTGTCGTTCACCTGCGAAGCGCTGTGCCCCTACAAACCTGCCTGGAGCGAGGCGGCAGGCGAAGGCGGGCGTGATGGACTGCACGCACTGGTCAACGAAACACTCAATATCGCCAGCATCGCAGCCATCCCGCTGTTCGCCGGCTGGCTGCCCGCCACAAGCCTGTGGCCCAGCCACTGGCCTGTGCTGGGGCAACTGTTGCTGGCGCTGCCCCTGGCCGACCTGGGGATCACCCTGGTGCACTACGCCAGTCATCGCAGCGCATTGCTCTGGCGCCTGCACGCGGTGCATCACAGTGTGACCCGGCTGTACGGCTTCAATGGCTTGATGAAGCACCCGCTGCACCAGATGGCCGAGGGGTTGGGCGGCGTGCTGCCTTTGCTGCTGCTGGGTTTGCCGCAGGACGTGGCGGCGTTGCTGGCGTTCTGCATAGCGGTCCAGCTGCTGTTGCAACACAGCAATGTCGACATGCGCATCGGCGTTCTGCGCCATCTTTTCGCCTGGGCCCCCGTGCACCGGCTGCACCACCTGAAGTACGGCACCCTGGGCGACGTCAACTTCGCGCTGTTCTTCCCCGTCTGGGATCGTTTGCTCGGCACAGCGCTTCACCTGCCGGGCTACGGGTTGGCCGATGACGACATGGGCATTGGCGACCGTCCGGACTACCCACAAACGTACCTGGCGCAACTGCGTGAGCCGTTCCGCCCAGTGGCCACGGCGCAGCCGCCGGCAGCCTTGCCGAAAAGCCTGCGTCAGGCACTAGAGCACGTCTGAGCGCAGGTGGCGCAGGGCTTCGCTGGCACGGATGCCGAATTGCTGGCGCAGGCTGCGGCTCAGGTGCGCCGAGTCGGCGAAGCCGGCGGCCATGGCCGCCTCGGTCAAGCTAGCGCCGGCCAGCGCCGCGCCCAGGGCCACGCGCAGGCGTTGCCACAGCACCATGCGCCGCACCGACAGACCCAGGCGGCCACTGAACAGGCGCTCGAGCTGGCTGACCGACAGCGCCGCTGCCTGTGCCAGCTCGGTGGCCGGCAGGCGCTGCTCGTCCACTGCGCGAATTCGTGCCAGGGCCCGCGCCAGGCGCGGATCCAACGGGCGGCGCGGTGCCTGGCGCAACGCCTGGGCGAGGCTTGAGATATCGCGGGGGGCTTGCCGGCAGACGTCGAGCAAGGTCTCCAGGGAAAACGCCAGGGGCTCGGCGAACAAGGTGATGCAGACGGTGCCGGGCGCGAGAATGGCGTGGGGCTGCAACGAGGCGATGGCCAGCATGTCGCCGCGGTGCTCTTCGCCATTGATCTGCAGGCAGGCGTGGCCCTCAAGGGCGAGCACTACCTGGTGGGCATAGTGGGCATGGACACCGGTGTGGCCCGCCGTGCCGAGCAGCAGGCCGTGATCATCGGCCAGCCAGAGCCGACCTCGCCAGGCGCTGTGCTGTGCTTCGCTCATTGCGGGTTCCCTATCCGTTTCGGCGCTCGATCACTCAGGCGAGTGGCTATCGTGCAAAGGCCGATTATGCTTGAAGTGACTTGCCGCGATTCGGGGCCGATGCCTCGTCGTGCTTCGCGCAGCCTGTAATGCCTTTTTGGCCTGGGTGCGTGCTTTGGCTACCTGATGGAGCACTCCGGTCTACCACAACCAGACGGAGGCGACCCATGGCGGTCCTTGACAGCGCATCCACGGGCAGTAGCGCGCCCCAACGTGGCATTTCCCGGGAGGAGCGCAAAGTCATCTTCGCCTCTTCGCTGGGCACCGTGTTCGAATGGTACGACTTCTACCTGTACGGCTCGCTGGCGGCAATCATCGCAAAGCACTTTTTCGCCGGGGTCAACGAAACCACTTCGTTCATCTTTGCCTTGCTGGCTTTCGCCGCCGGCTTTGCCGTGCGGCCGTTCGGCGCCATCGTGTTCGGCCGCCTGGGCGACATGATCGGGCGCAAGCACACCTTCCTCATCACCATCGTGATCATGGGCGTGTCCACCGCAGTGGTCGGGTTGCTGCCCAGCTATGCGACGATCGGCGTGGCCGCGCCGGTGATCCTCATCACCCTGCGGCTGTTGCAGGGGCTGGCATTGGGCGGGGAGTACGGCGGCGCTGCCACCTATGTGGCCGAGCATGCGCCCAAGGGCAAGCGCGGGTTCTTCACCGCGTGGATCCAGACCACCGCCACCCTCGGGCTGTTCCTGTCGCTGCTGGTGATTTTGGCCTGTCGTACGGCCATGGGCACCGAGGCGTTCGAGGACTGGGGCTGGCGGATACCATTCCTGCTGTCGATCCTGCTGCTGGCAATCTCGGTGTACATCCGCCTGCAACTCAACGAGTCGCCGGTGTTCATGAAGATGAAGGCCGAGGGCAAGGCGTCGAAGGCGCCGCTGACCGAATCGTTCGCCCGTTGGGACAACCTCAAGGTGGTGATCATGGCGCTGCTCGGTGGCACCGCCGGCCAGGCGGTGGTGTGGTACACCGGGCAGTTCTACGCGCTGTTCTTCCTGCTGCAGACACTGAAGATCGACCCGCAGACCGCCAACCTGCTGATCGCCGGTTCCCTGCTGATCGGCACGCCGTTCTTCATCGTCTTCGGCAGTCTGTCCGACCGTATCGGGCGCAAGAAGATCATCATGGCCGGTTGCATCATTGCCGCGTTGACCTACTTCCCGATCTTCAAGGCGCTGACCGAGTACGGCAACCCGGATGTGTTCGTCGCCCAGGAGCAGAACCCGGTCGTGGTGGTGGCCGACCCCGGGCAGTGCGCCTTCCAGTTCGACCCGGTGGGCAAGGCCCGGTTCACCAGTTCCTGCGACATCGCCAAGAGCCTGCTGGCCAAGCGGGCGATCCCGTACGAGAACGAAAAGGCCGAGCCTGGCAGCGTGGCGCAGATCCGTATCGGCGAGCGGGTGATCCCGAGTTTCGAGGGGACCGGTCTGGCCGCGGCTGAACTGAAGACTCAGGCCGACGCCTTCACCGCCACGCTGACCGGCGCCCTGAAAGAGGCCGGTTATCCCGAGAAGGCGGACCCTGCGAAGATCCATTACCCGATGGTGTTGCTGCTGCTGACCATCCTGGTGATCTACGTGACCATGGTCTATGGGCCGATCGCCGCCTGGCTGGTGGAGCTGTTCCCGGCGCGGATCCGCTACACCTCGATGTCGCTGCCGTATCACATCGGCAACGGCTGGTTCGGTGGTTTTCTGCCAACGGTGGCCTTCGCCATGGTGGCGGCGACCGGGGACATCTACTACGGGCTGTGGTATCCGATCGTCATTGCGGTGATGACCGCGGTGTTGGGCATCTTCTTCCTGCCTGAGACCAAGGACCGGGATATCCATCACACCTGAAGGATGAAGGTCCGCTCCTGCAGAAGTCGCCCGATTCACGCCCTCGCTGCAGGAGCGGCCCCGGTCAGTCGAAGTAACCGCGCAAGCTATACCGGTAGCCGACATCCACCTCCGAGGCCTGTGGGCGCGCATAGGCCTTTTTCATGACGAATTCGAACGCCGGTTCGTACAAACCGTCGCGCACCACGGCGCCCGCGAGCACTTCCACCGAATACCAGCCGTTGTCCAGTTCAATGATCGGCCGCCCCGGCTCCTGGTAGCGCGCCAGCAGATCGCCCAGGGTCTTGTTGGTGAAGTGCTGCAGGATGCGCCAGGTGAAGAGCATCACGGCGCCGTGTTCGACCCTTAGCACATGGCCCGGGCGACGATGCTTGAGGCGGCTGCCGGGCTCGAGCAGTGCCGGGGTGCATTCGTCGAGGGTAAACAGGATGCGGTAGGGCAGGTTGTCGATGCCGGCCAGCGGCAGGATCACACCTTGCTGCACCGCCAGGTCGCCACTGTCGCCGCGGGTGAAGGCGCGCGCCAGGTCGTCGGGCAGGTCTTGGTCTTCCTTGAACTGTTCGAGCAGCTGGATATCGCCCAGCAGGAAATAGTCGACCAGGTCGTTGAGCACTTCGCTGAATTCGTAGCGCATGGGGTGTCCTTGGTTCTTACTGCGCCGGGGGAAGTCAGCAATGTAGCAGCCCCAGCGAGGGGCGCCATCACTCGCGATGGCGACACTTCAGACTGGCTTCAGATTCGCCCTCGATACTGCCTCCACTGAAATGAGCGGGGGCCCGTCATGACCGAGCTGAATTGGAACACCCTGTTTCCCGTGGCCATTGGCTGCCATGCGCAACACCAGGCCCGACTTCTGCTGCATGGGCCGGGTACGCCAGGTCGACTCGAACTGGAGCGGTTCATTCACGCGCGCTTCGCCTGTGTGCATCACGCTGACGTGCATCATTACCTGCCCGAACTGCTGGGGCTGCATGATCGCCATGACCGGCTGATCGCCGCCGCCGGCTTACGCCTGGCCGGCAGTGCGCCGTTGTTCCTGGAGCGCTACCTCGATGTGCCGCTGGAAAGCGCCGTGGCGAACGTGGCGGCGGGGCCGGTCACCCGAGAGCAGCTGGTGGAAGTGGGCAACCTGGCGGCGCTCAGTGCCGGCAGCGCGCGGATCATGATAGTCGCGGTGACCTGGCTGCTGGCGGCACGCGGCCTGCAGTGGGTGGCATTCACTGGCGCGGCGACCTTGCTCAACAGTTTTCGCCGACTGGGGCTGGAGCCCACGGTCGTGGCGCAGGCGGCTGCCCACCGTCTGGGCGAGGAGTCCGGCAGTTGGGGCAGTTACTACGCACAGCAACCCCAGGTATTCGTCGGCAATATCGGGCTAGGCCACGCGGCACTGGCCCGTGCGGGCGTGTTCGAACGGCTGGGCCTGCCGGTGGCGAAGCAGGAGAGCGGTCATGCCGCATGACATCGAGGCGTTCTTCGAAACGCTGCAGGTCCATGCCCGCCACCGTGGCGAGCAACCGGCGCTGCTGGGCAGTGATGAACGTTTCAGCTATGCGCAGTTGCTGGGTGAGGTTCGCCAGCGGGTGCACTGGCTGCGCGAACAACCTGCCGGCACCTTCGCCCTGGCAGTGGATAACGGCCCGCAAGCCCTGCTGTGGGACCTTGCCGCGTTACTGGCCGAGCGCCCGATCCTGCTGCTGCCGGGCTTTTTCAGCGCGGCCCAGCGGCGCCACTGCCTGACGCAGGGTGGCGTGTCACTGGTGCTGGCCGACAGCGCGCTGGCCGATGAGCTGCAAGCCTGTGGTTTCACTCGCGGCACGCGGTTCTGGCACCGTGACCCGCTTGCGTCACCGCGACTGCCGCACGGCACCGCCAAGATCACCTACACCTCCGGCAGTACCGGTGCGCCCAAGGGCGTTTGCCTGGGAGCTGCGTCGATGCTGCAGGTCGCCCGCGAGCTGGAAACGGCCAGCCGTGAGGCGGCGCCGGGCAAGTACCTGGCCGTGCTGCCGCTGGCGGTGTTGCTGGAAAACCTGGGGGTGTACGCGGCGCTTCTGGCCGGCGCCGTGGTCATGCTCTATCCGCAGGCGCAACTGGGCATCCGCGGCGCCAGCCAGGTGGACTTCGCGCGTCTGCTCGGGGCGATCGCCCTGAGCGGCGCAGAGAGCCTGATCCTGGTCCCGCAGCTTTTGCTGGGGCTGGTCACGGCCATCGAGCGCGGGGCCATGCGTGTCGGTCCGTTGCGTTTTGTCGCCGTGGGCGGTGCCCGGGTGGCCGCCAGCCTGCTGGCGCGTGCTGCTGCGGTGGGCCTGCCGGTGTACGAAGGCTACGGCTTGTCCGAGTGCGCATCGGTAGTGTGCCTGAACCGCCCCGGGGCGCTGCGCCCGGGCAGTGCCGGCCGGCCGTTGCCCCATGTGCAGGTGCGCATTGCCGAGGACGGCGAGGTGCTGGTGGCCGGCTCGACCTTGCTCGGTTACCTCGGCGAGCCTGTGTTCGAGGGCCAGTGGTGGCCGACCGGCGACCTCGGCCAGCTTGATCGCGACGGCTACCTGCACCTGGCCGGGCGCAAGAAGCACCAGTTCATCACCAGCTTCGGGCGTAACGTCAACCCTGAATGGGTCGAGGCCGAGCTGACCCAGGGAGGGGTCATCGCCCAGGCCTTCGTGCACGGCGAGGGCCTGCCGGGCAACCTGGCGTTGCTCTGGCCGCTGGACTCGCAGGCCAGCGACGAACAGATCGAGCGGGCGGTTCGCCAGTGCAACGATGGCCTGCCGGACTATGCCCGGGTACATGCCTGGCGACGCTTGTCTGAGCCGTTGAATGCCGAGGCGGGGACCCTCACGCCCAATGGCCGCCCACGCCGCGAGGCGATCCTGCTGCATTACCAGTCCCTGTTGTCCGTTCTTCAACAAGCATGAGGTTCGCCATGTCCTTTTTCGAAAACCTGCAAGCACAGACCGCCCGCGAGCGCGAAGCGCTGTTCGGTGTCCCGGTGATCCGCGATGCCCTGGGTGGGGTGGTGAGCGTGGAGGGTTATGTGGCCTTCCTGGCCCAGGCCTACCACCATGTGCGCCATACCGTTCCGTTGATGATGGCCTGTGGCGCCCGTCTGCCGTCGCGTCTGGAGTGGCTGCGTGGCGCCGTGTGTGAATACATTGACGAGGAATACGGTCACGAACGCTGGATCCTCAACGACATCGCCGCCTGTGGCGGTGACCCGGACAAGGTCCGCGACGGTCGTCCTGCGTTGTCGATCGAGCTGATGGTCGCCTTCCTCTACGACCTGATCGCCCGGGGCAACCCGGTGGGGCTGTTCGGCATGGTCAATGTGCTCGAGGGTACCAGTATCGCCCTGGCCACCCAGGCCGCCGGCAGGATACAGGGTAGCCTGGGGCTCCCGGACGAAGCGTTCAGCTACCTCAATTCCCATGGCGCTCTCGACCAGGACCATATGGTGACCTACCGCAGCCTGATGGATCGCCTGGACGACAGTGGCGATCAGCAGGCGGTGATCCATGCCGCCAAGGTGGTGTACCGCCTGTACAGCGAAATGTTCCAGCACCTGCCACGGGCAGGCCAGAGCGAGGTGCGGCATGCGCTTGCCTGATTGCGTGGTGGTGCTGACCGGGGCCAGTGGCGGGATCGGCCTGGAGCTGGCCGAGCAGCTATGTGTCGCCGGCGCACGGGTGCTGGCCGTGAGCCGGCACCTGGGCCAGCTGGCGCAGTTGATGAACCGTTTTCCGCAACAATTGCATTGGCAAGCGGCCGACCTGCGCTGCGCCCAGAGTCGCCAGGACGTGCTGGCAGCCGCGCGGTCCATGGGGGGCGTCAACGTGCTGATCAACGCCGCCGGGATCAATCGCTTCGCCTTGCTCGACCAGCTTGACGAGGCGGCGCTCGACGAGCTGCTGGATATCAACCTCAAGGCCGCGCTGCAACTGACCCGTGCCTGCCTGCCGCTGCTACGCGATCAGCCTAGGGCTCTGGTGGTCAACGTCGGCTCCACCTATGGCTCGATCGGCTACCCCGGCTATGCCGTCTACTGCGCCAGCAAGTTCGCCCTGCGCGGCTTTTCCGAAGCGCTGCGCCGCGAACTGGCCGACACCCCGGTGAATGTGCTGTACGCCGCGCCACGGGCAACGCGTACGGCGATGAACAGCAATGCCGCCACGGCGCTCAACCAGGCGCTGAAGGTGGGCGTGGACCAGCCGCGGGATGTGGCCCGCGCGGTGCTCGACGCGGTCCAGGCCGAGCGCAGCGAGCTGTACCTGGGCTGGCCGGAAAAACTTTTCGTGCGCTTGAACGGCATGCTGCCCGGGCTGGTTGATCGTGCCCTGCGCAAGCAACTGCCGCTGATTCGCCGCTTTAGCGCCCATCCGGGCAAGGAGTCAGGCAAATGAAACGTCTGCTATTGGCCAGTGTGCTGGCCTTTTCGCCCTTTGTCTGGGCCCTCGACCAGGCCGGCAACCAACGCCTGAGCGAGGTGCAACAGCGCTGGGCGCAGATTCAGTACCAACTGCCCGAAGGGCAGCGCGCCAAAGCCTTCGAGGCGCTGGCCGTGGACGCGGCGGGGTTCGTCCGTCAGTACCCGGGCTCGGCGGAGCCGTTGATCTGGGAGGGTATCGTCAACAGCAGCTGGGCCGGTGCCACCGGCGGGCTCGGCGCGCTGGGCAAAGTCAAGGCCGCCCGTGCCAGCCTGGAGAAGGCGCTGGCGCTGGACCCCAAGGCCCTGCAAGGGTCGGCCTACACCAGCCTGGGGGCGTTGTACGACCGGGTACCGGGCTGGCCCCTGGGGTTCGGCGACCAGGACAAGGCCGAAGCGATGCTGCGCCAGGCCCTGGCGATCAACCCCGATGGTATCGACAGCAACTACTTCTGGGCCGACCACCTGTACCGGCAGAACCGTTATGGTGAAGCCCGCACTGCCTTGGACAAGGCCCTGCGCGCCGCGCCGCGGCCAGGCCGCGCGCTGGCAGACCAGGGCCGGCGCGGGGAAATCGATGCTTTACTCAAGGCCATCGAAGACAAACAGGACTGAGCATGCGCCTGCTACTGGTTGAGGATGACGCCGCGTTGGGCGAGGGGATCTGCGATGGCCTGCGCCTGGAGGGCTACACCCTGGACTGGCTGCAGGATGGCCAGAGTGCGTTGCACGCGCTGAGCGTCGAGACCTTCGACGTGCTGGTGCTGGACCTGGGGTTGCCGCGCCTGGATGGCCTGGCGCTGTTGCGGTGCCTGCGCGCCGCGGAAAACGCCATGCCGGTGCTGATCCTCACCGCGCGCGATGGGCTGGAGGATCGTATCGCCGGGCTCGATGCCGGTGCCGACGATTACCTGGTAAAACCCTTCGACCTCAACGAACTCAAGGCCCGCCTGCGCGCTCTGCTACGGCGCAGCGCAGGGCGCGCCCGGGTGCTGATCGAGCATGCCGGCGTGAGCCTCGATCCGGCGACCCAGCAGGTGCGCTACAACGGTCAGCCGGTAGTACTCACGCCCAAGGAGTACCTGTTGCTGCACGAGCTGCTTGCCCAGCCGGGCAAGGTCTTCACCCGCGAGCGCCTGACCCAGTTGCTCTACGGCTGGGACGAGGAGCCTGAGAGCAACACCCTTGAAGTCAACATCTACCAGTTGCGCAAGAAGCTGTTCAACGGCTTGATCCGCACGGTGCGCGGTATCGGCTACCTGGTGGAGGGGCGCGCATGAGTTCGTTGCGCCAGCGCACGCTGTGGCGGGTCATGCTGTTGCTGCTGCTCGGCAGCGGTCTGTTGGCGCTGTACAACTACCACGACAGCCGGCATGAAATCACCGAAGTATACGATGCTCATCTGGCGCAGAACGCTCGCCTGCTGCAGGGGGTGATGAGCCTGCCGGTGCAGGAACAGAACCGTCAGGCGCTGTACCAGGCATTCGACGAGGCGCTGAGCAAGGCGGGGCGGCACCGGGTCGGCCACCCTTACGAAAGCAAACTGGCCTTCCAGGTGTGGGACGACCGCGCTACCTTGCTGGTGCGTACCCCCAGCGCGCCCGCATTCGCGGTGCCACCGAGCACGCCGGGGTTTTCCGACATGCTGGTGCAGGGCCAGCGATGGCGTGGTTTTGTGCTGCCGGTGGCGGAGAAGCACTGGCTGATCTGGGTGGGGGAACGCAACGATGTGCGCTACGACCTGATTGACAGGATCGTGCGTCACACCTTGATGCCGTTTCTGCTCGGCAGCCTGGCATTGGCGCTGCTGGTCTGGGTGGCCATCGGCTGGGGGCTGCAGCCGTTGCAGAACATGGCCCAGGTGATCCGTGGCCGTCACGCCGAGTCCCTGGACCCCCTGCAGTTGGTGCCGTTGCCCAAAGAGCTCGAGCCAATGCAGGCGGCGATCAATCGGCTGCTGGCGCAGATCGAGCAATTGCTGCGCCGAGAGCACCGTTTCATTGCCGATGCCGCCCACGAGATGCGCACGCCGCTGGCGATCCTGCGCCTGCACGCGCAGAACGCCCAGGCCGCCACCGGCGAGGCGGAGCGCAACAAGGCACTGGGGTATCTGATTGGCGGTGTCGACCGCCTGACCCGGGTGGTCAACCAGCTGCTGACCCTGGCCCGCCTGGAACCCCGCCTGGCGCAGCGCAACTGGACCCAAGTCGACCTCGCTGTGTTGGTCACCGAGACCCTGGCGGAGCTGACCCCGTGGATACTCGAACGTGGTCAGGAACCCTCCCTGGAGATCGCCGAAGGGGTTGACTACCGGTTGTACAGCGATGCCGGCGCCCTGGGCATTGCCCTGCAGAACCTGGTGACCAACGCGGTGGACCATTCTCCCTCTGGGGGGCGGGTGCGGGTGGGCCTGCGCCGCGAGGAGCAGGCATTGGTGCTGGAAGTGCAGGACGAAGGCCCTGGTATCGAGCCGGCCGACCTGGAGCGGGTATTCGAGCGTTTCTACAGCAAGGACGCGCCCAATGGCGCCGGTCTGGGATTGTCGATCGTGAGCACCGTCATCAAGCGCCTGGACGGTAGCGTGCAATTGCACAATGCCTCGCCGCGGGGGTTGTGCGCCACCCTGCGGTTGCCGGCGGCGCAGGCCTGATCAGTGACGCTGGGCGATCTGGATCAGGTTACCGCAGGTGTCATCGAAGACCGCCACGGTGACCGGGCCCATGTCGGTGGGTGGCTGGGTGAATTGCACGTTCGCCTTGCACAGGCGCTCGTATTCGGCATGGATATCGCGCACCCCGAACGAGGTGGCAGGGATGCCGTCCTGCTTGAGCGCCGCCTTGTAGGCCTTCGCCGCAGGATGGGCATCGGGCTCGAGTAGTAACTCGACGCCATTGGGATCATTGGGGGAGGTGAGGGTTAGCCAGCGGTACTTGCCCATGGGGATGTCGTGCCTGGGCTCGAAGCCCAGGACATGATGGTAGAAGGCATGGGCCTTGGCCTGGTCGTCGACGAGGATGCTGGTGACTACGATCTTCATCAGACTAGCTCCGTTGTTTCCTCTCTCTAGCAAAGCACATCCCTGGCCATCTGTTGTTCAGGATGTATTCAAACAGTGCGTTCGAAGATGGGGCGGTGAAATCGAGAGTTCCTGTTCGTTTTAGACGCAGTGCAATTGTCATTGGGTGTTTGTATCGATGCGTATCCGCAAAACCGAATGACCAGCGGACAGACGGCGCAAATGCCTAATGCGAAAGTGATATCAGATCGCTTGCATGCCTTCAGCGCCGATCTATGCTCAGGACATTCCGTGAGCACAGGAGGCCCGGTCCATGTTCGAGTACCATCGCAAGTCCGACTTGATCGAGATTCAGCGCAGCCGGCAGGCCTTGGCGGGCATGGAGGCGAAGCTGGCAGCGATCAGCCGTTCCATGGCGATGATCGAGTTCGCGCCGGATGGCACTATCCTCGAGGCGAACGAGAACTTCTGCAAGACCATGGGCTATAGCGCCGACGAGATCCGCGGCAAGCACCATCGGCTGTTCTGCGACCCGGCCTACGCCAAGAGCGCCGAGTACCAGCAGCTCTGGCGCGAACTTGGCGAGGGCAAGGCGATCAGCGGTACGTTCGAGCGCCTGGACAAGGCGGGTCGCGAGGTGTGGCTGGAGGCCAGCTACATGCCGGTGATCGATGAACGCCAGCAGGTGACCAGCGTGATCAAGGTGGCCTCCGACATCACCCGCCACGTGATCGAGGAGCACGAGAGCGAAAGCCTGCTCAAGGCAATCGGCCGTTCAATGGCGGTGATCGAGTTCACCCCGGCCGGGCGCGTGATCAAGGCCAACCAGAATTTCCTCGATACCATGGGCTATCGCCTTGAGGAGGTGGTGGGGCGCCATCACGGGCTGTTCTGCCTGCCGCACGAGCGCGAGTCGGCCCAATACCGCGACTTCTGGGCCTCGCTCAACCGTGGCGAGTACCACTCCCACCGCTTTGAACGCGTCAACAAGCAAGGCCAGACCGTGTACCTCGAGGCGTCCTACAACCCCATCTTCGACAACAAGGGCCGCCTGTACAAAGTGGTGAAGTTCGCCAGCGACATCACCCGCCAGGTCAGCACCCAGCAGACTGCCGCCGACGCTGCCCATGCCAGCTCGGTGCAGACCGACGCCTGCGCGCGCAAGGGGACCCAGGTGGTGCAGCAGGCGGTCGAGGTGATCGAGCAGATCTCTTGCGAACTCAACGACGCCGCCCGCACCATCGACGCGGTGAGCAAACAGTCCGAGGTGATCGGGCAGATCGTCCTGACCATCCGCGGCATCGCCGACCAGACCAACCTGCTGGCGCTCAATGCTGCCATCGAGGCGGCCCGGGCCGGCGAGCATGGCCGTGGCTTCGCCGTGGTCGCCGACGAGGTGCGCAACCTGGCGGCGCGGACCAGCAAGGCGACCCTGGAGATCGTCGAAGTGGTGCGGCAGAACCATGACCTGTCATTGACCGCGGTGGCCAGCATGCAGTCGAGCCTGACCCGCACCGGCCTGGGCGTGGAACTGGCCAACGAGGCCGGTACGGTGATCATGGAGATCCAGCAGGGTTCGCGGCACGTGGTGGACGCCATCAGCCAGATCAATTCGACCCTTCAATTGCACTGAGGCTTTGGCGCAGTTCGAGCTCCAGGGTGTGCAGGCTCGACCGTAGCTGGGCGAGCCGTTGCTCAACCGGCTGGCCCAGGGCTATGGCCTGCTCCAGCGCTTCGCAATCCTGCCTCACGCCCCTGACCTTGAGCATCCGCGCACCGCCCTTGACTCGATGGACCACCGGGGCGAGGGCTTCGACTGGCGGGTTGGCGCCCAGTGCATGCAACGCCTGGAGGTCTTCGGCGCTGCTTTGCGCCAGTTGCTCCAGCAGGCGCTTGACCAGCCGATCGTCGTCCTGGGTGAGATGGCGCAGTTGCGCCAGGTCGAAGCCGCTGGCACGGGGCGCCTCGGCGGCCAGCGGCAGGCAGGCCTTGAGTGCCTGCAGGCCGATCGGCTTGAACAGGCACTCATCCATGCCGTTGTCCAGGCAGCGCTGGCGTTCCTCGGCCTGGGCGTTGGCCGTCACGCCGATGATTCGAACCGCGGGCAGGTTTTCATCGTGCTCCCGTGCACGAATCTGGCGGGCCAACTCATGGCCGTCCATGACCGGCATGCTGCAGTCGGTGATGACCACATCGAAATGGCCGTCCAGCCAGAGCGACAGCGCGGCCTTGCCCTGATCGGCGAGGGTCACCTGATGACCCAGGGAACGCAGTTGCTTGTCGAGCAGCAGCAGGTTGGCGGGGTAGTCATCGACGATCAGGACTTGCAGCGGGCCTGCACCGGCTTCGATCAAGGCCTTGCCGGCAAGCTCGGTGGCAGGAGGCTCGCTGCCCGGCAGGCTCAGATGCACTTCGACCTGGGTGCCCAGGCCCTCGATGCTGTTCAGGTTCAGCTCGCCCCCCATCAGTTCGCACAGCTCGCGACTGATCACCAGGCCCAGGCCCGCACCCTGGCGTGCCTGCCGGCCATCGACCTGGGAAAAACTGGTAAACAGGCGTGCCTGGTCAATGCTGCTGATACCCACGCCGCTGTCCTTGATTTGTAGCGTGACCCTATGCAGGCCGGCATCGCTCGGGGCGACCGCCAGCGACACGTCGATCTGGCCCTGATCGGTGAACTTGATCGCATTGCTCAGCAGGTTCGACAACACCTGTTTGAAACGCAGCGGATCGACCAGCAGCCACGTGGGCGAGGCGGGCAGCAGCGCACCCAGCGCAAGCCCTTTGAGGCGTGCGTTGCCTTCGAAAACCCGCAGGGTCGCACGGATCAGCTCGACCAGATCGCAAGCCACTGGTTGCAGCGTCATGTGGCCGGACTCGATGCGGGAGATGTCGAGCACATCGCCAATCAGGTCGAGCAGGCCGATCGCCGAGCCGTGGGCCGCCTCCAGCGCCTGGCTGTCGCTATGGCCGTGCTGGCTGTCCTCCAGGGCCATCTCGAGCAGGCCGATGACTGCGTTCATCGGTGTGCGGATTTCGTGGCTCATGACTGCCAGGAAGGTGCTTTTCGCCCGACTGGCCTGCTCGGCATCGTCCTTGGCCTGGCGCAACTGTTCGAGCAAACCGCGGCTGAGCGCCAGTTGTTCCTGCAGGGCGCGTTGGGCCTCGCTACGCTGGTGGATCAGCTTGCGCAGGTAGGTGTTCCAGAACGCCACGCCGGCCAGCAGCAGGGCGGCCAGCACCAGTACTTGCA
Source organism: Pseudomonas sp. RC3H12 (assembly GCF_018596375.1). Lineage (NCBI taxonomy): Bacteria > Pseudomonadati > Pseudomonadota > Gammaproteobacteria > Pseudomonadales > Pseudomonadaceae > Pseudomonas > Pseudomonas sp. RC3H12. Next base: position 2,398,957 of record NZ_CP075595.1, on the reverse strand, counting down.
GTGCCAGGGTGCGGTAGTTGCGCCAGGGGCTGTCGCTGACCGCGGTGTTGGTTCGCCACCGATTGACCAGTTGCTCCAGCTCGTCGGGAGGGATGCTCAGCAAGGCCTTGTCGAGGATCGCCTGCAATTGCGGCTGAGCGGGGCCTGCGGCGAAGGTCGCCAGGGCCGGCTCGTCACCGTGCAGGCCGGCAATGCGCAGGCGGTGCTTGAACACCTGGTTGATGAAATAGCTGGCATTGATGTGCGAGCCAAGGGCGACATCGGCATCGCCGTTGGCCACGGCCTCCATCAGTTGCAGGGGGTTCTCCACCTCGACGGCCCGCAAATTGCCGTACTGCCGTTCGAGGCCTTCGCGCAAGGGTGAACCCCTCAGCAAGGCCACCCGTAGCCCTTGCAGCGGTTGCTTCGGATCGAGGGGCGCTGCATCCCGGCGGACCACCATCACCCGCGGGCTGATCATGTAGGGGCGGGTGTAGCGCAGGCGTTGGGCGCGGTGCTCGCCGTAACCGATGGCGCCGATCATGTCCGCCTTGCCCTGGGCGACCTGCTCGACCATGTCCTCGAATGACTCCGACTCGACCACCTTGAAGCGCAGGCCGGTGCTCAGGCCGATACGCTCCAGCAGGTTCAGGGCGATACCCCGAGGTTGCTGCTGGGCGTCGGTGAAGCTCAGGGGCGCCAGGGTGGTGTTGATCATCACGGTGATCTGCCGGTGTTGCGCGATCCAGTCGCGCTCCTCTTGAGTCAGGGCATCGAGGCGACGGTCAAGCAGCAGGCTGGTGCCGCCGCCAGCCCAGCGGCGCAGGATGTTCAGCCGTTCGCTGTCGGCGATGCGCCCCAGGGCCAGGTCGACCAGTTGCAGCAGGCGCTGGTTGTCCTGGGTCATGGCAAAGGCAAAGCTGCTGGCCGGGGCCTTGACGAAATGATCGACCTTGACCGTTTCCTGGAAACCTTTGGCAATTGCATAGTCGGTACTGATGGCGTCACCCAGGTAGGCGTCGGCCTGACCTAGGGCCACGGCGGCGACTCCGGCGAGGGTAGAGCGATAGAGGTTCAGCTGGACGCCGGGATAGAGGCGTCGCACCGCCTGCATGGGCAGGTAATGATCCACCATGGCCAGGCGCAGGCCGGCCAGATCGTCACCGTCGCGCAGGGGCTGGTCCTTGCGCGATACGATGACTGGCAGGTCATCGGCATAGGGCAGGCTGAGAGCCAGTTGTGCGTCGTTGGCCTCGAAGGCGTTGGAGCTGCCCAGCAGGTCGATTTCGCCAGCGCGCAGCGCATTCAGGGCCCGCTCGCGGCTTTGATAGCGACGCACCTCGACCGGCACGCCCAACTGCTCGCTGATCAGGCCGGCGTAGTCCGCGCTCAGGCCTTCGTAGTCGGACTGGCTGTTGTTGATGTCGAAGGGGGGGTAGTCGGGGCGCGAGCTGCCCAGCACCAGGCCTCCGCGCTCAGCAAGCCACTGTCGGTCGGCTGCCGCCAGCGTCAAGGGAGGCGCCGCGCTCAGGGCGCGGGCCAGCAGATGGCGAGTTTCGCTGTGCGGCTCACCCTGTACGGGCAAAGACGCCAGCATGGCCAGCAGCAGGCATAGCAGGGCGCCCTTGATCATGATTCAGGCGACGTTATTGCGTTTGGCCAGGTCGACCATTTCCACCAACGACTCGACCTTGAGCTTTTCCATGATACGGCCGCGGTAGGTGCTGATGGTCTTGGCGCTGAGGTTCATCTGCTCGCCGATCAGTTTGTTGCTCTGGCCGGCGCTGAGCCGGCGCAGCACTTCCATTTCACGGTTGGAAAGCAGTGCCAGGCGTTCGGTCTCGCTTTCCAGGGTATTGCTGTTGACCGCCATCTGCGGAAAGGTCGAGTAACCCTTGACCAGTGCCTTGAGGGCGAAGACCAGGGCATCGAGATCCTCGTCCTTGTTGACGAAGGCCGAGATGCCGGCGTCCATGCAGCGGCGCACGTAGAGGTCGGCGGGCTGGCCGGTCAGGGCCATGATCCGTGGGGGCGGGTCGATCAGCTTGAGGCGCTTGATCACTTCCATGCCGTCGAGGTCGGGCAGGCCGATGTCGAGGATAACCACATCGGCCTTGGTCTGCTCGGCCAGGCGGGCGGCCTCTTTGCCTTTGCCGGTTTCACCCACGACGGTGAAGCGTTCGCGTTCAAGCAGCATGCGTACGGCGAGTCGCACAATGTGGTGGTCATCGACCAACAGCACGGATGTCATTCAGGTCACTCCTGTCAAAGTGCAGCCCGCTTCCTGCGTTGAATTTCAGGCGCGGGCCGCGGACTTGCTGGGCAGCGCGCACCTTACGGACATTCAGGACCCTTGGTAATAGGCGAGTATAGGTGTGTTGAAAATCCCGCACCAAGCTGTAGAAAATTCCTACAAACAAGGTTTGGGTACAAGCGCTCAGCCGCAGGGGGCGTGCGGCTTGAGCACTCGCTGGGTGGAGGCGGGGTTGTTGCCCAGTACCTTGCCCACTCGAGTGGGGCGCATCACCAGTTGGCCGCCGCAGTTCGGGCAGCGGTCATGAAAATGCCGCTCGTTACAGGCACGACAGAAGGTGCACTCGAACGAACAGATCAGCGCATCCGGACTTTCGGGAGGGAGGTCGGTGTTACAGCATTCGCAGTTGGGACGCAGGTCGAGCATGGGCAGGGTTTCCATCCAGTTGGAAGGCCCAGTGTGCGCCGCCCACGCCCACTCGGCAATCGCTTCACGGGCCGGGGCGGTAGAGATGGGCGTGACCGGCGCGGTACAGGGCCGAGTCGGCGAACGGGGCATCGCCCAGGACATGACCGACGAGGATCAGCGCGGTACGCCGGAAGCCCTTGGCTGCCAGGCGCTCGACGATGTCCGCCAGGGTGCCCTTGACCCAATCCTGGTCTGGCCAGGTGGCACGATGGACCACGGCGATGGGGCAGTCGGCGCCATAGTGGGGCAGCAGTTGCTCGACGATTCGCGGCAGGTGGCGTACACCCAGGTGGATGGCCAGGGTGCTGCCATGGCGGGCCAGATCGGCCAGCTGTTCACCGGCCGGCATCGGCGAGTTGTCGCCGTAGCGGGTGAGGATCACCGTCTGCGCCACGTCCGGCAGTGTCAGCTCGCAACCCAGCAGCGCGGCGCTGGCGGCAGTGGCGGTGACTCCGGGGATGATCTGGTAATCGATGCCCGACTCACGCAGGTGGCGGATCTGTTCGCCGATGGCGCCGTACAGGCTAGGGTCGCCGCTGTGCACGCGGGCCACGTCCTGGCCGTTGGCATGGGCCTGGCGCATGGCCTCGATGATCTGCTCCAGGTGCAGCTCGGCGCTGTTGATGACGGTGTGTGCCTTATGCCCCTCGAGCACTGCAGCTGGTACCAGCGAGCCTGCGTAGATGATTACCGGGCACTGTCGGACAAGGCGCTGGCCCTTGACCGTGATCAGCTCGGGATCGCCGGGGCCGGCACCGATGAAATAGACCGTCATGGAGGTTCCTTGCAGGTAAAGAGGCGGATTATCCGCCGATGGCCAGGGCCAGGGTAGCGCCGCCGAGCGCTTGCCTTGGCACATGCAGGCGCGGCGCAACGCCGGTGCGGCCGGCCAGGGCCAGGGCTGCGCTTTCGGCGACACCCCAGCAGCCAGTCTGGGCGTACACCGTTGTCGAGCGCTGGCTGAGCAGCGCTTCGAAGGTCGACAAGTGGCTGCTGTCGAAGCAGATGAACTGCAACCCGAGCCGCTCGGCCAGTGCCAGCAGGCCGGGCTCGCGCGCCTTGGGTTCGATGCTGGCGATTGCCTTCAGCGCCGACAGGGGCAGGGCGTGGTTGGTCAGGGTCTGGCGCAGCAGCACCGCGAGCGTTTCGACCGGACAGCCACGGCGGCAACCAAAGCCGGCATACAACGCCGGCTGGGGAACAAGGTCGCGCATCAGTGCTGGCTGGAGCGGCGGAACAACCAGGCGCTGAGTAGGCCCAGGGCCAACCAGAACGCGGCGTTGGTCAGCCACGAAGCGATCTTGAACTGGGTCTCCAGCGCCTCGGGGGCCAGGCTTTCATGAACCGCTGGCTGTGGCGCGCCGATCAGGTGCGGGATCACCAGCAGGGCGACGCCGAGCACCTTGAACAGCCAGTGCTGGGCGAACACCAGCAACGCCAGGCCAGCGGCGGTGGCGGCGGCGGTGCCGATCCACCAGGTCTGGCGCTGGCCGAGGTCGGCGGCGGCGGTGCCAGGCAGTTCCGGTGGCAGGCCCAGGGTCGGCGCCAGGCAGAACACGGCGAAGCCCGCCAGGCCCCACAGTGCGCCGGTGGCCACGCGGCCCGGGGCGCGCAGGCTGTACAGTGCGGCGAGGATCAGGGCGAAGCCGACGGCGACCACGAGGTTGCCGCCCGTGGTGGACAGGATACGTTGCCAGCCATCTTCGGGCGCCCAGGCCTCGGCGCTGTGCTCATGGGGCGCTGCGGCCTCGCCATGTTCATGCTGTTCGACGGCGGGGGCGGCGGTTTCATAGGTTTCCGCCTGGAGAATCAACGGGGCGACCCAGAAGCTTTGCAGCAGGGTCAGCAGCAGGGCGGCGAGCAGGCCGCTGAAACCCGCGGTACGGGCGATGCGCGTGATCATGCGGGCGTACTCAGTGGCAAGGGAAGGCGGCGCTGTGGCGGGTGTCGTGGGCGGCGTTGTGCACCGCTTCGATGTGCGAGAAACCGGCGAAGTACACCAGGCACAGGCCCAGCAGGCTGGCGCCGATCGCGACGATCAGGCGCTGGCTGAGACTGACGGGGGTGGCGATACTGGGTTTGGCGTGGGTGATGGGCATGACGCGTTCCTCTGCTGCTTTTGTTGTGGCAACGGGCAGGCGCGACGCCCCCGGGCGCGGCTGGCCCAGGTGATACGACAGCGCCCGCCCACCGCGGGGTGTTCTGCAAGCATGTCAGGCCGGTCTCCGGGCTGGCGAGGTGGAGCGGGGCTCCATCGATCAAGCGCCACCTTCCCATGCCGCACGATGGGCACAGTGGTCTGGACGCTTCTCTCGCTTACCGTTGCGGGGGCAGCACCGGCCTTGTCGCCCTCTTCAAGGAGGCGCGACGCACCGGTTTCCCGTTTCACCCCCGTTGGGGGCACCTGAACGCAATGCGCTAGCAAATCACGGGGCCGGGCCTGCGTCAATCGCCGCGGCGGTTGACCGCCAGGCAGGCACTGCGTAGCCTTGCCGGTTCGAGGTTCCCGGGCGCTGGCCCGGGCTAAGACGGGAACGCGGTACAAGCCGCGGCTGCCCCCGCAACTGTAGGCACTGATGACGGATCGGCACAGCCACTGCGCACGCGCGGGAAGGCGCCATCCCACTGGCTTTGACGGCCGGCGGTGCAAGCCAGGAGACCTGCCTCGCAACGTTTTCGACTTTCAACCGGGCGGGGTGATCCGGTGGCGAACCCGCCAGGCCGACACGGGCCGTGGCTGTCGTCCTGCATGCCCGCGCCATTGCTGCCAAGGGCATCGCGACATGAAAACACTGGCCAAGCTTCCCGTCACCATCGTTACCGGCTTCCTCGGCTCGGGCAAGACCACCTTGCTGCGCCATATGCTCGACAACGCCCAGGGCCGCCGCATCGCGGTGATCGTCAACGAGTTCGGCGAGCTTGGCATCGATGGCGAAATCCTCAAGCAGTGCAGCATCGGCTGCTCCGAGGAAGAGGCCAACGGCCGCGTCTACGAGCTGGCCAACGGCTGCCTGTGCTGCACCGTGCAGGAGGAGTTCTTCCCGGTGATGCGCGAGCTGGTGGCGCGCCGCGGCGACCTCGACCATATCCTTATCGAAACCAGCGGCCTGGCCTTGCCCAAGCCGCTGGTACAGGCCTTCCAGTGGCCGGAAATCCGCAACGCCTGCACGGTCGACGCGGTGATCACCGTGGTCGACAGCCCGGCCGTGGCCGCCGGCACCTTTGCCGCCTACCCGGACCAGGTCGACGCCCAGCGCAAGCTCGACCCTAATCTCGACCATGAGTCGCCGCTGCACGAACTGTTCGCCGACCAACTGGGCAGCGCCGACCTGGTGGTACTGAACAAGGCCGACCTGATCGATGCCGAGGGCCTGGCCAAGGTCCGTGCCGAAGTGGCCGAGGAACTGCCGCCGGCGGTCAAGGTGATCGAGGCAAGCAGTGGTCGCCTGCCGCTGGAGGTGCTGCTGGGCGTGGGCGCCGAGTCCGAGGCGCATATCGATGGCCGCCGCACCCACCACGACAGCCATCACGACGGCGATGACCATGACGACCATGACCACGACGCCTTTGACTCGATCTCCATCGACCTGCCCGAGGCTGACGAAAGCCTGTTGCTCGATGCCTTGACGCAACTGGTCACCGAGTTTGGCATCCTGCGCGCCAAGGGCTTCGCCGCCATTCCCGGCAAGCCGATGCGCCTGCTGATCCAGGGCGTGGGCACCCGCTTCGACAAGCATTTCGACCGTGCATGGCGCAGCGAGGAGCCACGGATCACCCGCCTGGTGCTGATCGGCCAGGACCTGGACGCGACCCAGCTGGAAGCGCGCCTGCGCCAGGCCCTGGGCGCCTGACCCATGCACCTGCTGCGGACCCAGCCCGGCGGCTTTGTGCCGGACGACAGCATCGCCGACCTCGGCCAGACCCCCGCCGAACTGGTGATCCTCTGCAGCGGTGATTCACACCTGGCGCTGCTTGCCGAAACCGCCGAGCAGTTGCCGGCGGATTTCCCCAGTGTGCGCCTGGCCAATCCGATGCAGGTACAGAACCATGCCTCGGTCGACCTGTATGTCGACCAGGTGCTGCGCCATGCCAAGGTGATCCTGGTGTCGCTGCATGGCGGTGTCGGTTACTGGCGCTATGGTGTCGAACAACTGGTCGAGTTGGCCGCCCGTGGCGTACAGCTGATCCTGGTACCCGGCGACGACCGTCCCGACCCGGAGCTGACCGGCCTGGGCACGGTATGTGGGGAACAGGCCGAGCGCCTCTGGCATTTCCTGCGCCAGGGTGGCAAGGCCAATGCACTGAACCTGTTCAACTGCCTGGCCAGCCAGTGGCTGGGGCGCGCCTACCCCTGGGACGAGCCGCAGGCCTTGCCGCGCACGGTGGTCTATCACCCGGCCAAGGCCACCGCACGGCTCGAGGACTGGTACGCCGAATGGCATCCGGAGTACCCGGTGGCACCGCTGCTGTTCTACCGCTCCCACCTGCAGGCAGCCAACACCGCGTTCATCGATGTGTTCTGCCAGCGCCTGCAGGCTTGCGGCTTGAATCCGTTACCGATCGCCGTGGCCAGCCTCAAGGAACGCGCCTGCCTGGACCAGGTCGAGGCCTGGCTCGACGAAGTGCAGGCCGAGGTGGTGATCAACACCACAGGTTTTGCCCTGTCCAGCCCCGAACAGCCCAATCTGCGCCCATTGCGCCGCGATGTGCCGGTGTTGCAGGCGATCTGCGCCCAGGACAACCAGCCCGGCTGGGAGCAGAGCGAGCAGGGCCTCGGCGCCCGCGACCTGGCAATGCACATCGCCTTGCCCGAGCTGGACGGGCGCATCATCACCCGGCCGGTGAGCTTCAAGGACCTGGCTTGGCGCAGTGAGCGCAGCCAGTCCGACGTGGTCTGCTACCGCGCCCACCCCGAACGCATGGATTTCGTCGCCGAGCTGGCGCGGCGCTGGGTGACAATGGCGCGCCTGGACAACCAGGAGAAGCGTGTGGCCCTGGTGCTGGCCAACTACCCGACCCGCGACGGGCGCATCGGCAATGGTGTCGGCCTCGACACCCCAGGCGCCGCGTTGAATATCCTCAAGGTCCTGCAGGCGCAGGGTTATCCGGTAGCCGGCCTGCCCGACAGCGGCACCGAGTTGATCCACCAGTTGCTCGGCGGTGTCACCAACGACCTCGATCACCTTGACCAGCGCCCTTGCGCCCAGAGCCTGGCCCTGGCCGACTACCACAGCGCCTTCGCCGCGTTGCCCGAGGCCAACCAGCGCGCCGTGCTGGAGCGCTGGGGGCCGCCCGAGCAGGACCCGATGTTCCGCAGCGGGCGCATGATGGTCGCCGGCTTGCGCTACGGCCTGACCTTCGTCGGCATCCAGCCGGCGCGGGGCTACCAGGTGGACCACAGCGCCGTGTACCACGACCCGGACCTGGTGCCGCCGCACGGCTACCTGGCGTTCCACTTCTGGTTGCGCAACGGCTACGCCGCCGATGCGTTGATCCATGTCGGCAAGCACGGCAACCTGGAATGGCTGCCGGGCAAGGGCGTTGGGCTGTCCGCCGAATGCTGGCCGGACGCGTTGCTCGGGCCGCTGCCCAACATCTATCCATTTATCGTCAATGACCCAGGCGAGGGCGCCCAGGCCAAGCGACGCACCCAGGCGGTGATCATCGACCACCTGATGCCGCCCTTGACCCGCGCCGAGACCTATGGCCCGCTGCGTCACCTGGAACAGCTGGCCGACGAGTACTACGAAGCGCAGCTGCTCGATCCACGTCGCGCCAACGAGTTGCAGCGCGACATCCTCGCACTGGTCAAGGCCAACCACATCGACCGTGAACTGCAGCTTGAAGGGCAGCTGGAGGATGCTGCGGTGTGGTTGCCGCGCCTGGATACCTACCTGTGCGACCTCAAGGAGTCGCAGATCCGCGATGGCCTGCATGTGTTCGGCCAGTCGCCCCAGGGGCGCCTGCGCAGCGACACGCTGCTGGCCCTGGTGCGGGTGGCGCGGGGAGATGGCAAGGGCGGTAACGCCAGCCTGATTCGCGTGCTGGCCAAGGCCTTGGCGTTGGGCTTCGATCCGTTGGACTGCGACCTGGGACAGCCCTGGGACGGGCCGCGCCCTGGCCTGCTGCTACAAGTCGACAGCAGCGCATGGCGCACCTGTGGTGATACCCGTGAGCGCCTGGAGTGGCTGGCGCTGACATTGATCGAGCAGGCATTGCAAGGGGCTGCGGCGTTGCCGGATGAAGACGGCTGGGCACCGGTACGCGAGGTGTTGCAGGCGCTGGTCGAACAGATCGCGCCGGACCTGGACGCCTGTGGCGCCGCCGAGATCGACGGCCTGCTGGCCGCGCTGGCCGGGCGTTTCGTCCCGGCCGGGCCCAGTGGCGCGCCCAGCCGTGGCCGCCTGGACGTGCTGCCCACCGGGCGTAACTTCTACACCGTCGATGTGCGCAACCTGCCGACCACCACGGCCTGGCGCCTGGGGTTCGCCTCGGCCAACCTGATCCTCGAGCGCCACCTGCAGGACCACGGCGACCACTTGCGGCAGCTGGGTCTGTCGGTGTGGGGCACGGCGACCATGCGCACCGGTGGCGACGACATCGCCCAGGCCCTGGCGCTGATGGGCGTGCGTCCGGTGTGGGCCACCGGCAGCCAGCGGGTTGACGACTTCGAGATCCTGCCATTGAGCCTGCTCGACCGGCCGCGGGTGGATGTGACGCTGCGGGTGTCGGGTTTCTTCCGTGACGCCTTCGGCAACCTGATCCGCCTGTTCGACGCCGCGGTGCAGGCAGTGGCCGCGCTGGACGAGCCGGACGACCTGAACCCCCTGGCCGCCCGGGTGCGCGCCGAGCGTGAAGCGTTGCTCGGCGCCGGCATGGCGCTGGAGCAGGCGGCGCGGCAGGCCGGCTGGCGGGTGTTCGGAGCCAAGCCGGGGGCGTACGGAGCGGGCGTGCAGAACGCCATCGACGGGCGCCTGTGGCACAGCCGCGACGACCTGGCCGAGGTCTACCTCAACCATGGTGGCTACGCCTACGGCGCCAGCGACGAGGGCACGCCGGCCCGCGCCGCATTCGCCCAGCGCCTGGCGCAGGTACAGGCGGTGCTGCAGAACCAGGACAATCACGAGCACGACCTGCTCGACTCCAACGACTACTACCAGTTCCAGGGCGGCATGCTGGCGGCCGCCGAAACCCTGGCCGGCACCTCGCGGGCCAGTTACCACGGCGATCACAGCCAGGCCGACCGGCCGCGGGTGCGGACCCTGAAGGAAGAACTCAACCGAGTGATCCGTGCCCGCGCGCTCAATCCGAAATGGATCGACGGCGCCAAGCGTCATGGCTATAAAGGTGCATTCGAGCTGGCGGCGACGGTCGACAACCTGTTTGCCTTCGACGCCACCACCCACCTGATCGACGACCATCATTACCAGGGCCTGGCCGACGCCTATGTGCTCGACCCGGCCACCCGTGATTTCATGCGCGAGCACAACCCCGAAGCCCTGCGCGACCTTACCGAGCGCTTGCTGGAAGCCCAGCAGCGCGGGTTGTGGCAGGAGCCGGGCGACTATCGCGAGAGCCTCGAGCAGCAGTTGCTCGCCGGCGAGGAAGACAGCTGAACATGAGCGAACCCGTACAATTCCCCCTGGCCGCCGTGGTCGGCGCCGACGACCTCAAGCTGGCCCTGTGCCTGACCGCGATCGACCCGAAAATCGGTGGCGTACTGATCGAAGGCCCTCGGGGCATGGCCAAGAGCACCCTGGCACGGGGCCTGGCCGACCTGCTGGGCGGCGGGCCGTTCGTGACCCTGCCACTGGGGGCGACCGAAGAACGTCTGGTCGGCACCCTCGACCTCGATGCCGCTTTGAGCCAGGGCCAGGCGCGGTTCTCGCCGGGTGTGCTGGCCCATGCCGACGGTGGCGTACTGTACGTCGATGAAGTGAATCTGCTGCCCGATCCCTTGGTGGACCTGCTGCTGGATGTAGCTGCCAGCGGGACCAATCGCATCGAGCGCGATGGCATCTCCCATCGGCACGCCGCCCGGTTCGTGCTGATCGGTACCATGAACCCGGAGGAGGGCGAGCTGCGGCCGCAACTGCTCGACCGGTTTGGCCTGAACGTGGCCTTGGAGGGCCTGCCCGCGCCCGAGGCACGGCAGCAGATCATTCGCCGTCGGCTGGCCTTCGACAACGACCCACAGGCGTTCTGTACCCAGTGGGCGCCCCAGCAGACCGCGCTGCGCCAGCGTTGCCAGGCCGCGCGCGAGCAATTGGCATCGATCCCCTTGGACGACCAGGCCCTGGCCTTGATCACCGAGCGCTGCTTTGCCGCCGGGGTGGACGGCATGCGCGCCGACCTGGTCTGGCTGCGTGCGGCACGGGCCCACGCCGCCTGGCGTGGCAGTACGGTGATCGAGGAAGCGGATGTGGAGGCGGTGGCCGAGTTTGCCTTGCGCCATCGCCGTCGCGCCCACGCACCGCAAGCGCAGGCCGCCACGGCGGGCGAGCCTCCTCGGCCGCCGCAAACGCAAGGCGGGCAGGGCGACTGGGGCGCGTTGCCGCCCCAGCCGGTGGCGACGGGCGTACGCCGCGAGGTACCGAACTGGGCAAAAAAGCCCTGAGCATCCGCTTGCGCCATGCCCAGGCGGCGGATGCCAGACCCCGTGCCGGCAATTTGACAGGTAGCACCCGGGGCCGCCCGCGTGCGGCCGAGACTGGCCGCATTGCCTGGCTGGCGACCTTGCTCAAGGGGCGGCCGCGCCTGCGCCGTGAGCTGTGCTGGCAACAACGTCAGGCCCAGGCGCCGGAGCTCTGGCTGGTGATCGTGGATGCATCGGCTTCCACCCGCCGCAACCAGGCACTGTCCCAGGCCAAGGGCCTGCTGGCCGGATTGTTCGATGAGGCCTATCGGCAACGGGCCCGCCTGGCCTTGCTCACGGCCAGTGGCGACAAGCCGCAATGGCAACGGCATGGCCTGAAGGCCTCGGCGGCGTTGCAGCCCTGGTTGCAGGCGCTGGGGGCTGGCGGCGGTACGCCGTTGCCGGCGGCGCTGGAGGAGGCGCGCCACTGGCTGCTGGCGCGGAGCAAGCGCCTGCCCCTGGAGACCCAGCGTTGCCTGGTGCTGACCGATGGTCGCCTGCAGCAGGAAGCACAGTTGCAGCCGTTACCGTGCAACACGTTGCTGGTGGATATGGAAATGGCGGCGGTGCGCGTGGGCCGCGCACGACAAATTGCCGAACAACTACATGCCGAATATCGGCATATCGAGCAGTTCAGCGTGCTCAGTTAAGCAGGTGGCTGCGACAGGATGTCGCAATTGAAAAAGTTATCCCCGTATTCGGGGAAAGTTACCAAAGTGCGTGGCGGCCACGCACTTTGTAACAGGCAGTCTTGTTACTTTGGCATCGACCAGGGTTGCAGGTCGTAACCTTTGCCGGACAGTTCGGCGCGCACTTCCTCGATCAAACTGGCCCATTGCGCAGGGTCGGAATAGACGCGCGAGGACACTTGTTTGCTGCCGATACGAGTGCTGGTCCGGTCGATCACTGCCAGGCTCAGCTCACCGGTACCGTTGGGTGCATCCCAGGCTACGCACTGGAAGGGTTCGAAGGCGTGGTCGGCGATCAGCAGTGCTTCGTTGACACGGAGCGGGGCATTCATGGTTCGGTCTCTCTCATGGTCCCAAACAGCGAAATATTGTTCCGCGGTGTTATTCCTGAACACTCTACAGCGCGGGGTTATTTGTACTGATGCTCCAGGTCAGGGTTCAAGTCACAAGGTTTTGAAATTTTTTATTGACGATTCATTCGTCCGTGCTTGTCGCTCCCGCCTCAGACGCGCAAGGGTTGAGATAATTCCCGAGTGTGCCGGGCACACGGCTGGCGGGCTGACCAACGGTAGTGGGGAGCGTCAAGTTCATTGCTACTGTTAATTCGGGCGTCGCAACTGTCTGTTTATAGGTAAAAAACCAATAACTGGCGCCAAGGAAAGGTCATGCTTGAACCTGCATCCCACCGCCGCCTGCTGATCGTCGACCCCTGCGACGATTGCCACCGCCTGTTGCCGGGCTTGTGCAGTGTCGGCTGGGATGTCCGAAGTTGCACGCTCGAGGCCGCACTGGAGCAGCCCTGCGACGTTGGCCTGGTGCGCTTGCAAGCCTCGCACCTGCTGCACCCCGAAGCGGTCAAGGACCTGATCAAGCGCAGCAATACCGAGTGGATCGCCGTGCTCAGCGCCGAGGAACTGCGCCTGCAGAATGTCGGAGATTTCGTCTGCGAGTGGTTTTTTGACTTCCATACGTTGCCGTTCGATGTCTCCCGGGTGCAGGTCACCCTGGGCCGTGCCTTTGGCATGGCACGCCTGCGCGGCAAGGGCGCGGTGCGGGTGGATGAGCCCGAACATGAACTGCTGGGCGAAAGCCGGCCAATCCGCGAGTTGCGCAAGTTGCTCGGCAAGTTGGCGCCGACCGAGTCGCCAGTGCTGATCCGTGGCGAAAGCGGAACCGGCAAGGAACTGGTGGCGCGCACCCTGCACCGGCAATCACAACGCTGGGACAAACCGTTCATTGCCATCAATTGCGGGGCCATACCGGAACACCTGATCCAGTCCGAGCTGTTTGGCCATGAAAAGGGCGCCTTCACCGGGGCTCACCAGCGCAAGGTGGGGCGCATCGAAGCGGCCAATGGTGGCACCCTGTTTCTCGACGAGATCGGTGACCTGCCTTTGGAACTGCAGGCAAATCTGCTGCGCTTTCTTCAGGAAAAGCACATCGAACGGGTGGGCGGCAATCAACCCATCGCCGTCGACGTCAGGGTTCTGGCGGCGACCCATGTGGACCTGGAAAAGGCCATCGCCTTGGCGCGGTTTCGCGAAGACCTGTACTACCGCCTGAATGTGCTGCAAGTGGTGACCGCGCCACTGCGTGACCGGCATGGCGACCTGTCGATGCTGGCCAGCCATTTCTCGCAGTTCTACAGCGCCGAGACGGGTAGGCGGCCACGTTCGTTCAGCGACGGTGCCTTGGCGGCCATGGGCCGGCACGAGTGGCCGGGCAATGTGCGCGAGTTGGCCAACCGGGTTCGGCGTGGCCTGGTGCTGGCCGAAGGCCGGCAGATCGAGGCCCAGGACCTGGGTTTGCAGGACCTGCAGGAGCAGGACCAGCCGCTGGGCACGCTGGAGGACTACAAGCACCGCGCCGAGCGGCAGGCGTTGTGCGATGTGCTGAACCGGCACAGCGACAACCTGAGTATCGCGGCCAAGGTGCTGGGTGTGTCGCGGCCGACGTTCTACCGGTTGTTGCACAAGCACCAGATTCGTTGAGCAACCACGCTCCCGATTGCGGGGCCTCAGCTCGACTGGGCAAGATGCCCATCCGCCAGTTCCTCCATCGTCTCCGGCTCGTCGGGCAGCTCGGTGATCACGCTGAAGTCGCTGACCTCCACCTCGCCGCCACCATACCCCAACAGGTGGAAGGAAAACGCCTTGCGCACGGTGGGGTTGTCGAAGTCGAACTGCATTTCCAGCGGCTCATCGGCCGTTACCCGAATCTCTTCGGGTAAGCCAAGCTGCACATCTTGCTCAAGCTCCTTGGCCTTGAGCCGGATGTACGCGGCGTGGCGGGGGTCCAGCGCTCGTACCTTGAGACGTACCCGGGTGCGGGTGCCTTCGGGCATCTCCAGGTATTGCGCGCCGATCAGGTTGTCGGCCCAGTCATCCTTGATGCGCTCAGCCAGGGCGATGGGGGAGGGACCGCCGAACTGGTAGCGCAGGTTGAGCGGCGTCTGCAGCAGCGATTGGTCGAGGCTCGTGGCCAACAGGTTGATCTGCGGTCCGAGCGTGTCTTCGCCACGGCCGAGGAACCTGGCCTGGTCGGCGATGAAGCCGGGGCTGGCATAGCGCCGGCAGCGTTGCTGGAAATCGCACTCGCTGAGGGTGCCCTGGCCGTCGTGGTAGCGCAACATGCCATTGGTGTAGGAAATCATCTCGCGGCCACTGTCGTAGTCGCGGTACAGCGAGCGGCCGGCCAAGGCCGCCGGGATCGGCAGGGCGAAATAATCGAGCAGGGAGGTGCTCAGGTCGACATGGCCGTAGGTGCCCTGCTTGAGCCTGGGCAGTTGGGCCTGCTCCGGTGCGAGCGTGAGGTTGAAGCCCCACGCCGAGGCCAGGCGCACGCCATCGATGCCGTGGGATTCGTCGGAGGTGACGATCACCAGGGTGTCTTCCAGAACGCCCTGGCGCGCGAGACCGTCGAGGAAGCTGCCAAGGGCATCGTCGAGGTAGGCCACCGCAGCCTGCTTGGGCGTATCGAAGCGTTGCAAATAGGCCTCCGGCGCCGAATAGGGCTGGTGGGTGCCGACCGTGAGCAGGGTGAGCATCCAGGGTTTTGGTTGCTTGCGCAGCTCGGCGACGTAGTCGAGCGCACCTTCGAAGAAGGCGCGATCATCCTTGCCCCAGGGGAATTCCAGGTAGTTGTCGTTGGCGAACCACTCCAGCCCATGCACCGTGTCGAAGCCGATGTGGGGCATGATCCGGTCCTTGGCCATGAAACGCAGCCCGGCGCCTTGCAGGTAATGGGTGGCGAAGCCGGCCTCGCGCAGCTGGGCCGGCAGACAGGCCTGGTTGCGTTGCTGCTGGGTCAGCAGCTCGACCCCCTTGGGCGTGCCGTTGGCCAGCTTGTCATAGTCGCCGCAGAGCATCGCGTACAGGCCGCGAATGGTCTGGTGTGTGTGCAATACATAGTCGGGGGTGTTCATGCCGCGCTCGGCCCACTGGCTGAGACGGGGCATCAGGTCCTGCTGGTAGTGGCTGCCCAGTGCCTCGCGGTTGGGGCGCAGGTAAGCGCCGGGGATGCCCTCGACGGTGATGATCAGCAGGTTGCGTGCCTTGCCCGCTGCGTCGAGCAGCTTGACGCCATTGAGGTCGGACTGGGTAAGGCCGGCGCTGGACAGCGCCGTGACTGCCGGCACCCGGCCCATACGGCTCAAGGCCTGATGCTGCACCTTGCCCACTGCCGTCGACAGCGCCTGGTGGGTGAGGCCGTACTGGCGCCATTGGTCGGCGTCCGAGGGGGCCAGTTGCTGGCCGCCCCAGTGCAGGCCGAACAGAGCCAGGGGCACGGCCCAGAGTCGCCGTGGCAATGACGCGCTGGCGGGCGATCGCCATACGCTCGCCAGCCAGGCGCCAAGGCCGGTGACCAGCAGGGCGGGGAGCCAGGCATGGGCCAGTCCGCCGCCGGTGGAGTTCTCCATGAACTGCGGGTCGATCAGGTAGCTCAGGTCGTCGACCGTGGGCAGCCTGCCGACGGCGCTGACCAGCTCGGCGGATGCCACCCACAGGCCGCCCCAAGCCAACAGCAGCGGCAGGGCCAGCCACCAGGGACGTCGCAGCAGGAGCAGGACCAACAGGCTGCCGATGGCGAGGTCGGACAGATAGCCAAAGGGGTTGGACCAGCCCAGCAGGGCGCGCGCGGTCAGGGGTATCACCAGCACCAGGATTGCCAGGGCGGCAAGGCGGGCGCGAGGGTGACCGAGCAGGTTGTTCACGAAACTTTCCTTAATGCCATTAAACCGTCACAAAATTGTGCCGGATGATAACAGGCTGGTGCCGGGAAAGTCGGATGCTACAAAACCGGTAACCAAATGCCGGGCCCGTGCGCGGGCCCGGTGCGGTCAGAAGTAGTAGGGGAATTTCAGGCTGAACGAGAAGTCCGGCGAGTCTTCGGTCAAACCGATGGAGAGGTTGGGGACGATGGTCAGGTTGTCGGTGGCGGCGAACGTCAGGCCGACGTTGAAGTTGGCCGCGTTGTAGTCGCTGTTGGTGATCGACTGCCAGTCGCCGCCATCGCGTTTGATCTTGCTTTTGCTGGCGAACTGGTCGGTGACCGAGAACGACATGCTCATCCGCTCGTTCAGGGCGAAGGCGATACCCCCGCCGATCTGCCAGGAATCTCCGAGTTTCACGTCGCCTGGTACCTTGCTGTTGACTTCCGGGCTGATGTCGCTGAACGAGTCCTGCATGTTGTAGGTGTAGGACAGGCTGGCGAAGAGAACGGCCGGGTCGAACGTCTTGACCAGCGAAATCCCCGGTGTGATCGACCAGACACCATTGCCGGTGGGCAGGCTTTCAGGCACCGCCAGGTTGTCGTTGGCCGTATCCCTGATGAGCTTGATACCGTAAGGGTCCTTGCCGGTGGGGGCCTTGACCCGCAGGGTCGCGACCGCGTCGGGCCAGTTTTCCGACTCGTCGAGGAACTTGTAGGCTACCCCCACGTTGATGTCGCCGATGGCGGGGTCTCGGGTTACCGTGGCATCGGAGGCGGTGGAGCCCACACCGCTTACGCCGCCTGAAGAATAGGTCGACTCCCGGTAGACGATCGGCACGTTGATGTCGAACTGCCAGCGCTGGTCCAGGTTGTAGCGGGCTGTCAGGTCCAGTGTCCAGTTATCGGCCTTGATGCGGTCGAGGTTGATGTTGCCAAGGAAGATCGAGTCCAGGGCGAGGAAACCGTTGAGGGTCAGGGCGCGAGTGTCGTAGTGGGTATAGGTCACGCCGGTCTCGACGCTGAACTTGCCGCCGCCGAAGAAGCCGCTGGCTTCGTCATACAGGTTGGAAACACTTTGCGCAGGCTCGGAGTCGTCCTTTAGCGATTGACCATAGGAGCTGCCTGCATTGCCAGGGGTGCCTGACGCAACCGTCTGGGCGCCTTTGGCCGGTTCCGAGGGGGACCTTGTCAGGCGCCTGGGCGGCGGCGCCGCCGGGGTCTCTTCTACTTGCCGCACGCGCTGTTCGAGCACCATCAGCGCGTTCTGTTGGGCTTCGTAGCGTTGCTTGAGCTCTCGCAGCTCCTGCTTCAGTGCCTCGACCTGAGGGTCCGGAGCTGCGTAGAGCAATGTCGCGGGTGCCAAGGTACTCAGACAGACTACAGCTCTGAACGTCAACGATCGGTGCATGGGTTAGCCGTCCCTTCAGACTACATACGATGAGAGTCAGCGTAGATCAGTATCCGAGAGCGCGAAGGCCTTTGAGCTGGTCAAGATTGCCGTTCAGCGCGGCATCAGGCACGTTGTCGCGCAGCACGACGTTGAGGGCCGTCAGGTTGCTGACCTGGTTGCCATTGCCGAGCAATGTCGCGTTCTGCATCAACCCGCCCTGGGCGATGCGTTGCAGGGCACTGCCCTGGTTGTTGTTGGCCACCACGTCGAGCTGCACGCCGGTGCCGCTGGCCGATACGCTCAGCGAGCCGGCGCCGTTGCTGCCAACCAGTGTGGAGCCTGCTGCCAGTACCTGGCCCTGCTGTGGCGTATCGGGTGCCTGGTTGGCCTTGGTGACGTTGATATCGACGTTGTTGTAAGCGGTATTGTTGTCGCCGGCGGCGCGCACTACCTGGGTAACACCGTCGGTCGTGTTCAGGCCCGCGCCGCCCGTGACGCTGCCGGCGCCTTGCGCGTTGGCAGCGCCGGAGCCTTTCTTGTCGATCATCGACACGTAGAATTGCGGTTTGATGGTCGATTGCTGGACCTGCATCGAGGTCTTGGCGCCGATGACATCGCCACTGGCGTTTTGCCAGGTGCTGGTCATGACCACGCCGAAACTGATGATCCGCCCCGGCATTACATAGCGCCCGCGCAGGTTCGCCAGCTCCTGGTCTTTCAGTTCAATGGGCTTGAACGTTTCTGCCTGGAGGGGCAGGGCGGCTGCCAGACAGATCAGGGTGAGCCATGCTGGAGTCTTCATGGGATGCTCCCGGAGCGTCGTGCTTGATTGTCATTAGAAGAAGTCGCTGCGGATGAAGCCGAAGTCCATCAGGTCAGCGTCCTTGACCGGGGTAAAGTTGTTGATCCGGCCCTTGGCGCTCAGCGGCAGAGGAGGGTCGAGCAAGGCATTGGTCTTGTCGTAACCCTGGCCGATCACGGCGAAGATGATGCCGTTCCAGCCCTTGAGGAAGTCCTCGACCTTGTAGCGCTTGTGGCCCAGGACCGGATCGCCGATATAGACCCAGCCCTTGTCGACCCGTTGCATGACCACGAAGTGCTTGTAGCCACGGATGTCCATCAGCACCACCACGGGTATACGCACGCTGTTCAGGGTTTCGGCAGCGACCCGGTAGCCGCGCGCACGCATGCCCAGGCTTTCCACGTAGCGTTTCATGTCGAGCATGGAGAAGCCCTGCACCCGTACCAGGTCCTGGTCGGCGTGAGCCAGCATGCCTTCGATGATGTGTTGTTCGTCCACGTCCAGCCAGTAGGCCTGGCGCAGGATGGTTGCCAGCGCCGCGGCGCCGCAACTGAAATCGGTCTTCTGTTGCACCAGGTCGGCGAACTTGCGCTCACGGATGCTCTGGATGGGCTTGTAGATCACCGCGCCCCCCGGCAAAACCGAAAGCGGCATCTGCGCCGCTTCGCTGTAGCTTGCCATGCACAGCAAAAACGCCAAGGCGATCATCCGCATGGTCTTGCCCCCTGGTCCTGTTGAAGAAAGGCCCCCCGAAGGGGGCCTTACGGTTACAGCGCTCAGAACGAGGTGTTGGAGATGGCCAGCGAGTTGCTCTGCTGGTTGCCCACACCGGCTGCGACGTTGACGCCGAGGTTGCCGCTGCCACCGTTCACCGAGCCACTGAGGGTTGCGGTGTTGGTCACAGGGTTAGCCCAACCGGTAGGGGTCAGCACCTGGAACGACACGGTGTTGCTCAGGTCGTACGAGCTGGACTCGCTGAAGCTCTTCGAGCCGGACTTGGCAAATTCGGAAGCTTTGCTGCCCGATTTTTCGTACGAAGAGTCGTAGGCCTTTTCGAACGAAGAGTCGTAAGCCTTCTCGAACGAGGAGCTGGAGGACTTCTCGTGCGATTTGTCATACGAAGCGTCGATCGAAGCGTTCAGCGATGCATCGAACGAGTCGGTGCGGCTGCGCTCGTGGCGGCCGAAGTCCTGTGTCTGGGTCACACTGCCGCTTGCCGAGGCATCCAGCGAAGCGTTCAGAGAGCCGCTAGCCGAAGCACTCGATTCGTGGCTGCGCGAACCGCTGGCGTCGGAGCTCTTCGAGCCACTGGCGTTCCAGCTGTTGGCTCCGGCCGCCTCCCAGCTCGAAGACGAGCTGCCTTCCTTGCTGTAGCTGGAGTCCTTGTCGTACGAGGCACTACCACTTTTCGTGGTGGTGAAGGTCAGCGTATCGACCCGGTAGGTGCGGTCGGCGCTGTTGTTCACTACCAGGCCTGGGCCATTCTGGTCGGCAGAGGCGGTGGCGGTGGCATTACCCAGTGGCGCATTGGAGTTGGCAATGGCCATGGTGTTTTTCTGCTGGTTCAGGTCGCCACCGGCAATGTTGATGCCCATGTTGCCGCTGCCGTTGTTGCCCGAGCCGCTCATGATGCCGGAGTTGGTGGTGCCGTAATTGTTGACCTTGTTGTTGTTGCTGTACTGGCGTACGTCGGCGGTGGCCGAGGCGGAGCCGAACACGAAGCTGTTGTCCAGGCTCGAGTCGGCGCCGGCGTTGGCGATGGCGGCGGCGTTGTCCTGCTGGTTGCCGGCGCCGGCCGCGACGTTGACACCCACGTTGCCGCTGGTGCCGGAGGCCGAGCTGCTCATTTCGGCTTCGTTCACCGTGCCTTCATTGTTGATGCGGTTGTTGGTGCTGCTTTGCTTGTCCCAGGCATTGGCGGTTGCATATACCGGGATCTTGGTAGGAGGAGGGGTGTGATGACCGTTGTTGTGGCCATTGTTATGGCCATTGTTGTGGCCGCCACGTGGATCATTCTGCCCAGCTTGTACAGCCACAGCCATGATCGCAGCAATTGCGAAAACCAGAGGCTTGAGTGCCATCGAGGGTTTCATGGTGGTTCTCCGTACTTTGTTTTAGGTTAAGTGTTGTTGTTACCTGTTTGGGTCAATCTGCGACCCGGATGCTCAGGGTGTTGGCCGTTCGGTTTCCCACCCCTGCACTCTGATTCAACTGCACCACGCCACGGCTACCGGTGAATGCCTGGTCGCTGGTGCTGACCTGGCGATGGCCGGGTGTCTGGGCAGTTGAGTCCGAGCTGTTGATCAGCGCCACGTTCTGTTGCAGAAGGACGCTGTCGTCGATGCTTTGCGGTTGGGCACTGACGCTGATGCGCAGTGCGTTGGCTTGCTGGTTGCTGGCGCCGGCGCTCTGGTTCACGCCCAGTACGCCGTTGCCGTGGCTGAAGGCGTCGCCCTGGATGCTGGACCGAGCATCTATCGAGGGGTCGACAGGCGTGCGCAAGCGTTGGCGGATCTGGGTGCTGGCGTTGGCGTCATGGCCGATGGCGATAGCCCGGGCGTTGACCTGCTGTTGTTGGTCCCCGGCCGCCTGGTTGACGCCCAGGTTGCCTTGGTACTGTGCGCCTGAACTGTCGATGGTGGCGTTGTTGATCACGGGGGATTGGGCAAAGGCCGGTGCACTGCATAACGTGGCCAGGATCAGCAGCGTATGCTTCATGTCACTGACCCCCGCTGAGGATCTTCAGGGCGCCCAGACCTTGCTGGACGTTCGAATTGACCATGTTGGCAATGCCATTGCCAGAGCCTGAGGCTCGCCCACCGGCAATGTTCGGCAGTTGCGTCTGGGTGCCGATGTTGGCCCCGATGTTGTTGGTCTGTTGGGTGATCAGCGTATTGATGCCTGCGCCGCTGCTGATACTGGCGAAGTCGCCGTCGCTCAGTTCGTTGGTCTGCTTGAGTATGTGCGCGGACGGGTTGGTATTGACGGTGACAGGGTTGGGGTCGGGCACAAGCGGGGCACGGGTGGCGATGCGCGGTTGCACATCACGGGTAATGATGACGAGCCCGTTATCGGCCTGGGCTGGCAGACTGAAGCTGGAACCCAGTGCGCATCCGATCAGCAGGAGACGACAGACGTTGCCTTTATCAAGTTTCCCCACGATGGCAATTCCTTCTTCGGCGTGTTGGGCCTGGGCCGCGTTGCCAGAAGGAGAGCAGAAGCTGTGCCGGTTTTTGTTATTGCTTTCGAATCAGTCAGTTGTGGGGCTGGAGCTGGTGCGTCAATGGATTGGTGTATCAGTGCTGAGACAGAGAGTCGCCCCATGAGCCGTCGGGCCCATTGAAGTCGGGCGCTGACGGGTTTTCGTCGAGGGTGTTTCACGGGCGTGACACTACCCCCGGATCTGGCGCAATGCGCGCAAATCCGGGGGGCATGGCCCCACAGGGTGTATCAGCGGCTTAACATTCGGTGGGGCAGGTGGGGGACTTGCCGTCCAGCAGGCGCTGTACAACGCTCAACACCGTGGCGCTGCGTTGCGACCAGTCGCCGTCAATCACCTGCACGTTCTGCCGGTGGCGTTGCAACCAGGCCAGGCTGTCGTCGAAGAACACCTGGCGCTCTTCCAGCCGTGGCTGACAGCGCAGCCCGTCCCCGACCCATTCGACGCCCTCGGGGCGCAGCAGCAGGTGCAGGTCGTAATGGCGCGCCTGAATGGCCTGTTCCAGCCACTCAGGGCAATCACCGAACAGTGCCCGGCTCCACAGGATATTGCTCAGCAGGTGGGTGTCGAGGATCAGCAATTCCGGTGCCTGCGCCCGGCCCTGGTCTTCCCAGGCGAGTTGGCCACGGGCGATGGTGGGGATATCGGCGTAGCAGGTATCGCGCTGCTCGCGCTCCATGAAATGGCGGACATACTCTCCGACCAGCACGCCACCGAAATGCGCCTGGATCTCGCCGCTCAGCCAGCTCTTGCCACTGGACTCCGGGCCGCACAGCACCAGGACCTTCATGCGCTGGCCAGCGCCGGGTCGCGGCGCCACTCCAGCCAGCCGCGCACGGCGATCAAGGTGAACAGGGCATACAGCGCGGCGGTGAGGTAGAGGCCCTTGTAGAGGAACAGGCCGACGAAGACCACATCCACCACCACCCATAGCGCCCAGCACTGCAGGCGCTTCTGTGCCATCCACAGCTGGGCCACCAGGCTGAAACCGGTGAGTGCTGCGTCCAGCCAGGGCTGGGCAGCGTCCGTCCAGTGGGCCATGGCGGCGCCCAGCAGCAGGCTGGCCAGCAGGCCGATCGCCAGGCCCTTGAACATCGTCATCGGTGCCAGGCTGGTTACCTGGCGGGCGTCCTCGACCCGGTCCGGCCGGGTCCATTGCCACCAGCCGTACAGTTGCAGCACAGCGTAGACCAGTTGCAGGAGCATGTCCGAGTACAGCTTGACCTCGTAGAAGATCCAGCTGTACAGCACCACCATCACCAGCCCGATCGGCCAGCACCAGGGGTTCTGCTTGACGGTGAGCCAGACGGCGATGACGCCGAGCGCGGCGGCGAAGAGTTCGAGGCCGGACATCGGCGATCCTTGGGCGGAGAGAGGCCGCGATGCTAACCGCTTCGTGCGCCACCCTTCAAGCGGTGGGCAGCATCCGGGCTGCCCGTTGCCAGGCCCTGCTAGACCTTGAACTGGCGCAGCAACTGCTCCAGCTCCTCGCTCAAGCGGCCAAGCGCCGCGCCAGCGTCGCTGGACTGGCGGGCGGCCTCGGCGGTCTGTTGCGACAAGTCGGCGGTTTCGGTGACGTTGCGGTTGATTTCCTCGACCACATGCGACTGCTGCAGGGTGGCGCTGGCGATCGAGGCATTCAGCGCCCCCAGGTTGCCCAGCGCATGGTTGATGGCGTCCAGGCTGCTGCCAGCCTCGCGGGCCTGCTCGACGGTCTGGCGCGAGGCTTCGCTGCTGGTATCGATGGCCCGCACCGCGGCTTCGGACTGCCCCTGCAGGTGCTCGATCATGGTCTGGATCTCGGCGGTCGACTGGGCGGAGCGCTGGGCCAGCAGGCGCACCTCGTCGGCGACCACGGCGAAGCCGCGCCCCTGCTCACCGGCGCGGGCGGCCTCGATGGCGGCGTTGAGGGCAAGCAGGTTGGTCTGCTCGGCGATCGAGCGGATGACCTCGAGCACGCCGCCGATCTTCGTGCTGTGGCTGGCCAGTTCGCGGATCACCTGTACCGCCTGGTCGATGGTCGCCGAAAGCCGGTCGATCTGCTGCAGGCTACCGTGGATCGCCTGCTGGCCGTGGCCGACCTGGGCCTGGGCATTGCGCATTTCGCTGGAGGCCTGCTCGGCGTGCTTGGCCACGTCGTGCACCGCGTAGGTGACTTCGTTGACGGCGGTGGCGACCTGGTCCATCTGCAATGATTGCTGGGCGCTACGGGCCTGGGCGGAGCCTGCGTTGTCACCCACATGGCCGGCCGACTCGGCCAGGGCATGGGCCGCCCCCTGCAATTGACCGATCACGCCCTGCAACTTGCCATTGAAGCGGTTAAAGTGCTCACCCAGCTGGGTGATCTCGTCGTGGCCATGGGTGTCCAGGCGCCGGGTCAGGTCGCTTTCGCCGCTGGCGATGTTGCCCATGGCCTGCACGGCCTCCTGCAGTGGCCGGGCGATGCTGCGGGCGATCAGCATCACCAGCAGGGCCATCAGCAGGGCGATGCCCAGGCCCAGCAGCGAGGCGTCGCGCAACTGCCTGGCGAACTCGGCCTGCACGTCGTCGATGTAGACCCCCGAACCGATGATCCAGCCCCAGGGCTTGAACAGCTGTATATACGAGGTTTTCGCCACCGGCTCACTGGCGCCGGGCTTGGGCCAGCGATAGTCGACTGGCCCCGCGCCCTGGCTGCGGGCCAGGGCGACCATCTCGTTGAAGACGGCGAAACCGTCGGGGTCACGGATGGCGGAGAGGTCCTGGCCATCGAGCTTTGGGTTGGCCGGGTGCATGACCATCTTCGGTTGCAGGTCGTTGATCCAGAAATAGTCGTTCTGGTCATAGCGCAGCCCGCGCACCACTTGCAGGGCCTGCTGCTGTGCGGCCTCGCGGGTCAGTGTGCCGGCAGCCTCCAGGCCTTGGTAATGGGCCAGCACGCCGGCGGCGGTCTGTACCACGTGGCGGGTCTTCTCGGCCTTTGCCTGGTACAGGTCGCCATGGAGCTGGCGCAGCATCAGCAGGCCCAGCACCAGCAGCATGGCCACGGCCACCAGCAGGATCAGCCACAGGCGGCGGCTGATCGACATCGACCTCAGGGTCTTCATGATGCGTTACTCCAGTCTTTTTCTTTTTATCCAGGGCATCCAAGCATGCTTTGTCGCGGGCCCCCACTCGACCAACGGCTAATGCGTCGTTCTTGACATCCTCAGTTGCAGGTAACGCAAGCCTTGAAACATAGGCTCTGCTAGGATTTCGGCCGCGCCAGATGAAACCTTTAGGCGGCTGGGCATTTCAGCTGGCTTTGATAGCGCTTGCGCTGTAAAAAGCACGCGCCGCGTGCGGTCTCAATTGTGTCAATCAAAACAAGCGGCCTGCCACGCGCAGCGTCGCATTTGGGGGAAAGATGGATTTGTGGAGTGCCTTGCAGGCGATCATCCTGGGCGTGGTAGAGGGGCTGACGGAGTTCCTGCCCATTTCGAGCACCGGGCACCAGATCATCGTCGCCGACCTGATCAACTTCGGTGGCGAACGCGCCATGGCGTTCAACATCATCATCCAGTTGGGTGCCATCCTGGCGGTGGTGTGGGAGTTCCGGCGCAAGATCTTCGACGTGGTACTGGGCTTGCCCACGCAGGTGCCGGCGCGACGCTTCACCGCCAACCTGCTGATCGCTTTCATTCCCGCAGTGATCCTGGGCGTGTTGTTCGCCGACCTGATCCATGAGTACCTGTTCAACCCTATTACCGTTGCCGCCGCGCTGGTGGTGGGTGGGGTGATCATGCTGTGGGCCGAGCGTCGCCAGCACCGGGTGGAGGTCGACCATGTCGACGACATGCGCTGGACTCACGCGCTGAAGATCGGCCTGGTGCAGTGCCTGGCGATGATTCCGGGCACCTCGCGCTCGGGATCGACCATTATCGGTGGCTTGCTGTTCGGCCTCTCGCGCAAGGCGGCGACCGAGTTTTCGTTCTTCCTGGCCATGCCCACCATGGTCGGCGCGGCGGTGTATTCGGGGTACAAGTACCGTGATTTGTTCCAGCCGGGCGATTTTCCGGTGTTCGCCATCGGTTTCGTGGTGTCGTTCATCTTTGCCATGATCGCCGTGCGCGGGCTGCTCAAGTTCATCGCCAACCACAGCTATGCGGTGTTTGCCTGGTATCGCATCGCCTTTGGCCTGCTGATCCTGGCGACCTGGGAGTTTGGCTGGGTCGATTGGTCGACGGCGCATGGTTGAGAGGGCTCGTACGCAGCGTGCGCCCCGACGCGAGGAAGGCGTGCGCAATGCGCGCCTGAAGGGGCTGGTACTTGCGGTGCTGTGCCTGTTGCCGGTGCTCGGCGGCCTGCGGATGGGGTTGAGTGGCGGGAGTTGGTTGCCGTTGGCGATGTATCCGGTGGTGAGTCTGGTCAGCCTGTTGTTGTACTGGCAGGACAAGCAGCAGGCGCGGACTCAGGCCTGGCGTACGCCGGAAAAGGTGCTGCATGCCAGCGAGCTGCTGGGGGGCTGGCCGGGGGCTTTGCTGGCGCAGCAGGTGTTTCGGCACAAGACTCGGAAGGTTTCCTATCAGGTTGTGTGCTGGGGGATTGTTCTGGTGCATCAGGTGTTCTGGGTTGATTATTTGTTTTTGGCGGGGCGGTGGGGGGCTTTGATCTGAGGGCTGTAGTTGTAGTTGTAGTTGTAGTTGTAGTTGTAGTTGTAGTTGTAGTTGTGGTTGTAGTTATGGTTTTGAAAGTTGTATACGCATTCATTTGCGATGTCGACGCTTACTCACCTTTCCGCCCTTACGGCGGGTCCCTTTTTGAAGGATCAAAAAGGAACCAAAAAATCCTCGCGGTATGACTCACCCACATGGGTTACAAATCAGTTCACGCACATAGGTAACAGTCTTTAACTGGCAGGGTCGGTTTTCGAGGATCTGACCATGCCTTGGCGAGAGCTGAAACCTATGGACCTTAAAATGCTTTTCATCGCGGATTACCTGCAGGGGCCGCCCAGCTTCAGTGCCCTGTGCCAGGCCTACGAGATCAGCCGAAAGACCGGCTACAAATGGGTCGAGCGATATGAGAAAGAGGGGCCTTCGGGGCTGGAAGAACGCAGCCGCCGCCGGTTGAACCAAGATTGGGTCGTACCCGCCGCAGTTCGCGAAGCCATCATCGAATTGCGCAGTCGAGGCGAAACGGAACCGGGGCCGAAAAAGATCCAGGCTGCGCTGCAGGAGCGTTTCCCTGATCAGGCGCCGCCCTCGAAGACAGCGATCTACAACATCCTCAAGAAAGCCGAATTGGTCAAACCACGCCGCTTACGTCAGCGTGTAGCGGTCTATCCCAAGCCACTGGAGAAGGCCGAGTCGCCTAACCAGCTGTTCAGTGCGGACTACAAAGGTCAATTTCTGACAGGTGCAGGCGTCTGGTGCTATCCGCTGACGATCATGGATCACGCCAGTCGTTTCCTCCTCGCCTGTCACAGCATGCCCAATACCAACCTGCTGGAAACCCAGGCCGTTTTCACCCAAGTGTTCCGAGAGAATGGCTTGCCTGAGCGGATTCGTACCGATAACGGTGTGCCGTTTGCCAGTAAGGGGCGTGCGGGACTTTCTCAGCTGTCGATCTGGTGGCTGCGTCTAGGCATCATTCCCGAGCGCATTGCGCCTGGTCGGCCTGAACAGAATGGCCGCCACGAGCGCATGCATCGAACGCTCAAAAGCACGCTCCCATCGCCGCCGGCAGTGGCCTGGGAGGCTCAACAACGGCACTTTGATCGCTTTCGGCAGCACTACAATCACGAGCGCTTGCATGAAGCGCTGAAGCAGAAAACACCGGCGTCTTGCTACCAGCCATCTCCACGCCCATTCCCTGAAAAGCTCCCCGAAATGACCTATCCCAGTCATATCGAGAGCTTGCCGGCTGATAGCTCCGGCATCATCAATCGCCGGGGCTTGAGGATCTACGTAGGTTATGTGCTCAAGCACCAGACCATTGGACTGGAGCAGGTTGGGGATGGCGTCTGGGATGTTATTTTCGGTCCCATCATCCTTGGCAGAATCGATGTGCGGGATGCCACTGATGGTTATGTAACACTCAAGGTGTTGTCACCTATGTGAGTGAACTTTTGTGTAACCCATGTGGGTGATCCGTACATCGCTCCATTTATCCGGCCCTCCGCTTCGCTCCGGGTTCCCTCACTCCGGCCTTGCTCCCGGGAGGACCGCGCTGAACGCCCCATCCTGGGGCGCAGCGCTTGACGGGCATCCATGCCCGTCACCTCCCTCCGCAAGACCTGCGTTCGGCCTCCTGAAGTCGCGAAGTTACGGGCGGCGCCTGCACTAACGCAGCTAGTCGCTAGTTGCCATCGTGGGAACTCTAGATCAACATCTCGGGGCAAGCCCGCTCCCACGATAGTTTGACTACGTTATTCAACGTGGGAGCGGGATTGCCCCGCGATGGCGTAATGAAAAACAACATAACATCCACTGAAAAACCAAAAGCTCTGTTCTTGATCTGTTCTTGATCTGTTCTTGATCTGTTCTTGATCTGTTCTTGATCTGTTCTTGATCTGTTCTTGATCTGTTCTTGATCTGTTCTTGATCTGTTCTTGATCTGTTCTTGATCTGTTCTTGATCTGCTCTTGATCTTGCTTCTAAGCGCGCGGTAGTTCAGGCGCCACCAATTGCGACTTCAGGAGGCCGAGTGGAGTTCTTGCGTAGTGGGGCGACGGCCATGGATGGCCGTCGAGCGCTGCGCCCCAGGATGGGGCGTACAGCGCGGTACCCACGGGAGCAAGAACGGAGCGAGGGAACCCCGGAGCGAAGCGTAGGGGCCGTATGAACGGAGCCGAACGGTTTTGCCTACTTTTGTCAAGACAAAAGTAGGTCGCCGTAAAGGCGAAAGGGTGACTAAATGTCGGCATCTTCTACGAATGCGCCCACAAAAAACAAAACAATCGCCCCGAACCCGAACCCGAACCCAACCCAAGGAAAAAAAGGAACCGCAGCGCCAGGGGAGAACCAACGCCACGGTCCAAGGGGAAACCCCGTCACTGCTGGGTAACAGTCGCCATATTGGCATTCCCGAACTGCGTAACAGTGGCCGTCTGACTAGCCCCACTCTGGTCGACAAACGCCTGGTTCCCATTACCCCCCTGGGTCACGTAGGCGAGGTTGACCCCATCGGTCTGCTTGATGGTCGCCTCGTTGCCACTGCCATACAGCTGATAGGTGTAGCTCTGGTTGCCACTACCCGACTGCTCGAGGGTGATACTGCCGCCATTGCCCGCAGCCAGGCCCTCGGCGTAGTTGGCGGTGCCGCGCTGGTCGGCGATGAGCAGGTTGTCGCTGCCGTTCTGCTCGAAGTACAGCTCGTTGTTGCTGTCGGCCTGGCGGGTCTCCATCTGGTTGCGGTTGCCATCCTGATTCAGCCGGGCGATCTGGCTGTTGCCTTCCTGGGTGAGGTTGACCCCGTTGCCATTGCCCGCCTGGTTGATCTGCGCCTGCTGGCCGACACCGAATTGCCCGCCAGACTTCTCGCCCTTCCAGTTGCTGGCCATGATCTTGTTGGCGTTGCCCACCGTGCTGATGGTCAGGCTGTGGTTGTCGCCGGTCTGGTAGGTGAAGTGCAGGTTGTTGTTGCCCGTCTGGGAAATGCTGGTCACCGCCTGGTTGGTCTCGAACTGGTCCGACCAGCTGGCGTTGCCACGGCCGGTCTGGCTGAGACCTGCGCTGTTGGCCTGGCCGAAACTCTGGTCGATGTAGCCTTCGTTGCTCTGGCCGTTCTGGTAGACATTGGCTTGGCTGGCGGCCTGGTTGTCCTGCCACACCTCCACCGAGTTGCCGGTGCCGTACTGGTTGATGCCGATGGTGCCGCCCAGGCCGTCGCGCTGGTCACCGTAGGCCCAGTTCTGCCGGCCTTCCTGGTAGATGGCGATATCGCCGTCCTGGTGGGTCATGTGCTCGGCGGCGGCCTGGTTGTCGCTGCCACCCTGCATGATAACGCTCTTGTTGTTGCTGCCGCCGAACAGCTGCTCCACCGTGGCGTCGTTGCCATGGCCGGACTGCAAGGTGGTGGCCTGGCTGCCGTACTGGGTGTCCTGCCAGATGACCGAACGGTTGCCGCTGCCTTGCTGGACCTGCAGGGCTTCGTTGTTCTCGCCCACCGACTGGCTGGCGAAGGCGTCGTTGAGGCTGCCGCCGGACTGCTGGGTGATCTGGCTGCCGTTCTCGAACAACTGCTCGGCGTAGCCGGCGTTGAACGAGCCGGTGGCGCTCTGCTGGATATGGCTGGTGCTGCTGTCCTGCAGCGCCATGTGATTGTGGTCGTGGCCAGCCTGGTTCTGCGTGGCCGAGGCGAACGGTGCCTGGGTCTGCTTGACCTCGGCGATGTTCTGGTTGCCCTGTTGGGACTGGGTCGAAGTGCTGTCGTCGGCCATGGCCTGGCCGGCAAGGGCCAGGACGATGGCAGCGCTCAGAGGGGCGAGCTTGTGCATGGTATTGCCTCCAGATCTGTCGATGAGGGCCTAGCGGTACTGGGTGATGTGGACCTGCTGGCCGTTGCCGGCCTGGGTCACGGCGCTGTTGAGCCCCGTGCCGCGCTGGTCGATGGTGGCGCTGTTGTGGTTGCCGATCTGCTCGATGGCGGCGCTGTTGCCGCTGCCACTCTGGCGGATCGTGGCGTCGTTACCCTGGCCCTGCTGGCTGATCGCGGCCGTCAGGTCGCTGCCTTCCTGCAGGATGTAAGCCTCCTGCGCGCCCCCGGCCTGGACGATCCGGCCGAGCAGGGCCTGGCCGTTCTGGTCGAGGGCAGCGCGGTTGCCGGTGCCCAGTTGCTCGATCACCGCGACCTGGCCGGCGCCGCTTGGCAGCAGGCGCAGCACCAGTGGCTCGCCCAGGTCGCTGCCGGCGGCGAGGTCGGCGTTGTCCATCAGGTCGTCGGCTAGAGCCTGGCCGGTAAGGGCCAGGCACAGCAGCAGCGGGTACAGGGCGTTCATGGCATCCTCCCGGGGGTTACTGCACCACCACGTTGACCGTGCGCGTGCTGCCCTGGCTGCTGGTCACCGTGGCAGTCGGTGCGGCGGTGGGCACCAGCGTCGTGCTGTTGCTCACCGACAGGCGCCAGCGGCCGGTGACCGGTACGGTGGTGGTGCCCAGGGTCTGCACGCCGCTGGTGGTGGTCACCCGCACCGTGATGGTGTTACCGGTGGTCACCGAGGACGTTCCGCTGATGTCCCAGTTGAAGCGGTTGTTGGAGCGCGCCGTGACTGTCGCCGCGGTGACCGCGAAGGTCTCCTGGGCCGGTCGTGGCGATACCTGCACCGTGACTGTGCCGGGCGTCGAGGTGGCGCCGATCGCGTCACGGGCGACGTAGGTGAAGCTGGTGGTGAACGCCGCAGTGACCGTGGCCGGTGGCGTGTAGGTGATCACGTTGCCGTCGGTGCTCACCGTGCCGCGCCCGGTCGGGGTCGGCTGGGTGACGCTGGCGATGGTCAGTGGCAGGTTGCCTTCCGGGTCGGTGTCGTTGGCCAGGGCGTTGATGGTCAGTGGCACGCCGAGGGTGGCGGCGCTATCGGCCACTGCGGTTGGTGGACGGTTCGGCGCGACGTTGACGGTCACGATGGTGACCGGCGACTTCAGGCCCTTGGCGTCTTGCGCGCGGTAGCTGAAGGTCGCCACCAGCGGCGAGGTGGCCCCGGCCGGTGGGGTGTAGGTGACCGCCGTGGTGCCGTTCATCAGCACGCCGCCCAGGCCGGTGCCCGGCTGGGTGAGGTCGGTGATGCTCAGCGGCACGTTGCCGTCCGGGTCGCTGTCGTTGGCCAGCAGGTTGAGGGTGATCGGTATGCCGACACTGGTGCTACCGCTGTCGGCCTGGGCCACGGGGGCTTGGTTCTCGGCCTGCACCGGGGCGCTGCCGACCACCACCACCGGTTCCACGTCGACACCGCCATGTGCCGACTTGACCGTGATGCTGGCAGGCGGCTGGGCCAGGTCGTTGACCGTGAGGCTTTGCTGGACACCGGACTTGGACATCCGTCCGAAGCCCTGGACCAGCAAATCCGGCACCACGACTTCGTCGCTGGACCGGGCCTCGACCAGCAACCGCTTGGCGCTCCAGTCATAGCGTGCCGTACCCACCTTGACCACATCGCTGAGCTTGCTCGACAGCGATGTCGGGCGCGTGGTGCCGGCCGGGCTGCTGGCGGTGACCACCACCACCGACGGTGGCACTGCCTGGCTCAGTTGCTGGTTGAAGAACAACCCGTTGTTGTCGGCGAGCATGCTGAACTGGCAGGGCGAAGGCGGCGAGCCGACCAGCGCCAGGCCGTTGCGCAGGCACAGGCTGGCGCTGTTCGGCGCCTTGGCGAAGACTTCGACGCGGGTGCCCGCGGCGTTGCGCTGGTAGGTGGCGCGTTCCAGCGTCGCCGGGGTTTGCTGGCGTTGGTCGAGGACCTTGCCGGAAACGGTGAAGACGTTGGTCTGGATGGTGCCCGCCGGGCCCTGGATGCGCACGAAGTTGGTGTTGTTCGGGCTGCCGGTCACCGCCTCGGTGATGTTCGGGTCGCCGACGAAGGTCTCGGTGGCGCCGGTGTCCGGGTTGACCTCGGTGTAGGGGCCGCCGACACCGCGCAGGAACGGGCCGAGGTTGCCGTTCAGCGCACCGCTGAAGTTGCCGGGGGCACCGATGCCGATGTCGCGGGTGATGTTGATCGCCCGCCGGCCCGCCGTGGTCACGTTGACCGTCTCGACCCCATAGGGGTGGGTGATGGTGTAGGTGCCGGTGCTCGGCACCGAGGCGCGGATGCGGATGCGAGCGAAGCTCTGCTGGTCGCCATTGACCGGATTCTCGGCGGCGAAGGCTGCCTCAAGGCCGGCAACGTAGACCTCCAGCTCGTAGCCACTGTTGCCTACCTGGGGTATCTCGGTCTCGGCCAGGAACCAGAACATCTCCGGTGGCCAGTTGTCCGGGAACACCAGCGGCAGGGCATCGTCATAGATCCCGGGCTCGGGCAGCAGGGTGCACATGTAGGCCGGAGCGCCCGGGCCGCCCGGTGACCGGGTGCTGGTGGCGCGCGACTGGCACAGCTCCAGGGCGAGGTTGTTGGCGTCCTTGTACCACATGGGGTAACCCCCGGTGGCGAAGGTGTAGGGGCCGGGATCGACCTCCGACAGCGCGGCCCAGGCCGCGCTGCTGAGGGTGAGGGTGAAACCGGCGGCGCAGAGTGCGCGACGCGACCAAGTATTCATGCTGCCTCCTTGAAGGCGTGTCCTGTTCATGGCACCAGCACCACGTCTTCGCTGTCGCTGCCGCCATGGGCGCTGGTGACCTGCACCGTCGCTGGCGGGATCGGCGAGAGCCCGGTGGTCAGGGTCTTGACCGCGCCGTTGCCGCTCAGGCTGCCGATCAACGCACCGTTGCCGGTGCGGGCGGTGAGGGCCGGCGGGCTGGTCTCGTCGCTGCTGCTGGCCACCAGGGTCAGCTGGCCACTGCCCAGGCTGTATTCGGCGCGGCTGATGGTCACCAGGTCGGTCAGCGGCATCGGTGCGCTGGTCGGGGTGCTGGTGGCGATGGCCAGGCTGTTGTCGGCGGTCACCTGCAAGGTCAGCGGCAGGGTCGGGTTGAGTGGCGACTGGGCGTACCAGGCACCGGTGCCGTTGGCCTCGCCGAGGGCCAGGGTGGGGGTCTGGCTGGTCAGGGTGACCGTGGCGGGCGCCGGCGGCGCCATCACGAACACATCCTGCTGGGCGCGCAGGTCGCCATTCACGGTGTGCCGCGAATAGGTGCTGCGCAGCGGGATCAGCGGCGTTGGGCGGTTGACCGTGGACAGCTTGCCGGAGATGGCGAACAGCTCGGTACGCAGGTCGATACCGTTGGGCCCTTCGATGCGCACGTAGTTGGTGTTGAACGGGCTGCCGGTGACCGGCTCCTCCAGGTTCGGGTCGCCGATGAAGCGTTCGCTGGCACCGGTGCCTGGGTTGGTTTCGGTATAGGGGCCGTTGACGCTGCGCAGGAACGGCCCGATGTCGCCCCTGAGCGCGCCGCTGTAGTCGCCTGGCGAGCCGATGCCGATGTCGCGGGTCATGTTGATCGCCCGGCGCCCGCCGGCCGCCACCTCGAACACATCGACACCGTAAGGGTGAGTGATGGTGTAGGTACCGGCCACCGGCACATCGACGCGGATGCGCACCCGGGCGAAGCTGACCTGGTCGCCATCCACCGGCTCCTCGGCGCTGAAGGCGGCCTCGATCGCCGATACATAGGTCAGATCGATGCCGCGGGCGGCATCGACGATGGCGGCGTCGGCGGTGAACC
Organism: Pseudomonas sp. RC3H12; assembly: GCF_018596375.1. Lineage (NCBI taxonomy): Bacteria > Pseudomonadati > Pseudomonadota > Gammaproteobacteria > Pseudomonadales > Pseudomonadaceae > Pseudomonas > Pseudomonas sp. RC3H12. The sequence continues at coordinate 2,365,032 of NZ_CP075595.1, read as the reverse complement.
AGAACGCTTCGTCGGGGAAGTTGCTGGGGAAGACGATCGGCTGGGTGTCGTCGAACACGCCGGGTGTGGGCAGCAGCGTGCACATGTACGAGGGCGCGCCGGGAGCACCGGCGACCCTGGAGCTCACTGCCTTGGTCAGGCACAGGTCGAGCACCCGGCCATGGCTGTCCTGGTACCAGGCGGGGAACTTACCGGTGGGCAGGGTATAGGGGCCGGTATCGACCGCATACAGCGCAGCCTGGGCCGGAAGCTGGAGCAGGCCGGCGAAGATCGCCACGGCCAGCGGGTGGGGTGTCGGTCGGTGCATGAGTTGCTTCCTCCTGCAAACGGGCCCATGGGTTGGGGCGTCTGGGGAGGGATCGGCAACTGTTGTGCCAGGTTTTGCAGAGGGGCGTCCAGGGCCTTTGCGACGAGGGTTTCAGCGTCCAGGCAAAGGTCTGGCGAGGTATCCATGGTGGGCGGGTGGCCCCAGCATTGGGGAATGGGGTGAGGCTCGGTCTCTGTTGTAGCTGATGACTGCCAACCAATTCTGACGCACACTGCCGAAAAATCCGATGCCCGTTGCCCCGCCTGAGCGGGGCACACCAGGAGCACGCAATGGCGCGACAACTTCCAACAACAACCGCCAACGACCCCTTGCAGCAGTCTCGCCTGGTCCGCCTGAAGCTTGCCAGCGAAGGCGAACTGCCCTGCGGCATGCTGCGCGACGAGATCGACGCCTCCTGGCGGCGCAGCCTCGGCCATGGCCTGGACTGTCTGCAGGGCGAGCAGGTCGGCCTTGGTATTCGCCACGGCCTGGACCTGGACACGCTGCTGGAACACAACCGCCTGCTGATCGACGCGGCCACCCCTGAGCTGGACTACCTGATCAAACGCCAGGGCAAGAGCGGCATCGTCATCCTCGGTGACTCCCAGGCCAACGTGCTGACGATTGACGGCCAGAAGCATGTGCTCGAGCGCGAGGGCCTGCGCGACCTGCACCCTGGTAGTTGCTGGAGCGAGGCCCTGCGCGGCACCAATGCCATCGGCACGGCGGTGGTCGAGGGCCAGCCGACCCTGATCAACTGCGGCGAGCATTACCTGGATCGGCTCAGCCCGTTCTCCTGCACCTCGGTGCCCCTGCGTGATCCGCGTGGCGACGTGATAGGCGTGCTCGACGTGACCCGTGAAGGCGTCATGGCCCAGCCCCAGGATAGCCTTTCCACGTTGCTGCTCGCCGCCGGCAATATCGAGAGCCGGCTGTTCGGGCTCTACCATCCCGAGCATCTGGTTCTGGCCTTCCATAGCCGCCCGCAATACCTGGCCAGCGCCTGGCAGGGCCTGCTGGCGCTGAGCCTGGAAGGCGAGGTGATGGCGGCCAACGACAATGCCTGCCAGTTGTTGCAGATGCCACGCCAGGCGCTGCTCGGGCGACGCTGCGGTGACCTGCTCGGCGAGCGTTCGCCGGCGTTTATCGCGCGCCTGTGGCAGAGCGGCGTCAGCAGCGTGCAGACGGCAGCGGGCGAGTTCTTTTTCCGGGCGCTGCAACTGCCGCGGCATGGTCGCGTCAGTGGCCCGTCCGCGATCGCCAAACCAGCACCGCCGAAGACCCAGGCACTGGAAGCGCTGGCCGGTGGCGATGCGCGTCTGGCGCGTGCCTTGCGCATGGCCCGCCAGGGCTTGGCAAACGGGTTGCCGGTCCTGCTGCTGGGTGAAACCGGCACTGGCAAGGAGGTGGTTGCCCGTGCCCTGCACCAGGCCGGTCCGCGTGCCGACAAGCCATTCGTGGCGGTCAACTGCGCGGCGATTCCCGAGGGGCTGATCGAGTCCGAGCTGTTCGGCTACCGCGACGGCGCCTTCACCGGCTCGCGCCGGGGCGGCATGGTCGGGCGGCTGATGCAGGCCCATGGCGGCACGCTGTTCCTCGACGAGATCGGTGACATGCCGCTGGCCCTGCAGGCGCGCCTGCTGCGTGTGCTGCAGGAGCGCCGCGTGGCGCCCCTTGGCGCCGGCGACGAGCAGGACATCGACGTGGCGCTGATCTGCGCCACCCATCGCGACCTCAAGCGCCGGGTTGCCGACCAGCACTTCCGCGAAGACCTCTACTACCGGGTCAACGGCGTGTCCCTGCGTCTGCCGGCACTGCGCGAGCGCGACGACCTGGCAACGATCATCCAAGGTTTGCTGGACAAGTCCGGAGCCGGCAGTGTGAGCCTCGACCCAGCGCTGGTGGCGCTGCTGGAGAACTTCGACTGGCCGGGCAACATCCGCCAGCTGGAAATGGTGGTGCGCACCGCCCTGGCAATGCGCGAGGAGGGCGAGCAGGTGCTGACCCTCGACCACCTCACCGACTGCCTGCTCGATGAACTGGCCAGCGGCGCGGCGCCGTCCGGCAGCCTGCGCGACAACGAACTGGAACTGATCCGCGCTGCCCTGGCCCGGCACCAGGGCAATGTCTCGGCCGCGGCCGAGGCCCTGGGTATCAGCCGGGCGACGCTGTATCGCAAGCTCAAGCAGTTGCGTGGTTGAGCCATGGGCGGACTGTTTTTCCGATTGATCGAATCCAGCGACCCGCAGTTGATGCGCCAGGCCCTGGCCTGGCTCTACGGCTTCGTGCGTCCACAGCGTGGCGCCATCGGCGTGCTCCTGGGGCTGTCCCTGGGCGCCTCGCTGCTGGCCCTGGCGCAACCCTGGCTGGTCAAGACCTTGATCGACGAAGGCCTGCTGGCCAAGGATTACCAGACCCTCTGGCACATGGCGGCGATCATGATCGTCGCCGGCCTGCTCGGCACGCTGCTGGCTGGGGTCAACCGCTACCTGCACACGCGCCTGTCCGGGCGCATCCTGTTCGCCCTGCGCGACGACTTGTACCGACACCTGCAACAACTTTCGCCGACCTTCTACGGGCGCCGGCGCACCGGTGACATCCTGTCGCGGCTCGATGGCGATGTCGCCGAGATCCAGCGTTTTGCCGTGGACTCGTTGTTCTCGGCGGTATCGGCACTGATCGGCCTGGTCGGTGCGGTGGCCTTGATGCTGATGCTGTCCTGGCAGCTGTCGCTGCTGCTGGTGTTGCTGATCCCGCTCGAAGTGCTGTGGCTGCGCTGGATGCGACGCAAGGTCGAGCGCGAAGTGCGCAGCCTGCGCGAACGCTCGGCGGACGTGTCGTCGTTCCTGGTCGAGACACTGCCGGCGATGAAGTTCATCCAGGCCGCCGGCCAGCAGCGGCGTGAGGCCGAGCGCCTCGATCAGTTGGGGCAGGGCTACATGGGGCAGCTGCTCAGGGTGCAGGTCACCGAGTTCTTTACCCAGGCGGTGCCCGGCACGCTGACGTCCTGGTGCCGGGCCTGCGCATTCCTGGTCGGCGGCTGGTGGGTGATCCAGGGCACCTGGCAACTGGGTGCGCTGATCGCCTTTTCCACCTACATGGGCATGGCCGTCGGTCCGGTGCAGAGCCTGCTGGGCCTGTACGTGGCGGTGCAGCGGATGGCCGTGAGCCTGGGGCGGGTGATGGAGCTCAAGCGGGAGGCGCTCGCGGTGCGCGAGGCGGACGATCCCCGGCCCATGCCACAAGGGGCCGGGGAGCTGCGACTGGACGGGGTATCTTTCGCCCACGACGGGCGCCAGGGTGGGGTGCTGGACCAGGTGCAGGCCAGTCTGCCCGGCGGCGCCAAGATCGCCATCAGCGGCGCTTCCGGCGTCGGCAAGTCGACCCTGATCGACCTGCTGCAGCGCTTCTACGACCCGGATGACGGGCGCATCCTGCTCGACGGCGTCGACCTGCGCGAGCTCGACCTGCAGGCCCTGCGGCGGCGCATCGCCGTGGTCAGCCAGGACATTGTGCTGTTTCGCGGCACCCTGGCGCAAAACCTGGCCTACAGCACGCCCCAGGCCAGCCGTGAGGAGCTCGAGCAGGTGGTGCGGCTGACCCGCCTGGACAGCCTGGTGCAGAGCCTGCCGCTGGGGCTCGATGGTCTGCTGGGCGAACGCGGCCAGCAGTTGTCCGGTGGCCAGAAACAACGTATCGCCATCGCCCGGGCGCTGCTCCAGCAACCGGCGATCCTGGTGCTCGATGAGGCCACCTCGGCGGTGGACGAAGCCACCGAGCGTGAAGTGATTGCCGCCATCGACCAGCTGTTCGCCGGGCGTACGCGGATCCTGATCAGCCATCGTGCCTCGACCCTCGCCGATGCCGACCTGCACCTGGAACTGCGTGACGGGCAATTGCGCAGCAAGGAGCCCGCCGACCATGGCCGCTGACCTGTGCATTGGCGTGATCGACAGTGGCTGCTCGGCGCAGCAGGCGGATAGCCTGCTCGGCGCGCGGCGCTTCTGGCTTGAGGACGGCGTACTGTGCGAGGGCGAGCCGCTGCCGGATGCCCTGGGCCACGGCAGCGCGGTGCTGGCGCGGCTGCGGGCCGAGTCCGGCGGCCAGCCGGTGCTGCTGGCCCAGGTATTCGCCGGGCAGGGCAGCACCAGCGCCTTGCAGGTGGCCGCTGGCTTGTTGTGGCTGGTGGAGGCGGGCGCGACCGTGGTCAACCTGAGCCTGGGCCTGCGCCAGGATCGCCCGGTGCTGCGCCTGGCCTGCGCCGAGGCCGTGGCCGCCGGTGTGCTGCTGTGCGCCTCCAGTCCGGCGCGGGGCGAGCCGGTGTATCCGGCCAGTTATCCCGGGGTCATTCGCGTCACTGGCGATGCCCGCTGCGCCGCTGGACAATGGTCGTGGCTGGGCACTCCCCAGGCCGACTTCGGCGCGGCGGTTGGCGCCGCTGGGGTGGCCGGGGCCAGTCTGGCCTGTGCCGCGTTCACTGGGCGGGTGGCGGCCCTGCTGCGCGAGGAGCCCGGCATGACCCGGCAGGCACTGTTGCACTGGCTGGAGCGGCACGCGGCGTTCGTCGGCCCTGAGCGCAAGGAGTCGACCGATGCCTGAACCGAGCATCCTGGTACTCGGTGCCGGACCTGCGGGGGCGACTACTGCCCTGGGGCTGCGGCGGATGGGCTACCCCGTCACCGTGGTGTCCGACTGGCGCCGTTTCGCCGCGGTGGAAGGTGTTTCGCAACGTGTGCTGGAGGGCTTGCGCCATGCGGGCCTGGGCGCTGCCCTGGCCGAGGCGACCACGCCGGCCACGCGGCAGGTGCACTGGAACGGTGAGCGGCTGCAACCGAATCAGGAGTGGCTGCTGGATCGCCAGCGCTTCGACCAGGCACTGCGTGATGACTTGAATCGTGCCGGTGTCGAGCTCGTCGAAGGGCGTGTGCACGAGGTGGTGCAAGGGGTGGGGCATCGGGTGTCTCTGGACGACGGGCGTACCTTGCACGGCGATTTCCTGGTCGAGGCCCGTGGTCGTCAGGCCCCGTTGAGCGAAGGTCGCCTGCGCGGGCCGGAGACGGTCAGCCTGCTCAACCTCTGGCAGGCCGAGCCCGGCACGCCGGCCTCGGCAGTAGAGAGCCTGGACGACGGCTGGGCCTGGATGGCGCGGCTGGCCGATGGCCGCTGCTACTGGCAGGTGACGCTGGACGTGACGGCGGCGCGGCTGCCGGGCAAGACGGCGTTGCCCGAATACTGTGCCGGGCGCCGCCGTGGTTCGACGCTGGTGGCGCAACTGTTCGGCGAGCAGGCCTTCGCACCTGCCCAGGTGCATGCACGCAGCAGCACAGCGATTCTTGTCGGCAACTGCGCGGGCCGTGATTGGCTCCGGGTTGGCGATGCGGCGATGGCGGTTGATCCGCTGTCGGGCAATGGCATCTTCCAGTCCTTGTCCTCGGCGCTGCAGGCGCCCGTGGTGATCAATACCCTGCTGCAACGGCCCGGGCAGGCGGACCTGGCACAGCGTTTCCATCAAACTCGGATCGAACAGTTGTTCCTGCGTTTCGCCCGGATCGGGCGCGACTTCTACGCCCAGGAAGCGCAACGTGGCACGCAGCCGTTCTGGGCTCGCCGCCGAGGCTGGCCGGATGCGCAACCGCTGCACGCGGCGGCGGACTGGCAGGCGGTGCGGGTGGAGCGCCGCCCGGTGCTGCGCGAGGGTTGGGTGGAGGAGGCCGAAGTGGTGGTGACGGCTGATCAGCCGCTGGGGGTGTGGCACCTGCAAGGTATCGAGCTGGCGCCGGTGGTACGCGGGGTGCAGGCTGGCATCGGCCTGGAGCGCCTGGTGACACAGACGCACCAGCCGATGATTGCGCGTTGGTTGCGCGAACAGGGTTTTTGCTGAGGACTCATCGCGGGGCAAGCCCGCTCCCACCGCTGCTGCATCAGCCAGCAAACCCTGCGTGGGAGCGGGCTTGCCCCGCGATAGGGCCGCTGGCTTAGAAGAATGTCCCCACCACCAGTTGCAGGTAGGCCCCGCTATCCCGGCCACCCAACTGCACGCCGCCATCCTGCGCGCTGCGCTGCGGGGTGTAGAACCCCACCAGCGGGCTGATCAGCCAATGCTCGTTGACCATCCACTCCACATACAGGTCCACCTCGCGCCCACCCAGGTTGCCCTGGTCGGTGCTGAGCGGGTCGAAGTCGAAGTACAGCGCGCCCACGGTCAGCCCCTCCCGTGGCGTGGCCTTGAGCGCCACATGGTGCACTTGGGTATTGCTGTTGAATGGCCCGGCGTAGTTGGCCGCCACCTCGCCCTGGAACCAGGTGCCATAGCCCCGGCTCAGGCCATAGAACAGCGGGTCGAAGTGCTCCGAGAAACGGCTGTAGCGGTAGGTGGCGGTGGGCGACCAGGGCAGTCCGGAGAAGGTCCAGTTGCCCTCCAGGTACCAGGCGTTCTCGCGCCCGTCGGTGCGGTCCTGGGTGACATACTCGGCGGCCAGTTCGAGGTCTTTCACTCCCAGGTTGCCACGCCCGCGCAGGCTCACCGTGTCCATGCCGTCGCGGTGTTCCAGGCCAAGGATCTCGGCGTAGCGGCGGTCGACATCCAGGCCACGGATCCAGCTCAGGCCCACGGTGCCCGCGTTGGCGACATGCTCGAGGTTGGCCACCGCCATGGAGGTGTCGGCCTGGAACGGGTTGTCGGACTTGAGCCACATCAGGTCGCCACGCCAGCCCTGCTTGCCGCCCAGACGTAACACGGCGGTGCGGTCGAACGCCTTGCGCGCCGCCAGGTAGTAGGCGCCGCCTCGGTCGAAATCGGCGCCCAGGTCGACGTTGCCGGCATTGACCGGGTCGCCCTGGATCAGGAAACCGTCGCCGAGGGTGATGACCTGGCGCCCGCCGGAGAGATCGATGCCGTCTTCGCCAAGCGCCGGAAACAGGGTGCCCGAGCGCCATCCAAGGTAAGCGTCCTCGACGCTGGTGCGACGTTCGTCACCGAGCGTGAAACCCGCGGCGTCGCCATCGCCCCAGGTGGCCGAACTGAGCAGGCTGAAGGCGCCGTAAAGCGTGCCGTTGCTGGCCAGCGCCTGGCTGGCGCTCAGGCCGTACTTGACGTAGCCCTCGCGCCAGTTGCTGCTGCCGGCCTGGCGGTTGCCGAATTGGTCGAAGCTTTCGTCGCTGTGGAATACGCCGAACAGCGCTTCGAGGTTGGCGTCCAGGGTGGTGCCGGCGTGGTTGTAGAGTTCGTGGGCCTGGGTGAGGGGAGAGGCCAGCAGCAGGGCCAACGTGCAGGCGAGCTTGTGCGTCATGGTGTGCTCCATGTTTTTGTTGTTTTCTGGTTTTTTCATTGCCTGGCCGGGCCACATCGCCGGCCAGGCGATGAGGCCAGCACAGGTTAAATCAGAGCTTGATCAGCACCGACTTCAGTTCGGTGTAGTGCTCGATCGCCGCCGCCCCCATCTCGCGGCCGACGCCGGAGAGCTTGTAGCCGCCGAACGGCAGCGCCGGGTCCAGCGCGCTGTGACAGTTCACCCACACCGACCCGGACTTGATCCGCGGGATCATCCGGTGCACCGCGGCCAGGTCGTTGGACCAGATGCTCGCGCCCAGCCCGTAGGGGTTGTCGTTGGCCAGGCCTACCACTTCGTCGAGGTCGTCGAATGGCATGGCCACCAGCACCGGGCCGAAGATTTCCTCCTGTACCAGGCGGTGGCGCTGGTCGACATCGACGATCACCGTCGGCTTGACGAAGTAGCCAGGCCCAAAGCCTTCGCCGCCGCAGGCGATGGTCGCGCCCAGCTCGCGGCCCAGGTCGATGTAGCCGGTGACCCGCTCCTGCTGCCTGGCCGAGATCAACGGGCCCATCTGTACGCTAGGGTCCAGGCCGTTGCCCAGTTTCATGGCATTGGCGATGCCGGCGATATCGGCCACCACGTTGTCGAAGTGCTTGCGGTGCACATACAGCCGGGAGCCGGCGCAGCACACCTGGCCCTGGTTGAAGAAGATCGCCGTGGCGGCGCCGGCGGCGGCCTCCTGCAGGTTGGCGTCGGGCAGGACGATGGTCGGCGACTTGCCGCCCAGTTCGAGGGTGACGCGGGTCATGTTGTCCATGGCCGCCTTGCCGATCAGCTTGCCGACTTCGGTGGAGCCGGTGAAGGTCAGCTTGTCCACGCCCGGGTGGCGGCTCAGTGCGGCACCGGCGTTCAGCCCGGTGCCGGTGATCACGTTGAACACGCCGTCCGGGTAGCCGGCCTCGCTTACCAGTTCGGCGAGCTTGAGCGCGGTCAGCGGGGTTTCATCGGCAGGCTTGAGCACCACCGTGCAGCCGGTGGCCAGGGCCGGGCCGAGCTTCCAGCAGGCCAGCAGCAGCGGGAAATTCCAGGCGACAATGGCGCCGACCACGCCCACCGCCTCGCGGCGCACGAACGCGTGGAAGTCGTCATTGGGCATCAGCGGCAGCGACGGCTCGACTGTGCTGCCTTCGAGCTTGGTCGCCCAACCGGCCATGTAACGCAGGAAGTCGATGGCCAGTTGCACGTCCATCACTTGGGCTACGGCGGCACTCTTGCCGTTGTTCAGGCATTCCAGCTCGGCCAGCTCCTGGGCATCGCGCTGCATCAGGTCGGCCAGGCGCCACAGCAGGTTCTGCCGCTCGCGCGGACGCATCCGGCTCCAGGCCGAGTGTTCGAACGCCTGGCGGGCGGCCTGCACGGCGCGGTCCACATCCTGTGCCTCGGCCGCGGGCACCTCGGCGAGGGCCTCGCCACTGGCCGGGTTGCGCAAGGTCATGGTGCGGCCGCTGGCAGCGTCCTGCCAGTCCGCGCCAATGCGCATCTTCAACTGGCGTGCGAGGAAGGCACGGGTGGCGGGCAGGATCGGCAGTTCGGAATGCATGGGGCGGTGCCTCTTGTCATGGTTGTGACCAGGGCAGGGCAATGGGCGTGCCAAGCCGGCCAGCGCGTTCACAGCCCTTGATACATGTGGTTTTCGCGTTACATGGCATGCAGTCAGGGAGGCTTGAGCTGTTGCACATTGAGACTGAGTGAGACGGAGATGAAACGGACCGCTGTGTGGGCCAATCGCCGGCCTGCGCAGCAGGCCCCGTGTCTCAAGGTGAAACACCCCGTCGCGAAATGGCACGTTCGGTCACAGCCTGCGCTGCTGGGGTTCGCCCCTGCTCTGCGCTCAAATCGTTGATGCGAAACATATTTGCCGCAATTGGCACACTTCCTGTATCGCTACTGTCAGATGCACACCGCAGCGTGCGAATAACGATAAGAACGATACCGTGGAGGTCTGACCTTGAAGACGACTCGACTCCGGCGGCAGGCGGGCACACTGGCGCTGGTCGCCACCGCACTGCTGTCCGCCCAGGCCATGGCGGCCGAGCAGGGCCCGAGCCTGTTGCAGAACAAGTGCATGGGGTGCCATATCCCCGAAGGCAACGACAGCTACAGCCGCATCAGCCACCAGCGCAAGACCCCCGAGGGCTGGCTGATGAGCATCGCCCGCATGCAGGTGATGCATGGCTTGCAGATCAGCGACGACGACCGCCGCACCCTGGTCAAGTACCTGGCCGACAAGCAGGGCCTGGCGCCCAGCGAGACCGACGGTGTGCGCTACGCCATGGAACGCCGGCTCAATACTGTCGAACACTTCGACGACCCGCTCAGCCAGATGTGCGGCCGCTGCCACTCCGGCGCCCGGGTCGCCCTGCAACGGCGCCCGGCCAAGGAGTGGGAGCACCTGGTCAACTTCCACCTCGGCCAATGGCCGTCCCTCGAATACCAGGCCCAGGCCCGCGACCGCGACTGGCTGGACATCGCCCTCAAGCAGATGGTGCCCGACCTGGCCAAGCGCTTCCCCCTCGACAACCCGGCCTGGGCTGCGTGGCTCAAGGCACGGCCCGAGTCCAAGGTCCTGGCCGGACAGTGGGCGTTCAGTGGCCATATGCTGGCCAAGGGTGACGTGCGTGGGGTGATGACGGTCAGCGCCGAGCAGGGCGATACCTTCAAGGTCGAGGTCAAGGGCGCCTACGCCGACGGCACGCCGTTCAACGGCAGCGGTTCGGCGATCCTCTACAACGGCTATGAATGGCGCGGCAACGTCAAGGTGGGCGAGGCCAACCTGCGCCAGGTGTTCGCCGCCATCGACGGGCAGATGAAGGGCCGCATGTTCGAGGCCGAGCACGACGAGCGCGGCCTGGACTTCAGTGCGGCGAAGGCCGGGCAGGGGCGCCTGCTGGCGGTCCAGCCGGCGTTCATCAAGGTTGGCAGCGACAGCGAGATCACCCTGGTGGGCAGCGACCTGTCCGGCAAGCCCGACCTGGGCGCGGGCGTGCAGGTGACCGAAGTGCTGGAGGCGACGCCGACGCTGATCCGGGTCAAGGCCCGCGCCGCCAAGGATGCCGCCGCCGGCCAGCGCGAGGTGGCGGTGGGCGCGCTCAAGGGCGTGCAACTGGCGGTGTACGACAAGGTCGATGAGGTCAAGGTGGTGCCGGCGTTCTCCATTGCCCGCATCGGCGAGAACGGCGCCTCGGTGCCGAAGGTGCAAGGGCGCTTCGAGGCTGAAGCCTGGGGCAAGGACGCCAGTGGTCAGCCGCTGCGCATCGGCTACCTGCCAGCCACCTGGAAAGTCGAGCCGTTCAACGAACGGGCGGTCGAGGACGAGGACGTCAGGTTCGCCGGGCAGATGCAGGCCGACGGCGTGTTCGTGCCGGGCGGGGCAGGGCCCAACCCCGAGCGCAAGATGATGACCAACAACGCCGGCAACCTGAAGGTGATCGCCACCCTCGCCGACGGTGGCCAGCAGGGCGAGGGCCACATGATCGTCACCGTGCAGCGCTGGAACAATCCGCCGCTGCCATAGGCATCAACCTGACCAATTGCTTATCGGGAGGTCGCCATGGGCGCACTACTGAACCTGGTCGAACGCAACCTGCACGAAGTGCAGGTCGATGCCGACCGCATGCTGTTCCATATCCCCAGCAGTTCGCTGTTCGCCACCGACGCGGTGACCGGCGGCATCATCGACACCCTGCGCCGCCAGGGCTGTTCCGCCGAGGAACTGCTGCTGCAGCTCGGCCAACAGTTCGACGGGCAGGACATCGAGGAAACCCTGCGCGAGCTGATCGCCCTGGAAGTGGTCAGCGACGGCTCGCCGCTGACCCCGGAAATCGCCCTGAAACAGGTCGAGCGCACCGCGCTGAACACCGTGGTGCTCAACGTCAACACCGGCTGCAACCTCAGCTGCACCTACTGCTACAAAGAGGACCTCGACAAGCCCTCCGCGGGCAAGAAGATGAACAGCACCACCGCAGAAGCCTCGGTGGAGATGCTGCTCAAGGAGTCGCCGAACGAGGAGCGCTACAGCGTGGTGTTCTTCGGTGGCGAGCCGCTGTCCAACCGGGCGTTGATCGAGCACATGGTGGCGTACTGCGAGCGACGCTTCGCCGAGGCGGGCAAGCAGGTCGAGTTCATCATGACCACCAATGCCACGCTGCTCACCGAAGAGATTGTCGACTGGCTCGATGCGCATCGTTTCGGCCTGTCGATCAGCATCGACGGGCCCAAGACCGTGCACGACCGCAACCGCATCACTGTGGGCGGGCAGGGCACGTACGACGTGGTGCGGCGCAAGGCCGACATGCTGCTGTCGCGTTACCGCAGCCGGCCGGTGGGGGCGCGGGTGACGCTGACCCGTGGCATCACCGATGTCGAGACCATCTGGAACCACCTGTTCAACGAGATGGGCTTCGCCGAGGTGGGGTTCGCCCCGGTGACCTCCGGTGACATGGCCGACTTCAACCTCACCGGCGACGAGCTGGTGCAGGTGTTCGCCAACATGAAGGCCCTGGGCCGGCGTTACCTGGAGGCGGCGCTGGCGCACCGCAACATCGGCTTCTCCAACCTGCACCAGCTGATCACCGACATTCACGAAGGCCACAAGAAGGCCCTGCCATGCGGTGCCGGGCTGAAGATGCTGGCGGTGGACCACGAGGGCGAGCTGAACCTGTGCCACCGCTTCACCGGCTCCAGCCTGCCGACCTTCGGCAATGTGCACCAGGGCGTGAAGCAGGCGCAGCTCAACGATTTTCTCTCGCAGCGCCTGGACCGCAGCGGCACCGGCTGCGACAGCTGCCGCATCCGCAACCTGTGTTCCGGCGGTTGCTACCACGAAAGCTACGCCCGCTACGGCGACCCGCAGCATCCGACCTACCACTATTGCGAGCTGATGCGCGACTGGGTCGACTTCGGCATCGAGGTCTACAGCCGCATCATGGCCGCCAACCCGGCTTTCATCGATCGCTACATCACACCCCGGAAGGCGCACTGACATGAAGCACCTCAAACCGCTGAACAACAAGGCGCGCATCCTCGAGCAGGCGGCCGCCGAAGACCGCGTCGAGGACGTGCTGGCGATGAGCGCCGTGGCCGGCTGCACCGCCACCACCGACCCGGGCTGGGAAGTGGACGCCTTCGGTGGCGTCAGCTCGCTGTGCCAGCCGATGGAGGCCGACCTGTACGGTTGCTCCGACCCTTGCTGGTGGCCAGCCCAGGTGCCGGACATGATGAGCACCTACCAGGACTGGAACGCCCAGGCGACCAACTCCGCCGAAGACTGGCGCAACCTCGGCACCGTATTCCCGAAAGACAAATAGAACGACAAGGGGAAACCGCATGAAACCTGGATTCTGCGCGCAACTCGCGCTCACCGTCGCCGCCATGGCCTGCGCCTGGGCGGCCCAGGCCGACGACGCAAGCAAGGCCCTGAAGGCCGGCCATGAATACCTGATCGCCACCAACTACCCGAACAACCTGCACGTGGTCGAGGTGGCCAGCGACACGCTGTACAAGACCTGCCGCATGCCCGATTCGTTCGGCCCCGGCACGGCGATGATGGCGCCGGACAACCGCACCGCCTACGTGCTCAACAATCATTTCGCCGATATCTATGGCATCGACCTGGACAGCTGCAAGACCACCTTCCACGCCAACCTGTCCAGCGTGCCGGGCGAGGTCGGCAAGGCCATGTACTCCTTCGCCATCAGCCCCGACGGCAAGGAGGTGTACGCCACGGTCAACCCCAGCCAGCGCCTGAACGACCACTATGTGGTCAAGCCGCCGCGCCTGGAGGTGTTCCGCACCGGCGACGGCCTGGATGCCAAGCCCGTGCGCACCTTCCCGATGCCGCGCCAGGTGTACCTGATGCGCACCGCCGACGACGGCAGTCTCTATGTGGCTGGGCCAGACATCTACAAGCTGGACGTCAACACCGGCAAATACACCGTCGCACTGCCGCTGCGCAGCTGGAACCGCCCGGGCTACAGCGCGCCGGACGTGCTGTATTTCTGGCCGCACCAGAGCTCGTTGCACGAGTTCTCGATGCTCTACACCATCGCCAGGTTCAAGGACGCCAAGCAGGACCCGGCCAGCGCCGAGCCGCTTTACGGCTACCTGAGCATCGACCTGAAGACCGGCAAGGCCCATACCCAGGAGTTCGCCGAGCTGACCGAGCTGTACTTCACCGGCCTGCGCTCGCCGAAGGACCCGAACCAGATGTACGGCGTGCTCAATCGCCTGGCCCGCTACGACATCGCGCAGAAGAAGCTGGTCAAGGCCGCCAACCTGGACCATACCTACTACTGCGTGACCTTCGACAAGGCCGGCGACAAGCTTTACCTGGGCGGGACGTTCAACGACCTGGCGGTGTTCGACCCCAATACGCTGGAGAAGGTGGGGAACATCAAACTGCCCGGTGGCGACATGTCGACCACCACGCCGCAGGTGTTCGTTCGCTAACGCCATCGCGGGGCAAGCCCGCCCCACGCCGACCACACTGGACCGGTGGGAGCGGGCTTGCCCCGCGATAGGGCCACGTCAGGCAAAACAAAGACAAGAGACAGCCCATGCCACAGCCCAGCCACACCCAAGGCTCTAATGTCACTCCATTGCTCACCCAGTGCATCGGTGACGCCTTCGACGCCACCGTCGCCCGCTTCCCCGACCGCGAGGCCCTGATCGTCCGCCACCAGCAGTTGCGCTACACCTGGCGGCAACTGGCCGATGCGGTCAACCAGCACGCCCGCGCGCTGATGGCCCTGGGCGTGCAGGTCGGCGACCGCTTAGGGATCTGGGCACCCAACTGCGCCGAATGGTGCATCACCCAGTTCGCCAGCGCCAAGATCGGCGCGATCCTGGTCAACATCAACCCGGCCTACCGCACCAGCGAACTGGAATACGCCCTGGGCCAGTCGGCCTGCCAGTGGGGGATCTGCGCCGACGCCTTCAAGACCTCCGACTATCACGCCATGCTGCTGGACCTGGTGCCCGAACTTCGCGCCTGCCGAGCGGGCGAGCTGCAAAGCGCGCGCCTGCCCGCGTTGCGCGGGGTCATCAGCCTGGCGGCCACGCCACCTGGTGGCTTCCTGGCCTGGTCGGCGTTGCAGGCCCGTGCCGGTGAAACCGCCCTCGGGCAACTGGCCACACGCCAGGCCAGCCTGCACCGGCACGCGCCGATCAACATCCAGTACACCTCCGGCACTACCGGGTTTCCCAAGGGCGCGACCCTCAGCCACCACAACATCCTCAACAACGGCTACATGGTCGGCGAAAGCCTCGGATTGACCGAGCACGACCGGCTGGTGGTGCCGGTGCCGCTGTACCACTGCTTTGGCATGGTCATGGCCAACCTCGGCTGCATGACCCACGGCAGCACCCTGATCTACCCCAATGACGCCTTCGATCCGCTGCTCACCCTGCAGGCCGTGGCCGAAGAACGCGCCACCGCCCTGTACGGCGTGCCGACCATGTTCATCGCCGAGCTCGATCACCCGCGTCGCCATGAGTTCGACCTGTCCAGCCTGCGCACCGGGATCATGGCTGGCGCCACCTGCCCGATCGAGGTGATGCGCCGGGTAATCGACGAGATGCACATGGGCGAGGTGCAGATCGCCTACGGCATGACCGAGACCAGCCCGGTGTCGTTGCAGACCGGCGCCGCCGACGACCTGGAGCGCCGGGTGACCAGCGTCGGCCGCACCCAGCCGTGGCTGCAGAGCAAGGTGATCGATAGCGCAGGCACTACCCTGGCACGCGGCGAGATCGGCGAGCTGTGCACCCGCGGCTACAGCGTGATGCTCGGCTACTGGGACAACCCCAAGGCCACCGCCGAGAGCATCGACGCCGAGGGCTGGATGCACACCGGCGACCTGGCGGTGATGGACGAACAGGGCTACGTGCGCATCGTCGGGCGCAGCAAGGACATGATCATCCGCGGTGGCGAGAACATCTATCCGCGGGAGTTGGAGGAGTTCTTCTTCACCCACCCGGCGGTGGCCGACGTGCAGGTGATCGGCATCCCCTGCAGCCGCTATGGCGAGGAGATCGTCGCCTGGATTCGCCTGCATCCGGGGCAGACCCTGGGCGAGGAAGAACTGCGTGAATGGGCGCGGGCGCGCATCGCGCATTTCAAGGTGCCGCGCCATTTCCGCTTCGTCGATGAATTCCCGATGACGGTGACCGGCAAGGTGCAGAAGTTCAGGATGCGCGAGATCAGCATCGAGGCGCTGGCGGGCGGGCAAGGGCGGTAGCCGCCCTCAGCTTCAGGCCTGGGCCCGCGCGCCGTTGAGAAACAACTGTTCCACGGTCTGCGCGGTGTTGGCGCTGGCCGCGCGGCCACGGCGTTCGGCATCGACCATGCCGTAGATCATGGTCATGAACATTTCGGTGAACACCGCCGCGCTGATGTCGATGCGCAGCACGCCCAGTTGCTGGGCGCGCAGGAAGAACGCGTCCATGGCCTGGGTGTAGGCCTGCCAGCGCAGATCCTCGGCGTTGTTGAGCAAGGTGTCGGGGCGGTACTGGAACATCAGGAACACCAGCATTTCGCGGTGCTTGAGGTGCTCGGCGATCAGGTGGCGAATGCCGACCAAGGGTTCGGTGCGTTCCAGGTCGGCTTCCTGGATGACCTGGTTGAGCACGTGCTCGCCGTGGTCCTCGAGCAGGTTCACCAGATTTTCGCGGGTACCGCAGAAGCGGTGCAGGGTGGCCTTGCTGACCCCGGCGGTTTCCGCCAGCTCTTTCAGGGTGGCGCGGGGATGGACGACAATGGCATGGGCCAGCGCCTTGAGCAGGCGTTCTTCTTGGAGGGATCTGCGCATAAGGACCTCAGTCGGGGTTCGGCTGTCGGGCAGGCGAAAAGAGACGAAAGATCCATTACTGTATCATATGAGACGAATAAATCTCATTGGTTGAACAATTCATCGCGGGTCAAGGCTGCTCCACCTTGGGAGCGGGCTTGACCCGCGATGGGTACGTCAGATCGGATAATGCTTCAGCTCACGGGCGATCAGCATCCGCTGGATCTCGCTGGAGCCCTCGTAGATCTGGGTGATCCGTGCATCCCGATAGTACTTCTCCACCGGATAGTCTTCCAGGTAGCCGTAGCCGCCATGCACCTGGATCGCCATCGAGCAGACCCGCTCGGCCATCTCGGAGGCAAACAGCTTGGCCTGGGAGGCCTCCGACAGGCAAGGCTTGCCCGCGCTGCGCAGACGCGCGGCGTGCAGGATCAGCAGGCGGCTGGCGTTGATCTGCACCTGCATGTCGGCCAGCAGGTTGGCGATGCTCTGGTGCTCGTTGATCGGCTTGCCGAACTGGATGCGCTCGCGGGAGTAGGTCAGTGCCGCCTCGAAGGCCGCGCGGGCGATGCCCAGGGCCTGGGCGGCGATACCGATGCGCCCGCCTTCGAGGTTGGACAGGGCAATGGCCAGGCCCTTGCCGCGCTCGCCGAGCAGGTTGGCGGCCGGGATGCGGCAGTTGTCCAGGGTCACCGCGCAGGTGTCGGAGGCGCGGATGCCCATCTTGTGTTCGCTGCGATCGACCTTGAACCCAGGGTTGTCGGTGGGCACCAGGAACGCCGAGAGGCCTTTCTTGCCCAGCTCCGGGTCGGTGACGGCGAAGACGATGGCCAGCTTGGCGCGGCGGGCATTGCTGACGAACTGCTTGGCACCATTGATCACCCACTGGCCATCGACCAGTTCGGCGCGGGTGCGCAGGTTGTGGGCCTCGGAGCCGGCCTGGGGCTCGGTCAGGCAGAAGCAGCCGATCACCTCGCCGCTGGCAAGTGGCGGCAGCCAGGCTTGCTGTTGTTCAGGCGTGCCGTAGGCCAGCAAGGGGCCACAGCCCACCGAGTTGTGGATGCTCATCAGCGCCCCGATGGCGCCGTCGCCGGCGGCGATCTCCTCGACCGCCAGGGCATAGGCGACGTAGTCGGTATAGCTGCCGCCGAAGTCCTCCGGCACCACCATGCCGAGCAGGCCCAGCTCGCCCATCTTGCGTACCACGTCGTCATCGATCCAGGCGGCCTTCTCCCAGGCCTGGGCATGGGGGGCGATCTCGCCGCGGGCGAAGTCGCGCGCCATGTCGCGGATCATGATCTGTTCTTCGCTCAGTTCCAGGTCTTGCATCTGTGTACTCCCGGGCTCACAGGCCTTCGAAGAATTGGTCGACGCGCTGCGCGGTGAGTTCGCCCAGGGTCGGCGGGTTCCAGCGCGGCTGCTTGTCCTTGTCGATGATCAGGGCGCGCACGCCCTCGATGATGTCGCCGTGGGCGAACCACTGGCGGTCGATGTGCAGTTCCATGGCGAAACAGTCTTCCAGGCTCAGGTGGCGGCCACGGCGCAGCAGCTCCAGGGTCACGGCCATGGCCAGCGGCGAGCGGGTTTCCAGCAGGGCGGCAGTCTCCAGCGCCCACGGGTGGCTGTCGCCGATGGTCACGGCGCGCAGCTGTTCGATGATGCTGGGCAGGTCGGGCAGGGCGAAGAAGTGGTCGATCACCGGGCGCAGGCGCGCCAGCGGGGCGTCCTCGAGCACCTGGGTGCCGAGCTTGGCCAGCAGGCCCTGCAGGTCCTTGAGCGGGTGCTCGCCGAACACCAGGCGGTCCAGGCCTTCATCCAGCGCGGCCAGCCTGGTGCTGTCCAGGTACCAGTCGGCGAGGCCGCAGTACAGGGCGTCGGCGGCCTTGACCTGGGTACCGCTGACGCCCAGGTAGATGCCCAGCTCGCCGGGCACGCGGGACAGGAAGTAGCTGCCGCCGACGTCCGGGAAGTAGCCGATACCCACCTCGGGCATTCCCAGGCGGCTGCGCTCGGTGACGATGCGCAGGTCGCAGCCCTGGGCCAGGCCCATGCCGCCGCCGAGGGTGAAGCCGTCCATCAATACCAGCACCGGCTTGCGGTAGCGGTGCAGGCACAGGTCCAGGGCATATTCCTCGACGAAGAAGTCCTCGTGCAGCTTTTCGCCGGCCTTGAAGCTGTCGTGCAGCGAGCGGATGTCGCCGCCGGCGCAGAAACCCTTGGGCCCCTCGCCACGCAGCATCACGGCCTGCACCTGTGGATCCTGCGCCCATTGGTCGAGGTGGTGCTGCAGGCTGCGCACCATGTCCAGGGTCAGGGCGTTGAGGCCGGCGGGGCGGTTGAGGGTGAGGTGGCCAATGTGGTTGCGGACCTCGGCCAGTACCTGATCCGTTGCCGAGGGTTGAGCGTGCGCGGTCATCGCGGTCTCCCTGCTTTGTTATTGATTTTCCAAGTGAAGTCCTGGAGTGCGCGAGCGGATCGGTCGATCCTGTCATGCAAATTTACCTTGCACAATTGGCAAATCTGCAGGGCTGCCCTGCATTTTTGTCGTGAGGGCTCATAGCGGGCGCTGTTGTCTGCGGTGAGCATGCACAATAACGGATTGCCACAGGAAAGGTCAGAAGGCACTCAGCGCACCCGGCTTGCCAACCATCCTTGGAACGCATCGACACGCGTTTCGTAGCCTCTTTCACAGGCGTCGTCCCCGCCAGAAGTTATTGCCACTTGTACGATACTGCTGTTTTCAATCAGGAACGCTGGGCCTCCGGAGTCTCCCTTGCAGGTGTTCTTTCCTTTCACGCTGAACGCTACGCGGCGATTTTCAATGTCGTTCACCCACCACGACGCTGCGCGTTTGATGCCTTCGCCAACTTTGTCGTTGTCCACCACGTCAAAGCCGAATCCTACAAAAGTCAGGGAAACACGTTGGTCGACAAGCTGTTCCCAGTTGGGATTTCCGCTATGCAGTATTACCGGCGTGACCGATAGGTCTTCCTGGGTGTAAAGCAAAGCGATGTCGTCTTCCAGCGTGATGGGGTTGAATGAGTAGCCCGTAGCACTATCTCTTGGCAAGTCGAAGTCGATGACCTTTACCCGCGCGAACGCTGGGTCGTGCAGATTCGAGCCGAGCTTGAACGTCATGTCGGTCAACTGTTCCTCATAACCGCTGATACAGTGTGCGGCCGTCAGTATGGTTCGCTTGCCAAGCACCGTCCCCGTACAGTGAAGAGATTCGCCCAGCATGATTGCGCCTACATTTTTATAGGCGTGTGTTTGGGCTGGACACCATTGCCCAGTGAAATCATCTTTTCACCTTTTGGGGCGTCCCGTACGACGTTGTCGAGTTTGATGCTCTGTGGCAGCTGGGCAGGGTCCAGATCCTTGACGGAGCCTGAGGGTGCACCAAATGCAACGACTTTTATGGCAATCGCCGCCACTGTATTGATGATCTTGATTCTATAATCGGCGACTTCGCTGCCCACTTCGTTCCAGAGGTCGGTATTGGGCAACTTGGTGATATTAAGGGTGGTGCGGGCGTAGAATGGATCATCACGAGTTACCGCCAGACGCTTGCTCAAAGATTCGACCGCTTGCGTTTGCAGAGTAAATCCCGTGAGAGTTCCTTTTGAGTCCTTCGTGGCGTCAATATCCACACGTGATGAGCGCAAGTAGAAGAAGCTGGCCTCTTTTCCAGTAACATCGGCGTTCGAAGTGATTGTCGAGTACTTTACGCTCGGTGCGACGGCGCAAGCTGATAATGACAGTGCAGCTAGGACGGCCGAGATCCTGACGTTGTTCATGATGGCTCCTTGCATGATCAATTCGAGTGATGGCAGATTGACAGTCTAGTTGTCTTTGTTAAAAGAGGAGGAAGAGAAAAACGATAGGTGCCGTTTCATCGATGAAACAGTTTCGCGCCCACTCCCACCTCCGCACGGTCCACGTTGCACTGACTCACCCCGAAGGGTGATAGCCGCCCCGCCCCCCCCATGAAACAATCCCGGCCAGCACTCACCCTGGCGGGGAAGACAATAATGAGCAATGCCCAGCTGAATTCGCCCGACTGGTATGCGCAGATGGCCCGCGTGGTCGACGCCATCGGCACCCCAGGCTTCGTCGAGGCACTGTTCGCCGCGCTTAACCAGCTGGCAGCGTGCCAGGCCATCACCGTGTTCCTGTATCCGCGCAAGGGCCTGCCGTCGGCGCTGTTCGCCAAGGACGACGAGGGGCCCTGGCTGCCCGAGGGCAACGTGCAGAAGTACCTCGAAGGCTACTACCTGCTGTGCCCGTTCTACCGCGCCTGCATGGACGGCGTGCCCGCCGGTTGCTATCGCCTGAGCGATGTCGCCCCCGACCACTTCAAGCGCAGCGAGTACTACACCTCGTTCTACCAGCACGCGCACCTGGAGGACGAACTCAACTACCTGGTGCCGCTGGACGCCCAGCTGACCATCGCGGTGGCCCTGGGTAGCACCCGGCGCCTGGGCAGTCGCCAGGTGGCCGAGCTCAAGTGCGTCGCCGCCTGGGTGGTGGCGGTGGTGCGCCGGCACTGGGGGCAGCTGGATGCAGAGGCCCTGGGCGGGCGTTTCGAAAGCGCGCTGGGGCGGCAGATCAACGCCGCGCTGAACAACTTCGGCTCGTCCTTGCTCACCGAGCGTGAGTGCCATGTTGCCCAGTACCTGCTGCGCGGCCATTCCACGCGTTCGCTGGCCGAGCGCCTGGGCATCAGCGAAGACACGGTCAAGACCCACCGCAAGAACCTCTACGCCAAGCTCGATATCGCCACCCAGGCCGAGCTGTTCTCGCTGTTCATCGCCTCGCTGGCCCAGGCCCAGGAAGGCTTGAGCAAGGACCCGCTGGAAAGCTACCTGCGACGGCGCTGACACACCGCTTCACCTCATCCAGACAACGACAATCACCGGCCCGGGTGTGGCCGGAGGGGAGACCTGCGTGCATACGAAAAGCGATTGGCTGCAGCGCGCCGCGCGGCAAAGCTTCATCACCACCGCGTTGATCGACGGACGCGCGGTGGTGGCCCGCGACGGCGCCACCTTCGCCGCCATCAACCCGGCGACCGAGCAATGCCTGGCCCAGGTCGCCGCCTGCGCCGACAGCGAGATCGACCAGGCGGTGCGCGCCGCCCGCCGTGCCTTCGAGCATGGACCCTGGGCACGCATGGCGCCGGCCGAGCGCAAGCGCGTACTGCTGCGCCTGGCCGAGCTGATGTTGGCCCACCGCGAGGAACTGGCGCTGCTCGATTCGCTGAACATGGGCAAGCCGGTGATGGATGCCTACACCATCGATGTGCCCGGCGCGGCCCAGGTGTTCGCCTGGTATGGCGAAGCGCTGGACAAGCTCTATGACCAGGTCGCCCCGACCGCCGCCAGCGCCGTGGCGATGATCAGCCGCGAGGCGTTGGGCGTGGTCGGCGCGGTGGTGCCGTGGAACTTCCCGCTGGACATGGCCGCCTGGAAGGTCGCCCCGGCGCTGGCCGCAGGCAACAGCGTGGTGCTCAAGCCCGCCGAGCAGTCGCCATTCTCGGCCCTGCGCCTGGCCGAGCTGGCCCTGGAGGCCGGGTTGCCGGAGGGCGTGCTCAACGTGGTACCGGGCCTGGGCGAAACCGCTGGCCGTGCCCTGGGCCTGCACCCGGACGTGGATTGCCTGGTGTTCACCGGCTCCACCCAGGTGGGCAAGTACTTCATGCAGTATTCGGCGCAGTCGAACCTCAAGCAGGTGTGGCTCGAATGCGGCGGCAAGAGCCCGAACCTGGTGTTCGACGATTGCCGCGACCTCGACCTGGCGGCGCAAAAGGCCGCGTTCGGCATCTTCTTCAACCAGGGCGAGGTGTGCTCGGCCAATTCGCGGCTGTACGTGCAGCGCTCGATCCACGACGAGTTCGTCGAGCGTCTGCTGCGCCAGGCCCGTGAATGGCTGCCGGGCGACCCGCTGGATCCGGTCAGCCGTGCCGGGGCCATCGTCGATGCCACGCAGACCGCGCGTATCGAAGCCGCCATCGGCCAGGCCCGGGAGCAGGGCGCACGACTACGCTGCGGCGGTGAGCGCCTGAGCGTGAACGGCTCGCGCAACTTCATCACGCCGACGATCTTCACCGACGTGCGCCAGGACATGGCCTTGGCCCGCGACGAAATCTTCGGCCCGGTGCTGGCGGTCAGCACCTTCGACGACGAGGAAGAGGCCATCGCCCTGGCCAACGACAGCGTTTATGGGCTGGCCGCGTCGGTGTGGAGCGACGATCTCAACCGTGCCCACCGCGTTGCCCGACGGCTCAGGGCCGGCACGGTGTCGGTCAACACCGTCGACGCCCTGGATGTGACCGTGCCCTTCGGGGGCGGGCGCCAGTCCGGTTTCGGCCGCGACCTCTCGCTGCATTCGTTCGACAAGTACACCCAGCTCAAGACCACCTGGATCCAGCTGCGCTGATATTCACCCGAGGAGAACAACAATGAACGCACCCATCACCCCGGCGACCGGCAAACGCGATACCCGCGACTACCAGGCTGGCGACGCCGCCCACCACATCCATGCCTTCCTCGACCAGAAGGCGCTCAACGCCGAGGGACCGCGGGTCATCACCCGCGGCGAGGGCCTGTACCTGTGGGACAACGACGGCCGCCGCTACCTGGACGGCATGTCCGGCCTGTGGTGCACCCAGCTCGGCTATGGCCGCAAGGACCTGACCGCCGCTGCGGCCGCACAGATGGACCAGCTGCCGTACTACAACATGTTCTTCCACACCACCCACCCGGCGGTGATCGAGCTGTCCGAGCTGCTGTTCAGCCTGCTGCCCGGCCACTACAGCCACGCTATCTACACCAACTCCGGCTCCGAGGCCAACGAGGTGCTGATCCGCACCGTGCGCCGTTACTGGCAGGTGGTCGGCCAGCCGCGCAAGAAGATCATGATCGGCCGCTGGAACGGCTACCACGGCTCGACCCTGGCGGCCACGGCGTTGGGTGGCATGAAGTTCATGCACGAGATGGGCGGGTTGATCCCGGATGTGGCGCATATCGACGAACCGTACTGGTTCGCCGCGGGTGGAGATCTGACCCCGGCGGAATTCGGCCGCCGTTGCGCCCTGCAACTGGAGGAAAAGATCCTCGAACTGGGCGCCGAGAATGTCGCAGGCTTCATCGCCGAGCCGTTCCAGGGCGCGGGCGGCATGATCTTCCCGCCCGAGAGCTACTGGCCCGAGATTCAGCGCATCTGCCGCCAGTACGACGTGCTGCTGTGCGCCGACGAGGTGATCGGTGGTTTCGGCCGCACCGGCGAATGGTTCGCCCACCAGCACTTCGGCTTCGAGCCGGACACCCTGTCCATCGCCAAGGGTCTGACCAGCGGCTACGTGCCCATGGGCGGCCTGGTGCTGAGCAAGCGTATCGCCGAGGCCTTGGTGGAGCGGGGCGGGGTGTTCGCCCACGGCCTGACCTATTCCGGCCACCCGGTGGCGGCGGCGGTAGCCATCGCCAACCTCAAGGCCTTGCGCGACGAGGGTATCGTGCGTCGGGTCAAGGACGACACCGGCCCGTACCTGCAGCGCATCCTGCGCGAAGTGTTTGCCGATCACCCGTTGATCGGTGAAGTACAGGGCACCGGCCTGGTGGCAGCCTTGCAGTTCGCCGAGGACAAGGCCTCGCGCAAGCGCTTCGCCAACGAGAACGACCTGGCCTGGCAGTGCCGCACCTTTGGTTTCGAGGAAGGCGTGATCATCCGCTCGACCCTGGGGCGGATGATCATGGCGCCGGCCCTGGTGGCCAGCCGTGGCGAGCTGGACGAACTGGTGGAGAAGACGCGTATCGCGGTGGACCGAGTAGCACGATCGGTGGGCCGAGGCTGAAACCCGGGGCGCGCAGGCGCCCCTTCGACGGTGAAGCGTCAGCGACCTTCGCGCTGGCGCAGCGCCGTCACCGTCTCACCCGCGATCCCCCAGTTGTCGGTGGGCACCTCCTCGATGACCACGAAAGTGCTCGCCGGTGGCTTGTTCAGCACCTGTTCGAGCAAACGCGTGGTGCCTTCGATCAGCTGGCGTTTGTGTTCGGCCGTGACGCCTTCTTCGGTGACGCGGATATGGACATAAGGCATGTGCGTGGCTCCCGTTTCAGTGCCAGGTGCCGGCGGTGCTGCCACCGTCGACGGGCAGCACGGCGCCGCTGACGAAGCGCGCGTCGGTCAGGTACAGCACGGCGTTCACCACGTCCTCGGGCTGGCCGGTGCGTCCGCTCGGCGACAGTGCGCCGAGGCCTTCGGTGTTGCCGCTATGCAGCGGGGTGTCGATGATCCCCGGGGCCACGGCGTTGACCTGTACGCCGCTGGCAGCCAGTTCAAGCGCCAGGCCCTTGACCGCCTGGTTCAGCCCGCCCTTGACCAGCACCGGCAACAGTGCCGGCACGCGGGTGTCCGGTTGCAGCGCCACCGAAGCGGTGATCGCGACGATATGCCCGTGCCCTTGGGCCTTCATCACCCGGGCGGCGGCCTGGGCGGGGTAGAAGAAGCCCTTGAGGTTGGTGCCCACCAGCGCGTCGACATCGGCCTCGGTGTAGTCGGTCACAGGTTTCGGGATGAAGATGCCGGCGTTGTTGACCATGATATCGACCCGGCCAAAAGCTTCCTGGGCGGCGGCGAACAACCGCTCGGCGGTGGCTTTCTCGGCGATGTCGCCGGCCACGCCGATAAAGCCACGCGGGTTGCCCAGGCGGGCGGCGGCCTGGTCCAGGCGAACCTGGGTGCGGGCGTTGCCGACCACGTTGTCGCCACGCTCGAGGAAGGCCTGGGCCAGGGCGAAGCCCAGGCCGCTGGAGGCGCCGGTGATGATGACGGTTCTTGCGGTGCTCATGGGGAAAATCTCCGGTGGGTCGAGCCAGTGCTCGGGTGTGCAGCCACTCTAGGCTGTAACGCTGACTTGAAAAATGAGGCCTGTGGTATTTCAATCGATACATCATGTAATCAATCGAGCCGCCCATGACCCGCCACTTCGATGATCTGCAACTGGGCAGCCTGGAGCTGTTCTGCCTTGCCGCCGATGCCGGCAGCTTTACCGAAGCCGCGACCCTCGCCAGTGTCACCCCCGCGGCGGTGAGCCGTTCGGTGGCGCGCCTGGAGGAACGCCTGGGCGTGCGCCTGTTCGTGCGTACAACCCGGCAGATGCGCTTGAGCGAGGCCGGCCAGGCCTACTACCAGCATTGCCGCCAGGCGCTGGGCCAACTGGTCGAGGCCGAGCGCCAGGTCACCGGTGGCCAGCTCGAGCCGGCAGGCTGCCTGCGCATCAGCGCGCCGACGCCTTATGCTCATCACCGCCTGTTGCCACTGTTGCCGCGCTTTCGCCAACGCTATCCGCGGGTGCAGGTGGATGTGCACGTGAGCAACCGCAACGTCGATTTCGCCGAAGAACATTTCGACCTGGCGATTCGCGGCCGCGCACCGGCCGACTCGCGGCTGGTGGCCCGGCGCCTGGAGGATGCCGAGCTGGTGGTGGTCGCCACCCCGGGCTACCTGGCCCAGGCCGGTGTGCCACAGACCCTTGAGGACTTGGCCGGGCACCAGTGCATCCAGTTCGAACTGCCCAGCAATGGCCGGCGTCCCCCCTGGAGTTTTCGTCGCCAGGGGCAGTGGGTCGAGCTGGAAACCCAGGGCGCCTTCACCTGCCTGGGCGACTTTCTCGCCACCACCACCCTGGTGCGTCACGGCGGCGGCCTGATGCAGGCCTACCGGTTCACCGTGCAGGACGCCCTGGACAGCGGCGAGCTGGTGGAGGTGCTGGCCGGATATGGCGGCACGTCGCGGCCGTTCATGCTGGTCTATCCCCAGGCCCGGCACATGCCACTGAAGGTCCGCGTGCTCATCGACTTCCTGGTGGCCGAGGTGGGTCTGCCGTTGGGCTGAAGCCCTGTGGCGCCGACCTTGGCGGACTATGCTCTGAGCAGCTCCGGCAATCGGTCGGTTGGGCCTCTCGCGGGCTCTGGTGTAAGCTCTCCCGGTCCTTCTCACGAGACCGCCGCATGACCTCGCCCAGCCCGCGCCTGGACAGCCTGCTCACCGGCAGCGCCCGGCCATTCACCCGCCCAGGTTCCCTCAGCGCCATCGACAAGCAACCCCGCCAAGGCCCCTTGCGGGTGACCTTGCTCGGTATCGCCGGCGACGAACAGGGCGATCTGCGCGTGCACGGCGGCGTCGACAAGGCCATCCATCATTACCCCCGCGATCACTACCCCGACTGGGTCGCTGAACTCGGCGAACACCCCTTGCTGACCCGGCCCGGTGCCTTCGGCGAAAACTTCAGCAGCAGCGGCTGGCGCGAGACCGATGTGTGTCTGGGCGACCGTATCCGCGTCGGCACGGCGTTGCTGGAGATCTCCCAGGGGCGCATGCCGTGCTGGAAGCTCAACGACCGTTTCGACGTGGCGCAGATGGCGCTGCGGGTGCAGCAGAGCGGACGCACCGGCTGGTACTACCGGGTGCTGGAGGAGGGCGAGGTACAGGTGGGCGATGCCCTGCAACTGGTCGAGCGGCCCTATGGCCAGTGGTCGGTGGCGCGGCTTTCGGCGGTGCTGTTCGACAAACAGCTGGAGCCCGGCCTGTTGCGTGAATGCCTGGAACTGCCGCTGGTGCCGAACTGGCGTCGCACCCTGGAAAAGCGCCTGGAGCAACGCCAGGTCGAGGACTGGACTTCGCGCCTGCAAGGTCGCAGCGAAAGCTGAACGGCATCGCGCACAACATTTACCCACACAAGGAATGCCCCATGGCCTTCGAACTGGATGATCGCCTGGTCATCGGTGTCGCTTCCAGCGCCGTGTTCGACCTGAGCGAGTCGGACGCCGTGTTCCGCCGCGACGGCGAGGCGCAATACCGCAAGTACCAGGAGCAGCACCTGGACGTGCCGCTGGGCAAGGGCATTGCCTATCCCTTCATCAAGCGCCTGCTGGCGCTCAATGACCTGCGCGGTGATCCGGAGGATCCGCTGGTGGAGGTGGTGTTGCTGTCGCAGAACGACCCGGACACCGGCATGCGAGTGATGAAGACCATCGGTCACTACGGCCTGAACATGACCCGGGCGATCTTCACCCAAGGCCGCTCGCCGTATGAGTACATTCCGGCGTTGAACATCGCGCTGTTCCTGTCCGCCGACAAGCAGCACGTGGACGCCGCGATCAAGGCCGGCTACCCGGCGGGGCAGGTGCTGGATTCGAAGTTCGACGACGATGAAAGCGACGACAACCTGCGCATCGCCTTCGACTTCGATGGCGTGCTGGCCGGCGATGAGTCGGAAGCGGTGATGCAGTCGGGCGGCCTGGGCAGCTTCCACGCCCATGAAGTGATCAATGTCACCCAGCCGCACAACCCCGGCCCGCTCAAGGAGTTCTTCGTGCGCATTGCCCGCATCCAGGCGGCCGAGGAGCAGCACAAGCTGGCCAATCCCACTTACGAGAACCGCCTGCGGGTGTCGATCGTCACGGCGCGCAACGCACCTTCACACGAGCGGGCGCTCAATACCCTGAAAAGCTGGGGGGTTATGGCCAACGACGCGTTTTTCCTGGGCGGTATCGAGAAGCGCAGGGTATTGCAGGTGCTCAAGCCGCACATCTTCTTCGATGACCAGTCCGGGCACCTGAAGAGCACCAGCACGGTGGTGCCGTCGGTGCATATCCCGTTCGGTGTGACCAACCGCCCGGGCTGACTGGCGCCGCGCAAGCGGCGCCAGGTCGCCCTCGTCCATCAGTGATCCGCCAACCTGTCATCCTGCGACAGCAGCGCCTGGGCCAGCTCTTCGTCACTGGCCTGCAGCCCCGGATTAGCCTGGCGCACCTGGGCCAGCGCCGCTTCCAGATAGGCCCCGCGTATGGCACCGCCGCTGGCGACGAAGGCCGACAGCTCGTCGCGGGCCGGGATGATCCGTTTGTCATCCTTGAAGGTCGAGTAAAGCGAGGCGGAGACCCCCGCCGAGGTGGCGACGTCCCCGGCATCGACGCGGGCCAGGGCGGCACCGGCAGGGAGCAGGAGCAGCAGCGAGGGAACGAGCAGTAAGTGGCGCATGGCGAGTCCTCCGGAAAGGTGATGCCCAGGGGTGTTACTGCATGATGTTAAGAACCCTGCTGTGGGATGAGAGTTCAATCGGTGGGCTCGGATATGACAATGAGAGGCAATCTAAAGCCACCACGAGTCGTCCTGGGCTCACCCTTGAAGTAGGTAGTTAGGTCGTCGCTGTCAGCAGCCTGGCGCATGAGCTCCGCTCCTCTTGCGAGGTAGGTCTCATTAATGTTCTCAAGATGCTTGATATGGCTTTCTACTGTGGGGATGTCGACACGCATTTTTGATGAAAGCGCTAATTTCAAGGATGCAATCTGCTGCATGTTTCTGTCAAAATTAAGCCTGTCGATGCTCTTTACATACCTTGGCGCTTCTAGATTCGTGACTGTTGATTGCAGTTCGATAGCCTCATGGCTGAATGTGCTTTTTGGCTGCCATGTCTGGAGTTTGAACTTGTTTTTCCCAACAGGTACTACGGTGGCTTGTGGTTGGCGTTTTATTATTTTGAACCGTTCTATTAGAAGGGTCCTTGAGTGCCCGGTCTTGTCTGAAGCGTTTACGGGGTCGGCCTCGCAATATCCATAGGCGTTGATTCCCCCCCTGGAGAATGGGCTGAGGTCATCGGGTGAAACAAAACGCATCAGGAGGGTGCTGTAGAATCGGTATCCATTGCCGAGCGAGTACAAGCCATTAGGCTCACGTGCTTGCCCATTGAAGCCTAGCTGCGAGAAGGGCAAGTTGGCAATTGGATCATAGCCATAAACTGAGTACGCCAACCTGTGGATATCCTGCACGGTCTGATGGTACAAGATCGAACCTAGCGCATCAGTAGCGAGCATTGCGCGCCTGACTCGGATGGTTTCTGGTTTTTTCATCAGCGCGCCTAAAGGGAACGTGTCGATATGACCTTGCCTTCGTCGCGGCTGATTGGCAACTAGCAGAATTGACAGGTAAGAAATTCAGGTTGCGTGTGTGAAAGAATGCGGATGGCCAGCTGTTTCGATGGATGGAAAAAAAGCGGTAGGCTGCCACTCTCATCGAGGGGTAATTACTTGCCCAATGAGTGTTACTTGAAGCTGACTAGCCCTTTTATCGCCGTACCTTCTTAGCCTGCGTCAGCCACCACCAAAGGAATCTAGGAGTACTCCATGGCCGAATATACGCTCCACTGCTTTGCCGAGTCGGGAAACGCCTACAAGGTCGCGCTGATGCTGGAACTCACCGGCCAGGACTGGGCGCCGGTGTTCGTCGACTTCTTCCACGGGCAGACCCGTGGGCAGGACTGGCGTGACGCGGTCAACGAGCAAGGGGAGGTGCCGGTGCTGGAACATGCCGGCGAGAAGCTTACCCAGTCGGCGCTGATCCTCGACTACCTGGCCGAGCACACCGGCCAGTTCGGCCCGCGTGACGATCACGAGAGGCGCGAAATCTGGCGCTGGATGCTGTTCGACAACCACAAATTCACCAGCTACTACGCGGCGTTGCGCTTCATCTACTGCCTCAAGCAAATGGGCGAGTCGGATGTCACCCGCTTCCTGCGCGAGCGTGCCAGGGCGGCCTACCAGATCGTCGATGCGCACCTGGCGAAGACGCCGTTCATGGTGGGTGGGCGGCTGACCATCGCCGATCTTTCGCTGGCGGGCTATGTATACATGCCCGAGGACACCGGCCTGGCGGTTGCCGAGTTCGGGCATATCGAAGCCTGGAAGCAGCGGATCCAGGACATGCCAGGGTGGAAACACCCCTATGACCTGATGCCGAAAGCCGCAGGTTGAGGCAACGCGACCCTAGTGTCCTGTCTCGGAAATACGTTCTCTTTTGGCGAGTGGCTTGGGTGTTCGGCCAAGGCGCCGCGACGAGTCATAGCAGGGCTATGGCGAGGAGTGGCAACGCGGGCCGGGCGCCCAAGACGCCGCCAAAAGTGAACAGCTTATTTCCGCGACAGGACACTAGCTGTGCGGGATGTTCCTGGGCTGCTGCACTCCGGCATACCGCTCTTTCAAATGCCCCTGCTCATCCAGCAGGTAGGCATCCATCACCTCCCGCACCACCGGCCCCGCCACGCGACCACCGGCTTCACCGTTCTCGATCATCACCGCCACCACCAGCGCCGGGTGATCGGCCGGGGCAAAACCGACGAACAGGGCATTGTCGCGGTGGCGCTCGAGGGTCTTGTTGCGGTTGTAGCGCTCACCCTGCTTGATCGCCACCACCTGCGCGGTGCCGCTCTTGCCGGCGATGCGGTACTGGGCGCCGGCGGCGGATGCGCGGGCAATGCCGCGCGGGTCGTGCATGACCATCTGCATGCCCTGGCTGACCTGGTCCCAGGCATGCTTGTCATGCAGCACGATATCGGCCATCGGGTGCGGGTCGACCGGCGCCTGGCCGCCGATCGTCAGGGCCAGGTGCGGACGGTGCCACACGCCCTTGCTGGCCAGCAGGCTGGTGGCCTGGGCCAGCTGCAGCGGGGTCACCTGCATGTAGCCCTGGCCAATGCCGAGAATCAGCGTTTCGCCGGGGAACCAGGCCTGGCGCCGGGTGGCGCGTTTCCACGCTTGGGAAGGCATCAGCCCCGGGGCTTCCTCGAACATGTCCAGCGAGACCTTCTGGCCGAGGCCGAACTCGGCCATGTAGTCGTGCAGGCGGTCGATGCCCAGCTTGTGCGCCAGGTCGTAGAAGTAGGTGTCGTTGGAGCGCATGATCGCGCTGTACAAGTCCACCCAGCCATCGCCCGTGCGGTTCCAGTTGCGGTACTTGTGCTCGTAGTTGGGCAGCTCGTAGTAGCCAGGGTCGAACACCCGGCTGCCGGGGGTGATCACGCCGCTGTCGAGGCCGGCGATGGCCACCTCGGGCTTGACCGTCGAACCTGGGGCGTACAGCCCGCGCAGCACGCGGTTGAACAGCGGCCGGTCGATGGAATCGCGCAGGGCAGCGTATTGCTTGAAGCTGATGCCCTTGACGAACAGGTTGGGGTCGAACGCCGGGTTGCTGACCATCGCCAGCACGTCGCCGTTGGCCGGGTCGAGCACCACCACCGCGCCGCGCCGATCGCCCAGGGCCTTCTCGGCGGCTTGCTGCAGGTGGGCGTCGAGGCTCAGCACGATGTCCTTGCCCGGCACCGGGTCGTGATGATTGAGCACGCGCATCACCCGGCCCTGGGCGTTGGTCTCGACTTCCTCGTAGCCCACCTGGCCGTGCAACTGGTCCTCGTAGAAACGCTCGATACCGGTCTTGCCGATCGACTGGGTGCCGCGGTAGGCGGTGCTGTCGAGGCTCTTGGCTTCTTTCTCGTTGATGCGTCCGACGTAGCCGACCGAATGGGCGAAATGTTCGGCCAAGGGATACTCGCGAATGAATTGCGGCTCCACCTCCAGCCCCGGCAGGCGGAACTGGTTGACCGCGATCAGGGCGATCTGCTCCTCGCTCAGGCCGACCAGCAGGGTCACCGGCTCGAACGGCTTGCGGCCGCGGCGCAGGTCCTTGTCGAACTGCTGGCGGTCGTCCTCGGACAGTCCCAGGACTTGCGCCAGGTTGTCGAGCACCTTCTTCGAATCGCCGGCCCGCTCGCGGGTCATGGTCAGGTTGAAGCTGGGCTTGTTGTCGGCCAGCACCACGCCGTTGCGATCATAGATCAGGCCGCGTTCGGGCGGGATAGGCAGCACGTGCACGCGGTTGTTTTCCGACACCGCCGACTGCTGGTCGTGCTGCAACACCTGCAGCACGTAGAGCCGACCTACCAGCACCGCCACCAGGTCGAGCACCAGCAGGGCGCAGGCCAGCAGCCGGCGGTTGACCAGGTGCTTTTCCTTTTCGTGGTCCTTGAGGGGAATGGGTTGCGGCATGAGCACAGGAGAGCGGCGGGTGGGGCGGCGATGCTACGCGGGCAGGCGGTGGGGCTCAAGACGGGAGCACCGCCCTGCGCAGCCCAGGCATGGGCCTGGCCCGCAGGCAAGGGTGCTGCGGCGATCATGAAGTTTCCTTCATGTGAGCTGCGGGAAACACCTGACGCCACAACTAGGCAATGAATTCAGTTTCTCCGGTGACCTCAGCACCTTCACCTTCATCCTGGCGAACGCTGAGCACCACGGCACCTGCGCACAAGCCCAGCAGCCCGACGCTGGCCACCACGATATCCCCCATTCCCATGCCGGCGAGCATTAGCACCAGGCTGATACGAAACAGAGCGGTCATGGCGATCTCCAGGGCAGGGCGAGCGAAGTCCGAAGTATCACCATACCGCTCTGAAGGCCGAGGTACAGGGCAGGAGGGAGGGTTTGGCAGTGTATGCGCCTGCTTTGGCACAAAGCCCGCCACTTGACGGCATGGGCCATCCCTGATTTCATTGAAACCGGTTTCATCAACCCTGCACAAACACCTACAAGAAGGGCTCAGGGGTGGATAAAGACGCAGTTCCCGTCCGCGGGCGGGTCACTATCAGCGAGGTCGCGAAGGCGGCCGGCGTCTCCAAGGCAACCGTCTCGCGCTATATGGGCGAGGATCGGCAACTGCTCGCCGAGGCGACCGCGCAGCGGATCGAAGCCGTCGTCGAGCGCCTGGGCTATCGCCCCAACCGCATGGCCAGTGCCCTCAAGCGCGGCCGCACCGGGCTGGTCGGCATGCTCCTGGCGGATATCCGCAACCCCTATTCCGTGGCAGTGATGCACGCTGTCGAGACGGCCTGTCGGCAGCACGGCTACAGCCTGGTGGTGTGCAACACCGACTGTGACGACGCCCAGGAGCGCAGCCAGCTGCAGGCCCTGCAGTCGTATAACGTCGACGGCCTGATCGTGAACACCCTGGGCCACCGCGCCGGGGAGCTGGCCAGCCTGGCCCGCGACCTGCCCATGGTGCTGGTCGACCGGCAACTGGCGGGCCTGCCGGTCGATCTGGTGGGCCTGGACAACAGCGACGCCGTCGAGCAGGCGCTCGATCACCTTGAACACAACGGTTATCGCGACATCCTCGCCGTCACCGAGCCACTCGATGGTACCAGCTCGCGACAGGAGCGCGTGGATGCCTTCCAGGCCTCCATCGCCCGGCGTCGTGGGTTGCGCGGGCAGGTGCTGGAGGTGGGGGCGGGCCTCGCCGAGCAGCTGGGCGCGTTCATCGCCGGGGCAGGGCACGGCCCGCAGGCGCTGTTCAGTTGCAACGGAGTCGCCACCCTGGAGCTGGTGCGGGTGCTGCACGCCAGGGGCGGGCCGCTGTTCCAGGACTTGGGCCTGCTGGCGCTGGACGACCTGGACTGGTACCCGCTGGTGGGCGACGGCATCAGCGCATTGGCGCAACCCACCGGGCGCATCGGCGCTGCGGCGTTCCAGTGCCTGCTGGAGCGCTTGCAAGGCAGCCCTCTGCCGGCCCGGCGCCTGGATTTGCGCGCGCAGCTCATTGCGCGGGGCTCTACCCGATCACACCAATGACGGCGCCCCGGACGCCGTTGTTGCCGGGAAAAAATGAAACCGGTTTCATCTACAAGAACAAGGACTACCACGATGCGCACGCACACTGTTTCCATCAGCTTGTCGAGTTTCGGTGCCGATGCCGTGAGGCGGTTCGGTCAGGCCAGTTACCTGCCGTTGCTCGCCGCGGCCGGGGCGCGGCGGGTGGAGTGGCGCGAGGAGCTGTTCGACGCCGCGCCTGATGCCGCTACCTTGGCCAACCTGGCCGCCGAGCATGGCCTGCAGAGTCTCTACTCCACGCCACTGGAACTGTGGCGCGAGGACGGCAGCCTGGAGCCCGCGATTGCCCAGCGCCTGCAGTTGGCGGGTGAGATCGGTGCGGTGGCGCTCAAGGTGTCGCTGGGTCATTTCCAGGCTGGCTGCGATTTGCAGGCGCTGGCGCCACTGTTGCAGCACAAGACGGCGCTGTACGTGGAAAACGACCAGACGCCCTACGGCGGGCGGCTGCAGACCTTGGTGAAGTTTTTTCGCGAGGCCCAGGCCCAGGGCGTGGCGCCGGGCATGACCTTCGACATCGGCAACTGGTACTGGCACGACGAGTCGCCGCTGCTGGCCGCGCAATTGCTGGGGCATTGGGTGCGCTACGTGCACTGCAAGGCGGTGGCGCGCCGCGCCGACGGGCGCCTGGTGGCCGTGGTGCCCGAGGACCTCGACCTGGCCCAGTGGCGCGAATTGATGACGCATTTCGCCCCGGGCCTGCCGCGTGCCATCGAGTACCCCCTGGCCGGCGAGGACCTGCTGGCACTGACGGCGCGCCAGGTCGCGCAACTGGCCGAGCTGGAAGGGCAGGTGTGCCATGGCTGAGCATGACGTGCTGTGCTTCGGTGAAACCATGGCCATGTTCGTGGCGGCGCAGCCGGGCGACCTGGCCCAGGTCGAGGGCTTCGGCAAACGCATCGCCGGTGCCGACAGCAATGTGGCCATCGGCCTGTCACGCCTGGGCCTGCGGGTGCAATGGCTGAGCCGGGTCGGTGACGACTCGCTCGGTGCCTTCGTGCTCGACAGCCTGCGCCGCGAAGGCCTGGACTGTTCCAGCGTCGAGATCGATGCCGGGCACCCCACGGGGTTCCAGCTCAAGGAGCGCTGCGACGATGGCAGCGATCCGAAAGTCGAGTATTTCCGCCGTGGCTCGGCGGCCAGCCGGCTGTCGCCCGCGCTGGTGCGGCCGGCGTTGTTGCAGGCCCGGCACCTGCATGCCACGGGCATTCCGGCGGCGCTTTCAGGCAGTTGCCGCGAACTGTGTCACCAGTTGCTGGACGGCATGCGAGCCAATGGCCGCAGCATCTCCTTCGACCCCAACCTGCGTCCCTCGCTGTGGCCCGACCGCCAGACCATGGTGCGCGAGGTCAACGCCCTGGCGGCCAAGGCCGACTGGGTGCTGCCAGGGCTGGAGGAGGGGCGCCTGCTCACCGGCCGGCAGTCGCCGCAGGCCATCGCCGAGTTCTACCTTGAACAGGGCGCGCAGTACGTGGCCATCAAGCTGGGGGCCGAAGGCGCCTACTGGCGCGATGCCCAGGGTGCCCATGGCGTGGTGCCCGGCCAGCCGGTCGCCCGGGTAGTGGACACCGTGGGCGCGGGCGATGCCTTCGCCGTCGGGGTGATCAGCGCCTTGCTCGAAGGCTTCCCGCTGCGCCGCGCCGTGGCCCGCGGCAACTGGTGCGGCAGCCGCGCGGTGCAGAGCCGCGGCGACATGGAAGGCCTGCCGCAACGTCATGAACTGGACCACCACGAAAACCCTGCGCGCGAAGCACGCTGAAGCGCCGACCTGTGCGCAACCTGATGTGACAAGAACAACAAGACCAGGAGAACACCCATGCAGATCGATCGACTCGCACCCAGACGCTGGTGGTACATCATGCCCATCGTCTTCATCACCTACAGCCTGGCCTACCTCGACCGGGCCAACTACGGCTTCGCCGCGGCCTCGGGCATGGCCGACGACCTGAAGATCACCCCGGCGCTGTCGTCGCTGCTCGGCGCGCTGTTCTTCCTCGGCTACTTCTTTTTCCAGGTGCCGGGCGCCCTGTACGCGCAGAAGCGCAGCGTGAAGAAGCTGATCTTCGCCAGCCTGATCCTCTGGGGCGGGCTGGCCACGCTGACCGGGATCGTCCACGACGTCTATTGGCTGATCGCCATCCGCTTTCTCCTGGGCGTGGTCGAGGCGGCGGTGATGCCGGCCATGCTCATCTACCTCTGCCACTGGTTCACCCGCGCCGAGCGCTCGCGGGCCAACACCTTCCTGATCCTCGGCAACCCGGTGACCATCCTGTGGATGTCGGTGGTCTCGGGCTACCTGGTGCAGCAGTTCGACTGGCGCTGGATGTTCATCATCGAAGGCGCGCCGGCCATTCTCTGGGCGTTCATCTGGTGGCGCCTGGTCGATGACCGACCGGAGCAGGCCAAGTGGCTCGATGCCCGGGAGAAGGCCGCGCTGCGCGAAGCGCTGGAGGCCGAGCAGCAGGGCATCAAGCCGGTGAAGAACTATGCCGAGGCATTCCGTTCGCCCACGGTGATCATCCTGTCGCTGCAGTACTTCTGCTGGAGCATCGGCGTGTATGGCTTCGTCCTGTGGCTACCGTCGATCCTCAAACAGGCCGCCGCGCTGGACATCGTCACCGCCGGCTGGCTGTCGGCGGTGCCCTACCTGGGCGCGGTGCTGGCGATGCTCGGGGTGTCGTGGGCCTCGGACCGCCTGCAGAAGCGCAAGCGCTTCGTCTGGCCGCCGCTGCTGATCGCCGCGCTGGCGTTCTACGGCTCCTATGCCCTGGGTACCGAGCACTTCTGGTGGTCATACGCCTTGCTGGTGATCGCCGGCGCCTGCATGTACGCGCCCTACGGGCCGTTTTTCGCGATCGTTCCCGAACTGTTGCCGGCCAACGTCGCCGGGGGCGCCATGGCGCTGATCAACAGCATGGGTGCGCTGGGCTCGTTCTCGGGCTCGTACCTGGTCGGCTACCTCAATGGTGTCACCGGCGGCCCCGGCGCCTCGTACCTGTTCATGTGCGGTGCACTGCTGCTGGCCGTGGCCCTGACCGCCGTCCTCAACCCCTTGCAACAGGCGCGCCGGCACAACCTGGCGCCGAGCCGATAGGAGCCTCAGCATGAAAAAGCGCATCGTCGCCTACAAACGCCTCTCCGATGAACTGATGGCGCGCCTGCACGCGCAGGCCGAGGTGACCCTGGTGGAAGCGCCGGCCGCCGATGGCCTGGCGCGCTTGCGCGCGGCGCTGCCGGGCGCCCATGGCCTGCTGGGCGCCAGCCTGCGCCTGGACCGCGCGCTGCTCGACCTGGCGCCGCAGCTGGAGGTGATCTCCAGCGTGTCGGTGGGCGTGGACAACTACGATATCGAGGCGCTGGATCAGCGCGGGGTGCTGCTGACCAACACCCCCGACGTGCTCACCGAAACCACCGCCGACACCGGTTTCGCGCTGATCCTGGCCTGTGCCCGGCGCGTGGTCGAGCTCGATGGCTGGATTCGCGCCGGCCACTGGCGGGCCGGGATCGGGCCGGCGCAGTTCGGCTGCGACGTGCAGGGCAAGACCCTGGGCATCGTCGGCATGGGCCGTATCGGCGAAGCCCTGGCCCGACGCGCGCATGCCGGTTTCGGCATGCGCGTGCTGTACCACACCCGTCAGCCGCGGCCCGAAGTGGAGGCGCGGTTCGGCGCCGGCTATCGCAGCCTGGAGGCATTGCTGGCCGAGTCCGATTTCGTCTGCCTGTGCCTGCCGTTGACCGCCGCGACCGAGAACCTGATCGGCGCGCCACAGCTGGCGCTGATGAAGCCATCGGCGATCCTGGTGAACATCTCCCGTGGCCGAGTGCTGGACGAGGCGGCTTTGCTCCAGGCCCTGGCCGAGCGGCGCA
Source organism: Pseudomonas sp. RC3H12 (assembly GCF_018596375.1). Taxonomy (NCBI): domain Bacteria; kingdom Pseudomonadati; phylum Pseudomonadota; class Gammaproteobacteria; order Pseudomonadales; family Pseudomonadaceae; genus Pseudomonas; species Pseudomonas sp. RC3H12. The sequence goes on along the minus strand of NZ_CP075595.1, from coordinate 2,327,249 downwards.
TTCGTGGCGCCGGGCTGGACGTGTTCGTGCAGGAGCCGCTGGCGGCCGATTCGCCGCTGCTGCAACTGGACAACCTGGTGGTCACCCCGCATATCGGCTCGGCCACGCTGGAGACCCGCGAAGCCATGGCCCGCTGCGCAGTGGACAACCTGCTGGCCGCGCTGGCTGGCGAGCGGCCGACGAACCTGGTCAACCCTGTGGCCTGGGAGCGGCGAAACAACTGAACCTGGTGAGCGTCGTGCTTGCCTCATGCCTACCAAAACAACAGCCTTTGTCTGGTTCGAGATCCCGGGGCGCTCTGCGACCCCTTGGCAATTCAAGGCCGGCCGCGCAAGACAGCGCTGTCTTGCACGGCCGGCGCCGGGATCTTCATTGGCGAAAAGGGCGACGATTCCCGTATGACCTGATCAACAGAGAGACATCCTCATGTCCAAGGACCAACCCGCCTCCGTGCAACCGGCGCGCCGGGCGTTCCTGCGCCAATCCCTGACCCTGATCCCGGTGGCGACCCTCGCCAGCACGGGACTGGGCGGTGCAGTGCTCGCCGACAGCGCCACCCCGGCAGCCGCCGAACCGGCCCGGCCGGTTACCGCGCGCGCCTACCAGCCGACCTTCTTCACCCAGGAGGAGTGGGCCTTCGTCAGCGCCGCCGTGGCCGTGCTCATACCCACTGATGCCCTGGGCGCGGGCGCGGCCGATGCCGGCGTGCCCGAGTTCATCGACCGCCAGCTCAACACCCGCTACGGCAGTGGCGGGCTGTGGTACATGCAGGGGCCATTCCACCCCGACGCCCCCAGCGAGCTGGGCTACCAGCTCAAGCTCAACCCCCAGGAGATCTACCGGCTGGGCATCGCCGAGACCGACGCCTGGTGCAAGGCGCAGTTCGGCAAGGCGTTCGCCCAGCTCGGTCTTGCGCACCAGCAGCAGGTACTGGAAGCCCTGGACGGCGGCACGGCGACGTTTGCCTCGTTGCCGGCGGCCACCTTCTTCAACATGCTCTGGCTCAACACCCGCGAAGGCTTTTTCAGCGACCCGCTGCACGGCGGCAACCAGGGGTTGGTCGGCTGGAAGCTGGTGGGCTTCCCCGGCGCCCGCGCCGATTTCATGGACTGGGTGGAGCGCGACGAGCGTTATCCGTTCCCGCCGGTCTCCATCAGCGGCGAGCGGGGTTGAAGCATGAGCCAGATGAAAAAAGTCGATGTAGTCATCGTCGGGTTCGGCTGGGCCGGGGCAATCATGGCCAAGGAGCTGACAGAGGCCGGCCTGCAGGTGCTCGCCCTGGAGCGAGGCCCGGCCCGGGACACCTACCCGGACGGCGTCTACCCGCAGACCATGGACGAGCTGACCTACAACTCGCGCAAGAAGCTGTTCATGGACATCTCCCGCGAGACCGTGACCCTGCGCCACAGCGTCAACGACGTGGCCGTGCCGTATCGCCAGTTCGGCGCCTTCCTGCCCGGCACCGGCACGGGTGGGGCGGGGCTGCACTGGTCCGGCGTGCATTTTCGCGTCGACCCGGTTGAGCTGCGCCTGCGCAGCCACTATGAGGAGCGCTACGGCAAGGCCTTCATCCCCGACGGCATGACCATCCAGGACTTCGGCGTGAGCTACGAAGAGCTGGAGCCGTACTTCGATTTCGCCGAGAAGGTGTTCGGCACCTCCGGCACGGCCTGGTCGATCAAGGGCCAGGTGGTGGGCCGCGACAAGGGCGGCAACCCGTTCGCCGCCGACCGCTCCAGCGACTTCCCGCTGGTGGCGCAGAAGAACACCGTGTCGGCGCAACTGTTCGAGAAGGCCGCCCGTGACGTCGGTTATCACCCCTACAACCTGCCGTCGGCCAACACCTCCGGGCCGTACACCAACCCCTACGGCGCGCAGATGGGGCCGTGCAACTTCTGCGGTTATTGCAGCGGCTATGCCTGCTACATGTACTCCAAGGCCTCGCCCAACGTGAACATCCTGCCGGCCCTGCGCCAGGTGCCCAACTTCGAGTTGCGCAACAACGCCCATGTGCTGCGGGTCAACCTGACCCAGGACAAACGCCTGGCCACCGGCGTGACCTATGTCGACAGCCAGGGGCGCGAGGTCGAGCAAGCGGCCGACCTGGTGATCCTCGGTGCCTTCCAGTACAACAATGTGCGCCTGATGCTGCTCTCGGGCATTGGCAAGCCTTACGATCCGGTCAGTAACCAAGGCGTGGTGGGGCGCAACTTCGCCTACCAGAACATCTCCACCGTGACCGCGTTCTTCGACCGCGACAGCCACCATACCAACCCCTTTATCGGTGCCGGCGGCAACGGTGTGGCGGTGGACGATTTCAACGCCGACAACTTCGACCATGGCCCCCACGGTTTCGTCGGCGGCTCGCCGTTCTGGGTCAACCAGGCGGGCGCCAAGCCGATCTCCGGCACCAAGGTGCCGCCGGGCACGCCGAAATGGGGCAGCGCCTGGAAGGCCGCGGTGGCCGACAGCTACCGGCACATGCTGTCGATGGACGCCCACGGCGCGCACCAGTCCTACCGCGACAACTACCTCGACCTGGACCCGGTGTACAAGGACGCCTACGGTCAGCCGCTGCTGCGCATGACCTTCGACTGGAAGGACAACGACGTGAAGATGAACCGCTTCATGGTCGAGCGCATGGGCAAGATCGCCGAAGCCATGGGGCCCAAGGCAATCAGCGCGGGGAAAAAGGCCTTCGGCCAGCACTTCGATGCCTCCACCTACCAGACCACCCACCTCAATGGCGGCGCAATCATGGGCACCGACCCGAAGACCAGCGCGCTCAATCGCTACCTGCAATGCTGGGACGTGCACAACGTGTTCGTGCCTGGCGCCTCGGCCTTCCCCCAGGGCCTGGGCTACAACCCCACCGGGCTGGTGGCGGCGTTGACCTACTGGTCGGCGCGGGCGATCCGCGAACGCTACCTGAAGAACCCCGGCCCACTGGTGCAGGCATGAGGAGGCCGGTCATGAAACTCAAGACACTGTTCATCGCCATGCTCGGCCTGGGTGCGAGCACCTTGCTGCATGCCGCCGACGGCGTCGATCCAGCCTTGGTCAAGCAGGGCGAGTACCTGGCCCGTGCCGGCGACTGCGTGGCCTGCCACACCGCCAAGGGCGGCAAGCCCTTCGCCGGCGGGCTGCCGATGGAGACGCCGATCGGCACCCTCTTTTCGACCAACATCACCCCGCACGCCAGCGGCATCGGCCAGTACCGCTACGAAGACTTCGAGCGCGCCGTGCGCCAGGGCATCGGCAAGGATGGCAGTACGCTGTATCCGGCCATGCCATACCCGTCCTATGCCCGGGTCAGCGATCAGGACATGCAGGCGCTGTATGCCTACTTCATGCACGGCGTGCAGCCGGTGGCGCAGCAGAACAAGGCCAGCGACATCCCTTGGCCATTGAGCATGCGCTGGCCGCTGGCGTTCTGGCGTGGATTGTTCGCGCCCGAGGTCAAGCCGGTCGAAGCCGCAGGGCGTGATCCGGTGGTGGCGCGGGGTGCCTACCTGGTCGAAGGGCTGGGCCATTGCGGCGCCTGTCATACGCCACGGGCGATCACCCTGCAGGAAAAGGCATTGGATACCACCGATGGCGACGCTTTCCTGGCCGGCAGCGCACCGCTCGAGGGCTGGATCGCCAAGAGCCTGCGCGGCGACCACAAGGACGGCCTGGGCAGTTGGAACGAGGCGCAGATCGTCGCCTTCCTCAAGACCGGCCGCAACGAGCGCACGGCGGTGTTCGGCGGCATGAGCGACGTGGTCGAGCACAGCATGCAGTACATGAGCGATGCCGACCTGACGGCCATTGCCCGCTACCTGAAGACCTTGCCGCCGACCAACCCGGACGACCAGCCGTTCCAGGCGGACCCCAGCGTGGCCCGGGCGCTGTGGCAAGGCAATGACGGCAAGACGGGCGCGGCGTTGTACGTGGACAACTGCGGGGCTTGCCACCGTACCGACGGCCAGGGCTATGCCCGGGTGTTCCCGGCGCTGGCAGGCAATCCGGTGGTGCAGGGGCAGGATGCCACCTCGCTGATCCACATCGTGCTGGAAGGCGCGACCCTCCCGGCCACGGCGAGCGCGCCGTCGACGTTCAGCATGCCCGGCTTCGGCTGGCGGCTGTCGGACCAGCAGGTGGCCGATGTGGTCAACTTCATTCGCAGCAGCTGGGGCAACCAGGCCGCGGCGGTGACTGCGGGGCAGGTGGCGGCGCTGCGCAAGGCGGCACCGCTGCCGCTCAAGGCGCAGACACTGATCGGCGATACCACGGGGATTGCGGAGCCTTGATCGACAGGCCTGATTGACAGGGAGGTGTTGTGGGAGGGGGCTTGTCCCGCGATGGCAGCTTGGCCAGATCGTTGGGCAAGCCCGCTCCCTCGGCTGCCGACTACGCCGCCGAATACCTCGAAACCACTTCAATATATGCTAATAAATTACATTTCATATAGCTCATAACCATATGAATTATATGAACTATTTTTTAGCAACTGCATGCTGGGCACATTGCTCGTAGTACGTCTGCTTGATCGCCGCCGGCTTAAGCCGCGAGCGGCTGTTGTACGTCTGCTCGGTGATCCCGAACGCCGTCATGCGCATCCATGGCTTGGCGAACTTGCGTACCTGCAACTTCTTGCGCGTGGCATACAGGGTCACCCCGGAAAGCTTGGCCTGTTGCGCCTCGGCGGCGATCTGCGCGCCCCAGCCGCATACCTGGCGATCGTTCTGGCTCAGGGCCCGGGCTTGGGCGCCGAAGGCGGTTGTGGCCAGCAGGCAGCCAGCCACGGTTGCTAGAATTACGCGCATGTTGCTGTCCTAAGCATCTGAAGGAAAACAAAGTTTGCCCGCGCTTTCGACGCCTGGGGGCCAGCAGTTTGCCGTCAGGCGATGGCCATTTGCAGTCCATCGCGGGAACGCCAGCGCAACGATTGCAGGGCCAGGGCGGCAACCCACAACACGCTGATGCCGTAGTTGAGGCGCTGGTACAGGCCGAACAGTTCACCGCCTTGCGCGGCTTTGGCCATCAGCACCACGGTGATCATCGCCAGCACCGAGCACAGCAGTGACCACCTTCCCAGCCACGGAGAGCCTGCCACACGTTTGCCCAGCCAGATCCACAACACGCTGGCCAGGGTCAGCGAGAGGAACATCAGCAGGCCGCTGAGGTTGTGCATCTGTTGCGAGAACGACGGCTCCAGCGGCGCGCAGCCCTGGTCGCAGGGGAACCAGCCGGTACCCAGGCTGCCGACAGCGTGCAACAGCACCAGCCCCGCGCTCAACCGAGCCAGCCCCGAGTACCGCCAGCGCCGCGCCAGGCCCCAGGCGAACAGGCCGAAGAGCAACGCCAGGGGGAAGTTGTTGACCCAGGGCGAGAAGCCATGGGTCGGCGCGCCGACCGCGCCGAGCTGGCTCATGGCCTGCTGCAGATGGTCGTAGCCGGGATAGGCCAGGGCGGTCAGGCCAACGCCCGACAGCAGCCAGAGCGGGATGAGCAGGCCAGTGGCGAGCAGCAGGCGATCGAACCTCTTCATGCGGTTTCCTTCCTTGGAGAGAGCAGGTCGCAGCCTACAGCGCGGGCATGTCCGATGGCCAGGCTCAATCGCCAACGAGCAGCATCACCCACAGTACGCAGGCCAGCAGCGCCAGGTAGGCCCGGGCATGCACGTGGTCGGGGATGCGCCCCAGCAACGGCGCGGCCAGGTGCATGCCCAACCAGGCGCCAGCTGTCATCACCAGCGCGGCGCGCAGGTCGATCAGCCCGAGCAGGCCGGCGTCCAGGTCAGACTGACTGCTCGGCACCAGGGCATAGACCAGCGTGGCCGCCAGGGCCATGGGCAGCGACAGCGGATTGGCCATGGCGGTGGCGGTGCGCATGCTGGCGCCGCGGCGGCGCATCAGCGGCACGGTCATCACGCTGCCACCGACGCCAAGCAGCGCCGCCAGCGCGCCGATGGGCAGGCCGGCCAGGGTTGCGCCGGTACGGCTCATTTCAGCCAGTGCCTGCCCGCCTGTGCGGACGAAGCCCGGGCGCAGCCAGGCATCGAGCAGGCTGAGCAGGAGATAGCCGATGAACAACCCGCGCAGCCAGGCGCTGGTCACGTACAGGGCGGCCCAGGCGCCGAGCAGGGCGCCGACGGCAATGGCCGGCGCCAGGGGCCGCACCAGGTCCCAACGCAGGCTGCCGGCGCGGTGGTGGCGCCAGGTGGCCAGGGCGCTGCTGAAGATCATCACCGTGGCCGAGGTGGCCACGGCGATCTGCATGGCATGCTCCGCCACGGCCGTGCCGGCGCCGTGGCTGGTGAGCAGCAGGGCATAGAGCAGCGGCACGGCGAAGAACCCGCCGCCGAAGCCGAACAGCAAGGTGGTGACGCCGGCACACAGGCCGAACAGGCCAAGCAGGGGGTAGAGCATGGGAGCAGCCTCAAGGCCAGGACAGGGGCTCCCAGCGTAGGCGCCTGCCCCTTGGCCGGCTTGCGCCAGTTGGCCAATAATCATCGAATCACGGCCAGAGCCTGTTGTCATGCGCAATGTTCCCCTGTCCCAGGTCGATGCCACCCCCCGTGCGGTACTGGCCATCGCCACCGATTACCCGCCCGACACCCTGTTGCCCAGGCATGTCCATCGCCGGGCGCAATTTCTGTATGGGATGAGCGGGCTGATGGAGGTGCTTACCGACGATGGCGCCTGGGTCATTCCTCCCGGCAGCGGCGTGTGGATTCCTCCCGGCAAGCCGCACCAGGTGCGCATGCGCGGCGTGAGTACCCGCAGCCTCTACATCGAGCCGACAGCACTGCCTCGCCCGGGCCCGCTATGCGAGGCATTGCGTGTCGAACCGCTGCTGCACCAGCTGTTGCTGGCCAGCGCCGAAGTGCCGGCCCTGCATGACGAGGCGGGGCGCGACGGCCTGCTGCTGGGGCTGCTGCTGCACGAGCTGGGCCAGGCCGAGCGCCTGCCGCTGTTCGCGCCGATGCCAACGGAGCCACGTTTGGCGGCCCTGTGCCAGGCGTTCCTGGCGCAGCCGTTGATCCATGCCCGCGCCGAGGCCTGGGCGCGTCAACTCAACTGCAGCCCGCGCACCTTCAGCCGGCGTTTTCGCGAGCAGACCGGGCTGTCGTTCGGCCAATGGCGCCAGCAGGCCTGCCTGATGGCGGCGGTGACACGCCTGGCGGCGGGCGAGGCGGTGACGGCCATCGCCCTGGACCTGGGCTACGAGAGCCCCAGCGCATTTTCCAGCCTGTACCGCAAGGTCATGGGCCACACGCCCTCGACGGCGCGGCAGGGCGCATGAAAACCCGCCCGGACGTATGTGATCGTACAACTGCTTGCGCTATCATCGCGCCTGTCTTCCACAACCAGACAGACAGGGCATGACAGAGCAGCAGGTACAGGCACGGACCCGGCGCAAGCCACGCAGTCTGGCCCAGGAACTGGTCACGGTGCTGACCGAGCGCATTCGCAGCGGCCAGCTCAAGCGCGGCGACAAGTTGCCCACCGAATCGCAGATCATGGCCGAGGAAGGGGTCAGCCGCACCGTGGTGCGTGAGGCCATCTCGCGGCTGCAGGCCGCGGGCCAGGTCGAGACCCGCCACGGTATCGGCACCTTTGTGCTGGACGCCCCAAGCACCGGGGGTTTTCGTATCGACCCGGCGACCATCGTCACCCTGCGCGAGGTGCTGGCGGTGCTGGAGTTGCGCATTGCCCTGGAGATCGAGTCGGCGGGCCTCGCGGCCGAGCGTCGCAGCGACGAGCAACTGGCCGGTATGCGCGCCGCGCTGGACGAGCTCAACGAGGGCGCGGCCCATGCCTCGGATGCGGTGTCGGCGGACTTCCAGTTCCACCTGCGCATCGCCCAGGCCAGCGGCAATCACTACTTCGCCGACATCATCAATCACCTGGGCACCAGCATCATCCCGCGTACCCGGCTCAACTCGGCGCGCCTGGCCCATGACGACCAGGCGCATTACATGAGCCGGTTGATGCACGAGCACGAAGCGATCTACGAGGCTATCGCCCGGCGCGACAGCGAAGGCGCCAAGATGGCCATGCGCATGCACCTGAGCAACAGCCGCGAACGCCTGCGCCAGGCCCATGAAGAGGCCGAGGCGCAAAGGGACTGATCACCTTGGTAGGGGCTGCGTAGCAGCCCCAAGTGACGCTTTCAGGGCGCTCAAATCGCCTGATCGGACCACTGCCCATTCACCAGGCGCCGCACGCCCAGCGGGTTGCCGTCACGCAACGCCTCCGGCAGCAAAGCCTGCGGGTAGTTCTGGTAGCACACCGGCCGCAGGAAGCGATCGATTGCCAGCGTTCCCACCGAAGTACCACGAGCATCCGAGGTCGCCGGGTAAGGCCCGCCATGGACCATGGCGTCGCACACCTCGACCCCGGTCGGGTAGCCATTGACCAGGATGCGCCCGACTTTCTCTTCGAGCAGAGGCACCAGCCAGGCAAAGGCTTCGAGATCCTCCGGCTCGCCGATCAACGTGGCGGTGAGCTGGCCGCGCAGGCCGAGCAGGGCGGCGCGCAACTGTGCCTCGTCGGCAACCTCCACGGCCACCGTGGCCGGGCCGAACACCTCCTCCTGCAGCAGCGGGTCGGCCTCTGCCAGCAGGCGGGCATCGGCCTTGAACAGCTGGGCGCGAGCCTGATCGCCTTGCTGCGGCTGCCCCGCCAGATGCTGGATGCCGGCGTGGGCCTGCAGATGTTCCAGGCCGCCGACATAACTGCGCAGGCCACCGGCATTGAGCAACGTCTGCCCGGCCTGCTGATCCAGGTGTCGGCCCAACTCGCCCAGCAGTTGGCTGAAGCCTGGGGACTGCAAGCCGATCACCATCCCGGGATTGGTGCAAAACTGGCCGGCGCCCAGGCACACCGATCCTGCCAGTTCGCGGGCGATGGCCTCGCCGCGCTTGGCCAGGGCGCCGGGCAGGACGATCACCGGGTTGATGCTGGACATCTCGGCGAACACCGGAATCGGTTGCGGCCGCTCGGCGGCCATGCGGCACAGCGCGTCGCCGCCTTTCAGCGAGCCGGTGAAGCCGACGGCCTGGATGGCTGGGTGCTTGACCAGCCATTCGCCGACACCACCGCCGAACACCATGTTGAACACGCCCTTGGGCATGCCGGTGCGGTCGGCGGCGCGCAGGATGGCGCAGGCCACCAGGTCGGCGGTGGCCATATGGCCGCTGTGGGCCTTGAACACCACCGGGCAGCCGGCGGCCAGGGCCGCGGCGGTGTCGCCGCCGGCGGTGGAGAAGGCCAGCGGGAAGTTGCTGGCACCGAACACCGCCACCGGGCCGACCCCGATGCGCATCTGGCGGATGTCCACCCGTGGCAGCGGCTGACGCTCGGGTAGCGCCAGGTCGATGCGCGCACCGAGGTAGTCACCGCGACGCAGCACCTGGGCGAACAGGCGCATCTGGCTGCTGGTGCGGCCGCGCTCGCCCTGGATGCGCGCGGCGGGCAGGGCGGTTTCACGGCAGACGATGGCGACGAAGTGGTCGTCGAGTTCGTCCAGTTCGGCGGTGATGGCTTCGAGGAACTCGGCGCGGCGGGCCGGGGGCAGTTGGCGGAACGCGCTGAAGGCGTCGGCGGCGGCGCGGGCGGCACGGTCGACTTCGCCCTCGGTGGCCTGGACGAAGCTGTAGGGCAGGGCTTCGCCGCTGGTGGCGTCGAGGCTGTGCAGGCGTTGCGGGCCAAGGGCGCTGCGCTGGCCGGCGATGAAGTTGTGGCCGAGGATTTCGGGCATGGAATGCTCCTGTAGATGAATGGCTGGGTTCAGGGCCTGGGCGAGTGCTACGCACTCGTTTCGCCAGCAAGCCGGCTCCCACAGGGGGCGTGTTGTCGGCGAAGGGCCCAGGCACGCTTCGTCAGGTGATGGGGGCCGGATTGAACAGGGTGATGTCGTTGTGCAGCCGGTGCTGTTCGGCCCAGGTCTGCCTGCGGCCGCTGGCCACGTCCAGGTAGTAATGGAACAGCTCCCAGCCCAGCTCCTCGATGCTCACCCGGCCGCTGGCGATGCGCCCGGCGTCGATGTCGATGAGGTCCGGCCAGCGCTGGGCCAGCTCGCTGCGGGTGCACACCTTGACCACCGGCGCCATGGCCAGGCCATAGGGCGTGCCGCGACCAGTGGTGAACACATGCAGGTTCATCCCGGCCGCCAGCTGCAAGGTGCCGCAGACGAAGTCGCTGGCCGGGGTGGCGCAGAAGATCAGGCCCTTGCGCGTTACCCGCTCGCCGGGCCCGAGCACGCCCTGGATCGCGCCGCTGCCGGACTTGACGATCGAGCCCAGGGCTTTTTCGACGATATTGGACAAGCCGCCTTTCTTGTTGCCCGGCGTGGTGTTGGCGCTGCGATCGGCGGCGCCCTGCTGCAGGTAGCGGTCGTACCAGTCCATCTCGCGCACCAATGCTTCGGCGACCTCCGGCGTTTCGGCGCGGGAGGTGAGCATGTAGATGGCGTCGCGCACCTCGGTAACTTCCGAGAACAGCACCGTCGCGCCAGCGCGCACCAGCAGGTCGGCGGCATAGCCCAGCGCCGGGTTGGCGGTGATGCCGGAGAAGGCGTCGCTGCCGCCGCACTGCATGCCGAGGATCAGTTCGCTGGCCGGCACGCTCTCGCGGCGGCGCTGGTCGAGCTTTTTCAGGCGGGTCTCGGCCAGGGCCATGATCTGCTCGATCATCTCGCCGAAGCCCAGCATCGCATCCTGCAGGCGGTACAGCCACGGCTCGCTGAGGTCCACAGACGGATCGCCGTCGTGCATCACCTGGCCGGCCTGGAGCTTTTCGCAGCCCAGGCTGATGACCAGCGCCTCGCCGCCTAGGTTGGGGTTGCGCGCCAGGTTGCGCACGGTGCGGATCGGGATGTAGGCGTCGCGGGCGTTGATCGCCACGCCGCAGCCGTAGCTGTGGGTGAGGGCGACCACATCGTCGACATTGGGGTAGCGGGGCAGCAGTTCGGCGCGGATACGCTTGACCGCGTGGTCGAGCACGCCGGTCACGCACTGCACGGTGGTGGTGATGCCGAGGATGTTGCGGGTGCCGACGCTGCCGTCGGCGTTGCGGTAGCCCTCGAAGGTGAAGCCGTCGAGTGGCGGCAGGGCGGCAGGCACGGCGTCGCAGCGTGGCAGGCTGGCAAGCTCGGGCGCGGCCGGCATCGCCAGTTGATCTTCCTTGACCCAACTGCCCTGGCGCAGGTCTGCCAGGGCATGGCCGATGACCTGGCCATAGCGGCGCACCGCCTCGCCCTTGCGGATGTCCACGGTGGCGACCTTGTGGCTCTGCGGTATGCCCTCGACCAGGGTCAGGCCATCGGCAAAGCGCGCGCCTTCGCCCAGGCCGCCGTCGTTGACCACCACCACGACGTTGTCGTCGGGGTGCAGGCGTACGTAGCGGGGCGACTCGGAATGTTCGATCAACTGCATGGTCAGGCCCTTCTTGTCTTGTCTCTCAGGCGTGGTGCTGTCGCCGGCGCCGTTGGGCGCCGACGTGTCCTGTTTACTGGCGGGCCAGTTCGGCGTCGGGCGCAGGTTCGCGCTTGGGCGGCTCCTTGAGCTCGATGCGCTTGATCGGGCCGACGATCACCAAGTAGCTGAACACTGCCACCAGGGCGTTGGCGCCCACATACACCAGGGCCCATTTGAACGAACCGGTGGCGCTGATGATGTAGCCGATGACGATCGGCGTGGTGATCGAGGCGATGTTGCCGAAGGTGTTGAACAGCCCGCCCGACAGGCCGGCGATCTGCTTGGGCGAGGTGTCGGCGACCACCGCCCAGCCAAGGACGCCGATGCCCTTGCCGAAGAACGCCAGGGTCATGAAGCCGACCACCATCCACTCGGCCTCGACGTAGTTGCAGAAGACCATGGTGGTAGACAGCAGCAGGCCGCAGACGATCGGCAGCTTGCGCGAGAAGGTCAACGAGTTACCGCGGCGAAGCAGCCAGTCCGACAGCACCCCGCCGAGCACCCCGCCGATGAAGCCGCATACCGCCGGCAACGAAGCGATGAAGCCGGCCTTGAGGATGGTCATGCCGCGCTCCTGCACCAGGTACACCGGGAACCAGGTGAGGAAGAAGTAGGTGATGGCGTTGATGCAGTACTGGCCGAGGTAAACGCCCAGCAGCATGCGGCTGGTCAGCAGCTGCTTGATGTAGCCCCATTTCGGGCCGTCGCCGCCGCGCTTCTGGTCCATGTCCACCAGGCCGCCGTTCTGTTCGATGTGCTCGAGCTCACTGCTGCTGATGCGTGGGTGCTGGCGCGGGTTGTAGAGGGTCTTCATCCACACCGCCGAGAACACGATACCCAGTACGCCCATGACCACGAACACATGTTCCCAGCCGAAGGTGAAGACGATCCAGCCCATGATCGGGGCGAACAGCGCGGTGGCGAAGTACTGCGCCGAGTTGAAGATCGCCGAGGCGGTGCCGCGCTCCTGGGTGGGGAACCAGGCCGCGACGATCCGCGCGTTGCCGGGGAACGACGGCGCTTCGGCGAAGCCCACCAGGAAGCGCAGGGTGAACAGCGTGACCACCGCCCAGGCCACCGGCAGCCCGCCGACGAAGCCCTGCAGCAGGGTGAACAGCGACCAGGTGAAGATGCTGAAGGCGTAGACGTTCTTCGAGCCGAAGCGGTCGAGCAGCCAGCCGCCGGGGATCTGCCCGGCCACATAGGCCCAGCCGAAGGCGGAGAAGATGTAGCCGAGGGTAACCGCGTCGATGCCCAGGTCTTTCTGCAGGCTGGAGCCGGCGATGGCGATGGTGGCGCGGTCGGCGTAGTTGATGGTGGTCACCAGGAACAGCATCAACAGGATCAGGTAGCGTACATGCGTCTTTTGCGTCGCTTGCATGCTGGTTACTCCCACTCGTTATTTTTATACGGGGATCGGTTGTCGGCCGGAGCGAGTCGAACCTGCTCCGGCGGCGGCATTGGCAGGCCGCGGGGCGCTCGCTTATTGCGGGCCCATCTTGTCCATCAGCGCGGCGAGCATCTCGTACTCCTGCGCGGTGAGGTCGGTCAGCGGCGTGCGCACGGGGCCTGCGTCGTAACCGGCGAGCTTCGCCCCGGCCTTGACGATGCTCACGGCGTAACCGGCCTTGCGGTTGCGGATGTCCAGGTACGGCAGGAAGAAGTCGTCGATCAGCTTGGCCACGGTGGCGTGATCGTCGCGGGCGATGGCGTGGTAGAAGTCCATCGCGGTCTTGGGCACGAAGTTGAACACCGCCGACGAGTACACCGGCACGCCGAGCGCCTTGTACGCCGCAGCATACACCTCGGCGGTGGGCAGGCCACCCAGGTAGCTGAAACGATCGCCCAGGCGGCGACGAATCGACACCATCAGCTCGATGTCGCCCAGGCCGTCCTTGTAGCCGATCAGGTTCGGGCAACGCTCGGCCAGACGTTCCAGCAGGTCGGCGTTCAGCCGGCAGACGTTGCGGTTGTAGACCACCACGCCGATGTTCACCGCCTTGCACACCGCCTCGACATGGGCGGCGACGCCGTCCTGGCTGGCTTCGGTGAGGTAGTGGGGCAGCAGCAGCAGGCCCTTGGCGCCCAGGCGTTCAGCCTCTTTGGCGTATTCGATGGCCTGGCGGGTCGAGCCGCCGACGCCAGCGAGGATCGGTACCGAGGTGGCGCAGGTGTCGACGGCAGTCTTGATCACCTGGCTGTACTCGCTGGCGGCCAGGGAGAAGAACTCGCCGGTGCCACCGGCGGCGAACAGCGCGCTGGCGCCGTACGGGGCGAGCCATTCCAGGCGTTTGACATAGCCTGCGGGGTTGAAGTCGCCGGCCGCGTCGAAGTCGGTGACGGGGAACGACAGCAGGCCTTGGGAGAGGATGGATTGCAGTTCTTGTGGGGTCATTGTTGTAGGCATCCTGTGGCGCTTGGAAGGAGGAGGTACCAAGGTGAGAGGTAAGTTATCGTACAACTTATTCGATGGCTAGCCCTGTCCATGGATTTTCTGAGGGGGAGTGATCAGATCTGGCCTCAGCGCTTGGCCTGACCGCGCCTATAGTCATGGCGTGACAGCTCTGCCGGACTGGGGGAGCGGGCTTGCGCTGCAAAACGACACGAGACCTTATGGGTCATCGTATCTCTATGAGGGGGAGAGGAAAAAAGATCGCGGAGACAGGCACAAGCCCGCCGCCCGCTTCCACGGGAGGTGTTCTGGGACCAGCAGAGGGTGACCGTGGGAAACGGGGGCGACCTTGCGCCGCCCCGCGATCAAAGCTAACGAAGCTTCAGAGGGTCAGGCGGCCTGGTTGCGCTTGACCTGGGACTTGCGGACCTGGGCGCGGCAGGCGTCGCCGAAGGCCTGGAACATCTTGATCGAGTCGGGGTTCTTCGCCGCCTGCCACTCCGGGTGCCACTGCACGGCGAACAGGAAGGGCGAGATGCTCGGGGCGTGGATCGCCTCGACCAGGCCATCCTCGGCATGGGCGATCGGCTCGATGCCGGCACCCAGGTTGCGCAGGCCCTGGCCGTGCAGCGAGTTGACGCGAATTTCGTCGCTACCCAGGGTGTCGCGCAGCCAGCTGCCCGGCTTGATCTTGACGCCGTGCACCTGGGCGTACTGGACCTCGACCGGATCTTCCGGGTTTTCCCGGTGGTCGTTGAAGCCTGGCTCGGCGTAGACCTTCTGGTAGATGTCGCCACCGAGGGCCACGTTGATTTCCTGCATGCCGCGGCAGATGCCGAAGATCGGCAGGCCACGCTTGATCGCCGCCTTGACCAGCGGGATATCGAACAGGTCGCGGTCCTTGTCCTGGCCCTTGCCGGGGGTCTGGTTGTCCTGGCCGTAGAGGGCCGGGTCGATGTTGCTGCCGGCACCGGTCAGGTACACGCCGTCGGCCATGTCCAGGTAGGTCTCGAGGTCTTCGACGCCGCAGCAGGTGGGCACCAGGACCGGGACACAACCGGAGAACTCGACCAGCGGGGAAATATATTTGTGGGTCATGACCTGATAGTCATGGCCTTTGCGCTCTTGGCTGCCCATGGTCATCAGGACGACGGGTTTGCGCAGGGAAGGTTGCTTGTTGCCAATGTTGCTGTTGGACATATGTCACCTTGAGACAGGTCATGCCTGTCGTTGTTGTGCAGGCGCACGGCCGGGGCCTTGAGTGCTGCCTGAAGCCCCGAGCACTGCCGGCTCGCCCTGCAGGCGATGTCGGTCGGGGCCTGACTCATAGCTTGCCAGAGCCGTTCGATATGTCAAACGAGTGACGAACCCCCAAGCCGCCATTTTCCGGGGGCTGTAGGCCGTCGGAGCCTTGAGTGACAAGGGTTTGGCGCAAGCGAGGTCAATAATATTTAACGACGCAGTCGGCTCTTTGCACCAATGCAATGTCATGCGGGCATGCTCCGCAAGATCATTACGCCCAGCCCAGCCCAGCCCAGCCCAGCGCTTGCCCTTGCTCTTGCTTCTAAGCGCGCGATAGTCCAGGCGACACAAATTGCGACTTCAGGAGGCCGTATGAACGGAGCCGAACGGTTTTGCCTCCTTTTCCCAAGATGTATGGACTTGAGACATCGCTGACACATGTGCGTCGACATGGCGAATGAATGCGCATATAACTTTCAAAACACACGCTGTCAAAGTCAAAGTCAAATGCTATCTGTGTGAGTTTTTACAGTTGTAAGCGCATTCATTTGCTATAATGACGCATATTCACCCTTTCGCCACCCGGCGAGTCACTTTTTGTCAAACGCGACAAAAAGTAACCAAAAAACGCTGCGCTCCATTCATCCGGCCCTCCGCTTCGCTCCGGGTTCCCTCACTCCGGCCTTGCTCCCGGGAGGACCGCGCTGAACGCCCCATCCTGGGGCGCAGCGCTTGACGGGCATCCATGCCCGTCACCTCCCTCCGCAAGACCTCCGTTCGGCCTCCTGAAGTCGCGAAGTTACGGGCGGCGCCTGCACTAACGCAGCTAGGCTAGTCGCTAGTTGCCATCGTGGGAACTCTAGATCAACATCTCGGGGCAAGCCCGCTCCCACGATAGTTTGACTACGTTATTCAACGTGGGAGCGGGATTGCCCCGCGATGGTGTAATGAAAAACAACATAACATCCACTGAAAAACCAAAAGTTCTGTTCTTGATCTGTTCTTGATCTGTTCTTGATCTGTTCTTGATCTTGCTTCTAAGCGCGCGGTAGTTCAGGCGCCACCAATTGCGACTTCAGGAGGCCGAGTGGAGTTCTTGCGTAGTGGGGCGACGGCCATGGATGGCCGTCGAGCGCTGCGCCCCAGGATGGGGCGTACAGCGCGGTACCCACGGGAGCAAGAACGGAGCGAGGGAACCCCGGAGCGAAGCGTAGGGGCCGTATGAACGGAGCCGAACGGTTTTGCCTACTTTTGTCAAGACAAAAGTAGGTCGCCGTAAAGGCGAAATGGTGACTAAATGTCGACATCTTCTCCGAATGCGCCCACAAAAAACAAAACAATCGCCCCGAACCCGAACCCGAACCCGAACCCGAACCCGAACCCGAACCCGAACCCGAACCCGAACCCGAACCCGACCCCGAACCCGACCCCACCCCTCGAAACCACCCCCTCTGATGAACCTTTCATGACAAAACTTCGGTAGCAATCCGCCACCCCCGTCAAAGCCATGGACACCAACAAGGCACCTGGCCATCAGGCCGATGAAGCCTTGAGAACCGGCCTGGGAGCGGGGCAATGGGCACTATGGAACGCTACACGAAAGTGGGAATGCAGGAGCTCGACCAGCGTCTGGCCAAGATCGTCGAGGCCGCCCGCAAGCAGCCCGTCTCGGTCTACCGCTACGGCGCCCCCTGGGTATGGATCGTCTCCCAGGACGACTGGCAGGGCGCCCTGCGCGAGGTGGCCAGCTGCGTGCCGCCCGGCCATTCGCTGGCGCTGCTCAAGCCGCGCATAGAGGCATTGCTGGACGCGCACCAGCCCGCGCTGGCGCTGCTGGCCGAACAACAGGGCATGATCATCGCCCCGCGCACGCTGATGCATGTGCTGCTCCTGCAGCTGCTGTATTCGGTGCCCAGCGAGAAGCAACTCTACGAGCAGCTCAACTACAACCTGCTGTTCCGCTGGTTCACCGGCCTGGAGCTGAAATCGCGGGTGTGGAACTTCAGCCTGTTCAGCCATGACCTCGGCGTGCTGCTGGGCAGCGCCATGGCCGTTTCGCTGCTGCAGCGCATGGTCGACGAAGTGCTCGGCGCGAGCCTGCAGGCCATGCCCGAGTTCAGCCTCAACCTGGCCCTGTTGCACAGCTGGCTGGCCCGCCACCAAGGCCAGGCCGCACCCAGCGACAACCACTAGCAAACCAACGAATTCCTGGCGCTCAAGGGGGCGGTGTGGAGCATTTTTTCTTTAAGCGATGCGGCATGGGCGCAGGGGCGCTGCTGTGCCTGCTGGCGGTCGAGGTGACCGCGGACGAGGCGCAGCGCCGGGTCGAGATCAACGAATACGTGGTGCGCGGCAACACCGTGCTCGACGCCCAGGCCATCGAAGAGGCGGTCTATCCCTACCTGGGGCCGGACAAGACCCTGGCCGACCTCGAAGGCGCCCGCGAGGCGTTGCAGAAAAGCTATCAGGCCCGGGGCTACCAGTCGGTGTTCGTCGAGCTGCCCGAGCAGAAGGTCGAAGGCGGCGTGGTCTACCTGCAGGTGAGCGAAACCAAGGTCGGCCGCGTGCGGGTGGTGGGCGCCAAGCATTACTCGCCGCTGGAGATCCGTGAACAGGTGCCGGCGTTGGAGGAGGGCAAGGTCCCCGATTTCGCCCAGGTACAGAACGAGCTGGCCACGCTCAATCGTGCCCCGGGGCGG
This sequence comes from Pseudomonas sp. RC3H12, assembly GCF_018596375.1. NCBI lineage: Bacteria > Pseudomonadati > Pseudomonadota > Gammaproteobacteria > Pseudomonadales > Pseudomonadaceae > Pseudomonas > Pseudomonas sp. RC3H12. Next base: position 2,309,449 of record NZ_CP075595.1, on the reverse strand, counting down.
CAGGTCATGCCACTGGTGCGCGAAGGCCAGCGCCCGGGCACCATGGACGTCGACCTGCAGGTCGAGGACAAGCAACCCTGGAACCTGAGCCTGGGCCTGAACAACGACCACAGCGCCGATACCGAGAAGCTGCGCAGTGTCGTCAGCCTGGGCTACAACAACCTCTGGCAGGCCGGCCACAGCGTCTCGCTGACCTGGTTCACCGCGCCCCAGGACCGTGACAACGCCGAGGTCTGGTCCGGGTCCTACGCCGCGCCGCTGAACGAGCGCTGGACCGTGCAGTTCTCCGGCTACCACTCCGACAGCAACGTCGCCACGGTGGGCGGTACCAATGTGTTGGGCAAGGGCCATTCCTACGGCGTTTCGGCGATCTATAACCTGCCGGGCGTCGGCGCCTGGGCCAACGCCCTGTCAATCGGCGTGGACTTCAAGGACTTCGACGAACAGGTCGGCCTGGGCGGCAGCAGCGACAAGGTCCCGCTCAAGTACGCCCCGATCACCCTGGGCTATACCGGCTACCGCTTCACCGAACAGGACCAGCTGAGCCTCGGCCTGAGCCTGGTGGCCGGGACGCGAAGCCTGCTGGGCTATGGCAGCGACGATTCCGAGTTCGATTACAAGCGCTACCGCGCCGACTCCAGCTTCGCCGCGCTCAAGGGCGACGGCAGCTACACCTTCGACTTCGCCGGCGCCTGGCAGAGCGCCTCCAAGCTGGCCTTCCAGCTGGCCTCGGGGCCGTTGGTGTCGAACGAACAGTTTGCCGCCGGTGGCGCCACCTCGGTGCGCGGCTATCTCGCCGCCGAACGCACCGGGGATGACGGCCTGCTGTTCTCCCAGGAACTGCGCACCCCCTCCATTGGCCGCTACGTCGGCAGCTACATCAGCGACTGGCGCTTCTACCTGTTCGCCGAGGGCGCCCAGTTGCGCCTGCAGGACGCACTGCCCGAGCAGGACGACAGCTACAGCCTGGCCAGCGTCGGCGTCGGCACCCGCGCCACGCTCAACGACTGGTTGTCCGGCAGCCTCGACTGGGCCGTGCCGCTCAAGGACGGCCCCAACACCGACAAGAACGCTTCCCGCGTGCACTTCAGCGTGCAAGCGACTTTTTGAACGATTGACCTACTGACCGGCATCGGCCTGGAGACCTCTCATGCAACGCCTGATATTGACCTTGCTGCTGTGCCTGGGCTTCGCCCTGCCGGGCAGCGCCAGCGCCTGGTGGCAGGACGACTGGATGTACCGCAAGCAGATCGCCGTGGACACCACGCCTCAGGGCGCCGGCCTGACCCAGGCGCTGGGCCGCACCGCGCTGCTGGTGCGCCTGCACACCGGCAACTTCAGCTTCGACGGCGTCAGCGAAACCGGCGCGGACATTCGCTTCGTCTCTGCCGACGACAAGACCGTGCTCAACCACCATGTCGAGCAGTTCGATCCGCTGATGGGCATGGCGCTGATCTGGGTCGACGTACCCCGTATAGACGCGGGCCAGCGCCAGGACCTGTGGATGTACTACGGCAACCCCAAGGCCCAGGCACCCGCCGGCCAGCCGAGCTTCGACGCCGACTACACCGCGCTCTACCACTTCGACGGTGCCGCCGCCCGTGACGCCAGCCCTTATGGTAACCAGCTGCAAGGGCCGACGGTCAGCGTCGATGGTGTGATTGGCCGGGCCATCCAGCTCGGTGGCCAAGCCTTGCAACTGCCCGCCAGCGCCTCGCTGCAACTGCCGGCGGGAGCGGCGTTCAGCTTCAGCACCTGGCTGCGCCAGGACCAGGCGGTGGGTGAGCAACTGCTGCTGGCGCGCCGCGAGGCCGGCCACAGCCTGCTGCTCGGCCTGGCCGAAGGCGTGCCCTTCATCGAGGTGGACGGCCAGCGTGCCGCCGCCAATCAGGCGCTCGGCGCCGGCCAATGGCAGCATCTGGCGCTGGTGGGCGAGGGCGGCAACCTCACGCTGCTGCTCGAAGGCCAGCCGGTCGCGCGACTGGCCGCGAGCCTGGCGGCCTTCAGCGGCGCCATCGGCATCGGTGGCGACCTGCCAGCGGCCGAGGGCGAGGCCGCCGGCCACTACGCGACCTTTGTTGGCGCCCTGGACGAGCTGCGTGTTTCCCGCGTCGCCCGCAGCCAGGCCAGCCTGCAGGCCGACGTGCTGGCCCAGGGTGCCGAGTCGCGCCTGGTGGTCTATGGCGTTGACGAAGAACAATCCGGCTTCGGCTTCGGCGGCCTGGGCTTCCTGCTCAAGGCGGTGCCGGTGGACGCCTGGGTGATCATCGCTGTCCTGGTGCTGATGATGGTGCAGTCGTGGGTGATCATGCTGCGCAAGCAGCGCACGCTCAATCGCGTCACCGCCGCCAATACGCGCTTTCGCGAGCGTTTCGCCACGGTCGGCACGCGCCTCGAGCAGTTTGCCGACGATCAGGACCTGCATAAGCAACTGACTGACTCCTCGCTATGGCGCCTGTACCTGGTGGCGGTGCAGGAAATTCGCACCCGCCGCGCCCAGGGCGCCGACACCCGTGAAGTGTCCGCGGCCACCATCGAGGCCATCCGCTGCTCCATGGACGGCGTGCGCACCCGCGAGAACCAGGCGCTGTCGGCGAAACTGTCGACCCTGTCCAACGCCATCGCCGGCGGCCCTTACATCGGCCTGCTGGGCACGGTGCTGGGGATCATGGTGGTGTTCCTCGGCACCGCCATGGCCGGCGACGTCAACATCAACGCCATCGCCCCGGGCATGGCCGCGGCGCTGCTGGCCACCGCCATGGGCCTGTTCGTCGCCATCCCCGCGCTGTTCGGCTACAACCGCCTGACCACGCGCAACCGCGAAGTCAGCGCCGACATGCGGGTGTTCGTCGACGAGTTCATCACCCGTCTGGCCGAGCTGCACGGCGAGGGCCAGGCCGGTGACGCGGCGCTGCGTCCGGCCGGGCGCAGCGTCAACCCGTCGATCCCGGCGTGAGGAGGCAGCCATGGCATCCGTGAACAACGCCCAAGACGACGACGCCGACGCCGCGGTCGACAGCATCAACATCACCCCGCTGGTGGATGTGCTGATGGTGGTGCTGGTGATGTTCATCCTCACCGCAACCGCGCAGGTCTCCGGGATCCAGGTGCAACTGCCCAAGGCCAGTGCCACGGTGTCGCTGGCCCAGCCCAAGACCAAGGCGATCTCGATCAACGATGCCGGCCAGGTGTTCCTCGACGCCTACCCGGTGACGCTGCAGGAGCTGGAGGACCGCCTGCGCAGCGAAAAGGCGCGCAGCCCGGATTTTCCGTTGATCGTGCGCGGTGACGCGGGTGTGCAGTACCAGAAAGTGGTCGAGGTGCTCGACCTGCTGCGCCGTCTCGAACTGGCCCAGGTCGGGCTGGTCACCGGCAAGCCGAACCAGGGGTGAGGGCAGGCATGGAACCTAAAGCCAACTTCCGCCGCCTGCTGACCTGGGCCGTGCTCGCCGTCGCTGGCGCGGGCCTGGCCTGGCTGCTGTGGCAGTGGGCCAACGACATGGCCGGGGTGCGCCGCGAGGCGCCCAAGGTGCCGGCGATCATCCCGCTGCCGCCGCCTCCACCGCCGCCCCCGCCCGAGCCGCCCAAGGAGCCTGAACCGCCGGTCGAGGAAAAGATCGTCGAGCCGCAGCCGGTGCCTGAGGCCGAGGAGGTCAAGCCCGCCGAGGACGCGCCGGACCCGGCCCAGGACCTGGCCGACCCCATGCAGATGGACGGCGACGCCCAAGCGGGCGGCGACAGCTTCAACGTCGGTGCTGGCAAGGGCGGCGGCATGGCCGGTGGCGGCGGTGGCGGCCTGGGCAGCGGCACCTATAGCCAGTACCTGGCCTATGCCTTCCAGCGCCTGCTGCGCGACAACCCCGAGCTGCGCAACCTGGTGTTCAACCTGCAGGCCGAGATCTGGCTCAGCGCCGCCGGCGAGATCACCCGGGTCGAGCTGCTGCGCGGCAGCGGCGAGCCGGAGGTGGACGCCCAGGTGCTCGCCGCCCTGCGCGGCGCCCGCGCCCTCGACCAGCGCCCGCCGGCCAACCTGACTTTGCCGGTGAAGATCGCCCTGCAGGGGCGCCGGCCATGAACAACGAAGCACGACTGACCCACAGGAGCTGCAAACCCATGAAGTGCCCAGTCAACCGATTGACCCTGGCGCTCGGCCTGCTGGCCGCCGCCACCGCGGTCGGTCCGGCCGTCGCCCACGCCGCGCCGTCGGAGAACGCGACCGTCAACCTGATCCGCCTGCTGGTGGAGCAGGGCGTGCTCAAGCAGGACAAGGCCGATGCGCTGATCGCCCAGGCCGAGCGCGAGGCCCAACAGGCGCGGGCTGTCAGCGCCGCGCCGATCGTCGCCCAGGCCCCCGCGGCCAACGGCGAAGTGCGCGTGCAGTATGTGCCGGCCATCGTCCGCCAGCAGATCCGCGACGAGATCAAGGCCGAGGTGATGAACACCGCCAAGCAGGAAAACTGGGCCGCGCCCAACACTTTCCCCGACTGGGCCTCGCGCATCAGCTTCGACGGCGACCTGCGCCTGCGCTACGAGTCGCGCGGCTACGCCGATGGCAACAGCAACGAGATCGTCGACTTCGCCAAGCTCAATGACAAGGGCCCGTACGATGTCAACGCCAACAGCGGCTCGACCCTGCCGCCGCTGCTTAACACCCGCGAGGACCGCGACAGCCTCCTGCGCCTGCGCGCGCGCTTCGGCCTCAAGGCCCAGCTGGCGGACAACTGGGTGGCCGGCATCCGCGTTGCCACCGGCTCCAACAACAACCCGGTGTCGACCACCCAGAACCTCGGTGGCGGCTTCGGCAAGAAGGACATCTGGCTCGACCAGGGCTATGTCACCTGGACGCCCAGCGAGCGACTGACGTTGACCGGCGGGCGCATCGCCAATCCGTTCATGTCCACCGACATCCTCTATTCCCACGACCTCAACTTCGATGGCGTGGCGGCGATCTTCGACCAGCCGCTGAACCGCGACCTCAGCCTGTTCGGCACCGTCGGCGCGTTCCCTGTGCAGTACAGCGACGACAGCGCCAGCAGCAACGGCCTGGACAAGGAGGACAGCGACAACAAGTGGCTGTACGGCGCGCAGCTGGGCGCGAAATGGGCGCTCAACGACCATCACCGCCTCAAGGGCGCGATGGCCTACTACCGCTTCGACGACATCGCCGGCGAGCGCTCCAGCCCCTGCGCGCCCTGGGATGGCCAGCCGGCCTGCGACAGCGACGAAACCCGCCCGACCTTCATGCAGAAGGGCAACACGGTGTTCCTGCTGCGCGACATCACGCCCAATCCGGCCAACCCGGCGGCCACGCCGCAGCCGCAGTTCGTCGGCATCGCCTCGGAGTTCGAACTGCTCGACCTGAACCTGGTGTGGGATGCCGACCTGCCTCATGACTTCAAGCTGCGCAGCCAGGCCGACTACATCCACAACCTGGCCTACGACGAGGGCGACATGCGCAAGCGTTCGGCCGGCCAGTTGGCCAACAACATCGACGAGAACGGCAACATCAAGAGCGGCGGCGACGCCTGGATGTTGCAGTTCACCCTGGGCAACGCCCTGGACATGCGCAAGGCCGGCGACTGGAACCTGTTCGCCGGTTACAAGCGCATCGAGCCTGACGCGCTGCCGGACGGGTTCAACGACTCGAGCTTCCACCTCGGCGGCACCAACGCCAAGGGCTATTTCCTCGGTGGCAACTACGGCCTGGCCGACAACGTCTACGCTACAGCCCGTTGGTTGAGTAGCGAGGCAGTCTACGGCGCGCCGTTTGACATCGATGTGCTACAACTTGAAGTCAACACGCGGTTCTAGGGAAGGAGCACGGGCATGAACAAGGGAGTCTATCGCCATCGTTGCGCCTGGTTGATGCTGGCGCTGGGCGCAAGCCTGGCCGCCTCGGCGTCGGCCGAAACCCTCGAAGAGCGCCTGCGCACCCAGCTGCGCAGCACCACGCAACAGCTGCAGGCCCTGCAGAGCGAGCAGGCCCAGGCCAGCGCCGCCCGCCAGGCGGCGGAACAGCAACGCGACGCGGCCCTGGGCCAGGTGCGCGAGCTGACCGCGCAACTGGCCAAGGCGCGCGGCCAGAGCGAACAGCTCGCCGGCCAGCAGCAGGCCGTGCACAGCCAGGCCCAGGCGCTGGTGGCCAGCAGCACCGAACAACTGCACAAGTACAAGCAGGCCTATGACGAACTGCTGGGCATGGCGCGCGCCAAGGAAAGCGAGCGTGCCGGCCTGCAGGCACAACTGGCCGAGCGCGATGGCCAGGTGCAGCAGTGCCAGGCGCGCAACCAGCAGATGTACGGGGTGGCCAAGGAGATGCTGGCCGCCTTTGAGAAGGTCGATATCGCCGATGTGATGAAGATGCGCCAGCCCTTTGCCGGCTCGGCCCGGGTCCGCTTCGAGGAGCTGGCCCAGGCCTATGGCGACAGACTCTACGAAAGCCAGTTCGACGCCCCCACGGGCGTGACCCAGTGACGTTTTCTCAACGCAAGGAAGTAAGCACATGACCGAAGTCACCCTGATCGAAACCGTTAGCGCCGACTCCCTGACCAAGCTGCTGCAGGATGCCGGCTGCCGGGTCAATCGCACCGAGCAGAATGCCGTGGTGCAGTTGCTCAGCGCCAGCCAGGGCGTGGGTTACGCCGTACGTTTCGGCAACCGGGCGCTGAACCAGGAAGGCGAGTTCCTCGATTTCACCTTCAGTTGCGCGCTGCGTATCCAGGGCGAGCTGCCCGCGGGCCTGGCCGAGCGCTGGAACGCCACCCGGCGTTTCGCCCGCCTGTCGGTACAGGGCGAGTTCCTGGTAATGGAGAAGGACGTGGTGGTTGCCGACGGCGTCAGCGAGAAGCACCTGCTTGGCAGCCTGTTGCTGTGGGATCGCCTGCTGCAGGAGTTCATCGTCTACCTGCGTGACTACAGCCGCAATGTCGCCGAAACGGCGCCCGAGCAGGTGGCCAGCGATGCGGTGAGCGCTTCGTGACGGCGCGAACCCTGTGGGCCGGCGCTGGCGCGCTGGCCGTTGTCGCGGTGGCAGTCGCCCTGGCCTTGCGCCCGGGCGACGAGCCGGTGGCAGCGGCGCGCCCGGCTTCGCCCGCCACCCTGGTGGCCACCGACAACGGCCCGGTGCTGGCGCGCCTTGGCGAGCAACAGGTGGGCAGCGGCGAGCTCAAGGCGCTGTTCGCCCAGTTGCCCGAAGAGGCCCGCGTCAGCCTGCGCGGCGACCGACCGGCACTGGAGGCCTGGATCCGCGCCCGCTTGGCGGAAAAGGCCCTGTACCAGCAGGCCGAGGCCCAAGGCTGGCTGCAGCGTCCGGAGATCCAGGTGCAGACCCGCGCGGCCACCGAGCAGATCGTCTTGCGCGACTATCTCGACTCGGTGAGCAAGGTGTCCGATGACTACCCCACCGAGGCGGAGCTCAAGCAGGCCTACGAGGCAGGCAAGGCTGGTTTGCAACTGCCGGCACGCTATCGCCTGAGCCAGATCTTCCTGCGGGTGGAAAACCCCAAGGATGACGAGGCCGTGCGCAAGCAGGCCCAGGCCCTTGCCAAGCAGGCCCAGGCCGCGGATGCGGACTTTGGCGCATTGGCCCGCGAGCATTCGCAGGATGCCGGCACCGCCGCCAACGGCGGGGATACCGGCCTGCAGGCCTTGGCGCAACTGTTGCCGGAGGTGCGCGGGGTGGTGCCGAAACTCAAGGTGGGCAGCGTCAGCGAACCGGTGCAGAGCGCGGCGGGCTATCACATCATCAAGCTGGTGGAACAGCAGCCGGCCCGGGCGGCGACCTTCGACGAGGTGGCCCCGCGCCTGCGCCAGGTGCTGCGTGCCCAGCGCCAGGAGCAGGTGGCCAAGGCCTATGTGGAGGGCATGTTCGACACTGCCACCCTCAGCATCGACGGCGCGGCGCTCAACCAGGTGCTGGAAAGCAGCCGCTAGTCGCCAACAACCATGGAAGAAGCGGGCCTGCCCAGGCGAGCCCGCAGGAGGCGAGGGATGCCTATCGATCTGTCCCGGGGGCGAGCCCCGGATACCAGCGTGCCCGTCGTTCGCCCCCAGGTGCCGCTGGCCCTGGACGAGCAGACGCTGAACTGTTTTCTGGTCACCGCGCGCTGCGGTTGTTTCATGCAGGCGGCACGGCGGCTCAACCTCAAACCGGTGGCCCTGCGCAAGCGCCTGGCGGCGCTGGAGGCACGCCTGGGCTACAGCCTGTTCGTCAACCGCAACAACAACCCGGTGCTCAGCCAGCAGGGCGAGCGCCTGCAGCAAGTGCTCCAGGCCCGCGAACCGGTGGTGCCACCGCCGCGGGAAGCCAGCGCCAGTGTGCGCCTGGCCGTGGCCGAACCACTGCTGCAGGACCTGCTGGGCCGCAACCTGATCAACTTCGTGCGCCAGCATGCCGGCATGCGCCTGGAGGTGGCCACGCTCGATGGCCGCCAGGTACCCGAGCAGGCCGCGGATGTGGCGCTATGGCTGGGCGACCTTGACCAGGGCGCCCGCAGCGGTTGCTTTGCCGACACCACCGCCGAAGCCCTGGCCACCCTCGAGTACCTGCCGCATATCGCCAAGCGTTATGCCCGCGAGGCCAACCGCCCGACCAGCCTGGCGCACCTGCAGGACTACATGCTGGTGCAATGGCAAGGCGAGGTCGGCGTGCAGGCGTTGACGCCCTGGCAGACGCTGTTGAGCACCCGCTCGGCCGGCGTGACGCAGATCCAGGACTACGAGATGTACTGCCAGCTGATCAAGTGCAGCGCCAGTGTCGGTTTGCTGCCGCACTACGCGGCGCATCTGGATCGTGGCCTGTTGGCCTTGCCGGGGTTGTTCCGCGAGCCGATGCGCCGGCGCGTGTGGCTGGCGGTCGATGAGCGCACCGAAGCCGACCCGTTGGTGCAGGTGATGGTCGGGGCGATCCGCGCCGCGTTCGAGGAACGCCGGGAATGGTTTGCCGGCCGTTAGGGTCAGCCGGCCTTGCGCAGCGTCAGATTGATCCGCCGTTCGCCCATGCGCGGATGCACGCCAGGCTTGATCGGCAGCACGCCATGAAAGCGCAGGCGGTCCTCGCCGCCCCACACCAGCACGTCGCCGTGGTTCAGCGGGATGCGCCGGGTACGGTCCGAGCGCTGCAGCCCGCCGAACAGGAACACTGCGGGCAGGCCCAGCGAGATCGAGACGATCGGATGGGCGTAGTCCTGCTCGTCGCGGTCCTGATGCAGGCTCAGGCGGGTACCCGGCAGGTAGTGGTTGATCAAGCAGGCATCCGCCACGAAACCCTCGAACCCGGCCTGGGCGGCAGCGCGCGAGGCCAGCTCGACCAGCACCCGGGGCAGGGCAGGCCAGGGCTTGCCACTGACCGGGTCGGTGGCGGAGTAACGATAGCCGCTTGCGTCGCTGACCCAACCCAGCGCGCCGCAATTGCTCAGCGCCACGGCCATGCGCAGGCCGCCGGGGGTCTGCATGTGGCGAAACGGCGCCGCGCGCAGCACCGGGCGCAAGGCATCGAGCAGGGGCTCGAGCTCCGCCAGGGCGAAACCTGGCAGCAGCGTGGTGTGCGCGGCCAGCTGCTGGGGGTGTGCGTCGAACAGATCGAGATCGGACTGGATCATGCCAGGGGCTGCTTGGGTGGTGTCCGCACAGTGTATCGCGATGCCCCGGTGCGTGGGGCATCACGAGCCACTGCGCCGGCCTCAGAGGCTGAGCGTCAGGCTGACACTGACATTGCGCGGCTCGCCCGGCAGCACCCATGAACTGTTGTACGAGCGCTCGTAGTACTTGCGATCGAACAGGTTGTTGAGGTTCAGACCCACAGTGACCTGCTCGCTGGCCTTGTAGTGCGCCAGCAGGTCGACCGTGCTGTACGAGGGCAGGGTGAAGGCGCTGCCGGCCTGACCGGAGCGCTCGCCAACATAGTTGAACGCCGCGCCCAGGTCCGAACCGCGCAGGGCGCCATTCTGGAACTCATACACGCCCATCACGCTGCCGCTGTTACGGGCAATGCCCAGCAGGTCGCTGCCCTTGGGCAGGCTGGCATCGCCCTTGGTGACCTCGGCATCGATGTAGGCATAGGCGCCGATCACCCGCACCGCCTCGCTGAGCTGGCCGCTGAACTGCAGGTCCAGGCCCTGGCTGCGCGCCTTGCCGGCCGCGATGCTCTCGCCCAGGGCATCGGTGGTGATGACGTTCTCCTTGTCGATATGGAACAGCGCCACCGTGGCGCCCAGGCGGCTGTCGAACAGGTCGAGCTTCAGGCCGGTCTCGTAGCCGAGGCCTTTCTCGGGCTTGTACACCTGCCCTTGGGTGCCGATGGTGTTGGGCTTGAACGACGTCGATGCGTTGGCAAACACGCCGACCTGCGGCGTCAGCTGGTACAGCAGACCGACGCGGGGCGTGGCGACATCCTTGGCCTGGCTGTTGCTGATACCGCTGCTGCGGTTCTGCGAGGTCTGCTCGATGCGCTCCAGGCGTACCCCGACCAGCCCGCGCAGGCGCTCGCTGAAGGCGATCTGGTCCTGCAGGTTGAGGGCATGGCTTTCGGTGCGTTCGAAGAAGTCATTGGCGCGGGTGAGGGCCGGCTTGGGCTTGCCGTACACCGGGTTGCGGATGTCCAGGCCGTAGCTGGCCAGGGTCGCGCTCTGCGGGTACTTCTGGCTGTTGCGGTAGTTCTCGTACTCCAGGCCGATCAGGCTCTGGTGCTGCCAGCCGAGCAGCTCGAACTGGCCGTGCAGCTCGGCTTGGGTGATGGTGTCGTTCCACTCGAAGTCGCGCTCGCGGTAGAAGCGCGTGAGCGTGTTGCCGACCAGGGCCTGGGGCTCGGAGCTGTTGCCCTTCAGTGTGCCCTGGGTGTAGTGGTTGGCCAGGCGCAGTTTCCAGTTGTCGTCGAGGAAGTGCTCCAGGGCCAGGTCGACGGTCTGGTTGTCGTTGCGGATCTTGCCGTCGTTGGGCTCGCCCATGAACGCCGAGCGCTGCACCGAGCCCACCTGGCCATTGACCGCCGGGATGCCGCGGTCGAACACTGATTCGGTGCGGGAAAACTCGGTGTCCAGCAGCAGGCGGGTGTCGGGCGACAGTTGCCAGCTCAGCGACGGGCTGACGATCCGTCGCTCGCTGTTGACGTGATCGCGGAAGCTGCCGTTGTCCTCCACCGCCAGGTTGACCCGGCCCAGCAGGTTGCCTTGGCTGTCCAGCGGCGCGTTGGCGTCCAGCGTGCCGCGGTAACGGTCCCAGCTGCCGGCGCTCAGGTTCACGGTGCTGAACGTCTCGGCCTGGGGCCGCTTGCTGACGATGTTGACCAGCCCGCCGGGGTCGCCACGGCCATAGAGGCTCGCGGCCGGGCCCTTGAGCACCTCGATGCGCTCGATGCCGGAGGTGTCGGGCGCGCTGTAGCTGCCGCGGTTGACGGCGAAGCCGTTCTTGTACAGCTCCCCTGTGGTGAAGCCGCGCACGCTGTAGTTGAGAAAGGTCAGGCCACCGAAGTTGTTCTGCCGCGACACGCCGCCGGCAAAGTCCAGGGCGCGGTCGATGCGGGTGGTGTTGAGGTCCTTGAGTACCTGGGCCGGCACCACTTCGATGCTCTGCGGGGTGTCGCGGATATCGGTGTCGGTGCGCGTGGCGGTGGCCGAGCGGGTGGCCCGATAACCCTGGACCGGGCCATCGGCGCGTTCTTCGAGGTAGGCGTCGGTGATCGAGGTTTCGTCCAGCACCAGGGGTTGGGCCGCAGCGAGCGGTTGACCGAACAGGCCCAGGGTCAGGCCGGCCAGAAGGGGAGCGCGAGGGTTCAAGGGGGATCTCCGTTAAATATGTAATAACATTACATTATAGTTCCAGTCATCGCTAGAAGAAGGTGTGACAGGGCGGTTGCGCGATGAGAATGATTTGCGTTAATGTTATGTTATTACGTATCCGGAGGTTCTCATGCAAGTACTGTCCTCACTCAAGCAGGCCAAGCGCCGTCATCGTGACTGCCAGGTGGTCAAGCGCCGTGGTCGGATCTATGTGATCTGCAAGTCCAATCCGCGGTTCAAGGCCAGGCAGGGCGGGGTAAAGAAAAAGCGCGGGTAACCGGTCAATGGCAGTCAGGCGAAAGGGGCTGCTCAGCAGCCCCAATGACGCTACCGAAGCGTCCTGCGCAGGCGTCGCCAGGCCAGTACCACACCACTGAGGGCTATCACCAGGCCGCCGCTACTCAGGCCGATGATCAACCCTTCGCGCAACAGCGGCCGCGCCAGCAGCGGTTGCCAATCCCAGCTGTGCAATAGGTTGAACAACCAGCGCCCAGCACGTTGCGCCCGGTCGTGGCTGGCCACCAGCGTGCCGCTGGCAGGGTCCAGGTAGGCCCAGGTGTCCGCCGCGTCGGCGAAGCGCAGGCGCAGCACGGGCAGTGGACGCGCCTGGGAGCCGTACATGCTCTGTGGCTCGCGGGCGAAGTAGTGGAAGTCGTAGGCGCTCTGCCAGTCATCCGCCACCGTCACCCCGGGAGCCATCGCTTGCGCGGCCGCCCGCAGCCTTTCCCGGCTGAAGGTACGCGCCGGCGGGGCGTGTGCTTCAAGGATGCGGCTGTCGCCGTCGGCGCTGCGGGCCACTGCATAGGTGACGTCGGCCAGGCGTTGCCATTGCAACTCCACTGCGGCGAACCCGGTTTCGTCGCGCAAGCGGGCCAGTGCCGTGGCAATCGGCAGTTGCAGGTCGGTGGCACGCAGCGGCGCTTGTTGCAAGGCGATCTGCGAGCGGCTGTCGGTCACGCCCCAGGGGCGCATCGACATCAACCCGCTGAACACCCACAGCACCAGCACCCCACCGAACAGCAGCCCGCCGATGTGGTGCCAGCGCAACCAGCCGCCGGGGTAGGGGCTGCATGATCCGCTGCGGTAGCGTTTGCGCAGCCGCAGGCGCAGGATGCCCACCGCGATGCCCATGAGCGCCATCAGCGTGCCGAGCAGTGAAAGGCCGATCACCAGGGTGCGCCAGCCATTGTCGAAGCCCAGGCCGCCACGCAACGGATAGAGCCAGTGCAACCAGGCACCGACCCAATTCCAGGCGCGCTCGCGGCCGCTCGCATCGCGCACCACCTCGCCGGTGCGTCCGGACAGGTACAGCCAGGTGCCGGCCGCATCGTCCACTTGCACCCGGTGCAAGGGGCGATCGCTGTCCAGGGCCCGGGAGTGGGTCCACATGTCCTCGTCCAGCGTGCCCTGGTAAGCCAATGCCGCGCTGCCGGCGTACTGCCGGGCATTGGCCAGGGCCCAGGCCGCGTCGGCGTTGGCCAGGGGCTCGCCGTTGGCTGCATCGAGGGTGACGCGGCGACCGTCCGCCAGCTCCAGCAAATAGTACGGTTGCCCGCCCAGGCTGGTCAGGCGCAACGCCTTCAACGGCTGCTCAGCCCATTGCGCCGGCAACTCGGCGCAGCATCCCGCCGGCAAGGCCGGCAGGTGGGCCAGGCGCTCGGCCGTGGTCAGCTTGGGGTAGCCGACATACAGCATGACCACTCCGGAGACGAACCACAGCGCCATGAACAGGCACGCGACGATGCCCAGCCAGCGATGCCACAGGTACAGCTGGCGTTTCAGGCCCATCAGTAGCGCCACTGCACAGCGACTTCCAAGCTGCGCGGCTCACCCAGGTAGTACTGGGTGTTGGTCTGGTGGATGAAGCGGGCGTAGACCTCGTCGGTGAGGTTGCGCAGGCGGGCGCTGAGTTGCACGTGCTGGTCCAGGTCGTGGGTCATCGACAGTCCGTAGACGGTGTACGAAGGCACCCACTGGGTGTTGGCGGTGTTGGCGTAGACCGCCGAGACGTAGCGGGCGTCGGCGCCGACCTGCCAGCCCGGCGCCAGGTCGTAGGTCAGCCAGAGGTTGGCCACCCGGTCGGGGATGTTCACCGGGTTCTTGCCCTTGCGCGAGTACACCACGCCGCCGATGGTCTCGTTGAACTCGTCGTATTCGGCGTTGACCCAGCTGAAGTTGCCCGCCGCCAGCAGTTTGGGCGTGACCTTGAACGACGCCGCCAACTCGATGCCGGTGGAGGTTTGCTGGCCGGCCTGCTCGGTGGTGTTGGGCACGGTCGAGGAGGGCACCGAGATGTTCTTGCGCACGATGCGGTAGGCCGCCGCGGTGGCCGAGCCGCGCCCGTCGAGGAAGTCGAACTTGCTGCCCACTTCCACCTGCCTGCCGGTGCTCAGGTCGAAGTCGCCGACCTGGCTGAGCGAGGCGCCGGTAAGCGAGCCCCCTGGCGGCTCGGCCGAGGTGCTGTACTGGGTGTAAAGGCTGACATTGGAGGTCAGGTCATAGACCAGCCCCAGGCGCCCGGTGAAGGCATCCCAGCGCCGATTCAGCTTGGCCCGGGTCACGTGGTCGACCACGTCGAAGTCGATATGGTCGTAGCGCAGCGCGGTGACCAGCGACAGCTGGTTGGTCAGGCGGGTACGGTTTTCGACGAAGCCCGCAGTGGTGTCGGTGGTGGTGCTGCGCCCCTTGGCGCGTGGAGCGTCCATGCCAGGGATGTCGAGGAAGTGGTCGGGCTGGAAACCGTTGGGATCGATGCTGTCGAACGCGCCCTTGGACAACGGGTAGGCGGTCTGCTGGTTGCGGTTGTAGTCCATACCGAACGCCCAGTCGCTGGCCAGGCCGAACAGCTGGCCCTGGTGGGTCAGCTCGACGCGGTTACCGTTGACCTCCTGGTCGTGGCGCTGGCGGTAGCCGCCGGAGCGGGCGATGGCGGTGTTGCCGGGGTTGTAGCGGTACACCTCGAGGTTGCGGTAATCGCGCTGGCCGTTGTAGTGGTAGAAGGTGTTGCGCAACTGGTTGCTGTCGTCGATGCGGTAGTCGGTGATCGAGCGCAGCCAGCGGGTGCGCTGCTCGTAGCGGCCGTCCTCGACGTTGTAGTTGTCGAAACGGTGATGCTTGTCGATGTGCAGGGTGCCGCTGGCCGGTTGCAGCACCGGCGCGCCCCAGTAGGGGCTGTCTTCCTTCTCTTCGAGGTACTCGATGGCCAGGGTGTGCGACAGCTGGTCGTTGATGTCGCTGAGCAGCGAGAAGGCCAGGTTGCCTGCCCCGTTCTCCTGGCGGTCGATATAGCCATTGGTGCTGGTGCGGCTGTAGTCGAGCCGCGCGTAGTGGCGTGGGCCGTCACCGCTGTTGAGCGCCTTGTTGAAGCCGACCGAGGTTTCCATCGTGTCGTAGCGCCCGTAGCTGACGCGGCCCTCGAAGGTGTCCTCGTCGCGGTTGGCCAGTTTGGTGATCATGTTCAGGCTGCCGCCCACGGCGCCGCTGCCGTTGAGGAACGACGACGGCCCGCCGAGCAGTTCGACACGGTCGTAGATCCATGCCCCGACCGGGCGCCCGGCGGCGCCGTACTGCAGGTTGATGCCGTTGAACAGCTGGCTGACCTGGGCGCCGTTGAAGCCGCGATACGACACGTAGCCGCCCCAGCCGGGCGGTGCCGAGGCGTTGACTCCGGGCAGCGCATTGGCGGCGTCCTGGAAGTTGCGCGCGCCGATGCGCTGCATGGTCTTGCGGTCGGCGACGCTGACCGAGGCGGGGTTCTCGCGGGCGCTGAGGTTCAGGCGTGAGCCGCTTTCGATGGGCCGGTCGAGGTCGAGGCTGGTCGCCTCCTTGGCTTGGTCGGCCGTGGCCGTGACGTTGCTGGCGGGCAGGGTGAGGGTGTCGTCCTGCGCCCAGGCGCAGGTTGCGCTGCCAACGAGCAGCGCCAGAGTGGTCATGCGGAACATGCAAGGCTTCCTGGCTGAAATCGGTGAGCGCACGCCCGCTGCCGATCAGGCAGTTCGAGGGCGTGGCGATGTCAGAACGCGAGAAGCGAAGCGGGGGAGGCGCGGGGGTTGACCAGTGGCCAGCGCTGCTTGGGCAGCCGTGGCGCGGGTTGTCTGGGTAAGGGTTTGCTCGACTCCCCGGCGAGCAGGGCCAGCAAGCCGAAGAACACCGCCAGCAGGATGGCGCTGAACAGGCTGGCGATCACGCAGTCGCCGCCGGCAGGCAGCACCGGGTCGGTGATGTCCTGGTCGCCCTTGAACACGCCGCTGCTGTCGGCCGCGCACCAGGCGGCGTCATCCAGGCCGGCCAGGCGCAAGCCTGCCATCTGTCCATGGCCCATGGCGCACAGCAACGAGCCGAACAGGATGCTGAAATACAGCACCCAGGCGACTTGCGATCGTGTGTGGCGGGCCAGCTTCATCGGCAAAGCTCGAAGGGAATGGGAATAGATTGGGCGTGCGGATTCTACAACTTTTGACACATCTGCCTAGAGTGATTGGCAGATAAAAAACACGCGAAACGATTCACCGGCCTTTGCTTGACGCCCCTTGCCCCAAGGTGTTCAGATGCCGACCGATTTCAGGTGTCCCATGCCGCCGCGCATGGGGTGAAACGGGAAACCGGTACGCGCTTCGCGCCAGTCCGGTGCTGCCCCCGCAACGGTATGCAAGTGATGCCTTCGACAGACCACTGTGGCCCGCGCGTCATGGGAAGGTGAAGACATCTTGTCTTGCGAGCCCGGAGACCGGCCTGGAATGTTGTAGGCAAACTCCTGCGGTGGGCGGGCATGGGCCGGTATTGGCGTGTGCGCGATCCGTGCTCCTGCGTGCTTCTGCGAAAGTCACTTTCGAGAAGAGCATGATTGCTGTGATTCACTCCCGACGTCGTTTCCCCAAGGCCCGGACTTTGTTCCTGGGCTGCCTGGCCAGCCCCCTGGCACTGGCCGAAAACACCCCCCTGATCCTCGACCAGCAGATCGTCGCCGCGCCGTCGGTGGAGTCGACCACGGTCGCCGCCATGGCCCAGTACGGCAGCAAGGTCGAGATCGTCAGCCGCGAGCAGATCGAGCGCGCCGGCCCCGGCGCCGACATCACCCGGGTGATGCAGATGTTCATCCCCGGCTTCTACGTCGCGCCGAAGAACGGCCCGTTCGACTACGGCACCTACTCGCTGCTCGGCGGGCGCAATGACGACACCCTGATCCTGCTCGACGGTGTACGCCTGAACAACCGCCTGTACGGCGGCCTGTACCTGGACACCCTGCCGGCCAACGCGGTGGAGCGCATCGAGGTGCTCAAGGGCGGCCAGAGCCTGTTGTTCGGCACCCAGGCCGTGGCGGGAGTGATCAACATCGTCACCCGCAGCCCGCAACGCCGTCAGGCTTCAGGTGAGGTCAACCTGGGCCTGGACAGCTTCGCCGGCAGCAGCAAGGACGCCCGCGTCGAGCGGATCTTCAGCAATGGCTTCGGCGACCTGGGCCTGCTGGCCTATGTCAGTCACAACGTCTCCGACGGTTACCAGCCGTTTCGCAACCGCGACTACAGCGGCAACGTCAGCGACAAGAAGCGCGGCTACGAGGTGACCACCTTCGGCGGCAAGGCGATCCAGGCCTTCGGTGACGATGCGCGGCTGGAGCTGTTCTACCAGTACACCGACGCCAACCTCGATTTCGCCCGACCGGTGAACAATTACAAGACCACCAATGACCGCGTGCAGCAGATCGCCACGGCTACCTTCGAACAGCGCATCAGCGAGCGCCTGAGCTACTTCGTCAAGGGCCACGTCAATGACTGGGACACCCGCTACACCCGCATCAACAACCGCGCCGACGGCTCCCGCGACGTGGTCAACCACAACGACTACTGGGGCTTCACCGATTGGGGCGTGCAGGCCGAGGGCAAGGCCGAACTCGACGGCGGCCACGTGCTGGTGTTCGGTTCCGACAACCAGTGGTTCAAGGGCCAGGACGACGTGCTGGTGATCGACGACGACAAGGCCCAGGCCAATGCGTTGTACGCCCAACTGCGGCCCAGGATCGAGGCCTTGCCCAACTGGCACCCTAGCCTCGGCCTGCGCCACGAGGCCATGAGCGGCGGCGACAGCGCCACCGTCGGCATGCTCACCTCGCTGTACGACCTGAACGACAACTGGCAACTGCGCGGCCAGTATGGCAGCGCCTACAAGCTGCCCAATGCCGAGCAGTTGTTCGTCAACGAGCCTGGCGACGAGGTCGGCAACCGTGACCTCAAGCCCGAGAAGAGCCGCAATGCCGAGCTTGGCCTGGATTACCACGGCCTGCTGCTGGAACGTGAATTCAGCGCCAGCGTCACCGTGTTCCGCCGCAAGATCACCGACTTGATCACCCTGGACGGCAGCCAGTGGGTCAACGGCCAGGGGCAGGTACAGATGCGTGGCTTCGAGGCCGATGCGCGTATCCAGCTTGACGATCAATGGAGCCTGCAGGCCGACATGACCCGCAACCTCACCGAGTCGCGCACCGGGGCAACGATCAACGACGTGCCGAGTTTCTTCGCCCGTTCGCGGCTCGGTTACGAATCGGCGGATCGCAGGTGGGGGGCCGGGGGCGCCATTCGCTATATCCGCGACGTGGTCAGCTCCAAAGGCGTCGACTACGGCCATTACTCGGTGGTCGACGCCGATGCTTATCGCTACCTGGACGGCGCCCGCCAGCACCGGCTGAGCCTGCTGGTGGAGAACCTGTTCGACCGCGACTATGTCACCAGTCGGGCGAGTAACGTTGACAATCTCGGGCGGCCGTTCACCAGCGAACTGCGCTACACCTACACCTTCTGAGGGGCGTGAGCATGGACTACCAGCGCGTGTTGTTCGTCGGCCCCGGCCTGGGTGGCGGCTCGGCGGCGGAAGCTTTTGGCGCCGAGATCCGTGACCTGCGTGGCCACGAGGCGGGCCGGGATATCGTCGACACCCTGGAGGGGTTCGACGGGCTCTGGGCGGTGATCCGCGAGGCCCTCGACCAGGGCGTGGAACGCCTGCTGGTGGTGGACCTGGAGCCCACCTCGGACAGCGCCTACCTGGACTGGCTGCGCGATGAGCTGGGGCGCGTGGCGCAAGGTCGGGCCGGCGTCTGGGTCACGGCCCAGGCCCTGGGGCGGCGCGGCCTGGATGCGCGAGTGGCCTGTGCCAGCATCGGCGAACCTGTCCGCCACCTGGCGTGCGACCAGGTCAACGCGGTGGCCAGCGACCCGGACTGGTCACGGGTGCCCGAGCATGCCCGCCAGGTGTTCCTCTGCACCGGCCCCCGCTGCGTGCGGCGCGGCGCCTTGCCGCTATGGAAACGCCTGCGCCGGCTGCTGCTGGAGCGTGCCCTGATCGAGACTCCGGGCGGCGTGCTGCTGACCCGCACCGGTTGCCAGTTTCCCTGCAACCTGGGGCCAGTGTTGACGGTGCATCCGGACGGCTGCTGGTATCGGGTACGTGATGATCGGGAGGTGGAGGAATTGGTGGAAACGCATCTAGAGGGCGCAAGGATCGCCGAAGGACTGTTGATCAAGGGAGGGGCGTGCGATGCGTAAAGCCTGGCTGCTGTCGCTGGCCTTGTGCTGTGGCACACCGGCCCTGGCCGACAGCTATCGCAACTGCGGGCAGGACTGGCAACGGCCCGCTGCGGCGCCTGCGCGTATCGTCGCCCTCAACCAGCACGCGGCCGACCTGCTGCTCGCCCTCGGCGCGGGGCCGTCGATGGTCGGGGTGGCCTACCTGGACGACAACGGCGCCGCCTACAAGCAGGGCCGCTACCAGGGTGTGCCGGTGATCGCCCGGGAGTATCCGGCCAGCGAAGTGTTGTACGCGCAAAGGCCGGATCTGGTGGTCGGCGGATTCGCCACGGCCTTTGGCGATGGGATCACCTCGCGCAGCAGATTGGCCGGCAACGGGATTGCCACCTACCTGCTCGAGTCGGCCTGTCACGGCCACTCGCTGGACTACTACGGCCATGTCCGGCGTGACCTGACTGTGCTTGGCGAGCTGTTGGGCAGACAGGCGAGGGCGCAGGCATTGATCGACGCGATGGAGACCGACCTGGCGCAGGCCAGGGCGATCGCACCCAGCGGCAAGCCACTGTCGGTGTTCTACCTCGACAGCGAGGTGCGGGGGCTGGACAGCGAGGGCGGACGTGGGTTTGTCACGCCGTTGCTGGCCGCCGCCGGGGCGCGCAATGTGCTTGCCGGGATAGACCAGTACCGCGTGACGATCAACCGCGAGGCGCTGCTGAGCAGCGACCCCGACGTGATCCTGCTGGCCGACGCCCTGTGGTCGCCGGCCAGCCGCAAGCGTCAGTTGCTGACCCGCGACCCGGTGCTCTCGAGCCTGCGGGCGGTGCGCGAGAATCGCATGATCGATATCCCGTTCACCCAACTGATGCCCACGCCGGCCAGCGGGCGGGTGGCCCTGGAACTGGCGCAGCGGCTCAGGGGGATGGCTGTTCCATAGCAGGCCCTTGAGCTGATCGCGAAGCCTGGCGCGGGAGCGGCTGTGCTACTCGCCGCTGACCAGCTGCCGCGCCAGCTGGTTGTGACGCTCCAATACCCGCGGCAAGTCGACGGTGGCGATGCGCCCGTCCTGAACCACCACGCGCCCGTTGATCACGCTGGTGTCAACATGGGTCGGGGTGCAGAACACCAGCGCCGCCAGCGGGTCGTGGAGGGCGCCGGCATAGGCCACATGGCCGAGGTCGAAGGCGACGAAGTCGGCGACCATGCCCGGTGCCAGGGCACCGATATCGTCACGGTTGAGCACCTTGGCACCACCCAGGGTGGCGATTTCCAGCGCTTCGCGGGCGGTCATCGCATCCGGGCCAAAGCCGACCCGTTGCAGCAGCAAGGCCTGGCGTACCTCGCCGATCATGCTGGCGCCGTCGTTGGATGCCGAACCATCGACCCCCAGCCCCACCGGCACGCCGTGGTCGCGCATCTTGCGGATCGGCGCTATGCCTGAGGCCAGGCGCATGTTCGAGCACGGGCAGTGGGCGACCCCGGTGCCGGTGCGGGCGAACAGCTCGATGCCGTGCTGGTCGAGCTGCACGCAGTGGGCATGCCAGACATCGTGGCCGACCCAACCCAGGTCCTCGGCGTACTCGGCCGGGGTCATGCCGAACTTCTCGCGGCTGTAGGCGATGTCGTTGACGTTCTCGGCCAGGTGGGTATGCAGCGACACGCCGTACTCCCGGGCCAGGACCGCCGCTTCGCGCATCAGGTCGCGGCTGACAGAGAACGGCGAGCAGGGCGCCACCACCACGCGCCGCATCGAGCCATGGCTGGCGTCGTGGTAATCCTCGATCAGACGCTGGGATTCCTTGAGGATGTCGCTTTCCTTTTCCACCACCGAGTCCGGCGGCAGGCCGCCCTGGCTGCGGCCGACGCTCATGCTGCCGCGAGCGGCGTGGAAGCGCATGCCGATTTCCTCGGCGGCGTGGATGCTGTCGTCGAGCTTGCAGCCGTTGGGGTAGATGTACAGGTGGTCGCTGGAGGTGGTGCAGCCCGAGAGGATCAGTTCGGCCATGGCCGTCTGGGTCGAGACCGCGATCATCTCCGGGGTCAGTCGCGCCCAGATCGGATAGAGGTTGGTCAGCCAGTTGAACAGCTCGCCGTCCTGGGCCGCCGGCACCACGCGGGTAAGGCTCTGGTACATGTGGTGGTGGGTGTTGACCAGGCCCGGGATGACCACCTTGCCGGTCATGTCGAGGATCACGTCGGCGTTTTGCGGCAGCGTTTCGCTGGGGCCGACCTGGCGGATCACGTTGTCTTCGATGTACAGGCCACCGCGTTTGATTTCACGGCGTTCGCCGTCCATGGTCACCAGCAGTTCGGCGTTCTTGACCAGTAGGGTCTTGGGCATGTGTGTCCCCTCCCGTTTGGGATGTGTTTTCTGATTGTAGAGAGGCGCCTGGTGCATGGGCCGGGCGCACCAGGGCCGTCAGGCGCCGCGGCGTGGCCGGGCGTCGATGACAGGGGCGAACGGTTCACCGCGCACGTGCGAAGGCTGCGCCATGGCGGGCGCATCGGGCAGGTGGGCAGACGGTGACAGGACGAATGCGGCAAGTGGCATTCGGGAAGGATGCCCGGTGAAGGCGGGCGGCAGTGGATGTCGCATGGCTTGAGCCTGTCGCAATACGCAACGGCGATGACCGTTGTCGTAGGCGCGAGGCAGTGTAAACAGAATTCGCTTGTTTTGTATACGATGGATTGTTTCATCTAACCGCGCCCTGCAATCGCTCCGGAAAAGTGCATGCAGTCTTGCATGGCATCATGCCACTATCTGGCTGTCTCGCGGCCAGCGGATATCTCGGGCCGGCACGTTCGCATGGGCTGATTACACTGTGGAAATCGCCACACGGGAGTACCTGGGATGGGCTGCACGTTGATGAGGCAGATGGCTGGACGGGTGTCTGCTCGAAGTAGACGGCCATGAACAACCGTGGCCGGAGCATTTCCCTGCAGTGGCTGGTGGCATTGGCGATCATGCTGGGCATGCTGGCGCTGGGTGCGGCCCTCGCCTGGCAAGGCTACCTGGGCGTGCGCCAGGCCCTGGTGGCCGCCGCCGGCGATGCCGCCCAGCAGGTCGGCCGGACCATCGACGAGCGCGCCCGGCGCCTGGTCGACCCGGTGCAGAGCAGCATTCGCCTGCTGGCCTTCAGCCCGGCGTCAAGCACGTTGGCCCAGCGCCTCGAGCAACTGCCGCAACTGGTCGAGAGCCTGCGTGCCAACCGCATGCTCAGCGCCGCCTACGTCGGTTACCCAAACGGTGAATTCCTGCTGGTCCGGCGCTTGCGTGACCCGCAACTGTTGCAGCGCTTCGCGGCACCGGCGGACACGGCGTTCCTGGTGCAGACCGTCACCCAGGGCGCCGATGGCGCGATGCAAGGCGAGTGGCGCTTCTATGACCCGGCACTGACCCTGTTGCAGCGCCAGAGCAAGCCCGACTACCAATACGATCCACGCCAACGCCCCTGGTTCATCGAAGCCAGCGCGCAGCCCGAGACCGTACTCACTCGTCCCTACGTATTCTTTACCACCCGCGAGATCGGCCTGACCATGGCCCAGCGCAGCGCCGAGGGCACGGCGGTGATCGGCATGGATGTCTCGGTCAATGACCTGGCCAGCGAGAGCCGCGACCTGCGCATCACCGCCGGCACCGAGATCGCCGTGGTCGACGATCAGGGCAACGTAGTGGCCTACCCGGACTTGCAACGGGTGGTCGTGCGCGAGGGTGAGAGCGTGCGCCTGTCGCGCGTTGGCGAGCTGGGCATCGGCAGCCTTGCGCATATCTACGCCGACATGCCCCAGGGCGCGAGCCCGCAGCCGTACCAGGTCGAGGGGCAGACCTGGTATGGCATGCGCGTGCCACTTACCTCCATGGCCGGACAGCACCTGCAGGTGCTGATCGCCGTGCCGGCCCACGAACTGCTGGCCGGCGCGCGCAAGGTGCTGCTCGAGCAATTGCTCTGGGCGGTGACACTGGCCGCCGTGTTGCTGTTGCTCGGCGGGTTGCTGGGCCGGCGCATCGGCCGTCCGTTGCGCCGGCTGACCGAGCAGGTACAGGGCCTGGCCAGTTTCGATTTCAGCCGTGAGGTGGGCGTTGTCTCGCGGGTCTCCGAAGTGCGTGAGCTGAGCCGGGTGCTGAGCCGCATGTCCGGCACCATCCGCAACTTTCAGGCGATCACCCTTACGTTGAGCCGCGAGACCCAACTCGAAGGCATGCTCGACGGCGTGCTCAATCACCTGGTGGCGGCAGCGGGCGTCAGCGCCGGTGCGGTGTATCTGTACGACGACAACAGCCGGTTGCGCCTGGCCGCCGCCAGTCGCGGCCATGACTACCCCGAGGAACTGGCGGTGCCTGAAGGCGAGCGGCATGACCTGGCCAGCGCGGTGACCCAGGCCCTCGCATGGCAAGGGCGCAGCCTGGCGGTGGTGCTCAATGACCGCGGCCAGGCGCTGCTCGGCATCCTGGTGCTGCAACTCGCCGATGCGAACGCGGCCGTGGGCCAACCGTTCCAGCGCTTTGTCGAGGAACTGTCCGGTGCAGCCGCCGTGGCCATCGAGACCCGTCAGCTGGTCGAGGCCCAGCAACGCCTGCTGGACGCCATGATCAAGTTGCTGGCCGACGCCATCGACGCCAAGAGCCCCTATACCGGCGGCCATTGCGAACGGGTGCCGCAACTGGCGCAGATGCTCCTGGACCAGGCCGTGCAGGCTGACAGCGGCCCCTATGCCGACTTCAGCATGAGCGAGGCCGAGCGCTACGAATTCCGCGTGGCCGCCTGGCTGCACGACTGCGGCAAGATCACCAGCCCCGAATACGTGGTGGACAAGGCGACCAAGCTCGAGACCTTGTACAACCGCATCCACGAGGTGCGCATGCGCTTCGAGGTGCTCTGGCGCGATGCCGAGGTCGCCTACTGGCAAGGCGTGACCAACGGCGATGATGAGCCGGCACTGCGGCGCACGCTGGAGGCATGCCGGGCAACCTTGCAGGAGGACTTCGCCTTCGTCGCCAACGCCAACATCGGTGGCGAGTTCATGCAGGAGGCCGACATCGAGCGCCTGCGCACTATCGGCCAGCGCCGCTGGCGGCGGCACTTCGACAACCGCCTGGGCATCTCCCGCGACGAGGCAGCGCGGTTCACCGACACCTCGGCGGCAACCTTGCCAGTGGACGAGCCACTGCTTGCCGACCGCGATGAGCACCGGGTGCCCTGGGGCGCTCGTACGCCGCCGGTGGCCAAGGACGACCTGCGCAACCACTGGGGTTTCGACATGCGCCTGCCGGCCCATGCCAGCAACCACGGCGAGCTGTACAACCTGTCGATCCGCCGCGGCACGCTCAACGACGAAGAGCGCTTCAAGATCAACGAGCACATCGTGCAGACCATCATCATGCTCAGCGCGCTGCCGTTCCCGCGCCAGCTCAGGCGCGTGCCGTCAATCGCCGGCAACCATCACGAGAAGCTGGACGGCAGCGGCTACCCGCGCAGGCTTGGCCAGGAGGCGCTGAGCATCCCCGAGCGGGTGATGGCGATCGCCGACATCTTTGAGGCACTGACCGCGGCGGACCGGCCCTACAAGGCGCCGAAGACCCTGTCCGAGTCGGTGAAGATCCTGGTGTTCATGGCGCGGGACAAGCATGTCGACGGGCAGTTGCTGCGCTTGTTCCTGAGTAGCGGGGTGTACCGGCAATATGCCGAGCGCTTCCTGCGCCCCGAGCAGATCGACGAACTGGACGTGGCGTACTGGCTGGAGCAGTTGCAGGGTTTCACGCCTGAGCAATCCACCTACACTCCTTGAGACCTGTTCGGCGGGATCTCTGGAGACATCCGATGGAAGCATTCTGGCAAGCCTTTTTGGCGACGTTGCACACCGAATTCGCCGATGTCGCCGACGCGCGCGAGGTCTCGCGGATCCTCATCCGCCTGCTGATGGCGGCCTTGCTGGGGGCGGTGCTGGGCTTCGAGCGCGAGAGCAAGGGCAAGTCGGCCGGCGTGCGCACGCACATGCTGGTGTCCATGGGCGCGGCCTTGTTCGTCCTGGCGCCGAGCATGGCCGGGGCGGACGAGCAGGCGTTGAGCCGGGTGATCCAGGGCATCGTCGCCGGTATCGGCTTTCTCGGCGCGGGCACGATTCTCAAGGGCAACGGCCGCGACACCAGTCACGTCAAGGGCCTGACCACCGCCGCCGGGCTATGGATGACCGCCGCCATCGGCACGGCTGCAGGGATGGGGCGCGAGGCCACGGCACTGATCAGCACGGTGCTGGCGCTGTTGGTGCTGGCGAGCATGCCGTTGCTGGTGGAAAAGGTCGAAGGTGAGCATGAGGACAAGCGCGAGGAGGAGGAGCGCAGGAAGCACTGAGGGGAGCCGAAGCTCCCCTCATAAGCGTTGTTGCCTGCTCTTTTCTTATTATTGGAGACTGGCCTGTTGTTGTTTTTGTCGGCTGTCGTCTCTGCACTGCGGGGCCCCCAACCGGGGCCAAGAGCAAACGTATTTTTTTGAGCGCTGACCTGCGTTCATCCAACGTGATCCAACCTTGACTGCCGCTACCTCGGAGGTAGTTTTATTGTTCTTGCCAGGTTGCGGGGCCGGAACCCCTGGAATGCACGTCGACTCCAAAAAAATCTGCTTGCTACGCCTCTGCCGTGTTGTTCTTGTTATGTCAGAGCCGTTTACTGTTGTTTTTATTGGGTATCGCGTTTTTTGTTCTTGTTATGCCAAAAGATATAGCAGGTGGCGTGCCAACTTTTACAATCCCTTTAAAATCAATGGTTTGATGATTTTTCAGAGTGGGTTGGCACGTGAAAATTTGTCGAATTGTTTCCCTGTTACCCGATTTTCTTCTGCACAGCGTGTAGGCGGTAACACTCCACCCACACCTGTGTGACAACCGTGTGACTCAGCGAATGCCGCGGGCCTTCGCCACCCGCGATCCGGTGACGCGCCCGAGCACTTCGCTGATACGCAGGCCCGCGGCGATGAGTCGGTCCAGGTCGATGCCCGTGTCGATGCCCAGCCCTTGCAGCAGGTACACCACATCCTCGCTGGCGACGTTACCGGTGGCGCCCTTGGCGTATGGGCAGCCGCCCAGGCCGGCCACCGAGCTGTCGAACACGCTGATGCCCTCGAGCAGGCTGGCATAGACGTTGGCCAGCGCCTGGCCATAGGTGTCGTGGAAGTGCCCGGCCAGTTGCGCGCGGGGCACCTGGGCCGAGACCACCTCGAACAGGCGGCGGGTGTCACCGGCGGTGCCGGTGCCGATGGTGTCGCCCAGCGATACTTCATAGCAGCCCATGTCATGCAGGGCCTTGGCCACTGGTGCCACCTGCTCGGCGCTGATGCGTCCCTCGGAGGGGCAGCCGAGCACGCAGGAGACATAACCGCGCACCCGCACACCCTGGCTGCGGGCGGCCTCCATGATCGGCTCGAAACGCTTGAGGCTGTCACTGATCGAGCAATTGATGTTGCGCTGGGAAAACGCTTCGGACGCCGCCGCGAACACCGCCACTTCCTTCACCCCGGCGGCCAGGGCATCCTCGAAACCGCGCAGGTTGGGTGCCAGCGCCGCATAGGTGACCCCCTCGCGCTGACGGATACCGGCGAACACTTCGCCGGAGCCGGCCATCTGCGGGACCCATTTGGGCGAGACGAAGCTGCCCACTTCTATGTAGGCGAGCCCGGCGTCGGTGAGGTCGTCCACCAGGCGCACCTTGTCGGCGACGCTGATGGGCTGGGCTTCGTTCTGCAGGCCGTCGCGCGGGCCGACTTCGACCAGGCGGACATTCTTGGGCAATGACATGGCGGGCTTCCTGTGGCGGATCAACGATGGGTGTGCGGCGGGTTCAGGGTGGCGGCCAGGGCCTGCTCGCAACGCTCCTGGGCGGTGTCCAGCTCCAGGTGCATCTGCTGGATGTCGAGCATCTGCTGTTCGAGCTGGGCGCGGCGTTCGGCGATCTTCGCCAGCATGCTGGTGAGCTGTTTCTGGTTGCCGCCGGAGGGGTCATAGAGTTCGATCAGTTCACGGCATTCGGCCAGCGAGAAACCGATGCGCTTGCCGCGCAGGATCAGTTTGAGCGTGACCTTGTCGCGGGCCGAGTAGATGCGTTCCAGGCCGCGTCGTTCAGGGCTGAGCAGACCCTGCTCCTCATAGAAGCGGATGGCGCGGGTGGTGATGTCCAGTTCGCGGGACAGGTCGGAGATGCTGTAGGTCTGGCTGCTCATGCTTGCGCTCGGGGGAGGGAATGCGAGTAACCTAATGCCAGGTTGACGTATACGTCAAGCAAGGGCTGCGCTCGCCGTCCCGTTCAGGCATTCACGGACTTGCGGTAGGCCTTGGGCGTCTGCCCGTCGAGCCGTTTGAAGAACCGCGCAAAGTAGGTCGGGTCGCTGAACCCCAGGCTGTCGGACAACTGGCCGATGCTCATGCGCGTGTAGGCAAGATTGCGCCGTGCTTCGAGCAGCAGGCGCTGGTGGATCACCTGCAACGCCGATTGCCCGGCCAGCGCCCGGCACAGCTGGTTCAACAGCAGGCTGGTGATGCCCAGGCGCGCGGCGAAATCGTCCACGGCAAGGTGTTCGCGGTAATGCGCCTCGACCAGGCGCAGGTAACGGCCGAGCAACTGCTGGTCCCGTTCGTCCTGGCTGCGCGCTGGCAAGGCGGCTTGCTGGCGGTTGATCCACACCATCAGCGCGGTGACCAGTGCCTGCAGCATGGGGCCGCGGGCCGGGGCGCAGCCCTGGTACTCCTGCTGCAGCGTGTCGATCAGGCCGTGCAGGCGCACGCGGTCCTTGCCCAGCGGGTAGCACCGCGCCGCCGCCAGCACGCTCAGGGGGGCGCCGAGGCGCTTTTCCAGGTCGACCACCAAGGCCGTGCCGAACGT
This sequence comes from Pseudomonas sp. RC3H12, assembly GCF_018596375.1. Lineage (NCBI taxonomy): Bacteria > Pseudomonadati > Pseudomonadota > Gammaproteobacteria > Pseudomonadales > Pseudomonadaceae > Pseudomonas > Pseudomonas sp. RC3H12. Next base: position 2,281,292 of record NZ_CP075595.1, on the reverse strand, counting down.
CAGCACATGCCCCTGGATATCGGCGCTGAAGCGAAAGCCATGGACAGTCAGCGGCGGCACCACCTGGATCGCCGCCTCGCGAATCACCCGGCGTTCGCCCTCGATCTCCACCTGCGCCTCGCCGCGCTGCACATAGAGCAGCTGGAACAGTTCTGCGTGTCGGTGCGGCTTGATCTCCCAGTGGTGCAGACGGCTGCGTGCCGGGATCGACTCGCAGTGCAGCAGGTCGGTATCCGGCCACGCACGGTGCTCGCCATACAGCTGGAACAACGGGATGCCAGGAAGGGGGCTGTGCATGGGGTGGGACCTGTCCGTTAATCGAACGAATTTCAGGAAAGTGCAGTTTTCAAAACGGATTTCGCACGTTCTGCACGTTTTTCAGCAGTAAAAATACAGGTGCAAACCCTAACAGCAGATGCGCGGCCATTGCCAGTGCAAAGCCGGCATCGTCATCGTGAGACAACAACAATGAAAACTCAGGTTGCAATCATCGGCGCCGGCCCGTCCGGCCTGCTGCTCGGCCAGCTGCTGCACAACGCCGGCATCGATACGCTGATCGTCGAGCGCCAGACCCCGGACTATGTGCTGGGGCGCATCCGTGCCGGCGTGCTCGAACAGGGCACGGTCGAGTTGCTGCGCGAAGCCGGTGTGGCCCAGCGCATGGATCGCGAAGGGTTGGTCCATGAAGGGGTCGAGTTGCTGGTCGATGGTCATCGCCAGCGTCTTGACCTCAAGGCACTGACCGGTGGCAAGACGGTGATGGTCTACGGCCAGACCGAGGTCACCCGCGACCTGATGCAGGCTCGCGAGCAGAATGGGGCGCCGATCATCTATGCGGCCAACAATGTCCAGCCCCATGACATCGAGGGGCCGCGGCCCTACCTGACGTTCGACAAGGATGGTCGCCAGCATCGGGTGGAGTGCGATTACATCGCCGGCTGCGATGGCTTCCATGGCGTGGCCAGGCAGAGCATCCCGGCCAGCGTGCTGAAGGTGTACGAGCGGGTCTATCCGTTCGGCTGGCTGGGACTGCTGGCCGATACCCCGCCGGTCAACCATGAGCTGATCTACGCCCATCACGAACGCGGTTTCGTGCTGTGCAGCCAGCGCTCGCAGACGCGCAGCCGCTACTACCTGCAGGTGCCGCTGCAAGAGCGGGTGGAGGACTGGTCCGATGAACGCTTCTGGACCGAGCTCAAGGCGCGGCTGCCACAGGCGGTGGCCGAGCAACTGGTGACCGGGCCTGCGCTGGAGAAAAGCATCGCGCCGCTGCGCAGCCTGGTGGTCGAGCCGATGCAGCATGGCCGCCTGTTCCTGGTCGGCGACGCCGCCCACATCGTGCCGCCCACCGGCGCCAAGGGCCTGAACCTTGCGGCCTCGGACGTCAACTACCTGTACCGGATCCTGGTCAAGGTCTACCGCGAGGGGCGCACCGACCTGCTGGCGCAGTATTCGCCCATGGCGTTGCGGCGGGTATGGAAGGGCGAGCGCTTCAGTTGGTTCATGACCCAACTGCTGCATGACTTCGGCGAGCACCAGGATGATTGGGACCGCAAGATGCAGGCGGCCGACCGCGAGTACTACCTGGGGTCGGCGGCGGGGCTGGCGAATATCGCCGAGAACTATGTGGGGCTGCCGTTCGAGGCTGTGGAATAGCGGGCGCGTCAGCGGCGCCTGGGGCTTTCCAGCAAGGCGACCATCTCGCGATAACCGCGTAGGCGCGCATGCTCCAACGCGGTCACGCCGTCCTTGTCGGCAATGAGCGGGTCCGCCCCGGCCGCCAGCAACTGGCGCACGATCTCCACATGTCGCGGGCCGCCATCGCCGAGGATCACCGCCTCGAGAAGCGCGGTCCAGTGCAAGCGGTTGAGGTGGTTCACATCGACACCGGCCGCGATCAGCAACTGCACGGTGCTGACATGCCCGCGTTCGGCGGCCGGGATCAGCGCGGTACCACCGTAGCGGTTGGTGCTCTTCAGGTCGGCGCCATGGGCCAGGGTCAGGCGCAGGATGTCGTCCAGCCCCCGTGCGCCCGCGTACAGGTAGGGGCTGTCGCTGATGTTGTCCTTGGCGTTGACGTCGGCGCCGGCCTCGATCAGTACCTTGGCGGCTTCCACTTCATTGGCGTGGGTGGCCACCAGCAACGCGGTCTGGCCCTGGTCGTTGCGGGTATCGGCCTGCGCGCCCCGGTCGAGCAGTTGGCGCACGGCAGGGGCATCGCCGCGGCGGGCGGCATCGAGCAACGCTGTGTTCATGGCGGGGGTCTCGGCGTGGCTGGCAAGGCTGGTGAACAGGGTCAGCAGCAAGGCGGTGAGCGGCAGGCGCATGGTGGTCGGCTCCTGATAGGACGAGGGTCCATGCTAGGGGGCCTGTGTTTGTAGCAGAAGTGAATAATCTGGATGGAGCCCAGTGTATTTGCGCATGTTGCCGGGTATCGGTGCCCGTGGTAGAAGTCAGGCCTGTCATTCAGAAGTCGAATATCAAGATGTCTGCCAGCGTAAAACCAAATAGGGCCTTGTTCGACCTCGACCTGTTGCGCGCCATTGTCGTGGTGGCTGACTGCGGCAGTTTCACCACCGCCGCGGCGCGCCTGCATTCCACGCAGTCGACCATCAGCCAGAAGGTCCGTCGCCTCGAGGACATGGTCGGCCACCGCCTGCTGGTGCGTGGCAACCGCGATGTGCTGCCCACCGATGCCGGGCAGACCCTGCTCGGTTATGCCCGGCACATGCTGGCCCTCAACGACCAGATGCTCGAGGCGTTGGCCGGGGCCATGGTCGGGGTAACCGTGCGCCTGGGCGTGCCGGAGGATTTCGTCGGCGGGCGCACCACCAATGCGTTGTCCGCGTTCAGCCGGCAGCATCCCCAGGTCAAGCTGGAAGTCACCAGCGGGCTGTGCCGCGATCTCAGCCAGGCCTATGACAACGGCGAGCTCGACCTGGTGCTGCTCAAGCAGCGGCGCAACAGCCGCGAGGGCGTGGCCTGCTGGCCGGAGCGCCTGCAATGGATCGACAGTGCGCGCATGCCGTCCTTCGATCTCGACCCTATTCCCTTGGTGACCTTTCCGCCACGCGGGCTGTACCGCGATGACATGATCAGCGCGATCGAAGGCATGGGCCGGCGCTGGCGCATCAGTTTCACCAGCTCGAGCCTCAGCGGTATCCAGGCGGCGGTGGCCGACGGCATGGGCATCAGCCTGCTGCCGCCGCGGGCAGCGCTGCTCGAGCACCGGGTGCTGGGCATCGAGCAGGGGCTGCCGGAGGTGGACAGCTACGAAATCGTCATCGTGCACCGGCCCACGGCGGATGTGATGGTCAAGGCACTGGCCGAGGTGTTGACGGAGTTGCTGGCGGTGCAGGCGATCTGATCCCGCCGGAAACTCACTCCTTGCAGCAATGCGGCTTGTCACTGGCACTTTCATAGCGATCATGATGGCGCACCCAGTCCATCGTCCCGTCCTCGTTGCGCCCAAGTGGCGCCAGGTCGAGGAAGTTGTACGCGTTGACCAGGATGTCCAGCCCGCGGGCATAGGTGGAATAGGTGTGGTACAGGCTGCCGTCGCTATCGCGGTAGAACGCGCTGAGCCCGGGCAGCTCCGTTTCGTCGCCGGTGTAGGGTTCGTAGTTGTACTGGGCGCTGCCATCGGTGGCGACAGTGACGCCGAAATCCTGGTTGAAGCGGCTGTCATGCGAGGAAAACCATGGGAAGTGCCAGCCCATGCGCCGGCGGAACGCCTGGAACTCGGCAAAGGGCGCCCGCGAAACCGCCACCAGGGAAACATCGTGGTGGGCCAGGTGCAGGTTGGCGCCGTCGAAGTGGTCGGCCAGGAACGAGCAGCCCGGGCAGCCTTCGTGCCAGCCGTCGGCGAACATGAAGTGATAGACCAGCAACTGGCTGCGTCCGGCGAACAGCTCGCCCAGGCTTAGCTCGCCGTCCGGGCCCTGGAAACGGTAGTCCTGCTCCACCGCTACCCAGGGCAGGGCGCGGCGGGCGGCGGCAAGCTCGTCGCGTTGATGGGTGAAGGCTTTCTCGTGCAGCCAGAGCTGGTGGCGGGCGGCGAGCCACTGGCTGCGGGTTGCCACGGTGTGTTTGGGAGTGGGATGGCTCATGGGCGTGACTCCACGCTTTGGGGGTTCATCCCGTAGTCGGGTGGCCTTTGGGTAATTCGACAGGTTTTATCCGTTATCGACGAATGGTTGATCCACTGTTTGCTATTGCTCTGCTTTTGCTTCTAAGCGCGCGATAGTTCAGGCGACACAAATTGCGACTTCAGGAGGCCGAACGGAGGTCTTGCGGAGGGAGGTGACGGGCATGGATGCCCGTCAAGCGCTGCGCCCCAGGATGGGGCGTTCAGCGCGGTCCTCCCGGGAGCAAGGCCGGAGTGAGGGGACCCGGAGCGAAGCGGAGGGCCGGATGAATGGAGCGAGCGGTTTTTGCCTTCTTTTGCCCGCGTGCAAAAGAAGGGCGCCGTAAAGGCGAAAAGGTGAGTATGCGTCGACATCGCAAATGAATGCGTTTACAACAATAAAAACCGATGCCGATTGACTTTGATTTTGATTTTGGATTTTGGATTTTGGATTTTCACAGCGTATGTTTTGAAAGTTATATACGCATTCATTAACCATGTCGACGTACAGTCACCTTTTCGCCTTTACGGCGACCTCCTTTTCTCTTGGGAAAAGGAGGCAAAACCGTTCGGCTCCGTTCATACGGCCCCTACGCTTCGCTCCGGGGTCCCCTCACTCCGGGCTTGCTCCGGGAGGACGCGCCGACGGGCCATCCATGGCCTGATCGGCGCTTGACGGGCATCCATGCCCGTCACCTCCCTGCGCAAGCCCTCCGTTCGGCCTCCTGAAGTCGCAATTTGTGTCGCCTGAACTATCGCGCACTTAGAAGCAAAAGCAGAGCAAGAACCGATCAAGATCAAGATCAAGATCAAGATCAAGATCAAATCTTTATATATTGCATCGCTGTTTTGCGGGAGGCGGACTGGGTTGCTTATATCTGCGCAGGACCACGAACCACTAATGCAGGATCTGCTTCAAAAACGCCTGTGCCCGCGCCGTCCTGGGCTGCCCGAAGAAGACTTCCGGTGAAGAGTCCTCGATGATCTGCCCACCTTCGAGAAACAACACCCGCTCTGCCACCTGTCGGGCAAAGCCCATCTCGTGGGTCACGCAGAGCATGGTCATGCCGGTGCCGGCCAGTTGCACCAGCACGTCCAGTACCTCGGCCACCATCTCCGGGTCGAGCGCCGAGGTCGGCTCGTCGAACAGCATGATCCTCGGCTTCATGCACAACGCCCGGGCGATCGCCACCCGCTGCTGCTGGCCGCCGGAGAGCTGGCTGGGGTACTTGTGCGCCTGGCTTTCGATACCGACCTTGCTCAGGTACGAGCGCGCCCGTTCCTCGGCGTCCCGCCGCGACAGGCCGCGCACGCTCATCGGTGCCAGCAGGCAGTTGTCGAGCACGCTCATGTGCGGGAACAGGTTGAAGTGCTGGAACACCATGCCGATTTCGTTGCGCACCTGGCTGGCTTGGCGGCCAGTGCTGGCAAGGTCGGTGCCAGCCACGCGGATGCTGCCCTGCTGGGCGATCTCCAGGCGGTTGATGCAGCGGATCAGCGTCGACTTGCCCGAGCCCGACGGGCCACAGAGCACGATTCGTTCGCCCTCGCGCACCGACAGGTCGATATCGTGCAGCACATGGAACGCGCCGTAATGCTTGTTCAGGCCCTCGATACGGATCAGCTCCGGGCGCGGGTCGGGGGCAGGGTGCAGGCTGGCAAGGCTCAAGGGTGCGGTCATCTTGTTGTTCTCCCGCTCAAGGTTCAGGCGAAGCGTGCGGCGCTGTAGGGCGCAGGGTCGGTGAAGGGGCGCTCGCCGGTCATCAGCTCCGCCAGCAGGCGGCCACTGACCGGGCCCAGCGTCAGGCCATGATGGGCATGGCCGAAGTTGAACCACAGGTGCTTGTGCAGCGGCGCCGGGCCGATCACCGGGCGCATGTCTGGCAGGCAGGGGCGACGGCCCAGCCAGGGCTTGTCGTCCAGGCGCTCGCCCAGGGCCGGGAACAGCTTGCGCGCCAGGGCCTCGCAGCGGCGCAGCTGGATCTCGTTGGCCGGGGCTTCGCTGGCGGCGAACTCGATGCCGGTGGTCAGGCGCACCCCCCGGGCCATCGGCGCCAGGACATAGCCGCCCTGGGTGTCGCAGATCGAGTGACCCAGTTCGACGCCGTCGCGGGTCGCGTAGTGCATGTGATAGCCGCGCTTGATCCCCAGCGGAAAGTGGTAGCCCAGCCGTTCATAGAGGTCGGCCGACTGCGGGCCGAGGCAGGCCACCACCTCGTCGGCGGTCAGCGTGCCGCGGCGGCTGTCCACCTGCCAGCCGTCCTCGACCTGGCGCAGGCTGCGCGCATCGCCGTGGAGGAACTGCCCGCCACGCTGGACGAACAGCGCGGCGTAACCACGGGTCAAGCCGCCGGGGTTGCTCACGGTCTTCGGGTCGAGCCAGTGGATGCCACCGATCACCCCACCGTCCAGTTGCTGCTCGCGGGCCTGCAGTTGCTCGCGTTCGAGGATCTCGTAGCGCAGGCCGTAGCGGGCCAGGCCTTGAAGGTCGTGCTTGGCCTGGGCGAACAGCGCGGCGTCGCGGTACACCTCGATCCAACCCTTGGCTTGCACCAGCCCTTGCAGGCCGGCGGCTTCGATCAGCACATCGTGTTCCTCGACGCTGCGCTGCACCAGCGGCAGCATGTCGGCGGCGGCCTTGGCCAGGCGTCCGGGGGCGGACTGGCGCCAGTAGCTGAGCAGCCACGGTGCGGCCTTGGGCAGGTGGGCGAGGCTGTAGCGCACGTCGGGCTGGCGGTTCAGGCCATAGCGCAGCAGGGCGCTGTACTGGCGCGGGAAGGCATAGGGGATCACGCTGGAACGCTCGATCAGCCCGGCGTTGCCATGGCTGGTGCCGCTGCCTGGCTCGTCGCGGTCGATGAGGATCACCTGGCGTCCGCGGGCCTGCAGGTGCAGGGCGGTGCTGACGCCGACGATGCCGGCGCCCAGGACGATGGTCTGGCAATGCATGGAAAATTTCCTTCAGTCAGTTCAGGTGGCGGCCCAGGCGGGCTTCCAGGTGTTTCAAGGTGCGCCGGACCACCTCGACGATCAGCAGGTAGAGCACTGCCGCCCACAGGTAGATCTGGAAGTCGAAGCTGCGCGAGAAGGCCAGCTTGGTCACCCCCATCAAGTCGTAGATCGTCACCAGCGAGGCAATGGCGCTGGCCTTGATCATCATGATCAGCTCGTTGCCCAGCGGGCCTATGGCTACCAGCAGCGACTGTGGCAGGACCACCTTGAAGAAGGTGGTCGAGCGCTTGAGGTTGAGTGCCTTGGCCGCTTCGTACTGGCCCGGCGCGACCGCCATCAGGCTGGCGCGGAAGATCTCGGCCTGGTAGGCCGCCGTGTTGAGGGTGAAGGCGAGCAGGGCGCAATACCAGGCCTCGCGGAAGAACCACCAGAGGCCCAGCTCCTGCCAGAAACCCTTGAGCGAACCCAGCCCGTAGTACAGCAGGAACAGCTGGGCCAGCAGCGGTGAACCGCGGAAGAAGTACACGTAGCCAGCCGCCAGGCGTCGCAGCACGCGGCTGGGTGACATGCGCGCCAGCGCCAGGAGCATGCCCAGCAGCGCGCCGAGGGTGAACGAGATCGCCACCAGCTTGGCGGTGACCAGCAGGCCATCGACGAAACGTGCGCCGTAACGGTCCAGCAAGTCCGGGTCGAGCACGTAGGCCAGCAGTTGCTCCAGGCTCATGGGCGGGCTCCTTGCAGGTGGCGGTTGCTGCGCCGCTCGAGCAGGGCGAAGACCCTGCCCGATAGCGCCGAGAACAGCAGGTAGACCAGGCAGGCGACGCCGTAGAACAGCATCGGCTCCTTGGTCACGCTGACCGCGAGATTGGTCTGGCGCATCAGGTCGATCAGCGAGATGGTCGAGACCAGCGAGGTGTCCTTGAGCAGGCTCAGCCAGTTGTTCGACAGGCCCGGCAGGGCGATGCGCGTCAGTTGCGGCAGCACCACCTTGAAGAACCCGGTGCGCTTGCCCAGGCCCAGGGCCGCGCAGGCCTCCAGCTGGCCCTTGGGCAGGGTCTTGAAGGCCATCAGCCAGATCTCGCTGGAGAACGCGGCGAACACCAGGCTGAAGGCGGCCATGGCGGCGAGGAAGGTGTTGATCAGCACCTCGCCTTCATAGCCCAGCGCGGCGAGGAGCTTCTGCGCGGCGATCTGGCAGCCGTAGTAGATGATCAGCAGGGTGAGCAGTTCGGGCAGGCCGCGAAACACCGTGGAGAAGAGGGTGGCCCAGGCCCGCGGCAGGCGTTTGCGCGAGCGCGCGGCGAGCGCCACCAGCAAGCCCAGTGGCAGGCCGATGGGCAGGCAGGCCAGGGCCAGCGACACGGTCACCAGCGCGCCGGCCAGCAACGCCTGGCCCCAACCGCCGCTGGCAAAGGAAAGCAGGGAGAGTTGATCGAGCATGGCTAACCCCCAGGAAACAGGTGCCCTGGTGGGAGCGGGCTTGCCCCGCGATGGCGTGGTTCACTGATCAGGCGCCATCGCGCGGCAGGCCGGCCTCCACGAGATTACTGGTAGATGTCGAAGGCGAAGTACTTGCTCGCGATCTTCTGGTAGGTGCCATTGGCCACGATCGCCGCCAGCGCCTCGTTCAGCCGCGTGCGCAGGGCCTGGTCGTCCTTGCGCACGGCAATTGCCGCGTCGGCCTTGGTGCCGTCGACATCGCCGAGGATCTTGCAGCAGTCCTTGCCATTCTTGTTCAGCCATTCGTGCAGCGGGAACTTGTCGGCGATCACCCCGTCCAGGCGCCCGGCGGCAAGGTCGGCGTTGGCTTCGTCAAGGGTCGGGTACAGCTTCACGTCCGCGCCGGCCTTGCCGTATACGTCCTCGGCGTAGATCGCCTGGGTCGAGGCGGATTGCGCGCCGACCGTGTAGCCCTTGAAGTCGGTCTGCGCATCGCTGATCGGGCTGTCCTTGGCGACGGCCACGGTCAGTGGGGTGCGGTAGTAGTGGTCGGTGAAGGCGATCTTCCGGCGCCGTTCCTCGGTGTCGATCATCGAGGCCACCACCGCATCGTACTTGCGCGCCATCAACGCCGGAATGATGCCTTCCCAGTCCTGGGCCACCAGGGTGCACTCGACCTTCATCTGTTCGCACAGGGCATGGGTGATGTCGATGTCGAAGCCGTGCAGCTTGTTGTCGGCATCGACGTAATTGAAGGGCGGATATGCCCCTTCAGTGGCAAAACGCAGGGTCTCGGCACTGGCGTGGCCCGCCAGCAGCAGGGCGCACGCACCCACCACAGCCATGGTTCCTTTCATCTCGCACCTCGGTCATCGCACTCTTGCTATTGTTGTTTGCCCGCCGGCCACGAGGTGTAGCCGACGAACTCGTTATGTAGAGCGGCAGTTGCTTCCAAGCGTTTTTCAACATCCGGTCCGAGCTGCTTGCAGACCTCGTTGACCATCAGGTGCACCCACGACAGCATGGTCGCGGTGGATTCCCAGAACAGGTTGAATTCGGTGGGGATGCGGAACACCTCGTCGGCTTCGGCATCAGCCCAGTCACAGAAGGTGTCGGTGACCAGGGTCACCGGAATGCCCAGCGCACGCGCCTTGTGGCACAGCTGCTGGGCGTGGCGCGAATAGCGGCGCGCCTCGAACACCACTAGCGCGCAGTCCTGCGGGCGCCCCAGCAGTACCTCGCCGAAATGCCCGGCGCTGCCATCGACCAGTTGCACGCCGTCGCGCAGGTACTGCAGCAGGTGGCTCATGCACATGGCCACGCCACGCTCGGTCTGAAAGCCGGCGACGAATACCCGGGGTTTGTCGGCCAGGCGCCGAGCGACCTGTTGCCAGGTTTCGCCGCGGCTGTACTCGTGCACGCGCACCAGCGCGGCCATCTCCAGCTCCAGGCTGCCTGAGCGCTGGTCGTCCTCGGGTTGCTGGCGAAACGCCTGCAGGCGGTCGCCGGCCAGCCACGGGCCGTCGCCCAGGTCGTTCTGCAGGTCCTGCTTGAGGGCCTTGAGGTGGGCATAGCCCAGGGCGCGGCAGAAGCGGCCGACGCTCGATTCGCTCACGCCCAGCTTGGCGGCGATGCTGGCCGAGGTCTGGAACGGCAGCTCATGGAGGTTGGCGAGCATGTAGCTGGCGATCTGGCGGCCCGAGGCGGCAGCGGTGTGCAGGCTGCTTTCCAGGCGTTGCTTGATCGATTGGCTCATGGTCGTTTCCGGCTGATTTCTGGCGTGGAAGCCAAAATGGCTGTTTTCTGTCATCAAGTCAATATTTGACAGATAGCTGTCATTGGCGGGAAAGTCTGTGCAGTTGCGCTGTAGCGATTCCAATTCCAAGAAAGGAGCTCCAGATGTCTTCACCTTCCACCGGCCCTGTCGTGCGCGTGCCTTTTACCGAACTGCGGGCGTTATTGCAGTCGATCTTCGCGCGGCATGGCTGCAGCGCGGCGGTAGCTGCCGTGCTCGCCCACAACTGCGCCAGCGCCCAGCGTGACGGTGCCCACAGCCACGGGGTGTTCCGTATTCCCGGTTATGTCTCGACCCTCGCCAGCGGTTGGGTCGATGGCCACGCCGAGCCGCAGGTAACCGACCTGGCGCCAGCTTATGTGCAGGTCGATGCCAAGGGTGGGTTTGCCCAGCCGGCCCTGGCCGCCGCCCGCGCGCTGTTGGTGGAGAAGGCGCGCACGGCCGGCATCGCGGTGCTGGCGATCCATAATTCGCACCATTTCGCCGCGCTGTGGCCGGATGTCGAGCCATTCGCCGATGAAGGCCTGGTGGCCCTGAGCGTGGTCAACAGCATGACCTGCGTGGTGCCCCATGGTGCGCGCAAGCCGTTGTTCGGCACCAACCCCATCGCCTTCGCCGCGCCTTGCGCGGGGCACGACCCGATCGTCTTCGACATGGCCACCAGTGCCATGGCCCATGGCGACGTGCAGATTGCCGCCCGGGCCGCCGAACAGCTGCCGCCGGGCATGGGCGTGGATGCCGCCGGCCAGCCGACCAACGACCCCAAGGCGATTCTCGAAGGGGGGGCCTTGCTGCCGTTCGGCGGCCACAAAGGCTCGGCGCTGTCGATGATGGTCGAACTGCTGGCGGCAGCGCTGACGGGGGGCCATTTTTCCTGGGAGTTCGACTGGTCCGGGCATCCGGGGGCAAAGACCCCATGGACCGGGCAGTTGCTGATCGTGATCGACCCCACCAAGGCGCAAGGTGAGCGTTTTGCCCAGCGCAGCCGCGAACTGGTGGAGCAGATGCAGGAAGCGGGGCTGACGCGCATGCCGGGGGAACGGCGCTACCGTGAGCGTGAAGTGGCACTGCGCGAGGGCGTGGGTTTGACCGAAGGGGAGTTGGCCGAGTTGCAAGCGCTGGCTGGCTGAACCCGCTCTTTTGTCAGTCGGGGAGTCAGGCGCCTGAGCGGCCTGGCTCCCTCGTGTGGTGTTTTGCAAATACGACCAATAAATCGCGAGCGATTTTTGCGCTCAGGCAAGGCGTCGCGACGAGTCGTAGCCCAGCTACGGCGAGGAGCGACAACGCCGCATGAGCGCAAAAAGCGCCGCGAGCTATGGTCGTTATTTGTGAAACACCACACTAGCGTTGAACCCTTCTGCTCCTGCCGTTGTCCCCCCTTCCCATGTCAGCCCGCCCCCCCGCGATCCATTAGCGTTCCGAGCATTTCCGACTGGCAAAAGCAGGATGCTTACCAATGCTCTTCAGCGAACTCATGGCAGCGCTTTCCACCCGTGCGATCCGACTCCAGCGCGAGGAGGCCGACCTGATCGTCGAGGGCGATGACGACACCCTCGATGACGCGCTGTGGGACGCATTGGCGGCGCACAAGCCAGCGCTGCTGGAGATGCTCGCGGGCCTGGAGCATGGCTGGCTGAGCCCGGCGCTGCGCATCACCCCCGACATGCTGCCCCTGGCCGGGCTCGACCAGGCCGCCATCGACCGCATCGTCGCCACGCTGCCCGGGGGCGCGGCGAATCTGCAGGACATCTACCCGCTGGCGCCGCTGCAGGAAGGCATGCTCTACCACCACCTCACGGCCGCCGAGGGTGATCCCTATGTGCTGCAGGCCCAGCTGCGTTTTGCCAGCCCGGCGCACCTGCAGGCGTTCGCCGAGGCGCTCGACTGGGTGATCCAGCGCCATGACATCCTGCGCACGGCACTGGCCTGGGAATACCTGGACCAGCCGCTGCAGGTGGTGTGGCGCAAGGCGCCCCTGGCTTGTGAGGCAGTCGGGAGCCTGGACGGTGACGAGCCGCTGGAGCAATTGCGCGCCCGTTTCGACACGCGTCATTACCGCATGGGCCTGGCCCAGGCCCCCTTGCTGCGGCTGGTGCATGGCCAGGATCGCGACGGCCGGGTGCTGGGCTTGCTGCTGTTCCACCACACGGTCATGGACCACACCGGCCTGGACATCGTCCGCCGCGAGATCCAAGCCTATCTCGCAGGTGATGGCGAGCGGCTGCCAGCGCCAGTGCCGTTCCGTGACCTGTTGGCCAGAGGCCGCCAGGCCCAGGACGAACAGGCCCATGAAGCATTCTTTGGCGCCATGCTGGCCGATATCGATGCGCCGACCCTGGCCTTCGGCGTCCAGGAGGTGGCCGGCCAGCCCATGGAGGAAGCACGGATCACCCTGGCGCCCGGCCTCAGCCAACGTCTGCGTGCCCAGGCCCGGTTGCTCGGGGTCAGCCCGGCCAGCATCATGCACCTGGGGCTGGCGCGCCTGCTGGGGGCGTGGTCCGGGCGCGAGTCGGTGGTGTTCGGCAGCGTGCTGCTGGGGCGCATGGCGGCGGGCGAGGGCGGCGAACACGCCCTCGGGATGTTCATCAATACCTTGCCGCTGCGGGTCGACCTGCAGGGGCAGGGTGTGCGCGATGCACTGTTGTTGACCCACCGCCAGCTGACGGCATTGCTCGGCCACGAACAGGCGCCGCTGGCCCTGGCCCAGCGTTGCAGCGGTGTGGTGGCGCCGATGCCGTTGTTCAACAGCATGCTCAACTATCGCCATAGCGCGGCGGGCGACGCCGCCGCGGTGATCGCAGTGGCGCCGGGCATCGATGTGGTCGGCACCGAAGAGCGTACCAACTACCCCTTGAACCTGGCGGTCGACGATCTGGGTGTCGACCTGCGCCTGACGGTCCAGGCCCTCGCCGAATGGGGCGCCGAGCGGCTGTGCGGGCAACTGCGGCAGGTGTTCGAGGGGCTGGTGGAAGCGCTCGAGCGCGCCCCCGACCTGCCCGTGCTGGCGCTGCCGGTGCTGACGCCCGAGGAGCGCCATCAACTGCTGACCGGCTGCAACACCACGGTCGCCGAACACGACCTCGACCTGCCGTTGCACGCGTTGTTCGAGCGCCAGGCGCTGCTGCATCCACAGGTGGTGGCCATCGAGGCGGAAGGTGAACAGCTGACCTATCGGCAGCTCAACGAACAGGCCAACCGCCTGGCCCACCATTTGATCGCCCTGGGCGTGCGCCCCGACGACCGGGTGGCGATCTGCGTCGAGCGTGGCCCGTCGATGGTGGTTGGCCTGCTGGGCATCCTCAAGGCTGGTGGCGCCTATGTGCCAGTGGACCCGAGCTACCCGGCCGAGCGCATCCGCCACATGCTCGTCGACAGCGCGCCACTGGCAGTGCTGGTGCACGCGGCCACCCGCGAGGTGCCGGGCGCGCTGGCCGTGCCGCAGATAGACCTCGACCAGGCGGGCTGGGAAAGCCTGCCAGCGACCGACCCACGGGTGGCCGGGCTGACCTCGCGCCACCTCGCCTATGTGATCTACACCTCCGGTTCCACCGGGCTGCCCAAGGGCGTGATGGTCGAGCACCGCAGCGTGGTCAACCTGGTGCACTGGAGCGCCGGGCTGTGCCCCGCGACTGCGGACGGCGCGGTGCTGCACAAGACTCCGATCAGTTTCGACGCCTCCGTATGGGAGCTGTTCTGGCCGCTGGGCAGCGGCCTGCGCCTGGTGCTGGCGCGGCCGGACGGCCAGCGTGACGCGGACTATGTGGCGCGGCGAATCATCGAGTCCAGGGTCAGCGTGGTGCAGTTCGTGCCGGCGCTGTTGCAGCAGTTCCTCGAACAGGCGCGCAGCGCGCAGTGCAGCAGCCTCACCGACATCGTCTGCGGCGGGGGCGAGCTGACCGAAGCCCTGGTGCGCCAGGTGCGCGAGCGCCTGCCGCAAGTGCGCCTGCACAACGTCTACGGCCCCACCGAAACCACGGTCGATTGCAGCGTCTGCACCCTGGAGCCTGATCAGCCCGTGCCGGAAGGCGCGCTGCCGATTGGCCGGCCGATCGACAACACCCGCCTGTACGTACTGGACGGCACGGACCAGCCGCTGCCCTGGGGCGTGGCCGGGCACCTGCACATCGGTGGCGTGGGCGTGGCGCGTGGCTACCTGGGCTTGGCCGGGCAACAGGCCGAACGCTTCATCGACAGCCCGTTCGTGCGCGGCGAGCGCCTGTACCGCAGCGGTGACCTGGTGCGCCAGCGCGCCGACGGTTCGTTGCAGTTCCTCGGCCGCAATGATCATCAGGTCAAGCTGCGCGGCCTGCGTATCGAACCGGGCGAGATCGAAGCCTGCCTGAACCGCGTGGACGGCGTGCGCGAGGCGCTGGTGCTGGTCCACGAGCACCCGCACAGCGGCCAGCGCCTGGTGGCTTACCACACTGGCCAGGATCACGCCGCGCAGTACCTGCGCGAGCGTCTGCTGGAGCAGTTGCCGGAGTACATGGTGCCGGCACTGTTCATCCACCTCGATGGCATGCCGCTGACGCCCAACGGCAAGGTCGACCGCAAGGCCCTGCCGACCCCCGAAGCGCCGGTGCGCCAGTACCAGGCGCCCCAGGGCCCGATCGAGACCGCCCTGGCGGCGATCTGGGCGGACCTGCTGGGTGTCGGGCCCGTGGGGCGTGACGACAACTTCTTCGAACTGGGCGGCCATTCGCTGCTGGCGGTCCGCCTGGTGGAGCGCATGCGCCAGCAGGCGCTGGAGGCCGATGTGCGGGTACTGTTCAGCCAGCCCACGCTGGCCGCGCTGGCGGCCTCGGTGGGGGGGCGGGCCGCTGTCGACGTGCCGGCCAACCGTATCCCGGCAGGCTGCACAAGGATCACCCCGGACCTGCTGCCCCTGGCCGACCTCGGCCAGGACGCCATCGACACGCTGGTGCGGCAGGTCCCCGGTGGCGTGGCCAACGTCCAGGACATCTACGGCCTGGCCCCGCTGCAGCAGGGCATTCTTTATCATCACCTGGCCAGCGAAGGCGCCGACCCCTATGTGGTGCAGGCGCGTTTCGCCTTTGCCGGGCAGGCCGAACTGGACGCCTTCGTCGCCGCGCTGAACCAGGTCATCGCCCGTCACGACATCCTGCGCACCAGCCTGCATTGGCAGGGCCTGGACGAGGCAGTGCAGGTGGTCTGGCGCGAGGCGCCGCTGCTGCTGAGCCCGGCGCTCGAAACACCGCGCCTCGACCTGGGCCAGGCGCCGTTGCTGCGCCTGAGCAGCCAGCGCCAGGCAGGGCGGCTGGAGGCGACCCTGCTGCTGCATCATATTCTTGTCGACCACACCGCCGTGGAGCAGCTGATGCTCGAGGTGGGGGCGTTGCTGCAAGGCTCCGCAGAGCTGCCTGCCAGCATCCCGTATCGCAACTACGTGGCCCAGGCACGTCTTGGCGCGGACCCGCAGGCCGACGAGGCCCTGTTCCGCGAGCTGCTGGGCGATATCGACGAACCGACCGAGGCGTTCGGCCTGCGCGAGGCCATGGCCGACACCCATTCGGTGGGTGAAAGCCGTTGGCCCTTGGAGCCGGCGCTGGTCGCACGCCTGCGCGGGCAGGCCAGGGCGCTGGGGGTCAGTGTCGCCAGCCTGGTGCACCAGGCCTGGGGCCAGGTGCTGGCGCAGATGTCCGGGCGCGAAGAGGTGGTGTTCGGCACCGTGCTGCTCGGTCGCCTGCTGGGCGGCGAGGGTGCCGATCGGGCGTTGGGCATGTTCATCAACACCCTGCCGCTGCGGGTCAGCGTGGGCAGCGGCGGTGTGGCCGAAGGCGTGCGCCTGACCCATCAGCGCCTGGCGCGCCTGCTGGCCCATGAACAGGCCTCCCTGGCCCTGGCCCAGCGCTGCAGCGGCGTGCCGGCGTCCCAGGCGCTGTTCAGCAGCCTGCTGAACTACCGCCACAGTGCCGGCCAGCCCGCGCAGGGGCCCGTCTGGCCGGGGATCGAACTGTTGGCCGCGCAGGAGCGCAGCAATTACCCGCTGGTGGTCAGCGTCGACGACTATGGGGATGATTTCCGGTTGACGGTGCAGGCCGTGGCGTCGGTCGATGGCGAGCGCGTCTGCCGCTTGCTGCAGTGGGCCTTGACGCAGTTGGTCACGGCGCTGGAGCAGACCCCGCAGGTCGCGCTGCACAGTCTGCATGGATTGCCCAGGGTCGAACGCGATTGCGTGCTGGGTCGTTTCAATGCCACGGCATGCGACTACCCGCGCGACTTGGCCGCCCACCGCCTGTTCGAAGCCCACGCCGCGAGCACGCCAGAGGCACTCGCGGTGATCCACGGTGAACGCCAGTGGAGCTATGCCCAGCTCGATGACCAGGCCAATCGCCTGGCCGTCTACCTGCTCGAGCAGGGCCTACGTGCCGGTGATCGCGTGGCCTTGTTGCTGCCACGCTCCTTCGACCTGTTGGCGGCCCAACTGGCGGTGAGCAAGTGCGCGGCGGTGTTCGTACCGCTGGACGGCAATGCCCCGGCTGAGCGCCAGGCGTTCATGGTCGGCGACAGCGGGGCGACGCTGCTGCTGACCCACAGCGATCAGCCTGAAGTGGCGGGAGCGCGCCGGGTCGAACTCGACCGGCTCGACCTGAGCACCTATGCGGCTGCGCCGCTGGGGCTGGCGGTGGACGCCGGCAGCGCGGCGTACATCATGTACACCTCCGGCTCCACCGGCATGCCGAAAGGCGTGCAGGTGCCGCACCGGGCCATCGTGCGCCTGGTGATCAACAACGGTTTTGCCGACTTCAATAGCCAGGACCGCGTGGCCTTTGCCTCCAACCCGGCGTTCGACGCCAGCACGCTGGAAGTCTGGGCGCCGCTGCTCAACGGTGGCGCGGTGGTGGTGATCGACCAGGACCAGGTGCTGTCGCGCCAGGGCCTGTGCGAAACGCTGCTGGAGCAGGGCGTCACGGTGCTGTGGCTGACTGCCGGGCTGTTCCACCAGTTCGCCGACGACCTGCTGCCGGCGTTCCGTGGCCTGCGCTACCTGATGGTCGGTGGCGACGTGCTGGACCCGGCGGTGATCGCCCGGGTACTGCGTGACGGCGCGCCGCAACACCTGCTCAATGGCTACGGCCCGACCGAGGCCACCACCTTCAGCACCACCCACGAGATCACCGCGGTGGGCGAGGGCAGCATCCCGATCGGCAAACCGATCGGCAACAGCCGCTGCTACGTGCTCGACGCCCGCCAGCAACTGCTGCCGGTGGGGGCGGTGGGCGAGCTGTATATCGCCGGTGACGGCGTGGCCCTGGGTTACCTGGGCCAGCCGGAGCTGACGGCCGAGCGCTTCCTGCCGGATCCGTTCAATAGCGGCACGATGTACCGTAGTGGCGACCTGGTCAGTTGGCAGGCCGACGGCACCCTGCGTTACCTGGGCCGCGCCGACCAGCAGATCAAGCTGCGCGGTTTCCGCATCGAACTGGGTGAAATCGAGGCGTGCCTGGGCGAATGCCCGGGCGTGCGCGACGCGGCGGTGATCGTGCGCGAGGACGCGCCGGGGGACAAACGCCTGGTGGCGTACTTCACCGGCGAGGCCCCGGCCATCGGCGAACTGCACGAGCGCCTGCAAGGCGTGCTGCCGGACTACATGCTGCCGTCGGCTTATGTACGTCTGGACGCGTTGCCCCTGACCGCCAACGGCAAGCTCGACCGCCGCGCCTTGCCGCAGCCGGGCAGCGAGGCCGTGGTCAGCCGCGCCTTCGAGGCGCCGCAGGGCGAGGTGGAGAGGGCACTGGCCGCGATCTGGGCCGAGGTGCTCAAGGTCGAGCAGGTCGGTCGCCACGACCACTTCTTCGAACTGGGCGGCCACTCGCTGCTGGCGGTGAGCCTGGTCGAGCGCATGCGCAAGGCCGGCCTGGCTGCCGACGTGCGTGTGCTGTTCGCCCAGCCGACCCTGGCCGCGCTGGCAGCGGCGGTGGGCGCTGGACGAGAAGTGGCCGTACCCGAGAACCGTGTCCCCCACGATGCGACCCGTATCACCCCAGAGATGCTCAGCCTGATCGAACTGGACCAGGCCAGCATCGACCGCATCGTCGCCAGCGTGCCGGGCGGCGCCGCCAACGTGCAGGAGATCTACCCGCTGGCACCGTTGCAGGCGGGCATCCTTTATCACCACCTGAGCGCCGAGCAGGGCGATCCGTACCTGCTGCAGTCGCGTCTGGCCTTTGACAGCCTCGAGCGCCTGCGTAGCTGGGCAGCGGCCTTGCAACAGGTCATCGACCGCCACGACATCCTGCGCACTTCGGTGGTCTGGGAAGGCCTGGCGGAGCCGGTGCAGGTGGTCTGGCGCCAGGCCAACCTGGCGCTCAGCGAAGTCACCGGCCTGGGTGAGGAGTCAGTGATCGAGCAGTTGCTGGCGCGTTTCGATGCCCGCCAGCAGCGTCTGGACCTGACCCGGGCACCCTTGCTGCGGCTGGTCTATGCCGAGGATCCGCGCCAGGGCGAGTGGGTGGCGCTGTTGCAGTTCCACCACCTGACCCTCGACCACGCCGCGATGGCCGTGGTCGGCGAGGAGATGCAGGTGCTGCTGGACGGGCGTGGCGCCACGCTGCCTGCCGCGGTGCCGTATCGCAATTATGTCGCCCAGGTCTGCCTGGGCGACGATCAGGCCAGCCATGAGGCGTTCTTCCGCGCCCAGTTGGGGGATGTCGAAGAACCGACCCTGCCCTTTGGCCTGGCCGATGTGCAGGGCGATGGCGGACGGGTCGAGCATGCCGCCCTGATGCTGCCTGAGGCCCTGGCCCAAGGCCTGCGCGAGCAGGCCCGGCAGCGTGGCGTCAGCGCCGCGAGCCTGGTGCACCTGGCCTGGGCGCGGGTAGTGGGCGTGCTGGCAGGGCGTCGCGATGTGGTGTTCGGCACCGTATTGATGGGTCGCCTGCAGGCCGGCGAGGGCGCCGACCGCGCCCTGGGCATGTTCATCAACACCCTGCCACTGCGGGTGGACACCGCCCTGCCGGTGGAGCAGGCCGTGCGCGTCACTCATCAGCGCTTGTCGGCCCTGCTCGGTCACGAGCATGCGCCCTTGGCGCTGGCCCAGCGTTGCAGCGGCGTGGCGGCTTCGGCGCCGTTGTTCAGTGCCTTGCTCAACTACCGGCACAGCGCCGAGGCGGCCCGGGACGGTGAAGGTATTTGGCAGGGTGTGCGCCTGCTGGGCGGCGAGGAGCGCAGCAACTACCCGTTGACCCTGAGCGTCGATGACCTGGGCGAGGGTTTCTCGCTGAGCGTGCTGGCCGCCGAGGGATTGCCTGCGGCGCAGGTCGGCACGTGGATGGTCAATACGCTAGGCCAACTGTTGCAGGCGCTGGAGCGGGCGCCGGGCCAGGGACTCGATCATCTGCCGATGCTGGATGACGAGGCTATGCGCCAGGTGGTGGAGGGCTTCAACGCCACTGCCGTCAATTATCCGCAAGGGCACACCGTGCATGCGCTGGTCGAGGCCCAGGCGCCCGAGGCGCTGGCCGTGGTGCAGGGCGAGGTGAGCCTGAGCCATGGCGAGCTGAACCAGCGCGCCAATCGTCTGGCCCATTACCTGATCAAGCGTGGCGTGGCACTGGGCGACCGCGTGGCGCTGTGCCTGCCGCGCGGTCCGCAGCGGCTGGTGGCGATGCTGGCCGTGCTCAAGGCCGGCGCGGCCTATGTGCCGGTCGATCCGGGTTATCCGGCGGAGCGTATTGCCTATCTGCTCAGTGACAGTGCGCCGACGCTGGTGCTGGTCGAATCGAGCACTGAGTCGCTGGTGGGCGAGGTGGCCAAGGTTGCGCTGGATGGCGATGACTGGGCTTATGAAGCCGACAGCAACCCCGTCGTTACCGGCCTGGACGAGCATCAGCTGGCCTATGTGATCTACACCTCCGGTTCCACCGGCCAGCCCAAGGGCGTGATGGTCGAGCACCGCACCCTGGCCAACCTGGTCCACTGGCATTGCCAGGCCTTCGACCTGGGCGCCGGCAGCCACACCTCCAGCGTCGCCGGCTTCGGCTTCGACGCCATGGCCTGGGAGGCCTGGCCGGCGCTGTGCGCCGGGGCGGTGCTGCACCTGCCGCCGGCGCACATTGGCGGCGAGCACGTGGACGAACTGCTCGACTGGTGGCTGCAGCAGCCGCTGCAGGTCAGCTTCCTGCCGACGCCGGTGGCCGAGCAGGCGCTGCGCCGCGAACGCCAGCACCCGACCCTGCGCACCTTGCTGGTGGGCGGCGACCGTTTGCGCCAGTTCGACCGCGATCCGGGCTTCGTGCTGGTCAACAACTACGGCCCGACCGAGACCACGGTGGTCGCGACGTCCGGTCAACTTCAGCCGGGTGGCGCGCTGCATATCGGCAAGCCGACCGCCAATACCCGCGTCTATGTGCTGGATGCGCAGCGCCAGCCGGTACCGGTCGGCGTGACCGGCGAGCTGTACATCGGTGGCGCGCAGGTCGCCCGTGGCTACTTCAACCGCCCCGACCTTACCGCCGAGCGTTTCCTCGACGACCCGTTCGCCGCTGGCCGGATGTACCGCAGCGGCGACCTGGTGCGCTGGAACGCCGACGGCACCCTGGAGTACCAGGGGCGCAACGATGACCAGGTGAAGATTCGCGGTGTGCGGGTCGAACTGGGCGAGATCGAGGCCGCGCTCAAGGCCCAGCCGGGCATCGCCGATGCCGTGGTGCTGGTGCGCGACGAGCGCCTGCTGGCGTGGTTCACCGAAGCGGCAACGGTCGATATCGAGCGCTTGCGCGAGGGCTTGCAGGCCAGCCTGCCGGCGCATCTGCTGCCGCAAGCCTTGGTCCGCCTGGACGCACTGCCACTGACCAGCCACGGCAAGCTGGATCGCAAGGCGCTGCCGCAACCGGCCATGCTCGCCGCCCAGGACTACGTCATGCCGCAAGGTCCTGTGGAAACCGCCATCGCCGGGCTCTGGGCCGAAGTGCTGGGTATCGAGCAGGTCGGTCGCCACGACAACTTCTTCGAACTCGGCGGCCACTCGCTGCTGGCGGTGACCCTCACCGCGCGCCTGCGCCAGGCCGGCCTGCAGGCCGACGTACGCACCTTGTTCGGCCAGCCGACGGTGGCGGCGCTGGCGGCGACCCTGGGCCAGGGCCGTCAGGTCGAGGTCCCGGCCAACCGGATCCCGAGCGGCTGCACCCGGATCACCCCGGACATGCTGTCATTGGTGGATCTTGAACCGGCCGCTATCGCGCGCATCGTCGCCACGGTGCCGGGCGGCGCGGCCAACGTGCAGGACATCTACCCGCTGGCGCCGTTGCAGGAAGGCATCCTCTACCACCACCTCAGCTCGCCGCAGCACGACCCCTATGTGCTGCAGTCGCCCATGGCCTTCGACAGCCTGGCGCGGCTCGAAGCCTTCGCCGCTGCGTTGCGCCAGGCCATCGCACGCCACGATGTGCTGCGTACCGCCGTGCTCTGGGAGGGCCTGGCGCAACCGCTGCAGGTGGTCTGGCGCGAGGCGCCGCTGCTGGTCGCACCGCTCGAAGAGCAGGACCTGCAACGCCTGGACCTGAGCCAGGCACCGCTGATTCGCCTGCTGTACAGCGCCGATGCCGGCAGCCAGCGGGTCGAGGCACTGCTGCAGTTCCACCATATCGTCCTCGACCACACCGCCCTGGAGATCATCGGCGCGGAACTGCTGGGCTACCTGCAAGGCACCACGGCACCGCTGCAGGCCCCAGTGCCTTACCGCAACTACGTGGCCCAGGCGCGCCTGGGCGTCAGCCAGGCCGAGCACGAGGCGTTCTTCCGCGAGCTGCTGGGCGATATCGACGAGCCGACGCTGCCCTACGGCCTGAGCGACGTGCAGGGCGATGGCCAGGCTATCGAGGAAGCCCAGCTGTGGCTGGACGAGACCTTGGCTGCGCGCCTGCGCCAACAGGCCCGGCAACTGGGCAGCAGCCCCGCGAGCCTGTTCCACCTGGCCTTCGCCCGCCTGCTGGCCGCCACCAGTGGCCGCGACAGCGTGGTGTTCGGCACCGTGCTGCTGGGCCGGCTGGAGGCCGGCGAGGGCGCCGAGCGGGCGCTGGGCATGTTCATCAACACGCTGCCGCTGCGCCTGGACCTGCAGGGCGCGGCCCTGCCCGAAGCGGTGCGCCAGACCCAGCAGCGCCTGAGCGCCTTGCTGGTCCACGAGCACGCGTCGCTGGCGCTGGCCCAGCGTTGCAGCGGCGTACCGGCGCCGGCGCCGCTGTTCAGCGCCATGCTCAACTACCGCCACGGCCAGGAGGCCAGCGAAGCCCGGCGCCTGGACTGGCAGGGCATCGAGTTCCTCGACGGCCAGGAGCGCAGCAACTACCCGTTGAGCCTCAGCGTGGACGACATGGGCCAAGGATTCCGCCTGGTGGCCATGACCCCGGCGACGGTTGGCGCCCAGCGGGTCTGCGGGCAGCTGCGGCAGGTACTGCTGGCGTTGGTCGAAGGCCTGGAGGCACAAACCGGGCAGACGGTGCTGCAACTGCCGGTGCTGCAGGACGAGGAACGCGCCTACCTGTTGCAGGGCTGCAACGCCACGGCGCGGGCCAATGATTCCGAGCAGCCGATCCAGGCACTGTTCGAGCGGCAGGCAGCACGCGCCCCGGAAGCGATTGCGGTGCACGCCGAGGCGGGGCAACTGAGCTACCGCGAGCTCAACATCCAGGCCAACCGCCTGGCCCATTACCTGATCGAACTGGGTGTGAAACCCGATGACCGGGTGGCGATCTGCGTCGAGCGCGGCCTGCCGTTGCTGGTCGGCCTGCTGGCGATCCTCAAGGCCGGTGGCGCCTACGTGCCGCTCGACCCGGACTATCCGGCCGAGCGCCTCGGCCACATGCTCGCCGACAGCCAACCGCGGGCGTTGCTGGTGCAACAGGCCACCCGCGCCCTGGTGAGTTCGTCGGCGACATTGGTCGACCTCGATCAGCCGACTTGGGGCGACCTGCCGGACAGCAATCCGCAGGTGCCTGGCCTGACCTCGCAGCACCTGGCCTATGTGATCTACACCTCCGGTTCCACTGGCGTGCCCAAGGGGGTGATGGTCGAGCACCGCAACGTGGTCAACCTGGTGCACTGGAGCGCCGGGCTGTTCCCGAGCGAAGGCGCGGTGCTGCACAAGACCCCGGTGAGCTTCGACGCCTCGGTGTGGGAGCTGTTCTGGCCGCTGTGCAGCGGGTTGCGCCTGGTATTGGCACGCCCGGATGGCCAGCGCGATCCGCAGTACCTGGCCGAGCTGATTGAGCGGCAACAAGTCGGCGTCGTGCAGTTCGTGCCGGCGTTGCTGCAGCAGTTCCTCGACGAGGACGCCAGCGCCGCCTGCGCCAGCCTCACCGACATCGTCTGCGGTGGTGGCGAGCTGACCGAAGCCCTGGCCCGCCAGGTGCGCGAGCGCTTGCCGCAGGTGCGCCTGCACAACGTCTATGGCCCCACCGAGACCACGGTGGATTGCAGCGTCTGGACCCTGGAGGCACGGGACCCGCTGCCGTCGGGCGCATTGCCGATTGGCCGGCCGATCGACAACACCCGCCTGTACGTCCTCGACGCCCACGACCAGCCCGTGCCGTACGGCGTTGCCGGTCAGTTGCACATCGGCGGGGCCGGGGTGACGCGGGGCTACCTGGGCTTGCCGGAGCAACAGGCCGAGCGTTTCATCGCCAGCCCGTTCGTCGACGGTGAGCGCCTGTACCGCAGCGGCGACCTGGTGCGCCAGCGTCCCGACGGCGTACTGGAGTTCCTCGGGCGCACCGACCACCAGATCAAGCTGCGCGGCCTACGTATCGAGCCGGGCGAGATCGAGGCCTGCTTGAACCGCGTGGCTGGCGTGCGTGAGGCGTTGGTGCTGGTGCACGAGCATCCGTACAGCGGTGCGCGCCTGGTCGCCTATCACCGGGGTGAACCGCAACAGGCCGACGCGCTGCGCCGGGCCTTGCTGGCACAGCTGCCGGAGTACATGGTGCCGGCGCTGTTCATCCATCTCGACAGCTGGCCACTGACCCCGAACGGCAAGCTGCAGCGCAAGGCACTGCCGCTGCCGGATCTGCAGGCGGGCGGCTACGAAGCGCCACAGGGCGACACGGAAACCCTGCTAGCCGAAATCTGGGCGCAGTTGCTGGGTGTCGAGCGGGTAGGGCGTCACGACAACTTCTTCGAACTGGGCGGCCATTCGCTGCTGGCCGTGAGCCTGACCGCGCGGCTGCGCCAGGCCGGCCTGCAAGCCGATGTGCGCACGCTGTTCGGCCAGCCGACGGTGGCGGCGCTGGCAACCACCCTGGGGCACAGCCGCCAGGTGCCGGTTGCGGCCAACCTGATCCCGGCCGATTGCACCCGTATAACCCCGGACATGCTGCCTTTGGTGGCGCTGGAGCAGGCCGCCATCGACCGTATCATCGCCACGGTGCCGGGCGGCGCGGCCAACGTGCAGGACATCTACCCGCTGGCACCGTTGCAGGAAGGCATCCTCTACCTGCACCTGAGCAGCGCGGACGCCGATCCATATGCCTTGCGCGCGCAATTGCGCTTCGACAGCCCGGCGCGCTTGCAGGCGTTCGCCCAGGCCCTGGAGCAGGTCATCGCCCGGCATGACATCCTGCGCACCGCGGTGCTCTGGGACGGCCTGGCGCAACCGGTGCAGGTGGTCTGGCGCCAGGCGCCGCTGCAACTGGCGCCGCTCGACGCGCAGCACCTGGCACGCCTGGACCTGGGCCAGGCGCCGCTGATCAGGCTGCTGCACCGCACCGTGCCGGGCAGCCAGCGGATCGAGGCGGTGCTGCAGTTCCACCATATCGTGCTCGACCACATCGCCATGCAGGCGGTGCAGGCCGAGCTGCGCGGCTATCTGTCGGGCCACGACGAGCCGCTGCCGCCGTCGGTGCCGTACCGCAACTATGTGGTGCAGGCGCGCCAGGGCGTCAGCGAGGCCGAGCATGAAGCGTTCTTCCGCGCCCGCCTGGGCGATATCGACGAGCCGAGCCTGCCGTTCGGCCTGCGCGAGGTACAAGGCGAAGGGCTGGCGCTCGATGAGGCCGAGGTCGAGTTCGAGGGGGCCCGCTATGGCCGCCTGCGTGACCAGGCTCGCCAGCTGGGGGTGAGCACCGCGAGCCTGGTGCACCTGGCCTGGGCGCGCCTGCTGGGCAGTGCCTGCGGCAAGGACCAGGTGGTATTCGGTACCGTGCTGTTGGGCCGTCTGCAGGGCGGCGAGGGCAGCGAACGGGCGTTGGGCATGTTCATCAATACCTTGCCGCTGCGGGTCGACCTGGGTGAGCTCGGCGTGCGCGAAGGCGTGCTGGCCACGCACCGCGAGCTTTCGGCGCTGTTGCTCCACGAGCACGCCTCGCTGGCCCTGGCCCAGCGCTGCAGCCAGGTGGCGGCGCCGCTGCCGCTGTTCAGCGCCTTGCTCAACTACCGCCAGAGCAGCCGGGCCGCGCCGCAGGCGCAAGCCTGGGAAGGTATCGAGGCGCTGGGCAGCGAGGGGCGCACCAACTATCCGCTGAGCCTGAACGTGGATGATTTCGGCGACGGCCTGCGCCTGGGCGTGCAGGTGTCTGCCCAGGTTGGCGCGCAAAGAGTCTGCACGCAGATGCTGCAGGTGCTCGACGGTCTGCTGCTGGCGCTTGAACAGCACCCCGAGGAGCAACTGCAGCGTCTGCCCGTGCTGAGCGCCGATGAACGGCGCCAGGTGCTGGGCGCTTTCAACGACACGACCCAGGCCTACGACCTCGACCAGACCCTTCACGGAATGATCGAGGCCCAGGTGCGGCGCACCCCTGATGCCGTGGCGGTAAAAGCAGAGGAGGGCGAGCTGAGCTATCGCCAGCTGGATGAACAGGCCAACCGCCTGGCCCATCACCTGATCGCCCTGGGCGTGAAACCCGACGACCGGGTGGCGATCTGCGTCGAGCGGGGCCTGGCGATGGTGGTCGGCCTGCTGGCCACCCTCAAGGCCGGTGGCGCCTATGTGCCGGTGGACCCGGAGTACCCGGCCGAGCGCATCCGGCACATGCTCGGCGACAGCGCCCCGCTGGCGGTGCTGGTGCACGCGGCCACACGCCATGTGCCGGCGGCCGGCGCGGTGCCGGTGATCGACCTCGACCTGCCGACCTGGCTGGAGCAACCGGCACAGGCGCCACAGGTGGCCGGGTTGACCCCGCGCCACCTGGCCTACGTGATCTACACCTCCGGTTCCACCGGCCTGCCCAAGGGGGTGATGAACGAGCACGCCGCAGTGGTCAACCGCCTGCTGTGGATGCAGGACGCCTATCGCTTGGGCGCTGACGACGTGGTACTGCAGAAGACCCTGTTCAGTTTCGACGTGTCGGTGTGGGAGTTCCTCTGGCCGCTGCAGACCGGGGCACGGCTGGTGATGGCGCGCCCTGGCGGGCACCGCGACCCCGAGTACCTGCGCGAGGTGATCCGCGCCGAGCAGGTCAGCACCTTGCACTTCGTGCCGTCGATGCTCGATGTGTTCCTCGCCCATGGCGATGTCCTGCCGCACCGCCTCAAGCGCGTGCTGTGCAGCGGCGAAGCCTTGCCCGGCAGCCTGGTGCGGCGCTTCCAGGCACAGCTGCCGACGGTCGAGCTGCACAACCTGTACGGCCCGACCGAAGCGGCGGTGGACGTCAGCGCCTGGCACTGTGTGACGGCGCCGGACAACACGCCGATCGGCAAGCCGATCGCCAATACCACGCTGTACGTGCTCGATGCCCACGGCCAGCCCGTGCCGCGGGGCGTGGCCGGCGAGCTGTATATCGGCGGCGTGCAGGTGGCGCGTGGCTACCTCAACCGCGAGCAACTGACTGCCGAGCGCTTCCTCGACGATCCGTTCGCCAGCCAGGCCGGTGGTCGGCTGTACCGCACGGGCGACCTGGCCCGGCATCTGCCCGACGGCAACCTGGAGTACCTCGGGCGCAACGACGACCAGGTGAAGCTGCGCGGCCTGCGCATCGAGCTGGGCGAGATCCAGGCCTGCCTGACCCGCGTCGACGGGGTCAAGGAAGCCGTGGTGCTGGCCCGCGACCAGCGCCTGCTGGCCTACTACACCGGCGCCCGGCAGGCGCCGGAGGCCTTGCGCGCGGCACTGCTCGGCCAATTGCCGGAGTTCATGGTGCCAGCCTCGTTCACCTACCTCGAGGCGCTGCCGCTGAGCCCCAACGGCAAGCTGGACCGCAAGGCGCTGCCGCAGCCAGAGGCGACGCAGCAGGTCTACGAGGCGCCGCAAGGCGAGGTCGAGACCCTGTTGGCGCAACTCTGGCGTGAGTTGCTGGGTGTCGAACCGGTCGGTCGCCACGACAACTTCTTCGAGCTCGGCGGCCACTCGCTGCTGGCCGTTACCCTGACCGCGCGCATGCGCCAGGCGGGCCTCGCGGCGGATGTGCGGGTGCTGTTCGGCCAGCCGACCCTGGCGGCGCTGGCGGCGGCGGTGGGTGGCGAAGTGGTGGTGGAGGTGCCGGCCAACCGCATTCCGGCCGATTGTCAGCGCATCACTGTCGATATGCTGCCACTGGCGAAACTGGACCAGGCGGCGCTCGACCAGGTCGTGCGGCAGATCCCCGGCGGCGCGGCGAATGTCCAGGATCTCTATGCCCTGGCGCCGTTGCAGCAGGGCATTCTCTACCACCACCTGGCCAGCGCCGAGGTCGACCCCTATGTGCTGCAACTGGGCTTCGCCTTCGCCGGCCAGGCCGAGCTGGACGCCTTCGTTTCCGCGCTGAACCAGGTCATCGCCCGTCACGACATCCTGCGCACCAGCGTGCACTGGCAGGGGCTCGATGAGGCCGTGCAGGTGGTCTGGCGCCAAGCGCGCCTGGACATCCAGCCGGCACTGGACAGCGTGCGCCTGGACCTGGGGCGCGCACCCCTGATGCACCTGAGCAGCAGTGTGGAGCATGGTCGATTGCAGGCAACCCTGCTGCTGCACCATATCCTCCTCGACCATGCCGCCATGGAGCTGCTGGTGGCGGAGGTCGGCGATGTGCTGCTGGGCCGCGAGCCTCAGGGCGACAGCGTGCCGTACCGCAACTATGTGGCCCATGCGCGACTGCGCGATGACAATCAGGCGCAGGAGGCAATGTTCCGCGAGCTGCTGGGCGATATCGACGAACCGACCGAGGTGTTCGGCCTGCGTGACGCGCTGGGCGATGGCAGCCATGTGCTCGACCATCGCCAGTACCTGGACGACAGCCTGGCGCAACGCTTGCGCGGTCAGGCGCGGGCGCTGGGGATCAGTGTCGCCAGCCTGGTGCACCAGGCCTGGGGGCAGGTGCTGGCGCAGCTGTCCGGCCGTGAGGAGGTGGTGTTCGGCACCGTGCTGCTTGGCCGCCTGCAAGGCGGCGAAGGGTCCGAACGGGCGCTGGGCATGTTCATCAACACCCTGCCGTTGCGGGTCAGTGTGGGTGACATGGACGTGGTCGCAGGCGTGCGCCTGACCCACCAGCGCCTGGCGCGCCTGCTGGCCCATGAACAGGCCTCCCTGGCCCTGGCCCAGCGCTGCAGCGGTGTTCCGGCCTCACAGGCACTGTTCACCAGCCTGCTGAACTACCGCCACAGCGCGGCTGGCGGCACGGAGCAGGCCCAGGCCTGGCAGGGGATCGAACTGCTGGCCGCCCATGAGCGCAGCAACTATCCGCTGGTGGTCAGCGTCGACGACCTGGGGGATGGGTTCGCCCTGACAGTGCAAGCGGTGTCGGCCGTGGACGGCGGCTTGGTCTGCCAGCTGTTGCAGGAGGCCCTGGCTCGCTTGGTCGAGGCATTGGCGGATACGCCGGCAACGCCACTGAGCCGGCTGCATGGCTTGCCGGCAGCCGAGCGCGAGCGGGTGCTGCGCCAATTCAACGCCAGCGGGCGCGACTACCCACGTGAGCTGCCCGTGCATGTGTTGTTCGAGGCGCAGGCCAAGGCCAGCCCGGATGCGCTGGCGGTGGCCCATGGCACAAGGCGCTGGAGTTACCAGGCCCTCGACCAGCAGGCCAATCGGCTGGCCGGGTATCTGCTGGAACTGGGCGTGCGTGCCGGTGATCGCGTGGCCTTGTTGCTGCCACGCTCCTTCGACCTGCTGGCGGCCCAGCTGGCGGTGAGCAAGTGCGCGGCGGTGTTCGTGCCGCTGGACGGCAATGCCCCGGCCGAGCGCCAGGCGTTCATGGTCGGCGACAGCGGGGCGGCGTTGCTGCTGACCCACCGCGACCAGCCCGAAGTGGCGGCGGTGCGCCGGGTCGAACTCGACCGGCTCGACCTGAGCACCTATGCGGCTGCGCCGCTGGGGCTGGCGGTGGACGCCGGCAGCGCGGCGTACATCATGTACACCTCCGGCTCCACCGGCATGCCGAAAGGCGTGCAGGTGCCGCACCGGGCCATCGTGCGCCTGGTGATCAACAACGGTTTTGCCGACTTCAATAGCCAGGACCGCGTGGCGTTCGCCTCCAACCCGGCGTTCGACGCCAGCACGCTGGAAGTCTGGGCGCCGCTGCTCAACGGCGGCGCGGTGGTGGTGATCGACCAGGACCAGGTGCTGTCGCGCCAGGGCCTGCGCGACACACTGCTGGAGCAGGGCGTGACGGTGCTGTGGCTGACTGCCGGGCTGTTCCACCAGTTCGCCGACGACCTGCTGCCGGCGTTCCGTGGCCTGCGTTACCTGATGGTCGGTGGCGATGTGCTGGACCCGGCGGTGATCGCCCGGGTACTGCGTGACGGCGCGCCGCAGCACCTGCTCAATGGCTACGGCCCGACCGAGGCCACCACCTTCAGCACCACCCACGAAATCACTGCGGTGGGCGAGGGCAGCATCCCGATCGGCAAACCGATCGGCAACAGCCGCTGCTACGTGCTCGATGCCCGCCAGCAACTGCTGCCGGTGGGGGCGGTGGGCGAGCTGTATATCGCCGGCGACGGCGTGGCCCTGGGTTACCTGGGCCAGCCGGAGCTGACGGCCGAGCGCTTCCTGCCGGATCCGTTCAATGGCGGCCCGATGTACCGCAGTGGCGACCTGGTCAGCTGGCAGGCCGACGGCACCCTGCGTTACCTGGGCCGCGCCGACCAGCAGATCAAGCTGCGCGGTTTCCGCATCGAACTGGGCGAAATCGAGGCGTGCCTGGGCGAGTGCCTGGGTGTGCGCGATGCGGCGGTGATCGTGCGCGAGGACGCGCCGGGGGACAAACGCCTGGTGGCGTACTTCACCGGCGAGGCCCCGGCCATCGGCGAACTGCACGAGCGCCTGCAAGGTGTGCTGCCGGACTACATGCTGCCGTCGGCTTATGTACGTCTGGACGCGTTGCCCCTGACCGCCAACGGCAAGCTCGACCGCCGTGCGCTGCTGCAGCCAGGCAGCGAGGCCGTGGTCAGCCGCGCCTTCGAGGCGCCGCAGGGCGAGGTGGAGACGGCACTGGCCGCGATCTGGGCCGAGGTGCTCAAGGTCGAGCAGGTCGGCCGCCACGACCACTTCTTCGAACTGGGCGGCCACTCGCTGCTGGCGGTGAGCCTGGTCGAGCGCATGCGCAAGGCCGGCCTGGCTGCCGACGTGCGCGTGCTGTTCGCCCAGCCGACCCTGGCCGCGCTGGCAGCGGCGGTGGGCGCTGGACGAGAGGTGGCCGTACCCGAGAACCGTGTCCCCCACGATGCGACCCGTATCACCCCAGAGATGCTCAGCCTGATCGAACTGGACCAGGCCCGCATCGACCGCATCGTCGCCGGCGTGCCGGGCGGCGCCGCCAACGTGCAGGAGATCTATCCGCTGGCGCCGTTGCAGGAAGGCATCCTCTATCACCACCTGAGTGCGGAGCAGGGTGATCCCTATCTGCTGCAGACCCGCCTGGCTTTCGACAGCCTGGAGCGGCTGCAAGCCTGTGCCGGTGCCTTGCAACAGGTCATCGACCGCCACGATATCTTGCGCACTTCGGTGGTCTGGGAAGGTTTGGCGGAGCCGGTGCAGGTGGTCTGGCGCCAAGCCCGCCTGGACGTGCACGAAGTCACTGGGCTGGGCGAGGAGGCGGTGATCGAGCGCCTGCACGATCATTTCGACGCACGTTCGCAGCGCCTGGACCTGACCCAGGCGCCACTGCTGCGCCTGACCTACGCCATGGACCCGGCCGGGCAGCGCGTGGTCGCCGTCCTGCACTTCCATCACCTGGCCCTGGACCACACGGCGATGGAGGTCATTGTCCATGAACTGCAGGCGTTGCTGTCTGGGCGCCAGCACCTGCTGAGTCCTCCTGTGCCGTACCGCACCTACGTGGCCCAGGTGCGCCTGGGCGCCGCGCAGGCGGGGCACGAAACGTTCTTCCGCGACATGCTCGGCGATGTCGAGGAGCCGACCCTGCCCATGGGCCTGGCCGATGTGCAGGGCGACGGGCGTGATATCGAGGAAGCCCGCCTGCCACTGGACCTGGCCTTGTCGCGCCGGGTGCGCGAACAGGCGCGGGCGCAGGGTGTCAGCGCCGCGAGCCTGATGCACCTGGCCTGGGCCCGCGTGGTGGGCGTGCTGGCGGGGCGTCACGACGTGGTGTTCGGCACCGTGCTGATGGGCCGCCTGCAGGGCGGCGAGGGCGCCGACCGTGCGTTGGGCGTGTTCATCAATACCTTGCCGTTGCGCATCGACACGGCCAAGGGGGCCAGTGACGCGGTGCGGCTTACCCACCAGCGGCTGTCGGCGCTGCTTGGCCATGAGCACGCGTCGCTGGCCTTGGCCCAGCGTTGCAGTGGCGTGGCGGCCTCGTCGCCGTTGTTCAGTGCGTTGCTCAACTACCGTCACAGCCCGGTTGATGTGACCGCGGCTGATAGCGACAGCTTCCAGGGCATGCATCAGCTGGGCGGCGAGGAGCGCAGCAACTATCCGTTGACCCTGAGCGTGGATGACCACGGCGAAGGCTTCACCTTCAGTGTGCTGGCCCTGTTGGGTATCGGCGCCGAGCGGGTCGCGGGCTGGATGAACTCGGCGGTGGCCGGGCTGGTCCTGGCGTTGGAGCAAGGTGGCGCGGTGCAGGTCGACACATTGCCCATCCTCGATCACACAGCGCAGGTCCAAGTGCTCGAAGGCTTCAATGCCACGGCTGCGAGCTACCCGAAAGGCCACACCGTGCATGCGTTGGTCGAGGCCCAGGCGCCCGAGGCGCTGGCCGTGGTACAGGGCGAGGTGAGCCTGAGCCATGGCGAGCTGAACCAGCGCGCCAATCGTCTGGCCCATTACCTGATCAAGCGTGGCGTGGTCCTGGGGGATCGCGTGGCGCTGTGCCTGCCGCGCGGTCCGCAGCGGCTGGTGGCGATGCTGGCCGTGCTCAAGGCCGGCGCGGCCTATGTGCCGGTCGATCCGGGCTATCCGGCGGAGCGCATTGGTTATCTGCTCAGTGACAGTGCGCCGACGCTGGTGCTGGTCGAATCGAGCACTGAGTCGCTGGTGGGCGAGGTGGCCAAGGTGGCGCTGGATGGCGATGACTGGGCTTATGAAGCCGACAGCAACCCCGTCGTTACCGGCCTGGACGAGCATCAGCTGGCCTATGTGATCTACACCTCCGGTTCCACCGGCCAGCCCAAGGGAGTAATGGTCGAGCACCGCACCCTGGCTAACCTGGTCCACTGGCATTGCCAGGCCTTCGACCTGGGCGCCGGCAGCCACACCTCCAGCGTCGCCGGCTTCGGCTTCGACGCCATGGCCTGGGAGGCCTGGCCGGCGCTGTGCGCCGGGGCGGTGCTGCACCTGCCGCCGGCGCAGATTGGCGGCGAGCACGTGGACGAACTGCTCGACTGGTGGCTGCAGCAGCCGCTGCAGGTCAGCTTCCTGCCGACCCCGGTGGCCGAGCAGGCGCTGCGCCGCGAACGCCAGCACCCGACCCTGCGCACCTTGCTGGTGGGCGGCGACCGTTTGCGCCAGTTCGACCGTGATCCGGGCTTCGTGCTGGTCAACAACTACGGCCCGACCGAGACCACGGTGGTCGCGACGTCCGGTCAACTTCAGCCGGGTGGCGCGCTGCATATCGGCAAGCCGACCGCCAATACCCGTGTCTATGTGCTGGATGCGCAGCGCCAGCCGGTGCCGGTCGGCGTGACCGGCGAGCTGTACATCGGTGGCGCGCAGGTCGCCCGTGGCTACTTCAACCGCCCCGACCTCACCGCCGAGCGTTTCCTCGACGACCCGTTCGCCGCTGGCCGGATGTACCGCAGCGGCGACCTGGTGCGCTGGAACGCCGACGGCACCCTGGAGTACCAGGGGCGCAACGATGACCAGGTGAAGATTCGCGGTGTGCGGGTCGAGCTGGGCGAGATCGAGGCCGCGCTCAAGGCCCAGCCGGGCATCGCCGATGCCGTGGTGCTGGTGCGCGACGAGCGCCTGCTGGCGTGGTTCACCGAAGCGGCAACGGTCGATATCGAGCGCTTGCGCGAGGGCTTGCAGGCCAGCTTGCCGGCGCATCTGCTGCCGCAGGCCTTGGTCCGCCTGGACGCACTGCCACTGACCAGCCACGGCAAGCTGGACCGCAAGGCGCTGCCGGATCCCGACCCCTCGGCCCTGGTTCGCCACGCCTATGTCGCGCCGACCGGTGCTTCCGAGGTGGCAATAGCCGCGATCTGGGCCGAAGTGCTGGGTATCGAGCAGGTCGGTCGCCACGACAACTTCTTCGAACTCGGTGGCCACTCGCTGCTGGCGGTGACCCTCACCGCGCGCCTGCGCCAAGCCGGTCTGCAGGCCGACGTGCGCACCTTGTTCGGCCAGCCGACGGTGGCGGCGCTGGCGGCGACCCTGGGCCAGGGCCGCCGGGTCGAGGTCCCGGCCAACCGGATCCCGGCCGGCTGCACCCAGATCACCCCGGACATGCTGCCACTGGTGGAACTGGAACCGGCCGCCATCGAACGCATCGTCGCCATGGTGCCGGGCGGCGCGGCCAACGTGCAGGATATCTACCCGCTGGCGCCGTTGCAGGAAGGCATCCTCTACCACCACCTCAGCTCGCCGCAGCACGACCCCTACGTGCTGGCCTCGCGCATGGCGTTCGCCAGCCACGAACGCCTGCACGCCTTCGTCGATGCCCTGGGCAAGGTGATCGCCCGCCACGACGTGCTACGCACCTCGGTGCTGTGGGACGGCCTGCCCCAGGCGGTGCAGGTGGTGTGGCGCCAGGCCGCTCTGGCGGTGTTCGAGGTGGAG
Source organism: Pseudomonas sp. RC3H12 (assembly GCF_018596375.1). Taxonomy (NCBI): domain Bacteria; kingdom Pseudomonadati; phylum Pseudomonadota; class Gammaproteobacteria; order Pseudomonadales; family Pseudomonadaceae; genus Pseudomonas; species Pseudomonas sp. RC3H12. The sequence continues at coordinate 2,246,870 of NZ_CP075595.1, read as the reverse complement.
GATGAAGCCGCGGTGCCCCACGCCCTGGCCCTGGAGCAGGCCCCGCTGGTGCGCCTGTACCACTGGTCGGACCCGCAAGGTCCAGGGTTGCTGGCCGCGTTGCAATTCCACCATATCGTCCTCGACCATACCGCTCTGGATGTACTAGGCCGCGAGCTGGTCGGTTACCTGCAGGGCGCAGCGGTGCCCGCCGGGCAGGGCGCGCCGTATCGCAACTACGTGGCCCAGGCGCGCCTGGGCGTCAGCCAGGCCGAGCACGAGGCGTTCTTCCGCGAGCAACTGGGTGATATCGACGAGCCGACGCTGCCCTACGGCCTGGGCGACGTGCAGGTCGATGGCCAGGGCATCGAGGAGGCCCAGCTGTGGCTGGACGAGACCCTGTGCGCAGACCTGCGGCAACAGGCCCGGCGGTTGGGTGTCAGCGTCGCCAGCCTGTTCCACCTGGCCTACGGCCGTCTGCTGGCCGCCACCAGCGGCCGCGACAGCGTGGTGTTCGGCACCGTGCTGCTGGGCCGGCTGGAGGCTGGCGAGGGCGCCGAACAGGCCTTGGGCATGTTCATCAACACCCTGCCGCTGCGCCTGGACCTGCGCGCCACGACCCTGCAGGAGGCGGTGCATCAGACCCAGCAGCGCCTCAGCGCCTTGCTCGCCCACGAACATGCGTCGCTGGCCCTGGCCCAGCGCTGCAGCGGCGTACCGGCGCCGGCGCCACTGTTCAGCGCGATGCTCAACTACCGTCACGGCACCCAGGCGGACGAGGCCCAGCGCCTGGCGCTGCAGGGTATCGAGACCCTGCAGAGCAATGAGCGCAGCAACTATCCGCTGAGCCTGAGCGTGGACGACATCGGTGCAGGCTTCCGTCTGGTGGCCCTGGCCCCGGCGGCGGTCGGCGCCGCGCGGGTCTGCGGGCAACTGCGGCAGGTGCTGCAGGCCATGGTCGAAGCGCTGCCACGCGAGCCACGCCAGGCGTTGCTGCAACTGCCGGTGCTGTCGCTCGATGAGCGCTGTCAGCTGGTGCACGACTGCAACCGCACGGCGCGGCCTCACGAACTGACCCAGACCCTGCAGGCGCTGTTCGAGGCCCAGGCCCTGGGTACGCCCGAGGCCGTAGCCATCTGCGCGGAGCAGGGTGAGCTGAGTTATGCCCAGCTCAATGCCGAGGCCAACCGCCTGGCCCATCACCTGATCGCGCTGGGTGTGAAACCCGACGACCGGGTGGCGATCTGCGTCGAGCGCGGCCTGCCGCTGGTGGTCGGCCTGCTGGCGATCCTCAAGGCCGGTGGCGCCTACGTGCCGCTCGACCCGGACTATCCGGCCGAGCGCCTCGGCCACATGCTCGCCGACAGCCAACCGCGGGCGTTGCTGGTGCAACAGGCCACCCGCGCCCTGGTGAGTTCGTCGGCGACATTGGTCGACCTCGATCAGCCGACTTGGGGCGACCTGCCGGACAGCAATCCGCAGGTGCCTGGCCTGACCTCGCAGCACCTGGCCTATGTGATCTACACCTCCGGCTCTACTGGCGTGCCCAAGGGCGTGATGGTCGAGCACCGCAACGTGGTCAACCTGGTGCACTGGAGCGCCGGGCTGTTCCCGAGCGAAGGCGCGGTGCTGCACAAGACCCCGGTGAGCTTCGACGCCTCGGTGTGGGAGCTGTTCTGGCCGCTGTGCAGCGGGTTGCGCCTGGTATTGGCACGCCCGGATGGCCAGCGCGACCCGCAGTACCTGGCGGGGCTGATCGAGCGGCAGCAGGTCAAGGTGGTGCAGTTCGTGCCGGCCTTGCTGCAGCAGTTCCTCGACGAGGACGCCAGCGCCGCCTGCGCCAGCCTCACCGACATCGTCTGCGGTGGTGGCGAGCTCACCGAAGCCCTGGCCCGCCAGGTGCGCGAGCGCTTGCCGCAGGTGCGCCTGCACAACGTCTATGGCCCCACCGAGACCACGGTGGATTGCAGCGTCTGGACCCTGGAAGCGCGGGATCCGTTGCCGACGGGTGCATTGCCGATAGGCCGGCCGATCGACAACACCCGCTTGTATGTGCTGGATGCGCATGACCAACCGGTGCCGTTCGGCGTTGCCGGTCAGTTGCACATCGGCGGGGCCGGGGTGACGCGGGGCTACCTGGGCTTGCCGGAGCAACAGGCCGAGCGTTTCATCGCCAGCCCGTTCGTGCCAGGTGACCGCTTGTACCGCAGCGGCGACTTGGTGCGCCAGCGTCCCGACGGCGTATTGGAGTTCCTCGGCCGCACCGACCACCAGATCAAACTGCGCGGCCTGCGCATCGAACCGGGCGAGATCGAGGCCTGCCTCACTCGTGTGGCCGGGGTGCGCGAAGCCGTGGTGCTGGTGCACGACACCCAGCCGGCCGGCCCGCGCCTGGTGGCCTATGTCACCGGCGACGTGCCGCCGGCCGAGGCCTTGCGCGAAGCGTTGCTCGGGCAACTGCCGGAATACATGGTGCCCGCACTGTTCATTCCGCTGCCGGCCCTGCCGCTGACCGCCAACGGCAAGCTCGACCGCAAGGCGCTGCCGGCAGCGGACCTGCCGAGCCGCGACTACGAGGCGCCGGCCGGCGATACCGAACAGCTGCTGGCGCGGATCTGGAGCGAGCTGCTGGGCGTGGAACGGGTAGGGCGCCATGACAACTTCTTCGAACTGGGCGGCCACTCGCTGCTGGCGGTGACCCTCACCTCGCGCCTGCGCGAAGCGGGCCTGGAGGCCGACGTGCGCAGCCTGTTCGAACACCCGACGCTGGCAGGCTATGCCGCCATCACAGACAGAATGGAGATCGTCCTGTGAGCATCAACGAACTACTGGCGACACTGACCGCCAACAATGTCCAGCTGGCCCTCAAGGATGGCCAACTGGTGGTTCAGGGCAATCGCCAGGCCCTGACCGACACGGCCCTGGTGGCACGCTTGCGCGAGCACAAGCCGGCGCTGGTCGCCCTGCTGGAGCGCGGTGAATACGTGGCGGCGCGCCAGGGCAGCGTCGAAGTGCCGGAGAACCGCATCCCCGCCGATTGCGAGCGCATCACGTCCGCCATGCTCAGCCTGGCCGACCTCGACCAGGACAGCCTCGACCAGCTGGTCGCGGCCATCCCCGGCGGGGCGGCCAACGTGCAGGACATCTACCCGCTGGTGCCGCTGCAACAGGGCATGCTGTTCCACCACGCCAGTGCCGGCGAGCATGATCCCTATGTGATGCAGGCGCGCTTCGTGTTTGCCGACAGCAGCCGGGTCGAGGCCTTCGCCCAGGCGCTGCAAGGGGTGATCGAGCGGCACGACATCCTGCGCACCTCGGTGCACTGGAAGACCCTGGAAACGCCGCTGCAGGTGATCTGGCGCAAGGCCCGGCTGCGTGTCGTGCAACTGGCTCCCGGCGCGTTGCCCGACACTGGCTTCGACCTGACCCAGGCCCCGCTGATCCGCCTGCAGTGCCAGGCGCCGGAGCCCGGCGGGCAGGTCCACGCCACCCTGCAGTTCCACCACGTGGCCATGGACCACAGCGCCCTGGAAGTGGTGCGCCACGAAATGCTCGCCTTCCTGCTCGGCGAGAGTGCCCATCTGGGCCGGCCGGTGCCGTTTCGCAACCACGTGGCCCAGGCCCTGCTGGGCGTGAGCGAGGCCGAGCACGAGGCGTTTTTCCGCGACATGCTCGGGGGCGTCGATGGGCCGACCCTGGCCTATGGCCTGGGCGATGTGCAGGGTGACGGCGCGGCGCTGGACGAGCACGCCCTGGATCTCGACCTGGCGTTGTGCCGCGACCTGCGCAGCCAGGCGCGCAGCCAGGGGGTGAGCGTCGCCAGCCTGTTCCACCTGGCCTGGGCACGGGTGCTGGGTGGCCTGACCGGGCGCGAGCAGGTGGTGTTCGGCACCGTGCTGATGGGGCGCCTGCAAGGTGCCGAAGCCACCGACCGGGCGCTGGGCATCTTCATCAATACCTTGCCGCTGCGGGTCGACCTGGATGCCGCTGACCTGGCCACGGCAATCAAGGCCACCCACCAGCGCCTGAGCACGCTGATGCGCCACGAGCATGCGCCCCTGGCCCTGGCCCAGCGCTGCAGCGGCGTGGCGGCACCGACGCCATTGTTCAACGCCTTGCTCAACTACCGCCACAGCGCGTCCTCGGGTTCCGAGGCGGTGCGCCGGGCAGGCTGGGCAGGTATCGAGATCGTGCATGCCGCCGAGGCCACCAACTACCCGTTGACCTTGAGCGTCGACGACTTCGGCGAAGCCTTCCGCCTGACCTTGCTGGCCAGCCCCGATGTGCCGGCGCAACGCGTCTGCGCCTATCTGGAGCAGACCCTGCGCAGCCTGCTCGCGGCCTTGGTGCAAGCACCCGCTGTTGCCGTCCGCGCGTTGCCGATGCTGCCGGACGAAGAGCGCGAGCACATACTGGGAGCCTTCAACCAGACCCCTGGCGCCACAGATACTCATGGGCCGTTGCACCGGCGCATCGAGGCCGTGGCCCAGGCCCATCCGCAGGCCCTGGCCGCCACCTGTGACGACCAGTCGCTGAGTTACCAGCAGTTGAATCGGCTCGCCAACGCCCTGGCCCATCAGCTGATCGGCCTGGGCGTGCGCCCCGACGACCGGGTGGCGGTGTTCGCCCGGCGCGGCCTGGACACCCTGGTCGGCCTGCTCGCGGTGCTCAAGGCCGGCGCCGCCTACGTGCCGGTGGACCCGGCACACCCCGACGAGCGCGTGCGTTACCTGCTGGATGACAGCGCGCCAGTGGCCGTGCTGACCCAGCAGGCGCTGCGCGGCCGCCTGGGCACAGGCGCGGTGCCGGTGCTGGCACTCGACCAGCCGGACTGGCCGGCGCGCTGTGACGATCCCCAGGTGAGCGGCCTGAGCCCGGCGCACCTGGCCTATGTGATCTATACCTCAGGCTCCACCGGCCAGCCCAAGGGGGTGATGGTCGAACACCGCAACCTGAACAACCTGGTGGACTGGCACTGCCGCGCGTTCGACCTGTGCCAGGGGCGTCACACCTCGAGCCTGGCCGGCTTCGGCTTCGACGCCATGGCCTGGGAAGTCTGGCCGGCGCTGTGCGCGGGGGCGACCCTGCACCTGGCCCCGTCCAGCGAAGGCCACGAAGACCTTGACGCGCTGCTGGCCTGGTGGCGCGCCCAGCCGCTGGATGTCAGTTTCCTGCCCACGCCGGTGGCCGAGTATGCCTTCAGCCACCAGCTCGAACACCCGACCCTGCGTACCCTGCTGATCGGCGGCGACCGCCTGCGCCAGTTCAACCGCACCCAGACCTTCGCCGTGGTCAACAACTACGGCCCCACCGAGACCACCGTGGTGGCCAGCTCCGGCGTGGTGGAGGCGGGCGGCGCCCTGCACATCGGCGGCGCCGTGGACAACGCCCGCCTGTACGTGCTCGATGCGTACCTGCAGCCCGTGCCCCTGGGTGTGCCCGGCGAGCTCTACATCGGCGGCGCCGGGGTCGCCCGCGGCTACCTGGACCGTGCGCAACTGACCCGCGAACGCTTCCTCGACGACCCGTTCAGCACGACACTCGGTGCACGCATGTACCGCACCGGCGACCTGGTGCGGTGGCTGGCCGACGGCACCCTCGATTACCTGGGCCGCAACGACGACCAGGTGAAGATTCGCGGCGTGCGCATCGAACTGGGTGAGATCGAAAGCCGCCTGAACGGCTTGCCGGGCATCGGCGAGGCGGTGGTGGTGGCCCGCGAGGACCAGCCCGGCCAACCGCGGCTGGTGGCCTACTTCACCGCCCAGGCGGGCCTGGAACCGGCCCAGCCTGAGCAACTGCGCGGGCAGTTGCTGGCCCATCTGCCGGAATACATGGTGCCGGTTGCGTATGTGTCGCTGGACGCACTGCCCCTGACCGCCAACGGCAAGCTCGACCGCCGTGCGCTGCCGGCGCCGGAACGATCGGCCCTGTTCGAGCACACCTACGTGGCTCCCGAAGGCAAACTGGAAGAGGCCCTGGCCCAGGTGTGGGGCGAGCTGCTGCACGTGGAGCGGGTTGGCCGGCATGACCACTTCTTCGCGCTGGGCGGGCATTCGCTGCTGGCCATGCGCATGGTTTCCCAGGTGCGGCTGCGCCTTGGCGTGGAACTGGCCCTGGCCGACCTGTTCGCCAATCCCGAGCTGGCGGCGGTGGCTCAGGTGCTGGCCGGCGCCGGGCGCAGCGAGCTGCCAGCGCTGGTCGCGGTGCCTCGGGAGCAACCCTTGCCGCTGTCGTTTGCCCAGCAGCGCCTGTGGTTCCTCGCTCAACTGGAAGGCGGCAGCCAGGCCTACAACGTGCCGCTGGCGTTGGGCCTGCGCGGAACACTGGATGCCGACGCGCTGGAGGCCGCCTTGCTGCGCATCGTCGCGCGCCACGAGAGCCTGCGCAGTCGCTTCGTGCCCTGTGGCGACAGTGCCGAGGTGATCATCGCCGCGCCCCCGCAACCCGGCTGGTTGCAGCGCCGGACGCTGGCACCGCAGGCACTGGCCGGGCACCTGCGCGACGAGGCCGCCGCCCCCTTCGACCTGACGACGGGGCCGTTGCTGCGGGCCAGCCTGCTGCGCCTGGGTGAGGCGCACCATGTGCTGCTCCTCACCGTGCACCATATCGTCGCCGATGGCTGGTCCCTCGGCGTGCTGACCCGCGAATTGAACGCGCTGTACCCGGCGCTGCGTGAGGGCAAGGACGACCCGCTGCCGGCGCTGGCCATCCAATATGGCGACTACGCCGTGTGGCAGCGGCGCTGGCTGGCCGGTGAGCAACTGCAACGCCAGGCCGACTATTGGCGCCAGGCCCTGGACGGCGCGCCGACGCTGCTGAGCCTGCCCAGCGACCGGCCACGACCGGCGCGCCAGGATTTCAGCGGCGCCAGCCTGGCGCTGCAGCTGGATGCGCGCCTGGGGGCCGGCCTGCGGGCCTTGGCCCAGCGACACCAGGTGACGCTGTACATGGTTATGCTCAGCGCCTGGGCCGCCACCCTGGCCCGGCTGTGCGGGCAGGCCGAGGTGGTGGTGGGCTGCCCGGTGGCCGGGCGCGGGCGCGCCGAACTGGAGCCGTTGGTCGGCCTGTTCGTCAATACCCTGGCCCTGCGTATCGATACCGCGGGCGCGCCGAGCACCGAGCGCCTGCTGGCGCAGGTCAAGGCCCGCCTGCTCGACGCCCAGGCGCACCAGGACCTGCCCTTCGAGCAGGTGGTGGAGATCGTCCGGCCGGCGCGCAGCCTCGGCCATACCCCGTTGTTCCAGACCACCCTCAACTGGCTGGCCACCGAGGGCGCCGCGCCGACCCTGGCGGGGCTGCAGTTGGAAGGCGTGGAACAGGTCGGCCAGGTAGCCAAGTTCGACCTGTCGCTGAGCATGGGCGAGCAGGGCGAGGCACTGGTCGGCAGCCTCGAGTACGCCACAGCACTGTTCGATGAAAGCACCGTGCGCCGTTTCGCCGGGTATCTGGACAGCATGCTGCGCGCCATGGTGGCCAATGACCAGGCGCCGCTGGCCGAGGTCGAACTGGTGGGCGGGGCCGAGCGCAAGCGCCTGCTGGACACCTTCAATCGCAGTGCCCTGGCGTTCCCGAACGGGCAGACCGTGCATGGCCTGGTCGAGGCCCAGGCGGCCCGCGCACCGCAGGCACTGGCCGCCAGCCAAGGCGACATGCCCCTCTCCTATGGCGAGCTGAACCTGCGCGCCAACGCCCTGGCCCATTACCTGATCGGGCAAGGTGTCGGCCCCGACGAGCGGGTGGCCGTGGTGGCCCGCCGAGGCCTCGACACCCTGGTGGCGTTGCTGGCGGTGCTCAAGGCCGGTGGCGCCTACGTGCCGGTGGACCCGGCGCACCCGGACGAGCGGCTGCGCTATCTGCTCGAGGACAGCGCCCCGGTGGTGGTGCTGGCGCAGCAGGCGTTGCTGGTGCGCCTTGAAGGGCTGGGCGTGGCGGCGCAGGCACTGGACAGGCCGCACTGGCCGGAGCGTGCGGACAACCCCGAGGTCGCCGGCCTGCAGGCCAGCCACCTGGCCTACGTGATCTACACCTCCGGCTCCACCGGCCAGCCCAAGGGCGTGATGGTCGAGCACCGCACCCTGGCCAACCTGGTGCACTGGCACTGCAAGGCCTTCGAGCTGGGCGCGGGGGATCACACCGCCAGCGTCGCCGGCTTCGGTTTCGACGCCATGGCCTGGGAAGTATGGCCGGCGCTGTGCGCCGGGGCGGTGCTGCACTTGCCACCAGCGCAGTTGGGCAACGAGCAGCTCGACGGTCTGCTGGCCTGGTGGCTGGAGCAACCCCTGAAGGTGGCGTTCCTGCCGACCCCGGTGGCCGAGTACGCCTTCACCCAGGGGCTGCGTCATCCGACCTTGCGCACCTTGCTGATCGGCGGCGACCGCCTGCGCCAGTTCACTAGCGACCCCGGCTTTGTCGTGGTCAACAACTACGGCCCCACTGAGGCGACCGTGGTCGCCACCTCGGGCCTGGTGCTGCCGGGCGGCGTGCTGGACATCGGCCGGCCGATCGCCAATGCCCGCGTGTACCTGCTGGATGATGCGCGGCAGCTGGTGCCGTGCGGTGTGGCCGGCGAACTCTACGTGGGCGGAGCCGGTGTGGCGCGCGGCTACCTGAACCGCGCAGACCTGAGCGCCGAGCGTTTCCTCGAAGATCCGTTCAGCGAGGTGCCCGGCGCACGCATGTACCGCACTGGCGACCTGGCGCGCTGGAATGCCGACGGCACCCTGGACTACCTGGGCCGTAACGACGACCAGGTGAAGGTGCGCGGCCTGCGCATCGAACTGGGGGAAATCGAGGCGCAGCTGCTCGCCCTGGAGGGGGTCGCCGAAGCGCTGGTGGTGGCCCGCGAGGACCAGCCCGGGCAGCCGCGGCTGGTGGCCTACTACATTGCCGGCGCCGAGGCGCAGCCGGTCGGTACCCTGCGTGCCGCGCTGCAACAACGCCTGCCGGCCTACATGGTGCCGGCGGCGTGGGTACAACTGGATGCCTGGCCACTGACCGCCAACGGCAAGGTCGACCGCCGGGCCCTGCCGTTGCCCGAGCGCGAAGCGGACAGCCAGGCCTACGAGGCCCCGGCAGGGGCCTTGGAGGTTGCCCTGGCCGAGCTGTGGTGCGAGCTGTTGCAGCTCAAGCGGGTGGGGCGTCAGGACCGCTTCTTCGAGTTGGGCGGTCATTCGCTGCTGGCCATGCGCATGGTGGGCCAGGTGCGCACGCGGCTGGGCCTGGAGCTGTCGCTGGGCGAGCTGTTCGCCGACGACCGCCTGCTGACGGTGGCGGCGACCCTGGCCGAGGATCGCCACGACGTGCTGCCGGCCATCGAGCCGGCGCCGCGCGGCCAGTCCCTGCCGCTGTCGTTCGCCCAGCAACGGCTGTGGTTCCTGGCGCAGATGGACGATGCCAGCGCCGCCTACCATATTCCCCTGGGCCTGGCCTTGCGCGGCCCGCTGGACCGCGAGGCCCTGGAGCGGGCGCTGGAGCGCATCGTCGAGCGCCACGAGAGCCTGCGCAGCCACTTCACCCAGACAGGCGCCGAGGCGCGGGTACGGGTGGCGCCCGGACGGGGCGGCTTCGCCCTGGCCTGGCATGACCTGCGCGGCGCGGCGCAGCAGTTGCCCGAGCTGATGCAGGCCGAGGCGATGCTGCCATTCGACCTGGCGCACCAGCTGCCGGTGCGCGGCCGCCTGCTGTGCCTGGCGGCGGACCACCATGTGCTGTTGCTGACCTTGCACCATATCGTTGCCGACGGCTGGTCGATGGGGGTGTTCACCCAGGAGCTGGCGACGTTGTACCAGGCCTTCAGCGAAGGCCGCGACGACCCGCTGCCGGCGCTGGCGATCCAGTACGGCGACTACGCCCTGTGGCAGCGTCGCTGGCTGAGCGGTGAGGCCTTGCAGCGCCAGGGCGACTACTGGAGCCAGGCCCTGGCCGGTGCGCCGGTGCTGCTGACCCTGCCCACCGACCGGCCACGACCGGCCCGTCAGGACTACCTGGGCGACCGCGTCGAAGTGCGCCTGGACCGGCGCCTGAGCGAAGATCTACGAGCGCTGTGCCTGCGTCATGGGGTCACCCCGTTCATGCTCTTCGCCGGCGCCTGGGCGGTGTTGCTGGCGCGCCTGTCCGGCCAGGCCGAGGTAGTGATCGGCACCCCGGTGGCCAACCGCCGCCAGGCTGAGGTCGAGGGGCTGATCGGTTTGTTCGTCAACTCCCTGGCGCTGCGTATCGATACCTCCGGCAGCCCCGATGTCGGCGCGCTGCTGGCCCGGGTCAAGGCCTGTGTGAGCCAGGCCCAGGATCATCAGGACCTGCCGTTCGAACAGGTGGTGGAACGCTTGCACCCGCCGCGCAGCCTGGCCCACACACCGCTTTACCAGGTATCGCTGGCGTGGAACGGTGTGCCGGGCGAGGCCCTGCGCCTGGGTGGGCTGCAGCTGGAGGCGCTGGGTGGCACGCAGACCTTCGCCAAGTTCGACCTGACCCTGAGCCTGGGCGAGACCGCCGACGGCTACGGCGGCGCCCTGGAGTTCGCCACCGCGCTGTTCGACCGGGCGACCATCGAGCGGCACCTGGGTTACCTGGAGCAACTACTCTGGGCGATGGCGGGCAGCGACCAGGCCGTGCCGGCGAAGGTCGAGCTGCTCGGCGCCGCCGAACGTCGCCAGGAACTGGTGGCCTGCAACGCCAGCGAACGGATCGGCGGCCTGCAGCAACCGCTGCACGCGCTGTTCGAGGCGCAGGTGGCGCGTACGCCGCAGGCCATCGCGGTGCAGGCCGAGGACGGGCAACTGACCTACGCCGAATTGAATGCGGCGGCCAACCGCTTGGCCCACCGCCTGATCGAACAGGGCGTGGTCGCCGACAGCCGGGTCGCCGTGTGCCTGGCGCGGGGGCCACGGTTGCTGGTCGGGCTGCTGGCGGTGCTCAAGGCCGGTGGCGCCTACGTGCCGCTGGATCCGGGCTACCCGGATGAGCGCCTGGCGTACATGCTCGAAGACAGCGCGCCGCTGGCGTTGCTGGTGGATGCCGCCAGCAACCGGCGCTTCAGCGACAGCCCGGTGGCGCGGCTGGACCTCGACCAGCCGGACTGGACCGAGCAGTCGCCGGACAATCCACAGGTGCCGGGCCTTGGCGCCCGCCACCTGGCCTACGTGATCTACACCTCCGGCTCCACCGGCACGCCGAAAGGGGTGATGGTCGAGCACCGCAGCCTGTGCAACCTGGTGCACTGGAGTTCGCGGCTGATCGCCCCGAGCGCATCAGGTGCGCTGCTGCACAAGACCCCGGTGAGCTTCGATGCGTCGGTATGGGAGCTGTTCTGGCCGCTGTGTGCCGGCCTGCGCCTGGTGCTGGCGCGCCCGGATGGCCAGCGCGACCCGGACTACCTGGCGGCGCTGATCCAGCGCCAGCGGGTCAGCGTGGTGCAGTTCGTGCCCGCGCTGCTACAGCAGTTCCTCGCCCTGGAGGCCAGCGCGGCCTGCGACAGCCTCACCGATGTGGTCTGTGGCGGTGGCGAGCTGACTTCGGCGTTGCTGCGCCAGTTGCGCGAGCGCCTGCCGCAGGTGCGGCTGCACAACGTCTACGGCCCCACCGAGGCCACCGTCGACTGCTGCGTCTGGACCCTCGAGCCCCGGCAACCCGTGCCCGAAGGGGCGCCACCGATCGGTCGGCCGATCGCCAACACCCGCCTGTATGTGCTCGACAGCCATGGCCTGCCGGTACCGCGGGGCGTGGTGGGCGAGCTGTACATCGGCGGCGTCGGCGTGGCGCGTGGCTATCTGGGCCTGCCGGCGCTGGAGGCCGAACGTTTCGGTGCCAGTCCGTTCGTGGTCGATGAGCGCCTGTATCGCAGCGGCGACCTGGTGCGTCGTCGCGCTGATGGCGAGCTGGAATTCCTTGGTCGCAACGATTTCCAGGTGAAACTGCACGGTCTGCGCATAGAGTTGGGCGAGATCGAGGCCTGCCTGGCCAGCCATCCGGGTGTGCGCGAAGTGGCGGTGCTGCTGCGCGGTGAGCGCTTGGTCGCCTGGTTCACGGCCGACGATGCCGTGCCGGGCGTGGCGGCATTGCGCAAGCATGCCCAGGCGCGCTTGCCGGACTACATGGTGCCGTCGGCCTATGTGGCATTGCCGGCCATGCCATTGACGGCCAATGGCAAGCTCGACCGCCAGCGTCTGCCCGACCCTGGTGCCGACGCGGTGCTCAGCCGTGCCTACGAGGCGCCGCAAGGCGAGGCCGAGCGCCATCTGGCGGCGCTATGGGCCGAGTTGCTCAATGTGCCCAGGGTAGGGCGCCAGGACCATTTCTTCGAGCTCGGTGGCCACTCGCTGCTGGCCGTGACCCTGATCGCCCGCTTGCGCGCCGAGGGCCTGGACGCGGACATCCGCGTGCTGTTCGCCGAACCGACCCTGGCCGCCGTGGCCGCGACCCTGGGCCAGCATGGCGGAAGCCGGGTGCCGACCAACCGCATCGGCAGTGATTGCCGGAGCATCACGCCGGACTTGCTGCCGTTGGTGGCGCTGGAACAGTCGCACATCGAGCGGATTGTCGACCAGGTGCCTGGCGGTGCCGCCAATGTGCAAGACATCTACCCGCTGGGGCCGTTGCAGGCGGGGATCCTCTATCACCACCTGGCCAGCGAGGGTGACGATCCCTACCTGCTGCAGGCGCGTTTCGCGGTGGCCGATCAGGCCCGGTTGGAGGCGTTGCGCCAGGCGCTGGACCAGGTGATCGCCCGGCACGACATCCTGCGTTCTTCGTTGTACTGGGAAGGTCTGGCGCAGCCGGTGCAGGTGGTATGGCGCCAGGCGGCGTTGCCCGTGCAGGAACTGGCCGCGGATGAGCCGATCAGCCTGCGCCTGGACCTGACCCGCGCGCCGCTCCTGCGCCTGGTGCACCGCCAGGACCCGAGCAGCGGGCGGATCACCGCCACCTTGCTGTTCCACCACCTGGTCATGGATCACGTGGCCCAGGACGTGTTGCGCGCCGAACTGGAGGCCTGCCTGCTCGGCGAGCAGCTGCGCTTACCGCCGCCGGTGCCGTACCGCAACTACATCGCCCAGGTGCTGCAGGGTGCCGGCGAGGCCGAGCATGAGGCGTACTTCCGCGAGCAGTTGGGTGATATCGACGAGCCGACCCTGGCCTACGGTCCGCATCCGCTGGCCCACGCCGACGCCGTGGCCGAAGCCCAGCACTGGCTGGACGACGAGCTGGCGCGGCGGGCCCGCGAACAGGCGCGGCTGCTGGGTGTCGGCGCGGCCAGCCTGATGCACCTGGCCTGGGGCCTGGTGCTGGGGCAGTTGTCGGGGCGCGACAGCGTGGTGTTCGGCACCGTGCTGCTTGGTCGCCTGCAGGGCGGTGAAGGCATGGAGCGGGCCTTGGGCGTGTTCATCAACACCTTGCCGCTGCGCCTGGACGTGGGCCGCCTGCCGGTACGTGAGGCGCTGCTCGACACCCACCGCCGGCTGACCGGGCTGTTGGTGCACGAGCATGCGCAACTGGCCCTGGCGCAGCGCTGCAGTGCCTTGCCGCCCGGTGCGCCGCTGTTCAGCGCCTTGCTCAACTACCGCCACAGTGCCGCCGCGCTGGCCCATGACACTGCCAGTGGGCGTGCCTGGCAGGGCATCGAGCTGCTGCATGCGCAGGAACGCAGCAACTACCCGCTGGCCCTGAGCATCGACGACCTCGGGGAGCGCTTCAGCCTGACCGCGCAGTGCGCGGCGGGCCTGGACGCCCGGCGTCTGTGCGGTTACCTCGAGCAGGCTCTCGCACACCTGGTTGAGGCCCTGGCACATGATCCCGAGCAAGGCCTGGAGCGGCTGGACATCGTGCCGGCCGAGGAGCGTCGCCGATTGCTCGGCTACAACGCCACGCAACGCGACTACCCCAGGTCGGTGCCCGTGCACCGCCTGTTCGAGCAACAGGTGGCGCGCCATCCGTTGGCGCTGGCGGCGCTGCATGATGAGCGCCAGCTGAGTTACGCCGAGCTGAATGAGCAGGCCAACCGCCTGGCGCACTGGCTGATCGGCGAGGGGGTGGCGGCCGGCGATCATGTGGCGATCCTGCTGCCTCGCTCGCTGCCTTTGCTGGTCGCGCAGTTGGCCGTGCTCAAGTGTTCGGCGATCTACGTGCCGCTGGACATCAACGCCCCGGCCGAGCGCCAGGCGTTCATGGTCCAGGACTGCCAGGCGGTGATGCTGCTGACCCTCGGCAGCCTGGCGGCCGATTGCGAGACGCGGCGCATCGACCTGGACTGCCTGGCGCTGGACGAGCAGCCCACGCACAACCCGGGCCTGGCCCAGGAGGCCGACGCGGTGGCGTACGTGATGTACACCTCCGGCTCCACCGGCACGCCGAAAGGGGTGCGGGTGACCCATCGCGGCATCGCCCGGCTGGTGCTGAACAACGGCTATGCCGACTTCAACGCCACGGACCGTTTCGCCTTCGTCGCCAACCCGGCGTTCGACGCCGCGACCATGGATGTCTGGGGCGGCCTGCTCAACGGCGGCCAGGTGCTGGTGATCGACCACCAGACCCTGGTCGAGCCGGCGCAGTTTGCCGCCGCCCTGCGCCAGGGCGGCGCCAGTGTGATGTTCGTCACCACGGCGCTGTTCAACCAGTATGTGCAACTGATCCCCGAAGCCCTGGCCGGGCTGCGCATCCTGCTGTGCGGCGGCGAGCGCGGCGAGCCCGCCAGCTTCCGCGCCTTGTTGGCCCGGGCGCCGCAGTTGCGCCTGGTGCACTGCTACGGGCCCACCGAGACCACCACCTTCGCCACCGCCAGCACGGTGCGGGCGCTGGTCGACGGCTGCGAGCACGTGCCCATCGGTGGCCCGATCGGCAACACCACGGCCTATGTCCTCGATTGCCACGGGCGCTTGCTGCCCGAGGGCGTCACCGGCGAACTGTACATCGGCGGCGACGGCGTCGCCCTCGGCTACCTGAATCGTCCGCAGCTGACCGCCGAACGCTTCCTCGACGATCCATTCGCCGCAGGTGCCGGGGCGAGGTTGTACCGCACCGGTGACCTGGGCCGCTGGCGCGAGGATGGCCAGTTGGAATGCCTGGGCCGCACCGACGACCAGGTGAAGATCCGCGGCTTTCGCATCGAGCTGGGCGAGGTCGAGCAACACCTCACCCAGTGCCCGGGCCTGGAAGAGGCCGTGGTCATGGCCCTGCGCCTGGAGCAGGGGCCGTTGCGCCTGGTGGCGTGGTACACCCGTACCGACATGGCCCTGGACGGTGCGGCGCTGCGTGCTTTCCTGCGCGATCGGTTGCCGGAGTACATGCTGCCGGCGGCGTTCGTCGCACTTGAGGCGCTGCCGCTGACCAACAACGGCAAGGTCGATCGTCGGGCCCTGCCACTGCCGGGCGCGCAGGACCTTGCCGTGGCGGTGTTCGAGGCGGCGGTGACTCCGGTGGAGCAGGCCTTGGCGGCGCTGTGGGCGCAGGTGCTCGAGGTCGAGCGAGTCGGGCGGCATGACAGCTTCTTCGAGCTGGGCGGGCATTCGCTGTCGGCGATCCGCCTGGTGGGCGAGATGCGCCAGGCTGGCCTGCACACGACCCTGGCCCAGTTGTTCCAGCACCCGACCATTGCCGCCCTGGCGCCGCTGCTCGACGAGGTGACGGCCGAGGACGAGGCGCAAGGCCTGCTCACGGTGCGTGCCGCAGGCAGCCAGCCTGCGCTGTTCCTGATCCATGAGTTCAGTGGCCTGGACCTGTATTTCCCGGTCCTGGGGCGGCATATCGAAGGTGATTTCCCTATCTATGGGCTGGCCGGCGTCGCCGTCGGGCAGGTGCAATTGAACACCATGGAGTGCCTGGCGGCGCGCCTGGTGCGGCAGATTCGCGCCGTACAGCCACACGGGCCGTATCGCTTGGCCGGCTGGTCGTTCGGCGGTGTGCTGGCCTACGAGGTAGCGGCGCAATTGCTGGGTGCGGACGAGCCGGTGGCCTTCGTCGGCCTGATCGACACCTACGTGCCGCGCCTGAGCGACCAGGGCAAGACGCGCTGGCAAGGGCCGCACCTGGTGCAAGCGCAGTTGCTGCTGCATTGCCGCGTGCACTGGCAGGCGCAGGGCGAGGCGGGGACTACGCAACTGGCCGAGATCGAGGCGTTGCAGCCGGGCGCATTGCCCTTCGAGGCACTGCTTGCCCACTGCCGTGAGCGGCAGTTGCTGGTGCCCGGCCTGGCCCAGGCCAGCGATGGACAGTTGCGTCACTTCTTCGAGCGTCACCTGGCCCATGGCCATGCCCTGGCTCACTATCGCCTGGCGCCGTTGCCGGTGCCGCTGCACTTGTTCATCGCCGAACAGCGCAGCGCCGGTATCGTCACCGACA
The DNA here is from genome assembly GCF_018596375.1 of Pseudomonas sp. RC3H12. Lineage (NCBI taxonomy): Bacteria > Pseudomonadati > Pseudomonadota > Gammaproteobacteria > Pseudomonadales > Pseudomonadaceae > Pseudomonas > Pseudomonas sp. RC3H12. The sequence continues at coordinate 2,230,559 of NZ_CP075595.1, read as the reverse complement.
GCCCGAGCCTGGGCTGGGCCGAGGCCTTGCCTGGGCAGGAGCTGAAGTGCCTGAGCGTGCCGGGCGATCACCAGAGCATGGTGCAGGACCCGCAAGCCGCCGTGCTCGGCCAGGCCATCGCCCAGGCGATGCAGGCCGCGTCGGCGCTCGCGCCGGCGGCGCACCAGCCGCTACTGGCAATCCAGAGTGGCGTGCCGGGCCATGTGCCGGTGTTCTGCGTGCCGGGCGCCGGCGACAGCGTGACCAGCTTCATCGGCCTGGCCGAGGCGCTGGGGCCGGACTGGCCGGTGCATGGCCTGCAGGCGCGTGGCCTGGCTGCGGGTGAAGTGCCCCATTGCTCGGTCGAGGTGGCCGCAGCGTGTCATGTCCAGGCCATCGAGGCGTTGTATCCCGAAGGGCCGTTGAACCTGGTCGGGCACTCGTTCGGTGGCTGGGTGGCCCATGCCATGGCGATACGCCTGCAGGCCAAGGGGCGCGAGGTGCGCTCCCTGACCCTGATCGACAGCGAGGCGCCGGGGGCGGGGGGTAGTTGCGGCAAGCCGTACACCTTTACCCAGGCCCTGCAGCGGCTTGTCGGGTCGTTGCAACTGTCCACCGGCAAGACGTTGGGCATCGAACCTGTAGCCTTCGCTGAAACCGACGATCAGGAACAGCTGCGTCAGTTGCACGCGGCGATGGTACGGGGCGGCCTGATGCCGTCGCGCTCTTCGCCGCAGGCGCTTGAGGGCGTGGTGCGAACCTTCGCCACGGCGCTGCGCACGGTGTATCGCCCCGAGGGTGGATTCGATGGTCTGGCGCGGCTGGTGCTGGTGACCGATCCGAGCCTGGACGCGGCCGGCAACCAGGGCGAGCAACAGGTGATGGAAGACGGCTGGCGTGAATGGCTGCCGCAGTTGGAGGTGTGGCAGGGGCCAGGCAACCATTTCAGCATCCTCAAGGTGCCGGATGTGTTCAGCCTGGCCGCCTGGTGGCATGACGGGCAGGCCCTGTATCGCAGCAGGGTGAAGCAGTAACACCGTCGTGAGAGCGGGCTTGCAAAGTGATGGCGTCACCTTGGAGTGGCGTTATCGCGGGGCAAGCTTGCTCCCACGGGACCTCATCAGCTTCAGGAAGAACGGTTTTATGGAAAAGACGAAGTTTCGCAAGATCACCCTCGGTGTCGCCGCGGCCCTGGTCGCCGGCATCGTGCTGTACGCGGTGCAGGCCCCGGCCAAGCCGCCGCAGTACATCACCGCCACGGTCGAGCGTGGCGATATCGAAAACGCGGTGCTGGCCACCGGCACCCTGGAAGGTATCCGCCAGGTGGACGTCGGCGCCCAGGTCTCAGGGCAACTCAAGTCGCTCAAGGTGAAGCTTGGCGACAAGGTCGCCGAAGGCCAGTGGCTGGCCGAAATCGACCCGCTGGTGCCGCGCAACTCGCTGCGGCAGGCCGAGGTCGACGCCGAGAAGCTGCAGGCCGAGCGGCGCTCGGTGCAGGCCAAGCTCAAGCAGGCCAAGCGGGTGTACGAACGCTACGACGTGCTCCAGGCCGACGAGTCGATCTCGCGCCAGGACTTCGAGAACGCCGAGTCCGAGTTCGAGGTGCAACAAGCCAACCTGCGCTCGCTGGACGCGCAGATCAAGAGCGCCCAGGTGCAGATCGACACGGCCCGGGTCAACCTCGGCTACACCCGTATCGTCGCGCCGATCGATGGCCATGTGGTGGGTATCGTCACCCAGGAAGGGCAGACGGTGATCTCCAACCAGCTGGCGCCGGTAATCCTCAAGCTCGCCGACCTCGACACCATGACCATCAAGGCCCAGGTGTCCGAAGCCGATGTGATTCATATCAGCCCCGGCCAGCAGGTGTACTTCACCATCCTCGGTGACGACAAACGTTACTACGCCAAGCTGCGCGGCACCGAACCTGCGCCGCAGAACTACCTGGAAAGCAGCGACAAGAGCGGCGGCGCCGCCAAGCAGGCCAGCGCGGTGTTCTACAACGCGTTGTTCGAGGTGCCCAACCCCGAGCACCGGCTGCGCATCTCGATGACCGCCCAGGTGCGTATCGTCCTCGACACCGCCCTGGGCGTGCTCACCGTGCCGGTGGCGGCGCTGGGGCCGCGTGACGCCGACGGCAGCTTCCCGGTGCGGGTGCTCGACGGCAAGGGCTTCGCCCAGGTGCGCAAGGTCCAGGCGGGGATCAACAACAACGTCAAGGTGCAGGTCAAGGACGGCCTGGCCGAAGGCGACCGCGTGGTGATCGGCGAGCCGGTGTCGGGCGAGGCGGGGGCGTGAGCATGAACATGAACGTGGAACTGTCGCCGGCACGGGCGGTGTCGGCGCTCGAGGAGCAGCCGTTGCTGCGCCTGGACGGGGTCAGCCGCAGCTTCATGGCGGGCGACCGCGAGTTCCTGGCGCTCAAGGGCATCGACCTGGAGATCCATGCCGGCGAGCTGGTGGCGATCATCGGCGCCTCGGGTTCGGGCAAGTCGACGCTGATGAACATCCTCGGTTGCCTGGACCATGCCAGCGCCGGCAGCTACCAGGTCAGCGGCCGGGAAACCCGCGATCTCGACGACGACGCCCTGGCCGCGCTGCGGCGTGACCACTTCGGTTTCATCTTCCAGCGCTACCACCTGTTGCCGCACCTGGATGCCCTGCGCAATGTCGAGATCCCGGCGGTGTACGCCGGCGTGGCGCAGGCCGGACGCCATGCCCGGGCGCGGGAGCTGCTGGGCCGCCTGGGCCTGGGCGGACACCTGGCGCACCGGCCCAGCCAGCTGTCGGGGGGCCAGCAGCAGCGGGTCAGTATCTGCCGGGCGCTGATGAACGGCGGCGAGGTGATCCTCGCCGACGAGCCGACCGGAGCGCTCGATACCGCCAGCGGCAAGGAAGTGATGAACATCCTGCTGGAACTGCACGGCGCCGGGCACACGGTGATCCTGGTGACCCACGACCCCAAGGTCGCCGCCCACGCCGAGCGGATCATCGAGGTCAGCGACGGGCAGATCGTCAGTGACCGGCGCACCCGCGCCGAGCCCACTGCACCGGCCGCCGAGGCGGCGCCCGCTCGCGAGCAGGCGCCACGGCGGCTGGTGGCCAGCCTCGGGTTGTTCCGCGAGGCCTTCAAGATGGCCTGGATCGCCCTGGTCTCGCACCGCATGCGCACCCTGCTGACCATGCTCGGGATCATCATCGGCATCACTTCGGTGGTGTCGATCTCGGCCATTGGCGAGGGCGCCAAGGGCTACGTGCTCAAGGACATCCAGGCGATCGGCAGCAACACCATCGACATCTACTCCGGCACCAGTTTCGGCGACAGCCGGGCCAAGGCCATCGAGACCCTGGTGCCGGCTGACGTGACCGCGCTCAACGAACTCTACTACGTCGACAGCGCCACCCCGGTGATCGGTCAGAGTTCGCTGGTGCGCTACCGCAACATCGACGCCGATGTGCAGCTAAACGGTGTCAGCGAGCAGTACTTCCAGGTGCGCAACATCCCCTTGGCCGCAGGGATCGTGTTCAGCGCCGATGATGCCCGGCGCCAGGCACAGGTGGTGGTGATCGACCACAACACGCGCAAGCGCCTGTTTGGCGATGGGATCAACCCGCTTGGGCAGGTGATCCTGGTTGGCAACTTGCCGTGCACGGTGATCGGCGTGACCGCCGAGAACAAGAACCTGTTCGTCGCCGGCAACACCCTGAACGTGTGGATGCCCTACGAGACCGCCGCCGGGCGCGTGCTTGGCCAGCGCCACCTGGACAGCATCAGTGTGCGGATCAAGGACGGCATGCCGAGCAAGCGGGTGGAGGAGGAGGTCAACAAACTGATGCTGCAGCGCCACGGCACCAAGGATTTCTTCACCAACAACCTCGACAGCATCATGCAGACCGTGCAGAAGACCAGCCGCTCGCTGACCCTGCTGCTGTCGCTGATCGCAGTGATTTCGTTGGTGGTGGGGGGGATCGGGGTGATGAACATCATGCTGGTGTCGGTTACCGAGCGCACCCGCGAGATCGGCATCCGCATGGCAGTGGGGGCGCGGCAGTCGGATATCCGCCAGCAGTTCCTGGTGGAGGCGGTGATGGTCTGCCTGATCGGCGGGGTGATCGGGATCGGGTTGTCCTATGGGATCGGGTATCTGTTCGCGCTTTTCGTCAAGCAGTGGGAGATGGTGTTCTCACTGGGATCGGTGGTCACGGCGTTCGTCTGCTCGACCTTGATCGGCATCGTGTTCGGCTTCGTGCCGGCGCGCAATGCGGCGCGGCTGGACCCTATCGAGGCGTTGGCACGGGACTAGGCCTGAGCGCTCGGGATCGAGCGCCGCTTCCGCGGTGCTCGATCTTGCGTGCCTGTGGGCATTCGGTCTGGCTAGTGTGGTGTTTTGCAAATACGACCAATAACTCGCGAGCGATTTTTGCGCTCAGGCAAGGCGTCGCGACGAGTCGTAGCCCAGCTACGGCGAGGAGCGACAACGCGGCATGAGCGCAAAAAGCGCCGCGAGTTATGGTCGTTATTTGTGAAACACCACACTAGATCTCTGCATACATCCAGCGCATCAGCGAGTGGCGGCCGCTGATGCCCAGCTTGATCGCCGCCCGGCGCAGGTAACTTTCCACCGTATTGACCTTGAGCCGCAGATGCTCGGCTTGCTGCGGCGCCGTGCGCCCGGCCAGCAAGCCCTCGCACACTTGCATCTCACGTTCCGACAGGCGGATGCCGGTCTGACGCAGGCGTTCGAGAAAACGCTGTTCGAGGCTGTCAGGGTCTGCGGGTACCGGCGCGGCAGGCTGCAGGGCATTGATGTGTTTTTCCAGCATGGGCAGCAGCAAGGGCGAAATGTCCTCCAGCCGGCTGCGATCGGTAGCTGAGAAACCAACGCGGGTGTCGGCCCGCAAGACCGTGATTTCGTAGCGGAAACCATCCTTGCGCCGGGCCAGGTGCAGGCGCGCCGGGTCGTCGAAGCCGTCACCCGTATCGCCGGCGCTGAACACCGTCTCGCTGATCAGGGTCGCGTCTGGCTGGCTGGCGCAGGCCGGGTCGATGCGCAGTTGGCGGATATGCGTGGCGTCGATGGTCAGGTGGGTCTGGATCAGGTCGTGCAGGTGCCGGGGGAAATGGCGGCTGCCGGTACTGGCTATGACTTTACCGATCTGCGGAAAAAGCAGGTGCGAATTCATCGTGTCATCCATGATAGGCGGTGGAACGGAGGCCCTTGCGCCAGCAACCAGCATCCTTGACTGTCGGCCGGGCCATCGGGGCTGCTAGCTATCCTAGTACAACGAATCAGTGACGGTTAAATGAAGCGGCGATAATGGCATAACAATATCATGGGTGGCGCCGCAGGTGTGTCCGCGCACGACTCGGGTATGATGCGCATCCCATCCCACAACGAGACCGCCCCATGTCCCTGAGCGCTGAACAGATCGGCGAATTCCGCTCTTTCTCCGAGCAACTGGCCGATGCCGCCGCGGCGGCGATCCAGCCTTACTTTCGTGCCAGCCTGGATGTCGAGGACAAGGGGGGGCGCCTGTACGACCCTGTGACCATCGCCGACAAGGCCGCCGAAGAGGCCATGCGCGCGCTGATCCAGGCCCGCTATCCCACCCACGGCATACTGGGTGAAGAGCAGGGCGCGGCACTGGGCAGCAGCCCGCTGACCTGGGTACTCGACCCGATCGATGGCACCCGCGCCTTCATCACCGGCCTGCCGCTGTGGGGCACGCTGATCGCTCTCAACGACGGTACCCGCCCGGTGCTCGGGGTGATGAACCAGCCGTTCACCGGCGAACGCTTCATCGGCACCCCGCACGGCGCCTGGCGCAATGGCACGGCGCTTAAGACCCGCGCCTGCGCCGACCTGGCGTCGGCCACGCTGATGTGCACCACCCCCGACATGTTCGACACCCCGGCGCGCAAGGCGGCGTTCGAGGCGGTCGCCGGCAAGGCCCGGCTGATGCGTTATGGCGGTGATTGCTATGCCTACTGCATGCTGGCGTCCGGATTCGTCGATGTGATCGTCGAGGCCAGCCTGCAGCCGTACGACGTGCAGGCGTTGATGCCGATCATCGAAGGCGCGGGTGGGGTCATCACGTCCTGGGATGGCGGCTCGGCCCAGGACGGGGGCTGCGTGGTGGCGTGTGGCGATCCGGCGTTGCATGCGCAGGTACTGGCAATGTTGCGTCACGCCATCTGATAGACCCTGCACGAGACGTTTGCCGTGGACTCAATCACCCAAGCCGTGCTCGGCGCGGCCCTGCAAGGCGCCGTACTGGGCCGTATCCAGGGCCGCCGCTCGCTGATCTACGGCGCCGCCCTGGGGACATTGCCCGACCTGGATGTGGTGATCCGCTACGCCGACCCGGTGTCGCAGATGACCTTCCACCGTGGCTTTTCCCATTCGATCTTCGTCCTGACCGGCCTGGCCCTGTTGCTTGCCTGGCTGGTCGCCTGGCGTTGGCCAGGCCGAGGCTATACCCCAGGCAGGCTGTTCCTGGCCTTCTGGCTGGCGCTGGTCACCCACCCGGTGCTCGACGCCTTCACCGTTTATGGCACCCAGCTGTTCTGGCCCCTGCACCTGACGCCGGAAAGCTGGGCGGCGGTGTTCATCATCGACCCGGTGTATACCGTGCCGTTGCTGCTGGCGGTGGGCTATGCGGCGATCAGGGGCCTGAAAGGCAGGGCGACCGCGATGCTGTGCCTGGCACTGGGATTTAGCACGCTCTACCTGGGCTTCGGCCTGGCCGGGCGCATGGCCGCCGAGCAACGTTTTCACCTGGCCTTGCAGGCGCAGGGGGTCGAGGCCAGTGAGGTCCGCGCGGTGCCCATCGCCTTCAACAGCCTGATCTGGCGGGTGCTGGCGAAAACCCCGGATGGCGGTTACTACGAGGGCGTGAGCAGCGGGTTCGATCGCGAACCTCCGGAGATGCTGCACCAGTCGCGCAATCTGGAGGCTGCCAAGGTACTGGCGGGCTCGCCACTGTACGAGCGCCTGCGCTGGTTCACCGATGACTGGCTGCGCTACGACATCATGGGTGACTCGCTGGTGGTCACCGACCTGCGCATGGGCATGCCAGGCAACTACAGTTTCCGCTTCGAAATGGCCCGGCGTGATGCCGCAGGGCAATGGACGGTGATCCAGCCCAGGGGCTGGATTGGTGGCGGTGCCGCCTCCCTGTTCGATGGCGAGCGGTTGAGTTTGATCTGGCGCCGTATCCTCGACCAGCAACCGCCACTGCCACTTGCCGTGTGGGCGGGGCACTTGTAGGCGGCCGGTTGGCGAGCAAAAAAAAGCCCGCCGGGTGGCGGGCTACAAGGGCTTAGGGAGCAACACACAACAAATTCGGGGTCAGGCGACCCAGGTCTGGTCGAGCAAGCGGCCGGCCAGGGTCTCGGCGCAGCGGCGGCTGGTCAACGGGCCACTGATGGCTTCACCGTCGCGCAGCAGGTACCAGCAGGCCAAAAGGCCCTGTTGGCGCAGGCTGCTGGGGACTGCGCTGCCGACAACGGACATGATCTGGATCGGGGCCATGGCGGATCTCCTCTCGAACATGGCCCTACCTTACCCAGGCGTCTTCAGGGTTTGAAATCAATGCCCTCGATAGTGGTCATTGCTTTTATCAACTATGCCGCTTACCAGCGCGGCGGGCCGTAGTACACCGGCGGCGGGCCATAATAGCGGCGGTAGACCGGCGGCGGGGCGGGCACATAGCGCTCGACCACATAGGGCTGGTAATACACCGGCGGTGGCGGCGCCTGCACATAGACCGGTGGCGGTGGATAGTAGGCCGGCTGGCGTTCGACGTAGACAGTGCGGTCGTGGCCGCCCGATACGGCCGCCCCGACCACCGCGCCCACCACGGCCGCGCCGATCACCGGCCCCGGGCCGTACCAGCCGCCACCATGGGCCGAGGCTTGCCCGCTGATTGCCAGCGCGCCGACCAGCAGGGCGATTCCGGGGATGAAACGCTTCATGGTGACACCTCGCAAGACAACCCCACGTTCGGGGTCTGTCTACTATGACCGCAGCCTCGGTCAACTGCGCACTGGCAAAGGGTAAAGGTTGTGTAAGGGGCGACCGGCGGCGGGGTCTGGTACGCTGGCGCAATCGATTCAGCCATGACAGAGGAACCGCGATGAGCCATTCACCGAGCAGGGACACCGTGTTGTGCATTTCCCTGGCCGGGCGCCCCGGTACGTTCGGCGTACGCTTTCACAACCATCTGTATCAGCAGTTGGGCCTGGACTATTACTACAAGGCCATGACCACCCAGGATCTGCCGGCCGCCGTGGCCGGCATCCGCGCCCTGGGTATTCGCGGTTGCGGCGTATCGATGCCCTACAAGGAAGCCTGCCTGGCCCTGGTGGACGAGGTCGACCCCTCGGCGGCGGCCATCGACTCGGTGAACACCCTGGTCAATACCGCAGGCCATCTGAAGGCCTACAACACTGACTACCTGGCGGTACGGCAGCTACTGGCCGAGCGGCGGGTCGACCCGGCGACCGGCTTCGCCCTGCGTGGCAGCGGTGGCATGGCCAAGGCGGTGGCCAGCGCGCTGCGCGACGCTGGTTTTCGCGACGGCATCATCGTCGCCCGCAACGAGCAGGCCGGGCGGCAACTGGCGGATGTTTGCGGCTACCGCTGGCTGCCTGAACTGCAGGACCGTTGCCCGCCGATGCTGATCAACGTCACGCCGATCGGCATGGCCGGAGGCCCGGAGGCCGACCAGCTGGCTTTCAGCGAAACCGCCATCGCGGCGGCCGAGCGGGTATTCGATGTGGTTGCCCTGCCGGCACGCACACCGCTGATCCGCGCCGCCGCGGCGCTGGGCAAGCCGGTGATTACCGGCCTCGACGTCATCGCGCTTCAGGCGCTGGAGCAGTTCGTGTTGTACACCGGGGTCCGGCCGACAGCCGAACAGGTGGCGGCTGCCGTGGCGTATGCCCGTGAAGGATGATTGGGTATAGAAGGGCGCCGTATCGCCGGCAAGCCGGCTCCCACACTGTTCGCTTTGCCTGTGAGCGAAGCGCAATCTCTGTGGGTGCTGGCTGCTGGCGTGGGGTTATCAGAACACCCGCTGATCCTTCTCATCCAGCTGCTGGTCAACCAGCGCCCGGCCATGGGCCAGGGACACGTGCTGGGCATTCTCCAGGTCGGCGAAGAACTTCATCGGCATCGATAGTCGCCTGCTGCTGTGGCCGGCAGGGTCGGTGATCACGCAGCCTGCAGCATAGGGCAGGGGAGAGTCGGGGTGGGGCATCACGCTGGCGGTGATGGTGTGGTCGCGGTATTCACAGTGAAGGGTTTGCATCGTCCTTACCTCGCTGTGGCTTGGAACAGGCGTTACTTCCATATACCACAGCGAGGGGCCGGGAGTTCCCGGCCCGACGAGCGCGACCGGTGGGTATCAGCCCTTGAGTTCGGTCGGCTGGATGACCTCGACCCAGTAGCCGTCGGGGTCCTTGACGAAGGCCAGGTGGTTCATGCGGCCATCCTGCAGGCGCTTCTGGAACGGGACGTCCAGCGCCTCGAAGCGGGCGCAGGCAACACGTACGTCCGGTACCGAAATGCAGATGTGGCCGAAGCCGCGCGGGTCGGTGTTGCCATTGTGGTAGGCGAACCCGGGGTCGTTCTCGGTGCCGTGGTTGTGGGTCAGCTCGAGTACGCCGGGGATCGATTTCATCCACTGATGGCGCTCGGCGTCATCGGCAGGAATCTGCGCCGGGTCGACCAGGGCCAGGAAATACAGGCTGAAAGCCGCTTCCGGGAAGTCGCGCTTGTCCACCAGGCGAAAGCCCAGCACGCGGGTGTAGAAGTCCAGGGACTTCTCGATGTCCTTGACCCGCAGCATGGTGTGGTTGAACACGAATTGGGCGGTGGCAGTGTCTGGTTGGGCGGTCACGCCGGGGAGGGTTTGCAGATCGTGCAGGCTCATGGGTACTCCGGAATCAGGGCCTTGAATAGGTTTGCCATGATACGGAAGTCAACCAGCAGCGCAAATGAAAGCGCCCCGCACGAGTGCGGGGCGCCGGAATTAGAGGCCCGCATGTGCGGGCGCGTGATGGGGTCGCTAGTCCTTTAGCTGGTTCGATACTGAGCCTGCGGGTGTGAAAAAAGTGTGAAGCAGGTGTCGAGGTTTCATCAGCGCACCCAACTTTCCACCGTCTGCGCCCCGTACTGTTCCTTCCAGGCTTTCAGCCCGCGGTGGTTACCGCCCTTGGTCTCGATCCGCTCGCCGGTATGGGGGTTCGCGTAGACCTTCACCACCCGCGGGCGGCGTTGCTGCTTGACCGCGGCCGGGGCGCGGGTCACGGCTTTCGGGTCGAGAATGGCGATGATATCGCGCAGGCTCTTGTCATAGCTTTTCATCAGGCCGACTAGTTTCTGCTCGAATTCGATTTCGCGTTTAAGGCCGGCATCCTTTTTCAGCGCTTCCAGTTGTGCCATCTGTTCCTTGAGCGCTTTTTCGGCAGCACGAAACTCTGCAAGTCTGGACACTGTCTTCACTCCTGTAAGTCTGCCGTGGCGGGACGTGACGAACATGAAACCAGACTGAACGCCGGCCACGTGGATGGGTAAAGCTGTTCGCTAAGCGAGAGTGTAGTAGTCGCTTGCGAGTGGGTAAACAGCAAACTTTCTATCAATTACTCGGGAACTTTGCCGATTTTTTACGCGTTATTCGAAAAGACCCGGCCAACCACCTTAGACCATGGTCCCATGGCTTAGGCTAGAGCCCTTGGCGGAAAATTATGGATGATGGTCGAAGTGTATTCGTTCATCGCGTAGTGCCGGTGCAGATGACTGCCCGGATGGTTTTTCGTCTTTCTTCTGGATGTTCCTTCGCATGTTTGCCCCTTTCCCCCTCGCCCCCGGGCGCCGAGTTGCCGGCTTGTTCTTCCTGTGTGCCGGTGTCAACGCCCAGGCCGCCGGTTTTCTTGAAGACAGCAGTGCCAAGGTCGAAGCACGCAATGTCTATTTCAACCGGGACTTCCGTGACGGCCACACCAGTTCCAAGCAAGGCGCGTCGAAGCGCGAAGAGTGGGCGCAGGGCTTTATTCTCAATGTTCAGTCCGGTTATACCCAGGGACCGGTCGGATTCGGCGTGGATGCGCTGGGGATGATTGGTTTCAAGCTCGACTCCAGTCCCGCCGACAGCAATAGCGGCCTGTTGCCGTCGTCCGGGCACGACCCGCGCCATTCCGCCGACCAGTACGCCAAGATGGGCATCGCCGGCAAGGTGAAGGTGTCCAACACGGTATTCAAGTACGGTTCGATGATGCCGGACGTGCCGCTGCTCAAGTACAACGACGGGCGCCTGCTGCCGACCATGTTCCATGGCGCCTGGTTGACCTCCGAGGAAGTGCGCGACCTCAAGTTCACCCTGGCACGCCTGAACCAGTACACCGCGCGTGATTCCACCGACCGCCAGGACATCCGCGTGCACTGCAAGAACAAGCGCTATGCCTGCGATATCGAGGCCGATCATTTCGACCTGGCCGGCGTCGACTACCGCTTCAACGACCGCGTCAGCGCGCAGTACCAGGTGTCCAAGCTGGAAAACATCTACCGCCAGCACTTCCTCGGGCTGGTCGCCAGCCAGCCGCTGGAAGTCGGCACGCTGTCGGCGGACCTGCGGGTGATCAAGAGCGACGACATCGGCAATGCCCGTGCCGGGCGCATCGACCACCGCGCCTTCAGCGGCATGCTTGGCTACAGCCTGGGTGGGCACAAGCTCAGCGCCGGCTGGCAGCGCATGTACGGCGACAGCGCCATGCCGTACCTCGACGGCACCAACCCCTACCTGGTCAACTATGCCCAGGTCAACGACTTCGCCGCCGCCCAGGAGCGCTCCTGGCAGGTGCGCTACGACTACGATTTCAAGGCCCTGGGCGTGCCCGGCCTGACCTTCTTCACCCGCTACATCAATGGCGACAATGTGAAGGTCCCTGGCAGCAACGCCGAAGGCAAGGAATGGGAACGCGACAGCGAGCTGAAGTACCAGGTGCAGAGCGGCACCTTCAAGGACGTCAGCGTGCGCCTGCGCAACTCCACCTACCGCAGCAACTACGAGAAGTGGGCGCGTGACATGGATGAAACCCGGGTCATTGTCAGCTACAACTTCTCGATCTTCTGACCCGCTTTGCCAAACGGCCGGTGGTCGGTCGACAATGACCACCGGCAACCAGGCAGGGCAGGCGATGAAACAGCTTCTACTGATCGGCATCGGACCGGGCGATCCTCGCCAGGTCACTTACGAGGCGGTGGAGGCGTTGCGGCGCGCCACGGTGTTCTTCGTGCTCGACAAGGGCAGCGACAAGGACGAACTGGTGCGCCTGCGCCGGGCCATCCTCGAGCGCTACCTGCCCGAGGGCGGTTACCGCCTGGTGCAGGTCGAGGACCCGCGCCGGGACGGCCAAGCGCCGGATTATGTCGGCGCCGTGCAGGACTGGCACGCCCAGCGCGCCGCATTGTACGCCCGGCTGATCGAGGATGAGCTGGGCAGCGATGATGTCGGCGCGTTCCTGCTTTGGGGCGAGCCGGCGTTGTACGACAGCACCCTGCGTATTCTCGACCTGGTCCGCGAACGCGCCCTGACGCTGGCCTTGCAGGTGATTCCCGGCATCAGCAGCATCCAGGCGCTGGCCGCCCGTCACCAGATCCCGCTCAACCGTATCGGCGAGCCGCTGACCGTGCTGCCGGGGCGACGCCTGGGCGAACAGACGCGGATCGACAATGTGCTGGTGATGCTCGACGGCCAGTGCGCGTTCGCCGCCCTGGATGATCCGCAACTGGTGATCTACTGGGGCGCCTACCTGGGCACGCCGGACGAGCTGCTGGTGAGCGGGCCGTTGCAGGCGGTGAAGGGGCGCATCCTTCAGTTGCGCGATGAGGCGCGGCGGCGCAAGGGGTGGATCATGGATACCTATCTGTTGCGCCGTGAAGAGTAACCCGGGGCAGCTTATCCGAAACGCCTGTCAGGCACTTCAAGGCCGCTGTGGCACCACCGAACTGCCAAAGCTGTTGCCCATGCGCGTCGAGGTCGCTGCCGGAGTCGCCAAGCCCATCTGGTTTGGTGCCCTGCGCTGCATCTGCTTGACCGGGTCGAGCTGATCTCGCAGGCCCTTGGCGGCGCGCGGATCGGCCCCTTGCAGCTGTCGGGTCAGACAGTCGTAGGCCAGCGCCCGCGATTGCCCGACCTGCACGTCGATGCAGCCCTTGGGCGGTTCGGCCAGCGCCGGCAGGGTGCAGGCCAGCAGCAGGGGCAAAGTGATCAGCGGCAGTCGGGCCATGATGCTTCTCCGTGCAGTCATTCCTTGCGCCAGTCTATCCGCTGCCGGCAGGGGACGGGGTGAAGCTTTGATTGCCGAGGCCTGTCACCACAGCGTCATACACAGGCCCCAGGATGACGTTTCCCCGGCGACGGCGGCCAGCAAGGAGGCCTGATCTCCCGTGCGTGCATTGCTTGTGGTCGGCGCGCTGATACTGGCCTGGTTGGTGGCGGCGCCAGGGGCGCGTGGCCAGTCGTTACTGACCTTCGATCTACCGGCGCAGGCGCTGGACCGGGCGCTGGACAGCTTCGGCCGGCAGAGTGGCCTGGCGGTGCTGGTCGACCAGGCGTTGCTCGCCGGCCAGCGCTCCAGCCCACTGCGCGGCCGCTACACGGCGCGCGAGGGTTTGCAGCGCTTGTTGCAAGGGACCGGCCTGCAGGCGCGCCACGGCAGTGGTGGATTCACCCTGCAACCGTTGCGCCTGCGCACAACGCCGGGGCGTGGCCGGAGTGAAGGCCCGGCGTCGGGCAGTTATGCGGTGGCATTGCAACACGCGGTCGAGCGCGCTCTGTGCGCTTGGCCGTCGACCCGCCCGGGCAGCTACCGGGCGGCCGTGCAGGTCTGGATCGATGCCAGCGGGCAGCTGGTGCAGAGCCGGCTGCTGGCCTCCACGGGCGACTTTGCCCGCGATGCCGCGCTGGTCGAGCGGCTGCGGGCGGTGCGCCTGGAGCAGGCGCCGCCGACTTCACTGGCACAGCCGCTGACCCTGTTGCTGCGCCCAGAACCTATGGATTGCCCTCTTTCGCAAGGAGCTGCGGCGGCATGAACAAACCTCGGGACAGTGCGCTGGTCAAGCTGTTTCTGACCTCCTACGACACCTTCAGGGTCCGCCTGAGGCGCCGGCTCGGCTCGGATGACCTGGCCAACGATGTGCTGCAGGAAACCTACCTGCGGGTGGATCGCATGGACGCCGCGCACGACCTGCACAAGCCTGGTGCCTACCTGTACCGCATGGCCTTGAACGTTGCCGCCGACCGCCGCGAGGCCGATGCCCGGCTGCTCACCGGCGCCGAGATCGAAACGCTGCTGCAGGTGGCCGAGGACCAGGACCCGGCCCGCATCGTCGGCGGCCAGCGCGAGATCCAGAGCCTGCTGGGCGCGCTCTACGAACTGCCAGCCCGACGTCGGCGGATCTTCATCGCCGCGCGGCTGGAAGAGGCCTCGCACCAGGAAATCTCCCAGCGTTTCGGCATTTCCACACGCACCGTGGAAAAGGAACTCAAGGCGGCGCTGGGGCATTGCGCGATGCGTCTGGACAGAAAAGTGTTTCAGCGCTTCGGTCCCGGCGCGGGAAAACCGTCTTGAACGATAGTCGACCTCTTCATGTGAGCACCATGCCCCAGATTCCGCCCGATCCCGACTTGCAGCGCCAGGCCCAGGGCTGGCTGTTGCGGCTGACCTCCGGCCAGGCCACCCAGGCCGATGCCCGGGCCCTGCACCAGTGGTGCGCGCGCAGCCCGGCGCACGCCGAGGCGTTCGCCCAGGCGCGTCAGCTCTGGTGTTTGCTCGGGCCAGCGGCGCAGCAAGCCAGCCAGGCGCCATCGGCGCCGCTGCTCGGGCGCCGGGCGTTGTTGGGCGGGGCGCTGGCCGCGTCACTGGCGGTGGTTGCCTGGCGTGGCGGCTGGCTGGACGAGGCCATGGCGCCGCCTGCGGCGTTCGCCACCCAGGTGGATGAGCAGCAGCGGGTCGAACTGGCGCCTGGCATCGAACTGGAGCTGAATGTACGCACACGCGTCAGCCGCGAGGCACAGGGTATCGCCCTGCTGGCAGGCGAAATCGAAGTGCAGGCCCGCCAGCCCATGCAGGTGCGGGCGCAGGAAGGGGTGATCAGTACCGAGCAGGCCCGATTCAATGTGCGCGAGGACGACGACAGCGTATGCGTCACCTGCCTGAGTGGCGAGCTGCGCATCTTTGCCCAGGGCCGGCTCGAGGCGCTGCCGGCCGGCCGCCAGTTGCGTTATGGCGCGCAAGGCGTCGGCGTGCCCGAGGCCTTCGACATTGGCCAGGTGACGGCCTGGCGCGAGCGCATGCTGGTGTTCCGTGATGCACCATTGACCCAGGTAATCGACGAGATCAACCGCTACCGCCCCGGGCGCCTGGTACTGCTCAACCCGTCACTGGGGCGCCGCCGGGTGCAGGCGCGGTTCAGTTTCGATCAGTTGCGCCAGGCCGCCGAACTGATCCGCGTCGCCTATGGCGCGCGCTGCCTGGAACTGCCCGGCGGGGTGGTGCTGGTCAGTTGAATGGCCCCAGCACCTGGCGGTAGTGTTCCTCGCCCTGGGGACCGCGCCGGTTCAGGCGCACCTCGAGCCCGATGGGGTTGTCGTCGGCCTCGCTGGCCGGGGAGCGCCAGCCGCCCTTGGCCTGCCAGGTGCGCAGGCTGAATGCGCTGACGTTGTCCAGCACCGCCACCGCGGCTTTCGGCGCGGGCAATGGGAAGCCTTCGCGCAGTGGCGCGGCGGCGCGGTACAAGGTGCTGCCGCGCACATACCAGCGCACCCGCTGCAGGCCGCTGCCAGACACGGCACCGGCGCGCACCAGCTCCAGGCGCTCGGCGCGGGCGCGCATGGCGGGTAGCAAGGGCTTGCCCGGCGGCTCGTGGCCGGGCAACACCGGCTCGACCAGTTCCACCGTGGCGCGCAAGGCCAGGTCGCGCTCCAGCTGTTGCAGTACACGCATCACCGCCTGATGGTCATCGCTGGCCTGGCGCAGGTGCTGGTCGGCGCGGCTGACGCTGTCCAGGCCACGCCAGGCGATCAGGCTGACCACCGCCATCAGCAGGATGGCGATCATCACTTCGATCAGGGTAAAACCGCGTTGGCGGGTCATGGCTGGCTCACCCGCACCTGCCCGGCGGCGTTGCGCGCCAGTTCCAGCCGCAGCGTGCCGCTGTGCAGGCGCAGTGTCAGGGGGGCGCCGATCCACTCGCCATCGAGCCACACCGCGCCACGGGGCTCGGCCTGCACCTTCACTGTCTCGGCCTGCCAGCGGCGCGGCTTGAGTGGTCCCTCCGCCAGCACCTGGCCATCGGCGCGCACGAAGCGGTAGCCGTCGCGGTCGCTCTGCCAGTGCAGCGGCTGACCGTCAGCCTGGGCTTCGCTTTGCGCCAGCTCCAGCAAGCGCGCCAGGCGCTCGCCGTCTGCGCGCAACTGCTTGCCCGGATCGGGGCGAATGTTCAGGCTGATGGCGGCGCTGGCGATGCCGACGATCACCAGCACCACCATCAGTTCGATCAGGGTGAAACCACGTTGTCCGTTCACGGGGCGCTCCTTGTCCTGGCAAGGCAGCTTGCCCGAGCAAGATGATCGGCGTGTGAAACAAAACCGTGAGAATCACCCGGTATGCTTGGGCGCAGGCACACAAGGAGCGCGTGACCATGCGTATCGTTCGTCCCGACTTGTCACTCGGGCTGTTGTTGCAGGCGCTGGGGCTGCTGGTCGCCATGGCCGGGCTGGCGACCTGGGGGCAACTGTTGTGGCCGCCAGCGGCGGGTCAGGCCACGGTCCGGGCTGCCGATGCCCCGGTAGTGGCCGGAACACCGGCCGGGCGATGGTTTGCCGATATTCCCCTGCAGGTGCAGATCCAGGTCAGCGGGGTGATGACCGGCAGCCAAGGCGCCGTGGCCATCGTCAGCCTCGATGGTGGCCCGGCACGCGCCGTGCGCAGTGGCGAGGAGCTGGCTCGCGGGGTGCGCCTGGTGGCCATCGAGGGGCGCGGCCTGGTGATCGAGCGCGGCGGCCAGCGCAGCCGCGTCGAGGTGCCGGTACTGGCCCAGGCGTCGTTCTGGGGCGAGGCGCCTCAGCCCTCGGCGAACTGACGCAGGCGCTCGCCGTCGAGA
Source organism: Pseudomonas sp. RC3H12 (assembly GCF_018596375.1). Lineage (NCBI taxonomy): Bacteria > Pseudomonadati > Pseudomonadota > Gammaproteobacteria > Pseudomonadales > Pseudomonadaceae > Pseudomonas > Pseudomonas sp. RC3H12. Next base: position 2,213,409 of record NZ_CP075595.1, on the reverse strand, counting down.
CGATAGCGGATCCACTCGTCCTGAGGCTCGGCACCCAGCGACTGGTAAAAGCCGATGGCCGGTTCGTTCCAGTCCAGCACGCTCCACTCCAGGCGCCCACAGCCGTTTTCCACCGCCTCGCGGGCGATGTGCCGCAGCAGCTTGCGCCCCGCGCCGTCACCGCGTTGCTGCGGGGTGACGTAGAGATCCTCGAGGTAGATACCGTTGCGCCCCAGCCAGGTGGAGTAGCTGTAGAAATACACGGCGAACCCGATGGCCTGGCCGTCGCGCTCGCAAATCAGGCTGCGCACTGTGCTGCCCGGGTCGAACAGGCTGTGCTCGATGTCGGCGAGGGTCGCCACCACTTCGTGGCGGGCGCGCTCGTAGTCGGCCAGCTCGGTGATGAAGGCCAGGATCTGGGTGGCGTCGGCCAGGACTGCGGGGCGGATGGTCACGGGCATGATGGGGCTTCCTTGTGCGGGATAGGGTGCGAAGGCTTCAGTAGTGTCAGGTAGGATGAGGGAAGACCGCCAGGTGTCTGGCGGAAGATTCGCCGCAGCTTTGCTGCGACGATGGCGTGGAGGCACGCAATTGAGTGAAACAGAAATGTGTATTCATTCAATTCTGCGTAACTGTACCGGTCATTTCCTACAAGCCTCCGCTACCGTGGCATTTCGATAATCAGAAAAGCCGGAACTGCCGCCATGCTTGCCTCGCTCGATCTGCTCAGCGCGTTCGTCCTGTTCGCCTTCGTCTCTTCCATTACTCCCGGTCCGAACAACACCATGCTGCTGGCCTCGGGGGTCAATTTTGGCGTGCGCCGCACGATTCCCCACGCGCTGGGCATCAGCGTCGGCTTCATGGTGATGGTGCTGGCGGTTGGTCTTGGGCTTGGCGAGGTGTTCAAGGCTTGGCCACCGTTGTACAGCATCCTGCGCTACGCGGGCGCGGCCTACCTGTTGTACCTGGCCTGGAAGATTGCCACCTCAGGGCCGATGTCCGGCGACACCAATGGCAGCCGCAAACCGCTCGGATTCTGGGGAGCCGCGGCGTTCCAGTGGGTCAACCCGAAGGCCTGGGTGATGGCGATCGGGGCGATCACCACCTACACCCCGGCCCAGGGCTACGTGTTCAACGTGATCGTCATCGCCACGGTGTTCGCCCTGGTGAACCTGCCCAGCGTCGGCATCTGGGTGATGTTCGGCAGTGCCTTGCGCAACCTGCTGCGCAATCCGCGCGCGGTGGTGCTGTTCAATGTCCTGATGGCCCTGCTGCTGGTGATTTCACTGTATCCGCTGCTGTTTGTAGAATCGGCGTTTTCCTAGAACCGATGAGTGCAGTCGATGGAGTTGATTCCCTGGTCCCATGAATGCGCCGAAGGTTTCACCCTGCGCGGATGGCGCACCCCCGCCAGTGGCAGGCCGCTGCTGCATTTCCTGCATGGCAATGGCTTCTGCAGCCTGGCCTACCAGCCCATGCTGATGCGCCTGGGCGAACATTTCGACCTGTGGCTGAGCGATGTCCAGGGCCATGGCGACAGCGACCATGGTGGCGTGTTCCTTGGCTGGAACCGCACCGCAGCGCTGGCGGTGGAGGCCTTCGAGGCCGGCCGCGGCGACTATGGCGACGTGCCGCGCTTTGCCTTGGGCCACAGTTTCGGTGGCGTGCTCACTGGCTTGATCCTGGCTGCCGAGCCGCAGTTGTTCCAGCGTGCGGTGCTGCTGGATCCGGTCCTGTTCAGCAGGCGCATGATCGGGGTGATGGGCGCCGCTGCCATGGTCGGCCTGCATCGGCGTCATGCCCTGGCGCGCAAGGCGGCCACCCGCCGCAGCCATTGGCCCGACCGTGAGGCGGCCCAGGCCTCGCTGCAGGGGCGCGGTATCTTCAAGGGCTGGACCGATGCGGCCTTGCAGGCCTATGTGGAGCACGCCATAGGCGATTGCGGGGAGGGGGTGGTGCTCAAGTGCCGGCCCAGCCGAGAGGTGGAGATATTCAGCTCGTTCCCCGAGCGCATGTGGCAGCAACTGAGCCGTGTCCAGACGCCGACGCGGATCCTGTACGGTGAGCAGACCTATCCGTTCGTGCCGCACTCGGTGCAGCGCCTGGTGGCACTCAATGGCCAGGTGAGCGCGCAGCAGGTAGCGGGGGGACACTGTTTCATGCAGGAAGATCCGATAATGGCCACAGAGCAGGTAGTGGCGTTCTTGCAACATTGAAAGCGGTCCGCTCGCAGGGTTGATCTGCTGTCCATTTTGCGACGATTGAAGGCCTGTTCGCGAGCGAACGACAATCTCAGATTCCGTACTCTGGCGCTCCCCCCCACCGGATGGAGCCCAGCATGAACCAGGCGGTCAGCCCAGATCCCCAGCACACCCTCGAGCAAATTCGCGCCCGGCGCCGTCAGCGCCTGCTGCGCTTCGGCCTGGCCGGGGGCCTGGGTTTGCTGGTGGCGGCCTATGGCGCCTACTGGTGGCTCGACGGGCGTTTCCTGGAACAGACCGACGACGCCTACGTGCGCGCCGACTGGGCGCCGATCAGTGCTCGGGTCAGTGGTTACGTGGCCGAGGTAGCAGTGGCGGACAACGCCACGGTCAAGGCCGGCGACCTGCTGGTACGCCTGGACGCGCGCGATTTTCGCGACCGCCTGCGCAAGGCTGAGGCGCACCTGGCGGTGAGTGAGGCGGCATTGCAAGTACAGCGCATGCGCCTTCGCGCCTTCGTCGCCGAGCAAGACGAGCAGACCCACGCCATCGCCCGCGCCGATGCCGAACGCGGCGGTAGCCGAGGCGAGGCGCAGCGGGCCGAGGCCGACTGGCAGCGTTACCAGCACCTGGCGCAATGGCAGGCGGTCAGTGTGCAGCGGATGGAGCAGGCCCGCGCCACCCGCATCCAGTCTCAGGCGCTGCAGCGCGCCGCTGATGCCGAACTGGCCCGCCAGCACGCACGCAAGACGATGCTGGAGCAGCAGGGCAAGCAGCTGGAGGCCGAGTTGCTGCAGCGCCAGGCCGACCTCGACCAGGCTGCTGCCGAGGCCGACCTGGCCCGCAGCGCCCTGGCCGACACCGAAATCCGCGCGCCCTTCGATGGCGTGGTCGGCCAGCGCAAGGTGCGCCAACAGCAGTACGTCACCCCCGGCCTGCCGCTGCTGGCTGTGGTGCCGGTGGCGCAGGCGTACGTGGTCGCCAACTTCAAGGAAACCCAGCTGGCGCACATGCGTCCCGGCCAGGCGGTGACACTGGAAGTGGACACCTTCGGCCAGCACTGGCGCGGTACCGTGGACAGCGTCTCGCCGGGCTCCGGTGCCGTGTTCGCCTTGCTGCCGCCAGACAACGCCACCGGCAACTTCACCAAGATCGTCCAGCGCTTCCCGGTGCGTATCCACCTCGACCCAGAGGGCGATGACAGCCCACGGTTGCTGCCCGGCATGTCGGTGATCGCCACCGTCGACACCCGGCAGGCCCGCCATGAGCGCTGAGGACAAAGTCTCCCTGCGTGCCTGGGTGGCGGTTATCGGCGGCTTGTTCGGCTGCTTCATGGCTGGCATGAACGTCCACGTCACCAGCGCTGCCTTGCCCGAGATCGAGGGCGCGCTGGGGGCCAGCTTCGAGGAAGGGTCCTGGATTTCCACCGCCTACCTGGTGGCCGAGATCAGCATGATCCCCTTGACCGCCTGGCTGGTGCAGGTGTTCTCGCTGCGCCGGGTGATGCTGGTGGGCTCGGCGGTGTTTCTGGTCAGCTCGGTGAGCTGCGCGATGGCCGGTAGCCTGGAGGCGATGATCGCCTTGCGGGTGATCCAGGGCGCCTCGGGCGCGGTGCTGATCCCGCTGTCGATGCAACTGATCATCACCGAGCTGCCGGCCAGCCGCCTGGCGCTGGGCATGGCGCTGTTCAGCCTGTCCAACAGCGTGGCCCAGGCCGCCGGCCCGTCGATCGGTGGTTGGCTCACCGACATGTATTCCTGGCGCTGGATCTTCCTGCTGCAGTTGCCGCCGGGGGTGGCGCTGCTGACGGCGGTGGCCTGGTCGATCAAGGGCCAGGCCGGAGACCGCGGCGCTTTGCGCCAGGCCGACTGGCTGGGCATTGTGGCCATGGCGCTGGGGTTGGGGGCATTGCAGGTGGTGCTGGAGGAGGGGGGGCGCAAGGACTGGTTCGAGTCCCGCTTCATCGTCGGCTTCAGCCTCGTCGCAGTGATCGCCCTGGCGCTGTTCATCCAGCGTCAGTTGTGGGGCGCGCGGCCGTTCATCAACCTGCGGCTGTTGGGCAGCTACAACTTCGGCGTGTCGAGCCTGGCCATGGCGGTGTTCGGCGCGGCCACCTTCGGTCTGGTGTTCCTGGTGCCCAACTACCTGTCGCTGGTACAGGGCTACAGTGCCAGCGAGATCGGCAAGAGCCTGATCGCCTACGGCATGGTCCAGCTACTGCTGGCGCCGCTGCTGCCCCGGCTGATGCGCTGGCTCAACGCCAAGCTGCTGGTGGCCAGCGGCTTCGCCATCATGGCCCTGGGCTGTTGGCTGGGGTCGACGCTGACAGTGGACTCGGGCAGTAATGTGATCATCCCCTCGACCGTGGTGCGCGGCATCGGCCAGCCGCTGATCATGGTGGCGCTGTCGGTCCTGGCGGTGAAAGGCCTGGACAAGGCCCAGGCCGGCTCGGCCTCGGCGCTGATCTCGATGCTGCGCAACCTCGGCGGCGCGCTGGGCACGGCGTTGCTGACGCAACTGGTGTCGCAGCGCGAGCGCTTTCATTCGGTGCGGGTCGGCGAAGGGCTGACGCTGTTCGACGGCGCGCTGCAACAGCGCCTGCCGGGCGGCATGGTCGACCCGCAGTCGCCACAGGTCATGCAGACGCTGGCGTTGATCGACCAGAGCGTGCGCGAGCAGGCGTACCTGATGGCCTATTCGGATGCGTTCTACCTGTCGTGCGTGGCGCTGCTGGCCTGCGCCGCGGCGTCGCTGCTGCTGCGCAGCCGCTGAGCTTTACGGCTGGCGTTCGGCCACGGCGCGCAGGGTGCGCAGGGTGACCATCGGCGCATCCACCACGAAGCGGTTGGCCAGCCAACCCGGCACATCACCGGCCGGGTCGGCACGCAGCTGGTAGGTGACCTCGGTATCGCGCTCGCCCAAGGGGCGCATGATCCATTCGCCGCTGAGCCGGCGCACGCGGATCAGCCCGGGTTCGGTCGGTACCCGCCCGGGCTCGGCGCTCAGGTGGCGGACCAGGGAGTCGTCGTCCAGGCGCTCGGTACGCACCTTGAGCACCATGTCCCTGGGTTTGGCCGGCCAGGGCAGGGCGGTGGTCAGGTAGACCCAGGTGGTATCGCCGTCCACTTCCAGCAGGCGCATGTCGGCGCAGGCGTACAGCCATTTGCAGGCCACGCGCAGGTTTTCCTGCAGCTCGCTCAGGGTACGGACGCTGGCCTTGATCCGGGTGACGCCGCGAAACTGCTGGTAGGCCGAACCGCTGACGTTTGCCAGGTAGACGTCGATGCCGTCTTCCTGGTGCGCGAGTTGCCAGTCGTCTGCCCACGGCAATGCGCCCGGCAGTAGGAGCAGCAGGGCAAGTAGAAGGCGATGGAAGGTCATGGCGGGAGGCCGGGAAGGGGCTGTCCGCTCAGTATGGCTCAAGACTGCAGGAGCGACGGGCTGCCGCTCCTGCAAGGTCATCAACGCTGCGGGTTGAGCGTCAGGTGCACGTGACGGTTGACGTCCTTGTACAGCAGGTAGCTGAACGGACCCGGGCCGCCGGAGTAGCAAGCTTGCGGGCAGAAGGCGCGCAGCCACATGAAGTCACCGGCCTCGACCTCGACCCAGTCCTGGTTCAGGCGGTATACCGCCTTGCCTTCCAGGACGTACAGGCCGTGTTCCATGACGTGGGTCTCGGCGAACGGTATCACGCCGCCAGGCTGGAAGGTCACGATGTTCACGTGCATGTCATGGCGCATGTCGGCCATGTCGACGAAGCGGGTGGTCTTCCAGGCGCCTTCGGTGCCCGGCATCTCGATGACGGTGGCGTTGTCGCGGTGGGTGACGAACGACTCGGGAACCGGCAGGCCCTCGACCTTCTGGTAGTGCTTGCGCAGCCAGTGGAAGGTGACGTTGGCCTTGCTGTTGTTGCGCAGGCTCCAGTCGGCGCCGGGGGCGAGGAAGGCGTAGCCGCCCGGCACGAGGGTATGGTGCTTGCCTTCGACGGTGACGTCGATCTCGCCTTCAACCACGAACAGCACCGCTTCGGCGTTCGGGTCCAGTTCAGGGCGCTCGCTGCCGCCTTCGGGGGCGACTTCTACGATGTACTGCGAGAAGGTCTCGGCGAAACCGGTCAGCGGACGGGCGATGACCCACATGCGCATCTTGTCCCAGAACGGCAGGTGGCTGGTGACGATGTCACGCATCACGCCCTTGGGGATGACGGCATAGGCTTCGGTGAACATGGCACGGTCAGTCAGCAGCTCGGTCTGAGCCGGGTGCCCACCGTGGGGGGCGAAGTAGGAAGGTTTCGACATGAACGGTCTCGACTTTGTTGTTCTCTCCCCATGCCTTGGACCACACCGGCCGGTGCGTGCAGGGGATGCCGGGACAGCATAGGGGGCGGGCGCTGTCATCCACAAATTAAATGTTGAAATACCCGGTATCCATTTACTGAATGATGTGTGCAGGAAAACGCCTGGAAATCGTGGCGTCGACATTTTTTTCACATCACCTTGCTAGCATCGCCCGCACTTTCCAGGAGCCGACTTGATGACGCATGTGCTACCCAAACGCGGTGTCCGCCTCGCCCTGGCGGCCACCACGGGCCTGGCGGCCTGTGCCTTGGGCTTTTTCGCCTGGCAGACCTTCTACCCGGTACAGGCCGCCGAGGGCTGGAACGTGCAGGTGCTGCATAACTCGGTGACCCGGGCCGCTTCGCTGCTGCCTCAGGACGACGGCAGCCTGCTGGTCAGCCGCGAGCTCAACGGCGGCAAGGGCAGCATCCTGCGTATTACTGCCGAGGGGGACCGCGTGGTGGTGCTCGAAGGCCTGTCCAAGCCGGACGGCATGGTCGCCGTCAACGGTGGCTGGGCGTTCAGCCAGGAGGTCGGCGGGGCACCGGTCAGCGTGTCGCGCGATGGCCAGGTCAGTCAGCTGTTCGACGGCAACAACGTGCAGGGGTTGTACAACGATGGCCAGCATCTTTACGCCATCGAGGACCGCAAGGGGGATGGGCGGTTGATGCGATATGACTGGCAGAGCGGCGAGCTCGACGTGTTGCGCTCAGGGCTTACCGAAACCGAGGGCCTGACCCGTTGCGCCGACGGGCGTCTGCTGTATACCGAAAAGGCCACCGGCAAGATTCGTGCGTTGAGCGAAGGCGGGAATGACCCGGTGGTGATCGAAGGTCTGCGCAACCCGACCTTCCTGCTCTGCGACCAGCGCGGGCTGTGGATCAGCGAGGATTCGACCCATCGCGCGAGGCTGTTGCGTATCGACGGTGATGGTACGCGCCATACGGTTCTCAGCTACCTGAAGGCACCGCAGGCCATCGTTCCGGATGGCAAGGGTGGATACCTGCTCGCCGAGGGCGGCCGCGACCGGGTGCTGCGCCTGACGCCACCGGCCAAGGGCAGGACTGTGCAGGCCGAGGCCTCGTCGCGAGGGCCTGAAGCCTGAGTCATACCCTGCGAGCGGTTTTTGCCTTCTTAATGCCCGCGTGTTAAGGAAGGTCGCCATAAAGGTCATCCCTTTCAAGGTCTTTTGGTTTTGGCGGCCTTGATGACCCGATCCGTCGAAACATGAGCATGTACAGCGGTCCCTTGCACCCAGGCCTTCGCTTTGGGCACCTTGGGACCTCGTGGGCTTTTCGCAACCTGTCTGGGCTGGATGTTTCTGGCCAGCTCCAGCAGGCGCTGAGCCAGGTTTTCCATCGGAACAACGGGCATGTACTCGGATGGCAGGGCAATCTGCATGCCTTCGTAACCCCCTCTGATCTGCACCGCCAAGTGATAGATCGAGGCTTCCCAATTCTCGGGCAAGGCATCGCGGTGAGCCTGTTCAACACTTCGCTTGAGCAAGGCCAGAACGTTGTATGCCAGCACGGCAGTGGTGAATCCAAGCAAGGCGGCTCGCGGACTGCCGAGGGTTTCAATTTCACTTTCCAGAATTGCTTCCAACCGCTGGAACATCCCTTCAATGCTCCAGCGGCGCCGATAGAAGTCTGCGATCTGTTGCGCACTGATGCTCTCGGGCAGGTTGCTCCAGAACATCAAGCTGTTATCACCTGAGTCGTTTGGTGAATGAAGCGTTAACTCGACACGTCGCCAGCGGTGCCCGCCTTTTACTTCGATGGATTGCTCGCGCACAGTGCCTGTGGCGACGGGCATCGGTGCTTGCCACTCACCTTCCTGGATCAAGCGTGGATGCTTGGCCTGCTGGCGAATGACAAATGATGTATTCACCTGTTCGCACGCCTCCATTACAGGCAGCGTGCAGTAGAGACGGTCAGCGATCCAAACCTGATTGGTCTTTGCTTCAGCCAGCAACGGCAAAACACAAACTCGTTCGCTTGCGTAGGCGTCCTCGCACGGCTGGAGGTCAATTACCTGATCCAGGTCGGGGTCGTAAACCACCACCGAAAACCCGGGGCGAGCCGCTCCGCGCTCTTGGCGCAGCGCGCCAAGACGCTTTTCGGTAGAGGCCAAGTGGCTGCCATCGACCACCCGAACTTGCCAATCAGGAAGCATGGCTGAGCAGCCCAACTCATGGATTGTCGGCGCCAAGCGCTGCGCGCAGCCTGTCACCAGAGCACGCAACAGGGCAGGTTCGGTTCGACTGATCTTGTCGTACAGAGCTGCCAGGCTGACGGGAAGGTCGTCCAGTTGTCTTGCCGCAGCATGCAGCGATGGCTTCAAGCCCAATGAAACAAGCGACATCAACTTGATAATGGTCGAGAACAGCAGCTCGCGAGAATACTGCCGTTGGCGGTGCTCCTCGAAAACCTGATCGACCCACTCCGGCGCAATGGCCTGCTCCAAGGCAAGTTTGGCCATTACGCTGGCGGGTGCTTTTTTCTCGAATCGCGCTAGTACATCAGCCCACATCGCTCGGGTCTTCCTGACTGGATTTCAGCGAATTCTACCGAAGACCTTGAAAGGGATGGCCATAAAGGTGAAAAGGTGACTTTGCGTCGACATCGCAAATGAATGCACTTACAACTATAAGAACCGATGCCGACTGACTTTGACTTACACAGCGTGTGTCTCGAAAGTTATATACGCATTCAATTGCGATGGTGACGCATAATCACCTTTCCGCCCTTACGGCGGGTCCCTTTTTGAAGCATCAAAAAGGAACCAAAAAATGCTCGCTCCATTCATCCGGCCCCTACGCTTCGCTCCGGGGTCCCCTCACTCCGGCCTTGCTCCCGGGAGGACCGCGCTGAACGCCCCATCCTGGGGCGTAGCGCTTGGCAAGACCTGCGTTCGGCCTCCTGAAGTCGCGAAGTAACGGGCGGCGCCTGGGATGACGCAGCTGTCGCTAGCTGGGTAGGGCGCTAGACTCTTGATCGGCAACGGCAACGGCAACGGCAACGGCAACGGCAACGGCAACGGCTCGAACGCTCGCAGGACTCAACTCGACCTACCGCGCAATGCCAGAAGCAGCAATCGTTCAGGCCGTGGCCTGCATCCGCGCGATGATGTCCCACAACCGCGGATCGTCATAGTCCTCGATCACCAACCGCGCTCCGGCCTCCAGCAGTCGTTCGGCCGGCTGGGTAGTGGCCAGGCCCACGGTAAAGATGCCTGCATCGACAGCCGCCTTGACGCCAGGCAGCGAGTCCTCGAAGGCCAACGCCTGCCCGGCCTGGGCCTGCAGGCACTGCAGCCCGGTGAGGTAGGGCAGGGGATCGGGTTTGGGCCGTGCCAGCTCATCGGCGACCAGAACCTGAGCGAAACGCTCGCCAACGCCCATGGCCCCAAGCATGTGCTCGGCGTTCAGGCGCGGCGCGTTGGTCACCACGCACATGCCGATGCCGTGCCGCTCGGCATGTGCCAGCAGGCGCAGCAGGCCGGGCATTGGTGTCAGGGTTGGCGACAGTTCGCGGAACAACGCCTCCTTGCGCTCGGCCAGGGCCTGGCGGTGGGCGGCATCGGCCTGAGGGAACAGCTCGGCGAACAACAGGCCGTTGGAGCGTCCGCTGACCTGGGTGTTGAACTGTTCCTGGGTCAGCTCGCGGCCATCGTGGTCGTGCAGCAGCTGGCGGAAGGCTTGCAAGTGCAGGGTGTCGGTATCGGTGAGGGTCCCATCGAGATCGAACAGCAGGGCGGTCAGCATCGGGCATCCTTAAGGGGAGAAACCATTCAGCAGCATCTTATGCCATCAGCATTGGAAAGTGCAGTTGGCCGGTTCTTTCACGTTTTCGGCACAAGGCTCACAGGCGCGGGGCTGCCAAGCAAACGCTCCAGCCCCAAGAGACCCTGAACGGTTACTATCGGCTGCCAGGCATCCACTGCACGGAGCAATCACCCCATGCCTTTCGTCACCACCCGCAAGATCCTGTTCGGCGATTGCGACCCTGCCGGGATCGTCTATACGCCGCGTATCAGTTACTTCGTCATCGAGGCGATCCACGAGTTTCTCTCCCATCGGCTGGGCGGCGAAGGTCTGCGCAAGCTGTTCGCCATGGGCGTCATGCCGCCAGCGCGGGCATTGTCCATCGAGTTTCTGGCGCCGATGGCCTGGGACGACCTGATCCGCGTGCACGTCAGCAGCGGGCCGCTCGGCCGCACATCGTTCAGCTTCGCCGTGGAAGGGTTCGGAGCCAGTGGCGAGGCATGTTTCCGCGCCAGCATGACCCAGGTATGCGTCTGCCCCGAAAGCAAGCAACCGGTTGAGCTGCCCGAGGCACTGCGCCAGGCACTGAGCAGCACCACAGACTGATGTGCATCACCACGGATAGATATTTCATCAACCAACAAACGTTTCAGCATCAATTGGATATAAAGTCCAAACGTGACCGGTTATTCAGTTGTGTTTTTCCGTTTAATTGAGGCTGTTGGCACTGGTTGCTTCTGGTGAAAGCTGTTAGCTTTCGCCCCGCTCCGGAATTAAACAAGCAGGCCTGCAACGCGCCGCTTGCGGCCACCCGAAAAACTACGGGTGGCCGAACAGGGAACGATAATAAAAATCCTAGGGAGGGATAACCGGATGAATCTCTACATCCGTCTGTTGCTGGCTGTTCTGCGCGGTTTCTTCAAGCCGCCGATGGCCCTGACCGACACGCTGCAGCGAACGCTGCGGGTCTGGCCAAACGATATAGACATCAATAAACACATGAACAATGGCCGTTACATGACGATTGCCGATCTGTTCATGCTGGAACTTTGCCTGCGCGCGAAAATCCTCATTCCTGCCTTCAAGTTGGGCTGGAAGCCCATGCTCGGCGGTAATCTGGTCGTCTATAAAAAGCAACTTTCCATGTTCGAGCAGTATACCGCCGAGTTCAGCATCTGCTGCCTCGACGAGAACTGGACCTACTTCCAGTACACCTTCTTCAACCGTGCCGGTGAAGTGGTGGTGACTGGCTATTCCAAGGGCGCCTGGGTCGGTCGCAAAGGCCTGGTCGCCAACGCGGTGATCGCCGAAAAGCTCAAGGTCGAACCCACTACCGCGCCAATGCCCGAAGCCATCAGGAAATGGCTTGAGGCTGAGGCCCACGTGCTCGGCAAGGCCTGAGCCAGGCCGCGTCGCGGCCCACTTGGCAAACCCCACACCCACGTAATCCGTCCATTGCTCCACGGCACCGGGCCTCTGGCCTGGCGCCGCGCGCGGCAGGCTTTGCCGTGCCCGGCATTCGCGCCTGCCCCACGTCGATCCATGAATGAGTAGGGAAACACCTCATGCCGAACACCTTGTTGTTGATGCTGGTTCTTTTCGCAGTTTTTCTATTGGTCGCCGAGCTGTTCAGGCGCTACCGCCTGGTGGGCCTGACCTTCTTCGTGCTGTCGCTGCCGGCGTTGCTGGTGCCGAACGCCAACCTGTTCATGCGCATCAAGACCATCAGCGTGCTGCTGCCCATGTGCTTCCTGGCTTACGCCAGGTACAGGCCGAAAATGGAAGGTTTCATCTACAAGCTCATCTACGTGGTGATCGTGCTCAACATCATCGAAGCCTCGGTGATCGACTGGCAAACCGGCAACGTCCTCAACATCGTCGCCGCCGTGGGCCTGATCCTGTGCCTGCCGTACTCCCGCCAGCACTGGGAGATCTCTGGCCGCCACAGTGATTTCGTGGTGCACGTTCCTGCCTACTGGCCCTACCTGTACACCACCTGGAACCTGTGCTTCCTGTACTCGGCGCGGATCACCACCTTCGGCTACGCACTGCCGTTGTTGCTGGCGCCGGTGGCCTACGCCTTGCTCCTGCGCCGCTCCGACCTGTACTTCCAGGCCCGTGCCTACACCTTCGGCTTCTACCTGTTTGTGCGCACCATCGCCGGCGACACCCCGCTGATGAACCTGCCGGCCTTCGACCTGACGACCTGGTACAGCCCCGACGCCGCGCTCGCCTGGAGCGTCGTCAACGTGATTTTCACAGGCGCCTGCCTGTACAGCTACGGCGCAAGCCGCAAGAAGAACAAAGCGATCGAACAAGGAGTGTGAAGCATGTTGGAAGTTATCCTGCTGGCGTTTTTCATCACCGCCAGCCCGGTGATCCTGTTGATGAGCAAGACCCGCGCCGAGCCATTGAAGCATGTGTACATCGGCCTGTATTACGTAAAGTTCGTACCGTTGCTGCTGTCGTTGTACGCGATCAACCTCAGCGCCAGCTTCCTGGCCTGGAAGTGGGTGCAGCTGAAATGGCTGCTGCCTCGCTACTTCGGCTATCGCCACTACAACCGCGATTCCATCTCGATGGAGAGCACGCCGATCCCGGGCACTGACTACCACATGGGCTACATCCCCAAGAAACTGCCCGCCGAACTGGTCTATCGCTGGAGAAAAGACAAGGTCTACCACAACTACATCCAGTCGATCATCAAGGCCAACCGCGACTACTACAAAGTACCGCTGGGCCAGTTCCCGCAACCGACGGCGATTTCCGACGAGGACCTGAAAGTCTTCCTGATGTCGTCGCAGATCACCCACTACCTGCAGACGGTCGATGGCGTGTCGACCTTCGACATGCGTGATTTCACCCGCGAGATCCGCCTGTCCAGCTCGGTGTTCGACGTGGCCAGCATTTCCATCGCCCAGGACTTCGCCACCGACAGCATGCGCATCACCCTGCGCGACGGCTTCAGCGTCGGCCCGGGCGAGCCGCACTGGGACCTGGCCAAGGTGTACTTCATGTCGAACACCATGGTGTTCTTCATCCTCGGCGCGCACCTGCACCACCACCTGTTCTTCGCCGAAATGGGCGCGGCGTTCCTGTTCAACCTGGTGCCCAAGGATTCCAACTTCCACAAGCTGATGGACCCGCACACCGCCTATATCCTGATGCTCAACCACCAGTTCAAGGAGTCGCCGCTTTCGTTGCGCGAAACCACCGGTATCGCCGACAAGTTCCTCTACAGCTGCATCGGCTACTACTCGGCGCAGACCTTCTACAAAGTCGGTTATGAAAACGCCCTGAACATGTACAACAAGCGCGACACCGAAGACCAGGCGCTGACCCAGAAATTCGAGATCAAGTTCGCCATCCCGTTCGACCAGTACCTCAATGGCCAGCACGCACTCAACGCCCAGTACCGCGACTACTATGCGGCGGTGCTGAAGTTCGTCACGGCCAGTTACGACGACCTGCTGCGCGACGGCTCCGAGCCCTATATCAACAACTGGGTCGCCGAGCTGTGCCGCTATGTCAACCTGCCGTGCCAGGCCAATGACAAGGCCTTCAACATCGAAGTGATCGCCACCTATATCTGGTACGTGTCGTTCGTCCACTCCCTGGAGCACTACCAGTTCCACAAATACAAGATGAACTATTGCCTGCTGACCCGGCTGCCGTTCGCGGTCGCCAAGCACTTGCCAGCGGACCAGGTGTTCAGCCAGTACGACATCTGGAAGTCCAAGCACATCGTGCACACCTTCGGCAAGAACCACCTCAATGCCGGTGTCTCGGAAAGCTATGCCGACCTGGACTACAAGTTCCGCGACCTGCCGCTGATCGACAAGCAGACGCAACTGAAGAAGGACGTACTCGCGTTACTGGAGAAACACCAGACGCCAAACGAGGCGATCGCCTTGTCCATTCGTTACTGAGCCTGGGCGAGGAAGGCCGGCGACGAAGGGGTCTGTTCAGTTTTCTCAGAAAGGAGTACAAATGTACTCCATGGACAATCTATCCCCCAAACGCCGCGCCATCCTCGAATTCATCCGCGAGCGCATCACCGATCAAGGTCAGCCGCCGTCGCTGGCCGACATCGCCGAGCGCTTCGGTTTCGCCTCGCGCAGCGTGGCGCGCAAGCACATCACCGCCCTGAGCCAGGGCGGCTTTATCGACGTCACGCCCAACCAGGCGCGGGGTATCCGCCTGGCCGAGCCGTTGCGTCGGCCCGAGATCCTCGAAGTGCCGGTGCTCGGCCAGGTTGCCGCCGGTGCGCCGATCGGACCCGACCTCGATATCCACGAGCAGGTGCTGCTCGACCCCAGCCTGTTCCGGCGTACTCCCGACTACCTGCTCAAGGTGCGCGGCGACTCGATGGTCGACGACGGCATCTTCGATGGCGACCTGGTCGGCATTCGCCAGCAGGGCGAGGCGCGCGACGGGCAGATCGTGGTCGCCCGGCTCGACGGCGAGGTGACCATCAAGCGCCTGCAGCGCACCCGCGACGGCTATCGCCTGCTGCCGCGCAACCCCGCCTATGCCCCCATCGACGTGAGCCCCGAGCGCGAGTTCTTCATTGAAGGCGTGTTCTGCGGCTTGCTGAGGCGTGACTGATGGGCGCGGTGGTCGAGCTCGACCGGCTGCTCGACCAGCGCCAGGTATGGCGCGGGCGGCAGGCCCAGGCGCGTCCGCAGGGCCTGCAGCCCACCGGGCATGCCGCCCTCGATGGTCGGCTGCCGGAAGGCGGTTGGCCGGCGGCGTCGCTCAGCGAGCTGCTGCTGGCCAGCCCCGGCTGCGGTGAGTTGCAGTTGCTCTGGCCCACGCTCGCCCGGCTGAGCGGGGAAGGGCAGAGGGTGGTGCTGGTGGCGCCGCCGTTCATCCCTTATGCGCCGGCCTGGCAGGCCGCCGGGGTGGACCTGCGCTGGCTGGTGCAGGTTGACGCCGAGGCCGGCGATGCCCTGTGGGCAGCCGAGCAGTGCCTGCGCTCG
The DNA here is from genome assembly GCF_018596375.1 of Pseudomonas sp. RC3H12. Taxonomy (NCBI): domain Bacteria; kingdom Pseudomonadati; phylum Pseudomonadota; class Gammaproteobacteria; order Pseudomonadales; family Pseudomonadaceae; genus Pseudomonas; species Pseudomonas sp. RC3H12. The sequence goes on along the minus strand of NZ_CP075595.1, from coordinate 2,198,144 downwards.
GGCAGTTGCGCGGCGGTGTTGTGTTGGCCGGAGCGTGCCGATGATCGGGCGCTGCGGCGTTTGCAAGTGGCCGCGGAAACCGGCAACGCGCTGGCATTCGCCTGTCGTCCGCGGCAGGCCGCGCTGAACCCATCGCCTGCCGCCCTGCGCATCGCCCTCGACCTGCGCCCGGCACAATGGCGCGTGCTCAAGTGCCGGGGTGGCCTGCCACCTGCCGCACCCATCGCCTGCCCTGGGCAGGGGTGATGCACCATGCTCTGGGCCTGCATCCTGTTACCCCAGCTGGCGCTGGACACTGTCCTGCGCGAACGTGACGACCCCGAGGCGCCGCTGGTGCTGCTCGGCGGGCCGCCCCAGCGCCGCGTGCTGCGGGCGGTCAACCCGGCGGCCAGTGCGCTGGGCTTGCGCGCCGGGCAGGCCCTGACCGCCGCCCGCGCCCTGGCCGACGGTTTCACCTGTGTCGAGGTCGAGCCGGCGCGTATCGAGCAGTTGCAGCAGCTGCTCGCGGCCTGGGCCTACCGTTTCAGCGCCCAGGTCAGCCTGCACTATCCCCGTGCGCTGCTGCTGGAGGTAGGCTCGAGTCTGCAGCTGTTCGGCCCGTGGCCGTCGTTCGAGGCGCGCCTGCGCCAGGAACTGGCGGCACTCGGCTTGCGCCAGCGCATCGTGCTGGCTAGCAACCCGGTGGCGGCGAGAATGCTCGCCAACGGCCATGATGGCCTGGCGCTGAGCTGCCCGCAGGCGACCCGCGCCGCCTTGCTCGACATGCCCGTCGAGCGTGTCGGCCTGCCCAGTGAGGCAGCCGAAGCCTTCATCCGCATGGGCCTGCGCCGCCTCGGGCAGGTGCTGGCGCTGCCCCGTGATGCCTTGGCCAGGCGCTTCAGCGCCCAGGTGCAGTTGCACCTGGACCAACTGCTTGGTCTGCGTAGCCTGGGGCTGGATTTCTACCAGCCTCCCGACCGTTTCGAGGCGCGGCTGGAGCTGAACTTCGACGTCGAATCACACCAGGCCCTGCTGTTCCCCCTGCGTCGTCTCATTCACGACCTGGCGGCATTTCTCGCCGGGCGTGACTGTGGCGTGCAGCGTTTCGAACTGCACCTGGAGCATGCCGAAGGCGCGGACACCGTGCTCAAGGTCGGCCTGTTGGCTGCCGAACGCGACGCCTCGCTCTTGTTCGAGCTTGCCCGTGGCCGCCTGGAGCCGCTGCGCATCCCGGCGCCGGTGCGCAACCTGCGGCTGCTGGCTGCCGACCTGCCACCGTTCGTGCCCCAGCACCAGGCGCTGTTCGACCCGCGTGCGCAGCAGGCCCAGCCTTGGGACCAGCTGCGCGAGCGCCTGCGCGCGCGGCTGGGCGATGATGCGGTCAAGGGCTTGCGCGCCGAGGCCGATCATCGCCCCGAGTGTGCCTGGCAAGGGGTGGAGCAGGGTGGGCAGGGCCATTTGGTGATGGCCCCTGGTCGGCGCCCCGGTTGGTTGCTGCCGGTGCCTCAGGCGTTGTCCGAGACCGGCCTGCAACTGCTCGGACAGGCCGAGCGCATCGAGTCCGGCTGGTGGGACGGTGGTGATGTGCGGCGCGACTACTACCGCATCGAAACCCGTGATGGCCTGCGCGGCTGGGCCTTCCGCGACCTCGCGGCCCCGGGGCCGTTGTGGCTGCAAGGCTGGTTCGCATGAGCGCCCCGGGCTACGCCGAGCTGCACTGCCTGTCGAACTTCAGCTTCCAGCGTGGCGCCTCCAGTGCCGACGAGCTGTTCCGCCGCGCCCGCGAGCAGGGTTACCAGGCCCTGGCGATCACCGACGAATGTACCCTGGCGGGTATCGTCCGGGCCTGGCAGGCGGCAAAGCAGCATCAGGTGCGGTTGATCGTCGGCAGCGAGGTGCGGGTGCACCAGGGACCGAAGCTGGTCCTGCTGGCACAGGACCTTGCTGGCTACCAAAACCTCTGCGCCTTGATCACCCGCGCCCGGCGGCGTTCGCAGAAGGGCAGCTACCAGTTGCTCGTCGAGGACCTCCAGGCCCATCACCAGGGCTTGCTGGCGCTGTGGGTAGCCGAGCCGGATGACAGCGCCGGGGCCTGGTTGCAGCCCCTGTTCGACGGGCGTCTGTGGCTGGCGCTGCACCTGCATCGCGGGGCCGATGACGCCCAGCGCCTGGCCCACCTGCGCGCGCTGGGGGCGCGGCTCGATCTTCCGCTGGTGGCCTGCGGCGATGTGCACATGCACGTGCGCGGACGGCGGGCGCTGCAGGACTGCATGACCGCCATCCGCGAACATTGCGCGGTCGCCGAGGCGGGGCGCTTTCTGTTCGCCAATGGCGAGCGTCACCTGAGGTCGCTCCACCAGTTGCACGAGCTGTACCCCGACGATCTGCTGGCGCAGACCCTGCAGGTTGCCGAGCGCTGCACCTTTGATCTGTCCCAGCTGAACTACCAGTACCCACGGGAACTGGTGCCCGAGGGGCAGACCCCGGCCAGCTGGCTGCGCGAGCTGTGCCGGCGAGGGTTGCCGGAGCGCTGGCCCCAGGGCCCGAGCGACCAGGTCCACGCGGTGCTGGAGCGGGAGCTGGCGCTGATCGAGGAACTGGGCTACGAGAGTTACTTCCTCACCGTCCACGACATCGTCGCCTTCGCCCGCCGCCAGCGCATCCTCTGCCAGGGGCGCGGCTCGGCGGCCAACTCGGTGGTGTGCTTCGTCCTCGGCATCACCGAGCTCGATCCCATGGAACACCGCCTGCTGTTCGAGCGCTTCCTTTCCCGCGAGCGCAACGAGCCGCCGGACATCGACGTGGATTTCGAGCACGAGCGCCGTGAAGAGGTGATCCAGTACGTGTTCCAGCGCTACGGCCGGCACCGGGCGGCGCTCACCGCGGTGGTCAGCAGCTACCACGCCGCCGGCGCGGTGCGCGACGTGGCGCGGGTGCTCGGCCTGCCGCCCGACCAGGTGGACGCCCTGGCCAAGTGCTGCGGGCGCTGGAGCGATCGCATCCCGGATGCCGCTCGCCTGGCTGAGGCCGGGTTCGATGCGCACAGCCCGTCGCTGCGGCGCATCCTGGTGCTGGCGGGGGAGCTGATCGGCTTTCCCCGGCACTTGTCGCAACACCCGGGAGGCTTCGTCATCTCCGAGCAGCCGCTGGACCAGCTGGTACCGGTGGAGAACGCGGCGATGGCCGAGCGCACGGTGATCCAGTGGGACAAGGACGACCTGGACATGGTCGGCCTGCTCAAGGTCGACGTGCTGGCGCTGGGCATGCTCAGCGCGCTGCGCCGCTGCTTCGACCTGATCGCCCGGCACCGGGGGCGCGAGTACACGCTGGCGACCCTGCCCAAGGAAGACCCGGCCACCTACGCCATGATCGGCCGCGCCGAGACCATGGGCGTGTTCCAGATCGAGTCGCGGGCGCAGATGGCCATGCTGCCCCGGCTCAAGCCGGTGAAGTTCTATGACCTGGTGATCGAGGTGGCCATCGTGCGGCCCGGGCCGATCCAGGGCGACATGGTCCACCCCTACCTGCGCCGCAGGCTCGAGCAGGAGCCGGTCACCTACCCATCGGAAAAACTCAAGGCCGTTTTCGAGCGTACCCTGGGCGTGCCGCTGTTCCAGGAGCAGGTGATGGAACTGGCCATGGTCGCCGCCGACTACAGCCCCGGCGAGGCCGACCAGCTGCGCCGCAGCATGGCCGCCTGGAAGCGCCATGGCGGCCTGGAACCGCACCGCGAGCGGCTGATCGCGGGCATGCTGCGCAATGGCTACGAACGGGCCTTTGCCGAGCGTATCTTCGAGCAGATCAAGGGCTTCGGCAGCTACGGCTTCCCCGAGTCCCACGCCGCCAGCTTTGCCCTTTTGTGCTACGCCAGCAGTTGGCTCAAGTGCCATGAGCCGGCGATCTTCATCTGTGCGCTGGTCAACAGCTGGCCGATGGGCTTCTACAGCCCCGACCAGTTGCTGCAGGAGGCGCGCCGCCAGGGCATAGAGGTGCGCCCGGTGGATGTGTTCCATAGCGAGTGGGATTGCACCTTGGAGGCACTGGGCGAGAACGAACTGGCCATCCGCCTGGGCCTGCGCCAGATCCGCGGCTTCAGCGAAGACGATGCCCGGCGCCTGGAGCAGGCGAGGGCGCAGCGCCCCTGGCGGGATGTCGAGGACTTGTGCCTGCGCGCCGGGCTTGATGGCCGGGCCCGGGCGCGCCTGGCCGACGCCGGGGCATTGCGCGGGCTGGCTGGCGACCGCCACCAGGCGCGCTGGCAGGTGGCGGCGGTGCAGGCGCAACTGCCGTTGTTCGCCGAAGTCGGATCGACACTTGAACAGGCGGTTGCCTTGCCTGCACCAAGCATTGCCGAAGACCTGGTCGCCGACTACGACACCCTGGGCACCACCCTCGGGCCGCATCCCCTGACCCTGCTACGGACACGCTTGCGCGCGCTGGGGTGTCGCAGTTCAAGGGAGCTGGCAGGGGTCGAGCATGGCGACAGCATCGCCGTCGCCGGCATCGTGGTCGGGCGCCAGCGACCACAGACCGCCAGTGGCGTGACCTTCGTCACCCTCGAGGACGAGCATGGCATGGTCAACGTGGTGGTCTGGCGCGACCTGGCCGAGCGCCAACGGCGAGAGCTGGTAGGTTCGAAGTTGCTCAAGGTGAGCGGGCGGCTGGAGCAGGAGAGCGGGGTGCGGCACCTGATCGCCCGGCGCCTGGAAGACATCAGCCCGCTGTTGCAGGGGCTTGATGTGCGCAGCCGGGACTTTCATTAAGCCTCAGACCATCGCCAGTCGCTGCTTGCGTGTCGGCGCCGGGAACGCCTGCTCGATGGCTTGCAGGTCCTCTTCGGCAAGCACCAGGTCGGCCGCCGCCGCATTCAAGCGCACATGCTGCGGATCCACCGCCTTGGGGATCGCGATCACCCCATCATTGCGCGTGACCCAGGCCAGGCTCACTTGTGCCGGCGTGGCGCCATGGCGTTCGGCGATCTGCGCCATCACCGGGTGTCGCAGCAAGCGCCCGGCCTGGGCCAACGGGCAGTAGGCCATGGTCGGCAAGCCCTGCTCGCGGCTCCACGGCAGCAGGTCGAACTCGATACCACGTTCGGCCGGGTTGTACAGCACCTGGTTGGTGGCGCAGGCGCTGTTATCCAGTTCGCGCAAGTCGTCGAGGTCGAAATTGGACACGCCCCAGCGGCGAATCTTGCCCTGCTCGATCAGCCGCTCGAAGGCTTGCACCGTTTCGTCCAGCGGGTACTGACCGCGCCAGTGCAGCAGGTACAGGTCGATGCAGTCGGTGCCCAGGCGCTGGAGGCTGCGCTCGCAGGCGGCCGGTACACCGCGTCGGCTGGCATTGTGCGGATAGACCTTGCTGACCAGGAACACCTGGTCGCGGCGCCCGGCGATGGCCTGGCCGACCACCTGCTCGGCGCCGCCCTCGGCGTACATTTCCGCCGTGTCGATAAGGCCAAGGCCCAGGTCGATGCCTTGTTGCAGGGCCGCCACCTCGGCGGCCCTGCGGCCCGGGTCCTCGCCCATGTACCAGGTGCCCTGGCCGATGGCCGGAACGCGGGAGCCCGCCAGATTCACGTAACGCATGTCACCTCCTGTGGGTGGGTATGGGTCAGCAGTACATCGAGCAGCGCCTCGGCGGCCTTGGACAGCTTGTGATCACCCAGGGCGATCACACCGATGCGCCGCTCCACGGTGGGATCGACCAGCGGCACGCAACGGGCGCCGAGCTCCTGCATCTGCTCGATGCACAGCGCCGGCACCGCGCTGACCCCCAGGCCACTGGCAACCATGCGGCCGATGGTCGACAGCTGATGGCTCTCGAAGGCCACCGCCAGCTTGCCATGGTTGGCGGCCAGGTGCTGCTCGAGCAGCAGGCGCACCGCCGATGGCCGCTGCAGGGCGATGAAGTCCTCGGCCAGCAGCTCCTGCCAGCGCACCTGGGGCTGTTGGGCAAGGGGCGAGTCGGCCGGCACCACGGCGACGAAGCGGTCCATGTACAGCGGGTGGAAGCGCAGCGCCTCGCTGCTTTCCGGCTCGAAGCCGATGCCCAGTTCGACGCGGCGATGGCGCACCAGTTCCAGCACCTGCTCGTTGATCACGTCGTGCACGGTGACATTGACCTTGGGGTAGCGTTGGCGAAACACCTTCAGCGACCGTGGCAGCAGGTTGCCGGCGAAGGCCGGCATGGCCGCCACCGACACCCGACCCAGTTGCAGGGTGAAGCGCTGGCGCAGCATCTCCTCGGTATCGTCCCAGTCGGCGAGCAGGCGCCTGGCCAGGGGCAGCAGTACCTCGCCCTCGGGGGTCAGGCTGACGCTGCGGGTGGTGCGGGTGAGCAGGGCGCCGCCGAGGTTGTCCTCCAGGGCCTTGATGGTCAGGCTCAAGGCCGGTTGCGACACGTGCAGGTGCTCGCCGGCCTGGGCGAAGCTCTGGTACTTGGCCACGGTAACGAAGGCACGCAGCTGCTTGACGTTCATGAGGGGCTGACCCTTTGTTTTGGAAAAGTTATCAATCGATGACGAAAACAAAATTAACAAATCAGTCGACTACAGTGAAGATGACCGTACGGTTCCAACAACTACAAAAGGCGACTGAGCATGGCCGGACTGGACAAGCGTGTAGCAACTTATGAAGAGGCCCTGGCGGGCCTGACCGACGACATGACCGTGCTGGCCGGCGGCTTTGGCCTGTGCGGCATCCCCGAGAACCTCATCGCCGAAATCAAGCGCCTTGGCGTCAAGGGCCTGACCGTGGTCTCCAACAACTGCGGCGTCGACGGCTTCGGCCTCGGCGTGCTGCTCGAGGACCGGCAGATCCGCAAGATGATCGCCTCCTACGTTGGCGAGAACGCCGAGTTCGAGCGCCAACTGCTCAGCGGCGAACTGGAAGTGGAGCTTACCCCGCAAGGCACCCTGGCCGAGAAGATGCGCGCCGGCGGCGCCGGCATCCCGGCCTTCTTCACCGCCACCGGCTACGGCACCCCGGTTGCCGAAGGCAAGGAAGTACGCGAGTTCAACGGCCGCAAGTACATCCTCGAAGCGTCCATCACCGGCGACTTCGCCATCGTCAAAGGCTGGAAGGCCGACCACTACGGCAACGTGGTGTACCGCAACACCGCGCAGAACTTCAACCCGCTGGCCGCCACCGCCGGCAAGATCACCGTGGTCGAGGTCGAAGAGATCGTCGAGCCCGGCGTGCTGCTGCCCAGCGAGATCCACACCCCGGGCATCTATGTCGACCGGGTCATCGTCGGCACCTTCGAGAAGCGCATCGAAAAGCGCACCGTCAAGGCCTGAGCGCCGCCCTCAAGAACAACAAAGAGATCCTGACCATGGCATTGACCCGCGAACAAATGGCGCAACGCGTCGCCCGTGAACTCAAGGACGGCTACTACGTCAATCTCGGCATCGGCATCCCCACCCTGGTGGCCAACTACGTGCCCGACGGCATGGAAGTGATGCTGCAGTCGGAGAACGGCCTGCTGGGCATGGGCGAGTTTCCCACCGAAGCCACCATCGACGCCGACATGATCAACGCCGGCAAGCAGACCGTTACCGCCCGCCGTGGCGCGTCGATCTTCGATTCGGCGCAATCCTTCGCCATGATCCGTGGCGGCCATGTCGACCTCACCGTGCTCGGCGCCTTCGAGGTGGACGTGGAAGGCAATATCGCCTCGTGGATGATCCCCGGCAAGCTGGTCAAGGGCATGGGCGGCGCCATGGACCTGGTGGCCGGCGCCGACAACATCATCGTCACCATGACCCATGCCTCCAAGGACGGCGAGTCCAAGCTGCTTCCCAAGTGCAGCCTGCCGCTGACCGGTGCCGGCTGCATCCGCAAGGTGCTGACCGACCTGGCCTACCTGGAGATCGAAAACGGCGCCTTCATCCTGCGCGAGACCGCGCCGGGCGTGAGTGTCGAGGAAATCGTCGCGAAGACTGCCGGCAAGCTGATCGTGCCGGACGACGTGCAGGAAATGACCTTCTAAGCAGCACCGTTGCAAGCGCCCCATCGCGGGGCAAGCCCGCTCCCACTAGGGTTTGTACGAAAAGTCGCCGAGCGGCGATCAGGCAAGGCGAAAACAGGCGAGGAACGGCCGGGGTCGCGCCCGACTTGACTGGTTGTCAATGAGCATTCCGAGCCTGTTTTCAACGCAGCATGATCGTCGCGCAGGCACTTTTCGTACAAAGCCTAAGGACCACGCATCCTTCGTGGGAGCGGGCTTGCCCCGCGATGGGGCGACGCCGTTTCAGTCCTATAAAAATCAGAAAAAGGAAAACATCGTGGCCGCTGATATCCAAGACAGCCGCTCCGCCCGCTTTGCCCTGCGCTGTTCCAACTGGGCCGAACGCTGGTTCCCCGATTCCTGGGTGTTCGCCGCCCTGGCCGTGATGCTGGTGGCCCTCGGCGCCCTGGCCATGGGCGGCAAGCCCACCGACACCGCCAAGGCTTTCGGTGACGGCTTCTGGAGCCTTATCCCGTTCACCATGCAGATGGCCTTCGTGGTCATCGGCGGCTATGTGGTGGCCAGTTCGCCACCTGCCGCCCGGCTGATCGACCGCCTGGCGCGGCTACCGAAAAACGGCCGCTCGGCGGTGTGCTGGGTGGCGCTGATCTCGATGCTCGCCTCTTTGCTCAACTGGGGCCTGTCGCTGGTGTTCGGCGGCCTGCTGGTGCGCGCCCTGGCGCGCCGCACCGACCTGAAGATGGACTACCGCGCCGCCGGCGCCGCCGCCTACCTGGGCCTGGGCGCGGTGTGGGCGCTGGGCCTGTCGTCGTCGGCCGCGCAGTTGCAGGCCAACCCGGCCAGCCTGCCGCCGTCGATCCTGTCGATCACCGGGGTGATCCCGTTCACCGAGACCATCTTCCTCTGGCAGTCCGGGGTGATGCTCGCCGCGCTGGTGATCGTCTCGCTGATCGTCGCCTATGCCACCGCGCCTGGCCCGAACAGCGCCCGCAGCGCGCAGGACTGTGGAGTGGACCCGAGCTTCAGCGCACCGCCTTCGCCCCAGCGCACGCGCCCGGGTGAATGGCTGGAATACAGCCCGATCCTGATCCTGCTGCTGGTGGCCCTGGCCGCCGGCTGGCTGTACCAGGAGTTCGCCACCAAGCCGGCGATCACCGCGATTTCCGGGCTGAACACCTACAACCTGCTGTTCATCATGCTCGGTGCCTTGCTGCACTGGCGCCCGCGCAGCTTCCTCGATGCCGTGGCCCGCGCCGTGCCGACCACCACCGGGGTGCTGATCCAGTTCCCGCTGTACGGCTCGATCGCCGCCATTCTCACCCAGGTCAAGGGCGCGGACGCCCAGACCCTGGCTCACCATATCTCGCTGTTCTTCACCCAGATCGCCACCCATGACACCTACGCCTTGCTGATGGGCGTGTACTCGGCGGTACTCGGCTTCTTCATCCCGTCCGGCGGTGGCAAGTGGATCATCGAGGCGCCGTACGTGATGCTGGTGGCCAACGACCTGCAATACCACCTGGGCTGGGCGGTGCAGATCTACAACGCCGCCGAGGCGCTGCCGAACCTGATCAACCCGTTCTACATGCTGCCGCTGCTGGGGGTGCTGGGGCTCAAGGCGCGTGACCTGATCGGCTTCTCGTTCGTGCAGTTGCTGGTGCATGTGCCGCTGGTGCTGGTGTTGCTGTGGGCGCTGGGCACCACGTTGCACTATGTCCCGCCTGTAATGCCCTGATCAGGCAGATCCATCAGACGCCTGCCTGGAAGGGAGTCTGATGAGCGCACAAGCGCCATGGATCGGCGCTTGTGCAGCCTCCTACCGGGATATCCGAAAAAGCTGAATGATGGCAAATTGACGTCAATATGCTGGCCACTTACTATGCGCGCCACTTTGCGTTGATCACCAGGGACAGGTATGCCGGTACGTCTTCACTCAGCGCGCAATTATGCGCGCTTCGCATTTGTTGCAACATTGTGCAGCCCGTTGGCCTGGGCCGTTTCACCGGGTGACCAGGACCTGATCCGCGAACGCCAGAACCGCCTGCTGGAAGAGCAGCAACGGCGCCTCGAGGACCTGCGCAACCTGCCTGGCGAAAGCGTACAACCTACCCAGCAGCAACGGCCCGAAGACACCCGCTGCTTCGATATCCACACCATCGAGCTCAAGGGCGCCGACAACCTGTCCGCCGCTGACCGCGACAGCCTGCTCAAACCCTTCATCGACCAGTGCCTGGGCGTCACCCAGCTCAATGCCTTGCTCAAGGCCATCACCGACCATTATTTGGGCCGTGGCCTGGTCACCAGCCGCGCCTACCTGCCGCAGCAGGACCTGTCCTCGGGCCACCTGCAGGTGCTGGTGGTGGAAGGGCGCCTGGAAGGGCTGCGCCCGGACCCGGCCAGCGGCCTGAGCGAGCGCGAACTGGCCATGGTGTTCCCCGGCGAAGTCGAGCAGCGCCTGAACCTGCGCGAAGTCGAGCAGATGGTCGACCAGCTCAACCGTCTGCCGTCGAACAAGGCGCAGATGGAGCTGACCCCTGGCAAGGCCGTCGGCGGCAGCGAAGTGCTGGTGCGCAACACCCAGCAGAAACCCTGGCGCGCCTCGCTGTCGCGTAACAACGAAGGCCAGCGCAGCACCGGCGAGCAGATGCTCAACCTCGGCCTGGAATGGGACAGCCCGCTGGGGCTGGCCGACCAGCTGATGCTGCGTGGTGGCCACGATGTGGTCAGTGATCACACCCAGGGCTCGAAGAACGGCGTGCTGTTCTACAACCTGCCGTGGGGCTGGTGGAACTTCACCTACAGCTACAGCGAGAGCGAATACCGCTCCCTGGCCCAGGCCAACGGCTTTGCCTTCAAGCAGACCGGCGACAGCCAGAGCCACCAGCTGCGCGCCGAGCGCGTGGTACATCGCGATGCCACCAGCAAGACCTCGCTGAATGCCGGTGTGGCCCACCTGCGCACCAACAACTACATCGAGGACAGCCGCCTGGAGGGCAGCAGTAACCGCCTGAGCGAGGCGCAGTTCGGCATCAACCACGGCCGCCGCCTGGGCAATGCCTTCGTCAACATCGACCTGGGCACTCAGGAAGGCATCGGCGCCTTCGATGCCCAGGACAATGCCCACCCGCGTCCGGGCCAACCGGTGGCGCGCTACCGCAAGTACAGCGCCACGGTCAGCTATGTGCAGGGCTTCGAACTGTTCGGCGAGCGCCTGAGCTTCACCAGCCTGGCCACCGGCCAGCGCAGCGAAGACGTGCTGTTCAGCCCTCAGCGCATCAGCCTTGGCGGGCTGTCGTCGGTACGCGGCCTGAAGGACCAGTCGTTGTCCGGCGACAGCGGTGGCTACTGGCGCAACGACCTGCGCTGGACCCGCCCGGTTAACTGGCCGCTGCTGCAGCCGTTCGTGGCCGAGTATGGCCTGGGCCTGGGCTACGACCTCGGGGTGATCCGCAACGATCGCTACAACGGCGAGTATCACGGCCGTGCCAGCAGCCACTCGCTGGAGCTGTTCGCCCGCGGCCAGCACATGGCCGCCAGCGTGACCTTCGCCCACAGCCTGGAACGCCCCGACGTGCTGACCGAAAAGGAACGCCCGGTGTATTTCCGCCTCGACTTCTTCCTCTGACTCACCCGACTCATCCCCGCCTTACCCACGAGATTTCACATGGACGTCCGTCTATTCGCCTTCCTGGCCCGCCAACGCTCGGCCCTAATTCAGCCACGTGAACGCTTTTGCGGCCTGCCCAAGCGCGGCCTGGCGTTCCTGCTGGCCAACGTCATGTTCTGGCAGCCGCTGTGGGCCCAGGCCGCCGAAGGCGTGGTGGTCAGCGCACCAGGCACCAGCCTCGGCCAGGCAGGCAACGGCGTGCCCATCGTCAACATCGCCGCGCCCAACGGCAGCGGCCTGTCGCACAACCAGTTCAGCGACTACAACGTCGGCCAGCAGGGGCTGATCCTCAACAACGCCACCGGGCGCACCCAGGGCACTGAGCTGGGCGGGATCATCCTTGGCAACCCGAACCTGCAGGGCACGGCGGCCCAGGCAGCGGTGGACATATGTGGCCAGGACAGGAAGGGAAGACAGTTTTCCCTGAAAGTTGGTCAGGAGATAAAATAATCGACGCGGTCGGTGATATCACGACATCTCCGAACACTAAGTGGTACGCGCAAACTGGAACCGGGGGTGTTTATACCGCCAAAGGAGATGCTGCTAAATGGGTTGCTTATGAAACTCGTGATGGCGTGCGAGTGCGAGTTGTATATCAGCCGGCTACGGGAAAGGTTGTTACTGCATTTTCTGATGAGGCGCCAATTCCACCTTACAAAGCAATTAAGTAGGATTTATGTTTGCGGATCGCATTATTAAGTTTGGGAAAAAATTTGAAGGTAGATTGAACTCCGATCTTCTTCAAGGGGCCTTGGACTATGTCGCGTACAGTGAAGAGGGTCTAGCCTTTGAGATATTGTGTGATCATATCTGTGAATATGATGTTTCCATAAGCGATGAAGAGTATAGAGAGGCTGTTCTGCTGGTTTTAGATATGGGGCTTGACTTGGGTAAGGGGCCGTTTAAGCATTTGCTGGGGGTGAAGAGATAAAAGAATAGTAAACATAAGCGAAAGAGTAGGGGTAAGTATATTTTTCTACTCTATTTTCCGCAGTTATCACTGGTGAGAGCATGAAGTGGCGTAGGCGGAGCGCGTTGAAGTTAAAGTATGGAAATTAAATCTGTCAGCTTTCGGTCGATGCCCTGCAGAAAAAGGGGGCAACAGAAAAAGGCAGAAAAAGAGGACAGATTTATTTTCCTACTCTAATTTCTATCTTTGCATGGCCAAGACGACGTTGAAGCCCGTTGCTTAAGGTGTCTGTGAGGAAAACACGTGCTGGGAACCGGGGCGTCAAAATTAGAGTATGGAAAATAAATCTGTCCCCTTTTTCCTATCTGAAAATGTTTCATCGGTATTTTGGTTGGTGTGAGGTCCTAAAGGACGGCGCTTATGTAACGCCGGGAAATTTTTGGGATGAAGAATGAGTTGGGTGCGGTGCAAATGTACATCAAGTGACATTTAATCGAGGGGGTAAGTCTTGGCCTAAAATATGCACTTGAGGACCTTGGCAGAGGGAGTGAGTATGAGTGAGGTGGCGCTGCCTTATGTTAGTCTGATGGAAGAGTATTTATCGGACAAATGTACCTTGGGCTAGTTTGTTGAGGTGTTTTTGGGCGGTTCAAGAATGAGTCGCGGGTGTTGCCCGAGGATGTCTATCTTGTGCTGGACGAATTGTTCGGCAATCTTGACGCTTTTACAGAAAATGAGGATTTATTGCGCGGCGATCCCGATTATTATCTCAGCACGGAGCAGGTGGATCATTGCATTCGGTGCGCTTGCGAATCTCTTAAGAAGTGAATGTTTTGCAAATACTCCTCGTAGGCCGAAAGAGGGACTGTCGTGTACGAAGTCATGTTGGAACACGTGCCGGATGTGGCGTTGCAAGCTGTCCTCAAGGTGATCGTGGCTTCGGCGAAAACGCATTCTGATCTTTCGCTGTCGGCAGACTCCGAGGTTCAAGGAGGGGAGAGCCTGGAGGCAGTGACGCAGCGATTGCGCGGTAGTGGTGAGTCGGTATGTCTGAGCCTGCGGCTCTGGGAATTCAATGTATCCAATAAGGTGAGCCTGCCGTTGGTGCTGCTACGAGTCATCAAGTGGGAAGATCGCCTCGATATTGAACTCTCCTTCAACAGCACGTCTGCTGACGACTTGAGCGATATCATGCACTCGTTGCATGCATATGCGTCGGGCTTGGCAGGTCGTTTCTCGATACCTGTATTTTATGGCGGGATGGAGCCCGCGATGGATAAGGATACGCGGTACTTTACTAACGAAACGCTTGGCCCGCTTTAAACTGGTCGGGCGGCACAAGGCCGCTCCTTGCAGGCTTATTCTTCTGCCTGGCATGACAGATATACCGGCGGCACCTGGTCTACCAGCCAGACACCGTTGTCCGCTTGATAGAACACTGCTCCCGCTGCGCACATGGCCTGGGTATCGACCGTGAGCAGCACCGGCTGGCCATAGCGCTTACCCACCGTCAACGCAGTCTGCGGATCCTCGCTCAGGTGCACATGGTGACGGCTGCCTGGGATCAGGCCCTGTGTTTCGATGGAGGCCAGGAAGCGGCTGGCGGTGCCGTGATAGAGCAGGACGGGTGGCGCCTTGGCGACGTGTCGCACTTCGACCTGGTTGCTGCTGTGGCCTTGGGCGGCGCGGATGCGGCGGCCATCGTCGGAAAGGGTGAAACGGCGCTTGTCATTGGTCTCGACCACTTCACGCAGGGCGTGCAGGTCGAAGGCATGACCTTGCCGGCCGGCGCCGTGGATCAGCGCATCGACATCGGCCCAGCCGTCGCGGTCGAGGGACAGGTCGATAGATTCGGGGGCGTGGCGCAGTACGTAGCTGAGGAACTTGCTGAGGGCGTCGCGTTGTTTCTGGTTCACTGGAAAGGTCCTTTTCCATGGCTTCTGGTCGTTTGGGTTGGGGCATTCTCCGGGTTTGGGGTTGGCTTCTCAAGCGTGTGCAATGACCTGTGGAAGCGTACTCCCACAGGTGCGTTGGTTACATCAGTCCTGACGCAAAGCGTCGAGCAGCGTCTTCAGCTGGTCGCGGCCCCGGGCATCCAGCCCGAACACCGGCCGACGCGGTTCGCCTACCGGTAGCCCGGTCATCTCAAGGCCAGCCTTGATGGTCGCCGGCAAGCCGCCCTTGAGGATGAAATCGAGCAACGGCAGCTGGCGGTAGAACAGCGCCTTGGCCTGTTCCAGCTCACCGCTCTGCACCGCCTGGTACAGCCGCAGGTTCAGTTCGGGAATCAGGTTGGCCGCCGCCGTGCACCAGCCCGTGGCACCGGCAACGAAGGCTTCCAGCGCCAGCGGGTTGCAGCCGTTGTAGAACGGCACCTGGCCCTCGCCGAGCAGTTGCAGCTTGTGCATGCGCTGGATGTCGCCGGTGCTCTCCTTGACCATGGTCACGTTGTCCACCTCGCGCACGATGCGCAGGATCAGTTCCACCGGCATGTCGGTGCCGCTGGTGGCCGGGTTGTTGTAGAGCATGATCGGGATGTCGATGGCCGCGCCGATGGCGCGGTAGTGCTGGAGGATCTCGGCTTCGCTGAGCTTCCAGTACGCGGCCGGCAGCACCATTACCGCGTCGGCGCCGTGCTGCTGGGCGAAGCGGGCGCGGCGCACGGCGCCGCCGGTGGTCAGGTCGGAGACACTGACGATGCTCGGCACGCGCTTGGCAATGCGCTCCAGGCTGTACTGGGCGACCTGCTGCCATTCGCTGTCGCTCAGATAAGCGCCTTCGCCGGTGCTGCCCAGCGGGGCGATGGCGTGGGCGCCGCCTGCGATCAGGCGGTCGATGGACTGGCCCAGCGCGGGCAGGTCGAGCTGCTCGCCGTCGGCGCTGAACGGGGTGATGGTGTAGCCGATGATGCCGTGGAATTGATTAGTCATTGTGCAAGGCTCCGCAAGCAAGGCGTAAAGGGATCAGTTCAGGCAATCGGCGTGGCTGCGCAGGGCCTGCCGGGCGTAGTAGTTGAAGGCGGCGCCGTGGCGCTTGGGCCGGTCGATCCAGTCGTGGGCGTCGCGGCCCAGCTCCGGGGCGATCGGCTTGATGGTGCCGGCGGCCATCGCCAGCAGTTGCAGGCGCGCGGCGCGCTCGATCAGCTGGGCGTAGACGCAGGCCTGCTCGATGCTGGTGCCGGTGGACAGCTGGCCGTGGTGCGAGAGCAGGATGGCGCGCTTGTCGCCCAGGGCGGCGCTGATGATCTCGCCTTCCTCGTTACCCACCGGCACGCCCGGCCAGGCTTCGAGGAATGCGCAGTCTTCGTACAGCGGGCACAGGTCCATGTGTGAGACCTGCAGCGGCACTTCCAGCATCGACAGCGCGGCGACGTGGGTAGGGTGGGTGTGGATGATGCAGTTGACGTCGGGGCGGGCGCGGTACACCCAGCTGTGGAAACGGTTGGCCGGATTGGGCATGCCTTCGCCTTCCAGCACTTCGAGGTCTTCGTTGACCAGCAGCAGGTTGCCGGCGGTGATTTCGTCGAAGCCCAGGCCCAGTTGCTGGGTGTAGAAGGTGCCCGGTTGCGCGCCACGGGCGCTGATCTGTCCGGCCAGGCCCGAGTCGTGGCCGTTATCGAAGAGAATTCGGCAGGTCAGGGCCAGCTTTTCGCGCACAGTCCACGTATTATCGGCAAGCGAGCCTTGCATCTGTGTCAGTGCCTTTTGCACCAGCTGGTCTTTGCTGAGGGTAAGGGTATTGGCCATGGGGATCTTTCCTCTGTGGCGTGATGACGGATGTCAGGGCTGGCTCGCCCCCGAGCTTTGGACGGTGAGGGGGCGAACCATCAAATGACACAAATAATCCTATATGACACAAAGTGTCATGCGCAAGTGCGTTTGTTCGGGAAACCTGCTTCACATGTCTATCCGACTGAAACTGCTGAGAAAGAAACTGGGCATCACCCTTGAGCAGCTGGCCGAGAAGTCCGGCATGACCAAGAGCTATCTGTCCAAGGTCGAGCGTGGCCTCAACACGCCGTCGATCGCCGCGGCGCTGAAGCTGGCGCGGGCGTTGAACGTCAATGTCGAGGAACTGTTCGACGGCGAGCATGACGGCCAGGCGCGCTACAGCCTGGTGCGCCGCGGCGAGCGCCAGGCGCTGGTGGGCGGTGGCGAGGGGCCGGGCTATGCGGTGCTGACCTCGCAGGTCGGCCAGCGCAGCCTGTTGCCGTTTCTGATCCAGCCGCCGACCGAGTTCAGCGACCCGACCTTCAAGGAACATGAGGGCGAGGAGTTCCTGTTCGTCCACGAGGGGCAGGTGGAGGTCGACTTCATGAGCGAGCGGGTGCTGCTGGAGGCCGGCGACGCCTTGCATTTCAATGCCCAGACCCCGCACCGCCTGCGTTCGGTCGGCGAGCGCCAGGCGCAGTTGCTGGTGGTGGTGCAGGGCGGCGAAGGGTGAGGGCGGGGCGATGATCGAGGTCTCGCGGTTCTGGCGTGATCCGGCATTGCCCTTCGTCGAGGCCCGTCTGGTCGGGGATGGCCGCCAGGTGTGCTACACCGCGCATTCCCACGCGAGCTTTTCCATCGGCGTGATCACCGGCGGGCGCAGCACTTACTTGACCGGTGATGCACGGCATGAGGTGGCCGTGGGGACCACGGTGCTCATGAACCCAGGAGTGGTGCACACCTGCAACCCCATCCTGGGCGAACCTTGGTCCTACCTGATGCTGTTCGTTGATTTGCCGTGGTTGCAGGCCCGAGGGTTCGAACTGCCGGCAGCGACATTGAGCACGTCACCTGCGCTGTACGGGCGGTTGCTCGACCTGTTCGCCGGGCTGCTCGACACCGAGGCGCTGGACAAGGCCGAGCGGCTGGCGACGTTCTTCGCAGAGCTGCCAGGTTATCTCGAGGGCGGCGCGGCGCGTCACCCACAGGCGCATCCACGCCTGGAAATGGCTGCCGCGTTCATTCGCACCCACCGTCTGGATCCGCTGACCCTGGAGGACATCTGTGCTGCGGCAGGTTTGTCACGGGCCTACCTGACCCGCGTATTCGGCAAGCGCTTCGGGCTATCGCCGCACGCCTACCTGCTCGACCAGCGGGTGCAGCATGCCCGGGCGCAATTGCGCGCAGGCAGGGCCATCGCCGAGGTGGCGCTGGAAGCCGGCTTTGCCGACCAGGCGCATCTGCAGCGGGCTTTCAAGCGGCACCTGGCGACCACGCCGGGGCACTATCGTAATGGCTGAATAGCACGTGGGAGCGGGCTTGCCCCGCGATAGGGCACGAACCGTCAACCTCATACCATCAGGTACACCGCGCTCGCCACCAGCAACCCCGCCAGCACCCGATTGAGCAGACGCATCCGCCACGGCTCGGCCAGGTACTGGCGGATCACGCTGCCGGCCCAGGCCCAACTGGCCACGGAGACGAAACAGATCGGCCCGTAGATCCAGGTGAACAGCCACAACAGCTGTTGCTCGCCGCCGGTATAGGCGCCGATGCCAGCCACGGCCGCCAGCCAGGCCTTGGGGCTCAGCCACTGCATGGCCGCGCCGTGCCAGGCGCTTGGCGCCCGCTGGCCATCCTCGGCGCCCAGCGCGCCGTCGTCGCTGGCCAGCTTCCATGCCATGTACAGCAGGAACAACACCCCGCCCCAATGCAACAGCTGCCCCAGCAACGGCCAGCGCAGCAGCAGCTCATGCACGCCCAGCCCGACCAGCACCAGCAGCAGGCAGAAACCCAGGGTGGCACCGGCCGCATGCCCGATGCTGGCCCGCAGGCCATGGCGCGCGCCGCTGCCGAGGGCGACGATGTTGACCGGGCCGGGGGAGATGGAGGCGGCGAGGGCGAAGGCCGCCATGGACAGTGTCAGGCTCATCGGGCGTTTCCTTGTGGCGAGGATAGTGCGGCTATCCTGCCCGAGGCCGCGGCGCGGGTATTGAACAAAAATGCCCAAGGGGCCTATCAGCTGGAGGGTGTGTTGGCGTTGTCCTGGGTCTGCTGTGCTTGCTGCTGGGCGGGTGACTGGGCGTCACCCTTGGCGATCTGCTCGGCCTGCTGGCGTTGCAGCGCCCATTGGTCGCTGCGTTCCTTGAGGCGGTCGGCGCCGCCTTCGGCAAAGGCCGAGGTGGCCGAGATCGTTGCCAGCAGGGCGAGTGCACAGGTTAGGGCTTTCATCACTGGGGTCTCCATCGATTGACCTAAAAACGGCCGCCAGGCGGCCGGGTTGAGGCAAGGATGGCGTGCGCGGATTTCCCCAGGATTAACACCGCGATCAGTTGGCCAGCAGTTGCTCGTGGACCCAACCTTGTTCCGTGAGCACCATGGCGCGGGTTTCCTCCAGCGGCTTGGCGGCACTGGCGGCTGCCTGGCCGAGGCCTGCGATGCCGGCCTGGACCGCCGCGTCGCTGGCCCAGCTCGGCAGTTCCTTCACCTGGTAGCTGTAGCTCACCTGCGACTGCTTGCGCCCATCATGTTCGGTAGGCTTGCCGACGCTGTTGATGGCGGTGACCTGGGCCTTGCCGAAGCACAGCCCGCCGGTGCTGGCGCCGTTTGCCTTGCGCCCTGCATCGGCCTTGTAGTAGCGGCGGCCCTCGTCGGTGAGGTCGTAGGCGTAGTAGATGTCGGTGCGCGCCGGCTGCCACAGGCGCTCAGGGACTTCGGTACGGGCAACTTCCCGTTCGCTGACCACGCCGACCTGGGCCAGGGCGTGCAGGGCCTGGTTGATTCCTTCGACGTCGAAGTCACGGGTGCGGGTGGGGAAGGCACTGATCACGAAACAGTGCGGGTACTGGCTGTCGAGGTAGGCTTGGGCAGCCTGGCGCAGGTCGGCTTCACGGGGCTGCTGGTTGTCCGAGCAGCCGACCAGGGTCGCCAGAAACGCCAGCGGTATGATCTTCCTGTCCATCGTAAGGCTTCCTTGTATTGCCAATTGCTGGGTGGAGCGCAGGGCAGGATTAGAACCCGCGCGCCAGAGCGGCCGCAATCGTGGCACGACGACATATCGCCCGTGCTGTGCGCTGTTTGGCAAAGCCTGTTCCTGGCAACGACCGGCGGCCAACCGGCAAATGGTGGGTGTTCAGCCATACTCTGCTGGTTCCGCCCCGGCGCCGTCGGGGCGACCTGAAGCGGGCAGAGAGGAGCAGGCAATGGCCAAGGGCAAGCGCAAGGGTGAGGTCGACGAGAAGCTTGGACGCAAGACCTACGAGGCGGAACTCAAGCGCCTGCATGTGGAGCTGGTCAAACTCCAGCAGTGGGTGGTGGAGAAGGGCCTGAAGGTGTGCATCGTCTTCGAAGGCCGCGACGGCGCGGGCAAGGGCGGCACCATCAAGGCCATCACCGAGCGCGTCAGCCCGCGGGTGTTCCGCGTGGTGGCGTTGCCGGCGCCCACCGAGCGCGAGAAGACCCAGATGTACGCCCAGCGCTACCTGACCCACCTGCCGGCGGCCGGCGAGGTGGTGATCTTCGACCGCAGCTGGTACAACCGCGCCGGGGTGGAGCGGGTGATGGGCTTCTGCACCGAAGAGCAGGCGCACAAGTTCCTCACCGTGGTGCCGATGTTCGAGCGGATGATGGTCGAGTCGGGGATCATCCTCATCAAGTACTGGCTCGAGGTCAGTGCCGAGGAACAAACCCGCCGGCTACAGGACCGCATCAGCGACGGGCGCAAGTTGTGGAAGCTGTCGCCGATGGACGTCAAGTCCTACAACCGCTGGGACGCCTACACCCGCGCCCGCGACGACCTGTTTGCCGCCTCCGATACTTCCTGGTCGCCGTGGTACATGGCGCGCTCCGAGGACAAGCGCAAGGCGCGGCTGAATATCATCAGCCACCTGTTGCAGCAGATCCCTTACAAGGACCTCAGCCGGGAGCACAAGGTGACGCTGCCCAAGCGCGGCAAGATCGGCAAGTACAAGGCGCAGCCGTATCCGTTCAAGATGGTGGCGGAGCGGTTCTGATGCCAATGCGAAGTCAAATCGGCAGCGTCTAGGGGCCGCAGGTAATGGCCAAGCGCATGGCACAGCGATCGGTCAGGCCGTGGGCCAGCTCGCTGGAGATGATCGTCTGCAGGCGATGATCCAGCTGTCGCACCGCCAGACGTTCGAAGCCGTAGCGCTGATAGAACGGGGCATTCCAGGGGACATCGTCGAAGGTGGTCAGGGTCAGCCAGGCCAGGCCCTTGTGGCGGGCGGCATCAAAGGCCTGGTCCAGCAGACGCCGGCCCAGGCCTTGGCCCTGGGCCTCTTGCCGCACGGACAGCTCATGGATGTGCAAGGCGTCATCGGCAACGCTGGCGCAGAGAAAGCCCAGTGCCTGGTCCTGATCATCCACGGCGACCCAGCTGCAACCTTCGCTCACGAATGCCAGGTGCTGGGTTTCATCCATCACGTCGCTGTCGGCCAGCCAGGCGAGGTGCGGCAATTGCCGGAATGCCTGGGCGGCGGAGCGTTCCAGGGCCGGGAGCAAGGGAACATCCTCGATGCGGGTGAGGCGGACAAGCATGGTGGAGACAAGACCTATGGGCGTGGCGTCGCTGCGCAAGAAGACGCAGTTTGCCAGATCGACGCGGGAAGGTGTTGCAATGTAATTGTTATAACGTAACATTTGCAGTCTTCCTCCAGGCAGGACCTCATCGTGATCCGCAGAAACCCCTCCGGCCATCTCCCGCAAATCGCCGAATCGGCCTATATCGACCACACCGCCATCATCTGCGGCAAGGTGATCATCCACGACAACGTGTTCGTCGGCCCCTACGCGGTGATCCGCGCCGACGAGGTGGACGCCGACGGCGACATGCAGCCGATCGTCATCGGCGCCAATTCCAATATCCAGGATGGCGTGGTGATCCACTCCAAGTCCGGCGCGGCGGTACGCATCGGCCAGTACAGCTCGATCGCCCATCGCTCCATCGTCCACGGCCCGTGCGAAGTCGGCGACCGGGTGTTCATCGGCTTCAACAGCGTGCTGTTCAACTGCAAGGTCGGTGATGGCAGCGTGGTGCGGCACAATTCTGTGGTCGACGGCCGCGACTTGCCGCCACGCTTTTACGTGCCGCCCACCGAGCACATCGGTCCGCATACCGACCTGGAGCGCTACCCGCCGGTCAGCGTGTCGGCCTCGGAGTTTTCCGAGGACGTGGCGCGCACCAATATCGACCTGGTCCAGGGCTACAAGGCCTTGCAGAATGAGTTCTGAGCATGGATACGCTATTGGTGCGCAATGCGCGGCTGGTCAATGAGGGGCGTGAATTCGAAGCCGATCTGCTGGTGCGCCATGGGCGCATAGAACGGATCGCCGGCAGCCTCGACAACGCCCGTGCGGCACTGGAGATCGATGCCAAGGGAGCTTGGCTGCTGCCGGGGATGATCGACGACCAGGTGCACTTTCGCGAGCCGGGGGCGCCGCACAAGGGCAGCATCGCCAGCGAGTCGCGGGCAGCGGTGGCCGGGGGTATCACCAGTTTCATGGACATGCCCAACACCAACCCGCCCACGTTGACCCTGGAGGCGCTGGCCGACAAGAAGCGCCGGGCGGCGGCGGGCTCACGGGCCAACTATGGCTTTCATTTCGGCGTTAGCCGCGACAACCTCGACACCATTGCCGCCCTCGACCCGCGCGATGTTGCCGGGATCAAGGTGTTCATGGGCGCGTCCACTGGCGACATGCTGGTGGACGATCCGCAGGTGCTGGAAAAACTCTTCGTCTATGCGCCGACCATCGTCCTGGCCCATTGCGAACACACGCCGAGCATTCTGCAGAACGAGGCTTGGTGGCGGGCGCGCCACGGCGAGTTCATCCCCCCGGCCGCGCACCCGCTGATCCGCGATGCCGATGCCTGCTACCGTTCCTCGAGCCTGGCCGTGCAACTGGCCCGGCGTTTTGGCACGCGCCTGCATGTGCTGCATCTGACCACGGTACGCGAGCTGGCGTTGTTCACGCCCGGCCCGGTGAGCGGCAAGCGCATCACTGCTGAGGTGTGCTTGCACCACTTGCTGTTCGACGACAGCGACTACGCCAGCCTCGGCCATCTGATCAAGTGCAACCCGGCGATCAAGACTGGCACCGACCGTGACGCCTTGCGCAAGGCCCTGGCCCGTGACCGTATCGATGTGATCGGTACCGACCACGCGCCGCATACGCTGGAGGAGAAACGGCGGGTGTATGCACGCGCACCGTCAGGCCTGCCGCTGGTGCAGCATGCCCTCCCGGCGGCGCTGGAACTGGTCAGCGAAGGAGTGCTGAGCATGGCCCAGGTGGTGACCAAGACCAGCCACGCGGTGGCCGAGCTGTTCGCCATTCGCGAACGCGGTTTTCTGCGCGAGGGGTACTGGGCAGACTTCGCCATCGTCGAGCGTCTGGCCAGGCCACGGGCTGTGGCGGACGACCCGATCCTGGCGCGCTGCGGCTGGACGCCGTTCCAGCAGCGCGCTTTTCACCATGTGGTACGTACCACGGTGGTGTCGGGGCAACTGGCCTGGCACCAGGGCCAGGTGCGCGACCCGTGCCAGGGACTGCCCTTGATGTTCGACCGTTGATTGAGCCAGGGGCCGCTGCGCAGCCCCTGTGGGAGCTGGCTTGCCAGCGAAAGGGGCGCGACGCGCCCCCAGCATTTCGGAACCTTGCCATGACTGAAGAGCAATTGTTGCAACAACCTGCCGCCGCCTACATGAACGAACCGCAGCGGCAATTCTTCCGTAACCTGCTGCTGGCCCAGCGCGGCGAGCTGCAGGGCCGTATCGAACAGGAGTTCCGTGCCCTGCGCGAGCAGGAAGTGCACAGCGACCCCGCCGACATCGGCAGCGCCGAAGAAGAGCGCCACTGGCAACTGCGCTCGCTGGAGCGGGAAAAGAAGCTGCTGGACAAGATCGACCAGGCGCTGGAGCGCCTGGCCCGGGGCGACTACGGCTGGTGTGAGGAAACCGGCGAGCCGATTGGCCTGCGCCGCCTGCTGCTGCGGCCCACCGCGACCTTGTGCGTCGAGGCCAAGGAGCGCCAGGAGCTGCGCGAGCGGCATGTGCGCGACAGCGTCTAGGCCCTGTACGACATGTATCTGCACTCGCCCTACTGCGTTGAAACGGGGCTCGGAATGCTCATGTACTCCAGTACACTGCGCTTCCTCCCCCGTTTCGCCTTGTCTGGCCTTTGCGCAGACACATTTCGTACAGACCCTAATCGATGTTCAGGCCCTGAGCCTGCAACTGCCAGCGCACCGAGCTGACGCCTTTCTCCAGGCTCACCCGGCCGACCAGGCGCTCCAGCTGGGTCGGCGCCTGGGGCGTGCCGAGCAGTTCGGCGCGTACTTCCAGGCGTGCCGGGTCGGCCAGGTCCTCGCTGTGCAGCGACTGCAGGCGCAGGCCCGGGTCGCTGAGGCTGTGCAGCATCAGGCTGCGTACCTGGATTTCGTCCTCGGCGCGGCAGACGATGCGCACCTCGTAGCGCTGCTCGACCTCGCTGGCCGGCAGCACGTCCTGGCGGTCGAGGCGCTGGGCGAGGTCGCGCAGCAGGATGTTGGCGCACAGCACCACCAGGCTCCCCAGCGACGCCTCCAGCAACAACCCGAGGCTGCACAGCACGCCGACCGCGGCGGTGCACCAGAGGGTGGCGGCGGTGTTCAGGCCACGCACGTTGAAGCCGTCGCGCATGATCACGCCGCCGCCGAGAAAGCCGATGCCCGACACCACATAGGCGGCGATGCGCGAGGCATCGGTGGGCGCCATGCCCGGCACTGCCTGGGTCATCAACACGAACAGGCAGGCGCCGGTGCTGACCAAGGCGTTGGTGCGCAGGCCCGTCAGGCGCTGGCGCAGTTGACGCTCGGCGCCGATCAGGGCACCGAGCAGCAGGGCCACGCTGACGCGCAGCAGGAAGATTTTCCAATCCATAGCGAACTCCGTTCTGCGGGCGATGGCCCGCATGGGCGCCGACTTGAGACGGCGCGATTGCAAACGAGGAATGCGCAGGACCACGCGCCATGCCGGGTGGCAGGGCTGGGAAGCAAGGAGGAATGTTCAGCCAGGGAGGGCCGAAGGAAACCACCGTCTACCGAGTACGGCGAGACAGTGGCAGGAACGCTGCCGGACTAGCTCGCCGTGTGGGCCTGTCGCAATCGACTGGGGCTACTGTCCAATGCAGGGGTCTCCTGGGTGAGGGATGCTTGAATGCGCGGCGGACCATACGCCTCGACCCGCGCGGGGTCAAGGCATGAATCATGACAATCCTGTTACGGCAGGCGCTGGCAGACGTAGGCCTGGGTGCGGTAAGGGAAGGCGATGCGCTCACGGCCCCTGAGGTCCGGATGGTTGTCGATCAGGCTTTGCAACTGGTCCATGACCTCGTCTTGTTCGGCCTGGGGCAGGGCGGCGATGAAGCTCACCGAGCGCAGGCGTTCGAGGATCACGGTCTGTGGGTCACCCTCATGGACATGGGGCAGGGTGGTCAGTTGCGGAGTGCTGAAGCGGCTCCCTGCGAGGGCTTCGCGCCAGCGCCCGGTGTGAAAACGTGGCGTGTCGCCCTCGTAAGGGGTGATGATTTCGGTGATCCGCGCCACCCAGTCCACTGTTTCGTCTCGCACGTTCCAGATCAGACCCAGACGGCCGCCGGGGGCCAGCACCCGGTGCATCTCCTCCAGGGCGGCGGCATCGGCGAACCAGTGGAAGGCCTGGGCGCAGACCAGCACCTGCTGGCTGGCCTCGGCCAGCGGGATGTGCTGTGCGGTGCCCTCGAGCACGGGGATGTCGGGCAGCCGTTCGTGCAAGCGTGCGCGCATGGCGGCGACCGGTTCCACTGCCGTCAGGCGCGGTGCCAGCATGCTGAGCAGGCGGGTGAACTTGCCGGTGCCTGCGCCCAGGTCGAGCACCGGGGCGCCGGCGCCGATACCCAGGGTGTCGCGTAACCAGTCCTGCAAGGCGACGGGGTAGTCCGGACGACCTTGCTCGTAGTTGCCCGACTGGCGTGTGTAGCCGGTGCTGGCCGAGGCGTGCACATCCTTCATGGAAAATCCCTCTGAATGACCTGGCGGCAATGGTACGCTTGCGCCTTTCGCTGCCAACCCCCTTCGGACCGATACATGTTGTTCAATCTCGCCGTGCTGTTCGGCACCCTGGTGGCCATGGAGGGCGTCGGCACGCTGGCCCACAAGTACGTCATGCACGGTTGGGGCTGGTGGCTGCACCGCTCGCACCACGAGCCGCAACTGGGCATGCTGGAAACCAACGACCTCTACCTGCTGGCGCTTGGGCTGATCGCCGCTGCTTTGGTGATGCTGGGCAAGGCCGGGCATGCGCCGCTGCAATGGGTTGGTGGCGGCGTGGCGGGCTATGGGCTGGCCTACGTGCTGGCCCACGATGGGGTGTTTCACCGGCACTGGCCGCGGGCGCCGAAACCGGTCAACCGCTACCTCAAGCGCCTGTACCGGGCCCATCGCCTGCACCATGCGGTGAAGGGCCGCCAGGGCAGCGTGTCGTTCGGGTTCTTCTATGCGCCGCCGTTGCGGGTGTTGAAGCAGCAGCTGAAACGGCGACGGGGTTGATTGCTTGGCGCCTCATTTGCTTGTTGGGCTGGATACGGCTCAACCGTGCCGCTTGAGGGGCTGCGATGGCAACCCTCGGCTGCCGATACTAGCGGACGCGGCTCATTGCACCGGCAGGAAATTCATCAACAGCAGGCTTTGCGCGTAATTCAGGCCGATCCGTCGATAGCGCTCGTCAAGCATCTGCGCCAACAGGTCGAGGCGGGCGACGACCTTGCCGAACTCCACGGCGAAGCTGAGGTTGCTGCCTTGCTCGGAAATTTCGTTGGAAAACAGCAGGAGCACGCCATTGGCATCCTGGCGCTGGCCGAGCATCCAGGTGGCCTTCTCGATGTTGCGCGCGGCATTGTGGATGAACAACGGGTCGAGGGTGTCGGTCATATAGAACTCGGTGCGCCCGCCGTGGGCGGTGACCAGCATGCTGCCGATGGCGTAGATGAAGGCACCCACCCGGTCGCCGCGAAACTCCGGGCTCAGGGCGTAGCTCAAGGCCGCCAGGTCGCGGCGCTCCCCCAACTGCGCCAGCGGCTGGCGCTGTTCGATGGCGATGCGGATCTGCCGCGCCGCGGTGGTAGCGTCGAGGTAGCCCGATTGCCGCCACTGGTTGGGGTTGCGCAGGTACAGCTTGTTCATCAGCAGGTACAGGCTTTGCAGGTTGTCACGCATGGCCAGGGTGGCCATGCGGTCGACACTGGTCTGGAACAGCTCGTCGGGCTTGCCGTTGCCGAACTGGGTGAGCATGTCGCGCCCCTGCTGCTGGGTACAGGCGACCAGGCACGCGAGGCTGCCGGCCATCAGCAGTAGGAGAGGAAACGGAAAGCGTCTTCGTGCGGCCATCGGCACCGGTTGGAAAAGGCGGTCCCACCGGGGATCGGTGGGACCTGGCCATGCATAGAGCGCACAAACGCGAAAAAGTGCGATAGCGGCCTGCGCCGGCAAGCCGGCCAAGGACGATCAGGCCACATCGACCAGCACGATTTCGCTGTCTTCCAGCGCCGTCACCTTCAGCAGCGTTTCCTGCTCGATCGCCACACCGTCACGGGCCTTGGCTGGCACGCCGTTCACCTCGATCCGTCCCTTGGCCGGTACGAGGTAGCCGCGACGCCCCTCATCGAGGCGGTACTCGGCGCTTTCACCGGCGCGCAGGGTCGCGGCCACCAGGCGGGCGTCGGTGCGGATGCGCAGGCTGTCGTCATCGCCTTCGCGGCCGCTGGCCAGGGTCACGAAGCCTTCGCCACGTTCACCGTTGGGGAACGGGCGGGTACCCCAGGAGGGCGCGTCACCGACCTTTTCCGGGATGATCCAGATCTGGAAGATCCGCGTGTCGACCTTCTCCAGGTTGTACTCGCTGTGGACGATGCCGCTGCCAGCGCTCATGACCTGCACGTCGCCGGCCTCGGTACGGCCCTTGTTGCCCAGGCTGTCCTGATGGGTAATGGCGCCTTCGCGAACGTAGGTGATGATCTCCATGTCACGGTGCGGGTGCGGTGGGAAGCCTGCACCGGCGGCGATCAGGTCATCGTTCCATACGCGCAGGTTGCCCCAGTGCATGCGTGCCGGGTCATGGTACTCGGCGAAGGAGAAGTGATGATGGGCGTCGAGCCAGCCATGGTTGGCGTGACCAAGGCTTTCGAAGGGTCGCAGTTGCAGCATGGTGGTGCTCCTCTGATTCGCTGGAATGGCGCCATGATGCGCGTCGTAAGTATCGATAAAAAGCGTAAATATCGGCTCTTTAATATCTATAAATACGATATTCAATTGTGCTAATCCGCATGCGGTTCATCGCCTAATCCCATGATCCTTAAGCATTCGCTGGCACTTTTACGCGGATGAGGCGAACATGCCGGCTGTTCCGATTTTCAATGGAGTGACCGTGCCGCACGAGCATCCCCGGGCCCCGGCCGACTTGACCCCTCCCGCCCAGTTGCCCTGGCTGCGCCGCCTGGCCGCCCGCCTGTTGGGGCGAGGCTTGTCGCGCCTGCAGGCGCAGCACCGCGACTCCTGGTTCCTCGGCCACGCCACGGGGCAGCGCAACGGCCATGCCGATGGCTTGCGTGAGGGCTACGAGCAGGGCCGGGCCGCTGGTTTCGAGGCCGGGCGCCAGGTCCTGGTAATTCGCGATACACGCCCGGAGAATGCCGGTGTACCAGGCCAGGACGACAACCTGTTCGACGACTGGCGCCTGCCGTTGACCGCCGAGCTGAAAAAGCGCTTCAAGGCTGATGTCGCCAGGCGTCTGCCTGCCGAGGCGCAACCGAGCGCAGCACAATGGAAGCTGATCTTCAGCGACACGCCCTCGACCTGCGTCGTGGCCGGCGCCGGGGCCGGCAAGTCGACCTCGCTGGTGCTGCGCATCCTGCTGCTGCGTCACTACCTGGGCTTCGAACTCGATGCCCTGACCGTGGTGACCTTCACCCGCGAGTCGCGCCGTGACTTCATCCAGCGCCTGCTGCAGGTGTTTGCCCTGTGGCAGCTCGAGCTGTCGCCTGCCCAGGGGCGGGAGCTGGTGCGTACATTCCACTCGCGCATCCTGCCGCTGGTGCGCAGCCTGCCGGGTTTTGCCCAGGTGCGGGCGTTCGAGACCCTGGGCAACGAGATGCCCGCAGGCGGCGAAGCGAACGCTGACAGCAACCCGTTCGACCTGCGCCTGAACGATGCTCAGCGCCAGCAGCTCAACCAGTGCTATAGCGACCTGATGGGCCAGAACCCGCGTTTCGCCCAGTTGGTTGGCGCGTTGCGTCAGGAGGCGCTGCTGCTCAAGCCGCTGGACCCGGACCACCCGGATGTGCAGAAGCGTGTGCAGGTAACCCAACTGGCCGCCCAGCGCGACGAGGAACTGTGCGATGTGATCGAGGACCTGTGGTTCGCCGCCGGTGCCTGGCCGATCAAGGGTATCGAGCCGTGCCGGGACACGGTGCAGATCCGCGGCAGCCGCTTTCATGTCCATGGCCGCCTGGAAGGGCTGGACGCCTGGGTGGTGCTGGGTTTCGACCCGTCCGAAAGCGCCCAGTACCAGCGCCCGGGAGCCAAGCTGGCGGTGCGCGCGGAATGGGCGGTAAAGCGCACCCTGTTTCAAGCTTTCTGTGATAAACAATTGATATGGCTTGATAATTACTCTTCGGCAAAACGGCTTGCAACGTCCTTGGCGGGGGATGCCGTGGCCGGCCCGGGCTTCGAGTACAAGGTCAAGGGCGAGCTGGCCCCGGCGCCGTTGCTCGACGCCTTCGTCACTGCTGCGAGCTTCATCGAGAACCTCGGCCTGGACGTCAACAACGCCGTGGCCGCCATGAGCTTCCCTTCTGGCGATAGCGACGCGGCATTCTTCGAGGCCCTGGCGCTGTTCTGGAAGGCACTGGAAGCACACCTGCTGGCGCAGTCGCCGCCGGTGATGACCTACAACCGCATGTTCGCCCTGTTCGGCGAGAACAACCCGGAGAACCTCGGGTTGCTGCCCGACCCCTTGCTGCGCCCATTGGCGCACCTGATGATCGACGAATTCCAGGATGTCTCGCCGCAGATCGTCAGCTGGCTGCGTGCTTGCCTCGCCGAAATCCGCCGCCGTGGGCCGGCCATGCACAGCGGGCGGGTGGCGCAACATTCATCGCTGATGTGCGTGGGCGACGACTGGCAGTCGATCTACGGTTGGCGCGGCAGTTCGCCGAAATACTTCATGGAGTTCGCCAAGGCCTTCCCGTCGCCGGCCAACACGCGGGTGATGCTGGTGGAGAACTACCGCAGCCAGCAGTACATCATCGAGGCCGCCGAGCATCTGGTCAAAGGCGCGCCGGCCATCACCGGCAAGAAGGCCAGGGCCAGCGGGCTGGCGGCCGAGCTGCCGTTGTCGCCGGTGAAGGTCTTCGACCGGGACGAGGCGGCACTGGCCGAAACCGTGATCGAGCATTATCAACGGGGTGAAACAGTCATGATGCTGTTTCGAAAATCCAGTGATAAGTTATTGATTGAAAAGTATTTACTACCAATAGTTAAAGTTGATTCTAGCTTGCCGCCCGGCCAGCGCCGCCTGCGTCAGCTGACCTATCACAGCGCCAAGGGACTGCAAGCAGATGCGGTGTTCATGCTCGGCGATTGCCACTACCTGACCAGCTCGCCCTACAAGAACCAGGCGTATCGCTTGGCCGGCTTGGGCAAGCCAGGGGACGCCCAGGCGTTCGATACGGCGCAGAAGGAAGAGGTGCAGCGCCTTGCCTACGTGGCGGTGACGCGTGCGGTTCGGCACTGTTACTGGCACGTGGAACGAGCCAGCGGCGAGGCTGCCGCGCAGCCGCGTGCGTCAAGCCAGGTACAGGGACGGCAGGCCTTCTTCGAAGACCTGCGCGGCCAGTAGGCTCAGTTGTTGGGGTCGCGGCGGCGGGTCAGGCGCAGATAGAGGGCGTCTTCGTCCTGTTCCAGGCCCAGCGCCATGCGGTTCATGCCCGCGACGTAGCGGTCGCTGGAAATGGGCTCGCGCAGGGGCTGGCCATCCTCGGCCAGCGGGCTGCGACCCAGGGCCTGGGTCAGCGCTTCGATCACCGGCGGTTCCAGCGGGCCGTTGAGGTCGCTGCCGTCGAGGTAGTCCATGCCGGTGTCCCAGCGTGTTCTGAGCGTCGCGAAGCGGGCACTGTTCTGCCGGCGCAGCAGGCGTCGCCAGCCCGGTTGCCGGGCGATCCACTGGCGGCGCGCCTCGGCGTCCTGGTCCCGGGCATCGACCTCTTCGAGCACCGCTTCCTCGGTCCTTGGCGAGATTTCAGCCGTGTGCCGGTACAGCATGGCCTGCTGGGGTTCGGGGAAGTCCAGGCGGCTGGCCAGGCCGCTGCGCAGGGCGAGGCGGATCTCGATCAGGTCCAGGCCTTCACCGAGGCCATTGTGCAGCACGTCGTCCGACAATGTGTCGAAGCGATGCAGGGCAGGCAGCACGGGCCTGGCGCCGCGCTCGGCCAGCGGCCGGGCGGCCCAGGCATCCAGTGCGCGCAGGGCATCGCGCCGGGCCACGCGGGCGTTGAACAGGTCCTGGGCCAGCGTATTCACCTGGTCCCGGCGGAACAGGCGCCGAAAGAACTGGAACAGCGGCGGCGTGGCTACCTCTGCGCCTGCGGCCTCATCGTAGGCCATCACTTCGATCTGCAAGGTGCCGAAACCATCGGCGCCAGCATCGCCACAGCTCACCGGGAACTCGCCGGCCACTTCGTCCAGACGCGCGCGCAGGCGGGTGCTGGTGCTCGCACGCTCGAGCAGCGTCCATACTTGACGAGCAAATGCTCGGGGCTGGCGACGGGCACTGGCCGACATACCCGCCTGTTCGACGACCTGGCGCAGGCTGGCATTGCCGTCTGCGTCGAACAGCGCTTCCCAGGTTGCCCGCTGTTGCCGGCTGGCGTTTTGCAACCAGTCGATTCGCGCTGGTGGCGCGCTGGCGTCGATGCCCTCGACACGTTGTTCGACCGACGCGCCGACAATCTGCAGGCTTTCGCGGGTGGCCTCGTCCAACGGGTTGTAGTTGAACCGCCAGCGGTACTGCGCACGCCTGGCCAACAGTTCACCCAGGTAGGGGGATGACAAGAGCGCGGGCAACCCCGGTACCTGGTCGATGTTGTTCATGCTCAGGTCCACCACCCGCAATATGCAGGGATTGCGTTGCATCAGGCCGCTCAAACCAGTGGGCCACTGGCGCAGTTGGCTGTTGTCCAGGCGCAAGGTGGCGAGGTTGTCCAGGTCAGCCAGGTTGGGGCTGACGGCGAGGGGATTGTTGCTCAGGAGCAGGTTGCGCAGTGTTCGCATCGAACTGAACGTATTCGCCGTGTCGGCGTCCAGCGCAATGCGATTGGCGCGCAGGTCCAGGGTTTCCAACGGCAGGCCGGTGAGCATTCGCAGGTCATGCAAGGTGAGCGTCATCCGATGATGTGGCATTTCCAGGCTACGCAGGTCTCGCAGCGTGGGGAGCACTTCATGGGCCACGGCGGGCAGCTCGCCCAGGTGCGTGCCGCTCAGGCGAAGCTCCTGTAACCGTGGGGCGTTGCGCAGTGCTTGCAGGACCGAGCTGACGCTTAATTGGGGGCTGGTTCGTACATCGAGGCGCCTGAGCGCCGGGAAGGCCTGCAGGAAGTCGGCGGGCATCTCGATCACATTGAGATTCTCCAGCGACAGCGTGGTGATGTGGTCGAAGCGTGCCGTGAGTGTCGGCAGGGCGTCGAGGGCGACATTCGAAAGGCTCAGCATGTCGCCGTCCAGGCGTTGCCACGCCCGGACGAGTTGGTCGGCGGTCCTGGTGTAATAAGCACCGACTTCCTCACCCCAGTCGTGGGCGCCTCTGGTAGCCCAGGCGTGAAGCTGGTCGCGCAGCGAGGACAGTTGGGTGCGCAGTGCCTGTATCTGTTCGGTCACATTTCCCCGGACACGCAGAGTGACCAGCAACTGGCGGACCTCGCGACCGTTCATCCCCGGATACAGGGCATGCAGCTCGCGCTCTGCCCGTGAGGCGAATATACCGGGGCTAAGGGGATATCCGTATCGCCCTTCGCTCAGGCGCAAGGGTGAGCGCCAGCCCGGCCGTACGGGTCGCTGGCCGAGCAGGCGTGCGGTCGCCGTGCGGTTGGCCAGTGCGGCGTGATAGCGCTGTTCGGGCGTCCATTGTGGGTGTGCGGCCAACAGGCTATC
Source organism: Pseudomonas sp. RC3H12 (assembly GCF_018596375.1). Taxonomy (NCBI): domain Bacteria; kingdom Pseudomonadati; phylum Pseudomonadota; class Gammaproteobacteria; order Pseudomonadales; family Pseudomonadaceae; genus Pseudomonas; species Pseudomonas sp. RC3H12. Next base: position 2,165,454 of record NZ_CP075595.1, on the reverse strand, counting down.
GCTGATGAGCCGGCTGTCGTCATTGGCCAGGCTGGGGCGGTACAAGCCCAGAATCGCCCGGTCCAGTCGGAACCGGGCTTGCATCAGTCGCGCCTCTTCGGCCAGTCGCAGAGGAACCCGTCCGCTGTTCAGGGCTTGCCGTTCAGCGCTGTTGGCCGCGCCCACCAGCTCTTCGAGTGCTTGACTGGGCAGGCCGGGGAACGCGCGCCCGATCATCAGCGCCGGAGCGGAAGCTGGCGTGGCTGGATCGAGATGGATGCGGTCGGCCTTGATGCGCCGAATGGCGTCCTCAAGCAGTGCGGGAGGGCGCCTGCCATCGACGTGGACCTGCTCGAGCACACCGCGTTCCAGGTCGGTACTGTCGAGTACTGCAATCAGCTCCTCATCGGTCAAGCCGTTGGCAAGCGGGCCTAGCCGGCGCATCAGCTTGACCCGCCCCCAGGCCTGTGGCCGCTCGTGCGCCATGCGCCAGGCCCCGCTGCCATTGCCGTGCAGCCGTGGCTGATGCGCCCGTGGGTCGGCCGGGTGAACAACCCGCCAGTGTCCCTCGGTGTCTTGACGGATCTCGTGGAGCGTATTGTCCAGGTCGACGAAATGCCGGTTGTCATGGCGAAAGATACCTTGCTCGTCCGGCTGCAGGTCCGCCGGCAACTCGACCGGGCTGCGGTATTGGTCAAGCTGGGGGTGCCATAGCCGCTCTTCGCCATCCAGCCAGAAGCTTTGCATCCCGTCAACGAAGCCGGAGGCCTTGGCCAGCTTGGCGGCACCGGCAATGGTGGCCATGCTGCCCAGGTTGAGCAGCAGTGACTCGACCTGGTTCACCGCTTCGGCGTTGTCACCTTCGGACCAGGCTTCGAAGCCGTGGAAAATGCTGGCCATGACCTGGCCCGCGCCCACGGCCAGCATGGCGACGTCCAGGCCGGGGACGAACATGGCCGCCACCCCGAGCAGGGTCAGGCCACGCTCGCCCCACAACGCCAGGCGCTCACGCCTGGCCTTGGCATCGATGTCCGCCGTTGGCACCGCAATGCAGCGCGCGTCCTCCTGCAGGCGCTGGACATGGTCATTGAACAGCTTGGGCCACATCGGAAAGTCGACAGCCACCGCATGGATCGCCAATGCCGGGAAGCGCGTGGGGCGGGGCGAATCCTGTTCCGGTCGCGAGGTGGTGGTCGGCAACCCTTGCCAGGGGTGTGTGCCAGGTTCGGTTTCGGCGAACGCGGGGGACGGTGTTTCCAGTGGGCGCACGCCGCCCGTGGTGACTTCGAACAGTCTGGCCTTGAGCTTGCTCGCCATTCCAGGGCGGTCCTTAAGGGCGACATGCTCCAGCAAGCGTTCGCGGTAGGCGGGCTCCAGCAAGCGACGGCGCAGGTACCTGCCGAAAGCCAGGCGGTTGTTGAACTCCTGCACCGGTTGCGCGTCGTCGAAAGGCAGGTAGGCGATGCACGATGGCGTGGACTGCCTGGTGGATGTCAGCAGCAACAGATCGTGCAACTGGATATCCAGCATGCGCAAGACCGCTACCTTGGCCGGTGCTCCTCGGTAGCAGGGCGTCGAGCCCGTGCTACAGAGCTGTTGCAGGGCCTGGAGGCCGTCGTCTGTCAGGTGTCCGCGCATTCGCGCGATCAATGCCTGCACCGTGAGTTCATCGCGTCGGGCCTGGCTCCACAGGCCGCGCAACAGCGCTTCACGCTGGCCGCCGTAGATATCCTGCAGGTGCTCCTGATAGCGCCGACCCAGGTCGAGTGCACGGCAGTGGGTGACAAACGCAGTGGTACTCAGGCCGGGTAGTGCGCTGCTGTCGTCGACACTGACTTGCAGGGTGCTGAAAGGGCCGACCTCGGTCATGCCTTCAAAATTGTGCAGGGCCGCCTCGAGCAGGCTGGTGAGACTGGCTGTGCCGGCAGGTTCCTCGATCGAGGCCGGAGTGCGGGGGGCATGATGGGACGCGTCCGGGTCGGGGAATTCGCCGCCCAGGCTCGAAGTGTACGGCTGATGCCTGAACTGGGCCTGTGTCAGCGCCAACTGAATGCCCAGCCGTGCCTGCAGCAGTGGCTCGCAGAACTCGGTGATACCACGCAAATCTTGTAGTGCCTTGGCCAGTGCCTGGTGGCTCGTCGCGCGCTGCTTGAAGGCCTGGCGCAACTCGGCCTGGCGGGCGCTTGAGGCCTGGGCGAACCAGGGGGCTGGCTGCCCGTCCTGCTGGATATGCTCGCGGTGGGCACGCCGCAGCAGTCGACTGGCGTGGTGGGGATGCAGATGCCTGGTCCAGCCTGGCAGGCTGCGCAGGATCTGTTGCTGGTGGTAGGGCGGTTCGCTGTGGTGCATGGTCGCATTCCAAAGGGGGGGGAGCGGCCATTCAAGGGCAGGGGGTGGCGCCTGGGGCGGTACATGATTGTCGCCGCCACCAGGGCAATGGCTGACACGTCAACGGCCGTTTGCCCCACAGCGGCTGCTGTGTACCGGCCGTCGGTCATTGACGCCAACGACCTAGGGTGTCTTCACAGGTCGGCTGCTATGGTCTAGGCAAAGCCTGATCGTGGAGCTTCGCCATGCCAGCTTTCGCCATACTACGCATCGACCATGTCGTCCTGCGCGTCAGCGACCTGACTCGCAGCCTGGCTTTCTATCACGAGCTGCTCGGCTGCCCGGTGCGCAAGCGCCGGGACACGCTGGGGATGATCCACCTCGGCGCCGGTGACGGTCTGATCGACCTGGTGGCAGTCGACGGCCCGCTGGGGCGCCAGGGCGGCGAGGCGCCCGGCCAGTGTGGGCATAATGTCGATCATGTGTGCCTGCGCATCGAGCCGTTCGACGAGCAGACGCTGCGCGTACTGCTGGGCGAGGCCGGGGTAAGGGTAGAGGCTGCCGAAAAACGTTATGGGGCCGAGGGAGAGGGGCTGTCGCTGTATTGCTTCGACCCGGACGGCAACCGGGTCGAGCTCAAGGGGCCGCCATTGCCGGGTTGACCCTTAGGCTCTGTACGAAAAGTCTTGAGACGCAGGTCAGGCAAGGCGAAAACAGCCGAGGAAGCGCAGTGTACTGGAGTACATGAGCATTCCGAGGCTGTTTTCAACGCAGCATGAACAAGTATCAAGGCTTTTCGTACAGAGCCTAGTGTGGTGTTTCACAAATAACGACCATAACTCGCGGCGTTTTTTGCGCTCATGCGGCGTTGTCGCTCCTCGCCGTAGCTGGGCTACGACTCGTCGCGACGCCTTGCCTGAGCGCAAAAAACACTCGCGATTTATTGGTCGTATTTGCAAAACACCACACTAGGCGTCGCCCGTCCCCAGCAGCAACCCAACTTGCTGGCGCCTTGGCAAGCGTCGCACCACCAGCTGGTGCGAGCGGCGCAGCAGGTCGCTCAGCTCGTCGCGGCCCATGGGGTAGGGTGGCAGCATGCTGATCCACTTCGCCCGTGCCAGATAGGGGGCCGGGCGCACCCCAGGGCGGTCGCAATAGCCCAGGAACAACTCATCGGCCACCTTGAACGACAGGCCCGCGCCGCCCAGGTCCTGCACGGCGAACATCTTGTTGCCCGCCACCGAGAACACGCGGATACCTCCCCACTTGTAGTCTTCCTGCGCGCCCGGCAGGGCCAGGCACAGCGCGGCCACTTGCTCCTCGGTCATCCTTTTCTCAGACATAACGCTCTCCACAGGCCTCGAACGAGGTCGCCAAGTGATCGATCCATGCGCGTACCGCCGGCAGCAGGCCGCGCCGGTGCGGGTAGACCGCCTGCAGGTTGCCGCCAGGCAGCGACCAGTCTGGCAGCAGGCGCACCAGTTCGCCACGGGCCAGCTCCTCTTCGCAGAACATCGACGGCAGGGCGGTAAAGCCCAGGCCGGCGCGTACCGCGGCATTGCGCACGACGAAGTCATCGATGGCCAGGCGCGGCTCCAGGGCGATTTCCTCCTGCTGGCCGTTGGGGCCATGGAGGCGAAAATGCACCAGCCGGTCGGCCTCGGCCGCGCCCAGCACCGGCAGGGTCGCCAGTTGTGCGGGGGCGCGGATATGGTCGGCAAAACCTGGCGCGGCCACCAGTTGCATCTGCGCCTGGCGCAGGCGTCGGGTGACCAGGGCCGGGTCCTCATCACCCAGGTCACGCACACGCAGGGCCACGTCGATGCCTTCGGAGATCAGGTCTACCCGGCGGTTGAGCAGCACCATGTCCAGTTGCACCAAGGGGTACTGGGCGAGGAAGCGGCTGATGATATCCGGCAGGAATGTATGGGCCAGGGCGACGGGGCACGATACGCGCAGCCGGCCGCGGGGCTCGCTGGACATGCTGGCCACCACTTCGTCGGCCATCTCCGCCTCGAGCAGCATCGCCTGGCAATGGCTCAGGTAGCGCTCGCCCACGGCGGTGAGCTTGAGTTGCCGGGTGGTGCGCTGCAAAAGGCGCGTGCCCAGGCGCTCCTCCAGCTCGGCGATGCGCCGCGACAGGCGCGACTTGGGTATGCCCAGCTGGCGCCCGGCGGCAGCGAAGCCACCGGCTTCGACCACCCGGGCGAAGTAGAAGAGATCGTTGAGGTCTTGCATTTGACAGTCTCATTGTTCCATCAGTGGAACAAACTAACGCGTTTTTGCCGACTTATCAGCTATTCGATGTGCCGATAGGATTCTCTCCATCGTGATCGCCCACCGCCGCGGTCTTCATTCACAGGAGAGTCCCATGAAACTGTTGCATATCGATTCGAGCATCCTGGGCGACAATTCCGCCTCCCGTCAGCTGAGCCGCGAAGTGGTCGAGGCCTGGAAGGCCGCCGACCCGAGCATCGAAGTGGTTTACCGCGACCTGGCCAGTGACGCCATCAGTCACTTCTCCGCCGCCACCCTGGTGGCTGCCGGTACCCCCGAGGAAATGCGCGATGCCGCCCAGGCTCATGAAGCCAGCCTCAGTGCCGAGACCCTGGCAGAATTCCTCGCCGCCGACGCGGTGGTAATCGGTGCGCCGATGTACAACTTCACCGTGCCGACCCAGCTCAAGGCCTGGATCGACCGCGTGGCAGTAGCTGGCCAGACCTTCCGCTACACCGAAGCCGGCCCTGAAGGCCTGTGCGGTGACAAGAAAGTGATCCTGGTGTCCACCGCCGGTGGCCTGCACCAAGGCCAGCCGACCGGTGTCGGCCATGAGGACTTCCTCAAGGTGTTCCTCGGCTTCATCGGCATCACCGACCTGGAAATCGTCCGCGCCCACGGCCTGGCCTATGGCCCGGAGCACCGCGCCAAGGCCATCGATGCCGCCCAGGCGCAGATCGCCAGTGAGCTGTTCGCCGCTGCCTGATCGTTGCCATCGATTCAAAGCCGGCTGTCGCCTCGTGCGCCAGCCGGCTTTTTTCATCCAGTTTTCATGTGGCGCCAGCGCACCGGGTTCTATGCTGGCATCCATACCCGTATACCGCGCAGTGCCTTGAATCTGGGAGCGCCCTGCGATGAAGCGAAGCAGCCTGCTGATGGCGCTATTCCTGCTGGGCGGCCTGTTGGCCCGCGCCGATGCAGCGCCGTGGGTGGCCGGATTGCACCGGCTGACCCTGGTCGACCCGGTGGACGCCAAGCCCATGCAGGCCCTGGCGTTCTACCCCTCCAGCGGCGAGGCGCGCCCGCTGCGCATCGAGGGCTACCAGACCCGTGTCGCCGAAGAGGCGCCGGTAGCCATGGGCCAGTTCCCGCTGCTGGTAATCTCCCATGGAAACACCGGCAGCCCGATGGCCCTGCATGACCTGGCCAACGGCCTGGCCCGACAGGGCTTCGTGGTGGTGGCGGTGGTCCATCCTGGCGACAACAACCGCGACCATAGCCGCCTGGGCACCCTCAGCAACCTCTATGGCCGGCCGCTGCAGATCAGCGCCGCGATCACAGCGGCGCGAAACGACAGACTGCTCGCGCCGTACCTGAATGATGGCAAGGTCGGAGTGATTGGCTATTCCGCCGGCGGCGAGACCGCGCTGATCCTTTCTGGCGCGTGGCCCGACCTCGATCGCCTGCGCCGCTACTGCGAGCAACGCCCCGGTGACGCCGACGCCTGCAAGACCCATGGCGTGCTGATCGCCGACCACAGTGAACTGGCGCCCCGCGCCGATGCCAGGGTGGGCGCGGTGATGCTGATGGCACCGCTGAGCCTGATGTTCGGTCGCCACGCCCTGGCCGGCGTGCAGGTGCCGGCGCTGATCTACAGCGGCGACAACGACCAATTACTGGCCCTGGAGCACAACGCTGATGCCCTGGCGCGCAAGCTGCCGGTAACACCTGACTACCGCCTGCTGGCCGGTGCCGGGCACTTCGTGTTCATGGCCCCCTGCGACGATGAGCAACACCTGCGCATGCCGGTCCTGTGCAAGGACGCCGAGGGTGTCGACCGTCGACATATCCATCGCTCGCTGCGCAGCGAGACCACGGCCTTCTTCAGCCAGGCACTGGGTGCACCGGAGCCCGCCGAACGTTCAGCCGCGGCGGGCCAGCAACAGGGTCAGGCCCACCCCTGACAAGGCGAGCAGGGCGGCGACAGCGAAGATCGAGGCATACCCCAGGTGTACTGCCACCGCGCCCATCACTGGGCCGGCGATGGCCAGCGCCAGGTCGAAGAACACCGCGTAGGCGCCCAGCCCGGCGCCACGGCTGCTGCTGGGCACCTGGCGGATCGCCTCGACCCCCAGGGCCGGGTATACCAGCGACAGACCGAAGCCGGTCAGCCCGGCGCCGAGCATCGCCCACAGCGGCGAGGGCGCCAACCATAGCAAGGTCAAACCCAGGACCTCGGTGGCCATGCAGACAATGGCCACGTTGTAGCCGCCGAAGCGGTTGACCGCGTTGACGAACAGCAGCCGCGACAGGATGAAGCACAGGCCGAAGGCGCTCAGGCACCAGGCTGCGCCGACCCAGCCGCGTTCCAGGTAGTACAAGGTGACGAAGGTAGTCAGGGTGCCGTAGCCGATCGACGCCAGGGTCAGCCCCAGGCCGCAAGGCGCCACCCGCCCGAACGCCGACCAGAACGGCAACCGCTCACCCCGCATCACCACCACGTCAGGTCGCGTGCGCAGCACCAGCAGGGCCAGCAGCGCCAATCCCAGCAGCGCTGGCCCGAGCACGGCGAAGCTCAGGCCGTCCACCAGCAGCACGCCGGCCGGCGCGCCGATAGCGATGGCGCCATAGGAGGCAATGCCATTCCAGGAAATGACCCGGGCGGTATGCTCCGGCCCCACCTGGCCGATCCCCCAGCTCAGGGTCGCAACGCCGATCAGCCCCTGGGCGATGCCTAGCAGCAGCCTGCCGCCCAGCAGCAGCGCCAGGCTCAGCCAGGGCAGGGCGAGGGCCCAGGCCGACAGTAGGGTCAGTACGCCGCAGCCGGCGATGCCGTACAGGCCATAGCGGATGGCGCGCTTGCCGCCCAGTGTGTCTGCCACCCGCCCGGCAAAAGGCCGGCTGAGCAGGGTGGCCAGGTACTGCAGGCCGATAGTCAGGCCAGCGATCACCGCGCCGAAACCCAGCTGATCGTGCACATGGCCAGGCAGCACCGCGATCGGCAGGCCGATGCAGAGGAAGGCGATGAAGGTGTAGAAGACGATCGAGAGGATCTGCAGGGTGACACTGGAAGCGTGAGGGGCTGTCATGGGCTCGTTCGCGGGCGGGCGGTGGGGCTGTGCCCATCATGGCTGCGACGCGAGGGAAAAGGAAGCAGGCTAACTAATTAAACGCAGCGTGGGGCAAGCCTGCTCCTGCGAAAGCCGTGAAGGCATTGCAGGAGCGGGCTTGCCCCGCGATGAGGATGACTCAGCGTTGGATCAGACCACTACACCCTGGCTGCGCAGGTAGTCGTCATAGGTGCCGCTGAAGTCCACCACGCCTTCGGGCGTCAGCTCGATGATGCGGGTAGCCAGCGACGACACGAACTCACGGTCGTGGCTGACAAACAGCAGGGTGCCCGGGTAGTTTTCCAGCGCCAGGTTCAGCGCCTCGATCGATTCCATGTCCAGGTGGTTGGTCGGTTCGTCCATCACCAGTACGTTGGGCTTTTGCAGGATGAGCTTGCCGAACAGCATGCGGCCCTGTTCACCGCCGGAGATCACCTTCACCGACTTGAGGATCTCGTCGTTGGAGAACAGCATGCGCCCCAGGGTGCCGCGGATCACCTGCTCGCCGCTGGTCCACTGGCCCATCCAGTCGAACAGCGTCACGTCGTCCTCGAAGTCGTGGGCGTGATCCTGGGCGTAGTAGCCCACTTCGGCGCTGTCGGTCCACTTCACCGCGCCCGCGTCCGGCTTCATTTCGCCGACCAGGGTGCGCAGCAGGGTGGTCTTGCCGATACCGTTGGGGCCAATGATCGCTACGCGCTCGCCGGCTTCGATGGTGAAGCTGAAGTCCTTGAACAGCACCTTGTCGTCGAAGGCCTTGGCCATTTTCTCGACGATCACCGCCTGGCGGTGCAGCTTTTTCGTCTGCTCGAAGCGGATGAACGGGCTGACACGGCTCGATGGCTTGACCTCGGCCAGCTGGATCTTGTCGATCTGCTTGGCACGCGAGGTGGCCTGCTTGGCCTTGGAGGCGTTGGCCGAGAAGCGGCTGACGAAGGTCTGCAGCTCGGCGATCTGGGCTTTCTTCTTGGCGTTGTCCGACAGCAGTTGCTCGCGCGATTGAGTGGCCGCGGTCATGTACTCGTCGTAGTTGCCCGGGAACAGGCGCAGCTCACCGTAGTCCAGGTCGGCCATGTGGGTGCAGACGCTGTTGAGGAAGTGACGGTCGTGGGAAATGATGATCATGGTGCTGTTGCGCGCCGTGAGGATCGTTTCCAGCCAGCGGATGGTGTTGATGTCCAGGTGGTTGGTCGGCTCGTCGAGCAGCAGCACGTCCGGGTCGGAGAACAGCGCCTGGGCCAGCAGCACACGCAGTTTCCAGCCTGGCGCCACTTCGCTCATCGGGCCGAAGTGCTGTTCCAGGGGAATGCCCAGGCCCAGCAGCAGCTCGCCGGCGCGGGATTCGGCGGTGTAGCCGTCCATCTCGGCGAACTCGGTTTCCAGCTCGGCGACGGCCATGCCGTCTTCCTCGGTCATTTCCGGCAGCGAGTAGATGCGATCGCGCTCGGCCTTGACCTTCCACAGCTGCTCGTGGCCCATGATCACGGTGTCGATCACGGCGAACTCTTCGTAGGCGAACTGGTCCTGGCGCAGCTTGCCCAGGCGAGTGTTGGGCTCGAGCATCACCTGGCCGCCGGACGGCTCAAGGTCGCCGCCGAGGATCTTCATGAAGGTCGACTTGCCGCAACCGTTGGCGCCGATCAGGCCGTAGCGGTTGCCGTTGTTGAATTTGACCGAGACGTTTTCGAACAGGGGCTTGGAGCCGAACTGCATGGTGATATTAGCGGTGGAGATCAAAGCGCTTACCTATCAGTAACTTACGCGGCTGGATTCTCGGCTGATACCAATTTGATACCAATCTTGAGCTTTTCCAGCTCGCTCCAGTCGGAGCTTGAGTTGAGCCAACGCGCATACGTCGACAGCAGCATTTGCACGCTGTGACCCAGCTGTTGGGCGATAAAATGCGGGGTTGAGGCCAGACATTAAGCATATTGTCGCATAGGTGTGACGACAGTTGTATGGGGGCCTCCTTCTGATCCCCGGCTCATTCAGCACCGGAACCCGCTGTTTGTGCACGTCCGACGTCTGTTTGACGTTCTCGCTTCCCTTTGACGGGGAAACACGTAGGGCGTTTTGGCCGCTAAACTCTTCCCTGGCTTTCGCAGCTCGGCGTACTCCCTGTCGTACTGCAGCGCGCCAAGCCCTCTGGTTCAGCAAAACGAACCTATCCCTGCCTGTCTGCGTCCTTTCCTCAACCTCGCACAAGGCCTTGGCGATGGTCCGCTCGATGCGAGATGCCAGCTCGGCGTTTACCTCTGCCTTGGCCAGGCTCTCAGCGGTGCCCTTGGTACGGTGCAGGGCCTCGTAGCGACGGAGTGTCGCTTGCATCACGGGCGGCGGCGCGGCCTGAACAGCTTAGGATAGTCTTGCTGCACAGGCGGTGCAGAAACATGGTGGATCCTCGCCGGGTCGGCGTTATCGTTGAATAGGGGAAGGCGCTGGCGGGCAGCACCGGGCAATAATTCTCGCTGAGCATTCCGACCGGGCTGGCGCACCAGGCTGTTTTCAACGCAGCATCACCGAGTATCAAGGCTTTTCATACAGAGCCTAGCGCTGGCCTTCGTGCCTGCGCTGCTCCCGGTGCGGCCGGTTGATACCGAGGAACTCGTGGAAGTCGCAGTTTCACTCTTCGTCGTAGTAACGGTCATAGTTGGCGCGGCGCGGTGCCTTTGGCAGTGCGCCAGCGCCGCCCTCCGTACTGGTGGCGGCGTGGTGGTGAATGAACTTTTTAGGGCAACGTCGTCTACATTGGAGGGGGTTCCCTTTTTATGAGAGAACGGACATGCTCAAATCAAAAACCTTGATCTCATTGCTCGCAAGTGCTGCCCTTGTTACGGGCTCAATAAGTGCCGCTGCTGATCCCGGCAATGGAAAAGGGCAGGGGCACGGAAAGGGTAACTCGCAGAATATTCAAGGCCATGGGGCAGCGGGTGGCGGGGCGAAGGGAAAGAGTTCAGGCCATAATGGCTGGGATGACGGCCCAAGAATTGATCGTGGCAGCGTCCTAAACGTACTGAGTAGTTACCACAACTACTGGAGTCCAGGGCCAGCCTTGCCGCCCGGCATCCAGAAGAATTTGGCACGAGGAAAACCGCTCCCTCCTGGCATCGCGAAAAAGCTCGATGGGAGACTTCTGGGTCATCTGCCGCGCTACGATGGTTATGAGTGGCAACAGGTCGGAACGGACTTAATTCTCGTTGCGATTGCCACCGGCATAATCTACGAGGTGCTCAATGGGGCGTTGGACTAGGTGCGAGGTATCTCGACAAAGATCACGGAAATGATGCAAGGCTTGGCTATCACCTGGCTGTGGTAGAGTTTGACCTCTTACACGCCCCCGACATACACCGAGCTCAGTGATGGTCGGCTTACTGGCGGCTTCACCACGGGTGAGCCTTTCAGGCCTGGTGGCCCGCTGGTCATCTTGTATTCGGACGACTTCGTGGATGCCCAGGGCAAAGTGGCATGCAGAATGACTGGCATTGTGCAGCATGCCAGTCATTCTGAAGTTGACATCTGATACTGGTGTTACATGCTATTTACTGCGTACAGCGGATTAATAGTTTGACCGTGGTCTTTCACAAGGTTGTCTTCAACAACGATCTTGCTGGCTTGAGAAATATAGTAGGTTTTTACTTGGGATTTCATTTTTACCGCCATCAAGTACCCTCTGGCGTCGCTGCGGTCCCAGGTATCAGACTCTCCTTGAGCTATCGAGTAGTAACTGTCATTGCCGTCGTTACGCCATGCACTCACTGCAATATCAATCGATGTGCTTGCGCCATTGGTGATCGTGAGCTTCATATTTTAAGTCCCTTTGGGTTGTAGATTCCATGACTCGGCTCCCTATTTGGAATTTGCAGACTTGCCACTGCTACTTGTGATTAGTAGTTAGGTTAGCTCATGGGCTGTAAGAAAAATCATGCCTTTTCCAGTATGGGTTGTTGTGCTACGCAGTTAAGACCATGGAATAATTAACGCAAGTAGTTCGATGGCTTTTTCCAGTTCCGAAATTTGACCTATTTACTCGCACGGGCTGATGCTCAAGCGTGAACAAGGATTGCTTTACAGGGAAGTGCAGGGGCACGAGCGAAGGGGCGGCACGTTGGGGGTGACAAGGACTTCCAAAGCCGAACTGAAACCGCAGGCTTCCTTTGATGATGGCATGTTGCTACATTGCGCACCGCCCATTTCCAAGGATTGATGCTCGATATGAAACACGTTATTTTTCTGGCACTTATCGCTGCTAGCGCCACTCTGAGCGGCTGCGTTGTCCAGAGTTCGTACAGCAAGACCATTTCCGTCACCAAAGATGCCCAGGGAAAGGTCGTGCAGACCGTTGAAACCGAGACTGTGGTCCAGCCTGGCCAGGGCTACCCAATGCGTCTTCAGTTGATCAAAGGCATTCAGACAAACTGATCCCGCGCCTCAGGCAGAGAGCCCGCCATCTGGCGGGCTTTTTCGTCTGAAAGACTTCCCGGGTGATCGGCGGGCGGCATTAGCCGCCTGGCTGTCACCTGCGCGTACGTATCCATTCATCCGCGACATCACCCATGGTGGAGGGGGCTCCGCTCTTGATCCAGGCCATGAAGGTCCGGTCGAACCTGAACGCCGCGCCGCATTCACCGAGCAGGAACTGCCGGACCTTCTGCGTATTGCGGTAGTTCTTGTCGAGCTGGGTCGTGCGGGTGATAGGTCCAGCGTGCCAGTCGAAGCTCATTTCCACTCCCTTGGATGGCCAGGTTCGCTGGAGCCTAGCATCCCTTGTTGATGTCTGGCGCCTTTCCGGCGGCCATGCGGCTTTCGTCGTGCCGGGCCCATCGACACGGCTCAACGCCTTCAATTCGCTGGGCGGCAGGTGCACATGCAGCTGCCGACGGCGCTGCTGGATAATTTTCTGGATGCGTCTCATCGGGGCACACCTCGATTGGCATCCTTGCGTAGAGCCGGAGTGAGTGATCAGTAAGCGCCTGTTTGCGCGATACACCCACCACGTCTGACCAATGGACATGTTCCTGAAGCGGGCAGGCTGGAACGGGAGTTGCTTGAGTCAAGCAAACCCACCACGCGGGAGTGCAGACATGTTCCAGGATGACTTCTATTTCATGAGTTTCGTCGTGGCCGTCGTGCTGGCCGTGGATGTGGTGGCGGTTTTCGTGTTCCTGCAGGCCAGCGCCTGATCCCACGCCTGGGGATATGTCCCCTGAACCGGGGCCGGGCGCAGGCGTATTGTTTGGTTCGCTGGCGGTGATAAGCTTCGCCGTTTGCCAGACAGGGAGTGTTGTATGGGCTTGCGTGAACGGCATGCAGCGTTGCTGAAGTGGCTGACGCCCCGGCGCAGATGCCAGATAGGTGGAGGCTTGGCTGCCGTCTGGGTGGCAGGTCTTTTGGTGCACCCAGGGCAGTACCTGACCTATATCGTAATCGTTGCCAGCGTCATCCTGACGGGGGCCTGGTCGCCCGCTTCGCAAGGCAAGCGTTGAGAACCTCGCCCAGCGGGTGATCGCGATTTCAAGGAGAACATCATCAAGGCTTTGTCGATTTACTGGAGCGCGCTGATGGATCGCGTAAAGGCCATCAGTGAGCGTTTCACGGCCCGGCAACGCTGCATTGTCGGTGGGGCCTTCCTGGTTGCCTGGGGCGTTGGCATTGTCGTGTTCCCTGGCGTCGATCTCGTCTTGCTGTATATCGCTTCCATGCTCATGTTCTTCAGCGCGGTGACCGTACGGATCAACACACGGCGCTGAGAGACCTTGCGTTGCATGGCAGCGGCTTTGCCGACACCCGGCCAAATCCGCTTTTGCAGATCCCTGCTCATAGCTGAATCAGTTCATATTGCCGGATGAGTTCCTGATTTTGGCTGTCGCACTCATTTGCGTGCTCCGCTTGTCCGCCAGCAGTGCCGACTTGCCTGGCGCTTGTAGACTCACCAGTGCTGTACGCAAATCCTACTCATAAGGAGCATGAGTCATGACACTGCCGGCGCGGGCACCTTCATGGTTCGCCTGGACTATTCCGGTGGCAGCGACAAGAACCTGCAGTACGTCAGCATCGATGACAGCTACTCCACCCAGGAGACCTTCAACATTCGCAGCGTTTCGATGAGCAACCTGCGCGGTTTGTTCGCCGCGGGCAAGAGCTCGGCCAACCTGAGCTTCTATGTGTTCGGCAAAGCTTGATCGCGATTGATTGACCTGTCCGGGCTCCGGTCTATTGTGGGCCGGAGTTCCGCGATCATGCGCATGTGCTAGATTCCCATGCCTCGCAGGCATCGCAAGGCGATGTCGGTCCTGCCTGGTAGAAGGGAGTTGCGCCTAACCCATGTTCATCGACACGCCACGTCTTGTCCTGCGCCCCTGGGCGGAGCGGGACATCGAAGCCTTTGCCCTCGTCAACGCCGACCCCGAAGTCAGGCGCTACTACTACCCCGCAATACTGACGCCCGCTGAAACCCGCTCGATGCTTGCCGAGTGCGATCGGCACCTGCAAACGCACGGTTTCGGCTTTGTCGCGGTCGAGCGCAAGGCGGATGGCGCGTTGGTCGGTGGGCTTGGCCTGTCCTCGACCGGGGACGAGATACCGGGCGGCCCGCATGTCGAAATCGGCTGGATCCTCGGGCGCAGCCACTGGCGGCAAGGGTATGCATTCGAAGCGGCCAGTGCGTGCCTGGCCTACGCGTGGTCGACCCTTGGGTTGCGCCAAGTCATCGGCTACACCTCCAGCATCAACACACCGTCCAGGGCATTGATGCAGAGGCTGGGGATGCGTTCGGATCCGCAGGAGGACTTCCTAGACGTGACGGTGCCTGAAGGCAATCCGTTGCGCCCGCACGTGCTCTACCGGATCGACAGGCCCACCCAGGCGATATAGCGAACCGGCATACCGCGCCCGCCACCCTGGGGCTAGGCTTGTAGATCGTAAGCAGACTATTAAAAAGGGTGGTAGCTGTGTGACTCTGTCCAGGGCATCCTGCTGGGGTGGTTGGAGTCTGTATGAATCGCTTGATGATGGCATTGGCCGCCAGCCTGCTGCTGGCCGGTTGCGCGCATGATCCCGATATCCGGGCCGGGCGCGACAACACATTCGGCGTGACCGCGAAAGCGCCGCCGGATTACCTGAACTGCGTCAAGGCCGAGCTTCCCGCAAACGCGACGACCTTTATCGTGCAGAACCAGGACGTCGTCGAGCTGTTTGTCGCCAGCCTTGATCCGAACAAGGCCGACGGTCTGGTTAAGGTCCAGGGCTCCCCAGGGCGGCAACAATACTCCGCCTATCAACGCGATGCCTGGTATGACAAGGGGCGCCTGCTCGATGCCGCGCTGATGTGTTCGAGGGTATGATCGCCGCTTCGCGGGACGCTGCCGTTGGCCTCGCCCCGCGAAACGATCTTGTCCTACTTCACCTCGGACGATTCTCATGTTGAACGGATTCAACCATCTCACCCTGGCCGTCTCCAACCTCGCCGACAGCATCGTGTTCTACCAGCAGGTATTGGGTTTCAGACTCAGTGCACGGTGGGAGCGGGGTGCCTACCTGAGCCTGGGCGAGCTGTGGCTGTGCCTGTCGGTCGATCAGGTAGAGGCGGGCGACCTGCAGCGCACGTACACGCACTACGCGTTTTCCATTTGCCAGGGCGACTTCGCGGCCTTCGCCCAGCGCTTGCGCGAGCACGACGTGCGCTTGTGGAAGCAGGACAGCAGCGAAGGAGACTCGCTGTACTTCCTCGACCCGGATGGCCACCAGCTCGAAGCCCATGTCGGCGATCTGCAATCGCGGCTGGCGGCCTGCCGGGCAAAACCTTATGCGGGCATGGTTTTCTACGACTGACGCAACCGCGCCATGCACAGCGCGTCGACAAACATCCCATCGCGCACACCGTAGTCGCGCAACCGGCCTTCGACCTCGAAGCCGAACTTGCGGTACAGCGCCAGTGCCGGTTCGTTGTCGGCGTAGACGGTGAGCTGGACCCGGCGCAGGTTCATCCAGTTATCGGCAATGTCGAGGATGGCCGTCATCAGCCGTGAGCCGACGCCCTTGCCTTGCCAGGCCTGGGCAACGCCCATCAGCAGTTCGCCCAGGTGCGCCTGGCGGATGCGCGTGCTCTGGTCGAGGCCGATATTGCCGATCACCTGGCCTTGGTGCACCGCCACCAGACGGGTTTGTCGGTCATGGTAGGCGGCCAGGCGCTCGCGCCACACTTCGACGCCCTGGTAGGGCATCTGCAGCACCTGGCGGCACACCGCAGGTTCGTTGTAGAGCGCGGTGATACCGTGCAGGTGCTGCTCGGCAAAGCGTTCGATGATGATGTCGGGCGAGGCGTCGTTCACTGTGTTTCCATCCTTTGAAAAACGAGTGGCGCCTCAGTGTACGAGGTAGCGCTTCGGGCTGGCCAGTGGCGATGGCTGGGCAAGAAAGCGGATGCGTGGCCGCGCCGCGATGGTTACAGTGCAGCGATCGTCATCCTGCCGGAGCCTGCCATGTCTTGTGCCTTCACCCTCATGCAATCGCCTGTCGGCACCCTGACCCTGGTGGCGCGGGGCGAGCGGCTGGCCGCCGTGCTGTGGGAGCACGAGCGGGAGAACCGGGTGCGCCTGGGCGAGCTGCACCGCGACGACCAGCACGGCGTGCTGCGCGAGACCGCCCGCCAGCTGGGCGAGTATTTCGCCGGGCAACGCCAGCGCTTCGAGCTGGACCTGGACTTTGCCGGGACCGCGTTCCAGCGTGAGGTGTGGGCGGCGCTGTTGAGCATTCCCTTTGGTGAGACCCGCAGCTATGGCGAGATCGCCCGGCAAATCGGCAAGCCCGATGCGGTTCGGGC
This sequence comes from Pseudomonas sp. RC3H12, assembly GCF_018596375.1. Classification (NCBI taxonomy): domain Bacteria; kingdom Pseudomonadati; phylum Pseudomonadota; class Gammaproteobacteria; order Pseudomonadales; family Pseudomonadaceae; genus Pseudomonas; species Pseudomonas sp. RC3H12. The sequence continues at coordinate 2,149,002 of NZ_CP075595.1, read as the reverse complement.
GGTGGGCGCGGCCAACGGCCGCAACCCAATCTCGATCATCGCGCCCTGCCACCGGGTGATCGGAGCCTCGGGCAGCCTCACCGGTTTCGCCGGTGGCCTGCCGGCCAAGCAGTACCTGCTCGCGCTGGAGGGACGCCAGAGCCTGGCGCTGGATTTCTAGGCGTCAGCTGAGCCAGGCACAAAACACCGTTAAGACCAGGGCCAGCACTGTGCCGGCAAACAGGCTGTAGTGGCGGTGGGCACGGCGGGCGTGGGCCTCGACTTCGCGCAGATACTGCCCCGCAGGCGGGGCGTCCGGGCGATGGCGCAGGCCTTCGGCGATATCGGCCAGGCGCCCGCGAATCAGGGTGCCCACCAGGTACCAGACACTGGCATAGCTGGCCAGGATCACTAGCGCATACTTCATGCGCACAGCTCCAGCGGCCCTGCCTGGGCAGTGCCGGTCGCCGTGTCGAGCAGCACCAGGCCTGGCGCTGCATCACCGAGGCAGGCCAGCAGGTTGCCTTCGGCATCCCAGGCTGCGGACTGCCCGGCCCCCACGTACTGGTCTGCGGGGCCGACGCAGTTGCTCATGATCACCGGCATGCGCAGCCGCCGGGCAACCTGCGGGTAGTGCGCAGCCCCTGCGCGGATGCCTTCCTCGGTCTTGACCACGCTGACCAGGTAAAGGTCGGCGCCCTGCGCCTGGGCGTGCGCGGCGTGCTCGAGGAACATCGATTCATAGCAGATGGCCGGCGCCACCTGGTGGCTGCCGGCGGCGAACACCAGCGAGGTGCTGCCGGGCACGAAGTAGTCCAGTTCGTCGTCATGCAGGCGCTGCTTGGCATACACCAGCGGCGCCAGCTTCGGGCGCAGTACCAGCATGCCGATGCGCACGCCGGCCATGATCGGCATCGGCAGGCCGACCGCCGCCGTCACGCCGAAGCGGTCGCACGCCGCTTGCAGCGGTGCCAGTTGCGGCGAGTCGGCGGGCATGGCCAGTTGCCGGGCCAGCGTTGGTTCGTAGCCGGTCAAGGACAGTTCGGGGAACACCAGCAGTTCGGCGCCCAGGGCCGCGGCCTGTTCGATGGCGCGCAGATGGAGCGCGATGTTGGCGGCCACATCGCCTTTGCTCAAAGCCAGCTGTACTGCGCAGATCTTCATGAAGCATCCGTCCTTGGCATGTCGTCGGCTGTCGAGGATACAATCGACGGCCGTTCCCTCCCAGTACCGATGTGTCGATTTCAAGGACGAAAACGCAATGACCCACGCCGCCGCCATACCCGCCGACTCGCTGATCGCCACGCATGCCGCGCAGGCGGGTTTTCGCCATTGTCGGGCAATTGAAATTGCGGACGACGGGCGGCCGGCCATGGCGCACTTCCTGCGCCTGATGACGAGCATGCCCGGCTGGATCGACACATTGATGGTGCTGCGCAACCGCCTGGTCGCGCTGCTCGGCCTCAAGGACCTGGGGCGCCTGACCGCCATCGACCCGGCCCGCGCCCCGGGCAGCTACCAGCCCGGAGAGCGGGTGGGGATTTTCACCCTGGTGGCCAATACCGAGGATGAGGTGCTGCTGGTTGACCGCGACCAGCACCTGGACGTGCACATCGCCCTGATGCGACGCCCGATGGCAGCGGGCCGTTGCGAGGTGCTGGTGAGCACCGTGGTGCGCACGCACAATCGGCTGGGCCGCCTGTACATGCTGCCGGTGGCGCCGTTCCATCGGCTGATCGCGCCCATCGCCCTGCGCCGCCTGGCGGGGTGACACTCAAGAGGGCGGCTGTGCGAAGCGCTGGCGGAACCAGTCGCCAAGCATGGCCTTCTCCGCATACAGCCGGTCGTTGTTGCCCAGGCGGCCGGGGCGGCTGAGGTACATCTTGTCGCTCAGGTGCTCCTGGGCCTTGAGCGCGGGCTGGCCGGGCTGTTGCAGGGTGTAGTCGAGTTCGATGCTGGGCCAGGTGACTTCGCGCATGAAGCGCACATCGTAGGCCTGGCTGTGCCAGGGTTCGAACTGGCCGGCCAGGTCGATGTCGCGGATGTCGATGACCAGTTGCTGGCCAGGCCGCAGGTAGCGCTGGCCGAGTTTCTGCAGGTGCTGGGTGAGGGCTTTCATCACCTGCGGGTCGGCGCCGCGGGTGTAGGCCCGGTTGTCGAGGCTGGCATCGCGGAATTTCTCGGGGTGGTCGAAACGCACCTCGACCTGCGCGGTCGAGGCGCCCTGTGCCATGCTGTCTAGTGCCAGCACCATCAGCAGGCAACTGGCCAGGGTGGTTCGCATGTTGCACCTCCGGGTTCGGGCGGTTTAGCCGCCTATTTTACGCCGGTGCCGGGCAGAAGCAGAGGAATGATGCAATGAGTGCGTTCAGGCGGATCGCCGCCAACAGCCGTGGCCGTGACTTGGCCGTGGGCGATATCCATGGGCATTTCGAGCGCCTGCGTGACTGTCTGGAGGCCGTTGGTTTCGATCCGGTGGTCGATCGGCTGTTCAGCGTCGGCGACCTGGTCGACCGCGGGCCGGGCAGCGCACAGGCGCTGCAATGGCTGGCCGAGCCCTGGTTCCATGCGGTGCAGGGCAACCATGAGTCGCTGGCGGTCAACCACCTGCGCGGTGGCCGGGTCGACCTGGACATGTACCGGGCTGCCGGCGGCGGATGGTTCCTCGATTTGCCAAAGGCCGAGCAGGTGCGTTTCGTCGAGGTGTTCGAACGCCTGCCGATCGCCTTGCAGGTCGACACGTCGGGCGGACCGGTCGGCTTGCTGCATGCCGACAGCCCATTCGACGACTGGCCCCAGCTGTGTGCGAGCCTGCTGGCCGGGGATGACCTGCAGGTGCGCGAGGTGTGCCAGTGGTCGCGCCGGCGCCTCAAGGAGGGCGACAGCCGCCCGGTCAAGGGCCTGCGCGCCTTGCTGGTCGGCCATACACCGGTGCTGGAGATCAAGGTGCTGGGCAACGTCTGGCACCTGGACACCGGCGGCTGGAGCCGCGGTCACTTCAGCCTGCTCGAACTGGACGGCCTTGAGCCGCTCAGCGCCAGGCCAGGTGCGTGAGAACAGCGCCGGCCAGCAGGATCAACATCAAGCCCGAGGCACGCTCGAGCCAGGGCAGTGCGCGGGCGAAGCGGCGCAGCACCCGCGGGTTGCCGATGGCCACGGCAACCACCAGATCCCAGGCCAGGACGATGCCGAACATCCAGATGCCATAGCCCAGCTTGGCCCAGGTGCCGCTGTTGGCGATCATGCTCGCGAGGCTTGCATAGAACAGTGCGTTCTTCGGGTTGAGGATGCCCGAGGCGAAGCCCATGCCCAAACTGTTCAGCCAGCCACGGGCAGACGATGCCGCGCCAGGTTCGCCGTGCGTCAGGGTGGCTTGCCCGGCATGGCGCAGGAACAGTTGGCCGAGATAGAGCAGGTAGCCACAGCCCGCCAGTTGCAGGGTTACGAACAGGGGGCTGCCATCGCGCAAAAAGGACACCCCGGTAAACGCCGCACAGATGAACACGCCGCTGGCCAGGGCGATCCCGGCACAGGCGCCACTGGCGAGCCGCCAGCCGGCGTTGGCCGAGGTGCGGGCGACCAGGAAAAAGTCCGGGCCGGGGGAGAGCAGGGCGAGGAAGTGGGCGGTGGCGACGAGCATGAACAATTGCATGGGGCGGGCTTCCTGGTGGAGGTAGCCGCAGTCTGTTGCTGGTGATGGGTGGAGTATTGAAGATTATTGCAGGGGGCCGCTGTGCGGTGATGTCAGTGCTTCAGTGCCGCCCGGTAGGCCCCGGGTGTCACCCCGACATGCGCCTTGAACACCCGCTGGAAGTGGCTCTGATCGGCAAAACCCAGGTTATAGGCCACCTCCGCCAGCGCCTGCCCCTGGCGCAACAGACTCCGGGCCTTGTTCACCCGCGCGTTGAGCAGGCAGGCGTGAGGGGTCATGCCGGTAGCGACGCTGAACGCCCGTATTAATTGGTAGCGCCCCATGTCGGCCTGGCGCGCCAGGCGCTCCAGGCTCAGTTCGGCCAGGTCCTGCTCCTGGGCGTGGTCCAACAGTTCGCGCAGTGTCGACGGTGGCAAGGGTGGCGCCGGCAGCAAGGCTGGGTGCATGGAGAAATCATGTTCGCCGATGAAGGCTACCAACGCCGCCTCTTTCTCGAAGGTTGCCGCCGGTGAGAACAGCAACCTGTTCAGCGCGCAGAACTGCTGGTACAGCGCTTGCGAGCGAGTGACCCGGGCCACGGCACCGGGCTCGCCTGCGGCAACGCCGGATTCGAGGCGTAGCTTACGCAGCCACTCGGCATCCAGGTGCAGCATCTGGTAGCTCCAGGCCTGTCCCGGTTGCGGGTTGCAGGCATGCACCCGCTGCGCCGGCACGAACACCAGGGTACCCGGCGTCAAGCGCTCCTCACCGCGGGCGGCGCCGGTGAAGCGGCTGCTGCCTGCATCCACTGCGCCGATGGAAAAGCTGGGGTGGCTGTGGGCCTTGTAGCAGGCGCGGCTATGGCAGGCGCGCCGGCTCTCGACGTACGGCAAGGCCGGGTCGTACCAGATTTCGCTGCTCGGGCGGGGCATGGCGAGGAACCTGAGGATGGGCGGAAGGCGCCAGTCTAGCGCCTGGCCGCTGTTCCGGCCATTTGCCGCGCCACTGTGCTTGACGGGCCTGCCCGTCAAGCGCGACGCTGCGCCGGTCCCTGCCGGAGAACCTTAATGGACCTGTCAAGCCTGCTGCTGTTCATCCCCGCCTGTTTCGCCCTGAACATGGCGCCGGGCCCCAACAACCTGCTGTCACTGCACAATGCCAGCCGCTACGGCCTGCGTACTGCCTGCGTGGCCGGTGCCGGGCGCCTGCTCGCCTTCAGCGGCATGATCGCCCTGGCCGCGATGGGCCTGGCCGCCGTGCTGCACACCAGCGAGTACCTGTTCCTGGCGATCAAGGTGCTGGGTGCGGGGTATCTGTTCTATATCGCCTGGCAGCTGTGGCGGGCACCGGTCGGCGAGGCGGTGGTGGCCGGCGAGCAGCCTCGCGGCACATGGAAGCTGGCGCGCCAGGAGTTCTGGGTGGCGGCGGGCAATCCCAAGGCCATCCTGATCTTCACCGCCTTCCTGCCGCAGTTCGTCACGGTTGGCAGCGCCACCCCGGTCAGCGAGCAGTTCCTGCGCTTGGGCGTGTTGTTCCTGTTGCTGGAGTGGGCGGCCATCGCCATCTATGCCGGACTTGGTGCCTACCTGCAGCGCTGGTTCGAACGGCCCGGGCCACGGCGCATGTTCAACCGGGTTAGCGCCTCGCTGCTGGGGTGCGCGGGGCTTGGCCTGCTGGCGGCCCGTCGCTGATCCGCTGTTTTCCCTCGCAGCTGAGTATTGCCGCGCTTTGCGCTTGCTGAGACCTTTCCATGTTTCTGCCCGGAGCTTTTTCGCCGGGTGACAAGCGGTGGGTCTATCCCGGGAGCGTGGTGTGAAGTGGTGGAGCAAGGCAGGTCGGCAAGACCCGCAGATCAAGGAGCTGAACGTCGCCCTGGAGCATTCCCGTTCACAGTTGGCGGCGTTGGAGCAGCGCGCCCGCGAGGCGGAATCGAGGGCTGAGGAACTGGCGCGAGAGAACCAGGTGCTCGGGCACCTGGCCGGCAACCTCTCGGCGTTCTCGCATTCCCTGGAAATGACCCAGACCTCGTTCGCCAGCCTCGCCCACAGCATGGAGCAGGAACGGCAGTACGCCATCCGCATCCAGGGTATCGCCAGCAGCAACCAGGCCAGTATCGACGCGATCGCGACCAATCTCGAGCAACTGGCCGATGCCTCCGGCGAAGCGTCGGAGAAGGTCGGCAGGCTCGATCATCAGGCCCAGCAGGTCGGCGGTGTGCTGGAGATCATCCGCGAGGTAGCGGACCAGACCAATTTGCTCGCGTTGAACGCGGCCATCGAGGCGGCGCGGGCGGGAGATGCCGGGCGCGGCTTTGCCGTGGTGGCCGATGAGGTCAGGACCCTGGCCAGGCGCACCGCAGACGCCACTGCCGAGATCGGCACGCTGGTCTCGGCGATTCGTGCCGACAGTGCGCAAAGCCGTGGGCATATCGCCAGCCTGGCCGAGCATTCGTCGTCATACAGCGGTGTTGGCCAGTCCGCGGCCAGTACCATGCGCCAGTTGCTCGACATGTCGACGGTGGCCGAAGGATCGGCATCGGTGTCGGCGCTGCGCAGCTTCTGCGAGCTGGCCAAGCTCGATCACCTGATCTACAAGTTCCGCGTCTACAAGGTGTTGTTCGGGGTCTCGCAGGAGCGCAGCTCGGACTTTACCGACCATACCCACTGCCGCCTGGGCAAGTGGTATCGCGAGGGAGACGGGGCCCTGCACTATGCGCACCTTGCCGGGTACAAGGAGATCGACGCGCCCCATGCCGCTGTGCACCGCTGCGCATTCGACGCCATCGATGCCCATGCCAGCGGCGATACGACAGCGATGCTCAAGGCTGTGGCCGAAATGGAGAGTGCCAGCCTTGCTGTGCAGGAGGGTTTGGAGCGCGTGGTCGCCAGTGGCGAGCAATCGCCTTCGTTGTTGCAGAGACGGCGCGAGAGCGAGGCTCAGTCGCGATAGAAAGTCTGCACAAGGTGATAGCCGAACTTGCTCTTGATCGGTCCGTGGACCACGCGCAGGGGCTTCTTGAAGATCACCTGGTCGATGGCGCCGACCATCTGGCCGGGACGTATTTCACCCAGGTCGCCGCCGCGCTTGCCGGACGGGCAGGTGGAAAATTTCTTCGCCAGCACGTCGAAAGCCTCGCCGTTGGCGATGCGCTGCTTGAGCTTTTCGGCTTCGTCAGCGGTCTTGACCAGGATGTGGCGGGCTTGGGCTTTCATGGGGTTACCTGTGCTTCGGGGTAAAAGGGCGACATTATGCCTGATGTCGCCATCAGCGTAACTCCGGGCGGTCACGGAACTGCTGCAGCGCCTCGGGGTTGGCCAGGGCGTCGGTGTTCTTCACCGGCCGGCCATGCACCACGTCGCGGATCGCCAGCTCCACCAGCTTGCCGCTGAGGGTGCGCGGGATGTCGCTGACCTGGACGATCACCGCCGGCACATGACGCGGCGTGGCGTACTGGCGAATCACCTGGCGGATACGCAGGCTGAGCGCTTCGTCGAGCTGCAGACCGTCGCGCAGGCGCACGAACAGCACCACGCGCACATCGTCATGCCAGTCCTGGCCGATGGCCACGCTTTCCAGTACCTCCCCGACCTTTTCCACCTGGCGGTAGATCTCGGCGGTGCCGATACGCACGCCGCCGGGATTGAGCACGGCGTCGGAGCGGCCATGGATGATCAGCCCGCTGCCAGGCACCTGCTCGGCGTAGTCGCCCTGGCACCAGACCCCTTCGAACTGGCTGAAGTACGCGTCGTGGTAGCGCTGGCCATCAGCGTCGCCCCAGAAACCGAGCGGCATGGAGGGGAAGGGATGCACGCAGACCAGCTCACCTTTCGCGCCGCTGATCGGCTGGCGCTGTCCGTCCCAGACTTCCACCGCCATGCCCAGGGCCTTGCCAGCGATCTCGCCACGGCGCACCGGCAGTAGCGGGTTACCGGCCACGAAGCAGGCGACGATATCGGTGCCACCGGACATCGAGGCCAGGCATACGTCGGCCTTTACCTTGGCGTAGACATAGTCGTAGCTGTGGGGCGACAGCGGCGAGCCGGTGCAAAGGATCAGGCGCAGGCTGCCCAGGCCATGGGATTTCGCAGGCTCCACAGCGGCCTGCTCCAGGGCGGCGAGGTACTTGGGGCTGGTGCCGAAGGCGCGGATGCCTTCTGCGTCGATCAGGTCGAGCAAACGCTCGGGCCCGGGGTGAAACGGCGAGCCGTCATACAGCACCAGGGTGGCGCCGACCGCCAGCCCGCTGGCCAGCCAGTTCCACATCATCCAGCCACAGGTGGTGTAGTAGAACAGCACATCGTCGGCCTTGAGGTCGTTGTGCAGGCCGTGCTCCTTGAGGTGCTGCAACAGTACGCCGCCAGCGCGGTGGACGATGCACTTGGGCACGCCGGTGGTGCCGCTGGAATACAGGATATAGAGCGGATGGTCGAAGGGCAGCGCGGCGAAGGTCGGCGTACCGCCGGGCGTGAAGTAGTCGGCCCACAGGGTCGTCGGCTTGCCGGTGAACTCATCGGCGCGGGTCTGCGGCCGGGTATGCGGCACCACCAGCAACTGCTCGACGCTCGGTAGCTGGGCCACGACCTGGTTGATCTTCTCGACCTGGTCGATGACCTTGCCGGCATATTGATAACCGGCGCAAACCACCAGCAGCCGGGGGGCGATCTGGCCAAAGCGATCGATGATGCCGTGGCTGCCAAAGTCCGGCGAGCAGCTGGACCAGACCGCGCCGAGGCTGGTGGCGGCGAGCATGGCTACCAGGGTTTCCCAGGAGTTGGGCATGACTGCGGCGATACGATCGCCCGGCGCGATCCCGGCCTGGCGAAAAGCCTGTTGCAAGCCGGCGACCTGCGCAGCCAGTTGATTGTGGGTGAGGCTGTGGCGGCTGCCGTCCTCGCGCACGGCCACCATGGCCGGGCGGTCGTCGCGGCGCTGCAGCAGATGTTCGGCGAAATTCAGGGTGGCGCCGCGGAACCAGCGTGCGTCGGCCATGTGTTCGCCTTCCTCGAGGATGCTTGAAGGCGGCGTGTGCCACTGCACATGGAAGTACTCGGCGAGTGTCTGCCAGAACTGCGGGCGCTGCTCGACGCTCCAGCGGTGCAGGGCGGCGTAGTCGTCGAGCTGAAGGTTGAAGCGCCGGTTGACGCGACGACGGAAGGCATCCATCCGGCTGGCTTCGATCTGGGTGGTGGTGGGGCGCCAGAGTACGTCGTTCATGCCGGGAGTCTCGGTCAGGGATGAGCGTCTTATCGCGGTGCGAGCCCGCTCCTGTACAGGAGCGGGTTTGTCTTGTTCCACTCTAGTCTTTACTGGGCGAGCCAGCCGCCATCGACGTTCCAGGCGGCGCCACGGACCTGGCTGCCGGCCTCGCTGCACAGGAACAGTACCAGTTCGCCCAGGTGCCGGGGCGTGACGAAGGCCAGGGAGGGCTGCTTCTCAGCCAGCAGGTCGTGTTGCGCCTGCTGTGCATCGCCATCGCTGGCGGCGCGGTCATCGATCTGTTTCTGCACCAGCGGTGTCAGTACCCACCCCGGGCAGATGGCGTTGCAGGTGACGTTGCTGGTGGCGGTCTCCAGGCCGATCACCTTGGTCAGGCCGACCACGCCATGCTTGGCGGCCACGTAGGCGGCCTTGCCGGTGGAGCCCACCAGGCCGTGCACCGAGGCGATATTGACGATCCGCCCCCAGCCGCGCGCTCGCATGCCTGGCAACACCAGGCGGCTGCCATGGAACACCGCCGAGAGGTTCAGGGCGATGATCTTGTCCCAGGCCTCCACCGGAAACTGCTCGACCGGCGCCACATGCTGGATGCCGGCATTGTTGACGAGGATGTCGACCGTGCCGAACTCGCGCTCGGCCAGGGCGAACATCTGCTCGATTTGCGCCACCTCGGACAAGTCGGCGGGATGATGGGCGACCTTGACCCCGAACCGCCTGATCTCGGCGATGGCCGCGGCCGGGTCGCCGAAACCGTTGAGCAGGATGTTAGCGCCGGCCTCGGCCAGCACCTGGGCTATTCCCAAGCCGATGCCGCTGGTGGAACCGGTGACCAGTGCGGTCTTGCCTTTGAGCGTCATGCCTTTCTCCTTCATACGATGCCGGTGGCGTAGAACGTGGCGATGACCACGAACACGGCCAGGGTCTTGATCAGGGTAATACCGAAAATGTCCTTGTAGGCTTCGCGGTGGGTCAGCCCGGTGACCGCCAGCAAGGTGATCACCGCGCCATTGTGCGGCAGGGTGTCCATGCCGCCGCTGGCCATGGCGGCGACCCGGTGCAGCACCTCCAGCGGGATGTTGGCGGCGTTGGCGGCGGCGATGAAACTGTCGCTCATGGCGGCCAGGGCGATGCTCATGCCGCCGGAGGCGGAGCCGGTGATGCCGGCCAGCAGGGTGACGGTGATGGCTTCGTTGACCAGCGGGTTGGGGATGCCGCGCAGGGCGTCGGCCAGCACCAGGAAGCCAGGCAGCGAAGCGATCACGGCGCCGAAGCCGTATTCCGACGCCGTGTTCATTGCCGCCAGCAGGGCGCCGCTGACCGCGCTCTTGGTGCCTTCGGCCAGGCGCTGGCGAATGGTGCCGAAGGCGCAGATCAGCACCATCAGGATGCCCACCAGCAATGCTGCCTGCACCGCCCAGATCGCCGTCAGCTTGGCCACGTCGCTCTGCACCGGCGCGGCCATGCCCGGCAGTTGCAGGGTGTGGCTGGTGCCGTACCACTGCGGGATCCAGTGGGTGAACAGCAGGTTCATCACGCCTACCAGAAGCAGCGGCGCCAAGGCCAGCCAGGGATTGGGCAGGGCGATGTCGTCGGCGGTCTCCGGTTCGTTGCGCAGGTTGCTGCCATAGCCTTCCCCCTTGCGCTGGGCCTTGTTGCGCTGGCGTTGCAGGTAGAGCATGCCGGTGCAGAACACGAACAATGTGCCGATCAGGCCCAGCCAGGGCGCGGCCCACGCGGTGGTGTTGAAGAAAGTGCTGGGGATGATGTTCTGGATCTGTGGAGTGCCGGGCAGGGCGTCCATGGTGAAGGAGAACGCGCCCAGGGCGATGGTCGCCGGGATCAGCCGCTTGGGGATGTCGCTCTGGCGGAACATCTCGGCGGCGAACGGGTACACCGCGAACACCACCACGAACAGCGACACGCCGCCGTAGGTGAGCAGGGCGCAGACCAACACGATCACCAGCATTGCCTGGCGGGTGCCGAGCAAGCGGATGGCGGCGGCGACGATCGAACGCGAAAAGCCCGACAGCTCGATCAGCTTGCCGAACACCGCGCCGAGCAGGAACACCGGGAAGTAGAGCTTGATGAAGCCGACCATTTTCTCCATGAACACTCCGGTGAAGGCCGGGGCCACGGCGGCGGGGTCGGTGAGCAGCACCGCGCCGAGGGCGGCGATGGGGGCGAAGAGGATCACGCTGTAGCCGCGGTAGGCAGCGAGCATCAGCAGGGCCAGGGCGGCCAGGGCGATGAGCACGGTCATCCTAAGGGGATCTCCAACTGTTGTTTTTATGGTTGGAATGCAGTTAGCGGAAATCGTGCCAAGTTCTTAAGTCATTGAAATTATGGGTTTTTCTTGTTGCCCTGAAATTCAGTGTCTCTGATTTGAGAAAGTGGGACCGCGCCGCGGCCATCGCCGGCAAGCCGGATCCCACAGTTGATCGCGGTATGCCCCTGTGGGACCCGCTTGCCGGCGATCAAGGGCGAAGCCATGGTGGCCATCTCATAAAAGAGATGAACGTCTCATTATTGAGACTCGATTTCCAGCGCCGCCATCTTCTTGTACAGCGTCGACCGTCCCAGGCCCAATGCCTGCGCCGCCTCCGGCACATTTCCGGCGCTGCGCGCCAAGGCATCGACAATCAATCCGCGCTCGAACTGGGCGCACGCCTGGCGGTAATCCAGCGCTGGTGCGGCCAATGCCACCGGGCTCAACGGCCCCAGCGCGTTCGCCAGGTCATGCACGCCCAGTCGCGGCTGGTCCGCCAGCAGGGTCGCCCGCTCCAGTACGTTGCGCAGCTCACGGATATTCCCCGGCCAGGCATGGCGCCCCAACAACGCCTGGGCCTCGGCCTCCAGCTCGTACTGGCTGCCCAGTTCGACGAGGATCGCCTCGCACAGCGCCGGCAGGTCCTCCAGGCGTTCGCGCAGCGGTGGCACCTGCACCGGCAGCACGTTCAGCCGGTAGTACAGGTCGGCGCGGAACGCCCCCCTGGCCATGGCCGCCTGCAGGTCGATGGAGGTGGCGGCGATGATCCGCACGTCGCTGCGCAGCATCTGGTTGCTGCCCACCGGCTCGTATTCCTTCTCCTGCAATACGCGCAGCAGTTTGCTTTGCAGGGTCAGCGGCATGTCGCCGATCTCGTCGAGAAACAGCGTGCCGCCCTCGGCCAGTTGCAGCTTGCCGTTGCGGCCCTTGCGGTCGGCGCCGGTGAAGGCGCCTGGGGCGGTGCCGAAGAACTCGGCCTCGAGCAGTGCCTCGGGGATCGCCGCGCTGTTGATGCTGACGAAGGCTTTGTGCGCGCGGGCCGAGGCGGCATGAATGGCGTGGGCCAGCAGTTCCTTGCCGGTGCCGGTCTCGCCCAGCAACAGCACCGGCGAGTCGCTGCCGGCCCCACGCCGGGCGCGGCGCTTGGCCTCGAGGCAGGCGGGGCTACTGCCGACGAACTGGGCGAAGCTGTAGCGGGCTTGGCGCGCGCGCAGCTGCGAGCGGGTCGAGGCCAGTTCCTGCTGCATGCTGGCGAAGCGCTTGAGCAGCGGCGACAGGCTGCGCAGCTCGTCGAACAGGGCGAAGCCAATGGCGCCGATCAGCGCGCCCTGGTCGTCGTGGATCGGCAGGCGCATCACCACCAGCGGTTCGTTCGGTGTGTCGAGCATGTCCAGCAGGATCGGCTTGCCGTTGCTCACCACCTCACGCATGAGGCTGCCGGGGATCACCGCCTCGCACGGTTTGCCGATGGCGCTGGCGGCGTCCTCCAGGCCGAAGCGGCGGGCATAGCGCTCGTTCATCCAGACGATGCGCGCCTGGCGGTCGACGATCACCGTGCCTTCGCTGGATTGCTCGATGATCTCGAACAGCGAGCGGATGGCCAGTTGGCGGACCTGGGGGTAGTCCTTGAGGTTGTCGTGCATGCATTGGTCCAGCGGTTGGATGTGAGGGCGCTACAGGCGATCACCTGCGAGGATCAAATGCCTCGCGCAGCGCATCGCCGATGAATACCAGCAACGACAGGATCAGCGCCAGGGCAAAGAACGCGGTGAAGCCCAACCATGGCGCCTCCAGGTGCTGCTTGCCCTGGGTCACCAGCTCGCCCAGCGAGGCGCTGCCGGCGGGCATGCCGAAGCCGAGGAAGTCCAGCGCGGTCAGGGTGGTGATCGCCCCGGTAAGCATGAACGGCACGTAGGTCAGGGTCGCGTTGAGGGCGTTGGGCAAGATATGCCGCAGCATCACCTGGGTGTCGGAAAGCCCCAGTGCCCGGGCGGCCTTGACGTATTCCAGGTTGCGCCCACGAAGGAACTCGGCGCGCACCACATCCACCAGGGTCAGCCAGGAGAACAGCGCCATGATCCCCAGCAACCACCAGAAATCCGGCTCGACGAACCCCGACAGGATGATCAGCAGGTACAGCACCGGCAACCCCGACCACACCTCCAGCAGGCGCTGGCCGAGCAGGTCGACCCAGCCGCCGTGGTAACCCTGCAAGGCGCCGGCCGTGACGCCGATCAGCACGCTGAGCAGGGTCAGGGCGAAGGCGAACAGCAGCGAGACCCGCGTGCCGTACAGCACCCGCGCCAGCACGTCGCGGCCTTGGTCGTCGGTGCCCAGCCAATTGCTCGTGCTGGGCGGGCTGGGGGTGGGCACCTGCAGGTCGTAGTTGGGGGTGTCGGCGCTGAACGGGATCGGCGCAAAGAGCATCCAGCCGCCCTGGCCCTCGATCAGCTGGCGCACGTACTGGCTGCGGTAGTCGGGTTGGAACGGCAGTTGCCCGCCGAACTGCTGCTCGGTGTAACGCTTGAGTGCCGGGGTGTACAGCTCGCCCTGGTAGCCGAGCAGCAAGGGCTTGTCATTGGCCACCAGCTCCGCGCCCAGGCTCAGCAGCAACAGCCCGGCGAACAGCCACAGCGAAACCCAGCCGCGGCGGTTGTCACGAAAGCGTCGCAGCCGGCGCCGGGCGATGGGCGAGAACATCAGTGGCCCCTCGCGTCGAAGTCGATGCGCGGGTCGAGCACCGTGTAGCACAGGTCACCCAGCAGGCGGATCAGCAGCCCGGCCAGGGTAAAGATGAACAGGGTGCCGAACACCACCGGGTAGTCCCGCGACACCGCCGCCTCGTAGCTCATGCGCCCCAGGCCATCGAGGGAGAAGATCACCTCGATCAGCAGGGAACCTGCGAAGAACACCGTGATCAGCGCCTGGGGCAGGCCGGCTACCACCAGCAACATGGCGTTGCGCAGCACATGGCCGTACAACACGCGCCGTTCGCTCAGGCCCTTGGCCCGGGCGGTGACCACGTACTGGCGGGCGATCTCGTCGAGGAAGGCGTTCTTGGTCAGCAGCGTCAGGGTGGCGAAGCCGCCGATCACCAGGGCGCCGACCGGCAGCACCAGGTGCCAGAAGTAGTCGGCGACCTTGCCCAGCAGGCTGAGCTGGTCGAAATCGTCGGAGACCAGGCCGCGCACCGGGAACCAGTTAAGCGAGGTGCCGCCGGCGAACAGCACGATCAGCAGCAGGGCGAACAGGAACGAGGGCAGGGCGTAGCCGATCACGATCAGCGCGCTGCTCCAGGCATCGAAGCGGCTGCCATGACGCACCGCCTTGCGGATGCCCAGCGGGATCGACACCAGGTAGGTGATCAGCGTGGCCCAAAAACCCAGCGACAGGGTCACCGGCAGTTTCTGCACGATCAGCTCGGTGACCTTGGCACCGCGGAAGAAGCTCTGGCCGAAGTCCAGCCGCGCATATTGGCCGAGCATCAGCCACAGCCGTTCGGGCGCGGACTTGTCGAAGCCGTACTGACGCTTGATTTCTTCGATCAGCTTGGGATCCAGGCCACGGGTGGCGCGGGATTCGCCCTGCACCGCCTCGACCCGTGCACCAGGCGCGCCACCGCCGATACCTTGCAGGCGCGCCACGGCCTGTTCCACTGGCCCGCCGGGCGCGGCCTGGACGATGGCGAAGTTCACCAGCAGGATCGCCAGCAGGGTGGGAATGATCAGCAGCAGGCGGCGCAGGATGTAGGTGGTCATGGCCCTTTCCCCAGTCGCTCGGCCATCTGTTGGGTGGTCAGCGCCCTTGGGCTGACTTCCCACCAGGTGTCCAGGCCTTCGTCATAGGCCGCCTGCACCTTGGGCAGGCCGAAGCGGTTCCACCACACCGTCGAGCTGCCAGGCGGGTAGTAGTTGGGGATCCAGTAGTAGTTCCATTGCAGCACCCGGTCCAGGGCGCGGGCGTGGCGCAGCATGTCGGCCTGGCTGTTGGCGCGTACCAGGCCGTCGAGCAGGCGGTCCACCGCCGGGTCCTTGAGCACCATCAGGTTGTTCGAGCCGGGGTCGTTGGCCGCTGCGGAACCGAAGTAGTTGTACTGCTCGCTGCCCGGCGACAGGGTCACCGGGTAGCCGGTGACGATCATGTCGTAGTCGCGGGCCATCACGCGGTTGACGTACTGGGCGGCGTCGACGTTGCGAATGTTCAGCTCGACGCCGATCTGCGCCAGGTTGCGCTTCCACGGCAGCAGCAGGCGCTCCAGGCCCGACTGGCCATTGAGGAAGGTGAAGCTCAGCGGCTGGCCCTGGGCGTTGACCAGGCGATCGCCCTGGGGATGCCAGCCGGCGTCCTGCAGCAAGGCCAGGGCCTGCAGCTGCTGCTGGCGGATGATGCCGGAGCCGTCGGTGACCGGCGCTCTGAACACCTGGCTGAACACTTCGTCCGGCACCTGGCCGCGCAACGGCTCGAGCAGCTTGAGCTCCTGGGCGTCGGGCAGGGCGCGGGCGGCCAGCGGTGTGTTGGCGTACAGGCTCTGCTGACGGATGTACAGGTTGCGCATCATCTGCCGGTTGCTCCACTCGAAATCCCAGAGCATGCCCAGGGCCTGGCGCACGTGGCGGTCCTTGAACTGCGGCTGGTCCAGGTTGAACACGAAGCCCTGGGCGATCTGCGGCTTGGCCGGGCCCAGGTGGGCGCGGCGCAGGCGCCCGTCATCCAGCGCCGCGCCGTTGTAGCCGAGGGTATAGGCGGTGGCGGAGTACTCGCGGTTGTAGTCGTAGCCACCGCCCTTGAGTACCTGGCGGGCCACTTCGGTATCGCCGAAGAATTCGACGCCAATGCGGGCGAAGTTGTACAGCCCGCGGGCGACCGGCAGGTCCCGCGCCCACCAGTTTGCATCGCGCTCGAAGGTGATACTGCGGCCGTTGTCGATCCGGCCGATGCGATAGGGGCCGCTACCCACGGGCTTGTCGAAGCCGGCGCCGTTGGCAAAGTCGCGCTGGCGCCAGTCATGCTCGGGCAGCACCGGCAGGCCGGCCAGCTCCAGCGGCAGGGTGCGGCCATGGGGCTGCTTGAAGTCGAAGCGCACCTGGCGCGGGCCTTCGACGGTGACCCCGGCGACATCGGCAAACTGGGTGCGGAACTTGAGGCTGCCCTGGCTCATCAGCAGGTCGTAGCTGAAGCGTACGTCTTCGGCGCGCACCGGCTTGCCGTCGGCGAAGGTGGCGCGCGGGTCGAGGTAGAAGCGCAACCAGGCGTCGTCGGGGCCACGCTCCAGGCGCTGGGCGATCAGGCCGTAGACGGTGTAGGGCTCGTCGAGCGAACGCACGGCCAGCGGCGCGTACAGCCAGCCATCGACCTGGCTGACGCCGATACCTTTGTCGATATAGGGCAGGATATGGTCGAACTGGCCGATCTCGATGGCCGAGCGGCGCAGGCTGCCGCCCTTGGGGGCGTCAGGGTTGACGTAGTCGAAGTGGGGGAAGTTCGCGGGGTAGCGGGGGGCTTCACCGTAGACGGTGAGGGCGTGGGTGGGGGCGGCGTGAGCTGACAAGGACAACATCAGGTACAAGCAACTTGTCAGCACACCGCCAAGTCTGACATGGGAGCGGGTATCGTGGGAGCGGGCTTGCCCCGCGATAGCGTTGCCTGGGCGGACACCATCGCGGGGCAAGCCCGCTCCCACGCAGCTTGCTTCCTGCAGACCTTCTCCTACGGGGAAGACCACGGCAATGCCGGATCAGTCCTGGCGGCTGGTCACTTCCAGCAAGTGGTAGCCGAACTGGGTCTTCACCGGGCCCTGGACGACGTTCAGCGGCGCGCTGAAGACCACGGTATCGAATTCCTTGACCATCTGGCCCGGGCCGAACGAGCCCAGGTCGCCGCCCTGTCGGCTGGATGGGCAGGTGGAGTTGGCTTTGGCGACTTCGGCGAAGTCGGCGCCGCCTTCGATCTGCGCTTTGAGTTCGTTGCACTTGTCTTCGCTGGCAACCAGGATGTGGCGGGCGGTGGCTCGGGCCATGGGTACTGCTCCTTGGGTTCGAAAAGGCAAGCCTAGCGCACTTGTTCGTGCCCTGTCTCGCCAGGCTTGCCGCAGAGACTCACAGGCGCGCGGCGGCGTCGCGTAGCAGCGCCTCGGTCGCGTCCCAGCCCAGGCAGCCGTCGGTGATCGACACGCCGTACTTCAGCGCACCCTTGCCCAGGGCCTGGCAGCCGTCGAACAAATGGCCCTCGAGCATCACCCCGACCAGCGAGCGGTCACCGCCCAGGCGCTGGGCCAGCACGTCCTCGAACACCGCCGGCTGGCGCGCCGGATCCTTGCCGCTGTTGGCGTGGCTGCAGTCGACCATGATGCGTGGCGCCAGACCTGCCTTGGCCAGGCCCTGGCGCGCCAGGGCGACGCTCTGGGCGTCGTAGTTCGGGCCCTTGTGCCCGCCGCGCAGCACCAGGTGGGTGTCGGGGTTGCCCAGGGTCTCGATGATCGCCGGATGCCCCTGCGTGTCCATGCCGAAGTGACGGTGCGGGTGGGCGGCGCTGCGCATGGCGTCGCAGGCGATGCCGATACCACCGTCGGTACCGTTCTTGAAGCCGACCGGCAGCTCCAGGCCACTGACCATCTCGCGGTGAATCTGCGACTCGGTGGTGCGCGCGCCGATGGCGGCCCAGCCCAGCAGGTCGTCGAAGTAGCCGGCGGCCATCGGCTGCAGCAGCTCGGTGGCGATCGGCAGGCCGCGTTCGAGCATGCCCAGCATCAGGCCACGGGACAGAGCAATGCCGGCGTGCATGTCATCGCTGCCATCGAGGTGCGGATCGTAGGCCAGGCCTTTCCAGCCCACGGTGGTGCGCGGTTTTTCCACGTAGGCGCGCATCACCAGCAGCAGCTTGTCGTCGACCTCGCGGCTGAGCGCGGCCAGGCGGTCGGCGTACTCAAGGGCCGAGCGCGGGTCATGGATCGAACAGGGGCCGACCACCACCAGCAGGCGTTCGTCGCGGCCTTCGAGAATGGCGCGGATCGCCTGGCGCTGGGCATGGACTTGCTGGGTGAGTTCGCTGGACAGCGGCATCTGCTGCTTGAGCAGGTGCGGGCTGGGCAGGCGCTGGCTGACGGTGGTGTTGGCAGCGTGCGGCTGGGTCAGGGGCAGGGCGAGATTCGAGGCTTGCATGGCGTTTTTTCCCTGGGCGGACGGCGGGTTCTGGCCCGCGCGGTCGGCCCTATCGAGGTGTTCGACTGATCGTCAAATGGGGTGTCTGTGCGGCATTGCCACCGGAAATCGACCGAACGGAGGCGGCAGGCTGGCCCGAACGGAACTGGCTAAATCGCCATGCATAGGTGCGGTAGTAGGTGGTGTGGTTCATGACGTTGTCCTCAAGGTAATCGGTATGTTTCGTGGGCCCGGAAAAGCAAAACCCCCGGTCGGGGAGCCGACCGGGGGTTTGAGTATTCTCATGTTCGGCGGCCCCTCGAAGGTGGGCGCCGGATGGGTAATCGGCGCCTAGTGGCTAAACCAATACCCAAAATAAAAGCTGGCAACGGCGTTACGACCGGCAACGGCCAGCACGCGGTGCGCGGAGCGACCGGTGTGGTTGGCGTGGTTGCAGGTTTGTTTCGACATGTTGCTCTCCAGTGATTGGGACCGAGCTTACTGCACCTTTGCGTTGGCGTTCAATCACTAAATGCTATCGAGGCGATTGACCCGGCTTCAGCCCTTCAGTCTGCGCTCCCATGCGGCCCCCCAATTAAGGGGGAAAACGCCCAGTTCATCCTTCGCCATCTTGCAAGCATCTGATTAACAACGACTAAATTCATGGCATAAGCCTTGCTCACCTCCTCCGCAGTATCCCTGTGTCCCCGGAGGTGCCCCATGTCGACCCCTCGCAAAGGCCCGGTCCTGTCTACCTTGCTGCTGGCCCTGCTGGGCTGGCAGGTCTCCAGCGAGGCCGCCGTGCAGTGCCAGCGCACGCTAGTGGCCAACGTGGTGGCGCTGGACCAGCCCCTGATGTTCAACCGCCTCGGCGCGCAGAACGCCAACGGCATGATGTTCGCCCTGCGCCAGGACGTGGTGGACGAGCACCACGTGCCCCTGAGCAAGGGCGGCGCTGCGGTGCCGGGCAAGGTCACCCTGCGCCCGGACAAGCGCCCGAGGCCGATCGTGCTGCGGGTGGCGGCGGGTGATTGCCTGACGGTCAACCTGAGCAACCTGCTGGCCTACCAGGCCAACCCCAACAAGCACGGCATTGATCACGACGAGAACGAAGTCGAAGGCGAGGAAGAAGAGGGCGCCGAGGTCGAGAACGAGGGCAACGAGCACTTCGTCGCTGACGAGCAGGTCACCGACCGCCATGTGGGCTTCCAGGTCAACGGCCTGCAGGCGGTCAACAGCATCGGCGACATCGCCGCCAACACCGGGCGCAACGGCAACTTCCTGGTCGCCCCGGGCGGTACCCGCAGCTATACCCTGTACGCGGAGCGCGAAGGCGCTTTCGCTGTCACTAGCCAGGGGGCGACCTTTGGCGGGCAGGGCGGCGGCGGTAATGTCGCCAACGGCCTGTTCGGCCAGGTGGTGGTGGTACCCAAGGCTGGGCGCACCTACCGCAACACCCTGACCGAGGAAGAGATGCGCCTGGCCACCACCGGCCGCACGGCCACCGGCCAGCCGGTGATCGACTACCAGGCACGCTACCCCAACGTCGAGCCGTGGATCGCCGAGGGCAAGGCCGGCAAGCCGATCATTGCCATGGTCGACGGCAACGAGATCCAGAGCAGCGAAACCGACGCCATCGTCATGGGCCCCAACCCTGACGGCAGCTTCCCCGCCAGCACCTATCCGCTGGAAAGCGTCGGCAAACGCAACCCGGCGCTGCCCAATCGCCTGGAAGCCTTCCGCGACTTCGCCTCGCAGTTCGCCGACGAGGTTGCCGCCACCCAGGCCTTCCCCGGCTACTGGGCTGACCCGGTCATGGGCCACGTGCTGGAGCCGACTCGCGACTCGTTCATGATCAACTACGGCTCCGGCGGCATGGGCGCCGAGGTGGTGGCCAATCGTCTCGGCGTGGGGCCGATGCACGACTGCCTGTCGTGTGCCTACGAGGAATTCTTCCTCAGTGCCCACACTGTCGGTGATATCGGCACCCTGGTGGATATCCCGGCCAACGTCGGGCTGGAGAACATCCGCCCGGGCGAAACGCCGCCGGCCAGCGCCACCGGGGTCAAGGCGACCATGGCCCTGTACCCGGCGGAACCGGCCAACGTGCACCACAGCTACATCGGTGACTTCACCAAGTTCCGCAACACCCACAATGGCCACGAGCAGCACATCTTCCACTTGCACGGGCACCAGTGGCTGTTCAACCCCAACGATGACAACTCCGACTATATCGACGCCCAGGGCATCGGCCCGGGCGTAGGCTACACCTACGAAATCGCCAACGGCGGCTCCGGCAACCGCAACCGGGTAGCGGGCGACGCCATCTACCATTGCCATTTCTATCCGCACTTTGCCCAGGGCATGTGGGCCATGTGGCGGGTACATGATGTGTTCGAGCCAGGCACCCGCCTGGCGGTCAGCGGCGAGGGCGAGAACGGCTTCCACACCACGCCGTTCGCCCTGCGCAATGGCAAGCCGGCCCCGGGTGCCCGGGCGCTGCCCGACGGCGAGATCATCGCCGGCACGCCGATCCCGGCCATCGTACCGTTGCCGGGCAAGGCCATGGCGCCGATGCCGGGCAAGGTCACGGTGGTGCCCAAGCTGGCCGAGACCCTGGTCGCCGAACATGACGATGACGGAGAAGAGGAGGGCGGCGATCACTCCGACGAGCCCGCCACGCCGCGTGCGGTTGGCTCCCTCGCGCTGGTCGACCGCAGCGAGACCAATCGCAACGCCGACGGCAGCCTGAAAAACCCCGGCTATCCGTTCTGGATCGGTGGCATGGAAAGCAGCGTCGGCCAGCGTCCGCCGACCCCGCCGCTGGACATGCTCGACCCGGCCCTGGCGCGGCAGCTCAAGGACAGCGGCAAGGCGCTGTGGGCCAACCTCGACCCCAACCAGGTCGACGGTTGGGACGGCGGCCTTGGCCGGCACACCCTCGACGGCGTGTCTGCCGGTGGCGACGCCGTGACCACCACCACCAAGCTGGACTTCTCCAAGGTGGTGCACAAGGCCAAGCCGATCTACCTGCCCGAAGAGGGCACCGAGGTCGAACAGGCGGCCATGCAGTTCCATGCCAAGGCCGAGCACCAAAGCTTCGCCCTGATCCCCGGCAGTGCGCCGGTGGCCAAGGCCTTCCGCACCAACGGCGCCTTGCCGACGGCGGGCGCGCCGTACTATGAGCCGTGCATGGACGATCGTGGCAAGCGCCTGACCCAATCTTCGGGCGTCGGCGAGTTCTTCAGCGGCGAAAACCTAACCGGCATGAGTTTCCGCGGTTCGTCTACCTTCACCGCCGACCGGCCGCGTATGTACAAGGCGGCCAACATCCAGTTCGACGCGGTGTACAACAAGGTCGGCTACCACTTCCCGCAGGCGCGCATCCTCGCCCTGTGGGAAGACGCCTGGCCGGTGATCACCAAGCAGCGCCCCCCAGAGCCCTTGGTGATGCGCATGAACACCTTCGACTGCACCCAGTACGTGCACACCAACCTGATCCCGTCGTTCTACGAGATGGACGACTACCAGGTACGCACCCCGACCGACGTGATCGGCCAGCATATCCACCTGCCCAAATGGGACCTGACCGCCGCCGACGGCTCGGCCAACGGCTGGAACTACGAGGACGGCATCCTCTCGCCCGGCAGCGTGGTCGAGCGCGTGCACGCCATTCGCAGCTTCAACAACTGCACCGAAGGCGATACCCGCGACGGCACCGCCGCCTGCCCGAAAGCCAAGCAGCATCCGTACTTCGGACGCTTCGGCCGGGCCGACTGGCTCGGCGCGCGCACTGCGATGCAACGCTGGTTCGCCGACCCCCTGGTGAACGTGCACAACGTCGACCGTGGCCTGGGCACCATCTTCACCCATGATCACCTCGGCCCATCGACCCACCAACAGCTCGGGCTGTATGCGACCGTGCTGGCCGAGCCCGCAGGCTCTACCTGGTACCACGCCGAAACCGGCGAACAGCTGTACAACCCGGCGACCCGCCAGGATGGCGGCCCGACCTCGTGGCAGGCGGTGATCCAGACCGGCGACCACGACGGCGATGGCAAGAACGACAGCTACCGCGAGTTCTTCCTCGAATACAGCGACTTCCAGCACGCCTATGAAGCCGGCGTGTATGTCGGCGCCGGCCCCAACGGCGTGCCGGACGGCCAGGCCTATCCGGCCACCGCCGACAGCTTCCGCTACGCCATCAACCCGCCCGTGCGGCAAAAGGCCTCGACGCTGCTCGAGTCGGTGGTCGAATCCCGTGGCGGGCTGAGCCCAGGCTGCCCAACCCGGCCGTGCCCGCAGGCGATCTCGGTGGACGACCCAGGCATGTTCGTCGTCAACTATCGCAACGAACCGCTGGCCCTGCGCGTGTTCGACCCGAACAAGGTCGGCCCGGACGGCAAGCGCGGCATGCAGGCTGATGGCCTCGGCGGCGACCTGGCCTACGCCATGCAGAGCCGCACCGACCGCGCCATCCCGGCGATGAACCTGGCGCCCTCGGCGATCACCCAGGCTACCGGCCCCACTGGTGGCACCACGCTGTTCCCGCCGCACGTCAACAAGGGCAGCGAGCCGGGTGACCCGTTCACACCGCTGCTGCGCACCTATTCCGGTGACAACGTGCGCCTGCGCATGCATGCCGGCGGCCATGAAGAGGAACACAACGTCACCCTGCACGGCGTGAAATGGCTGCAGAACGGCTCAGGCTTCGGCAACAGCTCCAACTCGGGGTGGAAGTCGTCGCAGATGGTGGGCATCTCCGAGCAGCTCGGCTTCATGGCACCGGTATCGATGATCTCCAGCTCCGCCGCCACCAACGGCGACTACCTGTACTCGCTGGACGCGGCGCTGGAAGGCTACTGGAACGGCATCTGGGGCATCATGCGCAACTACACCGCGCAACGCGCCGACCTGTTCGCCCTGCCGAACAATCCGCAGCCGGTGGCCATGCGCAACACCGTCAATTTCGACGGCATCTGTCCGAAGACCACGGCCAACGCCAACGGCATCGGTACCCGGCCGACGGTCAAGCGCAGCTACGAGATCGTCGCGGCCCTGGCCAACGACATTCTCGAGAACCGCCACGGGGTCAGCATCAATGACCCGGCTGGTATCGGCCAGCACGTCGGTGGCGCGCTCAAGGCCAATGGTGGCACCCTGGTGTTCAACAGCCGCAAGGTCGATATTCCCATGGCCACCGTCACCGACGAGGAGGACGGCGCGACCTTCACTGTGGGCGGGCACAGTTCGCCTTTGCATGACCCGACCGCAGTGCTCTACGTGCGCAAGGCCGACCTCGACGCGAGCACCGGCAAGCTCAAGGCCGGCGTGCCGGTCGAGCCACTGGTGCTGCGCGCCAACGCGGGTGACTGCATCAGCATCACCCTGGAGAACCGCCTGCCGCTGATGATGCCAGACCTGCCCAGCAGCGCGGTGATGCAGAACGTGGTCAAGCGCGACCGCGCCGGCGGCGAGGGCTCCACGGCGTTCAACAACAACCTGATGCGCCCGTCCAGCCATGTCGGCTTGCATGCGCAGCTGCTGGCCTACGACATCACCAAGTCGGACGGCGTCAACGTCGGCCTCAACCCGGTGCAGACCGTGCCGCCACGCACCGGCAACAGCGGCGCCTACCCGAACCGGGTGTACCAGTACTACGCCGGGCACCTGGAGCGTGAAGGCAAGCCGGTGCTGCAACTGGGCCGCACCGTGGACAACATCAACACCACGGCCATCGAGTTCGGCGGCCTCAACCTGACCCCGGCGGATGTCATCAAGCAGCCGCAGAAAGGCCTGGTGGGCGCCATGAGCGTGTTGCCGCAAAGCGCGACCTGGACCGAGGACACCGCCAGCCGCGCCCAGGCCACGGTGAAGGTCAGCGGCCAGCCCGACTACCGCGACTTCGTCACCGTGTGGCAGCGCTCGCTGAACATGCGCTGGGCCGATGGCCGGCCGGTGGAGGGCATCGCCACCGAGGGCAACGGCGTGCCCGGCGATCCGAAGGACAACGGCAACATGGCGATGAACTACAAGACCGAGCCGCTGTGGCTGCGCTTCGGCCTGGCGCCGGACGCGCCGTTCGGCCATGCCGATGGCTTTGGCTTCGCCGATGTGCCCAATGCCCACATGGCCTACAGCAATGCCCTGGTCGGCGGTGATCCGCAGACCCCGGTGCTCTGGGCCAAGCCCGGCCAGCCGGCGCGCAGCCACGTACTGATGCCCAGCGGTGGCAGCCGCGGCATCACCTACCAGCTCGACGGGCACCTGTGGCCGCTGCACAACTACCAGGCGGAGAAGAGCGATGTGCAGGGCTACCCCATGGGCCTGCCGGGCATCGGCTCGGTGCGCTACGGCTACAACCCGATGGCGATGTATGTGGGCGCGCAGGAAAGCGTGCTGCCGGCGGCGCACTTCAGCTTCATGCTGCCCAGTGCCGGGGGCGCCAACGCCGTGCCGGGGGACTACCTGTTCCGCGACTATGCGGCGTACGGCAATGCCTCGGGGCTGTGGGGGATCCTGCGGGTGACCAACGAGCCACCGCCGGCGGTGGCGCCTGCGCAGTGAAAGGGGCCTGGCGGCCTGACCGGGAAGTGGAGAGGCCGCCAGGTGTCTGCCGACAGGATTGGAGCGTGATAGCGTGCCGGATTGAGGTAATATCGCCCCCTCGCCAACGGCAGCCCAACGCGCCAGACAAAGGATTGCATGCCCGCCAACCTGTCCCTGCTGTTTTTCTGTGTCGTGCTCGCTGCGCTCGCCGGCTGCCGGCCTGAGCCCGCACCGCCCCTCGACCAGCAGCTCTATATCTGGCAACGCCAATGGCAACCCGCCCACGAGCAGGCCCTGGCGGACAGCCGCGCCGACTTTTCGACCTTGCGCGTGCTGGCCTTGCAAGCGCAGCCCAAGGCCGGGTGGGCCAGGGCGCTGGTCGACCTGCCACGGCTCAAGGCCGATGGGCGGCCGGTGATCGCGGTGGTACGCCTGGACGGCCAGCTGCCGGCGCTCGACCTGCAGGAGGCAGGCCCACAGGTGGCGCGCCTGCTGGCGGACTGGCAGGCCGTGGGTGTGCCCCTGGATGGGTTGGAGATCGACCATGACAGTGGCAGCGCTCGCCTTGCAGACTATGGCGAATTTCTCCTGCAGCTGCGCGAACAACTGCCACCGGGCCTGAAGCTGAGCATTACCGCATTGCCCGCCTGGCTCGGCAGCCCGCACCTGCCGGCGCTATTGCAGGCGGTGGATAGCAGTGTGTTGCAGGTGCACGCAGTGAGCGACCCGCGTCGCGGCCTGTTCGATCCGGCACAGGCCAGGCAATGGGCCGAACGCTGGAGTCGCGTCGGCGACAAACCGTTCTACCTGGCCTTGCCAGCCTACGGCGTCGCGTTGCTGCCCGACACCGGCGGCGCGCCCGTTGTGGAAAGCGAAACGCCCTTGAACCGTGGTGGCGAACGCCGCGAACTGCTGGCCGATCCACAGCAATTGGCGGACCTGGGCAGACAACTGCGCAACCAGCCACCTGCGCACCTGGCCGGGCTGATCTGGTTCCGCCTGCCGTTGCCCGGCGACCGCCGCGCCTGGAGCCTGACCACCTTGAGCGCGGTGGCGCGGGGCGATGCGCTCGCCAGCCAATGGCGGGTCGAGCTGTCCGGGCAGGCGGGGCTGCGCGACATCACGCTGGTCAACGTCGGCAATCTCGACCTGCCGATGCCTGCGCGGGTAGAGCTGGACGTCGCCTCCTGTGACGCCGCCGACGGGCTCAACGGCTACCGCTTGCAGCAATCCCCGCGACACCTCACTTTCAACCGCCAGTCCAGCGCGCGTCTCGCCGCTGGCGGCCGGCGCATCCTCGGCTGGGCGCGCTGCCATGGAATCGATAAAGGAGCATGGAATGTCTACCCGTAACTGGCCCCGGCGCCTGCTGTGCCTGTCCCTGAGCGTGCCGGCCGTTCCGGCGCTGGCCTGTGGCCCGGACTTCCCGATGCAGTTGCTCGGCGACCGAGCGCACACCCTGGCCGAGTTGCCGGAGGGCAATTTCGGCTTCGAGGTGAATCGCCTCGGCGAGCAGATCGCAGGCCTCAAGCCCGCCACCGATGCGACCCTGACGCCTTACTGGGACAGTGACGACAACGACCGACCTTACCGTGAGCAGCGCAGCCGTATCGAGGCAAGCGAGCTACCGCAATCGCTGCGCGAGAAGGTCGCGCAACTGCGTGCCCTGCCAGATCCGCAACAAGTGCTGGAGCAGGGCGCCGAACTGCCGGATGAACTGCGTCTGTACATTGCCGGCGCAGTGGCTTTCGACACAGGCGACCACGCCCTGGCGGCGGATTATTTCGCCAAGGTGCTGGCCCTGCCAGCTGAACAACGCAAGCTGCGCAGCACCTGGGCGGCCTACTCGCTGGGGCGGGCCTTGATGGCCCGGAGCTTCGAGGCCAGTGATGATCCGCAACAGACCCCGCAGGCCCTGCAAGCCCAGGCGCGCGAGGCTTTCCACCAGGCCCGCGCGCTCAGCGCCGAAGGCTTCAGCGACCCATTGGAACTGGGGGTTGCCAGCCTTGGCGAGGAGGCCCGCCTGGCCAAGCTCGCTGGCGACTGGAACAGCGCCATCCGCTTGTATGCCAGCCAGAGCCGTCTGGGCTCGGGCAGCGGCTACAGCTCGCTCAGGCAGCTTGCCAACGAACTGGTGAGCCTGCCGGATGAACAGCTGAAGACGCAGTTGGCACAACCGATGCCACGCAAGCTGCTCACCGCCTATCTGCTCAGCCATGTCGGTTGGGACTACGACGGCCAGCCGCCAACCCAGGCCCGGCGCCTGCCCGCGTTGCTGCAGGCCAGTGTCGGCGACCAGCTGGAAGACGCCGACCGCTTGGCTGCGTTGACCTATCAGCAAGGCAACTATGCCGCGACCAGGAGCTATCTGCAGCAGGCTGGCGATACCGGCCTTGCCTGGTGGCTGCGCGCCAAGCTGGCCTTGCGCGACGGTGACAAGGCCCAGGCCGCCGCTGCCTATGCCAAGGCCGCCGCCGCGTTCCCCCGCGAAGAGTCGTGGGGCTCGAGACAGACGCCCGATTGGGACTACGAAAGCGTGAAGCCCGGCTGCCGGGTCGAAGGCGAGGGCGCGATACTGGCACTGGAGCGCGGCGACTACCTGCAGGCCTTCGACTTGCTGTACCGCAGCCAGGACATCTACTGGCAGGATACGGCCAACGTGGCCGACCGCGTGCTGACCCTGGACGAGCTCAAGGGCTATGTCGACGCCCATGTGCCGGCGCCACCAGCGCCCAAGGTGGAAGAGGGCGGCTATGCACCGCGGCCGGCGGCGACGCAGCTGCGTGAGTTGCTGGGCCGCCGCCTACTGCGCGAAGGCCGTTACGATGAGGCGCCCGGTTACTTCGCCACGGCCCAGTTGCAGGCCGACGCCAAGGCCTACGGCCAGCACCGCCAGGAGGCCGTCTCGCGCTGGACGCCCACGGGCCGCGCCGAGGCGCTGTTTGCCGCGGCCACCTTGGCACGCGGCGCCGGCATGGAGATCCTCGGCTACGAAATGGCGCCGGACTATGCCTGGCTGGGCGGCAGCTTCAGCCTGGGCAGTGCCACCCTGCAGCCCGGGCCGTTCATCAGTGCCGGCGAGGTGCAGCGCCAGTTGGCGACCGAGGCCAAGCCAGACCAACGCTACCACTATCGTTATGTCGCCGCCGACCTGGCCAACCAGGCTGCGGACCAGTTGCCGCGCAGCAGCCAGGCCTTCGCCGCGGTGCTGTGCACGGCGGCGGGCTGGGTGCCGGGCACCGAACAGGAAAGCGCGCTGTACAAGCGTTACGTCCAGCAGGGGCCGTTTGTGCAGTGGGCAGAGGATTTCGGCAACCAGTGCGAAGCGCCCCGCTTCGACCAGGCCAACAAACGCTACGTGGCAGAGAAGCTGGATGCCGCGCGGGCGGCATTGCGGCCGTACAAGGCGCAGGTGCTACCGGTGGGGTTGGTGGTATTGGCGGGGGTTGCCTGGATGTGGTTGCGGCGGCGCAGGGCCAAGGTGTGAAACGAAAAGGGGGCGGCCATCAGCCGCCCCCTGACCTTCACTTCTGTGCAGTCTTCACCCCTGCATCCTGCTTCACCGTTTCCTCAAGCGTGAAACGGCCCAACGGGTTCTGCAGGAAATTCTGGATATTGCTGCGCGAAATATTGATGTAAGGGCTGTAGTACAGGTCGATCCAGTGCACGTCCTGCTTGGCCAGCTTCTGCAGGTCCTGGTACATCTGCTTGCGCTTGACCGGGTCGGTTTCCACCCGGGCCGCGGCCACCAGCTCCTTGACCTTGTCGTTGTGGTAGCGGGTCATGTAGTTCTGGTTGGTGTCGTGGCCAAGCACGAAGGTGGTCTTCTGGTCCGGGTCGAGCACGTCGTTGGTCCAGTACATCACCGACAGGTCGTAGTCGCCGTCGACCAGCATCTGCCAGCTCTGGGTCGGGTCTACTTTCTGCAGGTTGGCGGTAATGCCGACATCGGCCAGCTGCTTTTGCACCAGCACGGCAATCTGCTCGTCGGCCTCGTTGCCGGCGTTGACCACGTAGTTGACCTTGAGCCCCTCGGCACCAGCCTTCTTCAGCAGTTCACGGGCCTTGGCCGGGTCGAACGGGCGTTGCGGGTTGTTGGCATTGTGGTACAGCGCGCCTTTTGGAATGTACGAGTAGGCCGCCTCGCCATGGCCGAAGGTCACGGTTTCCACCAGCGCCTTCTTGTCGATCGCCAGGTCGATGGCCTCGCGCACCTCGACCTTGCCCAGCAGGCCTTTCTCATGGTTGATGAGCAGGTGGTCCTCGCGGGTCGACGGGTCGATGTGGATGGTCAGGCTCTTGTCTTTCTGCAGCGCGTCGACGCGGGAGAACGGTACGAAGATCGCCGAGTCCAGCTCGCCGGCCTGGACCTTGAGCATGCGCGTGTTGTCATCGGGGATGGAGATCCATTCCACGCCGTCCAGGCTGACCTTGTCGGCTTCCCAGAAGTAGGGGTTCTTTTCCAGGATCACACGGTCGCCGCGCAGCCATTCCTTGACCTTGAACGCGCCGGAGGTCACCGGTTCCTGGGCATAGGCTTCTTCGCCGATGGCGTCCATGGCCTTTTTCGACAGGATCGACACGTTGGCGGTGGCCAGTTGCGCGAGGAACGGCACCGACTTGTTCTTCAGGGTCACCACCAGGGTGCGGTCATCCGGCGCCTCGGCCTTGTCGATGATCTTGTAGGAGTCGGCCCACAGCGAGCCGGGGTTGTCGCGGATGCGCAGCAGGGAGAACGCCGCATCGCTGGCAGTCAGCGGCGAGCCGTCGGAGAACTTGGCGTCGCGAACCTTGAAGGTGTAGGTCAGGCCGTCGTCGGAGACCTTCCAGCTTTCGGCCAGGCCCGGCAGCAGCTTGGTGCCGCTGTTATCGACACGCACCAGCACGTCGTAGACGTTGGCGAAGACCCAACTGTCGCGGTTCTGCGCGCTCTTGATCGGGTCGAAGGTGGTGCTCTCCTCGCGGCAGCCGATGGTCAGCACGCCGGCGGCCTGGGCCATGCCGCCGGCCAGGGTGCTGGCGGCCAGCACGGCGGCGGTGAGTAACTTCAATGCGGTGGGTTTCATGCTCAAGCTCCGTTTGATGGTCATGTGGGGTGGGTCAGCACGGCAAGTCACGGGTGGACGCAGGCATGGTAGCGGCCACCTTCTGCGTGGCTGGGGGGTATGTCTGCGCCGCACTGGGGCAACGCGTGGCGGCAACGTGGGTGAAAGGCGCAGCCGGACGGCGGCTGCAGTGGGCTCGGCGGCTCGCCGGCCAGCGGGTGCTGCGGCAGGCGCCGGGCCGGGTCGATGTCGGCGATGGACTGTACCAGCGCGGCGGTGTAGGGATGGCGCGGGTCGTCGAAGACCTCGGTCACCGGGCCTTCCTCGACGATCCGCCCCAGGTACATCACCGCCACCCGGTCGCACAGGTGGCGTACCACGCCCAGGTCGTGGGTGATGAACAGCAGGGCCAGGCCCATGCGCTGGCGCAGGTCCAGCAGCAGGTTGATGATCTGCCCCTGGATCGACACGTCGAGCGCGGCAACGCACTCGTCGGCGACGATCAGCCTGGGCTCGACGGCCAGCGCCCGGGCAATGCCGACCCGCTGGCACTGGCCGCCACTGAGCGAGCCGGGCTTGCGCTCGGCGAGTTCCGCGCGCAGGCCGACCAGGCCGAGCAGTTCGGCGACCCGGGCCGGGATCTGTGCGGTGGGCACTCTGCGCTGCACGTGCAGCACCTCGGCGAGGATCTGGCCGATGCGCTGGCGTGGATTGAGCGCGCTGTACGGGTCCTGGAAGATCATCGCGGTCTCGCGGCGCAGGCGCTCGATATCCAGGCGGTTGCCCTGGCGCATGTCGCTGCCGTCGAACAGCACCTGGCCGCTGCTGGCCGGGGTCAGCTGCAGGATGGCCCGGGCCAGGGTGCTCTTGCCGCAGCCCGACTCGCCCACCAGGCCCAGGGCCTGGCCGGCGGCGAGGCTCAGTGAAGCGCCGTTGACGGCGTTGATCTTGCGTGGACGCAGGTTCAACAGGCCGCCGCCCGGGGCGGGGAACTGCACATGCAGGTCGTTGACCTGCAACAGCGTGGTCATGACAGGCCTCCGGCCAGCAGCGGGGTATGGCAGGCCAGACGATGCCCGGGGCCGATCACGCGCAGTTCCGGCAATTGTGCCCGGCAGTCAGGCGTGGCCTGGAGGCAGCGCGGCTCGAATCGGCACCCTGCGGGCAGGGCGTCGAGCAGCGGCGGTTGCCCGGCAATGGTGTTCATCAGCCCTGTGTGCCGCCGCGCCGCGGGGTGGCAGGCCAGCAGGCCGGCGCTGTAGGGGTGGCGCGGCTGGCTCAGCAGGGCCTGCTTGGCGCCGTGTTCACACAGGCGCCCGGCGTACATCACGGCGATACTGTCGCAGGTCTGCGCGACCACGCCGAGGTCGTGGCTGATCAGGATCATCGACAGGCCGCGGCGGTCGCGCAGCTCCAGCAGCAGGCGCAGGATCTGCGCCTGCACGGTGACGTCCAGCGCCGTGGTCGGCTCGTCGGCGATCAGCACCTTCGGATTGCAGCCCAGGGCCACGGCGATCATCGCCCGTTGCCGCATGCCGCCGGAGAACTCGTGGGGATAGCTGTCGACCCGGGTTTTCGGGTCGGGGATGCCGACCTGGCGCAGCACCTCGATGGCCTCGGCCCGTGCCTCGCGACGCGAGGCGCCCTGGTGCAGGCGGATGCCTTCGGCGATCTGCGCGCCGATGCGCATGAGTGGGTCGAGGTGGCTGCTGGGGTTCTGGAAGATCATGCCCAGCTCGCGGCCGCGCATACGGCGCATGCCGGCTTCGTCCAGGCGCAGCAGGTCGTTGCTGGCCAGGCGCACGGCCTGGCCTTCGAGGCGCAGGTTCGGTGACGGCAGCAGGCGCATCAGGGCACGACAGGCCAGGGTCTTGCCCGAACCGCTTTCGCCCACCAGGCCGAGGATCTCGCCCTCGCCGAGGTCGAAGGACAGGCGATCGACCAGGGTGATATCGCGTTGGCCGGCGCGGGCGATGACGCTCAGTTCGCGAACCTGAAGCAGGGCAGGGCTCATGTGCGGTCTCCCAGAAGCTCGGCGACGCCGTCGGCCAGCAGGCTGAAGCCCATGGCCAGGGTCACCACCGCCAGGCCCGGGAAGGTGCAGATCCACCAGGCGCTGGTGATGAAACTCTGCCCCTCGGCCACCATGGTGCCCCACTCCGGGGTGGGCGGCTGCACGCCAAGGCCCAGGTAGCTGACGGCCGCGCCATTGAGCAGCACCAGCACGGCGTCCGACATGCAGAACACCACCGAGCCGAACAGGGCGTTGGGCAGCAGGTGGCCGAACAGCACACGTCGGTGACTGAACCCCAGGCTCCTGGCGGCCAGGGCGAAATCGCCTTGCTTGAGCACCAGGATCTGCGAGCGGATCAACCGCGCATAGGACACCCAGCCGACCAGGGCCATGGCGATGTAGAAGCTGCCCAGACCCGGGCCGAGGATGGCCATGATCGCCAGCATCAGCACCAGGAACGGGAAAGCCAGGACGATATCGACCAGGCGCATGCAGACGTTGTCCAACAACCCGCCGACATAGCCGGAGACCGCGCCGATGCAGGTGCCGAGCAGGAACGGGAAGATCACCCCGATCAGCGCCATCTGCAGGTCGATGCGCGCGCCCCAGATCACTCGCGAGAGGATGTCGCGACCAAAGTTGTCGGTGCCGAACGGGTGGGCCAGGCTGGGCGCGGCCAGGCGCAGGTCGGCATCCTGTGCCAGCGGGTCGAAGGGTGCTATCCACGGCGCGCACAGGGCCAGCAGGCACCAGCCGAGGACGATCGCCAGGCCGCAGTACAGCGTCAGGCGGCCATTGCCCAAGTGCCAGGCCAGGCGCCAGCGCAGCGCCAGTGCGGGGCTCTGGCTCATTGGATGTTCACCCGTGGGTCGAGGGCGGTGGTCACCACGTCGGCGATGAAGTTCACCGCCACCGTGGCGCAGGCCAGTACCATGGCCACGCCCTGGACCACCATATAGTCGCGGGTGAAGATGCCGCGCACCAGCAGCTGGCCGACGCCGGGCAGCGAGAACAGGCTCTCGATCACCACGGTGCCGCTGATCAGCCAGCCGATGTTGACCGCCAGCAGGTTGATGGTGGGCAGCATGGCGTTGGGCAGAACGTGTCGGCGCAGAATCGCGCCTTCGCCCAGGCCGCGGGCGCGTGCGGCAGTGACGTGGTCGGCCTGCAGCTCAAGGAGAATGCTCGCGCGCAGGTTGCGCACCAGCACCGCCGAGAGCGCCAGGGCGATGGTCAGGCACGGCAGCACCAGGTGGTGCAGTTTGTCTGGCCAGGTGCGGCCATAGCCGGACACCGGGAACAGTCCCCAGTGCACGCTGAACAGCAGGATCAGCATCAGCCCCAGCCAGAAGGCCGGCAGGCCGAGCCCGGCGGTGGTGAACAGACGGATCAGGTTGTCGGTCCAGCCGCCCTTGTGGCGGGCGGCGAGGGTGGCCAGCGGCACGGCGATCAGCAACGCCAGCAGCACGCTGCCCAGCACCAGCAACAAGGTGGGCTCGATGCGCCCGGCGATCAGGGGCAGGGCATCGACCTTGTACAGCAATGACTTGCCCAGGTCGCCGTTGAGCAGGTTCTTCAGGAAGTACAGGTACTGCACCCAGATCGGCTCATCGAGGCCGAACTGGGCGCGAATCTTCGCGATCGCGTCCGGCGTGCTGCGCGCGCCGAGCAGCACCCGCGCCGGGTCGCCGGGGATCGAGCGCACCAGCACGAAGGTGATGATGCTGATGCCCAGCAGCACCGGCAGCAACTGCAACGGGCGAACAAGGACGAACCGGTAACGTGCCAGGTTCATCGATCAACCCCGGTTGCGCTGCAGGAAGTCCAGCAACACCGGGAAATAGGCCTGGGGTTCTTCGTAGAACGGCATGTGGCTGCTATTAGGGAACACGTGCAGCTCGGCGCGGCCGTGCAGGGCCAGGTTCATGCGCATGGCGCAGGCGGGGGTCAATTCGTCGTGCTGGCCGGTGGTGATCAGCACCGGCATGCGGAACTCGCCCATCTGCTCGAGGCGGTTCCAGTCCTTGAGGTTGCCGATATAAAGGAACTCGTTGGGACCCTGCATGGTGCTGTACGGGCCCATGTTCCAGTCGCCCAGCGAGCGCTGGATCGGCGCCGGCCACTGCTCGAGGCGGCAGACATGGCGGTAGTTGAGCAGGGTGATGGCCGCCTGGTACTGGGGATGGTCGAGGGTGCCCAGGGCCTCGTGGCGCTGCATCATCGCCACGGTCTCGCTGCCCAGCGCGCCGCGCAGGCGTTCAAGCTCGGTGATCAGGTGCGGGATATCGCCGACGGTGTTCTCGAGAATCAGACTTTTCAGCGACTGCGGGTGATGAATGGCGTACTCGATTGCCAGCCAGCCGCCCCAGGAGTGCCCCAGCATGTGCACGCGACCCAGGTCCAGGGCCTGGCGCACGCGTTCGACCTCGGCCACGTAGCGGGTGATGTTCCACAGGCTGTCGTCATCCGGGCGGTCGGAGGCGCCGGTGCCCAGCTGGTCGAAGGCAACCACGCGGATACCCTTGTCCTTGAGCCAGGCATGGGCGTCGCGCAGGTAGTCGCAGGGCAGCCCCGGCCCGCCATTGAGGCACAGCAGCACCTCGTCCCCTTCGCCAAAGCTGTACACCACGACGTTGTGGCCATCGACCTCTACATCGAACCGCTGGTCAGGTTGCATCTCACGCCACATCGCTACTCTCCTGTTGGCCATGGCTTGGGGCTATAACTAGCGCAGGAGAATTCGTCGCCTACAAGCTAGTGTTTCCTATAGGTTTTGTATGGCAGTCCCGCGCCAAGCCGTGGCATTCTACGTGCCGGACTTCAAGTTGGAAATCCACAAGGAACACAGGGAGTGTCAGGTATGCAGGCCAAGGTGGCTGAACTTAATTCGCGTCTGGCGTCAGGCAGCAGCCTGGATGAACAGATGGACAGCGTCGCCGACCTGGCGGCGCAACTGGGCTTCGACGCCCTGGTGTATGACTACAGCCCGGTACCGCTGGACCACACCGGCGAGCTGATCACCCCGTCCGTGGTCAGGCTGCGCCAGACCCCGAAGGACTGGCAGGACCTGTGGTGCTCCGAAGGCTTCTACCAGATCGACCCGGTGCAGCAGGTGGCCGTGTCCTCCATCGCCCCCTTCGTCTGGTCGTACCTGCCCAAGGGCGAGACCGTCCTGCAGCGCTTGATCGACAGGCGCCATGCCCCGGTGGTCGGCTATTTGCACGATGCGCAACTGACCTGCGGGGTTACCGTACCCATCCACCTGCCGCGCGGCGGCCTGGCGACCCTGACCGGCCTGCGCCCACAGGCCAGCCAGCGCGACCTGGACGACGCCCGGGAACACCTTGCCGATTTCAGCCTGATCGCCCATGCCCTGCAGGAAGCCGCCTATCCCTTGCTGGCCAAGGAATCCGCCACCCGCGCCATCCGCCTGACCCGTCGCGAGGCCGAGTGCCTGCGCTGGGCCGCCGAGGGCCTGACAGCGGGGGAGATCGCCGACAAGCTCAACCGCTCGCTGGCGACGATTTCCCTGCACCTGACCTCGGCCATGCACAAGCTGGGGGCGAAGAACCGCGTCCAGGCGGTCGCCCGGGCGGTGCATTACCGCCTGCTCGACCCGTGAAAGGTGCAAAAAAAACCGAAAACCTAGTGAACTCTCTAGTTATGCCGCGTTGCGCGCAGGGTTATCGTGTGTTCCATGATTCACATGGAGCCGGATGAAATGGAACTCACCCAATCGCGTGAAGGTTTTGCCCCCTTTGGCGACTACCAGACCTGGTACCGCGTCACCGGCGACCTGGCCTGTGGCCGCACCCCGCTGGTCATCCTGCACGGCGGCCCGGGCTGCACCTACGACTACGTCGATGCCTACAAGGATGTCGCCGCTGGTGGCTACCCGGTCATCCACTACGACCAACTGGGCAACGGCCGTTCGACCCACCTGCCGCAGATGCCGCTGTCGTTCTGGACGGTGAAGCTGTTCCTGGATGAGCTCGACAACCTGCTCGAGCACCTGGGCATCAGCGAGCGCTACGCACTGCTGGGCCAGTCCTGGGGCGGCATGCTTGCCAGCGAACACGCGGTGCGTCAGCCCAGGGGCCTGCGCTGCCTGGTGATCGCCAACTCGCCCGCCGACATGCGCACCTGGGTGCGCGAGGCCAACCGCCTGCGCGAGGAACTGCCCGAGGACGTCCAGGAAACCCTGCTGCGCCACGAAGCCGTGGGCGACTACACCGCGGCCGACTACATCGCCGCCACCCAGGTGTTCTACGACCGCCACGTGTGCCGGCTCAAGCCCTGGCCGGAAGAGGTGGCACGCACCTTCGCCCAAGTGGAGGCCGATCCGACCGTGTACCACGCGATGACCGGGCCTAACGAATTTCACATCATCGGCAGCACCAAGGACTGGACCATCGTCGACCGCCTGCCGCGGATCAACGTGCCGAGCCTGCTGATCTCCGGGCGCTACGACGAGGCGACGCCGCTGGTGGTCAAGCCGTACCTGGACCTGATCCCCGGTATCCGCTGGGCGTTGTTCGAGAACTCCAGCCACATGCCGCATGTGGAAGAACGGGTGGCGTGCATGGGCACGGTGGTCAAGTTCCTCGACGAGAGTCTGTAGCCTTCAACGGCCGCCTGCCGGCCGACAGTTTCCCTTCCTCAGGCCTGTCCGGGTTCAACCTGGCGGGCCTGAGTTTTATCTCCTCCCAGGTTACGAGCACCAGCACGTTCCCACGCGGTGATTAACAACCCAACGCCCCAGCGCTATCCTTAACCCAGTTCCCCAAGGAACCTCACCATGCGCCGGCTGCTACTGCTGTTACTGATCACCGTCATCCCAGGCTGCCAAACCCCACTGCCAGCCGCCAACCCACAGATGGCCTGGGTCGACCTGTCGCTGCCATTCCCCAATGACCGCGTCCTGCTGGCCGAACGCCTGGACAAGCAACGCCTGGATGAAGGCCGTTTCTTCCAGGTCAGCCCCGGCAGCCACGAACTGGTCGTGCGCTTCGACTATGAAACGAACGGTGGGGGCGGCATGAGCATGCTGGGTGGCACCACCGTCCGCCAATGCTACCTCACCCTCGAATACGCCCATTTCCAGGCTGGTCAGCGCTATGTGCTGGAAGCCCGCTCCATGGCCCTGACACCCGAGGCGAGGCTGTACAATGCCGCCCGGGAAATCGTCGCAGAGGTCAGTGAGTTCTACTGCCTGATGTGACCGAGCCCGGTTCATTGACTGTTCGTGAAGGAATTCAACCGTTGTGTGAAGCATGAGTCGTTCGCTGTTCATTTCCCTGGATGGCCCCAAGGGCACCGGCAAGACCACGCTCCTGGAAGCCGTCACGCAAGCGCTGAGGGCGGAAAACAGGAAGGTGATCCGCATCAGCGAGAAGAAAAGCGATCCCTACCGGGGCGAAACCATGGTCCTGGTCAACCAGTTCGTCAGGAAACCCTGCCGGGACCTGGAAATGAAGGTTTGTGAGCGCCTTGCGGACAGCCGTGCCTGGATTTCCCGGCACGTGCTGGCCAAGCAGCCGACGGACAGCATCATCCTGATCGATCGCTGGTACCCGTCCGATGCGGCGTTTCGCCGGTTGGTGCCGTTTGCCGAGATCCTGCGGTTGAACATCGAACGCAACGTGCGGGTGCCGGACTTGCATGTGGGCGTTGTCACCGACCCTGAGATTTCGTGGAGGAGGGCAGCGGCGCGGTCACGCGGCTTGAGCAGTACCGTGATGCACGCACTGGAAGAGCATGTCGCGTGCACCCAAGCGTTCGAGCAAGTGGTTGCCGATCAAGGTTGGGTTTTATGTCGTAACGAAGGAACGCTTGAAGAGGCAACGCAGGCGTTGGTATCAGAGATCCGTAGCCTGTTTGATTAACCTGCTCGAAAAGTGCCTTCTTTCGTATGCTCGAGCCACTGCTCATAGGTAATGCGGCTGATGTGTTCTGTCCGGTAGTCCTGGAGGAACGGGTTGTACTTGTTCTCTTCAGTATGGTGATGGCGGAAACCACACTTCGACTGCGCGACAAAGGACTGACTGTTGTTGGCAAAGTAACCACACCACAGCGCTTTGAGCTTCAGGGTTTCGAAGGCGTGTCGCATCACTTCCCGCACAGCTTCGGGAATCAGGCCCTGGCCCCAGTACGGTACTCCGATCCAGTAGGCGATTTCGCCTTCCTGCGCACTGATTTCGAAGTTGCTATCGCCACCGATAAGGATACCGACGCACCCTACCGCACGGCGATTTTCCCTCAACTCGACGGCATAGACCTCAGGGTGATTGAAGACCGTGCGTATGATCTCGGCACTGTTTTCCACACTGGTGTGCTGGGGCCAACCGGCGATGGGACCGACTCGCTGGTCCTTGGCGAATTCGTACAGATCCGCAGCGTCGGTGTCCCGCCAAGGGCGCAGCAGCAGTCGGGTTGTTTCCAGGCTCATCTCATGTCCTCAGTTGGCTGATCAGGTGGGGAACAGGGTAGGGAGGAAGGCAGGTTCGGTACACATCAGTACCTCGGTGATTTCGGTACTTTTCGAAACTAGAAGGCCAATGGGTGATAAGATTCATCCCGTTTCAGGTCCTGGCATCTAGAGGTTATGCAGCATATTCCGCAACTTTTTACTGCTGACGACCCACCGCGCATGGGTGATACCACCCTGGCCGAAGGGCTGGGAGTGCCACTCTCCTTCGGCCACGCCTATCTGACGCTGCTGGTCTGCCTGTCCGGGAGCGCCCGCTTCACGCTCAACTTCAAGGAACATGTGGTCCGGCGCGGTGATGTGCTGCTGCTGGCCGAAGACACCATTGCCTTGCTCAAACGTCGCTCACGCGGATTCAAGGTGTTTTTTTGCCTGATGCCAAAGGGTTTCGCTGCGGAGGTCGCCTACCAACTGCCCAACCCCCTGTTCATCTTCTTGCATGAACATCCACATTGCGTCCCGGACAGTGACGACAGGCCGTTGATAGAAGGATGGCTGGCGCAGATGCGGGATATCGTGAAGTGCTGCCCGACTTACCGGCACGTCATGCTGCGCAACCAACTGCAGAATCTTTTCCTGAAAATTGCCGAGCAGCTTCCAGCTACATACAAAGGCAGCAGGGCGTTCAGCCGCAAGGAAATGCTCAGTTGGCAATTTTGGGACTTGATCGGCAAGCACTGCACCAGGCACCGGGATGTGAAGTTCTATGCCGACGCGCTGAGCATCACGCCGTTCTACCTGTCACAGCTGACCAAAGCGTTTTTCAACGACACCGCCAAAGGCCTGATAGATCGCCAGGTGACCCAGGAAATCAAGGCGCTGCTTTCCTACAGCAATCTGGCGATCGGCCAGATCGCCGACGAGCTGAACTTTGTCGATGCCTCCTACCTGTGCCGCTACTTCAAGCGGCAAACCGGTGTTTCGCTTTCTCGCTATCGCCTCCAAGGGCAGCAGGAAGCGGGGCAGGCTTGAACCGCTTTTCGATAAACAAAGGCGTCTCGGTAGATTAAAGCCTGATGAGCGCCAGCATGTCTTCGCCGTCTGGGGCCATGCCGACCTCTTCGAAGCCAAAGCTGGAATAAAATCTTTTCGCCACGGGATTACCAGGGTTGTAGCAGATTTCAATTTCTTCCAGGCCAGGGGCTCGCTTGATTTCTTGAAGTGCCAGGCCTAGTGCTATCCTGCCGATGGATTTTTGTTGGTGCTTCTTGTCAACCATAAACCGCCAGATGGATATTTTATGGGGTGACGCCTGAACCCACATGAAAAAGCCAACAGGCTCATCGTTGGCGTAAATGGCCCGTACGGAGTATTCAGGGTTGTACGCAGCCTCCACCAGTGACCAGGTATTGCTGGCCACATAGTCTTCTTGCTCGTCTGTGACTTCCAATTCGCAAGCGGCTTCATAGTTGTGCTTTGTTATTGTGGCGAGTGATATTTTCACAAAGGCTCTCTGGATCTCAATGGTTTTGAAGGTACTGAGATACTGCTAACTTCCTGATTAGAGTATTGGAGGTTAACTGGCCGCTACCCTCAAGAACTTGTTTGTAAAAGATTGTCCGGTCCGGATATACCGCTGCCATACGCAAGGCCAAGCCAGGCCAGCCGCCGGCACTTTAAAGAGGCCTGGCGAACCGACCCGGACCGAGGACGGCAACCGAAACTACATGTTGTTCGAGCGCAACAATTAGCCCGGGACGTTTTACATGCGTGAAGCGTTCGACCCTCGACAGGTGCTGGACAGCCACCTGGCCACCGAACACTTTCTTCGTTTTGCCGAGCAGGCTGACGCGTTGTTGGTGGAGCCGTTGCAACTGATCTTCCTTGACCCGCTCCACCGCTGACAAGCCTGCGAGTCACCAGGGAATTGGCCTGCCGTCCCAGGCCCAGAAGGTACCGGTCTGTAACGGTCCATGCCGGCCGACGAGTTCGAGGATGCAACGGGCGGCAAACGCTGGCGAGAACAGTTTGTCGATTGGCACATTGCCCTGGAAGGGGCGCGAGAGCTGGGTGTCGGTGGTCCCGGGGTGCAGGGCAAGGACTGTTGAAGCGGGATTGAGCCGCTTGAGTTCGATGCTGGCCGTGCGCAACAGCTGGTTGAGCGCGGCCTTGCTGGCCCGATAGCTGTACCAGCCGCCAAGGTGGTTGTCGCTGATCGAGCCGACCCGGGCGGACAGCGCGGCGAAGGTGACCGGTTGCTGGCGCAGCAATGGCAGCAGGTGCTTGAGCAGCAGGAGAGGGGCAAAGCAGTTGCTGACGAAGCTGGCCTGCAACCCCGCCATGTCCAGTTGCGCCAGCGACTTTTCGGCGCGTGCCGGAGGCTG
The DNA here is from genome assembly GCF_018596375.1 of Pseudomonas sp. RC3H12. Taxonomy (NCBI): domain Bacteria; kingdom Pseudomonadati; phylum Pseudomonadota; class Gammaproteobacteria; order Pseudomonadales; family Pseudomonadaceae; genus Pseudomonas; species Pseudomonas sp. RC3H12. The sequence goes on along the minus strand of NZ_CP075595.1, from coordinate 2,108,354 downwards.
GTGGAGCACGCCGAGGGTACTGATGACCAGGTTCAACTGCGCACAGCTGGCCTGGACCTGCACCGCCAGTGCTTGCAACGCCTGTTCATCCCGAGCATCGCAGTCGATGCGCATCAACCTGCGGCCATGGATCAGGGCCAGAGCATCGAGCGGCGTGCTGCAATTTGCCTGGCGCGACACGGCGATTAGCAGGCCCACGTCTTCGCGTGCCAGCAGTTGTTCGCACAGGGCAAGGCCGATGCCTTGGCTGGCGCCGCAGACCAGCACGTTTGCGGGACTGTGGAGGTTGGTGATGAGGCTCATTCGAGGTGCTCCCCAGGCATGAATCGAGCTGCCCTAATTTCTATACAGAACTGGAATTTATCTGTACAAAAATCTAATCTTGTACAGAATTTGTTTTCTGTACAGGTTTATCATGGCCTTCGCTCTACGATTAGCCTGCTTCTGTCTGCTGTTGACCTCGCTCGCCTCGATCGGCGCGGATTGGCGAGCCACGCTGCCGGCGGCTCAACGGCTGGGTGAAGGCGAGTTCACCTGGTTCGGCCTGCGCCTGTACAGCGCCCGCTTGTGGGCAGAAGGCCCGCTGCTGGACTGGGGCCGACCGTTCGCCCTGGAGCTTGCTTACCACCGGTCGTTGTCCCGGGACACCCTGGTCAAGGCCAGCATTGAGGAGATGCGTCGCCTTGGCGCCGGCAGCGTCACGGCGCAACAACTCGACGCCTGGACCGGGGAAATGCAGGCGGCGTTCGTGGATGTGCGTCCCGGTATGCGCATCACGGGGGTGTACCTCCCGCAAGCAGGTTGCCGCTTCTACGTCGATGGCCGACTGCGCCGTGAAGTGGCCGATGCGGCCTTTGCCAAGGCCTTCTTCGCCATCTGGCTGGATCCGCGCGCCCGGGATCCACAACTGCGCCAGCGCCTGCTCGGCCTGGCCGGCAACGATCGAGGACCCTGAACATGTACAAAGCATTGTTGTTGGTAGGGTGCCTGCTGCTGGGCAGCTGTGGCAATGTCGGCGTCGAGCACTATGCCGACGAGCAACCCAAGCTGGACCTGGCGGCCTTCTTTTCGCGTCCGGTGCAGGCTTGGGGCATGTTCCAGAAGCGTTCCGGCGAGGTAGTGAAGCGTTTCCACGTGCGTATCGACAGCCGCCGCGATGGCGAGCGGTTGATCCTCGACGAGCAGTTTCTCTACAGCGACGGTACCCGACAGCGGCGCACCTGGACGCTGGTGCCCGATGGCCCTGGTCGCTGGCGTGGCACCGCCGGCGACGTGATCGGCGAGGCCCGTGGCGAAGTGGCTGGCAATGCGCTGCGCTGGCGTTACCAGCTGGACCTGCCAGTAGACGGGCGGCACTGGCAGGTAGACCTGGACGACTGGATGTACCTGATGGACGACGACACCCTGATCAACCGCTCGCGCATGAGCAAGCTGGGTGTGGAGATCGGCCAGATCACCCTGTTCTTCCGCCGCCTGCCGGAGGGCACGCGATGAATCTCAATACACTCTTCGAGCAGGTCGGCGCCGGCAAGGTCCGGGCGCTGGAGCTGCTGTCGCTGGAAGGCGGTTTCTACCTGCTGCGGGCCATGGCCGACGCAGGGCCGGTCACGCTGAGCGACGATCACGGGCAGGCCGTTCGCTTTCGCTCCATCACGCAGTTGCGTCAGGTACTGGCCGGGCTGCCGCCGGTGCCGTGCATGCTGGTCCAGCACGTGGTACACGATGAAATGTGCGGGCAAGGCGACGGCCCCGTCGCGCCGCTGCGGGTGCCGGTGACGCTGGACGAGCAGTGGTAGCCTCGGCGATGCGCCTGGGCCTGGTGCTGGGCGACCAGCTGTCGTTCGAATTGGCGAGTCTCGCCGCGCTGGACCCTGCCCGCGATGCGATTCTGATGGCCGAAGTGGAGGGCGAGGCACGCTACGTGCCGCATCATCCGCAGAAGATCGTGCTTATCTTCAGCGCCATGCGTCATTTCGCCCAGGCGCTGAGGGCGCGTGGCTGGCATGTGCACTACGTCAAACTGGACGCCGACGGCAACAGTGCCAGCATTGCCGGCGAACTGCGTCGCTGGCAGCAGGCCCTGGGCGCCAGCGAGATCCACCTGACCGAGTGCGGTGAGTGGCGCCTGGAACAGACGCTACGGGAGGCTGGGCTACCGTTGGTGTGGCACCGCGACACCCGTTTCCTGTGCTCGCGAGAGGCTTTCGCACGCTGGGCCCAGGGCCGCACCCAGCTGCGCATGGAGCATTTCTACCGCGGCATGCGCAAGCGTTGCGGCCTGCTCCTGGAGCCCGACGGCAGCCCGGCGGGGGGCGCATGGAATTTCGATGACGAAAATCGCAAGCCGTTGGCGCGAGGTCTGCGAGGCCCGTTTCCGGCGCATTTCGAACAGGATGCCATCACCCGGGGCGTGGTGGCCTTGGTTCGCCAGCGTTTCAGCGACCATTACGGCGAACTGGATGGTTTCGACTATCCCGTGACTCATGCCGAGGCTCAACAGCTATGGCGTCATTTTCTCGATTTCGGCCTGGCGGCGTTTGGCGACTATCAGGACGCCATGGCTGAAGGCGAGCCCTACCTGTTCCATGCGCGCATCAGCGCGGCGCTGAACATCGGGCTGCTGGACGTGCGCTGCCTGTGCGAGGACGTGGAAGACGCCTGGCGCCAGGGCCGGGTGCCGCTCAACGCCGCAGAGGGCTTCATTCGCCAGTTGATTGGCTGGCGCGAGTATGTGCGCGGTATCTACTGGCTGCGCATGCCCGAATACGCCGGGCTCAACCGCCTGGGCAACACTCGCGACCTGCCGGACTTTTACTGGACCGGGCAGACGCGTATGCGCTGCATGGCGCAGGCCATCGGACAGACCTTGCGCCTCGGTTACGCGCATCACATCCAGCGGCTGATGGTCACCGGCAACTTCGCCCTGCTGGCCGGAATCGTGCCCGCCGCGATCTGCCAATGGTACCTGGCCGTGTACATCGACGCGTTCGACTGGGTAGAACTGCCCAACACCCTGGGGATGGTGATGCACGCCGATGGCGGTTACCTGGGTTCCAAGCCCTATTGCGCCAGCGGTCGCTACATTCAGCGGATGTCCGATCACTGCAAGGCCTGCAGCTTCAGGGTGGACAAGGCGGTCGGTGAAGACGCTTGCCCATTCAATGCGTTGTACTGGCATTTTCTCATTCGCCACCGCGCCCAGCTTTCAGGCAATCCTCGTCTGGCCTTGGTGTATCGCAGCCTGGACGGCATGGCGCCTGCCCGTCGCGAGGGCGTGTGGCAACGCGGCCAGGCGCTGCTGGCGCGGCTCGATGCCGGCCAGGACCTATGAAGAAGCAGCATCTTCCAAGCAAGGTATGCGCGGCATGCGGCCGCCCTTTCACCTGGCGCAAGCGCTGGGCGCGGTGCTGGGCGCAGGTGCGCTACTGTTCCGAACGCTGCCGCCGCTCAGCGCCGCGCGGCGAGGCGCACCAGCAAGGGCAGGGCCAGGGCCCAGACCGGCACCAGCAGCACGCCCGTGACCACGGGTCCCAGGGGCAAGGCGACATCGGCCAGCCCGGCACCGCTCAGGTACGCCAACGGGCCACCCAGCGCGCCGACTGACGCACCGCGCCAAAACGGCCAACCCGCCCAGGCCAGGCTGTGGCGCAAGCCGCTGGCCAGCACCAGCCACAGCAGCGCCAGCCACAATGGCAGTGGCCATGCCTCGAAACGAAAAATCCCAATTGCCCCCAGCAGACCGTCCAGCATGCAACCGGCCAAGGTCACGCGTAACAGTGCGCCGACTTCGGTGCTGCGGGCCGGGCACAGTTTAAGGTGCACGGCCAGCCCCAGCGGCAGCAGGAGCAATAGCCAGGGAACCTTGGCGCCCAGCACGCAGGCCCACCAGCCCACCTGCAGCCATAGCGCATTGGCGATCAGCCAGGCGCGGGGCATCGTCATTGCCCGGGCAACGGCGCCCGCCGCGCCAGGGGCGCCGCCCACAGCAGCTGGGCCACGCCGATGGCCCGTTCCTCGAAGCCGCCTTGGCAGTAGCACAGGTAGAACTCCCACAGGCGCTGAAAGGTCTCGTCGTAGCCCAGTGCCGCCAATGTGCCGCGCGCCTGGCGCAGGTTGTCGCGCCAATGCCCCAGGGTGAGTGCGTAGTCGACGCCGAAATCCTCCAGGTGCACGAGGTTGAGCGCGGTGCGACGGCTGGCGGTGTCCAGCAGCACGCTCAGCGAGGGCAGGGCGCCGCCGGGGAAGATGTAGCGCTGGATGAAATCCACCGAGCGCCGCGCCTGGGCGTAGCGCTGGTCACGGATGGTGATGGCCTGCAGCAACATCAGCCCGTCGGGCTTGAGCAGTGACGCGCACTGACGGAAGTACACCGGCAAGTACCGGTGGCCTACCGCTTCGATCATCTCGATGGAGACCAGTTTGTCGAAAGTCCCCGTCAAGTCGCGGTAGTCGTCGCACAACACGGTCACCCGCTGCTCCAGCCCAAGGTCCTTCACCCGTTGCAGGGTATAGGTGTACTGCGCGTGCGACAGGGTCGTGGTGGTCACCCGGCAGCCGTGGCGGGTGGCGGCGTGGATCGCCAGGCTGCCCCAGCCGCAGCCGATTTCCAGCAGGTGATCCTGCGGGCTCAGCTCGAGCTTCTGGCAGATGCGCTCCAACTTGCGCCGCTGAGCCTGCTCCAGGGATTGTGCGGGGTGCTCGAACTGCGCGGCCGAATACATCATGGTCGGGTCCAGCAGTTGCTCGAACAGGGTATTGCCCAGGTCGTAATGGGCCAGGATGTTGCGACGGGCGCCTTGGCGGTTGTTGCGGTTGAGCCGGTGCAGCAGCCGCAGGGCAGGGCGGCCGAGGCGTGCCAGGCCGCCCTCGAGGGCGTCGAGCACATCGAGGTTGGCCACGAACAGGCGGGTGACCAACGCCAGGTCCGGGCTGCGCCAGTAACCATGGATATAGGCTTCGCCCGCGCCGATCGAGCCATTGCCGGCTATCAGGCTCCAGGCGGTGTCGTCGAGTATCTCTACCTCGGCCTGCAGCGCGCTGCCGGGGTCGCCGAACGTCCACTGGCGACCATGGCAGAGTAGGCGCAGATGGCCATGACGCAGCTTGCCCAGCTGGGCGAGCACGGCCTTGCGCGCCAAGCCGCCGAGCAGTGGCGCCAGGCCCGCGGACTTGCTAACGCTCAGGGTCGGATTGGACATGATCGGGGTCCTCGCAGGAGTGGCCGAGTGCCAGGTTGCCCCGGCTGGCGGTGTGGTCGTGGATGGGCGTGCGCTTGATGAACAGGCGCAGGGCTTGCCAGTAGATGGCCGAGACGGTGCGCAGGCTGATCCAGGGGAAGGCCAGGATGTAGTCGCGCACAGCCTTGCGATTCAGCGGCCGGCGCTTCAGGGCCAGGTCGGCCTCGAACACTTTCTGGCTGCCTTGCCAGTTCTCCATGTGGATGCGCATCTGTGCCTGGTCCAGGTGAAAGCGCACCCGATAGTCCATGTCCAAGGGCATGAACGGCGACACATGAAAGCGCTTGGCCATGGCGAAGGTTTTCGCCGGGTCGCCTTGCACCGGCAGCACATAGTGGAAACGCTGCCGCCACGGGGTGTTGCGCACCTCCAGCAGGATCGCCGCCAGGTGCCCGTCGCGGTCATGGCAGAAATAGAAGCTCACCGGATTGAACGACAGCCCCCAGCAACGCAGCTGGGTCAGCAGGCACACTGGCCCGTCGGGCATTTGCCCCGTGGCTTGGCTCACCAGCAGTCGTGCGGCCTGGGCCAGGGGCTGACCTTGGCGGGTGAGGCTCGGCAGGTAGTCGGTTTCCCGCCAGCACAGCGGGGCCAGGCGCCAACGCCCCAGCCAGCGCGACAGGGCCATCAGCCAGGCTTGTTCGTCCAGGTCCAGGTAGAACAGGCCGATCCGGTAACGGAAGGCATGGGGCCGCGGACTCAGGCGCCGATGACTGAGCCAGCCCAGGTACAGGCCACTGTTCACAGCTGCTCTCCGAAGTGCCTGGCCACCTGCAACGCACTGACCACGCCATCCTCGTGGAAGCCGTTGCCCCAGTAGGCGCCGCAGAAATAGCTGTGCTGTTGGCCTTGCAGTTGTGTTTGCCGGGCCTGAGCGGCAGATGCCGCCAGGCTGTACTGCGGGTGGGCATAGCTGAAGCGGGCGAGGATCTGCGCGGGGTCGATCAGCGCGGTCTGATTCAGGCTGACGCAGAAGGTCGTCGGTGCCTGGATGCCCTGCAGGATGTTCATGTTGTAGGTCACCGCGGCCGGCGCCTGCTCGGGGCCGCCCAGGCGGTAGTTCCAGCTGGCCCAGGCGTTGCGGCGGCGCGGCAGCAGGCGGGTGTCGGTGTGCAGCACCACGTCGTTGTCGGCGTAGCCGATGGCACCCAGCACGGCACGCTCGTGCACGCTCGGCGCCTCCAGCAGCGCCAGGGCCTGGTCGCTGTGGCAGGCGAATACCACGTTGTCGAAGCGCTCGGTGCCGGCGTCGCTGACCAGGGTGACACCGCCTTCGTCGCGGCCGACCCGGTGCACCTTGCAGTCAAGGCGGATGCGTTCGGCGAAGGGTCGGCACAGCGGGGCGACATAACTGCGCGAACCGCCCGCGACGACACGCCACTGCGGGCGCTGGTTCACCGACAGCAAACCGTGGTTGCGACAGAAGCGCACGAAGAACGCCAGCGGGAAGCCGAGCATATCGGCACGGGACATGGACCAGATGGCCGAGCCCATGGGCACGATGTAATGCTCAATGAAACGCGGGCCGTAACCGCGTTCATGAAGATAAGCGCCCAAGGTGGTGGTGGCGTCGATACGCTGGTGCTCGAGGTCGGCGAGAGCCTGCCGGTTGAAGCGCAGGATATCGCGCAGCATGCCCCAGAAGCCCGGCGACAGCAGGTTGCGGCGCTGGGCAAACAACGTGTTCAGGTCGTGCCCGTTGTATTCCAGACCGCAGAGTGGATCATGCACGGAGAAACTCATCTGCGTCGGCTGCGAAGCGACTCCGAGCTGTTCAAGCAAACGGATGAAATGGGGATAGGTCCAGTCGTTGAAGACGATGAACCCCGTGTCGATGGCATGGCGCTCACCCCGCCACAGCACGTCGACAGTGTGGGTGTGGCCACCGACCCAGCCGGCGGCTTCGAATACCGTTACTTCGTGTTTGCGCGACAGCAGGTAGGCGCAGGTCAGGCCCGCGATGCCGCTGCCAATGATGGCTATACGCATGGTTGCTCAGTCCGTTTCTTGACGTGCCAGGCGCCGGCCCAATGCCAGGCGCGCCCGCGCCGGCAGCGCTCCGAGCAGGCGCAATCCCCAGGTGAACAGGCGCGGGAAGTTTATTTCCAGGGGGCGACGCGGCAGCCGTCTGGCGATGTGCTGGGCGGCGCGCTGGGCCGACCACAGCTGCGGCATCGGGAAATCGTTGCGCCGGGTCAGTGGCGTGTCGACGAAGCCCGGGTTGACCAGCGTGACGTCGATGCCGGCTTGCGTCAGATCGATGCGCTGCGACTCCACCAGGTAGCGCACGGCGGCCTTGGACGCGCCATAGGCACCGGCCCGGGGCAAGGCCAGCCAGGTCACCGAGCTGCCCATCACCACCAGGTGAGGACGTGCGCCGGCCCGCAGCAGGGGCAGGGCGGCCGCCAGGCAATGGCTGAGGCTCAGCAGGTTGGTGCGCATCACGCGCTCGACCAGCGCCGGATCGAACCGGCCGGGCTCCAGGTATTCGCAGGTCCCGGCGTTGAAAATCGCCAGGTCCAGTGCGCCCCAGGCCTGGCGAATGCGGGCTGCTATCTGCGTGACCTGCTCCGGATCGTCCAGATCACCGTTGGCCAGCAGCACCTGCCCGGGAAAGCGCTCGGCAAAAGGCACCAGTTGCTCGATCCGGCGACCGCCCAGGGCTACCTGATGGCCTTGCTCCAGCAGGCACTGCGCGAGCGCCGCGCCGATGCCGCTGCTGGCACCGGTCAACCAGCAGCGGCTCATGCCAACCGCCCCTTGAGCCAGCGAATCGCCCCGCCCATCAGCGGAACATGCTCGTAGAGCAGGGCGCCTGCGTCGAAGAAATCCTGGTGGAGATGCACCCGATCATGCCATTGCAGGTAGCTGCAGCCTTGCAGGGAAACCGGGCGACCGCCGGCCAGCCGGGGGTGACGAAACTGCAGGGTCCAACGCAGGTACCCTTGCCCGGTCTTCACCTCGTCGACACCAGAGAAGACATAACGGATGTCATGGGCGTTGGCGTACAGCTGGGCGAAATAGGCCCGCAGGTCGCTTAGCCCATCAATCTGATGCAGCGGGTCGCGGAAAGTGACGTTCTCGCTGTACAGGTTTTCCAGCGCTTCGAGGTGCTCTCCATCGAGCTGGGCGAAGCGCTCGGCGAAATTCTGCAGGTACGTTGACATGCTCGGCTCCGGGAAATCCTGTACAACCCGGTATTTTTGTACAGGTATAAACGAAGCCTACGTTTAAATCTGTACAAGTCAACGTTCTTGTACAGATATTTTGCTCAGAGACCGGCCGCCGCCAGTTGGCGACGCAGGTCGGCGACCTCGGCTTCCAGCTCGCGCACCCGCTCCTCGGCGGCGATCTGCGCCGAGACATCGTGTTGAATGCCGATGTAATAAGTCAGCTGGTCCGCCTCGTTACGCACCGGGGTGATGGACAATTCGTTCCAGAACAGGCTGCCGTCCTGGCGATAGTTGCGCAGCACCTGGCGGCAGGGCTGGCCCTTGCGGATCGCCTCGCGGATCGCGGCGATGCCCGACTGTTGCCGATCCTGGCCCTGAAGAAAGCGGCAGTCCTGGTAGAGAATATCGTCCGCGCAGTAGCCGGTGAGGCGCTCGAAGGCAGGATTGGCGTAGATCAGGATGCTTTCTGGGCCCTCCTGCTCGGCGACGACGATGCCATCGTTGGAGTGCTCGACCATCAGTTGCAGGAGTTTTGCGTTGATCATTGGGGACACCCATGGAAAGCCTAAGCGGTATGGCGGGCGCAACGGTACAAAGCGCCGGCGCGATTCGCTACATAATGGCCTACCTGAGCTCGCCGCAGAAAGAGCGTATGGGTTTAGAATGTGCCATCTTTCCGACGATCCCTCCTGATGACCGAAGCCATCTCACCCGATTTATTGCCCATGCGCGACGTGGTCAGCCTGACCGGCATCAATCCGGTGACCTTGCGCGCCTGGGAGCGCCGCCACGGGCTGATCCGCCCGCAGCGCACCGACGGTGGCCATCGCCTGTACACGCCCGGCGACGTGCAGCGCATCCGCGACATCCTGCACTGGACTGCCAACGGCCTGCCGATCAGCAAGGTCGGCGAAATGCTCGCCGCCCAGCGCCAGGCGCCCGTGCAGCAGGACTCGGCCTTCCACGACTGGCGCGCCAATGTGAAACGGGCGGCGATGGCATTCGATGCACGGGCGCTGGAAGGTGTCCATGGCCAGCTGTTCACGCTCCTGCCCAAGGCTACCGTGCTGCGTGAGGTGCTGCTGCCGGTGTGGCAGGAAATGGCGGCAGGCAGGGCCTTCGGGGAACGCAGCCAATGGTTGTTCCTCGACACCTTCCTGCGCGCCCGCCTGCTGCTGCGCCTGCAGATGAACCAGGCCGATGCGCCAAGGGTGCTGCTGGCCGGTACCGAGGGGCATGCCGAACTACCGTTGCTGTGTACCGGCCTGCTGCTGAGCGCCGAGCAACAGCGCGTCGACGTGCTCGGCTGCGGACAGCCGTTGGAGGAACTTCCGCTGGTGTGCGCGGCAACCCTGCCGGCAGCGCTGGTGATCGCGGTGCAAGGGCCGGTGAACGCCGGCCTGGCCAGGCGGCTGCGCGCATTGCAGATGGAGATTGCCTGCCCGATGGCCCTGACCGGGGTGGCGGGTTCGCAAGCGGTGTTGCAGGGGATTCCGCTGCGTGTGCTGGACGAGCAGGGGGATGATGTGGCGGGGATGCTCAACGCCTTGCTCAGGGGCGCCCTGGATCTCTGAAAGCAGGGCGGCGGTGCCGATTCGGTCAACGCCAAACAGAATTGAATTTTGCCCTGCATGAGCGGTTCTACCACAGCGAGCTCCTCGATTCTTCTTGCCCGGAGCCTAACCGCAGGAGAACCGAGTGCCTAGAATCATCACCCCATCGACCCCCGAACACGAAATCACCGAACATAACGCCAGGATGTTCGGCTCGCCCAAGGAGCGCCTGGACTTCTACCGGCGTGAGATCCAGTACGAAACCAGCATCCTGGCCAACCGCACGGACGCCTATCTGGCAGCCCAGTCGTTTCTGGTCATCGCGTTCGTCTCATCCATGGGCAACCTCAATCAAGGGTGGGGCGAGATGTTCACCCTGATCGTGCCCGCGTTCCTTGCCCTGCTCGGGGTACTGAGTTCGCTCAATGCCTGGCCAGGCATTCGCGCGGCTTACAACATCATCGATCACTGGCAACTCAAGCAGAGCCACTTGCTGCGCAGCGAGCCCTTGATGGGGCTGGCCTACGACGAGTCCCCCCTGTTCTGCGAGGCCGAAACCTCACGTGCGGGGCATCGCAAGTCATTGCTCTTTTCACTGCGTACCCCGTGGATCTTCCTGGTGTTCTGGGTGCTGCTGGGTAGTTATTCGGTGTATATCCAGCTGGCGTGAACAACCCAAAGCATGGCCCCGGCTCGATGCAGGCGTGGGACGAGGGGGCCATGCGCCAATGTCAGCGGCCCAACGCTGCGATCAACTGCTCGTTGAAGGCCGGGATATCGTCCGGTTGGCGACTGGTGATCAGGTTGCCGTCCACCACCACCGGTTCATCGACCCAGGTGCCGCCGGCGTTGCGGATGTCATCCTGCAACGTCTTGTAGCTGGTCATCCGCTTGCCCTTGGCCAGGCCGGTTGAGACCAGCAACCACCCACCGTGGCAGATAACCGCCAGCGGCTTGCCCGCAGCATCATGGCTTTTCACCAGTTTCTGCGCGCCGGGTATCAGCCGGATGGTGTCGGAGTTCTGCACGCCGCCAGGCAACACGAGGGCATCGTACAAATCGAGTTGGGCAGCCTCGAATGTTGCATCCACGGCAAATTCGTCGGCGGGCTTGTCGTGATTCCAGCCGCGCACAGACCCTTCTTTTTCGCTCAGGATGTCGACCACCGCGCCATGCTTTTCCAGGGCGTTACGAGGGCCAGTCAACTCCACCTGTTCGAACCCGTCGGTGACCAGAAAGGCCACGCGCTTGCCGTTCAGTTGTGCACTCATCGTCGTGTCTCCTTTTTTGATAGGTCTGAAAGGGCAGGCCTCGGGCCTGCGGCGAAGTTCCAACGGATTGTCGTAAGGCCGGAACATCAATGCTTGCCAGGCAGAATCGTCCCCAGCACCTGCTTGGCCGTCTGCACGATCACCCCAACCTCGTCAGGGTCGCCCTTGAGCAGGGTGCTGGCGAATTTCTTCGCCTGCTCCAGCTTGATGTGCGGCGGTAGCGGGGGCACGTTGGGGTCGGTCTTGAATTCGATCAGCACCGGACGGTCAGCGGCCAGGGCCCGTTCCCAGGCGCTGGCGACTTCGTCCTCGCGCTCGACGAAGATGCCCTGCAGCCCGATGGAAATGGCAAACAGGTGGTAGGGCACGTCGGGTATGGACTGGGAGGCCTCGAACTTCGGGTCACCTTCCATGACACGTTGCTCCCAGGTGACCTGGTTGAGATCCTCGTTGTTGAACACCGCGCAGATCCACTTGGGGTTTTCCCATTGCTGCCAGTACTTGGCCACGGTAATCAGCTCGGCCAGGTTGTTCATCTGCATGGCACCGTCGCCCACCAGGGCAATCACCGGGCGTTGCGGGTAGGCGAACTTGGCGGCGATCGCATAGGGCACGGCGGCGCCCATGCACGCCAGGCCACCGGACAACGAACACTGCATGCCTTGGCGGATCATCAGGTCACGCGCGAACCAGTTGGCGCAGGAACCGGAGTCGCTGGTGACGATGGCCGTATCCGGCAGGCGCGGGGAAAGTTCGTGCACCACCCGCTGCGGGTTGATCGGGTCGGCCTTGGCCAGGGCGCGTTTTTCCAGGGTCTTGTCCCAGCGCGCGCGCCAGCCTTCGATCTTCTTGCGCCAGCGCCTGTCGGGCTTGTGTTCGAGCAATGGCAGCAGCGCCTGCAGGGTTTCGCCGGCGTCACCGACCAGGTTCACCTCCATCGGGTAGCGCAGGCCGAGCATGTCGGGCTGCAGGTCGATCTGCACGCCGCGGGCCTGGCCTTCCTTGGGCAGGAACTCAGAATAGGGAAAGCCGGATCCGATCATCAGCAAGGTGTCGCATTCAGTCATCAGCTTGTAGCTGGGCTCGGTGCCAAGCAGGCCGATGGAACCGGTGACCCAGGGCAGGGTGTCCGGCAGCACGGCCTTGCCCAGCAGCGCCTTGGCCACGCCCGCCCCAAGCTTTTCGGCCGCCGCCTCCACCTGTTCGCTCGCCTGCAGGGCGCCGGCACCGACCAGGATGGCCACCTTGCGCCCGGCATTGAGTACGTCGGCGGCCTGCTGCAGGTCAGCCGTGTAGGGCAGTACCCTCGGCTTGCTGTAGCCGACGCCGGAGTGCACGGTGCCATGGGCCCTGGCGGGCGCTTCATAGGGCAGGTCCTGCAGGTCATTGGGCAGAATGATCGCGGTTACCCGGCGCTCGCCCACGGCCGTGCGCACCGCGCGGTCGAGCAGGTGGCGTACCTGGGCAGGGGTGGACGCCTGCTGCACGAACGCCCCGGCCACATCCTTGAACATCGACAGCAAGTCCAACTCCTGCTGATAGTGCCCGCCCAGCGCCGCCCGTGCCTGCTGGCCGACAATGGCCAGCACCGGCTGGTGGTCCATGCGCGCATCGTACAGCCCGGTGAGCAGGTGCGAGGCACCGGGGCCCGAGGTGGCGATACATACGCCCAACTCACCGGTGAACTTGGCGTGGGCGCTGGCCATGAACGCGGCCATTTCCTCATGGCGGGCCTGAATGAACGCGATCTTGCCGTTGGCCCGGTTCAACGCGCCGAACACACCGTTGATGCCGTCGCCCGGGTAACCGTAGATACGCCGCACGCCCCACTGGTACAAACGCTCGACCAGGAAGTCACCTACCGTCGTTGTCATCGTCGTGTCCCTGTCAGTGATGGATAGGGTCTGGACTGGGCCGCGAAGGGGAAAGTTTCACTGGATGTACCTGGTCGCCCGGCAGGAACCTCGACGCTGGCAGCGGATTCTCAAGGGTATCGCCCAACCTCATCGCGAGGCCCTCATGCTTGCCCTCGACAGCACCACCCAGCCGCAGAAGACGCTGCATTTCGCCGATGACGGCGCGACGCCGAACAGCCGCTTCGCCGTGTTGCTCTACCGCCTGCGCCTTGCACCGGCCGAGGACAACGCCGGCGCCTTCGAGGCGTTGTTCGCCGCTCACCAATGGACGCCGTTGTGGCGCGACGGCATTTTCGACTACCAGCATTTCCACCCCAATGCCCATGAGGTGCTGGGTGTCGCCTGCGGGCAGGCGCGGGTGACACTGGGCGGCGCGGGCGGCCAGACGTTGACCGTGAAAGCAGGCAATGTCCTGGTCCTGCCGGCCGGCACCGGCCATTGCTGTGTCGAGCACAGCGAGGACTTCCTGGTGGTGGGGGCTTATCCGCTTGGGCAGGAGAAGTACGATATTCAGCGGCCCGAGGACGGCGCGCACGACCAGGCGCTGGCGCGCATCGCCGCCGTGCCCCGGCCAGCGCAAGATCCGGTGACCGGCGCACGAGGCGCCCTGATGACGCTATGGCGCTGATCACCGGCCAAAGGCGTTCAGGCCTCTTTGAAGCGCAGCATGTCTTCCTGGGGTAAAGCGGTGACCTTGATCGCCCGCACCGGCACGGCAAACTTGGCGCCGATCCTGGAGAAACGCTCCAGCAGGTGGAAATTGATGGCCTGCTGGATATCCATGTACAGGTTGTAGCCGGGGTCCTTGACGATATACACGCACTCGAATTCCAGCGCCTCCTTGCCGAAGCCACGCAGGTGCGCGCGGTCGAAGCGCGCCTGGCCCTGCGCCTTGATCGCTTCCTCGATGATGACAGGAGCCTTTTTCACCGCATCGGTGGGGGTGTCATAGGACAAACCGAACTCGAAGACGATGCGTCGCTCCTGCAAGCGTTTGTAGTTCTGGATGGTGCTGCTGATCATGCTGGCATTGGCCATGACGATCTGCTCGCCACCCAGGCTGCGGATCCGCGTCGTCTTCAGCCCGACATGCTCTACCGTGCCGGCCAGGGGGCCGACGACGATGAAGTCGCCCACCTCGAAGGGCTTGTCCACGGCGATCGACAGCGAGGCGAACAGGTCGCCGAGGATGTTCTGCACCGCCAGCGCCACGGCGATGCCACCCACGCCAAGGCTGGCGACGAAGGCAGTGATGTTCACCCCCAGGTTGGACAGCATGGCCAGCACCACCACCGACCACAGCAGTACCCGCGCGCCCCAGGCCGAAAGGGTGGCCAGCGCGCTGCCTTGGTTCAGCCCCTCGTTGCCGTGCCGGGCGAAATAGCGGCGCAGGCCCAGGGCGATGGCGCGGTTGGCCCATAGACCGATCTGCAGCGCCGCCACCACGAACCACAGGCTGCCCACCCGGGCCAGCCAGCGCTCCGGCAGGTCGAGCATACCCAGGCCCACCAGCAGGGAGGCGAGCAACAGCAGGGCATTGCTGGTGCCGCCGAGCACCTTGGCCAGCACCTGGCTGAACGCGCCGTCGTGTTCGGACCAGCGGCGCACCCGCCGCTGCACGAAGCTGATCGCCGCCCGCGCCGCGACAAAGGTCAGGGTGGCGACACCCAACGCCAGCAGCAAGTTGAGGATGGAGATACCGAATAGCGTGGTATCGGTGAACAGTTCAATGATGCGGTCATTCATGAGTGGCTCGCCTCCTGGTTGCCCTCGGGGATGTGCAGCGTCCTTTCATGGGACGTCGAGGTGCGGCCAGAGGTCGATCGGATTTTCACGGCTGGGTTTATGGAACGTCTTGACCCTGCCAGCGCTCCACCGCGTTACAGCAGCTGCCATTCGTCCGACACTTGCGACTTGGCCTGAACGCCCGGGGGGTAAAGCGCCCTTATTCAAGTCGAACACGCGCTGTTTACCTTCCAATAAAAATTTTGCCCGAGGCCTTTGTAAAATGGTGACCACCCCGACCGATCTGGAAGTGGCAATGGAAATCGGCATCAGCGAAACCGAGGTCAAGCGCTATCGGGGCGATACCTTCCTGTTGGGTGACGGCGCATGGCTTGTCCACTTCGGATACACCATGCCCAAGGAATTGCGTGCGCGCCTGACCGGCAGCTTTACGCTGATCTTCAAGCCTCACATGGCAGTGAGTGACAGACGCAGACCAGGGTAGGGCGCACGCGTGCCTGGTCCGCCTACTGGCGCTTGCGTTCAAGTGCCGCCAGCACCCAGCCCGCCACGAATCCCAGGGCCAAGGCGGTTGCCAGGATGGCTGCGGGGTGGCGTTGCAGGCGCTCGACACCCGCCAGCAGACGCCGCCCCTGCACCGCTGCGAAGGCTGGGGCTTCAGGTGTCGATGGCCGCTGCCCGGGCTGTTCGACTTCACCGGCCCCCTCGTCAGGGGGCCAATGCTTGAGGCGCGACACTGCCAGGGGAGTGCCGTCCGCCAGGGTCAATACCAGGTCCTTGATCTCGCCGGCGATGCGGTTCGCGAACACCGGCTCGCCCGTGGCATCTAGGTTGTCAAAGATGAATCGCCGCCCCTCCAGCCACCCCACGGCGGTCAGCAGTTCCGGCCCCAGGTAGTACTTGCCGTCGAGGAAGAAGCCGGTGAACGGATGCACTCGCTCGAGGTTGTCCACGGCATAGCGTTCTCCCGGCTTCATGCCGGTGGCGGGATCGATCATGGCTGCACCCTCCGTGTGGCTGTAGCGCGAAAAACACGGCCGTCCTTATCCAGGTCGACCGGATCCGGAAGCCTATCGATACGGACATCGCGGGTACCGCGACAGATCAAAGCTCTCATGGGTTGGATCTCCTGCGCACTGTGGTGACGGGTCTATGCAGGGGAATCCAGGGAGCGCGGTAAAGTTCAGGCGCAGATCACCAGTGGCATTGCGTTGTGGTGACCATCCAGGCGGCTGGACGGAACCTCGTACGGCGCGCAGCCATCTTCCGTAAAAGAAAGCAGGGCGGCCCGCGATGAATGCCTTCAGCGACCCGATGACCCCGGCGCAATGCCGGCTGGCAGCAGTCAACCGCTGGTTCGACACCTACGACAACCACGCCCTGCGTCGGCATTGTCCAAGCACCTACCACGACGAACTGTTGCGCCAGGCCGATGAGATGGATCGGCAGCGGTTGATCGACTGGACCGAGTGGCGCGACCTGCGCCGGCTTGCCGATCGTGCGTTCGTGAAGGCGGTGGCAGGTGCGGACTATCACGTTGAATAGAACCTGCTGTGGCCGACCATTCGTCCTGTCGATCGCACTTCGGGCGTGGCAATCATTTCAACCGTTCAGCCAAACTCACTCAGGAGTGAACGACATGCCCCGTGGAGACAAAGGCAAGTACACCGAGAAACAGAAGCGCAAGGCCGAACACATCGAGCAAAGCTACGAGCACAAGGGCCTGTCCAAGGACGAGGCCGAGGCTCGCGCCTGGGCTACCGTCAACAAGCAGTCCGGCGGCGGTGACAAGGCCGGTGGGTCGGGCAGCAAGACATCGCCGAGCGAAAAGAAGACAGCACGCGCCGATTCGGCCAAGCGGGCGGCGCAAACGCGTCAGGGCCATGCGCGTGAGTCAGGTGCGTCGCTGGGTACGCAAACCAAGGAAAGCCTCATGAAAGAGGCGCGAAGCAAAGATATCAAGGGGCGTTCGAGCATGACCAAGGCGCAACTGGTCGAGGCACTGCGCAATAAAGGCTGAGGCGGTACTGATCGGCCGATAACGGTTCCAGGCTTGGAGGAGGGCGGCCATGCGCTGCGAGGCGAGGTGCCTAGCCGCCCGGATGCTTCAGTCCTTGCTGGCGTTGAGCTTGCGCAGCTCTTCGTAAGTGGCGGACTGGACGAACCAGAAGCCGGAGACGATGCACCATCCGAGGCTGCCGGCCACGAAGACACCCAGGGCTGGCAGGAATCCGCCGGTGAACAGGGTGATGAGCGCGAACAGCCAGATAACGGCCAGGGAGATGTAGAGAACGATGTTGTTGACGCTGATGACGAAGTCTTTCACGAAGCGTATTCCTTGCGGGATATCAAAAAATTGCCCCTCCAGGGGCGCGCAGATGCTATCACATTGCTGCTATTGAGGGCTTGACCCGCGACTGATACCTGCTGTTGAATATGCGCCCTCGAATCCCCGCAACCTTTCCCCAAAGTGGTGAAGCCAGTGCCCTGCGCCATCAAACACGCCTGATACCGACGACGGTCCATCGTGCCTGATGGCTGCCCGTGCCTGCGCGCGGCGGCGCTTCACTCTCGTACCTGCCTGATCCTGTCGTCGGTTTTTCCCTGTTTCCAAGGAGAAACCCATGACTATGGATTTTCGTGCCGACGCACATTCCCTCGAACTGCTCAAATACCCCCGCACAGCGCATCTGCAAGGCTCGCGTCTGCAGGACGGCGACAGCGATACCGGCCAGGTGGCCTATGGCTCGTTGGTTGGCCAATGGCTGGTGGTGGAAGAGAAACTCGACGGCGCCAACGCCGGCATCAGCTTTACCAACGGCGGTGAGCTACGCCTGCAATCGCGTGGCCATTACCTCAGCGGCGGAGGCCGCGAGCGCCAGTTCAACCTGTTCAAGCAATGGGCCGTGGCCCACGAGCACTGGTTGCTGGAGCGTCTTGAAGACCGCTTCGTGCTGTATGGCGAGTGGCTGCACAAGAAGCACTCGGTGTTCTACGACCACCTGCCGCATTTCTTCTGCGAGTTCGACGTGTGGGACCGCGCCACAGGCCAGTTCCTGTCCACCGCGGCGCGCCGACATCTGCTCGCGGACGGCCCGGTGCTGTCGGTACCGGTACTGTACGAAGGCCCGGCACCGCGCCGCTACGCCGAGCTGATGGCATTGCTCGGCGACTCGCTGGCCAAGACCGCGCGCTGGCGCGATGTGTTCGAGCAGGTGGTACGCCGCGAAGGCCTCGACCTGGCCCGCGCCTGGCGCCAATGCGACCGCTCGAGCCGCATGGAGGGGCTGTACCTGAAGCTCGAAGACGAGCGCCAGACCCTGGGCCGGCTCAAGTGGGTGCGCCAGGACTTTGTCCAGGCCATCCTCGACGCCGACCAGCACCATGCCAACCAACCGTTCATACCCAATCAACTGGCCGCAGGCGTCGATCTCTACGCACCGCGCCTGTCCCTGGACTGGCACGGCGAACGCCGCGGCTACTGAAGGAGCTTCCCGAAATGGATATTCGCCAACTGCAACAACTGGTGCCCGACCCCGGGCACGACATGGACTGCGCCGCTTGCCTTGCGGCCATCCCGGCCCTGGCACGCCTGGCCGACACTCCGCAGGATCCGACCTATCATGCCGAGGGCGATGTGTGGGTCCATACCCGCCTGGTGGTCGAGGCGTTGCTGGCGCAGAGCGCCTACCGCGACGCCAGCGCCGAGCAGCGCTTCGTGCTGTTCTTTGCAGCCCTGTTGCATGATATCGCCAAGCCCGACACCACGGTGATCGACCCGCAGACCGGGCGCATCGGCCAACCCGGCCACTCGCGCCGGGGCACGGTGGATGCACGCCTGCTGCTGTGGCGTGCTGGCGTGCCGTTCGCGCTGCGCGAACAGATCTGCCGGATCATCAGCGTGCATCAACTGCCGTTCTTCGCCCTGCAGGGCGACCGCAGCGGACGCAGCGCGGAGTTTCTGCTGCACAAGCTGTCGTGGGAGCTGCCGGTGTGGATGCTCTGCGCCATGGCCGAGGCCGACATGCAGGGCCGCCACTATGCTGGCAAGGCCGATGTGCTGACCGCCATCGAACTGTGGCGCGAACTGGCGGCAGAGGAGGGGTGTTTGTACGGCCCACGGCCGTTTGCCGACGACTACACGCGCATTCAGTACCTGCGTGGCGCCCGCGTGCACCCGGACTACGCGCTGCACGAACCCCAGGGCTCCCCGGTGGTGATGCTCTCCGGGCTGCCGGCCAGCGGCAAGGACACCTGGACTGCCCGACACCACCCGGACCTGCCGGTGGTGTCGTTCGACGACGCGCGCCAGGCCCTGGGCCTGCGCCACGGCCAGAACGAAGGCGCCGCCGCGCACTACGCCATCGACCGGGCCAAGGCGCTGCTGCGCGAGCGCAGGCCCTTCGTGTGGAACTCGACGCACTTGTCGGCGCAAATGCGCAGCCGGACGCTGGACTTGCTGTACGGCTACGGGGCGCAGGTGGAGATCGTCTACCTGGAGTGGCCGGAGGAGGAGATCATGCAGCGTAACCAGCGCCGGGATACATCGCTGCGCAATGACGATATACGGCGGATGATGTTCAAGTGGGAGGTGCCGTTGCCGACGGAGGCGCATCGGGTGAGGTATGAGGTGGTGACGGGGTGAGTGGCACCCGATCGATCAGTAGATGGCCACCGGGTTGATGTTGACCTGGGTCGAGCCCTTGTAAAGCGGCTGGCCCAGCACGAACAGGAACTCGAAGGCCTTGTCGCGTACCAGTGCGCGGGTGTCGATCAGCTCCAGGTTGTAGATGCCGCGCTTGGCGAGCATGAACTGATTGACTGGGAACTCCTCGCCAGTGGGGTTCGGGTAGACCTCCGAAGCCCAGGTGTCGCCGCCGAAGGCGACGATGCCCTGGTCGGCCAGCCACTCGGCCGCCGGTAGGTCGATACCTGGTTCGGTCGCGAGAAACTGCTGGTTGTCCTTACCGATCAGCTCCAGCCAGCCCGTGTTGAACAGCACCACGTCGCCCTTGCGCAGGGTGATGCCTTGCCGTTTCAGCACCGTCTTGATGTCGTTGACGGTGAACGACGTACCGCCCGGCACGATGGCCTTGCCGTAATACGCGGTCATGTCCAGTACCACGCCACGGGTGACCATCGGCGGCACTTTTTCGACACCGAGCTTGGTCACGCCTTCGACGGTTACGAAGTCGGCGGCCTTGTTGCCGTTGTAGTAGACGTTGTCGATGCCGATATGGCCGATGCCGTTGAGCTGGGTGCCGACGCCGGTCCAGCCGTTGACCAACTCGTCGTTGAAGCTGAACGTGTTCTTGCCCAGGGTCTGGCCGGCCTGTTCGCCGGGCTGGATGTTGTAGAGGTGGAAGCTGCGGTGGCGGAAAGCGGGCAGGTCCTTGCTGACGGGGACGGCGAGGGGGTAGGCCTTGCCGGTTTTGACCAGGCTGATGGCTTGCTTGACCACCTCGGGGGTGAGGAGGTTGGCGGCGCCGATTTCGTCGTTTGGACCGTAGGGGGAGGATTGCCAGTTGGCGGCCAGGGTGGATTGGGTGGTGGCCAAGGCTAGGGTGAGTACCAGGGGTTTGAAATAGTGCAATTTGTGGGCTCCTGAACGGGGAATGGTGTCAGGGGCGGATTTTGGGTGGAGGTGGGGGCGAGAAAAAGTGGTGGGTGGGACAAGGAGTTTTGCGTGTGGGGCAAGGAAGTGGACATTGCTGGAAGCCGTTGCCACTCCAACCAGTGGACGCTTGATGTAAATGTGGCTCATTCGATGGCGGGGCGTGATTGTCGCCAAGATGAAGAGGTCGGCCAGGGGCAACGCTGGCGATTGCGGTGGGCCTGATCCCTTGTCATTTGCAATAGCTTAGGGCAGGGTCGATGCCAAGGACAACTCTGCCAAAGGAGCCACACCATGTCGAAGATATATCCCGCTATCGATCCCGAGGGGCTGGTCGAGTATTCGGTGGTCTACACGGACCGCTCGCTCAACCACATGTCCCAGTCGTTTCAGGGGGTGATGAAGAACATTTCAACCACCCTGAAACAGGTCTACAACGCCCAGGCGGTTGCGGTGATCCCGGGCAGTGGCACGTTCGGCATGGAAGCGGTAGCCCGGCAGTTTGCCACCGGCCAGCAATGCCTGGTGCTACGTAACGGCTGGTTCAGCTATCGCTGGAGCCAGATCCTTGAGATGGGCAATATCCCGGCGGCCACAACGGTGCTCAAAGCCCGGCCGGTTGAAACGGGGCGCCAGGCTGCCTACGCCCCGGCCCCTCTGGAAGAAGTGTTGGCGGCCATTGAGTCGCAGAAACCGCAGATTGTCTTCGCCCCCCACGTTGAAACCTCATCAGGGATCATCCTGCCCGATGAGTACCTGCGGGCCGTGGGCGACGCCGTGCATGCGGTGGGTGGCCTGTTCGTGCTGGACTGTATCGCCTCTGGCGCGATTTGGGTTGATATGGACAAATGCGCGGTCGACCTGCTGATCAGCGCACCGCAGAAAGGCTGGAGCGCCTCACCTTGCTGCGCCCTGGTGATGCTCAGCGCTTTGGCCCTCGAGCGCATTGAATCGACGCAAAGCACCAGCTTTGCCTGCGACTTGAAGAAGTGGCTTCAGATCATGCAGGCCTATGAGCAGGGCGGCCACGCCTACCATGCGACCATGCCCAGCGATGCCCTGGCGCGATTCAACGAAGTGATGAAAGAGATGCAGGCCTACGGTTTCGACAAGGTCTGCGACGAACAGCAGGCCCTGGGTGATCGGGTACGCGCGATGATGACCCGCAAAGGCATCAAGAGCGTGGCCGCAGCAGGCTTTCAGGCCCCTGGCGTGGTGGTGAGCTACACCGATGACGCCGATATCAAGAGTGGTAAGAAGTTTGCCAGCCACGGCCTGCAGATTGCCGCCGGCGTGCCGTTGCAATGCGACGAGCCGGCCGACTTCCAGACCTTCCGCATCGGCCTGTTCGGGCTCGAAAAGCTGCACAATCTCGAGCGCACGGTCAGCACCCTTGAGCAGACGCTGGACGAGGTGATGGTTAACTAAGCGCACGGTTGGAGAACCTGCCATGACAACTCTTTCAGGCAGTCATGGACAACGTCATGGTCCATCGTGCGCTGGCAACGTTGGATGTGCTGGTACTCGCGCTGGTACTGGTCGGTGTTCGGTGCTCAAGGGGCTGCGGAAGTACCTTTCAGCTGACTTGCGCAGTTCACCGAGCACCTGGAAACCATCCATCTCCGGCATGGTGATATCGAGGATGATCAGGTCGGGCAGGCTGCTCCTGGCCAGCAGGGTATATGGCTTGGCAGTGTGCGCGGTGGACATGGTGACGACGCCTGTTCGGACTTGAGCGGCAGGCAGCCTACCCCTGCGTCCCGGCCAACGACGTGCAGCGTTCGCGTAGAAAGGCCTGAAGGACCCTGACCCGTTCACTGACCTGAACCCTGTGCGGGCACATCAGGTAGACCGGCGCAGGCTCTCCCTGCCAGTCGGCGAACAAGACGCGCAACCTCCCGGCACGCACATCCGTGACGACATCGAGCCATGCCTTGTACACGATCCCATGCCCGGCAAGCGCCCAGCGCCTGGCAACTTCGCCATCATCGCTGCGATAGTCGCCGCGGACCTTGACCTCGCAGACCTCGTCACCATGGCTGAAACGCCAGACATCGTAGGGACGCCCATGACGCTGGTAGATGATCGCCGAGTGGGCGGCCAGCGTCTGAGGTGATGCAGGCTCCCCCTGACGGGCAAGGTAGGCGGGGCTGGCGCAGGCGACCCGATGATGCGCCTCCAGCACCGGCAAGGCCACCAGGCTTGAATCGACCGGGACGCCGAACCGCAGGGCGACATCCACCGGTTCGCCGAACAGGTTGTTGGGGCGGTCATTGAGCAACAGATGCATCTGCAGGTGTGGGTGCGAGACGCGCAACTCATCCAACCAACCCAGCAGTACACTGCGGCCGAAGTCTGAAGGTGCCGCCAGTTGCAATACTCCGGCCAGACCCTGCTGCCCCCCGCGAATCGCCCGTTCTCCTTCGTCCAATGCTGCCAGGGCAAGCCGCGCAGCCTCCAGATAGCGCTCACCCTCCACAGTCAGGCGCTGCTGGCGCGTCGAGCGGGCGAACAGGCGAACCCCCAGGCGCGACTCCAGGCGCTTGAGCGTGAGGCTGGCTGCCGCAGGGCTGATGTCCAGCTCACGCGCCGCGGCCGAGAGGCTACCGGCTTCGGCGGTTCTGACCAGCACTTTCAACTCAGCCAGCCCATGCATTTGTAAGCATCCCTTAAAAGTCATGTGCCAAAAGCCATATTTATCGCACATTTCCAATAAATGATCATGCAGACACCGACAGAGCGCGACGATGTCGCCCCATGTCTCTCGCTTTCAAGTTCGACCACATATGACTACCAGCACCCCAGCCAAGCCCCCATCTGACCAGGAGCCTCCCATGTCCAGCCCGCAGCAACTCTTCACCCCATACGAACTCGGCGCCCTCACGCTGCCCAACCGCATCGTCATGGCGCCGATGACCCGCTCACGCAGCACCCAGCCTGGAGACGTGGCCAATGCGATGATGGCGGATTATTACGCCCAACGCGCCAGCGCCGGGCTGATCATCAGCGAGGCGACGCAGATCAGCCCCCAGGGCAAGGGTTACAGCTTCACCCCTGGTATCTACAGCGTCGAGCAAGTGGCAGGCTGGCGACAAGTCACCGATGCCGTGCATGCCAAGGGTGGGCGCATGTTCCTGCAGTTGTGGCATGTAGGACGGATGTCCCACGCCAGCTTCCACGACGATGGCCAGCCGGTGGCACCCTCCGCGCTGCGTGCCGATGCGCAGGTATGGGTGGTCGGTGACGATGGGGTAGGGCGGATGGTCGATGTCAGCGAGCCACGCGCCTTGAACCAGGAGGATATCCAGGCGGTGATCGAAGATTATCGCCTCGCCGCCCGGCATGCGCGCGAAGCCGGGTTCGATGGGGTCGAGATCCACGCCGGCAACGGCTATCTGATCGACCAGTTTTTGCGCACCACCTCGAACCTGCGCAATGACGCGTATGGCGGCAGCCGCGAGAACCGTATCCGTTTCCTGATCGACGTCACCCGTGCCGTCGCCGGGGAGATCGGCGCGCAATGTACCGGTGTACGCCTGGCCCCCTTTATCACCGCCCGTGGCATGAACTGCCCGGACGTGATCCCTACCATTCTTCAGGCTGCCCAGACGCTCGACACCTTGGGTATCGCCTATTTGCACCTGGCTGAAGCGGATTGGGACGACGCACCGCAGATTCCGCAACCCTTCCGCCATCAACTGCGCCGCGAATTCAGCGGTGCGATCATCGTGGCCGGGCGCTATACCCTGACGCGCGGCCAGGCGCTGCTCGATGCCGGTCTGGTGGACCTGGTTGCCTTCGGCCGTCCCTTCGTCGCCAACCCTGACTTCCCCGCGCGGCTGCAACATGACTGGCCGCTGGCCGAGTTCGAGGGCAGCCGCCTGTTCGGCGGGGACGAAGTGGGTTACAGCGACTATCCCGCCTATCAGTGACGTGGCGAACGAAGATAAGCGGTGCGTCGAGCCGGATGATTGTCGCTTGTGCAATGAAAGTGTTCATGGGCAGGGCTGATTAATCCCGGGCACTGAGCACGCCAGACTCGACACGCGCAATGCCGGTCTCCAACACGATGTACCGGTGCGATGAGCCGCGTGTTCCAACGGCTCGCTTATTGGCATTACCCCCAATCCGGAGGATTTCATGGGCATCCTTAAACTCGACCATTTCACCATCCGCACCCCGCTCTGGGTAGAAACCGCAGCGTTCTTCGAGCACGTGATCGGCCTGGTGCCAGGGCCCCGGCCGGGGTTTCTTTTCCCGGGTTACTGGATGTATGCCGGTGACCAGCCGCTGTTGCACATCGCCAGTGTCCAGGGCGACCCAAAGGAACTGCAGATGTACCTGGGCGACAAGCCAGGCGGGTATGGATCGGGTTCGCTCGATCATGTGTCGCTGCGTTGCGAGGGACTGGTGCAAGTCCAGGCACGATTGCAATCCCTGGGTATTGCGTTTCGTGAACGCGTCATACCACAAATCGGCGAACACCAACTGTTTCTCGAGGACCCTAACGGCATAACCATCGAGATGATCTTCGACTACGTGCCGGGTAGCCGAATCGTTGGCCAGAGCATGCCGCACCTTGAGATTGAAGCGCCTCACACCGTCAGCCCAGATTGAACGCCGTTGGTTCGACAAGGATCTGCGGCGACCTGCCTCCTGCTTGAGTTTTCCTCGGCATGGCGTCCAGGCGCGCCTTGCGCGTGCTTGACAATAACAACAGCACAAGGACCTCACCATGAACATGCTCGACACGCCCGAATCACGCCTGCAAGCTGCCGGCCTGACTTTGCCCAGCCCGGCACCGGCACTGGGCAACTATGTACCCTGGAGCATTGTCGGCAATACGCTGATGACGTCTGGGCAGTTTCCCTGGGTCGATGGGCAACTGCAGTACCGAGGCCGCCTGGGGCGCGATCTCGACCTCGGCCAAGGCTATGCGGCCTGCCGCTTGGCGGCGTTGAACGCGATCGCACAGCTCAAGGATGCGGTGGGTGAATTGAGCCGGATCCGTCAGATTTACAGGCTCGAAGGCGTGCTCAATGTGGCCGAGGACTTCTACGATCATCCCAAGGCGCTGGATGGTGCTTCGGACCTGTTGGTGGAGGTCTTCAACGAGCGAGCCCGTCACACACGCATGATCTGGTCCAACCCCGTGATGCCCATGGACGGCTTCTGCCTGGTGTACCTGTTCGCTGAAATCGATGCCCAGTGAACGGGAGCCCTGATCATGATCCAGGCCAACAAACTGTTCTTCGCCAGTTGCCTGTTCCCGTTGATCAGTCGCGCTCGAGCCCGGCGAAGCGGCACGACAACCAGGCGTGCAACTGCCTCACCGCAGGCGACAACTGCTTGCGGTGCGGGCACACCAGGCTCAGCGGCATGATCGGCCCGGGGTGATCCTGCAACAGTACGACGAGTCGTCCGGCCAGCACGTCGTCGCTCACATCCAGCCAGGATTTGTAGGTGATCCCTTCGCCGGCCACGGCCCAGCGCCGGGCGATATCGGCATCGTCGCAGAGCAGGGCGCCACGCACCTGGACGGTCTGTGCCCCCAGTTGCCACTTGTCGTAGATCCGGCCCTGCTGCATGTACAGCAGGCACTGGTGTTCGCGCAGGTCTTCGGGGGCCTGCACCGCACCTTGCCGCGCCAGGTACTCGGGTGAGGCCACTAGCACCTTGCGGTTCCAAGGCGCCAGTGGCAGGGCGATATAGTTGGCGTCGGCGTTAAGGCCGTAGCGGATGGCGATATCCACCGGGTCACGGAACAGATCGGCGATCTGGTCGGAGAGAAAGAAGCGCAGGTTCAGCTGCGGGTGTTCGCGACGAAACGCCGTGAGCCAGGGCAGCAGCACGTTACGCCCCAGATCGGAGGGCGCGGCCACCTGCAATGTTCCGCTCAACTGGGCGCTTTCCCGATTCAGGTTGTCCCGCCCGTGTCGGAGGGCTTCCAGGGCCGCCAGGGCAGAAGGCAGGTACTGCTCGCCCTCGGCCGTCAGGCGCAGGCTGCGCGTAGTTCGGGCGAACAGCCGCACATCCAGCTCACGCTCCAGGCGCTTGACCGCCTCGGCCGCCTGGCCGGGCAACAAATCGGCCTCGTGAGCCGCCGCGGTAAAACTGCCCAGCGCGGCGCTGCGAACGAAGATGCCCAGGTCGTCGAGACGGATCATTATCACTCCTGCAATGAAAGTGTTCACGGGCAGGGCCCGTTTTTCCCAAGGACCGGACACGCCAGACTGGATTCACGAATCAAACCATATCCAGTAGCGAGTGCCTATGAAAGCGATCAGTTTCATCCACAACGGCTTGCCTATTGAAGACCCTGCGTCTCTTCAAGACATCTTTATGCCCAGGCCGAACCCTGGGCCAAGGGACCTTCTGGTCGAGGTCAAGGCCGTGTCGGTCAACCCCGTCGACACCAAGGTGCGCGCTGGCACTTTCACCCGTGAGCCGAAAATACTTGGCTGGGACGCGGCCGGGATCGTCCGTGAAGTCGGGCCGCAGGTGACCCTGTTCAAGCCAGGTGACCAGGTGTACTACGCAGGTTCCATCGCCAGGCCCGGCAGCTACAGCGAATATCACCTGGTCGACGAACGTATCGTTGGGCATCAACCACGCAGTCTGGGTGCAGCGCAGGCAGCTGCGCTGCCGCTGACAGCCATCACCGCCTGGGAACTGTTGTTCGATCGCCTGGGTATCGTGGAGAGCGGCGGAGAGGGCGATGCCCTGCTGATCGTCGGCGCCGCCGGCGGCGTCGGTTCGATGCTGGTGCAGTTGGCCCGGCAACTGACCCGCCTCACGGTTATCGGCACGGCCTCCCGCGCCGAGACCGCAGACTGGGTGCGCGAACTGGGCGCCCATCACGTCATCGACCACAGTGCGCCGCTGCAAGGGCAACTGCGTGCCCTGGGGATCGAGTCGGTCAGCCATGTCGCCAGCCTCACCCATACCGATCAGCACTTCGCGCAACTGGTTGAAGTGCTGCGGCCGCAAGGCCGCCTGGGTGTGATCGACGACCCGCAGACCCTCGATGTCATGCCGCTCAAGCGCAAGTCGCTGTCATTGCACTGGGAGTTGATGTTCACCCGCTCGCTGTACGAGACCGACGACATGGTGTGCCAGCACGCGCTGCTTGAGCGCGTGGCCGGGCTGATCGACCAGGGCATCCTGCGCACCACTCTGGGCGAGCATTTCGGAGCCATCAACGCCGCCAACATGCGCCGTGCCCATGCGTTGGTCGAGAGTGGCAAGGCGCGCGGCAAGATAGTTCTGGAAGGCTTCTGAAACCTATTTGACAGACAACGGCGGACCGGCCGATCCGGTCCGCCAGGAGCAAGCATGCTTAAACAAACCGTGTTTCTCTGCGCCGCACTGACGGCAGGTATGTCCTCTGCGCAGGTTATCGATGCCAATGCGCTTTCTGCGCATGCGCCCGCAGAGCGGGCATTCGGCAAGCTCGAGCAGGTCCATGCATTCCATGACGCCATGCCGACAGGCGTCACCGTCGCCGAAACCGGGCGCATCTTCGTCAACTATCCGCGCTGGGGCGACAAGGTCCCTTTCACCGTTGGCGAGCTTCGTGACGGCGAGGTCCGGCCTTTTCCGGACCTGTCGTTGAATCAGGAGGACCCGAAGGACCCCGCAAAGGGATTGATAAGCGTGCAGAGCGTGGTGGCCGATGGCCGGGGCCGCGTCTGGCTGCTGGACACTGCGGCACCGGGGTTTCAGACGCCGCGCCCTGGTGGCGCGAAGCTGATCGCGGTCGACCTGGCGAGCAATCGAATCGTCAAGCGGCTGGTGTTCCCGGAAAACGTGATGTTGCCCAGCACCTACGTCAATGACATGCGCTTTGATTTTCGCCATGGCGCCGAAGGCACGGTCTATGTGACCGACTCCTCGCTGCGCGGTCCAGGGGCGATCATCGTGATGGACATCGCCAGCGGGCGCGCCGAGCGCCGTCTCAGTGGTGCCCTCTCGACCTCCGTGGCACCAGGCTTTGTTCCGGTAGTCGAGGGGACACCGCTGATGGCGAGCCAGCCGGACGGCACATCGAAACCATTGTCGGTGGCGTCCGATGGTATCGCCTTGTCAGCCGATGGTCAGACGCTCTACTTCACGCCGCTGTCGAGCCGGCACTTGTATGCCGTGTCCACCGCCTTGTTGCGCGACCCTGCCATCAGCGAGCAACGGCTTGCCGCAGCCGTGGAGGACCTCGGTGAAAAGGGCGCTTCCGATGGGATGGAGGCCGACGCCGAGGGCGCTGTCTATGCCGGCGATTACGAGCATAACGCCATCCGCAAGCGCTGGCCGGACGGGCGCTGGCAGACGCTGGTGCATGATCCGCGACTGCTTTGGCCCGATACCCTGTCGATCGGGCCGGATGGCTACCTGTACTTCATCGCCAACCAACTGCACCGCCAGGCGTTGTTCCAAGGCGGGCGGGACCTGCGGCAGAAACCCTATGCCTTGATGCGCCTGAAGATCAATGCGGCGCCGGCACCGACCCATTGAGCACTTGTTGATCGTCAGTGAACCCAACTTGCTCTACCGCTATACCAGCAAGCCACGGGCGACACAGATGTGATCGGTATTTTCACTGCAGCCGTGAAAGTGTTGACGCGCAGTCCAGGTTACTCCGGGCGAGCTGCCCGCAGACACTGACACACACCTCAAGGCAGGCCTTACCGCGCCTGCCTTGGACAACCGACCAGGAGCACGATATGAACCGACAGGATCACCCCCTTGTTTCCCTTGCCATCCTCAAGGCCAGGCAGGGCCAGGCACCGGCACTGAAAGCGGCCTTGCTGGCCTTGATCGAGCCAACCCGAGCGGAGCCCGGCAACCGCGACTACATGCTGTTCGAACGCAGCGACGAGCCCGGGACGTTCTACATGCGCGAGGCGTTCGACCACCAGCAGGCCCTGGACACGCACCTGGCCACCGCACACTTCCAGCGTTTTGCCGAGCAGGCCGACCAGCTGTTGGCGGAGCCCTTGCAACTGATTTTTCTTGACCCGGTTTCATCTGCCGTTGCGCCCCATCCCTGAGGGGGCAGGCAATGCGACCGGTCAAGCGCAGACAATTCATCCAGGCCCTGGCCACTGTGGCTTTGCTGCCAGCGGCATTGGCGCGTGGGCATATGCAAGAGAGAAGGGCAAACATGGTCAGGCTCGGCGTCACCGACTTGTCTTTTCACCATGCCACAGCAGCGGTCGTGGCCCTGGTGTTGCAACGCATGGGCTTCGTGGTGGAGCGCTCCAGCGCGCCTCACGAGCGCAACTTCGAGCGGCTGCGCGAGGGCGCGATCGACATGCTCGCGTCGGCGTGGATACCTTCAAGCCATGGACTTTACAAGGCACAGGTGGAGGAACAGATAGCAACCCGTGAGCTGGGGCTGCATTACACGCCCTATGCATTATGGGGGGTTCCCGATTATGTACCGGAATCGATGGTCGCGTCGGTGGAGGACCTGCTTGACCCCAGCGTCAGCGCACGCATGCACAAACAGATTCAAGGTATAGGGGCGGGCGCCGGCATTACCCGCTTCTCCCTGAAAATGATGGTCGACTATGACCTGGTGAGTGCCGGGTACAGTTTCCGTACCGGGACCCAGGAGCAATGCGTCGCCGCCTATGAGCAACTGGTGCGTGAGGGCAAGTGGGGAATAGTGCCGCTCTGGCACCCGCAGTTCCTGCATCACAGCTATCGGATCCGCGAGCTCAAGGACCCCAAGGGTTTGCTGGGCAGTGTTGACCGGGCCGTATTGCTCGCACGGGACGACCGGCTATCGGGTTTCAGTGCCGCACAGCTGCAGGTGCTCGACAACATCCGCCTGGACAACACCATCGTGGCCGAGCTCGACCACGCCATCAACCGCTGCGGCGCGAGCCCTGACGAAGCAGCGCGCGCCTGGTTCGAGAAGCACCCGCAGGTGCTGGCTTCGTGGTTACGGCCAGTGTCCTGAATCCAGGGGCGTTGCACGGCTCCTAATCGACGACACGGTTTTGACAGATCGTCCCCTGATTACACGGATCATGCGCAACTGGCGTCGGGCCTTTCGGCGAGGCTGCAGAGGAGGGCGCTCAAGACCCGGAATGGGGTGGCCGCTGCGCTATCAGCGGTGCATAGGACGGATGTACTAGATAGCCCTTTGCCTTATGTTCAGGCGAGAAACTATCGCCTCGAAGAATAGGCAAAGGACTGTCCCCCATGATCGTGTTCAAGAAGCAGCTCCTGCCTGTCGCCTTTGTATGCAATGTCCTCGCTGCCCAGGCGAGCGATGTACTGATGGGCGACTTTTGGGTAGTCCACTACCAAGGTGGCTTGGGCAAGAACCAGGTGTTCGTCGCAGACGGCGACCCCAATAACATCTTCAATCGCTCAGGTGGCGCGAAATCATTGGGCGTTTATCAGCTTTACGAAGAGCCCGGCAAACCCAACTTTACGGCGTACGATGTCGAAATCGACTGTGCAAAGAACCGTGTACGCATTATGGGTGCGCAGGATTTTCGCAGTGTTTTCAATGAATTGCACAACGCCAAGTATTCCAGTCAATGGCAGAGCAAACCTGACACCTGGTTGGCGCAAAGCCGCGACTTCCTGTGCAAACCGGCTGACCGCCAGGCCCGGAAAATGGAGCGCCTGGGTGTGATGCCGGCATCGCAAATAGCCAAGGCAGGGCCGCAGCTGTTCCAGATATTGAACCGCGAGGCTGCCAAGGCAGCCATCATGCAGAAGATCGACGAAGGGTTCGCACAGATGTCCGCCAAGTAAAGCGGCCTTCAGGGAGAAGACCTTATGAACCGATTGTTAGCATTCGGCCTGTTGGCCGCATGGCTCAGTGGCTGTGCATCGCTGGAAGCCAGCAGAGCCTGGAAAGATCGCCCGGTGGGCGAGCTGATCGATTTCTTCGGGGTGCCACGGCAGGTCATGGTGGTGCCGGAGGAGGATCTGGTCGTGCTCAGGTATGTGCGCGACAGCAGCTATGTCACACGTGAAGCCGCGGGTACTTACACGGGGCCGCAGAACGGACAGATTGTGCATACGGAATACTGGGAAGACGTGCAGCACTCAGGCAGCTGTCAGATCGATGTGTTCATCAACAGAGCGCGACTGGTGCAGAAGGTACGCACGAAAGGACGCTGTGCAGTTGTCGAGATGGCGCCGGCAGCTCGAGCGTGATCGGCAGGCAAAACCACAGGTGATCGACTCAGGAGGTCACCTCTAGTAATACGTCATTTAACATAATATACATTATGCGTAGGTTCGTATTGAGCACCATGCCCAGAGGGAGGCCAGATTTCAGCCTCCATCAAAGCCCCATTGCCAGTCCAGCTCACTGGTACGTCAATTCCTTCGGTACTCCATACCGACCGCCGTCATAATCCAGGCTGAACGTCTTCGTCCTCGACTTGACCTCCATTTCTTCACAGTCATCCTCGCCCTTGAGAACGGCCTGCCTGCCAGTCGAAACCTCGGTAACCCGCAATCGGCTGAATCCATCCTTGCCAGGTTTGCCAATCGCCAGGGTCCGCTTCGTCTCGCCGAATTCACCGGCGCAGACACCGTCCCATTCGCCATTGCTCTCGCTTACCACCAACTGCCCCATGATCTGCCGCAACTGCGAACCGTCGGTTACGTAGAGATTCAGGGTTTCGCTGCCGAACGGATTGGCCCGTGACGAGCCTGTATGACTGATGCGCACGCCAAATGCCCGCAGTCCGGGCGCGACCTGGTA
This sequence comes from Pseudomonas sp. RC3H12, assembly GCF_018596375.1. Lineage (NCBI taxonomy): Bacteria > Pseudomonadati > Pseudomonadota > Gammaproteobacteria > Pseudomonadales > Pseudomonadaceae > Pseudomonas > Pseudomonas sp. RC3H12. The sequence continues at coordinate 2,076,110 of NZ_CP075595.1, read as the reverse complement.
ACGTGCGGTGTCCAGCGTCAGGCCTGAAAACCGCACCGCGTCGGAAGCGATCGCAGCCTCCTGGTAACTGTGGGCTATGACCTTGCCGCTGGCGGCATCGGCCACCAGCACATCCAGGCCGTAATCGCCTTGCCCGTATTCATCGACGTTCACCATCAAAGGCAAGACTGCCAGCACCTGACTGGCGTCTGCGGGATTGACCTTGCAGACCACAAACTCGGTGGCGAGCTCCAAGGTTGGATGCAGGTCTTGGGCCCAGGTTTGCAGGTGCTGCGTGCAATCGCCCCAGGCGATCATGGGGGCAAGCAACAGCGGTAACACGGCGAATCGACGCATGAAGATGTCTCATTCCTTTGATGTTTTTGCCAAGGTAAGCGAGTTGGGCGAAAACTTCACACGCTTGATAGATTCCAGCAACACGTCCCTGCGCCCTGTTCAGTTTTTAATAACCGTAAAGTATAACTCAACTAAATAAACATTTAGTTGAGTTATATGCATAAACCAGGAAATTCTGAAGCCGTGACATGAGCCTACTGCCTACCCTCCTCCACAGACCTGTTCCGGCCAGCGAAATACCTCCAACCATCTATGCTCACCAAACCCACCCCACGGAGCCTGTTCGAAAATGGACATTCGCCAGAAAACCATCGGGTTCGGTCTGGTCAGCATCCTCGCCGCCCTGTTGCTCGGCGGTAGCGGCCTGCTCGCCGAGCATGACCAGAACCAGGCGTTGCAACGTAGCGAGGCCAGCATGGCGGCCCTGCGCAATCATATGGAAGGCGACATGATGCACGATGCGCTGCGCGCCGATGTGCTGGCCGCCCTGCTGGTCAAGCCGGGCGATACAGACACCGCCAACCAGGTGCTGGCCGACCTCGACGAGCACGCCAAGTGGTTCCGCAGCGTCGTGCAAAGCAACCTGGAACTGCCTCTGGACACTGACCTGCACCAGGCCATCAACGACCTGGGCCCCCTCCTCGACCACTACATCGCCAGCGCCACCTCGATCATTCAGTTGGCATTGCAGTCGCCTGAACAGGCCCAGGCGCAGCTACCTGCCTTCGTCGCCGCCTTCAAGGAGCTGGAGCAGCGCAACAGCACCCTCAGCGACTTGATCGCCGGCAATGCCGACAAGAGCCGCGAACAGAGCACCGCCACCCTGCATCAGGGCATCAGCGTGCTGGTGGCCGGTATGATCCTGGCGACCCTGGCGTTGGTGCTGTGCACCTTCCTGCTGCTGCGCTCGATCCTGCGGCCATTGAGCCAGACCATGGCGGTTGCCGAGCGTATCGCCCAGGGCGACCTCACCACCGCGATCGAGGTCCACGACCGTGATGAAACCGGGCATCTGTTGCGTTCGCTGGCGGACATGCGTGACAGCCTGGGCAACATGATCAAGGCCATCCATGAAGAGAACCTGCTGCTGCGCGAAGTGGCCGACGAGCTGGGCCAGGCCTCCAGTAGCCTGGTGCAGCGTACCAGCCAGCAGTCCGACAGCGCCGTGAGCATGGCCTCGGCCACCGAGCAGATGATCGCCAGCCTGGCGCGGATCGCCGACCACGCCCGCGATGCGCAGGCCATTTCCGGGCAGTCCGAGCGCCTGGCCAGCGACGGCGGCGAGGTCATCCTCAACGTGGTTGGCGGTATGCAGGGGATCGACGAAGCGGTCAACCGTTCCTCTGAAACCATTACCGTGCTGGGGCAAAGCTCGGAAGAGATCCACTCGATCATCCAGGTGATCAACACCATCGCCGAGCAGACCAACCTGCTGGCCTTGAACGCGGCCATCGAAGCCGCCCGTGCCGGCGAGGCCGGGCGCGGGTTTGCCGTGGTCGCCGACGAAGTGCGGGGCCTGGCCGGGCGCACGGCGCAGTCGACCCGGGAGATCACCGGCATGATCGAACGTATCCGGCAAAGCACGGGCAACGCCGTCGACAGCATGCAGACTGGTGTCACTCGGGTGCGCGCCGGCGTGGAGCTGGCCACTCAGGCCGGGGCGTCGATCCAGCAGATTCGTGAAGGCGCCCGCCGCGCCGCGTCGGTGGTCGAAGAAATCTCGCAGACCATCGGTGAGCAGACCCGGGCCAGCCAGGATGTCGCCCAGCAGGTCGAGCTGATCGCCCGCATGTCGCGGGACAGCACCGACACCACGCGGCAGCTGGCCTCGGCGGCTCAGCGCCTGGGCGAGATTGCCCAGGGCATGCAGGCGAGCGTGTCGCGGTTTCGCGTGTGATTGGGCAGGCGCTTTCCAGCGCCCTGCCCTCGCCCGGCGCTACAGGCTCAACGCCTTGCCCACCGCGTTGACGAATACCGCCTGCTCGTCATACAGCGAGCCGGGGCTCTCGGCGTTCTTCCAGGTCGACCACTGCACCACTACCAGACGCTCCGCCGGGTTGATGGCGATGCTCTGGCCGAAGATGCCCAGCGCCCAGAACGTCTGGCCGCTGGTGGCGGTGCGCTTGGGTTCGGCATCGCTGTCTGGGGCCGGCGCGTTGTACCACCACTGGTAGCCGTACTGACCCTTGGCTGCGGCGGCTGTCACTGAGCCCTTGGCCTGGGTCCAGTGGGTGGAGCGCGCGATCCAGTCGTCCGGGAGCAGCTTGTCGCCCGTTGGCAATTGTCCGCCACTCAGCACGAACTGGCCGAACCGCCCCCAGTCACGCAACGTGGCATTGAAGCCGTGGCCGCCCATGTCCACCTTGCCGGGCACCAGCGCATGCCAGACCCCGGCCTGTTGCATGCCGTAGCGGCTCCACACGCGGCTCTGCAGGTACTTGGCAATGGTCATGCCGGTGGCATTCTCCAGCACCCGACCGACCAGCCAGGCGCCACCGGTGTTGTACGACCAGACCTCGCCCGGCTTGACCCCGGGCTTGCGCTTGACCGACCTCACCAGTTCGAGCACGCAGTGATAGGGATCGGCGGTGGCCTCGCACTGGGTCATGTGCGAAAAGTCCGAATCCTTGGAGGCGTAGTTCTCGTCCCAGATTACGCCCGAGGTGTGTTGCAACAGCTGGTGCAAGGTTACGTCCTGCCATTCGGAACCCTCCAGTTCCGGAACATAGCGGCTGATTCTGTCGTCCAGCGACTGGATCTTGCCTTCCTTGACAGCGATGCCGACCAGCACGCTGACCACCGACTTGGCCACCGAGCGGGACGTCCACAAGGTCTGCGGCGTGTTGCCCTTGCCGTAGTACTCGTAGGCGATCTTGCCGTCCTTGAGCACCAGCAGGCCGGTCACGCTCTGGTTGGCCAGGTATTGCGCCAGGTTGTGCGTCTTGCCGCCCAACTGATACTGCACGTCAGTCAGTGTGTGGCTGGCCGGCGGCAAGGGAAATGGCGTGGCGCCGTTCCGGGCGAAGACATCGCCACCGTAGAGGCGGTAGGTGTTGCGAAAGCCCACGACCCGGGTGTCCTGGTCCCAGGTGAGCATATCCCTGGCAGCCGGGAGCACCTTGTCGAAGGGCTGCGGGCAGGGTTCAAGCTCTGGCACGCCGCAGGCCCCCTTGTTGTCGGCCGCCTGCGCCGCGCCAGCCAGGGTGGCGAGCGTCAGGGCCAGGATGGAAAGACCGTTGAACGACTTTTTTATTGTTGTTGGCCGCATCGGAGGGCTCCTCGTAAAGCGCGGAAATACGCCGTCCCGAGTGTCGACAACTTGAACGGGCGGGAAAAGCACAATAAATTTGCCTTCACTATTAAAAAAACTAACAGCCAGGAGCGTGCCCATGGCCGAAGACCGACTGCCCCCGCTCAACGCCGTGCGTGCTTTCGAGGCCGCCGCTCGCCTGGGTAGTTATGTCGCGGCCTCCCAGGCGTTGCACGTGACCCAGCCGGCGATCGGTCGGCATGTGAAGAACCTCGAGGCCTGGCTGGGCGTGCGCCTGCTCGAGCGCTCCCCTCGCGGCGTGACCCTCACCCTGCCCGGCGCCCATTACTACAAGGCCGCAGCCGAAGCACTGCAGATCCTTGCCGATGCCGGTGCACGCCTGGCGCAACGGGGAGACGAGCGCTGGCTACGGATCCTCTGCGTGCCGGCGTTCGCCTCACGCTGGCTGACACCGCGCATCGACACCTTGCGCAGCCTGCGCCCGGACCTGAGGATCGCCATCGAGCCCAATGCCACGTTCACCAGCGTGGATGCCCGCCAGGCGGACCTGGGCATCGCCTTCGGCCTGCCGGGTGAGCTGAACGGTGTACGCGAGGTGTTGATCCGCCCGAAGGTGTTCGCGGTATGCGCGCCGAGCTACCTGGCGCAGTTGCCCGCAGGGCTGAGCGCTGCCGACCTGCCCGCCTTGCGGCTGATCCATGTCGATGACGGCACCTGGTGGAACAGCTGGTTCGCGGCCAATGGCCTCAGGGTGCGGGTCAAGGCCGATACCTCGCATATCAGCAACGATATCGTGCTGAACCTGGCCCAGCGCGGCCACGGCATCGCCCTGGCCACCGAGGTGCTGGTCGGACGTGAACTGCGCGAAGGCAGCCTGGTGCGTTGCGTGGAACAGGCCGTGGCGCTGGAGAGCTACCAGTTGCTGACGCCGACTCAGCCGCCGAGTGCCGATGCGTTGTGGTTCATGGATTGGCTGGGTGGCAGCCTGCGCGAGGAGTTTCCGGATGCGCTGTGAGTCTGGCATCGGCTGCGCTGGTGGTCGCGGGGCAAGTCGCATCGGCTCGCCGCCGCTCTCACGCAGCCAGTGTGGGGTTGGCTAGAAATCCACCGAGGTAGAGAACAACAACGACCGCGGCGTGCCCAGCCCTCCGGACAGGCCGCTGCCGTCGCCGCCGTTCCACGAGCCGATCCAGTAGGCCTTGTTGGTCACGTTCTGCACGGTGGCACGCAAGGTGACCGGCTTGTCCGAGACCTTCAGGGTATACCGGGCCCCGAGATCGAAAATCGTGTAGGACGGCAGCGACAGGTTGTTGGCATCGGTGGCGTAGCGCCGGCCGGCATAGTTGGCGTTGCCGGTCAGGGTCAGCCCGGGCATCTCGCGCAGGTCGTACTCGACGCCGAGCTTGGCCAGCACCTTGGGCACGCCGGTGGCCTGGTTGCCTTCGTTTTCCTTGCGTATCGATTGGGTCAGCTCGGCCTTGGTGTAGGACGCACCGCCCAGCAGGCGCAGGCCCGGCTCGAGCTCGCCGAAGAACGACCATTCCAGACCACGGTTGCGCTGCTCGCCGTACACGCCGTAGATCTGCGTGAGCGGATCGGTATAGGCGCTGGGCTTTTTCACCTGGTAGACACTGACCGTGTGCGCGAAGGTGCCCAGGTCGAGCTTGGCGCCCAGTTCGTACTGCTTGGTCTGGTACGGCGCCATGATCGCGCCGGCGTTGCGCGCGTTGTCCGGGGCGATGCCACCCTGGCTCAGGCCTTCGATGTAGTTGCCGTACAGCGACAGCTCGTCGGTGACCTTTACCAGCAAGGCCGTGGCCGGCGAAACCCGGCTTTCATCGTAGGGCTTGGAAGTACGCTGGTGGTTGCCGTCGTAGTTCGACGCGCGCACGTTCTGGTGGCGTGCACCGACGGTCCACTGCACCTTGTCATCGAGGAACGACATCGTGTCGAGCAAGGCTTCGCTGCTCAGCCGGGCGCGCATGCGCGAGGTGACGTTGCCGTACTCGCCGATCTCCGGGCGCGGGCCATAGTCCAGGTTGTAGTAGTTGGTGAGGATGCGTGTCGGCAGGCGCTTGTCCTTGAAACTGTTCTCGGAGTCGTAGCGGGTGGCCGCCAGCGACCAGGCGTGGTCGGCCGGGCCGGTGGCGAAGCGCCCGCGCAGGCCGACCTCGCCGGACTTCTGCTCACCATCTCGAGCCGAGCGGATCGGTGTGGCGGAGATGTCGCCGGCATCATTGAGCAGCATGCCGCTGGTCATCAGCGCGTTGTAGCCCCCTTCCCGATGGCCCCAGCCGGCGAATGCGGTGAGCGAGTCGTTGAGGTCGTACTCGCCGCGCAGCACCACGGTGTCGGTGTCGTTGACGGTGTAGCCCCACTCCGGGGCCAGCGAGTGATCGCCCTTCTTGGCCTTGGGCAGGTGGGTCACGCCGGGGCTGATCGAGGCGATGCCGAAATAGTTGACCCCGTCCATGCGTTCGCGCTGGTGGTAGTAGTCCAGCGACGCCCTCGCCCGCTCGCCGCGCCAGTCCAGGGCCAGGGACGACAGCTGCATGCGGTGCTGCTGGTCGTCCACCGGGGTGTCGCCGTCGCGGTAGACGCCATTGAAGCGCACGCCGAACTGCTTCTGGTCGCCGAAGCGGCGGCCGATATCGGCATGCATGCCAGCCAGGCCATCGGACTCGTAGGAGGCGGTCAACCGGGCCAGGGGGTCGTCGCCGGCACGCTTGGGCACGATATTGATGCTGCCGCCAACGCTGCCGTCTGGCGGCATGCCGTTGAGCAGCGCCGACGGGCCCTTGAGCACTTCGATGCGCTCGGCAAGCTCGGTGGAACCGCGCATGTTCGGCGCCATGCTCGGCAGGCCGTTGAAGGTGATGTCGTTGCCGGTGCTGTATAGGCCACGAATGAAGAAGGTCTCGAAGATGCCGCGCTTGCTCGGCACGTAGACCGACGGATCGGTGGCACCGATCACCGCGCCGATGTCCTGGGCCTGGCGGTTCTCGATGTATTCCTTGGTGTAGCTGATGGCGTTGAACGGGGTTTCGCTGAAGTCCTTGTTGCCCATCAGCCCTACCCGGCTGCCCGAGCCAACCTGGCCTCCGGCATATTCCGGTGGCGGGGCGCCAAGGGCGTCACGGGTTTCCTGCACCAGGGTTTCCGGCAGGGTCAGGCCCTCTTCCTTTACATCGGGGGTCTGCTGCTGCGCCGAGGTGGTGCTGCGTGGCGGTTGCGCGAAGGCATTGCCGGCGATGGCGGCCATGCCCAGCAGCACGGCCATGCGCAAGGCCCTGCGGGGTAGTTTCGGTGCCTGGGGATGTTGCAGTGGAGGCATGAGGGATTCCTTTCGGGGCAGAATGGTAATGTTTCTCATTAGTCATTCCGTACGAGTCGGCGAATCCCTCAACAGAAATTACAGTCACTTGGCCACTATCGGCTTAACCACCACAGGGACCAAAGCGTGGGCTCAGCCCTGATATCCCTTCACCACCTCGTCCGCCACCCGCTCCAGGCAAGTCACGCTGGCGGTGCACAGGTACCAGGTCTGCGGATCGACGAACACCACATGGCCGTTCTTCCACGCCTTGGTCTGGCGCAGCAGTGGGTTGTCCAGGGTCTCGCGGTCCAGCGCGGCGCGGCGCTCCATCACGGCGGTGCGGTCGATCACATAGAGGATGTCCGGGTCGGCCTGGTGGATGAACTCATTGGAGATAGGCTGACCGTGCAGGCCGGCCTGCATGTCGTCGCTGGCCGGCTTGACCCCGAGGGTGTCGAAGATGAAGCCGTAGCGTGAACGCACGCCGTAGGTGGTGAACGCGCCGTTGTTGTGCAGCACCACCAGCGCCTTCTCCGGGCGGCCGTCGGTCACCTTGCGCACCTGGGCGACCTTGGCATCGATGCGCGCTGCGGTTTCCCGGGCCAAGTCTTCCTTGCCGAGAATTTGCCCGACGGTCAGCAGGTGCTGCTTGGCGGTGTCGATGACATTGCCCTGGCGGTTGTCCATGTCGATGTCGTAGTGCACCGTCGGGGCGATCTGGCTCAGTTCCTGGTAGCTCTGCGCCTGCAGCGGCGAGATCAGGATCAGGTCGGGCTTGAGCGCATGCAGGCGCTCGAGGTTGGGCTGGATGGTGGTGCCGACGTCCGCCACCTTGGGGTCATCGCGGTATTTGGCCAGGAAACCCGCCACATAGTCCTTGGCGATGCCGACCACCGGCGCGCCGAGCTGGTCAAGGGTGTCCAGCTCGCTCATGTCGAAGGCCACCACGCGCTGCGGCTGGTGTTCGACCAGCGTGGTACCCAGGGCGTGTTCGACCTTCACCGGGGCGTAGTCGGCGCTGGCGGCGCGCGCCTGCTCCGGCGGGGCCTGGTCGCAGCCCGGCAACGCGGCCGCCACGGCGGCGGCCAGCAGTATCTTGCAGATTCCGTTCATACCAGCTCTCTCGATAGTGATGGGTTGAAGTAGTTGCAGACGAAACCGTGTGCGCTCGGCAGGATCTCGAACGCCAGGCCGAACAGCGCGCGCAGGTTGGCCTCGGTGACCACCTCGGCGACCGGCCCATGGCTGTGCACCGCGCCCTGTTTCATGGCGACGATGTGGTCGGAATAGTTGGCGGCAAAGTTGATGTCGTGCACCACCAGGATCACTGTGCGCCCCTGCTCGTCGCAGAGCCTGCGGATCGCCTGCATGATCTGCACCGCGTGCTTCATGTCGAGGTTGTTCAGCGGCTCGTCGAGCAGCAACAGGTCGGTGCGCTGGGCGATGGTCATGGCCAGGAAGGCCATCTGCCGCTGGCCGCCGCTGAGTTCGTCGAGGTAGGCGCGGCGCAGCGCTTGCAGCCCCAGGAAATCCAGCGATTCGTCGATTACCTGGTGGTCGTCGGCGGTCAGCAGCCCGCGGCTGTAGGGAAAGCGGCCGAAGGCGACCAGTTCCTCGACGGTCAGGCGCAGGTTGAAGTCCAGTACCTGGCGCAGGGTGGCCACGCGGCGGGCGTAGTCGGCGATGGCGATGCGGCCGATGTCCTGGCCGTCGAGCAGGATGCGCCCGCGGCTGGCCGGCAGCAGCCGGGCCATGCACATCAGCAAGGTGCTCTTGCCGGCGCCGTTGGGGCCGATCAGCGAGGTAACCTGGCCGGCCGGGAACGTCAGGCTCACGTCTTCGAGCACGGTCTTGTCGCCATAAGCTTTGTGCAGGTGTTCGAGGGTGATCATGGGGTGCCTCGGGTACGGACCATCAGCGCGAGGAAGTACGCGCCGCATACCAGGTTGACGAGGATGCTCACGCTGGTCCTGTAGTTGAACAGATGCTCGACCAGCAGTTGGGCGAACAGGAACATGCCGATGGCCACGGCGCAGGCCAGTGGCAGGGTCACCTGGTGCCGGGCGCTGCGCGCCAGGGCATAGGCGATGTTGGCGACGAACACACCCATGAATGCGGTCGGCCCCACCAGGCTGGTGGACACCGCCACCAGCACGGCGATCAGCGCCATCTGCAGGCGCAGGCAGCGGCCATGGTCCAGGCCCAGGGCAATGGCTTGGTCGCGACCCAGCGCCAGCACGTCAAGCACCCGCGTGCCGCGCGCCACCAGCACTGCCACTGCCGCCACCAGCAGACCCGAGTACAGCACCTGGGCCGGCTGGGCGCGGTTGAACGAGGTATAACCCAAGCCTTGCAGGATGGAGAATTCCCCCGGGCTGGTCTTGAGCTGGATGAACTGGGTGAAGGTGCCCAGTACCATGGTCAGCACCAACCCCAGCAGTAGCAGGCGGTAGACATCCCCGCGCCCTTCGCGCAGCAGCCAGCGCTGCAGCAGCCACGAGTAACCGAGCATCAACGCGATCGACAGCAACGCGTTGCCCTGCGCGCCGAGCAGCGCCACGCTGCCGGTGCCCAGCCACAGCACCAGCACGGCCTGGAACAACAGGTAGATGCCTTCGTAGCCCATGATCGCCGGGGTCAGCACCCGGTTGCCGGCCAGGGTCTGGAAGATCACCGAGGACAAGGCGATGCACACCCCGGCCACCACGATCGCGCCCAGGCGCACCAGGCGCTTGGGGATCACGTAGCTGAAGTCCAGGCCCGAGCCCAGCAACAGGAACGCCAGCGCCAGGGCCGGCAGCAACAACCAGGCGGCGCGGCGCATCATTTGCACTTCCACAGGATCAGCACCAGGAACAGCACACCGCCGACACTGCCGGCGGTCAGGCCGATGGGCACTTCGTAGGGGTGGATCAACAACCGGCCAAGTATGTCGCAGGCCAGCAGCAACGCCGCGCCGCACATGGCGACGATGGGCAAGGTGCGCTTGAGGTTCTCGCCGTAGCGCAGCGCCACCAGGTTCGGCACCACCAGGCCGACGAAGGGGATCGCGCCCACGGTGATCACCGTGGCCGACACGGTCACCGCTACCAGCACCAGACCGAGGATCGCGGTGGCCGCGTAGTTAAGGCCGAGGCTGGTAGCCATGCCCTCGCCCATGCCCAGCACGGTAAAGCGCTGGGCGTAGAGGTAGGTGAGCACGACGATCGGCAGGATCAGGTAGATGATCTCGTAGTTGCCCTCGATCACCCGCGAGAAGTCACCCAGCAGCCAGCCCTGCATGCTCTGCAGGATGTTGTGGCGATAGGCATAGAACTCGGCAACGGCGCTGAGCACGCTGCCGTACATCAGGCCGATCACTGGCACCAGCACCAGGTTGGTGAAGCGGATGCGGCGGATGATCGCCACGTACACCAGGCTCGCCAGCAGGCAGAACACCAGGGCGAACAGCATGCGCCCGGTAGCCCCGGCTCCCGGCAGCACGGTCAGGGCCACCAGGATGCCCAGCTTGGCCGCATCCAGCCCGCCACAGGTGGCGGGTTCGACGAAACGATTACGCACGATCTGCTGCAGGATCACCCCGCAGATCGATAGGCCGACACCCGTCAGCACCAGTGCCGCCAGGCGTGGCAAGCGGCTGGCGGTGAGGGTCAGCCAGGCATCATCGGAGGCCGACAGCAAGGCCGACCAGGACATCTGGCTGGCCCCGACCATCAATGAAGCACCACACAAGAGCAACAACAGCGTTGGCAGCAGCACCCGACTCAAGCGGTCACTCCATCGCCTGCGGCCTCACCGATGCGCCAGCCTTTGGCGGCCCGGCGCTGCTCGAGGAAGTGCGCGTACAAGCCACCCTCGGCAGCCAGCTGGGCATGGGCGCCCTGTTCGCGGATACGCCCTTCGTCCAGCACCACGATCTGGTCGGCCATGGCCACCGTCGACAGCTGGTGGGCAATGACGATCAGCGTGCGCTTGCCGCGCAACCGCGCCAGCGCTTCGGCGATGGCCGCCTGGTTCTCGGCGTCCAGCGCCGCAGTGGCCTCGTCGATCAGCAGGATCGGCGCGTCCTTGATCAGCGCCCGCGCAATCGAGATGCGCTGGCGTTCGCCGCCGGACAGACGCGCACCGCCCTCGCCCACCGGCGTGTGCAAGCCTTCGGGCAGGCGTTCGAGGATCTCCTGCACCCCGGCCAGTCGCACCGCTTCGAGCACTTCGGCCTCGCTGGCGTCGGGTTTGCCCAGGCGGATGTTGTCGGCGATGCTGCCCTGGAACAGGTAGGCGTCCTGGAAGATCTGGCTGATCTGCCCGGCCAGCTGTTCGGCGGACATCTGCCGCACATCCACCCCGCCGACCTTGACCCGGCCGTGGGTAACGTCGAAGAAACGGGCGATCAGGCGCACCAGGGTAGTCTTGCCCGACCCCGACGCGCCGACCAGCGCTGTCATGCTACCGGGCGCGATATCCAGGCTGACCTCGCGCAGCACCTCGGGCTGGTCGTCGCCGTAGCGGAATCCGACCTGCTCCAGCTGCACCGAACCGTCGACCGGTGCCTGCGGTGCGGCGGGCTCGGGCAGCGGCTTGACGGCCAGCAGCTCGGCCACCGCCTGCAGCTGGCCCCGGGTGCCGCGCAGCACCTCGCTGTAGCCGGCCACGTCCAGCAGCGGGTCGATGAAGCGGGTCGCCAGCACCAGCGCAACCAGGGTGCCGATCACCGTTGCGTTGTCGAAGCCTGCGCCGGCCTGCTCGCCAAGCCACAGCGTGGCGACCACCAGCAAGGCGGCGAAGCTGGCCTGCACCGCCCAGACGTTGAGCACCGATGACAACGCCGACAGCTGGATCAGCTTGCGCGCCGCCTGCTGTTGCTGGGCCACGGCCTGCTCCAGGAAGCGCGTTCCGCCCTGCTCGCCATTGAACGCGCGCAGCACCGACTGCGCCTGGGCGAACTCGACCATGCGCTGGCTGGTCTGCGCGGTGTCGCGCTGGTAGCGCTGGTCGGCGCGCTGGCCAAGGCGCATCGTCGCCAGCATCACCAGCGCCAGCAGCGGCAGGCTGAGCAGGGCCACCAGGCCCAGGCGCAGGTCGACCAGCAACAGCGCAACGAGGATCACCAACGGCGTCACCACCCCGGTGAACAGCGGCGTGAACACATGGGCCGGCAATTGCGCGATCTCCATCATGCCCTGGGTGGTGACATGGCTCAGGCGCGCGGTGTTGGCGGCATTGAACCAGCCCACCGGCAACGTGCCGACATGCTCGCCCAGGCGCTGGCGGCCACCGCGCAACACGGCAATGCCCACCGCGATGCCGGCCTTCTCCACCCGGCGCCGCAGGTACCAGCACACCACCACGCCCAGGGCCAGCAGTGCCAGCCACTGGCTGGCGGCCACCAGCTGGTTGCCCAGCAGGTGACGCAGGATCGGCACCAGGGTGACGATGGTCAGCCCACACAGCACGCCATACACCAGCGCCAGGCGGATGTAGCGGCGCAGGAACACGGCGTCGTCGCCGAGCAGTCGAACGAAAATCCCCAACATGATCAGTGCTCCTCCACCTGCGCGGTCGCCCGCGTCTTCGCATAGCCGCCGGCGGCCCACAAGCGGGCATACAGCCCGCGACGGGCCAGCAGTTCGTCGTGATTGCCGCGCTCGGCGACGGTGCCCTGGTCCAGCACCAGGATCTGGTCAGCGTGCATCACCGTGTCCAGGCGATGGGCGATCACCAGCAGCGTGCGCCCCCGGGCGAAGCGCGACAGCGCCTGTTGGAGCTTGACTTCGTTCTCGGCGTCGGCCGCCGCGGTGGCCTCGTCGAGCACCAGCACCGGCGGGTCGAGCAGCACCGCGCGGGCAATGCTCAGCCGTTGCAGTTCGCCGCCGGAGAACTGCACGTCTTCGCCGATCACCGCGTCGTAGCCGCGCGGCTGGGCGAGGATGCGCTCGTGGATATTGGCGATGCGCGCTGCCGCCTCGATCTGCTCCTGGCTCGCCGAAGGCCGGCCCAGGGCAATGTTCTCGCGCACGCTGGCATGGATCAGGCGCACGTCCTGCAGGACGAAGCCGATGCGTCGGTACAGTTGCGCGCTGTCGATCTGCCGCAGGTCGACGCCGCCCAAGGTGATACGCCCGGCACTGGGGTCGAAGAAGCGCAGCAGCAGGCGCGCCAGGGTCGACTTGCCAGCGCCCGAGGCGCCGACCACCGCTGTTACCGTGCCCGGTTCCAGGGTGAACGACACCTCGCTCAGCACCGGATTGCGCGGGTCGTAGTGATAGCCCAGGCCCTGCACCTCGATGCGTGCATCGGCCGGCAGCTTGCCAGCACCCTGGCCCTCGGTCTCCAGCACCGGTGTATTCAGCAGCGCCTGCACGCGCTGGGCGGCACCGGTTGCGTTGTTCAGGTCGTGGGTGATATAGGCCAGCAACAGCAGCGGCGCACAGATGCCCGGCGCCACCAGGGCGAACGGCAGCACCTGCACCGGGGTGATCCAGCCCAGGCCGACGAACAGCGTGCCGAACGCCAGCACCACGCCCAGTACCGATACCGGCGCGATCATCGCGTTGGCATTGGCCATGGCGCTGACCAGCGGCCGGGTGAAGTCGGTGAAGGCCGCGGCGAAGGCGTCCACCGCCTCGCGGTAGCTGCCATGGGCCTTGCGCTGGCCACCGAAGGCCTTGACCACCGGGATGCCGTTGACGAACTCGACCACTGCCTGGTTGATCCGCCCCATGCCGGCGCCGAAGGCCTGCATGTTGCGGGCGCTGGCCTGGTGGGCACGGGCGAAGAACAGGAAGAACAGCGGGAACGGCAGCATCGACACCAGCGCCATGCGCCAGTCCATGGCGAACAGGTAGACGATTGATGCCAGCACTGCCCCGGCGCTGCGTCCGAGGGTGGTGTAGAAGTGCGCGGTGAGGCTGTGCAGGATGCCGATATCGTCCTGCATGGCCTGCTTCACCTCGCCGGAGGCGCGGCTGGTGAACCAGCCCAGCGGCACCCGTGCCAGGCGGCGGATGATCGCCAGGCGCAGCGTGCCGGTGATGTGGTTGTCGGCCAGGTGGGCCACCAGGTCGCCCAGCGAAATCAGGGCCATGCCGACGAACAGGCAGCCCAGCCCCAGCACGATCACCGGCCAGGCCTGCGCGACGCCCTGCCCTTCGGCGAGCGCCAGCCGGGCGACCTCGGCGATCGCGGCCAGGGGCGCCAGGCTGAGCATGGCGCCCAGCGCGGCGAGCAACCCGGCGACGATCAAGCGCCCGCGAATCGGTGCCAGCACTGCGGCGACCGGCCCCTTGGCGGGCTGCTGCACCGCCACCCCTTGTTCAACACTCATGAATGCTCCTTTTCAGCACGAAGAGCAGGCCGGGCAGCCACTTGGGCGCCCAGCCCGCCAATCCTTCTCAACCTGTATTCCGCACGAGGCGGGCAAACCCGCAAAAAAGAATGCCCACGCTCAGGCGCCACTGCCGATGCGGTAGCGCCTGCAGGTGCGCACGCCGGCGGCGATGTACTTCTCGACCGAGGACACCGATACCCGCAACTCGGCGGCGATGGCGCGATGGGCCATACCGTCGAGCCGGCACAGCAGCAGGGCCTGGCGGGCCTTGGGCGAATGCCGTTGCAGGGCGCTGTCGATCGCACCCAGGGCTTCGATCGCCAGTGCCCGCGCCTCTTCCGACGGCACCCGCGGCTCGGGCTGCAGGCCATGGTCCTCGAGGTAGCGGCTTTCACGTTGGCGGCGGCGATACAGGTCGATGACCTTGCCGTTGGCGATCTGCGTCAGGTGGCAGCGCGATTGTTCCGCCGTCGGTACCTGGCCCCTGTTCATCAGGTGCAGGTAGATATCGTGGGCCAGGTCCGCCGCATCCACCGCGTTGCCCAGCTTGCGGCGCAGCAGGTCGCACAACCAGCCGTGATGATCCTGATACAGCTGTTGCAGCTGTTGACGAAGCGCGAACGTTCCGTTGTCCACGGTACCTCTCCCTGAGCGTGGTGCATTCCAGACGGCTTCCTTTGACGTGCGCCAATCTAGATGATAATTATTTGCATCATTCTCACCATAACGAATCCTCGGGATTCACGCAATGCACCCCGGTGGTGCGACCCCTCTGCGCGGCCACTCACCGCGATCCACGGATGGCAGTGAAGGCCGACGCGGGCCTTGATCGATCGAACAGCAGGAAGCTAACCATGTTGGAACGCAACACCACCCCACCCTTGCCCCAGGCCCTGGATGAACACGAAGAACTCGCCTGGTTCGCCCAGCAGCAGCAACCCGAGCAGCTGCACCGGCAACTGGGCGCCTGGCGCCTTGGCCCCCAGGCCGACCTGTCGCTGCTGGCCCTGGCCGTGCAGGCGGTGGTCGAGGCCACGCCGGGCCTGAACAGCCGCTACCACTTCAGCGACGACGGCGACCTGTACAAGGCCCAGGAGCCCGGCTGGTACCCGTGCCTGCGTATCGAACGGAGCACGGCCGAGGGCATGGACGCCCTGCTGCGGGCGCGCCAGGCTGCGCCCTGGGATTCCACCACGCAGCCGCCATTCGAGGCCCTGCTGCTGGCCGGTGATCACCAGGCCGCACTCGGTCTGCTCTGCCATGCGGTGCTGCGTCAGTCGCCGCAAGCCCTGCTCGATCGCATCCGCGCCGCATACGACGCCCAGGCCGGCGACCAGCCACTGGTGCTCGACCCGTTGTCGCAGGCGCCTTCGACGGACATCGCGCAACGCATCCTCGATGCGTTCCGCCAGGCATTGGCGGAGCCTGGCATGACCCTGGACGATGACTTCTTCGACATGGGCGGCCACTCGCTGCTGGCCACCCGGATCATCGGGCGCTTGCAGGGCGAGCATGGCATCGAACTGCGCTTCAGCGACTTCTTCGCCTCGCCCAGCGCCTCGGCGCTGGCCACACGGGCCAAGCTGAGCCAGGGGCAAGCCAGCCAGGGCAGCGATCAGGCCGGGGATATCCAGCAGGCGCCGATGGCCCTGGCCCAGGCGTCGTTGTGGCGCGCCTGCGCGGCCTTCGACTACGGCACTATCTTCAACCTGCCCTTTGCCCTGGACTTCCACGACCCGGTGGACGAGGCGCTGCTGCAGCAGGCCTTCACCGACCTGCTGGAGCGCCATGCCAGCCTGCGCACCACCTACCATGGCGAGGGCGACGACGCCTGCCAGCGCATCGTGCCGCTGACCGAGCTGGACCGTTTCAAGTGGTTCTGGAACAGCGCCGAAAGCGCTGGCGCGAGCCTGGCCAGCGAGGCGAAGCACCGCTTCGACCTGGCCCGCGAACTGCCACTCAGGCTGCGCATGCTGCGTGACCCGCACAGTGGCCACCAGGTGCTGTCGTTCCTGGTCCACCACATGGCCATCGACGAGTGGTCGCTGAACGTGATCATGGCCGAACTGGCCGAGGCCTACCTGGCCCGCGCCCGGGACCGGGCGCCGCAATGGCCCGCGGCGGCGCGCACCTTCCACGAATTCGCCCTGGCCCAGAGTGCCCAGGGCCCGAACCCGCGCCACCTGGCGTACTGGACCGAACTGCTGCGCGACGCCACCCGCGGTCTCGCCCTGCCCGCCTGCGATGACGCCACGCTGCTGCCCGCCGACCAGGCGACCACGCGTGCGCGCTGGCTGGAGCTGCGTCCCGAACCCGGCATGCTGGAGCAACTGGGCGCCAGTGCCCGGCTGCATCAGTCATCGCTGTTCAGCGTGATCTACACCGCCATCGCCCTGTCGCTGCACAAGCTCGGCAACCTCTCGGACCTGGTGATCGGCACCTCGGCGTCCGGGCGCACTGATCCTGCGTATTTCGACACCGTCGGCTACTTCACCACCATGGTCGCCCACCGCGTGCAGTTCGCCCCCGAACAGTCGCTGGCCGGGTTGCTGGGCGAGGTGACGCGGATGATCAACGACTCGATGGCCTATGCCGACGTGCCCATGGAGACCATCCAGCAGGCGCTGGGCATGACTCCCGCCGAGGGCCTGATGTTCGATGTGTATGTGCAGATCCACGCCAACAACGCCCTCAATGGCGCGCTGCAGGCACCCGATGGCCGGGCTATCCGCTACAAGCAGATCGACCCGGACAAGAGCGAGTCGATGTTCGGCCTGCAGTTCGAGATCATGGAAGATGTGTTCGATGGCCAGCGCTCGCTGCGCCTGGTGATAACCTACCGCAGCGATCGCTACAGCGGTGCTCAGGTCGAGCGCCTGTGCGCGATGATTTCGGCGGCGTTCGGTGTGTTGGCCGAGGTGGATGGCGGCCGGCGGGCGCTGGGCGACGTGGAGTTGTAGCAACCAGGGGCGCTTTGCGCCCCTTTTCCCGATACAGGGAACTGTGCATCCGTGGGAGCGGGCTTGCCCCGCGATCACCGGCGAAGCCGGTGCCATGCATGGCATCGCGGGGCAAGCCCGCTCCCACGCCGTTCTGGTTAAAGCCCCATCGTTCAGTCCTCCGGCAACCCATAGCGCTGGAACGATGAGCGTTGCGGCACCCGGTACTGCGCCCGGCCCAGCAACTGGTTGACGATCACCGCATTGCGCACCGGCCCCAGCCCCAGGTCCGGCGAGCCGACGCCATGCTGGAAGATCTCGGCGTTCTGCACGAACACGCGGCCACTGCCGCCATCGCAACGCTGCGCGGTGAAGTCCTCGCCGACGATGCAGTCACCGTGCGCGTCGGTGGCCAGCACCGTGCCTTTGAGCTGCTCGAACCACTGCGGCCAGGCATGGGCATAGCCGGTCGCCGCGACGACCGCGTCGGCTTCCAGCGTTGCCCGTTGCTCCAGCTGGCTGTGCCGGAAGGTCATGCGCAGCCCCGCCGAGCCGAGCTCCTCGACCGTCTCCACGTCACAGCTGGACAGCAGCGTCAGCCCAGGTTCGCGCCCGCCGATGGAGCGTTCGTAGATCAGGTCGTAGATCGCGCCGATGGTCGAGAAGCTGATGCCTTTGTACAACAGGCCCTGCTGGGCGACGATCTCCCGGCGTTTGTCCCGCGCCAGGGTGTGGAAGTAGTTCATGTACGCCGGCGTGAAACACTCCTGGCCGAGCTTGGAGTACTCCATGGGGTGGAAGCCTCCCGAGCGGGTGATCCAGTGGATCGACGCCCCCGCCTCCACCTGCTCCGGGGTCAGTGCGTTGAACAGCGCCAGCACGCACTCCGCGGCGCTCTGTCCGGAGCCGACCACCACCACGCGCCTGCACTGCTCCAGCTCGCCCTGACGCTTGCCGAACTCTGCCGAGTGCAGCAACGGCGCCTGGGTGCGGGTGCGCGCCCAGGCCGGCAACCATGGCCGGGTACCGAGGCCGATGGCCAGGTCGCGGCTGCTGTAGCGCCGCTCCAGGCCCGACACCGACACGCTGTCGATGACGAAGCGTTCGCTGGCGTTGTCGTAGCGCACGCCCGTGACCTCCTCGCCGAAATGGCAGCCCGGCAATTGGCCCGCCGCCCAGCGGCAATAGTGGTCGTACTCGCGCCGGGGCACCTGGAAGTGGTCGTAGTAGTAGAACTGGAACAGGCGGTCGTGCTGGTGCAGGTAATTGAGGTAGCTCAGCGGGTGACACGGGTCGGCCAGGGTCACCAGGTCGGCCAGGAATGGCACCTGCAAGGTGGTGCCGGGCAGCAGCAGGCCCTCGTGCCAGCGGAACTGCGCCTTGCGCTCGAGGAACGCGCAGCTCAGGTGCGGGTGGCGCGACAGCAGCGCGGCCAGGCCCAGGTTGAACGGTCCGATGCCGATGCCGGCGATATCCAGGTGTGCGATGTCCATATGCTCGATGATTTCCCAAGAACGATGATTGGCGCCCCGGGCCAGGCCCAGGGCGATTGATTCAGGCCGGTGGTTTCACATGGGGGCGCTGACGAGCAGGCGCTCGACCTCTTCCACCGTGCGGCACGGCAGCAACTGCGCGGGCGACAGGCGCACCGCGAAGGCTTCGCCCAGGCGCGCCGCCAGCGGTTTGAGGTGCTGCGGCCGCAGGCCCATGGCCAGGAAATCCCTGGCCGGCTGGGTGGCACCGAGCACCTGCTGGTAGATCGCCAGCACCTGGGCATGACGCTGCGGATCGCTGGGCACAGCCGCCGGTATCGGCGCCTGCTCGGTGTCACCTTCAAGCAAGGCGCGGGCGAGCCTGCGGTCCGGCTTGCCGTTGGCGGTCAACGGCAAGGCGTCGACCTCGACGAACCGTGTGGGCACGTGGGACTGCGGCAGCAGGGCCCGGGCATGCTCGCGCAACGCCAGGGCGCCGGGCGGCGCACCGTTGCGCCTTACATACAGCGCGCCGATGCAGGCCTCGCCCTGTTGCGTGTCGCCATAGTCCACCACCAGCACCTGCTGCACCGCCGGATAGCGGATCAGCTCGATCTCGATGTCCGGTAGCGACACGCGCACGCCACGCACCTTCACATAGCCATTGACCCGGCTGTCGAACAGCAGCACCCCGTCCTCGCGGTAGCGGCCCCGGTCACCGGTACGGAAGGCACGCACTGGCGCGCCGTGCTCGTCGAGCACATTGACGAAGTCGTTCTGCACCAGTTTGCCGTCCTCCAGGTAGCCCAAGGCCAAGCCCACCCCACTGGTGTGGATACGCCCGGCGACACCCTGCGGGCAATGCGCGCCGTGCTCGTCCAGCAGCCAGTAGCGGTTGCCTGGCAGTGGCCGGCCATAGGGCACCCTGGCGCGGTCCTGTTCACCGATTTCGTGCCAGATGCTCCAGATGGTGGTCTCGGTCGGGCCACCCAGGGACACCAGCCGCGCCTCGGGCAGTAGCTCGCGTAGTTCGGCGATCACCGCCGGCTTGATGTAGTCGCCGCCCTGGGCCAGCAGGCGCAGGCTGCGCAGACCATCACCCTGACGGCAGGCCAGGAGCATTTCGAGGATGGCCGGCACCGAGCACCAAAGGCTCACACCGTGCTGCCTGACCAACTGGTTCCAGCGCAGCGCATCCTTTTCCTCGCCGGGCTCGGGCAGCACCAGCGCCGCCCCGGCGCACAGGCTGCCGAATACGTCGAACAGCGACATGTCGTGGTGCAGCGGGGTCACCGAGATGAACACATCGTCGCGGCTGACCTGCCACTGCGCCAATGTGCTGCCGATGACATTGGCGGTGGCGCGGTTGTTCAGCACCACGCACTTGGGCTTGCCGGTGGTGCCGGAGGTGTACAGGTAGTAGGCCGGCGCGGTGCTCGCCGACAAGGCCGCCAGCCCCGTCAGGTCCAGGGCTGCCGGAGGGCTGGCCAGCAGTGGCGCGACGGCGTCGACCACCAGCGCCGGCTGGCAGTTGTCCAGCAGATAGCGCAGGCGCTCCTCGGGCGCCGCCGCGTCGATCGGTACCCAGACCAGCCCGCTCAGGGCGCAGGCCAGGGTCGTCATGGTGTGCTCAGGACCGCGTGGCAGGCAAATGGCGACCACCTGGCCGGGGCGCAGCCCGCGGGCCTGGAATGCCCCGGCAATGCGCTTCACACCCTCCCCCAGTTCGGCATAGCTGATGCGCCGTTCGCCATGCAGCAAGGCGATGCGTCCATTGTCCGGGCCGAACAGGTTGTGGGCGATGCGCCCAAGGAAATCGACCGGCTCGGCCTGCGCCTCGCTGCTGTTCAGGCGGTAGTGGCCAAGGTCGATGAACTGCCGTGCGTGGACTTCGAATGCAGCCTGCCCGGCCAAATGCGCCACCGCCTGGTTCAAGGCTGCGAGCAACTGCCCGACCCAGCGACCATCGACCGCTTCACGGGCATAGTCGATCTCGAACGCCAGCCCGCCCTCGGCGGTGTTGCAGAATCGGATGTCCATGGCCACCTGCGGCGTCTGGGTCAGGCCCGCGCTGAGGGTCATCGGGCCATCGACCGCGCCCACTGGCCAGGACAGGCCGTTGGTCAGCACCACCGGTAGCGCCGGGCCTGGGCCGTTGCTGTCGTACAGCAGGCGGGCCAGGTCCACGCCGGAGAACGCCAGATGCTGCAAGCCCTCCAGCACATCGGCCTGCAGGCGCTTGGCGCGCTCGGCCAGGCTGGGCAGGCCGCGCTGCCAATCGACGGCGATGAAGCTGGAGCGGTTGGCAAATGCGCCGTCCTGGGGCGGCGCCACCGGCACCGCCACGCACAGACTGCCTTCGTCCAGCCAGTGGCCGAGCACTTCCAGCACCACGGCCATGATCGTCGAGTTCTTGAACAGCCCCTCACGCGCACCGGCGCGGCTCAATGCCTTGAACGCTTGGGCGGAGATTATCTGACGCTGGCGGGCGTACCGGGCCACGCCGACCTTGTCCAAGGCTTGGCGCCACGGCAGCCTTGGTGCGCCGTCGACCTCGGCCAGCTTTGCTTTCCAATACTCGGCATCCGCCTTGCGCACCTCGCTCTGGTCGATGACAGCTGTCGTCGGCTCGCTGGCCGTCAGCGGCTGGCAGTGACCGTCGAACAACTCGACCATCAAGGTAGCGATGGAGCGTCCATCGAGAATCAGCGCATCGAAGCGCACGAACACCACCAACTCGCCTTGTGGCAACTGGAAGGCGGTCACATTCCAGGGCGGCCCGGCCAGGTCGAACAGCGCATGGGCATAGTCCTCGCGACGGACCTCAAGCTGCGCCTGGGCCTGCTCGGCCGTCAACCCGTGCAGGTCGATCACCTCCAGGTTGACCTGCACCTGGTCGCTTATCGACTGGGTCAATGCCTGGGCATCGATACGGGTGCGCAGGCTGTCGTGGCGGCGCACCATGTCCGTGAGGCGGCTGCGCAGCAGCGCCAGGTCCAGGCGCCCGCGATACTCGCGAAACTCCTGCATGGCCACGCCGCCCAGCGGCAGGTGCTCGCCACGCCCCAGTAGGTAGGCCTGTTGCAGAGCGTTCAGTGGTCGATCCCGGCTCGCCGCGATCGCCAATGGCTGGTGCAGCGCGCCCATGTCGGTAGCCACCGCCACAGCCAGGGCGATGAAGCGTTCGAACAGTGCCTGGACCCAGTCAGCGGGCAATGCGTCCAGGCGCACGTCCCAATTGATCAGCAGGCCGCCGTCGGCCCGCGCCACCTGCGCGTCCAGGGCCACCTGCGGGCCCTGGGAGATCACCCAGCCCATCGGCCCGAACACCCGGCTCACCCGCTCGGAGAACAGCTCGCCGCCAGGCAAGTCCAGCCCTGCGGTGAACACCACCGGTGCCAGTTGCGGCGTACCGTGATGGCGCGACAGGTCGCGCATCAGGTCCACGCCCGGATAGGCGCTGTGTGCCAGACGCTCCACCAGTTGCCGATGCAGGTCCCGGCACAGCGCGGCAAGGTTGGCGACTCCGCTGAAGTCGACATCCACCAGCACCAGGTTGGCGAACTCGCCAACGATGCGCTGCACAGGCTCCAGCAGCGGTTCGCGCCAGAACACTGGGACGTTCAGGCGCAAGCGCCGATCGCCGGTGTGCTCACCCAGGGCGGTGGCGAACAGCCCGAGCATCAACGCCGACGAGGTGATCCGCTGTGCCCGCGCCGCGTGCTGCAAGGCACGATACTGCGCAGGTTCAAGGCGAGCGGCAAAGCGCTCGCTGCGTGCCGGCCCCGCAGGGAGCAAGGGCAACGAGGGCGCCGGGGCGATCTGCGCCAGGCGTGCTCGCCACCAGGCGCGGTCGTGGCCGCGGGCGGCACGCAGGTCGGCATCGGCACGCACCTGGTCCAGCCAGTCGAAGTAGCTCGGCGTGCTCGGCAGAATGCTTTCAGGCGACTCGTACAGCCGGGCCAGGTCTTCCATCAGCACCCGGAAGCTCGACGGGTCCACCGCGATCATGTCGGTGTCCACATGCAACCGGCAGGCATTGCCCGGCAGCAGGCTCACGCCGAAGCGCGCACCCTGGCCAGCACCCAGGTCCAGGCGTTGGTGGCTCCATTGGCGACGTTTCTCCAACAGGCGCCGCTCCACAGCTGGACCATCCAGATCGCTGAAATCCTCCAACTCCAGGTGGGCACGTGGCGCCTCGTCGACGGTCTGCCGCCCCTGCCCGTCGATGCGCAGGCTCAGCATCGGATGCGCCCGGTACAGCCCCTCAAGTGCGCCGGCAAGGCGCGCCACATCGATGGCCCGGCCATCGAACTCGGCGTACAGGTGCGCGCTGACGCCACCCAGTGCCGCATGTGCATCCCGCCCGATCCAACAGGCGGCCTGCATCGAAGTTAACTCTCTCATCGCTTACCCGCGTAGTTGACAAATCCATGTGTTTCGCGTCCTCATATTTACTAACGAGAATGATTATATTTCAAGGCTTTCTTTCTCACCCATCGCCAAGGAGGCAACCCATGAAGACAGGCACCCTGCGTTTGCAAGACAGGGACACCGTGCCGCTCAGCCAAGAGGACTCGAGCTTTTCATTCACATCCGGCGAGCGCGAGCTGAGCGTCAGCGGCCTGCGCGAACGCATCGACACCCCGGCTCACGGTAGCCATTTGGCCGGCGGCGCACTGCGGCGCAGTATCGACCAGGCCTTCGAACGCGCCCGCCAGGCCGGGCAGGAAAATCCCATCGTCGTCGGCGCGATTCCCTTCGACACCACCCAGGCTTCCAGCCTGTACGTTCCCGAAGCCTATACCTGGCAGGCGCGCACCGCGGCTCCTGTACAGCCCGGCTCGCTGCCTGCTCTGCTCAGCCAGGCCAACATCCCCGACGAACAGGGTTTCAAGCGCGCCGTGCGCCACGCCATCGTCAACTTCCAGCACAGCGATGTGCGCAAGGCCGTGCTCTCGGTGCAGCGCGAACTGCACTTTGCCGCGCCCGTGGACACGGCCCAGGTGCAGGCCAACCTCAAGGCACTGAACCGCGAGGGCTACCACTTCCGCGTGCCCCTGGTCGACGGTTCCACCCTGCTGGGGGTGAGCCCGGAACTGCTGGTGCACAAGCAAGGCACCGCCTTCGTCAGCAATCCTCTGGCCGGCTCCGTGCGACGTATGACCGCCCCAGAGGCCGACCGCGCCAACGCGCAATGGCTGGCGGCGTCGGAGAAGGACCACTACGAGCACCGCCTGGTCACCGAGGACATCGCCCAGCGCGTCGGCGAGCTGTGCAGCCGCCTGCAGGTCCCCGAACGACCCTCGCTGATCAGCACTGCGGCGCTGTGGCACCTGTCCACGCGTATCGAGGGTGAACTGGCCTCGGCCGATATCGACGCCCTGCAACTGGCCTGCCGCCTGCACCCGACCCCCGCCGTCTGCGGTTACCCCACCGAGCGCGCCCGCCAGCTGATCCGCTTTGTCGAGCCCTTCGAGCGTGGCCTGTTCACCGGCATGGTCGGTTGGTGCGACGCCCAGGGCAACGGCGAGTGGGTGGTGACCATCCGCTGCGGCACCTTCAACGGCCAGCGCGTGCGCCTGTTCGCCGGCGCCGGCATCGTCGAGGCCTCCAGCCCCGACAGCGAATGGAACGAAGTACAGACCAAGCTCGGCACCATGCTGCGCGCCTGTGGCCTGGACCATTGACCTCAAACCCGCTTTCCGAGACTCCCATGACCATCGAATTCACCCCCTGGCCCGCGGACCGGGCGCAGCGCTATCGCGCCGCCGGCTACTGGAACGACCAGCCGCTCAGCCAGTTGCTGATCGCCCGCGCCGCCGTGCAGCCGCAAGCTCCGGCGATCCTCTGCGGCGAGCGCCGCATCAGCTATGGCGAACTGGACCGCCGTGCCTCCAACCTGGCTTCGCGCCTGGCCGCCCATGGCCTGGGCCAGGGCGACACGGCGCTGGTGCAGTTGCCCAACGTCGCCGAGTTCTACATCGTGCTGTTCGCCCTGCTCAAGGCCGGCATCGCCCCGGTCAACGCGCTGTACAGCCACCGCCAGCACGAGCTGGGCGCCTTTGCCCGGCAGATCCAGCCGGCCCTGCTGATCGCCTCGGCAGAACATGAGGTATTCCGCAACGACGCGTTCCTCGACGACTTGGCCAAGGAAGGCCTGCGCCCGAAGTTGACGCTGATGCTCGATGCCCTAGACGACTGGAGCGCCAGCGCCGATGTGCGCGGCACCCACTACGCACCCAGTCCGCCCGGCGAGGTGGCGTTGTTCCAGCTGTCCGGCGGCAGCACCGGGACCCCCAAACTGATCCCGCGCACCCACAACGACTACGCCTACAGCGTGCGGGCCAGCGCGCAGATCTGCGCCCTCGACAGCGACACGCGCTTCCTCTGTGCGCTGCCGGCGGCGCACAACTACACCCTCAGTTCCCCCGGTGGCCTGGGCGTGCTGCACGCCGGCGGCTGCATCGTCATGGCGGCCAACCCGGAGCCGTTGCACTGCTTCGCCCTGATCGAACGCCACGCCGTGACCATGGCCGCCCTGGTGCCCAGCGCCGTGGCCCTGTGGCTGCAGGCCGCCCCCGGGCACGCCGCCAAGCTGCGCAGCCTGCGCCTGCTGCAGGTCGGTGGCGCCAGTTTCGCCGAGGCCTTGGCGCGCCAGGTTCCCGAGGTGCTGGGCTGCAAGCTGCAGCAGGTATTCGGCATGGCCGAGGGCCTGGTCAACTACACCCGCCTGGACGACAGCGACGAGCAGGTGTTCACCACCCAGGGCCGGCCGATCAGCGAGCTGGACGAGGTGCGCATCCTCGACGAACAGGGCCAGCCGGTCACCGACGGCGAGCCCGGCATGCTCGCCACCCGTGGCCCCTATACCTTCTGCGGCTACTACAAAAGCCCCGAGCACAACGCCCAGGTGTTCGACCAGGACGGTTTCTACCACTCCGGCGACATCGTCCAGCGCAGCGCCGACGGCAACCTGCGGGTCGTCGGGCGGGTCAAGGACCAGATCAACCGCGGCGGCGAGAAGGTCGCCTCGGAGGAGATCGAGAACCTGATCGTCATGCACCCCGATGTGACCCACGCCGCCCTGGTGGCACTGCCCGATGAACTGCTCGGCGAAAAGAGCTGCGCCTTCATCGTCTCGCGCAACCCGCAACTCAAGCCGATCGCCCTGCGCCGCCACCTGATGGGCCTGGGCATCGCCGAATACAAGCTCCCGGACCGCATCCGGCTGATCGACGCCATGCCGCTGACCGCGGTGGGCAAGATCGACAAGAAGCAACTGCGCGCGCTGCTCGCCGTCGCCCCGACCGCCTGACCGTCCAAGGACCCGACATGACCATTCCAACCATCCACGACTATCCCATGCCGCAACCGGCCAGCTACCCGGCCAACAAGACCACCTGGCAACCCGACCCGGCCCGCGCCGTGCTGCTGATCCACGATATGCAGCGCTACTTCCTGCGCTTCTACCAGCCGGACGGTGCCTTGCTCACCGCGCTGGTGGACAACCTGTCGCGGCTGATCCAGTGGGCTCGCGCGCAGGACATCCCGGTGGTCTACACCGCCCAGCCCCATGAACAGCCGCCGGAAGACCGCGCCCTGCTCAACGCCATGTGGGGCCCGGGCCTGCCGGCGGCGAGCCCCGAGCAGCAACCGATCATCGACGCGCTTTCGCCACAGCCGGGCGATACCGTGCTGACCAAGTGGCGCTACAGCGCTTTCCAGCGCTCCGACCTGCTCGAACGCATGCGTGGCTGGCAGCGTGACCAACTGCTGATCGGCGGCGTGTACGCCCATATCGGCTGCATGATCACCGCCGCCGACGCCTTCATGAACGATATCCAGGCCTTCCTGGTGGGCGACGCGGTGGCTGATTTCTCCGAGGAAGAGCACCGCCTGGCCCTGAAGTACGTGGCCACCCGCTGCGGCCATGTCACCGACACCGCCACCCTGCTGACCCAGCCGGCGGGCGTGACCACCCGTGACTGGCTGCACGGTCGAGTGCGCCAGATGATCGAGGACGACAGCGAGCTCGACCCTCAGGAAAGCCTGATCTTCTACGGCCTCGACTCGCTGCAGGTGATGAAACTGGCCGCTGAGCTCAAGCAGCGCGGCATCGCCGTCAGCTTCGAGGAGCTGGCCAACGCGCCGACCCTGGACGGCTGGTGGTCGCTGGTACAAGCGCGGGGGGCTGCCTGATGGCCATGGCCCGCTTCACTGGGCGGCGCGTGCTGGTCACCGGCACCGCCAGCGGCATCGGCCGCTGCGTGGCGCAGCGCTTTGTCGAGGAAGGCGCCGAGGTCATCGGCCTGGATTGCGAGGAGGCCGACGTGCCGTTCCCGCTGCTGCATGTCGACCTGACCGACCCGGCCGACGTGCAACGGGTCTGCGACCGGCTCAAGGAACAGGCGCAGTATCTCGATGTGCTGGTCAACGTCGCCGGCGTGCTGCGGCTCGGGCTCAGCGACGAGGTGTCCTGCGAGGACTGGCAGCGTTGCCTCGACGTCAACGCCAGCGCGCCGTTCTACCTGATGCGCCAATGGACCCCGGTGTTCCGCCGCCAGCGCCGCGGCGCCATCGTCAACGTCGCCTCCAACGCCGCCCATGTGCCGCGCCTGAACATGGCCGCCTACTGCGCCTCCAAGGCCGCGCTGGTCAGCCTCAGCCACTGCGTGGGCCTGGAGCTTGCGCCCTACGGCGTGCGCTGCAACGTGGTCTCGCCAGGCTCGACACGCACGCCGATGCTGGCCGGCATGCTGGGCGATCCGGCGGCAGAACGGCAGTTGATCGACGGCCTGCCACAGCAGTTCAAGCTCGGCGTGCCCCTGGGCAAGATCGCCACGCCCGAAGACATCGCCCATGTGGTGCTGTTCCTCGCGTCCGAGCAGGCCGGCCACGTGACCCTGCAGGACATCGTGGTCGACGGCGGCGCCACCCTGGCCGCCTGAGCCCGACACGACCACCTACAAGGACTTTCACCCGCAACGCGCCCGGCCCAGGTCGGCCGGGCGCGCTCCATGGAGCTGGACATGACATTCTCACCTGCCGACCACGCACGTCTCGAGGGGTTCTGGCGCTACTGCCTCACCCACCAGTACTTCAATGTCGGCTACCCCGAATCCGCCGATTTCGACTACAGCCTGCTGCACCGTTTCATGCGGTTCTCCATCAACAACTGCGGCGACTGGAACGAGTACAGCAACTACCTGCTCAACTCCTTCGACTTCGAGCGCGAGGTGATGCGCTTCTTCGCCGAACTGTTCCACATCCCCTTCGAGGACAGCTGGGGCTATGTCACCAATGGCGGCACCGAAGGCAACATGTTCGGCTGCTACCTGGCCCGCGAGCTATTCCCCGACGCCACGCTCTACTACTCCCAGGACACCCACTACTCGGTGGCCAAGATCGTCCGCCTGCTGCGCATCAAGGCCCAGGTGGTGGCGTCCCAGGCCAGTGGCGAGATGGACTATGACGACCTGGTCGCACGGATCGCGGCCGACGGCGAGCGCCACCCGATCATCTTCGCCAACATCGGCACCACCTTGCGCGGCGCCACCGACAATATCGCCGTCATCCAGCAGCGCCTGGCCCAGGCCGGCATCCGCCGGGAGGACTACTACCTGCACGCCGACGCGGCCCTGAGCGGCATGATCCTGCCCTTCGTCGACGCCCCCGAGCCTTACTCGTTCGCCGACGGCATCGACTCGATCTGCGTCTCGGGGCACAAGATGATCGGCTCGCCGATGCCCTGCGGCATCGTCGTGGCCCGGCGCGCCAACGTCGAGCGCATCTCGGTGGAGGTCGACTACATCAGCGCCCGCGACCAGACCATCAGCGGCTCGCGCAACGGCCATACGCCGCTGATGATGTGGGCCGCCCTGCGCAGCCGCTCCATGGACGACTGGCGTGAGCGCATCCAGCGCTGCCTGGACCTGGCCCAGCATGCGGTAGACCGGCTGCGGGCAGCCGGCATCGAGGCCTGGCGCAACCCTAACTCGATCACCGTGGTGTTCCCCTGCCCCTCGGCCAGCGTGTGGAAGCGGCATTGCCTGGCCACCTCGGGGGATACCGCGCACCTGATCACCACCGCCCACCACCGGGACAGCACGCAGATAGATGCCCTGGTCGACGAGGTGATCGCCGATCTCAAGGCCCTTGGCAAGCCGCCGGCCAGGCAACCGTTGCAAGGCGCCCTGGTCGACGGGCTGGCCACTCGCACCCAGGTCTACAGCACTGCCAGCCAGCCTCTGCGCGTGCCTGCACCGGGCCTGGGGAAACCTGAACCGCAACGCATCATCGCCCATCCCAAGGGCAGCGATAGCTGAACGCCGAGTCGTCATTACGGGTGTAAGCATGTAAGCCTATGCCTACAACACATGACCCTGGAACCTGGCGTGCCGAAAAACCGGGGGCGGGCTGATCCGCCCCTTGCCCGCCCCACACAGGCCACCGCGCAGGCGACCCTCCGTGCGCGTTTGACAGCCCATGGCATGGCTCTATAGTCGGTTTCCTGGCAACGGGAAGGATTTCTGTTTGCCTCGGACAAGAACCCCGCCATGTACAGGAGTTGCGTAATGGCCACGCTCACGGATGACGCTCCGTTCAAACCCGCCCTGCCTCGCCTTTTGCTCGCCCCCGCCAGCCCCGCCGTCAACCGACGACATCCTCGCCACTGACCGCAGCGCCAAAACCGACACGTACCCGTGACCTGCCCTGGGCGGTCACTGCCTTCGTTCGCCTTCAATAAAGACAATAGGTGCGTCATGACTGCAACCCGTTCACCGCAAACGGCCGTTGCGCCGTTGCCGGAAACCGAAACACTGCGCTATCGCCCAGCCAACCCCGCCGATATCGAAGCCCTCGCCGCGCTGTTCCAGCAGGTCTACGGGCAGACCACCCACCCCTGCCAGAGCGCGTCCTACATCCGCTACTCGATGAGCAGCGGGCAACAGCAGTGGTTCGTCGCCGAGGCCGAGGGTAACCTGGTCGGCTGCTGCTGCATCGCCCGCCGCCCGTGGAACCAGTCGTGGGAGGTGTGCCACGGTGTGATTCACCCTGACGCGCGCAGGACCGGCGCCATCTCCAGCCTGGTCCGCCTCGGTTTCGAGACGCACCGGCCAGCACCCATGGAACTGGGCTTCTACATTACCCGCAACATCGCCAGCCACGGCGTCATGAAGAAGATCCGCCCCGCCGTGCTGGTGGGCCATGACGGTGGCCCGGACAAGGTCGATGGCCTGCGCGAGTATCACCTGACCGCCATCCACCCCGTACCCCAGGCCCGCTTTGCGCACGTCGCCCCCTGGTACGTGACCACCCGCGCCGCCGACTATATCCGCAGGCTGCTCTACCCCGCCCTGCAGCTTGCCGTTGCCCCCGGCAGCTACCCGGACACCTACCTCAGCGGCCCGAGCGGCGCCGAACGCCATGGCCAGCTCAGCTACAGCCACGACCCGCAGGCTGCCGCGCTGATGCTGTCGGGCCAATGCGGCCACTATGCCTCGACCCATGTCGTGCTGACCGAGCTGGGCGCGCTGCTGCGTCAGTATTCCCAGGCCGAGTACGTCGGCCTGGTGATCCTGGCCGACAAGCTGGAGCTGCTGGCCAGCCTGCGCCGCCTGGGCTTTGCGATCACCGCCTACCTGCCGGCCTGGCACCTGGAGAACGGCAGCCGCTACGACTGCATCCAGCTGGTGTTCCAGGACTTCGCCGTGGCGCCGCGCAGCCACGGTTTCGATGATGACATCGCCCGCTTCGACCTGGCCTACGCGCACCTGGCCAACAACCTCTGCAGCCTTCCCGCGGCCCCGGCTTCCCGGGCCGCCAGCTAACCGATCGGAGTTTCAGCAAGTGACCAAGGACCAATGGCTTAGTGTAAGAAAACAGATCCCCGACGGCGCCCGGGAACCCTGGACCGTGATGTTGTGGGTCGCCGACCTGCTGCTGCTGGCGGTGGCCTGGAACCTCTGGCTCGCCGACTCCACTGCCCTGCAGTTGCTGGGCCTGGCGCTGGCAGGTCTGGCCACCGTGCAGCTCTACCTGATCATGCACGAGGCGACCCACGGCGCCGCCTCGGCCAACCGCCGGTTCAACGACTTCATCGGCCACTGCAACGGCTGGCTGATCGCCCTGCCGTTCCTGGTCCGCCGGCGCTTCCACATGGCCCACCACACCTGGACCGCGCACCCGCTGAATGATCCGGAGAACCGCGGCATGATCGAGCGCTTCTCGGTGATGACCAAGAAGCAGGAGCGCACCCTGGAGTTCGTCTGGAAGCACTGGATCCCGATGATCGCCGCCAACCACTTCCTGCTCAACTGGCGCGCGCCCTTCATCGCCAAGGCCAAGGGCGACAGCTCGCCGCGGATCCTCAAGGAGATCCGCTTCGCCCGCCTGTACCTGGCCGGCTACCTGGCGGCGGCGGTGCTGGCCTGGAGCCTGGGGCACCTGCTGGACCTGGTGCTGTTCTACCTGATCACCTGGGTGTTCCTGTTCTTCATGGTCGAGCTGCTCAACCTGCCGCACCACGCCGAGGCCCCGCTGCTCGCCCGCGATGCCGATCGCCTGCAGTTCTGGGAGCAGGACGGCGTGTCCCACGACTGCAAGAGCCTGCCGCTGTGGTCGCGCTTCGTGATCCTCAACTTCAACCTGCACATCGTCCACCATGCCTTCCCCTCGGTGCCCTGGTACCGCCTGGCCAAGGTGCAGAAGCTGCTGGGCGAGCATGAGCTCGGCCATGCGCCGTCGCAGACGCATGAATGGGAGTTCGCGGTGAAGAACCGACGCCGGCCGTTGTTGCAGCTGATGGGGCATTTCTTCGATCAGCGGGGTTGAGCTGCCTCCTCTGAAGTAGCACGGGGCTGCGTGGGAGCGGGCTTGCCCGCGATGGCGCTAAAGCTATCGCGGGGCAAGCCCGCTCCCACAGGTGCCATGCTCAGTTGGAAAAATGCCGGTTCGGCACATACCGCAACCCCAGGTTCTCCCGCAACGTACGCCCCTCATACTCGCGCCGGAACAAGCCCACCCGCTGCAACTCTGGCACCACCTGCCCGACAAAATCATCCAGCCCGCCCGGCAGATGGGTAAACAGCAGGTTGAAGCCATCCGCCGCCCCTTCCTCGAACCAACAGGCCATCTCCTCGACGATCTGCCCGGGTGTGCCCACAAGCAACCGGTGTCCGCCTGCGCCGAGCCTGGCCAGCAGTTGTCTGGCGGTGGGCCGTTCGCGGCGGATCAGGTCCACCACCAGCTGCTGGCGGCTCTTGTGCCGTTCGGTCACTGGCAACGGGGCCGGCAGCACAACCGGGGCATCGGGTGGCAGCCGCTCCAGGTCGATGCCGATATCCAGCAGGAACGACAGTGCCTTGAGCGCCGCCTCCGGATCCACCAGCGCCTGCAGTTGCTCGTGCTTCTCCTGCGCTTCGCTGGCCGTGCGCCCCACCACGGGCGCCAGGCCCGGCAACACCACCAATGATTGCGGCGGCCGACCGGCCAGGGCCAGGCGCTGGTGGATGTCCGCATAGAATGCCCGGCCTTCGGTCAAGGTCTGCTGGGCGGTGAACACCAGCTCGGCGCTGCGCGCCGCCAACGCTCTTCCGGCTTCAGAGGAGCCGGCCTGGGCGATCACCGGCCAACCCTGCAACGGCCGTGGCGCATTCAACGGGCCACGCACGCGAAAATGCTCGCCCTGGTGGTCGAGCACCCGCATCCGCGCGGGCTCCAGCCAGGTGCCGGAGGCCTTGTCTAGCGGGAAGGCATCGTCCGCCCAGCTGTCCCAAAGCCCGGTGACCACGTCGAAGAATTCCCCAGCACGGGCATAGCGATCGGCATGGGACACGTGCGCCGCGTGGTTGAAGTTCTCGCCGCCGATCAATCCGGTGACCAGGTTCCAGCCGGCACGACCAGCGGACAGGTGATCGAGGGACGCGAAGGTGCGAGCAATGTTGTACGGTTCGTTGAAGCTGGTGTTGGCAGTGGCGATCAATCCAAGGTGGCGGGTCACCACCGCCAGTGCCGGCAGCAGGGTCAGCGGGTCCCAGCGCAGGCTGTAGGCGCTGCTGCGCAGCACCCGTGGATCCAGCTCGCCGACGGCGACGTTATCGTTGAGGAACAGCGCGTCGAAACAGCCGCGCTCGAGGGTCTGGGCGTACTGTCGATAGCGCTCGAAGTTGATCGAGGCATCGGCGTCGGCCTGCGGGTGTCGCCAACTGCCGGCGTGGGCGCCGGCGCCGGAGAGAAAAGCCCCCAGTCGCAGGCGGCCGTCACGCCTTGCCATGGCTGGGCTCCTGGGCAGGCACCGGCGCTTTTGTCGTGCGCAGCAGCAGGGTCACCGCGCCCCAGACCAGCAACAGACTGACGGCGAGGAACACCATCAACGCCTGGTAGCCGTCGAGAAACGCGGCATGCACCCAGCCCTGCAGGACGTCGCCGCCCTGCCCCAGGTGCTCGCCCAGCAGGGCCGCGCCCTGCTCCGGCGCCGCCGCCGCCCTGGCCAGCCAAGCGGTCTGCGCAGGTACGCCCGTGGCGCCGGACAAGGTATCGGCCGCCACCGCCCGGTACAGCCCCACCCCGACCGCCAGGCCGAGCCCACCGCCGACATTGTGCAGGGTCATCAGCGAACCCATGGCCACCGAGCTCACCTGCTGCGGTACCGAAGAGATCCCCAGCACCGTCGAAGGCCCGAGGATGCACGCCCAGCCCAGCCCCATCACCGCGAAGGCGCCGAGCAGGTGCAGCAACGAAGTCTGCTCACCGAATGCCGCCTGCAGCACGGCGGACAGCACGAACAGCAACAGCCCCACCTGCACCAGCAATGCCGGGCCCTTGCGGTCCACCAGGCGCCCCACCCACGGCGACAGCAACGCCACGCCGAGGGTGGTCGGCAGCAACAGCAGGCCGCTGGCCTGCACGCTCTCACCACGGATCAACGCCAGGTACAACGGCATCACGAAAAATGCCACGCAATAGAACACTGCCAGGCCGAAGCTGGCGGTGACCGCCGCGACGAAGCGGCGGTTGGCGAACAGGCGCAAGTCGATGATCGGCGCCTCGACCCGCAACTCGACCGCGACGAAGGCCAGCAGGGCAAGCAGCGCCACCCCCAGCAGGCCCAGGGTATTGGCCGAGGTCCAGCCCCAGTCGGCGCCCTGGACGATGGCCAGCACCAGGCTCGGCAAACCCAGCAGCAGCAACGCCGCCCCCAGCCAGTCGAGCCGCGCGCCGTCCTCGCCGGCCCGCGACTCGTCCGCCGCCACGGCGATGATCGCCAGGCTGAGCAACACGAACGGCACGTTGACCAGAAAGATCCACTGCCAGCCGAAGGCGCTGGTAATCAGCCCGCCCAACACCGGCCCCGCCGCGAGGCCGATGCCATTGACGCCAAACAGCACGCCGAATGCCTTGCCTTGTTCCTCGCTGGCGAAGGTGGCCGCGACGATCGCCCCCGACGCGGTGTACAACACCGCGCAGGCCAGGCCCTGGGCAATCCGCGCGGCCACCAGCGTATCGATGGTGGTGGCCAGCCCTGCCGCCAGCGAGGCCAGCCCGAAGACCGTGAGCCCCAGGTTGAGCACCCGCCGGCGGCCTTTCAGGTCGGCCAGCCTGCCCACCAGCACCATGCTGCTGGACAACGCCAGGATGAAGCCGTTGATCACCCATTGCAGGCTGCCCACCGAGGCGCCGAGGTCGGCCTGCAACGCCGGCAGCGCGGTGTTGACGATGGTGAAGTCGACGCAGCCGAGAAAACTGGCGATGCTCACACCGAGCAAAGCCCACCATTTGCGTTGCTGTTGCGCAAAAACGCCCATGGAAACTCCTGTTCCGGATTTCAGTGTGAAGGCCATCGTCCGTGTGGCGTGGGGCCTGCGTGGCTTAAGGTCAGATGGCGATGGCGCTGGCGGCCCAGGCCGGATGCACCACCCCTGGCAGGGTGAAGGGAATCGGAATGCCGCGTTTCTTGAACTTCAGCGGCAGCCAGTGCACGCGATCTGGCGCGTGAGGCTCGACCAGCAGGCGCCGGGCGGTCGCCATGGCGTCGGTCATCTGCTGCGGGTAGATCACGTAGTCGAACCCCTGCTCGGCCCACTGCGGCAGGATGATCGGCACTTCCTCGAGGATGTACTCGCGGCACTGGGCGGCGGCGCGCTCCAGGTCCGCCTCGGGGTCACGCAAGCGCAGACGCTCGATGAACACGCCGATGGTCGCTTCGATGGCGCCGCGCAGGTCCTCGCTTTCACGATAAAGCTGGTTCACCTGCTGGCGCAGCTCGGCGTAACGGTCCGAGGCCAGCTCCTGGTTCCAGCGGCTGATGCTTACCGGCGCCTCCAATCCGGCCAGGTACTTGCGGTTGCGCGCCAGCCACGCGTCACCATCGCGAATCGACGCCGACAGCGCCTCGCCCGGCGACTTGCCATGCTTGTTGTGGCGCTGCAAGGTGTCGGCCACCACCACCTTCACCTGGCTGAAGCCGGATTTGTTGATCAGGTGCACGGTGGAGCTGAGTTTCTGCTCCTCGTGGTATTCCTGGCCCACGCTGACTGCCAGCACGCAGCGCTTGCCGGTGAAGTCCAGCGCTTCGCCGCCCTTGTTGAAATAGGCTTTGAGGTTGATCGCTTCCACATTGCTCATGTTGCTTAGCTCCAGTAGGCCAAAGGCTGGTCGTCGCCGAAATAACCGATGAATACGCCGAGGGTGACCCGGGTGCTGGTGGCCGAGGGACGCACCGCGTGGATCAACCGCGGGTTGAGAAAAATCAGGTCACCCGCCTCGGGCTTGACCACCAGGTCCGGTGGCGGCAGCAGGTGGCGCTCGATACCGTAGGCGCGCTGGCCACGCAGGCGTTCGTACTCGGCCTCGTCGGGGTGCAGGTTCCAGATCTCCAGCTCGCCGCCGTCCTCGGGGATCTGCAGGTAGATGTTGGTCGACAGCTGGGTGAGCAGCCGCGGCTGGTGGTCGGCCGGGGCATTGCGGGCCAGGTCGTCGGTATGCGGCGTGAGGTCGACGTTGTTGCCCTGGAAGCGGGCGATGCCGACGAAGCACTTGCGCCCGTTCACATCCAGCAGCCGCGCCCCTTTGGGCCAGACCTCGTCGAGCAGCAGGCGCAAATGGTCGATGGGCGATGCCAGCGGGCCGAAGGCGCTGCGGATCTTGCGAATATTGGCGATGGCCTGGCCGTGGTACTCGGCGCGACTGGCCTCGTCCCTGATCTCGATGTAGGCCTTGCCCAGGCGCACGAACTCGGTCTGCTCGCTGAAGGCACCACGCAGCTCGTGATGACTCAGGCGCTCCAGGGCCAGGGCCACGGTATCGGCGGGTGCGAAGCCTTTGATCAGGATGCCCAGTGTGCGGGCGTGAATCACATCGTCTAACTGTGCGGCGGTCAATTCCTCGACCGTGGTAATCGTCAGCATGAACACTCCCTCGCCTATTCCTGAACGGTTTGACTGCACCTGTGATTGGCGGCTAACCGGCGACTTCCGATGGTCGCCAGGCCATCTTCAACAAGCGGCAAGCACTTGTGAAATATCGTTTTTCTCTAGCCTCAAAACTTTTTTCAAAATATTACTGAACAACTTCAGCCATTATCAGCAATGCGCATGAACATTATAAAAATTACAACTTAAGTTACGCGCAGCGGACAACTTTCACTGAACTTCCGGTGCTTCATTGAACTGCTCGTCCACCTGTTGTTTGGCAACGAAGCCCGGGGTGATCACTCCCTCGTCCTGGTACAGCCGGGCGGTGTCGGCCAAGTCCCTGACCAGCGCGTCGTCCACCGCGACCCTGCGTGGCTGTGAAAAGCGGTTCGAGCGTAGGTGCACCTCCAGCGGCAGCCCGCTCTGGCGGGCCTGGATCGCCGAAAACTGCTCGACATGGGCGTTGGCCCAGTCCCAGGCGCGGCCAACCCGGCGCAGGAAATCCCGCAGTTGCGCCGGCTTGTCGCGGATCGCCGCAGGGTTGGCCACCAGCAGCATGTTGCCGGCGAACAAGCCTTCGCCGCTGACCAGCACCCGCGTGCCGCCTTCGAGCTGGACCATGCTGGTGTACGGGTCCCAGGTGGCCCAGGCGTCGGCGCCGCCGTTGGCCAGCAGGCTGCGCGACTCGCCTGGTTGGAGAAACACGAACGTGGCGTCGCGGCCGCTGTGGCCAGTGGCGCGCAACGCTGCCAGCGCCAGGTAGTGGCCGATGGAGCCACGGGTGGTGGTGATGCGCCGGCCCACCAGCGATGTCGCGTCGCTCAGCGGCGACGCTTCGGGCACGACGATCGCCACCGCCGTGGGCGTCACCTGCAGGCGCACCGCCCCGACGGTCTTGAGCCCGGCGCCGGCCGCAGTGGCGAACACGAACGGCGCGGTGCCCAGGGTGCCGATATCCACCGCGCCGGCCGCCAGGGCCTCGGCGGTGGGTGCGGCGGCGCCGAAGGCGGCGAACTCCAGGGGGTACGGTACATCGTCGAGCTCGCCGGCGGCCTGCAGCAGCACCTGCAGCGAGTTCTTCTGGCTGGAGACGCGCAGTGTTTCGTCTGCGTGAACGCCCCCCAGCACCAGGCACAGCAACCCCGTCAGCATGTGACGCCCACTGAATAAATGACTCATCAGAACGCCAGGCTCACGCGGCCGTAGTAGTAACCCCCACCCAGTCCATAGGGCGAGAACATCCCGTACTCGTAGGTCCCGGCCCAGGGCACGATGCCGATCTTGTCCGGGTACTTGTCGAACAGATTGTTGGCCCCCAGCGCCACCGTGATGTTCTGGGTGAGGTCGTAGGCCACGTCGATGTCGGTGATCCACTTGGCGCTGTAGGTGCGGTCGTTGGCCGGGATGTTCGAGCCTTCGGTGTACTCGCCGTAGCGGGTCAGGGTCAGGTTCACCGTCCAGTCGTCGACCTTGTAGTTGCTGTTGAGGATCCACTTGTCCTTGGGCGTGGCCTTGGTCAGGTCGATCTGCTGTTGGCGGTCGAACAGCACGTACCCTGCGCCGAGGCTCGACAGGCTCGCCGGGGTGTCGGCCAGGTCACGGATGATGGTCTTGTTGCGGTTGTAGGCCAGGCTCCAGCGCACGGTGCCGTACTCGGCGAGCGGCTGGCGGTACTCGGCCACCAGGTCGACGCCTTTGGTGCGGGTGTCCGCGGCGTTGGCGAAGTACTGCCCGGACAAGTCAGGCGACAGGCCGTTGGCCACCAGGATTTGCGACACCGCGGGCCCGGTGAGCACGCCGGTCTGCAGGATGCGGTCGTCGATGTCGATCAGGTAGAAGTCGGCAGTCAGGCGCAGGCGCTCGGTGGGCTCGGCGGTGAAGCCCAGGCTGTAGTTGCGCGACTTCTCCGGTTCCAGGGTCTGGGCGCCGAGGGCGATGGCCTCTGGCGAGCCGGGGCGCATCTGCTTGGTGCGTGCGGTACTGGTGCTGCCGCCGGCGCCAAAGATCGTCACCGAGCTGGTCGAAGAGAACACGTTCTGCGCCAGCGACGGCGCACGGAAACCATTGCTCACCGCCGCGCGCACCGCATAACCCGGGGCGAACTCGTAGCGGGTGGTGAACTTGCCGCTGACGGTCTCGCCGACCTCCTGGTTGTAGCGCTCGTAGCGCAGGGCGAAGGCGCTGTACCACTGCGGGGTGAGGTTGAGGCCAAAGTCGACGTAGGCCGCACCGCTATGGCGGATCATCTGCCCGGCATCCTCCGGCGTGGTGCCGTTGACCGAGAACAGGCCTGGGTCCGGACGCCGTCCGGCCAACGGGCCGCTTGGGATGACGTAGTCGCCATAGTTGTAGGAATTGGGTTCGCCCTCGGTGAGTTGATACTTCTCCCAGCGGTACTCGACGCCGAACGAGGTTTCCAGCGGGCTGCTCCAGCCAATGTCCAGGGCCCGACTGAAGTCCAGGTTGGTGGTCCACTGGTCGAAGATCTCGTCGGTCAGGTGAAAGCGGCGCTGGCTCAGCAACGGGTCGTTGGACAGGTTGAGGTTGTTGTCGGTGTACAGCTTGGCCTTGTCGCGGCCATAGGTGGTCGACAGGTCCCAATCCCACTCGGCGGCCAGGCCCTTGAGACCGGCGAGCAACTGGTAGTCGGTCTCCTCCACTTCGCGGGTGGCCTGGCCGCCCTTCGGATAAGGCGGGTTGGCCAGCCAGTTGGTGGCGGTGATGTCGGTGGGCGCGCGGTGGCCGAGGACCTTCTTGCCGTCGCGGTAGCTGAGGGTGGAGAACGAGTACAGCTTCAGTTCCTCGCCCAGGGGCAGTTCCAGGTTGTAGGCGCCGCTGTAGGTGCGGTCGCGGCCCAGGCCGTATTCCTCGCCCCAGCCGTGGCGTTCGCTCAGGCGCGGGTCGGGCTGGCCGTTGGCCAGGGTGGTGAAGTTGCCACGCACGGCGCCGGCGCGGTCGTAGGGTTCCTGTACCTTGGCGTCGAACGACAGGTTGAGAAAACCACCGTCGCCCAGGTCGAAGCCGGCGTTGGCCGCCTCATGGCCGCTGGTGCCGTCCCCGGCATAGTACTGGCCGACGGAGCTGTCGGAGGTAATGCCCTCGGCGTCCTGCTTGAGGATGATGTTGATCACCCCGGCGATGGCGTCGGAGCCGTACTGCGCCGCCGCGCCGTCGCGCAGCACCTCGATGCGCTCGATCGCCGCGGTGGGAATCAGGTCCAGGTCCACCGGTACCGCAGCCGTGCCGACCCGCGCGTTGTTGTTGATCATCGCCGTATTGTGCCGGCGCTTGCCGTTGACCAGGATCAGCACCTGGTCGCCGCCCAGGCCGCGCATGCTGATGCCGCGTACCAGGAAGGCGGTGCCGCCACCGTTGATGGTCGGCGCGTTGAACGAGGGCAGCAGGCGCGTGAGCATGTCCTTGAGGCCGTTCTGGCCGCTGGTGCGCAGTTGTTCGCCGGAGATCACATCCACCGGCACCGGGCTGTCGGTCACGGTACGCTGCTGGCTGCCGCGCACGCCGGTCACCACCACGGTAGACAGCGCCGGGTCTTCGGCGGCGATAGCCTCGCCGGCCAGGCTCAGGGCCAGGGCGGTGGCCACAGGGGAAAGCTTGAAGGTCTTGGGCATCTGCGGATATTCCTTGTGGCGGCCATGACCCGGCCGCCGCTCTCGGGTTCGGGGGCTCAACGGGCCTTGGCGGCGACCGCCTCGACTTCGATCAGGGCGCCGGGCAATACCAGCCCGGCCACCTGCACCGTGGTGCGGGTCGGTTTCAACGGCTGGCGCTCACTGCCGAAGAACTGGCGAAAGCCGCGCTGCAGGCCGTCGAAATCCATGCGCCCCTGCAATTGCGGGTCGCCGACCAGGTACACCCGTAACTGCACCACATCGCCCAGGCCGAGGCCGCGCGGCGCCAGGGCGGCTTCGACCTTGCGCAGCACCGCCACGGTCTGCGCCTCGGTGTCGCCATTGGCGCGCAGCTCATCCTTGGGCGCCTTGGGGTCGGCCGGGTCGGGCAGGATCCCCGAGACGAAGGTCAGCGCCGTGCCCGGCGGCAGGGTCGCCGACTGCAGGATCGGCGAGTTGGGATAGGTCGAGGGGACGCGCTCGATATCGGCGGCCTGGCTGGCCGCCGCGAACAGGACCCCCAACCCCAGAAGGGCGTGCTTGAAAGGCATGGCGAAGCTCCACTGATGTGTAGGCGCCAGCCTCGGAGGTCCGCTACCTGGCAGATGGTTTTCGGTGTGTATTGCTCAGGCGATCTGCCGGCCCTGCGCGGTCCCCTGAGCACGCTCGCACAGGTTGCGCACCACCCGCCGGGCAGCGCCGGCGGCGGTCTCCTGCCAGATGCCGATGCCGCTGTGGGCCAGCGCGTCGCTGGTCAGGTGCACCCGCCCCTGGGCTTGGTTGAGCAGATCGTAGTCGGCGTCGGCCAGCGGGTGGCTGATCCACGGCCCGAGGCTGTGGGGTATGCGCCCCCAGTCCACCACCAACGGCTTGCGCAGTTCGTGGCCGTGACCGGGGTGCAGCAGCTCCACGGCCTGGCGCGACAGGGCGATCTGCTCGGCGACCGACTTGTCGGCGAACTGGCGGGCAGTCTCGCCGTTGTTGTAGGCGGCGACGAGAATGCCCTCGGCCTGGTTGAAGCCACCGCTGGGGTACCACAGGCCGGAAGACGCCTGATTGATGAACGACAGGCCGCCGTAGATCTGGTAGTCGGTCTCCCAGAACCGGCGGGACTGCCAGGCCACCTTGTTGGCATGGCCGAATTGCACGGCGGCGATCGCCTGGCGCACCTGGGCGCTGAAGTTGCTGTCGAGCTTCGCCAGCAACGGAAGCGGCAAGGCGATCACCGCATAGTCGCTGGTGATGCGCTGTGGCTTACCCTGCTGCTGGTAACCGATCTCCACCCGATCCTCGAAATTGCGGATCGAGCCCACCTCGGCCCCCAGGCGCAGAACATCCTGCAGGTGGCGCTGGAAGGCCAGGGGAATACGGTCCATGCCGCCCACCGGCTGGAACATGGTCGGCGAGAACTCCGGGTACTCATCGATCATCAGTGCCGTGCCCAGGGCCGGGTTGAGCAAGGTGCGCAGGGGCAGCGGGTCGTTGCGCAGGGCTTGCTGGTCGCCGGCCCCGGGCCAGACCTTGTAGCCCGAGCGCGCCGAGCCCAGGTACTCGAGTTTCTCCGACAGGTCGCCCCAGGTGCGCAGGAAGCCCAGCAGGTTGCGCCGGTCGTCCAGGCTCAGTTCCTGGTCCAGGGCCTGGCGGTCGACGGCCTTGGCCAGCAGTTCGGCCAGGTGCCCACGGCTGTCGTTGACCGCCTGGCGGATCTGCATCGGCGGCTGGTCGAGGTCGGGACGCACCAGGGCGTTGCGGCTGGTGTTGACCAGCACCTCAAGCGCCACTCCCAGCTCGCGGCAATAGCCGAGCATCAACTTGTGGTGGCTGGGCAGTCGGCCGGGGCCGGCGTTGAGGTAGAAACCCTCGTCGAACGCGACGGTCTGCACGCTGCCATCGGTGAACGCGACTCGATCCCCCCGGCGCACGGTCCAGTTGCGCCCACCTACCCGTTCGCGGGCTTCCAGCAGGGTGACGGCGAAACCGGCCTTGCGCAGCTCGTAGGCCGCCACCAGGCCGCCGATGCCAGCGCCGACCACGGTGACAGTGGCGCCCTGCCCTACACGGGCCAGTGGCAACGCGGCGTAGTTCTCCTGGCTGGCCCGTGCCGACCCCGACGTGCCAAACAGGCCCAGTGCCGCCGTGGCAGCCTGCAGGCCACCGACCACACCGATACGGGCAATGAGCTGTCGTCTGGTCAATGGCATCGCGGGCACTCTCCCTGGTCCACGGTTATCGCTTTCAGTTATGGCTTGATGTTATCAAGCTACGAAAACGCTCTATGTGGAGCCATCCTAGAGAGCGGGATGGGTTAAGAGAAATACATTTTGAGCATATGCAAATATTAAAATGTGTAATGTCTCAAGCTTTGCATTCTGCACAAAACGCATAATTATTTTGAAACACCTGAGCTCGCGGCAGCAGCGGCCTGCGCCTCTTCCATCACTCGCAACAGGTTCCCTCCCCAGATATCCGCGAGGTCCTGCTCGCTGTACCCCGCTGCCAGCAACCGCGCGGTGATCTCCGGCAAATCGCTGACATCGCGCAGCCCTGCCACCCCGCCGCCGCCATCCCAATCCGCGCCGATGCCGACATGCCGTGGCCCGACTACGTCAAGGATGTGCAGCAGATGCGCCATGAAGTCGTCCAGGCTGGTTGCCGGCAACGGATACCGGGCCTCGACCTCGCGTATGCGCCGGGCCAGGTCCGCTACCTGCGCAGGCGGCAGGCTGGCCGCCAGGCGGAACTCCCGGTACAGCGGTGCCAGGGCCTTGTCCCGGGCGGGATTCGGCGCACGCGGCACCAGGTCGCTGGCGTAGGTGTTGACCTGCACCACCCCGCCCCCAGCAGCAAGCTGGCGCAAACGTGCGTCATCGAGATTGCGCGGATGCGGGCCGATGGCCCGGGCGCCGGAATGCGAGGCGATCACCGGGGCACGGGACAACGCCAACACCTGATCGAACACCGCATCGGAGGTATGGGACACATCGATCAGGATCCCCAGGCGGTTGGCTGCCTGCACCAACTCGCGGCCGGCCGGGCTCAGCCCATGCCAATGCGGCAAGGCAGTGGCCGAATCGGCGAAATCGTTATTCTGCGCATGCACCAGGCCCAGCATGCGCAAGCCCAGGCGGTGGTAGGTGGCCAGCCGGCCGGGGTCGGCCGCCAGCGGTTCGGCGTTTTCCATGCTGATCAGCACCACCCGCCGCCCTGAGGCAACGATCGCCGGCACCTCCTGCGCCCGCGTGGCCAGGGCGAACGCGTCCGGCCGGACGGCGACCATGTCGCGGATGCGGGTGATGACCGCCAAGCCATGTTCGCTGGCCAGGGTGCGTCCCTCGGGCGTGAGCGGACCCTGGGGGGTGAAGATGGCGAAGAATCCGCCGTCCAGGCCACCGTCGCGCATGCGCGGCAGGTCGACCTGGGACAGATCGTCGGCATAGCGGTGGCGCTGCCCGATGTCCCAGCCAGGCCGGGCCAGTTGCATGGGCGTGTCCAGGTGGCTGTCGAGCACGATCAGGCGCTCATGCAGGGCGCGGGTCGAGGGCGCGACATCGGCCAGCGCGGTGCTGCAGGCCAGTGCCAGCGGCAACCAGGCGTATCGAGTTGAGCTAGGCATGGAAGTCCTTTTCACCAGGCACGGCCCTGCGGGAGGCCGCATGAATCACTCTGTCCAGCTGAAACTGCGATCCCACAACGGCGCCACGTCCAGGCGCTGGGGCAGTACGCCGGCGGCGTGGAAGGTGTCGGCCACGTCCTGCTGCGACCGCACCGCGGCATCGTCCACCGCCTGCAGCACCCGCGGCCCGCTCTGGGCCTTGTACTGGGCAATGAACACTTCCCGGGGGATGCCCAGCACCTGCTCGCATCGCGCCGCCCACGCCTCGGGGTGGTGCTGCACCCATTGCCAGCTGCGGTACTCGCGGCGTACATAGTCCTCGATCGCCGCGCGCTTGAGCGGATCCTCGATTGCCCGCCGGTTGGCGGCGATCACGTAGTTGCCCGACAGGTAGCCCTGCCCGGTGCGCAGCACCCGCGCACCGCTGCGCAGCTCGGCCAGCTGGATGAAGTAGCCAAAGGTCACCCAGACATCCAGGTTGCCGTTCTGGAACGCGGCGAAGCCATCCTGGGGCGTCAGCGCCAGGGGCTGGATGTCCGCCAGGGTCAGGCCCTGGTCCTTGAGGGCGCGCAGCAGCAAGTAGTGCGACGATGTGGAGCGGATGTAACCGACCCGCTTGCCCGGCAGCTCGGTCAGCGATTGCATCGTCGACCCCCTGGGCACGATGAAGGCCTGGTTGTTGACATCACCGGTCAGCACGGCGATGAGCCTGACCGGCGCCTGGTTGCGGATACCGAAGATCGGCGGGATCTCGCTCATCGGCGCCAGGTCCAGGGTACCGCTGACCAGCGCCTCGAAACCGAGGTTGCCGCCATTGAACTCGGCGTATTTCACGCCATACGGTGGGCGCTCGATGCCGGCCTGTTCGAAGAAGGTCGGCGCGGCGCCCTTGTAGGTGGCCACGCCCAGGGTCAGCCCTTGCCAGTCGCGGGCAAAGACACCGGGCAGCGCGCAGGCGAGCCCGCCCAGGGCGCTGTACTGCAGAAAACGACGGCGATTCATGGCGCCTCCTTGCACTCAGTCGAGAAAGTCAGGTTCGTCGCGCAGCAGGCGGTCCCAATACGGCTGGAAGCTGAACCAGCCGCCGAACTCGGTACCGACCTGGCGCGCAGTGTGCCCGGCCACCGCCGCCGGGATCGGCCGGGGCGTGCCGGCGGCCTCGGCCAATAGTTGCGCGTGGGCGGCGTTGTCCAGGGCGATGAAGCGCCACACCGCCGCTTCCACTGTGCGCCCGACAGTCAGCAGCCCATGGTTCTGCAAGATCAGCGCGACCTTGTCCGGCCCCAGTGTGGCGGCGATGCGCGCGCCCTCGCTGGCCTCCAGCACCACCCCGGTGAAGTTGTCGAACAGCGCGTGCTTGCCATGAAAGGCGCAGGCGTCCTGGGTCAG
Organism: Pseudomonas sp. RC3H12; assembly: GCF_018596375.1. Taxonomy (NCBI): domain Bacteria; kingdom Pseudomonadati; phylum Pseudomonadota; class Gammaproteobacteria; order Pseudomonadales; family Pseudomonadaceae; genus Pseudomonas; species Pseudomonas sp. RC3H12. The sequence goes on along the minus strand of NZ_CP075595.1, from coordinate 2,031,401 downwards.
CGGGTCGAGCAGGCGTCCCAGGCTCGACCAGGCCTTGCCGTACAACGAATGGGCATGGGCGGCGGCCACCACGTCCGGGCGCGCCTCGTGCAGCGCGGCGTGGATGGCAAAGGCGGCGAGGTTCAACGCGCCCTGCCCTTCGACGATCTCGCCCCGAGGATTCACCAACAGCAGGTCGCTGACGCGGATATGGCCGAAGTACACGCCCACCGGATTGACCCAGAAGTGATCGGGGAACTGGGGGTCGCGCACGGTGATATGGCCGGCGCCGCCCATGTCGAAACCATGCCGGGCGAACAGGCGGAACGAGCCGGCCAGGCGCTGCTTGCGCAGCAGGCGCTCGGCCTCGTGGGTCGGTTGCTGGGGCGGGTCCTGCCAGCGATGCACGGTGTGGCCGTCGCGGGGCAATGAATAGGCGGTGGGTAGGCGGCTCAGCCTGGCGCTCATGTGGTCTCTCCTTGGGCCAGCAGGTTCTCCAGCGGTCGTCCGCTGCGCAAATGTTCGAGGTTGCGCGCCAGCAGCGCGGCGAGGTTGCGGTACACCTGCGGCGTGTTGGCCGAGGTATGGGGGCTCAGCCGGACCTTGGGATGGCCGTACAGCCGGTGCCCGGCCGGCAACGGCTCGGGCTCGGTGACATCGAGGCTGGCCAGGGCCACCTGGCCGCTGTCCAGGGCATCGAGCAAGGCGTCCTGGTCCACCAGGCTGCCCCGGGCGATATTGATCAGGTGCAGACCGGGCTTGGCGTGGGCGAGGCTACGCCGATCGACGACATGCCGGGTCGACGGGTCGGCCGGTGCCGCCAGTACCAGGTGATCGGCGCGGGCGAACAGTTCCTCGACGCTGGCGGCGCCCCGTACGCCGGCCACCTCGAACGGCCTGGCCGAACGCCGCAGGGCGATCACCTCGATGTCCAGGGCCAGGGCCTTGCGCGCCAGCGCCTGGCCGATCCGCCCGAAACCGTAGATCGCCAAGGTGCTGCCGGCCAACGAGGCCAGCGGACGTGGCTGCCATTGCCCGGGCTCGTCGATCCACAGCTGCGGCAGTTGCTTGGCGGCGGCGAACATCGCCGCCAGGGCGAACTCGGCCAGGCTGTCCGCCGTCACCCCACGAGCACTGGCCACAGGCACCGGCTCGAGCAACCAACCGGGAAAGTAGTCGATGCCGGAGCTGACCAGTTGCACGAAACCGAGCCCGAACGGCCAGCCCGAGGGCGGCGCAACGGCATCACGCAGGCCAGGGTCGGGCGCGGCCAGCAGGACCCGAACATCGTCCGGCAGCCCATGGGGTACGCCCCTGGGCAGCACCAGGATTTCCACGCCTGGCACGGCGGCGGCCAGCAACGCGTTGAACCGCGCGTCCAGCTGACTGGCGATGCGCACGCCGCTCATGCCTGGCCGCCACGGCTGGGTAAGGCAAACGCCGCGCGGCCGGCGGCGCCGAGCACCGCGTCGTTCTGCGGGGTGTGGATACGGCTGCACAGCACATCGCGGTAATGCCGCTCTAGCGGGTTGCCCCGGGCCAGCGCCGGGTTGCCGATCGCTTCGACGGCCAATTCGACCGCGCTGATGGCCTGGGTGGTGACCAGGTACTTGACCTGGGTGGCCTCGCTCGCCGGGATGCGCCCTTCGGCGGCGGCGTCGAGCAGGACTCGGTTGGACAGCAGCAAGGCGTCGATGCGCCCCACCAGTTCCTGGAAACGCGGCAGGCTCGACAGCGGCGCGCCGAGATTGGCCGGAGTGCGCCCGGCCAGCCAGCCCACCAGCCAGTCGCGGGCGGCACGGGCGACGCCGTCGTAGATACTCGACAGCAACACGGCCAGCCACAGCACGCCGTTGTGATCGAGTTCGGACGGGCGTGGCTGGCGCGCCGGGAGGATATCCACGGCGTGCTCGGCGGGCACCAGTACATCGTCGAAGATCACGTCGTGGCTGCAGGTGGCACGCATGCCCAGGTGGTCCCAGGTTTCCTCGATGCGGATGCCCGGTGTGTCGCGATGCACCAGCCAGGTGCCGACCCGCGGCTCTTCCTCGTCGCTGCGCGCCCATACTGCCAGCCAGGTCAGGCCGGGGATGCCGGTGGAGTAGATCTTGCGCCCGCTGATCCGCCAGCCCTCGGCCACCCGCCGGGCGACGGTGCCCGGCAGGCCGCCCCGGGCCGGGGTGCCCAGTTCCGGCTCCACGCGCAGGGCGTTGACCAGCGCGCCGTCCGCCACCGCCTCGCGGGCCAGGCGCAGGCGCAGGTGTTCAGGCCAGGCCTGGTTCTGTTGCAGGCGCGCGTGCTGCAGGTACTGCATCACCAGCACCAGGGCGGTGGACGGCTCGCCCCGGGCCACGGCGGCGATCACCCGCCGGGCCTGGGCCAGCGTCGCTTCGCTGCCACCCAGGCGGCGCGGCACGGTCAGGGCCAGCAGGCCATGTTCATGCAGGCGCCGCAGGTTGGCGTGGGGGAAGCTGCCTTGGCGATCGTGCTCGGCGGCGCTGGCGGCGAATTCGTCGCTCAGGTGGGCCAGCAAGTCGGCGAAGGCCGGCGAATCGAGGTCGGCCGCCTTGGCGGCGGTATGCAGGTCGAGGCTCATCGTTGGGCGGTCCGTGCGAGGGTATGGGCATGGCTGGGCGCAGGCGCTTCGACGCCGAGCAGGGCCAGCAGGTGTTGGCGCAGCGCCTGGAAGCCACGGCTGGCCACCTCGCGGTGGCGCGGCAGGCGAATCGGGATCTGCTCGGCGATGCGCCCGGCGTCCAGCACCACGACCCGGTCGGCCAGCAGCAAGGCTTCGTCGACGTCGTGAGTGACCAGCAGCACCGATGGCTGATGGGTGCGCCACAGTTCGAGGATCAACTGGTGCATGCGCATGCGCGTCAAGGCGTCCAGCGCGGCAAACGGCTCGTCGAGCAGCAGCAATTGCGGCTCGCGCACCAGTGCCCGGGCCAGGGCCACGCGCTGGGCCTCGCCACCGGACAGGGTGCCCGGCCAGGCCTCGGTGCGGTGCGCCAGGCCTACTTCACGCAGCGCCGCCAGGGCACGCGCTTTTGGCTCGGCGCCCCTCAGGCCCAGGAGGACATTGCGCCAGGCCCGCTTCCAGGGCATCAGCCGCGGCTCCTGGAACACCGCCGCATGCACGCCGGGCACCTCCAGCGTGCCCGCCTCCACCCGGTCCAGGCCGGCCAGCGCTCGCAGCAAGGTGGTCTTGCCCGAGCCGCTGCGGCCGAGCAAGGCGACGAACTCGCCGGGCGCCAGGTCCAGGTCCAGGCCATCGAGCACCGTGTGGCCCTGGAACCTGCGCGTGAGCCCGCGCACCCGCACCGGCGGGCGCAGGCGTTGCAGTGCGACTTCCATGATCAGTTCCTTATGAAGGTGGGGCGCCAGGCCAGGGCCAGGCGTTCGAGCAAGCGCACGAGGGCATCGATGGACAGTCCGAGCACGCTGTAGACGATCAGGCAGATGACGATGACGTCGGTGCGCAGGAAATCGCGGGCGTCGTTGACCAGATAGCCCAGCCCGGCGCTGGCGTTGATCTGCTCGACCACCACCAGGCCCAGCCAGCTGATGCCGAAGGCGTAGCGCAGGCCGACAAAAAACGCCGGCAGCGCGCCGGGCAGGATCACGTGCCAGACCAGCCCCAGGCGCCCCAGGCCGAACAGCTGCCCGGCCTCCACCAGCTTGGGGTCGACGCCACGGATGCCGGAGAACAGGGTGAGGTACACCGGGAAGGTGGTGCCCAGGGCAATCAGGGCGATCTTGGGCGTTTCGCCCACGCCGAACCAGAGGATGAACAGCGGCACGATGGCCAGGAACGGCAAGGTGCGCAGCATCTGCACCGGCGAGTCGATGGCGAGTTCGCCACGCCGCGAAAGGCCTGCGAGCAGCGCCAGCAGCGTGCCCACGCTGACCCCGATGGCCAGGCCGCTCAGGGCACGCTTGAGGGATACCCACAAATGCCCGGCCAGCTCGCCGCTGACGATCATCTGCCAGAGGGTGTCGCCGATGGCGCTGGGCGCGGCGATGATTCGCGGCGGCAACAGGCCGCTGCGCGAGGCAAGTTCCCACGCCAGCAGCAACAGCAACGGGCTGATCAGCCGCAGGCCAAGGTTACGCCAACCCTGCCAGCGCAACAGGGTCAGCAGGGCCGTGGCGGGGACAAGTGTGTTGCTTTGCCGGGACATTCCATCTCCTCGCTCAAGGCCGATCCATTGATTGCTGGCCGCAGCGGGAGTGTCGATCAAGCCCGCCGGTGCCTGGCTTGATCCTTATGCTATCGATCTTAAAAAGTGCCGTGAAATTCGATCTGCTTCTAACCTAATATACAAATAATGCATTCAACAATTGCCAACATATGCAAAATATTAAATTTGCATAGGTGCTTCGGGGCTGCAACGCAGCCCCATTTCAGCCCGGCGCCTACGGTTGATTCGCCACCCGCTGCGCCACGGTCTCGCCAAACAACGCCACCGGCGCCTGCAGGTTGCCGAGAAAACGCGGATGGATCAGCCACAAGTCGATCACCGGCTTGAAATCACTCACCTGCACGATGTCCAGGCGCTCGCGGTGGCGGCTGTTGTCCAGCAACGGCCGTGGCACCAGGCCAAAGCCCAGGCCATTGGCGATCAAGCCCAGTTGCAACTCGGTACCGAAGGTTTCCAGGTTGATCCGCAGAGACAGCCCTTCGTCGTTCAACGCCCGCTGCAGACCGGCACGGAAACCACAGCCGTCGGGGTTGAGCACCCAGCCACGCTGGTAGCAGTCGGCAAGCTTGCAACTGCGCTTGCCCACCTCGCCGCGGGCAGCCACCACCACCAGGTCCATGCGCGCCAACGACCGACCGACGATGCCCTCGGGGAACACCTTGCCGGCCGGGAACAGCGCCGCCACCGCGTCCAGCTCGCCGTTCTCCATCTTGCCCAGCAGGTGGCTGCCCCAACCGGTGGCGACCTGGGTCTGCAGGTCGGGATACAGCGCCTTGAGCTGGCTGAGGGCGTCGAGCAACACCACGTCGCCGATGGTCTGCGGCACCCCCAGGCGCAAGGCGCCGCTGGGCAAGGCGTCGCTGAGCACCAGTTCGCGCAGCGCGTCCATCTCGCGCAGCACCGCCCGGCACTGCTCGTAGACGCGCATGCCCATGGGCGTGGGTTTCAATGGTTTGGTGTTGCGGTCCAGCAGGCTGACGCCGAGGGCTTCCTCGAAGTTCTGCACCCGACGGGTGATGGCCGGCTGGGTCAGGCGCAGCGATTCGGCCGCCTGGCTGATGGACTGGCTGCGGATGACGGCCACGAATGCATCGATATCATCTATCTTCATTCTTAATTCGCATAATAAATATGTGGAAAAATACGCAAAAAGAATAATACCTTTTTCCTCGCCACGGTAGCGCCCGGCGCTGCCTAACCTGACGGACATCGAGGGAACCCATGTCTCAAACGCCCAACCTTGGACGGCTACGCAGCTTCATCGGCGAGCTGGCCGACCTTCTCGCCCAGGCGCCGGACGAGCCGCGCCTGCTCGACCACGGCGCGCGGCTGCTGCGCGACCTGGTCAGTGTCGACGACTGGCTGCCGGACGACTACGCCCGGCCCAGCCCGGAGCGCTACCAGCAATACCTGCTGCACGCCGACTCCGGCCAGCGGTTCTCCATCGTCAGTTTCGTCTGGGGGCCGGGGCAGGAAACACCCGTACACGACCACCGCACCTGGGGGCTGATCGGCATGCTGCGCGGCAGCGAAATCAGCCAGGGCTATGCCCTGGCGCACGGAGCCCTGCAGGCGGAGGGCCCGGCCGAGCGGCTCGCGCCCGGCGAGGTGATCGCGGTGTCGCCGCGTATCGGCGACCTGCACCAGGTGCGCAATGCCCATGCCGACCGTACTTCCATCAGCATCCATGTCTACGGCGCCAACATCGGCGCCGTGCGGCGTGCGGTGTACAGCGCCGAGGGCGAAGAGAAGCCCTTCATTTCCGGCTATTCCAACAGCCACCTGCCCAACCTCTGGGATCTGTCGAAAGAGAACCGCGCATGAGCCAGGCCACCCGTCGTACTTTCCACGCTATCCGCGCCGCCCTCCTCGCCGGCCAGGAACTGGCCTTGCTCGATGTCCGCGAGGAAGACCCGTTCGCCCAGGCCCACCCGCTGTTCGCCGCCAATGTGCCGCTGTCGCGCCTGGAGCTGGAGATCTACGCCCGAGTGCCACGGCGCGACACGCCTATCACTGTCTACGACGACGGCGAAGGGCTGGCGTCGACCGCCGCCCAGCGCCTGCTCGCCCTGGGCTACACCGACGTGGCGCTGCTCGACGGCGGCCTGGCCGGTTGGCGAGAAGCAGGTGGCGAGTTGTTCCGCGACGTCAACGTGCCGAGCAAGGCCTTCGGCGAGCTGGTGGAGGCCGAGCGCCATACGCCGTCGCTGGCGGCCGAAGAGGTCAAGGCGCTGCTCGACGCCAACGCCGATGTGGTGGTGCTGGATGCCCGCCGCTTCGACGAGTACCAGACCATGAGCATCCCCGGCGGCATCAGCGTGCCCGGCGCCGAACTGGTGCTGCGCGTGGCGGAGCTGGCCCCCGATCCGAATACGCGGGTGATCGTCAATTGCGCCGGGCGCACCCGCAGCATCATCGGCACCCAGGCGCTGGTCAATGCCGGCGTCCCCAACCCGGTGGCGGCCCTGCGCAACGGCACCATCGGCTGGACTCTCGCTGGGCAAACCCTGGAGCAAGGCCAATCGCGCCGTTTCCGCGCAGTGACCGCCACCACCCGCGACAGCGCCGCGCAACGCGCCCGCCAGGTGGCCGACCGCGCCGGTGTGGCACGCATCGATCTGGCAGGCCTGCGCCAATGGCAGGCCGAAGCGCAGCGCACCACCTATCTGTTCGATGTTCGTACGCCCGAGGAGTTTGCCGTGGGCCACCTGCCCGGCGCCCGCTCCACGCCCGGTGGCCAACTGGTGCAGGAGACCGACCATGTCGCCAGCGTGCGCGGCGCGCGCCTGGTGCTGGTGGACGACGACGGCGTGCGCGCCAACATGAGCGCGTCGTGGCTGGCGCAGATGGGCTGGGCGGTGGCGGTGCTCGATGAGTTGTCCTCGGTCGACTTCAAGGAACCCGGTGCCTGGGTCGCGCCCGTGCCGGCGCCCCCCCAGGCCGAGACCATCAGCCCCGCCCTTCTCGCCGACTGGCTGTCAGAACCGGGTACCCAGGTGTTGGACTTCACCACCAGCGCCAACCATGTCAGGCAGCATATTCCTGGTGCGGTGTGGGCGCTGCGCAGTCAGCTGAAGAACGTGCTGGCGTCATTATCCGGAGCACGACACTTCGTCCTGACCTGCGGCTCGAGCCAACTGGCGCGCTATGCCGCGCCGGAGGTGGCGGCCCTGAGCGGCAAGCCGGTGTTCGTGCTCGAGGGCGGCAACAGCGCCTGGAGCGCCGCCGGGTTGCCGACCGAACAAGGCGAGCAGCGCCTGGGCGCGCCGCGCATCGATCGTTATCGGCGGCCCTACGAGGGTACGGATAACCCGCGCGAAGCGATGCAGGGGTATCTGGATTGGGAGTTCGGATTGGTGGATCAGCTGGGGCGTGACGCAACCCATGGGTTCTTTGTCATCTGACAATCTGCACGCCCTCTTCGCACAAGAGGGCTTGCCCGCTCCTTTCACTCAGCCAAGTCCGCCGAAACGTCGATAGTAACTCTCGTTGGCATCCGGCAACGGCCCATCCGCCGTTTCCAGCGCGCTGGCCAGATACTCCTCCGCCCTGCCCTGCACCAGCCGGTACAAGTTGCGGCACAGCTGCCGCGCCGCGCGCCCTTCCCAATCCCCCGGCAACAGCTCGTCCGGCAACTGCGGATCACGCAGCAGCAGGCGGCGGTATTCGTGGATCAGCAGCGTGCGCGCCAGGAAGCAGTCCTGCGGGCTTGGCGCGTCCAGGTCCTTCATCGCCTGCCATAACGGGCGGAACAGGCGGATGAACTCGCTGTAGTGCTGGCCCAGTTCCTCGATGTTCCAACTTTCCCGCACCTGGGCGCGCAGGGCCTTGGAGGCCAGCACTTCCTGGGCGTGGGTTTCGAAGACGATGCAGTCGTCCTCGGCATCCTGCTCGCGCAGGGTGGCGGCCAGGTCGGCACGGTCGGTGCGCGGGCAGCCCAGCAGGTTCACGCCCATGACGCCGAAGCCTTGCCACTCGAGCTCTTCACGCACGGCCTTGCGTTTGGTGGCGTCGAGCTGGGCCAGGAGCACCAGGGTCCAGGCGCCGTTCCAGGCCGGCAGGCTGGCGCTGTAGACGCGCTTGAAGGCTTTTTCGAAGCGCCGCCGGCCGGTGCCGGTGAGGCTGTAGTAGCTACGCCGGCCGACCTTTTCGGCGGTCAGCCAGCCTTCCTTGGTCAGGCGGAATATCGAGGTGCGGATCAGCCGCTCGTTGATGCCCATCGGCTCCAGCAGGTTGATCAGGCTGCCCAGCCAGACCGTGCCGCCATGGGGTTCGATGGCATCGCCGTAGAGGGTGATGATCAGGGAGCTGGCGCGGATCGGCGTCTGCTCCTGGAAACGGGTAATCAGGTGATTCAGGGGGGCAAGGCTGCTCATGGGGGAACGAGGCGCGGCTAAAGCCTCGACTATACCTGCCTGCCGCGACCGCGCAAGGCTCATGCACCGCCCTCGGCCTTGGGCCTGAAGCCGGAGTCGCCCATGCGCGGGCGGTCCTGCTCCGGCGCGGTCAATGGCGGGCATTCCACCAGCGCGCTCAGGCAACGCCGGGCGAGGCGGTGGTACTCGGCGGTACCGCGCTGCTTCCAGGCCAGTTCCTGGTCGCTGAGCGGGCGCTTGGCCACGGCCGGCGCGCCGACCACCAGGTGTTGCTGCGGGCATTCGAAGCCGGCCTTGACGAAGGCCGTGGCGGCGACGATGCAGCGCGGGGCGATATGCGCGGCGTCCATGACCACCGCGTTCATGCCGACCAGGGCATCCTCGCCGATCCGGCAGCCATGCAGCACGGCGCCATGGCCGATATGGCCGTTGCGCTCGACCACCGTGTCGCCGCCGGGAAAACCGTGCATCACGCAGGTGTCCTGCAGGTTGGCGCCCTCCTCCAGGATGATTCGCCCGAAATCGCCGCGCAGCGAGGCCAAGGGGCCGATGTAGCAGTTTGCGCCGACCAGCACGTCGCCGATCAGCACGGCGCTTGGGTGTACGTAGGCGCTGGGGTGGACCACGGGGGTGAGGCCGTCGAGGCGGTAGCAGGGCATGGGTCTGGCTCTCGATATGATTCAGAAGACTTATCGATCCTGTATCAGATCAAATCACTTAGTCAATGCCTTGCTGGTGTATCGCTTTCTTCACCAAGCTTCAGACCTGTGCAGACTTCATCGTGGGGAAATCCCGCTCCCACCGAGTGATAGTAAGAGCGAGGCTGCGTGGGAGCGGGCTTGCCCCGCGATAGCGCCGTCGCCTCAAATACAGATACGCAATTACAATTTCTATGTTGATTTTATGTATCGCATTGAACATATACTTGCCCCAGCACCACGAACAACTCCAAGAAAAGCCGGCCCAAGCCGGCGCCGAACGTGCAGCCCGAGGTATCCCATGCCAAGCAACCTCATCGTGCAGGCCCCGGCGGACGGTGTCCGTCTGATCACCCTGCACCGCCCGCAAGCCCTGAACGCCCTGAACACAGCGCTGCTGGAAGAGCTGGCCGCAGAACTGCATGCCGCCGACCAGGACCCGCAGATCCGTGCCGTGGTCATTACCGGCAGCCGCAAGGCCTTCGCCGCCGGCGCCGATATCAACGAAATGGCCCAGCGCGACCTGGTCGGCATCCTCGAAGACCCGCGGGTGGCCCACTGGCAACGCATCACCGGCTTCGCCAAACCTCTGATCGCCGCCGTCAACGGCTTCGCCCTCGGCGGCGGCTGCGAACTGGTGATGTGCGCCGATATCGTCATCGCCGGCAGCGACGCCCGTTTCGGCCAGCCGGAAATCAACCTCGGCATCCTTCCCGGGGCTGGCGGCACCCAGCGCCTGCTGCGCGCCGTGGGCAAGCCGCTGGCCATGCAGATGGTCCTGGGCGGTGAGGCCATCGGCGCCCGCCATGCCCTGCAGGCCGGCCTGGTCAGTGAAGTCACCGAGCCCGAACTCGCCGTCGAGCGCGCCCTGCAGGTGGCCGTCGCCATCGCCGCCAAGGCGCCGCTGGCGGTGCGCCTGGCCAAGGAGGCGCTGCTCAAGGCCCAGGACATGGACCTGGCGAGCGGCCTGCGCTTCGAGCGCCACGCCTTCACCCTGCTGGCCGGCACCGCCGACCGCAACGAAGGCATCCGCGCCTTCCAGGAAAAACGCCCGGCCCGATTCCAAGGGCTGTAAGCCTTCCACCGACTGACGGAGCGAGCCAGTCATGTCTTTCCAGCACATCCTGTTTTCCATCGGCGACGACGGCGTTGCCCTCCTCTCGCTCAACCGGCCCGAGCAGCTCAACAGCTTCAACACCGCGATGCACCTGGAGGTGCGCGAGGCCTTGAAGCAGGTACGCCACAGCGACCACGCCCGCGTGCTGCTGCTGACCGGCGAAGGCCGTGGCTTCTGCGCAGGCCAGGACCTGGCCGACCGCAATGTCGCGCCCGGCGCCGAGCTGCCTGACCTCGGCCAATCCATCGAACAGTTCTACAACCCGCTGGTGCGCAGCTTGCGCGACCTGCCGCTGCCGGTGATCTGCGCGGTCAACGGCGTGGCCGCCGGTGCCGGGGCCAACCTGCCACTGGCCTGCGACCTGGTGCTGGCGGCACGCTCGGCGAGCTTCATCCAGGCGTTCTGCAAGATTGGCCTGGTGCCGGATTCCGGCGGCACCTGGTTGCTGCCCAGACTGGTCGGCATGGCCCGGGCCAAGGCGCTGGCCCTGCTGGGCGAGCGCCTGAGCGCCGAGCAGGCCGAGCAATGGGGGCTGATCCACCGGGTGGTGGACGATGCCGCGCTGCGCGACGAAGCACTCGGCCTGGCCCGTCACCTGGCAGCCCAGCCCACCTACGGCCTGGCCTTGATCAAGCGTGCCCTCAACCAGAGTTTCGACAACCGCTTCGATGAACAGCTGGAACTGGAGCGCGACCTCCAGCGCCTGGCCGGGCGCAGCGAGGATTACCGCGAGGGCGTCAGCGCCTTCATGAACAAACGCACGCCTGTGTTCAAGGGGCGCTGACCATGGCCGCACTCGACAACGACGCCCTGGTGGCAGTGATCGGTGCAGGCGCCATGGGTGCCGGCATCGCCCAGGTGGCGGCCCAGGCCGGTCATCCCGTGCGCCTCTACGATACGCGCCCCGGCGCAGCCGAGCAGGCGATCGAAGGCATCGATCGCCTGCTCGGCCGGCAGGTGGAAAAAGGCAAGCTTGCGCCTGACAGCCGCAGCGCGATCCGCGACCGACTGCAACCGGTGGACAGCCTCGACGCCCTGGCCAAGGCCCATCTGGTGATCGAAGCCATCGTCGAACAACTGCCAGTCAAACAGGACCTGCTGCGTCGGCTTGAAGCCCTGTGCGCCACGGACTGCATCCTGGCCAGCAACACTTCTTCGCTGTCGATCACCAGCCTCGCCGCCGGGCTCAAGCACCCGGAGCGGGTCATTGGCATGCACTTCTTCAACCCGGCGCCCTTGATGGCGCTGGTGGAGATCGTCTCCGGGCTGGCCACTGCGCCGAGCCTGGCGGCCACGCTTTACGACACCGCCCGGGCCTGGGGCAAGCAAACGGTGCATGCCCGTTCGACGCCGGGCTTTATCGTCAACCGCGTGGCCCGACCCTTCTATGCCGAAAGCCTGCGCCTGCTGCAGGAGGGCGCCGCCGACTGCGCCACCCTCGATGCCGTGCTGCGCGACGCCGGGGGGTTTCGCATGGGCGCCTTTGAACTGACCGACCTGATCGGTCATGACGTCAACTACGCGGTGACCTGCTCGGTGTTCGAAGCCTTCTATGGCGATTTCCGCTTCCAGCCGTCGCTGGTGCAGAAAGAGCTGGTCGACGCCGGGCGCCTCGGGCGCAAGAGCGGCCAGGGCTTTTATAGCTACGCCGAGGGTGCCGAACGGCTACAGCCCGCGACATTGAGCAGCCAGACGCCTGTAGAGCGCTGCACGGTTGAAGGCGACCTGGGTGCCCTGCAGCCCCTGGTCGAGCGCTTGCGCGCCAACGGTGTCGGCGTCACCGAGCGCGCCGGCGCCGGCCTGCTCCGCGTGGGAGATGCCACCCTGGCGCTGTCCGATGGCCGCCTGGCCAGCCAGCGCGCCCGCGAGGACGGCTTGCGCAACCTGGTGCTGCTGGACCTGGCCCTGGACTACGCCAGCGCCACGCGCCTGGCCATCAGCCACAGTGCCGAATGCAGCGCCGAGGCCCTGGACCAGGCCGTCGCCCTGCTTGCCCGGGCTGGCCTGAGCGCCTGCCCGGTCGCCGACCTGCCCGGCCTGGTGGTGCTGCGCACCGTGGCCATGCTCGCCAACGAAGCCGCCGACGCCGTACTGCAAGGAGTAGGCACTCCCGGTGACATCGACCTGGCCATGCGCGCCGGGGTCAACTACCCGCGCGGGCCGCTGGCCTGGGCCGACGACCTGGGCATCGGCTACACCCTGAACGTGCTCGACAACCTGCAACGCAGCTACGGCGAGGAACGTTACCGACCGTCCCTGTTGCTGCGCCGCACCCACGCCGAAGGAGGTCGCCTGCATGGCTGATCAGTCCGCACACACTTTGGCCCGCGCCTGCGCCGAGGCCATGTTCGGCCGTGACGCCGCCAGCCAGGGCCTGGGCATCGAGCTGCTCGAAGCCGGCCCCGGCAGCGCCCGCCTGGGCATGACCGTGCGAGCCGACATGATCCAGGGCCACGGCACCTGCCATGGCGGCTACCTGTTCGCCCTGGCCGATTCGGCCTTCGCCTTCGCCTGCAACAGCTACGATGAAGCAGCCGTGGCCCTGGGTTGCAGCATCGACTATGTGGCCCCCGCGCGGCTCGGCGACCGCCTGCAGGCCAGCGCCAGCGAACAAAGCCGCAAAGGCCGCACCGGCAACTACGACGTGCGCATCGAGAACCAGCAGGGCGAACTGATCGCCCTGTTCCACGGCAAATCCTACAAAGTGCGCGGCACCGTGCTGTCGCCGGAGACTTCAAATGACTGACGCCAGCCTGCCCCACGCGCTGATCATCGATGCCGTGCGCACCCCCATCGGCCGCTACGGCGGCGCCCTGTCGAGCGTGCGCCCCGACGACCTTGCCGCGGTGCCGATCAAGGCGCTGATGGCGCGCCACCCCGGGCTAGACTGGGCGGCGCTGGACGATGTGATCCTCGGTTGCGCCAACCAGGCCGGCGAAGACAACCGCAACGTCGCGCGCATGGCCGGCCTGCTGGCCGGGCTGCCGATCGAGGTGCCCGGCACCACGATCAACCGCCTGTGCGGCTCGGGCCTGGACGCCATCGGCAACGCTGCCCGCGCCCTGCGCTGCGGCGAAGCCGGGCTGATGCTGGCCGGCGGCGTCGAGTCGATGTCGCGCGCACCCTTCGTCATGGGCAAGTCGGAACAGCCCTTTGGCCGCAACGCGCAGCTGTTCGACACCACCATCGGCTGGCGCTTCGTCAACCCGTCGATGCAGGCGCAATACGGCATCGATTCGATGCCCGAAACCGCTGAGAACGTCGCCGAGCGCTTCGACATCTCCCGCGAAGACCAGGATGCCTTCGCCCTGCGCAGCCAGCTCAAGGCCGCCGCCGCCCAGGCCAATGGCCGCCTGGCCCAGGAGATCGTCACGGTGGAGATCCCGCAGCGCAAAGGCCCGCCCAAACGCGTCGAGCACGATGAACATCCACGAGGCGACACCACCCTGGAACAACTGGCGCGCCTGGGCACGCCGTTCCGTGAGGGCGGCAGCGTCACCGCCGGCAATGCCTCGGGCGTCAATGACGGCGCCTGCGCCCTGCTGCTGGCCAGCCCACGGGCCGCGCAACGCCACGGCCTCAAGGCCCGTGGCCGGGTGCTTGGCCTGGCGGTGGCGGGCGTCGAGCCACGCCTCATGGGTATCGGCCCGGTGCCGGCGACTCACAAGGTACTGGAGCTGACCGGCCTGGCGCTGGCCGACATGGACGTGATCGAGCTCAACGAAGCCTTTGCCGCCCAGGGCCTGGCCGTGCTGCGCGAGCTGGGCCTGGCCGACGACGATCCGCGGGTCAATCCCAACGGCGGCGCCATCGCCCTGGGCCACCCGCTGGGCATGAGCGGCGCACGCCTGGTCACCACCGCCCTGCACCAGCTGGAGCTGACCGGCGGCCGTTACGCCCTGTGCACCATGTGCATCGGCGTCGGCCAGGGCATCGCCCTGGTGATCGAACGCCTCTGATCAGCCGCCAGAGACGCCAAGCGACGCGGGCAGTATGCTGCCTGCCATGACACTCAGGGCCCCGGCCCACGACAAGAACAACTCGAGTGAAACCATGAATCTCTACCACGATGCCGACCGCGCCCTGCTCGACCCGATGGAAACCGCCAGCCTCGACGCACTGCGCCAGCACCAGCTGGAGCGCCTGCGCTGGAGCCTGAACCACGCCTACGCCAAGGTGCCGCTGTACCGCCAGCGCTTCGACGCCTGCGGCGCCCATCCCGACGACCTGAAATCGCTGGAGGACCTTGCCCGCTTCCCCTTCACCGGCAAGAACGACCTGCGCGACAACTACCCCTATGGCATGTTCGCCGTGCCCCAGGATCAGGTGGTGCGCCTGCACGCCTCCAGCGGCACCACCGGCAAGCCGACGGTAGTCGGCTACACCCAGAACGACATCGACACCTGGGCCAACGTGGTGGCGCGCTCGATTCGCGCCGCCGGCGGGCGCCGCGGCGACAAGGTGCATGTCTCCTACGGCTACGGCCTGTTCACCGGCGGCCTGGGCGCGCACTACGGCGCCGAGCGCCTGGGCTGCACGGTGATCCCCATGTCCGGCGGCCAGACCGAGAAACAGGTGCAGCTGATCCGCGACTTCCAGCCGGACATCATCATGGTTACCCCCTCGTACATGCTCAACCTCGCCGACGAGATCGAGCGCCAGGGCATCGACCCGCACGACCTCAAGCTGCGCCTGGGCATCTTCGGCGCCGAACCCTGGACCGATGAACTGCGCCGCGCCATCGAGCAGCGCCTGGGCATCGACGCCCTGGACATCTACGGGCTGTCGGAAATCATGGGCCCGGGCGTGGCCATGGAGTGCATCGAGACCAAGGATGGCCCGACCATCTGGGAAGACCATTTCTACCCCGAGATCATCGACCCGGTCACAGGCCAGGTGCTGCCGGACGGCCAGCTCGGCGAGCTGGTGTTCACCTCGCTGAGCAAGGAGGCGTTGCCGATGGTGCGCTACCGTACCCGCGACCTCACCCGCCTGCTGCCGGGCACGGCGCGGCCGATGCGGCGCATCGGCAAGATCACCGGGCGCAGCGACGACATGCTGATCATCCGCGGGGTCAATGTGTTTCCGACGCAGATCGAGGAACAAGTACTCAAGATCAAACAGCTTTCAGAGATGTATGAGATTCACCTGTATCGCAATGGCAATCTCGACAGCGTCGAGGTGCATGTTGAACTGCGCAGCGACAGCCAGTACCTCGACGAGGGCCAGCGCAAGCAGGTGGTGGGTGAACTGGCGAAGCAGATCAAGACCTACATCGGCATCAGCACGCAGATCCAGCTGCAGCCGTGCGGCACGCTGAAACGCTCGGAAGGCAAGGCCTGTCACGTGTATGACAAGCGGCTGGCCAGCTGACCGATAGCGCTTCCTGGAAAGCCCCGGCCAAGTTCCGGGGCTTTTTTTCGCCTGGCCGAACGTTATCGCGGGGCAAGCCCGCTGCCACGCCCGGCCAACTCATGCGAAAGCGATACACAAATCTTATTTGATACATCAAATACTGTTTGATGTTGTGTTTTGTATCGCTTATAAATAACCCACGCCCCAAGCAGCCCATCAGCGGGAGCCCGACCATGTACGCACAGCTCGTAGAAACCGGCGTCAAACGCCTGAAGACCCTCGAAGAGATGTCGCCCGAAGAGCGCGCCTTCCAGGAGAAGATCGACGCCGAGATCAAGATCGAAGCCAAGAACTGGATGCCCGAGGCCTACCGCCAGACGCTCATCCGCCAGATTTCCCAGCACGCCCATTCCGAGATCGTCGGCATGCTCCCGGAAGGCAACTGGGTCACTCGCGCCCCCTCGCTCAAGCGCAAGCTGCAGTTGATGGCCAAGATCCAGGACGAGGCCGGCCACGGCCTGTACCTGTACAGCGCCATGGAAACCCTTGGCGCCGACCGCGACGAAGAGATCGCCAAGCTGCACAGCGGCAAGGCCAAGTACTCGAGCATCTTCAACTACCCGACCCTGAGCTGGGCCGACATGGGCGCGGTGGGCTGGCTGGTGGACGGCGCGGCGATCGTCAACCAGGTGGTGCTGCAGCGCACCTCCTACGGCCCCTACTCCCGCGCCATGATCCGTATCTGCAAGGAAGAAAGCTTCCACCAGCGCCAGGGTTACGAACTGCTGCTGACCATGATGCGCCACGGCACCCAGGCGCAGAAGGACATGGTCCAGGACGCCATCGACCGCCTGTGGTGGCCAGCGCTGATGATGTTCGGCCCCAGCGACGAACATTCGCCCAACAGCGCCCAGTCCATGGCCTGGAAGATCAAGCGCCAGAGCAACGACGAACTGCGCCAGCGCTTCATCGACCAGACCGTGCCACAGCTGGAACTGCTCGGCTGCACCGCTCCCGACCCTGAGCTCAAGTGGAACGCCGAGCGTGGCCATTACGACTTCGGCCAGATCCAGTGGGAGGAGTTCTACGAGGTGCTCAAAGGCAACGGCCCGTGCAACCAGGAGCGCGTCGCCACCCGCCGCAAGGCCATCGAAGACGGCGCCTGGGTACGCGAGGCCGCGGTGGCCTATGCGCGCAAGCAACACAACAAGAACGCCGCCTGAAGCGGCCATCGATGCGGAGATCGAGCATGTCTGACTGGACCCTCTACGAAGTATTCGTGCGCAGCAAGCACGGCCTGAACCACAAGCACGTCGGCAGCGTGCACGCCGCCGACGCCGCCATGGCCATCGAGAACGCCCGCGAGCTGTACACCCGCCGCAGCGAAGGCGTGAGCCTGTGGGTGGTGCCCTCGGCGCTGATCACCGCCTCTTCGCCCGACGAGAAGGACCCGCTGTTCGCCCCGGCGGACGACAAGGTCTACCGCCATGCCAGCTTCTACGAGCTGCCCGCCGAAGTCGGACACATGTGAGGCCCGCCATGCACAAGCAAGCACTCATCCAATACCTGCTGCTGCTCGGCGACAGCGCCCTGGTCCAGGGCCAGCGCCTGTGCGAGTGGTGCGGCAAGGCGCCGGCGCTGGAAGAAGAACTGGCGCTGATGAACGTCGGCCTCGACCTGGTGGGCCAGGCGCGCAACTGGCTGGACTACGCCGCCGAACTGCTGGACGACGGCCGCGACGCCGATGCCCTGGCGTTCCGTCGCGACGAGCGCGCCTACCGCAACCTGCTGCTGGTCGAGCAACCCAACGGCGACTACGCCGTGACCCTGCTCAAGCAGTGCCTGTACGACGCCTGGCACCACGCCACGCTTGAAGCGCTCAGCGCCTCGCGCGATGAACGTATCGCCGGCATCGCCGCCAAGGCCCTGAAAGAAGTCACCTATCACCTGCGCCGCTCCGGCGAGTGGGTGCAGCGCCTGGGGGGGGGCACGGAAGAAAGCCGTCGGCGCATGCTCGAAGCCATCCCGACACTGTGGCGCTTCACGGTCGAACTGAGCGTGGCCAACGACGGTGAAGTCCAGCTGGCCAAAGCCGGTATCGGCGCCGACCCGGCGCAGATCGCCCAGCATTGGCTGAACACCGTCACGGCCATCTTCGCCTCGGTAGATCTGCCCCTGCCCAAGGCCGCCAGCCACTTCTACCTGGACGGGCGCAAGGGCCTGCACACCGAACACCTCGGCCTGCTGCTGGCTGAAATGCAGTTTCTGCCGCGAGCCTACCCCGATGCGACCTGGTGAGCTGATCGCCGGCGACCGCGGCGCCAGGGACTTGCGCGACGGCGACCTGAGCCGGGCCTGGGCGGTGCTGGCCGAGGTGATGGACCCGGAAGTACCGGTGGTCAGCGTGGTCGACCTGGGTGTCGTGCGCGACCTCGACTGGCGCGCCGGCCACCTGCACCTGGTGGTCACCCCGACCTACTCCGGCTGCCCGGCCACCGAGGTGATCGAGAGTGACATTCGCCAGGCCCTGGAACAGGCCGGCTTCGCGGAGCCTGCGCTGGAGCGTCGTCTCACCCCGGCGTGGAGCACCGACTGGATCAGTGCGCAAGGCCGTGAGCGGCTGCGCGCCTACGGTATCGCCCCACCCGAGGGCCGCGCCAACCTGCGTGGGGCGGCACCCAGCGTGTGTTGCCCGCAGTGCGGCAGCGCCGATACCGAACTGCTCAGCCAGTTCGGTTCCACCGCCTGCAAGGCCCTCTACCGCTGCCGCGCCTGCCTGGAACCGTTCGACTATTTCAAATGCCTTTGAGCCGTGGAGAACGCCATGAGCCCGTTTCACAGCCTGACCATCAAGCAAGTACGCCAGGAAACCCGCGACGCCGTGTCCATTGCCTTTGACGTGCCCGCACACTTGCAAGAAGATTTCCGCTTCACCCAGGGCCAGTACCTGGTCATGCGTACCCAGCTCGATGACGAGGAAGTGCGCCGTTCCTATTCGATCTGCAGCGCGGTGCAGGATGGCGAGCTGCGCGTGGCGGTCAAGCGCGTGCCCGGCGGACGCTTCTCGGCCTTTGCCAACGAAGTGCTCAAGGCCGGCCAGCAACTGGAAGTGATGCCGCCGTCGGGCAACTTCTTCGTACCGTTGGATCCGACGCGCCAGGGCAACTACCTGGGCGTGGCCGCCGGCAGCGGCATCACTCCGATCCTGTCGCTGGTCGCCACCACGCTGGCCACTGAACCAGACAGCCGCTTCACCTTGCTGTACGGCAACCGCGCCAGCAACAGCGCGTTGTTCCGCGACCGCCTCGAGGACCTGAAGAACCTGTACCTCGACCGCCTCAACCTGATCTTCGTGTTCAGCCGCGAGCAACAGGACGTCGACCTTTACAACGGCCGCATCGACGCCGACAAGTGCGGCCAGCTGTTCTCCCGCTGGCTCGACGTGAGCTCACTCGATGCCGCCTTCATCTGCGGCCCCCAGGCCATGACCGAAACCGTGCGCGACAGCCTGCAGGCCAACGGCATGGACAAGGCGCGCATCCACTATGAACTGTTCGCCGCCGCCGGCAGCGAAGCCCGCCGCGAGGCCCGTGAAGCGGCCCGCGAGCTGGATTCGGCGGTCAGCCAGGTGACCGTGATCAGCGATGGCCGCGCCCTGGCCTTCGACCTGCCGCGCAACACCCGCAGCGTGCTCGAGGCCGGCAACGCCATCGGCGCCGATCTGCCGTACTCGTGCAAGGCCGGGGTGTGCTCGACCTGCAAGTGCAAGGTGATCGAGGGCGAGGTGGAGATGGACAGCAACCATGCCCTGGAAGACTACGAAGTGGCCGCCGGATATGTGCTGTCGTGCCAGACCTACCCGCTGAGCGACAAGGTGGTGCTCGACTTCGATCAGCTTTGAACCCCATCGCGGGGCAAGCCCGCTCCCACGGAGGTGAAACCCGTGGGAGCGGGCTTGCCCCGCGATCTCCCCAAGCAACGCCCGCGTGACCTGAAAAACAATTACAACAGCCAGAGAGAACGCTCCCATGACACCCGAACACCTCGAAACCATCAGCAACCACCCCGCCTTCATGCAACTGATCAAGCGTAAACGCCGCCTCAACGGCTCACTGACCCTGACCATGCTCGCCGCCTACTACGGCTTCGTCCTGCTGGTGGCCTTCGCCCCAGGCGTGCTCGGCCAGTCCCTCAGCGGCGGGGTAACCAGCGTCGGCATGCTGGTGGGAGTGCTCATGGTGCTGCTGTCCTTCGCCCTCACCGGCATCTACATGCACCGCGCCAACCGCGTCATCGACCCGCTCAACGAAGTGGTCAAGCAGGAGTGCGCGCGATGAACTGGACCGCCATCTCGATGTTCCTGGTGTTCGTCTGCTTCACCTTGCTGGTGACTCGCTGGGCCGCCCTGCGCACCCGCTCGGCCAGCGACTTCTATACCGCCGGCGGCGGCCTCACCGGCATGCAGAACGGCCTGGCGATCGCCGGCGACATGATCAGCGCCGCGTCCTTCCTGGGCATCTCGGCGATGATGTTCATGAACGGCTACGACGGCCTGCTGTATGCCCTGGGCGTGCTGGCCGGCTGGCCGATCATCCTGTTCCTGATCGCGGAACGCCTGCGCAACCTGGGCAAGTACACCTTCGCCGACGTCGTCTCCTACCGCCTGGCCCAGGCTCCGGTGCGCCTGACCTCGGCCTTCGGCACCCTGGCCGTGGCGCTGATGTACCTGGTGGCGCAGATGGTCGGCGCCGGCAAGCTGATCGAGCTGCTGTTCGGCATCAGCTACCTGTACGCGGTGATGCTGGTGGGTGCGCTGATGGTGCTGTACGTCACCTTCGGCGGCATGCTCGCCACCACCTGGGTGCAGATCATCAAGGCGGTGATGCTGCTCTGCGGCACGACCTTCATGGCATTCATGGTGCTCAGGCATTTCGGCTTCAGCACCGAGGCGATGTTCGCCAGCGCCGTGGCCGTGCACGCCAAGGGCCAGGCGATCATGGCGCCGGGCGCGCTGCTGTCCAACCCGGTGGACGCCATTTCCCTGGGCCTGGGCATGATGTTCGGCACTGCCGGCCTGCCGCATATCCTCATGCGCTTCTTCACCGTCAGCGACGCCAAGGAAGCGCGCAAGAGCGTGTTCTACGCCACCGGTTTCATCGGCTACTTCTATTTGCTGCTGATCGTCATCGGCTTCGGCGCCATCGTCATGGTCGGCACCGAGCCGTCCTACCGCGACGCCACGGGGGCGATCATCGGCGGCGGTAACATGGTCGCGGTGCACCTGGCCCAGGCGGTGGGCGGCAACCTGTTCCTCGGTTTCATCTCGGCGGTGGCCTTCGCCACCATCCTCGCCGTGGTCGCGGGCCTGGCGCTGTCCGGCGCCTCGGCGGTGTCCCACGACCTGTATGCCTGCGTGGTGCGCAAGGGCCAGGCCAGCGAGCAGGAAGAGATGCGCGTGTCGCGCCTGGCCACCCTGGGGATCGGCCTGTTCGCGGTGCTGCTGGGGCTGCTGTTCGAGTCGCAGAACATCGCCTTCCTCTCCGGCCTGGTGTTGGCGGTGGCCGCCTCGGTCAACTTCCCGGTGCTGCTGCTCTCGATGTTCTGGAAGGGCCTGACCACCCGTGGCGCCGTGGGCGGCAGCCTGGCCGGGCTGGTCTCGGCGATCGTGCTGGTGGTGCTGGGGCCGGCGGTGTGGGTCAACGTGCTGCACAACGAACGGGCGCTGTTCCCCTACAGCAACCCGGCGCTGTTCTCCATGTCGCTGGCCTTCCTCGCGGCCTGGGCCTTCTCGGTTACCGACGGTTCGGAACAAGCGCGCGAAGAGCGTGGGCGCTACCTGGCCCAGTTCATCCGCTCCATGACCGGTATCGGCGCCGCCGGTGCCAGCAAGCACTGACCTCAAGAACAATAACAATGTCGGGTACAACAACAATGAACCGCACGCACCTCAAGTCAGCCGCCTGGCTGGCCACCCTCGCCCTGCCCTTGCCGGCCATGGCGGACTTTATCGCTGACAGTCACGCCCGCCTCGAACTGCGCAACCACTACCTCAACCGCGACTTCCGCCAGGGCAACGCCCCGCAGAGCAAGGCCGAGGAATGGGGCCAGGGCTTCACCGCCCGCTTCGAATCGGGTTTCACCGAAGGGCCGGTTGGTGTCGGGGTGGACGCCATGGGCCAGCTGGGCATCAAGCTCGACTCCAGCCGCGACCGACGCAACACCGGCCTGCTGCCCTACGGGCCGAACAGCCTGGAGCCGGTGGATGACTACAGCGAGCTGGGCCTGACCGCCAAGCTGCGCGTGTCCAGGAGCACCCTGCGCCTGGGCACCCTGCAGCCGATCCTGCCGGTGGTGGTGTACAACGACACCCGCCTGCTGGCCTCGACCTTCCAGGGCGGCCTGCTGACCAGCCAGGAGCTGGACGGCCTGACCTTCAACGGCGGCCGCCTGACCAAGGCCAACCTGCGCGACTCGTCCGGGCGCGATGATATCGGCTACGGCGCCGCCAGCAGCGACCACTTCGACTTCGGCGGCGGCAGCTACGCCATCACCCCGCAGGCCAGCGTCAGCTACTACTACGCCAAGCTCGAGGACATCTACCGCCAGCAATATGTGGGTTTTGTGCATACCCAACCCTTGGCCGAGGGCGTCAGCCTGCGCAGCGACCTGCGCTACTTCGACAGCCGCGGCGACGGCGCCGAGCGCGCGGGCAAGATCGACAACCGCAACTTCAACGCCATGTTCACCCTGGGCGTGAAGGCCCACAAGTTCACCGCCACCTGGCAGCAGATGTCCGGCGACAGCGCCTTCCCGTTCCTCAACGGCGGCGACCCGTACACCGTCAACCTGGTCACCTACAACACCTTCACCCGGGCCGGGCTCGACTCCTGGCAGCTGCGCTACGACTACGACTTCGTGGCCATGGGCATCCCCGGGCTGAGCTTCATGACCCGCTACACCGACGGCCGCCACGCCGAAACCGCCACGCTCAGCAATGGCCGCGAGCGCGAACGCGACACCGACATCACCTACGTGATCCAGAGCGGCCCGTTCAAGGACGTCAGCCTGCGCTGGCGCAACGTCACCTTCCGTTCCGGCAATGGCCTGACCAATGCCGTGGACGAAAACCGCCTGATCATCGGCTACACCCTGGCGCTCTGGTAAGCGCGCCCTTCAAAGGAGAACAGCATGTCCGCCGCCCCTACCCTGCAAAGCTTCATCGCCGGCCGCTGGATCGGCCAGCACGGCGCCCAGGCCCTGCGTAGCGCCCTCGACGGTCACGTCCTGGCCTACAGCCACGAGGAACGCCCGGACTTCGCCGAGGCCGTGGACTTTGCCCGCGCCCAGGGCCTGAAGCAGCTACTGACCATGGATTTCCAGCAGCGCGCCGCCCGCCTCAAGGCCCTGGCGCTGTACCTGGCCGAGCGCAAGGAGCAGCTCTACGCCCTGTCCCATCACAGCGGCGCCACCCGCACCGACAGCTGGATCGACATCGAAGGCGGCAACGCCACGCTGTTCGCCTATTCGAGCATGGGCCGCCGCGAGCTGCCGTCGGGCAACCTGGTGCATGAAGGTCCGGCGATCCCCCTGGGCAAGCAAGGCCATTTCGCCGGCAGCCATATCCTGGTGCCGCGTGCGGGCGTGGCCGTGCATATCAACGCCTTCAACTTCCCGATCTGGGGGATGCTGGAGAAATTCGCCCCGACCTTCCTGGCCGGCATGCCGTGCATCGTCAAGCCTGCCACGTCCACCAGCTACCTGACCGAGGCCGTGGTACGCCTGATGAACGAGTCGGGCCTGCTGCCGGCCGGCAGCCTGCAACTGGTGATCGGCAGCACCGGTGACCTGCTCGAGCGCCTGCAGGGGCAGGACGTGGTGACTTTCACCGGCTCCGCCGACACCGCAGCCAAGCTGCGCGTCACCCCGAACCTGATCCGCAACTCGGTGCCCTTCACCGCCGAGGCCGACTCGCTGAACTGCGCCATCCTTGGCCCGGACGTGAGCCCTGACAGCGAGGAGTTCGAGCTGTACATCAAGGAAGTGGCGCGGGAAATGACCACCAAGGCCGGGCAGAAATGCACGGCGATCCGCCGCGCCATCGTCCCGGCCAGGCACATCGACGCGGTGGCCACTCGTCTGCGCGAACGCCTGCGCAAGGTGGTGGTCGGCGATCCTTCGGTGGAAGGCGTGCGCATGGGGGCGCTGGCCTCCCACGACCAGCAGCGTGATGTCACCGAGCGCGTGCGCCAGTTGCTGGCCACCTGCGAGCAGTTGCTGGGCGCCAGTGACGGTTTCACCCCGGTCGGCGATGGCGTGGCCGAGGGGGCGTTCTTCGCCCCGACCCTGCTGCTGGCCCGTGACCCGCATGCCGAGGGAGGTGCCCATGATATCGAGGCGTTCGGCCCGGTCAGCACGCTGATGGCCTACGACGACCTCGACGAAGCCTTGGCCCTGGCCGCCCGCGGCAAGGGAAGCCTGGTGGCGAGCCTGGTCACCGCCGACCGCGGCGTGGCGGCCAGGGCCATCCCGGTGGCGGCGGCCTGGCACGGGCGGCTGCTGGTACTCGACAGCGAGGCGGCCAAGGAGTCCACCGGGCATGGTTCGCCATTGCCGCAGCTCAAGCACGGCGGCCCCGGCCGTGCCGGCGGCGGCGAGGAACTGGGCGGCCTGCGCGCGGTGAAGCACTACCTGCAACGCGCCGCGGTGCAAGGTTCGCCGAGCATGCTGATGGCAGTGACCGGCGAGTACGTGCGCGGCGCCGAGGTGATCGAAACCGAAGTACACCCGTTCCGCCGCCATTTCGACGACCTGCGCATCGGCGAGTCGCTGCTGACCCACCGGCGCACAGTGACCGAGTCCGACCTGGTCAACTTCGGCTGCCTGTCGGGCGATCACTTCTACATGCACTTCGACGAGATCGCCGCCAAACAGTCGCAGTTCGGTAAGCGCATCGCCCACGGCTACTTCGTGCTGTCGGCGGCCGCCGGGTTGTTCGTCAGCCCCGGCGAAGGGCCGGTGCTGGCCAACTACGGGCTGGACACGCTGCGCTTCATCACCCCGGTGGGCATCGGCGACACCATCCAGGCGCGCCTGACCTGCAAGCGCAAGATCGACCAGGGCAAGACCAGCCCTCAGGGGCAGGCGCAAGGCGTGGTGGCCTGGGATGTGGAAGTGACCAACCAGTTGGGTGAGCTGGTGGCCAGTTATGACATTCTGACCTTGGTGCTCAAGCGCTGACTGCGAGTGGGCGGCGAGATGCCTGCATGCAGTCAGATGGCAGGCATCCCGCAACCCAATCAAGGCAAAATGCCACCTCGCACATCCGCCCTACATCGCGCAACGTTTCCCTGGCGCTATAGTCGGTCCAGCGTCCCGCCGCCAGCCCCCTTCCTGGCGGCGCGGGCGCCGTACCGAGAACAATGCCAAGGAAGCAACGCGATGATCCTCAAGTCCTTCCCCTTCAAGTCCCTCGTCCTGCTCAGCGCCCTTGCCGCCGTGGCCGGCTGCCAGACCGCCAGTCCCAGTGCCGACACCCTCAAGCAACGCACCGAGGTCACCCTGGGCGTGCCCGTGAGCAAGGTCAGCAACCTGCGCAGCGACTCCAACACCACCTACTTCACCGCCAGCACCAGCAAGGGCCAGTACGACTGCCAGGTGCCCAGCGGCGGCCTGGTGGCCGTGGCCGGCATGGGTATCTACACGCCATCCCCCACCTGCTGGAAAGAAGGCCAGGCGCCGGTCTTCCAGTGAGGGTCGACGGCGCCGGCCTAGGCGACCGGCGCCGCCACGCTCTCACGCAAACCGCGCAGCGCCGCACGCAGCTCCGCCGGGCGCACCGGCTTGGCCAGTACCGCGATACCTCGTGCCTGCAGGGCGCCCTGCAGCTTGTCGATATCATGGCCGGTCATGATCAGCGCCGGCACTTCGGCGCCGCGTTGCGCGCGCAACTGGTCGATGCAGTCGATGCCGGTGGCCTGCGGGCCCAGGTCGTAGTCGGCAACGATCACATCACAGTCACTGGCCAGGCCAAAGGGCGAGCTCTCGGCCTGTACCTCGCAACCCCAGCGTTGCAGCAGGGCACTGGTGGCCTGCAGGACGTTGTGGTCATCCTCCACCAGGCACACCCGCAAACCGGTGAGCATGCCGGCCTGCACCGCCTGGTCGGCAACGACCCGTGGCACTTGTACCGGCACCTTGGGCAACCCTTGCAAGGTCAGCGTGGTGCCATGCCCCTGGCGCGAGCGCAGGCTGACAGTCAAACCCATCAGTTGCCCCAGGCGCTTGACGATGGCCAGCCCCAGGCCGACGCCCTCGACGTCCTTGTCACGTGCCTCGCGCACCCGGTAGAACTCCTCGAACACGTGGCCCTGGTGCTCTTCGGCAATGCCCCGGCCCTGGTCGCAGACGACGATGGCCAGACCCTCGCCGCGTGGCCGCACGCCGATCAGCAACGGGCGCCCGGCGGCATACTTGAAGCTGTTGGACAGCACGTTCTGCACCATGGTCGCGAGCATCCCCGGGTCGGCGCGTGTCCAGTGGCGGCTGGGCACCTGGCGCATCTCGACCCCGGCCCAGCGCGCCGCCTCGCTGTTCTGGCGCAGCAACTCGCGCAGGAAGCCGTCCACGGCGAAGGTTTCCCACTTGGGCTGCACCCGGCCGTTGTCCAGGGTGTACAGGTCGAGGATCGAACGGAACAACTGCGAAACGTTGAGCAGCGAGCGATCAATGCTGTCCACCAGGCGCCGCTCCTCCTCGCCCAGCCGCGCTTCGCGCAGGCAGGCGGTGAACAGGCCGATGGAGTGGATCGGCTGGCGCAGGTCGTGACTGGCCTGGGCCAGGAAGCGCGATTTCTCGCGGGTCGCCGCCTCGGCCAGGGCCGTGGCCTTGCGCGTGCGCTCCAGCAGCAGGTGGGCATAGAACGGAATCAGGGTGCTGGTGGTCAGCAGCATCGGCAGCAGGAACGGCTGTTCCTGCCAATAGGGGGTCAGTTGCCACACCACAACCAGCGCGGCCAGGGCCAGCACGGTGGCGATGGCCAGGTAGCGCGAGCCGAAGCGCATGCCGTTGCCCAGGTTGATCCAGACCATCACTGCATACAGCGGCAGTGCGGTTTCACCGCCAACCACCAGGCCGAAACTGGTGCCGGTGTAATCGCCCAGCATGCCGAAGATGCGCCGCGCCGGGTAGTGTCCCGGCCAACGCTTGATCGCCTGGCGCATGCCGATCGACACCACCACGAACCCCGCGTAGTAGAGCAGCACCGGCAGGTAGGTGGCGGGCGAGCGGCCCGGCAGGAAACCCAGCAACGCCACGTAGGTGATCGCACAAGAGGCGACGATGATGCGCAGGTTGGCCTGGTCCAGCTCGTTGTTCTTCTCGAACTTCATGGGTAACGTCCTTGTGCGCCAGTCGGCATTTGCGGCACGCTGCGTGGGAAAAAACCGCAGGTGACTGCTAAATTAGCATGTGTCGGCTGACAGGGAGTTCCACGACGTGAGTTGCCGCATCATCGTGGCGGATGACCATCCGCTGTTCAGGGAGGCCATGGTCAACACCGTACGGCGCATCCTGCCCGAGGCGCGCCTGGAGGAAGCTGGCAGCCTCGCTGACGTGCTCAGGCTGGCCGCCATGGGCGAGACGCCCGACACCCTGATCCTCGACCTGCGCTTCCCCGGCCTCACCTGCATCGGCCGCCTCGCCGAACTGCGCCGCCAATTGCAGCGTACCACGCTGATCGTTGTATCGATGGTCGACGACCCGCAGGTGATCTGCGAAGTCATGGCCGCCGGCGTCGATGGCTTCATCGGCAAGAGCGTCAGCCCCGAAGCCATCGGCGCGGCCATCCTCGCCATTCGCGACGGCGAAGTGGTGGTGGACTACGCGCCCAGCGGGTTGCTGCCGCAACTGGATGCCCCCAGCGAGGTGGAACAGCTCACCCACCGCCAGCAGGACGTACTGCGCCTGATCGCCCAGGGCAAGACCAACAAGGAGATCGCCCGGGCACTGGACATATCGCCATTCACCGTGCGCATCCATGTGTCGTCGCTGCTCAAGACCCTCAATGTGCCGACCCGCACGGCCGCCGCGGTGAAGTATTCCGGAAACTGAGCGACCGCTGGTCGGCGCACCGTTAAATGCAATCGACCCTTCAAGCGCTTTGCAACCTCCCAATCCATGAGGGTGGCGATGTTCACTCCTGTGTTCGGCCTGCCCGAGCGTGGGCCGTTTTTTTCACGCTGAGGAGAGGATGACGACATGAGCACGAAACACTGGATGGGCGGTGGCGATGTGCAGAGCGACTGGCCGGAACTCGAGCCAGACCGCCGCAACGATCAGGCCGACGACCCGGATGCCGACCCGAACCTGACCGAGGAAGAGAACCGCCCCGGGGTACCGGCCAGCGATCCGGAGTCAGGCGCCTGAGTGTGCATGGCAGTGAAGGAGCGGGTCAGGCCCGCTCTTTCACTGAAGTCTATTGCCTGCCCAGGTCCACGCCGGTTCACACCCGCCAGCGCACATCGGTTATCCCATGCCGTTCGGCCATGGGCCGACTGACTTTCTTGATGCGCTCGCGTCCGAACTTCGGAATGATCCCCAAACCCGCGTCGCAACTCGCCCAATGCCAGGCCTCGGCATTGTCCATGTGTTCCTGGCGGATGATGAAACGCCGTGGCTGACCGTGCAGCAGGTATTCGATGGTAAACAGCTGGGGACTTGGCATTGACGCAGGCCCTCCTCTTCTCCATGGATGACTTTCTGACAGATCACGTCGTTCCATGAAAATTCAAAAAATTCCCACAACAGCAAGGGAGGGCCCGCAAGGTCACGAACCGCTGGTGCTCCCGTGGCTGTTGCGGCCACCCTTGCGGCCGGCCTCGGAGGCGCGGGCGCGGTCATTGGCGAAGTTGCCGCCAGAGTTGCGGCCACCCTTCTGGCCCGCCCGCGAGGCCCTTTCACGATCGTTGGCGAAGTTGCCGGGATTGGTCTGCTGGGTGCCGCCGCGTTGTCCGGTCTGATCCTGGTCACGAGCCATGACGTTTCTCCTTTACGCTGGGTTGGACGTGCCGCGCGAAGATGCCGTGCACTTAATTACGAACAGGAGCGCAGGCCAACGGCTCATTTGTTGTACCGGGGTTCTGACCGACGGCACTTATCCGCCTGGCCTAGGGTCACAGCTCTGACTACTGACGGTGGACGAAAGAGACGCCCCCATGCCCCTTGCTTGCCGACCGCTTACCCCCGTATACCGGCCCTTGCTCGGCGCCAACCGCTCGTCGCCGGGATGAACAGCAGCCTATAATCTGCGCCCAGTGCCCGACCAAGCGGGCCATTTCCAGGTCCGTACAAGGCTGATGCCATGAAGTCCTCCAGCAAAACGTCCCTCGCCTCGCCGCACAATCCGGCACTCAGCCCGAGCCACCTGGATTTCCCCGTGGTCGGCATCGGCGCCTCGGCCGGCGGCCTGGAAGCAATTCGCACCTTCTTCCGCCACACGCCGCAGGACTGCGACATGGCGTTCGTGGTGGTGCTGCACCTGTCGCCGGACCACCAGAGCCAGGCCGACCGGATCATCCAGGCGGTGACCGGCATGCCTGTGCGCCAGGTCAGCGAACCGGTACCGATCGAGCGCAACCATGTGTATGTGATTTCGCCGGCCAATCGCCTGTCGACCAACGACGGTTACCTGCGCGTCAGCCCGGCCAAGCGCAGCCGTGGCGACCATGTAGCCATCGACCTGTTCTTCCGCGACCTGGCCGATGTGCACAAGGACCATGCGTTCTGCGTGGTGCTGTCGGGCACCGGCAGCGACGGCGCGGTGGGGCTGTCGCGGATCAAGGAACAGGGCGGCGTGACCCTGGTACAAGCCCCCGAGGACGCCGAATACCCCGAGATGCCCCGGGCGGCGCTGGCCACCGGCATGGTCGACCTGGTGCTGCCGGTGGCCGAGATGCCCGCCCGCCTGGTCGAGCTGTGGCGCACCGCCCGCCAGGTGAAGTTGCCGCGCATCGACGACGACAGCCTGCCGCCCGCGCTGGGCGAGCGCGAAGGCGACCCGGCAGCGTGCGACCCGTTGCTCGACGAAATCCTGTTGTCGCTGCAGGACAACACCGGCCACGACTTCAGCCATTACAAGCGCGCCACCGTGCTGCGCCGCCTGGAGCGGCGCCTGCACGTCACCGGCCAGACCGACCTGGCCGGCTACCGCGACTACCTGCAATGCCACCCGGACGAATCACGGGCGTTGCTGGCCGACATGCTCATCGGCGTGACCAATTTCTTCCGCGACCGCGAGGCCTTCGAGGCCCTGCAGCGCCATGTGATGCCCGGCCTGGTAAACCGCGAAGGCAACGAAGAGCCGGCCCGCGAGGTACGCGTGTGGTCCGCTGGCTGCTCGACCGGCGAGGAGGCCTACAGCCTGGCCATGCTGGTGAGCGAACAGCTGGCGATCGAACGACGCAGCGCCCAGGTACAGATCTTCGCCACCGACCTTGACGACCGCGCCATCGGTATCGGTCGCGGCGGGCAGTATCCGGACGCCATCGCCACCGATGTGTCGCCGGCCCGGCTGCGCCAGTTCTTCCTCAAGGAGGACCAGCATTACCGGGTGCGCAAGGAAATCCGCGAAAAAGTCCTGTTCGCCCGTCACAACCTGCTGTCCGACCCGCCGTTCTCGCAACTGGACCTGATCGTCTGCCGCAACCTGCTGATCTACCTCGACCGGGATGTGCAGCGCGACATCCTGCGCCTGTTCCACTTCGCGCTGCGCCCGGGCGGCTATCTGTTCCTAGGCAGCTCCGAGTCCGCCGACCTGGCGGCCGACCTGTTCGTTGCCGTGGACAAGCGAAACCGTATCTTCCGTGCCCGTGAAGTGGCGGCCGCGCGGCATTCGGCGCGCCTGCAAGCCCCCGAACCTGCGCTCGCCCCGGCGCCGGCCCGGGCACGCGCCGCCCGCAAGCTGTCCTATGCCGAAATCCATCACCGCGCCCTCGCCCGCTGCACGCCGCCGAGCCTGGTGGTCGATACCGAGGGCAATATCCTGCACATGAGCGAGGGCGTGGGGCGCTATCTGCGCCATGCCGGCGGCGAGCTCAGCCACAACCTGCTCAACCTGGTCCTCACGCCGCTGCGTCCGGCCCTGCGCAGCACCTTGCTGCAGGCCCAGGGCAGCGGCCAGGCTGTAACGTCGCGCACAGTTGCCCTCGACCTCGACGAGCATACCGAAGGGGTACGCATCCTGGTCCAGCCGCACCAGGACGAACCCAGTGGCAGCGAGTGCCTGCTGGTGGTCTTCCAGAGCGGCGAAGCCGACAACGCGATCACCCGGGCACCTGCCGTCGAACAGACCGAAGGGATGCTGTTGGGCAACCTGGAGCGCGAACTGCACCGCACGCGCCTGCAGTTGCAGGAAACCATCGAGCAGTCGGAGTTTTCCAGCCAGGAGCTGACCGCCTCCAACGAAGAGATGCAGGCGATCAACGAGGAGCTGCGCTCGGCCAGCGAAGAGCTGGAAACCAGCAAGGAAGAGCTGCAGTCGATCAACGAAGAACTGCTGACGGTCAACTACGAACTCAAGACCAAGGTCGAGGAAACCGACAAGGTCAACGACTACCTGAGCAACCTCATCGCGTCCACCGACATCGCCACGGTGTTCGTCGACCGTAACCTGTGCATCCGCTGGTTCACTCCACGCGCCACCGATATCTTCAGCATGCTGCCGGTGGACACCGGGCGCTCGCTGCTCGACATCACCCACCGCCTCGATTATCCGGGCCTGGCCGACGACGCCCGGGCCGTGGTCGAGCGCGAGACCACCATCGAGCGCGAAGTGGTCGGCCACAACCAGCACTGGTACCTGGCCCGCCTGCTGCCGTATCGGGCCAGCGAGCGCAACGTCGACGGCACCGTGCTGACCTTCATCGACATCAGCCAGAGCCGCGCCGCCGAGGAACGCCTGCGTCAGGGCGAGGAGCGCATGCGCCTGGTCGCCGAGAGCACCCACGACTTCGCCATCATCCTCCTCGACGAGCAAGGCCTGATCACCGACTGGAACACCGGCGCCGCGCTGATCTTCGGCTATGGCAAGGACGAAGTGCTCGGTCACCATTACCAGCTGATCTTCACCGAGCAGGACCGGGCGAGCGGCGTGCCCGAGCGCGAGCTGCGCAGCGCCCGCCTGCACGGTCGCGGCCAGGACGAGCGCTGGCATGTGCGCAAGGACGGCAGTCGCTTCTATTGCAGCGGCGAAGTGTCACGGCTCAAGGGCAGCAGCCTGCGCGGCTACGTCAAGATTGCCCGCGACCTCACCGGGCACAAGCGCCTGCACGACGAGCAAAGCAAGCAGCTGGCCGAATCGCAGAACACCAGCCACATGAAGGACGAGTTCTTCGCGGTCATGTCCCATGAGCTCAAGCACCCGCTCAACCTGATCCAGCTGAATGCCGAAATCCTCCGTCGCTCCCCGTCGGTGAAGAGCAACGGTGTCGCCAGCAAGGCGGTCGGCACCATCTGCGACGCGGTCTCCAGCCAGGCGCGGATCATCGATGACCTGCTCGATGTGGCGCGTATCCGCACCGGCAAGCTCAAGCTCAAGACCCAGGTGCTCGACCTGTGCGCGGTGCTGCAGGCCATCCAGGCCGTGCTGGCCAACGAGCAGCACGCCTGCGAGGTGCGCCTGGCGCTGCCCGCCGACGGCGCCCCGGTGTATGTCGAGGCCGACAGCACCCGGCTCGAGCAGATCGTCTGGAACCTGCTCAACAATGCGCTGAAATTCAGCCCTGCCGGCAGCGAGATCCGCCTGGCGCTGGCCCGCCACGGCAACCAGGCGCGCCTGGAGGTGATCGACCAGGGTATCGGCCTGACCGACGAAAGCCTGGAAAGCGTCTTTGACCTGTTTTCCCAAGCCGCGCCACAGGCCTCCGGCAACCACCGCGACGGGCTCGGTATCGGCCTGTCGCTGGTGCGCCAGCTGGTGGAAGCGCATGGCGGCACGGTCAGCGCGACGTCCGCCGGCCTGGGTTGCGGCGCCACCTTTACGGTGTGCCTGCCGTTGTCCGACCCCGGGCAGCAGGCCCTGCCGGATACCAGCGACGACAACATCGAGGGCCGCTTGAACGGCGTCAGAGTTTTGCTGGTGGACGACTCGGTGGAAATCCTCGAGGTGATGCAGCAACTGCTGGAGATGGAAAGCGCCGAAGTCGAAGCCTACAGCGACCCACAGGCCGCACTCGAGGCGGCCGCCCATGGCCGCTATGACATCATCCTGTCCGATATCGGCATGCCGGTCATGAACGGCCACGCCCTGATCAAGGCGCTGCGGGGCCTGGAGCACCTGCGCTACACCCCGGCCATCGCCCTGACCGGCTACGGGGCCAGCGCCGACCAGTACCGCTCGCGCCAGTCGGGCTTCGACCGGCACCTGAACAAGCCGGTGGGCTACGACGAGCTGATCGAGGCGATCGAGGGTCTGAGCGGCTCGCTACCCTACTGACGCGCCACCCGCCCCGGCCTGCCTGTGACCGGGGCGCCGTCGCGCCTCAGGCATGGACGCTCCACTGTACGGCAGCGGCCTCGATCGGCAGTTCGTCCACGGCCTGGATCATCCCGCTGTCGAGCGCTTCCTGGGGCCCCAGTATTCGCGGATAGGCCATCAGGTAGCGCGTCACATCGAGCCGCTCGCTCGCACCCTCGGTGCGCTCGGCGACAATCTGTGCATACAGGCGCAGGTCATAGTCCAGGCTCATCGCGTACTCGGCCATCCGTGCATGGTCCACCGAGCCATGCAGGGTCCAGTGGAACGGGTGGAACAGGAACTTGCTGTAGGCGCAGGCGGTACGGTGGCTGCCGGCCAGGAATAGGATGTTGCCCATCGATTCGACCGTGCCCAGGTTGTGGGTGTGCACCGGCACTGGCAGTGAGCGCAGGAAGTTGTACAGGGTGAAACCGTAGCTGCATTCGCCGCCCATGGTGGCGATGTTGATCTGCAGCACCTCTGCGCCCTGCTGCAACGCTTTGGAACAGGTGTTGATGAGGTTGCCGCAGGTGGCGGAATTGATCGGGCCGGTGTAGTGGATGATGTGTCTGGCCATGCCGTCCTCCAGGGTCAGTCAGGGGTGTCCTTGGCCGGTGCATCGTTGCCCGGCGCCGCTTGGTCGTGCTCGCCCAGTTGCTGGTACTGCTTGCGCAGCGCATGCAGTTCGGCCGGCCCCATGTCCTCGAGGTCGAGCAGGGCCTTGTGTGCCCGCTGGGTGGTGCGCAGCAGTTCGTCGACCTTGATGTGCAGTTCGTCGTTGTCGCGGTTCTGGGTGTTCTGGATCAGGAACACCATGAGGAAGGTGATGATGGTGGTCGAGGTGTTGATCACCAGTTGCCAAGTGTCGTTGAAATCGAACAGCGGTCCGCTCACGCCCCAAAGGATGATCAGCAGCAATGCCACGGCAAAAGTCAGTGGACGTCCGCTGCGGTTGGCCAGCCATTGGGCGAAACGATCGAATTTCATGGCTAGCGCTCCTTCAGGCCGGCTGCCGGGTTTCTCCGGGCAGGCCCTCGATGTCAGGGTCGTCAGGGAGAACCTCGGGTTCTTCGTCGTCTGCCTCGGTCGGTGCTGGCGGCGCCTGCACTTCCCCCGGTTCTGTCTCGCTGTTCATCGGCGTTGCCTCCATTGGCTGCTTCCCTTTGTGGTGGAGGGCCGCATGGTAGGCAAAGTTCCGGGTTTTGCGTCACTGGCCACTCGTCATTCCTGGTGAACCCTGACGCCGCGATGCCGGTCGCTAGTCAAGAGTGCAC
Organism: Pseudomonas sp. RC3H12; assembly: GCF_018596375.1. Lineage (NCBI taxonomy): Bacteria > Pseudomonadati > Pseudomonadota > Gammaproteobacteria > Pseudomonadales > Pseudomonadaceae > Pseudomonas > Pseudomonas sp. RC3H12. The sequence goes on along the minus strand of NZ_CP075595.1, from coordinate 1,996,891 downwards.
GAACGAAAGGGAGCCCTCGTGAGCGAGATCCGCATTGGTATTTCCGGTTGGCGCTATGGCCCATGGCGCAAGGACTTCTACCCCAAGGGTCTGCGCCAGGACGATGAGCTGGCATTCGCCTCTCGGGCGGTGAACAGCATCGAGATCAATGGCTCGTTCTACGCGTTGCAGACCCCCGAGCGCTACCGCCAGTGGCGCGATGAAACACCGGAAGGCTTCGTCTTCTCGGTCAAGGCGCCGCGCTACATCACCCATGTGCGACGACTGCGCGACATCGACGAGCCGCTGGCCAACTTCTTTGCCTCGGGGCCATTGCTGCTGGGCGACAAGCTGGGGCCGTTCCTCTGGCAGTTTCCCCCAAGCATGAAGTTCGACGCCGAGCGCTTCAGCGCTTTCCTCGCCCTGCTACCGCGCGACCGCAAGGCCGCGCGCGCCTGTGCCCGGCAGGCCGCCGAGCGCCTGCAGGACAACGGCGGTAGCGCCATCCGCGGCAATGCGCGCTTGCGCCATGCCGTGGAAATCCGCCACCCGAGCTTCCTCTGCGACACCTTCATCAACCTGCTGCGCAAGCACAAGGTCGCGCTGGTGGTCGCCGACAGCGCCGGCAAATGGCCCTGTGTCGAGGAAGTCACGGCCGATTTCGTCTACCTGCGCCTGCACGGCGATGTCGAGCTCTACAGCAGCGGCTACACCGCCAGCGCCCTGCGCCGCTGGCGCCTGCGCATCCAGGCCTGGGCCGCGGGCGGCCAGCCGGAGGATGCCCAGCGCGTCATCCGTCGCGCCCCGGTCAAGCGAGCCTCCCGGGACGTGTATTGCTACTTCGACAACGATCAGAAGGTGCATGCCCCCTACGATGCGCGTCGCCTGCTGGGCAAGCTTGGCCTGGACGGCGAACTGGTGACCGAGCCCGGCGTCGAGCCGCAGGAGTCACTATGAACGGCACCCTGCCCGCCCCCGACCGCATCATCGACAAGGTCACGGCCGTGCACCGCCTGACGGTGCTGACCCTCAACGTGCACAAGGGTTTCACCCTGTTCAACCGCCGCTTCATCCTGCCGGAGCTGCGCGAGGCGGTACGCGCCACCGGCGCCGACCTGGTGTTCCTGCAGGAAGTGCATGGCAGCCACCAACGGCATGCCGAGCGCCATCCGGCCTGGCCGCAGACCCCGCAGTACGAATTTCTTGCCGACAGCATGTGGCCGCAGTTCGCCTACGGACGTAATGCGGTCTACCCCCATGGCGACCATGGCAACGCGCTGCTGTCCAAGTTCCCGATCCGCGCTTATGACAACCTTGACGTGTCGATTCACGGCAATGAAGAGCGCGGCTTGTTGCACTGCCAGCTTGAAGTGCCCGGTCATGAGCAGGTGCACGCGATCTGTGTGCACCTGGGCCTGCGCGAGGACCACCGCCAGCGTCAGGTCGACCTGCTGCTGACCTTGCTCGAGCGCCTGCCACCGGACGACCCGGTCATTGTCGCCGGTGACTTCAACGACTGGCGGCTGAAGGCCGATGCGCGGCTGTCGGTGTCGCTGGTCGAAGCCTTCGGCAGGCCGGCGCGCAGCTTTCCCGCGCGCCTGCCGCTGCTGCGCCTGGACCGCATCTACCTGCGCAATGCCCAGGCGTGCGAGGCACGGGTGTTGTCCAGGTACCCGTGGTCCCACCTTTCCGACCATGCCCCGCTGGTAGCGCAGGTGACGCTATGAAGCAGGCCTGGAGCGATGGCAACCACGTCGAACTGCTGATCAATGGCGAGCAGTACTACCCGCGCGTATTCGAGGCGATGGCCCAGGCACGGCAGGAAATCCTCCTGGAAACGTTCATCATCTACGACGACAAGGTCGGCCAGCCGCTGCGCCTGGCGCTTATCGACGCGGCGCGGCGTGGCGTGCGGGTGGAGGTGGCGGTTGACGGCTACGGCACCGCCGACCTGCCTGACGGGTTCATTGCCTCGATGACCGAGGCCGGGGTGCGCTTCCATGCATTCGACCCGCAACCGCGCCTGGCCGGCATGCGCACCAACCTGTTCCGGCGTCTGCACCGCAAGATCCTGGTGATCGACGGCCAGCGCGCGTTCATTGGCGGTATCAACTACAGTGCCGATCATCTCGGCGACTTCGGCCCGCAGGCCAAGCAGGACTACGCCGTGGAAGTCACAGGCCCGGTAGTGGCCCAGGTGCACGCCTCCAGCTGCCGGATGCTCGCCCCCGTGCTGGGTGACCCAAGCGCGGTCGTGCCGGGCGGTGACGTCGCAGGTTCGGCCAGCGCCGTACTGGTGGAACGCGACAACCGCCGCCATCGCACCGACATCGAGGCGTGCTACCTGCAAGTCTTCCGTGAAGCTCGGCAACGCATCGTCGTCGCCAACGCCTATTTCTTCCCCGGCTACCGCTTGCTGCGCGAGCTGCGCAACGCTGCCCGGCGCGGCGTTGCGGTGACCCTGATCCTCCAGGGCCAACCGGACATGCGTTGGGTACGCGCGCTGTCGCGCCTGCTATACAACTACCTGCTGCGCGACAATGTGCAGATCCATGAGTACTGCCAGCGTCCGTTGCACGGCAAGGTGGCGCTGGTGGACGACGAATGGTCCACCGTGGGTTCGAGCAATCTCGACCCGCTGAGCCTGTCGTTCAACCTCGAAGCCAACCTGATGATCCGCGACCGCGCCTTCAACGATGGCCTGTACCGGCACCTGAGCGAACTGACCGCCGCGCACTGCAAGCGCGTGACCCTGGAGCGCATGGTGCGTGGCTATTGGTGGCGCGCGCCGTTGATCTTCCTGGGCTTCCACATCACCCGCTACTTCCCGCGCATCGCCGGCTGGTTCCCCGCGCACCGGCAGCGCCTGCAGTCGCTGCAGGCGGACAACGAAGCGCCGGCGGACTTCAACGGGGGCAAGACCTGATGGCCAAGCCACGCTGGCAGACCTGGGGCATGCGCCTGCTCACCCTGCTGTTCCTGGTGCTGATCCCGGTGCTGCTGTTCACCCTGGCACGCAACCTGGACTGGAACGAGGTGCGCCAGTCGCTGCTGGCCTACCGGCCCTCGACCCTGGCCCTGGGGCTGTTGCTGGCCCTGTGCAGCTACCTGGTGTTCGCCAGCTACGACCTGCTCGCCCGCGCCTACACCGACCACCGCTTGCCGGCCCGCCAGGTGCTGCCGGTGGCGTTCGTCTGCTATGCGTTCAACCTCAACTTCACCACCTGGGTTGGCGGCGTGGCCCTGCGCTACCGCCTGTACAGCCGGCTGGGCCTGGACACCGCGACGATCACCCGCATCCTCACCCTGGGACTGTTGACCAACTGGATGGGCTATCTGCTGCTAGCCGGCACGGTGTTCGCCCTGGGCCTGGTGAAGTTGCCGGCAAGCTGGGCAGTGGGGGCCGGCGGCTTGCGCCTGATCGGTGTGCTGATGGTGGCGGTCGCGGCGAGCTATCTGCTCGCCTGTGCTTTTGCCAAGCGACGCACATGGCATCTGCGCGGACATGAAGTGACCCTGCCGAGCCTGCGCCTGGCATTGTGCCAAGTGGCGCTGGGCGCGAGCAACTGGGCGTTGATGGCGGCGCTGATCCACCTGTTGCTGCCGCCGGAGCTGTTCTATCCGTCGGTACTGGGGGTGTTGCTGATCAGTTGCGTGGCGGGGGTGGTGGCGCATATTCCTGCCGGGCTGGGGGTGCTGGAGGCGGTGTTCCTTGCCCTGCTGCACGGACAATTGGGCCAGGGCACGCTGGTGGCCGCACTGCTGGGGTATCGGACGCTGTACTACCTGATCCCGCTGTTGCTGGCGGTGATCACCTACCTGATTCTGGAGAAGCGCGCCAAGGCCCTGCGCCGACAGGCCGGGCCAGCCCTGGACAAGCGCTGAGGGCCCCACGGGCCCGGGAGGTTCGTCATGCGGTTCATTGTGTGTGTGGCATTGTTGGGCTGCCTGCTCAGCGGGCAGGTGCTGGCCGAGGGTTGCGACGTGGTCACCCGCTCGTCCAGCGAGGCGGTCAAGCCGGTACAGCAGCATACCTGCTACAGCTACGGCAACATGCCTGCCGAAGCGATTGCCTGGTCGTGCAGCAACGAGAGCAAGGAGATGCTCAACAGCCAGAAACGCAAGGTCGAGCGTTGCGCCGATGGCAGCGTGGGCAGCTGCATCGCCCCGCTGACCCAGGAAACCCTGGCCAATCCTGATGCCGCAGGGCGCGGCGAGCCCTCGACCCGGCCGGCCGTGCCCAAGGATGCGCGGATTATCACCTACTACTACGACACCCCAAGCCTGGGGCAGGCGCGCAGTGATTGCGAACGCAGCAATGGGATCTGGCAGACCCATTGACGCGAACGCGTGGGCCGTTGCCGTTGCCGATCAGAAGTCTACCCCGAAGCCCACTAGCGACAGCTGCGCCAGTGCAGGCGCCGCCCGTAACTTCGCGACTTCAGGAGGCCGAACGCAGGTCTTGCGGAGGGAGGTGACGGGCATGGATGCCCGTCAAGCGCTGCGCCCCAGGATGGGGCGTTCAGCGCGGTCCTCCCGGGAGCAAGGCCGGAGTGAGGGGACCCGGAGCGAAGCGGAGGGCCGGATGAATGGAGCGCACGGTTTTTGGTTCCTTTTTGCCACGACAAAAAGGAACTCGCCGTAAAGGCCATCCCTTTCAAGGTCTTTTGGTTTTGGCGGCCTTGATGACCCGATCCGTCGAAACATGAGCATGTACAGCGGTCCCTTGCACCCAGGCCTTCGCTTTGGGCACCTTGGGGCCTCGTGGGCTTTTCGCAACCTGTCTGGGCTGGATGTTTCTGGCCAGCTCCAGCAGGCGCTGAGCCAGGTTTTCCATCGGAACAACGGGCATGTACTCGGATGGCAGGGCAATCTGCATGCCTTCGTAACCCCCTCTGATCTGCACCGCCAAGTGATAGATCGAGGCTTCCCAATTCTCGGGCAAGGCATCGCGGTGAGCCTGTTCAACACTTCGCTTGAGCAAGGCCAGAACGTTGTATGCCAGCACGGCAGTGGTGAATCCAAGCAAGGCGGCTCGCGGACTGCCGAGGGTTTCAATTTCACTTTCCAGAATTGCTTCCAACCGCTGGAACATCCCTTCAATGCTCCAGCGGCGCCGATAGAAGTCTGCGATCTGTTGCGCACTGATGCTCTCGGGCAGGTTGCTCCAGAACATCAAGCTGTTATCACCTGAGTCGTTTGGTGAATGAAGCGTTAACTCGACACGTCGCCAGCGGTGCCCGCCTTTTACTTCGATGGATTGCTCGCGCACAGTGCCTGTGGCGACGGGCATCGGTGCTTGCCACTCACCTTCCTGGATCAAGCGTGGATGCTTGGCCTGCTGGCGAATGACAAATGATGTATTCACCTGTTCGCACGCCTCCATTACAGGCAGCGTGCAGTAGAGACGGTCAGCGATCCAAACCTGATTGGTCTTTGCTTCAGCCAGCAACGGCAAAACACAAACTCGTTCGCTTGCGTAGGCGTCCTCGCACGGCTGGAGGTCAATTACCTGATCCAGGTCGGGGTCGTAAACCACCACCGAAAACCCGGGGCGAGCCGCTCCGCGCTCTTGGCGCAGCGCGCCAAGACGCTTTTCGGTAGAGGCCAAGTGGCTGCCATCGACCACCCGAACTTGCCAATCAGGAAGCATGGCTGAGCAGCCCAACTCATGGATTGTCGGCGCCAAGCGCTGCGCGCAGCCTGTCACCAGAGCACGCAACAGGGCAGGTTCGGTTCGACTGATCTTGTCGTACAGAGCTGCCAGGCTGACGGGAAGGTCGTCCAGTTGTCTTGCCGCAGCATGCAGCGATGGCTTCAAGCCCAATGAAACAAGCGACATCAACTTGATAATGGTCGAGAACAGCAGCTCGCGAGAATACTGCCGTTGGCGGTGCTCCTCGAAAACCTGATCGACCCACTCCGGCGCAATGGCCTGCTCCAAGGCAAGTTTGGCCATTACGCTGGCGGGTGCTTTTTTCTCGAATCGCGCTAGTACATCAGCCCACATCGCTCGGGTCTTCCTGACTGGATTTCAGCGAATTCTACCGAAGACCTTGAAAGGGATGGCCGTAAAGGCGAAAAGGTGACTGTGCGTCGACATCGCAAATGAATGCACTTACAACTATAAAAACCGATACCGACTGACTTTGACTTTGACTTTGACTTTGACTTTGACTTTGACTTTGACTTTGAGATTAAACAATGTGTGTTTTGAAAGTTATATGCGCATTCATTTTCGACGGTGACGCATAATCACCTTTCCGCCCTTACGGCGGGTCCCTTTTTGAAGGATCAAAAAGGGACCAAAAAATCCTCGCTCCATTCATCCGGCCCCTACGCTTCGCTCCGGGGTCCCCTCACTCCGGCCTTGCTCCCGGGAGGACCGCGCTGAACGCCCCATCCTGGGGCGCAGCGCTTGACGGGCATCCATGCCCGTCACCTCCCTCCGCAAGACCTCCGTTCGGCCTCCTGAAGTCGCAATTTGTGTTGCCTGAACTATCGCGCACTTAGAAGCAAGAGCAAGAGCAAGAGCAAGAGCAAGAGCAAGAGCAAGAGCAAGAATTGAAGGCTTTAGTGTGGTGAAGGTATGTAATTGTAGTGGCCAGCAGCCCTATCGTCGAATTAATTAATGACAGGGCTGCTGTATATTGAATATCAAGGTGAAATAGGATCGCTCGCCGGAAAAGTCTCATCCAACGCGTTATCGACATTACTCTCTTTCGGCTGACTCACCTCCCCACATTTGCAATCCCCCATGCGACAAGGCTCACCATTACGGTGCCCCGTCGCACACGCTTCGCAGCAGTACGCCTTGCCATCCTGGACCACGGCATTGGCATCCACGGTGCAGGAACAGTGGTTGCAGGAACAACGTTGCTCGTTCATCAGCGTTCTCTCCGCTCGTCTTCAGGGGTGAGCTCGTCGGTCCATGGCTCGCCGTCCAACGGCGCCGAGCGGGCCAGTTCGGCCTCGTCCAGGCCGATGCCGCCACCGATCTCGTGCGCCTCGACATGACGCAGGGTCTGATCCGCCGGGCCGCCTGCCGTACCCGGCTCATGCGGATCGCGCGCACCGGTCTCGTCCAGCAGCGTGTCAGGGCTCAGGTCGTCGAGGGTGACATTGTCCTCGTGCAGGCTGTCACTCAGCGCCTCGCCACCGGTCATGCCACTTTCGGCAACGCGTCTGGGTGGATACTCCTCTTCCACCTCCCGCGCCGGTCGTTCGTCGCCAATCCGGCCCTGGCGCTCATCGCGGCGCTCGCTGAAATCCAGTTCATGGACACTGCCCATGCGGTCTTGCGTGTCGTCGATCTCGACTGCCGGTTTAGGGTCTCTGGGAATGGGCATGATCGCTCTCCGATTTGTGGGCTCATTCGGTCGACTCCCCCTGCCAGTCAATGATTCAGAGTTTCTGCAGGCAGCACCTGCCCACGCTTTTTTTGAACTCCGCCCAGCCCCCTCGCCTCCCAACCTAGAGACCCCGCGAACCGTTTCGGAGCCCGCCATGGCCAAGCCCCTGCTGGAGTACCAGCGCAAGCGCGACTTCAACGCCACGCCCGAGCCTGCCGGCAAGCGCGGCCGCACGGGCAAGGCCCATGCCTTGCAGTTCTGCATCCAGAAACACGACGCCAGCCACCTGCACTACGACTTTCGCCTGGAACTCGATGGCACCCTGAAAAGCTGGGCCATTCCCAAGGGCCCCTCGCTCGACCCCAAGGTCCGCCGCCTGGCGGTGCATGTGGAGGATCACCCGCTGGACTACGCCGACTTCGAAGGCAATATCCCCGAAGGCCACTACGGCGCCGGTGACGTGATCGTCTGGGATCGCGGTATCTGGGAGCCCGAGGGCGATCCACGCCAGGCCTACGCCAAGGGCAAGCTGCGCTTTCGTCTGCAGGGCGAGAAACTGTCGGGCGTCTGGAACCTGTTCCGCACCCACCTGGCCGGCAAGAAGGAGCAGTGGATGCTGGTCAAGTCCCACGATGGCCAGGCCCGCAGCGAAACCGACTACAGCATTGTCGAAGCCTTGCCGGACAGTGTGCTGAGCGACCGTACACTGCTGCCGCGCCAGCCGGCGAAAACAGCCACTGCCAACAAACGCAAGGCCAAGGCCAACCCCGTCGCCCTGCCGGACAAGCTCCAGCCGCAACTCGCCACCCTGGTCGATTCGCCGCCCAGCGGTGACTGGCACTACGAAGTCAAGTTCGACGGCTACCGCATCCTCGCCCGCATCGAAGGCGAGGATGTGCGCCTGTTCACCCGCAATGGCCACGACTGGAGTGCGAAGATGCCGCGTCAGGTCGAGGCCTTGAAAGCGCTAGGGCTTGATTCGGCCTGGCTCGATGGCGAGATGGTGGTGGTCGACGAACAGGGTGTGGCCGACTTCCAGGCTTTGCAGAACGCCTTCGACACCGAGCACGACGAACGCATCACCTATTACCTGTTCGACCTGCCGTACCTGGGTGGCGAGGACCTTCGCCCGCTACCCCTGCAGGCGCGACGTGCCACCCTGGCCCGACTGCTGGAAAGCACGCCGTCGGACCTCCTCAAGTTCTCCGCCGACTTCACCGAGCCTGTCGACTCGCTGCTCGACAGCGCCTGCCGCCTCAAGCTCGAAGGCCTGATCGGCAAGCGCGCCGACAGCCCCTACGTGGGCCGGCGCAGCGGTGATTGGGTCAAGCTCAAGTGCAAGCAGCGCCAGGAGTTCGTGATCGTCGGCTACACCGACCCCAAAGGCAGCCGCAACGCCTTCGGTGCCCTGCTGCTAGCCCTGCACGACACCGACAGCGGCCAGCTGCGCTATGCCGGCAAGGTCGGCACCGGATTCAGCGCCACCACGCTGGACAGCCTGCATGCGCGCCTCAAACCCCTGGAAGTCGACAAGCCGGCCTTGCCCAAGCCGCCCCGCGGCGCCGACACCCGTGGCGTGCACTGGCTCAAGCCGCAACTGCTGGCCGAAGTCGCCTACGCCCAGATGACCCGCGAAGGCATCGTGCGCCACTCGGTGTTCCACGGCCTGCGCGACGACAAACCCGCCACCGCCATCGACCTGGAGCGAGCCATGCCCGCCAAGCGCGCCGCGCAGCCACCCGCCGAGCCCCACGGCAGCCTGCGCCTGACCCACCCCGACCGCGTGGTCGACGCCAGCACCGGCACCACCAAGCGCCAGGTCGCCGAGTACTACGCCCAGGTCGCCGACTGGCTGCTGCCGCAGCTCAAGGACCGTCCCGTGGCGCTGGTGCGCGCACCGGACGGACTGGGTGGCGAACTGTTCTTCCAGAAGAATGCCGGCCAGCTGCACATCCCGGCTGTGCGCAGCTACAGCAAGGCGCAGGCCGGCCAGGCGGCGATGGTGCTCAACCGCGCCGACAGCCTGTTGGGCGCGGTGCAGATGAACATGCTCGAACTGCACACCTGGAATGCCACCGACAAGGATTTCGACAAGCCCGATCGCTTCGTCCTCGACCTCGACCCCGATCCGGCACTGCCCTGGAAAGCCATGCTCGAAGCGACCCAACTGACCCTCACCCTGCTCGATGAGCTGGGCCTGAAGGTGTTCCTCAAGACCAGTGGCGGCAAGGGCATGCACCTGGTGGTGCCGCTGACCCGCCGCGCCGGTTGGGACGAGGTGAAGGACTTCAGCCATGCCCTCGTCGAGCATATGGCGGGCCTGTTCCCGGATCGGCTCAGCGCCGTCTCCGGGCCCCGTAACCGGGTCGGGCGGATCTTCATCGACTACCTGCGCAACGGCAAGGGCGCCACCACGGTCGCGGCGTATTCGCTGCGTGCCCGCGAGGGGCTGCCGGTGTCGGTGCCGATCTGGCGCGAAGAGCTGACCCAGCTCAAAGGCGCCAACCAGTGGCACGTCGGCAATCTGCAGGCGCGGCTGGCCGAGGTGGACGACCCTTGGGCGGACATGGCCAAGACCCGGCAGTCCATCACCGTGCGCATGCGCAAACAGCTGGGCATCGACTGAGGCCAAGGGGAACGTATTCATGAGCATCATCCAGGACTTCGACCTGACCAACCTCGACCGCCTGCTGCGCCGCTTCGGCGCCCGACCGCAGGCCATCGACCTCGACACCTTGCTGCCGGAGCTGCTGCAGGCCATGCAGGCCGACCACCTCGACCTGTTGCCCCTGCCCGGCCAGGGCCAGACCCTCAAGCGCTGGCAGACGCTCGCGCGGGTAGCCGGTTGCGACCTGACCCTGGCCAAGCTCTATGAAGGCCATACCGATGCCTTGGCGATCCTGGCCGAATGCGGTGCCGCCCACCACGCCCAGGACGGGATCTGGGGCGTGTGGGCCGCAGAGCCGCCGGATGCCCGTGCCCGTATCGTCGAGCGGCACGACGGGCAGGTACGTCTGCAAGGGCGCAAGGCCTGGTGCTCGGGCGCGCTGCAGATCGACCGGGCACTGATAACTGCATGGGAGAATGACCAGCCGCAGCTGGTGGCCATCGAGTTGTCGCACCCCAGCCAGCGCATCCAGGCCGACCAGTGGCAGGCGGTGGGCATGGCCACCACCACCAGCGTCAGCATCGAATTCGACGACACGCCCGGGCTGGCCGTCGGCCTGCCCGGCCAGTACCTGGCACGTCCTGGTTTCTGGCATGGCGGCGCCGGCATCGCCGCGTGCTGGTACGGCGCGGCCGAGGCACTGGCCGACTACCTGCGCGAGCATTGCCGCATGCCTCGGCCCGATCCGCACGCCGATGCCCATCTGGGAGCGGTGGATGCTGCCTTGTACGGCGCCCGCGCCGCGCTTCGCGAATGCGCCGCCTGGATCGACCAGCAGCCCCATGCCGACGCCAGCTTCGAAGTGCGCCGCGCCCGCGCCCAGGTCGAACAGGCGGTCGAGCAGGTGATCCGCCATGTCGGCAGGGCGCTGGGTGCCACGCCCTTCTGTCGCAGCAGTCATTTCGCCCGGCTCAGCGCCGACCTGCCGGTCTACCTGCGCCAGAGCCATGCCGAACGCGACCTGGCCGAACTGGGCAGGCAAGTGACCGGCATGCCGGCGGGAGCCTGGCAGCTATGAGCGAGAACCGTATCCAGTCGGCTGCCGGCACCCCTTGGCGCGACTGGCAGCAATCCGCGCACCTGGCCCGCGCCAAGTGGCTCAAGCCCGAACAGGTCTGTCCGTCCGGCCGGCGCCTGGTGTTGCTGGCCCCCCACCCGGACGATGAAATCCTCATGGCCGGCGGACTGCTGGCCGGTTTCCACGGGCGCGAGCAGGACCTAGTGCTGATTTCCGCCACCAACGGCGAAGGCAGCCATCCCCATTCCGCCCACTGGACCGAGCACCGTCTGCGCCACCAGCGCCCCCAGGAAAGCCGGCACGCCCTGCAACAGCTTGATCTGGACCTCAACCGCCTGGACTGGCGGCGCCTGAACCTCAAGGACGGCGCCCTGCCCCGCGATGAAGCTTTCCTGGCCAACTACCTGGAGCAACTGCTCGAACCGGACGACCTGCTGCTGACCACCTGGCGCGGTGACGGCCACTGCGACCACGAGGCGGCCGGCCGCGCTGCTGCCCAGGCGGCCCAGGCACGCCGGGTACAACTGGCCGAGGTCCCGGTGTGGGCGTGGCATTGGGCCACGCCCGATGACCCGCGCCTGCCCTGGCCCCAGGCCCATCGGGTACAGCTCGACGACACCCGCCTGGCGCGCAAACGCCAGGCCTTGGCCGCCCACGCCAGCCAGTTGCAGCCAGACGGGGAGCATCCTCCGGTGCTGCCCGTCACCCTGCAGACCTGCCTGTTGCAGCCTTTCGAACTGGTCTTCCTGTAATGGAGTCGCCATGAGCCTCGACGCGCAGTATTTCGCCGACCTGTATGCCGGCAACGACGATCCCTGGGCCTTTCGCACCCGCTGGTACGAACGTCGCAAGCGCGACCTGGCGATGGCCAGCCTGCCCAGCCAGTGGTACGGCCGGGTGTTCGAGCCGGCCTGCGCCAACGGCGAGCTGAGCGTGCTGCTGGCCGAGCGCTGCGCCAGCCTGCTGTGCCAGGACATCGACGCCACTGCCGTCAGGCTGGCCCGGCAACGCCTGGCAGGGGTCGATCATGCCCGCGTCGAACAGGGGCACCTGCCGGGCGATTGGCCGGGCGGGCAGTTCGACCTGGTCGTGCTCAGCGAGATCGGCTACTACCTCGACCCCACCGACTGGTTGCAGGTGATTGAACAGTCCGTGGCCTGCCTGGCTGGCGACGGCGGATTGCTGGCCTGCCACTGGCGCCATCCGATTGCCGGCTGCCCCCAGGACGGCGGCCAAGTGCACGCCCTGCTGGCCAGGCACCTGCCGCTGTATCCGCAGTTGCGCCATGAGGAGGCGGACTTCCTGCTCGAGTACTGGTCGTGCCAGCCCCGGGTGGTCGACCTGGACGAGACTTGCCCATGATCGCGGTGATCATTCCCGCCCATAACGAGGCCCGGCGCCTCGGACACTGCCTGAAGGCCGTGCGGGTGGCAGCTGCGCGGGCCGAAGCCGCGGGCCTGGAGGTCGAGGTGCTGGTGGTGCTCGATCGCTGTACCGATGCCAGCGCGCGCATCGCCAGGCGCCATGGCGTGCACACGCTGGCGCTGGAGGCCGGCAATGTCGGCATTGCCCGGCGCCTGGGGGCGGCGTGGATGATCGAGCGCGGCGCCCAGTGGCTGGCATTCACCGATGCCGACAGCCGCGTGCCTGGCCACTGGCTGCTGTCGCAGCTGCAATGGCATGCCGACGCGGTGTGCGGCACAGTGCATATCGAGCGCTGGCAACCCTGGCAGGGTGCCGCCTTGCGCCAGCTTTACCACAGCCGCTACCAGGCAACGGAAGGCCACCGGCATATACACGGTGCCAACCTTGGGGTGTGCGCCAAGGCCTATGCCAAGGTCGGCGGTTTCCAGCCGCTGCCGGCCCACGAGGATGTGCAACTGGTACTGGCACTGGAAGCCATCGGCGCGCAGATTGTCTGGACCGCCAGGCACAGCGTGGCGACCAGCAGCCGTCGGGACAGCCGGGCGCGGCAGGGATTCGGCGATTACCTCAGCGGATTGGAAGGCCAGATCCCGTAGACCGGCGCTCGGATCACGATGCCTTGCGTGGGCGCTTGGCCGCAGGCTTCTTCGCCTTGCTCTTGCCACCCAGGCTGCGCTTGAGCAGCTCGGTAAGGTCGATGATGTCCGCGCCCTTCTCCGCCCTGGCGCCCTCGCCTTTCTCCACTGTCTCGATCTTGCCCTTGCTGGCCTTCTCCTCCACCAGGTCGAGGATGGTCTGGCGGAACGCGTCGTGGTAGTCATCGGGCTTCCACGGCCCGCTCATGTCCTCGACCAGGCGTTTGGCCATGTCCAGCTCGCGCTTGTCGACCTTGCTGTCGGTCACGCTCTTGTCCAGTTCCAGTGTCTCCAGGCCCCGCACTTCCTCCGGCCAGCGCAAGGTGATCATCACCAGCGCCTCGTCGAGCGGGCGCAGCAGCGCCAAGTGCTGGCGGGTGTGCAGCACCACCGTGGCCAGGGCCACCTTGCCGGTGCTGGCCAGAGTCTCGCGCAGCAACGCGTAGACCTTGCCGCCCCGGCGGTCCGGGCTCAGGTAATACGGCGTGTCGACCTGTTGCAGGGGGATTTCCCCGGCTTCGACGAACGAGAAGATATCGATGGTCTGGGTCGCCTCTGGCCGGGCCTTGCGGATTTCCTCCTCGCTGATCACCACGTAGCGGCCCTTCTCGTACTCCACGCCCTTGACGATGTTTTCCTTGTCGATTTCCTTGCCGGTGACCTTGTTCACCCGCTTGTAGCCAACTGGCTCCATGCTGCGCTTGTCCAGCCAGTCGAAATCCACCCGCTCGCTGCGCACCGCGGTGTTGAGGGACACCGGGATGTGCACCAGACCGAAACTGATCGCGCCTTTCCAGATCGCCCTGGCCATGGTTGGCTCCTAAGTGTTCGGGGTCAGGCCGGGCTGGCTGTAACGCAGCGCACCGCAGCGTTCGCAGCAGTGGCATTGCAGCCCGGCGACTTCATGGAACAACAGGCTGCGCCATTGGCAGCCACGCAGCAGGCAGACGAGTTTCATCAGCCACCTCCTTGGCCCACATCGACGGGGCGCTTACAAGGACTGACTGCGCGGCGCGCGGAAGGTTTATTCGGCTTTGCCCTACGGCAGCGGATTGCCCCCGGTGACGCCGAAAATCTCGCCGGTGATGTAGCTCGATTCCTGGCTGGCCAGCAGCACGTACAACGGCGCGCACTCGGCGGGCTGGCCCGGGCGTTTCATCGGCGTGTGCCCGCCGAAGTCGGGGATCTTCTCCGGTGGCTGCCCGCCACTGGGCTGCAGCACGGTCCAGATCGGCCCGGGGGCCACCGCGTTGACCCGGATGCCGCGCTCGATCACCTGCTTGGCCAGGGCCTTGGTGAAGGCGACGATGGCGGCCTTGGTGGTGGCATAGTCGAGCAACGTGGCCGATGGTTGGTAGGACTGTATCGACGCGGTGTTGATGATGGTCGCCCCGGCCGGCATCAGCGGCACGGCGGCCTGACACAGCCAGAACAGCGCGTAGACGTTGGTCTTCAGCGTATGGTCGAACTGCTCGTGGGTGATCTGCCCGATATCCTTGCGTGCTTCCTGCTTGCCGGCGACATTCACCAGGATGTCGAGACCGCCGAGCCGTTCGTGGGCCTGGTCGACCAGCTGGCCGCAGAAGCGCGGATCCTTCAGGTCGCCGGGCAACGCCACGGCCTTGCGCCCCTCGGCCTCGATAAGCTGCACCACTTCGCGGGCGTCGCGCTCCTCGGTCGGCAAATAATTGAGGGCGATGTCGGCGCCCTCCCGGGCGAAAGCAATGGCCACGGCCCGGCCGATACCCGAATCGGCGCCGGTGATCAGGGCGCGCCGGCCGGCCAGACGGCCGAAGCCCTTGTAGGTGGTTTCGCCGTGGTCGGGCTTGGGTTGCATGTGCGCATCCAGGCCTGGGGCCGGTTGATGCTGGGCGGGGAATGGCGGATGCGGATATTGGGTCAGGGGGTTCTGCAGGGTGAACTGGTCCTGGGGCTTGCGGGGCATCGGCTGGACTCCTTCGGGTAATGGCTGGGTAAGGTCTGGCGCGGGGCAAGCCCGCATACAGGTGCTGTTCGTCACGTGGAAGCGGTCTGGCACCGTACGAGGACCACACAAGTTTCGAGGCAACCGGCTGATGGATGGTTTGCTCAAGCTGGGCCCGGCGCCGACAGATGGTCGTCCATCACCTGCCTGAGCACGTTGCGCATTGCCAAACGCTCATCCAGGCCTTGCTCGCGGGCCAACCCATAGGCCTGGCGCTGGCGATCGGCACTGCTGCCGTCGCGCAGAATGCGCCGGGCGTGCAGGAAAGAACGCTCGGCATCGGCAGTGTCGGCCGGGCATTGCGTCTGTAACTGCGTCAGCCAGACTTCGGCATTCACCGGCTGCTGGTCATGAACACCAATGAAGGTGGCAAGACGGCCATGACGCATGGCGCGCCAGTAGTTCTCCTGGGTGATCCAGCGCATTTCACGGCTGGCGGCGCCAGCGTGCCGCCGCAGCGCATGCTCGACGAGATGGCGAAACAGGCCGGCGATGGCCAAGGCTTCCTCCAGCCGCGGACAGCCGTCGCAGATGCGCAATTCGACGGTCGGAAAACGCCGCGAAGGTCTGATCGCCCACCAGAAGTCGCCGTCCTCGGCCAACGTGCCGCTGCGTTGCAACAGCGCGCGATAACGCTCGTAGGCGCTCCAGTCCGGCAGCGGTTCCGGCAGGCCCATGTGCGGCCACTCTCCGCACACCACGCGGCGGTAGCTCATGTAGCCGGTGTCCTGGCCGCACCAGTAGGGAGATGAGGTGCTGAGCGACAACAGCAAGGGCAGCCAGCACAGGACCCGGTTGATCACCTGCATGCGATCCAGGCCCGGTGGCACCCCGACATGCACGTGCAGGCCGTTCAACAGGCTGCGCCGGGCCACCAGCCGGTAGTCGTCGAACAACTGCCGAAAGTGCGGCGTTGCGCGTGGATGCTGGCGCAGCCAGTGGGCGCTGGGGTGGCTTGCCGCACAGTACAGACCAGCCCCCTCGGCGGCCAGCGCCTGGCTCAGGCGCTGGCGTTGCTCGGTAAAGAAGGTGCGGGCCTGGTGCAGCGTCTCGAACACCGGCGAGGCCAGCTCGATCTGGCTGCGGAACATCTCTTCGGCGAAACACGGCCCCAGCACCTCACGGCACAGACGGATCAGTGCCGTCGACGGCGAGGACAGCACCCGGCCACTGTCCAGCGCCACCAGCAGGTACTCCTCCTCGATGCCGAACGTGCAGGGCCGCCCCATGCGTTCATCCGCCGCGACGGGTGACGGTCAGGGCCACGGCGGCAATGCGCTCGACCTGTTCATAGCCGGGCTCGAGCAACTGCTCGCCGAACACGTCCGGATCCAGCTCCCGGTAGTGCCAGCTCAAGTCAGGGCCGGCCAGGCGCAGGCGGACCGCTTCGAGCAACGCATCGCGCCCTTCGACGATCGCCACCCCGGTGTACAGCAGCAATGTGCCGCCCGGTGTCAGGCGCTCACAGGCCTGTTCGACGATACGCAGCGACAGGTCGGCGCCGAGCGCCCCGCCGCCGTGGCGGTAGACGCGCTGGCTGGCATCGAGCATATAGGGCGGGTTGGCGACGATCAGGTCGAAGGTGCCGGTGATGCCCGTGAGCAGGTCGCTGGGCTCGACCGACACATTGGCCAGCCCGGCCAGGGCGGCGTTGACGGCGGTGTAGCGCAGCGCCAGCGGATTGATGTCCAGCGCGCTGACCTGCGCATGGCGTGCGGCCCGGGCAATCAGCAAAGCGCCGATGCCGCTGCCGCAGCCGATATCGACGGCGTGCTGCACGCGCCGGGGGCTGCGCCGCAGGTGATCCTCGATCAACTGGGCGAAGCGGTAGCTGTCCGGCCCGAAGAACACCGCGTCGCTGCTCTCCGTCGGCCAGGCCGAATGCACCAGCAACAGGTCATCCAGGCTCGACCAGCGCACTCGGCTGCGCCACAGCTCGCCGTGCGCCTCCAGCACGCCGGCCGTGCCCAGTTGTTCCAGCTCGTCGGCACTGATCAGCGAAGCCGGGAACGGCCGGCTCCAGCCGAATACATCTCGCAGCGTGCACGCGCGCTGGGCCTGAGGTCGGGCATTGACCCGCGCCTGGGTCGCCGGGGTGACGCAGGTGAAACGGTAGCCGTCGGCATGCAGCCTGCGGCCCAGTTGCAACAAAGCCTCGTCGGCACGGATTTGCTTCTGGTCAAGTTGCATCACCGCGGCCCTCCCTGGAACAGCCCGGTGGCAGCGATGTAGTCGCGTGTGGCACGCAGGCCCGTGGGTTCTGCGTGCCGGTTACCGGCCATGGCCTCGATCAGCGTGGCGATCTCCGAGGCTTGGGCCCGGCCGGGCGCCTCCGCCTGCAGGGCCAACGCCTGCTCCCACTGCCCGGGCGGCACACGGCGAGGCCCGGCCCCTTGCCAGCTACCGGCGATCCAGTCATGCCACAGCTGTTTCTCGTAGGCGCTGAACACGCCGAACATTGCCGCGCCGGGGCCGTCGATCAGTGACCAGAAGCGGCTCTGCATCGGGTCGCTGTCACGCTTGATCCAGCCCTGGGCTTGCAGGGCCTCCAGGAACCCGGCCATCGCCCCCGGCTCGGCAAGCCACTGGTTGATGGTCCGCCCTTGCAGGCGGCAGCGATCGGAATGCATGAACTGGCCGAACACGCGCTTGCGCTCCAGCGCGGCGAGCAGTTCGCCCTGCAGGTCGAAGCTGGCGATCAGCGAAGGTGTGTCGAGGCCCAGGTCGTTGAGCCGGTAGCCGTGCCTGACACGCGCATAGAAATCTTCATCGCCCGCTGGCGCCAACATCCGCAGGCTCTCCAGCGAACGCCGGGCATGGCCGCTGGCGGCGTTGTCGATGGTCACGTGCAACTGGAAGTAGTGGGCGTCGATACCCAACTCGGCCAGCTCATGGGTGGTGACCAGCAGGTGCAGCGGTGGCTGCTCATATCCCAGGTTGTAGCCGATCACCTCGGGCAGGAAGCGCTCGCAGTGCTGGCCGAGGGCCAATTGCACGGTGCCTTGCATGAATCGCGAAGGCTCAAGTGGCAGCCCTTGCAAGCACCCCAGGCGGCTGAGCAGACGCTGGTAGATCAGCACATGGTTGCAGCGTGGGTCGCCGTCGCCCAGTTCTTCGAGAAAAGTGCGGATCAATCCGTGGTAACGAGGGTCGCGCCAGTGCCGCAGGGTACCGTGCAGCCAGGCGCCGTCGACCGCCTTGGTCGGCGCGACCTGCTGCAGGAACCACAAGGCTTGGGCGCGGGTGGCGAAATAGCGCCGGGGCGCTCCTTCACGCCGCTGCCGCAGGTAATGCGCATGGTCGTGGGCGACCTGGGCGGCATGGTGTTCGGCCCATTGGGGCAACAGGTGCGGCTCCTCCGGCAGGTCGTCTTCCCTGGTACGAACACGGCGCAGTTGTGTTTCCAGCCAGTCCTCGGCGGTGGCATCGCGTCCCGCCAGCAACGCCTGGTAGCGATGCGCTACCTCATCAGTCATGTCGTGCCTGGCTTGCGAACGCACGCCGTCACGGATCATCGCCACCATGCCGGTCACCTCGCGTTATGGATTCTGGGGCTTGGTTTCGGGGGACGGGTTGCTGGTCGGGGAATCGGGTTGCTGCATCTGCAGCGAGGGCTTGCTCGGGTCGGCGTCTTTCGCCGGATGGTCATTGTCGCGGTCGAAGCAGCCAGCCAGCAGGCCCAGGCTACCCAACAGGCAAATCAGAGGTGCGATACGCATGGGAACCTCCTGGTGGGGTGTGCGCGGTGCCAGGCGAACCCGGCACCGCGTGCCCTCACTTACGAGCGGCCGCCCTTGTGGCCGGACTCGCTCTGGCGATTGCCGCCGCCGGAGCTCTGCCCGCCCTTGCGACCGGCTTCGGACGCTTTTTCGCGGTCATTGGCGAAATTGCCTGGGTTCTTCGTTCCACCCTGGCTGCCGGTCTTGTTGGCGTCCTGCTTGTTGGTGTCCTGGCGACCGGTCATGTTGCTGTCTTTGTTGGCCATGGTTGCAAAAACCTCGTGTGGCTAAGGGTTGCACGGCGAGGTGCCGTACATGGATTGGGAGTACGGCGATAAAGAGGGATTCGGATTATTCCGAGCGGATCGGACCGGTGGCGCTAAACAAGCGGCGACGGTGTATTTGGGGCGCAAGCGGATCCCCGGTGGGCAGACATTGCGTTGACCCCCGGCAGATATCTGGCATACTTCGCCAACCTACCGGTCGGTAGGTTACTATTTTGCTTGCACGGACTTTCGCTCATGCCCGCTTCACATTTCCGCTTCGCCGCCTCCCTCGCCCTGATCGGCGCTCTTGGCCCGTCTGCCATCGACATGTACCTGGCCAGCCTGCCGGAGATGGCCCGCGACTTCGCCACCGGCTATACCCAGGTTCAGCTGACGCTGACCGTGTTCCTGCTGGCCATGGGCGCCGGGCAACTGCTGTTCGGGCCACTGGTGGATGCCTTGGGGCGGCGTCGCCCGCTGCTCGCCGGCCTGCTGGTGTTCTGCATCGCCTCCCTGGCCGCGGCGGCCGCGCCGTCGCTGGACGCGCTGCTGGTGGCGCGCCTGGTGCAGGGCCTGGCCAGCGCGCTGACGTTGGTGGTGATCATGAGCATGGTCCGCGACAGCGCCGATGGCGCACGGGCGGCACAGATCTTCGCCCTGCTGATGACCATCGAGGGTCTGGCGCCGATCCTCGCCCCGGCCCTGGGCGGAGTGATCGACGCGGCCTATGGCTGGCGGGCAATCATGCTGGTGCTGGCCGGCCTCGGCCTGCTGACCCTGGTCAATTCGGCCATGACGCTCGATGAAACCCTGCCGCCGGCGCATCGGGTGCGCCTGGCACCGGCGACGGTATGGCGTACCTACGTCCGCATCGCCGCCGACGGCGCTTTCCTGCGCCCGGCCCTGGCCCTGTCGGCGGTGTTCTTCTTCCTGTTCGCCTACATCGCCGGCTCGGCCTATGTGTACCAGCAGCACTTCGGCCTCTCCAGCACGCACTTCGGCCTGCTGTTCGGCGGCTGCGGCGTTGCCATCCTGCTCGGCGCGGCGCTGTCCGGCTATTGCGTCAGCCGGCACGGCGTGGCCCAGGTGGCCGGGTGGGGGGCGCTGTGCATGGGGGCCGGCGCAGCACTGGCGGTGATTGCCGGCCTGTCTGGCGCAGGCCTGCCGCTGCTGCTGGCGGGCGTGGTGCTGGCGCTGTTCGGCCTGGGGGTTTGCGAGGCCACCTTGATGGCCCTGGCGATGTCATCGCAGCAGCGCGATGTCGGCTCGACGGCGGCCCTGCTCGGCGCGCTGCAACTGGTGATCTCGTCCAGCGCCACGCCCCTGGCCGGGCACCTGGCCACCCTGGGCCCGCTGGCCTGGGCCTGGTTACTGGCGGCGGCGGCCGTGGTCATCGTCGGTTTGACCCGCGCCGCCGTGGCAAAGACAATCAGCGCCTCGTCCTGCAGCGTCAACCCGGAGTGACCGCCTTGAAAGCCCTGACCCCATCCGCCGCGCGTATCTGCGAGCATGCCGTGGAGCATTTCGCCGAGCACGGCTACGACGGCTCGTCGCTGAACGAGATCGCCGCCCTGGCAGGCATGCGCAAAGCCTCGCTGTACGCCCACTTCGCCAACAAGGACGCGTTATTCGTGTGCGCCTTCGAACGGGCCCTGGCCGACGAAACCGCCTACGTCGAGGCGGGCTTCGGCCATGAAGCGGCAGGCCGCGAGGCGCCGGGGCACTGGCATCCGCTGCACCTGGCCGAGCGCTACGCGGCGTCGGCCAACCTGCGCTTCGTGCTGCGCAGTGCATTCCTGCCGCCGGCACCGGTCCGCTCGATCGTCACCAGCGGCTTCGAGGCGTACCTGGAGCGGATCCGCCTGGGCTTCTGCCAGGCCCTGCTCGACCGGCATGCCTGGGCCCGCAGTGATGGCAACAAGCTGGAGCTGTATGGCGATGCCTACCTGGGGATCATCGACAGCCTGCATGTGGAGCTGCTGTACGCGCCCCCGGCGGTTTATGCGCGGCGGGCAGCGTCGTTGCTGAAAATTCTCGATGATTCGCTGCAATTGGCTGGACAGTAAACCATGGGGTTGCTGTGCAACCCCTCGCCGGCAAGCCGGCTCCCACAATGTCCGCGCCAACTGCCAACCCTGTGGGAGCCGGCTTGCCGGCGATGGGCCGCACAGCGGCCCCCTTGATTTCAGGGCCTGACCTTCTTCAGCTCGTTCAACAACCCCATCAACTGCTCCAGCTTGTCCGCGCCGAACTGGCGCTGGATTTCTTGGTAGTTGCGCTCCATCTCCTCGCTCATCGCCAGGAACGCCTGCTGCCCGCGCACGGTCAGGCTGATGAAGATGCGCCGCTGGTCTTCCGGCGACTTGCGCCGCGCCACCAGGCCGTCGCGCTCCAGGCGCTTGAGCACGCCGCTCATGCTCGGCTTGAGGATGCAGGCCTGGTCGGCCAGCTGGTGGCTTTCCAGCTCGCCCTGCTGGCGCAGGATACGGATCACCCGCCATTGCTGCTCGGTCAGGTCGTGGGCATTCAGGGCCGGGCGGAAGAACGCCATGGTCGCTTCGCGGGCCTGCAGCAGGGTCAAGGTCAGGGAGGGTCTTGGTTGGGTCATCAGGATCAAGGGCTGTTTTATTAAGATATTAATAAAGTGAAATACATTTTCACCCGGGCTGTCCAGCCCTGTGAAAAGTACCAGCGTTCCTGGCAATCACCCATTCCCGCGATGCCTTCCCCGTAGCACGATCTGCCGACAGCCCACCGCCCGGACCCGTCGCCGCATGTCAACGCAACCCCGCCTGGCGCTGGCGGTACTCACCCGGCGTCATCTGCGCATGGCGCTGGAAGAAGCGGCTGAAGTACGCCGGGTCCTTGAACCCCAGGCGGTAGCAGATCTCGTTGGCCGAGCCGCCGGTGTACAGCAGCAAGCGCCGCGCCTCCTGCATCAGCCGCTCGAACACCAGGCGCTTGGACGGCAGGTCGGCCATGCGCCGGCATACGTCGTTCAGGCGCGCCTCGGTCACGCCCAGGGCCGCCGCGTAGGCCGGCAGGGTCCAGTGGTCGAGGTAGTGGCGCTCGATCAGTTCGTTGAAACGGTGGAACAGCTGCAGGTCCTCGTGCCGCGCGGGCGTGGCCTCCAGCGAATTGGCGCACAGGCGCAACAGGCTGATCATCACCAGGCGGGCCAGGTCCTGCACGGCGGTGCCCTGCCCGGCCTGGCCATGGCCCAGTTCGCCGCCCAGCAGGTCGAACAGCTGCTCCAGGCGCTGCACCTCCTCGGCCGCCGCCCCCCGCAGATGACCGAGCGCGACACATGCCGGCTGCAGGCGTGGGCCAAGCGCAAGCCCAGGCTCGGCCTGCAGCAGTTGCCAGACCAGTTGCTGGCGCACGGTCAGCACATGGCCGTCGGCATCGGGCTCGGTGACGAAAGCATGGGGAATGGTGGGTGGGGTGAGGAAGAACATCGGACCGGACTCGTGGTAACGCTGCTCGTCCAGGTACACCCGCACGCTGCCGGTCTTCACGTAGTGCACCTGGAAGAAACGGTCGTGCCGGTGCACCGGCATGTTGCGGCCGAAGAATCCGGCCAGGTTGCCCAGCCGGTCGTAATGCACCTCGCTGTCGCTGTAGCGCTGGTCGTAGACCTGACCGATGTTGATGTTGGGGATCGGCTGTCGTTCTTTCATTGTTGTTCTCGCAGCGGTGAAACGCGCCGGGGGGAAATCATCCTAGCACCACCGACCAGCGGCGAATGCCTTGACGATCGTTAACATATTAAATATAACGTTAACACATTAACAAAAACACCAAGAAGCGTCCCGTCCGCTTCGCCCACCGCAGGAGAAATGCATGAGCCGTGCCTTGCACGAGGTCGCCAGCGGCAGCCTGTTCGGCGTCGCCCTTAACTACCAGGGCCTGCTGCAACAGCATCTGGCGTCCTTCCACGAAGCGCCGTACCAGCAACCGCCGGTCAAGCCGGTGCTGTTCATCAAGACGCCCAACACCCGCAACGGTCACGCCCAGCCAGTGACCTACCCCTCGGCAGTCGAACGCCTGCAAGCGGGCCCTGCACTGGGCGTGGTCATCGGCAAGGACGCCAGTCGCGTCAGCCTGGACAACGCCCTGGACCACGTGGCGGGCTACACCATCGTCAACGAGTTCAGCCTGCCCGAAGACAGTTACTACCGCCCGGCGGTCAAGGCCAAATGCCGCGACGGTTTCTGCCCGCTCGGCCCGCAACTGGTGCCGCCCACGCAGGTCGGCAACCCCGACGCGCTGGGCATTCGCCTGTGGGTCAACGGTGAGCTGCGCCAGCAGAACAACACCGCCAACTGCGTGCGCGGCGTGGCCCGGCTGATCGCCGAGATCAGCGAGTTCATGACCCTGCATGCCGGCGACGTGCTGATCACCGGCACCCCGGAAGGCCGTGTCGATGTGCTGCCCGGCGACCAGGTGACGGTCGAGATCGACGGCCTCGGCCAGCTGACCAACCCCATCGTCGCCGAACAAGGACTCGTCCCATGAAGCACGCCCGTATCCAGTTCGACGGCCAGGTCCACGCGGTCACCGTCGAAAACGACCAGCGACTGCGCCTGGCCGATGGCCGTGTGGTCGACGCCGACCAGGTCACCTGGCTGCCGCCGGCCAGCGGTAGCATGTTCGCCCTGGGCCTGAACTACGCCGACCATGCCGCCGAGCTGGCCTTCACCCCGCCCACCGAACCGCTGGCCTTCGTCAAGTCGCCCGGCACCTACACCGGGCACAACCAGGTCAGCTGGCGCCCGGACAACGTCAAGTACATGCACTACGAGTGCGAACTGGTGGCGGTGATCGGCAAGCCGGCGCGCAACGTCAAGCGTGAGGATGCCCTCGACTACCTGGCCGGCTACACGGTGTGCAACGACTACGCCATCCGCGACTACCTGGAGAACTACTACCGCCCCAACCTGCGGGTGAAGAACCGTGACGCCACCACCCCGGTAGGCCCGTGGATCGTCGACGCCGCCGATGTGCCGGATCCGTCGAACCTGACCCTGCGCACCTGGATCAACGGCGAGCTGAAACAGCAAGGCACCACGGCCGACATGATCTTCGACATCCCCTACCTGATCGAATACTTCTCCAGCTTCATGACCCTGCAACCCGGCGACATGATCGCCACCGGCACCCCGGAAGGCCTGGCCGACGTGGTCCCGGGCGACGAGGTGGTGGTGGAAGTGGAAGGCGTCGGCCGCCTGGTCAACCGGATCGTCAGCGAAGCCGAGTTCTTCGCCCGCAACGCACAAGAGGCAACAGCATGATCAAGCACTGGATCGATGGCCGCGAAGTCGAGAGCCGCGACACCTTCGTCAACTACAACCCGGCCACCGGCGAGGCCATCGGCGAAGTCGCCAGCGGCGGCGCCGAGGAAGTCGCCCTGGCCGTGGCCGCGGCCAAGCAAGCCTTCCCGAAATGGGCCAATACACCGGCCAAGGAGCGCGCGCGCCTGATGCGCCGCCTGGGTGAGCTGATCGAGCAGAACGTGCCGCAGCTGGCCGAACTGGAAACCCTGGACACCGGCCTGCCGATCCACCAGACGCGCAACGTGCTGATCCCCCGCGCCTCGCACAATTTCGACTTCTTCGCCGAGGTGTGCACACGTATGGACGGCCACAGCTACCCGGTGGACGACCAGATGCTCAACTACACGCTCTACCAGCCGGTTGGAGTGTGCGCGCTGGTGTCGCCCTGGAACGTGCCGTTCATGACCTCCACCTGGAAGACCGCGCCGTGCCTGGCGCTGGGCAATACCGCGGTGCTGAAGATGAGCGAACTGTCGCCGCTGACCGCCAATGAGCTGGGGCGCCTGGCGGTCGAGGCCGGCATCCCCAATGGCGTGCTCAACGTCATCCAGGGCTACGGCGCCACCGCCGGCGATGCCCTGGTGCGTCACCCGGACGTGCGCGCCATCTCCTTCACCGGCGGCACCGCCACCGGCCGGAAGATCATGCAGACGGCCGGCCTGAAAAAGTACTCGATGGAACTGGGCGGCAAATCGCCGGTACTGATCTTCGAGGACGCCGACCTCGAGCGTGCGCTGGACGCTGCCTTGTTCACCATTTTCTCGCTCAACGGCGAGCGCTGCACCGCCGGCAGCCGCATCTTCATCCAGGAGAGCGTGTACCCGCAGTTCGTCGCCGAGTTCGCCGCCCGTGCCAAGCGCCTCATCGTCGGTGACCCGACCGACCCGAAGACCCAGGTCGGCTCGATGATCACCCAGCAGCACTACGACAAGGTCACCGGCTACATCCGCATCGGCCTGGAAGAAGGCGCGCGCCTGCTGGCCGGTGGCCTGGAACGCCCGGCCGGATTGCCGGCGCACCTGGCCAAGGGGCAGTTCATCCAGCCGACGGTGTTCGCCGATGTGAACAACAAGATGCGCATCGCCCAGGAAGAGATCTTCGGCCCGGTGGTGTGCCTGATCCCGTTCAAGGACGAGGCCGAGGCGCTGCAACTGGCCAACGACACCGAGTACGGCCTGGCCTCGTACATCTGGACCCAGGACATCGGCAAGGCCCACCGCCTGGCCCGTGGCATCGAGGCCGGGATGGTGTTCATCAACAGCCAGAACGTGCGCGACCTGCGCCAGCCGTTCGGCGGTGTCAAGGGCTCGGGCACCGGCCGCGAAGGCGGGCAATACAGCTTCGAGGTCTTCGCCGAGATCAAGAACGTGTGTATATCCATGGGTAGCCATCACATTCCGCGCTGGGGGGTGTAACGCGGGGCTGCTGAGCAGCCCATCGCCGGCAAGCCGGCTCCCACAGGGATCACCGCACACTGTAGGAGCCGGCTTGCCGGCGAAACGAGGGCGAAGCCCTCGCCATGGATACATAACAACAACTCGTTACCGGAGACTCCCATGGGCACACTCGCTCTCGCCGCCAAGATCACCCACGTGCCGTCGATGTACCTGTCCGAACTGCCCGGCCCGCGCCAGGGCTTTCGCCAGGCGGCCATCGACGGCCACCTCGAGATCGGCCGGCGCTGCCGCGAACTGGGCGTCGACACCCTCGTCGTGTTCGACACCCACTGGCTGGTCAACGCCAACTACCACATCAACTGCGCCGCGCACTTCGAAGGCCTGTACACCAGCAACGAACTGCCGCACTTCATCGCCAACATGAACTACGGCTTCCCCGGCAACCCCGAGCTGGGACGCATCCTCGCCGACGAGTGCAATCGCCTGGGCGTGGAAACCATGGCCCACGACGCCACCACGCTGGCGCCTGAGTACGGCACCCTGGTGCCGATGCGCTACATGAACACCGACCAGTACTTCAAGGTGATCTCGGTCTCGGCGCTGTGCACCTCGCACTACCTCAACGACAGCGCGCGCCTGGGCTGGGCCATGCGCAAGGCGGTCGAGGAACACTACGACGGCACCGTGGCCTTCCTGGCCAGCGGCTCGCTGTCGCACCGTTTCGCCCAGAACGGCCAGGCCCCGGACTTTGCCACCAAGGTCTGGAGCCCGTTCCTGGAAACCCTCGACCACCGCGTGGTGCGCCTGTGGCAGGACGGCGACTGGGCCGATTTCTGCGCAATGCTGCCCGAGTACGCGGTCAAGGGCCACGGCGAAGGCTTCATGCACGACACCGCCATGTTGCTCGGCGCGCTCGGCTGGTCGAAATACGACGGCAAGGCCGAGGTGGTGACGCCGTACTTCGGTTCCTCCGGCACCGGCCAGATCAACGCGATCTTCCCGGTCACCCCGCAGGATGGCTGCGCGATCCCTGCCGCCCAGGCCTCGAACCGGGCCGGCGTCACCTCCACAAGCCGCCTGTAAGGAGCATCACCATGCCCCATCTGGTCCTGCTCTACAGCCCGGATATCGAAGCCGACGCCGATATGCCAGGCCTATGCCGCGCGCTGGCCGACTGCATGCTCGCCCAGCGCGACGAACACCATCGCCAGGTGTTCCCCACCGGCGGCACCCGTGTGCTGGCCTACCCCGCCGCCCATGCGGCAATCGCCGATGGCCGCGGTGCCTACGGTTTCGTCTACGCCAACCTGCGCATGGGCGCTGGCCGCAGCGCCGCGGTGCACCAGCAGGTCGGTGACGCGCTGCTGGCGGTGTTGCGCCGGCACCTGGACGCGCTGCTGGAACGTCGCCCGGTCGGCGTGACCCTGCAGATCGACGAAAGCCAGGCCCAGGTTTACGACGCCAAGCACAGCAGCCTGCACCCTCTGTTCACCCGCCAGCCCTGAGGTCTCCATGCTCGACGCCCGCATCATCCAGCAAGCCGCCGCCCGCCTCGACCAGGCCGAACGCACCCGCGAACAGGTCGGCCAGTTTTCCCTGGAACATCCCTCGATCGGCATCGAGGACGCCTACGCCATCCAGCGTGCCTGGGTGGCGCAGAAGATCAAGGATGGCCGCAAGCTGGTCGGCCACAAGATCGGCCTCACCTCCCGGGCCATGCAGGTCTCCTCGAACATCACCGAGCCAGACTACGGCGCGCTGCTCGACGACATGCTGTGCGAGGAAGGCAGCGACATTCCCTTCGAGCGTTTCATCGTGCCCCGGGTCGAGGTGGAACTGGCGTTCATCCTCGGCAAGCCGCTCAAGGGGCCGAACGTGACCCTGTTCGAGGTGCTCGACGCCACCGAGTGGGTGATCCCGGCGCTGGAGATCATCGATGCGCGCATCCAGCAGGTCGACCCGCTCAGCGGCGCCACCCGCAAGGTCTTCGACACCATCTCCGACAACGCCGCCAACGCTGGCGTGGTGATGGGCGGGCGCGCCGTGCGCCCGGGCGATATCGACCTGCGCAAGGTCCCGGCGGTGCTGTACCGCAACGGCGTGATCGAGGAATCCGGCGTGTCGGCGGCGGTGCTCAACCACCCCGCCAAGGGCGTGGCCTGGCTGGCCAACAAGCTGGCGGCACATGACGTGAGCCTGGAAGCCGGCCAGCTCATTCTCGGCGGCTC
The DNA here is from genome assembly GCF_018596375.1 of Pseudomonas sp. RC3H12. Taxonomy (NCBI): domain Bacteria; kingdom Pseudomonadati; phylum Pseudomonadota; class Gammaproteobacteria; order Pseudomonadales; family Pseudomonadaceae; genus Pseudomonas; species Pseudomonas sp. RC3H12. The sequence continues at coordinate 1,968,884 of NZ_CP075595.1, read as the reverse complement.
GTTCACCCGCCCGGTGGCCGCCCGTCCCGGCGACACCTTTCACGTCGACTACGACCAGCTTGGCTCGATCGCCTGCCGTTTCGTCTGAGGAGCGCCCATGGACATGCCCATCAACACCTTCAAGCAACGCCTGCGCGACGGCCAGGCTCAGATCGGCCTGTGGCTCGGCCTGGCCGATCCATATTGCGCGGAGCTGGCGGCCAACGCCGGCTTCGACTGGCTGCTGCTCGACGGCGAGCATGCGCCCAACGACCTGCGCAGCCTGCTCGGCCAGTTGCAGGCGGTGGCGCCCTACCCGGCCCAGCCCATCGTGCGCCCGGTGATCGGCGATACCGCGCTGATCAAGCAGTTGCTCGATATCGGCGTGCAGACCCTGCTGGTGCCCATGGTCGAAAGCGCAGAGCAGGCACGTCAGCTGGTGCGGGCAATGCGCTACCCGCCCCACGGCGTGCGCGGTGTCGGCAGCGCGCTGGCGCGGGCGTCGCGCTGGAACAGCATCCCCGGCTACCTGGACCAGGCCGACGAGCAGATGTGCCTGCTGCTGCAGGTGGAAAACCGCGAAGGGCTGGCCAACCTCGACGCGATCTGTGCCGTCGAAGGTGTCGACGGCGTGTTCATCGGCCCCGCCGACCTCAGCGCCGCCATGGGCCAGCGGGGCAATCCGGGGCATCCTGAGGTCCAGGCGGCCATCGAGGATGCCATCGTGCGCATCGCGCGGGCCGGCAAGGCGGCAGGTATTCTCAGCGCCGACGCGACGCTGGCCCGACGTTACATCGAACTGGGCGCGGCGTTCGTCGCGGTGGGGGTCGACACCACGGTGCTGATGCGCGGCTTGCAGGGGCTGGCGGGCACGTTCAAGGCAGGGGCCGCCGCCATCGCCCAGGGCGGTGTCTACTAGCCTGGCCTTGTAGCGCGTAAGCTCGATGTTGGGGCGATCCGGTGAAGCACTGCTGGCCCGCCCGGCAGCACCATGCTAGCCTCCGCGCGCCCCGCCCTGCGGGGTCGCGACAACGTCGAATCAAGGAGTCAGGCAATGGACCTGCAGTTTCTGGGCACCTCCTCCGGGGTGCCCACCAAGGCCCGCAACGTCAGCGCGACCGCGGTCATCGAGGCCACCGGCAGCGGTTGGTTCCTGGTCGATTGCGGCGAAGGCACCCAGCATCAGCTGCTGCACAGCCCGCTGTCGGTGCGCGACCTGCGCGCCATCTTCATCACCCATGTACACGGCGACCATTGCTTCGGCCTGCCGGGGCTGCTGGCCAGCGCCGGCATGTCAGGGCGCAAGGAGCCACTGGTGCTGGTCCTGCCGGTCGACCTGCACCCCTGGGTCCGGCAGAGCCTGGAGGTCAGCGACACCTACCTGCCCTTCGAGTTGCAGATGCAGGCGCTGGAGACCTTTGGTGGCTTGAGCCACGGTAACATCCAGGTCGGCGTGGTCGAGCTGTCGCACCGGGTACCCTCCTACGGCTTCGTGTTCGAGGAGCGCGACCCGCAACCGCACCTGGACACCGAGCGCCTGCGCGCCGACGGCATCCCCGCCGGGCCGCTGTGGGGGCAGATCGCCCGTGGCCGAACGGTCGAGCACGAAGGTCGCCAGATCGACCCGCAGGCCTACCTGCAACCGACGCGCCCGGCGCAACGCATCATCGTCTGTGGTGACAACGACCGCCCCGAATTGTTGAGCGAACTGGCCGCCAACGTTGACGTCCTGGTCCACGAAGCCACCTTCACCCAACCGTTGGTCGAACGCACCCAGGCCAGCTTCGGCCACAGCACCGCCGCTGCGGTGGCGCGCTTCGGCGAGATGGTGGGGGTGAAGAACCTGGTGCTGACGCACTTCAGCGCCCGCTACCAGTCGGGCGGTGGGCGCGGCGGTTCCATCGAGGAGGTACGCGATGAGGCGCTGGCGCACTTCAAGGGGCACCTGACCCTGGCCCGGGACCTGGCGCGTTACCGGGTTGACCGTGACGGGGTGCTGGTCGAGGTGGAATAGCGCCGGCCGGGGACCTATCGTGGGAGCGGGCTTGCCCCGCGATGAGGCCTTACCAGGCACCTTCATTGCCTGATCGGACGCTATCGCGGGGCAAGCCCGCTCCCACGACAGACCGCGCAACGCTGGTGATACTTGGGCCGTATCCTTGGATTTCAATGCGCCGGATGCTGCTCCACACTGGCCGCCAGGCAGTAGCGATCACGCCCCTGCCGCTTGGCCTGGTAGAGCGCCGCGTCGGCCGCCGCCATCAGGTTTTCCGGGGTCACCGTCGCCAACGTCGGCGCACCCACCGCAATTCCGGCGCTGGCCGTGACATGGCCGAACGGACTGCCACCGTGCTCGATGGCCTGCCGGCGCAGCAACTGCAGGATCTCCTGCACGATCTGGCTGGCCCCCGCGGCATCGGTATCGGGCAGCAGCAAGGTAAACTCTTCGCCACCATAACGCACCGCCAGGTCGCCCGGGCGTTTCAGCGCCTGGCGCAACAGCTCGCCGAAGCGGCGCAGGCACTGGTCGCCGGCCGGATGCCCGTAGCGGTCGTTGTAGGACTTGAAGCAGTCCAGGTCGAGCATCACCAGGGCCAGGGCATAGCCCTGTCGCCGCGCCCGGCGTATCTCCGGTTCCAGCACCGCATCCAGCCGCCTGCGGTTGCCCAGCCCGGTCAAGCTGTCGGTCAAGGCCAGCGCCTTTAGGGTCTGGTGGGCCTGGTGCAGGGCACGCTCGATGGCGATGCGCTCGCGCAACTGGCGCAGGACGATCCAGCCGAACCCAGCCAGGCCGATCAATACCAGGACCAGCACCGCCACCGACTTGAGCATGTCGTGGCGCCACGGCGCGATGATCGACTCGCGCGACAAGCCCGCCTCCACCACCAGGGGGTAACTGCCCAGTGAACGGAAGGCATACAGGCGTGGCGTGCCGTCTACCACCGCCACCGCCTCGGCCACCCCCTCGCTGGCATAGGGCAGGTAAAGACGGAAGATCTCGCTGCTGGCCAGGCTGCGGCCGATCACCTGCTCGACGAACGGCCGACGCACGAGGATGGTGCCGTCGCGCTTGGCCAGCACCAGGGCGCCGCGCTCGTCGATCTTGAAGTCGCCGTAGTAGCGCACGAACCAGTCGACTTTGATCGTCCCCAGCAACACCCCGGCAAAGCTGCCGTCGGCATTGTCCAGGCGCCGCGAGATGGGGATGATCAGGTCGCCCGTGGAGCGGCTGCGCACCACCGTGCCGATACGCACCTGGCGGTCGGGATGGGTGCGGTGATAGATGAAATAATCTCGGTCGGCATTGTTGGCACCCGCTGGCACGTCATCCTTGTCGGTGACGATCCAGCCGCCGTCGGGGCCATAGACGAACAGGCCATGCAGTTGCGGCATGATCTGCGCCTGCTGCTTGAGCAACGCGTGCAGGCGCGGGCGGTCGACATGGGCGAAGCCATCGCCCTCCAGGCGCTCGGCCAAGGCCGCGGTGATCGCGTCCACCTGGCGGATGGCATCCTCGGCATGCTGGGCGGTGGCCCGGGCCAGGTTGCTGACCGCGTTTTCGGCATTGGTGAACACCTGCCGGTAGTCGCGCCAGATCCGCCAGCCTTCGACCAGCACGAAAACCAGCATCACCACCGCCATGAAACTGAGCATCAGGCGGAACAGCGACACGGCGCGCCCCTCGCCCGTCACCGGGAAGAGGCCGTCCTCGGTCTGTTTCCTGACTGCGCGCATTGAAGTCCCTTGTCATCGACCCTTGGCCGCCAATGACTATAGTTCAGCGCCGCTTGCGTGTGCCGAGGCTGATCCACACCGGCGCGTGGTCGCTGGCGTGCGCCTCGTTGCGCACCCAGGCGTCGACCCCGGCGTCCTTCAGGTAAGGCGCCAGGGCCGGGTTGAGCAGCAGGTGGTCGATGCGCAGCCCGGCGTTGCGCGGCCAGTGGTTACGGAAATAGTCCCAGAAGGTGTAGACCCGCTCGTGCGGGTACAACTGCCGCAACGCATCGCTCCAGCCCTGCTCCAGCAAACGCTGGTAGCATGCGCGTGACTCGGGCTGCAGCAGCGCGTCCTTGAGCCACGATTTCGGGTTGTAGATGTCCTGGTCGGTGGGCACCACGTTGAAGTCCCCCGCCAGCAACACAGGGTGATCGGCGCCGCGCAGCGTGTCGGCATGGGCGATCAGGCATTCGAACCAGCGCAACTTGTACGCAAACTTCGGGCCCGGTTGCGGGTTGCCGTTGGGCAGGTACAGGCAGGCCACCTGCACGCCGTGCACCGCCGCCTCGATATAACGGCTCTGGCCGTCATCCTCCATGCCCGGCAAGCCGCGGCGCACCTCCAGGGGCTGGCTGCCGCGGGCGAGGATGGCGACCCCGTTCCATGACGCCTGGCCGAAGTGCAGGCAGCCGTAGCCGGCAGCCTCGATGGCCTCACCGGGAAACTGCGCGTCGCTGGCCTTGAGTTCCTGCAGGCAGACGATGTCGGGCTGCTCACGCGCCAGCCAGGCCAGCAGGTTGTCGAGCCGGCTGCGGATGCCGTTGACATTGAACGTGGCTATCTTCAGCGCTTTCATGCGTCGGGGTCGTCCACGCGGGCCTGCACCGCGTCTTGCAGTGCCCCCAGGTGGGCCTGGTCGGCCAGCTCCTTGAGCTTGAGCCAGTCGTCCCAGTCGATCGCGCCATCATCGCGCAGCGCCTCGGCCGTGCGCAGCAATTCATGGTGATAGGCGTCGGGCGATTCGCGCCGATAGCTGGCATCGTCGTACTGGGCGTACCAGGCCTCGAGTTCGGGAATGCTGCGTTCGATGCTCATGATCGGGTTCCTCTGCACCTTTGAAGGTGTGAGCCTTGCTTGTCATCATCGGTTCAAAGCGCGCAGAAAAATTAAACCTTTGCCCGCCGCCGGCCCTCAACCGTACGCGACACTGACGTCGCGCCAACGGATAAGGAGTCACAGATGAGCAATCTGTTCCTCAAGCGGGTCGGGTTTTCCATGGTGCTGGGCATGGCGTCGCTACAGGCCATGGCCGCCTCGTCGGACGACTTCGTCGACGCCGCCACCGAGGCCGGCATCGCCGAGGTGGTGACCGGCAAGCTGGCGCTGGACAAGAGCAAGGACCCGCAAATCAAGACCTTCGCCCAGCAGATGGTCACCGATCACACCCAGGCCAACCAGAAGCTCGGCGACATCGCCCGCAAACTCGACATCAGCGTGCCCGATGAAGCGGCACTGACCGACAAGGTCAAGAAGATGATCCTGGAGTGGCGTGACGAGTCGTTCGACCGCTCCTATGTCAACAACCAGGTCGAGGCCCACGAGAAAGCCGTGGAACTGTTCAGGAAGGAGGCCGCCTCGTCCGACAAGGCCGAGCTCAAGGCTTTCGCCGGCGAGACCCTGCCCAAGCTCGAAGAGCACTTGAAGCATGCCAAGGAACTACAGGCCAAGCACGGCCAGTAACCCGCCCCACTGAAAAAGCGAGGCTCCCATGAGCAATGATGCACTGCGTTCGGAAGTCCTGACCCGCCTGTTGCACGCCCACCCACAAGGGCTGGGCAAGGAAGTGCTGGACAACTACCGCGGCGAGAAAGCCGTGGCCGGCATGCTCAAGACCCTGCAGGAGCAAGGCTTGATCCATGATGGCAGCGTGAATGTCGAATCCGGACACGCGCTCAGCGTCAACTACCCGATCAAGCTGTCGTCCGCCGGTGTCGAGGCCGCCAGGCAAGCCGAAGGCTGATGCTGGTCCGCCCTGTGGCAATGGTTCGGCCAACTGCCACAGGGCGGGCTAGCGCAGGCCTTCGATGATTGCCTCCATCAACGCCCGCACCCGCCGTGGCTGCACCCGCGTCGGCGCGTAGACGATCTGCAGCGCCACCTGCCCGGCGCTGAAGTCCTCCAGCACTTCGACCAATCGGCCATTGTCGAGGTCGTCGCGCACATCGCGAAGCGATTTCAGGCACAGCCCGTGCCCATCCAGCGCCCAGCGGCGCACCTGCTCGCCGCTGTTGGCAACCCGCCGGCCGCGCACGCCGACCGGGTAAGCCGCGCCGTCCAGGCGAAATGGCCAGACCCGTTCGGCGTGGATACCGAAACGCATGACGATGCAATCGTGGTGGGCCAGGTCGTCCGGGTGCAGTGGCGTGCCGTGGCGATGCAAGTAGTCGGGCGCGGCGCACACCACCCGGCGGTTGTCGCCCAGGGGCCGTGCGCGCAGGGAACTGTCGGCCAGGGTGCCGTAGCGGATGGCGAAGTCGATGCCCTGCCCCACCAGGTCGACGTAGCCATCGGTCAGGTCCAGGTCGATCGAGACTTGCGGATGCTCGGCCAGGAAACGGTCGAGCAGCGGCACGATGCAGTGCTGGCCAAGGTCCACCGGCGCGCTCAGGCGCACCAACCCGGAGATCTTCTGCTGGCCGTCTCTGAGACGGCTTTCCAGCTCGTCGGCCTCGGCCAGCAGGCGCCGTGCGCCCTCGGCGAGTTGCCGGCCGGCGTCGGTGAGGCTCAGCGAACGGGTGCTGCGGGTCAGCAGCGCCACCCCGTAGTGTGCCTCCAGCGCCGCCAGGCGCTCGGACACCGTGGCCGGTGACAACCCGCGCTCGCGGCCTGCCGCCGACAGGCTGCCTTTTTCGATGATGGTCAGGAACAACGCCAGGTTATCCAGCATGCTTTTCGATTTTTCCGAAATATGATTTTGACTTTCGCCTGATTATTGGTGATTTCCTCGCTAATTACACTGCCCGGCATCGACACCCGTACAGGAGCAACCCGATGACCAGCAGAAGAGATTTCATGAAAGGCACCCTCGCCGGCGGCATCGCCGTGGCGGCGGGCGCGGTACTGGCGAAAGAGCCAGGCGGCAGCACCGGGGCGCCGCCCGATAGCGCCGAGGGCAAGGGGTTCTGGCCCAATGGCGCGCAACTGGTGATTTCCGTGTCGTTGCAATTCGAGTCCGGTGGCCAGCCGGAACACGCCGAAAGCCCCTTCCCGCCCCTGGATTCGCGCTACCCCGACACCATCGCCCCCAGCTGGTACCGCTATGGCCCGCTGGAAGGCGTGCCGCGCCTGCTCGCGCTGTTCGACCGGCATGGCATCAAGGTCACTTCGCACATGGTCGGCAAGGCTGTGGAGGCTTACCCGGAGCTGGCGGCCGAGGTGGTCAGGCGCGGCCACGAAGCCGCCGGCCACGGCCTGCACTGGGCACCGCAGTACAGCCTGACGCCGGCAGAGGAGCGTCGCCAGTACGAGCTGGCCAGCACCATCATCGAGCGCGTCACCGGCCAACGCCCGGTAGGTTTCAACGCGTTCTGGATGCGTCACTCCCGCGAAACGTTGAACATCCTCCAGGACCTCGGCTTTCTCTACCACATCGACGACCTGGCCCGCGACGAACCCTCGATCATCCCGGTGCGCGGCAAGCCTTTCGCGGTAGTGCCCTACACCCTGCGCAACAACGACATCGGTCGTATTGCCGGGTCCACGGCGATGACCGGCGCCGCGCTGTTGCAGGAGCTCAAGGACGAGTTCGACGTGCTTTATGCCGAAGGCCGCCAACGACGCCGGCTGATGTCACTGTCGGCGCATGACCGCATCGGCGGCACACCTACCGTGGTGCGCGCGCTGGACCAGTTCTTCACCTATGCCCGCGGCCATGCCGGCGTGGCGTTCATGCGCAAGGACGAGATTGCCCGTTGGGCCTTGGCCCAGGCCGATACGCCGGTCAATCCGCCACGTGTGTTCGACTGACTGACCGGGGGCGCTTCGCGCCCTTTCGCCGGCAAGCCGGCTCCCACACCGACCGCGCAAATGTCACGCCGTGCACTGTACCTGTGGGAGCGGTCTTGCCGGCGATGGGGCCAGTTGTTCAACGCTCAACCAACCCCGCCTGCCGCATGAACGCAAGGTTGTCCTCGAGATGCCAGTCCTCGGCGATCCGGCCCTCGGCGACACGGTAGATATCCATGGCAATAAAATCGATGGCCTGGCCCTGCCCCTGGTGGTTGCCCAGCTTGCCGCTGAAGTGTCCGGTGAAACGCAGCGCCGCGGTGACCCGGTCACCTGCAACGATCATCTGCAGCACCTCGCAGCGCAGGTCCGGCACCGCTGCGCGGAATGCCCTGGAAGCGCTCAATGGCCCTTCCACGCCCTGTGGCCGTCCCGGTGGCAGGGTGTTGTCGCGAAAGTCGCTGGCCAGCGCGGCGCGGGCCATGGCCTCGTCGCCGGTGTTCCAGAAGGTGTCGTAGCGGCGGGCGGCGAGGATCTGCTGCTCCAACTGGGCCTTGGGCAGGCTCCGGTCCACGACCAGGGTGGCCGGAGTCACCAGCTCGCCGGCATTGCCCGGATTGGCCGCCGCGCTCAGCAGCAACAGGGTGATCCAGCGGCCAGCACGCAGCGCCGAAGCCTTGGGTTCGGTGTTCATCTCAGTTTCCTTCAGTGCGTTCAACGGGTGGGTATGGCGCGGCCGCGAACCATGGATAAAAGCCTAACCAGTCCCGCCCAGTCGCTCAAGAAGGCACTTTTCACTCACCTGATTACCTTGGAGTAACCCATGGCCCATTACCGCGAATGCCCCGCCTACGACGTATTCGCCCCGAATTGCCCGGCCCGCCTGGTGCTCGATCGCCTCGCCGACAAATGGGTGCTGTTGCTCATCGACCGCCTCAGCGCCGGCGAGCGGGTGCGTTTCAACCAGTTGCACAGGGATATCGTCGGCGTCTCGCAGAAGGTGCTGTCGCAAACCCTGAAGCGGCTCGAACGCGACGGCCTGGTGGAGCGCCAGGTGTATCCGACCGTGCCGCCCACCGTCGAATACGCCCTCACCGAGCTGGGCGCGACACTGGGCGGCACGGTGGAGCGGCTGGCGCAGTGGGCGGAGTCGAACATGCCGGCGATCATTCAGGCCCGGCAGCAATACGACGCCCGCCCTGGCTGACTCAACCGTCCTTCTCGATGTCCCTGGGTGGCTTCGCCGGGCCTTGCGGGTCTACCTGCGGGTCATCGAGGTCGGGCGAGTCAGGATCGAATCCCAGGTCGTCGGGGTCGTTGGCGTGCTCCGAGGAGTGCGGTCCCTGGTCGGTCGGTACGTTGTTGCGGCGAGGATGGCGTGGGTCTGACATGGTGGTTTCTCCGTCGTGTATGCAACAGAGAAACCACCAGCAACATAAAGTTTGATCCAGATGCTTGAGAGCGATTGCCCGATGACGATGTCAGCCGGGACAACGCGCTTATTTCTCCGGCAACTTGCGCACCACCAGGTTATCGAGCAGCAACAGGCTGCCTGGCTCTTCGGTATCGACGCTGAGCGTGATCACCTCCGGCCCGTCGATGATCAACTCCTGAGTCCCGTAATGCATCTCGCCCGGACCGTGTTCGGAAAGCTCGACGTACTCTTCGCCAATCGCCGTCTGCACCCCACACCAGCTATTGCAGCCCCAGGAGAAACTCACCAGACGACGCCCAGCGCCGGTCAGGACAAACTGGGTGGTGGTGTCCACTTCCAGGTGCTTGCCGCTGATCTGCCCCTTGCTGGCCTCGTGCGGTTCTTTGCTGATACCGCGGTTGTGTCGCTCTAGCGAGAACGTCACACCGTTGGAGCTGACCTCGGCAGATTGGCCCACGGCAAGGTTTTCAAAGTCGATCGAAGGCGTGGGAGTCGGATGGCCTACTGCCTGGTCCTGCGGCTCATAATCGAACGCCACGCTACCCGCCTTGTCCGCAGGAAACGCCACCCGTACCACAGGTATCAGCTGCTGGTACATCTGTGCGTAGCGGATCTGGTCGAACTGCGCCTTGGCCAATGCGTCTTGCTGGCCTTCGACATAGAAGAACGAATGCAACGGCAGCTCGCCGCCCTGGTCCCTGCGCCACACCGGCAACAGCACCTCGTTGTTCACGCGCCAGAGCGCCTCGGGCATGCCGGCGCGCGCCTGGATGGCGGTCTGGAATGACTTTGCCGCCGCGCCACGCGCATCGCGCAGATCCCATCCGCAGACCCGGAAGTTGCCCGCCTGGGGGTACTTTTCCAGCCACTGCCGGGCAGTGTCGACACCCAGGGTCTGGCAGGTGTCGGTGGTCTGCTCGTAACCCCTGATAGGGCCGCATCCCTGCAATGTTGGACGCTGGTTGGTGTTGGCATTGATGGGAAAGGTGCACCGCACGTTCAAAGCCGCGATCTTGCCTGGTGGAGCGGCCTGGGGCGGATAGAGGATGAATCCGTTCCGATTACCGAAGGGGCTGCCAAAGTTGTTGTCCCGCCGAATCCACGAGAACGCGACACTGCCGCTGTTGATCTGGCTGTCAGTCGGCTCCCAGGGCAGGAAGCCGACGCTGCTGGAGGTGGTACGTAGGGCAATGCCGCTGCACAGATAGCCGGGCTTTTGCGCGCCACCGCAGTCATCGGTGACGCTGTCGTACCAGCGCCGCAGCTCGACGACTGCCTGCTCGCCCCGGCTGTCGAGCGCCGCCGAGGCGGCACTGGGCGATAGAGGGGGGCTCGTCGGGCCGGGCACTGCCATACAGCCGGCAATGAGGGGTAGCAACAGACAAAGCAATTTTCTCATGGCACACCTCGGTTGCTTCTCCAATGGATGAATCCTGCGTGCAGAGGATTTATCCATTGGAGGAGAAACCGCGCCACTGGCAAAAATGGCAGGTCAACTACAGCGTGTACGCTTGGCCTGAGGCCCATTGCGAGAGGTTCTGCCCTGCTCTGAGCGGCAACCAAGAATGTTGCATCTGATGATTTGATGCCCTCACTGCTGCTGATACTGACTCAGGTATTTGTCCAGCACCGCCTTGTCCCCCGCCCCGTCCCCGGCCACCTGCCACAGCCGCCGCTCGATGCCCTGGGCCAGCAGGTGGCCCACCGCGGCTTCGATGGCCGACAACACGCACAGCTGCGCCGGCTCGTTGGTGGTGTAGCCGACCTCGGCTTCGAGCAGCTTCTTGAACTCGATGAACTTGAACACCCCGGCGTTCTGCCCGACCGAGTAGATGGTCTTGCTGGTCATCACGTTGGCCAGTACCTGCCCGGTGCGCACGTCCACCGCCCGCAGGTTGACCGTGACCTGGTCGACCCGGTACTCGCGGGACAGGCCGATGCCCAGGTAGCGGGCGCCCTCGCCGCCGCTGCGCACGTTGGTGTCGTAGGCGATGATGCCGCCCTCGAGCATCAGGTTGGCCGCCTGCAACGGCGGCAGTTCGCCCTGGATGTTCTCGGCGACGTCAGGCTTCTTCTGCGAGGCACGGATGATCTTGCGCTCGGTCAGCAGGTTCTGCAGGCCCTCGCGCTCGAGCACCACGAACCAGCCACTGGCGTTGAGGGCGTCCATCAGCATGCTCGCCGCCCCCTGGGTGACACTGGTGGAGAACGAGCTGGCCGGAGTCGGCTTGTACTGCCCGGTCTGGTCGCGGAAGCCGTATACCACCGCCATCAGCCGGCCACGGGGCCGGGGCATGTTGACCAGGTCGTAGTAGGTCGAGGCCCGCGGTGTCAGCGTCGGAGTCTCAGGGTCTTGTTCGGCGGGCATCGGCTCGCGCAGGCCGCAACCTTGCAGGCTAGCCAGGGCGGTGAGGATCAGCAGTGTGCTCAGCAGGCGTTTCATGGCGTTCTCTCCCCAGTAAAGACCCGTCCCTCTCAGGGGTTCAGGCCGCTGACCTCGATGATCGAGACTTCCCCGGTGGCCCGGTCGGTGACCTTGATGCTCAGCGCCCCGGAATCGTCGATCACGTCGATCAGGAAGGCGTCGGTGGACATGCTGCCGGTGTTGCCGTTGCTGATGTTGTCCAGCAACTGCCCGAGCAGGCGCGACTCGAGCTGGTTGCTGAAGCGTTCCAGGGCCGAGGTGCCGGCGAATGCCGAGCTGCGGTCCTTGAGGTCGGGATCGTCGTAGTCGTTCTGCGCCTGGGCGTTGTTCAACAGCCAGGCGCCATTGATCGGATTGCCGCCGAAGGACGGGTTGACCGGGGTGTACACCAGCTCGGTGGCCAGGGCCGGGCCACCGAGGCCGGCGGCCAGCAGGCAGGCGGCGATGCGTCGTGCTAGGTGGTTGCTCATAGCTCGTCCCTCTCCAGATCGGTTGTGTCCTGCAGCAGCCGTTGCAATTTGCGCTGGATGATCTGCTGCCTGACCAGGTCGGCGGCCGCGATGGCCTCGTCGTTCAATTGCGTGGTGTTGGGCGGCAGGAAGCGCCTGTACAGCACCTCGCGTTCGTACTCCACCGTCACCAGGCTGCCCCAGCGGGCATCCGGGCGTTCGCGCACCACCAGGTTGAAATCCAGCCGGCTGGTGGCGCGCAGCCGGTCGCTGAAGGCGTGATAGAAGTCGTGGCCGATGTGCGAGATGGTGTTGTCGACGATGAAACCCATCATCTCGTCCTCGGCCCCGGCCTGCGCCTGGCCATGCAACAGGGCCAGGCACAGGCAGACCCGCGCGGCCAGGCGTTTCATGGCGCCTTTCCCAGGCCGGCATGTGGACGGGCGCCTGCGGCGCTTTCGGCGAAGGCCTGCTCGGCGACGAACTGCCAGTCGCTGTAGTGCTCCAGCCCCTCGAAGGCACTCCACTGGGCGTCGAAACCGCTGCGCTTGAGCGGCGCGGCGTCGGAGCGGCTGTACACCCCGGTGATGCGGCCATCGACCGCGCGCAACAGGCCCCATTCTTCGCCGCCACCGACAGGGTCCGGGTAGAGCCGACGCAGGTGGCGCTGCGGCGACGGGAAACGGTTGTCTTCCACCAGCTCCCCAAGGTCCTGCGGATACTGGGCCAGGCCCGGCGAGGCGCGGTAGTAGCTGCGCAGGGCCTGGGCGTACTGGCCGCCCACCCACAGCAGCTGGCGCTCGTGCTCGCGCTGCTGGCTGGTGGCCCACAGGGTGCCGGTGGCCGCCAGGGCCATGCTGCTGACGGCGATCAGCAGCAGCACGCCCAGGTAGGTGAAGCCGGCTTCACCATTCGGCATAGAGGCTGCCATCGCGCGCCCTCCCGGTTGCTCCGCTCTTGATGTCGGCCACCGCGCCGGAAACGCCCTCGGGCGGCGGCACCAGCTGCCAGGCATCGCGCCGTTCGGTGATCGGATCGACCGGGGTGTTGCGCAGGTAGCGCTGCTCCACCAACTGGTCGATCGAATCGGGGTAGTGCCCGGTGTCGCCGTAGTAGTGATCCAGGGCCTCGCGCAGCACCGCCAGGCTCTGGCGCAAGGTGGCCTCGCGGGAGGCCTCCAGGCTGTTGAAGTAGCGCGGCATGGCGATGGTCATCAGGGTGGCGATGATCGCCATCACCACCAGCAGCTCGATGAGGGTGAAGCCTCTGCTCGCTTTCATCGCCGTCACCATTGCCCGTAGGGCACGTTGTTCAGGCCCTTGCCGCTGGCCTTGGAATACACGTCGAACACATCCTCGCCCTCACGCGGGCTGTCGGCCGCGCTGTCGTAGGCGCGCAGGCCCCAGCCACCCAGGTCGTCATCCTTGGCGGCGCGCAGCGGGTCGTGGGGGATGCGACGCAGGAAGTAGAACTTCGCACCCTTGGCACTGCGCACATCGCGCACGCCGTCCACCAGCACCTGCAGGTTCGGCGGATAACCGCTGGCGTTCAGGCGCTTCTCGATATAGCCGGCGTCGAAGGCGCGCTTGTAGGCGTCGATGGCGTCGCGGATCTGGTACAGCGCCTCGCGCAACTGCTGCTCCTTGCCCCGGCGTACCACCGTCTCGGTCAGGGGCGCGGCCATGCTGGCGAGCAAGCCGAGCAGCGCCAGGGTCAGCACCACTTCGATCAGGCTGAAACCCTGCTGGCGGCGTGTCATGGCCGTGGCCTCGCGGCGGCAGGCACCACGGCCATCTGCCCCTCTACCAGCGGCGCCGCGGCCGGCTCGTCAGCCGGGGCGTCGGCGGGCAGTGCGCTGGCCGGCGCCGGTTGCGCCAGTTGGCGCACCTGCAGGGCCGATTCTGTGCCAGTGGCGAACTCCATGTCAGACGGGCTCTGGTACGGCAGGTTGCGCACGATGCGCGGGGTGATCGCCAGCACCAGTTCGGACTTGCTCATGTCGTCCTTGTTGCTGCCGAACAGCCGGCCCAGGCCGGGAATATCGCCCAGCCCCGGGATCTTGTTGCCGCTGGCGTTGTGATCGTTGCGCACCAGGCCGGCCAGTACCTGGGTCTCGCCATCGTGCAGGCGCAGGCTGGTCTGGGCGTTGCGGGTATCGACCTGGACCGGAATGGTGCCCTGGCGCGTGGCCTCCAGGGGCGTGGCGTTGCTCACTTCCAGGGCCACCTTGATCGCCACCTCGTTGTTCAGGTGCACGGTGGGCTGCACTTCGAGCTTGAGGCCGACATCCAGGTAGGTGACGCTTTCGGTGATCACCGGGCCTTGGGTCGAGGGCACCGAGGTGGCGCTGATGATCGGCACCCGCTGACCGATGTGGATGCGCGCCTGTTCGCGGTTGCTGACCCGGATCACGGGGCTTGCCAGGGTGTTGATGTCCTTGTCCTGGGCATTGATCTTGGCCTGCGGCGCCGGCGAGATGCTGATGCGGCTGGAGTCGATGCCGCGCAGCTGGTCGAGCACGCTCACCGACTTGCCGTCGCTGGTCAGCACGCCGAAGGTGTTGGGCCATTGCAGGCCGAGGTCGAGGATGCGCGAAGTGGCCACTTCCATCACCTCCACTTCCAGCACCACCTCGGGGTTGGACTGGTCCTGGGACTGCAGCAGCTTCTCGGCCATGCGCACGGCGTCGGGGGTGTCGCGCATGGTCAGGGTGTTGAGGCGCTCGTCGACGAACACGTCGCGGGTCTTGAGCATGGTCTTGACCATGTTCAGCGCGGTGTTGGCGTCGATGCTGGTCAGGTAGAAGGTGCGCATGACCAGTTCCTGGTAGTCCTTGGTCTTCTGCGGCGAGTCCGGGTAGAGCAGCAAGGTGTTGTCGTTGACGATCTTCTGGCGCAGCTGGTTCTGCTCCAGCAGCAGGGCCACGGCATCCTCGATGCGCACCTCGCGCACGAAGATGGTGGCCTTCATGTCCGGGCGCAGGTCCTTGTCGAAGATGAAGTTGATCCCGGCGACCTGGGCCAGCACCTCGAAGATGGTCTTCAGGTCGGCATCGCGAAACTCCAGGGTGACCGGGCGCTCCAGCTTGCTGCGCAGTTGCGGGTAAGGCGTGGCGGTACGGGCCTGGACGTTCTCGATGTCGCTGCGCAGCATCTGGCCCTTCTGGTTCTGCGGGTCGAGGCGCAGCACCTCGCGCATGTAGCGCTCGGCGCCGAACAGATCACCCTGGCGCAACGCCGCCTGGCCAAGGGCGACACGGTCGTCGAGGGTGCGGATCAGCTCCAGCTGACGGATGCCCTCCTGGGCGCGGCGGTTGTTGGCCTCGATGGTCAGCACCCGACCGTAGCCCATGCGCGCGCCGGCGAAGTCGTGGCGCACGCGGTCGCTGTCGGCCTGGGTCAACAGTGCCTCGACCGCGGCCTGGCGGCCGTGGGCCAGGGCGATGTTCAGCTCGGTGTCGCGCGGATCTTCGCGCAGGGCTTCTTCCAGGCGAGCGATGCCGGCCTCGTACTGGCCTTCCTTGATCAGTTCCTGGCTGTCCTTGCGCGCGGCGCTCGAGCCGCATCCGGCGATGGCCACGCACAGGGCCAGGAGCACGAACGGCGCAGGCTTGCACAACTTCGACGGTTTCATGGTGCGCTCCCGACAGACAGGGTCTGTGGCTGATGCAGTGGCAGGTAGACCAGGCTCAGCTCGGTGGCCGAGACGCGGTCCAGACGGTAGGTGTCGTCGATCACATCGCCCTGGCGCACGACGTAGAGCTTTTCGCCGCTCTGCAGGAAGATCTGCAGGTCGTCGCGCTCCCCCATGCGACCGATGAACCGAAACGGCAGCGTCGGGGCGGTAGGTGCGGCAGGTTCCGGGGTGGTGACCACGGGTTGTTCGGTGACGGTGGCCAGGGCCTGGGGTGGGGTCCATTGCTGGCTGGGGAACAGGTCGCGTGAAGGGCTTTTGGCTTCATCGCGGGGCAAGCCCGCTGCCACGTTCGTGGGTGTCGCTTGGGGGCGGGTTTGCTCCGCGACAGGGCCTGCCAGCTCATCCTCCACCACGCCGAACCAGCGCCCCGGCGCCCAGGCCAGCGCCGCGCTCAACCCCAGGAACCCGGCCCACATCACCGCACGCTGAGTGTTCATCACGACCTCGACAGGTAAAGGGTCATGCGCACACGGCCGGTCAGTTCCCGGTCACCGATCCGCTTGCGTTGCAGTTCCAGGTCTTCCAGCACCAGCGTCGGCAACTGGCCGAGCAGCGCCTTGAGGAAGCCACGGATCTGCGGGTAGCTGCCGCGCACCGGCAGGACGATCTGGTAGCGCGCCAGTTGGGTCTTCGGGTCCACGCCCAGGGCGTACTCGCCCCGGGCCAGGCTGATGCGCTCGGCACTGGCCAGGTGGTACAGGCGCTCGATCAGCTCGCTGGCCTGGGGCTGGCCGGGCAACTGCTGGCGCAGGTCGTCCAGCGCCTGCTGCTCGGGCTTGGCCTGCACCTTGAGCTCGCCACGCGCCAGGCGCTGCACCTGGGCACTGGCATCGGCCTCGCTGGCACGCAGTTCGCGCACTGCCTGCCACTGGGGCAGCACCCCGGCCAGGGCGACCGCCAGGGCCAAGCCGCCGACCAGCACCGCAGCCAGCCCTGCCCGGCCCAGGCGCCGCAGCGCTTCATGGACGATCAGGCTACGGACGCGCATGGCCGGTCTCCCAGGTGGCGGTGAGGTTGAAGCGCACCGGATGCTCGACCTGCCCGGCCACCACCTCGTGGTTGAGCAGCGACACGTCCGACAGCTCGGCGCTGCGCTCCAGGCGCTGGTGGTACTGCAGCATGGCCTCGAGGTTGCGCGCCTCGGCACTGATGCGTACCTGGCCCTTGCGGGCATCGGGGGTCAGGCTGAGCAGCGCCACGTCTTCCTGCGGCATCGCCTCGAGCATGGCGAACAGCTGCTGCCATGGCCGCTGCAACTGCTGCGAGACGCTGCGCATCTGCGCCAGGCGCTCGGCCTGCTCGCGGATCACCGCGCTGCTCTGCCCCGCGGCGGTGGCCGGGCGTCGGCCAAGCTTGAGTTCGAGTTGGTGCACGCGGCCTTCCAGGTGCACCTGCTCGCTCACCAGTTGCTGCTGGGCCAGCACCAGCACGGCCAGCACGGCGCCGCCCAGGGCCAGCAACGACCAGGCCAGGGGGCTGCTGTGGCGGGGTTGGAATTCCAGGTCGAGGCGGCGCATGTCAGGCCACCGCCCGCCACATGGCGCACAACGGATCGGCTTCGGCGCTGGCGGCGCACAGCTGCACCGCGGCCAGTTGCGAGGCTGCCGTGCGCCCCGGTGCGTGCAGGTACACCCGAGGCAACTGCTCGCCATACAGTTCGCAGGTACGCTCGATCAGCGCCTGCAGGGCCTGGTCGTTGTCGGCGCAGCCCTGGGCCAGCACCTGCTGCCAGGCACCGCCTGAAGCCAGCAGCAGCACGCTGCGGCGCGGCTCGGCCAGCACGAAGAGGAAGTCGCCTTGGGCCAGTTGCGCCGAGCAGCGGTTGTAGGCGGCCATCAGGTACGGCTGCACCGAGCGCAGGCTCAGGCGGCTTTCCCGCCCCAGTGCCTGCAGGCCCTGGAGCAGCGCCTCGGGCAGCGCCGTGGCGATGCGCGCGGCGCCGGCCGGCTCCGGCGAAAGAACGATGCGCCAGTCGTCCAGAGGCTGCCCGTAAAGGTTCTCGAAGCAGGCCCGGGCATAGGCCTCGAATTCGCGCGGGGTACCGATGGCATCGCTCCAGGGCACCAGGCAGAAGCGGCTGTAGCGGGCCGAGAGCAGCACGCGCAACTGCGCGCCGCGTGCCGGATGCTCACCCAGCAGCCCGGCCAGGGCCTGGAGTGCCGGGGCCCAGGTCGGCTGGGCGGCGTCGCAGGCAAACGCGCGGCTGCCCAGCCATTGATGCTGCCGGCCGTGCCATTGGCCCAGGCCGACACCCTCGGCGCCCAGCACCGCGCAATACCGATCAGGCGATAAATGTGACACGGTTGATCTCCTCGAGTGTGGTACGGCCATCGCGGACCAGGTCCACGGCCGAAGCGCGCAGCAGGCGCAGGCCGCGTTGGCAGGCCAGCTGCTTGATCTGCGAGAGCGGGCGACGTTCGACGATCATCTGCCGCAGGTCGTCGTCCAGGTGCAACAGTTCGGCAATCGCGCTGCGCCCGCGGTAGCCGCTGCCACGGCACTGGCCGCAGCCCTGGGCGCGCACGAAGCGCCAGCCGGCCACCGCATCACGGGTCAGGCCCGAGGCGGCCAGCAAGTCGTCGTCCGGGTCGCAGGCCTGCGCGCAGTGCGGGCAGGCCAGGCGCACCAGGCGCTGGGCCAGCACGGCATTGAGCGCCGAGACGAAGCTGTAGGGGTCGACCTGCATCTGGCTGAAGCGGCCGATCACGTCGAACACGTTGTTGGCGTGGATGGTGGTGAACACCAGGTGCCCGGTCAGCGCCGACTGCACGGCAATCTGCGCGGTGTCCGGGTCGCGGATCTCGCCGACCAGGATCTTGTCCGGGTCGTGGCGCAGGATCGAGCGCAGGCCGCGGGCGAAGGTCAGGCCCTTCTTCTCGTTGACCGGGATCTGCAGCACGCCGGGCAGCTGGTACTCGACCGGATCCTCGATGGTGATGATCTTGTCCATGCCATGGTTGATCTCGCTGAGCATGGCGTAGAGGGTGGTGGTCTTGCCGCTGCCGGTGGGGCCGGTGACCAGGATCATGCCGTAGGGCTCGGCGGCCAGCCGGCGCAGGGCCTGCAAGGTCTGCGCCTCGAACCCCAGGGCCTGCAGCTGCACGCCGCTGACCTGGTCGGACAGGTCCTGCTTGTCCAGCACCCGCAGCACCGCGTCCTCGCCGAAGATGCTGGGCATGATCGAGACGCGGAAATCGATCTGCCGCTCGCCGATGGCCACCTTGAAGCGACCGTCCTGGGGCACGCGCTTCTCGCCGATGTCCAGCTCGGCCATTACCTTGATCCGCGAGATCACCTGCTCGGCGAAGGCGCTGCCGCTGGCCTTGCCGGCACCGTTGAGCACGCCGTCGATGCGGTACTTGATGGTCAGGCCCTGGCCGGTCATCCCTAGGTGGATGTCGCTGGCGTGCAGCTTGAGCGCGTCGTACAGGGTGGAGTTGACCAGCTTGACCACGCGGCTCTGGTCTTCGCTGATGCTGGTCAGCGACAGGCGCTGCAGCGGGTCGGCCTCGCTGCCGGGTTCAGCCTCGTGGCCGAGGGCCTCGACAGCGTGGAAGCTTTCCTCGTGGCGGGCCAGGAACGCGGCAAGGTCGGCGGCGTGGGCCAGGTACAGCGGCGCGCCCTGCAGGCAGTCGTCGATCCAGGCCAGGCGGGCGCTGTCGAAGGGGTCGGCGAACACACCGACCCGCTCGCCCTCGTGTTCGACCAGGGCGAATTCGTGTTTCAGGCACTGCGCCAGGCTGACCCGGTCGAAGGCCGGAGCGCAGGCGAACAGGGCCTCGGTGGCGAGCACCGGGTAATGCAGGGTGATGGCCAGGCGCTGGGTGAAGGTGGCCGGGGTGTCGCTGGACAGGTGTTCCAGGCAGGCCAGAAGACGCTCTTGGCCGGCTTGCTGGCGGGCCTGGGCCAGGAGTTCGCGGGGGTAGCCCCGCGATGGGTCCAGTGGGTCTTTATCGAATGCCTGGGACATGGCCTGCGACTCCGCTCAGGGGCGGCGCCGCGGGCCTGGAGGCCTTGGGCGCCGCTATTCCCCGGTGAGCAGTTGTTCGTCGTCAGGTTTGGCAGGCTTGTCGCCATTGCGTCGGCGGTCGGCCAGGACCCAGCTGCCATCGTACAACTGCAAGGGGAACGACTCGTTCCTGTTCTGGCGTCGTTCGACGTACCCTTCGGCCGGCTGGTCGGTGCTTCTGCGCTGGCGCTCGATGCCCATCAGGTCGAAGACGGCGCGGGCCAGTTCCATCAGCGGGAACGGCTTGAACAGGACATGGGTCACGCCCAGTTCGGCGGCCCGCTCACGGACCTCGGCGGTCGGGTGGGCGGTGATCAGCACGAAATGGCATTGCCTGTTCCTGCGCACGGTCTCCAGGACCTGAAACCCCTCCATGTCGGGCAAGCGGTAATCCAGCACGATCACGTCCGGTGCCTGTCTCTCGGCCTCTTCGATACCCGTGGTACCGTCGTGGGCGAGATGGACCTCCAGGCCTTGCGCCTGCAGATAGGCTTGCAGGTTCTTCGCAAGGGTCTGTTCGTCATCGACTACCAATACTCTGTTCACCAAGGTCCACTCCCATGAACTGCCCGGTCTCCCGGTCTGCGAAGTGCGGCCTTGTAGAGGCTTGAGCATGCTTCGTGCCAGGCATCAAAATTCACTGCTTACCGCTTTCAAGTCGCTGATATCGTTGAAGCTTGTCGGTCACCCCAGACCTTTGCGGCTGGCCGTTCCCCATATCCGGGGAAGATGATGGCATATTGCCCTGAAGGGTTTCCCCAACTATGGGGAAAGCCCTGCAGGCCCCTCAGTCGACGCGCTCCACTGTAGCGGAATCACGCAAACGTTGGCGTACGGCTTGCCGGGCCTGGGCCTGGAGTTGCGCGACGAGCGCGTCCCCGGCCAGGCGCAGGCCGTGTTCTGGTAGGACAGAAGTATTATCACTTTGGTTCTGCATTCCTTGCAGTCTTTGCCAGTTGGCCTGATGGAAGGCCGCAACTTCGGCGCTGCTGGGTTCTTCGATCGCGCTCAGCCGGGCGAAAACCTGCTGGGCGGCCATCTCATGTCGAGTGTAGTCAGCGAAGCCTGCCCGATCGAAGCCGGCTTGCGCCAGGCGCTGCTCGAACACCGCGGGGCTGCCGAAGGCCGCCTCAACCTCGCTGACCCGCGCCGTCACCTGCGCATCGCTGATGTCTATGCCCTGGCGCTGGGCCTCCTGCCAGAGCAGTTCCTTGTCGATCAGTTCATCCAGGGCCTGCGCGCGCAGGCGCTGGTAAAGATTGGGGTTGCGGATGCTCGCCACCGCCCGCCCCTGGGCCTGGAGGTATTCGCTGAAGTAGCGCTCTAGGCGCAACACCCCGATCTCCACGCCATTGACCCGCGCCGCCGGGGTGTCGGCGTGGCTGGCCAGGGCGAGCAGCGACAACAGGCACGCAATCAGGGTGCGCATGGTGATCTTCTCCTGAATCTCAAGGGCTATCCGGCATCGCTCGGTACGGTGCCACTTCAATGAAACCAGGGCCCGGCAGGCTTACCTCCACCACATGGGCACCTGTCATGCCCTGGCGGCGTCCGGGGCCGAAACCCAGCAAAGGCGTGAGGCCGGTATCGATGTCATGCAACTGCTCCAGGGCGACCAGCAACTGCTCACGGCTGGCGTCGCGCCCGATCTGCTTCAAGGCTTCGACCAACAACTGCCAGGCGCACAGGGTAGTGACCTGCAACGATGCCTGGCGCGGCTCCAGCCCCTGGCGCAACTGCACCCCGGCAAGGGTCGCCCGGCCTTGCGCGGTCCAGTCGCCGGGTACGAAGGGATAGGCCAGCAGCACGCGCTGCGACCAGGACGGCGCCAACCCCGGCACGGCACCAGCCACCTGGCCCGACGCGGCGAACAGGTAAGGGTTGCGCCCGCTTGCTTGCAGGCTCGACGCCAGCGCGGTGAACGCCTGGGCGTGGCCGAGGAAGAGGATACCCTCGCCGTCCGGGGCCTGGCCCATGAACGCAAGGGGCGGCGCGGTAGCGACCCCCAGTTGAAGCAAACGCTGCTGCAGCACCTGCGCCGCACCGGCCTGCTCTGCGCCGGCATACACCACCCGCAAGGCAGCGGGCGCCAGGCCAAGGGCATCACGGGCATGCAGCGCCACGCTGAGCAATTGCGCGGGCACGCCCGGCAAGGGATCGAACACCTGCGCACTGCCACCGCTACGCGGCGTGGCACCGATCAGGGGCAGGCCGGCCTGCTCCAGCTGGCGGCTGTCGAGCAGTGGTGCGAGGGGCGCGACCAGGGCGAACACCCGTTCTCGTTGCGTCAGCGTGTCCAGTGCCTGTGCGGTGCTGGCCGGGTCCTGCCCGGGGTCCAGCGCGACCAGTTGCAGGCGTCGCCCATGGATGCCTCCCTGTTGGTTCAACTGCGCGACACCATCCTCCAGCACTGCCCGCACTGTCCGCCCGGCCTCGGACAGCGGGCCCTGCTCGGGCAGCAAGGTGCCCAGGCGCAAGGTGCCCTCCTCCACGCCGGGGTCACGGTCTTCACCCAGGCGCTTGAGGTAGGCGGTGAGATTGCGTTGGTCGGCCAGGCTCAGGTCGAAGCGTGGCATCGCCGGGTCGAGGCGATTGCCGGCGGGGTCGGTGCCGCTGCGGATGACCCGCGCCAGGCTGGCATCGGTGTAGGCCGGGTAGCGCCGGTTGTTGGCCTCGCGATTGCCGGAGCCAAGGGCCAGGCGTTGCCAGTCCAGGCTCGGCGGGCGCACTCCGCCTTCGCTGCGGCCGCGCCCGTCGTTGCCATGGCAACCAGCACAGGGCAGCACGCTGGCCGGCACGCGCATGCCCCCGGGGCCGACCCGGGCCAGCAACTGGGCGTCGCTGCTGGAGACGCCTTCGCGGTAGAGGCGTTTGCCGGCGAGCTCCTGCTCGCTCAGTTGCACTGCCCCGCACAGGCACCACCACAACATGAGCAGGACCCACTTGGCAGCGGCGGCCATGATGTCAGCGCCCCGCCAACGGCTGTGCCAGCAGTTGCATGCGCTGGGCGATCGCTGCAGGCGGCGCGTCCGGGCGGATCTTACTCCAGCGCTTGCCTGCCACGTCACCGGCAATCAACTGCGTCGAGTGCTGCTCGGGGCTGGGCAGGAACTGGCCCAACCGCCCCAGCACCAGGTCGACGCTGGCCTTGTCGCCGGTCAGGAACAGCCAGTTCGGACCATCCACCCCCTGCTTCTGCGCAAACGCCTTGAGTACCTCTGGCGTGTCGTTCAGAGGATCGCTGCTCAGCGACACGAACGTCACCTGCGCCGCCAGTGCCGGGCCCATGGCCTCGCGCACCTCGCGCAATTTGCGGGTGATCAGCGGGCAGGCATCGTTGCAGTGGGTGAAGATCACGTTGAGCATCACCACCTTGTCCTTGAGCACATCGCTGTAGAAACGCAGCTCGCGGCCGTCCTGGTCCTTGAGCACGGTGTCGGTGAACCAGGTCTGCGCATCGCGGGTGCCACCGCCGCTGGTCATGGTCTGCGGCGCCGGTTGTGGCGTCGGCGCGTGGCCCTCGTGGGCGAACGCCACCGAGGCGAGGATCCACAGGCAGGCGCCGAGCACCAGCCAGTCAAGGCTGCGCATGCTGGCATGGCGGGAGGTGTGGGCGCTCATGGCTGTACCTCCTGGCCGGCGATGGCGGTGCTCTTGGCGTGCACGCGACGCGCGCTCAGGCGGTTGACCTCGCCGATCAGCACATTGGGGTCGGTGAAGCCGTAGTAGCGCGTCCAGTGCCCGCTGCGCCCATCACCCACCAGGATCAACGGCGGGTGCTCGCTGAGGTTGGCGCTGAAGCTGCCCAGCCCCTTGAGCGTTTCGCTGATGGCATAGGGTGAACCGGTCAGCCAGCTCCACCCCGGCCCGTGCTGGAATGCCCGGGCGTAACCGGCCAGGCGCCTGGAATCGTCACGCTGTGGATCGACGCTGATCGATACCAGTCGAATCTCCTCACCCACCCGCCCACCCAACTGCTGCTGGACCTTGCTCATGATCGACGACACCACCGGGCACACCGTGGTGCAGCTGGTGTAGATGAACCCCATGACCACCAGGTGATCGCCCACCAGGTCCTTCTCCAGGCGCACCGGCATGCCGTCCTGGTCGAGCAGCGCCACATCGGCGAAGCGCACGCTGGCTTTCTCCTGGTGAGCGGCCGGCGGTTGCTCGGGCGTGCCGCCGTGATCGTGGCCGGCGTGGGCCAGCGCCAGGTTGCTGGCCAGCAGCAGGCTCAGGCCCAGCAGTTTTCCACCATGCAGACGATTCATCGCACACTCCTGGGTTCCCCTTGGGAAGCGGTGGGCGCCTCGGCGGCCGGCAGGACGCGCAGGCTAGTGTAGTTTTCTTCGGTGAAGGCACGCCCGAGGCTCGGCGACTGTACGTGCAGGTACCAGGCGCCGGCCTCGGCCAGCTCCAGCGGCGCCTGGTAGAGCCCCTCGCCCACTTCGACCAGTGCCACGTTGCGTGGCAGCGACGAAGGCGCCAGGAAGTAGCGCAAGCTCAGGTCGCCAAGCCCCAGGCGCGGCTTGCCGTCCTCGCCGACAATGCGCACCCGGGCCTGGTACGGGGTGTGCTGCAGCAGCGGCTGGTCGGTGCCGATGAACTCGGCGTGGGCACGCTTGGGCACGCCCGACTGCGGCAACGCCGCGACCTCGGTGCTGAAGCAGTGGATGATCTGCGGCTGGTTGAGCAGGAACGCCACGTCGAAGGTGCCGGCGGCCGGCAGCTTGACCGTCGAGCCGTACACGCCGGGCGCCAGCTCGCGCAGACTACGGTCGATGACCCGCGCGGCGCGGGCCTGGTGGCCGCGGTTGTTGTAGCCCGACATCGGCGCGTTCATGCCCTCGGCGTAGAAGTAGGTGGTGTTGTCCACCGGGTTGACCACGAACACCGCATTGTCGTCGCGGGAAATGCTCACCCCCTGGGCCAACGGCAGGTCGCCGGCCTGGCGCGGCGCCGCCGGGCCGGCCTCGAAGCCCTGGACGATCGGTTCGCGCCCCTGCCCGAGGCTTGCCAGGTTGATCATGCTCACCTTCGGCGAAGCCAGCCCACGCACGTAGGCGTAGGCCTTGGTGAAGGTCAGCTGGTACGGCTCGGCGGCCACCGGTATCCGATGGAGCAACTGGTCGGTACTGGCATCGATCACCAGCGCCTGGTTCTCCAGGGTGTTGAGCACCACGCCATAACGACCATCCTGGCTGAAGCGCATCGGCCCCAGGCCCTGCTCGGCCTTGACCGTGTGGCGCAGGGTGTGGCTGCGGGCGTCGATCACCCGCACCGTGCCCTCCTGGCCATCGACCACGTACACTGCCTGCGACAATGGCGAGTAAGCCACCGACAACGGATGCGGGCCGACTTCGAGGGTCTTCACCAGGCGCATCTGGGCGGTGTCGATGACGCTCAGGGTGCCGCCGTCGCGGTTGCTGACGAAGGCAAAGCGCGAATCGGCGCTGAAGGCGATCTCGTGGTGGCCGGAGCCGGTGACGAACGACTTGAGCTTGGCCCGGCTGGGCACGTCGATCACCGTCACCCCGCCCTTGGCCGGGTCATGGCTGTTGTTGCCCACCCACAGCAGGCGCTGGTCGGGTTGCAGCGCCACCCGCAGCGGCTGCTCGCCGGCCTCCAGGGTGGCCACGCGGGTGAAGGTCTCGGTGTCGATCAACGCCACCTGGTTGCGTTCGGGCATGGACACGAACACCTGCTTGTCATCGCCGGTGGCCACCCAGTCCATGGGCCGCCCCGGAAGGTCGATGCGCGCCAGCGTGCTGGTGACCCCGCCCACCGACACGGTCGGGTCGATCACCGTCAGGCTGGCGTCCTTGTTCAACACCAGCAGGAAGTAGCTGTTCAGATCGAGCAAAGGACGAGCGCCGATGCTGCTTTTGAGAAACAACGCCACGCGCGCCTTGCAACTGCTGTCGCGGTCGCCAACCGGTGCCGACTGCGCGGGGTCGAGCCAGGCGCCGGGGGCCATGCCCGACAGCGGCTGGCCGCTGGTCTGGTCGCTGACCTTGAAGCGGATATTGGCAAAGTCGCCCTCACGCAGCTCACCGCCGCTGAGAGGGCGCGCCTCGAACTCAACGGTGACGCCATCGCGGCTGAGCGTGTGCAGGGCCTGGGGATCGGCGGCCTCCTGCAGCAGTTCGCGGGGGTCGCACCAGAGCTTTTCGTAGGCCACGCCGAGGCCGATCAGCGCGGTGCCCAGCAGCAAGCCCAGGTATGCAGGGCGCAGCTTGCGGTTCATGCCGGCACGCATGGGGTAGCGCCTTCGAGGGGAATGGTCATGCTGCACCTCCACAGGACTCACGGGTTCTGTGGAGGGTGGAAGCAAGCGTTATGCCATCAATAAAATTGTTTTGAATCAGAGTGTTGGTGAAACAAGTGGAAGGTATTGGGGAGGCTGCCCCAAACACGGGGGCGCTTTGCGCCCGCCGCTTTCAGTCCTGATGCGCCAAACCCAGTTCGGCATCGTCCATCAACGCCTTGGCCAAGGCGCTGAGATAATGAGCGGCCCAGACCATGCGCGGGTCGCTCTCCATCACCCCGACCAGGGTGAGGTGACGTACGCAGTCCATCAGTTCCGATGACTGTTCGCGGGCGTGCTGGCACGGAATGCCGGGCTCAATGCAGAACAGGGGCTGGGTGTTGTTTTCGCCTTGGTAGAAGCGGGTCTTGCCGGCGGTGGTATGGGGGGCTTCTGGCGACATGGGGATCTTCTTGAAAAGGGCTTTGCTGGGGGCGGCCCTATCGCGGGGCAAGCCCGCTTGAGTTCCAGCTGAGTTCAAAGCGTGGGAGCAGGCTTGCCCCGCGATGGGCCGGCCCGGCAACTCACACTCAGCGCAGGGTTGGCGGCTGCGTGGTCATCTGTAACTGCGCCAATGCCGAATCCAGCAGCGTGCGCACTACCTCCATCTCATACAGCGCGGCCAGTACCAGCATCGAACCGGGAGACCGGGAGATGAGTGCGACGGATTGTTGGGCGACGGCCAGGGCACAGAGCACGTGTTCGGTGGTCTGGACCAGTGTGTCTTCAAGGAAGGTGGGTGGGTCGGGGACGATCTTGAGCATAAACAGTTCCTGATGTGGGCAACCATTAACGCTGCTGTCAAACAGATGGTGGCAGCTGTACGTAGGTTGACAGACCGGAGGAACTGAAAAGACCGGCGCACGCGAGCGTGCCCTACGCACAGCCACCCTTGTAGGGAAAACCATGTGCTTTCAGTTCATCGCAGCCTGTCAAAGCTGCGTCGCTGATGTGCAGCGACCCGGCGAGACTAGATGCCCTTGGAATGAAAAAAAAGCGGGCGGAGTATGTTTGGGAAATGGCCTGCAAGGAAGCGGTTAAGTCTGATGTTTCAGGGTGGCAACGACCGCGTCAGGGCAGCCAGGTGTAGACGACAGTCTCGAGAGCGCTGCGAGGGTTACGGCGAACACCTGGTGACCACTACACGTTCACTGGCTCCGGACAATCAGATTACGTACCACGTAGTATGTAATTATTCCTGGTTCACCACTGACGAATACATACGCAGGACCCAAGCCCCACCAACACTCATCCGCCGCACACACACCATTCACCGATCAGCCGCGCAGACGCCGACTCACCCGCCTCGCCGCTGGCGCCCATGGCCCACCATGTGTTGTACGCGCCCGCCGATCATCCGGTGCTGACCAGCTCCAACATCGCCGTGCTGGCATTGATCGAAGGGTTGGTGGCCGGGGTCATGGCGCGCAACAAGGAGGCAGTGAAACTGGCCACGGAGCTGACCGAAAGCGTGATGTCGTATCTGCATGTGCCGGGTGACAAGCTCACCAGAAAATAAGACGCGCCGGACAACATGGTCGTCGTGCGGGAACGGATTTACCGGTGGTCGCGGCGATCCGGCTGCCCCGATGAATCCGTTCCCGCAGGTTCATGTCATGTCAATGGATCTGGGCAGCAGTGGCCGCTCAGTCCTGCAGCTTCGCCGCCAACTGCCGGACCCGCTCGAGGTCGGCCTTGGCCACCTTGGCCAGGCCGGTGCCGTAGTCCGCATCCGCCTTGTAGAAGAACGACAGCATGATGTAGCGGCTCTCCTCATCTGCGGTCGCCAGGGCCTGGCCGAGGCTGTTGATCAGGTCGGTCTGGTCCTTCTTGCCGTAGGAGCGGAACAGCTCGCCCGCCTGCTTGAAGTTCTGCTCGCGCTGAATCCTCGCCTGCTGGGTGCTGCCGCTCAGCGGGGTCTGCACATAACGGGCGTCGGCCTGCTCATCACGCAGCTGGCGACGGCTCGGCTGGTAGTTCACGCCGCTGTCGGTGTGCCCGGCGTTCATCGCGCCATCCTGGTTGACGGTGTTGACCTCGGCACGCGGGCGGTTCACCGGCAGGCTCAGGCCATTGGCGCCAACCCGGTACATCTGGGTATCGGCGTAGGCGAACAACCGTCCCTGGAGCAGGCGGTCCTCGGACGGTTCGATACCCGGTACCAGGTTCGACGGCGCCATGGCCACCTGCTCGGTCTCCTGGAAGAAGTTGTCGACGTTACGGTCGAGCACCATCTGGCCAATCTTGCGCTCCGGCACGTCGGGCCAGATCTTGGTCGCGTCCAGCGGGTCGAAGTCGAACTTGGCCAACTCCTCGGGCTTGAGCACCTGGATGTACAGGTCCCATTTCGGCAGCTTGCCCTGGTTGATCGCGCTGACCAGATCGTGGGTCATGTGGCTGTAGTCGCGGCCCTGGACCTGGGCGACCTGTTTCGGGTCGAGGTTCTTCTGCCCTTGCAGGCTCTTCCAGTGGAACTTCACGTAGTGCACCTGGCCCTTGGCGTTGACCAGCTTGTAGGCGTGCACGCTGTTGCCGTCCATCTCACGGTAACTGGCCGGCGTGCCTTCGTTGGAGTACAGCAGGGTCAGGGTGCGGGTAGCTTCCGGTACATGGGAGAAGAAATCGAAGCGACGCGAGTCGTCATCGAGGTTGCTCCGTGGGTCGGGCTTGAAGGCGTGAACCATGTCCGGGAACTTGATCGCGTCGCGGATGAAGAAGGTCGGGAAGTTGTTGCCGACCAGATCCCAGTTGCCGTCGGCGGTGTAGAACTTGGTGGCGAAGCCGCGCGGGTCACGCAGGGTTTCCGGCGAGTGATTGCCGTGCACCACCGAGGAGAAGCGCACGAACACCGGGGTCTTCTCGCCGGGGCGGAACACCTTGGCCATGCTCAGGTCGCTGATGTCGGCACTGGCGGTGAACTGGCCATGGGCGCCGGTGCCACGTGCGTGCACCACGCGCTCGGGGATGCGTTCACGGTCGAAACGCTGCAGCTTCTGCAGCAGTTGCACGTCCTGTAGCAGCACCGAGCCGTTGGGGCCGGCAGTCTGCGAGTTCTGGTTGTCGCCCACCGGCGCGCCGTTATCACGGGTCAGGGTCGCGGCCTGCACGGACAGTGACAGCAGACTGGCGGCGAGACTGCTCACCACCAGCAGGCGACCGGGTTGGAACAGCTTGAGCAAAGGGATCATGGGGTACTCCTAAAGGTTCTTTCAGGCGTCTTGATGCGCCTCGAAAAGGGTAAGTAGCCCGTGACCGATCCCTAAATTGATCCTGCTCATCAGTGCAATTGGTAATTTCAATCCTGTTTTTTATTCATGAATGCTACAGGCAGGCATAGGTGGCCTGGCCAAGCTCAGAAGTCCACCTTGCCGCGCCCCGCCTTGATCGTGCCGCGCTTGGACTTCGAGTCGAGGCGGCGGGTCTTTGAACCGAGGGTTGGCTTGGTCGGCCGGCGCTTCTTCTCGACCTTGCCGGCGCCGATGATCAGTTCGGCCAGACGCTCCAGGGCGTCGATGCGGTTCTGTTCCTGGGTGCGGAACTGCTGGGCCTTGATGATCAGCACGCCGTCAGCAGTGATGCGGCTGTCACGCAATGCCAGCAGTCGCTCCTTGTAGAAGGCGGGCAGCGACGAGGCCGCGATGTCGAAGCGCAGGTGCACGGCGCTGGAGACCTTGTTGACGTTCTGGCCGCCGGCGCCCTGCGCGCGAATATAGCTCAGCTCGATCTCGGCATCCGGTACCTGCACGTTGTTGGAGATGGTCAGCATGGTGTGCCTCTTGTGATAGCCCGGCCATTATCACATCTCCTTGGCTTCACTGCCGCGCCATGTGCCGCCGATATTGCCTGGCCCGGGCGGCGTCGCTCCATTGCTGGCGCAGCAGCGCCCACCAGGGCGCCACCTGCGGATCGGGCGCCTTGGCTTCGCTCAGCCTGCGCAACTGGAACTTGACCATCGCCATATTGCCCAGCGAGGCCAACGCCTTGTTCTTCCAGGTGATCGGGCGCAGTTCCGGCACCGCCTCCTCCCCCGCTTGCCAGTCACGGGGCAAGGCCGGCGCGATGGCCAGCGCGGTACCGATACCGACCATCTCGACCCCGCTGTGCACCACCTGCTCGGCGACCGGTCGGCGGCGGATGCCGCCGGTGACCATCACCGGCATCTTCGCCACCGTGCGGATGTCCCGGGCGAAGTCGAGGAAGTACGCCTCCCGCGCCAGCGTGCGGCCATCCCTGGCCTGGCCCTGCATCGCCGGGGCTTCGTAGCTGCCACCGGACAACTCCACCAGGTCGACCGCCAGCTCATTGAGCAGGGCCACCACCTGCCGCGCATCGTCTGCGCTGAAGCCGCCGCGCTGGAAGTCCGCCGAGTTGAGCTTGACGGCCACGGCGAAGCCGGGGGACACCACTGCACGCACCGCCTTGACCACCTCGAGCAGCAGTCGCGCGCGATTTTCCAAGGCGCCGCCCCACTGGTCGGTACGCTGGTTGCTCAGGGGCGAAAGGAACTGGCTGAGCAGGTAGCCATGGGCCGCGTGGATTTCCACCCCACTGAAACCCGCCTGCTCCCCCAGCCGCGCGGTGTTGGCAAAACGGCGGATCACATCTTCGATTACTTCGTGGGTCATCGCCCGCGGGGTGGAAAAATGCCTGGACATGCTGCCCAGGTCCAGCGCCACCGCCGACGGGCCCCAGGTTTCCTGGCCCAGGCTCGCAGGCATCTGCCGGCCGGGGTGGTTGATCTGCAACCAGAACTGCGCACCCTTCGAGCGGCCGATGGCGGCCCACTGGCGAAAACGCGCCAGGTGCCGGTCATCCTCCAGCACCACGCCGCCGGGGCCGGTCATGGCGCGTTTGTCGACCATGACGTTGCCGCTGATGAGCAGGCCGGCGCCACCCTGCGCCCAAGCCTTGTACAAGCGCATCAGTCGGTCGGAGGGCGCATGGTTGGCGTCGGCCATGTTTTCTTCCATGGCGGCCTTGGCAATGCGGTTGGGGATGACCGCGCCATTGGGCAGGGTCAGGGGGGAGAACACGTCCATCGGCAATACCTCAACAAGTAGGTGCCGCAGACGTTAGCTTTAAAGTCAACTTTAAGGTCAAGCCCTGAACCGGCAAAAATTTCGCCATTGACTCTCAAGTTGGGTTGAACGTTAGGGTGATCACGCAGCCCCGACATCATCTACCCTGGAGATACAGCACCGTGAAACTCGGAACCGCCACCGCCCTGGCCGGCGCCCTGCTGATACCCGTCACCCACGCCGCCAATGGCCTCCCTGAGCACGCCACCACAACGCAGATCGACATCGCCGGGCACCCGGTACCCGTGCTCAAGGGCGGGCTGTACGACCGTTACCGCTCCAACCCGCCGCTGCCAGTGATCCAGGCCGAGGCGCCGGACATTGACCTGAGCTGGTTCAAGGGCCTGGAGAAGACTCGGGTCGACATGGGTTTCGAGTCGTACTCGCCAAACTTCTACTACCGCAACAGCCGTGTCACCGCCGTCTACACCGCCGATCTCGAACGCCTGCGGGCGTTGATACCCGCCGCGGTGCTGGAACAGGTGCAGCCCCTGCAGGTATGGCCTGGGCGCGGCCTGGTGGCGTTCACCGCCTACACCTACGACTATTGCGACAACGACAGCTACAACGAGGTGGCCGTGTCGATCATTACCAACAGGCCCGGCAAGGCGAACCTCGGGCCCTTCTCTCTGGTCGGGCAGTCGATGGCCAAGGATTTCTGGGGCTATGTGCTCAAGCTGCCGGTCAACACCGAGCTTGCACGGGTGCGCGGCGTGGTGGGCTACAACCTGCCCAAGTGGCTGACCGGGATCGACCGGCGCGAGGACGCCCAGGCGGTAACCTACACCATCGGCGATGCGCGAAGCGGCGAGGTGGACGTGGTGTTCAGGGCCAGGAAGCTCGACGGGTTGTCCCACGAGCCAGACCTTGTGACCAACAGTTTCACCAACCTCGACCACCAGAGCCGGTTGGCCTACGGCTACGCCACCTCGCGGCAGGTCAGCCATGCATCCAGCATGAAGGCTGATTCAGTGGAACTGGTGCTGGGTGATGGCGAACTGTCGCGCTATATCCGTGATCTGCAGCTGGGGCGGATGGTCAAGTACGAGTATGTGCCCGAGTTCCAGAGCGCGCTGTATGCGCCCAAGCCATTGGCGGCGCTTGACTGAAACGATGCAGGCCCCCTGTGGCAGCGGCGCTGCTACAGGTCCGCGACCCGCGCGTGTTCCTGGGCCATTTCCTCACGCAGCCGCTCCAGCACCCGCTGCGAATTGTCCACGCACTGCATGCCTTCGGGCTTGCTCTCGATTCCTTCGATCACCAGCAACAACTGCGCCTTGTTGCGTGCCAGGCGCGCCTGCAGGCGTTCGATTTCCTCGACCTTGCGCCTGAGCCCACCGAGCAGTTCATCGTGCTGCCAGCCCTTGGCCTTGGCCGGCAGCAACTGGCGGATCTCCTCCAGCGAGAACCCGGCAGCCTGGGCGTTGGTGATCATCTCCAGCACCCATACGGCATCGGCGTCGTAGTCGCGATAGCCATTGGCCTTGCGCTCGACCGAGCTGATCAGCCCACTGGCCTCGTAGAAGCGGATACGCGACGGGGCCAGGCCCGTGAGCTTGGCCAGCTCTCCTATTCTCATGCAGCACCTTTGCAATTGCATTGACCTTGAAGTGCACTTTAATCCTAGAGTTGTCCGGTGGCCAGTGAACGCTCACTTGCCCGCCTTCACTAGCTCCTCACCCAAGAATCAGGAGACGCGAAATGGCATACGTCACAACCCCGGAAGGACTCGAGATCTTCTACAAGGACTGGGGCCCGCGGGACGCCCAGGTGATCTTCTTCCATCACGGCTGGCCGCTCAGCGCCGACGACTGGGACGCGCAACTGCTGTTCTTCGTCGCCGAAGGCTACCGCGTGGTCGCCCATGACCGCCGTGGCCATGGCCGTTCGAGCCAGGTCTGGGACGGCCACGACATGGACCACTACGCCGACGACGTGGCGGCGGTGGTCAAGCACCTGGGTGTCGAGGGGGCGATTCATGTCGGGCACTCCACCGGCGGTGGCGAGGTGATCCACTACATGGCCCGCCATCCCGAGGACAAGGTGCCCAAGGCCGCCATTATCGCCGCCGTGCCGCCGCTGATGGTGCAGACCGCCAGCAACCCCGGTGGCCTGCCCAAGTCGGTGTTCGACGACCTTCAGGCCCAGCTCAAGGCCAACCGCGCGCAGTTCTACCACGATATCCCGGCGGGGCCGTTCTACGGCTACAACCGTCCCGGCGCCAAGGCGGACCAGGGCGTGATCCTCAACTGGTGGCGCCAGGGCATGATGGGCGGCGCCCAGGCGCACTACGACGGCATCGTCGCGTTCTCCCAGACTGATTTCACCGAGTCCCTTAAAAAGGTGACGGTGCCGGTGCTGGTCATGCATGGCGACGACGACCAGATCGTGCCTTACGACAATTCGGGGCCACTGTCGGCCAAGTTGCTGCCCAAGGGCACCCTGAAGACCTACAAGGGCTACCCCCATGGCATGCCCACCACCCACGCCGATGTGATCAACCAGGACCTGCTCACCTTCTTCCGTAGCTGACAGGCCGGGCCGGCGCTCAGCCCTGGCGCCGGCCCTTGCCGCGCGCGGCCTTCTGCGCCGTCGAGTCATGCCGGGTGCCGGTGGAGCCGTCTGGCCGATGGGCGTCGTTGTCGCGCTCGGCTTCGCCCGCAGGTACGCGCGGGCGACGATCATCCTGCTGTTTCATGCGTTTCTCCTAGCCTTTGCTGTGTTCGGGTGAAGTCGGTCCCGTGCCACGCTTGATGCCTCGCGGCCCGGCGACACCCCAGATGGCCAGCCCGACCACGGGGAACACCACCAGCAGCAGCGACCACAAGACCTTCACGCCATCGGACTTGTCGCTGCGAAACACGCTGACGATCGCCCACAGGTCGACCAGCAAGATGATCGCCAACACGGCGATCCAGAAGTACGTCACGGGGTCACTCATGACCTACCCTCCTCTTCCAGGCGCCTGTCCGAGATGGACACGACAACCTTGAACAGAGGAAGCCCCGGACGTCGGCAAAGTTCAGCGCGGATCCTGTGCACGGGATGAACGGGCGCCGCGCAGTGGCGCTGAACCAAACCACAGGCGCGAGCGTCCATCGCTCAACAGACCCGTGAGTTGACTACGATGCGACAGGACCCGGTGCGCGCCGCCCTCGACTACCTCAAGCAGCATCACCTGTTGCTGACCACCGCTGAGTCCTGCACCGCCGGTGCCATGGTCGCGTTGCTGGCCGAGGAGCCCGGCACCGGCGAGGTGCTGGAGAGCGGCTACGTGGTCTACTCTCCCGAGGCCAAGCAGCGGCTGCTCGGGGTCGATCCGCAGACCATCGAACGATTCGGCTTGACCAGCGAGGCAGTGGCCTGGGAAATGGCTCGCGGCGCCCTGCGCGATAGCCAGGCCAGTGTCGCCATCGCCACCACCGGAGTCGCCGGCCCCTCCCCCGAAGCCGGCGTACCCCCGGGCACTCTGTGTTTCGCCTGGGCCTTCGCCGGCGAACCGCTGGCGGTGTTCACCTGCACCCAGCGCTTCTTTGGCGAACGCCCCGAGGTGATGCGCCAGGCCGCGCTGTTCGGCCTTGC
Source organism: Pseudomonas sp. RC3H12 (assembly GCF_018596375.1). NCBI lineage: Bacteria > Pseudomonadati > Pseudomonadota > Gammaproteobacteria > Pseudomonadales > Pseudomonadaceae > Pseudomonas > Pseudomonas sp. RC3H12. The sequence goes on along the minus strand of NZ_CP075595.1, from coordinate 1,934,202 downwards.
CCGGCTGGCCCATTACCACCAACGCTGGCTGCGCGGCGAGCGCGCCTGAGATGACTTTTCGTTTACCAACGCCATGCTGGTAATCGCCACGCTCATCGTGCTCGACGTCGGTCTGTCACTGGCCAAGCTCAACTCGCGGCGCCTGGCCAGGCTGCTCGACGGTCACGCGACCCTGGTTGTCGAGCATGGTCGCTTCCTCCATGGCCGCATGCGTCGGGCGCGCCTGCCCGAAGACGACATCCTCGAATCGGCCAGGGACAGCCAAGGCATCGAACGGGTCGAGCAGATCAATTTTGCCATCGTCGAGCGCAACGGCAAGGTCTCGATCATCCGTCAGGAGTGAACCCTGCCGCCGGCTGACGCCGCTTCAGGCCGCGGATTGCGCGGCCCCGAGCAGCTTCTTCTGCGCCTGCATGGCTTGCCCCATGTCTTCCAGCGCCTGTTTACCGAGCAATTTCCTCGCGGTCGGGAACAGCTCGCCCTCCTCTTCCTCGATATGGTGCTCGAGCAATTCCTTCATCACCTTGACCCGCCCTGCGAACTCGACGGTGTCGGTGGCGGTACCCAGCAGGTCGGGCAGGACCAGCGAATCGACCGTGCGGTGCTCCTCCTTGGCCTCGTGGTACATCTTTGCCTCCTCTCGGCCCCCGGCCTGCTTGATGGCCGGATAGAGGATGCGCTCTTCGAGCTCGGTGTGGATCTTCAGCTCCTGCTCGATACGCGCCAGCAACTCGCCACGTTTCTTTACCGCGCGCTCGGTGGTGGCCGCCAGCTCGTCGAGCAGCTTCTTCACGTGCTTGTGGTCTTGCTCCAGCAATTCGATGGCATTCATGGCAGACCTCGTCGGTTATCGAGAATGGGCATTGCCTCCGGTTGAGCCACGCCCGCCCGAGGTGTTCGACAGAGACGATGAACGGTGGCAGCACGTGCATTGCCTGCAACGAACTATGAACCTGATGCGCCTGCCGACGCTCTGAGCTGTTAACCCCCAGGCCAAGGTGAGCCATGGAGCTGATCGTCGCGCGCCCCGAAGGGCTGTATTGCCCACCCGGTGATTTCTACATCGACCCCTGGCGGCCGGTCGATCGGGCAGTGATCACCCACGCTCACGGTGACCATGCCCGGCGCGGCAATCGCCACTACCTCGCCGCGGCGCCCGGCGCCGGGATACTGCGCGCGCGGCTGGGCGAGGACATCGACCTGCAGACCCTGCCCTATGGCACGCCGCTTGCGCACCACGGCGTGACCCTGAGCTTTCACCCCGCCGGCCATGTGCTCGGCTCGGCCCAGGTGCGCCTGGCATACCGCGGCGAGGTGTGGGTCGCCTCTGGCGACTACAAGGTCGAGCCAGACGGCACCTGCGAAGCCTTCGAACCGGTGCACTGCCACACCTTCATCAGCGAATCGACCTTCGGCCTGCCAATCTACCGTTGGCAAGCCCAGGCCTGCATTTTCGCCGACATCGACGCATGGTGGCGCGCCAATGCCGCCGCCGGGCGTCCGAGCGTGCTGTTCGCCTACGCCTTCGGCAAGGCCCAGCGGATTCTCCACGGCATCGATGCCAACATTGGCCCGGTGCTGGTGCACGGCGCGGTGGAGCCGCTGAACCAGGTCTACCGCGCCGCCGGTGTGCGCCTGCCGGAAACTCTGCCCGCCACGGCGACCAGCAAGGGCGACCCATTGCTGCGCCAGGCGCTGATCCTCGCCCCGCCCTCGGCGGGGGGCAGCACCTGGATGCGCCGCTTCGGCGACTACAGCGATGCCTTTGCCAGCGGCTGGATGCTGCTGCGCGGGGCGCGCCGTCGGCGCGGCGTCGACCGGGGCTTCGTGCTCTCCGACCACGCCGACTGGCCTGGCCTGCTCTGGGCCATCGAGCAGAGCGGCGCCGAGCGGGTGATGGTCACTCACGGCCAGGTCAACGTGCTGGTTCGCTACCTGACCGAGCGCGGCCTGGATGCCCGAGCCTTCCAGACCGAGTACGGCGAGGAAGACGACAGCCTGGAGCCGACTACCTGATGAGAGCCTTCGCCGAACTCTACGCCCGGCTCGACGCCACTACCTCGAGCAATGCCAAGCTCGCCGCGCTGCAAGACTACCTGGCTGCCGCGCCACCTGCCGATGCCGCGTGGGCGGTGTACTTCCTCGCTGGCGGGCGCCCCCGCCAGGTGGTGCCGACCCGTGTGCTGCGCGACCTGGCGATTCGCCTGTGCGGCCTGCCCGAGTGGTTGTTCGAGGAGAGCTACCAGGCCGTCGGCGACTTCGCCGAAACCCTTTCGCTGTTGCTGCCAGAGTCCACCCAGGTCGCGGATGAAAGTTTGCAGTGGTGGCTGGAGCAACTGCTGCCGCTGCGCGGCCTGCCCCCCGAGGAACTCGCGCCGCGCTTGCAGGCGCTGTGGGCGCGGCTCGACCGGCAAAGCCTGATGGTCAGTCTCAAGCTGCTCACCGGTGGCTTTCGCGTCGGCGTCTCGAAACTGCTGGTGACCCGCGCCCTGGCCGCGTTGGCCGGGGTCGACGCCAAGCGTGTCGCGCAGCGCATGGTCGGCTACACCGACCTTGCGCACCAGCCGACGCCCCAGCGCTACCTGGCGTTGATCGCCCAGGAGTCCGCCGAGGAACATGCCCAGCGCGGTGGCCAGCCCTACCCGTTCTTCTTGGCGCACCCGCTACAGGAGCCGCTCGAGCGTTTCGACGCGGTGCTCGGCCCGCCCCAGGAGTGGCTGGTGGAATGGAAGTGGGACGGCATCCGCGCCCAACTGGTGAAACGCGATGGGTGTGCCTGGCTGTGGTCGCGGGGCGAGGAGCTGATCACCGAGCGCTTCCCCGAGCTCGCCCGCCTGGCCGCCGCCCTGCCAGACGGCACCGTGCTCGATGGTGAGCTGGTGATCTGGAAGGCGCCATCCGACAGCGGCGAACAGACATTCGGCGTCCAGCCGTTCGCCCTGCTGCAACAACGCATCGGGCGCAAGACCTTGGGCAAGAGGCTGCTGGACGAGTTGCCGGCGGCGCTGCTGGCCTACGACCTGCTGGAGTGGCAAGGCGAAGACTGGCGCAGCCGCAGCCAGGACCAGCGTCGGGAACAGCTCGAGGCGCTGGTCGATAGCATCGGCGATGCCCGCCTGCGCCTGTCGCCGCGCGTGACCGGCGACGACTGGCAGGCGCTCGCCCGCCAGCGCGAGGCCTCGCGCCAGCTGGGTGTCGAGGGCATGATGCTCAAGCGCCGCGACTCGCTGTACGGCGTGGGTCGTACCCGTGACCTGGGCCTGTGGTGGAAATGGAAGATCGACCCGTTCAGCATCGATGCGGTGCTGATCTATGCCCAGCGCGGCCATGGCCGGCGCGCCAGCCTGTACAGCGACTACACCTTCGCGGTATGGGACGACAGCGCGCCGGGCGAACGGGTGCTGGTGCCCTTCGCCAAGGCCTACTCCGGCCTCACCGACGAAGAGATGCGCAAGGTCGACGCCATCGTGCGCAGGACCACGGTGGACAAGTTCGGCCCGGTACGCAGCGTCACGCCGACCCTGGTATTCGAACTGGGCTTCGAAGGCATCGCCCTGTCCAAGCGCCACAAGAGCGGCATCGCGGTGCGTTTCCCACGCATGTTGCGCTGGCGCACCGACAAGACCATCGAACAGGCTGACACGCTGGCCACCTTGCAGGGGCTGCTGTGATGGTCAAGCGCCGCCAGCCTTCCAGCCGCTGGTTCGCCGAGCGCGGCTGGAAGCCGTTCAGCTTCCAGAAGGCCGTCTGGCAAGCCGTGGCCGACGGCGAGTCGGGGCTGCTGCACGCCGCCACCGGCGCCGGCAAGACCTATGCGGTGTGGTTCGCCGCGCTGGATCGTTTCGCCGGGCAGTGTACCTCCCTGCCCTCGTCAGCAGGTCGCGGCAAGCCTGCCATGGCGCCGCTGACCGTGCTGTGGATCACCCCCATGCGTGCCCTGGCCACCGATACGGCCAGGGCGCTGCAGGCCCCCCTGGATGACCTGGGGATCGCCTGGAGCATCGGCCTGCGCACCGGTGACACCGGCAGCGCCGAACGCGCCCGCCAGGCACGGCGCCTGCCCAGCGCCCTGGTCACCACACCGGAAAGCCTGACCCTGTTGTTGACCCAGGCCAATGCACGCGAGGCGTTCGCCGGCCTGCGCATGCTGGTGGTGGACGAATGGCACGAGTTGCTCGGCAACAAACGGGGCGTGCAGTTGCAACTGGCCCTCGCCCGCCTGCGCTGCTGGCAGCCGTCGCTTATGGTCTGGGCGCTTTCGGCCACGCTGGGCAACCTGGAGCATGCCCGGCAAGTGCTGATGCCGGCGGGCCGCCTGGTGCAGGGGCATGACGCCAAGGACCTGCGCATCGACACCTTGCTGCCGGCCGCCATCGAACGCTTCCCTTGGGCCGGACACCTGGGCCTGCGCATGCTCGGGCAAGTCGTCGACCAACTGGAGGGCAGCGCCACCACGCTGGTGTTCACCAACACCCGCTCGCAGGCGGAGACCTGGTACCAGGCACTGCTGCAGGCGCGGCCCGACTGGGCCGGGCTGCTGGCACTGCACCATGGCTCGCTGTCACGTGAGGTGCGCGACTGGGTGGAGCTGACCTTGAAGAAAGGCCAGCTGAAGGCGGTGGTGTGCACCTCAAGCCTGGACCTTGGCGTGGACTTCCTGCCCGTGGAGCGCGTGCTGCAGGTCGGTTCGGCCAAGGGGGTGGCACGCCTGATGCAGCGCGCCGGGCGCTCCGGCCACGCCCCGGGCCGGCCCTCGCGTGCCACGCTGGTACCGACTCACAGCCTGGAGCTGCTGGAGGCGGCGGCGGCACGCAGGGCGGTGGCCCAGGGCAAGGTCGAGGCGCGCCAGGCCCCCGAGCGGCCACTGGATGTGCTGGTCCAGCACTTGGTGAGCATGGCCCTCGGCGATGGCTTTGAGGCCCAGGACATGCTCGCCGAAGTGCGCAGCGCCTGGTCGTACCGCGACCTGAGCGACACGCAATGGGCATGGGCCCTGGCGTTCATCCGCCACGGCGGTCTCTCGCTCACGGCCTACCCCGATTTCCGCCGCGCCGAGCCGGACGCCGAAGGCCGCTGGCGGGTGCCCGACGCACGCCTGGCACGCCGTCACCGCATGAGCATCGGCACCCTGGTCAGCGATGCCAGCCTGACCGTGAAGTTCTGGGCCCGCGGCGGCAGCGGATCGCTGGGCAGCGTCGAGGAAGGCTTCATCGCCCGCCTACGCCCAGGCGACCACTTCCTGTTCGCGGGCCGCACGCTTGAGCTGGTGGAAGTGCGCGACATGACCGTCTACGTGCGCCGCGCCAGCGACCGCAAGGCCGCCATCCCGCGCTGGAACGGCGGGCGCATGCCGCTCTCGGGCGAACTGGCCGAGGCGATGCTGGCCGAACTGGACGCGGCGGACCAGGGTGTCTTCCAAGGCCCGGAAATGCGCCTGCTGCGCCCGTTGCTGGAGGTGCAGAAAGCCTGGTCGGCGCTGCCTGGCAAAAACGTCCTGCTGGCCGAGACCCTGAAGTCCCGCGAGGGCTGGCACCTGTTTCTCTATCCCTTCGCCGGGCGCTCGGTGCACCTGGGCCTGGCCAGCCTGCTGGCTTGGCGCCTGGCCCGGGATACACCGCTGAGTTTCTCCATCGCGGTCAACGACTACGGCCTGGAGCTGCTATGCGCCAGCGCCATCGACTATGCCGGCGCCCTGACCCCGGCGCTGTTCGACAGCCATGACTTGCTACCCGAGGTGCTTGCCAGCCTCAATGCCGGCGAACTGGCGCGCCGGCGCTTTCGCGAGATCGCCCGGATCGCCGGGCTGGTGTTCACGGGCTACCCCGGTGCACCGAAGAGCGCGCGCCAGTTGCAGGCCTCCAGCGGGCTGTACTTCGATGTGTTCAGGCAGCACGACCCGGACAACCTGCTGCTGACCCAGGCCCGCCAGGAGGTGCTGAGCCAGGAACTGGATGTGCAACGCCTGCGCCAGACCCTGCAGCGCTTGCAGCCTCTGCCGCTGCAACTGCGGACCATCAGGCGCGCCACACCGTTCGCCTTTCCGCTGATGGTCGAGCGCTTTCGCGAGAGCCTCAGCTCGGAAAAACTCGCCGACCGGATCCGGCGCATGGTCAGCGACCTGGAGCAGGCCGCAGGTGCCGGGGCACAGGAGCCTGCGGCGTTGACCACGCTGATGGTCGAGGATGACACGTGTGAACCTGGCCGCGCGCGCAAGGCCAGGCGCAGCAAGGACGGCCGGCCACGCCCGGCCAGGCAGCGGTCCTGAGGCCATGGCCAGCACCCATCTTTCGCACATCACCGTACAGGTGGCCGGCACCGAACTCTGTCTGATGGCGGAAAAAGCCCTGTGGTGGCCAGAGCGGCGGACCCTGCTGATCGCCGACCTGCATCTGGGCAAGGCAGCCGGCTACCGGGCACTGGGCCAGCCAGTGCCCAGTGGCACCACCGCCTGCAACCTGCAACGCCTGGATGCCCTGCTGCAGCGCTTTGCCTGCCAGCACCTGGTATTTCTCGGCGATTTCCTGCACAGCGCCAAAGGCAGAACCCCGCAAACCCTGGCAGCGCTTGCCGAGTGGCGCGCCCGCCATTCGGCGCTGCCTATCACCCTGGTGCGCGGCAACCATGACCGACAGGCCGGTGATCCACCGGCCGGGCTGGGCATCGAGGTGGTGGCCGAGCCGCTGCCGCTCGGCCCGTTCGCCCTGCACCACGAGCCCTGCGCGCACCCACAGCGGCATGTACTGGCGGGCCATGTGCATCCGGCGTACCGCCTGCGCGGCCGTGGCCGCCAACAAGTGCGCCTGCCCTGCTTCCTGGTCGGCGAGCACCTGACCTTGTTGCCGTCGTTCGGCAGCTTCACCGGCGCGATGACGCTGCAGCCGGGAACGGGTCAGCGGGTCTATGTCATCGGTGATGGAGGGATCTGGGAAGTGCCCGAACAATTGAAGTGATAAAAAAATTAACCGTGTGCAATTTAAATATATTTACACATTCGATACAGCTGCTTACACCTGCTCATAGCCCATTAAAATTGTTTCACCAAAAACCTGCATAACTGCGCCAACAGTTAATTGAAATAACCATCGCCCCGCCAGACAATGGCTCGCCGCCCTGCTCTTCGCCGCTATCTGCCTGCGCGGTGCAGGGCCATGATTCCCAAACGACGCGCTTACCGAGGTGATATCGGCTCGCGCCATGTTTATCAAAAACCCAATAGCTCCGGACTTGAATTAGTCGCACGAGCAAACTTTTCACGTAACTTTCCCACCCATTCCAAAGAATGAAGCACTGGCAAATTACTTGCCGAGGAAACCTATGAACACCCCCGCCATTCATACGCCCACCCTCCCGTGTCCAGCCCAGGAGCGTATTCTGCTGACCGGTGCCACAGGTTTTCTCGGTGGCGCCGTCGCCGCCCAGATGATCGCCGAAGGGCATGCCGAGGCCCTGTGCTTCCTCGTTCGCGCCGAGAACCCGGCGCAGGGCCTGCAACGCCTGCGCCACAACCTGCGCCAGCACGGTGTCGACGACAGCCAGAGCCAGGCCCTGAGCGAAGCGCAGATCCTCTGCGGCGACTTCCTCGACACCGCCTGGCTGGCTCGCGAGACCCCGCGCCTGATGCAGGTCGACCGGGTGATCAACTGCGCCGCCGTGGCCTCGTTCTCGAAGAACCCCAATATCTGGCCGGTAAACGTCGAGGGCACCTACGCCTTTGCCCAGGTGCTGAGCCGCTCAAGCCGTCTCAAGCGTTTCCTCCACGTCGGCACCGCCATGTGCTGCGGCCCACAGCGCGAGTCACCGATCAGCGAATCGTGGGAGTTTCCCGAGGCCGCGCAGCAACTGGTGGACTACACCGCCTCGAAGGCGGAGATCGAACGGCGCATGCGTGAAGAGCTGCCCAGCCTGCCGCTGGTGGTGGCGCGGCCATCCATCGTGGTCGGCCACCGCAGCCTCGGCTGCCAGGCCTCGGGCAGCATCTTCTGGGTGTTCCGCATGGGCTTCGCCCTGGAAAGCTTCACCTGCGGCCTGGACGAGCAGATCGACGTGATCCCGGTGGACTACTGCGCCGAAGCGCTGATCGGCCTGGCGCTCAAGCCCCGCCTGGGTCATGACCTCTACCATATCTCCGCCGGCCATCATTCGGCCTGCACCTTCGCCGAGATCGACCAGGCCTTCGCCTTGGCCAATGGCGCGGAGCCGGTGGGCGAGCGCTATCGCAAGGTCGAGGCGGACGACCTCAAATCGCTCGCCAGCCATTTCGAAACCCGCATCGGCCCGGCCAACCCACGGCTGGTGCTGCGTGCACTGCGCCTGTACAGCGGCTTTGCCGACCTGAACTACCTGTTCGACAACAGCCGCCTGCTGGAAGAAGGCATTGCCATGCCGCCACGCTTTACCGACTACCTGGACGTTTGTGTCAGGTCGTCCAGCGGTGTGAGCATCGCCACGCAGATGCAGTGGGATTTCAAGTAATAAGCGTCACAGGGGCTGCTACGCAGCCTATCGCCGGCAAGCCGGTTCCCACAGGGACCGCGCAATTAGTAAGGCCTGCGCTGTATCTGTGGGAGCCGGCTTACCGGCGATGGGCCGCAAAGCGGCCCCTATCGCTAAACTGACTGGCGTTAGCCACAGAGGTTGATTTACTTAACATATTCATGAGGCGCATGATCACCACTTCTCCCGTGGAGGTCATGCTGCCGCCGTATGCCTACGGTGTTGGACGCGATGGACAACTTGGCAGCCTGAAGCAAAACCCTGGCAGTCCCAGGCAAGACACCTACCTGTCGTTAGGTGCTCAATACCTGTAACCGCCAGCGCTTGTGCAAGCCCTGCTTTCCAACAATTCCAACTGTCCAGGCTGCGCCATGATCAACATCGAAACGCCGACGTACTACACCGCCACCAAGAAGTACAACCTCAGCTTCCCCACCCTGGAAAGCGACATCGAAGCCGATGTCGTAGTGATCGGCGGCGGCTTCTCGGGCATCAACACCGCCCTGGAACTGGCCGAGCAAGGTATCACCAATGTCGTCGTGCTCGAGGCCCGCTACCTGGGCTTCGGCGGCACCGGACGCAACGGCGGGCAGATCATGGCCGGCATCGGCCACGACCTGGAGAAGATCAAGAGCAGCGTGGGCGACAAAGGCCTGCGCGAGATCTTCGAGATCAGCGAGCTGGGCGCCGGCATCATCAAGGCGCGCATCGCCCGCTACCAGATCGACGCCGACTTCTGCCACGGCTACGGCTACATGGGCTTCAACGCCCGCCAGGAAAAGACCCTGCGCGCCTGGGAGAAGGACTTCAAGGCCATCAACGGCAGGGACGAGATCCGCTTCCTCGGCGGTTCGGAGGTCAGGCAGATCATCGGCTCCGATGCCTACAGCAGCGCCTTGCTGCACGTGGGCGGGGGCCACGTGCACTCACTAAACCTACTGCTTGGCGAGGCCCAGGCCCTGGTCGGCCATGGTGCTCGGATCTTCGAGCACAGCCCGGCCCTGGAAGTGCACTACGGCGAGCGCATCACCGTGCGCACCGGGCGCGGCTCGGTCAAGGCCAGCAAGCTGCTGTGGGCCTGCGACAGCTTCCTCAACAAGCTCGAACCCGAACTGCATGCGCGCACCGTCAACACCTATGCCTTCCAGTTGATGACCGAGCCACTATCGGACGAGCTCATCCAGCGCATCAGCCCGATCCGCGGCGCCTACAGCGATATCCGCCCGGTGATCGACTACTACCGCGTCACTCGCGAGAACCGCCTGCTGTTCGGTGCCGCCACGCCGTTCGTGGAGCATATTCCCAAGGACCTCAAGGCCTGGAACCGCAACCTGATGCTGAAGATCTTCCCCTACCTCAAGGACGTGCGCATCGACCTGGCCTGGGGCGGACCGATGGCCACCAGCGCCAACTTGTTCCCGCAGATCGGCACACTGAGCAACCGCCCCAACGCCTTCTACGTGCAGGGCTACTCGGGATTCGGCGTCACCCCTAGCCACATCATCTGCAAGATCCTCGCCGAAGGCATGAGCGAAGGCTCGGCCCGCTACGACCTGATCAGTTCGGTCAAGCATGCGCGCATCCTCGGCAAGGACCATATCCGCCCGCTGCTGCTGACCGCCGGCAAGACCGTGCATCAGCTGTCGGGCTTCTTCAACGGCCGCCGTTGATTCTTTTTGAACAAAAACCAGGAGAACCACCATGACCCTCACCGCCGTCCGCCAGGGTGTGCAGCTGTCCGAACTCGACGCCTGGGGCACCGTTGCCGACCTCGGCTCGACCATCCTCGAAGGCGAGGTCAAGTGCTACGGCAAGATGACCCACGGCGCCCCGACCGACCCGGTCAGCAGCGCCTACTTCGGCACCACCCAGGGCAAGTTCCGCATGGTCTATCCGTTCAGCGAGCAGTCGGTGATCGTGACCGGCGAGATTCAGCTGACCGATGAATCCACCGGGCAGGTGACGCGCTACAAAGCGGGTGATGCCTGGTTCGTGACCAAGGGCACGCCGGTGCTGTGGGAGGTGCTGAGTGAGACCTTTGTGAAGCATTACCTTGCGCTAGCCTGATTACATCCTCGCGACCGCTTCGCCGGCAAGCCGGCTTCCACAGAGGACGCATAGCCCTGTGGAAGCCGGCTTGCCGGCGATGCTTTTAGCGCCCTGCCGTCAACGCCATGGCCCTGAAATCCTTCGGCGACTGCTCGAACTGCTTCTTGAACGCCCGGCTGAAATGCGCCGAGTCGGTGAAGCCCCACTTGTAGGCGATCGAGGTAATCGACTCGCGCTTGAGGAACGGGTTGGACAGATCATCGGCGCTGCGCTTGAGCCGCGAGCGCTGGATGTAGCGGCACACGCTGTCACCCTCCTCCTCGAACAACCGGTACAGGTGGCGTACCGAAATGCTCAGGCGCTCGGCCAGGTTTGCCGGGGTCAACCCCGGCTGGCCCAGCGACTCGTCGATGACCTTCTGCACATAGCCCCGCAGGCTGACGCCACCGAGCCCGGCCAGCGAGCCGGGGTTGTCATCAGCGTGCTCGAAGCCCGGCTCCAGCAGAGCGATGAACGCCGCCTGCAGCGCCTCGCCCTGGGTTGCCCCGGCCTCGTCGCCTTCACGGCACAGCTGGTCCATCAGCAGATGCAGCATGCGCCCGCAGGCGTTGGTCGAGGAGATCTTGCCGAAGGTCGCGCCCTGCCTCTTGAGATGCTTGCGCACCTGCTCGCGGGACAGTGACAGCGAGACATGCTCGATCAGGCCGAACGGGGTGATCTCGCACGGCCCCACCGAGTCCATCAACAGCAGCTCGCCTGGCGACAGCTGGATGCTCGCGCCACCCTGGGTGATCTGCGAGTAGCCCATGCGCTGGCTGACCAGGAAGCAGTGCTGGTCATCGTCGCGGTCGGGGTTGTCGCCCAGGCGGCGGATATTGCCGGCATTGGTGCGCAGGTTGGCAAGGGCCAGGCCGGCGCGATTGAAGGTGGCGATCTCGCCGATGAACAGCGAGCGATTGAAAGCAAGTTCGGTCTGGAACCGGCCGCAGACTTTCTGCATGGCTGAGGTCCAGCGCTCCAGCCCGTCATGGGCCGGGCTTGCGCTGTGCACTGGAGCGGGCTGGGGCATGGCGACCTCCACAGCAACGGTTGTTGTTATGGAGGCAATTGTTAACATGTTATCAATAAAGGCACAACCGTCATCTCTTGTAGGAGCGGTTTCAGCCGCGATGCAGATATCGCGGTGCCCGGCACCCGCTTTGCGGGTGATCGCGGCTAAAGCCGCTCAGAGATGAGTTGTAGTCAGAGGTCGCGCAGGGCGCACGCCAGCGCGTCGAACGCCAGCCAGAGATGGTGGCGCTGTTCGGTTGAGAGGGGGATGTAGCGACGCAAGGCCGGCATCCGGTTGACCACTTCGCTGGCGCCCATGTGCTCCAGGATCACCTGCCACTGGCCGTCGCGGCATTCGATGGCCAGGCGCTGGAAGTCCAGGGGCATCAGGCTGGCCTGCAGCGTTGCGAGGCGCGCCTCGAGCGCCTCGAACAATAGCGGGTCGCCGCCCCGCAGGCGGCAGCCCAGTCCGCTGCGCCGCAGCATACCGGTGTGGTGCAGTTCGGCGCGAAGCGTGCCCTGGCCACTGGCTGGCACGCGCAGGATGAACTCGCACATGACCAGATGCATCAACAGGTGGCTTTCGGTGCGCTCACGCACCTCGATACGCGGACCATCCTTGCGGTAGGCGAAGGATGCCGCGGCTGGCAAATCCGCCAATCCGAGATTGCGCCCCAGACGCGCCAGGGTAGCCCCGGGCCGATACCCGGCCGGAGCACGTGGCCCGCTCAGGCGCTCAAGCCAGCTTGCCGGCATGGCGCACCTGCTCGCTATGAGGTTGACCAGGCTCGGCGGCGAACTCCTTCTCCAGCACATCCTCGACCCTGGCCGGCCGGAACGGGTTGACCTTCTGCACGCACAACGTCCAGAACAGCGCGTAGACGGCGGTGGCGCCAAGCATCACGGCGAACGGCACATAGACATCGGCCGGGTTCATGCCCGGCGGGGTGATGAACCACATGCCCAGCAGGATGCCGATGCTGGAGACGATCTGCGGCAGCGGGAACAGCGGCGAGCGATAGGCCCGCGGCAGGTCCGGGCGACGGATGCGCAGGATCACCACCGACAGGGTCACCAGCAGGTACGCGGTACTCCAGGCGCATACCGCCGCCAGCACCAGGTGCAGGATGTTGTCGGTGTTGCCGCCCAGGTACCAGGCATGCAGGCACGGGATCAGCGCCACCACCAGGATGCACAGCAGCGGGGTCTTGAAGCGCGGGTGCAGGTAGGTGAACACCTTGGGCAATGCCCCATCCACGGCCATGCCGTAGAGAATCCGCGGCACCCCGGCCATCAGCGTGTTGATGGTGGCGGCGCCGGCGAAGAGGAAGCCGATGCCCAGCCACACCGGGCCGATATCGCCCATCACCTGCTCGGCGAAACGCGGGATGGCCATGGGGGTGTCCAGCAGGTGCACGCCGCTTGCTGCATCGAGCACCACGTTTTCCACCTGGCGCTTCATCGCCGCGCCGTAGATGAACATGCAACTGGCCACGCCGAACAACCCCAGCGCCATGGCCTTGGGCATTACCCAGGCCGACCGGCGCAGCTCCGGGGCCAAGGGAGTGACGAATTCGCAACCGACGAACATGAACATGGCCATGCCCACCAGCGACAGGATGGTCATCAGGTCGGTGCCGACCAGCGACACGCCGAACGGCCCTTCCAGCTCGACGGCGGGCGCTGCGATCAGGCCGAGCACGCCGAACACCATCAGCGTGGTCCACATGCCGAAGGTCAGCACCACCTCGGCGCGGCCGAAGGCGCTTACGCCAAAGGCGTTGAGCACGCCGAACACCAGCACGAAGCCCACCCCCAGCAGCCAGGAACCACCGGCCGATTCGGCCAGGGTATTGAGGTGTTCGAAGTTCACCAGGGCCATGACCCCGGAAAGGATGGTCTCGGCGGTGCCAGCGAACACATGCACGATCAGGTACGCCGACAGGGTACCGGTGATGGCGAAAAATCGGCCCAGGCCGCAGTTGATGTAGTCGTAGACGGAGCCGGTGGTGGGCAGGATCGCCGCCGCCTCGGCGAAGGTGGTCGATTGCGCCAGCATCATCACTGCGGCGATCAGCATGGCCACGGCGAAGGCGCTGCCGCCGATACCGAAGCCCATGGTCGCGGTGAGGATCACCGGGCTGGCCATGATCAGGCCGATGGTGCTGGCAAGCGCGGTGGGGAAGCCGACGCTGCCGCGGTTCAGGTGCTCGGTGAGCTTATTATTGGTTGTCATGGGTGGGCCCTGGGTGGACGAGAGAAAGATGACCGCTTACCCGGCGCGCCGCAAGTGCTGGCATGCACCGGGACTTCCCCACCACTTTGCGGCCTCCACCCAGGCAGGTCTTGCCACTGCCTGCCGCCGACCTTGATCCGTGTTGCCAGGTGCCAGACGATAGCCTTGCAGCGCTCTTGAGATAGAGCGCCGCGCGGGCGGCGCTCGATCTCACAGGCACTGCAACACTGGCGTCGAACACCTCGACGCAGTTACCCCTGCGCGCATCGATCCATCAGCTCATGCGGCAGGACCCTGGAATAGGCGCCTTGGTGATAGAGCAGCGGCGCCCCCCCGAGGTCGTCGAAGGCTAGCACCCGGCCAATGAGAATCCAGTGATCACCGCCGTCGATCTGCTGGAACTTCTCGCAGCGAAAACGCGCCGCGCAGCCTGGCAGCAAGGGCGCGCCGCCTTCGCCGGTCTCGTGCTCAATACCGGCGAAGCGGTCTTCGCTGGGGCGGGCGAAGGTGTTGGACAGGTCGATCTGGTCGGCCGCCAGCACATTGACGGCGAAGTGCCTGGCAGCCTCGAACACCGCATGGCTGCTGGAGCGCTTGTCGATGCTCCAGAGCACCAGCGGCGGTTCGAGGGATACCGAGTTGAAGCTGTTGGCGGTGACCCCGACCTTGCGCCCCGCAGGGTCGGTGGCAGTGATCACGGTAACGCCGGTGGCGAAGTTGCCCAGGGCGCGGCGGAAGGCGCGGCTATCGAAGGGAATGGACATGCAAGGCTCCATCATTGTTATTGGTCTGGCTGGGGCGCTCTCACATTGCTCCAGCCATGTTCATCGGTTGAAGCTCAGGTCATCGCCGGATCCGGCTCCAGCCCCATCAGCTCGCGCCCCAGGATCTGCGCGCAGACGTCATAGTCGGTATAGGCGTGCGCCCCGGTCATGTGCGCATCGCGGAACAGCCGCTGCAGCTCGTTGCCGTCAAACCAGGCGCCACCGCCGGCCGCCTCCATCAGCCGATCCACGGCCTGGATGCACAGCTTGACCGCATAGCCCTGGTTGGTACGCCAGTAGGCCAGCTCCGTGCGCGTCGGGTACTGGCGGCGGGCGCTGTATTCGGCGATCTGCTCCCAGCTCTTTTCCAGCAGCGCGCGCGCCGCAGCGACCTGATGGGTGGACTCGGCCAGGCGCATCAGCGCCGGGGTGGCCGCGCCGACGGCGGCGCCGGTGTAGGCGCGCACGCGGTTGCGGGTCTTGTCCTTGAACGCCTCGAGCATGCGTTCGGCGATGCCCAGGCTGACCGTGGAGAAGCCGCTGGCAAAATACGGCCGGTACGGGTTGAAGTAGATCGCGCTGTCCGGATACAGCCCGAAGCCCGCCGAGTGGCCCTCCATCATGTCCCGGGCCTTCTGGATGCGATGTTCGGGCACGAAGGCGCGCTCGACGATCAGCGTGCGGCTGCCACTGGCGCGCATGCCGGCGGCGAACCAGTCGTCGCGGATCTGGTAGTCGCTGCGCGGCAGCACGGCGAAGCAGTAGTCCTGGCCACCTTCGGGGTTGGTCCGGCGAAAGCCCATGATCGCCCACTCGGCATGATCGCAGCCGCTGCTCCAGCCCATCTCGCCACTGAACAGCACGCCGCCCTCGACCTCTTCGGTACGCCCGAACGGGGCGATGCTGCTACTGGCGGTGGCGTCCGGATCGTGGCCCCAGATCTCGTCCTGCAGGCGTGCCGGGAACATCGCCAACTGGTGGCTGTGGGTGCACAGCAGGCTCATCGCCCAGGCAGTGCTGGCACAGGCGCCGGCCAGCGCGGCGATGCATTCGGCGAACTGCGGCAGGCTGATCTCCAGGCCGCCGTAATGCCTGGGCAGGAAAGCCTTGTGCAGGCCGATGGCCTTGAGCGCGGCGATGTTCTCGGCGGGCACGCTGCGCTTTTGCTCGGCCTGGTCGGCGCGGGCGGCGATGGCCGGCAACAGGGGTTTGAGGTCTTCAAGCAGGGAATTTGGCTTTTTCATGGTCTGGCTCATTGTTATTGGACCCTGGCGAGCGCTGCCTGAAATGCGCGACTCGCTGATGAATGCCGGGTCAGTATGGGAGCCGTGGCCGAGGCCGAAAATGCAACTTCCGCACCTCGGATTGCACTTTTCATGGGGTTGGCAGGCTGAGTCATGGTGGCTGGCATGGGCAGACAAGAACGCCCGTTTGCCGCGCTTTAACCTGAGCAAATCGGGCCGCTGCGGCCCATCGCGGGGCAGTCCACTGCCACGAAGTCCTCGGCAACCCACCCGGAGTCCTGCCATGAGCGATATCCCCCTCCTCCCCAGCGTGAGCGCCTTCCTCGCCCGTGACCACGGCCTGTACATCCACGGCAAAACGGTCGCCAGCCAATCCAGCGCCCGCATCACCGTGTACAACCCGGCCAACGGCGAAGCCATCGCCCAGGTCGCCGACGCCAACCCGGCCGATATCGAGCGCGCCGTCGCATCGTCCCGCCAGGGATTTGCCAGCTGGTCGCGCACCCGCCCCGCCGCCCGCGCCGCGGTGCTGTTGCGCCTGGCCGACCTGCTGGAGGCCAACCGCGAGGAGCTGGCCCAGCTGGAAACCCTGCAATCGGGCAAGCTGATCGGCATCGCCCGCGCCTTCGAGGTGGAGCAGGCCGCGCACTTCCTGCGCTATTACGCCGGCTGGGCCACCAAGATCACCGGCCAGACCATCACCCCGTCGCTGCCCTCCTTCGCCGGGGAGCGCTACAGCGCCTTTACCCTGCGCGAGCCGGTGGGCGTGGTGGTGGGCATCGTGCCATGGAACTTCGCCACCATGATCGCCCTGTGGAAGCTGGCCTCGGCCCTGACCACCGGCTGCAGCATCGTGCTCAAGCCCAGCGAGTTCACCCCGCTGACCCTGCTGCGCATCGCCGAACTGGCCAGCGAGGCCGGCCTGCCACCGGGAGCCCTCAACGTGCTGACCGGTGGTGGCCTGGTGGGCAAGGCGCTGGTCGAACATCCCGGCACCGACAAGGTGTCGTTCACCGGCTCCGTGCCCACCGGCATCGCCGTCGGCCAGGCGGCCATGGGCGCCCGGCTGACCCGGGCGACCCTGGAACTGGGCGGCAAGAACGCCGTGGCGTTCCTGCCCGATGTCGCCGTCGACAAGGCGGTGGACGGCATCATCGAGGCCGGTTTCCTGCATTCCGGGCAGATCTGCGCCGCCGGCGAGCGCTTCTACGTGCATCGCTCACGCCTTGACCCGTTGCTCGACGCGCTGTCCCAGCGCCTGGGCCAACTGAAGATAGGCTCGCCCCTGGACGAAGCCACCCAGTTCGGCCCTGTAGCCAACAAGCCGCACCAGCAGAAGCTCGGCGAGCTGTTCGCCACCGCCCGCTCCGAGGGTAACCGCATCGTCCATGGCGGCCGCCTCGGCGAAGGCCCGGGATGCTTCGTCGAGCCCACTGTCATTCTCGCCAACAGCGCGGGCGACACTCTGCTCAACCAGGAAACCTTCGGCCCGGTGGCGACCTTTCTGCCCTATGACCACGAGGACGAACTGATCCACCTGATGAACGCCTCGCCCTACGGCCTGAGCGCGAGCCTGTGGACCAACGACCTGGGCAAGGCCATGCGCCTGATCCCGGAAATCCAGGCCGGCACCCTGTGGGTCAACATGCACACCCTGCTCGACCCGGCGGTGCCGTTCGGCGGCATCAAGGCCTCGGGTATCGGCCGCGAGTTCGGCTCGGCCTTCATCGACGACTTCACCGAACTGAAGTCGGTGATGATCCGCTACTGACCATGACCAGCGCCAACCACGACCTGGGCCACTACTGCCTATAGGCCTTCAGTCAGCAGGTGCCGGCGTCGCTGGCGGCGTTCTACCGCGTAAATGCCGGGCAGCATCCCAACACAGGAGTCAACGACATGCCGAAGCAAACCGACTGGATCACCGTGGGCGCCCTTGCCGAAGGCTTCGCACCTGAGGCCTTCATCCTGCCGCAACTGGCCGATCTGTCCGGGCGCTCGCTCACCCTGCACTTCGCCAATGGCTGGATCATCGAGCACCGCTTCGATAGCGAGCGCCTGCACTGGCACGCGGCGGACGGCCACAGCAGCGGCAGCGCCGACTACCGAGCCACTTCGGTGCGCCCCGGTATCTACCTGGTCGACTTCATCAAGCACGAGGCCGGCCAGGCCTGGTCGGTGTCACTGGTGCTCGACACCTTTGCGCAGGCCTTCACCGCCGTGCTCGGCCGCCTGCCCGACCAGGCCCGCACCCAGCGCGGCCTGTACGCCCTGGCCCTGGCCGGCGAAGCACTGACCGGCGTCGAAGCCAGCTTCCTGCACGGCAGCCTCGACCACCCCTGGCAGGCCGGTGCCTGCCCCCACGCGCCGACCACCGAACTGGTGGGCCTGCGCAACCACTACCGCTACAGCCCCACCGAGGAATACGAGCACGTCTACCTGAATGCCGACTACTACAGCTGGCAATGCCTGAAGGGTGTCGAGCAAGGCCTGTGCGACACCGACCGGGCGTACTACTACAAGATCGCCGAGCAGCTGTACCTGTTCGTCTGGTGCGAGAAGATCGTGCCCACCCTGGGCCTGGTGATGATCGACCTGACGCGGCACCGCAGCGACGGCAAGATCTTCGGCTACCAGGGCGGCGGCTTCGATGCGCTGGCCAACTTCCCGGTGTCATCCCATTGCCGAGTGCTCAACCGCACGGAGCATGCGCAGTGAACCGCAGCGTGCTGGTCACCGGGGCCGGCAGCGGCATCGGAGAAGCCTGCGCCCTGCGCCTGGCCCGCCAGGGCTGGCAGGTGGCACTGGTGGGCCGCCGCCGTGAGGCGCTGGAGCGCGTCGCGCGGCAGTGCGATGGCCTGGTGCTGGCCGGCGATGCCGCGGACAGTGCCAACTGGACGGGGTTCATCGAGCAGGTACGCGCGCGCTTCGACGGCCTCGACGCGGTTATTGCCTGCGCCGGCGGCCACGGCCTGGGCGCCTCCGAGCAGACCAGCGACAGCGCCTGGCGCGAGGCTCTGCGCAGCAACCTCGACAGCGCCTTCCACACCGCCCGGGCGTGCCTGCCGTTGCTGCGCGAGCGGCGTGGCAGCCTGGTGCTGCGGTCCTGGGTCACGAAATGCGGGAGGAAACGCTGGACCTGGCCGACCCCGTTGCGATCGACACCTTGCTAGCCAAGCTGGAACGCCTGGATGTTCTGGTGCACAACGCCGCGTACTTCCCGCTTACCACGTTCGCCGAGATCGACCCGGCGCTGCTGCAACGGACCCTGGCGGTGAACCTGGGGGCGTTGTTCTGGCTCACCCAAGGCGCCTTGCCGCTGTTCCGCCGCCAAGGTGGCGGCTGCGTGCTGGCCACCTCCTCGGTGACCGGCCCGCGGGTGGCCTATCCGGGCCTGAGCCATTACGCCGCGTCCAAGGCCGGGGTCAACGGCTTCATCCGCAACGCCGCACTGGAACTGGCGCAGTTCAATGCAACGGCGTGGAACCGGGGATGGTGCGCACCCCGGCCATGGGCAACCTCGGCGATACCGGGCTGAACGCCCGGATCGCCGCCGGCGTGCCCTTGGGACGACTGGGAGAACCCACCGATATCGCTGCCGCGATGCTGTTCCTGGCCTCCGACGCCGCCCGCTACATCACCGGCCAGACCCTTGTGGTCGACGGCGGTGCCACCCTGCCGGAGACCGCCGCGAGCCTGTGATGGCGGCGACATGCAAGAGCGCTGGCAGCCACGGGCAAGACCACCGCCAGCGTTCCACGCGCTAATAGCCCGTCGCCTTCCGACACTGCCTCCACAACAACGCGGCACTCAAGACCGCACACAAAAAACGAGGATCGATCCATGCGTCTCACTCCACGTCGCACCGCAATGGCCACGGCACTGACCCTGCTGGTCCATGGCCAGGCCAGCCCGGCCTACGAGCTGTACGCTGACGACGACAGCCACCTGAACGCCGATCTGCTCGCGGTCTGGGGCATGTTCAACAGCCGCCACAACTACGACGGCACCCCCGGTGGCTCGACCTGGCGCGAAGGTTTCATCAAGTACGGCCTCAGCGGCGACCAGGGCCTGGCCGGCAACGGCAGCCTGTATGGCGCCCTCAACTGGGTCAGCTCAGGCGCCTGGGGCGACGGCGACGCCGGCGGCAACCAGGACGGCTCCGAACGCACCACCAAGATCGAGGACGCCTACCTGGGCTGGCGCTCGGGCGACCTGTTCCCGTTGCTGGGCAAGGATGGCGTGGACCTGTCCGGCGGCCGCCAGGTGATCCGCCTGGGCAGCGGCTTCCTGATCAACGACGACGGTCCCAACCTCGGCAAGGGCCCGGCCGACGGCCAGCTCAACCGTGGCGGCGGCTTCTATCTGGGCGCGCGCCACGCCTTCGACCGCACTGCGGTGCTGCGCCTGGGCGGCCAGGAGGGGCTGCATGGCAGGGTGCTGTGGCTCAAGTCCGACAACCGCGCCCAGGCCGAAACCGAGCTGGCGGCCGGCACCCTGGACTACACCCACGACCTGGGTACCCTGGGCCTGACCTATATCCACGGCATCAACGTGGCCGACCAGTGGGCCAGCGAGTTCCAGAAGGCCCGCGAAGGCATGGATGTATACAGCGTGCGGGGCGAAGGCAGTGCGGGCCTGGCAAACACTCGGCTGGCCTTCGAATATGCCTGGCAGGACAAGCGCGGGGGGAATGAGACGGCCTGGTACGGCGAAGCGGCCTACACCTTCGCCGACACCCCTTGGGCGCCGCAGCTGACCTACCGCTACACCCGCTACTCCGCAGGCTGGGACCTGCTGTTCACAGGGCTTTCCAGCGGCTATGGCACCTGGATCCAGGGCGAGGTCGCCGGCAACTACGCCGGGCCATTCAACACCAACAGCGGCATCCACCATGTCGGCCTGAAGGCCACGCCACGGGACAATCTGACCCTCGGCGCGCTGTTCTTCGACTTCGACACGGTGCGTAGCCGCGACACCTTGAACCTCGATGCGCAGGAGCTGGACCTGTATGTGGAATGGGCGGTCAACGAGCACCTGATCGTCACCCCGCTGCTGGGGTTGTTCAAGCCGCGCAAGGATGAAAGCAATGGCGGCAACCAGGTGGGCAGCGGGACCAACGTCTACAGCCAACTGACGGTGGCGGTGCCGTTCTGAGTCATCGCGGGGCAAGCCCACGCCGACGGGCATCAGGCCCGAGGCGTGGAAGCAGGCTTGCCCCGCGATGAGGGCCTGTCAGCCCAGCAACAGGCGCAGGTCTGCGCCCTGCTCACCCAGCGGCGGGCACCAGTAATAGCCGCCGCTCAGCGGCCGGCTGAAGCGGTACAGGCCATCGACCACGCCATCCTCCAGCCCGCTCATGCGCCGCAGCTGCACCTCGAAGGCGTCCAGCGAGAAGCCCAGGGCGACGAACGCCAGGCCCGCGCCACGTTCATCGGTCCAGGCCACCGAGCGCCGCACCACGAACGCCTCGGGCGCGAAGCTCTCCTGGGCGGTGCGCTTGACGTGGGCGGATTCGGGCGCGTCGTCGAGCTCTTCGTTGTCGCTCAGGCGGCGACCGATGATGTTGTCCTGCTCGGCCTGGGGCAGCGACTTGAAGTAACCCAGGTCGTGCTTCCACAGCTGGAAGGCGGCGAAGCTCGAACCCGACAGGCCGGGGATGTCGCCCGGCACGATGGCGGCGGCAACGGCGTCTGCGTCCACTGGGTTCTCGGTACCATCTTCGTAGCCGGTCAGGTCATGGCCGCCGCGGTGCAGGAAGCCGTCGACGCTGTCGACCAGGCGCAGGGCCGGCGCCAGCGCCTGCTGCAAGGCCTGGGCGCGCAGGAACAGCTCGCCGCGCTCGGCACCGCGCAGCCACAGCCACAGGGCGTGCTGGGTCGCCGGGTTCTCCACCACCGCGTCCAGTTGCGGGAAACTGCGCAAGCCCGGCACCTCACGGCCCAGGGCCTTGGCCAGCGGAGCGCCGACGGCCAGGATCAGGCTGTGGCCATCGACCTGCGGCAACAGCTGGTCCAGTGCGGCGGGCAGCGCCTCCAGGGAATCGAGGGCAAAGAACAGGTGACGGGCGTGGGCCGGCACCGGGGTGGCAAGCAGACCTTGCTGGAACGGCATGACGGGCTAATCCTCGGCAAAAGCGCGAATGCTACTGCCACAGGCCCGGCATCGCAACGCGACATGGCGTCACCAGGCCAGTAACAAACGGTTACCAAGATCGTCCAGACACGATAGCTATCATTGCGCACCCACCTATACTCCTCGGGATCCTTCGCCCGAGAGACCGCCGATGACCGCCTCCCCCTTGCTCACCGCCCTCCTGCCGCTGGCCCTGGGCATCATCATGCTCGGCCTGGGCCTGTCGCTGACCCTCGCCGACTTCGCCCGGGTGGTGAAGTACCCCAAGCCGGTGGTGATCGGCCTGGCCTGCCAGATCCTGCTGCTGCCGCTGGTGTGCTTCCTGATCGCCAACGGCCTTGGCCTCGAGTCGGCGCTGGCGGTGGGCCTGATGCTGCTGGCAGCCTCGCCCGGCGGCACCACGGCCAACCTGTTCAGCCACCTGGCCCACGGCGATGTGGCGCTGAACATCACCCTCACTGCGGTCAACTCGCTGATCGCCATCCTCACCATGCCGCTGCTGGTGAACCTGTCGCTGATGTGGTTCATGGCATCGGACCAGGCCATCCCCCTGCAATTCGCCAAGGTCATGCAGGTGTTCGCCATCGTCCTGCTGCCGGTGGCCCTGGGCATGCTGATCCGTCACTGGGCGCCGCGCTTCGCCGCGCGCATGCAGAAGCCGATGAAGATCGTCGCGGCGCTGTTCCTGGCCTTCACCATCGTCCTGGCCCTGGCCAAGGACTGGCAGACCGTGGTCGAGTACGCGCCGATCGTCGGTGGCGCCGCGTTGCTGTTCAACCTGCTCAGCCTTGGCGTGGGTTACTGGGTGCCACGCCTGTTGAACATCCCGAAACGCCAGGCGATCGCCATCGGCATGGAGATCGGCATCCACAACGGCACTCTGGCCATCGCGCTGGCCCTGAGCCCGTCGCTGCTGAACAACGCGACCATGGCGGTGCCGGCGGCGATCTACAGCCTGATCATGTTCTTCACCGCGGCTGGGTTCGGCTGGTGGGTCAGCCGCGGGCAAGCACTGGAGAACGTGGCAGAGCAGCCATCGTGAGATAGACGAATCCCAGGGACATGGCCAGAGCCTTGATCGTTATTGTTCAAGCCGGGTCAGGTCCATGGGTGGGGATATCCGCATCCGTCTTGTGCAGGCAGAGCGCCTGTGGCCGTTCAGGAACTCTCCCGCACCATCAGCTCGAAGCCCAGGTCCTGCTGACCGGTAGCCACCCGCTTGCCATCGAGCAACGCCAGCAGCGCCTGCGCCGCGCCGCGCCCGACCGCCGCGCGCGGGGTGCGGATCGAGGTCAGGCGCGGGACCATGTGCGCCGAGGCCGGCAGGTCGTTGAAACCGACCATCGCCACCCGGCGCGGCACTTCGATGCCTTCGCGCAGGGCCTGCAGCACCGCGCCCTGGGCCAGGTCGTCGTTGCAGAAGAAGATACCGTCGACATCCGGCGCCTGGGCCAGCAGGCGGCTGAACAGCGTGCCGCCCAGGCCGATGGACGAGGGTTGCGGGTCCAGCACTTCAAGCTCGGGGGCTTGCAGACCGGCCTCGGCGAGGGCCTGACGGAAGCCTTCGGCGCGCTGCATCACCCGAGGGTCGAGCTGCGCGGCGATGAACCCCAGGCGTCGGCGGCCACGCTCGATCAGGTGCCGCGCCGCAGCGCGCCCGGCCGCGTGCTGGGAGAACCCTACCGACAAGGCATCGCCCTCGCCGCCCAGCTCCATCATGTGCACGCACGGTACTTGGCTCGCGGCCAGCATCTGCCGCGAGGCCTCGCTGCGCTCGAAGCCGGTGAGCAGCACGCCGCACGGCTGGTAGGCCAGGTAGTTGCGGATCAGGTTCTCTTCCTCGGCGACATCGTAGTGATAGTTGCCAATGAGCACTTCCAGGCCACGGGGGCGCATCACCTCGTGAATGGCCTCGAGGGTGTCGATGAACAGTTGATTGGACAATGAGGGGATCAACACCACCACCGACTGGCTGCGCGCCGACGCCAAGGCACGGGCGGCCGGGTTGGCGACATAGCCTAGGCTCGACGCCGCGGCCATGACCTTCTGCGCCAGCTCCGGCGCGACCGTGCTGACGCCCCGCAGGGCGCGGGAGGCGGTGATGGGGGAAACCCCGGAAAGCCTGGCGACTTCCGCCAGGGTGGGACGACCGGTAGTACGCGAGCCAGTACGGGACATGAGTATTGTAATTTTACTGCTTGCAGGAATGGGGAACGGTCACTAAGGTAGCGCTGTCTCTGGATGCAGGCAATGCAATCTTGGTAGCAGGCATGCGTTCAGCGTCCATACTGCCAAAGACAAGATCAATAACACCCGGGAGGGTGGCGCATGGTGTTCGGCTCGTCCCGACCGAGACAGCGCTATCTCACCCAGCAGGAGGTACAGATGAACCCTTCCCTGTCCGCGATCGTGGTCATGGGCGTGGCCGGCTGCGGTAAAAGCAGCGTCGGCGCTGCCATTGCCACCCGCAGCGGCGGCCGCCTGATCGAAGGCGATGCCTTCCACCCCGCCGCCAACATCGCCAAGATGAGCGCCGGCATTCCCCTGAACGACGATGACCGTGCCGGTTGGCTGGTACGCCTGGGCGAGGAGCTGCAGGCCACCCTCGCCGCCGGTGAACGCCCGATCCTCACCTGCTCGGCCCTCAAGCGCCGCTATCGGGACACCCTGCGCCTGGCCGTGCCCGAGTTGTGCTTCGTGTTCCTCGAGCTGACCCCGCAGGAAGCCGAGAAACGCGTACTGGCCCGCCCCGGTCACTTCATGCCGGCCAGCCTGATCGACAGCCAGTTCGCAGCGCTCGAGCCGCCGCACGCAGAGCCCCTGACCCTGGCCCTGGACGCCACCCGCCCGCTGCCCACGCTGGCCGAGGACGTGCATCAGTGGCTAAAGCCTTGCGGTGAGCAGGCGCTGGCGCGGACTGCCTGACCCGGCGGTTTTTCCGGCTCACCAAAGACAGCGCTGTCTCCAGGCCTCTCAAGGCTGATTACCGCAAGACACGCGATACCAAAACAACAACGAAAAGACCGAGGTTCACGAACCATGTTCGGACTGGCTACCGATACCTTCCTGCTACTCGACGCGCTGGTCACCATCGTCGGGCTCATCCTGCTGATCACCCATTTCAAGGTCCATCCCTTCGTCGCCCTCACCATAGCCGCGGGCTTTCTCGGCCTGACCTCCGGCATGCCGGTGGCCAAGGTGATGAAGTCGTTCCAGGACGGCTTCGGCGGCGTGCTCGGCTTCGTCGGCATCGTCCTGGCCCTGGGCACCATGCTCGGCAAGCTGATGGCCGACTCCGGCGGCGCGGACCAGATCGCCCAGACCCTGATCCGCGCCTTCGGCAAGCAGAAGGTGCACTGGGCGATGATGTTCGCCGCCTTCCTGGTGGGCATCCCGCTGTTCTTCGAGATCGGCTTCGTGCTGCTGATCCCGCTGGTGTTCATCGTCGCCCGCCGCTCCGGCGTGTCGCTGGTGAAGATCGGCATCCCGCTGCTGGCAGGCCTTTCGGTGGTGCACGGCCTGGTACCGCCGCACCCGGGCCCGCTGCTGGCGATCGGCATTTTCCACGCTGACATCGGCAAGACCATCTTCTATGGCCTGCTGGTGGCCCTGCCCACGGCGGTGATTGCCGGCCCCCTGTTCGGTAATTTCATTTCGCGCTACATCCCGGGCAACCCCTCCCAGGAGCTGATGGACCAGATCGCCCGCGAGTCGAACCAGCAGAACCTGCCCAGCTTCAGCGTGACCCTGATCACCGTGCTGCTGCCGGTGGTGCTGATGCTGCTCAAGACCTTCGCCGACGTGGTGCTACCGGCCGAGCACATCGTGCGTCAGTGGATGGACCTGATCGGCCACCCGATCACCGCCCTGCTCGCCGCACTGCTGCTGGCCTTCTACACCTTCGGTTCGGCCCGTGGCTTCAACCGCCAGCAGATCATGAAGATGCTCGACCAGAGCCTGGCCCCCACCGCCGCCATCGTGCTGATCGTCGGTGCTGGCGGTGGCTTCAAGCAGATGCTGGTCGACACCGGCGTGGGCAACGTGATCGGGCAGATGGCGGTGCAGGCCGAGATTTCGCCGATCATGCTGGCCTGGCTGGTGGCAGCGGTGATCCGCATCGCCACCGGCTCCGCCACGGTGGCCACCATCACCGGCGCCGGCATCGTCGCCCCGGTGATCGACCTGGTGCCGGGCGTCAACCGCGAACTGCTGGTGCTGGCCACCGGCGCCGGCTCGCTGATCCTGTCCCACGTCAACGACGCCGGCTTCTGGCTGGTCAAGCAGTACTTCAACATGACCGTGGCCGAGACGTTCAAGACCTGGAGCATGATGGAAACCATCCTCTCGGTGGTCGGCATCATCTTCATCATGCTGCTGTCGATGGTGGTGTGACCGTTGGTCGCCGTGATGGCACCTTGCTGATGGGGCCATGGCCCATATGAGAACGAGGCCCTGCGCAGGCGGGGCCGACTTCTTGTCATCGCAAAGGAGCTTGCCCGCATGAACCGTTCCTTCCTGCTTGCCGCCCTGCTCGCCTCGCCCCTGGCCTTCGCCGCCGGTACCGGCGCCACCTACCCTGACGACCCGCACAATCCGGCGCCCAAGCCCGGCGTGGACAGCACCCTCAACCCGATCGAAAAGCCCATGCCACGGGATACCGACCCGCGGATCAAAGGCAATGACCCGGACAGCCCGCCAGCCGAGCAGAACGATGATCGTGATCTGCCGGGGATGGGGGACAGCGGCTCGGAGGGGATGGGGCGTGATGGCGCAGGGTCAGGCAACGGCGGCAAGCCCTGAGCTTTGTGGAAGCGGGCTTTACTCAGCGCTGTAGCAAAATCCTGGCCTGGCAGCCAGTCAAGCCCATCGTCGGTTTGCCGGCGATGGGCTGCATGGCAGCCCCAAAGACGCGAAACTGACAGGCCATTAGCATGCCCGCTCACCACTGCCGCTTGTCCGGCCGGGTCAACCCGAGTTTCTCGATCTTGTAGCGCAGCATGTCCCTCGACAATCCCAGCAACCGTGCCGACTTGGTAACGTTCCAGTCGGTGCGGTCCAGGGTACGACAGACCATATCGCGCTCCATGTCCGGCAAGCTTGCCGCTGCCGGGGGCTCGTGGCGCGGCGCCTCGAATGCCAGCACCTGCGCCGGCTGTGCCAGCGGTTCGTCGACCAGGGTCATGCACAGGTTCAGCTGGTGGGCGCCGATCACTTCGCTGGGCGCCAGCAACACCGTCTGCTCGAGCATGTTGCGCAGTTCGCGCACATTGCCCGGCCAGCTGTAACCCAGCATCAGCGCCTCGGCCTCGGCCGAGAAGCGCAGGTTGGGCTTGCCATAGCGCCGCCCGTGGTGGGCCAGGAAGTGCCGGGCCAGGCGCAGGATGTCCTGGCCACGGGCAAACAGGCGCGGCACCTTGAGGGCGATGATGCGCAGGCGGAAGAACAGGTCGCGGCGGAACTTGCCCTGCTGGACCATCCGCTCCAGGTTGCAGTTGGTGGCGCTGATCACCCGCAGGTCGACCTTGCGCTCCTTGACCGCGCCGATGCGGCGGATGGTGCGGTCCTCCAGCAGTTTGAGCAGCTTGGCCTGCAGCACCAGGTCCATCTCGCCGATCTCGTCGAGGAACAGGGTGCCGCCGTCAGCCGCCTCGACCAGGCCCACGCGACGCTCCTTGGCATCGGTGAACGCGCCTTTTTCGTGGCCGAACAGTTCGGCCTCCAGCAGGTTGGCGGGAATCGAGGCGCAGTTGAACTCGATGAACGGCCCCTTGGCCCGGCTGCCGTCGAAATGCAGGGCGCGCGCCACCAGCTCCTTGCCGGTACCGGTCTCGCCCTCGACCAACACTGGCGGCAGGTCGCCGCTGGCCATGCGCCGTTCGGCATCGAGCAGCTGCTGCAAGGTGTGCTTGAGCTCTAGCATGGCCGGCGACTCGCCGATCAATGCCTGCAAACCGGACTTCTGCGCCTCCCGTTCCTGGTAGAACGACAGCGTGCGCTCCATGCGTTCGGCGGCCAGGGCCTTGTCCAGCATCAGCTTGAGCTCGGCCAGCACTACCGGCTTGGTGAGGTAGTGGAACGCGCCCTCCTTCATGGCCAGCACGGCGTCTTCGACGTTGCCGTAGCCGGTCATCATGATCACTTTGAGCTCCGGCGCCTGGGCTACCAGCGAGCGCAACAGGTCGTGGCCGCTCATGCCGGGCAGCGAATTGTCGGTCAGCACGGCGTCAGGCCGGGCGCGCTTGATCTGCTCCAGCGCCAGTTCCGCGTTGTGGCACACCGTGACCTCGAACCCTTTGAGGCTCAGGTAGGTGCGAATGTTGTCGGCAAGGATTTCATCATCCTCGACCACCAGGATGCTGTGCTCCATGGTCCTCTCCCGCTGCAATATTGAAAGTCAGGCTGACGCGGGTTCCTTCCTCTTCGCGGCTGGTCAGTTCGACCGCGCCGCCAAAGCGTTCCATGATCCTTTTGACCAGGGCCAGGCCAACACCCAGGCCGCCTTGTTTGGTGGTGAAGAACGGCTTGAACACCATGCGCCGCTGCTGCTCGCTCATGCCCTTCCCGGTATCGCTGAGCTGCAGTTGCGCCTGCTGCCCCTCCAGCTGGCGCACCTCGGCGCGCAGCTCGCCGCCTTGGGGCATGGCCTCCAGGGCGTTGGCAAACAGGCTGTTTAGGATCTGCGTCAGTTGCAACGGTTGGCTGGCCACCCATTGCGTCGCAGGCCCGACGAAGGCGAAGCGCACGTTGTTGCGCTCGATCTGCGGAGCGAAGGCCTGCCGCGCATCCTCGACGGCCGCCACCAGGTCGACCGACTCGGCTTCGTCGCTGGTCGGGCGCAGCGATACCAGCAAGTCGCGGACCCAGCGCGACATGCGATCGACCTGGGTGATGATGTCACCGATGTTCTTCTGCGCCGCCGGGCTGGCGATGTCCTGGGCCAGTTCTGCGCTGGAGCGGATATTGGCCAATGGGTTGCGCAAACTGTGAGCCACCGCCGAGGACATCTCGCCCAGGGCCACATAGGTCTCGCTGGCCACCAGGCGGTCTTGCTGGTGATGCAGCAGGCTGGCGGCGCGGCGCACGATCCAGAACAGGCCGAAGTAGATCAACGCCCCTCCGACCAGGGTGGAAGCCCAGATCAGCACATAACCGCGATGGATGCGCCGCACCAGGTCATGCGGCTCCTTGTAGATCTCGACCATCGCCAGCACCTGCTCGCCCTGGCTGTCGAACAGCGGGATGTAGTTCTCGATGAACAGGTGCCGGGGCTCGCGCTGGAACTTCTGCTCTTCGCGGTCCTCGTCGGCCTTGTGATAGCTGGCCGACACCGACTTGCGCGAGCGGAAGGCGCGTTCCAGATCGTCATCTTCATCGATGCGCTTGCCGATCAGGTGCGGGTTGGTCGACCACACCACCGTGCGGTCGCGGGCATAGACATTGGCCAGCAAGGTGTCGGGCAGGTGCTCGACGTGGTCGAGGAACTCCACCCGGGTCGACTCGGCCAACTGCGGAGTGAACTGCAGGTGCTGCTGGTCGAGGCGCGGATCGAGCAACTCGCCCATGGTGATGCCCGGCGGCAGCTGCGAGTGCCGCACCTCGGCCTGGGCCATGGCCTGGATGAACTGGGCGGTGAGCATGGCATCGCGCTCGACGCTGTCGCGCACCACGAAACGTGTCGACACATAGCCCAATCCACCGGCCACCGAGGCGATGATCAGCAGGCTGACCAGCGAGAACCAGCGCAGCAGGTTGAACTCGTGCAGCGGCGTTGCCAACCCGCTGGCGGGAGGCGCGGCCTTGTCGGGGGCACCGTTTTCGAGCGTCTGCATCGCGTCGTTCCCACCTGAACGCCGATGAGGTTCACCGGCATGCTGCTCTGCTACCGGTGGTAGCAAAGTGATTCCATCGAACCTTTGCTGAAGGTGTCAGCGCAGGCTTGCGAGAGGTCTAGCAAAAAACCAGCCAGCAACTTGAATTTATGATTTTTCTTTATAAATCATTATGTTGAAGATCATTATTAATCTTGCTTGTTGGATAATTCCCCACTTTTGGGTAACGGTCACCCATTTTTGATAATTTCCTTATAAATCAGTGTATTGGACTCAATATCTATAGCTTAAGGTTAAGTTGATGCCACCCGAAAATTCAGCAGTACCCGGGTCCCTGCCCCCTCACGACTGCTCAACCGCACCGAGCCGCCGAAGCGCTCCATGATCCTTTTCACCAGCATCAGCCCCACGCCCACGCCGCCTTGCTTGGTAGTGAAGAATGGCCGGAAGGCCATGCGCTGCTGTTGCTCGTTCATGCCCTTGCCGGTATCCGAGAGCCGCAGGCTCAGATTACGCCGATCATTGCGCACCACTTCAACACGCAGCTCGCCACCGGCCTCCATCGACTCCAGGGCGTTGGCGATCAGGCTGCTGAAGATTTGCCCGAGCAGCGCCGGCTGGCCCAGCACCTGCACGCTTGGCAGCTCAGGCAGCAGCAACCGCACGCCGCCGCGCTCCAGCGCGTGGGCAAACGCCTGCAAGCTGTCGCGCAGGCTCTGGGCTACATCCACCGCCACGGCTTCATCGCCAAGCGGGCGCAGCGATTGCAGCAGCTCACGCACCCACTGCGACATGCGGTCGACCTGGCTGATGATGTCGCTGATGTTCTTCTGCGCCGGGCCATCGTCGAAGGCCTGGGCCAGCTCGGCGCTGGAGCGGATGCTGGCCAGCGGGTTGCGCAGGCTGTGGGCCACCGCCGACGACACCTCGCCCAGGGCCACGAAGGTTTCGTTGCCGATCAGCCGCTTCTGCTGCACCGCCACCAGCCGGGCGGCGCGGCGCATGATGCCGTACAGACCGACATACACCAGGCCGGCACCCGCGGCGATGGCCAGCCAGATCAGCAGCAGGCCGTGCTCGATACGCACGATCAGATCATGGGGTTCCTTGTAGATCTCGACCATCGCCATGACGTTTTCGCCGTCGGCGTCGAACAAGGGGATGTAGTTCTCGATGAATAGCTGCTCGGGCGGGGTGACGAACTTCTGCTCGCTGCGCGCCTGCTCGAAGTTGTGGTAGCTGGCCGACACCCGCATCTTGTACTCGAATGCCCGGTCGAGGTCGTCGTCCGATTCGATCAGCTTGCCGATCAGCGCCGGGTTGCTCGACCAGATCACCGTGCGATCAGGGGCGTAGATGTTGGCCAGGAGCATGTCCGGCAGGTGCGCGATATGGTCGAGGAACTCGCCACGGGCCCGGCGCCGGGCCTCAGGGTCGACATCGGGCAAGGCATGGTCGGTGCGCGGATCAAGCAGCTCACCCATGGTCCGCACGTTGGGAATCGAGACATGGCGCACTTCGGCGTCGGCGATGGAGGTGATGAACTGGGCGGTGAGCAAGGCATCGCGCTCGACGCTCTCGTCAATGATGAAGCGGCTTGAGATCAGGCCCAGGCCAACCCCCACCGACAGGATGATCGCCAGGCTGACCCAGGCGTACCAGCGCAGCAGGTCGAACGGCTTGCGCGCCTGGCCGATTTCGGCGGGCAGCAATGTGTCGGGACGGGGGGCGAGGTCCATGGCGGGCTCCGCGGCTGGGCACCTCTACAGGTTATAGCCCAGAGTTGGGGAAAGCATGGGTGAGGTGAGGCTATTGAGCGCGTGAGGGCCGCCAGGTGCTCACCGCAACCCTTACAGGCGCTGCAAGGATCACGGAGAACACCTCGCCGCTCAAAGCGGCGCATCCCCAGCCAGCCCGCGCAGCAGGCGATAGTCGCGCAACACATTCGGCACGTAGCGCAGGGTCTCGGCGAACGGCGGCACCACCCGTCCACGGCTGAGAACCGCCTCAGGCCCCGCGTTGTAGGCCGCCACGGCCAACGTGATGTCGTTGTCGAACAGCGTGAGCATGCGCTTGAGGTAGCGCGCCCCTCCCTGCACGTTGGCCTGTGGATCGAGTACATCCTTGACGCCCATCTCTTTCGCCGTGTCCGGCATCAGTTGCATCAACCCCGCCGCGCCCTTGGCCGAGCGCGCCTTGGGGTTGTAGCCGGACTCGGCCTTGATCAACGCGTGCAGCAACGCCGGGGGCACACCGTGGGCCAACGCCGCGGCCGCCACCAGGTCGGCGTAGGGTCGCCCGGTGATCAGTTGCGCATTGACCGGCCCGCCCGCTGTCGGGCGTTCGCTGATGACCCGGTCGTAATGCCGGCCCGGCCGGTGCACGTTGGACAGCACGAAGCCGCCCTTGCCATCGCTCGAGACATAGATGTCGGCCTGGGCGGCGAATGCCATCAGCCCCGCCACCAACCCCAGGATCAGTCCTCGCATGTCGTTCGCCTCCCGCCGCAAATAACCCAAGCGTGGCCCCCGATGTGGGGGAGATGCCCCGTTAACCCGGGCTTTTCGACTGCGACGCAAGCCGCGTGCCGCCTGCTGCGGCCCATGGCGCAAGGGCCCGAAGCAGACGTGCACGGCTGTTGCATGGCAGGGGTAAATGCACCGGAGGGTTTCACCATGCAACGCAGCATCCGTACCCAACGCGGCTTCACCCTGCTCGAACTGTTGGTGGTGCTGGTGGTGCTGGGCCTGTTGGCCGGCATCGTCGCGCCCAAGTACTTCAGCCAGCTGGGCCGCTCCGAGGCCAAGGTGGCCCGGGCGCAGATCGAGGGGCTGGGCAAGGCACTGGACCTCTATCGCCTGGAGGTAGGCCACTACCCCAGCAGCGAGCAGGGCCTGCAGGCCCTGGTGGTCGCGCCAGGTGGCGAAGCGCGCTGGTCGGGCCCCTACCTGCAGAAGGCCGTGCCACAGGACCCTTGGGGCCGCCCCTACATCTACAAGCAGCCCGGCGAGAACGGCGGCGAGTACGACCTGCTGTCGATGGGCAAGGACGGCCAACCCGGTGGTGACGGCGAAAACGCCGAGATCACCAGTTGGCAATGAGGGCCCCGGCCATGCGCTATCAGCTCAAGGCCCTGGGAAGCCAGGGCGTGGTGCAATTGCAGGTGGAGGCCGAGGACAGCGACCAGGCCCGGCGCCAGGCCGAGGACCAGGGGCTGCGCGTGCTCAGCGTGCGCAGCCAGGGCCTGGCCCTGCGACGACGCGTGGCGGCGTTCGATCTGATGCTGTTCAGCCAGGAGCTGACCACCTTGCTCGGCGCCGGCCTGCCGCTGATCGACGCCCTCGAGAGCCTGGCCGAGAAAGCCCCGGGCGGCGCCACGCGCAAGACCTTGGAGCAACTGGTGCGCCAACTCTATGAGGGGCGCTCGCTGTCCCAGGCCCTGGCCCTGCAGCCGCGGGTGTTCCCCACCCTGTACGTGGCCCTGGTGCAGTCCAGCGAACGCACCGGCGCATTGGGCGACGCCCTCACCCGCTACATCAGCTATCGCCAGCGGTTGGATCTGGTCCGCCAGAAGCTGGTCGGTGCCTCGGTCTACCCGCTGCTGCTGTTGCTGGTGGGCGGCGGCGTGGTGCTGTTCCTGCTGGGGTACGTGGTGCCCCGCTTCAGCCTGGTGTTCGAGGGCATGGGCAGCGAACTGCCGTGGCTGTCGCGGGTGCTGATGCAGATCGGTCTGTTCCTGCATGCCCAGCAACTACCCCTGGGGCTGGGCACGTTTGTCGGCGTCGGCACCCTGGTCGCCCTGCGTCGCCACCCGGCCGTGCGCCGTGGCGCCGGCCGCCTGCTGCGCCGACTGCCCGCGCTGCACCAGCGCCTGATGATGTATGAGCTGGCGCGCTTCTACCGGTCACTGGGGATTTTGCTGCAAGGGGGCATCCCCATCCTCACCGCACTGGGCATGGCCCGCGGCCTGCTGGGCAGCACCGCGGCCGAGGGCCTGGAGCAGGCCAGTCAACGGGTCGCCGAGGGCCTGCCGTTATCCGATGCGCTGCAGGCCGGCCAGCTGGTGACCCCCGTCTCGCTACGCCTGCTGCGCGCCGGCGAACAATCGGGCAACCTGGGTGAGATGCTTGAGCGTTGTGCCGACTTCCACGACCAGGAGATCGGGCGCTGGGTAGAGTGGTTCGTGAAATTGTTCGAGCCGTTGTTGATGACCTTTATCGGCCTGCTGATCGGGCTGATCGTGATTCTGATGTACATGCCAATTTTCGAGCTGGCATCGAGCATTCACTGATGCTCGCAAGAAAATGCAGCGGTTCAGTAGTCGAACCGCTCCACCGCCCTGCGCCGCTCGTTGTCGTCCCGTCGGTCATACCCGGCCGTGGTCTGGATATTGGCGTGGTGCGCCAGCTTCTGCGCGATCGACAGGTCGTGCTCCTCGATCACCCGGGTGATGAATGCCCGGCGAAAATCATGCGGCATGATCTTCGCCCCCACCTGCGCCCCGCGCTGGCGGGCGATGTAGTAGATCGCGTGCTTGGTGATGCGCGCGCGGGTGATGTGGCTGCCACGGCGGATGCGATTGAACAGGAAACTGTCGTCGCGCTCGCCGGCCGGCAGGTGCTGGCGGCGCAGGTCGAGCCAGGCCTGCAGCTTGTCGAAGGCCCAGGCCGGGGCGTACTTGACCAGCTGACGGTTGCCCTTGGCCAGCACTTGCACGCTGCGCTCCTGGAAATCCACCTGGTCAAGGTTCACATCGACCGATTCCGATTTGCGCATCCCGGTGCCGTAGAGCAACGCCAGGATGGCCGCGTCACGCACACCCTGAGGACGCGGGTCGGCGGCGCACACGTCCATCAGCTCGCGGATCAGGCTGCGCCGCAGGTTGCGTCCCGGCGGCAGGCGGCTACCGCCCGCTGGCTTGACCTCGCGGATCATCAACAACTGTTCGTGCTCGATCAAACCCTGGCGCCAGGCCTCGTTCATCACTCCACGCACGGCATTGACGTACAACGACGACGTGTTGGGCGCATAGCCATCGGCGCGCAGCGCAGCGACCAGGGCGATCACATGGCCGGGTTCCAGGCGGTGCCAGGGCACCTCGGCGATATCGCAGTCGGCAAACCCCAGGCGGTCGGCGGCGTCCTGCAGGATGTAGCGCATGGTCAGCTGGCTGGACGGGGCCAACCGGGCGAGGTACTGCAGCAGCGGATTGCGCAGGAGGTCGGTCACAACGGGGATCCTGTAGCAAGCCGCCCTGGCGATCGAGGCAAGGCGGCGCAAAGCGAGTCATTTCAACCATGACAAAGGTCAAAATGACAACATAGAAATGGGGTCATAATGACTGCAAAAGTGCCATCACCTTGATATTCAAGGCTTTTGAACGCTGGCATGGTTCGTGATGGTACCCCATTCAACCGTTTCGATCGAACCAAGGTCCTCGCCATGCTCGTCCAGCCGATCACCACCCGCCCCCGTCAGGCCCTCTGGGCCCTGGGTTTTCGACCCTTCTTCCTCGGCGGCAGTCTGTTCGCCCTGGTTGCCCTGCTGCTGTGGGCCGGCGTGCTGGTCGGCGCTTACGCGCTCGAGCCGGCCGGCGGCATGCTCGCCTGGCACCGCCACGAAATGCTGTTTGGCTTCGCTGTGGCCATCGTTGCTGGCTTCCTGCTCACGGCGGTGCAGAACTGGAGTGGCATCCCGGGTCTCAGTGGCCGACCGCTGCAGGGGCTGTTCCTGCTCTGGCTGCTGGGCCGG
Source organism: Pseudomonas sp. RC3H12 (assembly GCF_018596375.1). Classification (NCBI taxonomy): domain Bacteria; kingdom Pseudomonadati; phylum Pseudomonadota; class Gammaproteobacteria; order Pseudomonadales; family Pseudomonadaceae; genus Pseudomonas; species Pseudomonas sp. RC3H12. The sequence goes on along the minus strand of NZ_CP075595.1, from coordinate 1,898,651 downwards.
GCAAGTTGGTTCCTGCCCTTGCCCGCCTGGCTACTGGTGCTGATGGAGGGCGCGTTCCTGCCCCTGGTGGCGCTGGCCCTGGCGCGGCCGATCATCCAGCGTCGGCTGCGCAACAACTACCCCATCATCGGCCTGGTATTGCTCATCGCGGCTTGCCAGTGGCTGACCCTTGCAGGCTGGCTGCGCGACGACCCGCTGTGGCAACGGCGAGGCGTGCTGGCCGGGCTGTGGCTGGTGGCGGCGATGATGAGCGTGATCGGCGGCCGGGTCATCCCGTTCTTCACCCGCCGCGGCCTGGGCAACATGAGCCCGGCACCGGCCCGGCCCTGGCTGGACCGCGCCTGCCTGCTGGGCAGCGTGGCGCTGCCGCTGACCTATGTGCTGGGGCTCAACGATGCATCACACCCCCTGATGGCCGTGCTGTTCGCCGCCCTGGCCGTGCTGCATGGTATACGCCTGGTACTGTGGCACGACCGTGGTCTGTGGCATGTGCCGTTACTGTGGTCGCTGCACCTGGCCTATGCCTGGCTGATTCCCGCCTGCCTGGGGTTGGCGCTGTGGCATGCCGGGGTGCCGATCAACCCTAGCCTGGCCGCCCATGCGCTGACGGTCGGCGCCATGACCGGGCTGATCGTGGCGATGATGGCGCGGGTCAGCCTGGGGCATACCGGGCGCCCTCTTCAGGTACCCCGCAGCATGAGTTGGGCATTCGCGCTGATCCAGCTGGCGGCACTGGCCCGCGTGATCGTGGCGCCGTTCACGCCGCTGGGGCTGGGGTTGTCGGTATTGTTCGGCAGCGCGGCGCTGCTGCTGTTCCTCTGGCACTACCTGCCGATCCTGTTGCGTGCGCGGGTGGACGGCATGCCGGGCTAGCGGGCTTGCCCCGCGACAGGGCCGCATCTGGTCTACAGTTGAAGTCACGTTCAACCGCCAAGGGACCGCATGGCCTTCCACCACCTCACCCGCACTCACCCACGTCTGAGTATCGCCACCCTGGCCGGCCTGCTCGGCGGCTGGCTGATCCCCGCCGGCGATACCGTGCAGCATATCCTCGTCGGCTGGAACATCGGCGTCTGGCTTTACCTGGCCATGGTCCTGTGGCTGAGCCTGCGGGCCAATGCCGAGCGGGTGCGCAAGGTCGCCCGCATCGAAGATGAAAACGCCGGCCTGGTACTGATCACCGTGTGCGTCTCGGCCATCGCCAGCCTGGCGGCTGTCACCCTGCAACTGGTGTCCAGCCGCGGCCTGGAAGGCAGTGCCCTGGCCTTGCACTACCTGTACACCGGGCTGACGGTGGCTGGTTCCTGGTTGTTGATCGGCTGCATCTTCAGCCTGCACTATGCCCGGCTGTTCTACACCGGTGACCGCCATGAGCCCCCGCTGCGCTTTGCCGATGGCGAGCGCAACCCGGACTACTGGGACTTTCACTACTTCTCGTTCACCATCAATGTCGCCGTGCAGACCTCCGACATCGGCGTCGGCGGACGGGCCATGCGTCGGGTGGTGCTGGCCCATTCACTGGTAGGCTTCGTGTTCAATACGGCGATCCTGGGCTTCACCATCAATATCGCGGCCGGGCTGCTCGGCCAGGGCGCGTGAAGCACAGTTGCGGATGCGCTGGCATACCTGTGCCAGCACCTGCGCCTCGAGCACCAATCCCAGCCGCACATGCCCTGCTGCGCTGGGCCCGAAACCATCACCCGGCAACAGTGCCACGCCCTCTTCGCTCAACAGACGCTGGGCGAACGCCTGGGCGCTGAGCCCGGTGCCACGTATATCGAGCATCACGAACATGCCCCCGGCAGGCTGATGCGCATGGATGCCGGGGCAATCCTCAAGCGAAGCGCACACCCGGTCGCGCCGCGCCCGGTACACCTCGCGCATGCGCAGCACCTCATCTCCAGCCTGATCCAGAGCCACGCAGGCCGCCTGCATGACGAACTCCGGCAGGCCGAACAGCATGCTCATCACCAGGTTGCCGAGGTGCCGGGCGAACTGCGGCGGCCCGATCACCCAGCCGACGCGCCAGCCACTCATGGCGTGGGACTTGGACAGGCTGCCGATCGACACGCAGCGCTCGGCCATGCCCGGCAAGCCCAGCGGATTCGATGCCTCGCCGTCGTACAGCAGTGACTGGTAGACATCGTCGCAGATCAGCCACAGGTCGTGTTCCTGGCACAAGCGCGCCAAGCACTTCAGATCGGCCAGGCCGATTGCCGCCCCCGTGGGGTTGTGCGGGCTGTTGAGCAGAAGCCCGCGAGTACGCGGCGTGATCGCCCGGGCCACGGCCGATGGGTCCAGGCGGAACCCCTGCTCCGGCCGCACCGGCACCTGCACGGCGCGCGCGGCGCAGGCACCGAATACCGTGTGGTAGGTGACGTACATGGGCTCGGCGACGATCACCTCGTCATCGGCCTCGAACAGGCACTGGAAGGTCGCGAACAGCCCGCACTGAGCCCCGGCGGTCACCACCACCCGCTCGGCGTCAATGGCCTGCTGGCTGTGGCGCGCCACCGCCTGGCGCAGGGCGAGGCTGCCGCGCACATCGCTGTAATGGGTTTCGCCCCGACGCAGGCTGGCAATGGCGGCCTCGACCACCGGGGCTGGCGTGTCGAAGTCTGGATCGCCCACCGACAGCAGGAAGATCTCGCGCCCCTGGCGGCGCTGCTCAAGGGCCTGGTAGTGAATATCCCAGGCCGCGGCTGCGTGACCGGCGATGCGTTGGGTGAGCGTGGAATACCGCATGACTGTCTCCCTGTCTGCCGGCCGGCACCGCTGGTCCGAAAAGCGCTGACGGTAAACATAGCAGAGCGCTGCTGGCTGCCAGGCGCAGGCCCGCGGGGAAAACGTTTGCCTGGCCCTACGCGCCCACCGTTCATCGTGACAGGACTGTGACCGCCGTCATGCATTAGTACATCTGCCATATTTTCCAGCGAATACTGCCATGGCAGGTGCTAAGGTTAGAGTCCTGACGGCCAGGACGGCCCAGGCTGTTACCGCTTTGCAATCACCACGTTCACGAACAAGGAGGCTGGCATGAACAAGATGACGTTCCCCAACGCCTGCCAGGTGATGCGTTGGCATTTTCATCCGTTGGGTTTCGAAGCCAGCATGGATGCCCCGCGCAGCATGGTCGCCCGGCTGTTCGACCGTGCCACCGGCGAAACCCTGCTGGCCATTGCCGGCATCCCCTGCGCAACCATCATGCACGCCGCCGATGTCGAGCGCATCATCGAGGCCGTGGAGGCCGAGATGGAAACCTTCGACCTGCTTGCCAGCCCTTTGCGCAGCGTGGTCTAGCCTACCTGGGCCTGGCGTGCCTTGAGCGCCTGGAGCCCTGCCATGAACTGCTCCGGCGGCACCGGCTGGCCGAGCAGATAACCCTGCAGCGAATCGCAACCCAGGCGGGTGAGGAAGTCCTGCTGGCGGTCGGTTTCCACGCCTTCGGCGACAATGCGCAGACCCAGTGCCTGGCCCAGGGCGACGATGGCCGAGACGATCGCCGCATCATCGCTGTCCTGCTCCAGGTCCCGCACAAAACCACGGTCGATCTTCAGTTCGTTGGCCGGCAGGCGCTTGAGGTACATCAGGCTTGAGTAGCCGGTGCCGAAATCATCAATGGACAGGTCCACGCCCATGTCCGACAGGCGCTGCAGTACGTGCAGGCTGGCGTCGGCGTCGCGCATGGCGGTGGTCTCGGTGATTTCCAGGGTCAGGCGATTGGCTGGCAGGTCATTTACATCCAGCGCCCTCGCCACACTGTCGACCAGCCCGGCGTGGCAGAACTGAATGGCCGACAGGTTGACCGCGATCCGCCACCCTTCATTACCTTGATCCAGCCACTGGCGCATCTGCCGGCAGGCTTCACCCAGCACCCACTCGCCGATCGGGATGATCAGCCCGGTCTTTTCCGCCAGGCCGATGAAACGGTCCGGCAGCATCAACCCATGTTGCGGGTGCTCCCAGCGCAGCAAGGCCTCGGCACCAATGGGCAGGCGCTGCACGGCGTCGAACTTGGGCTGGTAGTGCAGGCGGAACTGGCCGTGCTCCAGGGCCGTGCGCAGGTCCTGCAGCAGTTGCAGCTGCTGGCGCGCGTTACTGTTCATGGACGCATCGAAGAAGCTGTAGCCGTTCTTGCCGGCGCTCTTGGCGTGGTACATGGCGGCGTCGGCGTTGCGCAGCAGTTCGTGCTGGTCCAGGCCATTGCCGGGATACAGCACGATGCCCAAGCTCGCCGACAGCTGCAGGTCGTGTTCGGCCACACGGAACGGCCTGGCCATCAGGTTGACCTGCTTGGCCGCGACATTCATGGCGTCGTCCGGCTCGTCCAGCTCCACCAGCAGCACGAATTCGTCGCCGCCGATGCGCGCCAGGGTGTCCTGGCTGTGCAGGTGGCCGCGCAAACGCGCCGCCACTGCCTTGAGCAGCAGGTCGCCAACATGGTGGCCGAAGGCATCGTTGACGGGCTTGAAGCCGTCGAGGTCGATAAACATCAGCGCGAAGCAGCCGCCCTGCTCCGCCACGCGGCCGACGGCCTGGTCGATACGGTCGGCCAGCAGCGTGCGGTTGGGCAGCCCGGTCAGGGTGTCATGCAGGGCCAGCTGGGTCAGTTCCTGGTTGGCCAGGGTCAGCGAGCGCGCCAATTCCGCCGTGCGCGCCTCCAGCCGAGCGTCAAGCACCGAAGTCAGCAAGGCCACCGCCAGCACTGCCAGGGTGGTGATCAGCACCAGGTAATCCAGGCCGTCGCCCGCGAGCCCCGTGGCCAGTGCGCCGCAGAAGCTGCCCGCCGGGAAGTTGGCCGCCGCCATGCCGGTGTAGTGCATGCCGACGATGGCGACCCCCATCACCACCGCCGCCACGCCACGGATCTGCCGTACGTAGGGCGTGTGCTGGCGCAGACGGAAGGCTATCCATAGCGCCGCCGCAGAAGCGCCCACCGCAATGGCCAGGGAGGCGCTGAACAGCGTCGGGTCGTAGTCGATGCCCGGCTGCATGCGCAGTGCGGCCATGCCCATGTAGTGCATGCAGGCGATGCCGGTGCCCATGATCAAGGCACCGAAGGCCAGTTGCAGCCACGGTAGTTTAGGCTGGCTCACCAGCCACAGGGCGAAGCCCGACGAAGCCACCGCGATCAACAGCGACAGGCCAGTCAGCGCAGTGTCGTAACCCAGCTCGATGGGCAGGCTGAACGCCAGCATGCCGATGAAGTGCATCGACCAGATGCCAATCCCCATGGCCAATGCCCCGCCGCCCATCCACAGGTACACCGCCCTGCCCTTGGCCGTGGCGATACGCCCGGTCAGGTCCAGGGCCGTGTAAGAGGCAAGGATGGCCACGCACAGCGAGATCAATACCAGCGAGGAGGAGTAGCTACCGATCAGCATTCGCACGTCCAGGAACGAACCGGGGAGGCCCGGGAAAAGCCGATGATTGTACTCAAGCTTTGCTGAAACGCACGGGGTTTTCGCGCTTCTCGATGGATCCAAAAGCCGCTCGCAAACCCCGCAGTGAAGGGGTTAGAGCCTTTGCGCGAGTAGCTGAAGGCATATTGCCACTTGTCGTTTGCTTCTGCTCATGGCGTTGATCGCGGGCAAACCCATTGATCAGGCATCTCCTGCAGATCCCTGACCATGAGAAACACCAAGCCAAGCGAAGCGACTCCGGCTAAGCTCAACACACCACCACGCCGTTCCCGGAGCCTGCAATGGCCACCCTGCCCAGGCATGCAGTGCCGCTCGCCCTGCTCGCCATCACCCTGTCCTTTTCGACCGGTTGTTCGAACAAGCACGCCAGCACCCGCTACGCCGCCCAAGGCTCCAACTGCTATGCCAAGGCGCTGCCCAGCAGCGGCGAAGGTGGCCTGGCATTCGGTCCGACACTGGCCATGGCGAGCAGGAAGTCGCTGGACAGTTGCATGCGCTATGCCGGCAGGTCCGGGGGCACGCCTCGGACCTGCCAGGTCGTCGTGGCCAAGTGCAAGAGCTGAACTACCCTAACGCTTCTTCGATCAGCGCGGCCACCTCACCTGCCCGCGAAGCCAGTGACGCGTGGCTGGCATCCAAGGTAATGACTTTGCGCGCCTGCAGGCGCGCGGCCATCATTTGCTGATTGAGCGGGGCGATCATGTGGTCCTGGCTGGAAATCTGATACCACGAGGGCCTGTGCTTCCAGGCCGGGTCGCTGATGGTGTCACCGAAGGTACTCGCCAGCGGCGCCTTCTGCGTCACCGCCATGACCCATGCCTCATCCACCGACAGATCCTGGCAAAAGCTTTCGTGGAACTTGTCGGCCTTGATCCACAGATAGCCATCGCTGTCCGGCGCAAGGTTCGCTACCGCGATGGGTGGATGCTGCTGTGTCAGCCCACCAGGGCTTTCACCCGCGTCTGGGGCAAAGGCCGCGATAAAGACCAGGCCCTTCACGTTCGCGGCGTTGCCGGCCTCGGTGATTACCGCCCCACCGTAAGAGTGCCCTACCAGCAGCACCTCGCCTGGCGCCTGCGCCACCATCTTGCGGGTGCGCTCGGCATCGTCGGCCAAGGACGTCAGAGGCAGCTCCACGGCGCGCACGTCTTTGATGCCCTTGCGCGCCAGCTCGACGATCACCTTTCCCCAGTGGGCGGCCCCGCCCCAAAAACCGTGTACAAGCACGACAGTAGGCTGGCTCATGAGAATACCTTCGCGAGAAAACAAGGATGGGGTTTCGCCACATCAGCATAGGCCCAAGAGAACGTGGCCTTAGATCAAAGGCATCGGACAGGGTGCCGACTAATGACGCAATCGCTTCACTTGCCGGCCTGCTGACGCTGCCAGCGCTCCAGGTTCTCGGCCACCAGTTGCTCGGGCAAGGGCCCCGCCACCAGCTCCCGCATCTTGCGCGCCAGCGCTTCGCGCAGCGCCGGCTGGTTGCAACCCGACTTGTGCGATAGCGCCAGGTACAGCCCTTCGCTGGACACCGGCGGCTCAAGTACCTCCAGTTCCTTTTCCTTGCCCAGCGCGCGCGCCAGGGCCATGCCGGGGTACTGCTCGAAGATCACGTAGTCGCTGCGCTTGAGCAGCAGCTTCTGGAAGGCCTGGGTAACGCTGGGCACCGCTTCGAGGTCGAGCTGCGCCCGGGCGTAGTCGTCGAATGCCTGGCCATGGCTGTTGTTGACCAGCGTCCCGCCACGTCGCCCTTTCAGGTCGGACCAGTCGCTGTAGGCGAAGCCTTCACCCTTGCGCACCCAGACCACGCTGGAATTGAACAGGAATGGCGGGCTGATGAAGTCGGTCAGCAGTTCGCGCGCCTGGGTGCGAAAGTAGCCGGCCAGCATGTCGATGCGCCCGCTGCTCACTTCTTCCTGCGCCCTGGACCACGGCCCGACATACATCACATCCACCACCAGGCCGAGGTCCTTGGCCACCTGCTTCAGCAAGTCGGCATTGGCGCCGATCAGTTGCGCGGGGTTATGCGGGTCGCGCCAGAGATAAGGTGGGTACTCCGGGTTGCCGGTGGCGGTGAGGTGCTGGCAGTTGTCCGCGGCAAAGCCGCGCAGTGGAACCACGGCCAGCAGGCACGACAACCACACAGACAGGCCCAGACAACGTCCGCTCATGGCGCTCCTCGTGCAATGGATTACGCCACCGACGATGTGGCCTTACACAGTTTGCACGAGAAATGGCCGAACGCCACGTGCCATGTGGCGAACTGTGATGCGGTACAGCGTCACGGGCAAAGTCGCCAACAGCAGGTCACTGCTCGGCCAACTCCGTCCGGGCATCCCAGCCACCGCCCAGCGCCGCGATCAACTGCACGCTCGCCACCAGCCGCCCCTGCAACAGCGTCAACACGCTGCGTTCACTGCTCAGCGCCGTGGTCTGCACGTTCACCACGTCCAGGTAACCGATCAACCCGGCCTTGTACTGGTTCTCGGTCAAGCGCAACGACTCCCGCGCCGCCTCGAGCGCTTCCTGCCGGACAACGGCTTCGTCGCCGTACACCTTGAGCTGCACCAGGTAGTTCTCCACCTCCTTGAAGCCATCCAGCACCGTCTGCCGGTACTGCGCCACGGTCTGGTCGTACACCGCCACGGTGCGGTCCACCTCGGCGCTGCGCTTGCCGGCATCGAACAGCGTCAACGCCAACTGCGGGCCGACGGACCAGTAGCGGTTGGGCAGCTCGATCCAGTTGTTGAAACTGCTACTGGAGTACCCGCCATTCATGCTCAGGGACAGGTCGGGGAAGTACGCTGCCCGGGAGACGCCGATATTGGAGTTGGCCGCCATGACCTTGCGCTCGGCCGAGGCGATGTCGGGCCTGCGCTCGAGCAACTGCGACGGTAGCGACACCGGCACCTGCGGCAACGCCGGAATGTCGCGGGTCGCCGCCAGGGCGAAGTCGGCCGGTGCCTTGCCCATCAACACGGCAATGGCGTTCTCGTACTGCGCGCGCTGCCAGGCCAGGTCGATCAGGTCGGCCTGGGTGCTCTTGAGCTGGGTACGCGCCTGGGCTACGGCATCCGGCCCGGCAACCCCGGCGCGGTACTGGTTCTCGTTCATCTTCAACGACCGCTCATAGGCCGCTACCGTGGCCTCGAGCAAGCGTTTCTGCGCGTCGATCACCCGCAGTTGCAGGTAGTTCTGCACCAGTTCGGACTGCTGGCTCAGGCGAATGGCCGCCATATCGGCGAGGCTGGCCTCGGCACTGGCCTCGTTGGCGTTCATGGCTTCACGCAGCTTGCCCCACAGGTCGATCTCCCAGCTCACGCCGAGTTGCGCGTTGTAGGTGTTGCGGATGCCGCTGCTGTTGTTCGACAGGCTCGAGCTGGAGCTCCCGGTGCCCTGGGCCGAACGGTTCTTGCCAGCGGTGAGGTTCAACGAGGGGAACAGCGCGGCGCGGCTGCTGCGCACCAGTGCCTGGGCCTGGCGGTACTGCGCCTCGTACTGCGCCACCGTCTGGTTGCTGCGGTTGAGCTCTTCCACCAGGGCATCGAGCTGTTTGTCGCCATACAGCTCCCACCACGCCCCGCGGGCGATGGCATCGGACGGGTTGGCCTGGGTCCAGCCCTGGGCCTGCTTGAACTGCGCCGGGGTGCTGATCTCCGGACGGTGATAGTCCGGGCTCAAGGTACAAGCGCTGAGCATGGCCACGCACAACCCGGCGCTGACCAGGCGCGAGCCACGCCCTTGGGTCAGCAGCCTGAGGGCACGATGGATTCGGGTGTGGGCAAAGTTCATAGCGGGGTATCCAGGGCAGCGTCGGTGCGCACGCCGCGCCAGCGGTTGAACCGGTGGCGCAGGCGATCGAGGTACAGGTAGACCACAGGCGTGGTGTAGAGGGTGAGGATCTGGCTGAAGACCAGGCCGCCGATGATGGTCAGGCCCAGCGGCTGGCGCATCTCGGCGCCCTCGGCGCGGCTGAGCAGCAGCGGCAGCGCGCCGAGGATCGCGGCCAGGGTGGTCATCAGGATCGGCCGCAGGCGCAGCAGGCAGGCACGGCGGATCGACTCCTCCGGCGACAGGCCTTCATGGCGCTCCAACTGCAGGGCCAGGTCGATCATCAGGATGGCGTTCTTCTTCACCACGCCGATCAGCAGAAATAGCCCCAGCAGCGAGATCAGGCTGAATTCGCCACCGGTCAGGTACAGCGCCAGCAAGGCGCCGACCCCGGCCGAGGGCAGTGTGGAAAGGATCGTCAGCGGGTGGATGTAGCTCTCGTAGAGGATGCCCAGCACCAGGTACACCAGCACCAGGGCACCGAGGATCATGAACGGTTGGCCTTCGGCGGTCTTGGTGAAGGCGTCGGCATCGCCACCGAGCTTGGCGATCACCGATTCGGGCAGGCCAAGCTTGGTCACCGCCCGCTCCAGCGCGGCCAGGGCCTGGTCGGGGCTGTAGCCTTCGGCGACATCGAACGAGATATCTTCGGAGGCGAACTGCCCTTCGTGGCTGACGCGGTCGTTGGCCAGGCTGTTCTCGTAGCGGGCGAAGGTGGACAGCGGCACCCGGGCGCCGTCGGCGGTGATCACCTGCACCTGCTCCAGGGTGCTCGGGTCCCAGGCGTATTTCGGGTTGATCTCCAGCACCACCTGGTACTGGTTGAGGCTGTCGTAGATGGTCGAGATCTGCCGCTGGCTGTAGGCGTTGTTGAGCACCGCGGTGACCATGTCCATGTCGATGCCCAGGCGCTTGGCCTGGTCACGGTCGACCACCAGGGTCACCTGCTGGGTGCCGGCGCCGTCGTGGGCGTCGATGGCGGTCAGCTCGGGCAACTTGCGCAGTTCGGCGGTGACCTTGGGGAACCACTCGCGCAAAGCAGCCAGGTCGCCGCTCTGCAGGGTGTAGAGGTACTGCGAGGTGGTCTGGTCGCGGCCGCCGCCACCGAGTTGCAGGTCCTGGTCGGCCATCAGGTACAGGCGCCCGCCGGGGATCTTCGGCAGGTCCTTGCGCAGACGATCGATGACCTTCTGCGCGTTTTCCTTGCGCTCGGCGATCGGCTTCAGGCGCACCAGCACGAAGGCGTTGTTGGTACCGCTGTTGCCGCCGATGAAGCCGGCGACACTTTCCACCGCCGGGTCCGCGAGCAGGGCGCGGCGGTAGATTTCCATCTTCGGCTGCATCACGGTGAACGACAGGCCGTCGTCGCCGCGGATGAAGCCTTGCAGCTGGCCGGTGTCCTGCTGCGGCATCAGGGTCTTGGGTACCACCACGTACAACGCGATGTTGAGCACGATGGTGGCCAGCAGGCTGAGCAGGGTCAGGCGCCTGTGGCGCAGCGCCCAGCCCAGGCTCCGGTCGTAGCTGGCGACCATGCGCTGGTGGATACGGTCGCTCCAGCGTTGCAGGCGGGTCTGCTGCTGCGGGCCATGGACCTTGAGCCAGCGCGAGCAGAGCATCGGCGTCAGCGTCAGCGACACCACCAGCGAGACGATGATCGCCGCCGCCAGGGTGATCGAGAACTCCTTGAACAACCCGCGCACGATCCCGCCCATGAACAGGATGGAGACGAACACCGCCACCAGCGAGACGTTCATCGACAGCAGGGTGAAACCGACCTCCTGCGCGCCCTTGTAGGCGGCCCGCATCGGGCTCTCGCCCTTCTCGATATGCCGGGAGATGTTCTCCAGCACCACGATGGCATCGTCCACCACCAGGCCGGTGGCAAGGATCAGCGCCATCAGCGACAGGTTGTTCAGCGAAAATCCGCACAGGTACATGACCGCGAAGGTGCCCACCAGCGACACTGGCACCGCCAGGCTCGGAATCAGCGAGGCGCGGAAGTTGCCGAGGAACAGGTAGACCACCAGGATCACCAGCACCACGGCGATCAGCAAGGTGTGCTCGGCCTCCTTCAGGGTGGCCTTGATCACCGGCGAGCGGTCCATGGCCACGTTGAGCTTGACGCTGGCCGGCAGCAGCGACTGCAACGCCGGCAGCTCGGCCTTGATCTGCTCGACGGTCTGGATGATGTTGGCGTTGGTCTGGCGGTTGACCACCAGCAGCACCGCGCTCTCGTCGTTGAAGAAGCCGCTGTTGTAGCGGTTCTCCACGCCATCGCTGACCTTGGCCACGTCCGACAGGCGCAGGATCGAGCCATTCTGCTGGCGGATGACGATGGGTTTGTAGTCCTCGGCCTGCTCCAGCTGGTCGTTGGCGCGTACCTGCCAGTTACGTTCGCTGTCCTCGACGAAGCCCATGGGCCGGCGCTGGTTGGCATTGGCCACGGCGGTGCGCACATCGTCCAGGGACAGGCCGTACTGGTTGAGCAACTGCGGCTCGAGCTCGATGCGCACCGCCGGCAGCGAACTGCCGCCGATCTGCACTTCCCCAACCCCGCTGACCTGCGACAGGCTCTGGGACAGGATGGTGTCGGCCAGGTCGTACAGCTTGCCCTTGGACAGCACCTGCGAGGTCAGTGACAGCACCATGATCGGCGCTTGGGACGGGTTGATCTTCTTGTAGGTGGGCATGCTGCGCATGCCGCTGGGCAGCAGGTTGCGAGTGGCGTTGATCGCTGCCTGTACCTCGCGTGCCGCGCCATCGATGTCGCGGCCCAGCTCGAAGCCGATGATCACCCGGGTCGAGCCCTGGTTGGAACTGCTGGTCAGGGTAGTGACGCCGGCAATGGCGCCGAGCTTGCGCTCCAGCGGCGTGGCCACGGTGGACGCCATGACCTCGGGGCTGGCCCCAGGCAGGCTGGCCTGCACCACGATCACCGGGAAATCCATCTGCGGCAGTGGCGACACCGGCAGCAGGCCGAAACTCACTCCGCCCAGCAGCATGATCGCCAGGCTCAGCAGCATGGTGGCCACTGGCCGGCGGATGAAGGGTCCTGACAGGTTCATGCTTCGGCCTGCCGCGCATCGTCAACCGGGCGCCAGCGACGTGCCAGGCGGTCAAAGTACAAGTAGATGACCGGCGTGGTGAATAGGGTCAGCACCTGACTCACCAACAGGCCGCCGACCATCACCAGACCTAGCGGCTGGCGCAGCTCGGCGCCGGAACCAGTGGCGAGCATCAGCGGCACCGCGCCGAACAGCGCAGCCAGGGTGGTCATCAGGATCGGCCGGAAGCGCAGCAGCGCAGCCTGGTAGATCGCATCATTCGGGCTCATGCCCTGATGACGCTCGGCCTCGAGGGCGAAGTCGATCATCATGATCGCGTTCTTCTTGACGATGCCGATCAGCAGGATGATGCCGATAATGGCGATCATGCCCAGGTCGTTGCCGCTCAGCAGCAGCGCAAGCAACGCCCCTACCGCCGCCGAAGGCAACGTCGAGAGGATGGTCACCGGGTGGATGTAGCTCTCGTAGAGCACGCCGAGCACGATGTACATGGTCACCACGGCGGCAAGGATCAGCAGCAAGGTACTCGAAAGCGAGGCCTGGAACGCCTCGGCGGCGCCCTGGAAACGGGTCTGCACGCCGATCGGCATGCCGATGTCCTGCTGCACCTGCTCGATCACCTTGACCGCCTCGCCCAGGGACGCGCCATGGGCCAGGTTGAACGACATCATCACCGCCGGGAACTGGCCGATGTGCGAGATGGCCAGCTGGGCCTGGCGCTGCTCGATGCGCGCCAGGGCCGACAGGCGCACCTGGCCGCCGTCGGCGGCCTTGACGTGGACCGCTTCCAGGGCCTGCGGGCCGAGGCTGGCCGCGGTCTGCGACTGCAGCACCACGCGGTACTGGCTGGCCTGGGTGTAGATGGTCGAGATCTGCCGCTGGCCGAAGGCGTCGTACAGGGCGTTGGTGATCTGCGCCACGGTGATGCCGAGGCGGCTGGCCATGTCGCGGTCGATCACCAGGTACACCTGCAGGCCCTTGTCCTGCAGATCGCTGGCCACGTCCTGCAGCTCCGGGCGGTCCTTCAGTGCCTGCACCAGCTTGCCGCTCCACTCGGCGAGCATGTCGGCATCCGGCGAGCTGAGGCTGAACTGGTACTGGGTGCGGCTGACCCGATCCTCGATGCTCAGGTCCTGCACCGGCTGCATGAACAGGCGGATGCCGACCAGCTTGTCGAGCTGCGGCTGCAACCGACTGATCACCTCGGCTGCCGTCACGTCGCGCTCGCCATGGGGCTTGAGGTTGATCAGCAGGCGGCCGCTGTTGAGGGTGGCGTTGTCACCATCCACACCGATGTACGAAGACAGGCTCTGCACTGCCGGGTCCTGCAGGATTACCTCGGTCAGGGCCTGCTGGCGTTGACTCATGGCGGCGAACGAAGTCGACTGCGGCGCCTCGGAAATACCCTGGATCACCCCGGTGTCCTGGGCCGGGAAGAAGCCCTTGGGCACCATCAGGTAGAGCACAACGGTCAGCGCCAGGGTTGCCACGGCCACCAGCAGCGTCAACGGCTGGCGCTTGAGCACCCAGGTCAGGGCACTGGCGTAGTGCTTGATCAGCCAGTCGATCCAGGCGCCGCTGGCACGGTAGAAGCGGCCCTGCTGCTCCTCCTTGGGCTCGCGCTTGAGCAGCCGGGCGCACATCATCGGCGTCAAGGTCAGCGACACCACCAGGGAAATCAGGATGGCCACCGCCAGGGTGATGGCGAACTCGCGGAACAGCCGCCCGACCACGTCGGCCATGAACAGCAGCGGGATCAATACCGCGATCAGCGAGAAGGTCAGCGAGATCAGGGTGAAACCGATCTGTTTCGCGCCCTTGAGCGCGGCCTGCAGCGGTGTCTCGCCCTCTTCTATGTGCCGGGAGATGTTCTCCAGCATGACAATGGCATCGTCCACCACGAAACCGGTGGCGATGGTCAGGGCCATCAGCGTGAGATTATTGACCGAGAAGCCGGCCAGGTACATCACCCCGAAGGTGCCGATCAGCGACAGCGGCACGGCGATCGACGGGATGATCGTGGCCGAGACCCGGCGCAGGAACAGGAAGGTCACCATCACCACCAGGGCAATGGCGAACAGCAACTCGTGCTGCACGTCGCGCACGGCGGCGCGGATGGTCTGGGTACGGTCGGTGAGGACGCTGACGTCCAGGCCCGCCGGCAGGTTGTCGGTGATCGACGGCAGCAGTTCCTTGATCCGGTCGACTACCTCGATGACGTTGGCGCCGGGCTGGCGCTGGATGTTCAGCAGCACCGCCTCGTTCTGGTTGGCCCAGGCGGCCAGGCGCTCGTTCTCGGCGCCGTCGACGATCTCGGCGACGTCCTTCAGGCGCAGCGGCGCGCCATTGTTGTACTTGAGGATGAGGTTGGCGTATTCGGCCGGCGAGCGCAGCTGGTCGTTGGCGTCGAGCATCGACACCCGGGTCGGGCCGTCGAAGTTGCCTTTGGGCTGGTTGACGTTGGAGGCGCCGATCAGGGTGCGCACGTCGTCCAGGTTGAGGCCGTTGGCCGCCAGGGCGTCGACGTTGACCTTGATCCGCACCGCCTGGCGCTGGCCACCGGCGATACTGACCATGCCGACGCCGCTGATCTGCGCGATTTTCTGCGCCACGCGGGTATCGACCAGGTCGTTGAGCTTGGGCAGCGGCATGGTCTTGGAGGAAATGGCCAGGGTCAGCACCGGTGTGTCGGCCGGGTTGACCTTGTTGTACACCGGCGGCGCCGGCAGGTCGCTGGGCAGCAGGTTGCTGGCGGCGTTGATCGCGGCCTGTACCTGCTGTTCGGCGACATCCATGTTCATGTCGAGGTTGAAGCGCAGGGTCAGCACTGAGGCGCCGCCGGAGCTGGTCGAGGCCATCTGCTCGAGGCCCGGCATCTGCCCGAACTGACGCTCCAGAGGTGCGGTGACGGCGCTGGTCATGACCTGGGGGCTGGCGCCGGGGTACAGGGTCATGACGCGGATGGTCGGGTAATCGACCTGGGGCAAGGCCGCCACCGGCAGCAGTTTGTAGGCGATCAGGCCGGCCAGGACGATGGCCAGCATGCTCAGCGTGGTGGCGACCGGCCGCAGGATGAACAGGCGCGAGAGGTTCATGCGCCCGCCTTGGAGCCTGGTTCACCGGCCTGCGCCGAGCCCTTGGCGCCCTGCCCCTGCAGATGCTGGCCGGGGGTGGTCGGCACTTGCGAGCTGTCTTCGACCACCTCGACCTTGGAGCCTTCGCGCAGGCGGTCGGTGCCTTCCAGCACCAGGCGGTCACCGGCGGCCAGGCCCTCGACGATCACACTGTTCTCACCATCGCTGGCACCGACCTTGAGCGGGCGGATGTTGATCGTGCTCTCGGCGTTGACCACATAGGCGAAGGTGCCGTCATTGCCGAACTGGATGGCCGCGGCCGGGGCCAGTACCACCTGCTTCAGGGTGTCGGCCAGCAGGCGCACATTGACGAACTGGTTGGGGAACAGGGCATGGTCGGCGTTCTGGAAGGTGCCCTTGAACTTCAGGGTGCCGGTGGCGGTGTCGATCTGGTTGTCGAGGCTGCCCAGCACGCCGGTGGACTGCAGCTTCTGATCGCCACGATCCCAGGCTTCCACCGGCAGGCTGGCGCCACTGCGGTAGCGGGCGAGCACGGTGTCGAGCTGGGTTTCCGGCAACGTGAAGGCGACACTGATCGGCTCGGTCTGGGTGATGACCACCAGCGCCGTGGTGTCGTTGGCGGCGACCAGGTTGCCCACGTCCAGCTGGCGCAGGCCCAGGCGACCGCTGATCGGCGCACGGATCTGGGTGAACTCCAGGTTCAGGCGCGCGTCGTTGACCTGCGCCTGGTTGGTCTTGACCAGCCCTTGGAATTGCCCGACCTGTGCCTCGGCGGTGTCCAGGGTCTGCTTGGCGATGCTGTCTTCGGCATACAGGCCTTTATAACGAGCCAGGTCGACCTGGGCGTTCTTCAGTTGAGCCTGGTTCTGCGCCAAGGTGCCTTCGGCCTGCTGCAGGGCGATACGGTAGCTGCGCGGGTCGATCTCGGCGAGCAGGTCGCCGGCCTTGACCTGCTGGCCCTCCTTGAAATGAATCTTCACCAGCTCGCCAGCCACCCGGCTGCGCACATTGACCGTGTTGGTCGCGGTCACGGTGCCAAGGGCCTTGTAGTACAGCGGGAAGTCACCCACCCGCGCAGGCTCGACGCGCACCGGCACCGCTTCGGTGGAGGCGCCGAAACCCGGCCGCCCACCCATGCCTTTGCCCGGGCGATGCCCTTCACCCTCTTTATGGGCGGTCGTTGCGGGCCACAGCCACCAGGCCAGCAGGGCCACCAGCAGCAGGATCAGCAGGCCGAACAGCCAGCGACGAGGAGAACGGGAATTGGAGGCTTGCATGGGTCGAACGAACCTTGTTCAGAGAATGACGGCGTGGAGAGCGTGAACGATAAGCACTGGCATCGTTTTAGCAAAGGGGCTTTACCAGTGCTTTACCTTCGGCTGACGTTGGCAAAGGCGTGAACTTTAAATGAAAACGGCCTGGAACAGGGTCCAGGCCGTTACCGGGTGTTACCTGGTTCGCCGGCAAGCCGGCGAACACTTACTTCAAGACAGCCAGCGCCGCCTCGTAGTTCGGCTCGTCGGCGATTTCGCCCACCAGCTCGCTGTGCAGCACCTTGTCGTTTTCGTCAAGCACCACCACGGCGCGGGCGGCCAGGCCGGCCAGCGGACCATCGGCGATGGCCACGCCGTAGTTTTCCAGGAACTCGCGGCCACGCAGGGTCGACAGGTTCTTCACGTTCTCCAGGCCTTCAGCACCGCAGAAGCGCGCCTGGGCGAACGGCAGGTCGGCGGAGATGCACAGCACCACGGTGTTGGCCACGTCATTGGCCTGGGCGTTGAACTTGCGCACCGAGGTGGCGCAGGTCGGGGTGTCGACGCTTGGGAAGATATTCAACACCTTGCGCTTGCCGGCAAAGTCGGCAAGCGACTTGTTCGACAGATCGCCAGCGACCAGGGAGAAGGCAGGTGCCGCGGCGCCTTGCTTCGGCAGTTCACCGCTGACCTGAACCGGGTTGCCTTTGAGAGTCACTTGAGCCATGGCGGAAATCCTTATGCGGGGGTTTGAAAAGGATCCAGAGTTAACCATGAAGCAGCGCAAGTGCCTATGGGCAAAGATGAAATTGTCCTACGTTCGGGCGATTCCTGTAGACAAACGCCCGGGCGACTGGCGTCGGCCCGGGCGCTTTTCCTACATGGCGAGCATTCAGGCCAGCAGGCCGTACACCACCGAGGTCAAGGCCACCAGGCCGACCACCACCACGAACACGTTGGACAGCGCACCACTGTACTTGCGCATCGACGGCACGCGGCGGATGGCGTACATCGGCATCAGGAACAGCAGTACCGCAATGATCGGACCGCCGAGGGATTCGATCATGCCCAGGATGCTCGGGTTGAGCGTGGCGACGATCCAGCACACCACCAGCATCAGCGCGGCGACGATGCGGTCCAGGGCCTTGGCGCCCGGGCGCATGCCGGTCTTGACGATCATGCCCTTGAGGCCTTCGCTGGCACCGATGTAGTGGCCCAGGAACGACTTGGCGATGGCGATGAAGGCGATCAGCGGCGCGGCGAAGGCGATGGCCGGCTGCTCGAAGTGGTTGGCCAGGTAGGACAGGATCGACAGGTTCTGCGCCTTGGCTTCAGCCAACTGGGCGCTGCTCAAGGTCAGCACGCAGCTGAACACGAAGAACAGCACCATCAGTACCATCAGCAGATGGGCACCGCGCAGGATCTGGCCGCTGCGCTCGTCGGCGTGCTCGGCGTAGCGGCGCTTCTGATCAACGGCAAAGGCCGAGATGATCGGCGAATGGTTGAACGAGAACACCATCACCGGAATGGCCAGCCACACGGTGTGCAGGAAGGCCGAGCCGGACGGCACCTGGGTGGCGGTGTCGAGGATACCGCCGGTCCAGTGCGGCACCAGGTACAGGGCCAGCAGCGCCAGGGCGACGATGAACGGATACACCAGCAGGCTCATGACCTTGACCGTGGCCTGTTCGCCGCAGCGCACGATGGCCAGCAGGCCGAGGATCAGCACGAACGACAGGATCGCCCGCGGCGGCGGCGCGATATGCAGCTGGTGCTCCATGAAGCTGCTGACGGTGTTGGTCAGCGCCACGCTGTAGATCAGCAGGATCGGGAAGATGGCGAAGAAGTACAGGACGGTGATCAGCGCGCCGGCGGTGATGCCGAAATGCTCCTCGACCACGTCGGTGATATCGCCGCCCTTGCTGCCCGAGAGTACGAAACGGGTCAGCCCGCGGTGGGCGAAGTAGGTCATGGGGAAGGCCAGCAAGGCCAGGACCAGTAGCGGCCAGAAACCGCCAAGGCCGGCGTTGATGGGCAGGAACAGGGTTCCGGCGCCGATGGCCGTGCCGAACAGGCCCAGCATCCAGGTGGTGTCTTGACGCGACCAACTGCCAAGGGTGGCGGGGGTCGATTCTACAAAGCGTTGTTCAACGCTTGGGGCCTGCTCATTCATTCCGGGTGACGCTCCACTCGCAAGACTGCAACAGGCTGAGAATGGCGAAATAGACGATTCGCCCAACTCAACCGGGGAAGAGGGGCGCGATTGTGCATGCAAAGGTTGCACTTGGGGAACCCCCGCCCGAGGGACGGTTGCACTTGTCTTTACAAGCAGGTTGTGCTGGATGGGGCTACGCAGCTCTTTCGCCGCGGTTTGTCGCCACCGCAAGCCGGCCCTCAGAGGGGCTCAAAGAGGCAATGCAGGCGATAAGGGTGGGAGCCGGCACCGGCGAAAGGGCCGCAAAGCGGCCCCAGGCAGGTTACCGCTGAACGGCGGCAAACGCCTCGGCCACCTGGCGCAGGTTGGCCGGGCGCAGGCCGGACATGCACACCCGGCCGCTGTCGATCAGGTAGACGCCGAATTCGTCACGCAGACGGCGCACCTGTTCGACGCTGAAGCCGGTATAGCTGAACATGCCGCGCTGGCGCAGGAAGAACTGGAAGTCCTGACCTGGCAGCAGCTCGCCGAGCAGGTCGACCAGGCCCTGGCGCATGTCGAGGATACGCTTGCGCATCACCTCCACTTCCGCAGCCCATTGCGCGTTGAGCGCGGCGTCACCCAGCACGCCGGCCACCAACTGGGCGCCGAAAGCGGGCGGGCTGGAGTAGTTGCGGCGCACGGTGGCCTTGAGCTGGCCAAGCACGCTGGAAGCGGTGGCGGCATCGTCGCAGACCACCGACAAGCCTCCTACCCGCTCGCCGTACAGCGAGAAGATCTTCGAGAACGAGTTGCTGACCAGGCAAGGTACGCCGGCACGGGCCATTTCGCGGATCGCATAGGCGTCTTCGACCAGCCCTTCGCCAAAGCCCTGGTAGGCGATATCGAGGAACGGGATCAACTGGCGCGCCTTGACCACTTCGACCACCTGTTGCCACTGCTGCTGGTCCAGGTCAACGCCGGTGGGGTTGTGGCAGCACGGATGCAGCAGGACCACGCTGTTCTGCGGCAAGGCCTGCAGGCTGGCCAGCATGCCGGCGAAGTCGACTCCACGGGTGTCCGGGTCGAAGTACGGGTAGGTGTGCACCTTGAAGCCTGCACCTTCGAAGATTGCCCGGTGGTTGTCCCAGGTCGGGTTGCTCACCCATACCTCGGAGCCTGGGAAGTAGCGCTTGAGGAAGTCGGCACCGACTTTCAGCGCGCCGGAGCCGCCGACGGTCTGCACGGTGGCCACGCGGCCAGCGGCGACGGCCGGGTGCTCGGCGCCGAACAGCAACGCCTGGATCGCCTGGCGGTAAGCGGCCAGGCCTTCCATCGGCAGGTACAACGAGGCTTCATGGGGCTGGCCGGCCAGGCGTTTCTCCACCTCGGCCACCGCCGCCAGCTGCGGCACCACGCCGGCTTCGTCGTAGTACAGGCCGATACTCAGGTTGACCTTGGCGGCGCGCGGGTCGGCCTTGAAGGTTTCCATCAGCGAGAGGATCGGGTCGCCGGCATAGGCATCGACATGTTTGAACACAGCGTGCAGCTCCTTGGAGATCAGGACAGTTCAGGAAAGGCTCAGGCGAGGATACCCGCAGAGCGCCACGAGGAACATCACCGATGTGCAAGGAGACCCTGCAGGTGTGCAAGACCGAACCCGCAGCACACGGTTTTTGCGACGCGGCATGGCCCCAGGATCGCACCCTGGTCGTTGCATTTGCCACCTGCCTGCCCCAAGCTCTGCCGTACTGCCACCCCGGACCGCGAGATGCCCAGACGTCGCCCTCCCCTGATCGCCCTGCTGCTGTTACTCGTGCTGCCCGCGTCGATCGGTTACCTGTGGCGTGACCGCCAACCCGCACCGCCCAGCCTGCCGCCCCACAGCTACGCCAAGGCCCTGCGCCAGGCACACGATGGCCTGCCGGGCGCCGCGCGCGTGCTGTACCAGCAGTTGCAGCGTGACGACCTGCCGCCCATCCGCCGCGCCGCGCTGCATGCCGAACTACCCAACTACCCCTCGCCACAGGCGTTGAAACTGGCCAGCCAGGACCTCGAGCACGCCGACCCATTGGTACGCCGCGCCGCCATCACCAGCATCCGCCGGCTGCTGCCGGCCGCCCAGCGCAGCCTGGTGCTGGGCCCATTGCTGGAAGATGACGAGCAAAGCGTGCGCTTCGCCGCGGTGGACGCCCTGCTAGGTCTCGACCCCGACGCCATCGGCCTGTACTTCGGCCCCTTGCAGGATACCCTGGAGCAGTACGAGCAGACCCTGGAACAACAGCCCGACGACGCCGCCGCCCAGCTGCACCTGGCCCGGCTATACATGCATGAACAAGCCTACGAGGCAGCCTCCAGGGCCCTGCGGCGCAGCCTGGCCGTCACCCCTGAAGGCCTGGACGCCCTGGCCACCCAGGTCCGCCTGCTGGAGCAACAGGGCCAGCACGACGCCTCCCGCGAGGTGCTCGCCAAGGCCCTGGCGCTACGCCCGGACTCCGCGTTCCTGCAATACGAACTGGGCCTGTGGCTGACCCGCCATGAGCAGCAGGAATACGCCCTGCTCGCCCTCTCGCGGGCTGTCGAGCTGGAGCCGGAAAACAACGATTATCGCTACACCTTGGCCATCACCCTGCACCAGTTGGAACAACTCGATGCCGCGCAAAAGCAGTTGGAGACCGTGCTCAACCGCCAGCCGGCCAATCGCCGGGTGCGGGTACTGCTGATCGAGTACTGGAAGGAAACCGGCCAACTGCAGAATGTCCAGGTACTGCTCGCCGAGCTGGAACGGCAGAACCCGGACGACCCTTTCCTGCAGCAGGGGCTGTGATCACCGGCCTCAGGCCTGCAGCATGTGCTGAATCTGCACCACCAGCTTCTGCAGCGAGAACGGCTTGAACATCAATGCCGTGCCCGGCTGGTCGAGCAGGGCCTGCTCCACCGGATCGGCGGTGAAGCCAGTGATGAACAGGATCTTCTGCTCGGGCTCGATCATGCGCAGCGCCTTGGCCACCTGGCGGCCGCTGAAGCCCCCCGGCAGACCGATATCGGTGATCACCAGATCAAACGGCCCTGCATGCCTGAACTGCCCCAGCGCGCTGTTGGCATCGGGCACATCACACACCTCGAAGCCGCAATCGACCAGCGCCTCCTTCATCAGGCCGCGCAGGTTTTCTTCATCATCGACCAGCAACAACCGTTCACCCCGGACCTGTCGCGGCAGTACATCCCGAGCAGGTCTCTCCGGCAACATCCCCTGGTAGCGCGGAAACATCATCACGACCCGGGCACCTTGGTCGATCGTCGACTCGATCCACATCTGACCGCCCGACTGCTGCACGAAGCCATGCACCATGGGCAGCCCCAGGCCCACCCCCTGCCCCAGGGACTTGGTGGTGAAGAACGGTTCAAATACCCTTGCCAGGTCCTCGCGACTCATGCCTTGGCCGTCGTCCTCGATCTGCAGCGTGACATAGTCCCCCGGCGGCAAGGCTGCCTCCCCCTCGCTGGGCATCGCCAGTCGTTCGTTGGCAGTGCGGATCGTCAGGTTGCCCTTGCCCAGGCAGGCATCGCGGGCGTTGCTGCACAGATGCAAAAGGGCGTTACGTAACGTATCCGGGTCGACCTGCAATGGCCAGGGCGCCACATCCAGCTGCATGTTCAGGCACATCTCGGCGCCCAGGGTCTGGCGCAGCATCGGCTCCGCGTCCTGCAGCAGGTGGTTGATGTTCAGTGGGTTGGGTGACAAGGGTTGGCTACGGGCAAAGGCCAGCAGGTTCTGGGTCAGGCCGATGGCTCGCTGGGCGCATTCGCGGGCCATCCGCACATAATCGTCCACGCGCTCCATCCGCCCTTGGGCGAGGCGTCGTTCGAGCAGTTCCAGGCTGCTGCCGACGCCGGACAATACGTTGTTCATTTCGTGCGCCAGCCCCCCCGCCACCTTTACAACGCCCTCCATGCGCTGGCTGTCACGCACCGCCGCCTCGGCCAGGCGCTGGACCGCATTGCGGTCCTCGGTGATGTCCCTCCCCACCAGTGTCGGCAATGCCTGGTTGGCGCTGCCAGTCCAGCGGAACCAGCAGTAATGGCCGTCGCTATGGCGAACCCGCCCCTCGAAGGGCGGCGCGGTGCGGCCCTGTACAAGCGCCATCAGCGCCAGCTGCGCTTCGGTACGGTCCGCGGGATGGAACAGCTCGGGCAGAGCCACTTGCAACTGCGTTGCCTCCCCCCAGCCCAGAAGCCGATGCCAGGCAGGGTTGGCTGTGCGTACGCTTAGATCGGCCTCAAGCATCAGCATCACATCAGGCGACAACTGCCAGGTATGATCTGGATCGGCCAGGTACTGCGTCAGGCGGGCTTCGAACGACTGCGCCAGCTCGCGCCATTCGTGGCTGGCCCCGACACTGCCAGTGGTCTCGATCAGCGCGTGGAGGAACCCGGCAACCACACCCTGATCGTCGCGGATGGGCGAAAAGCAGCCAGTGACCCACGCCGTCGCAGCGTTACCCTCTCTATGCACCGACAATGGGGCGTCCTCGATCAGACTACCCTGCCCCTGCAACACCTTGAAGACGGTTGCCCCCATGCTCTCCCAGGAATGCTCCCAGAGCGCGTCGAAGGCACGTCCCTGATGGTCGACAACGCCGCCCAGCAGGGCCTGGTAGGCGTCGTTGTGTATGACTGTCAGGGCGGGCCCCCAGACCAACGCACAGGGAAACGGTGACATCAATACCATGTCGACGGCGATGCGCAGGGTGGGCGGCCAGGAGGTCAACGCCCCCAACGGCGTCGCGCTCCAGTCAAAGCCGGCGATGGGCATGCCCTCCTCGACCAGAGAGGATGATGGCGGTGCCAGATGAATGACCTGGACCTCTGCGCCCCGGGCGGTCAGGTCAGTGGCCAATATCTTCGTTCCACAGTTCTGGGTTGGCTTCGATGAACTGGCGCATCAGCGCCTTGCAGGTTTCATCGTCATGCACCTCCAGACGCACGCCCCGGTCGCCGAGCAACTGTTCTTCGCCCATGAAAGTGAAGTTCTCGCCTATAATCACATGCTTGATGCCATACAGCAGGATTGCGCCACTGCACATGGCACAGGGCGACAAGGTGGTATAGAGGGTGGCCTGCTGGTAAACCCGGGCCGGCTGTCGGCCGGCATTTTCCAATGCATCCATTTCACCATGCAGGATGGCGCTGCCCTGCTGCACGCGGCGATTGTGGCCACGGCCGATGATCCTGCCCTCGTGCACCAGTACCGAGCCGATCGGAATGCCGCCTTCCTCGAGCCCCTTGCGGGCCTCGTCGATGGCGGCTTGCATAAATCTGGAAGTGTCCTGTTCCATGGCGTCTCCCGGTAGTGCGTCCACTTTTGCAGCAGCCTAGCACAGCGCCCGTGCCCATGGCGCATTGCGTGGCGGGGGCTATGCTCAAATGGCTTTTGATCTTGCTGGCCAAACGTTTTCCCATGGATTCGACGGGCATGCGCACATGAACAAGAAGCTCCTGGTCGTGCTGACCAATACCGCCAAGTATCCCGATATCAAGCGCGCCACAGGATTGTGGCTGGGCGAGGCCGTGCACTTTGTCGACGCAGTGCAAAAAGCGGGTTTTACCGTCGACTATGTCAGCCCGGCGGGCGGCTATGTACCGATCGACCCGCACAGCCTGCAGATGGCGCCTGACCTGGACTGGCAATGGTACAACGACAAAGCGTTCATGAACCGCCTTGGCGCCACCTTGAGCCCTGGCCAGGTCAAGGCCGACCAGTACAGCGCGATCTACTACACCGGTGGCCACGGGGTGATGTGGGACTTTCCCGACAATCAGCCATTGCAGGAGCTGGCACGGCGCATCCATGAGCACGGCGGCGCGGTCGCCGCGGTGTGCCATGGGGTGGTGGGCCTGCTCAATATCAAGCTCAGCGACAACAGCTTGCTGCTCAAGGGGCGCAAGGTTACCGGCTTTTCCAATACCGAGGAAAAACTGGCTGAGCTGGACAAGGTGGTGCCGTTCCTCACCGAGAACGAACTGGTCGCTCGCGGTGGCGAGTACAGCAAGGCAGACGACCCGTGGGCGGCTTATGTGGTGGAGGACGGCAGCTTGATCACCGGACAGAATCCGGCTTCCAGCACCGAGGTAGCCCAGGCGGTGATCGGCTACCTGAGCAGGCAGCAGTAAACGTTCGCCACAATGCAGCGCGGGGCAAGCCCGCTCCCGTCACCTTCCGGCGCGGGAGCGGGCTTGCCCCGCGAGTGTGTGCTCGACCGATTACTCGACGCTCAACACGCCACGACGCACCTGGTCACGCTCGATCGACTCGAACAGCGCCTTGAAGTTGCCTTCACCGAAGCCGTCATCCCCCTTGCGCTGGATGAACTCGAAGAACACCGGGCCCAGCAGGGTCTCCGAGAAGATCTGCAGCAGCAGGCGTTTGTCGCCGGCCTCGGAGGCACCGTCCAGCAAGATGCCGCGGGTCTGCAGCTGGTCGACCGGCTCGCCATGCCCTGGCAGGCGCTCCTCGAGCATCTCGTAGTAGGTCTGCGGCGGCGCGGTCATGAAGCGCATGCCGAAGCCCTTCAGCGCATCCCACGTCTTGAGCAGGTCGTCGGTGAGGAAGGCGACATGCTGGATGCCCTCGCCGTTGAACTGCATCAGGAACTCTTCGATCTGCCCCGCCCCTTTGGACGATTCCTCGTTGAGCGGGATGCGGATCATGCCGTCCGGCGCGGTCATGGCCTTGGAGGTCAGGCCGGTGTACTCGCCCTTGATGTCGAAGTAACGGATTTCGCGGAAGTTGAACAGTTTCTCGTAGAAGCCGGCCCAGTAGGCCATGCGCCCGCGATAGACGTTATGGGTAAGGTGGTCGATGATCTTCAGGCCCGCACCGACCGGGTTGCGATCCACGCCTTCGATGAACTTGAAGTCGATGTCGTAGATCGAACTGCCCTCTTCGTAGCGGTCGATCAGGTACAGGGGCGCGCCGCCAATACCCTTGATCGCCGGCAGGCGCAGTTCCATCGGGCCGGTCTCGATTTCCACCGGCTGGGCACCCAACTCCAGGGCTCGGGCGTAGGCTTCATGAGCGTTGCGAACGCGGAAGGCCATGCCGCATACCGATGGACCATGCTCGGCAGCGAAGTACGAGGCAATGCTATTGGGCTCATTGTTCAGGATCAGGTTGATGCCACCCTGGCGATACAGGTGCACATCCTTGGAGCGGTGGGTAGCCACCTTGGTGAAACCGAGAATCTGGAATACCGGCTCCAGCACGCCGGGGGTCGGCGAGGCGAGCTCGATGAATTCGAAGCCTTCCAGGCCCATCGGGTTTTCGAAGATATCTGCCATGTTCTTTTCCTCATCTGCAGCGAAAAACGGTTGATTACAGGCTTTCGATGTGGAGATGGCGTGGTGGTGAGCACGGGATCCCGCGCACGCTGCGGGCCAGGAAGTCACCAATGATCAGCTTGAACCCATGGTATGTCATATGGACCCATTCTCGGCGGGCTTGATTCCCCGGGAGGCGGAGAACCTTATTGTTGTATTCGTAAACCGATTCTACATTGCGTAAATTTGTTTGTCGCGCTTTAGTTCGCAGGTTGCTCCGACAAACGGCTATTCTCTGCATCACCTACCACCTCGCAGAAGGTTCACCTGCGCATGCCCTTGACCACCAAACGCCCTGCTCGCTGGAGCTGGCGCGCGCTGCTGCCCTGGCTGATCGGTGTCTTGCCGCTACTGTGCGGGCTGGTGGTGATGCGCTGGCAGATCGACCAGGAGCTGGATGCCGACAGTCGTGTCACGGCTCGCGAAGTGGTGGTCCATATAGAGGCGGTACTCGACAGCTTGTCCAGCACGACACACCACCTGCTGCCCAAGGCCGGCCAGCCCTGCGAACAGGCGCAATTGGCGTTGCGCATAGAAGTCACGCGCAATGCTTTCGTGCGCTCCACCAACCTGTTCGATCGTGACACCCTGTATTGCACCTCGTTGTTTGGTGATTTCGACGAACCGGTCGACGCCAGCAACTACACCGACGGTCAATTGTGGCTGATGGACGGCAACTCCGTCACACCAGGCCAACCGCTGCTGGCCTACCGCGCCAGCCAGGGCGACAAGGGGGCGATCGCCACGGTCGATGGCCGCCACCTGCTCACGGCCCTGCGCCTGATCGGTAAAGACGGCCAGTTGCAAGTGCAGGTCGGCAACCACTGGATGGGCGCCGACGGCCGGGTGCGGGCCGGCACGCCGCCAGTTGCAGCCAGCGCGCCGGTGACGTTCTCTTCCACACACTACCCGTTCAGCGTGCACGGCGGCTTTGGCCCCGACAAGCCCGGCGAGCTGATGCGTTCACGCTATCCTGCGCTGTTGAGTCTGCTGCTGGTGCTTGGGGCGGCGGCCGGTAGCGCCTGTCGCTGGCAGATCCGCCGCGCCAGTTCGCCCCGTGCCGAACTGTCCAGGGCATTGGAGGCCGGCGAGTTCCTGCCGTACTTCCAGCCGGTGGTGCGCAAGGACGACTACCGTTGGGCCGGGGTCGAGGTGCTGATGCGCTGGCAGCACCCCCGCGAAGGGCTGGTGCGCCCCGACCTGTTCATCCCCTACGCCGAGCACAGCGGCCAGATCGTCGCCATGACCCGCGGCTTGATGCTGCACACGGCCCAGGCCCTGGCACCGCATGCGGCGTTGCTCGAGGACGGTTTTCACATCGGCATCAACATCACCGCCGACCACTGTCGCGACCTGGGCCTGCTCGACGACTGCCAGACCTTCCTCCAGCACTTCCCGCCCGGGCGGGTGGTACTGACCCTGGAGTTGACCGAGCGCAAGCTGATCGAACCGACTCCGGTCACCCTTGACCTGTTCGAGAAATTGCACGCCATGGGCGTGATGATCGCCCTGGACGACTTCGGCACCGGCCAATCCAGCCTCAATTACCTGCGCCAGTTCAACGTCGACTACCTGAAGATCGACCAGAGCTTCGTCGCGATGATCGGCGGTGACGCCCTGTCGCAACACATTCTCGATACCATCATCGAGCTGTCGGCCAAGCTGGACCTGGGCATCGTCGCCGAGGGCGTGGAA
The DNA here is from genome assembly GCF_018596375.1 of Pseudomonas sp. RC3H12. Lineage (NCBI taxonomy): Bacteria > Pseudomonadati > Pseudomonadota > Gammaproteobacteria > Pseudomonadales > Pseudomonadaceae > Pseudomonas > Pseudomonas sp. RC3H12. The sequence continues at coordinate 1,870,772 of NZ_CP075595.1, read as the reverse complement.
ACCGAGGTGCAGCGCGACTACCTGGCGCGCCATGGCGTGGACTTCCAGCAGGGTTACCTGTTCGCCCGCCCGATGCCCGCCAGCGAGCTGCTGCTGGCCCTGGCCGCCCGCCCGGGCAGCCCGCAGTTGCCGCAAGGCGGTACCCCTGAGATCATGCGCGGCTGATCCACCCGCTCACTTCCCGTTTTCCGAGGCATTCGTGTCAAAAGGCATTATTTCGTCGGTCATGGCGTCCTGTCTGTTCGCCGTGATGTATTTCTATACCTCCTTCCTCAAGCCCCTGGACGGCGAGGAGATCTTCGGCTGGCGGACCCTGCTGACCCTGCCCTGCCTGACGCTGTTCATGCTGGCATCCAGGGACTGGAAGCGAGTCGGCGAGCTGCTCGGGCGGGTGCGTCGCACGCCGCTGCTGTTGCTCGGCATGGTCGGCACCTCGTGGTTGATGGGCGTGCAGTTGTGGCTGTTCCTCTGGGCGCCGCTGCACGGGCGCAGCCTGGAGGTATCGATGGGCTACTTCCTGTTGCCGCTGGCCATGGTGCTGACCGGGCGCGTGGTCTATGGCGAGCGCCTGTCGCGCCTGCAGAAGGTCGCGGTGAGCTTTGCCGCGCTGGGGGTTGGCCACGAGCTGTACCAGCACGGCAGTTTTGCCTGGGAAACCCTGCTGGTGATGATTGGCTACCCGATCTACTTCGTCCTGCGGCGGCGTTGCCGCACCGACCACCTGGGCGGCCTGTGGTGCGACATGTGCTTGTTACTACCCTGGGCCTTGTACTTCGTCATCCAGGGCCCGCTGTCGGCAACCGATCTGGCCGAGCATCCAGGCCTGTACGGCCTGATCCCACTGCTCGGGGCGATCAGCGCCTGCGCCCTGATCGCCTACGTGCTGGCCAGCCGCCTGCTGCCGTTCAGCCTATTCGGCCTGCTCAGCTACGTCGAGCCGGTGTTGCTGGTAGGCGTGGCCCTGCTACTGGGCGAGACCATCGGCCCCGACCAGTGGCTGACCTACCTGCCGATCTGGGCCGCAGTGCTGGTACTGGTGCTCGAGGGCTTCAAGCACCTGCTGCGCCAGCGTCGGCGTTCGGTGTAAGGCGTACCTGGCGGACCCGGCGCTCCTCCACCGCCACCACGGTCATGGTCCAGCCATTCCAGGCCAGGTGATCACCCACCACCGGCAAGCGGTCCAGCAAGCTCATCACCAAGCCCGCCAGGGTCTGGTAGTCCTCGGTGGCACGGGCGGCAAAGCCGGTGCGCGCCTGGACCTGGGCCAGGTTCAAGGCACCGCTGACCACAAAACCGTCCGCCTCCTCGATCACACCTGGCCCCTCCACCTCGCTTGCGTCCGGAAGTTCGCCGGCAATCGACTCGAGAATATCGGTCATGGTCAACACACCGGTAAAGTCACCGAACTCGTTGACTACGAAGGCGATGTGCGTCGACTGCCCGCGCATCTGCTCCAAGGCGTTAAGGATGCTGAAGCTCTCCAGCAGGTTCAGCGGCGCACGGGCCAGGGCTTCCAGGTCGGGCTGGCTGCCGGACAGCAGTTCCTTGAGCAGCTCCTTCTTGTGCACGAAGCCCAGCGGTTCCTCGATGCGACCGTCACGGATCAGCGGCAGGCGCGAGTACGGCGAGTTGACCAGCGCCTGGGTGATGGTTTCGGCCGGCTGCGACAGGTCGATGGCATCGACCTTGGCCCGTGCCGTCATCACCGTGCGGATCGGCCGCTCGGCCAGGTTCAGCACACCACTGATCATTACCCGCTCACGGCGGTCGAACACCACCTGTTCTTCGCCCCCCTCGACCAGGTCGGCGATTTCCTCGCCCACCTCGTCAGCCTCCACCCGGCGCCCGCCCATCAGGCGCAGCACGGCATGTGCGGTACGCTCACGCAGCGGCCGGTGCTGCTGCACGCTGCGCTTGCGGCGGGCACGGGCCAACTGGTTGAACAACTCGATCAGCAACGAGAAGCCAATGGCCGCGTACAGGTAGCCTTTGGGGATATGGAAGCCCAGGCCTTCGGCAGTAAGGCTGAAGCCGATCATCATCAGGAAGCCCAGGCACAGCATGATCACTGTTGGGTGGGCGTTGACGAAACGGGTCAGCGGTTTACTGGCGACGATCATGATGCCGATGGAGAAGATCACCGCGATCATCATCACCGACAAATGTTCGACCATGCCCACGGCCGTGATCACCGCATCCAGTGAGAACACCGCATCCAGCACGACGATCTGCGCCACGATCGGCCAGAACGCGGCATGGCGGGTCCCGCCGCCGCTTTGGGCAACATGGCCCTCGAGGCGTTCGTGCAGTTCCATGGTGGCCTTGAACAACAGGAACACACCACCGAACAGCATGATCAGGTCACGGCCGGAGAAGGTCTTGCCGAACACCTCGATCAGCGGCGCGGTTAGGGTCACCATCCACGAGATGCTGGCCAGCAGGCCAAGACGCATGATCAGCGCCAACGACAGGCCGATCACCCGTGCGCGGTCGCGCTGGTGCGGCGGCAGCTTGTCGGCAAGGATGGCGATGAACACCAGGTTGTCGATACCCAGCACCAGCTCGAGGACGATAAGCGTCAACAGGCCCAGCCAGGCCGTGGGGTCGGCTAGCCATTCCATTAGCGGGTACTCACAGGGGATGCGTCACGAGGACGAGGGAGGGAAGGCCGGGACGGCCAGGGACTGGGGGGCTCCGCGAAGGTGCTCATAGGGACCTTGATAACAATTAGGGACGAGGATCCTACAATCGAAGCAGAATTTTCTGATAGCGCAAAACTATTACAAAAGCTGTACCACTCAACAACCACTGACGCCTCACGCAAGGTCACTACATGATTGAACGCTTGCGCGCGCAAATACCGAAGGCGACATCGCCGATGTAGATATCCCGCGACCGTCGCCGCTCGGCATCCAACCGCGCCTGCAATGTGTCGATGCCCACCTGCCGCGCCGTGGCCACACCATGGACGATGATCCGCGGCAGGCAAGCGCGGATGATCTCGCCCAGCGGATAGGCGTTGTCGGGCGTCTGCACCAGGCATTCGGCACGCAGGTCCTCGACCATCAGCCCCGCCTCGCTGAACACACGGTGCAGGTTGAAGCCGATCTGCAGGTCCGCTCCCTCATGGGCAAGCATGCGCCTCAACCATTGCTGGGCCTTGTGGTGCAACGGGAATGACGCCTGGCTGGCCGGGGCCAGGCTGCCATCGTGCTCCTGGAAGATCATCAGCCCGCCAGGTAGCAGGGGCCGGACCAACGCGCGCAACACCTTCACCGGGTCCGCCTGGTACATCAACACCCGTCGCCCGACAATGGCGTCAAACAACCCCAGTGTTGCGGGCAGCGCACATAGTTCGGCAGCCACGAACTCAGGTACCGCCGCCCCTTTGCGGCTTCCACGCTGGCGCGCGATCTCCAGGGCAGCCGCCGCCCGGTCGATACCCACCACCGCGCCGTCGTCGCCTACCAGGCCGGCCAGCAGCCAGCTCACGTCGCCACTGCCGCAACCGACATCGAGCACGCGCATGCCGGGGCCGATTCCCGCATCAACCAGCAAGCGCGTGGTGAAATCCGCTTTAGCAAGTGCCATGCCATGCTCCTTCCCAGAGGCGCCAGTGTGCAGAGCAAAGGGGCACGCGCACAAGACTGGCCTAGACTAGTATTTGCAAAGCACCATACTAGAGCCACCCGCCACCCTAGGCCCCGAGCACTACCATGGTCACCGACCCACTGCTGGACAGTTGGCACTACAACGCCCAGGCCTGGATCGAGGCCGTACGCTCCGGCGCCATCGAGTCCCGCCGCCAGGTCACCGACCAGGCGGTACTCCTGGCCGTGCTCGGTCGCCAGCCTGATCGGGTGCTGGATCTGGGCTGCGGTGAGGGTTGGCTGCTCCGTGCCCTGGCCGCAAGGGGCATCGATGCGGTCGGGGTAGATGGCGATGCGACCCTGGTCGCCGCCGCACGGGAAGCAGGGTCGGCGCAGGTCCACCTGGCCAGCTATGAACAGGTGATCGCAGGCGTGCCGGACATCGGCCACGATCATGACCTGATCTGCGCCAACTTCGCCCTGCTGCAGCAAGACATCATTCCCCTGCTTACGGCCATGCGAGATCTGCTGCGGCCCGCCGGCACGCTGCTGATCCAGACCCTGCACCCCTGGACGGCAGCCGCCGGCTACTACCAGGATGGCTGGCGCGAGGAGTCATTCGTCGGCTTCGCCGGCGACTGGCGCCCGATGCCATGGTACTTCCGCACCCTCGGCAGCTGGCTGAAGGCACTGGAGCTGGCGGGCTTCAACCTGGTCGAACTGCAGGAGCCGCAACATCCGCAGAGCCAGGTGCCGCAATCGCTGCTGCTGATCGCGCGCAAGGCAGCCTGACCCCTGCGGCCTCTCGTCGCAGCCTTTTCCCTCTTGGCAAATCCTGTACAGGCCTTAAAATCCCGCCTCCTTTTCGCCCGTCGCCCCAACCGGTGGCAAGCCCCCGCAAAGACCGCGTCCGTGCCTCACACATCGCGCATGTGCCACAGGCTCAACCGCCCCGCCCGGCCTTCACCCAACAGGCCTCGCGGTTGACTCTTGCCAAGCTCGCATCCCGCCCAGGCCGCACTGTACGTCGCTGTTCGGCACGTGCAGCCGAAAAGGCGCATCTGAGCTCTTTCCAACCTTGAGGTAACTATGTCTGTGCGTTTGCTGGCGATGGCGCTGGCACCCCTGCTCGGCCTGTTCATCATTGCCCTGGGCAATGGCGTGCTGTCTTCCCTGACCACCCTGCGCCTTGGCGCCGCCGGCGAGTCGGCGACCATGATCGGCGTGGTGTCCTCGGCCTACTTCATCGGCCTGACCCTGGGCGCGATCTTCAACGACCGGCTGATCCTGCGCATCGGTCACATCCGCGCCTACAGCAGCTTCGCTGCCTTGATCGGCGCAACCATCCTGCTCCAGGGCTTGTTCTACGACACCACCTGGTGGTTCGTGCTGCGGCTGATCAACGGCTGGGCGGCGGTCGGCGTGTTCCTGGTGATCGAGAGCTGGCTGCTGCTGGCCGGTGACGCGAAGATCCGAGGGCGCCTGCTGGCGCTGTACATGATCGCCTTCTATGGCGCCGGGGTGATCGCCCAGGCCGCCCTGGGCGAGGTTACCGGGTGGGGCGAGACCGCGCCGTTCATGGTCGCCGGCATGCTCGCCACACTGTCGGTGCTGCCGATCGTGATCCTGCCACGGGTATCGCCGCTGCTGGATCAGGTCGAGCCGCTCAAGCCCCGGCAGCTGCTGGGCGTGGCGCCGACCGGGCTGGTCGGCTGTTTCGGCTCGGGGGTCGCTATCGCCGGGATCTACGCCTTGCTACCGCTGTACCTGCAACGCATCGGCCTGGACGTTGGCGAGATCGGCGACATGATGGCCTGGGTGATCCTCGGCGCCATGCTGTTGCAATACCCAGTCGGGCGCTGGTCCGACCGCAAGGACCGCCAGGACGTGCTGATCGCCCTGGCCGCCCTGTGCACCGTGCTGTCGCTGCTGTTCGTGCTGCTGCCAGCCGACACCGTGCTGCTGCCAGCCTTGCTGTTCCTGCTCGGTGGCGGTGTGTTCGCGCTGTACCCGGTGGCCGTCAGCAGCGCCGCCGACCGCGCCCCGGCCGACGCGTTGGTGCCGATGATCCAGGGGCTGCTGCTGATCAACTCGCTGGGCTCGGCCATGGCCCCGCTGGCCATTTCGCCGATGATGACCGCCTACGGCGAAGTCGGCCTGTTCTGGGCCTTCGCCGTGATCAACCTGGCCATGGTCGGCTTCTTCTTATGGCGTCGCGGCAAGCGCCCGGCACCGGAGCACCCGGCGCCGTTCGCGCCCACAGCGACCTTCTCGCCAACCGGCGCGGAACTGCGGGTGACCGAAGACCTGATGCACGCGGCGCAGGAGCATCCGACGCTGGAGGCGATGGATGCCATGCCCGGCCAACAGGCGCCTCGTCCTGACGCCCACTGACGCCTGATGCCAAGGACCGCCCGTCGCTTGACGGGCACCTTGGAGCCATCGTGGCAGCCCAACCATGACAGTCATCCGACAGGAGATTCATCATGGTCAATCCACGTCCCCTCGCCTTGCTGCTGGCCCTGATGCTGGGCAGCACCGCCCCCCTCGCCCTCGCGGCCACCGACATGAACGGGAGCGGCACGCACAAAGAGCACACTTCCGAGCAAGGCAAGACCGCCGGTGAAGGCAGCAGCGTAAATACCCCGGGCAGTAGCAACGACAATGACAGCAGTGACACCGGGACTAATTCCGATGCTGCCGACGGCGCTGCCGGTGGCTCCAACAACACGGGGGAAGCCACCGGCAGCGGCGCCGGGGCCTCTGGTGGCAGCGCCGAGGATCAGGACAGCCGGTGACCCGCGAAACGCGCGGATTTCAGCGCCAGTACCGGGGCTCGTCCACCACTCGCTGGTGCTCGGCGAACAACAACGGCAGCTGCTCCTTGAGAAAGTCCAGCCAGGTACGCACCTTGGCGTCCAAGTAATGCCGTGACGGATAGATCGCATAGATCTCGCGCTGGCGCAGCCGATGCGGCGCCAGCAACCGGCACAGGCGCCCTTCCTGCATGGCCTGGCTCGCCGAGTAGTACGGCAGCAAGCCCACCCCCATGCCCAGCTCGGTGGCCTTGAGCATGGCGTCTGCGACGTTGGTGAGGAAGGTGTCCTGAGGCACGATCACGCAATTGTCGGGGTGGCCTTCGAACGACCAGTCCTCCTCGAACAGCGGGTCGACGGTGCGCAGGCAGACGTGCCCGTGCAAGTCCTCGGGGCGCTCGGGTACGCCGTGGCGGGCAAGGTAATCCGGGGAGGCGCACAGGATGCTGTGGATGCTGCCCAGCGGGATGGCAATCAGCTGCGAGTCCGGCAGCCCCTGGCCGATGGTGATCACCACGTCGTGCCCCTCGGCCAGCGGGTCGGGGTTGCGCTGCGACAGGGTCAGCTCCATTACCACTTCCGGGCAGGTCGCGTTGTAGCGCGCCACCAGCGGCATCATCAACAGCCCCAGGCCATGGGTGCAGTGAAAGCGCAGGCGGCCACGGGGCGTGAGGTGGGCGCCACGGGCCTCGTCCACGGCCTCTTCGGTGAGCAGCATGATCTGCCGGGTGCGCTCGAGAAAGCGCTCGCCCGCCTCGCTCATGCGCAGGCGCCGGGTGGTGCGGTGCAGCAGGCGGGTCTGCAACTGGTTCTCGAGCTCGGCGACGATCCGCGACACCTGCGCGGCGGAAATATCCAAGGCCTGGGCCGCCCCGGCGAAACTGCCGCACTCCACTACCCGGGCGAAGGTTCGCATCGCATGCAGCATGTCCATGGGCGGGCACCCTCATTCATACATGAAAGGCAGGAATCTATCACGGGATAGCCCATTTATTGTGAAACACAAATGAATGGATCATTAGCTATCCGCAAAAATATGAGGTACCTGTCATGAAACGTTCGATTGCCCTGCTCGCCCTCAGCGCCACCCTCGCCTCGTTCGGCGCCTTTGCCGACAACAGCCCCAGCACCTACGAATACGGCATGCCGCTGGACATCGCCAAGGTCATTTCGATTACTCCGGCCAGCAACGACGCCGATTGCCAGGTCGGTACCGCGCACATGGTCTACGTCGACCACCAGGGCCAGACCCGCGAAGTCGACTACCGCCAGATGGGCAACTGCTCGCAGCTGTAACCCCATGGCAAAAATACCAGCCATCTTGCTGAAAGTGCATTTGCCCGCCTGACGCGGCGCCGCATGATCTGCCGGGACAACAACAAGAACGTCCCGGACCATGAATACGCTCGATACCCCCGCCGCCGCGCCGGCACATGCTACGTACGCCCGCATCACCTGGCGGCTGATGCCGCTGCTGCTGGTGTGCTACCTGTTCGCCCACCTGGACCGCATCAACATCGGCTTCGCCAAGATGCAGATGAGCGCCGACCTGGGCTTTTCCGATACCGTCTACGGCCTGGGCGCCGGCCTGTTCTTCATCGCCTACGCGCTGTTTGGCGTGCCCAGCAACCTGGCCCTGGAGCGGGTCGGCCCGCGACGCTGGATCGCCACCCTGATGGTGACCTGGGGGCTGTTGTCCACCGCCATGATGTGGGTGCAGGACGCAGCCGGCTTCTATGCCTTGCGCTTTCTCCTGGGAGTGGCCGAGGCCGGTTTCTTCCCCGGCATCCTCGTAGTCCTCAATCGCTGGTATCCGGCCCGGCGCCGCGCCCACGTCACGGCATTGTTCGCCATCGCCGTGCCCTTGGCCGGAGTGATCGGCGGGCCGTTGTCCGGTGGCATCCTGCAGGCGTTTCACGATCAGGGCGGCATGAGGGGCTGGCAGTGGATGTTCCTGATCGAGGGGCTGCCGGTGGTGCTGCTCGGGCTGGTGGTGCTCAAGGCCCTGCCGGACAACTTCGAGCAGGTGGCTTGGCTCACCGCCGATCAGAAGCGTGCAATGCGCGAGGAAATGGCCCGCGAGGAGCGGCACAAGCCGATCGACTCGATGCGCGGGCTGCTGGGCGACGCCCATGTCTGGTTGCTGGTGGCGATCTATTTCGCGGTGATGCTGGCGGTCAACACCCTGGCCTTCTGGATGCCCAGCCTGATCCACGGCGCCGGCATCGGCAGTGATGGCCAGGTCGGCCTGCTCAGCGCCATCCCTTATCTGGCCGGTTGTCTGTTCATGCTCGGCTGCGGACGCTCGTCCGACCGTCACCGCGAACGCCGCTGGCACCTGTGCGGGCCGTTGCTGATGGCCGCCGCCGGCATCGCCCTGGCCGGATGGGCGCCGGACGACGCCTTGCTGGTGATGAGTGGGCTGGTGGTCGCGGGTATGGGCGCCAGCGCGGCGCTGCCGATGTTCTGGCAACTGCCGCCGGCCTTCCTGGCGGGCGGCGCCCAGGCCGCCGGTATCGCCATGATCAGCTCGTTCGGCAGTATCGCCTCGTTCGCCGCGCCTTACCTGATCGGCTGGATGCGCGACAGCACCGCCAGCCCTGGCCTGGCCTTGCAGGTACTGGCCGTGGCCATCGTGCTAGGTGCCGCGCTGGTGATGAAAGTGCCAGCCGGCGTGGTCAACCCAAAGTGAGGTGCTTCACGCCAGCAACTGGGTAATCCACTGCGCCTGACGGGTAATGTCGCGCACCTTGTCCTCGGGCACCGGCTGGCGCGCCCGGGCGAAGTTGGCCAGGGTCTGGTGTTTCTGGCGCAGCATGCGTTGCCACTTGAACAGGAACGCCGGGCTGCGCGCCTGCATCAGCAGCGGGCCGAAGTACAGCTGCTCGGCGCTATAGCTGACCGACTCGGCACGTTCGGCGACGATGATTTCGTAGTCGAAACGGTTTTCCCGCAGTACTTCCTCGCAGACGATCCGATAGCCGTTGTCCATCAACCACTGGCGCAGCGCCTGTTCACCGCCGTTGGGTTGCAGGACCAACCGCTCATGTCCGCCCAGGTGCTGCTTGCCGGCCTCGAGGATGTCGCGAATGGTCTCGCCACCCATGCCGCAGATACTGACTGCGGTGATGCCATCATGTGGCTCGATGGCTGCCAGGCCACTGGCATGGCGCACGGTGATGCGGTCTTCCAGGCCGTTGTCGCGCACGGTGCGCTGCGCGGCCTGGTACGGCGTCAGCGCCACTTCACCGGCCACGGCCGCGACAATCGCGCCCCGACGCGCCAGCGCCACCGGCAGGTAGCCATGGTCCGAGCCGATATCGGCCAGTCGCGCACCCGCCGGCACATGGGCTGCCACGCGCTCCAGGCGCATGGACAATGTGTGTTCGTTCAACGCAAGCCTCTTTTCACGACCAGGGCCCGACGCCTGTGGCCGGGTGGGGCGCGATTCTGCCGGTCCCGGCCAGGTATTTCAAATGCCCTCGACCGACCGCTCTGCCTCGACCTGCCCTGCACGCTCGCGTAGGCTTGGCGGTTTCCTTCCGTTGCAAGGCGAAAACCCATGGCACACAGCGACATCATCTACACCCCCGACCCGGACGCCGACTCGATCTCCTCGGACGTTGCCGAATACAACGGCATCCTGGTCAGCACCCAGATTCCCGTGCAGGCCGACGGCAGCCTCGAGCTGGGCGATATCACCACCCAGTGCGAGTGCACCCTGCAGGCTTTGAAAGTTGCCCTGGAGCGTGCCGGCAGCTCGATGGACCGGGTGTTGCACCTGACCATCTACCTGACCGACATGGCCGATCGGGCGGCGTTCAACGAGGTGTACCAGCGGTTCTTCAAAAAGCCGTGGCCGGTGCGTGCGGCGGTGGGCGTGGCTTCGCTGGCGTTCGAGGGGATGCGTGTGGAAGTGACGGCGATGGCGGCCAAGGGCTGAGATCTGCTCATGGGCCGCCTATGGCGCGGCCCCATGACGATTGTTGCCTCTTCAACCGTTACCATCTCCCGAGCGCAGCGTAAGAGCAGTTTCCTCGACAACGTTAACTGCCACTTGAGTCATGGCTGGCGATTGTGCTAGAGCCCTATGCTCTTGGTACATATCGTTGATATCAACCTGCAACGCCTTTGCCTTGGCGCCAAAATTGACCTCTTGGCTAGATGAGAGCATGTCAGAAATCTTGGAAATCGAAGCGGCACCGACGACCGCGCCAAGCAGGCCCAACTCCGTAGCCCAATGACCACCGCCCTCCTCCGTGGCGCCTAGATATAGGCCTGCCCCCCATCCAACAACAGCTGAAGTTGTACTAGTCAGCGCTCCAACAACATGGGTAGCCCTCTGCATGAATGTCACAGGTTGACCCGCCAGCCCTTTAAGCTGGTTGTCTATCAGTATTTTCCGATTTTCCGAGTAGACGGACATGTCCCATAACTGTTTGAAATGATGGGGTGCCTCGTTCGCACCAGCCGTGCCTACTGCAGAGGCCGCCGTGGCCAGGAGTGATCTGACAAAAGTCCTCTCAGTACCCCGGGAATCATGGAAGTTGATCGGATCACCCTGACAGTACGCAAAAGCATTGATCCCCCCCGCCCCAAACGGACTCAACCGATCAGGCGAGTTGAACCGCATCAGCAATGGATTGAAGGTCCGATACCCGTTGCCCAGGTGATAATGGCCCGTCAACGAATCGCGGGGCTGGCCGCAATAGGCCAACAGAGCCCCGCGCTTATCGGAAACGGCCCCATACGGCGCATAAGCCCTGGGCAGGCTGGAGCTCCCCAGCACTGATCGCTGCTGGTCGATCACGGCCAAACGGCTGGAAGTCATCTCACAACCTCTTGCAGAAAGATATTGGACCCGACGCTAACACCACCGCGCCGCATACATAACTGACAAAAATACCAGGCCTTCTATCACCGTTTGGGCAAGTTCATCGGTTATGGATGCCCCCGCCCCGTTTCACCGCTACAATGCCCGCCTTACCGTGACAGCCCGAACCTATAACGACATGTCCCTTCCAAAGCACCACCTGGAACTGCTCAGCCCTGCCCGTGACGTGAGCATCGCCCGCGAGGCGATCCTGCACGGCGCCGACGCCATCTACATCGGCGGCCCGAGCTTCGGCGCACGCCACAACGCCTGCAACGAAGTCAGCGAAATCGCCGAGCTGGTCGAGTTCGCCCGGCGCTACCATGCCCGCGTGTTCACCACCATCAATACCATCCTCCACGACAACGAACTGGAGCCAGCACGCAAGCTGATCCACCAGCTGTACGACGCCGGTGTCGACGCGCTGATCGTGCAGGACCTGGGGGTGATGGAGCTGGATATCCCGCCGATCGAGCTGCATGCCAGCACCCAGACAGATATCCGCACCCTGGAGCGGGCCAAGTTCCTCGACCAGGCCGGCTTCTCCCAGCTGGTGCTGGCCCGCGAGCTCAACCTGCAACAGATCCGCAGCATCGCAGCAGAGACCGACGCGGCCATCGAGTTCTTCATCCATGGCGCGCTGTGCGTGGCTTTCTCCGGCCAATGCAACATCTCCCACGCCCAGACCGGGCGCAGTGCGAATCGCGGCGACTGCTCCCAGGCCTGCCGCCTGCCATACACCCTCAAGGACGACCAGGGCCGCGTGGTAGCCTTCGAAAAGCACCTGCTGTCGATGAAGGACAACAACCAGACCGCCAACCTGCGCGACCTGGTCGATGCCGGCGTGCGCTCGTTCAAGATCGAGGGCCGTTACAAGGACATGGGCTATGTGAAGAACATCACCGCCCACTACCGCAAGGAGCTCGACGCCATCCTCGAGGACCGCCCCGAACTGGCTCGCGCCTCCAGTGGCCGCACCGAGCACTTCTTCGTGCCGGATCCGGACAAGACCTTCCACCGCGGCAGCACCGACTACTTCGTCAGCGACCGCAAGATCGACATCGGCGCCTTCGACTCCCCAACCTTCACTGGCCTGCCGGTGGGCGTAGTCGAGAAAGTCGGCAAGCGCGACCTGCTGGTGACCACCGAGGTGCCGCTGACCAACGGCGACGGCCTCAATGTGCTGGTCAAGCGTGAGGTGGTGGGTTTCCGCGCCAACATCGCCGAACTCAAGAGCGAATCCGAGGAAGACGGCCAGAAGCGCTACCGCTACCGCGTCGAGCCCAACGAGATGCCCGAGGGCCTGTACAAGCTACGCCCCAACCATCCGCTGTCGCGCAACCTCGACCACAACTGGCAGCAGGCGCTGCAGCGTACGTCGTCTGAACGCCGAGTGGCTGTCGAATGGCATGCAGTGCTGCGTGAGCAGCGCCTGATGCTGACCCTCAGCAGCGAGGAAGGCGTCAGCGTGCAGGTCGCCCTGGACGGCCCGTTCGGCGCCGCCAACAAGCCGGAACAGGCGCTCGACCAGCTGCACGACCTGCTCGGCCAGTTGGGCACCACGATGTACCACGCCGATGCCATCGAGCTCGATGCGCCCCAGGCGTTCTTCATTCCCAACTCGCAGCTCAAGGCCCTGCGCCGTGAGGCCATCGAGGCGCTGACCGCAGCACGGGTCAAGGCCCACCCGCGTGGCGGGCGCAAGGCCGAGACCACGCCACCGCCGGTGTACCCCGAGTCGCACCTGTCGTTCCTGGCCAACGTCTACAACCAGAAGGCCCGCGACTTCTACCACCGCCACGGCGTGCAGTTGATCGACGCGGCCTACGAGGCTCATGAAGAACACGGCGAGGTGCCGGTGATGATCACCAAGCACTGCCTGCGCTTCTCCTTCAACCTGTGCCCCAAGCAGGCCAAGGGCGTGACCGGCGTGCGCACCAAGGTGGCGCCGATGCAGCTGATCCAGGGCGATGAAGTGCTTACCCTGAAGTTCGACTGCAAGCCTTGCGAGATGCATGTTATCGGCAAGATGAAGAGCCATATCATCGACCTGCCGACACCAGGCAGCGCGGTGGCCCAGGTGGTCGGGCACATCAGCCCCGAAGACCTGCTCAAGACCATCCCGCGCGCGCCGCACTGAGGCATGACCCGTCGTCGCTCCAACAGACTTCACCGGCGGCGGGTCTAGACTGAACAGGGGGCTGCCACACGTGGAGGTGTGAGATGAGCCAGTTCAAGCGATTGTTGGTCATGCTCGGCCCGCAGATGCGTCACACGCCTGCCCTGCAGCGCGCAGCGGCATTGGCCGAGTCCAGCGGGGCACTGCTGGATCTCAACGTCTTCGTCGACGATGTCGACACCTTTGGCTTGATGAGCGACAGCCGCGAACGCGAGCGACTGCTCGACGACAATCGCCAGTGGCTGGCCGACGAGGCCGAGCAACTGCGCAATGCCGGCCTGGATGTCTCAACCGAACTGCTGCTGACCCGTGACCCACTGGGCAGCGTGCTTGAGCAGGTCGAGCGGCTAGGCTGCGACCTACTGGTCAAGGACGTGCAGCACGAACCCATCCTCAAGCGCCTGCTGGTCACCCCGCTGGACTGGCAACTGCTCAAGGACAGCCCGGTGGCGGTGCACCTGGTCAGCGACATCCGCCTGCCCCTGCCCCGACAGATCGCCGCCGCTGTCGATCTCAACAGCCATGGCGCCGGCGAGCACCTGGACGACGCGGTGATCCGCAGCGCCCACGCCCTGGCCCTGCAGTGCAACGCCGAACTGCACCTGTTGCATGTGTGCGATGCGGCCAGGACCCATATCGCCGACTTCGGCGCCGGTACCGTGACCATGCCCGGCTTCGATACCAGCGTGCGCACGGCCCAGCGCACGGCATTCAACCGTCTGGGCGATCACTACCAGATCGACCTCGAACGCCGCCACTTCCTCGAAGGGCCGGCAGTCAAGGCGATCACCCAATACATCGCCGCGCACCGGGTAGATGTGATCGTCATGGGCAATCACCGACACGATGCGTTGCAGGCGTTTCTCGGCGGCACCACGGCGCATGTGCTGGAGCATCCGCTGTGTAATGTGCTGGCGATCAAGGCGGTGCGCTGAATGCCATCGAGGGGCAAGGCCACTCCCGCAGTGCGGGAGCAGACCTGCCCCTCGATCGGTAGCTTGCGTGGACTCAGAACGCCTTGCTGTAGAACAGCGAGTACGACTCGATCCCGTCGTTAGGCTGCTTCAGCCCGGCATTGGAGTAGTGCATGGCGCGGATGCCGACCTTCTGCTCCGCCGGCAGTTTCAGGCCGAAACCGATCCTGTCCTCGAAGTTCACCGACGAGCCCAGGCGCTGGTCGCCCACGTCGGTCTTGGAGAACGCCGCCAGGCCGATACCCGCCTCGATGAAGGGGGTGTAGGTAAAGCCACTGAATTCATAGACGAACACCGGGCTGATCGACAGCGAGTGGGCCCCACTGGCCTCGCCGCCTTCCCAGTAGGTGTAGGCCGCATCCCAGTATCCGGTCAGATGACCGGTGTCGCTTTCAAGCCATTTCTTGTCCCAGTCGAAGGACAGGCCGATGCGGTAGGTCATGTCGCCCTGGCCAGTAGCACCCACGGCAGCGGACACCTGCGCAGCCTGGGCCAGGTTAACGCCGGCGAACGCCAGCACTGCAGCAGCCAACGTTGTGGCGAGACGGGTTTTCATCAATGACTTTCTCCTGATGGTCTTCACGGGCAGGGCCGCGAAATGCGCGTCCCTGCGTCAATGGAGGCTACGCCCCTCGTTCTTCCTGCATTGGCAACCCCAGACTATGTAAGGTTACAAGCGGTAATACTTCTTTGATTATTGCCAGAATGTACTGATAGTGGGAAGTGATTTGCCACTATTGGCTAAAGGACATTGGGTGCTCGCCATTGGTTCAGTCGTATTCCGCTTCCTCGTGTTCACCCAGCAATCGGCGCTGCCTGTGCGTCGCTCGCCCCGCGACAGGAAACTTACCGCCAGTTGAGATCAACCCGCGCCGGCGCCTTGCCGTCCACCGTCACCTGCTGCTGCACCGTCTGGCCCTCGGCATTGCCGACCACGCGGTAGTGCCCTGGGGGCAATTGCACGAAGATCAACGGACCGACGTCCTGCAACGTCAGTACCGACTGGCCCTGGGCCGATTGGATATCCACCGCGGCACCACTCTGGAACTTGCCTTCGGCACCGGTCGAGAGGGTGATGTGCAGGTCGTAGCCGGGTGTGCGGCGCAGTGCATCGGCTTCATCCTGGCCGATACCGCCCTGCAGGTAACGGATGCCGTTCTGTTCCTGGGGCTGCAATTGCACGCCCTGCGGATCGATAGGGGTATTCAGGTCGGTGGCCGCTGCAAGGTTCCAAGGCATGGCCAATGCCAGCAACAGCGCGGCGCAAAGGCCGTAATGGTGAGTGCGCATGGTGCATTCCTCCCTGGTGGGATGGTCTACACAATTTGGAGGGTTTTCCGGGACTCGGGTTCGCCCGTTGACGCACCGTTAGTCCGCGAGGCGTTGCCCTCAAGACAAGGGCAGCTCACGACGCTCCTCCAGCAACTTGATGAACATGCTCAAGCTGCGCGACACCGTCCCCCGTCGCCACACTAGCCAGGTCTTCAAGTAGCGAAAATCCTCGGCCATCGGCCAGGCGCTGACCGTGCTGCACCCCGGCATGTTTTCGAGCATGCTGCGCGGCATCATCGCCAGGCCTGCGCCTGCGCTGACACAGGCGAGCATGCCATGGTACGACTCCATCTCGTGGATCTTGCCCGGCACCGCCTGGTCATGGACGAACCAGCTTTCGAAATGGTGGCGGTACGAGCAGTTGGCGCGAAAAGCGTAGATGCTTGAGCCGTTGACGTCCCGGGCACGGGTCACGGGCGGGTGGTTGAGCGGTGCGATGACCATCATCTCTTCCTCGAACACCGGCATGCCTTCCAGCGTCGGGTGCAGCACCGGTCCATCGACGAAAGCCGCCACCAGGCGCCCGGACAACACCCCTTCGAGCATGGTCCCCGACGGCCCGGTGGACAGGTCCAGGTCGACCTTCGGGTAGCGCTGGTTGTAGGCCGCCAGCAAGGCCGGGATGCGCACCGCGGCGGTGCTTTCCAGCGAACCCAGGGCAAAAGTGCCCTGGGGGTCCTCCCCCGCCACGGTCAGCCGCGCCTCGTGTACCAGATCGAGGATGCGCCGGGTGTACTCGAGGAAGTTCCAGCCGGCCGGCGACAGGCGCAGGCGGCTCTTCTCACGGATGAACAGCTCGACGCCCAGGTCCTCCTCAAGCTGCTTGATACGGGTGGTCAGGTTCGACGGCACCCGATGGATCTGCTGGGCGGCGGCGCTGATGCTGCCGTGCTCGGCCACGGCCTTGAACATCTCGAGTTGCACCAGGTCCACAGTCATTCTCCAAACGTGAATGTTTCGCTCATTATTATTCAGTTTTCATTAAAGCGCGCCACCACTAGTCTGCGCTCACCCCATCAGAACAATGAGAGCCCTGCCATGAGCGAGATCAGCAGCCTGACCCACGCCATCTCCGTCGACCCCTACAGCGGCGAACGGATCGGCCATTACGCCTTCGACACCGACGCCGCACTGGACGCGGCGCTGCAACGCGCCAAGGCCGGCTACAGCCAGTGGCGCAAAGTGTCGCTGGGCCAGCGCAGCGAGTACCTGGTCGCGCTCGGGCAGGCCCTGCAGGCCAACGCCGAGGCCTTCGCGCAGATGATCGCCCGCGAGATCGGCAAGCCGATCAGCCAGGCCCGCGGTGAAGTCAGCAAGTGTGTCGGCCTGTGCCAGTGGTACGCCGAACACGGCCCGGCCATGCTCGCGCCGGAGCCGACCCAGATCGAAAAGGCCCGTATCGAATACCGCCCGCTTGGCCCGATCCTCGCCGTGATGCCGTGGAACTTCCCAGTCTGGCAGGTGCTGCGCGGCGCGGTGCCGGCGCTGCTGGCGGGCAACACCTACGTGCTCAAGCACGCGCCCAACGTGATGGGCAGCGCCTACCTGCTGGCCGACCTGTTCAAACGCGCCGGCCTGCCTGAGGGCGTGTTCGAAGTGCTCAATGTCACCCCAGAGGGCGTCACCCGCGCCATCAACGACCCGCGCATCGCCGCCATCACCCTGACCGGCAGCGTGCGCGCCGGCATGGCCATCGGTGCGCAAGCCGGTGCGGCGCTGAAGAAGTGCGTGCTGGAGCTGGGCGGCTCCGATCCGTTCATCGTACTGGCCGATGCCGACCTTGATGCCGCGGTGAAGGCCGCCGTGATCGGCCGCTACCAGAACACCGGCCAGGTCTGCGCCGCGGCCAAGCGCCTGATTGTCGAAGAAAGCATTGTCGAGGCGTTCACCCACAAGTTCGTCGAGGCCACCCGTGCGCTGACCGTCGGCAATCCGCTGGACGACGCCACCTACATCGGCCCGATGGCCCGCTACGACCTGCGCGATGAACTCGACGGCCAGGTCCAGGCGACCCTCGCCGAAGGCGCCATCCTGCTGCTGGGGGGCAAGAAGGTCGAGGGCGCGGCCAACTTCTACGAGCCGACGGTATTCGCCAACGTCACCCCGGACATGACCGCATTCAAACAGGAGCTGTTCGGGCCGGTGGCGGCGATCATCAGCGCCCGCGACGCCGACCACGCCGTGGCGCTGGCCAACGACAGCGAATTCGGCTTGGCCGCGACCATCTACACCGCCGACTATGCCTTGGCCGAGCGCATGACCGCTGCGCTGGACACCGGCGGCGTGTTCATCAACGGCTACTGCGCATCCGACCCCCGCGTGGCGTTCGGTGGCGTGAAGAAAAGTGGCTTTGGCCGTGAGCTGTCACACTTCGGCGTGCGCGAGTTCACCAATGCCCAGACGGTGTGGCTGGATCGCAACTGATCCCCGCGCCCCGATACCACCGCTGCGGGAGCGGCTCCAGCCGCCCCGCACCTGACGTTGCCGCCTGGCCATGCGCAACTGGGCTGCAAATCGGCCCGATCCTGTATCTTGAATCCCCTTCCCATACACGAATAATCGAGCACCTCCCTAGCGAACCGGAGGTACCCATGAGCCTGCAACCCGACACCCGTCGCCTGACCGTCCCTGAACTGGCCGCCATGAAGGGCCGGCAGAAGATCGTCGCCCTCACCGCCTACAGCACGCCGATCGCTCGCCTGATCGACCCGTTGATGGACTTCATCCTGGTGGGCGACTCGACCGCCATGGTCGCCTATGGACGGCGCTCAACCTTGGCCATGCGGCTGGACGAAACCATCAGCCACACCCGTGCCGTGGTCGACTGCACCCAGCACGCCTGCGTGATCGCCGACATGCCTTTCGGCAGTTACCAGGAGTCCCCTGAACAGGCACTGCGCAGCTGCGCCAGGGTGCTGGCCGAAACCGGATGCGACGCGGTGAAGCTGGAAAGCAACCGCATACTGGCCGCCACGGTGGCGTTTCTGGTCGAGCGGGGTATTCCGGTGATGGCCCACGTCGGCTTGATGCCGCAGTTCGTCAATGTCCTGGGCGGCTACAAGGCACAAGGGCTGACCGAGGAAAGCGCCGCCACCATCCATGCCGATGCGCGCGCCAACCTGGCCGCCGGCGCCTTCAGCCTGCTGCTCGAGGGCGTGGCCGAGCCACTGGCCCGACGTATCAGCGAAGAAAGTCGGCAGCCTTGCATCGGTATCGGCGCCTCCCCGGCCTGCGATGGCCAGATCCTGGTCACCGAGGATCTGCTCGGGCTGAGCGGGCCGCGCAAGGCGAAGTTCGTCAAGCAGTACGCCGACGTGGCGACAGTCATCCGCTTAGCCTGCGCCCGCTATGCCAATGAAGTGCGTCAGGGTGAATTCCCTGAACGCGAGCATTGCTACGGCAGCTGAGGTGCCTGACGGATCGCCCGGGCCAACTTGACCAGCGCAGCTTCGATGTCCAGCTGCCAATCGACGGTAAAGCTCAGCCGCAGATGGTCGCGCCAGAACCCGGCCTGGCTGAACAACGCCCCCGGCACGATCACCACGCCCTGATCCAGCAACTGCTTGCACACGGCCTGCATGTCTACCGGGCGCACCGCCTGCAGCCAGAACGTGGCGCCCGCCACGGGCATCGTCAGGCGCAGGCAGTCAGCGGCGTGACGCTCAAGCAACTGCGCCATGCGCTGACGGCTGCGTGCCAGGTGCCGGATCAGCTGGCCCTGGTGCCGGGCCAGGCTTCCGGTACTCAGCAATCGGGCAACGGCCTGTTGCCGATAGCTCGGCAGGCGAAAACCCTGGGCAAGAAAGGCTTGGGCCAGGCTCGACGCCGCGCCACGGCACAACAGGTAACCGAACGGTGCCTCCGCGCCGATGCACTTGTCGAAACCGGCCAGCACCAGCAAACGTTCCGGGTCGGCATGGTCACGGTATCGCTGGCCCGCCGCAGCCTCGCACAGCGCGCCATAACTGTCGTTTTCGATCAGCCACGCCTGGTGCTCGGCCAGCAAGGCGCACAGATGCTGCTTATCCTGGATCGGCATCGCGCCGCCCTGGGGTATGTTGACGGTCGAGGACAGTACCGCCGCCCTGATCGGCTTTTCGCTGAATACTCGCGCCACGGCCTGCAGATCGAAACGACCGTCCGCGCCAAGTGGTGCCTCGACGATCTGCATCCCCGCCGCCTGCAGCAGCCGCAGGACCAGCCAGGAGCAAGGCGACTCGACCAGTACCCAGGCGCCCCGTGGCAACAGTGTGCGCAGCGCAAGCTCGAACACGCTGCGCCAATCGGCGCCGACGAACACTTGGTCGGCCTGCCAGTGATCATCCACGCCGCGGCTGTAGCAGCGGGCCAGGGCCTCGCGCAGCGCCGGTTCGCCAAAAGGTGCGAATGGTGGTGCGTCGGCACGGGGCAGCTGGCGCAGCAACTCGCGCTCGACACTCAGCAACGGTCCCTCCAGGGACGCCAGCATGGTCGGTGAGTCGCTGCTCAGGGCCAGCATCCCCGGTTGCCGGGCGCTGGCATACAGACGGTCGATCAGGCTGAGCGCAGGCGGCAGCCGCGACGAGGCTGCCCCGGCCACGCTGAAGTAACCGACCTTGGGGCGTGCCTGGATCCGCCCCTGGGCTTCGAGCAGGGCGAATGCCTGTTTGCTGGACGACAGCGAGACGTTCAAGTGCCGGGCAACATCGCGCAGCGAGGGCAACCGATGCGCCAGCTCCGGTGCGCGGGCGTCGAGCCAGGCGCTCAGGTAGCGGTGGACTTTCTGGTAGGTGAAACGGGGCGTCTGCGCGGTGTCCATACCGGTCCTCCGAAAAACTGCGGCAGGCACACTAGGCTCTGTATGAAAAGCCTTGATACTCGGTGATGCTGCGTTGAAAACAGCCTCGGAATGCTCATTTACAACCCGTAAAGTCGAGCGCGACTCCGACCGTTCCTCGGCTGTTTTCGCCTTGCCTGACCTTCGTCTCAAGACTTTTCATACAGACCCTAGCAAGCTTTGCCGCACTGTCCTAGGCTCTGCACCAAATGTATCTGCACTCGCCCATACTGCGTTGAAGCGGGGCTCGGTCATGTACGCCAGTACATTCCGCTTCCTCACCCCGTTTCGCCTTGTCTGGCCTTCGCGCAGACACATTTGCTACAGACCCTAGCTTGCCCGCCGCCGCTTGAGCGTTTCGCTCGGCAGTTCGCGAAACAGCTGCCGGTAACTTTCGGAAAACCGTCCCAGGTGCCAGAACGACCAGCGCATCGCCACTTCGGCCACGGTCGCGTCACCCGCCAGCAGATCGCGCCGCGCGCCGTTTAGGCGACGCAGGCGCAACCAATGCGCCGGTGGCAGGTTGGTGAAACCCTTGAAGGCTTGCTGCAATTGACGCACGGAAACCCCGGCGACCTTGGCCAGTTGCAGCAGGTTTAGGGTTTCGTCGGGGCAGTCGGCGGCCCACTCGCTGACCCGGCGCATGATCGCCCGCTCCTCATCGCGCCGCCCCAGCGCCTCGCCCTGCAGGCGCTGGCCGGCGTTGTCGAGGATGAACAGGCAGTCCTCCAGCAACTGCTCGCCCAGCGCCCCGCCCTCCAGCGGGCAATCGGCCTGCCCCAGTTGCGTGAGCGTGGCGCTCAGCCAGTTGCCGAACAAAGCGTTCTGCTGGCAGGTCAGCGGCACCATGAACAGACCGCGCAGGCGTTCCAGGTCGAGGCCGTGGCTGGCCAAAAACGGCTGCTCGAACACCACCGCCACTTCCTGATAGTTCTCCGGGGTGATCCAGATATTGCGGCTGTCTTCATTGAGCAAATAGAGGCTGTTTTCACTGCGGTCGAAGCAGAACGCCAGGGCGCCGCTGGGCGCGCGAAAGAACTGCTCGACCCGGGTGTTCAGGCGCTCCTCGTAGACCTCCACGCCATCGAGGCCCAGCCAGCGCAGCTGGCCGTTGAAATGCCCGGGCGACATCTGCCGGTATTGCTGCTGCCAGCCAGGGGTGACGCGGGTCTGTTCGGTCACATCGGTGGTGCGGTAATCCTGGACCTGCAAGGCGGTTGGCGTTGTCACGCGCTGTCCTAGTTGCACTCTTTTGGTGCATTCGTTGCCGAAGAAAGTGGATAGATCGCCTTGGTGGGCAGCGACCAAGATAGTCCTCAGCGTCACCTGTGGGAAGTGCCCCTCGGCACTGAACGCCTTGCGTCCCACCACAACTACCCAACCAAGAGGTTTGTATGAACGCCCCCTTCGATCAGCTGTCCACCTGGCTGAAAGAACACCGAATCACCGAAGTCGAATGCGTGATCAGCGACCTGACCGGCATCGCCCGCGGCAAGATCGCCCCGACCGCCAAGTTCCTCCACGAGCGCGGCATGCGCCTGCCCGAGAGCGTGCTGCTGCAGACCGTCACCGGCGACTATGTCGACGACGACATCTACTACAGCCTGCTCGACGCCGCCGACATCGACATGGTCTGCCGCCCCGACCCCACGGCGGTGTACCAGATCCCCTGGGCCATCGAACCGACCGCGATCGTCATCCACGACACCTTCGACAAACAAGGCAACCCCATCGAGCTGTCGCCGCGCAACGTACTCAAGAAGGTGCTCAAGCTGTACGCCGACAAGGGCTGGCAGCCGATCGTCGCGCCGGAGATGGAGTTCTACCTCACCCAGCGCTGCGAGGACCCGGACCTGCCGCTGCAGGTGCCGCTGGGCCGCTCGGGCCGCGCCGAAAGTGGCCGTCAGTCGTTTTCCATCGATGCCGCCAACGAATTCGACCCGCTGTTCGAGGACGTCTACGACTGGTGCGAAATCCAGGGCCTGGACCTCGACACGCTGATCCATGAAGACGGCCCGGCGCAGATGGAGATCAACTTCCGCCACGGCGACGCCCTGGACCTGGCCGACCAGATCACCGTATTCAAGCGCACGATGCGCGAGGCGGCGCTCAAGCACAACGTCACCGCCACCTTCATGGCCAAGCCGATCACCGATGAACCGGGCAGCGCCATGCACCTGCACCAGAGCGTGGTCGACATCGCCACTGGCAAGCCGATCTTCGCCAATGACGACGGCAGCATGAGCGAGCTGTTCCTGCACCATATCGGCGGCCTGCAGAAGTACATCCCCAAGGTGTTGCCGATGTTCGCGCCGAACGTCAACTCGTTCCGCCGCTTCCTGCCTGACACCTCGGCGCCGGTGAACGTCGAATGGGGTGAGGAAAACCGTACCGCCGGCCTGCGCGTGCCAACGTCGAGCCCCGAAGCGATGCGCGTGGAGAACCGCCTGCCGGGCGCCGACGCCAACCCCTACCTGGCCATCGCCGCGAGCCTGCTGTGCGGTTACATCGGCATGGTCGAGAAACTCGAACCCAGCGCCCCGGTACAGGGCCGCGCCTATGAGCGGCGCAACCTGCGCCTGCCGATCACCATCGAGGACGCGCTGCAGCACATGGAAGACTGCGAAAAGGTGCAGCAGTACCTCGGCCAGCAGTTCGTCCAGGGCTACGTCGCGGTCAAGCGTGCCGAGCATGAAAACTTCAAGCGCGTGATCAGTTCGTGGGAGCGCGAGTTCCTGCTGTTGAGCGTCTGATCCGCTTTCTGGCAGGCCAGATCCCACGGCAGAACCAAGATGCCTGTGGGAGCCGGCTTGCCGGCGATGGGCTGCAAAGCAGCCCCTACACCACCGAACTCGAAGAACAAGACCAACGAGGTGTCGACATGCGTCATCCGCAAGCTTTGATCCCCGCAACCTTCGCCCTGCTGTTCGGCGCGGCCGTCCAGGCCCAGCCTACGGTGAGCGTCTACAACTGGACCGACTACATCGGTGACACCACCCTGGCCGACTTCCAGGCCAGCAGCGGGATCAAGGTGGTCTATGACGTGTTCGACTCCAACGAAACCCTGGAGGGCAAGCTGCTGGCCGGGCGCACCGGCTACGACGTGGTCGTGCCCTCCAACCATTTCCTCGCGCGCCAGGCTCAGGCCGGCGCGTTCCTGCCGCTGGACCGCAGCAAGCTGCCGAACTGGCGGCACCTGGACCCGAAACTGCTCAAGCAACTGGAGCAGAACGACCCGGGCAACCAGTACGCCGTACCGTACCTCTGGGGCACCAACGGCATCGGCTACAACGTCGACAAGGTCAAGGCGGTGCTGGGCATCGACAGGATCGACTCCTGGGCCGTACTGTTCGAAGCCGAGAACCTGAAGAAGCTCAAGCAGTGCGGCGTGGCGTTCATGGACTCGCCCGACGAGCTCTACCCCGCCATGCTCAACTACCTGGGCATGAACCCGCGCAGCGAGAAGGCCGATGACTACAAGAAGGCCGAGGCCCGCCTGCTGGAGCTGCGCCCGTACATCACCTACTTCCATTCCTCCAAGTACGTTTCGGACTTGGCCAATGGTGATGTCTGCATCGCCTTCGGCTACTCCGGCGACGTACTGCAGGCCGCGCACCGCGCCGAAGAGGCCGGCAACGGCGTCAAGGTCGCCTACAGCATTCCCAAGGAAGGCAGCAACCTGTGGTTCGACCTGCTGGCCATCCCCAAGGACGCCAAGAACCCCGAGCAGGCCCTGGCCTTCATCAACTACCTGCTCGACCCCAAGGTGATCGCCAAGGTCAGTGCCACGGTCGGCTATGCCAACGCCAACCCCGACGCCAAGGCCGACATGGACCCGGCGCTGGTCGACAACCCCGAGATCTACCCGCCGCAGGAGGTGCTGGACAAACTGTATGTCTCGTCCATGCAGAGCCCGCCGATCCTGCGGCAGATGACCCGCTCCTGGAGCAAGATCAAGTCCAACCGCTGAGCCGAGCACACCCATGCCTCACATGACTGAACACACTGCCTCCTACTACGCCGCCTCGGCGCGCCAGGCGGCGACCTACCCCGTGCTCGACCAGGACCTGCAGGCCGATGTCTGCGTGGTCGGCGGTGGCCTGACCGGGGTCAATGCGGCCCTGGAGCTGGCCGAACGCGGCCTCTCGGTGATCCTGCTGGAGGCCCGCCGCATCGGTTGGGGCGCCAGCGGGCGCAATGGCGGGCAACTGATCCGCGGCATCGGCCATGACGTCTCGGGCTTTGCCCGGCACGTCGGCCAGGACGGCGTACGTTACCTCAAGCAGGCCGGGATCGATTCGGTGGCCCTGGTCGCCCGCCGTATCGCGCAATATGGCATCGACTGCGACCTGCGCTGGGGGTTCTGCGAGCTGGCCAACACCCCCGCCCAGTTCGCCGCATTCGAGGACGAGCAACGCGACCTCGCCACACTGGGCTACCCGCATGAGACCCGCCTGGTCGGCCCCGAGCGCATGCACGAGATCGTCGCCAGCGACCTGTACGCCGGCGGCCTGGTCGACATGGGCTCGGGCCATCTGCACCCGCTCGACCTGGTCCAGGGCGAAGCCCACGCCGCTCATGGCCTGGGGGTGCGCATCTTCGAGCAAAGCCCGGTACTGCGCATCGAACATGGCAGTACGGTGATCCTGCACACCGCCCGCGGCAAGGTGCGCGCGCAGAGCCTGGTACTCGGCTGCAACGCCCACCTCGACGAACTGGAGCCACGCTTGAGTGGCAAGGTGCTGCCGGCCGGCAGCTACGTGGTGGCGACCGAGCCACTGCCTGAAGGCCTGGCGCGTACGCTGATCCCGCAGCAGATGGCGCTGTGCGACCAGAAAGTGGGCCTGGACTACTACCGCCTGACCGCCGACAACCGCCTGCTGTTTGGCGGTGCTTGCCACTATTCCGGGCGCGACCCCAAGGACATCGGCGCCTACATGCGGCCCAAGGTACTCAAGGTGTTCCCGCAACTGGCCGAGGTGCGCCTGGACTACCAGTGGGGCGGCATGATCGGCATCACCGCCAACCGCTTCCCCCAGGTAGGCCGGCTCAGCCAACACCCCAACGTGTTCTATGCCCAGGGCTACTCCGGGCATGGTTTGAACGTCACCCACTGGACAGCGAAACTGCTCGCCGAAGCCATTGCCACCGAGCAAAGCCATGGCTTCGATGTGTTCCGCGCGGTGCCGCACTTGACCTTCCCCGGCGGCAAGGCACTGCGCTCGCCGCTGCTGGCACTGGGGATGCTATGGTATCGCTTGCGCGAGGCGCTGGGCTGACGACCCACCGTCAAAGGATGGCCTGCAGCCCCTTGTCGGCAATGATATTCAGCAGCTTCAAGGCCGGCCCGGCCGGGCGTGTTTCGCCCTGCTCCCATTTGCGTACTGTCGATGCGCTGGTGTGCAGGTGCAGGGCGAACACCGGCTGGCTGAAGTTAAGGGCTTCACGCAGGTGGCGGATGTCCTGGGCAGTGAACGCTCGCACCGGAGCCGGGCAGATCGCCTCGAAGTCCCTCAGCGTAACCTTGCCGACAGCGCCTGCCTGCTCCAGAGCCGACAGGTCGGCACGCAATGACTCAATGAGTTTGCTGGTCACAATGGACCTCCATCAATACTCCGCAGCCCAATGCCTTGGCCAGAGCGCGGGGTGACAATTCCAGAAAAACCTTGCCGGTAAACTGCAGGGCCTTTTGCTCGGCCGGCGTGACATTGGCCAGGTCGCTTTTGGCGAATCCATGCAGGAACACATATCGATCGCCTATACGAGCCGTCAGGAGCATCCGATAACCACCCCGCTTACCACTGCACAGGCCTGCAATACGCTGCTTGAACAACAGACCGCCAAGACTCGCATCAACCAGCCCGCTCCGCATTTCCGCAACTGCCCGGCAGAGCAGGTGGTCCGGCAAGCACTCCCTGGCTTGCCAGCGGGCAAACTCCCTACGCTTGTAGACATCCATGATCGGCACCCGAAACATACCCGTAAAGGGCACACTTTTCCACTATCAGTGATGAATGGATAGTCAGCTCAATCAGGTTGGTCGGTGGGAAACGGCAATCGTCGGCACCCGAACGCTGGCCTTCGGCCCACCACCTGCTAGCGTTGTTCTGGCCCCTTCCCTCATGGACCTTGTCATCATGAAGCACCTGCCTCGCACCACCCTGCTGTGCGCTGCTCTGCTGGCCCTGGTTGCCTGCTCCAGCAACCGTGTCGACCCCAAGGACTATTCCGGGTTTCTCAAGGACTACAGCCGCCTGAAGCCGGCCGAAAGCGTCTCCGGCGCGCCGGTGATGCGCTGGATCGACCCGGACGTGAAGGCCAGCCAGTACACCAAGGTGTTCATCGAACCGAGCCAGTTCTACCCCAAGCCGCAACCGACCAACGTGATCTCGGCGCAGACCCTGCAAGAGATCACCCGCTACTTCAACGAAGCGATGCGCCGCGAACTCGGCAGTGTGCTCACCCTGGTCAAGGAGCCCGGGCCGAATACCATCGTTGTGCGCCCGGCGATCACCGCGGTCTCCACCAGCACCGAGGGCCTCAAGCCCTATGAAGTGATCCCCATCGCCTTGGTCGCCGCGGCTGTCAACACCGCCGCCGGTGGCCGCGACCAGGCCGTGGACATCGCCGTGGAGGCGGCCTTCCTCGATGGCACCAGCCAGAACGTGCTGGCCCAGGTGGTGCGCAAGGGCAGTGGCAAGGACCTGGAGAACGACACCACGCAGCTGACCCTGAACGACGTCAAGCCGGTGCTCGACGGCTGGGCCAGCGACATGCGCCGCAGCTTCGTGGCCCTGCAGCAGAAAGCGAAGTAAGTGACCATTCGGTCAATGCGCGACCACTCGTCGGACGTACTGTAAAAAGGCCATCACTGCCTGGCCGGCCTGCTTAACTCAAGCGGGCTGCCAGGCAGGCGGCACCGCGTACCAGGGATGGCTGCACAAGCCGGCTGCCAACAGCCGCTCGCACCGGGCAAGCCTGTTCTCCCCGCCCGGTCTCCCACTTCCTCCGCCTCTTCGCCCGCCTGCGCCAGTCGTGGTTATCGGTATGTCATTCATCGAATGCAATGGAGGCAATCATGTCTGAATCGCTGCTCGCACCGTCGGAAGGTCTTTTCCCGGTGTCCTACCTCATTGGTACCAACGCGCCAGGTGCCCCGCGCCTGCAAGTCGACCTGCTGGTCTACACGCCAGACCGCAGCGTCAACGGCCACGCGCTGATCACCCAGACCACCAACCCACCGCTGGAGCTGGCGCTGGATGTCTGGGGCACCTACAGCTACCTCACCGTGCAGCCGCCAAGCGAAGGCAAGATCCTGCTGACGGTACGTGGCAACCATGGCGGACCACACGCCAACTCGCCGGAGCAGTTCGAACTGCGTGCGCTGCTCGACCAGGACTGGCAGAAAGGTACGGCCAGCTACCGCTACAACAACGGCCAGCGCTGGATCGAAGTGGACAACGTACCTGTCGTGCTGGAGCTCAAGCGCATCCAGACGCTGGCGAACGTCGACCTGACCACCGAACTGCACAACGCCACCCTGGAGGCAGTGATCGCCACCGGTGATGTCGCGCAACTCAAGCATCTGGCCAGCGGTGCCGTGGGCAAAGCCCTGGACCAAGCTCTTGCCTCGACCAAAAGCCCGGCCGCCAAGGCCGCCAAGAAAGCCTGAGCAGACAAGGAGAATCAGCATGTCCTTCGGACTTTTTCATACCCGCCTGAACGTCAGCAACGGGCTGCTCGGCGCACCGATCCTGACCCTCGACCTGCTGGTGAATACCGTGCAGAAGAAGGTCACCGGCAGGGCTTCCATCATCCAGACCACGCATCCGGTTCAGGTGTTCCACGCCAAGGTGTGGGGCGGCTACAGCGAGCTGCCGTTCGCGCCCGCGGGTAGCCCGTCGATCGTCCTGCATCTGGATGGCAGCCCTAGCGGCCCGCTCAGCCAGATTGCCCAGACCTTCCACCTGCAGGGTCTGCTCGACCAGGGCTGGAATGTCGGCACTGCCAGCTACCGCTACTTCATCAACAGCCATTGGGTCGACCAGCATGGCCGCGTGCGCAAGGCGCCGGACATCACCCACCAGGATCAACCGCGACCAGCGGAGCGCCTGAAGGCCGCGATCAGGCACCTGGAAAGCGTCTGACCTGAGCGGTCCGCGGGGCAAGTCCTCCCCACGCTTTCACGTGGGAGCGGGCTTGCCCCGCGTTCATTGGTCAGGCCATGAAGCTGTAGGCGATCGCCGACAGCGTGATCAAGCCGATCAGCACCACGAACACATTCGACAGCTTGCCCGAGTACTGGCGCAACGCCGGCACCTTCTGTACCGCGTACATCGGCATCAGGAACAGCAGGCAGGCGATCACCGGCCCACCAAGGCTCTCGATCAGCCCGAGGATGCTTGGGTTGAGGGTGGCCACCGCCCAGCAGGTCACCAGCATGAACAACGCGGTGGCGCGCTCCAGGCGCTTGGCCGGCCATGTCTTGCCGCGCCCGCGCAGGCTCTTGACGATCATGCCCTGGAAGCCTTCGCTGGCTCCGATGTAGTGGCCGAGGAAGGACTTGGTGATAGCCACCAGCGCGATCAGTGGCGCGACGAAGGCGATCACCGGGGTCTGGAAGTGGTTGGCCAGGTACGACAGGATCGAGATGTTCTGCGCCTTGGCCGCGGCCAGGTCCGCCGGGCTCAGGGCCAGCACGCAGCTGAAGCAGAAGAACATCACCGTCAGCACCATCATCACATGGGCCGTGGCCAGGGTCCGGCCACTCTTGCGGTCGGCATCATTGCCATATCGGTGCTTCTGGTCGACGGCGAAGGCCGAGATGATCGGCGAATGGTTGAACGAGAACACCATCACCGGAATCGCCAGCCATAGAGTCAGCAGCAGCTTCGAGGCGCTGATGCCCTCGTTGGCCTGGGCGAAGAAGGCGCCGTTCCAGTTGGGGATCAGGCTCAGCGCCAGCAGCAGCAACGAGGCGACGAAGGGATACACCAGCACGCTCATGGCCTTGACGATGATCTGCTGGCCGCAGCGCACCACGATCATCAAGCCGCAGATCAGCAGCAACGCCAACAGTGCTCGGGGCGGCGCACCGATGTGCAGTTGGTGCTCGAAGAAGCTGGTCAGGGTATTGGTCAATGCCACGCTGTAGACCAGCAGGATCGGGAAGATGGCGAAGAAGTACAGCAAGGTGATGAGCTTGCCGGCGCCCACGCCGAAATGCTCCTCCACCACTTCGGTGATGTCCTCGTTGCCGCCTTTGCGCCCGGACAGCACGAAGCGTGTCAGGGCGCGGTGGGCGAAGAAGGTCATGGGGAAGGCCAGCAATGCCAGGATCAGCAACGGCCAGAAGCCCCCGACCCCGGCGTTGATCGGCAGGAACAGGGTGCCGGCGCCGATCGCCGTGCCATACAGGCCCAGGGCCCAGGTGGTGTCGTGGCGGTTCCAGGTGGTCGAGCCACTGGCCGCAGCCGGGGCAGCCGAATCCGCACGAACGCTCGTGGTGCTTTGTACATCAGTCATGGGTATCGCCTTGTAGTTGTTTTTGTCGCAGGTACAGCGGGTGTTGCAGATTCAATCAGGTTTGCGGGGCACTTCGCGGGAGCCTGTTTCTCAGCACTCGACGAACGCGACGGCCAGGCCGCCGCGGGAGGTTTCCTTGTAGTTGGCGTGCATGTCCGCGCCGGTATCGCGCATGGTGCGGATCACCCGGTCGAGGGAGATGAAATGCTCGCCGTCGCCACGCAAGGCCATCTGCACGGCGTTGATGGCCTTCACCGCGGCAATCGCATTGCGCTCGATGCATGGGATCTGCACCAGGCCACCCACGGGGTCGCAGGTCAGCCCGAGGTTGTGCTCCAGCGCGATCTCGGCGGCGTTTTCCAGCTGCGGCGGGGTCGCGCCAAGCACCTCGGCGAGCCCTGCGGCAGCCATCGAGCAGGCCGAGCCCACTTCACCCTGGCAACCGACTTCGGCGCCGGAAATCGAAGCGTTCTTCTTGCACAGAATGCCCACTGCGGCCGCCGCCAGGAGAAACGCCACCACATCGTCGTCACAGGCGCCGGGATTGAACTTCATGTAGTAGTGCAGCACCGCCGGGATGATGCCGGCGGCGCCGTTGGTGGGCGCGGTGACCATGCGCCCGCCGGCGGCGTTCTCTTCGTTCACCGCCAGGGCGAACAGGTTGACCCACTCCATGGCGCTGAGGGTCGAGCCGATCACGTTCGGCTTGCCGACCTCCTGCAAGCTGCGGTGCAGGCGCGCCGCCCGGCGCTTGACCTTGAGCCCACCCGGCAGGATGCCTTCGTTGCGCAGGCCGTTGTCGACGCATTCGCCCATCGCCGCCCAGATCTTCAACAGGCCTTCGCGGACCTCGCTTTCCGGACGCCAGGCGCACTCGTTGGCCAGCATCAGCTGGCTGACGCTGAGATTGTGGGCCTTGCACAGGGCCAGCAGTTCGGCACCGCTGGAAAATTCGTAAGGCAGCTCGACCAGGCCTTCGTCGCTCGAAGGCGCATCGATTTCAGCTTGTTCGACGATGAAGCCTCCGCCCACCGAATAGTAGGTCTGGCTGAACTGGCTGCCCTGCCCGTCGAAGCTTGCCAGGGTCATTGCATTAGGATGGTAGGCCAGGCTCTCGTCCAACAGGCGCATGTCGCGGCTGTACTGGAAGTCGATCGGATGACTGCCGTCGAGCATCAGGCAGTGCTCCTGCATCAGCTGGTCGATACGCGGCTCGATGCTGTGCGGGTCGATCCGGTCCGGCCACTGGCCCATCAGCCCCAACAGGCAGGCACGGTCGGTGGCGTGCCCGACCCCCGTGGCCGACAGCGAGCCATAAAGGCGTACCTCGACCCGGCGAACCTCGGCCAGCAAGCCGCGCTCGCGCAGAGCCTGGGCAAAGGTCGCCGCGGCGCGCATGGGGCCGACGGTGTGGGAGCTGGATGGGCCGATGCCAATCTTGAAAAGGTCGAAAACACTGATAGCCATGCTAATGCCTGACCGTGACGGCGATCTGCGACACGCCACGGCTCTCCGGAAAATTTGAGCGGTATTGCCAAGTTGCGCGATACTGCCGCGCTCAGGCCAGCTTGACCAACGAAACTTCCTACACAAGCCTTTAGCAGGACTAAACAATGAAAGGCCCACTCAATGGCCAGGTGTTCGTCTGGCTGCACGTGTTCTCCTGTGCGGCGCGACATCTGTCGTTCACCCGCTGCGCCGAAGAGCTGCACATCACTCCCGGAGCGGTCAGCCAGCAGATGCGCCAGCTCGAGGAGCGCCTGGGCTTTCGCCTGTTCCTGCGCCGTGCTCGCGGCGTCGAGTTGTCCGCCGAAGGCCAGCGCCTGGCGCAGACCGTGGCCGAAGCCTACGGCAGCATCGAGGCCGAGCTGCTGCGCCTGGACGCCGGCGAGATCCGCGGTACCTTGCGCCTGCGCTCGATCCCCTCGTTCCTGGCCAAGTGGCTGACCCCGCGCCTGCCGCGTTTCCAGCAACGCTATCCGGACATTGAGCTGCGCCTGGTGGCCGAGGACAGTAACCAGGCGCTGCACCCGGAAGACTTCGACCTGGCCATCGATCTCAACGATGGCAGCTATCCGGGCATGCTCTCCACGCCTCTGCTCGACGAGCAGATCTTCCCGGTGTGCTCGCCTGCCCTGCTGCGCGGCCGCCCGCCCCTGCACGGCCCGGCCGGCCTGGCCCACTACCCGCTGCTGCATGACATCACCGCCTGGCGCGGCAGCTCGGAATACGCCGAGTGGGAGTTCTACCTCGACGGCATCGGTGCCGGCGGGCTGGACGTACGCCGCGGACATACCTTCAACCGCAACCACCTGACCATCGAGGCCGCCATCGCCGGGGTCGGCGTGGCCATCGCCCGGCGCACCCTGCTCAACGACGAACTGGAACGCGGCGCGCTGATCGTGCCGTTCGGGGTGCCGATTGCCAACCACAAGCGTTATGTGCTGCTGTATCCACCGGGCGGATTGAGCCAACCTGGGGCGCGGGCGGTACATGACTGGTTGGTGGAGGAGGCGCAGAGCTTTCGCACGCTGCATCCACTCCAGCTTTCAGTCGAATAACAGCTCGCGGCGGACCCCCTCCATCCGCACTATCGGCGACTCGGACTTTTCCGGAGTTTCGAGCAGCAGCGGCCCTACTAATGGAGAGAAGACAGCATCGTCTTCAACCCAACGCTTGTAATAGAAGCTGCCCAGACCATAGGCCGTTACCGCCAGAGCGATGCCAGCGCTAAAATCTGCCAACCCTCGCCCCACATCGACAGTAACATGGGGCATTTGCAGTAATTCCCCGGCGATCATCCCCCACTTGGCGGCACGCTTGATCATTTTTGCTGGACCTTTGCCGGTCAGGGCATCCTTGCCAGTCGATGCGATCAGGAAAACCATCTTGGCGGCTTTCTTGAGACTGACCTCACCACTTGGGTCCAGGCGGTTGACCGGATCACCCAAGCAATAGGCATAAGTATTGATCCCCCCCTTGCCAAAAGGGCTCTGCTGATCCGGACTGGTGAAGCGCATGAGGTTCGGATCGTAGGCTCGCCGACCATTCCCCAGCAAGTAGAAGTCTGTACTGCGGTCCCATAGTTGCCCGGTGAACGCCAACAACGGCCCATCGATCCACTGGCTGGCCCCAAACGGAGTAAACGCCCTGGTTTGCTCGACGCCAGACGTCGAGTTGTTCGAATCACACTTCACCAGTTCGTTGGTCATCTCTTGACTTCCCGGATAATCGAGCCAAGTCGATAGCGGGCTCCTCGGAGGCGAGCCGAATTTTCTAGAGGCTAGCTACATCTCGATGCACATGCACCTAACAGTTTTAACAGTGACAAATTTTATTGAATATCATTTGCATTGAGGTTTTTCCCTTCTGATTCGGAATCCTAGTGAATGCCTTCACTCACTTGCGAATCGAAAGGACTCCAGCATGTCGCAACAACGTGTCAGCCCGGCGCAGCAGTCGGCTGTGCCTCACTTCGACTTCAATCGCACTTTCGCCGCTGTGCATATGACCTTGCTGCTCGGCTTGGGCGGTACCGCCATGGGCGTAACTGCGGCGCAGACTGAGGAAGTGGAAAAGCCCCACCACGGCCAGCCCACCGGCAGCCTGGAACTGTCCGAAACCATGGTCGAAGGCAGCCGCGACGCCCCCAGTGCGTTGCCGCCGGTCTACGCCGGTGGCCAGGTGGCCTCGGGTGGCCGGGTCGGGCTGCTGGGCAACAAGGACTTCATGGAGACGCCGTTCAGCACCATCAGCTACACCGAGAAATACATCGAGGACACCCAGGCCCAGACCATCACCGACGTGATCGCCGCGACCGACCCGTCGGTGTTCAGCAATGGCCTCAAGGGCACCTACAGCGAGAACTACTCGATCCGCGGCTTCAACTCCAACATCAGCGACGTGAGCATCGGCGGCCTGTACGGCATGGCGCCCTACTACCGGATCTCGCCGGAGATGTTCGAGCGCATCGAGGTGCTCAAGGGCCCGTCCGCCCTGCTCAACGGCATGCCGCCTGGCGGTTCGGTGGCCGGCAGCATCAACCTGGTGCCCAAGCGCGCGGGCGCCGAACCGCTGACACGGATCACCGGCACCTACATGTCGGACGCACAGTTCGGCGGGCACCTGGACGTCGGCCGTCGCTTCGGCGAGGAGCAACAGTTCGGCGTGCGCTTCAACAGCGTCTACCGCGACGGCGACACCGCCACCGACCACCAGCGCATGAAGGCCGAGCTCAATGCCCTGGGCCTGGACTGGCGTGGCGAGCGCGCGCGCCTGTCGGCCGACCTGTACGAAAGCGAGGACCGGGTCAGGGGCCAGAACCGCGGCATCGGCCTGGCCGCAGGCGTGCCGGTGCCCAGGCCGCCGAAGTCCGAGACCTTGCTCAACCCGGACTGGGGTTTCGTACAGACCCGCGACAAGGGCGTGATCGTGCGCGGCGAATATGACCTCAACGACAACCTCATGGCCTATGCCTCAGCCGGCACCAGCAAGACCGACTACAAGTACAGCGGCACCATGCTCGCAGAAGTGCTCAACACCGCTGGCGACTTCGAGACGCGCATGGGCCAGTTGAAGATCGACCTGGAGAAGACCTCGGGCGAAGCCGGCCTGCGTGGCCATTTCGACACCTTCGGCGTCGGCCACCAGTGGTCGCTCAATGCCACGCACTACTCGGACAAGCAGCGCGACTATGGCCGGCGCAACGTTCCGGGTGCCGAGTGGATCACCAACATCTACCACCCGGTCTGGGGCCCGGAGGCCGCCAGGAGCTACCCCGCCATCGCCCACACCGAGTCACGCCTGAGCAGCTACGGCCTGGCCGACACCCTGTCGTTCTTCGACGAGCGTGTGCAGCTCACCCTGGGCGTGCGCCGCCAGCAGGTGCTGACCGACAGCTTCAACGTCGACACCGGCGCGCAAACCAGTCGCTACAACGAAAGCGCCACCACCCCGGCCGCAGCGGTGCTGATCAAGGTCACCGACGAAGTGTCGCTGTACGCCAACTACATCGAAGGCCTGAGCAAAGGCGCCGTCGCCCCGCTTACCGCGCCCAACGCCGGCCAGGTGTTCGCCCCGTACAAGTCCAAGCAGAAGGAGGTCGGTATCAAGCTCGACCTCGGCGACTTCGCCCACACCCTCAGCCTGTACCAGATAGAGCGCCCCAGCAGCTTCACCAACCCGGTAACCAAAGTGTTCTCCTTCGGTGGCGAGCAACGTAACCGCGGGCTCGAGTGGAGCTTCTTCGGCACACCGGTGGCCGATGTGCGCCTGATGGGCGGCGTGGCCCGTCTCGATCCCAAGGTGACCAAGGCCGAGAACCCCGCCGAGCAAGGCAAGACCGCCACCGGTCAGCCAAAACTGCAGGGCAAGCTGGGCGTGGAATGGGATACCCCGGTGCTCGAAGGCCTGACCCTGACCGCCAACGCCACGGCCGTCTCGAAGCAGTACATCAGCGACGACAACAGCCAGTCGATTCCCGGCTACACCCTCTACGACGTCGGTGCCCGCTACCGGCTGCAGGTGGCCGACCACCCGGTGACCTTGCGCGGCACGGTAGAGAACGTGACAAACAAGGCCTACTGGGGCATGCCGCTGCTCACCAGCCTGGGGCTGGGCGCGCCACGCACCGTGCAGCTGTCCGCCAGCATCGACTTCTGACGTCAGTCAGCCTTGCCTAGCGGCATCGGTTGCCCCGCCAGGACACTGGCGGGGGTGACTACCTGGCCCAGGTCGATATGACGGAAATCCGGCTTGGCCCCCAGCCGCGCATTGAAACGCACGTTGAAGGTGAACGGGTCGTCGGTCGGCATGTCCAGCGACTGCCCGTAGAGCGCGCTGACCGCCTTGTCGTCGTAGCCCATCAGCTTGAGCATTGTGGGGAACACGTTGTAGTGGCTGGAGGCGTTACGGTTCACCGCCAGGTTGCCTTCCCAATCCAGTGTCCTGAGGCCCTGCCCCTGGATCACTACCAGCGGCACCAGGCCCTCCTCGGGCACCGGGTCGCTGTCGCAATGAGTGTTCAGCCCCGGGTTACCGCGTTCATGCAGGTCCTGGCCATGGTCGGAGGTGTACAGCACCACGGCCTGGCTGAGGTCGGCCTCGGCGAATAGCCGGCGGAAGAACTCACCGACGCTCCACAGCACGGTGTTCTGGTAGGCATTGCGGTACAGCACCCAGTCCTGCGGGCGGCCATCGAAACCGTCGCGGGTGCCAGTGTCGGCAATATCGACGTAGTGGCCCCGGGGCAACGCGGGCTGGTATTTGAGGAAGTCGTCTGGATATTTGTCGTGCACCGGGAAGTGGGCGCCGACCTTGTTCACCACGATCAGGTGCGGCTTGCCATCCTTGAGCAGCGCCACCAGCCGCTCCAGCGCCGCCATGTCGCGCTGCACCACGGGGGTGTCGTCGAACTGGATGAACTGGTCGATATCGCGCTTCTCGGTTTCGGTCATCAGGTTCTGCAGGTTGCCGCCGGTGCGCTGGCCGTCGATGTAGACCGTCTCCAGGCCCGCACGCTTGGCGTACTGCCAGATCGACGGCTGGGTCGAGTTGATGCGCAGGTAGTCGGCGCGGGTGCCGCCATAGCGCAGGGTGACATTGGTGTCGGCGCTGCAGTTGGCAATGGACGCGGCGTAACCGAAATTGACGATTTGCACGCCGGGTTGGGCCTGGGCCAGATGGCTGGTGACCCCGGCCGGGGTGTTCAGGTCCAGGTAGTTGCCCGAGATGCTCTCGTCGATCAGCAGCACGATGTCCCGCGCCATCGCCGGGCCTGATTGGGCAAGGGTCACGGGCTGACGTGGCCCGACATGGTCGTGCAAGGTCTCGTAGGTGAACAGGCTCAGGTAGGCCAGCGGCGTGTACATCACCGGCAGCCCGCGGGCGCCCTCGCCGGCCCGCACAAACAGGATGGCGACCAGCGCCAGCAACCCCAGCAGCGGTGCCAACGGTGGCAACAGGCGCGGCAACTTCGGCGTCGGCCCAGGATGCAGGCCGATGCCCAGCAGCAACAGCAGCGCCCGTGCCGCAGCGAGGGTTATGGCGTAATGATATTGCTGCAGCGCCTCCTGGACGAAACCGCCGGCGTAGACCATGGACACGAAGGCGCTATAGGTCAGGTACGAATCGGTGA
The DNA here is from genome assembly GCF_018596375.1 of Pseudomonas sp. RC3H12. NCBI lineage: Bacteria > Pseudomonadati > Pseudomonadota > Gammaproteobacteria > Pseudomonadales > Pseudomonadaceae > Pseudomonas > Pseudomonas sp. RC3H12. The sequence continues at coordinate 1,833,532 of NZ_CP075595.1, read as the reverse complement.
TGCGGTTATAAGCGTCGAGAAAGATCGCGCTGACCGTGAACATCAGGGCCAGCGCCCAGCGCAGCCCCCCCGCACGCGTGAACGCCGTCAGCACAAGCGCCACTGCCAATACCGCAAACATACCCAGGTAAAGGACCAGCGGCACGCCAATACCCAAGGCTTCTATGCGCTCACGGTAATAGCCATGAAAACTGGCCAGGTAAACCAGCAGCAGCAAAAGCTTGACCCATCCGCGCATGTTTCGGCCACTCCGGTCATGGAATTCTTCTCAAACCGTAGCACCTGTGAAACAAACCACAACGCAAAAAAGTCAAATTTCCGACGACATACCGACACCGGAATCTGGCACAGGCCGCAAGCTATTGTTGATTATCTCTATCGTCCGCAGCCCGCTTATTTCGCTGCATTGCACCGTTCATCGGCTCGCCGAACGGCCAATTGCCACTAGCTATGTTCGCTAACACACGGATTGGAAACGGGTTGGTGGCAGAAGGCCCGTTGCGTTGGACTCTGTAAATGCGACGAAACATGCCATTGCTTTGACGCAATTCCACCGGGCTGAGCTATACCCAATTCACATCACTGTTTCATCTCCCTTACTCATCCATTCGAGGCACCGCGCATGGACGTGAGCGTTTTTGGCACCGGTTATGTCGGACTGGTACAGGCAGCAGCACTGGCGGACGTAGGTCACCGGGTACTGTGCGTGGATGTCGATACCCACAAGATCAACCAGTTACGCCAGGGTGTGCCGCCGATCAGCGAGCCGGGCCTGTCGGACTTGCTCGAGGACAACATCAAGGAAGGTCGCCTGCTGTTCAGCACCCAGGCCAGCGACGCCGTCAGCCATGCCGAGCTGATCTTCATCGCCGTGGGCACCCCGCCCGACGAGGACGGTTCGGCCGACCTGACCCATGTGCTCAACGTCACCCGGCAGATCGCCGGGCTGATGGAGACCGACCATACCCTGATCATCAAGTCCACCGTGCCGGTGGGCACCGCCGACCAGGTCATGGCCCTGGCCCGCGACGAGTTGCAGCGCCTGGGCAAGGGTCAGTTGCAAGTACGCGTGGTGTCCAACCCCGAGTTTCTCAAGGAAGGCAGTGCCCTGGCGGACTGCATGCGCCCCGACCGCATCATCGTCGGCACCCTCGACGAGGTCGCCCATGACCAGCTGGCCGAACTGTACGCGCCGTTCTGCCGCAACCACGAAAAACTGATGTTCATGGACAACCGCAGCGCCGAACTGACCAAGTACGCCGCCAACGCCATGCTCGCCACCCGCATCAGCTTCATGAACGAGCTGGCCAACCTCAGCGAACACCTGGGCGCCGATATCGAGGCGGTACGCCGCGGCATCGGTTCCGACCCGCGCATCGGCTACCACTTCATCTACCCCGGCTGCGGCTTTGGCGGTTCGTGCTTCCCCAAGGACATCAAGGCCCTGCTGCACACCGCCGCGCACAGCGGCATGCCGCTGCGCCTGCTGCAGAGTGTCAGCGAGGTCAACGACCAGCAGCGGCGCATCCTCTTCGCCAAGCTCAAGCAGCGCCTCGACGGCCTGGCGGGCAAGTCCATCGCCCTGTGGGGGCTTGCCTTCAAACCCAACACCGACGACATGCGCGAAGCGCCCAGCCGCTACCTGATGGAAGCGCTGTGGGCCGAAGGCGCCACGGTGCGCGCCTATGACCCCGAAGCCATGGACGAATGCCGGCGCCTGTACGGCTACCGCGACGACCTGCAACTGTGCGCCACCCGCGACGACACCTTGCAGGACGCCGACGCCCTGGTGATCTGCACCGAGTGGAAAAACTTCCGAGTAGTGGACTTCTCGATGCTGGCCAGCAAGCTGCGCGCGCGGGTGATCGTCGATGGCCGCAACCTGTACAACCCTGAACAGGTGGCGGCCCACGGCCTGCACTACAGCGGCATCGGCCTGCGCCAGGTCAGCCCGCAGGCGGATGCGCCATGAAAGTGCTGGTCACCGGCGCGGCCGGTTTCATCGGCGCCCATACCTGCCGCCAGCTGTTGCTCGAGGGGCATCAGGTGGTGGGGCTGGACAACTTCAACGACTACTACGAGCCGTCGCTCAAGCATGCCCGCGTGCACTGGGTACGCCAGACAGCGGGCGATTTCCCGCTGCACTGCCTGGACCTGGGCGACCGCGACGGCATGGCCCGGCTGTTCGCCAGCGAACGTCCGGACGTGGTCGTGCACCTGGCCGCCCAGGCCGGTGTGCGCTACTCGCTGCAGAACCCGCAGGCTTACCTGGACAGCAACCTGGCCGGTTTCCTCAACGTGCTCGAAGGCTGCCGCCGGCATCCGGTCCAGCACCTGCTGTACGCCTCGTCCAGTTCGGTGTACGGCGCCAATCAGCAAACGCCGTATCGGGTCGAAGACGCCGTAGACCACCCGCTGTCGCTGTATGCCGCCACCAAGAAGGCCAACGAGGCCATGGCCCACAGCTACAGCCACCTGTACGGCATTCCCTGCAGCGGCCTGCGCTTCTTTACCGTGTATGGCCCCTGGGGCCGCCCGGACATGTCGCCGATGCAGTTCGCCCGGGCGATCAGCGAAGGCAGGCCGATCCAGCTGTTCAACCATGGCCGCCACCAGCGCGATTTCACCTATATCGACGACATCGTCGAGAGCCTGGTGCGGCTGATCCCCCTGCCCCCGGTCGCCGACCCGCAGTGGAATGCGCTAACCCCGGATCCGGCCAGCAGCCACGCGCCGTGGCGGCTGTACAACATCGGCGGGCAGCGTCCGGTGGAGCTGCTCGACTACCTGGCGCTGCTGGAGAAACACCTGCAGCGCAACGCGGTGATCGAACTGCTGCCGCTGCAACCAGGCGATGTCCTGGCCACCTGCGCCGATGCCAGCGCCCTGGCCAGGGTCACCGGATTCACCCCACAGATAGGCCTCGATGAGGGGCTCAGGCGCTTCGTCGCCTGGTTCAAGAGCTACTACTCGCCCGCCGCCAGCGAAGCGGCGCCCACGGGTGAGCAGCCAGATCAACGGAGGGCGGTATGACAGGACAACCCAAGAGCGCACAACTGCAGGCGCTGTACCAGGACAAACGCATGGACCCGGCGCACCGGCAGCGCATTGATGCCGCCATCCACATGCAGGGCCGCGGCTGGATCACCGGCCGCGTCGGTGGTCGCCCCTGGACCCTTTCGCGCACCAACCGCGTGCTGTCCTGCCTGGCCGCGCTGACCTTGCTGCTGCTGCTGTCGCCGCTGTTCCTGGTGCTGGCGCTGCTGATCAAGCAGTCCAGTCCAGGCCCGGTGTTCTTCGTGCAGAAGCGCACCGGCTACCGCGGCCGCGCCTTCGGCATGTTCAAGTTCCGCACGATGGTGGCGAACGCCGAGGCGTTGAAGGATTCGGTGCGCCACCTGAACAAGCACGGCGCCGATGCCATCGACTTCAAGATCGACAAGGATCCGCGCATCACCTCGGTCGGCGGCTGGTTGCGCAGAAGCAGCCTGGACGAGCTGCCCAACCTGATCAACGTGGTCACCGGCGATATGCGCCTGGTCGGCCCGCGCCCCACTTCATTCAACGCCTACCGCTACCGCGACAACCACCTGGCGCGGCTGTCGATCTACCCGGGCATGACCGGCCTGTGGCAGATCTCCGGGCGCAGCAACATCGACTTCGACCAACGGGTGGAGCTGGACCTGAGTTACATCAACGAACAGAGCCTGATGCTGGACCTGAAGATCCTGCTCAAGACCCCGTTCAAAGTCTTCACTGGCCACGGAGCAAGCTGAGATGGACGGTTCATCCTCAAGAAGCCTGACGATCGCTACCCCAAGCGAGACCAACCTGACCGCCACCGTGCTCGACCTCGACCAGCGCACCCTGCTGCTGACCGCGGCCAACACCGGCAGCGGCACCAGCACCAGCGCCCTGGCCTTCGCCAGCCAGCTGGCCCTCATGAGTGCGGGCAACGTGCTGCTGATCGATGCCAGCCTCAGCCCCGGCGGCCTCAGCCAACAGCTTGGCCTGGCCAAGCTGCGCGGCTACAGCGACCTGCTGTTCAACCAGGACACCCCGCCGCTGGCCCAGGACTGCATCGTGCGCCTGTCCGACCAGCCGTTCGACGTGCTCCCGGTGGGCACCTGGAAGCGCGGCCGCGACCGCCTCGACCACGAGCAATTGCGCGTACTGCTGAACCAGCTGAGCAACCAGTACCGTTTCGTGGTGATCGACGGCGAAGCCATCTACGCCAGCGCCGACAGCCTGGTGATCGGTACCTTGGTCGACGGCGTGATCCTGGTCGTGTGCGCCGAGGAGACCCGCTGGGAGGTGGCCCAGGCCGCCAGCCAGCGCCTGACCCAGGCCGGCGCGCGATTGATCGGCAGCGTGTTCAACAAGCGCAAGTACTACATGCCCAAGTGGCTGTACGAAAATCTCTGAGAGGCCGCACAGGATGAACGCCATGAGATATCCCTCGATTGCCCTGTGCGTACTGGCCCTGGCCGGCTGCGCCAGCCAGGAAAACCGCGAGATGCCGGTGCAGATCCTCACCGCGCCTCCCGCCGAAAGCCAGGCCACCGAAGTCGCCCGCCGCGAACAGGTGCTACGCCCGCAGGACGTGCTGGAAGTGATTTTCCATGTCAGCAACCGCTCGGCCGGGGCCTACCGGATCCAGTCCGGCGACACCCTGGACCTGAACTTCATGGCCGCCAGCGGCCTGAACGGCAACCAGCTGGTGCAGCCCGACGGCACCATCACCCTGCCCAGCACCAACGCCGCGGTGCGCGTCGAGGGCATGACCCCCGGCGAAGCCGAGAGCGCCATCCGCCAGGCCTACCAGGACAAGCGGGTGTTCAAGCCCAACCGTGACCAGGTCACCGTACGGGTGGTGAGCCCGATGACCGACGAGGTCAACCTGAAGAACGCCCTCAGCCACCCCGGCACCGGCATGAGCCGCGACATCACCGTGGGCAACGACGGCCGCGCCACCTTCCCGGAAATCGGCTCGGTACCGCTGCAAGGCATGACCGTCAACCAGCTGCGCGACTACCTCAACGAGCGCTACGCCACGTTGCCAGGGCGCATGAGCGTGGATGTGCTGCTCAAGTCCACCGCCGCCAACGAGATCTACGTGCTCGGCGAAGTCGGCCAGCCCGGCGCCTTCCAGATCCGCCGCCCGATCTCCGTGCTCGAGGCGCTGACCCTGGCCCGCGGCCCCACCCTCAAGGCCAAGCTCGGTTCGGTGGTGATCATGCGTCGCGAGGGCAACACCGTGCATGCGGTCAACTACGACGTCGACCAGGCACTCTCCGGCGGCAGCCAGAAACTCGCCTACCTGCAGCCCGAAGACATGCTCTACGTGCCCAAGACCAAGCTGGCCAGCGCCGCCGAGCTATCCCGGCAACTGGCCGACGTGGTGCTGTTCCAGGGCTTCGGCTTCAGCTTCAGCTACCGCGTCGACAATAAAGAAAGCGACGACTGACCGGGGGACGGACCATGACCACGCAACCGAAAGAAAACTACGTACATGAGTTCTTCCGCATCTTCTTCGCCAACCGCCAGTTGGTGAAACGGGTGTTCCTGGTGTTCGCGGTGATCGCCGTGCTGTTGCCGCTGGTACTCAAGCAGAGCTACGACATCACCGCCGAAGTCATCGTGCAGTCCAAGAAGCTCTCGCAGAGCGACACCACCTCGGCGCTCAGCCAGCAGGCCGACCAGTTCATCCCGCCGTCGCTGGCCGACATGGAGACCGAGAGCAACATCCTGCGCTCGCCAACCCTGATCCGCCAGACCATCGGCGAGCTGCGCAAGGAAGGCCACTATCCGGACGAGCCCGGCCTGCTGCGGCGCACCGTGCTCGACCCGCTGCGTCACACGGTGATCGAGCCCCTGCACCGGCTGTTCGGCAACACCGTGGCGGACGATCGCGACACCCAGCTCGACACCCTCACCGACCAGGCGGTCAAGGACCTCAAGGTCGAGACCCTGCCCGGCTCCAACGTGATTTCCATCACCTACAGCGCCAATGACGCGAAGCTGGGCACGCTGTTCGTCAGCCGCCTGCTGGAGAACTTCCTGGCCAACCGCCAGGATCTGCAGTCCAATGAACTGCCGGAAGCCTTCTACGAGCAGAAGAAGCTGCACTACCAGGCCCGCCTGGGCGACCTGGAAAGCCAGCGCCTGGGCCTGCTCACCGCCATCGGCTCGTCGGATCCGAAGGAGGAGATCACCTTCCGCCTCAACGCCATCAACACCGAAGAGCAGGCGCTCAACCTGCAACGTGACCGCCAGTTGCAGAACCAGAAGTGGCTGGACTACCTGCAGAGCAGCCTGGCCGCGGCCAACAAGGCGAAGATGGCCGACTACGCCTTCCCCTACACCTTCACCACCACGGTCGACAACGTCGCCTTCGAAGACCGCGAGATCAAGCAGCTCGGCGAGCAGCTGACCACCCAGCTGGCCCGCTACAACGGTGACGCCACGGTGTTCCAGCCAGGCTCCGACCAGATGGTCATGGCCCGCCAGCAGATCGCCCAGTTGCGCGCGCAGTTCCTCAAGATCGTCGAGAACCGCATCCGTGAACGCCAGCAGGACCTGGCCGTGACCCAGCAGGTGATCGAGCAGAAGACCCAGCGCATCGCCGACTACAGCAAGCGCATCCTCCAGTTGCGCGAGACCCAGAGCAAGACCCGCCAGCTGGACACCGAGATCGATGCCCTGCACAAGGCCTTCTCCACCTACGCCCAGCGCTACGAGGAAAGCCGTGGCCAGGGCCTGCTCGATGGCAGCCAGTCCAACGCGCGCATCCTCAGCGCCCCCTACGAGCCCACCGCGGCGAGCTTCCCGAAACCCGGCCTGATCATTCCATTCGGCCTGGTCACCGGCCTGCTGCTGGCGATTGCCGTGGTCTACGTCAGGGAGTTCTTCGACCACCGCTTCAAGCATCCGGCGCAGATCAGCCACGAGCTGGGCCTGCCGGTACTGCTGGTGATCAACGACCAGTCCCCGGCGCTGCCCAACCCGCACAAGAGCTGGTCGCTGCCACGCCTGTGGCACTGGGTGCGCAATTGAACGCCGCGCTGCACGCCGGCCGGCCGATCCTGCACCTGCTGAGCAGCGGCGGGTTCTACGGCGCCGAGCGCATGCTCCTGGACCACTGCCAGGCCACCCCCGGCCAGCATCGGGTGCTGTTCCTCGATGCCCCGGCGGACCTGGTGGCGCGCTTTCGCGAGGCGGGTGTCGAGTGCGATACCTGCCACGGCCTGGGAGCGGTGCTCAAGGTGCTCGGCGCGCAGCGCGGCGAACGTCCACTGGTCAACAGTCATAACTTCAAGGGCCAGCTGTTCGGCTGGATCGGCGCCACGCTGTGGCGCCTGCCGATGGTCAGCACCCAGCATGGCTTTACCCCGCGCAGCCGCAAACAGCGTTTCTACACCTGGCTGAGCCTGCAGTTGTGCCGCACGCCGACAGTGGACACGGTGGTGTGCGTGGCCGAGAGCATTGCCCGTATCCATCGCGATGCCGGGGTGCCAGCGGCCAAGCTGCAGGTGATTCCAAATGGGCTGCCCGAGATTTGTGAAACGCAGGCAAAGGATGGCCTGGGAGCGGCACAGCCAGGCGGCGCCCCCTGGCTAGCCGCCTACGTTGGCCGGCTGTCCAGCGAAAAAGGCCCCGACCTGTTCCTCGACACGTTGATCCCGGTGTGTCAACGCCAACCGCGGGTCCACGCCGTGATGCTTGGCGAAGGCCCTGAACGCGATGCCTTGCAACAGCGCATCGACGCTGCCGGTCTGGGCGAGCGCATCACCCTGCCGGGCTTCCAGCGCGACATGCGCGGCTGGATGAAACGCCTGGATGCCCTGGTCATCAGCTCGCGCACCGAAGGCACGCCGATGATCCTGCTGGAAGCCATGCAGGATGGCGTGCCGGTGGTGGCCTTCGGTGTTGGCGGCATCCCCGACGTCATCGAGCACGGCCACAACGGCCTGCTCGCCCGTCCCTTGGCCACGACCGAACTGGGCGAGCATCTCGAAGCGCTGCTGCAAGACCCCGAGCAGGCCGACGAACTGGTTGCCCGGGCTCGCCAGACTCAACGTCAACGCTACCACCTGCCAACCCTGGCACAACGCTGGGCCCAGGTGTATCGAGGCACGGCCGAGGAGGTTGTCGCATGATCATTCCCCTGTCGCTGGTGGCCCTGGTGGCCTTGCTGAGCCTGGGTCTCTTGGCCAGCCCCTACCCGTTCCTGGCGCCCGGCGGCGTGATCGGCCTGGCCGGCGTGCTGGTGCTGTACCGCAAACCGGCCTGGGGCCTGCTGGCGATCGCCACCCTGGTGCCGCTGGAGGGGCTGCTCAAGGACGGCCTGGTGTCCGGCGCCAAGCTGGTGGGCATCGGCCTGGTGCTGATCCTCAGCCTGCAACTGGCAGTGCGCCAACTTCCCGGCGAGCGCCTGCGCAGCAATCAATGGCGCCTGCTGCTGCCGTTCATGGCCCTTTACCTGCTGAGCCTGTGGGCCAGCGACGACGTGGCCCTGTCGGGCGGGCACCTGCGTGAGCTGCTGGTGGGCCTGGTGGTGTTCGTCATTACCTTGCTGGTCGGTCGCGACCTCAACCTGCCGCTGCTGGCGCGGCTGGTCACCGTCAGCGTGTGCGTAACCTGCCTGTTCGCAATCTTCTCCAGCAAATACCAGGAGCAGGGCCGCGCCTCGGCCATGCTCGACCCCAACGCCTTCGCCCTGCTGATCACCATCGCCATGCCCTTGGGGCTGTGGCTGGCGATCAAGGCGCGGCAGATCCCGGTCAAGCTGTTCTGGGCCGGTTGCTGCCTGTTGCTGCTGGTGGGCATGACCAAGACCGAATCGCGCTCGGGGCTGGTGGTATTGCTGATCAGCCTGGGCATCGTGCTGCACAACTACCGCGAACAGCTGACGCGCATCCGCCCGCGCCACCTGGGCTTCGCCATGCTTGGCCTGGCCATTGTCCTACCCTTGGGCGTGGCCTTGATGCCCGCCGGCTACGCCGAGCGCATCCAGTCGCTGATGCTGCTCAAGTCCGGGGTCAACGCCCACCAGGACGAATCGCTGGGCCGGCGCGCCTCCTACCTGGTGGTGGGCAAGGAGATGATCAGCCACAGCCCGCTGCTCGGCACCGGGCCCGGCACCTTCCCGCTGCATTACGCCGACACGGGCTTCTCCAAGGCCTTCGCCCCGGTCAACAGCAAGACCACCGACCTCTACCGCCGAGCTCACAACACCTACCTGGAGCTGTTCAGCGAGGTCGGCCTGCCGGCGGGCCTGCTGTTCGTCGGCATGATTGCCCTGGCCCTGCGCAACTTCTGGCAGGCCCGCGCCGCCTTCCGCGCGGCCGGCGACCCGGACCGCGCCGACCTGATGACCCACCTGACCATGAGCATGCTCGCCATCGGCCTGTTCCTGATGTTCCTCAGCGCCCCGAGCCACAAGTACCTGTGGCTGATGCTGGCGCTGTCCAGCGTGCTGCTTGGCCAGGCGCGTGAACAGCAGCCCGTGGAGGTGGCCCGATGAGCCGGGTGAGTATCATCATCCCGATGTTCAACGAAGCCCGCCATATCGGCCGCACCCTCGATGCCGCCCGGCGCTCGGCCAGCGCAGCCGGGCTGGCCTGCGAACTGATCGTGGTGGACAACGGCTCCAGTGACGACGGCCCGGCGATCGCCCGCGCCCACGGTGCCCAGGTGCTGAGCCTGCCGGGCGTGGCCATCGGCGCCCTGCGCAATGCCGGCGTGAACGCCAGTCAAGGCGACTGGCTGGCCTTCCTCGATGCCGACATCGAGGTCCCGGAACACTGGCTGGACCTGCTGCTGGACCTGCAACGCCGAGGCGAAGGCGATGTCTTCGCCCTAGACTGCGACACCCCGCGCCATGCGCCCTGGTTCGCCCAGGCCTGGCAACGGCGAACCCTGCGCACCGGGCAGACAGTGCAGGACTGCACCTGGCTGCCCACCCCCAACTTGTTGATGCGGCGCCACTGGTTCGAGCAGGTCGGCGGTTTCGATGAGCGCCTGCGCACCGGCGAGGACAAGGACTTCACCCTGCGCCTGCATGAAGCCGGCGCACGCCTTCGCGTGCTGCGCCAGCCCGCGGTACTGCACTGGGGCTACGAGGCCAACTGGCGCGAGTGGCTGGGCAAGGAGATGTGGCGCCAGGGCAGCCACCTGCAATTGCTGCGCAGCCATGGCGTGAGCCTGCGCCTGCTGCGTTTTCCGATGCTCTCGGTGGGCGCCTGGGTGCTGGATGCCGTTGCCCTGTCGGCGCTGCTCGACGGCTTCCCTCATGTCGCGCTGTTCTTCCTGCTGGTCAGCGCCCTGCCCGCACTGTTCCTCAGCCTGCGCCAGAGCCGCAGACACCGCGACCCGCTGCTCACGCTGCAACTCTGGGGCCTGCACTGGCTGCGCCTGCACCTGGCCGGCGCGGCCTTCATCCTCAGCCTGTTCAACCGCACCGCAAGGAGGCCCGCCCGTGGCTGAGTTCATTTTCTGGCTATGCCTGCTGCTGCCGTTGTACGCCTGGGTCGGCTACCCGCTGCTGCTGACCCTGGCTGCGCCGTTCTTCGCCCGTCGCACCGCCATGCCGTTGCCCGCGCAACGGGTCAGTGTGGTGATCGCCGCGCACAACGAAGAGCGGCATATCGAAGCCAAGCTTGCCAGCGTGCTCGGCCAGGACTACGCAGCCGCGGAGCTGCAGGTGGTGGTGGCCAGCGACGGCTCCAGCGACCGCACCGTGGCCTTGGCCCGTGGCCTGGGCGACCTCCGGGTGCAGGTGCTGGACCTGCCACGCCTGGGCAAGGCCGGTGCGTTGAACAGTGCCGTGCAGGTGTGCACGGGCGACCTGCTGGTGTTCACCGACGCCGATAACCAGTGGTCGGCCGACACCCTCGGCCTGCTGCTCGCCCCCTTCGCCGACGCGCAGGTCGGCGGCACTGCAGGGCATATGATCATTCCCGACCCGGGCAAGGGCCTGAGCATCGGCGACAGCCTGTACCGCCACTACGAAGCCTGGGTGCGCAAGGTAGAGAACCGCACCGGCTGCATGGTCTCGGCCGACGGCGCCCTGCTGGCCCTGCGCCGGGGGCTGTACCAGCCAATCCCGAAACAGGTCAACGACGACTTCTTCATCAGCACCTGCGCACCGGCCGCAGGCCTGCGCATCGTCTATGTGCCCGAGGCGGTGGTGCTCGATCAGGGCGTCGACGAGGCCGACAAGCAGTTCCGCCGCCGCCAGCGCGTCACCGTCGGTGGCCTGCTGAGCCTGGCCGCCCGCCGCGAGCTGCTTAATCCTGCGCGCCACGGCCTGTACGCCATCGCCCTGATCAGCCACAAGCTGATCCGCCGCCTGGCCCCGGTACTGCTGCTGCCGCTGTTGCTGGCCAACCTGTGGCTGGCCGCCGAGCCCGGTTTCTACCGCCTGACCCTGGCCCTGCAACTGCTCGGCTACGCCGCCGCCATCGCCGGCCTGCTCGACGCCCGCCGGCGCTTGCCCCGCCCGTTCCGCCTGGCCGCCTTCGTGCTGGTCACACTCGCCGGCATGAGCGTGGGCCTATGGCAGTTCCTGCGCGGGCACAGCTACAGCCAATGGAACCCCGACCAGAATCGATGAGCGACGGACATGCCGATCAAGACCCACATCAAGCAGGCCAGCGGCTGGTTCTATTTCAACTCGCCACGCGGACGCGCCGAGCTGCGTGGCGCCGGGGTGATCCTCATGCTGCACCGGGTGCTGGCCGATGACGCCAGCGCCGCGCTGCCCCACCGCAACGAGCTGTGCGTCGGCCCGCGGGCCTTCGAGGGCTTGCTGCGCTGGCTGCCCCGGCATTTCGATTGCGTCAGCCTCATGGACCTGCTGCAGAGCCACGAGGAACCCCGCGCCGACTGCCGCCCCAAGGTAGCCCTGACCTTCGACGACGGCTGGCGCGACAACGCCGTCAACGCCTTCCCGCTGCTGCAGCGTCACCAGGTGCCGGCGAGCATCTTCCTGTCCACCGACTACATCGGCAGCCGCCAGCGCTTCTGGTGGGAAAGCGTCGGCGAGACACTGTGGGGCAGCCATGGCGAAGAGGCCCGGCGGCAACTGATCGAACGCCTGCGCAAACTCGGCCGACCGTTGCCGGCGGCCTACTTCATGCACGACCACAGCAAGGCCCGCAGCCTGGTGCTGGCGCGCTACCTGCAGACCCTCAAGAGCCTGAGCCCCCAGGCCCTGCACGTGTTGACCGACGCCTGCCCGACAGAGTCGCTGCCCCAGGCCATGGACTGGCAGCAGGTGCGCGCCCTGGAGGACTCAGGCCTGGTGCGTTTCGGCCCGCATGGCGCCAGCCATGCCCTGCTGCCCTACCTGGACGACCATCGCCTCAACGAAGAACTGACCCGCAGCCATGCGGCACTCAACCAAGGCTGCCGCGCACCGCTGCCGGTGTACTGCTACCCCAACGGCGACCACGACGAGCGCGTGCGTGCCCAGGTCGCCGCGCATCGCTACCCCTACGCCCTGAGCACCCGCCCGGGCATCTGCCAGGGGCATGACGATCCGCTGGCCCTGCCGCGCATCGGCGTCAGCCAGCGCAATGCCAGCCGGCCCTCGCTGCTGGCCTGGCGCATCAGTCGTGGAGAACGCTGATGAACCGCAACAGCTACCTGCGCCACCTGGCGCTGAGCATGGGCACCAAGCTTGCGATGATCGCCCTGCGCCTGCTGCGCAACGTGCTGCTGGCGCGCATCCTCGGGCCGAGCGAGCGCGGCCTGTTCGCCCTGCTCAGTACCCTGCCCGACCTGATCAGCGCCGCCACCAGCGGCGGCCTGAACAGCGCGGTCGGCTACCAGGCGGCCAAGCAGCGCGACATGGGCCTGCTGCTGACCCAGGTGCTGGTCTACGGTTGCCTGCTGGCCGGCGTGCTGACCCTGGCCTGCGTATTCCTGGTGCGCGAGTTCGGTGCCGACCTGGAAGTCACCGTGCAACTGGGCCTGCTGGCCTGGCTGTTGCTGCTGGCGGTACCGATGACCGTGCTCAAGAGCGGCCTGCTGACCCTGCACAACGCCAGCGGCGGCGTCGGCGCCTTCAACGCCCTGCGCCTGACCGAGTCGCTGGCGCCGCTGCTGCTGTTCCTCGGGCTGTTCTGGATGTGGCGAGACGAGGCGCTGGAAGCGGCGCTGATCAGCTGGCTGTGCGGCATCGCCCTGGTCCTGGCGCTGGGTCTGTGGTGGCTGCGCCGCCAGTACCCGCTGGCGCTGCGCTGGGACCGCAGTGGCCAGCGTGAGTTGCTCAGCTACAGCGCCAAGAGCCACCCCGACCTGTTGTTCCAGCAGTTGATCCTGCGCTCGGACTACCTGTTCATCGGCGCGCTGCTCGGCAGCACCGCCCTGGGCCACTACGCCATGGCCAGCGCCGCCGCCGAACTGCTGCTGATCGTCCCCGAGGCGGTGACCACACCGCTGATGAAGCGCCTGCTGCAGCAGGATGCCGGCATGGAGCGCATCACTCCCCTGGCCCTGCGCCTGACCGCCACGGTGATGCTCGGCGCCTGCCTGGGCATGGCGCTGATCGGCCACTGGCTGATCGTCACCTTGTTCGGCGCCGATTACACCCCGGCCTACCCGGCCCTGCTGGCGTTGCTGCCGGGCCTGCTGGGACTGTGCTATGCCAGCATCCTGCGCCTGGACCTGCTAGGCAAGAACCGTCCCGGCACGGTGTCGTTGATGATGGGCGCTGGTGCCGCGCTGAACCTGGTGCTCAACATCTTCCTCATTCCGGCCTGGGGTATCGTCGGCGCGGCCGCGGCTTCGTCCATCGCCTACCTGGCGGTCACCGTGGCGATGCTGGTGCTGTACTGCCGCCTCAGCGGCGTGCCGCTGGGCCAGACCCTGATCATCCTGCCCGCCGACCTGGCGCCGCTGCGCCAGATGCTGCAGCGGAGGGCGGCATGAAGGCCGCCTTGCTGTGTGGCGCGCTCTTGGCGCAGGGCGTGTTCGCCGCGCCGGTGCAGTGGGCGGATATCCGCGACGGCAGCCTGTACCTGCTCCCCGACCGCGCCGACGAACTGCGTATCCAGTGGAAGCCCGCCTGGCAGGCCGATGCCAACGCCGAGCGTCTGTACCTGCTGGACGGCCAGGGCCGCCTGGCCGGCAATCGGCGGATCGAAGCCGCGCAGGTGCGCGGCGAGCAACGCTGGCCGTTGGCGGCGGGCGGCGGCGCTTATCGCCTGGAGGTGCCCGGCTACAGCTTCCGTGACTATCGCATCCAGCACGACAACAGCACCCGCGCGCTGTTCGCCCCGGCAAAGGTGCACTTCAGCGCTGAAGTCGGGCCAGGCGTTACCCTGTATTTCCGGGTCAAGGCCGGCGAGCAGGCGGTATTGGCCGGCAAGCACCACGGCGGCGTGCATGGCCTGTTCGCCGAACGCCTGAGCGATGGCCGGCGCATTCAGCTACCACTCAAGCCCTACCGTGCCTACTGGCGCTTCGATCAACAGGCGCTGCCCGCCAGCGGCCGTGACGAGATCTGGCGACTGGGCCTGCAGGGCAGCGGCAAGGCGGCGTTCTGGCTCGACGGCAGCGCCAACCTGTTCGCCCAGCGCGCCGCCGACCTGGGCGAGCTGCCACAACTGCCGGGCCAGGTAACCCTTGCCTTGGGTGACAAGGTCCTCGGCCCCACCCCACGGCTGGGCGTCGCCCTGCCCTACGTGCTGCCACCAGCCTCGAGCTTCGCCGCGCTGGATGCCCTGCGCCCCCAGGCCGCCGGCTTCTACAGCTTCGTCGACGTACTGCAACGCCAGCCGGACTTCGAAAACGCCTGGCGCAAGCTCTACCAGCAGCGCTTCGGCATTCTCCAGGACATCACCCTGCTGGCCGGCAGCGCCCGGGTCGCCGACCTGCGCAGCGACCGTACCAGCACGGACGGGCTGGACGCCTGGCTCGAGGCGACCAAGGCCCTGGGCGGCAAGGGCACTCACTACCTGGCCTTCGCCGACGAGCCGAATCTCAACTACCGCGACTACGCCAGCTACCGCGATTTCTTCCAGGCCATGGCCAAACGCGTGCGCGAGTATCCCGGTGCCCACGAGGCCGGCGTGCGCATCGCCATGCCGGCCTCCTCGCGCCTGCTCGGCGGGCCTTTTACCGACGACGGCAAGCAGCGCCGCGGCATCGACTGGGCGCGGCGCCTGCTGGCCGAGCAAGGCCCGCAGATCGACGCCCTGGCCTGGCACGAATGGATGGTCCGCGACCTGCTCGCCACCCGCAGCTACCGCGACAGCGTGCGCCAGGCTGCCGCGCTGGTGGGCCTGGATGGCCAAGGCCGGCCGCGCAAGGCGCTGCTGCTGGACCAGACCAACCTGTCCAGCGGCTCGAGCCTGAGCCCCTACGAGCAGAACACCCACTACGCCGGCTTGTGGTGGGCCTCGGTGGTGATCAACGCCGCCAGTGACGGCCTGCTCGACATGCTCAACTGGTTCCATGTCGCCGACGAGCCCGAATGGCCCAAGGGCATGCTGCGCGATGCCGGCGGCCAGCGCTACGAACTCAAGCCGGTAGGCCTGGCCCAGCAGTTCATCCAGCGCCACTGGCTGGACCAGGTGCTGGCCCTGGACAACGACGCCTTCGAGGTCGACGCCCTGGCCATGGCCCGCCAGCACCAGCGCAGCCTGCTGGGGGTGAACAAGGCCGAGCGCCTGCAGCAGGTGGCGCTGACCCTCGGCGGCTGCCCCAGCGGCCAGCTCGAACTGTTCGGCCCCGACAACCAGAGCCGCCGCGCCAGCTTCAGCTGCACCGATGGGCAGATCCATTTTCAACTGCCAGGGCAGACCGTATTCGCCCTGACCTGGAGCGCGTCATGAGACGCACCTCGATCAGCCATGCCCAGGAGGCACGATGACTGCATTCACCAAGATCCAGGACCGCATCAAGCGCAAGGGACTGCGAGACACCTGCCGTAGCGCCTTCCGGCATTACGTCTTCTATCATTGGGAATTGTTGTGGATGGAGCGCGACCTGGTCAGCCCGGTGCCGCCGCACCGGCTCAAGCCCTACGGCACCTTGCGGGTCGAGCACATCACCGTGCATAACGTGCGCGCCTTCGCCCGCCACTTCGGCGACCGCGTCGAGACCATGCGCGAGCTGGCCGCCGAAGGCCATACCGGGTTGATGTTCCTCAACGACGACAACGACGCCGTGGCATTCATCTGGGGCAGCAGTCGCCATTACCACGACCGTCACTACTACGGTTGCTGGTTCCCGGTCGGGCCGGGGGAGTTCTTCGAGTTCGGCGGCGAGCTGATCCGCAAATACTGGGGTACCGAGCTGTCGGTGGACCTGCAGCTGGAACTGTGGAAGGCCATGGCCGCCCAGGGCTGCACCAAGGTGGTGGACGTGTGCGAGCAGCACAATATTCCGGCGCTCAAGCTGCACCTGCGCATGGGTTATCAGGAACAAGGACGGATCATGAACGTGTACTGCCTGTTTGGCCGCTGGAAGTTCTTCCGCGAAAGCCGCTACACCGCCTCGCGACTCGAGCCGTTGCGCAAGCCGGAGGCTCCGGCCTCCTCGGCCACGGCGGGCTGACCCCCATGGGCCTGCAACTGAAATGGTGCGCCTCGCTGCGCGCCGGCGACTTTCCCGCCGCCGACTACGAGGCGCTGCGCAGGCGCCTGCCCGACAGCACGCCGTTCAACCACCTCGGCTGGCTGCGCGCCGCCGAGTCAGCCCTGCTGCCGGGCCAGCGGCTGCAGGTCCTGCTCGGCTACCAGGACGAACGCCTGTGCCTGTGCCTGCCGCTGATCCGTGCCCGCGAACCGTTCGGCCCGCTGTTCGCCCCGGTGGTGCGCCACCTGGGATACCCGCTGAGCGACCGCATCGCCCTGCTCATCGACCTGCCGGCGCTATATGCCGACCAGGTCCTGCAGGCCATACGCAAGCGGCTACCGCATGCCTTGCTGCAGTTGAGTGAAGTACCGGACAGCGCCGAGCACGATGGCTGGCTGCGCCAGTGGGCCGGCGCCAGCTCCACCTGGCAACAGCGCCTGACCTGCCGGGTGCCGGTGCACCGCATCAACGAACAGGACCGCCAGGAAGTCAGCGGCGACCCACGCTACAAGCTGCGCCGCGCGCGCAAACGCATCAAGGCCTGCGGTGCCAGCGTGCGCCGGGTCGTGGCCACTCCCGAGAACATGGGTGAACTGCTCGACGCCATCAGCGCCGTCGAAGCGACCAGCTGGAAAGGCGACGACGAGGTCGGCATCTTCTCCGGCCCCCAGCGTCGCCCATGGATGTACCAGGCCTTCACCGCCCTGGCCGGCGAAGGCCTGGTGTGCCTGGTGCTGCTGGAACTGGACGGGCGCTGCATCAGTTACCGCCTGGGCCTGCTGGAGCGCGGCCGGGTGTACGACTACAACCTGGCCTTCGTTCCTGAGTACCGCGACCTGGGCAGTGGCCGCGTGCTGCTGGAGGAATGGATTCACTGGGGCCTGGAGGAAGACTGGAAGTGGGTCGACGCTTCGCGGGTCAGCCTGGACAACTCCAGCCACCAGTTGCACGAGCGCATGACCGGCCAGGTCGAACAGTGGCGCCTGAGCAGCTACAGCTGGCGCCCCGACGGCGTGCTGCTGGGGCTGGCGCTACGCTGCTGGCACTGGTTCAAGCCACGCCTGCGCAGACGCTCGCCGCGCCAGGAAGCCGATGTTGTCGCCCCCACCCCGCCACAGGAGCGCCCGGATGCCATCCCAGGTCATAGTCAACGCTGACGATTTCGGCCTCAGCGCCCACACCAACGCAGTCATCCTGCATGCCTTCCAGGCCGGGCTGATCAGCTCGGCCACGGCCATGGCCAACATGCCGGCCTTCGCCACCGCCTGCATGCTGGCCCAGCAGCCGGCGCTCAAGGGACGGGTGGGGTTGCACTTCAACCTCACCTACGGCCGCCCGCTGAGCCCGGCGATCCTCGCCGAGCCGCGCTTCTGCACGCCCCATGGCGAGTTCGACCTGCGCCTGAAGCAACGCACCCTGCACCTGTCGCGGCGCGAGCGGGCCGCCGTGGAAGCGGAACTGGAGGCCCAGTGGAAACACTGCCTGGATCATGGCCTGATGCCAAGCCACCTGGACTCGCACCAGCACGTGCACAACATCTGGCCAGTGGGCGTCATCGTCGCCCGCTTCGCCCGCGTCCAAGGGGTGCCGATCCGCCTGGCACGCAATGTGGGGCACAATATCGGGCCGGCCAAGCGCATGTTCAAGAGCCTGCTCAACCGGCGCCTGCGCCAGCTCGCCGGAAGCACCGCCGACTTCGTCTGCACCCCGGCCGACCTCAAGGCCGGGTTGGCCCCCGCACACGGCGTGCTGGAGGTAGTCGCCCATCCCAGCGCGCTGGGCGGGCACGATTTCGGCGATGCCTACCTGGCCAGCGGCGAATCGCTGCTGGCGTTGGTCGAGCAGCGCCTGGGGCAGGTGCCACGGGTGGGGTATGCGAGCCTGGGCATCCAGGAGATGGGTTGAAAGCCCACCCGCTAGCGCCCCGGCGGCCGATGCCGGCGCTCGTGGTTGTCGGCCAGCCAGCCGCGCAGTGCCTCGGCCGGCATCGGCCGCCCGAGCAAAAAGCCCTGCCCCTGGTCGCAACCGGCGTGGCGCAGGAAATCGTACTGCTCCTGAGTCTCGATGCCTTCGGCGGTGATGCGAAACCCCAGGGCATGCCCGAGATCGATGATCGCCCTGGCGATGGCCACCGCGTCGTCGTCTGCGGGCAGGTCCTTGATGAAGGCCCGGTCAATCTTCAGGTGGTCGATCGGCAGCGCGCGCAGATAGGCCAGTGACGAATAACCGGTACCGAAGTCGTCCACCGCCGTGGCCACGCCCATGGCCTGCAATTGCGCCAGCACCGCGCAGGCTTGCTGCTGGCTTTCCATCAGCAGGCTCTCGGTGATCTCCACCTCCAGCAGGTTGGCCGGCAGGCCGTGGCGCTCCAGCGCCGAGGCGAGGCTGGTCACATAGTCGCTGCGCTCAATCTGCAGGGCCGCTACGTTGATCGCCAGCGGCCCAGGCAGGCCATCACTGGCGCGCCATTCGGCCAACTGGGCGCAGGCAAGTTCCAGCACCCGCTCGCCGAGCGGGATGATCAACCCGGTGCGCTCGGCCAGGGGGATGAACTCACCGGGCGAGATCAGGCCATGCTCCGGGTCGCGCCAGCGCAACAGCGCCTCGACGCCCTCCAGCTGCCCGCTGAACAGGTCAACCTTGGGCTGGTACCACAGCTCGAACTCGTTGTGCTCCAGCGCCCGGCGCAGATTGCGCTCCAGCTCCAGGCGCTGCTGCAGGCGCTCGGTCATGTCCGGGTGATAAGGCCGCCAGGCATCGCGGCCGGCCTCCTTGGCGGCGTACATGGCGGTGTCGGCATGGCGCAACAGGCTGTCGGCGTCCTCGCCATGCTGCGGGCACCAGGCCAGGCCAATGCTGCCAGTAACCAGGGCGGCGTTGCCATTAAGGTCGAATGGCCGCTGCAGGCAACGCAGCAAGGCGCGGACCTGCTGGCTCACCTGCCCCTGGGCGCCTTGCAGCATGAACACGAACTCGTCGCCGCCCAGGCGGCAGAGCCGGTCCTGACTGTCGAGCTCCTGCAGGAAGCGTGCGGTCGCCTGCTGCAGCAGCAGATCGCCCATCGGGTGCCCCAGGCTGTCATTGACCTGCTTGAAACCGTCGATGTCGAGCATCAGCACCGCCAGGCCATGGCCCTGTAAAATGGCAGTGCTCAGTTGCTGCTGGAACAGGATTCGGTTGGGCAACCCGGTGATGGTGTCGTAGTGGGCCAGGCGTTCGAGCTGGGCCTGGTAGCGCTGCAGCTCGCGATTGCGTTGCTCGAGCAGACGCTGCTTGCGATTGAGCTGCGCGACGAACAGGCTGAACACACCCGTGCAGCTCAAGGCGAACAGGAACAGCGGCGAGCCGAACAGGTCCAGCCCCGACCAGCCACCCCGTGGCGCGGCGACCAATTGCCAGAGGCCGCCCGGCACCTCCACGGTCATCTTCACCTGCGGCTCGTCGAACAGCCGTGGGTCGCCCCAGATCAGCGCGCCTTCGGCGCCCTTGCCATCGCCCCCACGCACGGCCAGCTCGAACTCGGTGTCCGGGCGCAGCCCCGCCGTATGCAGCAATCGGTCGATATCGGCAACGATCGACACATTGCCCCAGTAAAAACGCACGCCGCGGTTGCCAGTGACGAATACCGGCCGCCGGTAGATCAACGCCCGCCCGCCCTGATACAGCTGCAGCGGGCCGGCCAGCACCGGCTGGGCATGCTCGCGGGCCGAGCGCAGCAGGGGAAACTGCTCCGGCAACTGGCGGTAATCCAGCCCGATGAGCCGCTCGTTGCCGGCCAACGGGTAGACATCGCTGATCACATCATCCGGCGCCAGCGCGATATGGCGCATGTAGGGCACCGACTGCAAGGCATCGCGGGCCATGCCATGGAAGTGCGCGGGGCTGATGCCGCCGTCGGCACTGATCAGCTGGGCGATGCCTTCGGCCTCGCCGAACGCCGCGCCCAACTGCGCCTCCAGCGCACCACGCATCCCCGCCAGGTGGGCTGCCAGGTTGCCCAGTTGCTCACTGCGCTCGCGCTGCGCGTCGAGGTGACCCAGGGCCACCGAAAGGCCGATGCCCACCAGGGCAAGACCGACCGGCAACAGGCGGTTGAGCGTGTTCCGCAAGGTGCCGGATGGCAGATGCGTAGGTTCAGGAGAATGCTGGGGAATGGTCATAGGCAGGCGATGGCAGTCGATTTAGCAGTTATCGGCGTTGCGCGGCCAATATTGAGGCCTGTTTTCCCAGCCCGGGGGCCGGGATGCATATGCACCACCGTCGGTGCCATCGCGACTGCTCTGATGCGGGCTTTACGAGGAGCCAAACATGACATCGAATACCCCCAACCCGCACCAACATATCCTTGAGCGCCGCCTGCCGGCCTGGGCGCGGGAAGCCACGCCCGAACACTGGCAGCGGCTCCACGAAGGCATCATGCCGTCCCAGGGCCTGCCCGACAGCGAGGCGGCCTGGTTCGCCAATGCCGCGCCACACCTGCGCGAAGCAGTCAAGGCCAGCCAGGCTCGCCTGATGCGCAGCCAACGCACGCTGGCCAGGCACCTGCGCGGCCTGAAGAACATCAACGAATTCGCCGAACCCCTGCTCGCCGAGCGCCTGCGCAAGCAACACGGTTTGAGCACGCCGCTTCGCAGCACGTCACTGATTGTGGTCAAGCGGTTCTATACCTTCCAGGTCTACACCATCCATCACGAACACCGTAGCCTGCTGCAGGCCGCCCTGCAGAATTTCGCTGAAACCGTCACCTTCGATCGCGACAGCGCGCTCGCTCTGGAGGGCGACTGGCAGGTGAACGAGGGCCTGGTTACCGGCAAGACCACGCTCGGCGACAGCGAATCCGAAGTCGATATCGAGCTGCCCAGCGAGCAGATCCGGATCAAGCCACTGGCCCTGTCACCAGCAGCCTTTGCTACCACCTGCCATGAACTGGATATTGGCCAGCGTTACCAGGCCCATCTCGATGCCCTGTTCACGCTCCCGCTGGTTCGCCCGGCGGCGGTTCGCGTTCATAAGGCCAGCCTGCGCCTGGCGGCAGACCTGGCGCGGGTACGCAACCAGTTGGATGGTAAAGGCCGGGACGCGGTACAGGCGTTGCTCGACGATGGGAAGGCGCTGGCCTGCAGTCAGCTGAGCCTGTTCGGCATCACCCTGCACGAGGCGATCCTGATCGATACAGGTACAGCCGGCGTGCTCCTCTATCTGCCGGCTCAGGCCGACAGCCTGCGAGCCTTTGACGACCTCGATGCCTTGCACCGGCAACTACGTGCCGATCTGCAACAGGCCGCGTTTCGTCAAGGCTTCATGGACTACGTGCCGCGCGAGCAGCAAGGCACATTTGCCAGCCGGCTTCGCCAAAGCGCGTATGCCGACCTGCATGCGTGCGCCGTGCCGATCGACGGCAACCTGTACGATTTTCTCCACGCCGACCATGTGGCGCGTCTGCGACACGAAGCCCTGCAACTGGCAGTACCCAGCGCACAGGCCGACGAGCAGGCTCGCAAAGCACGCAAGGCTCTCTGGGACAAAGCAGGCCTCGACATGCTGATGATCGCCGGGATGTTCGTCCCGGCGCTGGGCACGATCATGACGGCAGTGATGGCGTATCAACTGCTCGATGAAGCCTACGAGGGCTACGAGGCCTGGCAGGTCGGCGACCGCGAAGAGGCCTTCGGCCACTTCAAATCGGTGGCGCTCAACCTGGCCGTCATCGGTGGTCTGCACCTGGCGGGCAAGGCGATCAGACATCTGGCGGGCAGCCCGTTGCTCGACGGCCTCGACCCGGTCACCCTCGATGACGGCAGCCAACGCCTGTGGCGACCCGACCTGACCGACTACCGCAGTGCGGTGGCGCTGCCGGAGGAACTCGAGGCCAATGCACAGGGGCAGTTCCTGCACCAGGGCCGCCACTTCATCCGCATGGATGGGCACCTCTACGAGCAGCGCCTGGATACGCGCCAGGCGCAATGGCGCATCGTGCACCCCGATGACAGCGCCGCTTTCCAGCCGCCACTTGAACATAATGGCGCAGGCGCCTGGCGCGGCAGCCATGAGCAACCCCGCGACTGGTCGCTGGCGACCTTGGTCCGGCGCCTGGACAGCCGCCTGCAACACATGCCGGATGTTGCGCTCGAAGGCGCGGCCAGGGCCAATGGCCTGGGTACCTCCACCCTGCGCCAGCTGCACCTGGCAAACAACCCGCCACCCGCCGCGCTGCGCGCGACACTCGAGCGCCTGCGCCTGGCGAAGGTCAGTGAAGGCGTCGAGCAAGCCGCACTGGAAGGACTGCACATGCCCCAGCTGGCCAACGGGCACAGCGAACGGCTGATCATCAATGCCATGGCCGATCTGCCGGGCTGGCCGAGCGAACTGCGTCTCGAGCTGCGCGCCGCATCCCCCCAGGGGCCGGTGCTGCTTGCCGCCGGAGCGGAAAATGCCGGTCGTACCTGCACCGTGCTCAAGTCGGCTGACGGCTACGAAGCCTACCTGGGCGAGCGACCGGTCGCGCTGCGCCAGGACAACGATCTGTGTCGGGCGATCTTGCAAGCGTTGTCCTCGGTTGATCGTCAGGCCCTTGGCCTGACTGCCAGCGGCGCCGATGAACTGCGCCAACGGATTCACGACTTGGTCGTGGCCGACCGCGCCATGGCCAGACGCCTGCTGGGCAGCCATTTGCCTGGATGGGGCAAGCGCGGTCGGTTACGCGGCGGCATGGAGGCGCCGGCGCCTGAGGCCCCCCGCATCGAAGTCGGCGCACTCTTTCGCCGCTACCGACAACTGTACCCTGAGACCGCGGACCATCAGGTCAACGAACAGTTGAGCCAGTGGCTCGAGGCCGGCCTGGATCCGGCACGGCAACTTGAGGATCTGGAACAGCAGTTGCTGGAGTTCCGCAGCCAGATACGCGCCTGGGCTGGCAATGACCCATCGCGCCATGCCGCCGCCCGACGATTGGTCAGCAACTGGCAGCGGATCTCGGAGTACTCGGCGGAGGAAGGACTTGACATTCACCAGATCAGCCTGACCGACCTGGCACTGACCAACGAAGACCTGGCGACCCTGGCGCTGCCAGATCGCTTCACTCATATCAAGCGAGTCGACCTGGGCGCAAACCCCGGCTTGAGCCACTTGCCTGCCGAGTTTCTCGAACGGTTTCCAGGGTTGCAACGCCTGCATCTGATGGGTTGCGGCTTCGAGCAGCTGCCAGCGGTTGCCGCTGCGCAAACCTTGGAATGCCTTGATATGCAAGGTAACAATCTGGTCTGGAGCGACGCGAATCAAGCCGCGCTAGATCGTCTCGACACGCTTCGAATGCTGGACCTGTCGCACAACCCGCTGGCCCGCAGCCCCGACCTCAACCGCCTGGGCGAACTGGATGTGCTCAACCTCAACAGTTGCGAACTCGTCGATTGGCCCAGC
Source organism: Pseudomonas sp. RC3H12 (assembly GCF_018596375.1). NCBI lineage: Bacteria > Pseudomonadati > Pseudomonadota > Gammaproteobacteria > Pseudomonadales > Pseudomonadaceae > Pseudomonas > Pseudomonas sp. RC3H12. The sequence continues at coordinate 1,809,526 of NZ_CP075595.1, read as the reverse complement.
GGTATTCGTAGCGATGAAGACTGGCGACCCGCCGTCTTCGACTTGCGTGACAACCGCTTCGCCAGCTTGCCGCAGGACCTGCATCTATCGCGGGTGGCGGCCCAGAACCTGTGGCTGGAAAGCGCGGACCTCAGCGAGCGGGTCAACCAGCAGATCCAGGCCTATTACGTTCGGCACGGCATCGACTTGCTGGTCGCCGACGCCGACTACGAGGAAATGCTGGAGGACACCGATGCCGACGACTGGGCCATCTGGAACGCGCTGCCGCTGCAATATCGTCGCGAGCTGCGTGGACTGCAGGATCTGCCAGACTACGATCAAGCCCGGCTGTGGCGACGGCTGCGCACCTTTGCAGATCCGCGGGCCATGGATTATGGCCTGGCGATCGGCGCAATGAGACTGCTGGACGCCGAGGCGTTCCCGCCGCCTTTCGAAGAATGATCGGCAACGACGGCGCCGGGCTGGTAATTTCCCGAGGGTCGGCGCATGCTCGCACGCTGAAGCGTTTCATCATCCCGATTTGAGAGGTGCAGTACCCATGGACCGTCTGCTCGACTCGCTGTTCCCCGCCCTCGAGGACATCCCCGAAGCCTGGCGCCTCGGTTCGCCCCTGGAGCAACGCGACTATCTGGTCAACGGTGAACTGCGGCACTGGGACGGCCCCCTGGCCACCGTGCGCAGCCCGGTCTGGCTCAAGGAAGGCGACAGTGAGCGCCAGGTCATCCTCGGCAGTGCTCCCCTGCTCGACGCCGACACGGCGCTCACCGCGCTCGACGCGGCCGTGGCCGCCTACGACAAGGGCCGCGGCGCCTGGCCGAACATGCGCGTGGCCGAGCGTATCGGGCATGTCGAAACCTTCCTGGCGCGCATGCGCGAGCAGCGCACGGCGGTGGTCAAGCTGCTGATGTGGGAGATCGGCAAGAACCTCAAGGATTCGGAGAAGGAGTTCGACCGCACCTGCGACTACATCGTCGACACCATCGAGGCGCTCAAGGACCTCGACCGTCGCTCCAGCCGCTTCGAGCTCGAGCAGGGCACCCTTGGCCAGATCCGCCGCGCACCGCTGGGCGTTGCGCTGTGCATGGGCCCGTACAACTACCCGCTCAACGAAACCTTCACCACGCTGATCCCGGCGCTGATCATGGGCAACACCGTGGTGTTCAAGCCCGCCAAGTTCGGCGTGCTGCTGATCCGCCCATTGCTCGAAGCCTTCCGCGACAGCTTCCCGCCTGGGGTGATCAACGTCATCTACGGGCGCGGCCGCGAGACCGTCAGCGCGCTGATGGCCAGCGGCAAGGTCGACGTGTTCGCCTTCATCGGCACCCACAAGGCCGCCAGCGACCTGAAGAAGCTCCACCCACGCCCGCACCGCCTGCGCGCGGCGCTGGGCCTGGACGCCAAGAACCCCGGCATCGTCCTGCCCCAGGTCGACCTCGACAACGCCGTCGAAGAGGCCGTCACCGGCGCCCTGTCGTTCAACGGCCAGCGTTGCACCGCGTTGAAGATCCTGTTCGTCCACGAGGACGTGGTCGAGGCATTCCTCGACAAGTTCCAGCGCAAACTCGTCGCGCTCAAGCCCGGCATGCCCTGGGAGCCCGGCGTGGCGCTGACGCCGCTGCCCGAACCCGGCAAGCTTGACTACCTCGACGGCCTGGTGGCCGACGCCGCCGCCAAGGGTGCCCGGGTGCTCAACGAGGGCGGTGGGCAGAGCCGCGGCTCGTTCTTCTACCCTGCGCTGCTCTACCCGGTCAGCCAGGACATGCGCGTCTATCACGAGGAACAGTTCGGCCCACTGGTACCAGTGGTGCCCTATAGCGATCTGCAGAGCGTGATCGACTACGTGCTCGATTCCGACTACGGCCAACAGCTGAGCCTGTTCGGCAACGACCCGCAGACCATCGGTGCGCTGGTCGATACCTTCGCCAACCAGGTCGGCCGGATCAACCTCAACGCCCAGTGCCAGCGTGGGCCGGACACCTACCCGTTCAACGGCCGCAAGAACAGCGCCGAAGGGACCTTGTCGGTGCATGACGCATTGCGCGTGTTCTCCATCCGCACCTTGGTGGCGACCAAGTTCCAGGAAGCGAACAAGGCGTTGATCAGCGAAATCATCCGCAACCGGCAGTCGAGCTTCCTGACCACCGACTACATCTTCTGAAGCTGGCAAGCAAATGGGGCCGCATCGCGGCCCATTCGCTTTTTAGAGACAATCGATATAAGGCGACAGTCGATTTTCCGGCCGCGTAGACGACTCTAATCACCAAGGCGTTGCAACCCACCCCACGTGAAAGGAGATTACGCAAATGGCAGCCAAGCCCATCCCCGAAGGCCAGCACAGCCTTACCCCATATCTAGGCATCCAGGACGCCGCCAAGGCCATCGAGTTCTACAAGAACGCCTTCGGCGCCGTGGAAATGTTCCGCCTCGAAGGCCCTGACGGCAGCATCGGCCATGCCGAACTGAAAATCGGCGACTCCTCGCTGATGCTCGGCTCGCCCTGCGACATGGAGGGCGGCCTCAAGCCCAGCGAGACCATCGAGACACCGGCAGTCGGCCTGCACCTGTATGTCGAGGACTGCGACAAAGTCTATGCCCAGGCCCTGCGCGCCGGCGCGACAGCAATACGCGAAGTCCAAGACCAGTTCTACGGCGACCGCAGCGGCACCCTGAAGGATCCGTTCAACAACCTGTGGTTCGTCTCCACCCACAAGGAAGACCTCAGCCCCGAGGAAATCCGCGCCCGCGCCGCCAAACTGTTCGGCGGCCAGTGATCGGCAGGCTCCAGACCGCAAGCTTCAAGTTGAAAGCCGCCGCGCTTTGCCTGAAGCTTGAGGCTTGTAGCTTGGAGCTGCCCCTCAATGCGAATCATCGAAAAATCCGGCGCCCTGGTGCGCAGCCTGACCCCGGCAGAGGACGAACTGCTGGTGGGCTTCGCCCGCGGCACCCTCGCCGGCCCGCGCCTGTTGCAGGCCAACCAATGGCTGATGAAGATACGCAGCGCCAACCAATGGCTGGCCTGCGACTGCCGCAAGGATGCCCTGCCGGTGCTCAACGTGTCGTTGAACGGCAGCACCGGCACCCTGTTCCTGCGCAACAATCCAGAAACCCCCGAGCACACCCCCGGCTGCCCGTTCAGCAAGGATGAGCGCGAGGCCAGCGAGCGCGCCGAGGAAAGCGCCGCACCAGCGGCCTGGCTGGCACCGGATGCGCCACTGCGCCTGCTCGGTGACTATCGCCGCGCCAGTGACGGTGAAGCACCTGCAACGTCACGCGAGCCCGGCGAGCGCCGCGAGCAGCAGCGCCTGCTATCGCTGCTGCTGACCTGGATCGAGGCCAGCGGCCTGAATGTCTACGCCAGCCACCTGAAAAAAGACCTCACCGCGCAGTTCGCCGACCTGCGCACTGTCGCCAGCCGCTACCCGCTGCTGGAGCGGGTACCTGCCAGCAACTACCTGGAAACCCGCCTGGACATGAAGCACATGATGATGCTCAAGGCACGCCTGCGCGAGGCCACGGTGTTCGGCAACCACCGCCGGCATGGCCTGCTGCTCGACTGCGTGGACCAGGTCAAGGGGCGCAAGCTGTTCAACAACCGCAGCGAGGACGGCTTCGACTTCCAGGGCCACCATCAGTACTGGGGCGGCAATCGCGCCAACGGCCCGCTGCTGGCCCTGGCGCTGTACTCGCCGGCCACCGCCGGCAGCCATTTCTACGAACTGATCCACGTGGCCAGCGTACCGGTGCTGTCGCGCGGGCACCTGTTCCCGGTGTACCGCGACGAAGAGCGCGAGCCGCTCAAGGCACTGGTGTCGCTGATCGACTGGATGGCTGGCAAGGGCGTCAAGGTGCTGATGCGCCGCCCGGTGATCGGCGGCCAGGTGATGGATGAACTGGTGCTGACCTCTGACCAGGACCGGGTACTGTCGGTGTCGCTGCTGGAGCAACCGATCGGGCCGGAACCGGATGCGGAGAACTTCAAGCGCTACGCCGACTTCAAGAGCCTGGACACCTTCCGCAAGTATGTGGCCGGTTTTTTCATGCGCGAACGCTGATTTATAGATTCTCAGGAGCTTTGCGGTGTTCAGTTGTAGGTATGGGGTGTCTGTTAGACCGAGCGCCGCGCGCGGCGCTCGGTCTAACAGACGCACATCCCCTATCGGTGATCACCTAAAGGCTAGAACGCCGCCTTGAAGATCGCCTCGATCTCCACCTGGCTGGCCACCCGCGGATTGGTCAGCCCGCAGGCATCCTTCAACGCATTGGCTGCCAGCACCGGCACATCCTCGACCTTGGCCCCCAGTTCCGCCAGCCCGGCCGGGATGCCGATGGCCGCCGCCAGGTGCTCGATGGCCGAAATCGCAGCGCCGGCCCCCTGCTCAGCGTCCAGCGCGCATACCTTCACCCCCATGGCCTTGGCCACATCACGCAGCCGCGCGGCACTGACCTTGGCATTGAAACGCTGCACATGGGGCAGCAGCACCGCGTTGCACACGCCATGGGGCAAGTCGTAGAAGCCGCCCAACTGGTGGGCCATGGCATGCACATAACCCAGCGAGGCATTGTTGAACGCCATGCCCGCCAGGAACTGGGCGTAGGCCATGTTCTCCCGCGCCACCAGGTCACCACCATCGGCGACCGCCTGGCGCAGGTTGGCACTGACAAGACTGATGGCCTTGAGCGCGCAGGCATCGGTGATCGGCGTGGCGGCGGTGGACACATAGGCCTCGATGGCGTGGGTCAAGGCATCCATGCCCGTGGCCGCGGTGAGCCCCTTGGGCATGCCGACCATCAGCGCCGGATCGTTCACCGACAGGATCGGGGTGACGTTGCGGTCGACGATGGCCATTTTCACATGGCGCGCTTCGTCGGTAATGATACAGAAGCGGGTCATCTCGCTGGCGGTACCCGCCGTGGTGTTGATCGCGATCAGCGGCAGCTGCGGCTTGCTCGAACGGTCCACGCCCTCGTAGTCGCTGATATGCCCGCCGTTGGTGGCGCACAGCGCGATGCCCTTGGCGCAGTCGTGGGGCGAGCCACCGCCCAGGGAGATCACGCAGTCGCAGCCCTCGCGACGCAGCATCGCCAGGCCCGCCTCGACATTGGCGATGCTCGGGTTGGGCTTGGCGCCGTCGAACACCCGCGAATCGATGTCGCGCATGGCCAACATGCCGGCGATGCGCTCGGCCACGCCGGCCTTGGCCAGCCCGACGTCGGTGACGATCAGCGCCTTGCGCAGGCCGTAGCCGGCAATCGCCGCCATCGCCTCTTCCAGGCAGTCGATGCCCATGATGTTTACGGCGGGGATGAAGAACGTGCTGCTCATGGCCGGGGTCCTCTCAAGCTGACGGTAGGTTTTCAGCATCCGCCGGAATGGGCAGGTGGGCATTGATCCAGCGCAAGCCGGCCTACCCCATGAACAACCGATACGCCGGATTCTCCGTCTCGTCCCAGTACTGGTAGCCCATCTCGTCCAGTGCCCGTGGCAACCCGGCCAACTCGTCCTCGGGCACCTCCAGCCCGGCGAACACCCGTGCCTGTGCCGCGCCATGGTTGCGGTAGTGGAACAGGCTGATGTTCCAGCGCTTGCCCAGGCGCTCGAGGAAGCCCAGCAATGCCCCCGGGCGCTCGGGGAACTCGAAGCGCAGCACGCGCTCACCGGCGCCGGGTGCCGCGTGGCCGCCGACGGTATGGCGCACGTGCAGCTTGGCCAGTTCGTTGTCGGTCAGGTCGAGCACCTGGTAGCCCTGTTCGCCCAGGCTGGCCAGCAACTGTTGCCGTGGGTCCTGCTGCGGGTGGGTCTGCACGCCGACGAACAGGCGTGCCTCCTTGCCTGGGTAGTAGCGGTAGTTGAACTCGGTGATCTGGCGCTTGCCCAAGGCCAGGCAGAACGCGCGGAAACTGCCGGGGCGCTCGGGGATGGTCACGGCGATGATCGCCTCGCGCTGCTCGCCCAGCTCGGCGCGCTCGGCCACGTGGCGCAGGCGGTCGAAGTTGACGTTGGCGCCCGAGTCGATGGCCACCAGGGTCTGCCCTTGCAGCCCTTCACGGGCCACGTAGCGCTTGATGCCGGCCACCGCCAGGGCCCCGGAAGGCTCGGTGATCGAGCGGGTGTCATCGTAGATGTCCTTGATCGCGGCGCACAGTTCGTCGCTGCCGACCGTCACCACCTCGTCGACGAAGTGGCGGCACAGCTCGAAGCAGTGCGCCCCCACCTGCGCCACCGCCACTCCGTCGGCGAAGGTACCGACCTGCGGCAGGATCACCCGCTCACCTGCGGCCAGGGCGGCCTGCAGGCAGTTGGAGTCCTGCGGTTCGACGCCGATCACCTTGACCTCCGGGCGCAGGTACTTGACATAGGCGGCGATCCCGGCGACCAGGCCACCGCCGCCGACGGGGACGAAGATCGCATGCAACGGGCCTGGGTGCTGGCGCAGGATCTCCATGGCCACGGTCCCCTGCCCGGCGATGACGTCGGGGTCATCGAACGGCGGTACGAAGGTGGCGCCGTCACGGTCGGCCAGGTGCAGGGCATGGGCCAGGGCATGGGGGAAGCTCTCGCCGTGCAACACCACATGGCCGCCCCGTGAGCGCACGCCCTCGACCTTGAGGGAGGGGGTGGTGGTCGGCATGACGATGGTGGCCTTGATGCCCAGGTGCGCCCCGGCCAGGGCCACACCCTGGGCATGGTTGCCAGCCGAAGCGGTGATCACGCCGCGGGCGCGCTGGGCAGGCGTCAGGCGCGACAGACGGGTGTAGGCGCCGCGGATCTTGAAGGAGAACGTCGGTTGCAGGTCTTCGCGCTTGAGCAGGACCTGGTTGCCCAGGCTGGCCGACAGGGCCGGCGCCGCTTGCAAGGGGGTTTCGATGGCCAGGTCGTACACCGGCGCCGAGAGAATCCGGCGCACCTGCTCGGACAGCAGTTGTTGGGGGGTTGCCGGGGGACGAGGGGTGGCGCTGAGGCTGGTCATCGATGACTCCTGGTTTCTTTGTCGTGCCCAGGAGTCAGAGAGAAGAAACCCGCCTCCAGGGCGGGTTCAGTGCATGTGTGCGCTAGCCCGCCAATCTGATAATGGCGGTAATAATGCTGAGGGCGCTGTACTGCGGGAATAGGTTCATGGGCTGGGAAACTAGCGTGCGGCGCAAGAAAAAGTCAAGGCTTGGCGCTACCGCCCTTGTCGACGCCCACGAAGTCCCCTGCCCTGTCGCAGATGATACCCAACCGCAGATACGACGAAAAACCGCACAATTGAAAGTCATTCGCCATTAACTCGTTCTCGGAATCCCCCGCCCGGGGGTAGAATGCCGCAAAACCGGGAGCCGCGATGAATCAGGACCGCCACATTCCAAGCGAAGACGATGCAATCACCGATGCCGCCGCGCATTGGTGCATGCGCCTGCACGCCGACGATTGCACGGCGGCCGAGCGTGAGGCGTTCGGCCAATGGTTGGCTGCCGACCCGCGGCATGCCGAGGAATACCAGGCGATGCTGGAAATCTGGGACACCGCCGACCTGCTGCCGCGCACCGCCCAGGTAATCCCGCTGCCCGTGCGGCGCCCGGCGGCGACGCGCCACTGGCGCCCGTTCGCCTCCGCCGCGGCCATCACCCTGCTCGCCCTGCCGCTGGCAGGCTGGCTCGGCTGGGAACAGGGCTGGCTGCCCAACGGCTACCAGCATTTCGAAGCCACCGACCACCTGCGTCAGGTACGCCTGGGCGACGGCAGCAGCGTCGAGCTGAACCTCAACAGCGAGCTGCGCTTCCTGAACTTCAAGGATGAGCGCCGGGTCACCCTGATCCAGGGCGAGGCGTTCTTCAAGGTCGCCCACGACAGCAGCCACCCGTTCATCGTCCACGCCGCCAACGGCCAGACCCGGGTCACCGGCACCCAGTTCAACGTGTGGAAGTACAAGGACCAGGTCAAGGTGACGCTGGTGGAAGGTTCGGTGCTGGTCAGCAGCGGCGGCGGCTCCGGCGGCTATCGCCTTGGCCCGGGCATGCAGGCCAGCTACCACAAGGGCGATTTCGAACCCGAACTGAACCAGAGCGACGACTACGCCAACAGCCTGGCCTGGCGCAGCGGCAGGCTGGTGCTGGACAACCTCAGCCTCGGCCAGGCGCTGCCGGTGATCAACCGTTACCTGGACAAACCGCTCATCCTGGCCGACGACAGCACCGCCAACATTCGCATCAGTGGCATCTACAGCACCCGCGAGGTCGAACGCCTGGTAGACACGCTGCCCAAGGTGCTGCCGGTATACCTGACCCGCAGCAAGGACGGCAGCACCGTCCTCAACCGTATCGTGCCGGCGCCGACCCGCGGCTGATCAGAGGCGGCCTGTGCTCTCCTGGGGCGCGTGGGAGCGATGCGTCATATGGCACCGGCTGCGCCGGTGATCGCGGGGCTAGCCCGCTCCCGCGCTGGCCCCTCGGAATCAGAGCGTCATCGCCGCCAACCAGCCAAACGCCAGCAGCGGCAGGTTGTAGTGGAGGAACGTCGGCACCACGGTGTCCCAGATATGGTGGTGCTGGCCATCCACGTTCAGCCCGGAGGTCGGCCCCAGGGTCGAGTCCGAAGCCGGCGAACCGGCATCACCTAGTGCACCGGCAGTACCGACGATGCACACGGTGGCCAGCGGATCGAAGCCCAGTTGCACGCACAGCGGCACGAAGATCGCCGCCAGGATCGGCACGGTGGAAAACGACGAGCCGATGCCCATGGTCACCAGCAGCCCCACCAGCAGCATCAGCAAGGCACCAATGCCCTTGCTGTGGTCGATCCACTGCGCCGAGGTCTCAACCAGGCTCTTCACCTCGCCGGTGGCCTTCATCACTTCGGCGAAGCCAGAGGCAGCGATCATTATGAAGCCGATCATCGCCATCATCTTCATGCCTTCGGTGAACAGGTCGTCGGTGTCCTTCCAGCGCACGATGCCCGACAGCGAGAAGATCAGGAAACCGACCATCGCGCCGATGATCATCGAGTCCAGCCACAGCTGGATGATGAACGCCGCGGCGATCGCCACCCCGGCCACCAGCAGGGTCACCGGGTTGTACTGCACGCTGACCTGCTCGACCTGCTCGATCCGCGCCAGGTCGTAATCACGTTTCTTGCGGTAGCTGAAGCACACCGCCAGCAACAGGCCGGCGAGCATGCCCGCGGCGGGAATGGCCATGGCGTGGGTGACATTGACCCCGCTCACGTCGACACCGGCGCGGGCGACGTTGGCCAGCAGGATCTCGTTGAGGAAGATGTTGCCGAAACCGACCGGCAGGAACATGTAAGGGGTGATCAGGCCGAAGGTGATCACGCAGGCAATCAGCCGGCGGTCGATGCGCAGGCGGGTCAGCACGTACAGCAGCGGCGGCACCAGCAACGGGATGAAGGCGATGTGGATCGGCAGGATGTTCTGCGACGACACCGCCACCACCAGCATCAGGCCGATCAGCAGCCACTTGATCTTGCCACCGTCGGCATGGCCCTGGCGATCGATCATCGCCAGCGCCCGATCGGCCAGGGCATGGGCCAGGCCCGACTTGGCGATGGCCACCGCGAAGGCGCCGAGCAACGCATACGACAACGCCACCGTGGCACCGCCACCCAGGCCACCATTGAAGGCCTTGAGCGTGCCCTCGATACCCAGCCCACCGACCAGGCCTCCGGCCAGGGCGCCGATGATCAGGGCGATGACCACATGCACACGGGACAGGCTCAGGATCAGCATGAGCCCGACCGCGGCAATCACTGCATTCATGGTGTGCAAACCTCGTTACGACAGACAAAAAGCGGGCATTCCGGCGACAGACTGCGCGCAGGCAGTGGCCGGACCAGGGGATGTTGTTATGAAGGGCGCACACTCTGAAGCACAGACCGGCAGAAGTCAAAAGCGTCTGCGCCGCGGCCCTTTGTAGGGAATAGACGAAAGTCGCAGGGTTTAATTGAACGTTTGAATAAAGAAAAATCCGAGCAGGCCGACACAGTCGGCAGCATCAAACCTATTACAAGGGATTTTCCCCATGCCTTTGCTGCGACAACTCTCCATCCAATGGAAGATCACCCTGCTGGCGGGCCTGTGCCTGGCGGCAATCGTCACCCTGCTCGTCGGCCTTTCGCTGTACCGCATGGACCACAGTTCGGACCTGGTGAAAGCCAGCAGCATGCGCATGCTCTCCGACTCGGCCCAGTCGCGCATCGAGTCCCAGGGCGAGGTCCAGGCCCTGAACATCCGTCGTCAGTTCATGGACGCCTACCAGTACGGCGCCGGTTTCGCCCGCCAGGTGCTGTTCCTGCGTGAGCAGGCGGAAAAGCGCTTCCTCGACGCCTACGACCTGCGCCAGGACATGACTGCCCAGGTGCGTGCCGCGCTGCAGGCCAACCCCGACCTGCTCGGCCTGTCGCTGGTGTTCGAACCGGGCGCGCTGGATGGCAAGGACAAGCTGTTCGCCGGCCAGGGCGAATTGGGCAGCAACGAGACCGGGCGCTTCGCCCTGTACTGGTCGCAGCCGCGGGTCGGCCAGCTGACCTCGATGGCGCTGCCCGAGCACGACATGGCCAACACCGAGATCGGCCCCAGTGGCCAGCCGGCCAACACCTGGTGGGTGTGCCCGCGCAGCACCGGCACCGTGTGCGTGGTCGAGCCGTACTTCTATGACATCGACGGCCAGCAGGTGCTGATGACCAGCATCGTCTTCCCGCTCAAGGCCGCAGACAAGGTCATCGCCACCCTGTCCATCGACATCAACCTCAACAGTTTGCAGGCTTTGAGCCAGACCGCCAGCCGCAGCCTTTACGAAGGCCAGACCACCGTCGGCATCCTCAGCCCCGTGGGCCTGCTGGCCGGTTACAGCGCCGATGCCGGCAAGCTGGCCCAGCGCTTCGACCAGGTCGACCGGACCCAGGGCGCGGAACTGGTGCGCAAGCTTGCCGAAGGCAAATTGCAGATCCTCCACGATCAGCAGCGCCTGAAAGTACTGGCCGCCTTCGAGCCGATCCCCGGCGGCAAGCCCTGGGGCGTGCTGCTGGATGTGCCGGAAAGTGCCCTGACCGGGCCGGCCGAGGCGCTCAAGGTAGAACTCGACGCCCTCAACAACAGCGGCACCCTGCTCGAACTGGGCCTGGGCCTGGCCGCCGCCATCGCCGGCCTGCTGCTGGTGTGGCTGATGGCCCGCGGCGTGACCCGGCCGATCCTTGGCGTGGCCGCCATGCTCAAGGACATCGCCAGCGGCGAAGGCGACCTGACCCGCCGCCTGCAATACGACAAGCAGGATGAACTGGGCGAGCTGGCCGGCTGGTTCAACCGCTTCCTCGACAAGCTGCAGCCGACCATCGCCGAGGTCAAGCGCTCGGTCCAGGCCGCCCGCGGCACCGCCGACCAGTCCGCGGCCATCGCCGCCGAGACCAGCGCCGGCATGGAGCAGCAGTACCGCCAGGTCGACCAGGTGGCCACCGCTTCCCACGAAATGAGCGCCACTGCCCAGGATGTCGCCCGCAGCTCGGCCCAGGCCGCCCAGGCCGCGCGTGAAGCCGACCAGGCCACCCGCGAAGGCTTGGCGGTGATCGACCGCACCACCACCAGCATCGACACCCTGGCCGCCGACATGAGCGGCGCCATGGCCCAGGTCGAAGGTCTGGCGCGCAACAGCGAGAAGATCGGTTCGGTGCTCGAGGTCATCCGCTCGATCGCCGAGCAGACCAACCTGCTGGCGCTCAACGCCGCGATCGAGGCGGCCCGTGCCGGCGAGGCTGGCCGCGGCTTCGCCGTGGTCGCCGACGAAGTGCGCAACCTGGCGCGCCGTACCCAGGAGTCGGTGGAGGAAACCCGCCAGGTGATCGAGGCCCTGCAGGCCGGCACCCAGGAAGTGGTCGGCGCCATGGACAGCAGCCATCGCCAGGCCCAGGGCGGCGTGGAGCAGGTCGGCCAGGCCGTCACCGCGCTGCAGCGCATCGGCCAGGCGGTGACCGTGATCACCGACATGAACCTGCAGATCGCCAGCGCCGCCGAAGAGCAGAGCGCGGTGGCCGAAGAGATCAACAGCAACGTCGCCACCATCCGTGACGTGACCGAGTCGCTGAGCGGCCAGGCCAACGAATCGGCGCGGGTCAGCCAGTCGCTCAACAGCCTGGCCAACCAGCAGCAGGGGTTGATGGATCAGTTCCGCGTTTAACTGCCAAACGCCGGGGCCGCTTGCAGGTGGTCTCGGCTGAAAAGCCTCGTCGTCTACACTTTTGCCGGAACCCACGGACCGGCACCGACGAGGCCCCGATGAAGAAAGTTCCTACCCTGCTGGCCAGCCTGCTCCTTGCCTTCGGCCTGGCCAGCACCGACTCCGCCGCTGCGGCCAAGAAACCCATCCACTTCGGCGCCATCGGCTGGGAAAGCGGTGCCCTCACCACCGAAATCCTGCGCCTGATCGTCGAACGCGGTTACGGCTACCCCACCGACACCCTCCCCGGCAGCACCGTCAGCATGGAAGTGGCCCTGGCGCGCAACGATCTGCAAGTGATCGCCGAGGAATGGGCCGGGCGCAGCCCCGCCTGGGTCAAGGCCGAGCAGGCCGGCCAGGTGTTCGCCCTGGGCGACACGGTGAAGAACGCGGAGGAAGGCTGGTGGGTACCGGCCTACATCATAAAGGGCGACCCGGCACGCAACCTCGAACCCCTTGCGCCGGACCTGCGCAGCGTCGACGACCTCAAGCGCTACCCCCAGGTATTCGACGACCCCGAGGCGCCCGGCAAGGGCCGCTTCCTCAACAGCCCCAGCGGCTGGACTTCCGAGACCGTCAACAGCCAGAAGCTCAAGGCCTATGGCCTGGACGGGCTGTACAACAACTTCCGCAGCGGCACCGGCGCGGCCCTCGACGCCGAGATCGCCGCCAAGATCAAGCTCGGCAAGCCCGTGCTGTTCTACTACTGGAGCCCTACTCCGCTGATGGGCCGCTACGACCTGGTACGCCTCGAAGAGCCCCCGTTCGATGCAGCCGCCTGGGCCACCCTCACAGATCCCGCCAATCCCGCTCCCAAAGGCAGCCGTTCGTTGCCAGCCAAGCTCTCGATCGGGGTATCGAAAGCGTTTCGTGACGCCTACCCGGAACTGGTCGCCGTATTCGAGAAAGTCGACCTGCCCATCGACACCCTGAACAAGGCACTCGCCGACATGAGCGAAACCCGGCAGAAACCCCGCGACGCGGCAATCGCCTTCCTGCGTGCAAACCCTGCGGTGTGGAAGGCCTGGCTGCCCGCCGAAAACGCCGCCAAGGTCGAGGCCGGCCTGTGAGCGGTGGTTTTCCCGAAGCCCTGCAATTTTCTTTCGCCGCCTGGGTCAACCGCCTGGTCGACTGGCTGGTCCTGCACTATGGCGACCATCTGCGCACCGTCTCCGACCAGTTGCTGCAACTGCTGCTAGGCCTGGAAAACCTGCTCCGCCTGCTGCCCTGGTGGCTGCTGCTGGTGCTGGTCGGCCTGCTGGCCTGGCATGCCAGCCGCAGCCTGGCCCGGGCGTTGATGCTGCCACTGCTGCTGGCACTGATTGGCATGCTCGGGTTGTGGGACAAGCTGCTGCAGACCCTCGCCCTGGTGCTGGTCAGCACCGGCCTGTGCGTGCTGATCGGGGTGCCGCTGGGCATCCTGCTGGCCACCCGGCCCCTGGCCCGGCGCCTGATCCTGCCGGTGCTCGACGTGATGCAGACCCTGCCGGCCTTCGTCTACCTGATCCCGGTGCTGATGCTGTTCGGCCTGGGCAAGGTGCCGGCAGTGTTCGCCACGCTGATCTACGCCCTGCCGCCGCTGGTGCGCCTGACCGAGCTGGGCCTTTCGCAGATCGACCCGTCGCTGCTGCAGGCCGCCCACGGCCTGGGCGCCAGCCGCTGGCAACAGCTGCGGCGTATCGCCCTGCCGCTGGCCCTGCCAAGCATCATGGCCGGGCTCAACCAGTCGGTGATGATGGCCCTGTCGATGGTGGTGGTAGCCTCGATGATCGGCGCCCGCGGGCTGGGCGAGGACGTGCTGGCCGGTATCCAGACCCTCAACGTCGGCCAAGGCGTCGAGGCGGGCCTGGCGATCGTCGCGCTGGCGATGGTGATCGACCGCATCAGCCAGGCATACGGACGCCCCGGGCGTTGAGGCGCGCATTCGCGTATCGTACCTTGCGCCCTCGACAGGGTAAGCCTGCCACGTCACGAACCGGAGCCCCGCGTGTCCCTCAAAGCCCTGCGCACCCTGGTCACCATCGCCCGCCATGGCACCTTCGCCCGCGCCGCCGACCTGCTGAGCTTGACGCCCTCGGCGGTGAGCCTGCACATCAAGACCCTGGAAGACGAGCTGCAGGTCGCCCTGTTCGACCGCAGCCGCCGCCAGGTAATGCTGACCGAGGCCGGGCAGCTGGCGGTGGCCCGCGCCGAAGGCATCCTGGCTGCCTACGACGAACTGGCCGACACCCTGGCCAGCGGCCCGAGCCTGCGCGGTCGCCTGCGTATCGGGGCGATCCACACCGTACTCGCCCGGCGCCTGCCCAGGGCACTGGTGTGGATCAAGGCGCACCACCCCGAGCTGCATGTCAGCGTGGTGTCGGGCATGTCTGCGGAACTCGCCCGGCGGGTCGAAGATGGCGAGCTGGACGCGGCGATCACTACCGAGCCGGTCAGCCCCTACCCGCAAAGCCTGCAGTACACGCCGCTGTTCGAGGACCGATTCTGGGCCATCGCCAGCCCGGATCTGGCAGGCCAGAGCTTGTCTGCGCTGCTCGCCAGCCAGCCGTTCCTGCGCTTCGACAAACGCGCCTGGGCCGGCCGCCAGATCGAACAGGAACTGCGCCGTCAGCGCCTGCAGGTCAACGAGCAGATGGAGCTGGACAGCCAGGAGGCCCTGGCGCGCATGGCGGCCATGGGGCTCGGGGTGGCGGTCATCCCCATGAGCGATGACGACCTGGAACGGCTGCCCGCTGCCACCGTGCTGCCCTTCGGTGAACCGCAGCTGACCCGGCGCATGGTGCTGCTGGAACATGAAAAGAGCCAGCGGCGGCACCTGAGCGCGGTGTTGAAGACCGCGCTCGAGGCTTGAACACTGGCGAAAGCGCTACGCAGCGGTGTAGACAATGCATTTTTTCTCAACGGTCACTCAAGAAAACACCGTTTTTTCTGCTCACTCAACTCCGCTAGTCTGTGCCCGTACCCGGCCACGGACCACCCGCCATGCTCCACCTGCTGCTCACTACTCTCGTCCCGATCATCCTGCTCATCGCCCTGGGCACCTGGCTGCGGGTCCGTGGCTTTCTCGCCGAAACCTTCTGGCCCGGCGCCGAACGCCTGAGCTATTACGTGCTGCTGCCGTCGTTGTTCCTGCACGGCCTGGCCACCGCCAACCTTGAAGGCGTGCCGGTACTGGGCATGGTCGGCGTGCTGATGCTCTCGACCCTGCTCGGCGCCCTGCTGCTGGTGCTCTACCAGGGCGTCGCCAGCCATGACGGCGGCGACTTCACCTCGGTGTTCCAGGGTGGCGTGCGCTTCAACAACTACATCGGCGCCACCCTGGCCGCCGGCCTCTACGGCACTGCCGGCATCGCCCTGGCGGCGGTGGCCAACGCCGCCATCGTGCCGCTGGTCAACCTGCTCTGTGTACTGGTGTTTGCCCGCTTCAGCGCACGCCACAGCTCACCGACCACAGTGCTCAAGGCGATCTTCGCCAACCCGTTGATCATCGGCTGCGCGGCAGGCCTGTTGCTGCGGGTAACCGGCCTCGGCCTGCCGGCCGGCCTGGAGCCCACGGTCAAGGCCCTGGGCCAGGCGGCGCTGCCCCTGGGCTTGCTGTGCGTCGGCGCGGCGCTCGGCGGGGCGCGCCTGGGCCAGCAGGTCAGGCCGGTGCTGGCGGCGTCGCTATTCAAGTTCCTGGTCATGCCGGTGACCACCTGGGGCCTGTGCCGGTTGCTCGGGCTGGGTGGCCAGGCAGCGGTGGTGGCGGTGCTGTTCCAGGCCCTGCCCACCGCGTCGTCGTCCTATGTGATGGCCCGGCAGATGGGCGGCAATGCACCGTTGATGGCCACCATCATCGCCCTGCAGACCATCGCTGCCGCTGCGACCCTGCCCCTGGTGCTGAGCCTGACACTGAATTGAAGCCGAACGGCTAGACTGTGGACAGCCCTCTCGCGGAGTCTCGATCATGCGCCTTGCGTGGATGCTGTTCGGTCTGTCCCTGACCCTGCTTGCAGGCCCCCTCCCCGCCGCCGACAGCCAGCAGGCCGCGGTTGCCGAAGACAAGGCGCAAGTGCTCGAGGAGAAGGTGGTCGAGGATGCCCCACCGCCCAAAAAACAGGAAACCCTGACCCCCGGTGAAGTCCAGGCCGTCGACCCGGCAGGCCAGGCGCCGATGGACGACAGCATCACCTGCCTGGCCCGCACCATCTACTGGGAAGCCAAGGGCGCCGACGCCGAGGACATGAGCGCGGTGGCCAGCGTGGTGCTCAATCGCCTTGGCCACGAGGGCTTCCCCGACAGTATCTGCGCGGTGGTCAAGCAGGGGGTCGAGAGCAAGAGCTGCCAGTTCTCCTGGTGGTGCGACGGGCGCCCCGATCAGGTGGAAGAAGCGCAGCGCTACGCGGTGGCCAAGGAAATCGCCCGCAAGGCACTTAACCAGCAGCTCAAGGACCCTACCGGCGGCGCCCTGTACTTCCATGACCGCAGTGTTCGCCCCGACTGGGCCAAGGCCTATCGCAAGACGGCCCAGACCACGCACTTCCTGTTCTACAAGCCGAACCAGGCATTGGCACGATAAGCCGAGATCAAAAACCGACCGTCGCCGATACCACCCAGGTCCGCCCAGGTGTCGCCCAGGCGTCGCTGGAGCCAGCCGCGATGTGCTTGGTAGAGAGCGCTGAGCGAGGGTTCGGGTGCCGCAGTGGACTCGGTCATCAATGGCACGCTGACACAGGTGTAAATGAGACCGGCTCTAATTGACTTCAATGCATTGGCCAATAACATCGGCCCTGACGGAGCATGCGGCTGTATTCGCCGCAGATCAGGGCCATTTCACCAGGCTGCCTACCCCGCGCTACATCAATCGAATTCAATAGGAGGCTGACAGTTACCGGCTGAAGTTCGAGCAGTGCCGGCCGGGCATGCGCCCGATCCAATGTCACCGATAAACGTGGCGGCAACCTGCAGCGTCTTTTCCGCATTGCTGCTTTGGAAGAACGGTGAAGCGCCTTTGGGAGAGCTCACCGGCTCATTGCCATAGGCAATCTGGGTCAAGCTTGCAGATGCCAGCAACGCGGCCAGTACAACCTTTTTCATACAGTGTCCTTTCAGTGATTTCTGGTTTCATTTGCGCAGGCAAAGCGTTTTCTCCTGCAGCCCGCCAGACTCTATCTGTCATCCATGCCAGGCAGCGTTAGGAAAAGACCGCTTTGCCGCTTAAAAGCGCTCCTTTGACTTTGTAGGAAGTCGTGTTTGAGAACGTGTTGGCGCCAAGGTACAGGGCCAGCAGCCGTGAGGCGAAGCACTACGCGGGCTGTGCTCTGCCTCATGGTTACTGCACCTCTACCGCCTGCCCCCCAGCATTCCGCGCTCGACGATGAAATCGATCACTGCCTGCAGCCCCTCGCCCTTCTTCAGGTTGCTGAACGTCCACGGCCGCTCCGGGCGCATGCGTCGGGTGTCGCGCTCCATCACCTCCAGCGACGCCCCCACATAGGGCGCGAGGTCAGTCTTGTTGATCACCAGGAAGTCCGACTTGGTGATGCCCGGCCCGCCCTTGCGCGGGATCTTCTCGCCCTCGGCGACATCGATCACATAGATGGTCAGGTCGGCCAGTTCCGGGCTGAAGGTGGCGCTGAGGTTGTCACCGCCACTCTCGACGAAGATCACCTCGAGGTTACCGAACTGGCGCGCCAGCGCCTCGACGGCGGCCAGGTTCATCGAGGCGTCCTCGCGGATCGCCGTGTGCGGGCAGCCGCCGGTCTCGACGCCGACGATACGCTCAGGCTCCAGGGCCCCGGCTTCGGTGAGAATGCGCTGGTCTTCCTTGGTATAGATGTCATTGGTCACCACGGCGATCTGGTAGTGATCACGCATGGCCTTGCACAGGGCTTCGAGCAGCGCGGTCTTGCCGGAGCCGACCGGGCCGCCGACGCCGACACGCAGGGGTTGCTGGTAGTTTTGCATCGTGGCAGTCCTCAGGAACGGAACAAACGGGTGTATTGGGTTTCATGGCGCGACGAAGCGATGGCCAGCAGTGGCAGGCCACCGCCTAGCTGTTCGTCGTCCAGGGTCAGGGCATGATCGAGCACGGCAGGCAGTTCCTCGCCCAAGTCGCGCAGCAGGGTCTGGGCGGCCTGCTGGCCGAACGGCACGAGCTTCACCCCCGCCATCACCGCGCCTTCGAGCCAGGCGAAGCCATGGCCCAGGGCGAGCTGGCGCAGCGGGATCGACCAGTGCACCCCGAGCCAGGCCATGCCGCCCAGCTGGCTGAGTTCGAGGCTGGCGCGCCAGGCCGGCTCCTGCCCCAGTTGCCAGCCATCGAGCAGACGCGCCAGGGCGCTGCCGCGCTGCCGTTCCTCAAGGCGCAGTTCGGCGGTCTCGCGGTTGGCCAAAAGAAACTGGCTCCAGTGCGCGAAGGCGTCGGCATCGTCCGCCTGGCAGGCCTTGTACAGGCGCGCCAGCAACGGCCAGTCGAGGTAGCCGAGGGTGTCGTGCAACTGCTCGCGCTGCCAGGCGGCGAAGTCTTTGGCGTCCTTCACCCAACCGGCTTCCACGGCCCATTCCAGGCCTTGCGAGTAGGTGAAGCCGCCCACCGGCAAGCCGGGGCTGGCCAACTGCAGCAAGCGCAGCAGCGCCAGGTCGCTGTGCATCAGCCGGCCAGCACCAGCGCAGCGCCCGCCAGCAAGCCGCCGCCGAAGGCCTTCTGCAGGCCGGCATGGCGCCGCAGCAGGCAACCGACGCCAAAGCCCGCCGCCAGCAGCAGGCCGCTGACCGTGACGAAACCGGCACTGAACTGCCAGAACGCGCTGGGGGTGGCTTCCACGCCATGGGCCCAACCGTGGAACAGGGCGAATACCGGCATGATCAGCGACAGCAGCAGCTGACGGCTCGGCAACAGCATGGCGGCAGCGGCCACCAGCAGCGAGCCGAGGATCATCTGCTCCATGCCGACCACATCGCCGAACAGATGGCCACAGACCGCGCCGCCGAACATCGCGGCCAGGGTCGCCAATGGCAAGGTCAGGTTGCGCCTGGTCAGGGCGGCGAGTACGCCGGTGCCGAGCAGCATCAGCAAGTGATCGAGGCCGGTCAGCGGGTGCAGCAGGCCATCCTGCAACGGGTTACTGTCGTGGCCGGGATGGGCGAAGGCCGGCAAGGCCACCATCAGCAGTACCAGGGCGAACGTCTTTTTCATTGTGGGCTCCAGGATGAGGTCAGGAATGGGCTGGCAGGCGCACGAACGGGTGGTCATGGCCGTGGGAATGGCTGTGAGGTGCGCTCTGGTAGGCGCCGGCCTCGGGCTCGAACGGTGCCTGTTCGGTCACCACCTCCAGCCCCAGGCCACGCAGCATGTCGTCGAGTACATGGTCGTGCTGGAAGCGCAACAGGCCCAGCTCGATCTGCAGCGGTACGTGGCGGTTGCCCAGGTGGTAGGCGGCGCGGGCCAGCAGGAGCGGATCGGCGCAGCGCACGGTCGAGACCGTCTCGGGCGCAGCGAGCACGCGAATGACCTGCTGGCCTTCAGCATCGGCCAGCAGTTCGCCGCCTCGCAGCAGATGGCCGCGCTCGAGCACCAGCCCAGCCTCGCGACCATCGTCCAGGGTGACGCGCAGGCGGCTCTTGATGCGGCTATCGACATCCAGGGTGACGGTGCCGGTGATGGCTTCGGACTCAGTGATCCGACGGGTGAGGACAATCATGTTCGCTCCTTCAGAACAGGAAATAGCGCTGCGCCAGCGGCAACTCGTGCGCCGGCTCGCACACCAGCAGCTCGCCATCGGCGCGAACCTGGTAGGTCTGCGCGTCGACTTCGATCAGCGGTTGCAGGGTGTTGTGGACCATGTCGGCCTTGCGTACCCGCCGGCAACCATGGGCCACACCGATCAGGCTCTGCAGCTTCAGTTGCTCGGGCAGGCCACGGTCCAGTGCGGCCTGGGGCAGGAAGGTCATGCGCGTGGCATGCCGCGCCGCACCCAGGGCGCCGAACATCGGCCGGTAGTGCACCGGTTGCGGGGTCGGGATCGAGCCGTTGATATCGCCCATCGGCGCCGTGGCAATCATCCCGCCCTTGAGCACCAGCGCTGGCTTGACCGCGAAGAACGCCGGCGCCCACAGCACCAGGTCGGCCAGCTTGCCCACCTCCACCGAGCCGACCTCGTGGGCGATACCGTGGGTCAGCGCCGGGTTGAGGGTGTACTTGGCGATGTAGCGCTTGACCCGGAAGTTGTCGCTGTAGCTGCTGTCCGGAGACAACGGGCCGCGGCGCAGCTTCATCTGGTGCGCCACCTGCCAGGTGCGCAGCACCACCTCGCCGACCCGCCCCATGGCCTGGGAGTCGGACGAGGTCATGGCGAAGGCGCCCAAGTCGTGGAGGATGTCCTCGGCGGCGATGGTCTCGCGGCGGATGCGCGATTCGGCGAAGGCGACGTCCTCGGCGATGCTCGGGTCCAGGTGGTGGCAGACCATGAGCATGTCCAGATGCTCGTCCACCGTGTTCACGGTGTAGGGCAGTGTCGGGTTGGTCGAGGACGGCAGCACGTTGGCCTGGCCCGCTGCGCGGATGATGTCCGGCGCGTGGCCGCCGCCCGCCCCTTCGGTGTGGAAGGTATGGATGGTGCGATCGCCGATGGCGGCCAGGGTGTCCTCGATGCAGCCCGACTCGTTGAGGGTGTCGGTATGGATCGCCACCTGGATGTCCATTTCCTCGGCCACGCCCAGGCAACAGTCGATGGCGGCAGGCGTCGAGCCCCAATCCTCGTGCAGTTTGAGGCCCACGGCGCCAGCGGCGATCTGCTCGCGCAGGGCTTCGGGCCGCGAGGCATTACCCTTGCCCAGCAGGCCGATGTTGATCGGCAGGCAGTCGGCGGCCTGGAGCATGCGCGCCAGGTACCAGGGCCCCGGGGTGCAGGTGGTGGCGTTGGTGCCGGTGGCCGGCCCGGTGCCGCCGCCGATGAAAGTGGTCACGCCGCTGGTCAGCGCCTCCTCCACCTGCTGCGGGCAGATGAAGTGGATATGCGAGTCGATGCCGCCGGCGGTGACGATCTTGCCTTCGGCGGCGATCACCTCGGTGCCCGGCCCTACCGGTACCGTGACGCCGGGCTGAACATCAGGATTGCCGGCCTTGCCGATGGCGGCGATACGGCCATGCTTGACGCCGATATCAGCCTTGACGATGCCCCAGTGGTCGATGATCAGCGCATTGGTCAGCACCAGGTCCATGGCCTCGGCCGCGAGCATCTGGCCCTGGCCCATGCCGTCGCGGATCACCTTGCCGCCGCCGAACTTGACCTCCTCGCCGTAGATCGTGAAGTCCTTCTCCACCTCCACCCACAATGCGGTGTCGGCCAGGCGCACGCGGTCACCGACGGTAGGCCCGAACATGTCGGCGTAGGCCTGGCGGGAAATCCGGCTCATGCCCTGCCCTCCAGCACGCCCATCACCTTGCCCTGAAAGCCGTACACCTCGCGCTTGCCGGCGTAGGCCACCAGTTGCACGGTGCGCGCCTGCCCCGGCTCGAAGCGCACCGCGGTGCCGGCCGGAATGTCCAGGCGAAAGCCCCGGGTCGGCTCGCGCTCGAACACCAGGGCGTCGTTGACTTCGTAGAAGTGGTAGTGCGAGCCCACCTGCACCGGGCGGTCACCATGGTTGGCCACGCTGACGCTGACGCTCTGGCGGCCGACATTGAGCTCGATGTCGCCTGCGGCGACCTGGACTTCTCCGGGAATCATGCCGGCCTCCTCAAACGATGGGTTCATGCACGGTCACCAGCTTGGTGCCGTCGGGGAAGGTCGCTTCGACCTGGACGTCGTGCAGCATTTCCGGCACGCCGGCCATCACCTGCTCGCGCACCAGCACCTCGCGGCCCAGGCTCATCAGTTCGGCCACCGTGCGGCCATCGCGGGCGCCTTCGAGCACCGCGGCGCTGATCAACGCCACCGCCTCCGGGTAGTTCAGTTTCAGGCCACGGGCCAAGCGCCGCTCGGCCAGCAAGGCGGCGGTGAACAGCAGCAGTTTGTCTTTCTCTCGCGGGGTCAGCTCCATGGCGGCTCTCTCAGGTGGCCCAGATGCGCGGCGGGCACGGCGCCAGGCCAAGCACGGCCGGGCGCAGCAGGTGCCAGAGGCGCTGCAGGTTGCGTTGCAGGTGTTGGTTGTCGTGGTCGAGCAGGCGGATCACCAGCAGTGAGCCGAGCAGCGTCGCGCCGGCTGGGGTGTCGAGTTCGTCGAGAACCTGACGCACCCGCTCCAGCATCGCTGAGTCGGCGGGCACTGCGCAGAAGGTGGCGAGCAACGGGTGCCCGGCCACCTTGCCCAGCTGCCCGCCCTCGATGCGCAGGCGCTCGTGCAGGCCGGGGTCGCCGGGCAGTTCGATGCGCAGGCGGCTGTCCAGCGCGCCCTCTTCGAAGCGCTCGTTCATCACCGGGCGACCCAGGCACAGCGTCTCCCAGGCCAGCAGGCGCGCACCGGGCTCAAGGCTGAAACAGTTGTCGAGGCAGGCGCGGGCGCCATTGAAAAATATACTGTCCTGCGGCAGCCATTCCAGAGTGCTGCCGGCGGCGAGGTGAAAGCGCTGGGCGAGCCGCGCGGTAGGGCCGATGCTGCGGTAGAACTTGCTCGCGCCGGGCATGGTCAGCAAGGCATGGCTGCCGGGCTCGAGGTGAACATCAAGTTCGAGGCGGTCGCCGGCGACGATGCCCCCTGGCGGATGCAGCACATAGACATGGCATGGCGCACCCTCCGGATAGAACGGCCGCTGCACCAAAAGTGGTCCGACATGACGCCGCGCACCAAGACGGGTCACGTCATCGCGCCGGACGAAGCGCAACTGCAGGTGGGCGCTCCAGCCCGGGTCTGCCTGCGGTGGGTCGATCTGCTGCGCCAACGACATCCTCAAACCCCTGAAGTCCATGGCCTGACGGCCGGATGAGGGCACTGCGCGGGGCGCTTGCAGGCGCGCCGGGCTGACCACTCGATCAATATTCGCTGGAGGGATATAGCAGGGAGCGGGCCAACTGCGCAGATGAACGATGATGAAACTTTCGGACCGTCAGTCATGCCGCAAGGCTGCGGGCCAGAGCGGCTGCGCCCGGACGCGCAATTCAAGTGCCTGCCGGCGTGGCGAAGTAGGCTAAAGTGACCACCCTGCCCTTTTTCGAGCCAAGGATGCCCCCATGCAATTCGCCCCCGCCATTCCGATTCTGCGGATCTTCTCGGTCGACAAGGCCAGGGAGTTCTACCTTGATTTCCTGGGTTTCCAGCTCGATTGGGAACACCGCTTCGCCCCGGACCTGCCGCTGTACATGCAGATCCACCGCGACGGGTTGATCCTGCACCTGTCCGAGCACCACGGCGACGCCACGCCCGGCTCGGCGGTGTTTGCCCGGGTCGAGGACCTCAAGGCGCTGGAGCGCGAACTGCTGGCCAAGCGCTACGGCTACGCCCGCCCGCAGGCCGAGGCGGTCGACTGGGGCCTGGAAATGCAGGTTGCCGACCCGTTCGGCAACCGCCTGCGCTTCTGCCAGCAGATCGACAACGTCTGATGGCCAGCGGCAAGCGTGCCCTGGCGCGCCTGGAGCGGGAGATGGTCGCCTGCCTGACCGAAGCCTGCGCCACTGCCCAGGGCGAGATCGTCGGTTTCGCCTGGCTCACCCACCAGGTGGACCTCGACGACTTCCCTGCCAGCCTGCGCATCACCTGGGTGTTCACCGACGACACCGACAAGGCCCGCGCGCTGGCCGGCGCGGACAAGGCGCGGATGATCGCGCTGACGGCCCAGGCACTGAGCGATGCTGGCATCGCGCTGGACCACGTGGCCTGGCACGTGCGCTTCGACAGCGAAGAAGCCTGCTGGCGCGATCATGGGGGGGACTGGAACCGGCGCTTGCGCTGAGGCCGACCCTCGCCCGGGTCAAAATCACAGAAAAATCCCACAGCCAATTCGGAAGCACGGAGCTTCGTTCAACTGCAAAAACCTTTCACTGTCAGGCCCTGGGAAACACGCCCCGGCAACGAAAGGGCAGTCACAGTGCAATTCGAGAAAACCTATCAAGTCATCGCCAACCGCGGCATCGTGCTTGATGTTCATGAACTGACTATTCACCCAGCAGACCGCGCACGACTTGCGATGCTTGATTTCACGAGCGCTCGGCAGGCCAGCTACCGAGTGACGGAGACCTTGATTCAGGTCTATGACCGTATGCAGGCGAAGGGCCGTCCCTGCCAGATTCGGGTATCGATCTCAAAAGCGCTCACCAGAGAACAAGCCGATGCACTAAATGACCAACGCGGGCACGTCGGTGCGCTAATCAGCACAGCTATTGGGGTACCCGTCGGCTTGGTCGCGCCAATAACCGGCGCCGCGCTGGGGGTAAGCATCGGCCCACTGGTTAGCAGCAGGTTACCGACTTATCACATGGGCGATAGGATGGTGTACATAGAGGCGACTGTCAGCGGAGGCATCGGACCGCAACGGTCAAGCCAATCGCTGATTATCCAGGCCCGCCCATGAATACCTTCATCGCCGCGGCGCTGCTCACCCTTGCAGCAGCCGTGCTCCACCACAACCTTCGCGCTGCAACGGTACGCAAATGGGCCGGGCTGTCTCTGATTGTCGCAGGCGTGCTGGTTTGGCGGTTCCTTCCTCAGGGCCTGTACCTGGGCGTGGAGTCGTTTATGTGGGTGACATTTCTGCTCTGCACAGGCTCAGGCCTGTTCGTTCATCGTAATCGTCATCGCGACAGCGACTGACCCGAAGGAACACGCCCGGCGGATTGTGTGACTGGCCGTTCCCGATCCGCGCCGGATGTATTAAGGTGGCGGGGTGCGCATATAAAAGCAGCCCGCCGTGTTCGGGCAAGAGCAATGAGGGTGTCATGAGTAACGAAAGCATTAACTGGGACAAGCTGGGTTTCGACTACATCAAGACTGACAAACGTTACCTGTCCGTATGGCGTAACGGCGAGTGGGACAAGGGCACCCTGACCGAAGACAATGTGCTGCACATCAGTGAAGGCTCCACCGCCCTGCACTATGGCCAGCAGTGCTTCGAAGGCCTGAAGGCCTACCGCTGCAAGGATGGCTCGATCAACCTGTTCCGCCCGGACCAGAACGCCGCGCGCATGCAGCGCAGCTGCGACCGCCTGCTGATGCCACGCGTCTCGACCGAACAGTTCATCGAAGCCTGCAAGCAGGTGGTCAAGGCCAACGAAAAATTCGTTCCACCGCACGGCAAGGGCGCCCTGTACCTGCGTCCGTTCGTGATCGGCACCGGTGACAACATCGGCGTGCGCACCGCCCCCGAGTTCATCTTCTCGGTCTTCGCCATCCCGGTCGGTTCGTACTTCAAGGGCGGCATGACCCCGCACAAATTCCTCATCTCCGACTTCGACCGTGCCGCCCCGCAAGGCACCGGCGCGGCCAAGGTCGGCGGCAACTATGCGGCCAGCCTGCAGCCAGGCTATGAAGCCAAGAAAGCCGGCTTCGCCGACTGTATCTACCTCGACCCGCTGACCCACAAGAAAATCGAGGAAGTCGGTTCGGCCAACTTCTTCGGCATCACCGCCAACAACGAATTCGTCACGCCGAAGTCGGTCTCGGTGCTGCCGGGCATCACCCGCCTGTCGCTGATGGAACTGGCCGAATCGCGCCTGGGCCTGAAGGTCATCGAGGGCGACGTGGAAATCGACAAACTCGACCGTTTCGTCGAAGCCGGTGCCTGCGGTACCGCTGCGGTGATCACGCCGATTGGTGGCATCCAGTACAACGGCAAGCTGCACGTATTCCACAGCGAAACCGAAGTCGGCCCTGTGACGCAGAAGCTGTACGCCGAGCTGACCGGTATCCAGAGCGGTGACGTCGAGGCGCCAGCGGGCTGGATCGTCAAGGTCGTTTAAGCCTGTGCCGTCATGAGAAAGGGGCGTGCCAGCAATGGCACGCCCCTTTTCCTTTACTGCTGCGCCATCGCCCGGTCAGCCACGGCAGTATTGCGTAGATGAATTTTTCTTAAATCGCCGGTTGTCTATTCTTTGGCACAATCAGGTCTCCACTCGCCGCCCAGGAACCAGCATGCCACGCGTACTGACCATCGAAGACGACGCTGTCACCGCCCAGGAAATCGTCGCCGAACTGTCCAGCCACGGTCTGGAAGTCGACTGGGCCGACAATGGCCGTGAAGGCCTGGCCAAGGCCATCGCCGGCGGCTACGACCTGATCACCCTGGACCGCATGCTGCCCGAGGTCGACGGCCTGACCATCGTCACCACCCTGCGCAACCTGAAGATCGCCACGCCGATCCTGATGATCAGTGCCCTGTCGGACGTCGACGAGCGTGTGCGCGGCCTGCGCGCCGGAGGTGACGACTACCTGACCAAGCCGTTCGCCTCCGACGAGATGGCCGCCCGGGTCGAGGTGCTGCTGCGCCGCAACAGCGTGCCGATGACCCAGACCCGCCTGCAGGTCGCCGACCTTGAGCTGGACCTGATCAGCCACGAAGCCCGCCGCGGCGAACAGGCGCTGAACCTGCTGCCCACCGAATACAAGCTGCTCGAGTACCTGATGCGCCACTCCGGCCAGGTGATCACCCGGATGATGATCTTCGAGGAGGTCTGGGGCTATCACTTCGACCCTGGCACCAACCTGATCGACGTGCACATCGGCCGGCTGCGCAAGAAGATCGACTCTCCCGGCCAGAACCCGCTGATTCGCACCGTGCGGGGCTCCGGCTATGCCATTGCCGAACCCGTCTAAGGGCTGGAGCTCCTCCACCAGCCGTCTGCTGGCGCTGTACAGTTTCCTGTTCGTGGCCTGGAGCAGCATCCTCATGGGGGTGCTGTACTTCGAGGTCAGCAGCTACCTGAACAAGCTCACCCGCCACTCGATGCTGCAACGCCAGCACCTGTTCGCCCACATGAGCGGCAAGCAGCTGGACGACGCGCTGGTGGCAAGCCAGGCCTTCGAGGAACGCAGCTTCGACGCCTACGGCCTGTTCGACGCCCAGCTCAACCCGATCGGCGGGCGCATCCGTGCAATACCCCCGGAGCTGGGCCTTGACGGCAAGGTCCATGAGCTCAAGCGATGCCTGGACGCCGACGACCCCCACCTGCCCCGCGACAGCTGCGATGCCGTGGCGATCAAGGTGCAGGACGGTCGCTGGCTGGTGCTGGTGCGCGACAACGGCTCGCTGTTCGTGGTGACAAGAATCATCCTCGATGCCCTGCTCTGGGGTATCTCGCTAACCTTGATCCCTGGCTTTGCCGGCTGGTACCTGCTGCGGCGCCGGCCGCTCAAACGCATCCGCGCGATCCAAGCCCAGGCCGAGCTGATCGTCGCCGGCGACCTCACCCACCGCCTGCCCCTGTCGGCCCGGCGCGACGAATTGGACATGCTTGCCGCCATCGTCAACGCCATGCTCGACCGCATCGAGCGGCTGATGCACGAGGTCAAGGGCGTCTGTGACAACATCGCCCACGACCTGCGCACTCCGCTGACACGCCTGCGTGCCCAGCTCTACCGCATCCGCCAGCAAAGCGGCAGCGACTCCGCCGAAGGCGAGGCGCTGGACCAGGCGATCGGCGAGACCGACACGCTGATGGCACGCTTTCGCGGCCTGCTGCGCATCAGCGAACTGGAAGACCGACAGCGCCGCGCCGGCTTTGTCCGGCTCGACCCGCAGGCGTTGCTGGAGGAGCTGCATGACTTCTACCTGCCGCTGGCCGAAGATGGCGGCATTCGCCTGCACCTGGAGCAGCCTGCGCAGCTGGCGGCGCTGCATGGCGACCGGGAGTTGCTGTTCGAGGCACTGGCCAACCTGGTGGGCAATGCCATCAAGTTCACCCCCGAAGGCGGACAGGTGCGTATCGTCGCCAGCGAGGACGAGGCCGGCGTGCATATTGCAGTCGAGGACAGTGGGCCGGGGATCCCGGCGGATGAGCGCGAGGCGGTGTTGAAGCGCTTCTACCGCAGCGAGGAAGGCCATCGCCACGCGGGGTTCGGGCTGGGGCTGTCGATCGTCGCGGCGATTGTCGACCTGCATGGGTTCGGGCTGGAGGTGGCCAGCAGTGCACTGGGTGGGGCAAAACTGGTGCTGCATTGCCCGTTGGCGGGGCCGGCGAAGTAGCAGCCTGAAAAGCATCGCGGGGCGAGCCCGCTCCCACGTTGACACCCAATTGCAGGTGCGTCGACGTGGGAACGGGTTTGCCCCGCGATTGGGCCGCACAGCGGCCCCGGTTGCAGTATCAGTCCGCCAGGCGCCAGGTGGTGGTGCCCTTGCTGTCTTCCAGCACCACGCCCATGGCGGCCAGCTGGTCGCGGATGCGGTCGGATTCGGCCCAGTTCTTGTCGGTGCGCGCCTGCAGACGCGCCTGGATCAGCGCCTCCACTTCGGCGGCATCGACCTTGCCCTCTGCACCGGCGCGCAGGAAGTCATCGGCTTCCAGTTGCAATACACCCAGCACATCCCCCAGCTCGCGCAGACGACCGGCCAGGCCGGCGGCGGCCTCGGGGTCGCTGTCACGCAGGCGGTTGATCTCGCGCACCAGGTCGAACAGCACCGCGCAGGCCTCAGGCGTGCCGAAGTCGTCGTTCATCGCCACGGTGAAACGCTCGACGAACGCCTCGCCACCCTGGGCAGCCACGCGCGGCAGGCCACGCAGCGCATGGTAGAAACGCTCGAGCGCGCCCTTGGCGTCGCGCAGGCTGTCCTCGGAGTAGTTGATCGCGCTGCGATAGTGGCTGGCCACCAGCAGGTAACGCACCACTTCCGGGTGGTACTTGTCGAGCACATCGCGGATGGTGAAGAAGTTGTTCAAGGACTTGGACATCTTCTCGCCATTGATGCGGATCATGCCGCAGTGCATCCAGGCGTTGGCGTATTGCTTGCCGGTGGCCGCCTCGCTCTGGGCGATCTCGTTCTCGTGGTGCGGGAACTCCAGGTCGCTGCCGCCACCGTGGATGTCGAAGCTCTCGCCCAGGCAGCAGGTGGACATTACCGAGCATTCGATGTGCCAGCCCGGACGGCCCGGCCCCCACGGTGAATCCCAGTACGGCTCGCCGGGCTTGACGCCCTTCCACAGCACGAAGTCCAGCGGGTCCTGCTTGGCCTCGTCGACTTCGATGCGCGCGCCAATGCGCAGGTCTTCGATCTTCTTGCGTGACAGTTTGCCGTAGCCGACGAACTTGCCGACCCGGTAGTACACGTCGCCATTGCCCGGCGCGTAGGCGTAACCCTTGTCGATCAGGGTCTGGATCATCGCGTGCATGCCGGGGATATGGTCGGTGGCACGCGGCTCCAGGTCCGGCTTGAGGATGCTCAGGCGGCGCTCGTCCTCGTGCATCGCGTCGATCATTCGGGCGGTCAGCGCGTCGAACGACTCGCCGTTCTCGTTGGCCCGGTTGATGATCTTGTCGTCGATGTCGGTGATGTTGCGCACATAGGTCAGCTCATAGCCGCTCTTGCGCAGCCAGCGGGTGACCAGGTCGAAGGCCACCATGCTGCGGCCGTGGCCCAGGTGGCAATAGTCGTACACGGTCATGCCGCACACGTACATGCGCACCTTGTTGCCGTCCAGCGGCTTGAAAACTTCCTTGGTCTTGCTCAGCGTGTTGTAGATGGTAAGCACGAAGGTTCCTCAGCTGCCCCACGAATCGCGCAGGGTCACGGTGCGGTTGAACACCGGGCGACCCGGCTGGGAGTCTTTCAGGTCGGCGCAGAAGTAGCCTTCGCGCTCGAACTGGAAGCGGTCTTCTGGCTGGGCCTGGCCCAGGGAAGGTTCCGCGCGACAACCGCTGAGCACCTGCAGCGAATCGGGATTGATGTTGTCGAGGAACGTGCCGCCGTCTTCGGTCTTCTCTGGGTTGGCCGAGCGGAACAGACGGTCGTACAGACGTACTTCGCACTCGATGCTGCCCTCGGCCGGCACCCAGTGGATCACGCCCTTGACCTTGCGGCCTTCGGGGTTCTTGCCCAGGGTGTCCGGGTCGTACGAGCAGCGCAGCTCGACGATGTTGCCTTCGGCGTCCTTGATCGCCTCGTCGGCGCGGATCACGTAGCTGCCGCGCAGGCGCACTTCACCGGCCGGCTCCAGGCGCTTGTAGCCCTTGGGCGGCTCTTCCATGAAGTCGTCGCGGTCGATGTACAGCTCGCGGGCGAACGGCAGCACGCGCACGCCCATGTCTTCCTTCGGATGGCGCGGCAGTTCGAGCTGCTCGACCTGGCCCTCGGGGTAGTTGGTGATGACCACCTTCAGCGGGCGCAGCACGCACATGGCGCGCGGCGCGGTGCGGTCGAGGTCGTCACGGATGCTGAACTCGAGCATTGCCATGTCGACCACGCCGTCGGAACGGTTGGTGCCGATCATCTCGCAGAAGTTGCGGATCGAGGCCGGGGTGTAGCCGCGGCGGCGGTAGCCCGACAGGGTCGACATGCGCGGATCGTCCCAGGCCTCGACGTGGCCTTCGTCCACCAGTTGCTTGAGCTTGCGCTTGGAGGTGATGGTGTAGTTCAGGTTCAGGCGGCTGAACTCGTACTGGCGCGGGTGCGCCGGCACCGGCAGCTTGTCGAGGAACCAGTCGTACAGCGGACGGTGGCTTTCGAACTCCAGGGTGCAGATCGAGTGGGTGATGCCTTCGATGGCGTCCGACTGGCCGTGGGTGAAGTCGTAGTTGGGGTAGATGCACCACTTGTCACCGGTCTGGTGGTGGTGGGCATGGCGGATGCGGTACAGGATCGGGTCGCGCAGGTTCATGTTCGGCGAGGCCATGTCGATCTTGGCACGCAGCACGCGCTCGCCGTCCTTGAACTCGCCGGCCTTCATGCGGGCGAACAGGTCCAGGTTGTCCTCGACGCTGCGCTCGCGGAACGGGCTGTTCTTGCCTGGCTCGGTCAGGCTGCCGCGGTATTCCTTGGCCTGCTCGGGGGTCAGGTCGCAGACGTAGGCGTTGCCCGACTTGATCAGCTCCACGGCCCAGGCGTGCAACTGGTCAAAGTAGTCGGATGCATAGCGCACCGGGCCTGCCCATTCGAAGCCCAGCCACTTGACGTCACGCTGGATGGAGTCGATGTACTCCTGGTCTTCCTTGGCCGGGTTGGTGTCGTCGAAACGCAGGTGGCAGGCGCCGCCGAATTCCTTGGCCAGGCCGAAGTTGACGCAGATCGACTTGGCGTGGCCGATGTGCAGATAACCGTTGGGCTCCGGCGGGAAACGGGTGACGATGCTCTGGTGCTTGCCCGCGTCCAGGTCGGCCTGGACGATCGGCCGCAGGAAGTTCACAGGGACGGCGGGGGCGCCTTTGGCAGCGGCGTTTGGCGCGTTGTCGGCAGTGGGCTTGCTCATAGTGTCCTTGAATGCAGGTAGCCGGCCGGGTAGGCCGATTGAATCAAAGGGCCTATCATAGCCGAAGCAGTCAAGCTGCTGACAGCCGGAGCACCGACAAAGTGGCGCGTTTTGTCGCCGCAGCGGTCTACAATCCGGCACAATGGCGCCCCAGTGGCGTGTGCCGAGGCTGCCTGATCCTGGGTCAGGTTGTCCGAGCGCAGCGCGCACCCTATTTCCCGAATGCCTTGAAAGAGCGAATTTCAGCATGTCCAAAGTCAAACTGAGCACCAACCACGGCGATATCGTCATTGAACTGAATGACGAAAAAGCCCCGATCACCGTGGCCAACTTCCTCGAATATGTGAAGGCCGGGCACTACAGCAACGTCGTGTTCCACCGTGTGATCAAGGGCTTCATGATCCAGGGCGGCGGTTTCGAGCCAGGCATGAACGAAAAACGTGACAAGCGTGCCAGCATCCAGAACGAGGCCGACAACGGCCTGAAGAACGACAAGTACACCATCGCCATGGCCCGTACCATGGAGCCGCACTCGGCCTCCGCGCAGTTCTTCATCAACGCCTCGAACAACGACTTCCTCAACCACAGCGGTAAGAATGTTCAAGGCTGGGGCTACGCCGTGTTCGGTAAAGTGACCGAAGGCACCGAGGTTGTCGACGCCATCGAAAAGGTCGCCACCGGTTCCAAGTCTGGCCACCAGGACGTGCCGAAAGAAGACG
Organism: Pseudomonas sp. RC3H12; assembly: GCF_018596375.1. Lineage (NCBI taxonomy): Bacteria > Pseudomonadati > Pseudomonadota > Gammaproteobacteria > Pseudomonadales > Pseudomonadaceae > Pseudomonas > Pseudomonas sp. RC3H12. The sequence continues at coordinate 1,777,299 of NZ_CP075595.1, read as the reverse complement.
TGATCATCGAGAAAGCCGAGATCATTGAGTGATACTGCTGATCTCCGATCTGCACCTGCAAGAAGAACGCCCGGACATCACCCGGGCGTTTCTTGATCTGCTCGACGGCCGCGCCCGCCACGCCAAGGCGCTGTACATCCTCGGCGACTTCTTCGAGGCCTGGATCGGCGACGATGCGATGACGCCCTTCCAGCAGTCGATCTGCCAGGCCCTGCGCCGGCTGAGCGACAGCGGCACGGCGATCTACCTGATGCACGGCAACCGCGATTTTCTCATCGGCCAGGCGTTCTGCGACGCCGCCGGCTGCACCCTGCTGGCCGACCCCAGCGTGGTCGAACTCGGTGGCGAGGCGGTGCTGCTGATGCACGGCGACACCCTGTGCACCCGCGACGTGGCCTACATGAAGCTGCGCCGTTACCTGCGCAACCCGCTGACCCTGTGGATCCTGCGGCACCTGCCGCTGGGCACGCGGCACAAGCTGGCGCGCAAGCTGCGTAGCGAAAGCAGCACGCAGGTGCGCATGAAGAGCACCGAGATCGTCGATGTCACCCCCGAGGAAGTGCCCAAGGTGATGGCCGCCCATGGCGTGCGCACCCTGGTCCACGGCCACACCCACCGGCCGGCATTGCACAAGCTGGTGGTCGACGGCCAGCCGGCGCGGCGTATCGTGCTGGGGGACTGGGATCGTCGGGGCTGGGCGTTGCAGGTGGACGAACAGGGTTTCCAGCTGGCCCCGTTCGACTTCTCCTGAAACAGCGCGGGGCAAGCCCGCTCCTACAACTCTCGTAGGAGCGGGCTTGCCCCGCGCTGCCATCTACGGTGCTATTTGGCGCTGACCACCTGTCCCTTGTCCCGCTCGCTGATCACATACTGCCGATACTGCGGATCAGCCTTGATCTGCGCTTCGGTGAACGGTATCGACGCCAGTTGCTTGGCCGCGAAGGCTCGGGTCTGGTCGGCGGCATGCGCCGACGCCCGCTCGCTCGACAGCGAGAACGCCAGCAACCCTTGGGCCTGCGGCCCCTGCTCGGTGAAGCTGACCACCTGCAGATAGCTCGAACCACTGACCACCAGGCGCTTGCCCGGCCCCACCGGCACACTGACCATCGCGTTGTAGACGCCCAACGCCTGCGGCCCGCCGGGCACCGGCGTGCCATCGGCGGCCTGCTGAATCTGCCCCCAACTTTGGTCGGCGGCGATACCGGCCTCGCTCACCTGCGCAAGCGAGCCCAGCGCCGCCTCGTGCAGCAGCCTGCGCACCGCGGCCTGCTCCACCGCCAGGCCACGAGGCGTGTGCAACGGGTCGGCCGGGTCGAACGGCACGCGCCAGCTTTGCGGATGCTCGGTCAACGCGCCGGCGATATTGATGAAATGAACCAGGCCGATACCGCTGCCCTGGTCGGCCTTGCCGGTCCACGCCTGCAGGCTGGCGCACACCGACTGAATGTCCGCCTCCACGCCCTTGCACCATTGCAACAAGTCCGGCATCAGCAAGCTTGCCTGGTACACCTCGTCATCGAACACCATGCGCTGCAGCTCGGCGACACCCAGCTTGGCGTTACCTTGCAGGCGCTGCAGGGCGAAGCGGCTGCGCATGCCCAAGGGCTGGTCGGCACGGCTGACCAGCGGTGAGTAGCCGGTCAGCGGCTGGGCCGGGTTGGCCATCCACGCTGAATCGTTGGCGTGCTGCACATAGTCGCGCCGCTCCAGGCTCGGCAACAGGCTCGCTGGAAAAATGCCTGGCTGTGCAGCCTGCGCATCCACCTTCCATTGGCAGGCACTGCGCGAGCCGTCAAGCACCACCAGCGGGCCCGACGCGCCCGGGTTGCTGCACTGCTCCAGCATCCCCTGGTCGACATAGGGCACCACCGACTGATTGAGGTACAAGGCCTGGCCAGCAGCGTCCACTGCCAAGGTGTTGACCCAGGGGATGCCCTGCAGCTCGCCCACCGACGCCTTCAGCGCCTGCAGGCTGTCGGCACGGTTGATCCGGTACCACTGCTGCAATACCCGGGTGTTGTCGAGGTTGGCGTCGCGCAGGCTGTAGGCGGCGTGATTGTCCCAATCCAGACGGCCGGGCCATTGCACCACAGGGCCAAACTTCGACAGGTGAATCGTGCGTTCGACCTGGCTGAGCGTACCGTCCTCACCCTTCACCGTGATCGTTAGCAGCTTGCGCTCCAGCGGCAGCGACTGGCCGTCATACAGGTAGCGGGTGGCATCCTTGGGGTCCAGTTGCAGGCGGTAGAGGGTGAAGTGCTTGGAGGTGTCGACCGTGTGGGTCCAGGCCAGGTGCCGGTTGAACCCGATATTGACCACCGGCAGGCCCGGCAACGCCGCTCCCATCACATCCAGTTGGCCGGGGATGGTCAACTGCATCTGGTAAAAGCGCATCCCGCCAATCCACGGGAAGTGCGGGTTGGCCAGCAGCAGCCCGCGGCCATTGGCCGAACGCTCAGCGCCCACGGCCACGGCATTGCTGCCACGCTCGGCGGCGAACTGCGCCTGTCGCGCCAGGGCCACGCTGTAGTCGACCGCCGGGCGCTGCGCCGCCAGCTTGGGTGGCGTCGCGGCGACCACGGCCTCGACGAATTGCCCCACACCGCCCTCGGCCAGCAAGCGCCGGGTCAGCTTGACCAGATCGCGACTGGTGATCGGTCGTAGCCACTCCCCTGCCCCGCACTCGGCCGGCAGCCCCTCGGCCCGCCGTTCACCCAGGGCACGGTTGTAGCCGTTGGCATAACCGTCAAGCAGGTCGCGCACCGCCACCGGCTGCGCCTTGAGGAAACTGTCTACCGCCGCAGGCTCGTTGAGCCAGGTAAAGAACAGGTCGCTGGAGAGATTGTCACGCTGCTCGACCGTCTTGCCGTCGGCACCGAAATAGCGGGAGCGCTCGCCATTGACGGTCAGTACTTCGCCAGCCAGCAGGCACAGGTTGTCCTGGGCATAGGCGTAGCCGATGCCGTAGCCCAGGCCGCGCTCGTCCTTGGCCAGGATATGCGGCACGCCGAAACTGGTGCGACGGATCTGCGCGGAGGCCTCGCCATCGACCTCACGCGCCTGCAGGGTCAGGCTGGAAGCGACCAGGGCAGCGGCAAAGCCCAGGCGAAACAGGGGAAGAGGGATCACAGGCACTCCTCGTGCTTATCGGGGTCATCCCGAACAGACGAATGGCCAGATGAAAATTTTACGTTCGACGCAGTGCTGCAACGTTCTCAACAGAACGTGTCAGATTTTTTTCACCGGGGGTTGCAGTTTTGTCGAGCTCAAACGTCTTTAGATGTGAGGCACCGATGATTTCGGGACAGTCCACGAAAAGGAGCATTCACATGTACAACCCGCAACAAGCGCTAGCGGCGCAGCCTGCACCCAGCCAGGCTGCCGCCTCCCAGGAGGAACGCGTGGGCAACGAACAGATCCGCGAGCTGCTGCGCGCCTACGGCCTGCGCACCAGCCTGATCCGCCTGAAGGTCATCGACGCCCTGCACACCGCCGGCCGCAATGGCCGCAGCATTGGTGTGCGTGGCGTGCATGCGCAACTCGAGCAGTTGGACATCCCGCTGTCGTTCCTGAGCGTGCGCGAGGTGCTCAAGCGCCTGTGCAGCGAAGGCGTGATCAACCTGGGTAGCGACAAATGCTACAGCCTGAACCCTCAGGCCCGGGCCGTGCTCGAGCAACCCGCCTCGCGCTGAGCACATGGCCGGCAAGGATATGCCGGCCCGCCTGCTTCAGGGTTTCACCTTGCGCCGCAGGATCCCGTTGATCACCACCACGACCACCGCAATGGCGATGGCGACGTACTGGAATGTCTGCTCGCTGATAGTGCCCTGCTTCTGCAGGTAACTTAGGCCAAGCATGATCCCCAGGACCACCAGGATGATCAGGATCGAATATTTCAGGCGCTGCACGTGTGTCATCGGAGGTTCCTTGCGACATCGGGGACATGAGGCTCCAGCGGAGCCGACGCCATGATACCTCGGCCGCTTGCCCCTCGCTGCAGTTCCTGCCGGCTCCCCACGCAGCAATCCCCCCTTTCCTGCCCCTGCCCCACGGTAGCGTCGAGATGCGCCCGTAGGTGCATGTCTAGGTAAGCTACCCAGTAAGCCATCATGGAACCCTTTCTCTAGATGGTTTGGGGCCTGCAGCGCAAGGGTGAAGGCATTTCCTACTTCAAGGCGTCCGGCTGCCCGCAAACAACAGACAAGGACGACTACAAGCCCCGGTCCGCTTCGGCCCTAGCGACTTTTTCCGTCGCTGTTCGAAAATCTGGCCACGCCACGCGGACCTCCCCGTGGCAACCGTCGCCGCAGCCCACCGGGACCTCGGCGCCGGCCAAACCCAATGACGGAAGGAACCATTTCGTGGAAATGCCAGACCTGAGCAACATCGACCTCACCCAACTGCCTCAGTCGCTGCAGGCACTGATCGAATGCATCGGTTTGGACAACGCCTACCGGCTGACCCATGCCTTTGGCGGACGCCCCAAGTACATCCCCAAGCATCGCCAACGCACGAAACTGGCCGATGTGCTGCCGCCCGAGGCGCTTGATGCGCTGATCCAGCGTTTCGCCGGCCTTGCCCTGGAGATCCCCAAGTCCGACCACTTCCAGCGCCAGCTGCGCAACCAGCAGATCCAGCGGGAGAGCGCCAGCGGGCTGTCACGCAGCCTGCTCGCCGACAAGTATGGATTGAGCCTGCGACAGATCGGCAACATCCGTAGACAGGCGTAGCCAGCGCCTGGTCAAAGGGGGAATGCCGTGCCTGCCAATCTCAGAAGGCGCGGGGCAACTCTGCTGCAATCGACCGTGCGAAGGTCAAGTCGCTGCCACGGCGACCTCGAACTACTTTTCGCCGTCCTCGAGCGGTGTGCTCCACAGCACCAGCTCGAGCGCCGCGGCAATCTGGATACGGTGGTCGGCGAATGAAATGGCAGCAGGCCTGGGCGCGCTCCAGGCGCCGGAGCAAGGTATTGCGATGCGTACCCAATACGTCGGCGGTCTGGATCAGAAATCGCGCTTGTAGAAGATATCCAGCGAGCTGGCCAGGCCGCTCGCGGCTTCCAGGTAGACCTTCTTGCTGAGCTTGTAGCGCAAGGCAATGGTGTTGGCCGGCTCGAACACGCCCACGCCATAGCGCAGGCTCAGGCGCTCGGTGAGGTTGCCGCTGGCCACCACGCTGGTCTTGTTGCCCGTGCCCTGGGTGTCGAGCTGGAAGTCGTCGATACCCAGGTTCGAAGCCAAGCCGCCGGTCAGGCCGGCGCTGCCCATCAAGCCTAGCCCCAGCGCCGCCTCGGCAAGCATGTTGCTGTCCTCGCCGGAGCTGTTCAGCGGCCGGCCCAGCACCAGGTAGGACAACGCCTGCTCCTGGCTCATCGCCGGCTCCGAGAACACCTTGGTGGTCGGCTGCTCGGCGCTGCCGCTCAGGCGGATGCCGGCGATCACGTCGTCGACCTTTCGGACCGCCTCGATGTCCAGGTACGGCTGGTCGATGGGGCCGGCAAACAGCAGCCGCGCGCGGCGAATGGTCAGGCTCTGCCCATACTGCCGATAGCGTCCGTCGGCCAAGCTCAGTTCGCCCCGGGTATCGAGGTTGTCGCCGATATGCACGTGGCCCAGCAGGTTGGCGGTCAGGCCGAAGCCCTTGAACGACAGTTTTTCGCTGCCGACATCGACATCGATGTCCATCGCCACCGCCATCGGCGGCTTGCCCTGCTCGGTCTGGTGGCCGACGATCACCGTGTCGTCCGAGACCTTGACCGTCGACGGCGGCAGCTCGCGCACGGTGATCTTGCCCTTAGGCACCTGCACCTTGCCGGTCACCGCCAGTTTGTCGTCCAGCAGGCGAATGCTCAGGTCGGGCGCCACTTCCAGCGCCGCGTAGGGCTCGACGCTGACCGGCAGCTGCTGGCCTTTCAGGCGCAGGTCCATACCCAGCGCCTGGCCCCAGGTCATATGCCCGGTCAGTTGCCCACGCCCTGCCGCACCACTGTGCCAGTTGCCGTTCAATTGCACCTGCTCACCGGCGATCAGCGCCTGCAGCGACAGGTCCTCCAGGTTCACCGGCAACTCCGCGCCGCTGACCTCGCCACCGCTCAAGGCCAGGCTACCATTGACCTGGGGCGCAATCAGGCTGCCAGACAGGCGCCCGCTGCCGTTGAGCTGGCCGGCCAGGCGCTCGACCATCGGCAGGAACGGCCGAATGACCGACAGCTCAAGCCCGGCCAGGCGGAAATCACCGGACAACGGCTTGTTACGGCCCAAGGGATCAAGACGGGTGTTCACATTCAACTCACCCAGGCGCTCGCCCCGGAAGTCCAGGCGGGTGTCGACCCGGCGTGGCGCCAGGGTGCTGTCCAGGTGCAGCACCTGATAGGGGAAGTCGACCCAGCGGTCCTTGTCGCGTACCCGCAGGGTGCCACCGCCGGCATCGACGCGGATGCTGCCCTTGGGGCCGCTGGCCGGGATGTCGAGGTTGATGTCGGCGTTGAGCAGGCCCTGCCAGGCGAAGTCCTTGGGCAGCCACTGCGCCAGGCTGTCCAGCGGGAACTGCTTGAGGTGGTAACGCAGGCGCGGCTCCGGCGCCAGGCGCTGGTCCTCGCCGCACAGGCTGGCTTGGCCGGAACGCCAGCAATGGGCGCCGAAATCGAGCTGGCCGCTGGCCAGGCGCTGCAGGCGCGCCGGGGCCTGCAACTGCCAGTCCTGGCCGCCGGCCTGGATGCGCCCGCTGGCCAGGCGACCGCGCCAGTCGCCCTTGGCCAGGGCGCCATCCAGCGCCAGGTCGAGCTTGAGTTGCGGGCCGTCGAGGGCCAGGGTGGCAGCCTGCTGGCGAAGATCGCCCTTGCCTTGCACATCAAGGCTGCCCAGGGCGGTATCACCCACCCGGATACCGCCGGCCTTGAGCGTCAGTTGTCCGCGCTGGGCATTGTCCAGCCGGGCATCCAAGTCCAGTCGCTGCACGCGGTTGTCGGCCTGGCCCAGCTGTTGCCCCTGCAGGGTCAGGGTGCCTTGCGGTGCGGCCAGGGTGCCGGCCAGGTCCAGACGGCCCTTGGCCTGCCCTTGCAGCTGCGGCCAAAGCTGGCCCAGGCGCGGCAGGTCGAGGTCGACACGCCCGGCCAGGCGTTGCTGCACGCTGGCGCTGCCATTGATGCGGTTGTCGCCCAGCTGCACCGCCAGGCTGCCCAGGGTCCAACGCTCGCCCGCGCCTTCGGCGTCGACCTTGACCAGCGCCGGCTGGCCGCGCAGGCGCCCTTTGAGGTCCAACTGAGCCTTGAGCCTCAGTTGTTCGTGCTTCAATTCGCCCTGGCTGCGCAGCGGGCCGGCCAGGGTGCCGGGCAGCTCCGCCAGCCAGTAGGCCGGATCCAGGGCCGACAGTTGCAGGTCGACATCCCAGGCCAGGGTGTCGGCAAAACGCAGGGCGACACTGCCGGCGGCCTTGCCCTGCCCGGCGCTGAGCAACAGTTGCGACAGGCGTACCTGACCGAGGTCGCCGTCGAACGGGCTGGCTAGGCTGAAGGCGCCGGCCGGGCCGTCCAGATCGCCGTTGACCACCCCTTTGTAGCTGCCGTCGCGGTACTGCACCTGGGCGTTGAAGCGCTTGAGCGTGACCTGGGGCGCCGTCTCCAGCGGGTACAGGCGCAACCAGGGGAAGTCCAGCCAGTCGAGGCTGGCATCGGCGCTCAGGCCTTGCTGCCAGTCGGCGTTGGCCTGCAGCTTGAGGCGTTGCTGGTCGCTGGCGTTCAGGTCCAAGGCATCGAGCCGGGCACCCTTGGCATCGACCTTGCCGGCCAGCACCAGGCCGATCGGCCCTTGCTCGGCGGGCAGCGTGGCCGAGCCGGACAGTTGATACCCCTTGAGCAAGTCACCCTGGGCATCGAGCCGCAGCTGGTCGAGTTGCAGGGTGTCGGGCAGCTCGGCGGCGGGTTTGAAGCTGTCCGCGCGAATGCTCAGGTGGGCCGGCAGGTGCTCGGCCAGGGCCTGCAGCTCACCGCTCAGCCGTGCGTCCAGATAGCCACTGCTGGTGGCGTCGACGGCAAGGGACTTCTGCAACTCGCCCTTGGCGCTCAACGCCAGTTGCCAAGGCTTGCCATCGACCGCGGGCAGTTGCAGCGTACCTTGCAACTGCAGCGGCCAGTCGCCTTGGGGCATAAGGTCGCCCTGCACGTCCAGGCGCAGGTCGTCGCGGCGCAGTTGCAGGCTGTCCACGCGCAGGCCGCTCGCAGTCCAGTGCGCGGCCAGGCTAAGGTCGCCCAGCAGGTCGCTGCCATCCAGGCGCAGCTGGCCCAGCTTGACCTCGCCCAGCTCGATGGCCAACGGCAGATTCAGCGTCGGCAGTTGCAGCGGGCCGCTATCGGGCTTGTCCTCGCCCGGGGCGAAGGCCATGTCGATACGCTCGGCCTGCAGACGCTCGACGCACAAGGTGGCGCGCAGCAGGCAGGCTGGCGACCAGTCCAGTTGCGGGGCCTGCACCTCGACACGGTCTTCGCCCGCCGTCCAGCGCAGTTGGCTGGCCTGCCAACTGCCGCCGAGGCGTCCGGAAAAATCGCTGACTTGCAGCCCCGGCACCAGGCCCAGCACCCAGCGGCTGCCGCCCTGGGTACCCAGCACCAGGCTCAGCGCCAGGACGATCAGCAACAGCAGGCCCAGCAGTGCCAGCAGGATGGGTTTGACTACACGCGTCACAGCTCAGGCCCCATGGAGAAGTGCAAACGAAAACCACCGTCGTCATCCAGGGCGCGGGCCAGGTCCAGGCGCAGCGGCCCCACCGGCGACACCCAGCGCACGCCGATGCCGACGCCGGTCTTGAGGCTGGGCAGTTCCAGCGAGTTGAACGAATTGCCCTGGTCGATGAAGGTCGCCAGGCGCCATTTCTCGGCAATCGAGTACTGGTACTCGGCGCTGCCGGCCACCAGGTAGCGCCCACCGATGCGGTCGCCCTGGTTGTTCTTCGGTGACAGCGACTGGTAGTCGTAGCCGCGCACGCTCTGGTCGCCACCGGCGAAGAAGCGCAGTGACGGCGGGATGTTCTGCTGGTAGCCATTGGTGGCACTGCCGCCGAACTGCACGCGGCCAAGGAAGCGATGGTTCTGGCCCAGGGTGGTCAGGCCCTTGAGCAGCACGTTGCCGTGGATCAGGTTGGTATCCGAACCCAGGCCCTCCTTGGCCGCCTGCAGGTCGAACTGCAGGCGGTAGCCATTGTGCGGATCGATGCGGTTGTCGCTGCGCAGGTAGGAGAAGCTGACACCCGGCATCAGCAGGTTGCTCAGCCCCGAGTCGTCGCCCAGGCGATACTCCTCGCGCTGGTACTTCAGCGAAATCACCCGCTGCCAGCCGCTGGGCAGCTTGCTGTGCCACTCCGGGCCGACGGTGAGCAGCTTGCTCAAGGTATCGGTGCCGGAAATCTCCTCGTTCTGGTAGCCGCCGGCGAAGCGCAGCTTGTCGGTGAGCGGCGGGTCCAGCGGAACGTCGTACCACAAGCCGACGTTCTGCCGTGGCGCCGACAGCTCGGTTTCCCAGCCGTAGCTGTGCCCTTGCGGGTTGACCCAGTGGCGGGTCCAGTTGGCCTTGCCGCGCGGCCCGACGTCGGTGGAGAAACCCAGGCCCAGGCCGAGGGTGCGTGGCTTGCGGGTGTCGAGGTGGACGTCCACCGGAATGTCCTCGCCCACTGCGGCGGTGGGCGCGGCGTCCACGCGCACGCTGTCGAAGTAGCCGCTGGACTGCAGGTCGTTGTTGAGTTCGGCGATCAGTTCCGAGTCGTACGGGGTGCCGGGCTTGAACCCCACCATGCGCTGCAGCAGGTCGTTGTCCAGCGGCGCATCGCCACCGAAGCTCACCGCGCCAAGGCGGTAGCGCGGGCCACTCTGGTAGACCAGTTCGATATCGGCCACACCGGCCTGCGGATCGACCGCCAGGCGCTGGCGCTCAAAGCGCCCGGCGAAGAAGCCGTAGCGCGAGGCCTGGTTCTGGATCAGCCGCTTGGCGTCCTCGTAGGTGCCGTGGTTGAGCTGCTCGCCCGGGCGCAGCGCCTTGCTGTCGGGAATGCGGAACACCCTGAGCTCGCTGGCCGGCCCTTCGATGCGCACGGTCACGTTGCGCAGGCGAATCGGTTCGCCGGGCTCGACCTGGATGATCAGTTGCGGTGGCTTGTCTTTTTCGGCCGGCGCCTTGACCTCGGTCTCGACCCGCGCCTGGTAATAGCCCAGGGCCTGGGCCGCCTTGCGCGCCTGCTCCTCGGCGCCCCGGCTGAAGCGCAGCAAGGCCTCTTCGTCGCGGTCACCCAGGCTGCCGATATACCCTTCGATATTGGACTTGAGCGCCTTGTTGGCGGGTTTGACCCGCACCAGCAATTCGCTCTGCGCCCATGCCATGGAGCTGGCGGCCAGCAACAGCAGGCCCCAGCCAAGTCTTCCTGAATACGTCATGCGCGGCATGCTACCAGAGCGCAACGGCCAAGGGGCTTTCAGAAAACGCCTGTCACAGGTTCGCGACCCTCGACGAGCGCGGGTTGGGGTGGAAGAACACCCGCTCGCGGATCGGCCCTACGGCGATCTCGCCGATCTCTTCATAACCCTGGCGCTGGTAGAACGCCAGGTAGTGCGCATTGCCGGTGTCCAGCACCACGCCCTCGGTACCGGCGTCCTCGGCGCACCAGTCATGCACGGCCTGCAGCAGTTGCTCGCCGTAGTGCTGGCCCTGGAACTGCGGATGCACGCCCAACAGCGGCAGCACATGCACCTTGTCCCCCGGCAGGCAACCGGCCAGCGCGGCCTGGTAATCCAGGTAGCGGCGGGTGCAGCGCAGGCCGGTGCCGAGGATCATGCGCAGGCGCCAGGCCCAACTGTCGGCCACGCCGAGCCGGCGTTGCGGCGGCACGATCAGCGCCAGACCGATCAGGCGATCCTCCAGCAACAGGCCGATCGCCGGCAATTGCAGATAAAAGTGCTGGCGCACCCACTCGCGCACCATCACCCGCAGACGGCGCTCGTACCCGGGGCGCTGGGCCTCGAACAGCCAGGCGAAGGTCGGTTCGTGGCGGTAGGCATGGTAGAGCAGTGAACGCGCCTCGCGGGCGTAGCCAGCGTCGAGCAGGCAGATCCGGGCCGGGGCGGCGATGTCGTCGGGCATTGCGGGCAGTCCTCCTGGAATGGGCGTACAGGGCCTTGGAACCAGATTCCGGCGCTGGGTTCACCTCCTCCAGCACGTTAGCAGCGCCCGCAGCGCGGCGCCATGCTGGCCGTGGCCGGCGATGTCGGCTAGCATCCGTGGTTTTTACCAGGATCGTCTTTCCATGAAGATCGTCTCGTTCAACATCAACGGCCTGCGCGCCCGCCCGCACCAGCTGGCGGCGCTGATCGACAAACACCAGCCGGACGTGATCGGCCTGCAGGAAACCAAGGTCAGCGACGATCAGTTCCCGTTGGCCGACGTCGAGGCACTCGGCTACCACGTGCACTACCACGGCCAGAAGGGCCACTATGGCGTCGCCCTGCTCTCGCGGGAAAAACCGCTGTCGCTGTCCAAGGGCTTCGCCAGTGACGAGGAGGACGCCCAGCGCCGCTTCATCTGGGGCACCTTCGCCGATGCCGACGGCACGCCGATCACCATCATGAACGGCTACTTCCCCCAAGGTGAAAGCCGCGACCACCCCACCAAGTTCCCGGCCAAGCAGCGCTTCTACAGCGACCTGCAGGCCCTGCTCGAAGGGCAGTTCAAGAATGACCAGCCTGTGGTAGTGATGGGCGACCTGAACATTTCGCCCCAGGACTGCGATATCGGCATCGGCCCGGACAACGCCAAGCGCTGGCTTAAGACCGGCAAGTGCAGCTTCCTGCCCGAAGAGCGCGAGTGGATGGAGCGTCTCAAGGGCTGGGGCCTGGTCGACAGCTTCCGCCACCTGTACCCGGACGTGGCCGACCGCTTCAGCTGGTTCGACTACCGCAGCCGCGGTTTCGAGGACGAGCCCAAGCGCGGCCTGCGCATCGACCTGATCATGGCCTCCCATGGGCTGCTGCCGCGGGTCAGGGCCGCCGGGGTCGACTATGAGCTGCGGGGGATGGAAAAGCCTTCGGACCATGCGCCGATCTGGCTTGAGTTGGGCTGATTGCGTACGGGCTGCGCGATTACAGGCGCAGCCCTACCACACCTGGATACAAATCCCCCTTAAACATCGCCTCGTTCAGTTCGTCCAACAGCACGAACTCCCGCTGTCTGCCCAGCAACCCTGAACAAGGCTTTCCCATGACCGCACCCCTGAACCGCCTCACCCTGGCCGCCCTGCTGGTCGCCTGCAGCCTGCCGGCCCTGGCCGCGGCGCCCGCGCACAAACCTGGCAGCGTGTTCCGCGACTGCGCCAAGACCTGCCCGGAAATGGTGGTGCTGCCCGCCGGCAGCTTCATGATGGGCACCCCGGATGACGAAAAGGGCCGCCAGGACGACGAAGGCCCGCTGCACGAGGTCACGTTCAAGAAAGCCTTTGCCGTCAGCCAATACCAGATCACCAACGGGGAGTGGAAGGCCTACCTCAAGGCCACCGGCTACAAGGTCCCCAACGGCGATACCCGTCCGGGCCGCGAGTGCATCGCCGGCGTGCCGCGCTACCAGCAAGGCGACCGCCAGCCCGCCGTGTGCCTGAACTTCCACGAAGCCGAGGCCTATGCCGGCTGGCTGTCGAAGAAGACCGGCAAGGTCTACAAGGTGCTCAGCGAATCCCAGCGCGAGTACGCCGTGCGCGGCGGCAGCACCGGGCCGTTCCCCTTCCCGCTCGATGACAACGACGAGCAGAAGTACCAGATCTCCAAGCACGCCAACACCTACGGCCCTACCGACGGTTTCTCCTTCACCTCGCCGGTCGGCAGCTTCCCGCCCAATGCCTTCGGCATCTATGACGGCCACGGCAACGTCTACGAGTGGACCCGCGACTGCTACGTCGACAGCTATGCCAGCGCCCCCACCGACGGCAGCCCGCAGACCAACAGCAGCGAATGCGAGGATCGCCGGGTGATCCGCGGCAACGACTACACCGAGGCGCCGATCTTCTCGCGCTCGGGCAACCGCAACGAGCGCAGCTCCACCCTGCGCGGCGACTGGATCGGTTTCCGCGTCGCCCGCGAGCTGTAAGCCCTGCCCCGCCCCGGCGCCCTCGGCGCCGGGCGACTAAATCCGCGCAAAACCCTCTCGTCTACCAAGATCAGGACCTGCTCCTGCCCGGCGCCAACGAATACTCACGAGATGCCCCCATGACGCTCAAGACACCCAGCCTCGCCCAGGAAACCCTGCGCATACTCAAGCCGTTCTGGATGCTGGTCGCGCTTTCGGCGGCCCTTGGCGTGGTCAGCGGCCTGAGCGTCACCGCCCTGCTGGCCACCATCAACAGTGCAATGAATGCCGCAGGCGGGCCGGACACCCATACCGCCCTGCTGTTCGGTGGCCTGTGCGTGCTGACCCTGGCCTGCTCCACCGGCTCGAACTTGCTGACCAACTACGTGGGCCAGAAGGTGGTGGCGCGGCTGCGCCGCGAATTGTCCGCCAAGGTGCTGGTGGCGCCGATCGCGCAACTGGAGCGCTACCGTGCCCACCGCCTGATCCCGGTGCTGCTCAACGATGTCAGCACCATCAGCGCCTTCGCCCTGTCCGTGGCGCCGATGGTCATCGCCTTCACCGTCACCCTCGGCTGCCTGGCCTACCTGGCGCTGCTGTCCTGGCAGATCCTGCTGATCACCGCCCTGACCGTGGTGATCGGCACGGGCGCGCAGTTCCTCGCCCACCGCTTCGGCATGAAGAACATCCTCACCGCCCGCAACGGCGAGGACGAGCTGCAGAAGCACTACCAGGCTCTCTCCGGCGGCGCCAAGGAGCTGCGCATCCAGCGCAAGCGCCGCCAGCACATGCATGACCAGCTGATCCACGGCGCCACCGAGCGCATCTGCAAGGCCAACATCCGCGCGGCGAACATCTTCGTCAGCGCCGAGACCTTCGGTTCGATGTTGTTCTTCGCCGTCATCGGCGTGGCCATCGCCTTCCAGGCGCTGTGGCCGAGCACCGACCGCACCGTGCTTGGTGGTTTCGTGCTGGTGATGCTGTACATGAAGGGGCCGCTGGAGCAGTTGATCACCAACCTGCCGAGCATCAGCCGCGCGCAGATCGCCCTGCGCCGCATCGCCGAACTGTCGGCGCGCTTCTCGTCGCCCGAGCCGCACCTGCTGGTGAGCGACCGCGCCCCAGCCGTGTCCAGCGTCGAGTCGATCGAGCTGCGCCAACTGCGCTATGACTACCCGCAGGTCGAGGGCAGCCAGCCGTTCCACCTGGGGCCGGTGAACCTGAGCATCCGCCAAGGCGACATTGTCTTCATCGTCGGCGAGAACGGCTGCGGCAAGACCACCCTGATCAAGCTGCTGCTGGGCCTGTACAGCCCGCAACAAGGCGAGGTGCGCCTCAATGGCGAAACGGTCACCCCGCAGCGCCTGGACGACTACCGCCAGCTGTTCACCACCATCTTCGCCGACTACTACCTGTTCGACGAGCCGCTGCCCGGCCAGGCCGAGCTGCCGCCCGAGGCCGGCAAGTACCTCGAGCGCCTGGATATCGCCCACAAGGTGAGCATCCGCGACGGCAGCTTCACCACCACCGACCTGTCCACCGGCCAGCGCAAGCGCCTGGCGCTGATCAATGCCTGGCTCGACCAGCGCCCGGTGCTGGTGTTCGATGAATGGGCCGCCGACCAGGACCCGGCCTTCCGCCGCGTGTTCTACACCGAGCTGTTGCCGGAACTGAAACAGCAGGGCAAGACCATCATCGTCATCTCCCACGACGACCGTTATTTCCCGGTGGCCGACCAACTGGTGCGCATGCACGGCGGCCAGATCGTCGTCGAGCGCAACCAGGAACCCGCCCTGCCCGCCTGACCCCGCCTCACGGGCGGTGGTCCTCGCCACCGCCCGCACGTTGTAAATTCCCCGCCGCTCCGCTCGTTCCCCTATAGCCGCACGCTGAATCACCCCTGCCTACAGGGAAGTCGCAGGTCAGGCCCCTGCCAACCGAAAATATTTTTCCGGTTTTGGCATGCGCATGCGTCCTACTCGCAACGGAATAATTTTCATTTACTTTGCGTACCTTGAGCCAGAGCATAAAAATGCCACTACCAGCCAACACACTGACCCCCTTGAGCAAGGCGCTGATGCTGCGCCGGATGCTGCGTTCCTCGCCGGCCATGGCCACCCTCGGCCTCGCCCTGTCCCTGCCGCTCGCCGCCCAGGTGCAAGCCCAGGAGCAGGACTTCGACATCCCTGCACAATCGCTGAGCAGCGCGCTGCAAGAGCTGGGCCGCCAGGGCAATCTGCAGGTGCTGTTCAGCCCGGAAACCGTACAGGGCCTGCGCAGCAGCCCGGTCAAGGGCCGCTTCTCGCCAACCCAGGCAGCTGGGGAGCTGCTGAAGAACAGCGGGATTCGCTACAGCGTGCAGGACAACACCCTGATCATCAGCGGCGCGGCTGAATCCGGCTCGGCCATGACCCTGGACGCCACCACCATCAATGGCCAGGTGCTGGGTGCCACCACCGAAGGCAGCAACTCCTACACCACCGGCGCGGTGACCATCGGCAAGACCGCGCAATCGCTGCGCGAGACCCCACAGTCGGTCACCGTGGTCACGCGCAAGCTGATGGACGACAAGAACCTGGTCTCGCTGGACCAGGTGATGGCCCAGACCACCGGTATCACCCGCGCCAACCGCGGCTATGGCAACCACCACTTCAGCTCCCGTGGCTTCGACCTCACCGACGAAAGCTACATGGTCGACGGCGTGCCCGGCCAGGCCTACGCCTACACCGGCTGGATGACCCCGGACATGGCGATCTTCGACCGCGTCGAAGTGCTGCGCGGCGCCTCCGGCCTGCTGGTGGGCGCGGGCAACCCGGGCGGCGCGGTGAACCTGGTGCGCAAGCGCCCGACCGCCGACCCGCGTTTTTCCGTCATCACCCGCGCCGGCTCCTGGGACAACTACCGCCTGGACCTGGATGCCAGCGGCCGCCTCAACCCCCAGGGCACCCTGCGCGGCCGCATGGTCGCCTCCTATGAAGACCGTGGCTACTTCACCGATGTCACCAAGTCCAAGCGGCCGCTGCTGTACGGTATCGTCGAGGCCGACCTCAACGATGCCACCACCGTCGCTGTCGGACTGCGCCGCCAGACCTCGCGCATCGACGGCTACAGCGTGCTGGGTATCCCCAACAACCCCGACGGCAGCAACCCGCACCTGAAGCGCTCGACCTACCTCGGGCAGGACTGGACCAAGTTGCAGACCAACATGGACGAGGTGTTCGCCGACCTTACCCAGCGATTCAACGACAACTGGACCGGCAAGCTGGCGCTGTCTCACTCCGAAGGCGGTTACAACCGCAGCGCCATCGAGTGGGGCGTGAATGACACGCTGGAGTACGGCGCCCCAGGTGGTCCAGTGGTCAAGGACGTCAGCTATCACAAGTTCGATGTCACCTCCAACGCCGTCGACGGCCACTTGGATGGCACCTTCGAAGCGTTTGGCCTGACTCACCAGCTCACCCTGGGTGCCAACTGGTCCAAGCGCAAGATGAACGACAAGGACGCCACGGAGTTCTTGCCCACCCCTATTCCTCTCGATGTGTTTGATCCCAGCCACAGCAATATTCCTGAGCTGGCGCGCCAGGGATGGGACTCCAAGAACGACACCATCGACACCCGCTACGGCACCTACCTGAGCGCCCGCCTGCACGCCACCGAAGACCTGAGCTTCGTCCTCGGTGGTCGCCTGAGCTGGTACAAGAACGAAGCCTGGAACGGCCCGAAGGTAACCACCAGCCGGCAGGACGAGGAATTCACACCCTTCGTCGGTGCGATCTACGACCTGAACGACCAGTGGTCCTGGTACGCCAGCTACGCTGACATCTTCCTGCCGCAGTCCAACTACCGCACCGTCAGCGGCAGCGTGCTCGACCCGTCGATCGGTTCGAACTACGAGACCGGGATCAAGGGCGAGCTGTTCGACAAACGCCTGAACGTGTCCTTCGCAGTCTTCTACATCGAGCAGGAAGACGTGGCCCAACAGGACGCCGCCAACCGTGGCAAGTGCCCGACCGATCCGGCCGGCCGCTGCTGGGTCAACGGCGACGGCATCAACCGCAGCAAGGGCTTCGAAGCCGAGGCCACCGGCGAACTGCTGCCAGGCCTGCAAGTGGCGGCTGGCTACACCTACAACACCACCAGCTCCTCCGAAGGTGGCCCGATCTCGGCGCAGACCCCGAAACACATGGTGCGCGTGAACACCAACTACACCTTCCCGGGCGAGTGGAACCGTCTGAGCGTCGGTGGTGGCGTTTCGGCGCAGAACTCCTACGTCGATGCCTACAACGAGGCGTACAACAGCGGCCGGGCGATCTTCGACGCGCGTGCCGCCTACAAGCTCGATGAGCACTGGACCGTGGGCGTGGACGTCGAGAACCTGTTCGACCGCAAGTACTTCGACTCGATGGGCTACTGGACCCGCGGCACCACCTACGGTACTCCGCGTAGCTACATGTTCACCCTGCGCGGCGACTTCTAACCCCCGCGCGGCAGAGACCGGCGCCCTCTCCCAAGGGGGCGCTGTGTTTTCAGCGGCATCCAACGCCCTGTTGTCTTTCCCCCCGCCCCACCGCACACTCGACCCGCCAGCCAGGAAGCGGAGTCCGCAGTGCCCACGCCACGCCAATTCAGCAAGAAGACCAGCACCAGCAACATGCTGCGGCTCAAGTCCGGAGACGCCGGCAACCAGCGCCCCTATCGCGTCGACTTCGTCCTGCTCGAACACTTCTCCATGGCCAGCTTCACCGTGGCGATGGACGTGCTGGTCACCGCCAACCTGCTGCGCGCCGACAGCTTCACCTCCACCCCGCTGTCACTGGGCGGTGATCGCGTGCTCAGCGACCTGGGCCTGGAACTGATCGCCAGCCCGCTCGATCCCCGCAGCCTGCAGGACCTCGACCTGTTGGTGGTGTGCGGCGGCCTGCGCACGCCATTGAAGTACCCCGACCTCGACCGCCTGCTGGGCGACTGCGCCAGCCACGGCATGACCCTCGGCGGGCTGTGGAACGGCGCCTGGTTCCTCGGCCGCGCCGGGGTGCTCGACGACTACGGCTGCAGCGTGCACCCCGAGCAGCGCGCCAGCCTGGCCGAGATCAGCCCGCAGACGCGCATCACCCCGGCCAGCTTCACCCTGGACCGCGATCGCCTGAGCGCCGCCAGCCCCAATGGCGCCATGGAGCTGATGCTCGGCCTGGTACGGCGCCTGTACGGCGATGCCCTGGCCGAAGGCGTGGAAGAGATCCTGTCGTTCTCCGGCGCGCGCTATCGCCAGGTCGGGCCCGGGGCGAAGAAATCCATGAGCCTGCACCTGCGCACCATCGTCGAACTGATGGAGAACAACCTCGAGGAAACCCTGAGCCTCGACCAGCTGGCCGCCTACTCCGGTCGCTCGCGGCGGCAGATCGACCGTTTGTTCCAGGCCCAGCTGGGTACCTCGCCCAGGCGCTACTACATGGAACTGCGCATCACCAAGAGCCGGCGGCTATTGCAGTATTCGGACCTGTCGGTGATGGAGGTGGCGGTGGCCTGCGGCTTCGTTTCGGTATCGCATTTCAGCAAGTGCTATGCGGCGTACTTCGGCTATCCGCCGTCGCGGGAGCAGCGGCTCGGCGAATGATGTTGCCTGGGCGGGCCCTATCGCGGGGCAAGCCCGCTCCCACGCAGGTTGCCAGTCGGCGGTCGTGGGAGCGGGCTTGCCCCGCGATAGGGCCGGAACGGACAAAGGATCAGCCCTGCTCATCGAGCAATGCCTGGATCACCCGCTCCTGCCCCGCATAATCGCCTTCGCCAAAGTGCACATGGCGCACCTGCCCCTTGCGGTCGACGAAGTAGTGCGCCGGCCAGAACTGGTTGCCCCAGGCGTTCCAGATCCGATAGCCGTTATCCACCGCCACCGGATAGGCGATGCCCAGTTGCTGCACCTGCGCCCGAACACTGTCGATGTCATGCTCGTAGTCGTACTCCGGCGTGTGCACCCCGACCACCACCAGCCCCTGCGCGCTGTAGCGCCGCGCCCAGTCGTTGACATGCGGCAGGCTGCGCCGGCAGTTGATGCAGTCGTAGGTCCAGAAATCCACCAGCACCACCTTGCCCTTGAGGGCCGGGCCGTCCAGCGGCGGCGAGTTGAGCCACTGCTCGGCCCCGGCCAGCGAAGGCATGGTGCCATAGCTGTCGCGGGCCAGCAGGTGGCCGGCCAGGCCCAGCCCGAGCAGGGCCAGGGCCACGCCGCCGGCCTTGAGCAGGCGGCGCTTGCCGCGCGCCTCAGTTGTCATGGCAGCCACTGGTGGCGTAGGAGCGGTACTCGACGCTTTGCGGCTTGCCCTGGGAGTCGAGGTAGTCCATGCGCGTGTTGACCACGCCACAGGTGTTGCTGCGATCATCCTTCACCGACAGCACCTTTTTCACATCCAGCTTGTCGCCGTAGCGGTACTGCATCACGCTGGCCTCGTTGAGCGAAGTGCTGCTGGCCTGGGCGGTGATGGCGCCGAGGCCGAGGGCGGCGAACAGGGCGGCGCTGGCGAGGGTCTTGATAGTCATGGTGGTTCTCCTGATGCGAGGTCTTGGCATTGGGGAGGCGTCGCTCCCCGGTAAGGCCATTTCACTCCCGCCAGGTATCCCGCTTGTGTCCGCCCAGGCTGTGACGTGCTTGCTCCTGTATCCACGGCAGCGCCAGATACACTGCAATACAAAGCGTGGCAGGCAAGCCTGGATTCGCTCGGTACACTGCGCCCAACCCTCACCTACAAGGACACCCCGATGGAGCATGTCGATCACATTCTGGTCGTCGACGACGACCGCGAAATCCGCGAGCTGGTCGGCAACTACCTGAAGAAGAACGGCCTGCGCACCAGCATCGTCGCCGATGGCCGACAGATGCGCGCCTTCCTGGAAAACAACACGGTCGACCTGATCGTCCTCGACATCATGATGCCCGGCGACGACGGCCTGCTGCTGTGCCGCGAACTGCGCGCCGGCAAGCACCGCAACACGCCGGTGCTGATGCTGACCGCTCGCAACGACGAGACCGACCGCATCATCGGCCTGGAAATGGGCGCCGACGATTACCTGACCAAGCCGTTCTCCGCCCGCGAGCTGCTGGCACGGATCAACGCCGTGCTGCGCCGCACACGCATGCTGCCGCCCAACCTGACCATCAGCGAAAGCGGTCGCCTGATCGCCTTCGGCCCCTGGCGCCTGGACACCACCGCGCGCCACCTGCTCGACAGCGAAGGCACCCTGGTGGCGCTGTCCGGCGCCGAGTACCGCCTGCTGCGGGTATTCCTCGACCACCCGCAGCGGGTGCTCAGCCGTGAACAGTTGCTCAACCTGACCCAGGGCCGCGAGGCGGACATCTTCGACCGCTCCATCGACCTGCTGGTCAGCCGCCTGCGCCAACGCCTGGGCGACGACGCCCGCGAGCCCACCTGCATCAAGACCGTGCGCAGCGAAGGCTATGTGTTTTCGCTGCCGGTGCAGCTGCTGGAGTCACCGGCATGAAGTGGCCACGCACCCTGGCCTCGCGCCTGGCGCTGATCTTCTTTACAGGATTGGTGCTGGCCTATGGCCTGTCCTTCAGCCTGCAGGCGTACGAGCGCTATGTCAGTAGCCGCTCGATGATGCTCAGCAACCTGGAGCTGGACGTGTCGACCTCGGTCGCCATCCTCGACCGCCTGCCCGCCGCCGAGCGCCCGGCCTGGCTGTCGCGCCTGGAACGGCGCACCTACCGCTACCGACTGGACGAGGGGCTGTCCGGCGAAGCCATGCCGAGCGAGAACCCGCCGATGGCCGCCGACTCGATCGTCAAGGCCATCGGCGACCGCTACCGCCTGACCTTCCAGGAAATCCCCGGCCCCAATGCGCATTTCCAGGCCCACCTGCGCCTGGCCGATGGCGCGCCGCTGACCATCGACGTCACCCCGGCCCCGGTGCCGGTGGCCACCTGGCTGCCGGTGGTGCTGCTGATCCAGCTGGCGGTGCTGCTGGCCTGCACCTGGCTCGCCGTGCGCCTGGCCATCGGCCCGCTGACCCGGCTGGTCCAGGCCGTGGACGACCTTGACCCGAACAGCCCCGGTCCGTTGCTCGACGAAAGCGGCCCGCGCGAGGTGCGCTACGCCGCCGTGGCCTTCAATGCGCTGCAGGCGCGCATCGCCGCCTACCTCAAGGAGCGCATGCAATTGCTGGCCGCCATCTCCCACGACCTGCAGACGCCGATCACGCGCATGAAGCTGCGGGTCGAACAGATGGACGACGGGCTGGAAAAGGACAAGCTGTGGCACGACCTCGACGCCATGGAGCACCTGGTGCGCGAGGGCGTGGCCTATGCCCGCAGCATGGACAGCGGCACCGAGGCGCCGTGCCGGGTCAACCTCGACGCCTTTCTCGACAGCCTGGTGTTCGACTACCAGGACAGCGGCGCGCAGGTGAATCGCAGCGGCAGCGCCCAGGCCACCCTGGAAACCCGTCCCCACGCCTTGCGCCGGGTGCTGGTGAACCTGGTTGACAATGCGCTGAAGTTTTCCGGCGCCGCGCAGCTGGAAGTCGGCTGCGAGAACGGCGTGACGCTGATCCGCGTGCTCGACGATGGCCCCGGTATCCCCGAGGCGGAACTCGATGACGTGCTCAAGCCGTTCTACCGGGTCGAAAGTTCGCGCAACCGCAGTACCGGCGGCACCGGGCTGGGGCTGGCGATCGCCCAGCAACTGACCCAGGCCATGGGCGGCAGCCTGACCTTGCGCAACCGCGCCGAAGGCGGACTGTGCGCGCAGGTCGAGTTGCGTTGAAGTAAAGGGCAAGCCCGCTGCTCAAGCCTGTGGGCTTGCCCTTTGACGCGGCCAGCAAAGGCGACAACAAAGCAAGATCGTTCAAGCCACCTCCGGCCCCCTCTGGCATGCTTGTCTGCCCTGTCGATTCGTTGCCGCTTCCATGCCCAGCCCACCCCTCGCCCGCCAAGCGTTCCTCCACGGCGCCATCGCCATCCTGCCGCTGTCCGTGGCCGTTGCCCCCTGGGGCCTGCTCGCAGGCAGCATGGCCATCGAAGCCAACCTCAGCGCCTGGCAAGGCCAGGGCCTGTCGGCCATCGTCTTCGCCGGTGCCGCGCAACTGGTGGCCATCGGCATGCTCAAGGGTGGCGCCAACCTGTTCTCGATCCTGCTCACCACCCTGCTGCTGACCTCCCAGCACCTGCTCTACGGGCTGTCGATGCGCCCGGTGCTGTCGGGGCTGCCGACCCGCTGGCGGTTGGGCCTGGGCTTCCTGCTCACCGATGAGTTCTTCGCCCTCACCAGCCACCACGACCAGCAGCAGTTCAACCGCTGGTACGCCTTGGGCGTGGGCCTGACGTTCTATGTGGCGTGGAACCTGTTCACCCTGGCCGGCATTGTCCTCGGCCAGAACATCCCGCACCTGGATCAGCTGGGCCTGGACTTCTCCATCGTCGCCACCTTCGTCGCACTGATCGCGCCGCTGGTACGCAACCTGCCAACCGTGGTGTGCGTGGCGGTGTCGCTGTTCTGCTCGGTGCTGTTCAGTTACTGGCACTGGGAGACCGCCCTGGTCGCCGCCGGCCTGCTGGGCATGACCGCCGGTTTCATCTGCCAGAAGTTCTCCGGAGGCCGCCCATGATCTGGCTGCTGATCTTCGCCATGGGCGCGGTGGT
Source organism: Pseudomonas sp. RC3H12 (assembly GCF_018596375.1). NCBI lineage: Bacteria > Pseudomonadati > Pseudomonadota > Gammaproteobacteria > Pseudomonadales > Pseudomonadaceae > Pseudomonas > Pseudomonas sp. RC3H12. The sequence goes on along the minus strand of NZ_CP075595.1, from coordinate 1,754,556 downwards.
GTTCCTCAACCGCTACGCCTTCCTCGAACCGCGCCTGCCCCTGCGCCTGAGCTCCAACGCGCGGCAGTTCCTCGGTTTTGCCGTGCCCGGCATGCTCACCGCGATCTGCGGGCCGATCATCTTCCTGCCCGGGCACCAGCTCGACCTGAGCCCGCTGAACCCCTATCTGCTCGGTTCACTGGTGGCCATCGCCCTGGTGCTGTTGACCCGCAGCGTATTGCTGAGCATGCTGGCGAGCATGCTGATCTTCTTCCTCCTGCGCAGCTGGCTGGCATGACCACGCCCCTGCGTGAACAGGCCCACCTGTGGCAGGCGCCCGCCCTGGGCGATGTCGAGATGCTGCACGCCCGCTATATCCAGCAGCGATTCGCCCCGCACGTGCACGAAGGCTATGTGTTCACCGTGATCGAGTCCGGCGCCCAGCGCTTCTGGCACCGAGGCAGCGAGCACCTGGCGCCGGTGGGCAGCATGGTGCTGATCAACCCCGACGAGCTGCACACTGGCGCCACCGCCCACGAGGCCGGCTGGCGCTACCGTGGCTTTTACCCCGAGCACGAACGGGTCACCGGCGTGCTCGACGAACTGGAACTGGGCAGCCATGGCCTGCCCCGGTTCAAGGACAGCGTGATCCAGGACCCGGCCCTGGCCGCCACGTTCAGCCACCTGCACCGGCTTTCGGAATCCTGCGCCAGCGTCCTGGAGCAACAGACCGCCTGGCGCCAGGCCGTGCTGGCACTGGTGCAACGTCATGGCCATTGCGCCGAACCCGTCGCCCCCGGCAACGAACCGCTGGCCGTGGCCCGCGCCCGCGAGCTGCTGGAGAGCCAGCTGGCCGATCCGCCGTCGCTGGAGGCCTTGGCGGCTGCGGTAAACCTTTCGCCGTTCCACTTCGCCCGGGTATTCCGCCAGGCCACCGGCCTGCCGCCGCATGCCTGGCTCAAGCAGCGCCGCCTGGCACGCGCCCGGGAACTGCTCAAACGCGGCCAAGCCGTCCTCGAAGTCGCCTTTACCCTGGGTTTTGCCGACCAGAGCCATCTGAGCCGGCAGTTCAAGCAGGCCTATGGCGTGCCGCCGGGCGCCTATCGCCAGGCCTGCCTCAACCCGGCGTAGCGGCACGACTCCAGGCGCCCGGCGTCAGCCCGGTCATGCCGCGGAAGAACGCGATGAAGGCGCTGTCGCTGGCGAAGCCCAGTTCATCGGCGATCTCCCCCAGCGGCACGTTCAGCGCCAGGCGCTCGACCGCCCGCAGCAACCGCCACTGCTGGCGCCATTGCTGGTAACTCATCCCGGTGTCGCGACGCAGCAGGCGGCCGATGGTCTTTTCACTGGCCCCGGCTTGCCGTGCCAGTTCGCCCAGCGCCGGCGGCAAGCGATCGAGGCCGTCCACCAGGCGCGCCAGGCGTCGGTCGCGCGGCAGCGGCAGCAGCATTGGCTGGCGCTGCGCGCTCTGCAGTTCGGCACGACACAAGCCCAGCAAATGATGATTGGCCCCATGCCGCCAGTCGCTGTCGAAGGGTGCCTGGGCAATCCGCTCGAGCAACTCGCGCAACAATGGGTTGACGTCGAGGATCGTCACCTGCTCCGGCAGCCCCGCCGCCGCCGTCGCATCCAGGTACACCGAGCGGTAATCCACCGTCTCGCGCATCCGCGCGCGGTGTGCCAGGCCGCCCGGTATCCACGCCGCGCGGCTCGGCGGCAACAGGCACAGCAGCCCCGGCGAATCGATGCGCACGCAACCCTGGCGGGTGAACAGCACCTGGCCTCGGACATGCCAGTGGTTGCCGGAATCATGGTCGCCCAGGGCCGAGCAGATGCCGATCACCGGTGCGCAGTGGGCGTCCGGGTCAAAAGCGCTATCGGGTGCGAGCCATGCCATTGCAGCTTGTCCTGTTTCATTGATTTTATGGCCTGATCACGATAATGGATCACAGCTTGCCAACCCTACCATGGGCCTCCGATCAACTGCAGAGGACAAGCCCATGCAAAATCGTTGGTGGCTGGCTTTCACCACTGCCATGCTCATGTTCCCGCAAATAGCCGAAACCCTTTACAGCCCGGCACTCGTATCGCTGGCCGAAGGCTTCGCGGTTTCCGCTGCGGATGCCTCGTTGACCCTGTCGTTGTACTTCGTCGCCTTCGCGGTCGGTGTGCTGTTCTGGGGTCGGTTGTGCGATATCAAGGGCCGGCGGCCGACCATGCTCGCGGGCCTTGCGCTGTACGCCCTGGCGGCGCTGGCGGCACTGCTGGCCAGCGATTTCAGCCAATTGCTGGGAGCGCGGATGGTCGCCGCTTTCGCCGCCGCGGTCGGTTCGGTGGTGACCCAGACCGCATTGCGCGACCGCTACCACGGCGCGGAACTGGCCCGGGTGTTCTCCCTGATCGGCGCGTGCCTGGCCATCAGCCCCGCACTGGGCATGCTCGGTGGCGGCTGGCTGGACCAGGCGTTCGGCTATCGCGGCGTGCTGGCCGCACAGCTGATCCTGGCATCGGCATTGCTGGCCTGGGGCTGGCAGGCGATGCCCGAGACCCAGGCCGCCGCGCCCGCACTGACACCGTTGCGCCAGGTGCTGATGCGCCTGCTGGCGGCCCCCCGGGTGCTGCTGGCCAGTGCGCTGGTGGCCTTGTTCAATATCGCCGTGTTCGCCTGGTACAGCCTGGCGCCGTTCGTCTTCGAACGCCTGGGGCAGGCACAGTGGATGGGCTATTCGGGCGTGGCCCTGGCCCTCGGCTCGTTGGCTGGCGCCAGGCTCAATGCCCTGCTGCTGGGGCGCGCAGTCGCGGCCGCCACCCTGATGAAGGGTGCCGCGCTGCTGCTCGTGCTCGGCGCGCTGGGCATGACGGCGATCGGTGAATCACCGTGGATCGTCGCGCCAATGGCCCTGGTAATGGTCGCGTTCGCCATGGCCATCCCCTTGCTGCTCGGCTCGGCACTGGTGGCCTACGCCGATTGCCGGGGTACCGCGGCAGCCGTGTTCGGCCTGTTGTATTACCTGCAGATCGGCGCGGGGCTGATACTGGTCGGCATGCTGCAGATGCTGGCGCCTGGGTTGCTGCTGATCGCGCTCGCCATCTGCGCGCTGAGCCTGGGCTATTTGCGCTATCTGCGCGGCTGACACCGTCGGCTGCAGCCGCTGCTACACTCACAAGGCTGAACGGAGGAACCCGCCATGTCCGAACGAGAAATCACCACGCTCCTGTCGCTGATGAGCCAGCGCCAGGCCTGCCTGAGCAGTGCCTGCAAGGAGATCGCCGACTGGATCGACCGCCAGGGCGACGTGCCCGCCGCCGGCAAGATCCGCGCCAGCCTCAAGGCACTCGAGGCCGAAGACGCCCAGGTGCGCAAGACGCTGACCTCGCTGAACATCGAACGGCCGCTGCCACGTTTTCGTAGCTGACCGCTGACAACCATCGCGGGGGAGCAGGCTCGTCGGAGCGCCGCATCGCCCGCGATGGGTGCTGCATCAGTGGTTCATGTGCATATGGTCGTGGCCAGCGCCGGCCTCGGCGTTGAGCGCACGCACCGGAGCCTGCACCTGCAGGGTTTCCTTCGCACCCTTGGCATCCTCGATGGTCAGGGTCAGCGGCACCTGCTCACCCTCCTTCACCTGCTGGTTCAGGCCCATCAACATCACGTGGAAGCCGTTCGGGTCCAGCTTCACCGCCTTGCCGGCCGGCAACTCGACCGCCTTCACTTCACGCATGCCCATCACGTCGCCGTTCATGGTCATCTCGTGCACCTGCACGGTCTTGGCCACGGGCGAGGCGACGCTGACCAGCTTGCTGTCGCTGCTGGCGGTCAGGGTCATGAAGGCCCCGGTGGCATGCTGGTGCGGCACGCTGGCGCGTACCCAGGCGTCGCTTACGGTGGTCTGGGCCAGGGCCGGCAGGGCCAGGCTCATCAGTGCCAGGGCGGCCAGGCCGCGCTTGATCGGTTGCATCGACATTCAGCAGATCTCCATCAGGGTGACCAGGTCTTCAGCGCATTCCTTGGCGTTCAGGGAATGGCCCAGGCTCAGGCGCAGGGTGCCACGGGTATCGTAGACGTAGCTGGTGGACGAGTGAGAGATGGTGTAGGTATCGCCGGCCGGGACCTTCTCGTAGAACACCTTGAATTCACGGGCCACCGCGTCGATTTCCTCGGGGGTGCCGGTCAGGGCGACGATCGACGGGTCGAAGGCCTTGACGTAGGCATCGAGCACCTCGGGGGTGTCGCGCTCCGGGTCCAGGGTGATGAACACCGGCTGGAACAGGTCGCGGTCGCGGCCACGCAGGATCTTGCGGATCTGCGCCACACGCGCCATGGCGGTCGGGCAGACGGCCGGGCACTGGGTGAAGCCGAAGAAGATCATCGGCATCGAGCCGTAGAAGCTCGACAAGGTGCGCTCGTTGCCTTGCGGGTCCTTGAGCTTGAACTTGCGCCCGAGGATCTCGTTGCTCATGTTCTTGCCGTACTTGAAGTCCAGGCCCCTGGCCGGGCTGCAGCCCGCCAGCAGGCCAAGCCCCAGTACGCCCATCCCGGCGACAACCGCGCGCCGGGTCAACAGATCATTCATGGAACCATCCTTTACAGGGAAGGTGCCGACCCCTGGGATGGGCCGGCCAGAAAACCGGGGCATTCTGTCACGCCACCCCCGCACCATCCACCCGACATCCGGCTGATCGGGCTGCAGCCCTTTGTTTACGGGGCGCGACCGGTTGTCGCAGGGGTTGAATCCGTAACACTTTGTTGCTAAGGATCAATGCACAAAGCCTGAAAAACATCGCGGGGCAAGCCCGCCCCACGCCTGGCAGCAGCTGCATCCAGGCGTGGGGCGGGCTTGCCCCGCGATGGCGTCACCACTGGCGATCAGTAGTACGCGTTTTCCTTCTGGCTGTGGTCAGTCACGTCACGCACGCCCTTGAGCTCGGGAATACGCTCGAGCAGGGTGCGCTCGATGCCTTCCTTCAGCGTCACGTCGGCCTGGCCGCAGCCCTGGCAACCACCGCCGAACTGCAGCACGGCGATGCCGTCGTCGACCACGTCCACCAGGCTCACGGCGCCGCCGTGGCTGGCCAGGCCCGGGTTGATCTCGGTCTGCAGGTAGTAGTTGATGCGCTCGTTGATCGGGCTGTCCTCGTTGACCATCGGCACCTTGGCGTTCGGCGCCTTGATGGTCAGCTGGCCGCCCATGCGGTCGGTGGCATAGTCGACCAGCGCGTCCTCCAGGAACGGCACGCTGACCGCATCGAGGTAGGCGGTGAAGCTCTTCAGGCCCACCGGCTGGTCGTCAGGCTTCTCCTCGCCCGGCTTGCAGTAGGCAATGCAGGTCTCGGCGTAGGTAGTGCCCGGCTGGGTGATGAAAATACGGATGCCGATGCCAGGCGTGTTCTGCTTGGAGAGCAGATCGGCCAGGTAATCATGGGCGGCGTCGGTAATGGTTATAGCGCTCATGGAAGTTCCTCACAGACTTGCCGGCAGTGTACGCCAACCCGGCCGGGTAACAAAGTCCTAGCATTTGACTCGGGATAGCGCCAACGCCGGTTCCCGCGCCGCACCGGCGGCCAACCAGCCCTTGAGCCGCCAATACAGGCCACGTTCCAGCCATTGGTAGCTGAGCCACGACATTAGTCCGATTGACGGCACGCACAAGGCGAACACCAGGTAAGGGTTCAGGCGCAACCACTCGCTGATGAACAGGCCGCCGTACAGCACCAGCACATGCACCAGGTACACCGAATAGGAACAGTCGCCGAGCGCCTTGAGCACCTGGTTACCCTTGAAGTACGGCTCCAGGGCAATGAACGCCAGCACCACCAGCGCGCTCGGCAGGCCCCAGTGCAACAGGCGCTGCGAAGCGTCGAGGTGATAGAGCGCGAACCCTGCCAGGCCGAGCAGCCCCAGCGGCAACCACAGGCCTTCGCGGATCAGCCCGCGGCGGTACAGCACGCCCAGGCCGATGCCCAGCAGGAACTCGTAGACGATGTCGTTGTTGTAGAAACGGCTGAGCACACCCAGGCGCCCCAGCACTTCGCTTACCAGCAGCAATGCCGCCGTCACCAGCAACAGGTGATGACGCTGGCGCACCAGGAAGGCCAGGCCGAACAGCAGGTAGAAAAACATCTCGAAGTTCAGCGTCCAGCCGACATTGAGCGTCGGATACAACCCGTAGCCACCGGGGTTTTCCGCCGGAATGAATAGCAGCGACAGCAGCAGGTGCTGCCACTCGAACACCTGGTGCGGCATCCAGCGGCTGGCCGCCAGCATCAGCACGGCCATGAGCAGGGTGTAGAACCAATAGGCGGGCACGATGCGCAAGGCACGGTTGAGCAGGAACTGCCCGGGGGCGATGGCCTTGTCGCGGGTCGACAGGTAGATCACCAGGCCACTGATGACGAAGAAGATGTCCACCCCCACCGCGCCGCGATCAGCGAGCAGTTGGCCGATGGGGCCGGTGGCGTGGAAGTCGAAGAAGATCTGCCGGAAGTGGTGGCAGACCACCAGCCAGGCGGCGAATGCCCGGAGAGCCTGAAGCGAATACAGCATGAAATACCCTGTGATCGGCGGTGCATTGAGGCCCGGTAAGCCGGCTCCACAGGGTTCGCGCACTTCTGTGGGAGCCGGCTTGCTGGCGATGGGCTGCAGAGCAGCCCAGGGCCTACCTACCGATTCCGACCGCAGGATGCCGGGAAAGTCCCGGCCAACCGATCAGAGGTTCTCGTAGCGGTTCATGTCCAGCACCCCGGCCTCCACCGGCTGGGTCTGCTTGATGTAGCTGTTCAGGTCATGGAAGTAGTGCCAGAACTCAGGATGGCTGCGGCGCACGCCCCAGCGCATGACGATGCGTTCGAACTTGTCGGTGTCGTCACGCGCCGCCTCCATATCTTCGACGAACTCCGGCACATCGGCCGTCGGGATATTGAAGATGAAGTTGGGGTAGCTGCTGAGCACGCCCGGATACAAGGTCAGGGTGTCCAGGCCCGGCTGGTAGCGGTAGGCCTCGCCAAGCAGGAACGCCACGTTGCTGTGCGCGCGGTTGCGCAGCAGGCTGTAGACCTGGCGCTGGCCGCCCTGCCCTTCGATGCGCAGCATGCTCGCCTCGGGCAGTTGGCCGATCACCTTGAGCCCCGCCGCCGGGCGCGACACCAGGCGGATCAGCGACTGCTCGGCGTCACGGAACTCCGCGGACAGGCCGGGCCGCGAGCAATAGGCGCCCTGGCAGCGGTTGATCGGGTCCGGCGCGGCGTTCAGGCTGCCGGTGCGTTGCAGCAGCTTGAGGCCGAAGTCGCGCTTCGGATCGTGCTTGTCCAGTTTCAGCGCGCTCGGAGTGCTGGTGTCGATGTCCTCGTAGTCCATCCACATCTTCACCTTGCCGCTGTTCTGGTACCAGTCGCCAAGGATCTCGCCGCGTTTGCCGGCCGGCATCAGGCGCAGGAAGTTGACCTCGGCGCCATTGCGGATCAGGTCGAAGTACAGCCGCGTCTGCAACTGGTGCGAGACGTTGCCGAACACGTCGAAGTTCACCGCCAACTGATAGTAGGTGCGCTCGAACAGCGGGTAGTCGAACAACCACATGGTCAGCGGCACGTCACCGATCAGGCCCTTGGTCACCGAGGCGCTGTCGAAGTGGCGGAAGATGCTCAGCAACGCGTTGTCGTTGCCCGCCCACAGCGTCGACCAGCTTGGCGCCGGCTGTTCGGCATAGGCTTCACGGCGCAGGGCTTCGTATTCGTTGCGCTTGTCGCGGTAGGCGTGCCACAGGCTCAACACGCTGCCCACGTCGTCGATCTGCCCCGGCATGGCCAGCAGCGGCGTGGCCTCGCCCCGGTACTGGGCATCGGTGATGTACAAGTCGTGGGCCGGCTCCTGGAACAGCGCCCAGAAGTTGTCGCGGATCACGTCGGTGGCGATCTGCCCGCGGCACACCGGGCCACGGATGAAGGTACGGACGAAGTACTCGGCGTTGTCCAGCATGAACTGGTAGCGGGCCACCGCTGGGATCGCCTCGAAGGTCTCAAACGGGTTGGACCGGTGCCGCGGCCCATAGCCCGGCAGTGCGCTGGCGTGCCAGTCGCCGCTGTAGAACAGCTGCTTGACCCGCTTGAGCTTCTGCGGCCCCATCGGGTAGGTGATGTGGGTCTTGTGCACGATCACGCCCTGCACCGGGATCAACCGATAGTAGAAATCGGTGCCCGGCGGGTCGTTGGGGCGGCGGGTGGCGATCAGGTCCACCGGCTGGCCACTCGGCGTGCGCGAGCGCACCCACTGGAAGAAATGGCCCTGCTCGCCGCCGACGAAATGGATGTGCGCGAGGAACAGGTGCTCGTACAGCCAACGGCCGACCAGCGCCTCGGTCGAACCGGGGCGATTGAGCAGTTCTTCCCAGTCGGCGATCTGCTTCGCCTCTGCGGCGCTGGGCTGGATAGGGGTCTTTTCCACCGGCGCGCCAGCGCTCAGCCAGCGCTGCAGGGTCTGGTACTCCTGGTCGGTCAGCCCGGTGACCGCCAGCGGCATGCCCTCCTTGGGATGGGCGCCGGCATAGGCGTCGAATTCGTGGGGCAACGGGCACATGTTGTTGCGGTTGAGCCCCAGCACGATCTCTTCGGGCAGCTTGGCGTTGGGCGTGAGCGGAGTCTTGTGGCCCAGTTCGAGCATGCGCGCCATCAGCGCCGCCTGGCTGCCCTGCTTGTCCAGCACCGAGTAGAAGCCCTGCTTGCGCCAGCCCGCTTCGTCGCGGGCATCGTAGAACAGCCGCGTGGTGGGTACCGCCTGGCTGCGCTCGCCCTGGTAGACCGGCACCTTCGAGGCGCCGCGCTCGGCGCCCTCGGCGCTGCCCAGGTTGAGCTGGCAGGCAGCATCGTTGCAGGCGTGGCAGGCCACGCACTTCTCGGTGAAGATCGGTTGGATATCCCGGGTGTATGAAATCGTAGGGCTCGATTGGGGGGCCTGCCCGAACGCCGCGCCACTGATGAGCAAGGCGAAGGCGCTGGCAAGTATGCGATGCAGCATGTGCCGAATGTCCTGGTTACTTGAAGCCATCACGATGTGCCTGGCGGGTCCTGAGGTGTTGGGGGCGTCGCGCTAACATGAGGGAAATTCATGCGAATGGGCGATACGCCTAAAATCCGTGCAGCTTTGTTATTATTCGGCACCTTCTGTTATTTGCCCGACCAGGTAGTCCTATGTCCGACCGCAGCGCTCGTTTACAAGCACTCCAGAACGCACTCAAAGAGCGCATCCTGATCCTCGACGGCGGCATGGGTACTATGATCCAGAGTTACCGCCTCGAGGAACACGACTATCGTGGCACGCGCTTTGCCGATTGGCCAAGCGATGTCAAAGGCAACAACGATCTTTTGCTGCTCAGCCGCCCCGATGTGATCGCCGCGATCGAGAAAGCCTACCTGGACGCCGGCGCCGATATTCTCGAGACCAACACCTTCAACGCCACGCAGATTTCCCAGGCCGACTACGGCATGGAGGCACTGGTCTACGAGCTCAACGTCGAAGGCGCGCGCATCGCCCGCCAGGTGGCCGACGCCAAGACCCTGGAGACCCCGGACAAGCCACGCTTCGTCGCCGGCGTGCTCGGTCCTACCAGTCGCACCTGCTCGATCTCCCCGGACGTCAACGACCCCGGCTACCGCAACGTCACCTTCGACGAGCTGGTGGAAAACTACATCGAGGCCACCCGTGGCCTGATCGAGGGCGGCGCCGACCTGATCCTGATCGAGACCATCTTCGACACCCTCAACGCCAAGGCGGCGATCTTCGCCGTGCAGCAGGTGTTCGAGGACGACGGCATCGAACTGCCGATCATGATCTCCGGCACCATCACCGACGCCTCCGGCCGCACCCTGTCGGGCCAGACCACCGAGGCGTTCTGGAACTCGGTACGCCACGCCAACCCGATTTCCGTGGGCCTGAACTGCGCCCTCGGCGCCAAGGACCTGCGCCCGTACCTCGAAGAGCTGTCGACCAAGGCCGGCACCCACGTCTCCGCCCACCCCAACGCCGGCCTGCCCAACGCCTTCGGCGAGTACGATGAGACCCCGGCCGAGATGGCCGCGGTGGTCGAGGAGTTCGCCGCCAGCGGCTTCCTCAACATCATCGGCGGCTGCTGCGGCACCACCCCGCCGCACATCCAGGCCATCGCCGAGGCCGTGGCCAAGTACAAACCACGGGCGATCCCGGACATCCCCAAGGCCTGCCGCCTGTCGGGCCTCGAGCCGTTCACCATCGATCGCCAGTCGCTGTTCGTCAACGTCGGCGAGCGCACCAACATCACCGGTTCCGCCAAGTTCGCCCGGCTGATCCGCGAGGAAAACTACACCGAGGCGCTGGAAGTCGCCCTGCAGCAGGTCGAGGCCGGCGCCCAGGTGATCGACATCAACATGGACGAAGGGATGCTCGACTCCCAGGCCGCCATGGTCCGCTTCCTCAACCTGATCGCCGGCGAGCCGGACATCTCCCGGGTGCCGATCATGATCGACTCCTCCAAGTGGGAGGTGATCGAGGCGGGCCTGAAGTGCATCCAGGGCAAGGGCATCGTCAACTCCATCTCCATGAAGGAAGGCGTCGAGCAGTTCAAGCACCATGCCCGCCTGTGCAAGCGCTACGGCGCCGCCGTGGTGGTGATGGCCTTCGACGAGGTCGGCCAGGCCGACACCGCCGCGCGCAAGCGCGAGATCTGCCAGCGCAGCTACGACATCCTGGTCAACGAAGTCGGCTTCCCGCCCGAAGACATCATCTTCGACCCGAACATCTTCGCCGTCGCCACCGGCATCGAGGAGCACAACAACTACGCCGTCGACTTCATCGAGGCCTGCGCCTACATCCGCGACCACCTGCCGTATGCCCTGAGCTCGGGCGGCGTGTCCAACGTGTCGTTCTCGTTCCGTGGCAACAACCCGGTGCGCGAGGCGATCCACTCGGTGTTCCTCTACCACGCGATCAAGAACGGCCTGACCATGGGTATCGTCAACGCCGGCCAGCTGGAGATCTACGACGAGATCCCCGCCGCCCTGCGCGAAAAGGTCGAGGACGTGGTGCTCAACCGCACCCCGCACGGCACCGACGCCCTGCTGGCCATCGCCGATGACTACAAGGGCGGTGGCGCCACCAAGGAAGTGGAAAACGAAGAATGGCGCTCGATGCCGGTCGACAAGCGCCTCGAGCATGCGCTGGTCAAGGGCATCACCGCCTACATCGTCGAAGACACCGAAGAGTGCCGCCAGCAGTCGGCGCGCCCCATCGAAGTCATCGAAGGCCCGCTGATGAGCGGCATGAACGTGGTCGGCGACCTGTTCGGCGCCGGCAAGATGTTCCTGCCCCAGGTGGTGAAGTCCGCCCGCGTGATGAAACAGGCCGTGGCCCACCTGATCCCGTTCATCGAGGCCGAGAAAGGCGACAAGCCCGAAGCCAAGGGCAAAATCCTCATGGCCACGGTCAAGGGCGACGTGCACGACATCGGCAAGAACATCGTCGGCGTGGTGCTCGGTTGCAACGGCTACGACATCGTCGACATGGGCGTGATGGTCCCGGCGGAGAAGATCCTGCAGACCGCCCGCGAGCAGAAGTGCGACATCATCGGCCTGTCCGGGCTGATCACCCCGTCGCTGGACGAGATGGTCCATGTCGCCCGCGAGATGCAGCGCCAGGACTTCCACCTGCCGCTGATGATCGGCGGCGCGACCACCTCCAAGGCGCACACGGCGGTGAAGATCGAACCCAAGTACTCCAACGATGCGGTGATCTACGTCACCGACGCCTCGCGCGCGGTGGGCGTGGCCACCCAGCTGCTGTCCAAGGAACTCAAGAGCGGTTTCGTCGAGAAGACCCGCCAGGAATACGTCGAGGTGCGTGAGCGCACCGCCAACCGCAGCGCCCGCACCGAGCGCCTGAGCTACGCCCAGGCCATCGCCGCCAAGCCGCAGTACGACTGGGCCGCCTACCAGGCCGCGGTGCCCGCCTTCACCGGCGTCAAGGTGCTGGAGAACATCGACCTGCGCACCCTGGCCGAGTACATCGACTGGACGCCGTTCTTCATCTCCTGGGACCTGGCCGGCAAGTTCCCGCGCATCCTCACCGACGAAGTGGTCGGCGAAGCCGCCACGGCGCTGTACAAGGACGCCCGCGAGATGCTCGACAAGCTGATCGACGAGCAACTGATCAGCGCCCGCGCGGTGTTCGGCTTCTGGCCGGCCAACCAGGTGGCTGATGACGATATCGAGGTGTACGGTGACGCCGGCGAGACCCTGGCCACCCTGCACCACCTGCGTCAGCAGACCATCAAGCCCGACGGCAAGCCGAACTGGTCGCTGGCCGACTTCGTCGCGCCCAAGGCCAGCGGCGTGACCGACTATGTCGGCGGCTTCATCACCACCGCCGGCATCGGCGCCGAGGAAGTGGCCAAGGCCTATCAGGACAAGGGCGACGACTACAGCTCGATCATGGTCAAGGCCCTGGCCGACCGCCTGGCCGAGGCCTGCGCCGAGTGGCTGCACGAACAGGTGCGCAAGGAGCACTGGGGCTATGCCAAGGACGAGCACCTGGACAACGAGGCGCTGATCAAGGAGCAGTACAGCGGCATCCGCCCGGCGCCTGGCTACCCGGCCTGTCCGGACCACACCGAGAAGGAAACCCTGTTCCGCCTGCTCGACGGCACCGCGATCGGCGAGACCGGCCCCAGCGGCGTGTTCCTCACCGAGCACTTCGCCATGTTCCCGGCGGCGGCGGTCAGCGGCTGGTACTTCGCCCACCCGCAGGCGCAGTACTTCGCCGTGGGCAAGGTCGACAAGGACCAGATCGAGCAGTACAGCGCACGCAAGGGCCAGGACATTGCCGTGAGCGAGCGCTGGCTGGCGCCGAACCTCGGCTACGACGCCTGACCCCACCGGGGCTGCTTTGCAGCCCATCGCCGCGGTTCGTCGCCACGACAAGCCGGCTCCCACAGGGCGACGACTGCACAGCACCTGTGGGAGCCGGCTTGCCGGCGATGGGCCGCAGGGCGGCCCCGCGTTCCCCGACACATGCACAAGGACCCCAGCATGTCTCCCCGAATCCTGGTGATCGGCGCCTACGGCAACTTCGGCCGTATCATCTGCCGCCACCTGAACCAGATGTCCGCCGTGCAACTGGTGATCGCCGGCCGCAATGCCGACAGCCTCTCGCAACTGGCCGCACGGTTGAACGGCAGCGAAAGCTGGTGCGGCGACGCCATGGCCCCAGGCTTCGCCCAAGCCCTACGCGACCTGCGTATCGACTGGGTGATCCACACCGGCGGCCCCTTCCAGGGCCAGCCCTACCGCGTGGCCGAAGCCTGCATCGAAGCCGGCAGCCACTATTGCGACCTGTCCGACTGCCGGCTGTTTGTCAATGGCATCACCCAGTTGGACGAGCGCGCGCGCCAGGCCCAGGTCACCCTGCTCAGCGGCTGCAGCTCGGTGCCCAGCCTGTCGTCGGCGATTCTCGACGAACAGCGCCACCTCTTCAGCCGCATCGACCGCATCGAGCACGGCATTTCGTCCTCGGCGAAGATGCCCGGCCTGTCCACCATCGAAGGCGTGCTGGCCTATGCCGGTCGGCCGATCCGCCAGTGGCGCGACGGCCGCCCGTGCAGCGTCGACGGTTGGCTCGGCCTGCAGCTGCGCCATCTGCCGGGCCTGGGCTGGCGCCTGCTGCACAACGTCGACGTGCCGGACATGGACATCTTCGCCGAACGCTATGGCGCCCGTGACCTGGCATTCAAGGCCGGCTCCGGGCTGATGCTCGGTGGCCTGGCCAACGCGACACTGGCGCGGCTGGTCAAGCTGGGCCTGGTGCGCGACCCGCTGCCCTGGGCGCGACGCCTGCATCGGCTGGGCAGCCGTTTCGAACGCTGGGGCGATGGCAAGAGCGCGATGTACCTGGATGTCCGCGGGCTGGACCCGCAAGGGCAGCCACTGCGCCTGCAGGCCCAGGTCAGCGCCAGCGACGACAAGGGCCCGGAGATTCCCAGCTGCGCGGCGGTGGCGCTGATGGCCAGGGTCGTCGCAGGCTACCAGCCTGAACCGGGCGCCCGCCCCTGCGTCGGCGAGATCAGCGTCGAACAGTACCTGGCGGCCATCGGCGAGCCGGACAAGGTGCGCTACAGCGTCGGCTTGCATCACAGGCGCGCCTGAGATGAGCTACCTGCTGCTCAAATACCTGCATATCGTCGCCGCCGTGTTTCTCTTCGGCTTTGGCATGGGCTCTTACCTGTACCTGATCGCCGCCAGTCGCAGCGGCGATCCGCGGGTGATCGCCGCTGTGGCGCGGATGGTGGTGCGCTTCGACGCCTGGATCACCACGCCGGCGGGCGTGCTGCAACTGCTGACCGGCTACGCCATGGTCAACATGGGCGGCATGCCGTGGTCCGCCGACTGGCTACGCGCCGCGCTGCTGATCTTCTTCGTGGTCGGCGCCCTATGGCTGCCTGTGCTGCTGTTGCAGACGCGCATGCATCGCCTCGCCGCCCAGGCAGCCGACAGCGGCGCGGCACTGGGCCAGGCCTACCAGCGGCTGTATCGCCCATGGCTGTGTATGGGGGTGGTGGGGTTTGCCGGGATGTTCCTGATCGTGCTGGTGATGGTTACCAAACAGGCGCCATGGCAGTGGCTTTGATACGCCAAGAAAATATTTCTACATCCAAGCAAATAGCGAGTAGAAGTTTTTCCTGAAAGCCCCACAAGCTGGAAAAATTGGAAAACATTCATATCGCCATTTCCCTAGCATGAGTCCATGGATGCCGACAGGCGGCGTCCACGCACGGACCCGCCCTTGATCATGCCCAGCACCCCGCTCTACTTCGATTACGCCGCCACCACGCCGGTCGATGACCAGGTCATCGCCGCCATGCTCACCTGCCTGGGCCGTGAGTCAAACTTCGGCAACCCCGCCTCCAGCGGCCATTCCCACGGCCAGGCGGCCCGCGAAGCCGTCGAGCATTCCCGCCATCAGGTGGCCGTGCAGGTCGGCGCGCAGCCCGACGAGCTGGTCTGGACCTCCGGCGCCACCGAATCGAACAACCTCGCGCTCAAGGGCATCGCCCAGGGCTGCGCGCAGCCGGGGCATGTGATCACCAGCCAGCTTGAGCACAAGGCCATCCTAGACACCGCCGCCGAACTGGAGCGCCTGGGCTGGGCGGTGACCCGCCTGGCCCCGGATGCCCGAGGGTTGATCCAGCCCCAAGCGGTCCAGGCCGCGCTGCGCCCGGACACCCGCCTGGTGTCGCTGATGGCGGTGAACAACGAACTGGGCACGGTGACCGACTTTGCCGCTATCGGGGCAATCGTCCGCGAACACGGTGCGCTTTTGCACGTGGACGCGGCGCAGGCCGTGGGCAAGGTTCGGATCGACCTGGCGCAGCAGGCGGTCGACCTGACGTCGTTCTCGGCACACAAAGTCTATGGTCCCAAGGGCATCGGTGCCCTCTACGTCGGCCCTCGCGCCCGCCCGGCGATGCGTGCGCAGATGCACGGCGGCGGCCATGAGCGCGGCCTGCGCTCTGGCACCCTGGCCACCCACCAGATCGTCGGCATGGGCAGCGCCTTCGCCCTGGCCGGCCAGCCCGGCGCGGTGGAGTACCAGCGCCTGGAGCAACTCGCCCGGCGCTTGCGCGACGGCCTGCTGGCAATGCCCGGGGTCACGCTCAACGGCTGTGCGGTGCAGCGCATTCCCCACACCCTCAACCTGTGCATCGACGCCAAGGGCTTCAACAGCCTGGCCCTGGCGGGCGAGCTGGCGCTGTCGAGCACTTCGGCGTGCAACTCGGCGAGCAATGCGGCGTCCCACGTGCTGCTGGCCCTCGGCCTCGACGAACGCCAGGCGCGCAACAGCGTGCGCCTGAGCGTCGGGCGCTACACCAGCGAAGCGGACGTGGACACGGCGCTGGCGGTGTTTGGCCGGGTGATCGGCGCGGCGGCAGTAGCGCTCTGGTAAGGCACGCCGCCGGCACAGGCTTCAAAAATCCAGGGTCCCCGAGAACTTCACCAGTCGCGGGTCGCCCTGGGTCAAATACCCCCCATTGGCCGACGCCCAGTAGTTCTTGTCCGTCAGGTTCTCCACGTTGACCCGCAGGGTCACCGCCTTTTCCTGCACCTTGAAGCGATACCGCGCGCCAACGTCGAAACGGTTCCAGGTCGGCAGGCTCAGGGTGTTGGCCGGGTTGGCGTACTGCCCGCCGGTGCGCAGCATGCGCGCATTGAGCGCCACGCCCTCCAGCCCCGGCACATCCCAATCGACACTGGCATTGAGCTGGAAGGTCGGCACGCCTACCGCGTGGTTGCCATCGGCCGTGCCGCCCTGGGTGTTTTTCAGCTCGGTGTCCATGCGCGTGCCACCGGCCATCAACCGCAGCCCCGGCAGCGGCTCGCCGAACACACTGAGCTCAAGCCCCTTGTTGACCTGCTCGCCATCCTGGACGAACACATTGCCGTCGACGAAGCCATCGGTGGGCCGCTCGATGCGGAACACCGCCAGGTTGGCGCCGAAGGTCTGGTAATCGAGCTTGACCCCCGCCTCCACCTGCTTGGTCTTGGCCGGCGGGAACACCTCGCCGACATTGATCACCTGCCCTGATGCCGTGGCGCCCTGGGCCAGGCCCTCGATACGGTTGGCATACAGCGAGACCGATGGGTTGAGCTTGTAGACGATGCCGTACACCGGCGTGGTGACCGCCTCGTCATAGAAGGCGTTGCGTCCCAGGTCCGGGCCCGGCCCGTCGTAGGCGTAGCCCTCCACCCGCAATTGCTGGCGCCGCACGCCCACGGTGAGCAGCAAGGTGTCATCGAACAGGCCCACGGTGTCGGACAGCGCGATGCTGCGGTTGCGAGTCTTGCCGGTCACGCCGGGGTCGTCCAGCTTGCCGCCGACGAAGGTCGGCGTGGTCGGTTTTGGCAACGGGTCGGTGCGGTAGATATTGGTGGCCTGCGAGTTGTAGAAGACGAAGGCGTTCTCCTGCTGGGTCCAGATGCTCGCCGCGCCGATATTCAGCTGATGGCTGAGCGGCCCTGTATGGAAGCGGCCATTGATGCCGCCCATGAAGGTGGTGTTGTCCTCGTTGTGGGGGATCTTCGAGCCGCCGATGGTGGCGTCGCCGCTGGCCGCGTCGGTGAGGATCGGCGTGCCGTAGAAGCCGTTCTCGTGGGTGTGCTTGACGCCCCCCGCCAGGTAGCCGCTCCAGTTGTCGTTGAAGTCGTAGTCGCCGCGGAGCATGCCGAAGGTGTCCTCGGTCTCGGTCCAGGCCCAGTCCTGGCCGTAGTTGTGGTCGGCGTCCGGCGCATGGGGGATATCGGTCAGGCCGGCGCCCAGGCGCACTGAGTTGCGCATATGGTTGACCCGCTGCTTCTGGTAGCCGAAATCGCCCGAAACCCGGAAGTTGTCGCCACGGTAGTCGAGCCCGGCGACGAACAGCTTGCTGCGCTGGTCCTGGTCGTCGACCGCCGTCTCGCCCTCGCGCTGCGAGAGGTTCAGGCGCACGCCGAAGCGATTGTCCGCGCCGAAGCGCTGGCCAATGTCCAGGTGCTCGCCGATGCGCCCGTCACTGCTGATGTCCTGGGTGTAGCGGCGTGTCGGCGTATCGCCGGCGCGCTTGGGTTGCAGGTTGACGTTGCCGCCCAGGCCGGTGCCGGTCGGGCTGGCGCCGTTGAGAAAGGCATTGGGCCCCTTGAACACCTCGACCCGCTCCACCGCATCGGTGGAAATCATCTGCCGCGGCAGCACGCCGTACAGGCCATTGAACGCCACGTCGTCGCCATTGAGCGGCAGGCCACGGATGACGAAGACCTGGGACTGGTTGCCAAAACCGAACGACTGGCGCACCGAGGGGTCGTTGAGCAGCACGTCGCCGATGTCCTCGGCCTGCTGCTCCTCGATCAGTTGCGCGGTGTAGCTGGTCATGGTGAACGGCACGTCCATCATGTCCTGGTTGCCCAGCACGCCCATCTGCCCGCCACGGGCCACCTGGCCGCCGGCATAGGGTTCGGGCAGCTCGCCGGCAGGCGCCTTGAGCGCCTCGGCGTTGACGGCGGTGGCATCCAGCTCGATGGCGCCCTCTGCGCCATGGGCGCTGACGGCAACGGAACAGCACAGCGCAAGGAGGGTCGATTGATACGGGCAGGCACGTGTCATGGAGGGCTCCCGGGAAGGGTCAGGGCCGTCCTGGCGGATGAGAAACTTGAAGTGACTGAGTAGTGTTTCTAGCCGATAGTGCGAATTATTACCAAACAACCGCACTTTTTTGCCGACCAGCGGTCTACCCCCTCTTTTGCCGACTGCAATCGATTGCAAGGCTTGGTTTTCATAGCGCACAGGGCCGGGCCAAAAGCCTTGCGCTTGTGTAGGATGGGCAGCGCAGATCCAGACGCTGCCAGTTACAGGGAGATCCACATGCGCGTCCCATCCGTTGCCTGCCTCGGCCTAACGCTGGGCCTGCTTGCCGCGACCGGCAGCCAGGTGTATGCCGGCGAAGAGGCGCAACTGATCGATACGATCAACGTCTACCGCAGCCAGGCCCAGCGCTGTGGCGGCGAGGCTTCGCTGGAGCTGCCGCCGCTCAACAGCGACACCCGCCTGGCGCTGTCGCCGGAGGGCACCCGCGACCTGCAGCAGGCCATGACCCGCGCCGCCTACCCGATGGTCAACGTGCAGGCCATCAGCCTGTCCGGCCCACGGGATGCCAAGGCGGCGATGAAAGCCATCGAGGAGAGCTTCTGCCAGGTGGTGCTCGACCCGCAGTTCGTCGATATCGGTGTCAGCCAGGAGGGGCGCGACTGGCGCATCGTCCTGGCCCGCCCGCTGCTCAGCGGGCGCCTGGGCGACTGGCAGGCCGAAGGGCAGAAGCTGTTGCAGGAGATCAACGCCGCGCGCAACCTGCCGCGCCAGTGTGGCGGCCAGCCCTACCCCGCCGCCCCGGCGCTGGCCTGGAGCGCAACCCTGGCCGGCGTCGCCGCCAACCACACCCGGGCCATGGCCAACCAGAACTTCTTCGACCATATCGACCGCGATGGCCGCACGCCGGGCGACCGCGCGGAACTGGCCGGCTACCTGTACCGGCAGATCGGCGAGAACATCGCCGCCGGGCGCGATACCGCGCGCAAGGTGGTCGATGGCTGGCTGGCCAGTCCCGGGCACTGTGCCACGCTGATGAACGCGGATTTCCGCGAACTGGGGGCGGCGTATGCGGTGGACCCGAAGAGCGACGCGGGGATCTACTGGACAGGGTTGTTCGGTACGCCGCAGTAAACCCACATCGCCGGGCAAGCCCGCTCCCACGCCCCGCACGCCGCGGGTCAGACGCTGGCAGCAGGCTTGCCCCGCGATGAGTCCGGCTCGGACCTGCGCAGCGCCAGCGCCGTACAACCGAAGCGCCGCCGCACCCACTTGCCCAGGTAACTGGCATCGCCCATGCCCACTTCATCGGCGATCTGCGCCAGGCTGTGGCTGGAGTTGAGCAACCGCCAGCGCGCCTGCTGCAGGCGCAGCTCCTGCCACCAGGCCTTGGCGCTCATGCCATGGCAGGCCTGGAACTGGCGGTCGAGCTGGCGCCGGCTGATCCCCAGCTCCGCCGCCAGCGCCTCCACCGGCAGCCGCGCCGCCAGGTGATGGCGCATCAGCGCCGTGGCCCGTTGCACCTGGCGCCCCTCCCCGGCGCCGGCCTCCAGCGAGCGCAAGGCGTGGCGGCTGTCGCGGCTTTCATCCACCAGCATGTCGGCCAGGCCCTTGAGCGCTCGGGCGCGGCCGCTGGCGCGGGCGATCAGCTCCACCGCCAGGTCGATGGCCGCCGTGCCGCCGGCGCAGGTGATACGGCTGCCGTCGAAGCAATACAACTGCCCGGTCAGCAGCCGCACACGGGGAAACGCCACGCGGAACTCGGCCTCATGACGCCAGTGCACCACCACCTGATGACCGTCCAGCAGGCCACAGGCCGCCAGCAGGAAGGCCGCGTTGTCGACGCAGACCAGCCTCACCCCCGCCTTGGCCGCCTGTTTCAGCAAGGCCCGGTAGCGCGGCGCCAAGGCTGCCGTGGCGCTGGCATTGCGCCCGCCGAACAGCACCAGATGGTCGTAGGCGCTCCAGTCGACCTGTGCAGGCGTCGCCTCCACCTGCAGCATGGCCCCGCTGCTGGACGGCACAGGCGCCAGGTCCAGGCCGATCACGGTCCAGCGGCAGTAGCGCTGGCGGCTGTAGTCCTCGTCGTCGGCGGAAAAGCGCAGCTTGTCGAGGAAGGCGCCGAAAGGCAGCAAGGCGAATTCCGGCAGCGGCAGGATCAGCAGACGCAGGTCGGGTGTCATGGCAATGTCCGGATATGACCATCAGTTGTCCGAATACTACCCTGCATTGCTACCACCCTGCCCTACACTGGCGCCCTCACCACCGACAAGGCACACCCATGGCACTCGACACCTGGCTCATCTACCTGCTCGCCAGCATCGGCCTGTCACTGACCCCAGGCCCCAACAGCCTGCTGGCCCTGACCCATGGCGCGCTGTACGGCGCCCGGCGCACGCTGTTCACCATCGGCGGCGGGGTGTTCGGTTTCAGCGCCCTGATCGCCCTGACCATGTTCGGCCTGAGCGCCCTGCTGCACGCCTCGGCCTCGGTGCTGACGGTGCTCAAGTGGGTGGGCGGGGCCTATCTGGTCTGGCTGGGGATCCAGCTGTGGCGCACCCCGGCGCTGCATCTCGAGTTGCCCCGCGGCAGTACCGCGCTGAGCAATGCCGGGCTGTTCCGCCAGGGCTGCCTGTCGGCGCTGGCCAACCCCAAGGTGCTGTTGTTCTATGGCGCGTTCCTGCCGCAATTCATCGACCCGCAGCGCGGCCTGCTGCTGCAGTTCGTGGTGATGGCGGCGACCTTCGCCAGTGTCGAGTGCCTGGTGGAGTACCTGCTGGCGCGCCTGGCATTTCGCATCCGGCCGTGGCTGGCCAAGGGTGGCCGGGGGTTCAACCGCGCTTGTGGCGGCCTGTTTGCGCTGATCGGCGTGGCCTTGCCGCTGGGCCGCTGACTGCCTGTGGAACACCGGCAACCACCTGGACAACGCCCCCTACGATACGTCAAGGCAGAAAAAGGGCTGCGCCGCAGCCCTTTTACCGGCAAACCGCCATGCCATGCGTCCCATGGCTATCATTTCTTGAACAGACTCAACCAATTACCCCAAGGCAAGGCGGTGAAGTTGTTCATCCACGAGTCGGCCCGGTGTGCCACGTCCTCCCCATCCGCTCCGGTGTTACCCAATACGCCCGTTACTGCGTAGGCAGTCGTGTTCACATCGCCCAAGTCCAGCGCCTTGAAGGCCAGTTTCAATGGGCCGTCTTCCTTGACGATGCCCTTCAGGGCCCCGGTGTAATCGGTCCGTATGTTCGGGCGCAAGCCATCGAATGTCCCGATGCGCAGTTCGCCCAACGACTCCTTGGCGATGCTACGCAACGCGCCAGGCACCGGTTTGACCACATTTTTCGGCAGCCGGCCAGGCCCTTGCCGGAGACTGCGCAAGGCATTAGCTCCTTTTTGCAGCAATTGCCGCACGACCTGCGTGCCCGAACGCGCCAGTTGCACGGTGAGCCTGGCAAGCTTCTTACCCAGCTGCGCCACTCCGCCTACCAGGCCCGCGCCCAACGACACCCAACCCAGGATCCGCGACGCTTCGGGGTCGCTTTCGGCAACGATCGCCCCGGCAACGGCAGTCGCCGCCGAGACCACCGCCAGGCCCACCAGCGCCGCTTGGATCATCAGCGAGGTACCGCCGGTCATCACCGCCGAAAGCACCGTGATCCCACCGAAGATGATCGCGCTGACCAGCGTGCCGTGCTTGCCCAAACTCATCGGTGCCGGTTCGCAGGCCGTATAGTCCCAGTGGGAGCGTCGCAACTTCCACTGCCCGGTCGGGTCGGTGTGGTTCACCGGATCGCCGTCGCAGTAGCCATAGGCGTTCGGCCCGCCCTCGCCGAACGGGCTGGCACCATCCTGGGCCTGGAACTGCATGAGTTGCGGCGCGTACCAACGATAGCCACTTCCCAAAGGATACTGGTCGCCCTCGGCCTCGCGGTATTCACCGTTGTAGCCGTGCAGGGCACCCTGCTCGTCCGAGCTGTGCGCGCCATAGGCGCTGTAGGCGTGGTGCACCGGCTTGCGCGATACCACGTCGAAGCTGACCAGCACGCTGCCATCCTCATCGCACAAGTTGAGCAACGTGCGCTCGCTGGTGCCGGCCTTGTTTTTCTGTACCAGGCAGGCACTGCTGCCCGGCAGCACGATACGCTGGTCCTTGTGCTCGCCCACCGGGTACTCGCCGCGCACACGGTAGCCTTCGTGGATCAACTGGTGCGGCGTGGCGCCCTCTTTGTCGGCACTGCTGGCCAAGCGGTTCAACGGGTCGTAGGTGTAGTGCCGCGAGCCGGACTGCACCAGCCGCCCCAGCCAGTCGTAGGCGTAGGTCTTGCCGGCTGCGTCCTTGGTCACGCGGCCGGCCGCGTCGTACACGATCGTCACGGCGGGCTTGTAGTCGGCATGGCTATGCTCGACCTTCTGCAGCCGATAGCCCTTGGCGCTGTCGTAGGAATAGGTGGAAGTACAGCTCTGCTTGTCAAAGGTGCTGATGCAGGTTTTCACGTTGCCCAGGTTGTCATAGGTGAACGCCTGCTTGCTGATCGCCGTGCCCTTGGGTGTCTTCGGTTGCCAGACACCGGTCGAACTGCAGGTTTCCACGGCGCCGCCCACGGTATAGCTGTAGGTGTGCGAGCCCAGGGTTTTCTTGGCCTGCTCGTCGTAGAGCTCGATGAATTTCAGGCGCCCTTCGCCACTGTACTTACGCTTGATGCTCAGGTCGAAGGCCTTGTCCAGGGTAAATTGCCGCTGCGTTTCCGCGCCGCTGCTGTCGAAGGCGTACGTTACTGTGACCTTGTCGTTGCCAACAGTGATCGTATCGGTATCCCGGCGCCCACGCTCGTCATAGGTATGTTGGGTCGTGGTGTCGCCACTGACCACCTTGTTGCGCTGCCCTTTGCCGTTGTAGCTGAACACGCTCTTGTTACCGGCCGCGTCGGTTTCAGACAGCAGACGCCCCCCTTCGGAAACGCTGCGGCTTACCGTGGTACTGGCCTTGGCGCTCAGTTTGGCCTGCTGCTTGGTCCATTGATTGCGTTGATGATCGAAAGTGATCACCTGCCCACCCTCGCTCGCCGTGGCTTGGCTGCTACTGCCATGGGCATAGGTGAACGTCTGCTTGCCCAGCTGCTTGTCATCGGCGCTTTTGCCGGTCACGCTCTTGACCTGGTTGCCCAGCTCGGGGAAATACTCGAACGCCAGCGTGACACCGTCGGCCCCCGTGCGTGACTCCGGCACGCTGTTGAAGCCTGCGTACTTGTAGGTTTCGCTGATATCGCCGCGGCTCAAACACTTCACCCGACCCAAGCTGTCGAACTCGCGCTCGCCAAGCGCCTGGCCATCCAGGCTGATCTTGGTGGGCTCGGTCATCAGCCAGTTGGCGGGGTACTTGTAGCTGTAGGCGTAGGTGGTTTTTTCTTTGGCATCGACGCTGGTCCGCTCATCATGGGCCTGCTTGAGCATGCGCCCGCCAGCATCATAGGTGTAGGTGGTGCACCGCCAACTGCCTTCACCCTCGATCGTGCGGGTTTCTACCTGTGCGGCGTGGGTGTAGGTCAGTGTTTCTTGCTGGCACTGTTTGCCCTGCGCATCCGTCCAGACGATGCTGGCCACGGTGTTGTCATCGTTGTAGGTGGTGACCTTGCGCTGCTTGTCCGTCGCCCGGCCGCTCCACTCGGTGCGGGTATGCGCCACCGGGTCATACTGGTTGAACACCTGCTGACCGGTGCTGTAGGTTTGCTGGCATTCCTGGTTCCAACCATCGTACTTCAGCTCGCACCACTCGCTGACCTGGGTGCCGTCGGCCAGGTAGTCGTAGCGAATGGTCTTGCTCTTGCGGCCACGGTTGTCGTATTCGACTTTCAGCGTCTGGCGCCAGGGTTTCTTGACATCCTCGCGCACGTACTCGGCGATCAGGTTGCCCAGGCCATCGTCCTCGGTGGCCCGCTGCCGGCCATCGGGCTCGGTGATCTCCAGGCGCCCGACACTGGGGTAGCTGTAGGTGGTCACTTGCTTGAACGTATCACTTTGGGCGCAGCGCGTGAGGGTCTCCAGGCGGCCATAATCGTCATAGTCATAGGTGGTCTGGTTGCCCTGTACATCCGTCTGCTCAATCAGGCGGCCACTGAGAACGCTGGTTGTTTCGCTCTCCGCGTCCCGCGTACCGGCAAGCCGCTCAAGCTCGTCTACCTCAACATAAAGTTCTTTTTTGCTGATAGGTACCCACTGGCCCTCAGCATCTTGATAATCGTGAGATACCTCCGCTAGCCTACCTGTATCTCTATCGTACGTTCTGAGTTCCCGTATCTTCGCCACTTGCCCAGTGGAAAAGCTCATCACAACAATCGTTAATAACGGACCCCGATAAGCAATTTTCGATTCAACGGTTAACTTAGCCCACGCAAATAGGTCCGCGCGCAGGCGTGAAGCATACATTTTCTCAAGCACTACCTCTTCAGGACCGCCTTTGACATTTAAATCGGAGTGCTCGACCTTAAACCCCATATGCTTACAATAACTATCCAACTCCGAACTACTACTTGCCACCTTAAACAATCGACTATCATCAGGAGTAGTCTTTCTCAACAAGCGACCCGCTCCAAAAACACTTTCATCGCTGATGCTTCGACACCCTGTACTCGCATTCGAATATGAAACCTTGATTGCTGTCTTCGCATTCGAATTTGAATACTCCTTCGTTATCTCACATGCGCCCTCGCTGGTCGTCTCCTTTACTCGCTCATGGGATTTATTGTAGTAATACACAGTCTTGCACGCGCCGTTTCCCTGAGAGGTAGTGGTTGAGTACTGGCCATCACTGGCGTTGTCCCGCTTATAATCATAGGTCGTCACAATAGGTTGGCTCATCCCACCTCGGGGAGTAAGAGTGTGCTGGCTGACACAGGGCAATGCCGACAGTTTGGGGTTATCTTTGAACGTCAGCCCGTTATCCTTGTAGGCCACCGCCTCCTTCACTCCTTCGAATGTCGTGAGTTCGTTGAGCAGGCGACCACATTGGGCATGCTCTTGATATTTGAATTCACAAGCACTGCCGTCGGGGGCGTCGACCCGTTTCAAGGCATAGTCCGCCAGGGTCAGTGTGAAGCTCACATGCTCGCTGGCCTCATCCGGCCAATAGGCCAGCGTGACCTCGGTATCGGTATAAGTAAGCTCGACCAACGTACGGCTACCGTCCGAGATCTGCGCAAGGCGAATGTAACTGGCTCCAAGTGCTTTCTTTTCCAGAGTACCTTGAAGCAATTCGGCGTATTTTTTCTTTACCGACGGTTCGAGAGCTTGTTGCTGCCACGTCAGCTCTACATCGGCAGTGGGAGAGCTTATGCTCTGGGGCATCCATACTTTGCTGTTTCCTACTTGCTCTAGCGAATCTTTCCGACCATCTGGGCGCCTCACTGTTACAAGCGGGTTATCTTCGTCCCATTCCACCTTTACACCATGCGCCTCGAGGTCCTTGCCTTTCTCAACCCTCAGCACCTCCCCCGAATGCAGCGTCAATTGCTGCTGTTCTTCCCGATAACAGGTAAAGGCAAACGACCAGCCATCCCCCAGACCGGCATGGTTGTTGACCAAGGGTGAATAGAACAGGCTCATGTCCACCACAGGGCCTTCACCGTTGCGGCCCACAATCGAGGGCAAGGGCACGTAGGCTTCGAACAACCCCGTGCGCGGGTCCACGGCATTGCACTTCTGCGTGGTGGCATTGAAAATCGCGTGGTTCTGCTGATCGCATGGATCCACCCCGAATGGATGGTGGACAACGCTGCTGGTGCTGCTCATGGTAAGCCTCCGTGCCCTGCATGGTTGGTGTCGCCACAGCGTGCTACGGCAGGAACGCCTCGGCTACTGACAAAATTATTAGGTCGGGATGGCTTGAAGTGGTCGCCCTCAGGCCCGCTGCGCCCTCACCACGAACAGCATCAGTGCCACGGCCGGCAACACAGCCCCCAACAGCGCCACCCCATGCCAGCCGAACTGCGCATACACCCCGCTGGCCAGCGCCGAGCCCACGGCGCCGCCGAGGAAGATGCTGGTCATGTACAGGGCATTCAAGCGGCCACGGCTGGCCGGATCCAGCGCGTACACCTCGCGCTGGCCGATGACCAGGTTCATCTGCACGGCAAAATCCAGCAGCACCCCGGTCAGCCCCAGGCCGATCACGCTCATGCCCGCGGTACTCAGGCCGCCGAGCAACGCCAGCGGCGCCAGGCTCAGCGCCAGCAACGAAGCGCGCCGTCCATGTCCGGTATCGGCCAACCGCCCGGCCAACGGCGCCGCCACCGCGCCCACCGCCCCGACCAGGGCAAACAGGGCAATCTGGCTCTGCGACAGGCCATGTTCAGCGGCCAGCGCCAGCGGCACCGCCGTCCAGTACAGGCTGAACGCCGCGAACATCAGCGCCTGGTACAACGCCCGCTGGCGCAACACCGGATAACGGCGCAACAGCACCAGCAAAGAGGCCATCAACCCGGCATAGCTGGCCTTGTGCTCGGGGACGCGGCGCGGCAGGGTCGACGCCAGCAGCAGGATGATCGCCAGCATCAACCCGGCGGCACCGACGAACACCGCACGCCAGCCGAAATGGTCCGCCACCAGGCTTGCCAGTGGACGCGCCAGGAGGATCCCCAGCAGCAACCCACCCATGATGTTGCCGACCACCCTGCCACGCTCGCGCTCCGGCGCCAGATGCGCCGCCAGCGGTATCAGCATCTGCACCGCCACCGAACTGAAGCCGATCAGCAACGCGTACAGCAGGAACACCTCGCCCTGCCCATGGCCGCTGGTGCCAGCCAGCAACAGGCTGCCGGCGGCCAGCACCGCCGTGGCGACCATCAGCCGGCGGTTCTCCAGCAGGTCGGCCAGCGGCACCAGGAACAACAGGCCCAGGGCGTAGCCGATCTGGGTCAGGGACACGATCAGGCCGGCCCGCTCGGTGGACAGGCCAACCTCCGGGGCGATCAGGCCGACGATGGGTTGGGCATAGTAGATGTTGGCGACGATGGCGCCGCAGCAGAACGCCAGCAGCATCACCAGGGCGCGACTCAGGCCTGGGGCCGCCGGCTGGGCGACGGCGAGGGAGGGATTCATTCGAGGGTACCTCGGCTTGCGAAAGGATGTGCGCGAAGGGTGACGGACATTCGCCCCGGGGAGAATCCATCACCTGCGCAACAGGCCTTTGCGCGACACGCAACGCCTCAGCCTGCCAGCAGCCCCTCACAGAAGGCGACGAACGCCATCACCCGTCGCGAACCACGGTGATTGGGCAGGTACAGGGCGTTGATGCTGGCGTTGGCATTGCCCGGACTCACCGTCCAGTCGGCGAACAGCCGTTGCAGGCGCCCGGCCTCGACATCCTCGCGCACCAGCCAGTCGGCCAGCAACGCCACCCCACTGCCAGCGATCGCCGCCTCGCGCAACAGGTCGGCATTGGCGCTGCGCAGCGGGCCGCTGATATCCAGTTCCAGGCATTGCTCGCCCTGGCTCAGGCGCCAGGGCCGCGCCGACTGGCCGTAACGAAAACGCAGGCAGGCGTGATCGGCCAGTTGTCGCGGTTCGCCGAGCGGCGGGTGCTGACGCAGGTACGCGGGGCTTGCCACCAGCCAACGCTCGAAGCGGCCCAGCGGCCGGCACACCAGTTCATCGCCGGGCGCCGGTTCGCCCAGGCGGATGGCCAAGTCGTAGCGCCCGTCGAGCAGGTCGTCGAAACGGTCGCTGAGGTCGATGTCCAGCTCCAGGGCCGGGTGAAGGGCGAGAAACGCCCCCAGGTGCGGGGCAATCACCCGCCGGCCGAACTCCACCGGCAGACACAGGCGCAGCACCCCCACCGGCTCCTCGCCACGGTCGGCGACGCTGGCGTCGGCTTCGGCCAACGCCTCGAGGATCTCGCGGGCGCGCTGGTAGTAGCTGGTGCCGGCCTCGGTCAGGCTGACCTGGCGTGTGGAGCGGTTGAGCAGGCTGGCCCCGAGCGCCTGTTCGAGGGCATCGACCTGGCGGGTCACCGAAGACGTCGCCACCCCCAGCCTGCGCGCGGCGGCGGAAAAACCCCCGGTCTCGGCGGTGGCCATGAACACCTTGATCGCCAGCAGCTTGTCCATCGTGGTTTTCCGTGGGGCAAAAGCCGAAACCTTCCTACAATTGCCCCTCTGCAATCAACCACCCGTGAGCCGTCCCATGCCAGACAACCTGTTCACCGCCCTGCCACCGCTGACCCCCGAGGCCGATGAGCAATTCACCGAACTGCTGCGGCGGCCGGGCTTGCGCATCGAACGCATCGTCTCCAGCGGCCAGGCCAGCCCTGAGGGGTTCTGGTACGACCAGGCCGAGGGCGAATGGGTGGTCGTGCTCAGCGGCAGCGCCGGGCTGCGCCTGGAGCACGAGACGCACACCCGCGTGCTGCGCGCAGGCGACCACCTGGACATCCCGCCCCGCTGCCGCCACCGCGTGGAGTGGACCGAGCCCGGCGTGGCCACGGTGTGGCTGGCGGTTTTCTATCAGGGCTGAACCAGCGCCGCGGTGAGCGGCCTTGCCTGCAGCCGATAGAAACGCCACGGCAGCAGCACCGCCGACACCGCCAGGCCACAGGCGAAGCCCACCCACACACCCACCGGGCCCAGCGCGGAATGGAAGGCCAGCCAGTAGCTCATCGGCAGCGCCAGCAACCAGTAGCTGACCAAGGTCACCCCCACCGGCCAGCGGTAGTCCTGCAGGCCACGCAAGGCGCCCAGCGCGGTGGATTGCAGGCCGTCGGCCACCTGCATCGCCGCGACCACCACGAACATCGGCACGGCGATGGCGATGACCTGCGGGTCGTCGCTCATGGCCTCGGCGATGCGCCGCCCGAACAGCGCCAGCAGCACGGTGGCCACCAGCATCCAGGCGGTGACGCTGGCGAAGGTGGCGCTGCCGATGGCGCGGATGCGCGCCGTCTCGCCGCGGCCCTGGGCCTGGCTGATGCGAATGCTCACCGCCGCGGCCATGCCCAGCGGCAGCATGTACAGCAGCGCGCCGATCGACTGCACCACCTGGTTGGCGGCCAACGCGGCATTGCCCAGCCAGCCAAGCATCCATGCCGCGATCACCACCGCGCCGGCCTCGGCCAGGTAGCCCAACCCCAGTGGCCAGCCCTCGCCAAGCAGCGTGCGCCAGGACAAACGCGGCCCCTGTGGCGCCTGGCGATAGCGCGCCAACGACGGCGCCATCCGCCAATAGGCCAGGGCCAGCAGCACCGCCAGCGACTCGGCGATCACCCCGGCGATGCCCGCACCCAGCAACCCCAGCGCCGGCAAGCCGAAATGTCCATGGATCAGGCCATAGCTCAGCGGCAGGTTGAACAGCACTGCGCTCATCACCAGCAGCACGGCCACCCAAGGCCGGCCGATGGCCTCCAGCACGTCCTTGAACACCACCGCCAGGCAGTACGGAATCAGGAACACCGCCATGGCCTGCCAGTACGGCGTCAGCAGGGCCACATCCGGCAGCGGCACGCCCAGCCATTGCACCAGCGGCAACGTGGCCAGCATGGCCAGGCAGCCGAGGATGCCGACCAGCAACCCATAGCCGAGGCCGCCACGCAGCGTGCGTGCCACCTCGCCCGGATCATCGGCGCCGAAGGCGTGGCCGACGCGCACGCTGAGGGTGGCGAGCATGCCGTACAGCCCGGCATGGAAAATCAGCCCGGCACTGCTGGTCAGCGCGACACAGGCCAGCACCAGCGTGCCCAGCGAGGCCAGCAGCACGGTGTCGGTCAGGCTGATCAGCTCGGCCGCCGACAGGCCCAGCACCAGCGGCAGTGCCAGGCGCAGCAGGCCCGGCAGCTCGCCCAGCCAGGCAGTGGGTTTACGCGAAACGAGGGCAGACACGGTGACAACCTCCAATTGACATACGCCGCGTATGCTAATGCCATTTATTGACATACGCAACGTATGCTAATTTGCATCCATCGTCTTTTTTCATCGGAGCCTCAATGCCCACCCCACGCCGCAGCCGCGCCGCCATGAGCGCCGACACCACCGAACGGCTGATCGCCGTTGCCCGTCGCCAGTTCGCCGAAAAAGGCTTTGCCGCCGTGGTGATGGACGACCTGTGCGCTGAAGCCGACCTCACCCGCGGCGCCCTGCACCACCACTTCGGCGGCAAGGCCGGGCTGTTCACCGCCGTGGTGCAACACCTGCTCGACGAGATCAACCAGGCCATCGATGCCCGCTACGCCACCCACGCCGATCCGTGGGAGGGCTATATCGACACCTGCCTGTACTACTACGACCTGCTGCATGAACCGGCGCTGCGGCGCATCCTGTTGCAGGATGCCCCCGGCGTGCTCGGCCCGCGCCTGCGCGAGATGGAAGAGGCCAGCTACATCGGTCCCATGGCCCAGGGCCTGGTCGAGTTGCAGCAGGCCGGCAGGCTGCGCGCGTTCGATGCCGTGGCCATGGCCCACCTGCTCAACGGCGCCATGGGCGACAGCGGTATCTGGGTGATTGCCCAGGACGATCCGCAGGCGGCCGCCGAGCGCGTGAAAGGGGCGTTGCGCTGCCTGATGGAAGGGTTGCAGGCCTGAGTTCATTTTGGCGCGTGGCTGCGCGGGAGCGGGAGATGAATCGGCTGCTCGACCTGCGACAATCGGTCCCGACTTAAAATGTACTAAATTGTTAATTAGCTTGCTAAGGGATTAAACTGCCGGTATTCCACCTGCGAGATCCCTGGCATGAAAGACTCACCCCGCGCCCGTGGCGCCTCAACCTTCATCCTGGTCGGCCTGGGCGTTGTCATCGCCCTGCTCGGCCTGCTCCTGGCCGCCGGCGGCCTCAAGCTGGCCGGCCTGGGCGGTTCCTGGTACTTCCTGACCGGCGGCCTGGCCATGGCCCTCGCCGGCCTGCTCATCGCCCGAGGCAAACCCGCCGGCGCCTGGCTGTACGCCCTGTTCCTCGCCGGCACCGCGATCTGGGCCGTGGCCGACAGCGGATTGGTGTTCTGGCCGCTGTTCTCGCGCCTGTTCATGTTCGCCGCCATCGGCCTGGTGGTCGCGCTGGTTTACCCGCTACTGGTGCGCCACAAGGCGCGCGGTGCCTATGGCATCGCCGGCGTGCTGGCCGTGGCCCTGGCGATCGCCGCCGGCAACATGTTCGTTGCCCACCCCAGCGTCGCCCCCACCGGCAACGGCCCGGGCCTGACCCCGGTGGAGCCCGGCCAGCAACAGAAGGACTGGGCCCACTACGGCAACACCGAAGGCGGCAGCCGTTTCGCCGCCCTGGACCAGATCAACCGCGGCAACGTCGACAAGCTCAAGGTCGCCTGGACCTACCACACCGGCGACGT
Source organism: Pseudomonas sp. RC3H12 (assembly GCF_018596375.1). Lineage (NCBI taxonomy): Bacteria > Pseudomonadati > Pseudomonadota > Gammaproteobacteria > Pseudomonadales > Pseudomonadaceae > Pseudomonas > Pseudomonas sp. RC3H12. The sequence goes on along the minus strand of NZ_CP075595.1, from coordinate 1,723,127 downwards.
CGCCCTCAGCGACGGCAATGGCGCCGAAGACCAGCTCACCCCGCTGCAGGTCGGCGACAAGGTGTTCATCTGCACCCCGCACAACAACCTGATCGCGCTGGACGCCGACACCGGCAAGCAGCTGTGGAAGAACGCCATTAACGCCCAGTCCAAGGTCTGGCAGCGTTGCCGTGGCATGGCCTACTTCGACGCCACCACGCCGATCGCCCAACCGAGCCAGCCGAACAGTTCACTGATCACTCTGGCCAGCGTGCCGGCCGGCGCCAACTGCCAGCGCCGCCTGCTGACCAACACCATCGATGGCCGCCTGATCGCCGTCGACGCCGACACCGGCGCGTTCTGCCAGGGCTTCGGCGAAAACGGCCAGGTCGACCTCAAGGCCGGCCTGGGCGATGTCCCGGATTCCTACTACCAGCTGTCCTCGGCACCGCTGATGGCCGGTACTACCGTGGTGGTCGGCGGGCGCGTGGCCGACAACGTGCAGACCGACATGCCCGGCGGCGTCATCCGTGGCTTCGACGTGATCAGCGGGGCCCAGCGCTGGGCCTTCGACCCCGGCAACCCGGAAGACCGCGCTGCCCCGCAAGGCGACGGCACCTACGTGCGCAGCACTCCCAACAGCTGGGCGCCGATGTCGTACGATCCGGCGATGAACACCGTGTTCTTGCCGATGGGCTCCTCGTCCACCGATATCTACGGCGTGGAGCGCAGCAGGCTTGACCACACCTACGGCGCCTCGGTGCTGGCCCTGGACGCCACCACCGGCAACCAGAAGTGGGTCTACCAGACCGTGCACAACGACCTCTGGGACTTCGACCTGCCGATGCAGCCAAGCCTGATCGACTTCACCAAGGATGACGGCAGCAGCGTGCCGGCCGTGGTGATCGGCACCAAGGCCGGGCAGATCTACGTGCTCGACCGCGCCACCGGCAAGCCGCTCACGCAGGTCGATGAAGTGCCGGTCAAGCCAAGCAACATCCCCAACGAGCCATACTCGCCAACCCAGCCGAAATCGGTAGGCATGCCGCAGATCGGCGCGCAGACCCTGACCGAGTCGGACATGTGGGGCGCCACGCCCTATGACCAGCTGCTGTGCCGCATCGACTTCAAGAAGATGCGCTACGACGGCCTCTACACCGCGCCCGGCACCGACCTGTCGCTGAGCTTCCCGGGCTCGCTGGGCGGGATGAACTGGGGCAGCATTTCCACCGACCCGGTGCATGGTTTCATCTTCATCAACGACATGCGCCTGGGCCTGTGGATCCAGATGATCCCGTCGCAGAACAAGGGTGATGCCGCCGCCGGTGGCGAAGCACTGAACACCGGCATGGGCGCGGTGCCGCTCAAGGGCACCCCGTATGCGGTGAACAAGAACCGCTTCCTGTCGGTGGCTGGCATCCCGTGCCAGGCACCGCCGTTCGGTACCCTGACCGCCATCGACATGAAGACCCGCCAGGTCGCCTGGCAGGTGCCGGTGGGCACCGTCGAGGACACCGGCCCCCTGGGCATCCGCATGCACCTGCCGATCAAGATCGGCCTGCCCACGCTCGGCGGCACCCTGTCCACCCAGGGAGGCCTGGTGTTCATCGCCGGCACCCAGGATTTCTACCTGCGCGCCTACGACAGCAGCAACGGCAGCGAGATCTGGAAAGCCCGCCTGCCGGTCGGCAGCCAGGGCGGCCCGATGACCTATGTGTCGCCCAGGACCGGCAAGCAGTACGTGGTGGTCACTGCCGGCGGTGCGCGCCAGTCGACCGACCGCGGCGACTATGTGATGGCGTACGCATTGCCATGAATCGCGTCGCCTGTATCGCCGGCAAGCCGGCGATACAGGCCCTTTCAGACCACTCGAGACTTCGCAATGTCATCCGTTTCACGCCTCACCCCCACCCTGCTCCTTGCCCTCGCCAGCACCACTGCATTCGCCGCCGACAACACCCTGACCGGCGACTGGGGCGGCCTGCGCCACCAGCTCTCGGCAGACGGCATCACCTTCACCGGCGACTACAGCGGCGAGACCGCCTACAACGCCCACGGCGGCCTGCACCGTTCGGCCCGCTACTCGCAGAACCTCAAGCTGGGCACGCAGTTCGACCTGTCGAAACTGTACGGCCTCGACAACGGCGGCAAGGTCCAGCTGACCATCAACGACCGCCGCGGCAACAGCGCCTCGGAGGACCTGGTGGGCAACCGCCTGCCGATCCAGGAAAACTACGGTGGCCTCTACACCCGACTCACCGAACTTAGCTACGAGCGCAACCTGTCGCCTTCGCTCAACCTCAAGCTCGGCTACATGGCCATGGGCAACGACCTCGGCGGGCTGGACAGCGGCATCCTGTGCAACTTCATGAACGCCGGCTTCTGCGGCCACCCGCTGAACATGTCCGGCGGCAGCGGCTGGACCAACTACCCCAACGCTCACCTCGGCGCGCGGCTCAAGTACGACCTGGCGCCGGACTGGCAACTGCGCGTTGCGGCGTTCAACGTCGACCCCGAGAGCAACGGCAATTCCAGCCGTGCCTGGCACCTGGGGCCCAAGCACAGCACCGGCACCGTGCTCCCGCTCGAACTGGTGTACAAGCTGCGTGGCGAGCTGCCGGGCGAATACAAGGTCGGCTACTACTACGACAGCTCGAACGTGAAACGCATCGGCAGCAGCGAGGAAGTCGCCGGTCGCGGTGGCCATTACCTGCTGGTCGACCAGGCCGTGTGGAACGACCCGGCATTACCAGGGCGCAGCCTGCACGCCTTCGGCCAGTACTCGGCCTCGAGCAAGGCCGCCTCGCCATTCACCAAGTGGTACGGTGCCGGCGTGGTGCTGTACCAGCCGTTCGTGGGCCGGCCTCGGGATACCGTGGCGCTGGGTTACGGGCGCGCAGTGCCGAACCCGCGCAGCCGCGACGTGCTCGAGGCTGCCGCATTCAATGCCGGCCAGCCATTCCCCGACATCGACAGCGCCGAGCAACTGATCGAGCTGAGCTACGGCTACCAGGCCACGCCGTGGCTGAACCTGCGCCCGGACGTGCAGTACATCGTCGAGCCAGGGGCGTTTTCCGGGAAGGACATCGACAACGCCCTGGTAGTCGGCTTGCAGGTCAAGGCGACATTCTGAGCATCGGGGCCGCCCCGCGGCCCCCTGCCAACCCAGCTTTTTCCTCTGCACCAACCACATATTTACTAATTTCCCCGCTGCGTACCCTGTCCCAGTATCTGGCGCAACTACAACAACAAAGAGCGGGGAACTGTCATGAGTGCAAGTGCGTCCGTGCCTGCCAGCGTGCAGCACGATCAAGCCGGCTTTCGCCGGGTCCTGGGGCTGGGCTCGCTGCTGGCGGTAGCCGTAGGCCTGGTGGTGTCGCAAGGGGTGATGGTGATGATGCTGCAGGGGGTCGGCGCCGCCGGCCTGGGCTTCATCGTGCCCCTCGGGCTGGCCTACCTGCTGGCCCTGAGCTATGCGTTCTCGTTCTCGGAGCTGGCCCTGCTGGTGCCGCGCGCCGGCAGCCTGTCGAGCTACACCGAGGTCGCGCTGGGGCACTTCCCGGCCATCCTCGCGACCTTTTCCGGCTACGTGGTGGTGGCCATGTTCGCGCTGTCGGCCGAGTTGCTGCTGCTCGACCTGATCGTCGGCAAGGTCTACCCTGGGGTGTTCCCGCAATACTCGGTGGCCTTTGGCGTGCTCGCCCTGTTTACCGGCCTCAACCTCATGGGCATCGACCTCTTCGCCAAGCTGCAGAGCGCCATGGCTGTGGTCATGGTCATCGTGCTGCTGATCCTCGGGGTTGCCGCGATCAGCGAAGGGCATGCCGAGGGTGTCACCACCACCCTGCTGCAGGGTGACTGGAACCCCATGGGCGCCGGGGTGCTGGCCCTGACCGCCATGGCCGTGTGGGGCTTCGTCGGCGCCGAGTTCGTCTGCTCGCTGGTGGAGGAAACCCGCAAGCCCGAGCGGAACATCCCGCGCTCGATGATCATCGGCCTCACCGTCATCTTCATCACCATCGGCCTGTACGGTTTGGGCGCGCTATTCCTGGTGCCACGCGAGGCGCTCGGCAGCGATGCCCTGCCCCATTACCTGTTCGCCACCACGGTGTTCGGCAAGACCGGCGAAGTGTTCCTGGTGATCGCCGCGGTCACCGCCACCTGCAGCACCCTCAACACCTCGCTGGCGGCCATCCCGCGCATGCTCTACGGCATGGCCTGCAATGGCCAGGCGTTCCCCCAGTTCAAGCAGCTCAGCCCGCGCGCCCGCACACCGTGGGTCGCCGTGCTGTTCGTGGCGGCGATCACCGGGCTGCCGATCCTGCTGATGGGCCAGGACGCGGCGGCGATCAACCTGTTGCTGCTGGCCGCCGCGCTGGCCTGGCTGCTGGCCTACATCATCGTGCACCTGGACGTGATCGCCCTGCGCCATCGTTACCCGCACCTGGCTCGGCCGTTCCGCACGCCGTTCTATCCGCTGCCGCAACTGTTCGGCATCGGCGGCATGCTGTATGCGATCTGGAACGCATCGCCCAGCCCCGAGATGAGCCTGAAGATCTATGGCACCGCCGGGCTGGTGCTGGCGGTGGTTTCACTGATCGCGGTGGTGTGGATCAAAGCGGTGATGAAGAAGCCGTTGTTCAGGCCCGAGCCCTTGCAGCCCTGACCGCTGATCAAGCCGATGCGGCACGCTTGGCCCGGTAGCTGCCCGGGCTCTGTCCGGTCCACTTCTTGAACGCCCGGTGAAACGCGCTGGGCTCCTGGAAGCCGGTGTGCTCGGCGATCTCGGCGATGCTCAGATGGCCTTCGCGCAGCAGCTCGAAGGCCATTGCCCGGCGCACCTCGTCCTTGATCTGCTGGTAGGAGCGCCCTTCGCGCTCCAACTGGCGGCGAAAGCTGCTGGCGCTGAGCTTGTGCCGTGCGGCCATGGCGTCGAGCGTCGGCCACTGCCCGTAATGCAGGGCGCGCAAATGACGATAGACCTCCGCCACCCGGCCATTCTGGTTGCGAAAGCGGATCACCAGCCCCTGCGGCGCACTGCGCAGAAAGCCCTTCAACCCCGCCAGATCCTGCACCACCGGCAGGCGCAGCCAGGCGCTGTCGAACTCCACCTCGGTGCGCCCGCTGCCCAGGCGCAGGTCCGGCCCCCAGAGCAATGCGTCATCCTCCTGCGCCGGGCGCGCCAGGGCCAGCTCGGTACGGTCGATGGCGATGCGTCGGCCGGCCAGCCAGCACAGCAGGCCGATCACCAGCACCAGGTAGGTTTCCTCGGCGTAGACCCGGGTCAGCGGATCGGCGATGCTCGACTCCACACTGATCACGGTGCGCGCGCCACGCACCGTGACATTGCCGTTCAGGTCACGCAGGAACAGGGCGAAACTGCCCAGGCACTGACGTAGCGCCTTGCCCAGGGTCGGTTCCTGGATCAACCCGCGGCAGATCAGGGCGAAGCTGCCCAGGGGCATGCCGTGGCTGTCGAGCTGGAAGAACTCATCGTGCAGCTCGTCGATCAGCGCCAGCCACAACTGGGCGAAGGCCTTGGCCGGCACCCGCGCCAGCGGCTGGGCCAGTACCTGCGGGTCGATGCCCACCGCCCGCAGATGGGCGTCCCGCGCCTGGGGCCGGTCGCGCAGGGCGTGAACCATGGCATTGAGGAAGTACACCGCGACCGTATCGCTATCGCGCATGGCAAAAGTCCGCTGTCTATGCTGAGTGGCAAAAAATGCCAGGTTGTCTGAACAGATCCGGCATAGGCCGCCCGCAGGCCATTGCCTAGACTCGATCCACCCCCGCTGGGTGTGGGCGCCATTCTCGCAGAGCCTCCCGCGCCCCGCCACGCCTTCGAATACGGAGCCCCCATGAGCAGCACAGAAATCTTCGTCGTCAGTGCGGTACGTTCGGCCATCGGCAGCTTCGGCGGTTCGCTCAAGGACCTGCCCCTGGCCGACCTCGCCACCCAGGTCACCCGCGCCGCCATCGAGCGTTCGGGCGTGTCCGCCGAGCAGATCGGCCATGTGGTGATGGGCAACGTGATCCCCACCGAACCACGCGATGCCTACCTGGGCCGGGTCGCGGCAATGAACGCCGGCATCCCCAAGGAAACCCCGGCCTTCAGCGTCAACCGCCTGTGCGGATCGGGCCTGCAGGCCATTGTCTCGGCCGCCCAGGGCTTGCTGCTGGGTGACAGCGACATCGCCCTGGCCGCCGGCGCCGAAGCCATGAGCCGCGGCCCCTACCTGCTGCCGCAAGCGCGCTGGGGCGCACGCATGGGCGACCTGCAAGGCATCGACTACATGGTCGGCATTCTTCAGGACCCGTTCGAGCACTTCCACATGGGCATCACCGCCGAGAACGTCGCGGCGGCCCATGGCATCAGCCGCGAGATGCAGGATGAGGTCGCCCTGACCAGCCAGCATCGCGCCGCCCGCGCCATCGCCGAAGGCCGCTTCGACGGCCAGATCGTGCCGATCGAGATCAAGACCCGCAAAGGCAGCGTACAGTTCGCCGTGGACGAGAACGTGCGCACCGATGCCAGCGCCGAACAACTGGCCAGCATGAAGCCGGTGTTCAAGAAGGACGGCACGGTCACCGCCGGCAACGCCAGCAGCATCAACGACGGCGCCGCCGGCCTGGTCCTGGCCAGCGGCGACGCCGTACGCCGCCAGGGCCTCAAGCCGCTGGCGCGGATCGTCGCCTACGCCCACGCCGGCGTGGAGCCGGCGCTGATGGGCCTGGGCCCGATCCCGGCGACGCAGAAGGTGCTGGAGAAAGCCGGGCTGAAGGTCAGCGACCTGGACGTGATCGAGTCCAACGAAGCTTTCGCCTCGCAGGCCTGTGCCGTGGCCCGCGCCCTGGGCTTCGACCCGGAAAAGGTCAACCCCAACGGCTCGGGCATTTCCCTCGGCCACCCGGTCGGCGCCACCGGCGCGATCATCGCCACCAAGGCCATCCATGAACTGCACCGCGTCCAGGGCCGCTACGCCCTGGCCACCATGTGCATCGGCGGCGGTCAAGGCATCGCCATCGTCTTCGAACGCGTTTGACAGGAGTCAGCAGCATGAACACCGAACACATCGCCGTGATCGGCGCAGGCACCATGGGCAACGGCATCGCCCAGGTGTGCGCGCTGGCCGGCTACCAGGTCCTGCTGGTGGACGTTTCCGACGCGGCGCTGGAGCGTGGCGTGGCGACCCTGGGCAAGAACCTCGAGCGCCAGGTCGGCAAGGGCACCATCGACGCCGACAAGGCCAGCGCGGCCAAGGCGCGCATCCGCACCAGCACCGACTACGCCCAGCTGGCCAGCGCGCAACTGGTGATCGAGGCGGCCACCGAGAACCTCGCCCTCAAGCAGCGCATCCTGCAGCAGGTGGCGGCCAACGTCGGCGCCGAGTGCCTGATCGCCACCAACACCTCGTCGCTGTCGGTGACCCAGCTGGCGGCCAGCATCGAGCAGCCGCAGCGCTTCATCGGCGTGCACTTCTTCAACCCGGTGCCAATGATGGCGCTGGTCGAGATCATCCGTGGCCTGCAGACCAGCGACGCGACCTATGCCCAGGCATTGCTGGTCACCGAGCGGCTCGGCAAGACCCCGATCACCGCCGGCAACCGCCCAGGCTTCGTGGTCAACCGCATCCTGGTGCCGATGATCAACGAAGCGATCTTCGTGTTCCAGGAAGGCCTGGCCAGCGCCGAGGACATCGACACCGGCATGCGCCTGGGCTGCAACCAGCCGATCGGCCCGCTGGCGCTGGCCGACCTGGTGGGCCTGGACACGCTGCTGGCGATCATGGAGGCCTTCCATGAAGGCTTCAACGACAGCAAGTACCGCCCCGCGCCGCTGCTCAAGGAAATGGTTGCCGCCGGCTACCTGGGGCGCAAGAGCGGCCGCGGCTTCTTCACCTACTAGAGGAACCGCGCCATGGCCCCGGTCACTGCGGCGCTGCGCTGCGCCAATTTCGAGGAGCGGCGTGACCGGGCCATGGCCCTGTTCGCCGAGAAAGGCTTCGGCCAGGTCAGCATGCGTGAGCTGGCGGCGCACGTGGGCTTGACCGCAGGTTCGCTATACCACCACTTCCCCAGCAAGCAGGACCTTTTGTACGACCTTATCGAGGAGTTGTACGAGGAACTGCAGGCGACCCTGGACCAGGGGCGCCGGGCGCGGGCCCAGGGCAAGCCGGTACTGGCCTGCCTGATCGCCGCGCACTGGCAGTTGCATGGCGAGCGGCCGTTGCAGTTCCGCCTGGCCGAGCGGGATTTCTGCTGCCTGAGCGAGGACCAACAGGCGCGCCTTGCGGCTTTGCGCGAGCGCTACGAAACCGGGCTGCTACGCCTGATTGCGCCACAGGCGCGGTTGGCCGGGGAAACCCTGGCGGCCACCGGGCATGTGCTGGCAACGCTGTTGAACCAGTTGCCCGGGATGTTGCGCGGCAAGGGCCTGGGTGAAGCTGAGGGCATGGGCTTGATGGAGGGTCTGGTGGTGGGCGCCATGGAAAGGACACTCGTTTAGCGCCTTGAGCACGCCCTACAGACTGACCCCCAACGCCTGCCGCAGCTGCTCGCCACGGGCATCGTCCGCCGCGCTGACCAGGGCAAAGTTGTAATCGCCATGGGACCAATAGCGAGCCTCCAGCTGGCCATCGGTGCGCTGGCCGGTAGGCATTCGCTCGAAATGCTCGCCCGGTGAGCGCAGGAACAGGCTGATGCGCTGCCCCTGGCGATCCTCGAATACCAGCAAGGCCGCCGGCCCCGCCTCGTTGCTCAGCAGGCGCGCGCCCACGGGCTGGAAGCCATAGCCGGCCAGGTCCGGTAAGCGGCCGACACGGTTGAAGTGGGTTCTCAGCCAAGCCTGCAGGCGTGCCGGCTCGCGGGCCTCGATGTCCAGCGTGCTGGCATCGGCGAACAACCGGTGCGCCTGCACGGCGTCGGCCATGGGCAGCATGCCAGCGAACAGCGTCGCCTCACGCGCCTGCCAGCCGCCCAGCCCGCCCAGGCCTACCGCCAGCATCAGCACCGCCGCTGCTGCCAGGCGGCGCTGCCGGCGTTGACGCAGGCGGCGACGCAGCGGCGCCAGGTCAAGCTCCGGATCGCTCGGCCGCTCGCCAAAGCCGGCCAGGGCCGCACGCAGGCGCCGGGCATCGGCACGCCAGGCCTCGATGCGCACGGCCTCCTGCGGATTGGCGGCCAGCCAGGCCTCCACCACGGCCCGGCGCGCCGGCTCCAGGCGCTCGTCGACATAGGCGTGCAGTTCGTGCTCGGTGGGGATCAGGCGTGTCATTTGAGTCTCCGCAAGGCCGGGGGCGTAGGGCTGCCCTCGGTCAGTTCACGCAGGGCGGCACGGGCACGCGACAGGCGCGACATCACGGTGCCGATGGGGATGCCAAGCGTCTCGGCCGCCTCCTTGTAGCTCAAGCCTTCGACACTGACCAGCAACAGCAATGCCCGCTGCTCGGGCGACAAGCGGGCAAAGGCCTGCAGGTCGGCCTGGGCCAGCACGATGCTCTCGATCTCGCCGCCCGTCGGCTCCTCGGCCTGGCCCCGACCGAACCAGGCCAGCCAGCGCGCATGCAGGCGCTCGCGGCGCTTGCCGTCGAGGAACAGCCGGTAAAGGATGGTGAACAGCCAGGGGCGCAGGCTGTCGGCATCACGCTGCTGGCCGCGACGGCTCAAGGCGCGCTCGACCGTGGCCTGGACCAGGTCGTCGGCGGTACCAGGCTCGCGGGTCAGCCACAGGGCGAAGCGGCGCAGGCGCTGCAGCAGCTCGCGCCATTGTTGGTCGTCCAGATCGTGCATGGTCGGGTTCCGGGGCCCTGCGGGCTGTCAGTGTACAAGGCAGACGCGCGGGCACGGAATCTATTCCCCCGCCGGGAATAAATCGTTTGCCCCTGCGTCGTACCGGTTCATTCCACCTGACCGGACCGTTCCCATGACTACTCCCCTGCACGGCCCCGCCAAGGCCCTGCGCCTGGCCGCCATCGCTGCCACGCTGGCCGCCCTGGGCGCAGGCTTCGCCTACGCCGCCGGCTGGATCGACGCGCCAAGGCTGACCCCGCAACGCATCATCGACACCTTCGAAGCCCAGGCCGGCCACCACCCCGGCTACCGGAAGAACCATGCCAAGGGCCTGTGTGTCAGCGGTTACTTCCAGGCCAGCGGCCAGGCCGCCTCGCTGTCCAGCGCCCGGGTGTTCAGCCAGCAGAAAGTGCCGGTGATCGGCCGCTTCGCCATCGGCGGCGCCAATCCGTTCGCGCCGGACACCGCCATACCGGTGCGCAGTCTGGCGGTGCAGTTGACCAGCGACGACGGCCAGGTCTGGCGCACCGGCATGAACAACCCGCCGGTACTGGCTGTGAGCACGGTCGAAGGTTTCTATGAACAGGTCCTGGCCGGCGCCCCGGACCCGGCCACCGGCAAACCCGACCCGGCCAGGCTGCAAGCCTTCTTCGCCGCCCACCCGGAGAGCGCGGCGTTTCGCCAGTGGGCGGCCAGCTACAAGCCGAGCGACAGTTTCGCCAGCACCGCCTACAACAGCATCAACGCCTTCCGCCTGATCGATGCCAACGGCCAGGCGCACCCGGTGCGCTGGGCACTGGAGCCGCAGGCGCCTTACGCCGCCTTGCCCGCGCAGGTCGACGACAAGCAGTTCCTGCAGCACGACCTGCAGCAACGCCTGGCCCAGGGCCCGCTGCGCTGGACCCTGCGCCTGACCCTGGCCGAGCCCGGCGATCCGGTGGACGACCCTGCCCGTCCGTGGCCCGCCGAACGCCGCAGCCTCGATGCCGGCACCCTGGTCCTGGAGCAGGTCGACGGCCCCGAGCAAGGCGCCTGCCGCGACCTGAACTTCGACCCGCTGATCCTGCCCCACGGCATCGAACCTTCCGCCGACCCGATCCTCGCCGCCCGCTCGGCAGCCTATTCGGTGTCGTTCAACCGCCGCAGCCACGAGTCGCTGACCGAAGGAGCCCGCCCATGAGCGCCACTGCCTTTCACCCCCTGGCCCGGCTGCTGCATTGGCTGATGGCCGTGCTGATCCTGGCCATGCTGTTCATCGGCGTGAGCATGGTCGCCGACCTGTCGCCCCGCCACCCTTGGCTGGTCGAGCTGCACAAGGCCACCGGCCTGGCCTTGCTGGTGCTGGTGATCCTGCGCATCGTCCTGCGCCTGAGCCTGGCGCACCCGCCACTGCCTCGCGACCTGCCCGCCCTGCAGCGCCTGGCCGCCGGCGCCTCGCACCTGCTGCTGTATGGGCTGATGCTGGCCATGCCGCTACTCGGCTGGGCGATGCTCTCGGCAGGCGGTTACCCCCGCCCGCTGCAACTGCCCGCCATCGCCCCCCACGACCTGCAGCTCTACGCCGTGCTACGCCAGGCCCACGGCTGGTCCGGCTACCTGCTGTTCGCCACGGTGCTGGCGCACCTGGGCGCGGCCCTGGTGCATGGCCTGGTGCGTCGCGACGGCGTCTTGCGTAGCATGTGGCCAGGCCCATTGCGTCGCGGTGAATGAGCACCGCCAGGGCTCGACAAATGTAAATAATAATTACTAACATCGGCGCTCATTTCGTCGAACTACCCTGGACTGCCTTATGAACGCCGCAAAGGACCCTGCCACGCTTGCCCCGGTGAGCAGCCCGCCCAGCACCCTGGACCTGCGCCCGCTGATGCTGGCCAACATGGCCTGCACCATGTCGATGATGGCCTTCGTCGCCCTGATCGGCCCGATCGCCCGCTTGCTGGGCATGGCCACCTGGCAGGCCGGCGCGGCGGTGACCGTGGCCGGCGTGGTCTGGGTGCTGCTGGCCCGGCCCTGGGGGCGCCTGGCCGATCGGCTTGGCCGGCGCCGGGTACTGCTGCTGGGCAGCGGCGGCTTCACCTTGGCCTATTGGGTACTGTGCCTGTTCATCGACGGCGCGTTGCGCTGGCTGCCGGGCGCGACCCTGGCCTTCTTCGGCCTGATGCTGGCTCGGGGCATGATCGGCGCCTTCTATGCCGCGCTGCCGGTGGGCGGCAACGCGCTGATCGCCGATCACGTCGAGCCGCAGCGCCGGGCCCGGGCCATGGCCTCGCTGGGTGCGGCCAACGCGGTCGGCCTGGTACTGGGCCCGGCCCTGGCCGCGCTGCTGTCGCGCTACAGCCTGAGCATGCCGTTCTATGTGCTGTCGCTGCTGCCGGCTACGGCGTTCGTCGTGCTGCTGTTCAAGCTCAAGCCACAGCCGTTGGCCCAGCCCCATGCGCCCAACCCGGTGCGACTGTCCGACCCGCGCCTGCGCAGGCCTCTGCTGGTGGCCTTCAGCGCCATGCTGAGCATCACCGTGTCGCAGATCGCCGTCGGCTTCTTCGCCCTCGACCGCCTGCAACTCGAGGCCGGCGCCGCCGCCCAGGCCGCGGGCATCGCCCTGACCAGCGTGGGCGTGGCGCTGATGCTGGCCCAGGTGTTCCTGCGCCAGTTGGAATGGCCACCTCTGAAGATGATCAAGGTCGGCGCCTGCGTATCCGGGCTTGGTTTCGCCGCCGCGGCCCTGGCCACCAGCGCGCCGTGGCTATGGGGCGCGTTCTTCGTCGCCGCGTTCGGCATGGGCTTCGTGTTCCCGGCCTTTTCGGCGCTGGCGGCCAACGCCATGCACGCCAGCGAACAAGGTGCGACGGCCGGCTCGATCGGCGCCGCCCAGGGCATGGGCGCGGTGATCGGGCCACTGGCCGGCGCCCTGGTCTACGCCCTCGATCCGCGCCTGCCGTTCCTGGCCGTGGGCGCCCTGCTGTTACTGGTCGGTCTGTGGCCGGCAGCGTCCGACCAGCGCCACTGACGCGCACAGCGCGCAAGCGTGCAGAGTGTGTTTTAATGCCTCGCCCATTATTTTTGACACCTCTGCAAACAAGGCGGCTATGGACACGGGGACACGACTCAAACTGGTGCGTGAACGCAACAACCTCTCCCAACGGGAGCTGGCCCGCCGCAGCGGCCTGACCAACTCGACCATCTCGCAGATCGAGCAGAACCGGGTCAGCCCTTCAGTCAGCTCCCTGAAGAAACTGCTCGAAGGGATCCCCATGTCCCTGGCCGAGTTCTTCAGTTTCGACGAGCCGGTGCGCGAGGAGCGCTATGTGTTCCGTGGCGGCGAACAACCCGACCTGGGCCGCAACGGCCTGCGCATGCTGCTGGTCGGCGCCAGCGTCGAAGGTCGGCAGATGCGCATGCTGCGCGAGCTGTACGCACCGGGTGCCGATTCCGGCGAGCCGATCGTGCATGCCGAAGGCGAGGAATGCGGCCTGGTCACCCGTGGCACCCTGGAACTGTGGGTCGATGGCCAGGTGAGCATCCTCAATGCCGGCGACGGCTACTACATCCCCACCACCCTGCCCCACAGCTTCAAGAACATCGGCCCCGACGAGGCCGAGATCATCAGCGCCAACACCCCGGCGAACTTCTGACCCGCGCATGACCACCGTTGCCAGCCGCGAGGCCTACCAGTACCTGCGTGATGCCGCCCTTGGCGTCCGCCCGCTGGTGGCGGTCGCTCGTTTGGCCGGTGGGCAGGTCGAGGTGCTGGTCGAAGGCTGGCGCCTGACCTTGGTGCTGGACAGCGAGGGGCTGGCCCACTGCAGCCACTGCCAGTGTCCGGATGGACGGCTGGGCACGCTGGACGATTGGCACCGCTACGGCACCAATCCGGTCGATCACCTGAGCCTTTGGGAACGCAGGCAGATAGAGCGACTGCTTCCAGTCATGCCTGCCTGACCAAGGCCTGCTCGACGAAATCCAGGCGGTCCTGGCCGAAGAACATCTGCCCGTCGACAAAGAACGTCGGCGCCCCGAACAAACCGCGCTCGACCGCCTCCTCGGTGGCTTTGCGCAAGGCGTCCTTGACCTCGGGCCGGGCGGCCAGTTCGTGAAACATCTCGGCCTCGAAGCCGCCGGCGGCCAGGGTTTCATCCAGTACCGCGGGATCTGCCAGATTGCGCCCGTGCACGAACAACCCTTCGAACAACACCTTCAACAGCGCCTCGAAACGCTCTTCGGCAAACAACTGGATGCCGATCAGCCCGCGCATCAGGTTCAGGGTGTTGACCGGGAACCCCGGCGGCAGGGTCAGCGGCACGCCATAGCGATCGGCATAACGCTTGAGGTCGATGCGCATATAGCGCCCCTTGGCCGGCACCATTACCGGCGAGGCATTGCCGGTGGCCTGGAACACCCCACCCAATAGAATCGGCTTGTACACCAACCGCGCCCCATGACGCGCGCACAGGGCGGGTAGCTGGGTGGAAGCCAGGTAGGTGGCCGGGCTGCCCAGGTCCAGGAAGAACTCGACGGTCTTGCTCATGATTCAATCCTTGTATGAGGGAGGGATTTACCAGCGCTCCATCCACGGGCGCAGGTCCAGCTCGAAGGTCCAGGCATCACGCGGTTGCGCATGCAGGAACCAGTAACTGTCAGCGATATGCGCAGGATCGAGGATGCCGTCCTGGTCCTTGAGCGCGTAGCGTTCAGGGAAGCTGTCGCGGATGAAGGCGGTGTCGATGGCACCATCGACCACCACGTGGCCGACATGGATGTTCCGTGGCCCCAGTTCCCGCGCCATGCTCTGGGCCAGGGCGCGCAGGCCATGCTTGGCGCCGGCGAAGGCGGCGAAACCGGCCGCGCCGCGGGTGCCAGCAGTGGCACCGGTGAAGAGGATGGTGCCTCGCTCTCGGGTGACCATGCGCCGGGCGACCGCCTGGGCGGTGAGAAAGCCGGCGAAGCAGGCCATTTCCCAGATTTTGAAGTACTTGCGCGGGGTCTCCTCGAGGATGCTGCACGGCACATTGGCGCCGATGTTGAAGACGAACGCCTCGATCGGGCCGATATCGCGCTCGATGGTCTCCACCAGCTCGGCGACCTCCTCTTCCTTGCGCGCATCCGAGCCAAAGCCATGGGCCTGGCCGCCCTCGGCGCGAATCTCGGCGAGCAGCGGCTGCAGCTTCTGCGCCTCGCGCCGGGTCACGCAGGCGATGTAGCCCTCGCGGGCGAAACGCTTGGCAATCTCGCCGCCGGTGGCATCACCCGCCCCGATCACCAGCACGACTTTTTGTTGTTCTGCCATGGACCGCTCCATTGATGAATGATCGTTTAGTAAACGAACGCTATGCTACGATCAGCTCATCGTCAAGCCCACACCACGAGGTTGCGCGCATGCGCTATGCCACCGACCACAAGCAACAGACCCGCGAAAAACTGCTGTCCAGCAGCGGCGCCCTGGCCAAGCGCGGCGGTTTCGCCGCCACTGGCGTGGCCGGGCTGATGAAGGCCATCGGCCTGACCGGCGGCGCCTTCTACAACCACTTCCCGTCCAAAGACGACCTGTTCAGCGAGATCGTCCGCCGCGAGCTGGCCAACAGCCCGCTGGCGCGCCTGGTCGAACGTGGCACCGATCGTGCGCGGCTCAAGCGCCTGCTCGACCAGTACCTGAGCCTGGCGCACCTGCACAATGCCGAAGGCGGCTGCCCGTTGCCGCCACTGGGGGTGGAGATCGCCCGCGCCGAACGGCCAGTGCGCGAACAGGCCGAACACTGGCTGCTGGAATTGCATGAGGCCTGGAGCGAAACCCTGGATGATCCCGATCTGGCCTGGGCCTTGCTCAGCCAGTGTGTCGGCGCGCTGGTGGTGGGGCGCATGCTGGCCAGCGAACCGGTGCAGGCACAGGTGCTGGACGCCAGCCGCAAGCTGGTCGAGCAGGTCTTCGATGAAGTTCGCTAGCACGCTGCTGGGGTTGCTGATGACCCTGCCCGCCTTCGCCCAGGACAGCTGCCCGACCGGGCAGTACCAGGTCTGCCTGGTGGTATGCTTCTGCGCGCCCATCGACCCCAACCAAGGCGGCCAGGTGCTGCAGGATGTCGAGCGCATGGCCACCGGCAGCCTGGTGTTCGCCCTGCGCCAGGCCCGCGACGAAGCCACCGCCAATGGCACGCAGCCGATTCCCCTGCATATCCGCGCCCAGCTCGAACCCTGGTACGACTTCGCCGTGCTCGACGCGGCGCGCTACCGGGTCGGCAACGAACAGCAGATCAGCGCCGCCAACGCACTACTGCAGAACCCGGACGTCAACGCCGTGACCCTGATCGACACGGTCATCTTCCGCCGCCCCGCCGATGCCGAGGACAACGTGGCATTGTGGGCCCATGAGCTCAAGCACGTGCAGCAGTATCAGGCGCTGGGCGTCGAGGGCTTCGCCCAGCAGTACACCCGTGACTACCAGGCGCTGGAGGGCCCCGCCTACGAGATCGAGGCCAAGGTGGCCAAAGCATTGCGTGAAAAGGCCGCTGGCGGGCCGAGCTGACTGCGCAATTCTGATGGGTGCCCATGCGTCATGATTGATGATGGCACCCGACATATCATTGCCCGTGATAATAACCTTCGCTCCATTTGATTCGTGCGTCACGCGCAAGACACTCAAACTCCGCCCACTACTAATATCTCGGCGGAGTTCTCCATGGATCACTCACTCAAACCCTTGCGCTTCCCCCTCGCTGCCCTGGCAGTGGTGGTGCTCAGCGCTTGCGGTCGCACCCCCGACGCCGTGCAGGCTCCCGCCGCGCCCAAAGTCAGCGTAGCCAAGGTGATCGAACAGCCGATCAACGAATGGGACGAGTTCACCGGCCGCCTCGAAGCGCCGGAAACCGTCGAGGTACGCCCGCGGGTGTCCGGCCAGGTCGACCTGGTGGCCTTCACCGAAGGCGCCCAGGTGAAAAAAGGCGACCTGCTGTTCCAGATCGACCCGCGCCCGTTCCAGGCCGAAGTCCGCCGCCTCGAAGCCCAGCTGCAACAAGCCAAGGCCACCGCCATCCGCAGCGCCAACGAAGCCCGCCGTGGCGAGCGCCTGCGTGACAGCAACGCCATCTCCGCGGAACTGGCCGAGTCGCGCACCAGCGCCGCCGCCGAGGCCCGCGCCGGGGTCGACGCGATCCAGGCCCAGCTCGACCTGGCCCGCCTGAACCTGAGCTTCACCCGCGTCACCGCGCCGATCAGCGGCCGGGTCAGCCGCGCCCAGTTCACCGCCGGCAACATCGTCACGGCCGACGTCACCCCGCTGACCAGCGTGGTCTCCACCGACAAGGTCTACGCCTACTTCGACGCCGACGAGCGCGTGTACCTCAAGTACAGCCAACTGGCCCGCGACGGCCAGCGCGGCCAGAGCACCCCGGTGTACCTGGGCCTGACCAACGAGACCGGCAACCCGCACCTGGGCCAGATGAACTTCGTCGACAACCAGGTCAACCCGCGCACCGGTACCATCCGTGGCCGCGCCGTGTTCGACAACCGCGACGGCCAGTTCACCCCCGGCCTGTACGCGCGCCTGAAGCTGGTCGGCAGCGCCCAGTACGACGCTGTACTGATCAACGACGAAGCGGTCGGCACCGACCTTGGCAAGAAATTCGTGCTGGTCATGGACAAGGACAACAAGGCCGCCTACCGCGCCGTGGAACTGGGGCCCAAGCTCGAAGGCCTGCGTATCGTGCGCAGCGGCCTGGGCAAGGACGACCGCATCGTGGTCAAGGGCCTGCAGCGCGTGCGCCCTGGCTCGCCGGTAACGCCCGAGGAAACCCAGATGGCCAGCGAGCAGACCCTCGCCGCCCTCGCCCAGCAGCGTCAGGCCCTGGAGGCCAGCAACCCGGCGCCGAAGGTTGCCGGCGCCAATGTCAAAGTCGCCAGCGCCCAAGCGCCGCGCGGTTAAGGGACAACACCGATGAACTTTTCGAAATTCTTCATTACCCGGCCGATCTTCGCCGCGGTGCTGTCGCTGGTGCTGCTGATCGCAGGTTCCATCTCGCTGTTCCAGCTGCCGATCAGCGAATACCCCGAAGTGGTACCGCCCACCGTGGTGGTGCGCGCCAACTTCCCCGGCGCCAACCCCAAGGTGATCGGCGAGACCGTCGCCGCGCCGCTTGAGCAAGCCATCACCGGTGTCGAGAACATGCTGTACATGTCCTCGCAATCCACCGCCGACGGCAAGCTGACCCTGACCATCACCTTCGCCCTGGGCACCGACCTGGACAACGCCCAGGTGCAGGTGCAGAACCGCGTCACCCGTACCCAGCCCAAGCTGCCGGAAGAAGTGACCCGTATCGGCATCACCGTCGACAAGGCCTCGCCCGACCTGACCATGGTCGTGCACCTGACCTCGCCGGACAACCGCTATGACATGCTCTACCTGTCCAACTACGCCATCCTCAACATCAAGGATGAGCTGGCGCGCCTGGGCGGCGTGGGCGACGTGCAGCTGTTCGGCATGGGCGACTACTCGCTGCGCGTGTGGCTCGATCCGAACAAGACCGCCTCGCGCAACCTGACCGCCAGCGACGTGGTGGCCGCGATCCGCGAGCAGAACCGCCAGGTCGCCGCCGGCCAGCTCGGCGCCCCGCCCGCCCCCGGTTCGACCAGCTTCCAGCTGTCGATCAACACCCAGGGCCGCCTGGTCAACGAGGAAGAGTTCGAGAACATCATCATCCGTGCCGGTGCCAACGGCGAGATCACCCGCCTGAAGGACATCGCCCGGGTCGAACTCGGCTCCAGCCAGTACGCCCTACGCTCGCTGCTGAACAACCAGCCGGCGGTGGCCATCCCGATCTTCCAGCGTCCGGGCTCCAACGCCATCGAGATCTCCGACGAAGTGCGGGCGAAGATGGCCGAGCTGAAGAAGGACTTCCCCGAAGGCATGGACTACAGCATCGTCTATGACCCGACCGTGTTCGTCCGTGGCTCCATCGAGGCGGTGGTGCACACCCTGTTCGAAGCGCTGGTCCTGGTGGTGCTGGTCGTCATCCTGTTCCTGCAGACCTGGCGCGCCTCGATCATCCCGCTGCTGGCCGTGCCGGTGTCGCTGATCGGTACCTTTGCGGTGATGCACCTGTTCGGCTTCTCGCTCAACGCGCTATCGCTGTTTGGCCTGGTGTTGGCCATCGGTATCGTGGTGGACGACGCCATCGTCGTGGTGGAGAACGTCGAACGCAACATCGGACTGGGCCTGAAACCGCTGGAAGCCACGCAAAAGGCCATGAGCGAAGTGACCGGGCCGATCATCGCCACGGCGCTGGTGCTGTGCGCCGTGTTCGTGCCGGCGGCGTTCATCTCAGGCCTTACCGGGCAGTTCTACAAACAGTTCGCCCTGACCATCGCCATCTCCACCGTGATCTCGGCGTTCAACTCGCTGACCCTGTCGCCGGCCCTGGCCGCCGTGCTGCTCAAGGACCACCACGCGCCCAAGGACCGTTTCTCGCGGTTCCTGGAAAAACTGCTGGGCAGCTGGCTGTTCGCCCCGTTCAACCGCTTCTTCGACCGCGCCAGCCATGGCTATGTCGGTGGCGTGCGCCGGGTCATCCGCTCCAGCGGTATCGCACTGTTCGTGTATGCCGGCCTGATGGGCCTGACCTACCTGGGCTTCTCGTCCACCCCGACCGGCTTCGTGCCGGCCCAGGACAAGCAGTACCTGGTGGCCTTCGCCCAGTTGCCTGACGCCGCCAGCCTCGACCGTACCGAGGCGGTGATCAAGAAGATGAGCGAGATCGCCCTCAAGCAGCCAGGCGTGGCCGACTCGGTGGCCTTCCCGGGCCTGTCGATCAACGGTTTCACCAACAGCCCGAACAGCGGCATCGTGTTCACCCCGCTCAAGCCGTTCGACGAGCGCAAGGACCCGAGCCAGTCGGCGGCAGCCATCGCGGCCGCGCTGAACGCCCAGTTCGCCGATATCCAGGATGCCTACATCGCGATCTTCCCGCCTCCGCCGGTACAAGGCCTGGGCACCATCGGCGGCTTCCGCCTGCAGATCGAGGACCGCGGCAACCTGGGCTATGAAGCGCTGTACAAGGAAACCCAGAACATCATCGCCAAGAGCCACAACGTGCCGGAACTGGCGGGCCTGTTCACCAGCTACCAGGTCAACGTGCCGCAGGTCGATGCCGCCATCGACCGGGAAAAGGCCAAGACCCATGGCGTGGCGATCAACGACATCTTCGACACCCTGCAGGTCTACCTGGGCTCGCTGTACACCAACGACTTCAACCGCTTTGGCCGCACCTATCAGGTCAACGTCCAGGCCGAGCAGCAGTTCCGCCTCGACGCCGAACAGATCGGCCAGCTGAAGGTGCGCAACAACCTGGGCGAGATGATCCCGCTGGCGACCTTCCTCAAGGTCAGCGACACCTCGGGGCCTGACCGCGTGATGCACTACAACGGCTTCATCACCGCCGAAATCAACGGCGCTGCGGCCCCCGGCTACAGCTCCGGCCAGGCCGAGGCTGCGATCGAGAAGCTGCTCAAGGAAGAGCTGCCCAACGGCATGACCTTCGAGTGGACCGACCTGACCTACCAGCAGATCCTCTCGGGCAATACCGCACTGTTCGTGTTCCCGCTGTGCGTGCTGCTGGCGTTCCTGGTGCTGGCCGCCCAGTACGAAAGCTGGAGCCTGCCGCTGGCGGTGATCCTGATCGTGCCGATGACCCTGCTGTCGGCCATCACCGGGGTGATCATCTCCGGTGGCGACAACAACATCTTCACCCAGATCGGCCTGATCGTATTGGTGGGCCTGGCGTGCAAGAACGCGATCCTGATCGTCGAGTTCGCCAAGGATGAACAGGCCAAGGGCCTCGACCCGCTGGCTGCGGTACTGGAAGCCTGCCGTCTGCGTCTGCGTCCGATCCTGATGACCTCGATCGCCTTCATCATGGGTGTGGTGCCGCTGGTGTTCTCCTCCGGCGCCGGTGCCGAGATGCGTCACGCCATGGGTGTGGCGGTGTTCTCGGGGATGATCGGGGTGACCGTGTTCGGCCTGTTCCTGACCCCGGTGTTCTTCTTCCTGATCCGCCGTTTCGTCGAGCGTCGCCAGGCCCGCAAGGCCGAGCACGCCGTGGCCCTGGAGAACCATGCATGAAGTTGCTCAAACCCCTGACCCCGAGCCTGCTGGCACTGGCCCTGGCGGCCTGCGCGGTGGGCCCGGACTACCAGGCCCCGCTGACCGAACCGGCCAAGCTGGACGCCGGCCTTGAAGCCAAAGCCTATGACCGCAGCCGCTTCGAGAGCGTGTGGTGGAAACAGTTCGACGACCCGGTGCTGAACCAGCTGGTGCAGGCATCGCTGGACGGCAACCGTGACCTGCGCGTGGCCTTCGCCCGCCTGAAAGCGGCGCGGTCGATTCGCGAGGACGTGTCCAATGATCAGATCCCCGTGGTCACCAGCCGCGCCAGCAGCGACCTGGGCAAGGGCCAGGTGCCCGGCCAGACCGAGCGCCGGGTCAACAGCGAACGCTATGACCTGGGCCTGGACATGGCCTGGGAGCTTGACCTGTTCGGCCGCATCCAGCGCCAGATCGAGGCCAGCGAAGCCCAGGAAGCGGCGGCCGAGGCCGACCTGCAGCAACTGCAGGTCAGCCTGATCGCCGAGCTGGTCGACGCCTACGGTCAATTGCGCGGCGCGCAACTGCGCGAGCAGATCGCCGTGGCCAACCTGAAGACCCAGCAGCAGTCGCGGGACATCACCGTGACCCTGCGCGACACCGGGGTCGGCAACGAGCTCGACGTGGTGCGCGCCGACGCCCGCCTGGCGGGTGTCGAAGCCACCGTGCCGCAATTGCAGGCCGAACAGGTACGGGCGAAGAACCGCATCGCCACCCTGCTCGGCCAGCGCCCGGACGCGATGGCCGTGGACCTGTCGCCCAAGGCCCTGCCGGCCATCGCCAAGGCCTTGCCGGTGGGCGACCCCGGCGAGCTGCTGCGCCGCCGCCCGGACATTCGCAGCGCCGAGCGCCAGCTGGCTGCGGCCACGGCCAACGTCGGCGTGGCCACCGCCGACCTGTTCCCGCGGGTCAGCTTGAGTGGCTTCCTCGGCTTCACCGCCGCCCGCGGTTCGCAGATCGGCTCCTCGGCGGCCAACGCCTGGGCGCTGGGCCCGAGCATCACCTGGGCGGCGTTCGACCTGGGCAGCGTGCGCGCCCGCCTGCGCGGCGCCAAGGCCGATGCCGAAGGGGCGTTGGCCAACTACGAACAGCAAGTGCTGCTGGCCCTCGAAGAGTCCTCCAACGCCTTCAGCGACTACGGCAAGCGCCAACAGCGCCTGCTGGCGCTGATGCGCCAGAGCGACGCCAGCCGCAAGGCGGCGGACCTGGCCTCGGTGCGCTACCGCGAAGGCACGGTGGATTACCTGGTGCTGCTCGACGCCGAGCGCGAGCGCCTGAGCGCCGAAGACGCCCAGGCCCAGGGCGAGGTCGAGCTGTACAGCGGCATCGTCGCGATCTACAAGGCGCTTGGCGGCGGCTGGCAACCCGATGTGGTGGCCAGCTCGCGCTGACCGCCCCCTGATGTGAAGACTCCTTTGGTTGGTTCCTCCCCCAACCGTTTGCCCCGAAGGCCTTGATCTTCGGGGCTTTTTTATGCGCCGCTGGCGGGGCACGCGCCCTGCGGGACATGCTCTCTGGCCCGGGCAATCGCCGCCTGTATCGCCCCTCGTGCCTGGGGGCTGTTCTTCCAGCAACTGCTGCCCACCAACCCAGCAGCCTCGGTGACGATCTGCAAGGCATCGGCTTCGGCCAGCCGTGCCAACGAGCCATATCCCAGTTGTTCAAGGCGCTGCACCACGGTCGGGCCCACGCCCTTGACCGCCAGCAGCACCGTCCGCTCATCCGCACTGAACGCCATCTTCACCTCCCTGTAACGTCGTGGCTTTGCAAACGCGGCGAATGATGGCATATATCGAAGTCTGCCTGCCCACCTCCACCAGGAGAATCCCCATGCTCGGCGTGACCGACTACGGCGCTTTCGTGATCGCGTTCCTCATCCTCCTGGCGATCCCCGGGCCCGGCAACTTCGCCCTGATCACGGCCACCGGCAAGGGCGGCATCAAGGGCGGGCTGGCCGCCACCTTCGGGGTGATCCTTGGCGACCAGGTGCTGATGTGGCTGGCGGTGGCCGGCGTGGCCACCTTGCTGGCCACCTACCCCACCGCCTTCCACGTGGTGCAGTGGGCCGGCGCCGCCTACCTGGCCTGGCTCGGCCTGCGCATGGTGCTGAGCAAGCCCGGCGGCGCCCCGCGCGAGAGCCGCATGGCCAGCGGCCGCTACCTGCGCCAGACCATGATGATCACCCTGCTCAACCCCAAGGCGATCATGTTCTACATGGCGTTCTTCCCGCTGTTCATCGACCCGGTGCGCCACCAGGGCGTGGTCACCTTCGCCTTCATGGCGCTGACCGTGGCCGGGCTTACCTTGCTCTACGGGCTGATCGCGGTGTTCCTTACCCACCGACTGGCCGAGCGCATGCGCGCCAGCCCGCGCATCGCCAACCTGCTCGAACGGCTGGCCGGCGCCTGCCTGGTCGGCTTCGGCATCAAGTTGGCGGCGATGCGCTGAGGCTCAGGCGTCGCGCAGCAGGTCGTGGGCGTCGAGCAGGCGGAAGGCCACTTGCGGGTTGCGCTCGAGGCCACGGCGAATGGCGGCAGGGATCGACTGGCGGGTCTTGCGGCACAGGCCCGGCTGGGGCTCCAGTTCGATGGCGATGCCGCGCATGGTCCGCACTTCATTGAGCCCAGGGCCGATATGTACACGGATACCCAGCTGCTCGAAGAGGCGCTGTTGCAGGTGGCGCAGGTCGTCCAGGTCCTTGAGGTTCTCCAACCGGGCGAGCAGGCGCTTCTCTTCCTCCCGGGTGAGCAGCAGGACGCGTCGCTCGGGGCCGTCGGCCAGGTGTTCGCGTCCGCAGTCGCAAGCGCCAGGCGGACAGGGATGACGTGTCTGGATGGGCGTACTCATCTCGCAAGCATAGTCATGACGCACCTCGCAGGTAGCCGAGGTAGTCGACACGGCCCGCTGCGCGATAACTCAACCGGATCATCTACCAAGCACCAGACTTCTGGATTGACGAGCGCGCCGATAATCGGCCCGCATCAATAGCATCAGAAAAAGACACGCCGTCGCACTGCCGGCGATATCCATCGACAGCTGCAAGGTCTGAAAGGCTCGCCCCGCCTGGGCCTGGCCAAGCTCCCATTGGCAACTCGCAAGCACATAGACGGTCGCAATCACTGCGGACCAATGCACGATGTAGATAGGGCGTGTCGCTCTGAATACTTTCTAGCGCAGGGCAACGAACCATCCAGCGCGCAGCCACGCTTTGGGCCATGCTTGCCGGGTGGACATTCTCGCGTGGAGCGCCACCAGGAAAATACTCAGCAACACGACACCCAGGCCGCTGAGAAAGTGCTCCACCAGGCTCGCCTCTCCACCGCCTAGCCAGTCAAACAACGTGTTCAATTGCGCAACACTGCGCTGACGGCTGAACAACGCCAAGGCGCAACCTGCAAGGCCGATACTCGCACTGAGTATCAAGGTTTTTATGGGGTAAGCTGCTTTATTCATTCGCCTGTACCGTCAGTGTCAGTGCACTGGGTTGAGCATCGGACAGCCCATAGTGAACCGCTTGAATCGTTTTCACTTTCACATCGGCCTCCGATAGCACCACAGCAAATTCCGGCGTCCAGTCGGGGGACTTTCGGCGGCTCTCGTCGCCACTATCGAAAAGCACATAATTGATCCCTTCCTTATTCTGGACCGATCGAAAGGCAACGCCATCGAATTCCACGCCCTTGTGGTACCTGATGAATTCGGTCAGGGCCTGAGTCATCACATAGTCGGTATCCTGAGCCCGCAATGGCCGCCCAAGCTCTTCATGCAAGAGCCGCAGCATATGACGGTGCCGTGCTCGCTGTTGCTGCCCTCGCTCGAAAAGACTCAAAGCCTCATGATGAAACTCGCCTTCCAATGCAGTGAAATCAAAGATCGTCATATCCCGTGTCGGTGAAAACGTTCCCACTACAACCGTGTCGCCGATGGAGGGTCTAACTTCGGCCACGCAGGTCTCCAGCGTTTGCGAGACATACAACAACGGCATGCCGGCAGCGCTCATGCGGTTGTTCGCCGCAGACAGCTTGGGTGGAGCGCTTAGCTGGGCACCTGGGTTCTCCAGAATCTCTTGCAGCTCTTTCTTAGAGCGGGCAATGCGCGCCCGGAATAGCTCACTGCCTGCCGCTAGTGTCTTTACAACCAAGGGAATTTCAGCGCCCTCATGAGGCTTGGCCCGCAAGGCCTCACATACCAGAGAACCAAAGAAATTCTTCACATCCTGATTGAAGTATCGACGCCCGTGGATGAGCTCATGAGCAAAGCCTTGCCATTCGCTTATAACCTCATCACGCAGAACGGCGAAGGTTCCTGCCGGCGTCTGCCGATAACGCTGGCCGGCCCGATAGAAGCCCTCGGTACTGGCTTCAGGATTGACCAATAAAGTGGCTATCAGCGCATTGGCCTTTTCGCTGCCACAGTCGATCGAGAGACCGACGACCTGGGCCAATTCAAAGCCAACGGCCTCTTCTGCGCTGGGCACGACTTCAAAATACTTTGGCAATTCCCCTTGGATACGATCGGCAATCATCTGGATGTCACGCGCTTTTTCCACTTCACGCTCGCACGCGCAACAGGTCCTGCGTTCACGCAACGTCATGGCCTGGGAGGCAATAATCCAATCGCCCAGGCAATCTCGACAAATCCATGCCTGAACCTTGTCCTCAGCATCAGCAAAAAGATCATTCAGTAGTCTGTAGCTCATACGAATCTCCCCCTGACACCCTTGCTCAACATCTGCCGATTACGCACCCCGGTAGCCTCCTTACCCGGCAGCCAAAAGGCTACGGTCGAACATGAACACCCCAGCCCCTTGCGGCGTATGCCGGTACAGTTGTTGTGGCCGTCCCAGCCTGGGCTGGTTCTTCTCGCCGGTATCCACCACCCAGCCCGCTGCCTTCATCCGCTCCAGGCGCTTGCGCAGCGAGGTGCCGTTGACCGCCTGCCCTAGGCACGCTTGTACCGCGGCCAAGGCATCCAGCACGGTAAAGCGCTCCGGCACCAGGTACAGCGGCAGGTTGCTGTACACGGTCTTGGCCGCCAGCCGTTCGCAAGCGCGCTCGACCAGCAGGCGATGGTCGAACGGCAGTAGCCGCTTGCGCGCCAACACCTCGTCGACGTCGACAAACATCGGTTGCGCGGCGTCGACCTCGCCATCTGGATCGAGCAGCGCCAGGTAGTAGGTGCTCAACGACCACCCTCGTGGATCACGAAAGGCATTGCCTTCGGTGCCGACCTGCTCCAGGTGGCGCGGCACTACCTGGGCCTTCTCCACCAACGCACGTTCCGCGGCGGCGTCCAGACTGTTGTCCGGAGTCCGGCCATTGACGATCACACCCGGCAAGGCCCACTGCCCGGCATGGGGTTCGCGATCACGCAGGTGCAGCAGCACTTGCAGACGCTGGGTTTGCGGCGACAGGCGCAGCGCGACGATATCCACGCTGGCCAAGACTTCAGGGCTACTCACAGGCTCACTCCATTTCTTCCGCCTATATTCCATCAGGGCAACTAAATAGATCAAGCGATAAATTCATCATAAAAGCACCCTTGACAGATTTAATTCACCAGATGGATTATATTGACCATCCAGCCAGGGAGTGACCCCAAATGAAGACCGCCAGTTTCGACGTCGACGCGCAAAACGGCTTCACCAGCAACGCGCCCCAGGAGCTACCGGTCCCCGGTGGCGAGCAGATCGCCCCCGCGCTCAACGCCATGGCCCAACGCGCGTCCCTGCGCCTGGGCAGCAAGGACGCGCACCCGGCCAATGCCGCCTGGGTGGTCGCCGACGCCGGGCAGATGCTGCAACCGCTGCCCCTGGCCAACGCCGACCTGACCTGGGTCAGCCACTGCGTCCCCGGCACGCCCGGCTTCGAACTGCTCCCCGGCCTGCCCGCCCCCATCGACTACGACTACTTCGTCTGGAAAGGCGTCGAACCCGACCTGCACCCCTACGGCGCCTGCTACCACGACCTGGCCGAACGCCGCTCCACCGGTGTCATCGAGTTCCTCAAGGTGCAACAGGTACAGGCGATCATCGTTGGTGGCCTGGCGCTGGACTACTGCGTGCGCACCACCGCCCTGCAACTGCGCCGCGCCGGTTTCGAGGTGTTGTTGTACCTGCCGGCCTGCCGCGCACTGAGCGCCGAGGGCGCGCAGCAGGCGTGCACAGAGATGGCCACCGCCGGCATCCACCTGTGCCCCGATGAACAGGACCTCGACCGCCAACTGGCGCAACTCAAGGAGGATCGCCCATGAGCGACAGCGTTTTCGGCCCACGGATCATCCAGAACCTGCTGGATACCGACTTCTACAAGATCACCATGATGCAGGCGGTGCTGCACAACTACCCCAACGCCGAGGTGGAATGGGAATTCCGCTGCCGCAACAACGAAGACCTGGCGCCCTACCTGGCCGAGATCCGCTACCAGATCGAACAACTGACCGATGTCTCGGTAACCCACGACCAGCTGGCCTACCTTGAGAAGATCCCGTTCATCAAGGCGGATTTCATCCGTTTTCTCAGCCTGTTCCGCTTCAACCTGCGCTACGTGCAGGTAGGCCTGGACGCTACCGGACAGCTGGCGATCCACGTGCGCGGCCCGTGGCTGCACGTGATCCTGTTCGAGATCCCGCTGCTGGCGATCATCAGCGAGGTGCGCAACCGCTACCGCTATCGCGAGGTAGTGATCGAGCAGGTCGGCGAGCGTCTGTACCAGAAGCTCGACTGGCTCAGGGCCGAGGCCAGCGACGACGAGCTTGCCGGCCTGCAACTGGCCGACTTCGGCACCCGCCGGCGCTTCTCGTACCGGGTACAGGAAGAGGTGGTGCACATCCTCAAGCGCGACTTCCCGGGCAAGTTCGTCGGCACCAGCAACGTGCACCTGGCCCGCGAGTACCAGGTCAAGCCGATCGGCACCATGGCCCACGAGTGGTTCATGGCCCACCAGCAGCTCGGTCCACGGCTGCTCGACAGCCAGGCCGCCGCACTGGAGTGCTGGGTGCGTGAGTATCGTGGTCAGTTGGGCATCGCCCTGACAGACTGCATCGGCATGGATGCCTTCATGCGCGACTTCGACCTGTATTTCACCAAGCTGTTCGACGGCCTGCGCCACGACTCGGGCGAGCCGCTGGCCTGGGCCGAGAAAGCCATCGCGCACTACCAGCGGCTGGGCATCGACCCCAGGAGCAAGACCCTGATCTTCTCCGATGGCCTGGACTTCCAGAAGATGCTCGAGCTGTACCGTGCGCTTAATGGCCGTATCCAGGTCAGCTTTGGCATCGGCACCAACCTCACCTGCGACATTCCCGGTGTCACGCCGATGAACATCGTGATCAAGATGACCGCGTGTAATGGCGCGCCGGTGGCAAAGATCTCCGACAGCCCAGGCAAGACCCAGTGCCGGGACGAGAACTTCGTGGCGTACCTGCGGCATGTGTTCAAGGTCGATTGACCGCGAAGCCGGCCTGCCCCTTGCGGACAAGCACGCCGCTCAGCCAGCTGATCCAGGAGCCCTGGCGCGCTTGCCACGCGCCAGGCCCGCGTCAATCGTTACCACTGGCCACTTGCGAGGCAGCCAACGATTTCCCAACCGCTGTATTCCCACCAGGAATAGCGCTCATCGGCGCAGTTTCTGGCAAGGCTTGCCACCTGGATGCTCTTGGCTGGTTGAGCGCTAGCGAAGGGCGTCCCAAGCGAGGAGGTTCCCTGGTTGACGGTTTGCGGCGCAGCGATGGAGGCCGGGTGCACGGAAGCGTTCGCGACAGTGATGCCGAAGGTGAGCGCTACGGATACGGCCAGGGCAGTCATTGGCTTTTTCATGTTGGAAATCCTTTCAGTGATCTGACAGGCGCACAGGCATTGGCCCGACCTGCCAACATCGTGACAGGCCAGGCTATCGGCAAACCTATCACCGCCGGGCCAACGGCACAGTCGCTCAACTGTGCTATTGACAGAACGCTGTGCAAAGCGCGCATTCGTGGCGCCTCTGGCCACCAAGGTTTTTCACCCTCCCCCTCGTTGCCACGCACATTTGCTTGTATGGTGTTGTCCAAGAAGGATGTTTTACCCGCACAGGAAAGACCAGATGCCCCAACGCAATGTCATCAACGCCTCCGTCAGCCCCAAGGGCAGCCTGGAGACGCTGTCGCAACGTGAAGTCCAGCAACTGAGCGAAGTCGGTACCGGCAGCCTCTATACCCTGTTCCGCCAGTGCGCCCTGGCCATCCTCAATACCGGCGCCCATGTCGACAATGCCAAGACCATCCTCGAGGCCTACAAGGACTTCGAGGTGCGTATCCACCAGCAGGACCGCGGCGTGCGCCTGGAGCTGCTCAACGCCCCGGCCGACGCCTTCGTCGATGGCGAGATGATCGCCAGTACCCGCGAGATGCTGTTCAGCGCCCTGCGCGACATCGTCTACACCGAGAGCGAACTGGCCAGCCAGCGCATCGACCTGGAAAGCTCGCAAGGCATCACCGACTACGTTTTCCACCTGCTGCGCAACGCCCGCACCCTGCGCCCCGGTGTCGAGCCGAAGATGGTGGTGTGCTGGGGCGGCCACTCGATCAGCACCGAGGAATACCAGTACACCAAGAAGGTCGGCCACGAGCTGGGCCTGCGCAAGCTGGATGTCTGCACCGGCTGCGGTCCGGGCGTGATGAAAGGGCCGATGAAGGGCGCCACCATCGCCCATGCCAAGCAGCGCATGCACGGCAGCCGCTACCTGGGCCTGACCGAGCCGGGCATCATCGCCGCCGAGGCGCCCAACCCGATCGTCAACGAGCTGGTGATCCTGCCGGACATCGAGAAGCGTCTTGAAGCCTTCGTGCGTGTCGGCCACGGCATCATCATCTTCCCCGGCGGCGCCGGTACCGCCGAGGAGTTCCTCTACCTGCTCGGCATCCTCATGCACCCGGACAACCAGGGCCTGCCGTTCCCGGTGGTGCTCACCGGGCCGCGCAGCGCCGAGCCGTTCCTGCTGCAGTTGCATGCCTTCGTCGGCGCCACCCTCGGCGAGGCGGCGCAGCGCCACTACCAGATCATCATCGACGATCCGGCCGAGGTGGCGCGGCAGATGGTCGAAGGCCTCAAGGCAGTCAAGCAGTTCCGCCGCGAGCGCAACGACGCCTTCCACTTCAACTGGCTGCTGAAGATCGACGAAGGCTTCCAGCGCCCGTTCGACCCGACCCACGAGAACATGGCCAACCTGGCCCTGCGCCGCGACCTGCCGCCACACGAGCTGGCGGCCAACCTGCGCCGGGCGTTCTCGGGCGTCGTTGCCGGCAACGTCAAGGACAAGGGCATCCGCCTGATCGAGGAGCACGGGCCTTACCAGATCCGCGGCGATGCGGCGATCCTCGACCCGCTCGGGCGCCTGCTGCAGGCGTTCGTCGACCAGCACCGCATGAAGTTGCCCGGTGGGGCTGCGTATGTGCCGTGCTATGAAGTAGTGGCCTGAAGGCACTGGGGCCGCTTTGCGGCCCTTTCGCCGGCGAACTGGCGCCCACAGCAGCCAATAACTCCTGATTTTTCGCAATATTTTGCAGATATTTCCTGCGCCAGGTGGTGAACCTGCCCACAAAAAAACGGTCTTTCGCTGACGGTCAATCCACCCGACCGGATCGCCGGCCCAGTCATCGGGCCTTCATTCGTCCTGTTTCAGCGAAGACCAGCATGCCAGACATCCAGCCCGCTTCCCCTGCCCTCACCGCCCTGCGCGGTGGCCTGATCGCCGCCCTGATCGCCCTCGCCGCCCCGGCCCACGCCGAAGAACCGGCCACTGATGCGCGTTGGGTCAGTGACAGCCTGAACACTTACGTACGCAGCGGCCCTACCGATGGCCATCGCATCGTCGGCACGCTCAGGTCCGGGCAGAAGGTCACCCTGGTCACCAGCCAGGGCAACTACAGCCAGGTACGCGGGCAAAGCGGCGACCTGGTGTGGATCCTCACCAGTGACCTGCAGGCGGTGCCCGGCCAGAGCGAGCGCCTGCCGCAGCTCGACGCCCAGGTGGCCGAATTGTCCGGCCAGCTCAAGACCATCGACGACAGCTGGAAGAACCGCGTGCAGGGCATGCAGGAGACCCTCGACTCGCGCAAGGCGCTGATCGACGAGCTGGAAACCCGCAACAAGGCACTCAACGAGCAGCTCGAGCAGAGCCAGTCGAGCCTGCGCGATACCCAGGCGCGCCTGGGGGACGAGAACAAGCAGGTGATGATGCGCTACATGGTGTATGGCGGCAGCATCGCCGGCGCCGGGCTGCTGGCGGGGCTGATCCTGCCGGCGCTGACCCGCGGGCGCAAACGCAACGATCGCTGGTTCTGACCAGCATGGCCGCTACATTTTCAATAAAATGCTGAAACTGTTCCCGTGATTGCGATGTTTTTGCGATAAATCTTGCAGGCTAAGGTTGCCCTACCTACCACTCAGGGACCCTGATGCCATGAAAGCCATCGTTTTCACCCAACACGGCCTGCCGCTTACCGACCCGGCCTCGCTCTATGACAGCGACCTGCCCGCGCCTGTCCCCGGCCCACGCGATTTGCTGGTGGAAGTCCGCGCCATCGCGGTCAACCCGGTCGATACCAAGGTCCGCGCCGGCAGCGGCAGCACCAGCCAACCCAAGGTGCTGGGCTGGGATGCGGTCGGTGTGGTGCGCGCCATCGGTGAACAGGTGACCCTGTTCCAGCCCGGCGACGAGGTTTTCTATGCCGGTGCCATCGACCGTCCCGGCAGCTACAGCGAACTGCATCTAGTCGATGAGCGCATCGTCGGCCACAAGCCGCGCAGCCTGGACAATGCCAGCGCCGCCGCCCTGCCGCTGACCTCGATCACCGCCTGGGAGCTGCTGTTCGACCGCCTGGGCGTGCGCGAAGGCGGCGGCGAAGGGCAAAGCCTGCTGATCGTCGGCGCCGGCGGTGGCGTGGGCTCGATCCTCACCCAGCTGGCGCGCCAGCTCACCAACCTCACCGTGATCGGCACCGCCTCGCGCCCTGAAACCCAGGCCTGGGTACGCCAACTCGGCGCCCACCAGGTGATCGATCACAACCAGCCGCTGGCACCCCAGCTGGAGGCCGTGGGTATAGGCCAGGTGGACCTGGTGATCAGCCTGACCCACACCGACCGCCACTTCGCCCAGTTGGTCGAGGTGCTGCGCCCACAAGGCCGCCTGGCACTGATCGACGACCCGGCCAGCCTCGACGTGGTGCCGCTCAAGCGCAAGTCGCTGTCGTTGCACTGGGAGCTGATGTTCACCCGTTCGCTGTACCAGACCACCGACATGATCAAGCAGCACGCACTGCTGGAGCGAATCGCCGGGCTGGTCGATGAAGGCGTGATCAAGACCACGCTGGGCGAGCATTTCGGCGCGATCAACGCGGCCAACCTGCGCCGCGCCCACGAGTTGATCGAAAGCGGGAAGGCAAAGGGCAAGGTTGTACTGGAAGGTTTCTAGTCCGACAGGGGCCCTGTAGGCGCGATGACGTACCTGCAGGCGCCTTGCTAGGCTCTGTATAAAAAGCCTTGATACTCGGTGATGCTGCGTTGAAAACAGCCTCGAAATGCTCATTTACAACCCGTAAAGTCGGGCGCGACTCCGACCGTTCCTCGGCTGTTTTCGCCTTGCCTGACCTTCGTCTCAAGACTTTTCATACAGACCCTAGCCAAGCTCGGCAAACTTCTCCCCCAGGTAGCTGCGCAACCGCTGGATCGCCGGCGACACCGCCTGGCGGTGCACGCACACCAGTTGCAGCGGCGCCGCCTGGCAGCATTCTGGTGGGAACAGCTCCACGAGCCGCCCGGCCCGCACGTCGGCCAGCACATCCAACCGCGACTTGTAGACGATCCCCAGCCCCGCCACCGCCCAACGGCGGACGACATCGGCGTCGTCACTGGTGCGATCGCCCGAAACACTCACCGTCCTGACCCCGTCCGGCAGGTGGAAGCCCCAGCGTTCGTGGGTCTGCTCGCCCATCACATAGCGCAGGCAGTTGTGCCCGACCAGTTCCTCCGGCGTGCGCGGCGCGCCATGGCGGGCGATGTAGGCCGGCGCGGCGCACAGCGTGCGGCGGTTGTCCGCGGCCAGGGGCAGCGCCACCAGGCCCGAATCGGCCAACTGGCCATAGCGGATACTGGCATCCAGGCGATCCCCCACCATGTCCGCCACCTGGTCGCTCAGACGCAGTTGCAGGCTGATGCCCGGGTGCTGCAACTGGAACTCGTCGAGCCAGGGCAGCAGCACATTGCGCCCCAGGTCCGAGGGCATGGACAGGCGCAACATCCCGCCGATCTCCTCACGCCCCTGCTCCAGGGCCATTTCGCCCTCCACCAGTGCCTCGAGCACCTGGCGCGCATGGGGCAGGTAGCGTTGGCCTTCATCCGATAGGCGCAGGCGCCGGGTCGAACGCACCAGCAGGCGGAACCCCAGGCTGCGTTCCAGGCGCTGCACGGCGCCGCTGGCCAGGGCCGGCGAGATGTCCAGCTGGCGCGCCGCCGCGGAGAAACTGCCGGTTGCCACGGTACTGACGAACACCTGCAGGTCGTCCATGCGCACGAGTTTCTTCATGCCGGCACCTCGCTGTCCAGGCGCCGCGCATCGCGGCGCACGGCCTGCGGCGGGATGCCGAAGCCGCGCAGGAACGCCTCGCGCAGATGCCGACGATCGCGAAAACCGGTCTCGCGAGCTACCACATCAAGGCTGTGGCGGCTCTGTTCGATCAGCAGCCGCGCCGCCTCCAGGCGCAGGCGCTCGATGGCCTTGGCCGGCGATTCACCGGTCTCGGCGCTGAACACGCGACTGAACTGACGCGGGCTCAGGTGCGCCACCTCGGCCAGCGTCTCGACGGTCAGGGGCTGCCCCAGGTGCCCGCGCACATGCTCCAGCGCCGCTTGGATACGGTCCGAGCGTGGCGCCATGGCCAACAGCTGTGAATGTTGCGATTGCCCGCCCGAACGGCGCTGGTGCATCACCAGGCGATGAGCCACGCCCCGGGCGATCTCGGCGCCCAGGTCCTGCTCGACCATGCCCAGGGCCATGTCGATGCAGGCGGTCATGCCGGCCGAGGTCCACAGGTTGCCATCGGCGATGAAGATGCGGTCTTCCTCCAGCTGGATGCGCGGGAACATCTCGCGGAACTCACGGGCAAAGGCCCAGTGGGTGGTGGCACGGCGCCCGTCGAGCAGGCCGGCCTGCGCCAGTATGAAAGCCCCGGTGCAGATACCTGCCGTTCGCCGGGCCTGGCCGCCGAGGCGCCGCACCAGCGCAACCGACTCGGGTGCAGGCGGTAAGTCGACCGGCGACAAGGTGCCCGCCACCAGCCAGGTATCGGCATGGCTCGGCGACCCTACCGCCTGGGTGTCGAGCACCAGGCCCAGCGACGAACGCAGCGGGCCGCCAGCGACACTGTAGTTGCCCAAGGCGTAGACCGGCCGCCCGGCCAGCAGGTTGGCGAACTCGAACACCGACTGCGAGGCCAGCGCCATCACCTGGAACCCTTCGCACAACAGATAACCGACCCGATGCATGGGTATACTCCGGAGCATGTCTCGAATACGTACTATATGCGTCATTTGCGCCAACGGCAAAGCCTAGCATCATGGCCTCACCCCAACCCACGGAGTCACAACCATGAACTTGAAAGGCACCGCACTCATCACTGGCGCATCCACCGGCATCGGTGCTGTGTACGCCGGACAGCTGGCCCGCCGTGGCCACGACCTGATCCTGGTGGCGCGCAACCGCGAACGCCTCAACGCGCAGGCTGAGCGCCTCACCACCCTGACCGGCCGCAGCGTCGAGGTATTGCCGGCAGACCTGGCCGATGCCCAGGACCTGGCACGCATCGAGGCGCGCCTGCGCGAGGACGCCAGCATCGACCTGCTGGTCAACAATGCCGGGGTCGGCACCCACACCCCACTGCTGGACAGCGACGTGGAGCAGATGAGCCGGATGATTGCCCTCAACGTCACCGCCCTCACCCGCCTGACCTACGCGGCGGTACCCGGTTTCGTCGGCCGCGGGCGCGGCGCGGTGATCAACATCTCGTCGGTGGTGAGCCTGGCGCCCGAACTGCTCAACGGCGTATACGGCGCGAGCAAGGCCTATGTCACCGCCTTCAGCCAGTCGTTGCACAAGGAGCTGGCCGGCAGCGGCGTGCAGGTCCAGGCCGTGCTGCCCGGCGCCACCGCCACGGACTTCTGGGCCATCGGCGGGCTGCCGGTGGAAAACCTCGACCCGGCTATCGTGATGACGGCGCAGGACCTGGTCGAGGCGGCGTTGCAGGACTTCGATGCGCAGCGGTTGATCTCGATCCCGTCACTGCATGAGTTCGAGCGCTACGAAGCCTTTGAAGGTGCCCGCCTGGGCCTGGCCGGGCAGTTGTCAAACCAGCGTCTGGCGCATCGTTACGGCCTGTAGACACAACGGCTCGGGCGGCCATTCATCGGGTAGGGTCTACGCTGAAGGGTTCATGACAACGAGACCCTGCCCATGCATCTGCGACTTTGCACTCTGGCCCTCGCCCTCACCTGCGCTACCGCCCAGGCCGCCGAGCCCACGCCCCAGGAGCTGTACAGCCAGGCCCAGGCCGAACAGCCCCATTACCTGGAAACCCTCAAGTCCCTGGTTTCGGTGGACACCGGCACCGGTACCGAGGCGGGCCTGAAACAGGTCGGCGCCGAGCTGGTGAAACGCCTTGAGGCCCTGGGCGCCAAGGTCACCACCCAGCCGGCCACGCCGTCGGTGGGCGACAACATCGTCGGCACATTCAAGGGCACCGGCGACAAGGACTTCCTGCTGATGGTCCACTACGACACGGTGTTCGGCCCCGGTACCGTGGCCAAGCGCCCGTTCCGTATCGAAGGCGAACGCGCCTATGGCCCTGGCGTGGCCGATGCCAAGGGCGGCGTGGCGATGATCCTGCATGCGCTGAAGCTGCTGCAGGACCAGCAGTACAAGGGCTATCGCACCCTCACCGTGCTGTTCAACCCGGACGAGGAAATGGGCTCGGCAGGCTCCAGGCAGCTAATCGCCGAGCTGGCGCGCCAGCACGACTTCGTCTTTTCCTACGAGCCACCGGACAAGGACGCGGTGACCGTCGCCACCAACGGCATCAACCGCCTGAAACTCACGGTGAACGGCCGTGCCTCCCACGCCGGCTCCGCGCCCGAGGCCGGGCGCAACGCGCTGATCGAGCTGGCGCACCAGTTGCTGCAATTGAATGCCCTCGGCGACAAGGACAAGGGCACCACCGTCAACTGGACCCTGGCCAAGGCCGGAGAGAAGGCCAACATCATCCCTGCCCAGGCCAGCGCCGAGGCCGACATGCGTTATTCCGACCTGAGCGAGACCGAGCGGGTGCAGGAGGATGCCCTGCGGATCATCAAGAAGCAGTTGGTCGCCGATACCCAGGTCGAGCTGGTCATGGAGAAAGGCCGGCCGCCGCTGGCGAAAAACGACGCCTCCACGCAGCTTGCACAAACTGCGCGGCAGCTTTACAGCAAGATCGACCGGCAACTGCAGCCCATCGCCATGCGCTTTGGTACCGACGCCGGCTACGCCTACGTGCCCGACAGCGACAAGCCGGCCGTGCTGGAAACCCTGGGGGTGGTCGGCGCCGGCCTGCATGGCGACGAGGAGTACATGGAGATCGCCAGCGTGGCGCCGCGCCTGTACCTGACGGTGGCAATGATCAGGCAACTGGCGCAATAGGCCGCTGCGCAGGAGCGCCCATGAACATCCTCTACGACGAACGTGTCGACGGCCCGTTGCCCAGCGTGGACAAGCCGGCTCTGCTGGCCGCCCTGCGCGAGGCCCTGCCCGACCTGGACATCCTGCACCGCAGCGAAGACCTCAAGCCCTATGAGTGCGACGGCCTCTCGGCCTACCGCACGCTGCCCCTGCTGGTGGCACTGCCCGAGCGTCTGGAACAGGTGCAGGCGCTACTGCGGCTCTGCCACCAGCGCGGCGTGCCGGTGGTCGCGCGCGGTGCCGGCACCGGTCTGTCGGGCGGCGCGTTGCCGCTGAGCCAGGGCATCCTGCTGGTGATGGCACGGTTCAACCGCATCCTCGAAGTCAACCCGCAGGGCCGCTTCGCCAGGGTCCAGCCCGGCGTGCGCAACCTGGCGATTTCCCAGGCGGCGGCACCCTACGGCTTGTACTACGCACCGGATCCCTCCTCGCAGATCGCCTGCTCGATCGGCGGCAATGTCGCCGAGAACGCCGGCGGCGTGCACTGCCTGAAGTACGGTCTGACCGTGCACAACCTGCTCAAGGTGGACATTCTCACCGTCGAGGGCGAGTGCCTGACCCTCGGCAGCGACGCCCTGGACAGCCCTGGCTTCGACCTGCTGGCGCTGTTCACCGGCTCCGAGGGTATGCTCGGCATCGTCACCGAGGTCACCGTCAAGCTGCTGCCCAGGCCACAGGTAGCGCGGGTGCTGCTGGCCAGCTTCGCCAGCATCGAGGACGCCGGGCGCGCGGTGGCCGATATCATCGCCGCCGGGATCATCCCGGCAGGCCTTGAGATGATGGACAACCTGGCGATCCGCGCCGCCGAGGCCTTCATCCACGCCGGCTACCCGGTGGACGCGGCGGCGATCCTGCTGTGCGAACTGGACGGGGTCGAGGCCGATGTGCACGACGACTGCGCCCGCGTCGATGCCGTGCTATGCCAGGCCGGTGCCCGCGAGGTGCGCCTGGCCTGCGACGAAGCCGAGCGCGTGCGTTTCTGGGCCGGGCGCAAGAACGCCTTCCCGGCGGTGGGGCGCATTTCGCCGGACTACTACTGCATGGACGGCACCATCCCGCGGCGCGAGCTGCCGCAGGTGCTCGCTGGCATCAGCCAACTGTCCGAGACATACGGCCTGCGGGTCGCCAACGTGTTCCATGCCGGCGACGGTAACATGCACCCGCTGATCCTGTTCGACGCCAACCTGCCCGGCGAGCTGGAACGCGCCGAAGCCCTCGGTGGCCGGATCCTCGAGCTGTGCGTGGCGGTGGGCGGCAGCATCACCGGCGAGCACGGCGTGGGCCGGGAGAAGATCAACCAGATGTGCGCCCAGTTCAACAGCGACGAGATCACCCTGTTCCACGCGGTCAAGGCCGCCTTCGACCCACGGGGCCTGCTCAACCCGGGCAAGAACATCCCCACCCTGCAGCGCTGCGCCGAGTTCGGCGCGCTGCATGTGCACCATGGGCAGTTGCCCTTCCCCGACCTGGAGCGCTTCT
This sequence comes from Pseudomonas sp. RC3H12, assembly GCF_018596375.1. Taxonomy (NCBI): domain Bacteria; kingdom Pseudomonadati; phylum Pseudomonadota; class Gammaproteobacteria; order Pseudomonadales; family Pseudomonadaceae; genus Pseudomonas; species Pseudomonas sp. RC3H12. Next base: position 1,685,012 of record NZ_CP075595.1, on the reverse strand, counting down.
GATGACCACGGATCTCAGCCAGCAGTTGCTGGAGCAGGTCAGCCAGGCGTTGCGCCAGGGCACCGCGCTGCGCATCCAGGGCGGCAACAGCAAGGCCATGCTTGGCCGCCCGGTGACCGGCGAGCTGGTCGATACCCGTGGGCACAGCGGTATCGTCAGCTATGACCCTACCGAACTGGTGCTCACTGCCCGCGCCGGCACGCCGCTGCGGGAGATCGAGGCGACGCTGGGCGAGGCCGGGCAGATGCTGCCTTGCGAGCCGCCGCACCTGGGGCCCGAGGCGACGCTGGGCGGCATGGTCGCCGCCGGGCTTTCGGGGCCGCGCCGGCCCTGGGCAGGCGCGGTGCGCGACTATGTACTTGGCACCCGGCTGATCACCGGCCACGGCAAGCACCTGCGCTTTGGCGGCGAGGTGATGAAGAATGTCGCCGGCTACGACGTATCGCGGCTGATGGCGGGCAGCTTCGGTTGCCTGGGGCTGCTTACCGAGGTTTCGTTGAAGGTGCTGCCCAGGCCGCGCCAATGCCTGGGCCTGCGCCTGGAAATGGATGCCCGCCAGGCGCTGGCCAGGTTGGCCGAATGGGGCCAGCAGCCATTGCCGGTCAGCGCCGCCAGCCACGACGGCGAGGCGCTGCACCTGCGCCTGGAGGGCGGCGAAGGCTCGGTGCGCTCGGCACGCGAGCGCCTGGGCGGCGAGGTACTCGACCCGCAGTACTGGGGCGACCTGCGCGAGCAACGCCTGGCGTTCTTCACCGCGCCGGCCACGTTGTGGCGGCTGTCCCTGCCCATCACCTGCGGCGTGCTAGATCTGCCCGGGCAGCAGCTGATCGACTGGGGCGGCGCCCAGCGCTGGCTCAAGTCCGAGGCGCCGGCGGCCACCCTGCGCGCCCTGGTGGCCGAAGCCGGCGGCCATGCCACCGCCTACGCGCCCGGCGACGACAGCAGCGCGCCACTGGACCCGATGACGCTGCGCTACCACCAGGCGCTGAAGCGCCAACTCGACCCCCAGGGCATCTTCAACCCTGGCCGCCTGTATGCACACTTGTGAGGCCGCGGCATGCAAACCCGACTGAGTGACTCCGCCCGCCACCTGGCCCGCGCCGACGAGGCCGAGCGCATCCTGCGGTCTTGCGTGCACTGCGGCTTCTGCACCGCCACCTGCCCCACCTACCAGTTGCTCGGCGACGAGCTGGACGGCCCACGTGGGCGCATCTACCTGATCAAGCAGGTACTCGAAGGCGAACCGGTCAGCGCCAGCACCCAGACGCATCTGGACCGTTGCCTGAGCTGTCGCAATTGCGAGACGAGCTGCCCGTCAGGGGTGCAGTACCACAACCTGCTGGATATCGGCCGTGCGGTGGTCGACCGTCAGGTGCCGCGACCACTGGGCCAGCGCCTGCTGCGCGGCGGCTTGCGTGCGGTAGTGCCGCGGCCGGCGCTGTTCAAGGCCTTGCTCCACACCGGCCTAGCCCTGCGCCCCCTGCTCCCTGCCAACCTCAAGGCCAAGCTGCCGCCACGGATCGCCGCCGCCGGCCAGCGCCCGCCAACGGGTCACGCCCGCCGCGTATTGCTGCTTGAGGGTTGCGTGCAGCAAGCGCTCTCACCCAATACCAACGCTGCCACCGCACGCCTGCTCGACCGCCTCGGTATCAGTGTCGAACCGATAGCCGAGGCCGCTTGCTGCGGGGCCGTGGACTATCACCTGGATGCCCAGGCACGCGGCCTGGAGCGTGCCCGACGCAACATCGACGCCTGGTGGCCGGCCATCGAGGCCGGCGCCGAGGCCATCGTGCAGACCGCCAGCGGCTGCGGCGCATTCGTGCGCGACTATGGTCACTTGCTCGAAGGCGACCCACGCTATGCCGACAAGGCCGCCAAGGTCAGCGCGCTGTCCCGTGACCTGGTGCAGGTGCTGCAGGCCGAGCCACTGGAGCAACTGGGGGTGTGCGCCGAGCAACGCCTGGCCTTTCACTGCCCGTGTACCTTGCAGCACGCGCTCAAGCTCGGCGGCGCGGTGGAAAGCCTGCTGACGCGCCTGGGCTTTCACCTCACCCCGGTGCCCGATGGCCACCTGTGCTGCGGCTCGGCCGGCACCTATTCATTGACCCAGCCGACGCTGGCGCGGCAATTGCGCGATGATCGCCTGCATGCCCTGGAGAGCGGCAGCCCACAGGTCATTGCCACTGCCAACATCGGTTGCCAGGTGCACCTTGGAAGCGCTGGGCGAACACCGGTGCGGCACTGGGTCGAGATCGTCGAGGCGGCGCTCGATCCCAAGCCTTCTGACTGGGCATGAACGGACTCGGCAACAGGCGCTGGAGCTGACGCGGATCAAGGCGATGTTCAACCTCCTGCCTATATTTTCGGAACCCTCCTACCAAAAGCAAGGACGCTTCTTGATTGTTGCCACACCCTTGGCAAAACATCATCCGACCTGGAGACGTTACGGTCGCCCCGACGCGGCCAACCCCATCCAGACGAGGCCATGCCATGCCCACACACGACCGCCCCACCCGCGAACTGCGCCATACCCTGCGCCAGTTGCTGGCCCATGAAGTCAGCAACCCCGACGACAACCCGAACCTGTCGGGCGTGCGCTTCTTCTGCGCCACCGACGAGCACACCCGCCAACTGATCGAGCGCGTCGAGCTGCTCGCCAGCGAGGCCTTTTTCGACGCCAAGGGCCGCGCCATCCCCGCCCGCATGCGCGAGGCCACGGTGGATGGCGTATGCATCAGGCAGAAACGCAAGGCCTGCGACGACGAAACGGTGATCCGCATCGCGCTGCCCGCAAAAGGCTACATCACCATCAGTACCGCCCGACTTTGATCGCCTGTATGCGCCTCATCGCTGGCAAGCCAGCTCCCACAAGGAAGGCACCGGGCTCGAGGTCGGCGCGGTCGGTGTGGGAGCCGGCTTGCCGGCGATGGGCCGCAAAGCGGCCCTACTTGCAGCCACCGCAATAAAACCCGAAGCTTCTACATCCCTGCGCTTCGGACCCTCCCCACGATGGAACTGCACATTCGCCTCGAAGGCCGCAAAGGCCTTGCCGAGCAGCTCTACCGGCAACTGCGCGCCGGCATCGACAGCGGCCACCTTGCCGCCGGCACGCAACTGCCGCCCACCCGTCTGCTGGCCGAACAGCTGGGGGTCTCGCGCAAGACCGTGGCCGAAGCCTATTCACGCCTGACCTACGACAACCTGCTCAGCGGCGTGGTTGGCCGCGGCACCTTCATCACCCCACGCCACACCTTGCGCCAGGGCGACAGCGAGCATATACCGCTAGCCGCCGCCGACACCCTCGAAGGCTGGCGCCAGCGCGCCACGGTACTGGCCCAGCGGGCGCTGGACGCGCCTTCGCGCTATGACTTCATCGGCGGCGCCTCGAGCAAGTCGCAGTTTCCCTACGATCAGTGGCGCAGTTGCATGAACTACGCCCTGCGCCGCAGCCAGCGCCACCCCGAGCGGCAGTTTTCCGCCCAGGGCCTGCCCGAACTGCGCGAGGCCATCACCCATCACATCGCCTTCACCCGCGGCATCCAGTGCGCGCCCAGCGATGTGCTGGTGTGCAACGGCGCCCAGCAGGCCCTGGACCTGATCGCCCGGGTGCTGGTCGAACCCGGCTGCAAGGTGGCCATGGAAGACCCCGGCTACCCACCGGCCCGGCAGTTGTTCCAGGCTTTGGGCGCGCGCCTGCAGTCAGTGCCGGTGGACGACCAGGGATTGTGCGTGGAGCAGATCGAGGATGGCACCCGGCTGATCTACGTGACCCCCTCGCACCAGTTCCCGCTGGGCATGCCCATGGCCGCGCCACGGCGCGAGGCGCTGCTGGCGCGGGCCGCCGAACTTGGCGCGCTGATCATCGAGGATGACTACGACTGCGAGTTCCGCTACCAGGGGCCGGCCGCCGAGGCCCTGCAACGCATGGACCGGCATGGCCTGGTGGCGTATGTCGGGACGTTCTCCAAGACCCTGCTGTCTGAACTGCGCCTGGGCTATGCGGTGCTGCCGCCCGCCGTGCTGCAGGCCGCCTGCGTGGCCAAGCACCTGAGCGACTGGCACAGCCCGACCCTGCAGCAATGGGCGCTGGCGCGGTTCCTCGCCGAAGGCCACCTGAACAAGCACATCCGCCGTTGCCACGAGGTGTACAGCGCACGCCGCGAGCGGATCCTGGCGCGGCTGGGCGGCGACCTGGCGCCGTGGTTCGACGCGGTACCGACCAGCGCCGGCTTCCACCTGAGCGCACTGGCCAAGCCGGGGGTGGATGTCGAGTTGCTGATCAGCCTGGCGCGCAAGGTGGAGGTGGGCCTCTATTCCCTGGCGCCGTTCTTCAGCGAAGCCCCGGTGCGGCCGGGGCTGCTGCTGGGCTTCGGCGCCATCGAGCTGCTGGATATCGACCCGGCGCTGGACCGCGTCGCCGACACCCTGCAGCGCCTCAGTTGACCAGCGCTTCAGCGGGCTGCCGGCCACGCGCAATCGCCCTGGCGTAGCCCTGCGGCGCAAAGCACGCGGTCACCAGCAACATCGCCAGCACGGTGCAGGCCAGCAGGGTCCAGGAGGCCTGGAAGTCGCCGCTGACATCGCGCAGCCAGCCAGTGATGTACGGCACGATGCCGGTGACGATGAAGCCCACGCCCTGGACGAATGCCGCCAGGCTGCCGGCCTCGCCGGGGCTGCGCAGGTGCTCCAGGGTCAGCGTCAGGCTGAGGCTGAAACAGGCCCCCAGGCCCAGGCCGATCATCGCCACCCACAGGCCCATGGCGCTGGCCGGCGCCAGCAGCAGGCCGAGGAAGCCCCCGAGCTGGATCAGCAAGGCCAGCCACAGGCCGGGCCGGCGATCGACCAGGCGCCGCAGCAGCAATGGCAGGCCCAGGGCACCGCAGACCTGGAAGAGGGTCATCAGGCCGACCAACTCACCGCCCCCCTGGGCCGTGCCGCCGTGCTCCAGGTGATAGGCCGGCAGCCACGCCACCATGCTGGTATAGCCGCCATTGATCAGCCCGAAGTACAAGGCCAGCAGCCAGGCCCTGCGGTTGCCGAACCAGTGCCCGCCACTGCCGGCGGCCAGGCTTGGCGTGTGCTGGCGCGGACGCAGCAATACCCAGGCTGCCATTGCCAGCAGCGCCGGCAGCGCCCAGAGGCCCAGGCCGAACTGCCAATGGCCGAAGTGTGCGGCAATCCCAGGGCCGAGCACCGCGGCCAAACCACCACCGCTCATCAACGCCGCCGAATACAGGCCCATGCTCGCCGCCAGGCGGTTGGGGAACCAGCGGTTGACCAGCCCCGGCATCATGCCCTGCACCACGGCAACGCCCAAGCCGGCAACCACGGCGCTGGCGATCAACGCCCAGGCGCTGTCCAGCTGCAGGCGCCACAGGCAAGCCAGGGCAATGGCCGCAAGCCCCGCGAGCATGCCGCCATGCTCGCTCAGCCAGCGGCGCAGCCAGGGTTGCAACAACGGGATCAGGCCCATGCACAGCACCGGCAACGCGGTCAGCAACGCCGCCTGCTGGTAACCCAGGCCGGTGCCCTGGCGCATGGGTTCGAGCAAAGGGCCGATACTGGTTAGGATCGGCCGCAGGTTCAGGGCCAGCAGCACCACCAGCAACAGGTTCAGCGCGCCCCTCATCCTTGGCTGGCCTGCTGCCATTCACGGTACAGGCCGTTCTCACCCGTGGGTTTCAGCGGGCGCAGGGGCAGGCTCTGCTGCTGCGGCGGACGGGCCATCTGCGCGTACACCGCGGCGGTGGACAGGCCATAGGGCTCGCCTTCGTCGTTGTCGTAGGCGAACCAGGCACGCTCGATGCCACACAGGTGCATGGCTGCCAGGCACATCGGGCACGGGTGGCCGCTGGCGTAGATCTCGGCGCCCTCCAGGCTTGGCCGGCCAAGGACCTGGGCGGCCTGGCGGATGGCCTGCATCTCGGCGTGGCTGGTCGGGTCCTGGGTGCTGTGGATCTCGTTGACGGCGCGGGCGATCACCTGCCCCTGGTAGACCAGCACGGCGCCGAACGGGCGGCCGCCGGCCTGGATGTTGGCACGGGCCAGCTCGAGGGCCTCGCGCATGTAGCGATCTGCGGACATGAAACGGTTCTCCGGTATTGACCCGGCCATTATCCCGGCTGCGACGCGCCGACAGAAATGAAGAGATTGGATGCCTGTCAGTGGCCATCCAAATGCGCGATTGGCCTCCTGGCAAAGCGCGGGATTGGCTATTCGGCACGACGCGGCCGGGCGCTAAGGTAGTGCCACTTGCCACCTGTACATCTTTGGAGCCTCACCATGCATGACCGTATCGAATGGGCCAAGCACTCGCCGGAAGCCTACAAGGCCATGATCGGCCTCGAACAGGCGCTGGTCGCCTCGGGCCTGGAACACTCGCTGCTGGAGCTGATCCGCCTGCGCGCCTCGCAGGTCAATGGCTGCGCCTACTGCGTCAACATGCACGCCAACGATGCGCGCAAGGCCGGTGAAACCGAGGCGCGCCTGCAGACCCTGAGCGTCTGGCGCGAGACCCGCTACTTCACCCCACGCGAACGTGCCGCCCTGGCCTGGGTCGAGAGCCTGACCCGCCTCCCGGAGCGCGGCGCGCCGCAAGACGAGTACCAGGCGTTGCTCGAGCACTTCAGCACCAAGGAAATCGCCAACCTGACCCTGGCCATCGCCACCATCAATGCCTGGAACCGCTTCGGCGTGGGCTTCGCGATGGTGCCGGCGTAACCGTCAACAGGATCCCCGCCCCGGCTGGGGCGGGTGTGCACCGCGATCCATCATGCCTGCGCCAGGTACTCGACCAGGCGCCGCAGCATCGCGTCACAACCACGCAACTGCTCGACGCTGACGAACTCGTCGGGCTTGTGACCCTGCTCCATGCTCCCCGGCCCGCAAACCACGGTGGGAATCCCCGCCTGGTCGAACAACCCGCCCTCGGTACCGAACGCCACCGTGCCGAAGTCATCCGAGCCACTGAGCAACGCCACCAGTTGCGCGGCCTCGCTGGCGGCAGGCGTGGCCAGCCCCGGGTAGGCGCTCAACGGCCGCAAGCGAATCGCACTGGCCGCATTGACGGCGCGCATGCGCGGCAACAGCTCGGCCTCGGCGTAGGTCTGCAGCCGGTCCGCTACCACCTGGGCCTCGAAGCCCGGCAAGGCGCGTACTTCGAAATCGAACTCGCACTCCTCGGGGACGATGTTCAACGCCCTCCCGCCCTTGATCACCCCGGTCTGCACCGTGGAGAACGGTGGGTCGAAGCGCCCGTCGTGATGCTCGGGATGCGCCAGCTCATCACCGATCTCGCCCAGTTTGCCGATCAACCGCGCCGCGTACTCGATGGCATTGACGCCATAGGGGGCATAGGCCGAATGGCAGGCGGCACCGTGCACCTCGCAGCGCATGGCCAGCTTGCCCTTGTGCCCGAGCACCGGCTTGAGCTCGGTGGGCTCGCCGATCAGGCACAGGCGCGGCTTGTGCGGGCGCCGCGCCAACGCCGCCAACATCGAACGCACGCCCAGGCAGCCGACTTCCTCGTCATAGGAGAACGCCAGGTGTACCGGCATCTTCAGGGGTTGGGCGAGAAACGCCGGTACCGCCGCCAGCACCGAGGCGATGAAGCCCTTCATGTCGGCCGTGCCGCGGCCATACAAGCGCCCGTCGCGCTCGCTCAGGCGAAACGGCTCGACGCTCCAGGCCTGGCCGTCGACCGGCACCACATCGGTGTGCCCGGACAGCACCACGCCGCCCCGGTCAAGCGGGCCTATCGTGGCGAACAGGTTGGCCTTGGTGCCTTCGTCGTTGTGGAACAGCTCGCTGTGAACGCCAAACCCGGCTAGATAATCGCGAATGAAGGCGATCAGCTCCAGGTTGGAATCACGGCTCACGGTGGCGAAGCCGACCAGCCGCTCCAGCACCGCACGGCTGCTGGTCTCACTCATCACCGGGCACTCCGTAGCTGGGCGCGGCGGTCGGGTTCAGGGCGCGGGTCACATAGTCCTGCATCTGCGGGCGATAGGCTTGCCACAGGGTGTCCAGTTCAGCGATCGGGTCCTGCTCGGTCCAGTCCACCCGCAGGTCCACCAGCGGCCAGGTCAGCTCGCCGGCAATCTTCAGCGCCGCCGAGTGCACCGGCCCCGCCTCGCCCCCAGCCGCCATCGCCGCGTGCATGGCCGCCAGCAGACGGTCTGCCAGGTGGCCGCCGGCCTGCTCGAATGCCGTGACCATGGCCGCGATCACCGCCTGCGACGACAGCAGGTTGCCGGCCGCCGCGCATTGCTCACCGGCCACCGCATTGTGCGTGCCCAACGCCTCCTTGCCGGTGAACAGCGCCACCTGCCCGTGGCTGTCGATCACCGTGACCTGGCGGTACTCGCTCCAGCCATTGGCACTCAGCACCCGGTCCAGCGCCGCGGCAGGCGGCAGCTGGCCTTGTTCCAGGGCATCGAGGATCTGCGGGCCGAGGGCCGGCAGGGTGATGTTCTGCGTGGCCACGGCACCGACCCCGGCGCGCACCCACGGGCAACGGGCGCCGACGGCGATGCTCGATGAACTGATGGCGATGCCGACCTGGCCGGTTTCCTGGCAGCGGCCGATGATGGAGAAGGTCATGGTGCAGCTCCTGTGGTGAGTTACCGGCATTCTCGGCGGGCCAAGGCAGCGGCGAAACCAACATTTTCCTCGGCACAGGGCAAGAAAAAACTATGGCGGCTCGGCGCGCAGCGGTGCCCATCCACCCTTCGCCAATTTATCGGCAAGCCCCAGCTAAATACTATTTTCGCGATTGCCCCCCCATCCCTAGTCTGGCCCCAGGCAAAGGCGGTCCCCACCGACCTGAACAAGAACGCCGCTGAAGAAGGGCTGGGACATGACACTGAACAACATCGAAATCGACACCCTCGTAGTCGGCGCCGGCCAGGCCGGCGTGGCCATGAGCGAACACCTGAGCAAGCTCGGCGTGCCGCATCTGGTACTGGAGCGCAAGCGCATCGCCGAGGCCTGGCGCACCGGCCGCTGGGATTCGCTGGTGGCCAACGGGCCGGCCTGGCACGACCGCTTCCCGGGCCTTGAATTCGACCTCGACGCCGACGCCTTCGCCGGCAAGGACCAGGTCGCCGACTACTTCGAGCAGTACGTGCGCAAGTACAACCTGCCAGTGCGCACCGGTGTCGAGGTCAGGCAGGTGGTACGCAACGCCGACCGCCCGGGCTTCACCATCGAAACCAACCAGGGCGTGATCCGCGCCAACCGCGTGGTGGCCGCCACCGGCCCGTTCCAGCGCCCGGTGATCCCGGCCATCGCGCCAAAGGACGACGGTCTGCACCAGATCCACTCGGCCGCCTACTACAACCCCGAGCAACTGCCTGAAGGCGCGGTGCTGGTGGTGGGCGCCGGCTCCTCCGGCGTGCAGATCGCCGAGGAGCTGATGCGCGCCGGGCGCCAGGTGTACCTGTCGGTGGGCGCCCACGACCGCCCGCCACGCAGCTACCGCAACCGTGACTTCTGCTGGTGGCTGGGCGTGCTCGGCGAATGGGATGCCGAGATCGCCAAGCCTGGCCGCGAGCACGTGACCATCGCCGTGTCCGGTGCCCGTGGCGGCCATACCGTGGACTTCCGCGCCCTCGCCCACCAGGGCATGACCCTGGTCGGCCTGACCCAGTCGTTCGAGGGCGGCGTGGCGCGCTTCCAGGACAACCTGGCCGAGAACATCAACCGTGGCGACGAGAACTACCTGGCCCTGCTGGACGCCGCCGACGCCTATGTCGAACGCAACGGCCTGGACCTGCCACCAGAGCCTGAAGCGCGCAAGCGCCTGCCCGACCCGGCCTGCGTCAGCAACCCGCTGCGCGAGCTGGACCTGGCCCAGGCCAACGTCACCACCATCATCTGGGCCACCGGTTACGGTGTGGATTTCAGCTGGCTGCAGGTGGACGCCTTCGACGCCAACGGTAAGCCGCAACACCAGCGTGGCGTGTCGAAAGAACCAGGCGTGTACTTCCTCGGCCTGCCCTGGCTGTCACGCCGCGGCTCGTCGTTCATCTGGGGCGTGTGGCACGACGCCAAGCACGTCGCCGGCCACATCGCCACCCAGCGCACCTACCTGGCCTACCGCGACCGCGAACAGCGCACGGCGGATGAGCAGCAACCCTCGATCAGCAACGTCAGCACCTTTGGAGCCCACTGATGCCTACCCACACTCGCATCCGCATGTTCAACACCAAGGCCACCTACCCTAACCAGACCCTGGACAACGACCTGTGCCAGGCGGTGCGCGCCGGCAACACCATCTACGTGCGCGGGCAGGTCGGCACTGATTTCGAAGGCCGCCTGGTCGGCCTGGGCGACCCGCAGGCGCAGGCCGAACAGGCGATGAAGAACGTCAAGCAGTTGCTTGAAGAGGCAGGCTCGGACCTGTCGCATATCGTCAAGACCACCACCTACATCACCGACCCACGCTTCCGCGAACCGGTGTACAAGGAAGTGGGCAAGTGGCTCAAGGGCGTGTTCCCGATTTCCACCGGGCTGGTGGTGGCAGGATTGGCGCAGGCCGAGTGGCTGATGGAGATCGATGTGATCGCGGTGGTGCCGGATCAGCTGTGATCGTCTGAAAAAGCAATCGCCGGCAAGCCGGCTCCCACAGGGATAGCACAGATCCTGTGGGAGCCGGCTTGCCGGCGATTGGAGTCAACGCTTTGTCATTGTCGGACGCCGCGCTCGGTACCTCCCATCTGCCCAAACCGCCCGGCCTGGAAATCATCGAACGATTCAGCGATCTCGGCCTGGCTGTTCATCACGAACGGGCCATACCCGACGATGGGCTCATCGATCGGCTCGCCGCTGAGCAGCAGCACGCTGACGTCATCCAGCGCCTCGAGGCGCACACCGTCGCCGTCGCGCTCCAGCAATACCAGGCTGGCCGCACCGGCTTCGCGCTCATCGTTGACCCGCAGCGTACCGCGCAGCACCACCAGCGCGGCATTGCGCCCGGCGGCCACCGGCAGTTTCAGCGTGGCACCCGCCTTCAGGCGCAGGTCCCAGACGTCCATCTCGGTAAAGGTGCGCGCCGGCCCCTGACGGTCAAGGTAACGCCCGGCGATCACTCGCAGGCTGCCCGCCTCACCTTCCAGCGTCACCACCGGAATGTCGTTGGCCAACAGCGTCTGGTAGCCCGCTGCGGCGCGCTTGTCCCTGGCCGGCAGGTTGACCCACAGCTGCACCATCTCCAGCGTGCCGCCGCTACGGGCAAAGGCCGGGGAATGGAACTCCTCGTGGATGATGCCGCCCGCAGCGGTCATCCATTGCACATCGCCCGGGCCGATCAGGCCGCCCGCGCCGGTGGAGTCGCGGTGCTCCAGTTCGCCCTGGTAGACGATGGTGACGGTCTCGAAACCGCGGTGCGGGTGCTGGCCGACGCCACGCCGGGCAGTGGTCGGGGCGAAGTCATGCGGGCCGGCATAATCCAGCAGCAGGAACGGGCTGATATGCCGCGCCAGATGGTCGTAGGTGAACAGGCTGCGCACCGGGAAGCCGTCGCCCACCCAGTGGGCGTTGGGGCTGCGGTGGATACCCTGGATCTTTTTCATGAGAAGCCTCCTGTTGATGGGTTACACCTTACAGATGAGGCCAATACTGCGGTAGATAGCTGAAATGGCATGGATCGTTCCATCAGTGGAACAACCAAACGCATCGCGGGGCAAGCCCGCTGCCACGCCTGAACGAAGCAGGCAGTGGCAGCAGGCTTGCCCCGCGATGCGTATCAGCGTCGATCAGGCGATCGCTGCGTCCACCAGCACTTGGGCTTCGGCCACCAGGCGCTTGAGGTGCGCCTCGTCGATGAAGCTTTCGGCGTAGATCTTGTAGATATCCTCTGTGCCCGAAGGACGGGCGGCGAACCAGCCGTTCTCGGTCATTACCTTCAGGCCGCCGATGGCCTGGTTGTTACCCGGCGCATGGCTGAGGATCTGCTGGATCGGCTCGCCGGCAAGCTCGGTGGACTTGACCTGCTCCGGCGCCAGCTTGCTCAGCAGCGCCTTCTGCCGTGCGTCGGCCTTGGCCTCGACGCGGGTGGCGTACGGCTTGCCCAGCTTGGCGGTCAGGTCGGCGTAGATCTGGCTCGGGTTGCGCCCGGTGCGGGCGGTCATCTCGGCCGCCAGCAGCGCCGGAATCAGGCCGTCCTTGTCGGTGGCCCAGACCGAGCCGTCCTTGCGCAGGAACGAGGCGCCGGCGCTTTCTTCGCCACCGAAGCCCAGCGAACCGTCGAACAGGCCCTGGGCGAAGAACTTGAAGCCCACCGGCACTTCATACAGCTCACGGCCCAGGCCCGCGGTGACGCGGTCGATCAGGCCGCTGGAAACCACGGTCTTGCCCACGGCGGCATCACTGCGCCATTGCGGGCGGTTGCGGTACAGGTAGTCGATGGCCACGGCCAGATAGTTGTTCGGCTGCAGCAGGCCGTCGGCGGTGACGATGCCGTGGCGGTCGTGGTCCGGGTCGCAGGCGAAGGCCACGTCGAACCGCTCGCGCAGGCCGATCAGGCCCTGCATGGCGTAAGGCGAGGACGGGTCCATGCGGATCTGCCCGTCCCAGTCGACGGTCATGAAACGGAAGGTCGGATCGACCTCGGTGTTCACCACTTCCAGGTTCAGTTGGTAGTGCTCGGCGATGGCCGACCAGTAGCGCACGCCGGCACCGCCCAATGGGTCGACGCCGAGGCGCAGATTGGCGCTGCGGATCACGTCGAAGTCGATGACGTTTTCCAGGTCGGCGACATAGCTGCTCACGTAGTCGTGGCGCTGGGTGGTCGGCGCCGCCAGCGCCTGCTGGTAGTCCATGCGCTTGACGCCAGCCAGGTTCGCCGCCAGCAGCTCGTTGGCCTTGGCCTCGATCCACTTGGTCACGTCGCTGTCGGCCGGGCCGCCGTTGGGCGGGTTGTACTTGAAGCCACCGCTCTGCGGCGGGTTGTGCGACGGGGTGATGACGATGCCGTCGGCCAGGCCCTGCTGGCGGCCACGGTTGTAGCAGAGGATGGCATGGGACACCGCCGGGGTCGGGGTGTACTCGTCGTCCTTGCTCAACATCACCTGCACGCCATTGGCGGCCAGCACTTCCAGGGCGCTGGCAGCGGCCGGGGCGGACAACGCGTGAGTGTCGGCACCGATGAACAACGGGCCGTCGATGCCTTTCTCCTGGCGATACAGGCAGATGGCCTGGGTGATCGCCAGCACGTGGTATTCGTTGAAGCTCAGTTCGAACGAAGTGCCGCGGTGGCCCGAGGTGCCGAAGGCCACGCGCTGGGCCGCCACCGCGGCGTCGGGACGGCCGGTATAGTAAGCGGTCAACAGGCGGGGGATATCGACCAGCACGCTGGCCGGAGCCGGCTTGCCTGCCAAAGGACTGAGCGTCATGCGGAACCTCGAAATCAACGGATGTTGGTGTTGGAACGCGCAGTGTACTGGGAGTTTCAGCGCCAGGCGATGGCGGCGTTCACGCCAGTTGCCACCAGCCGGGGAACATCTGCCGCACCCGTGGTTCGGCAAAGCGCTCGTCGATCAGCACCAGCACACCCCGGTCGTGGTCGCCGCGGATCACCCGGCCCGCGGCCTGGATTACCTTGCGCACTCCAGGATAGAGATACGCATAGTCGAAACCGGCGCCGAACTGGCGGCCCAGGCGCTGCTTGAACTGTTCGTTGACCGGATTGACCTGGGGCAGTCCGAGGGTGGCGACGAAAGCGCCGATCAAGCGGCTGCCCGGCAGGTCGACACCCTCGCCGAAGGCGCCACCGAGCACGGCGAAGCCTACCCCCTGCCCTTGCTCCACGAAGCGCGCCAGAAAGGCCTCGCGGCTGGCCTCGTCCATGCCGGGAGACTGGCGCCAGATGGGTAGCGCCGGGTAGCGTTCGGCCAGCAGCCGCGCCACCTGTTCGAGGTACTCGAAGCTGCTGAAGAAGGCCAGGTAGTTGCCCGGCTGGCCGGCGAACTGGGCGGCGATCAGCTCGACGATCGGCACCAGTGAGGCATGGCGCTGCTGGTAGCGGGTAGACACCTCGCTGACGATGCGCACCTGCAACTGCTCGGCGCGAAACGGCGCGGCGACTTCCAGCCAGGCAGTGTCGGCCGGCATGCCCAGCAGGTCGGTGTAGAAGTGCCGGGGATTCAGGGTCGCGGAAAACAGCGTGACGCTGCGCGCCGCGCTCATGCGGGGGCCCAGCAGCCGGGCAGGCACCACGTTGCGCAGGCACAACGTGGCCAGGCGCCGCCCACGGGGGCCGTTGCGCGGACTGATATCGAACAGGAAGTGCTCGTCGAACAGCTCGGCGATACGGCTGAACTGCAAGGCCTGGAAGTAGAACTCCAGCACCTTGGGCTCGACCTCGGCAGGCGCCTGGTTCATGCGCTCCTGGATCAGCCCGATGCACTGCTGCAGGGCGCGCAGGAAGGCGTCGGGCAGCTGTTCGCTCGCCTGGTAAGGCGCGACCTGCGCCTTGTACAACGCGTTCCATTGCCGATTCAGCCGGTCCAGGGCGCTGCCCAGCCCGGCCGGCTTGGCCTGGCGCAGTGCCAGCAACTGGCCCTGGTCGAGGCTGGCGCTGTACATCTGCCGCCCGCGCTCTACCAGGTTGTGCGCCTCGTCCACCAGCACCGCCGTGCGCCACTGGTTGGCCTGGGCCAGGCCGAACAGCAATGCATGGGCGTCGAAGTAGTAGTTGTAGTCGGCCACCAGCAGGTCGACCCAGCGCGCCATCTCCTGCCCCAGGTAATAGGGGCAGACCTGGTGTGCCAAGGCCACCTCGCGCAGGCTGGCGCGGTCGAGCAACGGCACCTGCGCGGCCGCTTCACGGGCAGCGGGCAAGCGGTCGTAGAAGCCCCGCGCCAAGGGACAGGACTCGCCATGGCAGGCGTTTTGCGGAAACTCGCAGGCCTTGTCGCGGGCGATCAGCTCCAGGCTGCGCAGGGCCGGTTGCGGCGACGCCTGGGTAATCTGGCGCAATGCATCGAGGGCCAGGGCCCGCCCTGGGGTCTTGGCCGTGAGGAAGTAAAGCTTGTCCAACTGCTGAGGCACCACGGCCTTGAGCAGCGGAAACAGGGTGCCGAGGGTCTTGCCGATGCCGGTGCTGGCCTGGGCCATCAAGCAACGGCCGGTGCTCACCGCCTTGTACAGGGTCTCGGCCAGTTGCCGCTGGCCTTGACGCAACGCAGGGTAAGGAAAGGTCAGGGCCAGCAGACCCCGGTCGCGTTCAGCCAGGCGTCGTTCCTGCGCCTGCGCCCAGGCCAGGAAGCGCTGGCACTGAGCCTCGAAAAAACGCCTAAGGTCGTCGGCGCCGCAATGCTCGCTGATCACGGTCTGGCCGTCGCTGTCGACGTCCAGGTACACCAGCGCCACGTCGATCGCCGGCAACTGCCGCGCCTGGCACAGCAGCCAGGCGTAGACCTTGGCCTGGGCCCAGTGCAGTTGGCGGTGATTGTCGGGCTGGCGGGCGAGGTCGCCGCGATGGGTCTTGATCTCTTCCAGCCGGTTGCGTGCCGGGTCGTAGCCATCGGCCCGGCCGCGCACCCTCAAACCTTGGTATTCGCTCTCCAGCGCCACCTCCGACTCATAGCCGGCACCGCGCTTGGCCACCACCCGGCGGTGCCCGGCGATACCTTCCTGGGCACTGGGCGACGGCGTGAAACGCAGGTCGAGATCGCCGACCTTGGCGCTGAATTCGCACAGGGCGCGCACGGCCACGGTGTAGCTCATGCCGGCGTAGCCTGCCAGCGCACATGGCAGACCGCCACCGGCAACCCGTGGGCGTGGCAGAACTCGAGCCAGCGCAGCTGGTTGTCCTGCAGGCGGTCGCCCGGCCCCTTGACCTCGACCATGCGATAGCCGCCCTGCCCCGGCCAGAACTGGATAAGGTCGGGCATGCCGGCGCGGTTGGCGCGGATGTCCTGCAGCAAACGCAGGAAGCAAGCTTTCAAATGCTCGGGCGGCAGGTGCTCGAGTGCCTGTTCGAGCAGTGGCTCATCGAGCATCTGCCAGAACACAAACGGCGACTGCAGGCCTTGCTTGGCCGCATGGCAGGCCCGAATGGCCTCACGGTGACTGCCATCGTCGAGCCGGCCCAGGCAGGTTGCGAACAGCTCGGCGCGGCGCAGTTGGAAGTCCGTGTCATGCAGGTCCTGGGGCCCGGCCTGGAATGGGTTGAAGAAAGCACCTGGTACCGGTGCGAAGATCGCCTCCCAGCACAGCAGGCCGAACAGGCTGTTGAACAGGGTGTTCTCGACGTAGTGGACAGCCCCGCCCTGCTGCTCCAGATACAGACGCACCGCCTCTTCCACCCCCAGTGCCGCCATCGCAGCCGGCAGTTCCAGCTCGATGAGCGTGACCGCGCTCGTGCGCCGACGCGGTTGTGGCGGGCCGCCGAGCTTGCGCGCCAACCGTGGCAACATGCGCTCCAACGCCTGGCATTCCAACGCGTTGGCAGGCGCCTGGGCCATGGCCTGGGCCAATGCGAGTGCCGGCTGCCACTGCTCGCTGCGCTCGTATACCCGGACCTGGCGGATGCGCGCCTCGGGGTGGGCGCAGTCGGCATAGACCTGCAACGCCAGGCCCCAGTCGCCAGCACGCTCGCATTGCTGGCCGATGCTGAACAGCAGCCGCGCCCGACGACGGACCAACCAGGGGTTGCTGTGGTCAAGGCCCGCGAGTGCCGCGAGCAGTTCGGCGGGCGCGGCGCCCTGCTCGAGGCGCTCGGCGCACTGGTGCAGGGCCATGGCCAGGTCGACCTCGCTACGCTGGCGCAAGGCCCGCGAGTCGGCGCTGAACGCCACCTGTTCGTAACGGAACACGCCCAGGTCGGCCAGCACGAAATCGGACCAGCTCTGGTACAGGTTGCCAAAGAACAACAGCCGCAGCCGGTCGCATAATGGCTGCCGGCTCCAGTGCAGGATCAGCGTCGGGAAATCGGGGCACCACTGTGCCAGGGGCCTGGGCGCCAGCTCGAGTGCCTGCAACTGTTCCAGCAATTCGGCCTTGCTGGCCCGAGGCCGGGGAATTTTCCCGGTGAAAAGCCCGACCAGTTCGTCCTTGCGCAGCAAAGCCCACAATTGCTCGACGGCCAGCGGTGCGTCGGCTGCTACCCAGTCCAAAGCCAGCAACGGTACCAGGGCCGCGTCGGTATCACCGATCTCGGCGTAGTCGAGCTTGTCCCTGCGAAACCACTCGCCCTTGCGCATGACCATCCGTACCAGCAAGGCCTGCGCGGATACCGGTAGCTCGCTGAACGCTTCGATGAAAGCATGCTCGTCGTGGTCCAGCAGGTCGGCGTAGCGTTGCCCCACCCAGCTCAGGACCTGACGGAAGTTATACAGGTAGTACAAGGGATCATCGACAGAATGAGCGATCACGGTGCAAGTCGGGCGCTGGGGAACAAGCACTGGTTATACATACAGACCGCCTACTGGGGCAAGTGCGCTGGATCAACGGTCACGCGCTGCTCCACGAACCGGCCGGCAGCGGCCGCAGCCACAGGTCGCGCCGCCCCAGTAACTGGTACAGGCGCCGTGCCTGGCTGCCGAGCGTGCCGGCGTACAGCGCCCGCAACTGCGCGAGCTGCAGGCCGCTGGTATCCACCAGCCACTGGCTGACAGGCTCCGGACAAGGCTGGCCCTGCAGGGCACGGTGCAGGTATGGCAACGCGACGCGCATACCGGGATGGCAGCGCAGCACGAAGGCTTCGAGGTTGTGCCCCTGCGCGTCGAAGGGGGTGAACAGCTGGCAGACCAATTGCGCTTCATTGACGCCATAGGCCGCAAGCAGCCGCGCCTGGGCCTCGTCGCGCAAGGCCCGCCCCTGCGGCCAGGCCACCGCCGGCTGGCGCAAACGCTGGTAGAACGCCTGCGCGCCCTCGCGGTAGGTACGCTGCTCGAGGTACTGCGCCTTGAGGCCATGCAGGTGGGCCAGCGGCAAAGGGTCGAACAACCCTGCCGGCCCCTGGGCATGCCAGGCCTGCGCCTCCTCCCGCCCGAGCATGCGGTCAAGGTGCCCGCCGTCGTCGGGATGGCGCAGCAGATCCTCCACCGTCATCAGGTGGGTATCGCCCCAGGGCTGATCGCGCATGGGCGCTGCCGGCGACTGCCAAGGGTCAGACAGTATCTGGTGCAGCTGTTCGACACCGGCGGCCAGGACGCTGTGGGGTGTCACGGTGTGCGCGACCTCCCCGCTATGGCGCAGGCAACGCCGCCCCCAGGCCAGCAGGCGGTGGCGCTGGGCAAGCGGCGCGGCGCTGACCAGGAGCTGCTCGCCGTCTTGCCCACCCAGCACCTGCCCAAGGCTGGCCCCCACATCCAGATACCCCCTGGCGCCGAGCAAAGCCCCGGGCTGCCCGCCGGCGAGGTGCCCGAACAGCAGCCAGGCGTTACCCGCGGCGGCCAATTGTTCGGCCGAACAGGCCTGTCGGGCACCAAATGGGCCAAGCTGCCCGCCATCGGCGCGCAACAGCTCCACCCGCGGATCATCGTGCAGGAACAGTGCGCTGAAGCAACGGTCGTGAAGGGCCAGGGCGGTGTCGTCGAGGGTGGGCAGGCGGGCCGCCAGCACCCGCAGGCGGAAGGTGGCGGCGTGGCGAATGGCGATACTCAGTTGCGCGGCGCGCAGGCAGGCCAGCAGATGCGCGCTGCGTCGGTCCACGCCGTGCAGGGCCAGTACCCGCAGGTTGCCGATGTATTCCTGGCCGCCAGCGATGACCAGCAGGCGCTGGACCAGCAACTGCACCGAGGCGCGCTGGGCCTGGCTCATGTGCTCCAGCAGGCGCTGCAGGACCTGCTGGTAGATATAGTGCATGGCTTGGTCGTGGGTCTCGGTCATGCTATCGCTCCATCTCCCTGACGGCTTCGAATTGAAGTCCGATTCTGGCAGATGAATAGCTGACCGAGCTTGAAGGAAACTTCCCAAAACCGGGTAAGAAAATTAGCAATGTTTGGCAGTGAGGCCACGAACCAAAGCCCGCCCCTACAGGGCGGGCGTCATGCCACGGCGGTAGAAGCGGGCTTGCCCGGCGCTGGCGTCAGCAGCGTCAGCCCTGCCCGCCCATGTCCAGCACCACCCGTCCACCGCAAGGGCAGGCGTCCATATGCCGGTGCGCCTCGACCACCTGCTCGAACGGGTACACCTTGATGATCTGCGGTGTCAGCAGCTGGTCGGCGGTGAACTGGTTGATGTCGCGCAAGGCCCGTTGCAACGCCACCTGGTCCTGGGCGATGCCCAGCTCCGGCTTGCCGGTGAAGTTGCCGATGCAGTGCACATGGAACTGGATGTTCTTCTGGAACGCCGCGCAGGCCGGGAACGGCGTCTGGTTGCCGCCTTGCAGGCCATACAGCACCAGGTTGCCACGTGGCGCCAGGACATCGCCGAGCAGCGACATCTGCGGGCCGCCCATGCCGTCGAGGACCATGTCCACGCCACGGCCATCGGTGTACTTGCCGATCTGCATCAGCAGGTCCTGCTCCTCGGTGACGATCACCTTGTCCGCACCCAGGCCCAGCAGGTATTCACGCTGCGCGGGTTCCTTGGTGGCAGCGAACACCTTCAACCCCAGGGCCTTGCCCAGCTGCACGAAGGCCGGCCCGGCGCAGTGGCTGGCGTCGGTGACCAGCGCGGTCTGCCCGGCCTTGGCCCGGGCCAGGTCGACATAGGCGAAGTAGGCGATCAGCAGCGGGGTGTAGTGCACGCTGGCCTCGATCGGGGTCAGCACGTCCGGATAACGGGTGATGGCGCTACGCGGCAGCACGATCACGTCACCGTAGACCGGGTGGTCGTTGGGGCTGGTGGCCGGGAAGCTGGCGACCCGGTCGCCCACCGCGATATCGTCCACGCCCTCGCCGACCGCGGTGACCACGCCGGCCATCTCATGGCCGATACCCGCCGGCAGCCGCGCCTGGGACGGCGCCAGGTTCTGCCGCCAGAGCACGTCGTACCAGCTGATGCCGATCGCCTCGACGCGGATCTGCACCTCGCCGGTGGCCGGGGACGGTTCGGCCTGCTCCTCGCAACGGAGCACATCGGCCTGGCCGAACTTGTGGAAACGGATCATGCGGGACATCGCATACCTCGCCTTTGTGAATCTCGTATTACCACGGACTTTATCCGGGCTTTCACGGTTGGACCATCAGTGGCTGTTAATAGTCGACATGCCTGTCATTGATTGGGCCCCTGACAAATCTGTGCATTGGCACCCGGAAATCGGTGCAGGGTACCAGCCTTTGGCCTTAAGATTCACCCCTGCCCCACTTCAGGCGAGCCGCATCGAATGAATCGTAACGACTTGCGTCGCGTAGACCTCAACCTGCTGATCGTGTTCGAGACGCTGATGCACGAACGCAGCGTGACCCGCGCCGCCGAGAAACTGTTCCTCGGCCAGCCGGCGATCAGCGCCGCGCTGTCGCGCCTGCGCAACCTGTTCGACGACCCGCTGTTCGTGCGTACCGGCCGCAGCATGGAGCCGTCGGCGCGCGCCCACGAGATCTTTGCCCTGCTGTCGCCGGCGCTGGACTCGATCTCCACCGCCGTCAGCCGCGCCGCCGAGTTCGACCCGGCCACCAGCAACGCGGTGTTCCGCATCGGCCTGTCGGATGACGCCGAATTCGCCCTGCTGCCCCAACTGCTCAAGCGCATCCGCGCCGAGGCGCCCGGCATCGTGCTGGTGGTGCGCCGGGTCAACTACCTGCTGATGCCCACCCTGCTGGCCTCCGGCGAAATCTCGGTGGGCGTGAGCTACACCAGCGACCTGCCGGCCAACGCCAAGCGCAAGGTACTGCGCCGCAGCATGCCCAAGCTGCTACGCGCCGACAGCATGCCCGGCAACATCACCCTGGACGACTTCTGCGCCCGGCCCCACGCGCTGGTGTCGTTCGCCGGCGACCTGTCCGGGTTCATCGACGAGGCGCTGGAGGAAATCGGCCGCAAGCGCCATGTGGTGCTGGCCGTGCCGCAGTTCAACGGCTTGGGGAGCTTGCTGGCAGGGACCGATATCGTCGCCACCGTGCCGGATTACACCGCCGATGCCCTTACGGCGGCGGGCGGCCTGCGGGCCGAGGACCTGCCGCTGGAGGTGCGCAGCTTCGAGCTGCACATGGCCTGGCGCGGGGCGCAGGATAATGATCCGGCGGAGCGGTGGTTGAGGTCGCGGATACAGATGTTCTTTGGCGATCCTGACAGCTTGTGAAAAGCTTCTACTTAGATGAAAAAATACTAATCGATTCATAGAGATGTTGAGCACATCAGTCCCAAACCGCCCATCGTATTCCGCTCATTTCACAGTTGCTCGATGAAGAGCACACCTTCCGTGACGTATCCGAACAGTGACTGGTGAGTAAATCCCTCGCGGGCGTTCGCGGTGTCTTGAGTAGCATCACGATGCGCTGGCTAGGTGTTCAGTCCCGGAGAGTCATGGTGCGTTGGTGAAAATGCGCAGGAAAGGCGTCGACCTATTGGCAGGTTGTGGGCTAAACCCATTTTTCCCATTTAAGTGCATCCAGTTTGCTCGTTGGCGGGTATTGCTAGTGGGCGGCCTGTGACTGCCCAGCCCAATCACCTGTCAGGAGCCATACCCATGAGCCTCAAATCCTCCGCCTGCCTGCTCGCCTGCAGCCTCGCCCTGACGCTGCAACCCGCATACGCCCAATCCGCGCTGCCTGATGCGGTCAAGGTCCCCGATGGCCATCGCGTCTTGCTCGAGACCGTAGGCGTCGGCGAGATCACCTACGAGTGCCGCGACAAGGCCAACACCCCCGGCCAGACCGAATGGACCTTCGTCGGCCCCAAGGCCGTGCTCAATGACCGTGCAGGCAAACAGGTGGGCGACTACTTCGGCCCACCCGCCACCTGGCAGGCCAAGGACGGATCGAAAGTCACCGGCACCCAGCTGGCGGTCGCACCTGCCGACAAGGGCGCCATACCCTATCAACTGGTCAAGGCCAACCCGGCCGAAGGCAAAGGCGCCATGCAGGGAGTCAGCTATATCCAGCGCCTGGCCACCCGCGGCGGCGTGGCGCCGGCAAGCGACTGCACGGCGCAAAACAAAGGTGCCAAGCAGATCGTCCAGTACCAGGCTGACTATGTGTTCTGGACAGCCAAGTGAAGGGCGCTTGAGCAGACACGTTGCAACCGTTCATCTACGCTCGTTGGCAAGCCCCCGGCTGATTGGTCGGGGTAACTTGCATACAACAAGGAAACCGCACACGTTGAACTCGCCTGTCACCGACTTCGATTTCGATCGTTGCCTGAAGGCCTGTGCACAGGGCGACCGCCGAGCCCTGCAGGCGCTCTACGATCACGAGGGTGCACGCCTGTTGGGGGTTGCCCGGCGCATTGCCCGTGATGACGCCACCGCAGAAGATATCGTCCACGATGCCTTCATCCGCATCTGGACCCGCGCTGCCAGCTTCGATCCGGCGCGCGGCTCAGCTCGGGGCTGGATCTACAGCATCACCCGCCACCTGGCGCTGAATACGATCCGCGATACTCGCCGTGAAGCCGTGCTGGATGACGCCCACATCGACATTTCAACTGCATTACACGGGGAGCTCGATGACATTGACCTCTGGTCAGGCTCGGCGAAAATCTACCGTTGCCTCGAACAATTGCAGCCCGCCCCCCAGCGTTGCATCCTGCACGCCTATGTGGACGGTTGCAGCCACGCCGAAATCGCCGGGCTACTGGGTGCGCCATTGGGCACCGTCAAGGCCTGGATCAAGCGCAGCCTGAAGGCCCTGCGGGAGTGCCTGGAATGAACCCGGATACTGCCGAAGCATTGGACACCCTCGCCGGCGAGTTCGTATTGGGGGTCTTGTCACCGGAGCAGCACGCCGCAGTGACCGAGCGCCTGGGCACCGACCCGTACTTGCGCGCCGCGGTGGATGCCTGGGAGGCACGCCTGCTGGAGCTGACCGCACTGGCTGCTGCGCGGCCACCAAGCGCCCGCCTGTGGGGCCGAATCCAGCGCAGCCTGAGTGAATTGGCCACCCCGTCAGTCAAGTGGTGGCAACGGCTCGGCCTGTGGCAAGCACTGAGTACTGCGGGGCTGGCAGCAAGCGTGTTGCTGACGTTCATGCTGCTGACGACACCCCCGCCCACCACTCAATTCGTGGTAGTGCTCGTGGCACCGAGCAGCCAGGCACCTGGCTGGGTGGTACAGACCAGCGACAGCCGTATGATCGAGCTGATCCCGCTTGGCAAGGATGCAGTCCCCGAAGGCATGGCCCTGCAGTTCTGGACTAAGGGCGAGCAGTGGCGCGCACCGGTTTCGCTGGGCCTGGTCAAACCCGGTGAGCCCTATCGTGTTCCGCTGCAGAGCCTGCCGCCACTGGAGGCCAATCAGTTGTTCGAGCTGACATTGGAGAAATCCGGCGGTTCGCCCACCGGGCTGCCGACAGGGCCGGTGAAGTTCATTGGCCGTGCGGTAAAAGTGATATGACCCACAAGTCTGCAACTACTGGCCGCCTGAGCCGTTAGAGGCTATCCACAACACTCCGCTTTCGCCACCCAAGCAGGTAGTGGCGAGAGGTAATCTGAGCGCTGCTTTTTACAGCGCCAGGCTAAGGATTGACAAGGGCTCGCCGGTCACTGGGAAACCCTTTTCGGCACAACCTCTGGTCTCATATACCCATCATGTGAACTGCGATGCCGGCCAGTGCGCAGGTGAACAGCACCTCAATCACACCTCGCTTGAAGCGAAACAAAGCAATCGCAGCTAGAGCCGTGATCACTGCGGACGGCCAGTCGAACGCCCCATTGAAGCCCATAGGCCAGAGCACGTGGTAGCCGAAGAACATAACGAGGTTCAGGATCAAGCCAACTACAGCGGCGGTGATGCCTGTAAGCGGGGCGGTGAATTTAATCTCGTTGTGAGTCGACTCCACGACCGGGCCTCCAGCAAGGATGAAGATGAACGACGACAGGAAGGTGAACCAAGTGACAAGACTCGCTGCGACTGCGCCAGCAAGGAATGGATGTTCGGTACCGAACATCGGATGGACGTAGCCACCGACAAAGCCGACGAAGGCAACCACCATGATCAATGGCCCTGGTGTGGTTTCCCCTAACGCGAGGCCATCGATCATCTGGGTGGGTGACAGCCACCCATAGTGCCCGACAGCCCCTTGGTAGACATAAGGCAGCACCGCGTAGGCGCCACCAAAGGTCATCAGAGCGGCCTTGGTGAAAAACCAGCCCATTTGCGTCAGGGTGCCATCCCAGCCAAACCACAGCACCAGCAGCCCCATGGGTATTGCCCATAGTCCGGCACCGGTGAGCAGCAGGCGTACCAGGTGCCTCGAGCTGAAACGGGCATGCTCAGGGGGTGGGGTGTCGTCATCGATCACAGCCGGACCATAGCTGTTCGTCGCGCCCCCATGACCGCCACCGATCACGAATTTGCCTGGGGCGAGGCGACCGCCTATATAGCCAATGATGGCGGCCACCAGCACGATAAGGGGGAACGGCGCGTTGAGGGCGAAGATGGCCACGAACGAGGCTGCGGACATAGCCCACAGCCAGCCATTCTTCAGTACGCGCGATCCAATTCGGTGGGCTGCGTGGATCACAATGGCCGTGACTGCCGGTTTGATGCCATAGAAGATCCCCGCGACTACCGGCACCTCGCCAAACACGACGTAGACCCAGGACAAACCGATCAGGATGAACAGCGAAGGCAGCACGAACAATGCGCCGGCAATCACCCCACCCCAGGTGCGGTGCATGAGCCAACCGATGTAGGTGGCAAGCTGCTGAGCCTCAGGGCCAGGCAACAACATGCAGTAGTTCAGCGCGTGCAAAAACCGCTTCTCGCTGATCCAGCGGCGACGCTCGACCAGTTCCTGGTGCATGATCGAGATCTGTCCGGCGGGTCCGCCAAAGCTGATGAAGCCCAGCTTGAGCCAAAACAGAAAAGCTTCATAAATGCCTATCGGCTGCTGAGTCGCTTGCGATGGGGGCTGTCTACTCACAGCGGGGGTGGTATCAACCATTGTTTTTTTCCTCACGCGCAGGCGCTGCCAGCATTACATCGAAAATGCCTTCTGCGACCATTGCCAGTAGTCGTCGCCATAGCCGAACCGTCAATCATGGCTCTTGCGCAATCGAGAGAGCCTCCTGCAGCACTGCGTGGAGGCTCGCCTGAACGCATCCAGACTGAATGGTTTGATAATTACAGCCATCGCCGGGCCTGGTGGGTAGTCTTCAAGAATCTGCGGTTCAACGTACCCCGTCATGAACAGAACAGGTAATCCGGGCCTGCTTAGACGGGCCTTTTCGGCCATCTCCCGGCCATCGAACCCACCCGGCAAACCAATATCGGTGACGAGCAGATCCACACGCGTGTCCGAGCACAGCACCTGGAAACCTGCCTGGGAATCGGCAGCTTCCACGACAACATAGCCAAGGCTGCCAAGGACTTCACTGACGAACATTCGAACGGACGGTTCATCATCGACGACCAGAACCGTTTCCCCCTCACAGACCTGCGGCACCGCACTTGTGACTGCAGTGGGCGGTGGCGCCTGGGTCGGCTCGGCACAATTGGGTAGCTGCAAGTAGACCTTCGTACCTTTGCCCAACGCCGATTCATTTTTCATCTGCCCACGGGATTGCTTGGCAAACCCATAGATCATCGAAAGCCCAAGGCCGGTGCCTGCGCCTGTTGGCTTGGTGGTGAAAAACGGCTCACATGCCTTGGCCAGGGTTTCCTCGCTCATTCCGATGCCATCGTCCACCACACGGATGCTCAGGTAAGTTCCAGGCTGTAAATCCGGATCCAGCCCGGCCCCTTCCTCAAGGGTCACGCTCGACGTCTCGATAGCGATGGTTCCGCCTTCCGGTAAGGCATCCCTTGCATTGACGCACAAGTTCAACAAAGCGTTTTCCATCTGGCCAGGGTCGATCAAGCACGTAGAGCTCGTTGCAGAGAGATCTACTTGCAAACGTATCAATGGGCCGACGGTACGACGGATCAGTTCTTCCATGCCAGCGATCAGCTCGTTCACATTGGTGACTTGAGGCAACAACGTCTGGCGGCGTGAAAAGGCAAGCAAACGATGTGTGAGTGCCGTGGCCCGCTGGGCGGCGCCATAGGCCACCGAGAGATATCGTTCAAGATCGGCCGTGCGGCCTTTGCTCAAGCGAACCTTGATCAGGTCCAAACTGCCAACGATACCTGCAAGCAAGTTGTTGAAATCATGGGCGATTCCTCCCGTCAATTGCCCCACCACCTCCATCTTCTGCAAGTGGCGAAGGGCCGCCTGCGCAGCCTCCCGTTCGGCAATGGCCTCGCCGACCCTCGCCTCCAGGTTCTGGTTCAGTTCCAACAATGCTGCCTCGGCGTTCTTCCTTGCCGTTACATCAATAGATGAGCCAATCAGCCCAATCACCTCGCCTGCAGCGTTGAGCATCGGTGCCTTGACGGATAGCCAGATCGTTTCCGAGCCATCCGGCATGTCCACTCGCTCCTCGATCTGCTCCGCCATGGCGCCGCGCATTATGCGTTGGTCCGTCTCCATCACCTTGAGGGCCTGCGCTTTGTCCTCGAGTATTTCCAAGTCGGTCTTGCCTAGATAAAACTCCGGCGGCTTACCGATCAGCCGCGTGGCACCATCGTTTGCTATCAAGAGCCGGCCATCGCGGTCTTTGGCGTACACCACTCCAGGAACAGCCGCGGTGAACGCGCGAAGCAACGCCGATGCGCGATCGCGTTCAGCTTCCGCCGCCTTGCGCGATTCAATATCGATCAGCACTCCCGGGAATCTGACCGCTACGCCCTTATCATCGTGCTGGGCACGGCCATTGGCCTCGATCCACCGGTAGCCTCCATCGGTCTGCTTGACGCGGTATTCACACCGGAACGCGCCCCCGCGAACCATGGCGTCTTCAATGGCCTCATCCAGACGTACATGATCCTCTGGATGGATCGAAGTGAGTGCCTCTTCAATGGGGATACCGCGCGCGCAACATGCCGGTGAAAGGTCGAAGGTACGGGCAAAGCGCTCGTCAGCCGTCACACAGTTCTTTGAAATGTCCCA
Source organism: Pseudomonas sp. RC3H12 (assembly GCF_018596375.1). Taxonomy (NCBI): domain Bacteria; kingdom Pseudomonadati; phylum Pseudomonadota; class Gammaproteobacteria; order Pseudomonadales; family Pseudomonadaceae; genus Pseudomonas; species Pseudomonas sp. RC3H12. The sequence continues at coordinate 1,657,971 of NZ_CP075595.1, read as the reverse complement.
GACCCACGTGCCCACGATAGCCCCTGCTTCCAGTGCCAGCTGAAGACGTTCGCACGCATCCGCCGGCAGCATTTGAGGCTCATCGCCACTTTCTCGCTCGATTGTGTGAGTGCCTATCGTGTCCATTACACACCTTCTTTCGTTGTGCTTCGTTCTGGACTGATACCTGCTTTGATAGTTGCTGGTAAATGGCCACCCACCCCTTCAGACTTCTGGCAACCAAAGGCGTTCCAGCAAGGCGGCCTTTTGACATCAATACTGCACTACTCATGGTTCCCAACAGACTTGAAGGTACCTGCGATCACACGATTGCCAGCCATTTGCTGCAAGCGCGAAGTCGTCGAGCGTGCAGCCTGGTCGGTGCCGGGCGTGAGCTAGCATTGACCGTGCAACCCCGTCCCGAGTAACGATGATGCTCACTGTCACGCTGATCAACATGCTGATCGTTATCCTGGTGGTGGTCATCCACTACGAATGCCTGCTGCGCCTGAATGACTGGTTACCACGCCTGAGGCTGTGGAGCCGGTTCCGTATCGTCGCGGGGGTGTTCGGCGCGTTGCTGGCCCATGCCGTGGAAGTCTGGTGCTTCGCCCTGGCTTATTACCTGATGGCCCATGCCAAGGGCTGGGGGACGCTCAGCGGACATTTCGACGGGAGCTTTCTGGACTGCGTGTATTTTTCCTTCACCACCTACACCACCATAGGCTTCGGCGACATCGTCCCCACCGGCCACCTCAAATACCTCACCGGCCTGCAGGCGCTGACGGGCCTGGTGCTGATCACCTGGACTGCTTCATTCCTGTTTCTGGAAATGCAGAAGTACTGGAAAGCCAAATGAAGGTCGAGTAGCCAGGTGTTCAGAAGCGCAAAAGGCCAGAAGAAGCTGAGAGACCCTCGGTGCGCAGATCTTCCTCCCGCCAGCGTTGATGAAGGCTTGATCGGGGGCTCTTGCACGCCTTTGACAACTGTCAAGTCAGTTTCAGGTGGATCGCCCACACTGGCGTTTCCTGGTTCAATCACTGCCGAGGATATTGCCATGCCCCCCGCCGAGACTTCACGCCAACCCTCCAAACCCGTGTTTCCAACACCCCCTGGCGAGCACTGGATCGAAGCCCTGGACAACGGCAGCCATGTGCTGATCCGACCGTTGCAAGCCAAGGACCGGCAACGCGAAAAGGCCTTCATCGAGCGCTTGTCGCCTGAGTCGCGGCATTTTCGTTTCCTCTGCCAGGTCAAGGAACCCGGTGAAGCCATGCTCGACCAGTTGATGATGGTCGACCAGAACCGGCAGGCAGCCTATGTCGCCCTCGCCCATGTGGACGGAGAACTGCAGGAAGTAGGCATTTCGCGCTACGCCGCCTGTGCCGGCAAGGATGAATGCGAGTGCGCGGTGACGGTACTCGACAGCTGGCAACATCATGGGCTGGGCCAATTGTTGCTCAGGCACCTGATCGATCACGCCAAGGCCAAGGGATTCCGGCAGATGTACTCGATCGACTCGGCAGCCAATCAGCCCATGCGCGACCTGGCCAAGGCGGCAGGCTTCACTACAACCTCCGACCCGGATGACCTGAGCCAGGTTATTCATCTGCTCATCCTGAGTTGATCCCTGGCCGCCGCGCAGGCCTATGGTTTGTACGAAAAGTAGCCGAGCGGCGATCAGGCAAGGCGAAAACAGGCGAGGAAGCGAAGTTTACGGGTTGTAAATGAGCATTCCGAGCCTGTTTTCAACGCAGCATGATTGTCGCGCAGGCACTTTTCGTACAAAGCCTAAGGCGCGGCGGCCTACTTGCGTAGGCGTGCCCATGATGGCAACCGCCTGGGTTCAAGGCCTGGTTGCACTGCCTTCCTCGGGCACCAGGTCGAACTGCGCGAGGCAGCGCTGCTCATCAGCAGGGGTCAGCGCCCGCAGGCCGCTCACTTTCTGCAGCGGTGTCTCGAACAACGCCAGGCGGATCACCCCATTTCGCTCCAGAAAGGTTTGCGCCAGGCAGGTGCATACGGGCTTGCCGACCAGCGCCGCAAGCTGCTCATCTTCGGGCACCTGCACCTGTGCCTGCAGGTTGGCCGAGCAGTTTTCAACAATCTGCGCCACAGAGCGCCCGGCCAGCCATGCGGTGGCAGCGCCCAGCACCGCCAGGAGCAACAGCATGCCCATCAGCACATTCGACTCCCGGCTGATCGAGCGCAGCAATGCCAGCCTGGCCTGCCAGCCCGACTCCTGGCCGTTGAAAATGGTTTTGCCGACCGTGCGTTTCACTCCGTGCTGCACGGCCCAGCCCAGCGCCACACTCCATGCCAGCAGGCTCAGGAGCACGACCGGATCACGCATGGGCATGCGCCAGCTGGGGCTCAAGGCGTGGTAGACAGATGCCGCGACGAGTAACGCGACAATGGCCACGATCCAGCCCAGGCTGCCCCTGGGCCGGTGCATCCAGGCCCGTAGTTTCGCTCGTGCTTGCGTGTTCATGACTACCTCCCGCGCCGGGTTCAGCGCACAGGGTCGATGGCAACGGTTTCCTCATATTCCGGCACGCACACCTGCCAACCGAGCTCCAGGCTGATTCGCCGTCGCAAGGTGTCAGCGGCATGTGGCTCGCCATGGATCACATAGGTCTGCCGCGGTGGCCGGGTGAAACCGCGCAACCACTCCATGATCTCGTCGGCGTCGGCATGGGCCGAAAGGTTTTCCATGGCGTGCACCTGCGCCCGAATGGGAACGTCTTCGCCCTGCAGGCGTACGCTGCGGGCGCCAGCGACGATATCGGCGCCGCGCGTGCCTCCCGCCTGGAAACCCGAGAACAGGATGCTGTTGCGCGGATTGGGGGCTAGCGCCTTCAGGTGGTGCAGCACCCGGCCGCCGGTAGCCATGCCACTGGCGGCAATGATCACCGCCGGCTCGCGCAGCTGGTCGAGGTGGCGGGACTCATCGACCGTGCGGATGATACGCGTGCCCTTGCTCATCGCGGCGCACTCCGCCGCCGTTAGCCGATGTTCGTTGCGAAACTGCTGATAAAGGGCGGTGGCATCGGTGGCCATCGGGCTGTTGAGGTACACCGGGATATCCGGGATCAGCCGGTCACGCTTGAGCTTGTACAGGTAATACATCAGCAGCTGGGCGCGCCCGACAGCGAATGACGGCACCAGGACAATGCCATGGCGCAGGAGTGTCTGGTTGATCACCTGGGCCAGGTACTGCTCGGTCGATTCTGTCGGGTGCTGGCGATCACCGTAGGTGGACTCCACCAGCAGCACATCCGCCGTTCGGATCAGCTCCGGCGCCCGCATGATCGGGTCTTGCGGCCTGCCCAAGTCACCCGAGAAGACCAAGGTCTGCCCCTGTGCACTGAGCTGCACCGTTGCCGCACCCAGGATATGGCCTGCCGTGCGCAACAGCAGGTCCATGCCCTCGGCGATCGGCATTGCCTGGTGCAGCTCCACCGGGCGCAACAGTGCCAGCGCCCGCTTTGCATCCTGTTCTGTATAGAGCGGCCGCGCCGGCGTGTGTCTGGAATAGCCGTGGCGATTGGCATGTTCGGCCTGCTCTTCCTGCAGCCGCGCGCTGTCGAGCAACAGCACTTCAGCCAGGGCGCAGGTTGCCGGGGTGGCATAGATCGGCCCGCTATAGCCCTCCCTGGCCAGTACCGGCAGGTAGCCGCTATGATCGAGATGGGCATGGGTCAGCACGACCGCATCGAGCGCCCGCAGTGCCGGTGGCAAGGGCTCCCAGTTGCGCAGACGCAATTGCTTGTAGCCCTGGAACAGTCCGCAGTCGACCAGCACCCGCGTGCTGTTGTGGGTCAACAGGAATTTGCTGCCGGTCACTGTCCCGGTGCCGCCGAGAAAGGTCAGTTGCATGGCCAAGGCTCCTGGGTTTCGAACACATGGGGATGAACCACCAGCACGCTGCACGGTGGGTGATCAACGATACGTTCAGTGGTATCGCCCAGCAGCTTGTCCAGCCCTTTGGGCTGCACCACACCCATCACCACGGCGTCGACCTCCAGGGCCGCGACCTGTTCGCGGATCACCTGCACCGGTCCGCCCTCCATGAAGTGCCGACAGTCCGGCGCCACCCCTTCGGCCTCAGCCAAGGCATTGAAGGATTCCTGCAGTGCTTCGCGCATCTCTTCGATCCACGCTTGGGTGACGTTGATATCCGCTGCGAACACTCCGGCCATGTTGTAGGCAGAGAGCAGGTGCAACTCGGCATCGCACTGCAGTGCCAAGGCCTGGGCAACACGAATGAGTCCACGGTTGAACTGTTCCTGTACGGCTGGCGTCTCGCTGAAGCGGGTGTCCACGGCTACGAGAACACGCCGGGGCAATGAGGCGGCCGCCATCGGCACGAACAGGGTGAGCCCCTTGAAGCCGCGCATCAGCGCACAGTCCAACGGGGTACCGAACAGCCGCGCCATGGCCGACGTGGCTTCACTGTCCTTGATGACCATGTCCGGTTGCAGTTCGCGAATATAGTCAAGGGCCTCGCTGCGGACATCCTCGGCGGCGAGGCTATCGACCGTCAGTGCCACACCACTGCTGCGGTGCCGCTCGACCAGCGTTCGCAACTGCTCGCGATAGTGATCGTACTGGCGCTTGATATCGGCCTCATTCAGCCGCTCTTCGCGCAGCAGGTGCGCCTCGCTTGGCACGAACACCCCCAGCACGTGCACGCGGGCTCCGCTGGCATGCGCCAGCGCCAGCCCCCTACGCAGCGCGGCTGAATGCGGATCGACGTCGATAATCAGCACCAGCAACTGTCGATATTGACTCATGGTGGACCTCCGGACTTGCGCCGCTGGGGTGCGATGAAAGGGATTTTCCGGGGGTGGTCGCGCTGGCGCTTGATGCAGATCAGAAACGCGTGATCCGGTCCGAACTTGACGATTGTCAGAACCGCGGCGGCCGTCCACGTTACAACGGCTTCAGGCATCTATCCGGGTGATGGGAGGCAATATGAATACGCAGCAGACCGAACAGCCGGGCGCCTGCGAGCACTGGGTCGAAAAGCTTGATGACGGCACGCCCGTGCTGATCCGGCCGCTGCGCGAGGAAGATCACGACCGCGACCGGCAGTTCCTCAGGTCGATCACCTCCGAGGCCCGGCGTTTCCGCTTCATCGCCGGGATCAGCAGCGGCCTGCCCAGCCTGGACCCGCAAAGGATGCCCGTCGACTACCACCAGCGCATGGCCTATGTCGCGCTGGCTCACGTCGACGGCTGCTTGCAGCAGATTGGCGTCAGCCGCTACGCCGGAATATCGGGTAGCCCGTGCTGCGAGTGTGCCGTGGCGGTGCGGGAGGACTGGCAGCGTAGAGGTCTGGGCAAGCGCCTGTTGCTGCACCTGATCGAAGCGGCGCGGCGCAATGGCTATGAGTGGATGATGTCCAGGGACCTGGCGAACAACTACGCCATGCACCGCCTGACCAAGGCGCAGGGGTTCACCTCACGTTACCTGGGCGGCGATGTCAGCGAGATCCTTCACGAACTTGACCTGCGGGCCTGAAAACCAAGGCCCTTGCGGGCCTTGTACCTTACCCCTGGGCATGTTCGGGGGAAATCACCAGCACACTGCTGGACAAGCGATGCAGTACCCGCTCCGCGGTACTGCCGATGAACCATCCAATGCCGTGGTGGTGATAACTGCCCATCACCAGCACATCGATATCATTGTTATCCATGAACACGGCCAGAACCTTGGCTGGGTCGCCTATGCGCATGTGCCGGTGCTCGACGGCGATGCCATTGCGCTCGGCAAGGGCCTGGAAGGCATCGCTCTGGGCTTCGTGAAGCGTCTGGGCGAGGTTGGAATCGAACAGAAACGAATGCTCCCGGCTGCCGCCGGCGTCCAGGTACATCGAACCCAGGTCATAGGCATACAGCAATTCGATCTGCGCGTTACACTGCAGGGCCAGTTTCAACGCCTCGCTGATGATCTGGTCGTTGAAGCCTTCGAACTGATCCTCGGGCCTGGACAGGTCCACAGCCGCGAGGATCCGGCGCGGCAGCGCATGGCTGGCCTTGTGCACCAGATGCAGCGGGATGCGGGTTTCACGCAGCAGCTGGATATCCAGGGAGGTGAACATGGCACGCGCCCACCAGGGTTCATGCTCGAACGCCTTGATCAACATGGCGAACGGCTGTTCGCGCAGGTGCACCAGAATCTCGCTCAAGGGATGCTGCACCCACACCACCTCGGTGGTGACCGTGACACCATTGCGCCGCATCGACTGCGCCTGGCTTTCCAGCCATTCCCGGTGTTGCCGCACGTAGCCTTCGCGCATCACCGCCAGTGCCTGGTCATTCACCAGGCCCGCCGTGGCAAGCCCTTCCACATAATCGAAAGCCACGATGTGCAACGCCATGCCCTTGGCCTTGGCCAGTGCTGCGGCGCGGTCGTAGACGGGGGTTCGGCGCATCAGGGGCGATGCGATCAGCAGCAGTCTTTGCAGGGTTTCCATGGCACACCTCGGCGGTTGCGATACGTAACCCAAGCATCGTTTAGCCGTGCTTTGCAGACTTGACGTTTGTCAACTGACGCCCCACGGACCAACGGCATATCCCGCTGCACAAAAACTTGACGAGGATCAACGTATCGCCGCTTGCCGGGCGCACGCTACTCACATATCAACAACAATCTCCAGCCTCCGGAGGCGTGCCATGGCCCTCATCAACGCAACGGTGTTCGGCGACAGAAACCGAATCGTGCTGGCAGGGACGCCTTCGCTTCGCATTGTTCCGCAGTTTTCCTGCCCATGCATGCTCCGGAGGCACCCATGAACACCTACATCGAGCACAACACCGAACGGAACCGCTGTTGGGTCCGCATGGACGACTGGCGGGTAGGTTTCAGCACCGCCGCTGAAGCCGAACAGTTTGTCGAGCGGCTCAACGCCCGCCTCAACGCCCCGCATTCGCTGGACATGCTCGCGGATTCGTCGCTCCGCCCAGGCGTGACAGTCCGGGCTGGCCGGCGATGTGCAAAGGAGGCCTGAACATGTCTGGCCAACTGAAAGTCACACTGCTCGAGCAGCCTCCTTCACCTGCGGTTCACCTGGAACCACTGGCGACATTGTGCCGCGACTGTAGGGTCAGCGGCTTGTGCCTGCCCACCGGTCTGCCCTTGCATGACACCGGCTGCCTGGGCGCGCTGATCGGGCCACGCATGCGTATCCGCAAAGGGGCGGCGCTGTTCAATGCCAATGACCCCTTGACCACGCTCTATGCCGTGCGCTGCGGCAGTTTCAAGACCAGCCTGAACAGCGTCGAAGGCCAGGGTGTAGTGATCAACTTCTGGATGACGGGTGATGTGCTTGGCCTGGACGCCATCGCCACCGACCACCATGTCTGCGACGCGATTGCCCTGGAAGACAGCGAAGTCTGCCCAGTGCCGTATCGTCGCCTGCAAGCGCTGGCACGCGACTTTCCGGTATTGCAGCAAAGCCTGAACCGCTTGATGAGCCGGGAGATCGTGCGTGAGCACGGGCGCGTGCTGATGCTGTGCAACCTCACCGCCGAGCAGCGCCTGGCCAGTTTTCTGATCGGGCTGTCCAGGCGCTTCGTCAACCGTGGCTACTCCGCCCATGGTTTCATGTTACGCATGTCACGAGAGGACATGGCATCTTACCTGGGCCTGCGCCTGGAGACCGTATGCCGTTCGGTCGCCCGCTTGCGTGCGCAAGGCATCGTCAGCCTATGCGGCAGGCTGGTGGAAATACTTGACATGCCAGCGTTGATGGCGCTCGAGCAAGGCGGCCCTGACAGTGAACGCAAGCAAAGCCTGAAAGCGCCATGCTCGACATGCTGAATGTTGGCCACGGCGCCGTGGCGCTGGGGATCGGCATGCTGGTAGGCCTTGAGCGCGAACGCAAGAAACGTCGCGACGAGGAACCTGCCGCAGCGGGGCTGAGGACCTTCGCCATCACTGCCCTGCTTGGCTATGTCAGCATGCTGCTGGCAGGACCGGTGCTGGTCGGCACAACGAGCCTGGGCCTGGTACTGCTGCTCTGCCTGCAATACCGCCACTCGCCCAGGAGAATGCCGGATGTGACAGGGCAGATAGCCCTCTTGCTGGTGCTTGTGCTGGGCGCGCTGAGCGTTGCCGAGCCTGAGCTCGGCGCTGCAGCTGGTGTGGTCACGACCGTATTGCTGGCCCTGCGCCATGAGCTGCATCATTTCGTGCTGCAGCGACTGAGCGAACAGGAGCTGCGTGATGGGCTGACATTGCTGACGGTAGCCCTGGTGGTATTGCCACTTACACCGGATCGCTTTCTGGGCCCCTACAACGTGCTCAACCCACGCACCATCTGTACCTTGGTCGTCCTGCTGATGACGGTGGCAGCGTTGGGCCATATCGCCATACGCCTCTTGGGCCCGCGCTATGGCCTGCCCTTGAGTGCCATCGCTTCAGGTTTTGCCTCCGGCTCGGCGACCATTGCCCTGCTGGCCCATGAAGCCCGACGACAAAGCGCAGCGGTGCGCCCCTTCGCGGCGGCGGCGGTGTTGTCGAACCTGGCCACCATCACCCAGTTCGCCCTGGTGCTGATCTTCATCGACCGTCACCTGCTCGGCCCTTTCCTGCCAGCGGTCGGCCTCGGCGCGCTGGTTACCGCGCTCTATGGCGTGCTACTGCTCGCGCCCTGGCGCGCCGACTCAAGCTGCTCGGCGGTGAATCCAGGCACTGGCGCCTTCAACCTGTGGACAGCCCTCATCATCACGCTCGCCCTGACCGGTATCGCTTTGCTCTCGGCGTTTCTGCTCGAACACCTGGGACACAACGGTGCCAGCATCGCAGCGTTCGTCAGCGGCCTGGGCGATGCCCACGCGGCAACGGCGTCAGCAGCCTCGCTGGTGGTTGCAGGTCGGCTGCAAATGACCGAGCTGGTGGTACCGGGCATGATGGCTTTGACGGGGAACACGCTGACCAAATGTGTTTTGGCGTTCAGCAATGGTGGCTACGATTTTGCGCGGTACCTGGTGCCGGCGCAGCTCATCATTCTTGGGACGATGTGGCTGGGGATGCTGGCGTAACGCCCCATTGCCGCCAGCGATCGCCCCACAGTCGCTGACGCGCAGTTCGAACACTTGGGCGGTGGCAAGTCACATTCAGAACGACGCCCGTTCTGGATCACTCATCCTCGAACAAGGTCCTACCATGCCCCAAACCTTCGACGTCTTTCGCCGTGAAGAACAAGGCCAACTCCCCAGGGTCGAACGCTCTGTATAACCAGTGCCCGGCAACCGGCCCTCTCGTTATCACATAGTTCAAGCGGTATCGGAGGATGGCGCCAGCGTTAAACGAACCCGAGTTCAACTCGAATATCTCGCCATGATCGAGTGCCCATAGCATTTCGACGAGCTTGTCATTCAACACCACCCCTTCGGCGACCTCGATCAGATGGCGCTCGTGCAATTTCTTTTGAAGTCTTGCGCTTCTGGCCATGTTCAAGCGCCCTTGCTGCGCGACGGAGAATTCATTGGCCTGCCCACGACTTACCGTTGATCAACCAACCCAACCTGCCCCGCATCGTCAACATGGGGAAGCAGCCCACTGGCCTCCAGGTCGCGCATCAGTTCAGTCAGCATCTGCCGCTGGTTCTCGGTGATCGGTGGCGGCACATACCAGGCGCCCACACTCATGCCCTCGCGCTTGTAGCTGAAGCTGCGCAGCAGCTCGCCATCCTTGTAGACCTTGCCGGTGAGGTTGTGCACGTAGCTGTAGGGCATCGGGAACGTCAGCAGCGTCAGGGCGTTGAGCGCGACCAGAAAACCAGCCCCTTCCCCTGGCGGTTGGCTGATGACCAGGGCGTAACCCTTGCGCGGCAGTCCGTGGTCGACGAAAGAGAACGCGCCCGACGACCTGACCGCCTTGGTCAGCTCGTCGCGCTTCTGGACGTCCAAGCGGGTGTATCCATCCGGCATCACCAACAGGCTCATCGGCACATAGGGCTTTTGCGCGTGATAGCCCAGCGGCTTCATCGACGGGTTACAGCCACCGAGCAATGCCAGCCCGGCCGCCATCAGCGCCGCCTTGACCAGGTTGTTCATCGCTGCGCCTCCAGCGGCTTGCTGGCCTGGTTGGCGGCCTGCATGTCACGGGCGAAAGCACGGGCGACCCGACGGATGTTTTCCTCGCGCTCAGGAATACCGAGGTCGAGCAGCCAGGCGTACTTGGCCATGTAGTTCTCATAGTGATAGCGCTTCAGCACCTTGCCATCACGCATCACGGTGAAGTCGGCCTTGGTGTCCAGGTCACTCTGCAAGGGCAAGAGGAACAGAGTGGCGGCACTGAGGAACAGCAACGGCGCAGGCGCGACCTTGCGCTGGGCATCCAGCTTGACCATCACCTGGGTCTGCCCTTCGCCAGCGGCACCGTTCTCGACCTTGCTGAACACGCCGCTCTCGCGCAGGTAATTGCGCAGCTCGGTGCCGTGTTCAAGCGAATCGACCATTACCGCGATCGGCGGCAGGTAATCCTGGCCTGCCTCGATGCGCGGATCGGGCAAGGTCTGGGTACCTGCGCAGCCGGCCAGCAGCAGGCTGGCGCTGAGGAACAGAGTCTTTTTCATTGCGGGTTTTCCTGGGCACGGGTCACTTCGCCGGCTGGGCGGCTTGGGGCAGTGGCATGACGAAGGGGAATGCTGGCGCCATGTTCAAGTTCAGGGCCTGCAGGGGCGGCAATGCGGGGGTGTAGCGCCGGGCGATCACTTCATCGCGCGGCTGCTGGTCGCCATGGAAGAACAGGCAGGCGGAAGGCCCGAGGCAACGCGAACGGAATTCGCCGATGTAGTACGCCTTGCCGGCTTCCAGGTGCATGGGCACGAGGAACTGTTCCCGTGCCCGGATGGAGCTGTAGCCACCGTTGTAGCCGTTCCAGAAGAACTGGAAGTCATAGAACTCGTAGTCACCGGGCTTGAGGGGCATGACGAACACGCTGGCCTCGCCGGGCAACGCCTGCTTGTCGGGGCCGCGCACCTCTTCGATGTCCTTCGGGGTGTGGGCCACCTCGGCGAAACCCCACCATGCCGCCGCGCCGTCCTGTGCGCCACGTTTGCGCAGGAGGATACGCTGGTTGGTGTAGGCACTATCACGGCCAAGGGGGCCGATGCTGCCTACCAGGTACGTTACTGGACCACCAGCGGCCGGTTGCAGGGCCTCGCTGACCAGGGCGGGAGATTTGGCGGCGCAGCCGGTAAGTAGGGCAAGCGGTAACAGACGTGCGAACGCACGGAGCAATCCAGACATGAAAAATCCTTGGGGCGGGTCTCGATCCATCGGCAGCTGCAATCAGCGAGCAAGCACCTCAGCTGCGGGGGCGCAATGATATAGCGCGGCAAGGGATCAGGCGAGCAGGAATACGGCCTTTTGCCACCACCCTTGCGCAGGCACTATTGCCCTCCCTCAATCCGAGCAAAGACAACGCATTGAGCCGAACGCCCCATTGGTCAGGCGGTCATGGCGGATCGCCTTCAGGGGGCTATCGTTGCTTGTCTGGGCGACCACGACCGACGAGGGCGGTGCCATGAATACCAGTGATCTACTCGAACAGCTGCTTCGGGCCGGACAAGCTTCGCAGACGCAACAAGGGAGCGGCGGCAGGTCATCGCAAGACAGCCTGGGTGGCTTGGGTGGCTTGCTCGGCGGCCTGCTTGGCGGTGGCGGTACAACGGCTGGCGGTGGCGGCCTTGGTGGTTTGCTGGGCGGACTGCTGGGCGGCGGTGGCAGCAACACTGGCGGCTATACCCAGGGGCGTTCCGCAGGTGGCGTCAATTACGCGGCCCTGGCGTCGCTGGGGATGATGGCATTCAAGGCCTATCAAAGCTGGCAGCGCAGCCAGGCGACAGCCCCGCAGCAGGCGGTCCGCACGGTGGATCAACTGTCCGGCGCCGAGGCCGAGGATCACAGCCATGCGATCCTGCGCGCACTGATTGCGGCGGCCAAGGCCGACGGGCGCATCGACCAGCAGGAAGAACAGTTGATCTACGCCGAAATCAAACGCCAGACCAGCGACCCGCAACTGCAGCAATGGCTGGATGAAGAAGTCGGCAAGCCACTCGATGCTGCAGAAGTGGCGCAGTCCGCGCGGGACCCGGCCATGGCCGCAGAAATGTACCTGGCCAGCGTGATGCTGGTGGATGACCAGCAGGAAGCTGAACGGGCCTACCTGGATGAGCTGGCCGGCGCACTGCAACTCGATCCGGCACTGCAGGTGCATCTGGAGCAGCAGGCCAAGGGAGTAGCCTGACCGGGCGGCAATGACTGTGTTCGCCATTGATCCGCGGCCAGAGTGGGCAAGACTTTTGCGAACGACAGCCGTGGGGCGATCGCTACCATCTGCGAGTGACCACTTACGACTCAAAATACTCGCCCCAACCTGCCGGGCCGGCCATCCGTTCCCAGACTCAAGTAGAGGAATGCCATGCTCAATGAAACAAACGATAACCGCGCTGTCTACCAAGGAGCCTGCCATTGTGGGACGGTGCAATTCTCATTGCGCTTGACCGACGGCACGCGTACAGCGCGCAGGTGCAACTGCTCTCTCTGCCGTATGCGTGGTGCCGTGGCGGTATCAGCTAACCTTGGCGACATCACTGTTACCCAAGGGGAAGAGGCGCTGACTCTTTATCAGTTCAACACACGCGAAGCAAAGCACTACTTCTGCTCGAAGTGTGGCATCTACACCTTCCACCAGCGCCGTTCTGCGCCTGATCAGTACGGAGTTAATGTGGCCTGCATTGAGGGCATGAGCCCATTTGACTTCCCAGAGGTGCCTGTCTGTGAAGGTCGGACTCATCCTAAAGACCGTGTAGTCGGGGGCTCAGAGGTTGCAGGATGGGTGCGATACGAAAGCACCGCAGAGTGACTGCACAGCCTGCCTGGAGACCGTGCTGCGAGGGCGGGTGGCTCTCGCTGCGAAGAGCACGTCCATCGACCCAAAGCCGCCTGTCACGGTCCTGTTGATCAGGATAGGCTTGGCCGGGAGCCCGGCCAAGCAGGTTGGCACGTCACAGCCGGGGATCGTTTTCCCACGTGGTGCCGTAGTAGTCGTGGATACCTCTGCCCCAAGTCGGGTCACTCATGTTTGGCCAGTTGTCCTTATCGAAGCCTGGGGCGTTCTTCAGGCGGTCCTTGTCGGCATCAAGGACGAAGCGCTTGTTCACCGTATCCAGGCGTAAAGCCCCCCACGGCACGGCGAACAGCTTTTCACCCATCCCAAGGAAACCGCCGAACGACAGTACAGCGTACGCAACCTTGCCGCTGGCGGTGTCCAACATGATTTCCTTGATGTCACCCAAGTCTTCGTCTTGCGTGTTATACACGTCGTTGCCGATGAGCGTTTCCGCCCCCATCAGCCGCGGCCCCGGTCCGCGGTCTCCCTCGACAGTGAAATCGGTCCGTCCCTTGTACATACCGTACTTGTCGCGTTCTTCGAAGTTCATAGTGCGCTCCTGGCCAGAGGCCATAGGCAGTGAGCATCTCGACGCTTGGTTCAAGGCTGCTCGGGTGACGCCGGCGGAGATGCCCGGCGTGATCAGACATTTTTTAACCGCACGGTATCTCTCCTGCATCAGCAAGGCTCGTAAGAGAGACGGGCGGGACAGCGAGCGACGGGCTAGGACACTAAGCTTCGAGGGCCTGGATCCGTTGCTGCGGTGCTCAGAACAGGAGAGTGATGAGCATCATCAGCCGTTCGCTATTTGCGACCAGCGGTGGGACGTGGAGACGACTGAAGCGGCATCCGTCTCAGATCGAGCGCTGGTTCACACGGGCAGCGAGTTGCTCGGCGTTTTCCTTACGTTCCGAATAGCGATCCACCAAGAACGCCTGGCGGTCGCGCAACAGAACGGTGAACTTCACCAGCTCCTCCATGACGTCCACCACACGATCGTAGTACGGCGAGGGTTTCATCCGCCCGGCGTCATCAAACTCAAGGTAGGCTTTGGGCAGCGAAGACTGGTTGGGAATGGTGAACATGCGCATCCAGCGGCCAAGCACGCGCAACTGGTTGACCACGTTGAATGACTGCGAGCCGCCACACACCTGCATGACCGCCAGGGTCTTGCCTTGAGTGGGGCGAACCGCACCCAGTGCCAGAGGAATCCAGTCGATCTGCGCCTTGAACACCGCTGACATTGCACCGTGGCGCTCTGGCGAACACCAGACCTGACCTTCCGACCACTGCACCAGATCACGCAGCTCCTGCACCTTGGGGTGCTCAACAGGTACATCGTCAGGTAGCGGCAAGCCCGACGGATTGAAGACCTTGGTCTCGGCACCGAAGTGCTCCAGCAGGCGTGCAGCTTCCTCCACCAGCAGGCGACTGAAGGAACGTTCGCGGGTCGATCCATACAGCAACAGGATGCGCGGTTTGTGCTCGCTGGAGCGGGTTGCCGCTGGCGGCAGATCGAACAGCGAGAGATCGAGATTAGGCAGTTGCTCGGACATGTTTCCTCCTGCTCAAAGCGTAGCGATGCGATCCAGCTCATTTTTGAGCTGCTCACGATCGAGATGTTCGAATGGCAGCGCAAAGAAGGCCTGGCAGCGAGACTGGATCCGGGCCAGCGTTGCGCGGAATGCAGCGTCGACCGACGCTTCGTCAGCCACGACAGCGGACGGATCCTCCAGCCCCCAGTGCGTCTTCAGCGCAGGGCCGAAATACACGGGGCAGGCTTCGCCGGCAGCGTTGTCGCAAACGGTGATGACGATGTCAGGAGGGCAACGCTCGAACGCGTCATTGCCCTTGCTGCTCAGACCCTCGATCGAGATGCCGGCATGCTGCAAGGTGGTGAGGCTGCGAGGCAACACTTGGCCTTTCGGGTAACTGCCGGAACTGACGGCTTCAAATCCGTGAGGGGCCAGGTGATTGAACATGGCCTCGGAAAGGATGCTGCGGCAGCTATTGGCCGTGCACATGAATAGGACTCGCATGAGGGCTCCTGCGCTTCGTGGCGGGTTTCAGAGGCTGAGGCGCAATGCCAGAGCCGAAAGGGTGATCAGTAGAACTGGCAGCGTCAGCAGGATGCCGACTTTGAAGTAGTAACCCCAGGTGATGCGCATGCCTTTGCGCTCCAGTACGTGGAGCCAGAGCAGCGTGGCGAGGCTGCCGATGGGGGTGATTTTCGGGCCGAGGTCGCAGCCGATGACGTTGGCGTAGATCATCGCCTCGCGTACCAGTCCTTGCGCCTCGCTGGCCTGGATCGACAAAGCGCCGATCAGCACGCTGGGCATGTTGTTCATGATCGAGGACAGCAATGCAGCGATCAGCCCGGTGCCGATGGCGGCACTCCACAGCCCTTGCTGCGCAAGGCGGTCGAGCAGGTGGGTGAGCATGTCGGTGAGGCCGGCGTTCTTCAGACCGTATACCACCAGGTACATACCGAGAGAAAAGATCACCACCTGCCAGGGTGCTTCGCGCAGCACACGCCGGGTCGAGATGCGGTGGCCACGGGCGGCGACGGTAAACAGGATCGCGGCACAAGTTGCAGCTACCGCACTGATCGGGATACCCAGTGGCTCCAGAGCGAACAGGCCGATCAGCAACACCAGCAGCACCCAGCCACCAACCTTGAAGGTTGCGCGGTCATGAATTGCCTCGTTTGGCATCTTCAGGGCCGCGAGCGCGTACTGTCTCGGGATATCACGGCGGAAGAACAGGAACAGCACCAGCAGGGTTGCCGACACACTGGCGAGATTCACTGGCACCATCACCGAAGCGTATTCGCTGAAGCCCAGCTTGAAGTAGTCGGCCGAGACGATGTTCACCAGGTTGGAGACCACCAACGGCAGGCTCGCCGTGTCGGCGATGAAACCGGCCGCCATGACGAAGGCCAGTGTCGCGGCGGGCGAGAAACGTAGCGCGAGCAGCATCGACATCACGATAGGTGTGAGGATCAGCGCCGCACCATCGTTGGCGAACAGCGCCGACATAGAGGCGCCGAGCAGCACACAAAAGGCGAACAGGCGATAGCCGCTGCCGTTTGCCCAGCGCGCCACGTGCAGCGCGGCCCACTCGAAGAAACCGGCCTCATCCAGCAGCAGGCTGATGATGATGACGGCGATGAAGGTGACGGTGGCGTTCCAGACGATGGCCCACACAGTCGGGATGTCGTGCAGCGAAACGGTGCCTGCCGCCAGGGCGATGAGGGCACCGAGCGCTGCGCTCCAGCCAACGCCAAGCCCCTTCGGCTGCCAGATGACCAGGATGAGGGTGAAAACGAAGACTGCAATCGCTACCAGCATGATGACCTCGTACAGTGATGATCAGCAGCAGGCAGCGTCACGAACGGGGCGACCGTCCATGTTCTGCAGACGCAGGGTGTTTTCTGCCAACCATTGCCTGTTGGCCTGCAGTGTCGCCTGCAAGATCTCGTGTACCCAGGCGGGCAGGTCCGGGTTGAGGCGGTAGTACACCCATTGCCCTTGGCGGCGGTCCAGCAGCAGGCCACTGCTGCGCAGCTGCGCCAGGTGACGACTGATCTTCGGCTGGCTGTCGTTCAGCGCGCACATCAGCTCACAGACACATAGCTCACCGAGACTGGCAATCAGCAGGCTGGCGCGAGCACGGGTTTCGTCAGACAGGCTCTTGAACACATCGGGCGGGGTTATCATGGCTGCACCAATACATATGGAAATCCAAATATACGGATCCCCATATGTATTTTGCAAGCGTCTACGGGCGTTCAGGCGTGCCAGGGGTGGTCGTATTCGCGGTACAACCATCGATCAGGCTGATGTTTACTATCGAGCGCCCCGCCTGTCGGCTCGGCAAAACCGTCTCTTATAATCGCCAACCATTTTTTCCGCTCCCCGGTCCGCCCCAGGCGGCATCCCCCCATGGAATCCAACACCATGCCCAGTGTCACTCCGCCGTCTCACGGCCGTCCCGAACACAGTCAACAAAGCGTCAGCCAACAGTGGCTGGCGATTCTCTCGGTCGCCGTGGGCGCCTTCGCCCTGGTCACCAGTGAGTTTCTCCCGGTGGGCGTACTCAACGATGTCGCCAGCGACCTGGGCATCAGCGCCGGCCAGGCCGGCCTGATGGTCACCCTGCCCGGCATCATGGCCGCCCTCGCCGCGCCCTTGCTGTCGGTGGGCATCGGCGCCCTGGACCGTCGCTACCTGCTGATCGGCCTGACGCTGATCATGATCCTCGCCAACGCCGTCGTGGCCTACGCCAGCGACTTCAGCCTGCTGCTGTTCGGCCGCGTGCTGCTGGGCATCAGCATCGGCGGTTTCTGGGCCACCGCCATTGCCCTCAGTGGCCGCCTGGCCCCCAAGGGCGTGGGCGTGGCCCAGGCCACCTCGATCATCATGGTCGGCGTGACCCTGGCCACCGTGCTGGGCGTGCCGGTCGGCACCTGGCTGAGCGGCCTGATGGGCTGGCGCATGACCTTCCTGGCTACCGCGCTGGTTGGCGTGCCAGTACTGCTGGCGCAGGTCTTCCTGCTGCCGCGGCTCACCCCCGACAAAGCCATTCGCATCAGCGACCTGCCGGCGCTGTTCGTCAATCCGCAGGCACGGGTCGGGTTGATCGCGGTATTGCTGATCGGCCTGGCGCATTTTGCCGCCTATACCTATGTCGCACCGTTCTTCAAGCAAAGCGCCGGCTTCGATGGGCCGACCATCGGTTCGCTGCTGTTGCTGTACGGCGTGGCCGGGGTGATCGGCAACATCTTCGCCGGTTTCGCCGCCAACCGCAGCGTGCGCCACACCCTGTTGCTGGTCGCCCTGATGATCGGCATCAGCACCGCCCTGTTCCCCTACTTCGCCACCGGCATGACCGGCGCCGCGATGCTGATCGCGCTGTGGGGCTTCGCCTTTGGTGCCTTCCCGGCCTGCGCCAGTATCTGGATGTTCGTGGTGGCACCCAAGGATGTCGAACGCGGCATGCCGCTGTTCGTCGCCATGTTCCAGGTGATCATTGCCTTGGGCTCGTTCTTCGGCGGGCGCATTGTCGATCAGCTCGGTACCGCGGTGCTGTTGAGCCTGGCCACGGCCCTGGTGGGCTGCGGTTTTGTCGCGGTACTGGTGCTCGGGCGCAACGTCTCCAATCGGATGGCGGCGCAGCCTTGCTGACCGATCGCGGTAGATGACACTGGGCAGCAGCTGGCCTCAGGAGGACACGAGCGGCAAGGCGAACACCTCGATGTGCGGTATGGTTGCACGATCGCTACGGCGTTGCCGATCAACGCCGCGCCCTTCCGGAGACCAGCATGCTGCGTGTTTTTGAACGATGGCTCGACCCCTTCCCGCCTGATGAAATACCACCGCCACCGCTAGGCCTGCTGCGCTTTTTGTGGGCCTGCACGCGGGGCGCGCGCGGGTACCTCCTGGCCCTCGCGCTGTTCAGTGCCGGCGTGTCGATCTATGAAGCCTGGCTGTTTTCCTTCCTTGGCCAGGTGGTCGACCTGCTTCCCGCCTGGCAGGCGGGTGGCGCAAGCGAACAGGAAAGCCGCGTGCTCTGGAGCATCGGTATCGTCCTGCTGACCAGTATCGTGCTGGTGACCCTGCGCACCCTGATGCAGCACCAGGTGCTGGCGATCAACCTGCCGCTGCGCCTGCGCTGGGATTTCCATCGGCTGATGCTGCGCCAGAGCCTGTCGTTCTTCTCCGACGAGTTTTCCGGCAGGGTCACCACCAAGGTGATGCAGACCGCGCTGGCCGTGCGCGAGGTGTTGTTCACCCTGATCGAGGTCCTGCCCGGCATCGGCGTGTACTTCATCGCCATCATCGCCCTGGCCGGCGGTTTCGCCCTGCAACTTATGCTGCCGTTCCTGGCCTGGGGCGCCCTGTTCGGGCTGGCGATGCTGTACTTCGTGCCGCGCCTGGGCAAGGTCGGCCAGGAGCAGGCTCATGCGCGGTCGTCGATGACCGGGCGCATCTCCGATGCCTACACCAACATCACCACGGTGAAACTGTTCTCCCATTCCAAACGCGAAGCACACTTTGCGCGGGCGGCGATGGAGGACTTCAAGCTCACCGGCTTTCGCCAGATGCGCCTGGTCAGCCAGTTCGAGATCGTCAACCAGGCGCTGGTGGTCGGCTTGATCCTGGGGGCCGGCGGCTATGCCCTGTGGCTCTGGCACCAGGGCCAGGTTGGCGCGGGCGCCGTGGCGGCGGTCACGGCCATGGCCCTGCGGATCAACGGCATGTCGCACTGGATCATGTGGCAGATGACCTCCCTGTTCGAAAACATCGGCACCGTGCAGGACGGCATGGCCACCCTGACCCGCGGCCCCAAGGTGCAGGATGCGCCCGACGCCGGCACGCTGGTGACCCGCGGTGGCGCGGTGACCTTCGACAAGGTGAGCTTCAACTACAACGGCGAACGCCAGGTGCTCGATGACCTGAGCCTGCACATTCGCCCCGGCGAAAAAGTCGGCCTGGTGGGCCGCTCCGGCGCCGGCAAGTCCACGCTGATCAACCTGCTGCTGCGCTTCTACGACGTCAACGACGGCGAGATCCGCATCGATGGGCAGAACATCGCCCAGGTCACCCAGGACAGCCTGCGCAGCGCCATCGGCATGGTCACCCAGGACACGTCATTGCTGCACCGCTCCATCCGCGACAACATCGCCTATGGCCGCCCCGAAGCGACCGAGGCGCAGATCCGCAGCGCCGCGGCCAACGCCCAGGCCGATGGTTTCATCAGCCAGCTGAGCGATCGGCAAGGCCACAGCGGTTACGACACCCTGGTGGGCGAGCGTGGCATCAAGCTGTCCGGTGGTCAGCGCCAGCGCATTGCCATTGCCCGGGTGATGCTCAAGAACGCGCCGATCCTGTTGCTCGACGAAGCCACCAGCGCCCTGGACTCGGAGGTTGAAGTCGCGATCCAGGAAAGCCTCGACGACATGATGCAGGGCAAGACCGTCATCGCCATCGCCCACCGTTTGTCCACGATCGCCGCCATGGACCGGCTCATCGTCATGGACGAAGGAAGCATCATCGAACAAGGCAGCCATGCCGAACTGCTCGACAGGAACGGCACCTATGCACGGCTGTGGCGGCATCAGAGCGGTGGTTTCCTGGGTGAGGACCAGGGGCTGGCGGAGGCAGTGGAGTAGCGGCGGGGAAACATCGTGAAAGTCGCGACCCGGAAAAATACTGCCCCCCTACCCTCTAGCCACCAACAAGCTGCCCAGCCAGTCGATGAACGCCCGCACCGGCGGTCGTTCGAGCTTCTCCCTGCGGGCGACCACGTAATAGGCGAAACGCGACGGCCAGGGCCGGTCCAGGGCCACCTTCGCCTGGCTGCATATCGCAGCCCTGGTGGGCTTTGATTTCAGTGTCCACCGCCACCTGACGCGCTGGTACCGGCAGGTCGAACGGCGCCCGGCCGTGCAACGCAGTATCCGCCTTCCCGCCCCGGCCACCGGCCCGTGAGCATGCTGACCCAAGGAGCAGTCATGAACACCACCCCGAACACCTGTGGCGCCAACGCCGACACCTTTCGCGAACATGCCGATGGCTGGCTCACCTACCCGCACGCCACCCACGACAGGCACGGGCCGCTGCGCCTGGCGGCAAAAGCCCGCGCCTGGCGCGAAGCGATACCCGGTGGCGGTTTCCGCCCGCACATGACCAATGAATGGATCGACCTGGACGACGACCCGCACTTTCCCCGAACGCCCCTGCAGGGCGGTTACGTACTGCGCACAGGGCGCCATGGGCTGGTCGAGCTGCTGGAGAAATGGCGCGCGGCCGGGGTGAACCACGCCGCGCTGGGATTGCAGATGGCCAGGCGTCCGGCGCAGGACATCATCCAGGAGCTGGCCGAGGAGGTATCGCCGTTGTTTCCGACGCTGCCAGGGCCGCAGCCTCATTCACAAAGCTGGTAGCGCCAGGCAGCCGCAGCGCCTGTCCATCGCGGTATGTCGGGTAGTCCCGGCTGTGGGCCCCACCCGATCTGGCCGACGTGGATCAGAATGCGTAGACCAATGTCGCCGTGGCGCTGCGCGGGGTGCCGTACCACCCGCGCCCACCGATCGCGGAGTAGTACTTCTCATCCAGCACGTTGTTGAGGTTCAAGGCGACGCTGGTCTGCGGCGTGAACGCATACTGCGCCATCAGGTCGACCACACTGAAGGCGCCCTGGGTGAACGTCTCCTTGTTCGGGCCGGCGTTCTTCTTGTACTCCATCCCCTGCCAGCGCACGCCGCCGCCAATCTTCAACTGTGGCAAGGACTGCAGTTGGTAACTGGTGAACAGCTTGAAGGTATCGCGGGGTACTTCGGTGAGCAGGCGCTTGCCATCGGAATCCTCGGCCTGGGCATAGGTGTAGCTGGCGGAAACCTGCCAGTCAGGCAGGATCTGCCCCGCCATTTCCATCTCGAAACCACGGGTCTTGGTGCCAGATTCGGCGCGGTAGGCCTGGTCGCCGTTTGGTGCCAGCTTGTCGCCGTCGGCCACGGCCAGGTTGTCCTGCTGCACCTCGAAGACACTGAAGGCGGTGGTCAGGCGCTTGTCCCAGAACTCGCTCTTGATACCCAACTCGTAGTTCACGCCCTCCAGCGGCTCGATGTAGCCGCCACTGGCATCCTGCCTGCTCTGCGGCTTGAAGATCGCGGTATAGCTGGCGTACGCCGACCAGTTTTCGGCGAAGTCGTAGACCAGCCCCACGTAAGGCGTGACAACCCCGGTTTCGCTGCGCGAGGTGCGCGTGGTGGCGCCGCTTGACAGGGTGGTCCCGGTTTCGTCGCGTTTCCAGTCGATCACCCGTGCGCCGGTGATCAGCGACAGCTCATCGGCCAGGCTCCAGCGCACCGACGCCACCAGGCCGTCCTGGGTTTCGTCCAGCGCATCTTGCGAATACTTGTTGTGGATAGCGTCCGGAATCGCCAGCGAACCGTCCCAGGTATGAATGTTGTCGATAGGCTGGCTCGTCCATAGCTGGTAACCGGGATTACGGTAGTAGGCCCGATAGTGGCTAGCGCCGAGGTACGCTTGATGCTCGCGGGAAAGCAGCTCGAACGGGCCGCTGGCGGACAGGTCGAACGACGTCTGCCGGGGCTCGCCCGCCCAACGCCCGGTCCAGGTGCTGATACCGCTGCCATCGGGCTTGACGCTACCGGCGGCGGCGGTGGCGAAGGTGTCGTCATAGCTGCGACGACTGTGCTCGGCATTCAGTTTCAACTGCCAGCCGTTGTCCAGCTGGTGTTCCAGCGTGGTGAACAACGTTTTCGTGCGGCGCTTGTGGTAGCTCCAGTCCGAGGCCGAGTTGAACGAACGCGACGGATTGAAGTGGCTGCCATCGGAGTTGTACATCGGGAAGCCGTGGTTGCCTGCGCCGTCGTTGTCCATCTCCTGGTACTCGGCGCCCACGGTCAGCATCGTGCTGTCGGTGACATCCCATTCCACCACCCCGTAGGCCACCTGCCTCTCCAGCGACTGACGATCGACATGGCTCTGGCTGTCGGTGGTCGACGCCACGAAACGCCCACGCACATGGCCGCTCTCCGACAGTTTGCCGGACAGGTCCAGCTCGGTGCGGTAGCTGTCCCAGGAGCCCGCCTTGAGGGTCAGCTTACGCTGCGTCTCGAGGGTCGGTTTCTTGCGCACCAGGTTGATGGTGGCGCCGGGGTCGCCGGTCCCCGACATCAGGCCGGTGGCGCCGCGCACCACCTCGACCCGGTCGTACGACACCATGTCGGCAAGGTCGTCGCGAAAGCCGAAGGTGTCGGGGCGGTTGACGCCGTCGACCTGGATGCTGCCGACCTGGAAGCCGCGTACATAGATATGGTTGGCGTCGCTGCCGGCCGGGCCCATGCTGTCAACGACCACGCCCGGCGTCTGCTCGAGCACCTGAGTGACGTCTGTCAGGTTCTGGTCCTCGATCTGCTGACGGGTCACCACACTGACCGACTGCGGCGTCTCGCGTGCCGAC
This sequence comes from Pseudomonas sp. RC3H12, assembly GCF_018596375.1. Lineage (NCBI taxonomy): Bacteria > Pseudomonadati > Pseudomonadota > Gammaproteobacteria > Pseudomonadales > Pseudomonadaceae > Pseudomonas > Pseudomonas sp. RC3H12. The sequence continues at coordinate 1,635,090 of NZ_CP075595.1, read as the reverse complement.
AGGCGCAGGCCGGTCGCGGTGCTGGCAGAACCGGTGGTGTAGCTGCCGGTGCCTTCGGTGGTGCTGCCCAGGCCCAGGGCGTCGACGCTGGTCGCGCCAAGCTCGACGGCGCCGTCGTTGTACACCTTGCTCAGCACATAGCGCTTGTCGCCCACCTGCTGCACGCGCAGCCCCGATCCCTGCAGCAACGCGGAGAAACCTTGCTCCAGCTCGAAGCTGCCGTGCAGCCCCGAGGAATGCAGCCCGCTGGTTTCGTCATTGCTGAAGCTGATGGTCACGCCGCTGGCAGCGGCGAACTGGCTGATCGCGGAGGCCAGGCTGCCGGCCGGGATATCGTAGCGCTGCGCGGCGGCCCAGGCGGTCGAGGTCGCCAGCGCGGCGCCGCAAAGGCTCAGTGCGAGGGTCGCCTGGCGAATACTGCAGGCTAGCGAGGTACGGCGTGCGGACATGAAAAGGGGTTCCTGTTTCGGGTTGGCTTGGGCACGCTTGATGCGCGCGCCCTCAAGAGCCGAAGCAGCGAAGGAAATCTGCTACCCCAAATGCGAAAAATTCTCGAATGTTTGAGAGCGAATGAGATTTCAACCACTCTTCCCGGCTCGGGCCTCCACGATTGTGGGCCCCTACCCCTTGCCGATTGGCTCCAGGCGCACCCAGTAGCGCGTCATGCGCCGTGCGCGAACCGGCAACGCGTCTTCCAGGCTGGCCAGGGCGACGTCGGTGTCGTCCAGGTTGAATGCGCCAGACAGGCGCAAGCCGGCGACCTCCCCCGCGCAGCCGAGATAACCGGGGCGGTAGCGCGCCAGCTCATGGACCACCTCGTCCAGGCGCCAGTCAACGCTGACCAGCATGCCCTCGGCCCAGGCCTGGCCACCGGGGGCCAAGGGTTGCAGGGGGCCGATATGGTCGGCGGCAAAACTCAGGCTGTACCCGCTGTCGATACGCACCACCTGCGACGCCCGGCTGGGCCGCACCTCCACGGCATGGGCGGCCACCGCCACATGGCTCACGTCGTTGTCCTGACGCACGCTGAAGCGGGTACCCAGGGCCAGGATGTCGCCTGCCACGGTGCGCACGCTGAGTGGCCGCGCATCCTTGGCGGTTTCCACCAGGATCTCGCCGCGCTGCAGCTGGATCAGGCGTTGGCCCGCGTCGTAGCGAACATCGACACGGCTGTCGGTGTTGAGGTCCAGGCGTGTGCCATCGGCCAGGGTCAGTCGGCGGCGCTCGCCGATCCGTGTCGCATAGTCGGCACTCCAGGGCGAAGCCCGGTACCCCTGCCAACCAACGGCCCCGACGCCGAGCAACAGCGCCAGTGCCTTCACGGCATGGCGCCGGTCACGCCGGGCATTCTCCAGGGTCTGCGCGGCACCGCGGGGGGCGCTGCCCAGGCGGCCTTGCAGTTGCTCCAGGCGCGCCCAGGCTGCGGCGTGGCGAGGGTCGGCCATGCACCAGGCTTGCCATGCGGCGCGGGTGGCGTCATCGACACTGCTGTCATGCAGGCGCACGTACCAGTCCACCGCCTCGCTGAGAATGGCCTTCATGCGTCCTCGAACAGCAGGCAATGCATCAGCGCGCGGGCCAGGTGCTTGCGCACCGTGCTCACCGAAACACCCAGGCGTTCGCTGGTCTTGTCGTAGCTTAGGCCGTCCAGTTGCACGGCGAGAAACACAGCCCGCGTGCGCGAGCCCAGCCCATCGAGCATACGGTCGATGGCCATCAGGGTATCGAGGATCGCGGCGTGGGTTTCGGCCGAGGGCGCATAACGCTCCGGCTGCTGCGCCAAGGCTTCGAGGTAGGCGCTTTCCAGACTGCGGCGGCGGTAGAGGTCGATGGTCAGCCCGCGCGCGATGGTCGCCAGGTAGTGCCGCGGCTCCTTGAGAGTGTCGGCGGTGCGCGCCAACAACACCCGGATGAAGGTGTCCTGGGCCAGGTCCGCGGCATCGGCGGAGTTGTTCAGACGCTGGCGCAACCAGCCGTGCAGCCAGCCGCTATGCTCACGGTACAGTGCTTCCAGGCCGGTGTGCGCAGTGCCATCGGGAACAACGGTGGACATCACGCCTCCCTAAAAAATTACCAGGTGCAAATAAGAACGTGTCTCAAGTGTACTCAGTGAGGGAGGGATTGGGAATGCTGGCATGTGAAAGGCGTCGCAGGGATTGAAGTCCGCCATAAGCCCTGGCGGAGCTTGGGCATAGCAGGATGAATGGGCGAGCGCAAAGCGAGGCAAAGAGGACTTTGCTAGGCTCTGTACGAAAAGTCTTGAGACGCAGGTCAGGCAAGGCGAAAACAGCCGAGGAAGCGCAGTGTACTGGAGTACATGAGCATTCCGAGGCTGTTTTCAACGCAGCATGAACAAGTATCAAGGCTTTTCGTACAGAGCCTAGTGGCTCCTTTCGACCCAGGCTGACACCAGCATAGTCGAGCAATGGCCTCCATCCAGCCATTAAAATATGCTGGAAAATCTTCGTTGAAAAACCACCAAATGCTCTGCGTCACTGTTAGCGGCTATTTAGAAAAAGCTTCGCTACGCCTTGAATATCACCATGCTCTCGCAATAGCTATTAATTCCTGCATACACATCACAACCAGCACCCTGCAGGTCGGAACTGCTGTTGACGAGGTTCAGGTCAACCCCCAGCCAAGGGCAAGATAGCGCCAATGACCCGTCATTGAAATGATCCACCTGGCTACCATTGCCGATCGTAAAGGAGTGCCTAGGCGATGGTGGGCGACCTTGGGTAAGGTCAATTTGAAAGAGCGGTAGGCGGCCCAAATCGATAAAAAACGTGCCAGTACTGTTGTCTTGGGTTGTTTCTCCACGCCCCTCCGAAGCGGCTGTCGAAAGTCGAAAAACCACCCTACAGGGCATAGCTGCCGCTGTTGGCTACCCCCATCGCCGAGAACATTCATCAGCGTTTGCCGTTGTAGTTGAAGCGTTCCTCTACAAGCGCTGAGCCATCGACCTTCAAGGCGTCTACATTTTTGGTTCTTCACGGATTGAATCGCTCCTGCAAGATCGGTCTTGCCAATCAGGTGGGCAGTTCTGGGTCGGAAGCGGTCATCCACGGCCAGCAGCTTTCCAACCATAGCGGTCGGTCACGGACTATCTTTTAAGGCTTGACTCAGATTGATCAGGGCCCTGATGCATGAACGCTCTCTGGATCGCACTGGCCATTTTTGGGTGCTTGATTGCCGCCTCGTTGCTCATGATGCTGTGGTACCCAAAGCTGGCATCCCACCACAGGGATGAAGACACAAATACAGTAATTCGCCTGGTAGCTAACATTTTTGTGGTTATGACATCGCTGGTCTTTGGCTTGATGATCAATTCTGCCAAAAATACCTTCGAGTCCATTGATGCAAACTTCCATGGGTATGCAACCAGTATGATCATTTTTGATCGGACACTGCGGGGCTATGGCGATTCGGCCCAGGAGACTCGCAACCGACTGATCATCTATCTTGAGCACGCTATCGACACGCCGTATCGGGGTGACGAGGCGCTGCAACATCGTAACAGCGAAGCAGCTAAATACTTGGATGACATAGGAAAATCTTTGGCCGTTATTAAGCCGCCGGACCGTTACCATGAAACGATGCTGCAGGATATACGTCAGCAATATCATTCGCTCATCGAGCAACGCTGGAGGATAGTCGAGCAGTCAGAGGGGGCAATTCCCGGCCCGCTTATCGGGATGCTTGCTGCTTGGTTGACGCTCATTTTCGCCAGTTTTGGATACCGCGCGCCCCTTAATTCGATGGTAATAGCAATGTTCATCATTTCTTCATTGCTTATTTCGGCTTCCGTGTACCTCGTATTGGACATGGACGTGCCATTTCATGGCCCTATCCAGATATCCGACGAGCCGCTGCGCAGAGCGCTCGCCGTAATGCAGCTTTAAGGGAGCGGGAACGCTTGCGTTCTGGGTGGTGACCTCGCGGCGGCATGCCTTTTTGTCGAAGCGCGTTACGATCCGGCGGTTCTTTTTCAGCCAGCCGGGTGATGGGGCGCAAAGCGGCCAATACCACTAAACAAAGGTGCGGTGGATAGCCGCAGGCATCTGCAATCCAGTACGCCAAGCACCGAAATACAAGGCTTCAACAAACTCATCTCTCATCTGATATGGTTTTTATCTCGATACCTGGGCCTGTGCTGAAAACAGATCGAGGGCCATAGTGCCCTGGCCTGATCGAGGCCTGATGAGCGACGAACCATGAGCGACAGAATCCCCTTCCGAGTCATCGAGATTGCCCCCACCACCCACAAGAGCAAAAGCCAGGTGGCCGGTGGCATTCATACACGCAGTTTCACCGGCTTCTACCGCAACCTGCGGATCGCCTTCGCCGGGTTGCTGTTCGTGCTGTTCTTCGGCACCGCCTGGTTGCAATGGGGCGACCGCCAGGCCGTGCTCTGGGACCTGGCCGACAGCAAGTTCCATATCTTCGGCGCGACCTTCTGGCCGCAGGACTTCATCCTGCTGTCGGCGCTGCTGATCATCTGCGCCTTCGGCCTGTTCGCCATCACCGTGTTCGCCGGGCGCGTGTGGTGCGGCTACAGCTGCCCGCAAAGCACCTGGACCTGGCTGTTCATGTGGTGCGAGAAGATCGCCGAGGGCGACCGCAACCAGCGCATCAAGCTGGCCGCCGCGCCGTGGGGCGCGGAGAAGATCGCCCGCCGCGGCCTCAAGCATGGCCTGTGGCTGGCCATCGGCGTGCTCACCGGGCTGACCTTCGTCGGCTACTTCACGCCGATCCGCCCGCTGGCTGCCGAACTGTTCACCTTCGAGCTGGGTGGAGTGGCCTTGTTCTGGGTGCTGTTCTTCACCGCCGCCACCTATCTCAATGCCGGCTGGCTGCGCGAAGCGGTGTGCATGCACATGTGCCCCTATGCACGGTTCCAGAGCGTGATGTTCGACAAGGACACCCTGGCGGTGGCCTACGACCCCAGCCGCGGTGAAGCCCGTGGCCCGCGCAAGAAAGGCAGCGACGCGCGCAGCCAGGGCCTGGGCGACTGCATCGACTGCACCCTGTGCGTGCAGGTGTGCCCCACCGGCATCGATATCCGCGAAGGCCTGCAGATGGCCTGCATCGGCTGCGCCGCGTGCATCGACGCCTGCGACGGGGTGATGGACAAGATGGGCTATGCCCGTGGCCTGATCGGCTACAAGTCCGAACACAACCTGCAAGGCGGCAAGACCCACTGGCTGCGCCCTCGCCTGCTCGGCTACACCGCCGCGCTGACGCTGATGATCGGCGCCCTGGTGTTGGCCCTGCAGATGCGTCCGATGGTGTCGATGGACGTGATCAAGGACCGTGGCCTGTTCCGCGAGAACGCCCTGGGCCAGATCGAGAACATCTACCTGCTCAAGATCATCAACAAGACCCAGGAACCCCAGCACTATCGCCTGCGCCTGGTTGACGCCGACGGCTTCGAGCTGCACGGTCGCACCGAATTCACCCTGGCCTCCGGCGAGATGAGCGAACTGCCGGTATCGGTGGCGATGCTTGCCGATCGCCCGACCAGCAGTTCCCAGGAGCTGACCTTCGAGATCCAGGACAGCGACCAGCCGGGGATCCGCAGCACTGCACACAGCCGTTTCGTCGCGCCGATGAATCGCTGATCCCTTACACTGCCCCTCACCTTGCCTGCCAAAACCATAATGAAACGCTACGAACGATTCGCCGACGACATTGCCGAACTGATCCGCTCCGGGGTGCTAGGCCCCGGCCAGCGGGTGCCTTCGGTGCGCTACGCCAGCCAGACCCACGGGGTCAGCCCGTCCACCGTGTTCCAGGCTTACTACCTGCTGGAACGCCGCGGCCTGATCCGCGCGCGGCCGCGCTCAGGCTACTTCGTCAACGCCCACGCGCCGCGGCCGTTCTGCGAGCCGCAACCCCAGGCGCCGGCCAGCGAGTCCACCGATGTGGATGTGAGCGGCCTGGTGTTCTCGATCCTCGACTCGATCAAGGACCCGCACACCGTGCCGTTCGGCTCGGCCTTCCCCAGCCCGAGCCTGTTCCCGCTGCAGCGCCTGTCCCGTTCACTGGCCAGCGCCAGCCGGGCCATGGACCCACGCATGGTGGTCACCGACCTGTCGCCGGGCAACCCGCAACTGCGTCGGCAGATCGCCCTGCGCTACATGGTCGGCGGGCTGATGCTGCCGATGGAAGAGCTGCTGATCACCAACGGCGCGCTGGAAGCCTTGAACCTGTGCCTGCAGGCCGTGACCCAGCCCGGTGACCTGGTGGCCATCGAGGCGCCAGCCTTCTATGCCTGCCTGCAAGTGCTAGAGCGCCTCAAGCTCAAGGCAGTGGAAATCCCGGTGCACCCGCGCGAGGGCATGGACCTTGGCGTGCTGGCCCAGACCCTGGACAAACACCCGGTCAAGGCCGTGTGGTGCATGACCAACTTCCAGAACCCGGTGGGCGCGAGCATGCCGGAGGCCAAGAAGCGGGAACTGGTCGAGCTGCTGCGCCGCCATCAGGTGCCGCTGATCGAGGATGACGTCTACGCCGAGCTGTACTACTCGCAGCAGGCGCCGAAGCCGGCCAAGGCTTTCGACACCGAAGGGCTGGTGATGCATTGCGGTTCGTTCGCCAAGAGCCTGGCCCCGGGCTATCGCATCGGCTGGGTCGCGGCCGGGCGCTTTGCGCAGAAGATCGAGCGACTCAAGCTCATGACCTCGCTGTGCGCCTCGATGCCGGCCCAGGCGGCGATCGCCGACTACCTGCAGCACGGTGGCTACGATCGCCACCTGCGCAAGCTGCGCTACGCGCTGGAGGGCCAGCAGGCCAACATGCTCGCCGCCATCGCCCGCCACTTCCCGGCGCAGACCCGGGTCAGCCAGCCTTCCGGCGGCTACTTTCTGTGGCTGGAACTGCCCGAACAGATGGACGCGTTGAAGCTGTTCCACATGGCGCTGGCCCAGGGCATCAGCATCGCGCCGGGGCCGATCTTCTCGCCGACCCGGCGCTTCGGTAACTGTATCCGCCTGAACTATGGCAGCCCTTGGGGTGACGGCGCGGAGCAGGCCATGGAAACGCTAGGCAGGATCGTGCGCTCGTTCTGATGCCATGGCGGCGACCGGTCGGCGCGGCTATAGTTGCGCGACACGCCGACCGATACCTGCTCATGCTCGACGACCCTGCGCACTCCCTAGAACACTTGAACGCACGCATCGCCGAGCTCGAGGCGCAGCTTGCCGAGCATGCGTTCGAACGCGCATGCCTGGCTGTGCTGCGTAGTCACATGACCGAAGGGTTTTGTGTGCTGGAGTTGCTGGATGGGCCAGAGGGGCCGCTGAGCAACTACCGCTATATCCTCAGCAACGAGGCTTATACGCATCACACCGCACACCCCAAGCAAATGGGCCAGACGATACGCGAGCTTATCCCGGCCGAAGCCGATGCCTGGGTGCCTCGCTTCGCCGAGGTATTGCTAACCGGCAAGCCGGCCCGCTTCGAGCAGCGTCTGGAAGCCACCGATCGCCTGTTGTCGATCGCGGCCTACCCGCTCGGGCCGGCCAGCGAACGACGGGTGGCGGTGCTGTTCACCGGGGCCCCAGCCACCGAGCGGCTCATCAATGCCATGCTCGATCGCGCCCAGCAGCACGTTGACGAAGCACGGGTCAACAACAAGCTGCTGGGTGAACTGGTCGACCATAGCCTGGCCAACGTGTTCGCCGCCGACTGCAGCCTGCGCCTGACCGCCATCAACCGGACCGCATGCGAAACCTTCGAGCGGCTGCACGGTTTCACACCCAAGGTGGGCGATTCCATTTCGCGGATCCTGGCCGACAAGCCGGACATCCTGCACTGCCTCGAGCCGGTATGGCCTAGGGTGCTGGCGGGCGAGCCATTCACTCACACCATCACCCTCGGCCCACCTGAAGCGCAGCGGCACTACGACATGCGCTACAACCCATTGCGCGATGCCGAGGGGCAGATTCAGGGTGGCTACCTGTTTGCCTACGACATCACTGAGCGGGTGCTGGAGCAGGAGCGCCTGCTCCAGACCGAACAGGCTTTGCGCCAATCGCAGAAAATGGAGGCTATCGGTCAACTGACCGGTGGCATTGCCCATGATTTCAATAATCTTCTGGGTGGCATCCTGGGTGCCTTGGAACTTGCCGACAAACGACTGGTTCAAGGACGCGGCCAGGATTGTCGCCACATGCTGGGCATCGTCCAGCAAAACGCCTCGCGTGCCAGCTCGCTGGTCCAACGCCTGCTGGCATTCGCCCGCCAGCAGACGCTCACGCCACAGACCGTGGATGTGCACCACCTGGTAGCTGGCATGCATGACCTGATTCACAGCACCCTGGACGCGAGCATCGGTTTTGTCGATGCGACGCTGGCCGGGCAATGGACAGTGTGCGTGGACCCACCGCAACTGGAAAACGCCTTGCTGAACCTATGCATCAACGCCCGGGATGCCATGACCAGAGGCGGCACACTGCGTATCAGTTGCCAGGATCATTCACTCGCCCCGATCCAGGCCGCCAGCTTGCAACTCGCGCCTGGCGACTACCTTCAGATCGTGGTGGAGGATACCGGCCGCGGCATGTCCGAAGACATTGCCTCCCGCGCCATCGAGCCGTTCTTCACCACCAAGCCCCTCGGCCAGGGCACAGGCCTGGGCTTGTCCATGGCCTACGGGCTGATGCGCCAGTCCGGCGGGCACTTGAGCATTGACAGCACTCCCCAGGGCGGCACACGCGTCAACCTGTACTTGCCCCGTGAACAGCGTACCGAGGTGCCGCTCGCGTCCTTCGACCCTCGCACCGCAATACAGCCGTCACGCAACGTTGGCCTCGACATTCTGTTGGTCGAAGACCAGCCAACCCTGCGCATGGTGATCCGCGAGGTATTGGAAGAACGAGGGAATCGGGTACAAGTCTTCGACGAAGGCGCTGCCGCCATGCGGGCGCTGGGGCAGGCTCCCCGCCCAGCATTGCTTATTGTCGATATCGGACTGCCCGGTAGCGTCGATGGCTACCAGGTTGCCAACGCTTATCGCGCAAGCAACGAACACGCCCCCGTGCTGTTCATCACCGGCTACGATGGTGACCTGGACAGTGACCGGCTGACGACATCCAACCTGACGGCCCTGCTGCACAAGCCCTTTGAGCTGGCGTTGCTGATCGCCCGGGTCGACCAGTTGCTCAGTAGCGCCAGCCAGGCACCTGGCACGGTGTAACGCAAAACAGCTACAGTGCCCTGCCACTTCACTGGAAGCCCGCATGCCCTATGCCATCGCGCGAACTGCAGACCCTTCGTCGACAGGTCGAAGACCTTCGCCAGCGCAATGCCCAGCTGGAAGCACAATGGGCCCACCATCAACAGGCTGACCAGGGCCTGTTCCACTTTCTCTTCGATACGATGGACGAAGGCTTCTGTGTCATCGAGTTCTTCGATGGCCCCCACGGCCCGCTCAGCGATTACGTGCATGTGCTGGCGAACGCGGCCTATGCCCGCCACGCAGGCATTGCCGACGTGACGGGGCAGAAACTGCGGGAAATGGTGCCGGATGAGGCCGATGACTGGATCGCCCGCTATGGCGAGGTACTGCGCACCGGGAAACCCTTGCAGTTCGAACAGGAGCTGGTGGCGACAGGGCGTGTGCTGTCGGTAACCACCTTCCGCATCGAGCCGGTCGAGCGACGGCAGGTGGCGGTACTGTTCAAGGATGTCACCAAGCGATACCGCGCCGAAGCTGCCCTGCAACAACTCAACGAGCAACTCGAACAACGGGTGGCCGCTGCCCTGGCAGAGCGCGTTTTGCTCGCCGAGTTAGTGGAGAACAGCGTCGCGCGAGTTCAGGTGGTGGACACCTCGATGACATTCCTTGCGGTAAACAAACGCGCGGTCAAGGATTTCGAGTATCTGTTCAGCCACAGGCTCCAGCCAGGCGATAGCCTGATCGAGTGCCTTGCGAATTTCCCCGTCGAGCTTGAAGGTTCCATGGCGCTCTGGCGCAGGGCATTGTCCGGTGAAACCTTTACCGAAGTAATTGCTTACGGTAAAAACGACCGCCTTCGCCACTTCGAGTCGCATTTCACCCCCCTGCGCAATGCCGCCGGAGCAATAGTCGGCGCTTACCTGTTCGTCTACGACATCACGCGTCGGGTCAACGAACAGCAAAAACTGCTCGAGGCTGAAAAGGCCTTGCGCCAGGCGCAGAAAATGGAGGCAGTCGGTCAGCTTACCGGCGGCATCGCCCATGACTTCAACAACCTGCTGGCGGGGATACTCGGCGCCCAGGAGCTGATGCGCCAACGCATGCAGCAAGCACGCCATGCTGATATCCCGGCCTTGCTCGACAGCGCCTGCAGTTCAGCCCAGCGGGCCGCCACGCTGGTTCAGCGCCTGCTGGCTTTTTCCCGGCAACAGACCCTGCAGCCCCAGATGATCCGGCTCCGTACCCTGGTCGAGGGCATGCAGGACCTGATCAGCCGCAGTGTCGGGCCGGCCATTGAAGTGAGCTGCCATTTCGAGCACGACGAAGGGGTGACCTTTATCGACCCGCCACAGTTGGAGAGCGCCCTGCTCAACCTGTGCATCAATGCCCGCGATGCCATGCCCAATGGCGGCCGCATCGATATCGATTGCCGCCAGGTAGAAATTCCAGATGACACGGCCGAGACGTTGAATCTGCCAGCGGGTCGTTATCTGTGCCTGGGCGTCAAGGACAATGGCCTGGGCATGTCCGTCGAGGTCGCGGCACGTGCGGTCGAGCCGTTTTTCACCACCAAGCAGGCGGGCCGCAACACAGGGCTGGGGCTGTCCATGGCGTACGGCTTCGTCCGCCAGTCCGGCGGCCAGCTGCAGATCTGCTCGACGCGGGGTGAAGGGACATGCATACGCCTTTATCTGCCCTGGCAGCCCGGGAGCGAACACCAGGCCTTGCCGGCGATCGAGCCTGCTGCCCGTACTCACGCCCCTGGGCGGCGCATCACCCTGGTAGAGGACCATGTGCCGCTGCGCGTGATAATCACCGAAGTGCTCGAAGAGCTCGGCCACAGTGTCGAAAGCTACGCAAGCGGCCCCGCAGCCCTGGAAGCGCCAGGCCAGCCCGAGCTGTTGATCACCGATATCGGCCTGCCCGGTGGGCTTGATGGGCGACAAGTCGCCGAAGCGTTTCGCCAGCGCCTGCCTGATGTACCGGTGCTGTTCATCACCGGTTACGATGCAAAGGCCGTGTTGCACGAACGTCCCCTGCCACCCGGGACCTGCGTGCTGACCAAACCCTTTACGCTCGACGCGCTGGTCGAACAGGTGGAGCAATTGCTATCAATGACAAGGAGTCCCATCGATGAGCGTGAGCCCACGCAGCGAGAACCCTGACGAGTTGCACGATCTTCGACAGGCGCTGCGCATCGAACGCCAGCACAACCTGCGCATGGCCCAGGAGCTTGAGCAACTGCGTGAGCGCGTGCAGGAAGCCGAACGTTATCGGTTCCTGTTCGAGACCATGGAGGAAGGTTTCTGCATCATCGAATTCATTGCCGACGCGAACGGCCACTGGGTCGACTACCTGCACTTGATGGCCAATCCCGCCTATTGTCGCCATGCCGGCCTGCCCAATGTAGTGGGGCGAACCCTGCGCGACGTCATTCCCGATGAGGCCGAGATCTGGCTGAAACGTTTCTGCCATGTGGCGCGCAACGGCGAGCCGATCTACTTCGAGCACGAACTGTATGCCACCGACCGCTGCCTGGGGCTGGCGGCAATTCGGGTCGAACCCGCCGAGCGCCATCAGGTGGCGGTTATCTTTCGCGACGTGACGGCGCGAAAGCGCGCCGAAACAGCCTTGCAGGCGCTCAATGCACAACTGGAGCAACGCATTGAACAGGCGCTGGCCGAGCGCAAGGTTTTCGCCGATCTGATCGATGCCAGTGTGGCCTGCGTGCAGGTGGTGGACCGGCAGATGCGCTGGCTGGCCATCAACGCCGCCACCCGCGGCGAGTTCCAGCGAGTCTTCGGTTTCCAGCCTGAAATTGGTGCATCGCTTGAAGCACAGTTCGCAGCCGCCACAGACGATTGCCAACGCTCATTGGCGTTGTGGAACAGGGCGCTGGCCGGGGAGACCTTCATCGAAATCGACGCGTTCGGCGAAGGCGATGCGCGGCGTCATTATGAGATGCGCTTTGCCCCCTTGCGTGACAGCAATGACCAGACGCTTGGCGCTTATCTGTTCGCCTACGACATCAGCGAGCGGATCGAGGAGCAACAGCGCCTGGCACACGCCGAACACGCGTTGCGCCAAGCGCAGAAGATGGAAGCCGTGGGCCAGCTCACTGGCGGTGTGGCCCATGATTTCAACAACCTGCTCGGCGGCATACTGGGCGCACTGGAACTGGCGAGCCAGCGCCTTGATCAGCAACGTCACAATGCCTTGCCCCCGCTGCTGGACAACGCCAGGGACGCGGCGCAACGGGCCGCCTCGCTGGTTCACCGGCTGCTGGCGTTCTCCCGCCAGCAGACCTTGCAGCCCGAGCCAACGGCTGTGGCCGCGTTGGTCGACGGCATGCATGATCTGATTGCCCGCAGTGTCGGCCCACATATCGAACTGTATTGCCAGAACGACAACGACCTCTGGAACGTGCGCATCGATCCACCGCAACTGGAAAGCGCGCTGCTAAACCTTTGCATCAATGCCCGCGACGCCATCAGCGGCAGTGGCACGGTCCGCATCGCCTGCTGCAACGTGCAGCTCGACGAACAACACGCCAGCCCTCTGGATCTGAACGCCGGGCAATACGTACGCATCAGTGTGTACGACAGTGGGCGTGGCATGGATCAGCAAACCCTGGCGCGGGCCATGGACCCGTTCTTCACCACCAAGCCACTTGGCCAGGGGACAGGCCTTGGGCTTTCGATGATCTTCGGTTTCGTGCGCCAATCCGGAGGGCAGTTGAACATCCACTCGACCCCAGGGCAAGGCACGTGCGTAAACCTGTTCCTGCCGCGTCATCACAGCGCGGTGCAGCGCAAGCCAGCGATTGTCGCTCCCGTAGCCCTTCCGCGTTCCCAGGCTCGTGCACGGCATGTGGCGGTGGTCGAGGACGAAATGGCCATACGGCTGGTCATTGCCGAAGTACTCGCGGACCTCGGCCATGAGGCACGGATGTTCGAAAACGGCCCTCAGGCGCTGGCGGGGCTCCAGGCGCGCAGCGCACCAGACCTGCTGATCAGCGACGTTGGCTTGCCTGCCGGCCTCAACGGCCGACAGGTGGCCAGCGCATTGCGCCTGCGCTACCCAGGTTTGAAAGTACTGTTCGTCACCGGCTATGACGAAACGGCCGCACTGCGTGATGGCGTTCTGGAGGAAGGCATGAGCGTGCTGACCAAGCCGTTTTCCTTGCAGCAACTGGCGGAGCGGATCGAGCACATGCTGCAGGGTTGAGGCGCGCTTCTAGGCTCTGTATGAAAAGCCTTGATACTCGGTGATGCTGCGTTGAAAACAGCCTCGGAATGCTCATTTACAACCCGTAAAGTCGGGCGCGACTCCGACCGTTCCTCGGCTGTTTTCGCCTTGCCTGACCTTCGTCTCAAGACTTTTCATACAGACCCTAACGCCCGCCGCCCAGGTCGATGAAGCTGCCGGTCGAATAGGAAGCCTTGTCCGACAGCAGCCACATAATTGCCTCGGCCACTTCCTCAGGCTTGCCGCCACGGCCCATCGGCAGGCCGGGCTCAAGCTTGCCAACCCGGTCCGGATCGCCACTCAGGGCATGGAAGCCGGTGTGGATGTACCCCGGCCGAACACCATTGACGCGCACGCCCTCGCCCGCCACTTCCTTGGCCAGGCCGAGGGTGAAGGTATCCAGCGCACCCTTGGACGCGGCGTAGTCGACGTACTCATTGGGCGAGCCCAGGCGCGCGGCCACCGACGACACATTGACGATCGCCCCGCCCTGCCCGCCATGCCGTCGGGCCATGCGCAGCAAGGCATGCTTGGCGCACAGCATCGGCCCGACCACATTGGTCTTCATCACCTTGAGCAGGCGAAACTCCGACATCTCCTCGACCCGGCTCTGCTGGCCGATGGTCCCGGCGTTGTTGACCAGCGCGGTGACCGGCCCGAGCCCCTGGTCGACGCAGTGGAACAAGCGCACCACTTCGTCCTCGACGCTGGCGTCGGCGCGTACGGCAATGGCCTCTGCGCCCAGCGCGCGGACCTGCGCCAGCATCGCCTCGGCGGCCTGGTCATCGGCGTGGTAGTTGATGCAGATGCGGTAACCCTGTTGCGCCGCCAGCAACGCGGTGGCGGCGCCGATGCCCCGGCTAGCGCCGGTGATGACGATGACCTTGTCCATGAGCCTGCCAAGTAGTCCGGAAAAGACCTACAAGATTAGGGGAAATGCCATCATTTGAAAACCTGCGGCCCCACCGCAAAAGGGGGCTTGTCGGGCCGCCCCCGCAGGTTGCTCTCAATGCCCCGCCGACGCCGGCGCGGCCTTGGCCGTGAACGGTGGCTTGGCCAGCCACACCAGCAGGATCAACCCGGCGAACACCCAGGTCAGCAAGGTGAAGTAGTCCACCGTCGACATCATGTACGCCTGGCTGTTGAGGATCTGCTCCAGCTTCGCGTAGTTCTGCGGGCTGGCACCGCCCAGTTGTTCCAGGGTCTGGCGGGTGGCCGGCTCGAAGGTGCTGATGTGCTCGCTGAGGTAGGCATGATGCTGGTCGGCCCGGCGTATCCAGATCCAGGTGGTCAGCGACGCGGCGAAGCTGCCGCCCAGGGTGCGCAGGAACGTCGCCAGCCCCGAACCGTCGGCGATCTGGTGCGGCGGCAGGTCCGACAGCAGGATGCTCAGGGTCGGCATGAAGAACAGCGCCACGCCGATGCCCATGAACAGCTGCACCAGGGCGATGTGCAGGAAGTCCACCTCGTTGGTGAAGCCGGCGCGCATGTAGCAGCTGGTGCCGATCGCCAGGAAGGCGATACCGGCCAGCAGGCGCAGGTCGAAACGGTGCGCGTACTTGCCCACGAACGGCGACATCAGCACCGGCAACAGGCCAATCGGCGCCACCGCCAGGCCCGCCCAGGTGGCGGTGTAGCCCATCTGGGTCTGCAGCCATTGCGGCAGGATCAGGTTGATGCCGAAGAACCCGGCATACCCGCCCACCAGCACCAGGGTGCCAATACGGAAATTGCGGTGCACGAACAGCCGCAGGTTGACCACCGGGTGGCGGTCGGTCAGCTCCCAGATGACGAACACCGCCAGGAACACCACCGAGATCAACGTGCCGATGACGATGAACGACGACTCGAACCAGTCCAGGTCGTTGCCCTTGTCCAGCACCACCTGCAAGGCGCCGACACCGACGATCAGGGTCAGCAGGCCGATGTAGTCCATCGGCTGGCGGCTGGTGACCACCGGGCGCGCGCGCATCTGCTGGCGCACCACGGCGGCGGCGAACAGGCCGATCGGCACGTTGATGAAGAAGATCCACGGCCAGCTATAGCTGTCGGTGATCCAGCCGCCAAGGATCGGCCCGGCAATCGGCGCGACCACCGTGACCATCGCCAGCAACGCCAGGGCCATCCCCCGTTTCGCCGGCGGATACACGGCAATCAGCAGAGTCTGGGTCATCGGGTACAGCGGGCCGGCCACCACCCCCTGCAGCACCCGGAAGAACACCAGCTCGGGCATCGACTGGGCGATACCGCACAGGAACGACGCCAGCACGAACAGCAGCGTGGCCCAGATGAACAGCTTCACTTCGCCGAAACGCCGGCTCAGCCAGCCGGTCAGCGGCAGCGCGATGGCGTTGCTCACCGCGAACGAGGTGATCACCCAGGTGCCCTGCTCCGAGCTCACGCCGAGGTTGCCGGAAATGGTCGGCAACGCCACGTTGGCGATGGTGGTGTCGAGCACCTGCATGAACGTCGCCAGGGACAGCCCGATCGTGGTCAGCAGCAGGCTCGGCGGGGTGAACTGCGCAGGGGCCGCCTGGCTCATCGCTGGGCCGTCTTGCCGGTGGCGCTGTTCTCGTGGATCAGCCGGGCGATCAGGTCATCGGCCTCGACCAACTGGCGGTCGTACACCTCGGTGGTGTAGCTGGCCTGCTGCGGCGGTTGCTGGGCCAGGGCCGGGCCACTCTGGTCGTGCAGGTCGACTTCGGCGACGGTGGACAGGCCGATGCGCAGCGGATGGGTCTTCAGCTGTTCAGGGTCCAGATGGATGCGTACCGGTACCCGCTGGACGATCTTGATCCAGTTACCGGTGGCATTTTGCGCCGGCAACAGGGCAAAGGCGCTGCCGGTGCCGGCGCCGAGGCTGTCGACGGTGCCGGAGTAGGTCACTTCGCTGCCGTACAGGTCGGCGGTGATTTCCACCGGCTGGCCGATGCGCATGTCGCGCAGTTGGGTTTCCTTGAAGTTGGCGTCGACCCACACCTCGTCCAGCGGGATCACCGCCATGGTCGCGGTGCCCGGCTGCAGGCGCTGGCCCAGTTGTACGGTGCGCTTGGCAACATAGCCGGTGACCGGCGCCACCAGCGTGGTGCGGGCATGGTCCAGGTAGGCCTGGCGCAGGTCGGCGGCGGCGGCCATCACTTCCGGGTGCGACGAAACCACCGTGTCGTCGACCAGCGCGGTGCTGGTGTTGAGTTGCTGGCGGGCACTGTTGACGGCGGCCTGGGCCACGGTCAGGTCATCACGGGAGTGGGCGACTTCCTCGGCGGCGATGGCACCGCTGTCGGCCAGCACCTTGCGCCGGTTGTAGTCCTGCTGGGCCTTCTGCAGCTCGGCCTGGCGGGTCTGCAACTGCGCCTTGAGCGAGTCGACATTGCTGTACAGCCCGCGCACCTGGCGCACGGTACGCGCCAGCTTGGCCTCGGCAGCCTGCAGGGCAACCTCGCTGTCGGCCGGGTCGAAGCGCAGCAATACCTGGCCGGCATGCACCAGGTCGCCATCGTCGGCGCCGATGCTGGTGACGGTGCCGGTCACCAGCGGGGTGATTTCCACGACGTTGCCATTGACGTAGGCATCGTCGGTGCTTTCGTGCCAGCGCCCGACCAGGCTGTACCAGGCCCAGGTGCCGGCCCCGGCGAGGATCAGGATCAGCAACAGGGCGAGCAGCCAGGCCTTGCGCTTGCCCGAGTTGTCAGGCGCGGGTGCCGGGGTGGAGGTGTCAACGGGAGTGGCCATGACAATACCTTGGAAAATGCGTGACTGGGATCAACGATCGCCGAAACGGCGGATCGTCAGGGGGTCGCCGGCGCTGAGCAGGACTTTGGCGAGCAGTTGCTCAAGGGTCTTGAGCTCCTCGGGCTGCAGCACACCGACCAGTTCATTCATTGCCGCCGCGCCGACCTGGGGCAGGCGGTCGGCCAGGCGCTGACCGTCGGCGGTGAGGGCCAGGCGCACCTGGCGGCGGTCGTCGGGGCAGCGGTTGCGCAGGATCAAGCCCTTCTGCTCGAGGCGGTCGAGCATGCGGGTCATCGAGCCGCTGTCCAGACCCAGGTAGCGGCACAGTTCGGCCGGGGTATCGACCTGGTACTGGGTGACGATGATCAGCACCTTGAACTGGGCGGCCGTGACGCCGTCGGCTTCTAGGTGCCAGTCGAGGATGCGGTCCTTGAGCAGCGCGGCGCGGCCGAGCAGCATGCCAATGGCGCAGGTCTGGAAGTTTTCCGGGGTGAAATGGGACATCGGCGGTCTGCTTGGGCAATTGTGTGAAAATATTACTGCTTAGGCAGTGAATGTCAAAGCTTTGATTAGGAGGCTAAATAAATATTTATCGGGAGGGGCTGAAAGCGTCAGCGCTTTGCTGCGTGAGGACAGGCAAGGAGCGCCGCCTGAGGCGGCGCATCGAGATGGGTGGCACCTGCTTGGCGGGCAAGCACCGTCCCTGTGGGAGCTGGCTTGCCAGCTATGAGGCCCTTGCAAGCAACCCAAGACAGCTGCGCCTACAGGGACCGGATCACCCTCATGGAGCCTGGTTCTCTTGTGACGTCGTCAGTGCTGGCGCGCCACTTGCCACAACCGCGCCACATCCGCGGCCCGCGCCTTGAGCAACGCCCCCGCCTCGGCACAAGCCTGCTCCAGGCTCATCGGCCCGCTGGCCAGGGCGAAGGCCGCATCGACACCCTGCCCATACAGTTGCTCGTAGCCCGCACCGAGCGTGCCCGCCAGCACTACCACCGGCACGCCGTGGCGCTTGGCCACCCGCGCCACCCCGAGGGGTGTCTTGCCGCGCAGGGTCTGGGCATCGAAACGCCCTTCGCCGGTAATCACCAGATCCGCGCCCTGCACCAGGGCATCGAGCCCGGCCAGCTCGGCGACCACCTCGACCCCCGGGCGGAACTGCGCGCCCATGAACGCCTTGGCCGCAAACCCCATCCCTCCGGCCGCACCGCTGCCAGGCTCGTCACGCACATCCTTGCCCAGTACACCCGCGCAATGATCGGCGAAGTGCGCCAGGGCCTGGTCCAGGGCTTGCACCTGCTCGGGGTTGGCGCCCTTCTGCGGACCGAAGATCGCCGAGGCGCCATTGGCGCCGCACAGCGGATTATCGACATCGGCGGCAACGTCCACCCGCACCTGCGCCAGGCGTGGGTCCAGGCCGCTGGCGTCGATGCGCGCCAGCTGCGCCAGGGCCAGCCCGCCCTCAGCCAGCGGTTCGCCCCGGGCATCCAGCAGGCGCAGGCCCAACGCACGCAACATGCCGCTGCCGCCGTCGTTGGTAGCGCTGCCGCCGATGGCCAGGACAATGCGCGAGGCGCCGGCCGCCAGCGCCGCGACGATCAGCTCGCCGGTGCCCCAGGTGCTGCTGCGACACGCATCGCGCTGCCCGTTGGGTACCAGCTGGATGCCACTGGCCTGGGCCATCTCGATCACCGCCGTGCGGCTCTCGGCCAGCCAGCCCCAGGCGGCCTCGACAGGCTCGCCCAACGGGCCCCGCACCACCTGGCGGCGCAGCTCGCCCTGACTGGCGGCGACGATCGCCTCCATGGTGCCTTCACCGCCATCGGCCATTGGGCATTCGATGCGCTCGCAGGCCGGCCACACCTCGGCCAGGCCACTGGCGATGGCGCGGGCGACACCGGCGGCGTCGAGGCTGTCCTTGAACGAATCGGGGGCGATGACGATTTTCATGGGGATTCTCCTGTCCTGTTCCGCGCATGCTGACAGGTGCGCGGTGCACTGGCCTCGGTCGGATGCACAAAACCCAGGGGCGGTTGTTTGGGCGGATGCCTTTGCCAGCCGTCAGTCCGCCGGCAACAGCTGCAACCCCAGGTACAAGCTCAGCATCCCCTCCATGCGCAACGGGTCCACCTCCCCCACCTCGGCAATGCGCTCCAGCCGGTAGCGCAAACTGTTGCGGTGGATCCCCAGCGCCTCGGCGCAGGCCTGGCTCTGCCCGTCATGGGCGCACCAGGCGCGCAGGGTAAGCAGCAACTGCCCGCTGGCATCCTTGGCGCGAATGCGCTGCAAGGGTTCAAGCAGCTCGTCCAGCGCATCGTCGTTGCGATGCCGCCACAGCAGCGCCGGCAGGCGATAGCGGGCCAGGCTCAGCAGGCGCTCGTCGGGCAGCACCTCACGACCGTAGGCCAGCAGGTCGCGCACCCGCCGGTAACTGCGGCGCAGTTGCTCCAGGCTCTGCGCCGGGCTGCCCAGGGCCAGACGCTCGACGTCCCAGCCATGGCGTTGCAGGCGCTCGAGCAGGCGCGGCTCGTCCAGCGGCACCCCAGCTGGCCGGCACCATAGCAGCGACTGCCGCGCAGGGCTGACACACCAACTGTCCGGGTAGCGGCTCATCAGCCAGGCCGAAAGCGCCTCGGCAGGCGGGCCGACACGCAACTCGAACAGGCAGGCAACGCGTGGCAGATTCGGTTTGAGCCCCAGTTGCCGGGCTTCATCGACCAGCCGTGGCGAGTCGCCGCTGCCGCCCAGCAACAGCGCCAGCAGGTCGTCGCAGCGCTGGCGCCTCCACTGCTGCTCCACCTGCAGGTGACGCTGGGCCAGGAGCATCTCGGCGGTCATGCGCACCAGCTCACCGTAGGTGCGCAGTTGCTGAGGATCGCCGGTGAGGCCGAGCACGCCGATCAGCCGACCATCGAGCATCAATGGCAGGTTGACGCCGGGTTGCACGCCTTTGAGGCACTTGGCCGCCTCCACGTCCAGCTCGACGATGCGTCCATTGGCCAGCACCAGCTGCGCGCCTTCGTGGCGGGTGTTGATGCGCTCGGCCTCGCCACTGCCCAGGATCAGCCCCTGGCTGTCCATCACGTTGACGTTGCACGGCAGGATGGCCATCGCCCGGTCGACGATGTCCTGGGCCAGGTCGTGGTCCAGCTCAAACATGTAATGGTCCTCACCTAGGCTTTGGTCGGCGGCACAGCAGCCCATACCTGAAGCTGTGCAAAAGCACAAAGACAGCCGCGCTACACTGCCCGAGACTTTTCCAGGCGAGCGCCGGCACAGGCGACGCGGTGACAACCATAACAACAGAGAACCCGATCATGGCACACAGCCCCGCCCCTGACCAAGGCAACGAGTTCACCCGCAACGCGCTCTACCGGCGCATCACCCTGCGGCTGATCCCGTTCATTTTCATTTGCTACCTGTTCAACTACCTCGACCGCGTCAACGTCGGCTTCGCCAAGCTGCAGATGCTCGACGCACTGAAATTCAGCGAAACCGTGTACGGCCTCGGCGCCGGCATCTTCTTCATCGGCTACGTGCTCTGCGGCCTGCCCAGCAACCTGGCGCTCAACCGCTTCGGACCGCGGCGCTGGATCGCGCTGATGATGATCGCCTGGGGCAGCCTGTCCACCTGCCTGCTGTTCGTCACCACCCCCACCGAGTTCTACACCCTGCGCCTGTTGACCGGCGCCGCCGAAGCGGGCTTCTTCCCCGGCGTTGTGCTGTACCTCTCGCGCTGGTTCCCGGCGGACCGTCGCGGCCGCATCATGGCCTTGTTCATGTCGGCGATCCCGGTGTCCGGGCTGCTGGGCGGGCCGTTCTCCGGCTGGATCCTCGACCACTTCGCCGCGGGCCAGCACGGCCTGGCCGGCTGGCAGTGGATGTTCCTGATCCAGGTGATTCTGGCTATCTCCTTGATTTCAAAGGATTTTGGCCCGTATGCTCCCTGCTCCTCGCACCGCCAGTGTCACAACTGTTAGAACTCCGTTAGAAATTTGTCACAAGGTCGCTTGCCCTCTGGCCACCCCCTGGGTGTATCGCCGGAGCGGTGTCTATTACCTTCGCCTCCGCCCAGTAGGGGCCTCTAAAAGCGCCATTACCCTCTCTCTCCGCACCCGCACACGAGACACTGCAATGCGCTACAGCCGTCGAATCGAAGCTGCTATACAGGTCTTCCGGTTGGATCGCCCGGAGGCAACCTGGGCGGAGCTGGTGGGACCACTCCGTGAACTGGCTGAAGCGCTGCTCTGGGAGATGGTCCACAACGATGAGAGCGAGGCGCTGTCACTGGAGTACGAGGAGATCCTTGGAGACCTCCAGGACATCAAGAGCAACCACCCGATGACAGTGGACCGCCTGAAGGCCCTCAAGGTGGGCATTCGGATGGTTCAAGCTACACAGGAGCGACTCCTCAAGGGCAATCCAGAGCCCCTTTCAGACCTCATCGAGGAGCTTCAGGTGGTGCCGTCAACTGTCCCTACAGCCGTTGCGCGGGAAGAGGAGAAGGCGGAACGTTGGACCATGGCCCAGCTCAGTTCGCTCTACATGGCCGAGATGAAGGACCAGCTTGCACCATCCTCCATTGCCGCCCTGGAGTCGTCCTTCAAGACCTTGGCGGAGGCCGCAGGGGAGATGGACCTGAAGACCCATACCCGAGCGGATATGGTGATCCTCAAGGCCCGCATAGGCGAAGGCAGGAAAGCCATCACCGTGAACAAGATCCTCAGCCGTCTGGGAGCGCTCCTAACCTGGGCCGAGAACAACGGCTACATAGACAAGGCATTCAACAAAGGCCTCAAGATCACCAAAGGAGCGGAGAGTGGCCGGAAGGCGTTCAATGACGCACAACTCCGGGACCTCATGGACTATCTCCCTGGTGTGGAGGCTTGGAAGCGCTGGGCCGTATCGGTGGGCGTGATTACCGGGGCGAGGATCGGTGAGATCGGGCAGTTGACCAGAGCTGACATAAAGAAGGTAGGTGGAGAGTGGGTCATTGATATTAATGCCCATGGGGAGAAGACCCTCAAGAACAAACATTCCGAGCGCTTGGTCCCTCTGGTAGATCGCGCCTACGGGTTCAACCTCCAGGAATTCCTTGGCTATGTCGAAAGTGTAGGAAATGGTCCCATCTTCCCAGGAGCTGCATATACGATCTCCACGACTCTCAATGAGACCCTTCGAGATGCCTTAGGGATTGAACCTGGCGGTGGCCTGTCGTTCCACTCACTGCGCCACTCGGTAGCGGGCCTACTGAAGCGACACGAGATCCCGGTCACTACTGCTCAGGCAATCCTTGGCCACAGTTCACAAACCATCACCTTCGATCTTTACGGAGGTAGCTCTCGGGTAGCTGTCGGAAAGATGGCAGACGCTCTCAGAGAGTCATTCGGTGTATGACGTTGTAGTGCAGCTTTAAAACGGAGGAGCCTGAGAGAACCACTAAGAGAGTCTCTCAGGGATCCCCCCTCCCCTAATAGTGAGGGTTTCTGGACACCATGTATTCCGTGGCTTCCAGGAGCTCCTGCACCATAAAATCGGCCCTTGTCGGAATCCTTCTCCATGGTCTCCACGAAGAACTGGACGCCAATCGGCAGGGCATATAGAAGGTCGTCGTGCTTGAGCGCCCCTCGGTCACCGGTTAGCCGGGTGGGACATCACCTCATTGACGGTGCACGGGTGGGTCTTGGCCATCACAGGGCAGAATAGCTTCAGGTACATACCGTCACCGGAGTTGCCTTCCACGACCGGAAAGGCTCGGACTGCGTCACTGGTCTTGGGGTCTAATGGAACCTTAATAGAGGATTCTTCTATTAGGCTACCCAGTCGTGAGGATCATTGCGTAAGCTTCGGCCTCAGTAATCAACACAGTGGTGTACCGTAAGCTTCGGGCTCTGGAGTCTAATGGCGCACTAATAGCAGTTTCCGCTATTAGTCTTCCAAGGGCTTCGCCCATAATCGTCTGGTTCTTACGCACAGTCTTGACGCTATTCGAAGGATTCTTCAGACCTGCGGCCATTATCCTCCTCTCCATCGGGTAAAAGGAGGACCCAGCTTCGTGCCAGGTCCTTATGGTGCGCTATCGGGTTGCTCGGACCCCGCTGTCCTGCGCCATACGCATCATCACGTTCTGGGTCCCAGGGTCGTTCGGGACGAAGAACCTCAGGGCATTCCAGAGATCCGTCCTGTGCCCCTGGATGTCATCACCCCGCTTATCTGCTGCGACCTTTGCGGCCGAGTAGATGCCCATACCGGCATAAGCCAGGACACCTGCTGCCGGGACTTGCTCCAGCGAATTGGCCACAAAATCCTGGAACCCATCCGAATGCAGCGGAGAGGTGCCAACAATCGGCTTCCCTTCGGCACGTTTCGGGGCAGGCTCTCGGGGCAGGATCGAGGATCGAGCGGTCTTCGCCCAGTCGTAGCCAAAAGGCCCACCGATGAAGCTGGCGACACCTGCAGGAGCCCCGATGTGGGAGCTACGGGACAGGGCCGCGTAGGACATCATTGGGAAACTGAAAGCCTTGTCCAGGTAGTCCTTGCGAGCCCGCTCGGGGAGGCCCAGCGCCTTGAGTTGTGCCGAAGCCGCATAGAGCATAGTCGCCATACCTACCGACACGCCAACCTGGGCAGCCTGGTCGAGCGCTGCCCTACTCCCGTTGCGGTGAACTTCCCAATAACCACGCACCATCCGGCCATTGATACTCCGGAGAACAAACATCTTGAACTGCATGGCTGCGCCGACCACTGGGCCGTACTGAATAGACGCCTGGGAAGAGACCTTGTGAGCCCGGAGGATGGTCTCATCGGCCACCCGGTCACCCAGACGCCACAGGTCCATAGAGCGGACATCCTTGGCCAGCCCTTCCTTATCGTTGAGTGCCCACTTACCAGAAGAGTCCCTGGTGAAGTGTTCGCGGATCAGGTCGGAGATCCCCTGGAATTGCTCCTGGGAAATCGAAGCGCTGCGCAGCCGCTCAGGAGTGAACAGCTTGCTTTGGCGGCCATTGAGGACCTGGTGGGCAAGGTCGATCATCATGCCCTGTCGGCCAGCGTCCATGAGGAGGTTGGAGGACTCCTGGAGCAACCAGGTGAACGGGTTGCGCACTGCAGCCTCCCCGGTGAACCACTTCACATTGCCGGCCAGTGTGGCCATGAAGCCCGATGTCCGGTTGCGGAGGTTGTCCACGATGTCAGCCCTGGATGGGCGGATGAGGTCGTCCAGCTCCTTACCGAACAACAGGTCGTGCATCGCGGAGATGTCCTCAGGCTTCAGGCTCTTCCCAGCCGTGGTCCATTCCTTGAGGATCGGTACGTCCTTCAGGAGCATCTTCAGGTGACCATTCACGGCCAGCTTGGCAGCCTCCCCGGAAGTTCTGAATGCCCATGTAGGCGTTCTTAGTGGTGAAGCCCACGTCATTCAGGGAGCGGACGAAGGTCCCGAGGACATCGTCCGGATTCAGTCGGGCTCGGCCTGTGAGGATCTTCAGGACTCCATACAGAGCCTGGGCGTCCTGCTTCTCGCTCCCACGGATTGCCCCATGCTCGATGGCGATAGCCGCGTCCTTCAGTTCCTTCGTGGTCTTCCCGGTGGACGCCATAAGGGCCACGTCGCCGTTGGTCCGCCTGTCGTACTGAGGGACCAGGCGCATGATGTCGAACTCACGCAGGTCATTCACCGCGAAGTCATCACCGTTCGGGAGCTGGATGGACACGTCGGAGTCGAAGAGCTGGCGAGCCTCCAGGTAGGCGTTGTTCTCCAGGCCGGTGAGCCCGTCCAGGTTCTCTTCGATTAGCGAGCTGCGGTTAAACTGCTCACTGTGCGAGATCCCGAATGCCTTGTCGTGGGCGTACTTCTCCACGAGCTCCTGCAGGATCTTCTCCTCCACCTGGGGATCCACCTTCGGCGCAACCTGCTTCTTACCCTTGGCCCCTTTCGGTGGCTTCGGGGCGATTTCAGCCAGGCGGCCCTGGAGTTCTTCCTGAAGCATGGCATCCACTCGGGCCTTCACTGCCGGCCGTTTCATGTAGCTGGCCATCCATGAGCGCTTGATTGCCTCCTGCAGACCATCCCGGCCGAGTTCCCGAATGAATGCCTGCTTGGCAGCCGTGGAGTAGCGCTGCGGGTAGTAGGTATCGGTGTGGCGGGTGTTCTGTAGGAGTGGCTTGGCGTCCAGGCGGCCGAACTGACCTGGGTTCACCAGGCGGTCCAGCTTTTCACCCAGGTGGGCGCGCAGAGCACTCACCATCTTGACCTCACCAGGCACCAGGCCGGCGTTATCACCGCGCTCCATGGCCTCGACGATGCGCCGCGAAGACATCTCCTGGCGGCCCGCCTTGGTCATCGGCTGCAACTTCCAGAAGGGGTCCGAGTGGATCTCATCGAAAATCGCTTGGAAACCACGGTACGCCTGGTTGTCCTGGGAGGAGAAACGGAGGTGGAGGTCCGAGGCTGTCGCCCCAAACTTGCCGTTGGAGCCGTTGGTGTAACCAGTGGGTGACCGGACGAGATCGTCGGCCAAAAGACGCAGGTTATCATTGGTGGATCGGCCCAAGACCAGGCCCAGCTCAGACATTCCGCCAGGGATGCGCATTCCCACGTTCGCTTTGGTGTCGTATGGGTCCAGCACATCGAAGTCCCGGATGGTCCGAGGGTTCAACGGGGAGCCGGCACTATGAATCGCACCGTTCGGGGTCCGTACTGCCCCTGGCTCGAAGGGCACGTCGATGAAATCAACTGGGCCATCTTCATGCGTCACGTCACCAGGGCGCGCTGGCATGGCAGATGGATCCTCTTCGGCGCCGGCCTGGCGAGCCTTCTCACGTACCATTAGCCTGGTCGCTGGACCCGAGATGTCACCCTCAGGACCTGGGAGGCTCAATCGGCCCTCCAGAAGAGAGACGGGTTGATACTCGCCCTCAATCGGACCCGACTCCAGGCCTGGTCCTTTGGGGGTATCCGGTGCTCCTTCGGGGCCGAGGAATTCACCCTCAAGAGGCCGAGGGCCAGATTCCACCGGGCCAGGGCGAGCCCCCAGGAGACCATTGAGTGCGGAGCCGAAAGCGGCACCACCCAGTATCGCCATGGGTAGGTTCTCTTCACGTCCGGCCATCTTGGCGTTCGTGTGCTCGGACAGGCCACCCAGAGCGCCACCTACAGCAGCACCACCGATGAGCCGGCTGCCCAGCCCGGCAGCTACCCCGCGACCAGGGCTCACAAGAGTCCAGGGGTCACCCAACATGGCAGCCGCACCGCCAAACAACTGAGCGCCCATGCCGGCCTTGGCTTGCTCCCTGAGCAACTTCTGGTTTTCCAGGGCGAGCTGGAGGTTCTGGTCAAAGTTCTTCCGGTAGCCACGCAGGACGATATCGTAATAGGACGGGTCAAGGTCCGAGGCGCGCAGCTTGTTGTAATCCTCTTCGGTCCAGTTGGACAGTCGCCCCATCTCGAAGGGGTCGTTGAAGACATCCCGAAAGCGGGTATAGGACTCGGTGAGGTCGAACTCCCCGTGGCCAATTGCCGCCCGGATCATCATGCCCAACGGCGAGGTCTGCAGGCCGGCATTGGTAGCCGCCACAGTATTCCCGAAGATTCCTGGGTCTTGGTCATCCGCGCCGGTGTCATACAGTAGCTTGGCGAACGGAGTGGCAACCTCCAGGCCTGGGCCACCCTGCAGACCCGTCGCGGCCTCTACGGCCTTCACTGGTCCAGCTTTGGGAATTGGGCGCATGGAGTCGGGGGCGCTGTAGCCCCCCCCGGAGGCGCTGTTAGCGTCGGTGGGAGCCCCAGGTCCACCCACGGGCTTTGCAAGAGCTGCCAGGGCATCCGCTCGGGATCCCGTGGCCACGCCCCGCATCCGGTTCATGTACTTCAGGCCCTCCTCGGAGACACCCGAGAGATCGCCACGATCGTATGCGTCGATCTGAGGGCGTCCTACCGGGCCATTTCCTTGGTTGTACAGGAGGAGCGCCTTGAGCTCGTCGCCACCGGCCAACTTGACGTTATCGCGCATGTGTCGAGCGGCAGCGTCGATGGACTTGGCCGGGTTGAAGAAGTCATCCGCCGACACCAGGCCATAAGCCCGTCCGGTTGCCTTGGTCATCTGGGCGAGACCTCGTGGTCCGGTGGGGCTCTGGGCGTTCGGGTTGAAGCGGGACTCCATGAAGATTTGCTTGTGAAGCAACTGGTAAGAGACGCCGTACTGAGCGGCACTGGATTGGATCAGATCGTCATACGGAGTGCCTTGGGCTTGAACCTGGGAATATTCGTCGTTGAAGTTCATGTGCCTGTTTTCCTTTTGGTAGCGCCCTCCAGGTCGCACCCACAGCCGAGCATCCAGCCCCCAGACAAGGGACCCGGAGTGGCATGGAAGGCGCTATCAGAAGAACTGGATTATTGAGAGAGCCCAGCGACGGGCGAGAGGTAATTACAGCGGAGAGGGGACAACGAGATTTCGGGAGAGATCCTTAGGACTCCCCCTGATAGTGAGGGTTTCTGGAAGATACTCTTTTGGACTCTTAGCGAGAGGGGGGATTGATTTTGATGGACCGCCCGTCCATCCTCTAAGCTATCAGTGGGCATCATTTAGTGCACGGGCACAGACCCCAGATTAACAGCGAGCGCGTAGCCGAGTACAAAAAAGCTGTCGATGAAGTTATTGCGATGATCTAAAACAAAAAAATGCAATGACGCCCTTGTCTTGCCTGCTAAATTTATTATTCCACATAAGCAGTTGAGATAAGGGCACCAGCCCCCTAAAACTTCTAAGGAAGCAAATAAAATCCATGCACTTTCTTTCAGCCATCCAAACGACTGATATCGTCGTGGCCTATTTTTGGCATTTCGCTATCATGTGGAAGTCCCGCTGAACGCGCTTCCGCCTGCCAACCGGCCCGCATGATTTGCTCATATCGGTCCACGATAGGCTTAGAGTCCTCACCCAGCTTGCGGAGGGCAACCCCCATATCGCCCATAAATCCCCAAAATCTCGATAGGTCTGACATCTTTTTATGCAATTCACGCTGAAATGCTTCTAAACGCTTTAGCATCCTTTGTTTATGGGTTTCATCCAAGTCCTTTGCACTAACAAGCAACTGCCTCAGCTCGTTAATCGTGGATTGGATTTTCTCGATATCTCCATCAGTAAACTCATAGGCTGGACGTTTGCTAAGAATCCCCCTAACGCTCGCACGGACTGAGTCAAGCTGGATTGCAGCAGCCTGCTGATGGAGTTCAGCATAAGCAGACGTAACAAAGGACAGCGAGCTGTCAACTATTTCGTACTCACTTTTATTCTGGAGGTACGGCAGCGCCACATTGATATTAATCTGCGCCTCTTCAACCAATACCTCAAATATAGCTATAGCTTCGACTATCAATCCATAGAACTCGTCGTCACGCTCGCTTATTTCATTGCGAACCTCCAAAACAAACTCACAGAGAGAACGCGCGCCCTCTACGGGGTTATCATGAATCCTGTTAATCACATGCTCAGGAACGTTCAATTTAGCTCACCTACTCACTCGACGGAAGATGCCAATTTGACATAAAAATGGAGCGATTGTGAACCTTAATGAACAGATTTAACTGCTCGCTGTACGCTGCTCAGGCTTACCCCAAGAGCTTCAGCAGTCTTTCGATAACTCATACCTCTTGCGACAGACTCCCGGATCGCTTCGTCATCCACAGCCTTCTTGCGCCCCCTGTAGACCCCAGCGGCCTTGGCCTTGGCAATCCCCTCAGATTGCCGCTCCCGGATCATGCTGCGCTCAAACTGAGCCACCGCGCCCATCATGCTCAGCATCAGGTCCTGCGTGTGATTCTTCTCGCTCGTGAAGATCAACCCTTCCTTGTGGAAATGAAGCTGCACGCCACGGGCCTTGAGATCCTCGACCAGCTCCAGCAGATCCTTGAGGCTCCGGGCGAGTCGGTCGATGCTGTGAACATGGATGGTGTCACCCCTGCGCACATAGCGCAGCATCTCTTGAAGCGCTGGGCGTTCCGTGGTGGCACCGCTTAGCTGGTCCTCGAAGACCTCATCCAGCGCCACACCGTCCAGTTGTCGGGCTGTGTTCTGATCTGCTGAGCTCACACGCTTGTAACCTACCTGCGCCATCTACAGTCTCACCTTGTGTATTCAATAGGATTTAGATGTTGAGATGCTGAGTGTATTCATAACAAAAGTCAACTCTAATGAATACGGATTGCGTTAGACACGTGTGTTCACCGAACTGTGTTCTCAAGGGTGTACTTCAGAATACGCTCCGAGTTTCGAGGCCTGGAGGTAGCGTTGTGGGTTGGCCAGGGCCTCCAAGCATCGTGCGTGGCCCAAGGAGGCTCCATGAGTGAGCTCCTCAGAACTCCAGTTTCATGCCCGGCCTGAGCGACAGCCGCACCCAAGGCATCTGCTGGTAACCAAGCCGGCACCCACCGCGCCCACCTGCTTCAGGCTCACGGGCCTCACTGGCAGCATAGGACTACAACTGAGCTCGCCAGGCCTCCTCAGCATGGGGTCCCTATCGCTCGCGCGAGGGGCATTGCCTGGCCAGATTGGTGAGCGAAGGCCGGGGTATGGGGGGATCTCGGACCCAGAGCTTAGTTAGATGGGGTCTCAAAAATTTCTCTGAGATTTTGATTGGTGCTCTTCAGCGGCGCTGTGAAGAGGCCTGGCGCTTGGCCTTTTCCTTTCGGGCTCTCATTTCAACTACCTTCTGGTTGATCTCAGAGGCCTTGCCCTGAAGCCATACAATGCCGGTGGCTGAGACCTTCCATCCATCAGCGTTACCGAACTGACCAGTGTGACGCTTGAAGTAGCCTCTCTGGAACCCGAGAGGGACTGGGCGGACAATCTCCTTACCTTGGTCGTGGTCGAATTCCTTCCGGAACTTCCCGACGCTTAGTAAGTAGTCCTTGGCGAGTAACGGGCGAAGGATCTTAGCGGCACGGCAAGCTTCCGACCATGAGACACCGTAGGTCCTTGCCCTTTGCATCAGAGCGTCGGCCTTGGGCATGTTATCCGCCAGGAGCTGCTCCTTTTCAACGAGCGCCAGGGCCGCCATTCGAGCGGATAGGATGGAGTCGTTGCGCATGGTTACAAAGGCATCCAGTACCATGACGTAGAAGTCCAGGGAGCAAGCCATCGCATATGCAATAGCTGCTCGTTCCGTGGCCCAAGTGCCCCCCTGGTCACCATTGACGCTATGCAGATTTGCACACCGCTCGAAGTAGTCACGTTCGCGTCCCCGCCACTGGGCAGGCGGCTTGGTTAGCTCAGGGAGGACCTTGTTGATCTCGGTTAGCGACCACAGCCCCTCAGCGTTCGGCATGAAAGCGTGACCCTCGATGGTGATGGGCAGCAATGGAGCTCTGGCGATATCGTTGTTCGTTATCACGTCCATGGTGTCTGTTTTCCTTTTGGTAGCGCCCTCCAGGTCGCACCCACAGCCGGACATCCAGCCCCCAGACAAGGGACCCGGCGTGGCATGAAAGGCGCTATCAGAAGAACTGGATAATTGAGAGAGCCCAGCGACGGGCGAAGGTGAATACGGCGGAGAGAGAAACACTGATGCCTCGGGGAGAGATCCTCAGGATTCTCTCCCTCCCTACTTAGTGAGGGCTTCTGGACGCCGCGTATTCCGTGGCCTCCAGAGAAGGGATGCCCTCATATCTCTATGCCCTTGCATCCTGGAAGTGGGAATCCCAGTGGGCAGTCATTGCGAGAATGTTCAGCTCTTGTTCCTCGTACCGCTCACAGAATCTACGGGACCACTCGGGGTGCAGTGAGAGCGTAGTAATAGTGGAGTCAGTCACAATTAGCCCTGAGCAGCCAATCAACAGTTCAAGGAGCCGTGCGGCCTTCCCTTTCTGACTGTCGGTAAGTACCTGTGCCTCGTCACCACAAATTACAAAACACAGCGCATTGCTAACAGGGATGCACCCTTGATGCTTTACGAGGAGCTTGAGCACGCGGCGAAGGACTACGCGAGCGATAACCTCGGGTGTCTTCTTTGGATCAGGGAAAGTCGCTGCTTGATTGAGTGAGGACGCATAGAGAGGCACCAGAGCTGCCATAAGTGGCGCGGCGCTGTTTTGGAGGACCCAAGGGTGGAATGGAGGGAGTGCTGCAATAGCAGTGTGCATACGTGAAGCTCCTATAAGGAAATCGTTAGGATTGATTGCTTTACGTTGCATTGCGTTACGTTGCGTTGTGGACCCGGTGGCCTTTGGCCTGGGTGCTGTAGTCACAAGAAGCATGAAGACAGCCGAGGTAGCCTATAGCCATCATTGGTTCGGGTCAAGTATCTGCCCGGTCCACTTAAAAGCCCTCCAAGGCTTCCGCTGAGCAGCCGTAATGAAATCCTGGGAGGTATGCACCTGCGCAGCCTTTGTCTACTGGTACCTTAGTGGAGAACTCCTCCACCAGGGTCCTAAGCCTGCAGCCTTCAGATTTCCTGGAGTCGGCTTAAGGTGCGCTTACAGATACAGCGACACATTGGCCTACCGCTCACCATTGGCGGTCTTAGCGCTCCTGAGGAGGCCTGAGCGGGTGTTAGAAAGGTGTTAGATATTTGTTAGAAAGGATGTCCCCTACCCCTGCAGGCCCCGTATAATCAGGCCTCACCCAGAAAGCTCTTGGATGTTCCTGATCCAGGGCTTGCCCACCGTGGCGCTGGGCGCGCTGGCCATCGTGCTGCTCAGCGACGGCTACCAGAGCGCCCGCTGGCTGAGCCCGGCCGAACGCCAACTGATCGAGGCGGACCTGAAAGCCGACGCCGCCGGCAAGCCGGCCACCCGCGGCGACAGCGTGATGTCGGTGCTGGGCAACCCGCTGATCTGGACCTTCGGTTTCGTCTACTTCTGCATCCAGAGCGGTGTCTATGCCATCAACTTCTGGCTGCCGTCGATCATCAAGAACATGGGCTTCGACAGCCCCCTGCTGATCGGCTGGCTCAGCGCCATCCCGTACCTGCTGGCCGGTGTGTTCATGATTGTCGTCGGCCGCTCGGCGGACCTGCGCAACGAACGCCGCTGGCACCTCGTGGTACCGATGCTGATGGGCGCGCTGGGCCTGCTGATCGCGGTGAACTTCGCCGCCCACCCGACCATCGCCATCCTCGGCCTGTCCATTGCCACCATGGGCGCGCTGACCGGCCTGCCGATGTTCTGGCCGATGCCGACCGCGCTGCTTACCGCCGGCACTGCCGTCGCGGGCCTGGCGATCATCAACTCGGTGGGACAGATGGCCGGCTTCCTCAGCCCCTACCTGGTGGGTTTCATCAAGGACCAGACCGGCTCGACCGATGCGGCGCTGTATGCGTTGGCCGGGTTGATCGTGGTCGGTAGCCTGGTGGCCTTGCGCGTTTCGCGCAGCACCAGCAGCGCCCTGGCAGGCGCTCGCCAGTAAGTGTCGACGAGGCCATCGCGGGCTTGCCCCGCGATGGCCACTACGCTAGTCGCGAGGTTTCCAACCTGCTTCATGCAATGCCGTCAGCAAGGTATCCCCATCCAGCGCCGGCACCACCACCCCTCCCTTGCCCTGCATCGTGCGCCCCGCCAGCAAGGCATTGACGATCGCCTCCTCCACCGTTTCCGCCGCCGCCATGAACAACGCCGAAATATGGTCGTTGTTGAGCATGCGCAACTCGGTGCATTGTTCCAGCCCCTTGCGTGCATAGTCCGCCGGCGGCAGATTCTGGTTACCGGTGGAGAACGCCAGGAAGATATCGCCGCTGGAGTCCTCGGTGCCGCCACCGGTGCGGGCGATGCCGATCGACGCGCGCTGGGCCAGGCGCTGGCACTGGTGTGGCAGCAGCGGCGCGTCGGTGGCGATCACCACCACGATCGAGCCCATCCCCGGGGTGCCGGTCACAGGTTCGGCGAAAGGCGACGGCAAATGCCCCAGCTGACGCCCCACCGGGTAGCCATCCACCCGCAACTCGCGCCGCTGGCCATGGTTGGCCTGGACCAGGGCGCCTACGGTCCAGCCACCCTGCCCGTCCTCCAGGCGCCGCGAGGCGGTGCCGATGCCGCCCTTGAACTCGTGGCAGATCATCCCCGTGCCACCGCCCACCGGCCCTTCCTGCACCGGCCCCGAGATGGCCGCTTCCTGTGCCTGATGCACCTGCGCCGGGGTCACGTGCTGGCCCCAGATGTCATTGAGCAGGCCATCGTAGGTTTCCATCACCACCGGCATGCACCAGTACACCGCCTCGTCCGGCAGGCGCTCACGCTCGGCGGCGATCAACGCATCGCGCACCACGCCGACGCTGTGGGTATTGGTGATGGCGATCGGAGTGGTCAGCAAACCGGCCTCGCGGATCCACTCCAGGCCCGTGGCGTCGCCGTTGCCGTTGAGCACGTGGCAGCCGGCGAAACAGGGTTGCTGACGAGCCGCGCCTGCGCGGGGCTCGATCAGCGTCACCCCGGTGCGGATCGGCGCCGGGCGGTGTTCGTCGATCAGGGTGCTGTGGCCGACCCGCACCCCCGGTACGTCGGTGATGGCATTGAACGGGCCCGGGGTGCCGTGGCCGAGGGCTATGCCCAGTTGACGCGCACGCATGTGTACTCCTTGGATGCTCACAATTTCTGGAAGGTCGGGCTCAGCCGGCCGTGGGTGCTGTACAGCGTCACCGACACGGCCAGCAGCCCGAGGATGATCAACAGGTCGCGCAGGGACGCCTCGCGCAGCAGGGTCACCAGCAGCCAGCCAGCGCCGCTGACCGCCAGCAGCGCCGGCAACGGCCACAGCGGCATACGGTACGGATGCTCGCGGTCGCGGCGCAGCACCCGGCTGCACAGGGCGCATGCGGCCACCACCAAGTAGATCAGCAGCAACAGCAGCACGGTGAACGAGGTCAGTTCCTCCAGGCTGCCGGACAGGCTCAGCAAGGCCGACGGCACGGCGAGGAACAGCGTGGCCAGCCACGGCGACTCCCAGCGCGGATGGATCAGGGTGAAGGCACGGTTGAGCGTGGGGGTCCAGATCGCGTCGCGCCCGCTGCTGTACACCACCCGGCCGACCTGGATGACAATGGCCACGATGGCGTTGAACACCGAGAGGAAGATCCCCGCGCTGACCAGCCGCGCCAGGGTCTCGTTGCCATGGGCGGTCAGCAGGTAGCCGATCGGATCGCCGCTGGCCAGCATCGCCTGCAGCGACGGCGCGCCGATCAGCAGCGCGGCCAGCGGGATCACCTCGATCGCCACCACCACCGCCAGTGACCACAGCACCGCCCGGTGCACAGTGCGGCCACGGTCCTTCATGTCTTCGGCCAGCAGCACAGCGCCACCATAGCCATTGAAGGCGAACAGTGCCATGCCCACCGCGCCCAGCACCAGTGCCCAGGGTGCCGCCGTCAGCGCCCCTTGCTCGAGCATCTGCGGCTGCAACAGGCTCGCCGCCGGTTGGCTGGCATTGCCGAACCCCAGAATCACGATCACCAGCAGCGCGGCGACCTCGCAGAACAGGAACACCCCGGTGATCCAGGCATTCAGGCGGATGTTGAGAATACCCAGCGCATAGCTGGAGACGACGATCACCAGCGCCACGGTCTGGGTGTCGAAACGCGTGCCCAGGGCATTGTTCAGGTAGGTGGCGGCGCCACCTGCAAGCACTGGCGGAATGAACAGCATCGAGGCCAGCACGGTGAGAAAGGTGGCATAGCCCGCCAGCCCGCCGAACACGCGCTTGGCGTACACATACTCGCCGCCGGCAGAGCTGTGGGCGCGCCCCAGTTCGGCGTAGCACCAGGCGAACATCAACGCCAGCGCACCCGCCATGATGAAGGACAGAAACGCACCACTGCCAGCCTGTTGGATGGCGAACGGGGCAATGACGAACACGGAACTGGCCGGGGTCACCGCGGAAACAGTGATGGCGACCACGTCGAACACACCCAGGCGCTGCTTGAGCGCGCTTGCGGGCTCTTCGCTGGAGCTCATGGCGTTTTTCCTCTGATTGTTATTGGTTGTGAGGGGAAAACCGGTCGCGCGGCCGCTGGACCTGAGCCGGACTGTAGGCCTGGGCAAGCCTTTGGCCAATTACCCTTAGGGGGTACGCCCCTTGACGGAGCGGTGCAAAGCTCTGAACACTGCGGGCCTACCACCAGCCGCGGCGGCCCCATGCACCACCTATTCACCGAAGCCAGCACCCACGCTGGCCTTGCCCGCACCGTCGAGCAGATCGGCCAGCCGCGCTTCTGGCGCCAGTTGATCCTGCTGCTGCAGCAATGGCTGGCATTCGACAATGCCCTGGCGATGTTCTACCCCCGCGCCGGGCTGCCCCGGGCACTGGAAATTTTCGACGCGCAAGGTGAAGGCAACCCCGAGGCCATGGCCCTGTACCTGAGTGGCCTGTATCAGCTCGACCCGTTCTACCAAGCCTGCCAGGAGCGCATTGGCGATGGCCTGCACCGCCTGGAAGAAGTGGCGCCGGACCAGTTCCGCCAGAGCGAGTACTACCTCAAGTACTTCCACGACCATGTCCTGGAGGATGAGGTGCAGTTCATCGTCCAGCTCGGCGACAGCGGCGCCCTGTCCCTGTCGCTGGGCCGGCGCGAACGGTTCGACAGCGCCAGCCACGGCCTGCTGGCGCTGGTCTGCCCGTGGGTGGTCGCGCTGATGGCCCATCATTGGCTGCAACACAGCCTGCGCCCGGCGCCAGCGGCGGGCATGGCTCACCAGGTGCGCGACGCCATGAGCCTGTTCGGCGCCAAGGTGCTGTCGGAGCGCGAGCTGGAGATCGCCCGGCTTATCCTGCGCGGTTATTCATCGAAAGCCATGGCCGAGCGGCTGGCCATTTCACCGGAGACCATCAAGGTGCACCGCCGGCACCTCTACGCCAAGCTGGACATCTCGTCGCAACCTGAGCTGTTCTCATTGTTTCTGCAATCGTTGGGGCACGATCCGCAGGACCCTTGAAATCTCACTGGCGCAACCGCCCAAGTGCCTCCAGTACATGCCCGGTCGCCCGCTCCACCCCACCTTCGCGGCAGGCGATGCCCAGCTGGCGCCACAAACCTGGCCGCAGCGGCCGTTGGGCAATGCGCGCCTGCGGCTGACGCACCTCACCTTCCTGCGGCAGCAAGGTGGCGCCATACCCGGCGGCCACCAGGCTCTTGATCGCATCGTTATAGTTCAGCTCGATTCGCGGTTCGGGGTACAACCCCGCCGTGGCGAACCACTCCGAGGTGACCCGCGACAGCTGGGTGGTGCTGTCGTTGAGAATCAGCGCCCTACCGGCCAGCCAGGCCGGGGTGACCCGCGCCGGCGGCTGCCAGTCGGCGGGCACGTAGGCCATGATCGGATCGCGTCGCCACGGCGTGATCCTCAAGCCCTTGCCCGCCACCTGCGGCAGCGCCACCAGGCCGATGTCCAGGGTGCCTTCGCGCAGACGCGCCAGGGAGGCCTGGGAGGTGAGCACCTGCACCTGCACGTCGATCCCGGGGTGGTCCACCCGCAGGGTTTCCAGGGCTTGGGGCAACAGGTGGGCGATGGCGCCGGTCGAGGCGCCGAGGCGCACCCGCCCGGTCAGGCCCTCGACCTGGCGGCGCACCTCGTCCAGCGCCTGGTCGGCATCGGCCAGCAGGCGCCGGGCGCGGGCCAGCAGCGTCGCGCCGATGGCCGTAGGGCGGACCTGGCCGCGGGTACGGGTAAGCAACGGCGCACCGATGCGCGCCTCCAGTTCGGCCACATGCAGGCTGATGGTCGGGGGCGCCAGGTTGAGCTGGCGGGCGGCCTGCGCGAAGGACGCACAGTCGGCGATCACCACCAGGGTGCGCAAGCGGTCGAGGCTGATTTCTCGCATGGGGTCTCGCAAGAGCGGCTATCAATTCAGGATTACTGAACGTGGCCATCATGATATTCAAATTTTCTTTCGTCCAGTGAGCAGCGAGGATTAGCCATCACTCTCGTCACCGGATAATCGGCATGCACCAACCCCTCGTCTTCATCGATGGCGACCAAGGCACCACCGGCCTGCAAATCCACGCCCGCCTGCAAGGCCGCGATGACTTGCGCCTGCTCACTCTGCCCGACGCCGAGCGCAAGGACCCGGCCCGCCGCAGCGAGGCTATCAACAGCGCCGACATCGCCCTGCTCTGCCTGCCCGACGAAGCCGCCCGCGAGGCCGTGGCCACCCTGCGCAACCCGGCGGTGCGGGTGATCGACGCAAGCTCAGCGCACCGTACAGCTCCAGGCTGGGTCTACGGCCTGCCGGAGCTGAACGCCGAGCAGTCCGAGCGCATCGCCACGGCCACCCGGGTCAGCAACCCCGGCTGCTACCCTACCGGCGCCATCGCCTTGCTGCATCCGCTGGTCAAGGCCGGCCTGCTGCCCGCCGACTACCCGCTGAGCATCCATGCCATTTCCGGCTACTCCGGCGGTGGCCGTGCCGCCGTCGAGCGCCATGAACGGCGCAGCGATGATTACCTGCCGACGCTGCAGCTGTACGGCCTGGAACTGGCCCACAAGCATGTACCGGAGATCCAGCGACACGCCGGGCTCAGCGCAAGGCCGGTGTTCGTCCCAGGCTATGGCGACTATCGCCAGGGCATCGTGCTGAGCATCCCCCTGCAGCTGCGCCTGCTGCCCGGGGTCAGCGCCGAGCAGCTGCAGGCCTGCCTGGAACAGCACTACCAGGGTGCCCGGCACGTGCAGGTCATGCCCCTGCACCAGCATGGCGCGGCCGCGGCGCTCGATCCGCAGGCGCTGAACGACAGCAATGACCTGCGCCTGGCCCTGTACGCCAACCCCGAGCACGGCCAGGTGCTGCTGACCGCGGTGTTCGACAACCTGGGCAAGGGCGCGTCTGGCGCCGCCGTGCAGAACCTCGACCTGATGCTGGCTGGGCTGCGCTAGGTTAGAATGGACACCCGCCTCGTCCGGGGCGGGTGTTTCACACCTTGCCGGAGTTCCACCCGCGATGTTCATCCTCCGCCGCCTCGACGGCGTGCCGCCCGAATCCTTCCAGAACCAGATCCGCCAGCTGGTGATCGACCATGTCGGCCAGCTCAGCAGCGTAGCCATCAGCCCGGACAACCCGCTGTACCCGCTGTACCAATATGGTGTCGGCCTGGAGGTGCACCAGTACCTGATGGCCCTGGACGGCAACCGCGGCCTGCGGGTCGAACTGACCCTCGCCCTGGATGCCGACGCGCCGGACCGGTTGCTCGGCTTTGCCCTGGTACTGCCGGCCCAGGACAACCCGCAAGCCTGCGTCCTCGCCTACCTCGCCGTGGACGCCAGCCACCGCCGCCAAGGCATCGCCCGTGGCCTGCTGGATGCCGTGCGTGGCCGCTATGCCTGTGTCGAGCTGAGCGCCTTTGCACAGCAAGTGCCGTGGTTCGAGAACATGGGCCTGCAGGTAGTCGCCAGCGCCGGGCCGCAGGTATTGATGAGCAGTACCGGCAAGGCCAGCGACGCACTGATCGGGCGGCTGGACATCGCGCCGATCTACCAGACCGTCGAGGTGCGGCAGATCCATGCCTACCTGCTCAAGCAGCAGGGCGAAGCGGCGATGGTCGAGGCCGAACGGCTGCGCGACGCACGGTTGGATACGCTGGCCGAGCAAGCGAGGGCATGCGTCAGCGAACGTAAACGCGTGCACTGATAGGTTCAGCCCTTGATGGCTTTCTCGATGGCGGCGATATCGATCCTGCCCATCTGCAGCATTGCCTCGAACGCCCGCTTCGCCACGCCGCGATCGGCGCTGGCAACGGCCTCGGTGAGTATCCGTGGACTGATCTGCCAGGACAGGCCCCATTTGTCCTTGCACCAGCCACAGACACTTTCACTGCCACCATTGCCGACTATCGCGTCCCAGTAGCGGTCGGTCTCTTCCTGGCTGTCGGTCGCCACCTGGAACGAGAACGCCTCGCTGTGGCTGAACGCCTTGCCGCCGTTCAGACCGATGCAGGGCACGCCCATCACGGTGAACTCGACGGTAATCACGTCGCCCGCCTTGCCCGAGGGGTAGTCGGCGGGCGCCTTGTGCACCGCGGTCACGCGGCTGTCGGGAAAGGTGCTGGCATAGAAGTTCGCCGCCTCCTCGGCATCGTTGTCGAACCACAGGCAAACACTGTTCTTGGCGATCATGGGCGCTCTCCTGGGCGGGTCTCACTGCCCACGAGTCTAGCCCCCGGATCCGCCAGTCCCCGACAAGCGCGATCAACGGCTGGCCAGTCAGATGAGATCGAGCGCAGAAGCCTTCGTGGCGAACACTTTGAAATAAACGCAGACAGCAACAAGGGTGCTGTATGCCGGGTTTGCTCGCCATCTGTGTCTAACGGCAATTGTCCGCCACGCCTAGGATCGAAGCCTGCAACCATGGAGAGCTGCCATGAACGAACTGCCCACCACCAGCGATTTTTCCGGGCTGGTCCTGCGCCGCTTGCTGCCGGGCGACCAGGCCATGGTCTGCGCCCACCGCGAGGCCATGTTCCTGGAGGCCGGTGGCGACCCTCTGAACCTACAAGCCATGACCGAACACTTCCGCCCCTGGCTGCAACCGCGCCTGGCCGATGGTCGTTACTACGGGTTCGTGCTGCTGGATGACGAGCAGCCGGTGGCGGCCATCGGCCTGATGTCGATCGACTGGCCGCCGCACCCGGCACATCCCCGTCACGACCAGCGCGGCTATGTGCTCAATGTCTACGTGGAACCTTCCCATCGCCGCCGGGGACTGGCGTCGAAACTGATGCGTCTGGCCGAGGCAGAGTTCACCCGGCGCGGCCTGGCCTTTGCCGTCCTGCATGCCACCGAGGTGGGCCGCCCGGTCTACGCAGGCATGGGCTGGGCACCTACCACGGAAATGGCCAAGCACCTCGGCTGAGCGCTCAAGTCAGCCGCGCAAGCGCCGATACCTCTCGTGCATCCGCCCTGATTGTGCAGTTACTCAAGGAAGATTCATGTTGCGTTACAACCTCCCAGCCCTGCTGGTCCTTTCGCTGTTCCTGTCACTCACCGGCTGCAATGGCCTGCCTCGCACCACCACCGACAACGCCCCGCCACTGGGCCCGGTTCTACCGGACAGCGAGGCGCGCAATGCCTGGATCGCCCAGGCGCTCGCCCGGGATCCGCTGGCCAGCCAGAACCGCCAACCAGCACCGCGCCAGAGCAATGCGCAGGTCGTCGCCAAGCTGCGCCAGAAACGCGATGTTCAGCTGCCGGACGCCTACTGGACACAATGGCAACGTAACCTCGATGCTTTCGATGCCGACACCCTGCGCCACAAGGAAACGCAGCGTGCCCTTTACATCGCCACCTTCACCGATCAGCTCAAGCGCGTCGACGACCTCACCCTGCAACGCCTGGCCAACGCGCCCGACACATTGGACGCAGCCACTCGCGAGGACTGGAAGCTCCGCCTGATCGATCGTTACAGCCGCTACATCATCGACAGCGAAGTAAACCGCGACATCATCGACGCCCACCTGCGGCGCATGGCGCTGATGGACCGGCAGTACGGCGTCTGCGCCCTGGACAGCGACTGCTGGGACCGCCCACCCACGCCGTGATATTTGACGCTCGGTGGCCTAGCGTTCAAGGTTGTCGCACCCCATCGATCCGGAGTTCTCCATGCATTTCGACCTGATCCAGTCCCTGAGCCTGGCCGGCAAGACCGATGTGCCCAATGACGACCGCCTCGGCAGTGCCGACCGCCATGCCTGGGTGATCGACGGCGCCACCGACCTCGGCGCCCCAGGCCTGCTGGGTGAGCGCGGCGGCGCGGCCTGGCTCTCAGCCACAGCCCAGCGTGCCTTCGCCATGGCGTCGGGGCCGCTGCGCAAGGTCTGCGAGTCCGTCTTCGACTCGATCGCCCAGGCCTATCTGCAAGACCGTCAGCGCGAGCCCGTGGCCACCTGGGAGTTGCCACGTGCCGCCTTTGCCGCCGTGGCGCTGGAAGGCGAAGAGCTGGTCTGCGCGCACCTGGCCGACTGCGTGGTGCTGCACCGCAGCGCGCGCGGCATTCACTTCCTCACCCCGGAGCCCGACCGCGAGGCCGAGCGTGCAGAAGCCGCGGCACTGGGTCCCGGCACCGGCGCCCACGGCGTGCGCACCCCGGCGGTGCTGGCCGACCGTCGCGTCGCTCGCGAGCGCCCCCGGGCCGTACTCGGCGTCGATGCCGGTTTGTCCCGCGAGGGCACCCTCTACAGCCGTGCACCAGTTGCCGTGGGTGACGATGTCCTGCTGATGAGCGATGGTTTCGCGGCGCTGTTCGACACCTACCGGGCCTACGAACCGGCCGGTTTCATCGAGCGCCTGCAAAGCCACGGCCTGGATGACCTGGCACGGACACTGCGCGGTATCGAGCAGGACGATGCCGCGTGCCTGCGCTACCCGCGCTTCAAGATGAGCGACGACGCCTCGGCGATCTGGTTGCGGGTTGGTTAAGTCCCCGCGAGCCAGGCCAAGCGCTTGTGCAAAAAATAGCGGGTATGTCCAGGCGGGAAATCGGCAATCTCGCCAAAGACTTCGAACCCCAGCTTGCGGTAAAAGTCCGGCGCCTGGAAGCTGAAGGTGTCGAGCCAGATCCCGCCACAGCCCTTCTCCCTCGCCAGAGCCTCGGCCCTGGCCATCAGTTCACGCCCACAGCCCTGCCCGCGCATCCGCTCGGGCACCACCAGCAGTTCGACGAACATCCAGCCCCCGCCGAGCCTGGCATAAAGGCCACCGACGATTTCATCGTTGGCAGGATCGCGTAGCGTCCAGGCGACAGTGGCCGCGCCGGGCGAGCCGATCACACCATCGTTGAATGCGCGCAAGGGTTTTAGAATTGCATCGTGATGCAGGCTGGTTGCCTGGTCGGTGAAATCGATACCGAGTGTCATGGCAGGTCGTCCGGTTGACCATGGAGGGGCGGCGCCAAGCGCGCCGTGTTAAATTTGCTTGACGTTACATCAAGGCTTTACGTACAGAGCGTAACGCCAGAAACCTGTTTCCCTGCTATGGTAGCGCCCTTCTACCGGGCAGCAGGAAGCAAGTTGGGGATGGACCTCTTGAGAACTCTAGGCATGATTTTATTGGCCTGTGCTTGCGCTCCTACAATGGCGCACGAAACGAGTGACCCATTCGAAAGCGCGACGTATGGCACGACACTACTCCCCTTTATAATTGTTGGGGGGACCACGGCGCTGACGGTCTGGAATACCAATATGAAATCGGCAAAAGCCGACGCACTGGCGTTTATCGGTTCAGGTGGCGAGATACGGGGAGCTCAATTTGAGCAAGCAGTCCGGTACTACCATTCAGCCTACAGCCAACCTTATATGTCTGATGAGCAGCTGGCTCTTGCGATCGTAACTTCGATCTAGGCGCTGTATGAAAAGCCTTTGGACGAAGGTCAGGCAAGGCGAAAACCGCCTAGGAACGGTCGGAGTCGCGTTCGACTTTACGGGTTGTAAATGAGCATTCCGACCGGGCTGGCGCACCAGGCTGTTTCAACGCAGCATTACCGAGTATCAAGGCTTTTCATACAGAGCCTAAGAGCCCTGCGCCTTCACCTGGCAAATGCCGTTGGCCCGGTTCCTTCCGGTGTATGAGACGCTCGGGGAGCCGTCCGGGTTGATCGATAGCGAAATGGTCACTCCGCTGGCTTTGGCTTCGAAGTAGTTCTCGTTGAACTTCTTCAGTTTGCCCTCTTTGCCATTGATGTAGATCGGGCCGCCCTCGTCCGCGTGGACTTCAATTTTCCCAGGGCATGTTGCGTTCAGCAGTGGAACACCAGCCTGAGCCGCGCCTGACGCTACCAGCAAAGCCAACAGCAGTAATCGCTTCATCTCACGCGCCTTGAGTGGTTGATCAAGATCGAAGCAATAGCTCAAATCGGCGCTGCCCGCCAGCGTCTTCCCCACTTCAATGAATTCAGCGAGTGACTTGTCCGAGCTTGCCAAGCTGGAATCGGCAGTCATTGGTGCAGAATTGGTACAGGATTAAATTTCGTTCACGTTACGCCCTTTGGATATAAGGCATTCGACAGCCGTTCGGCCATACTCCAGAATGCAACGGTTTTTTGGGGGAAACCCTTGCACAGCCAACGACATACCAACATTTAGTGAGCCTCAACGTGAAAACTTCCCTGTCCATCCTCAGCCTGCTGCTGTTGCTCACAGGAACCGCGACCCTACCGTCGACCGCTGCTGCACAACCCCCGGCCCAGGTCCAGCGTGACCCGAGCAAACTGCACCTGGCGTCCGGCAGCGCCCTGTTGATCGACCTCAACACCAACAAGGAGCTGTATTCCAGCCACGCCGATCGCGTGCGCCCCATCGCCTCGGTCACCAAGTTGATGACCGCGATGGTCGTGCTCGACGCCAAGCTGCCCATGGACGAAATGCTCACCATGACCATCGCCAACAACCCGGAAATGAAAGGCGTGTATTCCCGGGTACGGCTGGGCAGCGAGCTGAACCGTCGCGAGACGTTGCTGATCACCCTGATGTCGTCGGAAAACCGTGCGGCCAACTCACTGGCCAACCACTACCCCGGTGGCTATGGCGCGTTCATCAAGGCGATGAACGCCAAGGCCCGCAGCCTGGGCATGAGCCACACCCGCTACGTCGAGCCGACCGGCCTGTCGACCTTGAACGTCTCCACCGCCCAGGACCTGGCCAAGCTGCTGATGGCCTCGCGCAAGTACCCGATGCTCAGCGAGCTGTCGGTTACCCGCGAAAAGACCGTGGCGTTCCGCAAGCCCAATTACACCCTGGGTTTCCGTAACACCGACCACCTGGTGAACAAGAGCAACTGGGACATCAAGCTGACCAAGACCGGCTTCACCAACGAGGCGGGGCACTGCCTGGTGCTGTTGACGAAGATGGACAACCGTCCGGTGGCCATGGTGATCCTCGATGCCTTCGGCAAGTACACCCACTTCGCCGACGCCAGCCGCATGCGCCAATGGCTGGAAACCGGCGCGGCGAAGCCGGCTCCGGCGGTGGCCATGCAGTACAAGAGCGAGCGGCAGAACCGCGCCCGCGTGGCGGTGGACTGAAGACCTGGCCATGGGGCTGCAAGGCAGCCCCATGTCACATTGACCGCAGGCCTCAGGCGCTGGTGTCGACCGAGCCGCCGGCGCTGTTGCCGCCGGACTGGCGCAGTGCTTCGAGCAATTGCGCGGTAGCCGCCATGATCAGGCCGGTGAGGGTGGCGATACTGGCCTGCTTGGCCGTGACCGCCGCCATCTTGGACGGATCGCGCCTTGCTTGCTCCATCAACTGGGCCAGTTGTTTCTGCTCTTCGGCCAACTGCTTCTGCAGGCGCTTGATCTGCTCGCGCTGCTCCTTGATGGCCGGCTCTTCGTTACTTTCAAGGCTGCTTTCAAGCTGTGCGGCCTTGGTCTCGCTCTTGAACGCGTCGCCCTTGAACGCCAAGCCGCCCCGCTCGTCTACCGTAGGCGTGCCGGGCGAGGCATTCGAAGTGGCCGCAGGCGTGGCGCCGGCAACGCTGGGGATGTTGAGATTGGCTGCGGTTATTCCAACCATTTCTTACCTTCCTTGAGGTGGATTCTTACTAGGCAGTTATCGGCCAGCCCTCCCCGTTCTTGAATCATCAATCAATGGAAACGGACCTGCGCCGCGCCGACACCCTCGCGGGCAAGCCAGCCCTTGCCGTATGCGTTGCGTTTCCGGCATTTAGCCTCGCCTGCACGGGTAAATTTGCCGACCATTCGTTCGTCCACCTGATACCCAGGCCCTGCCCAGCCGGCAGGCCGACCCGATCAGCCCCGCAACGAGATGGCAATGACCAAGACCCGTTCCCGCAAAGCCTTGTACATCGGCCTGCCCCTGGCCCTGGTGGCCGCCCTGGGTGGAGCCGCCGG
Organism: Pseudomonas sp. RC3H12; assembly: GCF_018596375.1. Lineage (NCBI taxonomy): Bacteria > Pseudomonadati > Pseudomonadota > Gammaproteobacteria > Pseudomonadales > Pseudomonadaceae > Pseudomonas > Pseudomonas sp. RC3H12. The sequence continues at coordinate 1,590,114 of NZ_CP075595.1, read as the reverse complement.
CTATTACTTCTGGAAACAGGACGGCGGCTACCCCCGTGCAATCGTGCAGCAGGCCAACGACCTGCATGAGCACATGCTCTCCTTCGACAGCCATGTCACCGTGCCGTTGGGCTACGGCAGCACCGGTTACGAAGCAGACAAGGACGGCCATGGCCAGTTCGACCTGGCCAAGGCGGCCAAGGGCCGGCTGTCCGGCGCGGCGCTGACCATCTTCGGCTGGCCGGAGCTGTGGAACGGCCCGAACGCGCCGCACCGCCCCACCCCTGGCTTCATCGACGAGGCCCGCAACCAGCAGGAAGTGCGCTACAAGATCATCAGCGGCATCGTGCGCGACTTCCCCAACCAGGTCGGCATCGCTTACACACCGGACGACTTCCGGCGCCTGAACGGCGAAGGCAAATTCGCCATCTTCATCAGCATGCTTAACGCCTACCCACTGGGCAGCGACCTGTCGCAGCTCGACCTGTGGACCAAGCGCGGCATGCGCATGTTCGGCTTCAGCTACACCGGCAACAATGCCTGGGCCGATTCCTCGCGGCCACTGCCATTCTTCAATGACACCCCCGACGCCTTCGGCGGCCTGTCGCCACTGGGCGAGCAGGCGGTCAAGCGGCTCAACGACCTGGGGGTGATCATCGATGTCTCGCAGATGTCCACCCAGGCCCTGGAAGATGTCGCCCGCCTGAGCCGCGCGCCGTTCGTGGCCTCGCATTCGGCGCCACGGGCGCTGGTGGACATTCCGCGCAACCTGTCCGACAAAGAGATGCAACTGATCAAGGACAGCGGCGGCGTGCTTCAGGTGGTGGCCTTCACCACTTACCTCAAGCCCCTGAGCAAGCCGACCCTGGAGAAACTCGAAGCCCTGCGCGCACGCTTCGACCTGCAACCGTTGCAAGGTTTGACCAACGCACTGATGCCGGGCGACCCGATCATCGCCATCTGGCCAGAGGCGCGCTTCGGCGAATACGCCAGCAGCCTGTACGCCATCGTCGACGAAGAGCCCCGCGCCGGCCTCAAGGAGTATGTCGACGCCATCGACTACGCCGTGAAGAAGATGGGCATCGATCATGTCGGCATCAGCTCCGACTTCAACGATGGTGGCGGCGTTACTGGCTTCATGAACGTCGGCGAGATCCGCAACGTGACCGCCGAACTGCTGACCCGCGGCTATTCCGAAACCGATATTGCCAAGCTCTGGGCAGGCAACTTCCTGCGCGTCTGGGGGCAGGTGCAGAAAGCCGCCAACCCCGTGGCCCAGCTCGCCAATACCGCCCAGGAAACCCGCCATGACTGATCGGCGCGCCTTCCTCAAGCAGGCCGCCGCCCTGGCGGCCAGCCTGCCGTTGCTGCCAAGCGCCCTGGCCGCCACCGCCACCCCGGCGTCATTGCAGGGCCCGGACAAATGGCGTCAGTTGCGCCAGCTGTTCCCCCTCGCGCCGGATGTCGCGCACTTCGCCAACTTCCTGATCACCGCCCACCCGCGGCCGGTACAGGATGCGATCGACCGCCACCGCGCCACCCTCGACCACAACCCTGCGGTGTGCATGGACTGGGAGAGCCAGTACGAATGGCAGCGCGAGGATGAGGTCCGCGAGTGGGCAGGCCGCTATCTGGACGTGCGCCCCCGCCAGGTCGCCCTTACCGGCAGCACCACCGAGGGCCTGGGCATGATCTACGGTGGCCTGCACGTGGCGTCGCACCAGGAGATCCTGACCACCGAGCACGAGCACTACTCGACCCACAACTGCCTGGCCTTCCGTCAGCGCCAGCACGGCACCCAGGTGCGCAAGCTGCGCCTGTTCGACAAGCCGGGCGACGTGTCCACCGACCGGGTGCTGAGCGTGATCGACCGCAGCATTCGCCCTGAAACCCGGGTGCTGGGCATGACCTGGGTGCATTCGGGCAGCGGCGTCAAGCTGCCGGTGGGCGCCATCGGCGAGCTGGTGCGCCAGCACAACCGCAACCGCGACGAGGCCGAGCGCATTGTCTACGTGGTGGATGGCGTGCATGGCTTCGGCGTGGAAAACGCCCGCTTCGCCGACTTCAACTGCGACTACTTCATCGCCGGCACCCACAAGTGGATGTTCGGCCCACGCGGCACCGGGATCATCTGCGCGGCGTCCGAGCAGATGCAGCACCTGACACCGACCTTCGCCACCTTTTCGCGCAACGAGGACTTTGGCACCATCATGACCCCGGGCGGGTACCACGCCTTTGAGCACCGCTGGGCGCTGGGCGAGGCCTTCAAGCTGCACCTGGAGCTGGGCAAGGCCGATGTCCAGGCGCGTATCCACCAGCTCAACGACTACCTCAAGGCGCGGCTCGCCGAACACCGCGCCGTGGAGCTGGTAACTCCGGCCAGCCGCGAGTTCTCCGCAGGCTTCACCTTCTTCCGCATCAAGGATCGCGATCCCGATGCCGTGGCCGCCTACCTGAATGCCAACAAGGTCATGGTCGATGCCGTGGACCGCGACGCCGGGCCGGTGATCCGCTTCGCGCCGAGCCTGCTCAACGACGAACAGCAGGTTGACCGGGCCATGGCATTGCTGCGTACGCAGATCGGGTAAGCCTCGTCGCAGGCTCCCCAGGGCTGCGTGCGGGCTTGCCCCGCGATCACCGGCCCCGCCGGTGTCATCCTGCATGCGCGCCATCGCGGGGCAAGCCCGCTCCCACTTTAACCGGCCACGTGCTCGCAGCTAGCGCAGCAACGTCTGGATCTGCTCGTGGAGGGTATCCAGGTCGAACGGCTTGGCCAGGATCGGCGCCTTGCGTGCGATCGGGCTGCCGGACTCGAGAATCTCCGCCGGGTAGCCGCTGATGAAGATCACCTTCAGGTCAGGTCGCAGTTTCACTGCAGGCTCTGCAATCTCCACCCCGGAAATCCCGCCCGGCAGGCGGAAATCGGTGACCATCAGGTCCAGGTGCGGCTTGCTGGCCAGGATCGCGAACGCCTGCTCGCCATCCTCGGCCACCAGCACGTGGTAGCCCTCGCCTGCCAGGTAATCGCGCAGGATCATGCGGATCGCCGGCTCGTCCTCGACCACCAGTACCACGTCTTGTGCATCTTCACTCATGACAACGCCTTCGAATTCAATAGGTTGGCTATCAGACCGCAGCTTTACGCAGAGGTTGCCCGGGTCTGGTCACAGGCGTGCGGCAACACCGATAGCGGCAGCTGGACAGTGAACGTCGACCCTGCTCCAACCTGGCTGTGGACCTGGATCCGCCCGCCATGGGCGAGGATGATCTGCTCGGAAATGTACAGCCCCAGGCCCAGGCCGCCACTGGCCTGCTGCGCGGCGACACGCTCGAACTGCTGGAAGATCCGCTGCTGGTTCTGCGCATCGATGCCGATACCCTGGTCCTGCACCTGCACGCAGGCCATGGCATCCTCTTCGAACACCCGCACCTGCACAGGCTTGCGATTGCCGTAGCGCAAGGCATTGGACAACAGGTTGGCCACCACCTGTTCAATCCGGAATTCGTCCCACTCGCCCTGCAAGGCATCGCAACGCTGCAGCTCGATGACGGTATCCACCGCGCTGGCCTGGGCGGCGAAGTTCTCCACCAGCCCGCGTACCAGCTGGCCAAGGTCGAAGGTGCGCGGCCGGATCGACAGCTTGCCGGTGCGAATCCGCGAGACATCGAGCATGTCCTCGACCAGGCGGATCAGGCTGTTGATCTGACGCTCGTCGCGCTCGACCATGGCCTTGAGCTTGTCCTCGCTGAACGCCGCGAGGTTGCCGCGGGACAGGTGCATGCGGCGCAACTGGGTTTCCAGGATCAGCCCGTTGAGTGGCGTACGCACCTCATGGGAGACGATCGACATGAAGTCGTCGCGCATGCGCACCGCCCGCTCCAGCTCGCCACGGGCCAGCTGCAACTGGTTGAGCAACAGTTCCTGCTCCTGGCGGCCCTGCTCCAAAGCCTGCAACTGACGGTCCAGCGCCTTGCGCTGACGGAACAGGTCGACAAACACCGACACCTTGCTCTTCACCGCCAGGGTTTCCAGTGGTTTGTGCAAGAAATCCACCGCCCCGCTCTCGTAACCCTTGAAGGCATAGTTCATCTCGCGCCCGGCGGCACTGACGAAGACGATGGGGATGTTGCGGGTCTTCTCCATGCCGCGCATCAGCTCGGCCAGCTCGAAACCGTTCATGCCCGGCATCTGCACATCGAGAATGGCCAGGGCGAACTCGTGCTCGAGCAGGAGCGACAACGCCTCGTCGGCGGACTGGGCCTGGTACACCTCGCGGTCATCGCCGTGGATCAGGGCGTCCAGGGCCAGCAGGTTTTCCGGCAGGTCGTCGACGATCAGCAGTTTCGCGGTGATGTGGCTTAGCATGCGCTGGGTTCCAGGGTAGCGAGCAACTGCCCGATACCACTCAGGGAAAGAATATGGTCCGGGTCGTGCAGGGCCAGGGCGGCCTCCGGCATCAACGCGACCTGTGCTTCGCGGGGGTCCTGGACGACCGTCCGGCCACCGCTTTGTCTGATATGCAGAAGCCCTCGGGCACCGTCTTCATTGGCCCCGGTGAGCAATACGCCGAGCAGCTCCGGGCCATAGGCGTCGGCGGCCGACTCGAAAAGAATATCAATGGCCGGTCGCGAGAAATGCACCGGTTCCTCCTGGCTCAACGACAAGGTGCAATCACGCTCCACCGACAGGTGATAGCCCGGCCCCGCCACATAGATCAGCCCCGGCTCTATCCGCGCCTTGTCGAAGGCCTCGCGAACCGGGCGGCGCAGGCGGCGTTGCAGCACCTCGGCCAGCTGGCTGTGGCGATCATCGGGCAGGTGCAGCACGCACAACACCGGGATGGCAAAATGGTCGGGCAGCGCGCCGAGCACGCTGAACAGTGCCGACACGCCACCCGCCGAGGCGCCAATGACAATCGCACGCACGCTGTTCATGTCTTGCGGTAGATCCGCTCGGGCCGCACCAACGGCTCGAAACGCTCGCCGTAGGCCGAGAAGTCCACCGACTCCTTGCTGCCCAGCACCAGGAAACCGCGGTGGCACAGCGACTCGTGGAACAGCCCCAGGGCACGGTCCTGCAGGCCCTTGTTGAAGTAGATCAACACATTGCGGCACGACACCAGTTGCGTCTCGGAGAACACGCTGTCAGTGGCCAGGCTGTGATCGGCGAAGGTCACGTTGTCACGCAGGCTGGCGTCCATGATGGCGTTGCCATAGGCGCTGGTGTAGTACTCGGAAAAGTCGCGCCGGCCTCCGGCCTTGCGGTAGTTCTCTTCGTACTCACGCATGCTCTGCATCGAGTAGATACCCTGCTTGGCCCGCTCCAACGAGTGTGGATTGATGTCGGTGGCATAGAGGATGGTGCGCTCGAGCAGGCCTTCCTCGCGCAGCAGGATGGCCATGGAGTACACCTCCTCGCCGGTGCTGCAACCGGCGATCCAGATCTTCAGCGACGGCCAGGTGCGCAGCAGCGGCACCACTTCGTTGCGCAGTGCCAGGAAGTGCCCGGGGTCGCGGAACATCTCGCTGACCGGGATCGTCAGGTACTGCAGCAGCTCGAGGAACATGCCCGGGTCGTGCAGCACCCGCTCCTGCAACGACGATACCGTGCGGCAGTCGAACTGGCGCACGGCATGGAGGATCCGGCGCTTGATCGAAGCGCCGGAGTAATCGCGAAAATCGTAGCTGTACTTGAGGTAGATCGCCTCGATCAGCAGCCGGATCTCGATATCGGTATTGCGTTCACTGGTCAAGATTTCAGATTCGCTCCAATTGCGGCAGCCAGACCCGGATCAGCGAGAACAGGCGGTCCAGCTCGATCGGTTTGGCCAGGTAGTCGTTGGCCCCAGCCTGCAGGCAACGCTGCTGGTCATCCTTCATCGCCTTGGCGGTCACGGCGATGATCGGCAGCTTGCGCCAGCGCGGTTGCTGGCGGATCAGCCGGGTCGCCTCGTAGCCGTCCATTTCCGGCATCATCACGTCCATCAGTACCAGGTCGATGTCGTCGTTGGCTTCCAGGCATTCTATGGCCTCACGCCCGTTGCGCCCGATCTCGACGATGGCGCCCTTGTGTTCCAGGGCGCTGGTCAGGGCGAAGATATTGCGCACATCATCGTCCACCAGCAGGATCTTGCGCCCCTCGAACACCTTGTCGCGGCTGCGGGCGGTCTTGAGCATGCGCTGGCGTTCGTTGGACAGCTGCGACTCGACCTTGTGCAGGAACAGCGTCACCTCGTCGAGCAGGCGCTCGGGCGAACGCGCGCCCTTGATGATGATCGAGCGCGAATACTTGAGCAGGTCGGCCTCCTCCTCGCGGGTGAGGTTGCGCCCGGTGTAGACGATCACCGGCGGGAAGCTGCGAATGTCTTCGGCAGTCATGCGCTTGAGCAGCTCATTGCCGAGCATGTCGGGCAGCTTGAGGTCGATGATCATGCAGTCGTAGATGTTCTCGCGCAGCAGCGCCAGGGCGTCCTGGGCCATGGCTACGGCAGTGATCTGGATATCGTCGTCGCCGATCAGGCGGGCGATGCTCTCGCGCTGCAGGTCGTCGTCCTCCACCAGCAGGATATGCTTGAGCTTCTGCGTCAGCTTGGCCTCCAGGCGACCGAACACTGCCTTGAGCTCCTCGCGGCTGGTGGGCTTGACCGCGTAGCCCACCGCGCCCATGTGCATGGCCGCCTCGACCCGGTCCTCGACCGAAATGATATGCACCGGAATGTGCCGGGTACTGGCCTGCTCCTTCAGGCGCTGCAGCACGGTGAGCCCGGAATGGTCAGGCAGGCGCATGTCCAGCAGGATAGCGTCGGGCAAGTACTGGGCGGCCAGCTCGAAGCCCTCGTCGGCGGCATGGGCAACCAGGCAGCTGTAACCCAGCTCGTGGGCCAGGTCGAAGAGGATGCGGGCGAAATTCGGCTCGTCCTCGATCACCAGGATGCAGCGGTTGCCGAACGGCGCCCGCTCGCGGTCATCGGCAAAGGCCGGGGTCGGACGCTCGCTGCGCACGGGTGTCGGCACTGGCGGTGGCGGCGGCAGTTCGTCGACCGCCGGGCGAAGGCTGTGCACCTCGACCTGCTGCGCGGAGGGCTCGAAGTGCTCGGGCAAGATCAGGCTGAACACGCTGCCCTGCCCCGGGCTGCTGTCGACATTGATCTGTCCGCCAAGCAGGTGGGCCAGGTCACGGGAGATGGACAAGCCCAGGCCCGTGCCGCCATAGCGCCGGTTGCTGGTGCCATCGACCTGGTGGAAGGCGCCGAAGATCGCCTGCTGCTGGTCGGCGGCAATGCCTATGCCGGTGTCGCGCACCGCGAAGACGATGCCCAGGCCCGTCTGGTGGCTGATGCGCAGGCTGACCTGGCCGCGCTCGGTGAATTTGATGGCGTTGGACAGCAGGTTCTTGAGAATCTGTTCCAGGCGCTGACGGTCGGTGAACAGGGACGCCGGCAACGGCTGCTCCAGCTGCACGGCGAAGGACAGGCCCTTGTCCTGCGCCAACGGCCGGAACATGCCCTGCAGGCCTTCGACCAGGCGCTCCAGCGGGGTGCTTTCGGCGCGCACTTCCAGCTTGCCGGCCTCGACCTTGGCGATGTCGAGAATATCGTTGATCAGGTTGAGCAAGTCGTTGCCAGCCGAATAGATCGACTCGGCGAATTTCACCTGCTCCTCGCTGAGATTGCCTTCGGCGTTCTCGGCCAGCAGCTTGGCCAGGATCAGCGAGCTGTTGAGCGGCGTGCGCAGTTCATGGGACATGTTGGCAAGGAACTCGGACTTGTACTTGCTCGAGCGCTGCAGGTCGTCGGCGCGGGCCTGCAACTCGACCTGGGCCTGGTTCAGCTCGCTGTTCTTGCGGTCCAGGGCCTCGGTGCGCTCGGCCAGTTGCTCATTGGTCTGCTCAAGTTCGGCCTGCTGGGTCTCCAGGTGGGCCTGGGATTCCTTGAGCACCCGCGACTGCTCCTCGAGCTCCTCGTTGGCGGTCTTGAGCTCCTCCTGCTGCACCTGCAGTTCTTCGTTGAGCTGCTGGGTCTCGGCCAGCACTTCCTGCAGGCGCTGGCGATAGCGGGCGCTTTCGATGGACACGCCGACGTTCTCGGCCACGCGCTCCAGTAGCTCGCAGTCGCGCGTCTGCAACATGCGCAGGAACCCCAGCTCCAGCACGCCATTGATCCGTCCGTCCTCGCGGGCCGGCACCAGCACGCCGCTGCGCGGCAGGCCGCTGCCCAGGCCGGAACTGAGCCGGTAGTAATCCTCGGGCAGATTGTCCAGGGACAATAGGCGGCCCTGGATCACCGCCTGGCCAAGCAGGCTGCCATGATCGCCCAGGCGGGGGTCGCGGGCCTGCTGTTCGGCATCGAGCCCGTAGCTGGCGACACGCACCAGGCTGCCATGCTCGTCGCGCACGTACAGGGCCCCGACCACACTACCCAGGTAGCCGGCAAAAAAACGCAGGATGTTGTCGCCCAGCATCGGCAGGGTCAGCTGGCCCAGGACCTGCTCGGACAACTGCGTCTGCCCGGCCCGTAGCCAGGCCTGGTGTTCGAGGCGCTCGGTGGCGCGCTGCTGGGCCTCCAGGTTTTCCACGTAACTGGCCGACAAGGCCAGCAGGTCACGCCGCCCCAGGTAGGCGAGCAACGCGCTCAGGGCTACGATGAACAGCACGAACGCCGAGATGGCGGTCATGGTGACCGTGCTGACCGTCTCGTTGCGCGTCGTGCGCAGTTGCTGCTCGGTGTTGATGAAGGTCTCGAACTCCTTGCGGATCTCGTCGGTCAGGCGCTTGCCGCGGCCACGGCCAATCGACGACACCACATCACCCTGCTGGCTGCGCCGCTGGCTGATGACTTCGTTGCCGAAGGTGTTCCACTCGCGCTGCAGCGCCGCAATGCGGTCGATGCGGTCGACTTGCTGAGGGTTGTCGGCCACCATTGCCCGCAGGCTGTCCAGGCTGCCGAAGATGCGTGGCTTTGCCACTTCATAGGGGTCGAGGAAACGCTCTTCGCCTGTCAGCAGATAGCCGCGCATGCCGGTTTCCATGTCGATCGACAGCTTGATCGTCTCGTTGGCATTGCCGATCACCCGATCGGTGTGCTCGACCCACTGCATGGCCGAAAGCAGGTAGTAGATCACCGCGACAAAGGCCACGGCGCCCAGTAGCCCCACTCCCAGGGGCAGGCCGACGTTGCGGCTCAGCAGTTTGCGAAAACTGCGTTGGTCCATCGAGGCTGCTTGAATCATGTGAAAGTGCCCGAGCGAAATAAGTCCATTGAACAGACCGGCGTCTACGTCGTGTAAGTATTGCCCTGCGCCAGACCGACCGCGAATACAGCGAGTCTAACCAGCTTTTGCGGAACCGGCAGGGCATTTAGCCAGTATTTGAAGCCTGTCTGCAGCAATCGTTCCATCTATTTGCCCATGCCGTTAAGCTTGGGAACTTCTGCCCAGGCCCCGCGCACAGAGTAGAGACAATCCATCGAAACAGGATCCACACAATGCACCTTCTGGTAGTCGAAGACGACGACATCGTTCGCATGCTGATAGTCGAAGTGCTCGACGAACTGGGCTATGCCGCCATCGAGGCCGACAGCGCTGCCGCGGCCCTCAAGATCATCGAGGACCCCACGCAATCGCTGGCGCTGTTGATGACCGACGTGGGGTTGCCTGACCTGCGCGGCGAGAAGTTGGCGGCCAAGGCTCGGGAAAGCCGGCCGAACCTGCCGGTGCTGTTCGCCAGTGGCTACGCCGAGAGCTTCAACGTGCCCCCAGGCATGCACCTGATCGGCAAGCCGTTCAGCATCGACCAGTTGCGCGACAAAGTGCTGGAGATTCTTGGCGCACCGTGAACCCTGAAGGCTTGCGGCCCATCGCCGGCAAGCCGGCTCCATAGGGACCGTGCCCATGCCAGAGGCCAACTGAAATTAATTTGAACGTCTCGCGCCTTTAGGCTTCCAACCTTCGAGGTATGCCTCTCTCGTCGGAAAGCCACCATGAAGATGCCCTGTCGTGCCCCTTGCGCTTGCCTGGAACTGGACTTCGTCCGCGATACCCTGTTCGGCCCGGTGGCCCAACGCGCCATGTGTCAGGTCCAGTTGGCCGCCCTCAGCCTGCAGGGCCGCCCCGCGCTGCGCCTGCATATTGAACCGCCGTTACCCGGCAAGGTGGAGAAGGCGCACAGCGTCGCCTTCGCCTGGGAGGGGCGCAATTATCGGGGCGTGGTCCGTGAACACGTCAAATGCGGCGACGGCGGCATCAACCTGCTGCTCGAGTTGCAATGACGTCAGGCAATCGCTTTGCGGGCGCCGGCGGGGCATCACGTTGTGCCTTGACCCGACTCACAAGGCCCAGCAGGTCATGGCAGGTATTGAGGCTGGCAATCGGCACGTCCCTCACGGTAAGGCAATCGTCCAGGCTCGAGCCCTGGCCCAGACGAATGGTGAGGTGCTCGCCGTCCGCACAGCTCACCTCGCAGCGGTCGGGCAGGCAGGCCTGTTCGATCATCTGCCGCATCTCAAGCATCGAAACGCCAATCAACGACATGGTACGACCCTCTCTTGTACTGGATGGCCTGTTGGGTGTGGTACGCCCTCGACGGGCAGGATGCCAATTGAGATTGCCCATGAAGAGGCGCAGGTCCATTCGCCCCAGTGATGACAACGCCTCAATGCCTCTAGCACCTTAGTGGAAGAAACCGCTGGCCGGGCAACGTTCGGTCGTCTTCACACTGCAGGCGACGGGCGGTCAGCACTACATCCTTGCCAGTTCCTCACGGCAGAATTCCACGAACAACTGCGCCGGTTTGGTCAGTTGCACACGCTTGAGGTGCGCCGCCGCCAACCCCGACAGCGTCACTGGCTCGGCAATCGCCAGCGTCACCAGGCGCTGCCCGTCGTAGGTGAATTCCGAGTGCGGCCGGGTGACCAGCAGCGAGAAACCGAAGCCCTGCCCCACCATGCCCCGGACCATCTCGATCGACGGGGAGCTGAAGACGATGTTCGGCGTCAGCCCCAGTTCGTTGAACAGGCTGACGAAGTAGGTGCGGCTGGGCGCCACGTCGAGCAGGATCATCGGTTCGGGGCACAGGTCACGCAATGACACCTGGGCCTGGCCGGCGAAGCGGTGCTTTTCCGGCAGCAGCACATAGGGTTTCTGTGGCGGCATCAGCGGCTCGGTCTCGATGGTGCCGTCCAGGTCATGGTCATAGAGAAACGCCAGGTCGAAGGTACCGGCCGTCAGCCCCTGGATCAGGTCCTGTTGCTCGCCGTCGCGCAGGCGGATGTCCACCCCTGGGTAGCGCTCGCGAAAGCCTGCGATCAGCCGCGGCAAATACAGCGGCGCCACGGTCTCGAAACAGCCGATGTCGATCTGCCCGGCCACCGTGTCGTTGTCGGCCAGGGCGTTCTGCTCGAACTCGTGGGCCATCTGCAACAGGGACCGGGTCTTGGCGTAGAAACGCTTGCCGCTGGGCGTCAGTGACACGCCCTGGGCGTGATGGCGTATGAACAGCTGCACGCCAAAGCTCTCTTCCAGGCTCTTGATCGCCGTGGAGATCGAAGGCTGGGCGATGTACAACTGGCGCGAGGCCTCGGCGACGCTGCCGGCCTCCACGGTGGTGACGAAGTACTTCAGTTGGCGCAAGGTGTAGGAAGCCACGCTGACCTCTCTGGCGCCGTGGGCGGCGCGCGGGATTTTCCTGTCAGCTTACCTCGCCTTGAGGCGCGCGGGCGGATCACCCAGGCAAGGATTTACCTCGGGGTTGAGCAGCATTTTCCGTGGTGGTCCAGGCGGTCAGACCGCCTGCAACGGAATATCGCCAGCGCTGCCCTTGCCGTCGCGTCGCTCGCTCATCCAGTCATTGACCTTCTGCCCGAACTCGGCCGGCGCCTTGCGCCCGAACCGCCGCGCCAGGTCGAGGATGGTCTGTTGGGCCAGCGCCTCCTCCATGCGTTTCTGCGCCCCCAGCATCACCGCGTGGATCGCACAGGTGCCCTCGGTCGCCCAGCCTGGCGCCGAACCTTCGAACACCGCGCAGCGCTCGCGGATCTCCCGGCAATCGAAGAGCTTCTTCGGCCCATCGATGGCCGTGACGATATCCAGCACGGTGATTTCGTCGGAAGGCCGCGCCAGGTGAAACCCGCCGCGCACGCCTTCGGTCGCGGCCACCAGCCCGGCCCGGGCGAGCTTGGTAAAGACCTTGGCCAGGTACTCCTGGGGCACCCCCTGCAGCTCGGCCAGGTCGCGCACGCTGGACTCGCGGCTGTCGCCACGCTCGTCCACCAGAAACAGCAGGCAGTGGATGCCGTACTCGACGCCTGCACTGTAGAGGGACATATGAATCTCCGACTGAATTTGTCGCAAATAGTACGCCCTTCAGCGCTGGCAAGCAAAGCCGGGCGTAGCCGCCCGTCGTCGCACTGGCCGATCAAGACCCCGCTTTACGCCAGTAAACACAAGGTATCTGCGCGTTTCATGGCGGTTGGCGAACAACCCGATGCGTAAAAAACACTTGCCGGATTAAACTACGATCAATACAGTCGCAGTTATTCGACAAGCAGCACATGCTTCGTCGAAGCCCTTTCCTACCTTGCGGAGCACCTTCATGACCTCTCGTATCCTGATCATCGGTGCCGGCTTTGCCGGTGTCTGGAGCGCCCTGAGCGCCGCCCGCCTGCTCGACCAGGCCCAGCGCGGCGACGTGCGCATCAGTGTGCTGGCCCCGCAGCCGCAATTGCGGATCCGCCCACGCTTCTACGAAGCCGACGTGCACAGCTTGCAGGCGCCATTGGAGGCACTGTTCGACGTGGTGGGGGTGGAGTTCATCCACGGCACCGTCGACACCATCGACAGCGACGCCCGCCAGGTCGGTTATCGCGATGCCGACAGCCGCCCGCACCAGCTCGCCTACGATCGCCTGATCCTCGCCGCCGGCAGCCAGGTGGCCCGCCCCGCCGTCCCGGGCCTGGCCGAGCACACCTTCGATGTCGACCAGATGGAGTCGGCCACTCGCCTGGAGCAGCACCTGCACAGCCTGGCCAGCCTGCCGGCCTCCCCGGCGCGCAACACCGTGGTAGTGTGCGGCGGTGGCTTCACCGGTATCGAAACGGCCACCGAGCTGCCATCCCGGCTGCGCGCCATCCTCGGCGAAGGCCAGGCCCGCGTGGTGCTGATCGACCGTGGCGCCAGCATCGGTGCCGCGCTCGGCGCCGGGATCACCCCGGCCATCGTCAGCGCCAGCGAGCAGGCCGGCGTGCAATGGCTGACTGGCACCTCGGTGGTGGCGGTGGATGCGGGGGGCGTGACCCTGGACAACGGCGAATACATCGCCAGCAAGACCGTGATCTGGACCGTGGGGGTCAAGGCCAGCCCGTTGACCGCCCAGATCGCGGGCGAGCGTGACGGCCTGGGCCGCCTGAAAGTCGACGGTCACCTGAAAGTCGTTGGCCAGGACTACATCTACGCCACCGGCGATGTCGCCCGCGCCGCGGTCGACGACCTGGGCAACCACGCGCTGATGACCTGCCAGCACGCCATTCCCATGGGCCGCCATTCGGGCAACAACGCCATGGCCGACCTGCTGGGCGTGGAGCCGGTGATCTATCGCCAGCCCAAGTACGTCACCTGCCTGGACCTGGGCGAATGGGGCGCGGCCTACAGCGAAGGCTGGGAACGCGAACTGCACCTGCAGGGCGAGGACGGCAAGCACCTCAAGCGCCAGATCAACACGGTGTGGATCTACCCCCCGGCAGCGGATCGCGCCCAGGCGCTGGCGGCTGCCGACCCATTGATCCCGATCGTTGCATGATCAAGAAAGGGCCGCTCTGCGGCCCTTTTTGCGACGGAATGGAGGCACGCAGTCAGCAAGTGACGGCATACCAAGGGGGGCGGGCTTTCATTGAACGACTGGTCAATAATAGTGGCACTGTGTCATTATTCGGAAAAAACAACATGAACCGTGAGGATATAACCCCTTTCGCAGTGCATCGAGAGCCCTACCAGCCGAGCCCGGTCCGTCCGCGCTCTTGACGCCTGCAGCCACCGTCAAGGAGCGTCGCATGCAGTTACGGAACGTTAAGATCGGCATTCGGGCAGCAGGAATGTTCACCCTGCTCGGGATCCTGGTCCTGGCCATGGGCCTGGTCGCCCTCTACGAAACCCGCAGGATGGACAGCGCCACCGACGAAATCCGCATCACCTGGATGCCTGCGGTACTCGCCCTGGGCGAGGTCAGCAGCAACCTGGGCCGGGCCCGTGCCCTCACCTTGCGCAGTGTCCTGGAGGACAGCAGCAGCGCCCGCCACGCCACCCTGGACAAGATCGTCCAGGTCAACCAGCAGCTCGAAAGCGACCTCAAGGCCTACGAGCGCACCATCATCGAAGCCGACGACCGCGCCCTGTTCGATGCCTTCATCGGTCTTAGCGAGCGTTACCACGGCCTGCAGAAAGCCATTCGCAACGCCGCCGGCAACGATCAGCTGGACGAAGCCCGTCGCCTGGTCAACGGCCCGCTGGCCGAGTACGCCGACAGCATGATGAAGGCCCTGGGCGAACTGATCGCCTACAACACCCAGGGCGCCGAGCAGGCCTCGCAGCGCAGCAGCGCGGCCTCCGACGAAGCCTTTGCCCTGATCATCGGCGCCATCGCCGTGATCCTGCTCGCGCTGGTCGGCATCGCCACCCTCCTCACCCGCAGCATCATCGTCCCGCTGGCCGACGCCGTCGCCGTGGCCGAGCGCGTCGCCACCGGCGACCTGACCCGCGAGATAACCGTGCTCGGCCGCGACGAGCCGGCCTTGCTGCTGCGCGCCCTGAGCCGCATGCAGCACAGCCTGCGCGACACCTTGCGGCGGATCGCCGCCTCCTCCGACCAGTTGGCCTCGGCCTCCGAGGAACTGCACACGGTCACCGAGGACACCAGCCGCGGCCTGCACCAGCAAAGTGCCGAGATCGACCAGGCCGCCACCGCGGTCAACCAGATGACCGCCGCCGTCGAAGAAGTGGCCAGCAACGCCGTGAGCACCGCCGATGCCTCCCAGGGCGCCGACCGCACCACCCGCGATGGTCGCGACCAGGTCAACCAGGCACTGGCCTCGATCCAGCACCTGGTCGATGACGTGACCGGCACCGCCGAGGAAATCGAGCAGTTGGCCAGCCACGCCAACCAGATCAGCCAGGTGCTTGACGTGATCGGTTCGATCGCCGGCCAGACCAACCTGCTGGCCCTCAACGCCGCCATCGAGGCCGCCCGTGCCGGCGAGGCGGGCCGCGGCTTCGCCGTGGTCGCCGACGAAGTGCGCGCCCTGGCCCACCGCACTCAGCAGTCCACGGCGGAAATCGAGCAGATGATCGACGGCATCCAGACCGGCACCGAGCGTGCGGTCAGCGCCATGCACCGCAGCCAGGGCCGCGCCGGCGGCACCCTTGAAGTGGCGCAATCGGCCGGCCAGGCCCTGGAGCTGATCGCCGAGGCAATCGCCACGATCAACCAGCGCAACCTGGTGATCGCCACGGCCTCTGAGCAGCAGGCCCAGGTGGCGCGGGAAGTGGACCGCAACCTGGTGAACATCCGCGACCTGGCAATGCAGACTTCGGCTGGCGCCAACCAGACCAGCGCGGCGGCCCAGGACCTTTCACGCCTGGCGGTGGAGCTGAATGGGATGGTGGCGCAGTTCAAGGTCTGAACCGTCCAGAGTAGTGTGGGGCGCAGCCCTGCGCCCCCGTCACATCACAATTCACGCGGACAAAAAGTCGGAAAAACTCGCAGTACCTTGTGGTATCGGGCGACTACTCCGTAAGTCGCCGCTCCACCATGCTCTTGACGTACAAATTTTTCTCACGTCAAGGAATATCCATGCTGCTTAGAAACATGAAAATCGGCAAAAGGGCTGGCTGCTTTTTCACCACCCTGGCTGTTCTCATTTTGTCCATGGGAGGGGTCGTCGTGTACGAAACGCAACGTATGGACAGTGCCACGGATGAAATCCGTGTCAACTGGCTACCGGCCATGATCGCGCTCAACGGAATCAGTGCCAGCCTTGCCCAGGAGCGTGCGGCCACACTGCGTGCCGCCCTCGAGGACAATAGCGGCGAGGGGGCGAGCATCCACTTGCTCAACAGCATTGAAGATGCGTTGCGCAACAGCCTGGACGCCTACGAGCTGACCATCGATGGCCCGCAGGATCGCAACCTGTTCAATACCTTCATCGTGGCGCGCAAGCAATACACCGACCTGCAGCTCCAGGTACTCGCGAGCATCAGTGAAGGCCGCATGACGCAAGCCAAGCAACTGATCAGCGGCCCGCTGGTCCAGCGGGCGGACCATATGATGGAAGCGCTGACGACACTGGTCGAATTCAACTACAAAGGTGCGCACGCCGCCTCGCAGCACAGCAGCGATGTTGGAGACGATGCCTTGCGCGTCATCGTCATTGCGCTGTTGCTGATCACGCTGGTGCTGGTCACCATCGCCTTGTTGTTCACCCGCAGTGTCGTTACGCCTCTGGCGGAGGCCGTTATAGTGGCCGAGCGCGTTGCCCTTGGCGACCTTACCCACGAGATCGTGGTCGTTGGCCAGGACGAACCGGCGTTGCTGCTGCACGCCCTGCGCCGCATGCAGCAAAGCCTGCGCGACACTATTGGCAAGATCGCCGCGTCCTCCAACCGCCTGGCCTCGGCCTCGGAGGAGCTGCACAGCGTCACCGAGGACACCAGCCGTGGCTTGCTGCAGCAGAGCACCGAGATCGACCAGGCCGCCACTGCGGTCAACCAGATGACCAGCGCCGTCGAGGAGGTGGCCAGCAACGCCGTGAGCACTGCCGAAGCTTCGCAGGGTGCGGACCAGACCACCCGTGACGGCCGAGACCAGGTCAACCAGGCCCTCGCCTCGATCCAGCACCTGGTCGATGACGTCACTGGCACCGCCGCAGAGATCGAACAGCTGGCCAACAGCGCCAACGACATTACCCGCGTACTGGATGTGATCGGCGCCATCGCCGGCCAGACCAACCTGCTGGCGCTCAATGCCGCCATCGAGGCCGCCCGAGCTGGCGAGGCAGGCCGTGGCTTTGCCGTGGTCGCCGACGAGGTACGCGCACTGGCTCACCGTACCCAGCAGTCCACCGCGGAGATCGAGCAGATGATCGGCGGCATCCAGATCGGCACCGAGCGGGCGGTCAGCGCCATGCACAGCAGCCAGGGCCGCGCCAGCGGCACCTTGGAGGTGGCGCAGTCGGCCGGTCAGGCTCTGGAGGTCATCTCGCGGACCATCACCTCGATCAACCAGCGTAACCTGGTGATCGCCAACGCCACCGAGGAGCAGGCGCAGGTGGCCCGGGAAGTGGACCGCAACCTGGTGAATATCCGCGAGCTGGCAATGCAGACGACCACCGGGGCCAACCAGACCAGCGCATCGGCCCAGGACCTGTCGCAGCTGGCGCTGGAGCTCAATGGGCTGGTCGCGCAGTTCAAAGTCTGAACGGCCTGACGAACATCGCGGGGCACACCCGTTCCGGCAAGGGTTGCGCAGGATCTGGCATGCCCCGCGATCAGTTTGGCGCGGATCTCAGGATTTGACGCCGACCACCCGCTGCGCCTTTTCCGGCTGAGCCCGCGTCGCCAGGCAGTAATACAGCGGCACTGTCACCAACAGCCCGAACAGCCACGACAGATCCGCCCCTTCTACGATGTTCGAGTACGGCCCGACATACAGCGACGTATTGGCGAACGGCAGCTGCACGAGGATGCCGCAGGCATAGGCGATGATCGCGTGGTGGTTGAAACGCCCGTAGATGCCGCCGTCGGCACGGAAGATCGAAGCAATGTCGTACTCGCCGCGCTTGATCAGGTAGAAGTCCACCAGGTTAATCGACGCCCACGGCACCAGCACCAGCAACAGCGCCAGGATCAGCCCGATGAACTGCCCGATGAAGTCCGCCGAGGCGTTCAGCGCCACCAGACCGCAACCCACCAGGATCACCCCCGCCAGGAGCACCCGCAGCTTGATGCTCGGCGTCCAATGGGCGGCGAAGGTCTGGATCGCGGTGACGATCGACAACACCGCACCGTAGAGGTTGAGGGCGTTGTGGCTGATGATGTTGAGCAGGAACAGCACCATCAGCACCGGGCCCAGCCAACCGGTGGCCTGCTTGACCGCCACCATGGCATCGGTGCCTTGCGGCACGCACAGCACCGCCACCGCACCGAAGCTGAAGCACAGGATGGTACCCAGCGTGGCCCCGAGGTAGGTGGCCCAGAACGGCTTGGCGATGCCGACTTCACGGGGCAGGTAGCGCGAGTAGTCCGAGGTATAGGGCGAAAAACTGATTTGCCAGATGATGCCCAGCGACACCGTGGCGATGAAGCCGGACAGGTTGAACGCGCCGCGGCTGAAGAAGTCGCCCGGCAGTTCCTGGGCGAACATCATGATGAAACCCGCCAGCAACGCCGAGCCCATCACCCAGGTGCCGACGCGGTTCAGCGTATGGATGAAGCGGTAGCCGATCACCCCGATGGCGGTGGCGCTCAGGGCGCCGATGACGATAGCGCCGGGCATCGGCACGCCAGGGGCGATGCCGTGGATCGACTTGCCGGCCAGGACGATGTTGGAAATGAAGAAACCGACGTAGATCAATGCGGTGAAGAACACGATCAGCAGCGCACCATAGCGCCCGAACTGGCCGCGGCTCTGCACCATCTGCGGAATGCCCAACTGCGGCCCCTGCGCCGAGGCCAGGGCGATCACCACCCCGCCCAGCAGATGCCCCAGCACGATGGCCAGCAGCCCCCACAGCAAGTTCAGGTGGAACACTTGGACCACCATGGCACCGGTGACGATCGGCAGCGGCGCGATGTTGGTGCTGAACCACAGGGTGAAAAGGTCGCGCGCCTTCCCATGGCGCTCGGACGGTGGCACGTAATCGACCGTGTGTTGCTCGACGAGATGGTGTTGCGACGACGGTTGGGACATAGGATTCAGCTCGAAAGGTCGTTTTTATCGTTGTATGGAAACCGCTCGGGGCGGCCTCTCAGCTGAAGACCATATTATGGTATTCCAAGAGTTTGACAACACTGCGCCGCTCATTTTCACCACAACTGATCCGCTCCATGCACTGACTTGCAGCCCGAAGGTTTACACCAAGACCAGTGATTACGGGGGCTTGCACCGTTTATCGCGAACTCCAGCGCACGGAAAATTCCGCTTGCAATATAGGTATTACGGTATACCATCAGACACATCAACGATAAAAACCGCGGACCACCGCAGCCTTTTCAGAGGTACACGAGATGATCGACGCAACCGTCTACAAGCACGTCCTGGGCTCCTTCCCCTCCGGCGTGACCGTCATCACCACCCTGGACGACGACGGCTCGATCGTCGGCCTCACCGCCAGCGCCTTCTCCTCCCTGTCGATGGACCCGCCACTGGTGCTGTTCTGCCCCAACTACAGCTCCGACTCCTACCCTGTACTGATGAAGAACAAGCGCTTCGCCATTCACCTGCTCTCCGGTGAACAGCAGGCCGAGGCGTATGCGTTCGCGAAAAAAGGCAAGGACAAGGCCGTTGGCATCGAGTGGACCCTGAGCGAACTGGGCAACCCGATCCTGGCTGGCGCCACCGCCGTGATCGAATGCGAACTGTGGCGTGAATACGAAGGCGGCGACCACGCCATCATGGTCGGCAAGGTACACAACCTGATCGTCCCGCAGGAGGCGCCTCGCCCGATGGTCTATTGCCGCGGCAAGATGGCCAGCCTGCCGGCCTTCGCCTGAGACCCTGACGACTGATTCCACTTAGAGCGCCTGCCACGGCGGGCGAAAACAACAAAGCTCCGAGGAAAAGCCCCATGAAATTTTCGCTGTTCGTGCACATGGAACGTTGGGATGAGCAGGTCAGCCACCGCCAGCTGTTCGAAGACCTCACCGAACTGACCCTGATGGCCGAAGACGGCGGTTTCAGCACCGTGTGGATCGGCGAACACCACGCCATGGAGTACACCATCTCGCCGAGCCCGATGCCGCTGCTGGCCTACCTGGCCGCACGCACCGAGAAAATCCGCCTGGGCGCCGGCACCATCATCGCGCCCTTCTGGAACCCGATCCGCGTGGCGGGCGAATGCGCCCTGCTCGATGTGATCAGCAATGGCCGCATGGAAGTGGGCCTGGCCCGTGGCGCCTACCAGTTCGAATTCGACCGCATGGCCGGCGGCATGCCGGCCACCGATGGCGGCAAGGCCCTGCGCGAGATGGTCCCGGCGGTGCGGCAGCTGTGGCAGGGCGACTATGCCCATGAAGGCGAGATCTACAACTTCCCCACCTCCACCAGCGTGCCCAAGCCGGTACAACCGGGCATGCCGCCGATGTGGATCGCCGCCCGCGACCCTGACTCGCACAACTTCGCCGTGGCCAACGGCTGCAACGTCATGGTCACCCCGCTGATGAAAGGCGACGAAGAGGTGCTGGACCTGAAGAACAAGTTCCAGGCCGCGCTGGACAACAACCCGGACGTGCCGCGCCCACAGCTGATGGTGCTGCGCCACACCCACGTGCACAGCCCGGCCGAGCCGGATGGCTGGAAGGTCGGTGCCCAGGCCATCTCGCGCTTCTACCGCACCTTCGATGCCTGGTTCGGCAACAAGACCGTGCCGGTCAATGGCTTCCTCGAACCAAGCCCGGAATCGAAGTTCGCCGAGGTGCCGGCCTTCGCGCTGGAGAACATTCGCAAGAACACCATGATCGGCACGCCGGAAGAAATCATTGCGCGCATCAAGTACTACCAGGCGCTCGGCGTCGACGAGTTCAGCTTCTGGTGCGACAACAGCCTGCCCCATGCCGAGAAACGCAAGTCGCTGGAGCTGTTCATCAAGGAAGTGGTGCCGGCCTTCACCTGAATTCCCTTTGCCTGATCGATTGCGGGAACCAGCCCGCTCGCGTTGGCCCCAGTGGCCGGCGTGGGCGGGCTTTTTTACTCATCGCGGGGCAAGCCCGCTCCCACGCCAGACATGAATGCATCGTGGGAGCGGGCTTGCCCCGCGATGAGTCCAGTACGTAAAGCAATCAAGGTACCAACGGTCCTTTCGTCCCCTGACGAAAACAAATTTTCGACCGACCCTTGCACATCAAATATTATGGTATACCATCAGACAACAAGAGCTGATAACCCTAACCAGGAGCCCCCATGAGTTTCGAAATCCGCAAGATCGTCACCTACTCCGAAGAGACCCGCATCGAAGGCGGCAAAGCCACCGACAAGCCGGTGACCATGGTCGGCCTGGCCGTGGTGATCAAGAACCCATGGGCCGGTCGCGGCTTTGTCGAAGACCTCAAGCCGGAGATCCGCGCCAACTGCTCCGCGCTGGGCGCGCTGATGGTCGAGCGCCTGACTGCCGCCATCGGCGGAGCCGACAAGATCGAGGCCTACGGCAAGGCCGCCGTGGTCGGCGCCGACGGCGAGATCGAGCACGCCTCGGCCGTAATCCACACCCTGCGTTTCGGCAACCACTACCGCGAAGCCGTGCAGGCCAAGAGCTACTTGAGCTTCACCAACAAACGCGGCGGCCCCGGCACCTCGATCCAGATCCCGATGATGCAGAAGGACGACGAAGGCCTGCGCTCGCACTACATCACCCTGGAAATGCAGATCGAAGATGCTCCACGTGCCGACGAAATCGTCGTGGTGCTGGGCGCCGCCGACGGTGGTCGCCTGCACCCACGCATCGGCAACCGCTACATCGACCTGGAAGAACTGGCTGCCGAACAGGCCAACGCTCAATAACAACAACCAAGACGGGCCTGGGCGTGGCGTGCATACCCGCCGCGCCCGACCTTCAAGGAGCGCCCTCCATGATTCAGCCTGTCGCTGAACGTACACCGGCCGGGACCAGTTACCTGGACCTGGGCCAGGGCCAGCCCGTGGTACTGATCCACGGCGTGGGCCTGAACAAGGAAATGTGGGGCGGGCAGATCGTCGGCCTGGCCAACGACTACCGCGTCATCGCCTACGACATGCTCGGCCATGGCCAGAGCCGCGTGCCCAGCGCCGATACGCCGCTGGAGGGCTATGCCGAGCAGCTTGCTGAACTGCTCGACCACCTGCAGGTCGCCCAGGCCTGCGTGATCGGCTTTTCCATGGGCGGCCTGGTGGCCCGCGCCTTCGCGCTCAACTACCCGCAACGCCTGGCCGCGCTGGTGGTACTCAACAGCGTGTTCAACCGCACCCCCGAGCAGAGCGCCGGGGTGATCGCACGCGCCGCGCAAGCCTTTGAACAGGGCCCCGACGCCAACGTCGACGCCGCGCTCGAGCGCTGGTTCAGCCGCGAGTACAAGGCCGCCAACCCGGCCCAGGTCGCCGCCATCCGCCAGATCCTGGCGAGCAACGACCCCCAGGGCTACCACACCACCTACTCGCTGTTCGCCACCCAGGACATGTACCGCGAAGCCGACCTGGGCAACATCCAGGTGCCGACGCTGATCGCCACGGGCGAGCTCGACAGCGGTTCCACTCCGGCCATGACCCGCCAACTCGCCGCACGGATTCCCGGCGCGCAGAGCGTGGTCCTCGCCGAGCAAAGGCATATGATGCCGGTGGAAGCACCGCGCGAAGTCAACAAGATGCTGCTGGACTTCCTCAGGCAGGCCCGCACCCTCTCCGAATCCGCCAAGGGGATAGTCGCATGACCCTCGTTCGTTTCCAGATGTGCATCGACGGCCAATGGCGCGATGCCCAGAGCGGCAAGACCTTCGACAGCCTCGACCCGGCCACCGCCAAGGCCTGGGCGCAACTGCCCGATGCCGGCGAAGCCGATGTCGAGCTTGCCGTGCAGGCCGCCCAGCGCGCCTTCGAAGGCAAGGCCTGGCGCGGCCTCACCGCCACCGCCCGAGGCAAGTTGCTGCGCCGCCTCGGCGACCTGATTGCCGAGAACAAGGAACACCTGGCCCAGCTGGAAAGCCGCGACAACGGCAAGCTGATCCGCGAAACCCGCGGCCAGGTCGGCTACCTGCCGGAGTTCTTCCACTACACCGCAGGCCTGGCCGACAAGCTCGAAGGCGGCACCCTGCCGCTGGACAAGCCGGACCTGTTTGCCTACACCGTGCACGAGCCGATCGGCGTGGTGGCCGGGATCATCCCGTGGAACAGCCCGCTGTACCTCACCGCGATCAAGCTGGCCCCGGCCCTGGCCGCCGGCAACACCATCGTGCTCAAGCCCTCGGAGCACGCCTCCGCCACCCTCCTCGAACTGGCCCGCCTGGCCCTGGAAGCCGGCTTCCCGGCTGGCGTGGTCAACGTGGTCACAGGTTACGGCCCAAGCACCGGCGCGGCGCTGACCCGCCACCCGCTGGTGCGCAAGATCGCCTTCACCGGCGGCGCTGCCACCGCCCGCCACGTGGTGCGCAGCAGCGCCGAGAACTTCGCCAAGCTGTCGCTGGAGCTGGGCGGCAAGTCACCGAACATCATCTTCGCCGACGCCGACCTGGACAGCGCCATCAACGGCGCCGTAGCCGGCATCTATGCCGCCTCCGGGCAAAGCTGCGTGGCCGGCTCGCGGCTGCTGGTGCAGGACGAGATCTTCGACGAGTTCGTCGAACGCCTGATCGCCCGCGCCAAAAGTATCCGCATCGGCAACCCGCAGGACGACAGCAGCGAGATGGGCCCGATCGCCACCGCCCAGCAACTGGCGGTGATCGAAGGCCTGGTGGCCGCGGCCAAGGCCGAGGGCGCCACCCTGCGCATGGGCGGCAAACGTGCAGAGGTCGAAGGTGACGGCTGGTTCTACGAGCCGACCCTGTTCGAATGCGACAGCAACTCGATGACCATCATGCAGGAAGAAGTGTTCGGCCCGGTCGCCGCGGTGATCCGCTTCAAGACCGAGGAGCAGGCCCTGGCGATGGCCAACGACTCGCAGTTCGGCCTGGCCGCCGGTATCTGGACCCGCGACCTGGGCCGCGCCCATCGCCTGGCCCGTGACGTGCGCTCGGGGATCATCTGGGTCAACACCTACCGCGCCGTCTCGGCAATGGCCCCCATCGGCGGCTTCAAGAACAGCGGTTATGGCCGCGAGAGCGGCATCGACTCGGTGCTGGCCTATACCGAGCTGAAGACGGTGTGGATCAACCTGTCCACAGCGCCCATGCCCGACCCCTTTGTGATGCGCTAGGAGAACGCCACCATGATCGAACCCGGCATCTACAAAGACGTGATGGGCTCGTTCCCGTCCGGCGTCACCGTGGTCACCACCCTGGACGCCGACGGCGGCATCGTCGGCATCACCGCCAGCGCGTTCAGCGCGCTGTCGATCGAGCCGGCACTGGTGCTTTTCTGCCCCAACTACGCCTCCGACACCTACCCGATCCTGCGCGACAGCAAGCGGTTCGCCATCCACCTGCTGTCCGCCGACCAGACCGCCGAGGCCTATGCCTTCGCCGGCAAGGGCAAGGACAAGGCCAAGGGCATCGACTGGCAGTTGAGCGAACTGGGCAACCCGCTGCTGACCAAGGCCACGGCGATCATCGAGTGCGAACTGTGGCGCGAATACGATGGCGGCGACCACGCGATCATCGTTGGCCAGGTGAAGAACCTGGTGCTGCCCGAGCAGCCGGTAACGCCCATGGTGTACCACAAGGGCAAGCTCGGCGCACTGCCGCCGCTGGGCTGAGATCCGCTGGGGCCGCTTTGCGGCCCCAGCCCCCATTTTCCATTCAGTCACACAGGACCCTGGCCATGAACAACGAAAAGTACGAAAAAGGCCTGCAGATCCGCACCCAGGTGCTCGGCGAGGAATACGTCCAGCGCTCGCTCGAGAACGCCGACGCCTTCACCCAGCCACTCCAGGAGCTGGTCACCGAATACTGCTGGGGCCACGTGTGGGGCCGCGAAGGCTTGTCGCTCAAAGAGCGCAGCATGATAAACTTGGCAATGATTTCCGCGCTCAACCGGCCCCACGAACTCAAGCTGCACATCCGCGGCGCCTTGCGTAATGGCCTGAGCCGCGAACAGATTCGCGAGATCCTGCTTCAAGTCGGCATTTACTGCGGCGTACCTGCGGCGGTGGACAGTTTCCGCCTGGCCCGCGAGGCGTTCGCCGAAGCCGACGCGCAGGCAACCCGTTAACAGCGGGCTGTGTGAACCACCGCAAGGAATGCCCGGGTTCGAGGCATTCCGCGATGTTGGCGCAACAGCCGCATTAAGAGCGCCCCTGATGAAACGCCAGCCCCTCGACGACAGCTTCAAGGTCAACCGCAACCCCGTCACCCTGCGTGAAATCGTGCTCGACAAACTGCGCGGCGCGATCATGAACTTCCACCTGCTGCCGGGCGACCGCCTGGTCGAACGCGACCTTTGCGAGCGCCTTGGCGTCAGCCGCACCTCGGTGCGCGAGGCCCTGCGTCACCTGGAGTCCGAAGGCCTGGTGGAGTTCGCCGACGCCAAGGGGCCACGGGTGGCCATCATCACACTGGAGGACGCCCGCGACATCTATGAGCTGCGCTGCGTGCTCGAAGGCCTTATCGTGCAACTGTTCACCCTCAACGCCAAGGCCAAGGACATCCGTGCCCTGGAGCGCGCCCTTGAGGTCAACCGCGAGGCCCTGGAGGACGGTGAGCTGCAACAGGTGCTCGACTCGGTGCAAGGCTTCTACGACGTGCTGCTCGAAGGCTCGGGCAACCAGGTCGCCGCCCAGCAGCTGCGCCAGTTGCAGGCGCGCATCAGCTACCTGCGCGCCACCTCGGTGTCCCAGGAAAACCGCCGGGGCGCCAGCAACCTCGAGATGGAAAAGATCGTCGAGGCGATCAAGGGCGGCGACCCCCAGGCCGCCCACCAGGCCTCGGTCGACCATGTGCGCGCCGCTGCCAAGGTCGCCCTCGACTACCTGCGCCAGAAGCAGGACGACAACGCCAAGGTCCGCGATATCGTCGCCCCCCTGCCCCTCAAGGACCCTCGCATAGGCCGCTGACCATGCCCACCGCCCCGCGCTACTGCCCGCACTGCACCACGGAACTGGCCCGGGGCGTCCCCAACGGCGACACCCACGAACGTCTTCACTGCGCCGGTTGCGGCTACATCCACTACATCAACCCGAAGATCATCGCCGGCTGCATCATCGAGCGCGACGGCAAGTACCTGCTGTGCCAGCGCGCCATCCCGCCGCGCCCCGGCACCTGGACCTTGCCGGCCGGGTTCATGGAAGCTGGCGAGACCACCGAACAGGCGGCGCTGCGCGA
Organism: Pseudomonas sp. RC3H12; assembly: GCF_018596375.1. Taxonomy (NCBI): domain Bacteria; kingdom Pseudomonadati; phylum Pseudomonadota; class Gammaproteobacteria; order Pseudomonadales; family Pseudomonadaceae; genus Pseudomonas; species Pseudomonas sp. RC3H12. The sequence continues at coordinate 1,563,939 of NZ_CP075595.1, read as the reverse complement.
GGTGTGGGAAGAGAGCGGCGTGCGCGCCGACATCGTCTCGCCCTACTCGATCTTCAGCGTGCCGCGGATCAGCGAGGTGTACATCATCTTCCGCGCCGTGGTCACCGAGGAAACCGGCGAATACGGGCCCGAGACCCTGGACTATCGTTTCTTCGAACCGGACCAGATCCCCTGGGACGAAATCTACTACCCGGCGATCCGGCAGATCCTCGAGCGCTACATCCTCGAGCGCCAGGCCGGCGTGTACGGCATCTACATGGGCAATGACGATACCGGCAAGGTGCACTTCATCCGCTGACGATGGCGCACACAAATTCCTCGCCAAGCGTCGCGTCTCGGTGCACCCTGATGGTCTCACGCAAAAGGACCAGCAACGTTCATGGCGAAATGGCTAGACGGCGGCGGGCTGATGGCCGCGCGCATCCGCAACCACGACTGGGCATCCACGCCCCTCGGCCCGCTGGATAGCTGGCCCGACGTACTCAAGACCAGCGTCGCCCTGTGCCTGGCCTCGCGCTTTCCCCAGGCCGTGCTCTGGGGCGACGCGCTGATCACCCTGCACAACGACGCCTTCAGCGAGATCCTGGGCGGCAAGCCGACCGCCCTGGGCCGGCCCTTCAGCGATGTCTGGCAGGAAGCCTGGAGCAATATTCGCCACCTGGCCCAGCACGCGCTCGCCGGCGAGGCGGTGTACATCGAGGACTTCCCGCTGATGATCGAGCGTCATGGCAGCCCGGAGCGCGCCTATTTCACCTTCTGTTACAGCCCGGTGCGCGACCACGACGGCAAGGTAGTGGGCATGCTCGACACGGTCACCGAAACCACCGCGAGCGTGGTCGCCAACCGCCGTCTGAACTTCCTCGACAGCCTCGGCCGGGCTGCCGCCAATGCCACCGATCCGGAACGGATCATGGCCACCACCACTCGCCTGCTTGGCGAGCACCTGCAGTTGTCCAGCTGCGCCTATGCGGTGATGGCGCCCGACGAGGACGGCTTCACCATTTGCGGCGACTGGGTCGCACCGGGCTCGCCACGGCTGATCGGCCAGTACCGCCTGGCCGACTTCGGCGCGCTGGCCGTCAGCCGCCTGCGCGCAGGCCTGGCGCTGGTGATCGATGACAATCTCAGTCAGTTGCCGGCACCCGAGTCGGCGACCTTCCAGGCCATCGGCATCACCGCGACCATCTGCATGCCGTTGATCAAGGAGGGCCGCCTGACCGCGCTGATGGCCATCCACGACAAGCAGCCCAGGGCCTGGACCGATTACGAACAGACCTTGATCGGCGAAGTGACCGAACGCTGCTGGGCGCATATCCAGCGGGTCCAGGCCAACGCCGAGGTGCGCGAGGCACTGACCGCCCTGGAGGCCCTCAATACCACCCTCGAACAACGCGTGGAAGAGCGTACCAGCCAGTTGCTGCATACCGAGGCTGTCCTGCGCCAGACCCAGAAGCTCGAGGCCATCGGCCAGCTCACGGGGGGCGTGGCCCATGACTTCAACAACCTGCTGACCATCATCCGCTCCTCCATCCACTTCCTGCAGCGCCCGGACCTCGACGAGAACCGGCGCAGCCGCTATCTCAAGACCGTGTCCGACACCGTCGACCGCGGCGCCAAGCTGACCGGGCAACTGCTCGCCTTCGCCCGCCGCCAGGCGCTCAGCCCACAGGTATTCGACGCCGGCCCCAGGCTCGAGGCGATGGCCGAGATGCTCGATACCGCCACCGGCGCGCGCATCCAGGTGAGCCTGGAACTGCCCGACACACCCTGCCACGTGCACGCAGACCTCGGCCAGCTGGAAACCGCGGTGATCAACCTGATGATCAACGGCCGTGACGCCATGGCCGGCGTGGGCACCTTGCGCCTGCGCCTGGAGGCCAACCAGCAGCTGCCGGCGCTGCGTGGCCAGCCCCCCCAGGCCGGGCCATTCGCTGCCATCTCGGTGGTCGACAGCGGCGTGGGCATTGCCCCGCACCTGCTGGAGCGCATCTTCGACCCGTTCTTCACCACGAAGGCCGCCGGCCAGGGCACCGGGCTCGGCCTGTCGCAGGTGTTCGGCTTCGTCAAACAGTCGGGGGGCGATGTCCAGGTCAGCAGCCGCGAAGGCCTGGGCACCACCTTCACCCTGTACCTGCCCCAGGTGGCCCAGGCCGATGCCGAAGTCAGCACCGCGTTGCCGACGCTGGCGCCCAATGGCGAGCGCCGACATATCCTGGTGGTCGAGGACAACCCCGATGTCGGCAGTTTTACCGCGCAGATCCTGCGCGATCATGGCTACCGAATCAGTTGGGCGATCTCGGCAGAGGATGCGCTGACGCAGATCGCTTCGGCACAAAGCGGATTCGACGCGGTGTTTTCCGACGTGGTGATGCCTGGCATGGGCGGCCTGGCCCTGGCCAGGGAGCTACGGCGCAGCCAACCTCATCTGCCGGTGATCCTGACCTCCGGCTACAGCGAGGCGATTGCCGAAGGTGGCCACCAAGGCTTCGCCTTCCTGGCAAAGCCCTATTCGGCCGAGCAGGTGTGCCGGATGCTGGGGGACGTGCTGGGAAGGCAGTGAGCGGCGCGTTGGGCAGGCAACTGGCAAAACGCCCTGCCCAGTCGAATCACCCCCGCGCCGCCAGCAAGCGCGTCAGGCTGCGCCCCAGTTCATCCTGGCGGAACGGCTTGCGCAACACGCCGAACCCATGCAGTTCACGCGGTGTGAGGTTGGTGTAGCCGGTGATGATCAGCACCGGCAGCTGGGCCAGTTGCTCGCGCACCTGCTGGGCGAAGCGCACGCCGGTCATCTCGGCCATCACATGGTCGGTCAGCAACACATCGGGCACCAGGCCCTTTTCCAGCAGTGCCAGGGCCTGGACAGGCCCGCTGGCCTCTGTCACTTCATACCCCAGCGCCTGTAGCTGCATCAGCGTTGCCTGGCGCACCAGGGGTTCGTCATCCACCAGCAACACCCGGGTCGGCCGCTGCGCACTGACCGCCTCGACAGGCTCGGCCATGCGCGCCGCCACGCTGCTCTCACTGGCCGGCAGCCACAAGGTCGCCTCGGTCCCCTGGCCCGGCTGGGAATGAATAACGAAGCCCCCACCGGACTGCAACGCCAGCCCCTGCACCATCGGCAGGCCCAGGCCAGTGCCCCGGCCCACCCCTTTGGTCGAGTAGAATGGCTCGACGCAATGCGCCAATACCTCTTCACTCATGCCACAACCGGTATCGCTGACCTGCAGCCATAGCTGTTGCCCGCCCTGCAATCCAGGCGGCCTGGGCATGCCGGCTTCCTCGGCGCCAGCGCGGATGGTCAGCTGGCCGCCTTCGCTCATTGCGTCACGGGCATTGACCACCAGGTTCAGCAGGGCCAGCTCCAACTGGTGCGGGTCCACCAGAACCCCTGGCAAAGCCTTGTCGATATTGACCTGTAGCGCGATGGTCGGCCCCAGGGAGCGCGCCATCAGTTCGTGCATGTCCTCCACCAGCACTGCCAGTGACACCGTAACCGGCTTGAGAGTCTGGCGCCGGGCGAAGCTGAGCAGGCGCCCGACCAGGTTGCGCGCCCGCTCCGCCGCCTGCAGGCCGCCGTCGATCAGGCGTTCGGCCCGTTCCGGCTGGGGGTGGCGGCGCAGCAATTCGAGGGAAGCAATGATCGGCGTGAGCATATTGTTGAGGTCATGGGCGATGCCACCGGTCAGCTGGCCGATCATCTCCATCTTGCGTGCCTCGTGCAGCTGCACCAACGAGGCTTCGCGATGGGTCATCATGTTCGCCACCCGCTCCTCGAGGTTTTCATTGAGCACATGCAAGGCGCGCTCGGAACGGGCATGGGTGATCGCCGCCCACACTTGGCCAGCGGCCTCTTCGACCAGCAGGCATTCGCTGGTGGTCCATGCATGGGGCGTGTGGAAATGCACCGCGAGCATCGCCTCCAGGCGCTCGGCACGCAGCACCGGGGCATGCAGCGTGGCGCACAGGCCCTTGAAGCCCGCCGGTGCCATGTTGTTCGCCGCATAGTTACGCTGCACCACCTGGCCGGCGAGCAGCGCCTCGCGCAGTGCCGGATCCAAGGCCGCGTACTGGTTGAGGCCGGTGATCGGCGGCACCTGCGCGGCGCACTCCTGGGCGACCCGATAACGGCGCCCATCGCCCAGGTCTTCACCAAAGCAGACCCGCGCCGCGCCCAATTCCTTGGCCAGGCGGCGTACCGCGTGGGCTTCGATGCGCTCGGCCTGGCCCAGGCCGGGCAAGGCCTGGCGCAGTTCCTGGAGAAATGCCTGGCGCTGCTGGAAATGCACCCGCTCCGAGGTTTCGGTGACAATGCACAGCACGCCCCCCACGGAACCGTCAACTTCACGCACCGCGGAATAGGAGACATCGAAGTACGCCGTTTCGCCCGGCCCGTGGCGCACGATGTAGAACGGCCGATCCCTGGCAGAGAATGTCACGCCGGTTTCACGCACCCCGCGCAGCAAAGGCTCGAGGTCGTCCCAGAGCTCACTCCAGTGCGCCTTGGCGGGTTGCCCCAGCGCGCCGGGATGCTTGTCACCGATGGTCGGCCAATACGCATCGTTGTACAGCGCGATGTATAGCGGGCCCCAGAACAACACGATCTGCGCCTGGGCAGGCAGGAGCATGGCCACCATCGCCTGCAATGCCGGCGACCATTGGTCCGGCGCACCCAGCGGCGAGTGCCGCCAGTCCATCGCCTGCAACAGGCAGCTGACCTCGCCACCGCCGCGCATGAATGCCGGCAATGGTTGCAGGTTGGCCTTCTTGCTCTCCTGGCGAGCTTTCATGTCTCGGTAGTCCCAGGCACGTGATCTTTCCTATGAGGGTAGGAAACCGCCCGTTGGCAAAACGTTCCATCGGATCGCCGGACGTGATCAACGGCGCCCTTCGGCCAGCATGCGCACGGCCAAGGCGGCCAGCACCGTGCCCATCAGCCAGCGCTGCACCTGCTGCCACACCGGCCGACCGGCCAGAAACACGGCGATCGACCCCGCCATGACCGCGATCAGCGCGTTGACCGTGACGCTGATGGCGATCTGCGTGCCGCCCAGTACCAGCGACTGCAGCAACACGCTGCCATGGCCCGGCTCGATGAACTGCGGCATCAGCGACAGGTACATGACCGCGATCTTGGGGTTCAGCAGGTTGGTCACAAAGCCCATCATGAACAGCCGCCTGGGGCTGTCCGCTGGCAGCTCGCGCACCTGGAACGGCGAGCGCCCGCCCGGGCGCAGCGCCTGCCATGCCAGGTACAGCAGGTACAGCCCACCGCCGATGCGCAGGGCGTCGTAGGCGAACGGCACGGCCATGACCAGCGCGGTGATCCCGAGCGCTGCGCAGAGCATGTAGAAGACAAAGCCCATGGCCACCCCGGCCAGCGAGACCAGCCCGGCGCCACGCCCCTGACAGATGGAGCGGGAGATCAGGTAGATCATGTTGGGGCCGGGGGTCAGCACCATGCCCAGGCTGATCAGGGCGAAGGCCAACAGGTTGGAGGGTTCGGGCATATCAAGTCCTTTTGTGGGTAGCGCCATATCTGGCATTTTTGCCAGTTTCACCTGGCCAGGGGCGCACGTTAACGTGGAACGATCATGTCTGAACAGTACGCACCCCCATGAGCAAATCCTCGACTGCTTTGTTGGCGAGCGACCTGGCACGCTCGGTGTTACGAGGGTCAAGCCGTGAGTTTGCCTATTCGGCCTATGGATACGATCCAACTCGCGACGCGACTTGTACACAACTGGGATTCAATGGCGTGATTCGAGACCCGTGGTCAGGCTGCTACCCGCTGGGCAACGGATATCGCACCTATAGCCCGGTACTGATGAGGTTTTGCTCACCGGACAGACTGAGTCCTTTTGCTGACGGGGGCATCAATAGCTACGGATATTGTTCCGCAGACCCAATAAATCATGCCGATCCTCGAGGAACCTTTAAACAGGTTCACCAACGCCGCGCTGTTGACTTAGGTCAGCTCAGTGACCTGCCCAAGAGAATTCAAGCCGAGCGTATCGGGTCCGTTCATCACATTGATATGGACACACTTAAATTACGTTACCCAGGCCATTCGGACCTCATCAGCGAGGTCACCACGCAGAACGCACTGTTCGCCGCCCTTACCCTACCCAATCCTGATCGCATCGCAGGTAACAGCGCCAGTTTCACTCTGCCTGATTTTGGTATCACTTTTGATAATCGTGATCTCTTGGAAGACATCGTCCGTCAGGGCCAAAGAGCAGTCGATGCGAGCCTTAGCTATGGCGCCGCTCCTGTTGCGGCAAACGCAGCGGCTATGCGAGAACATGTCGACGACTACTCCAAAGGCAAGGAAGCACTCGTAAACTATCTTGCACAAAAGATGGATCAACTTCGAGATACCAGTTGGCCAGATTAAACGACGTCAGTAAATCTATCACTTGCTTACATTTCCATCCTTGAAACCCCCGACCTGCCCCGGTAACCTTTGCGCGCTGCTGTAAGTCCAGCAGCCGGGTTTGGTAGCCCGCGATCAATCAAGGCGCACAAGCGCCCCCATTGCGATAGAGTCGGCGCTTTTTTGTGCCCGCTGTTTCGTTTTATGGCGGCTGTGCGTAGGGCGCACTCGTGCGCGCCGGTTTCCTTGATTCCCGGTCTACCAACCTGCGTACAGCCGTCACCACTTCGTTTGGTAGCGATCTGTGGCGGCTCCATTGAATCAAGGAGCGACACAATGACAAAAGGCTTACCTGATCCCCCGTCCCGCGCCACCACGGCGCACTCCAGCTTCGGCAACTGCGAATGCAGCCACCCTTCCCTGGTCGCCGTGCGCGAAGGCGTGGACTTCGAAGATGCGCTGGTGCACCTGTCCACCCTGCTAAAGGGCGCGTTCGCCACCAATCTCAAGGCGATGGAACTGGCGACCGGCACCTGCCATGACCTGTTGCTGGGCAATGATCATGGGCTGGATGCGGCCAAGGCGGTGGTCGAGGCATTGCTCGATGGGGTGGAGATGCAACAGGTGGAGAAAGCGCGCTTGCGCACGGTTTGATGGGCAGCAGTGCCGGGACCACAGCGCGGTCCCGGCTTGCTGCAACAGCAACCCTTACGCCTTGTCGGCAAGCCGCTGCAACAGCCCGTCGGTGAACTCGACGGCGTTGATCACACCCTCATGCCCATCGGCGATCACCGTCGAACTGGCCAGGCCATTGACCGAAGCCTGGGCCAGCAGCCCCGCCTCGCCCAGGCGTACCCGCTCGGCGCTGCGGCTTTCACTGGCCCACCAGCAGTCCACCTGGACCGCCAGCGGGCGCAGGCGGAATGCCTGGCTCAGTTCGGCGTTGCGGTCGAGCACGGCGAAACCATCGACGATCTCCCGCTGCAAGTGCACATCCTCGTGGATGCTGCGCAGGCGTTCGGCGCTGACATTACCGGCGGCGGCCACCTGCTCGATGACCCACTCGGTCCTGTCGACCTCGGCCGGCAGACGCTCGGCCTCGTCGATGAAGCCAGCGATCCGCGCCTCGCCGACGCCCGGCGCAAAGGCCAGCAGGCCACGCAGCAGGCTCTCGTCCGCCCCCGCCACCTGCACCACCTCGACAGGCTCGGCGTCGAGACCGGATACCTCCTGCGGCAGCAGGGTGTCGACCAGGCCGACGAAACCGACCTGCTGGCCGGCCTGCTCCAGGGCGTGAGCCACCTCCAGCGCCAGCGCGCCACCCATGGACCAACCCAGCAGATGGTACGGGCCGCTGGCCTGGGTACGGCGGATCTGCTCGACGTAATAGCCGACCATCGCCGCCCAGGATTCGTCCACCCAGCCCGGCTCGGCATAGCAGCGGTTGACCAGGCCATACACCGGGCGCTCATCGGCCAGGCGGCTGGCCAGCGGGTAGTAGGCGTAGGCACCGCCGCCACCTGGCGGCAGGCAGAACAGCGCCGGGCGCTGGCGCTGGCAGCCGTTGAGGTTGATCACCGGCGATTTCAGGCGATCCTTGCCGCCACCGATGAAGTTGGCCAGTTCCTCGAAGCTGGCCATCAGCATGAACTCATGCAGGCTGATGTTGATGGCGAAAGCTTCGCGCACCTTGTTCACCAGGGTGATCACCAGCAACGAGTGGCCGCCGAGTTCGAAGAAGTTGTCGTGCAGGCCCACCTGCTCGACCTTCAGCACTTCGCTCCAGATCGCCGCCAGTTGCTGTTCCAGTTCCGTGCGCGGAGCCACGTAGCCTTGTTGCAGCTGGCTGGCGTCCGGCTTGGGCAAGGCCTTGCGGTCCAGCTTGCCGTTGGCGGTCAGTGGCCACTGCGCCAAGACCAGGAAGTGCGTCGGCACCATGTAGTCCGGCAGGTTGGCTTTCAGGTGCTGTTTCAGCGTGTCGCGCATCACTTGCGGGTCAGCGGATGGATCATTCGCAATCAGGTAGGCCGCCAGTTGCTTGCCCCCTGCCCCGTCGATATCCAGCACCAGCACTTCACGCACCGCCGCATGTTCTTGCAGGCGTGCTTCGATCTCGCCCAGTTCGATACGGAAGCCACGAATCTTCACCTGATGGTCGATACGGCCCACGTACTCGATCACGCCCTGTTCGCGGTAACGCGCCAGGTCGCCGGTGCGGTACAGGCGTCCGCCCTCACTGGAGAACGGGTCCGGCACGAAGCGCTCGGCGGTCAGCGAGGCACGGTTGTGGTAACCGCGCGCCAAGCCGGCATGGCCGACATGCAACTCGCCGGTGCAGCCCTTGGCCACCGGATTGAAGTCAGCGTCCAGCACATACATCGACAGGTCCGGAATCGCCGCACCGATCGGGCTGCCCGCCTGTTGCGTGTCGGCGAAGCGGATCGGCCGGTACGTCACGTGCACCGTGGTCTCGGTGATGCCGTACATGTTGATCAGGTTGTCGCAATCCTCGCCGAAGCGCTCGAACCATGGCTGCAGTGCAGCCACATCCAGGGCTTCGCCGCCGAAGATCACGTAGCGCAGCGCCAGATCGGCAGTGCTGTCACAGGCCACACGCATCAGCGGTTTAAACGCCGATGGGGTCTGGTTGAGCACGGTCACGCCCTGCTCCACCAGCAACTGGTAGAAGTCTTCCGGGGAACGGGTGGTTTCACGCGGGACGATCACCAGGCGGCCGCCATGCAGCAGCGCACCGAAGATCTCCCACACCGAGAAATCGAAGGCGTACGAGTGGAACAGCGTCCACACATCCTGCGGGCCGAAACCGAACCAGGCATCGGTGGCCTTGAACAGGCGCAGCAGGTTGTGGTGCGGCAGCAAGGTGCCTTTCGGCTTGCCGGTGGAGCCCGAGGTGTAGATCACATAGGCCAGATTGTCCGGCTGAGTCAGGTGCTCCAAATTCGCGTCACTGTAGCCGGTCAGATCATCTTCGAGAGACAAGCTGCGCACGTGCGCCGGCACCGGCAGGCCTGCCAGCAGATGGTCTTGAGTCAACAGCAACTGAATGCCGCTGTCTTCCATCATGTAGCTCAGGCGATCCTGCGGATACTCCGGGTCCAGCGGCACATAGGCGCCACCGGCCTTGAGGATCGCCAGCAGGCCGACGATCATCTCGAAACCACGCTCCACGGCGATGCCCACCAGCACATCCGGCCCCACGCCCTGCGCGCGCAGCTTATGCGCCAAGCGGTTGGCGCGGCGATTGAGCTGGTCGTAGCTCAGCGTCTGCCCGGCGAAGGTCACGGCGATCGCTTCAGGCGTGCGCGCCGCCTGCTGCTCGATCAGCGCGTGGGCGCAGGCCGAGCTCGGATAGCTGTCAATGACCTGTAGCGGCGCTGTGCTCAGCACCAACTCACCCAAAGCCCGCTGCGACGAGTCCGCCAACCCTTCTAACAATTCGACGAAGTGTGCCGCAATCTGCCCGACAGCCGATTCGGCGTAGCTGGCGCGGTCGAACTTGAAGCTGGCCGACAGTTTTTCGCCCACCTGAGCCACCAGCGTCAGCGGATAGTTGGTCTGCTCCTGGCTGGCTACCTCGCCGAACACCAATCCTTGGGGAGCGCCTTGCTGCAGCGCCTCCGACACCGGGTAGTTCTCGAACACCAGGATATTGTCGAACAGCGCCTCGCCGCTCCAGCCGGCCCAGCGCTGGATCTCGTACAGCGGCGTGTGCTCGTGCTCGCGCAGGGCCAGGTTCAACCCTTGCACGTGCTGTACCCAGTCGCCCACGGTCTGCTCCGGGCGTGGGCTGGCGACCACCGGCAAGGTGTTGATGAACAGCCCCAGCTGCTCCTCGACGCCCGGCAGTTCGGCCGGGCGGCCGGCCACGGTGGCGCCGAAGGTCACGCAGGCCTGCCCGGTGTAGCGCTGCAACAGCAACAGCCACGCGGCCTGGACCAGGGTGTTGAGGGTGATCCGCTGGTCCCGGGCAAACTCGCCCAGGCGCTGGGTACGCTGTGCATCCAGGCTGATCTGATGCTCGGCCTGCCCGTGGCCCTGGGCTTCGGACCTGAAGGCCTGGGCCAGCCGCGTGGGCTCGTCCAGTTCCGCCGTGCGCTCGCGCCAGAAGCGCTCGCTGGCGGCCTGGTCCTGGCGTTGCAGCCACTGGATATAGTCGCGGTAACGGCTGTTCTTGCCTGCCGGGGTGAAACCGGCGTAACGCTGCAGCACCTCACCGAACAGGCGCGAGCTGCTCCAGCCATCGAGCAGGATATGGTGGTTGGTCAGCACCAGCTGGTACTGCTGTTCGGCGCTGCGGATCACCGCCAGGCGCAGCAGCGGACCGCTGGCCAGGTCGAAACCGGCACGCAGGTCGGCCTCGGCCCATTCCTGCAACGCCCTCGGCAGATCGGCCTGGTCACGCCAGTCGAGCTCGACCAGCGGCAGCCGCGCCTGGCGCTGCACCACTTGCAGGGACTGGTCGTAGCCACTGAAGAAACTGCTGCGCAGCACCTCGTGGTTGTCCACGGTAGCCTGCAAGGCCGCGATGAAGCGCGGTACGTCCAGACCTTGCACTTCGACGCGAGTCTGGTTGATGTAGTTGCCCGTCTCCTGCTGGTACAGGCTGTGGAACAACATGCCCTGCTGCATCGGCGACAGCGGGTAGATGTCTTCGATGTTGCCCGCCGCCACCGGCAGCGCCGCCAGCTGGCGCTGGTCGAGGCTGGCCAGCGGGAAGTCCGAAGGCGTCACCCCCGCCACCCCTGGGGTGGTGCAGTGCCCGATCAAACGGCGCAGTTCCTCGGCGTACTCGTCGGCAAGGCGCTGGATCTGCCCACGCTCGAACACGGCGCTGCTGAAGCTCCAGTCCAGCGCCAGTTCACCGGCGTAGACCTGGCCATCGATGCTGAGCAGGCTACCCAGCGGCGCCTCAGGGCTTTGCCCCTGCCCCGCACCTTCCGGCGCCGGGGTGAACAACCCTTGCTCGCTGTCGAAGCTGCCGTCGAACTGCCCCAGGTAGTTGAACACGATGCTGCCCTGGGCCAGGGCGCCGAGGGTTTCGCGGGCCTGCGCGTCACCCAGGTAACGCAGTACACCGTAGCCGATGCCCTTGGCCGGCACGGCGCGCAGTTGCTCCTTGACCGCCATGAGCGACGCGCCCAGGTCATCGGCGGGGGTCAGCTTCACCGGGTACAGGCTGCTGAACCAGCCGACCGTGCGGGTGATGTCGAGGTCATCGAACAGGTCTTCGCGGCCATGGCCTTCCAGGCGGATCAGTGCGTGCGCCTCGCCGGTCCAGCGGCGGATGACCCGCGCCAGCGCCGTCAGCAGCAGGTCGTTGACCTGGGTGCGGTAGGCGGCCGGCGCCTCCTGCAGCAGTTGCCGGGTCAGTTCGGCGTTCAAGTGGGTGCGCACCGATATTTCATGCTTGCGCTGCTGGCCACCCTGCAGGTTCGCCCCAGGCAGGACGTCGCTGACACCCTGCAACTGCGCCTGCCAGTAGGCCAGCTCGGCCACCAGCGCGGGGCTGCGGGCATGCTCGCGCAGATGCTCGGCCCAGGCCTTGAGCGAGCTGCTCTTGGCCGGCAGCACCGGCGCCTTGCCGGCCAGCAGTGCCTGGCAGGCCAGCTGCAGGTCTTCGAGCAGGACACGCCAGGACACGCCATCGACCACCAGATGGTGGATCACCAGCAGCAGGCGCTGTTGCCCCGCGGGCAGGTCAATCAGTACCACGCGCAGCAGCGGGCCATTCTTCAGGTCCAGGCTGCGCTGGGCCTCATCGGCCAGCTCCGGCAGGCGTGCGGCATCGTCCAGCTGATGTACCCACAGCAACTGCTGCGCGTCGACCGGCGAGAACTGGCCTTGCCACTGCCCCTGATCCTCGCTGAAACGCAGGCGCAGGGCGTCGTGCTGTTCCAGCAGCAGTTTGAGCGCAGGTTGCAGCAAGGCTGCCGTCAACGGCTGGCGCGGGGTCAGCAGCACCGCCTGGTTCCAGTGGTGGCGCTGGGGAATCACGGTGTCGAAGAAACGCGCCTGGATCGGCAGCAACGGCAGGCTGCCGCTGACCTGCTCGACTACCTCGGCCGCCGGTTTCTTCTCGATCAGCTTGGCCACCGCCGCCAGTTGGCCGATGGTCTGTTTCTCGAACAGCTGCTTGGGGCTCAGCTTGATGCCCTGGCGCTTGGCGCGGGCAATGATCTGCAGGCTGAGGATCGAGTCGCCGCCCAACTCGAAGAAGTTGTCGGTGCTGCCCACTTGCTCACGCTTGAGCACCTCGCACCAGATCGCGGCGAGTTTCTCTTCGATTTCCCCCACCGGCGCGACAAAGCGCTGCTTGGCCACCACCCCGGGTCTGGGCAGGGCACGCTTGTCCAGCTTGCCGTTGGCGGTCAGCGGCAGGCGCTCGAGCAGCAGCACCTGCGCCGGCACCAGGTACTCCGGCAGGCGCGCCAGCAGGGCCTGGCGCAGGGCCTCGGCCTGCAGCTCGACACCCGCCGCCGGCACGGCCCAGGCCACCAGTTGCAGGCGCGTGGGGTCGCTGTCCAGGGGCAGTGCCAGCACCACGGCCTCGGCCACGCCGGGCAGGCCTTGCAGCACCTGGCCGACCTCGCCCGGCTCGACCCGGTAGCCGCGGATCTTCACCTGGTCGTCGCCACGGCCCAGGTATTCCAGCACGCCCTGGTCCAGGCGTGCGCGGTCACCGGCACGGTACAGCCGCTGGCCGTTGTCACCGAACGGATCGGGGACAAAGCGCTCGGCGGTCAGGCCCGGCTGGCCGACATAACCCTGGGCCAGGCCCTGGCCGCCCAGGTACAGCTCGCCGGCCACGCGCTCGGGCAGCGGATTGAGGTAGGCGTCCAGCACCCGCGCCTGGCCGTTGTCCAGCGGCCGGCCCACCGGCACGCTGCGCCAGCCAGGCAGGCGCGCGCCGACTTCGTGGGTAAGGATGCCCACGGTGGTCTCGGTCGGGCCGTAGTGGTTGATGATCCGGCAGCCGGGCTTCAGGCGGCGGATCTGCTCGATCAAGGCCCAGGAACTGGCCTCGCCACCGAGGATCAGCAATTGCTCGGGCAACACCCGCTCCGGCTGCGCGGCCTGCAACAGGCCCTGCAGGTGGCTGGGCACGATCTTCAGCACATCGACGCGGTGCTCGGCCATGTAGCTGGCGAAGGCATCGGGGTCGAAGCCCTGGTCGTGACCCAGCAGGTGCAGCAGCCGGCCCGAGGCCAGCGCGCCGAACAGCACGGTATGGCCAAGGTCGGCGGCCACGGTGGATACCATCGCCAGGCTTGCACCAGGCTGCAGGTCGAGGCGTTGCAGCACGCCCTGCAGGTAGTTGGCCAGCGCCCCGTGGCTGACCACCACGCCCTTGGGTTGCCCGGTGGAACCCGAGGTGTAGATGATGTAGGCCGCCTGCTGCGGCAAGACATGCACCGCCGGTGGCTGGTCGTCGTAGTCGCCATACAGTGAAGTGTCATGGGCCACGGCGCGGCATACGCCCAGCCCCGCCGCCTGGTCGTCGCCCTGGGCATGCACCAAAAGTTGCGCTGCGCTGGCCTGCAGCAACTGCTGCAGGCGCTCGGCCGGCTGGCGGCTGTCCAGCGGCAGGTACACCGCGCCCAGCTTGAGCACCGCCAGCAGGCTGGTCACCCACTCGATGGAGCGCTCCTGGCACAGCGCCACGGTCATGCCCGGGGCGATACCCTGCGCCTTGAGGTAATGAGCAAAACGGTTGGCCTGCTGCTCCAGCTCGGCGTAGGTGACCGTGCGATCCCCCGCGCGCAATGCCGGCTGCCCGGCCCCGGCTTGCAGGCCCTGACGCCACAGGGCGAGAAAATCCTGCTGCGGCCAGCCTTGGGCAGCGGTTTCAACCTGCGCGGCCTGGGCATCCGGGTGGTCGAGCAACGCCGCGTCGGGGTGCTCGACAAGCATACGCACCACGGCCTGGAACGAAGCGGCCATGCGCTCGATGGTCGCGGCTTCGAACAGGTCGGTGCTGTAGGTGAAGTAGCCTTGCAGGCCGTCGGGGGTCTCGGTGAAGTCGTAGGCCAGGTCGAAGCGCGCATCGCTGCCCTCGACCGAAAAACCGCTGACACTCAGCTCACCCAGCGTCTGCCGGGCCTGGGCGCCGGCCTCGGTGTCGGCCATGTTCTGGTTGATCTTCACCTGGAACAGCGGGTTGTGGCCCAGGTTGCGCTCCGGCGCCAGGGCGTCGACTAGGTGCTCGAACGGCAGTTCCTGGTGCGACTGCGCGCCACTGACCACCTGTTTCACCTGCTCCAGCAGCGCCGCGCCGCTCTGGCGCTCGTCCACCTGCACCCGCAGCACCTGGGTGTTGATGAAGAAGCCGATCAGGCCTTCGACTTCCTTGCGGTTGCGCCCGGCATTGGGCGCGCCGATACGGATGTCGGCCTGGCCGCTGTAGCGCGACAGGGTCACGGCCAGCGCCGCCAGGGTCAGCATGAACACGGTCTGGCCCTGGCTGCGCGCCCGGGCCTTGAGCTGCGCCGACAGCGCCGCCGGCACATCGCTGCGCAAGGTCGCGCCACGGTAGCTGGGGTGTGCCGGGCGCTCGTGGTCCAGTGGCAGGTCCAGCACCGGGTGTTCATCGCCCAGCTGCTGCTTCCAGTACTGCAACTGGCGCTCGCCCTCGCCGGCCTCAAGCCAGGCGCGTTGCCAGATCGCGTAGTCGGCGTATTGCACCTCCAGCGGCGGCAGGTTGGCGTCACGGCCCTGCGACAGCGCCTCGTACAGGTGCACGAACTCCTGCACCATCAGCTCGCCCGACCAGCCGTCGGAGACGATATGGTGCATGCACACCGTCAGCACGTGTTCGGTTGGAGCCAGGCGCAACAGCCGGACCCGAAGCAGCGGGCCTTGCAGCAGGTCGAACGGCGCATCCAGCGCCTCGCGCACCGCAGTACGCAGGCACTGCTCGATATCCTCGCCCGGCCCGGCCTGCACCTCACGCACCTCCAGGCCGACGCCCGGCTGCTCAAGGACCTGCTGGTGGAACTCGCCCTGCTCGGAGACGAACCGCGTGCGCAGGCTCTCATGGCGCTGCACCAGCGCCTCCAGGGCCTGGGCCAAGGCCTGCTGGTTCAGCGCACCGCTCAGGCGCACCGCCATCGGCACGTTGTAGAAGCTGCTGTGCGGCTCCAGCTGCCAGAGGAACAGCATGCGCTGCTGGGCATAGGACAGCGGGATGCGCGGGCTGTCGTGACGGGTCACGGCGATGGGCAGCAAGCGAAAGCTCTGCCCGGTCTCGCGCATCTTGTCGAGGATCTGCCGACGCTGCTCCAGGGCAAGGCCGACAAAGCGCTTGGCGATACGTTCTGCTGTGCTCTTGTCCATCTCAGACGCCCGCCATTTCATTCATCATTCTTTCGATATCGGACAAGCCGTCCTCGCTCAACGACAAGCCGGTGCTGGCACAGGCCTGGGCAAAATCATTCAATTGCGGTTTCTCGAATAGCAGGCGCAGGGGGATGTCGATGCCCAGGCCCGAGTTGATCTTGGAAATCAGCTGGGCCGCCAGCAGCGAGTGCCCGCCCAGCTCGAAGAAGTCATCGCCCAGGCCCACCCGCTCGACCTGCAGCACCTCGGCCCAGAGCGCCGCCAACTGCTGTTCCAGTTCACTGACCGGGGCCACGTAGGCCGGCTGCGACTGGCGGGTATCGGGGGCCGGCAGTGCCTTGCGGTCGAGCTTGCCGTTGGGCAGCAACGGCATGCGTTCGAGCAGCACCAGGTACATCGGCACCATGTAGTCCGGCAGGCTGGCGCCCAGGTGCGCCTTCAGCTCGGCGCGCAGGGCGTCCTCGGCCTCGGGCATGGTGTTGGGTACCAGGTAGGCCGCCAGTTGCTTGCCGCCGGGGCCATCGATATCGACCACCAGTACCTCGCGCACCGCCGGGTGCTCGCGCAGGCGCGCCTCGATTTCGCCCAGCTCGATACGGAAGCCGCGAATCTTCACCTGATGGTCGATACGCCCGGCGTACTCCACCACGCCGTGCTCGCGATAGCGTGCCAGGTCGCCGGTGCGGTACAGGCGCCCGCCCGGCGTTGTCGCGAACGGGTCGGGGATAAAGCGTTCGGCGGTCAGCCCCGGACGATTGTGATAGCCGCGGGCGAGCAGCTCGCCACCGACCAGCAGTTCACCGATGGCGCCCGGCAGGGCCAGGTCGGCATCGGCGTCCACCAGGTGGATCGAGCGACCGCCCAGGGCCTTGCCGATCGGGATCTGCACCGGCAGGGGTTGCTCGCCGGTGACATAGGCGCTGCAGTCGTGGCTCATGACGCTGACGGTGGCCTCGGTCGGCCCGTAGGTGTTGAGCAGCCGCACATGGCCTAGCCCGGCCTGTTGCCAGGCCAGCACGCCATCGGCGGCCATGGCCTCGCCCCCCATGTGGATGCGCCGCAGCGAACCATAGTCGCGCGGCCCCTTGGCCGCGAAGTCCTTGGCCAGCAGATACCAGTAGGCGGTCGGCAGGTCGGCGAAGGTGATGCCCTGGGTCACCACTTCACGGTAGAAGGTCTCGCTGTCCCACAGCGTCGGGCCGCGCAGCACCACGCTGGCGCCGCAGATCAGCGCCGGGTAGAGCTGCTCGACGAAGGCGTCGAAGTTGAAGGTGGAGAACTGCAGCACCCGGTCGGCCGCCGACAGGCCGCAGAAACCCTGGGCGACATGGGCATGTCGGCTCAGCGCCGCAGCGCTGATGCCGACGCCCTTGGGGCGCCCGGTGGAGCCGGAGGTGTACATGATGTACGCCAGGTTGTCGGGGTCGCCCAGCGCCGGCAGCGCATGGCTCGGCCAGGCATCGAGCGGCTCGCTGTCCAGGCACAGGCTGCGCACCTGCGGTGCCACCGCCAGGGCTTGCAACTGGGCGCTGTGGCCAAGCAACAGGGCAATGCCGCTGTCCTCCATCATGTAGGCCAGGCGCTCGTGCGGGTAGTCGGGGTCCAGCGGCACATAGGCGCCGCCGGCCTTGAGCACGCCCAGCAGGCCGACCACCATGTCCAGGCTGCGCGGCAGGGCGATGCCCACGCGTACGTCCGGGCCGATGCCCGCCTCGCGCAGGCAATGGGCCAGCTGGTTGGCGCGCAGGTCCAGGGCCTGGTAGGTGAGCTGCTGCCCTTCGCAGATCAGCGCCGTGGCGTGCGGGGTACGCGCGGCCTGGTCGGCGATCAGCTGCTGCACGGTGCGCTGGTCAGGGTAGACCGCCTCGTGGCGGCTCCACTGCCCGAGGATGACCTGGCGCTGCGCCTCATCGAGCAGCGGCAGCTCGACGATCCGCTGGGCAGGCTGGGTGCTGACTGCCTGCAACAGGTTGAGCCAGTGCGCGGCCATGCGCTCGATGGTGGCGTGCTCGAACAGGTCGCTGACGTAGGTCAGGGTCGCGCCGAGGCCGTCCTCGCTTTCGAAAGTATCCAGGGCAAGGTCGAGGTGCGCCGTGGGGTTGCCCCAGCTCAGGCCTTCGATGCTCAGCCCAGGCAGTTCGCGCCCCTGGTCCGAGCGTTGGGCCTGGTGGTTGAACATCACCTGGAACAGCGGGTTGTGGCTCAGGCTGCGCTCCGGCTGCAGCGCTTCGACCAGTTGCTCGAACGGCAGATCCTGGTGCGCCTGGGCCTGCAAGGCGGCGTGCTTGACCTGTTGCAGCAACGCGCTGAAGGTCGTGTGCAGCTCGAACTGCGCCTTGAGCACCTGGGTGTTGACGAAGAAGCCGATCAAGCCTTCGGTCTCAGCCCGGGTGCGGTTGGCGATCGGCACGCCGACACGGATGTCGGCCTGCCCGGTCTGGCGGTGCAGCAAGCTCTGGAACGAAGCCAGCAGCAGCATGAACAGCGTCACCCCTTGCTGGCGCGCCTGCGCCTTCAAAGCCTGGACCAGCGGCGCCGGTACCTCGATGGCGAGGCTGCGACCGGCGTGGCTTTGCACAGTGGGCCGTGGATGATCGGTGGGCAGTTGCAGCACATAGTGCTCGCCGCCCAGCTGCGCCAGCCAGTAGTCCAGCTGGCGGGCCTGCTCGCCGGCCTCCATCCACTGGCGCTGCCAGACGGCATAGTCGGCGTACTGCACCGGCAAGGCCGGCTGTTCGGGTTGCCGGCCCTGGCTCAAGGCCAGGTAGGCGTCGACCACTTCATCGACCATGATCGGCATCGACCAGCCATCGGCGACGATGTGATGCAGGGTCAGCACCAGCACGTGATCGTCCTCGGCCAGGCGCAACAGGCGTACTCGCAGCAGCGGCCCCTGGGTCAGGTCGAACGGGCACTGGATCTCACGAGCCACGCGCTCGCGGACCGCCTCGGTGGAGGTGTCCTGCAGCGATTCCATGACCAGGGTGAACGTCGCGGGCGCGTGGATACGCTGCTGCGCCTCGCCACCTTGCTGATCGAAGGTGGTGCGCAGGCTCTCATGGCGAGCGATCAGGCTCTCGAAGGCCTGACGCAACGCTTCGGGGTTCAGCCGCCCCTTCAGTTGCAAGGCTGCAGGGATGTGATAGGCGGCGCTATCCGGCTCCAGTTGCCAGAGGAACCACTGACGCTGCTGGGCGTACGACAGCACCAGCGGCTGGTTGCGATCCGCCACGGTAATGGCGGGGGCCTGGCTGGCTGCACCCTCGCCTGCGGCCTGGGCGAAGGCCTGCAGGTCGGCGGACTCGAACAGGCTGCGCAGCGACACTTCCACATTCAGGCGCTGGCGGATGCGCGAGGTGACCTGGGTGGCCAGCAACGAGTGGCCGCCAAGCTCGAAGAAGTTGTCGTGCAAGCCGACCTGCTCGACCTTCAGCACCTCGGCCCAGATCGCCGCCAGTTGCTGTTCCAGTTCCGTGCGCGGAGCCACGTAGCCTTGTTGCAGCTGGCTGGCGTCCGGCTTGGGCAAGGCCTTGCGGTCCAGCTTGCCGTTGGCGGTCAGTGGCCACTGCGCCAAGACCAGGAAGTGCGTCGGCACCATGTAGTCCGGCAGGTTGGCTTTGAGGTGCTGTTTCAGCGTGTCACGCAGGGCCGCATGATCGGCAGCTGGATCTTGAGCGATCAGGTAGGCCGCCAGTTGCTTGCCCCCTGCCCCGTCGATATCCAGCACCAGCACTTCACGCACCGCCGCATGTTCTTGCAGGCGTGCTTCGATCTCGCCCAGTTCGATACGGAAGCCACGAATCTTCACCTGATGGTCGATACGGCCCACGTACTCGATCACGCCCTGTTCGCGGTAACGCGCCAGGTCGCCGGTGCGGTACAGGCGTCCGCCCTCACTGGAGAACGGGTCCGGCACGAAGCGCTCGGCGGTCAGCGAGGCACGGTTGTGGTAACCGCGCGCCAAGCCGGCATGGCCGACATGCAACTCGCCGGTGCAGCCCTTGGCCACCGGATTGAAGTCAGCGTCCAGCACATACATCGACAGGTCCGGAATCGCCGCACCGATCGGGCTGCCCGCCTGTTGCGTGTCGGCGAAGCGGATCGGCCGGTACGTCACGTGCACCGTGGTCTCGGTGATGCCGTACATGTTGATCAGGTTGTCGCAATCCTCGCCGAAGCGCTCGAACCATGGCTGCAGTGCAGCCACATCCAGGGCTTCGCCGCCGAAGATCACGTAGCGCAGCGCCAGATCGGCAGTGCTGTCACAGGCCACACGCATCAGCGGTTTAAACGCCGATGGGGTCTGGTTGAGCACGGTCACGCCCTGCTCCACCAGCAACTGGTGGAAGTCTTCCGGGGAACGGGTAGTTTCACGCGGGACGATCACCAGGCGGCCGCCATGCAGCAGCGCACCGAAGATCTCCCACACCGAGAAATCGAAGGCGTACGAGTGGAACAGCGTCCACACATCCTGCGGGCCGAAGCCGAACCAGGCATCGGTGGCATTGAACAGACGCAGCAGGTTGTGGTGTGGCAGCAAGGTGCCTTTTGGCTTGCCGGTGGAGCCCGAGGTGTAGATCACATAGGCCAGGTTGTCCGGCTGGGTCAGGTGCTCGGGGTTTTCGTCGCTGTAGCCGGCCAGATCATCTTCCAGCTTCAAGCCGCGCACATGCGCCGGCACCGGCAGGTCGGCCAGCAAATGGTCTTGAGTCAGCAGCAGTGCGATGCCGCTGTCCTCCATCATGTAGCTCAGGCGGTCCTGCGGATACTCCGGATCCAGCGGCACATAGGCGCCACCGGCCTTGAGGATCGCCAGCAGGCCGACGATCATCTCGAAACCACGCTCCACCGCGATGCCCACCAGCACATCCGGCCCCACGCCCTGCTCGCGCAGCTTGTGCGCCAGGCGGTTGGCACGGCGGTTGAGCTGGTCATAACTCAGCGCCTGCCCGGCAAAGGTCACGGCGATCGCTTCAGGCGTACGCGCCGCCTGCTGCTCGATCAGCGCGTGAGCGCACTCGGTGCTTGGGTAACGCCGCACATTCGCTTGCCACTCCTCCAACTCGAGCGCATCGAGCAATGGCAACTGCGCCACGCGTTGGGCGCTGTCCTGGCAGATGCCCTGCAACAGATTGCGCCAGTACCTACCCAGACGCTCGGCAGTGGCCGGATCGAACAATGCAGTGGCGTAGGTCAGGATGGCGTTCAACCCCGCGTCGTGCTCGACCGTGTTCAGGACCAGGTCGAACTGGGTGCTGCGGTCTTCCCAACCCAGCCCCTCGATCCGCAGCCCGGCCAGTTCCTGGGCCATGCCGGGGTTTTCCGCCTTGTGGTTGAACAGCACCTGGAACAGTGGGCTGTGGCTCAGGCTGCGTTCGGGTTGCAGCGCCTCGACCAGTTGCTCGAACGGCAGGTCCTGGTGCGCCTGGGCCTGCACGGCGGTGTGCCGGACCTGTTGCAGCAATCCGGCGAAGGTGGTCTGCGGCGCGAACTCAGCCTTGAGCACCTGGGTGTTGACGAAGAAGCCGATCAGGCCCTCGGTCTCGGCCCGGTTGCGGTTGGCGACCGGGACGCCGACGCGCACCTGCGATTGACCACTGAGGCGGTGCAGCAGCACCTGGAACGAGGCCAGCAACAGCATGAACAGGGTCACGCCCTGTTGCCGTGCGGTGTCTTTCAGCGCCTCGGCGAGTTCCGGCTCCAGGCGGATATCCAGGCGTGCCCCGGCATGACTCAGCTGCAACGGGCGTGGGCGGTCGGCAGGCAACTCCAGCACCGGTTGCTCCTCGCCCAGTTGCTGACGCCAGTAGTCGAGCTGGCGCGCCTGCTCGCCCGCCGCCATCCACTGGCGCTGCCAGGCAGCATAATCCGCGTACTGGAACGCCAGGGCCGGCAGTTGCGCCTCGGCGCCCTGACGGTACCCGGCATACAGACGCACCACTTCATCGACCATGATCGGCATCGACCAACCATCGGCGACGATATGGTGCAGGGTCAGGACCAGCACATGCTCGTCGGCGGCCAGGCGCAGCAGGCGGGCACGCAGCAACGGGCCGTGCTCCAGGTCGAACGGCTGCGCGGTCTCCTGCGCAACTCGCGCCTGAAGCGCCTCGCTCGCCACCGTCTCGACCGGCAGGTCGAAATCACCTGCGACATGGATCCGTTGCCAGGCCTGTTCGCCTTCCTGATGGAAGGTAGTGCGCAGGGTTTCGTGACGGGCGATCAGCGCGGCGAAGCTGCTGCGCAGTGCCTCGATATCCAGCTCGCCTTGCAGGCGCAGGGCCGAAGGGATGTTGTAGGCAGCGCTGGCCGGTTCCAGCTGCCAGAGGAACCACTGGCGTTGCTGGGCGTAGGACAAGGCCAACGGCTGGTTGCGGTCCACGACGGTGAACGCTGGCGCCTGGCTGGCCGCACCTTGGCCGGCGGCTTGGGCGAAGGCCTGCAGGTCGGCGGATTCGAATAGGCTGCGCAGCGACACTTCCACATTCAGGCGCTGGCGGATGCGCGAGGTCACTTGGGTAGCCAGCAATGAGTGGCCGCCGAGCTCGAAGAAGTTGTCGTGCAAGCCGACCTGCTCGACCTTCAGCACCTCGCTCCAGATCGCCGCCAGTTGCTGCTCCAGCGCCGTACGTGGGGCCACGTAGCCCTGTCGCAGTTGGCTGGCATCCGGCTTCGGCAGGGCCTTGCGGTCCAGCTTGCCGTTGGCGGTCAATGGCCACTGGTCCAAGACCAGGAAGTGCGTCGGCACCATGTAGTCCGGCAGGTTGGCTTTGAGGTGCTGTTTCAGCGTGTCACGCAGGGTTGCATGGTCGGCTGATGAATCTTGAGCGATCAGGTAGGCCGCCAGTTGCTTGCCCCCTGCCCCGTCGATATCCAGCACCAGCACTTCACGCACCGCCGCATGCTCTTGCAGGCGCGCTTCGATCTCGCCCAGTTCGATACGGAAGCCGCGGATCTTCACCTGATGGTCGATCCGCCCCGCGTACTCGATCACGCCCTGCTCACGGTAACGCGCCAGGTCGCCGGTGCGGTACAGGCGCCCGCCTTCGCTGGAGAACGGGTCCGGCACGAAACGTTCGGCGGTCAGCGAGGCACGGTTGTGGTAACCCCGCGCCAGGCCGGCATGGCCGACATGCAGCTCGCCCGTGCAGCCCTTGGCCACCGGATTGAAATCGGCGTCCAGCACGTACATCGACAGGTCCGGAATCGCCGCACCGATCGGGCTGCCCGCCTGTTGCGTGTCGGCAAAACGGATCGGCCGGTAGGTCACGTGCACCGTGGTCTCGGTGATGCCGTACATGTTGATCAGGTTGTCGCACTCTTCGCCGAAGCGCTCGAACCATGGCTGCAAAGCGGCCAGATCCAGGGCTTCGCCGCCGAAGATCACGTAGCGCAGCGCCAGATCGGCAGTGCTGTCACAGGCCACGCGCATCAGCGGCTTGAACGCCGACGGGGTCTGGTTCAGCACGGTCACGCCCTGCTCCACCAGCAACTTGTGGAAGTCCTCCGGCGAGCGGGTCACCTCACGCGGCACGATCACCAGACGACCGCCATGCAGCAGCGCACCGAAGATCTCCCACACCGAGAAGTCGAAGGCGTACGAGTGGAACAGCGTCCACACATCCTGCGCATCAAAGCCAAACCAGGCGTCCGTCGCCTTGAACAGGCGCAGCAGGTTGTGGTGCGGCAGCAGCGTGCCTTTTGGCTTGCCGGTCGAGCCCGAGGTGTAGATCACATAGGCCAGGTTGTCTGGCTGGGTCAGGTGCTCGGGGTTTTCGTCGCTATAGCCGGTCAGATCATCTTCGAGAGACAGGCTGCGCACGTGCGCCGGCACCGGCAGCCCGGCCAGCAGATGGCCTTGAGTCAGCAGCAACTGAATGCCGCTGTCCTCCATCATGTAGCTCAGGCGATCCTGCGGGTACTCCGGATCCAGCGGCACATAGGCGCCCCCGGCCTTGAGGATCGCCAGCAGGCCGACGATCATCTCGAACCCGCGCTCCACGGCGATGCCCACCAGCACATCCGGCCCCACGCCCTGCTCACGCAATTTGTGCGCCAGGCGGTTGGCACGGCGGTTGAGCTGGTCGTAGCTCAGCGCCTGCCCGGCGAAGGTCACGGCGATCGCTTCAGGCGTGCGCGCCGCCTGCTGCTCGATCAGCGCATGGGCGCATTCGGTACTCGGGTAACGCTGCACATCAGCCGTCCACGCCCCCAGCTCTGCCGCATCGAGCAACGGCAACTGCGCCACACGCTGGGCGTGATCCGCACAGATGCCCTGCAACAAGTTGCGCCAATGCCGGCCGATGCGCTCGACCGTGGCCGCATCGAACAGCGAGGTGGCATAGGTGAACGCCGCAATCAGCCCACCCTCGTGCTCGGCCGTGTTGAGGATCAGGTCGAACTGGGTGGTCTGCGCTTCCCAGCTCAAGCCCTCGACCTGCAACCCGCCCAGCTCACGGACCATGCCCGGGCTTTCGGCCTGGTGGTTGAACAGCACCTGGAACAGCGGGTTGTGGCTCATGCTGCGTTCGGGCTGCAGCGCCTCGACCAGTTGCTCGAACGGCAGGTCCTGGTGCGCCTGGGCCTGCAGCGAGGTTTCACGCACCTGCTGCAGCAACGCGGCAAAGGTGGTCTGCGGCGCGAACTCGGCCTTGAGCACCTGGGTGTTGACGAAGAAGCCGATCAGCCCTTGGGTTTCGGCACGGGTACGGTTGGCCACCGGCACGCCGACACGGATATCGACCTGCCCGCTGTAGCGGTGCAGCAGGGTCTGGAAGGAGGCCAGCAACAGCATGAACAGGGTCACCCCCTGCTGGCGCGCCAGGGCCTTGAGCCCCTGCGCCAGGGAGGCATCGATATCGATGGCCAGGCGTGCGCCCTGGAAGCTCTGCACCGACGGCCGCGGGCGGTCGACAGGCAGTTCCAGCAGCGGCTGCTCGCCCGCCAGTTGCTCGCGCCAGTAACCGAGCTGGCGCTCCTGCTCGCCCGCCTCCATCCAGTCGCGCTGCCACAGGGCGTAGTCGGCGTACTGGATCGGCAGCTCGGCCAGGGTTACCGGCGCGCCCAGGCGCAAGCCCTCGTACAGGCGGATCAGCTCGTCCACCAGGATCGGCGTGGACCAGCCATCGGAAACGATATGGTGCACGGTCAGGATCAGCACATGCTCTTCAGGCCCCAGCACCAGCAGCCTGACCCGCAGCAACGGACCATGCTCCAGGTCGAACGGCTGCTGCACCTCGGCCTCTACCCGCGCGTGGGTGGCTGCCTGCAGGTCCGTCGAATCCGCAGGCACGAAGGGCTCCACCGCCAGCGCCACGGGCATTGGCGGATGGACGATCTGCAGCGCGCCGTCACCTTCCTGGCGGAAGGTAGTGCGCAGGGTTTCGTGGCGCGCCACCAGGCTGTCGAAGCTGCGCTGCAACGCCTCGACATCCAGCGTGCCCTTGAGCCGCAGCGCCGCCGGGATGTTGTAGGCGGCGCTGTGCGGGTCGAGCTGCCAGAGGAACCACTGGCGCTGCTGTGCATAGGAAAGCGCTGCCCCGTCCGCCGAGTCCCTTCTGAAGATCGGGGTGACCCCGTAGAGGTTGACACCCTGGCGCTTGAGCAAGGCTGCCAATGCCTTGCGCTCCCTGGTGGACAGCGACTTTACGGAGTCGAGCAGCTCTTGCACTTTGAATGTCTCCCGCTAAGCGATCAGATTATCTATTTCCTGTGCAGTAAGACGTTTCAAGGCCTCCAAGGATTTAGTCAGCTCGTCATGGGCGTTGGCGACCTGCCCCGACTTGCGCTCCACCACCTGGCTGAAGTCGGCCAGCGTGGCCTGCTCGAACAGCTCGTTGAGGCTCAGGTCGACGCCCAGTTGCTCGCGCACCCGGCCGATCACCTGGACGATCAGCAGCGAGTGCCCGCCGAGGTCGAAGAAGTTGTCCTGCAGGCCCACCCGCTCGACCTGCAGCACCTCGGCCCAGATCGCCGCCAGCTTGCGCTCCAGCTCCGTGACCGGTGCCACGTGGGCTGCCTGCAACTGGCTGGCATCCGGCAGCGGCAGGGCCTTGCGGTCGAGCTTGCCGTTGGGGGTCTGCGGCATGCGCGCCAGGCCTACCAGATGGTTCGGCACCATGTAGTCCGGCAGGCCGGCTTTCAGGTGCGCACGCAGCTCGCCGCGCAGCGCTTCCACGCTTTGCTGCGCATCGTGCAGCACCAGGTAGGCGGCCAGCTGCTTGCCGGCCGGGCCATTGATATCGATCACCGCGGCCTCGCGGATCGCCGGATGCAACAGCAGGCGCTCCTCGATCTCGCCCAGTTCGATACGGAAGCCACGGATCTTCACCTGGTGGTCCAGGCGCCCGACGTACTCGATCACCCCGTCCTCGCGGTAGCGGGTCAGGTCGCCGGTGCGATACAGGCGCGCGCCCGGCTCGCTGGCGAACGGGTCCGGGACGAAACGCTCGGCGGTCAGGCCCGGGCGGTTGTGGTAGCCCCGCGCCAAGCCGTCGCCGCCGATCAGCAACTCGCCACGCGCCCCTTGCGGCAGCACGTCGAGCTCGTCGCTGAGCACGTGCAGGCGGGTGTTGGCCAGCGGCCGTCCCAGCCACACGTCGTCGCTGTCGGTCAGGTAATGGCAGGCCGACCAGATGGTGGTCTCGGTCGGGCCGTAGACGTTCCACACATGCCCGGCCTGGGCGATCAGGCGCTGGGCCAGCTCGGCGCTCAGTGCCTCGCCGCCGCACAGCACCTTCTTGCCGGCAAAGGCGCCGGGCGCCGCGGCGTCCAGCAGCATGCGCCAGGTCGACGGGGTGGCCTGGACGACGCTGACCGCCCGGGCCTGGATCACCGCCAGCAACGCCTGCGGGTCCTTGTTCACCTGTTCGCCCAGCAGCACCACGCAGGCACCGCGCAGCAACGGCAGGTACAGCTCGAGGCCGGCGATGTCGAACGACAGCGAGGTCAGCGACAGCACCTTGTCATGAGCATCGATACCCGGCTGGCGCGCCATGCTGCAGAGGAAGTTGACCAGCGCGTCGTGGCGGATGGTCACGCCCTTGGGCTTGCCGGTGGAGCCGGAGGTGTAGATCACATAGGCGAGGTTTTCCGGGTGCGCCAGCGGGCGCGGGTTGTCCTGGCTGTACTCGCCCGGCTGCGCCTGGTCCAGGCACAGGCAGCGCACCTGCGGCGGGACCGGCAGGCGTTGCACCAGGCTGGACTGAGTCAGCAGCAGCGCGATGCCGCTGTCCTCCATCATGTAGGCCAGGCGGTCCTCGGGGAACTGCGGGTCCAGCGGCACGTAGGCGCCACCGGCCTTGAGCACCGCCAGCAGGCCGACAAGCATGTCCAGGCTGCGCTCCACCGCGATCCCCACCAGCACATCGGGGCCGACGCCCAAGCTGCGCAGGTGGTGGGCCAGGGCGTTGGCGCGCTGGTTCAGTTGCGCGTAGCTCAGCGACTGCTCGCCCAGCACCGCGGCGACGGCCTGCGGCGTGCGGGCAGCCTGTGCCTCGATCAGCTGCTGGACGGTCTGCCCGCGCGGGTAGTCGGCGGCGCTGTCGTTCCAGGCGTACAGGGTGCGCTCGCGCTCCTCGCGGCTCAGCAACGGCAGTTCGGCGACGCGCTGCCCGGCGTCCTGGCAGATGCCCTGCAACAGGTTGCGCCAGTGCTCGGCCATGCGCGCTACGGTCGCCGGCTCGAACAGGCTGGTAGCGTAGGTCAGGGTCGCGCTCAGGCCGCCTTCGTGTTCGGCAGTGTCCAGGGTCAGGTCGAACTGTGCGGTCTGCTTGTCCGACACCAGCCCCTGCAGGCTGAGGCCCGCAAGTACGCGGGATTCACCCAGCACCTGGGTCTGGTGGTTGAACATCACCTGGAACAGCGGGCTGTGGCTCAGGCTGCGCTCGGGCTGCAGGGCTTCGACCAATTGCTCGAAGGGCAGCTCCTGATGCGCCTGGGCGCCCAGGGCGGTGTGCTTGACCTGTTGCAGCAGTTCGTCGAAACGAATCTGCGGCTGGAAGCGCGCATCCAGCACCTGGGTGTTGACGAAGAAGCCGATCAGGCCTTCGGTCTCGGCCCGGGTGCGGTTGGCCACCGGCACGCCGACACGGATGTCCGACTGGCCGCTGTGGCGATGCAGCAAGGCCTGGAACGAGGCCAGCAGGAGCATGAACAGGGTCACGTCATGCTGCCCGGCCAGCGTCTTGAGCTGGGCAACCAGGCTTGGCTCGAGGTCCACCGGCAGGCGCGCACCCTCATACTGCTGCACCACAGGGCGCGGGCGATCGGTGGCCAGTTCGAGGATCGGCTGGGTGCTGCCCAGGCGCGCCTGCCAGTAGTCGAGCTGGCGCTGTTGCTCGCCGGCTTCCATCCACTGGCGCTGCCAGGCCGCGTAGTCGGCGTACTGGAAGGCCAGCGCCGGCAGTTGCGGGGCCTGACCGTGCAGATGGCTTTCATAGCCGCGCACCAGTTCATCGACCAGGATCGGCATCGACCAGCCGTCGGCAACGATATGGTGTAGGACCAGCACCAGCACATGCTCGTCGGCGGCCAGGCGCAGCAGGCGGGCGCGCAGCAGCGGGCCGTGTTGCAGGTCGAACGGCTGGCGCACCTGGGTCTCGACCCAGGCCTGCACGCCGGCTTCGTCCAGGGCGGCCGTGGTGATGTCCAGCGGCGTTTCCAGCCGCGCATGTACCACCTGCTCGGCACTGTCGCCCTGCTGGCGGAAGGTGGTGCGCAGGGTTTCGTGACGGGCGATCAGCGCGGCGAAGCTGCTGCGCAGTGCCTCGATATCCAGCTCGCCTTGCAGGCGCAGGGCCGAAGGGATGTTGTAGGCAGCGCTGGCCGGTTCCAGCTGCCAGAGGAACCACTGGCGTTGCTGGGCGTAGGACAAGGCCAACGGCTGGTTGCGGTCCACGACGGTGAACGCTGGCGCCTGGCTGGCCGCACCTTGGCCGGCGGCTTGGGCGAAGGTTTGCAGGTCGGCGGACTCGAACAGGATGCGCAGCGACACTTCCACATTCAGGCGCTGGCGGATCCGCGAGGTGACCTGAGTCGCCAGCAGCGAGTGGCCGCCGAGCTCGAAGAAGTTGTCGTGCAGGCCGACTTGCTCGACCTTGAGCACCTCGGCCCAGATCGCCGCCAGTTGCTGCTCCAGCGCCGTGCGTGGGGCCACGTAGCCCTGTTGCAGCTGGCTGGCATCCGGCTTGGGCAGGGCCTTGCGGTCCAGCTTGCCGTTGGCGGTCAGCGGCCACTGATCCAAGACCAGGAAGTGCGTCGGCACCATGTAGTCCGGCAGGTTGGCTTTCAGGTGCTGTTTCAACGTGTCGCGCAGGGTTGCGTGGTCTGCATTTGCGTCCTGGGCAATCAGATAGGCGGCCAGTTGCTTGCCCCCTGCCCCGTCGATATCCAGCACCAGCACTTCACGCACCGCCGCATGCTCTTGCAGGCGCGCTTCGATCTCGCCCAGTTCGATACGGAAGCCACGGATCTTCACCTGATGGTCGATCCGGCCCACGTACTCGATCACGCCCTGTTCGCGGTAACGCGCCAGGTCGCCGGTGCGGTACAGGCGCCCGCCTTCGCTGGAGAACGGGTCCGGCACGAAGCGTTCGGCGGTCAGCGAGGCACGGTTGTGGTAACCCCGCGCCAGGCCGGCATGGCCGACATGCAGCTCGCCCGTGCAGCCCTTGGCCACCGGATTGAAATCGGCGTCCAGCACGTACATCGACAGGTCCGGAATTGCCGCGCCGATCGGGCTGCCCGCCTGTTGCGTGTCGGCAAAGCGGATCGGCCGGTAGGTCACGTGCACGGTGGTCTCGGTGATGCCGTACATGTTGATCAGGTTGTCGCAGCCCTCGCCGAAGCGCTCGAACCACGGTTGCAGAGCGGCTACATCCAGGGCTTCGCCACCGAAGATCACGTAGCGCAGCGAAAGGTCGGATGCACTGTCACAGACCACGCGCATCAGCGGTTTGAATGCCGATGGGGTCTGGTTCAGCACGGTCACGCCCTGCTCCACCAGCAACTGGTGGAAGTCTTCCGGCGAACGGGTGGTTTCACGCGGGACGATCACCAGACGACCGCCATGCAGCAGCGCACCGAAGATCTCCCACACCGAGAAGTCGAAGGCGTACGAGTGGAACAGTGTCCAGACATCCTGCGGGCCAAAGCCGAACCAGGCATCGGTGGCCTTGAACAGGCGCAGCAGATTGTGGTGCGGCAGCAAGGTACCTTTCGGCTTGCCGGTCGAGCCCGAGGTGTAGATCACATAGGCCAGATTGTCCGGCTGGGTCAGGTGCTCCAGATTCTCGTCGCTGTAGCCAGCCAGATCATCTTCGAGAGACAGGCTGCGCACATGCGCCGGCACCGGCAGGCCGCCCAGCAAATGGCCTTGAGTCAGCAGCAGTGCGATGCCGCTGTCTTCCATCATGTAGCTCAGGCGATCCTGCGGGTATTCCGGATCCAGCGGCACATAGGCGCCCCCGGCCTTGAGGATCGCCAGCAGGCCGACAATCATCTCGAAACCACGCTCCACCGCGATGCCCACCAGCACATCCGGCCCCACGCCCTGTGCGCGCAGCTTGTGTGCCAGGCAGTTGGCACGGCGGTTAAGCTGGTCATAGCTCAACGCCTGCCCGGCGAAGGTCACGGCGATCGCTTCAGGCGTGCGCGCCGCCTGCGCTTCGATCAGCTCCTGGGTGCAAGTCGTACTTGGATAGCTGGCAACCACCTGCTGGTCTTCCACCGGCAGGCTGAGCGCACCCAGGGCACGCTGACCATCAGCCGCCAACTGCGCGAGCAGGTGCTGGAAGTGCCCCGCCAGCTGGTCGATGGCCAGCTCGCTGAAGCACTGGCGATCGAAACTGAAGCTCGCCTCCAGGCGCTCGCCCACCTGCACCACCAGGGTCAGCGGGTAGTTCGTCTGTTCCTGGTTCTGCACCTCGCCGAACTGCAGGCCTTGCGGCGCGCCCTGTTGCAGCGCCTCGGCGACCGGGTAGTTCTCGAATACCAGAATGTTGTCGAACAGCGCCTCGCCACTCCAGCCGGCCCAGCGCTGGATCTCGTACAACG
Organism: Pseudomonas sp. RC3H12; assembly: GCF_018596375.1. NCBI lineage: Bacteria > Pseudomonadati > Pseudomonadota > Gammaproteobacteria > Pseudomonadales > Pseudomonadaceae > Pseudomonas > Pseudomonas sp. RC3H12. The sequence continues at coordinate 1,533,155 of NZ_CP075595.1, read as the reverse complement.
GCGTGTGCTCGTGCTCGCGCAGGGCCAGGTTCAGCGCCTGCACCTGCTGCACCCAGTCGCCCACGGTCTGTTCCGGGCGTGGGCTGGCGACCACCGGCAAGGTGTTGATGAACAGCCCCAGCTGCTCCTCGACGCCCGCAAGCTCCGCCGGACGGCCGGCCACGGTGGCGCCGAAGGCCACGCTGGCCTGGCCGGTGTAGCGTTGCAACAGCAACAGCCACGCGGCCTGGACCAGGGTGTTGAGGGTGACCCGCTGTTCCCGGGCGAAGTCCGCCAATTGCTGGGTCTGTTGCGGTTCGAAGCGCAGCGCCAGGCTGCCATGGCCTCGCCCCTGGGCCGAGGACTTGAACGCCTGTACCAGTCGCGTTGGCTCGTCCAGCTCGGCCACCTGGGCGCGCCAGAAGGTTTCGCTGGCCTGCTGGTCCTGGCCTTGCAGCCACTGGATATAGTCGCGGTAGCGGCTGGTCCTGGCGCTCGGGGCGACGCCGCTGTAACGCTGCAGCACCTCGCCGAGCAGGCGCGAGCTGCTCCAGCCGTCCATCAGGATATGGTGGCTGGTGTAGATCAGGTGATGGCCGCCGTCAGCCGTGCGGATCAGTGTCAGGCGCAGCAGCGGGCCGCTGGCCAGGTCGAAGCCGGCCTGGCGCTCGGCCTGGGCCACGGCGTCCAGGTCCTGGGCCTGGCCGAGTTCGACGAACGGCACCTGCACCTGGCGCCGCACCACCTGCACAGGCAACGGCAGGTCCTGCGGGAAGCAGCTGCGCAGCACTTCGTGATTGTCCACCACCGCCTGCCAGGCCGCGCGGAAGCGTGCCACATCCAGCCCCTGCACGTTCACGCGCAGTTGGTTGATGTAGTTGCCCGCGTCCTGCTCGTAGAGGCTATGGAACAGCATGCCCTGCTGCATCGGCGACAGCGGATAGAGGTCTTCGATGTCCCCCGCAGCCAGCGGCAAGCTGTCCAGTTGCGCCTGGGTCAGCTCGGCCAGTGGGAAGTCCGATGGCGTGACGCCCTGGTGCGGCGCCTGGGCGCAATGCTCAACCAGCTCGGCCAGCACCTGCTCGTAGCGGCGCGCCAGGGCCTCGATGGTCCCTGGATGGAACACCTCGCGGCTGAAGCTCCAGTCCAGCTCCAGCTCGCCCTGGTAGACCTGGCCGTTGATGCCGAGCCAGTTGCCCAGCGGGCTGTCCAGGTCCTGGGTGGCGCCACTGCCTTCGCTGGCCGGGGTGAACAGGGCACCCTCAACCTCTGCGAAGCTGCCGTCGAACTGGCCCAGGTAGTTGAAGGTCACCCGTGGCTGCGGCAATGCCGCCAGACGCTCGCGCAGGTCGGGCTCGCCGAGATAGCGCAGCACACCATAGCCGATGCCTTTGTTCGGCACCGAACGCAGTTGTTCCTTGATTGCGCACAGCCCCTCGCCAAGCCCTTGGGCCGGTGCCAGGCGTACCGGGAACAGGCTGCTGAACCAGCCGACGGTGCGGCTGAGGTCCAGTTCCGGGAACAGGTCTTCGCGGCCGTGGCCTTCGAGCTGGATCAGTACCGAATCCTCTCGGGTCCAGTCGCACAGTACCCGTGACAAGGCCGCCAGCAGCAGGTCGTTGACCTGGGTGCGGTAGGCGGCGGGTGCCACCTGCAGCAGCTTGCGGGTCAAGGTTGCGTCCAGGCGTGACGAGGCATGAGCGACGTGACGAGTGGTCTGGGCGCCCGCCGGGTTATCGCAGGGCAACTCGCCGCCAGCGGCTTCAAGGCCGCGCAGCCAGTGTTCGGCCTCGGCCAGCAGTTCCGGGCTGCGGACATAGGCGCCAAGGCGCTCGGCCCAGGCCTTGAGCGAGCTGCTCTTGGCTGCCAGCGTCACGGCCTTGCCGGCGGCCAGGGCCGTGTAGGCCAGTTGCAGGTCTTCCAGCAGTACCCGCCAGGACACACCGTCGACCACCAGGTGGTGGATCACCAGCAGCAAGCGCTGCTGGCCCTCGGGCAGTTCTACCAGCAGCGCCCGCAGCAGCGGCCCCTGGGCCAGGTCGAGGCTGCGCTGGGCCTGCTCGGCCAAGGCCGGCAGCTCGGCCAGGTCACTCAGTTGACGAACCCAGAGGATATCGTCGGCCTTGGTGGGCTGGAATTCGGCCTGCCAGGCCTCGCCCTGGGTGAAGCGCAGGCGCAAGGCGTCGTGCTGAGCGACCAGCGCCTGCAATGCGCCTTGCAGGTGGTCAGCGCCAAGGGCCTGGGTCGGTTTGAGCAGCAGGGCCTGGTTCCAGTGCTGGCGCTCCGGGATAGCGGTTTCGAAGAAGCGTGCCTGGATCGGCAGCAGTGGCATCGAACCACTGACCTGCTCGACCGCCACGGCCTTTTTCTCGATGCGCTTGGCCACCGCCGCCAGCTGGCCGATGGTCTGCTTCTCGAACAGCTGCTTGGGGCTGAGCTTGATGCCCTGGCGCTTGGCCCGGGCGATGATCTGCAGGCTGAGAATCGAGTCGCCGCCCAGCTCGAAGAAGTTGTCGGTGCTGCCGACCTGGTCGAGCTTGAGCACCTCGGCCCAGATGGCCGCCAGGGCCTCTTCGATCTCGCCGACCGGCGCGGTGTACTGACGCCGGGCGACACCCGGCGCCGGCAAGGCGCGCTTGTCCAGCTTGCCGTTGGCAGTCAGCGGCAGGCGGTCCAGGACCAGGATCTGCGCCGGCACCATGTAGTCCGGCAGCCGGTCCTGCAGCTGCTGGCGCAAGGCTTCACCCTGCAGCTCCTGGCCCACGCACCAGCCCACCAGTTGCAGACGGCTTTCGTCGCCTTCCACCGGCTGCGCCAGGACCACCGCCTCGGCGACCCCGTCCAGCCCCCGCAGCACCCGCCCCACCTCGGCCGGTTCAACGCGATAACCGCGCACCTTGACCTGGTCGTCGGCGCGGCCGATGAATTCCACTTGGCCCGAACGATTGCGCCGCACCCGGTCGCCACTGCGGTACAAGCGCTGGCCAGGCCGCGTCGGGTCCGGCAGGAAGCGTTCGGCGGTCAGGCCCGGCTGGCCCAGGTAACCCTGGGCCACGCTGGCGCCACCGATGTACAGCTCACCGGCGACCTGATCGGCCACCGGGTTGAGCACATCGTCGAGCAGCAGCACATGGGCGCCCGGCAAGGGCTCACCCACCGGCACGGCACGGGCGCCCTCGGCGAGCGCGGCCACTTCATGGGTCAGCACGCCGACCGTGGTCTCGCTCGGGCCATAGTGGTTGATCAGGCGGCAGCCCGGCTTGAGCCGGCGTACCTGCTCCACCAGGGCTGGCGTGCAGGCCTCGCCTCCGACGATCAGTGCATGCTCGGGCAGCACATCGGCGGGGTTGCCGGCTTGCAGCAACGCCGCCAGGTGGCCGGGGACGATCTTCAGCACGCCGACCTGGTGTTCGGCCATGTAGCGGGCGAAGGCGTCCGGGTCGAAGCCCAGCGCCTCGGGCAGTACATGCAGCAGGCATCCGGAACACAGGGCACCGAACAGCACGGTGTAGCCCAGGTCGGCGGCGATGGTCGAGACCAGCGCCATGCTCGCCCCCGGCGCAGGCGCCAGGCGTTCGAGCAGGCCGGCGACGTAGCTGGCCAGGGCGCCATGGCTGACCAGTACGCCCTTCGGCTGACCAGTGGAGCCGGAGGTGTGGATCACATAGGCCGGCGATTCGGCCCACAGCGTGAGCGCCGGCGCGTTGGCCGGCAGGTCCTGCCATTGTTCAGGGACATAGGCCAAGGTCAGGCGATCGGCGGCGGCCAGGCTGGCCAGTCGCGCATCGCCGGCGGCACACAGCAGCACCTTGGCTTGCGCGGCGTCGAGCATCTGCCGCAGGCGCGTTTCAGGCGCCTTGGTGTCCAGCGGCATGTACACGGCGCCAGCCTTGAGGATACCGAGCATGCAGGTCAGCCAGTCCAGCGAACGCTCCATCAGCACCGCAACCGGTTGGCCGCTGACCACACCCTGCTGTTGCAGGTGATGGGCCAGGCGGTTGGCGGCCTGGTCCAGGGCGGCGAAGCTCAGGCTGTGCTCCAGGCTGCAAGCGGCAAGCGCCTCGGGCTGCCGGTGCACCTGCTGCTGCCAGTGTTCCAGCACCAGCGCCGGCACCTCACGCTGCGGCGCCTGCTCGCTGCGCAGCGGCGCGGCCAGGCGGTGCAGCGGCAACTGCGGGGCGTCGAGCAGCAGGCCCAGCAACTCGATGAAGGCCGGAATGAAGGCCTCTACGGTCGAACGCTGGTAGAGGTCGCTGGCGAAGGTCATTTCGCCATGGATCAGCTGGCCGTCGTCGGTGATGTCCAGCGCCAGGTCGAAGTGGGTGCCGACCTTATCCAACGGGTACTCGGCGACACTCAGGCCCGGCAAGGCCAGCGAGCGCTGGCGCTGCATGCCGACGTTCTGGTTGAACTTGACCTGGAACAGCGGGTTGTGGCCGAGGTTGCGCTCCGGCACCAATGCGTCCACCAGTTGCTCGAACGGCAGTTCCTGATGCGCCTGGGCGCCGAGCACCGCTTCGCGCACCTGGGCCAGCAGGTCATCGAAGCTCAGGCGCTCGTCCACCTGGCAGCGCAGCACCTGGGTGTTGACGAAGAAGCCAATCAACCCCTCGACCTCGGCACGGCCGCGGTTGGCGTTGGGTACGCCGATGCGGATATCGCGCTGCCCGGCCTGGCGCGACAGGAACAGCGAGAAACCGGTCAGCACCAGCATGAACAGGGTCATGCCCTGGGCGCGGGCGTAGCCGCCCAGGCGTCGGGACAGCTCGACGCCAAAGTCGAAGCCCAGGGTCTGGCCATCGAAGCTCTGGGCCAGTGGACGCGGGTAGTCTGCGGCGACCTCCAGCAGCGGTTGCTCCTCGCCCAGCTGCTGGCGCCAGTAGTCGAGCTGGCGCTCGCCCTCCCCGGCCTCCAGCCAGCTGCGCTGCCAGATGGCGTAGTCGGCGTACTGCACCGCCAGCGCCGGCAACTGCGGCGCCTGGCCCTGGCTGAACGCCTGGTAGCTGTGCACGAACTCCTTGACCATCACATCCATCGACCAGCCGTCGGAGACGATGTGGTGCATGCACACCAGCAGCACATAGTCCTCGGCCGCCAGCCGGTACAGGGTGGCACGCAGCAGCGGGCCGTGCAGCAGGTCGAACGACTGGTGACTGGCCTCGCGCACCCGCGTGGCCAGCTCGGCCTCACGCTGGTCAGTGGCGATGGCGGTGAGGTCGACCTGTTCCAGGGGCACGGCCAGATGATCGAGGATCACCTGGCGCGGCTGTTCGCCCTCGACCTGGAACACCGTGCGCAGCGCCTCGTGGCGCGTCGCCAGGTAGTCGAATGAGCGCTGCAGTGCTGACACATCGAGCCGGCCGCTCAGGCGCAGGCCAGCAGCCATGTTGTACGCCGCGCTGTGCGGCTCCAGCTGCCAGAGGAACAGCAGGCGCTGCTGGGCGAAGGACAAGGGAATGCTGGCGAAGTCGTGCCGGGACTCGACCACCGGCAACAGGCTGAAGTCCTTGCCGTCCTCACGCAGCTTGGCGAGGAACTGCCGGCGCTGCTCCAGGGGCAGGCTGACGAACCGTTTCGCAATGCGTACCGCCATGTTGCCACTCATGCCTCAACCCCTTCCAAGGAACCCAGGAACGCGTCCATATCCGACCAGTCATCATCCGTATCGCCGCCCTGCAGCCGCGCCAGCTCGGCGGCCAGGTCACCCAGCGCCGGTTGTTCGAACAGGCTGCGCAATGGCAGCACCAGGCCCAGCTGATCCTTGATCCGCGCCAGCACCTGGGCGGCCAGCAACGAGTGCCCGCCGAGTTCGAAGAAGTGATCGTCCAGGCCAACCTTCGGCACGTTCAGCACCTGCATCCAGATCTGCGCCAGTTGTTGCTCGACGGCGCTCTGCGGCGCCCGGTACTCGGCCTGCAGCGCACTAGGGTCCGGCGCCGGCAGGGCTTTGCGGTCCAGCTTGCCGCTGGGCGTGAGGGGCAGGCGCGGCAACAGCAGCAGGTGGCCGGGCACCATGTACTCGGGCAGGCGGGCCTTGAGCAGGCTGCGTACCTGCTGGCGCAAGCGCGCCTGTTCGGCGGCATCCTGTTCGGCGGCGTCAGGCACCACATAGGCCACCAGTTGCAGGCCGCCGGTCATCGGCAGCGCCAGCACCACCGCTTCGCGAACCCCCGGGCACTGTTGCAGGCGCGCCTCGATCTCGCCGAGTTCAATGCGGAAACCGCGCACCTTGACCTGGTGATCGACGCGGCCGATGTATTCGATGGCGCCATCGCTGCCCAGGCGCGCGCGGTCGCCGGTGCGGTACAGGCGTTCGCCCTGGGCGAACGGATCGGCGACGAAGCGCTGGGCAGTCAGTGACGGCTGGCCGTGGTAGCCACGGGCCAGGCCCGGGCCGCCGATGTACAACTCGCCCACCGCGCCCTGGGGCAGCAGTTCGAGGTCATCATCGAGGATGTACAGGCGACGCTGCGCCAGGCCCTGGCCAATGGGGATGCCACGCCAGGACACTGCCTCATGGCCAAGCCCGGTGCAGTCGTGAATGGTCGAGACCACCGTGGCCTCGGTCGGGCCATAGGTGTTGAGCAGGCGCACATGGCCGAGCCCGGCCAGTTGCCACAGGCGCAGCCCGTCCACCGCCATTGCCTCGCCGCCGACGTGGATCTGGCGCAGCGCGCCGTAGCTGGCCGGCGGACGCGCGGCGAAGTCCTGCACCAGCCAGTACCAGTAGGCGGCCGGCAGGTCGGCGAGAGTCACCCCGTGCTCGATCAGCACTTCGTGCAGGGCGGCGCTGTCCCACAGGCGGGTATCGCGCAGCACCACGCAGGCGCCATGGCACAGCGGCGGGAAGAACTGCTCGACGAAACCATCGAAGCTGCTGGTGGCGAACTGCAGCACCCGGTCGCCTTCGCGCAGGTCGCTGTAGTCGATGGCGCGGGCGATGAACTCGCTCAAGGCGCCGTGGCTGATCGCCACGCCCTTGGGCCGGCCGGTGGAGCCGGAGGTGTAGATCACATAGGCGAGGTTGTCGGGCACGACGGTCAGCGGCAGGTCAGCGACCGGCTCGTCTTCCAGTTTCAGCTGGTCCAGGCACAGGCAGCGCACTGCCTCCCGCGCCGGCAGGCCGGGCAACTGCGCGGAAGTGGTCAACAGCCACTGCAGGCCGCTGTCCTCGAGCACATGGCCGAGGCGCTCGGTCGGTGCCTGGAGGTCCAGCGGCACATAAGCGCCACCGGCCTTGAGCACGGCCAGCAGGGCCACGGCCAGGTCCAGCGAGCGATCCAGGGCCACGCCGACCAGGCTGTCGGGGCCAACGCCCTGGCGACGCAGGAAATGGGCCAGGCGATTGCTCCGGGTGTTGAGCTCGGCATAGCGCATCGACGGCGCCTCGGCGCCATTGGCCAGGATCAGCGCCAGGGCCTCGCCGCTGCGCGCAGCCTGGGTTTCGAACAGGCGCTGCACCGGCTCCCACGGCGCCACATCGGCCACCGGGCACAGCAACGCCTGGCGCTCGGCCTCAGCCAGCATCGGCAGCTCGCCCAGGCGCTGGCGCGGATCGTTGCACACCGCGCGCAGCAGGTTGCGCCAGTGGCCGGCCACGGCACTGATGGTGGTTTCATCGAAGATATCGGTGGCATAGGTGAAGGCGGCGAACACCTGCTCGCCCTCCTCGCGGGTATCGAGCATCAGGTCACTGGTGGCCGCATGCTGGCGGCGGCTGCCGGCCAGTTGCTCGGCGCTCAGGTAGCCCACGCGCAGTCCGCAGTCCAGGCGCACGTCCTTGAGGTCGGTGACCAGCGGCTGGTGGTTGAACATCACCTGGAACAGCGGCGTGTGGCTTTGGCTGCGCTGGGGCTGCAGGGCTTCGATCAGCGCGTCGAACGGCAGGTCCTGGTGCGCCTGGGCACCGACCGAGGCCTGGTGCAGGCTGCGCAGCAGGTCGCTGAACGGCGTCTGCGCGGTGAACTGGCTGCGCAGCACCTGGGTATTGACGAAGAAGCCGACCAGCCCCTCGGTTTCGCTGCGGTTGCGGTTGGCGATCAGGCCGCCGACGCGGATGTCGGCCTGCCCGCTGTAGCGGTACAGCAGGGTCTTGAACACCGCCAGCAGCACCGTGGAGAGCGTCACGCCGTGCTGCTGGGCCAGTTGCTTGAGATCTTCGCGCAGGCCAGCGTCGAGCACCAGCTCCAGGCGCTCGCCCAGATGGCTGGGCTGGGCCGGATAAGGCCGGTCGGTCGGCAGCTCCAGCAACGGGTGCTCGTCGCCCAGCTGATCGCGCCAGTAGTCCAGCTGGCGCTCGTGCTCACCGGCCTCCAGCCAGCTGCGCTGCCACAGCGCGTAGTCACGGTAGTGCACCTTGATTTCCGCCAGCGCAGGCTCGCGCCCCGCCACCAGGGCGTCGTAGCTACGCATGAACTCGTCGATCAGGACGTTCATCGACCAGCCGTCGGCGATGATGTGATGCAAGGTCAGCAGCAGTACATGCTCCTGGGGCGCCAGGCGCAGCAGGGCGATGCCGAACAGCGGGCCGCGCTCGAGGTCGAAGGCCTGGGTCGCCTGGGCCGCCGTCTGCTGGTGCGCGCGCTCCCAGCGCGTGGCTTCGGGCAGATCGGCCAGGTCGAACAGCTGGATGCCTACCTGCGTTGGCTCGGCTACCCGCTGCACGGCGCGCTCGCCGTCCTGGGCGAAGGTGGTGCGCAGGCATTCGTGGCGGCCGACCAGCAAGGTGAAGGCCCGTTCCAGTGCCTGGACCTGCAGCTCGCCTTCCAGGCGCACGGCCATCGGCAGGTTGTAGGCGGCACTGTGGGGTTCCAGCTGCCAGAGGAACCACATGCGCTGCTGGGCGTAGGACAAGCCGTCGCGCTCGCTCAGGCCGACACAGGACGACATGGGCAACTGCGCGAAATCGATACCCTCGCGTCGCATCCCTTCGAGGAACAAGCGACGCTTGTCCAGGGGCAACTCGATGAAACGGCGGGAAAGTTTCTGGGCGTCTGCGGCATTCATGTGTGGGGTCCTTGCTGATCGGCGGCGCGGCCGGAAGGTCCGGGCGCATCAACAAGAACGAATGGGCGGGGGGATGATTTAGCGGGTATCGAGCCTGAAAAGCCTGGGGCTGCGCGGCAGCCCCAGCCTCGACAGGTCAGGCCTGGTCCAGCGAGTGCCCCTCGGCCATCGCCACGATCACCTTGCGCGGGCCTTCGAACGGCGCGCGGGCATGGGCGGCGAGCATGTTGTCGAGCATCATCACGTCGCCTTCCTGCCAGAGGAAGCTGATCTTGCAGTCCTCGAGCACCGCACGGATCTCTTCGAGCACTTCATCCTCGATGGGCGAACCGTCACCGTAGTAGACGTTGCGCGGCAGGTCTTCCTCGTCGACGATGTCCAGCAGGCTTTCCCGCACCTCGGGCGGCAGGTTGGAAACATGGAACAGGTGCGCCTGGTTGAACCAGACCTTGTCGCCGGTGACGGGATGCTCGGCCACCGCCTGGCATACCTGGCGCGTGCGCAGCTCACCGTCATCCTTCCATTCACAGGTGATGCCATGGGCCTTGCAGTAGGCCTCGACCTCCTGCGGATCCTCGGTATTGAACACATCCTCCCAGGACACATCCAGCCCGTTGCCAAAATTGCGCACGTACATCAGGCCCTTGCTGACGAAGCGCTCGCGAATGTGCCCCGGTACCCTGCGATAGACCTCGCGACTGTCGGCAATCGGCGTCTGGCCGCCGGACTTTGCCGCGATCATGCTGTAGAACCAGATCTTCATCGGCCAGTCGCGCGAGTACGCCTGCTCGTTGTGCAACGGGATGTGCTGGTGCGCCGGATACTCGGTGGAGGTGTAGACCCCCTGGGTGACGTTGGTGCGCGGCGTGGAGCCGAACTCGTAGTTGAGCAGCGGATGGCCGAAACTGGCGGCGAACTGACGGAATTGCTCGGCGCCCTCCAGGCGGAAACCGCGGAACAGGATGCCGCCATCGCGCAACAGGTGTTCGTCCACCAGCGCCTTGAGCTCATCGAACACGTCCAGCAGGCTGGTGTCGTCGTCACCGGCCTCCACCAGCAATGGCAAACGTCCCTGCTCCGGCAAGAGCGGACGCACTGTAAATCCCACAGCAACACCCATGACGGGCCTCCTGTACACACCTAAGGAAAAGGGAGCGACGGCCCAGGGGCACGCTCGCATCCGGTGATAGGGGGACGTTTCGGGAAGACGGCAAATTAGTCCCTGCGCAGGAACCTGGACCAACAGGCAGGGCAACCTGGAAACACTTGCTTGCAATTACCCCATCAGGTTTTGCCCTGCTCATGCGTCTCTTTCTGATACGGCCGGGCAATCCGCCCCTTAATTCGCCATTGACACTGTGTACCCATGTCGAAAAAGTCACGCTCGAAAATCTGGTTCCTCGTGCACAGCTGGCTGGCGCTGCCCATCTGGTTCTTCGTGCTCATCGTCTGCGTCACCGGCACCCTGGCGGTGATCAGCAAGGAGATCGTCTGGCTGGCCAATCCGGAAACCCGCGCCAATCCGCCTTCGGATGACGCCCGGCGGTTGTCCTACGACGAGCTGCTGGCGGCCATGCAGCGCGACGAGCCCGGCATCACCGTGGCCAGCCTGATGACCCTGAGCGAGTCGCACTTCGCCATGCTGTCGGATGTCACTTACCCTGACGGCCGCACGCTGAGGGTCTACGTCAACCCCTACACCGGGCATATCCAGGGCGTTCCCCCGCAGTTCAACTTCGAGGAATTCACCCGCGCCCTGCACGGCTGGTGGCTGGTGCCGCACACCAATGGCTACAGCTGGGGCTGGTACCTGGTGTCACTGCTCGGGCTGCCGATGCTGGCTTCGCTGGTCACCGGCCTGGTGATCTACAAACGTTTCTGGAAAGGTTTCTTCAAGCCAACCTTGCGGTTCAATCAGGGCGCGCGGATCTTCTGGGGCGATTTCCACCGCCTGAGCGGCATCTGGTCGATCTGGTTCATCGCGGTGATTTCCATCACCGGCACCTGGTTCCTGATCAAGGCCCTGCTCGCGGACAACCATATCGCCATCTCCAGCCAGCCCATCGTGCCGGTGGTGGCACGGGAGACGGTGCCACTGACCGCCGACGGCAGTCCGACGCCGATGATCAGCCCGGACGAGGCCGTCAGGATCACCCAGCGCGAAATCCCGGGCTTCACCGTCGACTACGTCGGCTTCCCCAGCAACGCCTATGCCCATCTGAGCATCGGTGGCATGAGCTGGTATCCACTGGTGTACCAGAAAGCCGAGATCAACCCTTATACCGGCAAGATGGAAGCCAGCCGCCTGCTGGGCGATCGCAAGGCGGTTGAAATCGTCACTGAGTCCATGCGCCCGTTGCACACCGGCGAGTTCGCCGGCCTGACCACCAAGCTGATCTGGTTCTTCTTCGGGCTGCTGCTGAGCATGATGGTGCTCAGCGGCCTGCTGATCTGGAGCAAACGTACCGCCCTGGCCACCGCCAACGCGCTCAAGCGCAGCCAAAAGCAGGCGCGCACGGCCAAGCAGCCGGTTGCAACGGAGGTCACGCCCAGTTCTTGAAACATTTTCTTTCATTTGCTTTGGCAGCTTTCTGATTCTCATTCGTCCTTACTTATGCAGCCCTCCAGGTTGAGCACAGACTCGACCGTATTTTTTTATGCAGAAGACCGACCGATGGCCCGACAATCGAGAAAGAAATCCAATTCCAAGCTGTGGTTTCTGGTGCACAGCTGGCTTGCCCTACCGATCTGGTTCTTCGTCCTGATCGTCTGCTTCACCGGCATGCTCGCGGTGGTCAGCCAGGAAATCGTCTGGCTGGCCAACGCCGACGTGCGCGCCAGCAAGCCCGACGACGACAGCCAGCGCCTGAGCTACCAGCAAGTGCTCGACGCGATGCACAAGGCCGAACCGGACCTGGCGGTGCGTTTCTTCAGCCAGCCGGACGGTTCGCACTTCGCCCTGCAGGCCTCGGTGACCCGCGCCGACGGCACCAACGCGCTGCTCTACGTCAACCCGTACAGCGGGGCCATCCAGGGCCAGCGCCCGGACTTCGACTTCGAAGCGTTCACCCGCGCCCTGCACGGCTGGTGGCTGGTGCCCTTCACCAACGGCTACAGCTGGGGCTGGTACCTGGTGTCGCTGCTCGGGTTGCCGATGCTCGCCTCGCTGGTCACCGGGCTGGTGGTGTACAAGAAATTCTGGCGCGGCTTCTTCAAGCCCGTGCGCACCGGCCATGGCCGGCGGATCTTCTGGGGCGACCTGCACCGCTTGGCCGGCGTGTGGTCGATCTGGTTCATCGCGGTGATCTCCATCACCGGCACCTGGTTCCTGATCCAGGCGATCCTCGGCGACAACCACGTGACGATTTCCAGCGAGCCCGTCACGCCGGTGATCGCCCGCCAGCAGGTCCCGCAAACCCCCGACGGCAGCCCGGCGCCACGCATCGACCTGGACGAGGCGGCGCGCATCGCCACCCAGGCGGTCCCTGGCCTGGACGTCAGTTTCATCTCGCTGCCCGCCACTGCCTACAGCCACTACAGCATGGGCGGCCGCGGCTGGTACCCGCTGATGTTCCAGACCGCCGAGGTCAACCCCTACACGCGCAACGTCGACGCCCAGTTCCTGCTCGGCGACCGCTCGGCCCTGGAGTTCGTCACCGAATCCATGCGCCCGCTGCACACCGGTGACTTCGGTGGCCTGGCGATCAAACTGATCTGGTTCTTCTTCGGCCTGGTGCTGACCCTGATGGTGTTCAGCGGCCTGCTGATCTGGACCAAACGCACCGCCCAGGCCACCCGCGCCGCCCTCAAGCGCGGCGAACGCCCGGCGCGCCCAATCACCCTGGAGGCCCACTCTTGAGCCAGACCGACACCCTGCCGCCCAGCGGCCTGAAGCAGCTGTGGCTGAAATGGCGCTTCCACCTGAACATCCTGCTGATCCTCGTGCCGCTGGGCTTCATGCCCAAGTACTTCGCCGACGCCAGCCTGTTCCGCGGCGACAGCGGCCTGGGCGCCAACATCATCCAGGACGTCCAGGTCGGGCGCTGGACCCTGGACCTGGCCGAGCTGCGCGACGAAGCCCCGCGTGCCGAAGGCCCGGCCGGCTACTTCAAGGCTTTCAACGCCGCCTGCGGCAACTGCAACGACGGCGCCAAGGCCATCTACCTGCGGGTGGGCAAGCCGCGCAGCCTGCGCGCCGCCGGCACGATCTTCTTCGGCGCGCCAGCGCGCATGGGCACCTCGCTGCCGATCCCGCCACGCACCCGCCCCGACGCCGACATCTGGATCACCATCGAAGGCTGGGACGGCAAGATGTACCAGGCCTCGGTGCCGCTGGCCAAGGCATCCCCCGCCACCGCGGCCTGGCTTGAAAAACAAGGAGGCAACAAATGAAACAGCTGATGCGCAGGCTGGCCCTGCCCCTCTTGGCCCTGGCCGCCACCCCGGCGCTGGCGCACAACCCCATGTGCGAGTGCACCGAGCACGGCGAGCAGATCACCTGCAAGGGCGGTTTCTCCGACGGCAGCGGCGCACCGGGGGTGACCCTGGACGTGATCGGCTACGACGAACAAGTGCTGGTGGCGAGCAAGCTCGGCGATGACTCGACCCTGACCTTCAAGCGCCCCGACGGCGAGTTCTACGTGCTGTTCGACGCCGGCCCCGGCCACGTGGTGGAAGTCGACCACGCCGACATCGGTGCGCCATGAGCCGCGCCCAGGTGGTGCGCCCGGCCGGTGCCGGGCACGAGACCCTCTACGTGCTGCTGGCCGCCGTGCTGATCGTGGTGCTGGCCGCAAGCGTGGTGGCCGTGCGCGGCGAACGCGAGGATGAACAGGCCATCGCCGCCCACCAGCTTGACGCCCGCCGCGACCTCAATGCCGCCGAACAGGGCATCCACACCGACCTGTGGGTGGCCGTCGAGGAGATCCGCGCACTGCGCGAGGACAATGGCGTCGCCCCGGATGCCCAAGCCCTGGCCGACGAGGGGCTGCCACCCTTCGTCAGTGACGCCAGCAGCCAGAGCCGCGGCAGCCACCAGTGGTCGTTGTTGGCCAACGGTGCCTACCTGGGACGCAGCCAGGACGCCCAGGTGGCCGGCAGCTTCCTGGTGATCCTGCCAGCCGCCAGCGATGCCCAGCCGGATGTCTGGCTGCGCCGCGACAGCACCGCCCTGCCCCCGGACGCGCTGGACAGCGATGCGCTGATCGCCGCCGGCTGGCAGCAGATCGTCACCCACTACGACGCCGGGGTCACCCGCCAACACCGTCACTAAGGACCTGCCCATGCTCCGCTTCGCCCGCCACACCCTGGCGCTGCTCCTGGCCTGCGCCCTGCCCGCCCTGGCCCTCGCCGACAACGGCAAACCCCTGCGCATCGGCATCACCCTGCATCCCTACTACAGCTACGTGAGCAACATTGTCGGCGACAAGGCCGAAGTGGTGCCGCTGATCCCGGCCGGTTTCAACCCGCATGCCTACGAGCCGCGCGCCGAGGACATCAAGCGTATCGGCAGCCTCGATGTGATCGTGCTCAACGGCGTCGGCCACGACGACTTCGCCGACCGCATGATCGCCGCCAGCGAAAAGCCCGACATCAAGACCATCGAGTCCAACGCCAACGTGCCGCTGCTGGCGGCCACCGGCATCGCCGCCCGCGGCGCCGGCAAGGTGGTCAACCCGCACACCTTCCTGTCGATCAGCGCCACCATCGCCCAGGTCAACAACATCGCCCGCGAACTGGGCAAGCTCGATCCGGACAACGCCAGGTTCTATACGCAAAATGCCCGTGCCTACGCCAAGCGCCTGCGTGGCTTGCGTGCCGAGGCCCTGGCCAAGGTCACCCAGGCGCCGGACGCGACCTTCCGCGTGGCCACCATTCACGCCGCCTACGACTACCTGGTGCGTGACTTCGGCCTGGAGGTCACCGCCGTGGTGGAGCCTGCCCACGGCATCGAGCCGAGCCCGGCGCAGTTGAAGAAGACCATCGACCAGCTCAAAGCCCTGGACGTGAAGGTGATCTTCTCGGAGATGGACTTCCCCTCGGCCTATGTCGACACCATCCACCGCGAGTCCGGCGTGCGCATCTACCCGCTCACCCACATTTCCTACGGCGACTACACCAAGGAGAAGTACGAGGTGGAGATGAAGCGCAACCTCGACACCGTGGTCCAGGCCATCCAGGAGAACCGCACGTGACCGCCGCCGCCAACTTCACCAGCGCCTGCGGGCCGCGTATCGAGTTCGACGGCATCGACCTCACCCTCGGCCGCACGCGCATCCTCGAAAACGTGCGTTTCAGTGTCGCCCCGGGCAGCGTGCACGCCATTGTCGGCCCCAACGGCGGCGGCAAGAGCTCGCTGATCAAGACCTTGCTCGGGCAGATGCCGCACCAGGGCCAGCTGACCCTGCACTGGCCCGGCGAGCGCGAGGTGATTGGCTACGTGCCCCAGGCCCTGGAGTTCGACCGCGGCCTGCCGATGACCGTGGACGACTTCATGGCCGCCATGTGCCAGCGCCGTCCGGCGTTCCTCGGCCTGTCGCGGCGCGTGCGCCCGGAAATCGACGCGGCGCTGCAACGGGTGGGCATGCTCGACAAGCGCAAGCGGCGCATGGGCGCCCTCTCCGGCGGCGAGCGCCAGCGCGTGCTGCTGGCCCAGGGGCTGATCCCCGAACCGCAGCTGCTGGTGCTGGACGAGCCGATGTCGGCCCTCGACGAGGCCGGTATCCAGGTGTTCGAGCAACTGCTGCACGGCTGGCGCCAGGCCGGCACCACCGTGCTGTGGATCGAGCACGACCTCGAAGCGGTGCTACGCCTGGCCGACCGCGTCACCGGGCTGAGCCGCCAGGTGCTGTTCGACGCCCCACCCGCCCAGGCCTTGACTCCCGAGCGCCTGCTCGGACTGTTCTCCGTCCACCCGCGCAGCGAGAGCCTTGCCTGATGAGTTTCGAAACCTTGCGCCAGCTGGTCCAGGACTGGGCCACAGCTGGCTATCTGCCGGAGGCACTGGCCTACGGCTTCGTGGTCAACGCCCTGCTGGCGGGCGTGATGATCGGCCCGGTACTCGGCGGCCTGGGCACCCTGGTGGTGGTCAAGCGCTTTGCCTTCTTCTCCGAGGCGGTCGGCCACGCCGCGCTCACCGGGGTGGCCATCGGCATCCTGCTCGGCGAGCCCTACACTGGCCCGTACGGCAGCCTGTTCGGCTACTGCCTGCTGTTCGGCATCCTCCTCAACTTCCTGCGCAACCGCACCGGCCTGTCGCCGGACACCCTGATCGGCGTGTTCCTCTCGGTGTCGCTGGCCCTGGGCGCAAGCTTGTTGTTGATGCTGGCCGGCAAGATCAACGTGCACATCCTCGAGAACGTGCTGTTCGGCTCGGTGCTTACCGTCAGCGCCCAGGACCTGCTGGTGCTGGGCATCGTCGCGGTGCTGGTGCTGGCGCTGGCACTGCCGTTGTACAACCGCATCATGCTGGCCAGTTTCAACCCGCAGCTGGCGGCGGTGCGCGGGGTGGCGGTGAAGACCCTGGACTACCTGTTCGTGGTGCTGGTGACCCTGGTCACCGTGGCCTCGGTCAAGGTAATCGGCGCGATCCTGGTCGGCGCCCTGCTGGTGATCCCGGCGGCGGCGGCACGGCTGGTCAGCCAGTCGCTCAAGGGCTTCTTCTTCGTCTCGGTGATCATCGCCACCCTCAGTACGTTGCTCGGCATCCTGCTGCCGATCGTCTTCGACCTGCCGGTGCCCTCGGGTGCGGCGATCATCCTGGTCGCCGGGATCTGCTTCGCCCTCGCCGCCCTGGCCCGCGCCCTCGTCCCACGCCTGCAAGGAAACCCGGCATGAACCTGAAAAAACTCACCCTGGCCCTGGCCCTGAGCGGCCTGCCGCTGCTGGCGGGCGCCACCGAAGTACTGACCACCCTGCCGGTGACCCACAGCCTGGCCAGCGCCTTGCTCGAGGGAACCTCGGTGCAGCTCAAGCGCGCCGCCCCGGCCAACCTGCCGGCCAGCCGTCAACCTTCGTATTTCAGCGGCCGTGGTGGCGCCAGCCTGCAGAAGGTGGCGCAACAGGCCGACGCGGTGATCGGCGTGCGCTCGATCTGGCGCGACGACCCGCTCTACCCCATGGCCCGGCGCAGCAATATCCGTATCGTCGAGATCGACGCCGCGCGCCCGGTGGACGGCGCCCTGCCCGGCATCGCGGTCAAGGGCGACGAAGCCTTCGCCGCCTACCCCTGGCTCAACCCAACCAACCTGGGGCGCATGGCTGACGTGGTGGCCAATGACCTGGAGCGCCTTTCGCCGGCGGACAAAGCGAAGATCCAGGCCAACCTGGCCGGTATCAAGCGGCAGATGCTGGAGCTGACCGCCAACAGCCAGACGCGACTGGCCGAGGTCGACAACCTGACCGTGGTCAGCCTGTCCGAACGCCTGGGCTACCTGGCCAGCGGACTGAACCTGGACGTGGTCGAGCAGGTGCTGCCGGCCGACGACAAGTGGGACGAGGCGGCGCTCAAGGCCTTTGGAGACAACCTCAAGGCGCAGGACGTGGCGCTGGTGCTGCACCATCGCCAGCCCGATGCCAAGGTGGCAGAAGTGATCGCCGCCGCCGGGGCGAAGCTGCTGGTGGTGGAGAGCGACGCGGACGATACCGTGGCCGGGCTCAAGGCCAGTGTCGAACAGGTGGTCAAGGCGCTCGGTCAGGGCTGATCGCCATGGGAGCGGGCTTGCACCCGCGATTGCAATGCCGGCCCTATCGCGGGGCAAGCCCGCTCCCACGCTGCGACAGCTTCAGCGCTTCATGCAATGCTGATAACGCTCATCCACCCTGCCGGCAAACCACGCCGTGGTCAGCTTGCGGGTGATTTTCGGGCTCTTCAGCTCGATCCCCGGCAGCACCGCCCTTGGCAAGGGCTTGCCAGCCTTGGCTTCGGCCAGGGCGAAGACCTTGTGGTAGAGCTCGGTCTCCTCCAGCGCCAGGTCATTCTCTTTCTCCAGCTGCGCCCTGATCTGCGGATTGCGCAGCCCCAGCTTCGCCCCCAGCTTGCGCGCCGCCTGCTCGGTGGTGCCGGGCATGATCGCGCCGGGGGCGATCAGGTCGCCGTCGAGCGCCAGCGGCACCCCACTGGCCCGGCTCAGCGCCGCCTGGAACGCGGCGTTGCGGCTGGCGTACCAACCCGCGTTGAAGTCGGCGAAGCGGTACAGTTGGCGCTGGTAATGGGTGGGGTAGCCCAGCAGATGGGCAATACCGAAGTACATCCCGCCACGGCGACTGAACACCTCCTGGCGAATGCTGCCCGGGTGGTCGTAGGGATAGCCCTTGGCGTGCTGCTCGGCAAAATCCACGCTGACCTGCATCGGCCCGCCGGTGCGCACCGGGTTCAGCCCGCCCAGCAGCGAACGCCCCAGCGGCAGGCCACCGATCACCTCGTCGTACAAAGCGCTGAGTTGCTTTTCGCTGCGCACGGCGAGCAGGCGTTGCTGGTAGGTCTTGCCGTTGGCCGAAGGCGTGCTCAGGGCGCCATCGACCAGCAGCCGGGGCACATGCAGCCGAGCCGCCCGGCGGTCGATCTCTTCCCGGGCGATGCGGCCCAGGTTTGGCACTTGAGGGTCGGCATTGAAGGTGGACTCCTGCTCGGTCACCGCCAGCACGGCGCACAGGTTGCTCTTGCTCGGGCTGATGCCCTGGGCCTGAAAGGCCACCTGGATATCCTCGGCCCAACCCTGGCGGTCCTTGACCTGGGCCGGCAGCAGGCGCATGAGCTGGGCGCGGACCTTGGCCGGGTCGGCCTCCGGCGCCTCTTCGCGGCGCCCCGCGCAGCCCTGCAGCAGGCCCAGTGCCAGCAGCCCGAAGGCCAACAGACGCCCGTTCAGGGTTGCTCCCCCACCAGGTAGGTCTTGCTGATCTGGCGGAACAGCGGATGGCTGGAGCTGCCCAGCAATTCGAACAGCACCATCTCGCGGGTGACCACCTGCGCCCCGGCATCGCGCATGCGCGCCAGGCCCGCTGCCTTGCTGGCCGGGGTGCGGCTGTCGCAGGCATCCTCGACCACGAACACCTGCTTGCCCAGGGCCAGCAGGCCGAGCACGGTCTGCAGCACGCAGACATGGGTCTCCATGCCACAGACGATCACCTGCTCGCGCGCCAGCAGGATGGGCGGCAGGCACTCGGCGGTGACACAGGAAAAGTGCATTTTCTCGACGATCTCAGCGGCTGGCGCAGCGGCCTTGAGCGCAGCCAGGGTATGGCCCAGGCCCTTGGGGTATTGCTCGGAGATCACGGTGGGCAGCTCCAGTCCGGCGGTTGCCGCGAGCAGCCAGCGGGCGCGGGCCGTAGTGCCCTCGGGGTCGCTCATGGCGCCGATGAGTTTTTCCTGGATATCGACTACCAACAGCGTGGCCTTGCGAGGATCGATCAGCATTGTCAGCCTCATGCCTGGGGAAAAGGGTAGCCTTACCCAGGCGTGGGATGACGTCAATCAAAGCAGCATCTGGGCAAGTTGCCGGTGCCGGTGCCGGTGCCGGTGCCGTTGCCGTTGCCGTTGCCGTTGCCGTTGCCGTTGCCGTTGCCGTTCAGGAGTCTAGCCTCATACCCCATTAGCGACAGCTGCGTCAGCCCAGGCGCCCGTAACTTCGCGACTTCAGGAGGCCGAACGCAGGTCTTGCGCAGGGAGGTGACGGGCATGTTTGACTTTGACTTACACAGCGTGTGTTTTGAAAGTTTTATGCGCATTCATTCGCCATGTCGACGCACATGTGTCAGCGATGTCTCAAGTCCATACATCTTGGGAAAAGGAGGCAAAACCGTTCGGCTCCGTTCATACGGCCCCTACGCTTCGCTCCGGGGTCCCCTCACTCCGGGCTCGCTCCGGGAGGACGCGCCGACGGGCCATCCATGGCCTGATCGGCGCTTGACGGGCATCCATGCCCGTCACCTCCCTACGCAAGCCCTCCGTTCGGCCTCCTGAAGTCGCAATTTGTGTCGCCTGAACTATCGCGCGCTTAGAAGCAAGATCAAGTGCAGAGCAAGTGCAGATATTTTGGTTTATGAGTGGGTGAAGTGTTGTTCTTCATTACGCCATCGCGGGTCAAGCCCGCTCTCACGTTGAATTACATAGTTAAACTATCGTGGAAGCAGGCTTGCCCCGCGATGGTGATCTAGAGTTCCCACGATGGTAACTAGCGACTAGCTGCGTTAGTGCAGGCGCCGCCCGTAACTTCGCGACTTCAGGAGGCCGAACGGAGGGCTTGCGCAGGGAGGTGACGGCATGGATGCCCGTCAAGCGCTGCGCCCCAGGATGGGGCGTTCAGCGCGGTCCTCCCGGGAGCAAGGCCGGAGTGAGGGGACCCGGAGCGAAGCGGCGGGCCGGATGAATGGAGCGAGGATTTTTTGGTTCCTTTTTGATAAAAAGGGACCCGCCGTAAGGGCGGAAAGGTGACTAAGCGTCGACATTGCCAATGAATGCGCATACAACTATCAAAACAATTAACCAAACTCAGGAACGAAAAACCGAAAAACCAGGACAACCTAACCCATCTCCCACAGCAAGGCCCCACCCACCATGTTCCACCGCCTGGCCGCCGACACCCTGGTCCTGCTCCACCTCTCGTTCATCCTGCTGGTCCTGTTCGGCGGCCTGCTGGTGCTCTGGCGCCGCCGCGCCCTGCTGATCCACCTCCCCGCACTCGCCTGGGGCCTTGCCGTGGAAGGCCTGCACCTGGAGTGCCCCCTGACCGACTGGGAAAACCACTTGCGCAAAGCCGCCGGCGACGCCGGCTACCACGGCGGTTTCGTCGAGCACTACATCTGGCCCGTGATCTACCCCGCCGGCCTGACCCCACAGATCCAGCTGTGGCTGGGCACCATCGTGCTGGCGCTCAACCTCGGCATCTATGCCTGGGTGCTCTGGCGCTTAACGCGTGGCCACCACAAATAGCCGCGGGAACGGCAACAACACCCGACCGTCGCTGGCCGCCGGGTAGTCATGCTGCATGGCCTGCAGGTACAACTGCAGAAAACCCGCCTGCTCCTGCTCATCCAGCCGCGCCAGGTAAGGCCGCAACGCAGAGCCCTTGAACCACTCCACCACCGCCTCGGCACCACCGATCAAGGGGTGGTGATAGGTGGTGCGCCATACATCCACCCGCGCGCACAAAGGGCTGAGCAAATCGTAATAAAAACCTGCGTTGTGCCGCGGCGGCAGGCTGAAGTCAGCGAACTTGTCGGCCCAAGGTCCTTGGCTGGCAATCTCGCGCAAGCGGCGGTGAGCCGGCTCGTCGAGGTTGTCCGGCGTCTGTACGGCCAGGCTCGCACCCTCGTTAAGCTGCCGCACCAGATGCGGATAGAGGCTGGCATGGTCCGGCACCCACTGCAGCGAAGCGTTGGCAAGAATCAGGTCCTGGGGCACCTGGGCCGCCCAGCCGGCGATCTCGCCAATCTCGCAACGCACCCGTGGAATGCTCAACCGTGGCCGCTGCCGGGCCTTGTCGACCATGTCCGGATCGCTGTCCAGGGCGACGACCTGCGCATCGGGGCAACGTTGCAGCAACACTTCGGTGGAGTTGCCCGGACCGCAGCCAAGGTCGGTGGCGTGGCGCACCGGGCGCGTCGGCACGGCGGCAAGCAGGTCGCGTACGGCGCGAGTGCGTTCGTCTTCGAACAGCGAATACTGGGTGGCGGACCAGGACATGGGACACTCCTTGTAGGGCAATTGCGTGCAGCATAAGCCATGTCGGCCCCCCACAGCGTAGGGATGATCCGATTGGCGCAGGCGAAAACGGAAACGGCCGGCCCCTTGACGGGTACCGGCCGTTGCGCGCGGCGCTACCGCAGTCAGTGACGCTTGGCGGTACGCATCTGGTGCACCACGCCCATGGCCACCACGATGGCCGCGGCGATGCCGGTCGAGATCACCAGGATCTGGTAGTCAGGCATGAAGGCCATGGTCACCAGCGCCGCCACGATGAACACGATCACCAGGTAGGTCAGCCACGGGAACAACCACATCTTCAGGCGCACTTCCTTGCCCTCGGCCACCAGCTTGCGACGCATGCGCAGTTGCGAGAAGGCGATCACCAAGTACACCAGCAGGGCGATCATGCCGGTGGTGTTCATCAGCGTTTCCAGCACGTCTTTCGGGCGCAGGGTGTCGCTGAAGTTGATCAGCGCGCAGAACACCGCCACCAGGCACGAGCCGATGATCGCGTTCACCGGTACGCCGGTGCCGGTGCGGGTGAACTTGAACAGACGCGGCGCATCGCCACGCTGGGCCAGGGAGAACAGCATGCGCGAGGCGGTGTAGTGGCCGGAGATCAGGCAACTGCTCACCGAGGTCAGCACCACGAAGTTCATCAGCAGCTCGGCATAGGGCACGCCCAGCAGCTCCAGGGTGCGACGGTAGGCACCATAACCGGAGACGCCCAGGTGCGGGTCGTTCCACGGCACCAGGCAGACGATCAGGAAGATCGAGCCGACATAGAACAGGCACACCCGCCAGACCACCGAGTTGGTCGCCTTGACGATCTGGGTGGCCGGGTCCTTCGCTTCGGAGGCGGCGATAGTGACGATCTCGGCGCCGAGGAAGGCGAACATCACCCCCAGCAAGGCGCCGATCACCGTGGTGATGCCGTTGGGCATGAAGCCTTCGGCGGTCAGGTGGCTGATGCCGCGCACCTCGCCGAACTGCCAGACGTTCATCACCGCGGCGGTGCACACCACCAGGAAGCAGACGATCGCCACCACCTTGATCAGCGCGAACCAGAACTCGAACTCGCCGTAGTGCTTGACGTTGAAGAAGTTGACGGTGATCAGCAGCAGGGTCGTGGCCAGCACGAACACGTTGACGCTCACGTCCGGGAAAAATCCGTGCAGGATCTTGCCCGCCACGTAGGCCTCCCAGGCCATGAGGATCACCCAGTACCACCAGTACAGCCAACCGATGGTGAAACCGGCCCAGCGGCCAATGGCGCGGTCGGCATAGGTGGAGAACGAGCCGGTGTCCGGCGACGAAGTCGCCATTTCACCCAGCATGCGCATGATCAGCACCACCAGGATGCCGCCGGCCAGGTAAGCCAGGACAGCGGCCGGGCCGGCGCTGTGGATCACGCTGCCGGAACCGACGAACAAGGCGCCGCCGATCACCCCGGCGATGGACATCATCGTCAGGTGGCGCGACTTGAGCGAGGCACTGAGCTTGCTCTCGTGCCCATCCTTCGCGGTGGTGGATGTGGATGTTGCGTCCATCAGTTATTTACCCCGTGCTTCTTTTTATCCAAGGAAAAACTGTGAAACCCCGATGGTTATCGGTCTCACCTGTACATCAGTGCTACTGCGGGCAGGGAGGTGTGCGCGAGCACACGCAGGCCATCCGTGGCGGCCTGCTTACGCGGCCAGAGGCGACCCTCTGGACGAACTGAACCATGCTGGGGACGGACGAGCAGCGTCCGGCCAGGCGGTAAGAAGGTGCGAGGCGGACCTCGACGGTAAAGCAGCGATGTTGTGATTATTCATGGCGCTGTCATGTGCTGTGTTGGCTATATCTGACACGTAATGTAAAAATGTCGAACACATTGAGCCATGCACAGCGGCATGAAAAACGCACTGCACTGTACAGGCCGCCGATGCAATACACCCGCTGTGCCCCGCAGGCGCCTGGCGTCCCGCACACCTGAAGGCCCCCGAATGCTCCAGCTACATCCGGACTCCTCCACCCCGCTGGTCAACCAGATCATCGACGGCTTGCGCGCGCTGATCGACGACCAGACCCTCAAGCCCGGGGCGAAGGTCCCGTCGATCCGGGCGTTCGCCTCGACTTACTCGGTGAGCACCTTCACTGTGGTCGAGGCCTACGACCGCCTGGTGGCCCAGGGGTTGCTGGTGAGCAAGGGCAATGCGGGGTTCTTCGTCAATCGTGCGGCCAACGAGCTGTTGGACAAGCACAGCGTCGAGGCCGATACCAGCCGCCCCACGTTCAACTCGGAGTGGTACCTGCAGCAGATCTTCGAGATCCGCCAGTTGCCGTTCAAACCGGGTTGCGGCTGGCTGCCCAACGACTGGATGTACGAAGAAGGCTTGCGCCGCGGACTGCGCCAGGTCGCCGGTAGCCCGCTGGAGCTGTCCGGCTACGGCGACCCCATGGGCCTGCCGGAGTTGCGCGCATTGACTGCACAGAACCTGCAGCAGGAGCTGTCGATCGTCGCCAACCCGGCGCAACTCATGCTCACCCACGGTGCCAGCCAGGCCCTGGACCTGGCCGTGCGCACCCTGGTGCGCCCCGGCGACGTGGTGCTGGTGGACGACCCCGGCTACCCCAACCTGATGAGCATCCTGCGCACCCAGGGCGCCACCCTGGTGGGCGTGCCGCGCACCCCGGCCGGCTACGACCTCGACCAGCTCGAGCGCCTGCTGGCCCACCACCGCCCCACGGCGTTCTTCACCCAGCCGCACCTGCACAGCCCGACCTGCTCGCGCACCCCGCTGGCGCAGTTGCACCGCCTGCTGCAGCTGGCCAGCCAGCATGGCTTCCGCCTGGTGGAGAACAACCTCTACGCCGACATGATCGCCGACCCGCAGCCCTGCCTGGCGAGCCTCGACCACCTGCAGCAGGTGGTGTACGTGGGCAGCTATTCGAAAAGCATCTCGCCCAATGTGCGCGTCGGCTACCTGCTGGCCAACCCCGAGCTGACCCAGCAACTGCTGCACCTGAAGATGCGCTCGGGCCTGACCACCTCGCAGGTGATGGAGCGGGTGGTGTACGCCGCGATCATCGACGGCCGCTGGCGCAAGCACCTCAAGCGCCTGCGCCAGCGCCTGGCCGAGGCGCACCAGGAAGTGGGCCGGCACCTGCATCGGCTGGGTTTCGAGCTGTTCATCGAGTCAGACGAAGGGATGTACATCTGGACCCGCCATCCGGCCATCCCCGACAGCGCCGCGCTGCTCGACGATGCGCTGGAGAAAGGCATCATGCTCGGGCCCGGGCAGTTGTTCATGGTCGATGCCAAAGCTACCGGGTGGATGCGCTTCAACGTTGCGTTCAGTACCGACCCGGCGATGTGGGAGTTGCTGGAGAAGGTGTTGGTGAAGCATGTACGCCGGGGTGGGATGTAACGATACTTCCCACGCATTGCATGGAACTAACGACTGATCACTACAGTGTATTAATTCCATAAAAAACTGACCTTGCTTACAGGCCAATGGCGCCTGCGTTTCATGGGCCAGCACTTCCAGATTAACGAGTCCTTTTGAAAGCTGAACACTCTCTAACCCGCTCCATTTTCGGAGCCAGCCTAGGGAGATCACCATGCCAAACACTGTCACATTGCCCGCTCAATGGGTAACTCCCGATCCGTTGCCTTCTCTAGGGCATCATACTCTACCGCCTCTGAGCCAACCCGTTTTCACAGCGCCAAAAAATTGGAAACAAGGGGTCCCTGCAATACATGCACCCCATGACATCGACAAACTCGGCACGTTTTATACCTTGGAGAAAGTTCCTTTACTCGTAAACATCTTCATATCGGCACAATTAAAAACAGAAGAACAATACGCACGCTACCAGGCACACCTTGAAGCTGCACTGGATAGTGAAATACAGGCCATTGCACCGTCAGGAAATTTTGACATCTGGCATATGGAACGGCAACTGGATGCCCTCTATAAACTGACCGTCAGCAAACGACAAGCCTTGCTTGAAAGCAGAACGCTAGAAGCCCGATTTCTCGGCCAACTATCGATACGACCAACAAGAAACGTCATGCCATTAACTTTGTCAATCGCATGCAAAAACGGCACGGCAGCCGTCCCAGCGCTGTTTATGCGTCGTTCATCGAATCCCTGAGCGCCGCCCATATGAGCATCCTGCTCACCCGCTCTATCAGCTTGCTCGAAACAAGGATCGCAGCACTGTCGACGCTGATTGCGAACACTCGAATTGAAGCTGAACGCGCTGCCGCCGCTCACGCAGAAGCCGAACGTATCGCCGTAGAAACCGCCGCACGCGCAGAGGCCGAGCGTATCGCCGCCGAAGCTGCCGCACGCGCAGAAGCCGAGCGTATCGCCGCCGAAGCCGCCGCACACGCAGAAGCCGAGCGTATCGCCGCCGAAGCCGCCGCACACGCAGAAGCCGAGCGTATCGCCGCCGAAGCCGCCGCACGCGCAGAGGCCGAGCGTATCGCCGCCGAAGCCGAACGCACGTTTGGCAAAAACGTAGAAGCCAAAGCGAATACCCTTACCCTTGCCATTTCCGGTGGCCCTCAGTTGACGACCACCGCCACCCTTTCCAATATTGAATTCACGCTAGAGTCGGCAATTCGCCAAGCCATTCAGCTTCTCAAGGGAGGACTGGAGGTCGTAGCCAGCCGAGTGTTTGCGGTCGGTATTGGGGCACTGGTGTACTCCCCCGCACTCGGTAACGGTGAATTGCCCTCGGAAGTAGCGCTGGGCCTTGCAGCCAGCACCTTGTTGCCGGAACTACCCGACAACTTGCAGCAGATCGCAGCGGCGAATGGCAGTATCGCTCTTCCATACAGGATCCATGGCCAACGCAGTGGCTATGCACTGGTATCCACTTCGTCGCCCGGCACTTCAAGAGATGTCCCTGTACGCGCTCTTTCTTTTGATGAAGCGAGTGCCAGCTACCGCTTCACATCGACAGACAGTCCACCTGTAACCCTCAGCTTCCCGATAGTCCGGCCAGCAGACCATTCGACCAAAAGTCCTGCGATAGCGCCTCTGCCATCTATCTATCGGGGAGTATCCCTACAACCTGTCGAAAGCAATGCATATACACTACCTGCATCTGACATCCAGCATATCCGTGACTGCATTTACTGCTTCCCGATAGAAACGGGACTTCCTCCACTATACATTGTTTTCAACAGCCCTTATCCCGGCGACACTATAGGAGCTTTTACGGGCCGCTCGTACCAGTCAGACCAAATAGGTGGCCCCATCATAAATGCCGACTGGAGAACGGCTATTATAACCGCTGAAGGAATCGACCTTATTAAGCTGCACACCAGTCGCTTCGAACAGTCAGATGCAAACACCACCATGATCCATCGGCTCGAAAGAATATTGAATGGGCTCACCGACATTACCGATACTGACAAGCGTTTTTACACTCACGAGCTTCGAGAACTTGAGCGATACCGAGCAATTGGAATCCCTGATGGCGTCCAACCCAACGATAACGGGGTCACTTGGAACAATGCCCACACGGCCACATTAGAAGACTTCCAGCTTGGCGCATCTGCAGATCTACTCTACACTCCAGAAGCATTGGAAGCCGACGACAAACAACTGGCAAGAAAATATAAATGAACACTATAAAAGACATAGTAAAAAACGAAGTGCCGCAGGATGTAATCTTGTTTTTAGCCACAGACCAAGGGATATCACACCCCCAGCTCGACAGGCTGTATAGCAGCAGCGACTGGCCTTTCCTCAGCGACAATACGTCATTAATCCTCCTGATAAACCACATGATATCAGAGGGGCTTATCAGCTTTTCCGGAAAAGCATATGTAAAAGGGCCCCACTGGCGAGAGCCTCAATTCCTGACCGAAAAAAAATACAAGCTCGCACCTTAATTAGTAAGCAGACCATGGGCCGCACGCGGCTCATGGTGAGCACAGCCAAGCCCTTTCAGGTTCTGGTGATGTGATGCTCGGTTACCCAAACCTCATCCGCATACATGACGCCGTGCTGGTGGGTGTATCTGCCGGCTACGACCTTGATCAGCTCGACTACCTGCTGACCGACGCCGAACTGCCCCAACATTGGAACGCGTGCTGTACGCTCGGACACCAATCACTAGCTCCGCCCCCACAATCGAGGGAGCGGGCTTGCCCCTCGACAGGCTTAACGCCAATCGCGCTCTTCGCCGAAGAATGCCCGCGCATTCGCCTCCAGGCTCTCCAGGTGGTACCCGCCTTCCTGCACGATCAGGCACGGCAAACGCAACCCACGAATCTCTTCACCAAGGCGGGCGAACCCTTCGGTAGTCACCGCCACTTTGCTCTGCGGGTCCAGCTCGTAGATATCGAAGCCCAGCGAAAGTACCAGCACCTCGGCGCCGAAGTCCTTCACCGCTTGCAACGCAACCTCCAGCTGCGCCATGAAGTCCGCTTCACTCGACCCGTGGGCCATCGGCAGGTTGAGATTGCAGCCCTCTCCTGCTCCGCTACCGCGCTCGTCGGCAAAGCCCGCCACTCCTGGATAGAAATTGGTCGGGTCACCATGCACCGAGACGTACAGCACGTCGTCCCGCTCGTAGAAAATCTCCTGGATGCCCTGCCCGTGGTGCATGTCGGTATCCAGGATCGCCACGCGCTGATAGCGGCCGCGCAACACCTGGGCCGCGACGGCGGCGTTATTGAGGTAGCAGAAGCCACCGGCGGCATCATACCGGGCATGGTGCCCCGGCGGACGGCACAGGGCATAGGCGGCGGGTTCGCCGTCAACGATGACCTGGGCCGCGGCGACGGCGCTCTGTGCCGACCAGTAGGCGGAGCGCCAGGTATGCTCGCCCACCGGACAACTGCCATCGGCCAGGTAGCGCCCGGCCTGGGCAAGGATGCCGCGCAGGGCGTTGGGTTCGCGGACGAAGATGTTGGACATCACCTCGTCGCCCCAGTCCTCGGGCACCTCCTTCCAGCGCGCATGAGCTTCTTCGAGGAACGCCAGGTAGGCTTCGCCATGCACCGCCTTGAGCGGAGCAAGGCCGGCATCTTCGGGTTTGCGGATATCGAAGCCAAGGTCCTTGGCGGCCTGCAGCAGGCGCTGGGCGCGTTCGGGGACTTCCTGCGGGGTGCGCATGGCGCCGCGCGAATAGTAGCTGCGCGGATGGTGGAGCAATTGTTCAGGGTGGAAATAGCAGCGCATCAGGCTTCTCCTTCGACAACCTGGCCGGCACGGGCCAGCACGGCGTTGAGCAATACATCGGCGCCCTGGCGGGCATCCTCGGGCAGCACATCCTCGGCCTCGTTGTGGCTCAGCCCACCGACGCAGGGGATGAACACCATCGCCGTGGGGCAGTAGCGAGCCAGCAGGATCGCATCATGGCCGGCACCGCTGACGATGGACTGCTGGCTGTAGCCCAGGCCATCCACCGCCTGCTGCACGGCGGCCACGCAGTCGGCGTCGAACGGGGTGGCCGGGCTGACCCAGTGGCGTTCGATGCGTACCGCCAGGCCACGCTGGCTAGCGATGGCCTGCAACTGCAGACTGATATCGCGCTCCATGGCGTCGATGGCCTCGTCGCGGTGATGGCGCAGGTCAAGGGTGAAGCGCACCAGGCCGGGGATGGTGTTGCGCGACGACTTGGCGATGCTCAGCTCACCCACCGTGGTCAGGCCCTCGGGGGCGAAATCGCTGGCCAGTTGTTCGATGGCCTGGATCATCCGTGCCACGCCGTACAAGGCGTCCTTGCGCAGCTTCATCGGCGTGGTGCCAGCATGCGCGGCCATGCCCTCGACGGTGACGTCGAGCCAGCGGATTGCCTGCCCGCCGCTGACCACACCGATGCTCCTGGCGTTGTCCTCAAGGATCGGGCCCTGCTCGATATGCGCCTCGAAATAGGCGTCAACCTTGCCGCCCAGCGGGCGTTGGCCGGCATAGCCGGTGCGCGCCAGTTCATCGGCGACGCTGATGCCGTCGGCATCGCGGATCGCCAGGGCCTGGGCCAGCGGCAAGGTGCCGGTGAACACCGCCGAACCGAACATGGCCGGGGTGAAGCGGGCGCCCTCCTCGTTGGTCCACACCGCGATTTCCAGCGGTTTGCGGGTACGGATACCCAGGTCGTTCAGGCGGCGCACCACCTCCAGCCCGGCCAGCACGCCGTAGACGCCGTCGAAACGCCCGCCCTCGGGCTGGGTGTCCAGGTGGCTGCCCATCATCACCGGCGCGGCGTGCGGGTCGCTGCCTTCGCGGCGGGCGAACAGGTTGCCGATAGCGTCCACGCTCAGGCTCAGCCCGGCCTCGCGGCACCAGCGGCCGAACAGTTCACGCCCGGCCTTGTCCTCGTCGCTCAGGGCCAGGCGGCAGCTGCCGCCGCGGGCGGTGGCGCCGATTTCGGCCATGGCCATCAGGCTCGCCCACAGGCGATCGCCATTGCTTTTCAACATTGCGGATACTCCAGATTCAGGCCAGCTCGAGCTGCCGGCCAAGGGCGTAGCGGCGCGCCAGCGCCAGCACGCAGACCAGGGAAGTGCAGGCGATAAGGCTGTAGAAGACCGCCATCGGCCACCATTGGCCGCTGAAGCTGTGGGCCAGCCAGGTGCCGATCAGCGGGGTCAGGCCACCCGCGATGGCGCCACACACCTGATAGGCCAGGGAGATGGCGGTGTAGCGCACGCGGGTGGCGAACATGCCGCTGACATAGCCGGCGATCACTGCGTAGAACGAAGCCATGCACGCCGCCGCCAGGGCGATGCCGAGCACGATCAGCGGGCCTTCGCCGCTGCTCACCAACACGAACATCGGGTACGGCGAGGCCATCGCCAGCAGCGCCATCAGGGCCAGGAAGCGCGTGGCGCCGAGTCGCTCCGACAGCCACGCCGCCAACGGCTGCACGCAGAACTGGATGATCGCCACGAAGAACAGGCATTCGAGGATCAGCGAACGCTCCAGATGCAACTGCTGGGTGGTGTAGCTGATCATGAAGGTATTGGTGAAATAGACCCCGGCGATGCCCAGGGTGTTGGCGCCGATGCACAGCAGCAGCGGCCGCCAGGCGCTGCGCAGCACTTCCAGCACTGGTGCCTGCTCCTTGCGCCGGGCCTGTTCGGCGTGCTCGCGGCTGGCGAGGAACTCGGGCGACTCGTTGACCCCCAGGCGGATTGCCAGGCCCACCAGCAGCAACAGCGCGCTGGCCAGGAACGGCACGCGCCAGCCCCAGCTCATCAGGTCTTCTTCCGGCAGACGGGTGACCGCGCTGAACGCCAGCAGCGACAGGATCAGGCCTGCCGGGCTACCCAACTGGGCGAACGAGGCGAAGAAGTTGCGCCGGCCCTTGGGCGCATGCTCCCCGGCCATCAGCACCGCCCCACCCCACTCGCCACCCACGGCGATGCCCTGGACCACGCGCAACAGGATCAGCAGCACCGGCGCGCTGGCGCCGATCTGCGCGTAGGTCGGCAGCAGGCCGATGGCGACCGTGACCACGCCCATCATCAGCAAGGTAATGATCAGCGATTTCTTGCGCCCGATTCGGTCGCCGATATGGCCGAAGATGATGCCGCCCAAGGGCCGAGCGAAGAAACCCACGGCAAAGGTGCCGAAGGCAGCCATGGTGCTGAACAGGCTGTTGTCGGAGGGGAAGAACAAGGCACCGAACACCAGCGCGGCGGCGGTGGCATAGATGTAGAAGTCGTACCACTCGATCATGGTGCCGATGAACGCGGCGGCGGCGGCACGGCGCGGTTGTGGCGAAGCGGCGGGCTTCATGGGGTGGCTCCTTTGGTTGTTTTTCTGGCAGGAGTGGTTCGGGTCACGGTGGCGCTCTGGCGGCGCCTGGGTCGGGCTCCGCGAAGAGGCCCGCACTGCTGGAGATCATTCATCGCGGGCGCCTATAATTCAATTTTCTATTTATTATTCGAATTATTAACCACGCTTATCATCGAGCCCGACCATGCCCGACCGCCTGCTCAACGACCGCCTCGACTGGAACCTGCTGCGCACCTTCCGCGTCATCGGCCAGGAACTGTCGATCAGCCGCGCCGCCGCCCGCCTGCACCTTACCCAGCCCGCCGTGAGCCAGGCGCTCAAGCGCCTTGAAGAGCAACTCGGGCGCCAGCTCATCGCCCGCCGTGGGCCGCGCTTCGTGCTGACCGAGGTGGGCGAGCAGCTGTTCCAGCTGGCCGGCGAGGTGTACGGGCAGATGTCGCAGATCGGCGGCCTGCTGGAGCAGCCGGCGGACGAACTGGTGGGCAAGGTGCGCCTGTTGATGATCAGCCGTATCGTCAGCGAACGCTTCGACGACTTCCTCGCCGACTTCCACCGCCAGCACCCGCGGGTGGAGCTGGAGATCGACGTGATGCGCAGCTCCGACATCATCGCCGCCCTGCAGGAAAAAACCGCCACCGCCGGCCTCAGCCTCAACCGCCGGCCCCAGCCACGGCTGGAGCAGCGGTTGTTCTTGCGCCAGCGCTACGCGTTCTTTTGCGGCAAGCACCACGCGCTGTTCGGCCAGGCCGAAGGCGACCTGCAGCGGGAGAATTTTGTCAGTTTCACCAGCGACCAGATCGGCGGCATGCTCTCGCCGCTGACCATCTTCCGCGACCAGCAGGGCTTCGCCGGGCGCATCGTCGCCTCGTCGCCGAGCCTGGAAGAGGTGCGCCGCCTGGTGATCGCCGGCTTCGGCATCGGCTGCCTGCCCGAGCATGTGGTGGCGCCGGATGTGGATGCAGGGTTGTTGTGGAAACTGCCGCCGCAGGAAGGCATTGCCGACGTCGACATCCACCTGTTGTGGAACAAGGACCAGCGCATGAGCCGTGCTGAAAGCCTGTTCGTCGAGGCCTTGCTGTCGGCCGCCACATCTGTGATCTAGCGGCAATCCTATAGGCGATCAGCGGCCGAGCGGTAGGCTTGCCCACGTTCGCGCTTACCTATCGCCACGACCACGACAACCACCCGTTCATCCTCGACGCGGTAGACCACCCGATAGCCGCTGGCCTTGAGCTTGATCTTGAAATGGTCAGGCAAATCACGCATTGCATCCGCCCCAACCCTGGGGGAGAGCAGACGCTCCTTGAGTTTTCTCCTGGCTTGCTCGCGCACGGTGTGCCCAAGCTTCTTCCATTCTTTCAGCGCCGAAGGCAGAAACTCGAGCTCATAAGTCATCCAGTTCGACCGGGATGCCTTTCTCTCCCGCACGCGCCTTTACCAATGCCGCAAGCTCCATGTCTTCCAGTCGCTCCATAATCGCCTCGTAGAGTTCAGCGGGCACCATGTAACCCATGACGCGATTATGGTTGAGAACGGCCACCGGTTTCCCCTGCGCATCGGCCATCACCGCCGTAGGATTCTTCTTTAGTTCCGAGACGCTGACGGTCACGTCGGCAAAGATGTTCTGCATATCGATCGCCCTCATTCAAGAGCCATAGATTGGTCTGAATTCAGGTCTTTTTCAAGCCGGCGCGCCATAGGCTTATCGCTTACAGGCTATGCGATACCCCGGTGACCCGCGCCCGCCCCAACCAGATATACGCCAGCGCCAGCAACCCAAGCCCCAGCGCGGCGAACACCGCCACCACCACCTGGCTGTAACGCGCCAACAGCGCCGGGAACCCCGTCACTTCACGAACCACCTGGATATCGGCACTGCCATCGGCATCACGAATGCTGATCCCACCCTGGCGGATCTGCGAATAGTCAGCGTCGAAGTACACCCAGACCTTGCTCTCGCTCACCCCGTCAATGGCCGGCAGGTCGATGCTGCTGGTCGGCGTCGGCACCAGCGTGTCGTTGCCGGCCGCATCGCGCACCTGCACCAGCCCCTTGGCCGGCAGGCGAATGTGCACGGCCTTGAGCGGTACACGGGCGGGGTTGGACAGCTCGATGAGCAGACCGGTGCGGTGGTCCACCAAGCCGGCCTCGAAGGGTCTGGCGAACAGGTGCAGGTACGGCGCCTGGGCCAGGTCGACCAGCTTGTCGATCTGCGGGTGGCTGAGGGCGCCTGCGCCGATCTCGCTAATCTGGGAATGCAGCCGCTCGTACTTGAGCAGGTCGTTGGCCTGGCTGATGCGCTCGTTGAACTGGCCCGGGTAGGTGAGATGGGCGTAGGTCAGGCGCGCCTGCAAACGGTCGTCGTCGCGCAACGCCATATAAAGCGTGGCGCCGACGGCAACCAGGGCCAGCAGGCCCACCAGGGATTTACCGACTTTCTCCCAACTCACCTTGAAGGTTCCTTGTTTGATGGGCGTGACGAGACGCAAGGCAGGCAAGGGTGCCAAGAACACCGGTTGCGGGCAAGGCCTGGCTGCCTGTGACGACACTATCGCGGGGCAAGCCCGCGACAGGAGCCTAGCCCACCTCGTGTTCGTGAGGTGGGGAGCATTCCCCACCCAGCCTCGGGTGTCTATCCCCAGGTTTGTGGCAGTTGCCCGAGCGTGTCTCATTCGCACTCCTGCAACATCTTGAAACACGTGGCGTTTAGCCACTTGCCGATTGGCACAGCGGTTGCTGACCCCTGTTCAAGGCACATCGCCACTTATCGCAGTGGCAACAGATGCCAACCTGCACAACACGGGGCATACGGCAATGAAGAAACCAGTGGCAACATCGACCCAGGTGTTCAGGTTGCCCTCCCTCACGGCGCTGCTGCTCAGCCTGGGGATGGCCAACGTGTTCGCTGGGTCGCTTGACGACGTGAGCCAACCACCGCCCACCGACCCTTCCGCCTTCAGCGACCCGGCCGCCGATCCGGTAGCCCAGGCGGCTGCGCTGGAGGCCTTGAAGAACATGCCCGAGGCCAACGAAGGCTCGCTCGAACTGAGCAACGGGGTCTACGGCACCCGTGCCACGGTGACCAGCGACAATGCCCTGCCCCCGGCGCAGCAGACCTCACGTAAATACCCCACCAATGGCAAGCCCAGCCCATTGTTCGGCGCCGAACCCTTTACCCAGCAGCTGCTGCTGTTCGAAGAATTCGGCCCCGAGAAACTCGACCCGGCCACCCCGCCCTACAGCCTGACCTTCCCGCCCCCGGTGATCGGTGCCGCGCCCGCGCAGGACCCAGACTACGCCGCGCGCAGCAGCCCCAACGGCAATGCCCTGGAGGCGTTCCTCACCCAACCGGGGCTGACACCGTTCCCGTCGCAGTACGCCAACGTGCTCGACCGCAACCCGTGGAAGGCGCAGATCGAGATGTTCCTCAACCGCAGCGGGGTCGGCTCTCCCGCCGAGGGCCGCCCACCAGGAAAGGGCTGGTCGCACCAGCGCTGGAACGAGTTCTACCCCCAGGCCGCATTCAAGACTGCGCAGGCCGGAGCACGCATCAACCAGGGCCTGCGCGACCGCAAGCAACTGCACAACTACGCCAAGGGCGAATTCGCCCCGGGCGGAC
This sequence comes from Pseudomonas sp. RC3H12, assembly GCF_018596375.1. Classification (NCBI taxonomy): domain Bacteria; kingdom Pseudomonadati; phylum Pseudomonadota; class Gammaproteobacteria; order Pseudomonadales; family Pseudomonadaceae; genus Pseudomonas; species Pseudomonas sp. RC3H12. Next base: position 1,498,114 of record NZ_CP075595.1, on the reverse strand, counting down.
TGTACTACCAGACCTCCGACATCCCCACCACCCTGGGTACCACCAAGGGTATTGATACCCGCTTCCACCCGAAAATGCCCCTGCAGGGCCACAAGGCGCTGTGGACCTTCGACGGCACCTTCCCGGTCAAGCTGCTGATGGTGCGCTATGGCCAGCCGGTGCTGATGCGCCACTACAACGCCCTGCCGATCGACCCCTCGGCCAACAACGGCTTCGGCCTGCACACCATCTCCACCCACGAGCACAACGGCCACTCGCCGGCCGAGAGCGACGGCTTCGCCAACGCCTACTTCTTCCCCGGCCAGTACTACGACTACCGTTGGCCGATCCAGCTGGCCGGCTACGACACCATCAACACCCGCGCCCAGGACCCGCGCGCCGCCTTCCCCTGCGCGCCGGGCGAAACCCTGTACGTCAACGATGCCTCCCCGGGCCTCAAGACCTGCGAGAACGGCAGCATCAAGATCCGCGGCGATTGGCGCGAGACCATGAGCACCCACTGGTTCCACGACCACATGCTCGATTTCACGGCGCAGAACGTCTACAAGGGCAACGCGGTGATGATGAACTACTACTCGGCCATCGACCGTGGCAACGAAGCCCTGCAGGACGGCGTCAACCTGCGCTTCCCCAGCGGCGCGGCGATGCCGTGGGGTAACCGCGACTACGACGTCAACCTGGTGATCGCCGACAAGGCGTGGGACGCCAACGGCCAGTTGTGGTTCAACCCGTTCAACACCGACGGTTTCCTCGGCGACCAGATCCTGGTCAACTGGCAGTATCAGCCCAAGCTCAAGGTGCGCGCGCGCAGCTATCGTTTTCGCCTCCTCAACGGCTCGGTGTCGCGCTACTTCAAGTTTGCCGTGGTGCGTGAAATCGCCGGCAACGGCGGCGAGTTCAAGGGCCCGAGCGGCTCCAACGTCTCCTATGCCCGCGTGCCGTTCCACATGATCGCCAACGACGGCAATATCATGGAACATGCCGTGCCGTTCGACGGCACCCTCGACCTCAACGGTGACGGCAACCTGCAGGACAACAACGCCATCCTGCCGCTGCAGGGCATCGCCGAGCGCTACGACATCATCATCAATTTCGCCAAAAACGGGATCAAGGTCGGCGACAAGCTGTACTTCGTCAACCTCATGGAGCACGACACCGGAAAGGGCCCGAAACAGTCCATACCCCTGGCCGACGTGTTGTCGGAGAAGTACAAGGCGGTGATCAAGCAGACCAGCAAAGGCCCGGAATGGGATGGCGGCGACCCGGTTGTCGGCAAGTTCATGCAGTTGATCGTGCAACCCTATACCGGCCAGGACCTCAGCATGGACCCGAGCTTGTATGAACCGGCCAAGCCCGGCAAAACCGCCGGATTGGTGATGATCCCCCTGTCGATCGACCGCAACAGCGCCAGTGACCAGACCAAGATCAAGGCCGCCCGCCACCGCGAGTTCATTTTCGGCCGCTCCGACGGCACCGACAGCACCCCCTGGACCATCAAGACCGACGGCGGCTTCGGCTACACCATGGACCCCCGGCGCATCAGCGCCGCCCCGCAACTGGCCAATGAGGCCACCGACGGCGGCTTCAGCGGCGACGGCACCCTGGAAGTGTGGAAGATCAAGAACGGCGGCAACGGCTGGAGCCACCCGGTGCACGTGCACTTCGAGGAAGGGGTGATCCTCAGCCGCGACGGCAAGGCCCCGCCGGAATGGGAAAAATGGGCACGCAAGGACGTCTACCGCATCGGCCCGGACAGCGACTCTTCGGAAGAAGTGGAAATGGCCATCCGCTTCCGTGAGTTCGCCGGTACCTACATGGAACACTGCCACAACACCCAGCACGAAGACACCTCGATGCTGTTGCGCTGGGACCTCGAGCACCCCGGCCAGTTCCAGATGATGCCGACGCCATTGCCTGGCTGGGATGGCGTGGAGTATGTCAACTCCGCGGCCCTGCCGACCTTCCGCACCTCGAGCAGTGGCCCGGGCAACGACAGCAACAAGCCGCCGGTGGCGGTCAACGACAGCGCCGCGACCATGGCCGGCAAGCCGATCGTGCTCAACGTACTGGCCAACGACACCGACCCCGACGGCAACCTGCCGCTGAGCGTCAGCAGCCTGGCCCAGCCCGACTCCGGCCAGGGCACGGTCAGCAGCAACAGTACCCAGGTCACCTACACCCCACCGGGCACCGTCGCCACGGCGTTCACCGCCAGCTTCACCTACGCCGCACGCGACGCCAAGGGTCTCGAATCCCTGGCCCCGGCCACGGTGAGCATTGCGGTTTCGCCCGCCGTGCCGATGGACGAGATCCAGGTCAGCAGCGCTTCGGTGCAGTTGCGCAGCAACAGCCGCTGGACCTGGGAGGTGTCCGGCACCACCTCGGTGGCCGCCGGCAACAGCATCCGGGTGACCAGCAACACCACCAGCGGGCCGCTCGACCTGGGCCTGGCAACGCTGAGCGCCAGCGGTTCCGGCGCGCGCTGGAAACTGTCGGTAACCACCACCGGCAGCGGCCCGGCCTCGCCACCGGCGGTAACGGTCAAGTCGGCGCTGGGGCAGAGCGTGACGGTACCGTTGAGCATACGTTGATATCGCCAAGACCCGACAGGGAATTGGCGTGGGAGCGGGCTTGCCCCGCGATGAACGCACCGCATGGCACCGGCTCTGCCGGTGTTCGCGGGGCAAGCCCGCTCCCATGCTGCCCTGGCCTGCCCCTGACCAGAGGGTAAAACCATGCCCCGCCTCTTCCGCCTGCTGCTCCTGTTGCTGCTTACCCTCAGCCTCGCCTGGTCGCTGCCCCCCAGCACCCGCGCAACGCCCTCCAGCCCCTGGGGTGCCAACTACTTCCCCAACATTCCCTTGCTCACCCAGGACGGCCGCCAGGTGCATTTCTTCGACGACCTGATCAAGGACAAGGTGGTGGCCATCAATTTCATCTTCACCGGCTGCGGCGACTCCTGCCCGGTGGAGACCGCCCGCCTGCGCCAGGTACAGAAGCTGCTGGGCGAACGCGTCGGCCAGGACATCTTCATCTACTCGATCAGCATCGATCCCTACAACGACACGCCCGCCACCCTCAAGCGCTACGCGGAAAAATTCGCCATCGGCCCCGGCTGGACCCTGCTCACCGGCGAGGCCGCCGACATCGAACAGCTGCGCCGCAGCCTGGGCCTGTACATCGAAGGCCTGGAGAATGGCCGCAGCAAGGACCACAACCTCAGCCTGATAATAGGCAACCAGGCCACCGGCCGCTGGATGAAGGCCTCGCCCTTCGAAAGCCCGTACATCCTCGCCGACCGCCTGGCCAACAGCCTGCACAACTGGAAAACCGCCAGCGCCCAGCACCGCGACTACACCCTGGCCCCCGACATCCGCCCGCCGAGCAAAGGCGAACAACTGTTCAGGACCCGCTGCTCGTCGTGCCACACCTTGGGCGACGCCGAGCCTGGCGCCACCCATGGCATCGGCCCGGATCTGCTGGGGGTGACCCGGCAACGGGACGAACTGTGGTTGAAGCGCTGGCTGATGGAGCCTGATCGGATGCTCGCGGAGAAAGACCCGTTGGCGATGCTGCTGTTCACGCAGTACAACCAGTTGGCGATGCCCAACATGCGATTGGGGGAAACCGAGGTGGCCGCCTTACTGGGGTATCTGGACGAAGAAACCACTCGGCTGAATGGGCAGTAGATGCCTGCTGGCGGCCACCCTGCAGCGCTTGCCAAACGTTGTGTCCGACATCCAGAGGGATGCGCGCTTGATGGCACTGCACACCGTCAAGATTGCGACCAGAGCGGCCAGGCGAGCAGAAAACCGGCCAGGCTCAGGCACAGAATGATCCAACCGATATAAATGGGCGGCGCGGCGCCCGTACGCTGCCTAACCCCGCTGGACACCCTGATGACCGGCGCAGTGCCCAGCGTGATCAATGCCTGCAATGCCATAAGCAGGCCAGGCTGTGCAGGCTGGTAGTGCCAGGCGCCCAACAAGGCGAAACCGGCGAAGGCAATGACCATCCAGCCCCAGCCAACCAAGTGGATCAATGCCAGCAGTAGTAGCCGCTGAGCGTCATCCAGATCGCGCCAGCTGCGCGAAAGCGCCACGCTGTGATAGGACATGAACTGTTTGCGCGTGCAGTAGACCACACCTACAAACAGGACGAGCAGCAAGGCGGCGCCGTAGAAAGACGATGAAGCGACCATCAGGGTCGACATGGCATGGCTCCTGAGCGTGCACCGCCCACATGGCCAGGTGCGTGCGCCGATGATGGCGCAGGCTTCCCTCCGGCAACTACTGGCAAAACTGCCAGGTCCCCCCACCCTTGGCCCCTTGACCAGCGCGTCCAGCCCACTCCATGCTCGACCGCTTCCACCCACGCTCAAGGAATGACCGCATGAAGCTGGAAACACTCGCCATCCACGCGGGCTTCAGCCCCGACCCGACCACCAAGGCGGTGGCCGTGCCGATCTACCAGACCACCTCGTTCGCCTTCGACGACACCCAGCACGGCGCCGACCTGTTCGACCTCAAGGTCGCCGGCAACATCTACTCGCGCATCATGAACCCCACCAACGATGTGCTCGAACAGCGCATGGCCGCCCTCGAAGGCGGGGTTGGCGCGCTGGCAGTGGCTTCGGGCATGGCCGCCATCACCTATGCCATCCAGACCGTGGCCGAGGCCGGCGACAACATTGTCTCGGTAGCCAAGCTGTACGGCGGCACCTACAACCTGCTGGCCCATACCCTGCCGCGCCAGGGCATCACCACCCGCTTCGCCGCCCACAACGACATCGCCGCCCTCGAGGCGCTGATCGACGAACGCACCAAGGCGGTGTTCTGCGAGTCCATCGGCAACCCTGCCGGCAATATCGTCGATATCGCCGCGCTGGCCGAGGCCGCCCACCGCCACGGCGTGCCGCTGATCGTCGACAATACCGTGGCCACGCCAATCCTCTGCCGCCCGTTCGAGCACGGCGCTGATATCGTCGTACACTCGCTGACCAAGTACATCGGCGGCCACGGCACCAGCATCGGCGGCATCGTCATCGACTCGGGCAAATTCCCCTGGGCCGATCACACGCAACGTTTCGCCCTGCTCAATACCCCCGACCCGTCCTACCACGGCGTCACCTACACCGAAGCCTTCGGCCCCGCCGCCTTCATCGGCCGCTGCCGCGTGGTGCCGCTGCGCAACACCGGCGCCGCGCTGTCGCCGTTCAACGCCTTCCTGATCCTGCAAGGCCTGGAGACCCTGGCCCTGCGCATGGAGCGCCATACCGAGAACGCGTTCAAGGTTGCCCGCTACCTGCAGGAACACGACCAGGTGGCCTGGGTGAAATACGCAGGCCTGCCCGATCATCCCGAGCACCAACTGGCCCAGCGCTACACCGGCGGCAAGCCGGCCTCGATCCTGTCGTTCGGCATCAAGGGCGGCCAGGCCGCCGGGGCGCGCTTCATCGATGCGCTGCAACTGGTGGTGCGCCTGGTGAACATCGGCGACGCCAAGTCGCTGGCTTGCCACCCCGCCTCCACCACCCACCGCCAGCTCAACGACGACGAGCTGGAAAAGGCCGGTGTGCCGCGAGACATGGTGCGCTTGTCGATCGGTATCGAGCACAGCGACGACATCATCGCCGACCTCGCCCAGGCCCTGGAGGCCAGCCGCGGCTGATCCACCCGCGCCCCACCCAATGCCGACGGCGGGCGCCCACTTGCAGAACCGGAACCGCGCGCAATGACCCTCTTCTACCTGAAACTCCTCGTCACCCCGCTGCTGATGTGGACCATCTCACTCGCTTCACGGCGCTGGGGCGGCCTGCTCGGCGGTTTGCTGTCCGGCCTGCCGATCACCTCGGCGCTGGTGATGACCTTCCTGTGCCTGGAGCAAGGCACGGCCTTCGCCCTGGGCGCGGTGCCGGGTGCGCTGGGTGGGCTGGCGGCCGTGCAGGCCACCTACACCTTCTACCTGTTCGCCACGCGCAAGCTCGGCATCGCTGCGGCGGTATCGCTGGCGATCCTGTTCTATGGCCTGGCGGCCTATGCCTTCACCCACTGGGGTGCTCTATACCTGTCGATCGGCGTGGCGCTGCTGCTGATCGGCGTGCTGATCCGCGCCAGTGGCCGCGAGCCAAGCCCCGATACGCTTGCCCAGCCCCGGCACCGCTATTGGGAGATCCCCCTGCGCATGGTGTCCGCCACCGCGCTGCTGATGCTCACCACCAGCCTGGCCAGCTGGCTGGGGCCGGCGACCAGCGGAATGTTGGCGCCGATCCCGGTGATCGCCTGGCCGTTGGTGGTGTTCGCCCATGTACAGGGCGGCCGCGCCGGGATGGCGGCGATGGTGCGAGGTAATGCCATCGGCGCGGTAGGGGTGATTGCGTTCTACCTGGCGATGGCGGGGTTGCTCGAACATACGGGCGTCGCCATTACCATGCTGGTTGCGATGGCGACCGCCGTTGGCCTGACCATCGCCCTGGCAGCACTATTGAAAGGGCGTACCTAGCTGCCGCAATCGACGGCACATCGGTATCACGGACATTGATACCCCGTACCGCGTCTTGCGCCAGGGCCTGGGCCCCTTCGAAAAATCGATGATGGCAAACTGGCATTCCGCCAAACCTCGACAATACTGGCTCGTCACATGGATTCCTTGCCCACAACAACAAAAGGGATTTTGCGATGAGCCAGCCCCAACCCTTGGACGTCGCCATCATCGGCGGCGGTGTCTCCGGTACCTACAGCGCCTGGCGCCTGCAACAGGCCCACGGCGACAGCATGCGTATCCAGTTGTTCGAATATGGCGACCGCATCGGCGGGCGGCTGTTCAGCGTCAAGCTGCCCGGCCTGCCCAACGTGGTCGCCGAGGTGGGCGGCATGCGCTACATGCCCGGCGCCGACGGCCATGTGATGGTCGACACCCTGGTGCAGCACCTGGGCCTACCGAGCAAGGACTTCCCCATGGGCAACGAACTGCCCAAGGACGCGCCCATCGGCGCCCAGGACAACCTGTTCTACCTGCGCGGCCAACGGTTCCGTTTCCGCGACTTCGTCGAAGCACCGCACAAGATTCCCTACGACCTGGGCTGGACCGAGCGCGGCTACAATCCCGAAGACCTCCAGGTCAACGTGATGAACAGCATCTACCCCGGCTTCGACAAGCTGAGCCTGGCCGAGCAGATGCAGGTGCAGGTGTTCGGCAAGCCGATCTGGCGCTATGGCTTCTGGGATCTGCTCTACCGCGTGCTGAGCAACGAGGGTTACCAGTTCATGAAGGACGCCGGCGGCTACGAGGCCAACGTCGCCAACGCCAGCGCGGTAACCCAGCTGCCCGCCACCGAATACAGCGACGCCACCGTGTTCCGCACGCTCAAGGATGGCTTCCAGAGCCTGCCGCTGACCCTGGCCCAGCGCTTCAGCGAACAGGCCGGCGGCCTGGTGCCCGCCGACCAGCGCATCCAGATGAACCGCCGCCTGGCCGCCCTGAGCTACAGCGACGACACCGAGTACCCCTACCGCCTGCACCTGCGCCACACCGAGACCGTCAACGGCAAGACCCACGACCTCGAAGGCGAGGACATCGTCCACGCCCGTCAGGTGATCCTCGCCCTGCCGCGCCGCGCGCTGGAGCTGATCGACTCACCGCTGTTCGACGACCCGTGGCTCAAGGACAACCTCGGCTCGGTGCTGGTGCAGTCGGCATTCAAGCTGTTCCTGGCCTACGAGCAACCCTGGTGGCGCAACCTGGGCCTGGTGGCCGGGCGCTCGGTCACCGACCTGCCGATCCGCCAGTGCTACTACATGGGCACGGAGTGCGATCAGGCCGGTGGCGAGAACACCTTCAACTCGCTGCTGATGGCCTCCTACAACGACATCGGCACCGTACCGTTCTGGAAAGGCCTGGAAGACGGCCCCGAGTTCATCGGCTACACCCCGCGCAGCCTCGAAGGGCGCATCGCCAGTGACGCGGTGGTGCCGCGCACGCAGTTCCAGATCAGCGACGAGATGGTGCGCATCGCCCAGCGCCAGGTCACTCAGCTGCACGCCCAGGTCGAGCTGCCGGCCCCCTATAGCGCCGTGTACCACGCCTGGGACGCCGACCCCTACGGTGGCGGCTGGCACGAGTGGAAGGCCAACTACCGCCTGGACCTGATCATCCAGAAGATGCGCCACCCGGTGAAGGACCAGCAGGTGTTCATCGTCGGCGAAGCCTATTCCTATGGCCAGGGTTGGGTCGAAGGCGCGCTGACCACCGCCGAGTCCGCCTTGCAGGAGTTCTTCGAACTGCCGCGCCCCAACTGGCTACCGGCCTCCTACCAACTGCTGCCGACCCCGGCACCGGAAGAAATCGACTACGCCACCCCGCCCATGCCCGGCCACGCGCCGCAGGTGCTCGAGGCCATCACCCAGGCCATCTGCGCGGGGGTCAAGCCATGAGCACCTTTACCGTGGCCGACTACCTGCTGACCCGGCTCAAGGAGTTGGGCCTGGACAAGGTATTCCAGGTGCCGGGGGATTATTGCTCCAGGTTCATGAGCGCGCTGGACGCCTTCGACGGCATCGACGCCGTGGGCGAAGTCTATGAGATGGGCGCCGCCTACAGCGCCGACGGCTACGCCCGTGTGCACGGCCTGGGCGCGGTGTCGCTGCAGTACGGGGTGGGCACCTTCAGCGCGGTGAACGCCATCGCCGGCGCCTACGTGGAGCGCAACCCGGTGGTGGTGATCTCCGCCAGCCCCTCGACCAGCGACCGGCTCAAGGCCAATGCCCAGAACGTGCTGTTCCATCACTCCACCGGCAACTTCGAGGCCGACCGCAACGTGCTGGAGCAGGTGACCGTGGCCTGCGAGATCCTCGCCGACCCGCACCGCGCGCCGTGGCAGATCGACAACGCGCTGATCGCCGCCCTCACCCACCGCCAGCCCATCTACCTGGAGGCCTACCAGGACATCTGGGGCGCCGAGGTCAGCCGCCCCCACGGCCAACTGACCCCAGCCCCGCGCCCGTCCAACCCCCAAGCCCTGCAAAGCCTGGTCGAGGCCAGCGTGCAACGCCTGGCCACGGCGCGCCAGCCGCTGGTACTGCTGGGCGTGGAGATCATCCGCTACGGTTTGCAGGACGCCGTGCAACGCCTGATCGACAGTTGCGGCCTGCCCTTCTCCACCACCCTCGACGCCAAGACCGTGCTCGACGAAAGCCAGGCGCCGTTCATCGGCACCTACGCCGGCCCCGCCTCGCGCCCGGAAACCTCGGCCCGGGTGGATGCCTGCGACTGCATCCTGGCCATCGGCGTGATCTTCACCGATGACTACCTCGACCTGCTCAAGGCCCGCTATGGCGAAATCGTCCAGGTGAACTGCGAGCTGGCCCGCGCCGGCGCCGACTACTACCCCAACGTGCGCCTGCCCGACTATGTCGAGGCCCTGCTCAAGGCCCTGAAGGTGGACACCCAGTTCCCCCGCCCGGGCACCGCCCTGGCCGCCTCGCGCCCGCTGCTGGGCAGCGGCGCGGTGCCCAGCGCGCTGAGCTATGCGAGCTTCTTCGACAGCCTGGTGAACTTCGCCCAGGAGCATCGCCTGTGGCAGACCAGCACGTTGATCCTCGGCGAAAGCTCGTCGCTGTACGTGGCCAGCAACATCAACGGCATGCCCCGCGGCAGCTTCATCTCCGACGCCATCTGGGGCTCGCTCGGCCACGAGACCGGCTGCGCCCTGGGCGTGGCGCTGGGCAGCGGCCGGCGCCCGGTGGTGGTGGCCGGCGATGGCGGGTTCATGATGGTCAGCCAGTCGCTGGCAGCGCTGGCGCGCAACAAGATCAATGCCGTGGTGTTCGTGATGAGCAACCAGGTGTATGCGATCGAGCAGGCCTTCGTCGACCCCGACGCGTTCACGCCCGAGGGTGAGTTCGCGCCGTTCGATACCCTGCCCGCGCTGGACTATACGGCGCTGGCCAGCGGCTATGGCGCGCTGGGGTATCGGGTGGCAACGGTGGACGAACTGGAACGCTTGCTGCCGCAGTTGCTGATGGTGGTGCAGCGGCCGGTACTGGTGGAGGTGAAGATTGCCGAGAAGGACTTCGCCGAGCAGATCAAGCGGCTGGCCGGGGTGAGTTGAGAGGTACCAGCTGCGCTGCTGATCGCGGGACAAGCCGGTGCCACGCCACGTGTGACACCTAGACGAAAACAGCCGCTTTCGATTGCTCGAAAGCGGCCCGTGTCGTTACACCGACGTTCAACTGTCGCTTTGTTCCCGCTTCGCCGGCAACTGCCCATCGATCATCGCCTTGGCCATGCCGCTGAGGTAGTACGTCGCCCGCATCAGCGTCTGTGCCTCCTTCGGTTGGCTCAACGCCTGGTAGGTGAGCCCGGTGATGCAACCCAGGATGATCGTTGTTTCCTGCAGCACGTCCTCGGTCGGCATGCCCGGGATCGCCTGCACCCAGTCACGCACCGCGTACCGCTTGGTGCGGCCGACCAGGCTGACGATCTTCAAATCGCCAATGCCCTTTGCGTGTTCGTCCTTGTCCATGACCTTGCCCCCTGGAAAAAGAAAGAGCCCGTCGCGGTTCATCCTCCAGAACCGCCAGACCAAACCGCGCGATCCCTGCGCAGTAAGCTGCCCAGTGGTCCGGCCTGTTCCAGCGGGTGAAGCGCGACGAGCAGGCCGAGACTAAAGCGAGCGCCAATCCGCCACAACGGGCTACCGGGGGGAAAAGGTGCCTTTAGGAAAAGGCCTACATAAACAACGGAAGAATGACTGTAGGACCCACATAAATCGCCAAGATCATTGTCAGCAAACGCCCCACACATCAGCAGGCTCGTTCCACCGACCAGGCATGGACAAACCGGACTGGCCTGCCAACAGCCCCGGTTTGCCTCGATCACTCAGCCTGTGGCTTCCCCCGCCCTAACCGGGCATGCCACAGATGCGCGGCACCACGACCTCCCAACGCTGGCAGGGGTACTTGTCCCAGTGTTCCTCACTGCCTTCCTCCCGGTAGCGCACGACGATATCAGCCACCTCACATCGCTCGACCGAGAATCCCGGCTCGAAGGCCTTGGCAGTTCGCCCGACCACCTGCCCCCGCTGGTTGAGGATCAGGTAGCTCTCGCCCTGAGGCCTCAGTGTCAGTGGTGCGCCTGGGCGCAAGTCACGCACCCGCGAATGGATGTCGTCATCTTCTGCATGGCGCCCCACATGGCCAAGGTTGACATCCTTGAGGGTCAATTGCTGATAGCGCCGGTCAAGGGCCGGGTCGTGGCATCCGGCGAAGACCTGACGCGGGATGCTGGCGGGCAGGCAACCGCTGAAGAGGTTGTTCACGGTGAACTCGCACAAGGTCAGGGTCTGCTCGGCACGGGTCATGCCGACGTAGTACAGGCGACGCTCCTCTTCGAGTGTCTCCTGCTTGTCGACCCAGCCCCCGTCCAGGAGCACCACATGGCGGAACTCCAGGCCCTTGGCCGAATGCACGGTTCCCAGATACAGGCCGTTGCCCGCTTGCCGGCGCACCTCGCGCACATAGTCGTACAAGCTCTGGCTGATCGTCGCAGGCTTCACCTGGAGGTCGCCGAACTCGACCCGGAGCTCGTCGAAGGCCGCCTCGAAAAAGGCCGTCGAGTACTCATCGAGCAGGGCCCGCACCCGCTGCCACGCCTGATCGACGGCCAGGGGCTCGGCCAGTTGCGCGAGGCAGTCGACCACCGCCACGAAGTCTCGCTGGCGGGTCGGCGGCAGACCACTGTCCTTGTCCGACGCCAGGTGATACGGCACCCCATTGTGTTCGCACCAGGCCTGGACCGCCAGCAGGTATCGGTGATTGCGGGCGAGTATCGCGCAGCCCTGCCAAACACCGTTCTCGAGCACCAGCAGGCGTTGCAACTCCTGCAGCGCGGCTTGGGCCTGGCGGTTGCCGAACGGCCGATCGGCCGGGTCGACAGTCAGGCGCAACACTTGGCCGCAGCGTTGAGGATCCAGCGCCTGCCACTCGCCGCCCTGCGGATCGTCCCGGCGTCGTACGTCAATTGCAATGGGATTGCCGAGCTTCATTCGCTGGCCGTTGAGACCGATCAGGTGGTTGGCCGCCGCGATGATGCAGGCGCTGGAGCGGTAGTTCTCCACAAGGAAGGCTTCCTGCGCCTCGTAGTCCCTGCGGAAAGCCTCAATGTAGCGGTTGTTGGTATCACGAAACGCGTAGATGTTCTGATCGTCGTCGCCCACGGCCATGATGCATGGCCTGGCTTCATCGGACGAACCACGATCGGCCAGGGCGCTGACCAGCCGGTACTGCAGCTCGTCGATGTCCTGATACTCGTCCACCAGGATATGCCGGTAGCCGCGCAGCAACATCGCGCGCAGGTTGGCACGCGCTTCGTCGAGCTCGTCCTCGGTCACGCCGTCTTCATCGTCGGCGTTCATCACCAGCGAGCCTTCGAGCAGTTTCACCGCGTCCTGCATCAGATTGCCCAGCGTGGTCTCATCCACCTCGTCGCCGCGCTGGAAACGCGTACCCGTCAGGCGCATGGCCAGGCTGTGATAGGTCATCACGCTGACCCCGTAGGCATCGGCGCCCACCAGTGTCAGCAGGCGTTTGCGGATCTCGTTGGCGGCATGACGGTTGAAGGTCAGCGCGACGATGGCGCTGGCAGGCACCCGGCGCACCCGCAACAGGTAGGCGATACGGTGCACGATGACCCGTGTCTTGCCCGAGCCGGGCCCGGCGAGCACGAGTCTGTTGCTGTCCAGATCGTCGGTGACGATACCGCGCTGGGTATCGCTCAGGTCCTCGACGATCATCCGCCACGACGCCTCGCTGGTAGAGTACTTGAGCACCGACTCGCGACCGGCGAAATAGTCCTTGAGGAAATCCGCCTTGTCCGCCGTGAAGTAGTCGTCGACCAACTGGTGCGCCACCTTCGGGTCCTGCAGCCAGCACTCGGCGTACTCGCGCATCACATGCACCTGGATACGCTTTTCGCGGTAATGCTCATCGAGGCCCTGGTAGTCGTCCTTGAGAAAGCGACCGCGCTGGGGATCGACCTTGATGGTCATGGCCCGGCGCATCACGGTCATGCCGTGGTTGAGGCTGAATACCTCCTGGCGATGCAGGAACAGCAGCACCCGTTCGACATACCTTTCACGGTTGTCCGCAACCCGGTCGCGCAGCTCCAGGTCCTGCTCGATCAGCCCGACCAGCTCACCGAAGGTGGCTTCGACCAACTGGTTCTTGCCCCGCTTGGAGAGTTTGCGAATCAGGTGGTTCAGCAGCTTCGTGGCGATGATGCCGCGGGTCTCACTGACGGCCTTCAGGCCTGCCCAGCCTTCGGCATGACGGAAACGCACCTTGATGTACTCGTGGCTGAGCTGGCGCATCTCGAAACTGTTGTTGCGCCGCTCGGAAATCGCATCGCGATCCGGCGACAGCCCGCGCAGCAAGCGCAACACATGCAGGGGCAGCAGGTTCTTGCGTCCGAGGCGGAGCTTGAGCATCGAGGTCAGCGCCGTCACGTTGATGTCCTGCCATCCCGCGCCCGGCGCGTCGGGCGCTTGCTCGGCCAGGGTATCCAACAGCGCCCGCTCGAGTTCCAGCAACTGCTGCAGCAACTGCGGCGAAGCATCCGCCTGGCCATAGCTGAGCACCGCCGTGAACTGGGTGTCGCTCACCAGCAACTCGCGCTTTTCCAGGTCCTTGAGCACATGGCCGACCTCCTGGGGTTCCAGGCTGGTGAGGTCCACCAGCTTCTGGATATCGATACGCTCTGCGGGGCTGGCCTTGTGCAGGTAGCTCAGGATGGCCAGGTACTCCGCCTGACGACGCTCCGTCAACTCTGATGCGCGCAGCGTGCGCTCGGCCTCCTCAAGCGGCACGTCCACCCTGGAGGCAAAGATCTGCGTGTGGTTTTCTTCTCGTGTCAGATAGCCGCCACGCTCGAGCCAGGCAACCGCCGTGACCACCTTGGTTTCGGCATCCAGGGCATCGGCGTCGAACGAGGTCTGCACGCTGTCGTCCATGAGGATCTCGCCCGCCGTGATCACCAGCTTGCCCCCACCCCGGCGCTTCGACTCACCGTTGAGTTTCTTCTGGATCTGCTGGATATCCCGCTGGCTCAGGCAGGCACGCTCGCACAGGCCGAACTGCGTCTCGATGTCCTGCGGGTCGTACAGCAACACACAATGCGCCGGCAACTGGTCACGCCCCGCCCGCCCTGCCTCTTGCAGATAATTCTCCAGCGAGCCGGGAATGTCGGCATGCACCACCAGGCGAATATCCTCCTTGTCCACCCCCATGCCGAAGGCGTTGGTGGCGACGATGGTCTGGATCTCGCCGTTCTTGTAGAGCCCCTGAACCTCGACCTTGTCCGCCGAATCCATCCCGGCATGGAAGTGTCGGCAACTGAGTCCCTGATGCGCGAGAAACTCGGCCAGTTGCTCCGCCGCCTTGCGGCTGGCCACGAACACCACCGCCGCGCCAGCCTGCTGCCCAAGGTACTCCTCCAGCAGGCGATGGACCCGCTGCGCCTTTTCGCCGCGATCGCAGCGCATCACTTCGAAGGTCAGGTTGGTGCGCTCGTGGCTGCCGAGGAACTCATCGAACCTGACCCGTAGCACGCGCTTGAAGTGACTACGGATGTCCGCCAGCACCTCAGGCTTGGCCGTGGCCGTGAAGCAGCCGATGGGCGCCGGTTTGCGCGCACCGTGGTACTGGGCGATATAGCGCACGGCATAGTGGTAGTCGGGGCGGAAGTCGTTGCCCCACTTGGACAGGCAGTGGGCTTCGTCGAAGACCCAGCCGCCCACCTCGCGTTGCTCGATGGCGCTGCAGAACGCCTTGTTGCGAAACTGCTCCGGCGACACCAGCAGTATGCCGATGTCCCCCAGGCGGATCTTCTCCAGCACATCCGCGCGCTCGGGCATGTTGAGCAGGCCATTGAACGCCGCCGCGCAATGCACGCCCTTTTTCAACAGGCCGTCGACCTGGTCCTTCATCAGCGACTGCAAGGGCGAGACGATCACCGTGAGGCTGCCAGTGCGGTGGTAGCGATTGAGCGCCGGAATCTGGTAGGTCAGCGACTTGCCGCCACCGGTGGCCAGCACCGCCAGCACATGCTGGCCACGCATGCCGGCCAGGGTGATGTCATGCTGCAGGGGCTTGCCCGACGCCTCCAGGCGAAAATCCGGATAGTTGAAATAACGCCTGAGTTCATGACGCGGGTCATGGGTGGTGAGGCAGTACTGGCAATCATCGCGGCCACAAGGCACATCGCGCAGTTCGCGGATCAGCGCGCCGACCTTGGGGAACTGATGTCGCACCCAGGGCGCCAGCACCGAATTGCCCCCAGACACCCGCAACCAGGCCAGCACATAGGCCAGCGGCAGGTGCATGTCGGGGTCCTGCAGGTCTTCGGCGAGCAGCTTGCCCAAGCGCGTACGGCACACCTTCAGGTCGCGATTGGCCTGGGCATCGCTCTCCTTCATCTGCTGCTCGATCAGCGGCCCGATTTCTTCTACCGCCACCGAATCCCGGCCGGTCAGCGCCTTGAACAGGCCTGCGGCGTCCTCCGCCGGCGTGGGCGCGAGCAGCGCCTGGTAGCAGAGCAACTCGCCGGGCTCGGTCTGCTGCAACTGGGCAAACGCCTGGCGCTGATCGTTGAACAAAGTGAGGGTGAGGCGGCAGTCGGCCAACGGCGAGTTGAGCGTGTCGCGCACCAGCTTGTAGTCCTTCACCAGCCGGTGGTAGGGGTTGCGCGGAAAGGCCAGTGGCGATAGACGCAAGGTGTCGATGCTCGGCAGGTCGTGCAACAGCATGTTCGACGCCTGCTGACGCAGGATGCGCAGATCGTGGGCAATCAGGTTGTGGCCCAGCAGGTAGTCGGCGCCTTCGGCAAGGTCATCGACCTTGGCCAGCACCTGGGCCAGGTCCTTGTTCACATCGCATTCGACCTCGCTGTCCGGATGCTTGCGCAGCGCACCGACCTTGAAGATCTCCTCCGGCTTGCCCGACCTGGCGGGCTTGACCTCCAGGTCGACGACGAGACTTTTATCCTGGGTAAACGAAAACATTCCTACGCAATCCTTGCCCGAATATTACAGAGGCGCCAGATTACAGGCTAAATGCCATCAGCAGAACCCTGGGCCTCCCCACCCCGTGCCAGTCATGATGCCGGCTTAGACCCCTCTGCCCTGCTCGAGCACTTCAGGCTACGATGACAGCTCGCCCCTCCAGGCCCAGCCACCGCCATGCCCAGAACGAGCAAAGTCACCGACCCGTCCTACGAGCTGATGGACGACCACGAAGGCGCCTCGCTGATCTACCGCCAGCACGGTTTCCCCAGCCCGCTGGTGCGTTGGCACTTCCACAAGGAGTACGAGCTGCACCTGATCGTCGCCAGCGCCGGCAAGGTGTTCATCGGCGACTACATCGGCAACTTCGCCCCCGACACCCTGTTCCTCACCGGCCCCAACCTGCCGCACAACTGGATCAGCCAGGTCGGCCCCGACGAAGTGGTGGGCAAGCGCGACATGCTGGTCAACTTCACCGACCAGGTACTTGAAGACGGCAGCCAGGTGTTCGCCGAGCTCACCCAGCTGGCACCGCTGCTGGCGCGGGCACGCTATGGCATCGAGTTCCGCGACCCGGCACTGATCCAGGAGAGCCGCCAGCTACTGCAATGTATCGCCGACAGCCGCGGCATGACCCGCCTGGGATACTTTTTTATCCTCATGGAACAGCTCGCCGCCTGCGATGACTACCAACTGCTGTCCACCGTCACCTCCTCGCAGCTGGCCGACGAACACAACGTCGAGCGTATCAACCGGGCGGTGGACTACATCTTCCAGCACTACGCCCAGGACCTGAGCCAGAACGAGGTGGCCGAACACCTGGGCATGACGCCGACCTACTTCTCGCGGTTTTTCAAGCAGGCCGCCGGGCGCGGCTTCGTCGAGTTCGTCAACCGGCTGCGGGTGAGCAAGTCGTGCGAGCTGCTGGCCAAGGGCGAGCTGCCGGTGACCGAGGTGTGCTTCGAGTCGGGCTTCAGCAACCTGTCGAACTTCAACCGGCGCTTCCTGCAACTCAAGGGCATGACCCCTTCCGACTACCGCAGCCTGGTGACCCAGCGGCTGACCGAGCAGAACCGCGCCTGAGCCTTGGGGCGCGTAGCAGTCCCAGCTCATCCACTGCAAAAAAGTATCAGCCAAGGTGCAGGCAAGGCTTTGTCGGCATCGCCGTGCACGGGTGTAATCAGCGCCGAGCGATACAAAAACAATAAGGGAGTTCACTGATGAACGACTCGATCAAGGCCTGCCTGGCCGCCGCCTGCCTCAGCCTGCCGCTGCATGCCCAGGCCGCCGACACCCTGACCATCGCCACGGTCAACAACAACGACATGATCCGCATGCAGCGCCTGGCCAAGGTGTTCGAGCAGCAGCACCCGGACATCCAGCTCAAGTGGGTGGTGCTCGAAGAGAACGTGCTGCGCCAGCGACTGACCACCGATATAGCCACCCAGGGCGGCCAGTTCGACGTGCTGACCATCGGCATGTACGAAGCCGCGCTGTGGGGTGCCAAGGGCTGGCTGGCGCCGATGACCGACCTGCCCGCCGACTACAACCTCGACGACGTGTTCCCCTCGGTACGCAACGGCCTGTCGGCCAACGGCACGCTGTACGCCCTGCCCTTCTACGCCGAAGCCTCGATCACCTACTACCGCAAGGACCTGTTCGAGCAAGCCGGGCTGAGCATGCCCGAGCAACCCACCTGGACTCAGCTCGGCGAGTTCGCCGCCAAGCTCAACCACCCCGACCAGGGCCAGTACGGCATCTGCCTGCGCGGCAAGGCCGGTTGGGGCGAGAACATGGCGCTGATCGGCACCGTGGCCAATGCCTTCGGCGCACGCTGGTTCGATGAGCAATGGAAACCCGAGTTCAGCGGCAGCGAGTGGAAGAACGCGCTGAACTTCTATGTGAACACCCTCAAGCAATACGGCCCGCCCGGCGCCTCCAGCAACGGTTTCAACGAAAACCTCGCGCTGTTCAACAGCGGCAAGTGCGCGATGTGGGTCGACGCCAGCGTCGCCGGCTCGTTCGTCACCGACAAGACCCAGAGCAAGGTCGCCGACCAGGTCGGCTTCACCTTTGCGCCCAAGGAAGTCACCGACAAGGGCGCCACCTGGCTGTATTCCTGGGCACTGGCGATCCCCACCAGTTCCAAATCCAAGGACGCCGCCAGAACGTTCGCCACCTGGGCCACCTCCGAGGCCTACGGCAAACTGGTGGCCGAAAAAGAAGGCGTGGCCAACGTGCCGCCCGGCACCCGCGCCTCGACCTACAACGACGCGTACCTGGCCGCCGCGCCATTCGCCAAGGTCACCCTCGAATCACTCAAGCGCGTCGACCCCAACCACCCCACCCTCAAGCCCGTGCCCTACGTGGGCATCCAGCTGGTGACCATCCCCGAGTTCCAGGCCATCGGCACCCAGGTCGGCAAGCTGTTCGCCGCCGCCCTCACCGGGCAGATGAAAGTGGACCAGGTGCTGGCGTCGGCCCAGCAGTCCACCGAACGCGAGATGAAGCGCGCCGGTTACCCCAAGTAACCCCTACCGCCACCAACCGCGCCGAACCCCGGCGCGGTGACCGCCCCTTTTTGCTGCACACGGAGTCGCCATGAACACATCGGCCCTGGACACCCCGAGCCTCGCCACCGCGCGCCCCGGCAAACGCCGCGTCGGCCCCGGCTGGTTCCTGGTCAGCCCTTCGGTGGCGCTGCTGCTGTTGTGGATGATCGTGCCCCTGGGCATGACCCTGTATTTCTCGCTGATCCGCTACAACCTGCTGTACCCCGGCGAAAACCAGTTCGTGGGCCTGGAGAACTTCGCCTTCTTCGTCACCGACGCGGGCTTCGTGCCCGGCGCCCTGAATACCCTGACCCTGGTCGGCAGCGTGCTGGCGATCAGCGTGGTGCTCGGCGTGCTGATCGCCGCGCTGCTGGAGGCCGGCGAGTTCTGGGGCCGCGGCGTGGTGCGGGTGCTGCTGATCTCGCCGTTTTTCATCATGCCCACGGTCAGCGCGCTGCTGTGGAAGAACCTGATCTTCCACCCGGTGTCCGGCATCCTCGCCGCCGTGTGGCGCCTGTTCGGCGCGCAACCGGTGGACTGGCTGGCGCACTACCCGCTGCTGTCGATCATCCTGATCGTGTCGTGGCAGTGGCTGCCGTTCGCCATCCTGATCCTGATGACCGCCATGCAGTCGCTGGACCAGGAACAGAAGGAAGCCGCGCGCCTGGACGGCGCAGGCCCCTTGGCGATCTTCTGGCACCTGACCCTGCCGCACCTGGCGCGGCCCATCGCCGTGGTGGTGATGATCGAGACCATCTTCCTGCTGTCGGTGTTCGCCGAGATCTTCACCACCACCAGCGGCGGCCCCGGATACGAGTCCACCAACCTTGCCTACCTGATCTACAACCAGGCGCTGCTGCAGTTCGACGTCGGCATGGCCTCGGCCGGTGGCCTGATCGCCGTGCTGATCGCCAATATCGCCGCCATCGTGCTGGTTCGCATGATCGGCAAGAACCTCACCGCGCGCAGCTGAGGAGCCCGCCATGCTGACACTCAAGCAAACCCGCACCCTGAAGAACGCCCTGCTCGGCCTGCTGTGCTGGGCCATCGCCCTGGTGATCTTCTTCCCGATTTTCTGGATGCTGCTGACCAGCTTCAAGACCGAGCTGGACGCCTTCGCCACGCCGCCGCAGTTCATCTTCGCGCCGACGCTGGAGAACTACCTGCACATCAACGAGCGCAGCGACTACTTCGCCTACGCCTGGAACTCGGTACTGATCTCGTTCTCGGCGACCCTGCTGTGCATGCTGATCGCCGTGCCGGCGGCGTATTCGATGGCCTTCTTCGAAACCCGCCACACCAAGCGCACGCTGCTGTGGATGCTGTCGACCAAGATGCTGCCACCGGTGGGTGTGCTGATGCCGATCTACCTGCTGGCCAAGCAGTTCGGCCTGCTCGACTCGCGCCTGGCGCTGGTCATCGTCTACACCCTGATCAACCTGCCGATCGTGGTGTGGATGGTGTACACCTACTTCAAGGACATCCCCGTGGACATCCTCGAAGCCGCGCGCCTGGACGGCGCCGGCACCTGGCAGGAGATCGTCCGCGTGCTGCTGCCGATCGCCCGCGGCGGGCTGGCCTCGACCCTGCTGCTGTCGTTGATCCTGTGCTGGAACGAGGCGTTCTGGTCGCTCAACCTGACCTCGTCCGCCGCCGCCCCGCTGACCGCGCTGGTGGCCTCCTACTCCAGCCCCGAAGGGCTGTTCTGGGCCAAGCTCTCGGCCGTCTCGACCCTGGCCTGCGCGCCGATCCTGATCTTTGGCTGGATCAGCCAGAAGCAGCTGGTGCGCGGGCTCTCCTTCGGGGCTGTGAAATGACCTGGCTTCGCAATTCCCTTGTGGGAGCTGGCTTGCCAGCGATGGGCCGCAAAGCGGCCCCTTTGCAAGCCAGTGATCCCCACAGACCCTCATTCAATCAACCGGCCACCACAGAGGTGACTAGCCATGGCTGACCTGAAAATCCGCAACCTGCACAAAGGCTTCGATGGCCACGCCATCATCAAGGGCATCGACCTGGACGTGCGCGACCGCGAGTTCGTGGTGTTCGTCGGCCCCTCCGGCTGCGGCAAGTCCACCCTGCTGCGCCTGATCGCCGGCCTCGAGGAGGTCAGCAGCGGCAGCATCACCCTCGACGGCGCCGACATCACCGACACCGCCCCGGCCAAGCGCGACCTGGCCATGGTGTTCCAGACCTACGCCCTGTACCCGCACATGACCGTGCGCAAGAACCTGTCGTTCGCCCTGGACCTGGCCGGCGTCGCCAAGCAAGAAGTCACCGCCAAGGTCGACAACGCCGCGCGCATCCTCGAGCTGCAACCGCTGCTCGAACGCAAGCCGCGCCAGCTCTCCGGCGGCCAGCGCCAGCGGGTGGCGATCGGCCGCGCCATCGTGCGCAACCCGAAGATCTTCCTGTTCGACGAGCCGCTGTCCAACCTCGACGCGGCCCTGCGCGTGCAGATGCGCCTGGAGCTGGCGCGCCTGCACCAGGAGCTGGCGGCGACGATGATCTACGTGACCCACGACCAGGTCGAGGCCATGACCCTGGCCGACAAGGTGGTGGTGCTCAACGGCGGGCGCGTCGAGCAAGTGGGCTCGCCGCTGGAGCTGTACCACCATCCGGCCAACCTGTTCGTCGCAGGGTTTCTCGGCACGCCAAAGATGGGCTTCCTGCGCGGACACCTGAGCCGTAACCAGGGCAACCAGTGCGAGGTGGCACTCGAATGTGGTGCGCGCATCGCCCTGCCGCTGTGCGCGGGCGAGCTGCATACCGGCAGCCAGGTGACCCTGGGGATCAGGCCCGAGCACCTGAGCATCAGCCCGGTGTGCCAGGGCACGCCGGGCTCGCTGCAGGTGACGGCCGATGTCAGCGAGCGGCTGGGCAGCGACAGCTACTGCCATGTGCGCGCCGCGTCCGGCGAGATGCTCACGGTGCGCGTGCGCGGGGACTTCGCGCCGGGGTTTGGTGAGGGGCTGGAGTTGGGCTTTGATCCGGGCCATTGCCATTTGTTTGATAGCAATGGGCAGGCGATCGACAAGCGCTCGCAGAAGGTGGCCTGAGGTGTTCGCCGAGAGGGTTGTGGCGCCTATGAGATCGAGCGCCGCCCGCGCGGCGCATCGCTGGCAAGCCAGCTCCCACATCTGTTTCGGGCCAGTTACTTCTGGTCCATCTCCACTGTCCGCCTTGTTTGTACGACGCGGTTTCAGCATTGGCGCTGATGCCGCACCACCAGACTTGAGACATGCACCAAGGCGGACAGTGGAGACCTCACAGGATTGACTGGCCCGAAACAGATGTGGGAGCTGGCTTGCCAGCGATGCGCCGCGCGGGCGGCGCTCGATCTCGAGAGCGCTACAAAACTACCGCCAAGCACCTCGTCGCCATCACGCGATCAACAGCCTCAACGGCCTACGACCTCGAAAGGAATGCCCCCAGCATGAAACTAATCACCCCCAACCTCGACCACCTCCCCCCTTCGGTCGCCCGCCCCACCTACGACCCAAGTCAATTGCGCCAGGGCATCGTGCACATCGGCGTCGGCGGCTTCCACCGCGCCCACCAGGCTGCCTACACCGACGCCCTGATGAACCTGGGCGAAGGCCTCGACTGGGCCATCTGCGGTGCCGGCCTGCGCCGCGAAGACCGCGCCATGCGCGACGCGCTGACCGCTCAAGACCACCTCTACACCCTGTTCGAACTGGGCGACCAACCCGACACCCAGGTCCGCGTGATCGCCGCGATCAACGGCATGCTGCTGGCCGAGGACGGCGCCGAAACGCTGCTGGCCAAACTCGCCGAACCCGCCATCCGCATCGTCTCGCTGACCATCACTGAAGGCGGCTACTGCATCGACGACAGCACCGGCGAATTCCGCGCCGACCTGCCGCAGATCCAGCACGACCTGGCCAACCCGCAAGCCCCGCAGAGCGTGTTCGGCTTCCTCTGCGAAGCCCTGCGCCGCCGCCGCGAGGCCGGCAGCGGCCCCTTCACGGTGATGTCCTGCGACAACCTCCCGCACAACGGCGACGTCGCCCGCAAGGCCCTGCTGGCCTTCGCCCACCTGCAGAACCACGACCTGGCCCGCTGGATCGACGGCCACGTCAGCTTCCCCAATGCCATGGTCGACCGCATCACCCCGATGACCAGCCCCACCCACCGTCAGCAGCTGCTCGAGCGCCACGGCGTCGACGATGCCTGGCCGGTGGTGTGCGAGCCGTTTTTGCAATGGGTGGTGGAAGACAAGTTCGTCGCCGGCCGCCCGGCCTGGGAGCAGGTCGGCGTGCAGTTCACCGACGACGTCACGCCCTATGAAGAAATGAAGATCAAGCTGCTCAACGGCAGCCACCTGGCCCTCACCTACCTGGGATTTTTGCAGGGCTACCGCTTCGTCCACGAGACCCTCGCCGACCCGCTGCTGCAGCGCTACATGCGCACCTTCATGGACCAGGACGTAACCCCGCAACTGGCCCCGGTACCGGGCATCGACCTGACGCGCTACAAGCACAGCCTCACCGAACGCTTCGCCAACCGCGCCATCGCCGACCAGCTGGAGCGCGTGTGTTCCGACGGCTCGTCGAAGTTCCCCAAGTTCATCGTGCCCACCGCCAACCGCCTGATCGCCGACGGCAAGCCCCTGGAGCGCGTGGCCCTGGTGGTGGCCGCCTGGGCCCTGTACCTGCGCGGCGAGGATGAACAGGGCACCCGCTACAGCATCCCCGACCCCCGCGCCGCCGACTGCCAGGCCCGAGTAGCACAGCGCGACGGCCTGGCTGCCCGGGTGCTCGGCGACGAGGCGATCTTCGGCACGGCGATCCCCGCGTCCAAAGCCTTCGTCAGCGCCTTCGAGCGCCTGTACGACAGCTTGCGCGAAGTCGGCGTGAGTGAAACCCTGCGCCAGGTCCTCGGCGATTGACACGGAGGCTTTCGAAATGGACGGACTGTTCCTCGGCATCGACTGCGGCACCCAGGGCACCAAGGCCCTGGTGCTGGACGCCGGCAGCGGCCAGGTGCTGGGCCTGGGCAGCGCTGCCCATGCACCGCCCCAAGGTCGCGATGGCCGGCGCGAGCAGGATCCGGTCGACTGGCTGCAAGCCCTGCGCACGGCAGTGTCCGCTGCCTTGCGCGATGCCGGCGTGGATGGCCAGGCCATTCGCGCATTGGCGGTGTCCGGCCAACAACATGGCCTGGTGCTGCTCGACGCCCAAGGCCAGGTGCTGCGCCCGGCCAAGCTCTGGTGCGACACCGAAAGCGCGCCCGAGAACGCGGAGTTGCTCGATGCCCTCGGCGGCGCCCAAGGCTCGCTCGAACGCCTCGGGCTGGTCATCGCGCCGGGCTATACCCTGTCCAAATTGCTGTGGACCCAGCGCCAACATCCCGAACTGTTCGCCCGCCTCGCCCATATCCTGCTGCCCCACGACTACCTGAATTACTGGCTGACCGGTCGCGTCTGCACTGAGCCCGGCGACGCCTCCGGCACCGGCTACTACGATGTACGCCGACGGACCTGGGCGCCTGATGTTCTTCAGCGCATCGAGCCAGGCGAGCGTCTTTTGGCTGCGCTGCCTGAGTTGGTCGAATCCGGCGATTGCATCGGCACCCTGCGCGCGCAGGCCGCCATTGCCCTCGGCCTGAGCCCACAGACCTGGGTAGCCACTGGCGGCGGCGACAACATGCTCGGCGCCATCGGCACCGGCAATATCGCCCCCGGCATGATCACCCTGAGCCTCGGCACCTCCGGCACCCTGGCCGCCCATGCCGACCAGCCCCACGTCAGCGCCCAGGGCGAAGTGGCGACCTTCTGCGCCTCCAGCGGCGGTTGGTTGCCGTTGATCTGCACCATGAACCTCACCAGCGCCTGCGCCCTGGTGCGCGACCTGCTGGAACTCGACCTCGACCGCTTCACTGAGCTCACCGCCCAAGCCCCGATCGGCGCCGACGGCCTGCTGATGCTGCCCTTCTTCGACGGCGAACGCGTGCCCGCGTTGCCCGAAGCCACGGCCAACCTGCACGGCATGACCAGCGCCAACCTGACCCGCGCCAACCTCTGCCGCGCCGTGCTCGAAGGCACCTGCTTCAGCCTGCGTTACGGCCTCGACCTGCTGCGCGCCAGCGGCCTGCCAGGCAGCGAAATCCGCCTGGTCGGCGGCGCGGCGAAAAGTCCGCTGTGGCGCCAGGTGCTGGCCGACCTGCTCGGCCTGCCAGTGGTATGCCCCCAACAGACCGAAGCCGCCGCCCTCGGTGCCGCGATCCAGGCCGCCTGGAGCCTCGGCCGCCAGCTGGGCCAGGGCGACAGCCTCGAAACCCTGTGCGAACGCTGCGTCGCCCTCGACGAAAGCACCCGAACCCTGCCCCGCCCGGCGCAACAGGCCGAGTACGAGGTCGCCTATCAACGCTACCGGGATCAACTGCCTGCGCACTGAGCGCAGGTATCCTGCCCTTATCTATCGTTCTGGAGAACTGCATGTACCTGGTGTGTGGCGAGGCCCTGTTCGATGTCTTCAGCCTGGAAAACAGCAACCGCAGCAGCGAGCTGGGGTTTACCGCGATTGCTGGCGGGTCGCCGTTCAACGTCGCCGTCGGCCTGCGCCGGCTGGGCGTGGAATCGGCGTTGTTCGGCGGGTTGTCCAGCGACTACCTCGGCGCCCGGCTGCGCCGGGTGCTGGAAGAGGAACGGGTGGACTGCCGCTACGTGGTGACCAGCGATGCGCCGACCACGCTGGCCATGGTCGGGCTGGATGCCAATGGCTCGGCGCAGTATCAGTTTCGCGGTGAAGGGTGTGCGGATCGGCAGGTGACACTGGAGCATTTGCCGGTTCTGGATGAGCGTGTGCGGGGGTTGCATGTAGGCTCGTACACCCTGGTGGTGCAGCCCGTGGCCGATACGCTGATGGCGCTGGTGGAGCGCGAACGGGACCGGCGCTTGATCAGCCTTGATCCGAATGTGCGGCTTAATCCGCTGCCGGATGTGGCGCTGTGGCGGCGGCAGGTGGAGGCGTTTGCCGGGCATGCGCACTTGATCAAGGCCAGCGAGGAAGATCTGGCGCTGCTGTACCCCGGGCGCGTTGCCGGGGATGTGGCGCGGGGATGGTTGAATGAGCGGTGCCGGTTGGTGTTCGTCACCCATGGGGCGGACGGGGCCAGCGTGCATTGTGCGCACGGGTCGTGGCAGCGACCGGCGAATGCGTCGTTGTCGGTGCGCGATACTATCGGCGCGGGGGATACATTCCAGGCGGCGGTGTTGGCTTGCCTGGCGCGCCTTGGGGCAGACAGCCCAGCGGGGGTGGCCGGGCTGGGTCGGGATAGCATTGACGCGATGCTGGGCTATGCAATTCGTGCAGCAGCAATCACCTGTTCTCGGACAGGACCAGATCTGCCGTTTGAACATGAGCTAAGCGCAGTGTCATGACGATTACCACAACACTACCTGAGCGCGCCTGGTCCTGAGGACACTTCGCATTGCATGTTCAACCACCCTCATCGGCCAAGCCGCAGTACACCCCGCCAGCCATACAGACACTAATGGCCAAACGCCAATATCCCATGCATGCTTGCCTTCTCACTCTCTCGATGACCTGCGCTCAAGGATGCACGCTGCATGAGAATCTGGAAGCTATCCCACGGCACCTTCACCCCTACCCAGCGAACCACACTCGCCGAAAAACGCCTCGTCTCCCTCCATGGTGAAACCGGCGCAAACCAGGTCCATAACTTCAATGCAGCGCCAAACGGAGCCCTGTTCTATCTGACTTATGGCAATGCCGTGCAGGCGCTTTGCAAACTCACCGGCCCGGCTACAGAAATCGAGAAAGGGTGGCTCAGCCGCCCATACAAATTGCTCAAGCAGTCTAAACACGCCCAGCCCTACCTGCTCAGCAAAAAAAAGTGGACGCCACAGGGCAACAGCACGTTTTTCCTGATACCCCCTGGCGCACTGGACGAGTTTGAAGAAACCTTGCTCAAACCCTACTTTGACCTTTCGTTGGGAGAATTGAATAACATGGCCTCAGCCGACACCAACCTTCCGGCCTCTACTACAGCGAACGCGGCTGATGGCCCATTGAACCGCATCCTGTTCGGCCCCCCCGGCACCGGCAAGACCTACCATGCCGTCTCTGAAGCCGTTTCGATAGTCGAAGGGCTGGACCCACGGCAAGCTGGCAGCCCTAACTCCTATACCAGCACCAAGGCGCGCTTCGACCAGTACCGGCAAGATGGTCAGATCGAATTTGTGACCTTCCATCCCTCCTATGCCTACCAAGACTTCATCGAGGGTATTCGTCCCGAGATCACCAACGAGCAACTGCGATACGACCTGCAGCCTGGCGCGTTGAAGCGTATCGCGAAACTGGCCAAAGCCAACTGGGAGGCCAGCCAGCAGTTCAATGGTGCTCCTCTGACCGAGGAGCAACGCTTCGAGCTTGCATTCAACACCATTGTCGACGACTGCCAAAAAAGCCTCACCGGCTCACCTGCGCCCCAGGCGACGCTTTGGGCGGCAACAAGGTCAACGTTAGCGCGGGTGTGCGAGGCAAGAGCCTGACCATCGTCATAGGCAACCAGGCATCGCCGCTATATCTATCTAAAGCGCAACTGCTGAAGCTATGGAAGAATCGCAGCACGATCAGCAAGCCCGCCGATATCGGCCTATATGGCAACCCATACTTCTACGCAGTCCTGCAATTGCTGTGCGACACCGACAAAGAACTCGGTCACAAGGTCTCTGTAGAACCACCACCACTGAAGCGCTTCGTGTTGGTGATCGACGAAATCAACCGCGGCAACATCGCCAAGATCTTTGGTGAGCTGATTACCCTGATCGAAGATGACAAACGTCTGGGCCAACCCAACCAGCTCACAGTCCGCCTGCCCTATAGCCCAGAGGACTCAGAGGAGCCGGAGTTCGGATTGCCGCCCAACCTGTACCTGCTCGGCACGATGAACACGGCCGACCGCTCCATCGCCCTGCTCGATACAGCCCTGCGCCGGCGCTTCCACTTCCGCGAGATGATGCCAGATGCCACCACCCTGCCTGCCACCCCGGTGGAGGGGGTAGACCTGCGCGCCTTGCTGAGCACACTCAACGCCCGCATCGAATTTCTTATCGGGCGCAACCACATGATCGGCCACGCATACCTGCACGGCATCAGCGACCTCACACAACTGCAGGACCGCTTCCTCAACCGCATCATCCCCTTGCTGCAAGAATACTTCTTCGATGACTGGGCCAAACTGCGCCTGATCTTCAAGGACGGCGAGAGCAAGGCCAAACACCTGCACATCGTCAGCACCCGCGAAGACCTTGCACACACACTGTTTGGCGACGAGCACCAGCATCTGGCCAGCCGCGAAAGCTATACGGTTACCAACCGACTCGACGCCGACATGCTCAGGGCCATCTACGCATGACCGTGGTCAGCTTTCGCGAGTACCAACCGATACCCGTTGTCGACAAGCTCGGTTACCCGCAGGAGCTGGCCTTGAGCGTGGCCGAAGTCGAAGCACTCGAGCGCCTCGGGCGTTCGCTCGGCATCACGGTCCTCCAGCATCTCTCACGCCACCGAGTCAGCCCGAAGCAGTTCGTTGGCAGCATCCAGCTAGGCGACCGGTTGGTGGAGTTCCTGCCGAAGATCGAATCGCCCAACAAAGATCATCCACCAGCGGTACGGCAGAACCTGCTTCGAATGTTGCTGGTAGCCCATGACCTGGACCTGAGCCATTCCACACAGGCAGATCTGGAACACACCAGCGGTAGCTGGCTGGACATGTTGATGCGTTATTTCTGCCAGGCATTGAGCAGGCAGGTACGCCACGGTTTGGTGAAACGCTACCGCACCGAAGAGGACGACCTCGCCGTGGTGCGCGGCCGCCTGCTGATCGAAGAACAAATCACGCGCAACCTTGTACATCAGGAGCGGCTGGCCTGCGAGTATGATGAGCTGGATGAGAACCACCTGCTCAACCAGCTGTTCAAGTGGGTGCTGCAGCGCATGCTGCGCTTGGCATTGTCTGAGCGCACCCTGCAGGTCGCCCGGGAGCTGCTTGGCGTGTTCGCCGATGTCGATGATGTGAGGCCCAGCCCAGCGGCGGTCGATGCGTACAGCCTCGACCGGGCCAGCGAACGCTTCGGCTTTTGCTGGCAATTGGCGAAGGCCTTTCTCAAAGGTGACACCACGGATCTGTTTGGCGGCACACAAAATTCCTTCGCCCTGCTGTTCGACATGAATCTGCTGTTTGAAAGCTATATCGGCAAAATCCTGCGTCATACCCTTCGCCGACATCCCCAGCACGTGCAGCTACAAGACACGCGCTTCCATCTGGTGCGCAACAGCCAGAACAACCACCGACTGTTCCAGCTGAGGCCAGATATCGTCCTGGAGCACGGCGGCCAGGCCATAGTTATTGTCGATACCAAATGGAAACGGCTCAAACCCGAACAACGCAAGGTTGGTGTGAAGTCGACGGACTTGTACCAGATGCACGCCTACGCGTCGCGCTATCGATGCAACTCCGTCTTGCTGTTGTACCCTTGGGACCCGGCGAGCGGAAATACAGCGGGCGAACGCAGGCGCTTTGAGGTAGAGGACACCTCCATCGTCATCCGCGTGGGGGAGTTGGATATGAGTGACCTCGATCAGGTTGCGCCGCAGTTGTTGGCATTACTGCAGGATGAATTGGGATCGGTGCCCGACAGCCAGTCACATTGAGGCAAGTGGTTCAAAACCGTATCAATAGCGTGATCCCGCTGAGTTGTTCAGCGGGTGCGCCTGGCATCACGATAGCCATCTGCTATACCAGTACAAAACGCCCGACCTGAGCCGTATAGGGACCATACGCACCGCCACCTATCGGAGGGAGCCGCCATGGCACTTACTCGTCGTGAAATTCTTGTTGCTAGCAGCCTCGCGTTGATCATGCCTCGCTTGAGCCTCGCTTCTGGCCCCGACTGGAGCGCACTTGCCCAGGAAGACAGCGAGGCGCCCGTCATACCCGCCAGCCTGAACGCATTCAAGGATCAGCCTTCACTCAACAAGGGCGTCCTTACCGGCTACACGCCCATGGGCACGCAAGCCGCGACAAGCGCGGAGCAAGCGCTGGCCGGGGAAGTGCTGAAGGGGGTACCGAAGAACTGTATGCCCATCGAGATCGCGCTTTACTTCCTCGATGTCGGGCAAGGCAAGTACGGCGAGGAGCGCAAACCATACATCACAGCGTGGCCAGTGCGTTGGAACCCTGTGATCGTCGAATTCTTCAAAGCCACCAGTCTGCAACCCAGCGGCGACACCACCGCGTGGTGCGCCGCCTTCATGAACTACTGCCTGATGATGGCATCGACCGGGAAAACCATGCCGGCTGGGGCCAGCCTACCAACCAAGAGCGCCGCCGCGCTTTCGTTCAGGAGCTGGGGCACCGAAACGAAAACCCCGACACCCGGCGATATCGTGGTGTTCAAGAACGTGAATTCACCAGGCCATGGCCATGTAGGTTTCTTCCTGGCCGACCAGGGCGACAAAGTGCTGGTGCTTGGCGGCAACCAGTTTGAAGGAACACCTAAACGGCACACCATCAACCGAAAGTCGCTGCTCAAGAATGGGCCAATATTGAAGCTGCACTCCTTCCGTACGGAAGCACAGCTTCATGCGTAAGCAATTGCTGTGGACCGCCCTTGCCCTGCCAGCCTTGACGGCACAGGGCGAGCCGTACAACGACGCCGGGCCAGCGGTTATTCAGATCCATGTTTACGGCACTCTGAAAGAACCTCTGCCCGGCCAACAAACAGTGGACTTTCATGAGCGAGGTACCGGGTTTCTGGTCTCGCCTGATGGCTTGGTGCTCTCGGCCGGGCACAATATTCCCGATAGTGCCCTGTTCGACGAGGACGGTTTCCATGTCGAAGGGTATTTTCCCGCCAAGGATGACGATGCCTTGAGCGCGGTCGACCCACCTGTGCAACTGGAAGTCATCACAGCCACTCAGTCGCCTTACGATGTGTCCTTGTTGCGTATCAAGGGGCTGAATACGGTGAAGCCCTTCCTGCGGTTATGTGATGCCTACAGGAAAGGCGTGAAGACCGACTTTGAGGTATTGGGCTATCAAGGCGGCGACAGCTTGTTGACCAGCAACTACGGCCCGGTAATGGCGGGCGCGGGAGCAACGTCGAACATCCTGGTGCAAATGCCGCTCAACAAAGGCAATAGCGGAGGCCCGCTCTTCAATGAACTAGGCATGGTGTTCGGCATCGCCATTGGCGAGAAGACCGTCGGTTCCGAGCGGATGCAATCCACCTCACTGGCCGTGCCCATGGCAAAAGTCATGCAGACACTCGGCGATGCCGCAAAGCCGCTTGCGGGTGTCAGTTACGAACCTGATTGCACCAAAACGCTGAACCACCAGCTCACAGTCAGCATCCAGTCGGCAATCAAAGTTGGCCGGATACCGCGGACGGTGGCTTGGGAAAACATGAAGCACCCGCAGATCGATGCGTCCGAGTCGGTGAAGGAAATTTTGCCGCCCGAAGGGTTCAAGGTCGTCGCTTACAAGACCATTGATGTGGATAGCCCTGATGTCAAAACCGAGGTCCATGTGCCCGATGATGGGCGCACCATCCTCGTAGAAGGAACCGGCCAAGGAAAGACACTACCCGATTCGGCGACCGCGAAAATTCGGGTAATTCTGGAGCAAGCCCCACTTGACGCTGCTGCGCCAACCTATCGAGTGCAAACCTTCCCTTACTCGAAGACTCTCGACACGCACAACTACGAAGTCACCAGCAAATCCTTCCAGGACACCATTCCAGCCCCAGAGGGGTTTGTCTTCAAGGAGGTTGTAAAGATCGACTATGTGAGCCTGAACCATTCCCCGAGCAAAGGTGCAAAAGTCAATGTGGCTAAAGATGGCGGCGCGCTGGAGCTAAGCTATAGCCTGCAGAGTGGTCCTCTATATGATCGGTGGCGCGGCTGGATAGACGCGTACATCACCGCCAAGCTTGTACCCAAAACCTAGCGGTGCCCGCCTGGTCAGAAGGTGGTTGGTGTGAAATCACCGCGCATGCAGCGAGCATAGCGATCGTAGCTTTCGATCACCTTCACCGCTTCTTCGTTCTTGCTCAATACCTCAGGGGCTGACGCATCGAAGGCAGCCCGGGTGTCCGTCGACGGGGTGACTTTTACCGGTGGGTCAGGTCTCAACACCTTCATGGCCTCGTCCAACTTGAAGGCGTCATTCTCAATCTCGTTGATGGTCGTGAGCTGCAATCCCACAAGATTCATGGTGGCTTCTTCGTCGATATGCTCAAGTATCCTGGCCGCGCGATCCACGTTGCTCTGGGCAGCCTCGTAGGTGGTCACCACGTTCGAGAGCGCAAGGAAATCGGTCTGCTGAATAGTGGTAGGGGTTTTGAAAACCTCGATCACGCTTTTACCAGAGAGGGGCCGCATATCCAGCCCTGGGAGTGAAAACTCAGAACGTAGGACCGCCACGCGCTTAGTGAGATCAGCGTCTGCCACGAAGCCTGCTCTGTTGAGTAAATCTGTGAGCGGTGCTTTCGCGCAAGTCAGTTTTGAGGCAGCCACCCTGCTCGCCAGCGCTTGCGTTTTGAAGTTGGCGTACTTGGACAACCCCATGGCCGTCAGCGCTATGCCCCCCGCCGCCTTGTACAAGTCCGAATGCGCGTTTGTAGCTGCCCCTATGATTGCTCCACCCGCTGCACCAAGGGCCGTCGTGTCGCTGATCATCCGCGACTTCTGCGCGCTGTTGGAATAGGTTTTGTAATTCTCGCTCAGCGTGTTCAACAAACACAGCGATGTAGCGCTATTCGGTGTGCACCCCGTCCCGGTATCTACAAACTTTGGGGCTTGGAAATTGGCACAACCACTGAGCAACGCGACAACAGCAACAGTAATGGCAGTTCTGTACATGCTGGGAACTTCCTTGTTAGGGGGCACACATTTACTTTAGCTATTGCCCGCAAGGCTGCCATTTTATTGCCATCATGCACAATTCTGCTTTTAGCCGGGGCTTGGCGCGCACACCGAAAATCGCCACTGAAATGGAACTCACCGACCTCATGAAATCGTTCAAAGCAAAGTTCATTGCCCGCTACAGGCAGTCTTCCATCCCACAGCGCTTCTATGCTGCCGCACTGGCCACGTACGGCGTCAGTTTCGTAGCCTATTGGGCGACAGGCTTTCCCGGGCTCACAATCGCGAGCACCGTAGCCTGCGCGCTGGTGATATTTGGCTTCATCATTTGGTGCCTTCCCTTCGCACGCTGGCTGCGCGCCGCCTGGAACAGGCCCTCCGCCAAGCTTCCCATCGTCATTGTGCATCTGCTGGTACTGCTAACTTCCACAGCCTGCGCCCGCTATGCCGTTGCCGAGACCCTGGGGTTGCCGCCGCAAAGCTTCGACCTGACGGTGGCGATACTCGCCCTGTTGTTCTACATCCCGTCATGGCTCGGGGTATTGGCCATGATCGTTGCCCCACTGGCGCTGGCAACCTTCACCGTCACCACGATTGGCCTGCTGCTGGATACTGCCTGGCTGCAGCTCTCCACGCTGATTGGCGGCTACGGCTATCGACCCAGCGTGAGGAAGGCCCTCAACCTGTACCTGTTCCATAGCACCGGTGCGCTGATGGGCAGCGTGCTGCTGGCATATAGTTACGGCTACCTCACCGAGAATTTCAGCCCAGCATTCAAGACCGTGACGCAAGTCATCGCCATACGCAGCGATTTCCACAAGGCGCGCCATTATCCAGACGTACAGCCCGGTGAGTACGTGCACCCATTGGAAAATGGCTACATCGCGTTCGCACGCGTACAGGATGACAAGAGCGTGGTTATCGGGGTTCGATTGCAGGGTACGGAGGCGAAGGAACGGGTGGTGGAGACCATACCCTCCGTAAAGGCAGCCTTGACGACGGCGGTGGAGCGTCTGCGTTAATTGGCATATCTCAATCAGCGAGCTACTCGGTACGCACGCGATTCGCTTGCGCCCGACCCCGAAAATGAGCCATGCGATTCAGCAACGATGGAATGGGCTAAATGCGTTTCGAGCTTTCGGAAACCTGAGCGCTACCAGCCCTTGGCCATTAGCACAACCGTGCTAATCGACCCTGCTCCCCAAGCGTTCGTATAGTCCCTCCTGGATTACTTAAATCGGGAAAGGACTCCATGCGTCACAGACTTCCACCCCCCTGCCGTTGGCTGGCCATTCTGGCCATGGCCTGCAGCACTTCGGCCCTGGCCGAACAAGCCGCGGGCGACTACTGGATCATCTACGGCAAAGGCGAACGCCTGCACAACGAGGTCTACGTCGCCGATGCCGCCGGCATCCTGCAAAAGCCCGGTGGCGTGCAATCGGCCCAGGTCATGCAGCTGTTCGAAGACCCGGCCTTCCCGACCCTCGCCGCCTACGAGGTGCAGGTCAAATGCAAACAGCGCCAGATCCGCCTGGACAGCGCCCGGGTGATACGTCGCTTCGACGGCGCCGTGCGCGATGTGAAAACCAACGCCAAAGACTGGGTCGCACCAAAGGACTACTGGTTGCAGCGCACCTTCGCCTTCGTCTGCGCCCCCGATAACCGCGCGCGCAACCAGATGCTGTCGCTCGGCAAGATGCCGGCGGCGAAGATGGTCGCCACCATCCAGGCCATGTTCATCCAGTTGATTGGCGTCCAGGCCAACAGCCAGGCGGTGCAGGAGCTGGACGACATGCTGGCGAACACCCCACGATGAGCACGCGCCATCTGCTGATCCTTGGCCTGTTGCTGCCTGCGCTGGCCGGCTGCATCCCGACCCTGCCGGAGCTGATGGCGGGCAACCAATGGCAAGGGCGCGACGCCAAGCAGGCCATCGACTTCTTCGGCCCGCCCATGCGCATGGAGCCGTTGCCCGACGGCGCTGGGGTGCAGTTGGGCTGGTACCGCGATACCACCTACGTGCAAAAGGAAGTGGTCGGCAGCACCGCCGAGATGCAAGGCAACGTGATGGTCCATACCAACTACTGGGACGACGTGGCCCATCCTGGCGGCTGCACGATCCTGATGTCGGTGAACAAGGCGCGGCAGATTAACGACTTTTCCACCAAGGGGCGCTGTAACGGGGTGAACCTGGCGCCATAGCGGCTAGACGAAACGCGGGAGCAGGCCTGTGGGATCGGGCTTGTGTGCGCGTACTCGTGGGAGCGGGCTTGCCCCGCGATAGCGCCCGCCCAGACAACCAAGCCCCCAGCCAGATACCCTCCCCCTACTCAGCCCCCCGCCCAACCATCAACCCATGATTCACATCCTGGGCCAACGCCTTGGCCATGCCACTGAGGTAATGCACCGCCGTCAGCAGCGTAGGCAGATGATCTGTCTCCACCATCGCCAGATCACTGATCTGGTGCACCGCACACATCAGCACGGTCGCCT
The DNA here is from genome assembly GCF_018596375.1 of Pseudomonas sp. RC3H12. Classification (NCBI taxonomy): domain Bacteria; kingdom Pseudomonadati; phylum Pseudomonadota; class Gammaproteobacteria; order Pseudomonadales; family Pseudomonadaceae; genus Pseudomonas; species Pseudomonas sp. RC3H12. The sequence continues at coordinate 1,463,102 of NZ_CP075595.1, read as the reverse complement.
GCTCCACCGCATGGTCCAGCGGATGCCCCGCCACCACACGGAACAGCGGGTCTTGCACACCCACCTCCGCGCCTTCACCGAGATGCCCGACGCCGGTAGTGGCAAGTTTCTTGATGCGCGGGATTTGCAATTCCTTATCCATACCATTCCACCTGCGGCCCCGCGAACGGCGCGGGGCCTGATCGGTGAACATCAAGTACGAGCCCAGGCTCGCCAGGTCAGTGCCGGGATTGCACGCGGCTCAGCGCCACTTCCACCAGAGTGCGGGCGCTGTCGATTTCGTGCATGGCGGCGAGGGTCAGGACCTGGCCTGGGGGTTTGGCGTGGAGCAGGACGGTCTGCTGGCTGACGGTCAAGGCGCAGACGAGGTATTCGGAGATCTGGACCAGAAGGTCTTCGAGGGTGTGGGTGGTGTATTTGTCTTGTAGGGGTGGATCGGGGACTATTTTCAGCATGGTAGAGCTCCTATTTTCAAATGGAGCTACCGTTCTCTGCTGTCAAACAGAAAGGTGGCAGCTGTACGCGGGTTGACAGACCGGGAAAATAGGAAACCGGCGCACCGAAGTGCCCCACGTACAGCCACCATAGACGGCTATGCACGCGCGTTACTATCTTCCCGGTCTGTCAAAACCGGTCGCTGAATTGGCAGCGACTTGGCGAGACTAGATGGGTGATGCAGCGGCTGCAACGGGCTGTAAGGGGGTAGAAGTATGTTTCGGAAACGGACTACAAGGAAGAGGGAAAATCCGATTCCGTAGACCCTGGGCACGCCTGCTGCCACAACGAATATGGACCTGAAACGCATACGAACTCTCGCGCGGACGCTACGATCGCAGTGGCGCTTTGCCAGTTTTTCTTGAACCGTTTGATCACTTTGGCGACGATGGGGAAATTTCCTACAAACATCGGCGACAAAGGGCAGCGCACGTGGCGATCAAAGCTGTATCGAAGGAACGTATTGATGAGGCTTTGCTGGAATTTGACCGCGACTTTAGAGGAAGACGAGAGTGGCATGGTTGGGAGACGAACCCTGCCCACCGCTACGCGATTGCTGTAGGGGGTACATCGTACCCAGCAAAGAAAATAGTCTCCTTGGCTACCGGCATCGCAGTTAGCCAATTCCCAGGCGGACACCTCACAAACCGCTATTTAGAAAAGCGTGGATTTTCCATCATCGAGCTGCAGAGCACTGGTCTAGAACCAGTCCTGCAGTTCGAGCCTGGGGCCATTTACGATCGCGTGAGTGAAATCAACGGACCATTCGGGGGTAGCCGACAGAGCGGCATAGCTGCATCCGCTACCCACCCGGCGATTTTCTTGTTTACTGGCGATAGTGGCGAGCAATACGGCTACGCCGACCGCTGGGACAACGGTGCGTTTCTCTACACTGGTGAGGGGCAGCGTGGCCCTATGACATTGAACCGTGGCAACAGAGCTGTCGCTGAGCATGCTGAGACAGGTCGTGCGCTTCATCTGTTCAAATCGCTCGGCAAAGGAAAAGGTAATCGTTACATAGGTGAGTTCTGCTGCGCCGACGTCTTTGAACGAATCCAACCGGATGTTGATGGCAAGGACCGCATTGCTCTTGTATTCAGATTGGTGCCTGTGGGCAGTCCAGAGCTGAATATCGAAACTGAGTTGGAGACAGAGGTTGAACTCGCAGATTCGTTAGCTGCTGCTCGGATAGCCGCTCTGGCTGCCTGTAAGCCGGTAACGAATGCAATGGAACAATCAGCGCAGCGCAAAATTTACCAACGTAGCCGAAAGGTCGCTCACTACGTCCTCATGCGTGCCAAAGGCTTATGTGAAAGCTGTGACAAGCCAGCTCCTTTTTTTAAGAAAGATGGAACCCCATACCTGGAGCCGCATCATGTAAATCGGCTCTCCGACGGTGGCCTCGACCACCCTCGGTACGTAGGTGCTGTGTGCCCATCCTGTCATCGCGAGATTCACTCAGGTGTACATGGTGTGTCGCTTAATGAGCAGTTGAAGCAGCGACTTAATGCAATTGAAGGCTAAGTTGATTGACAACGCTGCCGGTACCTAGAGGCACGTGTCACTCGGCTAGATCAGCCGATAATCACGGTGCAAAACGCCAAGCTCATCCAGCCCTCGCGCGAGCATCTGACTGTACCCCTGGCGATCATGGATAAAGGGAGAAAAGAGACTGTGGCCAAGCCATTCCTCGAAGCCATTTTGAGCCACGTTTGCCAACGCCATACCCACCGAGCGCACGTCCTCGAATCTCCCGTGCTGCAGGTCATCTTGGTTGAGGTTGTCGTAGACGTACCAAGTATCGTCATCGAGCTCTGACCAACGCTTGAACGATGCTCGCCTCACTTGGCACGGAACGCAGCGACCACAATGTTTATAGCCGAACCGCTGGAAGCGCCCACAACTGGTGGATGCCACGGCATGCTGCTTGAGCAAATCCTGATTTTTGCAGCCCACCATCATTTCGCCTTTCGTGAGCAAAGCATAGGGATTGCGAATCTGAACGTTGATGCCAGCAGCATCAAATATCTGTTGGAGCCGCCCCAAGTATTCGGGATGCGCAGTGCGAGTGCTCAGGCTACCGACCCGGGATATGGTCAGCGGTGGATTGATGGCGATAAACCCGTTCTCGCAGATATACAGCGGCACGGTCTCGCCACGATGGTAGCGATCGAGCGAAGTCGCTACGGCTAGGCCAAATGCCAAAAATACGATCGAGCGCGCGCGCTGGGACGGCTCTTGCTGCCCGGGCGACCTGGCCACGTGGTTGAGACCGATCCGGTTCAAACTAAGACTCTGTGCGAACAGATCCTGCTTCTCACCATCGCCTCGAACAATCTGGCTCACTGCGTAGGGTTTCACCCCCTGTTCGACCAGGTCAATTGCGCCAATCAAGCTGTCTAGACCACCAGAGAGCAGCACCACCGAATCTTCAACAGGATGCAGTACCTGCATCTGTGCCGGCGGCCCAAAACCACCAGGGTGAAAAGCCAGTGTCCACTGATCCGTTGTGAGGAACCGCAACGCCGCCTCCAAGGCACGAGCCTGCGCATTCCAAAACACCGAATCCAGCACAGCAATTTCAAGGCTGATCTGGCGAGTCCAGGCATCAGCACTTTTTGCTCTCAGATCAGTGAAATCAGCAGCCACCACTGAAAGCGCGATACTCAGAAAGTCCCAGGCTTGAGGGCTGATTTCCAAATGGGCCCTATCCAGCAGTTCCCGAGCATAGCCACCAACGCTGACCTGCCCATCCTCCGCTTTACCGTAGATCACCACTTGCATGGCGCCATCCATACCCGGCACCGTGAATCCAGCTGGACCGCACACAAACCTCATTCTACGTACCCCTCAAAGACTTCAAAGGTGTCCTGCAGCGCCTGGGTAACAACCTGAGAAATCCTCCCAGTAGTCAAGGGCGTTCTGGCGTTTGCGATCTTGCGGAACGACGCGCTCACGCATTCTTTGATGTAGTCCTTGATCTCCTTCAATCGACGCATTGCGACGGATGCTGAAGGCGCTTTTTCCTGGATCGTCTTGCACATATCGAGCTCGTACCGATGGAAGACGTCCATCGCTGTGAAACGCTCAATCGCAAACGTCCGCTGCTCGGCTGACAGGTTGAGTAGGTCAGCGTCTGGGTAACGCACAAGAACATCGGATAGCGAGCCACGGATCGAGGCACGCTCAGCCTCCGCATCCTGAGTACCGTCTACTGGGCGCACGGCTTCAACCAGTGCATCCATCACTTCGGAGGCAGAGCGACCTTGCAGAAGGACTCGGTCAAGTACACCGGGGCCGGCTTGCTGGCTGCCATCAGCGACCGACTCAAGCGCACTGCCGAAGACCCCGGCGATCGACGCGGTGCCTCCAAAGCGAGCCGTGGTGGTTTTTGATCCACCATATCCATGGCGCACATATTCCCGCAGGCTCTTGCGCAAGCTATTGCGATTACCGCTGCTTGCGAAGTCACCGAGCCCCCGCCGCGCCCCCTTGAATCGTGCAGGAGGTGCTAAGGGTGAAGGTGCCTGGGGTACCTGTCTTGGGTCATCGGCTTGGTCACTACCATCCTCGGACTCGTCCTTGTCTGGCTCGTATGGCCTGTCATCTTGTGGATCTGCATCCGGTGGCTCGGGCGGCTTTGGCGGTACAGGAGGCAGCGGAGGAGTCCAAGGTGGTACGTACAGTAGGCCCTTGCCAGGCGGATCGTTATTTTGTGAGGTTCCCATCAAACTTCCTTATTGCAGCCTTCACCGGCGGACTGACTTCAGCCGTCTTCCAAAATTCGTACACTGACTTCGCCCAAACCTCGTCTGTAAGCTTCGGCACAATGCCCACCTGGATTTGTGCCGGCGGACGAGCTTTCAGAAACGCAGCCAATCGAAGCCCCTGCTGAGCATCAAGTCGTCCGACTACGAGCAAGGCCTCCAGGATGTCAGGTACTCCCCACTCTTGCTCAGCACCTGCTTTGTCTAACAAACGATCCATCACCACGTTGATATCGACAGGCGCTATGAGTGCCAACCTATCCTTGAGCTGCTCAGCCATGTCAGGGGTAGCGAGCAGTGCGGTAAGCAGCTCGGCAGCTTCCGAAGACAGTCGGTCTTCGTCTGTGATGATCGGAGCATGCTCACGACTGACGTAGATTGCCCCCCGCAGATCTTTGTCTGCCAACGCTGGAGGCAGGGCGAGCCACTCTTTGACGAAAGGAAGATCCCAGGGCTGCTGGAGCGCTAGGGCTTTGCCCAACTTCATATCAGCTTCCCACTCGCCAAGCAGCACGGGCTTGCCGTCCTTGTGGGATGCCACCGCCTTCATCAGTTCTTCGTAGGCCTTTGGGTTACCGCTACGCTCGAAAAGCATCAGCTTGACCAGCACCGCTTCATCGACACCCACCCCTTGGGCACGAGAGATGCTCATGCGGATAGACAGGGCGTTCAGGAAGCGCTTGATTAGTCGAGGGTTTCCCTGGATACCTGAGGCAGACGTCATGACTGCAGCCAGGCGCTCAGCGGTGTCGAACTTGCCGATCAGGTCTGTGGGGTAGTCGCTATACAAGCTCTGCATGAACGCGCGATCCACCCGGTTGCCCTGCCAGGTTGTCCGAAGCTGTCCGCGCACCTGAACCCGAATTTCTTCGACGACCTCTTTGGGCAGCTTACTGTTCTCCAGGAACAGCATCATCATGTACGCCCTGACTTCCTGGGTACCCAGGGGAGGAACACGAATCGGCACCTGAATCAGTTTGTCGAAATAGCTGGTCACCAAGACATCATCGGGCACGCCGCTAAAGTGCTTGCGCACCGCGTGCTTGATCATCTCGTTGTCCGCAGCGATAACGAACGCTGTATTGCGTAGGAACAGGAAGAGTCGAATCGCTTCCAGCGTTGAGATAGTGGTCTCGGGCAGGCAGCGATCCAGGTCGTCGATCAACACGACCAGGGTGACCCCCAGCTCTTCCAGGATGGTCTCGAAGTTATCCCTGAGTGCTTGGATTTCCTTCGGCGGTGACTTTTTGGCAGGTGCGCTACTCCATAGCTTGCCGGCCTCATCCTTGGCTTTATCGGCAGTGTCGTGCAATGCCTCGATGGCATCCTGATCGACCTGCCCAGATCGAACTCGGTCAACAAGGCCGATGATCTCGCCTAGCAGGCCCGGCGCGGGTACTCCCGTAGCAAAGGACAAGGCCGTGCTGCCGGCGAGCTTCGCAACCCGGAGCCAATTCACCCGTGAAAGCAGCTCAGAAGCTTTATCTAGACCTTTCGCGCGCTTCTTGGCCTCGGCTTCCAGACGCGTGGCGATCACGTCCATCAGGGCGGCGCGGGCGTCATCGTAGCCTTGGTACAGCCAAGCGTTGAATTCGACGAATACAAAGTCCTTCGCAGGCTTCTCCTCGACTTGGGGCGGAGCTTTGAGGGACGCCTGGATCAACTTGATCATGGACGACTTACCCGCGCCCCACGCACCAGACACACCGATGGAAATCGGGCGGCCATCAGCTTGGTAGACGATCTCGGCGACCGTGTCAGCGACCCCAGAAAAGTTTAGGAAGTCTGTTTCCGTCTCGTTATCTACCCACATGGAAACCCTCCCTGGACGCCTTCAACGTGAAAGCTTTCCGAGTGAAAGTTGTCAGCGTGAAGCAATGGCAACCATGCACCATAGTAGCCTTTGCACTTGGCCAATGGCCACCACCTAACGGAGCAATGAGATGAGGAAATATCTCGTTACGTTGAGGTTAGTCAGGACAGGTCGCGCGCGCCTATTACCCGCATTCCAGCATCTATGCGTGCTGGCTCATTTTCTACCTGGTGTACTTGCCGCTGCAGCGGTGCGGGGGACACGTGTAGCCCGCAGTTTACGACCGTCCGCTTACGACCCCAAGCGGACGCACAGCCTGGTTGCAATCCTCCGTGCTAACTACGCTACTCGGCTAAGCTGAAAAGCTTAGGCATACATACCTACCGGAACTTTTCGCTGTACAGCCTGCCTTGATGGCCAAAAGGTGAGGCGTTTCATAAGGTTACGTCACTGGGACAGTTCTCTATTCGAGGTGCAAGGGATATGCGCAAAAAAGGTCAATCTTGGCTGTTACTGCTTATATTCTTTGTAGTGATCTGGGCAGTCGGAAAAAAGGACTCGCCTAGAATAGAGGCGCCTCTTAGTCAGGCACCTGTGAGGTCCTTGACAACGGCCTCATCACTGGCGCCACAGACAACACTAGAATCTACAACAGAGCACTTCGTCAACGCGGACAAGCTGAACCTGCGCGCTCAGCCAGGCGGAAAAGTGATTTCCCAACTCAACCGCGGCGAGAAGGTGCAGGTCTATGAGCAGCAGAATGAGTGGGCCCGCATCAGCCTTGATGGACAGCCGCAGCGGTGGATTTCCTATAAAAATCTCTGCAGCGGCGTAAATTGCTTTATTAGCTTACAGCCCAAAAGAGAGCGACCCACTTCACAACCAGCTCGCAACACAACGTCAGAATATGGTTCATCGTGCCCCTGCTCTTCGGGTCGTATCTGCATAGGGCCAAGAGGCGGTCGCTACTGCATCACATCTGGGGGAAACAAACGGTACGGCGTTTAGCTTTTCTCGCTAGTGGCTGAGTTCTGTAAACCTGCCAATGCCGTCGGTGGAAAGTCGGTCCTCGGATCGCACTGCGTTGGTGCAAGCCTTTGGCCGTAAGCTCATACTCAGGCCTCTAGTGCTGAATTCGGGATACAACCATTAGGCTGCCAAGCGCTAATGAGCCGGCCTGCGTTGACTGCTGCAAGAGATTGGACTAACAACATAGCAGTACTCAACAACCCAAGCAGAAAAGGAAATTTTGCATGAGCATCAAGCCAGGTCCTAAACGCACCAACGAAGATGGCACTCCGGACAAAAGGCAGCGAGTCACTCCTGAAAAGCAGAAGGAGCACCCGGACCTGAAACCCCATAAGCACAAAAAGGGCGAATAGGGAAGAAAAAGCAGCTCTTGAGAGCTGCTTTTTTCTAGGATGTCAAGAGCTCCCTGTGATCGCTCACTGGCAGCTTTGGGTCGAACCTTAATCTCGGATTTCGATGTACTAAGCAGCCCGCGAAATCTAATCAACATCTCGGTGGGCAGAAAGTGAGGCGAAATTTCTATCAGCAGCAAAATGTGTAGGCATAAAAAAATCCAGTCACCGCTAAGTGACTGGATTCTTTGGAGTATTTTGGTCGGGACGGAGTGATTCGAACACTCGACCCCTTGCACCCCATGCAAGTGCGCTACCGGGCTGCGCTACGCCCCGACATCATTCTCGATACCGCTGAGAACGTTGAAGAATTTAACCTAACCTTTTGAATAATGGAAGCTTTTTTTCAAAAATTTCCACTCGTCGCCAACCAGGTCACTTCTTCAGAACCACCAATACATCCTCCAACTCCGCAATCATCTGCCGAATCAGCTGCTTGTACTGGCTGGACTCATCCTTGACCTCATCACTGGAGAGCCGTAACCGCGCCCCGCCAATGGTAAAGCCCTGGTCATACAGCAAAGCGCGGATCTGGCGGATCATCAGCACGTCCTGGCGCTGATAATACCGCCGGTTGCCACGGCGCTTCACCGGGTTGAGCTGCGTGAATTCCTGCTCCCAGTAGCGCAGCACGTGCGGTTTTACCGCACAGAGCTCGCTGACTTCACCGATGGTGAAGTAGCGTTTGCCCGGGATGGGGGGCAGCTCGTCGTTATGGCTTGGTTCCAGCATAGGCCTCTACCCGGGCTTTCAGCTTCTGCCCTGGACGAAAGGTGACGACGCGGCGCGCGGTGATCGGGATCTCTTCCCCTGTTTTAGGGTTGCGGCCCGGCCGCTGGCGTTTGTCGCGAAGGTCGAAGTTGCCGAAACCGGACAACTTGACCTGCTCGTTGTCTTCAAGCGCGTGCCGAATTTCTTCGAAAAACAGCTCGACCAGCTCCTTGGCCTCACGCTTGTTAAGCCCCAGCTCCTCGTACAGCCTTTCGGCCATCTCAGCTTTCGTCAGAGCACCCATGCCGTTATTTCCTTAACGTGGTGTTCAACCTTTGTTCAAGCGAGGTGAGGATGGTTTGCAGGGTTTCATTCACCTCATCGTCGTTAAGAGTGCGCGATGGATGTTGCCAGGTCAAGCCGACGGCCAGGCTTTTTCTATCAGGATCAATGCCTTTACCCTGGTAGACGTCAAACAGCCTGAGGTCTGTGAGCCATTCGCCCGCATTGTCACGAATTACTTCAAGCACCGAGCTAGAAGCTACATCACGTCCTGCGATCAAAGCCAGGTCACGACGGGTTTCCGGGAACTTGGACAGTTCGCTGAACTTCGGCAGGCGGCCTTCGACTACATCGCCGAGCACCAGCTCGAAGACGAACACCGGGCGGTCGAGGCCGAGAGTCTTGGCCAGCTCGGGGTGGATCGCGCCGAGGTAGCCGACTTCCTTGCCGTCGCGCTCGATGCGGGCGGTCTGGCCGGGGTGCAGGGCCGGGTGTTTGCCGGCAGCGAAGGTGAAGTCGCTCAGGGCACCGGAGTAACCCAGCAGGGCTTCCACATCGGCTTTGACGTCGAAGAAGTCGATGCTGTCGCGGCCGTTGGCCCAGCCTTCCGGCAGGCGGCTGCCGGTGACGACGCCGGCGATCATCGGTTGCTGCTTGAGGTCACCGAGCTGGCCGACGAAGCGCAGGCCGCTTTCGAACAGGCGCACGCGGTCTTGCTGGCGGTTGAGGTTGTGCTGCATGGCCTTGACCAGGCCCGGCCACAACGAGGCGCGCATGGCGGCCATGTCGTTGGAGATCGGGTTGGCCAGCAGAAGCGGCTCGACGCCTGGGGTGAACAGCTCGAACAGTTTCGGGTCGATGAAGCTGTAGGTGATGGCTTCCTGGTAGCCGCGGGCAACCAGCAGACGGCGCAGGTTCGGCAGCTCGCCACGGGTTTCCGGGCGGGCTTGCGGGGCCAGGCGGGCCTGCGGGTAGCGGACCGGCAGGTTGTTGTAGCCGTACAGGCGGGCCAGCTCTTCGATCAGGTCGACTTCCAGGCTGACGTCGAAGCGGTGGCTTGGGACCGTAACGGTCCACTCCCCTGCCCCATTAGCGCTGGTGTTCAGCTCCAAAGCGTTGAGCAGTTGCTCGACCTGGGCGGCTTGCATTTGCATGCCGAGCATCTGGGTGATGCGTTCGTCGCGCAGGGTGATCGGCGCGATGTTCGGCAGGTGCTGCTCGCTCACGGCTTCGACTACGGGGCCGGCTTCGCCGCCGACGATCTCCAGCACCAGGGCGGTGGCGCGCTCCATGGCTTCACGGGCCAGTTGCGAATCCACGCCGCGCTCATAGCGGTGCGAGGCGTCGGTGTGCAGGCCGTAGGAACGGGCCTTGCCGGCGACGGAGATCGGCTCGAAGAAGGCGCTCTCGAGGAACAGATCGCGGGTCTTCTCGGTGTTGACGCCGCTGTGCTCGCCACCCATCACGCCGGCAATGGCCAGGGCGCGGGTGTGGTCGGCGATCACCAGGGTGTCGGCGCGCAGGGCAACTTCCTGGCCGTCCAGCAGGACGAGCTTCTCACCCTCCTCGGCCATGCGCACGCGGATACCGCCGTTGATTTCGGCGAGGTCGAAGGCGTGCATCGGCTGGCCGAGCTCGAGCATCACGTAGTTGGTGATGTCGACGGCGGCGTCGATGCTGCGCACGTCGCTGCGGCGCAGGCGCTCGACCATCCACAGCGGGGTCGGCTTGCTCAGGTCGACGTTGCGGATCACGCGGCCCAGGTAGCGCGGGCAGGCGGCCGGGGCGCTGACTTCGACCGGGCGCACTTCGTCGTGGGCAGCCGGTACGGCTGGCACCACCGGGCGGGTGACCGGCACGTCGTACAGGGCGCTGACGTCACGGGCAAGGCCAGCGATGGACAGGCAGTCGCCGCGGTTCGGGGTCAGGCCGATCTCGATGCTGGCGTCGTCCAGGTTCAGGTACTGACGGATGTCCTGGCCAACCGGGGCGTCGGCGGCCAGTTCCAGCAGGCCGTCGTTCTCGTCGCTGATCTGCAGCTCGGAAGCCGAGCAGAGCATGCCGAAGGATTCGACGCCGCGCAGCTTGGCCTTCTTGATCTTGAAGTCGCCCGGCAGTTCGGCACCGATCATGGCGAACGGGATCTTGATGCCTGGGCGGGCATTCGGGGCGCCGCAGACCACCTGGAAGGTCTCTGCGCCGTTGCTTACCTGGCACACGCGCAGCTTGTCGGCGTCCGGGTGTTGTTCGGTGGTGAGGATCTCGCCCACCACGATGCCGCTGAACTGGCCGGCAGCGGGGGTCACGCTGTCGACTTCGAGACCGGCCATGGACAGGCGGGCGACCAGTTCGTCACGGGAGACTTGCGGGTTTACCCAACCGCGCAGCCACTGTTCACTGAATTTCATGCTGTTCTCCTGAAAGTTGCGTCGATTGGGCCTAGCGGAATTGAGCCAAGAACCGCAGGTCGTTGTCGAAGAACAGACGCAAATCGTTGACGCCATAGCGCAGCATGGCCAGGCGCTCGGCGCCCATGCCGAAGGCGAAGCCCTGGAACTCTTCCGGGTCGATGCCGGACATGCGCAGCACGTTCGGGTGGACCATGCCGCAGCCCATCACTTCCAGCCAGCCGGTCTGCTTGCACACGCGGCAGCCGTTGCCGGAACACATCACGCACTGGATGTCGACTTCGGCGCTCGGCTCGGTGAAGGGGAAGAACGACGGGCGGAAGCGCACGGCCAGTTCTTTCTCGAAGAACACCCGCAGGAACTCTTCGATGGTGCCCTTGAGGTCGGCGAAGTTGATGCCGCGATCGACCAGCAGGCCTTCGACCTGGTGGAACATCGGCGAGTGGGTGATATCCGAGTCGCAACGGTACACACGGCCTGGGCAGACGATGCGGATCGGCGGCTGGGTGCTTTCCATGGTACGCACCTGGACCGGCGAGGTGTGGGTGCGCAGCAGCATGTTGGCGTTGAAGTAGAAGGTGTCGTGCATCGCCCGGGCCGGGTGGTGGCCGGGGATGTTGAGCGCTTCGAAGTTGTGGTAGTCGTCTTCGACCTCAGGGCCTTCGGCGATGCCGTAGCCGATGTGGGTGAAGAACTGCTCGATGCGCTCGAGGGTACGGGTGATCGGGTGCAGCCCGCCGGTGGTCTGGCCACGGCCTGGCAGGGTCACGTCGATACATTCGGCGGCCAGGCGAGCGTTGAGCTCGGCCTCTTCAAAGGCGGCCTTGCGTGCGTTGAGCACGTCGGTGACGCGTTCCTTGGCGTCGTTGATCAGCGCGCCGACCTTGGGGCGCTCTTCGGCTGGCAGGTTGCCCAGGGTCTTCATCACCTGGGTCAGCTCGCCTTTCTTGCCGAGATATTGGACCCGGATCTGTTCCAGGGTAGTGATGTCTTCAGCGCGTTCCACGGCCTCGAGGGCTTGGGCGACCAGCGCGTCCAGGTTTTCCATGTACAGACTCCAGATACGAAAATAGGGGAAGAGCTTTTGAAGGCTCTTCCCCTATCCGATGACGTTTTACACCCGACGGCGCAGGCGCCGCCGGATGATTGTCGTGGGTACTTAAGCCAGTACGGCTTTAGCCTTCTCGACAATCGCAGCAAACGCCGCTTTTTCGTTCACTGCCAGATCAGCCAGAACCTTACGGTCGATTTCGATCGACGCTTTTTTCAGGCCAGCAATCAGACGGCTGTACGACAGACCGTTGGTGCGGGCACCGGCGTTGATACGAGCGATCCACAGTGCGCGGAACTGACGCTTCTTCTGGCGACGGTCGCGGTAGGCGTATTGGCCTGCCTTGATGACCGCTTGCTTGGCAACGCGGAATACGCGCGAGCGTGCACCGTAGTAGCCTTTAGCCAGTTTCAGAATTTTTTTGTGACGCTTACGAGCGATAACGCCGCGCTTAACACGAGCCATGAGTAACTTCCTCTATCTTAACCAGAATTAACGAACGCGCAGCATGCGCTCGACTTTTGCCACGTCAGACGGGTGCAGCAAGCTGGCACCGCGCAGTTGACGCTTACGCTTGGTCGACATTTTGGTCAGGATGTGGCTCTTGAAAGCGTGCTTGTGCTTGAAGCCGGAAGCCGTCTTCAGGAAGCGCTTCGCAGCACCGCTCTTGGTTTTCATTTTTGGCATGTTGGAACTCCGCATTCGAATAAAAATTACACAATAATCATCAGGCCTGCCGTGCCCGGGAGATTACTTCTTCTTTTTGGGGGCGATGACCATCATAAGCTGGCGTCCTTCCATCTTCGGATGCTGCTCAACGGTGCCGTATTCCACGAGGTCAGCTTCGACCCGCTTCAACAGCTCCATGCCCAGCTCCTGGTGGGCCATCTCACGGCCGCGGAATCTCAGAGAGATCTTGGCCTTGTCCCCATCGCTAAGGAAACGTACCAGGTTGCGTAGTTTTACCTGGTAATCCCCTTCTTCCGTCCCTGGACGAAACTTGATTTCTTTGATCTGGATCTGCTTCTGGTTCTTCTTGGCTTCGTTGGCCTGCTTCTTCTTCTCGAAGAGGTGCTTGCCGTAGTCCATCACCTTGCAGACGGGCGGTACCGCGTCTGCAGAGATTTCCACCAGATCCAGCTTCGCTTCATCAGCGATACGCAGCGCTTCATCAATCGAGACGATGCCAATCTGCTCGCCGTCAGCACCAATTAACCGAACCTCGCGTGCCGAGATATTCTCGTTGATCGGGGCTTTCGGTGCAGTTCGTTTATCGTTTCTCATTTCACGCTTAATAGTCATTACTCCGATTCTTGGCGACCACGCCGGGAAACCGCTTGCGACAGCAGCTCAGCGAACTGCGCGACGGGCATCGAGCCCAGGTCTGCGCCTTCGCGGGTGCGCACAGCGACGGTTTGCGTTTCGACTTCGCGATCCCCTATAACCAAAAGATAAGGGACCCGCAGCAACGTATGCTCGCGGATTTTAAAGCCGATCTTCTCATTTCTCAAGTCCGACTTGGCACGGAATCCGCTACCGTTCAGGGCTTTTTCCACCTCGAGGGCGAAATCGGCCTGTTTGTCGGTGATGTTCATGATCACGGCTTGGGTCGGGGCGAGCCAGGCCGGGAACACGCCGGCGTAGTGCTCGATGAGCATGCCGATGAAGCGCTCGAACGAACCGAGGATGGCGCGGTGCAGCATCACCGGGCGCACGCGGCTGTTGTCTTCGGCGATGTAGCTGGCGTCCAGGCGCTCGGGCAGGTTCGGGTCGTACTGCAGGGTGCCGCACTGCCAGTTACGGCCGAGGCAGTCGCGCAGGGTGAACTCGATTTTCGGACCGTAGAAGGCGCCCTCGCCCGGCTGGTATTCCCACTCCAGGCCCGACTCGTTCAGGGCGTCGGCCAGTGCGCCTTCGGCACGGTCCCACAGCTCTTCGGAGCCCACGCGCTTGGCCGGACGGGTCGACAGCTTCATGGCGACGTCGGTGAAACCGAAGTCCTTGTACACGTCCAGGGTCAGTTTGATGAAGTCGGCGGCTTCCTTCTTCACCTGTTCTTCGGTGCAGAAGATGTGCGCGTCGTCCTGCACGAAGCCACGCACGCGCATGATGCCGTGCAGCGCGCCGGACGGCTCGTTGCGGTGGCAGGCGCCGAACTCGGCCAGGCGCAGCGGCAGGTCGCGGTAGGACTTCAGACCCTGGTTGAACACCTGCACGTGGCACGGGCAGTTCATCGGTTTTACCGCGTAGTCGCGGTTTTCCGACGAAGTGGTGAACATGTTCTCGGCGTAGTTGGACCAGTGGCCGGAACGCTCCCAGAGGATACGGTCGACAACCTGCGGGGTCTTGATTTCCTGGTAGCCGTTTTCACGCTGGACCTGGCGCATGTACTGCTCGAGCACCTGGTACACGGTCCAGCCGTTGGCGTGCCAGAACACCATGCCCGGGGCTTCTTCCTGCAGGTGGAACAGGTCGAGCTGCTTGCCGATCTTGCGGTGGTCGCGTTTTTCGGCTTCTTCGATGCGCTGGATATAGGCGGCCAACTGCTTCTTGTCGGCCCAGGCGGTGCCGTACACGCGTTGCAGCTGCTCGTTCTTGGCATCGCCGCGCCAGTAGGCGCCGCTGAGCTTGGTCAGCTTGAACGCTTTCAGGAAGCGGGTGTTCGGCACGTGCGGGCCACGGCACATGTCGACGTATTCTTCGTGGTAGTACAGGCCCATGGCCTGTTCATCCGGCATGTCCTCGACCAGGCGCAGCTTGTAGTCTTCGCCACGCTGGGTGAACACGTCGATGACTTCGGCGCGCGGGGTCATCTTCTTGACGACGTCGTAGTCCGTGTCGATCAGCTGCTGCATGCGCTTTTCGATGGCGGCGAGGTCGTCCGGGGTGAAGGGACGCTCGTAGGCGATGTCGTAATAGAAGCCTTCGTCGATCACCGGGCCGATCACCATGCGGGCGGTCGGGTACAGCTGCTTCACCGCGTGGCCGATCAGGTGGGCGCACGAGTGACGGATGATCTCCAGTCCCTCTTCATCTTTAGGGGTGATGATCTGCAGGGTGGCGTCGTGGTCGATCTTGTCGCAGGCATCGACGAGCTTGCCGTCGACCTTGCCGGCCAGGGTGGCCTTGGCCAGGCCTGCGCCGATCGAGGCGGCGACTTCGGCTACGGATACCGGCTGGTCGAACGTGCGTTGACTGCCATCGGGAAGAGTAATAACGGGCATGGCGCCTCCTCTCCTAGTGGTGACCCCTACCAAAGGTCACGTGGGTTGGGATGAGCCAGTACAAGATCCGCCCTGCCTTTCCCGCGGGAAAGCCTGCCTCACAGTGGCAGAGACCTTTCGGCCTGCCAGGGACGAACCAGAGTGACTGGAAGGTATAAAAAGAAATGCGCCCGCACAGGGCGTGGCGCAAGGGAGGCATGCTAGCACGGGGCTAGAGCGGCCGGCAGAAATATTTGGAATTTACGCCGTGGCGGTGAACTCTTGCGGAAAATTTCCTATCAGACTTTCTGAAGCAACCTACTCTTGATGAGACCATTAACCAAGGAGTGTCCGGTTATGCGACTTCAGTCCCTTCTGGCTGCCTGCGCCGCGAGCGCCCTGCTGCTGCCCCTGGCTGCCAACGCAGGCAATTTCCCAGCCGGCAAGGAAGCGTCCTATATGGCGCAGTGCCAACAAGTGGCGAGCGGCCAAGGCGTGGATGCGGCGACAGCCAAGAAGCACTGCGAGTGTGGTGCCCAAGCCATCAAGAAGAATTTCAACGACAAGGAGATCGAGGACCTCGACAGCAAGGACGGCGTAGACGCCAAGCTGATGCAGAAGGCTCAGCGGGTGGTCGAGGCCAGCTGCAAGCCAAAATAGGCCGGATTTTCCGGCGTTCCGTCGCATCTTTTGCCTTGGATCAACATCCTGCGAAGGTAATAGGCGCTAGATGCGAAGAATTAGACTATAGTGTCGTCGGTGCCACTGAAGCTTAGGCGACACTGCACCCCGATAAAAAATCATGTTTCTGGAGATTCACCCCATGTCCAATCGCCAAACCGGCACCGTCAAGTGGTTCAACGATGAAAAAGGCTTCGGCTTCATCACTCCTCAAGGCGGCGGCGACGACCTGTTCGTACACTTCAAGGCCATCGAAACCGACGGTTTCAAAAGCCTGAAAGAAGGCCAAACTGTTTCCTTCGTAGCCGAAAAAGGCCAGAAGGGCATGCAGGCTGCGCAGGTTCGTCCGGAGTAATTTTCGGATAGCTGCAAAAAAACCCGCCCTCGTGGCGGGTTTTTTATTGGGCGCTTGCCAAGGCAGGCTGTGCCCATGTGCGCTGCCGATCAAGCGCGACAGTGGCCAGGAGGGCCACCATCCCATGGCAATGATCGAACTACACGGCGTGGGCTTGCACCATGGCCGCAAACACCTCTTCAGCGAACTCGACGCGCGCATCGAATGGGGGCAACGCATCGCCATCATCGGCGACAACGGCAGCGGCAAGTCGTCACTGCTGCGCCTGCTGCAGGGCAGCCTGGCGCCCAGCGAGGGGCACATCGAGCGCCACGGTGGTTTGCGTGTCGGCCATGTGGCCCAGGTACTGGACGGCGAGTCGTCGCTCAGTGGCGGCCAGCGTGTCAACCAGGCATTGAGCCAAGCCCTGGCCCTGGGCCCCGACTTGCTGCTGCTGGACGAGCCGACCAATCACCTGGACGCCGCCAACCGCCGCTCGCTGTCGCGCATGCTCGAGCATTTCCACGGCACCCTGGTGCTGGTGACCCACGACGTGGCGCTGATGAACCAGGCCTGTGACACGCTCTGGCACGTGCACCACGGGCGCCTGGATGTGTTCAACGGCAGCCATGCCGACTACATGGCCGAGCGCGACCTGCAGCGCGGCGTGCTCGACAAGCGCATCGCCGAGGTGCGCCGCGCCCGCGACGACGCCCACGACTCGCTGATGCAGGAACAGACCCGCGCCGCCGGCGCCCGCAAGCGCGGGGTCAAGGCGATCCAGAACAGCAAGTGGGCGACCGTGCGCTCGCCAACCAAGCTGGGCCGCGGCAACACCACCGCCGGGCGCAAGCAGGCGCAGATCCTGCAGCAGCAGCGCGAGCTCGGCGAGCAGTTGGCCGAGCTGCGCCCGGAGCCGGTGATCGTGCCACGCTTCCACCTGCCGGCGACGGGCCAGTCGTCGCGGGTGCTGATCCAGGTGCGTGGCGGCAGCGTCGGCTACGCCGACGCGCCGGTGCTCAGCGGCATCGACCTGCAGCTGGACGGCGGCGAACGCCTGGCCCTGACCGGCAACAACGGCAGCGGCAAGTCCACCCTGGCGCGGGCGATCCTCGGCGACCCGCGGGTCTGGCGCCGTGGCGACTGGCTGCTGCCGGCGCCCGAGCAGATCGGCTACATCGACCAGCACTACGACACCCTGCCCGCCGATGCCAATGTGCAGGAAGCCCTGGCGCGACTAGTGCCGGATTGGCCGCTGGAACAGTTACGCGCGCACCTGGCGGACTTCCTGTTCCGCCAGGCCGATGCGGTGCAGACTCCGGTGGCGGGGCTGTCCGGCGGCGAGAAGGCGCGCCTGTCCCTGGCCTGCATCGCCGCCCGGCCGCCGCAGCTACTGATCCTCGACGAGCCGACCAACAACCTCGACCTGCGCATGCGCACCCACCTGCTGGAAGTGCTGGTGGACTACCCCAACGCGCTGCTGGTGATTTCCCACGACCAGGACTTCCTCGACGGCCTGGGCATCGACCGTCACTTTCACTGCGCCAGGGACCACTCGGCCAAGGGCCAGTAGCGGCCCTTGCGTGACTCGTACAAGGTGAAGTGGCGGGCGATGAGGTGGAACGCCGGCGCCTCGGCCGCCTCCGGCAGGGGGCCAGGAAAGTCCCGGGACAGGGTCAAGTGCGGCCGGTAATCGCGCACCTGCGGCTCGATACCCAGGGGCAGCAGCGCCTGCTGCAAGCCGTACACCAGCTGGCGCAGGGCCAGCGGCGCCTGCTCGGGCGCAAGCACCAACGCCGAAGCCCGCGGCCACACCTGCAACTGGTCGAGGACCAGGCGCAGGTTGGCCTCAGGAAGCCGCAGCGTATCCACCGCAGCGCACACCGCCGGCACCTGGGCGGCATCGACATCGCCCAGGAACAGCAAGGTGACATGGAAGTTCTCGCTCGGCACCGGCTTGCCGCTGCGCAGGCCCAGAGCACGCCGCCACTGGCTGATGCCACGGCGCTGTTCGTCGCCCAGCGACAGGGCGAAGAACAGCCGCTTGAAGGGGGCCCCATTGGGGCGTGCGTCCTGAATCATCGGGAGTTCCTTGCTGGATGGACGGCCACCGGATTGTAAACGCCGGGTCGTCAGAAATACCCACTCATGCGGATGAATCGTTTGCGCAAGCTGTAGGCCATGCCACCTAAGTCGGGCCGTTTTGTCGTAACAATAAGTACAAACCCTGGCCACGATTGTTTATGCTGGCGGGCTTACGCCATGGCGCATGGCCAATTTTTCGACAAGTAAACGTCCATGAAAATTGCACTCGTACTGATCTTCGTCCTCTCGATCGCCTATGTTCACCTGCGCGGTCGGGTTCGTCACAAGCTGACCCGCCAGCTGGGTGACCACTCCAGCTTCCTGGCCCCGGTCAACGCCTTCCTGTACCTGTTCTCCAAGCACCCGGCCAAGCCTTACCTGCCGGTCAGCGCCTTCCCTGAGCTGCAGGTGCTGCAGGACCACTGGCAGGAGATCCGCAAGGAAGGCCAGCAACTGCTGCAGGCCGGCGAGATCAAGAAGTCCGACAACTATGACGATGTCGGCTTCAACTCGTTCTTCAAGACCGGCTGGAAGCGCTTCTACCTGAAGTGGTACGGCGAGAGCCACCCCTCGGCGATGACCCTGTGCCCGCGTACCACCGAACTGCTGGCCGGCATCGGCACAGTCAAGGCGGCGATGTTCGCCACCCTGCCACCGGGCGCCAAGCTGGTACGCCACCGTGACCCGTACGCCGGCTCCTACCGCTACCACCTGGGCCTGGACACGCCCAACGACGATGGCTGCTACATCGACGTGGACGGCGAGAAGTACTCCTGGCGCGACGGTGAGGGCGTGGTGTTCGACGAAACCTACATCCACTACGCCGCCAACACCACCGAGCACAATCGCATCATCCTGTTCTGCGACGTCGAGCGTCCACTGAAGTACCGCTGGGCGGCTGCGTTCAACCGCTGGTTCAGCCGTAACGTGATGGCCGCCGCTGCCGCGCCTAACGATGCCAATGACAAGACCGGCGGCATCAACCGTCTGTTCACGCGCATCTACAAGATCCGTGAACGCGGCAAGGCCATGAAAAAGCGCAACCGCACCCGCTACTACCTGGAGAAGTGGGCAGTGGTCGCGGCGCTGGTGCTGGTGTTCATCTACATCTGATCCGGTGGTCAACCTCGCGGGGCAAACCCGCTCCTGCCAACAGTGGGAGCGGGCTTGCCCCGCGAGTGTTTTCCCCGCTGCACATCCCGTCTTCGACTAGCCTGAAAGCTCCTGTTGCCAACCTGACAAGGTGAAGACGATGAGCATGATGGACTGGGACGCCTACCGTAAGCAGTTGATGGCCGGCATCGGCGATCTCAAGCAACTCTCCCCCGATACCGTGGCCGGCTACATGACCGCCAGTGGCGCCGGGGCCAAGACCAACCACCTGGACGCCAAGACCCGCGAGCTGATCTCCCTGGCCGTGGCCGTCACCACCCGCTGCGACGGCTGCATCGCCGTGCATTCGCAGCAGGCGGTCAAGCATGGCGCCACCCGCGAGGAGATCGCCGAGGCCCTGGGCGTGGCGGTGGCGATGAACGCCGGTGCGGCACTGGTCTACTCGGCCCGGGCCCTGGACGCGGTGGGCAAGGCCGGCGCCTGACACACCAAGGCGTCGCCGCCCTTGCGCGACGACGCCCTGACACCCAGACTTGGCGGCTCAGCCCGTGCAGGAGCCGCCATGATCCAGATTCGCCCCATGACCCCGGAAGACTTCGAGCGCTTCTGGCCGACCTTCCACGCCATTGTCCAGGCTCGCCAGACCTACGCCTTCGACCCCGCCCTGAATATCGACCAGGCCCGTACGCTGTGGCTGGAGAACCCGTTGCGCACCCTGGTGGCCGAGGCAGACGGCGAACTGCTCGGTTCCTACTTCCTCAAGGCCAATGCCGCCGGGCCCGGAGCGCACGTGGGCAACTGCGGCTACATGGTGTGCGAAAACGCCCGTGGCCGTGGCGTGGCCAGGCTGATGTGCGAGCATTCGCAGAAGCTCGCCCGCCAGGAAGGCTTCCTGGCCCTGCAGTTCAATTCGGTGGTGGCGACCAACGAAGTGGCCGTGGCGCTGTGGCACAAGCTCGGCTTCGAGACCGTCGGCCGCCTGTCCAAGGCCTACCGCCATGCTGAACTCGGCCTGGTCGACTGCCTGGTGATGTACAAGTGGCTGGCCGACGAGCCGGTTGTGGAGAAACCGCCGCTGTTGATCGGGCGCAAGAACATCGAGGCGCGGGTGTCGCGGCGACGCGGTCGCTAGCGGCTGCTCCAACGGGTCGCCGAGCGGCCCGCCCCAACCCCTGGCCGCGTCATCACCCGGCAAAACACTGCAGCACGTCAACGACGCGGTCGCGTCAAGCTGCCACACTAGGACCATTGCCTTTCGTGCCTGTGTGAAGGAACACCCCCTCCCCATGAACCATGAGCTGCTCTGGGTCCTTGGCCTGCTGGCCGTCGTCGTCACCCTGTTCATCCTCAACCGCCCGCGCATGGACGTGGTCGCCCTGCTGGTGATCGTCGCCCTGCCGCTGTCGGGCATCCTCACCGTGGAGCAGGCCATGGCCGGCTTCAGCGACCCCAACGTGGTGCTGATCGCAGCCCTGTTCGTGATCGGCGAAGGGCTGGTGCGCACCGGCATCGCCTACCGCATCGGCGAGTGGATGAGCGAGCGCGCAGGCAACAGCGAGGCGCGCCTGCTGGTGCTGCTGATGGTGGCCGTGGCCGGCCTGGGTTCGGTGATGAGTTCCACCGGCGTGGTGGCGATCTTCATCCCGGTGGTGCTGAGCATTGCCGCGCGCCAGCAGCTTTCGCCCAGCCGGCTGATGATGCCGCTGAGCTTCGCCGGCCTGATCAGTGGCATGCTGAGCCTGGTGGCGACACCGCCGAACGTGGTGGTGCACAGCGAGCTGGTGCGCCACGGCGAGAGCGGCTTCGGCTTTTTCAGCTTCACCCCTTTCGGCCTGGTGGTGCTGGTGCTCGGGATCGGCTACATGCTGCTGACCCGCCACTGGCTCAACGGCGAGGTGCGCAAGGACGGCCGGGTCGAAAGCCGCCGCACCCTGCTCGACCTGGTGCTGGACTACAAGCTCAACGGTCGCGAACGACGCCTGCGCATCCGCCCGCATTCGCCGCTGATCGGCCACACTCTCGGCGAGCTGGAGCTGCGCACCCGCCACGGCGCCAACGTGGTCGGCATCGAGCGCCAGCACAAGTTCACCACCCGCGTGATCAGCGCCGACTCCGGCACCTTGCTGCAGCAGGGCGACGTGCTGTTGCTGGACCTGTTCGCCAACCGCGACGACCTGCGCAGCCTGTGCCAGACCATGCTGCTCGAGCCCCTGCACTTCAAGGCCGCCTACTTCATCGACCAATCCCAGGAGCTGGGCATGGCGGAGGTCTCGCTGCCGCCCGGCTCGCAACTGATCGGCAAGAGCATCCTCGAACTGACCTTCCGTACCCGCTACGACCTCAACGTGGTCGGCCTGCGCCGTGACCAGCAAGCCATCGAAGGGCAACTGGTGGAAGAAAAGCTGCGCCTGGGCGACACCCTGCTGGTGGTCGGCCCGTGGAAGGCAGTGCGCCAGTTGCAGGGCAAGCCGCGCGACTTCCTGGTGCTGAGCCTGCCGGCGGAAATCGACCAGGTCGCGCCGGCGCGCGCCCGGGCGCCCTATGCGCTGATCAGCCTAGGGGTAATGGTCGGGCTGATGGTCAGCGGCCTGGTGCCCAACGTCATCGCGGCGCTGATCGGCTGCCTGCTGATGGGCGCCGGGCGCTGCATCGACATGAACAGCGCCTACCGCGCCATCCACTGGCAGAGCCTGGTGCTGATCGTCGGCATGCTGCCCTTTGCCCTGGCCCTGCAGAAGACCGGTGGCATCGACCTGGCCGTCGGTGCGCTGGTCGGTGCGCTCGGCGGCGCCGGGCCCAGCGTGATCCTCGCCTGCCTGTTCGCGGTGACGGCGCTGATCGGGCTGTTCATCTCCAATACGGCCACCGCGGTGCTGATGGCCCCGGTGGCGGTGAGCACCGCGCAGCAGCTGGGCATGTCGCCCTACCCGTTCGCCATGACCGTGGCCCTGGCGGCGTCGGCGGCGTTCATGACGCCGGTGTCGTCGCCGGTCAACACCCTGGTGCTGGGGCCCGG
Source organism: Pseudomonas sp. RC3H12 (assembly GCF_018596375.1). Lineage (NCBI taxonomy): Bacteria > Pseudomonadati > Pseudomonadota > Gammaproteobacteria > Pseudomonadales > Pseudomonadaceae > Pseudomonas > Pseudomonas sp. RC3H12. Next base: position 1,440,722 of record NZ_CP075595.1, on the reverse strand, counting down.
CCAGTACCGCTTCGCCGACTTCGTCAAGGTTGGCGTGCCGTTCACCCTGCTGGTGATGCTGGTGACCGTGCTGATGGTGCCGTGGGTGTTCGGGCTGTAGTCGTCGGCACGATCCGGGCCGATCGCGGCGAATTGACATCAATTGACCAGTTGAAAGACACTGACACGACATCGTCCCAGGTGCCTACAGCCGTTTTCCTGGATTCTGTCTTCGCTTGCCGGTCGAGCTCATGGTGTCTCCAGTCCCGTCGCGCCTGCTGCCCCCGCTGATCCTGTTCGGCTTGACCCTGGCGCTGACCCTGGGCGGCATCCTCGCCCGCCCGATCGAATCACTGTCGCTGTTCTGGCCTGTGAACGCGGTGCTCGCCGGCGTGCTGCTGCGCAACCCGCGCCAGGCCACCCCCGCTGGCTTCGTCCTGATCTACCTGGCCATGGTCGCTGCCGACCTGGCCTGCGGCAGCGCCTGGCGCCCGGCCCTGTGGTTCAATCTGTGCAACCTCGGCGCCATCGCCACCATCTGGTACCTGATGGCCCGCCTGCCACGCGTGCATCGTCGCCTGCGCACCCCGCATGGCACCTTGTACCTGTTCGGCGCCTGCGCCGTCGGCGCGATGGTCGCCGCAAGCCTGGCTTGCGTGATGGCCGCGCCGTGGTTCGAGCAATCGCTGCGCGCCACCTGGCTGGCTTGGTTCAGCGAACAGTTCTCCACCAGCGTGCTGGTCCTTCCAGTGCTGCTCACCGCGCCATCGCCCAGGGCCCTGACCCGCCCCGGCAGTACCGGGCAAACGGTGCGCCTGGCGCCGTTGCTGGTGCTGCTGGCCTCGCTGAGCGTCAGTATCGTCTTCGGCGGGCCCGGCGCCATCGCCTTCCCGATTGCCGCGCTGCTGTGGTGCGCGCTCAGCTATTCGCCCTTCCTCGTCTCGCTGCTGGCCCTTACCGCGGGCAGCACGTTGATCGTCGCCGTGGCGCAGAACCTCATGCACTTCAACATCCCGCAGAGCGAGTCGGGGGTCACTACCTTGATGTCGGCGCGCCTGGGCATCGCCATGCTGGTGCTCGGCCCGCTGGTGCTGGCCTGCGTCAGCAGCGCCAACCGCAGCCTGATGGCGCGCCTGGCGCACCAGGCGACCATCGACCACCTGACCGGCGCCCTCAGCCGCAGCGCCTTCATCCGCCGCGCCCACGCCCTGCTCGACAACCGCCAGCAAGCGCCGCTGACCTTGATGATGCTCGACATCGATCACTTCAAGACCATCAACGACCAGCATGGCCACGCTGTCGGCGACCAGGTGCTGCGCCAGTTCGCCACGACCCTGCAAGACCAGTTGCACGACGGTGAGCTGTTCGCCCGCCTGGGCGGCGAGGAGTTCGTCATCGTCGTGCCGGGGCTGGCGCCGGAGTTGGCCAGGTTCACCGCAGAGCGCCTGCGCCGGGCGGTGCAGGACCAGCACATCGCGCAGCCCGGGCAGCCGCTGCGGATCACCGTGAGCATCGGTGTGAGCGGCTGCGCTGCCGACACCCCGGCACCCAGCCTCGACGAGCTGCTGGCCAGCGCCGACCAGGCGCTCTACCGGGCCAAGGCCCAGGGCCGCAACCGCGTAGAACAGGCCGACGGGCAGCGCCAGGTGGTATGAGTCAACCGGCCAGCAGGTCCCAGCTCAGCTTGGCGATCAGCACGCACAGCAGCACCAGGAACACCCCCCGCACGAACCCCGCGCCCTTGCGCACCGCCAGCCAGGTGCCGGTCAGCGCGCCAAGGACATTGAACAACGCCATCGGCAGCGCAATGGCCCACAGCACATTGCCCGACGGGATGAAGAACACCAGCGCGGCCAGGTTGGTGGCGATGTTGACCAGCTTCGCCGAGGCCGAGGCATGCAGGAAATCCAGGGCGAAGAAACGGATGAACAGGAAGATCAGGAAACTGCCGGTGCCCGGCCCGAACAGCCCGTCATAGAAGCCGATGGCGCCACCGATCAGCACCGCCAGGCACTGTTCCTTGCGGCCGATGGCCATGGGTTTGTGCAGGGTGCCGAAATCCTTCTTGCAGAAGGTGTAGATGGCCATCAGCACGATCAGCACCAGCACCATCGGCCGCATCACGCTCGCCGGCACCAGGGATACGGTGGCCGCGCCGAGGAACGACATCACGAAGGCGCTCAGCGCCGCTGGCACGATCAACCCCCAGTCCAGCTTGACCTTGCGGATGAACGAACGCGCCGCGAACGTGGTACCGCACACCGAGGCCAGCTTGTTGCTGCCCAGCAGTGCCGCCGGCTGGGCGTTGGGCAGCACGTTGAACAGCGCGGGGATCTGGATCAGCCCGCCGCCACCGACGGCAGCGTCGATCAGGCCAGCGGCGAAGGCAAACAGCGAAAGCAGGGCAATATCCATCATCTTGAAGGTCCAGGCGGGACAAAACAGGCTGCCAGACTAATCAAAGCGCCGCGCTTGTGTTGAAATGCCATATTGCAAAAACTGCAACGAGGAGTCCCGCCATGGCCCTAGACATGCTGCGTGAAATACAAGCGTTCGTCAGCGTTGCGCACAAGCGCAGCTTTGTCAGCGCCGCCCGTGCCCTGGGCCGCTCGCCCAGCGCAGTAACTCGTGCGGTGCAGGCGCTGGAGGACAACAGCGGCGCCAAGCTGTTCAACCGCAGCGCCAGCGCCGTGTCATTGACCGAGGCCGGCGAGCGTCTGCTGCCTCACGCCGAACGCTTGCTGGATGTGCAACGAGATGCCGCCGACGAGTTGGCCGCGCTGACCGGCAACGCCAAGGGCTGGATCCGCCTGGCCGCGCCCGAGGTACTGGCCCAGCAGATATTGCCGGGAGTGCTGGCCGAGTTCTCTCGTCGCCACCCTCATGTCACCCTCGACGTGCAGTACAGCGATCAGGCTCTGGATCCGCTGCAAGGCAAGCTGGACTTCGTGATCCGCGGAGCCTTCCCGCAATCCAGCGAACTGATCGGCTACCCGCTATGGCGTTACCGCCGCCACCTGTACGCCAGTCCTGAGTACCTGGCCCAGGCCGGCACGCCCCAAGGGCTGGAAGACCTGGAACGGCATGCGCTGATCCTGCACACCGCGCCGCGCATCCTCAAGGCCTGGCATTTCAGCAAGGATGGGCGCATCTCCAGCCTGCGCCCACGGCCGCGGCTGCGCCTGGGCTCAGGGGTGGCAGTGCTGCAAACCACCCTGGCGGGCGCCGGCATCGCGCGGCTGGCCGATTGGCTGGGGGAACCGGAGGTGCGAGCCGGACGGTTGGTGCGGGTCTGCCCCGATTTTCACCTGACATCCAGCACCGGGCACGACCCGCAGATGCATGCCGTGTACCCCGCCGGCGACCTGCCGGCACGGGCTCGCGAGCTGCTGCAGGCCCTGCGCGATGCCCGTCCGCGCCTGTGGGAATAGCCCTGAACAGGGCTGCTCAATTTCTGCTCAATCTAACAGAGTGCTTGCCAATACTGGCTTGTAGCGTTTTATCCACAGACCTACCCACGATTTTTGTGGACAGTTTCCGCAAGGCTTGAAGGAAAAATTACAAACGCAGCAAGGCCACGTTGGCCAGCTTGACCAACTCGATCCATTCGCTTGCGCTGATCACACCGGAACGCTCCAACTCTTCGGCACGGCGCAGTGCCTGATCGTAGTCCTCTTCGTGGAGGATGCCCTCGCCGAGAAAACGACCGCGCCACTCCAGCATCGCTGCAGTGCCTTTCTTGCATTCCATAGTGTGTATTGTCTCCAAGGCAAGTGAATGGCCCGTGTGCCCGGGCCCTTTGATTGGGGGCGGGAGATTACACGAGCGACTTGCACTTGAGAACGACTTGCAGCTACCGCTTGTCTAGACGACTGCGGCCTAAGCCCGGGGAGGCCTGGGGAAAGGGTCTGGCCCGCCATTGCGCCAGACGGGCCGGAACAGCAAAAAGAGGCGGCTCAGCTTGGCGGAATGGTGCCCAGCAGGCCAATCATGATAGTCAGCAGCAGAAAACCACCCAGAAACAGCGCGAGCTTGCCCATCGGAACCTCTACAGTGTGTTGTCGTAACGGCGGGGCTGGCCGCTGCGAAAGTGCAGCGAGACAGCCTGCCCAGCGCACACCGGATTGGAAGGCTGGGCCTGGGCGTATTGTCCGGCAGCGGCTGATACGGTTACAGATTCAGGTTCGTGGAAAAAAAGCAGATCAGATGGTAATCGACCATCGCGGTGCAAGCTCGCTCCCACGAGTGCCCAACGTGAGGTCAAAGCGGTCGGCGTGGGAGCGGGCTTGCCCCGCGATACATCCGCGCAGGCAACACACCTATGCTACGGTCCGAAGTCCAGACAAGGAGAACCACCGCAAATGACCGCGCTCGCCAGCAACGCCGCGCTGCTGATCATCGACATGCAGAACGGCATCAACCACCCTCGCCTGGGCCGTCGCAACAACCCCGAAGCCGAACAGCGCATCAGCGAACTGCTCGCCTTTTGGCGCGCGAGCACGCGCCCGGTGGTGCACGTGCGCCATATCTCCCGCGATCCGGATTCGGTGTTCCGGCCAGGTCAGCCCGGCTGCGAGTTCCAGCCCGCCTTCACCCCGCAGGCGAACGAGGCCGTGTTTGAAAAACACCTGCCCGACGCTTTCTGCAACAGCGGCCTGGAACACTGGCTGCACCAGCGCGGCATCCAGCAACTGGTCATCACCGGCGTGATCACCAACAACTCGGTGGAGTCGAGCGCACGCTCGGCGGGCAACCTGGGGTTCGCAACGGTGGTGGTGGGCGACGCCTGCTACACCTTCGACCAGCATGATCTGCAAGGCCGGCTGTGGCCGGCGGAGGATGTCCATGCCCTGGCCCTGAGCAACCTGGCCATGGACTATGCGAGCGTTCTGCACAGTGCGGCGGTGCTGGCCGCACGCTGATCACGCCAGCGCGCGCAGCTTGGCCAGCGGCACCCAGCCGAGCTCGCCATTGCTCACCCGGCGACACCAGGCCCAGCCATTCAAGGGGCGCAGGCTATCGAGCTGCTGGCCGGGGTCGACGTCCAATTCATGGGCCGAATAGGCTTCCAGCGCCCTGCCCCGGCCCACGCCCAGCCGTTCGATGAACTGGGCAGGCACCCACCCTGCTGCCTGGCCCTGGCAACTGCACAGGTACCAGTCCTCCCACTGCTCGTCGCCCTCGTAGCGCTGGCCGATCTCCAGCAGCGTGCCACGGGCGAAGGTGATGGGCGCAGGATACTCACTGCGGTGTGTCTCGATCACGACGTACTTCACAGGCCTCTCCCTGGCTGCGAAAAGCGTCGATCCTAGTCGAAGGGCCTCTACAGCACCATGACCATTTCATGCCAGGCCATGCCGCCATGATCGGAAGCCGACGGGCGTACATAGGCGTAGCCCATCTTCTCGTACAACCCGACATGGCGCTCCTTGCACATCAGGTGGATGGTGGCCTTGCCGCGCTCGCGCATCTGCGCGACGAAGCGCGCCATCAACCGGCTGGCATGGCCCTGGCCCTGGTACGCGGGGTCGAGCACCACCGACATGATCACCACATTGGGCGCCTGCGGGTCATGCCCGACCAGTTCCTTGAAAGCCTCATCCGACATCACCACCTGGTCGGCGCAACCGCTGTTGATGAAGCCGATCACCTGGCCCTCGGCTTCCAGCACGAGAAAGCCCTCCGGGTACTGGGCGATGCGCGTGGCGATCTTTTCCCGGGTGGCGGCTTCGTCGCCTTCATAGGCGCTGGTCTCGATCTGGTAGCAGCGGTCCACATCGCTGGAGGTGGCCTGGCGGAATGTCGGTGTGCTCATGGGCGGAATCCGGATAGCGGGAAACAGGGGCGACATCCTAACGGAAGTCGCCGCCCTGCCACAGGCTCGCCATGTCACCTAGACCGAACGGGTAATCCCCCCATCGACCCGCAGGTTCTGCCCAGTGATGTAACCCGCACCCTCGGAGGCAAGGAAGCCGACAGTGGCCGCGATTTCCTCGGCCTTGCCGTACCGCTCCATGGGAATCCGGCTACGGAATTCCTCCTTCTCCGGCAGGCTGTCGATGAAGCCTGGCAGCACGTTGTTCATGCGGATGTTCTCGGCCGCGTAACGGTCGGCGAACAGTTTGGTGAAGGCCGCGAGCCCGGCACGGAACACGCCGGAGGTCGGGAATGCCGGATCCGGCTCGAAGGTGGCGAAGGTCGAGATATTGATGATGGTCCCGCCCTGCTGCCGCTGCATGATCGGTGTCACCAGGCGGGTCGGGCGCACCACGTTGAGGAAGTACACCTCCATGCCCCGGTGCCAGTCCTCGTCGCTGAGCTCGAGCACCGGCGCACGCGGGCCATGCCCGGCGCTGTTGACCAGCACATCGATACGCCCCCATTGCAGCATCACGGTATCGACCAGACGCTGCAGGTCCTCTACCGACTGGTTGGAGCCCGTCACACCGATGCCGCCCAGCTCGGCCGCCAGGGCCTCGCCCTTGCCCGAGGACGACAGGATCGCCACCCTGAAACCGTCGGCAGCCAGCCGCCGCGCAGCCTCCGCGCCCATGCCACTGCCACCTGCGGTGATGATTGCCACTTTCTGAGAAGACATATGCCGCTCCTTCCGGGAGTTGATCAAGTGGGCCCATGAAGCCAGAATCCGGCTCAACGCACCAATCACGAATACTGGCAGCAGCCTGCAGGAAATCTACTGGATGAGCGCGCCCAAGCGACGCAACGCCCCCGCCATCGTCAATCACCTGGTGGCCTTCGAGGCCGCCGCCCGCCTGGGCAGCTTTCGCGCTGCCGCCGACGAGCTGCATGTCACGCCGGGCGCGGTCGCCCAGCAGGTGCGCACCCTGGAAGACAAACTTGGCCGCCCCTTGTTCGAGCGCCTGCCCCGCGGCCTGCGGCCCAACCGGGACGGCGCCGACTACCTGGCCCGCGTGCGCCTGGCCCTGGAGATCATCGAGGACGCCACCGGCGAACTGCTGGAGCGCGACAACCAGCGCGATCCGCAGCAGGTCCTGCTCAGCACCACCCCCGCCTTCGCCAGCCGCTGGCTGATCCCGCGCCTGGGGCGCCTGGCCGAGGCGCATCCGCAGGTGGCCCTGATGATCGACGCCTCCGACAGTACCCGCCCCCTGAGCGGCAAGGGCGCGGTGGACCTGGCCGTGCGCTGGGGAGCGCCGCCCTTCGCCGAGGCTTACGCCCTGCCCCTGCTGCCCGGCATGGCGGTGCCGGTGTGCGCGCCGGGGTTGCGCGGCGAGCACCCTTGGCGGCAAGCCGCGGAGCTTGCGCAACACCCGCTGATCTCCGACAGCCACAACAACTGGAAGCGCTGGTTCGACCACTACGCGTTGCCCGGCACACGGTTCAACGGCCCGGTGTTCTCGCAAACCATCCTCGCCATCGAGGCCGCCGAGCAAGGCATGGGCATCGCCTTGGTGCCGCGCCTGCTGGTGGAGAATGCCCTGAAAGCCGGGGCCTTGGTGCTGGCGCTGGAAGGCCATGAATTGCGCAGCGACGCCGGCTTCCACTTGCTGGCCAGCCATGCGCCGCTGGCAGGCTCGGCCGCCGAGCAGGTGGTGAACTGGCTGCTGGCCCAGGTGAACGCTGATGCTCAAGCACTTTCAAATCATGACTCTTTGATTTAGCGGGCTTTAGTAATCTGCGTGGGAGCGGCCACAACCTGCCGCAGGAAGCGCCCGAGGCGTTCGTCAAGGCGGTGGTGGATGCGGACCATCTCTAGGGGCAATTGCAACATATCGTTTCAGTGGCGCGTGTTGGGTGCCGGGCAACACGGATTATCGCTACGACCCGTCTTTTACGCGGCAGGCCTTGTACTTCGGGGCCTGCCGCAAAATGAGCGGAAGCATCCCGAAACACTCGCCCAAGCCATCCTGTAAGACGCCTCTTTTGTCGATGTAGGACGTTTCTACGGGATTGTGAGCCAGTGTATGAATAGTCAGTATTGGCGGGAGAATTGACCTGATACCGTCGAGCCTTTCTTACAACGGCACGGATGCCCACGACCAACGAGTACAGCATGGACAACTACGACAGCTCGGCACTTGGACTGCAAAAATGCCTGTTGAACCTGCGAAGAGATCATGCCCGGATGAAGGCGTCAGGAGAACTGGAAAGAGCGGCGATACTGGCGCAGGTGATCGGGCGGATGGAACAGGGATTGAAGGAGGCTTCCCAGGGGAGGAAGCCCGAGACGTTGCAATGAAGTGATGATCGGCAAATGGCGATGGGTATGCGGTGCTCATCTAGTGTGGTGTTTTGCAAATACGCCCCATAAATCGCGAGCGCTTTTTGCGCTCAGGCAAGGCGTCGCGACGAGTCGTAGCCCAGCTACGGCGAGGAGCGACAACGCCGCATGAGCGCAAATTCGCCACGGGGCAGCGGAGGGCGCGGCCCAGCGCCGCCTCGGCCTACTCGCTTCCTCCTTGGGCACACATGCCTTCCATGGGCGGCGACTAGAACCCATTTTTTGCTGGATTATTTCAATCGAATGGGTTTTGCGACGCAGAAAGATCAGGCCCCTCCATGCGCTCATGCGCCATGCCCGATTTCAGGGCGTGTTTCTAACCCAATGATCAGCTCAAAGGCCGGATCGGCTTTTATTTCAAAGACCTCGGGTGATTTGGTACAGAGTATGCAAACGTTTGCTCCGAGCCATTGAGCGAACAATCGCTGCAGCTCTCGACACATCGCAGCCCCAGGGGGCTTACCACTGCATGAACAAGGATTTTCAATGCACCGACCGTCTTTACCCGCAACGGCCCGCTTCTGCCTGCCTACCAAACTGCTACTGGGCGCTGTTACGGGACTACTCAGCGTCACCACGCAGGCCCGGGACATTCCCCCCAGCGAGTCGGCTCAGGGCGAGACCTTGAGCCCGGCCGCCGCGCCGGCCAAATCGGGCCCCTACCTGTCGGACTGGTACAACCAGAACTTCACCCTGATCGGCACCAAGGACATCAGTTTCGGCCCCCGCCCTGTCGACGATATCTACCTCGAATATGAGTACTTCGGCCGCAAGGGGCCGTTCGAGCTGTACGGCTACATCGACATCCCGAAGATCCTCGACATCGGCAACAGCCATGACAAAGGCGCGTGGGACCACGGCTCTCCACTGTTCATGGAGCATGAGCCGCGGATCTCCATCGACTACCTGGCCGGACGCAGCCTGGCAGTCGGCCCGTTCAAGGAGTGGTACGTAGCCTTCGACTGGATCTACGACCACGGCAGCAACAGCGCCAACCGTGCCAATACCCTCTACAGCGGCCTGGGCACCGACATCGACACCCATTCGCGGGTCAACCTGTCGGCCAACTTCTACGGCCGCTACCAGTGGGAAAACTATGGCGCCAGCAACGAGTATTCGTGGGACGGTTACCGGGCCCAGCTCAAGTACATCGTGCCCCTCGGCAAGTTCGACAACGGAGCCTCGCTGACCTATATCGGTTTCACCAACTTCGATTTCGGCTCGGACCTGCACAAGGCCAACCCCAACCGCACGGCCAATGCCACGGTATCCACCAACGTGTTGCTGTACGCCTTCACCCACCTGCGCTTCACCCTGGTGGGCCGCCATTTCCACAATGGCGGCAACTGGCAGGACGGCAGCCAGCTGAATTTCGGCGACGGCGATTTCCGCGGTCGGTCCGATGGCTGGGGGTATTACGCCGGGGTTGGTTATCAGTTCTGATTATTTGGGCCATGGAAGCTTATGACCTGCTACACGGAGCGATGCCGAGCAGGGTGGGTTTGCACGGGCGTTGTAGAGTCTTTGATTAGATGAGGTGAGCCATGTTGGATTTACCCTACGCATCGAGCATCGAAGGCAACACCGTCAGATGGGGGAAAATGGGCACAGGCGCGCCTTTGGTCGCCGTCCATGGCACCCCCTTCTCCTCTCAGGTATGGAGGCGCGTCATACCGCACCTCGCTGACCGCAGAACCGTGTATTACTTCGACCTGGTTGGCTACGGCCTGTCTGAAATGCGGGAGGGCCAGGACGTTTCACTGGCGATTCAGAACAACGTCATGGCTGCGCTTTTCGAGGAATGGGGTATCGAGCGCCCCGACGTCCTGGCTCATGATTTTGGTGGCGCAACAGCGCTGCGCGCTTACTACCTGAACGGTCTGCGCTATGCGTCCCTCACCCTATTCGATGCGGTGGCACTGGCCCCCTGGGGCTCTGCGTTTGTCCAGCATGTCCGTCAACACCAGGCCGCTTTTTCCGGGATGCCTGACTACATGCACCGCGCACTGCTGGCCGCTTATCTGCAAACCTCTGCGGCCAATCCCCTCAGTGACGAAGCCCTGCAGGTTTACAGCGCACCATGGCTGGGGCCGATTGGCCAGGCGGCCTTTTACCGCCAGATCGCACAGATGGATCAGGTCTATACCGAGGAAATTGAACCGCTCTACGGGAAGCTGGATTGCCCCGTGTCGGTACTTTGGGGCGCGGAGGACGCCTGGATTCCGTATTCCCAAGGGGAGCGTCTTGCTGGGCTTATCTCTCAATGGCCCTGCGCCCGAGTGGAGAACTCGGGCCACTTGATGCAGGAAGACAGGCCGGAAGCGATTGTGGCGGCGGTTTTGAAGCAGATTGGGCTCTGAGACAGGTTCGCTGGGCTGTCTGTATGTTCAAATTCCCAGCGGTCTGTGCCTATCGGCAGAGCGACTTCATCGGTACGGTTCAGGCCTCACTGTTTCTACGAGGTTGTCATGGAACTGACAGCAATCCCGTTTGGCACCACGGACTGGTCAAAAATCGATCCCGTCGCTTATCCAGGCGAGACCGGTACCGCGTACTGGCGTACCTGTCTGTTTGGGGAAGTTCGGGTTCGATGGGTTGAGTACACACCAGGATATGTGGCCGATCATTGGTGCCGGAAGGGGCATATTCTGTTCTGCCTGGAAGGTCGGCTGGACACTGAGCTGGAGGATGGTCGGACTTTCACCCTGCAGCCGGGCATGAGCTATCAGGTGGGGGACAATGCGGAGGCGCACCGGTCATCGACGTCTGCCGGAGCCAAACTCTTCATTGTGGATTGAGTTAATGCCTCTGATCGCACAGCGGGTGGGACTGGCGCGTACCGGTGCTAACGACAACGTCTTCTGCTGAATGCAATCAGGCTGGGTGGTGATGAAAACCTGAGGGTCAACTGTGAAATTCTTGGACTCCGGGTCCTTAACTGCTCGTCCCTCCAAGAATGCCCTCCTGGACAATTCCCCCAGAAACGCAAAAAGCCCTGACATTGTCAGGGCTTCAAAAATGGCGGAAGCGTAGAGATTCGAACCCTTATATAAGGTTCAACCTATTACCCTTTCCTTGGACGACATGATGCCCTCACCCACCTCAGCTGTCAACACCAAATAATTCGCGGCCTCTGGCGAATCTCCATTTCTGAAGCCGTGCCGTCTCACAAGATGCAATTCGTTGCACCTTAGCAGTTGCGCCTTATTTCAAGGCCCTGAGCGCTTGGAGCCCTGTGATGATGCTTGCCTGCTGCCCCCCTGTGGGCGTCCTTACCACAAGCGTAACTTGAGTTGTCGCCCGATCGTATTCGCCACTGTAGAAATGGCTCAGCCGGCCCCGCCAGCCGCGTCATGCCCCCACGAAGACTCTCGAAGGGAACACCTATGTGTGGTACCAAATTTATGGAAAGCCAGGTGTCATTTTTCACCAATCTTCAGCTGCCCATCCCCGTGGCACCGTCCTTCTTCGTCCCCATACCAAGCACCTACATGAAGATGTGAAATCAAGCTGGAGGTGGGGAGTGCCGCTAATTTTTAAAAAAATGACGGCGACGCACATGTCAACAATGCGCCGAGCATTCCAAGGGGAATATCAAACCAATAACCAAACCCCTCGATAATTAAGAGTACATTTCTAGCGTACCCTTAATATATAGACCGATCACGAAAAAACCCTAAACCCCTTGACGCGCTCACCATGAAGCCATTTTAATGGAGCCCTCACTATGGAGGCCTCTTATGAATGACGACAGTACCGAAAGCTCATATTTTTACCATCTCCATCAGCCGGCCGAACACAAATCGAGACAGGCCATGGCAAAAACATATGCGCTCGAATGTACTACCCTTATGGCAGAAGAGATTGCGAAAACCATGAGACACCAAAGCTATAAAATCCCCGAAATTTATCTGAAGGGCTTTGCCACAAAAAAGTAAAAACCACCTTCGCAGATTTTTACTTAGCGGAAAACCCGAACGAATTTTTAGCATCCAAAAACATCTAGATTTTAAACAGTAGTAGGCCCCTAGAAAATCACATGACCCTCCTCTTAAACCAGAGATCAACCCAAGCTTAGAATTTTGTCTCGACTTGTGGCGCCTAGTAACGACCTCATAGAAACAGAAGTGCTCCGAGCCATATGATTTTTGTTGAACTCAATGACTAACTGAATTCCAACTGCGCCTTCCTAGCAATAAGCTGGGAGCACAAACTTCTGGCATCGATATCTCGCTACACCACTGGCTTCTGGGCTTGAGCAATTATGGAGGATGGAGTCTAAATAGCCCTAATGCACTTAAGCACCTAGTATCTTGTTTCTAATCGGAGTTGCTCTACGATTCAGGAACGGTACAATTTTACGAATAGATTTAGAAACAACTACTTCCTTGGAATAGTCTCTTGGTGCTTTGTTAGCTTTCAGCTCCCATTCACCCAAAACCGCTATGGACACCTACGGTGACAGTGATTAGGAAGCTCTCCACGGGCCATATTCATAGCACTACGGAGAAATAGAATGGGGTCAAAACGCAAGCCCTTCATTACCTGCAAAGCTCTCAGCCTAGCTGTCCTTGAGTCAGGTATAGCTCGAAACTGGACAGCACCATATCTTCTAGAGATATGGCAGTTGGCGTCTCTGCACCTTACTGAAGAAGCTATTGGCGCCGCCTTCGGCGAGATCGTCAGCAACCCTGGTTATAAATCGCTCATAATGCGTAGAGTTTACAAAGTATCTGCCTTGGACACTCTTCACTTCCCTCACCCGCCAAACAGCAGTTGCAACCCGATACATATTTTGAGCGAGAAATTTCGAGATTTGGTTAAAAGTGAATGGCCTTGGCCAGAGCCAGAACAGCTTGATTGCAAGTGGCACGACTTCAGCCTGTTGCTGCTGGACATGTTATTGCAGGAGAATGCCGCATCTCTTCGTCTGAAAGGGAAATTATTGGAGGAGGATCTTGGGATTTGAGTTGACGACTGAATCGCCGCAAGATAAATTGAGAACCCCTGCGTGGGTGGCTCACCTGGAATCCAGCGGTCAGCTTGCAAAGCCTTTGTGCAACCAGGCCAGAATGAATCTACTCGATCTGCATAACTTTATAGCTAGCCGTTCAGCTGACAGCGGTGTAAGGCTTGATGGTTACACGTGCAGATTGAGTAGACACTCCCGGAAATTCACACCCTCTTACTTCTCAGCTCGGCGGAACTTGACCCTCACCTCGACTAGGGTTTGCGCGCTCACCTAGCCCTGGGGAGCATTAAGCGAGGCTCGCTAAAACCTGCCTGCCTCAATACTCCCTCAAGCTACCCCTCGCAATATCTATCAGACTCTTCCAATCACAAGTTTTTCACGTATTAGGTTAAACAGCTCCGCCTGGTACACGGCATCGTCCAACGCATCGTGATTGCCAGAGCTTTCAGGATTCACAATTTTTTCAATCTCACTCGACCGAGTCGATTTCCAGGTGCACTGAGCGGTACCGAAGAACATCGACTTGATGTCCAACGCGGCGATGCCAAATGGGTTCTCACCGAGGTACAGGTGGAAGTAGTAATTCACGTAGCTCCAGTCGAAGGATGCATTGAACCCCACGAATACTACGGACTGATCTGCGCCCGCAAGGGACTCAATCCAAGCCTTAAACCGTGACATCGCCTCAGCGGGCTCCATCCCCTCCTCGCGCAGCTTATCCAAGGACAAACCCGTAACCTCCAGAGCCGCAGGAACGAACTCCTCAGAAATCGGCTTCAGGTAGCAAGAGAACTGCTCCTCAGGGTTGGAGGTGAGGCACGCGCCGATCGACAGCATGCTGTACTTGCCCGGGATAGGGCCTGATGCCTCGATATCTACGGAGACGAAGATTTCTTTGTCGGCTTTCATAACTACTCCGTTTGAGCAGCTGCCTGGCTGGCAACCACAGCGTCCATTAGCAGACACCAAAACGCCTGGAATGATCGGAAACGAGACTCGATGAGGGCAAGAGCAGTTCGCCCCCCCCACCGAATCATTGATCCGTGCACACGCCTGGTCGATTACTTATCTTCCATCACTGGAGAAGGACGCATCGAAAGAATGGACTCGGTCAGATCCTTGAAGTCCAGTGGGCGATTCGGAAACGCTTTCGCCATTGCAGTTGGATACAAGCGAGTCCGGATATCAGAGTACGTCCACGCAGGCTGACCGTTGCGCTCACCGGTGACAGTTGCCAGGTCGGTCAGTTGTTTGTCCGAAAGCCCCATGCCAGCCAGATCCATGCTGAACAGCTCCTTCCGCTCCGCTGCATCCGGGCGGGTGAACTCTTCAACGATGGCAGCACGACGGCGAAGGGCCGCATCCAGCACGGAGAGTCGGTTGGTGCACAGGATCACCACAATGCGGCCGCCATACTTACGCAACTCATCGACGCCCTGAATCAAGGTGTTCACTGCCACCTTGTCTTCGTGGTGACTCTGGCTCTGCGATCGGGAGGCCGCAATCGAGTCACCTTCGTCGATGATCAGAATTGCCCGGCGCTTCTTACCCGCTGCTTCAGCAACCTCTGCGAAGGCCTGTGTCAACAACGTGCCCATCTCGCCGACCTTACCGGAACCACGAACGCGGTTGCTCAGTTTGAACAGCACCGAGTCCTCAGCGCGCGAATCCCGGACGATACGGTTAGCAATGCACTCCGCTGTTGCGGTTTTGCCGGTACCGACGTCGCCATGGAAGATAACCAGGGGATACTGATCGGCTACGAGGTTGCAGATAGGCAGCACACTTTTATGGTGCTGCTTGCTCCACTCGGACAACTGGCCCTGATTCAGCAGCAGCTGGAGTTGGTTCTGCACACGCTCATAGCGGCCAGCAAACCCGAGCAATACCTTCTCGCGATCAGTCAGCTGGATGTCTGGCAGCTCAATGGCCGAGTCAAAAACGGAGGTAGTGCTCATCGGGTGTAGTCCTTACGTTCCATGCCGTAGCCATTGCTGGAGTATTCACGCCCACCACTCTGGGTCAGCTGAGAGTGAGAAATGTCCGCGTAACTGGTCGACCAACTGCACTTCATTTTGCTGGCCATCTTTTCCTGAGCATTCGCATCGTAGGCGTCAACGGTGCCGAGAACGATCCGCAGTTCAGGGTTCGAGAGTCTTGGCCAGAGGGCATTTCCTGGCCGCTGGTTCGCAAGCGAGCCAGACTCATTGACGTAGAATCGCGCAGCCTTGTACTCGACTCCGTAACTCAACAAGGTGATATCGACATACTCGAGGTAGCCATACTTGGCCAGAACTTCAATGTCGTGCCCCCACTGACGAGCCTCGGCTTCGGTGATCGCGCCGCTGCTGGAAGCGATCATCACGAGGTCGGCCGTGATACGCCGCATGACCGCTTCAATATCAGTCGTGGTGAAGGTGCTGGTTTGGGTGGAAGTAGAACTCATGCTGCGTCCTCCACCTTGAAGCCTTTACCGAACAGCTCTTTCCACACCTCGAAGTCATCCTCCATCGAGGCGAAGTGCGCGGTTTCCCACGATTCCTCGGCCAGCTGAACGATTTCCTTGCGCTCATCCTCGGTGATGCGGCTCGCGACGTTGTTGGTGTCGTATACCGGGTCGATGATCACTACTGCGTCCTTGAATTGAGGCACCCAGCCGTTCTCAGGAAACTTGATGACCTCCTTGAGCCCGGACTGAACGATGTACAGCAGAAAGTCCCGGAAGCGCTTCTCCAGCGAGCCAGCCTTGCCGTTCACTTCAAGCACGTGGGCCATGATCAGCTCGATGTGGAAGGATTTGAGCGGCACCTCCTTCCAAGTGCGCCAGCGCTTAGCCAGGCGCACCAAGGTGCGGAAGTCCGGATCCTCATCCTTCCGAACCTTCACGAAATTCACCTGACACGGTGCGCAGGTTTCAGTCTTCGAGCCGTCAATCCGGTCGAACTGCCAGCCATAGTTTTCCTTGTTCGGGTTCTCGATGACCGGAACGATATCCACCTCGAGCCCGGTACCGACGAAGGTCACTTTCGCAGCCTTCCGCTGGATTTCGAAGTCTTCAACAGACTTATTGGGGTACAGGTTGACCAGCGCGTCGTAGATTTTTTGGCTCAGGGTCGCGAAGGTCTCTTCATCCACCTTCTGGCCACTGATGTAGAAAACCACGTCCACGTCGGCGGGGTTCTGGGCGTTAGGCCGCAGGATGGTGTGCTTGGCAAAGGAGCCAGCCTTCACCACCTTCTTGATGGTGATCTTGTCCTGCTTCTTCAGGCTGTCCTTCAGCGCTGCGATCAACCGGTCGACCTGGGCGTTGTAGGTCTCCCGCTTCTCCTTCGGCAGGCGCAGCACGTTACTGTCGTAATACTTGATCTGAGTGTTGGTGAGCGGCATGTGCCATCCCCTCCTAGAAATGTTGTGTTAGTCGCAAAGCATCCCTACCAGCAGCTACACCACATGCCGACGGATGAGATGGCGCGGTAACTCGAGGCAAAGGCCTGGGTCACCCTTACGGCTCACTGCAGTTCAACCCCCTCCCTCGCACCATCCGTCAACCCCTAGGGGATCCAGCAAAGGGAAATTGCGAACCTCAGCTTGCTAGCGTAGAATTACTATACGGGTACTTTTTACGCTAGTCTAGTATTTAGACGCTATTGAGGTTCGATCATGACAAACGAGTCCAAACCCACGGACGACCAACCCACGAGCAAGGGACGGCAAGGAGCACGTTGGGGCCAGGAACGTCGGTTGGAATTCATCGACTATCGACTGCGGTGGGATGGCCAGATCAACCGAAGCAGCCTCACGGACTTCTTTGGCATCTCGGTGCCACAAGCTTCGCTGGACATCACTGAGTATTCGAAGCTCGCAGAGAGCAACTTGGAGTACGACACCAGGGCCAGGGTCTACAAGGCGACCGACACATTCAAAGCGGTTTTCTCGTCCACTTCAGTTGAGCGCTATCTGGATGACCTACTGCGCGTCGCCGTTCAGCCAGGGATCCCCTACGGCAGCTTCCTGGGCTGGCAATCGCCTGTCGCAGCCGTGCCCAAGCTAGGCCGTCGCCTGAACGCAGACATCGTTGGGGTAATTCTCCGGGCGATTCGCGAGAACGAACTTGTCGATGTCTTCTACCAATCCCTGACCGACCCTGAAGGCGGTGAGCGGATGCTGTCGCCTCATGCCTTGGTGCATGACGGTAACCGCTGGCACGTTCGAGCGTACTGCCACAAACGTAAGGCTTTCCGGGATTTCTCTCTGACCCGTATCAGACACTGCAAATATGCGGGGCAAGATCGGGATCGGGCTGATGAAGACTACGCCTGGAACACCATAGTGGATGTGGTTCTCACTCCACACCCCGGCCTCACCCCCGCCCAGCGCAAATTGATCGAGTCCGACTTCCTGATGGAGAACGGCGAGATGCACGTGGAGTGTCGCCGAGCCCTTCTCTTGTACCTCCTGTTCCAGCTCAATCTGAATGAAGACCAAGCCGATCAGAGGCCAGAGGTCATCCAGCTGGCCCTGAAGAATAGGGATGAGATCAAAGACCTCATCTTGTATTAACACCTAGAAAATCAGCCAACACTTAACACCTCAGCTACCGGAATTGTCACGATGGCAAAGCTTGAAAATGAATTCATTCTGATTGCGGGCAGCATCTCGAAAAAGACAGAGAAGGCCTCGATCGATCTCGCACACGACTTCACCCGTGCGATGACCAAAAGCGTCTTGGCGGCACAGGGTGGACTCGTCGTCTACCTCGCAGGGCTCCCTACCAATGAAGCCGGCGACCCGCTGACCTTCGATTGGACGGTGGTGTACGAGGCAGAAAAGGTGTTGGCTGATTGCCCCCCTGCCCGCCAGTTGAAAATTGTGACGTCTAAGTCGGCCATGCAGGAAAAAATGACTGCAGAGCAGCGGATGCTGATCCGCCGCCTCTCTGCTGAGGACTTCGCGGAAATCATGTACCTTGAGGACGACGTGATCACCGGCGGGAACATTGGAGACGAACAAGTCGAAGTCGCCACAGCGATGATCGCCTTGGGTGGCGGCAAGGGCGTCTCAGACCGTGCCCGCAAAATGCGCAGACATAAACTTCCCGTGCTGCCTTTCGACCTCCAGCTAGGTGGCTTCAGCGAGGACGGCCAGGGAGCGCTCGGCCTGCACGCAAACTTCTTCAAAGAGCCCCTGACGATGTTCCCCCTCACTGGCGAGCAAGTGAAAGGACGTCTGGATAGCATGTCTTTGCAGGAACCGATCTACGGACTGGACAAAATTGCTGAGCTGTCCGTAGGCCTCTTCCAAGCTGAGATTGAGGCCCGAGAAGCGGCACGGTCTCCTGACCTTCTGGTGATCACGGCCATCGCCATTGAACTGGCAGCTGCAAAAAAAGTGTTTGGTATTGGCGAAGACGTACCAGCGCGCTTCACCGCTCACGGCGTGCACTATTGGCCAGTGACTATTCAGCGAGCTGACGGCCCGCTTTCTTGCGTCATCGCTTCTCTGGGCAATGCTGGCAACGTCAATGCAACCGCTATCACAACGCTTCTCCTTTCGGAGCTGAAGCCTAAAAAGGTTCTGATGATGGGGATTGCAGCGGGTCGCCGTAAAAAGCTGAGCCTCGGTGAAGTCATTTTGTCCGAACGTGTCGTGTACTACGAAGGGGCGGCAGCGCTCGCCGGCGGCACACTTGCCGCCCGACCGGAGATGCCGCGACCTGGGCTTTCTACCCAACAAGATCTAAACGCTTACTTCGCAACTGGCTCCCTACCTGATCGCCTGCAACAACGTGCGAGCGAACTTGGTTTTGCGATGCCGCCTGAGTCGAAAGCTGGCGAGGTTGCGGCCCACCTGAAGGTATCCCCAGCAACCATTGCTTCTGGCGAACTACTGATTCGAGACCCAAAGCTTTTTGAGAGTTTACAGGAGCTTCACGACAAAGCAGTGGTCGCGGAGATGGAAGCATATGGCGTTTTTGATGCCTGCGAAAAGCAGAGCGTGCCTGTCTTGGTGGTACGCGGTATCAGCGATTACGGTGACAAAAGCAAGGACAATACCTTCCACAGGATTGCTTCTGAGGCCGCAGCCATCGTGACCATCGACTATGCCACGCATGGCTGGACTCGAAGGGCCATTTAGCAAATGACCAGGCGGCTGACAGCCAACCCAATGCTGGAGTGAGGTTGCAGGAGACTCTAACAGCACGGCCATAAGCCGCCCTTTCACTCGACCCAAACCTGATCAGTGATACGCCCCAGCGGGGCTACGGAAATAAGGACAGCACATGAAGCGCCCAGACCCCATCGACATCTACTTTGATGAGCCTACCAAGAATCTGCTCTTCTCTTTCGTTGATCGCAAAGACCCAAACGACATTGCGACTGGTAGCGATGACACGTTCATGCATACCATTTCGGCAGTCTTTTTCCTGTTTGCCTCTCTTTTGGACGAGCACACACCAGACCTGTACCCGGCCGAATGGCAGTTGATCGCTGAAGCTCAACGTGAGCTTCACGGAAAATACCGCCTCCCCCTTACCTTCCCTGAGTTGAAGTCGCAACTGGTTGTCGGTGTTGAAGACCTGGTTGGCCTGAATAATGAGATCTCGAGCGTTCTCTTGGCCAACAAGCTCGCAGGCTTCACCTCCGCTCAGTTGTGTGCAATCGCTGCTCACGTACAGCGCTACCACGTAGCACGTAAACGAGGCCAGGAGTACAAATTCCCTGAGATCAAATTCAAAGGGTGATCCTTGTAGCAGGCAACTGCGCCTTTGCCAGATCGTTGCAGGCGCCTTGCTTCAGGCCTTTAAATGCGGCTTACGACCTGCGCTATGCGAGGAAACCTGCACGTGAATGATGACGTCAAACCGGAAGGTCAAGCACCCTCCTCTGCCTCTTTCGGTATTTCATTTCGGGACACTCCACCGGATGCAGAGTGGACGCCAAGATTCGTCTCCACCGTTCAAAACCTAGTGACCGCCATCGCACAGGCCCTAAACCTGTCGAACGTGGACGGCATCACGATTGGCTTCAACTACGATTTGGCCCTGGCGTCGGTGGATCTGGGCTATGAGTCCAAAATCGCGAAGAGCTACACCAATAAGAACGGGCTTGTAGGCGTTGGTAAAACCCTGAGGGTTCGTCGTGGAGTCGCGGTGAGGATGCACGTCGTTCTGAACGGCGAGGCCATTTTCGATTTAGTCGAACACGAGCCAGATACAGAGGAGTTCTGGCGAGCGGCCAACCTCATCGCCCACGAACTTGGTCACGTGAAGACAGCAGCTTGGTTTGAAGGCCATTCTCCTGGGGTTATGCTGGCGAAGCATGACTGTGACTGGGCTCTGAGCATATTGCGTGATGCCGCCCATGGCATTTGGGAAGAGTATGCAGCCTGCCGACTGAGCGCAGGGGTCAGTCGCGGCAACTTGGTGACGGACATATACACCGAAAACCTTGAGCGTTCGATGTCGGGTGCAGTGGAACGCGCCCGCTCGGCGATCAAAGCGCACTACGAGCACCGTGATGCGACTCGTTTGTTGATTGAGACCCTGGGTGCCATCTCGACGCCGCTAAACCATTCAATGTATTTGATGGGTCATCTCGATGGTCTGGAGCAAGAGATCGACATCGACCGGTTTTCTTCCTCTACTGGAGAGCTTGCTCCCTACCTCAGTGATGCCCTGGTCGCAGTGCGCAAATGTTGGGACAACAAAACGTCGTGGAATGGGCTTGCCGGCCTTGATCCGATCATCGACGTCTTGGTGGATGCTATGAAAATGACAGGTGTAGCGTTGACCTTGAACCAAGAGCCGCCGGGCTCGAGCTTTTCGGTAATTTACTCCGCTGCGACTCTGCCTAACGGCGAGGCAGATATGGAGATCATCAGGATGAAGCGAACGCTTGGCATACAGATCTGAAAAGCTAGGTGAGACACGAGCCAAATGAAGCAAAGGCTCGTGTGCTCAACCTGCGTTCGGCGAATCTGTCTATCCTCATTTCCGGTAGAAAATGAACGCCGGAGGGGTGAATGCATCTGCGTTCTTGTTGTCCCGACCTTCATACAGCCACTCCCCCGCAAACGCCTGCGGGCCAGAGACGATAAGGGCATTCTCGGGATTCTTTAGAGCGTCGCCCACCGGGCGCTCCCCTCCAGGCATGAAACCGACGAGTTTAGCCTCCGAGGTGTTCTCCACAAGCAGCTTCCCATCTTTTGTCAGGTAGCCTCGAAGCACGCCCAGCCCGGTGTTGTGAACTACCAGTGGCTCCCACTTTACGTCCATGCATCTCTCCTTAATGTTCGTGGTTTTGTTACCAAGGCATGTTGCCCTGCTGCCGTCCATCGATGGAACACCAATCGTCCAGGTTGGTAGGCAGCGAGACCATCTTGTACTCATTGCGTTCAAGCGTGACCTTGAAGACTGGTATATCGATGTCTCTGCAGATCTTCAAGATCTTGAGCGCATCAGCATCCGAGATTTTGGCCCCGAGATGAACGGCTTTGAGGGGCGCAGCGACATTGATACCTTTGACCTCTCTGTCATCTTCAGGAACCACCCAGCGCCACTCACGCTCATATCGCCAATCGACAGCCTTACACAATGATGCAGCAATGCCAAAAAGGGCGTTGTAGTCCTTGCCCAAGCGTTGAGCTCTTTGGATGTGGGTGGCGTCGAACAGTTTATTTGTGTAGACCACCGGCCAAAGAGTGAGAGTCGAAAGGTGATTTCGATGAAGGCCTGTGAACTCGTACTCCATGGCAAAGCCGGTGTGGTTGTGGCCATAGTGACTCCACATCAGCACTGAATCCACGCGCTCACTCAGGCTGCAGATTTTGTAGCTGCTTTTGATCTGATCAATAAGGGTTGAGAGCTGCCCAGCCTGGTGATTCGACGTCAACACCTCTACTTCGTGTCGCCACTGCTCGACGTCCAGGAGACACGGCTCTTGTGCCGAAGCAAGCGCCACTGCCGCTGAAATGGGATTTTCGCACGCCAGTGCGGTGACGATCTGATCATCGCTGAAACCAAGCTCAACGAGTTTCTCCCACGCGGCGAGCTTCTTGTAGTCAATCCAGAAGGCCGTGTCGTAAGGGTCATTGAACTCACTGGCCAAGCTCAACCAGAGAGTTTTCTTAGCTAGGTTCTCCAGCGCCAGGTCACTGCAGGCTCTGATCTTGAACAGTTGACTGGGCGTGCGAAGGTATTTCTCGTTGATGAGCTTCGGGATGTCCATATCACCGATAGTGGCTGACGAAAAATTCTCAATGAAATCTCTTATCCAATCCCTATCCACACGAATTCCTTTGTCTACGTGACTCGCTTGAACCGGAGAAATTACCACATCTGGAGCCACGCTCTCCCTCACTGCTGGCCTCCCTAGCGGCCTGTTCTGCTGTACTGGGTGTCACCCAACCCCCTGGTAGAAACCGAGCTTGGCCATCCGAGCTTGGCCGCGATACCATCAGCTCCTTCCAGCTAAGTGGTTGATACAGACATGCTGAAATTTCTTGAGCAAATCTGGGACTGGGCCTTCCCGGACAAGAGGTCAGAAGCTGAGAAAGAGAAGGAGCGGGAGTTCATCCAGGCTGTCAATCAGCTCAAGACCCTCCGTACCACCCCCGGCGGAGGCATGGCGATCGACCCAGAAGAAATTCGCGATCAGGTACTGCAGAGTCGCGAGTCCTACCGGGATCTCATCTCACCGATGCATCGCAAAAATTTGCCAAATTCCGACGCCCAGACCAGCCAGATCTGACCTGCTTCCCGTAAAGGGTATACGGATAAGACATTGTTTTTTCGTCGGATTTTTCTCTCCCCTCCCCGCTATCACCTTGACCAAACTCCCCCATCGTCTTGATTTCAAGCTACCGAGAGGGAGAGGAACCATCATGCTCAGATCACTGTTATTGAAGGTTGAGGTAGACGTTGGCGTTTCTCATGGGGTTGTCAGTTGCCTTCAGTGGAAGTCACCCAACCTGGCGCCGCTGGAGGTTGCGATCAAGCAGAGCCCTTCGACCCGGAGAGTTTCTCACCATATGATGAATGGTCGTTTATAGATTCACCTGAAGGCTGCTGAATGCCCAGAGCGTGCTCCAGTCATCAACCCTTGAGCTATAGGCCGGTCATAGACCACCTATAGGAAGCGCGTCTGAGCATCTCAGCATCATGGTTTCTGGTCAGGCAACCTGAACGGTTTGTTGATCGCTTCTAGGCCGCGAAGCATTTCTTGGACGAAGTCGACCGACGTCTGCAGCTCATCAATCATTTCTGAGAAAACCGCCTTGAGTTCAGCATGTGCGCCCGAGGCTCGTAGCTCCATGACGAGCTTCATGAGCTCTTGACCTTGTGCCAATGGCATTTGGATGCGGCAGTAGACTGTGTCTTTCTCGTCACGCCCCATAGACCCTCCGCTTTAATTTATTGTTCCAGTGGACGGAATATGCCCAAGGAAATTTGTTCTTTATATAGTACGCGAAGCCTTCCCACGCACCATATAAAGAACATAATTAGCCCCATCGATTAATATTCAATATTTTTACCATGCATCTTACCACCTGCTGCTGACTGGACAAGACGAGCGCCCTGTTATATTTATGCACTTTAAAGTATACGCGCCCATAGCAAAATTCGCGCGATTATGATCGACCATCAATTATCTTCGTCGAGATCCAATGGCCACCTTTCACAAAGCATTTCAGGTTTTCAGCTCCACCGAAAACTCCAACAGCATACGTATGCCTCAAAAGCATCTCGAAACCACGCTCTACATGTACCAGGTACACACGCTAGCTTCCAACCTTGAAAAGTATTCAGCAGACCCTGCCAAGGTATGTGCCCAGTATCCTTGGGCAACACGATTTGCTATGGGTCATCCCCTCGCCCCCTGGCAGCGGCCGGCTGTATGGACGGACGAACAGAAGGTCAAGTTCATCACCTCGATTTGGATGGGGGCAGACCTTGGTTCGTACTTGGTCAATGACTGGTACGAATACGCCGATCAGGCTGGAGCGTTTGCGATCAATAGCGAGGTGCTGCTGGACGGCCAGCAGCGTTTGACAGCCCTGGAGGAATACCTGCTGGGACGATTTGGGGTGCCCGATGCGTCTGGCCAGGTGAGATTCTGGTCTGAGCTAGGCAATGAAGAGCGCCAGCGATTTCTGAACATGCCTTTCGCCCAAGCCCGGGTGAGCTCTAGTGATGAGGTAACCTTGCGTCAGGCGTATGACCTCAGGGCATTCGGAGGTACGCCGCACTCTGAAGATCAGCGGGCCTCTAGCTAGCGCGCCTTGCTTCTTCGTTAGAGTCCAGATCGGAGCGCTTCACGAGGACGCTCCTCTGTAACATAAAAAATGGAATGTAACGGTGCTCCTGTTACATTCCAAAATTTACGTTACAACGCCCTATTTTCGGCACAATCCAGGCTCAGGCACGAGCCATTTACAGGTGCATAGCTCTCTTAGTAAGCCATCGCCGCTAGGTAGCCTACAAGCTGCAAACTCTCCATCAGCTATATAAGTAGGTGCTAGCTGCATCCCGATGATGCTTGGAGAGGTGTCATCCCCCTCTCCCATTCGACGACGAATTTCTCTAGGTCGTCAAGGTATGGGCCCGCTGCTACGCATGTAGAACCTAGACTCGCTTCGGTGAAATGCTCCCGCCACGGCGATGGGATGGTTCGCTCATCTACTATCTTGCGGCATGAGGGGGAGTCGATGTTTTGACGAGCATCAGGAGGTGCTTGCAAGACGGCACCGCACTGCCCAGATCGTGCTCGATTGCCTCCAAATCCTGGAGGACTGCTATCGCTGTGGGATCGCCAGGTGGGGGAGCGGAGAGAGCCCAGAGCAGTCGCCGCAGTTGATGCTCCCCTTCATTTCTATCAGTCATGAGTCATCTCTCCCTGTTGGCGTATTCGTCTCTACGGCTTTTATCGCCTTGGCCGATGCCTGTCCTCCCCGCTTGGTAAGATCGATGCCGATAACCTTTATGTCCTCAGCGCCAGGGTACCTGGATGCAATGCTCAGCCAGTGTTCCTGCAAGGCGTTCACCAAGCCTTCAAATCCTACTCGATCACCGTTCGGTGTCTGCCATTTGGTCTGGTCATTCCGGCTCACAAGCAAAAAGATTCCGCAGCTCGACCGGTCATCGCGCAAGTAATCTCCACACAGCTGATTTTCTAGGCGCTCGAAATGATCCGGCCCGCTCCAATTCTGGGAGAGCTTAAGCTCGACTGGCACCGGCGCATCGAACTGAGTGTTCAGGAATCTGTAGTCTGGGCGCTTATCGTCCGCAAGCTGCTCTTCTTGGCTGACTGCGTAGCGGCCTGCAGCGCGGTCTCTACACCAGTCACCGATGTATTTGCGGACTGAGGTCTCTTGGCTTGAGGGCAGAAGCAGCTCAGCCCAACTTGAATCGCTCTCTTCCAGCAGGTGCTTCAAATCAAGTAAGCGATCGATCGCGAGGTTCCAAAGCTCACGGTGAGTAGATGGAGTGCTTTCCAAGTTGTTATTAAAATCGATGACCTTCTCCGGCTCCCAAGGCGGTGTTTGGCAGCCAGCGGTAGCTTTCTGCTGCGCATAAAAAGCGCTCCATGGTCGGAGGCTCTCTGCAGGATGAGCCTCTGCGATTTCCTGCAGGGCTAGAAATGATGCTTTTCCAGGTGTCTCTCGGATGATGGCGAGAAGGCCGTCACGAGCATGCTGGGCATCATCACGAAGACCAGGTGAATACACTCCTCCGCCTGTACGATCGATGTCGTCTGCGATGCGAACATACGTGTGCATCAGTAGATAAAGCGACTTGGCATGTTCAACAGCTTTATAGTTTTGCCTGCAGCGACTGGCTGTGCGACTGCCTACCAGAGCGATGAGAGAAAGCATCGCGAATTTCGCCTTCGCATCATCAGATTCAAGCGATTCGATACGCGACGCCAAGGCCGGTATAGCAAGAGAGGGCTGGGTACCAATCCACACGGCATACCAGGTAGGTGCGATCTCTTCATTACTTTCTTCCAACGCACGCTTGCTCGCGAGCGAGCCTAGCGCGTCATCATTGATCGACGAGTCGTGAATGACAGTAAGAGCCAGCTGAATAGCTTCTAAATCCTCAACGGGTTGCTTCAGACGGGACAAGAGGGAAGCTGCCAGATCTTCGTACATCCATTCGCCTCCCCAGCGCAGCCTTTGCAGGACTCGATTTCCGCCAGGCTCTGTATGAGGAGTGTCCATCTCGTATCGGACTTCATGGGCGACTATTTCTTGGATCAGCCCAGGATGGATTTTGACGAGCGCGGGAAGCCACTCAGGGAATCCATTCAGCTCAAGCAGTCCATATCGTGCTGCATTTCGAGCATCCTCCACTGACATCTGGGCAAAACATAGAGGCTGCTCTTTGGCCTCAATAGCGAGACCTGAGAGCCCGAAAATCACGTGGTATGGAGTCGAATTGGGAGCCGCGCCTTCTGACGGTAGAACTGGACGATACCCTCGCCAAAAGTCTATTGCGCCGTCACGAAACGCTTGGGCAACCGGCAGGCCAAACTCATCGATGAGGCACGACCAATCGCTGCTCGCCCATTTGTTCGACGAGGATCGCTCGCGCATGAATTCAAGCAGATAAGCTTGGCTTTGAGTCATCAGGCCTGGCTTAGGGTTGTTAATCCGACCTACATCAGCAGCGAGCCCCTCTCGCCAAGAACGGCGACGCTCCGCCTCTTGTGATTTGCGCCGAGCAGATTTCTCTTCCCACTGAGCCTTTTTAATTTCCCACTCCTGGGTATCTTGCTTAGGTGGGTTCAAGAAAGCTTCGAGCTGGCCTCTCAGCTCAGGATGGTGCCCGGTCGATGATTTGAGCTGATCCTCCCACTGGTTAGGCTTGCCATGCTCAGTGAAGATGCTGAACGCCATGCTTAACGCCATCACTCGGTCTTGCTCGTCCGCAAGAATCACGATGTCATTGCAAGCTGCCCCGAAGCTCATTTTGTTGATTGACCAATAGGGGTTGAACCCTAACAATTGCCACACTTGAGTGACGGGTTCGCGATGCACTCGTCCTTTGCGGGCCTCTGCAACGTCATACCAGAACAACTTGTAATCAAGCTCAGGCCACGCCGGGACAGCCTCTCTTAGCATCTCGTCGAGATCTCGATCATCTCGCTCTGCATAGTCACTCCCATGAGCAAGCTTACTCAGAATCGAGAGCGCCGATTTATCCAGCGTGAAGGGGTCACGCGCTTGGAGCAGGCGGAGCACCGCAGCCCCCGCAATCTCGACAAGCCATCGGTTTTGTTCAGAGATAGCGCTGTAGTCTTGCTCTGTGAGCGGAGGCTTGTCCAAGAGTTCACTGAGACCCTGGATGAAAGCGGGAAGGTTCTCAGAACGACACGCATCCAATAACGAGTAAAGCTTCTCCACGAGGGTATCTCTACCGCTAAAGCGTTCTTTGTTTTCAGTTCTCTCGAGCGCATGAAGAAGCCACGGCAGCCACTCGCTGTCGAGTGATAGCCCATCGATCACTTCAGCCAACCACTCACGACTGAGCTTTGCCTCACCAGCTAAAAGCTCGTGACGGACGTCAGCGATATCTTGAGGTGTTCCCAGGTCAATAACCGCTCGCATCGCTGCCAGACGCGTATATTTTTGGTCGGCATGCAGGGCGAAATGTTTGACCTCCGCAAGCGCACCCACCACCTCGCCGTGCCATACCATCCTCAATAGAAACCAAACGATGTCGTCGTTGGAGCGATAAAGCACCAGCAGCTCGATGATGTCATCAGTAAGGTCACTGTGCGCAAACCGCTGTACGGACGAATAGTCTGTTATCGCCCAGCTATGGGCAGGCTGTGCTAACTGCTCACACGTCTTGCGCAGAATATTCTGGCGGGTACTCAGTGGGAGCTGACCAGGATCGCCTCCTTCAAAAAAGACTTCTGGGGCCAATTCTTCAAGCCGCGTGCAGATGCGTCCATCTAAGATTGCCAACCATGGCAACACCGGGCGCATCGAAGGATTGATCACCTGCAATCCATACTGAGTGCGGAAAAACAAGTTCTCAATTTTGACTCTCGAGGCGGCTCCACGGATCAGCTCATGGAGCCACTCTGCGGCTAGGTACTCTCGGACAGTTCGATGGTGGAATCGGACTGTTCCATAAATACCAGGCTCGAAAATGGGTCGGCTCAGCAGAGCGCCCACCTCTGCGTCATCCCAACCTATAAGCACCGAGCGGACAGGAATTCCTTTTTTAATTGCGTCTCCGTCGGGCACACGGATTGCCGCATTCCGACCGAGTGTCGTTGCTGCCGCGAGTAGGCGCACCCCCTCACGTAGCCGCCCTGGTGCAATCGGCCTGAACTCGGCTCGATTCTGATCACGTTCTACAAGCCGGCGATCGATGCTGCTCTTCATCAGCTCTAACCGTGTACCGATGCGATGGTGCTCATGCCAGAAATCGACGAGTTCTAAAAAATCCAGTGGTCTGGTGGTTAGAGACTCCGCTTCACGTCGCTCAACAGCGGTACGGAAGGCTTTGGCATTCTGAACACCGGTAGATTCAAGGAACCTATCAATTTGCTCGCCATGAATGTCATCCAACGTCACAACAAGAAACGATGCATCTGATTGAGGCTTGCTTGCCGTCATGTGGAGTGCACCGTCCACCCCCTCCAGCGATAGCGACGGTGCGTGACGAGCGTTAGCCTCAAACTCAAAAGCCCTTTCGCAAATCTCTAGATCTGTACTCGCACGCCAGGCGTTGGTGCGCCCAGTGATCAGGATGTGTGCCTTCGCTCCGATGCCTCGGGTCAACCGACCAAGCTTACGGATTGCCCTTTCAAACTCCCTTGGATCGCCCAACCGAGCTTCGTCCACTGAGTCCAGCAGCAGCCAACCTTGAGTGTCCGAACTGAGCCATCTCTCAAACTCCTCGAAGGAGCCTTCCTCAAACGCATCCTCCAATTCAGACATGACGTTTTCGACCCGGAGGAAAAAAGCAGTTTTTCCTTCAGTTCGGAGCCGGCGGGTGACATTCCGAATTTCAGCTGTCTTGCCTGATCCGGCTTCCGACAGCAGCACCACTCGTTGATGGCTGAGCAAATCTGGCCAACGTAGCTCTCCACTTCTGCCGTGCCGACCACCCAAATCGGTGTCGTCAGTAATTTCACCATCCATACGGATTTTGGAGAACGTTCGATCAAGATGAATGAAGGCGTCCGACTGCGTGGCCATAGCGCGTCTCAAGCTGGTCTGGTGCAGTCCCGACGTGGTCTGCTGCGGTTACGGCATCCTAGCGCAAATCGGCCTAGACCTCGCCAAACGTCCCCGAGAGAAGAATCGCTAATGTCGTGTTGGAGAGGGGCCACCAAGGGCTTCTAACTGGTAGTCGGTGACCAATTAAAACGCCTGTTCAGCTTCCATACGCAGCCGCTCAACTTCGTCAGCTGGCCTCTCGTCCATTTGGGCTTGGTGATACCTCTTAAGTGCTTCAACCGCTCTCTGATACAGCGGGTTATCCGGGAGCAGAGGTGTCCTTTGTTTGCGATCCATTGCCCTCTCCTTCATGGCAAATCAGCGCTTGCTATAATGATCCCGTTTGGGAACATTAAGCCACTAAAAGGCCGTTAATGTCCCATTTTGGGATCATTACGGCAGGCGCTATCAATGGGATTTTTCCAGTAGACCTGGGCACCTAACAAGCGGAAAATAGGCTAGTTACGGATTTACCGCACGCCCAATCTGGAGCCAGCTCCCACCTATGAATTCGAAGATTCTTCGCCTGCCAGCCAACCATTCCGGACGAGATTTTGTAGTCGGAGACATCCACTTCAAAACGATGGATCTTCATCGTGGCTTGCATGCTTTGGGGTTCGACAAAACAAAGGATCGGGTAATCGCTGTAGGTGATGTGATTGATCGCGGGCCAGGAGTTCTAGATGGCCTCAAGCTGCTGGGCGAGCCCTGGTTTTTCAGCGTACAAGGCAACCATGAGCAAATGCTCATCGCTGCATACCGAGAGAATCCCTCGGTTCGCTATGCGTCTCACGGCGCAGATTGGTGGCTTACGATCGCTGACGAATCAAAAAGCATGATCATCGATAAACTGAGCAGCCTTCCAATCGCGATCGAAATCGAAACAGAGAACGGAATTGTTGGAGTGGTACATGCAGATGTGCCTGCAGGTGTTTCCTGGCCTACCTTCGTTGCCGAACTCGACAACCCCGCTATCGTAGACATGGCTTTGTGGGGGCGAGACCGTATCAAAAAGCACCATCGTGATGGCGTCAGAGACGTATGGAGAGTCTGCACAGGCCATACCTGGGTGCCCCGGCCTGTCCGACTTGGCAACGTGCTTGCCCTTGATATCACAGGTGGCGGCGACGGCTCTCTGGCGATTTACTGCGTTCAAGAGGACATGATCTACATCGACGGTTTGCAAGCATCCCTCGACCAGGCAGAACACCTCACAGAAAAGCTTCAGATGCTTGAAGAGAAGACCCATCAGCTTAAGACGAGCCTCAACGCCAACAAGCTGATCGAGTCGCAAATTCATGCCATCGCCGTGGACGACATCGTGAAACAAGTGACCTCAATGTGGCTTGAACTGCAGGCGGGCATCAATGAGCAGCAGCAGTTGCTAAATGCCCTCCATGGGCTGAGCTTGGTCAGCGGGGAACGACGTGAAGCTAAGGTTGAAGAGCTTTGTAGCAAGCACTCTGGAAGCCAGACAGAAAGCTTGGTTCGCCGGCTCCTTAGATAGAGTGGGATGCATGGAACAGATCATTAGCTTGAGCCAGGCTCGGCGCCGATGGCGCCGTATCGTTCGGCTCGTTGAGGCCGGCAGGACATTCGTGATTACTAGGCACGGGAAGCCAGTCTGCACGATGGGCCAAGTTCCTAAACCAGCGCCTGACTCTATGACCTAAGTAGCAAGCCTCTGTCCACAAATATGGAACCAACACAAACCCCGACGCTCGCGCTCCATGCAGTCAAAATTCCAAAACCGGTCACTTCGAGATTTTTTCAGCGTCAGTGACCTTCGCAGAAATACTTGGCGCAAGTCGCTCAGTCAACCCCGCTAAGAATCCTATGAACAAGAATCCTGCACCACCTTTTTCAGCGAAAGAAAAGACAAGACCTGAGTTTACAGCGAGATAGACGAAGATTGCTGAAAGCATGCCCGCTATCACACGATAGCGGCTTTCAAGCTCATGGATAGTCTTACCTACATGACAATCTAGTTTCTCTCCACCCATGCGCATTATGATCGATAGCAGAGCCCCCATTGCGCCAGCCACTGCAGTAAGAACAAGCTGAAAAGCTAGACTGCCGATCACAGATTTAGTCTGCTCTCTGAAAATCCAAACCAAAATACCCGCAAGCAAGATTACACAAACAGTTTTGCCGGCTTCCTTCAAGTACCACTCTCGGGAAATTTCTTCGCTACGGTTCTTAAGGTAACTCTCGGCACTAGCGAGAATACTTGCAGCCGTCTCAAACTCGTTCTCAAGGGCACAGGCAAGCGCTTCACCAAGCAACCTCTTAAAGTCTAGCGAAAATCTTTCCGGAATATGATTATTTGGCTTGCATTCCAACAGACCTATCTGAGAAAGAATTTTTTGCCGGTTCGCCTGCCCCAGCTGATTGTCTGAGTCATATTCTTTACTTGTCTCCCAATCCAGAGTATTGGTCGAATCAATGTAAACAATATAGCCGACCGTCTCGATAACCAGATACTTTACGTCTTTATCTCCCCACCTATCAGAATTATAGTCAGACACACTTAAGCCCTAACGATAGCAAACGGATAGAATACTCGGCGACGCCCAGCTTCAAGCACAGGCATCTGAGGAGCATTTTTTTCATAAGTGTTATTTTTAGCCCACTCGAAAGCCTGCTCAACCGTCACTAACCCATGAGAGCCAGAGTTAGGCGAGAAATACTCATGGCTTGCTATCAAAGACTGAGTAAACATCCCCCCTCTATTAGTCTCACCCGCCGACTGATCAACGCTGCAGGAGTAAGCAACAATCCTTCCCTCTGGACAATCCATTACGGCCGAATCAAAGGCAGTTCGATAATCAAACTTATCTTCTGCGCTGTAGCTTTCCATTGCAGCCTTCAATACCGCTTTCGAGATCTCCTGCACCGGCACCAAATCCCTGCACACATCAACGACCACGAAATGTCTCTTATTTCGTGGATTAATAAGATCGATTGCCAAGTCTTCTGTTTCGGTTAGACAGATTACGGTACTGCTATCCGTGCCACTGCTGTGGTGTTCCCCATGCCCAGCGCATAGAATGAACACGTAATCCACGTCCTTGGCGGCACGTACATGCTCCATAACAACATGACCAGGTTGATCGATCAGTGTAACAATCTCATTTTCCCTCCATGCCCCGCCAGCATCGGAGCAAAGGAAGTCCTTCATATCTTCCAAGTCATGAAGAACACCTTGAAGAAATTTTGGCACGCTTGGCGCCCCAATTAAAATTGCTTTTCTACTGATCATTCCATGAGCCTTTTAAAAATGCACACTTAATCTAAGAGTCAATGCGGCACGCATTGAGTTCCTGGCTACAAGTCACAGCCTTGGTTGGCAAGCGAGCTGAACCCCTAGACGGCGAAGCTACTAAATCGCCATCATTCTGTCCAGGCCGTTTTGTGACCCACGCCCGATCGGAGTGCTGCTTATGCGTACCTCCGCTGTGGGGTGCACCTCGCGATAGGTATTCTGAGCACAGCCGACCTGTTCGGTAATGCTCATACCATTCCGCCTTACCCCGCATGAGACAAGCCCTGCAGCACTTGTCGCAAGGATTTTTCATCTATGGAAGCGCCTACACCAACGTCATCTCGCACTCATCATATGCAGTTTCGAACCTTCGCTGTTAGAAAGAAGACTGTCCTACGGCTTCGCCCATGCTGAGAAATTCGACATATCAAGTGCGTGGAGCAGCGTCTGAAATCCAATTAATCCCCCCTACCTGCAGTGGTAACACGGAGTTCAAGAAAAAGCATCTAATCTCAAAGACAGCATTTCTTATACTTAGAGCCACTTCCACAAGGGCACGGGTCATTGCGTCCATATTTCTTAGGAACGAGTGCTCGCTCCATGGTTTTCATCGCCGTTCCAAATGAAGATGAAGGCTTCATGTCCTTGGTTAGCTCATCCATCGCACGTGACCGTTCCCATGGAGAATTTAACGTTATGCCAAATTGGATTTCCCCGCTCAGGCCCACCGATACTCCGTACCACTCCGCTGCTCGTTGAGCGTACTTTCGTTTAGAGCAGTGTACCTCTAGGGATCTAGCAGCCTCCTCGCTTGGCCTAGGATTGCAGTGGAAGCAAATCCCTGTTCCTGGCTCAGACATTCCGAGAACGAAGTCATGACGCTTACCATCCGCCTTTGCCATTTCGGTCAAGCCTTCGATGGCTTTATGAACCGTAGTACATGACTCCTCCCCCATTGAAAGCAGAGTGAACCCCAGTTCAAGAATTGCAGGATCGGGCCGGCGCTCGATCTGTTCAATCAGGCGCTCGTAGAACGTCCCTTTCATTTTGGTGAGGATACCTTCAGGCACTCGCTTGCCTGGGAGACCTTCTCGTCGCACAGCCATGGCAGTGTCCAAATCCGCTGCGATCGAGTCCTCCAGCATGACCATGTTGTATTCACCATCAAGCCAGAGGTTGCATCGCAGATGGTAGGCCAGAGCAGTAAGCTCGTGTCCCATCATCAGTTTTTGAGCTGACTCCAGACGCATTCGGACATAGCCAAGAAAACGCAACGGCGTATCCAGCATCTCTGCCAGCACATCCAGCAGAAAGACGTCCATCACAAATGGTGGGCGGACGATCTCATCTTCGGTGTACTTCAGGTACTGGCTAGCTTGGAACGCCAGCGCAGGGTAGTGATCGGAGACGACACAGAACGGGTAGATTTCCTTAATTTGTTTCGGCAGTACGACTGCCTGACCACGATCATCCTCGAGCCTGCATTTGCCAGAATTGATAGCCGCAGCACACTCAGCCCCTTGGTCATAGGCTTTCTGGATAGCAGCAGCGAAATCCGCTTTGATCTGTCCGTCGTTACCTTTGCGGGCTGCTAGGGTTAACTTTTTGGCTTTAGCCTGAACGATGATGATACGGTCACCAAAGATGACCAGCACGTCCGCTTCGGCGACGATCCGCTTACCCTCAATCAAATTGACGTTGGTGTAGACATTGGCTTTTCCAAAGACGGCTGCCAAGCGGCGCTGAGAGAACTGTTCGGTGAAAGCACCTCGATTGTCCGACGCCTGTTGCTTATAATCCTTGTCCTGGTTCATCCAGAAAAATGGCGACTCATAAAGCGCTTCGTAAATCGAATAGTGAGAAAACAGCAAAACTGAGCTACGCCCTGTCGGCAGAAGCGGGGTCGCAGCGACTTGGTTGAAGTCTCCAACCTCCTTGAACTGGCCATTGTCACCACTGAACGTTAGCGCATGGAAAACGGCTTCTACGACAGCCAACGCCTGCCCCGAGCGCTGAGCAATCTCCAGTGCGGTGAACTCGAATAGATCCAGCACTGAGCCTGCCGGCATCTCACCGACCTTAGTGTCGCCGGCTAATCGCGCTCCAGAGGTTGCTCGAGCATCCATCAGCGAACACATTGCACTGGCAACTCGCAGTGCCTGGGCGCTGCTGAAGCCCATGACCCTTTCTAGCCAGTCGTCATCTGGGGCATGCTTCACTGCAAAGAGATCTCGGTACTGAAAGCTGTAAGCTGACTCGGTGCCATAGAAAATCGGTTCCCTCATCATTGCGCCTTGCCAAAAATCGTCCATGGGGGCGCCCTGCTCAGCCTGCGATATCAATTCGCCGACCGCTTGGCCGGTCATAGCTTCGTGAAGCTCGGCTAACAACTCGTCAGTACGCGAAGCGTAGCTCCTGAGAGTGGCCTCATCGATCACAGCTAAATCCAGAGGCTGAAGCATCAT
Organism: Pseudomonas sp. RC3H12; assembly: GCF_018596375.1. NCBI lineage: Bacteria > Pseudomonadati > Pseudomonadota > Gammaproteobacteria > Pseudomonadales > Pseudomonadaceae > Pseudomonas > Pseudomonas sp. RC3H12. Next base: position 1,405,539 of record NZ_CP075595.1, on the reverse strand, counting down.
CAACCCCATCAACGTGCTTATTTCATTGCGGTTCAGTCTTTTTCGGTCGAATAGGTGCTCTAAGTCAGAAGCCTTGTGTTCACCTTGGAACGATACGAGGTTGTCGCGATAACAGATCCCGGCCATAGCATGAACGTAGCCAGGCTGGGCCGTTAGAACTCTCAGATCTTCAAAAATCTCGGCTTCGCTTCGTTGCATGGACTGCATTCCAGACTCTCCAAGGTATGTGACTCAGTATTCGTGATGAGGGACGCCTCTCCCGTTGGCCAGCTAGACCTAGATGGTTACAGCGCTCCAGGCCCAAACACCTCCAACCGCACTGAAGATCTCAGAAGTCAATCGCCGAGGCCTTTTCCTGGATAAGGTTTTGGTACCAGTCACTTTCGCGACCAGACAATGGTGGTAGGGGCAGTTCTAACCCGCAGCGCTGAACGGTCTTATCCCTTCAGCACCACTACTGTAGCCTTGATGATCAAAAAGCCAATTCGGCGAAGCACTTCCGCAGAGCGATGAGAGTCAACGGACGACTAGCCGACTTAGGCAAATGCGGAGAAGTCATGTGAAATTTGAGCCAGGCTGACGAGAAAAATGAGAATCACATCACAAAAATACAGGCCTGCCCGAGTGCTCGACGTCAGTTAGCCAGCATGGATGGCTCTGGTACACGGGTTTCGTTGTAAGCTCGAAGGCTGCTTGACCTAGTACGATCTCGACATGCTCTGGGGCCTATGACGGAACCGAAAATTCAAAAAGTGCTAATCGATGCCGGAGTGCTTCTCGCCTTCCCGGACATCATCTCGAAGATCCGCACCAAGCAAAATGTGCCGGTGCTATTCGCCGAAGCCATACCGATCCTGATTGATCAGCGTGTCCAGCCCACCGAGCAAGGGCGCAATGCTGACCGCGTACTGCGACAAATCGAAGGCAATCGCGCCGTAGGGAAGAGAGTATTTCCTGACGGCAGCTCAATCTTAGAAGGTGATTTACTCGCCTCCTTCACCTTCGACGGTGCACCTGCGTACATCTTCAAGCGCATGCAGTTTGTGGCTCAGACAGCCCAGGCACGCCTCTTGGAGGTCGCAAGTCAGTACCGCATGACGCTCGTTACCAGTGACGACCAGTTACTGACCCAGGCAAAAGCCAATGGCGTGGCCTGTCACAAGTGGCCACCGCCCACGCAACTCACACCTTTCACCCTTCACCGCAAGCCTACCAGCGCTGTGAATGAGCGACTCCCGTTCCGAGTCCTTCCAGCCGTAGGTGACGTCGTTAGCACTAGCTCTGGAAGATCCCTGCGACTGGTGAGAGAGATCAGTAAGGGGGGTGAAGGTGTCATCTACGAGACCAGTGACCCCTCCTTGGTCTGTAAGGTCTATCACGCCAAAGAGCTGACTACGTTAAGGCGCCAGAAAATCGAGCTGATGGTCACGCGTAAGCTCAACCGTGCCGACATCTGCTGGCCGACAGCGGTGGTGTACAACCAGCACTCTGAGTTTGTCGGCTACGTGATGCCCAGAGCGGAAGGCAAGACGATGTTCTCGGGAATATTCATCAAACCAGCGTTCCTGAAAGGCTTTCCTACTTGGGGGCGCATCGACCTAGTGAACGTGTGCCTGGCGTTCTTGGAGCAGATTCGTTTTCTCCATAGCCTGAATATCCTGGTAGGTGACATCAACGCGAACAACCTGCTGATCACCAAAGACAGCACGAAGCTCTGGATGGTAGACACCGACAGTTTCCAGATCGAAGCCTTCCCATGCCCAGTTGGCACCATTGCGTTCACCGCCCCTGAGATACAGGGCGAAACGTATGGGGATTTTATGCGCACCAAGGAGCATGAGCTGTTCTCCGTGGCGACGATGCTGTTCATGATCTTGTTCCCTGGCAAAACGCCCTACTCCCAGCAGAATGGCGGTACCCAGGCGGAAAACATCAAGGCAAAGAATTTCCCCTATCGAGATCACAGCGACGCAGAAAACCATTCTGGAGAGAATGCTCCGGCGGGCGACTGGCAGACCATTTGGAACCACCTGAAAGCAGATGTTCGAAATGCTTTCCAAAAGACGTTCAGAGAGGGTGAGCGTATTTCTGTAGATCAGTGGATTGTCCTCTTAACAGGTTACCGATCCGCCATTGAGAAAAAAAACTGCGGAAATGAGGTTTTCCCCAGCTCATTCTTCTTCGTCCGAGACCCTATCTCCGTGCCATGCGGACGCTGTAAAACCACGATTACTGCGTCAAAGAAATACGTCGAGAAACAAGCCAAAAAAGGCTTTAAGCCTTGGTGTCAGAGCTGCCACAAGAAACATAAACTCACAACCATGGCTCGCGAAAGCCTTAAAGCTACTCAAGAGGCAGAGCGGAAAAATCAGGGTCGCCCTGCGATCGTACCTAGGCCAGCGCCGTCACCTCGCCCAGCGCAGGCCCAGCCACAAGCAAGGCCACAGCCGGCTGTACAAACCCAACCTCTGCAAAACCGCGCAGCGAGTACAGTCCAATCCCGGCCACAAGCCCAGCAAAGCGCTCATCAGCCGCAACGCCCGCAGGCTACTCCACCCCGCCCCCAGGCGGCTCCTCTTCCACGACATCAGCCGAACACCCGCAAGCAGAAGTCGAAAGTCGCGGCCCTACTCGGCATGCTCCTGCGAGCACTTTTTTCCAAATGACTATCGATAGGAGATCAATGTGAACGACGATTACATCCTCAGCCAAGAAGACCTCGTAGATAACCCGACCGCCCGAGTACCTATTTGCCTAGTGCTTGACGTAAGTGGGTCGATGGCTGGGGAGCCTATCCGGGAGCTGCAGGCAGGGGTAAAGATGTTTTACGACGCCATCCTCGAAGACGAGGTGGCCCAGTATGCAGCTGAGATCTGTATTGTGACCTTCGGCAGCGAAGCCAAGCAGACGGTCGAGTTCATGGCTATCGGACGCCAGGACGTACCAGCTCTGGTTGCTGATGGCACTACCGCGATGGGCCAAGGCGTCAACCTTGCTCTGGATCTGCTCGAAGCAAGGAAAGCGGATTACCAGCGCGCCGGGGTTGATTACTTCCAGCCTTGGATGGTCATCATGACTGACGGCGAACCCACAGACGATATTAGCCTCGCTGGCGATCGCATTCGTGCGTTGTGCCAGAGCAGGAAGCTGAGCGTGTTCCCGATTGCGATCGGTACTGCGGCTAACATGGAAAAGCTGGCAACGCTGTCCCCCGGCCGACCTCCTCTGCGACTGAAAGGCCTCAACTTCAGAGAGTTTTTCCTCTGGTTGAGCCGCAGCGTTTCCAGAGCTTCGCAGTCGACTCCAGGTGAGACAGTGACGCTGGACATTGCCGGCATCGATGCGTGGGGACAGGCGTAAGTCATGTGTGACGCGGATCGCAGCTACACCTATCGGGCATCCTGCGGGCACATCGCTGGCCGGTCGCATTCCAAGACCAATACGCCATGCCAAGACTATGCTGCGACCCGCATCCAAGATGACTTTGCCTGCATCGCTCTAGCCGATGGGGCGGGGTCTAAAAAGCATTCTGCTTACGGAGCTCGTTCCGTCGTCAAAGCGGTTACACGAGCCCTTGCGAAGCGCTTCGATGAGCTGTGGGAAATTTCCGATGTGAGCCCTGCTGAAGTGTCGAGCGAACTGATTGGTTGCTGCCGATCGGCATTGGAGCATCAAGCGCAGAAGCTCGATTGCGAGCTCTCTGAATTGGCCAGCACGTTGATGTTCGTCGCCCACTCCAAAGGGAGATTTCTCGCTGGCCATGTGGGGGATGGCTGCATCATCCACCAACAGGACGATGGCGATGTCGCGGTCATGTCCCACCCCGATAACGGTGAGTATGCCAACACGACATTCTTCATGACCGACTACAAAGTCGAGAACCACTTCAGGCTTTATCGTGGAAGCAGTGGCCAAGGTTCGGGGTTTGTAGTGATGAGTGATGGCACTGCAGAAAGCCTCTACAAGAGAGCCGATAAGTCGCCTGCGGTACCAGCGATCCGCAAGCTTCTCTCCTGGTGCAATACAGCATCCCCAAAGGAGATGCGGGCTGCACTGACAAAAAATCTTGAGAACTCTTTTGCCGTTAAATCTGCTGACGACTGTTCGATCGGTGTCCTCGCTCTAGCATCATCAGGGCTGACCGCAGTAAGAACATAGCAAAGGCGTCTCAATGAAACGTGTCCGTCTCATCCGTCACGGCGAAAGCGCTGCAAATGCGGGCCACGCCACTCAAGATCACGCGAGTATTACCCTCACGTTGAAAGGGGTTGAGCAAGCGCACCAAGTGGCGCGGTCATTTAGCGAAGCGCCCGAGCTGATCATAGCATCACCATTTTCCCGGGCCCAGGCAACCGCAGCGGTTACGGCATCAGCGTTCCCCACCGCCATTGTGGAGACATGGCCGATCCACGAATTTACTTATCTCGAGCCAGCTCGCTGCGTTAACACAACCCTTGCTGATAGACGCTCATGGGTCGACGCCTTCTGGTTGAGATCAGACCCATCCTTTTCTGATGGCGCCGGTGCAGAATCATTCGCTGATTTTTTGGCTCGAGCTCAATCCTTCCTTGACCGTCTCGACGAACATCCGGCTCAACTGATTGCTACCTTATCCCACGGGCAATTTCTGAACGCCGTTGCCTGGCTGCTCGAACGTAGACCGCAGGTGATCGACACCAGAGCGATGAGGGACTGGCGTGACTACGAGATAACTCACCATATTCCGAACGGCTCTGGATATTCCCTCTCCAAGCGACCGGGTGATACAGCTTGGACGCTTGGGCAAAGGACTTGACGGTAGTAGATGAAGAAATCATCTTGGCCGCATTAGATGTCCGCGAAGCGACGACTGAAAAAACTGGGTTAACGAGACGAAGGAATGAGTCTTAAGACATCTTTTGCAAGTGTGCTCAAGGCTGTTCGCCAGAAGCGAAACGTCACTCAAAACGACTTCGCTGACACCGCGAGTCGTACCTACCTATCCAAGCTTGAGCTAGGGAAATCAAGCATTACCCTGGACAAGCTTGAACAGCTCAGCCGACGCCTAGATCTCAATCCGCTGACGATTCTGGCTTTGACGCTGAGTGAAGACTCAGGAGAGCCCGCTCATGCGTTGCTTTTGAGGGTGCAGGCAGAGCTGGCAGCTCTCCAGATCGATGGTATTACGCACGGCATAAACGAGCACACAGCCCAAGCCAAAGAGCTCGGCGTACTTCTTCGACGGAAAAGTCACCGAGCATCCCGGCTTGGTGCTATGCCAAGCCCACTGCAGACGGAAATGTCTTTCGCTGATTGACGTACCCTACTTGGATCGAGCCTTAACGAGCATAGCTTCGAGCTCCGCGATCAGTTGATCGACATCAACCTCTACGAACTCACCTGGGTTAAGCAACTGCTCCACGATCTCTGGGTTATAGCACTCCATGAGTTCGGCATGTCCTGGAAGCCACATTCCTCCAGCGCCAGTGATCACGCCAGTGTGCTGCAAATCTTGCAGAGCCTCATCGATCCGGTCTGCGGCCAGCCACGTCGATCTTTGCTTGAGCGAAACTCTCAGCGCTGCGTCCGATACACCACTCCCAATGAGTTCGATGATCAAACTTCTGATTTCCATAGCGGTGCTCATGGATGCTCAGGCTGCCTCGGTGCCAAGATCGTAACCGACCATGAATAGCGCCATCTCGAGCCGGCGCAGTGCATTTGCACCCTCGCTGTGGAACGGGCTGGTCGCCGCCAAGGGGTGGGCCAAGACCTCACTCAAGACCCAGCTCGCGCGCATGTTCCAAATCGCGTGATGGTGCCCACGTCGCAAGCCTGGGAATTTGAATGCGTCGCCCTTGCTTGGATTTCGACGCTTAGGGGCGGCGGAGTTCTCGCCTTCCTTCGCTGGAGCCCAAGGGAAACGCAGGCCATCAGGTAGAGCAAGAAGACCTTTTTCCTTGCAATAGATGAGTACAAGCATGCCCAGGGCTGCGGCTACGCGGCTGTCGTAGATGATGAAATCCTGACAGATCAGCGAGTACACCTTGGTCATCCCCGCATTAAAGCGGAGATTTTTCTGGAACTGAGGGCTGTCGAGGTCTCCAACTCTCAGCACTTGAGCAACCAGGTCGATCGTCGTGGCCAAGCCTTTCTGATTGTCCTCAAGCCACTGATTGTTGCGAGCCGAGACACCACCCCAGGACATCGTGGCTTTCGCTCCTTGTAGCATCGTGGAATCGCAGGTCGCAGTCAGGAGATCCGTGCTCAAAGCATCCAACGCTTGCTCATTGCTGACAGCGCAGCTTCCGGCGCTGACCTGCAGATGAGGGACACCGGGGTGATGCCATTCGTACTGCTTGTAAGCGTCGTACAGGTCGGTGAACTGCCAATGCTTACCCGTCTTCCGGTTAAGGTACTCATGCGTGAGCGGTTGATTCAAACCGAGGTGCTGAGCAAGCCACTCGATGAAGGCTTTCACTTCAGCACGTTGCTTGTATAGGGGATAGGTGCGACGGGTCACTTTGGCTTTCATTAGCGCTCCAGGAAAGGTTCGTTGCTGGCAAAGCGATACTGCAGGACAATAGGTACACTTTTTGTCCCTGAGTATCGGCTGTGAGCGAAATAAAGCGAAAAGACATGCGGCGCAGAATACTAATGAAGATTTTGCACCGTGCTCGAGCTCCGCTGACTACGGAGGAATTGCATGCCATGCAAACCGAATGGGCTGAGCAGCTCCATCACATCAAAACAACGCGGCGTGATCTTGGAGCCTTGGCCAAAGATCAGCAGGTCGTCGGTGAGAAACCTAAGGGCCAAAAGTCGTTCAAGTGGACGCTGCACAAGAATGTGAGCCTTGATTTGGTACTGTCACCGACCGAGTCGATGACCCTCCTCGCGATGCTGCAGCATTCCGAACGCTTTGGCTTCAAGCTTGTGACCGAGCAATTGGTCAAGCTGCGTGACTATGCTTTGGGCGTGATCACTCGCAACTCAGAACAAGATCTGATAGCGCAAGGGCGTATCACATCCGGCACGCGCTTCATGACCCTCCTCCCTGGCCTCTACGATCCAGCTCATCTGGACACTATCCAGAAGGCACTCCTGAGCGGCGAAAGCCTCAGCATGGTGTACAAGCCTCGCGATGCAGATGAAGCGGAATGCACCTATGTGCTGAAACCACTCGCCCTCTCATTCCAAGACTCGAATATCTACCTCTCCGCTTACGTGGAGTCAGAGGAATGGCCAAGCGGCGAGCCACTTGAGCCAGGAGCTTCTCGGGGCAAATACAGCAGTAACGGCCCTGGAAAGACCTGCGTGTTGATGCTGCACAGAGTGGTCAGTGTTCACACCGTTTTTCTCGTCATTCCGGAACCTGAGAATTACCGCTTCGATTCATTCGCGGTGCAAAAAGACCTGATGACAGTGCACGGCAAGGATGCGATCGATCTCGTGCTGAGGTTGGAGCCTAATCTCCTGAACCGACTCATTGAAAATCGTTTGAGCGAAACCCAGAAGATCGTAGCCACCGAAATGGGTGCCATCTTGAAGTGCTCCATCCAAGACACACAAGGGCTGCGCCTGTTCTTGATGAGTAACGCCGACGAGATCGAAGTTCTGGAGCCTGGATATCTGCGGGAGCACATCTACAAAACGTTGAGAAAGGCCCTGAAGATGTACGGTGAGCTTGCCTAGGTTCAATCTCGGTACCGGGGCAAGTGCAGAGGTCTAAACACCCATGTCGTTTTCCAGCACGAGTATCTGGAGCGGCCGGGGGAGCTCATTGATCGGCAGGCGGTGCATCAATCCATGGCTGAGGTGCTGAGCGTGGAGCGAATAGAGGATGACCTGATGCGGGGTGCCCTGCCTGAAGGGCACATATGCCCCAACCGCTTTTTGTGCATCCCTAACGACATCTAGCACCGCTTGGCCAACCCTAGCGCATTCAAGGTACTCAACTGTTTGCTTGACCGGTGGCGCCGCTTCCTTCCACAGATCGACTACTGCCTCCAGGAGACCATTGCGTCCAAGGTGCTGCAGAGCCATCGTCCAAATCAACGTCTCCAATCCCAAGTCGACTCGGTTCACGATCACAGCACCACACTCATCTAGCCACACCTGTCCTCTATTTTCTCATCCGGGAGCCGACTTCAGAGCCGCATTTCTCGATGCTCGGCTACGAGGGGCGAATTTTACGAATTATTGACTGACCAAGGAGATCAGCGAAGCCGAAACTTCACGCCTTGAGTTTCTTCTCGGCTCATAGGGTCGGGTAGGTGACGAACCTGCTGAGCAGTTCAACTGTTTGATCTGGCGAGGAAATGAAGTCCGCGAGCTCCACATCCCACCATGTCCCTTCCAGCGCCTCAGTGAGCGCCGACCGAGAAAGAGCTTCACCACTTGGGTACTCCGCCTCTCGCCACTCCTCTTGAACATCAGCCTGCGCCCCGCTCTTGAGCCAATAGGCATAGACCCTGACGTTCGGCGTCTTCTCCTCGAGCTTCAGCGGGTCGGGCTGTCCGCTACCTGTACGATTCGGTTTGAGAACCGCAGGCTCGGTATGAAGGTGAAATTCTAAAATAGCAGGCTGCTCACCATCATTCCTGATGTACAGAAATTTGGCATTCATCAACGGTAAATAGTCCCAAGCCCACTTTCGGGATGGTCGAGTACCTGACCGAGAGGGACGCTCAAAATCAATGGGCTCCCAGAGCCAGAATGTGCCACCGAATTTGGCTGCTAGTTCGTCGAATGACGGCAGGATCCTTTTATAAAAGCCCGCGAGCAGTCGGTGCGAGCGCTGCACCTGATTTACGAGCAGACCCACTTCATCACGATTCATTTCCATTTTCTTTCATCCGACTCAAAAGCATGTACTAACGGCATTAAGGATTGCCAATCGATTGTGGGCAATGCGAGTTGAGAGGCGCTCACAGCTCTCCATCCCCCAAGTACATCAAAGGAGGTATCGAGTTGACCTTTCGGTGATAGCAGATCAAGAAGGTCGCGGAATGGTGCACATTCGTTCGTCATACCGAACAGGCCAAAAGCTTCAAGCCAGTCTTGCAGGATCCGTGAATCTCTCTCCTCGGCCCTCGCCAGGATCGGCGCCAGCCCACGCACCACCTCTTGCCATTCTCGACAGACAACCTGTAAGCCTGCATCGATGAACTCCTCTTGAAGAGATGCCGCCCAAGTGCTCGAATGATTCGAGTTTCTACCCAACGCGAGAAGCACCACTGGTCTCGACTCATCCTCCTCAAGCAATAGGGCTTCGACCTCTGCACGCCACTGGCCAAGACGTTGGGCACCTGAGTGTGGTGGCTTTACTTCTACCAGCACACGATGCTCCGAGTAGTCGATGAGCACATCAGGCTCTACAAATCCTTTACGCTTGCCGGCACCCAACTTAGGCCAGAATTCAATCGCCTGGAGCCTGCCAAGAGGCTTGGCAATATCCGCACCGAGCAATAGGCTGAGTACCTCGTCGTGAGCTTGGTCAGATAGATAGGAGAGACGCCCAAACAGCACCCCGGTAAGTAGATCTTCCCGCTTACGAAATAGCTCGCGCCAACCTATTGATCGCCCCTCAATCTCCACGCGACCAGCTTTACCATGCAGGACAGCTGTTAACATCCCTGAAACCTCGATTCTGCTTGCATAGGCCGAATCATTGTCCGCAACCAATCATCTGCCCTGTAGGAGTGATGGTGCAGACGTTGCCTTCACTATCCTCTGTGTGTGAGCCACCGCTATCTGTCCACGACTTGATTGAATAGCTGTTGCCCTCGCTGTCTGTCGATTCGACGACGTGACCGTTGAGGTAAGGGCGGGTTTCCGTGTCTAGGTGATAGGTGTTGCCTTGGGTGTCCCACGAGCGGGCATGCACATCGCCATCAGAGTCGGTATCAACGTCAGAGCACACCATGTACTCCCCTTCGCCATAACATTCGGCGTAAGCGCCTACGGCCCCCAGAGATGCTAAGCAACCAATCAATGCCGCTATGGCTCCTCTCATGACACCCCCGACACTGGTACCGCGAACCGTTGAGGGTCAAGGGCAGTGACAACTGCAAAACCGGAACCTTTCTTGAAGCTCATGTTGTGGACAAAGTTCTTCATCGCATCCGACGGGTCAATCGCCTCGAGGTTAAGGCGCTCAACCGTGGCCCGCGAGAACGCTACGCTGAGGATAGGCTGATCCTCCATATGCCCTGTCGAACTGTTCAGCAGGGTATCCATTGCAGTGACGACAACCAGGTCATCTGGAAGGATGGCCAGTAGTTCCCGGCCTACGCGCAAAGCACAACTGCAGACGTAATCCTGATGAAGCTCATTGAAACGTCCGGCTGGCATCGCCTTGGTCGAGAGCTTGCCACTCTTGAGAAGCGACTTGATTTCCGTGGGAATAACATGCGAACCGTGGATGGCCAGCTTCGCCTCTAAAACCCCACCCTCGTGAACGATCATCTGAATCGATGAGCCCAGGTGGGAAATTTCTTCGAAGGACTCGAAGGCTTCAATAGCATCGAGCTTTGCTTGGCGGTCACCATCGAGAATCCGGAGAGCGATGTCGCGTTCCTCTGCCCAATCGGAATGGGTGGTGCGCCATTCCTCAAACTCCGCCTGAAACACTTTTTCGTCCTCAGCGGCTGCACTGGCAATCTTCGCCAGCAGAACCTCACGCTGCCGTTTTTCCAGTTTGAATAGCCTGGCGAAAAAGTTAGGCCTATAGGTGGCAGAAGCATGCATTGCCGCTTGCTCGAGGGCCCCGCTTTTCAATGGCTGCTTGGGCTCAGGCTTGGAAAATATCTTTTTCCACTTAACCGGCTCGGCGCATTCTTTGTGCATTGAGAGGAGGATGTCGATGTGGTTCTCGTACACCTCAACCTCATAAGCAGCCTGCTCCAGAGCCTCCATTTTGGCGAACTCTTGCTGGCGTCTTTCAAGCTCGCGCTGTCGACGATGAGCGTTGCGCTCAGCTCGTCTGGCCGAAGCCTGCAACGACCGCATTGTCCCTTTCCAACTCATCACGATGCTCCCTACCGTTTGCGTGATGGCACATTAACATAGCGAAAGCATGCGCCTGAAGATCGTGTTGGTCACAAATGATTCTTTGGGCAAGAGCACATTTGTACTCCTTTTGAGTCGTCTTCTGCTCCACCTATGGTTTCATGGATCCGAACCCGAAGCATGATCTGCGCTCGCAGGATATTTGCAGCAAGCGCTGCAGTAGAGCCCCCGGGCACCGAGGCTAAAGTGGTTCCGAAGAAATCCACTTGACTAGACTAGACTGTACAGTCTAATTTTGCCTCTTCACTCAAAGAGGCACCTTTCATGTCCACCCCCACCACCCGAGACGACTTGTTCCGCGACGGCGCGGAGATGTTCGAGAATTCGCTCGGGGTCTCAGCAAGCGACTTCGTTCAAACCATTGATGCAATGGCGCCAGGCTTCGGACGCCTCATCGTGGAAATGGAATTCGGCGATATCTACAACCGACCTGGACTGGATCTGAAGACTCGCGAGCTCGTGATCATCTCTTCCTGTGCCACCTTGGGCCCGGTTGGCTATGGTGCTGTACGCATGCACATTCCTGCAGCCCTGCGTCACGGTGCGACCAGAACCGAGATCGTCGAAGCACTGGTGCAAGTCGCGATGGCTGCGGGTTTGCCAACGGCAATAGGAGCCTTGCAGGCTGCCTCCGAGACGTTTGCAGAGCTGGATGCCAAGCAGGAATCGCTGTGATCGACGAAACACCTGAGACGCCGGCACTTCCGCACGGCGCTGTGACGGTTTTCGCCATTCTCTGTGGCGTAATGGTTGCCAACATTTATCTGAGCCAGCCATTACTTGCCCAGATCGGGCAGTCTCTTGGAGTACCACCCGAGAAAGCTTCGCTGATATCAGTTGCTAGCCAGATCGGTTATGCCTTGGGAATTCTTTTCGTCGTACCGCTGGCTGATAGTGCCAATCCGATCAAGCTCATCCGCTGGCTAATGCTACTTACCATTGCCGGCCTTATCGGTATGACTGCAGCCCCTGGGCTGTCGGTGATGATTGCCGCCAGTGGTTCGATAGCGGTGACCTGCGTAGTTGCGCAAGTGCTTATTCCTTTGGCCACCACCTACGTCGATACAGACAAGCGCGGCCAGGTCGTCAGTAAGCTCACTGGAGGCCTGATACTAGGGATCCTGCTATCCAGAACTCTCTCTGGTATCTCAGCAGAATATCTCGGATCCTGGCGAGCACCTTTTGCAATTGAGGCGGTACTCGTAGCAGGACTGATGCTTATGCTGCCGCGCTTCCTGCCTCATCGAGAAAAGGCCAACAGCATCGGGTATGCAAAACTGCTGCGCTCATTGCCTTCACTGCTGAAATTTCCAGAGCTCAGACTATCCATGACGTTGAGCTTTTGTACCTTCGCCGGGTTCTCGGCGATCTGGGCAACGCTCGCATTCCACCTCGCCTCCCCCACCTTTGCACTGGGCAGTGCAGCCGCAGGGCTATTTGGCCTATGGGGTGCCCCAGGCGCACTACTAGCACCCTACGCAGGGCGACTGGTAGACCGCTGGGGAAGCGCAAAGCTGAACATGCTATCGCTGGCCGCATTGATGGCATCGGTGATCATGTCATTAACAGGAGGGAGCAGCTCACTCATTGCACTGATCATCGCAGTGAATCTCCTGGACTTTGGTCAGCAGACTGGCCAGGTGGCTAACCAAGCGCGAATTTTCGGACTCGAGCCAGGTATTAGAGCTCGCCTGAACACGGTCTACATGAGCGTGACATTCGCGGGAGGTGCGGTCGGTGCGATGGCAGGCGGAAAGCTCTGGTCAATATTGGGCTGGAGCGGTGTTTGCTACTTCGTGTGCCTAGCAGTTCTGCTGGCTATGACCGCTCTACTCATAAGCTCAATTTCAGCCAAAGCACGGGCGGCGTCCACATAGAGGAGCAATAAATATGAGCGATATCACCAACAAAGTAGCGTTAGTCACTGGCGGTTCTCGGGGAATTGGCCGGGAAATCGCCGTGGCCCTCGCCAAGGCCGGCTGTGACATCGCGATCAGCTATGCAAACGCCGAAAGCGATGCTGCAGAGACAGTCCTCGCTGTACAGGAAGCAGGCCGAAATGCTTTAGCTGTTCAAGGTGATTTGACGCAGCCCGGGGAGGCTGAGCGAATTGCGCAGACAGTTGCCGAGCAATTGGGAGAGATCGATATCCTGGTGAACAACGCAGGGATCACCAAAGTCCAGCCTCTTGACGGAATATCCATGGACGACTGGAACCTTGTGCTGCACACGAACCTGACCTCGGCCTTCTCGCTCAGCCAAGCGGTGATCCCGAAGATGCGTGAGAAGCGATGGGGCCGGATCATCATGATGTCCTCAGTCGCAGCGCAGCTGGGTGGCGTCATCGGCCCGCACTACGCAGCGAGCAAAGCAGGCATGATTGGCCTGGCGCATAGCTACGCCCAAATGCTGGCCAAAGAAGGCATCACTGCCAATGCTGTCGCGCCGGCGCTGATCAAGACCGACATGATCAAAGGCAATCCCAACATCAAGCCTGATTTACTGCCAGTAGGCCGCTTTGGGGAGGTTGCAGAGGTGGCCAATGCGGTGGTGCTGTTGGCGCAAAATGGCTACATCACTGGCCAGACGCTAAACGTAAATGGCGGCTGGTACATGAGCTAAATTCCGTCATCTCAAGTGATGCGAAGCGGTCTTGGTCACTTCGCATCTTTTGATTTCTCACCTAAGCCACCTGATAGTGCGTCAGAAAAATCTCAACGGCTTGGTCGACCACTTGATCGATCTTCTCCTGCGGCAAAGCGCTGTTATCCCCCATCACTCTGACCCACAGCACAGTCTCATCGATCATCCCCAAGAATTGCTGAGAAGCTAGATCCGCATCATGGATCTGGAGCTTGCCTCGCCTCCCAAGCTCCGCAATGTAGTCGCGCACGGCACTAACCGCCGGGGTCTTACCAACTTCGAAAAAGCGCTTTGTCAGCTGTGGGAACCGCCGCCCCTCCGCGATCACCAGTCGCAGAAAATCTACGGCAAGTGGCGGCGACCAAAATTGCGCCACACCAAGGCCGATCCGGCGTAAACCCACCTCAGGATCAGATAGCGCGTCCTCATCACTCGCGATGCTCATCACAGGGAAGGCTTGCCACATTCGCTCAGCCACAGCGCCAAAAAGAGACTCCTTGCCATCAGGGAAGCGGTTGTAGAGGGTTTGCCTGGCGACACCTGCAGCCTTCGCGATCACATCCATGCTGACCCCTTCGAATCCATGCTGGATGAACATGAGGCCTGCGGCTGCGAGGATCTTGTCCTGGCGGGAATTCTGATCAGAAGGGGAAAGGATCTCCTCGAAGAGAGATGTCTTAGCAGCGCTCATGGGCAGTCGTGCTCTTGCATAAATACCCCCAAGTTTCCCCTAATTCACCGATTTTGGCCATCTTATTGACACCGGGGATGCGCGAAGGGAAACCCTAGAGCCATAAGCCGTAATCAGGGCAAAGGGAGCCAGGATTGCTTCTACAGCCACAAAAAAACTAGGCCGCAGAAGCGGCCTAGTTTCAATCCCTCCCGACAATCAAAGGAGGTTGTTGTTACGCTGCTCAGAAATGTAGGCGCACGCCCGTACTGTCAACGCCATGATAGTCAATGTTGTCCCTGCACACCCTCCAGTTGGGAAAGGCTTCACATCACGAGTCATAGAACGCAGGCCTACGAATGCAGGCTGGCGGAAGCCGCGCTTGAAAAGCTGAGTGGTCAGCGAGCCGCTGCTGCAAGTAGCAAGCTTGGCCAGCACCTCATCGCTGACTTCAACCTGCTTGCTTGAGACGCTTTCGTGTGCGTCTGAGTAGTTATGGATAACGGACATTGTTATAGCTTCTCCAGGCGGTGTGATCCAAATCAGCGCTCACATCGAAATTCCCAACATATGGAAATCTCGCTCCTCTGACCCCGCTGACAATCACCGACCGCAGACGGTTGATGGCCGAACTGCAAATTATCAAGGCTCGCGGCTATGCAATCGACGACGAAGAAATTCGGATGGGTGTCAGGTGTGTAGCTGCCCCCATCATTGACAAATACGGAACCGTCCGGGGCGCCCTGAGCGTAGCTGGCCCCGCCTATCGCCTGACTCTTGAACGGCTTACCTTGCTCGGCCCAGAGCTAGTCGACGCAGGCAGGAGGGTCGGCGAGCAACTGCGAGTTATTCCCTCGGCACGCTCCGATAATGCGACAACAGTTCTGCCTGGGCCATGGGCATTCCACGGCGCTTTCCCGCGCTGGAGCTCTGAAAGCAACAGACTCTATTGGGCTGACACGCTGGCACCTGCCATACATTTCTGGGATGGAAAGCGCAGCCAACTGTTTGTACGACTTGACCTTCCCATCACAGCAATGGAGCTCCGCAAGGAAGGCCTCTTGGTAGCCCAAGCGGGTGGTTGGTCGCTGTTCGATTGGGATGGTGTTGAGCACCCAATGCAGGACATGCTCGGAAGCCGGTTGCTCGCGCTGGCAACACATCCCTCCGGTACTCTGTGGGCTTGCACAAAATCCTCGGATGGGTGCGTCATAGGCGAGCTGAGCGCAGAAGGGGAATTACGCAATGGCTGGAGCGTCAACGAGCTAATCACGAGCTTCAAGTGGAACGCCGAAGGCACCTCCGTATACGCCATAGCTTCCAGTGTCGGCAACATCCTTCGGATGCAGCTTGGAAGCAGCACGGTAAGGCGTCTCGCATCTCTACCACCTGGGGGCGGAAACTTCAGCGGGCTAGCTTTGGACGCTGAGGGCGGGGTTTGGACAACACAGTACGATGGTTGGAGCCTTGCCCGTTTCGATGCTGACGGCAACCTTGATCGCATGATCGGATTGCCAGTGCCCTCGCCCACCGACTTGTGCTTTGGTGGCGACAACGGCCGTAGCCTCTACATCACCAGCGCTCGCCAGTCATTGAAGCTTGAGGTGCTAGGGAATGCTCCTGACTCGGGATGTCTACTGCGCTTGGACGTGGGTGTTGGCGGCAGCTGAGGGCACGGGCAGGCCTAGTGAAGGTTCGATTTCCTGGGCATATACACTTCCCCGCCAGGATACCCGGCTGGCTTAGACCCCTTGGTGATCTAACCATCTCAGTGGTTCATAATCAGGAAAGATGGATTCTGCTGGCCTGGTCAAGCCGATTACTGCTTACGGACAGCTTACGAAAAATGCACGGAATCTACGAACCTACGCTCAACGGACGAAATCGATGCCTCTCACAGCTGAAGCTCTGTACATCCAACTTGGTCAAATTATCACCGACATGCCAGACCTTAGAAATCATGGCTGGGACACTCCCCAGGGCCAGCAATGGTTGGGGCGCGCCACGGTTTTAGTCGAAGCTGCAGGTGACCTGACGGACGCGCTTAACTTCCGGACGACTGTACAGAATCTTTCCACCAACCCTCTTGTTCCAGGGCATCCCGCCGCAGTTCAACGAATGACCGCCATCCTGTACCAGGCCCTCGCTAGAGCCGAATTACAGGCTCCCGCAGCAGCAAGAAATGGCTTTATCCCCACTGGTGAGCCGTTTACAGCACTGAGCGCGGTCGCCAGGGCATTCGGTGAAGCCAATCAGTCCATCTTCATCATTGACCCCTACGCGGATGCCGGCTTGCTGGACGATTACGTGCTGCAAGCCAGGGAGGGCATCTCCATTCGCGTGCTCGCCGATGCCCAATCAGTGAAGGCCGGCTTGGCCCCAGCAATGCGTCGGTGGAATGCTCAATATGCGGACGCTCGCCCACTAGAGATCCGCCTGGCGCCTCAGCGCTCGCTCCATGACCGCCTCATCATCGTGGATGGTGCTACGGCTTGGAGTATCGGACAGTCTTTCAATGCGCTGGCTACTCGATCCCCAACCGCTCTGGTCAAGATCGACAATGAAACCGCTGGAATGAAGATCGCAGCCTATGATGGGCTGTGGAACGACGCCACCGTGCTTAGCTGAGCACTGCTCTAGGAGGGTTTGTCGGCCACTTAACATCTTGTGTCGAAGTAAACAGAGACGAGCGGTAACACAAGGCAGGGCGATTCCGAGCTAGAACTCAAACGAGGTGGGACGTTCTCAGTCCCACCCCGTTTGTATTGTGTTGCTTATCCTCGATGACGTATCGCCATTTCGATCCGCAACCGAACTGCATGCGCTGGCTTCCGGTGCACACCGGCCTCTTTCGCTACCGCACCGACCAAATCTTCACCTTCGAGCCCTTGCAGTTGCATCTCTTCAACAAGAGCACTGATCTCTTGAATACAGATTTCAGTGAGTGCTCTCACAGAGTCATCGTTTCCTGGCCTGCGGAAAGCCAAGCCCTCTTGCGACTGCATATGTGATGGCCAGTAGTAGACACCGCTTTGTTCTTCCTCATGCGATCGGAATCGCTGCCGAGCGATCTCATCAACGCGCTCTCGAATACGCGATCCTGTTCGCACCCAGCCATGAGCTCGAGCGATACGTCTCGCAACGGCGGTATCTAGGACTGGCCCCTCTTCAGCAACGACATGATCGATCATGCGCTCCAAGGTTGAGGTGTAACCTGGATCGAAGAACTGCTCAGGATCAACCTTCTCTACCGCTTGGCTAGGGTCGGCTTCTCTGTAAAGCAAGTGCTCCACGACCTTTGCGGCTGTGACTACTTCCTCGGCAGAATGAACGACCGCCGCTCTAGCATACTTCAGCTCTGGCAGTGCCTCCTCAGGATCATTGGCCTCCTGAACATCGCTTCCTACAGCGACTACAGTGACCTCATCAACTATGTTGATCACCTCTGCCATAGCAGCATCGACCCTTAACCGCTCAGCCTCTTGTGCCGCATCGATGACTGCTTGCTTGGCTCTGGACTCAGCAAGCAGCTCCGCCAAACGTTGATGCACTTTCTCAGCAGTCCCAATAGCGTCAACCCACCAGTCGGTCGACCAGATCCTGACGATCTCCCATCCAAGTCCTCGCAGTACAAATTCTCGTAGCTTGTCTCGATCTCGCGCGGTAGCACTCCGGTGATAGGTAGCGCCATCACATTCCACTCCTGCCAGGAATCGCCCCGGGGCATCGGGGTGCACGACTCCCAGATCGACCCGGAACGAGGAGACGCCAATCTGGGTATGGATCTGCCAGCCCTTTTTGGCCAGAGCAGCAGCTACAGCTTCTTCGAACGGGCTGTCGAATCCTCCCACGCTGCCGTAATTTGCCTCCGCCAACGCCTGAGGGCCTCGCTCGGCAAACTCGAGGAAATGCTTCAGATCTCGTACACCGACGGCTTGCGTTCGGGCGAGGTCAATGTGTTCCGGCCGCAGGGTCGAGAACAGCACCAGCTCCTGCCGTGCACGTGTGATTGCGACGTTGAGTCGTCGCTCGCCTCCGGGGCGGTTCATCGGGCCGAAGTTCATGGACATCACGCCGGCAGCATCCTTCCCGTAAGTAGTCGAGAAGTAGATGACGTCTCGCTCGTCACCCTGGACGCTCTCCAGATTTTTGACGAACACAGGCTCAAGCTCAGTTTCAGCAAAGTAGGACTCAAGCATCGGATCCTTCCGGCATGCTTCATCCAGCATGTCCATGATGAGTTTCTGCTGCTCACCGTTGAACGTGACGACACCGACGGTACGCCGGCTTTCGCGGAACTCTGGTGACTGAAGGCGAGCAACGAGGTCAGCGACCAGCGCTCTGGCCTCGATCAGGTTTGTACGAGAACCGCCCTTGTCGTACACACCCGCCACAGGACACAGACGTACTGCTTTGTCAGCAGTGAACGGCGATGGGAACGTCACCAGCCTCGAACCGTAGTACCGCTGGTTCGAGAATGCAATCAGGCTCTCATGGCGGCTACGGTAGTGCCAGTTCAGGTTGCGCATCGGCAGGTTAGCGCTGATGCATTCATCCAGAATGCTCTCGAGATCGGCTTCGACATCCTCATCATCAGCCGTCGACTCGGCACGGTCGAAGAACGAGGTCGGCGGAAGCTGTTTAGGATCGCCCACCATCACAACCTGCTTTCCTCGCGCCATCGCACCAATCGCATCCCAGACCGGAATCTGAGAGGCCTCATCGAAGATGACCAGGTCGAACGGAGTCGAAGCCGGCGGCAGGTACTGAGCAATCGAGAGCGGGCTCATCAGCAAGCATGGCGTCAACTTCGTCAGCGCTTCTGGTGCTCGCGTCATCAACTCACGCAATGGAATGTGCTTGGTCTTCTTGCCCATCTCATGGCGCAGCAAGCCCCACTCTGAAGAGCGACTCACGCTGTCCTGACTTGGCAGGTCAGCACACAGGCGCGCACGCAGCCAGTCCTTGGTAAGCTCGGTGAACTTGTCATCCAGTGCGCGGAAATCCCGAATGCGCTGCTCGTGCTCGACGCTGACGAACGTCCGGATCACTTCTTCGTTATCCACGGTGGTATTCAGCCACCAGCGAGCATAATTCACCTCGAAGACACGGCGGACTTTTCCAGAGGTAATCGCTCCGTTCTCCATGGCCTGGATGATCGGAGCGAGGCCAACGGAGAAGGCCTCATCGCGTACCTTTCTCCAGGAACACCAAGCCTTGAGACGCGCCTCAGAAGAAACTACGGTTTCGCAATTCAGTTTGAGGTCACTCAATGACAGCTGAGCTGTTTCATCGATCCCAGTTTCGGTGAAGTGGCCGATCGAAGTCAGGTGCACCGACCGCTCATTAAGCGACTCGAGCTTTTCGCGCAAAGCAACACCTGCCAGGGATATTGCCCCCTCTGGCTCCAACAAGGCGTTGCCATCACCCAAGAGCGCTTGCAGAGGCGCTTTGTAACCAGCGATTTGCTCCGGGTTCAGAGCAAGCTTCGCAATAGCAGTCGCTATCTGTCCTTGGAATGCTACCGCCTGACGAGCTGTCTCCACTTTGGTCTTCAGGTCACTCCAGACAGGCACCAGCTCGCGAAGGTCAGCAAGATCAGACAGATCTCTTTCAACCGCAGTCCGCCGCTTAAGCAGATCAAAGTCACCCTTAAGCAATGTCCCGCATCGACCATCTTCCACTTCAGGATGCTCATCTACCAGACGGCCGCGCTCTTCAATATCCCGTCGCTCGGCCTGGAAACGTAGCGCAGCGTTGAGGATGGAGATGTCGGTACCCTGGCCATTCCAAAGCTGATGAGTGCTCGAGCTGAGATCGGACAACGCGACCAGATCTGCATCAAGGCGAGTCAACGTCCGAAGACGCTGCAACTCTTCCTTCAGCGTGTCTCCCAACTGCCCCTGATCCACCACCTGGAATCCATCATCGATCCACTCCGAGTCAGCGTGTTGGAGTCTGATAGCCTCTTGCAGCTTGATGGCTGTCGAAAGATGCGTGGATTCAGACTTCGAACCTTGCCAAACCGCAACGCATTCGTGCCCCGGCTCCAGCTCATCGATAGCACGGCGTACAGAGCGGATTTCAGACCACGTCGCCAGATCTTTGCCATGATCGGCTTCGCCAGCCGTGGTTTGACTTGGAGCCAACAGAGCCGCAATGCGGCGCTTGCCGAACCAAGACTTTGGCCAGAACGACTCCTCAGCTTCCTTCCACTCTCGTAGCAAGAGATCAATGTCGAGAGATTCAATTGCATCACTGTAGGACACACTTAGATGCTGCTTATGCTCAGCTACCTGGCCCAACAGCGTCAGCGCTTGAGCCAGGACTTCCGTGACGCTCTCCGGCCAAGCTGCACTCAGCTCAGCATACGTGGCACGACGCTGCTGCAGCAGCTCAATGCCCTGCCTAGCATCTGTCACAACTCGCGAAGGCCACAGGGCCGAGAGCTTGCTGGTGAGATCACGGTGCTGCTCAACCCAAGCGCACCCTTCACTCAGCCGCTGTGAAATAGAGCGGGCATCAGGGCGCAACACAAAACGCCAATCATGTCCCGCTGCCGCAGGGAGTGCGAGGGAAAGCACTGACAACCCCTCAAGCGCAGTCGGGGTATGCTCTGTAGCTGGGAGCCCAGACAATTCAACAAAACGATCTGCGGAACGCTGAACATCCAACACAGCAGGCAAGACATCTCGAGCAGCCTGTACAAACTGTTGTTGCCAATGGGGTGACCACTCGGCCTGGCCGACAGCGGACAGCGCATTTCCAACAAGCTGACCATAACCCAGCGCCTGAGCATTAACTTCGAGTCGGTCGCTCAACTCGCGCAGGTCGAGCATGGCCTTCTGGTCATGCGTATCGGGTGAAGGCCAGGCGACAGGTGCGACAGCTTCATCACCACCTGAGGTGACTGTGCCAATCGCATCATAGATGGTGTAACCGTTCCGATGGCGCCGGTGAAGACGCTCAACGTAGACGTTCAAACTGTCGCGCAACGTGGCCAGCCGCTGCGCCTCAACCTCCCATGCTGCGGAGTCCACCTGCCCTTTCGCTTCCCAGGCTGATTGCAGTTGGGCAAGCACATCAGTTTTTCGTGCTTTGCTCGAGTGGAGCTCAAGACAGAACTCACCCAGCCCAATCTCACGCAGACGTCGGTAGACCACGTCCAGCGCAGCAATCTTCTCCGAGACAAACAGCACGCGACGCCCCTGAGCAATCGACTGGGCGATCATGTTAGAGATCGTCTGGCTCTTGCCAGTACCAGGTGGCCCGATGAGCACGAAGTCCTTGCCCTTGGCAGCAGCCATCACTGCCGAAAGCTGGGACGAGTCAGAAGGCAACGGGCAGAAGACATCGGTTGGGCCATAGTCACGATCCAGCGACTCGGCCTCAGGGAATGGAGTATCCGAAACGAACGAATCTCGAGGCGTATCCAGAAGGTGCTGCACCACTGGGCTCTGGCGAAGGTGCTCGGCATTCTCAGCCAGATCCTTCCACATGAGGTATTTGGCAAACGAGAACATCGAAAGCACGACGTCTTCGCTCAGTTCCCAGCCAGGGATGTCCTTAATGGCATGACCGACCTTGTTCCAGATGCCGGCGATGTCGAGGCCATAATCATCTCGCGGCAGTTCATGCTCGAGAGCGCCCAAACCAAGCTCGAAGTCTTGGCGCAGCATTTCAATCAATGTCGGATTGAAGCGTGGTTCATCATCGTGCAGAACCATAGTGAATCCCGAACGAGCGCTTCGACGTTCGAGAGTGACCGGTACCAGCACGAGTGGTGCTTTGTACTTCTGACCGGCCCTGTCCTCTCGTGTCCAGCTCAAGAAACCGATGGCCAGAAACAATGTGTTCGATCCACCTTCCTGCAATGCTGTGCGAGCTCCTCGGTACAGCTCAGTGAGTCGAACATCCATCTCTTTGGAGGTCAGAGCAACGAACACCTCTCTGCGCTTGAGGGCATCCTCTGCATGACGTCGACGGACGTCCTCGCGCTCACGCTGCTCGTACAACGCGCGCTCACGCGGATCAGCGCCATCCATAAGATCAGGCCGAGTAAGCAGCTTCAGCGACTGGCCGCTGGCCAAGATATCTTCAAGTGCACCGGGGTCTGGGGATTCAAGCTTCAGTGCCCGCTTGCCCATTTTGAAGTTGAGCAGGTTGTTACGAAGAGATAAGTCCAGGAGCTTACGCTGCCAACGGCCGAGACGATCAGCAGGGTCGAGTTTCGAGAGGTCTTCGACCACTACATCGAGGATTTCATCAGGGATACCCGCACCGTCCTCAACCAGGAGCACAGGAGCATCATCCGATACGTCCTCAGCAACCCGGGCAATCTGAGCTTCAGCACTCGCAAGCGGCTTAATCCGTTGGAGACGAGCCCGACGAACATCCAGGAGCATCTCAAAGTCGCTATCCGCGTCTTCGGCAATCTGCTTCTCCCCTCTCTCTACAGCGTAAGAGAAGGACGGAACAGGGTTCTGAGTGATGAGCGTGGTTTCGAACAGAACCAGCTCTCGTAGCTTCACCCTCTTGCGCACTGCCGTCACATCATCGACAAGCGCAGTGGTGAACTCCTCTGGCTTCATCCAAAGCCCTGCAAAGGCGTGCCCCCGGGTGAAAACAATCACCGGGTTGAGGCCTATCTGCTCCAGGGCTGCGCAGAACAGCAGAGTGAGATCCATGCAAGTGGCCAACCCCGCATCAGCAATCTGACTGGGACTACGCACCTTCTGCCCGGACTGCTCGAAGCTTGCCGGCGGCAATGCATAGTCGAGTTTCATCCGTGCTACAGCATTCCAAACCGCCGACGCCAACTGCCAGGCGCGCTTGGAACCACCTTCATATCCGTCTAGTGAAGAGGACAGCTCACTAAGGCGAAGCAATTCCGCCGTTTGCTTCAACAAGCGTTCGACTGCTGGGTCGTTCGGCTGAACAAATGCCGCCGTCATATCGGGAATATGCCGCAGACCGCCCCACTGGTTTCGAGGCAATAGATCTACGACTTGCTCATACCGGGCAACCTCTTTCCGACCGCTTTCAGCTTCCTTGTCATCAGCCTCGAGGATGAAGGTGAAGGTCGAGAGCTCAGCCTCAGTCAGGCGACTAAGCAGCGGGCCATCCAACACTAGGTCGAGCCCCGGAATGATCCGGAAGCTGTCTGCCGCAATCTCATCGATCCGCCAAACCTTGGACTTGAACACCTCAGGCTCGGAGGTCAAGGTCAACGTCGCGTTGACGAAACGGTCATCGGTCTCGTTCGAGATCCGGAGCTCCCGAATCACTGGGATGGCGTTCTGGAAGTCCGCAAGGTTCAGCTTAGCCACGAGGGTGGCTAGGATCTTCACTTCTTTTGGCGGGATTTCTTCTTGGGCCGTGAGGGGCTGAACGATGTCGTCCATGCGCAACCTTCCTTGTCGTAGCGCCCAAGGGAGTGCCGGAATTGGCCGGCCAGAGGGCCCCTCTTGAGCTAATGGCCGGATGATAGCGCGTCCTGCATGGGTAGTAATGAACCTTTGGTCGTGGCCGGCCCCAGAATCCTGTTATCGGAATCTCGCCCATCATCTCAGGCGCCCCCAAGCCATGCACAACTGCTTAAGAGGATGCCAACGCAAGAGTTGTCATGAGCAGTTCGCTCCCTGAAGCCAAAATTAGAGGGCAGACAAAGGCCATCATAGCGAGAACGACTGTTCACCCAGGACTTATCACCAAGCAACCAATGCACTCAAATGGAAGGGGCGAACTGTCTTTCGCGAGAGGATACAAATGTTCTCCAGCTGAGAGCGCGACAAAACAAGACGCTTCCGATCGCAGCTAGCTCATCACCTTAGCTAACTGTATTGCGATGCAAAGCGAAGCGCATTATGTTGTGCTCAATCCTAGATGAATGCACCACATTATGTGTTTTCAGCGGTTCTGGGTCAGCTGTTCAGCGATCTCACCTTTGTCCACTTCACGAAGGAAATACCGTCATGACAGACCGACGCCCTATCAACAAGAATGTGAACGTGCCGAAGCCAGGCGGTGGCGAGCAACCCCGCTCACGTAACGATGATGGACAGATCCGGAAGAAGCGCAGCGACGCTGACAAGCCGCGCAACAGCTAGAGCGAGCCCAGGCAGAGGACTAACATGTCCTCTGCCCTCACCTGCGGGTGAGCATCACCAGTGATCGATGACTGGACTCCCAGCATCATTCCGATCCACTCCGTCCAAGGAACCTCTCTCGAGATTAAGTACGGCGCCTGCCTCGTAGGAGGGATGTGGAGCTCAGTGCCTCGAGCTGCTTCATCATCGCGATGTTCATGGCCTGGGCTTTCCTCAGCTCTCGCTGAAATTCCTCTATCAGCGGGGCTAGATGGGCAAGTCCTGCAGTAAAGCCCGCGCTGTAAACCCCACTCGCTCCATTCGCTGCCTTGAGTCTCAGGTTGCGCGCTGCTCCTCCAGAACAGCGTTTCAGCGTTTCTGGATTGACGGTTGGCGTCGTCCAGCCAGCCTCATAGTCAGGTGTCTTTTTCATAACCACCTCGAAGGAATAAGAGCCAAGGCGTATGCCTGGGCATGCCCCCCTCTCGAAGCGTAGCAACCACTGACCTCACCTCCCAGGCTGCTTGTCAGTCCACCTGCGCAATTTCCACTTTGTGAGGATCAAGGAGTGCTACCAATGCAGACACCTTCCCGGCGATGCGCGATGCCCCTTTTGACCACAGGCCTCGGCTTTTGGCAGGACACTCGCCGCGAATGCAGGACGATCATACTGACGTGCTGCCGACCATTATTCGATCGTTCAATGGCTGCGCCTTTACTGGCATGGGATATTCACAAGGCAGGTACCAATAACGGCGTCCTCGGAAGGTGCTTTGTCGTCGACTGCCGATTTAGCTCTATTGTTGAAGCAAGGTTCGCTGAGGTGACCTAGCTTATCTTTCCGTACTACGGAGCATGCACACAGATGGATTTTGGCTTTGTAGATTTAGACATTTTAGTCACACGAATTCGAAACCCCGCTTCAAAGCGTTATTTTCTCGATTCTGTCAAAGCATACAAAGCCGGCGCCCTGCGGGGATCACTCACGTCGCTCTGGGTTGCTTTAGCCTATGATTTGATCGCCAAGTATCGTGAGATCAGTGCTCAAGGGGACGCAGCGGCTACTCTATTCGTCAAGCAATGGGATGCTGCCACTGCTGCGGGCAATATCTCTAAATTACTGACCCTTGAGGCGGATATCCTCGACCACGCGACAGACACCACGCAGGTCATTGATCCTATCGCCAAGCGCCATTTGCAACGCATGCGCGACGATCGACACCTATGCGCACACCCTGCATTCTCAGCTGAAGCTGAGCTTTTCGAACCTTCACCTGAACTGGTGAGGCTTCATCTCGTTAATGTCATTGATTGCGTGCTTTCGCGTGAGCCGCGTCAAGGAAAAGCGATTTATGACATCTTTAGCCTAGACGTACAGTCCACAGGTTTTCCGGCTGCCCCTGACCAGATTTATGAATACGTGGATCAGCGGTATTTGAAGCGCATCAAGACGCCAAATGTGCAAAATTTCGGCACAATCCTGGGAAAATCCTTATTGAAAGGCGTTCCCTCAGAGTGGGAAGCGCACCAGCAAAAAATTGCCCACACCCTGATCGCACTGCGTGATCGGGTTCCTGACGCTTGGCCAGATATCCGTTCCGCAATCCTGAGACTCATTGATAGCGCCGAGCCAGCTTCACGCCCTCGGGCAATTTCGTTGCTTGCGGCGTTCCCAGCATTCTGGTCGCAACTGGAGCCCTCCACTCAAACCGTGCTTGTTGAAACCGCCGCGAATTTTGATCCCGCGAACACGCCTGATTATCGGACACTCGCCGGTGTGTCAGTTCCCGCTTTGCGTCAAGGTCTGCTGAGAGTTATCCAGGACATGAGTGACACTCATCTTGAACAAGCGATTAGTGCCTCCCCGATAACAGAACTGTGGGAGCGGGCTGTCTCGAGCTATAGCGATTCTGGAAGCTTCAGAGGGTCTGAGATCCGTTTCCGCAACTTGCTTGCACCGTTCTCTGGAAGACTCAACCGTTCACAACTAGAGCTTCTTCTAGGTGCGCTCATGGGTAACAGTCAGTGCTGGAATGCTGCCGCGACGGAGGGTCTTCTACTGGGACTGCTTCGAGACGCGGAGCCGCATGACTTGCCAAGTCATCAATCAACTGACGACTTTTTCCAGGAGACAGTTCGCAAGGGAGCCCATACCCAATTTTCGGAGGTATTCAGCTTCTTCAGCGGCCATGGCTGGGTTCGCCCGCAAGCAGAGGTCGATGAAGACCTTGAATAGTCGCTAGGCTCTGTACGAACTCCTGAGAAGCCCAGTCAGTAGCCCTCAAACGCTGAGTTTTTTCAGAGTACGCCATCGACGGAAGTAATTCCGCGATGGCAAAGCATTACGAACTCTAGGATGAGGCCTGGGCTGTGGCCCCGATCTCCATCGAAATCCATGGACAAAGGGCCCCGCCTGAGCGACCGACTGATGTTTGATGGCCCGCGCTGGCTGCTCTGCTCTGGTACTACGTGGCAAGCTCTAGACAAGATTTACCGCATCTCTTTTCGCACAAAACTTAGAGCGTAACAGCGCTCAAATGAAAAGGCCTCCCGAAGGAGGCCTCTGAGGAGCTTATTGACGCCAGGTCTCTACAGCTTCTGCGCCGTGCTCACTCTTCCACGACTTGAGAACGGCGTGGTTACCACCCTTAGTCTGAATGACTTCACCGGTATGTGGATTCTTGTAAGTTTTCACCTCACGCGGCTTACGAGTGTTAGCTGGCTGCGCAGGCACGCCCAGACGGCTATGGGCTTGTGGGTCGAGAATGCTAATGATGTCCCGCAAGCTGTAGCCATACTCAGCGAGGAGTGCGCGTAGCTTGCTTTCAAACGCCATCTCCTCCTTGAGGCCATTGTCTTCTTTCAAGGCCTCCAGCTCGGCGAGCTGAGCTGCGAGCTGCTGTTCCAAGCGACGGTACTCTGCAAGGCGCGACATTGTGTGAATCCTATTGGCTGTAAAATGTCTCTAAGGGTACAGCGATCTCATGGCGTTAATCCAGATAATTACTGGCCTCACATCAGGTCAGAGCTCAACGTAACAGGCTGACTGAGGCTCACGGTGTATCGGCTACGCCACCAGCTCACAACGTCAGAACCGTATTTATGCCTCCACTCCAGCAGCCCCTTTAGAGCTCCTCCCCGGCTAAGAACAATCTCGCCTGTGCAAGGATTGGTATGGACATTTATTGAGACAGGTCTGCCCTTCTTGATTCGAGGATTCGGAGGCTTTGTCACATACATACTCCAGCGGGCGATTGGGTCGAGCAAGCAGATTACGCATTTTAGACTGTATTCATTTCAACACTTTCTGATGATGGGCGACTGGCTCCTTGACCAGCCGGCCATAACACGATGAATAACAAGACTCATAAAAAACTCGTCACCCACTCAAGTTTTTCCAGCAACAACCGTTTTATTCATTAGAACCCTTCTTGACGGATAAAAGCTGTGAACCGACCTATAAATACATTCCTGAAAACAAAATCGCAAAAACTTGATTATGAAATGGCATTCTTCTCGAATCCTGATGTTCCTGAAGAGACCTGCTCCGCTGACTCATACAACTACCTAGTTATGATAGGCGTCGATCCCGCCAATATGATAATGCTCACTGTTGGAGGCATTGATTTCACGTTCACCCCCACCCAGGCCAAGGCTCTTGGCTCAAAATTACTCGAGCTGGCGAGCACCAGTGGTGCAAAGGCACCGACCAGCTAAGACTCTCAAAGCAATATCCCACCTAGCCATGAATGCATTCATGCCATCGTAGAACCGATCATCTATGTAAGCGGAGCGCGCAGGCCCTTGGCCGGAGGCGTGAAGGATGGAAGCCCGCAGGGCCGAGACCCGCCGAGCGGGACTCGGTTTACGACAGCCTGGACGCAAAGCGGCACGCCCAAGCGCACTGGACTTTAGTTGTGAAGCTTACTGAACCGCTCAACCACAACACTCGGGGCGACACTTGGCCAGGCTTCCAAATCCGCCGACTTGCGCCAGAAATCAATAGCACGCCAAAGGAAGTACATTCCAGGAATTGCCCCACCCATCATCGAGTAGCTGTGCAAAACGGGAATAGCTCCCGTCGTAGGGTGTTTTGCGAGCACTGGTAGAAGCGCAAGAAGAAATACTGCTACGTATGCCACGACAAACCAAATAGCTCCATGGAACATCATATACACAGGTGTGGCCAAGCGAAGCTTGGTAAGGCTGCGAATCCGCCCGCCCTCCTCTTTAAACGCATACACAGCCCCGTGATTTTTGAGCTTATTTTTTGACTTCTTGTACACACAATAAAAATCGTAGTGCTTACCAGCTTCAATCTCTTCATAGAGCTGAGTGGGAATGACAGTGTTTGGAACCAGCACACCATCAATTTTCATGATGACCTGGACACTTCCCTCTCGATGCTCAAAAACACGAATATCTTCAAGCTTCCCAGAGACCTTGATGTAATCAGTGGCTGCCACAATACAACTCCTGTCAAAAAATCCAATGCCTAGCGATAGGCAAAGGGAGACCGCAGGCAGCTCTGAATAGAGCTACCTTGTTCAAAAATTAGGATTTACTGGAGCCGGTTCGGGCTTGTGAAAAAGGTTTTAGCCCCGCCCTTCAAAAACTCCCGCAGGCCTGCACGCCCACCATCCTTCCGGAAAGTAGCAATGACGTAACGGGAACGTTGAGTAGTCGCTACCCAGAATCGCCCCTCCTTATGCAACGACTGGATGTCAGAGCTGCGTAGGTAGTGCCCGTCAGCAAATCGCCCATCCGGGCTAGCATTTACATGGCCGAAAACAACACCAACAGCACAAGCAGCAATGATCTGCGCGTTCACTAGGTACGCGGTGACAGGCTCTGCGTACCCTTGGCCTGCGGCGCGCGCAATGCGCAGAAGATCAAAATCCGTGTACCGCCTGCTGTGCAAATCGATGGAGTAGGTATTTGACGCTGCCACGTAAAGCTCCTTGCATGGCTGAACCCAGCCAAAAACTGATCACGAAATGAAATTACACCGGAGCCCGGTACAGCTCTCTCACCTGACGAAGAGAGTCATGATCAAACCCACCCTCATGGGAGTCGTTGTAGATCTGACCACTCTCGACCTCGAGCAGGCATACCGGGCAGTCGTTCCTGTCAAAGCCCATAGACACAGACCTCAGTCGCTCCATACGCCATGTCGCAGAGCCATTCAGCCGCCCAGGCGTCACCACCTGCACGTCCTGGATCTGCAGATCGTCGCCTTGAGCACTGACTAGCTCATGCAGTCGAGGCTCGTCATTCAGCATCTCTTCACTGGAGACAAAGCGACCACCCATCCGCCTTTTCACACTTACGTGATACCAGTGAGTCGACAAGGCCCTAGATACCCCATGCCAGTGAGCCAGGCCCTCTCCAAACATGCCTGGTACGCCCGCCATATCTGTCGCGTTTGTTCTAAACATCAGCCTCAGCCGCGAGCCCTTGCTCGTGTGTGTCAATAAAATGAGAAGATCGTTTTGAGCGAAGCCTTCTGCTCCGCTCCATCTCCAACGAGCACATACACCGTGTTTCGGGTCTCAAAGAAATACCCGTCCACGAGCGCCACACCGATGCTCGAGCGCACCCAATTGCCCGGCTGGAAGCGGCCAGCGCTATCTGCCAGCACATTGTGAGCAAGCAGGAATAAGGGGATGTTTCCGGCCGCTGATACCTTCGCAAGCTCAGCTTCAGTGAGCTTCGCGCGGAACAATGTCCAGTCCCGAACCAGGCAGTACGCCTTGGCCGGGTAGCGGCCAGTGACAAGCTCGATCAGCTGAGCCTCATCCCCGCTTGCGCCCTCCCGCCACTCTGACGGTTCGCTAAAGAGCTCGATGTCAGCGGTGTCCAATTCCTCACCTCGCTGGTGCTACTGCAGAGAAGCCTCGTGGCGTCCGACCACCCCTCTCTCACCTAGACGTGCCATCCAGGGCCATCCACAGGATACGGATAATACAGTGAATTACCGTTTATCCGCAAAGCTCAGCTATGGCTATATCCTGACTTTTGGATGAACTATGCAGCTCAGGATTGCCTTCGCCGGCGTGCTACGCGCTTTTCGCCACGTCAGGGGGGCCCGATACGCCGATCTGTCTGAAGCGACTGACCGCACCAAAATCAGCGCCCTGGAAAACGCCAAGACGAGCATCACCATCGAGCAGCTCGAGCAGATTGCGGAGAGCCTCGGCGTCGACCCGCTCGCCATGCTCGCGATGTCCATTGCCAAAAAACAGAATGAGCCGGCCCTCACGGTCGTAGGGAGAGCGTTAACCCACGTGGCTGCGTTTGAGGCTGAGGGAGGATTGAAGGCGCTGACCGAGCAATTCGACGAGGACGGCAACCTCGTCAAGCGGAAACGCGGCAAGCCGCTCAACGCTGACAACGAAGCTGCAGTCCTCGCCCTCAAGGCCGCCGGCATGAAACAGCAGCAGGTTGCGGATCAGCTTGGCCTGGCGTTGACTAGCGTGCGGGATTATTGGAAGAAATCCTAACGGCCTCTAAGGCCGTAAGGACAGTTGGAGCAGATGCACTTGAGGGAGAAGCCCCGGGCAGTACCACTCCGGGGCGTCATATCCGATTCATAAAACTAGGTAATCGAGGTGAATGAATAGAAACATCCAACCCTAAGAACTGGTTTCTTAGAGTTTAATGACATAGACAAGAGCAGCACCGAAGACGATTGTGAAACACATACCCAGCATCCTGCATGCATCGCTGTTACCTACGATTGTGACATTCAGCTTCCAACCCTTCTTTTCGTCCACCCAGTTGGCCAGTCGAATAGTAGCGCCCGTACCACCGTGAACCAGGAGTAACACGTGATTGAATGCAATGAACATGAGCAGATACACGGGCAGCCAAACCAGTAGCAACTCCCAATATCCAACGTACCCGTATTCGACCACAATGATGAAGCCAATCGCAAAGAATCCCAGCTCGAAAGAAAACTTAACGTACTCGACAATTAGCTTTCGCACCCCTTGCATAAACTTGTTGCCGTCATAAGGATGCAATGCCGTGAAAAAGTAAATCACGATAAGGACAGACGTCATCATAATGGCCATGGCAAGGTTAGGCCATGACGCATTACCCTCTAAAAACTTAGCATCCCACCCTGCGATTCGAAACAGCAGAGCCACCGCAAAAGCTAATAAAAGCGTCTTTACGGGCAAATACCCAAAATTCGTATCACCTTGATGCACATGCGTAGTCATTCACAACTCCCTTTGATAATTCACAAATGATTTTTGATCCGATGAAGGCGCGATGAGATTTCGCCTATCAGCTCAAAATGTTCACCACCGCTCATCTTGTCAAATTTTGACCTGACATCAGTAATACAATCCTCAGTCAGCTGCTTCAGTACAGCTTTATCCCTCAATCGCTCAACACTCTGAACCGAAGCAAAACTCTTATCGAGGCGCCGTTTAGCATTGATAAACGCCTCATCAACTTCTAGAACCACTGCAAGAGAGCCTCTTACCCATAACAAATCTGGGACGTGAGAATTATTACTGAATACCGTTAACTCGGATGGCCTGCGTGGCGAGTACAACTCCCTCGCAACCCAACCCTTCAGATCCGTGGAGCAAGCATGGAAGCCCCCCACATCGACAGTAGGGCTTTTCGTAAACGTGAAGATTGTATTGGCCAGCTTCACCGCATCTTGCACAAAGCTGTCGAGCATGAATACATTGAGACCCAGCGCCCTACTGTGGAACAAAATATCCCCTTCGCGCGCGTCGCGACGCTGTTCGATCATGAGCAAATCATAACCAAGGTTGATCAGCTCAAAAACAAATGCTAAATGATCCGACTCACTCGCAGCTGTTTTAGCCAAGGCTCTCTTTAATCGCTCCAACTTCGCCGAAAGCTTACCTAGATGATTGGTGCCATCTCCATTTTCATCAAATTCCGGGGTGATAATCAGAGCACAGTTATGCAGCGAATTATCAGGAAATACCGCGTTGTACAGTAGCGTAGGATCGCGAAACCTAAAGACCCTCAGCAGGCTCTCTTCTTGCTCATTCAGCAGCTCGATGAAAAGCTTTCGGTGACTGATATACCGATCGAACGTCATCGCAGCGAGCTGGGCCTGAGTAACCTTCTGCATTTCCTTGTTCTGGCGAGCTAGGAACAGGAGGGTTGCGACAGTGGCTAGCGTACTCGTCAGTGTGAAAAAGCCAGCGAGCAAGGCACCAAAGCTCGCCCACGCTGAGTGGTTGCTGGATACGTAGGGAAGCTTTTCGGCGTAGGTAGAAAACAGGGCATACCCCAACACCGCAATGAGTAAGGGCATAGCGATCCATACCCAGCGGTCTATGACCCAGGCAACAACAGACTTCACAGGAAAATCCCTTTCACACCAATGATGATGGCAGTTTAACACTGCAGGGTGAGCGGTAGCCAAGAAGGCAGGTCATCCAGGTGGGGAGTGGGTGGTGGCAGGCCTGATGGTATCGGTGACCATCACACAGTCATCATAAAGCGGGGTTTAGTCCCCTGAAACGCTCGCCTGAGGAGCTATCGGCGCCAGAAAGGAGAAGGGTGTACGTGGCCAAGGTCACGACTCAGAGCCGCGAAGTTCCATCGCCGAGTTTCCATCCGAAACCAAGGCATTGTGACGCAGTTCACATAATGTCATTTTGATTCCTCGCCAAATCTACACAACCAGCAAATTTTATGTCGATAAATCAATACGTTATAGAGCTGTATATAAATACAGCTCGCTAACCAATTGATTCTTATTAAGTTAAATCCGGTAATTCGGCAGTATACATTTCACAGAGCCACTCCTATGCTCACGTCCATACCTTAAAAATGGAGAGCGCTAATGGCTGTCGCAAAAAAAGATCAGGTCTACTGGGCTGAATGCCTTGACCCCAAAAAACCCGTCTGTGGCAACAAATGGAAGAGCCGTGCAGGCTTTGGCACACCTAACTACTGCCCTAAGTGCCGTTCCACCCGAATCGCTGTGCGTCCTCTGTAGGGAAGCATCATGAGCACAAAGTCGAAGGGCGTCTGCCCGTTCTGCGCTGAAATGATCATGCCTCTTGTCATCGAGGAAAACCTGGTTAGACGTGACAGATGCGCCTGCCCGGCATGCAGTGAAGATATCTACGTCTGCCGCAGCCCAGGGTGCAACAACTACGCAAAGGGCGGCGAATACTACGACGATGAGCTCTGTCCGCAGTGCACCGGTAACATTGCTGACATAGGCAAAGCGACGGTTGCAGTGGCTGTCTTTGGTGCCATGGTCGCAAAGGTCATTAAACCCTAGAATGCGTATGAAACCCGAGAAACCCAATCGTCGAGCTTCCAGCGCTGAGATTTTTCCGTCTCATGACACGCGTTAACAACCTCGAGAAAGCTCGCCGCTATGGCCTCCCCAGCCTACTCCATGCAGTGGCGACATCTATTTTGTACAGCACCCTAATTTCTACGCATCAAATTTCCGTCGCAGCATTTCAAGACGGATAAGCTCATCATAAGTTGCAACCATATTCATGACCCCGTGATACCCAGGCTCACTATATTCCAAACTTTCCTCACCAGGCTTAACAATAACGAATACATCCATAGCTTCGCTCTGCATACCATCGATAAATGCTATCAGAAATTTTATGTCTCCGCTAAGCTTGACGATTTCTTCCTTCAACTGCTCCGAATCCCCAGACACCAATAAGCCACCAGAGTCTAGATTTATTATAGTATGTTTTAGCTGAGCAACCTGCCCTTCGAGCCCTGCATTTCGTATCTTCAACGCTTCATAATCAGAAGCGCTAATCGATGTCGGTAGAGCTGCAACCTCCTCCGACTCAATAGTCTTTTCGAGTATTTTTCGATAGTCAGAGTTCCTAAGTAGCGTAACATGACTTACTGGCTTTAAATTACTCTCTCTATTATGCTCCGGCAAGCTAAGATTTCGGCTAAGCTCATACTCTGTAACAATCTTAGCCACACCCCTAGCAAGACTGGTAATGTTCTTATAATTAGCCCTAGATAGCACCTTAAGAGCACTATGAATATGAGCAATACGTGCTGCCTTATGCGAATCCCTGTGTTCCTGAAATGTGTCTTTACGCTGCATAAAATCGAGCCCTATGCGATAGGTCAGTAACCATTACAGCCTCATCAACCGTTGTTGCGGGCGCCCAAGTTATTACTGACATAGCGAGCCCTCGCTACTGAAATATACAGTAGCGGGGCTAGCGTGTTATCAAGTCAGTCCAGCCTTGCGTTCGAAGCCACAGTAATCAGTCTTCAACTGATGCTACACCCAGAGTTGAAGCAATCAAGCGAACAGGCTTAGCTTCCACTGACGGGTTAGCAACAGTATGGCCAATTTTAATCACATCCCGAACATCAAGCACCCCGGCAGTCATCATACTGGAGATTTGAGAGGTTAGTTGGTGGCACGGTTGCCTTGGATCAACGCGGAGAAGCTCATCAAATTTACCCTGCTGCACCAGCATGGCCATCCGCATATAGGCAAATTTCTTGTTCAAGCTCTCACTTGCTGCGTCTGGGAAGTTTTGGACATCAACTAAACGCTTCAGAACGTGCTCAGCCTCCGAAACATTAACCCTCTCAAGGTGCGCAACGACCCCCTCCTTCTCAGGAATAAAATAGCTTTTATATTCGCCACGCTTGGCCATCAGATAGAGCTGCTGCTCAATGGCTTCAAGTGCATACGCCTCTCTGGCATGATGATCATACTCCATATTCAGGTTCTCCATCACCTGAGGGTTCCGCGCAGAAGGCTTCAACGCTCGGTACTCGCGTAATTTCTGCAGGATTTCCTTCATAACTTCTTTAGACTTATCTTTTTCCGCACTGATAGCTGGCAGGTGGTCTACCCCACGGATGGCGTATGGGCAAAGCGCGCACGGCCGACCTGCCCCAAGTTGCTTTACCACTTCTTCAGGACAACGATTATCAAACGGACAGATATGACATAGATTATAGGCTAGCTTGGTGTATCGCCGAGCACGCAAGACCTCTAAGCCGCTCTGTTCTTCCCTGACCCCCGTCAAGCTAATCAGGCCATGCATATCAATAGCCTTCACAGGGTCTTTATGAATGCTTGCTCCCAGCCTTGCATTCAGCCTCAATGCAGCCTCCGCTAGCTCTGGGGCCTCGCCGCCACTCAGCTTGTCCATATTCTTCAGCATATAATCAGCCAGTAGCTTCTGATGATCCGGCATGTTTTCGCCGTCAAACAAGGTGTAGTACCAAACCAGCTCTTCAGTCTGGCCTGTCATGAACTGACCGATCAACGAAGGCGGTAGAAAACGCATAGCTTCGGACACAAACCCAGCCCTCAATCCGTGCGGGGTATGAGGACTGGTGAAGCCATCGGCAGAAAGTGTGCTCAGATAGGCATGATCATAGCCCTTAACCGGCTCACGCTTACCGTCTCCCCCTTTCAGAAACACAATGTCATCACCAGTATCGTCTTGCATGACCTCCCTGATGAAATGTTGGAGCATCAGTAGGTAAACAGGGTAATGCCGATAATTAGCCCACTGGCTATCACCAACTCCAATTTCTCTGAAGAGCGGCTTGAACTGCCCAAATTTTGAGCCCTTGGTGAATCCATACCAAAGATTCTCTTTGTAAGACTCAGAGCTGCAGGAGTCATACCAGGCCCTTTGGCGATCCAAAACATCGATCACATGGCGCGAAACAATCGCCGTCCACTCTCCGTGCGACTTATCCGAGCTAACAAAAAGAGGTGCCAACGGACTTTTCCAATACCTATCCAAGACGCAGTCGTACTTTTCTTTATTAAGCCACATCAGATGTTGTTGGCGCAGCCCTGTTTCACACATTAGAATGGTCAGGCGAACCGAGTTTGGCGAAATGCGTTGAACCACATTACCCATAAGCTCAAAATCTACAACCTTATAAAATCTAGGAAGCACCTCAAACCGATGAATCTTACCCTCATGGTAGAAAATTGGCGTATAGTTAAGCAGTGATTGGTTAACCTCCCCAACCCCCCTCACTTCCTTAGAAAAAAGCCCAGCCCAAGCATGACTGTTAAGCAAATCTGTCAGGCTAGGTTGGCAAAGCTGCCCATTCAAGACCCCACAGTTAATATCTTTTTCATCCTGACCATCATAGTACGGCATATTATTGATATGATCAGTGAGATCTCCAGACTGTAGAGCATACTCAAGAATGTTGCAAAATAAGGCCGAGGGATCGGCCTTTTTTTCGTACCTGATTTTTTCTCAACGGCTGGATAGCAGGCACTTGTAAAATTGCATTTAAATTTATCCGCATCCGGCAGCACAAGCCTGTTGCTTTCGATATATTGGCAGAAATGGTCAATCACCAATACTCGCGCATAATGCGTTTCGTTCACCCAACCGTGCGCCCTAGCATACTCCTCCATGTACCCCAAAAAAGTCCTCGGCGGCACCTTATCAAACCTTATAACACCATCCAAAAAAACCGACTCATGAGTAAAATAAAGGCTGCAGTTAAATTCATTCAGAGTCCTAGGGTAGTTCTCAAGTGATCCATCACGCCGCATATAGAAGCTAGGCAAGTAAGCTGTCAGATAGCTCATGTACAGATTTCGTAAAAACGAATAGTTGCTCGAGCGCTGCAGACGCTTGGACTTCATGAATGAGCCAAACACCTGATCCATATGCATGGCAAAATTTTTCACTTGAGGATGCGATTCCTCAAAGAAAGGCAGTCGGTCATTCGACTCTCCCAAGCTGAAGAGCCCTTTGATGCGGTGCGCGGGGAAATGTGTCTTAAACATGAGTTCGAAATTAAACTCAGTCTCACCATTGGCTAGAGAACGAGCCATTTTGAGCGCCGCCTCATGAGCCTGCTGCGCAGAGCTCTTCATGTGCTTTGTCTTTGTCGCTATTCTACGTCCTTTGTACACCCTTTCAGGCTTGCACTTTCGCTTAACCTCCTGGTACCCGCTAATGATACTCTCTACCATCTTTTTACTAGATGGCCGGGGATGGGTAATGGTCAACAAAAAATCATTTACATAATATCTTCGAAGCGGCAACTTTCCCGAACCATTAGCCCCATCAAAGAGAACCTTACAACCTTCCTCGGTAATGTCATCAACGGTGTAGAAGTCGGTGCTCAGCAAAAGTCTCAACCAAAAGCTTACTCGACTGCTTCCGTCGTTGAACTCATCACGCTTGTAAATACTCTCAATCTCAGAGTCGGGATGCACACCGCGAATGATAGTAAGGCACTCAAGATCGAGATTGCAGCATAGCTCATCGAAAATTTCGACTTGATGGTTAATTGTCTGTATAGATAAGGGAGCAATGAAAACTTTGCGTGCCCAAAGAGTGATAAAAACCATCCGAACGAATTGGGATAGCGTCATATCATAACTCTCCGGCAATCCGTGATATGATCGATCAATATCCCCAATCCGGGTATTTGATCCACGATACGTCGACTCAAGCAAACGCTCAATGTGAGCTAGTTCCCAACCACTAAAGTCAAGGCCATAGCTATTGAAACAATACTCAATTTTTTCTGCCGAACTACCCCTGCCTTTTGAGGCCTTCCGATAAATGTTCCGAACAAAAGATACTGCCTTCTTGAAAGCTGCGATAACTTCGCCTTCGGGCACCAACCAGACTGCCTTATCCTTACTAAGATTGATCATCACTGGGCGCCCCCTTCAAGGTGTTTTTTGATTTGCTCAACCTCACTCTCAAGGTGCTGAAGCTGTACCTTTACAACACTAAAATTTTTAGTCGACATACGAATCATGTTCATGGCAGCAAAAGTCGCCTCAAGCATCCTTGCATCCTTCCGGGCGTAACGCTCTGTGGATTTGATCGACTTGTGGCCCATCAAAAGCTGTACCATTTTTAAGTCAAGCCCAAACCGACTTGGATCCCTCGGATTTGGGCAATGGTTTACCAAGTAGTAAGCATACATATGACGAAGTGAGTGAAACCCGTAGCTAGTACCAGTCAAATTGAATGCTGCTTTATTAAAGCGCTCCCATACCGCCTGGTAGGATGACGGCATTGCTCCGCCGTCGCGCATATTGCGGAACAAAAAAGGGTGGATGACAGGTCTATGCCTCGCCTTTTCCTTTGCAATCTCTTCTTCATGATAAAGGCCAAGATTTGCCCAAAAAATGGATGCAAACGGCTCAATCAGGAAAGTATCCGGTTTGTCTCGCCCTTTGTGCTCAAGCTTGTTCAGCTTTGCCTCAGGGATATACTTCATCAGAATATCTCGCCGAGTGTCGGGATCGACAATGTAAACCCGATTGTTTTGTGGGCTTTCTGGGTTCACCACAATGTCGTCCATGATGATAGTCAGCGCTTCAGAAATTCGACACCCTGCTGCAGCCAGGAAAGACCAAAGCACTTTGTCCCGCAAGCATTCTGCGCTTTCGATCAACTCGACGCATTTATCGATAGGGAACGCCGTCTGGTCACCTCCGAATTCGTCAGTGCGCGCCATCAACTGTGGCTTTGATGTTGCCGCGAGCCTTTGTCTTTTTATCTTTTTAGCACCTCCGGCCAAGCAACCTGCAAACCAGCTGTTCGCCTTAATAGCGGCGCTAATATTTCTAGGCGCATCGGCATACTTTGCTACAGTGAGCGGTACCATAGACAGCGCCACGTCTGAGACATATCCACTTTCCTGCATTTGCAACAAGCCATTTCGCATTGCTTCGCTTGATGCAATGAAATTATTACAGCCGGCCAAATTCACAGCAACAGAAGATCCGCTAAAATTACGCGACCCAAGAACCTTTGCTGCATCTCGCGCAATTACGGAATCGCTATCGACCCCAAATACCAAATAGCTTTCGTAGCTATCCAGAGCCTCATTAAGCAAGAGCGGAGTTAGGCCACCATAATTCAAACCAACCTGATGAATATAATTAAGCTTTTCCGCAACCGCATAACAGTACGCCTTAGCGGTCAACCATTTTTTCGCTTTGGCCAGCTGATACGCCCAGCTATCAAAAAACTCACACAGCATTGAGTCCGGCGAGAGAATCCTAAATGTAGGAATACCATTGCGCACCGTCTCATATAGTTCAACATGCTTCATAAACTGATTAATACCTATGGAGATAATTCGGCACCGTATCGCTCCGAATTTCGGCGCATCCTTCCACAGGAATTTTCACAAATCAACAAGCTGCAATTATTTAATTGCAACTTAGAGTATGCCAAAAGTATATCGTTTTTAATACGCGCTCTTTACCGCTTTTTACTCATGAAAAAGGACTGATACTGTAGGGGTAGGCATTTTCCAGAAACCGCATAAAAACGCTGTCTCCGGGACTCTGAGCAGATTGCCGTGCAGGCAACACCATTCTACACAGCCAAAAATATAATGAGTATTATTAAGATTTAGCGACAGAATGATGGAGATTGCCCGGCTTTTGGGACAACGCCCTCCCCTAGCATCGCTTTCCAATAAAGGAAGCCTGACGCAATTCATTTGATCGGGACTGATGAGTTAGCCACGCCAGCCACCACTACGAGTACCAGTCACGCAGGTAAGGTGGCCTTTGGCGAGGATCAGGCGGCAGGGAGGGCTATAAGGAGAATGCATCGCGAACGCGCACAAGCCTTCCATTAGAACACCGCAGGCCAACTGTCTGAGTGTGCGCGACTTGCAGCGAACTCTGAAAGTGTTGGGCTTCTGCAGGGTTTCGCCGGGGATCTTTCAGCCAAAACTGGATCAACCCTCGGCCTCTCCTCCTAGGAGCGACATTACCCACAGCGAGATAACCTGAAAGCATCCTGCCGACTGCCTCAGGCTGGCGCGATCTCGAGGTTGAGAAGCACTCCTTAACTCCCGCCCCTCCCCACCAAAGCAGTGCATAGAGCCGAATCAAGCTTGCTTTTTTGCCAGGGACGTCGACCAGCTCTGAACGTTTTAGTCACTCAACATAAGCGACCGCTATCTCGCCTCCATGGCACCCGAGAGGTCAAACGAAATACGCAAGATGCAATAGCACGCAACAACGTGCAATTTGATGATTGCGCCTTAAAGAGGAAGGTGATCAGGCACGGATTTGATAGGAAAATTGGCGTTTTTCAAAAGCAAAACGCACAAAAAAAGGGTCTAGACTTTCATCTAAACCCTTGATTTTACTGAATTCGCGGCGGGGAACCAGGGATTCGAACCCTGGAAACGCGATTAACGTTCGCCGGTTTTCAAGACCGGTGCATTCAACCACTCTGCCAATTCCCCGTTTGTTCCGATGACGCGATACAACAAGCTGCAACTGGAAGGAACCTTAGATAAGAACTCTAGGATAGTTGCCCATCGACGGTTTTCAAGACCGTACCATAAGCATCCATTTATCAAGGCGTCAACGCAAAAATCGATTCCAAAACTAACCCGAGGTGGCTCGGCTACAGGCCGCATAGCCCAAGGGTCGTAATTTCAGTTTTGGAACCGATTTTAGAAGCTCTAGGAAACCAGAGGAGATTCAGGCCTTTTTGCCTTCACGCTTTTTTCACGTCAAATCCTGCACAGTAAACGCTCATCCGATCTCCTACGTTCGCCCGCGCTCCCCTGCGGGCTTTTTCTTTTCTGGATAAGACGAAACCGGCTAAGTCCAGTCGCCTTCAGCGCACATCAGCAGCGCTGCATTGGCTTGGCGAACCATTGCAATCCACTCAGTTGAGCTTACCAAGCCGGAATGCTGAAGACGCTGGGCTACTGCTAGGGCTTGATCATATTCTGACTCTCGTAGCACACCCGCACCAAGGTACCTACCCGTCCAGTCAGCAATGACCAGATTTTGCTCTTGCTCTACCACCCCAAAGCCCCCGCGAAGCCTAGCGCTAAATGTCGGCGAGATTACATAATGTCCGCCAAGCAAGAAATTGGGGCTTACTACCACTCATCCGGATCTTCCTGCAAAAAGAAATAATACCAAGGTCTAGTTGTAAGAAATCATTTCAAATACAGAAAAACGACAGAAATCGGAACGATTCGCAGCAATACTGCTTGAGCTGCCTAAAGCCATCGGCAGGCTAAAGCGA
Organism: Pseudomonas sp. RC3H12; assembly: GCF_018596375.1. NCBI lineage: Bacteria > Pseudomonadati > Pseudomonadota > Gammaproteobacteria > Pseudomonadales > Pseudomonadaceae > Pseudomonas > Pseudomonas sp. RC3H12. The sequence continues at coordinate 1,364,041 of NZ_CP075595.1, read as the reverse complement.
GCAGTCCAACCCATCGCTGCGTGTGAATGACCTGCGGGCCATAACAGCCCGATACCCTGTTGAACGGAACGAAGCTCAATGGCGGGAAAGTGGCTGGTGACCCAAGGCGTAAAGCTGATAATCGGTCACCGCTTGGAATGAGGACTCCGCGATAAGCCGTAAGCGCTCGATCTCTTCTACCGAACCTCCAGCGTCCTGAGCGTTATGGTAGGCACGCAAAGACTCAATGGCCTCACGAATAAGGGGCTCACCCGCCTCAATCATTCCTTCGATGGTTCGCTTCACGACATTTCTCCTGCCGAAACGTGCTGATCGCGCTGCGGCGCATCAAGCCCTAAGCCTCTAGCCCTCAAGCGGCATCCACATGACACATCCCCCTGCCGCTTGGGCGATCAACCAGTCATGTTCACGCTTGCCGAAGGGCCTGGGCATACCAATAGACTCTCGATAGGCATACTGATGGGTGACCTTCAGTTCCAACGCAGTAGGTGTTGCCTCTCCCAGCTTACCTTTGCTCAGCCCCTCCAAAGCGCCCGTTAATGCGAGATGTTGTTTAACTCCATCATCACTGTCTTCCAAAATGGATACAGCAATAAACGCAGCATTCGCACAACGATCCACTTTCAGTACCTGCGGCTTTGCACTGTCCATTTCAAAATTCGAACCTTGGGCTACGGCTGACAAACACAGTGCCGCACACATGAACAAACTACGCATCGACGACGTCCTTTCGACCTGAGCAGAGCAAAATACTCACACCTTCATACCCACCTCGAACGGCCGAAGCCTATCCTGGTGGCTTAACCAGGGCATTATAGGATTTCTCACAGGCAAGCCCAGCTATTCTGGCTCGGTCATACGATGCCGCCAGCTCTCCCGCTCGAGCATCAGCCCGTGCGAGCAGGTCGGAGAGCACCATGGCGGCGCGGCGGGCTGCCTCGCTTCGAGCGGCAAAGGCGGGATCCTGGCCGGGGCAACCGACGGCGGCAGCGAGTTTGCCGGCTTCGTCGTGCAGCCGCTGGCCAGCAGCATCAGCCCCAGCAGCAGCGCCTTCAGCGACTCTTCGTTGTTCCTGAGCATGCGCCCTCACCTCCTCTTGCGCTTCGACGCGCTGTTGCTCCTTTGCCCGCTCCCCTCGCTCACCCAGCACCTCAGCTAGGCGGTCGCCACTGTCCCGCTGTGCTGATGCGGTGGCAGCCTGGACGCGCTCCACAGATCGGCCGTGCTGGTAGACGAGCCAGTACGAACCGACCACAGCCAGCAGCGCAATCACGCGCACGCCCCAGATGTTCATGCCAGCGCCCTTCGCAAGCCCTCGGCGAATACCCCCGACGGATACTCGTAGTTCGCGTTCTCGTGCTTGATGATCGCGTGCACCAGGCCGCCCAAAACCTGCTGGTTCTTGATGTCCTTGATCGGATCGCTCGGGGCAAGGCCACAGCGCTGCGCTACGGTGCGGATGTAGGCATCGGTGTCGTTCTCTACCTCCGGTGCCCAGCGTTTGATGATCGCTGCCACAGTGCGCAGGCCGTGCTTGTTGTAGTAGGTCTGCAACAGCTTGCCGAGTGCACGAATGCCATTCTCCGGCGTGTCGAAAATGCAAAATCGGCCACCGGGCTCTTTACCGATCTGGCCTGCCCAGTTGTTGGTGGGGTTGAAATCGATGTTTCCCGGGTTGCGATTGCGCACGCCGCGGGGAAGCAATTGAGTCATGGTTTTCTCCAGGCAAGAAAAAGCCCCGTCAGTACGGGGCTTCATTGGGTTTGTTCAGTGATCCAGGGCGGTGCAACGGGCCGGTGCTCGATCTCGGGGAATTGCGCTGACTGGGGCCAGTCGCGCAAGGACTGCAGGTAAGTCAGCAGCTCGGCGAACCGCTCATCGGATAGCGTGGTGCTGCGCTGCAGATCCTGTTCGTCGCGGTGACGCTCGCGAAGCCAAAGCACAGCAGTCACAGCCGCATCGCGCCAAGCCCGCTCGGCGGCCGCTATCTGCTCCCGAGACAGGGATGGCGGGCTCAAATGTGCTTCAACCTCGGCAGGTTTCATGGGCACCAAGTCCTGCCCAATAAACTCATCTTGGGAGCCGTCCGACTCGAACGCAAAAACCTCATTTGTTTCAGGGTTCCGAAAGTATTTCATTACCGAAGCTCCGACCACGCAGAGATAGTGACGCCCCCCGTGCCGTTAACCGAATAGGTATGGCCTGGTGGGACAATGAAAGCCAGGAAAGGCGGGGTGGCGTAGCCGGCGTTTGTATAGTGCGTCGCCGCAACAACGCCATTCACCACCGCCGTCAACGACGCGCCGGACGCGATACTGCCTGTGACAGTGACCGCGATGGGTCTACCGGTGCTGTTGGTGTAAGTCGTACTGAGCGCTCGCCACGCTTTAACGTCTTGCCAGCTCTGACCCATGCCGAGCGTGAGCAACGCAGTGTTTCGCACTGTTCCATGTACAAATGCCGTCGTCGCGAGCCGTGTCGATTCGTCGCTTCCGGGCGCAGTATCGGCACGGGGCGAGCCGGTAAACACCGGGCTATCAAGCGTAGCCAAGGGCCTGCCTTGCCACTTCAAGACGCCAGTAACATCCATATGCAGCTTGCCGCCGTACTTGCCGGCCCAATGGAACGCTATACCAGGCGCCCATCGCTCGGCAGTCTGGTCTGGAGCCCACTCGCCAACTTGCTGCACTTCTCGAATTTCGAGCGCTGTAGAATCCCAGTTCCCGGTATCACTTGGCGAAGCAAGTCGCGGCCGCTGCTGGCTCACGGCATCGATCGATAACCGTTTTCCCAGCTCTGCAAGCATGCTGGCATTGTCTGCCTTCTTTGCCAGCGCTGAGTCTACTTGCGTCCTGGTATAAGTGTTTTCCCGGTCGGCTTTGTTGTCGGGATTGAAGCTGCTGGAATCCCAGATTCTATTGCCGTTCCAGCTCAGCACTCCGCTGGCGTCCATGGCAAGGGAGCCGGACGCCACCTTGGTCCAGTGGAAGCCAAGCCGTGGCGCGTACTCAAACCCCTTCTGCGCCTGGCCAACCATCTGTGCCTCGCGGATCTCAACCGGCACTGTGGTGTAGTCAGTACCCGGGCTAGGGGCGTAGAAGCGTGGCACCTGGTCGGTTAAGCCCGCGTGCAGGGCATCGGTGATGCCGTAGCCCGCCAGGGTAGTTGGGTTGCTACCGCCAGTGACGCGGCCCAAAGCGTCGACATTGACCTTGCGGTACTCGCCCGGCGCTACGCCGGTTTTTCCGTAGAGCATGCCAAATGTCAGGTCCGTGGCCCCCACGGTGGGGTACATCTGGTTTTTGAATTGCCAGAGGCTGCCGCCGTGGAAATTGCCCGCCTGAACAGCGACGATGAAACCGGGACTGAACTCGGCATTTTCGTTTGCATCCTGAGCACGCACCCATGCGTTCGCAGAAGCGACGTAGATGCCGTTCTGAGCGGCGTTAGCCTGATCCTTTACCAACACCCGCCCACCTGCTGGCAGCGCGATGCCGTCTATGGCCTGCAGGCCAGACAAAGCAATCGGGCCGGTGGTGGCGACCCGCACCGACGGCTTGAGATCGCTCGCGGCAATCCCTTGGATCGCCTGCAGCAGCTGGGCGTTGTTGTCTTCGCTCGGCGTAAGGCCGGCAGCTTTGATCACGTTCAACAGTTCATCGCTGACCGCGTTACCCCAGGCAGCCGGAATCAATGAGCCAGGCTGGCCGGTAGTGGCGTTTTCATCTGCAAACTTGCCGCCGACCAGGCCAACATTGGGAATGCGTTTCGGGTAGTCCATATCGAGTTATCCGTAGGTAATGGTTTCAAGGGTGTGCGCGGGGGCGGCGCGGCTGACCAGGCATTCCAGCGCGCCGTTAGCGGCACCGCCGAAGGTCTGGCCCCAGTGACTGAATCCGAAGCGGCTGCCCTGGGCCAGGCGCGGCCCCGTCTCCAGGGTCCACATGAACTGTGCGGACCAGGTGCCGAAGCGAGCCGAGCCGAAGCGCGACCGGCCGAAGCGCGGCGCCCGGTGCTCGATCACACGGGCATTGCGGTAGCCCAGCGAGAAAGCCAGCTCTACGAAGTAGGCCGGCGTCTGCCCGCCCACCTCCAGCAGCCGGCGGCGCACGGCCAGTTGCCGGTCGGCAAACGCCGGAGAGTCACCCATGCAAGGGTCGGGCAGGTGCATGACCCGCTCCCAGTCGGGAACCAGCTCGCGCACCGTGGCGGGCTCACTCTCGGCCAGCAAATCGGCGGCGCGACGATCCTCGGTGGCCAACTCCTGGGCCGCCGCCTGCAGCACCTGGTCAACGCCTGGGTTGAATTCACGATCCCAGGCTGGCCCCGGCGGCAGCAGCGTGCACAAGTGCGCGTAGTAGTCCTCTACCGTCCTCACGACCACAGCACACCACCATAGGTCAGCAGCTCATTAGCGGCCGCCTGCACGTCGCCGGCGGGACTGATGACCTTGTGATCACGCTCGCCCGTGGCGCCGCTGATAGCCTCGGCAATGTGGGTGGCCAGCAGCGTGGCGCCCAGCTCCGATTCACGGTTGTGCAGGTCCACCAGCGCGGCTTCCACGGCGCGGCGCACCGCGCTGCTGTCGGGGGTGACTGATAGCTGGTACTGCACCGGCTTCTCGGCCGGCGGCAGCACGTACACCTCGGCCGTGACGGGCCGCTCCTGCTCGATGTAGGCGGCCACGGTGGCCAGGGCCTCGGCGTTGGGGATGATGTCGATATCGCCATCGCGCACGAAGAACAGCCCCACCGTGCCCGGCCCCACCCAGCGCCGTACTACCCAGGCCCGGGTCACCCCGGCGACCTCCAGCGCCCAGGTCACGTAATCGCTCTTGCTGCCGCCGTGGGCAATGACGCGGTACGAACGAATCACCCGAGCGCGCAGCGCCTCGATACTCTCCTGCTCGGTACCGCCGGTCAGGCCCGGGGCCGCCACGGTGAACGTGTCATTGACCCCCAGCACCGGCGACACCAGGCGCAGCTGCGTGCCGGCAGGCGTGTTGCCCAGCTCGCCCGGCTCCAAGGCCTCGACCTGGGCGACTCCGTCGGTGCCGGTCAGCTTGACCGAGGCCCGCACCCTGAACATCACCTGGTCATCGCGCTGCAGCAGCGTGCCGGCGTCGAGCAGCGCCGAGGCGGCACCGGTGAAGGTGGCCGCCCCGCTCGCCTTCACGGCCTCCAGGCGCCCCCGCTTAAGCCGCGCCTGGGCCATGCGCAGCAGGGTTTCGTCGTCGGCCGTGTCGGGCAGGATCTGGTCGGCAATGTAGCGCTGATGGCCGTAGCGGCCGGACGACGCCGCGCCGAGCACGCGGGCCAGCACCTCGGCGTCAGAGCGGACCAGGGCGCTACCGCCGGCCAAGTCAGCCTGAGCCCTGGCCACCAGGGCGGGCAGTGTTGGGATTTCAAACGGCATTGATCACCTGCCACAGGTTGTCTAGTTGAACATCGATCACCGGGCCATCGTGCAGGCCGACCCGCACCTGCATGTCGAGGCGGTCGACCTTGCGCGACGCCGTTACCGTAACGGCGCTCACCCGGTCGTCATCCACCGCCCACTGCAACGCCTCGCGGGCGAACGCCTCAGCCGTGCGCACCGTGTCGTCGGTCAGCGTGCGCCGGCGCAGTTGCCACAGGCGGGAGCCGATGCGGTCATTGGCCAGGGTCGGGAACGTATCGCCCCACCAGCCATAACGCTGGTCGTCGTCCAGCAGGTCGCCGGCCTCGGCGCGTCGCCAGGTCAACAGGCTGATCACCACGGCGCGCTGCCAGGCGCGTTCGGACTCGGAGTCGAGCAGCGTCATGCCGTCACCACCGGCTTACCGCTCTGCTGGGTGCCCACTGTCACGCCGGCGTGCAGGTGGTTGACCTGGCTGACGCCGGCGGCGATCTGGTCGCCCTTGGAAACGATCTGGCCCGTGGTGCGGATCACCGGCGTATCGAACTCCACGGCCGTCTCGGCCTTGACCTTGAGCGTCAGCGTCTGGATCTCGATCAAGCGGCCACGCTTGAAGTGCAGGCAGTCGCCCTCGTCGGTGTAAATCGCCACCTCACCGCTCTTGAGCGCCTGCAGGCGAAAGCGCCGGTCGGCGACGCAGACGACCACCCCATGGGAGCGGTCGCCGCCCAGGAACGCCGCCAGCGCCTCGGCGCCGGGCAGCGGGTTGGACGTAAAGCCGTAGGGCTCGAAGTGCTCCATGCCGTCTTTCACTTCGTCGGCGGTCAGGCGCATCTGCAGGCTCTGCAGCTTGCGGCCAGCATCGACCAGGGCGACCACGCCCCGGGCGAGAAAATTTCTCATGGGTTTCATTGGCCAGGCTTCCAGTCGGCGGGGATCAGGTATTCGAAGTTGTCGGCCTTGCCGCCCTTCTTGAGCTTGCGCGACTTGTGCGGGTCTTTCGGCTCGGGGTCGAATCCATCCGGTGGGCCTACCACGATGTTGGCCACGGTGCCGGCGTCATCGAGCACATACTCGATTTCGCTGATGAGCATGTCGCGGTCGATGCCGATCAGCGGGTCGACCACGCGCACAATCATGTTCGGCACCCACAGGGCGCCGGTGGACTGTCGCCAACCCTGGATTTTGTAACGCAGGGTCAGCGCCTTACCCATGCGGCTGCCGCGCTCCCAGTTGGCCCGCGCCTGGGCCAGCTCCGGGGTCATCTGGCCACTTTCGTGAATCAGCAGCACCCGGCGCCGGGTGGCACGCGGATCGGTGACGCCGGCCTTCACTTCGCTGGCCGCCTCGCCGTAGTCAGTGTCGGTGCCCGAGCGCTGGCCGGTGACGCGGTACTCGGAAAACACCCCCGAGAAATCCAGCTCGGCGCTGCCGGTCAGCAGGTTCTGCCCCAGCTCCAGACGGTCGACAGCGCGGCCGGCGCTGCCCGGTTTGATGATCACCACCCGCCCCCGGGCGTCATCGGTCGACAGCAGCCGCGATAGCGTCAGCAGGCGGTCGATGGACTCGAAGGCGGTTTCGCCCGGTTCGATCTGGTGGTCGGCCAGCTTGGTGGTTTCCGCCACTTCGCTCAGCACCCGCACTCCGTAGGGCTCGGCCAGCGCCTGTACGATCTTCTGCACACTCTGCCCGCGCCACTGGCCGGGCTTGCTCACCGCCGAGCAGTCCACCAGGTCGGCAGTCAGCGAGCGGCCGGCGACCGAGCGTTCGACGCTGCGGGCGTCGTAGCTGATCGGCGTACCGAACACCCAGCCGGTCAGCACCAGGTCGGCACCGATCCGCACTTCGCAGCGGTCGCCCTGGCGCACCGGGATTTCCTGCACCTGGCCCGGCCAGCTCCACGTCACACCCAGGCGAAAATCCCGGGCCTGGCGTTCGATGCCGGCGCTGATGCTGACTTTCTTCCAGCCGCGATAATCCAGGCCGTTCACGCTCAGCGTGACAGCATTGTGGTTGTCCATGGGTTCACTCTCGAGCGATGGTTAGCGCGCCTACGGGCAGAAAGCCCGGGTGCTGCACCTTGTTACGCGTAACGATTTCCTCGGCGCGGGTGGCGTCGCCATAGCGCTGATAAGCCAGCACCACCGCCGGCAGGCTTTCCCGCGTGGTGACCTCGGCCAGCCGCACGCCAGCGCGGGCCACTTCGGTCAGGTGCGCACGCACCTGGCTGCGCACCGCCTCCAGTTGCTCGACGTGCTCGACCGGCGACGCCAGGGCGGCCAGCCACAGGGCGTCGCTGATGGCGTTACGTAGCGCGACCACGTCGGCCGTCACCGGCACCTCGGGGCGCTGGATCGGGGCCACCACCTGCTGTTCCAGGGTGGCGAAGCCGGTCAACGGCTCGGGCGCCTGCACCACCGGCATGGCCACCGCCTCGCGCACGGCCAGCACGATCAGCGCATCGCGCACCAGCTCGCGGGCAGCGGTGACCACGGCGGCGGTGTCGGTTCCTCCGGCCGGCGGCAGCGCGTTGGCCAACAGGCGTGCCTGCTCCACCTGGCCGGTGATGGCCCGGCCAGACTCAGCGAAGCTGGCAAACTCCGGCGCCGCGTCGGGCAGCGCCGCGACAGTGCGGGCAAACTCCGGGTCGGCCTCCAGGCTGGCCGAGTCGCTGCCGCTGGACGGCCCCCAGCGATAGCCTGACGACCGTGAACTGCCGCCGACACTGGCGAACTGCCCCCGGATCATTGCCGCGAAGTTGCCCGGGGCGTTAATCAGCATGTCGGCCAGCGCCTCCACCGAACTGACCAGGCCAGTCAGTTGGCGAAGCTCCGAGGCAATGGCCATCTGCACGCCGGCCACACCGTTCTGCAGCGCGACCACCGCCAGGCGCGCCCGGTTGACCACCACCATGGCGGCCTTGTACCGAGCAATCGCCGACTCAAGCAGGCTTTCCGATGAGTCCTCCAGCTGCCGCGCCGTGTTCGGCACACCGGCAGGAAAGCCCTTCTCGCCGTCTTCCACGAACACCAGGTCAAAGCGGACCATGCCGCCCTCGCGGCGCTCATGGCTGACGCTACAGGACGTCGCGGTGGCCGTCAGCCGGCCGTACCAGGGGTGGACCAGCTCGCCCGCCCCGGGCTTGTCCAGGGCGTTGAGCAGGTTGTCACGCTGAAAATAGCAGTCCTCCCCGATCACGAAGCCGGCCAGCTTGATTTCCCGCGTGACGCGGCCCAGGTCTTCCACCAGCGGCTTGTCCCGCTGCGGATACTCATGCGTCTGTGTGCGCCGTCCTGCCGGCATGCTGTCGCTGTCGACGTGGAACGGCACGCCCCGGAATGAGGCCGGGTGCAGCTGATCCCGCCAGGTACTCATGACGCCCTCCCCAAGGATCGGTAGCCCACTTGTGGGCTGACCTGCAGCCCGGGTTGATTGGTATCGGCCTGCTCCACCCGCATGCCGGGCGGCGCGTTGTCGAAGCGCACGACCATTTGCCCCTCCAGCTGGGCTTTGCTGGCCTGGGCCGCCTGCTGCACCAGGGAGCCCCGCGACGCAGCCAGGGCACCCGCTGCAGGTGCTGCCAGGCTGTTCTGCCCAGGCAGGCCCATTTCAGCGCGTTTCAGCGCCTCCCCCGGGGTCAGCCCTTTGGCCAGGCTTTCCTGCGCATGCTCGGCCATCTGCGAAGCCGACAGGGGCATAGCTGCCCATGGCCCCGGCTGGTCCGGCGCGCGCATCAGGCTGGCCGCGCTGGTGGCCTCCGGCATCAACTGCACCGGCTGCGCCATCGGCTTGACCAGTGCACCCGGTACCGGCTCGCCGGCGGCGTTGCGCGCCTTTTGCTGCTCGGCCCAGTCGTTGACCTTGGCCGTCGCCGCGCTGATCACGCCGTCACCGCTCGACTCGCTGTCGAAGCCCAGGAATTTCATCATCGGCTCGATGATGGGTCGCAGCTTGTCCCAGATCCCTTTAAAAAAGCCGGTGATGGGCTCCCAGTGCTTGATGATCAGGCCCAGCGGCGACCAGTCGAACATGGTTTTGAGGAAGTCGAAGAACGGCACCGACAGGGCTTTGACCAGCTCCCACAGCGCGCCAAAGAACGCCGTCAGTGGCTCCCAGTTGGCGACGATCAGACCCAGCGGCGACCAGGCGAAAGTGGTTTTCATCCACTCCCACACGGCCATCGCCGGGGCCTTGATCTTGTCCCACACCGCTTGGAAGTACGGCGCCACGGTCGACCAGTTGGCAATCAGGACGCCGGCAGCGATGGCGATACCACGGACGATCATGCCCACCGGGCTCATGCTCGCGACACCGTTCATCAGGGCCAGCGCCGCCGTGGCCCCGGCCGTGGCCAAGCGCAGCACGGTGAAGCCCACGGCCGCGCCCAGCACGCCCTTGATCAGCCACGGGTGCGCCCCGGCCAAGGTGGCCACGCTGCTGATGATTGGCCCCACGGCCGCCATGAAGTCGTTGAGCGGCGGCAACAGCATGCTGCCGACCGTGATACCCAGGCGGGTCACCCGGTTCTGCAGCAGCTGCATGGCGTTCTGCGTGGTCGCGGCCCGTGCGGCGTACTCGTTGTTCATCGACCCGGCATACTGACTTTCGTCGCCGACCGATTTGAAGTTCCTCTGCAGCGTGCCCAGGCTGGTCAGCAATGGCGCGATAGCCCCTACCGATTCCTTGCCAAACAGGTTGGTCAGTACCGCCGCCTGCTTGCTTTTCTCGACCTTAGCCAGCGTCTCCAGAACGCGGTTAATCGTCCCTTCGCTGTCCGTCTGCATGCCTTTGGCCAGCTCGTTGGCATCCAGGCGCAAGGCCTTGTAAGCCTCTTTCTGCGACTTGGTGGCCGCCGTGCCGGCGGTCAGGGTCAGCATGAAGTTCTTGATGCCCGTGGCGGCCACATCCTGGGCAATGCCCACCCCGGCCAGGGTCGAGCCCATGGCGGCCAACTGCGCCGCGCTGACGCCTGCGACCTCGCCCAAGGGGCCGATGGCGGTCAGGATGTTGGAGATTTGCCCGGTGCTGGCCGCGCCGGTGTTGCCCAGGTAGTTGATCTGGTCGGCCAGCGTGACCACTTCGGTCTGGTTCATCTTGAAGGCCGTGCGCCACTTGGCCATCATCGAGCCCGACTCTTCGGCCGTCTGGTCGAAGGCGACACCCATTTTCACCGCGTCTTCCGCAAAGCGGTTCAGCTCTTCCCGGGCAATGCCGGACTGGCCGCCGGCGGCGACAATCTGCGCGATGCCCTCGGCCGCCATGGGCAGGCGCTCGGACAGGCCCAGCACGTCGTCACTCATCGCCTTGAACTGCGCCGGCGACTCGAAGTTGACCACCTTCTTCACGTCGGCCATGGCGCTTTCAAAGCCCATGGCCGCCTTCACGCCCATGACGAACGGGGCCGCAATCGCCCCGCCCTGCAGGGCCTCGCCGAAGGTGATCCTGCCAAGGCCCGAGCTGTTCAGTTGCTTGCGCAGCACCGCGGCGTTCTTGCGCACCCCGCTCAGCACCGGGGACAGCTTGTCGACGCCGGTGATCAGCGCCTTGAGTTGGAATTTATCCGCCACCGCCTCCCCCATTCAGCGCGTTGATGCGCCACGCGTTTTCCTCACTCTCGAACAGCGTGTCGAGGGTCCAGCCCAGCACCTCGCCCGGAGTGGCTTTCCACCACCAGGCAAGGTCATAGGCCAGCTCGGTCAGGCCGCCGACTGCTTCGAATCTTGGGGCATGAAAAAACCGACGATGATCCAGGCCAGGGTGTTCAGGTCCGACAGCTCCAGCTGGTTGACCGAGCTGGCCGGGATCGCGGCGCACACAGCGATGTACTTCGCCGCCGCTTCAAGGTCGACCACCGGGTAACCGTCGCCGCCGAGGTTGTATGGCAGCACCTTGATTGCCCGGCACTCCTGCACGGTCGGGCGGCGCAGATTCAGTTCCTTGACCTCTTCACCGTGGGCCTGGATCGGGGTTGCGAGTTCGTGGGTTGCGGTAGTCATTACTGCCAGTCTCCTTGGATGCCTTCGAATTTGAGCGAGACCTTGGCGTCATCGCCGGTCACTTTGGACTCATCCACTTGGTACGCGCCGCTCAGCACATACACCGAGCCGTCTGCCAGCTCGGCGGTGATGGTCATGTTGGTCCCGTTGGCCAGCTTGGCCCGGGGGAAGTTGGCGGTTTTCACCGCGTCGACCACCACATAGGGGATCAGGTCTTCTTCCTTGAAATAGCCCCGCGTGATCGTTTCGCGTTTTGTGTCCGACAGCGGGCATTCCACGCCGCCGGTGATGACCAGCTGATCGCCGTCGACCTTCACAAAGCAGGTGCCCGCGACTTTCTGACCCATAAAGGGCACTCCCATAAAAAAGCCCGCACAGGGCGGGCCGGGGTTGAACGATGAGGGTTACGCCGCATCCGGGTACTGCAGGCGGAACTGGTACAGCAGCGCGAACACGCGCAGCTGGTTCACCAGGTCCGGCGGGAACAGCACACTAAGGCGGTTCGGGTTCTTCGGATCGCGCTCGACGATCAGGTACTGATTGAACGCCTCGGCGTTCTCGACAATGCCCTCACGCTCAAGCGCGCCATAGGCCGCGATCAGCTCGCCGCGAATCACCTTCGGCGTGACGATGGCCTGGCCGGGGCCAAAGCGCGTGCCGTCGTTGGCCAGTTTGTGGCGGCCGTACTTGCTGGTGATGATGCTGCGCAGATAGCGGATCACGTAGGCAGACTGGTGCAGCGTCTCGCTGTCCAGGTAGGAATCATCGGGTTGGCCGTAGGCGTTACGCTGGTAGGTCGTAACGGCACGCTCGATGCGGTAACTACCACCGTTGTAGACGGCGGTGGCCACCCCGCTGGTCAGCAGCGACTGCCGCTCAGTCAGGGTGAAACGATCACTGGCCTGCGCCGGGTCGATGCCCGTCAGCGCACCGGTTTGCGTCGGTCGCGCCGGGTCGGCGCTGATGAATACGGCGGTACGTGCCGCCCAGGCCGCCGCCACTTCCCACGCCGGCTGCGGCACGCCGCGCTCAAAGCCATGTACAGAGACGTGCGGGTCGTTGCGCAGGCGCCCAGCGGCGACCAGCTGGCCCAGTGTGCCGCGCTGCGCGCTGTACACATGGCCGTAGAGCTGCTTCGCCCAGGACCAGCGGCCGGCGCTGTCGTCCATGGCGGTTTTCCAGGCCCCCAGCGTGTCGGCATCGGTCCAGGGCTGGGCGATGAACTCGAATTCTTCGTCGCCCAGTGCAGCCAGCGCCGCCGATACAGCCGGGGTGCCGGCGCCGTTGGTCATGGCCGTGGCCACCACCGTCAGGCCGGCCGGCGTGGTTTCGCCATTGGCGCGCCCCAGGCGGTTCAACTGCACTTGGATATCGTTGCCCAGCTCGCCCTTGAACTTGGCCTGCAGGGTGACCACGCCGGCGGCGACCGTGGCCGTCACCGGCAGGTCAATGGCGGCATTGATGGCCGCCGCCAAGCTGGCCGCCACGGCTTCGGCCGAGGCCCCGACCACGGCATCGGCGCGCACGCGCTGGCCAGCCACGTACAGATTGATCAGGCCGGCCGTAGCGACGCTGCCCGTTACGGTAACGGTGGCCGTCGCAGCCGCGCCGGTAGCCACCTTGAGCGGCAAGCACCAGACCTCGCCGGCCACGTCGATGGCTCGCCAGCGCGCATGCATGGCGGCGAGCATCGAGCCGGTGCCGCCAATGTCCTTGGCGTCGCTGGTCTTCGACACCAGCACCAGGCGGCCGATTTCCTCGCTCTCGGCGTCGTCGTTGACCTGGCCGACGATCAGCCGGCGCAGGCTGGAGCCGCCGCTGTTGGCCATGGAGTTGTCGACTTCGGCATAGAACAGCGGCACGCGAATGTCGCTCGGGATGTTGCTGAAACTGACGCTCATCGCGCTTTGCTCCCCCGGGTGGTGGTCTTCTGTTCCAGGGCGTCGCCGTCGATGATACGGCGCTCCCAATAGGCATCACGGGGCACTGCAGCGCCCTCGGCCGGCAGGTATTGGCCCGGCTGACCCGGCAGCGGGCAATCGCGTCCCGGGGCCGGCTTGAGGTGAATGGTGGTCATGGGTTCAAGTCCTCACGGGTAATGAACTCGACCCGCCCGTCTGGCCCGGGGGCGTTGACGTTGGGGTCTTTCAGGGGGTTGAGGAAGTCGAGACGGGTGTCGATGCCTTCCAGGGCCGGCAGGCCGGCCAGCTGCCACTCCTGCCAGGTCTGCGGCTTGCCTTCGCCGGTTTGCTCCCAGCGGCCGAGCTGGAAATCGGCATAGAAGCGATAGCGGTAAACCACCCGCTCGCGATCAATCAGCAGCAGCTGGCCACCGTCGTACAACAGCGGCCCCGACTCGTCGTCCGGTTCGAAGCCCACCAGGGCGCGCCAAAGCTGGGCGCGCAAGTCGTGTAGTGGGTCAGCCACCGATTGCCCGCGTTCGTCGTCGGTCGGCAGCACGACACACACGTCGATGACGTCGCGCACGGCCTGGGTGTAAACGTTCTGCGCTTGCGGCTCGTCGGCCGAGTCACCAACGGCGATCACATAGGCCGCAGGCGGCTGCATCTGGGCGCTGTCGGCGGTCGGGTCCCAATCCAGACCGCCGGCCACGCGCCCTTCGAAGCCAGGCGCATAGGCGCGCAGCTGCTCAATCACAGGCGTGATTTTCATATCAGGTACTCAGTTGAGCAGCGCGGCGGCAAAGGCCTGCTGCAGGATGCGCCGCACCTCATCGCGGCTGTCGGCCAGGGCGTCGGTCATGTAGTTGTCACGGGGCCTGATCCGCCACCCGCCACCCGTCTTGCGTCGAACACCGTAGTGCAGGTAAGCCGGGTAATACTCCCTCATGCTCGCGGTCTTGTTGGGCGCAACCCGCACCAAAAAGCCCGACCTGGACAGCTTGAAGTTGATCGACTCGGTGGTGGCCCCGGTGCGGTTGACGGGGTAGCCCTCCTGGCCACCGCCGAGCGCCAAATTCATCTGCGCTCGGCCGGCGATCAGCTGGCCAACTTTGCGCATGCCGGCGCGGATCTTCCGCTTGTTGAAGGCCTCTTGGTCGAACTGGTCGAAGCCCTCGACATGCAAATAGCCGTCAATCGAAACGGAGTTGGCCACGACCACCTCCCGCCGGCGCATTCACCGCCTGCAGTTCCTCGACTTCGATCACCGACCACACTTGCCGCCCGCGCATCCCGGTAGCCCGCTTGACGCGAAACACCCGGCCACTGGCGACCAGCTCATGCCGCGTGTCCAGGTCACGCACGAACCGGCAATAGATCCGATGCGTGATGGTCGTACCGGTCTGCACCGACCCGGTGTAGGTGGCCGTGCCTAACGGCTCGATCTTGCACCAGCGTTTGGCCACCGGCTCGAAATTTGACTCAAGGCTTGCAGAGCCTTTTGGCGTGTCGTTGCGGATGCGCACCACCGCCCGGGTGCGCAGTTCGCCCGCTTCCGGCTCCCTCACAGCGTGAACCAGCGATAAGGCTGCACCAGGGCGTCATAAGCCAGCGGCATCGCCTTGGTGCCGTTGCTGGTCGACTCGGTGACCGGCTCGCGGTTGCGGTGCCAGTGGGCGACCAACAGCAGCATGGCCAGCGCCACGTCATCCGTTACGGGTAACGCGTTTTCTGGCGCATCGATCGGCAGCAGCCCACGCAGGTAGGCTTCATCGCCGGTCGCGTCTGCCGGCGCGTCGGCCGGCAGCGTGACCCAGTACAACCGCCGGCCGCTGTCCTTCTCGACCTGGCGACGCGCTGCGCGGGCGTAGGCCTGCAGCAGCGTGTCTTCCTCGGTTTCGTCCAGCTCCAGCTTGCAATGGCTCTTGATCTGTTCAAGCGTCAGCATGGACAGCCCTCCCGTTAGGCAGCGGTCTTGCCCACCAGGTGCTTGATGGCGGCCGTGTCCTGCAGCACCAGGCCAAAGCGCACGAACGCCAGGAAGCCGACCTGGCCGTACTCGGCGTAACGCTCCACCAGGCGCTTGAGGGTCAGGCTACGCACCGCGCGCAGCACCAGTTCGTTGAAGTCGCCGGCATACATGAATTTCTTGCCGGCGCCGATATCGGCGATGGCCTGATCGATCACGTACTGATGCTTGAGGATGGTGGCCGGACGGTCGCTGTCGATGCCGGGCAGCCACAGCGGGCGATTGTTGGCGTCCACCATCTCTTCCATCGCCTGCAGCGTCTTGTCGTTGAACGCCAAGCGGAACTTGGCCGCCGCACGATACGCCGGGTCAATGGAGTGAATCAGGTTGTTGACCTCCTGCCAGGTGAACGCGGTGGCCTTGGCGGTCATGGCACCTTGAGGGGTCGAGTATTCCAGGCCCTTCGGCTGCGCCGGCGCATCGGCCGTTTCACCGGCGCCGGTGCCCTGGACGATCAGGCGGTTACGGGTACGCGACACGCGTTTGCCGATGCGGCCGGCCAGGTAGCCTTCCATGTCAATGCCCGAGTCCTGCAGCAGCTGTTCAGAAACGCGGATGATTCGCGAACTGATGGTGTGCGACCCGAGGGTGCCCATGCCGAACTCGACATCCTTTTCGCCGGCGGCCTTGTTCTCGCCGATCAGCTCGCCCTCTTCCTCACCGCCGTTGCTGGTGGCCCAGGCGATGGGCGCACCGTTGTCGGTCTGCAGCAGCTGGCAAACCGAAGCAATACCGCCGTAGGTCACCAGCGATTCGATCACTTTGGCCTGCAGGGTGGTCGGCACGGTGAAACCGCCCGCCTCGTTCGGGTTGGTGCCTTGAGCGCGCATTTCCAGAACCACGGAGCGCTGCTCGGGGGTCAGATACTCCAGGCCACGACGCACCCAGTTATCCCAGGCGCTGCGCTGCTCGGTGTCGGCTTCGTTCTGCGGCGCGTTGTTCGGGCGTTCACGGTCCAGGCCTTCGACAAAGCTTTGATCCTGGGCGCGCAGTTCTTCTTCGCGCTCGATCTTGTCTTTGAGTGCCTTGAGGTCCGCTTTCATGCCTTCCCACTTGCTGCGGACTTCACCGGTCCAGCCGTCGTCCGGGGTGGTTTCGTGCAGCGAGCGCATTTCGGCCGACAGCTTGTTATAGGCTTCTTTCAGTTGTTGCAGGGTCATAGCTCCCCCTTGGGATCACAGTTCGTTGAGGTCAAGCAGGCGCTCGCGGGCCTCGCGCTCGAAATGTGCGCGGGCTTCGTCGCCTTCGGTTTGCGCCTGCTTCCAGGCAGTCAGGGAGCGCTGGGCAGCGCTGGAGTCGGGGTAAGCCGGGAACGCCACCGGCCCTACGTCGCGTAGCTCGGCGATCTTGAAGATGGTGCGGACGATCAGGCCGTCTTTCTCTTCGTGCCAGGTGTCGCCACCCTTGGCCACGCGCATGGCGAAGCTGCTGCCGCTCATGTCGCCACGGCGCAACGGCTCGACCACCAAGTCGCGGATGGTCTGCGTGTTGGGCGTGTCGATTTCGTACGCCAGGCCGCGCTCATCTACGGTCAGGCGCAACGTGCCGCTGGCCGTGCGGCCCAGCAGGTAGGTCGGGTCATGGTTGAACAGCGCCCGGGTGTCCTGGTTCAGCACGTCGTCAAACGCGCCCGGGGCGATGATCTCCACGAAGGTGCCGCCCAGCAGGTCGCTACGCTGGTTGAAGACAGCGGCATAGCCGGCGATCTTCGGCGCGCTGCCCTGCTCATCCGGCTGGACAGCACGAAGCTCGCAATGCTGCGCCTGCAGCATGCGTTGTTCGAATTCACTCATGGGTTATTCCTGCTTCGTTACGGGTAACGGCTTGCCGTCGGCGCCGAGCAACTGCGTGTTGACGTTGAGCAACATCGAGTCGAGGCCTTCCAGCTGGTTGAGGTCTTCCAGCACGCGCACTTCGTTGCGGCTCATCCAGCCGTCTTGAATGGCGATGCGGTAGAACTCGGCGCGCTCTTTCGGGGTACCGCGCAACAGGCCGGCCAGGTTGAACTTGACGTAGTAGCCGGCCATGCGCTCGGCGCGGGTGAAGACCCGGCGGTTTACTTCTTCCTCCCAGTTCTTCACCCACGGCATGACCGTGTGGCGCACGAACTGGATGGCCTGCTCGCTGATGTTCGAGAACGTGGCCTTTTCCAGGTCGTTGATCATGTGCGCCGGCACGTTGAAGATGCTGGCAATCTCGCTGCGGGTCAGCTTGCGAGTCTCGAGAAATTGCGCATCCTCGGGGGCGATGGTCAGCGCCTTGTAATCGAGGTCGGCGGGCAACAGCAGCGTCTTGTTGTCCGAACGTTTGAGCCGTTCCACGGCGGCGCGCCAGACCGTTTTCAGGCGCTCCCAGCTGGTGTTATCCAGCTTCCCGTCCTTGACGGTGACCAGGCCCGTAGGCCGGCCGCCGCCCTCGAAAAACTCCTTGCCGTAGCGCACCGTGGCCATGCCCAGGCCGATGGTGTCGGCGTTCTGCCGGATGGGGCTGATACCCATGCGCCGGTGCGAGCCGATGGCGCGCAGGTGAATCATGTCCTCGGGCGACACCGCCAGCGGCGCGCCGTCTTCGTCCTGGGTCGAATACACCCAGCGATTGCCGTTCTTCACCAGCTCGGTGTGTTGCGGCTCATGCATTTCCAGCGACAGCAGTTCACCGCGGCGACTGCGCACCGTGCGCGTGTAGCCGTTGCCCCAGCCGAGCACATGGGCTTGCTTGGTTTCCCGCCAGCGGTAGGAGGTCTGCCAGGTGTTCGGCTCATCGTGCAGCAGGTAATGGGCCGGGTGGTCGGTGGCCACCTCTATCCGCCCGTTAACCTTGCGCAGCACGCTCAGCGGCAGCTGGGCCATGGAGCTGGACAACACGTAGATGCACGCATACACCGCCGTCAGACGCATGGCCGAAGCCGGGCTGACGCTGATGCCCTGCCCTTCAAACAAGTATTCGGTCAGCTCCTTGCTGTTCATCGGCGTGCTGGGCGCCTCCAGGCTGCTGCGCTGCTCGAACATCGCGCCCAGGATCATCGCCACACCGCCTTGGCGGCGCCGGCCAGCAGCAGGCCACCACCGACCATCAGGGCCACCCCCGCCCCGAACTGGACGTAGAGGCCCGCGACGAACAGGCAAAAGCCTGCCGTCCCGATAGATTCAGGAAGCCATTTCATCGTAGGGGCTCACATAGCTAATAGGTCGTCTTCGGTCAGGCTGGCCAACAGCCCTTCCGGCTCAAATTCGCTGACCATGGCGCGGTTCATCGCCATCAGCGCGGCGACAATGCCGTCGATTTTGCGCATGTCGGTCTTGCCTTCGTCGGCCTTCATCGGCGTGATGCAGCCCTTGAACGGACGCACCACGACGTTGCCGGCCTGCCAGGCCAACACTGGATCGCTGGAGTGGCGCACACGTCCGGACAGCAGCGCCGCTTCCAGCTCGCGCATGGGCAGGTTCATGCTGGCCACGCCGCCGCCCATCTCGACTACCTCGGCGCCGTCCTTCTGCAGCTGGTGGGCCAGCTGGGTGGCGCGCCATTTGTCGTAGGCCACTTCCTGCACGTCGAACATGCCAGCGAATTCGCCCACCATGTCGCGCACTAGGTCGAAGTCCATTTCCTCGCCGTCGCACACCTCCAGCAACCCAGCGTTGGCCCAGGCCTCGTAAGCGGCCTTGTTGGGGCCGCCCCGCTCTATCGCGCCTTCGGGCAAGAACGACTTACAGAAAATGGTCCATCGGTTGACCCACTTGCCGCTGCCCGGGACCAGCTCCACCTTGTCCAGGAACACCAGCGACACCGCACAGATATCCGACTTACTGGCCAGGTCAATCCCGATCCAACAGCGCTGGCCCAGGAACTGGTCCAGGGTCAGCGTGGGGTCGCCGCACGCCTCCCAGTCAGCCATATTCAGCCAGGCTTCTTTGGCGCTGACCCAGATGTTGAGGTGCTTGGTCTTGAACGCGTTTTGCCGTGACGGGTAACGCGTGGCGTCGGCTTGACGTTTCAGCAGGTACTCAGCCCCGACCGAGACGCCGTAGTTGGGGTTAGCCTTGCGCAGGACCGCCGGGTCTTTCCAATCGTCGTCCTCGTCAATCGTGTAGATGATCCCGAACAACTCATCGTTCGGCACCGTCCCTTCCAGCTTGTCGATCACCTGGGCGCGCTGCAGGTAGCACGGCCCGGCGATGTTGTAGCCCGCCGTGGTGATGGCGAACATCATCGGCTGATCACGGGCGCCCATTCCGGTCAGCATGGTTTCGTAGAGCGCGGCCGAGGCGTGTTCGTGGAACTCGTCCACGATGGCGCAGCTCGGCGACTGGCCGTCGCCGGGGTCGCCGATCAGCGGTTCGAACTTGCTTTCGTCACCGATCACCGACAGGTTTTTCGCCGCGACCTGGATGCCGAAGGCCTCGACCAGCTCGGGGGTGCGTCGCACCATCTGCCGCGCCGGCTTGAACACCTCCCAGGCCTGCCGCTCGGTGGTCGCCCCGCAATACACTTCGGCGCCGAATTCGCCATCCATGACCAGCATGTACAGGCCGACGCCGGCGGCCAGCACGCTCTTGCCGTTCTTGCGCGGCACCTCGATGTACACCTCGCGGTACCGCCGGCGACGGGTCTTCTTGTCGACCCAACCGAAGATGCTGCAGAAGATAAACAACTGCCACGGTTCAAGCTTGATCAGTTCACGCAGCGCCGCCCATTTGCCCTTGGCGTGCGGCAGCAGCTGGATGAACACCGCCACCTGCTCGGCCGTATCGCGGTCGAAGGTCCAGCGAAAATTACGCTTCTTCGACTTGGCCAGGTCATCCAGGTGAAGCTGGCAGGCCCGGCGCACGTACTTGCAAGCCGGGATCTTGCCGGCCACCACGTCGCGGGCGTACTTGTTCGCCGCGTTTACGTTCGGGTAGCTGGCCATGTCCTAACTCACTTCGAGGCCCGCCCTCCCTTAAGCACGATGAACGGGTTTTCTGGTTTCTCCGGCCCACCGCTGCCCATCAGGCGCGCACGGCTGGCTGGGTCCAGCCCGAGGGCTGCCCCGAAGCTGGCCACCTGGCGTAGCGCCTCATTGATCACGGTGCAGGCTGGGTTCTTCTTGAGCACGCCTTTGGCGTCCACGACGGTGATGCCCTTGCTGGCCACTTCTTCCTCGGCCAGCCGCCACCGCTCGTAAGCGGCGCAGAAGACCGCCAGGTTGTGGGTATCGGTGCGGGTCATGATCCCGGTCTGAGTCAGCCAGGGTGCAATGGCTCCCCACATTTCAACGGCCCATTCCCCCAACCACTCCGGGGCGTCTGGTGTTTCCGCCAGTGGCGCCGGCGCGGGGCCGTCCTTCTTGAGTTTTCGCTTGCCGGGGTTGCCCTGCAGCAGCTTGAGGGCGGTAGGTTTCGCGGGTCGCCCCATCGTTCAGGCCTCCCGATTTTCTGGAATGCGATTTTTTTTAGTTTCGCGGGTGTGTGAAAAAGGCTGGGCGCTCGGTGGAGCGAGACAAAAGCTGTAGAGATTTTGCCCCGCCCCCTTATTTTGCCGATTTTTGACCACTTTTCGCTAATTTTTCCCGCAGAATCTCACCATCCATTAAGGCAGCCAGATGAATAAGCGGACGCTCTGGCACTCCGTCTGCGGCATGCATGTATGCGTCACTTGCGGCCACTAGCTCATGTAGAACACGCGAAATTAGCTCTGGAATTCCAAGCTTATGAATGTTTTTCCAGCAGAACAGCGCTCGATCCAGGTGCCAGTCACCATGGCGGATCAGCTCGGAACTTCGGCTGCGCTTGATCGCTCTTTCGCGCAATCGCATTGCCTCACGCGCCAGGCGGACTGCCTGACCGCGCCCGCGCCGACTCGGCCGCCGTTTTGAACTTGTGGCAGTTTTCATTGATGGCAAACAGGTTGGATGGGTCATTCGTTCCCCCTTCAAACTTCGGTTTACGGTGATCAACCTCTGTCGCTGGCAGGCGGCGACCATTGCAGTCAGGGCACTGGCACAGATAACGATCACGTTTGAGTACTGCCTTGGCAAGCTTGCGCCACGCCCAGTCATAGCCACGCTGCTCAGCAGTGCCACGGTGCGGGTTATTCCAACCAATCGCGAGCGAGGCATGGGCGCTGCAGTAGCCGTGGCTGTCACTGGTCTTGCCGGGGCACACAGGTACACGACAGGGGCGCTTGGCCTTGGGCGGCATTAGCCCTCCACCTTCTTGCCCATGAAACGGTCGGAGTACTCTCGTAGCTTATCCACCCCCATAAAGCCAACCATGCAACCGGCGAAGACCGAAAGATTTGCAGGTAGGGCGAAGTACTCCAGCACTGGCAGTAGACTCACGGCGATCAAGCCGCAGATCGCGCCTTCCAAAAGGACCTTGCGACCTCGACCACCGCCATAGATCACTCGGAACATGGCCACGGCAGCGGCGATGCCGCCAGTGGAAAGTTGCGGCTGGTGCGCTACCATCCAAGCCAGTGCAGCGGCCCAAAGGCCGGGATCTTTCTCAGGCATATGGGCCATCTCGGTTCCTCCCGTTGCAGGGAGTTAAAATAAAAAAGCCCCGGCAAATGCCAGGGCTCATAGTATCTCTGGTGTGTAAAGCGTTAATTAGCTCTGCGGAGCCACAGCCCTTCCAAGGAAAAATTCAGCCCAGACAAACAGTGCTAGCGCCAAGAAATATAGAACTGCAGGAATGAGTGCCAAAAGCAAGCCATTAAATGCAACAGAAAAGCTTAACAGCCCAGCGATCAGCGAAAGCAGTGCAGATGGAAGCAACAGTAAAAAAGAAATCAATCTAACTGTGACACGATCTCCGAAGAGCGAACGCAAGCCAGCCGAGGCAAAGCAAAAAGCCGCCACAAATATACTAAAATAAAACGCATACATCACAAAATAGTGATAAACGGTTGAGCGCTGATCACCCTCAGGGCTCCCTCCCCCGCTGGCCAACAGCAGCCAGAGTAAAAGGTTCGATACAACCAGTACAGCCAGAGGAGACAGCCGCAGCAAAAACTTATTACTCACATTACACTCCTGTAATGCACCCTAGTTACCCAGGGTGCATCTTTACAAGCTACTTTTTAATCTCGATTGGGTAGGAACCCTTAATCGCGATTGGATATGGTTGAGCCTTGAGGTGCTCTTGAATCTTCGAAAGCACATCAGTAGCACTCTCACCAAACGCACTGCGCCATGAGCCTGGATTCGCATCATAGGTGTCGTGATACGCCCTCGCCTCACCTTGGAAGGTAACGCTACCGTCGGCTGACTTGGTAATTGTACCTTCGATCTTCAAGGTGATGTTACCCAGCCAAAGACCAGTCATCCAAGAGTCATTCGCAGTGTTGTACGGGACCTTGTCGAGAGACACTACAGTGGCCCCTTCAGGGGCGCTACTAATAGCATTTTCCAGCATCGGAATCGAGGTGGAATTGAGTTTAAGACCTAGCGAATTGATGTTTGTGCTAGCCTCACTTCCTTTGCCATACATGAAGTGCCCCAAAGCGGCAACAGGCGTGAGGGAGCCTCCCGAAAACTCAGCAGGTTGAGACGCCTCCGGCGGGGACAGCGGATCCTTAGATCCTACATGCCACAGCGCCTGCGCTGGCGTAGAGCCAGGGTTATGGCACATATAGGTGTCTGCCCACTGCAGACCATAGCAATCCCTGGTGAACGAGGGGTGGATGCCCCCTGGGAATGTGCCGTTTCTCATATTAGCTGCTTGCTCTTTGCAGAGCTTCATTATCATTTCGCGCCACATACCTTGCGCGTAATACCCATGGCGCTGGAGCATCTGATCACGAAGCATCACCCCAGGGTTAGGTGCTGGGAAGGGAAGACCGCCGGAAGAGCTGTAGCCTGGAGCAGTTGCGCCGACATGAATTGGAGGGAGTTCGATAGCCATTTTATGTCCTTTAAGTCGAGTTAAATCCGACCTAGCGGGCCTGGTGTTGCTCATTGGCGATGGCTCGAGACTCACGGTCTTCACATGATCAAACGTTCCGCAGAAGGGAAAAATTAATCGGGAGCTCAATAAGCCCGCCCGTTCGGGCGAGAAAGTGCACGTTAGAATCAAAAGCCCTAAAGGTTGAGGTAGGGCTCTTGCTCGTGCTAGTCAACCGAGGCTATTGCCAAGGCCGCTTGTGTCGCGCTGTTTGCAAGCTGGACACGCTGCTATGAAAACAGAGTTATTCCATATGGACAACTACTTTTTTCATGCAGCGTCTCGAAGCCCATCAAGTACACAGTCAATCCACGCGCCCCCCGCTTTAATCAACTCACGAGCCTTCATTTCGCTGAAACCATAGTGGCGCCCCACCCGTACTGCTGGCCACTTGGCGCCATAGTACAGCCATATCATGTCGCCCATCTGTTGATCACGGCGACACAATCTAGCGACCGCGCCATCTACCACCATGGCTAGTTCATCCAGGATCGCGTAAGACTTTGTAGTTGATGGCATGTGATCGCGCATTAGTGCAAAGGCTGGGGAGGTGTAGCCAGGCAATCCCATGCCATCCATACGCCACCACCCCCACTGCTCAAGCAAATACTCGGTATCCCCCAATGGCCGGTGTAGCGGCTTTCTAGTATTCATCGTTCAATCTCCTGTGTAGTTCGTCCCGCCGGCGCCGAGCCGGTTGCCTTCTTGGTAGCACGCCTCCGGCCCAATGGACCGGTTGCTTTTCAACTGCTCGATTTTCTTCAGCGCCGCTCGCAGATTCATGCCCAGTTGTACCGCCAACTCTTGCAGCGGAAGTGGCTGGTTCAGCCAGCGATCAATCCAACCAGAAGCGTTGCAAGCTTCGCAGTCGAGCTCATAGAAAACTCCTTGCACCACCCCGCGACCTTGGCAAGCGGGGCACTCGGCCAGCTTGATCATGTGTCTTTTCAAGGACGGTCCATGGCTCTTCCTTGTCATTTCGAATCCTCGCTAGTAACAAATTCGGTAAGGTCGCTCGAAGCCGCGCCATTAGCGGGCTGCGCGCCGTTATGAGAAATCTCGGATAAGGCCTCTGTAAGGCCGTGAATGGCGCCGAAGCCAATGCCGTCTAACCAGGCGTGCCACTTCTCCAGGGCTGCCCGGCGCTGCTGCATGGCCTGGGTGTGGATGTAGGTGCTGGCGATCTTGCCCAGCGAGTGATTCAGCAGCATCTCGCCGATGTGGCCGTCGATGCCGAGGTCGGTCCAGGTGCTGCGGGACACCTTGCGCAGATCGTGACTAGTCCAGGCGCCCTGCCCCAACCGGGTGAAGACGGCACTGGCCTGCGTCTCGCTGAGCGGCAGCCCGCGTCGACTCGGGAACAGGTAGGCGCCCTGGTAACCCTGAGCCTGCTGTATCGCCCAGTACCGGGTCAGCAGTGCTTGCAGCTGGGTGGTCAGAGGCAAGCGGTGCTCGGTGCGAGTCTTGGTGTTCGCCGCCGGGATGAACCACTCGGCCGCCGCCAACGAGACATCAGCCCACCGCGCCATGCGGGTCTCGCCAATTCGGGTGCCGTGGGCCAGCATCATCAGGGCCAGCATCGCGTCACTGGGGGTCGCGTCGAAGGCGTGAGCCAGTTGCTGCATCAGTTCGGGCAGTTGCACGTCACGCAGGCGCGCAGCCTTCGGCAAGATCTTGGCCTTGGTGAAGTCGTTGAAGCGCATCCCGGCCATGGGGTTCCCGTCGATCAGTCCCAGCTTCAGGGCCTGGCGGAAGGCGGTCAGCAACAGGGCGAACATCTGCCGCAGGTACGAGAGCGACACATCGGCCTGAGCCGGCCACATCAGTTGCTTGTCGAGAGAGTCGGCACTCACTTCAGCCAGGGCCAGGTCCGCCAGGCGTGGCTTTAGGTGCTGAGCGATGGCAGACCGTGCGCCCGCCTTGCGCTTCGCCGACAACGAGCGATCGCGGGCCATCCGGTCGCCGTACCAGTCCAGCAGTTGGCCCACGGTCCCCATGCCGGACACTACAGGCGCGGTGGCCGGATCTCGCAGCAGGCGCCGACGCAGCGCGGGCAGCTCGGCAATCACCGCTGCAACGCCCAGGTCGGGCCAACGTGCGACCGGCACCCACTTCTTGCCACGCACCAGGTGCCAGGTGCCGCGCTCGCGAGTGATCCAGAACCGCAGGTACAGGCCAGGGTGACGAGGGTCGCGTAGGTCGCGTACGGCCTTGTCGGCAGCCTGCCGGCGAACTTCGGCCTCGCTGAACTTCACTTCCCGGGTCGCACTCATGCGATCAGCACCCCCTCGTTGATCAAAGAGGCCTGGGTACGCATCACTCCCTCGGCGTGGTACTGCCGCGCTGTGTCGCGGTCGACATCGCGGCTACGGCCATCACAGGCGTCATGGCAGGCGCTGCAGGCCCAAGCGCCCTGCAAGTCGTGTGGTTTCATACCGACGCCGCAAGTACCCGCCATGCGGTAATGCGCAAGCACGGTGGTTTCTGGGTTGCCATTGCACACCCCGGGAATGCGCACTTGGCACTCCCGGCCGCGTGCGGCCTTGGTCAGTTTCGATTGCCGCATGGGCTGTCTTCTCCATGAAGGTCGATGACGGTGTAAGCGCTCGGCCACATGAGTTGGCCATGAGCGACAGCCGAAGCTTCGTCGCGATAAAGCGCAATGGGTGGATGCGAGGTACTGGAGAGCCCGAACAGGTCGGAGCGGCAGTACAGCGCGTATCGGTATTCAGTGAGGTCAGGTGCGGGAAGCTCGATCATCGGCCGAGCATCCTGGATCGGATCGCCGCCAGAGCTTCATTTCCAACTTTCGGCGTGCGCTGGCCTGGCACCTCTGCTGGGAGAGCCAGCGGCATTTTCTGCAACGGCTCACCTGCGACCAGGCGCCGAACGGCAATCGTGTAGTTGCGCTCGAACAGCTTGGCACTCACATCGGTAGCCAGCTTGTTCAGGTTCTCGAAACCACTTTCCTTGGCGGCGTGCCAGACCGCGTCGTGGGACCACTTACCCTTCCCTGCCATGGCGGGATGCGCGTTACGGCAAGCCTCGCGGAAGGCAGTAGCCAGCGGGGGAAGGCCCAGCATTTCCGGCGAAGGCTGGCACCACTCGATGAACTTCCCGGGCGCCGGGATGAACTCGCGGCCGGATTGCCGGCAGCGCATCAAACCGAACTGCAGTTGCTCCGGGGTGTTGATGCCAGCCTCGAGAAACGCGGTTAGCCACTGCTGCTTGGCCGCCTTGTATGTCGCCTCATCCGGCCATGCCTGCTTCCAGGCGCTGCAGATCGTGCGCAGATCGCGGAACAGGTCGTTGATCACCCCAGCAGTTTTGCGATTGAGCTCGGCCTTCACGTCGGCAGGCAGCGAGTAATCCGAGGGCACGTATTGGCCAGCCTGGACCTTTGCCCACAAGCCATGAGCCACGGTTGCAACTTGATTCATTGGCCGCCCCCTTCCCCGATCCACGACGTGTCATCGTCATCGAAGCTGGAGCGCTGCGATCCGCCGTTGCGAACAACAGGCGAGCGGGCAGCACGGGCGAGATCGGATTTGACCCAGCTGACCAGAGCGGCCAGCCACTGCTTTTCGGTTTGGGCCACGCCCTTGGCATCGTGGTGGAGCACAAAGCCGGATATGGCAACCGCGTTGAACTGATCCAAGGTCAGACCTGCGCGACGGGCGTAGGCTTTCAGCAATTCCGGATTCGGTTCCCATTCGAGGGACATTGCGAACGGCTCGCGCAGAGAGAGAGTAGATTGGTTCAATGACGGATTGGGTGCAGCTGCTGCACCCCGTTCTGCGTTTTGCTGCACCCCGTTCTGCTGTGAGCTGCACCCCGTGCGGTTTCCTGCACCCCGTTCAGGACGAGGTGCAGCAGATGCACCCCGCTTAATCAACAGGTCGTAAACAACGGGGCGACGGTCGCGACGATCGATATGGGCAGCAGCAATTGCCTGGTTACCCTCAGCGATCCAACCGGCCTGGGCGAGCTCATCTAGCTTTAGCCGTACTGTTCGTTCAGAAAGGCCGGTGTCGTCAGAGAGAGTCCCGGCAGAAGGGAATGCCCCTCTTCCATCGCTGCCTGCGTAATTGGCCAGGCAGAGCAGGACATGGCGGGCTGCAGGATTCTCAAGTGCAGTTTTGGGAATGGCGAGTGCCCAGGTCATAGCTTGTACGCTCACGCTTGCCACCGTTGCGATTGACATGGAGCGACAGGCGCAGCATTGCGCGCAGCATTGGAGAGATGCATAATTGATCCCGATTCAGAAGTTGAGAAAGCCGGGCTGCCACCCGGTTTTTTTATGCCCGCGATTTGGGTGCTGGATGAATTAGCAGGTGTTTTGATCATCTACGGGCGGAAGCCTTGAAACGCGAGAATGTCCTCACGGTGATACAACTGCGTGCCCCTTCCCTGCCTTCAGTGCCCCCTTTGTGATTCGCTCAATCTGGTACTGGCGCAGCTCGGGCACATCCGCCCACTGGCGAACCGCCTCGTAGGTCACGCCCAGCGCCTTTGCGAGCGCTGATATCGACCCAAAATGTTGAATTGCTTGGCTTTTGGTCATAGCGACCTCCTTTGCTCGCCCCGATATTCAAGCATGCTTGCATTTGCAAAACAAGCATGCTTGACAAGCAACCTTGTAGATTGCCCAGATGAAAATCACAGACCGAATCACCAAACTCGTACTGGCTCGCCGCCCTGAATTGGGTGTACGCAATGTCAAGCGGGACATCGCAAATACCTGCGGGATCAGCTATGAGGCTGTTCGTCAGTGGTTTGCGGGCGATACCGAGAACATCAAAAACGAAAATCTTGTGGCCCTCGCTGAGGGCTACGATACGTCCGTGGACTGGCTGCTATCAGGAAAGGACGAACCACCTCGCAAGGCTGAGATAAAGACAGTTGTGGCGAAGGAATACGGACCTGGCAATTCAGCAGCGGATGCCGTGAGGAAGATGCTGGAGAAACATGGGAAAGGATTGAGCACTGAAGCCCGCCAGAGCATTGTCAAAGCTGTTGAACAAGATCCAGACGGAGAAAAAAGCAGTGGGTTTCTCATTGCCACAGCGCAGCCTGCCCACGGTGATATTTCCATCCCTCAGTACGATATCCGAGCGGCCATGGGCCACGGCCAAGTGCCGGCCGAGTACAGCGAAGTCATTCGGAATGTGATCATCCGCGAAGAAGTGCTGCGTGAAAAAGGCGTGACCTACACCTCTGCACAAGCCCTGTCGATGATCACGGGATGGGGACAGAGCATGGAGGGAACCATAAACGATAAAGACCCTGTAATCGTCGACCGCGGCGTCAACGACTATCAGGGGGAAGGGGTATACGTTCTTTCATGGCACGGTGATCTTTTGATCAAGCGACTTCAGCGAAAAGATCAGGATCATGTCTGGTTGATTTCAGATAATAGCAAGTACGAAAAGCAGCCAGCACGAATCGATGATGTAATCATCCATGCAAAAGCACTCCTAGTATGGAATGCAAGAAAAGTTTGAGCCATGACATAAATTATAAATTCTGAAGATTCAACACAACAACACGGAGCACAACATGGAACGGTTGGACAAAGTTGTTTATGCACCCAGTATTCGTTCAGGACAATATGATTTACTGGCAATCTCAGAAATCGAAGATTTCAGACGCCCTCTCTTAACGCCGATCATTTCCGCCAGAGGTGACAACCTCCGAATGATACACAGTTTTGCTGAGCAGTGGACCGGAGATCATTTTTGGATTGATTCGTCAAGATTCTCCCAGGACAGCCAAAGCGAACTACCAATAAAACTCAACGATCCGAGCAACAACTTTCAGTCAAAACTGGATACCTTCCGCCAAATAAAAGCCATAAACGACAAGGTATTGCCGATTGTAGGATTCCGATCAGGCGACCGGCAAAGAAATGTTGTTCAGTTCGCACTAAAGCTCTACTCCGAGTTCTCGATTGTAGGCATCCGGGTTGAGGGAAGCGGAGTGGTGCTCGATAAAAACATATCCACTGCAAGAGCGCTACTCAACGCAATAAGTGACGACGACCTAAAACGCACTGTTCTAATAATTGATGCCTGGAGCATCAATGAAATGCCATCCTTACAAGAAGGTAGCAGCATTCAAAAAATGCTTGCCCTCTTGGATGATTATGAAATTGGCAAAGTGATCACTGTAAGCACCTCATGGCCTGATGACCGTCCCGACCGAGGAACAAGTGCTGTAATCGCCTGTATTGATCCATACTGGCAAGCAATAGTACGTAAGAAACTCCTACAGCAAAACGTTAGCCACATTTATGGAGACTATGCGGCGACTAACCCTACCAAAGACCTTCTAGATGACTACGACCCGACAAAAATGGCACAGCCTATTCCGTTTGCCGGTTATTATAGCGACTGCCAATGGCACCAAGAGAGACGAGGTGCCGGAGGTGAGAACGAAAAGTATCGTGAAATAGCAGAAATATTTAGGTCGTTACCAAACTACCATGGTGACACTTTCTGCTGGGGTACTAAAGCCATTGCCGCCATTGGCAGTGGGAATCGTGTTAAAAGTGGCAACATGGCATTCTGGAACAAAATACGGATCAATCAACATGCCTGCGCTATGCTGGGGGATATTTCAAACGGAATTCTAGATAAGCTAGCAAATCCGCATGACCGGCAATACGATGACCTAGACGATTTAATCTAATCAGCTCTTCTAACCTTAAGACGGGCCAATACATAGTCCCTTAAATCTTCACGCGAAACGGCACGAGAGACCTTTTCCCTGAGATCCGACTTGGTCTCTCGTGACTTGAACTCAACATCATTTATACGACAGAGTTCTTCGAGCTCGTCCCTCCACAACAAACCGCTCAAATCAAAAGAATTGATTCTCTTGTTCGGCATAGCTTGACGAAGGAGTGCCATCCCCCCTAAATCGTCTGCCAAAAGTATTCCTACAGACTTAGGGGTTACTGCAAGTGCCTTCTCCAAATGGCGCCCGTGCGTGCAAAGCCAAATCTCATCGAAAACGTTAAAATAAGCTTCGCACTGCCCTGGCCAGCGCTTCAGATTATCAGCGCCAGACTTAATTTCGAATGCCACCAGACGTCCATTCGCAAGTGCTAAATCTGCTCTAAATGTCAGATCGACGGTACGCCCCTCCTGCCGATTGACAAATCCCAGCTCATCGATTAGCACATCTTGGGTTCCAGCAGATAAATGAGCACCAACCCATTCTCTGAGATTTTCCCGGATGTCTACTGGAGAAAGCATGATATTCCCTTTACGTAATAGAAGCGCCGTGGAGTATAGAAAAACATCGTGACTGTAGCTAGTCGTAGTCTCCCGAACGGTTGCCAGCTTGCAGGCCCAACGGGTCACCAGAATGGCGCGTTTTCTTGGTGGCGAATCAGATCCAACTCCACTTCCCTCTCGATCACCCGATCGTCATCAGTCGGCGTATCCCAATGAAGGATCACCGATCCGTCATCACAGAACGTCATGTCCAGGCCGTCCGTCTCGGCCAGCAGCTCCATGATCGCGTCCCAGTCCTGATCGCAGTCCGTGTCCAACTTGTGAATCAGAACCT
Source organism: Pseudomonas sp. RC3H12 (assembly GCF_018596375.1). Taxonomy (NCBI): domain Bacteria; kingdom Pseudomonadati; phylum Pseudomonadota; class Gammaproteobacteria; order Pseudomonadales; family Pseudomonadaceae; genus Pseudomonas; species Pseudomonas sp. RC3H12. The sequence continues at coordinate 1,333,218 of NZ_CP075595.1, read as the reverse complement.
TCCTCCCGAACTGGGCAAGTGGTGAATTGATCATCGCTGAAACCCTCAGGCCCAGCCGCTCAAGCCCGGTCAATTCGTTTTTGCGAGCTAGGCATTCCTGCACTGACATCCAAACCTCCAAACACTGTACGCATATACAGTATTAAAAATTAGCACAAGCTTGCTTGCATTAAAGTAGCAAGCATGCTTTTATTTATGCAAGTTCGCTTGCATTTGCGCCGAATAGGTAGGTCCGACTACCACCGCTCTTTACACAATCAGACGTGACCACCTCGACGCACCCAGGCCATCACCTGGGTCGAGACAAGCTAAGTCGTCGGCCAAGCAGCCTCTGGACAGCTGCCGGACCTCAGGCATTGAGGGACGCCAAACCATGTAAGCCACCCAGGAAGAACACCGGGCACGAAATGTGTGACCTGGGCAGGCGGGGATTGCCGCGGCGACGCGCATGGGGAGGAACAGATTTCACTGGCTGGCCCTGGCAGCAGGGCCAGATGGGAGTCAAACGAAGACAGGAAATTCCCTTGACTGCCAGGAACAGACTGGCCCGATCACCTGGTCTTCCCCAGCACCAGGCTGCATCGGAGAGCCCTTCCCGACCCTACATCAACATGTTCAGGGAGACAGGCGGGAACGGCTCTCCAATGCAGCCCACCAAGGACCACTCATGGAAACGATCACCTGCGGCACATGGACAGGCCACCTTGGCAAAGGGCTGGCTCCTCGCGAGCTGGAGGCGCTGCTCGGCGTCGCCCAGGGCATGACCGCCAAACAGATTGCCCAGCAGATGCAGATCACCCCCGGCACGGTCGCCAACCGCATCGAGAACGCGATGTTTAAGCTCGGCGTGGCCCGTCGGGCCGCAGCAGTGGCCGAAGCGATGCGCCGCCAGATCATCAGCCCGTTGTGCATCGCCCTCGCCGGCCTGATCGCTATGCATGCGGTCATCGACGACAGCGACCCACTGCGTCGCGACCGCAGAGCGCCCGAGCGGCGCACTGCCCAGATTCGAATCGTTCGCAAGGCCGAGACCTTCGAGCATCACGCCTGAATCCCAACAGAGGATCATCCTATGCACCACTCCATGCAACAGCGCGTGGACGGCCTAGCCGCCCTGCGTGCACGCTCCCTCATGGCTACCGCCGAGTTCTACGAACTGATTGGTCGCCCTGCCCCGGCGCCCGAACCTCTGTTCCAGGCAGTCGCCAAGGGCAAGGCTTGGCACATCATCGAGATTGCCACCGGCAAGACCAAGAGATTCTGCTTTAGCCACCGTGCGGCCATGCGCTTTATTGAGGCAATGGAAGAAGGCAAGCGAACCAGCATTTCTCGCCCCATAGATTAAGGGAGGTGCCGTATGGCGATGGACCAGGCAGAACGCGACCGACGCCGGCGCGAGAAGGCCGAGCGGCTGCAGGAAGAAGATTTGCGCTTGAAGGTCCGACCAGGGACTAAACAGGTCCTGCTGGAACTAATGGAGTGGGCCGGGATAGAGGAGCAGGGCGAAGCGATGACGCTGATGATTCATCACATCGAAGCGCTCGGGCATCATGCACTGTTCAGGATCGCGCGCCACGAAATAGCAGCCCATCGGAACGTGGCGCGGACTGAGCCGCTGCGGCTGTCAGCCAGGAATCGAACCGGCCATCACCTGCGGGCGATCTGCGGCTGGGCAGACGCCTCGGCCAGCCAGATGATCGAAGCGCTGATCCACGGCATTCACGCCATAGGCAGGCTGCACGCGACGAAGTTTCTCACTCCGCCGCGGCACGAGATCAGCATATCGCCGCGCCTGGCCCTGGCCTTCGAACGGAAGAGCATGCTGATGATTCAGCAAGACCCAGGCGATGAGCTGATCATTCCACAATGATACGGCGCGTATGAGGCGGATAAACAGACATAGTGTCCCTAATGTTGTGGGTTGCAACCACTTCGCCAGCAGGGTTTACCTCATTGAATGTGTATAGGTCGGCATCCTGTCCTTTGCGCTGCTCACGGCTCGATGAGACTTCGACCAAAGTATTTTCCGCAGGAACGCCAAGCACCCTTTTGTACTCTTCAGTCATACCCCCTCCTTGTTCCCGGCCCCATGCCGGTCACCCGTAATACCCCATCCCACCCCAAATTGCCACCATGCCGCCACCAGCACGGAGGGCGGTGCATGCCCAGGAAACACACCATGCAACTCGACATCAACATCGAAGGAATCGTAGCCGACTCGGTTGCCGCCGCACTGAGCCCGGAAAAGCTGCAGCCGATCATCGACAAGAACGTCGAAAGCGCGGTCACGAGCGCGATCAAGGAGCAGTTCAGTTACAACTCGCCGTTCAAGAAGCTGCTGGAAGAGAGCCTGGCGGGTGCCATGCCGACCAAGATTACGGGCCTGGGCCGCTACGGGGACTTGGTGCTCAAGACCGTCTCCGCGATGATCAATGACTACCAGGAACAGGCGCTACGCCAGACCATCACGGAAAAGCTCGCCAAGGTGCTTGAGCCACTGCCAGCTCGCATCAAACTCTCGGAACTGATCGACCAACTGACCAGGGCCTTCGAAGACAGCCACCTTCGTGACAAGCACGGCAGCGAGGCGCCGACTTTCATTGTCGAGAAAGGCACGGGCTACTCGTCCACTTCCGAATACTGGCACCTCTATGCTGATGCCAACGAAGGGGTGGACAAGTATTCCTGCCAGGTGCAGATGGCATTCACCGGTGAAGGTGAATGTTACTCCCTGCGTGTTGGCGAGACCGACATGAAGAAGTCGCTGATTCTTGGCAGCGCCTACGGTGCCGAGGCCCTGGTGCTGAACCTCTACACGGGTGGCACCAAGGTGGAATACGAGCAGGTGTACGTCGGCGACATCCGCTACAGCGAAGAAGCCTACGACTGACCCTACTACGCTGCCAGCAGCGCTTTAGGAGTCTGCCCCTTTTACCTGGCAGACCCCATTGGCTCGGTTCTTACCGGTATACGACACATCTGGCGAGCCGTCCGGGTTGATCGACAGCGAGATGGTCACGTCGCTGCCCTTGGCTTCGAAGTAGTTGTCGTTGAACTTCTTCAGCTTCCCTTCCTTGCCATTGATGTAGATCGGACCGCCCTTGTCGGCATGCACTTCGATGTTTCCTGGGCATGTGGCGTTCACCAGCGGAATACCAGCCTGGGCCGCGCCAGACACCACCAACAATGCCCCCAACACTAATCGCTTCATCTCACACTCCTTGAATGGACTGACAGAACTCGAAGCAATAGCTCAATTCGACGCTGCCCGCCAGCGCCTTCCCCTATTCAACGATGACGGCTGCGTCTGCGGGGAGCGCTGGCGGGCTAGTCTAAACTGGACATGAGAAACCACCACGGAGCCAGCAGATGGACCCGTTAACCTCTGAGCAGTCTAAACCTCGTGAAACTCCTGAAGACGTCGACCATCTCAGGTTTCATCGCGCCCATGAACATATGCACCACCCCTTTGGTAACGATGCATTTGCCCGAAAAGCCGAAGCTTTCGCCCGTTTCTTTGGTACACCATTTTTTCTGGGGTCCCAGTCACTAGTTGTTCTTATTTGGATGGGGATCAGCTTATCGGGGCTGTCAGCGTTCGATCCCTACCCCTTCATTCTATTGAATCTAGCGTTCAGTCTGCAGGCGGCCTACGCGGCACCTCTAATTCTTCTGGCGCAAACTCGCCAGGCCGACCGTGACAAAGCAACTTCCGATGCAGATGCAAGACATCGAGAGGCAATTGCCATGGACAATCAAAGACGGCAGCAGGACGCAGAGCTACACAGCAAGCAGCTTCTGCAGTTGTTGGAGCAAAATACACACCTAACGGAGGTAACAAAGCAGATGAGTGAGCGAATCGAAGTCCTTACTTTACAGATCCACTCACACTTACTTGCTTCATCAGGAAGAACATCCCGAGAATGAGTACATACATACTCTTTTCGCAGCAACCTATCTCTCTTCTATCGCTGGTCCCGTAAGCGGCACACAAGCGGGGAGCGCAGAGCGGCTGTAGTTCGGGCACGAAACACTCCCCAGGCAAGTGCCTGGGTCATCGTCTCTTCAGAGCGAGTATCGTAAACCTCCTCCAGCAATGGTATGCCCTCCGAGGCGTAAACACCGATGAACAGTTGCGTAACGCCCTTGGTGGAGAGCCGGACCTCAACGTCAATGCTTACGCCGTCGGCATAGGCCTCGGCATGACATCGAGAATGTAGCGCTGAGTTTGCCCAGCACCAGTACGTGGGGCCTCGAGCTCTCATTCTGGTTGTCCTTTACTATTGAGAACTTAGTAAGGCACACAAATCATTAGCGCACAGCACCACTGGACGGTTGGCCTGGACCGTTTCGCTATCGACAAACTCGCCTTAGCCTCTATTCACTGCCGCGATATGGCGGCCAAGGAGTCGTCATGCTCGAAAGGACACCGATCAAGACGGAGGTCGAGCTGTGTGCGGCCTTCATCCAGTCGATGAATAAGCAGGCCGATTGGACTTGCTACCCCGAGGCTGCAGGCTTCGACATCCTGGCTGTGCACGCCAGCGGCAGACAGATCGGCATCAGCTGCATCCCAGACAGCCAGCTGCAGGCCGGCAACGAGCGCCAGCTCGCCCCGAACGAACCCGAGGCAGCGGCAAGCTCCGCGTTCTGGAATGATGGATATGAGCTCTAAATTTGCATGGCTAGGAGCAGTCCAGCAGCCCCCTAGAGGTGATGCATCTCATCACCTAGGTCACCGATATTCAGAGGTAACGACTTGGCCAAGCATGGCTTAAGCCTCGCTTTGGTCTTTGTGATCCCCGGATGGCGGAGCACTGCATGCCAGAATCTCAAGCGTGGCCAGCGTCTTCGCATAATCTGCCCAGTCGTCAAACGCCTTCTGCTGGACCAGCAGGGCCTCCCCCCACAGGGGGCCGCCGATCTGGCCGTAAGCGACTTGATTCATGATTGAAGATGTTGCGGTGTCCAGCTGTCGTAGCAGCTGGTACGCACGGTATTTTTGATCTGAATTAGGCATTTTTAGCCCCTAAACGCGTAACGCAAAAAGTGACCACCACATCAAGGTTGAGTGGCACTACGCCATGTTGACAACGAAGCATCGCGCTTTTCTCCCTCCCCCTTCAACAATTCAAGCCTGCCGATATGCGCGGGCATGGAGAGCTATTGCCATGACGAAACACAAGCACACCCCAGGTCCCTGGGAAGCCCTGAACGAGACCGAGGTTTTCACCGGCCTGGGTGCCGACAGCGGCGACGGCGTGAAAGCACTCCCAACTGACGGCTGGATGATCGCCGACTGTGGCGATGCAATGACATTCACCGAGGTTGGGCTTGTTGAGCTCGCCTTGGATGTGCGCAGAGCGAATGCCCGGCTGATCGCCCAGGCACCGAACCTCCTGGCCGACTTGGTTGAGGCGGCCGCCCAGCTGCGCAAGTACGAAACCCTGCACCGCGCCAAGGCCACCACCGACAGCCTGGCCAAGGCCGAGGTAAACGCCGAACTGGCGTCGCGCTTCGAGCAGACCATCGCCCAGGCTACGGCCTGACACAACCTGCCGCCACCGGCGGCGTGGAGACCATCACATGCAAACCGAGATTCTTTCGGACGAAGAGCTAGCCGAGCTGACTGGCTATAAGGCCAGGGGATATCAGCGTCGCTGGCTAGAGGAACGTGGCTGGGTATTCGTTGAAACCCGCAGCGGGCGCCCACTGGTTGGCCGCCATTACGTTCGTATGAAACTGGGCATGAGCCTTGGAGTAATGCCAACGGCGTCACCACCACCTGTAGTCCCTGCGTGGACACCTGATATTTCGAAGGTGAGGTGAAATGCGTCCTAGGAAGACCGAAAACAGGGACTTGCCTCCGGGTGTGTACCGACGAAAGCGGACCAGTAAGAGCAAGAAAAAACCCGACAAGGAATGGATTAGCTACTACTACCGGGACAAGTCGGGCAAAGAGGTAACGCTGGGCACCGACTTGAGCCTTGCCAGACTGAAGTGGGCAGAACTTGAAGCGAAGGAGAAGCCCAAGGACCTGGTCACCATGGGTGCCATCTTCGACCGCTACGAGCGCGACATCATTCCGAAGAAGGCGCCGCGCACACAGAAGGACAACCTGGCCGAGATACGCCAGTTGCGAAACTACTTCGAGAAGGCCCCAATCGACGGCATCACCCCTGCGCATGTGGCGAAGTATCGCGATGCCAGAACCGCCCCAGTCAGGGCGAATCGCGAGATCGCCACCCTATCGCACATCTTCAACATAGCCCGGGAATGGGGGCTCACAACCAACGAGAATCCGTGCCAGGGCGTGCGCAAGAACAAGGAGGTGCCGCGAGACTTCTACGCTAACGATGCGATCTGGAACGCGGTTTACGCGAAAGCGGTGGGCGAACTGAAGGATGCCATGGATTTGGCGTATTTGACGGGCCAGCGTCCGGCGGACGTGCTGGTGATGAGGAGGGACGACATCGAGGACAAAGCCCTCGGCGTAAAGCAGAAGAAGACCCAAAAGAAGCTACGGATCATGCTTGAGGTGGACGGAGTAGAAAGCAGCTTGGGTGCGCTGATAAGAAAGATCCTGGAGCGCAATGCTCCGCATGGCTCGCCATACCTGCTGCTGACTGATAACGGCAAACGTGTCACGGCACCGATGCTTCGCCACCGATGGGACGATGCCCGGGAGGAAGCCGTGAAGGAAGCGGTCGCCGCAGGTGACCCGGTGCTGGCCGGCCGTATCAGCCAATTCCAGTTCCGCGACATTCGCCCGAAAGCAGCCTCGGAAATCACCGACGTTGACCACGCCAGTCTGCTGCTCGGCCATACCAAGGGCGACATCACAGAGCGGGTGTATCGCCGAGTTGGAGCCCTGGCGAAACCCACCAAATAGGGAAAGTTTCGGAAGCGCTTCCACAACAAACCATTCCCAAGGGTGTTCCCATGGGTAGTTTTACTATGCCCCAAAACGCAAAAAGCCCTGAAAAATCAGGGCTTTGAATGTGGCGGAAGCGTAGAGATTCGAACTCTAGGATAGTTGCCCATCGACGGTTTTCAAGACCGTTGCCTTAAACCACTCGGCCACGCTTCCAGCTGTTTTGCGGCGGCAATAATACCTTAATGTAACAAGCTGTCAAACTCTCTGTGTCGCGGCTTGCGACAGCTCTGATATGCTCTGCACCATACGTTCCACTACCGCAGGTCCCGGACCGCGGTCTCACCCCAAAGGAGTGCGCCATGCGCGAACAGGATTACGCCGTCCAACACGGCCAGCAGGTCGAGCAGCAGGAGGTCAGCAAGGTCCTGCGCAACACGTACAGCCTGCTGGCTCTCACCCTCGCCTTCAGCGGCATCATGGCCTTCGTCGCCCAGCAGATGCGTGTCGGCTACCCGAACATCTTCGTGGTGCTGATCGGCTTCTACGGTTTGTTCTTCCTCACCAACAAGCTGCGTGACTCGGCCTGGGGCCTGGTTTCTACCTTCGCCCTCACCGGCTTCATGGGCTTCATCCTCGGCCCGATCCTCAACCGCTACCTGGGCATGGCCGGTGGCGCCGAAGTGGTCAGCTCGGCCTTCGCCATGACCGCCCTGGTGTTCGGCGGCCTGTCGGCCTACGTGCTGATCACCCGCAAGGACATGAGCTTCCTCAGCGGCTTCATCACCGCCGGCTTCTTCGTCCTGCTGGGTGCCGTGGTGGCCAGCTTCTTCTTCCAGATCAGCGGCCTGCAACTGGCGATCAGCGCTGGCTTCGTGCTGTTCTCGTCGGTCTCCATCCTGTTCCAGACCAGCGCCATCATCCATGGCGGCGAGCGCAACTACATCATGGCTACCATCAGCCTGTACGTGTCGATCTACAACCTGTTCGTCAGCCTGCTGCAGCTGTTCGGCATCATGGGCCGCGACGACTGATCGAATCGGTTGCCAGCGCTTCAGGAAAAGCCCGCTTCGGCGGGCTTTTTCATGCCCGTTGAACAGCGCCAGGAACCTCACAAACATTGACTTAAAAGTCAGCTTATTAGCACCTTCCTCCGCGATTGTGCGCCCATCGTGCTTGCCTCTACCGCAATGGCCGTTCTGCCCGTAGAATGCGCTCCTTTTTTCTTCCGGGGCGGCATTTTCCCATGAGTTCACACGAACACGGCCCAGGCGCGGCGGCGCCTGCCAATGAACTGGTCCTTGGCCTCGAGGACAAGCCTCGCCTGCTGATCGGCCTGCTGGCGGCACTGCAGCACTTGCTGGCGATCATCGTGCCGATCGTCACGCCGGGCTTGCTGATCTGCCAGGCGCTGGGCGTGTCGGCGCGTGACACCAACCTGATCGTGTCGATGTCGCTGGTGATCTCGGGCATCGCCACCTTTGTCCAGTGCAAGCGCTTTGGCCCGTTTGGTGCCGGGCTGTTGATTGTGCAGGGCACCAGCTTCAACTTCGTCGGCCCGCTGATCGCCGGCGGCGCGCTGATGGTCAAGCAGGGCACGCCAGTTGAAGGCGTGATGGCGGCGATCTTCGGCGTGGTCATCGCCGGTTCGTTCGTGGAAATGGGCGTGTCGCGCATCCTGCCCTTCGTCAAGCGCCTGATCACCCCGCTGGTGACCGGCATCGTCGTGCTGATGATCGGCCTGACCTTGATCAAGGTCGGCCTGATCAGCATGGGCGGCGGCTTCGGCGCCATGGCCAACGGCACCTTCGCCGATGGCGAGAACCTGCTGCTGTCGGGCGTGGTGCTGGCGATCATCGTCATCCTCAACCGTGTCCCGGTGGTATGGATGCGCAGCTGCGCCATCGTCATCGCCCTGGCTGTGGGCTACGCCCTGGCCGGCTACCTGGGCCGCCTGGACTTCACTGGCATGCATCAGGCCGCGCTGTTCCAGGTGCCGACGCCGTTGCACTTTGGCTTGGGCTTCTCGTGGTCGCTGTTCATCCCGATGCTGGTGATCTACCTGGTCACCTCGCTGGAGGCCATCGGTGACGTGACTGCGACCAGCAAGGTTTCACGCCAGCCGGTCGAAGGCCCGGTGTGGATGCAGCGGATCAAGGGTGGGGTGCTGGTCAACGGCGCCAACTCGCTATTGGCCGGGCTGTTCAACACCTTCCCCAGCTCGATTTTCGCCCAGAACAACGGCGTGATTCAGCTGACCGGCATTGCCAGCCGCCATATCGGTATCTGGATCGCCGCCATGCTGATCCTGCTGGGCCTGTTCCCCAGCGTCGCCGGAGTGATCCAGGCGGTGCCGGAGCCAGTGCTCGGTGGGGCGGCCATGGTGATGTTCGGCGCCGTCGCGGCCTCGGGTATCAATATCCTCGCCAGCACCCGCCTCGACCGCCGCGCCCTGCTGATCATCGCCGTGTCGCTGTCGCTGGGCCTGGGCGTGGCCCAGGTGCCGGAATTCCTCGCGCATATGCCGTCGGCGCTGCGCAACGTGCTGGAGTCGGGGGTTGCCACCGGCGGCATCTGTGCCCTGGTGCTCAACTGGTTTCTGCCGGAAAGCAAAGACCAGGCCTGAGCCCGGCCAGCCAGAGCAGAAGCCCGTGCCCACCCGCACGGGCTTTTTGCTTTATCATGGCCGCATTCATTTGCTCGAGCCTTACATGAAATTCGCCATTGCGGTCTTTTCCCCGGCCCATGCGCCCTCCTCCCGCCGCGCCTTGCGCTTTGCCGAGGCGGTGCTGGCCGGCGGGCATGAAATTGCCCGGCTGTTCTTCTACCAGGACGGGGTGCACAGTGCCTCGGCCAATATCGTCGCGCCCCAGGATGAGCTGGACGTGGCCGCGCAGTGGCGCGCTTTCGTCAGCGATCACCGGCTCGACGCCGTGGTGTGCATTGCCGCCGCCCTGCGCCGGGGTGTGCTCGACGACACCGAGGCCAACCGTTACCAGCGCCCGGCGGTGAACCTGCCGATGCCGTGGGAGCTGTCCGGCCTGGGCCAGCTGCACGAAGCCGCGCAACTGGCCGACCGCCTGGTCTGCTTCGGAGGTGATTGAAATGGCCAAGTCCTTGCTGATCATCAGCCGCCAGGCGCCGTGGAGCGGCCCGTCCGCTCGCGAAGCCCTGGATATCGCCCTGGCCGGTGGCGCCTTCGATTTGCCGCTGGGCATGCTGTTCCTCGATGACGGCGTGTTCCAGCTCGCCGCCGCACAGCAGCCAGACGCCGTGCAACAGAAGAACCTGGCCGCCAACCTCCAGGCCCTGCCGATGTTCGGTGTGGAGGAATTGTTCGCCTGTGGCCACAGCCTCGCCCGCCGAGGGCTGGACAACGACGCCCTGTCACTGCCGGTGGAAGTGCTCGACGACGCTGCTCTGACCGCACTGATTGCCCGTTTCGACCAGGTGGTGACGCTCTGATGACGACCCTGCATGTAATCGCCCATTCGCCTTTCGGGGACGAGCGCCTGGCCAGTTGCCTGCGTCTACTTGGCCCGCAGGACGCGCTGCTGCTGTGCGGTGACGCCATCTATGCGCTCAAGGCCGGCACCGAGCCCTTCGCTGCCCTGCAGGCTGCCAATCTCGGCGAGCGCCTGTTCGCCCTCGCCGAAGACCTGCAGGCCCGCGCCCTCGACAGCCAATTGGCCAAGGCAGTGGACTACCCTGCGTTCGTCGAGCTCACCCTGCACCACGACAAGGTCAACAGCTGGCTATGAGTACCCTGACTGTCGGCGAGCGCAGCATCGCCCTGGACAAGGACGGCTTTCTGGTCGAGCTGCAGGACTGGTCCCGCGAAGTTGCCGAAGCCCTCGCCGCCCGCGAGAGCATCACCCTGAGTGCGGACCACTGGGAAATCCTCGAGCTGCTGCGTCAGTTCTACCAGGAGTACCAGCTGTCGCCGGCCACGCGCCCGCTGATCAAGTACACCGCGCTCAAGCTCGGCGCCGAGAAAGGCAACAGCCCGCACCTCAATCGCCTGTTCAACGGCACCCCCGCCAAACTCGCCGCCAAACTGGCGGGCCTGCCCAAGCCGACCAATTGCATATGACCGAGTCCCTGCTGAACGAAGCACGCCCACTAACCCTGCAAACCCCGGCCGAACACCCTTTCGCCGAGTTCGTGCGCATCCTCGGCAAGGGCAAGCGTGGCGCCCGCGGCCTGACCCGCGAGGAAGCCCGCGCCGCGATGACCCTGCTGCTCGAGGGCAAGGTCGAGGACACCCAGCTGGGCGCCTTCCTGATGCTGCTGCGGCACAAGGAAGAAAGCGCCGAGGAGCTGGCCGGCTTCACCGAGGCCCTGCGCAGCCACCTACATGCCCCCCGCATCGCCGTCGACCTCGACTGGCCCAGCTACGCCGGCAAGAAGCGCCACCTGCCGTGGTACCTGCTGGCGGCCAAGTGCCTGGCGGGCAACGGTGTGCGGATCCTGATGCACGGCGGCGGCGCCCATACGGCGGGCAGGCTTTACACCGAGCAACTGCTCGACCTGCTGGACATCCCACTGTGTCGCAATTGGACGGCCGTGGAGCAAGCCCTGGACAGCCATCGGCTGGCCTTCTTCCCGTTGCAGGACTGGGCGCCACAGCTTCAGCGCATGATCGACCTGCGCAACACCCTGGGCCTGCGCTCGCCCATCCACTCCCTGGCCCGGGTGCTCAACCCTCTCGGCGCCCGCTGCGGCCTGCAGAGCATCTTCCACCCCGGCTACCAGGCGGTGCACCGCGAGGCCAGCCGTTTGCTCGGCGACCACGCCGTGGTGATCAAAGGTGACGGCGGCGAGATCGAGGTCAACCCGGATGTCATCAGCCACCTGTATGGCACTTCGTCCGGCGAGGCCTGGGACGAGGAGTGGCCGGCCCTCAGCCCTCAGCGCCATGTGAAGCCAGCCTGCCTACAGCCCGAGCACTTGCTGGCGGTATGGCGCGGCGAGGCACAGGACAGCTATGGCGAGCTTGCCGTGGTCGCCACCATGGCCCTCGCCCTGCGCGGGCTGGGCCAAGGCCGCGAGCAGGCATTCAAATGCGCTCGCGACTACTGGGCCAATCGTAGAAGCATCGAATAAGGCGATAGATTGGGCGCAGTCTTTGCGCTATTTATTCGAACGCTTTTCACTAGACTGAGCTCCAACGACAAACGACTTTGTTCCGAGGAGCTTTGCAATGGGCCTTTTGATCGATGGCCATTGGCATGACCAGTGGTACCAGACCAACCAGGATGGCGCGTTCAAGCGCGAGAACGCCCAGCGCCGCAATCAACTGCCCGCCGCCGAGGCCGGCCGCTATCATCTGTACGTGTCGCTGGCCTGCCCCTGGGCGCATCGCACCCTGATCTTCCGCGCCATCAAGGGCCTGGAACCACTGATCGACGTCTCCGTGGTCAGCTGGCTGATGGGCGAGCACGGCTGGACCTTCGACCAGCAGCAGGGCTCCAGCGGCGATCATCTGGACGCATTGCAGTACCTGCACCAGCGCTACACCCAGGACGACCCGCACTACACCGGGCGCGTAACCGTGCCGGTGCTGTGGGACAAGCAAGAGAAGCGCATCGTCAACAACGAGTCGGCCGAGATCATTCGCATCTTCAACAGCGCATTCAATGAACTGACCGGCAACACCCTGGACCTGTACCCCGAGCCGCTACGCGCCACCATCGATGCGCTCAACGAGCGTATCTACCCGGCCGTGAACAACGGCGTGTACCGCGCAGGCTTCGCCACCTCGCAGGAAGCTTACGAGGCAGCCTTCGACGATGTCTTCAACGAACTGGACCACCTGGAAGCGCTACTGGGCCGCCAACGTTACTTGGCCGGTGAGTATCTGACCGAAGCCGATGTGCGCTTGTTCACCACCCTGGTGCGTTTCGACGCGGTGTACCACGGGCACTTCAAGTGCAACCTACGCCGCCTGAGCGACTACCCGAACCTGTCCAACTGGCTGCGCGAGCTTTACCAGTGGCCGGGTGTGGCGGGCACGGTGAACATGGAGCATATCCAGAAGCACTATTACATGAGCCACAAGACCATCAACCCGAACGGCATCGTGCCCAAGGGGCCGTTGCAGGATTTCGGCTTGCCGCATGACCGGGAGCGGTTAATGGGCAAAGGGATCTGGAAGGCTTGATAAAGCTGGGGCTGCTTTGCAACGCATCGCCGGCAAGCCGGCTCCCACAGGGGCTTGTATGATCCTATGAGAGCCGGCTTATCGTGGCGATGGGCCGCAAAGCGGCCCCAGTTATTTCAGGCGTCTTGCGAGCCTTCGAACCACGCCAGCTTCTCGCGCAACTGCACCACTTCCCCGACGATCACCAAGGTCGGTGCATGCACTTCGTGGCGTGCCACCAACGCCGGCAGGTCGGCCAGGGTGCCAGTGAACACCCGCTGGTTGCGGGTGGTGCCCTGCTGCACCAACGCAGCCGGCGTACTCGCCGCACGGCCATGGCGGATCAACTCGGCGCAGATGGTCGGCAAGCCGACCAGCCCCATGTAGAACACCAGGGTCTGGGCCGGAGCCACCAGGTCATTCCAGGGCAGGTTGCTGGTGCCATCCTTCAGGTGGCCGGTAACGAAGCGCACCGACTGGGCGTAGTCGCGGTGGGTCAGCGGAATCCCGCCATAGGCCGAACAACCACTGGCTGCCGTGATGCCCGGTACCACCTGGAACGGAATACCTTCGTCGGCCAGCTCTTCGATCTCCTCGCCTCCCCGGCCAAAGATGAACGGATCGCCACCTTTGAGCCGTAGCACGCGCTTGCCCTGGCGAGCCAGGTCGACCAGCAGGCGGTTGATCTTGTCCTGCGGCACGGCATGATCGGCGCGGCGCTTGCCGACATAGATGCGCTCGGCGTCACGCCGGCACATCTCGATGATGGCCGGGGCCACCAGGCGGTCGTACAGCACCACGTCGGCTTGCTGCATCAGCCGCAGGGCGCGGAAGGTCAGCAGGTCCGGATCGCCCGGCCCCGCGCCCACCAGGTACACCTCGCCGCCCTGCTGCACCGGCGCGCCGTCGACCATCGCCTGCAACAGGCGCTCGGCCTCGGCGCCCTGCCCGGCCAGCTGACGCTCGGCGATCGGGCCCTGGAACACGGTTTCCCAGAAGCCGCGACGCTGGTTGACGTCCGGGTACAAGGCCTTGACCCGCTCACGGAAGCGTGCGGCCAGGCCGGCAAGTTCGCCATAGGCGGATGGAATCCAGGCTTCCAGCTTGGCGCGGATCAGCCGCGCCAGCACCGGAGCGTCGCCGCCGCTGGAGACCGCCACCACCAACGGTGAACGGTCGACGATGGCCGGGAAGATCACCGTGCACAGGGCCGGGGCGTCCACCACGTTGACCGGCAGGCTGCGTGCCTGGGCCTCGGCCGAGACCTGGGCGTTGAGCGCCGAGTCGTCGGTCGCCGCGATCACCAGCCGGCAGCCGTCCAGGTCCGAGGCCTGGTAGCCACGCACCAGGACCTCGCCCCCGCCCTCACGGGCCAGCGTGGCGAGCTGACCGTCGACCTCAGGCGCCACCACCCGCAGTGCGGCGCCGGCATCGGCCAGCAGGCGCGCCTTGCGCAAGGCGATCTCGCCGCCGCCGACGACCAGCACACGGCCACCCTGCAGCTTGTGGAACAGCGGCAGGTAGTCCATTCAGCGAATGACCTCGACGCCACCCATGTACGGTTTGAGCACTTCAGGCACGCGGATCGAACCGTCGGCCTGCTGGTAGTTCTCCAGCACGGCGACCAAGGTACGGCCGACAGCCAGGCCCGAACCGTTTAGGGTGTGCACCAGCTCCGGCTTGCCGGTTTCCGGGTTGCGCCAGCGGGCCTGCATGCGGCGCGCCTGGAAGTCGCCGCAGTTGGAGCAGGAGCTGATCTCGCGGTACTTGTCCTGGCTTGGCACCCAGACTTCCAGGTCGTAGGTCTTCACCGCGCCGAAGCCCATGTCGCCGGTGCACAGCGCGAGTACGCGGTACGGCAGTTCTAGCAGCTGGAGCACACGTTCGGCGTTGGCGGTCAGGCCTTCCAGGGCTTCCATGGATTTCGCGGGTTCGACCACCTGGACCATCTCGACCTTGTCGAACTGGTGCTGGCGGATCATGCCGCGGGTATCACGGCCCGAGGCACCGGCCTCGCTGCGGAAGCACGGGGTGTGGGCGACCAGCTTCAGCGGCAGCTGCTTGGCGTCGAGGATTTCACCCGCCACCAGGTTGGTCAGCGACACTTCGGCGGTCGGGATCAGGTAGAAATCGGCCTCGCCTTCGCGGGTGATCTTGAACAGGTCTTCCTCGAACTTCGGCAGCTGGCCGGTGCCCTGAAGGGCCGGGGCCTGCACCAGGTACGGGGTGTAGTGCTCCTCGTAGCCGTGCTCGCCGGTGTGCAGGTTGATCATGAACTGCGCCAGGGCGCGGTGCAGGCGGGCCACCGGGCCACGCAGCACGGCAAAGCGGGCGCCGGACAGCTTGGCCGCGGCCTCGAAGTCCAGGCCACCGCTGACCTCGCCCAGGGCGACGTGGTCCTTGATCTCGAAATCGAAGGCCTTCGGCGTGCCCCAGCGGCGCACTTCGACGTTGTCGTCTTCGCTGGCGCCGACCGGCACGCTGGCGTCGGGCAGGTTGGGGATGGTCAGCAGGATACCGTCCAGTTCCGCCTGGATACCGTCCAGCTCGGTCTTGCCGGCGGCCAGCTCGTTGGCCATGCGCTCGACGTCGGCCATCAGCGGGGCGATGTCCTCACCCTTGGCCTTGGCCTGGCCGATGGACTTGGAGCGGGCGTTACGCTCGGCCTGCAGTTGCTCGGTGCGGGTCTGCACCGCCTTGCGGCGCTCTTCCAGCGATTCGATGCGCGCGACATCCAGGCTGAAGCCACGGGAGGCCAGGCGGTCAGCCACTTCCTGAAGTTGGCCGCGTAACAGTTTGGAATCGAGCATATCGTTCTCTCGTTATAAGTAGGTGTTGGTTCAGAATCGGGTCAGGGACAGGCCGGCCCAGGTCGCGAGCAGGCCGCCCACCACGCTGATAATGGTATAGCCCAAGGCCAGCGGGACCTGCCCGCTTTCCATCAGGCGCACGGTATCGAGCGAGAAGGAGGAAAAAGTGGTCAGGCCGCCGAGAAAGCCGACGATCAGCCCGGCGCGCAGCTCGACCGGCACCAGCGGCTTGTGCAGGAACAGCCCGTACAGCAGGCCGATCAGCAGGCAGCCGACCAGGTTGACCGCCAGCGTACCGGCATAGAAGTGCCGTGGCCAGTGGGCCGCGACCCAGTTGGCGGTGGCGAAGCGCAACAACGTGCCGGCGATGCCGCCGGCGCTGACTGCGGCAATCAGTGCAATCACGGTTTTCTCCGCTGGCGCGGGCTGGCGCGATCGAGTTCGGCCAGGTGCTTGAGCTTCTCGCCGATCTTCAGTTCCAGGCCGCGGGGTACTGGCTGATAGTACTGGCGCGGTTCGAGGTGCTCGGGGAAATAGTCCTCGCCGGCGGCATAGGCGTCCGGCTCGTCGTGGGCATAGCGGTACTCATCGCCATAGCCCAGTTGCTTCATCAGTTTGGTCGGCGCGTTGCGCAGGTGCAGCGGCACTTCCAGCGAGCCGTGCTCGGCCGCCTCGCGCATCGCCGCCTTGAAGCCCATGTACACCGCGTTGCTTTTTGGCGCGCAGGCGATGTAGGTGATGGCCTGGGCCACCGCCAGCTCGCCTTCTGGGCTGCCCAGCCGCTCCTGCACGTCCCAGGCTGCCAGGCACAGGCTCAGGGCGCGGGGGTCGGCGTTGCCGATGTCCTCGCTGGCCATGCGCACCACACGCCGGGCGATGTACAACGGGTCGCAACCACCATCGAGCATACGTGCATACCAGTACAGCGCACCGTCAGGGTTGGAACCACGCACCGACTTATGCAGCGCCGATATCTGGTCATAGAACGCCTCGCCACCCTTGTCGAAGCGGCGGCGGCTGTCACCGAGCAGGCTCTGCAGCAGCTCGACGCCGATCTCGCCGCCATCTTCAGCCAGGTCCGAGGCGTTCTCGAGGAAGTTGAGCATGCGCCGGCCATCGCCGTCGGCGGCGGCCATGAGCATCTTGAAGGCTTCGTCACCCACCCGCAGGTTGCGCTTGCCCAGGCCGCGCTCCTCGCTCAGGGCGCGATCGACCAGTTTGCGCAGCGCGGCCTCGTCCAGGCTCTTGAGTACATAGACCCGCGCCCGCGACAGCAGCGCGTTGTTCAGTTCGAAGGACGGGTTTTCGGTAGTCGCGCCGATGAAGATCAGCGTGCCGTCTTCCACGTAGGGCAGGAAAGCGTCCTGTTGCGACTTGTTGAAACGATGCACTTCATCGACGAACAGGATGGTGCGCCGACCATACTGGCCGGCCTGCTGCTTGGCCACCTCGACGGCTTGGCGGATCTCCTTGACCCCAGCCAGCACCGCCGAGACCGTTTCGAAGTGGGCGTCGCAAAACTGCGCCAGCAGCCGCGCCAGGGTGGTCTTGCCCACCCCGGGCGGGCCCCAGAAGATCATCGAGTGCAGCGCACCCTGCTCCAGCGCCTCGCGCAGCGGCTTGCCGCGCGCCAGCAGGTGCTCCTGGCCGACATACTCGTCCAGGTTCGACGGGCGCAGGCGGGCGGCCAGGGGCTGGGCGACGGGTTCGCTTCGAAACAGGTCCATCACAGGCTCCGCTTACTCCTTGATGACGTCCGCGCCTTTGGGGATGTCGAACTTGAACTTGCTGTCCGGCACCGCCTGGTTGGCCTTGACGCCATTGAACAGGATGTTGGTGCGCTGGCCGACGCTGTCGATCAGCTGCATGTCATTGATCAACCCCCGGCGGAACGACACGCGCAGCGAGTCGAACAGGGTGTCCTTGGTCTTGGGTTTCAAGGTGAAGTCCATGACCTCGCCCTGCTCCTTGGAGGTGATGTCGAAGCTCTGACTGATCTTCGAGACGTCACCGGACAGCAGCAGCGCCGGCGTCTGGTTCAGGCGCACGTCGAGCTTCTTGACGGTGGCCTGCTCCAGGTCCGGGTCCCACAGGGTGACGTTCTTGCCGTCGGACACCACCACTTGCTCCTGGGGCGCGTCGGTATGCCAGTAGAACAGGCCCGGACGCTTGACGGTCATCTTGCCGCTGGTCTCCTGCAGACTGGTGCCACCAGCATCCAGGGTCAACTGGGAGAAATTGGCTTCGATGGTCTGCGACTTCTCCAGCAATTGCGTCAGGCGCTGGACGTCCTGTTCGCCGGCCTGGGCCGACAGGCTGGCCGCGGCCAGGGCAGAAACCAACAGCATGCGAATCGCGCGCATGGAAATCCTCATTGCACAGTGAAGGGGCCGGGCGCCGTCTATGGCGCCCGACAGGTTGTTCATCAATCGCGTGGGCCGCCCGGAGCAATCACTTCCCGCGAGCCGTTGCTGTTCATGGGGGTAACCACACCAGCCATCTCCATCGCCTCGATCATGCGCGCGGCGCGGTTGTAGCCGATCTTGAGCTTGCGCTGCACCGCCGAGATCGATGCCCGGCGGCTTTCCAGCACGAACTGCACCGCTTCGTCGTACAGGGCATCGCTTTCCGAGTCTTCGCCATCGCCGCCACCACCACCGCCGTCGAAGCCGCTACCGGCCTCTTCGACACCATTGAGGATGTCGTCGTTGTAGTCCGGCGCGCCGCGCAGCTTCCAGGCCTCGACCGTGCGGTGCACCTCGTCGTCGGAGACGAAGGCGCCATGCACGCGGATCGGCAGGCTGGTGCCCGGCGGCATGTAGAGCATGTCACCGTGGCCCAGCAGCTGTTCGGCGCCGCCCTGGTCGATGATGGTCCGCGAGTCGATCTTGCTCGACACCTGGAACGCCATGCGCGTGGGGATGTTGGCCTTGATCAGGCCGGTGATCACGTCCACCGATGGGCGCTGGGTGGCGAGGATCAGGTGGATGCCGGCGGCACGGGCCTTTTGGGCGATACGGGCGATCAGCTCTTCGACCTTCTTGCCGACGATCATCATCATGTCGGCGAATTCGTCGACCACCACCACGATGGTCGGCAGGGTCTTCAGCGTCGGCGGCTCGTCGTCCATGCTCTCGCGACGGTACAGCGGGTCATGGATGACTTCGCCGGCTTCCTGGGCGTCCTTGATCTTGCGGTTGAAGCCCGCCAGGTTGCGCACGCCCATGGCCGCCATCAGCTTGTAGCGGCGCTCCATTTCGGCGACGCTCCAGCGCAGGGCGTTGGCGGCATCCTTCATGTCGGTGACTACCGGGCACAACAGGTGCGGGATGCCTTCGTAGATCGACAGTTCGAGCATCTTCGGGTCGATCATGATCAGCCGCGCGTCTTCCGGGCCGGACTTGAACAGGATCGACAGAATCATCGCGTTCACACCCACCGACTTACCGGAGCCGGTGGTACCGGCCACCAGCAGGTGGGGCATCTTGGCCAGGTCGGTGATCACCGGCTTGCCGCCGATGTCATGGCCCAGGGCCAGGGTAACCGGCGACTTGTTCTCGTCGAACTGCGGCGACGACAACACCTCGGAGAAGCGCACCATCTGGCGGTTCTCGTTGGGGATCTCGATGCCCACGGTGGTCTTGCCGGGTATCACCTCGACCACGCGCACGCTGGTCACCGCCAGCGAACGCGCCAGGTCCTTGGCCAGGTTAGCGATGCGGCTGACCTTCACGCCTGCGGCCGGCTGGATTTCGTAACGGGTGATCACCGGCCCCGGGTGGATCGAGTCCACCGCGACTTCCACGCCGAATTCCTTGAGTTTGATCTCCAGCAACTGACCGACACCGGCCAGGGACTCAGGCGAGTACTCGATCTTCTTCTGCTCGGCCGGGTCGAGGATGGAAATGGACGGCAAGGTACCTTCCACCGCGCTGTCGATGAACAGCGGTGCCTGTTTTTCCTTCATGACCCGCTTGCTCGGTTCCGGCGCCTTGTCCGCGGTCGGCGGGATGATCACCGGGGCGGCGGGCTGGGTGCGAGTTACCACGGTTTCGCGCGGCACGACCGATTCGCGGGCCACGGCCACTTCGCGCGGCACCACCGGGCGGGCCGGCGGCTCGTCGCGCGTCATCACAGGCTCGGCGCGCTCGCGCAGCTGCGCCTTGGCCGGCTCGCGCCTGTCGCCTTTGCCGCCCAGGTCAAAGACCGGGTCGTCGACTTCACGCAACTGGGCTTCCAGGCGCTTGCGCTCGTTGCGTGCTTCCCACCAGCGGCTGGCTGCGCCTTGCACCAGTTCGAACAGGTCAAGGGTAATCTTGCCCGTCAGGTCCATCACCTTGAACCAGGACAGGTCGGTGAACACCGTCAGGCCGAACAGGAACAGGGCGATGAACATCAGCGTGCTGCCCTGCACGTTCAACAGGTTGCGCGCCAGATCGCCCAGGCTTTCGCCCAGGGCGCCGCCAGCGGAGAACGGGATGTTCGCCGCTGGATGGAAGTGGATATGCGCCAGCGCCGCGCCCGACAGCACCAGGAACACCAGGCCGATCAGACGCCAGGAGAACAGCCAGCCGCTCCACTGCCAGGGCTGATGGCGCTCGCGGAAGATCTGCCAGGTCTTGATTGCCAGCAGCAGCGGGAAGATGTAGGCGAAGTAGCCGAGCACCATGAACAGGATGTCAGCGAAATAGGCCCCGGCGCGGCCGGCGGCGTTCTGCACCTGCTCGGCGTTGCTGGTGTGGCTGAAGCCCGGGTCGGCGGTGTCGTAGGTGACCAGTGCCATCCACAGGTACAGGCACAGTGCGCCGACGGCAATCAGCGCACCTTCCTTCAGGCGGTAGTGCAGCTGCTGCCGCCACAGGGGCACTGGCAAGGGGGCTGGGGTTGCGGTGGATTTCTTCAAAACGCGTCTATTCCTGCGCGTGCTGCGCGTCCAATAGTGATTGGCCGATCACCGGCCAATGAACCACTACTTTTAACATTACTGCCCACCCGCCGCCATGGCGGCACGCTGTATGGCGCGTGAACGGGGCGACTTTCATATGGATGCAATTTGAGCATGCATTTTCTTTTGTGACAAAGGCTTATGCTGTGTTTTTGCACAGGTGTGACAGCAAATGTGCCAGATGGTGCCGATGGCGGTGTGAATGCGTGAACTATCGGCAGTCGATTTTGCCTGGGCAGCCCCGTCGCTGGGCATGCCCCGGGATGACGGTCGTTGACCTCATCCACTCGCCACGCCATGCTGGGCGCTCTCCCCTCCCCCGCCGCCCAAGAACACCATGCTCACCTGGCTGACCCGCGATTCACTGACCTTCCCGCCTCTTGAAAAGGCCCTGCACGACCCCAACGGCCTGCTTGCCGCCGGCGGCGACCTGACCCCGGATCGTCTGGTCGCAGCCTACCGCCACGGCTGCTTCCCCTGGTACCAGGACGGCCAGCCCATCCTCTGGTGGTCGCCCGACCCGCGCACCGTTCTGCTTCCGGACGAACTGCATGTCTCGCGCTCGCTGGCCAAGCTGATCCGCCAAGGCCGCTACCAGGTGAGCTTCGACAGCGACTTCCCGGCGGTGATTGCCGCCTGCGCCGCGCCCCGGGATTACGCCGATGGCACCTGGATCACCGACACCATGCGCGCCGCCTACTGCGAGCTGCACCGCCGCGGCATCGCCCACTCGGTCGAAGTACGCCGGGAGGGTGAACTGGTCGGCGGACTGTATGGCCTGGCCATGGGCCAGCTGTTCTTCGGCGAATCGATGTTCAGCCGCGCCGACAATGCCTCCAAGGTGGGATTCGTGACACTGGTCGAGCACCTGAAGCAGGCAGGCTTCGTGCTGATCGACTGCCAGATGCCCACCGACCATCTGCACAGCCTGGGTGCCCGCGCCATCAGCCGGGCCAGCTTCGCCGATTACCTGGCGCGCCATCTGGACCAGCCCAGTGCGGCCAGCTGGGTTGCCTAGGCGAGTTCCCGGAGCTGGCTTACACTTAGATACAACGTCTCACCTAAGGGGTTGATCATGACAGAGCTGGCGCGGTTGAAGTTCTATGCCACTCAACCCCACTCCTGCAGCTACCTGCCGGATGAGCAGGCGACCACACTGTTTCTCGACCCCAGCCAACCGATGGATGTGCACGTCTACGCCGACCTGTCGGAAATGGGCTTTCGTCGCAGCGGTGACCACCTCTATCGCCCGCATTGCCAGCAGTGCAACGCCTGCGTGCCGGCGCGCATCCCCGCCGCGCGGTTCATTCCCAACCGCCAGCAGCGACGCATCCTCAAGCGCAACGCCGACTTGACCGTCAGCGCCGCCCGCCCGGCGTACAAGGAAGAGTACTTCGACCTGTACCGGCGCTATATCGAACAGCGTCACGCCGACGGCGACATGTACCCGCCAAGCCGCGACCAGTTCTCCACCTTCCTGGTGCGCGACCTGCCGTTCTGCTGGTTCTACGAGTTCCGCCTGGAAGGCCGACTGCTGGCCGTGGCGGTGTGTGACCTGCTACCCAACGGCCTGTCGGCGGTCTATACCTTCTACGAGCCCGAGGAAGAGCGCCGCAGCCTTGGCCGCTACGCGATCCTCTGGCAGATCACCGAAGCCTTGCGCCAGAACCTCGAGGCCGTTTACCTCGGCTACTGGATCAAGAACTGCAAGAAGATGAACTACAAGACCCAGTACCGCCCCATCGAATTGCTGATCAACCAGCGCTGGGTCACCCTCAACTGAAAGGCATTGGCTTGAAACACAATTTTCGGGCATAATCCACGCCACTTTTTTGCCCGGTGCAGTTGCGCGTCGGGCCATCACTGGATACCGAGGGCTTTACTGCATGTCGAAAGAAGACAGCTTCGAAATGGAAGGCACTGTCGTCGACACCCTGCCCAACACCATGTTCCGCGTGGAGTTGGAAAACGGGCACGTCGTTACCGCGCACATCTCTGGCAAGATGCGCAAGAACTACATCCGTATTCTCACTGGCGACAAGGTCCGCGTCGAACTGACGCCATACGACCTGAGCAAGGGCCGCATCACCTACCGTGCGCGCTAAGCTCAAGCCATGAAAAAGCCCGGCCATTGTGCCGGGCTTTTTTGTGGACGCTGAAAAGCATCGCGGGGCCAGCCCGCTCCCACGCCAGTTTCTGCTGGCGTGGGAGCGGGCTGGCCCCGCGATGGTCGTTACGCAACCTCAGCCGTGGTCTCGTAATCGAACACCAGCTCATCATCGCGCAGGTCGATGTGCACCACACCGCCATGCTCGGCCAGCTCACCGAACAGGATCTCTTCGGCCAACGGCCGCTTGATCTTGTCCTGGATCAGCCGCGCCATTGGCCGCGCACCCATCTGCACGTCGTAGCCCGAGGCCGCCAGCCAGCCGCGCGCGGCGTCGGTGACCTCCAGCAGCACACGCTTGTCTTCCAGCTGCGCCTGCAGTTCGATAAGGAACTTGTCGACGATGCTCTTGATCGTCTCGTGGGACAGGCGGCCGAACTGGATGATGGTGTCCAGGCGGTTGCGGAACTCCGGCGTGAAGCTCTTGCGGATGACCTCCATAGCGTCGGAGGAGTGGTCCTGGTGGGTGAAGCCGATCGAGGCCCGCGCTGCCGTTTCGGCACCGGCGTTGGTGGTCATGATCAGGATCACGTTGCGGAAGTCCGCCTTGCGCCCGTTGTTGTCGGTCAGGGTCCCGTGGTCCATCACCTGCAGCAGCAGGTTGAAGACTTCCGGGTGGGCCTTCTCGATTTCATCGAGCAGCAGCACGCAGTGCGGCTGCTTGGTGATGGCCTCGGTCAGCAGGCCACCCTGGTCGAACCCGACGTAGCCGGGCGGCGCACCGATCAGCCGCGACACGGTGTGACGCTCCATGTACTCGGACATGTCGAAGCGCACCAACTCGACACCCAGGGCCTTGGCCAGCTGGCGAGCCGCCTCGGTCTTGCCCACGCCGGTGGGGCCGGCGAACAGGAACGAGCCCACCGGCTTGTCCGGCGCCTTGAGGCCGGCACGGGACAGCTTGATGGCGGTGGCCAGCGAGTCGATCGCCGCATCCTGGCCGAACACGGTCAGTTTCAGGTCGCGTTCGAGGTTGCGCAGCAGCTCCTTGTCGGAGCTGGTGACGTGCTTCGGCGGAATCCGCGCGATCTTGGCGACGATGTCCTCGACCTGCGGCACGTCGATACGCTTGACGCGGTTGGCTTCCGGCTGCAGGCGCTGGTAGGCGCCGGCTTCGTCGATCACATCGATGGCCTTGTCCGGCATGTGCCGGTCATTGATGTAGCGCGAGGCCAGTTCAGCGGCGGCGCGCAGGGCCTCGTCGCTGTACTCGATGTTGTGGTGGCTTTCGAAGCGGCCTTTCAGGCCACGCAGGATGCCCACGGTGTCTTCCACCGACGGCTCGGTGACATCGACCTTCTGGAAGCGACGCGCCAGGGCACGATCCTTCTCGAAAATGCCGCGGAACTCCTGGAACGTGGTGGAGCCGATGCAACGGATCTCACCGGACGACAGCAACGGCTTGAGCAGGTTGGACGCATCCATCACGCCACCGGAAGCCGCGCCGGCACCGATGATGGTGTGGATCTCGTCGATGAACAGGATCGCCTGCGGCCGCTTGCGCAACTCGCCGAGCAGCGCCTTGAAGCGCTTCTCGAAGTCGCCACGGTACTTGGTGCCGGCCAGCAGCGCGCCGAGGTCCAGCGAATAGACCACGCTCTGGGCCAGCAGGTCGGGTACCTGGCCATCGACGATGCGCTTGGCCAGGCCTTCGGCGATGGCAGTCTTGCCGACACCGGCCTCGCCGACCAGCAGCGGGTTGTTCTTGCGGCGACGGGCAAGGATCTGCGCGACGCGCTCGACCTCCTGCTCACGGCCAACCAGCGGATCGATACGACCGGCACGCGCCAGTTCGTTCAGGTTGCTGGCGTAGGCGTCCAGCGGATTGCTGGAAGAGGAAGCCTCGCCGCCCTCCTCATCCTGCATGTCCTGGTCGCTGTCGGTGTTCGGACCATGGCCCGGCACCTTGCTGATGCCATGGGCGATGTAGTTGACGACGTCGATACGCGCCACGCTCTGCTGCTTGAGCAGGAACACCGCCTGGCTTTCCTGTTCGCTGAAGATCGCCACCAGCACGTTGGCGCCGGTCACTTCGCGCTTGCCGGAGCTCTGCACGTGGAACACGGCACGCTGCAGCACGCGCTGGAAGCCCAGCGTCGGTTGCGTCTCGCGGTCCTCGTCATGCACGGGGATCAGCGGGGTGGTGGAATCGATGAACTCCTGCAGGTCGTGCTTGAGCTTGTCGAGATTGGCGCCACAGGCGCGCAGAACGGTCGCGGCAGCCTCATTGTCAAGGAGTGCCAGCAGCAGGTGTTCGACGGTCATGAACTCATGACGTTTCGAACGGGCCTCCTTGAAGGCCAGATTGAGGGTGACTTCGAGCTCACGGTTTAACATAGCTTCACCTCATACCCAAGTGGTCGGCGATTAACCGTCCTTCTCGATTTCACAGAGTAGCGGATGCTGGCTTTCCCTGGCGTATTGGTTGACCTGCATGGCCTTTGTCTCGGCGATGTCACGGGTAAACAATCCGCACACTGCCCGCCCTTCGGTATGAACGGTCAGCATGATCTTGGTCGCCAGCTCGCGGTTCAGATTGAAGAACGTCTCGAGCACTTCGACGACGAAATCCATTGGCGTGTAGTCATCGTTGAACAAAACCACCTTGTACATCGGTGGCGCCTGCAGGATCGGCTTGGCCTCCTGGACGGCAAGGCCCGCGCCATCGTCCTCATGCCCGTCCTCATGCGACTGCGGGCGATCCTGATTGAATGTTAGTCGAATCTCACTGAGTACATGCATGGAAAGAATTTCATCATGATCGACAGGTTAAGGTTGTGGGTTGACTGCGCAGGCCCCTCCCGGCGCGGGCGCCGGCTGACCTTGACTATCGGCAAAACGGTGTTACAACCAATAAGAACCCACCGTGGTCGATAAAGATCCGCGCAGTCAACCAGATTTTCTCGCAAGGTTCGTATGCGGATGAAGTGGATGATACTCCAGTGATGGAGTCCTTTGCAGAGGGACATAGGGATGGCAAGCGGTAAAGTCAAGTGGTTCAACAATGCCAAGGGCTACGGATTCATCAATGAGGAGGGTAAGAGCGAAGACCTGTTCGCCCATTACTCTGCCATCCAGATGGAAGGCTACAAGACGCTGAAAGCCGGCCAAACCGTGAACTTCGAGATCATCCAGGGCCCCAAAGGGCTGCATGCGATCGACATCAGAAGCGCCACCAGCAACGTCCAGGCCAGCGCCACGAGCCCAAGCAGCACCGTCGAAGCCTGACCTCTGGCCTGTCTGCCGGTAAACGAAAAAACCGGTCGCTCCTTTAATTAAAGAGGCGACCGGTTTTTTTGCCACGCTTACATGTGCTTGATCAACGCCTCGCCAAAGCCCGAGCTGCCGACCAGGGTCGCACCATCCATCAGGCGCTCGAAGTCGTAGGTCACGGTCTTGGCCGCAATGGCGCCATTGGTGCCCTTGATGATCAGGTCCGCCGCCTCGGTCCATCCCATGTGCCGCAGCATCATCTCGGCCGACAGGATCACCGACCCTGGGTTGACCTGATCCTTGCCTGCGTACTTCGGCGCGGTACCGTGAGTGGCCTCGAACATGGCCACGGTGTCCGACAGGTTGGCCCCCGGCGCGATGCCGATACCGCCCACTTCCGCCGCCAGGGCGTCGGACAGGTAGTCACCATTGAGGTTGAGCGTGGCGATCACATCGTACTCGGCCGGGCGCAGCAGGATCTGCTGGAGCATGGCGTCGGCGATGGCATCCTTGACGATCACCTCGCGTCCGGTGCGCGGGTTCTTGAACTTCATCCACGGACCGCCATCGAGCAGTTCGGCGCCGAACTCGTCGCGGGCCACCTCATACCCCCAGTCCTTGAAGGCACCTTCGGTGAACTTCATGATGTTGCCCTTGTGCACCAGGGTCAGCGACTTGCGGTCGTTATCCACGACATATTGCAGGGCCTTGCGCACCAGGCGCTTGGTGCCTTCCTTCGATACCGGCTTGACGCCGATGCCGCAGTCCTGGTCGAAGCGGATCTTGGTGACGCCCATCTCCTCCTTGAGAAACTTGATCACCTTGTTCGCCTCGGGCGAGCCAGCCTTCCACTCGATGCCGGCATAGATGTCCTCGGAGTTCTCGCGGAAGATCACCATGTCGACGTCGCCTGGCTTTTTCACCGGGCTCGGCACGCCCTGGAACCACACCACCGGACGCAGGCACACATACAGGTCGAGTTGCTGGCGCAACGCCACGTTGAGCGAACGGATGCCACCACCGACCGGCGTGGTCAGCGGCCCCTTGATCGACACCACATAGTCTTTCACCGCATCCAGGGTTTCCTGGGGCAGCCAGGTGTCCTGGTCATAGACCTGGGTGGCCTTCTCGCCAGCGTACACCTCCATCCAGGCGATCTTGCGCTTGCCGCCATAGGCCTTCTCCACGGCGGCATCGACCACCTTGATCATCACCGGCGAGACGTCCACGCCGATGCCGTCGCCTTCGATGTAGGGAATGATGGGGTTGTCGGGAACATTGAGCGAATGGTCTGCATTGACGGTGATCTTGGCACCATCGGTCGGAACCTTGATTTTCTGGTATCCCATGCTGCACTACTCCGCTTTTCCTGGGTGATTGGAAATCGTGCGATCCACTGAGCCTAAACCACATCCGCCGACCTGCAAGGGAGGAGCCCGCCAACACCGGCAAACAGCTGGCAAATGCCTGCGGCAACACGCCACATTGCCCCTACGTCTTTGGTCTTATAAATGCGCTGATACCACTTCGCCTTGCTGATTAGCCCAAAGGGTTTGATATACTCCGGCGCGACCATAGGGTCATCGGGGCGAACCCTAGGAAAATGCGGCTCGCCCTTGGTCATGAATGGCCACAAAGCCTGGGTCGTTACCGCGGCCCAGCACTTGACGCTCGACTGATGCATCCACCATCACCGCTCGCAGCCTCTCGACTTTCCGCTCATGGCGTCGCCAGGGCGAAGCGCCTACCCTGCGCACCTCGAGACTCGAGTACGCTCAGCACATAGAGAGTTAACCCGCATGCCCACCCGTTCCAAGATCATCTACACCTTCACCGACGAAGCCCCCGCCCTCGCCACCTACTCGCTGCTGCCGATCGTCGAGGCCTTCACTGCCTCCGCCGACATCGCCGTCGAAACCCGCGACATCTCCCTGGCCGGCCGTATTCTCGCCGCCTTCCCGGAGCAACTGGGCGCCGAGAAGCAGGTAGGCGATCACCTGGCGGAACTGGGCCAGCTGGCCACCACCCCTGAAGCCAACATCATCAAGCTGCCGAACATTTCCGCTTCGGTTCCACAGCTGAAGGCCGCGATCAAGGAGCTGCAAGCCAAGGGCTTCAACATCCCCGACTACGCCGACGAGCCGGCCAGCGCCGAAGAGAAAGAATCGCGCGCCCGCTACGACCGCATCAAGGGCAGCGCCGTGAACCCGGTCCTGCGCGAAGGCAACTCCGACCGCCGCGCGCCGCTGTCGGTCAAGAACTACGCCCGCAAGCACCCACACAAGATGGGCGCCTGGGCCGCCGACTCCAAGTCGCACGTTGCCCACATGACCCAGGGCGACTTCTACGGCAGCGAGAAGGCCGCGCTGATCGAGGCTGACGACAGCCTGCGCATCGAGCTGGTCGGCAAGGACGGCAGCACCACCGTGCTGAAAGAAAAGACCGCCGTCAAAGCCGCCGAAGTGATCGACTGCGCGACCATGAGCCGCAAGGCCCTCAAAGCCTTCATCGCCGAACAGATCGCCGATGCCAAGGCCTCCGGCGTGCTGCTGTCGGTGCACCTGAAAGCCACCATGATGAAGGTTTCCGACCCGATCATGTTCGGCGTGATCGTCGAAGAGTTCTACAACGACGTGCTCGCCAAGCACGCCGCCGCGCTGGCCGAAGTGGGCTTCAACGCCAACAACGGCATCGGCGACCTGTACGCCCGCATCAAGGACCTGCCTGCTGAAAAGCAAGCCGAGATCGAAGCCGATATCCAGGCCCTGTACGCCGTTCGCCCGGCCCTGGCCATGGTCAACTCAGACAAGGGCATCACCAACCTGCACGTACCGAGCGACGTCATCGTCGACGCCTCGATGCCGGCGATGATCCGCGACTCGGGCAAGATGTGGAACACCGCAGGTGAGCTGCAGGACGCCAAGGCCGTGATCCCGGACCGCTGCTACGCCGGCATCTACCAGGCTACCATCGAAGACTGCAAGGCCAACGGCGCCTTCGACCCGACCACCATGGGCAGCGTGCCGAACGTTGGCCTGATGGCGCAGAAAGCCGAAGAGTACGGCTCCCACGACAAGACCTTCCAGATCAAGGCCGACGGCGTCGTGCGCGTAGTCGACGGCAAGGGCAAGGTCGTCCTGGAGCAGAACGTCGAAGCCGGTGACATCTTCCGCATGTGCCAGACCAAGGACGCGCCGATCCAGGACTGGGTCAAGCTGGCCGTCAACCGTGCCCGCCTGAGCAACACCCCGGCGGTGTTCTGGCTGGACCCGGCCCGCGCCCACGACGGCGTGATGATCGAGAAGGTGCAGCAGTACCTGAAGGATCACGACACCGCCGGCCTGGATATCCGCATCCTGGCCCCGGTCGACGCCATCAAGTTCTCCCTGGCCCGCATCCGCGAAGGCAAGGACACCATCTCGGTGACCGGCAACGTGCTGCGCGACTACCTGACCGACCTGTTCCCGATCATGGAGCTGGGCACCAGCGCCAAGATGCTGTCGATCGTGCCACTGATGAACGGCGGTGGCCTGTTCGAGACCGGCGCCGGTGGTTCGGCACCGAAGCACGTACAGCAGCTGGTTGAAGAGAACTTCCTGCGTTGGGACTCGCTGGGTGAATTCCTGGCCCTGGCCGCTTCCCTGGAGCACCTGGGCAACACCTACGACAACCCGCGCGCCAAGGTCCTGGCCAACACCCTGGACCAGGCCACCGGCAAGTTCCTCGACACCAACAAGTCGCCTTCGCGCAAGGTTGGCGGTATCGACAACCGTGGCAGCCACTTCTACCTGACCCTGTACTGGGCAGAAGCACTGGCCGCCCAGTCCGATGACGCCGCCCTGCAGGCGCGCTTCGCCCCGCTGGCCAAGACCCTGAGCGAGAACGAAGCGACCATCGTCGCCGAGCTCAACGCTGTCCAGGGCAAGCCGGCCGACATCGGTGGCTACTACGCCCCGGATGCCGAGCTGACCGCCAAGGTGATGCGCCCAAGCCAGACCCTGAACAGCGCCATTGCCGCACTGTAAGGTTCGCTTGAAGTAACAGCACAAACCCCGGCCACGCACCGGGGTTTGTGCTTTCTGGGACTGGGACTGCTGCGCATCCCCCTGCATGCAAAAGGACAACCCCAATGACCTGGCAACCCCACATCACTGTCGCCACCGTCGTCGAACACGAGGGCAAGTTCCTCTTCGTCGAGGAGTTCAAGGCCGGCCGGCATGTCTTCAACCAGCCCGCCGGCCACCTCGAAGCCAATGAAACCATCACCCAGGCCGCCCTGCGCGAAACCCTCGAGGAAACCGCCTGGGAAGTCGAGCTCACCGGCGTGGTCGGCATCTACCTATATACCGCCCCCAGCAACGGCGTCACCTACCAGCGCATCTGCTTCGCCGCCCGCCCCGTGCGCCACCACCAAGGCCGCGCACTGGACAGCGACATCGTCCGCGCCGCATGGCTGACCCGCGACGAACTGCTGGCCGAGCCGTCGCGCTGGCGCAGCGAGCTGGTGCCGCGCTGCCTCGACGACTACCTCAAAGGCCCGCTGCACAGCCTTGACCTGCTGCGCGACTGACGCCGGTTTGATAGAATCGGCGTTTTTCCCCTCTGATACACATCGGTAGCCATGACCAGCCCAGCACTCAAAGACCCCGCCAAGACCCGCGTCATCGTCGGCATGTCCGGCGGCGTGGACTCTTCCGTCTCCGCCCTTCTGCTCATGGAGCAGGGCTACCAGGTGGAAGGTCTGTTCATGAAGAACTGGGAAGAGGACGACGGCACCGAATACTGCACCGCCCGCGAAGACCTGGCCGACGCCCAGGCCGTGTGCGACCGCATCGGCATCAAGCTGCACACCGCCAACTTCGCCGCCGAATACTGGGACAACGTGTTCGAGCACTTCCTCGAGGAGTACAAGGCCGGCCGCACGCCGAACCCGGATATCCTCTGCAACCGCGAAATCAAGTTCAAGGCCTTCCTCGACTACGCCCTGTCCCTGGGCGCCGACCTGATCGCCACCGGCCACTATGTGCGACGCCGCGACACTGGCGAGCTGACCGAGCTGCTCAAGGGCCTGGACCCGAACAAGGACCAGAGCTACTTCCTGCACGCCGTCGGCGGCAAGGAAATCGCCCGCACCCTGTTCCCGGTAGGCGAACTGGAGAAACCCGAGGTACGCGCCATCGCCGAGAAACACGGCCTGGCCACGGCCAAGAAGAAGGACTCCACCGGTATCTGCTTCATCGGCGAGCGCCGTTTCAGCGACTTCCTCAAGCAGTACCTGCCGGCCCAGCCGGGCGAGATCCAGACCACCGAGGGTGAAGTGATCGGCCAGCACCACGGCCTGATGTACCACACCATCGGCCAGCGCCAGGGCCTGGGCATCGGCGGCCTGAAGGACGCCAGCGACGAGCCGTGGTACGTGCTGGAAAAAGACCTCTCGCGCAATGTGCTGGTGGTCGGCCAGGGCAACGAGCACCCGTGGCTGTTCTCCCGCGCCCTGCTGGCCTCGGAAATTTTCTGGGTAAACCCGATCGACCTGTCCAGCCCGCGCAAGCTCACCGCCAAGGTGCGCTACCGCCAGGGCGACCAGCAGTGCACGCTGGAGCAGACCGCCAGCGGCTACCGCGCAGTGTTCGACGAGCCGCAGCGCGCTGTCACCCCGGGCCAGTCGGTGGTGTTCTATGACGGCGAGGTTTGCCTGGGCGGCGGCGTGATCGAAGTCGCCGAGCCCTGGAGCCCGCGCCCATGAACAACCTCCAGGAGCAACTGATTGCCCTGGGCGGCGTGTTCCAGGCCGCCGTGCTGGTGGACCGTATCGCCCGCACCGGCCAGGCAAGCGAAGCCAATATCGGCTGCATGCTCGGCAGCCTGCTGGTGGTCGACCCCAAGGACACTCTGGAAGTGTTCGGTGGCGACGACATCAACCTGCGCGACGGCTACCGGGCGCTGGTCGGCGCCCTGGAGCGCGATCCCAGCAGCCTGCAACGCGAGCCGCTGCGCTACGCCCTGTCGATGCTGGGCCTTGAGCGCCAGTTGAACAAGCGTGGCGACATGCTCGATACCATCGGCAACCGCCTGCCGCAGATCCAGTCCCAGGCCGAGCATTTCGGCCTGGTTCATGAAAACGTCATCGCCTCCAGCGGCGCCTTGTACCAGGACACCCTGAGCACCCTGCGCCAACGTATCCAGGTGCACGGCGACATGCGCTTCCTACAGCAGGCCAGCAACGCCTCGAAGATCCGCGCCCTGCTGCTGGCCGGCATCCGCGCCGCGCGCCTGTGGCGCCAGCTGGGTGGACATCGCTGGCAGCTGGTGTTCAGCCGGCGCAAGCTGCTCAACGAGCTGTACGGCATGATGCGTACCGCCGATTGAAATGAACCGCGGGAGCGGCGGTGCGCCGCCGCTCCCGCGCCAGCCACCACACGCTTCGAAATGGCCCGACCTTTGGTCAGCCACCCGACCCGGGCGCGTTTTTCATGTATGATATGCGCCCTTCCAAAAGCCTGACTGTCCGAGAACACCCCATGCAGCTCTCCTCGCTCACTGCGGTTTCCCCTGTAGACGGCCGTTATGCCGGCAAAACCCAGGCCCTGCGCCCCATTTTCAGCGAATTCGGCCTGATCCGTTTCCGCGCCCTGGTCGAAGTGCGCTGGCTGCAGCGCCTGGCCGCCCACCCGCAGATCGGCGAAGTGCCGGCGTTCTCCGCCGAAGCCAACGCCGTGCTGGACAGCCTGACCACCGACTTCAAGCTCGAGCACGCCGAACGCGTCAAGGAAATCGAGCGCACCACCAACCACGACGTCAAGGCCATCGAGTACCTGCTCAAGGAGCAGGCCGCGCAGTTGCCTGAGTTGGCCAAGGTCAGCGAGTTCATCCACTTCGCCTGCACCAGCGAGGACATCAACAACCTGTCCCACGCCCTGATGCTGCGCGCCGGCCGTGACGAAGTGCTGCTGCCACTGATGCGTCAGATCGCCGAAGCGATCCGCACCCTGGCCCACACCCACGCTGCCGTGCCGATGCTGTCGCGCACCCATGGCCAGCCGGCCTCGCCGACCACCCTGGGCAAGGAACTGGCCAACGTCGTCTACCGCCTGGAGCGCCAGATCGCGCAAGTGGCCGCCGTGCCGCTGCTGGGCAAGATCAACGGCGCCGTGGGCAACTACAACGCCCACCTGTCGGCCTACTCGCAGATCGACTGGGAAGCCAACGCCCGCGCCTTCATCGAAGACGAGCTGGGCCTGGTGTTCAACCCCTACACCACCCAGATCGAGCCGCACGACTACATTGCCGAGCTGTTCGACGCCATCGCCCGCTTCAACACCATCCTCATCGACTTCGACCGCGACGTCTGGGGCTACATCTCGCTGGGCTACTTCAAGCAGAAGACCGTTGCCGGCGAAATCGGCTCCTCGACCATGCCGCACAAGGTCAACCCGATCGACTTCGAGAACTCCGAAGGCAACCTGGGTATCGCCAATGCGCTGTTCCAGCACCTGGCCAGCAAGCTGCCGATCTCGCGCTGGCAGCGTGACCTGACCGACTCCACCGTGCTGCGCAACCTGGGCGTGGGCTTCGCCCACAGCGTCATCGCCTACGAGGCCAGCCTCAAGGGCATCGGCAAGCTGGAAGTCAACGAAGCCCGTATCGCCGCGGACCTGGACGCCTGCTGGGAAGTCCTGGCCGAGCCGATCCAGACCGTGATGCGCCGCTTCAACATCGAGAACCCCTACGAGAAGCTCAAGGAGCTGACCCGTGGCAAGGGCATCACCCCTGACGCGCTGCTGACCTTCATCGACGGCCTGGACATGCCGGCCGAAGCCAAGGCCGAGCTCAAGCAGCTGACCCCGGCGACCTACATCGGCAACGCGGTGGCCCAGGCCAAACGCATCTAAGCTGACCGTCGCGTGCAACGCCCGGCCTGGCCGGGCGTTTTTATTCCCGTACGAAAATTACGTTTTTTCAATAGGTTGAACATGAATTCTGATACTCCACTGCAACTGTTGGGCGGCCTCACGGCCCGTGAATTCCTGCGCGACTACTGGCAGAAGAAGCCACTGCTGGTACGTCAGGCCTTCCCTGACTTCGTCAGCCCCATCGACGCCGACGAGCTGGCTGGCCTGGCCCTGGAAGAAGAAGTCGAGTCGCGCTTGGTGCTCGAGCACGGCGAGCGCCCGTGGGAGCTGCGCCGCGGCCCGTTCGCCGAGGACGCTTTCAGCGACCTGCCCGAGCGTGACTGGACCCTGTTGGTGCAGGCCGTGGACCAATTCGTGCCGGAAGTGGCCGAGCTGCTGGAAGAGTTCCGCTTCCTGCCGAGCTGGCGCATCGACGACGTGATGATCAGCTACGCCGCGCCCGGCGGTAGCGTCGGCCCGCACTTCGACAACTACGATGTGTTCCTGCTGCAAGGCGACGGCACGCGCAGCTGGAAAGTCGGCCAGATGTGCAACAGCGACAGTGCGCTGATCGACCACGCCGACCTGCGCATCCTCGCTGATTTCGAACAGAGCGACGAGTGGACCCTGGAACCCGGCGACATGCTCTACCTGCCGCCGCGCCTGGCCCACTACGGTGTCGCCGAGAGCGAGTGCCTGACCTACTCGGTCGGTTTCCGCGCCCCGAGCGCCGCCGAAGTGCTGACCCACTTCACCGATTTCCTCGGCCAGTTCCTGCCGGATGAAGAGCGCTACAGCGATGCCGACGCCCAGCCGGTCAGCGACCCGCACCAGATCCAGCACGATGCCCTCGACCGCCTCAAGGCGCTGATCGACAAGCATATGTCCGACAAGGACCTGCTGCTGACCTGGTTCGGCCAGTTCATGACCGAGCCGCGCTACCCTGAGCAGGTGGTGGGCGAAGAGCTCTCCGAACAAGAGCTGCTGGACTACCTCGGCCAAGGCGCCATCCTGATTCGCAACCCAAGCGCACGTTTGGCCTGGTCCGAGTTCGGCGACGACCTGCTGCTGTTCGCCAGCGGTCGCAGCTGCCCGCTGCCAGGCAAACTGCGCGAACTGCTGAAGCTGATCTGCTCCGCCGATGCCCTGCACAGCGAAAACCTTGGGCAGTGGATGGAGGATGAAGACGGCTTGATGCTGGTACAACAGCTGGTCATGCAAGGCAGCCTGGGATTCGCCGATGAATAAGATCAGTGTTCGACTGGCCGACTGGCACAAGGACAATGCCGACATCCACCGCATCCGCAGCGCCGTGTTCGTCGCCGAGCAGCACGTACCGCCGGAACTGGAATTCGACGCAGAAGACCCGACCGCCGTGCACTTCCTGGCCCTGGAGGGCGACTACCCGATCGGTACTGCCCGCCTGCTGCCTGACGGCACCATCGGCCGGGTTTCGGTGCTCAAGGACTGGCGCGGCCTGAACGTGGGCGACGCACTGATGCGCGCGGTGATCATCGAGGCGCAGAACCGCGACCTCAGCCAGCAGATGCTCAGCGCCCAGGTGCACGCAACGCCGTTCTACGAGCGCCTGGGGTTCCGCGTGGTCAGCGAGGAGTTCCTCGAGGCCGGCATCCCGCATGTGGACATGGTTCGGGATTCGCGCGAGATCGCCTGATCACCTTCACGGGCAAACCCGCTTCCACAACGTGGGAGCGGGTCTCGCGCCTGATCAGGCGATCACGATCTGCCCATCCCCAACGCCCTGCCCCGCAATTCCCACCAGCGTCACGCTGTCCCCGCCGAACTTCAGCACCAGGTCATCCCCCACCTGGCTGGCATGGGCACGCCAGTCCGGCGCGGCGGTGCCGCCTCCCACGCCAATGAACACCAGCCGGTCCTGGCCGGTGAAGTCCAGCACCCGGTCCTGGCCGAAATGGCCGCTGAACAGGAAGGTGTCGCGTCCCCCGCCACCTAACAGCACATCGTTGCCCGTGCCACCGACCAGCACGTCATTGCCGGCGCCGCCCTGCAGCCGGTCGTCACCGCCCAGACCGAACAGCCACTGCCCCTGGTTGCCCGCCACCAGCTGGTCGCCTGCCTGAGTGCCGTTGAGCGAAGACGCATAGGGGGTAATCTTGCCGCTCTCGAACAGCCCCTGCGCCGCCACCGCGTGACTGACCTCCTTGCTGAAGATCAGCAGGCTCGACTCCTTGCTCACCAGGTTTTCGACATTGCGCACCAGGCTGATGCCACCCTCGGCGTCGCGCACGTACAGCGTGCCTTCGCCATCCCGGGCGATGCTCAGGTTGGCCAAGGCATCCTGCAGCTTCAGGGTGTCATGGCCGGCGCCACCGTCGATCAGGTTGAAACCGCCGTCATCGCGGAAGGTATCGTTGCCGGCCCGGCCTTCGAGGTAGTCGTTGCCGCGCCCGCCATGGATCAGGTCGTCCTTGTCCGAGCCGATAATGAACGTGCTGCCCTTGTGCGGCTCCGCATTGCGGTTGAGGTCCTCGACCCAGGTCGAGCCACGGGTCACGTCCGACAGGTTGCTGACCAGGATGGTCGAGTCGCGGCTGGTCCACTGATAGAAGGACGAATCCAGCACACGCCCAAGGCCATCGGTGTAGGCCGTCGGCAGGTGCGACAGCCAGGTGGCGATGTTGCCGATGGAGAACGGCAGCAGGTTCCAGGCGTCGGACGCGTAGTGGTCATTGAAGTTGACGATATTGTTGGTGGCCGAGGCCTTGGCGCCGTCGTGCACGCCCAGGGTGCCCCAGGTCGCCGAGGTGCCATCGAGCGCGCGGAACACCGGGTCGTTCTCGTAGCCGATATTGAGCACCTTGTTGGCGTCGGCAGCCTGGGTCGGTGAGGCGAAGGCGACGTAGCGCGCATCCTGGTAGAAGCCGCCCCAGCGCGAACCGCTCAGGTCGGCCAGGCTGTTGACCGCCAGGCCACCAAGGCTGTGGCCGCTGACGGTGATATCCGCGCCGCTCAGGCCGTTGGCCTTGGCAAAGGCCGCGACATCGGCGAGCAGCTGCCCGAATGCGTTACCGGCGTAATCACGGGCATAGCCTGCCGGGCCGATCGCCGCCAGCAGGTCGTTGATGGCGTCACCGATGGTGTCGCCCAGCAGGTTCTCACGCGGACCGCTGGTGCCGCGAAAAGCGATGCCGATGCCGCTGAGCTGGCCGGCGGCATCGTAGCGGCCGAGGATCTCCACCTGCGCCGAGGTGTAGCCCTGCGCTTCGCCGTGGAAGGTGCCGCGGGCGTCGGTCTTGCCCTGGTAGCCCAATTGCGCCGCGCTGATCGGCGACCAGCCGGCGGCCTTCACCTGGGCCAGGGCCCTGGCTTCGGCGTCCGGGTTCCAGGGGATGCCGGGGATCACGCCCTGGCTGTCGGTACCGCCGATCAGTGCCTTGACCAGCGTGGCCGGCAGACCTAGACCGAAGCCGTACTTCTGGTAGCCGGCGCCGAAGCCATCGTCGATGCCATGGTAGGCGTAGGTGGCCAGCGCCATGGCGTCCTTGTAAAGCGCATAAGAGGCAGTGCTGTCGAGCTGTCGGTAATCGAATACGGGCATTGGTTTACATCCCTGTTGTTCTTGTAGGAAGGACACCCCAGCGACATCGTCCGGTGACACGACTGACGGGCGAAAGGCAAAGCTGGCACGCATTTGCCACCTCGTCCAACCCGAAGGGATGACGTCCCTGCCAAAGATGCGGGCAAAAAACCTGTACATGCATACAGATAAAACTTGCCTGCGCGCCCTGGCTTGCGCATCCTAGGGGCCAACTTTCACGATGAAGCGTTTTCGGCCATGCGCCTCTTTCTCTGCGAAAAGCCCTCCCAGGCAAAAGACATCGCCAAGGTCCTCGGTGCCCAGCGCCGCGGCGATGGCTGCTGGCAGGGCACCAATGTCTGCGTGACCTGGTGCATCGGCCACCTGCTGGAGACCGCCCCGCCGGACAGCTACGACGAACGCTACAAACGCTGGACCCTCGAAGACCTGCCGATCATCCCGCAAAAGTGGAAGATGACCGTCAAGCCCAAGACCGCCAGCCAGTACAAGGCGGTCAAGCGCCTGCTGGGCGAAGCCCGAGAACTGGTGATCGCCACCGATGCCGACCGCGAGGGCGAGATGATTGCCCGCGAACTGGTCGAGCACTGCCGCTACCGCGGGCCGATCCAGCGCCTGTGGCTGTCGGCGCTGGACGATGCCTCGATCCGCAAGGCGCTCGGGCGCCTGCTGCCCGGCCAGGAGACCTTCAGCCTCTACCATTCGGCCCTGGGCCGCTCGCGGGCCGACTGGCTGATCGGCATGAACATGAGCCGCCTGTTCACCCTGCTCGGCCGCCAGTCCGGCTACCAGGGCGTACTGCCAGTGGGCCGGGTGCAGACCCCGACACTGCGCCTGGTGGTGGACCGCGACCGCAGCATCGCCGACTTCGTGCCCGTGCCGTTCTGGGCCATCGACGTGCAACTGGAAAACGCGGGCGCCGTGTTCAACGCCCAGTGGCGCGCCCCCGAGGACGCCTGCGACGATCAGGGCCGCTGCCTGAAGCAGGACATGGCGCAACAAGCCGCGGCCGACATGCAGGCCGCGGGTAGCGCCCGGGTGCTGAAGATCGCCACCGAACGGGTGCGCGAGGCCGCGCCGCTGCCCTTCGACCTCGGCACCCTGCAGGAGGTGTGCTCGAAGAAGCTCGGCCTCGGCGCCCAGGAAACCCTGGATATCGCCCAAGCCCTGTACGAGACCCACAAGCTCATCACCTACCCGCGCAGCGACAGCGGTTACCTGCCCCTCAGCCAGCATGGCGAGGCCCCTGCCATCCTCGCCGCCTTGCATCGCGCCGACAGCAGCCTCGCGCCACTGCGGGACTACCTGGACCCACAGCGCCGTTCGCGGGCGTGGAACGACCAGAAGGTCAGCGCCCACCACGGCATCATCCCCACCGCCGCCGCCAGTGACCCGGCGCGCCTGCCACCCAAGTACAAGGCGGTGTATACCCTGATCCGCGCCCGCTACCTGTCGCAGTTCCTGCCCAACCACGAGTACGACCGCACCCAGGCCGAGTTCGATTGTGCCGGCCATGCGCTACGCGCGGTGGGCAAGCAGATTGTTGAGCCCGGCTGGCGCCGTGCGCTGCCCGAGGCATTGACTCCGGCCAAGGGTCGCGAGGCGCCACCGGCCCAGGTGCTGCCGGCGTTGCGCGAAGGCCAGAACTGCACCGTACGGGACCTGCAACTGAAAGACCTGTGGACCCAGCCACCCAAGCCTTTCACCGAAGGCGACCTGATCAAGGCGATGAAAAACGTCGCCAAGCTGGTGGACGACCCCAGGCTCAAGCAGAAGCTCAAGGAAACCACCGGCATCGGCACCGAGGCGACTCGCGCCAGCATCATCCAGGGCTTGCTCGACCGTGGCTACCTGGTCAAGAACGGCAAGGCCCTCGCGGCCACACCCGCCGCCTTCAGCCTGATCGACGCCGTGCCCCGGGCCATCGCCGACCCCGGCACCACGGCGATCTGGGAACAGGCGCTGGACATGGTGCAGAGCGGGGAAATGAGCCTGGAGGAGTTCGTCGCCCGGCAATCGGCGTGGATGGGCAAGCTGGTGCAACGTTGCAGCGGCATGCGCCTGACCATCAGCGGGCCGACGGCGGGCAAGGCTGCGACGCCATGGAAAAAGAAGCGTAAAAGCGCGGCCAAGGGCAAAGCCGCAGCCAGCAAACCCAGGCAGACGCGCCGCAAGGCGGCGACCTAACGCCTCGCGAGGGCATCCCCGACTGGCGCCATGAAAATCCTCTGCTATTTTTTCATGAAAATAATCAGAAAAAATTTCACGAGGCCCCGACATGTTCAAGCAATCCGCCCAGCACGTCGCCAGCTACTACGCCCGCACCTACCCCGCCACTATCCCCTTGCGCCCCACCCTACAGGGCGCCCACGACACCGACGTCCTGATCGTCGGTGCCGGCTTCAGCGGCCTGCATACGGCCTTGCGCCTGGCATTGGCCGGCCAGCGCGTGACCCTGCTGGAAGCCAGCCGGGTGGCCTGGGCCGCCTCGGGCCGCAACGGTGGCCAGGCACTGCTGGGCTGGTCGTGCGACATGCCCCCGTTGGAGCGAGCCCTGGGCCTGGAGCGCAGCCGGCGCCTGTGGGACAGCATGTGCTGGGCCGCCCGCGAGCTGCACGAACTGCCCCAGCGCCATGGCTTCGACGTCGATTATCGCCAGGGAAGCCTGTGGACCGCCGTGTTGCCGCGCCGCGTAAAACTGCTGGAGGAGGCCCGGCGTGAAGCACAGGAGAAGTTCGACTACGACTGCCTGCGCCTGATCGGCCGCGAGGAACTGCCCGAGTGGATCGACAGCCCCCGCTACCAGGCCGCGCTGTACGATCCCAATGGCGCCCACCTCAACCCGCTGAAGCTGGCCCAGGGCCTGGCCGGCGTGATCGAAGCGAACGGCGGGCGGATCTACGAGCAGAGCCAGGTGACCGATTACCAGGAACACGCCGACGGCTTCGCCGCCCGCACCGATCAGGGCGAGGTGCGCAGCCGCGTAATGGTGCTCGCCTGCAACGCCTACATCGACCGCCTCGACCGCGCGCTCTCGCGTCGCCTGCTGCCGGTGGGCTCCTACCAGGTGGCCACGGCGCCGCTGGACGCCGACTT
Source organism: Pseudomonas sp. RC3H12 (assembly GCF_018596375.1). Lineage (NCBI taxonomy): Bacteria > Pseudomonadati > Pseudomonadota > Gammaproteobacteria > Pseudomonadales > Pseudomonadaceae > Pseudomonas > Pseudomonas sp. RC3H12. The sequence goes on along the minus strand of NZ_CP075595.1, from coordinate 1,292,502 downwards.
CGCCGCCTCGCTGCTGCCGCGCAACAGCTGCGTGATCGACAACCAGTTCGTCCCCGACTATTTCCGCCTCACCCCCGACCACCGCCTGCTGTTCGGCGGTGGCTGCACGTACCTCGGTGGTATCCCCAAGGACGTCGCCGGCGCCACCCGGCCATACCTGGAGCGGGTGTTCCCACAGTTGCGAGGGGTAGCCATCGAGCATGCCTGGGGCGGCCACATTGATTGCAGCATCCAGCGCACGCCGGATATCGGTCGCCAGGGCCAACGTTACTGGCTGCAGGGTTTTTCCGGCCACGGCGTACTGCCGACCCTGGCTGGTGCACGCGCGGTCAGCGACGCAATCCTCGGTGACGACGAGCTGCTGAAACTGTACCAGGCCATCGACAATGGCCGTTTCCCAGGCGGCGACCTGCTGGCCGCGCCACTGGAAGCGGCTGCGAAGGCCTGGTACAGGATGCGCGATCATGTCTGACGATACCCACGCCCTCGCCCGTCAGGTGCGCGAACTGCGCAAGCACCGCGGCCTGACCCTTGACGAGCTGGCAACTCGGGTCAACCGCTCGCTGGGCTTCCTCTCCCAGGTCGAACGCGGGCTGTCGCGGCCCACGGTGGCTGACCTGACTGCCATCAGCGAAGCGCTGCACGTGCCTACCACCTATTTCTACCAGGCCGTGCCGCCCCGAGAGATCGACTGGGTGACCCGCCCCGACGAGCGGCGCACCCTGTACTACGCCGCCGGGATCACCGACGTGCTGGTCTCGCCGACGCTAAGTGGCCGCTTCGCCATGCTCGAAAGCCACCTGGCGCCCGGCGCCAGCAGTGGCGAGGGGCATCTGGACGACAGCTCGGAACAAGGCGGTTTCGTCCTTGAGGGCGAGCTGACCTTGTGGCTCGAAGGCCAGGACGGCGCCGTCACCCTGATCCCCAACGACAGCTTCCAGCTGCCACCCCACAGCCAGTTCCGCTACGCCAACCTGACCGCCCGAACGACCCGGGTTCTCTGGGTCTTCCGTTGAGAGCATGCCAATGACAAGTACTACAGGCTTCCCCGATCTGCTCAGCGAAGTACGTGCCTTGCGCACCCGACACCCCGACGTGCGCTACGTCGACCTGATCAGCCTGGACATCCCCGGGCATTTCTACGGCAAGCGCTATCCCATCGACATGCTGGAAAAAGTCGCCGCCGGCAGCCCGCTCAAGCTGCCGCAGAACTGCGTCCTGCTCGGCGTGCAGGGCGGGCTGTTCCCGATCGGCGACTACTGCTTCAACGACGGCGACCCGGACGCTCCGCGCCGCCTGGTCCCCGGTACGCTCAAGCCGGTGACCTGGGAGCGAGAGCCGCTGGGGCAGATGCTGATCACCTCGGACGGCACTGCGGCGCCCATCGAGTTCGAACCCCGCGAGGTGCTGGCCCGCGTCCTGCAACGCCTCGAATGCCGCGGCATCCGCCCGGTGGTGGCGTTCGAACTGGAGTTCTACCTGTTCGACCAAGCGTTGAAAGAGGGCTTGCCGCAGTTCCCCCGCGACCCGGTCAGTGGCGATGCCGACGACCAGCCGAACATGCATATCGAGCGCCTGTCGCGCTTTGCCGATGTGCTGCGCGAAATGGTCGAGACTGCCAACATCCAGGGGGTGGACGCCAACGTCATTACCGCCGAACTGGGTCCCGGCCAGTTCGAGATCAACTTCGGCCATTGCGACGATGGCCTGCGCGCCGCCGACTGGGCGGCACTGTTCTGCCGCAGCACCCGGGGCGTGGCGCGCAAGCACGGGCTGCGCGCCTCGTTCATGAGCAAACCCTACCTGCACGCGCCGGGTAGCGGCATGCATGTGCATGTCAGCTTGTACGACCCGGCGGGCAACAACCTGTTGTCCGCCGATAACCAGCGGCCGCTGCGCCACGCCGTGGCCGGTTGCCTGGCGCTGCTGCCGCATTGCATGCCGATTTTCGCCGCCAACCACAATGCGTTTCGCCGCTACGGGGCCATGGTCAACGCCGCCAGCCGTGCCAGCTGGGGCTTCGAGGATCGCGACGCCTGTATCCGCATCCCCGAGTCGGATGCGCGCAACCTGCGGATCGAGCACCGGCTGGCCGGGGCGGATGCCAATCCGTACCTGGTACTGGCGGCGATCCTGTGCGGCATGGAGCACGGGCTGGATGCCGCGCAGGAGCCCATCGCGCCGCTGAACGAGGACCGTGGCAGCGGGATCGATTTTCCCAAGGACATGCTCGGCGCGGTGGCGGCGATGCGTGGGCATCCGGCGGTCAACGAGGGGTTGGGCGCGGAGTTCGTGATGGTCTATTGCGAGAACAAGCGCCAGGACCATCTGGCGTTTTTCCAGGAGGTCAGTGCGCGGGAGTATCGCTGGTTCCTGTAAGCCTCACCGGACTCATCATTGCCAAGCCCCACAGATGGACCGCGATCCCTGTGGGAGCCGGCTTGCCGGCGATGAGGCCAAAACTGGTAACACCGACCACAGGGCATTACCATGCACCACCTCTAGCGCGGCCTTTTGCCGCACCCTCCCGTCCAGCCTGCCCGTGCCCTCATGCCTTTCGAACTCACCGTAGAACCGCTCACGCTGCTGATTCTCGCCCTGGTCGCCTTCGTCGCAGGCTTCATCGATGCCATCGCCGGCGGCGGCGGCCTGCTAACCACCCCGGCGCTGCTCACCGCCGGCATGCCACCGCACCTGGTGCTGGGCACCAACAAGCTCAGCTCGACCTTCGGCGCCGCCACGGCCAGCATCACCTACTACCGGCGCAAGCTGTTCCATCCGGCGCAATGGCGCCTGGCGATTGTCGGCACCCTGGTGGGCGCACTGATCGGTGCGGTTGTGGCTCACTACATGCCGGCCGAGTGGCTGAACAAGATGCTGCCGGTGATCGTGTTCGCTTGTGGCGTCTACCTGCTGTTCGGCGGTACACCGAAGGCGCCGGTGGACGCCGATGCTCCGATCAAAAGGAAGTGGCAGTTTCCGCAGGGCTTCACCCTGGGCTTCTACGACGGCGTTGCCGGGCCGGGTACCGGTGCCTTCTGGACAGTGAGCACGTTGCTGCTCTATCCCATCGACCTGGTTCGAGCCAGTGGCGTGGCGCGCAGCATGAACTTTGTCAGCAACATTGCGGCGCTGACGGTGTTTGTCATTTCCGGGCAGGTGGATTACATCGTTGGGCTGTGCATGGGGGTGTCGGTGATGGTCGGGGCGTTTTTTGGGGCGCGGACGGCGATCAGTGGGGGCAGCAAGTTCATTCGGCCGGTGTTTATTACTGTGGTGCTGGCGTTGACTGTGCGGTTGGCTTGGCAGCATTGGTTTGGGTAGGGATTTGGCTCTGGCTCTGGCTCTGGCTCTGGCTCGATTGTTTTGATTCTGCATACATATTCTTGAAATATGTCGGCATCTAGTCACCTTTTCGCCTTTACGGCGACCTACTTTTGCTCTTGGGCAAAAGTAGGCAAAAACCGCTGGCTCCATTCATACGGCCCCTGCGCTGCGCTCCGGGGTTCCCTCGCTCCGTTCCTGCTCCCGTGGGTACCGCGCTGTACGCCCCATCCTGGGGCGCAGCGCTCGACGGCCATCCATGGCCGTCGCCCCACTACGCAAGAACTCCACTCGGCCTCCTGAAGTCGCAATTGGCGGCGCCTGGACTATTGCGCGCTTAGAAGCAAGAGCAAGAGCAAGAGCAAGAGCAAGAGCAAGAGCAAGAGCAAGAGCAAGAGCAAGAGCAAGAGCAAGAGCAAGAGCAAGAGCAAGAGCAAGAGCAAGAAGTGCGAAGTTAGTTGTTTTAACATTATTTGTGTATTGGCTGTTCCGACCCTTTCTCGGGGCAAGCCCGCTCCTACAGGGTTGTATATAAAGGCGACTATTGCGTGGGAGCGGGCTTGCCCCGCGATGCGATCTAGAGATTAATTAAGTTTAAACTAGCGACAGCTGCGTCAGTGCAGGCGCCGCCCGTAACTTCGCGACTTCAGGAGGCCGAACGCAGGCCTTGCGGAGGGAGGTGACGGGCATGGATGCCCGTCAAGCGCTGGGGCCCAGGATGGGCCCTGCAGCGCGGCCCTCCCGGGAGCAAGGCCGGAGTGAGGGAACCCGAAGCCGACCATGAACCGTACCTAGTAAATTTGCCAGTAGGCTGTTCCCGCAGAATGAGTGAGTCTACTGCTGTTCTTTCAGTGTTCTGGAGGTGGCCATGCGTAGCAGCGAGCAAAAGACCAAGATCGGTGCATGGATGCTGATAGCCGACACCCTGGGCTCGACTGTAGGAGCTCGACATTCCACAACACTCGTTGCCCTTGTCTACATGCCCTTCGGCTTCAGTACCAAGGCCATGCGTGTTCAGATCATGCGGGGTTTCACTGGCCAACACCGCGAGGCAGACACCGGCTATTACCTGTTGGGTAATGGTTACAGGGTCTATGATCCCGTGCTGATGCGGTTTTACTCACCGGACAATCTGACCCCCTTTGCACAAGGGGGAATCAACAGCTACGGCTATTGCGCAGGTGACCCAGTCAACAGCAGTGACCCATCCGGTCATGCCCCTGGCTTGAGGGCATTCTTTGGTATAGAGCCGCAACTCAAGTTGAGTGCCATCAAAGCCACCGACAACGCGCCGGAAACTAGCCAATACGCCGGCTGGCACTTGAATAAGGAGGCGACTGGCTGGGACGCGAAGATGGCAATCAAACTACCGAAGCGCCTGATCGACGCAAAAAACTATCAACGGGAACTTCAGATGTCTCACGTAAACCAGTCAAATATTCCCGGATGGTACGCCAAATACAAACTACGGAAGACCGAAAGAAAAATCAACACGACCAACGAGAGGCTACAACATCTAAAAAATTCTTTACCCGAACAAGCGACTGCGATTTCAAGTATGATTTTTTCAATGTCGACCAGACCACCCACTTATGGACGAGCATTGGAAGATTCGCCCGCCTATGGAGTTGCTGCCCCCGAGGCAAACAATATGCTGCGCTTCCAGAAGCTTATATTAACCGACGCCCCTCCCGCTTACGAGACCAGACGAAGCTCTGTCTAGTGTCCTGTCTCGGAAATAAGCTGTTCTCTTTTGGCGGCGCCTTGGCCGAACACCCAAGCCACTCGCCAAAAGAGAACGTATTTCCGAGGCCGGACACTAGTGCATATCTATTGATATGGGATGCAGACTTTAAACTGATAGATCAAGCCCCGTAGAATGAGCAGCACTCACCTCTGCAGCACAGGCTCAGGCAAGCCCAACCGCCGAGCAACATACAAATCAATCAGATACCGAGCAATCGACCGCCCCGCCGGCAAAGGCGGCAACGCATGCACATCGAACCACCGCGCATCCTCGATCTCATCCACCTGCATGACAATCTCCCCTCCCGCGTACTCGGCATGAAACCCGAGCATCATCGAATGCGGAAACGGCCAGCACTGACTGCCGACGTACTGGATGTTCTTCACCTCGACCGCCACCTCCTCACGCACCTCGCGCACCAGGCAGTCCTCGGCCGACTCCCCCGGCTCGGCGAAGCCCGCCAGGGTACTGTAGACCCCACTGACGAAACGCGGCGAACGGGCCAGCAGCACCTCATCCCCCCGAGTGATCAGCACGATCATGCTCGGTGAAATCCGCGGATAGCTGCGCAGGTCGCACGGCTGGCAATACATCGCCCGCTCCCAGCGGATCTGCGCCATCGGCTGGCCACAGCTGCCGCAAAAACGGTGCTCGCGGGCCCAGGTGCCGATCTGCGCGGCATAACCAAGTACCTTGTACGTATCGAAATCGCCTTCGAACATGAAGCGGCGCAGCCCCTGCCAGCCACACCCCGGCACTTCGCTGGCGCTGCGTAGCTCCAGCAGGAACACCGGCTCGCCGTCCAGATGACCGATGCCATGCTCGCACAACACGTCCAGGTCCTGGCGCTTGAGCCAGTCGCGAGGGAACAACGCGCCGTTGGCATCCATCAGGAACCCGTCCGGGCTGCGGGCGACGGCCAGTCCGCCGGAAATCTGCGGGTCGAGTACTGCGGTTGTCCAGCGTGCTGACATGGTTTCGGGTCCCTAGATGGCGCCCGCCACTGTCAGTCAGTCGGCGAACGTCGGTTGCTGTTTGCTCATGTGGGCGGCCATGGCCACGCGCAGGTCTTCGGACTGCAGCATGGCGGCGTTCCAGGTGGCGATGTACTCCAGGCCATCGTCGATGCGATGGTCGCGCATGTAGCTGATCATCTCCTTGGTGCCGGCCACGGCGATCGGTGATTTTGCGGCGATCTCGCGGGCGATGGCAAAGACCCCGTCGAGCAGCGCCGCCTGGTCATCATAGACGCGGTTGACCAGGCCGATGCGCAACGCTTCCTGGGCGTCGACCATACGGCCGGTGTAGGCCAGCTCACGCATGATGCCGTCACCGATGATCCGCGGCAAACGTTGCAGGGTGCCGACATCGGCGGCCATGCCCATGTCGATCTCCTTGATCGAGAACTGCGCATCACCGGCGCAGTAGCGCATGTCGCAGGCCGAGACCAGGTCGATGGCGCCACCGATGCAGTAGCCCTGGATCGCCGCCAGCACCGGCTTGCGGCAGTTGTCCACGGCGTTGAACGAGCCCTGCAGGCGCAGGATGGTGCGACGCATCATCCGAGCATTGCGGCCGACGTCCTTGCCCAGTTGCTGGGCCAGCCCGGCCAGCATCATCAGGTCGATACCGGAGGAGAAATGCTTGCCGGCGCCGCTGAGTACCACCACCCGCACCGCGTCGGTGTCGTCGATCCACTGGAAGATCTGGACCAGCTCCTCCCAGAAGGCGGCGTTCATCGCGTTGATCTTTTCCGGGCGGTTGATCTGCACGTGGGCGATGTGGTCGGTCAGTTCGACCTTGAACGCGGTGTATTCGGTCACGGACGGCACTCCTGTGGGGAAAGGATTCACAACGGCGGATCTTAGCGCACCCGCAAGGCGGTGCATGTGCCAAAAGCCGGACTGGACAACTTGCACCCTGACGCACGATGCGGCACCGTGCGCCACTGCTGAATCAAAAGGATACAAATTCATGTCCCGTTCCCTGACCGGCGCCCTCGCCCACAGCTTCCTGGGCCAGTCGCCGCGTTGGTACAAGGCCGTCATCTGCCTGTTCCTGCTGCTCAATCCCTTGCTGCTGGCAACTCTCGGTCCGGTGGTCACCGGCTGGGTGCTGGTGATCCAGTTCATCTTCACCTTAGGGATGGCACTCAAATGCTACCCGTTGATGCCCGGTGGCCTGCTGCTGGTCGAGGCGCTGCTGCTGCGCTTGACCACGCCCGAAGCCCTGTACGAGGAGTTGCAGCACAACTTCCCGGTGATCCTGCTGCTGATGTTCATGGTCGCCGGCATCCATTTCATGAAGGAACTGCTGCTGTACCTGTTTTCGCGGATCCTGCTCGGCGTGCGCTCCAAGGCCATGCTGAGCCTGCTGTTCTGCGTGTTGTCGGCGTTCCTCTCGGCGTTCCTCGATGCCCTGACCGTGACCGCGGTGATCATCAGCGCCGCGGTGGGCTTCTATGCCGTCTACCACCGGGTCGCCTCGGGCGCCAATCCTCGGGAGGAATCGGCGCTGGACAGCGACCATCAGGTCGAGCAGTTGCACCGCGAAGACCTCGAGCAGTTCCGCGCCTTCCTGCGCAGCCTGCTGATGCATGGCGCGGTGGGCACGGCGCTGGGTGGCGTGTGCACCTTGGTGGGCGAACCGCAGAACCTGCTGATCGGCCATGAAATGGGCTGGCATTTCGCCGACTTCTTCCTCAAGGTCGCGCCGGTGTCGATGCCGGTGCTGGCGGCGGGCCTGGTGACCTGCGTGCTGCTGGAGAAGCTGCGGCTGTTCGGCTACGGCACGCTGATGCCCGAGCGCGTGCGCCAGGTGCTGGCCAGCTACGCCGCCGAGGACGATGCCGCCCGCACCCAGGCGCAACGGGTGGCGCTGGTGGTCCAGGGCCTGGCCGCGCTGATCCTGATCGTCTGCCTTGGCCTGCACATCGCCGAGGTGGGCCTGATCGGCCTGCTGGTCATCGTGTTGATCACCGCCTTCACCGGCATCACCGACGAGCATCGCCTGGGCCGTGCGTTCCAGGACGCCATGCCGTTCACCTCGCTGCTGGTGGTGTTCTTCGCCGTGGTCGCGGTGATCCACCAGCAGCAACTGTTCAGCCCGCTGATCGCCTGGGTGCTGGCGCTGCCCAGCGAGCAGCAGCCGGGCATGCTGTACCTGGCCAACGGCCTGCTCTCGGCAATCAGCGACAACGTGTTCGTCGCCACCATCTACATCACCGAGGTCAAGCAGGCGTTCGTCAATGGCGCGATGAGCCGCGAGCATTTCGAGACCCTGGCGGTGGCGATCAACACCGGCACCAACCTGCCCAGCGTGGCCACGCCCAATGGCCAGGCGGCGTTCCTGTTCCTGCTGACCTCGGCGATCGCACCGCTGATTCGCCTGTCGTATGGGCGCATGGTGTGGATGGCGCTGCCCTATACCGTGGTCATGGGCGGCCTGGGCTGGTGGGCGGTGACCTACTGGCTGTAATCGGACCATCTATAGGAGCGGCTTTAGCCGCGATCACCCGCAAAGCGGGTGCCAGATACAGCGGTGCCTGCATCGCGGCTGAAGCCGCTCCTACAGATGACCGCGTATCCCGCACCTGCTTTCTCTCCTCCTGTGCCCCCATCCGTCGAACCTGACTATCGTTCAGCACTGCTGTCGATTCTCGCCAACCCCGTTCGACTATCCAGCACACACCCGAGGAGGTTCACCCCATGCGCAAGCTCATCGTCGCCGCCTTCGTCACCCTCGACGGCGTCATGCAGGCCCCTGGCGGGCCGGAAGAAGACACCAGCGGCGGCTTCACCTTTGGTGGCTGGATCCCGCCCCTGGCCGACGAGGCCTTCGGCCAGGCCATGCAGACCTTGTTCAGCCAGCCGTTCGAACTGCTGCTGGGGCGACGCACCTACGATATCTTCGCCGGGTTCTGGCCAAAGGTCGGGCCCGAGGCGCCGGACCGGCCCTTGGCCGACCTGTTCAATGGCGTGGCCAAGCATGTCGCCACGCACCATCCCGAATCCATCGACTGGCAAAACAGTCACCCGTTGGGCGCTGACGTGCCGGGCGCTGTCGGCGCCCTCAAACAAAAGGATGGCCCGACGCTGCTGACCCAAGGCAGCGGCGAGCTGGTACGCCAACTGCTGGCGGCCGGCCTGGTGGATGAGCTGCGGTTGCTGATCCACCCCTTGCTGCTTGGGCGTGGCAAGCGCCTGTTCGGTGACGATGCCCAGGCCGCGGCCTTCACACTGGTGGAGTCGAGCAACACGCCCAAGGGCGTATTGCTGGCCCACTACGCACGCAGCGGCGAGGTGCAAACGGGATCGTTCTGACCCACAGTCAGTCGAGCAGGCAGTTGATGGTGCTGGCGAGGCCTGCGTCCGTTTTCCCCGGCGCCCTTGTTATCATCCAGGCTCAACCGGGAGGGAACCCATGCTCGACATACGCCGCGCCAGCCGTCACGACGCACTGCAAACCTACGCTATTCGCCGCCAGGCAATCTTGTGGCAGTGCACAGAAGCCTACGATGCCGCCCTTGCCCAAGCTTGGGCCGACGTACCGTTCACAGAAGGCTACGCGGCCCTGGTCGCCGAGCATTACCACCTCGTCTGCATCGACGACACGATCGTCGCCACCGGCATGCTCGACCTGCACAGCGGTGAACTGGGTGCCCTGTTCGTGCTGCCGGCATTCATGGGCCGTGGCATCGCCCGGGCGATGGTCGAACACCTCGAAGGCATCGCCAGGGCCGAAGGTCTGGAGGTGGTCAACCTGGACTCGACCCTGAACGCAGCGGCGTTCTATCGCCGCTGCGGCTACACCGGCGATGCGCTGTCGGTCTACCAATCCCCATTCGGCCTCGAACTGTCCTGCATCCCCATGCGCAAGGTGCTGGCCGGGGTATAAGATCAAAGCCCCTGCGCCCCGGAGACTCGCCCCATGCTACCCACCGCCACCTCCCAGCACAGTGCCCGTCGGGTCCGCTTGCAGGCCCTGCGCGGCCGGGTCGGCCTGGGGCTGGTGGCCGGATTGTCGGTGCTGGCCGGCATGACCGACGCCATCGGCCTGCTGGCGTTGGGCGACTTCGTATCATTCATGAGCGGCAACACCACGCGCCTGGCGGTGGCCATCAGCCAGGCGGACCTGGCGCTGATGCTGCGCCTGGCCCTGGCGATCCTCAGTTTCGTGCTGGGCAACACCCTGGGTGTATTGCTGGCCCGCCGCTTGCGCCGCCGCGCCGCGCCCTTGCTGCTGATCACCGCCAGCCTGCTGGCGTTTGCCGCAGCGTGGCCTGCGCCCACCACATTGCCCGCGTTGATCGCGGCCACCCTGGCCATGGGCATGCTCAATGCCGTGGTCGAACAGGTGAACGGCCTGCCGATCGGCCTGACCTACGTCACCGGCGCGCTGTCGCGTTTCGGCCGTGGCCTGGGGCGTTGGTTGCTGGGTGAGCGGCGCCATGGCTGGCGGGTACAGCTGGTGCCCTGGAGCGGCATGCTGCTGGGTGCCGCGCTCGGGGCCTGGCTGCAGCAACGGCTGGGCTTGCAGGCGCTGGCGGCCAGTTGCGCCCTGGCCTGCTTGCTGGCGCTGGTGACGGTGTTCATCCCGCGTGCCTGGCAACTGGGCTACATGCCGCGTTGAGGGCCACGAGCATTCCTTGAACGGCAGGCGCGCAGGCGTCGATAGTCACTATCGAGCACAGCGATTTCCATCGTGCCACTGTGGCCAATAACCTGGGTTCATCGATCCGACAGCCCACGGTATCATCCCGATGAACACCACCGCCCGCCTCCTCCTCGCCACCCTGGCCATCGCCGTGCTGGGCGGTTGCGCCAGCCATCCTGAGCTACGTCCCTACAGCGCCGAGGAAGCCCGTCAGCTGCAACTCGAGGCATTGCAACGCCAGGGTCTGAGCCAGGAAGAGTACGAGCGCCGCAAACTGGCCGTGTTGCGCGCCGATCACCAGCAAGCCGTGACCGACGCCGCCAGGGCCACGACTGCGATCAGCGGTTGACCTCGACCTCTTCCAGGAACGCCAGCAGGTGCTCGTTGAACGACACCGGCGCTTCCTCCATGACGAAGTGCCCGCAACCCGGCAGGATCACCCCGCGCACCGAGTCGGCATGCCCCTGCAGCGTACGCAGCGGCGCATCGCCCGTGGCGTGCTCGGCACCGATCGCCAGTACCGGCATGGGCAGCGGATGCCTGGCCCGCTCGCGGTTCTGCCTGATGGTCTCGGGAATCGCCCGGTAATAGGCGAAGCCCGCCCGCATCCCGCCCGGCGAGGCGTAGGCACGGATATAGACATCCGCCGCCACCGCATGCCGATGGATCGCCCATCGGTCGAACATGAAGTTGAGGTAGCCCTCCTCACGTCCGGCGATCAGGAACTCCGGCAGATCGCGTACCTGGTTGAACAGGAAGTGCCAAAGGAAGATGTTGTCCTGCGGCGCCACGAAGATCGACGGCGCCTCGGCAAGCCCCGGGATCACCGCCTCGGCCACCGTCAGCGAGCGCACCGCCTGTGGCCAATCACTGGCCAGGGCATAGGCCACCCACATCCCCACATCGTGACCGACCAGGTGATAGCGCTCATGCCCCAGCTGGGTCATCGCGGCATGCAGCACAGCGGCGACGTTGCCGGTGTCGTAGCCCTGCTCGGGGCGGTCCGAATCCCCCAGGCCCGGCGGATCGATGGCAATGGCACGGAACCCGCGCGCGGCGAGGATCGGCAGCACATGGCGCCAGGCGTACCAAGTCTGTGGCCAGCCCGGCACCAGTAGCACCGGCTCGCCGGCACCGGCCACGACACAGTGGATGCGCTGTCCCTGCACTTGCACATAGGCATGCTCGAAAGCGTCAGCCAAAGACTCGACGATCAGGCTCATACCCGTGCTCCTGTGTCGATGCCCAGCATGCGCTGGATCTGATGGGCGTCGATCGGTGCGCCGGCGAAATCGTCGAACACCTGGTCCGTGACCCGGATGATATGGCGGTTGATGAACTCGACGCCTTCACGGGCACCGTCCTCCTGATGCTTCAGGCAGCATTCCCACTCCAGGGTTGCCCACCCCGCGAAGTCGTACTGCGCCAGCCGCGAGAAGATGGCCTTGAAGTCCACTTGCCCGTCACCCAGCGATCGGAAGCGCCCGGCACGTTCGGTCCAATCGCTGTAGCCGCCATACACGCCCTGCCGACCGCTCGGGTTGAACTCGGCGTCCTTGACGTGAAACATGCGGATCAGTGGGTGATAGAGGTCCAGATAGGCCAGGTAGTCGAGTTGCTGCAACACGAAATGGCTGGGGTCGAAGAGAATGCGGCAACGCACGTGCTCACCCACCAGGGCATGGAAACGTTCGAAGCTGGTGCCGTCATGCAGGTCCTCGGCCGGGTGGATCTCGAAGCACAGGTTGACGCCCTGTTCGTCACAGCAGTCGAGTATCGGCCGCCAGCGCCGCGCCAGCTCTTCGAAGGCAGCCTCGACCAGGCCCTGGGGACGCTGCGGGAACGGGAACAGGTAGGGCCAGGCCAGCGAGCCGGAAAAGGTCCCCATGTCCTCCAGGCCCAGGTTGCGGCTGGCCCGAGCCGCCAGTGTCATCTGCTCGGTCGCCCAGGCGGTGCGTTCTGCCGGCCGCCCGGCCAGCGCGGCCGGGGCGAAGGCGTCGCACATCGAGTCGTAGGCCGGATGGACCGCGACCAATTGGCCGATCATGTGGGTGGTCAGCTCGCTGACCTGCAAGCCGTGCTCGGCCAGCCGCCCCTTGACCTCATCGCAGTAGCCGGTGCTCTGCGCGGCCAGTTCCAGGTCGAACAACCGGGCGTCCCAGGCCGGGACCTGCAACCCCTTGAAGCCCAACTCTCCCGCCCACTCGGCGATCCTGTCGAGGCTGTCGAACGGTGGCTTGTCGGCGCTGAACTGCGCGAGGTGCAGACTGGGGCCTTTGAGTGTTCGCATGATGTCATCCTATTGTTTGTTGATCGACAAACAATAGGATCGAATGGCGCTGCCCGTCAATCGCAAATTGGCTAGAATGCACGTTTCACGTAATCAGGCAGGCGAGCGATGGCAGGGCGACCTCGGGAATTCGACAAGCAACAGGCGCTGCGCAAGGCGATGCGGCTGTTCTGGGAGCATGGCTACGAGGGCACCTCGATGTCGGCCCTGGTGTCTGCGCTGGGCATCGCCTCCGCGCGCATCTACGCGGCCTTCGGCAGCAAGCAGCAACTGTTCGAGGAAGCCGTGGCCCTGTACGAGTCGACCGAAGGCGGCTTCGCCGACCGCGCCCTGGCCCTGCCGGATATTTACCAGGCCCTGGCACGGATGCTCGAGGACGCCATCAGCACCTACACCCGCGCCAACGAGCCCAGGGGCTGCCTGGTGGTCAGCGCCGCCAGCGGCGTGGCACCGGACAACCTGGCCGTCCAGCAGTGGTTGTCCGGGCACCGCCGGCAGCGTACCGAGTCGATCATCGAGCGCCTGCGCCAAGCCCGTGACCAGGGGCAGTTGCCGGCCGACACGCAGGCCGAGGCCCTCGGCCACTTCTATGCCACCTTCCTCCACGGTATCTCCGTGCAGGCCCGCGACGGCGTGCCCGGAGAGGACCTGCGCAGCGCCAGCCGCCTAGCACTGACGCTGTTGCCGAGCCGGCAACCTTGACCTTATCGCCGCCCCGGCAAAGCTGTTAGCCTTGCCCTGTTCAGGTCACCACGGACAGCCCATGGCCAACCACAAGATCGAGATCCGCCGGCGCAACGTCGAAAAGATCCTGCAAGCCGCCGAGCAGGTGTTCGCCGACAAGGGCTACGCCGCCACCTCCATGGGCGATATCGCCGAACGGGCGCAACTGCCGCGCTCCAACCTGCACTACTACTTCAGCACCAAGGACGACCTGTACCGCGCCGTGTTGCAGGACCTGCTGGACGTCTGGAAACAGGATGCCCTGTGCTTCGAGCACTTCGACGACCCGCGGGTGGTGCTGACCAGCTACATCCGCGCCAAGATGGGCCATTCGCGCTCGCGGCCGCTGGGCTCGAAGATCTGGGCCGAGGAGATCCTCCACGGCGCCCCGCTGCTGGGCCCCAGCCTGGACGAAATCCTGGTGCCGTGGGCGCAGCTCAAGCAGGCGAAGATCCGCAGTTGGGTCGACGACGGGCGCATCCTGCCGGTGGAACCATCGGCGCTGCTGTACATGATCTGGGCGGCGACCCAGCACTACGCCGACTTCGGTTTCCAGGTCACCCTGCTCAATGACGGTGAGCCGCTGTCGGACATGGCGTTCGAGCAAGCGGTGCAGACCGTGACCGGCGTCATCCTGCGCGGCATCGGCCTGGAGCCGTGAGCAGCGCCCTTAGCGCCCCAGGTGCTCGCACAGAAAATCGATGAACACCCGGGCCTTGTGCGGCACATGGCTGCTGTTCGGGTACACCACGCTGATCGGCTGCCTCGGCAGGCTGTAGTCCGGCAATACCCGCCGCAGGGTGCCGTCGGCCAGGTCCTGTTCGACCAGCCAGGCCGGCAGCACCGCTACGCCCAGGGCGGCGCAGGCCATTGCCCGAATGGCGTGGGACGCATTGGACTGGTAGGCCGCCCGGCCGACAACGCTTGCACTCCCCGCCTGCGCGCTGTGCAAGGTCCAGGCGGTCGGGCTCTGCAGGTTGCTGTTGGCAATCCAGGGTGTATCCGCCAGTTCCTCGGGCCGTTCAATGGCATGGCGAGCAAGAAAGGCCGGAGCAGCCACCAGCACAATGTCGTACTCGGCCAGCTGGCGACTGCGCAGGTTCGAGTCCGGCAACGCGCCAAGGCGCACCACCAGGTCGAGCCGCTCGGCAATCAGGTCGTTCAGCGACGAGTCGGTATCGTAGCTGAGCGACAACGCCGGGTAGCGCTCGGCGAACAGCGGGATCAGCGGCAGGATGAAGCGCTCGCCGTACTCCCCGGTGGTGCTGATGCGCAGCTTGCCCGATAGGCCGTTGTGCCGGCGCAGTACATTGGCGAAGGCGCCTTCGACATCGCTGACGATCACCTTGAAATCTTCATAGAAACTTTGGCCGGTTTCGGTTGGGGCGATAGCACGGGTGCTGCGCGCCAGCAGCGTCACCCCCAGGGCCTGCTCCAGCGCCTTGACGTGCTGGCTGGCCATGGCTTTGCTGATGCCGAGAAAGTCCGCCGCCTTGGTGAAAGAGCCGAAATCGACCACCGCCAGAAACGTCTGCACCCGGTTGAGCTGGGTGTGGAGGGCCGTGCGCGGCATTGTTCACTTCCATCAAACAGAGTTTCAAGGGTAGCGACATCGACAGGGCCAGTCCACGACACCTACTCTGCGCGTCGAAAAGGAGTGGCAATGACGTACCGGTATCGCGTGGCAACGATCTTCCTGATGGGGTTCTTCATCGACTGCATCAACCTGTTCATGCCGACCGTGGCGTTGCCACGGATCGCCGCCGAGTTCGCCATTGGCAACGCCAGCAGCGCCTGGGTCGGCAATGCCTACATGCTCGGGCTGACCCTGGCCGTGCCGGTGAGCACCTGGCTGGCCAATCGCTGGGGCGCGCGGCGGCTGTTGAGCACCGCCATGCTGGCGTTCAGCGTGGCGGTGTGGGGCTGCGGCGAGGCGCAGAGCTTTGCCGCGTTGATTGCCTGGCGCCTGGTTCAGGGCATGGCCGGTGGCTTGCTGATCCCCGTCGGGCAGGCGCTGACCTTCGAACGCTTCAAGGGCCCGGAGCGCGCCCGCGTGTCCACTCTGGTGATGGCGGTGGCGCTGCTGGCGCCGGCGCTGTCACCCACCCTTGGCGGGTTGATCGTCGACCATGGCCGCTGGCCGTGGGTCTTCCACAGCAACATTCCGCTGGCCCTGCTGACGGCGGCGCTGGCCTGGGCCTGGCTTGACCAGGCACCGGCTCCGACAGCGCCACGCCCGGACTTCAAGGGATTGCTGCTGGTCAGCGCCGCCCTCGCCTGCCTGCTGCTGGGCCTGTCGCTGTATGGTGCCGGCCATGGCGCCCTACTGGCCATCGCCTGCCTGCTGGCGGGTGTGTCCTGCGCCTTGCTGTACCGCGCCCATTACCAACGCGCTGCGGCAGGCATCGTCGAGCTGAAGCTGCTCGCCAGCCCCCGCCTGCGAGTCTCGATGCAGGTCTACCATGCGATCCCCGGGGTGTTCACCGGGGTCAACCTGTTGAACATCTTCTATCTGCAGGATGTGCTGCAGCTGAGCGCCCAGGCCACCGGCCTGTTCATGCTGCTCTACGCCGCCGGGGCCTTCGCCGCCATGTTGCTGGCCGGCCGCCTGTACAACCGCGTCGGTGCCGCCCGCCTGTTGCTGCTCGGCATGCTCCTGCACAGCCTGGGTATCTGCCTGCTGGTCATGGTCGATACCCCGACGGACAACGCCGTACTGATGGCGGCCTACGGCCTCATGGGCATCGGCGGCGGCATCGGTGCCAATACCGCCCAGACCACCGCGCTGCTCGACTTCAGCGGCGAGCGGATGCAGCAGGCCAGCGTGCTGTGGAACCTCAATCGACAGATGGCCTTCAGCGTCGGCGCCGCCTTGCTGCTGATGATCTTCAACCTGTTGCTGGTGGGCCTGAGCACGCCGGACGCCTATCACCTGACCTTCACTCTGGCCGCGCTGCTCGGGCTGGCGCCACTGATGACACTGCACACACTACCCCCGGAGACCCCTCGCCATGCCTGACCACGCGATTGCCCGCGCCGAGCGCAGCATTCATCACGTTCATGAGCTGATCCACAGCATCTTCACCCGCCCAGCGGCCGAGACCCAGGCAGTGCTCGGCGGACTGATGGCGGTGTTCGCCGATGATTTCAGCATGGTCGGCACGGCGGGCACGGTGGTGACCCGCGCACAGGTGGAGCAACTGTTCAGCCGGGCGGCCGGCGCACGGCCAGGGCTGGAGATCGTCGTCAGCGACGTCCAGGTGGTATGGCAGGCCGGGGTGAACGTAGCAGTGCGCTACAAGGAAACCCATCGGTTGCAGGGTGTGGTGCAGGCACGCTGGTCGCTGGCATTGCTGGAGTGCAGCAACCACGGCGTGGTGTGGCACTGCCTGCACGAGACCGCAATCAGCTAGCGCGGAGCTCGAGCAGGCATCACCGCTGCCGAGGCGTGTTTATCGACCGCCTCCTCAACCCGCCTCACGATAGGGATTGCGCGGATCCTGCGTCCAGTTCATGTACGGCTTGCCGGTGTCCTGCGCCTGCATGTCGATGCAACCTTCCACCGGGCAGGTGATCTGGCACAGGTTGCAACCCACGCACTCGGCCTCGATCACACTGTAGGCGTGGGTGCCGTCGGCCTTCAGGGTGCTGGCGATGGCCTGGTGCGAGGTGTCCTCGCAGGCGATGTGGCAGCGCCCGCAGCCGATGCAGGCGTCCTGGTCGATCTGCGCCACCGACTTGTAGTTGATATCCAGGTACTTCCAGTCAGTGGTATGCCCCACGGCCTGGCCACGAAACGCCTCGAGGCTGCGGTGGCCGTGCTGGTCCATCCAGCGCGCCAGGCCGTCCTGCATGTCTTCGACGATGCGAAAGCCATGCAGCATCGCTGCGGTGCACACCTGCACCGCGCCACTGCCCAGGGCGATGAACTCGGCGGCGTCGCGCCAGGTGCCGATACCGCCAATGCCACAGATCGGCAGGCCACGGGTCTCGGGGTCGCGGGCGATCTCGGCGACCATGTTCAGGGCGATCGGCTTGACCGCCGACCCGCAGTAGCCGCCATGGGTGCTCTGGTCGCCGACGATGGGGTGGGCGACCATGCGGTCCAGGTCGACACTGGTGATCGAGTTGATAGTGTTGATCAGCGACACCGCGTCCGCCCCGCCCCGGTGCGCGGCGCGCGCCGACTGGCGGATGTCGGTGATATTGGGGGTGAGCTTGACGATCACCGGCAGCGTGCAATGGGTTTTGCACCAGCGGGTGACCATTTCCACATACTCGGGCACCTGGCCGACGGCGGCGCCCATGCCGCGCTCGGGCATGCCGTGGGGGCAGCCGAAGTTGAGTTCGATGCCGTCGGCACCGGTGGCTTCCACCAGCGGCAGGATGAACTTCCAGGATTCTTCGAGGCACGGCACCATCAGCGACACGATCAGCGCACGGTCGGGCCAGTCCTTCTTCACCTGGGTGATCTCGCGCAGGTTGATCTCCAGTGAGCGGTCGGTGATCAGCTCGATGTTGTTGATGCCCTGCACCTGGCGGTTGGCGCCGTAATGCGCCGAGTAGCGCGACGACACGTTGACCGCCGCCGGGTCCTCGCCCAGGGTCTTCCACACCACCCCGCCCCAGCCGGCCTCGAAGGCGCGGATTACGTTGTAGGCCTTGTCGGTGGGGGGCGCGGAAGCCAACCAGAATGGATTGGGTGCCTTGATGCCGGCGAATACGATGGACAGGTCGGCCATTTACGCAGCCTCCACGTTGAGCATGAGTTGGGCATGGATGGCTTCGGCGGCCAGCTTGCCATGTTGCACGGCCTGGACGGTGAGGTCCTGGCCCAGCGCGGTACAGTCGCCGCCGGCGTAGATGCCGGGGATGGAGGTACGCATGTGCGCGTCCACCTGTATGCGCTCGCCGTCGCGGGCCAGTTGCGCCGCCAGCGGATCGCCGAGGCTTTGCTCATCGAAGCGCTGGCCGATGGCCTTGAAGATCGCGTCGGCAGCCAGCTCGAAGGTTTCACCGGTATCGCCCAGGCGTCCGTCGATCAATTGCGTGCGCGCGAAGCGCATGCCACGCACGCGCCCGGCATCATCCAGCAGCACGGCATCGGGCCGGGCCCAGGTGTGCAGGCGCACCTGATTGTGCTTGGCAATTTCCTGCTCATGGCCGGTGGCGCCCATGTCGGCTTCGCCGCGGCGGTACACCAGGTTGACGTCGCGGGCGCCCAGCCGGCTCATCTGCACGGCCATGTCGATGGCGGTGTTGCCGGCGCCGAGCACCAGGCAGCGGTCAGCCAACGGCAGCTGGGTGAGGTCGTCAGCCTGGCGCAGCTCACGGATATAGTCGGTGGCGGCAAGCAGGCCCGGCGCGTCTTCGTCCGCCAGGCCCAGCTGGCGCACGGCCCCCAGGCCCAGGCCGAGGAACACCGCGTCGTACTGGCCATGCAGCTCGGCCAACGACAGGTTGCCGCCCAGGCGCTGGCCATGGCGGATCTCGATTCCGCCGATGCCCAGCAGGAATTCCACTTCGCGCTGGGCGTAGTCGTCCACCAGCTTGTAGCGGGCGATGCCGTATTCGTTGAGACCACCGGCCTTCTCCCGCGCCTCGAAGATCACCACGTCGTGGCCGTGCATGGCCAGCCGGTGCGCGCACGACAATCCGGCGGGGCCGGCGCCGACCACGGCGATGCGCTTGCCACTGGCCGGTGAGCGCTGGAACGGATGCTCGGTGAAGTCGGCGTGGTCCAGGGCGTAGCGCTGCAATTGGCCGATCAGTACCGGGGCGCACTCCTGGGCGTTGTTGCGCACGCAGGCTTGCTGGCAAAGGATCTCCGTGGGGCAAACCCGGGCGCAGCTGCCGCCAAGGATGTTGGCCGAGAGAATGCGTTCGGCGGCGCCCTGCAGGTTCTCGTCGCTGATGCGGTGGATGAACGAGGGGATGTCGATCTCGCTGGGGCACGCATTGACGCACGGCGCGTCGTAGCAGTACAGGCAGCGCGCGCTCTCGACAGCGGCCTGCCGGGCGGTGAGCGGGGGCGCGAGGTCGCTGAAGGCCTCGGCCAGCTGGTCGGCGCCGGCGCGGGGGCGCGGCAAGTGGTTCAGGGCATCGATCACGGTTGTAGCCTCTCGCTTTTTTATGGGTTCAGGCGGCGGTCACTCGCCTGTCCGTTCTGGGGGATGGCAGTCAACAGGAGCATGTGTGTTGTTATCAGGGGAGCGCTTTGCGCCCCTATCGCCGGCTTGCCGGCGATAGGGCTGCGCAGCAGCCCCAGCTGCTTCAGCGCTGAACCGGCTTCGGTTTCTGCCGTTCGGCACGCCGTTCCAGCACCTCGTACACCGAGGGATAGGCCGGGCGCTCCACATAACACCCCGCGCCCGGCTCGGCACGCAGGTCGCCATCGGCCCAGAGCACCTTGCCCCGGCTGATGGTGTGGCTGGGGATGCCGCGCACGGTGCGGCCTTCGAAGATGTTGAAATCGACCCGCTGGTGGTGGGTCTGGGCGCTGATGGTACGGGTGCCCTGCGGGTCCCACAGCACCAGGTCGGCATCGGCGCCGACGCGGATCGCGCCTTTGCGCGGGAACAGGTTGAAGATCTTCGCGGTGTTGGTGGAGGTCAGCGCGACGAACTCGTGCATCGACAGGCGCCCGCTGTTCACCCCGGCGTCCCACAGCACCGCCATGCGGTCTTCGATGCCGGCGGTGCCGTTGGGGATCCGGCTGAAGTCGTTGCGGCCCATGGCCTTCTGCTCGGCGCAGAAGCAGCAGTGGTCGGTGGCCGTGGTGTGCAGGTTGCCCGACTGCAGGCCCCCCCATAGCGCCTCCTGGTGCTCGCGCGGGCGGAACGGCGGGCTCATCACGTAGCCGGCGGCGGTGGCCCAGTCCGGATCACGGTAAACGCTGTCGTCGAGCAGCAGATGCCCCGGCAGCACCTCACCGTAAACCGGCTGGCCCTTGGCCCGGGCATAGGTGATCTCGTCCAGCGCCTCGCGGCTGGAGACATGCACCAGATACAGCGGCGTGCCCAGGGTTTCGGCGATGCGGATGGCGCGGCTGGCGGCCTCCCCTTCGACCTGGGATGGACGCGACAGCGGGTGTGCCTCGGGGCCGGTCAGGCCCTGGGCGAGCAACTTTTGCTGCAGGTGATAGACCAGCTCGCCGTTTTCGGCGTGCACCGTGGGTACCGCGCCCAGTTGCAGGCAGCGTTCGAAGCTGGCCACCAGGGTGTCGTCGGCGGCCATGATCGCATTCTTGTAGGCCATGAAGTGCTTGAAGCTGTTCACTCCATGCTGGGCGACCAGTTCACCCATCTCCTCGGCGACCTGCTCGCTCCACCAGGTGATGGCGACGTGGAAGCCATAGTCGCTGGCACTCTTCTGCGCCCAGCCGCGCCAGGTATGGAAAGCCTCGAGCAGCGACTGCTGCGGGTTGGGGATGACGAAGTCGATGATCGAGGTGGTGCCCCCGGCCAGACCCGCGGCAGTGCCGCTGAAGAAGTCCTCGCTGGCCACCGTGCCCATGAACGGCAGCTGCATGTGGGTGTGCGGGTCGATGCCGCCGGGCATCAGGTACTGGCCACTGCCGTCGAGGATCTCACAGTCGGTGGGGGCTTCGAGGTCTTTGCCGATGGCGCGGATCAGGCCATCGGCACACAGGACATCGGCGGGGTAGCTCTCTTCATGGGTAACCACGGTGGCGCCACGGATCAACAGGGACATGCCGTTTTCCTCGCAGGCTGACCGGTCTTCTGGCCGGTTCTTGGAATTGTGTTGGCCGGGCGCTGGAGGTGATTTCATTAATCCTGTCAGGCCTGACAAGAATCGAGGCTAGTATCTGATCGGATATTCATCAAGAAAAAATATATGCAACCATCAAAAACAATAAATAATTGATTTTTAACAATTTATTCGCAAGCTCACCAAAAAGTGACACCCCTTCACCATTTTGACGCACTTGACAGGAAGCCAAATTGGTCAAGATTTTCTACGCAAAATCAGGTGTTTGTTTACTGGCTGGATGGCGCAGGCCGCACTGGTGTTTTTCCAGGTTGCACCCGTTTGAACCACGCGGGTGCTGGACCGGCCAGACAGACGGCATGCCCAGGAGCTCCCGCTTCGCCTGCCGCCTTGATGAATGCCTTTGCAGGTCAGTGAGTTACCTCCGGTCGGCGGCGGCCCGCCGGGAAGGCGCGGGCTTTCCCGGCACGTTTGTTGAAAACGCAGGCCACAACCGCCTGGCCGGGCCGGAGGTGCAGTACTGGTGGTGTGTGTACTCCGGCCATCGCGTCAGCCCGATGAGCGACAACTACAAGAAAAAAGACCTGGAGAACCCCATGCAACAGAGCAGATCGCAAGTGGTCGAGCAGCATGGCCTGTACGAGCTCGACGCCGGCAGCGACGTCCTCGACAGCCCCCGCTACAACCACGACATCGCACCGACCAAGGTGCACCAGCGCACCTGGAACAAGTGGCACATCACTGCGTTATGGGTGGGCATGTCCATCTGCGTGCCTACCTACACCCTTGGCGGCGTGCTCACCGCCTACTTCGGCCTGAGCGTGGGCGAGGCGCTGCTGGCGATCCTGCTGGCCAACCTCATCGTGCTTGTCCCGCTGACCCTCAACGCCTTCCCCGGGACCAAATACGGCATCCCGTTCCCGGTGCTGCTGCGCGCCTCGTTCGGTATCTTCGGCTCCAACGTGCCGTGCCTGATCCGCGCCGTGGTGGCCTGCGGCTGGTTCGGTATCCAGACGATGTTCGGCGGTCTGGCCATCCACCTGTTCCTGGGTTCATTGTTCCCCGAGTGGAAGGCACTGGGTGGATCCGGCGAGGTGATCGGCTTCATGCTGTTCTGGTCGCTGAACCTGTGGGTGGTGCTGCGCGGCGCCGAGTCGATCAAATGGCTGGAGACGCTGTCGGCGCCGTTGCTGGTGGCGGTCGGTGTCGGCCTGTTGTTCTGGGCGCTGCCGTACATGTCGATGAGCGAGTTGCTGGCGCAGCCGCCCAAACGCCCCGAGGGCGCCAGCGTGGTCGGCTACTTCTGCGCCGGGCTCACCGCCATGGTCGGTTTCTGGGCCACGCTGTCGCTGAACATCCCCGATTTCAGCCGTTACGCGAAAAGCCAGAAGGACCAGATTCTCGGGCAGATCTTCGGCCTGCCGCTGACCATGTTCCTGTTCGCTTCGCTGGGCGTGATCATGACCGCTGCCTCCGCCTCGCTGGTGGGCCAGACGGTGTCCGACCCGGTGAGCCTGATCGGCCATATCCAGAGCCCCGGCTGGGTGGCCCTGGCCATGGCGCTGATCATCGTCGCAACGCTGTCGACCAACACCGCGGCCAACATCGTCTCGCCCACCAACGACTTCCAGAACATCGCCCCGCGCCTGATCGGGCGCAGCCGTGCCGTCTGGCTGACCGGCTTCATCGGCCTGGCGCTGATGGGCCACGAGCTGCTCAAGAAGCTCGGCTGGATCGTCTCCGACCTGAGCCTGGAGAGCGTGTACTCCAACTGGCTGCTGGGCTATTCCAGCCTGCTAGGGCCAATCGCCGGGATCATGGTGGTGGACTACTTCCTGGTCCGCCGCCAGCAACTGGACCTCGTCGGACTGTACCGCGACGACGTGTACCCGGCATGGAACTGGGCCGGGTTCATCGCCTTCGGCGTGCCGGTGGCGCTGACTGTGATAGCCATCGGCAACAGCAGTTTCAGCTGGTTCTACGACTACGGCTGGTTCACCGGTTCGCTGCTCGGCGGCGGGCTCTACTACGCCCTCGGCGGCATCGCGGTGCGCGGCCCGGCGCGGCTGGCCAAACCGATGCCCTGATGCGCCGCATCGCGGGGCAAGCCCGCTCCCACGTGATGGTAAAAATAACAGCCTGAGGAGACACCCCATGACCACC
Organism: Pseudomonas sp. RC3H12; assembly: GCF_018596375.1. NCBI lineage: Bacteria > Pseudomonadati > Pseudomonadota > Gammaproteobacteria > Pseudomonadales > Pseudomonadaceae > Pseudomonas > Pseudomonas sp. RC3H12. The sequence continues at coordinate 1,268,869 of NZ_CP075595.1, read as the reverse complement.
CCCGCCAAGGAAATCCTGCAATCCAGCCAACGCCACATCGACAGTAACCGCCTGTGGCAATCGCTGATGGACCTGGCCCGCCTCGGCGCCACGCCAAAGGGCGGCGTATGCCGCCTGGCGCTGACCGATCTCGATCGCCAGGCTCGCGATCTGTTCGTGCAGTGGTGCGAAGCAGCCGGTTGCACGGTGAGCATTGACGCCGTAGGCAACATCTTCGCACGCCGCCCAGGGCGCAACGCCAAGCTGCCACCCGTGATGACCGGCAGCCATATCGACACCCAGCCCACCGGCGGCAAGTTCGATGGCTGCTTCGGCGTGATGGCCGGGCTGGAGGTGATCCGCACCCTCAATGATCTCGGGGTGGAAACCGAAGCGCCGCTGGAGGTGGTGGTGTGGACCAACGAGGAAGGCTCACGCTTCGCCCCGTGCATGATGGGTTCGGGGGTGTTCGCCAACAAGTTCACCCTCGAGCACACCCTGGCCAAGCGCGATGCCCAGGGCGTGAGCGTCGGCGAGGCATTGAACGCCATCGGCTACGCCGGCAGCCGCGCCGTGTCCGGCCACCCGGTCGGCGCCTACTTCGAGGCGCATATCGAGCAGGGCCCGATCCTCGAGGACCAGCACAAGACCATCGGCGTGGTGCTCGGTGCCCTCGGCCAGAAGTGGTTCGACCTGACCCTGCGCGGCGTCGAGGCCCACGCCGGCCCCACCCCGATGCACCTGCGCAAGGACGCCCTGGTCGGTGCCGCCGCCGTGGTCGAGGCGGTCAACCGCACCGCCCTCGCCCACCAGCCACATGCCTGCGGCACCGTCGGTTGCCTGCAGGCCTACCCCGGCTCGCGCAACGTGATCCCCGGCGAAGTGCGCATGACCCTGGACTTCCGTCACCTGGAAGGCCAGCGACTGGAGTCGATGATCGCCGAGGTGCGCCAGGTGATCGAGGCCACCACGGCCAAGCATGGGCTGGAATACGACCTGGTGCCCACCGCCGACTTCCCGGCCTTGTACTTCGACAAAGGCTGCGTCGAGGCGGTACGTGATTCGGCACGCAACCTGGGCCTGGCGCACATGGACATCGTCAGCGGCGCCGGGCACGACGCAATCTTCCTCGCCGAGCTGGGCCCGGCCGGGATGATCTTCGTGCCGTGCGAGGGCGGGATCAGTCACAACGAAATCGAGAACGCCGCCCCCGAGGACCTCGCGGCCGGCTGCGCGGTGCTGCTGCGGGCGATGCTGGCGGCGTCGGAGGCGATTGCCAGCGGGCGGTTGGCGGCGTAGCGATGATCTGCGGGAAACCGCCCAGCCCTTGGGCTGGGCAAGCATCACCTGCGTGGGAGCGGCCGGGCGCCGCTGCCACGCAGCTCCACAACAAGGCCACCACCGACGGCAAATCACACCAACCCCTTCCCGACAGACGGCTTATCGCTATATATTCCGCACCATAACGATAATCCCTCAGGAGCCGTCTTCATGCGTATTCGCTTGCCTTATCTGGCCGCCAGCACCCTCGCCAGCCTGATCTGCCTCAACAGTGCCTGGGCCGATGAAGTCCAGGTCGCTGTCGCGGCCAACTTCACAGCGCCCATCCAGGCCATCGCCAAGGATTTCGAGAAGGACACCGGCCACAAGCTGGTCGCTGCCTACGGCGCCACCGGCCAGTTCTACGCACAGATCAAGAACGGCGCGCCATTCGAAGTGTTCCTCGCCGCCGACGACAGCACTCCGGCCAAGCTGGAACAGGAAAAGGAAATCGTTGCAGGCTCGCGCTTCACCTATGCCATCGGCACCCTGGCGCTGTGGTCGGCCAAGCCAGGCTATGTCGACGCCAAGGGTGATGTGCTGAAGAAGAACGAGTACAAGCACCTGTCCATCGCCAATCCCAAGGCCGCGCCCTATGGCCTGGCCGCCACCCAGGTGCTGGACAAGCTGAAGCTGACCGAAGCCACCAAGGCGAAGATCGTCGAGGGCCAGAACATCACCCAAGCCTTCCAGTTCGTTTCCACCGGCAACGCCGAGCTGGGCTTCGTCGCGCTGTCGCAGATCTACAAGGATGGCAAGGTCAGCGAAGGCTCCGCCTGGATCGTGCCCGCCGAGCTGCATGACCCGATCCGCCAGGATGCGGTGATCCTCAACAAAGGCAAGGACAACCCGGCCGCCAAGGCCCTGGTCGATTACCTCAAGGGCCCGAAAGCCGCCGCGGTGATCAAGTCCTACGGCTATGAGCTCTGATGCCTCTCGACGCCAGTGACCTGGGCGCCATCTGGCTGACCATCAAGCTGGCCAGCCTGACCACCGCCATCCTCCTGGTGCTGGGCACGCCCATCGCCTGGTGGCTGGCGCGCACCCGTTCCTGGCTGCGCGGGCCGATCGGCGCGGTAGTGGCCCTGCCCCTGGTGCTGCCGCCAACGGTAATCGGCTTCTACCTGCTGCTGGCCCTCGGCCCCCATGGCTGGATCGGCCAGGCCATACAGGCTCTGGGCCTGGGCAGCGTGGTGTTCAGCTTCACCGGGCTGGTGATCGGCTCGGTGGTGTACTCGATGCCCTTCGTGGTGCAGCCATTGCAGAACGCCTTCGGCGCTATCGGCCAGCGCCCGCTGGAGGTGGCAGCGACACTGCGCGCCAGCCCCTGGGACACCTTCGTCCACGTGGTGCTGCCCCTGGCTCGCCCCGGTTTCATTACCGCCAGCATCCTCGGCTTCGCCCATACCGTCGGCGAGTTCGGCGTGGTGCTGATGATCGGTGGCAACATTCCCGACAAGACCCGTGTGGTCTCGGTGCAGATCTTCGATCACGTCGAGGCCATGGAATATAGCCAGGCCCACTGGCTGGCCGGGGCCATGCTGGTGTTCTCGTTCCTGGTGCTGCTGATGCTCTATGCCGGCCGCCGTGGCAAGGCAGGCTGGAGCTGAAATGAGCGCATCGATACAGGCGCGCCTGAAACTGGCGCGTGACGATTTCACCCTGGACGTCGACCTTGACCTGCCCGGTCGCGGCATCAGCGCCCTGTTCGGTCACTCTGGCTCAGGCAAGACCTCGTGCCTGCGCTGCCTGGCCGGCCTGGAACGGGCCGCCAGCGCCTACATCGAAATCAATGGCGAGGTGTGGGAAGACAGCGCCCGCGGGCACTTCATCCCCCCGCACCGGCGCCCGGTCGGCTACGTGTTCCAGGAGGCCAGCCTGTTCCCGCACCTGTCGGTGCAAGGCAACCTCGAGTTCGGCTGGCGCCGTATCGCACCGCAGGCCCGCAAGATCAGCCAGGAACAGGCCTGCCAGCTGCTGGGCATCGGCCACCTGCTGGCGCGCAAGCCGGCGACACTGTCCGGCGGCGAGGCACAACGCGTCGGCATCGCCCGAGCCTTGCTCAGCAGCCCGCGACTGTTGCTGATGGACGAGCCACTGGCTGCCCTCGACAGCGCGCGCAAGCGTGAAATCCTCCCGTACCTGGAGCGCCTGCACGACGAGCTGGATATCCCGCTGATCTACGTCAGCCATGCCCAGGACGAAGTGGCGCGCCTGGCCGACCACCTGGTTCTGCTCGAGCAAGGCAAGGCGGTGGCCAGCGGGCCGATCGGCCAGACCCTGGCCCGCCTCGACCTGCCATTGGCCCAGGGCGAGGATGCCGGGGTGGTGCTCGAAGGCGTGGTGGTGGGCCACGACCCGCATTATGAGCTGTTCGACCTGCGCCTGCCCGGCACGGAGGGGCAATTGCTGCGTATCGCCCACCCCGCCTTGCAGGTGGGCAGCAGCCTGCGCCTGAAGGTCCAGGCCCGGGACGTCAGCCTGGCATTGGCCGCCGACGGCGCGTCGAGCATTCTCAACCGCCTGCCGGTGCGGGTCCGCGAATGCCGCCCGGCGGACAACCCGGCCCATGTGCTGGTCAGCCTGGATGCCGCCGGCAGTGCGCTGCTGGCACGCATCACGCGCTATTCGGCGGACCAGCTCGACGTGCGCGCGGGCCAGTTGCTGTGGGCGCAGATCAAGTCGGTGGCACTGTTGGGCTGAGCAATGACGCGGCGGATGCTGTCCATTGCAGCATGAGTGCCCTCGATGGACTGCGCCGATGCCCGACTGCCCGTTGCCTGCTGCCCTGCATTATGTCGATGACAGCCAGCCCGGCCTGACCCGCCGGCGCTGGCGCGACCACTTCCACTATTTCGACGCCGGCAACCAGCGGGTACGCGATAAAGAGACCCTGGCACGCATCGCCGCCCTGGTGATCCCGCCGGCCTACACCGACGTGTGGATCTGCGCCGACCCGCAAGGGCACTTGCAGGCCACCGGGCGCGACGCCCGGGGGCGCAAGCAGTACCGCTACCATACGCAATGGCGCGAGCTGCGCGACCAGCACAAGTACGCACGCATGCTGGCCTTCGCCGAGGTGCTGCCAAAGCTGCGCAAGCAACTGGACACGCACCTGGCCTCCCCCGGGCTGGGCCGGGAGAAGGTCATGGCGCTGGTGATCAGCCTGCTCGACACCACGCTGATCCGCATCGGCAACCGCCAGTACCTGCGCGACAACCGCTCCTACGGGCTGACCACCCTCGACACCCGCCATGTGCAGGTCAAGGGCAGCCGTATCCGCTTCCAGTTCCGCGGCAAACGCGGTGTCGAACACAACGTCACCCTGACCGACCGACGCCTGGCCGGCCTGGTCAAGCGCTGCATGGAACTGCCCGGCCAGGCTTTGTTCCAGTACCTGGACGAACAAGGACAGCGCCATGGCATCGGCTCGACCGAGGTCAACCAGTTCCTCCAGCAGCTGACCGGCGCCGACTTCACCGCCAAGGACTACCGCACCTGGGCCGGCAGCAGCCTGGCACTGAGCCTGCTCAGGCCACAGGCCTGGGAGCCCGACAGCGAGGCGCGCCGGCAGGTCGCCGCCATCGTCCGCCAGGTGGCGACGCGCCTGGGCAACACTCCGGCTGTGTGCCGACGCTGCTACATCCATCCCGCCGTCCTTGAGCACTTCCACCTCGGCCGTCTTTCGGCATTGCCCCGTGTCCGTCCGCGCAAGGGATTGGAAACCGAGGAAGTGGCACTGCTACGTTTCCTGCAGATGCTGGAGCGCCAAGACGATCATTGACGGACACTATTTACTTCATCGAGCAGAGAAATTTCCCATATGGCGCCAAGCACCCTATCCTTGCCACCGAGCACCTTGCCGTGGAGTGGCCTCGCAGCCCTGCCGGCACCTGCAACTAAAGATCGACAACAGAATTTGTCTGTCGGGGAATTACTATCCGCCGAAAGCGTCTTTAATGAGAAGGAAGAGGGACAGGCTCCCACCGCAGAGCACCTGGCTCGGCGGTTTTCTACATCACCAAGGAGAACTACATGCTGATACTCACCCGCAAGGTTGGCGAAAGCATCGTCATCGACGATGACATCAAAGTCACCATTCTGGGCGTCAAGGGGATGCAAGTGAGGATCGGTATCGATGCACCGAAAGATGTTCAGGTGCACCGTGAAGAGATCTACAAGCGGATCCAGGCGGGCAGCCCGGCGCCCGAAAAAAGCAACGACGAGTAACCTGCACGCCAACTGCATCATGCCGCACGGATGCGCCTGATCGATTGCCCGCCCATGCGGGGAGCCTCTCCTGAACCTCAGGTGCCCAGCAATTCGCGCACCGTGGCGATCATCCGGTCCATGTCGAATGGCTTGTCGAACACCGCCGCGAACCTCCCGGGGCAGGCCCGACCCTGGCTGGCCTGGGCGCCGCTCATGAGAATGACCGGCAGGTCCGCCAGTTGCAGCTCTTCACGTATGGCTTGCAGCAGTTCTTCGCCATTGAGCACCGGCATCATGTAGTCGGTGATCACCAGGTCCACGCGCTTTTCCTTCAAAGCCTCCAGGGCCTTGCGCCCGTTGCTCGCCTTTTCAACCAGGTAGCCTTCGTCCTCCAGGGCAAAACCGAGGATATCGGCAATCAGGTACTCGTCGTCGACGATCAGGATGCTGTTCATCCCATCAACGATCTCCAGGCGGTGTCGCCGAGCCACTGAGCACGCCACTGGCACCGTCGAACGCCCGCGCCAGGCTGATGCCATGAGGCCCCAGATTCAGCGCCTGCAAAGCAGGGTCGTGGTCGCTGTCACGCACCTTGATCACCGACAGTGCGCGGTGCAGTTGCGCGTCGAGCTCGGCGAAGCGCATCAGTATCAGGTTGTCGACGATGCTCGACAGGTCGGGGGCCGGCGCGGTGATCTCCGCGCCGAAGATGTCACGCATCTCCCAGGTCAGCAGCACCGTCACGCCACGGGCGCGCAGCTCACCGGTCAGTGCGCGGAAAAAGGCGTTGAGGCGGGCAGGCTCCAGCGCCAGGCGGCCGAAGGCTCCAAGGCTGTCGATTACCACGCGCCTGGCACCAAGCGCCTCGACCTGTGCCAACAGCTGGGCGCCGAGTTGATCCAGCAGGCCTTCGGTGGTCGATTGCCAGCTCAGTTGCACGCTGCCTTCACGCTCGAGTGCCTGCAGGTCGAAGCCCAGCGCGCAGGCCTTCAACCGTAACCGCGCAGGCGTCTCGTAGAAACCGAAATGCAGACCCGGAGCAGCCTGGGTAGAAGCGGCCAGGAACGCGATGCCCAACGCTGTCTTGCCAACGCCCGATGGCCCCATCAGCAGGGTCACCGACGCCTCGGCCAACCCGCCACCGAGCATGCCATCGAGGTCGGCAACACCCGTGGCGACCCGGCTCAGGGTTTGCGCTCCTGCCTGGCTGGGGCGACTGTACAGCGACTCCAGGCGCGGGTAGACCTGCAACCCGGCCTCCGTGATCAGGCATTCGTGGCGCCCGGACAACGCGCCACTGCCACGCGTCTTGCGCAACTGGACATGGCGCACCGCCGTGCTGCCGACCAGGTGTTCGCCGAGCTCGATCACGCCATCAACCATGGTGTGCTCGGGGCTGCCTTCATCCAATCGCGCACTGGTCAGCAGCAGCAGCGTACAGCCGGCGAACGCCGCATGCCCCTGCAGTTCAGAGACGAATTTCTTGGTATCGAGGCTGGTTTCCGCCCTGGAGCGGGCGTTGAGCAGCCCGTCGACGATCAGCAAGGTGGCCTGCTGCCGGGCAATTTCCTGGCGCAACAGCCTGACCACCGCGTCCAGGCCCTCCTGCTCCAGGGTGTCGAATGCGCTGACGAACTGAATGGTGTCGCCCACCAGCGCCGGGTCGAAGAAGCTCAGGGTCGACAGGTACTGGAACAGCCGTTCATGGGACTCGCTGAGCAACGTCGCCACCAGTACCCGACCACCTTCACGCACATGGTTGCACGCCAGCTGGTTGGCCAGGATGGTCTTGCCCGAACCGGGATGCCCTTGAACGATATAGGAGGCGCCAACCACCAACCCCCCTTTGAGCAGCGCATCGAGCCCCGCGATGCCCGTGGCCAGTCGCTTTAGTTGCTCTACCATGGCTGTCTATCCGTCGGTCGAAAGCGAATCGGGGCCCGTCCGGGCTGGTAGGTACAGGCTCATGCAGGTGCCCTCGCCAAGCCGGCTGGACACCTCGATCGCACCATTACTCTGCCGGGCGAAACCATAGGCCTGACTCAGGCCAAGGCCAGTGCCCTTGCCGAAGGCCTTGGTGGTGAAGAACGGCTCGAAGATCCGTGGCAGCACCTGCGGGTCAATGCCCTGGCCGTCATCACGTACATCAAAGCGCACGAAGCGCCCGCACAGCCCATCCACTTCGCCGGACAACTGCACGCATTCGACCACCAGACGGATCTGCCCGGTGGCGACAATGGCGTCGCGGGCATTGAACACCAGGTTCAGCAAGACCATCTGCAACTGCCCGGCGTCCACCTCGATCAGCGGCAAGTCAGGCTGTACCTGGGGTAGCAATTCGATTTCCCGGGGCAATGCGTGTTCCGCCAGCCCGCAAATGATATTGATCGCCTCGGCAGGCACGATGCGCGTGATGCTCAGTTGCCGGTGCCGGGCAAAGCTCAAAAGTTGCTGGGTCAGCTGGGTGCCGCGCTGGCCAGCATCGAGGATATGCTCGAGCAAGCGCCTCACACGTGCCGGATCCTGGCTGCTGCTGGCCAGCCGGGCTGAGCTGAGGATGATGGTCAGCAGGTTGTTGAAGTCATGGGCCAGGCCTCCGGTGAGTTGTCCCAGGGCCTCGAGCTTTTGCGCTTGGAACAATTGCGCACGCATGGCATCGAGCTGCTGGGCCGACTCGCGGCGATCGGTGATGTCGCGGGTGACCTTGGCCAGGCCGATGACCTCGCCTTGCGCGTCGCGAATCACATCCAGCGCGGCGAGCGCCCAGAACTGTGTGCCGTCCTTGCGCACGCGCCAGCCTTCGTCCTGCGCCTTGCCTTCTTCCAGTGCCTGGCGCAGCAAGCGTTGCGGGCGGCCGTCGGCACAATCCTGGGCGTTGAAGAACAGCGAGAAATGCCGGCCGATCACCTCATCGGCAACGTAGCCCTTGATCCGCTGCGCGCCAGCGTTCCAGGACACCACATGGCCGGTTGGGTCGAGCATATAGATGGCGTAGTCCACCACCGCCTGGACCAACTGCTCGTAGCGTGCCTCGGGCATCACCGAATGGGTGGGGCGGTCTGTCGAAACCATGTGAGCTCCACAAGCACCGCGAAAGGACATATTGAGCGTAGTCAAAAGTCCAGCATGCACTGCACCTTATGCGACGATCGTCAGCGCTCGCGCTCCACCACGGTCGGCACCAGCCTGCGCGGCATCGCCACCTTGAGCAGCCATACCCCTACCAGCAGGATCAGCGCTGCGCCTGCGAAGGCGAGCAAGCGCCTGGGCTGCGCAGCCTCCTGGTCGAAGCCGAGCATCAGCAGGTAACCACCCAGGCTGATGAAGCCTGCGTAAAGAAACGCTGCCAGCAGGCAGACCAGAAGGAACAACAGGCGCCAGAACAACTTTGGGCGAACACGCCGCGTTGCGTCCGGGCCAGGGAGAAGCGATGACATGGCGACAGGCCTGGTTGGATCCAATGCGCGACAGTGGCGCAATGGCGGCATCCTGTCAATTGAACTATAGTGCCCGCGCCCCGGATCCCACAGGAACCATCATGACCTCCAACCTTCGCATGCAAGGGCTGCAGGACGACCTGATGCGCAGCGCCAGCGAACTCGATGAACTGAGCCAGGCGCTGGACGGCCATGTCCGTTACCTGCGTCATTCGATTCATCAGGCAGATGCGCACACCATGGGCGGGCACGTCGATGACCTGCGCCATAGCGCCTGCGAGATGCGCGATATCGCGCGTGCTATCGAATCCTGAACATTAGGCTGGTTGACGCTTCTATAACAATGGGTTATAAAGCGCGCCTGATTGTCTGGTCCAGGCTGCCCTGCGGCGCGCCAGCCAATCGTGCGAGTGTGGTGGAATTGGTATACACAGCAGACTTAAAATCTGTCGGCGTGAGCCTTGCGGGTTCGAGTCCCGCCACTCGCACCATCTTCTGTCGATGAAGGCGCCCTTGCGGCGCCTTTTTCGTACCCGCCGGAAATCCGCCGCGCAGCTGCTAGAGTGGAACCTGTCCCTGTTCACTGGAGCGCCGCCATGCGCTATAGCCTGCTCGATGGTCAACGCGACTTCATTCTGCTGCTCGCCCGCATCCTGTTGATGATCCTGTTCGTGCTCTCCGGCTGGAGCAAGCTGACCGGGTTCGAAGGCACGGTCGGCTACATGACCTCCCTGGGCGCCCCCGCCCCGATGCTGGCTGCGGCCATCGCCGTGATCATGGAACTGCTGGTCGGCATCCTGTTGATCCTGGGGTTCTACACCCGCCCCCTGGCCTTGCTGTTCGCCCTGTTTGTGCTGGGTACCGCGCTGATCGGGCATCCGTTCTGGAACATGGTCGAACCCGAGCGCAGCGCCAACATGACCCAGTTCCTGAAGAACCTCAGCATCATTGGCGGCTTGCTGCTGCTGGCCGTCAGCGGTGCCGGGCGGTTCTCCCTCGACCGCCGTTGAGCACCCGCGTCGACATCAGTCGTCGCAGTCGTCGTGCCAGGCCGGGTGGTCCTCTTCGTCATCGAAGTCGTCGAGCGACTCTTCGTCCTCCTCGACTTCGTCAAGGGCCCCGTATGCATCCGCCTCGGGGTCGTAGCCCTCGTGGAATTCAGGGTCGAGCAGATGGTCGTGCTCAGGTTCGTGCAGATCGTCTTCGTCGTGCATCACAGGCTCCGGTAACAACGGCAGGCCTATATAGGCGCATCGACGCACAGGGTCAATCCTCATGGCGCTTAACCCCGACTTAACCGACCAGGCGCACAGTGCAGGCTCTCCCTTCAAAAACGCTCCTTGCCCGCCGCCCTGGCGGGCTTTTTTTGCCTGGACCTCCCTTGCCCGATGAACCGAGCGCCCTTTCAAGGCTCGCATGCGGTGCAGGATCTTTATCATCAAGGAGGTATCCACCATGACCGTGAACATCGACAACCTGATCATCACCACCCCAGTGGCAAAGTCGTCCAGCAACCCAGTGGCGCTGGAACTGACCGGCGCCCAGGCCCTCGCCACCCTGCCCCAGGTTGTCAGCCGCCTGGACGATGGTGCCGTGCGCATGAGCGCCCCAACCCAAGGGGCGGCGAGCAAGAGCACCCACCGCACCCGCTGTGAATGGAAGGAAGCGGTCTACTGGACGCTGGCCAGCGCCGGCCAGCATGTCAATCACCAACGCATGGTGCTGGAGCGGGTCAACTCGGCACAGAAGGTGGTGATCGCGCAGATGCATGTGAAAGATGACGACAGCCCGGTAATCAAGGTGTTCTGGAACAAAGGGAAGGTCACCCTTGGTTTTCGCCAGGACTTCAACCAGGGGATACCGACCAGTAGCACCATCCTGGCCGAGGTGCCGCTGGGCGTGCCTTTCGACATTACCATCGAGGTCACTGCGGCGGGCGCCGCCACGGTGTCGGCCGTTTGCGCCGGCCGCACCGGCAGCAGCGCAATGCTGAACATGACGTCAAGCTGGAATGGCCATACGTTCAACTTCCACGGCGGGGTTTACAACCAGTTGGATTTCAGCTCGACCACCCCGGCCTCGGATGGCTCGACATGCGTGATCAGCCAACTGGAACTCCTGCATGGCTGAGGGGCACGGCTGCATTGAAATCGCCATTTCGGACATCTTTGAGCAAATAGGATGACAGCAATATGGCCAGCATCAGCGCAGCATGTGATCACCTCGCGTCCTACCTTGCGCGAGTAACCGCCTCGCAAGAAAGGATACACAATGCATTACCGCCCCCTACTCATTGCCGCACTCCTCATGCTGACCAGCGGCTGCGCCGCCGGCCTGAACTCCATTCAGCAGGCCGAACTCGACCATTACCGTGCCAACAACCTGGCAGCCGAAGAAAAGAGCCCCACAGCCGCAATGCTATTAGGGCTGTTACCGGGTGGCGGATCGTTCTACGGACGAGCGTATGTTCCTGGTACGGTCAACCTGTTGCTCTGGCCAGTGTCTGTTCTATGGGACCCATTCAGTGGCTACAACGCAGCAGAGTCGATCAATTATCAGGTTACCCGGGCGCACGTCGCACGCCTGAAAAGAAACGAGATGGAGGAACTCGACAGCCAGTTACTGTTGAATGCCATCGACCAAAAGCACTACGCGGTCAAACGCCGCATGGTCAATGAAAAATTCAGTAACGGTTACTGAGCGCCTGCCAGAATGACATTCACGAAATTCTGACATTCTACAAGGCAGACTGGCCTGGCTTCGATACGTTCTGTTCAACCCGCCGATCTGGCGGGTTTTCTTTTTTCTGGGCTTTCCTTCCTGCGCAAGCCTCGGTCGTTGACAACATTTTCACGTCTGCTGTGGCAAGTTGACGACTCATCCGTGAAACACTTGGCCCGCCCTCCCCAGCGGGCCTTTCTTTGCGTGCAGCACAAGCACTCGCACGATCTATGCTTCACCTGCGTACGCAGGAGAGGCTTACGATGTGCGGAAGGCTCAGCCAGTACCGTGGAATCCATGAATTCGTCGAAACGCTCAGCATGCCGGATGCCTGGCGTAACGCCGTGGGCGACCGGGCATTGCTGCGCTACAACGTCGCCCCCGGCACGCCCGTGGCGGTACTGCGCCGGGAGGCTGCCGGCAGCAGGGCCGACCTGGTGAAATGGGGCTGGCGCCCACATTGGGCCACAGACCCTGTCACGCCGATCAATGCCAGGGCCGAGAAGGTCGCCCATGGGCCCTACTTTCGCTCGATCTGGCCCCACCGCGCCGTCGTGCCCGTGGATGGCTGGTTCGAATGGGTCGATGAGGGCGCGACGAAGAAGCAGCCCTATTTCATCCGCCGCCGCGATGGCCACCCTTCCCTCTGCGCAGCCATCGGCGAATTTTACGGCAATGAACGCGACGGCTTCGTCATCATTACTGCCGACGCCCAAGGCGGCATGGTCGACGTCCATGACCGCAGGCCGGTGGTGCTTTCTGCGCAGCTGGCCGTGGCGTGGATGGCGCCCGACCTGCCCAGCTTAGCTGCCGAGCAGATGGCCCTGAGCCAGGGCGAACCGGCCGAGCGCTTCGAGTGGTATCGGGTCAGCATGGCAGTGGGTAATGCACGCAATCAGGGCGCCGAGCTGATCCAGCCGATACCATGAGCGACCTGAACGCCGCGCTGTGGCTCAGGGAGCGAGGTAATCATCCGGTCGCCAGTCAGCGCAGCGTGCAAGATTTCGTAACACTTACCCACCACCCGTTCCATGAAACCGAATGGGATCGATGCTGTCCGATTGCCATCGGTGGCCACAGAGATCACCTCGAGCTGTCATCGGACACCCCGATGGCGCTCGACAACCCCGGCTCACCGGCGCGCGCTCCCCACCTACGAGGATGCCGCCCTTATTTTTTCAAGGCTGAAAGAGCGAACCATGAAACAGAATATTCTCCTCGTCGCCGTCTGTGCCGCCCTGCTCCAGGCCTGCACCCCGGCGTCCACCTCCCATGAAGGATCGCCCTCCATGCCGGCCACCACCGCGCCTGCCGCAGCCCAGCCTGAGCTCTCGGCCTACTACTGGAACCTGGCATCGGCCAGCGATGCAGCCGGCAAGCCCAACGCAGCCCTGGCCACAGGCAGCGAGCGCAAGTTGCGCCTGAATTTCGGTGACCAGCGCCTGAACATCAGCGGTGGCTGCAACAACCAGTTCGGTGGCTACAGCTATCAGGACGGTGTCCTGAAGGTGCAGCCACTGGCGTCGACCATGATGGCGTGCGACAAGCGCCTGATGGACCTGGATGCCGAGATCGGACGCCTGTTGAAAGGTGATCTGCGCGCGGCCTTCAGCGGCGAAACCCACGCACCCGTGCTGCAATTGACCACCCAGGACGGCTCGGTGCTGAAATTCCAGGGCGAAGCCACTCCAGAAACCCGCTACGGCAGCAAGGGTGAGACCAAGTTCCTGGAAGTCGCCGCCAACACAGTCAAGTGCAGCCATCCGCTGATCCCCAACTACCAGTGCCTGCAAGTGCGCGAGCGCCGTTATGACGACGCTGGTCTGCAACTGCCGACCCAGGACAACTGGCACCCGCTGTACCCGTCCATCGAGGGCTACGAGCACCGTGACGGCGTGCGCACCGTGCTGCGCGTGAAGCAATACGAATGGAAGAACCCGCCGGCCGACGCCTCGTCGCAGGTCTATGTGCTGGACCTGGTGGTCGAGCAGGACGCTTCGGGCAAGTAATTGCCAGTCGGCGCAGGCCGCCCTGCAGCGGCCTGCGCCTGGAACCGACGGCGACCGTGAAACAGCTCAGGTAAGCGCCGCGTTGACCTGCGCACTGTCGACGTATTGCTCCATGTTGACGATCTTGCCGTTGTTCAGCCGGTACAGATGGGCAAAGGTAGCAGTCATCGCTTTCCCGGTCTTGCGATAGGTGCCCGAGTAGACGCCAAAGGCGGCAACCCGGTCGTCCTCAGCCACATAGGTATGCACCTTGGCCTGGTAGCCATCCCATTCGGTGGCCAGGCGATGGAACACACCCTCCATGATCGCCTGCGGGCCGACATAGGTACCGGCATAAGGGAAGCCAGCCGCCTCGGTCCAGGTCACGTCCCCAGCCAGCGCCGCCAGCAGATTCCGGCCATTCTGTTCGGCTGAGCCTTCGTACGAGGCTCGGATGATGTCCAGGTTGCTCCTGCTCATGGTTTTACCCCCACGTTCAGCTCGCGAATGAAGACCTGAGGATCTGAAAAGATAGCGCTGGCAGGTAACAACTGCATGGCGTCGTCCGCTTGTTGCAGAACGAATGTCGGCACGCCTTGACCGCCCACGCGACGCAACAAGGCACGCCCCTGCCCCACACGATCATCGTTGGCCTGCAGCAAGGCCGAATCCGGACGCGCCAACCGCTGCGCGGCGGCATCCAGACCCAGGTCCACCAGCACTGCTGTCAACGTCTCCAGTCGAGTCACGTCCAGGCCATCGACATAGCGCGCCGCCTGAATCGCCTTGAGCGCTTCGAACTCGTGCTCTGGCGAAGTCAGGTTCACTGCGCTGAGCGCCAGGGTAGACGGACCACTGTCGAACGCCTGGAGACGGTCGGCGAGTACCTGGTCACGATAGCGTTCACTGAAGACCTGCCCGGTCAGGCGCTCGATACGCTGGTCGTTGCTCCAGGCGTAGGCCGCAAAGTCATCATCCATGGCGCGAGCACCGCTGCCGGAAAACAGCCCCGTCGGTATCAGGCGCAACGCAAGGCCCGTGGTTTGGAGAACGCGGGGCAGCGGTCCACCTGCACCGTAGCACCAGCCACAGAGTGGATCGAAGAGGTAAACCAGGGTCTTGTTCATAGTGAAACGCCTTGAATGGAATGCCTCGAATCTTATAGACCGCGAATTGACATTTAAACGCATACAAAATAAACACTCTGTATGTTATTTGCATACATTAAGGACATATCAATGACCGGCGCTTCCAGCCTGAACAGGCTTGCTTACTTCACCGCGGTGGTCGAAACCGGATCCTTCACCGCTGCTGGCGAGCGCCTCGGCATCACCAAGGCCGTGGTCAGCCAGCAGGTAGCGCGACTGGAAAGCGACTGTCGCACCACACTGCTGGTTCGCAGCACGCGGAAAGTCCGCACCACCGAGGCGGGCCAACAGTTCTATCACCGCTGTGCATTGATCCTCAAAGAGGCCGAAGAGGCTTTCGAGGAATTGTCCGAAGCCGCCAGCGAGCCGACGGGCACCCTACGCCTGACCGCCCCTTTCGATTACGGCATCGGTGTCGTGGTGCCGGCCATCACCGCATTCTCGCAGCGATATCCGCAGTGCAAGGTCGAGGCACACTTCAGCGACCAGACCCTGGATGTGGGCGCCAACGATCTGGACCTTTCCATTCGCGTTGGCTGGATTACCGAGCAACATCTGCAGGCCCGGCGAATCGGCGAGTTTGCGCAAAGGTTGGTGGCCGGCCCTCAGTGGCAAGCTCGAGTGGACAAACTGCAGGCCCCGGCGGATCTGGCCGAGTTGCCGATCGTGGCGAACCTGGCGCTGCGAGAACCGACCCGTTGGCTATTTGCCAAGGGTGCCTCGCAGCGCGAAACAGTGGAGATGAAAGCCAGCCTGTCGCTCAACGCCACCTTGGCAGTGCGCGAAGCCACGCTACTCGGAGCCGGGCTATCGGTCCTTCCGGACTATGTGGCTGAACCTGACCTGCAGGGAGGCCGGCTGATCGAAGTGCTGCCGCAGTGGTCGCTGCCCCGAGGCGAGATCCATGCGGTCTTTCCACCGGCTCGCTTTCGACCGGTCAAGGTGCGGGCGTTTGTCGAGCTTCTGGCAAGCCGCCTGGCTTAATGAGACGGCGCAGACCATCAGATCAGGCGCGCCTGCGCAGCCGCCGACAATGCTACGCTCCTGGGATCACAGCCAACCAAGGGAATGAAGATGAGCTTCGACTGGCATGCTGGACCGATCACCCGCACTACACCGCTGGACAGGCACTACCGGAACACGCAGAAGGTCCGGTGGCTCTTGGTCGGTGAAAACTGTGCGGACTCCGGATCCTTCAAGTGATAGGCGGCAGCCTTACGCGCCCGATCGATATCGCTAGCCCCGCATCCCGCCAGGACGATTCCGGCCAAGGCCCCAGTGCCAAACGCTTCGTGCGCGCCCTCCGTGTTGATGAGGGCAATCTACCGCCAGCGGCAGGAAGCACCATAGCCCCGAAATTGCGGGCCTTCAGCACCAATGGCAAAATAATAGCCAAGCCCGGTCAAGCGCTGGGCTCCACTCACTCGCCATAGCCACAGCACGGAGCACCCGATGGAAGTCTCTAGAACATCACTTCTGATGAAACGCATAGGGGCATATATCATCGATTACGGAGCAATCGTCCTGCTCGGCCTGTGGCTTGCTAATCAAGAGACCCTGTTGTTCGCAGGGTTTGAACTGGTCTTCGTCCACCTATTCCTATACCCCCTGTGCGAGTGGCTTTTCAACGGTAGAACGCCAGGAAAGTACGTTTTTGGACTGACCGTTATCAACGGAGCAGGCGGGCCGCCAACGATTGTTCAAGCTCTGATCCGAGGGTTCACGAGACACATTGAGGTACCTCTGGGGATCATAACGATCTTCATCTACTCGCAATCCGCGAGGTGCCAGCGGGTCGGTGACATGCTGTCGAGAACCTATGTCATACCGACAAAGGACCTAGCTCTGCTCCGCACAGCGATGCAAGCGGCCATTCGCTAAGTCGTGATTAACCCCAAGCCGGGCTAAGCGCCGCTCATTCTTTAACCCACGATTTTTCGCGGGCTCGTCAATCTCAACTCGCAACGACGCGAACAATGCCCTCACTCAAGAAGCATCTGGTCAGCAGCCTTCTGGTCTTATCCGCTGCAGTCGGAGGCGCGCTCCTCGAAGCCTCCACCGACCTTCTCAAGAAGAATTTCGAGCCGGCCCTGATCAGCACCAGGAACACGTTTGAAGACTGGCTCTCACCGCTACCAGCCAAAGCGCTGATAGGCATCAACCTGATGTTCTACATGCCATCTGCATATGGTGATGAGACTCGTGCAGAAGGGTTTTCAGCGACCATCCCAGCCAAGATCTGTCGCCAGGCTGATAGGCACGACATCGTGCGTGTAGGACCACAATCTACCACAGCCAGGCAGCCGCCGATGCAAGCCGGAGTATGCCCAGCAAGTCGTTGGGCTTAACTGGTTCAGTCCGTTTCGGCCCAGACAGCCAACTCATACCCATCAGGATCAGTGAAGTGGAATCGCGTCCCGCCTGGGAACGAAAATACCTCTCGGCTGATTTTCCCTCCCGCAGCCAACACTCTGACCTGGGCGTCGACGAGGTCGTCCGAATACAAGATGACCAGCGGGCCACCGGGCCTGACAGGCTCACCCGTGGTGAAGCCGCCAGCAAGCCGACTGTCGCTGAACTCGGTGTATGTGGGGCCGTAATCGACGAAGGTCCAACCGAACACAGCGCCGTAGAAAGCCTTGCTGCGGCTGATATCGCTGACATTGAACTCGATGTTGTCGATCTGACGATCTGTTCCTCTGCTGCTCATTGGCACCTCCCTGTTGGAAGTCGGAATCTATCACAGCCAGTCATAGGTCCGCCGACAAGCGCCACCCGCCCACGTCCATTTGTTCTACCCTTACCCTCCCCAACCACTCACATGAAGGGTGCGAAGATGCCCGACGATGAGAAGCGGAGATTTGCCGAGGCGCTGGAGCACTGGGCGGAGGCTGTGGATGCGATCCGCGCCAGGGATCGGGCCGAGGCCATTGCCCAGGTCGAAGAGCTACGGAGCATGCGCCTTATGCGGGCTTTCCACACCAGCGCGCTATGGGAGTACTATGCGTGGAAGCGCCGGGGCCTGGGGTGAGCCCAGATGCAAAAAGCCCAGCTCGGGGGCTGGGCTTCTAGGCTCTGTACGAAAAGTCTTGAGACGCAGGTCAGGCAAGGCGAAAACAGCCGAGGAAGCGCAGTGTACTGGAGTACATGAGCATTCCGAGGCTGTTTTCAACGCAGCATGAACAAGTATCAAGGCTCTTCGTACAGAGCCTAGCCAGTAGTGCTCGCCTTGAATCAGTGAGCCTTTAGACTTGGCAATTATTCCAGTGGGCGCTCGTGATGGCTATAGCGCTCGGCGTTGGATGCCCGCGATGGGTCCGGCGGACCTTGTCTCTGCCCGCCTCGAAAGGGCCGGTTTTCGATGTAATCGTCGCGATCCTCTGGGCGGGCCCTCTTGGCATCCTCGTCTCGACCGGCTGGCCAGCTACCATTACCGGCTGACTTGCCACCCTGTCCGTTATCCCTATCTCTGGTCATACGCACCTCTCAATGCTCAGAAGTTTCTGAGCTACATCGAGTGTGCTCCGACAACGACAAGAGAAGTTTTATATCAGACCGATGGTTGCAAGCGAAAACATCAATTACTCACAGCTATCCACCCTGGACGGAAAGCCAGTAACCAATGATGGCGGGGTAGTAGTAGCCTCCAGATTCCAATCAGCCGAGGAGCACGGCAAGCGCATGAGCTGGGGATGCTTTGCAACCGATAGGCCGAAGCCAGAGAGGCTGCCAGAAAGAAGGCTGAACTGGAGAAAAAAACCGACCTGGCCAACCGGATAGCGCACTTCCAGTTCAGGGACATCCGACCGAAGGCGGCGTCGGAAATCGAGGACACCAGTCAAGCCAGCAGGCTGCTTGGCCACTCCAAGGAGGACATCACAAAGCGGGTGTACCGCCGTGTCGGTGAGGTCGTCAGTCCAACCAAGTAGGAGGCTGATGCGGAAACGATGCCTGATTATGCGGAAACGATCTGCTTTTCTCTGCACAAAGAAAAACCCCGCAGACCTAGATCTGCGGGGTTTCGAATGGTGGAGGCCGAGGTCGGAATCGAACCGGCGTAGACGGATTTGCAATCCGGAGCATAACCACTTTGCTACTCGGCCTCAAAGTCGGAGTCAGCTTTCGCTATCCCCTTGAAACCGCCGGGCTTTTTCAAGTCAGCTGCGTTTCGATGGACGCCATTATGTCGGCATTCGATGCACCTTGCAACCCCCTTGAAGAAAAAAATCTTCAAGGGGTTCAAGGTGTTAGCGCAGACGCCCGAGTTTGCTCCACAAGCCTACCAGGGTATTCTCCACCGCCCCACTGGCGGCCATGCCGATGCGCTCCGGCAGGCTCTTGCGCTCGGCGAAACGCAGGTGGAACACGTTGGCCTCGCGGGCGCTGCGGCTCAGGTACTCGTCGCTGGTGCCCAGCTCGTCGACCAGTTGG
Organism: Pseudomonas sp. RC3H12; assembly: GCF_018596375.1. NCBI lineage: Bacteria > Pseudomonadati > Pseudomonadota > Gammaproteobacteria > Pseudomonadales > Pseudomonadaceae > Pseudomonas > Pseudomonas sp. RC3H12. Next base: position 1,249,633 of record NZ_CP075595.1, on the reverse strand, counting down.
CGATTGAGCGCAGCGATGCCGAGCCAGACTTCGCCGGTCGCGACTTCATCGATGTGCAACTGCGGGCGGTAGCGGGCAACGAAGTCCTTGAACAGCTGGTGGGTGATGTCCAGGTCTTCCTGGAATTTCTCCCGGCCCTTGTCGGTGTTCTCGCCGAAAACGGTCAGGGTGCGCTTGTACTCGCCGGCGGTGAGCACTTCGAAATCGATATTGTGCTTCTTCAGCAAGCGGTTGACGTTGGGCATTTGCGCCACCACGCCGATCGAGCCCAGCACGGCGAACGGCGCGCTGACGATCTTCTCGCCAATGCACGCCATCATGTAGCCGCCGCTGGCGGCGACCTTGTCGATGCAGATGGTCAGCGGGATGCCGGCCTCGCGGATGCGCGCCAGCTGCGAGGCCGCCAGGCCATAGCTGTGCACCAGGCCACCGCCGCTCTCCAGGCGCAGCACCACCTCGTCACGCGGGGTGGCCAGGGTCAGCAGCGCGGTGATCTCGTTGCGCAGGCTCTCGGTGGCCGAGGCCTTGATGTCGCCGTCGAAATCAAGGACGAACACCCGGCGCTTGTCCTCAGGCTTTTTCTTCTGCTGTTTTTCCGCCTTGGCCTGCTGCTTGCGCACGGCCTTGAGCTGGGCCTTGTCGAGCAGGCCCGACTCCAGGCGCTCGCGCAGTTCCTTGTAGAACTCGTTGAGGCGGGTGACCTGCAGTTGCCCGCCCGGCTTGCGCCGCCCTTTGCCACGCAGGCCGGCGATGGCCGACAGCACCACTAGGATGGCGATCACCAGGGTGGCGGTTTTGGCGAGAAAGCTTGCGTATTCGGCAAGAAACTCCACATTGACTCCTTGATAAACCAGCGCCGCAAGGACGCGAACTGGATGCAAGCATACCGGGGCGCCAGAGCCGCTGCCAGCGGGTGAAAATGCTGGCAACACAGTTCAAACGACCTTTTCAAACGCTTGTATGTTTTTTCGTTGACAGCCCGCCTGGGGCAACCTAACCTCGCAGCAACCTCCAACCGGGCCGGACTTCAACGTGGGCAATCTCTACCTGATCCGACATGGCCAAGCCTCCTTTGGTGCCGCCGACTACGACGTCCTGTCGCCTGTGGGCGAGCGTCAGAGCCAGGCACTGGGTGAACACCTCGCCCAACTGGGCCTGCGCCTGGACCGCTGCGTGGCCGGCACCTTGCGCCGCCAGCAGGACACCGCCCGCCTGGCCCTGGACGCATTGCATGCCCATGGCAACCCGATCCCGGCCATTGAGACCGACCCGGCCTTCAACGAGTTCGACGCCGATGGCGTGATTCGCGCCCTGCTCCCGCGCCTGCTGCCTGAAGAGCCTGAAGCCCTGCATGTACTGCGCAACGGTGCCCAGCACCGCAGCGAGTTCCAGCGTCTGTTCGCCCTGATGGTGCAGCGCTGGCACGACGGCGACCACGACCACGACGATTGCCTGGAAACCTGGCAGTCTTTCAGCGGCCGGGTCGGCGATGGCCTGGGGCGCCTGCTAGACAGCGCTGCCAGCGGAGACAACATTGCCCTGTTCACTTCCGGCGGCACCATTGCCGCCCTGCTCCACCTGGTGAGCGGAATCACGCCGGCTCAGGCATTTACCCTGAACTGGCAGATCATCAACACGTCGCTAAGCCACCTGAAATTCCGGGGCCGCGACGTCACCCTGGCTTCCTTCAACAGCCAAGCCCATGTGCGGCTGTTGCGGTTGCCGGAGCTCGTCACCTACCGATGAGCCCGGTCTGTTGTGTCCTTGCGGACGCGAATATCACTTAACAAGGAATACACCATGAGCGATGTAGCTAAAGCCGTCGAGGCGATGAAGGCAAAATTCAACCCTGCAGCTGCCGCCGGCCTGGACCTGGTGTTCGGCTTCAACATCACCGACGAAGACAAGCACTACGCCCTGCTGGTCAAGGACGGCACCTGCGAGATCCAGGAAGGCGAGAACGCCGACGCCAACTGCACCCTGGTACTGGACAGCGAAACCCTCAAGGGTATCGTCAGCGGTGAGACCGACGGCATGCAGGCCTTCATGAGCGGCAAGCTGCGCGTCGAAGGCGACATGATGCTGTCGATGAAGCTCAGCGAGCTGTTCCCGGCCTGATCGGCGCGGTAGATCGCCAATGAAAAAGACCGAAGCCTGATGCGCTTCGGTTTTTTTTCGCCCGCGCAAAGCCTGCCCATCAGGGCCATTGATCGGCCGGCAACACCCAGGCCAATAAGCGTCTGGCACGCTTGTACCAGCTTCGACAGGAAATTAGATTAGCCAATAGTCCTTGCTATCGATCATAAGGAAATCGCATGACGCTCACCGACCAGTCCACCCAGGTACGCCCCGGCGAAGAACTCGACGCGGCCGTCATCGATCCGTACCTCAAGGGTCATATCGCCGGGCTGCAGGGTAGCCCGACCATCAGCCAGTTTCCGGGGGGCGCCTCGAACCTGACCTACCTGGTGGCCTACCCGGGCAAGGAATTCGTCCTGCGACGCCCGCCATTCGGCCACAAGGCCAAGTCGGCCCACGACATGGGCCGCGAGTTCCGCATCCTCAACCAGCTCAATGCCGGTTTCCCCTATTGCCCCAAGGCCTACGTGCACTGCACCGATGAAGCACTCATCGGCGGCGAGTTCTATGTGATGGAGCGAGTCAACGGCATCATCCTGCGCTCCGACATCCCCGCCGGACTCGACCTGGACGCCGACCGAACCGAGGCGCTGTGCAAAAGCTTCATCGATCGCCTGGTCGAGCTGCACCAGGTGGACTACCAGGCGTGCGGCCTGGCCGACCTGGGCAAACCGGAAGGTTACGTGCAGCGCCAGATCGAAGGCTGGGCCAGCCGCTATGAAAAAGCCCTGACCCCCGACGCACCTCGCTGGGAGCAGGTGATCGCATGGCTGCGCGAGAAGATGCCCGCCGACCACCCGCGCCCGGGCATCGTGCATAACGACTACCGTTTCGACAATGTCATCCTCGACAGCGCCAACCCGATGCGCATCATCGGCGTACTGGACTGGGAAATGGCCACCATCGGCGACCCGCTGATGGACCTGGGCAACAGCCTGGCCTACTGGATCGAGGCCGGCGACCCGGCGCCGGTGCAACTGATGCGCCGCCAACCGAGCAACGCACCGGGGATGCTGACCCGCAAGCAGTTTGTCGACTACTACGCCGAGCGCGCCGGCATTCGCATCGACAATTTCGACTTCTATTACTGCTATGGCCTGTTCCGCCTGGCAGGTATCGTCCAGCAGATCTACTACCGCTTCTTCCACGGCCAGACCCAGGACAAACGCTTCGCCCAGTTCATCCACATGAACAAGCTGCTGGAGCACATGAGCCTGCAACTGATCGGCAAATCCAGCCTGTAACCCGGCATACAACAAGGAATACCCGAATGTCCAAGACCCACCTGTTCGACCTCGACGGCAAGATCGCCTTCGTTTCCGGTGCCAGCCGTGGCATCGGTGAAGCCATTGCCCACCTGCTGGCCCAGCAGGGCGCCCATGTGATCGTCTCCAGCCGCAAACTCGACGGCTGCCAGCAGGTCGCCGAGGCGATCGTCGCCGCCGGCGGCAAGGCCACCGCGGTGGCCTGCCATATCGGCGAGATGGAGCAGATCCAGCAGGTGTTCGCCGGCATCCGCGAGCAGTTCGGGCGCCTCGACATCCTGGTCAATAACGCCGCCACCAACCCGCAGTTCTGCAACGTGCTGGACACTGACCTGGGCGCATTCCAGAAGACCGTCGACGTCAATATCCGCGGTTACTTCTTCATGTCGGTGGAAGCCGGCAAGCTGATGCGCGAGCACGGCGGTGGCAGCATCATCAATGTGGCCTCGATCAACGGAGTTTCACCGGGGCTGTTCCAGGGCATCTATTCGGTGACCAAGGCGGCCGTGATCAACATGACCAAGGTGTTTGCCAAGGAGTGCGCGCAGTTCGGTATCCGCTGCAACGCCCTGCTGCCCGGCCTGACCGACACCAAGTTCGCCTCGGCGCTGGTGAAGAACGACAGCATCCGCAATGCCGCGTTGCAGCAGATCCCGCTCAAGCGCGTGGCCGACCCGAGCGAAATGGCCGGGGCGGTGCTGTACCTGGCCAGCGACGCCTCCAGCTATACCACCGGCACCGCGCTCAATGTGGATGGCGGATTCCTGTCCTGAGTACACAGGTCCCTGGCTGAAATGGCGCGGATTTCGTGGGAGCGGGCTTGACCCGCGATTGCAATCGCGAACCTGTCGCGGGGCAAGCCCGCTCCCACGGCTCGCGTACACGCCAAGCCTTTGACCTACCCTTTGACCGCCTGCAACGTATAGCTCAGCGGCAGCCGCCAGGGTGCCTCGATCAGGCGCCACTCGCCGTCATCGCCCAACGTCATCTGCCCAGGCAACGCCTCCCAGGGGATGCTCTGGTGCTCCTCCAGGGCGGTGATGCGCAGGCCATTGCGCAACAGCGCGGTGATCACCTCGCCGAGGCCATGGTTCCATTCATGGGTTTCGGTCTGCGTCAGGGCCTGCTCGGTATCGACGTAGGTCTGGTCGCTGATCCACACGGTCGGTGCCTCGCACTCGAAGTACGGATACTCCAGCTGCAAACGGTCCTCATGGTCTTCGTTGACCGCCATCAGCATCGGGTGGCCATCGCGCAGGAACAGGCGTCCGCCCGGCTTGAGCAATGCCGCCACCGCCTGCGCCCAGCGCTCGATGCTCGGCAGCCAGCACAACGCACCGATACCGGTGTAGACCAGATCGAAACCAGCGGCCGGCAGTACCTGAGCAGCCTGGTAGACGTCCGCCTCGACATAGGCAATGCCAGCGCCGCAACGTTCGGCCAGGTCACGCGCCTGGGCCAGCGAGGCGGCGGAGAAGTCCAGGCCACAGATATCCGCACCCAGGCGCGCCAGCGACAAGGTGTCCGTACCGATATGGCATTGCAGGTGCACCGTGCGCAGGCCATGGATATCGCCCAGGCGTGGCAGGTCGAAACGCACCACTTCGGACAGGTGGCCGGCTTCGGCGACAAAGCGTTCGACCTCGTAGTCCTTCGAAGCGGCGTGCAGCGGCGCCCGTTCATTCCAACTGGCGCGGTTGAGTTCCAATGATCGGCTCATGCGGTGCATCCCTGTCCTTTATAAGTCAGGCGCCACGTTAACCGGCGCCGCCGGGCGCGGCAACCGAGCTGTCAACCTCAAGTTGACAGCTCAGGTATACTGGCTGCCTCGCCCACGCCCAAGGATCCAGCACCCATGATGGAAAACAGCTTTGCCTTTCGCCTCAAGGAACTGCTCGAACACCACAAGCTGACCCTGCAGGCGGTGGGCACGGCCTTGGGGATCTCGCGCACGGCGGTGCACAAGTGGACCCGCGGCGGCGAGATCGACTACGCCAATCTGCGCAAGCTGGCCGACCTGCTCAAGGTCAACTGGATCTGGCTGCGCTATGGCGAAGAGGCCCTGCACAGCGTGCAGCAGGCCGAGGTGGTCGAGCTGCCGATGACCGACGTGCGTCGTCGCTACACCGCCGAGATAATGGAGAGCGAGACGCGCATGAAGCTGGCCCAGGAAGGTGCGCGCATCGTCACCTGGGAATGGAACCTGGTCACCGACGAAGTGACCTACTCGCCCAACGTCGAGGCGGTATATGGCTGGCCACTACGGCGCAATGAGGACTTCTGGGAGCACATCCATCCCGAGGACGCCAGCCACATGCAGGACATGTATGCCCAGGCCGTGGCTGACGGCACCGGTTGCGAGTGCGACTTTCGCATCACCCGCCCCGACGGCGACCAACGCTGGATCGCCTCGCGCGCCACGGTGCTGAGCGACAGTGCCGGGCGCCCGGTAAAGATGGTCGGCATCAGCATGGACAACACCGAGCGCAAGGTGGCCGAAGAGGAATTGCGCCAGAGCGAGGCGCGCTTTCGCACCATCTTCGAACTGGCCTGGGGCGCGCTGGCCTACATCGACCCGGATGGCAGCTGGCAGCGGGTCAACGGCAGCCTCTGCGAACTGCTGGGTTACCGTGAGGACGAGCTGTACGGCACGACGTTCCAGCAGCTCACCCATCCCGACGATCTGCCGGACAACCTGGCACTGCTGAGGCGCATGCTGGCCGGCGAGATCGAGCGCTACGAAGTGCAGAAGCGTGTGCGCCACAAGGACGGACACTACCTCTGGGTGCGGGCACGCACCTCGCTGGAGCGCCGCGCCGACGGGCAGCCGGAGCATCTGATCAGCGTGTTCGAGGACATCGGCACCGAACGCGAGGCAAGCCCGCGTTCAATCTGATACCTGCCCAGCGTCCAAGCCTGGCAGGTACGGGTGAACGTCAGCGCTGGACGCCGTGCTGGATGACGATCGAGTCGGTGCCCAGCTTGGCCATCACTTCGGCCTTGCGCGCATCGGCCTCGACCTTGGCCGGGAACGGCCCCATCAGCACCACCGGCTTGCCGTCGCGGTATTCGACCCAGGACGGGATGCCCTTTTCGATCAGGCGTGCGGTCATGTCAGTCAGGGCGCCCATGTTCGGCCCCTGGATTACCTCCACGTCCCAGCCTTCCGGTGCCGGCTGGTCGGCCAGCGCCTCGGCGCGGCGCTGCAGGTCGGCGCCACCGCAGACTTCACGGATACGCAGGTTGTTGCCGGTCTCGTCGATGAGGATCTCGTACTGACCGTCGTGCTTGATCGCCACGTAGCTGCGATAAGGCTCGTACTGACCGGCGTCATCCTTGCCGCGCACCTGGCCACAGATGGAACCCTGGGTGTCGAAGCGCACGTTGGCGAACTTGGCCGTCTTGGGGTTGTTCAGGTGTTCGGCCACCTGCTTGTGCACGCCTTCGACCTCGTTGTTACAGCCCGCCAGGGCCAACACCGCCACTACCACCGCCAGTTTGCGCACGCCTGTACCTCCAGATTCGAAGGGGCGGATTCTAGCATGAGCGAACCGCTCGGCCGCAGGGATGAGGCGAAGGTGGAAAGTTGCAGCGTGTGTCAGCGCCCATGGAACGGCGGAAAGCAAAAAGGGCGATCCTTTCGGATCGCCCTCTTCTGATTTGGTAGGCACAATTGGACTCGAACCAACGACCCCCACCATGTCAAGGTGGTGCTCTAACCAACTGAGCTATGTGCCTGTCGTGTGGTGCGCATATTAGTGATCGACTGCGCACCTGTAAAGCGTTTTTTTCAAAAAAATCAAAAACTTTGCGGAATTTATCCGAACCGCCCCAGCGACCTGCGGGTAAGGCTTTCACCGGCCGATCTCGCATGCGGCTCGCCCGCTGGAAGCGACCAAAAGCAAAAAGGGCGATCCTTGCGGATCGCCCTCTTCTGATTTGGTAGGCACAATTGGACTCGAACCAACGACCCCCACCATGTCAAGGTGGTGCTCTAACCAACTGAGCTATGTGCCTGTCGTGTGGGGCGCATTCTACCCGATCCAGATACCCTGTCAACTGTTTTTTTCACGCTAAGCTACTGAATCTTAAACTATTTATAGAAAGGTCGAGCCTCAGGGGGCGTAAAGGATTTTCACCGGACGACTAGCGGGTGTTTATTATTATTGATAGCATCGGTACATTCGTTAAAAATATAAAACACGAGGTCCCTCGAGCATGGCTAACACCCCCTACCCCCAGTCCTACTACGCCGCCTCGGCCAACCCGGTGCCGCCACGTCCGGCGCTGCAGGGTGAGGTGGAAACCGATGTATGCATCATCGGTGCCGGCTACACCGGCCTGTCCAGCGCCCTGTTCCTGCTGGAGAACGGCTTCAAGGTGAGCATCGTCGAGGCCGCCAAGGTCGGTTTCGGCGCGTCGGGCCGCAACGGTGGCCAGATCGTCAACAGCTATAGCCGCGACATCGATGTCATCGAGCGCACCGTCGGCCCCAAGCAGGCGCAACTGCTCGGTCAGATGGCCTTCGAGGGCGGGCGCATCATCCGTGAGCGCGTGGCCAAGTACGACATCCAGTGCGACCTGAAGGACGGCGGCGTGTTCGCCGCGCTGACCAGCAAGCAGATGGGCCACCTGGAATCGCAAAAACGCCTGTGGGAACGCTTCGGCCACAATCAGCTGGAACTGATGGACCAGAAGCGCATCCGCGAAGTGGTGGCCTGCGACAGCTATATAGGCGGCATGCTCGACATGAGCGGCGGCCACATCCACCCGCTGAACCTGGCCCTGGGCGAAGCCGCCGCGGTCGAGTCGCTGGGTGGCATCATCTATGAGCAAACCCCGGCCGTGCGCATCGAGCGTGGCGCCAACCCGGTGGTGCACACCCCGCAGGGCAAGGTGCGCGCCAAATTCATCATCGTCGCTGGCAACGCCTACCTGGGCAACCTGGTACCGGAGCTGGCTGCCAAGTCGATGCCCTGCGGCACACAGGTGATCACCACCGAGCCGCTGGGCGAGGAACTGGCCCGCACCCTGCTGCCGCAGGACTACTGCGTCGAGGACTGCAACTACCTGCTCGATTACTACCGCCTGACCAGCGACAAGCGCCTGATCTTCGGCGGTGGCGTGGTGTACGGTGCCCGTGACCCGGCAAATATCGAGGCGATCATCCGCCCGAAGATGCTCAAGGCCTTCCCGCAGCTCAAGGACGTCAAGATCGACTACGCCTGGACCGGCAACTTCCTGCTGACCCTGTCGCGCCTGCCGCAGGTCGGCCGCATCGGCGACAACATCTACTACTCGCAGGGTTGCTCGGGCCACGGCGTCACCTATACCCACCTGGCCGGCAAGGTCTTGGCCGAGGCCCTGCGCGGCCAGGCCGAGCGCTTCGACGCGTTCGCCGGCCTGCCGCACTACCCGTTCCCGGGTGGCCAGATGCTGCGTGTGCCGTTCAGCGCCATCGGTGCCTGGTACTACAGCCTGCGCGATCGCCTGGGCTTCTGATGTAAAGCCATCGCGGGGCAAGCCCGCTCCCACGAGGCCATCTTGTGGGAGCGGGCTTGCCCCGCGATCATTTCAGCCTCACCGTCCGAGGCTGATGACAGCCTGCTTCGCCGCGATCTCCTGTCCCGAACGGGCCAGTTCATCCGCTGCCTGCAGCCAGCGCTGGCGATCCACCTGGGCCGGCAACTGTCGCGGCGATTGCACCAGCACCGCCCAACGACCCTCCTTGCCCCACGCCGACTCGAAATCGTCGAAAGCCATCAACTGGCGCCGGTGCATGCCCGAGCGCAGCAATACCCGCTGCTTGTAGCGGTCATAGCCGATCAGCACGGCATAACGCGGCTCGCTCCACCACGCCGAACCTTCCTGATAACGCAGCAGCACCGGGTAACCGGCCGCCACCTGGGCGAGCAAGGCATCCAGGTGTTTGTCCAGCGGGTAGACGACCCTGCCGTATTCACGGGCAACCCGAGGAATGCCGCTTTCCAGGGACTCGGAGGCAGCAGGCAGGCCCAACGACTTGTCGAGCAGGCCCGGCGTGATCGGTGCGCTTTGCTGCGACAGCACGGCGGCCAGGGCCATCGCGCCACTGTGGTTGGCGTTGCCGCCGTAGAAGGGAACGCTGCTGATCTCGACCCGCTGCGGCAGGCCCTTGAGCGCGGCCGGTGGCGTGCCGGCGCAGCCGGAGAGGGTCGCCGCCACCAGGCAGGCGGCCAGCAGGCGACGTGGGCCCTGGGCCCGAAACTTGGAGAGCTTTTGCAACGTGGACACTCGCTTGTTCCGCGGCCAGGCAGGCAGCGCCCGGCCAAGAAGCCGATCATAGGACGCCGGCGCCTGCGGGTATAGCCCGATGCGGGCTTGGAACGAAACGGCCCAAGGACTAGACCTTCGGTCAATGGAACGTCACAGCCGACAGGCTAGACTAAAGCAGTGTCTGGATGGCGAGCTTGGCTTGCCAGAGAGAAGGAGGCACGCATGAGCCTGACAATGGCGATTCTAATGCTGGTCGGCATGTGGCTGAGCGTCGCAGCCGCCATGCTCTGGGGCGTACTGCGCATCGTGCGCCGGCATGCACACCCACATCACCTGCCCCCTCAGGCCCTGGTCAAACCACAACCTGTGCGCCGTGCGCGTCGGCATGCCGGGGCCCATTGAGCTGAAGCTTTCCTGAAACGCATCGAGGGGCCAGCCCGCCGCCACAAGCAACATGTCTTGTGGCGGCGGGCTGGCCCCTCGATGGTTCACACCAGGTCAGCCCTCGGCAGCCTCACGCTTCAAGCGCGCCCGGCGGGCCATGATGTTGAGGATCTCGATCGCGGTCGAGAACGCCATGGCAGCGTACACGTAGCCCTTCGGCACATGGGCGCCGAAGCCTTCGGCGATCAGGGTCATGCCGATCATGATCAGGAAGCCCAGGGCCAGCATCACCACGGTCGGGTTGTCGTTGATGAACTTGGCCAGCGGATCAGCGGCCACCAGCATCACGATCACGGCGCTGATCACGGCGATGATCATGATCGGCAGGTGCTCGGTCATGCCCACGGCGGTGATGATGCTGTCGATCGAGAAGACGATGTCCAGCAGCAGGATCTGGAAGATCGCCGCAGTGAAACCGATGGTCACGACGTGGCCGGCCTTGGACTCTTCCTTAGCGCCATGTGGGTCGACACTTTCATGGATCTCCTTGGTCGCCTTCCACAGCAGGAACAGGCCACCGGCAATGAGGATCATGTCCTTCCACGAGAACGTGTGGCCGAACACCTCGACCACCGGCTCGGTCAGCTGGACGATCCAGGCCACGGTGCTGAGCAGCGCCAGGCGCATGACCAGGGCCATGCTGATACCGATGCGCCGCGCCTTGGAACGATAGGCCTCGGGCAGCTTGTTGGTGAGGATGGAGATGAAGATCAGGTTGTCGATGCCCAGCACGACCTCCATGGCCACCAGGGTGGCGAGGGCTACCCAGGCGGTGGGGCTTGCGGCGAGTTCCAGCAAATATTCCATTGGTCAGTCCTGCTCTCAGATGTCCTGGGTGTCTTTCTTGTCGTCTTCGGCCTTGGCTTTCTCGCCATCGCCACCGATGGCGTCGCTCAAGGCCTGCTGGGCGGCGTCATTGGTCTTGTCGATGGCCTGCTTGGCCGTTTCAGCCGCCTGGTCAAGCATCTGCTGGGCGGATTTCTCGGCCTGGTCGCAGCCGGACATGGCAAACAGGGCCAGTGCCAGTACCAGCGGTGTGCCAATGGATTTGAGTTGTAGCATGAGGTCCTCGCTTGTCGAATGCCGGGCGGCGCGTCATGCGCCTGATGGGGTGGCATTCTAGAGGGGCTGAAACATCCGGAAAATTCGTATTTTCAGCGTGTATACTTCGGTTTTTCCGAATCGAGGCAGGCATGCTCAACTATCGCCAGCTCCACTATTTCTGGGCGGTGGCCAAGACCGGCAGTATCGCCCGCGCCAGCGAACAGCTCAACCTGACGCCGCAGACCATCAGTGGCCAGATCAGCCTGTTCGAGCAGACCTGGAATCTGGAGCTGTTCCAGCGCGTCGGGCGCCAGCTGGAACTGACCGAGACCGGGCGCCAGGCCCTGGCCTACGCCGAGCAGATGTTCCAGATCGGCGGCGAGCTGGAGGCCATGCTGCGCGCCGGGCCGCAGGAGCAGATCCTGTTTCGCGTGGGGGTGGCCGATGTAGTGCCCAAGTCCATCGTCTATCGCCTGCTGGCACCTACCATGGAGCTGGAGGAGGTATTGCGCATCAATTGCCGCGAGGACAAGCTCGAGCGCCTGCTCGCGGACCTGGCGATCCAGCGCCTGGACCTGGTGATTTCCGACAGCCCCATGCCCAGCCACCTGGGCATCAAGGGCTACAGCCAGAAGCTCGGTGAGTGCGGCCTGAGCTTTTTTGCCACACAGGCATTGGCCGAGCGCCTTGATCGCCCCTTCCCCGCCTGCCTGGACGACGCGCCGCTGTTGATCCCAGGCCAGGAAACCGTGCTGCGCAGCCGCCTGTTGCGCTGGCTGGCCGAGCAGCAGGTACAGCCGCGGATCGTCGGCGAATTCGACGACAGCGCGCTGATGCAGGCCTTCGGCCAATCAGGCAGCGGCATCTTCGTGGCCCCCAGCGTGATCGCCGAGGAGGTCTGCCGCCAGTACGGCGTGCGCCTGATCGGCCAGACCGAGGCGGTGAACGAGTCGTTCTACGCCATATCGGTGGAGCGCAAGGTCAAGCACCCGGGGATCCTGGCGATCACCGAAGGCGCGCGGCGGGAGTTGTTTCACTGGTAGGCCCGCGCCTACAGGAGCCAGCGCGGTCTGTGGTAAAGTCGCGCGCTTTCACGTAACTGGATTGCGCTGCACATGACCCCCATCCTCCGCCTCATCAACCGCACCGGCCTGGTGACGCAGATCTGCATCGGCCTGGTGGCCGGCATTGCCCTGGCCCTGCTCGCCCCCGCCGTGGCCCGCGAGCTGGGGTTCCTCGGCAAGGTCTTCGTCAGCGCCCTGAAGGCCGTGGCGCCGATCCTGGTGTTCATCCTGGTGATGGCCTCGATCGCCAACCATCGCCATGGCCAGGAAACCCATATCCGCCCGATCCTCTGGCTGTACCTGCTGGGCACCTTCGCCGCCGCCGCAGTGGCCGTGGTGGCCAGCATGCTGTTCCCGTCGAACCTGGTGCTGAGCACCGGAGAGGCCACGCTGAGCGCGCCCGGCGGCATCACCGAGGTGCTGCAGAACCTGTTGCTCAGCGCCGTCGACAACCCGATAAACGCACTGCTCAATGCCAACTTCATCGGCGTGCTGACCTGGGCCATCGGCCTGGGCGTGGCCCTACGCCATGCCGGTGACACCACCCGCACCGTGGTCGAGGACCTGTCCAACGGCGTGACCCTGATCGTGCGCGTGGTGATCCGCTTCGCCCCGCTGGGCATCTTCGGCCTGGTCAGCGCCACCCTGGCGCAGTCGGGGCTGGACGCACTGCTTGGCTACCTGCACCTGCTGGCCGTGCTGATCGGCTGCATGCTGTTCGTGGCGCTGGTGATGAACCCGCTGATCGTATTCTGGAAGATCCGCCGCAACCCCTACCCGCTGACCCTGCTGTGCCTGCGCGAGAGCGGTATTACCGCGTTCTTCACCCGCAGTTCAGCGGCAAACATCCCGGTCAACCTGGCCCTGTCGGAGAAACTCGGCCTGCACGAGGACACCTATTCGGTGTCGATCCCGCTGGGCGCGACCATCAACATGGCCGGTGCGGCAACCACCATCACCGTGCTCACCCTGGCCGCCGTGCACACCCTGGGCATCCCCGTCGACCTGCCGACCGCAGTGCTGCTCAGCGTGGTGGCCGCGGTCTGCGCCTGCGGTGCCTCGGGCGTGGCCGGTGGCTCGCTGCTGCTGATCCCGCTGGCCTGCAGCCTGTTCGGCATCCCCAGCGAGATCGCCATGCAGGTGGTGGCGGTCGGCTTCATCATCGGCGTGCTGCAGGATTCGGCCGAGACCGCGCTGAACTCCTCGACCGACGTGCTGTTCACCGCCGCGGCCTGCCAGGCCATGGAACGGCCCAGCACCTGAAGCCCCAGCCGTGCCAGCTCCCACGCCGGGGAGCTGGCTTGCCCGCGACGCCAGCGGTGATTGCTTAAGCCTGGCGCTTTACCTAGGCTAGTGGCCTTTTCCTCGCAATGAGACAGGGCCATGTCAGAACACGAAACCACCGGCGAAGGCCGTTTCAACAGCATCGAGATTCGCGTGCTCGGCTCACTGATCGAGAAACAGGCCACCAGCCCGGAAACCTACCCCCTGACCCTCAATGCCCTGGTCCTGGCCTGCAACCAGAAGACCAGCCGTGAACCGGTGATGAACCTCTCCCCCGGCCAGGTCGGCCAGGCCCTGCGCGCCCTGGAGAACCAGGAAATGGCCCGTCTGCAGATGGGCAGCCGCGCCGACCGTTGGGAACAGCGGGTGGACAAGGGCCTGGAGCTGGTGCCGGCGCAGCTGGTGTTGATGGGCTTGATGTTCCTGCGTGGCCCACAGACCCTCAGCGAACTGCTGACCCGCAGCAACCGCCTGCATGCATTCGAGGATGTCGATCAGGTCCAGCACCAGCTCGAGCGCCTGGTCTCGCGGGGCCTGGCCTTGCACCTGCCACGCCAGGCCGGCCAGCGCGAAGACCGCTACACCCACGCCCTGGGCGACCCGGCCGAGATCGAGGCGATCCTCGCTGCCCGTCAGCAGGAAGGCGGCACGCGCGCCAGCGCGGCAGACGAGCGCATCGAGGCGCTGGAAGCACGGGTGGCGGCGCTGGAGGCGCGCCTGGCCCAGCTCGAAGGCTGACTCAGGGCTTTTCGGCGTCGGGGAAGTTACGGCAACTCTTGCGTTCGGCCAGCTCCCGCTCACTGGGTCGCTGGTCGACGAATACAGTACGGCCGTCGGCGTAGATTTCCAGGTAGCCCCAGTGCAGGTCCTGCTCGGTCTGCCCGGGCTTGGGCGGGACGAGCCACCAGGGTTCGCGGCTGATCAGGGTCATGGCGGGCTCCAGCGAATGTCTGGGGTAACTATAGACAGGCGTGCCAGGCGAGGATTGTTCCTCCAAGAGCAATTATGAAGTGCCCAGGGTACCGATTCTCCCCGCCAGCCGACCGGACTACTCTCGGTTCTGCAAACCAAGCTCACCGACCTTGAGGATTGACCACGATGTCCCGCCCACCACTGCCCCCGTTCACCCGTGAAACCGCCATCGAGAAAGTCCGCCTTGCCGAAGACGGCTGGAACAGCCGCGACGCCGCCAAGGTGGCCCTGGCCTACACCACCGACACCCATTGGCGCAATCGCGCCGAATTCTGCAGCAGCCGCGAGGAGGCCCAGGCCTTCCTCACCCGCAAGTGGAACCGCGAGCTCGAATACCGCCTGATCAAGGAGCTCTGGGCCTTCACCGACAACCGCATCGCCGTGCGCTACGCCTATGAATACCGCGACGACAGCGGCCAGTGGTACCGCGCCTATGGCAATGAGAACTGGGAATTCGCCGAGGACGGCCTGATGCGCAATCGCCACGCCAGCATCAACGAACAACCCATCAGCGAAGCCGAGCGCAAGTTCCGCTGGCCACTGGGGCGCCGTCCGGACGATCACCCGGGCCTGAGCGACTTCGGCTTCTGAAGACCGACACCGGATCAGCGGGGCCGCTCCACGGCCCCGTTTCAGGTTTGGGAAACGGACTACGTGGAGCGGGAAGCGCTGTGCCAGACGTTGCGGCGAATCCACTTCAGAACAGCCCGATGACGCTGCCGGAGAGGTCTGCCAACGGTACCTCGATTTCCTTGGACAACAGATCCCCCTGCACGCCAGCGCAGCGTGCTGTGTGTCGATGACGGCGAACTGATGACCAAACGGCTGGCGGGCGTGCGTAGGCTGCGTGTTTTTGCGGGCCCCAACGGCTCGGGCAAAAGTACCATCAAGGGCTGACGTTCCATCTCGACCATCATCTGATTGCATCCCGGCAACTGGCCATGCAGGCCATGCAACTGCTCGACAATCGGATCGACTACCGTGCAGTGCCAGTGGACTCTTACTGCGCTCTCCAGGCAGAGCGCGGTGTGGCTGGCGAAAATCAACGGCGGTGTGCAGTTGGAAGACCGCAACGAAGAAATACCCGGCGGGTTCTTCGACGCCTATGTGGAAGAGGTTGGAACCACCTGAGCGCACTCAGGGTCACGGCCTCGCCCAATCAAATGCTCCATTTGTATTGATTGCCAAAGCGAAAGCCACGACATTCAGTCTCGTCTTGGCGATACTACGCAGCCCTCATCCATGAAAAGGACTTCGCTGATGAAGCGACTGGTTGCCCTCACCCTTCTCACTCTGGCCATGGCCGGCTGCGACAAGGCCGAACAGACTGCCGCCGCGTCGGGCCAATGCGCCAAGGACACCGACTGCAAAGGTGAGCGCATCTGTGAAAGCGGCCAATGCGTCAACCCTCAGCCGCAACCGGCACTGCTGACAAAACCAGCTGCGCCGCTGGCGCCGAGCATCACCTATGAGCCGCTGCCGATCAGCGACGAAGGCGCCGGTCCGTTCACCGTCCAGAGCATGGAGCTGGGCACCGCGCTCAACTACCAGTCCCGGGCAGGGGTGATGAACGTCATGGAGTCCATCGTCGCCGACGCCGAAGGCACCGGCTACGTCGCCATCGAGAAGGCCTATGCCTTCGGCCCGAGCCGCTATGTGCTGGTGGTGTCCACGGGGGAAGGCGGCAATGCCTGCCCAGCGTCCACCTATGTCTTCAGCTTCGACACCAGCGGCGAGTACGTGGACGGCAAGACCGAGGTGGACGGTTGTTCGGAAATGGTCGAAAGCATGGCCGAGGGCAACAAGCTGACCATCAAGAAGGACGGCGCCGCGACCGTGGTGTACAACGGCCAGGTGAAGTGATCAAGGGCGGTCAGGTGGCCCGGCTCGCGCCAGCCGCAACGCACTGAAGTCGTTGATGATTCCGGCATGGGCCCGGCAGAACTTTTTCCGTTTTGCCGGTCTATTGGGTGAGTGCGCCACGCAGTTGTCCTGGCAATCGCTGGCCACACGCTCAATTGCCCACAGAGGTTGTCTTCACTGATGAAAATCCCTGCCCCATGCATGCTGCTCGCTGGCCTGTTCGCGCTCGCGGCAGCCGGCTCGGCATCCGCCGCACCGATGAAGACGTCGACACCTCCCGCCCAGGTCCTCGACGCGACGAGCCACCACTCGCCTGCAACCCCCTGGCCAAGCCTGGCAACCGCACCAACGGCACCGCTGCTGGCCCATGACGACCGCTACCGCCACGACGAGCGCTGGCATGATCACCGTGACGACTGGCGCCGGGAGCAGTGGCGCCGCGAACAATGGCGCCGGGAGCAGCACCGCCGGGCAATGGAGCGGCAACGCTACTGGGACCGCCATCATGATCGCGCCCTGCACCATCGCTACGACGACGACCGCCGCTACTATCGCCGTTGAGCAGCAGCCCCGTGTATTCAGCCCCTCGCTAAAGCTCCACTGGGGCTGGAGGCCACCGCGACGCTTCGCTAGAACATCTTGAAAAATCCTGCAGGCCCGACCGGTTGGGTGGCAATCTAGGGCGCGCAGCAAACCCTCTTCAGGATATCAAGGGAGTCATGCACTCATGCCTGCAATGGATCGCATTTTTCATGACCTTCACCAGCAAGAGCTGTTGCTGCTGGCCAATGTGGCGGACGCCGGCGGTGCACGCCTGGTCGGGAGCGTTCGAGTAGCCGCCTTCGATATCCACGGTTTCCTCCACGGCGCCATGCGCAGCCTGATCCAGCGCTTCCTGCAGAGCGGGCAGCTCGAGACCAGCGGGTTGAAGGCCCACAGCAATGCAGAACTCAACGCACTGATGGCACCTCCCCAACGGTAGGGAAAGCCTGTAAATGCTGAAAAGCACCTGACCCTCATGGGTTCGTGTGAGCTGGTCAAGGCCTTGCTCTACGTGGACGGTGGCGGATGTTCTAAACGGAAGAGCAAGCGCTCCACTACCGTGGGCTGATCACCATCGGTCCCCTGGACGAATAGCCGGAATCGCCCTAGCATCGGCGCCCCCACGGCTTCACTCACGGACGATCATGCCCCCCATCGCTCACCTGCTTGCCCTGTTCGCACTGTCCGCCCTGGTCAGCGCCTGCAGTATCAATGGCACCTACATCGACAGCACCCGCCCGGATGCCGCCAAGCTGCGTTACATCTCGGGCAATGGCAACGCCACCCTCGACCTGTTCGATAGCGCGCGCTGTGAAGCCCGAACCACCGGCATGCTCAACAACCTGTTCGTGCCCGACTCGCGTCGGCGGGCCGACATGAGCGTGCCGCCACCGGCAAACAGCAACAGCTACTACGAGATCCGCCTCGAACCCGGCCAGCCGGTACATGTTCGCGCCAACACCCAGGGCGCCACCACGGTCTGCTCGGCCTCGTTCACCCTGACACCGCAGGCAGGCTCCGAATATGAACTGCGCTTCGACCAGTCACCTGGCTACTGCCAGGCGGCACTGGTGCGTCTGCAACGCGTCGAGGGCAAGGACCAGCGCCAGCCCTATCCGATGATCGACACCATCCCAAGCGCCTGCCGGGGTACCTCAGCGTTGTTCCCGAAACAACCCACGCCGCTGCCCGATACCCCCCGGCGCACCGCGTTGATCGATAGCATCATCCACGACAGCGTCACCCCGGAGATGGAGCAACTGACCACGTTGCGCACTGCCGTCGCCATCACTCGTCAAACCTCTCCCGAAGCCCAGGTAGCGGCACGCAAGCGGGAACTGGGCCTCGATCTGCCAGAAGCCTACTGGCAGCAGTACCAGCAGAATCTGCAGAGGCTCGCCGAGGCGCTCGCCAACCTCAAGGCACGTACGCTGGAGCGCTACGACGCCGACAGCCGCGCCTACCTGCGTAGCGTGCGCGACGAGCAGTTGCAGGTCTGGGCCGGTGGCAACAACGAAGCAGGCCTGCGCAGCAAGGCCCAGCGTATGCGCGACATGGCGTACTACTACAACTATGTCCTGCAGGAGACGGTCGCGCAGATCAGCCTCGAACACTTGCGCAGCATGGCTGAACTGGATCAACGCGAAGGGGTTTGCAAGCGCTTCGCCGGATGCTGGAGGCTGTAGGCAGTCACCCGAGCGCAAGTCTGTCCCATGCTAGTGTGGTGTTTCACAAATAACGACCATAACTCGCGGTGCTTTTTGCGCTCATGCGGCGTTGTCGCTCCTCGCCGTAGCTGGGCTACGACTCGTCGCGACGCCTTGCCTGAGCGCAAAAATCACTCGCGAGTTATTGGTCGTATTTGCAAAACACCACACTAGTGATCGCCGCCCCCTTGAACCTCGGCCTCAGCTCCCTGAGGCCAGCCACCAACCCGCCGGCTCCATCAGCCTAGGCGCAGCCCGGCACCTGCCTGCGCAAAGGCCACGCCCTGCGCCCGGTCACTCTCGCCTTGGGGGACAGGGTACGCGCCGCCAGGCTGCACCATGCAGGCTTTGCTTGCTCACAGGTAGTGTGCCCCGCCCCCGACCCTGTGTATGCTGCACGGGCGCGGCAAGCGGCCCACGGCGGCTTGCAGGACATCGCGCGGCCGCCCTGCGTGATCGGACCATGACCGGGCTACCCGTATCGGATACCCCCGCCCTATGCCCGTCGACCTGCAAGCGCTGTACCCCAGGCTGATCCACCTGATGCTGGACACCGTGTTCGTGGTCGACCAAGACGACACCATCGTGTTCGTGAGCGATGCCTGCGAGGCCTTGCTCGGCTACCGCGCCGACGAGCTGACCGGCACCCCGATCACCCGCTACATGCACCCGGACGACCTGGAGGCCACCCGCGCCTCGATCGTGCGGGTGATGAACGGCAACGCCCACTGCGACTTTCGCAACCGCTATGTGCGCAAGGATGGCGAGATCGTGCACATTCTCTGGGCGGCCTCCTGGTCCGACGAAGTCGGCGCGCGGATCGGCGTGGCCCGCAACATCACCGCCCTCACCCAGGCCGAGCAGGAACTGCGCTTCCTGGCCCATCACGATCCGCTGACCAAGCTGACCAACCGCTCGCTGTTCAACGACCGCCTCGCCACGGCCCTGCGCATGGCTCGCCAGCAGCAGCGGCGGCTCGCCTTGCTGTTTCTCGACGTCAATGATTTCAAGGGTATCAACGATGTGCATGGCCATGCTGCTGGCGACCGCGTGCTGTGCACCATCGCCCGCCGGCTGCAGGACAGCGTGCAGGCGGCGGACACCGTGGCGCGGATCGGCGGCGACGAGTTCATCGTGCTGCTGACTGACGTGCCCTCGGAGGATGACGTGTACGAGATGGTCGAGCAGATCGCCAGGGTCATGGAGCAACCGCTCGGCGCCGAATTCGGTGAGGTCAGGATGCCCTCCTGCAGCATTGGCGTGGCCTGCTACCCCAGCGATGGCGAGGATGCCGACACCTTGCTCAGCCATGCCGATGGCCAGATGTACCTCAAGAAACGGCGGCGCGTACGCGTGGGGTGAGCCGACCTCATCGCGGGGCAAGCCCGCTCCCACGCGTTCGGATAATGGTCCGAGCGATTGCTCAGCCTTGCCAGGCGTCCACCACCACCCGCGTGGCTGCCGCGATCGTCTCGCTGTTCCAGGGTGCATCCGCCTTGGCGCCCCGGCTGAACACCACCAGGATCCATGGCGCCCGGCCTTTGGGCCAGATCACCGCGACATCGTTGGCCACGCCATAGTCACCCGACCCGGTCTTGTCGCCCACCACCCAATCCTTCGGCACGCCGGCGCGGATGCGGGCATCGCCCGTGGTGTTGCCCTTGAGCCAGGCCTGCAGCTGTTGTCGCTCGGCAGCGGCCAAGCCGTCGCCCAGCAACAGACGCTGCAGGGTCACACCCATGGCCAGGGGCGTGGTGGTGTCACGCGGATCGCCTGGCAAGGCGGTATTGAGCGTCGGTTCGTTGCGGTCGAGGCGGAACGTCGGGTCACCCAGGCTGCGGGCAAACGCCGTAAGCCCCGGCGGGCCACCGACCAGCTCGAGCAACAGGTTGCCGGCGGTGTTGTCGCTGTACTGCACCGCGGCGGCGCAGAGCCCGGCGACGGTCATGCCGGCGCCCACGTGCTTTTCTGTGACCGGGGAATACACCACCAGCTGTTCGGCGCCGTAGGCGATACGCCGCTCCAGCAAGCCGGGCTCGGCCTGGCTGCGGTGCAGGATGGCGCCGGCGAGGACGGCCTTGAAGGTGCTGCAGAACGCGAAGCGCTCCTCGGCGCGCCAGGCCAGTTGCTGGCCGCTGCCGGTGTCCAGGGCCCACAGGCCGATCGTGCTGCCGGTGGTGGCCTCCAGTTGCTGCAATGCTTTGCGCAGCGGGTCATCCGCCCAGGTTGGCAGGGCCAGCAGGGCCGAGCAGCCGAGCGCGCCCTGGAGCACGCGACGGCGGCTGAGGGTGGGAGTCATGCGGGTATTCCTTACGGCAATGAGCAAAACGCGAAGGCTAGAACGTTTTAGCATGCACGCCAAGCAGAGGATGCGTCCAGGCCTGCCTGCGCGGCGCATAGCACGCGCTTCTCCTGCAACCGCGCCCGGACAATTCTTTTCGCGCCACCGCCCTGGCCACCCTTGCGCTGACCGGCAAAAGGCACGAAAGTAACCGGGTATTCCCGCAAAGAAACGGAGATTCGCCTTGACTACCGATCGCCTGAGCCTGCTCGAGTACGAGAAGCTCAGCATGAAGCCCGCCGCCGCCAAGCAGTTTGGTCTCTCGCTGGAGGAGCTTAAACAGCTGACACTCCTCGACAGCTACGCCTCTCGCGCAGCCCACTACCTCGGCGACATGGCCGAAGCGGAGAACAGCCAGCAACTGGCGGTCGCCAAGGACCAGGGCATCGGCTTCGCCCACGGCCTGCTCACCGCCACGGCAATCGAAGACGCACTGGCGAAAAGACTGATCGAGGTCTTCAATAACGCCAGCGAACGCGCCCACAAGCTGTTGCCTCGGTAATACCTTCAAGAGCCCGGCGCCATGCCGGGCTCTGCCCCTGCCCCGATCCTGTCCTACCAGCTTCTGCGTCTCGCCTGGCACAGCCCAAGGAGTCCACATGCCCCTGGTACGCATCGACATCAAGCGCCACCCCGACCCGACTCACCTGCGCACGCTTGGCCAGATCGTCTACGCCTGCCTGCGGCGCACGATCAATGTCCCCGAGCACGACAACTTCCAGGTCCTGACCGAGCACGACGGTGATCGCCTGGTGTTCGACCCGCAGTACCTGGGCATCCAGCGCTCCGACGGCCAGGTGTTCATCCAGATCACCCTCAGCGAGGGCCGCACCCTGGAGCAGAAGAAGGCGCTGTACCAGGCGATCGCCGAAGGCTTCGAACGCGAGGCCGGGGTCCGCCCGCAGGACGTGTTCATCAACCTGGTCGAAGTGCGCAAGGAGAACTGGTCGTTCGGCAACGGTATCGCCCAGTACGCGCTCTGAGGTAAAAACGACCACCTACCGCAGAGGACCTGCGTCCACCCCGGCATGACACGCACTCATTCAAGGAAGAAAAGAGATTGAAAACAGTTTTCGGCGCACTGTTGTCGGCTTGCCTGACGACGCTTGCCTTTGCCGATGAGAACGCCATCGGCTTCCAATCCTCCACACTGCAGGATTCGCACACTGGCCGCCCACTGCAGATGGTTGTCTGGTACCCGACCGCAGCGACCACCACCGCGCAACTGATCGCCGACAATGCGCTGTTTGCCGGTGTCGCTGCCGTTCCTGACGCACCGCCATCCAGCGGCGAACACCCCTTGGTGGTGCTCTCTCACGGCTATCGGGGCAACTGGAGCAACCAGGCATGGCTCGCCAGTGCCCTGGCCCACGAGGGCTACATCGTCGCCGCCGTCAATCATCCTGGCAGCACGACCCATGACCGCAGCCCAGAAGCTGCTGCACAGTTATGGCAGCGGCCGGTTGACCTGCGCCGCGCCATCGATCGGGTCACGGCTCAACCGAATAAGTTCGGCAGGGTCGCCGCTGGCCGCATTGCCGTGGTGGGCCACTCACTCGGTGGCTGGACCGCCCTGGAAATCGCCGGTGCGCGTTTCGATCCAGATCGCTTTGCCCACGACTGCAACGCCCACCCGCAGCTGTCCAGCTGCTCCGTTTATGACCAGATGAAGCCGGCAGGCACGTCAGACGCGAAGGCCGCGCTCGGCGCCAATCTGCGCGATGAACGCGTCAGCGCTGTGGTGAGCCTGGACCTGGGTCTTTCACGGGGCCTCACCGATGAAAGCCTGGCCGCGTTGCCCGTACCTGCGCTGGTGATCGCCGCCGGCGTCCCCTCGCGGGAACTACCCGCCGAGCTTGAGTCCGCCAACCTGGCCAAACGCCTGCCCGCGGCGTCAAGCCGTTACGTCGAAATCGGCGACGCAAGCCATTTCACCTTCATGGCTGCGTGCAAGCCTGGCGCACAGTCATGGCTCGAAGCAGAAGTGCCCGGCGATGGCATCATTTGCCTGGACGGCGATAACGGCCGCGCCCGCGAGGTGATCCAGCAGCAGGTCACTTCACTGATAACAGCATTTCTCGCCCAGCCAGCCGGCGAAACAACAGGCAGTCTTTGAACGTGCGGTATTGACCGCAAGCTCACGCCCGGTCAATACCGACAACTCACCTCACCGCGCAGGAAGAGCGTCCTGCTTTGGCATTAGAAACCGAGCGAACAATTCCGATTGTGAACGGACATTCAACTTGGCATAGAGGTTACGCCGATGAACCTTGATGGTCTCCACCGAGAGCGCCAGCTTGCCGGCCACTTCCTTGTTGGAATAGCCACTGAGCAACAACCTGAGCACATCGCTTTCGCGCGAGGTGATCTGCGTGGCCAGCTGCGCAACCGTTTCAGGCCATGACAGTGGCTCGGCGAGGTGTTCGTTCGCGTCGACTTCAAAGGCCATGCGCTGGTGCATGAGCGCAGTTACCCAGGGCTTGATGATATCGAGCAGGGTAATTTGCTCCTGGCTGAAACGTACCTTGCTTCCCATGGACATGCACAATGTTCTATCGGGGTCGAGCTGGACATTGTATTGGACTTCATCCGCCGAAATATAATGAGCGAAATACTGCTGATAGTATTCAGTTTCGACGAAGTATTCCGGCGCTATGTCCAGCAGATGAAAGAAGCCACTCTGCGGGTTTTCCCGATTGGCGATATAAAACGGGTCCAGCAGGTAAAGCCCCTTCACATAGCGATGAATGAACGCATCGACCTCCTGCGCATCCGCCACCTCAGGAAGAGCCACCACGTCCACCTGCTGCTGGCTGAAGATCAACACCACCCAGTTGTCGATCTGCACGTACTCATTCAATACCCGCACCAACGAACTCCAGAACGCGGGGCGGTCCAGCTGCATGATCAGCTTGCCGATCGAACGGTGCCACGCCAGGCCATGAAGGTCGAACGGCATTTTCTACCCCTTTTGGGTTAGGAATCAGCAGGTCAGCGCTACGTAATCGGAGGTATTTACTATCCGGGCCTGCCCGGTATAGTCGCTGTCTGGGCCCAGGACGGGCCAGAAGATACATCGTTTCGATAAGGATGTTGCATGAGAACGTCACGTTTGCGAACCCTTTTTGCCGCCTCGCTGCTCGGTGCGGCAATCAGCACCTCGGTGGCCGCGGCCCAGCCCGGCATGCACCTGTACAACTGGTTCGGGCTGCTCGCGCCAGAGACCCCCAAGGCCTTCGAGCAGGCAACCGGCACGCGGATGCGCATGGATGCGTTCGACAGCGCCGACATCATGCAGAGCAAGGTAATGGCCGGGCGCACGGGGTATGACGTGGTCGTGGCCACCTCCAACGTATTGCCCAGCCTGATCCAGGCGGGCGTGCTGCAGCCCTTGGACCGTGAGCAACTGAGCAACCTGGCGCATATCGACCCGGCGCTGCTGGCCCAGGTCGCGGTCAATGACCCTGGCAATCGTTACGCGGTGCCCTACCTGTGGGGCACCACCGGCATCGGCTATGACGTCGACAAAGTCAAAGCGGCATTGGGTGAACAGGCGCCGGTGGACAGCTGGGACCTGATCTTCAAGGAAGAGAACATCAGCAAGCTGCAATCCTGCGGGGTGGCGATGCTGGATTCCCCGAGCGAGATCATCTCGATTGCCTTGCATTACCTGGGGCTGCCCAGCAACAGCAAGAACCCGGACGACTACCAGAAGGCCCAGGCGCTGCTGTTGAAGATACGCCCCTACGTCCTCTACTTCGACTCCTCGCGAATCGACACCGACCTGGCTGACGGTAATATCTGCGCGGTTGTCGGTTGGGCCAATGGCGCCCTTGCGGCACAGGCCCTGAACGAAAAGACCAACACCGGGCGCCGGATTTCCTACAGCCTGCCGCGCGAGGGCGCGCTGGTCTGGTCGGAGAACCTGGTACTGCTCAAAGATGCCCCTCACCCCAAGGAAGGCATGGCGTTCATCAACTACATGCTGCGGCCAGAAGTCATTGCCAAGACCTCGAACCACACGCTGTACCCCAACGCCAACAAAGACGCCACCGCGTTTGTCGAGCAGAAGCTGCGCGACAATCCCTGGATCTACCCGGACGCCACGACGATTTCCACGCTTGTCCCACTCGAACCACTGCCGTTGAAACTGGAGCGGATCCGCACCCGGGTCTGGACCAAAGTGAAGAGCGGCGTGTGATCTGAGGTGATGGGGTGGCTGCTGCCCCATGCCAGCCCTTGATCGTGTCCATTGGCGTGCAGCGCGCTGCGCGCCAATGCCTGTTGCTCAATTGAGTCCGACCTTGAAAAGAGAACAGTGGATGTTCAGCCCAGCCCAACAAACTCGATTCAGTTTGACGATCGACGGTATCGATCACGCTTTCCACGTGCTCGCATTCAATGGGGAGGAAGCGCTCGGCAGGCCGTACTACTTCAATGTGGAGCTTGTCGGCGAGCGGGCTGACATGGATCTCGAGTGCCTTTTCGACCGTGAGGCTTTCCTGTCCTTCGACAACAATGGCAACGGCATCCATGGCCGGGTCTACCACATCGCTCAAAGCGGTAATGCACAGTGCTCGAAGCACTACAGCATGACCCTGGTACCGCACCTCTCCTACTTGCGCCATCGCATCAACCAGAGAATCTATGAACAGTTCTCGGTACCGAATATCGTTGCCTTGATCCTGGAAGAGCACGGAATCGTCGGCGACGCTTATCGGTTTCATCTAGGCTCGACCTACCCCGAGCGCGACTACTGCACCCAGTACCACGAAACGGATTTGCACTTCATTCAGCGCCTGTGCGAGGAAGAAGGCATCCACTTCCATTTCCAGCACAGTGCCCAGGGCCATGTGCTGGTGTTTGGTGATGACCAGGTGGTGTTCCCCAGGCTGGGGCAACCTGCCACCTGCAACCAGGACGGCGACAATCCGCTCGATTTTCGTGGCCTGGCAGATCATCAAGCCGAAGGGCACAGTGACCAGACCCATTTGGCCAGTGGCCATGTACTGGACGTTTGCGGGCATCCGCGCCAGGCGTTGAATGCCCCGTGGCTCCTGACGCGGGTCATTCACCAGGGCAGGCAACCACGGATAGCCAGTGAGCGCGGCGCCACTGACCACGTGGATGACATTGCTCGGGGATACCGCAACCACTTCATGGCTATTCCCTGGGAAGCGCCCTACCGCCTGCCTTTGACTCACCGCAAACCTGAGCTACCCGGCAACCAGACCGCTGTCGTCATCGCGGTGGAAGACGAGATGTCCCAGCGTGACCGGCGCCTGGCAAAGATACAGGTCAAGTTCCCCTGGGACCGCGAAGACAGGTTCGACGACAAGAGCAGCTGCTGGCTGAGCGCGTGCTCCAGTTGGAGCTGCGCGAGCACGCCACCGCACACGGGCATGGAAGTCATGGTCACCTTCGTGGAAAACGACCCCGATCAACCGCTGATCAGCGGTTGCCTGTGTTGCCGCTGACCGCACGCCTGCCCGAGCCAGCGACGATTGGTGTACCGTTGCCGCGCCGAACCGATGTTCAGCCCTTACCCTGATCGATGGAGCACGCTCGATGGCCAACGCGCCGTTCTTTCCCCTGCAGTCCCTGGCGGACGAACTGCTGCCCTGCCTGCCCGGCGCCTGTACCGACGGCTCCCACGACCTCGCCCATGTGCAGCGGGTGTGGAGCAACGTCCGGCGCATCCAGGCCAAGGAAGGTGGCGACCTTGAAGTGCTGCTCGCCGCCACCGTGCTGCACGACTGCGTGGCGGTGGAGAAGAACTCGCCTCTGCGCAGCCAGGCCTCGACGCTCTCGGCCAAGCGGGCCGCCGCGATCCTCACCGACATGGGCTGGCCATCGGCACGCGTCGAACAAGCGGCCCATGCGGTGCAGACCCACAGTTTCTCGGCGGGCATCGCGCCGCTGAGCCTGGAGGCGAAGATCCTCCAGGACAGCGACCGCCTCGATGCCCTCGGCGCGGTGGGCGTCGCCCGTTGTTTCTATGTCGCTGGCCGCATGGGCTCGTCACTGTACGACTTCGAGAATCCCACTGCCGAAGGGCGGGACCACCAGGACAACCGGTACGCCATCGAGCATTTCCACACCAAGCTGCTAAAGCTCGCCTCAGGGTTCCAGACTGTCGAAGGGGCTCGGCTGGCGACGCTCCGGCATGAGCGGCTGGCGTCGTTCCTGGACGATTTCATGGATGAGATCGGCGTGGCCTGAGCTCGTCTCAGGTCGCCGGCACCTGCAACCCGGTCTTCACATTGCTCATCGACACCAGCGTCTTGAAGCGCTTCACATTGTTGCTCTGGAAGAACAGCTCCCGCGTCAACTGGGTGTACTGCGCCATGTCCCGCACCAGCATGATCAGCACGAAGTCGCATGCCCCCGCCACGTAATAGCACTGCTGCACCTGCGGGCAGGCCATGAAGGTGCGCTGCATGGCGTCGAGCAGTACGCGGTCGAAGGGGTCAAGGGTCATGGGAGTGGGTCCTGTCAGGCGTGTGTCAGCGCCACCGACGGCAACAATGGCCGCGCCCTGGCCGCCGCCGCGCAGAGCGTGGGTTGTCGCTGCGTCATCGTCCTGCACGCCCACGTCAGCGTGGAGCGCGATCACGGCAGCAGGCGTGGAATTGAGTATCCCAGGCATGCAAACGTCAGAACCATGAAGGCCGGCAGTCGTCTGGGGTTATCATGCCGACACGCTGAACCCGCCCCAGGACATGGAGTCGCCATGAACATCGAAAAACTGCAGAACCGCCTGGACTTCCTGCGCCAGGCCGAACAACTCAAGAGTGTGCTGCGCAGCGCCCATACCTCCACCGGCCGTGCCGAAAGCACCGCCGAGCACACCTGGCGGCTGTGCCTGATGGCCATCACCTTCGCCGACGAACTGGGCGACCTCGACCTGCTCAAGGTCCTGAAAATGTGCCTGGTCCACGACCTCGGCGAGGCCATCAGTGGCGACGTGCCCGCCGTCAGCAAGCAGGGCTTTCCCGACAAGAGCCAACAGGAACGCGACGACCTGCTGCAACTGATGTCGAGCCTGGATGCGCCCCTGCGCGAGGAGATCATGGGGCTGTGGGAAGACTACGAAGCCGCGACGTCCGCAGAGGCCCAGGCGGTCAAGGCCCTGGACAAGCTGGAGACCCTGCTGCAGCACAACCAGGGCCGCAACCCACCGGGCTTCGACTACGCCTTCAACCTCAACTACGGCAAGCGCTACACCGCCGCCACACCGCTGTTCGAGGCCCTACGCGGCCTGATCGACGCCGACACGCGCAGGCACCTGTACAATGGCATTGCCCTGCGCGACGAACGCCCCGAAGACATCGATGCCATCGGCCAACTGACCGAAGCCGCCTTCGCCAACGCCGAGCACAGCAGCCACACCGAACAGTTCATCGTCACGGCGCTGCGTCGGGCGGGGCAGCTGACGGTTTCGCTGGTGGCCGTGGAGGCCGGCGCTGTCGTCGGCCATGTGGCGATTTCCCCGGTCACCCTGGCGTCGGGCGCCAGCGGCTGGTTCGGCCTCGGGCCGGTTTCGGTGTCGCCTGCACGCCAGGGGCAAGGCATCGGCTCGGCGCTGATCAATGCCGCGCTGGCCCGGTTGCATGGGTTGGCCGGCCAGGGCTGCGTGGTGCTGGGCGACCCGCGCTACTATGCCCGCTTCGGCTTCAAGGCCCAGCCGGGCCTGACCTTGCCGGGCGTGCCTGCCGAGTACTTCCAGGCCCTGGCCTTCACTGGGGACGTACCGCAAGGCGACGTGCAATACCACGCCGCGTTCGAGGCAACCTCCAACGCGTAAAACGCGGTCACTGCAGGCGCGGGGCAAGCCTGCGCCTGCAGGTCACGCATCATCACAGGAATCAACGCCGGCAGATGTGCTCCGCAGCCAGCGACCATCGTCTACCTGAACGTTTTCGACCGCGTCTTTCCTCCGCACCAGGTTTTCCGATGCAAGCACTCCTGCAAGAGATCCTCGACCACGTCCGCCCCCTGCTCGTCCAGGGCCAGGTGGCGCAGTACATTCCCGCCCTCGCCCAGGTCGACCCCAACCAGCTGGGCATCGCCGTGCAGAGCCTGGACGGCCAGTTGCACTGCGCCGGGGATGCGCGCACGCCGTTCTCGATCCAGAGCATCTCCAAGGTGTTCAGCCTGGTGCAAGCGATCAACCACAGCGGCGAAGACATCTGGTCGCGGCTGGGCTACGAGCCTTCGGGGCAGGCGTTCAACTCGCTGGTGCAGCTGGAGGTGGAAAAGGGCCGGCCGCGCAACCCGTTCATCAATGCCGGGGCGCTGGTGATCTGCGACATCAACCAGTCGCGCTATGCCACCCCCACCCTGTCGATGCGCGACTTCGTCCGCCGCCTGGCGGCCAATCCGCGTATCGTCAGCGACACGGTGGTGGCCGAGTCGGAGTACCAGCACCGCGCACGCAATGCGGCCATGGCCTACCTGATGCAGGCCTTCGGCAACTTCCACAATGATGTCGACGCGGTGCTGCGCAGCTACTTCCACCACTGCGCGCTGTCGATGAGCTGCGCCGACGTCGCCCGTGGCTTCGCCTTCCTGGCCAACAGCGGCTACTGCCCGCACAGCGGCGAACAAGTGCTCAGCCCGCGCCAGGCGCAGCAAGTGAATGCGATCATGGCCACCAGCGGGCTGTATGACGAGGCCGGCAATTTCGCCTACCGCGTCGGGCTGCCGGGCAAGAGCGGCGTGGGCGGCGGCATCGTCGCGGTGGTGCCGGGGCGCTACAGCATCTGCGTGTGGTCGCCGGCGCTGAACGCCTCGGGCAACTCGTTGGTGGGGTTGCGGGTTCTGGAGCTGTTGAGCGAACGGATCACCGGGTCGGTGTTTTCGGCGGTCTGAACGTTCGCGGGGCAAGCCCGCGCCTACAGGGATAGCAATCGCCTGTAGGCGCGGGCTTGCCCCGCGATGGGCCGCAGAGCGGCCCCGTCAGCCTTTGTTGGTCAGATCATCAAGCTGCCCCTCGACCGTCACCGGCCCGACCTTCAGCTTGCCGTCATCCAGCGACACGCTGGGCAGGCCGGCTTCAGGCAGCTTGGGCAGGTCGAGGGTGGCCTTGACCTGGTAACCGATTGGTTTCACCTCGGCCCCGACCGTGTTCCCGCCCTGCTCCACGCCCTTGACCTGCAGCCCCAGCTCGCGCTGCGCCGTGATCTGCGACGTTTCCTGGACCCCGGCCTTGCGCAGGAACTCGCCCTGCGCGTTGAACGACGGCGTGTAGCCGAAGGCGGGCTTGGCTTCGCCCTCCTTGGCCTCACCCGGTTTGCCGACAAGGCCGGCGCCCAGGTCAAGACGCACCGAGGTGGTGGTGTCCTGACGCTCCTGGATGCTGAGTCCGCCGTCGAACTTGCCGCCGATGTGCTGGCCTTCGACACGCGCGCCGCTCAGTTGCGCCGCGCCCGTGCTGTTCAACGCCACCGTGTCGGCGGCGATCCGGCTGTTCTGCTGGGTGGTGCCCTGCAGATGGTCCACGTGCACCTTGCCGCCGAGGTCGAAATCATGGGACGCAGTGGCCTGCTTGTCGGCGTCGGCCGGGGTATTGCGGCTCAGGTTGCCGCCGGCCTTCAGCTCGACGCCCCAGTTGTTGCGGCTCTGGGTGGACTGCGCCGACTCCAGCGCCAGGCCACCCTCGCCTGCGCCGACGTTGATGCCCGCAGCAGCGACCTGCGTGCCCTGCAGATGCACCGACTGGCCGGCCAGATCCACATTGGCGCGGCTGTTCAGCTGGCCGCCGCTCAGGGTCTGCGAGCGTTCGTTGGTCTGGCCCACATTGAAGTTGCCGCCCAGCTTGCCGCTCAGGTCGCGGCCCTGCTCGCCGGTGGCTGCCTTGCCGCCGAGGTTGAGACCGCCGCCCAGGTGGCTGCCGCTGACGGTCCGGGTGTCGCTGGCGGCCTGCAGTTCAAGAGCGCCACCGGCCTTGAGTTCGACCGGGCCCGTCGCGTCGATGCGCGTCCCTTGCAAGGTCTGGTCGCCACCGCTGCCCAGCCGCACCGGGCCGCTGCCGCTGATGCTCGCCACCTGGGCCTTGCTGTCGGCACTGTGTTCGCCGGCATGATCGAGTTGCAACCCTGCGCCCAGGTCGACCTTGTCACCCACCGGCAAGGTGCCCACGGTCAGCGAGCCGCTGCCACCGAGGCTGCTGGTGTCGCGACGCTCATGGTTGCTGGCCTGCTCCAGGGCCAGCTTGCCGCCAGTGTTGACGGCCACCGCGCCCTGGCCACCGTCGAGGCGGCTGCCTTCGAAGCGGGCATCGCCGCCGACCTGGATGTTCAGGCCCTGATTGCCACTGAAGGTGCCGACCACGGCAGTGGAACGGTCTTCGGCCAGGCTCTTGCTCCCCCCCGAACCACTGGCGGTCACATTCAGGTCCTCGCCGGTCTTGGTGTAGACCCGGGCGGATACATCGGCATTCACCTGCTGCTCGCTGCGGCTGTGGGTGTTGCTGGCGGCCTCGGCCTGCAACTCGCCGGCCTTGATGTTCAGCGCGCCGCCGTTGGCGTTGTACTGGGTGCCCTGGTCCTTCAGCGCACCAGCCACATCCAGCTGGACGCCCTGGCCGTTGAACTGGCTGACCACCGCGGTGCCGGTCTGCTCGCCCTGCTGCTGGCTGGCATGGCCCACGGCCAGGTCGACGCCCAGGTTCGGCGTGCCGAGCTTGCCCAGGGCATCGCTCAGCGAGGTCTTGCCGGCAAGCACGTCCTTGACATCGCCCAGCGGCAACTTGCCGTCGAGCGCGTCCTTCACCGACACCTTGCCGTCCACCACATCCTTGACCACCCCGGCGATCGGCCGGGCGATGTCCTTGTACTCGACATTGACACCGACATCCGCCGTCCAGTTGCTCTGCTGGTGGCTGCTGCTGGTGGTGTCGCGAGCCGCGCGGTTGTCCACCTGGTTGGCGCTGACGCTCAGGGTGCCGGCGCTGTTGACCTGCGCGCCTTCACTGGCCAGGGTGTCGGCCTTGATGGTCAAGTTGCCGGCGCTGTCGATGCCGGTGGTCTTGGCAGTGCTGCTGTTCGAGGTGTCCTGCTGGGTGCCATGGGCGAAGTCGACCCCGGCGCCGGCACGGTCGAGGCCGGCGGTGAGGTAGACGCCACCCCCGGTGTGGCTGCTGTCGCGGGACTCGCTGCGGCTGTCCTGCTCGGCCAGCAACGACACCTGCTTGCCGGCCAGGGTGGTGTCGCCTGCCGTGGACTTCACCGCTGCGCCCTTGACGGTCAGGTCAGCGCCGGCGGTCAGCTGAACCTCGCTGCCGCTGAGGCTGGAACCCTGCTGGCTGACCTGGCTGCCAGTGGCGCTCTGGCGATCGCTCGCATAGCCGACGCCGGCGCGATACTGCCCCGAGCCCGGCGCGGTCTCCTTGGCCGAGGCCACGAAACCACGGCTGCTGCTGGCGCTGCCGTGCTCACGGGTGTCCTGGGCCGAGGCGACCTTCAGGTCGCCCGCCGCGTCGGCGCTCAACGCGCCGGTAGCCTTGACCGTGGAGCCGACCACCTCGATGCCTTCGGCGCTGTTCAGGCCAACGCTGCCACCGGCCACCAGCTCGCTGCGCACGGCGGTGCTTTCCCGGCTGTTCTGCTTGGCTTCGTTGTGGCTGACGCCGAAGAACTTGCTCTGCTGGTTCTGGCTGTCGCGCTGGTCGGTGCGCGAGGCGTTGCTGATCTGCACCTGCTTGCCGGCGATGCGGATGTCCTGGCCGCTGGTCAGCTGGGCACCTTCGGCCAGCACCGAAGCCTTGGCCCGCAGTTCGATATCGCCGCCCTTGAGCTGGCTGGTGACGCTGCGCTGGGTTTCGCTGCGGTTGTCCCAGTCGGCCTTCCAGAAGCCCTTGGTGTGCTTGCCCTGGTCGCTGTTGACCTGGCGTTCGGTGGCAGCGGTCAGGCGCAGGTCGCCACCGCTGTTCAGGCTCAGTTGACCCGGAGCCTCGATGCTGGCGGCATTGGCGGTGAGATCCTGGCCGGCATTCGCCCGAGCATTACGCTGGGCCACGACCTGCACCCCATGCTCGCGGGTATCGCTGTCGATCTGGGTGCGCTGGTAGGTTTCCCAATCGATGCCCAATGCGCCGCTGCGCCAGTTTTCGCGTTTTTCCTGGAGCTTGCGGCTTTGCACGGTGCTCAGGGTGAGGTTGCGCCCGGCGTCGAGCTTGACGTCGCGCCCGGCCACGTCGGCGGCGGCCAGGGTCAGGTCCTGGGCACCATGCAGTTGCACATCGCCCTGGCTGCTGCGCACGCCCGCACGGGTCGCTTGCAGCGAGTCGGCCACGGCGGCGCCGCTGATGTTCAGGTTACCCGCCGAGTCGATGCGCACGCCGTCGCGGCCTTCGATCTGCCCTGGCCCGACCCGCACCCCGGCACCCTGCGCGGTGCTGACGATATTGATGCGCCCGGCCTGCATCGCGCCGAACAGGCTGGCGTCGATACGCTGCTCGCCGCTGGCCGCGCCGCCGTCGAGCACCTTGACCTGGCCGCTGGCGTAATCCACCTGGTTGCGGCCCACGGTGAGGTTGAGCTGGTCCCGGGCATCCAGGCGGCCCTGGCTGTCGATGCGCGGGGCGATCAGGTTGACCGAACCGCCGTCGTTGCGCAGGCCGGCGCCCTGCACCTGCAACTGGCCGCTGGCGTCCTGGGTGCCCAGGGCCTTGAGCCGGCCCGCTTCCAGCTCGGGGCGGCCCACCACCAGGCTCGCGTTGGGCGCATTGATGAAACTGGCACCATTGACCGAGATGCCGTTGGGGTTGGCCAGCACGTAGTCGGCGGCACGGCCGAAGATTTCCTGGGCGCCATTGATGGCGGAGGCATTGCGGCTGACCACTTCGTTGAGGATCACGCTCGCCGCCTGGCCCTGGAACTGCGGGTTGGCCGCAAGCTCGCCGGCCAGCTGCGAATGCCCGGCCTGCAGGGCGTTGTTCAGTACCAGGCCCTGGCGGTCGACGTTGTAGTCGAGGAACTGGTTATGCGACAGGCCCGCGCCGTTGGGGGCAACGATATTGACGATGGGCACGCCGCCCTGGGTCTGCAGTTGCGCCGTGCCCCCGGGCCCGGGGGCGACCACCACGCCGCCGGCCAGCGCCTGGGGCAGGCTGGTGGCCAGCAGCAGGCTGGCGATCGCCCAGCGCAGCTTGCCTTGCGGGGACAAATTGAAGGTAAAGGGGGTCTTGGGCATAGGTCACTCTCCATGTAGGTACTGCTAAATCGGTGCGCTCAGATCTGCACGGCGGCCCTGAACAGCCAGACTTCAGGCTCGCGCTGGTAACCGCGGGGCGTGTTGAGGCTGCGCTGGTAGTCGAGGTCCAGCTGCAGCGCCTTCCAGCCCAGGTTCACGCCCAGGCTCGCGCCGCTCAGGCGCTGGCTGGCGGCGCCGTGGTCGGCCTTGATCCAGCCGTGGTCCAGGCCCAGCCGTGGGGTGACGCTCAACGGCCCCTGCGCCCGCAACGGCAGGCGGAGGGTGTTGCGCCATACCGCCCCACTGGCCCCGGACAGGCTGCTGATGCGGTAGCCGCGCACGGCCGAATCGTCGGTGCCGAGCAACTGCTCGATGGCCGGCAGCGGGTCGGGGCTGTACTGCAGGTTGAGCTGGCTCTGCCACTGCCAGGCCTGACCCAGCAGCTGGCCATTGCGCCACTGGCTGAGCCCGGCGCGGTACTTGTGGAACTGCGCCCTGGGCAGGTCGGGCACCGGGCGATCGGCGTCATCGTCGGCACCGAACCAATGCAGCCCCTGGGCATAGTTGAGGTCCAGGTTCCACACCGCGTGGTCGAGCCAGAACAGGTTGAGCCCGGCCTCGGCCACGGTCAGCGTCGGGCTCTGCACGTCCAGGCGCACCTTGGCGAACTCGCTGTCGACATCCTTGTGCGCCAGTTGCAGGCTGGCGCTCAGTTGATGGCGCTGGTCGCGCCACAGCACGCGCTCGCCGCGCAGGCTGAGCTGGTCGGTGATGCCGCGGCTATGCAAGGTCAGCGTGCTGAGCTTGACCGGCGAGCGGTACTCGGCATGGCTGGCGAACAGGCTGAAGGTCCAGTAGCCATAGGGGATCGCGTAGTACAGGCTGGCGTTGCGGCTGTAACGGTCGCCCTGGTTGAGGGTATCGCTGGCCGACAGGCTGAGCAGGTCGTTGAGTGCCAGCGGGTTGTCCAGGCCCAGGCTGAGCACGCGACGGTCGCGCCCGGTGCTGGCGCTGCCGAGGTTGTCCAGGCCCAGGCCCACGGCCACCCGTGGCTGGCCGGCGCTGCGCGGACGCAGGATGATCCGCGAGGCGCCCGGCTGGCTGCCGGGGGCGATGTCGGCGGTCAGGTCGACCGAGCGCAGGCGGTTGAGCTGGTCCAGGCCCTGCTCCAGGTCACGCAGGTTCAGCGGCTCGCCGAGCATGCCGGGGAAGGCCCCGGCCAGGGACACCGGCAGGCGCTGGTCGGCCAGTTCGATGGCCTCCAGGTAGCCTTCGTCCACCAGGATGTCCAGCGACTGCCCGGCTGCCGGGGCGCTGCTCAGGTAGGGCCGGCTGGCGATATAGCCCTTTTCCAGGTACAGCGCGGTGATACTCGCCAGCAGCTGGTTGATCTGCCCCACGCCCATGCACGCCGCCACCAGCGGGTCGATGCGCGCATCGAGGGTGGCACGGTCGATCAGGGTGACGCCGCCCACCCGCACCCCGGCCAGCGGCCAGCAATGCGTATCCGGGGCCGCGGCCTGGGGGACCTGCGCGGAAGTATCGGGCCCGGTGAATGCACCGCGCTGCAGTTGACGGCGGCGTTGTTCCAGTTGCAGTTGCTGCAGGTCCTGTTGTTGCTGTTGCTGTTGGCGCAACACTTCCTGGCCAGGCACGAACGTCTCAGCCCGCACGTTGCCCAGGGACAGGCAAGCCAATACGACACACAGCGATACGCGACGGCAATCAATAGCAGACAGGTACGACATACAACACCCATTCGCAGGCAAAGGCACAGCGAGAATCGCAGCACTTGGAACTTCCCGGCACGGTTACCGAGAGTTATCGGCACACGTGCAATAACTTTAGAAAGTTGAGCGTTATTCACTGAAACGCTCACGGAAAAGTTAATGACTGCCAATTACCACCCGAAGCCTGGCATGACCACCTGGTCACCCGACACCCCGTATTGCAGAGGCTAGAGGGACTGACGCGCTAGATTGTCCAACAATCAAACTTGCCGACTGTTTGAGCCAACGGTACTTCTAGACACGAGCGGGAGACACCGGACTTTAGTCGCATGCCGCCTGCGCACAGCAACTTGGAAACACACAAGAGGATTCCACTTCGGTGAAACGCACCGAAACTAAGCCGAATAATTGGCCCGTGCGGCGACGATTCGTGCTGAGCTTTCGACTCTATTGAAGCGACTGCCCTCGAATGCACTTGCAACTCGAGTACGCGTTAGAGGCCTGATGTATGCTCGCGACATCACAGCCCACCGCACTGAAATGCCCCTCGACAAGGACAACAGCATGCCCCGCCTGGACTGGCTTGAACACCACATGGCCCACAGCGATACCCTCGCCCAGTGGCTGCACCAACAGTTCCACTACGAGTACGCGGACGTGCCGATTAGCGACTGGCAACGCGAGTTCGCCGAAGGCCAGCGCAACGGCCAATGGCGATGCCTGGTCGCCCTCGACGGCGACCGCCTGCTGGGCAGCGCCGCCCTGGCCAGCGACGACCTGCCCGGGCGCAGCGACCTTGGTCCGTGGCTGGCCTGCGTGTTCGTCACCCCGCAAGCACGAGGGCAAGGCCTGGCGGAGCAACTGATCGAAGGCATCTGCGACCATGCACGCAGCAGCGGAGTCTCCACGCTCTACCTGCACACCCACGACCAGAGCGCCTACTACGCCAAGCGTGGCTGGGCACCGCTGGAACCCTTCGAGGCCTGGGGGCAGCAGCACTGGCTGATGTCACGCGCCCTCTGATCGCTTGCCTGATGGCCTCTGTAGAAGCGGGCTTGCCTCGCGCCAGGGCCATCCGTGCCGCACACAAATGATCCAGCAGGGAATTATTTAGCGCGCCGTTGTATCTGACCCTAGGTACAAGGCTGGCCAAACCATGGCCATGCCCCCAAGCCTTCAAGGACAACGGCCCATGAAATCACGCAGAAAACCCGTCAAGCCCATCGGCTTGAAGGACATCACCATCGTCGACGACGCCAAGATGCGCAAGGCCATCACCGCCGCCGCCCTGGGCAACGCGATGGAATGGTTCGACTTTGGCGTCTACGGCTTCGTCGCCTATGCCCTGGGCAAGGTGTTCTTCCCCAACGCCAGCCCCGGCGTGCAGATGATCGCGGCGCTGGCCACCTTCTCCGTGCCCTTCCTGATCCGCCCGCTGGGCGGGCTGTTCTTCGGCGCTCTGGGCGACCGCTACGGGCGCCAGAAAGTGCTGGCCGCGACCATCGTGATCATGTCCCTGAGCACCTTCGCCATCGGTCTGATCCCCTCCTACGCCAGCATCGGCATCTGGGCGCCGATCCTGCTGTTGCTGGCGAAGATGGCCCAGGG
Source organism: Pseudomonas sp. RC3H12 (assembly GCF_018596375.1). Lineage (NCBI taxonomy): Bacteria > Pseudomonadati > Pseudomonadota > Gammaproteobacteria > Pseudomonadales > Pseudomonadaceae > Pseudomonas > Pseudomonas sp. RC3H12. The sequence goes on along the minus strand of NZ_CP075595.1, from coordinate 1,212,178 downwards.
CTTCTCGGTGGGCGGTGAATACACCGGCGCCTCAATCTTCGTCGCCGAGTACGCCCCGGACCGCAAGCGCGGCTTCCTCGGCAGCTGGCTGGACTTCGGCTCGATCGCCGGCTTTGTCCTCGGCGCCGGCGTGGTGGTGCTGATCTCGACGCTCCTCGGCGAGGAACAGTTCCTCGAATGGGGCTGGCGCCTGCCGTTCTTCCTGGCCCTGCCGCTGGGCCTGATCGGCCTGTACCTGCGTCACGCGCTGGAAGAAACCCCGGCCTTCCAGCAACACGTCGAAAAACTCGAGCAAGGTGACCGCGAAGGCCTGGCCAGCGGCCCGAAAGTGTCGTTCAAGGAGGTGGCGACCCAGCACTGGCGCAGCCTGCTGACCTGCATCGGCGTGGTGATCGCCACCAACGTCACCTACTACATGCTGCTCACCTACATGCCCAGCTACCTCTCGCACAACCTGCACTACAGCGAAGACCACGGCGTGCTGATCATCATCGCGATCATGGTCGGCATGCTGTTCGTGCAGCCGATCATCGGCCTGCTCAGCGACAAGTGGGGGCGCAAGCCGTTCATCATCATCGGCAGCGTCGGCCTGTTCGCCCTGGCGATCCCGGCGTTCATGCTGATCACCAGCGGCAAGCTGGCGGTGATCTTCGCCGGCCTGTTGATCCTCGCCGTGCTGCTGAACTTCTTCATCGGCGTGATGGCCTCGACCCTGCCGGCGATGTTCCCCACGCATATCCGCTACAGCGCCCTGGCCAGCGCCTTCAACATTTCGGTGCTGATCGCCGGCCTGACCCCGACCCTCGCCGCCTGGCTGGTGGAAACCACCGACAACCTGTACATGCCGGCTTATTACCTGATGGTGATCGCCGTGATCGGCCTGCTCACCGGCCTGACCATGAAGGAGACCGCCAACCGTCCGTTGCGCGGCGCCGCCCCGGCGGCCTCGGATATCGACGAAGCCCGCGAACTGCTGCAGGAGCACCACGACAACATCGAACAGAAGATCGAGGACATCGACGCGCAGATCGCCGAGCTGGAGGCCAAGCGCAAGACCCTGGCCCAGCAGCACCCGCGCATCGATTGAGGAGGCTTGCGCATTCCACCGGATTGCTTGCCTGATCCTCTGAACCTGCGGGGTGCATCGATTGCGCAACGGGGCCATGTGCTAGCGTTTCTGGATTGGGGAACAGCGTATTCCCCGCTTCCAGAACCGATGATCAGCAGGTGAGCCCATGGAACTAAGAATCAACCAGCAGACCTACCAGGTCGAGGCTGACGCCGACACGCCCTTGCTCTGGGTGATCCGCGATGACCTGGGCCTGACCGGCACCAAGTACGGTTGCGGCCTGGCCCAATGCGGCGCCTGCTCGGTGCTGGTGGACGGCAATGTGGTGCGCGCCTGCGTCACCCCGGTGGCCGGCGTGGTCGGTCGTGAAGTCACCACCATCGAGGCCATCGAAGCCGACGCCGTGGGCAAGCGCGTGGTCGCCGCCTGGGTCGAGCACCAGGTGGCCCAGTGCGGCTACTGCCAGTCCGGCCAGGTGATGGCGGCCACCGCGCTGCTCAAGCACACCCCCAAACCCAGCACCGAACAGATCGACGCGGCCATGGTCAACCTGTGCCGCTGCGGCACCTACAACGCCATCCATGCCGCCGTGCACGAACTGGCCCAAGGGGAGAACGCCTGATGAACGCGCGTATCGACACCCCTGACGACCTGGCACGGCTGCGCAGCGGCGAAACGGTCAACCTGTCGCGTCGGCGCTTTCTTGCCGGCAGCGCCATCGGTGCCCTGGTGCTGGGCTTCGGCCTGCCGCTGGGCTCGGCGCGAGTGCAGGCCGCCGCCACATCCCCCGAGCGTGGCACCCAGGTGCCGGCCTTCCTGGAAATCCGCGCGGACGGCAGCGTGCACCTGCTCAGCCCGTTCATGGAGGGCGGGCAAGGGGTCAACACGGCCATGGCGCAGATCATCGGCGAGGAACTGGACGCCGACCCAGCCACCTTCGTGGTCGAAAGCGCGCCAGCGGGCGAGGCCTACGTGGTGATGGAGAACGGCCTGCGCATCACCGGCGGCAGCATGTCGGTGCGCATGAGCTACCCGACCATGCGCCGCCTCGGCGCCCTGGCCCGCGCCATGCTGCTGCAGGCCGGCGCCGAGCAGTTGGGCGTGCCAGTTGGTGAATTGAGCACCGAGCCTGGCAAGGTGGTGCACGCGGCCTCGGGCCGTGCGCTGGGCTACGGCGAACTGGCCGCCAAGGCCATGGACCTGCCGGTGCCCGACCCTGCCAGCGTCAAGCTGCGCGACCCCAGCCAGTTCCGCTGGATCGGCAAGCCGGTGCAGCGCCTCGACGCCTACGACAAGTCCACCGGCAAGGCCGTCTACAGCATCGACGTCAAGGTCGACGGCATGCTCCACGCCGCCGTGCAGCATGCCCCGCGCCTGGGCATGACCGTAGACAACCTGCGCAACGAGGAACAGGTCAAGGCGATGAAGGGCGTGCACTCGGTGCATCAACTGCCCGGTGCGGTCGCCGTGGTCGCCGAACGCTGGTGGCACGCCAAGCGCGCGGTGGAAGCGCTGCAGGTGGACTGGAAGGAAGTGGCCGCCGACAGCCAGGTGCGGCCGATGCCTGCCGATTTTTCCAGCGATGGCTGGCGAGAACACCTGGCCGCCCAGACCGGGCCGAGCCGCGACGAGGAAAACCAGGGCGATGTCGCCGGCGCCCTGGCCGGGGCCAAGACCAAGGTCGAGGCCACCTACCACAACCAGTTCCTCAACCACGCGCAGTTGGAGCCGCCCTCCGCCACCGCCCGTTTCAACCCCGACGGCTCGCTGGAAGTGTGGCTGCCCAACCAGGCCCAGGACATGTTCCGCGCCGACATCGCCAAGCGCACCGGCCTGGACCCGGCGCGGATCACCCTGCATTCGCCACTGCTCGGTGGTTTCTTCGGCCGGCACTTCCTGTATGACTCGGCCAACCCCTACCCGCAGGCTATCGCCCTGGCCAAGGCGGTCGGCAGGCCGGTGAAACTGATCTGGAGCCGCGAGGAGGAGTTCCTGCGCGATGCCATGCGCCCCATGGCCGTGGTCAAGTTCCGCGCCGCGCTGGACGAGAAAGGCCTGCCGGTGGCCATCGAGGCGATCAGCGCCACCGAAGGCCCGACCGAGGCCATTGCTGGCAAGCAGGGCGACACGGTCGATCCCACAGCCCTCGAAGGGCTGTCGGGCAAGGCTTACGCCATCGCCAACAAACGCATCGCGCAGATCTATGTCAAAGGCCCGGCCATGCTCGGCTACTGGCGCTCGGTGGGCAATTCGCTGAACGACTTCTTCTACGAGTCGTTCCTCGACGAGCTGGCCGACAAGGGCGGCCACGATCCCTTCGAGCTGCGCCTGCAACTGCTGCGGGACAACCCGCGCCTGACCGCCCTGCTGCAGGCGGTGGGCGAGCTGTCCGGCGGCTGGAAGCGCGGCCCGTTCACCGCCGAGGATGGCAGCAAGCGCGCCCGCGGCGTGGCCATGGCCTCGCCGTTCGGCTCGGAGGCGGCGGTCATCGCCGAAGTGTCGCTGGAGGGTGGCCAGGTCAAGGTGCACGACATCTGGCAGGCCATCGACCCGGGCAGCATCGTCAACCCGGCGATCATCGAGGCCCAGGTCAACGGCGCGGTATCCCTGGGCCTGTCCCAGGTACTGCTGGAAGAATCGGTGTGGCTGAACGGCATGCCACGGGCGCGCAACTACGACCTGTACCCGGTGCTGCCGCCGTCGCGCATGGCCCGGGTGCACGTGCGCATCGTCGAGAGCGGGGCGAAGATGGGCGGCATCGGTGAACCGCCGCTGCCGGCGGTCGCGCCCGCGGTGGCCAACGCCGTGGCGCAGCTTACCGGCCAGCGCGTGCGCAGTATGCCCCTGAGCCGCCATACCTTCAGCTGACACGACAAGGACAGCCCATGAACAACAGCCGATTCGCAAGAACCGCAGGCTGGCTGGCCTTGCCGTGCCTGGTCGCGGCAGGCCTGCTGGCCTGGTACGTCACCCGCGAGCCTGCCTCGCCCTTCAGCGCCTCGGACAGCGCCGACGCAGCCCTGGTCAGCCGCGGCGAATACGTCGCCCGCCTCAGCGACTGCGTGGCCTGCCACAGCGTGCCGGGCAAGGCGCCCTTTGCCGGAGGCCTGGAAATGGCCACGCCGCTGGGGGCCATCCATGCCACCAACATCACCCCGGATCGCGACCACGGCATCGGCGCCTACAGCCTGGCCGACTTCGACCGTGCCGTGCGCCAGGGCGTGGCGGCGGGAGGGCGACGACTGTACCCGGCCATGCCCTACCCGTCCTATGCCAAGCTCAGCGATGACGATGTGCAGGCGCTCTACGCGTTCTTCATGAAGGGCGTGCAACCGGCAGCCGAAGCCAATATACCCAGCAGCATTCCCTGGCCATTGAACCTGCGCTGGCCCATCGCCCTGTGGAACGGCCTCTTCGCACCGACCACCGCCTATGCGCAGAAACCCGACCAGGATCCGCTGTGGAATCGCGGCGCCTACATCGTCCAGGGCCCCGGCCACTGCGGCAGCTGCCATACGCCTCGGGGCCTGGCCTTCAACGAGAAAGCCCTGGACGAAAGCGGCGCGCCGTTCCTCGCCGGGGCCCTGCTCGATGGCTGGTACGCGCCGAGCCTGCGCCAGGACCACAACACCGGGCTCGGGCGCTGGAGCGAAGCCGAGATCGTGCAGTTCCTCAAGACCGGGCGCAATCGCCATGCAGTGGTGTACGGCTCGATGACCGAGGCGTTCAACAACTCCACGCAGTTCATGAGCGACGACGACCTGGGCGCGATCGCCCGCTACCTCAAGGCATTGCCCGGTGACCCTCGGCGTGATGGTGCGCCCTGGCAGTACCAGGCGACGGCCGCCGCGCCTGATGCGCCCGGCGCGCACACCTACGCGACCCGTTGCGCCAGCTGCCATGGCGCGGATGGCAAGGGCCAGGCCGAGTGGATGCCGCCGCTGGCGGGGGCCACCTCGATGCTGGCCGCAGAGAATGCCTCGGCGATCAACATCACCCTCAACGGCTCGCAGCGCATCGTCGCCGCCGGGGTGCCGGACGCCTACCGCATGCCGGCGTTCCGCGAGCAGCTGTCGGACCGGGAGATCGCCGAGGTGCTGAGTTTCGCCCGCAGTGCCTGGGGCAATCAGGGTGGCGCGGTGCAGGCCAAGGCGGTGGGCGAGCTGCGCGGGCATACCGACCCTGCCAGCAGCAGCCCGATCATCCTGCATATGCGCTGATACCGCCATCGCGGGGCAAGCCCGCTCCCACGTGTGAAGCGTGGAGCACAGACAACCGAGGACACCATGGAAAGCATCGACCTGCTGGTCCTGCGCACCACCCACGACTGGCTCCAGGCCGGGCACCGCGTGCTGCTCGCCACTGTCGCCCGCACCTGGGGCTCCTCCCCTCGCCCGGTCGGCTCGATGATGGCGCTGCGCAACGATGGCCGGGTGGTTGGCAGCGTGTCCGGCGGCTGCATCGAAGACGACCTGATTCATCGCTACACCACCGCCTATGGCGGCCCCGGCCTGCCTCAGGGCAGGCCCGAGGTGATTCGCTATGGCGTCAGCGCCGACGAGGCCCACCGCTTCGGCCTGCCCTGTGGCGGCACCCTGGAGCTGATCCTGGAATTCGAACCGGCCGCGTTGCCCCTGCTGCAACTGCTGGAGCACCTCGACCAGGGCCGGCTGATGCGCCGCCGACTGGCCCTGCAAAGCGGCGCGGTGAGCCTGGCAGCCACCGCCACCCCCGAGCAGTTCAGCTTCGACGGCCAGCACATGGTCAACACCCTCGGTCCCGGCTACCGCATGCTGCTGATCGGCGCCGGGGCACTGGCCGAATACCTGGCGACCATGGCCTTGTTCAACGGTTTTCGGGTGGCGGTGTGCGACCCTCGCCCCGAACACATGGCCACCTGGGCGGTGGCCGGCGTCGAGCACCTCAAGGGCATGCCGGACGATGCGGTACGCGCCTTCAACGCAGACCTGCGCACCTGCATCATCGCCGTCAGCCATGACCCCAAGCTCGACGACCTGGCGCTGCTCGAGGCCCTGCACAGCCCGGCGTTCTACATTGGCGCCATCGGCTCGCGGCGCAACAGCCAGCTGCGCCGCGAGCGCTTGATTGAGCATTTCGGCGAGAGCGAGGCCTCGTTGCAACGACTGCATGGCCCCATCGGCATCTACATCGGCAGCAAGACCCCGGCGGAGATCGCGGTGAGCGTGATGGCCGAAGTGCTGGCCGCCAAGAATGCCGTGACACTGCCCGGAGCTGTGAGCGTGTCCGCCGCCAAGGCCCTGGAACAGCCAGCCTTGTGAGCGGGCCACACACCGGCCAACTACTGTCTATGCTTGCTCAACGCGAACCACCCCTCGGTATCGACCACAAGGAAGACAGGCCAATGAAATCGACTCTCGCCCGCGCCATCGCTTTCACCTCGCTCATCGGTGCGGCCAGCCTCGCCGCCCACGCCGCCGAACTGCCCATCGCCAGCGAGGCGCTGGAAAGCCATATCACCACCGAAGTGACCAAGATCGACCTGCCCAACCGCCAGGTCACGGTCAAGGGTCCCCGCGACAAGGACGTGACCTTCCAGCTCACCGAACAGGCCAAGGCCCTGCCCAACCTCAAGGTCGGCGACCAGGTCGACATCAAAGTCACCCGTGCCATCGCCTATGTACTGAACACCAATGTCGGCGGCGCGCCCAAGGCCTCCGAGGAATCGGGCACCATCCGCGCCACCGCGGCCAACCCCAACCCTGGTGGCGAGGCTTTCCGCCAGGTCAAGGTCACCTCGCAGATCAAGAAGATCGACCTGAACACTCATGAAGTCACCCTGCTGCCGCCCGAAGGCAAACTGCAGGTGGTCAAGGTCGAGAATCCCGAACTGCAGGCACGGATGAAAAACCTCAAGGTCGACCAGACCGTCGAAGCCATCTTTACCGAAGTACTGAGCGTGGAAACTTCCCGCCCAGCCCAGTAAAACCTTTGGCCGGCCCGCGCATCGAAAGCCATGTAAGCCTTTCCCCCCTTCAGGAGGTTTCCCATGGCGATGCGCCTGGCCGTGCCGTTTTGCTGCTGCCTTACCCTCGCGCTCACGGGCTGCACCAGCGCCCGCGACGAGCAGCCACCGCCCACCACGCAACAGGTCGAGCTCCAGCGCTACCAGGGCACCTGGTATGAACTGGCGCGCCTGCCGATGTTCTTCCAGCGCAATTGCGTGCAGTCCGAGGCCCGTTATGGCCTGCGCGAGGACGGGCGCATCGACGTCTCCAACCGCTGCCTGGAAAAGGACGGCCAATGGAACCAGGCCAATGGCATCGCCGAGGCGCAGGTGCCCGGCCGCACCGACAAGCTCTGGGTGCGCTTCGACAACTGGTTCAGCCGCCTGGCACCGGACCTGACCAAGGGCGAATACTGGGTGCTGTATCACGACGCGGATTACCGCGTGGCCGTGGTCGGCCACCCGAACCGCGAATACCTGTGGCTGCTGTCGCGCACCCCCACTGTCAGTGACCAGACCCGTGACCAGCTACTGGCGCTGGCGCGCAAGCAGGGTTATCCCACCGAGCAATTGATCTGGCGCCAGGCCAAACTCTAGTGTGGTGTTTCACAAATAACGACCATAACTCGCGGCGCTTTTTGCGCTCATGCGGCGTTGTCGCTCCTCGCCGTAGCTGGGCTACGACTCGTCGCGACGCCTTGCCTGAGCGCAAAAATCGCTCGCGAGTTATTGGTCGTATTTGCAAAACACCACACTAGCTGCCCACGCCCACGCCCTGTAAGGTGAGCCACCCGGCTCACCCAAAGGATTGCGTGCAATGATCACCTGCCACCTCAAGTACATCATCGACCCCTACCAGGTCCCCGCCTTCGAAGCCTACGGCAAGCTGTGGATCGGCCTGGTCAACCGCATGGGCGGCAGCCACCATGGCTACTTCCTGCCCAGCGAAGGCGCCAACAATGTCGCCTATGCCCTGTTCAGCTTCCCCAGCCTGGCGGCCTACGAGCAGTACCGCAAAGCTTCGGAAACCGACCCCGAGTGCATCGCCGCCTTTGCCCTGGCCACCGAGCAGCGTTTCATCCTCAGCTATGAGCGCAGCTTCCTGCGGCCCGTGCTCGACTGAATTTCCCAGGCAAGACCCAGGCTCCTGCAGGCGCCGGTAAAGCCAACGGCAAACGCCACTGAACTATTGCACCTCGATCACGATCCTCACCTAAGCACCCTCGACCCAGGATCGTCGATCGACAAGGAGCCTAGCCAGTGACCACTACCACCCTCCCCCGTTGCACCCCAGGGCCGCTGCACGCGACCCTGCTCGCCGGCAGCGTGCCGCTGTTCCTCGGCGCCCTGCTCAGCGACATTGCCTACTACCAGAGCTACCAGATCCAGTGGAGCAACTTCGCCGCCTGGCTGATCGCCGGGGCCCTGCTATCCAGTGGCCTGGCGCTGCTGTTTGCCCTGGCCAACCTGATCCGGGCGCCACGCAAGGCCGGTCGCCCGCTGCTGTACGTGCTGTTGCTGCTGGTCACCTGGGTACTGGGCCTGGTCAACGCCTTCGAGCACGCCAAGGACGCCTGGGCCGTGATGCCCGCAGGCCTGGTGCTGTCAGTGGTGGTCACGGTGCTGGCCATGATCGCCACCTGGGCCGGCCTGACCCGCCTGCGCACGGAGGGCGAAGCATGAAGCACGCATTGAGCGCCCTGAGCATGGCCCTGCTGCTCAGCGCCTGTGGCGGCGACGGCGAGAAGACCCAGGCCCATGGTCCGGACCCGAAATTGCCAGCCCCCGAACGCGGGCTGCTGCCAAGCATGAAGATCGCCCAGCCGGCCGCCTGGGGTGAGCAAAAACCCCAGGTGCCCCAGGGCTACCGCATCAGCGCCATCGCCACCGACCTGAAGATCCCGCGCCAGACCCTGGTGTTGCCCAATGGCGACATCCTCGTTGCCGAGGGGCGTGGTGGCAACGCCGCCAAGCTCAAGCCCAAGGACGTGATCGCCAGCCAGATCAAGGCCAAGGGCAACACCCAGGTCAAGGGCGGCAACCGCCTTACCCTGCTGCGCGACGCCGACGGCGATGGCCGCTACGAACTGCAGACGGTATTCGCCGAACACCTCAATGCCCCCTATGGCCTGGCCTATGCCAACGGCAAGCTGTACGTGGCCAACCAGGACGCGCTGGTGCGCTTCGATTACCAGGACGGCCAGACACAGGCCGGTGGCCCGCCGACCAAGGTCACCGACCTGCCCGCCGAGATCAACCACCACTGGACAAAGTCACTGGCTATCAGCCCCGACGGCCGCTACCTGTACGTCGGCATCGGTTCCAACAGCAATATCACCGAGCGCGGCATGGAGGCGGAGGTCGACCGCGCCATGGTCTGGCAGGTGGACGCTGCGACCGGTGCCCACCGGCCTTATGCCACCGGCCTGCGCAACCCGACCGCGCTGGCCATCCAACCACGCGACGGCAAACTGTGGGCAGTGGTCAACGAGCGCGACGAACTGGGCCCGGACCTGGTGCCGGACTACCTGACCTCGGTGCAGGAAGGCGCGTTCTATGGCTGGCCATACAGCTACTGGGGCCAGAACGTCGATGACCGCGTGCGGCCGCAGAACCCGGACAAGGTGAAAGCCGCGATCAAGCCCGACTACAGCCTGGGCTCGCATGTGGCGGCGCTGGGCGTGGCCTTCTCCAACCCGGCCATGGGCGACACCTTCGCCGACGGTGTGTTCGTGGGTGAACACGGCAGCTGGAACCGGCCGAACCCGGTGGGCTACAAGGTGATCTTCGTGCCGTTTCGCGACGGCAAGCCGGCCGGCGAGCCGGTGGATTTCGCCACGGGCTTTCTTGGCGGGGACGGCAAGACCCGTGGCCGGCCCGTGGGGGTGACCGTCGACCCGAAGGGGGCGTTGATCATTGCCGACGACCTGGCCAACACCCTGTGGCGGGTGACTCGCGAGCCGTAGGGGCGCCAGGGCTTTTCAGGTGCTCAACACGAGCGTGCAGCGCTCGCGTTGAGCACCTGGCTAGCGCCATGCACATTTTGCAAGGCGCGTTCAGGCCTTGCCTGCAAACGACTCCAAGGCTTTGATGAAATCCTGCAACGGCAGGTGTACGGCCGGCCAGCCTTCGATGTAATAGTGCTCGATCACCACCGTGTCCTCTTCGAACGCAACATGGTAGGCATTGCCACTGTAGGGCTCCACCACTCGGTTGAGGCGCGCGGCAAGGGCCTTTTCCAGCAAATGCTCGCGTGCCACGGCCGTCACCTCATCGTCCAGGAACTGCTGCAGACTGCTGGATGGGATGTTGGACATCAGCAAACTCCTTTGTCGTGCTGACGAAAAGAGCCGGGCATCACGCCCGGCCCTGCAGAGAGTGACGCAGAATCAGTAGTCAGGATAGGCGGTGGTCACCACCGTGCCACTGGCGTTCATATAGCCGACGATGTTGAAGGACGCCGCCGGGTTGCCTGCCTGGCAACTCGCCCCCGACGGCCCGTGGAACTCGCCGTTTACCAGCCCGGTGCGGTTGTTGTACGCGTTCTGGATGGCCGCCACCACGTTGGCTTGTGAGCAAGTGTCAGGAAACATCGTGGAGACGGTCTTGGTGCCGGTCGCGCCATTCTGGGTGATGTTGAAGTTGCGCAGCACGTAGATCCCGGCCGGACCACGCGGGGTATTGGTGGTGGCAGCGGTAAAGGTCACGGTGGCAGGCGACTGGCCGTTCGGCCTGCTGTGGAAGCCCTTGGCCCGGTTGCCGGCAGCCTGCACCTGAACCTCACCACAGAACACATGCTGCTGGTTGACCGCGGGCGCGCCGCCCGAGTTGGGTTGCGGGCATTGCACGGCGGCCTGGGCAGGCGCCATCGGCACCAGGGTGAAGGCCAAGCTGCCGATAATCGCCAGACCAGCCAGCACGGCACGTGCAGGGGTTGCTACGAAAGTCTTTTTCATCTTGAAGCTCCTTTTTGCAGTGACAGGACGTTGTTGTCCTCTGGCTCCGCCGCTGCCGGCGGAAAGCGGGAGTGGGGTCAGCCGAGCAGCAGCCACTTGGCCCGGGCTAGATAAGCGGCACGATCATCGAGGCCGTTGAAGCCGCCGTTGACGCGCCGGGTGACTTCGCGCAGGTCATCCTTGTCGGCCCAGTCGTTGAGCTTGCGGTTGGCCCAGAACCAGCCGGCGACATCCACCGCCAGGGCCGGGTCGCTGCTCACCAGGGCGGGGTCGTCCTTGTTCTCGAAGTCGCGCGTGCAGTACTGGCCGTACTGGCGATAGTTGGCGCGGCCGGTGAGCTGAATCAGGCCACGACCCTTGAAGCGCGGGCCGTCGCCCGGCTGCAGGTTGCCGAGGTCCTTGCGCCCTTCGTAGGCACTGCCGCTGGCCAGCTCTTCGGTGTATCGAAGGCAGCCACTCTCATGGGCGATCTGGGCGAGGAAGTGAGCAATACGCAGTGGCGTATCGATGCGGTAGCGGGTCAGCACCTCCAGCAACGGCTGATGGAACGCCGTGATGCGTGCGCTGCTGGCGTTGATCAGCGCCAACCACAGCTTGGCCACGCCGAGCCCGCCGGGCAGCCCGACCCGCAAGGCGGCCAGGGTCGTGTCGCCCGGCACTACCGGTTTGCCGGCCGGGCTGCCGATGATCTGCTGGAAGCTCTCAAGGGCGCTGCGCGTGCCTGCGCCCCAGAGGCCATCGGTGCCGAGCGCGCAACTGAAGCCGCGTTGCCCGCTGTTGAGGTTGAGCAGCAGTTGCAGGCTGCGCACATCGGCGGGCGCATTGCTACCGCCGGTTCCTACGGTGTTGGTGATGCACATGGTCTGCTCCTTTTTCGGGCAAGCCGCTCCCCGTGGGGCAGCGGGCAGGCCGTGCCTTGGTGTCGAAGCGAGAGGTGTCGTGGGGGTTGGCGCTACTTACCGGATGGCAAGAGCGTCAGGCTGTAAGCCAGCTTGTTGCGTTGGGTAAACAGTTGCACCTGCAAGCCACCGCCACCCTGGCTGCTCTGCAGGTAGCCCTGCGCCAGTTGCCCGCACAGGCCAGCGCCTGCGCCATCCAGGCCATAGCTGTTGACCTGCCCGTTGGCCCCGCTGTACTCCAGGTCGAAGCCGCATTTCCAATTGCCGTTGAAACGCACCTTGCCGGCGCGATCCCCCAACCCGGCGGCGGGTTCAATGTCCAGGACGACGGGGATGTCGCGGCCATCGTCCTTGAAGGTGCCGCGGTACTCGACGGCCCAGGCCGATGCCAGGCTGGTGAGGGCCAACGCCCCCACCAGTGCAGTTGCCAACTGTTTCATGGTGACTCTCCTTGTTGGTTGAATGCAGGGTTCAGAACGCCAGCACCAGCCCCGCCCACTTGGCGATGCTCAGGGCCAGGTCAGGCTGGATCGCGCCCAGAGCCACCAGCGCAGACAGCACCGCAGCGCCGATGGCGCACAGCACGCGCCTGGTGGTGGACATACGCGCCGGTTGCGCGGTTTTTTTCTTCAGGATCGTGCGCATGGTTCGAGTCTCCTGGGTTGACAGCAGCAGCCGCATCGAGCGGTCAGTTCGCCTGGCCATCAGCGGGCCTCCGGTAGTGCCCGAACAGCTCGCCATCGAGGCGCACGACGATCGCCGCATGGGCGTCGCCGGGCACGACAATGCTCAGTTCATGCAAGGTCTGCTTACCGCGTGGCGGGCGGCCGACCCGCAACGCCAGGCAGCCCGAGACATCGCCTGGCTCGACGGTCGCGGCCAGCGACACCTCCATCTGGGCGATGCGGATGCCCGGCCAACGCGCCCCTGTGACCTGCTGGGCGCCGGCCATGGCACCGCCGAGGGCCTGGACGAATTCTTCGAGGTGGTTCATCACGAGGCCTCCTGCTCGTCAGGCAGCCAGAACGGCCGACGGGCGAAGCCCACGTGGTAGATGAGCGACTGCAGCACCACCTGGTGCTCGCCGATGTTGAGCAGGTTGAAGCTCTTCTCGATGCCGACGATGCGCCCCTTCGGCGGCTCGCAGAGACAGCGGTTGAGCAGCGCGGTCTGCGCCTGGATCACATCCTGCGACGTCAGCTTCTCCGGATCGGTGCTGCCGACGACGATGCGTTTCACATATCCCACGTCCGTTAGATCGAACATCACGGAACTCCTTTCCGGAAAAGACTGACGGCCAACCCCCGGTCAAGGCTCAGGCGAACCCAGGGCTGACGCTGGGCCGCTCACCCTTTACTGCTGGGTGATGGCTTTTGGCGCAACCGACTGCGAGATCATGTCCAGCACCCGGGCCAGCCCTTCCGGCATTCCGTCGTCGGCGGCGTGCACCTCGACGTGGTACTTGGCCGACTGGTCGGTGGAACGGGTGTTCTCCTTGTGCGAGGACACCGAGCCTGAGATGTTGACTTTGGCGCTGAACGGCCCCCAGCCCACACTGGCCTCGGCCGACATCGCCGCCTGGGCGTCGGTGGCTTCGCGCGATTGCTCGGAGTTCTTCACCTCCATGTCGAAGGTGATGTCGACCTTGTTGATCGACAGGTTCGGCACCTTGACCACCGCCAGCAGCGGTACCTCCAACTCGACCCGTTCCATGGGGATGGTGCCGTCGTCGGGCTTGCTGGTGGAGGGACGGTCGAAGCGGAAGCTGACCGTACGCACATCACCCACCCGGTTGGGGTCGGTGTTGTTCGGGTCAGGCGCCGGTGGCAGGAAGCCGATCACCTTGATGAAGTCGGCGGTAGCGTTGGCCAGGCGGACCTGGGCGTCGCAGGCGGCGGTCAGCGGACCACCGATCAGGTCGCCCATGGGCAGGCCGCGGAACTGGTCACCCATCGAGAAGTTAGCCATTTCTGTGTCTCCTAGATCAATTTATCGAGGTTTTGCAGCAGCCGAGCCATCCCCTCCGACGGGGGCTGGGTTTCGACTTTGAGGGTGACGCGCGCCAGTGGCCCGCCTTCACCATTGCGGCGAACGCCCAAGTCGACGTTCAGAGCCTTGTGGTTCTCGCTCGGCCAGCCCGAGCCATCGGCGCCGGCATTGGCCGGTCCGACGTTCGCCGCCGAGCCGTCATCGGCGTTCAGCCCTACCTCGAACGAGATTTCCATGTCCTTGACGGCCATCAGCCGTGCCCCCACCAGCGACAGCAGCGGCACACGCACCACGCGCTCCTCGCCTTCGCGCGCTTCGGGCGAATGGGACGGCAGGCGCACATCGATGCTCACCGGTCGGTTGTCTTCGTCGAAGTACTGGCGCACGGTCGATACCTGAAAACGCTGGATCTTGTCCTGCGCCTCTGCGACCGCGCCGGCGATGCTCTGGATGAGGTGGTGGAGGGATTGATTCGCCACGTCCGACGCTCCTTGTCTGTTGCGGTGCCGATGCCGTCCGGGTGGCTTCGCAGTTCGTGCGTTGCAGGTTCAGGCCCTGACGACGGCACCGGATTGAAGGGTGGTTGGGTTACCCGTTGAATCCAGATTACGGTCAGGGCCACGCTCTGTCCGGGGCTGGGCGTCCCAAAAACCTGGTCAGCCGTCCCAGGATGCGGGGGTTACTGGCCAGCCAGTTCATGCAGCCAACGGGCCAGTGAAGGCGGGGCGTGCGCGCCGCTCGCCGCGGCGTAACTGGCACTCAGCTCACCGCGCTGCAGCGCCCTCCGGGCGGCACGGGGCGACAGGCCGAAGGCCTTGCGAAACGCCTTGCTGAAATGCCCTTCGTCGGTGAACCCGTAGACATAAGCCAGGTCGCCGATACGCCGCCCGGCATTGGCGGGCTCGCCCAACGCCAGCAGGCAACGCCGCAGACGCCGTTGCAGCAGATAGCGCGCTACCCCGCCGAACGGTTCGAACGCCCGGTACAACTGGCTGCGCGAGGTACCCAGTGCCTTGGCCACAACGGCCGGGGTAAGGTCGTCACGCTGCAGGTTGCCCTCGATGTAACGACGGGCGCGCCGCCCCAAGGTCTCGGCGTCCGGTACGACAAGCGCAGGGTCGGTCACCGCGCTGGCCAGGCACGCGGCGATCACATGGAGCAAGGGCTCGGTCAGCCGTGTGCAGTCATCCTCGGTCAGGCGCGGTGCGGCCACCGCCAGCGACGCCAGCAGGCGCCCCAGAAGGCCGCCCATCGTGCTTTGCCGGCACAATCGCAGGCCATGGAGTTGCCCCTTGGCATGGGGCACCACTACGCGCGGGATGACCAGGCTCAGCCCCTCGCCTGCGGCCATGCCGAATGCCGCCGGCTGGGCCAGGTCCAGCACCACTACATCCTGCACGCGCACGCGTAGGCCATTGCCGCCGGCCAGCCCACGTTGCAGCGGCAGGTACAACACATAGTGATCCAGGTCACACCAGGCCAGACGCGCTCGATCACGCACATAGCGGGCAGCGTCCAGGCGACCGCTACACAACAGGAACCGCTTGAAATGAAAGACCGCGAGCGAGGCGTCAACCGAGGTCCCGGCTCGGGCCGTGGTGCCGAACAGCACCGAGGGCCAGCCGGGATGATTTTCCTGACCGAGGTGCAGGTGGGGCAGCAGCGTGGCGCGGTCGATTGGCGTTGCGTGAATATCCATGGGATTGGCTCTTCCGTCCGTAGTAGAGCCGGAAAAGTGGTCCACAACTGACCAGTGCGTAGCCAATCGCCATCATCAATGTCAGAGGATGCCTTGCGCTGCCGTAATCACCCATGCGCAGGCTTTCACAAAAGAACAACCACCCGGCCTAAAACCGAGATTTTTTCCGTAACGAAAATGTAATATTCGCTTTCGCATACCTATAACAAGCTGGGAGCTTCACATGTTTGCCTTCTTCCGCCCTGCCGCGCACCAGGCGCCGCTGCCCGACGAGCGTGTCGACAGCACCTATCGCCGCCTGCGCTGGCAAATCTTCGCCGGGATCTTCTTCGGCTATGCCGGCTACTACCTGCTGCGCAAGAACTTCTCCCTGGCCATGCCCTACCTCATCGAGGAAGAGGGCTACACCCGCGGCCAGCTTGGCCTGGCGATCTCCGCCATCGCCATCGCCTACGGTTTGTCCAAGTTCCTCATGGGCCTGGTCTCGGACCGCTCCAACCCACGCTACTTCCTGCCCTTCGGCCTGCTGATCTCGGCCGGGGTGATGTTCATTTTCGGTTTCGCGCATTGGGCCACGTCCAGCGTGACGATCATGTTCGTGCTGCTGTTCATCAACGGCTGGGCCCAGGGCATGGGCTGGCCGCCAAGCGGCCGGACCATGGTGCACTGGTGGTCGCAGAAGGAGCGCGGCAGCGTGGTGTCGGTGTGGAACGTCGCCCATAACGTCGGCGGCGGCCTGATCGGCCCGCTGTTCCTGCTGGGCCTGGCCTGGACCAACGACTGGCATGCGGCTTTCTATGTGCCCGCCACGGTCGCCGTGCTGGTGGCCGTGTTCGCCTTCGCCACCATGCGCGACACCCCGCAATCGGTCGGCCTGCCGCCGGTCGAGCAGTACAAGAACGACTACCCCGAAGGCTACGATGAGAGCCACGAGCAGGAGTTCAGCGCCAAGCAGATCTTCGTCCAGTACGTGCTGTGCAACAAACTGCTGTGGTACATCGCCCTGGCCAACGTGTTCGTCTACCTGCTGCGCTACGGCGTGCTGGACTGGGCGCCGACCTACCTGAAGGAAGCCAAGCACTTCAGCGTCGACACCACCTCGTGGGCCTACTTCTTCTACGAGTGGGCCGGCATCCCCGGCACCCTGCTGTGCGGCTGGATGTCCGACAAGATCTTCCGCGGCAACCGTGGCCTGACCGGCATCGTGTTCATGGCTTTGGTCACCGTGGCCACCCTGGTGTACTGGCTCAACCCGCCGGGCAACCCGACCATCGACATGATCGCTTTGTTCGCCATCGGCTTCCTGATCTACGGTCCGGTGATGCTGATCGGCCTGCAGGCGCTGGAACTGGCGCCGAAGAAAGCCGCCGGTACCGCGGCAGGCTTCACCGGGTTGTTCGGTTACCTGGGCGGCTCGGTCGCGGCCAGCGCGGCGATGGGCTACACCGTCGACCACTTCGGCTGGGACGGTGGCTTCGTGATGCTGGTCAGCGCGTGCGTGCTGGCGATTGCGTTCCTGATTCCGACCTTGCGCCATACCAAGGTGGCCAGTGCCGGTCGTGAGGCAGTGGCCTGACCACAGCGGGACACATCGTTGAAAAAAGCCCGGGCTCATGGCCCGGGCTTTGCGTTTTCAGGTCACTGAATGACAGATAACCATGATTGATCGCGCTACAGGTTCGAGACGGGCAACTTCTCGATCTCATCCAGGCTTGGGTTGCTCCGCTCGATTTCACCGCGCATCTTGTCGAAGGCCGCTTGCGTGACAGGCGGTTGCACTTCGCGCACTTCGACCACGGCACCTACAACTTCGTCTATCGACTCACGTGTGAATAATCCATCCGAGACAGTTCTGGATATCACTCGACCGTCGCTTATCAACTCAGCTTTTTTACCAGGCGGTAACGTCGCTTTGAATTGGGCGAACTCAGTGGCGAAGGTTGCAGTTCGTGTCCTGGGTATCTTGACGAACTCCGGCTCCGCCCAACGCGGCCCGAAGTGATAGACCGCGCCATACATGACCTTGGCTTGAGTCTCCCCGATTCCAGCGGCCCTCATGCCCGTATAAAAAGCTCTATGGGTATCCTGCCAACTCCGTGTTCGCTTCACGCACGCCACATCATGAATGATGGCTGCCTGCCGATACGGACCATCCAACGGTCCCCCAACAACACTCCAGGCGACTCTGGGTATGGATGCGCCATCGGATATCGTGTTCTTGGGCGCCAGCCAGAATACTTTTCCCGGCCGTGGCCCGGTGTAGGTGAAGTCCTGAAGCAAGCGAATATCGCGCTGAGTCGGTAATAGCTCGACATTGAGGGGGCTGGAGAATTTCCCCCAGTCCTGGGCAACAGCGTTCGAGCTCAGCACGAGCATCACAGCGAGTAGTTCCACTCTCATTTTGATACCTCCCTGTTCATGCGGGTTGACAGACCAATCCAAGAATAGAATCAAAAAGCCATCGGTCCATTTCCAGCAGCAGGCATCCCCTGCGCACGCCCAACCGCGTGATGTCCGGCCTCGCCACCTGGCCGCCCTTGAGCAGGACTCTGCATTGCTTGGCCTTCAGGATTGCCTTGCTAACTAACGAGGCACATCGAACTTCGCAGCATCTGGCGCCTGCGCTGGCGCGCAGTACAAGCGCTCGGGCGCTACCCATTTTTCCTGTGCCGGGTCACCCAGGTAATGCGGCGTCAGCCCTTCGGCACCACGCAGGGCCTCGTCGACCACCGTCCGGAGCGCTGCACACGCACTGCCGGAGGTTCGCCAAGCACGCTGGCGTGAAAGGTTAAGATTGCGCGGTTGGCAACCGTCAGCTGCGCTGGGGCAGGTTCTGTGCCGTCGCCGTCATTGGCCATGGTGGCGGGCATCAGCAACAGCAGCGACAACAGGAAGTACAGGCATCTCATCAGTCAGCTCCCTGACCTTGCGTGACCTTTAGCACGCATGCGTTGCTGCTCTTTGCAGGAACTTCAGGCCGCCTGGTGAAGCCGCTTGATCACAGGCTGCTGGCGCTGGCGCGCCTGCCAGATGTCGTAGTCCACCTGGATCGTCAGCCACAGCCGCGCCGTGCTGATGCCGGCCATTTCCAGGCGTACCGCCAGGTCCGGAGAAACCGCCGCTCGGCCATGAAGGACCCGCGACAGCGCCTCACGCGAGAAACCCAGATGCTCGGCGAACGCCTTGACCGTCAGGCCCAAGGTCGGCAGGACATCTTCACGCAGGGTTTCGCCGGGGTGAGGCGGGTTGCGCATAGCTATGATTTTTGCCCCTTGTCAGTGGTAGTCGAGCTAGTCGACCAGTTCGACATCAAAGCCTGTGATACGGAATACCAGGCGCCAATTGCCGGACACGCTTATCGACCAGAAACTGAGCCGCTCTCCTTTGAGCGGGTGCAACTGCCAGCCAGGCACATTCATGTCCTCGGCGACCACGGCACTGTCGAGGAACTGCAACTGTCGCCGCAGTCGCTGGACATGGGCAGCCTGAATGCCGCGGGTATTACCTGTTTCGTGGAAGAGCCGCAGGCCTTTGTGGCGAAAGCTGATGATCATGGGGCACGCATCCGTTCCATGCGACGAAACCGGAGCGTGACCCCATGCGTCACACCCTGCCGATAAAAATGTCGTGCCCTGCCTACGTGCTTGCCCCGTGATAGTGTCGCTGCCGACATTCCCGCAGGCATGGCCGATCCTCGACAGTCGTTCACACATCAAACGTTGCCTGCCCGCTGGATGCGCCACCTCAATGCCGTGTCTGCGGCTCACCTGGTATCTGTACCTGCGCCAACGCCGAGTCCAGCAGTGCGCGTACGGTTTCCATCTCATGCACCGCCGTCAGCGCCAGTGTTGCTCCGAGCGAATGCGGATGCGAGACCAATACCGACTGATGGGCCACGACAAGGGCGCAGCGCACGTATTCCGCCGCCTGAATCAGGGTGTCTTCGAGGTGATGAGGGGAAGGGATTGGATGGGGGTGGATCGGGGACGATCTTCAACATTTCGACTTCTCCTGCAGTTAAAGATAGGTCGCCATCCTTCCTTTGCAGTGGAGGGGTGGCGACTACGTACAGGCTGCAAAAACCGGGGCAGAAGAAGGTAACCCGGCAGGTCTGAAGACCTCCCGTACGCAGCCACCATGAAACAAACCTCACAGTGCGGTGATGCACCTGAAGCCTGGCAACGGCGTCCTTCTTCTTTGGCGCGGGTTTGCAGACCCGGTCGCTGAATTGGCAACGACCAGGGGAGCCTAGGTTGCAAGGAGGACCGTAGCAATGGCTTAAAGATGGCAAAAGAATGATTCGGAAATGGACTACAAGCAATGAGGAAAAGCTGATAGCCCAGTGTCAGAAGTCGCAGGCTCAATCACCGCATTTCGCCCGATCCCGCACCGGACACTGCGCCCGGTGCAGGTTCAACGCGGTATTGATGATGCCGATATGGCTGAACGCCTGCGGAAAATTCCCCAACATTCGTTTGCCCACCGGGTCGTACTGTTCGGCCAGCAATCCCACGTCATTGCACAAGGCCGTGAGCCGCTCATAAAGCCCCTGTGCCTCCTCCTGCCGCCCCAGCAGCACGTAGACATCCGCCAACCAGAACGAACACACCAGGAACGTCCCCTCCCCTGGCGTCAGGCCGTCGCTGCAACTATCGCTGTCATAGCGCAGCAGCAGGCCGTTGCGCAGCAGGCGGGTTTCGATCTGTTCGAGGGTGCGCAGGAAACGTGGATCGTCGGCCGGCAGAAAGCCGGTCAGGGCGATCTGCAGCAGGCTCGCGTCCAGCTCGGTCGAACCGTAGGCCTGGACGAAGTGGCGCCCGTCGGCATCCAGCCCGCGGCGGCAGACCTCGTCACGGATCTGGTCCGCCACCTGGCGGTAATGTCGCCCCCGTTCACGCCCTTCCTCGGTGGTGTCGGCCAGGCTCGCCGAGCGGTCGAAGGCAACCCAGGCCATGACCTTGGAGTGCACGAAGTGCTGGCGACCGCCGCGCACCTCCCACAGCCCCTCGTCGGGCTCGCGCCAGATGCTTTCAAGGTACGGCAGGATCGAGCGGGCGATGGCGGCGCTGCGCGGATGCCGCGGCAGCCCGCCCTTGATGGCCTGGGTCATGGCGTCGGCCAGTTCGCCGTAGATATCCAGCTGCAACTGCTCGGAAGCGGCATTGCCGACCCGCACCGGCTGCGAATGCTCGTAACCGGCCAGCCAGGGCAGGCTGAACTCCGGCAGGTCGCGCTCCCCCGCCAGCCCATACATGATCTGCATCTGCTCGGGGTTGCCCGCCACCGAGCGCAGCAACCACTCGCGCCAGGCCTGGGCTTCGTCGAAGTAGCCGAGGTTCATCAGCGCCAGCAAGGTCATGGTGGCGTCGCGCAGCCAGCAGTAGCGATAGTCCCAGTTGCGCTCGCCGCCGACACGCTCGGGCAGCGAGGTGGTGACGGCGGCGACCATGCCCCCGGTGGGCGCGTAGGTCATGGCCTTGAGGGTCAGCAGCGAACGGCGTACCCGCTCGGTGTACGGGCCAACGTCGGGGCAGCGGGCGGCGAAGGCCTGCCATTGGTTGATGGTCTGCTCGAGGTCGTGGTCGACATCGCAACCGGGCTGCACAGGCAGGTGCGAGGGCTGGTGGCAAAGGCTGAACACCTGGCGCTCACCGGCGCGCACGCGAAACCGGGCGACGCTGTGGTGGTCCCGGCCATGGGTCTCGGTGCTGCTGCGCAGGATCAGGCGATCGGGGCCGGCAACCGCGCTAAGGGTCAGCGGGTCGAGTTTCTCCACCCAGGGCACGCTGCGGCCATAGTCGAAGCGCAGCACCAGGTCCATCTCGAACGCCGTCTCGCCGGCCAGGCCCTCGACAATGCGCAGCACAGCATTGGATTCGCCCAGGGGCATGCAGTCGAGCACACGGGCGCGACCGCTGGCGGTGGTCCAGGTGGTTTCCAGTACCAGGGTGTCGTCAAGGTAGCGGCGGGCGCTGTGTTCGACCGGGTCGCTGGGGGCGATGCGCCAACGGCCGTTTTCCTCGTTGCCCAGCAATGCGGCGAACACCGCGGGAGCGTCGAAGCGTGGCAGGCACAGCCAGTCGAGGGCGCCGTCGCGGTTGATCAGGGCGGCACTGCGACAGTTGCCGATGAGGGCGTAGTCTTCGATCAGGGCGGGCATCTCGGATCCTCAGGCGGTGGGCGTGAGTTTGGATGCCGAAGCGGGATTGCAGGTTCCGTTGAGCTGCACTCTGTGCAGGTTACCGAGGCGTTCGAATCGATGCGCAAGAACATTGATCCACGGCACAGACCCACTGTTGCGCTGTGTTAGAAATACTGGGCCAGTGGTTGCTTTTCAGGATGAATAAGCTTCTACCCCTGCGCAACCAGTGCGCTGAGTCTCTACTTTCAACAAGGACGTTATATGAAGATTGTCGGTTTATCCGGAATACTGCCCTCACGCTGCGTCAGCAACCAGGACGTGATCAACCTGGTGGAAGAACACTCCCGGGACACCTTCCAGGAAGACTTGCCGAAAACACTGAAGACCATCGGCAAGTTGCTGGAAAAAAGCGGCAGCGACACACGCCATTGGCTGGCGGCTGACGAGACGCCGATGCAATTGATGGAGGCGGCGTTCGATGCGGCGCTGGCCCAGGCCAATATCGGCAAGGCCGACCTGGACCTGCTGATCTATCCCAATGTCACCCGTGGCTTCATCGAGCCGGCCAACAGTACCTTCATCGCCAAGGCGCTGGGCCTGAACTGCCGCAACTTCGATGTGGTCGACGCCTGCAACGGCTGGGTGACGGCCATGGACGTCATCAACAGCAAGATGCAAGCGGGTGAAATCCGCTACGCCGCCATCGTCAACATGGAGTTCGGCATGTCGGCGGGCGGGCCGGTGATGCCCAAGAACTTCTCGCTGCAGTCGCCGGCCGAACTGGCCTACAAATTCCCCAGCTTTACCATCGGTGAAGCCGCCGTTGTCACCATCCTCAGTAACGAGGCAGCGGATAACTTCAAGTTCTCGTACATCAACCGACCTGACCTGAGTGACTTGTCGACGATCTCGTTGCCGGACTGGAAACTGTTCTGCAACGAGGAGGATATTGCCAGGATCGAACCTACCGGTGGCCAGTATCAGTTCAACTCCTATGCCGCCGCCCTGCACGAAGATGGTCGCAACGAAGCGATAAAAGTCTTCAACCTGCAGAAGCTCACGGCGGACGACGTGCACAAAGTGTTCATCCATACCGGCTCGCCAAAGATGTGGGAACATATTGGCCAGATGATCGGTGTCGATCACAAGTTGCATCACGTCGGGCACAAGACCGGCAACATCATTACCGCATCGATTCCCTTCGGCATCTTTGATGCGATGAGCCGGGGCGAAGCCGAGCAAGGTCAGTTCTGCATGGGCTGGGCGGGCAGTGGCGGGATGGTGTTCTCGGCCCTGTCGTTCACCTTGTAGTACGCATCTGCGCACCTACCGCCAACGGCGGTAGGTCGCTGCAGGCTCACCCCAGCTTATGCCACTCGCGCTTGTCCCGCGCCAGCAACTCATCACCGGCCTCGGGGCCATCCTCTCCCGCCGCATACTCATGCACCTCGCCCCCCTCGGCCGCCCAGGCATCGAGGAACGGCTGCACGGCACGCCAACCGTTCTCTATATTGTCGGCGCGCTGGAACAGGGTCTGGTCACCGGTAAGGCAGTCGTAGATCAATGTCTCGTAGCCGGTCGCCGGGGTCATCTTGAAGAAGTCCTTGTAGGCGAAACCCAGCTCGACATTCTCCATCACCAGCTCCGGCCCCGGGCGCTTGGCCTGCAGGTCGAACCACATGCCTTCGTTGGGCTGGATCTGGATCTTCAGGTAGTTGGGCTTGGGCCGCTCCAGTTCGCTTTCGCGGAACTGCGCGTAGGGCGCCGGCTTGAAGCAGATGGCGATCTCGGTGTCGCGCACGCTCATGCGCTTGCCGGTACGCAGGTAGAACGGCACCCCCGCCCAGCGCCAGTTATCGATCATCACCTTGAGGGCGACATAGGTCTCGGTCTGGCTGTGCGGGGCGACATTGGCCTCCTCGCGGTAGCCGGGGAGTTTCTTGCGGCCCTGCTTGCCGGCGCCGTACTGGCCACGCACGGAATTGCGCAGGGCCATCTTCTGCGACCAGGGGCGGATGGCGCCGATCACCTTGGCCTTTTCACCGCGCACCGCATCGGCGCCGAAGGCCGCCGGCGGCTCCATGGCGACCATCGCCAGCAGCTGGAACAGGTGGTTGGGCACCATGTCGCGCAGGGCGCCGGTATTGTCGTAGAACGCCCCGCGCGTCTCGACGCCGACGGTTTCGGCGGCGGTGATCTGCACGTGGTCGATGTAATGATTGTTCCAGAACGATTCGAACAGGCCGTTGGAGAAACGGCTGACCAGGATGTTCTGCACGGTTTCCTTGCCCAGGTAATGGTCGATGCGGTAGATCTGCCGCTCGTTCATCACCTTGAGCAGGCAAGCGTTGAGCGCTTCGGCGCTGGCAAGGTCAGTGCCGAAGGGTTTCTCCACCACCACCCGGCGAAAGCCGCCGCCCGACTCGTCGAGCAAGCCGGCGTCGCCCAGGCGCTGGGCCACCTCGGGGAAGAAGCGTGGCGAAGTGGCCAGGTAGAAGATGGCATTGCCATGGCCAGTTTTGGCGATGCGCCGAGCCAGGGCCTGGTAAGTCTCGGGGTCGAGGAAGTCGCCGGTCTGATAGTCCAGGCGCTTGGCCAGGCGCGCCCAGCGCTTTTCGTCCAGGCACTTGGCACTCCCTTCCGCGCCCTTGTCCCGCGCCTGCATGAAAGCATGCAGGCGCGCGGCAAAGTCCTCGGCCGTGGCCGGGTTGTGGTCGACCCCGACGATACGCAGGTTGCGGTCGAGCAGGCCGTCACGGCTGAGGTTGTACAGCGCCGGCATCAGCAGGCGCTTGACCAGGTCGCCGTTGGCGCCGAACAGGAACAAGGTGCATGGCGGCGCCGCGGGGATGGTCGGTTTAGTCATTTAGTCCTTCTTTTTCTCGACGTGGCCGCCGAAGCCCAGGCGCATGGCGGAGAGGATCTTGTCACCGTAGGTGCCCTGCTGCTGGCGCGAGCGGAAGCGGGCGAACAGCGCGCTGGACAGCACCGGCACCGGCACGGCCTGTTCGACCGCGGCATCGATGGTCCAGCGCCCTTCGCCGCTGTCGGAAACCGAGCCGCTGAATTCGGTCAGTTGCGGGTCGGCGACCAGTGCGTCGGCGGTCAGGTCCAGCAGCCAGGAAGTGACCACGCTGCCGCGGCGCCACACTTCGGCGATCTCGGCCACATTGAGGTCAAAGCGCTGCTCTTCCGGCAACTCCGGACCACCCTTGCTGCGCAGCAGGTCGAAACCTTCGGCGTAGGCCTGCATCAGGCCGTACTCGATGCCGTTGTGCACCATCTTCACGTAGTGACCGGCGCCGGGCGGACCAGCGTGGATGTAACCATGCTCGGCGCGCTCGTGCTCACCGCTGCGGCCCTGGGTGCGCGGAATGTCGCCGACGCCCGGGGCGAGGGCCTTGAACAGCGGTTCCAGGCGCTCGAACACCGCCTTCTCGCCGCCGATCATCATGCAGTAGCCACGGTCCAGGCCCCAGACGCCGCCGGAGGTGCCGACGTCGAGGTAGTGCAGGCCACGCTTGCCCAGCTCGGCGGCGCGGCGCACGTCGTCCTTGTAGAAGGTATTGCCACCATCGATGATGGCGTCGCCCGGCTCGAGCAGGTCGGCCAGTTGCGCGATGGTCTGCTCGGTAATTTCGCCGGCGGGCAGCATGACCCACACCGCGCGCGGCGCCTTGAGTTTCTGCACCAGCGCACCGAGGTCGTGGGCGCCGACGGCCCCCTCGCCTTCCAGGGTGGTGATGGCTTCGCGGTTGCGATCGTGGACCACAGTGCTGTGACCTGCGCGCATCAGGCGCCTTGCGATATTGCCGCCCATGCGGCCAAGCCCGATGATTCCCAGTTGCATGTGCCGACGCTCCCGTTGGTTTTGCTTTACAACAATTGAAGATTTCAGATTAGTCCAGCGTTCTGGCGTAGGGTTCACCGACGAACGGGGCGACAACGATAAACAAAAAAGTTCCCAAGGACCTGCAAAGAATTCAGAATGCGCGCCGCGTGAAGCGTCTACGCTTCAAAATGTCACCAGCCATGCGAGGTGTGCCCATGGGAACCCTGATGCCTGCCACTCCCACCCAGACCCTCTATGTCACCGTGCGCCGCGATGAGCTGCGCCAGTTGAAGGATGAGCGCGATCACCTGCGCCAGCAGGTCGCCCAGCTGAACCTGCTGCTCGAGCAGGCCCGTGTGCAAGGCAAGGCCGCCGGCCTCTGATACACCGCCCCTCTGTGTGGGAGCTGCCAGGCTCCCACCTCGCCTCAGCTTCCCTTCCTGATTGCGTTGTGCCGCGTCTGTCGCGAATCCGCTACGCCTACGCTGGCTAGCCTCATATTTTGCAACAACTCGCCAACGTTTGCGCGGGTAAACCGTCGCGACAAAAATGACCAATGGGTCACTTTACTTGCGTTTCGTCTCCTACACTTCAGTTTCGGCCCGCGTTTTGCTCGGAAAAAGTGACGTAAAAAAGTCGAACTTTCCAAAACACGGGCAGGTCAGGACTTAAGTAGGGCCGACGCAAAGGACTGCCTGATGCCAGGCCCGCACACCCCAACCAGTCCATACGTCTTTCGGCGGGAATGCCGAGCGTGCCGTGCCTGCGCGCACGAATCTGGGGCAAGGAACGCACTACGAAGATGCAACAACGATCAGAGAGCAGACCCACGAGCCAACGCCAAGCAAACAGAACAAGGGACGGAGAGAAGTATGATCAGTGCCGCTGTCGAACCTCACGTAGAGTCATTCAACCCGGATAACCGCGAGCCGCTGCCATCGGCACTCGCCCCGACAGTCAAGGCACCCGGCGCGCAGCGCCAGCACAATCCGAACAAGCGCAAGATCCTGTTCGTCACCTCAGAGATCGCCGACCTGGTCAAGACCGGCGGCCTGGGCGACGTGTCCGCCGCCCTGCCTCGTGCCTTGGCGCACCTGCACGATGTGCGCGTGTTGATCCCCGGCTACCGCCAGGTGGTCGAGAGCGACAACCCCATTCACATCGTTGGCGAGCTGGGCGGCCACGCCGCGCTGCCGCCGTGCAAGATCGGCCGCATGGATCTGGCCGACGGCCTGGTGATCTATGTGCTGATCTGCCCCGAGCTGTACCAGCGCGACGGCACGCCCTACGGCGCCAACAACGGTCGCGACTGGCCCGACAATCATATCCGCTTCGCCCGCCTGGGCCTGGCCGCCGCGGAAATCGCCGCCGGCGAAGGCATGGCCCACTGGCGCCCCGACCTGGTGCACGCCCACGACTGGCCGGCCGGGCTGGCCCCGGCCTACATGCACTGGCGCGGCCTGAGCACCCCGACCTTGTTCACCATCCACAACCTGGCCTACCAGGGCGTGTACAGCCGCGGCTGCAGCCCGGAACTGGCGATCCCCGACCACGCCATGCAGCAGGAAGGCATGGAGTTCTACGGCAAGCTTTCGTTCCTCAAGGCCGGGCTTGCGTACGCCAGCCATATCACCACGGTCAGCGCCACCTACGCCCGGGAGATCACCACCCCTGAGTTCGGCTGCGGCCTGGATGGTTTCCTCGCCAGCAAGGCCCAGCAGGGACTGCTCGGCGGTATCCCCAACGGTATCGACGAAAGCTGGGACTCGGCCACCGACCAGCACCTGGACCACAACTTCAGCATCAACGACTGGGAGGGCAAGGCGCGCAATGCCGACCAGGTACGCGCGCTGTTCGGCCTGCAAGCAAGCGAGGGGCCGCTGTTCGCCGTGGTTTCGCGGCTGGTCTACCAGAAAGGCCTGGACCTGACCCTGGGGGTGGCCGACTACATCGTCGAACAAGGCGGCCAGATCGCCATCATCGGCCGTGGCGAACCGGAGGAAGAGCAGGCCATGCGCGAACTGGCCCTGCGTCACCCCGGCCGCATCGGCGTGCGCATCGGTTTCAACGAGACCGACGCCCGGCGCATGTTCGCAGGCAGCGACTTCCTGCTGATGCCGTCGCGCTACGAGCCCTGCGGCCTGAGCCAGATGTACGCCCAACGCTTCGGCTCGCTGCCGGTGGCGCGCAACACCGGCGGGCTGGCCGACACCATCGAGAACGGCGTGACCGGTTTCCTGTTCAACGACTCCACCGAGGACAGCTATCGCGAGGCCCTGGGCCGCGCCTTCTATGTGTACGGCAAGAAGCACCTGCTCAATGCCATGCGCTGCCTGTCGATGACCCAGCCATTCAACTGGTGCCAGGCGGTGGAACCCTATGCGCGCCTGTACGAAGACCTGGTGAAGCAGACGCAGCACGCCCATTACTGAGCGGAGAGCCGACGATGCACAAGCATGGCGCACAGTTGCTGGACGCCACGTCGGCGCGCTTCGCCCTGTGGGCGCCGGATGCGCGCAGCGTGAGCGTGGCGATCGGCCAGCAGCCGCCCGTGGCACTGCTGCCCGACGACGATGGCTGGTACACAGGCGTCGCCCCCTGCCAGGCGGGCGAGCGCTATCAGTTCGTGATCGACGATGAGCTGCGGGTGGCCGACCCGGCCTCGCGCTGCCAGCCCGAGGGCGTGCATGGGCCCAGCGAGCTGGTGGACATCAGCCACTACCCGTGGCGCCACGCGTGGCAAGGCCGTCCGTGGCACGAAGCGGTGATCCAGGAGCTGCACGTGGGCCTGTTTGATGGCTACCACGGCGTGGCCCAGGTGCTGCCACGCCTGGCCGGGCTGGGCATCAGCGCCATCGAGCTGATGCCGCTGGGGCAGTTCCCCGGTGAGCGCAACTGGGGCTATGACGGCGTGCTGCCGTTTGCCCCCCAGCACAGCTATGGCCGCCCCCAGGACCTATGCGCGCTGGTCGACACCGCCCATGGCCAGCAGCTGATGGTGCTGGTGGACGTGGTCTACAACCACTTCGGCCCGGACGGCAACTACCTGCACCGCTACGCCAGCCCGTTCTTCCGTGAAGACCGCCAGACCCCGTGGGGCGCGGCCATCGACTTCCGCCGCGCCGAGGTGCGCGAGTTCTTCATCCAGAACGCCCTGATGTGGCTGTGCGACTACCGCTGCGACGGCCTGCGCCTGGACGCCGTGCACGCCATCGACCAGCCGGACTTTCTCGTCGAACTGGCCCAGCGGGTACGCGCCACGGTCGAGCCCGGGCGGCAGGTCTGGCTGGTGCTGGAGAACGAGCACAATCAGGCCATGCTGCTCGAGCAAGGCTTCGACGCACAATGGAACGACGACGGCCACAACGCCCTGCACGTATTGCTGACCGGCGAAACCGAAGGCTACTACGCCGACTACAAGGACCGGCCGATCGAACAATTAGCGCGCTGCCTGGCCGAGGGTTTCGTGTTCCAGGGCCAGCCCGACCGCCACGGCAGGCCCCGCGGCGAGCCCAGCGGCCATCTGCCGCCCAGCGCCTTCGTGCTGTTCCTGCAAAACCACGACCAGGTCGGCAACCGCGCCCTGGGCGAGCGGCTGTCCCGGCTCTGCCCGCCGCAGGCGCTGAAGGCCGCCACTACCCTGCTGCTGCTGGCACCGATGATCCCGCTGCTGTTCATGGGCGACGACGACGGCAGCCGCAAGCCGTTCCTGTTCTTCACCGACTTCCACGACGCGCTGGCCGACGCCGTGCGCGAAGGTCGCCGGGGTGAGTTCGCTCATTTCGAGGCCTTCGCCGACCCGCAGAAGCGCGAGCAGATACCCGACCCCAATGCCGAGGCCACCTTCGAGACCTCCCGGCCGCGGCAACAGGAGGTGCTGGCCGGCTGGCACGGCCTATACCAGCAACTTCTCGAACTGCGCAGGCGTCACGTCACCCCACATCTGCCCGGCACTCGCGCCGAGGGCTGCGAGGTACTCGGCGCCAAGGCGCTGACCGCCCGCTGGCGCCTGGGCGACGGCCAGCAGTTGCGCATCGACCTGAATCTCGATGCCCAACCCCAGCCGGTCACCTTGCCGGCACTGCCCCGCCGCCTGTTCGACAGCAGCGACAACGCCCACCCCGACTCTAGCCTCGCCGCGCACAGCTGCGTGGTGAGCCTGCTGCCCCCTGACCAGGAGACGCAATGAGCGCAGAGCCCCTTCACCGCCTGGCCGCCCGGGCAGGCCTGGCCCGCGACTGGATAGACGCCAATAACCGCCTGCAGCAGGTCAGCGATGACGTGCTGCGCCAGGTGCTCGCCGGCCTTGGCCACCCGGCCGGCAACGCCGCCGACATCGACGCCAGCCTGCGCGCCGTGGAGCAGGCCGAAGACAGCGAGCACCTGCCACCGCTGCTGACCGTTGACATCGACCAGCCCCTCGACCTGCAGCGTTACTTCAGCGCCGCCAGCCAGGTGCGCTGCAGCCTGGAAGACGGCAGCCAGCGCAACCTCACCCTGGACGCCCAGGCGCGGCTGCCGGCCGGGTTGCCCCTGGGCTACCACCGCCTGGATATCGATGGCCGGACCTGCACCGTGGCCGTGGCACCGGCGCGTTGCCATGCCCTGCAAGACTGCGTGGAGCAACCCCCGCCCCGTTGCTGGGGCCTGGCCGTGCAGCTGTACAGCCTGCGGCGCCCCGGCGATGGCGGCTTTGGCGACTGCCTGGCACTGGAACAACTGGCACGCCACGCCGCCGAGCGCGGCGCCGATGCCCTGGCCATCAGCCCGATCCACACCCTGTCGGCCTTCGACCAACACCACTACAGCCCCTATTCGCCGTCCAGCCGCCTGCTGCTCAATGTGCTCTATGCCAGCCCCGGCGTGGTCTTCGGCGAACGCGAAGTGCGCATGGCCATCGAGGCCTGTGGCCTGGAGGCGACCCTCGAAGCGCTCGAGCAGCATACGCTGGTGGACTGGCCCAGAGCCGCCGATGCCCGTCTGCGTCTGCTCGAAGCGCTCTACCGGCACTTCAGCCAGGGTGAGCACCCCTTGCGCGCGGACTTCGACAGTTTCCGCGCCAGCGCCGGCGAGCAACTGGAACACCACTGCCGCTTCGAAGTACTGCAGGCCGAAGCGGTGAGCAGCGGCCTGGGCGCGGACTGGCGCAACTGGCCCAAGGCCTGGCACAACCCCTACGACCCCGAGGTCGAGGCCTTCGCCAACGCCTACCCGGCCCGGGTCGAGTTCCATGCCTTCTGCCAGTGGCTGGCCGAGCGCAGCCTGCAACGGGCCCAGGACGCGGCGCGCGGCAACGGCATGGCCGTGGGCCTGATCGCCGACCTGGCAGTGGGCGCCGACGGTGCCGGCAGCCAGGCCTGGAGCCGCCAGGACGAACTGCTGGCCGAACTCAACGTCGGCGCCCCGCCCGATATCCTCAACCGCGCCGGGCAAGACTGGGGCATCTGCGCGTTCTCTCCCGAAGGCCTGCGGCGCAACGGCTACCGCGCCTTCATCGAAATGCTGCGGGCCAACCTGGCCCATGCCGGCGGCCTGCGCATCGATCATGTGATGGGCCTGCGCCGCCTGTGGCTGATCCCCCGTGGTGCCCGGCCCAGTGAAGGCGCCTACCTGAATTACCCGCTGGACGACCTGCTGCGCCTGCTGGCGCTGGAGTCAGCGCGACACCAGGCGATCATCCTTGGCGAGGACCTGGGCACCGTGCCCGAGGGCCTGCGCGAGCGCCTGGTCGACAAGGCCGTGCTGGGCATGCGCGTGCTGCCGTTCGAGCAGCAGCCGCCCGGACGCTTCACGCCGATCCTCGACTGGCCGGACAACGCCCTGGCCACCACCGGCACCCATGACCTGGCCCCACTCGCCGGCTGGCTGGCCAGCCGTGACATCGACTGGAGCCATCGCCTGCAACTGATCGACGCCGCCACAGAGCTGCACTGGCGCCATACCCGGGCCCTGGAGCGCGACGGCCTGCGCCGTACCCTGGAGCAGAACTACGGGCCACTGCGCGACGATTCGGCGCTGATCGACGCGGCGATCCGCTACGTCGGCCATACCCGCGCACCGTTGGTGCTGGTGCCGCTGGAGGACCTGCTGGGCAGCGACGAGCAACCCAACCTGCCCGGCACCACCACCGGCCATCCCAACTGGCGCCGCCGCTTCAAGGCGCCGGTACGCGAGCTGCTGGACGACGAGGACGCCGCCCGGCGCCTAGAACTGCTGGCCCAGGCCCGCGAACAAGCCTGGGAGCGTGACCGATGAAACCCTTGACCGCGACCCTGCGCCTGCAACTGCACAGCGACTTCACCCTCGACCACGCGGTACCGCTGGTGCCTTATTTCGCCCGGCTGGGTATCAGCCACCTCTATGCCTCGCCCATCCTCACCGCCCGCGCAGGCTCGCGCCACGGCTATGACGTGGTCGACCCGACCCGGGTCAGTTCCGAACTCGGCGGCGAGGCGGCGCTCGAACGCCTGGTGGCCGCCTTGCGCCAGCATGGCATGGGGCTGATCGTCGACACTGTGTCCAACCACATGGCCGTGGGCGGCGCCGACAACCCCTGGTGGCAGAGCCTGCTGGCCTGGGGCCGGCGCAGCCCCTACGCGGAATTCTTCGATATCCAGTGGCATTCCAGCGACCCGTTGCTGGCCGGCCAGCTGTTGCTGCCGTTCCTCGGTAGCGACTATGGCGCCGCCCTGCACAACGGCGAGATCCCGCTGACCTTCGACGCACAACACGGGCGCTTCGAAGTCGCTCACCATGAGCACCGTTTCCCGATCTGCCCACTGGACTATCCACGCATCCTTGGCCAGGCCAAGGACCCGCGCCTGCAGGCGCTGGCCGCGCATTTCAGCGCCCTCGGCGAGGCGGCCGACCCTCTGGCCGAGGCCCAGCCGCTACACCACGAACTGGTACGCCTGGCCGCCGCCGGCGCGGATCCGCAACCTGCCCTCTCTGCCTTCGACAGCCGCGGCGAAGCAGGCTTCAAGCGCCTGCACCTGCTGCTCGAGCGCCAGACCTACCGCCTGGCCAGCTGGCGCACCGCCGCCGACGACATCAACTGGCGGCGCTTCTTCGACATCAACGAACTCGGCGGCCTGCGCGTGGAGCGTGCCGTGGTGTTCGAGGCCACCCACGCCAAACTGTTCGAGCTGATCCAGCGCGGCCTGGTCGATGGCCTGCGCATCGACCACATCGACGGCCTCGCCGATCCGCGCCGCTACTGCCGCAACCTGCGCCGCCGGGTCGATTCGCTGCTGGCTCGACGCCCCGTCGATGCCGCGCTGGCGCACTTCCCGATCTACGTGGAAAAGATCCTCGGCGCGGGCGAACACCTGCACCGCGACTGGCTCACCGACGGCACCACCGGCTACGAGTTCATGAACCAAGTGTCGCTGCTGCAGCACGACCCTGCGGGCCAGCCCGCCTTGGACGAACTATGGCGCAACACCAGCGAGCGTCCCGAATTCCCCGAGGAGGTGCGCATTGCCCGGCACCTGGTGCTCAACGCCAGCCTGGCCGGCGACTGCGAATCGGTGGCCCAGGCCCTGCTGCAGGTGGCCCGCGACGACCTGATGACCCGCGACCTCACCCTCGGCGCCATTCGCCGGGCGCTGCAGGCGCTGGTCGCGCACTACCCGGTGTACCGCACCTACATCAATGTCTGCGGCCGGCCCGCCGAGGACGAGGCGTTCTTCCAGCAGGCGCTGGCCGGGGCGCGGCAGTCGCTGGGGGAGGCCGACTGGCCACTGCTCGATCAGCTCGAACGCTGGCTCGGTGGCCAATCCTGGCGGCACCTGCCGCCGGGCCGGCCGCGCAAGCACCTGCGCCACGCCTGCGTGCGCTTCCAGCAACTGACCGCTCCCAGCGCCGCCAAGGCCGTGGAGGACACCGCCTTCTATCGATCCGCCCGGCTGCTGTCGCGCAACGACGTGGGCTTCGACGCCGAGCGTTTCGGCGCCGATACGGCCTGGTTCCACAACGAAGCCCAGCGCCGCCTGCGCGACTTCCCCGACAACCTGCTGGCCACCGCCACCCACGACCACAAACGCGGCGAGGACTGCCGCGCGCGGCTGGCCGTGCTCAGCGAACGCGCGCCCTGGCTGGCCAGCCGTGTCGAGCACTGGCGCGAGCTGGCAGCGCCGTTGCGTGAGGAACTGGACGATGGGCAGGCGCCAAGCCCCGGCGACGAGCTGCTGCTGTTGCAGACGCTGCTCGGCAGCTGGCCGCTGGACCTCGACCTACATGACCCGCAAGCCCTGAAACGCTACGCCGAACGCCTTCGCCAATGGCAATGCAAGGCCCTGCGCGAAGCCAAGCTGCGCAGTAGCTGGGCGGCCCCCAACGAACGCTACGAGCGTGCTTGCGCGGCCTACGTCGACGGCCTGCTGCTGGACGAGGAAAACCAGCAGCTGCGCCAGTCCCTGCATGAGACCGCGCAGCGGCTGGCCTGCCCCGGCGCCTTGAACGGCCTGGCGCAGTGCCTGCTGCGCATGACCACCCCCGGCGTGCCGGACCTGTACCAGGGCAACGAGTACTGGGACCTCTCGCTGGTCGACCCGGACAACCGCCGCCCGGTGGACTACCCGGCCAGGCGCGCCAGCCTCGACGACGGCACGCCCCTGGCCGAGCTGCTCGCCCACTGGCGCGATGGCCGCATCAAGCAGGCCCTGGTGGCCCGCGTGCTGGACGCCCGCCAGGCCCATCCCGAGCTGTTCCAGCGCGGCGCCTACCTGCCGCTAAGCGTACAGGGCCGCCACGCCGACCAGGTGCTGGCCTTTGCCCGCCTGGGCCAAGGCGAACGCGCCATCATTGTCGTGCCACGGTTGGCCAGCGCCCTGCTGGGCCCGGCCGCCACCCCGTTGATCCCGGCACAGAACTGGGACGATACCCGGCTTGTACTGCCGTTTGCCTTGTCGCCTGCCAACTGTTCGGGACTTTTCGGCGGCGGTGCTGTCACCCCTTCAAGGGAGCTGATGTTGAGCACCGTGCTGGCCGAGTTTCCGGTCAATGTGTTGATTGATCATGCCTAACTGTATTCAGGAGCGTCGTGATGAGTGTCGATGAAAAGCGTATTCGCGAGTTCGCGTATCAGATCTGGGAGTCGGAGGGTAAGCCTGAGGGGCGCGAGGCGGAACATTGGGACAAGGCGCGCAAGCTGGCCGAGGCCGAAGCGCTGGCCCCCAAGGCGCCACCACGCAAGAAGACAGCGGCCAAGCCCAAGCCACCGGCAGACCCCAAGGTGGCGGCGTTGCCGGGCGTGAAGCCGGCTGCGGCGGCTAAAAAACCGCGAGCGGCGAAGAAACCTGCCGCTGGTTGAGCCTTTTGCAAGCCTGTACCGGCCTCATCGCCGGGCAAGTCGCATCGGCGCACCGCCGCTCCCACGCCTCAGTCACTGAGTGCACGTGCGTGTGAGCGGGCTTGCCCCGCGATGGCCACCTCCCCCCGGACCATGAGGACCGCCATGAGCCCCCGCACCCCGAAGAAAACCCGCTCCGTCGCCCCGTCGCGCATCCGCGAAGGCCTGCCCTTCCCCCTCGGCGCCACCTGGGACGGCCTTGGGGTCAACTTCGCCCTGTTCTCGGCCAACGCCACCAAGGTCGAGCTGTGCCTGTTCGACGCCACGGGCGAAACCGAAATCGAGCGCATCGAGCTGCCCGAGTACACCGACGAGATCTACCACGGCTACCTGCCCGACGCCCACCCGGGCCTGGTCTACGGCTACCGGGTGCACGGCCCCTACGAACCGGAGAACGGCCACCGCTTCAACCCCAACAAGCTGCTGATCGACCCCTATGCCAAGCAATTGGTGGGCACGCTGAAATGGTCCGAGGCGCTGTTCGGCTACACCATCGGCCACCCCGACGGCGACCTGTCGTTCGACGAGCGTGACAGCGCGGCGTTCGTGCCCAAGTGCAAGGTCATCGACCCGGCCTTCACCTGGGGCCGCGACCAGCGCGTGTCGATCCCGTGGGAGCGCACCATCCTCTACGAGGCCCACACCCGCGGCATCAGCATGCGCCACCCGGCGGTGCCCGAGCACCTGCGCGGCACTTTCGCGGGCCTGGCCAACGACGAGCTGCTGGGCCACATCAAGGAGCTGGGCGTGTCGAGCATCGAGTTGCTGCCGATCCACGCCTTCGTCAACGACCAGCACCTGCTGGACAAGGGCCTGAACAACTACTGGGGCTACAACAGCATCGCCTTCTTCGCCCCCCACCCGCGCTACCTGGCCAGCGGCAAGATCGCCGAGTTCAAGGAGATGGTCGCCCACCTGCACGACGCAGGGCTCGAAGTGATCCTCGACGTGGTCTACAACCACACCGCCGAAGGCAACGAACGCGGCCCGACCCTGTCGATGCGCGGCATCGACAATGCCTCGTACTACCGCCTGATGCCCGACGACCGGCGCTTCTACATCAACGATTCCGGCACTGGCAATACCCTCGACATGAGCCATCCACGGGTGCTGCAACTGGTCACCGACTCGCTGCGCTACTGGGCCGGCGAGATGCATGTGGATGGCTTTCGCTTCGACCTGGCGACCATCCTTGGCCGCTATCACGACGGCTACAGCGAGCGCCACGGCTTCCTCGTCGCCTGTCGCCAGGACCCGATGCTCAGCCAGACCAAGCTGATCGCCGAACCCTGGGACTGCGGCCCCGGCGGCTACCAGGTGGGCAACTTCGCCCCGGGCTGGGCGGAGTGGAACGACCGCTTCCGCGACACCGTGCGCAGCTTCTGGAAAGGCGACGAAGGCATGCTCGCCGACTTCGCCGCGCGCATCACCGCCTCGGGCGATCTGTTCAACAACCGCGGCCGGCGCCCCTACGCCTCGGTCAACTTCGTCACCGCCCACGACGGTTTCACGTTGCGCGACCTGGTGTCGTACAACGACAAGCACAACGAGGACAACGACGAGAACAACCAGGACGGCACCGACAACAACCTGTCATGGAACTGCGGCGTCGAAGGCCCCACCGACGATCCGGCGATCAATGCGCTGCGCATGCGCCAGATGCGCAACTTCTTCGCCACCCTGCTGCTGGCCCAGGGCACGCCGATGATCGTCGCCGGCGACGAGTTCAGCCGCACCCAGCACGGCAACAACAACGCCTACTGCCAGGACAGCGAGATCGGCTGGGTGAACTGGGACCTGGACGAGGACGGCCAGGCGCTGATGGCCTTTGTCAAGCGCCTGACCCGGCTGCGCCTGGCCTATCCGATCCTGCGGCGCTCGCGCTTTTTGGTCGGCGACTACAACGAGGCGATCGGGGTCAAGGACGTCACCTGGCTGGCCCCGGACGCCAGCGAGATGACAGTCGAGCAGTGGGAAGATCCGCACGGGCGTTGCCTGGGCATGCTGATGGATGGCCGCGCCCAGGTCAGCGGCATCGCCCGGCCCGGCGCCGAGGCGACCATGCTGCTGATCGTCAACGCCTACCACGACGTGGTGCCGTTCACCCTGCCGGCGGTGCCGGAGGGCGACTACTGGAGCTGCCTGGTCGACACCGACCGGCCCGAGCTGCGCAAGGCGCAGCACCTGGCGTTCGATACGGTGTTCGAGGTCAAGGGGCGGTCGTTGCTGCTGATGGTGTTGCAGCGGGAGGAGGACTGAACCCAGGAGCGGACGTCCGGTCCTAATTTGTACCGTGGGAGCGGGCTTGCCCCGCGATAGGGCCTCTGCCGTCATCGCGGGGCAAGCCCGCTTCCACGACGTCACACGTTGCCCAGAGGAGCACCCGTGAACCTCGAAGCCGGCAGTCCAGGTTTCGCCAGCGTCAGCCAGGCCCCGGCCGTGCACCGGGTCAAGGTGCTGACGGTCAACACCCACAAGGGCTTCACCGCCTTCAACCGACGCTTCATCCTGCCGGAGCTGCGCGAGGCGGTGCGCAGCACCGGGGCCGATGTCGTGTTCCTCCAGGAGGTACTCGGCAGCCACGACCGCCACGCCGCGCGCTACCCCGGCTGGCCCCAGACTTCGCAGTACGAATTTCTCGCCGACAGCATGTGGAGCGACTTCGCCTACGGCCGCAACGCGGTCTACCCCGACGGCCACCACGGCAACGCGCTGCTGTCCAAATACCCGATCATCGAGCACCGCAACCTCGACGTGTCGATCACCGGCCCCGAGCGCCGCGGCCTGTTGCACTGCGTACTGGACGTCCCCGGCCAGCAGCAGGTGCATGCCATCTGCGTGCACCTGTCATTGCTCGAGCGGCACCGGCAGCAGCAGCTGCACCTGCTGCGTCAGTTGCTCGACGCCCTGCCCGCCGACGCCCCGGTGATCATCGCCGGCGACTTCAACGACTGGCGGCTGCGCGGCAACCGCACCCTGCGCCTGCACCGCGACCTGCACGAGGCCTTCGAGCGCCATCATGGCTTGCTCGCCCGCACCTACCCTGCCCGCCTGCCCCTGTTGCGCCTGGACCGCGTGTACCTGCGCAATGCCGACAGCCACGCGCCGAGAATCCTCGGCAACAAACCCTGGACCCACCTGTCCGATCACTTGCCGCTGGCGGTGGAGGTACGCTTGTAGCAACGATTCGGCATAGCGGCGTGGCGGCAAATCACCATTGTCGATATGCGTGAATCAATTTCCAATTTATTCAATAACTTGTGTAGCCAAACAGGCATTTCGCGATCATTTCACGCTTTCTTGACGCAAGCGCCGTCCTCTCCTTAGCTGAACAGTAATCACCAGATGGAAAATCTCGTGCCGGGCCTCTAGCTCGCGCCCTCGTGCGCGTTCCAAGAGGCTGGCGCGCTGGTTTGGGTCGCCCCTGTTCTTGCCGTACAGCTCGTGACATCAGGCCAGGTATCGGGCTGTTCACTTCACACACAACAGGAGATCCGCCATGAAAAGCACCTCGAATCCCTCGCGCTTCGACGCTTTTTTCTGTGCGGTTTCCACGTCGCTGCTCCTGGCAACCCCGGTGGAAACCTTCGCGTTCGAACTGCAGGAGGGCGAGCCCTTCGCCCCCTTCCTGGCGCAACCCGAGGTGCCGCGACTATCGCTCGATCCGGTCAGCGCCAGCGGCCTGAGCCAGGGCATGCTGAACGCCTTTTCCGAACGCATGGGCGAGCGCCACGGCCAACTCGACAACGAACACATCGCCAGCCAGTGGGCGCAGTTCTTCCCCGGCACGCCTCGCCAGGGCGCCCAGCCACCGGCACAGGTGGAGGCACCCAGCCAGCAGATGGTGATCGGCCCGGACCTGTTCGTGCGTGAAACCAACGCGGGCAATGTGCACCGCGCGGGCATCTTCGTCGGCCACAACAACCTGCAGAGCACCTTCAACGGCATGCGCCCGCTGCTTGGCGACAAGCAGCGCAACGCGGTCAATCTCAGCGGCGAAAGCCTCGGCGTGTACTGGAGCATGACCCACGAGCAGGGCTGGCACGTGGACGCCGTGGCCATGGGCACGCGCATCGACGTCAACGGCCGTTCCCAGGCGGGCCAGCGCCTTGACGACAGCGGCCACGCGATGACCTTCTCGGTGGAGGGCGGCTACCCCATCGGCCTGGGCGCCGGCTGGGTGATCGAGCCCCAGGCGCAGTTGATCAACCAGCAGTTCTTCCCCGGCAGCCAGGTGCAGGAAGAGACCCTGCAGGCCTTTGACAGCCAACCCAGCTGGAGCGGCCGGGTCGGCGCCAAGCTGTCGGCGCGCTACGAGGTGCGTGGCATGCCCATCGAACCCTATGTGCGCACCAACGTCTGGTACGACTTCAGCAACGCCGACCCGGTGAAGCTGGACCAGGTGGACAAGATCTCCAGCTCGCGCAGCGCCGCCACGGTGGAACTGGGATTGGGCCTGGTGGCCCGGGTGACGCCGAACGTGGCGCTGTTCGTCAGCGCCGACTACAGCTCCGATGTGGATGACAATGACCTCAATGGGCTGATCGGCAGCCTGGGGGTCAGGATGCGCTGGTAAGCAGGCTCGGCCTTATCGCCGGCAAGCCGGCTCCTACAGGTGCTATCCCTGTGGGAGCCGGCTTGCCGGCGATGAGGCCAGGACAGTCGACACATCAGGCCGGCTTCATCACCAGCACCCCCAGCGGCGGCAGGTTCAGCGCCAGCGACAATGGCTGGCCATGGCTGGCCACCTGATCGGCCACCACCGCCCCGAGATTGCCCACGTTCGACCCGGCATACAGCTCGGCGTCGCTGTTGAGCAGTTCCACCCAGTGCTCGCCGAACGGCACGCCGATGCGGTAGCCCTCCCGCGGCACCGGGGTGAAGTTGGCCACCACCAGCAGCGGCTCGCCCTGGCTGCTCCAGCGCAACCAGGCATACACGCTGTTGTGCGCATCGTCGCCGATCAGCCACTGGAAACCCTGCGGCTGGCAGTCCTGCTCGTGCAGCGCGGGCAGTTCGCGGTACAGGCGGTTGAGGTCGGCGACCAGCTTCTGCACGCCCTGGTGCTCGGAGTACTGCAGCAGGTACCAGTCCAGCTGCTGGTCGTGGTTCCACTCGCGCCACTGGCCGAACTCGCAGCCCATGAACAGCAGCTTCTTGCCCGGATGGGTCCACATGAACGCCAGGTAGGCGCGCAGGTTGGCGAACTTCTGCCAGCGATCGCCGGGCATCTTGTCAATAAGCGAATGCTTGCCGTGCACCACTTCGTCGTGGGAAATGGGCAGGATGAAATGCTCGGAATAGGCGTAGATCAGCCCGAAGCTCATCTCGTTATGGTGATAGGTGCGGTGGATCGGGTCGTTCTGGATGTAGTGCAGGGTGTCGTGCATCCAGCCCATGTTCCACTTGTAGGCAAAGCCCAGGCCGCCCTGCTGTACCGGCTGGCTGACGCCGGGCCAGGCGGTGGACTCCTCGGCGATGATCAGCGCGCCCGGCGCTTCATGTGCGGCGACGTTGTTGAGATGGCGGATGAAGTCGATGGCCTCGAGGTTCTCGCGCCCGCCGTGGCGGTTGGGCACCCATTCACCGGCCTTGCGCGAATAGTCGCGGTAGAGCATCGAGGCCACCGCGTCCACGCGCAGGCCATCGATGTGGAAGTGCTTGAGCCAGTGCAGCGCCGAGGCCAGCATGAATCCGCGCACCTCGTTGCGCCCGAGGTTGTAGATCAGCGTGTTCCAGTCCTGGTGAAAGCCTTCCAGCGGGTTTTCGTATTCGTACAGGGCAGTGCCGTCGAAACGCGCCAGGCCATGCTCGTCGGTGGGGAAGTGCGCCGGCACCCAGTCCAGCAGCACGCCGATGCCGCCCTGGTGGCAGGCATCGACGAAGAAGGCGAAGTCCTCGGCGCTGCCATAGCGTGAGGTCGGCGCGAACAGCGACAGCGGCTGGTAGCCCCACGAGCCGCCGAAGGGGTGCTCCATGATCGGCATCAGCTCGATATGGGTGAAACCCAGCTCCTGCACATATGGCACCAGGCGCTCGGCCAGTTCGCGCCAGTTGTAGTAACGGGCGACTTCGCCGGCATCGTCCAGCTCGCAACGCCAGGAGCCGACGTGCAGCTCGTAGATCGACAGCGGCGCGCTGTAGGCGTGGCGCTGGGCCCTGTGTTCCAGCCACTGGCCATCGCGCCATTCATGGGCCAGGGCGCCGGCCACCTTGGAGGCTGTGCTCGGCGGCAGTTCGGTGGCGCGGGCCAGGGGGTCGGCCTTGAGGGGCAGCACGCCATCATGGCCGAGCACTTCGAACTTGTAGGTCTCGCCCACGCCAAGGCGCGGCACGAACAGCTCCCACACCCCGGCGCCATGGCGCAGGCGCATGGGGTGGCGGCGGCCATCCCAGTTGTTGAATTCGCCCACCACCGACACCCGCCGGGCATTCGGCGCCCATACCGAAAAGCACACGCCGGCGACCCCATCCACCTCGGTCGGCTGGGCGCCGAAACGCCCGGGCAGGTCGCGGTGGTTGCCCTCGGCAAACAGGTACATGTCCATCTCGCCCAACTGCGGGCCGAAGCTGTAGGGGTCCTCGGTGACCTGCTCGCCACCGGCCCAGCCGATCTGCAGCAGGTAGGGGACCGCCTGGTTCAGGTGCGCGGTGTACAGACCGGGCACGCCGCCCTGGCGCATCTCGGCGAGTACCCTGCCGTCGTCGCGGGCCAGCACGCGCACGCTCAGGGCACTGGGCAGGAAGGCCCGGATGAACTGGCCGCCCGCACCATCGGGGTGCGGGCCGAGTACGGCGAACGGGTCGGCGTGCTCGGCGCGGGCCAGGGCATCGAGGTCCCTTTGCCGAAGGCCGCCGTTATCACGCGTGGTTGCATTCATCTCTCTGTCCCTTTCCAAGTGTTCAAGAAATGTTTCACCGCCTCATCGGCTTGTGGCTTGTGGGAGCGGCCTTGCCCCGCGATGGCGGCTATGGCCCTATCGCGGGGCAAGCCCGCTCCCACGAAGCCTGATTTCACGAAGGCCGTTACAACAACCTCGCAAACCTTCAGCCCTCCCCCCAGGTGCTGATCAGCCCATGCAAACCATGCAAAGGCACGGCCAGCCAACTTGGCCGGTTCTCGGCTTCATAGGTAATTTCGTAGGCGGCCTTCTCCAGGCAGAACAGCTCCAGCGCGGCGCGCTCGCCCTCGGCCTGCTGCCAGGCGTGGGGCATGGCGGCGGTGGCCAACCCATAGGCTTCGACGAAGGCATGGCGCGACTGGTGCAGGTACTGCCGGGCGACCCGCTGCCGGGCCTGACGCGCCGCCTCGGACAGGTCTACCGCCGAGGCGCTGCGCAGGATCATCGCAGCAGCATAGTCGAAGGATCGCAGCACGCCGCTGACATCCTTGTACGGGCTGTGCCTGGCCCTGCGTTCATCCAGCGGTCGCGCCGGCTCGCCCTCGAAATCGATCAGGTAGGCGTCGCCCTGCACCACCAGCACCTGGCCCAGGTGCAGGTCGCCGTGGACCCGCATCAGCAGCCCGCCCTGGGCCTGGTGTGCGAGATTGTCGACATGCTGCTGCAGGCCTTCGCGCTGTTGCTGCAGGTCGTCGACCAGGGCCTGGCTGTCGCTGTCCAGGGTGTCACGGTGCTGGGCGAGCAAGTCGAGGGCATGGCTCAGTTCGGCACTGATCTGGCGGCTCCAACGCTCGCTGTCGCGGGCGTCGCTCGGGCGTGAACGGAACGCTTCATCGTCACTCGGCGCGGCCAGCAACAGGTGCATCTCGCCCAGGCGCTGGCCAAGCAAGGCGGCAAAGCCGGTCAGCTCGGCCAGGGCATCGGTGTGCGCCTCCTGCTCGACGCTGGTGGGCTCCATCTGGTCGCGGATCGCCCGCTCCAGGGTGTTCTGCGTCCAGTCCCAGGCATCGCCCTGATTGCTCAGGTAGCCCTGGGCAATCATCAGCAAGTGCGGCTGCTCGCTGTCGTCCACGCGGCTGACCCAGGCCAGCAACGGGGAAATATTGGCAAAGCCGGCGGCGGTCAGGTAGGCGCTCATCTCCAACTCCGGGTGAATGCCCGGATTGACCCGGCGAATCAATTTGAGCACCAGGCTGCCGCCCACCACCACCGAGCTGTTGGACTGCTCGGCGCTCAGGTAGCGCACCTCGCTGTGCTCATCGAGCTGCAACGCAGCCAACTGTTCGGTGCTGTGGAAGCGCAACTCGCCCAGGCCATCGCCACAGGCCAACCGCAGGCCGTCCCGGCAGCCCTGGAGCACGGCGCGAATGAAGGGCTCGAGCACGAAAGCATCGGTGATCAACCCCACCTGACGGCCACGGCGCACCCGCGACAGCGCCAGCTGCTGGGGCAGCGCGGCATTGATCTGCTCCTCCGGCAACAATCCGAAGGGCAGCTGGTAGTGGGTGACCACGCCTTCGCTATGCACCTCCAGCTCGCCAAGCAGCACCGGCAACGCCGGGGTGGCCATGCGCACGCCATAGCGCAGGCGGACCTGGTCGATCGGACCTTCCTTGCCGGCGAACCAGCGGCGCTTGGGCAGGTACTGCGGCAGGATCGCCGCCTGCAACGTCTCGCGGGCCGGTGATTCGAGCAGTTCCTCCATGCGCTTGCGCAACACCAGGGTGGTCAGCTCGGGCAGGCCCTCGCTGGGCTGGATATGCCAGCTGGGCATGCGGTCGTGGCTGGCCAGCAGGAACCAGTAGAAGCCATAGGGCGGCAACGTCAGCAGGAACGGCAACTGGCCGATGGGCGGGAAGGCACTGCCGCCAAGCATCTCCACCGGCACCTTGTCGGCATACTGCGACAGCTCCAGCTCGGCGGCCTGGGCGGCCCGCGAGACGTTGGCCACGCACAGCACGATCTCGACGTTGCCCTCGGCATCGGTGTATTCG
Source organism: Pseudomonas sp. RC3H12 (assembly GCF_018596375.1). Classification (NCBI taxonomy): domain Bacteria; kingdom Pseudomonadati; phylum Pseudomonadota; class Gammaproteobacteria; order Pseudomonadales; family Pseudomonadaceae; genus Pseudomonas; species Pseudomonas sp. RC3H12. The sequence goes on along the minus strand of NZ_CP075595.1, from coordinate 1,168,358 downwards.
CGGATATAGGCCAGCACCCGCCGGTTGCTCGGCGTGAGCATCTTCAGGCTGCCGCGACCGAAGGCCTTCTGCTGCTTGCGCACCGCCAGCAGCCGGCGGTTCCAGTTGAGCAGCGAATGCGGGTCGTGGGCCTGGGCCTCGACGTTGATCGTCTGGTAGCCGTACAGCGGATCCATGATCGGCGGCAGCACCAGACGCTGCGGGTCGGCCCGCGAGAAGCCGCCGTTGCGATCCGGCGACCATTGCATGGGGGTGCGCACGCCATCGCGGTCGCCCAGGTAGATGTTGTCGCCCATGCCCAGTTCGTCACCGTAGTACAGCGTCGGCGTGCCGGGCATCGACAGCAGCAGGCTGGTGAGCAGCTCGATACGCCGCCGGTCGCGCTGCAGCAGCGGCGCCAGGCGCCGGCGAATCCCCAGGTTGATGCGGGCGCGGCGGTCCTCGGCGTAGTAGTTCCACAGATAGTCGCGCTCGCGGTCGGTGACCATCTCCAGGGTCAGCTCATCGTGGTTGCGCAGGAAGATCGCCCACTGGCAGTTGGCCGGGATCTCCGGGGTCTGGCGCAGGATGTCGGTGATCGGGAAGCGGTCCTCCATGGCCAGGGCCATGTACATGCGCGGCATCAGCGGGAAGTGGAAGGCCATGTGGCATTCGTCGCCATCGCCCTCGCCGAAGTACGGGCGGGTGTCCTCGGGCCACTGGTTGGCCTCGGCCAGGAGCATGCGGTCGGGGTAGTTGGCATCGATTTCGGCGCGGATCGCCTTGAGCACCACATGGGTCTCGGGGAGGTTCTCGTTGTTGGTGCCGTCGCGCTCGATCAGGTAGGGGATGGCGTCCAGGCGCAGGCCGTCGACGCCGATGTCGAGCCAGAAGCGCATCACCCCGATGACGGCCTTGAGCACCTGCGGGTTGTCGAAGTTGAGGTCCGGCTGGTGCGAGTAGAAGCGGTGCCAGAAGTACTGGCCGGCCACCGGGTCCCAGGTCCAGTTGGACTTCTCGGTGTCGAGGAAGATGATGCGCGTGCCGTCGTACTTCTGGTCATCGTCCGACCACACGTAGAAGTCCCGGGCCTTGCTGCCGCGCTTGGCATGCCGGGCGCGCTGGAACCAGGGGTGCTGGTCGGAGGTGTGGTTGATGACCAGCTCGGTGATCACCCGCAGGCCGCGCTTGTGCGCCTCGGCGATGAAGCGCCTGGCGTCGGCCATGCTGCCGTAGTCCGGGTGCACGGCCTTGTACTCGGCGATGTCGTAGCCGTCATCGCGCCGTGGCGAGGGGTAGAACGGCAGCAGCCAGAGGGTGTTGACGCCCAGTTCGGCGATGTAGTCGAGCTTGCCGATCAGGCCTGCGAAATCGCCGATGCCGTCGTTGTTCGCGTCGAAGAACGATTTCACGTGCAGTTGGTAGATCACCGCGTCCTTGTACCACAGCGGATCGTCGATGAAGGCTGCCGGGCGGGAACGCTTGGCCATTGGGGACTCCTTTGTGTCCGAGGGTTCAGCTTGAAGCCCATCGCGGGGCTAGCGCGACTTCTCGATGCGCCAGATACCGAACGGCTGGTGCCACGGCTCGATGCGCATCCACTGGGTCTTGCCATGCCAGGTCCAGCGCTGGCCGTTCATCAGGTCCTCGCCTTGCGTATCGGCGCTGTCGTCCAACCCCAGCTCCCACAGTGGCAACTCGAAGCTGGCCTCCTGGGCGTTGTGCGGGTCGAGGCTGATGGCCACGAGGATGAAGTTGTCGCGCTCGGGGGTGCGCTTGGCGAAGTAGAGAATGTTGTCGTTCCAGCAGTTGAGGAACACCACCCCCAGGTGGGTCTGCAGGGCGCGGTTGTGCCGGCGGATGCGGTTGAGCTGGGCGATCTCGGCGACGATGTTGCCAGGCTGGGTGAAGTCCCGGGGGCGGATCTCGTATTTCTCCGAGTCCAGGTACTCCTCCTTGCCCGGCAGCGGCGTGCCCTCGCACAGTTCGAAGCCCGAGTACATGCCCCACAATCCCGAACCCATGGTCGCCAGCGCCGCACGGATCAGAAAGCCCGCCCTTCCGGAGGTCTGCAGGAAGAAGGGGTTGATGTCCGGGGTGTTGACGAAGAAGTTGGGTCGGTAGCACTGACTCCACGGCGGCTGGTTGAGCTCCTCGAAGTAGTCGCGCAGCTCCTGCTTGGTATTGCGCCAGGTGAAGTACGTGTAGCTCTGCGCGTAGCCGACCTTGCCCAGGCGCGCCATCATCGCCGGGCGGGTGAACGCTTCGGCGAGGAAGATCACCTCGGGGTGCTGGCTGCGCACATTGCCGATCAGCCATTGCCAGAACGGCAGCGGCTTGGTGTGCGGGTTATCGACGCGGAAGGTCTTCACCCCCTCCTCGACCCAGCCGACCACCACGTCGCGCAGCGCCAGCCACAGGCTCGGCACCGCCTCGGGGGCGTAGAAGTCGACGTTGACGATGTCCTGGTATTTCTTCGGCGGGTTTTCCGCGTAGCGGATACTGCCGTCGGGGCGCCAGCTGAACCAGCCGGGGTGCTCCTGCAGCCAGGGGTGGTCCTGGGAGCACTGGATGGCGAAGTCCAGGGCGATCTCCAGGCCCTGCTCGGCGGCGGCGGCGACCAGTCGGCGGAAGTCCTCGCGGCTGCCCAGCTGCGGGTGGATGGCGTCGTGCCCGCCTTCGGGGCTACCGATGGCATAAGGGCTGCCGGGGTCGCCGGGCTCGGCCTGCAAGGCGTTGTTGCGGCCTTTGCGGTGCTTCATGCCGATGGGGTGGATCGGCGGGAAGTACAGCACGTCGAAGCCCATGTCGCGGATCATCGGCAGGCGCTGGTGCACGTCATCGAAGGTGCCGTGGCGTTCGGGGTCGTCGGTGACCGAGCGCGGGAACAGCTCATACCAGCTGGCAAACTGGGCCGCCTCGCGGTCCACGTCCAGCGGGAATTCGCGGCTGCGGGTGAGATAGCTGCGGTGCTCGGCCTCCCCCATCAAACGGGCGGCCTCAGGGTGCAGCAACGTCTTCACCTGTTCTTCCACCGGCAATCCCGGCAAGCGCTGCTGCAGCTGCGCCAGTTGCTCGCGCAGCAGTCCGTCGCTGCGTTCGATGCCCTTGCCCAGCAGCAAGCGGCCCTCCTCCAGCTCCAGCTTCACCTCCACGCCGGCGGCGTACTTCTTCTCCAGGTCGTGGCAATAGGTGGCCCAGGGGTCGATCCAGGCCTCGATGCTGAACAGATGGAGGCCCAGCTCGGCAGGTGTGAAATCGGCCAGCCATAGGTCGTTGCCCGGCGAATGCATGGCCACGCAGTGCCAGCGCCGGCTGTGGGCCTGACGCCAGTTGAGCATCACGGCCAGGCGGTCGTGGCCGTCGCTGTACACCTTGGTGCTGACCGCCACAGGCTGGCCGCTGATGGCCTTGGCGGCAAAGGTGCCGGCGTCGAGCACCGGTTGGGTGTCTTCGATCACGACACGCGGCGCCAACAGCGCCTGGGACAGGCTGATGGCCTGTTCGGGGTGATCGTTCGCCATGGGCACGCTTTCAAAGGGCTCGTTACGTGACATCGACCTTGCTCCCTCAGGCTGGTGGCGGTAAGGGTTCAGAGCCGGGCACAGGCGCGGGGTTCAAAAAAATTGAGCGAACGGCAGCGGCCAGCGGTCAGAGCCTGCAGCACCTCTTCATTCCACCCACGCGAGGTCAGTCCATGAACATTCCCATTCCACCGGAAACCCCCGATCCCAACATCGACGCCCCCAGCTTGCCACCGCCCGTGCCGGAAGAAGAGCCGGACGAGCTGCCGATCAAGCCTACCATGCCGCCGACGGTGGGTGACCCGCCGAGCCAGGAGCCACCGGTGAAGGCTTAAGGGTAGACCACAGACCTGATATTTTTGCCAGTAGCGCTGACGACGGGTTGCGGTGAAGATTCGAGGCTCCTGATGGCAACCTAGGAGCATCCTTCATCGTGGCATTCGCAACCTGCCGACAGCGCGAGGCGTATGAGCGACAAGTGGTCTACATGCTTCAGGATGCAGGGGTGGTCGATGCAGGGCCAGGTACCTTGCTGGCACACCTGGACAGCGACCAATGCGAAGTTGCGTTGAGCGCGTTACAGCGTTCGTTTGCGGCGTGATTAGCGTCGCCGAGGTTGCTGGCGAACTCTACAAGGCGCTGAATGAGCGTTGACCATTCCGGCCCTTTCGCGGGCTTGCCCGCTGCCACAAGTACCCCACTCAGCTGACGTAGTGCAGTACCTATGCGAGCGGGCAAGCCCTGCGTGCATATCAACCCGCAGTTATAGCCGAGATCTCCGCAACCCTGATCTCCCGCATCCGGAACTTCTGCACCTTTCCTGTCAGCGTCATCGGATATTCGTCAACACCGACCTGCGGACTGTCTCAGTAGCCGCGCATCGCCTCGACAACCTGGCTCCCACGCCACCGTGATATAGCCGACCTGATATTTTTGCCAGGTGCGCCCATGCCCCCCCAGGCATACCGTGAGCATGTCTCCCATGGTTCCGTCACGACTTGCCCACCTAAGGCCACACTCTCGCAAGGACAACGCGATGAACGACATCTTTTCTCCGACTGCCAGCAACGTTACCGTCGCCCGCAAGGACGCAGCCTCCTACATGAGCCTGTTCCCGGATGCCAGCACCCGCTGCGCACCCGGCGCGCCACAGGCCAACACCAGCCACATGGGGTATCTGGTCTACCTCAAGGAGCTGATCGAGGCGCTGGAAACACGTGCCGATGTATCGGCCCCAGCCACCCTGCAGCAAAGGCGCCCCGACCTGCTGCAGCTCAAGCTCGACGAGAAGAGCGCGAAAAAGACACTGCCCGCCTTGCGCCTGGTGCTGGGCCTGCTGGAAAGCCACGCCTGCGAATCGCTGGCAGCCGAGCAGACGCTGCAACAAGCCGTGGCCAGTTTGGTACACCAGGGCAGCGTACCGTTCCACCATGCCTGGGAGTCGATCAAAGCCACCCTGGCGATCAAGCAACTACCGCTCTGGGATGCGCTACGCAGCAGCGACATCGACCACCCCTCATTCATCTTCGACAACCTCAGCCGACCCTCGCAGCGTGCAGCCACCACCTTGAGCAGCGGCTTCTCCCCCGAGCTGCAGGCACTGCTGCTTGACGCCAACGCCGCCCACTCCCCGTTGAAAGGCCTCGCCACCACACAAGAAGTAAGCAAAGCCCTGGGGCTGACGCGCAAGGCGCTGCGTCAACTACTGGCGGTGAGCGCCATCGGCAACGGCCGCAGCTCGGTAACCCTGAGCCAGCATATCTCGGAGGCGGACTATTATGCAGGCTCGAGCGAGCATTACGGCGCTGCGTATATCAACAACGGCAATGCGCCCCTTTACCTCACTCAGCCGGACCTGGCAGACAGCACTGTAGAGATCACCGGCGTCACCGATGATCACCTCGTTCGCCTTCAGCATATCGTGCACATACAGCGAGCACTGGGACTCAAGCCCGCCGAGGCCGACTCAGTGGTCATGGCTGCGATCTGGGCCGAGGACCTGGGCGAAGGCCATACCATCACCGCCCACACCTTGCGCGCACTCGGCCTGTTCCGTCATTTGCAACAGAAATACGCTGTGAGCGCCCATCAGTACGCAGCGTTCATCTGTGAGATCCGGCCCTACGGCGCCAACGGCGACAAACCCTTCTACGACCAGCTGTTCGCCCCTGAAAACACCGACGAGGATGCTCCGGCGGCGGCTGTTCTCAAGCTCGACAGCAGTGAGTTCGACCCTAAGGCCACCGGTGGTGCCGACGCGCTCACCGTCAAGCAGCTGTGCCTGGCCCTCAAGGTGGACGAAACGGTGCTGCGCGCGGTACTGGAGTGGGTGGTCGAAGCGCAGGGCCTGACGCTACCCACGCGTACCATCGAAGTGGTGTCGGCCTGCTACCGCTTGACTGCCCTTCCCCGCTTGTTCGGCATGAGCCCCAACGCCGGGATGGACGCCCTTAGGCTACTCGCGCAGGAAGACTCGGCCTACAAAAACCAGTTGGCCGGTACGCCCTGCCTTGGCACCGACACGACAGAGGCGGATATCGTCGATGTGATCATCGGCATGATGGGCGCCATGCAATGGCTGCAGCAGCAAACTTGGGGCGTCGGCGAACTCCTTCTGACGCTGCAGGCCAAGGACACCAAAGTCAAGCCAGGTTGGCACAGCATCTGCCAGGCTTCCCGCCTGGACCCGGCAGGCGACGAAAGCTCGCTGCATAGGGCGCTGAACCAGGCACTGCATCTCGAAGACGTGGCGCTGGTGCAGCCACTGTTGTGCTGGGCAGGCCTCGACACAAAGGCGTTTCGCGACAACGTATGCGCCATCCAGCGCAAGCACGCTGAGGGACAGCTGCCCCCAGACAGGTGTTTCACTGAAACAGATATTGAAGATTGGTCCCTGCTTGAACAATACAGCACGTTCGTGAAACTGCTCGAGCTCAGCGCCGGGACGCTGAAACAGCTGCTCGAAAAACCCGAGTGGTTCGACCTGCTTGATGAAACCGGTACGGTGCTGCGCCACCTTGACATCGCGACTGCCTATCTACTCACCCGCTACACGGCGCTGCTTAGCAGGCTGCCGAAAGACACCGGCGAACGCGATGTGACCCACTACCTGGCCGAGGTGGATATCCACGTGCACGGCTCAATGACCGGAAGCCGGATTGCCACTGCCTGGGCCGCACTGGAAAGCGTACTCGGTGAACCGCAAGGCAGCCTGGCACGCCTGACCTCGCTGACGCCTCCCACCACGCTGGGGGAAATCGACCGGTTACTGCGGCTGCTGGACCTGTCGCAGCAACAGCGGCTGTCGGTAGATGCCTTGGTCGAGCTTGGCGCACTGCCCTCTGCCAGCACCTACACGCCGTTCCAGCAAGCCGCCACGGCGTTGCGGCAAAGTTGCACCGCCAAGCAGCGCAAGCTATTGGACGAGCACCTGAGCGTGGCCTGGCGTGACGCGCTGGTGAACTGGGTGCTCGCCAGCTGGGTACCGACAGCCAGCCAGCGCAGCTGGATCAACACGCCACAAGCGCTGGCGGACTATTTGCTGATCGACCTGCAAGTCTCCCATGAGCCACGCACCACCCGGGTCGCCTCGGCCATCGCCAGCCTGCAGCGTTACCTGCACCAGGTGCATTCGCGCCAGGAGATGGGCTACCGCAGCACCCTGTTCACCGAAGCCGAACGTGACGAATGGGAAAACTATGCCAGCAGTTACGAGCATTGGAAACTGCGTCAGCAGGTGCGCAACGAGCCGCAGAATTTTATCGACCCGACCCGCCGTGCACGCAAGACCACGGCATTCAAAGAGCTGGAAAACCTGCTCGCACAAGGCAAGTGCCAGCCGCAGGACATCCAGACGGCCATGGTGGGTTACCTGAGCACGTTCGAGAAACTCAGCAATATCCAGCCGATTTCGGCCTATGCCGATGGCACCTCACCGCTGGAGGATACCTATCACTTCATCGGCAAGACCAACGTAGAACCCGTCGAGTACTACTGGCGCACCCTGGACTTGCACCAGCGTGACCAGCTCGGCGCGCCAAGCATGTTGGCGTGGGGGGAGTGGGAGAAAATTGCGCTGCCGATCAGTGGCACCTTGGCGACGACCCCCTTGGCAAAGACATCGCCATTGCAGTATGAGGAGAGGACAGGGGGATCCGCCGCCGAACAGGCAGCCGAGGCGCAGAAAAAGTCCGCTGCCGAAACGGCGAAACAAGCGGAAGACTCACTGCTTGAGCAAGACGTGCGTACGCATATCGAGTTGGTCCGCCCTGTCATCATCGCCGGCCGTCGCTATGTCGTCTGGGTGGAGTGGGAAACCACGTCGATTGCCATGGGGTCGGACAACAAACCCAGCCAGTATTACCCGTTGCGGGTGTGCTTCACCTTTCAGCAAACCGATGGGGCCTGGAGCCCGCCGAATGAGTTGCTGCGCCTGGACGGCCGTGATGCCAACGGGCAATTCGACCCTACCGCAGTGCCGGGGGATATCAAACAGGGTACTGCGAAAAACAATTCTTCGCTCAAGACCAAGGCCTTTCAGCCCGGGCTGATGGTGATGGTGAACCAAACCGGCGACCGCCAGAGTGACCCTTGGTTGACGGTATTACTGTTCGACGCGCATGCAGATAACTTCCCCCAAGGCAAGGCCAAGTTGGAATGGCGACCAGGGCCCGATTACTCAATCGTCATGCGAGACCTGTTGTTGATCGAAGCCAAAGAACTGGATGTCATAGACAAAGTGGCAAGACCTTTGGAACAGAAACTGATAAAGAACTGGCTTAAATTTTTTAGCGACCCACGTGTCGTTCAGCATCCTTACATAGGTGCTGTGATCGCATTGCAGAATGACGACAACAAGACTTCGCCATTCTCGTGGAGCGCAGCGGCGAGCGACACGACATTAGGCAAATTCTATGAGCTGTCCCCCAAAGGGCTTCCTAGACTATCGCCCTCCCTGTCGGGCGACCAAGAACACTTAAACTTAAGGGTTGATTTTGATGGCGTTTGGGCAACCCAAAGCGCTGACTGGAATATTGAACCATTCGAGATTACACACGCCTACTTCCCGCGGCCTTTACGGGTAACGATTACAGCAAGTGCGGTTTCTGAAGAAGACGCCAAAGAGTTCGCAGACAATGAGCTAGCCAACCACTTCGGTGTTACTTCTAAGGAACGCCTCAAAGAAGTAGAATCTCACTTCCTAGAAAATTATCTGACAGTAGAGATGACGCTAGACAACCCTAGCGGCAAACTAACTAAAGTGTTTATGATAAACGCTGCAATCGGCGACTCTAGCGTTATCGGGCATTTCTCAAACCTCACCGGCAAAAAACTCACGAGCAAAGAACCAGTTCCAAAACAAGCTGCACCATCAAATATAACGTTCTCACTAACAGGAAGCGTGGACCATGGCTTACCTGATGTGGACTTAATCGTAAGTCTCAACACCCACACTCACCAGCATGCCCTGCTAAAGTCAAAGGTGACCATTACCCTCCCACCCTCGGATAATTCAACCTGGACCTTACCTGTCGCCGACCAGACGCTGCTCAATGAATTAAGACTGGGTGGATTGAAAAGCTACGCAAGCAACAACCCTACGCAATTCAGCCGCTTCAAGCAGTCGTTATTGAAAGTACGCTACCTCTCAAGACAGGTCTATTGCCAGACAGTCGGCTTACCTGAGGACACCAAGCCGGGGGGCCGAATTGCAATCAGCGAAGCTGTAGCTCAGGCTATCAACCTCAACCGGGCAGAAATAATTAGCGATTTTATAAGTGAAGAAGTTACCGAATTAAACAAGGAAAACTTTTCCTTACCCACCGATGTCTCCCTGGAAACAGCGGTACGCTTACGTCATCTTCACCCTGCCGCCTGCCGTAGAATCTTGCTCTACCTTGACCCTAATCACGAGATGGTTTTCGAAGACACCCTGGTCGCCGATGGCAAGGGCCACAGTGAAGTGCTGTGCCCTTTCAACAGGGATGTCACTCACTACAGCGTCAGCTTGACGTTGGCCGATGAAAAAGCGCCCACTGAAGCGCTGGGCTCTGCGACTGAGGTCTTTGACTTGGAAGACAGGGCAGACGACGCGGTACCGAGCGTGCAAATCCGGCGTAATGGTGAGCAGGCCCTGTACATGGACTTTGCCGAAGCCAACCAGAAAGCCCCCTCTGCGCAACAACTCCCCGTCCAGAGCGTGCGCCTCAATACCCTGTTTGGCAAACAACTGGTGGCATTGGCAACCCAGTCGGTTGAACGCGCGCTTTCCTGGGAGGCTCAGTGCTTGCCCGAGCCCGCAATCACCTCAGCGGATGATCGCAGTACCGTCGACTTCAGCAGCGCCAATGGCCTGTATTTCTGGGAGCTGTTCTTCCACGTGCCGTTCCTGGTGGCCTGGCAATTACGCCAGAACCGCGAGTACCGCGAGGCCTGGCGCTGGTGCACCCGGCACTTGTTCGACCCCTATCGCACCTGGGCACCGACTGGCGATCATGCCCCGCCCTACTGGCTGAGCCAACCGATCAGCGGCCTGGCGGCCTTCGCTGCCGGTCAGGCGGAGAACGACCCCGACCTGCTGGCCTACGCCGCCCCCGAGCGCTATCGCAAGGCTTTGCACTTGTTCGTGGCCGACAGCTGGCAACGCCAGGGTGACGACCTGTACCGCCAACTGACCCGCGACACGTTGGTCGAAGCCGCCATTTGCTATGACAAGGCGCTGCGCCTGATCGGCGTGCTGCCCGAGCAGTTCTCCAACGCGCCCAGCCACGCACGGGCACTGGCCGCAGCCCGCTCGGCCGACTTCGTGCCACCGCTCAACAACAAGCTGATCGAATTGCGCGACCTGCTGCGCAACCGGCTGTTCAACCTTCGCCACGGCCTGACCCTGGATGGCAAGCCTGCGACGCTGCTGCTTGAGCCAGGTGCCTACAACCAGTTGGCCCTGGGCTATGGTGGCCCGGCTATGGAGGTGGGTGGCCGCATCAAGGTTGCCCGCCCGGTACCTCCGTGCCGGTACGATGAAGTGCGCAAAAGCGCCGATGCGGCGGTGCTGCAATTGATCGAGTTGGGGCAGACCCAGCTGCGCTTCTATGAAAGCGAAGGCGCGCAGAAACTGGCATTGCTGAGCAAAACCAACGTCATCAACCTGCTCGAATTCCCCCGCCGCCTGCAGGAGCAGGCCCTGGAGTCGGCAAAGCGGGGGCGCGATACCTTGCTGGCCAGCAAACGCATGGTGGAGCAACGCCTGGGCTACTACCAAGGCCTCGTGGACGTCGGTATCACCCCTTTGGAGGAAGCCGCTATCGGTATGGGCTATTGGGCACAGTCACAGTATGCGATGTCCATACCCTTCCAGGCCGCCGCCGGGTTCATCGATGCAGTTCCCACCATCTTCGGTCTGGCGTTCGGTGGTGCCAAGCCTGCCACTTCCATGAAATGCATGGCATTTGGGACTGAAACGTTAGGCAAGATATTTGAGACCACCAGTAACGAATTGCACCGACAAGCAGGCTATCAACTGCGCGGCCAGGAGTGGCAATTCGAGGCCGATCAAGCCCGGCTGGAACTACGGGTCATCGACCAGCAGTTGCTTGAACAGGACATTCACATTCGTGCCGCGCACATTGCCGTTGAAGAGGCCCGCGCGCAGATCGCGGCGCACCGTGAAGAGTTCCAGGTAATGACCACAGTTTTCGCCAGCCACCCGACCTACCTGTGGCTGATCGGGCGCCTGACGGACATCTATAGCACCGCCTACGACGCCACCCTGTCGCTGTGCCTGATGGCCCAAGCCTGCCTGCAATACGAGCTGGGCGATTTCCGCAACACCTGGATCCGCACCGACGGCTGGCTCGACAACTGGCGTGGCATGCTCGCCGGGGAGTCACTGGAGCGCGACCTGATACAAATGGATGTCGCGGCAATCACCAACAACGAACGCCCGCTGGATATCCGCCTGAACCTGTCGCTGTGCACGTGCATGGGCTGGACCGCCGAACAGTTGCAAGGGCACGTGAAGAACGGCGAAGTGCTCTTCGACCTGAAGGCCCGGCACTTCGACGCGCAGTATCCAGGCCACTATCTGAGGAGGATCGAGCGAATAGTGCTGACTTTCAAGGAGAAGGATAAAACGTTGTCCGGGCCTGTCGCTGCCCTGTTGACCCAGACAAAGAACATTGTCCTGCTCAGCAATGACAACGCAGGCGCCCAGCGCCTCTATTCGGCCAGTGAAGGCAACGAGGACAACCTGTTGCGCGACCTGCGACCGAACCAGCAAGCGGCTATCTGGTCGGCCAAGGAGGTCACCCGCAACTTCGACCTGCAACCATCACCCAAGGACGAAACCCGCTATCAACCCTTCGAGGGCACGGGCGCGATCTCGAGTTGGGTGCTGTCGTTCCCGAATGAAGACTTGGCCCACTCGGTGTTGTACAAGGATGGAAAGTGCGTGGTAACAGACATTGAGATCCAGATCAGCTACAGCGCGGTAGATGGCGGTCCGGCGTTCACCAGTCAGGTCAAGACGTTGCTGGCATCAGTCAAAGCGAGCGAAGCTACAGCAGCCGAAGAGGCCGAGGCGACCAGAGTGGCAGAGGCAAAACGCAAAGCCGATCTGGCCGCCGCCGCCGAGAAAAAGCGTAACGACGAGCTGGCCGCCGCCGCCGAGAAAAAGCGTAAAGACGATCTAGCCGCCGCCGCCGAGAAAAAGCGCAAAGACGATCTGGCCGCCGCCGCCGAGCGCAAGCGTAAAGCCGATGCAGAAAAAAAAGCTGCCGAGAAAAAGCGTAAAGACGAAGAAGATAAGGCGGCTGCCGAGAAAAAGCGTAAAGCCGAAAAAGACAGAAAAGCTGCCGAGGCCAAGCGCATAACCTCCGCAACCGCCGCCGTCACTGCAGCCAGGCAAGCCGAGCTGGATGCAAAAAAATCACTGAAAGCTGCGCAGGACGACGCCAAGGTGTCTGCTCTTTCGGCCCCCGAAGCTGCCGATGAAACCCAAAAGGTCAACAACGCAGTCGACCAGGCGCGTAGCGCTGTCAACCAAGCAACAACGGCCTTGAAAGCTGCCGAAACTGCATTGGAGGCCAAAAAATATGCGGATGCTGTTACCCAGGGCGGAAAGGCGAAGAAGGCCGCCGAACAGGCAGCTGAAGCTGCAACGAACGCTGCCTCAGCACGCAAGGCTGCCGAGGCCATACAACAGCGCGCGAAGATGCTGAAAGACGCCAAAGCATGGGTTGGCGAAGTGGTCACGTTGCAGTCGGGGAGCCTCAGCGGACGGGTCAAGTTGAACAGCATAGATAAAGATCATATCAGTGTAACTACGCGAACGAAGCCATATTCAACCTACAAGATAAACGTCGCAGACATAAAGGATATTGCCAAAGGATAGCCCTGGCGCTTCACCCAAACCCACCCTGCAGGGTCGAGACGCACTTGGCCCTGCAATTTACACCCTTAGTCCTTCGACAGTACTGGATCTGTATCACATCCGGTCCGAGCCTGACTCACCAGCTGAGGTGCTTCAACTATTGCAGTTATGCGACCCCCCTAACCAAACCTCGGAGTCAATCATGGTTATATCAGATGAACTCAAAGCGCTACTCGCTGACAAGTACGACCAGAAAGTCGAGGACCTCACCGACACCACACCCCTTAACGAGGTCGTCAATAACAACAAGCTGGCAGGATATTTGAAAGAAAAATTTAACATTGAGTTGTCCGCTGATGAGTTGGAAGATGTCGACACTATCGCTTCCTTGGCGGACTTGTTGAGGAAAGCCTGATCCATGCGCCTTCTCCTGTAAAGATGCTTTTGGGGAAGGCGCCCGATTATCATTGCCCCTCAATCTGCGCCACACTGATTTCCCGCAGCCTGAACTTCTGCACCTTGCCCGTCACCGTCATCGGGTATTCGTCAACAAAGCGGATATGCCGCGGCACTTTGAAATGTGCGATCCGTCCCTTGCACCAACCCTGTAGTTCCTCGACCGTGGTGTGGTGCCCGGGATGCAGCTTGATCCAGGCCACAATCTCCTCGCCATAGCGGCTGCACGGAATGCCGATCACCTGCGCATCAGCCACTGCCGGGTGGGTGTAGAAGAACTCCTCCAGCTCACGCGGGTAAATGTTCTCGCCGCCGCGAATGATCATGTCCTTGTTGCGCCCGACGATGCGCACGTAACCGGCTTCGTCCATCACCGCCAGGTCGCCGCTGTGCATCCAGCCGGCCGGGTCGATGGCGTCATGGGTGGCCTGCAGGTTGTCCCAATAACCAAGCATCACGCTGTAGCCGCGAGTGCACAGCTCGCCGATCTCACCCTGTGCGACGATGCGCCCGTCGGCGTCCACCAGCTTGGTCTCCAGGTGCGGCTGGGTACGGCCCACGGTGGTCACGCGCAGCTCCAGGCCATCGTCGGGACCGGTCTGCAGCGACACCGGGCTGGTCTCGGTCATGCCGTAGGCGATCTGCACCTCGGCCATGTGCAACTGGTCGATCACCTTGCGCATCACCTCGATCGGGCAGGTGGCACCGGCCATGATGCCGCTGCGCAGGCTGGAAAGGTCCATGGCCTGGCGTGACGGATGGTCGAGCATGGCGATGAACATGGTCGGCACGCCATACAGGATGCTGGCGCGCTCCTCGGCCACGGCGCGCAGGGTGAGCTCGGCGTCGAAGGCATCGTTGGGGTAGACCATGGTGCTGCCGTGGGTGATGCAGCCGAGGTTGGCCATGACCATGCCGAAGCAGTGGTACAGCGGCACCGGGATCACCATGCGGTCGCGCTCGCTCAGGCCCAGGCTCTGGCCGACCATGTAGCCGTTGTTGAGGATGTTGTAGTGGCTCAGGGTCGCGCCCTTGGGCGCGCCGGTGGTGCCGGAGGTGTACTGGATGTTCACCGGCTGGTCGAACTGCAGGCCCTGTTGCCGCGCCTGGTAGGACTCAACCTCGACCGCCCCTGCCCGCCCGGCCAGCGCGGCCCAGGGCAGGAAACCCGAGGGCGGCTCGGCGGCCAGGCTGATCACGCCACGCAGGTCGGGCAGGCGTTCGCTGGCCAGTTCGCCCAATGCGTGGGTCGCCAGCTCCGGCACCAGTTCCTGCACCATCGCGTGGTAGTCGGAAGTCTTGAAGGCATCGGCGCACACCAGCCAGCGGCAGCCGGACTGGCGCAGCACGTACTCCAGCTCGCCCACCCGGTAGGCCGGGTTGATGTTGACCAGGATCGCGCCGACCTTGGCCGTGGCCAGTTGCAGGATGCACCACTGGGCGCAGTTGGGCGCCCAGATGCCAACCCGCTCGCCCACCTCCACCCCCAGCGCCATCAAGGCCTGGGCCTGCACATCGACCTCGGCGGCGAGCGCGCGCCAGCTGTAGCGCAGCCCCTGGTGGCGCACCACCAGCGCCTCGCGCTCGCCGTGGCGGGCGACGGTGGCATCGAAGGCCTGGCCGATGGTCAGGGTCAGCAAGGGGTGGTCTTGACGGCCGCGGGTATAGCTTGGTTGAGGCATGGTGATCCCTTCTTGTGGTTGTTCTGGGCATGACTGAAGCAGGCGGCGAATACTCTGGCGCAGATTTACGTTTACGTAAAGGTGATGATCCGATTGACAGCCCCGGAAGGCAGGTTTACGTTAACGTCAACCACGCATCACGACGACCGGACGGGAGCGCGGTTGTGGGAGCGGGCTTGCCCCGCGATGAGGCCGGACCAGGCAACACAGCTGGCCGTTCTGACGGGCATCGCGGGGCAAGCCCGCTCCCACAACCCCGTTTCCGCAAGGTCGCCGTGGTACCCAAATTTCAAGAACAAGAAGGTGCCCACATGCATTACCCCAGCCTGAACTTCGCCCTGGGCGAGACCATCGACATGCTCCGCGACCAGGTGCGCACCTTCGTCGCCGCCGAGCTGGCGCCGCGCGCCGCGCAGATCGACCACGACAACCTGTTCCCCGCCGACATGTGGCGCAAGTTCGGCGACATGGGCCTGCTGGGCATCACCGTGCCCGAAGAATACGGCGGCGCCGGCCTGGGCTACCTGGCCCACGTGGTGTCGATGGAAGAGATCAGCCGGGGCTCGGCGTCAGTGGCCCTGTCCTACGGCGCCCACTCCAACCTGTGCGTCAACCAGATCAACCGCAACGGCAGCCACGAGCAGAAGCTCAAGTACCTGCCCAAGCTGATCAGCGGCGAGCACATCGGCGCCCTGGCCATGAGCGAGCCCAACGCCGGCTCCGACGTGGTGTCGATGAAACTGCGCGCCGAAAAACGCGGCGACCGCTACGTGCTCAACGGCAGCAAGACCTGGATCACCAACGGCCCCGACGCCAACACCTACGTGATCTACGCCAAGACCGACCTGGACAAGGGCCCCCACGGCATCACCGCGTTCATCGTCGAGCGCGACTGGAAAGGCTTCAGCCGCAGCAACAAGTTCGACAAGCTCGGCATGCGCGGCTCCAACACCTGCGAGCTGTTCTTCGACGGCGTCGAAGTGCCGGAAGAAAACATCCTCGGCCAGCTCAACGGCGGCGTGCGCGTGCTGATGAGCGGCCTGGACTACGAGCGCGTGGTGCTGTCCGGCGGCCCGACCGGCATCATGCAGAGCTGCATGGACCTGGTGGTGCCGTACATCCACGACCGCAAGCAGTTCGGCCAGAGCATCGGCGAGTTCCAGCTGATCCAGGGCAAGATCGCCGACATGTACACCCAGCTCAACGCCAGCCGCGCCTACCTGTACGCCGTGGCCCAGGCCTGCGACCGCGCCGAGACCACCCGCAAGGACGCCGCCGGGGTCATCCTCTACACCGCCGAACGCGCCACGCAGATGGCCCTGGAAGCGATCCAGATCCTCGGCGGCAACGGCTACATCAATGAATTCCCGGCTGGCCGCCTGTTGCGCGACGCCAAGCTGTACGAGATTGGCGCCGGCACCAGCGAAATCCGCCGGATGCTGATCGGCCGCGAACTGTTCAACGAAACCCGCTGAGCACAAGGAACGGGCGCACATGGCTACCCTGCATACCCAGATCAACCCGCGCTCGGCGGAGTTCGCCGCCAACAGCGCGGCCATGCTCGAACAGGTCCAGGCCCTGCGCGGCCTGCTCGCCCAGGTCAGTCAGGGCGGCGGGCCGAAGGCCCAGGAGCGGCATACCTCGCGGGGCAAGCTGCTGCCTCGCGAGCGCATCGACCGCCTGCTCGACCCAGGCTCGGCGTTCCTCGAGATCGGCCAGCTGGCCGCCCATGAGGTGTACGGCGAAGACGTGCCGGCTGCGGGCGTGATCGCCGGCATCGGCCGCGTCGAAGGCGTGGAGTGCATGATCGTGGCCAACGACGCCACGGTCAAAGGCGGCTCCTACTACCCGCTGACGGTGAAGAAGCACCTGCGCGCCCAGACCATCGCCCTGCAGAACCGCCTGCCATGCATCTACCTGGTGGACTCCGGCGGCGCCAACCTGCCACGCCAGGACGAGGTGTTCCCCGACCGCGAGCACTTCGGGCGGATCTTCTTCAACCAGGCCAACATGAGCGCCCTGGGGATACCGCAGATCGCCGTGGTGATGGGCTCGTGCACCGCCGGTGGCGCCTACGTGCCAGCCATGGCCGACGAAGCGATCATGGTGCGCCAGCAGGCGACCATCTTCCTCGCCGGCCCCCCTTTGGTAAAAGCCGCGACCGGCGAGGTAGTCAGTGCCGAGGACCTCGGCGGCGCCGACGTGCACTGCCGCACCAGCGGCGTGGCCGACCACTATGCCGACAACGACGAGCACGCCCTGGCCATCGCCCGGCGCAGCGTCGCCAACCTCAACTGGCACAAGCAGGGCAAGCTGCAATGCCAGGCGCCGATTGCACCGTTGTATGGCGCAGAAGAGCTATACGGCGTGGTTCCGGCCGACGCCAAGCAGCCGTTCGATGTGCGCGAGGTGATTGCGCGGCTGGTCGATGGTTCGGTGTTCGATGAATTCAAGGCGCTGTTCGGCACCACCCTGGTGTGCGGCTTCGCCCACCTGCACGGCTACCCGGTGGCGATCCTGGCCAACAACGGCATCCTCTTCGCCGAGGCCGCGCAAAAAGGCGCGCACTTCATCGAACTGGCCTGCCAGCGCGGCATCCCGCTGCTGTTCCTGCAGAACATCACCGGTTTCATGGTCGGGAAAAAATACGAGGAAGGCGGCATCGCCAAGCACGGCGCCAAGCTGGTGACGGCAGTGGCCTGCGCCCAGGTACCGAAGTTCACGGTGATCATCGGCGGCAGCTTCGGCGCCGGCAACTACGGCATGTGCGGCCGCGCCTACGACCCGCGCTTCCTGTGGATGTGGCCCAACGCACGCATCGGCGTGATGGGCGCCGAACAGGCGGCCGGCGTGCTGGCCCAGGTCAAGCGCGAGCAGAGCGAGCGCAGCGGCGAGGTGTTCAGCGCCGATGACGAGAAGAAGCTCAAGCAGCCGATCCTCGACCAGTATGAGCGCCAGGGCCACCCCTACTACTCAAGCGCCCGACTGTGGGACGACGGTGTCATCGACCCGGCGCAGACCCGCGACGTGCTCGGCCTGGCGCTGTCCGCCGCGCTGAACGCCCCGATCGAACAGAGCCGCTTCGGCATATTCCGGATGTGACCCATGAGCGAATTCGCCACCCTTGAACTGGTCAAGGACCCTCGCGGTTTCGCCACCCTGTGGCTGAGCCGGGAAGACAAGAACAACGCCTTCAACGCGCAGATGATCCGCGAACTGATCGTCGCCCTCGACCAGCTGGGCGAGGATAGCGGCCTGCGCTTCGTGGTGCTGCGCGGCCGTGGCCGGCACTTCAGCGCCGGCGCCGACCTGGCATGGATGCAGCAGTCGGCGCAACTAGACTTCAACACCAACCTGGACGACGCCCATGAGCTGGGCGAGCTGATGTACGCCCTGCACCGGCTCAAGGCGCCGACCCTGGCCGTGGTACAAGGCGCGGCCTTCGGCGGCGCGCTGGGGCTGATCAGTTGCTGCGACATAGCCATCGGCGCCGAGGACGCCCAACTGTGCCTGTCGGAGGTGCGCATCGGCCTGGCTCCGGCGGTGATCAGCCCGTTCGTGGTCAAGGCCATCGGCGAGCGCGCCGCCCGCCGCTACGCCCTCACCGCCGAGCGCTTCAGCGGCGTGCGCGCCCGCGACCTGGGCCTGCTGGCCGAGGTGTACCCGGCCGCCGAACTGGACGCCCAGGTCGAGGCCTGGGTCGACAACCTGCTGCAGAACAGCCCGCAGGCGCTGCGCGCCACCAAGGACCTGCTGCGCGAAGTGGATGACGGTGAGCTGAGCCCGGCCCTGCGCCGCTACTGCGAGAACACCATCGCCCGCATCCGCGTCAGCGCCGAAGGCCAGGAGGGCCTGCGCGCCTTCCTGGAAAAACGCCGCCCTGCCTGGCAAGACAACAAGGAACCGCGCCCATGAGCCGACCCACGCTGACCACCCTGCTGGTCGCCAACCGCGGCGAAATCGCCTGCCGGGTGATGCGCACCGCCAAGGCCATGGGCCTGACCACCGTGGCCGTGCACAGCGCCACCGACCGCGACGCGCGGCACAGCCGCGAGGCCGACATCCGTGTCGACCTCGGTGGCAGCAAGGCCGCCGACAGCTACCTGGTGATCGACAAGCTGCTCGCCGCCGCCAAGGCCAGCGGCGCCCAAGCCATCCACCCAGGCTATGGCTTCCTCTCGGAGAACGCCGGTTTTGCCCGCGCCATCGAACAGGCCGGGCTGATCTTCCTTGGCCCACCGGCCAGCGCCATCGATGCGATGGGCAGCAAGTCGGCGGCCAAGGCGCTGATGGAGGCCGCCGGCGTGCCGCTGGTGCCGGGCTACCACGGCCAGGCCCAAGACCTGGAGACCTTCCGCGCCGCCGCCGAGCGCATCGGCTACCCGGTGCTGCTCAAGGCCAGCGCCGGGGGCGGCGGCAAGGGCATGAAGGTGGTCGAGGAGGAAAGCCAGCTGGCCGACGCCCTGGCCTCGGCGCAACGTGAAGCGCAGTCTTCGTTCGGCGATGCGCGCATGTTGGTCGAGAAGTACGTGCTCAAGCCGCGCCACGTGGAGATCCAGGTGTTCGCCGACCAGCACGGCCACTGCCTGTACCTCAACGAGCGCGACTGCTCGATCCAGCGTCGCCACCAGAAGGTGGTCGAGGAAGCCCCGGCACCGGGCCTCTCCCCCGAGCTGCGCAAGGCCATGGGCGAGGCCGCGGTGCGCGCTGCCCAGGCCATCGGCTACGTGGGGGCCGGCACTGTCGAGTTCCTGCTCGATGCCCGTGGCGAGTTCTTCTTCATGGAAATGAACACCCGCCTGCAGGTGGAGCATCCGGTCACAGAGGCCATCACCGGGCTCGACCTGGTGGCCTGGCAGATCCGCGTGGCCTGCGGCGAGCCGCTGCCTTTGACTCAAGAGCAGGTGCCGCTGATCGGCCACGCCATCGAGGTACGGCTATACGCAGAGGATCCGGCCAACGAATTCCTCCCGGCCACCGGCACCCTGGCGCTGTACCGCGAGTCGGCGCCGGGCGAAGGCCGCCGGGTGGACAGCGGCGTCAGCGAGGGCGATGTGGTATCGCCGTTCTACGACCCGATGTTGGGCAAGCTGATCGCCTGGGGCCAGGACCGCGAACAGGCGCGCCTGCGACTGCTGGCGATGCTCGATGAGTTCGCCATTGGCGGGCTGAAAACCAACATTGCCTTCCTGCGCCGCATCCTGGCGCACCCAGCGTTTGCCGAGGCGGAGCTGGACACCGGGTTCATCCCGCGCCATCAGGATGTGCTGCTGCCTGCGCCTCAGACTTTGCCGGCCCATTTCTGGGAAGCTGCCGCCGAGGCGTGGCTGCAAAGCGAGCCTGCACTAAAGCGCCAGGACGACCGCGCTTCACCGTGGGCGGCCCGCGATGGCCTGCGCCTGGGATTGCCGGCGCGCAGCAGCCTGCATTTGCAGTGTGAAGGGCATGAACAGGCGGTGGCACTGGAGCGCAGCGCGCCTTCGACTTATCGCCTGGAGGGGGAGCAGCTGTGTCATGACCAGGATGGTCTGCGCCATCGCCACCTGGCGGTGCGCCGGGGTGGCACGCTGTACCTGCAGTGGCAGGGCGAGTTGCATGCCGTCAGTGCCCATGATCCGATCGCTGCGGCCGAGGCCAGCCACAGCCACCAGGGCGGGCTGGGGGCGCCGATGAACGGCAGTATCGTGCGGGTGCTGGTGGAGCCGGGGCAGGTGGTAGAGGCCGGTACTGCGCTGGTGGTGCTTGAGGCGATGAAGATGGAGCACAGCATCCGGGCGCCCCATGATGGGACGGTGAAGGCGCTGTTCTGTCAGGAGGGGGATATGGTCAGCGAGGGGACAGTGTTGGTCGAGCTGGAGGAGGCGTAACGGCGGCAATGTGTTCGTCGAAAGGGTTGTTTCGCCTCTGAGATCGAGCGCCGCGCGGGCGGCGCTCGATCTAGAGAGCGCTGCAAGACCCCCGCCTGGCACCTCGCAGCCCCAACACGGTCTGTGCGCGAACCTAGAGCACCCCGTGCATCCGCACCACAACACCAAGGAACTCGCACCCCTCCTCGCACAGCACCGTCGGATACAAGGTATTGAGCGGCCTGAGCATCCGCTGCCCGCCCTCCTCGATCAACTCACGCAGCACTGCCGGCTTACCGGGCTGCCGAGCCACAACCAGCCTGCCCGGCGTCACCTCGATCCCTGCATCCACCAGCACCCGCATGCCCATCGGCACGCTCCTGCCGCTGGCAGCATTCATCGAATCATTCTCGACCGGCAACCAGAACGCATTGCCCGCAGGCATGTAGTCGGTCAACTCGTGGATTTCACAGGATTGCGGCAAAGGCCCGTCCAGGTCGGACCAGCTCAGCACTGGAAAGCGGAAACTGGCATGGCGCAAGGCATTGACCGAAAGCGGTCGTTCCACGGCATAGACACCCCTGGTCTCGCGGACCGTGGCGTCACGCTCGACCACCATCACCCGCGCTTCGAGATACACCAGCCCGAGCTTCTCCAGCTTCTCGTTGACTGTCACCAGGGTGGGCCTGCGCGTGCCACGCAGCCAATGGCCGACACCGCCTTGGGTCATGCCCAGGCGTTCGGCCAATTGGTGCTGCTTGAGGTTGTGCTCGCGCTGGTAGCGCGACAGAAATTCGATCCAGTTTTCCATGGCTGTGAACGATACGGACTGGATGAACGGCATCAATACACATTCTGAATTATCTCAGAACTCAAAAATAATACAATTTGACCTAACATCAGTGCTCATTGTCCTCGAAGGGATTTCACAGGAGCAGTCATGAGTAATTCGACAAAAGAAGAAACAGATCTCGACGAAGAAGCAGCCCGCCGCGCCCTCGATTTCTACCTCAACCCCACCCCCACGCCCCGCGACCTGGAGCGTTCGCTGTGGACCCTGCGCGAAGGCGTCAGCGACGCCCAGGCCAGCGAGCACGCCATGGCCCTGCTGCGCTGCGCCTCGGCCACGGCACAGGAAACCGGCAACCATCTGCAGGGCACGACACGGGAAGTGGTGTTTGCGCTGATGCACATGATCAACATGGCCCGCGCTCTGCTTGAGCAGTGCCACGCCACGGAAAAGGCATCGATCTGAAGGGAGAACGTGATAGCCGACGAACGGCAAAAGCCCCGATTGCCGGGGACGAGGAGTGCGTCAGGAATATTTTTTTAGCCGATCGCTGAAAAATCATTTGACTGGCAAATGATAACGATTATTATTGCACTCAGCAGGTCGCGAGACCCGCTGGATAACCTGCAACGTCCTCAGGTCGGACGCTCAGATTATCTCCTCATCAGGCTAATCACGGTTTTTGACCCGGCTTTTTGCCGGGTCATTTTTTTTGGCTCTTCAGGCTAATGAAGATCGTTTAATGGCCGCGATGATAGCAAAAGTGTGTCAGCACGTGAATGCTCATTACAAATCTTTGCGGAATCAGCACTTGAGAATCAATCTCGTTTAACCTAAGCTGGCTCCGCATCAAGGAAGATGCCCCCACCCCTTTCCTTATGAGCAAGGAGCTGTCCATGACCCGCCTGCTGCTGCCTCTCGAGCACGACCCGCGCCCTGCCGAACTGCACGCTGAAGACGCGCTGCTGCATGCACTCAAGCGCCTGCCGCGCCGGGTCCAGCAAGTCTTCCTGCTCAACCGCCTCGACCAGCAGGGCTTCGCCGCCATCGCCGAGCGCCTGGACCTGCCACTGATCAGCATCGAGCGCCACATGAACCAGGCCCTGCAGACCGCCCGCGCCCCCGGCGACGCGCTGGCCAGCATCGCCGGCCAATGGTACGTGCGCCTGCAAAGCCCGCAGGTGACCGCCAGCGAACGCATCGACTTCCGCCGCTGGCTGGATGCCGACCCCGACCACCTGCGCGCCTTCCACGAAACCGAACTGCGCTGGCGCAGCTTGCTCGCCCCGGCACGGCAATTGGGCCATGACGGCTGGTACCGGCAAGGGCGCGCGGCGCTGTCGCTGGGCGGCTGTTCGATTGCCGTCGGGCTTGGTGTTGCTGCGCTTGTGGCGCTGGGGCTGCTGACCTGATTCGCAGGGGCGGACTCATCCACGACTGCGTCAATTAACCTGCGCACCCGCACCACCAGGCGGTGTAGAGTACGGTCACAACAACGCCAACAGGAGGCTGGCAATGACCGTGACGCTCTCCCCGCTGCACATCGACTGCGATTTCGACTCCGGCAACATCCTGGTCCTGGACGCCAGCAACCCTGCGCACGTCCACCTGAACATCCGCAAGGACAGCCACAGCGACCACTTCCAGTGGTTCCATTTCAAGGCTAGCGGCCTGACTCCGGGCCAGGTCCATCGCTTCAGCCTGGACAACGCCCACCAGTCCTCCTACAAGAACGCCTGGACCGGCTACCACGCCGTGGCCTCCTACGACCAGCAGACCTGGTTCCGCGTGCCCAGCCAGTTCGACGGCAAGGCCCTGAGCTTCGACTTCAAGGCCGAACAGCCACAAGCCTGGTTCGCCTACTTCGAGCCCTACCCCCGCGTCCGCCACAACCAGCTGATCGAGCGCGCCAAGCAGATCCCCGGCGTCGAGCTGCTGGCCAGCGGGCGCAGCGTGCAAGGTCGGGATATCCCGCTGCTGCGCGCAGGCAACGGCGCGGCCGGCAAGCGCAAGCTGTGGCTCATCGCCCAGCAGCACCCGGGCGAGCACATGGCCGAGTGGTTCATGGAAGGTGTGATCGACGCCCTCGAAGCCAACGCCCCGGTCATCCAGCAACTGCTGGCCGAGGCCGACCTGTACCTGATCCCCAACATGAACCCGGATGGCGCCTTCCTCGGCCACCTGCGCACCAACTTCAAGGGCAAGGACCTCAACCGCGCCTGGCAGGACGCCAGCGTCGAGTTGAGCCCCGAGGTGTTCTTCGCCCAGAGCCAGATGAAGCTGCATGGCGTGGACGCGTTCATCGATGCCCATGGCGACGAGGAGATCCCCCATGTGTTCACCGCGGCCTGCGAGGGCAACCCCGGCTATACGCCACGCATCGCCAAGCTGGAAGAGCAGTTCCGCAGTACCCTGTGCAGCCTGACCCCGGACTTCCAGACGAAGTACGGCTATACCCGCGACGAGCCGGGCCAAGCCAACATGACCCTGGCCTGCAATGCCGTGGGCCAGGCTCACGACTGCCTGTCACTGACCCTGGAGATGCCGTTCAAGGACCACGACGATGCGCCGAACCCGCGCACCGGCTGGTCGGGTGAGCGCTCCAAGGCGCTGGCCGGAGCGGTGCTTGAGACGTTGCTGAAGATGGTTGGCGATCTGCGCTGAGCAACGCCAGCACTCAAAACTGCACATCCAGAATCACGCTGTCGGTATAGGTCGCCGCCGGCGGCGTGGCCTGGTCGGTGTACACCTTGGCGTTGTAGTTGAACACCTGGCTGCCCGTGCCGGTCCCCGCCCCGGGGTTCACCTCGGCATCGCTGCTCGAACGCCGCGCCGCGCCCACCGAGCCCCAGCGCACCACGCCTGCGCTCTTGAAGATGTCGTAGGCCAGGTAGTTGTTGGCACTGGATTTCATCCGCCGCCGTCCGCCCGAGACGTTCTGCCCGTCGTCCAACCCGACCGTGTAGTTGCTGCCCTTGGTGCACGACACGCTCAGGCTCTGGTTCACCGTGCCGAACCCGGCCACCACCGGTGCGCTGGCGAAGCTGATGTTGGGCGTGGTGATCTGGCAGTCGTTGCTTACCGTCAGGCTGACGTTCAGGGTCTTGCTGCCACTGCCGATATCGCGCCCCAGGCAGATATTGCCGATGCCAATGCCCGAGCAGTAGTTCCAGCTCCAGGCAACGGTCAGCGTCTCCTGGTACAGGCCCGCGGCGACATTGCTGCCGATCTGTGTACGCAGATAAATCGGTACCGCCTTGGGCGTCGGACCATTGAGCAGGCCCAGCAAGTCGATGATGCCATTGCGGGCAAAGTCGAAGGCAACGCCCCGGGTGATCGGGTAGTTGACACTGTTGTCGGCATACAGGGTGTAGTTGATGACATCGCCGGTCGGGCCCACCAGGCCACCGGAGGCGGGCGTGATGGTTGCGTAGAAGTGGTCATTGCTGGACAGCAGGCTGAGCAGCGAGCCGGTGCACTGCAAGCCGGAATTGGTGGTCGAGGCAGTCTGCACGGTGGTACGTACCAGCGTCGAGTTGACGGTGCCGAACGCCGCTGGCGTGGTGGCCACCGACGAACACAGTGCCCAGGCCGGGCATGGCGCCAGCAACAGGCCAAACAGCAGGCCGTGTCGTCGAACATTCACTGGCACACCAGCGGACCAATCAACGGGATCGGCCCCTCCCCTTCAGGCAGGTCGAACGCCACCTGGCACTGCCCGCCATCGGCCTTGTCCACCTGCAGGCGGTTGTGCGGCGCCAGGTTCTCCAGGTAGACCAGCCCATCCCAGCCCACCACCGCCTCGCCGCCGCTTTCCCGGTGGCGTACCCGGCTGCCCAGCTTGAGCTCCCGCTGATTGCCGTCGACCAGCACCAGGCTTGCCGCCAGGACACGCTTGAGCGGGAACTCCAACAGGTAGCCGCTGCCACGGCGCACGGCCACGCGCTGCTCCACCTGCGGCGCCAGCACATCGGCGGGCAGGTCCATGGGGTCGATCTCGTATTTGCCGCGGTAATAGCCGCTGCTGTAGGGCACCAACAAATGGCCGTTGCGATCGGTGCGGCCGATCTGCTGGTTCTCGTAGCGCACCGGCACGTCGGCGTAGCCGCTGGTACTGACCACCACAAAGGCGTCGTCGATGCGGTTGGCGGCGAACAGCCCCGCATCCATCAGCACCAGCGAACCGCTGGCGTCGGCCCAGCGGGTCATCTCGCCGCTACTGCCGTAGGCGCCCACCTGCAACTGCACCGATTGCAGGCGCCAGGTCAGGTCGGCCTGGCGGTAGTCGTCACGATTACCGCCGGTGGCGTAGCCCAGGTTGTAGCCCACCCCGCCGCCCACCGGCACCGCCTGGCTGTAGTTGACCCGCTGCAGGTCCTGGCCGTCCTTGCTGCGCTCGGCGCTGAAGGCCAGGGTGCCGCGCAGGTCGAAGGGGATCACCAGTTGCGCCTGCACCGCCCACTGGCTGTCACCAACCTCGCGGTTGGCAGACAGGTACAGGCTGCTGTTGCGCCACAGCGGCTTGCTCCAGCTAAGGTTGATCAGCCGCGTGCGCGTGCCGTCACCGGCGCGCACATCGAAGTAACCGGCACCGAGGCTGCCGTAGCTGTCCAGGTTGAGGCTCAGGGTCGCCTGCTCACTGCGCTGGCTCAGACGCGTGTAGGGGCTGTCGACCCGCGACAGGTCGGCGTAGTCGCCATGACGCTGCACACGCTGGTAGTTGAAGCCGATCCGCCGGCTGTTGTACTGGTAGCCCAGCGCCAGCTGCTGGCCTGTATCGCCTTCAAAGCGGCTCTGGGTCACTGCCGCATTGAGCACGCCGAAGGTGCCCAGGCGCAGGTTGCCGCCCAGGCCGCCGAGCATCAGCGACTCGGCGCTCTCGGCATGGGTTTCCACGGTGAAGTAGTCGGATACACCGTGGCGCAGGGTCGCCGAGGCCACACCCGGACCATAGGCGAAATCGCGCACGGCGTAGTCGCGGCGCAGGCTGCCGGCGGCCACCGAGAAGTCCGACAGGCCCTTGGCCAGCAGGCTGCTGGTGACATAGAACGGCAAGGTGGTCGACACCTGCCGGCCCAGGGCATCGGTGGTGACCACCACTGCTTCGCCGGCGCCGTTGATGAACGGCACGTTGGTCAGGGTATAGGGGCCAGGCTGCAACTCGGTACTGCTGCTCTTGTAGCCGTTGATGAACAGGTCCAGCGAGGTCGGCACAGCGGCTTCGCCGGCAAAGGCCGGCAGCGGATAGGTGACCAGGTCGGGACGGGCGCCGAAGTCGCGGGACAGTTGCAGGCCGCCCACGCGCACCGAGGTGGTCCACGGCAGCGCGCCGGTCACCAGGTCGCCTGCCTCATAGGTGAGCAGGCGCTGCTCGTCGGTGTAGCGGAAGGTGGTGTCGTAGCGCAGGAAGCCCTGGCGGCCCTGGGCCAGGGCGCCATTGAACGACTGACGCCATTGCCCGGTGGTGGAAAAGGTGCCCCAGTCGTCGAACAGGCGCAGCTCGTTCCAGGCGGCCAGGTAGCTGCCGCCCTCATCGGTGTCGTTGAGGTAGGCGTCGTAGTTGAGCAAGGCGCCGAAGCTGCTGCGCGCGTCGCTGGCCGGGTACAGGTTGCGCTCACCGACCTGCTGGTCGGGTAGCCAGGCCGGCGGCACCTGCAGCAGCAGGCGCTGGTTCTGGCTGTCGTAGTCGCTGTGCAGGCCGGAGATGTCGTCCAGGGCCACCTCGCCTTGAGGCTCGCCCGGCAGCCTGACGCCCGCCTCGCGCAGCACCTCGCTGGCCAGGTACAGGCGCCCGGCGCGCTGCTGCACCGGCACCAGCTCAGCCTTGGCCACCTGGTTCACCAGCAGGTCGAGGTACAGCGTGGCGTCGGCGATGGCGGCATGCTCCGAGGGCGGCGGCGGCAGCTCGTCGGCCACGCCCAGGCCGGGCCCCAGCACCGCCAGGCCCAGCCACAACCGGTGCGTTGTCACCCGCACCCAGCTCACACACGATTTCCAACCATTGCCGGGTCCTCCCTGGCCCCTGTGATCCGTTCAAGCGCGGCTCATTGCCCCTGTTTGATGGCCTGTGCCACCTCCTGGCCGTTGACTCGCCCTTTCAGCACGCTGGCGGCGCCCGGCGTGGCCGGTGCCGGCCAGCGCATGCTGGCGCCGGGCAACACATAACCGAGCAGCCCTTCGACCAATGGCCTGTCCTGACCGGCTTGCTGCAGCACCACGTCGGTCAGCCGCGCATGCACAGGCCCCGTGTTGCGCAGCTCGACATAGGGTTTGCCCTGCACTGTCACCGCGCGCCAGCTCAACTGCGGCTTGCCCACGCCTTCGGCGCTGCGCTTGCCCGCTGGGTCGGGTTTGCCCCACAGCCCCTCGCCGTAGACGAACAGCGGCACCGAGTAGCGCATCTGCAAACGGATCGCTGCCTTCGGCCCTTCACTGGCGGCATCGGTCGGCAGCGGCGACGGGATCTCATCGATGATGATGCGGTACGCCTGTTCCTGACCTGCGGGCGAACCGCCGGTGCGGGTCAGGCGGATCAGTTGTTTCTGCCCCGGCGCAATGTTGGCCACCGGCGGGCTGCCGATGATCTCGCGCTGGGCCTGGAACTGCTCCTGGTACTCGCCCTGGCGCCAGGCGAACACCCGCACCTGCAGGCTGGTCGGCGCCGAGCCACGGTTTTCCAGCCACAGCGCGCCGGCCTTCTGGTCGGCCTCCAGCACTGGGTCGATCGGCCAGATCAGCACCGAGGTGGCCGCGAAGGCCGGTGCGCTGGCCAACAGCAGCACCCCGATGATTCCTCGCGCCCATTTCGCGCCTGCCCCCATGCCCCTCTCCTTTTCTGTTATCCGCGGTGGCCTTTCACCAGGTCACCGTCACTTGCACGACATCGGTGTAGGTCCCCGCCGGCAAGGTGCCGGTCAGGGTGGTACGGCCATAGACCGGCAGCTTGATCGCGGTCGGGTCGCTGTAGCTCACCGCCACGCTGCTGCCGATGCCCAGGCTCTGGCTGAAACCGGCGTCGCGGTAAAGCTGGTAGGCCAGCAATTGCGTACCGCCCGAACGCTTGAGGTTGCGCGTGCC
Organism: Pseudomonas sp. RC3H12; assembly: GCF_018596375.1. Taxonomy (NCBI): domain Bacteria; kingdom Pseudomonadati; phylum Pseudomonadota; class Gammaproteobacteria; order Pseudomonadales; family Pseudomonadaceae; genus Pseudomonas; species Pseudomonas sp. RC3H12. The sequence goes on along the minus strand of NZ_CP075595.1, from coordinate 1,139,634 downwards.
GCTGGCGCTGTTCTGGCCACCGTCCAGGCTCATGCTCAGGGCCACGCCGGGGGTGCACTGGAACGTCACCGTGCTGCCGCCGAGCGAGGTGCTCAGGGTGGCCGTGGACAGTGCCGAGCTGGTGCCGTAGTCGAGCACGCCATAGGCGGTCACGCCGCCCACAACCAGGCAGCCCGCGACGATCTGCGCCGTCACCTGGAAGGTGCTGGTGGTGACCGCGTGGGCGCCCGGGGTCAACGTCAGGCACACGCCGACCGCCAGCAGCCGCGCAGTGCCTGGCATGGCTCAGAAACTCAGCTCGACCGCCACCGTGTCGGTGTACACCCCGGCCGGCAGGCCGGCTTTACCCCGGGCCTGGCCATACAGGTTGACGGTCTGCGCCACGCCGGTACTGGTCGGCAGGGTAATGGTGCCGTCGATCGCCAGCAGCTGGGTGTGCCCGGCGTCGGTGTAGAAGTCGTAGGGCACGAAATTGCCCGCGCCATCGGCCAAGGCCCGGGTCCCGCCGGCGGACTGCGAGTCATGGGCGCCGGCACGGACCTTGATCGTCGGCACCGTGCCTGCCGAGCAGAGAATACTCATGGCCCCGCCTCCGCCGCCGAGCACCTGGCCATTGGCGGTGGTGAACAGTGAATCCTGGGTACCAAAGTTGAGGCTGCCGAAATTCAGCCCGGAGGTGCCGCCGCTGCCGTTGACCTGACAGGCGGCGGTCAGGGTCAGGGTCGAGCTGATGGTGCCGGTCACGGTGGCGGCCTGGGCCTGGGCCGCCAGGGCGAGGCCAAGGCCGGCGAGCATGCAGCGGGTGAGGTGCTTGGGCATCGGAATCTCCTTGCGTGTTACCAGTCCAGGGTCACCCTGAGGGTGTCGCGATACAGCCCGGCGGGCAGCGCGCGCGGTTGCGCGACCACTACGCCGTAGATGGGCACGGGCACTTGCTGGGTACTGCTGATAGTGAAGGTACGGGCCTGGCCGATGCCGTAGCGGCTGTTGCCGCCCGGGTCGATGGCCAGTTGGTAGGGAATGAGCTCGCGGCCATTGCTCAGGCGGCGCACGCCGTCGCTGCCGTTCTGGCCACCGTTGATGCGCACGCTGAAAGCGCGCACCTGGGGCGAACAGCTGATCTGCAGGCTACCCTCGCCGCCGGCCTCGTCGACCCGGCTGGTCAAAGGCTGGTCCCAGGTCGGCCCCCGCGCACCGAAGTCCATCAACCCCGGGTTGCCCAGGGTGGCCGGTTGCGGGTCGCTGCTGATCTGGCAGGCGGCGCTGATCACCAGGCGCGCCTGGATGAAGCCGGTGGTGGTGCCGTTGGCCGCGCCAGTGGGCAACAGCAGCGGGCCGAGGGTCAGCAGCAGGATCGATCCACGGTGCAACACTTCCATGAGCATGAAGCCTCCCTACCAGGTGACCGTGACTTTGAGCAGGTCGGTATACAGGCCGGCGCGGGGTACCCAGGCCAGCTTGTCGATCCGTGCGTAGAGGGGAAGCTGCGCCGAACCGCTGTCCGGCACCCGCGCCGATTGCGCAGCGTCCACCGCCAACGGCTGGCGCCAGGCGGCGTCGCGGTAGAGACGATAGGGAATCGGCCGGGCCTGGACATCGCGGCTCGCCAGGTAGCGCAGTTCGCCGATGCCGCCGTGCTGGCCGCCATCGACACGTACCTGGTACGGGGTATCGGGGTTGCACTCCAACCGCGGCGGGCGCTGGGCCAGCAGAGCGCCACTCAACGGCGCACCAGGGCCATCCAAGCGCGCCGCGCTGCCCAAGTCGATGCGCCCCAGCGCCTGCGGGCCGGCATCGCGCTGCTGGTTGACCAGCATGCACCCGCGCTGTACGCGCACCTGCACTTCAACGAGAAAATCCGCTGCCATGGCGTTGCCACTCAACCACAGGCCCAACAGCATGGCCACAAAGCGCTCCGTCACCTGACAATCCTTCCTGTATAGGTTGAACTTGAGCGTAGCAGCGCGATTGGATCCGGGCCGGGCAAGCCCTACCCCTCTTTGGCATTAATGAAAATGGCGGGGCTGGGGCTGTGCAGTCCATTGCGGACCTGACAAACGTGACACGATTGAATTTTCTCGCCTGGTAACGAAACCCCAGCGCCTGGCGCCTTTCAAAACAACCAGATCCCGGCAAAGCGGCCGGCATTCTGATACCGTTCACCAACAACATCCTGTGCAATACGCATGCGCCATGCGTGGACGGACCCTACAGGAGAGTCCCGTGACGACCGAACCGACCTCGCTCGAGCAGGCCATCGAGCGCTGTGCCCAGGAACCGATCCAGGTTCCGGGCAGTATTCAGCCACAGGGTTTCCTGTTGGTGCTGGACGAGACCGACCTGCGTATTCTCCAGGCCAGCGAGAATACCGAGCGTTGGCTGGGCGTACCTGCCCGCGCGCTGGCGGGCCAAGCCTTCGCCGAGCTGGTCAGCACCAGCTTCGACCTGCGCACCCGCCTGGCCAACCTGCCCGACGACGAAATCTTCCCGTTTCACATCGGCGATACACACCTGCACCATGGTGCGCCCTGGCAAGCGCCGCTGCGGGTGCTGGCACACCGTCACGACCAGGTGCTGATCCTCGAACTGGAACCCCGCCGCAGTGCTGCGCAGGGTGGCGAAAAGGACAACTACTACCCGCTGGTCCGCGCCTTCGTCAGCACCCTGCACCAGGTCAGCAGCATCGACGAGTTGCTGCTGCAATCAGTACGCCAGATCAAACGCATCACCGGCTTCGGCCGGGTCAAGGCCTACCGCTTCGACAGCGAGGGCACCGGCACGGTCCTGGCCGAGGATGCCGACCCCGGCTACCCGAGCTACCTGGGGCTGTGCTTCCCGGCTGCGGACATCCCGCGCCAGGCCCGCGAGCTGTACCGGATCAACCGCATCCGGGTGATCGAGGACGCCAACTACCAACCCTCGCCCCTGGTGCCGGCCAGCAATCCGCGTACCGGCAAGGCCCTGGACATGAGCTTCGCCTCGCTGCGCAGTGTGTCGCCGGTGCACCTGCAGTACATGCGCAACATGGGCACACTGGCGTCGATGTCGTTGTCCATCGTGGTCGATGACCAGCTATGGGGCCTGGTGTCCTGCCACCATGACCAGCCAAGGCCGGTGGATTTCCAGACCCGCACCGCCTGCGAACTGCTGGCCAATGTGCTGTCGTTGCAGATCGAGGCCATCGAGTCCCACGACAGCACACGCCAGCTGCTCGACTTGCGCCAGCGCATCGTGCGCATGCTCGGCTCGATGGCCGACCATGACAGTGTCAGCGATGGCCTGCTCGCCCAACCCGAGGTGATGCTGCAGTTCGCCGGAGCCTCGGGGGCGGCGATCATCAGCGCCGAGCGCTGCGACCTGATCGGCGCCACCCCGCCAGCGTCGCTGGTCAATGCCCTGGCGCACTGGCTGGCGCGGCGTGACGGCCAGGCGGTGTTCCACACCGACAACGTACAGCGTGACATCGATGAACTGCCTGAATTGGCCCGACATGCCGCCGGGGTGCTGGCAGTCGCGATCTCGCAGATTCATTCGCACTATCTTGTATGGTTCCGGCCCGAGCAGGCCCATACGGTGAACTGGGCGGGCCGACCGGAGAAGTCTGTCGGTCCGCAGGGCAATCTCAACCCACGGCACAGCTTCGAGCGTTGGCAACAGGAAATACGCGGCTTCAGCGCGCCTTGGCACCCGCTGATCATCGAAGGCGTGATGGAGTTGCGCGGCGCGGTGCTCGGCATCGTCTTGCGCAAGGCCGAGGAACTGGCACAGCTGGCCGGCGAACTGAAGCGCTCGAACAAGGAACTTGAAGCGTTTTCCTACAGCGTGTCCCACGACCTGCGTGCTCCGCTGCGACACATCGCCGGCTACAGTGAGCTGCTCGGCGAAATAGAGGGAGAGCAGCTCTCCGAACGCGGCAAGCGCTTCCTCAGCCATATCGAGGATGCCGCGCAATTCGCCGGTACCCTGGTGGACAACCTGCTCAACTTCTCGCAGATGGGCCGTTCGGCGCTGCGCCTGTCCGACGTCGACCTCAATACCCTGGCCGACACCATCCGCTCGGAGCTGGCGCCGGACTACGCGGGGCGTGACATCGTCTGGGAAATCGCCGACCTGCCCAAGGTGATCGCCGACCCGGCCTTCATCAACATGGTCCTGCACAACCTGATCGCCAATGCCATCAAGTACACCCGCGGCCGCGCCCCCGCGCGCATCGAGATCGGCTCGGTGCGTCACCGGCACGAACTCGAGTTCTATGTGCGCGACAATGGCGTGGGCTTCGACATGGCCTATGTCGACAAGCTGTTCGGCGTGTTCCAGCGCCTGCACCGTATGGAAGAGTTCGAAGGCACCGGGATCGGCCTGGCCAGCGTGCGCCGCATCATCGAGCGCCACGATGGCCGGGTGTGGGCCGAGGGCCGAGTCAACCAGGGCGCCAGCTTCCACTTCACCCTGCCACTAAACCCAAAGTCTGCCTGAGGCCGGACATCATGCTCAAACCTATCCTGCTGGTCGAAGACAACCCCAGAGACCTCGAACTGACCCTGCTCGCCCTTGAGCGCAGCCAGCTGGCCAACGAGGTGGTCGTCGTGCGCGACGGCGCCGATGCGCTGGACTACCTGCTGCGGCGCAACGCCTTTGCCGGACGCGACGGCGGCAATCCGGCGGTGATGCTGCTGGACCTGAAGCTGCCCAAGGTCGATGGCCTGGAAGTCCTCAAGGTGGTGCGCGAAACCGCCGAGTTGCGCAGCATCCCCATCGTCATGCTGACGTCCTCGCGCGAGGGGCCGGACCTGAGCCGGGCCTATGAGCTCGGGGTCAATGCCTATGTGGTCAAGCCTGTGGAGTTCAAGGAGTTCGTCACCGCCATCTCCGACCTGGGCATGTTCTGGGCGGTGCTCAACGAACCACCACCCGGTTCGCTGCGCCTGAACCGTCGCGGCAGCAACTGAGGCGGACACGATGCAGCTTACTCCACTGAAACTGCTGATGGTCGAAGACAGCGCCATGGATGCCGAGCTGATCCTGATGCGCCTTGAACGCAGCGGGTTTCAGGTGCAATCACGGCTGGTATTCGACCATGTCGGTGCCGAGCATGCCCTGGGCGAGTCTTCCTACGACCTGATCCTGTGCGATTGCGTGCTGCCGAGCTCCTCCGGCGCCGACGTGCTGGCCATCGCCCAACGCCTGGCGCCTCAGATACCGTTCATCTTCCTCTCCGGCATCTACGGCGAAGAACACGCGGTGGAGATGATCCGCCTCGGCGCCACCGACTACGTCCTGAAGAAGAACCTGCCGCTGCTGCCCAAGGCCGTGCGCCGGGCGCTGACCGAAGTGCAGGAACGCCAACGCCGACGCCGCGCTGAAGAGGCCCTGGCCGAGGCGGAGGCGCGCGCCCGCATCGCCATCGATGCCGCCGGCATGGGCACTTGGGACTACCGCCCGCAGGACGGACAGCTGGTCTGGGACGACCGCTGCAAGATGCTGTTCGGCCTGCCCAGCGACACTCGAATGACGATCGAGGTCTTCTACGCTGGCATCCACCCCGACGACCAATCCCGTGTGCGCAACGCCGTCGAGCAGGCCATGCGCCCTGACAGCGATGGCCATTACCGGGCCGAGTTCCGTATCGCTCAACCCGGCGCACTGGAGCCGCGCTGGCTGCTCTCCACCGGCCAGACCCAACTCATCGACGGCCTGTGCGTGCGCTTTTCCGGGGTGCTGCAGGACATCCACCAGCAGCGCCAGGCCACCCGGGCGCTGGAGCAGCTCAACGAGATGCTCGGCGAGCGGGTCGAGCGCCGCACCCGCGAGCGCGACCGTGCCTGGGAACTGTCCCAGGACCTGCTGGCGGTACTCAACAAGGACCTGACCCCGGTAGCCCTCAACCCGGCCTGGGAAGCCGCGCTGGGCTTTCCCCGTGAGCGGTTGGCGCAGATTTCGCTGCTGCAGCTGCTACCGGAAGCCGACCAGGAAACCTTCCTCACCGAGCTGGCCGCGCTCTCTCAGGGACGCACCAGCGCCCGCTTCGTCGGCCGCATCCGGCATGCCGAAGGCCAGCAGCGCTGGCTGTCGTGGGTGGTGGTGCCGGACGACAACCTGCTGCATGTGGTCGCCCGCGACATCTCCAGCGAACGCGAAGCGGTGCTGGACCTGGCCGAGGCCAACGAGCGCCTGCGCGAACAGATCGCCGAGCGCGAACGCATCGAGGCCGCGCTGCAGCAGATGCAGCGCCTGGAAGCGGTCGGCCAGCTCACGGCCGGCGTGGCGCACGATTTCAACAACCTGCTGACGGTGATCCTCACCGGTGCCAGCTTCCTGCAGAACGACTTGGACAAAGGCCTGCTGGACAAGGCACACAAGCGCCTGCAGCACATTCGTGAGGCGGGCGAGCGCGGGGCCAAGCTGACCTCCCAGTTGCTGGCGTTTTCGCGCAAGCAACGGTTGGAGCCGGTGCCGCTGAACCTCAACCGCACATTGGCAGGGCTGGAAGAACTGCTGCGCCGCACCCTGGGTGGCAGCGTCGCAGTGCGCCTGGAGCTCGATGCTGGGCTATGGCAAGCCCTGACCGACCCGACCCAGACCGAAATGATCATCCTCAACCTGGCGATCAACGCCCGCGACGCCATGCCCGAGGGCGGCCAACTCACCCTGGCCACGCGCAACACCCGGGTCAATACCCGTCCACAACGCCCGGAGGACCCGGAACCCGGTGAGTACGTGGTGCTGAGTATCCGCGACAGCGGCTGCGGCATGAGCGAGGAAGTACTGGCCAAAGCCTTCGAACCGTTCTTCACCACCAAGGATATCGGCAAGGGCTCGGGCCTGGGGCTGGCGCAGGTGTTCGGCTTCGCCAAACAGATCGGCGGTGGCGTGCGCATCGATACAACGCCAGGCCGCGGCACCCTGGTCAGTGTCTACCTGCCAGCGGTAAAGGCCCGTGCCGATTCACTCACTACAGGCGAGGACGATGTGCGCCCGCATTTCGCCCAAGGGGCCGAGCGTCACATCTTGCTGGTGGACGACGACCATCTGGTGCGCGAAATGATTGGCGACCTGCTGCAGCGCCAGGGCTACGAGGTACACCAGGCACACAATGGTACCCAGGCCATGGCCCTGCTCGATGAACGCATAGACCTGCTGCTTACCGACTTCGCCATGCCAGAGTTCAATGGTGCCCAACTGGCCCTGGCGGCCCGCGAGCGCTTTCCGCGCCTGCCCGTGGTGTTCCTCACCGGCTATGCCCAGCTGCAAGGGCTGGAGCTACAGGGGTGCCAGGTGGTGCAGAAACCGGTGCACGAACACATCCTCGCCCAGGTGCTGGCCGAGTCGCTGGAAAACAGGTAGGCAGAAACGAAAAAATCGCCAAAAGGCGATTGGGAAGAGGATACAACTTTAAAATGGCAGGGGCGGCTGGATTCGAACCAACGCATGGCAGGATCAAAACCTGCTGCCTTACCGCTTGGCGACGCCCCTGTATCGGATCTGCGAATGACTGATCACCGCCTCACTGACAACCCCCTGACAGCTCCGTGTGTTGCTGCTCGGGAATGGCCGGCACTTTAACAACCTTTTTTCGAAGTGGGAAGCTTTTTTTTGAAAAAAACGCACGAAAACAGCAAGTTAGTTGTATCAGCTACCTTTCGAGAGGGTTCTCGCGCCGCCTACGACAACCGCTCGTCGCAATTCCACCGGCTCGCCTCAACACAATCGCATTCCTCCATTCCAATCAGATAGAGCCCATCGGCGCATCACAAGGAGGACGCCATGCCCGTTTCCCATGACCTCTACCAGGACCTGCACTACCCACGCGAAATCGTCCAGCAGCGCCGTCAGCAGGACCCGCAGCTCGACCGCCTGCTGGACGAGTACTTGGACATCGACAACCAGGTGCTGGCCGCAGAGTCGATCTCGGCAGGCAACTTTGTGGACGAAGACCTGCGCCATCTCAAGGAGCGCCGTCTGGCGGTCAAGTACATGATCGAGCGCCGACTCGAGCGCAGGACCTGACCTATCGCTTTTCGCGATCATTGCCCGGCACATTCTCGATTGGTCAAAATGCCCGGCTTCGCGCAAGCTGCGCCCTGCCCCAGACTCGGCCCGAGGAGCCTGCCACTTGTCCACCTGGATTCCCCCGTCCTTGCGCCAGATTGGCCAGCGCCTGCGCAGTGCCCCGGACAAGGTTCCCACCTTGTTGGACCACTTCCAGAAAATGGCAACCGAGCGTGGCTATGCCCTGAGCGATGGGCAGCTTCAGGTGATAGAGGCGATGGCCATGCTGTTGGGCAGCTTCGACGCGGGTCCGACGCGCAGCCTGTACCTGCACGGCGCGGTCGGACGCGGCAAGAGCTGGCTGCTCGATGGCTTCTTCCAGGCCGTGCCGACGGCGGCCAAGCGCCGCCTGCATTTTCACGATTTCTTCGCCCGCCTGCACCAAGGCATGCATCACAACCGGGCGCAGGACGATGCCCTGGGGGCGACCCTCGACGCGCTGCTTGGCCACTGCCAAGTGCTGTGCTTCGACGAGTTCCACGTCCATGACATCGGCGACGCCATGCTGCTCACCCGGCTGTTCGATGCCCTGTTTGCACGAGGCGTTTTCCTGCTGGTCACGTCCAACTACGCGCCTGAGGGGCTGCTGCCCAACCCGCTGTACCACGCGCGCTTCCTGCCGGTGATCCGCCTGATCAACAGCCGCATGCAAGTGCTTGAGGTAGGGGGAGAGACCGACTTTCGCAGCCTGCCAGCCAATCGCCAACACCAGCGCTTCACCCGGGGTTGCTACGTCTGGCCAGGAGATGCAGGGCAACGCCGAGCTCTGCAGGTGCCCGCGCCGCAGCCGGTAGGGCTGGAGGTCAACAAACGTTCCCTGAGGGCCCTGGCCAGCGAGGGGCGCCAGGTAATGTTCAGCTTCGACGATCTGTGCGAACAACCGACAGCAGTGATCGATTACCTGGCCCTGGCCGAGCGCTATGATCGCTGGATCATAGACGGCCTGGACGATCTGGCCGAGTGCTCGCTGGCGGCGCAGCAGCGCTTCGTCAACCTGATGGATGTGCTGTACGACCAGGACCGGGAGGTGCTGGTGATCGGCAAGCAGGCCCTGGAAAAAAGCCTGGGCGGCGCCATCGCCGATCTGATGCGTACACGCAGCCGCCTGGGGCAGCTGCATCAGCAGGGGCCAGCCTGAGCGCCTCTGCTAGTGTGGTGTTTCACAAATAACGACCATAACTCGCGGCGCTTTTTGCGCTCATGCGGCGTTGAGGCCGCTATTGTCTAGAGTGAAATCGGAGCAACGCCGAGATCACCCATGAACAGTGTTCCGCACTCGCGCCGTCGCCACAGCCTCGCGCTGATCCCCCGCAGCGTCTGGGCCCTGGGTTTTGTCTCGCTACTGATGGATGTCTCTTCGGAGATGATCCACGCCCTCCTCCCGCTGTACATGGTCAGCGTGCTCGGCACCTCAGTGCTGGCCGTCGGCCTGATCAAGCCGATTGCGCAAGACCGAGGTGCCGGCATAGCAATAAGCATCCTGCCCTACCCCGTACTTATCCAACGTCAACGCTGCTTGCGGTATTTATGCAGCAGTTCCTCCCGGGTCGGGAGTTCACGCTCGGCCGCGTCCCGAGACACGCTGAACCCCTCTAGCCTCAGGCTGGCCAGGTAGTTGGAACGACGCGTCTTGGCGCAATAAGCCTTCTTGGTTTCCAGGCTGATCCCTTTCACCTTTACACACCTTGCGGGGTGAACACACCGCGATTATAGCGGATCGCAAGCAATGCCGTGCGATGTTCCCCTACGCCCTATGCTGGCACGGCCGGCTGTTGCTCCAGGAGCGACCAGCCCCCCTGCCCGTCCACCTCCAGGCGATGGGAATGGAACGCCGCCAGGGTGCTGCGGTGCCCGACGCTGACCAGCAGCGTCGCCGGCAACTGCTCACGCAGCAGCGAATACAACGCATGCTCCAGCCCTTCGTCCATCGCCGAAGTCGACTCGTCGAGGAACACCACCTGCGGCCGATTGAACAGCACCCGGGAAAACGCCAGGCGCTGCTGTTCGCCCAGCGACAGGATGCGCGACCAGTCACGCGGCTCGTCCAGTCGCTCGGCCAAGTGGGCAAGATTGACCTGGCGCAGGGCCTGTTGCATGCGCACATCGTCCCCAGGCTCGCCCTGCGCCGGATAGGCGATGGCAGTACGCAGGTCACCCAACGGCAGGTACGGACGTTGCGAGAGGAACAGCGCCTGCGTCCCCGACGGCCGCCTGACCTCACCGTCGGCATGCGGCCACAGGCCCGCCAGGGCGCGCAGCAAGGTGGTCTTGCCGCTGCCCGATGGTCCCTTGATCAGCAGCGCCTGGCCGCTGTGCAGGTTCAGGTCGAGATCGGTGATCAGCGCGTAGCCGTCGGGCCGACGCACCTGCAAGCCATGGATGCCCAGCGCATGCGCCTGGTCCACAGTGGTCACCCGTGGCAACTCACTGGCCTGCAGATTGGCATCGAGAAACCCGGTCAGACGGTCGAGGGTGGCACGATACTGGGCGAAGGTGTCGTAGGACTCACGGAAGAACGACAGTGAATCCTGCACCTGGCCGAAGGCCTGGGCGGTCTGCATCACGTCGCCGAGCTTGATCGCACCACTGAAAAAGCGCGGCGCCTGGAGGATGAACGGGAACACCACCGCCACTTGGCTGACGCCCAGGTTGAACCCGCTGAACTTGAGGTTCCGGAATACCAGGGCCCAGGCGTTGCCGATCAAGGCGAAGAAACGCCCAAGCAAGGTGCCGCGCTCCACCTGCGCGCCCTGGTAGAAGGCGATGTTCTCGGCGTTCTCGCGCAAGCGCATGAGCGCGTAGCGGAAGTTGGCGGTAAGTTTTTCGTTGAGGAAATTCAGGCGGATCAGCGGCTGGCCGAGGCGAAAGGCGATCCAGGTGGCGATCAGCACATAGATGTAGACAGCAAACACCATCGCCCGGGGGATTTCGACGCCGGCCACGGCCAGTGGCGCCGACAGGCCCCAGAGAATGCCGGTGAACGCCACCAACGACACCACCGCGCCAACCGCCCCCAACGCCAGGGAAACGGAACCTGTGACAAAGTTGTTCACGTCCAGCTCGATACGCTGGTCGGGGTTATCCACGGGCTCTGCGAGAAACTGCCCACGGTAGTAGGCATCGCCGTGCATCCAGTCGGCGGTCAGGCGCTCGGTGAGCCACACCCGCCAGCGGATGTTAAACGCCTGGGTCACATAGAAGGTGAACAGCGAACGCAGTACATGGATGGTCGCCAGCACCGCGAACACCCCGAGCATGTACCAGAACGCCGTCTGGTCCAGGGCCTGCAAGGCACTGTAGAAACCGTTGTACCAGAACGAGAACAGCACGTTCAGGCGCACCGCGAACAACGTCAGCACCAGCAGCAGGGCGAAGGCCAGCAGCGGGCGCCAGCTGCGGCGCCAACTGAAATAAGGTCCGGCCAGGTGCCAGAACTGAGCACCCCAGCGGGTGCAGCGCACCGCCAGGAAGGCGGCGACGATGAAGCAGCCAAAGGTGACCAACGAGGCGATCGCCAGCCAGCTCAGGCTCGCTTGCAGGGCCTGGTGCCAGTTCATGTCCATGGTGGGCTTCCGTCAGGGTGTTTTTGCGAGCGTAGCACCGGCTATTCGTTAACCCTGCGAACATGACGGACATTTCATCCAAGCCATGCGCTGCGCCAACATTCTAATGCTGGCGATTGGATCAGGGCGGGAGCGCGCCGGCGGTCACAGGGCACCGCTGACGCGGCGCATCGCCGGCAAGCCGGCTCCCACAACGACCGCATCAGCCTCAAGCCATGCGCCATCCTGCGGGAGCAGGCGTGCTACGCCAGTGCCTCCCGTACCTTGGGGTCGAGCCCCTCCCCCGCGTGGGCCTCGTTCCACTCCAGTAACTGCCGGCGCATGGCCGGCGTCCAGAAGCTCTGCAGATGCTGCCTCACCCCCTGCACCGCCTTGGCATGATCCGGCTCACTGTCGAAGTAATGAGCGATCTGGTTGGCCATCTTGACCAGGTTGTCGCTGCTCATGGGCGCACCTTCGCCTTTTCCGACTGACGCCGCTCCTTGAGCAAGCGCCGCTGCTCGTCACTGAAACTCTGATAACGCTTCTGCCATTCCGACGGCTGGAACACCTTCACCACCTCCACTGCGGTGACCTTGTATTCCGGGCAGTTGGTGGCCCAGTCGGAGTTGTCGGTGGTGATCACGTTGGCCCCGGACTCGGGGAAGTGGAACGTTGTGTACACCACCCCCGGCGCCACCCGGCTGCTGACCCTGGCGCGCAGCACGCTCTGCCCGGAGCGGCTGCCCACGCCCACCCAATCGCCGTCGGCGATGCCGCGGCTCTCGGCGTCGCTGGGGTGGATCTCCAGGCGGTCCTCGTTGTGCCAGGCGACGTTGCCGGTGCGCCGGGTCTGCGCGCCGACGTTGTACTGGCTGAGGATGCGCCCGGTGGTCAGCAGCAGCGGGTAGCGGCTGTTGACCTTCTCGTCGGTGGGCACATAACCGGTGAGCATGAAGCGCCCCCTGCCGCGCACGAACTGCTCGATGTGCATGGTCGGCGTGCCGTCGGGAGCGGCGTCGTTACATGGCCACTGCAGGCTGCCGTGGCGGTCGAGTTCGGCATAGCTGACCCGGCGGAACGTCGGGGTCAGGCGGGCGATCTCGTCCATGATCTGCGATGGATGCTGGTAGTCCATGTGATAGCCCAGGGCATCGGCCAAGGCCAGGGTCGCCTCCCAGTCGGCCTTGCCGGCCAGCGGTTCCATGACCTTGCGCACCCGCGAGATACGCCGCTCGGCATTGGTGAAGGTGCCGTCCTTCTCGAGGAACGAGCTGCCGGGCAGGAACACATGGGCGAACTTGGCCGTCTCGTTGAGGAAAATGTCCTGTACCACCACGCACTCCATCGCCAACAGCGCGGCGGTGACGTGCTGGGTATTGGGGTCGCTCTGGGCGATATCCTCGCCCTGGCAGTACAGCGCCTTGAAGCTGCCATCCAGCGCAGCCTCGAACATGTTGGGTATGCGCAGGCCCGGGTCGGGCTGCAGGGTCACGCCCCAGGCCTGCTCGAACTCGGCGCGCACGCTTTCGTTGGAGATGTGCCGGTAGCCGGGCAACTCGTGGGGGAACGAACCCATGTCGCACGAGCCCTGCACGTTGTTCTGCCCGCGCAGTGGGTTCACCCCCACCCCTTCGCGGCCGATGTTGCCGGTGGCCATGGCCAGGTTGGCGATGCCCATCACCGCAGTGCTGCCCTGGCTGTGCTCGGTCACGCCCAGGCCATAGTAGATCGCAGCATTGCCGCCGGTGGCGTACAGCCGGGCGGCGGCGCGGATCTGCTCGGCGGGCACGCCGCACACCGGGCCGAGCACTTCAGGGGCATTGTCGGGCTGGGCGACAAAATCGCGCCAGCGCGCAAAATCCTCGGTTTCGCAGCGGGCATCGATGAAGCGCTGGTCGAGCAGGCCCTCGCTGACGATCACATGAGCCAGGGCGTTGAGCATGGCCACGTTGGTACCCGGACGCAGTTGCAGGTGCAGTTCGGCGCGGGCATGGGGTGAATCGACCAGATCGATGCGCCGTGGGTCGATGACGATCAGCCGCGCGCCCTGGCGCAGGCGGCGCTTGAGCTGCGAGCCGAACACCGGGTGGGCGTCGGTGGGGTTGGCGCCGATCACCAGCACCACGTCGGCCTGCATCACCGAGTCGAAGCTCTGGGTACCGGCGGACTCGCCCAGGGTCTGCTTGAGGCCATAGCCGGTAGGTGAATGGCAAACCCGCGCGCAGGTGTCGACGTTATTGTTGCCGAAGGCCGTGCGCACCATTTTCTGCACCAGGTACGCCTCTTCGTTGGTGCAGCGGCTGGAGGTGATCCCACCGATGGAATCACGCCCGTACTTGAGCTGGATGCGTCGCAACTCGCTGGCGGCATAAGTGACTGCCTCATCCCAGCTGACCTCTTGCCACGGATCCTCCAGGCGTTTGCGGATCATCGGCCTGGTGATGCGGTCCGGGTGCGTGGCATAGCCCCAGGCGAAGCGTCCCTTGACACAGGCATGGCCGTGGTTGGCGCCGCCGTTCTTGTCCGGGACCATGCGCACCAGCTGGTCGCCCTTCATCTCGGCGCGGAACGAGCAGCCCACGCCGCAATAGGCACAGGTGGTGATCACCGCGCGCTCGGGCTGGCCGAGCTGGATGAGGCTTTTCTCGCTCAGGGTCGCCGTCGGGCAGGCCTGCACGCAGGCGCCGCAGGACACGCATTCGGAGCTGAGGAAATCGTCACCGCCGGCCGCCGCCACCCGCGACTTGAAACCACGCCCGGTGATGGTCAGGGCGAAGGTGCCCTGGATGTCTTCGCAGGCACGCACGCAGCGACTGCAGACAATGCACTTGCTCGGCTCGTAGTCGAAGTACGGGTTGGACACATCCTTGTGTTCGTCCAGGTGATTGGCGCCGTCGTAGCCATAACGCACCTCGCGCAGCCCGACCTGGCCGGCGACGGTCTGTAGCTCGCAGTTGCCGTTGGCCGAACAGGTCAGGCAGTCCAGCGGATGGTCGGAGATATACAGTTCCATCACGTTGCGGCGCAGGTCGGCCAGGCGTGGCGTCTGCGTGCGCACCACCATGCCCTCTCCTACCGGGGTGGTGCAGGAGGCCGGGTAGCCGCGCATGCCATCGATCTCGACCATGCACATGCGGCACGAGCCGAAGGCCTCGAGGCTGTCGGTGGCGCACAGTTTGGGGATGCTGGTGCCGAGCATGGCCGCGGCGCGCATCACCGAGGTGCCGGCGGGCACGCTGATCGAACGGCCGTCGATGACCAGGCTGACCTGCACCTCGCTGAGGCGTTGCGGGGTACCCAGGTCGAGGTCGCTGCTGGGGTCGAAGTAATTGATCATTGCGCGGCCTCCAGGCCGAAATCGGCGGGGAAGTGCTTGAGGGCGCTGGCCACCGGGTACGGGGTCATCCCACCCATGGCGCACAGCGAGCCGTATTGCATCGTGTCGCACAGGTCGCGCAGCAACCCCGCCTGGCTTTCGCGGTAGGCCGGGTCGGTGCTGGCGATCAGCCGGTCGAC
The DNA here is from genome assembly GCF_018596375.1 of Pseudomonas sp. RC3H12. Classification (NCBI taxonomy): domain Bacteria; kingdom Pseudomonadati; phylum Pseudomonadota; class Gammaproteobacteria; order Pseudomonadales; family Pseudomonadaceae; genus Pseudomonas; species Pseudomonas sp. RC3H12. The sequence goes on along the minus strand of NZ_CP075595.1, from coordinate 1,124,524 downwards.
CACTTCCACGCCGCGGGTCGAACCGATCCGGCACGGCGTGCACTTGCCGCAGGATTCTTCGGCGCAGAACTGCAGGGCGAAGCGCGCCATGCCGGCCATGTTCAGGGTGTCGTCGGCCAGTACCACGCCGCCATGGCCGAGCATCGCGCCAATGGCAGCGAAGGCCTCGTAGTCCAGCGGCGTGTCGAACTGTTCGGGCGGCACCCAGGCACCCAGCGGGCCGCCGACCTGCGCTGCCTTGATCGGCCGGCCACTGGCGGTGCCGCCACCGTAGCCATCCACCAGCTCGCGCAGGGTCAGGCCGAAAGCGCGCTCCACCAGCCCGCCATGGCGGATATTGCCGGCCAGCTGGAACGGCAGGGTGCCGAGCGAGCGGCCCATGCCGAAATCGCGGTAATAGGCCGCGCCCTTGGCCAGGATGATCGGTACCGAGGCCAGGGTGAGCACGTTGTGCACCAGCGTCGGTTGACCGAACAGGCCCTCCAGCGCCGGCAACGGGGGTTTTGCGCGGACGATGCCGCGCTTGCCCTCCAGGGATTCGAGCAGCGCGGTTTCCTCGCCACAGATATAGGCTCCCGCGCCGACCCGCACCTCCAGGTCGAAGGCCACGCCGCTGCCGGCGACATCCAGGTAACCGGCCTCGCGGGCCAGCAGGATCGCCTCGTTGAGCGCGCGCACGGCATCGGGGTACTCCGAGCGCACATAGATGTAGCCCTTGCTCGCCCCCACGGCGAGGCCGGCGATGATCATGCCCTCGATCAGCAGGAACGGGTCGCCCTCCATCAGCATGCGGTCGGCGAAGGTACCGGAGTCACCCTCGTCGGCGTTGCACACCACGTACTTCTGCCCGGCCGGCGCCTGGCGCACGGTGCGCCACTTGATGCCCGCCGGGAAGGCCGCGCCACCTCGGCCACGCAGGCCCGAATCGAGCACTGCCGCGACCACTTCGTCGCCGTCCAGCAGGGTGGCCTGGCGCAGCCCCTCGAAGCCACCGTTGGTGTGATAGTCATCCAGCGACAGCGGCCGGGTGATGCCGGCGCGAGCGAACAACAGGCGCTGCTGGGTTTTCAGGTAGGGAATGTCCTCGACCGGCCCCAGCGCCAGCGCATGGCCGGCGTGGTCGCCCGCCAGGGCATCGAGCAAACCGGGGACATCCTCGGGCGCTACCGGCCCGAAGCCCAGCCGGCCTTGCGCGGTGTCCAGTTCCACCAGCGGCTCCAGCCAATACAGGCCACGGGAGCTGGTGCGCTTGATGCGTATCGGCAGGTTGCGCTGCCCCGCCTCGCGGACCACCGCATCGGCCACTTGGTCGGCACCGACTGCACGGGCCAGCGAATCACAGGAGATGCACAGGTTCAACATGCCTTCACCTCCTCTCGGCAGCTCGCCACCAGCGCCCGCAGGCGCTCCGGGGTAACGCGGGCGTGGAGCTGGCCATCGAGCTCCAACGCCGGCGAGCAGGCACAGGCACCCAGGCAGTACACCGGGCGCAGGTCGAGCGCACCGTCTTCGCTGCGGCCGTGATCATCCAGCCCGAGCTGCTCGCGCAATTGCGCGGCCAGCGCCTCCGCACCACGGCTCTGGCAGGACTCGGCGCGGCACAGGCGCAGGGTATGGCGGGCCGGCGGCGTGGTACGGAAATCGTGGTAGAAGCTGAGCACCCCGCGCACCTCGGCCTGGCTGAGGTTGAGGGCATGGGCGATCTCGGCGACGGCGATGTCAGGGATGTAGCCGGCGCCGGTCTGGATGGCGTGGAGAATCGGCAACAAGGCGCCGGGGGTGTCCTTTTCACGGGCCAGGACACGCTGGATCAACGGCAAGTGGTTCAACTCATCAGGCATACAGCAGACCTCGGCAACCCGGCCCGACCCTGATCGCGGGCCAGTGTCCGGCGGTGTTCAGCTGCGGTGCGCCTGCCGTGTCACGGTGGCGGCAAGCCAGGCACCCTCCTTGCCTGTGGCCATGCGTCTTGCTGCGCGCGGTCCACGGGCATCCTCAGAGCATGGCAGCTATTGCGCGAAGAGGTTGTGCGCGGGCGACCCGGCGCGTCCTGAAACCGACCAGTGGGAGATGCCATCATCGGTGGAGCGATCGTAACGTTGTGATCAGCCCGCTGCCACGCTGACGACGCTTGCTACGTCGCTGTCGCGACAGCGCAGCCGGTCAGTCCACGACCACATGCGGCAGGAACCGCGAGCTGTCCTTGGTAATCAAGGTGTCGTCTTCACGAATGCCGATCCCCGAGGCCAGATCACCGACCACCCACGAGCCGATCAAGGTGTAGCTGTCACCGAACTTCGGCAAAGGCGCGAAACCTTGCAGGATATACGGCGCATCGTCGTAGGGTCCGTCCTCGAACACCCGCTGGTCATCGGTGGTGCGGATATCCACGTTGGCCCCCTCGCGGGAGAAGTACGGCTTGCGCACCCAGCCCTTGGGCACCGGCCGCCGGGGGTCTTCGTCGAGGAAGGCCGGCAACAGGTTCGGGTGGCCCTCATGCCATTCCCACAACAACGGCAAGATGCCCTTGTTGGAGATCAGCGATTTCCACGCTGGCTCGACGAACTGGGTATCGCAACCGGCGATGGCCTGGCCGAAGTCCTCGTGGAAGATATGCTCCCAGGCGTGCAGCTTGAACAGGCGCGGGATCGGTCGGCCCTCGAGGTCGACGAAACGCCCCTCGTCGTTCAGACCGATATCCTCCAGGTCGATATGCCGGGTACTGATACCCACGTGCCCAGCCATCTTGCGCAGGAAATCAGTGGTGCCGCGGTCCTCGATCGAACCGCCGATGGCCGAGAAGTAGAACGGGCTTTCACGTTCGAAGGCGGCAAAAGCCCGCACCAGGTCTTCAGCCAGGGTGTTGAACTGGCTGGCATGGGCCGGCAGCACGCCGCGCTCGATCTGCTGCTCAAGCCAGATCAGCTGGAACGCCGCGGCTTCGTACAGCGAGGTCGGCGTGTCGTAGTTGGCCTCGATCAGCTTGGCTGGGCCCGTGCCCTCGTAACTGAAGTCGAAACGCCCGTAGAGGTGTGGATGCCCCTCCTTCCATGAACGACGCACCAGGTCGAAGAACGCCGGCGGAATCGCCAGGCGGGTCATCAGCGCTTCGCTGTCGACGATGCGCGCCACCGCGTCCAGGCACATCGCGTGCAGCTCCTGGGTGGGCGCCTCCAGGTCACGGCTGACCTGGGCCTCACTGAACTGGTAGTAACCGCGCTCATCCCAGTAGCGCTCACCGTCGATGGTGTGGAAGGCGAAGCCCTCACGCTCGGCGGTGGCGCACCAGTCCGGGCGTTCGTCGCAGTGGACCTTGCGCATGTTCAACCGCCGAAGCTGAAGCCGCCGCTGCTCTTGCCGCCCCAGCCGCTGCGCGCAGTGGCCTGGCTGCCGAAGCCGCCACGGGAGATCGACGAGGACACGCTGGAGCGGGTCGAGGTGCTGGACTTGTAGCTGCGGCCGCTGGAACTGCCGGAGTAGTAGCTGGAGTAGCTGCCACCGCTCTGCTGGGCCTGGTCTGAGCGCTCGAAGCGCTTGCCCTGGTCGATCTGCTGGCCGAGTGTGGTGCTGCGGTAGCCACCGCTGCTGTCACGATACTGGTAGACCGGCTGCGAGTAGTACTGGCGATTGCCGCCGCTGAGTACCTGGCCAAGCAGCAGGCCGGTAAGCAGGCCGTTGAAATTGCTGCCGCCGCTGCTGGCCTGGCCGCTGTTCTCGACCTGGGCGCGGGCCGCATCGACCTGGGACTGGCTGACCTCGCCCGACACCGCCAGCTCGAAACCACCGAGGCGCGGCATGTAGCGGTTATCGCTGGTGACCTGGCAGTAGTCCGGCACGAAGTCAGCCTCGCAGGCAGCCTTGTCACCATAGGTCGGGGCGATGCGGCGGTGGTCGGCCAACGCCTGCATGTAGGCGTCGGAACACACGTCCACCGGCATCTTGTCATCGACACAGGCCTGGACGGTGGTGTAGTTGCTGCGCTTGCTGACCGTGTAGGTCTCCTCGGGCGCGCTGCACGCGGTGAGCGCCAGCGGCAGGGAACTGGCCAGCACCAGCTTGACGGAACTGCGTCTCATGTATGGCTCCTTGCGCGCAAACGGCTCAGACCGACGGGGTCATGCAGGCCGAATTGAGGAAGCCCACGCTGATCGCCACGGCGGCGGCGTAGATCGCGGCGGCCATCTCGCCCTTGGCGATGCGGCTTGCCAAGCCCTTGAGCACCAGGCTTGTGATCCCGAAGGCGAGCAGTTGCACCACGGCGGCGATCACCACCCAGACCACGAAGTCGAGCAGGCTGACGCTGTAGGCGATGATGTTGCTGGCCGGCAGCGAGAAACCGATCAGCGCACCGCCCAGCGCGATGGCCGCAGCGCTGTTGTTGTCGCGGATCAGGGCGAATTCGCGGTGCGGGGTAAGGTGCGTATAGATGAACTGGAACAGCCAGAACAGCACCAGCGCCACGCTGATGTAGAGAATGAAGCCGATCACTGCCTGGGCGTTGAGCGACATGCGAAGTGCGTCGAGCATGGTGAATCCTTGTCAGATGACGTTGAAGTCCGTTGATTGCAGGGTGACACCCACCGAAGTGGTCAGGCTGACATTGCCGTCCTCGTCTTCCTCCACCGACAGCAGGAGGAATTCGCGGCGGTCGGTCAGGCCGGTTTCGCGGGCATACAGCATCGACAGGTGCTGGATGCGGTAGCTGGTCTCGGGGCTGGTGACCCACTCGCTGATCGGCGTGAGCTCGGTCTGTCCCTCTTCGCTGCCCCACTGGCGAACGAACTCGTAGCCTTCGTGCTCGTAGTACGGCAGGCCGATGTTCGACTCGGGGCCGACCAGGCGCTTGAGTTCGGCGTCGCTGGTGACCGGCACCACGCTGTAATAACCGAACAGGATGATGTCACGGACATCGTCAGCGGACGCGCCGTTCATCACCACCTGCAGCCAGTAGTCCTCGTCTTCCATATAGAAGCGCGCCAGGCGCACCGACTGGCCTAGGTCGACTTCACCGACCGCCCAGACCACTTCCTGCTCGGGGACCTCCAGCTCGGAATGCCCGTCGAGCAGCAGTTTGAGCGAGCGATCGAGCTTGAGCATGCGCCCGCTACCCAGGCCAAATGGCTGGTTGCCTTGGGCCTGGCTACCGGCGGCAGGTTTGGGGGCTTCGAAGCCCATGAAGCGTTTCAACCAACCCACGGGGCATCTCCTGGGTGAAAGGGGGACGGAACAGGAGCCAATCGCGGAGCTGTAGCGAACAGGCTGGGCCTGTCGGGAGAAGGCGACATTGAAAATCCCTTGGGTCGCGGCAGTCCTTTGGCGGGGGCGACACGATACTGCTTTTCGTGCGCCCCGCCAACGGGTCTGGCGCGGGTTTCACGCCAGTGGACCAAGCCCGGTCAACGAATCACTCCGCCGGCTTGGCCGCCTTGGCCTTCAAGCGTGCCAGCACATCGTCGGCACCACTGTTACTGGCGCCGATCCCGGCCGACTTCAGGCGTGCTTCCAGATCGCTGCCGTCAGCCTTGCCTGCCAGTTCCGCCGCCGCTTCCAGCTCGGCGGCACGCTCCGTCTGACGCTTCTTGATGCGGTCCAGCGAGCCGACCGCCGTTTCCAGGCTGCCATTGGCACCACCGGTGGCCGAGGCCGCACTGACCTGGGCACGCTGCACGCTCTCGCGGGCCTTGACCAGGTCCACCTGCTGCTTGAGGCCCTTGATCTGCGCCTCGGTCTTGCTCACGGTTGCGGTCAGGGTCGTCACCGACGCACCGAACTGGTCGGCCAGCGCCTGCTCGCTGTCACGCTGGTTGGTCAGGTCGGCGATGCGCGCCGCGCACTCGTGGGCCAGGCCCTCCTCGCCCTTGTCCAGCGCGGCAATGGCCTTCTGCTCCCAGTCGCCGATGGTCTTGTCGAACTCGGTGATGCGCTGCTGCGCGGTCTTGTGCTTGGCCATGATCTTGACCAGCTGGTTGCGCGCATCGATCAGGCTGTTGTCCGCGTCGCGGATCTCCTGGTCGAGGATGCGCAGGGCCTGGGAGTCGACGATCGCCTCACCGACTTCCGAAGCGCCGCCACGCAGGGCGGTGACGATCTTTCTCAACAAACTCATGGTGCAATCTCCGGAATCAGTGGGTGAAGTAGTCTTCAAAATCTTCGGCGGCGGTGATGACGTTGTCGGCCAGGGTGTGGATCTCCTGGACGATATTGTCCAGCGACGAGGCCGCGCTCAGGGCGCCGAACATGGTGTACACCGACTCGCCCGAAGGCAGTGTGTGCAGGCCGATCGACGACAGCGGGAACACGTCGCGGGTGCGCAGCACCGCATCGTTGAATGCAGCGCGGTCTTTCACTTGGCTGGCTTCCACCAGCAGCGTATCGACCAGGATCTGCTCACCGGCCACGGCGATGTACAGCGGCAGGCCGTCCAGTTCGTTCATCACCAGCTTGAGGCTGGGCTCGGCGCCCTGTTGCAGGGACAGGCCGATCGACTCGTCACGCACCTCGTCCAGGCCTTGCAGGGCGCCGTGCAGCGTTTCGATCGTCCAGTGGGTGTGCTCGGTCATGAAATCCTCCGTTCTGACCTGTTTGCCCGCGTGGGGCTGACGTAAAGCCTTCTCGATGCCGCGCAGGGCGGCGGCGTGCTCGGGCAGGATCCACAGCTCACGCTTGACCAGGCCCGCGGCCTTGAGCCGGGCGCGCATGTCACGCATGTAGTCGGTGGAGCTTTTCTTGCCTGCCATCGAAGGGGTGTCCTTGTCTCACATGTGATGCACGTTACGCCTGGATCACGAGCTGCGCAAGCATCACATGTGAGGAGCGATGCCGGCGCGGTGCGCTCGCCCCAACTTATCCCGCCACTCGCGTCAGCCGCTGCAGCGCCTCGATCACCTGCGGATCCCGCGTCTCGAGCACATCCATCTGGATCCTTGCGATCACCGCCTTGAGTAGCTCGGTTTGGCTCATCCGGGTTTGCCCCAGCAGCGTCAGGAAATCCTCGGCCATGTGCGCGTTGACCTTCATCGACAGCCGCCGCGTGGCTCCAGACGCCGGCAGCCCCCTCTGACGCCGCTGCGCGTCGAGTGCCTGGACGAAGGCCTCGTGGCCGGGTTGCAGACCCGCCCCCTGGCGGGCCTGCACCAGCCAATGGAAATAATGGGCGAGGAACAGCTTGCGCAAGTGTGCCCCCGCCTCGCTGCTGACCGCTTGCATCGCCGCGTCGAGCACATCGAGATACACCGCCGGCAGCCGCGCCTCGATGGACTTGAGCTGCTGCTTGCGCGCCTCGCGGATAGCCGGGGTGGACTGCGGCGGGATGGCCACCACCGTATCGCAGCCGTCGCACACGCCCACCAGGATGTCCCGTGCCACGCCCAGGCCATCACTGAAAGGCACGTCGCGCCGGGTGTAATGCATGGCGACCAATGCCTGGCAACGCTCGCACAGGGCCTGGCCGGTGTCGCCCTCGAACAGGATATTCATGCTTGGGTTACTCATTGGTGAACACTGATGAACCACGTCTGCGGCTCGATGAAATAGAACTTGATGTACCAGCCGGAGCGCCTGAGCACATGGACTTCGATGGCTGGCACGGCATGGTGTGGGCTGCAGCTGTAGTGAGTGCCATTGCAAGCACGGATGACCTCGATGATATCGCCCGCACTGACCGCGCCAAGGGCCAACAGGTTCTTTACCTCGATATCGCCCCGCGCTGCATGCAGGTACCTCCCCGATTCGAGCGCGGCAATCACCGCGCTCCTGGCTGCCTTGAAGCCTTTTGGCATGACCCCTCCCTGGCATTACGAAAATCATCGTACATTATTCCAGCCAAATCCAGCTTGCGCTTCGACTCAGCCGACCAACGGCGCTGTCACACACCGATGAAACCTGGGCAATGAACTACGGCCGCGGGCGCGAAAGTGTGTGGCCTGGATATGTAACCGGCGCTTTCGGGGAAATACAGCGTGTTTCGCACGATCCTTGCCGACTCGATGATGGCCCGCTGATCCGTGCGCCTCGATTGCCAGTTAATGCGCTGCGATAGCTGGGGCTGGCTGTCAAACGGCGATCCCGGAAACAGCATTGACGCCTTCCAGCGTCGCGAAGGACATATCCTTTGCCGTGAGCAGGAAGTCGCTGACATAAGGCACTTCGAGCATGTCGCTGCGGACCGCCGCATACAGTTTTGCCTGCAGCCCCTTCTCTCCCAGGCGCTTGGTGGTCACGTATCCACGCGAGCTGTATTCATGCACGGCCCAGTTTGGCAGGCAGCACACACCGCGGCCGCTGGCCACCAGTTGCATCATCATGATCGTCAGCTCCGAGGTGCGTACTTGCGCCGGCTCGACGTCGGCCGGGTCAAGGAAGCGGGTGAAGATGTCCAGCCTGTTGCGCTCGATCGGGTAGGTGATCAGCGTCTGGCTACCAATATCGGCGGGCTCGAGGTACGGCTTTGCACACAAGGCGTGATGATTATCGATGGCCAGCAGTGCCTCATAGCCGAACAGTGGCACGTAGGTGATCCCCGGCAACTTTACCGGGTCGGACGTCACCACCAGGTCCAGATCGCCCCGCTCCAACGCCGGCAGTGGCGCGAATGAAAACCCCGACGCCAGGTCCAGCTCGACCTCCGGCCAGGCACCGCGAAATTCGTCCACCGACGGCATCAGCCATTGATAGCAACTGTGGCACTCGATCGCGATGTGTAGCCGCCCGGCCGTACCGCCCGCCAGCTTGCCCAGGTCCCGCTCGGTGGCGCGGATCTGCGGCAGCACCTGCTCGGCCAGTTCCAGCAGCTTGAGACCGGCGCTGGTAAAGCGCACCGGCTTGGACTTGCGCACGAACAGCGGCATGCCAATCCGGTCTTCCAGCTCACGGAACTGGTGCGACAGCGCCGACTGGGTCAGGTGCAGCCGCTCGGCGGCTTCGTACAGGCTGTCGGTTTCGCGCAAGGCATGGATGGTGCGCAGGTGCCTCAGATCGATCATGAGAAAAACTACACTTGTATGCAAAAAAAATGAGTTTGTCTCATGACACCTTGATCTTTGACAATCCCCCCATCGATTTTGCGTAAGCGAGAAAGACAGCCTGGCATGGCGCGTGCGTCTTGGCGGCAGCCATGCATCTCAACCCTGGCCTTTCTTGCCTCGCTTCAGACATCAGGGCACACGACCACCATGAATAACGAAATTGCATTCACCCTCAAGCGTATTTGTTTCGATGAGCACTACCAGCCTTCGGACAAGACCCGCACCACCACCAACTTTGCCAACCTGGCCAGGGGCAAGAGCCGCCAGGAGAATCTGCGCAATACCTTGAGGATGATCGACAACCGCTTCAATGCCTTGGCGCACTGGGATAACCCCAAAGGCGACCGCTACACGGTCGAGCTCGACATCATTTCAGTGGAAATGGATATCGGCCTCTCGGGCACTGCCCCTGCCCTGCCCTTGATTGAAATATTGAAAACGACGGTGGTCGATCGACAAACCAACGAGCGTATCGACGGCATGGTCGGCAATAATTTTTCCTCGTACGTGCGCGATTACGATTTCAGCGTGCTGTTGCAGGGGCATAACAAGGACCGGCAAACCTTCAGCACACCCGAAGATTTCGGAGACCTGCACGGAAAACTGTTCAAGTGCTTCGTGAGTTCGAGCGCCTACAAGGAGCATTTCAGCAAGCCCCCCGTCATCTGCCTGAGCGTCTCGAGCAGCAAGGTTTATCACCGCACGGAAAACCAGCACCCGGTCCTGGGCGTGGAATACCTGCAGGCTGAATACTCGCTGACCGATGAGTACTTCAAGAAGATGGGTTTGAAGGTGCGCTACTTCATGCCGCCCAACAGTGCCGCGCCGCTGGCGTTCTATTTTGCCGGCGATTTGCTGGGCGACTACACCAACCTGGAACTGATCAGCACCATCAGCACGATGGACACCTTCCAGAAAATCTACCGGCCTGAAATCTACAACGCGAACTCCGCCGCCGGCAAAACCTACCAGCCCAGCTTGCACCACCAGGACTACTCGCTGACGCGCATCGTTTACGACCGCGAAGAGCGCAGCCGGCTGGCTGTCGAACAGGGGAAGTTTGCGCAAGAGCATTTCATCAAGCCCTACCAGGCGATCCTCGAGCAGTGGTCCGCCCGTTGCGCGCTTTGACTCAACAAGACACAAGGTTTTCCAGTATGAAAAAGCTGTTACCCACCTCCACTGCCGGCAGCCTGCCCAAACCCGCCTGGCTCGCTGAACCTGAGAAGCTCTGGTCGCCCTGGAAGCTGGAGGGTGATGAACTGGTCGAGGGCAAGCAAGACGCGCTGCGCTTGTCCTTGCAAGAGCAACAGCACGCCGGTATCGATATCGTCAGCGATGGCGAACAGACACGTCAGCATTTCGTCACGACCTTCATCGAACACCTCGACGGTGTCGATTTCGAGAAGCGCGAGACGGTCAGAATCCGCGATCGCTACGATGCGAGCGTGCCGACGGTCGTAGGCGCTGTTGCGCGCCGCAAGCCTGTCTTCGTCGATGACGCCAGGTTCTTGCGTCAACACACCTCGCAACCCATCAAGTGGGCGCTGCCAGGCCCCATGACGATGATCGACACACTGTATGACGCCCACTACAAAAGCCGCGAAAAACTGGCCTGGGAATTCGCCAAGATCCTCAACCAGGAAGCCCGCGAACTCGAAGCGGCGGGTGTCGACATCATCCAGTTCGACGAACCCGCCTTCAACGTGTTCTTCGATGAGGTCAATGACTGGGGCGTGGCCACCCTGGAGCGCGCCATCGAAGGGCTCAAGTGCGAAACCGCCGTGCACATTTGCTACGGCTACGGCATCAAGGCCAACACCGACTGGAAAAAGACCCTGGGCTCGGAATGGCGGCAATACGAAGAAGCCTTCCCCAAGCTGCAGAAGTCCAGCATCGACATCGTCTCGCTGGAGTGCCACAACTCCCACGTGCCGATGGACCTGATCGAGCTTATCCGTGGCAAGAAAGTGATGGTTGGCGCCATCGATGTCGCCAACCACGCCATTGAAACCCCAGAGGAAGTTGCCAATACCCTGCGCAAGGCCCTGCAGTTCGTCGACGCCAACAAGCTCTACCCTTGCACCAACTGCGGGATGGCGCCCCTGCCGCGCCAGGTGGCAAGAGGCAAGCTCAATGCGTTGAGTGCGGGCGCGGAGATTGTTCGCAGAGAACTGGCAAACCAGCGCTGAGCCCAGGTCGGAGGTAACAGGCGAAGGCCCGGACAGATGCGGGCCTTCCCACACCCTCTAGCGGCACCCACACCCAGGATCTACTATGTCACTCCCTATCGAGCCATCGAGCTTTCGCGAAGCGCTCGGGCACTACGCCTCCGGTATCACGGTCATTACGTCGCACACCGATGACGAGCCGATCGGCTTCACTTGCCAGTCGTTCTACAGCGTGTCGATGAACCCGCCACTGGTGTCATTCAGCGTGATGGCCAGTTCGGCCAGCTACCCCAGGATTCGCCAGGCCGGCCGCTTCGCGGTCAACATCCTGGCGGGTGAGCAGGTCGAGATTTCCAACCAGTTCGCGCGGCGCGGCACGGACAAGTGGCACCAAGTGCAATGGCAACCGTCACCGCTGGGCAATCCGATCATTACCGGTAGCCTGCACTGGATCGATTGCGAGATTCACGCTGAACACGCCGCGGGCGATCACCTGATCGTCATCGGTGAAGTGAAGGCGTTGAACCTGCAGCAAACCACGTCCTCGCAGCCTTTGCTGTATTTCAAGGGGCAGTATTGCAACCTCGCGGCGCAGGGTGCGACGAGCGCCTGACGCTATCGCAGGCCATCAGAACAGCCCGCCCATGGTCAACGCCAGGCCGCCGCCCGCCTGCACGCCGATGTTGAACCCGGCGGAGAAGATCACGCCCTTGGCCGAGCGCAGCAGGCGCGGCAAGGTTTCCTGCGGCAGAAACGCGCCACCCGCCCCTATCGCAGCGGTACCCAGGGCCAACAGCTTGGGATCCAGGCCGAACAGCACGCCCGAGCCGCTGCCACCACCAACCAGGCCCAGCCCGCCTTCGAGGAACACGCACCCGCCCTTGAAGTCGTCGCGCACCAGGCCCCGGGCCGCGACCGATTCGGCCACCAGCACCGTGCCGATTGCCGGGAGGTCTGCGCTGGTGCCAACCGCGCCGACGCTTTTGCCGCGCACCAGCAGGTTGATCTTGCCTACCCGCGGCAAACGCGCGCCTGCGCCAACGCCGACCCCGAGCGAACCATAGCGAAACTGCTGCTCGGCCTTGTTCGGATCGGTCAGGGTCAGCAAGCCTCCGCTGGCCGCGGCAAACATCACCGTCAACCCACCCCCGCTGGCGCTCTTGTACTCCCAGTCGCTGACACTCAGCGGCAATGTGATCTGCATGTGCACCTCCGTGTAGTGGCAGCGCCATTCGACGCCGGCCAATCCCTGTGTCCAGATCGACAGCAGCATAGCAACCCGCGCCTTGCCAGCCCCATAGCCCCAATGAGCTATTGCCAAACCGCCACAAGGCGCCAGCCCATACGGATGACGAGCCCTGGCCTTGCTGATTGCGCATGAAAATTCCGAACTTGTTTTCACCGCCGCATGACCGTCGTGCAGGCACTTTCGTACAAAGACCTCGCCTGGCCTTCGGATATCCTTTCCATACCTTGGACACGGCTGGCCTCATGCCTGCTAGCGGTCCGACCAGGCCAAAATGTCAAGGGCAATGTGCTAGGATCGGAAAATATAGAGAATATCGTTGTGACGAACAGATCTGAAGCCGGGCTTGCCCGTCGTGCCGCTACCAGAAAAAAATACCTCCTGCTGAAAGGCGGGAGACTGGAAGCGTTGCGCATTACTGCTGACGATCTCGTTGAAGATCTCGCAACGAAAATCCTATCTGGCGGTACCTGGGTTAACGTCAAGATTCACGGCAGGAATCGCCCCGCAAGAGCGCCGCACCTCTCCGAGGTTGAACGAGATCTGTCAGAACTGAAAAAGCTTGTCGCTGCCCTGGCTGTCCGTTCCGTTGCGCATGCGGAAGTCACTAGTGTTGATCGCTCAGGCATGACGGTTCTCGACGCTGAGGCAGCCGAGCAGCTGCTCGATATTCCCCCTGAGCCCACCGAAACGCTTCGTAACTTGCTCGCACTGCGCTGAGGGGCATCAATGGACTTCATTACTGTCGACTTCGACAAGTCGATTGATCGCTCTGCGTTCAATTGTAAGATCCATCCCGCTCTCAACGCCTATATCACTCAACAAGCCGGTCAAGACCAGAAGCGCAATGTGTCACGCACATTCATGTACGTTGAGAAAAGCACTTTGCTGGGTTTTTACACGCTAGCTAATGCGTCAGTGGCGCTCGACTCGCTTAGTGAGGATCAGCAGAAAAAGATGCCTCGGTATCCGATCCCGGCGATTCTCTTGAGTCGTCTTGCAGTCGACCGAACCGCACAAAAACAGGGCGTTGGCAAACGCCTGATGGCAGACTTCTTTCGGCGAGTGTGCGTGGTTGCCCGACATTCGGGAGTTGCGTTCATTGTCGTCGATGCAAAGGACATGGACGCTGCCAGCTACTACCACAGCAAGCTTGGTTTCGTACCATCCAGCAATAATCCTTTACGCCTCGTATTACCCACCGCCACTCTTTTAAAAACGGTTTAGACCGATCTGCCCAACGGAGGGCAATACACTGGGTGCCCGTGCGGGGCCAGTATGCGTGTAGCCAACGCCTAGGGGTTGGAAGGTTTCGTGTGCGAGCTGCACATCAGCGCAATCCCGGCGTCACCCTTGATCGCCGCCTTACATACAATGCCTCAGTCAGAACCCCGAGCGCTGCCATCGAGCGCCGAAGCCGCCAGCCTCGCCAACGCCAACCTGCCCCCCGGCTCAGCGCCGTCCTCGATCATCCAGGTTGCCGACAACCCTGCCCACGCCAGCACCCACTGCAACAACCTGTGACGCTCAATACCGGCTACCTGCGAAATGATCGCTATACGCCGTGGGAAGCGCCCCGGTGCCTGCGCGCTGGCGTCGTCCGGGTTGCAGAGGATATTGGCAAAATCGAAGCCCCGCTCGCCGTACAACCCCTTGGGGTCGATGGCGAGCCAACCGGCCGGCCCAAAATCCAGCACATTGCCGTGATGGATGTCGCCATGCAGCACCGCAGCGTCCTGGGGAGCTGCGAAAAGCGCCCTCGCCGCCTTTGCGCTGCGCTCCAGCACCCCACCGTACGTCGCCGCCGCGCTCCACAATGTGTCGAACCATTGCTCCAGCGGCACCAGCGCAGGCCTCGGCGTCGACCGTGGCGCATGCAGGCGGGCTGCCACGGCACAGAGAATGCGCGTGGCCTCGTCATCCCTGCCATCTGCGACCATCTGCGCAAGCGACGCCGAACCTAGCGCCCGCTTCATCAGCAATGCCTCGCCCGCGTGGGCCAGCACAGGGGCTGCACCGTCGCCTGCCCACCAGGCCATCAGTTGGCTGCCGGCCTGCTCCTCCGGCGCCTGCGAGATTTTCAGCATCGCCGGTGTATCGCCTTGGCGAACGGGCAATAGATTGCCATTGAGTGAAACGAAAGCCTCCCCATCGATGGTCAGCCCCCACTGCTTCAGGTATTGATCAAACATAGGCTCGCTGGTACTCACGCTTTCCATTTAATATGCCGTTTGCCCCTGTGGACCTAGGGTCTGTACGAAATGTGTCTGCGCGAAGGCCAGACAAGGCGAAACGGGGGGAGGAAACGGAGTGTACTGGAGTACATGAGCATTCCGAGCCCCGTTTCAACGCAGTATGGGCGAGTGCAGATACATTTCGTACAGAGCCTAGGGTTGCCAGGTACGGCCAGTGAAACATAGTCCCGAGTCGGTGACGGAGCACGATGAAAAATATCCCGGGACTGAATGTGGTTGTGGTGGGGGCAGGTATCGTGGGGGCCTCCGTTGCCTACCACCTTTGCTGCCAAGGCGCGCAGGTGACCATAGTGGAGGCTGGCCATGTAGCATCTGGCGTGACCTCCACTTCCTTTGCATGGATCAATACCGCCTACAGTGACACAGATCCTGCCGCCGCACTGCGGGCCGCAGCCGTATCGGACTATCGTCGCCTCGAAGCGCAACTGCCAAGCCTACTCATACAATGGACCGGTTCGCTGACCTATGGCCTCCCGGAAGTAGCGGCCGCCCCTGCGACGGATACAGGGATATCAACTGTATCCCGCGCTCAGATCCTCACCCTGGAACCTAATCTGAAACACCCTCCTGCCCAGGCCAACCATGCTCCAGAGGAAGGCGCGCTGAACGCAGTAGCGGCCACCCGGGCCTTGATCAAAGGCGCTCAAGCCCGAGGCGCGAGGTTGCTGGAGCAGACACAGGTGGAAGGGTTCACGGGTAGCGCAGAGAACGTCTCAGGCGTGAAAACCACCCAAGGGGTAATCGATGCGGATCTGGTGGTGATTGCGGCGGGAACGGGTACCACGCTATTGACGGACTTGTTGGGCTACCCACTTGCGCTCGAAGCCTCTCCTGCCATCTATATCCGCTACCATTCGCCGCCCCACCTTGTCCGAGGGATCATTTCCAACGCAGCCATGGAGGTGCGGCATGCTGATGACGGCAGCCTGTTGGCGGCAGAGGATTATCTGGACGATGCCGCAGATAACCAACCAGGCGCGATTGCGCTGAGAACCGCCGAGGCCATTGGAGCAGAGTTGCATGGCGCCGTTTCACTCGACGTGGAAAAGGCGTGCGTGGGTTTCAGGCCAATACCCAGCGATGGTGCACCGCTGGTTGGTTATCTGCCGGGTATCAACGGCGTTTACGTTTGCGTCATGCATCCTGGTGTCACGCTGGCCGCTACCGTAGGCCGCCTCGTGAGCATGGAAATCACCAGTGGCACGCCATCGCCCGATTTGGCGCCGTGCAGGCTTGGTCGATTCAGCCGGTGAAGTGGGGCCTATTGCAACTTGATACCTAGGCTCACTAATGCGGCCAACTCCAGTGGGTTAAACTGGTTGAGGTTGGTGCTACGATCCGTGATGCTAAGATCACCCGTAACTTTGAACTGCATATTAATATCGGGCATATCAAGTTTCGCGCGAAGTAAACTGATCAGCTTGTCAGCCACGACCTCAGCGCGGACCAGACGGCACAGTAGCTCATTGTCATCATCGGCCTCTCCCACTAGCATGATAGCCGCCCCCACAACCTCATGTGCCCGCTGACCGAAATGACCTTCTAGTTGCTCAAGAATCTTGTGTGCCTCGTCAGCACCCAATTTATTTATATGCTCCTGAAACCCTTCGATAATGAAGCAACTCTGCGCTTCAGCATCCATCACCACCTTGGAATTACTGGCTTTTTCGAACCAACGGCTTTCCTGTTCGTGTATGAATGCCAATAGTCCACCTAGAAATATGCTTGTATTTGGACGCTGGCTGGCCAAGTTCGCTAGTGCTGCCTTGATTGAGGGCTGATGGGAGTCAGCAACATGAGTCAAGCTCAATGCGAGGGTTCGCACACATTGCAAGTCCCCGCGGGTTTCCACCATCATCTCAATTTCTTTGAAATTTGCACGCCCCTCGACAATGGCACCTTGCAAGCTATTAATCTGCTCGGCTTTCAGCGTTACATCGAAGCGTTTGTGATCAACTTTGGAGGCAGTAGCGAGCAGGCTTACTGCATCGAGCGCGGTCTTGAAGCCATTGCCGAAACTGCGGCGAAAAGGCGCTGCGGTGCCGGTCGGTTCGGCGTGTTGCGGGTGTAGATCCTCCGCCGCGCCCGGGGCCGCTGCGCTTCGGCCGAGAAAACTGGCCAACCATTGGAGCAAGTCCTTCAGCGGCTGGGTCGTGGATATATTCAGGTAGTGGAGCAAACTCTTACCTGCACTATATTCAATTCGCTTGGCCAACCGATTGGCCTCTGGCGAGGTAGTGACCACGCTCACCTGCGCCTCACCAACGGTACCTGAATAAGTCTGCTCGCTGATTTGGCTGGGCAGGTACTGGAAGCTCTGATAACCATTGGTCAGCATAGGTAACTCCTTGGTTTAACCTAGCCATCAATGTATGACCCTGGGCAATGCACCGGCTATCAATGCTGATCGGTTTGTTTTAGGTGGCGCTTTTCAAATGAGGACGGGCTGCCACCGCACAGAGGATGCGAGCTGCATCGTCGCCACCCGACCATGCCATGCGCTGGCTGCCGGCCTGTTCCTTCGCTGATTGCATTCACTCATGGGCAGGGTCTTCACGCTTGAGCGGAACAATACCGCTCAGAAATGATTATCCTGGCGCGACTATTACCTGAGTACCAATAGATGCTATCCGCACACCAAGCCAGCGCCATAGTCCTCGACCATCTTGCAGACGTCATCAGGATGGACGGTCGCCCGGAACGATTCGTCGTCCAATCCTGCGAGCGCTCAGCGAAGGGTGACTACTGGGTAGTCCGCTGCAACAGCGAGGACTGTGTAGTACATGGCAAGACCGAGTATTGCTATGTCGGTGTCAACGCCTATCTGGTCAATGCCATCAGCGGTGCGTTCGAAACGGTCGCCAACTGCTTCACTATCGAGGAGTACCTGCACGACAAGGACGACCTCGAGGCCGCAGCGGGCAAAACCTATGTGCTGGCACCTTCGTTCTCTGGTGACAGTAAAACGGCGGTGATCAAGCTGCGCCAGAAGCTCGCCTACTCCTATCCCCACACCCTGTTCCTGCTGGCAGGGGCAGGCAGGCTGTGGCTCAAGGGTATCCGCCGGCAACTTGAACATGCCCAGCAAATACTCGCCATCGAAGGCATTGCGACACAGATCGAGCTACATGCCGATCCACTGGACGCCGTCCTGATCGGGCCGGAAACCTGGTATATCGACGCGGTATTCAATGCGCTCCGCAGAAAGCCACTTCACCCTGGCGAGCCTGCTGAATAAGCAAGGGGCTCGCTTTGCTCGGCTTGGCCTGCCCTCCCTATACCTCAGCGGGACAGGTCCGCCAGTAACGTTTTCACCGCCCCAGGCCCTATGGCACTCAAAACCTGGTTAGCAGCCTCGCGCATCGGCTGCCAATGGCCACGCTGGAAGATCGACCGATCATGACAAGGCAGGTCAATATCCCCCATCGACGCATAGAGCGCCCATACGCGGTTCAACGGCGTCGCGATCGAATCCGGCAAGGCATGGCCAACGACCTGAAGCGCGTCCTGTAAATGACGCATTCGGGAGTTCCACACCTCGCAGGCTAGGCAATCCGGCAGCGCTTGCTCCTGTTGTGCTGCTGCCATGGCAACAAACTCCAGGGCCGGAATCAAACGCGCTATCGCATCGACAGACTCATGCTCATCCGCGCCATACCACTGGCAAATCAGGGCGACAAAGTCAGGCATCTCTCTGGCCTTTCAGGTTGAGGTGCATCAGCAGGAAAGCTGGTCTGAAAAGAGTCGATGAAGACCATCAACAATCAGATTTTACCCCTTCCTTGTAGTCCATTTTCCAAACATACTGCTGCCGCCTTTTTTCCGTTGCGGCTGCTCTGTGGGCGCTCTAGTCTGGGCCTGTCGTTGCACATCAACGACACAGCTTTGACAGGCTGTGACGGTAGAATCACGCAGGCAGTCCCAGTTAATGGTGGCTGTACGTGTGGGCACGCTTGCGTGCGCCGGAACTTTTTGCGTGATTTTCCGCCGGTCTGTCAACCCACGTACAGCTGCCACCTTTCCGTTTGACAGCAGGCTGGTGGTGGCACCGTCAACGGTAAATCACGATGCTAAAGATCGTCCTCGATCCACCCCACAACCACCACTCTCTCGAAGACACCCTTATCCAAGCCACCGAGTACGCCCTGTGCGCGCAAAACGTGGCGCATCAGGCTGTTCTGCTGCTGCCCAAGTGACCCGCCTCGATTCTGATGCTGGCCTCCATGCATGAGATGGAGGCACTGCGCGTGCTGCTTGAGTCGGCATTGATCCAGGTGCAGATGCCGAACGCACAGTCGCGTCCGTTGCACTAGACCACAAGGGCATGTGGCGCCTGAGATGACGTCATCGCGGGGCAAGCCCGCTCCCACGTCATTGCGTCCCGACGTGGCAGAGGGCTTGTCCCGCGATAGCGCCAGACCAGGCAGCAGAACACTTCAGGGAGATTCAACGATGACCACAGATACCACCCCGCCCCACACCACCGTGGGCAAGACCAAGTGCTACCAGGGCGAAGGCCAGACCGACCCACTGTTCTGCATCGAACCCGGCATCCCTTGCCAGCATGCGCGGGACCAGGCTTCGGAATTGATGGGCTGCGTACGCGACCTGACCATTACCGGAATCATGGAGGAAAAGCCCCAGTTGCTCTGGGCGTCGTATTACCTGAGCGCGCTGGCCAAGGCATTGATGGACGATGCGGAGTTGGGGATGAGTCGCTAGGAAAAACGACCATCCGGTCGGTGCCATAAGCCAGGATGTGGGGCACCACCAAGGATCGTTCGGCAAACCGGCTCCCACCCAACCGCGCCGACCTCAAGTCGGCGCCATCGCTGGCAGGCAAGCCCGGTGCGACGCACTGGGATAACTCTTGGACTACACTGCACCCGCGCTCAGCGACGTACAGCGCAAAACGCGTTAGTTCATGAACCCGCCTCCAGCGCCCTGCTTGAGGCAAGGTTATCTACCGCCTCAGGTCTGGCTGGAGCGGCAGCCAAAAGGAATTGGAAAATGCTCAAAGCACTCTCGATCACCGGGCTTACGCTCTCGCTTGCTGGCTGCATGCTCCCCGAGCCGCCAGCGCCCCCAACCCCTCCCACCGTCGAACATGCCGCCGCAAGCAAAGCTGAAATGGCCGATGCCAAACAGAAGCTGCTCAAGCATATTGCCGACCCGGATTCGGCGAAGTTCGAAACGCTGTACAAATTCAAGGCAGCCTACGCCAGCGGTAAAAAGTACGAAGGCGTTTGTGGCTATGTGAACTTCCGCGGGGCGGAAGGCGGCTACGAGGGCTTTACACCGTTCATGGTTATTGGTGATGTGGTCTCCTATTACGGTGACCACTTGTCCCACAATCAAAACTTCCTCAGACAATTCTGCACGCGCCCACGCCTGGGCTGAAAGGCAGCAGATCTGCCTGCCCATACCCCGATGCAAACAGCATCGGGACGATGCGTCAGAGTTTCAGGATTGTGAACGTACGAAACGAAGGCGAGCCGCTGATTCACGGAGCGGAGCCGAAAACGCAGTAAGTGAGCCGTCTAAATACCAAAAGCCCAGCACGAAGCTGGGCTTGGCTCAACAATCCCGCTCACTCAGGCGCGCGCGCCGGGTCGTCTGGATTGCGCTGCTGCCCCATGCCCTCGCCATCCTCTTCCTCATCCATGAGCGGATCGTCTTCCACTGGGTCAGGCGTCGTGGGATCGTCTGGGTTGGTGCCGCCCTGCTCTCTCGGATCGGTGCTCATCGCTGCATACCTCGGAAGGAATTGCTGGATACCACACCTGATTTGAGAAAGAGGCTCACGGGCTCGTTCGATTTTCCGTCGCGCCGCCGGTCGCCTTGGCGTCAGACCCTGGCGCCGCATAGGACGCCCCCATGTCGCGTGCCAGCGCGACGCCCCAGAGCATCGCGGTAGTCATGGATTGACCGGGCCTCGCCTTGTGCGCTTCCTCATGGAGGCATGCGCCGTCCGGCCCATAAATACCGATGAACATTTGAGTGGCCCCCACACGGGAAAGTCGGACCTGAACGTCAATGGTCAACCCGGACTCGAGCACTTCGGTATGTGAACGACTGTGCAGCTGAGCGTCCGCCCAATCCCAGTAGGTCTGTCCTCTCGATCTCATCGCGTCCTCCGTCAGCATGAGATCTAAGTAAGGCACAGATAGCGAAGCGGCTCTATGCCGGCTATCCAGTTGTTTGGAAAACCTGACACATTCGACGAGTTCAGTCCGGAAAAACCCGCATGGCCTGCTGGAGCTCATTGATCGTGGCGCCAACGTGCGCTTCATTGATCCACTTCCATCTAGCACCGGTAAGCAGACCTCCGATGGCATGAAGACGCAGATCATTGGGAGGGATGCCCCGGACAGCGCCAGCAGCTAGCAACGCGAATAAAGCCTGTTCAAGCGCGATTATTCGTTGCGCCTCGTCAGTCATGATGCAATCCTTTTTTTGCTTGGCCCTACCCATTGGTCATCATCGACAAGAGGAAGAGCTGCCCATACGACCGGTGGCGCGAAATACCGGTGTGCGGGTTCAGCGTAAGTCTCCGGCCAGCAACTGATCGCTGATCAAACCGGACGAATCCCGCCACGCTTGGTAAACTGGCAACCATTCATTCTTCACATTGCCTGCCAGCGCCTCCGCCGCCTGGCTTGGCTGAGTTCGCGCCCCACACTTATGCATTCTCAAGCCGCTACCCCCACTGCCCCACGCCCAGAGCCCTCCCGCCGCTTCTCCGTGGCGCCGATGATGGATTGGACTGATAGACACTGTCGCTTCTTCCTGCGCCTGCTCTCCCAGCACGCCCTGCTCTACACCGAAATGGTCACCACCGGCGCCCTGCTGCACAACGACGCCCAGCGTTTCCTGCGCCATGACGACTCCGAGCACCCGCTGGCCTTGCAACTGGGCGGCAGCGTGCCGGCGGACCTGGCCGCCTGCGCGCGCCTGGCCGAGGACGCCGGCTACGACGAGGTCAACCTCAACGTCGGCTGCCCCAGCGACCGGGTGCAGAACAACATGATCGGCGCCTGCCTGATGGGCCACCCGGCGCTGGTGGCCGATTGCGTCAAGGCCATGCAGGACGCGGTCAGCATTCCGGTCACGGTCAAGCACCGCATCGGCATCAACGGCCGCGACAGCTACGCCGAGCTGTGCGACTTCATCGGCCAGGTGCGCGACGCCGGGTGCCGCAGCTTCACCGTGCATGCGCGCATCGCCATCCTCGAAGGGCTGTCGCCCAAGGAAAACCGCGAGATCCCACCGCTGCGCTACGACGTGGCGGCGCAGTTGAAGGCCGACTTCGCGGACCTGGAAATGGTGCTCAATGGCGGCATCAAGACCCTCGACGAATGCCGCACCCACCTGCAGACCTTCGACGGCGTGATGCTGGGGCGCGAGGCGTACCACAACCCGTACCTGCTGGCCGAGGTCGACCAGCAGTTGTTCGGCAGCACGGCGCCGGTGGTCAGCCGGGCCGAGGCTATTGAAAAGCTGCGCCCGTACATCGTCGCGCATATGCAAGGCGGCGGCGCGATGCACCACATCACCCGGCATATCCTCGGGCTGGGCCAGGGCTTCCCGGGGGCGCGGCGCTTCCGCCAGTTGCTGTCGGCGGACATTCACAAGGCCAGCGAGCCGCTGAAGGTGCTGGACCAGGCCGCCGAGCTGTTGCAGGGGCGCTGAGGGAACCTGCGGCGGGGTTGGCACTCGAAGGCAATGCCTTTTGCTGCAGGCCCGGCGTGAGCCGGGGCTGCTTTGCAGCCTAATGCGGGCAAGCACGCGCCGACTGAAGGATCGCGTTGCCTGCGAAGGCTTTCCCGATATGCCTGCGACGGGCCTTGAGTGGCTGTCGGGGCTCGGGTAATGTCGAGTCATTGCACAGGACAGAGCACGCCCATGACCTCCAAGCTGGAACAACTCAAGCAGTTCACCACCGTGGTCGCCGATACCGGCGACCTGGACGCCATCACCCGCCTCAAGCCGGTCGACGCCACCACCAACCCGTCGCTGCTGCTCAAGGCGGCGGCCATCCCGGGCTACGCCGACCTGCTCAAGCAGGTCAAGGCCGACGCCAAGGGCAATGTCGACTTGGCCTGCGACAAGTTCGCGGTTTCGGTGGGCTCGGGTATTCTCAAGGTCATTCCGGGGCGGATCTCCACCGAGGTGGACGCGCGGCTGTCGTTCGACGAGCCGGCGCTGCTGAAAAAAGCCCGTCAGCTGATCGAGCTGTATGAAGCAGCCGGTGTGCCGAAAGACCGCGTGCTGATCAAGCTGGCCTCCACCTGGGAAGGCATCCGCGCCGCCGAGAAGCTGGAGAAGGAAGGCATCCAGACCAACCTGACCCTGCTGTTCTCCTTCGCCCAGGCCCAGGCCTGCGCCGACGCCGGGGTGTTCCTGATCTCGCCGTTCGTGGGGCGCATCTACGACTGGTACAAGAAGAGCACCGGCAAGGAATACGTCGGCGCCGAGGACCCGGGCGTGGTATCGGTCACGCGCATCTACGACTACTACAAGACCAACGGCTACAACACCGTGGTCATGGGCGCGAGCTTCCGCAATATCGGCCAGATCGAGCAACTGGCCGGCTGCGATCGCCTGACCATCAGCCCCGAGCTGCTGCAGCAGCTGTCGGACGACCAAGGCGATCTGCCGCGTATCCTCAAGCCGGGCAATGCCGGCGAGGCCAAGCAGCAGTTGAACGAGAGCCAGTTCCGCTGGGCAATGAACGAGGACGCCATGGCCACCGAGAAGCTGGCCGAAGGCATCCGCCAGTTCGCCCGCGACCAGGAGAAGCTGGAAGCGCTGATGGCTGGCTGACAAAGCCTGATACATCTTCGGCTTGATCGACGGGCGGTTAATGCAGAGCATTTCCCGCCCGTTTTTCGTTGGGGTGGCCGATGACGCCATCGCGGGGCAAGCCCGCTCCCCCGATGAAAATAACGCATTCCCTGTGGGAGCGGGCTTACCCCGCGATAGGGCCATCAGCATCACACGAACCTGAGCCATCCATGCCCGCCACCGCTTCACTCCCTCTTGTCCTCGCCGGCCCCATCCTCCGTCGCCTGGAACCCCAACGCCTGGCCATCTGGCTGGTCGGCTCGCAACCGCTGCAAGCCGAATTTCTCCTGGATCAGGCCGGCATCGGCGCCACTGTGCACTGCGAGATGATCCCGGTCGGTACCCACGCCTTCATACACCTGCTGGACATCCACTTCGATCAGCCGCTCCCCAGCGACGTGGCCCTCGAATACGACCTGCGCCTGGCCAACGGCCAAAGCATCGCCGACTGGGCACCACACCTGCTCTACCCCGGCGCCAGCCGCCCTAGCTTCGTGCTACGCCAGCGCCTCGACCAAGTGCTCCACGGCTCCTGCCGCAAGCCTCATCACCCGGCCGCCGACGGCCTGCTGTGCGCCGACCGCCTGCTGGCCACCGGCCCGCGCCCCGAGGAGCGCCCCGCCGTACTGTTGATGAGCGGCGACCAGGTCTATGCCGACGATGTCGCCGGCCCCATGCTGCGTGCCATCCACGGGTTGATCAAGCGCCTGGGGCTGTTCGACGAGGCACTGGATGGCGCCCTGGTCGACAGCGGCGCCGCGCTCTACCGGCACCCGGCCTGCTATTACCACCGCGCCGATCTGCTGCCGGCCCAGGAAGGCAACGAGACCCTGCGTGAACGCTTCTTCGGCGGCAAGCGCAAGCCGATCTTCTCCTCCAGCAACGCCGACAACCACCTGGTGACCTTCGCCGAAGTCATGGCCATGTACCTGCTGGTCTGGTCGCCGCTGCCCTGGTCGCTGGTGGGCATGCAGATGCCACCCGGCCTCACCGACAAGCGCCAGGCCCGCTACCGCCGCGAGCTGCCGCTGATCGAGGCCTTTCGCGACGGCCTAGGCCAGGTGGCGCGGGTCATGGCCCACCTGCCCTGCCTGATGATCTTCGACGACCACGACATCACCGATGACTGGAACCTGTCGGCGCAGTGGGAACAGACCGCCTACGGCCATCCGTTTTCGCGGCGGATCATCGGCAACGCCCTGCTCGGCTACCTGCTGTGCCAGGGCTGGGGCAACGACCCGGACGGCTGCGCGGCGCTGGTCCGGCAATGCTGCCAGATGCACGAGGCGCGGGATGAACTGATCGGCGAACTGCTGCGTTTCCAGGACTGGCAATACGCGCTGCCGAGCAACCCGCCGCTGCTGGTGCTGGACACCCGCACCCGGCGCTGGCGCAGCGAGCGCAACCTGGCCAAGCCTTCGGGCCTACTCGACTGGGAGGCGCTGAGTGAGCTGCAGCAGGCGCTGCTCGATCACCCCTCGGCGATCATCGTGTCGCCAGCACCGATCTTCGGGGTCAAGCTGATCGAGACTGTGCAACGGGTGTTCAGCGCCCTGGGCTACCCATTGCTGGTCGATGCCGAGAACTGGATGGCGCACCGCGGCGCGGCGCAGGTGGTACTCAATATCTTCCGCCACTCGCGCACGCCGGGGCATTACGTGGTGCTGTCGGGCGATGTGCACTACTCATTCGTCTACGAAGTGCTGATCCGCCATCGCCAGGGCAGCCCGCACTTGTGGCAGGTGACCAGCAGCGGGATCAAGAACGAGTTCCCCCGTCGCCTGCTGGATGTGCTCGACCGGCTCAACCGCTGGCTGTATTCGCCGCGCTCGCCACTCAACTGGTTTACCAAGCGTCGGCAGATGGAAGTGGTGCCGCGTACGCCCAGCCGCAGCAAGGCCGGGGAACGGCTGTGGAACAGCGCGGGGCTGGGGCAGGTATTCTTCGATGACCAGGGGCGGCCGGCGCGGGTGTATCAGTTGAATGCCGACGGTTCGCCGGCTACGGCGTTCATCAAGGACTGAAGCCATCGTGGGGCAAGCCCGCGATGGGATCAGGATCTTTCCAGCGCGCTCACCAGGTCATGGAACGCCTCGCGGTTGGAGTCGTTCAAGCCCATGAGAATCTTGTGCGCCTCCAGCACCTTGGAGCGCACCACGCTCTCGTCCTGGTCCTGGGACGGCAGGTCGGTCAGGCACTCCGGGCACGGCACCGGGCGGTCGACGATGTTGAACACCTGGTCGAAACCCATGGACTGCAGCAGCCGGGAGATGTCCGGGTTGGTGGTAACCACGGTCGGCAACAGGCCGACCTTTTGCCGGGACAGGATCGACAGCTTGGCCAGCAGCCCAAGGGTGGTGCTGTCGATGCTTTCGGTTTCGGTCAGGTCGATGACGATGGCCGAGAAGTTCAGCGCGGTGAAGATCTTCTCGATCGTCGCATCCAGTGCCGAACACAGGGTCAGGCGCACTTCACCGACAAATTTCAGAACGAAGGTCCCGCTTTGCTCGGCGAACTGGATTCTACCAGTACTCATTCAAGGTTCCTGCTCAACACCAATAGGGCGATATCATCCGGCATCTCCCCAAGCGTAGCCAATTCGAATCGTTGGCGCAGCCCCTCCAGGCTGCCCCCCGCCGCCTTGACGATTTCCGGCAAGGCAGCTTCCTTATCTTTGAGTGTGTCCCCGGGCAAAAGGTCCAGAATGCCATCGGACATCAGGGTGAGGCTGAACTGCGCTGGCAGTTCCAGCACCAGGTCCTGGTAGCTGGCCTCGTCGAACAACCCCACCGGCAGGCCACGGCCTTCAAGGTAGCGGGCCTGGCCCGGGGTATACAGCACCGGCAGCGGCAAGTGGCCGCCGACGCTGTAGGTGAGCAGGCCGGTGTCCTCGTCGATGACCCCACCGACCATGGTCACATGTTTGCCCAGCTTGCAGTTGATCAGGCCGCGGTTGATGTGGCTGAGCACCTGCGAAGGCTTGAACTCACGCATCTTGCCGCCACGCTTGAATTCGAACAGCAAGCGCGTGGTCATGAACTTGAGCAGCACCGTGACGAACGCCGACGAGGCACCATGGCCGGACACGTCCGCCAGGTAGAAGGCAATGCGCCGGTCGTCCACGCGGAAGTAGTCGGCGAAATCCCCCGACAGGTACAGCGACGGGATGATCTGGTGCTCGAAAGCGAAATCGCCGGCCACCCAGGGGTTTTCCGGCAGCATGTTCATCTGCACCTGGCGCCCGGCGGTCTGGTCCTCCTGCAGCAGGTGCAGGCTGGCCTCCAGTTCGCGGTTGGCGGCTTCGAGCTTCTCGCGGTAGCGCTGGTTCTCCAGCACCAGGCGCGATCGGTCGAGCGCGCGGCGCACCGAGTGCTCGAGCACGGCCAAGTCTTCCAGGGGCTTGATCAGGTAGTCCGCCGCGCCCAGGCGCAAGGCTTCGACCGCGTCGCTCATCACGCCGGCACCGGACACCACGATCACCGGTAACTGCGGCGCGAGCTCGCTGATCCGGCGGATCAGTTCAAGGCCACCCATCTGCGGCATGCGCAGATCGCAGATCACGAGGTCGGGCTGGTGTGCTTCGAAGACCTGGAGGCCCTGCTGGCCGTTGCCGGCCTGGAGGACGCTGAAGCCGCTGTCTTCCAGATAGGCGGCGAGGCTGGCACGGACCACCTCGTCGTCATCGATGATCAGCAGCGTTGCACTGGGTTTCTGCATGTGGGCGAACGGCGCCAGATTTGGGTTGGCGTAGCGGCTGTGGAGAACCGACAGACGGCTACTGGAATGCTCTCTAGCCACTCTCTACTTGAGTTGTAGGACAAGAAGACTGGTCCGGCAAATAGCGAGGTGCCCTGTAAGGCGCTGACGGTACTCCCATCCGCCTGGCGTTTCAAGCATGGGCAGGTAGACTTCCCTGCACTTTACAGGGCAAATCACCCGGCGTTATAAGAATGTGGAACAGCGCAACCTGACGAAAGGATGCAAGCATGTCCCAGCACCCCGTGGATTACAGCGAAAAACGTGATTTCATTCGCATGCGTATTGATGCCGAGGTCCAGCTGCTGCAGGCCGACCAGGTGATCAGCGCTGTGTGCATCGACCTCTCCAGCACCGGCATGCAGGTGCAGGCGCCGCAGCGCTTCCAGGTGGGTGACCGCCTCGAGGTGCGCATCGACTCCGATCACACGGCTCTGGCGGGGCTGCATGCCAGCACCGAAGTGGTGTGGATCGCCGACCAGCCAGGCGGTGCGCAGCGCTTCGGCTTGCGCATCCTGGCCATGCATTGAACTGTTACGAAAAAGGCGACCCGAGGGTCGCCTTTTGCGTAAGCAGTGTCAGAAGTCGTCTTCGACCTCGCCGTCCTTGACCTTGAACTCGCGGTTCTGCAGGTAGGCGTTGCGCAGGAAGATGTACTTGTCGCCCTGCATCAGCTTCTCCGCCGACAACAGGCTGGCGCGGGTATCGATCACATCCAGGGCGAGGATCGAATTGCGCGTCGGCACATGGTCGATGTAGCGGTAGGGTTCGGTGTAGGTGTCCGGGTACTTGGCCAGGCCGTCACGCACGGTGCTTGGGCCAAGGAACGGGATGACCACGTACGGCCCGCTGGGCACGCCCCAGTAGCCGAGGGTCTGGCCGAAGTCTTCGTCGTTGCGCTGCAGGCCCATCTTGGTGCCGACGTCGAAGAAGCCGCCCAGGCCGAAGGTGGTGTTGACGATCAGCCGCGCCGTGTCGACGCCCGCCGCACGGGGCTTGAGCTGCAACACGTTGTTGGCCAGGTTGGTGACGTCGCCGAGGTTGCGGAAGACGTTGTGGATGCCATCTTCGAGGAACTGCGGGGTGACGAACTGATAACCCTGGGCCAACGGCTTGAGGGCATAGGTGTCGAGGACATCGTTGAACCGGAAGATCGGCCGGTTCACCGCCTCCCAGGGATCCTCCTCGGTGGCCGCCTGGGTGGCCGCCACGGGCGCCAGCAGCAAGCTGGCGCAGACACAGGCCTGGGTGACTCGCTCGATCACTCCGGCACCGATCCTACGCATAGATGTTTCTCCATCGGATTTCACGGCGGCAACGGCCTTTGGCACGCTGCTCGATAGGGCGCAAGTATACTGGCTTGCTGGCCGAACGATAGTTTTACATATCAGCGTCAAGAATTTGTGAACAACTGTAGGCTCTGTACGACATGTATCTGCACTCGCCCATACTGCGTTGAAACGGGGCTCGGAATGCTCATGTACTCCAGTACACTCCGTTTCCTCCCCCCGTTTCGCCTTGTCTGGCCTTCGCGCAGACACATTTCGTACAGACCCTGGCCGTCATCCGTCGGTAACAATCGCTGGATAGCCTGCGGGTTATTTAGGGACGTTGCCATGCAAGACGCACCCGCCTTCACCGCTGTGCTGTTCGGCCTGCGCGGCTGCCTGGTACAGGCGACCGACGGCGGCCCCCTGCCCGCCCCCGGCGCTCTGGATTCCCTGCTTCGCCTGCGCTCGCAGCAGGTGCCGTGCATCTGGCTTGACGAACTCAGCGCCACCCTGGGCAAACGCCTGAGCAGCGTGCTGCCCGATTGGCTGCCGGGCCACTGCGCCAATGGCAGCAAATGGCCGACCCCCAACGCCTGCTGGCAGGCGCTGATGAACCTGCGAAGCCAGCGCCTGGACGGCTGCGTACTGGTCAGTGGCGAGCCACTGCTGTTGCAATCGGGGCTCAACGCCGGCCTGTGGACGGTGGGGCTGGCGGCCTGCGATCAAGGCTCGGCGCAATGGCAGGCACTGACCCGGCAGGAACAGGAGCTGGCCCGCGGCAAAGCCACCCTGGCGCTGTTCGGCCTGGGTGTGCACTCGGTGATCGACCACCTCGAATCCCTTGATGCCTGCCTCGCGGATATCGCCCAGCGCCGGCAAAAAGGCGAGAAACCCTGATACATCCCCGTTGATACGGGTCATGCAAAGCGCCGGCAGGTGGATTACGCTAGAAGTCAGGCCCGAACCTTTGCCGCTTCGCTGAGGTCCATGCCTTGCCAAGTCATTGATGGAGTAAGAACAATGCCTGCCCGCGAACTGCAAGAGCGCCTGAATAGCCTGCGCGAGCAACTGGATCGCAATGTGCCGCTTTCGGAAGAGGAGCTGGCCAGCCTGCATGAAGAAGCCAGGCAGATCGAGGCCCAGCTGAAGCTTGAGGAAGCCACCCCGGACAACAACCTCGTCGACGGCGTGAACCTCGCCATCGAACGCTTCGAGGCCGAACACCCCGACCTAACCGCCACCCTGCGCAGCATTGCCAACTCGCTGCACAGCATGGGGATCTGAACCCAACGGGGCTGCGTTGCAGCCCATCGCCGGCAAGCCGGCTCCCACAGGGATTGCGCCAATCTGCTCTCTGTGGGAGCCGGCTTGCCGGCGATGGGCCGCTTCGCGGCCCGGTTACATTACTGCCGCACCAACCGCAGGTTCTGTGGGTTGATCGCCCCGGTGCTGCGGTACGGGTTGATATCCAGCCCACCCCGGCGCACATACCGTGCATACACCGTCAGGCGCTCAGGCTTGAGCAGGTTCTTCAGGTCCAGGTAGATCCGCTCCACGCACTGCTCGTGGAAATCGGCATGCTGGCGGAAGCTGATCAGGTAGGTCAGCAGGCTGGCATGGTCCAGCGCCCGCCCCTTGTATTCCACCACCACGCTGCCCCAGTCCGGCTGGCCGGTAACCGGGCAGTTGGATTTGAGCAGGTGGCTGTGCACGGTCTCTTCCACCACGCGATCCGCCGCGCAGCGCAGCAATTCAGGCTGCGGCTGCTCGTAATTGCTGATGCTCACATCCAGCGCATCGATGCACTGGCCAGGCAGGGCAGTCACGCCTTGGCCTTCGACCTCGGCCAGGGTGCTGACCTTGACCGCGACCGGCTTGCCCGCAGCGGCGGACAGGTCTTTTACCAGGCACGCCTGCAACTCGGCCACCGAGGCAAACACGGTCTGGTTCAGCGAGTTGAGGTACAGCTTGAAGGACTTAGACTCGATGATGTTCGGCGAGTCGCAGGGGATGGCGAACTCGCCGATGGCCACCACCGGCTTGCCCGAAGGCAGCAGCCAGGACAGCTCGAAGCAGTTCCAGAAATCCACACCCTGCCACGGCAGCGCGTCGCCACTGACACCCAACTCGGCCCACTTGGCCAGGCGCGGGATGGGGAACAGCAGCGAGGGGGTGTAGGTGGCGACGTATTCGCTGGACTTGCCCAGCGGGGAGTGTTCGGCGGCGGGATGCATGGAAACTGACCTGAAGGTTCGAAATTGCCCCTAGTCTACCGGTTTTGCCTCCCGCCTTGGAGCCGTTGTCACTCGATGGTCAG
Source organism: Pseudomonas sp. RC3H12 (assembly GCF_018596375.1). Classification (NCBI taxonomy): domain Bacteria; kingdom Pseudomonadati; phylum Pseudomonadota; class Gammaproteobacteria; order Pseudomonadales; family Pseudomonadaceae; genus Pseudomonas; species Pseudomonas sp. RC3H12. The sequence goes on along the minus strand of NZ_CP075595.1, from coordinate 1,093,638 downwards.
CGGCCCGACCATGCCCGCCTGGTAATGGCCCGGTACGTTGCAGGCGAACTCGATGGGCGCCGATTTGCGGAAGGTCCAGGTCAGCTCCGCGCGCTGGCCAGGCTGCACCAGCACGGTGTTGCCGGTGTCGTGGCCATGGCCGCCGCCCATCATCTGGCTGTGATCCATCTGGCCATGATCCATGCCTTCGTGATTCATGCCGGCGGTAAAGATCTTGCCTTGCATGGCGACCATTTCCTTTTGATGCTCGGCGTGCATGGCCTTGTCGCCCAGGTTGAACTCGTGGGGCAGCTTACCTTCATTGACCAGCACGAAACGTACGGTTTCGCCGGCCTTGACCTTGATGCTCTTGGGTTCGAAGGCGATGTCCTTGAGCACCACCTCGACAGTGCGGGTGGCCTTGGCTGCCGGCGCCGGCTCGCCGAAAGCGAAGGGTTTGGCTTCGCCAGCGAAGGTGGGCAGGCTGGTCAGGGCAAGCGCGGCGGTGAGCAACAGGTGTTTCATGGATGACTCCAGATCAATGCAGCGAAGATGGCACCATTGTCGAAAAGGCTGGCTGGCAGCTGGCTGACGGGAAGATTACAACTTTGTCAGCTTGGGCAGACCGCCAGATCGTCACGTATCATTTCGGCATCACGTTGGCCCGAACCGTTGGTAAACACATGAAACTGCTGATCGTCGAAGACCAGGCCAAGACCGGCCAGTACCTGAGCCAGGGCCTGAGCGAGGCCGGCTTCGCCACCGAACTGGCCAGCGACGGCGACACCGGCCAGCACCTGGCCCTGAGCGGCGACCACGACCTGCTGATCCTCGACGTGATGCTGCCGGGGCGCAACGGCTGGCAGATCCTCCAGGCGGTGCGCCAGGCCGGGCTGGACACCCCGGTGCTGTTCCTCACCGCCCGCGATGCCGTCGAGGACCGCGTGCACGGCCTGGAGCTGGGCGCCGACGACTACCTGGTCAAACCCTTCGCCTTCTCCGAACTGCTGGCCCGTGTACGCAGCCTGCTGCGCCGTGGCGCCAGTGCCAGCCAGGATACCTGCCTGGCCCTGGCCGACCTGCGCCTGGACCTGATTCGCCGCCGCGCCGAGCGCGACGGCCAGCGCATCGACCTGACCGCCAAGGAGTTCGCCCTGCTCGAACTGCTGCTGCGCCGCCAGGGCGAGGTGCTGCCCAAGTCGCTGATCGCCTCGCAGGTGTGGGACATGAATTTCGACAGCGACACCAACGTCATCGAGGTGGCCATCCGCCGCTTGCGCCTGAAGATCGACGACAGCCATGCCACCAAGCTGATCCACACTGTGCGCGGCATGGGCTACGTGCTCGAAGAGCGCCACGACTGATGCGCCGCCTGTCCCTGGGCAGCCGCCTGGCGCTGCTGTTCGCCGCCTGCACCGCCGCCGTGTCGCTGGGCGCCGGCCTGCTGTTCAACCGCGCCAGCGAGCAGCATTTCGTCGAACTCGACCAGCAACTGCTCAGTGGCCGGCTTTCGCTGATGAGCAGCCTGCTTGCCGGTGTCGCCACCCAGGAGCAACTGGCCACGCGTCTGCCGGCGCTGCTCAACGAGCTGAGTCACCAGTCCGACCTGGCCTTGCGTGTGCGCGGCGCCGACGGCGAGCCGTGGTTCGCCAGCCGGGGCGAGCTGCCGCAGGCCCCCACCCCTACCGGCCTGGCCACGCTGCACAGCCACGGGGTCGATTACCGCAGCCTCAGCGCGCCACTGATCGACGGCCAGCCTGCTTCGCCACAACTGACCCTGTTCCTCGACATCACCCACCACCAGCACTTCCTACAAGGCATGCAGCGGTTGATCTGGCTCACCGTCGGCCTGTCGGCGCTGGCCACCGCGCTGCTCGGCGCCTGGGCCGTACGCCGCGGCCTGAAACCGCTGCGGCAGATGGGCAAGGTGGCCGCCAGCGTCACCGCCGGCTCGCTGACCACGCGCTTGCCGGCCGCCGAGATGCCCGAGGAACTGGCCGAGCTGGCCGGCACGGTCAACGCCATGCTGCAGCGCCTGGACGACGCGTTTCAGCGCCTGTCGGCGTTCTCCGCCGACATCGCCCACGAGCTGCGTACGCCGCTGTCCAACCTGCTGACCCACACCCAGGTCACCCTCACCCGCCCGCGCAGCCTGGAGGAGTATCGCGAGGCCCTGCACGGCAACCTCGAGGAGCTGCAATGGATGGCCCAGCTGGTCAACGACATGCTCTACCTGGCCAAGGCCGACCACGGCCTGCTGATGCCCAGCCGCCAGGCGCTGGACCTGGCAACGGAGGCCGATGCGTTGCTGGAGTACTACGCGCCGCTGGCCGAGGACGCCGAGGTGCATTTGTTGCGTGAGGGCCAGGCCCATGCCAAGGGCGACCGGCACATGCTGCGCCGGGCGCTATCGAACTTGCTGGACAACGCCCTGCGCTTCACCCCCGCCGGTGGGGAGATCCGGGTAAGCCTGCAGCCTGGGCTGCGCATCGTGGTGGCCAACACCGGGCCGGCGATTGCGCCGCAACTGCTTGAGCGATTGTTCGACCGCTTCTACCGGGCGGATCCGGCGCGCCAGGAAGGCAGCAGCGAGCATGCGGGGTTGGGGCTGGCGATCACCCGTTCGATCGTGCAGGCACATGGGGGACGCATCAGGGCAGAGTGCGCGGATGGCTGGACGCGGTTTGTGATCGAGTTGTCCGAATAGGGGCTGCTACACAGCCCATCGCTGGCAAGCCAGCTCCCACAGGGCTCTTGCAAGCCTGTACTTTGTGGGAGCCGGCTTGCCGGCGAAAGGGGCGCCATGCCTTACTCGTAACGCAACGCCATGGCCGGCTCGATCTGCGAGGCGCGGTAGGCCGGGTAGATCGTCGCCAGGAAGCTCATCACCAACCCCGCCACGCAGATGATCGCCACATCGCCCCATTGCAACTCCGACGGCAGGCTGCTGATGAAATAGATGTCGGAGGTGAAGATATGCTGGCCGCTGACTCGCTCGAGCCAACCGACCACCGCGCTGACGTTCAGCGCCAGGATCACTCCCAGCACCCCGCCAAGCAAGGTGCCGACGATGCCGATCAAGCTGCCCTGGACCATGAAGGTGCCCATGATCTGCGCCGGCGTGGCGCCGATGGTACGCAGGATGGCGATGTCCGCGCCCTTGTCGTTCACCACCATCACCAGGGTGGCGATGATGTTGAACGCGGCCACGGCGATGATCATCATCAGCAGCAGGCCGATCATGGTCTTTTCCATCTTCATCGCGCTGAACAGGCTGCCCTGGGTGTGCGACCAGTCATCGGCGCGGTAGCCTTCGCCCAGGCCCGCAGCGATGGCCTTGGACACTTGTGGCGCGGCATACAGGTCATGCAGCTTCAGGCGCACGCCCTGCACCTGGCCCGGTGCCCAGCGCTGCATTTCGCCGGCATCGGCGACGTGAATGTAGGCCTGCGAGCCATCCAGTTCGGCCCCCACCTTGAAGATGCCGACCACGGTCAGGCGCTGCATGCGCGGAGTGATGCCGCCCGGTTCCTTGCTGATCTCCGGGACGATAAGGGTCAGCTTGTCACCGGTGTTCAGGCGAAAACGCCGCGCCGTCAATTCACCGATGACCACGCCATACTCGCCCGGCACCAATGCCTGCAAGCTGCCCTGGACGATGTGCTGGGTGACGATGGAGACTTTGCCTTCCTCGGTCGGATCGATGCCGGCGACCTGGATCGGCTGCATCGCCCCCTTGTACGAGAGCATGCCTTCCATCTCGGTGATCGGCGCGGCAGCCATCACCGCCGGATTGCCTTCGGCGGCGGCGGCGACCGTGCGCCAGTCGTCCAACGGCTGCGCGCCGAGGATCGCAGCGTGTGGCACCAGGCCAAGCACCCGCGAACTCATCTCGCGCTGGAAGCCGTTCATCACCGACAACACCGTGATCATGGCCAGCACGCCGAGCGACAGGCCGATCATCGAGGTCATGGAGATGAACGAGATGAAGTGGTTGCGGCGCTTGGCACGGGTGTAACGGGCACCGATGAACAAGGACAAGGGTCTGAACATGAACGGGAACACCCAAGTAGAAAAAGAACCGGGGCCGCCTCACGGGGCCCCGCGCAAGCGACTCAGATCGCCACCAGGTGCCCGTCTTCCAGGCTCAGCACACGGTCCATCTGGCGCGCCAGGTTGAGGTCGTGGGTCACTACCAGGAAGGCGGTCTGCGAGTGGGTCGACAACTCGCGCATCAGCTCCTGGATGCCCTGGGCAGTGTGGTGGTCGAGGTTGCCGGTGGGCTCGTCGAGCATCACCAGGCCGGGGCGGTTGACCAGGGCGCGGGCAATCGCCACGCGCTGGCGCTCACCACCGGACAGCTCGGCCGGCTTGTGATTGAGGCGGTGGCCCAGGCCGACGCGCTTGAGCAGCGCCTCGGCGCGCTCGCGGGCCTCGCTGATCGGGGTCTTGCCGATCAGCAGCGGCATGCAGGCGTTCTCCAGGGCGGTGAACTCTGCCAGCAGGTGGTGGAACTGGTAGACGAAGCCCAGCGCGCGATTGCGCAGCAGGCCGCGGGCCCGCTCGCCCAGTGCCGACAGCTCTTCGCCGGCCAGCCAGACACTGCCCTGCGTCGGCGTGTCGAGACCGCCCAGCAGGTTGAGCAGGGTACTCTTGCCCGAACCCGAGCTGCCGACGATGGCCACCCGCTCGCCCGGGTGCAGTTCGAGGTTCAACCCTGACAACACCTGCACCGACTCCGGGCCTTCCTCGTAGCTCTTGCCCAGGTTGCGGCAGCTCAACACGGCTTTATCACTCATGCGCGACTCACTCATAACGTAGCGCCTCTGCAGGCTGGGTGCGCGAGGCGCGCCAGGCCGGGTACAGGGTGGCGAAGAAACTCAGCACCAGCGCCGCACCGCAGACCATGTACACGTCCTGGGCCTGGATCTGCGACGGCAGGTAATCGATGAAGTACACGTCGGCATTGAGGAACTTGTGCCCGATCAGGGCTTCGATGCCGGCGATGGCCGCGCTCACGTTGAGCGCGCCGAGGATGCCCAGCACCGCGCCGATCAGCGTGCCGACCACGCCGATCACCGTGCCCTGGACCATGAAGATGGCCATGATCTGCCCGGGCGTGGCACCCAGGGTGCGCAGGATGGCGATGTCGCCGCGCTTGTCGTTGACCACCATCACCAGGGTGGAAATGATGTTGAACGCCGCCACCGCGACGATCAGCAGCAGCAGCAGGCCGATCATGGATTTCTCCATGCGGATTGCCTGGTACAGGTTGCCATGGGTGCGGGTCCAGTCCCGCGGGTAGTACTCCTGCTCGCCCAACTGCTGGGCGATTGCCCAGGTGGCGCGAGGGGCCTGGAACAGGTCGTCGAACTTCAGGCGCACGCCCTGGACCTGGTCGGCCTTCCAGCGATGCAGGCGCGACAGGTCGGCAATGTTGGTCAGGCCCAGGTAGCCGTCGATCTCGCCGGCACCGACATGGAAGGTGCCGACCACGGTGAAGCGCTTCATGCGCGGGAACATGCCCGCCGGAGTCACGCTCACCTCGGGGGCGACAAAGGTCAGCTTGTCGCCGATGGCCACGCCCAGCTTCTGCGCCGCCTTGTCGCCGATCATGATGCCCCACTCGCCCGGCGCCAGCTTGTCGAGGCTGCCGTCGAGGACGAACTTGTCGATGATCGACACCTCGCGCTCGCGGGCCGGGTCGATGCCGTTGAGCAGCACCTTCTGCACCTTGCCCTCATGGGTCAGCAGGCCCTGCATCTGGGTGAAGGGCGCGACCGCCAGCACCTGCGGATTCTGCTTTACTTTAGAGGCGAGGGCCTGCCAGTCGTCGATCGGCTGACCGGTCTCCAACGTGGCGTGGGGGATCATACCCAGCACGCGGGTACGCATCTCGTGGTCGAACCCGTTCATCACCGACAGCACCACGATCATCACCACCACGCCCAGGGCGAGGCCGATCATCGAGGTGAGCGAAATGAACGAGACGAAGTGATTGCGGCGCTTGGCACGGGTGTAGCGCGTACCAATGAATACGAATAGAGGTCTGAACATGTCGGGGCTTGTTCGGATGAAAGGGAACGTCCTTGTGGCGAGGCGCCTACGGCGGCTTTACACTCGGACCACCGCCGTAACCTTGGGTTCGCCATGACGACATTAGACGAAGAAGATCGCCGCGAATACTACCGCATCGAAGATCGGATCGCACTTCAAATCAGCCCCCTCAGCGCGGCCGAAGCCCTTGAGACAGAACTGTTGCAGGATGATTCGGAGCTGTTCAACCTGCTCAGCGAACTGCACCTGTCGGACTTCGAGTCGCAACACCTGCTGCGCCAGTTGAGCGAGAAGGACCGCACCCTGGCCGCGTTCCTGCGCGCCCAGAACAAACGCCTCGACCTGCTGAGCGCCGTGGTCGCGCAAACCTTGATCGGCGAAATCGGCCAGCCGATGCCGGTGATCATCTCCGAAGGCGGCATCGAGTTCGCCCAGGCGCAGAAGATCGCGCCCGGCACCCGGGTCAAGGTGAAGATGGTGCTGATGCCCCGTGCCCATGGCCTGTTGCTGCGCGGGCGGGTCACCCATTGCGACCCGCGCCCGGACGGCGACTTCGAGGTTGGCACCGAATTCATCGACATGACCGACGCCCAGCGCCAGCTCCTGGCCCGCTACATCCTGCAGCGCCAGCAACAGCAACGGCGCCAGGCGCTGGAGCAGAACGAGCCGGACGCATAAGCCCTTTTTCCCTGATTTGAAGGAACGAACGTGACCCTGATCTATGGCCACCGCGGCGCCAAGGGCGAAGCACCCGAGAACACCCTGCAGAGTTTCCGCCAGTGCCTGTCCCATGGCGTGGACCGCTGCGAACTCGACCTGCACCTGTCGGCCGACAACGAGCTGATGGTGATCCACGACCCGAGCCTCAAGCGCACCACCGGCCGGCGCGGCAAGGTGGTCGAGCACACCGCCGCCGAGCTGGTGACCTACGACGCCCGCAAGGGAGGCCCGGGCCATGTACAGCCCTGCCACATCCCACGGCTCGAGGAACTGTTCGCGAAGTGCCCGTTCGAGCATTGGCAACTGGAGGTCAAGAGCGCCTCGCGCACCCGCGCCGCCAGCACGGTGCTGGCGATCCGCGAACTGGCCCTGCAGCACGGCCTGCTGGACAAGGTGACCATCACCTCGAGCTCACGGGAAGTGCTCGGCGCCGCCCAGGAACTGGTGCCGGATGTGAAGCGCGGGCTGGTCGCCGAGTATGCCTGGCTCGACCCGTTGAAGGTCGCGCAGAACTACGGCTGCGAGATGCTGGCGTTGAACTGGACGCTGTGCACCCCCGAGCGCCTGATCAAGGCGCAGCGCCAGGGTTTGCACGTGTCGGTGTGGACGGTCAACGAACCGGCACTGATGCGCCGGCTCGCTGACTTTGGCGTGGACAGCCTGATTACAGACTTTCCCGGTTTGGCCAGGACCACCCTCGGGTAGGGCTGAAATCGGTCTCCCCGACCGGCTCAGGCCACCGGTCGGAGCCGCTCAAAAAAGCCGGTTCAGACCATCATAGGCGGCTACCCGATAGGCCTCGGCCATGGTCGGGTAGTTGAAGGTGGTGTTGACGAAGTATTTCAGGTTGTTCTGCTCGCCCGGCTGGTTCATCACCGCCTGGCCGATGTGGACGATCTCCGAGGCCTGGTAGCCGAAGCAGTGCACGCCGAGGACTTCCAGGGTCTCGCGGTGGAACAGGATCTTCAGCATGCCTTGCGGCTCGCCGGCGATCTGTGCGCGAGCCATGCTCTTGAAGAAGGCCTTGCCCACTTCGTAGGGCACCTTGGCCTGGGTCAGTTCCTGCTCGTTCTTGCCGATCGAGCTGATCTCCGGAATGGTGTAGATGCCGGTCGGCACGTCGTTGACGAAGCGCCAGCTGCCGTTGTCGACGATGCTGCCGGCCGCCGAACGGCCCTGGTCATGGGCGGCGCTGGCCAGGCTTGGCCAACCGATCACGTCACCGGCACCGTAGATGTTCGGCACGCTGGTGCGGTAGGTCTCGTCGACCTCGATCTGGCCACGGCTGTTGACCTTGATACCGATGTTCTCCAGGCCCAGCTTGTCGGTGTTGCCGGTACGGCCATTGCACCACAGCAAGGCGTCGGCCTTGATCTTCTTGCCCGACTTCAGGTGCAGGATCACCCCGTTGTCCAGGCCCTCGACACGGTCATACTCCTCGTTGTGGCGCACGGTGATGTTGTTGTTGCTGAAGTGGTAGCTCAGCGCCTGGGAAATCTCCGAATCCAGGAAGCTCAGCAGCTGGCCGCGGTTGTCGACCAGTTCCACCAGCACACCCAGGCCGCTGAAGATCGAGGCGTATTCGCAACCGATCACCCCGGCGCCGTAGACGATCAGCTTACGTGGGGTATGACTGAGGCTGAGGATGGTGTCGCTGTCATAGACGCGCGGGTGGTGGAAGTCGATGTCGGCCGGGCGGTATGGGCGCGAGCCGGTGGCGATGATGATGTGCTTGGCGTTGAGCTTCTCGACCACGCCGTTGGGGCAGACCACTTCGACGGTCTGCTCATCGGCGAAGCTGCCGGTGCCGACGAACACATCGACGCGGTTGCGCGCGTAGTAGCCGGTGCGCGAGGCGACCTGCTTGCTGATAACCTTCTCGGCGCTCTTGAGCACATCGGGGAAGGAGAACCAGCGAGGTTCGCCGATGGCGCGGAACATCGGGTTGGTGTTGAACTGCATGATCTGCCGCACGGAGTGACGCAGCGCCTTGGACGGGATGGTGCCCAGGTGGGTGCAGTTGCCACCGACCTGGCGACGGCTGTCGACCATGGCCACCTTGCGCCCTGCTTTGGCGGCGTTCATTGCCGCGCCCTCTCCGGCCGGGCCGGAACCCAGCACCACTACGTCGTAGTTGTAGACAGCCATGCGTACTCCTTCAGAACTGGCCCGCCGGCCGGATGGCCGCGGGGCGCGATCATGTCGCCGGGGCGCCATGAGAAAATTCGGGTGCAGTCTAATCAAGCGTGAACGCCGCGCACATTAACCCTTGGTCGCGTCGTAGGCCATTATTGCCTGCACTACATGTCGTTTCACCGTTTCCCTGGCTTCGATCATCCGTGGCTTGCCTTTCACTTGCCTTTCACCCGCTGCTCGAAGGCCGGCGTGGAACGAGAGACGAAACCACCCTCGACCCGGGTCACCAGCACTGCGGCGATACCGTGGGCGATGGCGAAATCCCAGCCCTGCTGCGGCCCGAGGATCAACAACAGGGTCGAGTAGCCGTCGGCCAGCAGCGCCGAAGCGTCGAGCACCGTCACCGCCGCCAGGTCGTGGGCGACCGGGCGCCCGAGGCGGGCGTCGAAGGTGTGTGAATAGCGCCGGCCATTGTCCTCGAAATAATGCCGGTAGTCACCCGAGGTCGACACGGCCAGGTCCTGCACGTCGATGACCTGGCGGGCGATCTGGCGATCCTCGCGCGGCAGTTCCAGGGCCACCCGCCAGGCGCTGCCATCGGGCTTGCGGCCCACGGCCTTCAACTCACCGGTGGCCTCGGCAAGAAAGTTGTCGATGCCCATGGCGCGCAGGCGCTGGGCGATCAGGTCGACGGCGTGGCCGGCGGCGATGCTGTTGAAATCCAGCTCGACGGCGGCGTCCTTGCACAGGGCCTCGCCCTCAAGGCGCAAGTGGCGGTAACCCACGCGCAGGCGCGCCCTGGCCAGCGCCTGCGGCTCCGGCACCTGCATTTCGCGGGCCTGCGGGCCGAAGCCCCAGAGGTCGAGTAGCGGTTCGACGGAAAGATCAAAGGCACCCTGGCTCTGTTCGGCCAGGTGCTGGCCGAAAGTAACCAGTTCCAGCATGTCGGCATCGATGGGCAGGCACTGGTTGGCCGGCAACTGGTTGAAACGGCTGACGATGGAGTCGCCGCGGTAGGTGGAGTAATGCGCGTCGATCGCCTGCAGGATGCTTTCGACCGCCGCCTGCACCTGCTCCGGTGCCGGGCCGCCTGGCTGGCGCACGTACTGGATGCTGTAGCTGCTGCCCATAGTCGGGCCGCCGAAGCGCTCGAGGGTCGGGGTTGGCTTGCAGGCGGACATCAGGATGAGGATGCAGATTAAAAGCGCACGCAATCTTTAGATCTCAAGTGTCAGGACTGCCCCGCGCTGAGGCCAGGCGAAAAAAAACGGGAACCCGAAGGTTCCCGTTTTCTCAACGCATTACAAGCGGATCAGCGTGGAAACGCTGGCGGGTTCACACCGGCCATGTCTTCCATCACGCGCACCACCTGGCAGCTGTAACCGAATTCGTTGTCGTACCAGACGTACAGGACAACACGGTTGTCATTGCAGATGGTCGCCTCGGCGTCGACCACACCGGCGTGGCGCGAACCGACGAAGTCGGTCGATACCACTTCCTGGGAGCTGACGTAGTCGATCTGCTTGTGCAGCTCGGAGTGCATGGCGGTCTGGCGCAGGTACTCGTTCAGCTCCTCGCGGCTGGTGGCCTTCTCGAGGTTCAGGTTGAGAATGGCCATCGACACGTTCGGCGTCGGCACACGGATCGCGTTGCCGGTCAGCTTGCCCTTGAGCACTGGCAGGGCCTTGGCGGCGGCGGTCGCGGCACCGGTCTCGGTGATGACCATGTTCAGCGGCGCGGCGCGACCACGGCGGCTGCCCTTGTGGAAGTTGTCGATCAGGTTCTGGTCGTTGGTGAACGAGTGAACGGTTTCGACGTGGCCGTTGACGATGCCGTACTGGTCGTTGATGGCCTTGAGCACCGGCACGATGGCGTTGGTGGTGCAGGACGCCGCCGAGATGATCTTGTCGTCGGCGCTGATGTCGCCGTGGTTGATGCCGTGCACGATGTTCTTCAGCGCGCCCTTGCCAGGCGCGGTGAGGATCACGCGGGCGGCGCCCGGGCAGGCCAGGTGCTGGCCGAGGCCGTCGGCGTCACGCCAGACACCGGTGTTGTCGACGATCAGCGCATCGTTGATGCCGTACTGGGTGTAGTCGACTTCGCTCGGGCTCTTGGCGTAGATCACCTGGATCAGGTTGCCGTTGGCAGTGATGGTGTTGTTGGCTTCATCGATGACGATGGTGCCGTCGAACGGACCGTGCACCGAGTCGCGGCGCAGCAGGCTGGCGCGCTTGACCAGGTCGTTCTCGGCGCCCTTGCGCACAACGATGGCGCGCAGGCGCAGGCCGTCGCCGCCACCGGTCTTCTCGATCAGGATACGCGCCAGCAGGCGGCCGATGCGGCCGAAGCCGTACAGCACGACGTCGGTGCCCTTGCGTGCGGAAGCGTTCTGCTGACCCACGACGTCGGCCAGTTCGTCACGGACGAACTGCTCGGCGCTGCGGCCATTGCCTTCGACCTTGAACTTGTTGGCCAGCTTGCCCAGGTCCACCGAGGCGGCGCCCAGCTTCAGCTCGCTCATGGCCTTGAGCAGTGGGAATGTCTCGTGGACGGACAGCTCGGTCTCGTCGGTCTGACGGTGACGGGCAAAGCGGTGTGCTTTGAGGATCGAGATAACCGAACGGTTGATCAGGCTGCGGCCATAGATCGAGCTCACCACGTTGTTGTTGCGGTAGAGCTGACCGATAAGCGGGATCATCGCTTCAGCCAGGGCTTCACGATCGATCCACTCACCAAGACACTGGTCGGGCTTCTGAGTCACGGTAACCTTCCACATGTAGGGGAACAAAAAAGGGGCTACATTATGACGCCCCGCGGCGTATCGGGCAATGAGCGCCTGTCGCCGGCGCCAGCCCCCGTCGCCAAGCCCTTTCGAACCTGACAGCGCGCCTCGTCACCGGTACAATCGACCTCTTTGCCGCAACGCTTGGAGTCCGATCTCCCGTGTCAGTTCTGCGCCTACCGCAAATGTCGGCCACGGCCGGCAAACAAACCTGGGGCAACCTGCCCGGCGCGGCCTTGAGCCTGGCCGTCGCCGAGGCTGCCAGTACCGCCGGTCGCTTCACCTTGCTGCTGACCGCCGACAGCCAGGCGGCCGACCGCCTGGAGCAGGAGCTGCGCTTCTTCGCGCCGGATCTGCCGGTACTGCCTTTCCCCGACTGGGAAACCCTGCCCTACGACCTGTTCTCGCCGCACCAGGACATCATCTCCCAGCGTATCGCCAGCCTCTACCGGCTGCCGGAGCTGGACCACGGCATCCTCGTCGTGCCGATCACCACCGCCCTGCACCGCCTGGCCCCCACGCGCTTCCTGCTGGGCAGCAGCCTGGTGCTGGACGTGGGCCAGAAGATCGACGTCGAGCAGATGCGCGCGCGCCTGGAAGCCAGCGGCTACCGCTGCGTCGACACGGTCTACGAGCACGGCGAGTTCGCCGTGCGCGGCGCGCTGATCGACCTGTTCCCCATGGGCAGCAAGCAGCCGTACCGCATCGACCTGTTCGACGACGAGATCGAGACCCTGCGCACCTTCGACCCGGAGAGCCAGCGCTCGATCGACAAGGTCGACTCGATCCGCCTGCTGCCGGCGCGCGAGTTCCCCATGCAGAAGGACGAGGTGACGCGCTTCAAGGCGCGTTTCCGCGAACGCTTCGACGTCGACTTCCGCCGCAGCGCGATCTTCCAGGACCTCACCAGCGGCATCATCCCCGCTGGCATCGAGTACTACCTGCCGCTGTTCTTCGAAGAAACCGCCACCCTGTTCGACTACCTGCCGGCCGACACCCAGGTGTTCTCGCTACCGGGCGTGGAACAGGCCGCCGAACACTTCTGGAACGATGTGCGCGGGCGCTATGAAGAGCGCCGCGGCGACATGACCCGGCCACTGCTGCCGCCGGCGGAACTGTTCCTGCCGGTGGAGGATTGCTTCGCCCGCCTCAAGCAATGGCCACGGGTGGTGGTCAGCGCCGAGGACATCGACGCCGGCGCGGGGCGCGAGCGCTTCCCCGCCCGCGCCCTGCCCAACCTGGCCATCGAGGCCAAGGCCCACCAGCCGCTGGCGGAGCTGGCCAACTTCCTCGACCAGTTCGGCGGCCGCGTGCTGTTCACCGCCGAGTCCGCGGGCCGGCGCGAAGTGCTGCTGGAGCTGCTCGAGCGCCTCAAGCTGCGCCCGCAGACCGTCGACGGCTGGACCGACTTCATCACCGGCGGCGAGCGCCTGGCGATCACCATCGCCCCCCTGGACGACGGCCTGCTGCTGGACGACCCGGCCATTGCCCTGGTAGCGGAAAGCCCGCTGTTCGGCCAGCGCGTGATGCAGCGCAGGCGCCGCGAGAAACGGGGCGAGGCGGCCAACGACGCGGTGATCAAGAACCTCACCGAGCTGCGCGAAGGCGCGCCGGTGGTGCACATCGACCATGGCGTGGGCCGCTACCTGGGCCTGGCCACCCTGGAAATCGACGGCCAGGCCGCCGAGTTCCTCACCCTCGAATACGCCGAGGGCGCCAAGCTCTACGTGCCGGTGGCCAACCTGCACCTGATCGCCCGCTACACCGGCAGCGACGACGCCCTGGCCCCACTGCACCGGCTGGGTTCAGAAGCCTGGCAGAAAGCCAAGCGCAAGGCCGCCGAGCAGGTGCGCGACGTCGCCGCCGAGCTGCTCGACATCTACGCCCGCCGCGCCGCGCGCAAAGGCTACGCCTTCGCCGACCCGGCCGCCGACTACGCCACCTTCAGCGCCGGCTTCCCGTTCGAGGAAACCCCCGACCAGCAGACCGCCATCGAGGCGGTGCGTGCCGACATGCTCGCCGGCCAGCCCATGGACCGCCTGGTGTGCGGCGACGTCGGCTTCGGCAAGACCGAGGTGGCCATGCGCGCCGCCTTCATCGCCGTGCACAGCGGTCGCCAGGTGGCGGTGCTGGTGCCCACCACCCTGCTCGCCCAGCAGCACTACAACAGTTTCCGCGACCGCTTCGCCGACTGGCCGGTGAAGGTCGAGGTGATGAGCCGCTTCAAGTCGGCCAAGGAAGTCGCCAGCGCCGCGGCGGAACTGGCCGAAGGCAAGATCGACATCCTCATCGGCACCCACAAGCTGCTGCAGGACGATGTGCGCTTCAAGGACCTGGGCCTGGCCATCATCGACGAGGAACACCGCTTCGGCGTGCGCCAGAAGGAACAGCTCAAGGCGCTGCGCAGCGAGGTGGACATCCTCACCCTGACCGCAACGCCGATCCCGCGCACGCTGAACATGGCGGTGTCGGGCATGCGCGACCTGTCGATCATCGCCACGCCCCCGGCGCGACGCCTGTCGGTGCGCACCTTCGTCATGGAGCAGAACAAGAGCACGGTGAAGGAAGCGCTGCTGCGCGAACTGCTGCGCGGCGGGCAGGTGTACTACCTGCACAACGATGTGAAGAGCATCGAGAAGTGCGCCGCCGAGCTGGCCGAACTGGTGCCCGAGGCACGTATCGGCATCGGCCACGGGCAGATGCGCGAACGCGAGCTCGAGCAGGTGATGAGCGACTTCTACCACAAGCGCTTCAACGTGCTGATCGCCTCGACCATCATCGAGACCGGTATCGACGTGCCGAGCGCCAACACCATCGTCATCGAGCGCGCCGACAAGTTCGGCCTGGCGCAATTGCACCAGCTGCGTGGCCGGGTCGGGCGCAGCCACCACCAGGCCTATGCCTACCTGCTGACGCCACCGCGCCAGCAGATCAGCGCCGACGCCGAGAAACGCCTGGAGGCTATCGCCAACACCCAGGACCTGGGCGCGGGCTTCGTCCTGGCCACCAACGACCTGGAGATCCGCGGCGCCGGCGAACTGCTCGGCGAAGGCCAGAGCGGGCAGATCCAGGCGGTCGGCTTCACCCTGTACATGGAGATGCTCGAACGCGCGGTCAAGGCCATCCGCAAGGGCACCCAACCTAACCTCGAACAGCCGCTGGGCGGCGGCCCGGAGATCAACCTGCGCCTGCCGGCGCTGATCCCCGAGGACTACCTGCCCGACGTGCATGCGCGCCTGATCCTCTACAAGCGCATCGCCTCGGCGGCCGACGAAGAGGGCCTCAAGGACCTGCAGGTGGAGATGATCGACCGCTTCGGCCTACTGCCGGAGCCGACCAAGAACCTGATGCGCCTGACCCTGCTCAAGCTGCAGGCGGAAAAGCTCGGCATCAAGAAAGTCGATGCCGGCCCCAACGGCGGCAAGCTCGAGTTCGAGGCCGAAACCCCGGTCGACCCGCTGACCCTGATCAAGCTGATCCAGGGCCAGCCCAAGCGCTACAAGTTCGAAGGCGCGACCCAGTTCCGCTTCCTGGTGCCGATGGAACGCCCCGAAGAACGTTTCAACACTCTGGAAGCGCTGTTCGAGCGCCTCACCCCACAAAATCCATAAGGAAGCTTCATGCGTGCCATCCGTTGCCTGACCCTGCTGCTGGCCCTGCTCGCGCCAGCTGCCTTCGCCGCGGGCCCCTACCAGGTGGAAATGGTCCTGGTGCGGCAGAACGCCGTGCCGGCGATCACCAGCCCGTTCGCCCCGGAAGACTGGAGCGCCGGCGCGCCGCGCCTGGAAAAAGGCGCCGAACGCCCGACCGGCCTGGGTGACGAAGTCACCCGCCTGCAGGCCACCGCCGACTACACCGTGCTGCTGCACAAGGCCTGGCAGCAGGATGGCGAAACCGTTGCCCTGAGTGCCGGTGACGAACAGTTCGGCCACTTCCCGATCGAGGGCAACCTGAGCATCCAGGAAAGCCGCTTCATCGCCGTGGACGCCAACCTCTGGGTCAACCAGCTCGACAGCAATGGCAGCGTGCTGCGCAGCGAGCAGTTCAAGCAGAGCAACAGCAACATGAAGGCCGGCCAGCTGACCTTCCTCGATGGCGGGCACCTGGCCATGCTGCTCAAGGTCTCACCGGCCGGCATGCGCAAGATGCCGCTGCCCGACCCGGAAATGATGGAGCAGTGAAACCGTGAACGCCGATGTGCAGAAGCTGGCAGCCGAGAATCCGAGCTGGAAGCGCGACTTTTCCGCGGCCACCCTGCAACGTGGCGAGCGCTACGCCGAACAGGGCCTGGTGCAGATCCAGTCCCACGGCGATTCACGCATCGAGTCCACCTGCCGCGGCAGCGGCGGCAATGTCTACCGCCAGCGGATCATCATCACCGCGGGGCCATCCGGGCAATGCCATGTGCGCGGCAACTGCTCCTGCCCGGTCGGCGAGAACTGCAAGCACTGCGCCGCCGCGCTCTACACCCTGGCCAGCAGCTACGGGCGCGGTGCGGCCAGCGGCGAGCAACTGCCCCATCACCTGCAGCATTGGTTGCAAGGCCTGGAGCAGCCCACCCCCAGGCAAGACGGCGCTGAAGACCGGCGCGGGCGCATGGTCTGCTACCAACTCATGCTCAAGGACGACAAGAGCTGCGCCTTGCGCGTGCGCAAAGGCACCCGCGAAGAGCATGGCATTCGCTACAGCCGCATCCATTCGCTGTACGAACTGCTCTACGAGCCGCCAAAATACGTCAAGGAAGAAGACCTGCGCATCCTGCGTCAGCTGTCGGCGCAGAACGCGCCCTTCGGCCAGGAACGCGGTTTCGCGCTCAAGGGGCACGAAGGCGGCGAACTGCTGCAGCGGGCACTGGACACCGGGCGCCTGATGTTCATCGAAGACTTTCCCTTGATGGTTCAGGGCGCCCCGCGCCAGGCGCAATTCCGCTGGGTACGCCTGAACAGTGGCGACTATCGGGGCATGTGGTACAACGGCGAGGAACCGCTCAATTGCGTGCTGCCGCTGGTGCCGCTGTTCTACTTCGATGTCGACAGCCAAGAAGTCGGCACCGTCACCCACACCCTCGACCCGCACACCGCCCTGCAGCTGTCCCTTGCCCCCGATGTACCGGAACACCTTATCGTGCCCCTCAGCCACAAGCTCAACGCGCTCAACCATCACCTGCCGACCCCCACCGCCGTGCAGGAGGAACAGCTCGACGGCATCGAGCCGACCCCACACTTGACCCTCGGCAGTCTCGAATTCAGCGCCTACACGCCCAAGACCGGGCGCATGCAACGCCAGATGCAGCACCGCGCCGCGCTGGCGTTCGACTACGACGGCCTGCGTGCCAGCGGCAGCGACGACAAGTCACTCAGCCGCCTGGTGGGCACCACCAGCCAGCGCATCCAGCGCCAGCCACAGGCCGAGCAGGCCCTGCGCATGGCCCTGCGCGACCACGGCTTCAAGGTGGCGACCCGCCAGAGCAAGGCCCTCCCCGACAGTGCCGGCGAAATGTACCAGTTGCCCGACGACGAAGCCTGGCTGCGCTTCGCCCGCGAGGGCCTGCCGCGCCTGCGCGAAGCGGGCTGGGCGATCGACGTGCACCGCGACTTCGCGTTCAACCTGCACGAGGTCGACGACTGGTATGCCACCATCGAGGAAGCGCCAGGCCACGAATGGTTCGACCTCGAGCTGGGTATCGTGGTCGACGGCCAGCGCCACAGCCTGCTGCCCATTGTCCTGCAACTGCTGCGCACCAGCCCGGAACTGCTGCGGCCCAGTGAACTGGCGCGGCGCAATGACGACGAGCACCTGCTGATTGACCTCAACCGCGCCCGCCATGACGGCCCGGCGCTGCGGGTCGCCCTGCCCTACGGGCGCATCAAGGCGGTGATGGGCACCCTGGGCGAACTGTACCTGCACGAGGACGCCGTGGGCCCGAGCCTGCGCCTGGACCGCACCGATGCCGCACGCCTCAACGAAATCGACCACCTGCCGCTGCAATGGGAAGGCGGCAGCCATGTGCGCGACCTGGGCCGACGCCTGCGTGACGCTCGCGACCTGCAGGTGATGCCGCCCAAAGGCCTGAACGCCACATTGCGCCCCTACCAGCAGCAAGGCCTGAACTGGCTGCAGGCCCTGCGCGAGATGGGCACCGGTGGCATCCTCGGCGACGACATGGGCTTGGGCAAGACCCTGCAGACCCTGGCCCACCTGCTGCTGGATAAAGAAAGCGGGCGCCTGGCACATCCGGCGCTGGCGGTGATGCCCACCAGCCTGGTGCCCAACTGGCTCGACGAAGCCCGGCGCTTCGCCCCCGACCTGCGCGTGCTGGCCTTGCACGGCCCAGGCCGCAACAAGCACTTCGCCAATCTGGCCGACTATGACCTGGTGCTGACCACCTACGCCCTCGCCCCCCGCGACCTCGAACCACTCAAGGCCCAGCCCTGGCACCTGCTGGTGCTGGACGAGGCGCAGAACATCAAGAGCAGCACCAGCAAGGCCGCCCAGGCCGTTCGCGAGCTGCAGGCCAGCCAGCGCCTGTGCCTGACCGGCACGCCGATGGAGAACAACCTCGGCGAGCTGTGGTCGATCTTCCACTTCCTGATGCCTGGCTGGCTGGGCGACAGCAAGCGCTTCACCCAAGACTACCGCACCCCGATCGAGCGGCACGGCGACGCTGAGCGCATGGCCCATCTGGCCAGCCGCATCCGCCCGTTCCTGCTGCGCCGTACCAAGGAACAGGTGGCCACCGAACTGCCGGCCAAGACCGAAATGATCCACTGGGTCGAGCTCAGCGACGCCCAACGCGATACCTACGAGGCGCTGCGGGTGGCAATGGACAAGAAAGTCCGCGACGAGATCGCCCGCAACGGCGCCGCGCGCAGCCAGATCGTCATCCTCGACGCGCTGCTCAAGCTGCGCCAGGTGTGTTGCGACCTGCGCCTGGTCAAGGGTACCGAGGCCAAGGGCACATTCGCCGACAAGGGCAAGCTGGGCAGCCTGCTGGAGATGCTCGAGGAGCTGCTCAGCGAGGGGCGCAAGGTGCTGCTGTTCTCGCAGTTCACCTCGATGCTGGCGCTGATCGAGTTCGAGTTGGAGAAGCGCGGCATCCGCTACAGCCTGCTGACCGGCGACACCCGCGACCGCCGCGCTCCCGTGCAGCAGTTCCAGAATGGCGACAGCGAGGTATTCCTGATCAGCCTCAAGGCCGGCGGCACCGGGTTGAACCTGACCGCCGCCGACACTGTGATCCACTACGACCCGTGGTGGAACCCGGCCAGCGAGAACCAGGCCACCGACCGCGCCTACCGCATCGGCCAGGACAAGCCGGTGTTCGTGTTCAAGCTGATCACCCGTGGAACGGTGGAAGAGAAGATCCAGCAATTGCAGCAAGAGAAGGCGGCACTGGCAGCCGGGCTGCTCGATGGCGGGCAGGCCGGGCAATGGCGGTTGGGGGATGAAGAGATCGAGGCGCTGTTCGCGCCGCTGCCGGGCAAACGAAGTAAGTAAAAGCCCGCTCCCACGAACCCTCAGGGGGGCGTGGCAGCGGGCTTGCCCGGGACGAGGCCAGCGAGGTCAATCGACCAGCTGAGCTTCCTTCAGCGCCCCCAGCGCCTCCAGCCAACGCGGCTGCTGGCGGTAATCGGTACGCGCAAAGCCCTGCCCGCGCATCCGTGCAATCCGCGGCGACGGCTTGACCTTCATGCGCTGCGCCGCGCTCAGCGCCAGCTCGGCCGAAGCCCGGTCATTGCACACCAGGCCCATGTCGCAGCCCGCGCTCAATGCAGCCTCGATGCGGCTGGCGGCATCGCCCACCACGTGGGCGCCGGCCATGGACAGGTCATCGCTGAAGATCACCCCGTCAAAGCCCAGCTCGCCGCGCAGGATGTCCTGCAGCCAGCGCCGGGAGAAGCCGGCCGGCTGGTTGTCGACCTGCGGGTAGATCACGTGGGCCGGCATCACCGCCGCCAACTGGCCGCTCAAGCGGGTGAACGGTACCAGGTCGGCCGCGCGCAGTTGTTCCAGGCTACGGTCATCGACCGGGATCGCCACATGGGAATCGGCCTCGGCCCAACCATGGCCGGGGAAATGCTTGCCACAGGCCGCCATGCCCGCGGCATTCATGCCGCGGATGAACGCGCCAGCCAGTTCGGTGGCCCGCTGCGGATTGCCTTCGAAGGCGCGGCTGCCGACCACCGCGCTACGCTGGTGATCGAGGTCCAGCACCGGGGCGAAGCTCAGGTCCAGGCCTACCGCCAGCACCTCGGTCGCCATTAACCAGCCGCACTGCTCGGCCAGGTATTCGGCATTGGCGTTGTCGGCGATGGCGCGCATGGCCGGCAGGCGCACAAAGCCCTGGCGCAGGCGCTGGACCCGCCCGCCTTCCTGGTCCACGGCGAGGATCAGCTCGGGACGGATGGCGCGGATCGAGGCGCACAGCTCGCGCACCTGGCGTGGGCTGTCGATGTTGCGGGCAAAGATGATCAGGCCGGCCACTTCGGGCTGGCGCAGCAGATGGCGGTCTTCGGCGGTCAGCCATTTACCGGCGATATCCACCATCAGGGAGCCTTGCAGGCTGGCAGTCATTGGGAATCCTTCATTGGAGATCCGGAGGTCGCGCGCGCGCACGCAAACATCGGACAACGCGGTGTCCGATCGTTCAGTGGCGAAGCTGCCGTGTTGACAGGGATTGCGGCGGGGGCGAGTGCTGGCATGGGCGCTAGCTTAGCGCAAGCGCCCTGCCCCGCCCAGTGCTCAGGCCTTGGCGGGCGCGCCGGACTTGCTGCGTGGGCGCAACTGCGCCGCGGCCATGGCTTGGTCGGTGACACCGCTGTCGGCACGCATGCCGGCGGCCAGGAACGGCACCATCAGGCGCATCACCTGCTCGATCGAGGTGTTGATGCCGAAGTCGGTTTCGGCGATGGCGCGCAGGGCCTTGATACCGGACATGCTGAACGCCGCGGCGCCGAGCATGAAGTGCACGCGCCAGAACAACTCCAGTGGCGGAATGCGCGGCGCGGCCTCGTTGACCAGCAGCATGTAGCGGCGGAATACCTTGCCGTACATGTCTTCCAGGTAACGGCGCAGGTGCCCCTGGCTCTGGCTGAAGGCCAGGCCCAGCAGGCGCATGAAGATCGACAGGTCGTTGTTGCTGCGCGGTTGCACGACCAGGGCCTGCTCCACCAGCATTTCCAGCAGCTCCTCAAGCGAGGCCTTCTGCTCGGGACGCGCCTGGTGGCGGTCGAGCTCACGCTCCAGGCTGGCGCAGAACGGGCCCAGGAAGCGGGAAAAGACCGCCTGGATCAGGGCTTTCTTCGAACCGAAATGGTAGTTCACCGCCGCCAGGTTGACCCCGGCCTTGCTGGTGATCAGCCGCAATGAGGTTTCCGCGAACCCGCGCTCCGCGAACAGCTGCTCCGCCGCATCGAGGATGCGCTCAACGGTTTCCGATTGGGCCATGACTACTCCGCCTGACAAACAGTTGTTTGAAACATACGTTTCAGTGCTGCACATGTCAAGGCTAGGTGACTGGCCGGTCGCCATTTAAAAGCGCCAAGCCACAAGCTGCAAGCGACAAGATGCACCCGACGCGCTCTATTTCTTGCAGCGAGTAGCTTGCAGCCGTCTCATCACTGTATATAATCCCAGTCACTGTATATAAAGACAGAGCCCTCGCCCATGCTGAAACTGACGCCACGCCAAGCCGAGATTCTGGCTTTCATCAAACGCTGCCTCGAAGACAACGGCTTCCCGCCGACCCGTGCCGAGATCGCCCAGGAGTTGGGCTTCAAGTCGCCCAACGCCGCCGAGGAGCACCTGAAAGCCCTGGCCCGCAAGGGCGCCATCGAGATGACCCCTGGCGCTTCCCGCGGTATCCGCATCCCCGGCCTCGAGCCCAAGCAAGAGGACAGCGGCCTGCCCATCATCGGTCGCGTCGCTGCCGGTGCACCGATCCTCGCCGAGCAGCACATCGAGGATTCCTGCAGCATCAACCCGGCCTTCTTCCATCCGCGCGCCGATTACCTGCTGCGGGTACACGGCATGAGCATGAAGGACATCGGTATTTTCGACGGCGACCTGCTCGCCGTGCACACCACCCGCGAAGCCCGCAACGGCCAGGTGGTGGTAGCCCGCATTGGCGACGAAGTGACCGTCAAGCGCTTCAAGCGCGAAGGCAGCAAGGTCTGGCTGATCGCCGAGAACCCCGAATTCGCCCCCATCGAAGTCGACCTGAAAGACCAGGAACTGGTGATCGAGGGCTTGAGCGTCGGCGTCCTGCGCCGCTGAACCAGGAGGCGTCATGCAGCCGTTCACCCATGTACCCCAGCAAGCCCAGCTGCCGCTGTTCGAGGCCTTCCTTGCCCAGCCGGTGCTACCAGGCCTCAAGCCCAGCGCGCCATCGCGCAAGAGCAGCCAGCCAGAGCTGTTCAGCGAGCTGGCCCTGCGCGGCGCGCCAGGGCACTGCCAGAGCCTGCTGGCGCCGATCCTGCGCGAACTCAGCGAAGAAGACGACAGCCGCTGGCTGACGCTCATCGCCCCACCCGGCAGCCTCACCCAGGCCTGGTTGCGTGATGCCGGCCTGAACCGCGAACGCATCCTGCTGCTGCAACCCGGCGGCAGGCAGACGGCCCTGCAACTGGCCTGCGAGGCACTGCGCCTCGGGCACAGCCATACCGTGGTCAGCTGGCTGGGCACCATCAACAGCAACGCCCGCCAACAGCTGCAGCGCGCAGCGGCCAGCGGAAACGCACAAAGCCTGAACATCCGCCTCGGCTGATGTTCAGGCTTTGCCTGTCAATCGCTTGAAACCCTGGGCCGCTACCTTGGCTCAGTGAAGGATGCGCGGCCCCTCTTCACGCTCGAAGTCGCCTTCAACCAGGCGGCCGGCCATTTGCACGCCAACGCTGAGCATGGCCTTGGCCACTTCCACATGCTGTCCTTGCAGGAATGCCTTGGCATCCTCGGAAAAATCCAGGGTTACCAGGGAGCCTTCATCTTCGGCGCGACGCAGCTCGATCCGGCCATCAGGCAACTCGACAATTTCTAGAAAGGACGTTGACATAAAGGGCCTGCTTTTCACGAAAGGCCATTAGTGTACCAGCCATGGAAGCGCTCAGCACTCACTCAGCGCATCGCGGAATCGTCTCACCAGGCTTTTCAGGTTCTGCCGCCAGGCCTCCAACTCCTCCCGGGAAAGCTCAGCCGGCTCAGGCTCGTCCAGATTGACGGCCTGGATCAGCGGCTGGGTAACGTCACCCTTGACGGTTTTCTTGGCGACCGGTGGTCGGAACAAATCGGCATAAGCCGCCAGCAGACGCGCCAGCCAGGTTTCCGGCTGGCGGGCCAACTCCAACAGCTCGGCCATTTCCGGTATCGCCACGCTCTGCAGCACCTCGTCGCTGAACAGCAATTCCGCCCGTGCCGCCGAGGCCTGGGGCAGGCGGTAGAAGCCGGCGATCTCATGGCACAGCCCAAGCAGCGCGCCATACAGGTGGAACAGCGCCGACTCGCGCTCGGCCTGGAGCAGCCCCTGGGCATTCAGCGCCTGACTGTCCGCGGCCTTGGCCATGGACTCCAACGCGAGGCCGGCGAAGAACAGTTTCTGGTTGGTACGGGTGTAGAGTTCCTGGGCCATTTCGACTGACTCCTGAAGGCTGCAAGGCGATACCGCAGTTTCCGGGATTCGCCGACTTTACCGCAAGCACAAACGATCGCGGGGCAAGTCCGCCCCCACAGATATCAAAAGGTACCTGTGAGAGCGGGCCTGCCCCGCGATAAGCCAGAAGCTCGGATCAGCGCTTGTCTTCGACCTTCCACGCCTTGCCGTCGTAGAACGCCTTCCAGCCGGTAGGCTTGCCGTCAACCTCGGACTGCACGTACTGCTCCTTGGTCTTGCGGCTGTAGCGGATCACCGTTGGGCGCCCTTCCGGGTCCTTCTGTGGCGCTTCGCAGAGGAAGTGATACTTCGGATCGATCTCGTGCTTGTGCGGGACGATCTCCAGCACCAGCGGCGCACGGGTTTCGCGGTTTTTCGGGAACTGGCTGGCGGCCAGGAACAGACCTGAGGCACCGTCACGCAGTACGTAGGTGTCGTCGACCTTCTCGCACTTGAGCTCCGGCATGTCCACCTTGTCCATTTTCGGTGGCGCCGCCTCGCCGCTCTTGAGCAGCTTGCGGGTGTTCTTGCAGGTTGGGTTGGTGCAGCCGAAGAACTTGCCGAAACGGCCAGTCTTGAGCTGCATCTCGCTGCCGCACTTGTCGCATTCCAGGCTCGGGCCTTCGTAGCCCTTGATGCGGTAGTTGCCTTCTTCGATCTCGTAGCCGACGCAGTCCGGGTTGTTACCGCAGATGTGCAGCTTGCGCTTCTCGTCGAGCAGGTAGGCATCCATCGCCGTCGCGCAGATCGGGCAGCGATGCTTGCCGCGCAGCACCAGGGACTCGGACTCGCCCTCGTCGTCGGCGGCGATTTCGTCGCCCGGCACCAGGTTGACCGTTGCCTTGCAACGCTCCTTTGGCGGCAGGCTATAGCCCGAGCAGCCGAGGAACACGCCGGTGGACGCGGTACGGATCATCATCGGCCGGCCACATTCCTTGCACGGAATGTTGGTCAGGGTCGGCTGGTTGGCGCGCATGCCGTGCTCGCTGGACTCGGCGGTCTGCAACTTCTTGCTGAAGTCGCCATAGAACTCGTCGAGGACGTTCTTCCAGTCACGCTCGCCCTGGGCCACATCGTCGAGGTTCTCTTCCATGCCGGCGGTAAAGCCGTAGTCCATCAGGTTGGAGAAGCTCTCCGACAAGCGCTCGGTGACGATGTCGCCCATCTTCTCGGAGTAGAAGCGACGGTTGTGCAGCGTCACATAACCGCGGTCCTGGATGGTGGAGATGATCGCCGCGTAGGTCGACGGCCGGCCGATGCCACGCTTCTCCATTTCCTTGACCAGACTGGCTTCGGTGAAGCGCGCCGGCGGCTTGGTGAAGTGCTGGCTGGGATCGAGCTGGATCAGCTTGAGCGCTTCACCCTGGGCCATTTCCGGCAGCACGTCGTCTTCGCCCGGTTTGCTCTGCTGCGGCAGGACACGGGTGTAACCATCGAACTTGAGGATACGGCCCTTGGCGCGCAGCTCGAACTCGCCCGCCACCACGGTGACACTGGTGGACAGGTACTGCGCCGGCGGCATCTGGCAAGCCAGGAACTGGCGCCAGATCAGCTCGTACAGGCGCTCGGCGTCACGCTCCATGCCACTGAGCTTGGTCGGGTGGGTACTGACGTCGGACGGACGGATCGCTTCGTGCGCCTCCTGGGCCCCTTCCTTGCTGCCATAGACGATGGGCGCGGCAGGCAGGTACTGCTTGCCGAACTCCTTCTCGATGTAGCTGCGGGCCATCTCGACAGCGTCGGTCGACAGGTTGGTCGAGTCGGTACGCATGTAGGTGATGTAGCCGGCTTCGTACAGACGCTGGGCCATCATCATGGTCTTCTTCACCCCGAAGCCCAGGCGATTGCTTGCGGCCTGCTGCAGGGTGGAGGTAATGAACGGTGCCGAAGGCTTGCTGCTGGTCGGCCGGTCCTCGCGCTTGCTCACGCTGTAGCTGGAGGCCTTGAGCTTCTCCAGCGCGGCCATGGCCTGGGCTTCGTTGAGCGGCTTGAAGGCCTCGCCCTTCTCACGGGCCACCTCGAAACGCACCTTGGCGTTCTTGGCAGTACCCAGGTCGGCGTGGACTTCCCAGTACTCTTCGGGGTTGAACGCCCGGATCTCGCGCTCGCGCTCGACCACCAGCTTCACCGCCACCGACTGTACGCGGCCGGCGGAAAGGCCACGGGCGATTTTCGCCCACAGCAGCGGCGAGACCATGTAGCCAACCACGCGATCAAGGAAACGCCGCGCCTGCTGGGCGTTGACCCGGTCAATATCGAGCTCGCCCGGCTGGGAGAAGGCTTCCTGGATGGCTTTCTTGGTGATCTCGTTGAACACCACGCGCTTGTAACGACTGTCGTCTCCGCCGATGGCCTCGCGCAGGTGCCAGGCGATGGCTTCCCCCTCGCGATCCAAGTCGGTTGCGAGATAGATGGTGTCGGCATCCTTGGCCAGGCGGCGCAGCTCCTCGATGACCTTCTCCTTGCCGGGAAGGATCTCGTACTTGGCCTTCCAGCCCGCCTCGGGGTCGACCCCCATACGTGCGACCAGAGTACGGCGCGCCTTCTCCTTCGGCGACAAGGCAGGAGCCTCGGCCGCGGTCTTGCCGCGCTTGGCCGCCGGTTCCTTGCTCGCACTGGCGGAACCGCTGGTGGGAAGGTCACGGATGTGGCCGATACTCGACTTCACCACGTACTGGCTGCCCAGGTACTTGTTGATGGTCTTGGCCTTGGCCGGGGATTCCACAATGACCAGCGATTTGCCCATGGATCGGAGTATTCCTGAATCTGAAGATGAAAAACGCGTCAGGTGCCGGACGCGGCACCGCTATATATAGTGGCAAAAGAGTGAGGTCAAGCGCGGTCTATCACTCGTGCGCCTTGCCCAGCCGCTCGCCAAGGCCCTCTTCGACCTTGACCAAAGCAAAGCGTGGCACCTGCTCGCCGTCAACCTCGACGGACTCCTGGAACATCGAAAGTGGCCTGACCCAGAAGCTGTAGTCACCATACAGACACTGGTAGAACACCATCCACTCCTCGCTCTCGGAGTGTCGCGCAGCGCTGAAAACACGGTACTCAGGGCCTTTGTAATGCCGGTACACACCAGGTTGTATCTGCATGTCGCTCGCCCTCTTGAACAAATCCTGTAAAAAACAAAAGCCGGGGCACATGGCCCCGGCTGCTGTCCTGCGACGCGATCAGACGCGTTCGAAGACAGTGGTGATGCCTTGGCCCAGGCCGACACACATGGTGGCGACGCCCAGGGTACCGCCATTTTGCTTCATGACGTTGAGCAGGGTGCCGGAAATCCGCGCCCCCGAACAACCGAACGGGTGGCCCAGGGCGATAGCGCCGCCGTGCAGGTTAACCTTCTCATTCATCTTGTCGAGCACTTTCAGATCTTTCAGCACCGGCAGGGCCTGTGCGGCGAAAGCTTCGTTGAGCTCGAAGAAGTCGATGTCGGCGATGGTCAGACCAGCGCGCTTGAGGGCTTTCTGCGTCGACGGAACCGGGCCGTAGCCCATGATCGCCGGATCCACGCCGGCGACCGCCATCGAACGGATGACCGCCAGTGGCTGGATCCCCAGGTCCATGGCGCGCTGGCCGGACATGACGATCATGCACGAGGCGCCGTCGGTGATCTGCGACGAGGTGCCCGCGGTGACGGTGCCGCCTTTCGGGTTGAACGCCGGCTTCAGCGACGCCAGGCCTTCGAGGGTGGTTTCCGGGCGAATGGTCTCGTCGTAGTCGAAGACCTTCAGGAAGCCGTTCTCGTCGTAACCCTGCATCGGGATGATCTCGTCCTTGAACTTGCCTTCGACCGTCGCCTTGTGGGCGAGCTGGTGCGAACGCACACCGAACAGATCCTGTTGCTCACGGGTGATGCCGTGCATCTTGCCCAGCATCTCGGCGGTCAGGCCCATCATCCCGGAAGCCTTGGCAGCGTGCAAGGACAGGTGCGGGTTGGGGTCGACGCCATGCATCATGCTGACGTGGCCCATGTGCTCGACACCACCGATGACGAACACGTCGCCGTTGCCGGTCATGATCGCCTGGGCGGCGGTGTGCAGCGCGCTCATCGACGAGCCGCACAGGCGGCTGACGGTTTGCGCGGCGGAGGTGTGCGGGATCTGGGTCATCAGCGACGCCATGCGGGCGATGTTCCAGCCCTGCTCCAGGGTCTGGTTGACGCAGCCCCAGATCACGTCCTCGACTTCCTTCGGGTCGACCTTGTCGTTGCGCTCCAGCAGCTTGCTGATCAGGTGCGCGGACATGTCTTCGGCACGGGTGTTGCGGTGCATGCCACCCTTGGAGCGGCCCATCGGCGTGCGACCGAAGTCGACAATCACCACGTCTCTTGGATTCAGGCTCATATCAATATTCTCGCTCTAGCTCGTGGGCGCTCAGTTGAAGAAGCGCTGGCCGTTCTTGGCCATTTCGCGCAGCTTCGCAGTGGGGTGGTACAGCGGCCCCAGGTCGGCGTACTTGTCGGCCAGTGCGACGAACTCGGCGACCCCGATCGAATCGATGTAGCGCAGCGCGCCACCGCGGAAGGGAGGGAAACCGATGCCGTAGACCAGGCCCATGTCGGCTTCGGCGGCGGTGGCGACGATGCCGTCTTCCAGGCAGCGCACGGTTTCCAGGCACAGCGGCACCATCATCCAGTTGATGATGTCTTCGTCGGTGACTTCACGCTGCTCGAAGATGACCGGCTTGAGCACGTCGAGCACGCTGGCGTCGGCGACTTTCTTCGGCTTGCCGCGCTTGTCGGTCTCGTAGGCGTAGAAGCCCTTGCCGTTCTTCTGGCCCAGGCGGTTGGCTTCGTACAGGGCGTCGACGGCGGAGCGACGATCGTCCTTCATGCGGTCCGGGAAGCCTTCGGCCATCACGTCGCGGCCGTGGTGGCCGGTGTCAATGCCGACCACGTCCATCAGGTAGGCCGGGCCCATCGGCCAGCCGAACTTCTCCATCACCTTGTCGATGCGCACGAAGTCGACGCCAGCGCTGACCAGCTTGGCGAAGCCGCCGAAGTACGGGAACAGCACGCGGTTGACCAGGAAGCCCGGGCAGTCGTTGACCACGATCGGGTTCTTGCCCATCTTCTTGGCGTAGGCCACGGTGGTGGCCACGGCCACGTCGCTGGACTTCTCGCCACGGATGACTTCCACCAGCGGCATCATGTGCACCGGGTTGAAGAAGTGCATGCCGACGAAGTTTTCCGGACGCTTGAGCGCCTTGGCCAGCAGGTTGATGGAGATGGTCGAGGTGTTGGAGGCGAGGATCGCATCCTCTTTCACCTGGCCTTCCACTTCAGCCAGCACGGCCTGCTTGACCTTCGGGTTCTCGACCACGGCCTCGACGATGATGTCGACGTTGCCGAAGTCACCGTAGGACAGGGTCGGACGAATGGCGTTGAGGGCCTCGGCCATCTTGGCCGGGGTCAGGCGACCCTTCTCGACGCGCTTGCCGAGCAGCTTGGAGGCCTCGTTCAGGCCGAGCTGGATGGCTTCCTCGCGAATATCCTTCATCAGGATCGGGGTGCCCTTGACCGCCGACTGGTAAGCGATGCCGCCACCCATGATACCGGCGCCGAGCACGGCGGCCTGTTTCACGTCGTGAGCGATCTCGTCGTGGGCCTTGGCCTTGCGCTTGAGCTCCTGGTCGTTCAGGAACAGGCCGATCAGGCTCTCGGCGACCGAGGTCTTGGCCAGCTTGGCGAAGCCTGCGGCCTCGACCTCGAGGGCCTTGTCACGGCCGAAGTTGGCGGCCTTCTGGATGGTCTTGATGGCCTCGACTGGCGCCGGGTAGTTCGGGCCGGCCTGGCCGGCAACGAAGCCCTTGGCGGTCTCGAAGGCCATCATCTGCTCGATGGCGTTGAGCTTGAGCTTTTCCAGCTTGGGCTGGCGCTTGGCCTTGTAGTCCAGCTCACCGCTGATGGCGCGCTTGACCAGGTCCAGGGCACCGGCCTGCAGCAGCTCAGGGGCGACCACGGCATCGACGGCGCCGACTTTCAGGGCGTCCTCGGCGCGGTTTTCCTTGCCGGAGGCGATCCACTCGATGGCGTTGTCCGAGCCGATCAGGCGCGGCAGGCGCACGGTGCCGCCAAAGCCTGGGTAGATGCCCAGCTTGACTTCCGGCAGGCCGATCTTGGCGCTGCTGGCCATGACCCGGTAGTCGGCGGCCAGGCACATCTCCAGGCCGCCACCCAGGGCGATGCCGTTGATGGCGACCACGGTCGGCACCTGCAGATCTTCGAAGTCACTGAAAATGCGATTGGCTTCCAGGTTGCCGGCGACCAGTTCGGCCTCGGGCAGCTTGAAGTTGTCGACGAACTCGGTGATGTCGGCGCCGACGATGAACACGTCCTTGCCACTGCTGACGATCACGCCCTTGACCGAGGCATCGGCCTTGATCACGTCCACGGCCTGACGCAGCTCGTTCAGAGTGAGACGGTTGAACTTGTTGACGGACTCACCCTTGAGGTCGAACTTCAGTTCGACGATGCCGCTTTCAAGAGCCTTAACCGTGATGGCTTTACCTTCGTAAATCATCAACTGATCTCCACGATATGGAAGCTGAACAGTACACGTCGATCGCTGGCAGCAAGAGCCGGTCTACCGGTCCCTCGCCCCAGGCACACCCGTCGACGCGCTAATCGGGATTCTGTAAGAGCCGTCTGACATACAAACGCTCAATTCATACGCCCGTTTGACTTGGGTGTGCACACATTCCCCGAAAAGAACCGCGTTGTCAAATACTCGCGAAGGCCGTGAAAACGCGACTTTCCAGTCATCTTCTACCCTCCGGGTACGAAACATGATGACAGTGATCGCCCTCCATTCATGTCAGCGATAGGCCACCCCCGACGGCACACGTGCTTTTTTCTAAACGCATCCGGCCAGGATGGCTACACTGCGACTGATTGAAAGTATTTCCGGCCTGCCTGGCCCTGTGCTTGCACGCACAAACGCAAAACGGCGCACAGGAGCATGTTTGCTCCTGTGCGCCGTTTTGCGTCATACGGGCTCAGGCGAGGGTTTCGAGGGTCTGGGCAATATCCTGCAAAACAGATTTGTCGCCTCGCTCGCTCCAGTACAGCGCAATCATGCGACTGTCGGCCTCGACCTTGTAGACCGTTGCCGGCAGGCGGGCGAAGGCCTCGGCCAGGCGTTGATCCTCGCAAGGCTCGCGCCACTGGTTCCACCACACGCCGGGGGTGATCTGCCAGTAGCACCAGTTGTCAGCGCGCCCCTTACGTCGCGCCCGGTGGTACTGCGGGCAAGGGCTGGGCGGCTCGTTTACCAGCCAGTGCGGCCACTGTTGCGACGCCAGTTGCATGGCCAGCCCCATGCGCCGCCCCTCCAGGCGCAGGCTCATCTGCTCGCTCTGTTTGCGCGAGGGGCGCAACCAGGCCAACGGGCTGAGAATCAGCGCAAGGATTGACACCACCAGCCATACCGTCATATCTGTAGACCTTATAAAGCGTTGCAAATGAGCGGGTTAGTCAGGTTTCACGGAAGATCCGCGCGAAAGCGACCATACTTCTACTATCGCGATTGTCAGGAGTACTGCACATGTCCTATGAACATCTTCTGGTCGCTGTCGACCTGACCGAAGAATGCGACCCGGTGATCAAGCGGGCCAAGGCCATCGCCCTGGCCAGCGGCGCCAAGGTCTCCCTGGTGCATATCGTCGAGCCGATGGCCATGGCCTTCGGCGGCGACGTGCCGATGGACCTGTCGCAGTTGCAGCAGCAACAGTTCGACCAGGCCAAGGAACGCATGGAGCGCCTGTACAACAAGTACCCGGATATCAATCGCGGCGACTCGCACCTGGTCTACGGCCAGCCGCGCCAGGAAATCCACCAGCTGGCGAAGGATCAGAAGTGCGACCTGATCGTGGTCGGCAGCCATGGCCGCCACGGCCTGGCCCTGCTGCTCGGCTCCACCGCCAACGACGTGCTGCACGGCGCGCCGTGCGATGTATTGGCGGTGCGGTTGCAGAAGAAGGCCGAGTAATACTTTCATCGCGGGGCAAGCCCGCTCCCACAAAGCCCGTCAAACAGGGCTGCGTGGGAGCGGGCTTGCCCCGCGATGGCTTCAGCCTTCCAGCTCGGCCCAGCGCTCCACCAGCACGTCCAGCTCGCCCTGCAGCTTCTCGATCTTGGCCAGCACCGCCGCAGTCTCGGCAATCGGCCGCTGATAGAAGCCCGCCGCACTCACTTCTTCCTGTGCCTCGGCCATCCGCTGCTCAAGCGCATCGATCTGCCCCGGCAGCATCTCCAGCTCACGCTGCAGCTTGTAGCTGAGCTTCTTCTTGCTGGCATCGGCTGCAGGCGCAGCGGCAGCAACAGGAGCCACCTCCTCCACCGGCGCCTGCACCACGGCGCTGTTGAGCTCGGACTTGCCACCCTTGCTCTCGGTCACGCCCAGCAGCTTCGGCGAACCACCCTGACGGATCCAGTCCTCGTAGCCGCCGACGTACTCGCGCACGCGCCCTTCACCTTCGAACACCAGGGTGCTGGTCACCACGTTGTCGAGGAAGGCCCGGTCGTGGCTGACCATCAGCACCGTACCTTTGTAGTTCGACAGCACCTCTTCGAGCAGCTCGAGGGTCTCGACGTCGAGGTCGTTGGTCGGTTCGTCCAGCACCAGCAGGTTGGCCGGCTTGCTGAACAGCTTGGCCAGCAGCAGGCGCGCACGCTCGCCCCCGGACAGCGCCTTGACCGGCGTGCGCGCACGTTGCGGGCTGAACAGGAAGTCGCCGAGGTAGCTGAGCACATGGCGGTTCTGGCCATCGATCTCGATGAAATCGCGGCCTTCGGCCAGGTTGTCGATGACGGTCTTTTCCAGGTCCAACTGATGGCGCATCTGGTCGAAATAGGCCACCTCCAGCTTGGTGCCACGCTCGACCTTGCCACTGGTGGGCTCCAGGTCGCCCAGCATCAGCTTGAGCAGGGTCGTCTTACCGGTGCCGTTGGCACCCAGCAGGCCAATACGGTCCTGGCGCTGCAGCACCATGGAGAAGTCCTTGACCAGCTTCGGTCCATTCTGGTGGGCGAAGCTTACGTTCTCCAGCACCATCACCTGCTTGCCGGACTTGTCGGCCACTTCGATCTGGATATTGGCCTTGCCCTGGCGTTCGCGGCGCTCGCCGCGCTCCACGCGCAGCGCCTTGAGTGCGCGCACGCGGCCTTCGTTGCGGGTACGTCGGGCCTTGATGCCCTGGCGGATCCACACTTCCTCCTGGGCCAGGCGCTTGTCGAACAGCGCGTTGGCAGTGGCCTCGGCGGCCAGCTCGGCCTCCTTGTGCACCAGGAAGCTGGCGTAGTCGCCGTTCCAGTCGATCAGCCCGCCACGATCCAGCTCGAGGATGCGCGTGGCCAGGTTCTGCAGGAAGGAACGGTCGTGGGTGATGAACAGCACCGCGCCGCCGAAGCCTTTGAGCGCCTCTTCAAGCCAGGCGATGGCGCCGATGTCCAGGTGGTTGGTCGGCTCGTCGAGCAGCAGCAGGTCAGGCTCGGACACCAGCGCCTGGGCCAGCAGCACGCGTCGGCGCCAGCCGCCGGAAAGCTCGGCCAGGGTCTTGTCGGCCGGCAACTGCAGGCGGCTCAGGGTGCTTTCGACCACCTGCTGCAAGCGCCAGCCGTCACGGGCCTCGAGCTCGTGCTGGACGTGCATGAGCTTTTCCAGATCCTCGTCGCCGTGGATGTTCTGGCTCAGGTGATGGAACTGCGCCAGCAGCTCGCCGACGCCGTCAAGGCCGGCGGCCACCACGTCGAATACGCTACGCTCGTCGGCCACCGGCAGCTCCTGCGGCAGCTCGCCAATCTTCAGGCCTGGGGCGCGCCAGATATCGCCGTCATCGCCCTTCTGCTCGCCCTTCACCAGGCGTAGCATGCTCGACTTGCCCGTGCCGTTGCGGCCGATGATGCACACCCGCTCGCCACGGGCGATCTGCCAGGACACTTTGTCCAACAGCGGCATGGCGCCGAACGCGAGGGACACATCGCTGAATTTGAGCAGGGTCATGATCATCTCCAAAAACCGGGCGCGCATTCTACCTGACTTACCCCTTCAGGGCATCAAAAGCCCGTTGTCGCGACAGGGCGTCGGATAACAACTCGATACAAGCACAGTGCTTTCGCCGGCCACCGGCAAACGGCTAAGCTAAGCAGTAATACCCAACAGTGCTGGCTCCGCCGTCACTTTCCATGGTTCCACTGCCCGGACGTATCATGCGCAGCCGCCTGTTACAAATTGCTTCCTGCCTGTTGCTGACCACCCTCGCCGCGAGCGTCGCACAGGCCGCCGACCTCACCCAGCAACGTCAATACTACGACGAGGCCAAGCGCGCCCTGGCCAAGGGCGACAAGGGCCCCTACCTGCGCTACGCGCAGGCGCTGCGCGATTACCCGCTCACGCCCTACCTCACCTACGACGAGCTGACCGCCCGCCTCAAGAGCGCCAGCAACGAGGAGATCGAGGGTTTCCTCAAGGCCCATGGCGACCTGCCCCAGGCCAACTGGATGAAACTGCGCTGGTTGCGCTGGCTGGCCGAACGCGGTGAATGGAATACCTTCACCCGCTATTACGACCCCAAGCTGAACTTCACCGAACTGGATTGCCTCAACGGCCAGTACCAGCTCTCCCACGGCCAGCGCGCCGAAGGCTTCGCCAGCGCCGAGAAGCTGTGGAACGTCGGCAAGTCCCAGCCCACGGCCTGCGACACCCTGTTCGCCATGTGGGCCGCCGAAGGCCAGCTGACCGAGGCCAAGCGCTGGCAGCGCGCCAAACTGGCGGCACAGGCGCGCAACTATGGGCTTGCGAACAATCTGGTGAAAACCCTCACCACCCTCGCCCCCCAGGGCAAGCTGCTGATCGACGTGGCGCAGAAGCCCGAGCTGCTCAACCAGCCTTCGCGCTTCACACCGGTCAACGAGGCCATGTCCGACGTGGTCAGCCTGGGTCTTCGCCGCCTGGCCCGGCAAAATCCGGAACAGGCCATGGCGCTGCTCGACGACTATGCCCAGCGCATGCACTTCTCCCGTGACGAGAAGGTCGCCATCGCCCGCGAGATCGGCCTGACACTGGCCCGCCGCTACGACCCGCGCGCCCTCGACCTGATGACCCGCTACGACCCGGAGCTGCGCGACAACACTGTCAGCGAATGGCGCCTGCGCCTGCTGCTGCGCCTGGCCCGCTGGGAAGAAGCCTACGAACTGACCAAGCGCCTGCCCCAGGACCTGGCCAGCAGCAACCGCTGGAAGTACTGGCAGGCACGCAGCCTGGAGCTGGCCCAGCCGAACAACCCGCAGGTCCCGCTGCTGTACAAGACCGTCGCCCGCGAACGCGACTTCTATGGCTTCCTCGCCGCCGACCGGGCGCAGACGCCCTATCAGCTGAACAACAAGCCGCTGGCGCTGAGCCAGGCGGTGACCAACAAGGTCCGCAACACCCCCGGCATCCGTCGCGCACTGGAGTTCCACGCCCGTGGCCAGATCGTCGAGGGGCGCCGCGAGTGGTACCACGTCAGCCGCCACTTCAACCGTGACGAAATGGTTGCCCAGGCCCGCCTGGCCTACGACATGCGCTGGTACTTCCCGGCCATCCGCACCATCAGCCAGGCCCAGTACTGGGACGACCTGGACATCCGCTTCCCGATGGCACACCGCGACACCCTGGTGCGCGAAGCCAAGGTTCGCGGCCTGCATTCGAGCTGGGTATTCGCCATCACCCGCCAGGAAAGCGCCTTCATGGAAGACGCCCGCTCCAGCGTCGGCGCCAGCGGCTTGATGCAGCTGATGCCGGGCACCGCCAAGGAAACCGCGCGCAAGTTCAGCATCCCGCTGGCTTCGCCGGCCCAGGTCTTCAACCCGGACAAGAACATCCAGCTCGGCGCTGCCTACCTGAGCCAGGTGCACAGTCAGTTCAACGGCAACCGCGTACTGGCCTCGGCCGCTTACAACGCCGGCCCCGGGCGTGTACGCCAGTGGCTCAAGGGCGCCAAGCACCTGAGTTTCGATGTGTGGGTCGAATCGATTCCGTTCGACGAGACGCGCCAGTACGTGCAGAACGTGCTGTCGTATTCGGTCATCTACGGGCAGAAGCTCAATTCACCGCAGCCGCTGGTGGATTGGCATGAGCGGTATTTCGACGATATGTGATCGGAATGCCATAAGCCCGCGCCCACGCTAACGTGGGAGCGGCGGTGCGCCGATGCGACTTGCCCCGCGATGGCGCTATTCGAGGACCTCAACGGCCATCCCCACCTTAAGCTCTCCCTCGCCATCCACCGCCAGGTTCTGGCCAAACAGCACATCGCCTTCCTTCTCGCGGAAGGTCTTGAGCGTGGTCAAGGGCTCACGGTCCGGGCTGCGTTCGCCCGTGACGGGATCGAGGGTGGTGAGGATGCAGCGCACGCTGGGCTTGAGCACGCGGTAGGTCATGTCGCCAATACGGATGCGCTTCCAGCGGTCCTCGGCAAAGGCCTCGGCCCCCTCGACCACCAGGTTCGGGCGAAACCGCAGCATCTCCATGGGGCGCCCCACCCGACGGCTCAACTCATCCAGCGAGGCCTGGCCGATCAACAGCAGGGGGAAACCATCGGGAAAGGCCGCCCGGTCACTGTTGAGGCCGTAGCCGCTGGGCAGGTAGCGGGCCCGCTGCTCGGGGCAGTACACCAGCCTTACCGCCTTGCCCAGCAGCTCGCTGAGCCAGGTCGCGGCGGCATCGCCGGCATCGGGCACGCGCAAGGTGTCGCGCCAGATGGTGATACCGCGCAAGGCCTCGTCGGCAGGCGGTACCGGCACCTCCAAGGGTGCCTGCCCCGGCGTCTGGAGCAGCAGTTGGCCCTGCTCGCCGTAACTGGCGCCAACCTGCCCCAGCAGGGGCCAGGCGCGCTGGGTCAGGAAGCGGCCGTTCTCCTGCTCCACCACCAGCCAGCGCCGGTCCCCGTCCAGGCCCAGATGGCCGACAACCGACGCCTGCAGGCGCTGGGCCTGCGCCGATTTCACCGGGTACCTATACAACGCACTGAGAAACATCCCTGCCACCTTGCGCCAGTCGAAAGGCCAAGCTTATACCGGATCGGTACAGCCGTTACACCGCGGCGTCGTCCAGGCTCAGGCGTTGACGCACCACATCCACCAGGCGATCGGGCTGGAACTTGGACAGGAAGTTGTCGCAACCGACCTTCTTGACCATGGATTCGTTGAAGCTGCCAGACAGCGAGGTATGCAGTACCACGTACAGGCCACGCAAGCGCGGGTCGTTGCGAATTTCGGTGGTCAGCCGGTAACCATCCATCTCGGGCATCTCGGCATCGGTGAAGACCATCAGCAACTTCTCGCAGACATTCTCCCCTGCGTCCGCCCAACCCTTGAGCAGGCGCAGGGCCTTGAGGCCGTCGCTGGCCACGTGCAGTTTAACCCCCAGTTGCGAGAGGGTATCGCGCAGTTGCGCCAAGGCCACGGTGGAGTCGTCCACCAGCAGCACCTCGCGGCCACGGGCGCGGGCCAGCACCGGGTCTTCGAGCTTGTCGCGGGAGACCTTGGCGTTGTAGGGCACGATCTCGGCCAGCACCTTCTCCACGTCAATGACCTCCACCAGTTGCTCGTCGACCTTGGTGATCGCCGTGAGGTAGTGTTGGCGGCCAGCGCTGGCCGGCGGCGGCATGATGGCTTCCCAGTTCATGTTGACGATACGATCCACGCCCCCCACCAGGAACGCCTGCACCGAACGGTTGTACTCGGTGACGATGATGGTGCTGTTTGGCCCCGGCTGCAGCGGACGCATGCCGATTGCCTGGGACAGGTCGATGACCGGCAGTGTCTGGCCGCGCAGGTTGACCACGCCACAGACAAACGAATGGCGCTGCGGCATCAGGGTCAGCTTGGGCAACTGCAGCACCTCTTGGACCTTGAACACGTTGATCGCGAACAACTGCCGGCCGGCCAGCCGGAACATGAGGATTTCCAGGCGGTTCTCACCCACCAGTTGCGTGCGTTGGTCTACCGTGTCGAGAATGCCAGCCATTGGAAGCCCCCAGGCGTGAGTCGGGAAAAAGTGAATGCATCCCCCTGTATCGGCGGACACGGTCACAGCTTGACCCCTGATGGAAAAAGCCATGCGGGGTGATTGATATCACTTTACCATCATGCTTTACTGCTGCCACATCCCGCCACGTCCGTCGCTCGCAACGAACGACCCTGCCTGAAACCGCATCAGGGAAACCCCTAGTAGCAATCGGGTGCAACCTGATGTTCGCAATATCCATTAGCCATTAATGTGACGCCATTCTCACTGCATGAACGGAGTCAGGCTTTTGCGAGCGATCATCTTGGTACGGCCAATCCCTGAAGACGGGGCGCCATGATGGATAGCACTTCACTGCACAACGCCGCCGTGGCGGCCTTTTTGCAGGATGCGCAGGTCCTGTTGGCCAGGTCCCAGGAATGCCTGCAGCACCTGGAGCTGATCACCAACGATCCGGATGCCTGCCACAGCCTCAATGCCGCACTCGACACTCTCGCCCGGCGGGCAGTCGCGCTCGACCTGCTCGAAGTGGCCCACCATGCCCTGGCCCTGCAACGACTGCTCGCGCCCGCGTGCGCCCAGCAACACCTGCACGGTACCAGCCTGCCCGCGCTTGGGGCCTGCCTGACCCTGCTGGACTGGCAACTGGAGCTGCTCGACCCGCAGACCGGCCGCCTGGACATGGACACCGAGGAGCAACGACGCCTGCTGGCCGAGCTCGCCACCACCCTGGGCCAACCGACAGCGCAACTGTGCGCCGATTGCCAGGAAGCCGGCACGTTCTGCGACCACCCCCACGCCCAGGATGCACTTGCGGAGCAAAGCCTCAGTGCAGCCGACCGCCAACATTAACCCGACTAAATGCGTGGCAACTAAACTCACTCAGGGTTTAACTTGAAAAGTTTGGCAAGTTTTTCCAAATGTTTTTGCCCGCTGGTTTTTTAGTTGATCGAGGCGCACTGGAAACATCTTTTAATAATGGCACTGTGCTAGCCAGCGCCTTGCCCGCCAGACCCGCCACAGCCCGGAAAATCCGAGGTTTCAAGCAGTTATCCCCCCGCGACCAAATTCAATCAAAGTGATAACATGCGCACGTTCGAACATGCGCACCCAGACTATCGGGTGATTGGATACGTGGCCGGTGCTTGATTGAATGCACGGCACCAGCACCCCTGGCCAGGCATGTGCAATGCCCTCAACTGCAATAACTCAGTGGCTTCCCTATCTATGCTCCCACGCTTGAAGTTCCTCCAGCGTTGCCGCTCCAGAGTTGCCCTGCTCCGCTGGACGACCACGCTGCTGTGCATTGCATCGCTGGCGGCAAACCTGGTGGTGTACCTGCGCACCCTGCCATTGTCGGCCAGCCTGCTGTTGCTCCAGTTGCTGGCGATGATCGGCGTCGGCTGGCACCTGCGCCATTGGGCGCGCTCGATCAACCTGCGCCCGGCGGAACTGGCCACGCGCATGCTCAAGGTGCAAGAGAGCGAGCGTCAGCGCCTGAGCCGTGAACTGCATGACGATATCGGCCAACTGCTGACCGCCGCCAAGCTGCAGGTCGACTGGCTGCAACGCCGAGTGCCGGCGGACCTGCAGGAGCACTGCGCCACCTTGCGCAGCACCCTGGACCATACGCTGAGCAACGTGCGCGACGTTTCCACCATTCTCAATCCTCGACAACTGGCCAGCCTGGGCCTGGAGGCGAGCCTGCGCGCGCATTTGCTGCGCACCCTGGAAAACACCGAGGTGCACTGGAGTCTTGAATGCAACCAACGCCTGGGCGGCATCAGCGAGGAGGTGACCATGGCGGCCTTTCGCATCACCCAGGAGGCGGTCACCAACATGCTCCGCCACGCGCACGCACGCAACCTGGTGGTCCGCCTGCAGCGCACCTCGGCCGGCCTGGCGCTGTCGATCCAGGATGACGGCGGCGGCTTCGTGCCGGCGCAGGCACCAGCAGAAAGCGGCCTGCGCGGCATGGCTGGCATGCAGGAACGTGTGACAGCGCTGCAGGGCAGCCTGAGCATCACCAGCCAGCCCGGCCAGGGCACCCGGATCGACGCCCTCTTCCCATGGCCACCCCGCAACCAAGAACGTGCCAGGACTCCCGCTCCCGATGACCTGTAGATTATTGCTGGTGGACGACCACTCCCTGATTCGTGCTGGCGTCAGGGCACTGGTGACGGATATTCCCGGCTATACCGTGATTGGCGAAGCCGACGATGGCAGCCAACTGCTGGAGCAGGTCCGGCGCCTCGCGCCGGACATCGTCCTGCTGGATATTTCCATGCGCTCGACCAGCGGCCTGGACGCCCTCACGCAACTGCGCGCAAGCGGCTGCTCCTGCAAGGTGCTGATCCTGTCGATGCACACCGACCCGGAGCTGATCATGCGCGCCCTGGAGAGCGGCGCCCATGGCTACCTGCTCAAGGACACCACGGCCACCGAACTGGAGCAGGCACTGACCGCCCTGCGCAACGACGAACGCTACCTCAGCCCGGCCATCGCCCACACCGTGATCAACCAGGCGCTGTTGCGCGCCCAGAGCGGCCGTCAATCGAATAACGAAGGCCACCACAACCTGACCGCCCGCCAGTTGGAGATCCTGCGCCTGATCGTGCGTGGCAAATCCACCCGGGAGATCGCCGGCGGCCTGGGCCTGTCGATCAAGACCGTGGAAACCCACCGCTCGCAGATCATGAAGCGCCTGCAGATCTACGATGTGGCGGGCCTGGTGCTGTTCGCCGTGCGCGAGAGGATCATCAGCCTGGACGACTGAGCAACGGCGAATCCGCCGGCAGGTGCACGCGCAGCGCCTTGGGCACGGCCTCGAACCGCAGGCTGGCCGCCTGGAGGGGCTCGCCGTCGAGATTCATGTCCAGCCCCTGGGCGCTCTTGATCTCCACCCACGGCAAGCGGGCGCGCACGAACAGCCCCTCACCGGCCAACAGATCGCGCAAGGCCCCGGCCATCTCCTGGGGCGCCGGCAGGATGCCGACGTCCAGCAGGCCATCGTCCACGCTCGCCTCAGGGCATAGCACGTGCCCGCCGCCGGCCTGACGACCATTGCCGATGCCCAGCGCCAGCAACTCGCCCTGCCACTGGAACCCCGGACCCTGCAGCTCGACCGAGGCCGCCTGCAGCTCACTGAAGCGCGACAGCCCGGTGAACAGGTAGGCTGCGCCGCCCAGCACTTTCTTCAGGTCTTCAGAGGTATTGGCGGTGACCTGGGTGCCGAATCCGCCGGTAGCCATGTTCAGGAACAGCTGGTCACCCACCCGGCCCAGATCGATCGGCCGTGCCGGTACCTCCAGCAGGTCGAGGGCCGCTTGCGGCTCAAGCGGCACACCGGCCGCCTTGGCAAAGTCGTTGGCCGTACCCAGCGGCAGCAGCGCCAGGCTGGCCTGGGTAGCCGCCAGGCCCATGGCCTCGGCCACGTCGCGCAACGTGC
Source organism: Pseudomonas sp. RC3H12 (assembly GCF_018596375.1). Taxonomy (NCBI): domain Bacteria; kingdom Pseudomonadati; phylum Pseudomonadota; class Gammaproteobacteria; order Pseudomonadales; family Pseudomonadaceae; genus Pseudomonas; species Pseudomonas sp. RC3H12. The sequence continues at coordinate 1,052,857 of NZ_CP075595.1, read as the reverse complement.
CATCACCGCCGCCGGCCACCACGTGAGCATAGCCCGCCGCCAGTGCCTCCTCGACCAGGCGCTGGGCATCACCGCCCTCCCAGGTCAGGCGCACGTCCAACTCCCAACCACGCTCACGCAACTGGCCCACCGCGGCCCGCACGTCTTCGTTGGTGGCCTGCTTGCCATGCAGGATCAGCAATGCCTTGCGCTCGCTCATGTCGCCCTCCCGGAAAAGTGCACAGAAATGCCCTACTGCAATCTCGACCATGAACGCGCACGGATTGCTGCATGCCTCGCCCAAAAACCGCCGTTTCATGCAATTGCCATTGAAAGCCGCTCGTGACAGGCGCATCATTCGACAAATATTTGGCCTTCATGGAAGATGCCGCTCACAAAAGTCATTTTATTGACTTTGCGCCGCCAGACGCCTGACAGGTCTTGATTCCCTTGCATTGCGCTGCCCACAGCGCACCGATTCGAGGTTGTGACTATGAGCGTTCTGATCCCCTGCATCATCGCTGGCGGCGCCGGCACCCGATTGTGGCCGGTCTCGCGTGAAGCGATGCCCAAGCCCTTCATGCGCCTGCCCGACGGCATGAGCCTGCTGCAGAAGACCTTCAGCCGCGCCAGCAGCCTGCCTGGGGTCGAGCGGGTGCTCACGGTGACCAACCGCGAAGTGGTGTTCCGCACCCAAGACGAATATCGCCAGGTCGGTGCAGCACGCGTGGCCCTCGATTTCATTCTCGAACCCCTGGGTCGCAACACCGCCCCTGCCATTACCGCCGCTGCACTACACTGCGCCCGCCTGCACGGCGAAGACAGCCTGCTGCTGGTGCTGCCCGCCGACCATTTGATTCAAGACCAGGGCGCTTTCGAGGCGGCCGTCGGGCAGGCCCTGGCACTGGCCGGACAAGGTTGGCTGACCACCTTCGGCCTGCAACCGACCCGTGCCGAAACGGGTTTCGGCTATATCGAGCAGGGCCAGCCGATCACTGACGGCGGCTACCAGGTCGCCCGCTTCGTCGAAAAGCCCGACGCCGACACCGCCCAGGGCTACCTCGACGGTGGTCGGCACCTATGGAACGCCGGCATGTTCTGCCTGCGCGTCGGCACGGTGCTACAGGAGCTGCAGGCCCATGCCCCTGAGGTCCTGCGCAGCGTGGCCGACTGCCTGGAACAGAGCCAGGTCAAGGAAGGCACGGGTGGCCTGCAGGTGGAGCTCGACCCTGAACGCTTCGCCCTGGTGCCGGATATCTCCATCGACTATGCCCTCATGGAACCGTCCGCCCAGGTGGCCGTGGTGCCGTGCGACATCGGCTGGAGCGACATCGGCTGCTGGGAAGCGGTGCGCGAGCTGCGCCCGGCCGACGGCCAGGGCAACCACTGCAACGGCGAAACCGTGCTGCATGACGTGAGCAACTGCTACATCGACTCGCCACGGCGCCTGGTCGGCGCGGTCGGCCTGGACAACCTGATCGTCATCGACACCCCCGACGCCCTGCTGATCGCCGATGCCGCGCGCAGCCAGGAAGTCAAGGTGATCGCCCAGCAGCTCAAGCGCCAGGGCCATGACGCCTACCGCCTGCACCGCACCGTGACCCGCCCCTGGGGCCTGTACACGGTGCTCGAGGAAGGACCGCGGTTCAAGATCAAGCGCATCATGGTCCGCCCCGGCGAATCACTGTCGCTGCAGATGCACCATCATCGCAGCGAGCACTGGATCGTGGTCAGCGGCATGGCCTGCGTGACCAATGGCCAGGAGGAGTTCCTGCTCGACACCAACGAGTCCACCTTCATCAAGCCCGGGCGCAGCCACCGCCTGACCAACCCCGGGGTCATCGACCTGGTGATGATCGAGGTGCAGAGCGGCGAATACCTGGGCGAAGACGACATCGTACGCTTTACTGATATCTATGGACGCGCCCCGGCGGCAGCAGCACCTGCCTGACTGCCAGAGGGCGCGTTTTGTCATCCAGGGCCGATACCCGGCCAACCGCGAGGATTCGGGCTCATGCGCATACTCTGGACCCTGCCCTACCTGCCCTGGCCCACCACCAGCGGCTGCAAGACCCGGCAATACCACCTGCTGCGCGCCCTGGCGCAGCATGGCCACCGGATTACCTTGCTGGTGCAGTCGAAAGTCCCCTTGAGCGACACCACGCGCGAAGCCCTGGAGCCCCTGGTGGAGCGCCTGATCGTACTGCCCAGGCGAGCACTGAACAGCCCGCTCAACCTGCTCGCCTCACCCATCATCGACTATCCCATGCGGGCCATCATCAATGGCCTGGCGCCTTGCCTGCGGCACCGCTTCGAGCAATTGCTGGACGAACCTTGGGATGTGATCCAGATCGAGCACAGCTACAGCTTCCAGCCATTCGAGAGGGCCCTGCAGGCCCGGGGCTTGCCCTACATGCTCAGCGAGCATTACCTGGAGTCGGTAATGGGCGCCGCCTGCCATGACCGCCTGCCCTTGTGGTTGCGCCCGCTGAACGCCTTCGACCGCTGGCGCTATCGGCGCTGGGAACAACGGGTGCTGTGCCAGCCCACCGAGGTGGTGGCGGTCAGCGCCCAGGATGCCGAACTGATCGGCCAGATCAGCGGCCGCCCGGTGAATGTGGTGGTCAATGGCGTGGACTGCGACCACTACCAGGACGTGCGCCCTACCCCACATAGCCAACGCCTGCTTTTTGTCGGCAACTTCGAGTACGGCGCCAACCTGGAGGCCATCGAATGGGCGCTGGAGGAGATCCTGCCGCAGGTATGGATGAGCAATCCGGCGGTGCGCCTGGCCATTGCCGGGCACGCGTTGCCGGCCAGCTGGAAGCTGCATTGGAACGACCCACGCATCGAGTGGGTAGGTTATCGCCCCGACCTGCGCGAGCTACAGCGCCGCTCGGCGCTGTTCTTTGCGCCACTGCGCCATGCCGGTGGCTCCAAGGTGAAGATCCTCGAGGCCATGGCCGCCGGGCTACCGGTCATCACCACCAGCAAGGGCGCCTCGGGCCTGGCCATGAACAACGGCGAACACTACCTGGGCAGCGACGACAGCGGCCAGCTGGCGCTGTTGGTTACGCAACTGCTCAACCAGCCGTGGCGCATGTGCCAGCTCAGCGAGGCCGGGCGCCAATTCGCCCGCCAGCGCCATGACTGGAGCGTTGCCGCCCAGCAACTGGAGAACGTGCACATGCGCCTGACCCAGCTGGCACCGGCAGGCGCAGGCGCCCCCGGCGGCGTGCTAGCCAAGTAGCTCGCTGAACGGGATGAATGCCACGGGGTCGCCCTGCCGTGGCGTGCTGCCTTCAAGCACCTCCACCACCCCATCGGCCCAGGCAGCGCTGCGCAGCACACCGGAGCTCTGGTTCTTGTAGATGCGCACCCGGCCATCCTCGATGCGCGCGCGCAGGAATTCGCGCCGCGTCCCGGCCTTGGGCCAATCGAAACCCGCCGGCACGCTGAAACGCAGCGGTGCGACACTGTGTACACCCAACCGGCGCAGCAGGTAGGGCCGCGCCAGCAGGCCAAAAGTGACCAATGTCGAGGCCGGGTTGCCCGGCAGGCCGATCACCGGCACACCTTGGTAATGGCCGAAGGTCAGCGGCTTGCCCGGCTTGATCGCCAGCTTCCACAGCGCCAGCTCCCCCGCTTCGCGCAGGGCCAAGCCAAGAAAATCGGCCTCGCCCACCGAAACACCACCGGTGGACAGGATCAGGTCGACATCGCCCAGCCCGGCCAGGCACTGGCGGGTGCGTTCGAGGTCGTCGGGTAGGATCCCGGCGTCCACCACCTCGCAGCCCAGGCGTTGCAGCCAACTGACCAGCAGGCGCCGGTTGCTGTTGTAGATCTGCCCGGGCCCCAGCGGCAGGCCCGGCTCGACCAGCTCGTCACCAGTCGACAGCACCGCCACCCGTGGCCGGCGCCGCACTTGCAGGGTGCCGAAACCCAGGGTCGCGGCCAGCCCGAGCTGGATCGGCCCCAGCCGCGTGCCGGCGCTCATCACCTGTTCGCCGACACGGGTTTCCTGGCCTTTGGGGCGAACGTTCTGTGACAGTGCCAGGGGTTCGAGGAACCGTACCCGGCCATCCACGAGCACTTCGGTGTTTTCCTGCATCTCGACGCAATCGGCGCCTTCGGGCAGCGGCGCGCCGGTGAAGATCCGTGCGCAGGTGCCAGGCTCCAGGGGCTGTGGCGCATGGCCGGCGAAAATGCGCTGGGTCACCCGTAGCGGCTCGCCCTGCCAGTCGGCCAGGCACAGTGCATAGCCGTCCATGGCGCTGTTGGGCCACGGCGGCAGGTCGAGCCCGGCCACCAGTTCATGGGCCAGGACGCGCCCTTCGGCTTCGGCCAGCGCGACGTGTTCGGTCTCGGCGATGGGCGACTTCTCGGCCAGCGCCAGCAGGCGCTCCAAGGCCTCTTCCACCGGCATCAACGGCCGGGCCACCTCAACCACGACTGTCACAGGCCGTTGCCTGCTTCAGGTGCGGCACGAAGTTGCACGGCCGGTGACGGGCATCCAGCTGCTCGGCGAGGATGCCGTCCCAACCAGTACGCACGGCATTGGTCGACCCCGGCAGGCAGCAGACCAGAGTGCCGTTGGCAAGGCCTGCCAGGGCGCGGGACTGCACGGTGGAGGTGCCGATGTCGGCCACCGAGATCTGCCGGAACAGCTCGCCAAAGCCCTCGACCTGCTTGTCCAGCAGGCACGCCACGGCCTCCGGGGTGCTGTCGCGCCCGGTAAAGCCGGTGCCACCGGTGATCAGCACTACCTGCACCTGGTCATCGGCGATCCAGGTCGCGACCTGGGCGCGGATCTTGTACAGGTCATCCTTGAGCAGCACGCGCTCGGCCAGGCGGTGGCCAGCGGCGCCGAGGCGATCGACGAACAGCTGGCCGGAGGTATCGGTGTCGAAGGTACGGGTATCGCTGACCGTCAGCACGGCGATGTTCAGCGCTACAAAAGGGGTATCTGCCTTGGCTTTCATGGGAGTCCGTCGCAGGGGAACAGGGAATGTGCGCTGTTATATCACAGGCCACGGCGCCCAGACCGCGACGTTGTTCTTGGTCAATGCCAGCACGATGGCGCTATGCTGCACTGTGCAAGGAACTTGCGTGGACGCCCTGCGTCTTAATGACATCTAGCACCATCGCACTGGAGAAACACGATGATCCAACGGACCCTTCCCGCCTTCCTGCTTGCCCTGGGCCTGGGCGCCCTCGCCGGCTGCGCCTCGCCAACCGTCATCACCCTGAACGACGGCCGCGAGATCCAGGCGGTGGACACCCCTTCGTATGACGACGACTCCGGCTTCTACGAATTCGAACAGCTCGACGGCAAGCGCACGCGCATCAACAAAGACCAGATCCGTACCGTCAAGGAGCTGTGATCCAGCCCTGCGTTTTTGGCGCAACTCCTTTTTGCAACAAGGGGTTGCGTTGAAAAAATCGATGCAGTAGCATTTCGGACATCGGAGTGTAGCGCAGCCAGGTAGCGCGTCTCGTTCGGGACGAGAAGGCCGCAGGTTCGAATCCTGTCTCTCCGACCAAATCCTGCAAAAAACCCGCCTTGCGCGGGTTTTTTGTTGCCCGCGAAAAAGCCAGTCACTGGTGGGAGCAGGCCAGCCCGCCCCCACGCTTGTGCGATTACTCCGGCAACACGGGCACATGCAGCAGCTGCAAACGCGCACTGCTCCATTCGCGGGTCTTGTTGGTCAACTCAAGATCATTGTTCAGCTTCTGGCCGTAGGTCGGCACGATTTCCTTGAGCTTGGCCTGCCACTCGGCGCTCTTGATCCGATCCTTGAAGGTCTTCTCCAGCACGCTCAGCATGATCGGCGCGGCAGTCGAGGCACCGGGCGAGGCACCCAGCAGCGCGGCGATGCTGCCATCCTCGGCGGCCACCACTTCGGTGCCGAACTGCAACACGCCACCGTGCACGGGGTCCTTCTTGATCACCTGCACGCGCTGACCGGCCTGGAGCAGCTGCCAGTCTTCGTTCTTGGCGTTGGGGAAGTACTCGCGCAGGGCCGCCATGCGGTCGTCGAAGCTGAGCATCAACTGGCCCATCAGGTAGGTGCTCAGGTCGATGTTGTCGATGCCGGCCTGCATCATCGGGCGGATATTGTGGGTGGTCAGCGAACTGAACATGTCCAGCAACGAGCCGTGCTTGAGGTACTTGGTGGAGAAGGTCGCGAACGGACCGAACAGCAGCACCTCCTTGCCATCGATCACCCGAGTGTCCAGGTGCGGCACCGACATCGGCGGCGCGCCGACCGAGGCCTTGCCGTACAGCTTGGCCTTGTGGCGAGCGACCAGGTCGGCGTTGTCGGTCATCAGGAACTGGCCACCGACCGGGAAGCCGGCATAGCCCTCGGCTTCCGGGATGCCGGACTTCTGCAGCAACTTTAGCGCGCCGCCACCGGCGCCGATGAAGACGAACTTGGCCTTGACCGCAGACTCCTTGCCACCTTTGGCCAGGTCGGCCACCACCACATTCCAGCTGCCGTCGTCGTTGCGCACGATGTCGCGCACTTCATGGCCCAGGTGCAGTTGCACGTTCGGGTTGCGGGTCATGGCAGCAAACAGCTGGCGGGTGATCTCGCCGAAGTTCACGTCGGTACCGATGGCCATGCGGGTCGCGGCCACCTTCTGCCCGGGGTCGCGCCCCTCCATCACCAGCGGCACCCACTGGCGAATCTGCTCGTGATCCTCAGTGATCTCCATGCCGCGGAACAGCGAACTGTGCTGCAAAGCCTCGACGCGCTTGTGCAGGAAGGCGACGTTCTCGTCACCCCAGACAAAGCTCATGTGCGCCACGTTGTTGATGAACGATCGCGGGTTACTCAGTACGCCCTGCTCGACCTGGTAGGCCCAGAACTGCTTGGACACCTCGAACTGTTCGTTGACGCTGACCGCCTTGCTGATGTCAATGCTGCCGTCCTTGCCAACACTGGTGTAGTTCAGCTCGCAGAACGCCGAGTGGCCGGTGCCGGCGTTGTTCCAGGCGTTGGAACTCTCTTCGGCGACCTGGTCCATGCGCTCGTAGACGTCGACTTTCCAGTTCGGTTCCAGTTCGGTGAGGTAGGTCCCGAGGCTTGCGCTCATGATGCCGCCGCCGATCAGCAGCACATCGACGGACTTTTGTGGCTCCGCGGGCTTGGAGCAGCCGATGACACTCAGGCACAGGAGCGTCAGCAGGATTTTTTTCATTAGCTCAATCCAATTGAAGTGAAGGATTGGCAGTCGTTGCCCCCGGTGTGCACGCCCGGTTGTTGTTGTGGTTGGCAGGAGTTTCGCGAAATCGGGGCACGATCGCCTCGGGCCTTGGCCCGGGGCGCCGTGAAGCAGGGAGTGTGCCAGCCTGGGCGGGGCCACGGCTGATGCCGCCCACAGCGCCCTCGGCCATCCAATGGATGGCGACAATCCGCCACAGGTAACTGATGCGACATGCGAGAATGGCGGATTTCCCCACCCTCAAAAGCATCGCGGTGCACGTCGCATCGGCGCACCGTGATGGCGATTCAAGCGGTCAATCGGGAAGTCACTTCGCCCAACTGACCCGACAGTCCGTGCAGGCGCTGTCCGGCCTGCTCGGTGTGCTGCACCGCCTGCTGGTTGGCGGTGGCGATGCGGGTGATCTCGACCAGGTTGCGCGAGATGTCCTCGGCGACACTGGTCTGCTCCTCGGCAGCAGTGGCGATCTGGCGGTTCATGTCGCGGATCGCCTCCACCGCCGTGGTGATGCGCTGCAGCATCTGCCCGGCCTGCTGCACCTGTTCGGCGCCCTCCTCGCTGCGCTGCTGGCCACTCTCGATGGCCTTGACCGCCTCCACCGCGCCCGACTGCACCGCCTCGATGATCTGGTGGATCTCGGCGATCGATGCCGCGGTGCGCTGGGCCAGGCTGCGCACTTCGTCGGCCACCACCGCGAAACCGCGCCCCGCCTCGCCGGCACGGGCGGCTTCGATGGCGGCGTTGAGCGCCAGCAGGTTGGTCTGCTCGGCGATGCCGCGAATCACTTCAAGTACCTTGCCGATGCGCGTGCTGTCGTTTTCCAGGTGGCGAATCACCGCTGCGGTGCCGGCGATCTCGCGGTTGACCACGGCAATAGTGTCGATGGTGCGCTGCATGACCTGCTCGCCCGCCTGGGCGCTGTGGTCGGCCTCGTCCGCCGCGCGGGCGGCATCGGCGGCATGGCGGGCCACTTCCTGGGCGGTGGCGGACATCTCGTGCATGGCCGTCGCGACCTGGTCGGTACGCAGGAATTGATCATGGGTGCCGTGGGCCATGTCGCCGGCGATACGGCTGAGCTGGCCGCTGGCGCTCTCCAGCTCTTCGGCGTTGTCCTTGAGCCGGCCGACGGTGTCGGCAAGAAAATCACGCAGGGTGTTGGCGGCCAGCGCCAGGCGCCCGAGTTCATCCTCGCGACGGCTGTCGACCCGGGTGGCGAAACGTCCCTGGCTGAGCTGGGCGACGTAGTCGATCAACTGGCGGATCGGCTCGACCAGGCTGCGGTTGACCAACCACAGGCTGAACAGCCCGACCAGCACGGCCGAGCCCAGCATCACCAGCACGCCCAACCACACCGTGCGCTCGGCGCTGGCGCTGATGGCGTCGGCACGCCCGTGGGCATCGAGGCGCAGTTGCTCCACCAGTGCACTCATCTGGTCGCTGGTGGCGCGGTCCACGCCCTTGACCGCCAGGTCGCCGGCCACCGGGTCGCCACTGGCAGCCAGGAATGCCTGGCGCCCTTGCTCGTAGGCCGCCCCCAGCTGTCGGTGGCTGGCCTTGAGCTGCTCCAGGCGCGCCTTGAGCGCCGGGTCGCTGCTGTCGATCAATTGCCCCAGCAATTGCTGCACCTGCTGCTCGCGGGCCTGGAACTGCTGCCAGTACTTATCCAGCTCCGCCGGCTGGCGACCACGCAGCAGCACGTTCTTCCACTCCTGCACCTGGATCTTGAACTGCAGGTTGGCTTCGTCGATCAGTTGCGAGGCACGCAACGGTCCGTCCACCAGCTCGGCGTAGCCGCGCACACTGGAGGACAGGAACTGGAAACACACCAGGGCGATCAACAGGATCGCCACCAGGCTGCCACCGAGCAGGGAGAGAATTTGCACTCTGAGGGATTTACGCAAGATTGCGGATCTCGGAACAAGGAAGAGGGAAACGGCGCACGCCGGCACCGCCGACAGAGGCGTCCTTGTCCTCGTTCACTGCCCCATCAACGCTGCCATCGGGCGATGGCAGCCAGGGCAAGCACCTGCGCAACAGCCGAGGCAGATAGTCTCAGGCAATTGCTACAGAATTGTTACAAAACAGCGACAACAAAGACGCTCAGGCCGAGTTGAATTGCAGCGCTGCCAAGCGTGCGTAGAGTGGGCTTTGCTCGATCAATTGTCGATGGGGCCCGACTGCCGCCAGTCGGCCTTTGTCGATCACCGCGATACGGTCGGCATGCTGCACCGTCGCCAGGCGGTGGGCGATGACCAGCGTGGTGCGCCCGGCCATCAGTTCTGGCAATGCCTGCTGGATCAGATACTCGCTTTGCGCGTCCAACGCGCTGGTGGCTTCGTCCAGCAGCAGGATCGGCGCATCCACCAACAGCGCCCGGGCAATCGCCAGGCGCTGACGCTGGCCACCGGACAAGCCCAAGCCCCCTTCGCCCAAGGGTGTCTGGTAGCCCTGAGGCAGCTGGATGATGAACTCATGGGCATGGGCACCGCGCGCCGCCGCCTCGACCTCGGCCAGGCTGGCCTCGGGCCGGCCATAACGGATGTTGGCCTCGACCGTGCCGCGAAACAGCGCCGGTTGCTGGGCCACAAGGGCAAACTGGCGGCGCAGGTCGGCAGGCGCCAGACCGGTTATCGGCTGGCCATCGAGTAGAATCGCGCCACCTTGCGGATCGTAGAACCGCAGCAGCAGGTCGAACAAGGTCGATTTGCCGGCCCCCGACGGCCCGACCAGCGCCACGGTCTCGCCGGGACGGATATGCAGGCTCAGGCCGTCGACGGCCGCCACCGCGGGCCGTGACGGGTAGGCGAAGCGCACCTCGCGCAGTTCGATGTCGCCACTGGCGCGCCCGTGCGCCAATCCCGCCGGCTGTGACGGCGCCAGGATCGCCGTCTGCGCCGCCAGCAGCTCGGCGATACGCTCGGCGGCACCGGCGGCCCGTTGCAATTCGCCAATCACCTCGCTCAGGGTGCCAAAGGCGCTGCCGACGATCAGGCTGTAGAACACGAACGCGGCGAGCTCGCCGCCGGAGATACGTCCGGCGATCACATCCATGCCGCCGACCCAGAGCATCACCCCCACTGCGCCAAGCACCAGCACGATCACCAGGGTGATCAGCCAGGCGCGCTGGGCGATGCGACGGCGCGCCACATCGAACGCCGCCTCCACGGTGTCGCCGAACAGTGCCTGGTCACGCGCCTGGTGGTTGTAGGCCTGCACCGTCTTGATCTGGCCAAGGGTCTCGGCGACATAGCTGCCCACATCGGCCACCCGGTCCTGGCTCTGCCGCGACAGGCTGCGCACGCGCCGGCCAAACAGCAGGATCGGCGCCAGCACCAGGGGCAGGGCCAGCACCACGATGCTGGTCAGCTTGGGGTTGGTGACGAACAGCAGGATCACCCCGCCGACCACCATCAGCGCATTGCGCAGGAACATCGACAGCGACGAGCCGATCACCGACTGCAGCAAGGTGGTGTCGGCGGTCAGCCGCGACTGGATCTCCGAACTGCGGTTGTCCTCGAAAAAACCCGGGTGCAGGCCGACCAGGTGGTCGAACACCGCCCGGCGGATATCGGCCACGCAGCGCTCGCCGATCCACGACACCAGGTAGAAGCGGGCGAACGTCCCCACCGCCAGGGCCAGCACCAGCAACAGGAACAGGCCAATGGTCTGGTTGAGCTGGTGCGCCGAGCCGGTCATGAAGCCCTGATCGACCAGCAGGCGGATCCCCTGCCCCATGGACAGGGTGATGGCGGCAGTGACCACCAGCGCCAGCAAGGCCAGCAACGCCTGGCGCCGATAGGGTCGCACGAACTGCCAGCCCAGGTGCAGGGCACGGCGTTGGCGGGGAGAGATCGGATCGGGCATGGCAAAGGTCGTTCCACAGGGGATTGATAGCAGACTACCACTCGTCAGCGCTGTGCAACGCTCGGGAATGCGAGGCCGTCCCATGCTCGGACGGAGCGACAGTGGCTATGCCCATTCGTTCTAACGCGTGACTGGAGCTTTGTCGCGCATTCTGGTGGACTGATCCAGCATGAAGCCGAAAGCTGTCACAGACCAGTCACGGCAAAGCGATACCTTGCGCTTGAACCTGAAAGAGGAGACAGGACATGAGCTTGCAGCACACCGATACGCCCAAGAACCAGAACCGTCCGCAACCTCAGGTCTGCGGCTCGATCATCGATGCCCAGGGCCGCGAGGTGCCCATCACCGAGCAGATGATCCAGAAGGCCTGCAAGGACCTGGAAGAGAGCCGGGTCAAGAAGATCGGCAAGGCCTGATCCCCGAATTGCGTGCAACCCGGCGCTCGCGCCGGGTTTTTATTGTCCTGCCTTTGCGCACCCTCAGGCCAGCACCGCCCCCAATGCACTGACCACCTGCGCCAACTGGGGCATTTCCCCACGGACGCGCACCGGCAATCCCTCGATCTCACGCCGTACCGGGTAGTGCTTGCGCAGCAGATCAAATGCCGCACGCTGTTCGGCCGGATCTTCGCTCAGGCTGCGACGGAAATCGGCATCGTCACGACGCGGGTCGTAGACCGCCCGGCACAGGGTGGCCAATGCCCACGCCGGATCCGCGCTCGCGTCAAACTCGATCTGCGCAAGGCCTGGTGCCGGCAGCAGGTCGGCCAGGTGAATCTGCTCGGGCACTGCGCGCCAGCGGCAGAACGCCTGGTAGATCTGCGCCGTGCCACGCTGCTTGCCATCCAGGCTGTAGCCGGCGATATGCGGCGTGGCCAGGGTGCACAGGTCGGCCAGTTGCAGGTCCACCTGCGGCTCTCCCTCCCACACATCAAGCACCGCGTGCAGATCCTCGCGATCCAGCAGCAGTTCACGCAGGGCAGCGTTGTCCACCACAGGCCCACGGCTGGCGTTGATCAGCCAGGCACCTGCGCGCAAGCGGGCCAGGCGCGGCTGATCGAGCAGGTGCCAGGTCGGGTGCTCGCCGCCACGCTGCAGCGGCGTGTGCAGGCTGATCACATCACATTGCTCAAGGACGCTGTCGAGATCGACAAAATCGCCGGCCTCGCTGGCCTGGCGCACCGGGTCGCACACCAGCACCTTCCAACCGAGGCCGCGCAGCACACGCACCAGCCGCCCGCCAACCTCACCCGCGCCGACCACGCCATAGACGCGCTTGCCCAGGTCGGCACCCTCGAGTTCGGCCAGGGTCAGCAGGCTGCCCAGCACGTAGTCCACCACGCCACGGGCATTGCAGCCCGGCGCGCTGCTCCAGTGGATACCGGCTTGGGCGAAGTGTTCGAGGTCGAGGTGATCGGTGCCGATGGTGCAGGTGCCAACAAAGCGTACCCGACTGCCCTCGAGCAGTTGCCGATCGACGCGAGTCACCGAGCGTACCAGCAGTACGTCGGCGTCCTTGACGCAGGCGGCGTCGATGGCCCGGCCGGGATAACGGCGGATTTCACCGAAACCGGCAAAGAAGGCATCGAGCAGCGGGATATTCTCGTCGGCAACTATCAGCATGGCGCTCTCCTGTCAGGGGAGCGCAGTGTAGCGCGATCGCGGCGGGTTCAGTCGGCCTTCTTGCGGATCCAGTACAGGTAGGTTCCGGCGTCTTCTTCCTGGCCGAGCAGCTCGTGGCCGAGGAAGATGCAGAACTTGGGGATGTCGCGCCGGGTCGACGGGTCGGTGGCGATGACCTTGAGCACACCGCCGGATACCAGCTCGCGCACATGCTTGTGCAGCATCATCACCGGCTCCGGGCAGTTCAGGCCGGTGGCATCGAGGATCGCGTCGTGGGTGAAATCGGTCATGAAAGGCTCCGCAAAATGCTCGTCATTGTGGCGTATCGGCCGAGGGGCGCCAAGCCCACTCCCACAAGGGCCGGGTACCATGGGAACGGGCTCGCCCCGCGATGGCCTCAGCGCGGCTTCAGGTCCAGCCGGCGCAGATGACAGGTGACTTCCTCACGGTCGTGATACAGCTGCTTGCAGGCGATCGACACCTTCACCTTGCGTGCCTTGAACCCAGCCTCAATGCGGTCCAGCAGCTTGCGAACCTCGGCATGGCGTTGCTTCATCGGCAGCTTCAGGTTGACCACCGCCTCGCGGCACAAGCCCTCGCCCAGCCAAGTCTCGATCAGCGAAGCGGTACGCGCCGGCTTCTCGACGATATCGCAGACCATCCAGTCCACCGTCTGCTTCGGCTGCCAGGTGAAACCGTCGGCCATCAGATGGGTGACCAGGCCGGTATCCATAAGGCTTTCGGCCATCGGCCCGTTGTCGATGGCGGTCACCAGCATGCCACGCTTGACCAGCTGGTAGGTCCAGCCTCCGGGCGAGGCGCCCAGGTCGACACCCGTCATGTCATCGTTCAGGCGCGCGTCCCATTGCTCGCGCGGGATGAACTGGTGCCAGGCTTCCTCCAGCTTGAGGGTCGATCGGCTCGGGGCCTCGCGGGGGAACTTCAGGCGTGGGATGCCCATCGGCCACAGCGCCGAGTTGTCGGCCTCGGCCAGGCCGAGGAACACCCGGCGGCCGCTGATGAAGGTCAGCAGCAGGCGCGGACAGCGGGCGTCATCGACCAGGCGGCCGGCCTTCTCCAGGGCCTTGCGCAGCGGCACTTCGAACTTGCGGCAGAAGGTCGACAGCTCCTTGCCCTCGTTGCTGTCGAGCACCTCCAGCCACAGGCTGCCGAACACTGGCAGCCCGGCCAGGTGCTCGAGCAGCACGCTGATACGGTCGGTCTCTGGCAACTCGACGTACATACCGCGGGCCCACTGGCGCGGGAAGATCAGCTGCGAGAAGCGCAGCGCCTGCATCATGCGTTCGATGCCACCGGGCTCGGTGCAGACGAACTCGGCGCAGGCACTCTGCGGCTTGCCCTTGGCATAGCCGGGCACGCCCAGATGGGTGGCGTGTTCGCTGATTTCGGCGCAGACCTCGCCCTCGAAGCCGGGCCGGCAATGCATGAACAGGGTATTCATTTCTCACTCCACATCACTGGCGCAGACGGCGCCAGGGCGGCGAATGATAAAGGAAGTCGGGAACCAGCGACACGCCCCATCGGTCCAGAAAAGGGTCGGGGCCGGCAAACCGGTCTAACCTGACTGTTCAGCCAGGTCCGTGCCGTGCGGACCGGTCCAGAGCGGTGATACCGGCGAGCGACCCGCAGTCGCCGGGCACCGGAGCACAAGGAGTTGTAAATGCCCTCGCTCGATAGCCTGAAAACCCTCAAGACCCTCCAGGTGGCCAACCGCGCCTACCACTATTTCAGCCTGCCCGACGCCGCCCACCAGCTCGGCGACCTGCAGCGCCTGCCCATGTCGCTCAAGGTGCTGCTGGAGAACCTGCTGCGCTGGGAAGACGGCAAGACCGTTACCGGTGACGACCTGCGCGCCCTCGCCGCCTGGCTGCAGGAGCGTCGCTCCGACCGCGAGATCCAGTACCGCCCCGCGCGGGTGCTGATGCAGGACTTCACCGGCGTGCCGGCGGTGGTCGACCTGGCCGCCATGCGCGCGGCCATGGCCAAGGCCGGCGGCGACCCGCAGCGGATCAACCCATTGTCGCCGGTGGACCTGGTGATCGACCACTCGGTGATGGTCGACCGTTATGCCACCCCGGCCGCGTTCGCCCAGAACGTCGACATCGAGATGCAGCGCAACGGCGAACGCTACGCCTTCCTGCGCTGGGGCCAGAGCGCCTTCGACAACTTCCGCGTGGTGCCGCCGGGCACCGGCATCTGCCACCAGGTCAACCTCGAGTATCTGGGCCGCACGGTATGGACCCGCGAAGAGGACGGCCGCACCTATGCCTTCCCCGACACCCTGGTCGGCACCGACTCGCACACCACCATGATCAACGGCCTGGGCGTGCTCGGCTGGGGCGTGGGCGGCATCGAGGCCGAAGCTGCCATGCTCGGCCAGCCGGTATCGATGCTGATCCCCGAGGTGATCGGCTTCAAGCTCACCGGCAAGCTGCGCGAGGGCATCACCGCTACCGACCTGGTCCTGACAGTCACGCAGATGCTGCGCAAGAAGGGCGTGGTGGGCAAGTTCGTCGAATTCTATGGCGACGGCCTGGCCGACCTGCCGCTGGCCGATCGCGCCACCATCGCCAACATGGCCCCCGAGTATGGCGCCACCTGTGGCTTCTTCCCGGTCGACCAGGTGACCCTCGACTACCTGCGCCTGTCCGGCCGCCCCGAGGAGACCGTGCAACTGGTCGAGGCCTACTGCAAGGCCCAGGGCCTGTGGCGCCTGCCCGGCCAAGAGCCGTTGTTCAGCGACACCCTGGCGTTGGACATGAACGATGTGGAAGCCAGCCTGGCCGGGCCCAAGCGCCCGCAGGACCGCGTCGCCCTGGGCCAGGTGCGCCAGGCCTTCGACCACTTCATCGAGTTGCAGCCCAAACCCCTGGCCAAGGAAGTCGGCCGCCTGGAAAGCGAAGGCGGCGGTGGCGTGGCGGTGGGCAATGCCGACCAGGCTGGCGAGATCGACTACACCCACGAAAACCAGACCCACACCCTGCGCGACGGCGCGGTGGTGATCGCCGCCATCACCTCCTGCACCAACACCTCCAACCCCAGCGTGATGATGGCCGCCGGGCTGGTGGCGAAGAAAGCCGTGGAGAAAGGCCTGCAACGCAAGCCCTGGGTGAAGAGTTCGCTCGCCCCCGGCTCCAAGGTGGTCACCGACTACTACAAGGCCGCGGGCCTGACACAATACCTCGACCAGCTCGGTTTCGACCTGGTCGGTTATGGCTGCACCACCTGCATCGGCAACTCGGGCCCCCTGGACGAGGCCATCGAGCAAGCCATCGGCAGCGCCGACCTCACCGTCGCCTCGGTGCTATCGGGCAACCGCAACTTCGAAGGCCGGGTACACCCGCTGGTCAAGACCAACTGGCTGGCTTCGCCGCCGCTCGTGGTGGCCTATGCTCTGGCCGGAAGCGTGCGCATCGACCTCAGCCAGGAGCCGCTCGGCACCGGCAAGGACGGCAAGCCTGTCTACCTGCGCGACATCTGGCCAAGCCAGCAGGAGATCGCCGAGGCGGTCAGCAATGTCGACACCCGCATGTTCCACAAGGAATACGCCGAGGTGTTCGCCGGCGATGCCCAGTGGCAGGCGATCGAAGTGCCACAGGCCGCGACCTATGTCTGGCAGGCCGATTCCACCTATATCCAGCACCCGCCCTTCTTCGATGACATCGGCGGCCCACTGCCGGAGATCGGTGATGTGCGCAACGCACGCATCCTCGCCCTGCTCGGCGACTCGGTGACCACTGACCACATTTCCCCGGCTGGCAACATCAAGGCCGACAGCCCGGCCGGCCGCTACCTGCGCGGCAAGGGCGTGGAACCGCGCGACTTCAACTCCTACGGTTCGCGTCGCGGCAACCATGAAGTGATGATGCGCGGCACCTTCGCCAACATCCGCATCCGCAACGAGATGCTTGGCGGCGAGGAAGGCGGCAACACCCTGTACGTGCCCAGCGGTGAAAAGCTGTCGATCTACGATGCCGCCATGCGTTACCAGCAGGATGGCACGCCGCTGGTGGTGATCGCCGGGCAGGAATACGGCACCGGCTCCAGCCGCGACTGGGCGGCCAAGGGCACCAACCTGCTGGGGGTCAAGGCGGTGCTGGCGGAGAGTTTCGAACGTATCCACCGCTCCAACCTGGTGGGCATGGGCGTGCTGCCGCTGCAGTTCAAGGCAGGGGACGACCGCAAGCGCCTGGGGCTGACCGGTAGCGAGCGCATCGATGTGCTGGGGCTGACTGATGCGCAGATCAGCCCGGGCATGAGCCTGCCGCTGCGCATCACTCGCGAAGACGGGCGCCAGGAGCAGATCGAGGTGCTGTGTCGGATCGACACCCTCAATGAGGTGGAGTACTTCAAGTCGGGGGGGATCCTGCATTATGTGCTGCGGCAATTGATCGCAGGATAAGGCCCCTTCGCGGGGCAAGCCCGCTCCCACGCAATGTGGGGGCTTGCCCCGCGCGGGTGGTTTCAGGTGTCCTGAAGGCCAGACGAGGAGTCCTACCCTCCTCTGATTCACCGGCACTAAGGAAACACCATGCCTCTTCTCCACTGGATCGCCCTGCTCCTGCTTGCCCTTGGCTATGCGATCGCCCTGACCTACGGCAGCCTCGGCCTCGCCGCCCTGCCCGCCTTGCTCGCGCTGTTGTGCAGTGCCCTGCTCGTCCGCCGTCCGGTGCGCTGGCAACAAAGCCTCGGTCACCTGCTGTTCATCCTCCTGGGCATAGCCCTGGCGCTGCACTGGCTGCCCGGTTTCCATGGCGCTCGCGTCATCGACAAGGCCGTCCTCAGCGAAGGCGCGGTGCCCTTCTCCATGTACCTGAACCTGGACAAGCCGCTGATCGGCCTGTGGCTGCTGCTGGCCTGCCCTTGGCTGGTGATGCTGCGCGGTCGCGGCCTGGCCATGAGCCTGGCGCTGATCCTTCCCCTTACCCTGCTCGCCTGCCTGGGTGGCGCCTGGGCCCTGGGCCTGGTG
Organism: Pseudomonas sp. RC3H12; assembly: GCF_018596375.1. Lineage (NCBI taxonomy): Bacteria > Pseudomonadati > Pseudomonadota > Gammaproteobacteria > Pseudomonadales > Pseudomonadaceae > Pseudomonas > Pseudomonas sp. RC3H12. The sequence goes on along the minus strand of NZ_CP075595.1, from coordinate 1,035,172 downwards.
GCCTGGGCACCGAAATGGCCGGACCAGGCCTGGCTGTGGCTGGCCAACAACCTGCTGCTGGTGAGCCTGACCGAGGAACTGCTGTTCCGTGGCTACATCCAGGGCGGCCTGCAACGCCTGTTCAAACATGAGGGGCTGGCGCTGCTGGTGGCCGCGCTGTTGTTCGGCCTCGCGCACCTGGCCGGCGGCTGGCAATGGTTCTACCTGGCCACCCTGGCCGGGGTGGGGTATGGTCTGGCCTATCGCCATGGCGGGCTGGCGGCGGCGGTGCTGTGCCACACCTGCGTCAACCTGGCGCACTTCGCCCTGTTCAGCTACCCGATGCTGGCCCCGAGCTGAACAATCGGTCATGATCAGACCTACACGTCATAATTTATAAAGAAAACTGCAATATTGAAGGCAATGGCTGCGATCAGGTCGGCTGAGATAGCTCAACCACACTGATGGCACATTGCCCCAGATCAAGGCAGTCAAATATTCATTCAATAAAACCAGAGGCTTGCCGATACCCGTCGAAAGCCTTGCGGATTGAACAGCCAATGCGTAACAACCAGCCGATTACCCAGAGAGAACGGACTTTCCCTGCCCAGCAGCGGTTGATCTCCACCACCAACGCCAAAGGCGTGATCACTTACTGCAACGATGCCTTCATCGAGATCAGCGGATTTTCCCGCGAAGACCTGATGGGCGCACCGCACAACCTGGTGCGTCACCCCGACGTCCCGTCAGCCGTATTCGCTCATATGTGGCAGACCCTCAAGCAGGGCCTGCCGTGGATGGGTATCGTCAAGAACCGCTGCAAGTCGGGCGACCACTACTGGGTCAATGCCTACGTCACACCGATCTTCGACAACAACCAGGTGGTCGGCTACGAGTCGGTGCGGGTCAAGCCCACCGCCGAGCAGATCCGCCGCGCCGAGGCGCTGTACCAGCGCATCAACCAGGGCAAGTCGGCCATCCCGAAACGTGACAAGTGGCTGCCGGTGCTGCAGGACTGGTTGCCGTTCATCCTGATCAGCCAGGTCGGTTTCCTGATCGGCAACTGGCTGGGCCACTCCTGGGGCTTCGCCTTGGCCGCCGGCCTGTCGGTGCCGCTGGGCCTGCTCGGCCTGAGCTGGCAGCAACGCGGCCTCAAGCGCCTGCTGCGCCTGGCAGAACAGACCACCTCCGACCCGCTGATCGCGCAGATGTACACCGACAGCCGCGGCGTTCAGGCACGCCTGGAAATGGCCATGCTCAGCCAGGACGCACGGATGAAGACCTGCCTGACCCGCCTGCAGGACAGCGCTGAGCAGCTCAGCGACCAGGCCCGCCAGTCCGACACCCTCGCCCACCAGAGTTCCTCGGGCCTGGAGCGCCAGCGCGTGGAGACCGAGCAGGTGGCCGCCGCCGTCAACCAGATGGCCGCCACTACCCAGGAAGTGGCCAACCATGTCCAGCGCACCGCAGACGCGACGCAGGAGGCCAATCGCCTGACCAGCCAGGGCCGCAATATTGCCGGCGAAACCCGTGACGCCATCGAACGTCTGTCGGCTGCCGTGGGCGAAACCGGGCTGACCGTCACCCAGCTGGCCAAGGACAGCGACGAGATTGGCGGCGTGGTAGATGTGATCAAGGGCATCGCCGACCAGACCAACCTGCTGGCGCTCAACGCTGCCATCGAAGCGGCGCGTGCCGGTGAAATGGGCCGCGGCTTCGCCGTGGTGGCCGATGAGGTCCGCCAGCTGGCCCAGCGAACCGCTGAGTCCACCGGGCAGATCCACACCCTGATCGCCAAGCTGCAACAGACCGCCAACAACGCGGTGCAGACCATGGAAAACGGCCATCGCCAGGCCCAGGAAGGTGTCGAGCGGGTCATGCAGGCCGACCAGGCATTGGTGGGTATCAGCGAGGCCGTGGCCAACATCACCGACATGGCGACCCAGATCGCCGCGGCCACCGAAGAGCAGAGCGCGGTGGCCGAGGAGATCAGCCGCAACATCAGCACCATCGCCGACCTCGCCGACCAGACCGCCGGCCAGGCCCAGCGCTCGGCGCTGCTCAGCGAAGAGCTGACCAGCACGGCGGGGACCCAGTACTCGCTGGTGGAGCGTTTCAACCGCTGATGACAAAAGGCGCCGCTTAAGCGGCGCATCGCCGGCAAGCCGGCTCCCACACCGACCGCGCCGCCCTCAGGCCAAGCGCCATCTCTGTGGTAGCCGACTTGCCGGCGATGTTTTTACCAGTCGAGCGCCAGCCGGCTCTCGAAGTAACGAACCTCACCCGTCAACGGATCCTCGAAACGCAGGCTATGGGCCAGCAGCTTGAGTGGCCGTGCGTAATCATCCTGCTCGTTGACCAACTGCGGATAGAACGGATCGTTGCAGATCCCCGCGCCCAGCGCCGCCATATGCACGCGTAACTGGTGGGTCTTGCCGGTGACCGGTGACAGGCCATAGCGCCACAGATCGCCATTTTTCTCCAGCACGCAGGCGTGGGTTTCACTGTTATCGACCCCTTCCACCTCATGCATGCGGAAGAACGGCTCGCCGTGCACCAGACGGCTGCGGTGCACCAGCGGGTAATCATGCTGCGGCATGGCCGCGGCGATGGCTTGGTAATGCTTGTCGATACGCCGCTCGGGGAACAGGCGCTGATAGGCGCCACGGCTCTGCGGGTTGGCAGAGAACAGCACCAGCCCGGCCGTGTGTCGGTCGATGCGATGCAGCGGCACCAGATGCGGGTTGTCCAGGCGTCGGATCAGCCGACGCAGCAGCGTCTGCTCGACATACTCGCCGGTGGGCGTCACAGGCAGGAAATGCGGCTTGTCCGCTACCACGAGGTGCTCATCCACATGCAGGATTTCTTCCTGCACCGGGATCACCTTTTCATTGGGTACTTCACGAAAATAGTGCAGGCGCATGCCCCGACGATAGCGGGTGTCCGCTGCAATGGGCTGGCCCTCGGCATTCAATACCCGCCCTCGGGCGAAGCGGTCCAGCCATTGTTCGCGGCTGATGCCCTTGAAATGCTCGCACAAGCAGTCGAGCACGTTTGCCCAGGGCCCCGGAGGCAGGCATACGGTACTGGCTTGCTGGCGGGCGGGGTCGAAAGGCGTGGTCATCATCGGGCTCGGTTCTGCGTGGGCGGACATTATCTCCTACCCCCCGCCCCTCAACCAGCCTCGCAGGCCGGCTCGCAGCGCGCCTTCAGCCAGCGCAGCACCTGCACCGCGTCCCAGCGGCCCGGATCGTAGAGGGCATAGCTCAGCCCCTGGTAGCCCACGACATCCAGCGGACGGTGGAAGCCGGCACGCTGGAACAGCGCCTCGATCTCGGCGAAGCAGGTATTGAAATGGACCTTGCCGAACGGCGTGCGCTCGTCGGTGACGATGCCATCGAGGCGCAGTTCCAGCACCGCCTCGCACACACGCTCGGGCGCCATGTGATTGATGCTGTACTTGAGTTGCTCGACATTGAGCATGACTTACCTCGGGATACTGTATTTATATACAGCATACGAAGCGAAGCGGGTGCCGTCAATGCGCGGCTCGGCCGAGGAAGGCCACTACTTGCTCGGCGTCGAACGGCCAACCCAGCTCGGCACCGGTATCGCAACGGCGCAATACCGGAATGATCAGCCCGTAACGTTCGAACAGCGCCTCACTGTCGGCGATATCGACCAGTTCGACCAGCAAGCCGTGCTCGACGAATGGCATCAGCACGGCTTCGGCCACTTCGCACAGATGGCACCCGAGGGTGCCGAACAATTGGGTTTCAGGCAGCATGCGTCTATCCGCAAAATCGCAGGAAGGGATGCTCATTCTAGGTCCGCCTGCGCCTGCGTGCACCTGACTTGCCTCAATCCTGGCTGGTGGCGCCGATGCGATGCACCGCCAGGTCCGCGCCCTGGAACTCCTGTTCATGGTTCAAGCGCAAACCATGCAGCGCCTTGAGCAGACCATACACGGCAAAGCCGCCGACCAGTGCCACCAGCACACCCGCCAGGCTGCCCAGCAGTTGGCTGACCAGGCTGACACCGCCCAGCCCTCCCAGGGCCACCTGCCCGAACACGCCGCAGGCGATGCCGCCCCACACGCCGCACAGGCCATGCAGCGGCCATACCCCCAGCACGTCGTCGATCTTCCAGCGGTTCTGCGCGGCAGTGAAGCACCAGACGAACAGCCCGCCTGCCACCAGGCCGGTGGCCAGCGCCCCCACCGGGTGCATCAGGTCGGAACCTGCGCACACCGCCACCAGGCCGGCCAGCGGGCCGTTGTGCAGGAAGCCGGGGTCGTTGCGCCCGGCCAGCAATGCCGCCAGGGTGCCCCCGACCATGGCCATCAGCGAATTGATCGCCACCAGCCCGCTCACCCCTTGCAGGGTCTGCGCGCTCATGACATTGAAGCCGAACCAGCCGATGATCAGGATCCACGACCCCAGCGCCAGGAACGGAATGCTCGAGGGGGCGAACGCCACCAGCCGGCCATCGCGATAACGGCCGCGGCGCGCGCCCAGCAGCAACACCGCCGCCAGCGCCAGCCAGCCCCCCATGGCGTGCACCACCACGGAGCCGGCGAAGTCGTGGAACGGCGCACCGAAGCGCGCTTGCAACCAGGCCTGCAAGCCGAAGTTGCCGTTCCACACGATGCCTTCGAAAAACGGGTAGATGAACGCCACGATCAACGCCGTTGCGCACAGTTGCGGCGCAAAGCGCGCGCGTTCGGCGATGCCGCCGGAAATGATTGCCGGAATCGCCGCGGCGAAGGTCAGCAGGAAGAAGCATTTGACCAGCGCGTAGCCATGGTCGCTGGCCAGCGCCGCCGCCGGCTGCAGGAAGCTCACGCCATAGGCGATCCAGTAACCGACGAAGAAGTACACCAGCGCCGAGATCGCGAAGTCGCTGAGGATCTTCGACAAAGCGTTGACCTGATTCTTGTACCGCACTGTGCCGACTTCGAGAAAGGCGAACCCCGCATGCATGGCAAGGACCAGTATCGCGCCCATGAGGATGAACAAAGTGTTGGAGCCGTGGACCAGGGAGTCCATCGCGCTGTGCGTGTTTTCCATGTAATGGCAGACCTGCAAAAAGGCACCAGGACAGTTCAAGAACCGGCATCCATGCACCGCATCGGTGCCAGGCCGCTGCCCAATTTCGGTGAGCCGGGCGGGGCCTGCGTGGTTTTTTCTTGGGTTTGTCGTGGATTGGGTTAAGGTTTAGCGGTATCTGCAGCAAGGGCGCCTGATGTCGGCGCACGCCTCGGCGGACACGCACCGTTTTTAGCAAGCGCTGTACCAACACATCCCGCTGAACCTTCCGTGCCACCGATCACTCGAAATAGCCACACACATCCACAGGGAGAGGCCCACTCATGGCCAGCAAATCGGCAAAGACTGCACAAGACATACTGATGGCTGACTTCCAGGCCCTGGTCCGCGACACCGAAAAACTGCTGGCCGACACGGCCAACCTGGCCGGCGACCAGGCCGATGAACTGCGCGAGCAGATCCACGATCGCCTGGTCCAGGCTCGTGAAACCCTGCAACTGACCCAGGACTCGGTGCGCGCCCGTGGCCAGGCCGCCCTGGGCAGCGCCGAGCAATACGTGCAGGAGAACCCGTGGCAGGCGATCGGCATCGCCGCCGGCGTCGGCCTGCTGATCGGCCTGCTGGCCAAGCGCTGAGGAACCTTCATGGACAACGAAGCCATCGGCACGGGCGCCTCCGGCAGGCGCCTGGGCGCGGCCGTGCTGGGCTTGCTGCATAGCCATATCGAGCTGTTCGGTATCGAGTTGCAGGAGCAGAAGGCCCGTACCTTGAGCCTGCTGTTGTTCGCCGGCCTGGCGCTGGTGTTCGCCCTGCTGCTGCTGACCGCCTTGTCGGGCCTGGTGCTGGTGCTGCTGTGGGACAGCTACCGCCTGGCCGGGATCATCGGCCTGTGCGTGTTCTACGGGGTCGCCGCGCTGTACTGCGGCCTGCGCCTGAAGGCCGCGGTGTTCGACGAGTCCTCGCCGTTCAATGCCACCCTCGAGGAGTTGGCCAAGGATCGGGAGCGCCTGCTGCCATGAGCCTGCCAGAACTACCCAACACCCGTAACCCACGGGAGCTGCGCAAGGCGCTGCTGCGCCTGCGCATGGAAATGCACCGCCAGGAAATTCGCCACGAATCAGGGCAGTTGCTCGAACCGGTCCGCCGCCTGCGCGGCATGGGTGGCTCGTTCGGCGAAAGCCTGGGGGTCAAGCACGGCTCGCTGTGGGGCATTGGCGCCGTGGTCGCCCTGGGCTTTCTCACCGGCAAGGGCGTGCGCAGCGGCAACCTGACGCGCCTGGTACGCCTGGGCGCCAGCCTGGCCCCGTTGATTCGCCTGTTCCTCGGCAGCCGCCGCCGCTGAAGCCCGAGCGCGCCCGGCCCTTGCGCGGGCGCGCCGGACACAGGAAGCTATCCCGACTCTACGATGGGAGAAAACGCCTTGGACTGGCAAACCCTGCTGACCCGCGAACGACTGGGCAAGGCCCTCTACAGCCCCGAAGAGCTCGGGCGCAGCCCTTTCCACAAGGACCACGACCGCATCATCTTCTCCGGCGCCTTCCGCCGCCTGGGGCGCAAGACCCAGGTGCATCCGGTGTCCAGCAACGACCACATCCACACCCGCCTCACCCACTCTCTGGAAGTCAGCTGCGTCGGTCGCTCGCTGGGCATGCGTGTCGGCGAGACCCTGCGCGGCCAACTGCCGGACTGGTGCGAACCCAGCGACCTGGGAATGATCGTGCAGTCGGCCTGCCTGGCCCACGACATCGGCAACCCGCCGTTCGGCCACTCGGGCGAGGACGCCATTCGCCACTGGTTCCAACAGGCTGCCGGGCGTGGCTGGCTGGACGACATGAGCGACGAGCAGCGCGGCGACTTCCTCAATTTCGAAGGCAACGCCCAAGGGTTTCGTGTTCTCACGCAGCTCGAATACCACCAGTTCGATGGCGGCATGCGCCTGACCTACGCAACCCTCGGCGCCTACCTCAAGTACCCCTGGGCCGCGCGCCACGCCGATGCCCTGGGCTACAAGAAGCACAAGTTCGGCTGCTACCAGAGCGAACTGGGGCTGCTCGAGCAGATCGCCGGCAAGCTCGGCCTGCCCCAGCTCGAGCACCAGCGCTGGGCGCGCCATCCCCTTGTGTACCTGATGGAGGCTGCGGACGACATCTGCTATGCCTTGATCGACCTCGAGGACGGCCTGGAGATGGACCTGCTGCAGTACGCCGAAGTCGAGGCGCTGCTGCTGGACCTGGTGGGTGACGACCTGCCGGAAACCTACCGCCTCCTGGGCCCGGGCGAGTCACGCCGGCGCAAGCTGGCGATCCTGCGCGGCAAGGCCATCGAGCACCTGACCAATGCCGCCGCCCAGGCCTTCGTCGAACAACAGCAGGCTCTGCTTGCCGGCCGCCTGGCCGGTGACCTGGTGGAGCACATGCACGGCCCGGCGCAACGCTGCGTGCTCCAGGCCAAGGACATGGCGCGCAAGAAGATCTTCCAGGACAAGCGCAAGACCCTGCACGAGATCGGCGCCTACACGACCCTGGAGATCCTGCTCAACACCTTCTGTGGCGCGGCCCTGGAGCAGCACGGTGGGCGCACGCCATCGTTCAAGAGCCGGCGTGTGCTGGACCTGATCGGCAACAACGCCCCCGACCCGCATGGTTCGCTGCATGGCGCATTCCTGCGCATGATCGACTTCATCGCTGGCATGACCGACAGCTACGCCAGTGAAATGGCCCAGGAAATGACCGGGCGCTCCAGCCCGAAGTAGAAAAAACGGGGTGGCAGACGAATGTTTGCCATCCATGTTTAATTTGTATGAAATTTCCTATGATATTTTTTTACAAATAAACTTGCCAGCCTCACACCCCCGCAAAAGTTATCAACTCCTGATAAAAACCCGCCAACATCCACATCTCACGTAGCAAAGTTTCGCGAGCGCTGTAAGTTAATTCCTATATCCCGCATTTGGCACCTACTTCCCTGCCCGCCGCCATGCATCTGAGCTAATGTGCCGGCTGCTTTCACCTGCAGCTTGGAATGTTGAATATGCACTCAGTCTTTATTGTTGATGACCATCCCGTTATACGCTTGGCGATACGGATGTTGCTGGAGAACCAGGGATATCGGGTGGTCGGTGAATCGGACAATGGCGTTGACGCCATGCAGCTTATCCGCGAAACCCCGCCGGACCTGGTCATACTGGACATCAGCATCCCCAAGCTCGATGGCCTGGAAATGCTCTCACGCCTGCAGGCCATGGCCATCCCGCTGAAAGTCCTGGTGCTGACCGCGCAATCGCCGGCACTGTTCGCCGTGCGCTGCATGCACTCCGGCGCGGCCGGGTATGTATGCAAGCAGGAAGACCTCAGTGAGCTGCTCAGCGCCATCAAGGCCGTGCTGTCCGGCTACAACTACTTTCCCAGCCAGGCACTCAATCCACCGCCAACAGGCAGCAACCAAGAGCTGGAACTGTTCCGCCAGGTCAACGACCGGGAATTGATGGTCCTGCAACTTTTCGCCCAGGGCCGCAGCAACAAGGAAATTGCCAAGGGCATGTTCCTCAGCAACAAGACCGTCAGCACCTACAAGAAGCGCCTCATGCACAAATTGCGCGCCAGCACATTGGTAGAGTTGATCGACGTCGCCAAGCGCAACGCACTGGTCTGAAATGATGACGTGGAGGTACATCGCTTTATTGCTGCTCTGCCTGGGCACGCCGCTGCAAGGTGGCAGCGTGACCGTCGACCTGGGGCGCACCTACACCTTGCTCAGCCGCTCGGCACCGACGTCGGTCCGGCCGCCCCTGACAGCGGCCCAGCGCGACTGGCTCGCAGAGCGCAAGGAGCTGGTGCTGGGTACCTCGGCGCCCGACTATCCCCCCTTCGATATCGCCACGGGTGGGCGCGAATACCAAGGGTTGACCGCCGACTACGCCGGTTTGATCGGCAGCGCCCTGGGCCTGCCTGTCCGTGTGCAGCGCTTTCCCAGCCGCCCGGCGGCGGTCGCGGCGCTCAAGAGCGGTCATATCGACCTGCTGGGCAGCGCCAACGGCTATGAAGCCGTCACCCAGGGCCTGGCGCTTTCGCGCCCCTATGCCATTGACCAACCCGTGCTGGTGACCCGCGAGGACGAAAGCCGCGCACTGGACACCGGCCTGGCGGGCATGCGCCTGAGCATGCTGTATCACTACCTGCCGCCCGGGGAAATCCACGCCAACTACCCCAAGGCCGAACTGCTGACCTTCGAGTCATCCACCCAGGCCCTGAATGCGGTAGCCTTCGAACAGGCCGACGTGTTCATTGGCGACACCATCTCCACTCACTACCTGATCAGCCAGGGTCACTTGCCGCATGTGCGCATGGCCAACTTCGGCAAGCACGAGGCCGTGGGCTTCAGCTTTGCCATGCGTGAGGGCGAGCCTATCCTCCAGTCCCTGGTTGATGCCGCGCTTGACGCGCAGTCCAGCGCCACCCGCAACGATATCTTCAAACGCTGGAGCGCAAGCAGCGGCAGCCTGCTGACCGATCGCAAGCTGCAGTTGTCGACACGCGAGGAGCAGTGGCTGAGCCAACACCCGATCATGCGCGTGGTGGTCAACGACACGGCGGCGCCACTGACGTTCTTCGACAGCAATGATCGCCTGCGGGGGATAGTCGCCGACCTGCTTGAGCTCATTCGCCTGCGCACCGGCCTGCGCTTCGAGATCCGCCGCGCCAGTGGCGACGGCGACATGATCGATCAGCTCGAGTCCGATCGTGCCGATATCATCGCCAGCCTGTCCACCGAGGCACGCCAGGGCAACCCGCTGCAGGTCAGCCGCCCCTATCTGGAGAGCGCCTATGTGCTGGTTACCCATACCGGCACCGACCAACCCAACAGCCTCAAGCAACTCAAGGGCAAGCGGGTCGCCGTTCCCCGCGACAGCACCGTGGCCGCCCTGCTTGCAGCGCGCCACCCGCGGATCCATCAGGTTGCCACCGAAAGCACCTATTACTCCATGGTGCTGCTCGGCAGCGGCGCGGTGGATGCGGCGATCGCCACCCTGATCGACGCCAACCACATGCTCGCCACCAGCAACGACCTGGTCATCCGCAGCACGGTCGGCACGGAACCCGCGGCCTTTTCCATGGCCACCGCCCCCGAGGCCAGTGAGCTGGGTTCGATCCTCGACAAGGCGTTGCTGAGCATCTCGCCAGAAGAACTGGGGGTGATCAACAGCCGCTGGCGCGACCATGGGCTGCGTGACGACGCCTACTGGCGCAGCTACCGCCGGGTGATCCTGCAGGTGGTCGGGGTGATCGCGATCCTGCTGGTGCTCGCATTGGTATGGAATGCCCGGCTGCGCCGTCAGATCAAACAACGTCAGCGGGCCGAACGGGCGCTGAACGACCAGCTGGAATTCATGGGTGCCCTGCTCAACGGCACGCCCCACCCCATGTATGTGCGCGATCGCGAGGGACGCCTGCAAAGCTGCAACGACAGCTATCTGCAAGCCGTCGGTGCCAGCCGCGAACAGGTGCTGGGCAAACGCCTGGAAGACGCCCCCTACAGCGACTGTGACTATACCCAACAGGTGCAGGACGACTACCAGCGGGTGATGGCGCAGGGAACACCCTTGATTCTTGATCGCCCCTTGCGCCTGAAAGACCGCGACATGACGATCTATCACTGGATCCTGCCCTACCGCGATTCGGTAGGCGAAATGCAAGGAATCATCGGCGGCTGGATCGACATCAGCGAACGCCGCAACCTGGTGCAGGACCTGCGCCTGGCCAAGCAGCAGGCCGATGACGCCAACCGGGCCAAGAGCACGTTCCTGGCCACCATCAGCCATGAGATCCGTACGCCGATGAACGCCCTCATCGGCATGCTGGAGCTGGCCTTGAAGCGCGCCGAGCAGGGCAAACTGGACCGCCCCGCGCTGGAAGTCGCCCACCATTCGGCCAACGATCTGCTGGGCTTGATCGGCGACATCCTGGATATCGCCCGGATCGAATCCGGGCAAATGTCGCTGGCTCCCGAACCCGTCGACCTCGCGGCGCTGGTCGAGTCGGTCGGGCGGATTTTCGACGGCCTCGCCCGCCACAAGGGTTTGGTACTGGATGTGGTGATTGCCCGCGAGGCCCGCTGCCATGCGCTGCTCGACCCGTTGCGCTTCAAGCAGGTCCTGTCGAACCTGGTCAGCAATGCGATCAAGTTCACCGAACAAGGGCAGGTGCGCATCACCGTCAAGCTGCGCAACGACGGCGAACCGGCGTTGCCGGCGCTTGACCTGGAGGTTCGCGACAGCGGTATCGGAATTCACGAGCACGACCTGCAGCGCCTGTTCTCCCCCTTCGTACAGGCCAACCCCTACAGCGACGGCGCACGGGCCGGCACCGGCCTTGGGCTGGTGATCAGCCGCGACCTGTGCGCGATGATGGGCGGCGAACTGACCCTGCAGAGCCTGCAAGGTGTCGGCACCCGCGTGCGCCTGGTGATGCCGCTACAGTGCGTCGAGCCGGTCGCGGCCCCGCCGCGGCCAATGGCGCAATTCCTGCCGCCGAACAAGCAACTGCGCATTCTGGTGATCGACGACCACCCGGCCAATCTGCTGTTGATGGCCCAACAGCTGAACTACCTGGGGTTGAACCAGCAAAGCGCCGAGGAGGGCGGCGAAGGACTGCGTAAATGGCGTGAGGGCTGTTTCGATGTACTGATCGTCGACTGCAACATGCCACAGATGAATGGCTACGAACTGGCTCGGACCGTGCGCACGGAGGAGCGCCTGCACGGCCGACCGCGCTGCACCATTCTCGGCTATACCGCCAACGCCCAGCCCGAGGTTCGCCAGCAGTGCCTGGACGCCGGCATGGATGACTGCCTGCTCAAACCCATCGGCTTGCAGGTGCTGGGGCAACGCCTGAGCGCCATCACACCCATTGCCCGGCGCTGTCACGGCCACCCTGGTTTGGCACCACGCTTCGATCTCAAAGGCCTGTCCACGATCGTTGGCGACAACCTCGCCGACCGCAACCGCATCCTCGAAACGCTGCTCCTGAGCCTGCGCCAGGACCTGAAGATTCTGATGGCCATTGATCCGCGGCACGAAGGTGACGAGCTGGCGCTGCAGGCACACAAGATCCTCAGCGCGGGACGGATGCTGAATGCGCGGGCGTTGATCGAGGCTTGCCAGGCACTGGAGGGAACGGACGTACCCCACGCCGAACTGCTAAGGCGGCGTCAGGCGTTGGCACGGCATATGCGCCGCGTGGAGAAAGCCCTGGCCAGGCAGCTGGAGCACCTGGCCGAGGCGGGATGAGGGCAGTACAGGACGTACCGCCGACATCAATCAGGAAGCCGGGTTGATCGGCTTTTCCGGGTACCAGGCATCCAGCAGCGGGCTGACTTCAATGCTGGTCAGTTCGCTACGGCCCTTGAGCCAGGCTTCCACAGCGGTGCGCTGCTCTTCGCTGACCGAGCCACGCTTGACGGAGCAGACCAGACCGAAGTCATCGCCGCCGACATAGTCCAGGCCGTTGGCATCCATGGCATCAGCCAGGAAAGCATCGAGGAAGGCATCGATGGCTTCATCGGACAGGTCTTCCTTGAAGCCCAGGTTCAGTTCGAAACCCAGCTCCTGGAATTCATCCACGCACAGTTTCTTGCGCAGGCGACGGGAACGGTTGGTAGCCATGAAACAATCCTCTCAATTAATTACGCGCGGCACTTTACCAGTTTCCGGCACACAACGGCGCTTTTCCGTCGAACGAGGCCCATGCAGAGCACGCTTGGGGCATAATGCGCACTATATTCGTCTTGGGGCCATCATTTCATACAGCCCCAGTGTCTTTTCCCCTCGCCCGCAGGGTTTGTCCATTTATGATCAAGACGCTCCGCCCACTGCTGTTCGCCGGCCTGTTCCTGCCCTTGTCGCTGTCCGTCCAGGCCGCCACCGTCAACACCAATCTGCCACCGAAAGTGCAACAGGCGCTCAAGACCAACAAGCTGCAGGACTCGGCCCTGTCGCTGGTCATGCTGCCGCTGGACGGACCGGGCGCGGCGACCGTGTTCAACGCCGACGTGTCGGTCAATCCGGCCTCGACCATGAAGCTGATCACCACCTATGCCGCGCTTGAGCTGCTGGGCCCCACCTTCCAGTGGAAAACCGAGTTCTACACCGACGGCACCCTGAGCAACGGCGTGCTCAATGGCAACCTGTACCTCAAGGGCGGTGGCGACCCCAAGCTGAACATGGAAAAACTGTGGTTGCTGATGCGCGACCTGCGCGCCAACGGTGTGCGTACCGTGACCGGCGACCTGATCCTGGATCGCAGCCACTTCGTGCAACCCAACCTGCCCCAGTTCAACGACGACGGCGGTGACGACAACAAGCCGTTCCTGGTCAAGCCGGACTCGCTACTGGTCAACCTCAAGGCCTTGCGCTTCGTCGCCCGTAACGACGGTGGCAAGGTCAACGTGTCTGTCGAACCACCGATCGCCAGCATCCGCATCGACAACCAGGTCAAGGCCGTGGCGGGCAAGCAGTGCACTGGCGAAGTGCGCTACAACCCGGTAGTGCAGCCTGATGGTGTCAGCGTCACGGTCAGTGGCCAGCTCGCCGATGGCTGCAACTCGCAGACCTACCTGGCGCTGCTGGATCATCCGACCTATGCCGCCGGTGCCGTACGGGCCATCTGGAACGAGCTGGGCGGCAGCATCCAGGGCCGCGACCGCATCGAGAACGTGCCCAAGAGCGCACGCCTGCTGGCACGGGCCTTCTCGCCAGACCTGGTGGAAGTGATCCGCGACATCAACAAGTACAGCAACAACACCATGGCTCAGCAGCTGTTCCTCAGCCTTGGCGCGCAGTTCCGTACCGACGCCGACGGCGACGATGCCCGTGCCGCCCAACGGGTGGTCCGCCAGTGGATGGCCAAGAAAGGCATCACCGCACCACACCTGGTAATGGAGAACGGCTCGGGCCTGTCCCGTGCCGAGCGGGTCAGCACCCGCGAGATGGCCGCGCTGCTGCAGGCGGCCTGGAAGAGCCCGTATGCGGCCGAGTTCATCAGTTCGATGCCGCTGGTGGGCATGGACGGCACCATGCGCAAGCGGCTCAAGCGCACCGCCATGACAGGCGAAGGGCACATCAAGACCGGGACCCTGAATACCGTGCGGGCGATTGCCGGGTTCAGCCGGGACAGCAATGGGCACACCTGGGCGGTGGCGGCCATTCTCAATGATCCCAAGCCTTGGGGGGCTTCGCAGGTGCTGGATCAGGTGTTGCTGGATCTTTATCGGCAGCCGAAGGTGGGGAATGGGACTGTTGGGGTGATGCCTTGATTGCGCTTGGGTCCTCTAAGTGTGGGTTTTGATTGATGTAAGCACATTCATTGACGCGGGCGACGCATAGTCACCTTTTCGCCTTTACGGCGACCTTCTTTTGCGCGGGTGCAAAGAAGGCAAAAACCGCTGGCTCCATTCATCCGGCCCCTACGCTTCGCTTCGGGGTCCCCTCACTCCGGGCTCGCTCCGGGAGGACGCGCCGACGGGCCATCCATGGCCTGATCGGCGCTTGCGGGCATCCATGCCCGTCACCTCCCTGCGCAAACCCTGTGTTCGGCCTCCTGAAGTCGCAATTGGCGGCGCCTGGACTATTGCGCGCTTAGAAGCAGAGCAAGAGCAAGACGAAAAAGCACAAATGCTTGTTTGGCAGCTGATCATTGATTGGCTGTCGCATCGGTGCGCCGATGCGACGTGCTCATGATCAAAAAGGCGAGCTCAGCGTGCGGGGGCGAGCTTGCCCTTGTCGTCGGAGAAGACGATCTCCACCCGACGATTCTGCGCCCTGCCCCGCTCCGAGGCATTGGCCTCCACCGGGTACTGGTCACCATAGCCCTCGACCTGGATGCGCTTTTCATCCACGCCCAGGTCAACCAGCATGTCGGCCACCGATTGGGCACGATCACGGGACAGTTTAAGGTTCTCTTCCGCCGCGCCGGTGCTGTCGGTATAACCCTCGATCCGCACCACTCGACGCGGATTGAGCTGGAGGAACTGCACCAGCTTGAGCACGGTGCGGCTGGCCGAGTTCTTGAGGTCGGCCTGGCCGGTATCGAACAGCACATCACCCAGGGTCATCACCAGGCCACGGTCGGCCTGCTCCGACGCCAGCGCTACAATTTGCGCCTCGACGAACTTGCCCTGCTGCTGCACGCTGGCCAGCTTTGCCTCGCGCAACGCCAGTTGCAGACGCTGGCGCTCCAGGTCGAGCTTGGCCATGCGTTCCTGGTTCAATGCCAGCTTGGCATGCTCGCTGGCGATCTCGCTGTAGCGTTGGCTGAGATAGGCGTAATGGCGGACATCGCTGCCGGTGCCGACATAACCGGCCAGGCGCTCCGCGCGCCCCAACGATTCGCCGGCACGGATCACGTCACGGGGCGCGCTGCGCAGCACGTCGGAATTGTCCTTGACCTTCTGGAACGCGGCGCTGGCGTCGTCCAGCGCCGACTCGCTGCGCTGGCTGGCGCAGCCCTGCAACCCCACCAGGGCCAACAGGGCCAACGCGGCCACGGGCGTGAAGCGGCTCATGGCTGCACCTCCAGCTGTTTGCGCAGACGCTTGATACGCGATTGCAACACCTGCAACTGCTCCTCGCTCTTCTGGTTCAGCACCCGCGCCTCGGCCAGGCGGGCATCGAGTTCGGCCTGCTCGGCGCGCATGCGTGCATCGCGATAGCTTTCACCGAGCATGTTGCTCTTGGCGCGGGCCAGTTTGTCTTCGGCCAACTTGAACTCCGGCACCTGCTCGGTGGCACCGACCGCCTTGGCCTGCTCGAGCGCCTGCTCAGACAAGCGCAGCTGTTCATTGGGTGCCGGGTCATTGGCACAGCCGGCCAGGCCAAGCACGGCCAGGGCGAGCATCAAGGGTTGGATTCTCACACACGCTTCCTACTGTTTGGGGGCACCCTGCGACGCCTGCATCTGCGCCTTCCAACGCTCGACATTGCGCTGCAGCACAGCCTCGCTCGCCCCGGAGATCGGCAATTCTGTCAGCTTTTTCGCCAGTTGTCCGCGCAACCAGCTGTCGTTGCAGGCCGAGTTGTGCGACACCGCCAGATACAACCCCGGCCGGTCCACCGGCAAGCCGCGGGCGATGAGGTCGTTAGCCACCCCAAGGCTCTGGGCCATGGCCATGCCCGAGTAGCGCCCGGCCAGCACATAGTCGACCTGGCCAAGCACCAGCTTCTGGAAGGCCTGCGTCAGATTCTGCGCCGGTTCCAGCTTGAGCTGGGCCTTGGCGAACGCCTCGAAGGCCGGTGTCAGACGGGCCTTCTCCGACAAGGCGCCCTGGTAGCGGGCAAGGTCGGCCGGGCCGTCGAACGCCAGGGCGGCGTCATGACGGGTCCAGACCAGGTATTCATTGAGCTGCAAGGGCGGGTGGATGTAGTCCAGGCTGGTCAGTTGGGTTACCTGCATCGGCGTGTCGAGCAACAGGTCCATGCGCCCGCTGCGCACTTCCTCCAGCGCTTGTTCGCGCTTGCCGGCGTGCAGCACCTCGACCTTAACCCCCAGCTCGGCGGCGACTTGGCGAAGCAGGTCGACATTGGCGCCAATCAGGTGCTTGGGGTCTTGCGGATCCTGCCAGGAATACGGTGGCGCATCCGGGCTGCCGGTGGCTACCAGACGCTCGCACTTCCCCACCGCCAAGGCCTGAGTCGACAGCAGCGCCAGCACGCAGGCCAGCACCCCCTTGCTCCAGCGAAACGCCATGCACCCTCTCCCGCCCCTGAAAAAAATCATGAAAAAACCCGGACCGCCAAGGGCGGCCCGGGTTCTTTATAAGTGAAGCAGTCGGATCAGACCAGCTTTTCCAGCTCTGGAACCGCTTCGAACAGGTCGGCGACCAGGCCGTAGTCGGCCACCTGGAAGATCGGCGCCTCTTCGTCCTTGTTGATCGCGACGATCACCTTGGAGTCCTTCATGCCGGCCAGGTGCTGGATCGCGCCGGAGATGCCGACGGCGATGTACAGCTGTGGCGCGACGATCTTGCCGGTCTGGCCGACCTGCATGTCGTTCGGCACGAAGCCGGCGTCGACGGCGGCGCGCGAGGCACCCACGGCAGCACCGAGCTTGTCGGCCAGGGCGTACAGGTGCTTGAAGTTGTCACCGTTGCCCATGCCACGGCCGCCGGAGACGACGATCTTGGCGGCGGTCAGCTCTGGACGGTCGGACTTGGCCAGCTCTTCGCCGACGAAGGCCGACTTGCCAGCGTCGTGGGCCGCGGCCACGGTTTCGACGGCAGCCGAGCCACCTTCGGCGGCCACGGCGTCGAAGCCGGTGGTGCGCACGGTGATGACCTTCACGGCAGCGCTCGATTGCACGGTGGCAATGGCGTTACCGGCGTAGATAGGGCGCTTGAAGGTGTCGGCCGATTCGACCGCGATGATCTCGGAGATCTGGTCGACGTCCAGCAGCGCGGCAACGCGCGGCAGGATGTTCTTGCCGTTGGTGGTGGCCGGGGCCAGCACGTGGCTGTAACCCTTGGCCAGTTCGACCAGCAGCGGCGCGACGTTTTCCGGCAGGGCGTGGGCGTAGGCAGCGTTATCGGCAACCAGCACCTTGGCTACGCCGGCGATCTTGGCGGCGGACTCGGCGACGCCACCGACGTTCTGGCCTGCGACCAGCACGTGGATATCACCACCGATCTTGGCGGCAGCGGCGACAGTGTTCAGGGTGGCCGGGGCTACGGCACCGTTCTCGTGTTCAGCGACAACCAGGATAGTCATTTAGATTACCTTCGCTTCGTTCTTCAGCTTCTCGACCAGTTCGGCCACCGACTTGACCTTGATACCAGCGCTGCGGGCAGCAGGCGCTTCGACCTTGAGGGTCTTGTTGGTGGAGGCGATGGACACGCCCAGCGCGTCTGGAGTGATGGTCTCCAGCGGCTTCTTCTTGGCCTTCATGATGTTCGGCAGCGACGCGTAGCGCGGCTCGTTCAGGCGCAGGTCGGTGGTGACGATGGCTGGCAGGCTCAGCGCGACGGTCTGCAGGCCGCCATCGATTTCACGGGTGACGTTGACCTTGTCGCCAGCGACTTCAACCTTGGAGGCGAAGGTGCCCTGGGCAAAGCCGGTCAGCGCGGCGAGCATCTGGCCGGTCTGGTTGTTGTCGCTGTCGATGGCCTGCTTGCCGAGGATCACCAGCTGCGGCTGCTCCTTGTCGACAACGGCTTTCAGCGCCTTGGCCACGGCCAGGGAGTTCAGTTCGTCAGCGGCCTCGACCAGGATGGCGCGGTCGGCACCCAGGGCCAGGGCGGTACGCAGTTGCTCCTGGGCGGCGGTCGGGCCGATGGAGACGACGACGATTTCGCTCGCCACGCCCTTCTCTTTCAGGCGCACGGCTTCTTCCACGGCGATTTCGCAGAAGGGGTTCATGGACATCTTGACGTTTGCAAGGTCGACGCCGGAGTTGTCCGCCTTGACGCGAACCTTGACGTTGTAGTCGACCACTCGTTTGACAGCTACAAGAACCTTCATGGATTCCTCGTTACTCTCCGGTGAAAAGAATGTCGCCTGGGGGCTGCCCGGCGAATGCGCGTGGGTACAAGGGCACCTCTAAAAACGTGTCGACAGCAGTAAAGTTCAGTTGACCGATCAGTCCTGTTACGACCCTGAGGGTCCAAAACCCGCGGGTCATTTCCTGTGGTGCCGTGTAGACTCCACTACAACACCTGATTCGGCCCGCAAACCCTGCTCTACGCCCGGTCTTTAGGGGTGCACCTGCGCCCGACGGTCAGCCTACGGCGAACGCGAAAGCGCTCGTATCTTGACCGTAACACCCAATCCGGTCAATACGGCAAATTGGCCAGCCCTCAGCCGCCTACCTGTGATTTTACGGGCCTCCGGCAAATTCAAACAAACGTTTGTATTGGACCCGCCAAGTGGTGTAGATATAATGCGCGGCCAAGACAAAACGGTGTAGTCCATCACCTGCGAAGCTACAGCACCTGAACGCCGCACGTGACCGTGAACACCCATAAAAGACAAGCAACGCGATGAGCCTTGAGTAGGAGAGAACCTGTGGAACGCGAATACATGGAATTCGACGTGGTCATCGTCGGCGCAGGCCCGGCGGGCCTGTCCGCCGCCTGCCGCCTGAAGCAGAAGGCCGCCGAAGCCGGTAGCGAGATCAGCGTCTGCGTGGTCGAGAAAGGCTCCGAAGTCGGTGCCCACATCCTCTCCGGCGCCGTATTCGAGCCGCGCGCACTGAACGAACTGTTCCCCGACTGGAAAGAACTGGGCGCACCGCTGAACACCGAAGTGAAGCGCGACGACATCTATGTGCTCAAGGATGCCGGAAGCTCGACAAAAGTGCCTGACCTGTTCGTGCCCAAGACCATGCACAACCAGGGCAACTACATCATTTCGCTGGGCAACCTGTGCCGCTGGCTGGCCCAGCAGGCGGAAAACCTTGGCGTGGAGATCTACCCAGGCTTCGCCGCCCAGGAAGCGCTGTTCGACGAAAACGGCGTGGTGCGCGGCATCGTTACCGGCGACCTGGGCGTGGACCGCGAAGGCAACCCGAAAGACGGCCTGTACACCCCCGGCATGGAACTGCGTGCCAAGTACACGCTGTTCGCCGAAGGCTGCCGTGGCCATATCGGCAAGCAGTTGATCAAGCGCTTCGACCTGGACAACGAGTCCGACGTCCAGCACTACGGCATTGGCCTGAAAGAGATCTGGGAAATCGACCCGGCCAAGCACGAGCAGGGCCTGGTGGTGCACACCGCCGGCTGGCCGCTGGACGTGATGGCCAAGGACAACACCGGCGGCTCGTTCCTCTACCACCTGGAAAACAACCAGGTGGTCGTCGGCCTGATTGTCGACCTCTCCTACGCCAACCCTTACCTCTCGCCGTTCGACGAGTTCCAGCGCCTGAAGCACCATCCGGTGATCAGCCAGTACCTCGAAGGCGGCAAGCGCATCAGCTACGGCGCTCGCGCCCTGGCCAAGGGCGGCATCAACTCGCTGCCCAAGATGGTCTTCAACGGCGGCGCGCTGATCGGTTGCGACCTGGGCACCATGAACGTGGCAAAGATCAAGGGCAGCCACACCGCGATGAAGTCCGGCATGCTCGCCGCCGAAGCGGTGGCCGACGCACTGATCGCCGGCAGTGAAGGCGGTGACCAGCTCAACAGCTACGTCAGCGCCTTCAAGGCCAGCTGGCTGCATGAAGAGCTGTTCGCCAGCCGCAACTTCGGCCCGGCCATGCACAAGTTCGGGCCACTGCTGGGCGCAGCGTTCAACTATGTCGACCAGAACTGGTTCGGCGGCAAGCTGCCCTTCACCCTGCACGACACCAAGCCGGACTATGCCTGCCTCAAGCTCGCGGCCGACTCGAAAAAAATCGACTATCCCAAGCCGGACGGCAAGCTCAGCTTCGACAAGCTCAGCTCGG
Source organism: Pseudomonas sp. RC3H12 (assembly GCF_018596375.1). Lineage (NCBI taxonomy): Bacteria > Pseudomonadati > Pseudomonadota > Gammaproteobacteria > Pseudomonadales > Pseudomonadaceae > Pseudomonas > Pseudomonas sp. RC3H12. The sequence continues at coordinate 1,014,720 of NZ_CP075595.1, read as the reverse complement.
TGTTTCTCTCCAGCACCAACCACGAAGAGGAACAACCCTGCCACCTGAGGCTGACCGATCCAAACATCCCGATCGCCAGCAACCTGCCACTGTACGACGAGCCGGCACAGCGCTACTGCCCGGCCGGCGTGTACGAAGTGGTCACCCAGGAAGACGGCAACAAGCGCTTCCAGATCAACGCGCAGAACTGCGTGCACTGCAAGACCTGCGACATCAAGGATCCGGCCCAGAACATCACCTGGGTCACCCCTGAAGGCGCCGGTGGGCCGAACTACCCCAACATGTAAGCCCTGCCCTGGCGGCAAGCAAAAGCCCCCTGGCCGAGAGGCCCGGGGGCTTTTTCCATGGTCCCTATCCCTTGTACGAAACCACGGTGTGCGTGGTGTCCAACCCCAGTTGTTCGAGCCGCTCCAGGACATGCCCCAGGCACTGTCCACCATCGGGTTTGTAGTGTCCGGAGGCATCGTTGACCAGACCAAGAATGTCGCTCACCGCATTGCTGGTGGTCTTGCGGTCGATGCGCATTTCTCCGGCGCACACCACCGGCTGGCCACCGCCAAGCTGGCTGTGCCGGGTATAGCGCGTACGGTCCAGGGACTGGTCCCAGAGTTTGACCAGAATGCTTTTTTGCGGGGTGTAGACCCAGGTGTAGGCATCCTGGGCAGTATTGGGGCGCAGATAGGTCAATCTGCCGCTCTTCAGCTCATAGGCCAGTATCTGACCCCGGTCCTCGCCAATTAGCTGACAGACGCCATCAAGGGTTTCAGGCTGATAGCTGCGCCATTTCAGCACGTCGATCAGCCATTGCTGCAATTGCACCGGGTAGGTGTAACCGGCAAAGTCCAGTGGCGCAGAGATATCAGCCTTGCGCCAGTCCAGCCAGTTCACCCGGCCTTGCCATGCCACGCCGCCCCTGGCCTCGATCCAGCGGTTGTCGCTCCCTACCACGCGGTTGTTCAGCTGGTCATTGACCTTCAGGTCCAGCGACTGCATCTTCCAGGCCGGACCGTACCCCCCGGCACTGGCCTGGTAGATCTCGACCGAATGCAACTCATCGGCATAGATCACGCTGCGCTGGAACATCTTGGACAGGTCGACCTCGACCTGGAAGTGCGCGCCCCGCTCGAAGTTGCCGGCCAACGGCTGTCGGTGCTCGCTGCCATTGATCGAGAACGAAAGGGTATCGCCGGTTCCGGCACTGTAGTCGCCAGAGACCGCGAGACACACGCTCAGCTTGTCGATGACCATACTCGGTACCTGACCCCGCCTCGGACGCTGAGGCAAGTGCACCCGCCAGGTTTCGGAAGGCAGCGCCTCGCTTCGTCGCTGCAGCCAGACCTCACCCGAAATCGGAGCACTGCACAAGCTACGGGTGCCGTCGCCATAGAGAAGCTCGCCCTGGGAAGACAGCCGCCAGCGATCTCCCGAGGCTGCGCTCGCCTTGCCGCAGATCCCGAGCCCCAAGGTCTGCCCGGTGGTGACATTGACCAGTTGCCCGTCCTTGTAGAGCCATTGCATGGCCTTGGGATCTGGATTCACGGCGAGGCACACGCCCTCCTCGTCCGCCATCAGATAATCGTGACCATTGGAGAGCATGAACGGGATACCGGTGGGTAGGCCGTTCAAGGGGTCCCCGGCACCACCACTGCCATCCAGTGCCTTCAGCTGGGTGAATTCGACGGTTTGCTGACGCTGCGCACTGTCGGTCAACAGCACGGCATGGCTGTTGACGGCCAACTCGATACGGCTGATGTGGCGAAAGTCATGCAGCGGATGCACGCCGGTCAGTTGCTTGCCGTCACCGTAGACCACCACCCACGCCTGATCGTGAAGGTGCCGGGACTCCAGGACACAGGCAAGGCTACGGCCCCAGTGAATAACGGGGGTTCTGGCTTGATCATCCGGTTTCGTGCTGGCGGGATTCGCAGCCGAAAAGCTCATTTGTGGCGGAAACGCTGGCAGTTGGGCCCGCGTCATCCAGGTAATGCTGAAACTGGACATGTACATTTTCTCCTGACTGTATGAACGGAAGGGTCCGTCAACGATCAGTCGAAACTACGTGCACAACCTCGAAGGCGCTGTAGGGGAGCAGAGTTGCGGACATTCAAAAACCCGCCCCTGCCTGTAGGACCTGTTGACTGCCAGGCCGTATCAGTCAGTCCTGACTTCCTCGAACAATTCCGGATGACAGTCAAGGCGCTTGAAACAACTTGATCAGCGCGACCGATGGTTGAGCCTTGCCGTTCTCGTAGCGGGAAAAGGCATTGCCACCTCATTTGTCACCGCACATGAGCGGCATCGACTCGGCAACAAACCCCAACGGCTCACGACGCCCGAAATAGAGCGCCGTCAGCAACCCGACCATGCCCATGACCAGACAAAAGCCGACACACACCCACGGACTCCAGGGCATCAGGGCGATCAGCGCCAGCGGCGTGGTACTGGCCCACAGGGCGTAGGCGACGTTGTAGGTGAAGGAGATGCCCGACACGCGGATATCCGCCGGGAACAGCCCGACCATCACCGATGGCACTACCCCCACCACGCCACAGCACAATCCGGCCAGGGCATAGGCCAGCCAAGTCATGCCCCACTGCCCCACCAGACTGGCGTACAGCGCGCCGATACCCAGCGGCAGCAACAGGCTGTAGATCATCAATGCCCGCCACGCACCCATACGGTCGACCAACAGCCCGGCCAGCACACACCCGATATTGAGGAAGACGATGCCCACACTGCTCAGAGCAAAGGTATGCCCGGCGGTCATGGCGAAGCGCTGCTGCATCACGGTCGGGGTGATCACCACCAGCACCACCACCGCCGAGGTCAGCACGCACGTAAGCAGCGCCGCCGGAATCAACGCCCGACGGTGTCGGCTCAGCACTCTACGCAACGGGAATGCTACAGGTTGCTCCCGCTGCTCGCGCAACGCCAGGAATACCGGCGTTTCACTCAACCAGCGGCGCAACCAGACACCGATCACGCCGAACACTCCGCCCAGCAGGAAGGGATAGCGCCAGGCGTAGTCGAGAATTTCCTGGGGCGTGAACAGCTGCGCCAGCAAGGTCGCGGTCAGCGCCCCGAGCAGATAACCAAAGGTCAACCCAGCCTGCAGGAAGCCCAGCGCATACCCGCGTCGCCCGGGTGGCGCGTGCTCGGCAACGAACGTCCAGGCACTGGGCACCTCGCCGCCCACCGCCGCCCCTTGCAGGATGCGCAGCGCCAGCAGGATCAGCGGCGCGGCGTAGCCGATGTCAGCGTAGGTCGGCATCACCCCAATCAACAGGCACGGCAGCGCCATCATCAGGATGCTCAGGCTGAACACCCGCTTGCGGCCCAAGTGATCGGCGAAATGGGCCATCAGGATGCCGCCCAGCGGCCTGGCCAAGTAACCGGTGACGAAGATCCCGAAGCTCTGCAGCAGGCGCAACCACTCCGGCATCTCGGGCGGAAAGAACAGCTGGCTGAGCGTCAGGGCAAAGAACACGAAGATGATGAAATCGTAGATTTCCAGGGCACCACCCAGCGCGGCCAGACCCAGGGTCCGGTGGTCGCCACGGCTGAACCGTGGCGGGCGGGTGATATCGAGCGCAGTCATGGCAGCTTCCGCAACGTGGCAAAAGGCCAAGAGAATAGCAAAAGCCTTGAGCCTGTGACCGTCCGTGCTTCAGGAGTTGCGGCAGAATACCGTCTGCGCGAGGTTGGTGCGCCGCCGGGAATAGTTCGAGGCCCCGGCCAGCCCTGGTGGCAGGGGCAACTGCCCGACCAGCACCGGCAGGTCGATGATCGCCATGAACGACTCCAGCGCCTCGCTGTCGGGTGCATGGGGCAGGCTGATGCTGACAGCATGCCGGTCACTCGGCGGCACCGCCGGCACCTTCAGGTGCGGCGAGTGGTACAGCAGCGCGTGCTGGATCTGCGAACTGACCCGGCAGAAGCGCGCCAGGTCGACCCCCGCATGGCTGGCCAGCTCAATGTTGCCCACCAGCAGGTTGAACGGTTGCAAGGCACTGTGCACCAGACGCTGCAGGTCGTCGAAACTCTCCACCGGAGCGATCCGGTAATAACCCAGGCCATTGAGCATCCTCTCCAGTTGCAGGCGCTGGGCGGGATGCTCGTCGGCGATGAGGATGCGCATGGATTTGTTAGGCATCGTCCGGACCTGGGCAGTTAGGTGATGACAGTGGCTCCGTGACCATACTGCGCCGGGAACGGCAACGTCAGGCAGCGCGCCTGGACGGGGGGTCTTTATTGATAGTTGTCGTGAACCCGGGAGAAATCAAGTGACCGGCTCACGGAATTTTCACATCCGCCGGCATCCCGCTCAGGACTCCCACTGGCGCATGCGCATGCGGCAGTGCTTCATGGCATTGACGATGTGCTTTTCCACCACGCTGCGGGAAATATCCAGGCGCTCGGCGATCTGCTGGTGTGACAAGCCCTCGAGCTTGCGCAGCAGGAAACTGTCACGGCAAGGCGCGCTCAACTCGCCCAAGGCCTGCTGCATCAGCGCCAGACGCTGGTCGAGCTGCATGCTGTGCATCGGGGCGGGGCTGTGCCAGCGTTCGTCGCTGTCGAGCACCTCGAGCGGCTCGGCCTGACGCACCTGGTGGCGCCGATGATGATCGACCACCAGGTTCATCGCCGTGCGATAAAGAAACGCGCGCGGGTGTTCGATCCGCTCGCCTTCCGTGCGCTCCAGCACGCGGATGTAGGCATCATGGGCGACGTCTTCGGCCGTCTGGCGATTACCAAGCCGGGCGGACAGGAAGCTCACCAACTCGCGATAATAATGTTCCACGACGGCACCTGTCGTCTCCCTGCTCGAGCGCTGGTAGGCAGGCGCTGCGGGTCTGGATAATATCAGTGTGCGATCTTACAAATTATAATTATTCGCAGCAACACGCAGGCCACCCCTGGCCGCCGTTAAATCGTCATCAGCTATATTCGTTTAACTGGGACCCCCGAGCGCGTGCAGCGTCGCAGCACTCGGTCACTACCCTCGGCTGGAAGCCCGCATGACACGCACATCCAACACCCGCCGCCGAGTGCTGTTCGGCGCCCTGGGCCTGGCCGGCCTCGGCAGCCTGGTAGCCTGGCAGGTCCTGCCGCTCGGTGGCGCACCGGTCAGCACCGTACCGGTACTGCGCGCCGATATCGAAAGCAGCGTCACCGCGCTGGGCACCCTGCAACCGCGCCGTTACGTCGACGTCGGCGCCCAGGCCTCGGGGCAGATTCGCAAGTTGCATGTGGAGGCCGGTGACGAAGTGCGCCAGGGCCAGTTACTGGTGGAGATCGACCCGTCCACGCAACAGGCCAAGCTTGATGCCGGACGTTACTCGATCGAGAACCTCAAGGCCCAGCTGGCCGAACAGCGTGCGCAATATCAGCTTGCCCAGCAGCAGTACCAGCGTCAGCAGGGCCTGGCCGCCGCCGGCGCCACCCGCCAGGAAGACCTGCAGACGGCGCAGGCGCAACTGAAAGTGACCCAGGCCCGCATCGACATGTACCTGGCGCAGATCCGCCAGGCCCAGGCCAGCCTGCGCAGCGACGAGGCAGAACTGGGCTACACGCGCATCTACGCGCCCATGAGCGGCACCGTGGTGGCGGTGGATGCCCGCGAAGGCCAGACCCTCAATGCCCAGCAGCAGACCCCGCTGATCCTGCGGATCGCCAAGCTCTCGCCGATGACCGTCTGGGCCCAGGTGTCCGAAGCCGACATCGGCAAGGTCAAGCCGGGCATGACCGCCTACTTCAACACCCTGGCCGGCGGCAAGCGCCGCTGGACCAGCACCGTGCGCCAGATCCTGCCGGTACCGCCCAAGCCGCTGGACCAGACCAGCCAGGGCGGTGGCAGCCCGGCCAGCGCGACTGCCGGCACCACCGGCAGCAAGGTGGTGCAGTACACCGTGCTGCTGGACGTGGACAACCCCGACGGCGCCCTGATGGCAGAGATGACCACCCAGGTGTTCTTCGTCGCCGGACAAGCCAGCCAGGTGCTCAGCGTGCCCCTGGCCGCGCTGGACGACACCCCCGTTGACGGCCTGCGCCAGGCCCAGGTGCTGAACAGCAAGGGCCAGATCGAGGCCCGCCAGGTGCGCACCGGCTTGAGCGACCGCCTGCGGGTGCAGATTCTCGAAGGCCTGAACGAAGGCGAGCGCCTGGTCATCGGCCTGCCTGCCGCCAGTGGGGGTTGAGATGGCCACGCCCCTGATCGAGCTGTGCGACATCCGCAAGGTCTACGGCGGTGTCGATTCGCCCAGGGTCGAGGTGTTGCGCGGCATCAGCCTGAGCATCCACCCCGGCGAGTTCGTCGCCATCGTCGGCGCCTCGGGCTCCGGTAAATCGACCTTGATGAACATCCTCGGCTGCCTCGACCGTCCCACCTCGGGCAGCTACCGCTTCGCAGGCCGGGACGTGGCCGAACTGGACAGCGACGAGCTGGCCTGGCTGCGTCGCGAAGCCTTCGGCTTTGTGTTCCAGGGCTATCACCTGATCCCTTCGGGCTCGGCCCAGGAGAACGTCGAAATGCCGGCCATCTACGCCGGCACCCCGCCCGCCGAGCGCCATGCCCGCGCCCACGCCCTGCTCGAGCGCCTGGGCCTGGCCAGCCGTACCGGCAACCGCCCGCACCAGTTGTCCGGCGGCCAGCAACAACGGGTATCGATCGCCCGCGCGCTGATGAATGGCGGGCACATCATCCTCGCCGACGAGCCCACCGGCGCCCTCGACAGCCACAGCGGCGCCGAGGTGATGGCCCTGCTCGACGAACTGGCCAGCCAGGGCCATGTGATCATCCTCATCACCCACGACCGCGAAGTCGCGGCCCGCGCCCAGCGGATCATCGAAGTGCGCGACGGCGAAGTGGTCAGCGACTCGCCCAGCCAGCCGTCGGCCGACATCCCCCGGCAGTTGCAGGCCGACGACCTGCGCCAGCGCCTGGACCGCGGCGCCACCCAGCGCGGCGCCTGGAAAGGCGAGCTGGTCGAGTCCCTGCAGGCTGCCTGGCGGGTGATGTGGATCAATCGCTTCCGTACCGCGCTGACCCTGCTCGGCATCATCATCGGGGTCGCCTCGGTGGTGGTCATGCTCGCGGTCGGCGAAGGCAGCAAGCGCCAGGTCATGGCACAGATGGCGGCATTCGGCTCGAACATCCTCTACCTTAACGGCAAGCACTCTTCCGAGGAACTGATGGGCATCGTCACCCTCGACGATGTCAACGCTGTCGGCGAACTGCCCCAGGTCAAACGGGTCATGCCGGTGATCGGCGACAAGCTCATGGTGCGCCACGGCAACAAGGGCGAGCAGTTCTACGTTGGCGGCAACAACACCTGGTTCCCCGAGATCTTCAACTGGCCCGTGGTCGAGGGCAGCTTCTACAGCGAGGCCGACGAAGCCAACGGCGCCGCCGTGGCGGTGATCGGGCAGAAGGTGCGTGACAAGATGTTCGGCCCGGGCAGCAATCCGCTCGGGCAGTACCTGCTGATCGGCAACGTGCCGTTCCAGGTGATCGGTGTGCTCCAGGGCAAAGGCGCCAGCTCTGGCAGCGAGGACAGCGACGAGCGCGTGGTGGTGCCCTACTCCGCCGCCTCCATCCGCCTGTTCGGCAGCCGCGACCCGGAATACGTCACCATCGCCGCCCTGGACTCCAGCCGGGTGAAGGAGACCGAGCAGGCGATCGAGCGCCTGATGCTGCAGCGTCACCAGGGCAAGCATGACTTCGTCCTGACCAACGACGCCGCATTGATCCAGGCCGAGGCCCGCACGCAGAACAGCCTGTCGCTGATGCTCGGTGCGATTGCCGCGATCTCCCTGCTGGTCGGCGGCATCGGCGTGATGAACATCATGCTCATGACCGTGCGCGAACGCACCCGCGAGATCGGCATCCGCATGGCCACCGGCGCGCGCCAGCGCGACATCCTGCGCCAGTTCCTCACCGAGGCGGTGATGCTGTCGATGGTCGGCGGCGTGACCGGCATCGCCCTGGCCCTGGCCATCGGCGGCAGCCTGTTGCTGGCCGACATCGCCGTGGCCTTCGCCCTGCCCGCCATCCTCGGCGCCTTTGCCTGCGCCGTGATCACCGGCGTGGTGTTCGGTTTCATGCCGGCCCGCAAGGCCGCCCGCCTCGACCCGGTCAAGGCCCTTACCAGCGAATAACCCATGACGATCCCCTGCCGTATCAGCTTGCTGGCCCTGAGCCTTGGCCTGGCCGCCTGCAGCACCCCACCGCCGCCTGCGGCGAACATCGACGCCCCGCCGGCCTGGCAAGGGCCGACCAGCGCCAAGCAGGCCCTGCCGGACAACCAGTGGTGGCGCGCCTTTGCCAGCCTGGAACTGGACCAGTTGATCGAGCGCGCGCGCTCGAACAGCCACGACCTGGCGGCAGCCGCGGCGCGGGTGCGCAAGGCCCAGGCCATCGCAGTGATCGCCGGGGCGCCATTACTCCCAGAAGTACAGCTCGGCCTGGATGGCAGCCGGCAGCGCCTGTTGCGCGGTGAAGGCAACAGCCAGCTCGACGCCAGCAGCAGCGAGCGCACCAGCACCTCATTCGGCACCCGCCTGAGCGCCAGCTACGAGATCGATTTCTGGGGCGGCCTGCGCGCCACCCGCGACAGCGCGCTGCGCAGCCTGGATGCCAGCCGTTTCGATCGCCAGACAGTCGAGCTGACCCTGGTCAGCGCCGTGGCCGACAGCTACCTGCAAGGCCTGGCACTCGACGAGCAACTGCGCATCGCCCGGCTCAACCTGGACAATGCCCGCGACGTGCTGGGCCTGGTCGAAGCCCGCGAACGTTCAGGCTCGGCCACCCGCCTGGAACTGGCCCAGCAGCGCAGCCTGGTCGCTGCCCAGGAACGCCAGCTACCGTTGCTCGAACAGCGTCGCCAGGACAACCGCATCGTCCTCGCCACCCTGCTGGGCGACCCGGTGCAGGCCCTGCCCGACAATCGCGAAATGATCAGCAACGTACAGTGGCCCAGCATCGGCAGCGGCGTGCCCAGCGAACTGCTCGGCCGGCGGCCGGACATCGCCGCCGCCGAGGCGCGCCTGGCGGCGGCCAGCGCCAACATCCAGGTGGCCCGGGCGGCCATGCTGCCTCGCCTGATACTCGGCGCGAACCTGGGCAGCGGTGCGCGCACCCTGCCCAATGTCTTCGACAGCCCCTACTACACCCTGACTGCCGGCCTCGCCGCGCCGATCTTCAACAACGGCCGACTCAGCGCCGCACGGGACCAGGCCAGCGCCGAACAGGAGGAATTGCTGGAGCTGTACCGCGGCAGCATCCTGGCGGGCTTCGCGGACGTGGAGAAAGCCTTGAACGCCATCGCCGGTGTTGAACGCCAGCGCCGCTGGCAGGACCAGGAGGTGGAGCAGGCGCGCATCGCCTTCGACTTGGCCCAGCAACGTTACGCCGCTGGCGCCGAAACCCTGCTGACGGTGCTCGAGACCCAGCGCACGCTGTATCTGGCCCAGGACCAGCAGGCGCAGCTGCGCCTGGAGCAGTTGCAAGGCAGCGTGGCGCTGTACAAGGCATTGGGTGGGGGCTGGCAGACGCCGGTCAAGCTGTAGGGCACGCGACAAGTCCCTGCAGGCGCGGATTTGCCCGCGCCTGCAGGGGCATGGGGTGTATCAGGGCACGATGTTCTTCAGTGACAGGTGGCGGGCGTACCAGGGGCGTTGAGGTACCTTGCGCAGCAGGCTATCCAGCTTTTCTTCGTCACCGAAAGTGATACGCAGGGCCAGCTTCATGGTCTCCACGTCCATCTCCACCGACTTGCCCAGGCGCATGCCTGGCTGCGTGCTGCAGCCATGGGTGTCCGGACCCAGCCACGGGTCGCCGGCTTCGACCCACCGGCCTGGGGCGAACCAGGGCACGCCATTGACCTCCAGGCGCCGTACCTGGCCGGGGTGATAGCGTTCATGGGCACGGAACCAGTCATCGATACGGTCATCGATCCAGCCATGGAACCCCCAGAACACCGGGTGCACATGGGATGAGAACGGATCACCGAGGAAGTCGTTCTCGGGCTCGAACCAGCGCGCGGCGAAATCCGCCTGGTCACGGGCGAACGGCACCGGCGCGCCATTGTTCGGATCACGCGGCACCGACGCCCAGCACATGTGCAGCCAGTCGTGCAGGTTCATCTCCAGTTCCGAACCGAAGGCCCCAAGGGTCAGTTTCGACAGGTACAACGGGTCCTGGTACTGCGACTCCCACACCTGGAAGTTGCTGCAATAGGTTTCGCCGGCCTTGATCGCCCCGACCCACTGGCCATAGGCCTCGTCGCCCGGCGCCTGCCAGGTCGGCGGTACGCAGTAGCCATCGTGGTTGTCGAAATAGCGGGCAAAGCCTACGCGGTCGAACTCGACGCTCGGCTGTGGCAGCGGGAAGCGCTGCCAGGAAGGCAGGTCCTGCAGGGTGCGCGCATACATCAGCATGTGCCGGTGCATGAACAGGAAATCGATACCCGAGCCATTGCGGTGCTTGCGCGGGCCACGGGCATCACGCTCGCGGCCCCTAGGCCCCGGCTGCCAGCCAAGGCCACGCAGGGCGTCCTGCTTTTTCTCCGGCAGCTTGTGCCACTTGTCGCGGGTGGCGTGCCAGAGCTGGTGGAACAGACGATGCTCAGCGCCGACCACCCATGCCAGCATCTCGGGGGTGTAAGGCAGGCGCTCACGGGCCTCGGGGAACAACCGCTTGACTGCGACGAAGCGGCTGTCGGGCACCGGCAGGGTCAGCGGCCGGTCCAGACGCTGCACACGGCCGGTCAGCGTACCGCTGCCGGCATTGGCGAACTCGGCCCAGACTTCGTCCAGACTGGCCACGCACTCATAGCCCGGCCCGCCATGCTGGTTGACCAGGCGCCAGCGCACCTGCGCGCTGCTGGCGCCGACCAGGTCGCCCAGCACCCGGTAGGCCGGCTCGCCAGCTCCACGCAAGCGCTCGCCGATATCGACAAAACCGCGCAGGCCGCGCCCCTTGGTGGCGACATCGAGGAACATCTCGACACCTTGCTGGGGCAGCCCATCCAGGCCGCGTTCGGCACCCTCGAAGCGGATTTCCCAGACGCCGCGCAGTTGGTCCGCGAGCATCTGGCCTGCGTAGTCGGCCAGCTCGACGCTGGCTTCCCCAGGCGTGACGATGTCGTCCTCGGGGTCATGGGTCAGTTGCTTGTGCGCGTAATAGGCCGCCGTGCCTGTGGCGCCCGCCACAGCCAGGCCGGCGATGAATCCTCGTCGGGAAATTGTCATTGCGCCTCAATCCGTCTTCGCGTGCCGCGACTGCTATCCAAGCTAGAACGTAGGCGGGCCAGGGAAATTTAGGCACGGCACACCCCGGCTAATTAACCGCGCAGTGCGCTCGTCTGATGGGTATCTCCCGCTGACAGAGGCATGCCCATGACCTCCCCGCTTGCCCGCCTGGCACCTGCTGCCCAGGCCACGCCCTACCGGCTCTTCGACCTCGACCTCAAGACCATCGAAACCCTGAGCCCCTCACTGACGCGCTTCGTCTTCACCGGCGAGGACGTCGCGCAGATGACCACCCTGGCCCCCGACCAGCGTGTGAAGTTGCTGTTTCCGACGCCAGCCGGCGCGCCACCCAACCTGCCCAAGCACGCGCAATGGCAGCAGGCGCGGCGCGAACTGCCGGCGCAAGACATGCCGCCCATGCGCACCTACACCATCCGCGCCCTGCGCCGCGAGGCGCTGGAGGTGGATGTGGACTTTGTCCTGCACGGCGTCAATGGCCCCGCCTCGGCCTGGGCCACCCATGCCCGCATCGGCGACCGCCTGCAGATGGTCGCCCCCAACCTGGCATATGCCGACGACCCCGGCGGCTATGAATGGAAACCGCCACGCAGCGCCCGGCGCATTCTGCTGGTCGGCGACGAAACCGCCCTGCCGGCGATTGCCGGCATCCTCGAACAGCTGGCCGCGACCGCGCCGGAGCTGCCAGTCGAAGCGTTCATCGAAGTGCCGTTGGAAGCCGACTGTCTCGACCTGCGCCAGAGCCCGGCCACCCGCCTGCACTGGCTGCCACGCGATCTGCTGCGCAGTGAGCACGGCCAAGGCATGCAGCACGCCGTGCGCGAGCTGGCCAGCCTGCCGGCGCCGCGTGGCGCTTCGACGGTCGAGCTGGAAGACGTGGATATCGACGAAAGCATCCTGTGGGAACAGGCCTGCGGCGAACACGGCGACTTCCATGCCTGGATCGCCGGGGAATCGGGGACTGTCATGGATATCCGCCGCTACCTGATCAAGGAGCGCGGACTGCCGCGAGAAAGCCTGACCCTGATGGGCTACTGGCGCGCCGGGCGCGTGTTCGACTGAGGCACAGGCAGGGGCGCCTTGCGCCCCATCGCCGGCAATGGACGAAGGGGCTGAACGCAGCCCCGGAACATCAACCGGCCTTGACCGCCGCCGCGACGGCTTCGGCAAATCTTGCCGCCACTTCATCGATCTGCTCGGCACTGATGATCAACGGCGGCAGGAAGCGCACCACAGCACCATGGCGGCCGCCCAGCTCGAGGATCAGGCCGCGGCGCAGGCACTCGCGCTGCACCCTCGGCGCCAGGCTGCGGCATGCTGGCGGATGCCCCTGCGCGTCGCGCTTGCCTGCCGGGTCCACCAGCTCCACGCCCAGCATCAGGCCACGGCCACGAATGTCGCCGAGCTGCGGATAGTCCTGCTGCAACCGGTGCAGGTGCCCGCGCAGGCGCTGGCCCATGGCCTCGGCGTGCTCGCACAGGCGGTGCTCGACCAGGTACTTCATCACCGCAGAGCCCGCCGCCATCGCCATCTGATTGCCACGGAAGGTGCCGGCATGGGCGCCCGGCGACCATTGGTCGAGCCAGTCGCGGTAGACCATCACCGCCAGCGGCAGGCTGCCGCCAATGGCCTTGGACAGGGTGACCACGTCAGGCACGATGCCGGCGTGCTCGAAGGCGAACATCTTGCCGGTGCGGGCGAAGCCGCTCTGGATCTCGTCGACGATCAGCGCCACCCCGGCCTGCTCGGTGATTCGGCGCAGCCCGCGCAACCACTCGATATCGGCAGGAATCACACCGCCCTCGCCCTGCACCACCTCGACGATCACCGCCGCCGGCAGCGCCACCCCGGCTTCGGGGTCGTTCAGCAGGTTTTCCAGGTAGTGCAGGTTGGCGCGCACGCCCGCCTCGCCACCCAGGCCGAACGGGCAGCGGTAGTCATAGGGGTAAGGCAGGAACTGCACGCCATTGTTCAGCAGCGCGCCAAGTGGCTTTTTCGGCCCCAGGCTGCCCATCAGGCTCAGGGCGCCCTGGGTCATGCCATGGTAGGCGCCCTGGAACGCCAGCACGGTGCTGCGCCCGGTCACGGTACGCACCAGCTTGAGCGCGGCCTCCACCGCATCGGTGCCGGTCGGGCCGCAGAACTGGATCTTGGCTTCGCCGCGCAGGCCCTCGGGCAACAGACCGAACAAGTCCTGGACGAACTGGTCCTTGACCGGCGTGGTCAGGTCCAGGGTATGCAGTGGCAGCTCGTCAGCCAGCACGCGCTGGATGGCGTCGATCACCACCGGATGGTTGTGACCCAGGGCCAGCGTGCCGGCACCGGCCAGGCAGTCGATGAACTGGCGGCCCTCGACGTCCTCGACGTACAGGCCACGGGCGCGCTTGAGCGCCAGCGGGATGCGCCGCGGGTAGCTGCGGGCGTTGGACTCCTGCTGTTGCTGGCGCAGCAGCAGGGGTGAGTCCTCGAATTCGTACAGCGGGCGCGGCGCGGTGGCCGGCAGCACCTGGGCAAGGCTGGAAGCGGTCGACATCGGAAAATCCCTCGCAAGCAAGCGAATGTGCCCGCCACGCGCCCTGTAACCGGATGTGTGTCGGGTTCTTATCGCTTGAAAAACGCTTCAGCGAGGTGCGGATTTAGCGGTTGCCGTCGGATTTGTTGAGGATCTGGGGCCTCTGTCGCGGGGCAAGCCCGCTCCCACGCCATATTGCGTGAGAGCGGGCTTGCCCCGCGATAGGTATGAACTCAACTCCCCGAGCGTGCCGGCACCTGCAGGCGCACCCGCAAGCCATCGGCCTGGCTGTCGAAACGCAGGCTGCCGGCACAGCGCTGGACGATGGCCTGGACGATCGCCAGCCCCAGGCCGCAACCGCCGCTCTGGCCGTTGCGCCAGAAGCGCTCGGTCAGGTGTTCGAGATCGCCCTGCGCGATGCCTGGCCCATGGTCGCGGACGAGGAAATCCACCTGGCCGTCCTGCGCCTGCACATCCAGCTCCACGGCGGCATCGCCGCCATGGCGCAGGGCGTTATCCAGCAGGTTGCGCAGCGCCGCCACCGCCAGCGGTGCCGGCATGCTCAGGTAGACCTTGGCCGCCTCCTCGGGCAGATGCAGGTGAATGCGCCGGTTATCGCCACCGCCGGCATCCTCGATGGCCTGCCGGGCAACCTGGGCGGCACTGCACTGCACACCGTCATCGAACGACAGGCTACCCTCGACCCGCGCCAGCATCAGCAACTGCTCCAGCGTGCGGTGCATGCGGTCGGTACCCTGCTCGGCGTGCTCCAGGGCCTGTTCGCGCACCGCGCCGTCAGTCATGCGCGCCACCTGCAGGTGGGTCTTGATCGCGGTCAACGGGCTGCGCAGTTCGTGGGCGGCGTCGTCGGTCAGGCGGCGTTCACGCTCGAGGGTCTGGGCGATGCGCAGGAACAGCTGGTTCTGGGTATCGAGCAACGGTTGCAGCTCGCTGGGCAAACCGGCCACCTGCAAGGGTTCGACGCTGTCGGCGCGGCGCCTGCGCAAGGCATCGCGCATCCGATTGAGCGGTTCCAGGCCTTTGCCCAGGCCGATCCACAACAACCCCAGGCTGCCCAGCAGGGCCATCAGCACCGGTGCCGAGGCCGCCAGCAGGATTGACTGGTTCAGCGCCTCGCGCTCCTGGTGACGGTCGGCGGTGGTGATACGCACGTCGCCATGGTTGTAGGTGAAGGTACGCCATGAGGCGCCATCGATGGTCTGGTCACGGAACCCGCTGCGCTCGTCGTCCATGGCGCCATCGTGCTTGTGGTTGCTGGCGAGGATCTCGCCGCGCAACGAGCTGACCTGGCAAGCCATGCCATCCGGCACGCTGAACTGGTCGGCGGAAAAATGCGCGTCCTGGCCCTTGACGGTCAACGGCTGCGGCAACTGGTCGATCAGCCCCGCGACCATGCGTGCCGAGGCCACCAGCCGCTGGTCGAGGGAGAACATCATCTGCTGGCGCAGGTCACGCAGCATCCACGCTGCCGCCAGCACCCAGATGACGATGAACACGCTGCCGAGGATCAGCGACAGCCGTACCCGCAGGCTCATGATGCGGCCGCCTCCGGCGCCTGGGCCGGGCCCAGGCGGTAACCCAGGCCGCGCACGGTCTCGACGATGCTGTTGCCCAGCTTACGCCGCAGGTGGTGGATATGCACGTTCAGCGCATTGCTCTCGACTTCGTCGCCAAAGCCATAGACGCAGTCCTTGAGCTGCTCGCTGGAGAGCACGCGCCCCGGGTTCTGCAGCAACGCCTGGAGCAGCGCCTGCTCGCGCCGCGACAGGTCCAGTGGCCGGCCAGCCAGGGTCGCCTCGCAACTGCTGGGGTCGTAGCGCAGCGGACCATGCTCGATCACGTTCACCGCCCGCCCGGCCACCCGGCGCAGCAGGGTATGCAAGCGGGCGGCCAGTTCGCGCAAGTCGAAGGGTTTGAGCAGGTAGTCGTCGGCGCCGGCCTGCAGGCCATCGACCCGGTCGGTGACCGCGTCACGGGCGGTGAGCACCAGGACCGGCAGGATCTCGCCCTGCTGGCGCAGACGGCGCAGCAGTTTCAGGCCGTCTTCGTCGGGCAG
Source organism: Pseudomonas sp. RC3H12 (assembly GCF_018596375.1). Classification (NCBI taxonomy): domain Bacteria; kingdom Pseudomonadati; phylum Pseudomonadota; class Gammaproteobacteria; order Pseudomonadales; family Pseudomonadaceae; genus Pseudomonas; species Pseudomonas sp. RC3H12. The sequence goes on along the minus strand of NZ_CP075595.1, from coordinate 998,863 downwards.
GCCCAGGTCAAGGATCATCACGTCGAACTTGGCGGTCTGCAGCATCTGCCGTGCCTGCGAGGCGCTGGCCACCCGGTCCACGGTCAGGCCTTGGGCCGAGAGGCCGGCGCAGATGCCGCTGGCGATCAAGTCGTCGTCCTCGCAGAGCAGAACGTGCATGGGGGAGCTCCAGGGTAGGGAAGATGACATTGCACAGGTTCATCATTAAGAGGGGATTATGAACCGATTTGGCGACGTTCGTCGGGCTGATAGCATCGGGCTCTGCAACGCTAGCTGCCAGTCCTAGGACCAGCTTAACCTTCAGTTAATAACCCAAGGCCAGCATGGCCTCCTTCAAAGTTCTGCCAAGGCGTCGACATGCGTGTTCTCCTGCTTTTCCTGACATTCCTGCTCGCCGGCCCCCTACAGGCCAACCCGTTCGCGGTCAAACCGGACTTCCTGCCGGTGAACGAAGCCTTCGTGCTGACTCACGACCGCCTGGAAAACGGCCAGACGCGCCTGCATTTCCAAATCAAGGACGGCTACTACCTTTACCAGAAACGCCTGAAGTTCGACGGCCTGCCATCCGAGCAGCACCCGCCCCTGCCCCAGGCCGAAAACCACCACGACGAGTTCTTCGGTGACAGCGCGGTCTACCGCACCGAACTCGAGCTGCTGCTGCCGGCCAACGCCAGCGGTGAACTGCGCCTGGGCTGGCAAGGCTGCGCGGACGCAGGGCTATGCTATCCGCCGCAGACCACGCCGATCGCCCTTGGCGGGGCGGCTGCGGCAACACCGGCTGCCGACCAGGCCAGCGACCAGGCCCTTGCCGGCACCTTGCAGCAAGACAGCCTGGCCTGGAGCCTGCTGGCCTTCTTCGGCCTGGGCCTGCTACTGGCCTTCACCCCCTGCTCGCTGCCGATGCTGCCGATCCTCGCCGGGCTGGTCCTGGGCAATGGTGCCAGCGCCCGGCGCGGCTGGTGGCTGGCCGGCGTCTATGTGCTGAGCATGGCCCTGGTGTACGCCGCACTCGGCGTGATCGCCGCGCTGCTGGGCGCCAGCCTGCAGGCCTGGCTGCAACAACCCTGGCTGCTGGGCAGCCTGGCGGGCCTGTTCGTACTACTCGCCCTGCCCATGTTCGGCGCTTTCGAACTGCAACTGCCCGCCGCCCTGCGCGACCGCCTGGATCGCGCCGGGCAAGGCACCCGTGGCGGCAACCTGTATGGCGCGGCGCTGCTGGGCGCCCTGTCGGGCTTGCTGCTGGGCCCCTGCATGACCGCGCCACTGGCCGGCGCGCTGCTGTTCATCGCCCAGAGCGGCGACGTGCTGCAAGGGGCGCTGGTATTGTTTGCCCTCGGCCTGGGCATGGGCGTCCCGCTGTTGCTGCTGGTCACCCTGGGCAATCGCTACCTGCCACGCCCGGGCGCCTGGATGAACCTGGTCAAGGGCCTGTTCGGCTTCGTGTTCCTGGCCATGGCCCTGTACACCGTGCGCGGCCTGCTGGCGGAAGCGCTGGTACTGGCCCTGGCCGGCGCCTGGTTGATCGCCCTGGGCTGGGCCGCCTGGCCTGCCTTGCAGCGCCTGCCCGCCTTGCGTGCAATCCCCCTCTTGGGGGCGCTGTGGGGTGGCCTGTTGCTGGTGGGCGCCGCAGCCGGTGGCAATGATGTGTGGCAGCCTTTGCAGCCTTTTATCGGCAAGAGCACGGCCACGGCCCCCGCCAGCGGCCACGACGCCTTTGTCACCGTCAGCGCACCGGCCGAGCTGCAACGTGAACTCGATGCCGCCAAGGCACGTGGACAGTGGGTACTGGTGGACTACTACGCCGACTGGTGCGTGTCGTGCAAAGTCATGGAGAAACAGGTGTTCGCCCGTGCCGATGTCCAGACCAGTCTTGACGGCGTACACCTGCTGCGCCTGGATGTGACCGCCGACTCCCCGGCCAGCCGCGAGTTGCTGCAACGCTACCAGGTGCCGGGCCCGCCCAGCCTGATCTGGGTCGGCCCGGAGGGCGACGAGCGCCGCGCCCGCCGTATCACCGGTGAAATCGACGCCGCCGGATTACTCCAGCACTGGGCCCAGACCAGGAGCCAAGGCTGATGCTCACCATCACCCTCGGGCCGCTGACCATGGCCCTCAACCACCTGCTGCTGCTTGCCGCGCTGGGCATCGCCAGCCTGGTCGGCTGGCGGGTCGCCAGGCGCGGAGGCGAAAACCCGGAGTCGGCGCTGTTCAACCTGTTCCTGCTGGGCTTGCTGTTCGCCCGCCTGGGTTTCGTCCTCGCCTACTGGCCGATGTACCGTGACGACCTGCTGCAAATGATCGATATCCGCGACGGCGGCTTCCTGCTCTGGGGTGGGCTGCTGGGCATCGTGCTCGGCACCCTGTGGCAAGGCTGGCGCCGCCCGGGCCTGCGCCGCCCGCTGGGCTGGGCGCTGTTCAGCGGCGCCCTGTTCTGGGGGCTGGCCAGCCTGGCCAGCCATCTCTACAGCAAGGGCACCGAACTGCCCGACATGAGCCTGCGCGACAGCCGCGGCCAGGCGGTGGCCCTGCACGACTACCGCGGCCGCCCACTGGTCATCAACATCTGGGCTACCTGGTGCCCGCCCTGCCGCCGCGAGATGCCGGTGCTGCAACAGGCCGAGGACGACTACCCCCACGTGACCTTCCTGTTCGTCAACCAGGGGGAAACCCCCGAGAACGTCAGCACCTTCATGGCCACCACCGGCCTGACCCTCTCCAACGTGCTGTTCGACGGCACCGGCGAGCTGGCCCGCAAGGTCGGCTCCATGGCCCTGCCCACCACCCTGTTCTACAACGCCGAAGGGCGGCTGGTCGGCAGCCACCTGGGCGAACTGTCGCGCGCCAGCCTGCGCCACGCCCTGGAACCCTTCGAACGCGCCGATGCGCCCGCCCCACAAGGAAACTGACATGCGATTGAATGCGCTGCTGCCCCTGACCCTCGCCCTGCTCGCCACACCCACGCTGCAAGCCGAGGAACTGCCCAAGGCGATCCAGCAACTGCAGGCCAAGGGCGCCGTGATCAAGGGTAGTTTCGATGCCCCCGACGGCATGCGCGGCTATGCCGCCGAGTACCACAACAACGGTATTGCCCTGTACCTCACCCCCGACGGCAAGCACGTCTTGGTGGGCAGCCTGTTCGACGAGCAAGGCAAGGACCTCAGCGCCGAGCCGCTGGAAAAACTGGTGTACGCACCGATGAGCAAGGCCGTGTGGGCGAAGATGGAAAAGACCGCCTGGATCCAGGACGGCAAGGTCGACGCGCCGCGTACCGTCTACCTGTTCAGCGACCCCAACTGCCCCTACTGCAACATGTTCTGGCAACAGGCCCGGCCTTGGGTCGAATCGGGCAAGGTGCAGCTGCGCCACATCATGGTCGGCATCATCCGCGAGGACAGCCCGGGCAAGTCCGCTGCGCTGCTCGCGGCCAAGGACCCGGCCAAGACCTTGCACGAACACGAGAAGGCCGGCAAGGCCAGCACGCTCAAGGCGTTGGACAAGGTGCCGGAGGCGATACAGAAGAAGCTCGAGGCGAACCTGGCGTTGATGGAGGAACTGGGCCTGGCGGCAACCCCGGCGATCTTCTATCAGGACGAGCAGGGGCAATTGCAGAGCCAGCAAGGCGCGCCACGGCCGGAGATGCTCGGGAAGATCCTCGGCAAACGCTGAAAACCATCGCGGGGCAAGGCGCACCGCTGCTCCCATGTGGGAGCGGCGGTGCGCCGATACGACTGGCCCCGCGACGACCTTTACAACGCCTCCAGCTCCGCCATCAGGTCGCTCAACCGATCGACCTTGGCGTCATCCAGCGCGCTGTGCTGCAGCCCGCGCACATAGTCCGCCAGCTCTTCCACCGTGCTGCACTCGAACATCGCCCGCAACGGCACGTTCAACTGCAGGGCCTTCTGCACCCGCGAGGCGATCTGCGTTGCCAGCAGCGAATGCCCGCCCAGCTCGAAGAAGTTGTCGCGCACACCCACCCGCTCGGCCTTGAGCACATCGGCCCAGATCCCGGCGAGCGTCTCTTCAAGCTCGTTGCGCGGTGCCAGGTAGGCCTGGCTGTGCTGGCCACCGATATCGATGACCGGCAGCGCCTTGCGGTCAAGCTTGCCGTTGGCGTTGTGCGGCAGGCTGTCGAACCAGCCCCAGTGCAGCGGCACCATGTACTCCGGCAACTCGCCGCGCAGGCGCTGCTTGAGCTGGTCGAGCAGCGCGGCGTCGGCACTGACGCCCTGGTGCGCCACCAGGTAGCCGACCAGGTGCTTGCCGTTGACGCCCTCCTGCACGCCCACCGCGGCATCGCGCAGCTCCGGCTGTTCGTGCAGGCGCGCTTCGATCTCGCCCAGCTCGATGCGGTAGCCACGGATCTTCACCTGATGGTCGATGCGCCCGACGTACTCCAGCACGCCATCCGGACGGCGCCGGGCCAGGTCGCCGGTGCGGTACAGGCGCTCACCAGGCGCACCGTACGGATGCGGTATGAAGGCCTGGGCGGTGCGCAGCGGATCGCCGACATAGCCACGGCCCACACCAGTACCGGCGACGCACAGCTCACCCACCGCGCCCAGCGGCACCAGGGTCTGGTCTTCGCCGAGCAGGTACAGGCGGTTGTTGTCGGTCGGTGTGCCGATCGGCAGGTAGCTACCCTGGGTCGAGGCGGCATCGACGCGGAAGAACGCCACGTCGTCCGAGCACTCCGCCGGGCCGTAGGCGTTGACCAGGCCGATGGCCGGGTAGCGCTGCAACCACTGGGCCGCGAGCTCGGGCGGCATGGCCTCGCCGGTCGGCAGCATCCAGCGCAGCCCATCGAGCGCCTGGCGATCGTTGGCCAGCATGCCCTGGATCAACGACGGCACACTCTCCAGCACGGTGATGCCGGTGGCCTGCACATGGCTCAGCAGGCCTTGCGGATCATGGGCGATGGCGTTCGGCACGATCTCCACGCGGGCCCCGAACAGCGGTGCGGCGAGGAACTGCCAGACCGAGATGTCGAAGCTCTGCGAGGCGGTCTGGGCAATCACGTCCTGCTCGTCCAGGGCCAGGTACGGCACCTTGCTCAGCTGGTTGTTGAGCATGCCGCGCTGCTCGACCATCACGCCCTTGGGCAGGCCGGTGGAGCCGGAGGTGTAGATCACGTAGGCAAGGTTGTCCGGCGCGCTGTGGATGCCAAGGTTGTAGCTGGCCACGTTGCTTGCCTGCACGTCTTCCCAGACCAGCAGCTTTGGCCGCGCCGCGCCCGCCACTTCATCGAGCAGCTGGCGCGCCTGCTCGGCGCAGGCCGCGCTGCACACCAGCACCGGCGTGCGGCTGAGCTCGACGATGCGTTGCAGGCGCGCCGCCGGCAGGCCCGGGTCCAGCGGCAGGTAGCCGGCGCCGGCCTTGAAGCTGCCGACGATCATGCCCAGCAGCGCCAGGCCGCGCTCGGCCAGCAGCGCCACCGGTTGGTCGATGGCCACGCCGGCCGCGACCAGAGCATGACCCAGCCGGTTGGCCGCCACGTTCAGGCCCGCATAGTCGTAAGCGGCCGCCTCGCAGCGGGCGACGGTGCGCTGCGGATGCGCGGCCACCCGCGCCTCGAACAGCTCGACGTAGCTCTGCTCCAGCGCATAGGCATGCTCGGTGCGGTTGCAGTCCTCGAGCAGGAAACGTTGTTCATCGGCCCCCAGCAGCGGCAGCTCGCCGACCTCGCCGTCGAAGCCCTCGACCAGCGCCAGCAGCAGTCGCTTGAATTCGGCGAGCAGGCGCTCGACGGTCGGGTAGTCGAAGTAGCGCTGGTCGAACGACAGGTGCAGCCCCAGGTCATCGCCCGGGTAGCACACCGCGGTCAGCGGGAAGTTGGTGTGGGTCCGGCCCGAGTCGGAGCTGGCGTCCAGGTGCTGGGCGTGGTCGAGCACCGCCGTTTCCACCGGGGCGTTCTCGAACACGAACAGGCTGTCGAACAGCGGCTGGCCCTTGGGCAGTTCGCTGCATTCCTGGATTGCCACCAGCGGCAGGTACTCGTATTCACGCAACTGCATGTTGCGATCGAGCAAGCCTTGCAGCCACTGGCGCACGCTGCTGCGCTCGCCCGGCTGCGGCAACTGCACGCGCAGGGCGATGCTGTTGATGAACAGGCCGACCGTGCGCTGCATCTGCGGCAGGCTCACCGGGCGCCCGGCCACGGTGACGCCGAACACCACGTCGCGCTCGCCGCTGTAACGGGCCAGGGTCAACGCCCAGGCCGCCTGGGCGAAGGTGTTGACCGTCAGTTGGTGGGCCTGGGCCAGTTCACGCAGGCGCGCGCCCTCGCTCACTTGCAGGCGGGTGTAGCAGTCGCCCACGACCATGCCGTCTCCGGCATGGTCATGGCGCAGCGGACGGTCGCTGGGGATCGCCGTGGCGCGCTCGAAGCCGGCCAGGTTGGCCTGCCACCACTGGCGCGCCTCGTCGAGGTCCTGGCGCTGCAGCCAGCCGATGTAGTCGCGGTAGCGCGGCGGCACCGGCAACTGGGCCTGGCGCCCTTCGCCCAGGGCCTGGTAGATCTCGAAGAAGTCGTTCATCAGCAGCGAGCGGCACCAGGCATCGATGAGGATGTGGTGGTTGCTCATCATGAACCAGTAACGCGCATCGTCCACACGTACCAGGCGCAAGTGGAACGGTGCTTCGCGCAGCAGCTCGAAGCCGGCCTCGCGCTCCTCCTTGTGCAGCGTTTGCAGGCGCGCTTCCTGGGCATGCTCGTCAAGGCCGCGCCAGTCCTGGTAGTCCACCGCGGTCTTACCGGGTTTGTGGATGATCTGCAGCATCGCTTCGCCGGCGTTCCAGCTGAACGAGGCGCGCAACGCCTCATGCCGCGCCACCACCGCCTGCCAGGCCTGGGCGAAGCGCTCGGGGTCGAGGGCGCTGTTGATGCGGTAGCGGTCCTGCATGTAGTAGATGCCGGTGCCCGGCTCGAGCAGGGTATGCAGCAGCAGGCCTTCCTGCATCGGCGTCAGCGGGTAGACGTCCTCGATCTCGGCGGCCGGGATCGGCAGCGCGTCGATCTGCTCCTGAGTCAGTTGCGCCAGCGGGAAGTCCGAGGGGGTGAAGCTGCCATTGCCGTCCGCCAGGCAGTGGGCGACCAGGGCCAGCAGCTCCTGGCGATAGGCCTCGCCCAAGCGGGCGATGGTCGCCTCGTCATAGCGCTCGGCACTGAAGCTCCAGCGCAGTTGCAGCGCGCCGCCGTAGACCTGGCCATCGACGCTCAGCCAGTTCGGCAGCGGCGCATCCAGGTCATGGGCCAGGCCCGCCGGGACGTCCAGCGGCTGGAACAGGGCCGCCTGGTCGAACTGCTGGTCGAACTGGCCGAGGTAGTTGAAGGTGATCCGGGCCTGGGGCAAGGCGGCCATGCGCTCACGCCCGGCCTCGTCGGCCAGGTAGCGCAGCACACCGTAGCCCTGGCCTTTGTGCGGTACCTGGCGCAGTTGTTCCTTGATGCGCTTGATCGACGCGGCGCGACCAACTTCGCCCTCAACCATTACGGGGCTCAGGCTCAGTGGGTAGGCGTTGGTGAACCAGCCGACGCTGCGGGTCAGGTCCATGTCCTCGAACAGACCATCGCGGCCATGGCCTTCCAGCTGCACCAGCACCTGCTCGTCGCCGCTCCAGTGGCACAGCGTGCGCGCCAGGGCGGTCAACAGCAAGTCGTTGACCTGGGTGTGGTAGGCCGCCGGCGCCTGTTGCAACAGTTGCCGGGTCTGTTCCACGTTCAGGTCGATGGCAAGGCTGCGGGCATGGCGGTGCAGGTTGCCGCCCTGGGGATGATCGCAGGGCAGTTCGCGACGGGCGTTGCCCAGTTGCGCTTCCCACCAGCCCAGCTCGTCGCGCAGCGAATCGCTGCCGGCATAGCTGGCCAGGCGCGCCGCCCAGTCGCCCATGGCATGGGTCTTGGCGGCCAGGGTTTCACCGCGGTACAGCGCCTGCAGGTCTTCCAGCAGGACGCGCCAGGACACGCCATCGACCACCAGGTGGTGGATCGCCAGCAGCAGGCGCTGGGCGCCCTGGTCATCGCTGACCAGCAAGGCGCGCAGCAGCGGCCCCTCGGCAAGGTCGAGGCTGCGCTGCACATCGGTATACAGCGCCTGGCAGTCCTCGAAGTCGGTCACGGTCGCGGTCCACAGCAACGGCTGGGCACACGACTGGGCATACTCGCCCTGCCAGCGGCCATTGGCATGGCCGAAGCGCAGCCGCAGGCTGTCGTGGTGCTCGACCAGCGCGGCCAGGGCATGCTCCAGTGCCTCGGCCTGCAGCGGCTGACGCGCCTGCAGCAGCACCGCCTGGTTCCAGTGCTGCGGTTGCGGCACTTCGCTGTCGAAGAACCAGTGCTGGATCGGCGTCAGGCCGGTGCGTCCCTGACGTGCGCCCTGCTCGATCGCGCTCGGCGCCTCGCTGCGGGTCACCACGGCCGCCAGGGTCTGGATAGTCTGGTGCTGGAACAGGTCACGCGGGGTGAACAGCAGCCCCAGCTGGCGGGCACGGCTGACCACCTGAATCGACAGGATCGAGTCGCCGCCCAGTTCGAAGAAGTTGTCTTGCACACCGATGCGCGGCAGGTTGAGCACTTCGCGCCAGATCTGCGCGAGTTGGCCTTCCAGCTCATTGGCCGGCGCCTGGTAATGCTGGCGCGCCTGCTCCAGATCCGGGGCCGGCAACGCGCGGCGGTCGAGCTTGCCGTTGCCCATCAGCGGCAGGCTGTCGAGCAGCACCAGGTGCGCCGGCACCATGTAGTCGGGCAGGTGCTGGCGGGCGTCCGCCTTGACCGCCTCGCGCAACAGGGCCTGGGCCTCGCCGTCGGCGCTGGCCTGCGGGCACACCAGGTAACCCACCAGCTGCTTGCCACCCGGCAGGTCGAGGGCCAGGACTACCGCTTCCTCGACGTCGGCGTGCTCCTGCAGGCGGCTCTCGATCTCGCCCAGCTCGATACGGAAGCCACGGATCTTCACCTGCTGGTCGGCACGGCCGACATACTCCACCAGGCCATCGGCGCGCAGGCGTACCAGGTCGCCGGTACGGTACAGGCGACCTCCGGCGTGGCTGAACGGGTCGGCGACGAAACGCTCGGCGCTCAGGCCCGGACGGTCGTGGTAACCCTGGGCCAGGCCCGCGCCACCCACGTACAGCTCACCGATACCGCCCTGTGGCAAAAGGGCCAGATCGTCGTCGAGGATGTAGGCGGTGCGGGCACCGATGACCCGGCCGATCGGCACGCTGCCGGCGTCGACGGGTATCTGCTCCGGCGCCAGACAGGCCAGTGGCATCACCACGGTTTCGGTCGGACCGTAGGCATTGAAGAACTGCCGCGGCGCAAAAGCCTGGCGGATGCGTTGCAGGTGCTCGCCGGTCAAGGCCTCGCCACCAGTGATCACCAGGCGCACCGGCAATTGCTCGCCCTGCCCGGCCAGGTACTGGGCCAACTGGCTGCCGTAGCTCGGGGTGAAACCGAGCACGCTGACCTGCTGTTCACGCACCAGTTGGCAGATCTCCTCGGCGCCCCACTGGCCCTGGGCACGCAACACCACGCGGGCACCGCACAGCAGCGGCACCAGCAGGCGCTCGCTGGCGGCGTCGAAGTTGATCGAATAGAAGTGCAGCTCGCAGTCGTCGCTGCGCATGCCGAACTCGGCGATCACCGCCTTGCAGTGCATGGCGATTTCACCGTGGCTGACCACCACGCCCTTGGGCTTGCCGGTGGAACCGGAGGTGTAGATCAGGTAGGCCTGGTGCTGCGGCAGGTTGAGGTTGTCCAGGGCGGCGTCGCTGTAGGCGGACAGGCTCGCGGCATCGTCCTCCAGGCTCCAGCGGGCGACGCCCGGCGGCAGTTCGCCCAGGGTGTCGAGCAACGCCCGCTGGCCGATCAGCAGGCCGAGGCGGCTGTCCTCGATCATGTAGCGCAGGCGGTCGAGCGGGTATTCCGGGTCCAGCGGCACGTAGGCGCCACCGGCCTTGAGGATGGCCAGCAGGCCGACCACCATCTCCAGCGATCGCTCCAGCGCCAGGCCTACTCGTACCTGCGGGCCGACGCCGCGCTCGCGCAGGGCGCGGGCCAGGCGATTGGCCTGCTGGTCGAGCTCTGCGTAGCTCAGGTGCTGGCCGGCAAAAGTCAGGGCCAGGGCCTGCGGGGTACGCTCAGCCTGGGCGGCGAACAGGCCGTGCAGCGTCTGGTCCAGCGCGAAGTCCTGCTCGCCCTGCAACTGGCCGATCAGTACCTGCTGTTCGGCCTCGGCGAGCATCGGCAGTTCGCACAGGCGCTGTTGCGGGTCTTCGATCAACGCCACCAGCAGCTGCTGCCAGTGCTCGGCCATGCGGGCGATGCGCGGTTCGTCGAACAGGTCGCGGCTGTAGGTGAAGCAGCAGCCCAGGCGGCCGTCGAGGTCGGTGACCTCCAGGTACAGGTCGAACTTGGTGGCGCTGGCGTCGTTGACCAGGTAATCCACCTGCATGCCCACCAGCTCACGGCTCTGCTGGAAGGCCCAGCGCTGCACGTTGCACATCACCTGGAACAACGGGTTGTAGGCGCTCGAACGCGGCGGCTGCAAGGCCTCGACCAGTTGCTCGAACGGCAGGTCCTGGTGCGACTGGCCATCGATGATGGTCTGGCGCACCTGGTCGAGCAGCGCGCCGGCGCTCATCTGCCCGTCCAGCTCGCAGCGCAGCACCTGGGTGTTGAGGAAGGCGCCGATCAGCCCTTCGCTTTCCGGGCGGATGCGGTTGGCCACCGGCGCGCCGATGCGCAGGTCGCGCTGGCCGCTGTAGCGGTGCAGCAACGCGGCCAGGGTGGCGGTCATGGTCATGAACAGGGTCAGGCCGCGCTGGCTGTTGAAGGCATGCACGCGCTTGACCAGCGCCGGATCCAGGTCGAAGCGGTACAGCTCGCCGCGGTGGCTCTGCACCGCCGGGCGTGGGCGGTCGGCGGGCAATGCCAGCACCGGGTGCTCGTCGCCCAGGCGGTCCTTCCAGTAAGCCAGCTGGCGATCGCCCTCGCCGCTTTCCAGCCATTGGCGCTGCCACACGCTGTAGTCGAGGTATTGCACAGGCAGCGGCGCCAGCGGCGACTCGCGCTCGTCGACGAAGGCCTCGTACAGCTCGCCCAGTTCGCGGGCGAAGATGTCCATGGCCCAGCCTTCGGTGACGATATGGTGCAGGGTCAGGACGAAGTAGTGCTCACGCTCGCCAGCCTTGACCAGGCAGGCGCGCAGCAGCGGACCGCGCTCCAGGTCGAACGGCTGGTGCGCCTGATCATCGGCCAGTTGTTGCAGGCGTTGCTGGCGGGCCTCGTCGGCCAGGGTGCTGAAGTCATGCCAGTGCAGTTGCACGTGGCTGTCATCGGCCACGCACTGGTAAGGCTTGCCGTCGATGCTGGGGAAGGTGGTGCGCAGGGTTTCGTGACGCACGATCAACGCCTGCAAGGCGCGCTCGAAGGCGTCCACATGCAGCGCGCCCTGGAAGCGGGCCATGCCGCCGACGTTGTAGGCGGGGCTGTGCGGATCCATCTGCCAGAGGAACCACATGCGCTGCTGCGAGTACGACAGCGGCACCGCCTGACGGCGGTCGACACGGGCGATGGCGCCTTGCAGGTTGCGTGCGCCGCAGCCCCGCAGACGGGCAATCTCGGCGCAGAACGCGCCTAGCTCGCTGGCCTCGAACAAGGCCTTGAGCGGCAACTCGACATCCAGCGCCTGGCGGGTGCGCGAGACGATCTGGGTGGCCAGCAGCGAGTGGCCGCCGAGGGCGAAGAAGTCGTCCTGCAAGCCGACCTGCGGCCGGCCCAGCACTTCGCGCCAGATCGCCGCGACCTGTTGTTGCAACGCGCTTTGCGGCTCGACATGTTCACGTTGCTGCCAGACCGGGGCCGGCAGCGCCTTGCGATCGACCTTGCCGCTCGGCCCCAGGGGCATCTGCGCAAGATGGATGAGTTGTGCCGGCACCATGTAGGCCGGCAGGCGCTCGGCCAATGCGGCCAGCAGCGCCTCGGTCTGCTCGACACCACTGTAGTAGCCCACCAGCTGGGCACCGACGGCATCCTTGTGGATCAGCACCAGTGCCTGGGCGACACCCGGCTCGGCCAGCAGCACCGCCTGCACCTCCTCCGGCTCGACGCGGAAGCCGCGCACCTTGACCTGCTGGTCGAGGCGCCCCAGGTACTCCAGGGCTTGGCTCGGCACATGCCAGCGGGCGCGGTCGCCGCTGCGGTACAGCCGTGCGCCGTCGCCATCGGGCTGCGGCACGAAGCGCTCGGCGGTCAGCCCCGGGCGGCCGAGGTAGCCGCGGGCCAGGCCCGCGCCCCCCAGGCACAGCTCGCCGGGCACGCCCGGCGCGGTCAACTCGAACTCATCGTCCAGCACCCGGCACAGCACGTTGCCCAGCGGGCGACCAATGGGCGAGCGCTCGCCGTCATTCGCCTGGCAGCGCCAGTGGGTGACGTTGATCGCGGTTTCGGTCGGGCCGTAGCGGTTGTGCAGTTGCGCCTGTGGCAGCAGTTGCAGCACGCGGTCACGCAAGGCCGCGGACAGCGCCTCGCCACCGGAGAACAACCGGCGCAGGCTGGTGCAGCCGGCGGCCAACGGCTCCTGGACGAACACCTGCAGCAACGGCGGCACGAAGTGCAGCGTGGTCACCGCGTGTTGCTGGATCAGCTGGGCGATGCGCTGCGGATCACGATGTTCGCCGGGGCCGGCCAGGACCAGCTTGCAACCGGTGAGCAGCGGCCAGAAGCACTCCCACACCGACACGTCGAAGCTGATCGGCGCCTTCTGCATCAGCACGTCGCTGCCATCCAGCGCATAGCTGGCCTGCATCCACTGCAGGCGCTCGGCCAGCGCGGCATGGGTATTGCCTACGCCCTTGGGCTGGCCGGTGGAACCGGAGGTGTAGATCACATAGGCCAAGTTGTCGCCGTGCAGGTGCAGGCCGGGGGCCTGGCTTGGCCAACTGTCCAGGTGCAGCTGGTCGAGGGCGATGGCGCTCACGCCTTCGACCTGCGGCAGTTTGTCGAGCAGGCTGCTGTGGCTGAGCAGCAGGCCGGCCTGGCAATCACCGAGCATGTAGGCCAGGCGCTCGGCCGGGTAGTCGGTATCCAGAGGCACGTAGGCGCCACCGGCCTTGAGAATGGCCAGCAGGCCGACCAGCAGCTGTGGCGAACGCTCCAGGGCAATCGCCACGCAAGTGTCCGGACCGACGCCCTTGTCACGCAGGTAGTGCGCCAGGCGGTTGGCCTGCTGGTGCAGTTCGGCATAGCTCAGCTGACCGCCCTCCCACACCAGCGCGGTGCGCTCGGGGCTCAGGCGCGCCTGTTCGTTGAGTTGCTCGACCAGCAGGCGCGGCGCGCTCGCCATGGGCGCCTGGCCCCACTCGAGCAGTTGCGTCTGGCTGTGCTCGTCGAGCAGGCGCACCTCGCCGAGGGGCAACTGCGGCTCGGCGCAGACCTGCTCGAGCAAGGCCAGCAGATGGCTGGCCAGGCGTTTGACGGTGGCCGCCTCGAACAATCCGGCGGCGTAGTCGAAGGCCAGCGTCAGGCGGCCCTGGTGGTCTTCCTCGCTGTGCAACTGCAGGTCGAACTTGGCTTCGCGGCTGTGCCAGGGCAGCTCTTCGGCCAGCACGCCGGGCAGGCGGCGCAACGCCGACAGGTCGCGTTGCTGGTGATTGAACATGACCTGGAACAGACCCTGTTCACGGGCCTGCGGCAGCGCCTCGAGCAGTTGCTCGAAGGGCAGGTCCTGATGGGCCTGGGCCTCGAGTGTGACCTGGCGTGCCTGGGCCAGCAGCCCGGCGAACGGCAGACGGCCGTCGAGCTCGGCGCGCAGCACCTGGGTGTTGATGAAAAAACCGACCATGCCCTGGGTTTCCAGGCGCGGACGGTTGGCATTGGGCACGCCGATACGGATATCGCCTTGGCCGCTGTAGCGGTGCAGCAGGGCCTGCCAGCCGGCCAGCAGGACCATGAACAGGCTGGCCTGCTGGTCGCGGGCCAGATCCTTGAGGGCGCTGGTCAGCGCCGCAGGCACCTTGAGCGTGTGGCGCGCGGCAAGGCTGTGCTGCCGGCTGGCGCGGGGCTGGTCGGTACACAGGTCGAGCACCGGCAGTTCATCACCCAGCTTGTTCTTCCAGTAGTCGAGCTGGCGGGCGCTTTCGCCATCGGCCAGCCACTGGCGCTGCCACTGGCCGTAGTCGGCGTAGCCCAGCGTCAGTTCGGGCAGTTGCACAGCCTGGCCCTGGGCCGCGTACAGACGCGCGAACTCATCCAGCAGGATGTTCAGCGACCAGCCGTCGGCGACGATGTGGTGCAGGGTCACCCACAGCTGGTGCTCTTCGTCGTCCAGGCGGGCCAGGGTCACCCGCAGGAGCGGACCCTGGCGCAGATCGAACGGCTGCTGCGCCTCATCCTCGCGGCGCGCGGCCACCTCGGCGGGAGACTGCCCTTCGAGCTCCAGATGACGCAGGGTGAACGCCTGGCTCGGGAGGATGCGTTGCACGGCCTGGCCGTCGACTTCGTCAAACAGCGTGCGCAAGGATTCATGGCGTGCCACCAGAGCCTGGAAGCTGGCCTGCAGCGCCGCGACATCCAGCTCGCCGCGCAGGTGCAGGCCAGCGGGGATGTTGTAGGCGGCGGACTCCGGCTCCAGTTGCCACAACAGCCACAGGCGGTTCTGTGCCAGCGATTGCGGCAGGGCCTGGTCGCGAGCCTGGGTTTCGATGGTGCCGGCGGCGCTGCCACCTTCGGCGAGGACGGCCGCCACGGCGGCGCTGTACTCGGCCAGGGTCGGTGCCTCGAACAGGGTACGCAGGCTGAGCTGGATGCCCAGTTCGTCACCCAGGCGCGCGGTTACCTGGGTGGCCGCGATGGAGTTACCACCCAGCAGCAGGAAGTGGTCGTCCGCCGCCACCGCCTCGACCTTGAGCAGTTCACGCCAGATACCCGCGATCCGTGCCTGCAGGTCGTCACCGGCCACGCCATTGCCCTGCTCCGTTTGCGCCGTCGGGAACCGCGCATAGATATCCAGGCTGCCGTCGTTCATACGCAGGCGGCAGGCCGAGCGCTGCAGCTTGCCGCTGGAGGTCTTGGGCAAGGCGCCCGGGTTGAGCAGCAACACCACGGCCGGCGCCTGGCGGCAGGCATCGGCAATGACCCGGCGCAGGGTATTGATCAGCGCCTCGGGCGTGTGCGCCTTCTGCACATTGCGGCTGATCTCCACCGCCACGCCGATGCCCTCCTCGCCCTGGTCGTCGACGGCGAACACCGCCACCCGGCCCTTGCGCAGCACCTCGACCTCACGCTCCAGGGTCTTTTCCAAGTCTTGTGGGTAGAGGTTCTGGCCACGGACGATGAGCATGTCCTTCAGGCGCCCGGTGACAAACACTTCGCCGTCGCGCATGAAGCCCAGGTCGCCGGTGCGCAGCCAGGTCTGGCCTTCCATCTCGACGAAGGTGCGGGCGCTGGCCTCGGGGTTGCGCCAGTACCCCAGGGCGATGCTCGGGCCGCCGGCCCAGATCTCGCCCACCTGATTGTCAGCCAGCACCTGCAGTTGCTGCGGCTCGACGATACGTACCGCATGGCCCGACTGCGGATAGCCGCAGCTCATCAGCACGCTGCCCCGGCCCGGTTCGGCACGGTTGGCGGCGAAGGCCCCGGCATCCAGTTCCAGCGCGCCGATACCCTGGCCACGGCGGCTGCCGCTGACGAACAGGGTGGCCTCGGCCAGGCCATAGCTGGCGAAGAAGCTGCTGGCGGTGAAGCCGCAGGTGGCAAACTTTTCAGCGAAGGTATCGAGACTGTCCTGGCGGATCGGCTCGGACCCCGAATAGGCCACGCGCCAGCGGCTCAGGTCCAGGCCGGCGAGCGCGGCCTCGCTGACCCGCTCGCTGCACAGTCGGTAGGCGAAGTCCGGGCCGCCACTGATGGTGCCGCCGTACTCGCTGATCGCCTGCAGCCAGCGCAATGGCCGGGCGAGGAAATAGCCCGGCGACATCAGCACGCAAGGCACGCCACTGAAGATCGGCTGCAGCAGACCACCGATCAGGCCCATGTCGTGGTACAGCGGCAGCCAACTGACGATCACGTCGTCCGGGTTCAGGTCGATGCCGAAACCGTGGCGGATCAGCTGTTCGTTGGCCACCAGGTTACCGTGGCTGACCTGCACGCCCTTGGGCAACGCGGTGGAGCCGGAGGTGTATTGCAGGAAGGCGATGTCGCTGCCTTCCAGCACCGGCTCGCGCCACTGTGCGGCCAGTTGCGGATCCAGACGGTCCACGGCCAGCAGGCTCGGGGCGTTGGCGCCGGCCAGGGCTTCGAGGCCCTGCAAACTGCCACACAGCGCCTCTACCGTCAGCAGCAGGCGCGGCTCGGCGTCGTCGATGATCGACAGCAGGCGTTCCTGATGGTGCTGGCGCGAAGACTCCGGCGGGTAGGCCGGCACGGCGATCACCCCGGCGTACAGGCAACCGAAGAAAGCCGCGACATAGTCCGGCCCACTGGGAAACAACAGGATGGCACGCTCGCCAAACCCGGCCCTGGCCTGCAACGCCGCGGCAATGATCCGGGCGCGCTGGTCGAGGTCTCGGTAACTGAGCACCGCCTGCTCGCCGGGCGCATCAGCGAGGAAGCGCAAGGCGATGCGCTCCGGGGTCTGGGCAGCGCGTTGCGCCAGGGCCTGGACCAGCGAGTGCGGGAGTTCGAAGGCGTCCGTCATGGAATGTTCCTGCCAGTGTCTGGGTGAGTCGCGCCTGACTGACCCGCGCACGACAGGCGGGCAGTGTTCGGCAGCCGAGATGTACACAGGGGAACGGATGGGCGGGGGAAGAAATTAGGGCCGTCGGGAAGGCCGCAAAGGCCTGACGCAGAGGCAAATGTTGAAGCGTTTCACAGGCTGAAGCTTAGAACCAGAATGGATAGAAACTCATTAACTTTCGTATTTGACAATCATTATCATTACGAATAGCTTGTCGCACGTCGTAGGAAGCCTCCTCAAGAGGTGCGCTCCCTCTCCTCTCTGAGACAAGGTGATTTCCATGGCGGAACAACTATCCACAAGTAAGTGCGATTCACCATTACTCCAGGCATTCGTCGACAACCGCAGCATCCTGGTCAAGATCGCAGCCCGCATCACCGGCTGCCGCTCGCGCGCCGAGGATGTGGTGCAGGATGCCTTCTTCAGGCTCAGCGCCGCCCCGCAGATCACCTCATCGTTCAAGGCCCAGCTCAGCTACCTGTTCCAGATCGTGCGCAACCTGGCCATCGATCACTACCGCAAGCAGGCCATGGAACTCAGGTACTCCGGCAGCGAGGAGGAAGGGATGAACGTGGTCATCCAGAACGCCTCGCCCGAGGCCACCCATATCAACCTCGCTACCTTGGAACACATCGCCGACGCCCTCGACGAACTGCCCAAACGCACCCGCTACGCCTTCGAGATGTACCGCCTGCATGGCGTGCCGCAGAAGGATATCGCCAAGGAGCTGGGAGTCTCGCCGACGCTGGTCAACTTCATGATCCGCGATGCGCTGATCCATTGCCGCAAGAGCAGCCGCCTGGGCTGAGACCGTCATCGCGGGGCAAGCCCGCTCCAACAGGGGCGTGTTTGCAAAACACCACACTAGTCGTGCGGCGCTTCGACGGTGATCTGGTAAGGCTGGAAGATCCGCAGCAGCTCGCCGTTTTCCCGCAGCTGGCGCAACAGGCTGGCGAACGCCTCGGGGCTGATGGACGCCCCTGGGCGCAGCAGCGCGTAGTGATGGTAGACCTGGTCGACCCGTTGCGAGGCCAGCAACTGGCCGGCACTGTCCGGGTTGCGCCTGAGAAAATCGCTGAGGTACGAACGGGTGACCAGGGCGATGTCCGCGCGCCCACGCTCGACCATGTTCAGGTTGCTGTCGTGGGAATAGGTCAGGGTCGCCCTGTAGCGTTTCTTCAACCAGGCCGGGTCCGGGTTGAAATCGGCGAAAGCGTAGTGGTAGCCATTGAACAGCGCCAGGCGCTTGCCTTCGAGATCGTCGAAGTAGTGCTGGTCACGCCCGGCCTGCTGACGGCTGACGAACACCTCGGCATCTTCCAGCCCCATGTCCACGGTCTTGTGGGCAATCTCCTGCCAGCCCCACTGCGGGTTCTCGAAAATCGCCATGTCGGTGCGGCCTTGCTGGAAGTCGCCAAAGCGTCGGGGAATCGAGGTGGGCACCAGGACGAAACGGTGCCGGGACTGCAAACGGTTCAACGCCTCCACCAATTGCGGCAGCAAACCGGTATCGGCGCCCTGCTCGGGGCGCACAGTATACGGAGGAAAGTGCGCCGCCCCGATCTTCACTTCCAGCACCTCGTCGGCCCGCGCCGCACCACCCAGCGCTACCGCGACGAACAACAGCAGGGAAGAGCAAACCTTGGCGCTGGGCAGTGGGATCAAGTCGAGACACTCATCACGGGTAGGGGCCTGAATGCGCCTAAACTAGGCGTTTTCCCACATGGGCACAACCGCCGAATATGCCAAAGTGCCAGGGGATGCCGTGGCTCTCGACTTTGGCTACGCTCTACCGGCCGGCCCGCTCAGATCAGCGCGCCGGCCTTTGTGCATTGAAGGGGAGCCTGGCATGGGCCACTGGTTGGTGATCGACCTGGAAGCCACCACCGACAACGGCGGCTGGCCGGTCACGGAGATGGAAATCATTGAAATCGGCGCAAGCCTGGTCACCCGCGAAGGGCGCGAGGTCGATCACTTCCAGCGTTTCGTGCGCCCCAGGCGCCGGCCGCAATTGACGCCATTCTGCTGCGAACTGACCCACATCACCCAGGCCGACGTCGATGGCGCGGAGAAATTCGACCGGGTCTGGCACCAGTTCGAGCAGTGGCTGCAGCCGCACCAGGCGCAGTTGCAGGCCTGGATAAGCTGGGGCGACTACGACCGCAAGCAACTGCTGCAGGAATGGCAACTGCACCATGTGCGCAGCCTGCTGGAACAACTGCCGCACATCAACCTCAAGCAACGCTTCGCCAAGGCCCGCCACCTGCAGCGCCCGGCGGGCCTGAACAGCGCCTTGCAACTGGCCGGCCTGCAGTTTTCCGGGCAGCAGCACCGAGCCCTGGAAGACGCCCGCAACACCGCCCGCCTGCTGCCCTTGAGCCTGCCGCCGGGCACGGCCTGAAACAGATGACGCTGGGGCGGGCCTTGGGCATACTGGCCAGCCTTTTTTCATTGCTTTTTCAGGAGTCGCCCGATGTTCAAGGTCAATGAGTACTTCGATGGCACCGTCAAGTCGATCGCCTTCGAAGGCAAGGAAGGTCCAGCCACCGTGGGCGTGATGGCCCCGGGCGAGTACGAGTTCGGCACCGCCAAGCGCGAAATCATGCACGTGGTCTCCGGCGCCCTGAGCGTGAAGCTTCCAGGTAGCGACAACTGGGAAACCTTCAATGCTGGCGACAAGTTCAACGTGGCCGCCGACAGCAAGTTTCAGCTGAAGGTGGCCGTGGACACTGCCTACCTGTGCGAGTACCGCGACTAAGCAAGCCGGCCCCTACGCCATTTCCGGGTAGGAGCGGCTTTAGCCGCGATGCAGGCAACGCGATGCCTGGCACCCGCTTCGCGGGTGATCGCGGCTAAAAGCCGCTCCTACAGGGGTTTCTCTTTATGAGAGAAACCTAGCCACCCGCTCCGCCGCCGCCTGCATATGCTGCTCATGGCTGAACCCCGACGCCTTCAGCGGCTTCAGATCATGGTCCGCCGCCGCCAGCCAGCTCACCTCGATCGCCGGCGATAGCGCATACCCCTCGACCGCCTCGCGATTGCCCAGGGCATCCCGCTCGCCCTGCACGATCAGCGTGCGTGTGCGCAGGCCTGCAAGATGCTCCACGCGAGGTTTCTCCGGCTTGCCAACGGCATAGAACGGATACCCCAGGCACACCAGCGCATCGGCGCCCAGTTCATCAGCCAACAGGCTGGCCATGCGCCCTCCCATGGACTTGCCACCTATGGCCAACGGACCTGCGGCTAAACGCCGCACCTGTTCGTATACAGTCCGCCAGGACTCCAGCAATACCTTCTGCGGATTGGGCGGCCGCTTGCCGCCGTTCAACCGTCGTTCGGCCATGTAGGGAAACTCGAAGCGCACCACCCCTACCCCTTGCCCCGCCAGCCTTTGCGCCATGTCCTCCATGAACCCGCTGTCCATCGGCGCACCGGCGCCGTGGGCCAGGATCAGGCAGCCGCAAACGCCGCGATCCGTCGGAATTTGCGGAGGATCGCAGCGCAAGCCTGGGACATTTCCGATCTTCGCCCATTGATCCCCGTCAATACCGGCACTTTGCCCATTAATCATGCTTGCCTCGCTGTCTAGCCTGCCTATAACCGTGGATGGGAACCCATACATGAACACAACCAGCAGTACCGCCTACAACTATCAGGTGGTCCGCCAATTCGCCATCATGACGGTGGTGTGGGGCATCGTCGGGATGGGGCTCGGCGTCTTCATTGCCGCCCAGCTCGCCTGGCCCGCCTTCAACCTTGACCTGCCGTGGACCAGCTTCGGCCGCCTGCGACCCTTGCATACCAACGCGGTGATCTTCGCCTTCGGTGGCTGTGCCCTGTTCGCCACCTCGTATTATTCGGTGCAACGCACCTGCCAGACCACCCTGTTCGCACCGCGCTTGGCCGCGTTCACCTTCTGGGGCTGGCAACTGGTGATCCTGCTGGCGGCCATCAGCCTGCCGCTGGGCTACACCAGCACCAAGGAGTACGCCGAACTGGAGTGGCCGATCGACATCCTGATCACCATCGTCTGGGTCGCCTATGCCGTGGTGTTCTTCGGTACGCTGATGAAGCGCAACACCAAGCATATCTATGTCGGCAACTGGTTCTTCGGCGCCTTCATCCTGACCGTGGCGATCCTGCATATCGTCAACAACCTGGAAGTACCGGTCAGCCTGACCAAGTCCTACTCGCTGTACGCTGGCGCCACCGATGCCATGGTGCAGTGGTGGTACGGCCATAACGCCGTGGGCTTCTTCCTCACCGCCGGCTTCCTGGGGATGATGTACTACTACGTGCCCAAGCAGGCCGAACGTCCGGTGTATTCGTATCGCCTGTCGATCGTGCACTTCTGGGCGCTGATCACCCTGTACATCTGGGCAGGCCCGCACCACCTGCACTACACCGCGCTGCCGGACTGGGCGCAGTCGCTGGGCATGATCATGTCGCTGATCCTCCTGGCACCGAGCTGGGGCGGCATGATCAACGGCATGATGACCCTCTCGGGCGCCTGGCATAAGCTGCGCAGCGACCCGATCCTGCGCTTCCTGGTCGTCTCGCTGGCGTTCTACGGCATGTCCACCTTCGAAGGCCCGATGATGGCCATCAAGACGGTCAACGCCCTGTCCCACTACACCGACTGGACCATCGGCCACGTCCACGCCGGCGCGCTCGGCTGGGTGGCGATGATCTCCATCGGCGCGCTGTACCACACCATCCCGAAAGTGTTCGGCAAGGAGCGCATGTACAGCCTCGGGCTGATCAACGCGCACTTCTGGCTGGCCACTATCGGCACCGTGCTCTACATCGCCTCGATGTGGGTCAACGGTATCGCCCAGGGCCTGATGTGGCGCGCGGTCAACAGCGACGGCACGCTGACCTACTCGTTCGTCGAAACCCTGGTGGCCAGCCACCCAGGCTTCGTCGTGCGCTTCGTCGGCGGCGTGATCTTCCTCAGCGGCATGTTCCTGATGGCCTGGAACACCTGGCGCACCGTGCGTGCCCCGGCTGCCGAGCAAGCCACCGCCAATGCCCAGCTGGCTTGAGGAGTAGAGCCTGATGAAACACGAAGTCGTTGAGAAAAACATAGGCCTGATGGCCCTGCTGATGGTGTTCGCCGTCAGCATCGGCGGCCTGACCCAGATCGTCCCGCTGTTCTTCCAGGACGTGACCAACAAGCCGGTCGAAGGCATGAAGCCCTACACCGCCCTGCAGCTCGAAGGCCGCGACATCTACATCCGCGAAGGCTGCGTCGGCTGCCACTCGCAGATGGTGCGGCCGTTCCGCGCCGAAACCGAGCGCTACGGTCACTACTCGGTGGCCGGCGAAAGCGTCTGGGACCACCCGTTCCTGTGGGGTTCCAAGCGCACCGGCCCGGACCTGGCCCGGGTCGGCGGGCGCTACTCGGACGACTGGCACCGTGCGCACCTGTACAACCCACGCAACGTGGTGCCTGAGTCGAAGATGCCGTCCTACCCGTGGCTGGTGTCCTCGCAGGTCGACAACAGCCACACCGACGTCAAGATGCGCGTCCTGCGCAACCTGGGCGTGCCGTACACCGACGATGACATCGCCGGGGCCAAGGACGCCGTCAAGGGCAAGACCGAGATGGACGCGCTGGTCGCCTACCTGCAGGTGCTCGGCACCGCGATCAAGAACAAGAGGTGAGCGCGATGGAAATGGACATCGGCATGATCCGCGGCTTGGGCACTTTGGTGGTGATGATCGCCTTCATCGGCTTGTCGCTCTGGGTGTTCAACCGCCGCCGCGACCGTGATTTCGCCGAAGCGCGCCTGCTGCCCTTCGTCGACGACCGCCTGCCCCCCGCCGGGCAGGAACCTGCTGCAATGAGGAGTACCCGGCAATGACCACCTTCTGGAGTACGTACATCAGCGTACTGACCATCGGCAGCCTGATCGGCCTGACCTGGCTGCTGCTCGGCACCCGCAAGGGCCAGAGCAGCGACACCACCGACCAGACCATGGGCCACAGCTTCGATGGCATCGAGGAGTACGACAACCCGCTGCCGAAATGGTGGTTCTGGCTGTTCGTCGGCACCCTGGTGTTCTCGGTCGGTTACCTGATCCTCTACCCAGGCCTGGGCAATTGGAAAGGCATCCTGCCCGGCTACGAGAACGGCTGGACCCAGGTGGACGAGTGGCAGAAAGAGATGGACAAGGCTGACGCCAAGTTCGGCCCGATCTTCGCCAAGTATGCCGCCATGCCGGTGGAGGAAGTGGCCAAGGACCCGCAGGCGCTGAAGATGGGCAGCCGGCTGTTCGCCTCCAACTGCTCGGTGTGCCACGGCTCCGACGCCAAGGGCTCCTACGGCTTCCCCAACCTGACCGACAAGGACTGGCGCTGGGGCGGCGAGCCGGAGACCATCAAGGCCTCGATCATGAACGGCCGCCACGGCGTGATGCCGGGCTGGGCCACGGTGATCGGCGAGCAGGGCGTGGCAGATGTCGCCGCGTTCGTGCTGACCAACCTCGATGGCCGCAGCCTGCCGGAAGGCGTCAAGGCCGACCCGGCCAAGGGCCAGGAGATCTTCGCCAGCAATTGCGTGGCCTGCCACGGCCCCGCAGGCAAGGGCACCCCCGCCATGGGCGCACCCGACCTGACCCACCCGCAGGCGTTCATCTACGGCTCGAGCTTCGCCCAGCTGCAGCAGACCATCCGCTACGGCCGCCAGGGCCAGATGCCGGCGCAGCAGGATATCCAGGGCAATGACAAGGTCCACCTGCTGGCGGCCTATGTCTACAGCCTGTCGCAGGATGAAGTGCCGGAAACCGTAACCGCCAAGTAAGCAAGCGCAACACCCCTGTGGGAGCAAGACCGCTCCCACAGGCCCGCTCTACCCTCCCCGCCTTGCACCCCCTCCGAACACAACTAAGCTTGTTGCCACAGTGGCTCCGCTCGCAGCGACCGGAACAGACGTGGTGCACAGCCTGACATCACGCATCCAACCTGGACGCTCGAGCCTGCGGCTTTGGGATGTGCCTTGCGTGCCCGTCCCAAGAACAAAAGCTTGACCGAACGATCAGAAAAACATGGAAAACGGTACACATTACAAATATTTATTTGTGTACAATCGTTCAGCCCCCAACGCCACGGGACGGTGGCGAAAAGGGCCTGGACACGGGTCGGCGTACACAACTTGCGTTGCCATAACCCTGGTGGTTATCAATACTGGCGCCGATTTACCAACCAACAAGAACACCCAAACCGTGGAACCTTAGAATGAGCACTGCAATCAGTCCGACTGCTTATAACTATAAGGTCGTCCGCCAGTTCGCCATCATGACGGTGGTCTGGGGGATCCTTGGCATGGGGCTCGGCGTCTTCATCGCCTCGCAACTGGTATGGCCCCAGCTCAACCTGGACCTGCCATGGACGAGCTTCGGCCGCCTGCGCCCGCTGCACACCAACCTGGTGATCTTCGCCTTCGGTGGCTGTGCCCTGTTCGGCACCAGCTACTACGTGGTGCAGCGCACCTGCCAGACCCGCCTGATCTCCGACAGCATGGCCGCCTTCACCTTCTGGGGTTGGCAGGCGGTGATCGTCGGCGCGCTGATCACCCTGCCGATGGGCTTCACCACCACCAAGGAATACGCCGAGCTCGAGTGGCCGCTGGCGATCCTGCTGGCCATCGTCTGGGTCACCTACGCCCTGGTGTTCTTCGGCACCATCGTCAAGCGCAAGACCAAGCACATCTATGTCGGCAACTGGTTCTACGGCGCCTTCATCGTGGTCACCGCGATGCTGCACATCGTCAACCACATCTCGCTGCCGGTGAGCCTGTTCAAGTCCTACTCGGCCTACGCCGGGGCCACCGACGCGATGATCCAGTGGTGGTACGGCCACAACGCCGTGGGCTTCTTCCTCACCACCGGTTTCCTGGGGATGATGTACTACTTCGTGCCCAAGCAGGCCGAACGGCCGATCTACTCCTATCGCCTGTCGATCGTGCACTTCTGGGCGCTGATCACCCTGTACATCTGGGCCGGCCCCCACCACCTGCACTACACCGCGCTGCCGGACTGGGCGCAGTCGCTGGGCATGGTGATGTCGATCATCCTCCTGGCGCCGAGCTGGGGCGGCATGATCAACGGCATGATGACCCTGTCGGGCGCCTGGCATAAGCTGCGTACCGACCCGATCCTGCGCTTCCTCGTGGTGTCGCTGGCGTTCTACGGCATGTCCACCTTCGAAGGCCCGATGATGGCCATCAAGACGGTCAACTCGCTGTCGCACTACACCGACTGGACCATCGGCCACGTCCACGCCGGCGCCCTCGGCTGGGTGGCGATGATCTCGATCGGCGCGGTCTACCACATGATCCCGAAACTCTACGGCCGCCAGCAGATGCACAGTGTCGGGCTGATCAACGCGCACTTCTGGCTGGCGACCATCGGCACCGTGCTGTACATCGCCTCGATGTGGGTCAACGGCATCACCCAGGGCCTGATGTGGCGCGCCATCAACGACGACGGCACCCTCACCTACTCCTTCGTCGAAGCCCTGCAGGCCAGCCACCCGGGCTTCATCGTTCGCGCCCTGGGCGGGGCGTTCTTCGCCTCCGGCATGCTGCTGATGGCCTACAACGTGTACCGCACCGTGCGCGCCGCCAACCCGGTGGAGGCTGAGGAAGCCACCAAGATCGTCGTCGTGGGAGCCCACTGATGAAGCATGAAGCAGTCGAGAAGAACATTGGCCTGATGGCCTTCTTCATGGTCATCGCCGTCAGCGTCGGCGGCCTGACCCAGATCGTCCCGCTGTTCTTCCAGGACGTCACCAACAAGCCGGTCGAGGGCATGAAGCCACGCACCGCGCTGGAGCTCGAAGGCCGCGACATCTACATCCGCGAAGGCTGCGTCGGTTGCCACTCGCAGATGATCCGCCCGTTCCGCGCCGAAACCGAGCGCTACGGCCACTACTCGGTAGCCGGCGAAAGCGTCTGGGACCACCCGTTCCTGTGGGGCTCCAAGCGCACCGGCCCGGACCTGGCCCGGGTCGGCGGGCGCTACTCGGACGACTGGCACCGTGCGCACCTGTACAACCCGCGCAACGTGGTGCCGGAGTCGAAGATGCCGTCGTACCCGTGGCTGGTCGAGCACAAGCTCGACGGCAAGGACACCGCCAAGAAGATGGAAGTGCTGCGCACCCTGGGCACCCCCTACACCGATGAAGACATCGCCGGCGCCGCCGACGCGGTCAAGGGCAAGACCGAGATGGACGCCCTGGTCGCGTACCTGCAAGGCCTTGGCACCCTCATCAAGAGCAAACGGTGACCGTGATGGATATCGGGATGATTCGCGGCCTGGGTACCGTCGTGGTGCTGGTGGCCTTCGTGGGCCTTGCGCTGTGGGTGTTCAGCCCACGGCGCAAGCGGGAATTCGACGAGGCAACGCAATTGCCGTTCGCGGACGACCCCGAGGCCACCCGTCACGTCGAGCAAGCACAAGCTTCTAGGAGCAAAAAACAATGACAACCTTCTGGAGTCTGTACGTCACCGTCCTGACCCTGGGCACCATCTTCGCCTTGACCTGGCTGCTGCTGTCGACCCGCCGGGGCCAGCGCGAGGAGATCACCGACGAAGTCGTCGGCCACGCCTTCGACGGCATCGAGGAGTACGACAACCCCCTGCCGAAATGGTGGTTCTGGCTGTTCGTCGGCACCGTCGTCTTCGCCCTCGGCTACCTGGTGCTCTACCCGGGCCTGGGCAACTGGAAAGGCATCCTGCCGGGCTACGCCTACGTCGACAACGAAAAGAAGACCGAGTTTTCCAACGGCCAGGCCGGTTGGACCGGCGTGCACGAATGGGAAAAGGAAATGGCCAAGGCCGACGCCCGCTTCGGGCCGATCTTCGCCAGGTTCGCCGCCATGCCGGTGGAGGAAGTGGCCAAGGACCCGCAGGCACTGAAGATGGGCGCGCGCCTGTTCGCCTCCAACTGCTCGGTGTGCCACGGCTCCGATGCCCGCGGCGCCTACGGTTTCCCCAACCTGACCGACAACGACTGGCGCTGGGGCGGTGAGCCGGAGACCATCAAGACCACCATCATGAACGGTCGCCATGGCGTGATGCCAGGCTGGGCCACGGTCATCGGCGAACAGGGCGTGGCGGATGTGGCGGCCTTCGTGCTGACCAACCTCGACGGTCGCAAGCTGCCCGAGGACGCCAAGGCCGACCCGGCCAAGGGCAAGGAAATCTTCGCCACCAACTGCGTGGCCTGCCACGGCCCCGAAGGCAAGGGCACCCCGGCGATGGGCGCGCCCAACCTGACCCACCCGCAAGCGTTCATCTACGGTTCGAGCTTCGCCCAGTTGCAACAGACCATCCGCTATGGTCGCCAGGGCCAGATGCCGGCCCAGGCGCAGATGCAGGGCAACGACAAGGTGCATCTGCTGGCGGCGTACGTGTATAGCCTGTCACACCAGGAACAGCAGCAGGCCCCACAAGCCGAGTGATGTCGAACCATGGGAGCGGCGGCACGCCGCTCCCATGGCTGTTTCAGCACATGCAAAAACAGCCGCGACTGACATGGATCAATTGACACCCGCCATAACACGATTCACACCACGAACCCAACGCGACTAAGTGTCGCAGTGCGCCCCGCATGCGCCATCACAGGCGTATCATGGGCCGCAGAGCGCTAGCAGAACGCGCGAGACTGCGGCCGGCACGCACTGGCCGCGGCATTTCTCCACTGCCGTGGGACTTGATGATGAGCAAGCAAATTCCGGTACATGACGTCACCCCGCCTGCCAGCAAAGGGAAGGATTCCGTCGACCTCTACGCCTCGCGCGAAAAAATCTATACCCGCGCCTTCACCGGCATTTTCCGCAGGCTGCGGATGGTTGGTGGCGCGGTATTGTTCCTGCTGTATTTCGGCACCGTCTGGTTGAACTGGGGCGGCCACCAGGCCGTGTGGTGGAACCTGCCCGAGCGCAAGTTCTACATCTTCGGCGCCACCATCTGGCCCCAGGACTTCATCCTGCTCTCGGGCATCCTCATCGTCGCCGCCTTCGGCCTGTTCTTCATCACCGTGTACGCCGGCCGGGTCTGGTGCGGCTACACCTGCCCGCAAAGCGTGTGGACCTGGGTGTTCATGTGGTGCGAGAAAGTCACCGAAGGTGACCGCAACCAGCGCATGAAGCTGGACAAGGCGCCCATGAGCGCCAACAAGCTCCTGCGCAAGCTGGCCAAGCACAGCCTGTGGCTGTTGATCGGCTTCGTCACCGGCATGACCTTCGTCGGCTACTTCGCGCCGATCCGCGAACTGGCGATCGAGTTCTTTACCGGCCAGGCCGATGGCTGGGCCTACTTCTGGGTCGGCTTCTTCACCCTGGCCACCTACGGCAACGCCGGCTGGCTGCGCGAGCAGGTGTGCATCTACATGTGCCCCTACGCGCGCTTCCAGAGCGTGATGTTCGACAAGGACACCCTGATCGTTTCCTACGACCCGCGCCGCGGCGAAACCCGCGGCCCGCGCAAGAAGGACATCGACTACAAGGCCAAGGGTTTGGGCGACTGCATCGACTGCACCATGTGCGTGCAGGTCTGCCCCACCGGCATCGACATTCGTGACGGCCTGCAGATCGAGTGCATCGGCTGCGCCGCCTGCATCGACGCCTGCGACAGCATCATGGACAAGATGAACTACCCCAAGGGGCTGATCAGCTACACCACCGAGCACAACCTGTCCGGGCAGAAGACCCACATGCTGCGCCCGCGCCTGATCGGCTATGCCCTGGTGCTGCTGGTGATGATCGGCGCCCTGGTCACCGCCTTCGCCACCCGTTCGCTGGTGGGCTTCGACGTGGCCAAGGACCGCGTGCTGTACCGCGAGAACGCACAAGGGCGGATCGAGAACGTCTATAGCCTCAAGGTGATGAACAAGGACCAGCGCGACCACGTCTACGTGCTCGACGCCGCCGGCCTGCCCGACCTCAAGCTCGAAGGCCAGCGCGAGATCCGCGTGGCCGCCGGCGATATCGTCAACCTGCCGGTGCAGTTGTCGGTCGCACCGGAGCAGCTGCCCTCGACCACCAACGAAATCACCTTCATCCTCAAGGACGCTGACGACAGCGCCAGCCAGGTTGAAGCCAAGAGCCGCTTCATCGGCCCACAGATCCGCTGAAAGAGAACCTAGACAATGCCTGCCGCCACCGCCGCCAGCCCCTGGTACAAGCACCTCTGGCCCTGGATCATCATCGGTATCCTGGCCACCTCGGTGTGCCTGAGCCTGACCATGGTCAGCATCGCCGTGCGCAACCCGGACAACCTGGTCAACGACAACTACTACGAGGCCGGCAAGGGCATCAACCGCTCACTGGACCGCGAGCTGCTGGCCCAAACCCTCAACCTCAAGGCCAGCGTGCACCTGGACGAGCTGACCGGCGAAGTCGAAGTGCGCCTGACCGGCAATAGTGCCCCGCAGACGCTGGAGTTGAACCTGATCTCGCCGACCCAGCCGGCCAAGGACCGCAAGGTGCAGCTGGCACGCACCGAGCCAGGCCGCTATGTCGGCCAGCTGGACGACAAGGTCGACGGCCGGCGCTTCGTCGAGCTGCTCGGCAGCCAGGACGACCATGTGTGGCGGTTGTTCGAGGAGGAGAAGGTCGAGCATGGGGTGACCTTGCAACTGGGCGATGAAGCCATTCAAGGGGCCGAGCACCAGTAACAGCGACACACCACACCTCGTGGGGGCGGGCCTGAAAACCAGCATTCCAGGCCCATCGCGGGGCAAGCCCGCTGCCACGAACCCGCTGCAGCAAGAAGAGATGTCGATGAGCCAACCCCCCCCCTGCTACCACTGCGCCCTGCCCGTCCCCGCCGGCAGCCGCTTCACCGCCGTGGTGCTTGGCGAGCCCCGGGCATTCTGCTGCCCCGGCTGCCAGGCGGTGGCCGAGTCCATCGTCGCCGGGGGCCTGGAGCACTACTACCAGCACCGCAGCGACACCAGCGCCAACCCCGAGGCCCTGCCCCGTCAACTCCAGGACGAGCTGGCCCTGTACGACCGCAGCGACGTGCAGCAGACCTTCGTGCGCCACACAGGCGAACTGGCCGAGGCCACCTTGCTGGTCGAGGGCATCAGCTGCGCCGCCTGTGGTTGGCTGATCGAGAAGCACCTGCGCAACCTGCCCGGCGTCGTCGACGCCCGCCTGAACCTGTCCAACCATCGCCTGCTGGTCAACTGGGACGACCAGCAACTGCCACTGTCGCAGCTGCTGGCCGGGCTACGCCACATCGGCTACGCCGCCCATCCCTACCAGCCCGACCAGGCCGCCGAACAGCTGGCCCGGGAGAACCGCAGCGCCCTGCGCCGCCTGGGCGTGGCCGGGCTGCTGTGGTTCCAGGCGATGATGGCGACCATGGCCACCTGGCCGGAATTCAACATCGACCTGTCGCCCGAGCTGCACACCATCCTGCGCTGGGTCGCGCTGTTCCTCACCACGCCCATCGTGTTCTACAGCTGCGCACCGTTCTTCAAGGGTGCGGCCCGCGACCTGCGTACCCGCCACCTGACCATGGACCTGTCGGTGTCGCTGGCCATTGCCCTGGCCTACTGCGCCGGGATCTGGACCGCGATTACCGGCCACGGCGAACTGTATTTCGACACCGTGGGCATGTTCGCCCTGTTCCTGCTCACCGGCCGCTACCTGGAGCGCCGCGCCCGCGAACGTACCGCGGCGGCCACCGCGCAGCTGGTCAACCTGCTGCCGGCCTCGTGCCTGCGACTGGACGCCAACGGCCAGGCCGAGCGCATCCTGCTCGGCGAACTGCAGTGCGGCGACCACGTGCAGGTATTGCCCGGCGCGGTGATCCCGGCCGACGGGCTGATCGTCGACGGCCGCTCCAGCGTCGACGAATCGCTGCTGACCGGCGAATACCTGCCTCTGTCGCGCCACGTCGGCGACCGGGTGACCGGCGGTACCCTCAACGTCGAAAGCACGCTCACGGTCGAGGTCCGGGCCCTGGGCCAGGACTCGCGCCTGTCGGCCATCGTCCGCCTGCTGGAGCGCGCCCAGTCGGAAAAACCGCGCCTGGCGGAAATCGCCGACCGCGCCTCACAATGGTTCCTGCTTTTCACGTTGGTTGCCGCCGCCGTGATCGGTGTCCTCTGGTGGCAGCTCGATGCGCCCCGGGCGTTCTGGATCGTCCTGGCCATGTTGGTCGCCACCTGCCCTTGTGCCCTGTCGCTGGCCACCCCCACCGCCCTCACCGCCGCCACCGGCAGCCTGCACAAGCTCGGCCTGCTGGTGACCCGCGGGCATGTGCTCGAGGGCCTCAACCAGATCGACACGGTGATCTTCGACAAGACCGGCACCCTCACCGAAGGCCGCCTGGCCCTGCGCAGCATCCGCCCGCTGGGCCAACTGGACGCTGACCAGTGCCTGGCGCTGGCGGCGGCGCTGGAAAATCGCTCCGAACACCCCATCGCCCGCGCCTTCGGTCGCGCCGCGCAGGCGGCCGAAACCGTCACCGCCGTGCCGGGGCTGGGCCTGGAGGGCATGCTGGCAAGCCAGCGCCTGCGCATCGGCCAGGCCACCTTCGTCTGCGCACTCAGTGGCGCCGAGGTACCCAACGTACCGGAACCACAGGGGCAATGGCTGCTGCTCGGGGACCAGCAAGGGCCACTGGCCTGGTTCGGCCTGGATGACCGCCTGCGCGACGACGCCCAGGACCTGGTGACGGCCTGCAAGGCACGCGGCTGGAACACGCTGCTGCTGTCCGGCGACAGTTCGCCGATGGTTGCGCAGGTGGCCGCGCAACTGGGCATCGACCAGGCCGTCGGCGGCCTGCGTCCGGACGACAAGCTCGCCCGCCTGAAAACGCTGCAAGGTGAAGGGCGCAAGGTGCTGATGCTCGGCGACGGCGTCAACGATGTGCCGGTACTGGCCGCCGCCGACATCAGCATCGCCATGGGCAGCGCCACGGACCTGGCCAAGACCTGCGCCGACGCGGTGCTGCTGTCCAACCGCCTGCAGGCGCTGGTGCAGGCCTTCGAACTGGCCCGCCGGACCCGCCGCAACATTATCGAGAACCTGCTTTGGGCGACGCTGTACAATGGCCTCATGCTGCCGTTCGCCGCGCTCGGCTGGATCACCCCGGTGTGGGCGGCGATCGGCATGTCGGTCAGCTCGCTGATCGTGGTGCTCAACGCCCTGCGCCTGACCCGGCTGCCCAGCGGCGTGACACCGCCCGGGCGCGAGCCCGCGTCGCTCGAAAGGAAACCGCTATGCCCGCCCTCTACGTGATGATCCCCGCCGCCCTGCTGCTGGTCGGTGTCGCCGTGTACATCTTCTTCTGGGCGGTGGACAGCGGCCAGTACGACGACCTGGAAGGCCCGGCCCACAGCATCCTGTTCGATGACCAGGACCCTTGCCATCAGGCGGCCGTGAAGCCTGAGGGCGAAAAGCCCAAAGACCAGGACACGACCCCGCGTGCCTGAACTGATCCCCCTGCTGGGCTCGGCGCTGGTCCTGGGCCTGCTCGGTGGCGGCCATTGCCTGGGTATGTGCGGCGGCCTGATGGGCGCGCTGACCCTGGCCATCCCTCCCGAGCAGCGCAGCCGGCGCCTGCGCCTGCTGCTGGCCTACAACCTCGGGCGCATCCTCAGCTATGCCGCCGCCGGCTTGCTGCTCGGCCTGG
Source organism: Pseudomonas sp. RC3H12 (assembly GCF_018596375.1). Classification (NCBI taxonomy): domain Bacteria; kingdom Pseudomonadati; phylum Pseudomonadota; class Gammaproteobacteria; order Pseudomonadales; family Pseudomonadaceae; genus Pseudomonas; species Pseudomonas sp. RC3H12. The sequence goes on along the minus strand of NZ_CP075595.1, from coordinate 966,475 downwards.
CTGGCGTGGCCCTGGCCAGCAGCCCGCTGGCGACCGGTTTGCGAGTCGCGGCCGCGTTGCTGCTGATCGCCATGGGCCTGTACCTGGCCGGCTGGTGGAGCGGCCTGACCCGTATCGAGGCACTCGGGCGCGGACTTTGGCGCCATGTGCAGCCGCTGGCCACGCGCCTGCTGCCGGTATCCAGCCTGCCCCGGGCCTTGCTGCTGGGCGCCTTGTGGGGCTGGTTGCCGTGTGGCCTGGTGTACAGCACCCTGCTGTGGGCGGCGAGCCAGGGCGATGCACTGCACAGCGCGGCGCTGATGCTGGCGTTCGGCCTGGGCACCTGGCCGGTGCTGCTGGCCACGGGGCTGGCGGCCGAGCGGATGGGTAGCCTGCTGCGCCGTCGCGGAGTGCGCATGGCCGGCGGCGTGCTGGTGATTCTCTTTGGCCTGTGGACCCTGCCCGGTCCTCACCAGCACTGGCTCATGGGGCATTGAGGGGCTGCTGCGACCGCCAGATCTCCTGATACAAATCAACACGACTTCTTACAAGCGCCCCTAGACTCCGGACACTGCAGCTTTATCCGGGGACTACCCACATGCTCGACGACCTACGCTGGGACGCCGACCTGATTCGTCGCTACGATCTGGCCGGGCCACGCTACACCTCCTATCCGACCGCTGTGCAGCTGCATGGCGAAGTGGGCTCGTTCGACCTGCTCCACGCCCTGCGCGAGAGCCGCCGCGCCACCCGCCCGCTGTCGCTGTACGTACATGTGCCGTTCTGCGCCAACATCTGCTACTACTGCGCCTGCAACAAGGTCATCACCAAGGACCGCGGCCGCGCCGCGCCCTACCTGCAACGCCTGGAGCAGGAAATCCAGCTGATCGCCTGCCACCTCGACCCCAAGCAAGTCGTCGAGCAGCTGCATTTCGGTGGCGGCACGCCGACCTTCCTCAGCCATGTGGAACTGCGCCAGCTGATGGCCACCCTGCGCCAGCATTTCCACCTGCTGGACGACGACTCCGGCGACTACGGCATCGAGATCGACCCGCGCGAAGCCGACTGGTCGACCATGGGCCTGTTGCGCGAGCTGGGCTTCAACCGTGTCAGCCTCGGCGTGCAGGATCTGGACCCGGCCGTGCAGCGCGCGGTCAACCGCCTGCAGAGCCTGGAGCAGACCCGCACGCTGATCGAAGCAGCGCGCACCCTGCAATTCCGTTCGATCAACCTGGACCTGATCTACGGCCTGCCCAAGCAGACACCAGAAGGTTTCGCCCGCACCGTCGAGGAAGTGATCCGCCTACAGCCCGACCGTCTGTCGGTATTCAACTACGCGCACCTGCCCGAACGCTTCATGCCCCAGCGGCGCATCGACAGCAGCGACCTGCCGGCCCCAGCGGCGAAGCTGGAGATGCTGCACGCCACCATCGACCAACTGACCGCCGCCGGCTACCGCTACATCGGCATGGACCACTTCGCCCTGCCCGACGACGAGCTGGCCATCGCCCAGGAAGAAGGCACCCTGCAACGCAACTTCCAGGGCTACACCACCCACGGCCACTGCGACCTGATCGGCCTTGGCGTGTCGGCGATCAGTCAGATCGGCGACCTCTACTGCCAGAACAGCAGCGACCTCAACACCTACCAGGACTCCCTCTCCACCGCCCAGCTGGCGACCCAGCGCGGCCTGATGTGCAACCAGGACGATCGCTTGCGCCGCGCAGTGATCCAGCAACTGATCTGCCACTTCGAACTGGATTTCGAAGCGATCGAACACGCCTTCACCATCGATTTTCGCGGCTACTTCAAGGAGCAGTGGCCACAACTGCAAGCCATGCAACGCGACGGCCTGCTCAGCCTGGACGCCAAGGGCATCCGCATCCTGCCGGCCGGCCGCCTGCTGGCGCGCTCGGTGTGCATGGTGTTCGACGCCTACCTCGCGCAGCAGAACCGCCAGCGTTTCTCGCGGGTGATCTGAGGCGCTTGAGGCGTTTCACCGCATGGACAGCCCGCCTTTCGAGGCACACTATGGACAGTTGAACGGTGACGGGACACACCTTCCGCACCGCTGCTAGCGTGCACCAAAAATGCGCACACTGGCCTACAGCCCATGCCGCAGGTTATCCTTACGGCTTATGTGTGCTTTCCCACAAGGATCGAAAGAAATGTCCGAGCCAGTAAAACTGCGCCCACACAACCAGGCCCACTGCAAGGATTGCAGCCTGGCCCCCCTGTGCCTGCCCCTGTCCCTGAACCTGGAAGACATGGACGCACTGGATGAAATCGTCAAACGCGGCCGCCCACTGAAGAAAGGCGAGTTCCTGTTCCGCCAGGGTGACAATTTCGGCTCGGTCTACGCGGTACGTTCCGGTGCCCTCAAGACGTTCAGCCTCAGCGACAGCGGTGAAGAGCAGATCACCGGCTTCCACCTGCCCAGCGAGTTGGTCGGCCTGTCCGGCATGGACACCGAGGCCTACCCGGTGTCGGCCCAGGCCCAGGAAACCACCTCGGTGTGCGAGATCCCCTTCGAGCGCCTCGACGAACTCTCGGTACAGCTGCCACAGCTGCGCCGTCAGCTGATGCGGGTGATGAGCCGCGAGATCCGTGACGACCAGCAGATGATGCTGCTGCTGTCGAAAAAGACCGCCGACGAGCGCATCGCCACCTTCCTGGTCAACCTGTCGGCGCGCTTCCGCGCCCGTGGTTACTCGGCCAACCAGTTCCGCCTGAGCATGTCGCGCAACGAGATCGGCAACTACCTGGGCCTGGCGGTGGAAACCGTGTCGCGCGTGTTCACCCGCTTCCAGCAGAACGGCCTGCTCAAGGCCGAGGGCAAGGAAGTGCACATTCTCGACCCGATCCAGTTGTGCGCGCTGGCCGGTGGTGCACTCGAGGTCTGATCGCCGCGCTAAAAGGGTATACTGACGCCGAGTTTTTCCAGGATACCCGCCCCATGCACAGCGACACCTTCGACCTCAAAGCCTTGATCCGCCCGGTAATGGACTTCCCCAAGCCGGGCGTGATCTTCCGCGACATCACCCCGCTGTTCCAGTCGCCGCGCGGGCTGCGCTATGTCGCCGACCAGTTCATCGAGCGCTATGTCGAGGCCGAGTTCAGCCATATAGGCGCCATGGACGCGCGAGGCTTCCTGATTGGCTCGATCATTGCTCACCAGCTGAACAAGCCGCTGATCCTGTTCCGCAAGCAGGGCAAGCTGCCGGCTGACGTGCTGTCCGAGGGCTATCAGACCGAATACGGCGAGGCCTTCCTGGAAGTGCATGCCGACAGTCTCTGCGATGGGGATTCGGTCTTGATCTTCGATGACCTGATTGCCACCGGCGGCACCCTGCTGGCGGCCGCCAACCTGGTGCGCCGCACCGGTGCGCAAGTGTTCGAGGCGGCGGCGATCATCGACCTGCCGGAGCTGGAAGGCTCGCGTCGCCTGCAGGCGGCCGGGGTGCCGACCTTCTGCCTGACCGAGTTTTCCCTGAGCGAATACTGAGTTCGCCTTCAAAACGATCGCGGGGCCAGTCGCATCGGCGCACCGCCGCTCCCACGCAGATCAACATGCGTGGGAGCGGCGGTGCGCCGATGCGACTGGCCCCGCGATGCGTTTACGGGTTTACAACGTGATCGGCCTGCGCCCGGCAAATGCATGGGCCAGCGTCCCGCCATCCACCAATTCCAGCTCGCCCCCCAACGGCACGCCATGGGCGATGCGCGTGGCAGTCAGGCCCTTCTCGGCCAGCAGCTGGGCGATGTAGTGCGCCGTCGCCTCCCCTTCCACCGTGGGGTTGGTGGCCAGGATCACCTCACTGAAGGTGCCCTGCTCCTCGATCCGCGCCATCAACTGCGGAATGCCGATGGCATCCGGCCCCAGCCCGTCCAGCGGCGAGAGGTGCCCCTTGAGCACGAAGTAGCGACCGCGATAGCCGGTCTGCTCCACTGCGTACACATCCACCGGCCCCTCGACCACGCACAGTTGCGTGTCGTCACGGCGTGGGTCGGCGCACTGCGGACATAGTTCCTGCTCGGTCAAGGTCCGGCACTGACGGCAATGACCGACGCCTTCCATGGCCTGGCTCAGGGCCTGGGCCAGGCGCGTACCGCCACTGCGGTCGCGTTCGAGCAGCTGCAGGGCCATGCGTTGGGCGGTTTTCTGACCGACGCCGGGCAGGATGCGCAGGGCGTCGATCAGTTGGCGGATCAGGGGGCTGAAGCTCATGTGTGCAGGCCTGCCAATTCAGGAAACAGAATGAACAAGGGAGCAACGACCGTCGGGCCGTTGCTCCCCATTTGAAGCCAGAAGCCGATCAGAACGGCATTTTGAAACCAGGCGGCAGCTGCATCCCCGCGGTCATGCCGCCCATCTTTTCCTGGCTGCTCTGCTCGATCTTGCGCACGGCGTCGTTCAGCGCGGCGGCAATCAGGTCCTCGAGCACTTCCTTGTCGTCAGCGTCGGTCGACATCAGGCTCTGGTCGATGCTGACACGCTTGACGTCGTGGCGACCGGTCATCACCACACTGACCAGGCCGCCACCGGACTGGCCGGTGACTTCCGCATTGGCCAGCTCTTCCTGCATCTTCTGCATTTTTTCCTGCATCTGCTGGGCCTGCTTCATCAGGCCGGCCATGCCACCTTTCATCATGGGGGTATACCTCGATTGGGTCATGTGATGCGGCCCGGCACAGGGCCGGCCGCATGGTTATCCGTTCATTGGCCCTGGCTGGCCAGGGCGTCTACAGGCTCAATAGTATCCTGCCTGACCGTCGCGCCGAACTGCCGGATCATCTGCTGGATGAGCGGATCCTGTTCGATCGACACCACGGCGTCATGCTGGCGCTCGGCGCGCTTGCGCGAGGCGGCCTGGGCCGGGGTTTCCTGCTCGGGGCGGATCAGCTCGATCTTCAGGCGGATCTCGCGGCCCAGTTGCTGGTTCAGTGCGTCGTTCAGCCTGCGCTGCTGCGTCGAGTTGAACAGCGCGCCCTGCCCCGGGTCCAGGTGCAACAGCCAGTCATCACCCTCGGCGGCGATCAGCGTACAGTTTGCGGCGATGTTGCCTGTCATACCGGAGACAGGCAACTGTGGGAATAATTCCAGCCATTGCAGGGCCAAGCCGGTCGCGGGCATGGCCGCCGGCAGTGGCTCCGGCGCCCGGGCAGGCGCCTCCTCCTGCACGTGCTCGGCCAGCTCGTCCAGGTAGCTGAAGCCAACCGGGTCGCTGTCGGGCGCGTAGTAGTCCTCGTCCGCCGGCGGCTCGTCGTCGCGCTCCATGCCCGCCGGGCTGCAGGCCGACGGATCGAACGGTGGCTCGTCATCGTCCGGCTGCTGGCTGGCGGCCTCGACCGCGAGTGCCGGCTCGGGCAACTGCTCGGGCGCAACCGGCGCCGGAGTGGCGATTGGCTCCTCCCACGGCAGGTCGATGACCTCCTCGGCGGGCTGCGGCTCGGGCTCGGGCCCGGACTCTGGCTCCGCTGGCGCTTGCGGCGCCTCGACAACCTCGGCTACGGCCGGCACCTCGACGACTGGCCGCTCGGCCTGTATGGATGGCTCAGCCACGGGCAGCGGCGCGGCCACTTCAGCGACAGGGCTGGCGGCAACGGACGGCGCCACGGCCACAGCCGCTGCCGCCACCGGTTGGGTCGGATCAGCTGTGGCCTGGCTGATCCCCGTCGGCTTTAGTACCGGCCTCGGTGCGTCGTCGGTATCGGCCGGGCGGAACGCCAGCATGCGCAGCAGAACCATCTCGAAACCGCCGCGTGGGTCCGGCGCCAATGGCAGGTCACGGCGGCCGATCAACCCCATCTGGTAGTAGAACTGCACGTCTTCGGCCGGCAGGGCCTGGGCCAACGCCAGCACGCGGTCACGGTCGCCCTGGCCGTTGTCCACCGCTTCCGGCAGGGCCTGGGCGATGGCCACGCGGTGCAGCACATTGAGCATTTCCGACAACACGCCGTTCCAGTCCGGGCCTTGCTCGGCCAGGTCACGCACCGCGGCCAGCAGCGCCCGGGCATCGCCTTCGAGCAGGGCCTGGAGCACGCCATACACCTGGCCGTGGTCGAGCGTGCCGAGCATCGCCCGCACGTCGGCGGCCAGCACCCGGCCCTCGCCAAAGGCGATGGCCTGGTCGGTCAGGCTCATGGCATCGCGCATGGAGCCGTCGGCGGCGCGGCCGAGCAACCACAGGGCATCCTCCTCGAACGGCACGTTCTCGGCGCCCAGCACGTGGGTCAGGTGCTCGACCACGCGCTCCGGGCTCATGTTCTTCAGCGAGAACTGCAGGCAGCGCGACAGGATGGTCGCCGGCAGTTTCTGCGGGTCGGTGGTGGCGAGGATGAACTTGACGTAGGGCGGCGGCTCTTCCAGCGTCTTCAACAGGGCGTTGAACGAGTGGGTGGAGAGCATGTGCACTTCGTCGATCAGGTAGACCTTGAAGCGCCCGCGGCTCGGCGCGTACTGCACGTTGTCGAGCAGCTCGCGGGTGTCCTCGACCTTGGTGCGGCTGGCGGCGTCGATCTCGATCAGGTCGACGAAACGGCCCTCGTCGATCTCCCGGCATACCGAGCAGTTACCGCACGGCGTCGAGGTGATGCCGGTCTCGCAGTTCAGGCACTTGGCGATGATCCGCGCAATGGTGGTCTTGCCCACGCCCCGGGTCCCGGTGAACAGGTAGGCATGGTGCAGGCGCTGGTTGTCCAGGGCGTTGATCAAAGCCTTGAGCACATGGGTCTGGCCGACCATTTCGCGGAACGAGCGCGGACGCCATTTACGTGCAAGAACCTGATAACTCATCAAAAAACCATCGTGACCGGAGCGGGCGGAAAGAGCGCTAATGCTAGCGGAGCGGGGCCGAAATTGCACCCTGCCGATCTCGTCTAAGCTCAGTGACGGGCACACGGACGACGGATCAGGGAGGATGAGGCGTGCGGCGAGTCCTGGCCATCCTGTTGCTGTGGGTATTGTTGTGGGCCACCCACGGCCTGGCGCAACCGCCGGTGTTGCGCTTCTCCATCGCCGAAAGCTGGAGCATGCCGCTGATGCGCATCGAGGACCAGCAGCCGGCGGAAGGCATCCTCCTGGAACTGATGCAGGCCATCGCCCGGGAGGCCGATGCCCGCCCCCAGTACCATGTGCTGGCGCGCCTGCGCCTGCAGGAGGCGATGCAGGCCGGCGAAATCGACGTACGCTGCTACGTTTCCACGCAATGGCTGACCGATCGGCCCGGCGACTATCTCTGGAGCATCCCGCTCATCGAGCAGCGCGACCTGCTGGTCGGCCGCCCCGGCGACAGCGGCCCCGTCAGCCCGGACGCACTGCCACCCCAGGCCATCGGCACCGTACTCGGCTACACCTACCCCACGCTCGAACCGCTGTTCAACCAGGCCCGCCTGCAGCGCGAAGATAGCCGCAATCAGTTGCTGGTCCTGCAAAAACTCCAGGTCGGGCGCTTGCGCCATGCCGTGAGCAACCAGCTGTCGCTGCAGTGGTACAACCGCTCCCTGCCCCTTGCTCAACGCCTGCAGCCCCTGGCCGTGCTTGAAGAACAGGCGCTGGGCTGCATGGTGCGCAACGACCCCGCACTGCCGACCCAGGCGGTGCTCAGGGCGCTGGTGCGGATCAAGCAGTCCGGGGAGATGCAGCGGATCATCGAGCGTTATAGCGAGCCCCATCCGTTCGCAGGTGACGACAGCCCTCAAGTACCCGCAGCCGCGACACCCAGTGCCGCCAGGTAGAGGCCCAAACCGAACACGCAGTGCGTCGCCAGGCTGCGCAGGCAGCTCTTCAAGGGCGCGGGTGTGTTCGTCGCGAAATACCCTGCCCCCAATGCAGGCTGCACCACGCACAATGGCACGAGCACCGAGACCACCCCGAACAGCAAGGCTGGCCACAGTGTCGGCCCCCGCAACCAGCCCTCCCCTGCAATAGCCGCCAGCAGCGCCGCGAATACCAACCCTGTGGCGTAGTGGAGCAGCCAGCCCCACGCCAGCTCCCCCCTGACCGGCGCAGCCTTGCCGATCGCCGCATGCCGCCAGCGCCCTTCGAGCAGGTGCCCCGCCCAGCGCCCGACCATGGCGTAGTTCAGGGTGGTGACGCCCAGATGCCTGAGCAACAGGGTCCACAGATCCATGACCAGGGTGGCGCCGATGCCGATGAACAGGATGGAAAGCACAAGCGAGGAGATGGTCATGACGTGAGCCCTTGGCAGATTGACGGAAAGGTCGATGCCAAGCAGCATGCAAGTTGAAGTCAACTTCAAGTCAAGAGGGGTTGCAATGGACATTGCCGATGTCGCCAGGCGCACCGGAGTGCCGGCGTCGACATTGCGTTACTACGCGAACAAGGGGTTGCTCAGATCACTGGCCAGCCATGGGCAGCGCCGCCAGTTCCCGCCAGATACCCCCGAGCGCCTGGCGCTGATAGCGCTGGGACAGGCGGCTGGCTTTTCGCTGGACGAAGTAGCCGCCATGCTTGACGAGCAACGGGTCGACCGCGAGTTGCTGCAGGCCAAGGCCGACGAGATCGACCGCCGGATCAAACGGCTGCAGGCGATGAGCAAGGGGTTGCGGCATGCGGCGCAGTGCCCCGAGGAGAACCATCTGCAATGCCCGACCTTCCAGCGGCTAATGCAGGTATCGGCCAGCCAGGGCAGGCGTGGAGGCCTCAGTAGCCGTGCAACTCGCGGAACGGCTGGCCCTTGTGGTAGTTGATCCACTCCTCCACGTCATACGGCAGGTACAGCTGCCGACGCGCCCGCGACAGGGCGATATACACGGCGCAGATCCGCGCATCGAAGGCGTAGGCGTCCTTGAAGCGGTCGGTGGTCATCAGTTCCGGTGTCAGCAGCACCTGATCGAACTCCAGGCCACCGGCCTCCTCGGCCATCAACAGCGTCAGGCTGTCGGGCCGTGCAGCGATGCGTGCGTCCAGCAGCGTCAAGTCTGCAAGCTTGAAACCCGCCTCAAGGCGCGCCTCGACCCAGAGGAACGCGGCATCGAAACGCTCGGACTCACGCACCTGCTGCCAGTCGAGCAGGTGCGCGAAGTACGGATGCGGCCCTTCGGCATCCTGCCCCGGCGCATAGAACGCGGCCCTGAACAGGCCGATCGCCGTGGCCATGAAGCGGCGCATCTGCGGCCAATCGGGGAAATTCAACAAGCAGTTGGACTCGGCCAACTCCATGGCCCAGCGCATCGTGTCCCAGCGCGAGGCGGTCAGCACCACGCAGCCCTCGGGCGGGACGAACCCTTCGGGGAAGTGCTCGATGCCGACATCGACATGGCGCGCAGCCTCGAAGGCAACCTTGGACTTCTTCGAATGCACGCCGATCAACGGGTTGATCAGGCGCTCCACCTTGGGCCCGCTACGCACGGCAAAGGCCATGTCCTTCTGGCGCACCTGACGCTCGCGCCTGACCACCTCGCCGGAGGCCTTCTGATATTCATCGCCCAGGGTGATCAGCACCTGGCGGCCTCGCTCGATGACTTGCAGCAGTGAGGCCGGCACGTCCTGGCTCTCGTCGATGATCACGTGGCTGAAGCGCCCTGGCACGCTGCAGCCAGTCAGGCTCGCTCGCTTGAGCAGCAGCAACGCCTCGAACCCGGTCTGCGCGCCCCAGGCCGGTTGCGCCTCCAGGTAGCGCCATAGCCGGCTGGCGTACTCGAGCAGGACCTGGGTATCGACGCCGGAGAGTGCTTGGCGAAAATACGGCAGATGACGATTCGACAGGCTGTAATCCCGAGAATCGCAGTAGTTGCGCAGCACTTCCAGGCAGATATCCAGGGCATGCTCGGCGTCGTACTGGCGCAAGCCGACGATCCCCAGTTCCTCGGCCAGCCTGCGCTTGCCGGGACCGCGCTGCGCCGTCCGGGCGGAAACTGACCGGGTATCCTTGAGCAGGGCCCGGGCGAACTGGCCGAAGGTCATGCCGACCTTGGCCTGCTCATCCAGCCCCATGCGTCGACGCAAGGTGCCGAGCTTGGCCGGCGTGCGCGCCAGGGCCAGCACCCGGCCACGGGGCAGGCAATCCATCAGCGCGCCAAGCAGGTAGCTCTTGCCGATCCCGGCATAGCCCTGCACGTGGATGTCTTCGTCGAGGTTGGCCTGGATAACCTTGAGCAGCTTGTCCTGCTCGACGGTCAGCCAGCGCTCGCTGTCGAAGCCAGTGGTCACCCGCTGGCTGAACGGGTTGTCACTGTGATGCAGGCGAATGCGGTAGTCGAAATCCCACTTGCCATCGGCCAGCAGGTATTCCCGCGCCTGGACCTGCTCCGCGTCGAGCAGGCGCAGCTTCGAAGCCTTGATTACCTCAAGGCCGAAATAGAGCTTGCGCGCATCGAACAGCCTACGGGCCTCGGACAACAACCCCACGCCAGGCGAGTGCGCGCCATCGACCGCCCACGCCAACAGCTTACCCAGCACCTTTTCCGCCGCCCGCGCATCGACCTGACCCTGTGCCTGCGCCAGGTTCTGGATCACCAGCACTGCCGCCAACTCCGGCTCGCCCAGGGTGTCGAGCGCCAGCGCGCCGTCAGCCAGCAAGGCCTGGCACACCTCTGCGGTGACCGGCAGGTACACCGGATGGGAAAAGTCGAAGTGCTCGGGCTGCATGTCGGTACGGGTCCGGGGATCACTCAAGGTTTGTCGGAGTCAGCGGCCTGCCCCACCACCAGGTCGAAGCGGTAGGCACCCAACGACCCGGCCATGTCGCCGGGATGGCTGACACCCGCCTGCGGTGCGTCGAGCACGCCATCGAGCTCATGCAGGGCCAGCTCCAGCAGCTTGCGCAAGTCACGCACCGAGCGCGCCGACACCTGCAGCTCCAAGGCCACCGCGTCGGCCTTCACCGCCACTGGCGCAGCCGCTTCCTCGAGGATGCGCTCATGCTCTTCTTCCATCTGGTCGAGCACCTGGGACAACTCCAGCACGCGCTCGGGACTGGCGGCCATCTGGTCCTTTATTTCCAGGCGGCGCAGCTGCCACTCGCGAATCTTCTGGCGGGTGAGGTCGTCGACATGTTCCACGGTCGCTATCTCCTGGCCGAATGGGCCAACACGATGGGATGCATGATAAGGCGCTGCGCGGGATCGTGCAGGCGGAAAACAGTGCGAGGGTGTAAAGAAACGCGTCTGATGTGCGACGCCTGACAGGTACGCCGGAAAAACCCTGCGCCCAAAATGGAGGCGGCCCCACCAGCCACACCCCGGCACTCGATGTTCCCGCTATGGCTGCTCCCTTCCGGGCCTGACCAGGTTAACGGGTAATCAATGCGGGGGGACCGATGGGGCCACCACGACGGCTCGCCAGCTGACGAGCCGCGCCATTGTACAACGCCAGGGCGAAGTTACAACCTTTGATCGTGAAAAAACCATCATTTCTCAAGGACTTGTGGCAAATCTATCGCGAGGCGAACCCGCTCCCACGTGCGATCACCCGTGGGAGCGGGCTTGCCCCGCGACAAGGCCACCGGCCTCAGACGTCGATTCCGCGCTCCGCAAGGAAGCCCACGAACGCCTCCTCGTCCATCACCGACACGCCCAGCTCGCTGGCCTTGGCCAGCTTGGAACCCGCGCCGGGCCCGGCCACCACGCAATGGGTCTTGCCGGACACGGAGCCCGCCACCTTGGCCCCCAGGCTTTCCAGCTTCTCCTTGGCGATATCGCGGCTCATGCGCTCCAGGGTACCGGTCAGCACCCAGGTCTGGCCGGCCAGCGGCAAACCCTCGGCGGATTTCTTCTCGCACGACCAGTGCATGCCGAACTCCAGCAACTGGGCTTCGATGGCGCGGGCCAACTGCTGGTTGGCCTCGACCTTGAAGAACTCGCGCACCCCGTCGGCGGCCTTGGTATTCAGGGCCTGGCGCAAGTCGATGCCATCGGCGGCGATGATCTTGTCCAGGGTGCCCAGCTTGTCTACCAGCTTCTCGGCGCCGGTCGGGCCGACCGACGGGATATCGAGCTTGGCGAGCATCCCGGCGAGAGTGGTGCTGGCGGCGAACTCGGCGCCCAGTTCACCTTCATCCTGCAGTTGCATACCGCTGTCCAGCAACTGCTTGATCACCGCACGGTTGTGTTCGTCCTCGAAGAAATTATGGATTTCGTAGGCGACTTCCAGGCCGATGTCCGGCAGGTAGGTCAGCACCTGCGGCAGCGCCACCTGCACCCGCGCCAGGCTGCCCAGGGAGCGGGCCAGGACCTTGGCGGTCTCCTCGCCGACATCGGGGATGCCCAGGGCGTAGATGAAACGCGCCAGGCTCGGGCGCTTGCTGGCCTCGATGGCTTCGAGCAGCTTGCGGCTGGAGACCTCGGCAAAGCCTTCAAGGGCTACCACTTGTTCGAATTCCAGCTTGTAGAGGTCGGCCGGCGAGCGGATCAGGTTTTCATCGACCAGTTGCTCGACGCTCTTTTCGCCCAGGCCATCGATGTCCATGGCCCGGCGCGACACATAATGGATGATCGCCTGCTTGAGCTGGGCGGCGCAGCTCAGGCGCCCCACACAGCGGTACACCGCGCCTTCGCTGGTGGTTTCCTTGCCCTTGCTGCGCTTGACCAGCTGAGTGCGCTCGACCTGCGAGCCGCACACCGGGCATTGGCTCGGCACCTGCACCGCACGCGCGCCTTCGGGGCGACGCTCGAGCACCACCTGCATGACCTGCGGGATCACGTCGCCGGCACGGCGGATGATCACCGTGTCGCCGATACGCAGGCCCAACCGGGCGATCTCGTCCATGTTGTGCAGGGTGGCGTTGGACACCGTCACGCCGGCCACCTTCACCGGCTTGAGGCGGGCGACCGGAGTCACCGCGCCGGTACGCCCGACCTGGAACTCGACATCGAGCACCTCGGTGAGCTCTTCCATGGCCGGGAACTTGTGGGCGATCGCCCAGCGCGGCTCACGGGCACGGAAACCCAGCTCACGCTGGGAGGCCAGGGCATTGACCTTGAACACCACCCCATCGATCTCGTAGGGCAGGCTGTTGCGGCGCGCACCGATGTCCCGGTAATAGGCCAGGCACTCGTCGATACCGGCGGCGTGCCTGAGCTCGCGGCTGATCGGCAGCCCCCAGGTCTTGAGTTTCTCCAGGATACCGATATGGCTGTCGCCAAACGGCTCGGACACCTGGCCGACGCCATAGCAGCAGAACTCCAGCGGGCGGCTGGCGGTGATCTTCGAGTCCAGCTGGCGCAGGCTGCCGGCGGCGGCGTTGCGCGGGTTGGCGAAGGTCTTGCCGCCGGCCTCGGCCTGGGCCGCATTGAGCCGGTCGAATCCGGCCTTGCTCATGTACACCTCGCCGCGCACCTCCAGCACCGCCGGCCAGCCCTCGCCCTGCAGCTTGAGCGGGATGTTGCGCACGGTACGCACGTTGGCGCTGATGTCCTCACCGGTAGTGCCGTCGCCGCGGGTGGCGCCCTGCACCAGCTGGCCGTCGCGGTACAGCAGGCTCACCGCCAGGCCGTCGAGCTTGGGCTCGCAGCTGTAGTCCACGGCCGCCTGATCGCCGCCCGGCAAATCCAGGCCTTCGACCACGCGGCGGCCGAAGTCGCGCAGGTCGTCTTCCTCGAAGGCGTTGCCCAGGCTGAGCATCGGTATCTCGTGACGTACCTGGCTGAAGGCCGCCAGTGCCGCACCACCGACGCGCTGGGTCGGCGAATCCGGCGTCACCAGGTGCGGGTGCTCGGCCTCCAGCGCCTTCAGCTCATTGAACAGGCGGTCGTATTCGGCATCGGGCACGCTGGGTTCGTCGAGCACGTAGTAGCGGTAGTTGTGCTGGTCGAGTTCGGCGCGCAGTTCGTGGATTCGGGATTCGGCGTTCATTTCTGGTCTTCTCTTGCAAAGCAAAAGAGCAGCCCCTGGCTGCTCTTTCGTTTCAATCATCGCGGCGCGGACCGAGGCAAGGTCCGCCCGCTCGGGTGTATCAGCGTTTCTGCGTCAGGGCGCGGCGCTCGAACTCGACGATGCGCTGGCGGTAGTGCTCGATGGTCTGGGCGGTCAGCACGCTGCGCTGGTCATCCTTGAGCTCGCCATTGAGCTCGTGGGCCAACTTGCGGGCGGCGGCGACCATCACGTCGAAGGCCTGCTTGGGGTGACGCGGGCCTGGCAGGCCGAGGAAGAAGCTCACCGCACGGGTGCTGAAATGGTCGATGTCGTCCAGATCGAACACGCCGGGCTTGACCGCATTGGCCATGGAGAACAGCACTTCGCCGTGGCCGGCCATGCTCTCGTGGCGATGGAAGATGTCCATCTCGCCGAAGCGCAGGCCGCTTTCCAGGATGTTCTGCAACAGCGCCGGGCCCTTGAAACCGCCTTCGTCGCGGGAGATGACGCTGATCACCAGCACTTCTTCGGCCGGCGGCAGCTCTTTGGCCGGCGTGGACGCGGCAGTAAAACCGCTGTTGCGGGTGTTGTCGGCGGCGAAGTCGTCGTCGCCAGTATCGAACAGGTCCGGTTCACGCGGCTCGGCGGCCAGCTTCAGGTCGCCCTGTTGCTGCTCGCTGTTGTTGCGCTTGCCGCGCTTGGCCTTGGCCGGTTTGGCTTCACGCTCGCGTTCGCGCTCCCGCACCGGGGCGCTGACCGATGGCAGGTCGCTCTCATCCAGCTCGGGCTCTTTATGGGTTTCCAGCACACGCGAAGGGCCGAGCACCTCGGCGCCGCCGCTGTCGTCGTCCGGGGCGTTGGCGTAGCTACGGTCCAGACGGAACTTCAACTTGCCCTTGCCGCCGCGCATGCGGCGCCAGCCGTCGAAAAGAATACCGGCGATGACAATGATGCCGATGACGATCAGCCACTCGCGCAGACCGATTTCCATGTAATCCCGTGCCTCTATAAAAAATATGCTTGAAAACAAAGGCTTCAAAGGCCTTTAACACGTGGCGCCAACTCTATGTTCTGACAGGCGTTTTACCCACGCAAAAAACAAGTGACATTAAGCTAGCACGACCAAAGGCAACTTTACACCGTCTGTCGCGTCTGCTGAGGCTTTTGCCTACATGTTCACACCCTTTCTTTACCCCTTATGCGTCAACCATGGCCATCGCTTCTTCCACATCAACTGCAACAAGACGTGAACAACCCGGCTCGTGCATGGTCACCCCCATCAGCTGGTCGGCCATTTCCATGGCGATCTTGTTGTGGGTGATGTAGATGAACTGCACGGTTTCGCTCATTTCCTTGACCAGGCGCGCATAGCGCCCGACGTTGGCATCGTCCAAAGGCGCGTCGACCTCGTCGAGCATGCAGAACGGCGCCGGGTTCAGCTTGAAGATGGCGAACACCAGGGCCAGGGCCGTCAGTGCCTTCTCGCCACCGGACAGCAGATGGATGGTGCTGTTCTTCTTGCCCGGCGGGCGCGCCATGATCGTCACCCCTGTATCGAGTAGATCTTCGCCCGTCAGTTCCAGATAAGCGCTGCCGCCACCGAAAACTTTTGGGAAAAGTGCCTGTAATCCGGCATTTATCTGATCAAAGGTATCCTTGAAGCGGTTGCGGGTTTCCTTGTCGATCTTGCGGATGACGTTTTCCAGGGTCTCCAGTGCTTCGACCAGGTCGGCGTCCTGGGCATCCAGGTAGCGCTTGCGCTCGGACTGCTGCTCGTACTCCTCGATGGCCGCCAGGTTGATCGCGCCCAAGCGCTGGATACGCGCCTCGACCTGCTCCAGCGCCTGCTCGGTGCCCTGCTCGCTGGCCTCGGCCTCGAGCGTGGCGAGCACGCCCTGAAGATCGTAGCCGTCGGCGAGCAGTTGTTCCTGCAAGGTCTTGCGCCGCACATCCAGCCCCTGGGACTCCAGGCGCTGCTGCTCCAGCTGGCCGCGCAGCAGTTGCGACTGCTGCTCGGCCTGGGTACGGCGCCGCTCGGCATCGCGCAGCTCGCGATCGGCCTCATCCATGTGCAGGCGCGCCTGACGCATTTCCTCGTCGACGCTCATGCGGCGCTCGAGCAGCTCCTCAAGCTTCAGGCGCAGTTCTTCCAGCGGCGCCTCGCCCTCCTCGAGATTCAGGTTCAGTTGCTCCTGACGCTCGTTCAGGCGCGCGGCCTGCTGCTCCAGGCGCTCGAGCGCCTGGCGGGTGGAATCGTGCTGGGCGCGCAACGAGCCCAGGCGCACGGCCAGTTGATGGGCATGGTCCTTGTGCTGGCGGGCCTCCTGGCGGACCCGGTCGAGACCTTCGCGCAGGGTGTCGCGGCGCGCCATCAGTTGCTCGCGCTGTTCGGTGTCCGCGGCCATCAGGTCGAGGGACTCCTGCAACAGCAGGCGCGCCTCGCCCAACTGCTCATGCTCCAGGGCACGCTGCTCCTGGAGCTCGGCCAACTCTTCGTGCAAGCGTCGGCGGCGCAGTTCAAGCTGTTCGGCCCGGGCCCGGCCAGCAGACAGGCGCGCCTTGAGCTCACCGTGCTGGCGGCTCTCGTCCTGGCTGCGACGGCGCAATTGCTCGCGCTGCTCCTCCAGGTCGAGCTGTTGTTCACGCAGACGCTGCAGTTGCTCGTCGAGCTGTTCGAGCGACGCTTCCTGCTCCAGTTGTTCCTGGGCCAGGCGTTCGATTTCCTGGCCCCTGGCCAGCACGCCGCCCTGGGCTTCACCACCGCGGCTGACCCGCAGGAAATGCCGCCCCACCCAGTATCCGTCGCGGCTGACCAGGCTTTGGCCAGCGACCAGTGACGCCCGCTGCGCCAACGCCTGCTCCAGCGTTTCAACCGGCCTCACCTGCCCCAGCCAGGCCGACAGGTCGGCCCGCCCCTCGACCTTGTCGAGCAGGCTGCCGGCAACGCGCGAGCCCTCTCCCCCGGCCAGCAGCAGGCGCAAATCGCCCTGTTCCAGCGCGGCGAAGTCCAGGCCGGCGAAGTCATCCAGCAACACTGCCTGCAGGTCGGCGCCAAGCACCGTTTCCACCGCCAGCTCCCAGCCGGGCTCAACCCGCAGCCCCTCGGCCAGGCGCGGGCGCTGCTCCAGGCCCTGGGCGCGCAGCCAGTCGGCGGCCCCCACACCGGGCTCCAGCGCCGCCTGCTGCAAAGCCTCCAGCGAGGCCAGACGCCCGCCCAGGCGCTGCAGATCACCTTGCTGTTGCTGTTGTGCCTGGCTGGTCTGCTGCAGGTGATCGCGCAACCCTTCCAGGCGCTCGACCACCTGCTGCTCTTGCAGGTGCAGCTCTTCGAGCAGCAACTCGCTGCTGGCCACTTGCTCGCCTAGATCGGACGTCTCGGTGTCCTGGGTATCACCACCGAGCTGCTCACCCTCCTCGCCCAGCTTGCGCTGGCGCTCGGCCAGGCGCTCCAGGCTGGATTCGAGCTGCGCCAGGCGTGCCTGCTGCACCTCGGCCTGACGGCGCGGCTCGGCGGAGCGGGTGTTGAAGCCGTCCCACTGCTCCTGCCAGCCGTGCATGCCGAGCTCAGCTTCCTCCAGGGTCGCGGCGGCTTCCTCGGCCGCGGCCAAGGTCAGCTCCTGCTCCGGTTCGAGCATCGCCAATTCTTCGCCGAGGGTCGCCAGCAAGGTGCGGTCATGCCCCAGGTGCGATTCGGTTTCCAGGCGGCTGCGCTCGGCCTCCTTCAGGTCGTCCTGCAACTGGCGCAGACGCTGCTGGCCGTGCTGGATGCTCTGTTCGACGCGGGCGATATCGCCAGCCACCGAATAGAAGCGGCCCTGCACCTGGTTGAAGCGTTCGGACAACTCATGGTGACCGTCGCGCAGTCGCTCGATGCTGGCGTCGGCGTTGCGCTGTTCGGCCACCAGTGCCTCGAAGGCGACCTCCTGGTCGCCGATCACCGTCTCGCGCTGGCGCACCCGCTCATCCAGGTCGCGCCAGCGCAGAGCCGACAGGCGTGCCTTGAGCTGACGTTCCTCGGCCTTGTACTCACGGTATTTCTCGGCAGCCTGGGCCTGGCGGTGCAGGCGCTCGATCTGGCGTTCCAGCTCTTCGCGCAGGTCGGTCAGGCGCGCGAGGTTTTCCTGGGTACGGCGGATGCGGCTCTCGGTCTCGCGGCGACGCTCCTTGTACTTGGAGATGCCCGCCGCTTCCTCGATGAAGTTGCGCAACTCCTCGGGCTTGGCCTCGATCAGCTTGCTGATCATGCCCTGCTCGATGATCGAATAGCTGCGCGGCCCCAGACCGGTGCCGAGGAAGATATCGGTGATGTCACGACGCCGGCACTTGGTGCCGTTCAGGTAATAGGTGTTCTGCCCGTCGCGGGTGACCTTGCGGCGGATCGAGATCTCGGCGTAGGCGGCGTACTCGCCCACCAGGCTGTTGTCGCTGTTGTCGAACACGAGCTCGATGCTGGCCTGGCTGACCGGCTTGCGGCTGGTGGAGCCGTTGAAGATGACATCGGTCATCGACTCGCCACGCAGGTTCTTCGCCGAACTCTCGCCCATCACCCAGCGCACCGCGTCGATGATGTTGGATTTACCGCAGCCGTTGGGGCCGACCACGGCAGCCATGTTGCTGGGGAAGTTGACCGTGGTCGGGTCGACGAACGACTTGAACCCGGCCAGGCGGATGCACTTCAGGCGCACCGGTCAGACCCGCGCCAGCGCCGCCAGCACCAGTTCGCAACTGCGCTGGCAATAGGCGGTGAGCACCTCGCGGATGCGCGGCAGGTCGCGGGCGACCACAGCTTCGAGCAGGCAGGCAAACAGCTCCAGGTAATCGGCCATGTTGGCCTGGCGCTGGTCCAGGGCCAGGTAGTAGGCGCGGCTCATGGCCGGCTGCAGGTTCTCGACGGTTTCCTGCAGGTACGGGTTGTTGGCGAACGGATACGCGGCGCGCATCACCGCGAAGCTGTCGCCGACGAAGGCCTTGATATCCTTGCCGGCATGGGCCTGCTTGAGGCGCTGCTGGATGTCCAGGAACGGGCGCAGGTCGCCCTCGGTGCGCCAATGCTGGGCAACGGCATTGCCCAGCAGGATGTAGAACTCGCCCATCAGGGCGCACAGGCTGCGCACGCTGTTCTCGTCGAGTTCGGTCACATGCGCGCCACGGCGCGGCAGGATGGCCACCAGGTGCCGGCGCTCGAGGATGAGCAGCGCCTCGCGTACCGAACCGCGGCTGACGTTAAGGGCCTGGGTGACCTTCTGCTCCTGGATGCGCTCGCCGGGTGCGAGTTCGCCGCGGATGATCCGCTCGGCCAGGTAGTGGGCAATTTGCTCGGAGAGGCTGTCCGGCGCCTTGAACGTCATGGTTTTCCTTCGCAATCTGGGTAGCTGTGCACAAGGGCGCGATTGTAGCGCACTTGCCAGGCGCTCGCGCAGCGGGACGACGCGCTTTCTGCGACTGATGGGTCAACTTTCCTACACGGCGCGAACTATGCTTTGGAAAAGGCTCGAAGAGGCGGTCCGGTAAGACTCCGCGCAAATTCTTGACCTTTGAGTCAGAAAATTATTGACCCGAAGGTCAGCCGTTGCTTAGAGTCCGCCGGAACAACAATAAAACCATTGCGAGGCCCTCCCCCGTGATCCAGTTTCTCGTCAACCAGGAGCTGCGCAGCGAGCATGCCCTGGACCCGAACATGACGGTGCTGCAGTACCTGCGCGAGCACCTGGGCAAACCCGGCACCAAGGAAGGCTGCGCCAGCGGCGACTGCGGCGCCTGCACCGTGGTCGTCGGCGAACTTGTCGAAAACGCCCAGGGTGGCGACGATATCCGCTATCGCAGCCTCAACTCGTGCCTGACGTTCGTCTCCGCCCTGCACGGCAAGCAACTGATCAGCGTCGAGGGTCTCAAGCACCTGGGCGAACTGCACAGCGTGCAAAAGGCCATGGCCGACTGCCATGGCTCGCAGTGCGGCTTCTGCACCCCTGGTTTCGTCATGTCGCTGTTCGCCCTGCAGAAGAACAGCCAAGGCCACGACCTGCACCAGGCCCAGGAGGCCCTGGCCGGCAACCTGTGCCGCTGCACCGGCTACCGGCCGATCCTCGAGGCTGCCGAGCAGAGCTGCGCACGCCCCTGCCGCGACCAGTTCGACGCTCAGCAGGCGCAGACCATCGCTCGCCTCAAGGCCATCGCCCCGCAACAGACCGGCGAGCTTAATAGCGGCGACAAGCGCTGCCTGGTGCCGCTGACCGTGGCCGACCTGGCCGACCTGTACAGCTCGCACCCCGAGGCGCGCCTGCTGGCCGGGGGTACCGACCTGGCGCTGGAAGTCACCCAGTTCCACCGCACCCTGCCGGTGATGATCTATGTCGGCCACGTCGCCGAACTCAAGCGCATCGACAAGACCGCCAGCCATCTGGAGATCGGCGCCGCCACGCCGCTGACTGACTGCTACACCGCGCTCAACGAGGAATACCCCGACTTCGGCGACCTGCTGCACCGCTTCGCCTCGCTGCAGATCCGCAACCAGGGCACTCTCGGCGGCAATATCGGCAACGCCTCGCCAATTGGTGATTCGCCACCTCTGTTGATCGCCCTCGACGCGCAGATCGTCCTGCGCCAAGGCGAGCGCCAGCGCACCCTGGCCCTGGAAGACTACTTCATCGACTACCGCATCACTGCACGCCAGGACAGCGAGTTCATCGAGAAGATCATCGTGCCGCGCGCCAGCAACGACTGGGCCTTCCGCGCCTACAAGGTGTCCAAGCGCCTGGACGACGATATTTCCGCGGTGTGCGCGGCGTTCAACCTGAGCATCGAGAACGGTGTGGTCAGCGGCGTGCGCATCGCCTTTGGCGGCATGGCGGCAATCCCGAAACGCGCCCGCGCCTGCGAAGCCGCGCTGCGCGGCAAGCCGTGGACCCAGGCCAGCGTCGAACGCGCCTGCCAGGCCCTGGCCGAGGACTTCACCCCGCTCAGCGACTTCCGCGCCAGCCGCGAGTACCGCCTGCTGACCGCGCAGAACCTGCTGCGCAAGTACTTCATCGAACTGCAAACGCCGCACATCGAAACCCGGGTGACCGCCTATGTCTAACCATCACGCCGTCAAGAGCCAGGCCGAGATGGCCGCACTGTTCAGCCAGGACCTGACCACCGGGGTCGGCCGCAGCCTCAAGCACGACAGCGCCGACAAGCATGTGGCCGGCGAAGCCGTGTACATCGACGACCGCCTGGAATTCCCCAACCAGCTGCACGTCTATGCGCGCACCGCCGACCGTGCTCATGCGCGCATCCTGCGCATCGACACCACACCCTGCTATCAGTTCGAAGGGGTGCGCATCGCCATCACCCATGAGGACATCCCGGGGCTCAAGGATATCGGCCCAGTGGTAGCTGGCGACCCTTTGCTGGCCATCGACAAGGTCGAGTTCTTCGGCCAGCCGGTGCTCGCCGTGGCCGCCTGCGATCTGGAGACTGCAAGACGCGCCGCCATGGCGGCAATCGTCGAGTACGAAGACCTGGAGCCGGTGCTCGATGTGGTCGAGGCCCTGCGCAAGAAGCACTTCGTGCTCGACAGCCACACCCACCAGCGCGGCGACTCTGCCGCCGCACTGGCCAGTGCCCCGCACCGTATCCAGGGCACCCTGCACATCGGCGGCCAGGAGCACTTCTACCTGGAGACCCAGATCAGCTCGGTGATGCCCGGCGAAGATGGCGGCATGATCGTCTACTGCTCGACGCAGAACCCCACCGAGGTGCAGAAGCTGGTGGCCGAGGTGCTCGACGTGCCGATGCACAAGATCGTCGTCGACATGCGCCGCATGGGTGGCGGTTTCGGCGGCAAGGAAACCCAGGCCGCCAGCCCCGCGTGCCTGTGCGCGGTGATCGCGCGCCTGACCGGCCAGCCGACCAAGATGCGCCTGCCCCGCGTCGAAGACATGATGATGACCGGCAAGCGCCACCCGTTCTACGTCGAGTACGACGTCGGCTTCGACGACACGGGCCGCCTGCATGGGATCAACTTCGACCTGGCCGGCAACTGCGGCTACTCGCCCGACCTGTCCGGTTCGATCGTCGACCGCGCCATGTTCCACTCCGACAACGCCTACTACCTGGGCGATGCCACGGTGCACGGCCACCGCTGCAAGACCAACACGGCCTCCAACACTGCCTACCGCGGCTTCGGCGGCCCGCAGGGGATGGTCGCCATCGAACAGGTGATGGACCATATCGCCCGTCACCTGGCCCTCGACCCGCTGGCGGTGCGCAAGGCCAACTACTACGGCAAGACCGAGCGCAACGTCACCCACTACTACCAGACCGTCGAGCACAACATGCTCGAGGAGATGACCGCCGAGCTCGAAGCCAGCAGCGACTACCATGAGCGCCGCGAATCGATCCGCCGCTTCAACGCCAACAGCCCGGTGCTGAAAAAAGGCCTGGCGCTGACCCCGGTGAAGTTCGGCATCTCGTTCACCGCCACCTTCCTCAACCAGGCAGGTGCCTTGATCCACATCTACACCGACGGCAGCATCCACCTCAACCACGGCGGCACCGAGATGGGCCAGGGCCTGAACACCAAGGTCGCGCAGGTGGTGGCGCAGGTGTTCCAGGTCGATTTCAACCGTATCCAGATCACCGCCACCAATACCGACAAGGTGCCCAACACCTCGCCCACCGCCGCCTCCAGCGGCGCCGACCTGAACGGCAAGGCCGCGCAGAACGCCGCCGAGATCCTCAAGAAGCGCCTGACCGAGTTCGCGGCCCGGCACTACAACGTCACCGAGGAAGACGTCGAGTTCCGTAACGGCCATGTGCGCGTGCGCGAGCAGATCGTCAGTTTCGAGCAATTGGTCCAGCAGGCCTATTTCGCCCAGGTGTCGCTGTCGACCACCGGTTTCTACCGCACGCCGAAGATTTTCTACGACCGCAACCAGGCCCGTGGCCGCCCGTTCTACTACTTCGCGTTCGGCGCCGCGTGCGTGGAGGTGATCGTCGACACCCTGACCGGCGAGTACAAGATGCTGCGCGCCGACATCCTGCACGACGTCGGTGACTCGCTGAACCCGGCCATCGATATCGGCCAGGTCGAAGGCGGCTTCGTCCAGGGCATGGGCTGGCTGACCACCGAGGAGCTGGTGTGGAATGCCAAGGGCAAGCTGATGACCAACGGCCCGGCCAGCTACAAGATCCCGGCTGTGGCCGACATGCCGATCGATATGCGCGTCAAGCTGGTGGAGAACCGCAAGAACCCCGAGGACACCGTGTTCCACTCCAAGGCCGTGGGCGAGCCGCCGTTCATGCTCGGCATTGCCGCCTGGTGCGCGATCAAGGACGCGGTGGCGAGCATCGCCGACTACCGCGTGCAGCCAAACATCGACGCGCCGTCGACGCCGGAGCGGGTGTTGTGGGGTTGCGAGCAGATGCGCAAGGCGGTGGCTGCGGCGCAGCCTGCCGAACAGCAACTGGAGCCCGTGACGCACTGACGCCACGCTCCCTGTAGGCGCGACCTTAGGTTGCGCCTACAGGGGACCGAGGAGGACTGAAGACATGCACCAATGGATCAACGCCCTCGCCGAGCACCAAGCCCGTGGCGAGCCCTGCGTGCTGGTAACCATCATCGAGGAGCGCGGCTCCACCCCGCGCAACGCCGGCTCGAAAATGGTGGTCAGCGCCAGCGCGCTGTACGACACCATCGGCGGCGGCCACCTGGAGTTCAAGGCCCTGCACATCGCCCGGCAGATGCTCGCGGAACACCGCAGTACCCCGCACCTGGAGCGCTTCAGCCTCGGCGCCAGCCTCGGCCAGTGCTGCGGCGGCGCCACCGTGCTGCTGTTCGAGCCGATGAGTGGCGTACAGGCCGAGATCGCCGTGTTCGGCGCGGGCCATGTCGGCCGCGCTCTGGTACCCTTGCTCGCCGCGCTGCCCTGCCGGGTGCGCTGGATCGATTCGCGCGAGCAGGAGTTCCCCGCGCTCATCCCCACCGGGGTGAGCAAGATCGTCAGCGAAGAGCCGGTCGACGAAGTTGCCGACCTGCCCGCCGGCAGCTACTGCATCGTCATGACCCATAACCACCAGCTGGACCTGGAGCTGACCGCCGCGATCCTCAAGCGCAACGACTTCACCTGGTTCGGCCTGATCGGTTCGAAGACCAAGCGCGTCAAGTTCGAGCACCGCCTGCGCGAGCGCGGCTTCGACGACGCCCTGATGGCGCGCATGCGCTGCCCGATGGGCCTGGCCGAGGTCAAGGGCAAGCTGCCGATCGAGATCGCCGTGTCCATCGCCGCCGAAATCATTGCCACCTACAACGCCTGCTTCGGCCAGCACGACGCTGCCGCCAACTCAGGCCCCATCGCCCAGTTGCTGCCGTCCTCGCGACGCAGCCAGACCCTTTGACGAGAGCCCCATGAGCGCAACCCGCAAAGCCTACCGAGCCGCCATCCTGCACAGCATCGCCGACCCCGCCGAGGTCGGCCTGGAGGCGTCCTGCGAATACTATGAAGACGGCCTGCTGGTAGTCGATAACGGCCGCATCAGCGCCCTGGGCCATGCCAGCGAGCTGCTGCCGACCCTCGACGCCGACATCCCGGTGCAGCACTACCAGGACGCCCTGATCACCCCGGGCTTCATCGACACCCATATCCACTTCCCGCAGACCGGCATGATCGGCTCCTACGGCGAGCAGCTGCTGGACTGGCTGAACACCTACACCTTCCCCTGCGAAAAGCAGTTCGCCGACAAGGCCCACGCCGACCAGGTGGCGAAGATCTTCCTCGCCGAACTGCTGCGCAACGGCACCACCACCGCGCTGGTGTTCGGCAGCGTGCACCCCGAGTCGGCCAACGCCCTGTTCGAGGAGGCCGAGCGCCTGGACCTGCGCATGATCGCCGGCAAGGTGATGATGGACCGCAACGCCCCCGACTACCTGACCGATACCGCCGAGTCCAGCTACCGCGACAGCAAGATGCTGATCGAGCGCTGGCACGGCAAGGGCCGCCTGCACTACGCGGTCACCCCGCGCTTCGCGCCGACCAGCACGCCGGAACAGTTGAGCGTGGCCGGCCAGTTGCTCAAGGAGCACCCGGGCGTGTACATGCACACCCACCTGTCGGAGAACCTCAAGGAAATCGACTGGGTCAAGGAACTGTTCCCCGAGCAGAAAGGCTACCTGGACGTCTACGACCACTTCGAGCTGCTCGGCGAGCGCTCGGTGTTCGCCCACGGCGTGCACCTGTGCGACGACGAGTGCCAGCGCCTGGCCGAAACCGGTTCGGCCATCGCCTTCTGCCCGACCTCCAACCTGTTCCTCGGCAGCGGCCTGTTCAACCTGCCCCAGGCCGAACGCTTCAAGGTCAACGTCGGCCTGGGCACCGATGTCGGCGCCGGCACCAGCTTCTCGCTGCTCAACACCCTGAACGAGGCATACAAGGTGATGCAGTTGCAAGGCGCGCGCTTGCACCCGTACAAGTCGCTGTACCTGGCCACCCTCGGCGGCGCCCGCGCCCTGCGCCTGGAGGACCGCATCGGCAGCCTGCGCCCGGGCAATGACGCCGACTTCGTGGTGCTCGACTACAAGGCCACCCCGCTGCTGGACTACCGCCTGCAGCAGTCGAAAAGCATCGAGGAGACCTTGTTCGTGCTCACCACCCTGGGCGACGACCGCACCGTGCGCGAGACCTACGCCGCCGGGCGTTGCGTGCACCAGCGCTAGGGTTGCTTGGCTAGGCCTCGATACAGCGCACCGCCGATCGCCGCGCCGATCAGCGGTGCCAGCCAGAACAGCCAAAGTTGCTGCAAGGCCCAGCCACCGACGAACAGCGCAGGCCCGGTGCTACGCGCTGGGTTCACCGAGGTATTGGTGACCGGGATCGAGATCAGGTGGATCAAGGTCAGCGCCAGGCCAATGGCGATCGGCGCAAACCCGGCCGGTGCCCGGGCGTCCGTGGCGCCCATGATGATCACCAGGAACATCGCGGTCATCACCACTTCGCTGACAAAACCTGCGGCCAGGGTGTAGCCACCGGGCGAGTGTTCGCCATAGCCATTCGAGGCCATGCCGTTACCCACCTCGAAACCGGCCTTGCCGGTGGCGATGAAGTAGATCACCGCCGCGGCGAGGATCGCGCCGATCACCTGGGCAATCACGTAGGGCAGCAACTCTTTTGCCGGGAATCGTCCCCCCACCACCAGCCCGAACGACACGGCGGGGTTGAGGTGGCAGCCGGAGATATGGCCGATGGCGAATGCCATGGTCAGGACGGTAAGGCCAAAAGCGAAGGCGACACCCAGGACCCCGATGCCGACAGGCGAGCTTGCGGCCAGCACCGCGCTGCCACAACCACCCAGGACCAACCAGAAGGTGCCGACCAGCTCGGCACCTATGCGCACACCCAGGGATGAACTCATGGACCATTCCTCAAGTAATTGGACGCAACGACTGCGCAAGCCCAACTGCTCGATGAAGGTTTGCTGAGGAAAATCTAGCAGAGCCTTGGCCAAGGGCCAGTAACGCCAGGGGCTGCATCGCAGCCCCGCTCAGGCAGGCAAACGATCAACCCTTGGCAGTGGCCTTGGGCTTTTTCAGCAGGTGGGAGAACACCGCGTGCAGATCGTCCGAGGCGCTCTCCTCGTCGAGGTTGAGCTTGCTGTCGATATGGTCCATGTGATGCATCATCAGGCTTACCGCCTGCTCGGCATCACGGGCCTCGATCGCATCGATCAGCTGCATGTGCTCATCGTACGAGCAGTGCGAGCGGTTACCGCTTTCGTACTGGGCGATGATCAGCGAAGTCTGCGACACCAGGCTGCGCTGGAAGCTCACCAGTGGCGCATTGCCCGCGGCCTCGGCCAGCTTGAGGTGGAACTCGCCGGACAGGCGGATACCGGCGCCACGGTCACCACGGGAGAAGCTGTCACGCTCCTCGCGGACCATCTGGCGCAGTTCGTTGAGCTGTTCGAGGGTGGCGTGCTGCACGGCCAGCTCGGTGATCGCGCGCTCGACCATGCGCCGCGAGAAGAACACCTGCCGCGCCTCCTCGACCGTGGGGCTGGCCACCACCGCACCACGGTTGGGCCGCAACAGCACCACGCTTTCATGGGCCAGGCGCGACAGGGCGCGGCGGATGATGGTGCGGCTGACGCCGAAGATCTCGCCCAGTGCTTCCTCGCTCAACTTGGTGCCCGGTGCCAGACGCTGCTCGAGGATCGCCTCGAAGATATGCGCGTAGACGATGTCGTCCTGGGTACCGCTGCGGCCGGCCTTGCCAGTGCGCACAGGTTTTTTCAGAGGTTGCAGCTGTTCGTTCATGGGCTCTCGAGCACAAAGGATCTGCCAGTCGGACCGTGACTGTAATACCGGTCAGCGGGGGGATGGCAAGTCCTGGAAGAAGAAAAGGGGCCAAGGTATGGCGCCATTGTACACAGGCTGACCCGTTTCTGCAGGTGGCCTTTTACCTATATAGCCGTTGTACGACCGTTTGTACGCACAAAAGATAAAACATTATTTGCATTCTTTGTACACAAAAGCATAATCCTGCGAGCAACTTCCTGACCCAAAAGTCAACAAACAGGTCGGACGTCTGCCACACCCCCTCGCGAAGCCCCCCAGTGCATGGCTCAGGACCAGGCTTCGAACAACAAGAAAGACTTGAGGAGTACTCGCTGTGGAAAGCCGCAAATCCGAAGCACCTACGCTGGATCTCGCCCCACCGCTCGAAACGGGCTGGCTGGAGCGGATTTTCAAACTCAAGCAGCATGGCAGCACCGTCCGCACCGAGCTGATCGCCGGGGTGACCACCTTCATCACCATGGCCTACATCATCTTCGTCAACCCCAACATCATGGCCGACGCCGGCATCGACCACGGCGCGGCGTTCGTCGCCACCTGCATCGCCGCTGCCCTCGGCTGCCTGCTGATGGGCCTGTACGCCAACTGGCCGGTCGGCCTGGCGCCGGGCATGGGGCTCAATGCCTTCTTTACCTACACCGTGGTCGGCACCATGGGCTACAACTGGGAAACGGCGCTGGGGGCGGTGTTCGTCTCGGGTGTGCTGTTCATGTTCCTGACCGTTTCGCGCGTGCGTGAGTGGCTGCTCAACAGCATCCCGGTGAGCCTGCGCCATGCCATGGGGGCCGGCGTCGGCTTGTTCCTCGGGCTGATCGGCCTGAAAACCGCCGGCATCATCGTCGACAGCCCGGCAACCCTGGTCAAGCTGGGCTCGCTGCATGAGCCCGGCCCGCTGCTGGCGGCCGTGTGCTTCCTGCTGATCGCGATCCTCAGCTACAAGCGGGTGTTCGGCGCGATCCTGATCAGCATCATCGGCGTCACTTTGGCCGGCTGGGGCCTGGGCCTGGTCAAGTTCGGCGGGGTGGTGTCGATGCCGCCGAGCCTGGCACCGACCTGGATGGCCATGGACGTGGTCGGCGTGTTCAACGTCAGCATGATCAGCGTGGTGCTGGCGTTCCTGTTCGTGCACATGTTCGACACCGCTGGCACGCTGATGGGCGTGGCCCAGCGGGCCAACCTGGTGGCACCGGACGGGCGTATCGAGAACCTGTCGCGGGCGCTGAAGGCCGACAGCACCTCCAGCGTGTTCGGCGCGGTGGTCGGCGTGCCGCCGGTGACCAGCTACGTGGAAAGTGCTGCGGGCGTGGCGGCAGGCGGGCGCACCGGCTTGACCGCCGTAGTGGTTGGGATCCTGTTCATCGCGGCGATGTTCTTCGCCCCATTGGCGGGGATGATCCCGGCCTATGCCACCGCTGGCGCGCTGATCTACGTGGCGATGCTGATGATGGGCAGCATGGCGCATATCGAGTGGGATGAAGCCACCGACAGCATTCCGGCGATCGTCACCGTGATCATGATGCCGCTGACCTTCTCGGTGGCAGACGGCATTGCCCTGGGCTTCATCAGCTATGTGGCGCTGAAGGCCGGTACCGGTAAATTCAAGGAGATCTCGGCCAGCCTATGGGTGCTGTGCGCGATCTTCATTGCCAAGTTTGTGTTCCTCTGATCAGCGGGACTCATTCCACTACCTCGGGCAGGGGCAGCGGCCCGAGGTACCAAGTTTACCTGCGCACCCTTCTGATATTTCTGATAGGTGTAAATCCAGTGCGCGCACGCTATTACTAGCGCAGAAAAAACTCGCCATGAGCGGCCATTGCGATCCGACAAACAGAGTATCAACGCCATGCTTACTTATGTTTTGTCAGTAGACAGAGCCAGTTCGGTCATACATGCCCAGTCCATCACAAACGCGTATACCCCATACGGAAGCAAGGCATGCAGAGGGGGACCAAGGACTGGCTTCAACGGACAAATCCCAGAGCCCCTCACCGGCCATTATTATCTGGGCAACGGCCATCGCTTGTTCAACACCCAACTTATGCGTTTCAGTAGCCCAGATTCGCTAAGCCCTTTCGATGAAGGTGGCAGTAATAGTTATACCTATTGCGCTGGCGACCCCATCAACAGGCATGATCCCACTGGCGGCATCATTGCTTTCATCAAAGAGATGCATCAACAGTTCACGACTTCGTTTTTACGCAATACCGTGCCCGATGCCATACCGGGACGCGTCTTGGCCACGCCGGAAGCCCAGCAGATCGTCAATGCCCCAAACAAATCGTTTTTTGGAGAGCGCGTCGCTGGCGCCTACATTGCAAAAGACAGTAATGGGGCTCCGCCCCTGCCCCAGTATCTCCAGACTCGTTACGCAGAAACCGTGCAACGGGCGAATAGGGGTGAAACGCCCTCTGTCGTCGCCCATCTCGAGATGGCATCCACCTGGCTGGAATTCAACGGTGCTCCCGAAGCGGTTGCAGCAAAAATCACACCCGGAACCATAGCAACCGCTGTAGTCGGCCACCTGCTCGGCGCAGCGACGGCTGGAGGCGCGGACATAGCTGCATTGAAAACCGGAAGAGCATTGAATCTCTACAGCACCGCAGAGAGAGTCAGGGAGTAGGACTACGAACGAAAAAAAGCCCGCCAGTGTGAGAGCGGGCCAAGGACCTACGAAGATTCTTCTAGCGACCAACTAGCTTCCACGATAGGTCGAATAGCTGTACGGCGAGATCAGCAGCGGCACGTGGTAGTGCTCCTGCTGCTCGTCGATGCCGAAGCGCAGCACGACCACGTCGAGGAACGCGGTGTCCGGCAGCTTCACACCCTTGGCGCGGTAGTAGTCACCGGCGCTGAACTGCAATTGATAGACGCCGGTGCGGTAGTCGTCACCCTGCAGCAGCGGCGCGTCAACGCGGCCATCGCTGTTGGTCAGGGCGGTGTTCACCAGTTCCAGTTGCTGGCCTTCAACGCGGTACAGCTCGACCTTGATCGAGCTGCCCGGGCAGCCATGCGCGGCGTCCAGTACGTGTGTGGTCAAACGTCCCATTTGCTTGTCGCCTCTTGTCGTCTACGTGGGCAAAAAATACACGGCAACAGGCTCGCACCGTGCGGGAATGCAGCCATTAAGACAGTTTAGCGATAGATTGTACACAATTTTTTCTGCATCCCAGGTCAAGACTCCTCGAACACTCCATCAGTCGCAAAGACACGCCCGATGCCGACCCTCACGGCATTAGCTGACCAATCAGGCAGGTTTCTTGCAAGCCATTCTCAGGCGACAAATGGGAAGAAATGCGGAAAAACAGGCTTACAAAGTATTTAAGAAGTTGTATACAATCAGCCCATCCGGTGGTGCGACATCCCGACGCGGCCCGCCCACCACTCGCACATACGTACAAGAAGGAAGACTGCAGTGAGCGCTGACTACCCTCGCGACCTGATCGGTTACGGCAACAACCCACCTCATCCGCAATGGCCGGGCAATGCCCGCATTGCACTGTCCTTCGTGCTCAACTACGAAGAAGGTGGCGAGCGCAACATCCTGCATGGCGACAAAGAGTCCGAAGCGTTCCTCTCCGAAATGGTCGCCGCCCAGCCGCTGCAAGGCGCGCGCAACATGAGCATGGAGTCGCTCTACGAATACGGCAGCCGCGCGGGCGTATGGCGCCTGCTCAAGCTGTTCAAGGACAGCGGCGTGCCGCTGACCATCTTCGCCGTGGCCATGGCCGCCCAGCGCCACCCCGACGTGATCCGCGCCATGGTCGAGGCCGGCCACGAGATCTGCAGCCACGGCTACCGCTGGATCGACTACCAGTACATGGATGAAGCGCAAGAGCGCGAGCACATGCTCGAAGCCATCCGCATCCTCACCGAGCTTACCGGCGAACGCCCGCAAGGCTGGTACACCGGCCGCACCGGTCCGAACACCCGGCGCCTGGTGATGGAGGAAGGCGGCTTCCTCTACGACAGCGACACCTACGACGACGACCTGCCCTACTGGGAGCCGAACAATCCGACCGGCAAGCCGCACCTGGTGATCCCCTACACCCTCGACACCAACGACATGCGCTTCACCCAGGTACAGGGCTTCAACTGCGGCGAGCAGTTCTTCCAGTACCTCAAGGACGCTTTCGACGTGCTCTACGAGGAAGGCGCCGAGGCGCCGAAGATGCTCTCCATCGGCCTGCACTGCCGCCTGGTCGGCCGCCCGGCGCGCCTGGCCGCGCTCAAGCGCTTCGTCGACTACGCCAAGAGCCACGAGCAGGTCTGGTTCGCCCGTCGCGTGGACATCGCCCGCCACTGGCACGCCACCCACCCGTACAAGAAAGAGAACGCCTGATGACCGCCTTCAAGACCCTCAAGCCCTCCACCCTGGACCGCGCCGCCTTCGTCGCGGCCTTCGCCGACATCTACGAGCACTCGCCGTGGGTCGCCGAAAAAGCCTACGACCTGGGGCAACTGGCCGAGCTGGACGAGATCGAGGCGCTGCATCAGCGCATGAGCGACATCCTGCTCAGCGCCAACCACGCCGACCAGCTGGCACTGATCAACGCTCACCCGGACCTGGCCGGCAAGGCCGCCATCCAGGGCGAGCTGACCGAATCGAGCACCAACGAGCAGGCCGGCGCCGGTATTCACCAGTGCACCGCTGAAGAGTTCGCCCGCTTCACCGAACTCAACGACGCCTACAAGGCCAAGTTCCAGTTCCCGTTCATCATGGCGGTCAAGGGCAGCAACCGGCACCAGATCCTCGCCTCCTTCGAAAAACGCATCCACAACGACACCGATGCCGAGTTCAAGGAAGCTTTGGCGCAGATCAACCTGATCGCCCTGTTCCGCCTGCTGCAGCTGTAAGGCACTGGCAGCGCCCTGGCCCGAGTGCGTGACGCGTCCGCACCCAGGGCCCCGGCCCGCCAGGCCACCAAAATCCAGAACAACGAATAGAAGAGATAACCGCATGCGCACCCTGATGATCGAGCCCCTGACCAAAGAAGCCTTCGCCCCCTTCGGTGACGTGATCGAAACCGACGGCAGCGACCACTTCATGATCAACAACGGCTCGACCATGCGCTTCCACAAGCTCGCCACGGTCGAGACCGCCGAGCCGGAAGACAAGGCGATCATCAGCATCTTCCGCGCCGACGCGCTGGAGATGCCGCTGACCGTGCGCATGCTGGAACGCCATCCGCTGGGCAGCCAGGCTTTCATCCCGCTGCTCGGCAACCCCTTTCTGATCGTGGTCGCGCCACTTGGCGATGCACCTGTATCAGGCTTGGTCCGCGCCTTCCGCAGTAATGGCAGGCAGGGCATCAATTACCATCGCGGCGTCTGGCACCACCCGGTGCTGACGATCGAAAAGCGGGATGACTTCCTGGTGGTTGATCGCAGTGGTTCCGGCAACAACTGCGATGAGCATTACTTCCCCGAGGAACAGATGTTGATCCTCAATCCCCACCAATAAGAAAAGGTCGGTCACCCAGGTCCGCCTGAACCGTGACCGGCGAGAGGTACATACTGTGGAAGCACACCTTCACGAATGGCTGAACCTGAGCATTCGCTGGGTTCACATGATCACCGGCGTGGCCTGGATCGGTGCATCGTTCTACTTTGTCTGGCTGGAGAACCACCTGAACCGAAGCAACCCGCGCGATGGGTTGTCGGGTGACCTCTGGGCCATCCACGGTGGTGGTATCTACCACCTGGAAAAATACAAGCTGGCCCCGCCGAAGATGCCCGAGAACCTGCACTGGTTCAAATGGGAAGCCTACTTCACCTGGATGTCCGGGATCGCCCTGCTGTGCGTGGTGTTCTACTGGAACCCGACCCTGTACCTGCTGGCACCCGGCAGCACCCTCAGCGGTGCCGAAGGCGTGGCCATCGGTATCGGCTCGCTGATCGCCGGCTGGTTCATCTACGATTTCCTCTGCGACTCGCCCCTGGGCAAGAAGCCGGCCCTGCTCGGCGCCGTGCTGTTCGTGCTGATCATCGCCGCCTGCTGGGGCTTCAGCCTGGTGTTCAGCGGCCGCGGCGCGTACCTGCACACCGGTGCGATCATCGGCACCATCATGGTCGGTAACGTGTTCCGCATCATCATGCCGGCGCAGCGCCAGCTGGTGGCGGCCATCGAGAACAACCAGACCCCCGACCCGGTGCTGCCGGCCAAGGGCCTGCTGCGCTCGCGCCACAACAACTACTTCACCCTGCCGGTGCTGTTCATCATGATCAGCAACCACTTCCCGAGCACCTACGGCAGCCAGTACAACTGGCTGATCCTGGCCGGGATCGCGGTGGCCGCGGTATTGATCCGTCACTATTTCAACACCCGCCACGACAGCAACAAGTACGCCTGGACCCTGCCAGTCGGTGCCCTGGCGATGATCTGCCTGGCCTACGTGACCGGCCCCAAACCACTGCCGACCGCCCCTGAGCAAGCCGCTGCCAAGGTCGAGTACCAGCCGCTGCCGGCCACTGCCGTAGGTGGCAAGACCGCCGCCGAGCTGCGCGCCGAGGAAGCCGCCAAACCTGCGGCACCCGCCGAGGCTCCGGCCCAAGCCACAGCCCAGGCTGGCGGTGAAACCTTCGACAAGATCCACACCGTCATCCAGGAACGCTGCACCGTGTGCCACTCGGCCAAGCCGACCAGCCCGCTGTTCAGCGCAGCCCCAGCCGGCGTGATGTTCGACACCCCGCAGCAGATCCAGGCCCAGGCCGCGCGCATCCAGGCGCAGGCCGTCGCCAGCCAGATCATGCCGCTGGGCAACATCACCCAGATGACTGTCGAGGAACGCAAGCTGGTCGGCGACTGGATCGCCAAAGGCGCGCAGGTCAACTGAGACAACCCACGACTGCGTGGGAGCGGGCTTGCCCCGCGATGAGGCCGGTACTCCCGGCCTCGCTACAAGCTCTACGTAACAAGCAAGCATCGAGCGTTCGGCTTCACGCGGGAACCCCGGCCTCCTTTACCGGAGCCTGCCACGTGAAGCCGCCCGCTTGGATCCGAGAATAAAAACAAAACTCGAGGTGCTGCATGTCCGAGTCACCCAAGGCGTACATCCCTGTTGCGCCGCCACGACAGCCCCTGCCTTTGTTCCAGCTGATCCTGGTGGGTCTGCAACACGTTCTGCTGATGTACGGCGGCGCCATCGCGGTGCCGCTGATCATTGGCCAGGCGGCGGGCCTGTCCCGCGAAGAAGTCGCCTTCCTGATCAACGCCGACCTGCTGGTCGCCGGCGTTGCCACCATCATCCAATCCTTCGGTATCGGTCCGGTCGGCATTCGCATGCCGGTCATGATGGGCGCCAGCTTCGCCGCCGTCGGCAGCATGGTGGCCATGGCCGGCATGCCGGGCGTCGGCCTGCAGGGGATCTTCGGCGCGACCATCGCCGCCGGGTTCTTCGGCATGCTGATCGCGCCGTTCATGTCCAAGGTCGTGCGCTTCTTCCCGCCGCTGGTGACCGGCACGGTCATCACCTCCATCGGCTTGTCGCTGTTCCCGGTAGCGGTCAACTGGGCCGGTGGCGGCCATGACGCCGAAGCCTTCGGCGCGCCGATCTACCTGATGGTCGCCGGCCTGGTGCTGGCGGTGATCCTGCTGATCAACCGCTTCATGCGCGGCTTCTGGGTCAACGTGTCGGTACTGGTGGGCATGGGCCTGGGTTACGTGCTCGCCGGTTCCATCGGCATGGTCGACCTGTCGGGCCTGAGCGAGGCACCGTGGCTGCAGGTGGTGACGCCGCTGCACTTCGGCATGCCGACCTTCAGCCTGGCGCCGATCCTGTCGATGTGCCTGGTGGTGGTGATCATCTTCGTCGAGTCGACAGGCATGTTCCTTGCCCTGGGCAAGGTGACCGACCGTGAAGTAACGCCAGGCATGCTACGGCGCGGCCTGCTGTGCGATGCCGGCGCGTCGTTCATCGCCGGCTTCTTCAACACCTTCACCCACTCCTCGTTCGCCCAGAACATCGGCCTGGTGCAGATGACCGGGGTGCGCTGCCGCTACGTCACGGTGATGGCCGGCGCGCTGCTGATCCTGCTCAGCCTGCTGCCCAAGGCGGCCTTCCTGATCGCCTCGATCCCGCCCGCGGTACTGGGCGGCGCGTCCATCGCCATGTTCGGCATGGTCACCGCCACCGGGATCAAGATCCTCCAGGAAGCGGACATCTCCGACCGACGCAACCAGCTGCTGGTCGCCGTCAGCGTCGGCTTTGGCCTGATCCCGGTGGTGCGCCCGGAGTTCTTCGCGCAGATGCCGCAGTGGATGGAACCGATCACCCACAGTGGCATCGCCATGGCCACCCTCAG
Organism: Pseudomonas sp. RC3H12; assembly: GCF_018596375.1. NCBI lineage: Bacteria > Pseudomonadati > Pseudomonadota > Gammaproteobacteria > Pseudomonadales > Pseudomonadaceae > Pseudomonas > Pseudomonas sp. RC3H12. The sequence continues at coordinate 931,052 of NZ_CP075595.1, read as the reverse complement.
CGCCCTGGTGCTGAACCTGCTGTTCAACATCCTCGGCGGCGCCGACCGCGCCGCGCACAACGATGCCTGTCACCAGCATTGAGTGACCAGGGGCGGCGCCGTCCTGGCCGCCCCGCTTCAACCCTGTGGTAACGCAGTACCGTCGGCCCGCCGGAATGGGCCGTCCGGGGCGCCTGCGCGCCGAAAAAGCCCTTACAAAAACAATAAGTCCGGGAATCACAACATGAAGCGCATCACCACCTCCGTCCTGCTGGGCAGCAGCCTGCTGGCCACCCTCCCCGTCCATGCCGGCGAATGGCTGCAGTGGCACGGCGAAAGCCTGTCCTACCTCTACGGCAAGGACTTCAAGGTCAACCCCGACATCCAGCAGACCATCACCTTCGAACACGCCAACAAGTGGAAGTACGGCGACACCTTCCTGTTCGTCGACAAGATCTTCTACAACGGCAAGGCCGACCCCGGCAAAGGCGTGACCACCTACTACGGTGAGTTCAGCCCGCGCCTGTCGTTCGGCAAGATCTTCGAGCGCAACCTGGCCTTCGGCCCGGTCAAGGACGTGCTGCTGGCCATGACCTACGAGCGTGGCGAGGGCGACAACGAGGCCTACCTGATCGGCCCCGGCTTCGACCTGAACGTGCCCGGCTTCAACTATTTCACCCTGAACTTCTACCTGCGCAACACCGAAGGCAGCCGCCCCGGTGACAACGTCTGGCAGATCACCCCGGCCTGGTCCTACACCATCCCGGTGGGCAAGTCCGACATCCTGATCGACGGCTACATCGACTGGGTGGTCGACAACGACCAGACCCGCCGTGGCACCTACCACGCCAACCTGCAGTTCAACCCACAGGTCAAATACGACCTGGGCAAGGCCCTTAACCTAGGCGCCAAGCAGCTCTACGTCGGCTTCGAATACAGCTACTGGAAGGACAAGTACGGCATTGACAGCCGCGGCAACGTGGACAGCAACCAGAGCGTCGCCAGCGCCCTGGTGAAGGTGCATTTCTGACCGAACGGGCGCATGCCCGATGATGTGACACCGTGCTCCAGGACGGAGCACTTGAGGCCCGGCGCGCAAGTGAGTAATCTGCGCGCCCCCTCGATCGGGGCGGGAAGGATCCCGCCCGCGTTTGCTGACCGCCCAGTCAATGTTTCCGGGCGGTTTGCCAACGTGTTGCCAGCGTGAAATACCTATTTCATCCGTTCAGAAAGACGTCGAGCAGGATGGTTGTGCCCAACGTGGAAAAGTTGGCGCAGCTCTTGCCAAACAGCTGTGGCCAATTGAAAAAAGCTGACCCAAAAGACAAGAACAGCGCCCGAGCGCTGACAACAGATCCAACTCAAGGGAGCGACACACGCAATGCGTACCATCAATAGCCTGATCCTCGCCGGCGGCCTGCTGGCCTGCGGCGCCAGCCAAGCCGGTGACCTGCTGCAATGGCAGAACAACAGCCTGACCTACCTGTGGGGCAAGAACTTCAAGGTCAACCCCGAGACCCAGCAGACGGTCACCTTCGAGCACGCCGATGCGTGGAAGTACGGCGACAACTTCTTCTTCTTCGACAAGATCTTCTACCAGGGCAAGAAGGACGCCAGTAACGGCCCGAACACCTACTACGGCGAATTCAGCCCACGCCTGTCGTTCGGCAAGATCTTCGACCAGAAGCTCGAGTTCGGCCCGGTCAAGGACGTGCTGCTGGCCATGACCTACGAGTTCGGCGAGGGTGACACCGAGTCCTACCTGATCGGCCCCGGCTTCGACCTGGCGATCCCAGGCTTCGACTACTTCCAGCTGAACTTCTACCAGCGCACCACCGACGGCAGCCGTCCGGGCGACAACGTCTGGCAGATCACCCCGGTGTGGTCCTACACCATCCCTGTGGGTTCGTCCGACATTCTCATCGACGGCTTCATGGACTGGGTGGTGGACAACGACGAGAACCGTCGCGGCACCTACCAGGCGAACCTGCACTTCAACCCGCAGGTCAAGTACGACCTGGGCAAAGCGCTGCACCTGGGCGAGAAGCAGCTGTACGTGGGTATCGAGTACGACTACTGGAAGAACAAGTACGGCATCAAGGACAGCGATGCCTTCACTACCGATCAGAACACCATGAGTTTCCTGGTGAAAGTGCACTTCTGATCACACAGCGCTCAGGCTCTGTCTGACGTGGGAGCGGGCTTGCCCCGCCCCCACGTCCCTGCGCTACTCAGTGAGCAGGGCGCAGCGCCTGCCACAGCTTGCCGACGACGCTCACCACCGCCAGCACCACAGCCCCCGCAATCACCCCCGCCACACCATTGAGCAGTGCCCCGGTCAACGCCCCGCCCCGTCCTTCGCTGAACGCCTCGATAGCGTGATGCAGCGGCGCGATGCCATGTACCAGGATCCCGCCACCGACCAGGAACATCGCCGCGGTGCCGATCACCGACAGGCTTTTCATCATGTACGGCGCTGCGCGCAGGATACCGTTGCCCACCGCCTGGCTCAGCGCCGAGGCTTTCTTGGTCATCCACAGCCCCAGGTCATCGAGTTTGACGATGCCTGCCACCAGGCCATACACCCCCAGGGTCATGACGATGGCGATCCCCGACAGCACGATGATCTGCTGGCTCAGCGGCGCATCGGCCACGGTGCCCAGGGTGATGGCGATGATCTCGGCGGAAAGGATGAAATCGGTGCGCACCGCGCCCTTGATCTTGCTCTTCTCAAAAGCCACCAGGTCAACCTGCTCATCCGCCACGGCCGCCTTGCGTGCCTCGTGCTGCGCGTCGTCCTCGGCCTTGCTGTGCAGGAACTTGTGCGCCAGCTTCTCGAAGCCCTCGAAGCACAGGTAGGCGCCACCAACCATCAGCAACGGAATCACCGCCCAGGGAATGAACGCGCTGATCAGCAACGCTGCCGGCACCAGGATCGCCTTGTTCACCAGCGAGCCCTTGGCCACCGCCCACACCACCGGGATCTCGCGTTCGGCGCGCACGCCGGTGACCTGCTGGGCGTTGAGCGCCAGGTCGTCGCCCAGTACCCCGGCGGTCTTCTTCGCCGCGACCTTGGTCATCAACGAGACGTCGTCGAGGACCGTGGCGATATCGTCGATCAATACCAGTAAGCTGCTTCCTGCCATGTCAAAATGTTTCCAGTAGGTTCGAATGGCCGGGATTCTAGCCCAAAGACGCTGCCTTGAGCGCCCGTCCGAGCGGGTGCTACCATGCCGGACCCCTCTTGGAGGGGCCAGACCCGAGGAAGATTCCCGACAATGAGCACCATTCGCGAGCGCAACAAGGAACTGATCCTGCGCGCAGCCAGTGAAGAATTCGCCGACAAGGGCTTCGCCGCCACCAAGACCAGCGATATCGCGGCCAAGGCCGGGCTGCCCAAGCCGAACGTGTACTACTACTTCAAGTCGAAGGAAAACCTCTACCGCGAGGTGCTCGAGAGCATCATCGCGCCGATCATGCAGGCCTCGACGCCGTTCAACGCCGACGGTGATCCGAAAGAGGTGCTCAGTTCGTACATCCGCTCGAAGATCCGCATCTCCCGCGACCTGCCCCACGCCTCCAAGGTGTTCGCCAGCGAGATCATGCATGGCGCGCCGCACCTGTCGCCGCGCCAGGTGGAGCAGCTCAACGAGCAGGCCCGGCACAACATCGAGTGCATCCAGCGCTGGATCGAGCGCGGCCAGATCGCCCACGTCGATCCGCACCACCTGATGTTCAGTATCTGGGCGGCGACGCAGACCTACGCGGATTTCGACTGGCAGATCGCCGTGGTGACCGGCAAGGCCAAACTGGCCGACAGCGACTATGACGCGGCGGCCGAGACCATCATCCGCCTGGTACTGAAGGGCTGCGAGCCCGAGGCGGCCTGAGCCAACGCAATCGCGGGGCAAGCCCGCTCCCACGCCCTGAACCGCCCTAAGCAGTAGGGAAAAGTCCAGATGACCGTGGGAGCGGGCTTGCCCCGCGATAGTTCTAAACCCTGATCAGGCAGCAACCCCCGCATCCGCCGTCAGCCCCACCTCTTCGATCGCACTGATCGCGCACTGCTCGTCGATATCCGACGTATCCCCGCTGATCCCTACAGCCCCCAGCACCTTGCCGTCCCGATCACGGATCAGCACCCCGCCCGGCACCGGCACCACCGGCCGCTCGCCCAGCCCGTTCAGCGCGGCATAGAACGCCGGCCGCTGCTGCGAATCCAGCGCCAGCAGGCGCGAGCCCTTGCCCAGGGCCACCGCGCCCCAAGCCTTGCCGATGGCCACCTGCGGACGCAGCAGGGTGGCGCCATCCTCGCGCTGCAGCGCCAGCAAGTGCCCGCCGGCATCCAGCACCGCCACGGTCAGCGGCGCGGCGTTGATCTTGCGGCCCGCGGCCAGCGCGGCGTTCACCACGCCGACAGCGTCTTTGAGGGTCAATGCGTTCATGAAAAGGTCCTCTTCTTGTTGTGAGAAGCCCTGAGGGCAGTTGAAAACCAATAGACACGATAGAACACAACAAAGACACTGTTTGTATACAATTTTCTGATCCAATGTGTCTCGCTGCGACGAAATGCCGCCCTTTTTCGCCATGACCAGCAAGTCAAACCCGCCGACGAAAATGGATTGACCTTTTGCGCCGACCATGAATACACTCTGCCGCAACGCAAGTTGTATACAATTACAAAATCGATGAGGCACAAACCATGAGCAAAATGAGAGCAATCGATGCAGCCGTTCTGGTCATGCGCCGTGAAGGTGTAGATACCGCGTTCGGCATTCCCGGCGCCGCGATCAACCCGCTGTACTCGGCCCTGAAGAAAGTCGGTGGCATCGATCACGTCCTCGCTCGCCACGTCGAAGGCGCCTCGCACATGGCCGAGGGCTACACCCGCGCCAACCCGGGCAACATCGGCGTGTGCATCGGCACCTCCGGCCCCGCCGGCACCGACATGGTCACCGGCCTGTACAGCGCCTCGGCCGACTCCATCCCGATCCTCTGCATCACCGGCCAAGCCCCGCGTGCCCGCCTGCACAAGGAAGACTTCCAGGCCGTCGACATCACCAGCATCGTCAAGCCGGTGACCAAGTGGGCGACCACCGTGCTGGAGCCGGGCCAGGTGCCCTACGCGTTCCAGAAGGCCTTCTACGAAATGCGCACCGGCCGCCCAGGCCCCGTGTTGATCGACCTGCCGTTCGACGTGCAGATGGCCGAGATCGAGTTCGACATCGACGCCTACGAGCCACTGGCGATCAGCAAGCCAGCCGCCACCCGCGTCCAGGCCGAAAAAGCCCTGGCCCTGCTCAATGACGCCGAGCGCCCGCTGCTGGTAGCCGGCGGCGGCATCATCAACGCCGACGCCAGCGACAAGCTGGTCGAGTTCGCCGAACTGACCGGCGTCCCGGTAGTGCCAACCCTGATGGGCTGGGGCACCATCCCGGACGATCACGAATTGATGGTCGGCATGGTCGGCCTGCAGACCTCGCACCGCTACGGCAACGCGACCATGCTCAAGTCCGACCTGGTGTTCGGCATCGGCAACCGTTGGGCCAACCGCCATACCGGCTCCGTCGACGTCTACACCGAAGGCCGCAAGTTCGTGCACGTGGACATCGAACCGACCCAGATCGGCCGAGTGTTCACTCCAGATTTGGGTATCGTCTCGGACGCCGGCAAGGCCCTGGACGTGTTCCTCGAAGTGGCCCGCGAATGGAAAGCCGCAGGCCTGCTCAAGTGCCGCAAGGCCTGGCTGGAAGACTGCCAGGAACGCAAGGCTACCCTGCAGCGCAAGACCAACTTCGACAACGTCCCGGTCAAGCCGCAGCGCGTGTACCAGGAAATGAACGAAGTGTTCGGCAAGGACACCACCTACGTCAGCACCATCGGCCTGTCGCAGATCGCCGGCGCGCAGTTCCTGCACGTGTACAAGCCACGCCACTGGATCAACTGCGGCCAGGCCGGCCCGCTGGGCTGGACCATCCCTGCCGCGCTGGGTGTCGTCAAGGCCGACCCGAAACGCAAGGTGGTCGCGCTGTCCGGTGACTACGACTTCCAGTTCATGATCGAAGAGCTGGCGGTGGGCGCGCAGTTCAACCTGCCGTACGTCCACGTGCTGGTGAACAACGCCTACCTCGGCCTGATCCGCCAGGCGCAGCGTGGTTTCGACATGGATTACTGTGTACAACTGGCGTTCGAGAACATCAATTCCACCGACGCCGCCACCTACGGTGTCGACCACGTCGCCGTGGTCGAGGGCCTGGGCTGCAAGGCCATCCGCGTGTTCCAACCGGCCGAGATCGCCCCTGCCCTGCTCAAGGCGCAGAAGATGGCCGAAGAGTTCCGCGTGCCGGTGGTGGTCGAAGTGATTCTCGAGCGTGTGACCAACATTTCCATGGGCACCGAGATCAACGCGGTCAACGAGTTCGAAGACCTCGCCCTGGTCGGCAACGACGCGCCGACCGCCATCTCGCTGCTGGACTGATCGCCTGACGCCCCCGCGCCGCGCGCGGGGGCAATCACCGCAAGGAGACGACTTATGCCTCGCTTCGCCGCCAACCTGTCCATGCTGTTCACCGAACAGGACTTCCTGGCTCGCTTCAAGGCCGCCGCCGACGCTGGTTTCAGCGGCGTCGAATACCTCTTCCCGTACGATTTCAGCGCCGCCGAGATCAAGCAGCAGCTCGACGCCCATGGCCTGACCCAGGTGCTGTTCAACCTGCCCGCGGGCGACTGGTCGAAAGGTGAGCGTGGCATCACCTGCCACCCCGACCGCGTCGAAGAGTTCCGCGCCGGTGTCGACAAGGCCATCGAGTACGCCAAGGTGCTGGGCAACACCCAGGTCAACGCCCTGGCCGGCATCCGCCCGCAAGGCCCGGACTGCGCCACCGTGCGCAAGACCTTCGTGGAAAACCTGCGCTACGCTGCCGACAAGCTCAAGGCCGCCGGCATCCGCCTGGTCATGGAAATGATCAACACCCGCGACATCCCGGGCTTCTACCTGAATACCACGAAACAGGCCCTGGAAATCCAGGCCGAGGTGGGCAGCGACAACCTGTTCCTGCAGTACGACATCTACCACATGCAGATCATGGAAGGTGACCTGGCGCGCACCCTGGAAACCAACCTCAAGCTGATCAACCACGTGCAGTTGGCCGACAACCCGGGCCGCCACGAGCCGGGCACCGGCGAGATCAACTACCGCTTCCTGTTCGAGCACCTGGACCGCATCGGCTACCAGGGCTGGGTGGGCGCGGAGTACAAGCCCAAGACCACCACCGAAGCCGGCCTGGGCTGGCTGAAGACCCACAACGTTATCTGATGAGGCAACCGTGGGAGCGGGCTTGACCCGCGATGACGATGGCAACCTTGGCACCGCCATCGCGGGTCAAGACCGCCCCCACGGAGCCACGAACAAATACAAAAGAGGCAGATTCTCATGGCTAAAATCGGTTTCATCGGCACCGGCATCATGGGCAACCCCATGGCCCAGAACCTGCAAAAAGCAGGTCACAGCATCTTCGTTTCGACCCACCACGACGCAGCTCCGGCCAACCTGATCGCCGCTGGCGGCGTGGCCCTGGCCAACCCGAAGGAAGTGGCCCAGGAAGCTGAATTCATCATCGTCATGGTGCCCGACACCCCACAGGTCGAAAGCGTGCTGTTCGGTGAAAACGGCGTCGCCGAAGGCGTGGGCCCGAACAAGGTGGTGATCGACATGAGCTCGATCTCGCCTACCGCCACCAAAGCCTTCGCCGAGAAGATCAAGGCCACCGGCGCCGCCTACCTGGACGCCCCGGTGTCCGGCGGCGAAGTCGGCGCCAAGGCCGCGACCCTGAGCATCATGGTCGGCGGCTGCCCGAAAGCCTTCGAGCGCGCCCTGCCGCTGTTCGAAGCCATGGGCAAGAACATCACCCGCGTCGGCGGCAACGGCGATGGCCAGACCGCCAAGGTGGCCAACCAGATCATCGTCGCCCTGAACATCCAGGCCGTTGCCGAAGCCCTGCTGTTCGCCGCCAAGAACGGCGCCGACCCGGCCAAGGTGCGCGAGGCGCTGATGGGCGGCTTCGCATCGTCGAAGATCCTCGAAGTGCACGCCGAGCGCATGATCAAAGGCACCTTCGACCCAGGCTTCCGCATCAACCTGCACCAGAAGGACCTCAACCTGGCCCTGCAAGGCGCCAAGGAGCTGGGCATCAACCTGCCCAACACCTCCAATGCCCAGCAAGTGTTCAACACCTGCCAGGCCCTGGGCGGCGGCAACTGGGACCACTCGGCGCTGATCAAGGGCCTGGAGCACATGGCCAACTTCTCGATCCGCGACGACAAGTAAACCTGTACCTGCCCTTCGCGGATAAATCCGCTCCTTGTAGGAGCGGATTTATCCGCGATGCGGCCAACACCAATGAACCTGTAACCACAGGTCCATGAGGTGACCCCGAGCAACACCCGCCCCTGGTTCGGCCTGCACGGAGGCAGTTCCAGGGGCGTTTTCGATTTTGCAGAACAACAAGAATCTGGGAGCCTGCCATGTCGGTCGATCCACAAAAATTCCTGCGCGAGCTGTTCGACACAGCCATCGCCGCCGCCCACCCCCGTCAGGTCCTCGAACCCCACCTGCCCGCCGACCGTAGCGGCCGGGTCATCGTCATCGGCGCCGGCAAGGCCGCTGCCGCCATGGCCGAAGTGGTCGAGAAGAGCTGGCAGGGCGAAGTCTCTGGCCTGGTGGTCACCCGCTACGGCCATGGCGCCAGCTGCCAGAAGATCGAGGTGGTCGAAGCCGCCCACCCGGTCCCCGACGCTGCCGGCCTGGCCGTGGCCAAGCGCGTGCTCGCGCTGGTCAGCAACCTGAGCGAAGACGACCGCGTCATCTTCCTGCTCTCCGGCGGTGGCTCGGCCCTGCTGGCCCTACCCGCCGAAGGCCTGACCCTGGCCGACAAGCAGCAGATCAACAAGGCCCTGCTGAAATCCGGCGCCACCATCGGCGAGATGAACTGCGTGCGCAAGCACCTCTCGGCGATCAAGGGCGGGCGCCTGGCCAAGGCCTGCTGGCCGGCCACCGTCTACACCTACGCGATTTCCGATGTACCGGGCGACCTGGCCACGGTCATCGCCTCCGGCCCCACCGTGGCCGACCCCAGCACCTCGGCAGATGCCCTGGCGATCCTCAAGCGCTACAACATCGAAGCGCCCAAGGCCGTCATCGACTGGCTCAACAACCCGGCGTCGGAAACCGTCAAGGCCGACGACCCGGCTCTTTCGCGCAGCCACTTCCAACTGATCGCCAGGCCCCAGCAGTCGCTCGAGGCCGCCGCGGTGAAAGCCCGCCAGGCCGGCTTCAGCCCGCTGATCCTCGGTGACCTGGAAGGCGAGTCGCGCGAGGTGGCCAAGGTGCATGCCGGCATCGCCCGCCAGGTCGTCCTGCACGGCCAGCCGCTGAAGGCACCCTGCGTGATCCTCTCCGGCGGCGAGACCACCGTCACCGTGCGCGGCAATGGCCGTGGCGGGCGCAACGCCGAGTTCCTGCTCAGCCTTACCGAAAGCCTCAAGGGCCTGCCGGGGGTGTACGCATTGGCCGGTGATACCGACGGCATCGACGGCTCCGAGGACAACGCCGGCGCCTTCATGACCCCGGACAGCCACGCCCGCGCCGAGGCCCTGGGCCTGTCGGCAAGCGATGAGCTGGACAACAACAACGGCTACGGCTACTTCGCCGCGCTCGACACGCTGATCGTCACCGAGCCGACCCGCACCAACGTCAATGACTTCCGCGCCATCCTGATCCTCGAGACCGACCCCTCATGACGCCTGATAAAAAAGTAAAAATCCTCGCCACCCTCGGGCCTGCGATCAAGGGCATCGACGACATCCGCCAGCTGGTCGAGGCCGGGGTGAACATCTTCCGCCTCAACTTCAGCCACGGCGAACACGCCGACCACGCCCTGCGCTACCAGTGGATCCGCGAAGTCGAGCAGCAGCTCAACTACCCGCTGGGCATCCTCATGGACCTGCAGGGGCCGAAGCTGCGCGTCGGCCGTTTTGCCGACGGCAAGGTGCAACTGCAACGCGGCCAGGCCCTGCGCCTGGACCTGGACAAGACCCCGGGCGACAGCCGCCGGGTGAACCTGCCGCACCCGGAGATCATCGCCGCGCTGGAGCCCGGCATGGACCTGCTGCTCGATGACGGCAAGCTGCGCCTGCGCGTAACCGCCAAGCACAGCGACGCCATCGACACCGAAGTGCTAGCCGGCGGCGAGCTGTCCGACCGCAAGGGCGTCAACGTACCGCAAGCCGTGCTCGAGCTCTCCCCGCTCACCGAAAAGGACCGCCGCGACCTCACCTTCGGCCTCGAGCTGGGCGTGGACTGGGTGGCCCTGTCGTTCGTGCAGCGCCCGCAGGACATCCTCGAAGCACGCGAGCTGATCGGCGACCGTGCCTACCTGATGGCCAAGATCGAGAAGCCCTCGGCGGTCGAGCAGCTGCAGGCCATCGCCGAGCTGTCCGACGCGATCATGGTCGCCCGTGGCGACCTGGGCGTGGAAGTGCCGGCCGAGAGCGTGCCGCAGATCCAGAAGGGCATCATCAATACCTGCCGCCAGCTGGGCAAGCCAGTGGTGGTGGCCACGCAGATGCTCGAATCCATGCGCTTCTCCCCGGCCCCGACCCGCGCCGAGGTCACCGATGTGGCCAACGCCGTGGCCGAAGGCGCCGATGCGGTGATGCTGTCGGCCGAGACCGCCTCGGGCGACTACCCGCTGGAAGCCGTGCAGATGATGAGCAAGATCATCCGCCAGGTGGAGAACGGCCCGGACTACCAGGCCCAGCTCGACGTTGGCCGGCCCAAGGCCGAAGCCACGGTGTCGGACGCCATCAGCTGCGCGATCCGCCGCATCAGCGGCATCCTCCCGGTGGCGGTGCTGGTTAACTACAGCGAATCGGGGAACTCCACCCTGCGCGCCGCCCGCGAGCGGCCACGGGCGCCGATCCTCAACCTGACGCCGAACCTGAACACCGCCCGCCGCCTGAGCGTGGCCTGGGGCGTGCACTCGGTGGTCAACGACCGCCTGCGCCAGGTCGACGAGGTGGTCTCCACGGCGCTGGAAATCGCCCAGGCCCAAGGCATGGCCAGCCGTGGCGACACGCTGCTGATCACCGCCGGTGTGCCCTTCGGCAAGCCGGGTTCGACTAATACGCTGCGGATCGAGACGCTGGTGTAACAACCTGCACGACTCCTGTGGGAGCGGCGGTGCGCCGCTCCCACGAGACGTGCTAGCAACCCATGACATCGCGGAAAACCGAGGCCCGAAGAGGCCCACCGCTGACCACTCACCTCACTGACTGCCCATGTACACCAAAAATTTCGTCAACCCGTGCCCCGACTGGGCCACGGCCCTGCTCAACGGTTTCAGCCAGGTGCTGCTGCTGCGCAATCCCCTGTGCGGCCTGTGCTGCCTGCTGGCCATCCTGCTGACCGCGCCGAACCTGGTCGGCGGCGCCCTGCTCGGCGCCCTGGCCGGCCTGCTTACCGCCCAACGCCGCGGCTACGACCGCACCGACCGCCAGGCCGGGCTGTACTGCTACAACGGCGTGCTGATCGGCATCCTGATCAGCGCCGTACTGCCCTGGTCGGCGATCCTGCCACCGCTGATCATCGCCGCCGGCGGCCTGTCGAGCATGCTCACCCACCAATGGCGCAAGCGCGGAGGCAAGCTGCTGATTGCCTACACCGCGCCATTCGTGCTGCTGGGCTGGGCCGCGTTGCTGCTGACCGAGCCGTCGGCCAACGGCTATGTCGAAGCCGATCCTGTGTATGCCCTGCTGCGCGGCGTGGGGCAGATCTTTTTGCTCGACAAGCCCATGGCCGGCCTGCTGATCGTCATCGGCATGTACTTCGCCAACCCCTATGCCGCCACCTGGGCGCTGATCGGCTCGGCCATCGGCGGTGGTGTCGCGCTGCTGGCTGGAGAAACGCAGGCCGCGTGGCTGGGGCTGTATGGCTTCAACGCCGCCCTGGCGGCCCTGGCCTTCAGTCGCCAGGGCGAGAAACCCTGGGTGACCTTGCTCGCTATCGCCTGCGCCCTGCTGCTGCAGCCACTGTTCAACCTGCTGCCAATCGCCGGGCTGACCGCGCCGTTCGTGACCGCGTGCTGGCTGATGCACCTGGGCAACCACCTGATGCAGCTCAACCAGCGCCGCAACGCGCCTCGCTTGCACAGCTGATACCCAGCCCCTAGGCTCTGCCCATCCACACAATGGAACGAGCCCATGGACAACCCTGCGAGCCTGCGCGAGCGGCTCTACGTCATCGTCTTCCAGACCGACACCACGGCTGGCAGACGCTTCGACAAGATTCTCCTGTTGATCATCCTGGCCAGCCTGGTGACGGTGATCCTCGACAGCATCGACGACGTTCACCAGAACTACGCCGGCCTGCTGGCCGGGATCGAGTGGGGCTTCACCGCGATCTTCCTCGCCGAATACATCACCCGCCTGTACTGCTCGCCCAAGCCACTGCGCTATGCCTTCAGCTTCTACGGGCTGGTCGACCTGCTGGCGATCGTGCCGGGGATCATCGCCCTGTACTACAGCGACGCCCAGTACCTGCTGATCATCCGCGTGGTGCGCATGCTGCGGATCTTCCGTGTGCTCAAGCTCAGCCCCTACCTCAAGCAGGCCCACTACCTGCTGGCGGCGCTGCAGGGCAGCAAGCAGAAGATCATCGTGTTCCTGGTCAGCGTGTCGACCCTGGTGACCGTGTTCGGCACGTTGATGTACGTGATCGAAGGGCCGGAGCATGGCTTCACCAGCATCCCCAAGGGCATCTACTGGGCCATCGTCACCCTCACCACCGTGGGCTTCGGCGATATCGTGCCGACCACGCCGCTGGGGCAGGTGCTGTCGTCGCTGGTGATGATCACCGGTTACTCGATCATCGCCGTGCCCACCGGGATCTTCACCGCCGAACTGGCCAATGCCATGCGCGGCGAACAGTTGCAGCATGACTGCCCGACCTGCGCCAAGCACCACCACGAGCATGGCGCGGCGTTCTGTTCGCGCTGTGGCAATGCGTTGTTTCCCAAGCAATAGGCAGCGTCCCCAATGCAGGGCAAGCATAAGCAAAGAGCCATTTGGTCTTTAGCCACCCTAGCGCCAAACGCTATAGTCGCTGGCATATCGCCAACCCTTTGAATCAGAACAAGGAATGCCCCCAGTGAAAAAACTCTTCAGCGCCTCGCTGCTCGCCGCGTGCCTGGCCCTGGGCAACCTCGCCCAGGCCGCCCCTACCCTGCTCAACGTGTCGTACGATGTGATGCGCGACTTCTACAAGGACTACAACCCGGCGTTCCAGAAGCACTGGGAGAAGGAGCACAACGAGAAGGTCAACCTGCAGATGTCCTTCGGCGGCTCGAGCAAGCAGGCGCGCGCGGTGATCGATGGCCTGCCGGCCGACGTGATCACCATGAACATGGCCACCGACATCAATGCCCTGGCCGACAACGGCAAGCTGGTGCCGGACAACTGGGTAACGCGCCTGCCGAACAACAGCGCGCCGTTCACCTCGGCCACCGTGTTCATCGTGCGCAAGGGCAACCCCAAGGCGCTGAAGGACTGGCCGGACCTGCTCAAGGACGGCGTGCAGGTAATCGTGCCCAACCCGAAAACCTCGGGTAACGGCCGCTACACCTACCTCTCGGCCTGGGGCTACGTGCTCAAGCAGGGCGGTGACGAAAGCAAGGCCCGCGATTTCGTCGGCAAGCTGTTCAAGCAGGCGCCGGTGCTGGATACCGGTGGCCGCGCCGCCACCACCACTTTCATGACCAACCAGATCGGCGATGTGCTGGTGACCTTCGAGAACGAGGCCGAGATGATCGCCCGCGAGTTCGGCCGCGACCAGTTCGAAGTGGTCTACCCGAGCGTGTCGGCCGAAGCCGAGCCGCCGGTGAGCGTGGTCGACAAGGTGGTGGCCAAGAAAGGTACCCAGGCCGTGGCCGAGGAATACCTGAAGTACCTGTGGTCGCCGGAGGCCCAGGAGATCGCCGCGAACAACTACCTGCGTCCGCGTGACGCCACTGTGCTGGCCAAGTACACCGACCGTTTCCCGAAAGTCGACTTCCTGTCGGTGGAGAAGACCTTCGGCGACTGGCGCACCGTGCAGAAGACCCACTTCAATGACGGTGGCGTGTTCGACCAGATCTATACCAACAAGTAACCACCGTTCTCAGGGTCAGATCTGAGGGAGCGGCTCGTGGGAGCGGGCTTGCCCCACGATAGAGCCAGCCCAGGCAACACTGTCGTTGCCTCTGTCGCCATCGCGGGGCAAGCCCGCTCCCACGCACCTTCCAGTATCAATAAGGGTCAAGCCTGCTGGCGAAACACCAGCGCCTTCAGGCCACCCTCCGGATCGGCATCCGGAAACTCCGGCGGATTCTCCAGCCGCTCGACGAACGCCAGCCCCGGCGCCTGCTCGGCCATCCCCTCGATGAGAAACTGCGGCCCGATCCCCGGATCGTTGACGCAGGCCAATACCGTGCCGCCTTCAGTCAACAACTCCGGCAAACGCCGAAGGATCTTGGCGTAGTCCTGGGTCAGCACGAAGCTGCCGCGCTGGAAGGTCGGCGGATCGATGATGATCAGGTCGTACGGCCCGTACTTGCGCACCTTGCCCCACGACTTGAACAGCTCATGCCCCAGGTACGCGACCCGCGAGGCGTCATGGCCATTGAGCCGGTGATTGTCGCGGCCCCGGGACAGCGCCGACTTGGCCATGTCCAGGTTGACCACCTGCTCGGCGCCGCCGGCAATCGCCGCCACCGAGAAACCACAGGTATAGGCGAACAGGTTGAGCACGCGCTTGCCGCCCGCCTGCTCGCGCACCCAGCGCCGGCCGTAGCGCATGTCGAGGAACAGGCCGTTGTTCTGTCGCACGCCCAGGTCGAGCAGGTACTTCAGGCCATCCTCGACCACCTCGCGCTGCTGGCACGGCGCGCCCCACAGCCACTGCCCAGGGCTGTCGGGCAGGTAGCGGTGCTGCAGCAGGATGGCCTGGCCGCTCCACCGCGGGCGCTCGGCCAACGCCATCAGCATCGCTTCAAGCTCGGCCAGCTGGCCCTCGGGCGGCTCGCGGAACAGCGCCACCAGCAACACGCCGTCGAGCCAGTCGATGGTGATCTGTTCAAGCCCCGGCCAGCAGCGGCCACGGCCATGGAACAGGCGGCGAGTCTCCTGGGGGGCAGGGTCGAGGGCGGCGAGCAGGTGCTGCTCGAGGGTGGCAATGGCTGGGCTCATGTCGGCTACGGTCAGGCAAAAGCGCCATTCTACCCGCTCGCGACCGGGCCGGGCGGCCATCGATGAAGGGGATGAGAGGGTTTGCGGCACTTTTGTCGCTTTTTTCTTGCCGGGGCGCTGTGGATAGTGCGGCCATCCCTCCCTGAAACCGGATCACTGCCATGTCACCCCTGAAAGTCGAATTCTTCCACGATGTCGTCTGCGGCTGGTGCTTCGTCCTCGCCCCGCGCCTCAAGCAGCTGCAGGACGAACTGAACCTGGACGTGCAGCACCGCAGCTTCATCCTGCAGACCAGCCGCGAGGCAATGGTCGAGCGCTTCGGCTCGATGCCCAAGGCCAAGGAGACCATCCTCAGCCACTGGCTGTCGTGCTCGCGCGCCGAGGACGTCAAGCGCATCAACATCGAAGCCATGCGCCAGCAGGACTTCGAGTACCCAACCGGCCTGCTCGCGGGCCTGGCCTGCCAGACCGCCAAGGCCCTGGGCGGCAACGAAGGCCACGAGCGCCTGTTCGACCGCCTGCAGGAAGCCCACCTGGTGCAGGCCCGCAACATCGGCGACCGCGCCACCGTGCTGGCGGTGGCCGCCGAAGCCGGTTTCGACCCGCAGGCCTTCGCCACGGCATTCGACCAGCAGGCCCCGCAGATGCTCGAGGAAGAACTGGCCCAGGGCCGGCGCCTGGGCATCAGCTCGGTGCCCAGCCTGGTGATCGACGGCCGCTACCTGGTCCCCGGCGCGCTGAGCCTCGAGCAACTGCGCCAGACCTTCATCCAGGTCCGTGCCAACCAGAACCAGGCACAAGGAGCCGCCCAATGAAAAACCGTTACTGGATCGCCGCCGGCACCTCTCTGTCGCTGCTGGCCATGGCCCTGCTGCCCGCCCCGGCGGTAGTGGCCAACGACGCCCCCGCCGCCCAGGCCAACGCCACCCCGGTGGCAATCGCCCGCGTGCAGTCGGGCCCGATGCCGCAGGTGCTCAGCGCCGTCGGCACCCTGGAGGCGGTACACCAGGTCAATGTCTCGCCCGAGGTCGGCGGGCGCATCACCGCGTTGGAGTTCACCGCCGGCAAGGCCGTGGCCGCAGGCCAGGTGCTGGTCAAGCTCAACGACGCGCCCGAGCGCGGCGAGCTGGCCAAGCTGCAGGCCCAGGCCAAGAACGCCAAGCTGGCCCTGGAGCGCACGCGCAAGGTGCTGCCGCTGGCCTCCACCCAGGCCCAGCTGGATCAGGCCCAGGCCAACTACGACCAGCTGCTCGGCGAGATCGCCCAGGTCCAGGCGCAGATCGCGCAGAAGACCATCCGCGCTCCGTTCGCCGGCGTGCTGGGTATCCGCAAGGTCAACCTCGGCCAGTACGTCAGCCCCGGCGACAGCCTGGTGACCCTCACCGAGCTGTCGCGCCTGCACGTCAACTTCCCGCTGCCCGAGCAGTCCGCCGCCGCCCTGCAGGCAGGCCAGGCCATCACCCTCAAGGTCGACGCCTGGCCGCAGCAGCGCTTTGTCGCCGCAGTGACCACCCTGGAGCCGCAGATCGACCCGGGCGCCCGCTCCATGCTGGTGCAGGCAACCCTGGACAACCCCGGCCAGCAACTCAAGCCGGGCATGTTCGCCAACGTCAGCATCGAGCTGCCGAGCCACGCCGATGTGCTGAGCGTGCCGGAGACGGCGATCAGCTACAGCGCCTACGGCAACTCGCTGTACGTGCTGCGCGAGAAGGACGGCGCCCTGCGCGTGGAGCAGGTGTTCGTCAAGCTCGGCGCGCGCCGCGACGACCGCGTGGTGGTGCTCGACGCGCTGACCCCGGGCGACCGCGTGGTGGTCTCGGGGCAGATCCGCCTGAGCAACGGCATGCCGGTGCGGGTCACCGACGACACCCTGGCCGCCAGCACCACGCGCAAGCCGGACCTGGCCCAGCAGTAATGGGTTTGCGTGCCACTGAAAAGGACCTGTAGCACCATGAAATTCACCGACCTGTTCATCCGCCGCCCGGTACTGACCCTGGTGGTCTGCGCGATGATCGTCATGCTTGGCCTGTTGGCGCTGCTGAACCTGCCGATCCGCCAGTACCCGCAGCTGGAAAGCGCGACCATCACCATCACCACCGAATACCCCGGCGCCCGCTCGCAGCTGATGCAGGGCTTCGTCACCCAGCCCATCTCGCAGGCCGTGGCCTCGGTCGACGGCGTCGACTACCTGAGCTCGACCTCGACCCAGGGCAAGAGCGTCATCAGCGTGCGCCTGAAGCTCAACGCCGACTCCAACAAGGCCCTCACCGAGATCATGGCCGCCGTCAACCAGGTCAAGTACCGCCTGCCCGAAGGCGCCTACGACTCGGTGGTGGCCAAGTCTTCCGGCGAAGGCACGGCGGTGATCTACGTCGGCTTCTCGAGCAAGGACATCGGCCTGCCGGCGATCACCGACTACATCTCCCGCGTGGTGCAGCCGCGCCTGGCGGCCATCGATGGCGTGGCCGAGGCGCAGATCCTCGGCGGCCAGAAACTGGCCATGCGCCTGTGGCTGGACCCGGCGCGCATGGCCGCGCGCAACCTGTCGGCCAGCGACGTGGCCGAGGCCATCCGCCAGAACAACTTCCAGGCCGCCCCCGGGCAGACCAAGGGCCAGTACGTCTCGGCCAACATCAACATCAACACCGACCTGACCAGCGTCGACCAGTTCCGCCAGATGGTGGTGCGCCGCGACGGCGACACGCTGATCCGCCTGAGCGACATCGGCACCGCCGAGCTCGGCGCCACCTCCTACGACACCAGCGGCATCATGGACGGCGAGCCTGCGGTGTTCATCGGCCTGCACGCCACCCCCGCCGGCAACCCGCTGACCATCGTCGGCTCAGTGCAGGAAATGATGCCGCAGATCCGCGAGACCATGCCGCCGGGCATGACCGCCAACATCGTGTTCGAGGTGGCGCGTTTCATCCAGGCGTCCATCGACGAGGTGGTCAAGACCCTGGTCGAGGCCGTGGTGATCGTCGCCGTGGTGATCTTCCTGTTCCTCGGCTCGCTGCGCAGCGTGCTGATCCCGCTGGTGACCATCCCACTGTCGCTGATCGGCGCGGCGGCGATCATGAGCCTCTTTGGGTTCAGCATCAACCTGCTGACCCTGCTGTCGATGGTCCTGGCCATCGGCCTGGTGGTGGACGACGCCATCGTCGTGGTGGAGAACGTGCACCGGCATATCGAGGAAGGCAAGACGCCGTTGCATGCGGCTTTGGTCGGCGCCCGCGAGATCGCCGGCCCGGTGATCGCCATGACCCTGACCCTGGCCGCGGTGTACGCCCCGATCGGCCTGATGGGCGGGCTGACCGGCGCGCTGTTCAAGGAGTTCGCCTTCACCCTCGCCGGCGCCGTGGTGGTGTCCGGCGTGGTGGCGCTGACCCTGTCGCCGGTGATGAGCGCCTTCCTGCTCAACCGCCAGGCCAGCGAAGGGCCGATGGCCCGTGGCGCCGAGCGTTTCTTCCACTGGCTGGGCAACGGCTATGGCCGTTTGCTTGACGTGTCCCTGCACCACCGCTGGGTCACCCTGGCCATCGCCGTGGCGGTGTTCGTCAGCCTGCCGATCCTCTACCTCGGCGCCCAGCGCGAACTGGCGCCGGTCGAGGACCAGGCCCAGGTGCTGGCGGTGGCCAAGGCCCCGCAGTACGCCAACATCGATTACACCCAGATGTACGCGCACCGCATGGACCGCCTGTTCGCCACCTTCCCGGAAACCGACATCACCTGGGTGGTCAACGGCAACGACGGCCCGCGCACCGCGTTCGGCGGCGCCAACCTGAGCACCTGGGAAAAGCGCCAGCGCAGCGCCGACCAGCTGCAGGCCGAGATCCAGAAAGCCGTGGGCGAAATCGAGGGCGTGGCCATCTTCGCCTTCCAACTGCCGCCGCTACCCGGCTCCACCGGCGGCCTGCCGGTGCAGATGGTGATCCAGAGCTCCCAAGACCACCGCGTGGTGTTCGACGCCATGGACAAGATCAAGCAGGCGGCCATGGCCAGCGGCCTGTTCGCCGTGGTCGACAGCGACCTGGACTTCAACAGCCCGCTGGTCAACATCAACATCGACCGCAGCAAGGCCAACGACCTGGGCATCAGCATGCAGGCCATCGGCGACGCCCTGGCGGTACTGGTGGGCGAGAACTACGTCAACCGCTTTGCCCTCGACGGCCGTTCCTACGACGTGATCCCACAGGTGGCACGGGCCCAGCGCCTGTCGGCAGAGATGCTGGTCGGCCAGTACGTCAAGGCCGCCAACGGCGCCCAGGTGCCGCTGTCGACCCTGGTCAGCTTCGACATGTCGATCGAACCCAACAAGCTGACCCAGTTCAACCAGCTCAACTCGGCCACCTTGCAGGCGGTGCCGGCGCCGGGCGTGAGCATCGGCGACGCGGTGCAGTTCCTCGCCACCCAGGCCAATGCCCTGCCCACCGGCTTCAGCCATGACTGGCTGTCGGATGCCCGCCAGTTCGTCCAGGAAGGCAGCGCCCTGGTGGTGACGTTCATCTTCGCCATCCTGGTCATCTACCTGGTGCTGGCGGCGCAGTTCGAAAGCCTGCGCGACCCGTTGGTGATCCTGGTCAGCGTGCCGATGTCGGTGTGCGGCGCGCTGATCCCGCTGTACCTGGGCTATGCCACGGTGAACATCTACACGCAAATCGGCCTGGTGACCCTGGTCGGCCTGATCAGCAAGCACGGCATCCTCATGGTCGAGTTCGCCAACGAGCTGCAGCAGGCCGACCAGCTCGACCGCCGCACGGCCATCGAACGCGCCGCGCAGATCCGTCTGCGGCCGATCCTGATGACCACCGCGGCCATGGTCGTGGGCCTGGTGCCATTGCTGCTGGCCAGCGGTGCCGGCGCCCACAGCCGCTTCAGCCTGGGCCTGGTGATCGTCATCGGCATGCTGGTCGGTACGCTGTTCACCCTGTTCATCCTGCCCACCGTGTACTCGCTGCTGGCCAAGGACCACCGTGCCAGCGAAGACCCACGCCTGCAGGAACTGGCCGCCTACACCCAGCCGGCCTGACCCCTTAGCCCGCCCTCCCCTGTGGCAGCCATGACCGGCTGCCCCTGGGAGCGGCCGGCCCGAATAAAGAGAAACGACATGCTACGTAAGACCCTTCTGCCCCTGCTGCTGCTGGCGCCCCTGGCCCAGGCCGTTGCCGCCGACCGTGCGACGCTGATGTCGGTGTACGCCCAGGTGGTCGAGCACAACAGCGACATGGCCGCCGCCCGCGAGAACTACCTGGCCCGCCGCGAGGCCGTGCCCCTGGCCCGCGCCCGCCTGCTGCCGCAGGTGGCCCTGGATGCCGAGGCCGGCGACGTGCGCAGCGACCGCCGCCAGGTCGAGCAACGCAGCGGCAGCCTGTACCGCCTGAGCCTCGACCAACCGCTGTTCGACCTCAGCCGCTGGTTCGACTACAAGGCCGCGCAGTCCGAGAACGAACAGGCCGAACTGGACTTCTCGGCATTCCAGCAGCAGCTGATCCTCGACACCGCCAGCAGCTACTTCGACACCCTGCTGGCCGAGGACAACCTGGCCACCGCCAAGGCCGAGCTGCGCGCCTTCGACCGCCAGCTGCAACAGACCCGGCTGAGCTACGACGCCGGCCTGTCCGACCAGAACGACATGCTCTCGGCCCAGGCCAGCTTCGACCGCGCCAGCGCCAACCTGATCGACAGCCAGCGCCGCAGCGAGGACGCCTACCAGGCACTGATGCGCCTGACCGGCCAGGCCCAGCCGGCATTGGCCGGGATCCGTCACAGCCTGCCGGTGCAGGCGCCGGTGCCCGAGCGCGCCGAGGCCTGGGTCGAACAGGCCATGGCGCAGAACCTGCGCCTGCGCGCCAGCCAGGCCGCCGTCAGCCAGGCCGGCCAGACCCTGCGCAGCAGCAAGGCCGATCACCTGCCGACCTTCAACCTGGCCATGGGCTACGCCGAGGGCGACAGCGACCTGATGGACTCCAGCGCGCACTTCGGCCAGCGCCCCGGCAACCAGCGCGACAGCTCGGTGATGGTGCAGATGAAGCTGCCGCTGTTCAGCGGCGGCGGCACCAGCGCGCGGGTGCGCCAGGCCACCCATGAGCTGGCACGCACCGAGTACGGCCGCACCAGCCTCGAACGCGAGGTGCTGGAAGGGTCGCGCAACGCCTTCCGCGCGGTGGTCAGCGATGTCGAGCAGGTGCGCGCGCGGCGCCAGAGCATCATCTCCAGCCAGGGCTCGTTGCGGGCCACCGAGGCGGGGTATGAGGTGGGCAGCCGCAACATCGTCGATATCCTCGATGCCCAGCGCGACCTGTACAACGCGGTGCGTGACTACAACGTCTCGCGCTATGCGTACATCGTCGACAGCCTGCGGCTCAAGCAGCAGGCCGGCAGCCTGAGCCCGGAAGACCTGCGCGAATTGGCGGGGTACCTGAAGCTGGATTACGAGCCGGAGCGGGATTTCCTGCCGAGTGATCTGCGCGGGTAAGGTATTGGCAACACCGGCCCTATCGCGGGGCAAGCCCGCTCCCACGCCTGAATGCGTTGTTTGCAAGGGCGTGGGAGCGGGCTTGCCCCGCGATAGGGCCATCGGATCAACAGCGGCGGTTCATACCAAGCTCCATGTCATCGATCAACGCCTTGGCCATGGCGCTCAACATGCGCGCTGCGCTGCCCGCCATCAGGTCGCCTTCCATCTCGGCCTCGCAGGTGAGGTGGCGAATGCAGCCAAGCAGCACCGACAACTCGCTGAAGGCATCCGCGAAGGGAATGCCCGGCTCGACCTTGAACAGGTCCATGCAGCGGGTCCGGCCTGCGGTACGTGCGTTGGTCATGGCTGCACCTCTGGCTTGTGTTCGAGCAAGGCACAGGCCAGCTGGCCGAGGTAGTCGCTGGCGGCGAACAGACGGTCCTGGGCTTCGCCAGGGTCGGTCTTGAAGTAGATATCGAGGACATCGGAAATAGCCGTGGCCACTTCGACGGCGGCGGTCATGGCTTCTTCGCGGGTGAGGGTCGGGCGGATTGCGATGAAGGGGGCTAGACGCGGTGGGTCTGGGACGATCTTTTTCATAGTCAACACTCCTGCGCGGTTCAAGAATGCTGCCCTCCGGCGCCTTTCTCACGGGACAAAGGGTGGCAGCCGTGCACGGGGTGAGAAACCGAGGCGCAAGAGAAACTCGGCCAGACCGAAGTCTGCCCGGGCACGGCTGCCATAACTGGATTGCCGATAATTTACGCCTCGGGTTCTCACGCCCGGTCACCTGGTGTGGCGACCCCGTGAAGTTATCCGTGGAGTATTTCCCCGACAACGCAGCAGCTTCCGGCAAGCGCGTAGGATAGTTCCCAAGCTTTGCTGGCTGAAGCATTTGGTTTCAGGTTCGGAAAGATCCGACAGTCTTCGAAATGGCTGGGGGCTATTGCGCAGGGAGCAAAGTTCCAGCGTGGGAGCGGGCTTGTGCCGCGAAAGGGCTGCGCGGCAGCCCCAGCTACCGCCCCGAAAATCACCCCGGCCGATACTCCCGGCACCGCTCCCGCAGTATCTGCGCCAGCAAGCGCACCTCGGGACTGTGCCGGTACTCCTCGGGGTACCCCATGTACATCGGCACCTCCCGCTCCCGCTGATGCTGCAGGTTGACCCGCACCAACCGCCCTTGCGCCAACCCCTGCTGCACCCGGTGCTCCGGCAGCCAGGCAAAGCCCATCCCCCGCTCGACGAAGCTCTCGGCCGCCGCCAGGCTGCTCACCGTCCAGCGCTGCGAGGTCCCCAGCCAGCCGCTGTTCTGCGAATTGCGCGTGCCGGAATCGCGGATCACCACCTGCCGGTGGTTCTTCATGTCGTCCAGGCTCAACTCGCCCTGCGCCTCGCTGAGCGGGTGGCTGGCCCCCACCACGCAGATCAACGAGACATTCAGCAAGAACTCCTGCAGATACCCCGAGGGCAGGCTGCTGGCGATGCCCAGCTCGACCTTGCCGTCCTCCAGCAACTCGCGAGCCCCGGACAACGCCGTCTCGTACAGGCGGATACGGTGATCCTTGTACTCCAGGGCGAACTCCTGCAATGCCTGTTGCAGCAATTCGATGGGGAACAGCACATCCACCGCCAGCGCCTGCTCGGTGAACAACCCGGGCTGGTACTGGTTGGCCAGGTGCTCGAGCTTCTGCGCCGCGCCCAGCAGGTGCTTGGCCTGGGGCAATAGCGCCTTGCCCAGCGAGGTGAGCACGGCCTTGCGCCCTTCGATGATGAACAGCTCCTGGCCCAGGAGCATTTCCATGCGGTTGACCGAATGGCTGATCGCCGACTGCGACTTGTACATGTGCTCGCCGGCCTGCTGGAAACCGCCGCACTCGACCGTGCAGACGAACGCGCGCCACTGATCGAGACTGATCTTGGAAAACACCACTACCTCCTTGTGTGCCCGGAAACCGGGCGACGAATCCTTTGTCCTGCGGCGTTGTACCACAGCTGCCGCCAACACATGAAGACCGTGCCGCGATGCGCGCACTTTTTGTCACTATTCGCCCAGGCACGCTTCGTGCGACAACAACGTCCCGCACAGTGCCCGGCACTAATGGATGAATAATGGACAAGGAAGTCCCGACCATGCAGATATGCACAAGCGATACGGCATAAATATATAGCCGAAACAACAGGTCAATCAGGCGACAACACCGCCATAAAATTTTCATATTAAAACAATTGAAAATTTTAATTGCCCTATTGTTCGACAATCTGTTCATTACCCCTTTGCATAAGCCGCGTGTAATCACGGGGCGCACGCCTGCGCGCGATAAATAAAATGCAAACTTTCCGCACCCGGAAAACCATGAGCAGGCGTCATCAATCCCATCTGAATTATTCGCTTTTTTTGGCAAAAGCTTCAGCCGCAATAATTAAATGGCCAGCAGGGACTGGCACCGGAACAACAAGATCGGTTGTGTATTTTGGGATTTTTTCAACAGTGAAAAATAATTGGGCATACACATGAAAATCGGCATTGATGATATTGGGCTGTCTGTACCGCAACACTTTTTCGCACTGGAAGAACTTGCCGAACGGCACGGTATCGACCCGCAGAAGTACCTGGTCGGCATCGGCCAGGAGTTCATGGCCGTGCCGGCCCCGGACGAAGACATCGTGACCCTGGCGGCCAACGCCGCCCTGCCGCTGCTCGATGACGCCACCCGCGCCTCGATCGCCACGGTGATCCTCGCCACCGAGAGCGGCATCGACCAGTCCAAGGCCGCCGGCCTGTTCGTCCACAGCCTGCTCGGCCTGCGCGCCGACTGCCGCGTGGTGGAGTTCAAGCAGGCCTGCTACGGCGCCACCGCCGGCTTGCAGATGGCCCGTGCGCTGGTCGCCCAGCGCCCCCACGAGAAGGTGCTGGTAATCGCCACCGACATCGCCCGCTACGAGCAGAACTCCGAGGGCGAATGCACCCAGGGCGCCGGCGCCGTGGCCATGATCGTGGCCGAGAACCCGCGCCTGCTGGAGCTGCACCCGCACCAGGGCCGCTACAGCCTGGACGTCTCGGACTTCTGGCGGCCGAACCTGCGCAGCACCGCGCTGGTCGATGGCAAGCTGTCGATCGAGGTCTACCTGGAGTCGCTGCGCAACGCCTGGCAGAGCTACCGCGCCGACGGCGGCCTGGGCCTGGAAGACATGAGCTTCCTGTGCTTCCACCAGCCGTTCACCAAGATGGCGAAGAAGGCCTTCTCGGTGTTCGAGGCGATCGAACCCGAAGCAGCCAAGGCCCTGGGCGAGCAGGCCTACGCCACCAGCCAGCTGTACGGCAAGGCCATCGGCAACTGCTACACCGCCTCGCTGTACATCGCCCTGCTGTCGCTGCTGGACAACAGCGACGAGGACCTGACCGGGCGCAACATCGGCCTGTTCAGCTACGGTTCGGGCAGCGTCGGAGAATTCTTCAGCGCCACCGTGGTGCCGGGCTACCAGGCCCATTCGCGGCGCAAGGCGCATGCGCGCATGCTGGCCAGCCGCACCCGCCTGGGCCATGAGCAGTACAGCGCCTGGTTCTACGGCGACAACCACCCGGCCGTGGCCGACTACAGCACGCCGTACGTCACCGGCGGCGCGTTCCGCTACGGCGGTTGCGAGGGTTATCGCCGTCAGTACGAGAGCACCGCCCTGTCCCTGAAGATGGCGAGCTGACGACCATGAGCGACGTGCTGCTGAGCTGGCCGCAACCTGCGGTCGCCTGCCTGACCCTGAACCGTCCGCATGCCGGCAACGCCCTCGACGAGGCCCTGCTCGGGGCCTTGCACGAGCAGCTGCAGGCCCTCGCCGAGCACCCGGGGCTGCGCGCCCTGGTGCTCGACGGCGCCGGCGAGCACCTGTGCACCGGGGCGGACCTGGAGTGGATGCGCCGCAGCCGCGAGTTCGACCATGCGCGCAACCTGGAGGACGCCAGCCTGCTGGCCAACGTCCTGCAGCGCCTGGACGACTTCCCGGTGCCGGTGCTGATGCTGGCCCGCGGCGCGGTGTTCGGCGGGGCCTTGGGCCTCTTGTGCTGCGCCGACCATGTGCTGGCCGCCGAGGATGCGCGTTTCTGCTTCAGCGAGGCGCGCCTGGGCCTGGCCCCGGCCTTGATCAGCCCCTACGTGGTGCGCGCCATGGGCGTGCGCCAGGCACGGCGCTACATGCTCTCGGCCGAGGTGTTCGGCACCGAGGACGCGCTGCGCCTGCAGCTGGTCCACCGCCTGGTGCCCGCCGCCGAGCTGGAGCAGGCCCGCGACCGCTGGCTGGCCACCCTGCTGCAGACCGGCCCCCAGGCCAGTCGCGAGATCAAGCAGATGCTGGCGCGCCTGGCAGGCCGCGACCACCTGCTCGACGAGCAGGGGTGCAACCTGCAGCTGATCGCCCGCCTGCGCACCTCCAGCGAGGGCCAGCACGGTCTTGCCGCCTTCTTCGAACGCAGCCGCCCCGACTGGGCGCAATGAACCCTGGGTGCGCGGACCACGAAGCCCGCGCCGTTCCGGCGTCGCCGACGACGCCCGACCTATGAGAAAAGGATTTTGCCATGTGTGGTTTCATCGGTGTCTACCAGTCCAAACGCAACAGCATCAGCGACCAGTCGATCCTCGACGCCCTGGCCGCCATCAACCACCGCGGCCCGGACGAGCACAGCCTGTGGCGTGACCCGGGCGAGCGCGCCGTGCTTGGCCATACCCGCCTGAGCATCATCGGCCTGGACAACGGCATGCAGCCGATCGTCGCCGACGAAGGCGACCTGGCGGTGATCGTCAACGGCGAGTTCTACGACCACGAGCGCATCCGCGCCGAGCTGCAGGCCGAAGGCGCGATCTTCAAGACCGCCTCGGACAGCGAGATCGCCCTGCACCTGTACCGCCGCTCCGGCATGGCCGGGCTCAAGGAGCTGCGCGGCGAGTTCGCCATGGTCCTGTTCGACCGCCGTCGCCGCCTGATGCTGGCGGTGCGCGACCGCCTGGGCATCAAGCCGCTGTTCTACACCCAGCATGAAGGCAACTGGTACTTCGCCTCCGAGATCAAGGCCCTGCTGGCCGCCGGCGTCAACCCGACCTGGGACGAGAACGCCTACGCCAGCCGCGCCTTCTACCTGCGCGACCACACCCTGTTCGAAGGCGTGCGCAGCGTGCAGCCGGGCTGCTGGGTGATGGTCGACCACGGCGGCCTGCACAGCGGCCGTTACTGGGACATGGAATTCGCCCGCCGCGACACCCCGGCACCGAGCGACGAGGCCGGCATGATCGAGGCCGTGCGCGCCTCCATCGAAGAAGCCGTGCGCCTGCGCCTGCGCGCCGACGTGCCGATGGGCGTGTACCTGAGCGGCGGCATCGACTCCTCGGCGATGCTGGGCATGGCCACCGCCCTCAAGGGCGAGCCGCTGGATGCCTTCAACCTGTCGTTCACCGACATGGACGACTACGACGAGAACCGTTTCGCGCGCATGGCCGCCGAGCACAATGGCGCGCGCTTCCACACCATCGAGATCACCCAGGACGACCTGGCGGATAACTTCGAGCAGGCGGTATGGCACAACGAGACGCCGTTCTTCAACGCCCACGGCGTGGCCAAGTACATCCTCAGCAAGGAAGTGCGCAAGGCCGGCCTGAAGGTGGTGCTGACCGGCGAAGGCGCCGACGAAGTGTTCGCCGGCTACCCGCACTTCCGCCGCGACATGTTGCTGTACAACAACGAACAACAAGACCCGAAAGTCATCGACCTGCTGCGCCAGCGCATCCAGGCCAACGAACAGGGCTACACCAACGCGCACATGCCCCACGACATCCACTGGATGGTCGACCAGCTCAAGCACGGCGTGTCGTGGCTGGACAACCAGGCCGGCTGGTTCAAGGCCCTGGAGAGCCTGTACCGCGGTGACTTCCGCGACCACTTCACCGGTGTCGACCCGTATCGCCAGTTCTTCGACCGCCTCGACCACGGCAAGCTCGCCGACCGCGATCCGGTGCACAACTCCATGTACCTGTGGGCCAAGTCGTACCTGCCGAACTTCGTCCTCACCACCCTGGGCGACCGCATGGAGATGGCCAACAGCATCGAAGGCCGCGTGCCGCTGCTCGACCACCACGTGGTCGAACTGGCCTGCCAACTGCCGGTGTGGATGAAGGTGCGCGGCGCCACCGAGAAGTACGTGTTCCGCGAAGCCATGCGCCCTTACCTGCCCAAGGCCCTGTACGAGCGCAAGAAGCACTACTTCCGCGCGCCGCCGGCCACCCTGCAGCAGCAAGGCCGCCTGTGGCAACTGGTGCAGGACACCCTGCACAGCCGTGACCTGGACGCGCTGCCGTTCTTCGACGCGGCCAAGGTGCGCAGCCTGCTCAAGCAACTGCCGACCCTCAGCGCCCAGGAACAAGGCCTGCTCGACCCGATGCTGATGGAGCTGACCAGCCTGTGCCTGCTGCAGCGCCGCTACCGCATGAGCGGCCAGAGCTGGAACACCTTGAGCGAGGTGGCCGCATGAAGATCGCGATCATCGGCGCCGGCCTCAATGGCTTGGCCTGCGCCCTGATTCTCAAGCGCTTCGGCCTCGAGGCCACGGTGTACGAGCGGGCCCATGGCCCGCGCGACTCGGGCACCGGCATCTACGTCTGGCCCCAGGGCGTGCAGGTGCTGCGCTTCCTGTTCAACGACACCAGCTTCATCGGCCGCGGCAAGGCCATCGAGTTCCTCGACACCCATGGCCGCGACGGTCGCCTGATCCACAGCCAGCCGGTACGCCCGGACGGCCTGGGGATCCCGGCGCCGGCGGTGATGTTCCCACGCCCCGAGCTGTTCGGCCTGCTGCGCGAACGCCTGGCGCCGGGGCAGATCCGCTACCAGATGGGTTGCGAGAAGGTGGAGAAGGTCGGCGAACAGGCGCGGGTTACCTTCAGCAACGGCGAGCAGGAAGACTTCGACCTGGTGATCGGCAGCGATGGCGTCGGTTCCACCGTGCGCCAGTGCCTGGAGCCGGGCCTGACGCCCTATGACACGGGCCTGGTGGCCAGCCGCGGCATGGTCGAGTTCGACTCGCCGCTGCTGCTGCCCGACCGTTGCCAGATCTTCGCCTCGGAGTTCTCGCGGGTGGTCACCTACCCGCTGGCGGCCGACCGCCCGTACCGCTACTGGTTCGCCGCCTACCAGCACCGCAACCAGCCGCTGCTCGACCGCGACGGCCTGGTAAAGCTGTTTGCCGACCTGCCGCCGGATGTGGTGCGGATGATGCAAGCCACCGAGCACGAGCAGATCCTCACCCACAAGATGATGGCGCTGACCGGCGCCGGCTGCTGGCAGAACGGCCGCGTGGTGATGCTCGGCGACAGCATCCACGCCATGCTGCCGACCCTCGGCTACGGCCTGACCCTGGGCCTGGAGAACGCCTTCATGCTCGCCCAGGCCCTGGTCGGCTGCTGCGACGAGCGCCTCGACAGTGCCCTGCAGCGCTACGAGATCCGCGCCGCCGA
The DNA here is from genome assembly GCF_018596375.1 of Pseudomonas sp. RC3H12. NCBI lineage: Bacteria > Pseudomonadati > Pseudomonadota > Gammaproteobacteria > Pseudomonadales > Pseudomonadaceae > Pseudomonas > Pseudomonas sp. RC3H12. Next base: position 901,844 of record NZ_CP075595.1, on the reverse strand, counting down.
GCGTTCGCGGGTGATGCTGGAAGTGATGCGCGACATGACCGACCTGTACTACTTCGAGGAAGACAGCGCCATGACCTCGTCGCGGATCCGGCCGATCGTCGAGCGCTTCCACGACCTGGCCCTGACCACGGTGTTCTGAGGAGGCCGCCATGACTGACGCATACCGCCAGCGCCTGCAAGCCTTTGTCCAGGCGCAGATCACGCCGAACATCGATGCCTGGGAACAGCTCGGCGCCTACCCCGCCGCGCTCAACCGCGAGGCCGGCGCCGCCGGCCTGCTGGGCCTGGGCCACGACCATCGGCAGCTGCCCGACGACCCACGGGCGGTGGCCGTGCTCATCGAGGAACTGACCCGCAGCGGCGCCCAGGGCATCACCATGGGCCTGGGCTCGCACTTCGTCAGCCTCAAGGCAGTGCAGGCCACCGGCCACCCGATCGTCCACGACCTGGTGCCGACGGTGCTCGACGGCCGCCAGAGCATCGCCCTGGCGATCACCGAGCGCCAGGCCGGCTCCGACCTGCGTGCCCTGGAGTGCCGCGCCACTCGCCAGGCCGACGGCTACCGGTTGAACGGGCACAAGGCGTTCATCTGCAACGCCACCCGTGCCGACTGGCTGCTGATGGTCGGTCACTGCGAGGACGGCCTGGCGCTGTTCCTGGTGGAGGGTTCGGCCGCCGGTATCCGCCATACGCCGCGCCGCGCCCTGGGCTGGCGCTGCCTGCCGCTGGCCGACCTGGAGCTGGAGAACGTGCCGGCCATCCGCCTGACCGAGAAAGGTGGCGTGGGCCGCCTGCTGCAGGCCAGCCTGCAGCAGGAGCGGCTGAACCTGGCGGTGATGGCCATCACCAGTGCCGACATGGCCCTGCAGGCCGCCATCGACTGGTGCAAGAGCCGCCAGGTCGGCGGCAAGCCACTGTTCGACAAGTCGGTGATCCGCCAGCGCCTGGCCGAGCACTACGCGCAGCTGACGGTCAGCCGCCAGTTCGTCGACACCTGCGTGGCCCGCCAGGCCGAAGGCACCCTGGACGCGCACCAGGTCGCCATCGCCAAGAACAGCGCCGTGCAGACTTTGGAAACCCTGGCCCGCGACGCCGTGCAACTGCATGGCGCCCACGGCTGCGTCGAGCCCTCGCTGGTCGAACGCATCCACCGCGACGCCCGCCTGCTGGCCATCGGCGGCGGCACCCACGAAATCATGCTGGAAATCATTGCCCGGCACCTGTGAAGGATCACACCATGAGCACCATCAGCGACCACGCCGCCGCGCACTCGCGCGCGCTGCTCGAACACGCCTACCAGCGCTACTGCGGGCTGGAAATGCTGGAACAGTCCCCCGGCCAGTGCACCTGCCGGCTGACCGTTACCGATGCCATCGACAACCTGAGCCAGACCCTGCACGGCGGGGTGATCTACTCGATGATCGACGTCACCAGCATGCTCGCCACCCTGCCCCTGCTGGGGCCTGACGAGTACGCCCTGACCAACAGCTTCAACACCCTGCTGCTGTCGGCCACGCCGCGCGACACAGAGGTGTTGTTCCACGCCAAGGTGATCCGCGACGGTCGCAACCTGATGTTCACCCAGGCCGAGGCCTGGCGGGTCAATGCCGACGGCAGCCAGACCCGTATCGCCAGCGCGCAGTTGAGCAAGTTCAGGCTCAAGCGCGAGTGGTAAGGGCGTAATCACCCATCACGTTCATCGCGGGGCAAGCCCGCTCCCACGCGATTTGTGGGAGCAGGCTTGCCCCGCGCTCGTTCCAGCCCAGAGCCCCTGGCGATACATGACAACCTTAAGGGTAATACCCTGATTATCTGCGCTTTTCACTCCCGCCCGATTGCTCAAGACTGGCTATCACACACATCACAGAAAGGATTCGCGCAATGAATCACAAGGTCCTGGTCATCCGCTCCTCGATCAAGTCCGACGGCGGCTTCTCCGGCCAACTGGTGGACAACTTCCTCAAGCAGCTCAAAGAGGTCAACCCCGAAGCTTCGGTGGCGGTGCGCGACCTGCACGCCCAGCCCATCCCGCACCTCAATGCGGTGACCATGGACGCCCTGTTCGGCGGTGACGCCAGCAGCATCGAGGCGGCCGCGGCGCTGAAGCTGTCCAACGAACTGATCGAAGAGATCCAGGAAGCCGACCGCGTGGTGATCGGCCTGCCGCGCTACAACTTCGGCGCACCATCGATCCTGCACACCTGGGTCGACTACATCGTGCGTGGCGGCGTCACCTTCACCTATGTCGACGGCGCCCCGGTCGGGCTGCTCGACGACAAGCCGGTGCACGTGCTCAACGCCAGCGGCGGCGTCTACAGCCAGGGCACCGACACCCTGGCCGGCTGGCTGTCGCAGACCCTGGGCTTCGTCGGCCTGAACAGCGTCGAGTTCATCTACGCCGAAGGCCTTGGTATGGGCGAAGAGAGCCTGGCCGCGGGCCTGGCCGCCGCCAACCTGAAGATCCAGCACAGCATCGCCGCCCTCGGCGAGCGCCCATGCCCAAGCCTGGCCACCGCAGTAGGGAGGTAAGATGACCCGCAGCCAAGACAACCCGTCGGTCCAGGAGCTGTTCCTCAGCGAACTGGTGGCCGAGCCCAACCGCTACCACCTGTACATCTCCCACGCCTGCCCGTTCTCGCACCGGGTGCACCTGGTGCAGAGCCTGCTGGGCCTGGAAGACGCGCTGGACGTGACCTCCGTGGCGGCGCGCCGCCACGACCAGGGCTGGGAGTTCGACGAGCACGACCAGGACCCGCTGCACAAGGACGTCACCCTGCTGTCGAGCCTGTACGAGCGTTCGCGCCCGGGCTTCACCGGCAACCAGTCGGTGCCGGTGCTGTGGGACCGCCAGCAGAACCGCATCGTGCACAACGATTCGGCCGAGCTGGCGCTGCAGATGGCCACCCGCCTGCTGCCCCTGGCCAAGACCCCGATCGACCTGGTGCCCGACCGCTCCAGCTGTGACATCGTCGAGCTCAACCAGTGGCTGCACACCAACATCAACCGCATGGTCTACCACATGGGCTTCGCCCCGGACCAGGCGAGCTACGACGAGGCCTACAAGCAGTTCTTCGCGGCCATGGACACCCTCGAGCACCGGCTGCGCAAGCAGCCGTACCTGGTGGGCGGCAAGCTGAGCCTGTCGGACCTGTTCCTGCTGCCCACGCTGATCCGCTATGAGGCGGTGTACTACGTGCACTTCAAGGCCAACCACAAGACCCTGGCCGAGTACCCGGCGCTGTACCAGTACCTGGTGCGCCTGACGCAGATCCCGGCGATCTACCGCACCATCGACATGGCGCATATCAAGCTGCATTACTACTACTCGCACAACCACATCAACCCGACGCGGATCGTGCCGCAGGGGCCGGCGTTGAGCTGGTTGAACTGAGCAGTTGGCGTTTGCGGAGCAGGACCGCTTTGCGGTCCTTTCGCGGCAAAAGGCCGCTCCTACAGGAGGCCGCATCCCCCTGTACGAGCGGCCTTTTGCCGCGAAAGGGCTGCAAGGCAGTCCCGGCGGCTTAAGTCGAGAGCAAACTCCAAGCATCTTGAACGCATAGCTTACAGATGAGTGCGATTAAGCATTGTACGAAAAGTAGTATGGTGTTTCAGGCCACTTCAAGATCCACCAATCCTCCAGTAGACTGCGCACTTTGGCCGGATTAACCCGCCACGCCATGAGATCTGGAAATTATGGAAAAAAGTGCACCTCAGGTAAGAAACGCTCCACGTCCGATGCTAGTCACGTATGCGGCAATCTACTGCCTGCTCATCACCTGCAAAATTGTCTATTGGTTAGTCAGCGAAGGATGGGAAATGGCAAGGGTGGGTGATTTCGCAATGATTATGCTGGTGCCTCCAGCACTGTCATGCATTCTACTCGTCACAAGCAGCGTGTTGTTGTACAGGCGCAGCGCGAAGTCCGTATGGTGCCTGCTTGGGGCACTGCTCTTTGGCCTGACGCTGATCCCGCTCATGTTCCCAGAAATTTCTCGCCTTCCGGCGAGCTTTTACCCGCAGGCTTTTTGGTACGTACTCCCGGGCACCCTACAAGCAATGCTGCTGGTTGCTGTCTGGATCTACAGCTTGCGGATGCGCCAGAACGGTTACCTCAAATAAAAATTGCCGCGTTCAAAGCCCTGCCTCGTGCAGGGCTTTATCCATTTGGAGCTGCAGGTTTCAATCCAGTCCACGCTAGACTCTAGTGATACAGAGCATAAAACCAGAACACGACTATACGATAATTAAAATAGCCATACCGGAATGGCAGCTGCTAACACTTGATCATCTAAACTCCACATGTTCTGAAATCCCTCAGCAAAAAAAGGGCATCTTTTTGAGCACGACACCGAACCCTCTTGAGACTTGAATAGTAGTACGCCATTAAGCTCACCGCATCCGGATATCTATATTTCGCAGCCATCAACTCCTTTATAACCACAGCCGTCTTCATTCGATGTACGAACAGCCGCACCACGAACTGCTTGATTGTATTACTTCCACCATCTGCAAGCAGGTTTCTAATCAACTGCACTTGATAATAAACTGGCAAGTGGACTCGAGCTGCAACATCTGCACCCAAACGAACATTAAAATTGGCCAGTACCTGTACAACCTCCATTCTTTCACTACCTGACAACGGTCGTATTTCTTTGCAGAGGGCGTTCTCAGAACGACTATTCCTATTGACAGCAAGATCAGAAACCAGGTTTTCAATTCTATCGACCAATGGTTGCTCTCTCAGCTTTTGATCACTCATTTTTAAACACCCTACAGAAGCTTAGCCACTGGCGAAGAAAAAAGAGACAGGTTGGCCTGCCGCTTCTTCTCCTTTTACATCAGACATTCTGCGTGAAGATTTCTATAAAACTTTCAAAAGCCTGACGTACAGAGCTTTGCTCTTCTGGCGAAAACAAAAAATTCATAACTTGCTCTTCAAGGACACAGTCATATATATCAACCCCAACCCAACCCTTGGACCAAAATTCTACAGTTCCAAGCTTACCAAAGCCTTCCAACTCTATCCGTTCAAGATCACCAAAATCCCCGCCAGAGCATGACGAGTACTCCAGAGAGCACCCCTCTAAAAATGGACTTATACATTCATTGAACCATGAAGCAGTCATTAGATCTCTCGAAAAAGGGGACAGATTTATTTTCCCCACTCTAATCTCGGCCTACCTACATGACAGCTAGATCCCTTCGCTGCCAGGAGCTGGAATTAGAGTAGGAAAAATAAATCTGTCCCCTTTTCGTTTCTTTTCCGTTTTGCTCTCCCCTTTTTGCTCATTTTACTCTAATCTCGCCCTACCCACATGATGTCTAGATCCATTCGCCGCCAGAAAACGAAACTAGAGTAACGAGAATAAATCCGTCCCCTTTTCCTAGCCTTCTTTTTCTTTCCTTAACGACTTAAATCCCTAAACGGATCAAACAAAACACTTTCCCCAAGCACCCTCGCTTCTAAAGCAAGATCGCCCAAAGAACAATAAAATCCATCCATTCCATTCGTTGCTCTTGACATATTTTTCAACTCAAGCCGCAACCGATCCAACTGTTCCCCAGAGTACAACCCATAATCATCAAGACACAGCTCCGAGAGCAATGGATAATTTTTAGAATCCGCATTTATGAGCATTGAAATGGCATCTTTAGGAATTTCAATTACCTTCAGCACTCCATCCAACCCCGCAGCGGCCCTTTCCTTACTCCACAACATGGCACAGTACATTTAGAATGTTTTCCCTGGAAAAGCGCTCACAAGATTACCTTTATGACCAGTAATCACTGTCATAGTACTCGCTGGAAGAAAAGGGGACGGATTTATTTTCTCTAAGAGCAGTAAAAATATATCTACCCCGTTCCCCGTCCTTTTCCCGCCCGTCCCTTTTTCTTTGCCCCCTTTCCCTGTTTTAGTCGACAGAAAATGATGAGAAATAAAATGAAAATAACTCACCCTCAAGATCGCTAAACTTATAGCGCATCCTATCAAGACCAGAGTCCAATTTTTCTACATTCATATGCATAAGCTGAGTCAACCCTCCACCAAAATCGCGAATCGCAAACTGACTGACATCGAAGAACCTCACACGAACAGCAGCACCCCATACATCTTCAGATTCCGAAATTGATAGAGACAGATCATAGGCCACCCCCTCATCATTCAACTGAACATTAATAGAGTGCAAGCAATTATTAGCAATCAGGACCGAAAAAGGGGACAGATTTATTTTCCCCACTCTAATCTCGGCCTACCTACATGACAGCTAGATCCCTTCGCTGCCAGGAGCTGGAATTAGAGTAGGAAAAATAAATCTGTCCCCTTTTCGTTTCTTTTCCGTTTTGCTCTCCCCTTTTTGCTCATTTTACTCTAATCTCGCCCTACCCACATGATGTCTAGATCCATTCGCCGCCAGAAAACAAAACTAGAGCAAAAAAGGGGACAGATTTATTTTCCCTGCTCTAATCTCGCCCTACCTACATGAAGGCTAGGTCCGTTCGCCGCCAGGAACCGAAATTAGAGTAGTAAAAATAAATCTGCCCCTTTTTCACTCCTTTCCCCCTAATTATTTATACGCCCTAGGAACTCAATCATTGCTAATGGATCACGCTCCACTAATTCATCGATCAAGTCTACCGCTGCCCAGTGCGGAATCATATCCCCCCCATCACCATCCTTACAGAGAACCAACTCACCTGACAAAGCTGGATCGACAACATCTATTTCTCTATCGCTCAATGCCATCAAACCACCGTAACCTTCGTAAGGGATGACCCAATAAAAACGCTCCTTTCCAACCCAGTAAACCCCAAACACTTGAACAGAATCTTTTCGCCCAACTTCACGAATAATCATACCCATATCACTCAATAAAAAAAGGGACAGATTTATTTTCCCTGCTCTAATCTCGCCCTACCTACATGAAGGCTAGATCCGTTCGCCGCCAGGAATCGAAATTAGAGTAGGAAAAATAAATCTGTCCCCTTTTTCTGCTTTTCCGTTTATGCCTGCATTCTCATCACCCCACTTAACCTTACTTGAAGCAAGATCATCAACCGCCCCGCCAGCTGCTTTTGCACCCTTAGCTTATAAAGCCAGAGGACCTACAAAAATCTAAATTTCCAATAATCTTTAAACTCCAAAACCCAGTACTTCTCTCTGTCCGGAATCAAGTATCCGAAATCAGCACACTTAGCAAACCAGCCAGGATAGGCCGAATCTTCATGAGCCCTTCCATTGTCCATATGCAGGTATATCTCTCTATCAAAATTCACATAAAACATCGGGAGCCTAGATGCAACAGCATTAGCAGCCTTGAAATAATTAACATTCAGCTCCGCCCCAGAAAGATAGTACTGCTCAATTTTTTCATACAAATCCCCCTCCAGATCAAGCCCCATCATAAGGATACTCTTAAGATTCTCCTGTGAAAGAATCTCCCTCCCATCGCCGCCAATGTATTGCAGGAAGTTATCTGATGTAAGTTTAAGAAGACCACCCCTGAACTCATTGCAAGCCAAAAAATATTGCTCCTTTGTTATATACCCCTTATCAAGATAGGCCCGATAATCCTTCTCCGCATCCAGACAGAAATTATACTTATAATCCACAACCCAAAAGCATCGCCCCAAATGAACAAAAATACAGATGCTTTTTTCACCATCCCACAGCTCGCCAAATAGTGCCTGACTTAGTTTCATCGTCCAAACTCCTTCAGAAATTCGCTTTGTGAGTAGACCCGCGCGTTGCTTGAGTGTTTTTCAAGCAGCGACTCCCATACCTTGGGTAGTTCCAGCGCAGTACCTGGCTCGGAAAAAGGGGACAGATTTATTTTCCCTGCTCTAATCTCGCCCTACCTACATGAAGGCCAGATCCGTTAGCCGCCAGGAATCGAAATTAGAGTAGGGAAAATAGATCTGCCCCCTTTTTCACAGTCCCCTTTTTCACAAATTGGACAATTGATCTTTCACCCATTGCTCATGCTCATCTACAACGTACTTATAATTCGATGACGAATGGTACGCATTCTCCGGTAAAGCTTCCACACCTGAAGCCATGGACAATGGTGCGTCAGCAGGCCATTCCCAACACGACCAAAATTCAGACAATTTTATCAACCCATATACTGGATCAGAGTCTATATTTAACAATAACTCCTCCAACGCAACCGCTCGCCAAACCTTCCTGGATCGGAGCATATCCGACTTTCGGAGCATACAGATTTTTTCTAATTGCGCACACAGTTCAGATTCCGGCAGTTCACTATCACAAGCCAAACTGACAATTAAATCATATGCCGGACTGTCTTCAGCAATACTTTCAAGTTCTTTATTTGCAAAATTATCCACATATAATCCCGGCAAACTCCCTACAAGACCAGGAACACCGGAGACGCCCTGAAGCATCACACCCCAGTCAGTCAATTCATATTTGGAGATTCGTTCATATACCACTTCAATCATGGCTTCACCGGTATACCATTAAAGGGGACAGATTTATTTTCGCTACTCTAATTTTGGCCTGCCCTGCTTCCTTCGCTCAATACGTTTTCCAGTGATCTGCGCGATCTCGTCCACGAACCGGCTACTACCCGTCAATTGTCCTCGCTGAATAGCGTCTCGAATCAGGCTAAGCTCTCCGTCCGATATCGCCTGCCTCACAAACTCGGCGTAGCGCTTGCGCCGGAGCTCTTCAGTTTCCCCCAATGCTTCAAACAAGGGATTATCATCAAGCCAATTCTGCCGTTTCGCAGCCCCCATCCTGATCGAATAACTCGACCAAGGATAATCACCAGCCTCAACTGTCATCCGCGCCCGGACTGGATTCAATTCGATGTAGCGGCAACAAGCCAACAGGTAGGTGTCAGACTGCACAATGCTGGACTTAAAACGACTTTCCCACAATGTACCGGAACGACCCTCTAGTCGATTACGATAGCGCGTCGCTCGCGCCGCCAGCGTCTTCATCAGCTGGCTAAGGCCTGCGCAAGCGTCATCAGGAACCAACAATAGATGCACATGGTTGGTCATCAAGCAGTACGCATAGACTTTCACTCCAAAGGCATCCTTCAACTCTCGGAGATCGGCTAAGTAGCGTTGAAAGTCCGTGTCTTGCGCAAACACAACCTGTCGATTGTGACCCCGATGGACAATATGATGCGGGCAGTGTGGTAGCAGTACTCGTCCACCTCTAGGCATGACGGCATCCTCCTTGGATCACCTTGACGACTGATGAATCAGGAGAATGACATGACTGCTCGATTCCTTCGACCCCACAAGGGCCGAAATTAGAGTAGGAAAAATAGATCTGCCCCCTTTTCCCCTGTTTTCCCCTTTTCCCTGCCGTCTCTTTTCCGTCCACTTGTCCACTTCTCGATGACAAAGTCACGATATCAATACTTATCTGGGAGTGCTACGATAGAGCCCCATTAACGCCAACTCAGAATCCCAATGAAAGCCATATATTTCACGATAACGATCTTGCTAACTATTTGCGGCTGCCAGAGTCAAAATTCAAACCACTTTGAGACACCTGAAAAATCAAACAAAGATCTCAAGGCGTTCGACAGTGAGTACCAGAATCGCCTGAACCTAAAAAGGGGACAGATTTATTTTCCCTACTCTAATCTCGCCCTACCTACATGAAGGCTAGGTCCGTTCGCCGCCAGGAACCGAAATTAGAGTAGGAAAAATAAATCTGTCCCCTTTTCCTGCTTTTCCTGGAAAGCAATCCACGTTCGGGAATCACTTCGGCATTTACTTCCCACCACCCCATTTGAAATATGAAGCAAGGCATACCCCAAACCAGACAGGGACCGCATAGGCTAAAAATCCAGGAAACACGCCGGAAATATCAGCCCAGCCAAAATGCCACGTGTCATATTTAAAATACAGGGCTATAGCCCCTAAAAAATTTGATAAGACCCCGCCAAAGAAAAACAAAACAATCAAATAGACTAAAAATAGTACATAAGCTTGAAACCTCGACTTGGGCTTCATTACTTGCTATCTCCTATTGATCCTATTTTGCCACCTGTAGCTTCGGAAATCTGAGAACCCAAAGAGGCACCTACAACTTCAGAATTACTTCCGAGATAGGGCTTCAATTTACCAGTTACGACTTGTCCAGTTTTCAAGCCCACAGCACCACCAATGGCCGCACCTAAAACTGGATACATTGAACTATCACCTTTAATCAAGCCCCCTAAGAATGCCCCTGCCGTGCCTGCACCAATAGTAAATGCGACCCCACGACCTTGAGTTGCACCACCCACAGTGGTAGCAATGGCGGCGTCCACATAACTAAACGGTTTATCCGTGGTCAATTGATAGCTGATGTTAGCACCACCGCCAATGGCACCGCCCATCGCTGCGCCAGCAAGTCCTGCCGGGGGCGATATAGTCGCGCCCAACACAGCTGGAGTATACACCCAACCAGCTACATAATCATGACCTGGGCCTTTGTACCCATCGCTTCTAGCCAAGGACTGGAGCGCATCAGAAATCTGGTCGGGTGTCTTGCCTTGCTCAGCCATATATGTTCCTAAGCTAGCAGCTTCTGCCCCCCAATTTCCCCTTGGATGTAAAAAGTCATTATAGCGCTGAGCGTTTCCAGCCACCCAACTGGCGGTTTCAGGGTTTCCATTACCCAAGGCTCCTGCCAAAACCCCAATAATCTGGGCGGTCGCCACCTTGAACTGGTCGTCCGTAGCAAACCGTGAATCGAGATACTTGCCTAGACCTGCACTTGTAGCCGCCGTGAGACCCTGCGCTGCAGCACCTGCCAGTGCCCCTGTTTTGAAGTCTCCTCCCTTGGCGGACGACAGCGCTCCACCCAAGACTGCGTGCATTAGGATTTTTTGTGCAGAGCCAGGACTGACGTTGAGATAATCAGCTAAATCGCCGACCTGTTTATTACCGAAGGCCGCCGCCAAATCCAATCCTTCAGACACAGCAGCAGCTCCAAGATTATCTTTGAAGCTGCCTCCATTTATCGCTGTGTTCACACTGCCAGCGACAAAAGCATGTGTGCTGCTACGAAGGATGTTCTGGCTGACCGAATTCCAATCCAACATACCAGAGCTATACCCTGGATTATTAATGCCATTGGCACTCAGAACCAACGGGCCATCAGGATTCCACCCCGCAACTGCTGTGTCTATTCCACTCAAGATTCCGCTTGTCACCATCTGCGTAGCGTATCCCTTTATAGCCTTGCTGCTGGTTGCCGCTTTTAGGCCAGCACCGATGTCTCCACCACCGTTTATGGACCCAAAAGGGGACAGATTTATTTCCCCTACTCTAATCTCGACCCACCTACATGACAGCTAGCTCCCTTCGCTGCCAGGAGCCGGAATTAGAGCAGGGAAAATAAATCTGTCCCTTTTCCTCACTTTCCTAAATGTCGCTTTTGCACCAACTAATCAGCGTCCAACTTCACCAACAAGCTCGCGACTTCAGATCTAAGCATTTCACCGTCAAATTCATACTCCTCCCTTGACTCGTCTGGCTCATACATATCTGCGGCACAAAAAATACTGGACAAACACTCGTTCAACGAAGGTTCATCGAGCTGAAGGATATTTCTATCTCGCTCAATTTTCCAAAGCTCGATATATGCCTCCGAAAAAACTTCAGCTGCCAGCCTTCCCGCCACGAACGATCTTGCAAACTCCAAGATAGTGTAACTCATCGCAGCACTCCGTTTTTAATAAAATTATCAAATTGCTGAGTTCCAGGCGACAACTTAAATCCCGTCACGAAATTCCCTGCTGCATCAAGCACAACAGCGTTGTTGGTGGTCGAATTAAAATACACTTTTGAGTCTTTTACAAAGCCGTATGTACCTTGCTGGGTCGTAGAAGTCGATGCCATGTGAGTTTTTATTGCTGACTCATACTGAGCAAGTGTTTCAGGGTTTTTCTTTGTAGTCACCACGCCAAAATCAGAGGCATGTTTGAATTTTTTATCGAGCTGCTTCTGGGTAACCCCGGTTAAGGCCTCAGCAACACTGTTACCTTTTGCACCACCATTCAGCAAACCCGGTCCGAACTTCGCCTCGAGCGCGGCCAGCGCTTCCTTAGCGAAAAAGGGGACAGATTTATTTTCCCTGCTCTAATCTCGCCCTACCTACATGAAGGCTAGGTCCGTTCGCCGCCAGGAACCGAAATTAGAGTAGGAAAAATAAATCTGTCCCCTTTTCCTATTTAGTTTCATACGCGGAAATAAAACTTCGAGCCGACTTACTACCAGCCGATTTTCCGGCCGCAATCAAAGCCATCTCTGATTGCGAAATAAAATTCTCTCTCAGAAAATTGACAAAGCAGCCTTTAACATCCGAACCTCTCAAACCAATAACACCGTATTCTTCATATGCACTTTCAACAGCTATCCAATCGAATTTCGAATTAAAAAAATAGATCGGATAACCTAAGCTATTCTGTAAAATATCCTCAGACTGGCGGCTCGACGACAGCGCAGCACCACAGGCATCTTGACAAATTAAATAGCATGACCCCTCAACAACCTCCACCCCTGAAAACTTGATAAACACATCAGAGGAAAAGCTATAAACGCTATTTTTTACAACACCTGAGAACAGATCAACAAAACTGAGCAAAGGCCGTTCAAAAAACCAAAACCCCCAGTCTTCACCTAAAAAAACATTAGACGGAAGATCAAGTTCAAAATTCAAATAATCTGCTACGTTATTAATCATATTTTTTAATTTGTCCGACGCCACAGCCGAAACATTCATCATCACTCTCCACTAAACCGTATTTTTAGTGATCAGCTTCTTCCCACCCTCAACCGTCAAGGAAGCCGAAGATTGACCGGTAGAAGTCGCAGATGGGTAAAAACGATACGTCTTACTACCATTTGTCAACACCGTAACCGTACCATCCTTAGAAATAATCTTTTTATACCCACTCCAAAAAGGGGACAGGTTTATTTTCCCTGCTCTAATCTCGCCCTATCTACATGAAGGCTAGGTCCGTTCGCCGCCAGGAACCGAAATTAGAGTAGTAAAAATAAATCTGTCCCCTTTTCCGCTCACAGCAGGCAAACTAGATCTGTCCATTTTTCAGTCCCTTTCATGCTTTCCATGCCCCAGATCGATAGTAAAATCAGCTAGTCATTTGGCTCTTAAATGGCATAATCTGACGGTTCGTTGACAACAATCTCACCAGCTTGATTTAGCGAGAACAGTCCACATGCAGCCAGTCATACAACACCCTTGGGATATAACCCCAAGCGAAGCCATAGATCTACAGATACGACTATCTAAACTAGTGGTCAAGCAAGATCATCTTGGGTCGATCTCTAGTATCGCAGGCATTGATGTCGCCTACCACAAAGAGAACGATACACTGATCGCCTCCATTGTTGTGGTTGACGCAGAAAGCCTGGAAATCATCGAAGAGCATGCATGGTCGGGTACGACTTCGTTTCCCTATATTCCTGGTCTTTTTTCGTTTAGAGAGCTGCCTTCAATCGTGAAGCTCTTATCAACTATAACCCACCGACCTGACCTGATCATCTGCGACGGGCAAGGTATAGCTCACCCTCGTCGGTTTGGCTTGGCATCGCACTTGGGGGTACTTTATGACATACCCACTATTGGATGCGGCAAAAGTCGCTTCATCGGTGAATACGCACCTCCCCTTGATGAAAGGGGATGCCAATCAGGCCTGTTCGACGGCGACGAACTAATCGGAGCCGCGCTCAGGACTCAAAAACATGTAAAACCTGTGTTCGTTTCAATCGGCCACCGAATCTCCCTTGAAACTGCCTGTCACTGGGTATTGAATGCAACACGCCACTATCGTCTACCAGAAACGACTCGACTTGCAGATCGATATGGAAGGCAGTTTTACGAACAGAACAAACCGCCCATCAAACTCCCAAGCCAACCAACCGATTATTAAAGTACACATCACATGCCGTGTGAAGCGCCTTGAACTCCGCACACCACTTGCGCCAAAAATCACGCTTCCCCTCATCGTCGGCGACTTTCAACTCTTTCAGTTTATCTAGGATTCTCAAGCAGCCCAAAGTCTCAGGTGAATCGGAGATACGATCCACACACAACTCCTTTACATAGCTTAAATTTTCACCACTTAACAAATACTTAATAGCTGATTCATCAACACCATCCCCACTTAACGATAACCGCGAACCGCATATAAGCTCCAAGAGCTCCTTCTTCTCTCTCAACACAGGGAATCTTATGGAGTTACTAACCGTCGACACCCTCCCGAAATAATCCCCCATTAACGTTAAACGCTGCAATCTACCCATTGAAAAACCCAAAGACATCATGAAGGCATCACGCTTATACAGCATTACATTTATTAAATCGCCGTTCTCATACCACTCATATTGTTGTATGACATCCTCACCTACCTCAAGGGAACGAAGCTGCCCCCCTGAATAATACGTAACTTCCGCAATAACCCAGCCATACTCAAACAGCTGTTCACTGACACAAACCTCACCGGCAAACTCATAAGCAAATCCATTATAGACTTCACCACCCAGAAAAAACTGCTCACCTGTGTAATCACGTTCAGATTCAATTCCGACGCACTCTCCCTCCAAAATAAATTCGCTGCGATAATCACCTATGTAGCAGCCATTGTCGTACAAGCCACCCCACATGAGATCTCCACCCATAAACTCCAATGCCGCCCCAGAGTATGGAGCACCTCGAAAAACCCATGTACCAGCCTCTTCTGTCAGCGCCGATTTTTTTATAATCATCAGTATTCCCTCCCAGTGATTAGATCCACATCCTTAAGTACACCACTGCAAAAATGGGATATGCAAAAAGGAGACAGATTTATTTCCCCTACTCTAATCTCGGCCCACCTACATGACAGCTAGCCCCCTTCGCTGCCAGGAGCCGGAATTAGAGTAGGAAAAATAAATTTGTCCCCTTTTCCGCTCTTTTCCGCTTTTTTCCCTTTTCCGCTTCCTCACGCTCAGGCTTCCTAGCCCTCAAGGTGGTTAGAACAAATTCGACAAACTCGTCGAACCGTTCCTCCTCATTTGGCCAGTTGATTACAACTACAGCTGCCAGAATGTCAGGCAAACCCCATACTCATCGAGAAGATCATCAGCGATCTCAAACTGGAAAACCTTCTCTGGAAAGCAGTCTGACAACGCGCGCTTCCAATACCTAGCGATCTGCTCGGCAAATAAATGACAAAGACGATAATCCTCCTCCGACAGCCCAACCTTAAATACGGGTCGATTCGGCGAATCCTCCCACTTTGAAAAGAACTGATTTATTGAGAAAATGTTTCTGTACCGCTCAACATCTTTACGCGATGTGCTTTGCTCCAACGCACCAGCTTCAGTCTCGACCAGCCCCTTCAAACATTTTTTTTGCGAATCGTATTGCTGTGCATTAGGCAGCCAAAAAACATGACCATCAACCTCAACAAAATCGGGAGAAAGCAAACCCAGAACAGAAATCGCCTGTTCCAATGAAACCAAGTTCCCTACATATGAAAAAAACTCTCCAACGCCAATATCTGAAGCAAATAGATTCAACGAATCTTTAGAAATACAACCTTGATAAGCTTTCATCAATTCAACCCTAAATGTTCAAGAACCGACTGAGGAACATTTCCCTCAAAGGCTTTTGTGTCGTTCCCCTTCTTGGGGAAATATGATCCATTCGGTGCCTGATTCCATTCGACGACCTTAATCCGAGAGCTAGACACATCATACAGTGCCCGTCCCTCAGGGCCATAGACAACAGCATGCCCATTTCCAAGATTGGCGTAAGAATTGGGTGTTTGTCCTTGCAGCGGATACTGAACACCACCACGCGTTCCTGCGACTGTCACATTCGTTTTCGTTAGCCCCTTGGTAAATTCTAAATCAATAATGTTACCGGCAGAGTCCGCAATGAACCGGGGTGTATTAGAAGCGTTCGCTTTCGACGACCCCGACTTAGGCTCCAAGCCCAACACACCCGAGGAGGGGCCTGAACCCGACCGATCTGGACCACTACCCTTGCTACCCCGTCCGGCCAACCCCGTAGCAATCCCTGCCGCACCGGATTCCGCCATGAACGTCTGGTACCAGAAATACTGTGCCTGGCGTTCCTCATCATAGTGGCGATCCTGGATGATGCGCACCATCGCCCGTTCATCGTTTGTCAGCGTCGACAGTTCAGCCAGTGCATCCAGTGCACTCGAGCCCGCCTTGACATCCGTGTATTGATTGCTGCAGTCGCCCTCCCCCTTTGCCTTGCAGCCTTCGAACCATGCGCCGGTCTTGCTTACCCTTATCCCTTCGTACTTATCCAGTACACCGCCGCGGCAGCCCGCAGGGTTCTCGGCGCCCCGGCACCCCACCAACTCTTGCGCGAACTTGTCCACCTCTTCGTGCTTGAGGTAGTTGTTCACCGTCGCTTGTTGGGCGACCCAACCGGCAACCTGCTGGTCCTTGTCGCTTCCTCCGGCTACCGCCGCAACGCTCATCCCCAGTAACTGAGACGTCATGGCCAACAGCTGGTCATGCGCCGCACCGGGGAAAATCTGCTCCCCGTACATCTGGATCAACGCCTTGTTGGCCCCCGCCGCCAACGCCGAGGTCGCGAAGTCCCCGCCGGCCATCTCGCCGATCAAGCCGCCGACAATGGCATGGACAGCGACCCGCGTAGGCAAGCCGGAGCCGACGAGGCTGCTGCCGACCTGGTTGTAGACAGCACCTGTCAACGCATCCGCAGCCAGGCCCAGCGCCGCTTCTCCGACGTTGTCGATGAATTTGCCGCCACTGGCGACCGTCTTGAGCGCCGAACTGACCGCCAGGCGCGTGCCCATCTGGGTGATGAACGACGAATCGGCGACGTAACCACCCACCCCGGCGCTGACACCTGCAATGACATAGTTCTTGAGGCTTTCGCTGGAGGTGACGTCCTTGAATACCGCTCCCAGGTCACCGCGGTTGTTGATGGTGCTGATCGTTGCGCCGCTGGCGGCGGAGGTGGCCACCGCGGTCAGCGCCATGTTCGCCCAGCCCGCCGAGGTTGCCGCAGTTGTCGCGGTCGCCGCCGTGCCAGCCGCCATCGCCGAGCCAGAGCCTGCGGTGGCCCCCGCCGCAGTACCAATCGCGCCGCTGGCCGCGCCGGCAGTCAACACGGTGACGATGATGATGATGGCCAGCATGGCCCCCTGCCCGAGGCCGGAATGGCTGTACTTGAACGACTCATGCAGCTCTTTGACCTGACGCCAGTCCACATCGCCACGCCGTTCGGCGTCCTTCAGCCATGCCAGTTGCGGGTCGGCCGCAACCATCGAGTCGATGGCCTGGCTTACGGTTTTCTGGTCGATCTGGCGGATATCGATCTTCAGGCCATCCACGGCCTTGATCAGCACCTCGCCCTGGGCCACCAGTTGGCTCTGGCGCAGGGTCTCGTCGGTGCTGCCCTTGCCCTTCATGCTGTTCCAGGCAAGGTCACCCTTGGACTTCTCGTGACTCTCCTGATGCATGTCCTTGACCGCTTCGAAGGTCACCGAGCCGCCGCTGTCGATGGTCAGGTCCGCACCGGAGGCGAGTTTCGCGCCCTGGTACAGCTGGTCACCGCCGCTCTCGAGGGTCAGGTCGCCACCACTGGTGATCTCACTGCCCACCGCCTTCACGTCGGTCACTTCATCACGCTGGGTCTTCTTGCTCCCCCAGCCTCCCTTCTTGTTCATGTCATACAGCGAGTACTGGCTGTCGTTGGCAGCCAGCAGCTCGAGCTTGTCGCCGGCCACCAGGTAGGCTTCGTCGCCGGCGCTGGCCTTGCTCGCCACCATGCGCAGGTCGCGCCCGGCGTCGATGGTCAGGTCGCCGCCGGCCTTCACTTCGGCCGACTGCTGCTCGACGTCGTCCTCCTGGCGCTCGTACTTGGTCTTGCCTTTCTTGCCCTTGGCGTAGCTGTGCTCCTCGTTCGCCGCGGCGGCCAGGGTCACGTCGCGCCCGGCCTGCAGGGCCAGGTCGCGGCGGGCCTCGATTTCGCTGGCGACGATGCTCAGGTCCTGGCCGGCCGTGGCGGTGAGGTTGCCGCCGGCCTTCACCTCGCTGCCGTACTGGGTGATGCTGGTGTCGTGGCCGCTGACGCGACGGCGCTGGTACTCGTGGCTGTCGACACCTTCCTGGCTGGCGATGATCAGGTCACGGCCGGCATCCATGTCGATGTTGCCACCGGCCTGCACGGCGCCGCCGACAATGCCGATGTCCTGCCCCGCCGTGATGGTCAGGTTGTTCGCCGCCTCGATGCGCGCGGCGGTGTCGACCAGGTCCTTGGTCACGTGCTCACCGCCCGCGCGGCCTTCCAGGCGGGTGACGCTGCGCTCGTTGATCACGTCGCCGGTCAACGCGGTGAGGCTCACTTGGGACAAACCAAGGACGGCGTTGCCCCAATCATGGGGCAACGCATAGCTGGTCACTGCAAGAACATATCAATGTCATCCAGAGCATCCTCAACCTGCCCTGAGATCGCATGGTCATCTAGATGGCCATGAAGAGCATTGAGCACCTTCTCTTTCTCAAGCTGGCGATGAATTCTTGCTATATGCCCAAGGCAAGTTGCCGCAAGCCCTCTAATTTCGGGGTTTTCGTTGTTGAGAAACTCTAAGCATTTGCTCTGCACCCACTTCCAATCTGACTCATAAAAGGCAATGGACACCAATGCCTCGCAAATACACTTAACCTCAGTCGAGGCAAAGGCTTCCTCAGCAGCTTGCTTACTCATGCGCTGGGAGTCCTGATAGCTCATCATTGCTTTTCTCCAACAAGAATGTTGACTTTGCGATCGGCCATGCCAGCCTGTTGCAAGGCCTTTTGCATATCTGGATGCATGCGAAAAAAGGGGACAGATTTATTTCCCCCACCCTAATCTCGGCCTACCTACATGACAGCTAGATCCCTTCGCTGCCAGGAGCTGGAATTAGAGTAGGAAAAATAAATCTGTCCCCTTTTCCGGTGGGTCTATCTGCTGGCACACAACCTGATCCGAATGCTCATGTCACAATCGGCGTTAATGGCCGACTGCTTGCCACGCGAACTGAGTTTCAAGCACAGCCTCCAGCTATGGCTGGCGCTACGACAGCGCAGCTACGGCGAGGGGGAGGATCGGTTGGCAGATTTGCTGATGCTGATTGCTCAAAGGCGTGTAGGCAACCGGCCTGGTCGTGTCGAGCCTCGGGCGATAAAGCGAAGGCCCCAGGCCTACCCCTTGCTGACCAAACCACGTCGATCAGCAAGGGCAGATATCAGGAAACATGGGCATCCGAAGCATGTTAAGTAAGTGCCATTCAAATCTGCCCCCTTTTTTTCGTCCCCTTTTTTCCCTTTTAGAACAGGGAGCTTAACTATCTCTTTTGCACCAACAGAAACTCAAAAATTAAGTATTACCTACATAAACTGCCCCGCCCGACAACTCCATAACCCAAGGTTCGGTTGATGACGAACAAAACACATTCAACACACGACCGTCAGATAATTTAAAGCATGGATCAATTGGCTGATCATCAATTAGCCAACTCACCTCAAGAACGGATAAATTCAACAATCCAGAAACAAGATCGCTAGCGTCATTATCCCAACAAGCAAACAGCAAATCCCCATCCTTTGACACACGCCATGCACTCTCAGTCTGAAAGCTCCAACCCAACGAGAAAAGCATAAGCTTATCGCCATCCCATAATACTCTTTCAATCTTTATTGGCAACAAAATAGCCACAGCCTGCAAAAATTTATTCATTGCTTATTCCACTTGCTCAATATGCGTACGTTCTCTTATCCATTGCTTTCGCTCCGCCTTTGATAAACCCTGCGGGGGGTGCGGCGGCTTTCCTGTAGTAGGGTCCACAGGTCCACCATTGGAGTTCTCAAATGATGCGCGCCGGGGACTTCGGCCATCTGCCTGCATCACCCGAACTCGCGAACCATCAGGCAAGATGTACTGAGTTCCAACCACATTTCCGCTGGTTGGAGAAACCACTGGTTTTGTTGGATACCCTGCCGCTTCAAAGTCAGCAATCATCTTAGACTGACTTTTAGAAAGATTCACTCCAGAGACATGACTTACTGATCCCTCATTTGCTTTTGCACCAACAGGAATATCACATGGCCCACCAGTATTGTGTACCCATGTCCTAAGATCCCCCACATAGAACGTATGCCCCATATCCACCGTCAGGTTAAACGTCTTCCCAACCGGCTTGTACAACCGCGCCGAGACCACCCGAGTCGACGTCCCTTCACCCTCTCCATCTGCCAGCGACTGCAACAGATCCCCCTGCTGTAGCTCGCCCATCTGCACAAAATCACGCTTGGCAGGTACATAGAACGGGTGGCTCGGTGTCACCAACAATGTTTCCGATCTTACCGCGCCATCGGTACGGGTGCTCTCCAGGGCCAGGCGATAAATCGGCTGGTCATCCCGCTCATGGGTCGCGGTGATCGCCGCGGCAAACGGCTTGCCGCCGTGCTCTGGCTTGGTCCAAACCAAATCGCCGACCTTGAGCGTTTCAATCGCCCGGTCGCCATCCGGCGTTGCCACCAGGGTGCCGGCTGCGAAACAACGCGGGCATGGCGGGACCTTCGCGCCCTCGCCCGGGCTGACCTTACCCTCTCCAGCTTTACCTTTGCCGCCCCCCGTCGCAGCGACTACGCCTCGGCCACCGGCCATGATGGCCAGCGCCCCGGTCGTACCCAGTTCGGTGATCAGCGTAGCCTTTTCTTTGATCGTCAACTTACGACCAGCGGCATTGTCCAGCCATGATGTTTCCGTATCCCATCGCTGAAGCCCGGCTTGCTCCGCAGGCGTCAACCAGCCTTCCTTGATGAGTTTCGCGGTGAACAGGTCCTTATCGGGCACAAACAAGCCGCCGGTACCGGCAGGGTTCATCGACGGCATCAGGTGTTGCCCTGGGCTGCCATTGAGCAGACCGACGGTGTCGTATCCCTGGCTCTTAAAGAACGCAATCAGTTCCTTGGCAACTGGGCTGTCGATGACAACCGCGCTGTCGACCAGCCCCTGCGCGCATGCGCGCGTCTTGCAATCGTCCATCGCCTTCGAGCGGGCGATGGAGATGCTTTCGTATCGATCGAGGATGTCCTGGATCCTGCCCGCCGTGCACTGCTTGGTTGCCCGACATGCCTTCAACTCACCGAGCATGCGCTCCGCAGTCGGGTGATCGAGGTTGTTATATTGGGTTGCGTTCTGCGCCACCCAGCCTGCCACCTGCTGCCCTTTCTCATCGGCCCCCAAACCTGCGGCCACGGTCAGCCCCAGCAACTGCGAGGTCATGGTCAGCAGTTGCTCATGCGACTCCCCGGGGAAAATGTGCTCACCAACGGTGGCGACAAAGGCTTCGTTCGCACCTGCCGCAATCGCCCCCGTGCGGAAATCACCACCCGCGGCCTCGGCGATCAGACCACCGACCAAGGCGTGCGCCACTGTCTTGGTCGGCAGCCCTTCGAAGTACAGCTTGTCACCCAGTCGCTTGTAGATGGCCGCCGACAACGCATTGCCCACGAAGGTCTTGCCTGCATCGGTCAGGTTGCTACCCAGGCTGCTCCCTTCCAGCGCGGATTTGGCCACAGCGCCGATTGCTGCCTGCGAGCCGGTGTAACCGGCAAACTTGCCGAAGCCCGACAGCTTGCTCAGATCGAAGCCAAAGGTAGGCTTGTTCAGGTCATCGGCGGAAATGCCAAACGCATCATTGAGATAGGCAGCGGTAACCCCGGCAGTAATTGCGCCTGTGGCATACCCCTTAAGGCTGCTCGATGAGGTCACATCCTTGAATACCGCCCCAAGGTTGCCCCGGTTGTTGATACCGCTCACAACGGCGTTGTTGGTGGCCGCTGTGGCAATGCTGCTCAACGCGACGTTTGCCCAACCGGCTGAAACTGTCGAACCGACCACCGCGCCATTGGCCACGGCAGTGGCGGTCGCGGTTCCGCTTGCAGCCAAAGCCGAGCCGGAACCTGCCACGGCACCTGTGGCATTGCCAATCATTGTGCCGGCCGCCCCGGCCGTCAGGTAGGTGACGATGATGGCAATAACGATCTGCGCCCCAGCCCCAAGCCCGGAATGGCTGTACTTGAAGGAATCATGCACTTCCTTCACCTGCCGCCAGTCCACATCCCCGCGCTTCTCGACTTCCTTCAGCCAAGCCAGCTGTGGATCGGCCGCGACCATGGCGTCGATGCTCTGGCTGATGGTCGCCTGGTCGACATGTTTCACATCGACCTTCAAGCCATCCACCGCCTTGATCACCAGGTCGCCCTTGGCCGTCAATTGGCTCTGGCGCAAGGTCTCGTCGGTGCTGCCCTTGCCCTTCATGCTGTTCCAGGCAAGGTCACCCTTGCTCTTCTCGTGACTCTCCTGATGCATGTCCTTGACCGCTTCGAAGGTCACCGAACCGCCGCTGTCGATGGTCAGGTCCGCACCGGAGGCGAGTTTCGCGCCCTGGTACAGCTGGTCACCGCCGCTCTCGAGGGTCAGGTTGCCACCACTGGTGATCTCGCTCCCCACCGCCTTGACGTCGGTCACTTCATCACGCTGGGTCTTCTTGCTCCCCCAAGCACCCTTCTTGTTCATGTCATACAGCGAGTACTGGCTGTCGTTGGCGGCCAGCAGCTCGAGCTTGTCGCCGGCCACCAGGTAGGCTTCGTCGCCGGCGCTGGCCTTGCTCGCCACCATGCGCAGGTCGCGCCCGGCGTCGATGGTCAGGTCGCCGCCGGCCTTCACTTCGGCCGACTGCTGCTCGACGTCGTCTTCCTGGCGCTCGTACTTGGTCTTGCCTTTCTTGCCCTTGGCGTAGCTGTGCTCCTCGTTCGCCGCGGCGGCCAGGGTCACGTCGCGCCCGGCCTGCAGGGCCAGGTCGCGGCGGGCCTCGATTTCGCTGGCGACGATGCTCAGGTCCTGGCCGGCCGTGGCGGTGAGGTTGCCGCCGGCCTTCACCTCGCTGCCGTACTGGGTGATGCTGGTGTCGTGGCCACTGACGCGGCGGCGCTGGTACTCGTGGCTGTCGACACCTTCCTGGCTGGCGATGATCAGGTCACGGCCGGCATCCATGTCGATGTTGCCACCGGCCTGCACGGCGCCGCCGACAATGCCGATGTCCTGCCCCGCCGTGATCGTCAGGTTGTTCGCCGCCTCGATGCGCGCGGCGGTGTCAACCAGGTCCTTGGTCACGTGCTCACCGCCCGCGCGGCCTTCCAGGCGGGTGACGCTGCGTTCGTTGATCACGTCGCCGGTCAACGCGGTGAGGCTGACTTCACGCCCGGCGATGATCCCGCCCTGGGCGTTGCGGATCGACTCGGTGGCCAGCATGTCCAGGCGCCCGCCCGCTTCCATCAACCCGGCGTTGCCGATGTTGGTGGCGCTGACGGCGAGGTTGTTGGTGGCGCGCAAGGTGCCGACGTTGACCAGCTCGCCGCCGCTGATCAAGTTGACGTCGCGGCCCTGGATCAACGCGCCGTTGGGGGCCACGCGGCCGTTGGCGTGGGCCAGGTACAGCACCGGGGCCAGCACCGTCTCGCCGTTGACCTCGATGTTTTCCATCCACACGATGTCGTGGGTCAGCGCCGCCACCTGCTCGGCGCTGAGCGACACGCCCACGCTCAGCGACAGCTTGTCCTTGCTGGCGATGGCGTTGTCCATCAGGTAGCGGAACAGCGTCTCGTCGCTGGTCATGCCGTCGATGTAGCGCTGGCCGGTACGGGCCACCACCGCCTCGCGGATCAGGCGCTGCTCGTAGAGGCCGTCGCCCAGGCGCTTGATGGCCTGGTCGGGCTTGATATTGAGCTGGCCAAGCATGTAGTCGGAGCTGAGGAACTGCTTGAGGTCGGTCAGGACCGGGTTGGTCTCTACCAGGTACTTGTGCGAGACGCTCGGCACGCTGCGCTCAGGTACGCCCTGGACCAGCTTGACGCCAGCGGCCAAACCGCCCAGCGCCACGCCGGAGCCGGCCACGGCGCCTTGGGCAGACGCCGCGCTGTCGGCACCGAGCGCCGACGCCGCGCGGCTGTCGGCGCTGGCCGCAGTGGCCAGCGGTGCGATGAAGGTGCCGCTGCCGGCCTGGGTGCGGTCAGCGGTTGCGCCCAGGGCGTCACCGCTGACCGCGGCCTGGCCGGCCTGGCTGCTGATGCGGAATAGACCGTTGTTGCCCTGGGGCAGGCTGAAGCTGGGCAGGGTCACCGGGTTGACCTGGCGCTGGGCCAGGTCCGGCGGCAACTGCGGGTTGAGCGCGCGCACCTGGGTCTGCGCCTGGCGCGCATCGGCCGTGGCATCGCCACGGGCGTTGATGGTGCCGGCACCGGCCTGGTTGACGCGCACCACGCTGTTGTCGATGCGCTGGGTGGCGTTGATGGTCACCGCGCCGGCCGACTGCACCACCGCCGGGGCGACCACGGCGCCGGCAATCGGCGTCTTGTTGTCGATGACGTCATAGATGCTGGCATACGGATAGCCAGACGCGGCCATCACCTGGTCCAGGGTCAGCGAACCCGGGTTCTGGTTGAACTGGTTCTTGGCGTTGATGAACGCGTTGTACTGGCCGCGATCACGGGTGTACATGCTGGCGGTGAGGTTGCGCTGCTCGCCGCCACCGGCGCCCTTGTTCTCGAACACGGCCGTATTGATGGCGATATCGCCGCCCGCGGAGACACTGCTGTAGTGGTTGCGGAACGCGTCACCGGCAAAGGTCAGCTTGCCGCCGCTGGTGATGAAGGCCGTGGGGCTGTCCTGGTCGATGACATCCTGCCAGCTCTCGGTGGCCGAGAAGTACAGCTCGCAGCCCTTGCCCTTGCAGCGGTCATCGGAATACACGTTGACGTAGCCGGCGACCAGCTTCTGCTTCGAAGTCAGGTGTTCCTTGCGGTTGAGCAAGGTGTCCACCGCCAGGGTCATGCTGCCGGCGCTTTCCATGCTGGCGGAGATATTGTCCAGCAACGCGGCGCGGGCGCTGCCGTTGCCGGCCAGGTCCAGGCCGCCGAGGCTGTAGATGTCGCCGTAGTAGTTGCTCAGGCTGCCCACGCGCAGGGTCATGTCGTTGCCGCTGAACACCAGGCCGCGCTGGTTGCTCAGGGTATTGGCGGCAAGTGTCACTGCCGCGGCGCCGCCGAGGGTGCCGCGGTTTTCCAGGCTGGCGGCGTTGACCGTAAGGCCACCGAGGGCGGTCAGGCGACCGTCGTTGCTCAGCAGGTTGCGGGCGGTCACCACGCTGCCCGCGCCGCCGGCCAGACTGGCGGCACTGGACAGGCGGATATCGGTGGCGCTCAGCCCCAGGCTGCCGAGGCTGCTCAGGCGGCCGTTGCCGTCGTAGTTGCCGGTGAGGTCGAGTTGCAGGCTGCCATCGCTGGCCAGCAGGCCATGGTTGGTCCAGTCGCCACCGCGGCCCTTGAAGCTCTCGACCGCCAGCAGCTTGCCGCTGGCCGTCTGCACGAAGCGGCCGATGTCCAGCTCCAGGCGCCGGGCCTGCAGCACGCTGTCGTTGGTCCAGCTGGCGGCGCCGATGCTCAGCAGGCCATCGGTATGCAGCACGCCGCCGGCCTGGGTGACTTTGTCCGAGGCCAGGCCGAAGGTGCCAAGGCCGGTGTGCAGCAGTTGCCCGCCGCTGTTGCTCAGGCCGCCGATCTGCAGGTCGAGGTCGTGGTTGGCGGTGGCCAGCACGCCGTTGTCGTTGAGCAGGTTGCCCGTGACGATGAAGCGGCTGGTGCCGGTCTTGCCGAGGGCGCGCAGGTTGCCCGTGCGGTTGTCGAGCTCGCTGGCGCGCAGCTGCAGGTCGCTCTCGCTTTCCAGCTGGCCGAGGCCGTTGTACAACGCACCGCTCAAGCCGAAGTCGATGCGTCCGGCGCCGATCTTGCCGCCCTGGTTGAGCAGTTGCTGGCCCTGCAGGTGCAGCAGCCCGGCGGCGTACAGGCCGCCGCCCTGGTTGTCGAACTCGGCGGTGACGAGCTGATTGTCGCCACCCAGGGCCGAGAGGTAGCCGCCCTGGTTGTTCACCCGGGTGTCGGCCTGGATGTCCACCGACTGCGCCTGGGTGGTGCCGCCGCCGTTGTCGAACAGGCCGCTGAAGACGCCCTTGAACAAGCCTTTGGCCGCGCTGAGCATGCCGCTGCCGCTGTTGTCGAGGCTCGCGGCGTGCAGCTCGAGGCCGCCGGCCTGGCTCTCCAGGCGCCCGCCGTGGTTGTTCAGGGCCTTGTCCAGGCGCACTTCGATGGCGCCCTGGCTCTTCAGCGTACCGGCCTGGTTGTCCAGGGCATTGGCGTGGATGTCGAGCTTGCCGTGTTCGCTGAACAGCAGGCCATCCTGGCCGTTGAGCAGGTCACCGTCCAGGCGCAGTACCAGGTTCTGCTGGCTGGCCAGGTTGCCGCCGCGGCTGTTGTCCAGCGTCGTCGCGTCGACGCGCAACAGGCCGTGGCTGATCAGCTTGCCGCCGTTGTTGGCGACACTGCCGGTCTTGAGCAACAGGTCGGCGCCACTGACCAGGCGCGCGCCGTCGCTGTTGAGCAGCGCCTCGGCCAAGGTCAGGTCAAGCAGCGCGCGGCTGGTCAGCTGGCCCTTGGCGTTTTCCAGGCGCTTGCCAGTGACGGTGATCACCTGGCCGTTGATCTGTCCGCCCTGGTTGTCGATGACGGTGTCGTCCTGGTCGAACGCCAGGTCGCCGGTGGCGGAAACGAGGCCGCCGCCGCTGTTGTCGAGCCGCTCAGCGACACTGAGGGTGATGGCCTGTTCGGAAGAAATGATGCCCTTGCGGTTGTGCAAGTTGGCTGCGGTGATCTGCTGGCTACCCTTGCTGACCAGGGCGCCCAGTTCGCGGTTGTCGAGGGTACCGTCCAGGGTCACGGTGAGGTCGCCGTCCTTGCTGGACAGGGTGCCTTCGCCGCTGTTGTTCAGGTCGGTCCCCTTGGCCAGCAGGCCCTGCGCGCCGGAAATCAGGCCCTTGCCGCTGTTGTCCAGCAGTGGCGCCTCCACGGTCAGCCGGCCATCGCTGAGGATACGGCCCTGCTGGTTGTCGATGCGCTGGGCGAGCAGGCTGTAGGATTGCTGGCTGGTGACTTCGCCGGCGCTGTTGTCGAGCTTGCCCAGGTGCTGGATGTTCAGTGGGCCGTTGGCGCTGATCAGGCCGCCCTGGTTCAGCAGGTCGCCGCCGTTCAGGTCAAGGTCGAGCTTCTGTTCGCCGATCAGCCGCCCCTGGCGCTGGATCAGCTCGCTGACCCGCAGCAGCAGGTCGCCCTTGGCGGAAATTTCACCGCCCTGGCTGGAATCGACCTGCCCCGCCACCAGCGTCAACGCGCCATCGCTGTGGATCCGGCCGCCGCGCAGCAAGGCATCGGCGCCGTTGCGCAGCTCGCCGGTGGTCAACTTCATGGCCTGCTTGCTGCTCAAGGCACCGCCACGGTTGTCGAGCGCGGCGCTGTCGACGGTCATCGCCGCCTGGCTGATGAGCTGGCCGCCCTGGTGGTTGTCCAGCTGGCCGGTGGTGACGGTCACGCCGGTGTTGCCCGACAGCAGGCCGCGCTCGCTGTTGAGCAAGCCGGCGCTGGTCACGGTCAACGCACCGACGGCGGACAGGATGCCCTGGTCGTGGTTGTCGAGCTGCTCGTCGATTGTTGCCTTGAGGGCCTGGCCGCTGGCCAGGCTGCCGCCGCTGAAGTTGTCTAGGCTGACGGCCGCGACCTCGAGGTCGTGGCTGGCCGACAACACCCCCTTCAGGCTGTTGTCGAGGACGCCGGCGATGCGCAGGGTCAGGTCCTGGCTGCTGACCACTCGCCCACCCCGGTTGTCGAGGCGGCTGGCGACCAGGCTGAAACCACGGCTGCTGGAAATCTCCCCGGCATCGCGGTTATCGACCACGCCGATCTGGCGCAACAACAGGCTGCCCGGCGAGCGCAGCAGGCCGTGATCACGGTTCACCAACTGGCCGTGCTGCAGGTCGAGGTCGATGCCGGTCTCGCTGACCAGTTGCCCGTGGTCATGCTGGTCGAGGCCGGTCAGCGTGGCGTCGATCTGGCCGGCGGCGCTGATGCGGCCATAGCCGTAGTTGTCGAGCTGGGTACCGACCAGCAGCAGGCTGCCGGCACCGATGTTGCCCTTGGCGCTGTTGTCGATGGCGCCGCTGCGCAGCTCGGCGTGCTCCTGGGCGCTGATGATGCCGAGGTGGCTGTTGTCCAGGCGACCGGCCTTGAGCAGCAGCCCGGTATTGGTCACCAGGGTGCCGCCCTGGTTGTCCAGCAGCCCTTGGCTGGTCAGGTCCAGGGCCGCGATGGCCGAGACCTTGCCGCCCTGGCGGTTGAGCAGCGTGCCGGCATTCAGGGTGACGCTGGCGTCACTGACGATCAGGCCCGCGTCGCTGTTGTCCAGCTTGCCGTCCAGGGTCACGTCGATGTGCTGGTGGCTGCTCAGCTTGCCGCCGTTGTTGAGCAGCTCGGTGCCTTGTAGGCTCAGGCGGTCATGGCCACTGAGCAGGCCCTTGTTCTGGTTGAGCAGGCGCTGCACGGTGAGGGTCAGGCCACGGTCGCCGATGACCTTGCCACCCTGGTTGTCCAGCAATTCGCTGGCATTGAGGATGACCTTGCCGGCGCTGGAAATCTCACCCTGCTGGTTGAGGATGCGCGCCGCGCTGATGTCGGCCACGCTGGTCGCGCCAATCTTGCCGCCCTGCTGGTTGTCGATCATGTCGGCGGTGAGCAGCAGGCTGCCCAGGCTGGTCAACCTGCCGCCTTGATGGTTCAAGGTGCCCAGGTGGGCCTCGAGGTCGCCCTTGGCGGTGATGTTGCCCAGGCGCTCGTTGTCGACCTTGCCGGCGATCAGGTCGAGGCGACCATCGCTCTGCAGGTGGCCGGCATCGCTGTTGGCCAGGCTCTCGACGTCGATAAGGGCCTTGCCCTTGGTAGTCGCCGCGCCCTTGTCACGGTTGTCGAAATGCCCGCCGGTGACGGTCAGCGAGCGGTCGGCGAGGACCAGGCCGCCGCGGTTGTCGAGGCGCTTTCCATCCAAGGTCAGGTCGCCGAGGCTCGACAGCAGGCCGTTGTCACGGTTGTCCAGGGTCGCCACCTTGACGCCCAGTGTGCCGTCGCTGCGCAGGTTGCCCTTGCCGCTGTTGTCCAGGCCCACGGCCTTGAGGTCGAGCAGGCGCTTGGCCGAAACCACGCCGAGACGGTTGTCGATGTCGGCGCTGGCGTTTATCAGCACATCGCCGCCGAGCAACTGGCCGCCACCGTTGAGCAGGCCGGCGGTGGTGATGTCCAGGCGGTCGGCACTGAGCTTGCCGCCGCCCTGGTTGTCCAGCAGCACGTGGGTGGTCAGCTTGGCCTGCCGGTCGCTGCCGACCAGGCCTTGGTCACGGTTGTCCAACCGGGTGGCGGTGACCTGCAGGCCGCCCTGGCCCACCAGGCGGCCGCCACGGTTGTCGAGGGTGGTGCCGACGTCCACCACGGCCTTGCCCTTGCCTTGCAGCAGGCCCTGGTCACGGTTGTCGATCGCGTTGGCATTGACCGTCAGGATGTCGTCGGCCAGTGCCTGGCCTTTGCGGTTGTCCAGCTGGCCAGCCGTCAGGGTGGTGACTTGGCCCTTGAAGGTGCCGCCCTGGTTGTCGAGGGTGGTACTGCCGGTGGCATTCAGGGTGCGATTGGCCACCACGCTGCCACGGTTGCGCAGGGTCTGGCCCGTGAGGGTCACGTCGCCGTGGGCATTGCGGGCGTTGTCGGGTTCCACGCCGGCTTCGATGATGCCCTGGTTGTCGATCCGCGCGCCGGTCACGGTGATGCTGTCCTTGGCGGCGAGGCTTTGGCCGACCGTTACCTCGTCACGCACGCGCAGGGTGGCACTGCCGGCGGCATAGGTCTTGCCGGTCAGCTCGGCGCTCTGCGCGGCGACCGTCAGGTTGCCGGCACTGGACGTCTGCGCCAGGGTCACCTTGCCGTTGGCGTCCACCTGGATGTCGCCGGTGGTGGCGGCCATGTTGCCGGCCAGCTTGACGCCCACGCCCTGCTCGGTGCCGACCAGGCGAATGGTGTTTGCATACATGCCACCCAGCGCCGAGCTGTCGATGGCCAGCAGCGGCTTGTCGCCGCCCTCGTCGGCACGCGGCGTGGCCTGCAGGGTGTCAGCCTTGACGTCGTTGCGCCCGGTGACGATGTTCAGCTGCTTGGCGTGCAGTTCGGTGTTGAGCTTGGCGCTGCGGGTGATCAGGTCGAACTGGTCGAGGTTGGTGGCATTGAGCGCATCGCCTTCGATGGCGATGTCGCCGCCGTCGACCTGGAAGCGGTCGAGGCGCTCGCCGTCCATGATCGGCTTGCCGGTGGTGAGGGTCGCCCGCGGCGTGTTGATGAAGCCGCAGCCCTTGCAGGTGATGCCATGGGGGTTGGCGACGATGACCCGGGCCGCCTGCCCCGCCACCTCGGTGTAGCCCTGCAGGGTACTGCGGTTGCCGCCGGTGACCTGGTTGAGAATCACCTGGGCCGCCTGGCCCCTGAGGTTGGGGTTGCCGACAATGATGCCACCCAGCTGGGTCGACTGGGTCTTGCTGGTGGCGTTGTTGAGGATCAGCCCGTTGCTGCCGACGTTGTAGTCGCGGAAGGTGTTGGTCGACAGGCCGCTGCCATTGGGCGTGGCGATATTGACGATCGGCACGCCGTTGCCGGCCTGCTTGAGGCTGGTATTGGCGTTGGCCGCCGCATCGACGGTCAACTGCGCGGCCGTGGCGACGATGGGGTTGAGGAACAGCACCCCCGCGACGATCAGGGCGATGCATTGGTTCAGTGGGGTGCGGATATCCATGTCGAACGAGCTCCAGGCGGGGGCGGCGGTGTCACGGGCAAAGGGTGGGTCGGGGCTCAGAAGAACGCGTCGACACGGAAATAGATCGGGTGTTCGCGGCGGGTGATGACGTCGGGGCGCTCCAGCGAGCGGGCGAAGGTCGCGCTGGCGGCGAAGTACTGGCCGCGCACGTTGAACTCCAGGGCATTGCCGCTCAGACGGCCATGGTCCTGGCCGTTACCGTGCTGGCCCTTGATCACCCCCGCGTCGTAGGCGAACGCCATGCCGTATTCGCGTAGCCAGGGCTGCAGCGGCGCCCAGGTGACCGGCCGGCGCCAGCGCAACTGGTTGCGCCAGTAGCCGCCGCTGTCGCCGGTGAGGGTCTGCTCCTTGAAACCGCGCACCGAGGTCAGCCCGCCGACGCTGATGCGCTGGCCGCTGTAGAGGGCATCCTCGCTGCGCTGGCCGGTGGCCAGGCTGTCGAAGCTGAACTGCTCGCCCCACAGCTGGAACGGCTGCAGGTAGCTCAGGGTGAGGGTGTACTTGTTGTAGCGCGCCACCGGTTCGTTGCCGCGCGGATCGCCCGCGCCCTGGGCGTCGAGCGCGCCGATACCCTGTTGCCAGCCGGCATCGAGGTTGACGAAGGCATTGCCGATGCGACGACCGTGGTTGACGCCCAGCTGGCGCTCGGTGATACGGGTGCTGGAAACGTCGATCAGGGTGTCGTCCAGGTAGTTGCGCGCCCGCAGGTGGCTGACGCCGATATTGACCGCGGTCTTGCTCAGGCTGTCGCGGTGGATCACCCGTTCGGCCTGGAACTGGTGCACGCTGTTGTCGCCGTCGAGCTTGAAGGGGAAACCGCTGGAGGTGTCGCGGGTGCGGTAGTAGTTGTGGTTGTAGCTGTAGTTGAAGGTCCACCAGCCCCACGGCAGGCTGTAGTTCAGGCCATGGCTGTCGGAATGGCGCCAGTGGTCGCTGACCACATCGCGCCCGCCACGCAGGCTCAACTGATCGGCCAGGCCCAGCGGGCTGTCCCACTCCAGGCCAAGGTTCATCTGCTGCTCGCCGCTGCTGGCGTCGCCGTTGTTGTGACGGCTGGCCGAGACCCGCCAGGGTTTGTCACGCTGACCCTTGAGCTGCACGCGACTGCCGCCGACCTCCTGGCCGGGCACCAGCTCCACCTCGACCTGGCGCGAGGGCAAACGGCCAAGCTGGTCGACCATCTGTTCCATGTCGCGCAGGTTGAGCACCTCGCCAGTCTTGCCGGGGAAGGCCATGGCCATTTCCCGGGGGCTGGCCAAGGCGGAGCTGTCCAGCCCTTCCAGGCGGCCTTCGACGATGATGATCTGCAGCACGCCGGAGCCCAGATCCTGCTGGGGCAGGTAGGCGCGAGTGGTCAGGTAGCCACGGTTCAGGTAATGGTCGGTGATGCGCTTGAGCAGGTCGTTGAGCTGGCCGACCTGCAGGCACTTGCCTTCATAGCCTTCGAGCAGCGCCTTGCGCTGTGGCTCGTCGAGCAGGCTGGCGCCTTGCAGGTCGATGCGCTGGATCTGGAAGCAGCGCCCCTGCTCGGTGGGCTGGGCAGGCGCCTGCGGTGCCTGCCTTCCCGGCAGTTGCTGGAGCTCCTCAAGGCGCTTGCGCTGCTCCTGCAGCAGGTTCTCCTGGCGGTCGCGGATCAGGTCACGATCGCCGGGTGTCTGGAACGGTGCGGCACCGGCGATTAACGGCAGCAGCGCCAGACTGACAGCCAGGGCGCGAAGAACGAGGGGCATACGAGGTGGTCCATCACTGGAAATCTGATCGCATCACTGCGAAGTGGCTGCGAAGGGTACAAGACCAGCCGCACGCCATCAATACGACATCACCCCGAATCCCTGCAGGCTGATTCGTTTCCGTTTACAGGACCTCCTAGCCCAATCATTCAGCGCTGCTGCGCAGGCTTGGCGACAGCACGAAACCACCACCCCTGCTGCATGCCGGCCGCCGCCAGCAGAATCAGCCCCACCCCCAGCCACTGC
The DNA here is from genome assembly GCF_018596375.1 of Pseudomonas sp. RC3H12. Lineage (NCBI taxonomy): Bacteria > Pseudomonadati > Pseudomonadota > Gammaproteobacteria > Pseudomonadales > Pseudomonadaceae > Pseudomonas > Pseudomonas sp. RC3H12. The sequence continues at coordinate 869,048 of NZ_CP075595.1, read as the reverse complement.
AACGGCGCCAGGCGATGGTCGAAGGCCACCCAGTCGACCAGGATCGCGGCGATCGGGTAGATGAATGACAACGCACCGGTCAACGCCGTAGGCAGGCGCTGGATAGCGCTGTACAGCAACACATACATCAACCCCGTGTGCACGATGCCCAGCGTGACCAGGCTGCCGAGCGCCGGCAGTTCACCCGGCAGTCCGCCCAGCTTCACCCAGGGCGCCAGCAGCAAGACGCCGGTACTCACCTGGATCAAGGCGATCAGGTGCGGCGGCGTGCCGGTCAGGCGCTTGATGATCAGCGCCGCCACGGCATACAGGAAGGCCGCGCCCAGCGCCAGGGCGATGCCCTGCAGGTACTCGCCACCACTGGCCTGCCCCGCGCCATGAGCGCTGACGATGGCCAGCATGCCGAGAAACGCCACGCTCAGCCAGGTCAGCTTGGCCAAGGTGATCTTCTCGCCCAGGAACAGTGCCGCCAGCCCCACCAGCATGAACGGCTGGACGTTGTACACCGCGGTGCCGATGGCGATCGATGCCCGCGAATAAGAGGCGAACAGCAGTACCCAGTTACCGACGATCGCCACCCCGCTGACCACCGCCAGCAGGAAAGTGGCACGGGTCAGCACGCCTGGTTTGAGGAAGCCCATGGCCGCGCAGATCAGCAGCAAGGTGCCGGCACCGAACACGCAACGCCAGAACACCACCTCCAGCACCGGCTGCCCGGACACCAGCACGAACCAGCCGATGGTCCCGGAGATCAGCATGGCGGCGATCATTTCCAGCGAACCACGGCGCAACGAATTGTCCATCTCACACCTCCTGTCGACGATGGGCACAGTATGCGGAGGGTTGAGGCTGACCTTCCAGCGGATAACCAAGGCAGATCGACTCATACACCTTTACTATCAAGGCAGATTTGGAAAATCACCTAACGAGGTAGCCATGACCGATGACATCGACCAGTTACTGATAAACGCCCTGATGGAGGACTCGCGCCGCTCGCTCAAAGCCCTGGCGCAGATCAGCGGCCTGTCGGCGCCCAGCGTCAGCGAGCGCCTGCGCCGTCTGGAGGAGCGCGGCGTGCTGCGCGGCTACACAGTAGAGGTGGACCCGCGCTGTTTCGGCTACCAGTTGCAGGCCATCGTGCGCATTCGCCCGCTGCCGGGGCAACTGCAGGAGGTGGAACGGCAGATCGTCGCCATCCCCGAGTTCACCGAGTGCGACAAGGTGACCGGCGAGGACTGCTTCATCGCCCGCCTGCATGTGCGCTCGATGGAGCAGTTGGACACGCTGCTCGACCGACTGAATGTGCTGGCCGAGACCAATACCGCGATCATCAAGAAGACGCCGGTGAAGCGGCGGTTGCCGCCGATGGACTGAGAAGGTCCGGCAGTGCAGACGTCAGCCGACGCATGCTTCAGCCGGAACACGCACCGAACGTGTCCAGAAGTTGATCGATAGCGACGTACTCAACGAAGTGACTTGATGAAACCAGCCTTCAGGCAAGAACAGCAGGTCGCCAGGCCTCAGTCGAACGGGCAGGAATTCCACATTCCGGGCTGTCGGGAAATCCTCCCAGTTCGGCTTGTCCGGATTGAAATCACATCCTTCCAGGCCGCCATCCGGTGAAGTCGCCCAACTGCCCAAGGCCTCGCGATGATGCGGTGCGGCCAGCAGCATCGATTTCTCACCCCACACCTGGGCAAACAGATTGTCGCTGTCATCTCGGTGAAGTGGCGTCAGCGTGCCCTTCGGGCCCAGCCAGAACCTTGGCGCTATATACTGTGCCCGCTCGAACAACTCGGGAAACCGGATCAGTTGAAGCCATTGCTGCGGTACCTGATTGTTTCCCATGTACACAGCCGGTTCGTCGCCGGTCGGCTTACTCGCCTGTTCCATCCCGGCGACAAAATCCACCACCCTTGTGGCCTTGAACTCACGCCCGGAAGAGAACGCATGGTCGGCGTAGTGCCCGTGCCGACTGATGCCCTGTACGTCGGCAAAATGCTCCAGGGCTTGCCCCATCGACATCTTCGCCAATGGCCAATCGTCGAGTGCCGAGCTGAGCACCAAGGGTTTGCCGGCTGCCCGGTAACGGGTTGTGAACTCGTGTACCGAAAGCTGTCGCGCGGTACGCCGCTCGATCCCGCCACGCATGTCCAGACGAGCCGATAATTGCTCGCTGAAGCGAGGGCGAGCCGGGTAGCGGCGGTCCATTTCCACCCGTTCCCCATCGCCGCCATGCAATGCTCGACTGACCAGGCGCGGAAGCAATGTCGCCAGCCCGAGGCGGCCGTCGATTTTCAGCTGCCCTTGGGCAAAGAGCGCTTCGATATCGGACTGCCCCTGCATGATTGCGAGAAACACTGACGTGTCCATGGCGATGGTCACATCTGCCTGTGGATGCATGCCCGCATGAACCTGGGTGCAAGCCGGCGCACACACCCAGAAGTGTTGCTGCCCGGAAAACACGAACTGGAAGGTACCGGCAACCCCCACTTCATTGGCTCGTGCAAACAATGACGACAGCGCGGATTGCACTAACATGTCGGACTCCGATCAAGTCGCTTCAGGCTACTTTGCGAAGACAGTTCCGTGCCCACGCGTCACACCCTCCATTTCGGAGCGTTCGGCCAATGCGCCATCGAACGAGATCAACCTGTCCGTCGTGGCTTTCCAGTCGGCCAGACGGTGATAGGCATTGATGAACCAGCTGAGATTCTCGCAAAGGTTGCCGAACGCCGAGTTGATCTGCATGACGTCACCAAACTGGATGGCACCGGAAAAGAAGCGCGGAACCGCCAGCAGACTACTGAACACCAGCGAGAGCTGGCTGTAACTCTCGGTGAACAACGAAAGACGCATCTTCACGCGGATAGTGCGGCGCATATTGGCCAGGCTGACATCGAGCTTTTCACTGATGCGGTCTTTTTCGCCATTGCGGCCTGACTGATCCCCCTGCTCGCAGGAGTGGTCCCGGAAACGGATGAGGAAATATCGCAGATCCGCCTCGGAACGCTGTTGATTGTTGCTCAAGGAGACCAGTTTGAAGCCGATTTTCTGGCTGATGAAGGTGCCCAGCAGCGCATAGAAAATGGCAGCCCAGAACATGTAGGCGGGGATATTCAAGCCCCACAGTTGCGCACTGCCTGAAATACTGATCAACACCACGCTGAACGAGACCACGCTGGCCAGGGTGTAGAACAGGCCGCAGGCCAGATCGATGGTCTCAAACGTGAATTTGTTGATGTCCTCGGCGATGCGCTGATCGGGGTTGTCGACCTGCTGCTCGATCTGCTCGGGGCGATTCGACTCGACCACCCATGCCGACAGATAGTGATTGGTCAACCAGCGCCGCCATCTTAATGCGAAAACATCGACCCAATAGGTGATCAAGACAGAGCGCAATACCGACAGCAGCACGATGGCAACGAATACCAGCACCAGACGATAGAAGGAAAAGGCATCGAGTGCTTGGATGGCATTGTAGAAGTGCTTGTACCATTCGTTGATAGCCAGCGCGGTAGCTACGGCCAGCAGCGACAATACCGCCAAGGCCACCAGTGAGCACCAGGCAAATAGCTTCTCTTCACTCTTCCAGTACAACGACACCAAACAAAAGGTCTTACGCAGAAATGACGCATTTTCAGGGACGCTATCATTCCCGCTAGCGATTTTATATTTCATTGACATCACGGAGTAAAAATTCATTATTAGCGGAGCGCGCATCACTTTTTATATACACTCTGCACGCACAACCTGAGCCTTGCGTACAGGGCCGCGAACCGGCCACAGAAAGCCAACAATAACTGCCTTAAATCTTACTTCTACGCAACAACCGTAGCGACAACGTTATCACCACTGCCATCAATGCGTATTTAACAAATTTATCAAGCATCCAATAATCAGCAGCCGTACCCACGACTATTCCGATCGAGATGGTTACGACCATCGAGACTAACGCGTTCATTAGTTCTACTCCAGATCTATCATCTAACAGCTTTTGTCGGCAGAAGGCCTAGTGCCACTAATCGCATTCAGTGTATCGTCACCTAACCACGCCCGACACCCTACAGGTGTAGGGAGGGCGTTCATTGACTCGCCCAGTCGAAAAGAGGCTAAAACACCCAACATTTCTGGTCTGCTTCAGCCTCTCCCGACCTTGAAAAGCGGTCAAGCGATAAAAATTGACCGAATTGCCTACCCTGGCAAAGGGCCATCGAAAGCACTTTGCAGGCGCTCTATTATCTCTCGTCCGGGATCTACTTTAGCTCTATATTCGAACACCAACATCGTCTAGAAATACTTGGACAACGAGGGATGAACAACAAAATAAATCAATAGATAAATCACCGGAACTGAAACTAAAAACAGCAAATGATCAGTATTCCACCCATATCTCACCTTCAGGTAGCCTGCCATTTTTTTGAACAGCACCGCCAACAGCAATACGACAAGCAAATCTATTAAATATATCACCTTCCCCTCCACACCCTAGATACCGAGCAAACTATTCTCATGAAGAAAAAGAGTCCTCACCTTTAAAGTTACCCATATCATGACTAACTCTTAAGCGCCGGTGGAAGCACTGCCCCAAAGTCTGGATCCATTACCTGCAATCACTCCCCCCCCAAAACCTGCTGTTGTTCCCGCAGCAATGCTTCCGATGCCTACAGGTCCAGTGATAGCACCAATTAGCGCGCCAGACGCTGCTGCTAACGCCAAGTCAGCTGCATTGACACTCCCACCACCGGTTTGAGTGCCCAGATAGGTAGCAACTGTCACTATCGCGCCCCCCACTGCTCCAATAGGACCAAAGGCGCCTGCCACCATCTCAAGCTCGTCTTCCGTGATATCTCGCATTATTAAAATTCCCTATGATTTTATGGAAACACGTTTGTCTTCAGCTAGGCGCACGCGACTCACCTTATCTAACAGCAGCGATCAAAGCGCCCAGAACCCCAGGCGCCCCAAGCTCGCCGCCAGACGCAATCGCGCACGGTGCCAACCATTCAATGCAGCAATATGCTCCTGCTCCGCCATTGCATAGGCGGAAGAAGCATTGAGCAGCTCGATCATGCTGCCCACTCCAGAGCGATAACGGCCCTGGACCACGTTCAGGGCGAGCATTGCCTGCTCGACCCACTCGGCGGTTCTGTCCAGCGCCTGGGTCTCGATACCCAGCGCCTGGTAACTGGCCCACAACTCCAACGCCACACGTTGTCGAACATCGGCCAGTTCTGCTTCCTGGGCCTGCACCCTGGCCCGGGCACCCCGAACCTGATAGGTGCGCCCGAACCCTTCGAACAACGGGATGCTGACCTGAAGACCAACGCTGTTGTCACGGATATGACTATCGCCGTTGTAAGCCATGGCCTGATGGGTCTTCACATCCGACAGCGAGGCAATCAACGACAGCGATGGGCGGCCGGCAGCCTCGCGCTCGGCGACGGCTGCCTTGGCCGCCTCCAGTTTCGCCTTGGCGGCGATCAACGCAGGGTGGTCGTTGCCCGCCTGCTCGAGCAGTGCATCCAGGCCTTTGACGAAGGCGGTGTCCGGCCGTCGTGTCAGCGTTTGCGCCAGCATCAACCGCGTCTGCGGCGCCAGCCCCATGCGCAAGGCGATCTGGCCTTTGGCATCACGCACCGCCCCCTGGCCGCGGACCAGGTTCAGGCTGGCCTGCGAGTAGGCAGTCTGCGCCTGGAGGCGGTCGCTCAGCGCGGCGGCGCCCGCGTCGAACTTGGCGCTGGCATCCTTGAGGTTTTCCGCGGCCAGCGCGGCAACCTGCTCGGCGGCCCGTTGCCTGTCCTGGGCGGCCAGGGTGTCGTAGTACAGGCTGGCTGCCTGCACAAAGGCCTCCTGCAGGCGCTCATCCTGATTGGCATTGGCCGCCACCAGCAACTGCCGCGCATTGCGCAGGTCGGCTTCACGCCGGCCGGAATCGAACAGCACCCAGCTCAGGCTCAGACGATGGTCCAGCTGACGTTGACGCCCCTGGGCCGAGGTGTCGGCCTGTTCGTAACGGGTGTCGTTGCGCCCGCGGCTGTAGGTGGCCGTGGCATCGAGCCTGGGCAGGTACGCCGAGCGCGCTACCCCGACCTGCGCCGCCTGGGCCTTGGCCTGCGCCCAGGCGTGCCGGGCCTGGGGGTCGTGGCACAACACCCGCTCGACCATGACCTCCAGGCTGAGCACCTCCGGTAGCGCCCCATCCACGCAGGCCGCACCCAGGCCTGAGCCTTGGAGCACGGCCGCAGGCGCCACGGCGTCGGCGGTCGAGAACACGTCCAGTGCAGCAGCACAGGGCGCCCATGCGCACACAAGCACCAGCAGGCAACGATTGAAGACACCTGCACTCATGGCGTGACAGCTTCGCCCAGGTCCGACGACACGCACGCCACCCGCTGATCAAGTACCACCCGCCCCGCCTCGAGACGCACTACCCGATCTGCGGAGGCGATCGTCTCGGCACGGTGGGCAACGATGATTCGCGTCACATCGAGTGCACGTACCGCCGCGTTGACACACTGCTCGCTGGCCACATCGAGATGACTGGTGGCCTCGTCGAGGATGAGAATATCCGGCCGCCGGTACAGTGCCCTGGCCAGCAGCACGCGCTGTTTCTGCCCGCCCGACAGTACGGTGCCCATGTCGCCCACCAGCGTGTTGTAGCCCATCGGCATGGCTGCGATGTCGGCATCGATGGCGGCCATGCGCGCGCATTCCATGGCCCATTCCAGATCGGGGCTCGTTTCGAAGAAGGTGATGTTGTCCGCGAGCGAGCCGGCGAACAGACAGTCGTCCTGCATCACCGTGCCGATCCGCCCGCGCCAGGATTCCAGGTCCAGCTGGCGCAGTTCATGCCCCGCCATGCGGATCTGTCCGCTGGTGGGCGGCAATACCCCCAACAGCACATTCACCAGGGTGCTCTTGCCACATCCCGAGGCCCCGGTGATGGCCACGGACTCTCCGGGAGCAATGCGCAGGTCGATGCCATCGAGCACCAGCGGCTCATGCTCGGAGTAGCGGTAGCTGAGGTTCTGGATGTCGATGCTCATCCGCCCGGCTGGCCAGTTCACCGATTGGCACGCATCGCGCTGCTCCTCGGGCGGCTGCAGGACGATGTCAGCCAGACGCTCGCCCTGCAAACGCAGCATATGCAGGTCGAACAGGTGGTCTACCAGGCTCGCCACACGGCTGACGAACTGGCTCTTGTACGCCACGAACGCCATCAGCACGCCAACGGTGAAGTGGTTGTCCATCACCAGCGCAGCGCCAAAGCCAATGGTGCAGAGGTTTTCCAGGCCGAAGATCAACGCATTGAGCTGGGTATAGAGCAACTGCAGTTTCTGCGTGCGCAACCCCGCGTTGATCTGCGCGACCAGCAGCCCCAGCCAGGTGGAACGCCTTTCGCTTTGCCGCTGGAACAGCTTGAGCGTGCGTATGCCACGCAGGGTTTCCAGAAAGTGGCTCTGCTGGCGGGCCGCATGCACGATCTGCTCCTCGCTGGCACGGCGCAGCGGGCCATACCACGCCCAGCGCACGCCGATGTAGGCCACCATGGCCAGTACCGCGATCATCGCCAGCAGGGGGCTGTAGAGGAACATCAGGGCCAGGGTCGCGACGGTCATCAGGCCATCGAGAATCGCCGAGAAGAATGCGGCGGTCAGCGTATGCTGGATTTGATCGACAGCCCCGAAGCGAGACACCACATCACCCAGGTGGCGTTTCTCGAAGTACTGGATCGGCAGGCGCAACAGGTGGCTGAAGACGTTCGCCCGCCATTGCACGCTCAGCAAGGTGCTCATGTGCATCATCACCCAGGCCCGCGTGGCGCTGACCAATTGCTGCATCAGCAGCAACAGGCCGAAGCCGATCATCAGCGTGCTCAGCAAGTCGCGGTCCTGAGTGACCAGCACATTGTCGAGGGTCCATTGCAACAGGAACGGGCTGACCAGCGAGAACACTTCCAGCGCCAGCGCCAGCAGCAACACCTGGACCAGGCCGCGGTACAGCCCGCTGACGCGGCCGAGCATTCTCGTCAAGCCGAGTCGGGGCTTGGCAGCCTGCGGTTCGAAGCCCGGCTCGGGCCAGACCTCCAACGCAACGCCGGTGAAACATTCGCTGGCCTGGGCCAGGCTCAGTTGCCGTACCCCCTGCGCGGGATCATGCAGGGTCAGGCGCTGCCCGTTGACCGCCTTGAGCACCACGAAATGGTTGAAGTTCCAGTGCAGCACACAGGGCAGCTTGAGCTTGTCCAGGTCGCTCAGCTCCAGCCTTACCGCCCGAGTGCCAAGATCGAGGCGCTGCGCAGTCTGCATCAGTTGCCTGAGGGTGATGCCCTTGAGCGAGACGCTGAACTGCCGGCGCAGCTCCATCAGGGTCGTATGGTGGCCGTGCAGGCCAGCGATCATGGCCAGGCATGCGAGCCCGCACTCGGTGGCCTCGGTCTGCAGGATCAGCGGCAGACGGCGCCCCAGTGTCGGGGTAATGGCATCGATGTAGTTCATGCATGCATTCCTAGAGCTTGCCGGTCAGGCTGTAGAGCGGTTCGAGCACCCACTCGTACAGATGCCGGGTTTCCTGCAGGACATCCGCCTCGAGCAGCATGCCCGCCTGCAAGGGCCGGGACTCACCGTAAGCCAGCACCGCCTGTTTCTGTATCTCCACGCGGATGCGATAGATCTGTTCGCCGTCGCCTCCCAGGCCCGGCACGGTCCCCACCACATTGGCAAGCTCGGCGGCCGAAAGCGTCGTTCTGGACACTGAAATCACCTGGCCATGGTGCTGGCCGAACTTTTGGTAGGGATAGGCCTGGTAACGCAGCAACACGGCATCGCCCGCCCGGATGAAGCCTATGGCCTTGCTGGGGGCATACAACTCGGCTTGCAGGTTGGCATCCGCCGGCACCAGGCTCATCAATGATCGCGAACTGTCCACGACCTGCCCCGGCTCGGCCAGAATGGAAGTGGCCACGCCTTGCTGCGGCGCCGTGATGACCAGTGAGCGCTTGGCTTCGCTCTCGATCAGCGCCTGCTGCACCGACGACAGGGAGCGGCCGATACTGGCCAGCTGATTGCCGTGTAACGCGGCCAGCCCGGCCCGTTCGTGCTGGCGCTCGACCAACTGCTGCTTGAGCACCGTGGACTCGCGCACCAACCCCTGCAGGCTCCGGCGCTGGCCAAGAAGCTCGGCCTGCCGCTGCTGCAATTGGTCCATGGAGATGTAGCCCTTGTCCATGAGGCCCTGGTAACGCTCCGCCGCATTGCTGGCCAGTTGCACAAGCCGCTGCTGGCTGGCGATTTGCTGGGCCAGCGTGTCCAGCTCCTGAGTCAGGCTTTGCAATTTGCTGTCCAGGCTCAGCCGCGCTTCGACTTGCAGTTGCTGCTGCTTGCGCAACTCTTCCTCCAAGGAATGACGCTGGCGCTGGAGCTGATCGCTGACCTCTGCCTGGACAGGCCCCGAGTCGACCGAGCGCTCACTGGAAATCAGCAACAACCGAGCCCCTTGCTCTACCAGCTGACCCTCTTCGACGAAACGCTCCAGCACGACACCGTACTGCGGTGCGTGTATTTTCAACTGCCCGGATGACGGCACCAGTTGACCCGGGACTGTGCTGCGCCGGGTATAGCTGCCGTAGAAGAAAAAACTCACGACCATCGCCGCGAGCAACAACGCCACGAGTGTCATCACCGTGAACGAAACGGGCCGGACCAGCACGATGTCACCCAGCCAGTTGGTCTGTCGCGCGGCCAGCGCTTCGTGTCGAAACAAGGGGGCCTTACCTGTCACGCAGTCATCCTTTTTTTGGCCGGGCGTCATGCTCCCGGCTCAACCCCACAGGGCCAATCGCGTCAAGAGGTCGCCCTCGGTGGCCGATAAAAAATGGGCCTGCGCACTAAATTTTTGACCTGACCGTTCGTCCCACCCCACCATGAGCAGGACAGCACATACAGCCACTCGATTTTTACCATCCGCCGCCTGACAGTCGGCAACTGCAACACTAAGGGAACATGCGTTGAACATCACGGAACGAGAACATGACGTCATTCACTGTTTATCAAAAGGATTGACCAACAAGGAAATCGGGCAACAATTGGGTATCAGCCAGCACACCGTCAGAGACCATTTGTCTTCGGTATTCAAGAAATTGAATATCAGCAGCCGTATTGAACTGGCGATTCTTATCAATGCGTCTAAAGTTCCTGCGCACAATGCTTGATTATCCACACTCTTGAAGTTCAGGCCATCCTACACCTGTAGGGTGGCACTTTGGCATGACCGTGAGGTATAAACAGTCACTGCCCCGCCAGTTCGATACGCTGACTGGCCACTTCGGCACCCACCTGTCCACCACTGTCGAAACTACGCTTTCCCGATGAACGCCCCAGACAATAAAGCGGCTCAACTCAATGAGCTGCACGAAGTATTCGTCCCTTTCGACGCCGTACTTATCGAAGGCTGTGAAGTTGTTTATCTCAACGAGTCGCTGTGCCAACAACAGACTTCGGATGACGTACTCGCTTCTTACAGTTACTTGATCAAGCCCGAGGCCGTGCCGCGGTGCGACAGCGCACCGCGCAAGACTTTCATGGCTGAACGCTATGGCGGCGACGGTATTCTAAGCAACGGCGGTGGCGCGCGCTGCGGGTTCGATGGCACCTGGCAACTCAAGGGGCTGGGGGCCAATGCCCTGGTCGGTCATGATGTCGACGCGGGCCATGGGGATGGCAACCTGTCGCTGACCACCGCGCTCTATGAATCGATCTGGGCAGAGATCATCGAGTCGGTGCTGCCTTTCGGGGCGACGCGCACCGTGGCCATCCTCGACACCGGTCTGACCTATGACACGTGGAAAGGGGCGTTGAAACGCGGCCTTCTCGTGCGTCAGCCGGTTGTGCGCCCCGCGCATTTCATCAGGTCCGTTTACTTCAGACAGAAGCGCCTGGATGGTTTGGGCGAGGATGCGCTGCGGGTAAAACAGGCCATTCAGCGACTTGTCGAATTCCTCCCCGCGGCACCAGGCTCGACCGCCCAGATGCCCGCACTCGAACAACGCCTGCAAAGTGGCCTTGTTGAACTGGCCGACCGCTACGCCGAGCAATTCGCTGCTGCGCGAGCAAAGCACATCATCCATTTCAATGTCAGCGCATCCAATGTTTCACTTACAGGCGGCTGGCTGGACCTCAGCGGTATTTGCCTTTTCACTGACGACGCTATACACGACCGCTCCAGCATCGACCGTTTCAATACCGAATACCTGCCCGCCGTGCAAAGCCTGCAGAGCCTGTGTTACTACCTGGGCAAATATGCGGTCGTGACAGGCGACGTTTCGCTACGCCTTTGGCAAACGACTGCGGAGCACTTTACCCAACGCTACAACCACTACCTGCACCTGTATCAGATCGCTCAGGCCGGGTTCCCGCTCTGGTTGTTGCGCGCGGTGGAAAATGCCCCGGAGTTCACCGCCTTTGCCACGGCACTGCACCGTGCTCTGGAACTTGACCCGTTCACGGTCACCTCCATAGCCGACGCAGTAGGTTGGGACGGATATGAACGCTGGAGTGGAGCGCTCTTTCACGCCCTGCTGGCCAGCCTGGACCAGGACACTGCAGCAGCCGGCCCAGCCTGGCTGGCGAGCAATCCCACGCTGGACGCTCAACTGCGCTCAAGTTACGGTCAGCTGTTTGACAGGGTTGCTCAGGTGGCTGGCGATCACGGCATCGACCGCCGGCACTTGCACCTCGCCCTGCTGATCAATGCCACGCGGCTGAACCGCAGCCACCGCGTGCTGCATGAGCTGCAAAGCCAGATCGATGCCCTCGACGAGAAACCGGACGGTGACCGAAGAGCGGCCCTGCATGCCTTGCAAGACCACGCGCTGCTGGCGGCTCGCTTCAACCTCGGCCATGAACAGCCGGACGCCCTGCCGTTCTGGTCAACTGCCACGCTGGCCATCAGCTTCAACCCTGAAACCGGCTGCTTCACCTTACCAGGGCGTGCTGCACAAGCGCTGACCCTGGAGGCGCTACTGGCCGAGGCCGATGGCGATGAAGAAATCAGACAAGCATTGAACTTCTACCCTGGCCTCGCGAGGTGAAAAGATGACCAGACATTACAACCTGCAGACCAACTGCCGGGATACCAAGCTCAATGACAAGGCGGCGATGTTGGGCCATGCGGCCATGGTCATGGCCTGCTGCCGACGCTCTTCAAGCTTCCAGATACGCACGTTGTACTACTGGCTCGCACCCGCTATCGAGCACGCACAGATCATCATGCTCTTCGACTCGTCATCTACCCCCCGAGGTTTTCTCATCTGGGCGCACCTGGCGCCCGATACCGAACAACGCTTTGTGCAGGACCCGAATTTCCTGTTGCACCCCAGCGAGTGGAATGAGGGGGGACGGGCCTGGGTGATCGATTTCTGCTTCCCTGGCGGCGCTGTCAAGGAAGCGCTTGCCATGTTCCGGAAGCATTTGCGCGAAGCCGGCGTCAGCCAGATTTCCTGGGCACGCAGACGCGCTGACTATTCGATCCGGCGCGTTGGAAGCTGCAGGACATGAATGTCCTGGCCGGAAAAAGGATCCACTCGCATAAATAGTTGTACACACAAACGTCACCATTGGTGCCATTTTTGTGTGCACTTTCACAAGGTAACGCCCCAATAAGTTACACATCAATCGCTATAAAATTTGACCAAATGATCAACTAATTCAACATCATAAATTTTAAACCTGTTCATTCGGTCAGTTTATAATCGACTACTTTCATTAACTTACCTACCAATTAGATCGATTCGAAATAAAAGCTACACCGCACTCCGATTCCGTCTGGCATGGAACTGGCTTTTGTGTGTTCGTGTTTTGTATACAAATTCAACAAAACATAAATACACAAGAACTCGCAGCGCCGCCCCATCGGCGGCCGTTGCGCCCAGAACCCAGTGATGCCAACGCCTGCACCGACGAGATGGCGAGCCCGTGCGCCAGCGCCCGCTCATCGCAGTCACGCGCATCAGGAGCCGCCGGAATGAGTAGCAGCCTCCCCCTTGCCCCTGAACTTTCCGTTGCCAGCACCCATCCCTCGACCACCAGCCTCGAAGGCCACCCGGCCGACCTCGAACTAAGCCCACGCCTGCACAACCGCGACCTCGCCCCGACCAAACTTGCGGGCCGCCGTTGGGGCGGCTACAGCATCTTCGCGCTTTGGACCAACGATGTGCACAACATCGCCAACTACTCGTTCGCCATGGGGCTGTTCGCCCTCGGCCTGGGCGGCTGGCAGATCCTGCTGTCGCTGGCGATCGGCGCGGCGCTGGTGTACTTCTTCATGAACCTGTCCGGCTACATGGGGCAGAAGACCGGCGTGCCGTTCCCGGTGATCAGCCGTATCGCCTTTGGTATCCACGGCGCGCAGATCCCGGCGCTGATCCGCGCGGTGATCGCCATCGCCTGGTTCGGCATCCAGACCTACCTGGCCTCGGTGGTGCTGCGTGTGCTGCTGACCGCGGTGTGGCCGCAGGTGGCGGCCTTCGATCACGACAGCATCCTCGGCCTGTCGAGCCTGGGCTGGGTGTGCTTCGTGGCGATCTGGCTGGTGCAGCTGGTGATCCTCGCCTACGGCATGGAAATGGTGCGCCGCTACGAGGCGTTCGCCGGACCGGTGATCCTGCTCACCGTGGCCAGCCTCGCCGTGTTCATGTACTTCAAGGCCGATGCGCGCATCGCCTGGTCGGTGGCCGAGCCGCTGAGCGGCTACGAGATGTGGCGCAACATCTTCGCCGGCGGCGCGTTGTGGCTGGCGATCTACGGCACCCTGGTGCTCAACTTCTGCGACTTCGCCCGCAGCTCGCCATGCCGCAAGACCATCCGCGTCGGCAACTTCTGGGGCCTGCCGGTGAACATCCTGGTGTTCGCGGCGATCACGGTGGTGCTGTGCGGCGCGCAGTTCCAGATCAACGGCCAGATCATCGACAGCCCGACGCAGATCGTCGCCAGCATCCCCAACACCGCGTTCCTGGTGCTCGGTTGCCTGGCCTTCCTGATCGTCACCGTGGCGGTGAACATCATGGCCAACTTCGTCGCCCCGGCCTTCGTGCTCAGCAACCTGGCGCCGCGGCATCTGAACTTCCGCCGCGCCGGGCTGATCAGCGCCACCCTGGCGGTGCTGATCCTGCCGTGGAACCTGTACAACAGCCCGCTGGTGATCGTGTACTTCCTCTCCGGCCTCGGCGCCCTGCTCGGCCCGCTGTACGGAGTGATCATGGCCGACTACTGGCTGCTGCGCAGGGGCCGCATCAATGTGCCCGAGCTGTACAGCGAGAACCCCGCCGGCGCCTATCACTACACCAAGGGCATCAACCTGCGCGCCGTGGCGGCATTCATCCCCGCCGCGCTGCTGGCCATCGTCCTGGCCCTGGTGCCCAACTTCCAAAGCGTCGCGCCGTTCTCGTGGCTGATCGGTGCCGGTATCGCCGCCGCCGTGTACCTGCTGATCGCGCCGCGCCATGTCCAGTACCACGACGTCAGCGGTGAATGCATCGCCGTCGACCACAGCAGCCACTGAATTCAGGGAGATCCGTCATGCGTATTCTGATCGCCAACGTCAACACCACCGCCGCCATCACCGAAGCAATTGCCGAACAGGCGCGCAGCGTGGCCGCGCCCGGCACCGAGATCGTCGGCCTGACCCCGTGGTTCGGCGCCGAGTCGGTGGAGGGCAATTTCGAAAGCTACCTGGCCGCCATCGCGGTGATGGACCGGGTGCTGGCCTACGACCAGCCGTTTGACGCCGTGATCCAGGCCGGCTACGGCGAGCATGGCCGCGAAGGCCTGCAGGAACTGCTGGAGGTGCCGGTGGTGGACATCACCGATGCCGCCGCCAGCACTGCCATGTACCTGGGCCACGCCTACTCGGTGGTGACCACCCTGGACCGCACCGTGCCGTTGATCGAGGACCGCCTGAAACTGTCCGGGCTATACGAGCGCTGCGCCTCGGTGCGCGCCAGCGGCCTGGCGGTGCTGGAGCTGGAAGCCGATCCACGGCGTGCGGTGGAAGCCATCGTCGAGCAGGCCGAGCGCGCCGTGCGCGAGGACAAGGCCGAAGTGATCTGCCTGGGTTGCGGCGGCATGGCTGGGCTCGACGAGCAGATTCGCCAGCGCACCGGGGTGCCGGTGGTGGACGGCGTGAGCGCGGCGGTGACCATCGCTGAATCGCTGGTGCGGATGGGGCTGAGCACCTCCAAGGTGCGTACCTATGCCACGCCGAGGGCGAAGAAGGTGGTGGGCTGGCCGATGCGCTTCGGGCGCTGAGAGACTCGGCGCCTGCTTAGGCCCTATCGCCGGCAAGCCGGCTCCCACAGGACACTGCAGCCCTTGTGGGAGCCGGCTTGCCGGCGATAGGGTCAGTTTCGTCAGCGCAACAGCCGTGCCAGTCGCTCGCCACTGCCACACGCCAAGGTGAACCCCAGCGCGCCATGCCCCAGGTTCAGCCACAGGTTGCGATACCGCGTGGCCTCGATGATCGGCACCCCGGTCGGCGTCGCCGGCCGCATCCCAGCCCACTCCACCGCCTGTCCGTAATCAGCGGCCTGCGGCAGGGTCTCGCGGGCCAACCGGCGCATGCTCGCGAGCCTGCCGGCATCCACCGCCTCGTCATAACCGACGATGTCCACCATCGCCGCCACCCGCAGTTGATCCTCCAACCGGGCATAGACAATCTTGCGTTCGTAGTCGGTGATGCTCACCTCGGGCGCCCGGTGCGTGGCAACGACCGGCGCGGTCAGGCTGTAGCCCTTCAATGGGTAGACCGGCAGGTGCAAGCCTGGCAAGGCCAGGCCGACGCTACGGTGCCCGGCGCTGAGCACCAGGCGCTGCACCTCCAGCCTTTCACCGCCCAGCTCCAGCGCGACCACACGCTCGTCGCGCGCTATCAGCCGGGTCACCGGCCGCCCCAGCAGCAACCGGCATTGCCCTGACGCCTGCAGCCGTTCGGCCAGGCGCAGGCAGAAGCGGTGGCAGTCGGCGACCTCCTCGTGCGCAGTGAACACGCCGCCCACGAAAGGAGCTTCGGCAAGCGCCGGGTCGAGCCCGCGTAGCTCGGCGGCATTCAGGACCCGTTGCGTGTCGGGATCCAGCAAGTGTTGGCGGCCGTGCTCGAATGCACGCTGTGTTCGAAACGCGACCAGCTTGCCATTGCGTCGCCAGGCGAAGCCATCGAGGCCGTTCTCTTCACGCCAGCGGGCGAGTACGGCCTGGCTTTGCAAGGCCAGATCCAGCAACTGGGCGGCATTGCGCCGATTGACCCGGGTACGGCAGGCCATGACGAAGGCCGCCAGCCAGCGCCACTGCGCGGTGTCCAAACGTAGCCGCAGACGTAGCGGCGAATCGCCGCGCAACAGCCAGCCCAGCGCTTGCCATGGCACCCCGGCATCGGCCAGCGGCGCCACGTAGCGATATGACAACTGCCCACCATTGGCGAAGCTGGTCGCGCTGGCCAAGCTATCGCGAGCTTCGACCAGGTCGACCTGCCAGCCTTCGCGCACCAGTGCATAGGCCGTGGCCAGCCCGACCACGCCGCCACCGATCACCGTTACCCGCTCCATCGGCACATCCCTGCCCGGCCCAGAAAGCCAGACAGTAACAGCAGCTCAGGTCGGGCAGCCAGCCTCGCCGTTATCCAGGCCCTGGCGCACGCTACGGCTGAGCAGGGTCGCCTTGCCATCGCGCCAGGTCAGCGTGAGCACGTACAGGGAGTCAAAATCGTCGCGGTGCCAGTCCTCGGTGAGCACCCGGTCTTCACCCAGGGCCTTGCCGGCCACGGTGTTGATCAGCTCCGGCAGATACCCCCGTGACCAGGCCGTGTAGACCGTCGCATTGCGGTACTTGTCACTGAGCAGTTCATCGGCCAGCGCGGCTGTGTCGTTGGCGCCGTAGTCGATATTGACCGGCAAACCGAGGCGGATGGCGGCGGGGCTGATGGTCATCAGCGGGCGGATATAACTGTAGCGCTCATCCTGGCTGCCCTCCTCGACACCTCGTGAAGGGTTGGCGGCGAAGACGTAGTCGGCATCACCGAAACGCTCGGGCAACAGGGTCGCCAGGTCCAGGGCCCGGTTCAAGCCCTGGCAGTTCAACTGCCCGAGACCCTCGCCGGGTTTCTCGGCGTGACGCAGGAACACCAGGGTCTGGGTCCCGTCGACCGGTTGCGCCCGGCTTTCGACCACATCCAGGGCCAGCGGCACGGCGGCGGCGACGAGCGTCAGGCTCAACAGCAAGTGGCGGCGACGGCGAAGGAAGGCTGGCAGCTTCATACAGGGCGGGCTCTATGTGGCACTGGATATCGGGTTGCCCCGCCACATGTCCCTGTCGTGATTGCCATCCTTGGCAGCGAGTGAGGCTCAGAGTGCCTGCGGCCCGTTTGGTTCCTCCATGACTGCACATACCTTCCTTGGACAATCAGCACCTTAGCGCATCGGTGTTGCTGAAGTATTACAGGCGGTTCAATCGTCGCGGGTCAGCACTTCCAGCAATTCGATCTCGAACGTAAGGTCCGAATTCGGCGGAATCGCACCGACCGAGCGTTCGCCATAACCCAGGTGCGCCGGTACCTGCAGCTTGCGCTTGCCACCCACGCGCATGCCCATCAGGCCCTGGTCCCAGCCCTTGATCACCCGGCCGGTACCGATGACGCACTGAAACGGTTTGCCGCGTGCCCAGGAAGAATCGAATTCACGGCCGTCAGCCAGGGTGCCACGGTACTGGGTGGTGATCAGCGCACCCTTGACCACGGCCTTGCCGTCGCCTTCCTGTAGATCGATTACGTGCAGCTCACTGCTCATGGCAGGTTCCTCGAAGCGGTTTTTCGTGGCGCCGTTTTCTCAGGAATGCGCAGGTTTGGCAAGGCGGGCGGTGTCAGGTGGGGGCGAACTGGTCAAAGACCTGTTGACCGGTGAGGTGCCGGGTCTCGTTCTTGAAGCAATACCAGGCGGGCTGTTCGTCGACGAATATCTGCTCGGTGAAGCTCCAGTCTTGCTCGCCATCCAGCAGGCCGACCGGTACGACGTACAGGTCGCTCTCTTTCAGGCGGTAGAACAGGTGCGTGCCGCACTGGCCGCAGAAGCCGCGCTGGGCCCAGGGAGAGGAGTCATAGGCGATGGGGGCCGGGCCTTCGATGGTCGGGGGCTTGGCGCATTGCACTGCCAGCAGCGGGCCGCCGGTCCATTTGCGGCACATGCTGCAATGGCAAGCGCTGACATGGTTATTCTCGAGCGTGACACTCAGTCGGGTTTTGCCGCACAGGCAACTGCCTTGCTTTTCCAGTGACATAGCCCGGGCTCCTTGCTGTTGTTCTTGGGGACTTGGAGTATAGGGTCCGGCCGGTCAAGAGCAAGAACGCGTGTCGATGGGGCTGGGCGGCCCCGACAAGCCATCGTCAGGCAGCACGCCCAATCGGATAGAACGTGCCCCGGCTCCAAACCCCAAGCCATTCCTCCCCGTCGATCTCGCGCGGCACCGCCAGTTCCACCAGCTGGTAGAACACGTTGCGATGGACCAGCGCCTCGAGATTGCCGCGCATCAGTACATAGGGCGAAGGCTCTTGGGTGACCGGATCGAGCTCGACCCGCAGCGGATGGTCCGGCCCGGCCTCGACCTGGTCCTCGACGTTGCTGGTGAAGCGCAATACCTGCTGCTCGCCACTGCCCTGCACGTCGAGCAGCACAGCCACGAACGGCGCGTCATCCACCGTGATACCGACCTTCTCCACCGGCGTGACCAGGAAGTAGTCGTCGCCATCGCGGCGAATGATGGTGGAGAACAGCCGCACCATGGGCTTGCGGCCAATCGGCGTGCCCAGGTAGTACCAGGTGCCGTCACGCGCGATGCGCATGTCGATGTCGCCGCAGAAATCCGGGTTCCACAGGTGCACCGGGGGCAGCCCTTTGTGCGCGGGGATCTGCGCCAGCAGATCGCTGGCCTTGCCGGAATCGCTCATGACTCGCTCGCTCAGTTGCTCATGCCCAGGAGGCTACGAGCGTACTCGCGCATTGGCGCGGCAAGCAAATCCTGTGGCGTGTTGTCGTGGAACGTCAACAAACCGCCGCGGCTCTTGATCCGCGCCGTATCGATCAGATAACGGGTGCTGGTCTCGATCAACATCATCTGTACCACGCCACGGTCCCAGCCCAGGCGGTCGACGGCCTGCTCGTCATACCATTCGTTACCGTTGCCTATACGGTCGTCGGTGCGGGCGAAACGGGTGTACAGCACGTAATCGGCGCCGACCGAACGGGCCTCGGCGATTGCGTCCTCCAGCCCCAGCGGGCCTTGGGCACGGCGCACCAGCGGGAAGTATTCGACGAAACTCTTGAAGGCCTCCTCGGCCACTGCGTTCTGCCGTGGCACCGGCCCCTTGCCCGGTGGCACGAAGGCGCCCTGGCCGATGAAGATGAACGAGTCCGGCTGCAGGCGGATCGACAGGGTACGGGTGGTGTCGCTGTGATCCAGCAGGCCCGCATCACTCATGTGGTAACGGACGCCCTCGCCCATATCGCTGACATTCATGCAGCCGCCCAACGCCATCAGCGCCAGCAGCAAGACCAGGCTACGCATCTTTCCTCCAGAAACCGGTGACGAAAAACCGGCGAATAGCCGCAGGATGCAGCTTTTGCGCCAGAGTCAGCCGCCGATCACCTTCATCACCATCACATCGCCGGAAAATGCCACATCCTGCTTGTCCGCCAGGGCCTTTACCAATAACCGCTGCAATGCCGGAAGCGCTTGATGACGGGGCTTGTCGAGCAGGTCCCCGACAAAATGACGGTTACTCGACGACAGGCAACCATGCAGCCAACCGGTGGACGACAGGCGCAGGCGCGAACAACTGCGGCAGAATGGCACGCTCTCGTTGGCGATCACCCCGAAATGACCTTTGCCGGGAATGCGATAGCGCAAGGCCGTGGCATCCAACGGGCGTGGCGCCTGTTCATAGGCATGGGACTGCCCGATCAGCGCCAACAGTTGCTCCAGGCCTACGAACTGCTGCAGGAAGGCGTTGCCATCACGCGCCAGGTGGCCCATGCGCATCAGCTCGATGAAACGCAGCTCGTAGCCGCGCTCAAGGCAATAGTCGAGCAGCGGCAGCACCTGGTCGAGGTTCTGCCCGCGTATGGGCACCATGTTGACCTTGATCGCCATCCCCGCGTCACTGGCCTGGGCCATGCCCGTCAGCACGCTGGCCAGGTCGCCGCCGCGGGCGATACGGCGAAAGGCCGTGGCATCGAGGGTGTCGAGCGAGACGTTGAGCCGGCGGATACCTGCGTCGCGCAGCAGCGGGAGCTTGCGGGCGAGCAACTGGCCGTTGGTGGTCAGGCTGATGTCCTCGAGGCCCAGCCCGGCCACCGCGCCGAGGAAGGCCTCAAGTCGTGGGCTCACCAGCGGCTCGCCACCGGTGATGCGCAGCCGCTCCACCCCGGCCGCCTCGACCAGGTACGCCACGCCGCGGGCCAGGGCATCCGCCGTGAGCTCGTCCTGCGCTGCCACCAGGCGCTTGCCGTCAGGCACGCAGTAGGTGCAGGCATAGTTGCAGGCAGCAGTCAGGCTGACGCGCAGGTTGCGAAAGCGCCTGCCTTGACGATCGACGATCATGGATGACTCCGGCATGGATGAATCGGGCCGGCAAAACCTGACTCAAAAATCAGGTTTTTGCAAGCCTTCCTGTCGAAGCCTTGAAGCGAGGATGCCTGGCGAAGGTCGACAGGCATCTTGCGAGGGCTTTAGTTCGCGCCTTCCGGATCGCGCTTGCGCTTGTTGCCCATGCGCACGCCGATGTCCATGAGGAACTGGAAGAAGCCTTCCTGATCCTCGAGCACATTGCTCCAGAACGGCGAGTGATACAGCGCCACGGCGCCATGGACCAAGGCCCAGGCTGCGCAATAATGGAAGTAAGGCGGTACGTCCTCGAGCTTGCCCTCGCTGATGCGCCCCTTGATCAATTGCGTGAGGCGGTCGAAGTTGGAAGCACGGATGCTGTGCAACTGCTCGACCATTTCCGGCACCTGGTTGCCCTTGACCACCTTTTCTTCCAGGCGGTCGAACAGCCGGTAACGCTGCGGGTCACGCATGCGGAACTCGAAGTAGGCGCGCGACAGGGCTTCCTTGTCGCGGTCGACGTCAGCCGAGTGCAGCAGCGCGTTCAGGTCGCGCTCGTAGTCGAGCATCAGGCGCAGGTAGATCTCCGCCTTGGACTTGAAGTGCTTGTAGATCGTGCCTTTGCCGATACCCACGGCGTCGGCGATCATCTCGACGGTGACGCTGTCTTCACCTTGTTCGAGAAACAGCTTGAGCGCCGTGTCGAGGATCTCTTGTTCGCGACGGCGAAACTCACGGACCTTGCGAGGTTCTTTCTGCATAAGAAGGACTGGGATGACAATCGAAGCGGATTATTATGCCTAACTGGCGGCAAAATGCACGGATCTTCCAACCATGTCTGTGTTTCTTGATGAGTTCGAGCAGGCCCCGGGCCTGTGTTACCTGAACCACGCGGCAATAGGCCCCTGGCCACGCCGGGCCGCCGAGGCCGTGGCAAGCTTCGCCCGTGACAATGTACGCCTGGGTGCCAGCGCTTATCCGGCCTGGCTGGCCACTGAGCGACGCCTGCGCGAACGCCTGGCACGCCTGCTCAATGCCCCCACCAGCGGTGATATCGCCCTGGTGGGCAATACCTCGCAGGCGCTGTCGCTGGTGGCCTTTGGCCTGGACTGGCAGCCCGGCGACCAGGTCGTCATCAGCGACGAGGAGTTCCCCTCCAACCGCGTGGTCTGGCAAGCGCTGGCCAACCATGGCGTCGAGGTGGTCGAGGCGAACCTGGCCGGCGCCGATCCGGAAGCGGCGTTGCTCGCCGCCTGCGGTCCACGGGCTCGGCTGCTCTCGGTCAGCGCCGTGCAGTTCGCCAGCGGCTTGCGCCTGGACCTGGCGCGCCTCGGCGTCGCCTGCCGTCAGCGCGGCGTGCTGTTGTGCATCGACGCGATCCAGCAGGTGGGCGCCCTGCCCTTCGATGTACAGCGTTATCAGTGCGACTTCGCCATGGCCGACGGCCACAAGTGGATGCTCGGCCCAGAGGGGCTGGGCGTGTTCTATTGCCGTAGCGAACTGCGCAGGCAGTTGAAACTGCACGCCTACGGCTGGCACATGCTGGAACACCTCGGCGACTTCGAGCGCCGCGAGTGGCAACCGGCACGCAGCGCGCGGCGCTTCGAATGCGGCAGCCCGAACATGCTCGGCGCCTGCGCGCTGGAAGCGAGCCTGTCACTGCTGGAAGACGTGGGCATGGCGCTGGTCGCCGAACAGTTGGAGCTGCGGGTCGAGCAACTGCATCAAGGTTTACTGGCGATCCCCGGCGTGCAGGTGCACAGCCCTGCTGACCCTTCACGCCGGGCAGGGATAGTCAACTTCAGCATTGACGGCCAGGCCAACGTCGACATTTATCGAGCCCTGAGCAATAACGGGGTAATTTGCGCCTTGCGAGGCCCTGGCGTGCGATTTTCCCCACATTTCTACACTGACCAGCGCCTGATCGACGAAGTACTGCGCCAGATCCGCCAATTGGCAATGCATTGATCGCGCAAGGCGCTGCCTACGTATTCCAAATCTGTTTAAAAAACGATCAGCAGCCGCTGGCAGCACGCCAATCCTGGCCAATACTTGAAGTGTTGGCGCGGCACATCCCCCCCAAGTGGCGCGCCGATAAAGGTGCCCAGGGACCGTGTACCTTTGTTTTACTCCTAATGGTCTTAACCCGGATTCCCCCCCCAGAACCCGGGTTTTTTTTGTCCGGGCCTCAAGCTTGGGGGGCTGCGCAGAGGCCTCAGGCCACCCGCGCCAGCGGGAACAAGCGCTTGAAATTCCCCGTGGTCTGCGCGGCCAATTGCTCGTAGCTCACACCGCGCAACGACGCCACGTACTCGGCCACTTCCCGCACATACTGCGGCAGGTTCGGTTTGCCGCGGTGCGGGATGGGCGCCAGGTACGGCGAGTCGGTTTCCACCAGCAGGCGGTCCACCGGCACCTGCCGGGCCACCTCGCGCAGGGCATCGGCATTGCGGAAGGTGACGATGCCGGACAACGAGATGTAGTAGCCCAGGTCCAGCGCGGCCTTGGCCATCGGCCAGTCCTCGGTGAAGCAGTGCAGCACGCCGGCCTGGGGCAGGCTGGCCTCGCGCAGCAGCGCCAGGGTGTCCTCACGCGCCGCACGGGTGTGCACGATGACCGGCTTGCCAGTCTGCCGGGAGGCTTCCAGGTGCAGGCGGAACGAAGCCTGCTGCAACTCGGCGGCTTCCGGCTCGTAGTGGTAGTCCAGGCCCGTTTCGCCAATGGCCACCACGTGCGGGTGGGCCAGTTCACGCAACAGCCACTCCAGGGCCGGCGTCTCACCGGGCGCCAGGTCGAGCGGATGCACGCCCACCGAGCAGTCGACATCGGCGTAACGCTCGCTCAACGCCTTGACCGCACCAGCATTCTCGGCACTGACGCCAATGCACAGGAAATGCCCCACCCCACGCGCGCGGGCCGCCTGCAGGGCGGTGTCGAGGGAACCCTGGTGGGCACTGAGATCGAGACGGTCGAGGTGGCAATGGGAATCTACGAGCATAGGAACACGACACACATTAGGGGAGCGGTGGAAATCAACGCATGCCCGGCAGCTGCACCCAGTGGGCGAGCAACGCTTCGAGCAGCAGTACACGATTGAGGTTGGCCTTGCCCAGCACCTTCTGGCGCTGCTCGAGAATCCACGCCTGGACCTCCAGCACCTTGGCCTGGCGGCTCTTCTGCGCCAGGTACTGCAACACCTTGCGCATGTCGGGCAAGCCTAAACCCTCTTCGTCCTGGGTCAGCTGATAACGCAGGATCAGGTGCGACCAGTCGCAGAACCAGTCGAACAGCAGCAACAGGGGCACCGTGTTCCAGGCTTCGGCCAGTTGGGTAGGCGACTGCTGCTGCTTGAGCAGCTTCTTCACCCCTTCGGTAACCAGCGCCCGCTGCTCACGCACGCCCTGGGCCTGCAGGCTGACCGCCATCAGCGGCGAACCCGCGGCCAAGGTCAGCAGCTCTTCGCGCTCCTGTTCGTCGCTGCCTTCGAGCGCGCCGGCCAGCCAGGCACGGCTCTGTTCCAGGCTTGGCTGCGGGCAGGCGACCTGCTGGCAGCGACTCTTGATGGTTGGCAGCAGGCGGCTGGGCTGATGGCTGACCAGCAACAGCACGGTGTCGCCGGAGGGCTCCTCCAGGCTTTTGAGCAAGGCGTTGGAGGCATTGATGTTCATTGCCTCCACCGGCTCGATCAGCACCACCTTGCGCCCGCCCTGCTGGGCAGTCTGCACCACGAACGACACCAGTTCACGCACCTGGTCGATCTTGATCGGCTTGTCGGCCTCCTCCGGCTCCAGCACGAAGTTGTCCGGGTGGCTGCCGGCCTTGAGCAACAGGCACGACTTGCACTGGCCGCAGGCATCCAGACCCTGTGGCTGCTGGCACAACAGCCGCGCCATCAGGCGTTCGGCCAGGGCCCGCTTGCCGATGCCCTGGGGGCCGTGCAGCAGGTAGGCGTGGGCGTGTTGGGCACGCCCGGCCAGTTGCTGCCAGAGCGCCTGCTGCCAGGGGTAGGCCTCAGCCACGGCAACGCTCCAGGATGCCCGGCACCAGGGCGTCGATGGCCTGCTGCACCGCGCTCAAGGGCTGCGCGGCGTCCAGCAGGCGATAGCGCTGTGGCTGCTGGCCTGCGCGCTGCAGGTAGGCCTGGCGCACCGCCTCGAAGAAGGCCTGGCCCTCCTGCTCGAAGCGATCCAGCCGGCCACGGGCCGCAGCGCGGGCCAGGCCGACCTCCACAGGCAGGTCGAAGACCAGGGTGAGGTCCGGGCGCAGCTCGCCCTGTACAAAGCTCTCCAGGATGGCGATACGCTCTACCGAAAGACCGCGGCCGCCGCCCTGGTAGGCGTAGGTGGCGTCGGTGAACCGATCGCACAGCACCACGGCACCACGGGCCAGCGCCGGGCAGATCACTTCGGCCAGGTGCTGGGCGCGAGCGGCGAACATCAGCAGCAGCTCGGTGTCGACCGCCATGCGCTCCTCGCTCGGCGCCAGCAGCAGTTCACGGATGCGCTCGGCCAGCGGTGTACCACCGGGCTCGCGGGTCATGACCACATCGACGCCCTGCTCGCGCAGGCGCGCCGCCAGATACTCACGATTGGTGCTCTTGCCCGCGCCTTCGGGGCCTTCCAGGGTGATAAACAAGCCGCTCACGAGCGTTCCTTAGGGTCTACTGGCACCGACGTATCAGCCGGCGCGGATTCATCAGTGGGGGCCGGCGCGTCGCTTTCAGGTGCGGGCGCAGGGGCGGCGTCAGGCGTCGTCTGCGGTTCGGGCGTCGTCGGTTCTGCCTGCGGCGCAGGGCTCGAACGGTAATCCGCCCGCCGCTTGATCTGGAACTCGCGCACCGCGCTGTTGTGATCGTCCAGGTCATCGGAGAACACATGGCTGCCGTCGCCACGGGCGACGAAGTACAAGCTCGAGCCATCGCTTGGGTTCAGCGCGGCATGGATTGCCTCGCGCCCGACCATGGCGATCGGCGTCGGCGGCAGGCCGGTCATGGTGTAGGTGTTGTAGGGCGTCGGCTCACGCAGGTCGGCGCGGGTGATCTTGCCGTTGTAGCGCTCGCCCATGCCGTAGATCACGGTGGGGTCGGTCTGCAGCATCATGCCCAGGCGCATGCGCCGCACGAACACCCCGGCGATCTGCCCGCGCTCCTGGGGAATGCCGGTTTCCTTCTCCACCAGCGAGGCCATGATCAGCGCCTGGTACGGGTCGCGATACGGCAGGTCGGTGCTACGCTCGGCCCATTCCTTGGCCAGCACTTCGTCCAGGCGCATGTAGGCCTGCTGCAACAACTCGACATCGCTCATGCCGCGCACGAAGCGATAGGTGTCAGGGAAGAAACGGCCCTCGGGGAACACGCCGGTATGACCAAGCTTGTCCATCACCTCGGTATCGGACAGGCCTTCGAGGGTGTGCTTGAGCTTTTCATGCTTCGCCACCGCGGCGCGCACCTGGCGGAAGGTCCAGCCCTCGACGAGGGTGAGGTTGTACTGCACCACATCGCCACGCTTCCAGGCATCGAACAACTGCCCCACGGTCATGCCCGGGGTCAGGCGGTATTCACCGGTGTGCAGCGCCGTGCCGGCCATGTTGAAGCGCCAGTACAGACGCAGCCACAGCGGGTCATCAAGCAGGCCTTCGCCTTGCATCCGGTAGAACATACGGTTTGGCGTCGTGCCATTGGGCACGTCGAGCATGCGCTCCTGTGCCACTTGCAGCGGCTGCTCCAGGACCGAGTTGACCTTCCAGGCGGCCCAGCCCAATGCCAGGCCGGCGAGGATCAAGCTCATTTCCAGCAGCAGCAGGAATTTGCGTCTCACGAATCAGGTATCCAGTAACGTACGGGCAACGGCCTGCAGTTTACGGGTGAGCGGCCCTGCCGGCCAGTTCAGCGCGGCGAATTCACGCACGGGCCAGATGCCGTAGACACTGTTGCAGACGAATACCTCGTCGGCCTGCTTCAGCGCCTCCATCGGCAAGTCCCGCACCTGCGTGGGGATACCCAGCAGCGCAGCCTGTTCCAGCAATGCCGCGCGCATCACCCCGGCCACGCCGCAACGGCTCAGGTCGGCGGTGAACAGTACGCCATCACGCACCAGGAACAGGTTGCTGTACACCCCTTCGATCACCCTTCCTTGGGCGTCACGCATCAAGCCTTCGGCAAACGCGCTGTCCTGCCATTCGGCACGGGCCAGCACCTGCTCGAGGCGGTTGAGGTGTTTGAGCCCGGCCAGCAGCGGTTGTTCCGCAAGGCGCGTCTCACAGGGGAACAGCCGCACGCCGAACTCGGCATGCTGCGTCGGATAGGCCGGCAAGGGGCCGCCTTGCAGGATACGCCGCGCCTGCGCACCAGCCAGCGGGGCATAGCCGCGCTGGCTGTCGCCGCGGGTCAGGATCAGCTTGGCAACGCCTTCGCCCAGTTGCCGGGCGAATTGCAACAGTTCATTGCGAACCAGCGTCAGGTCGACTTCGATCGCCAGGCGCTGGCACCCCAGCGCCAGGCGGTCGAGATGCTGCGCGAGCAGGCTGGGCCTGCCGCCGCGCACGGCGATGGTCTCGAACAGGCCATCGCCGTAGGCCAGGCCACGGTTCTGCAGATTGACCGCAGCCGCGTCCTGGCCATCGATCCAGCTGAGCATCAGCCGGCGAACCGGCGGAACACCAGCGAACCGTTGGTACCACCAAAGCCGAAGGAGTTGGACAGCACCACGTCGATCGGCATGCTACGCGCCTGGTGCGGCACGAAGTCCAGGTCGCAGCCTTCGTCCGGCTCATCCAGGTTGATGGTCGGCGGCGCCATCTGGCTGTTGATCGCCAGGACGCTGAAGATCGCCTCCACCGCACCGGCAGCGCCGAGCAGGTGGCCAGTCATCGACTTGGTCGAACTCACTGCCAGCTTGTAGGCATGCTCGCCGAACACCCGCTTGATCGCAGCCACTTCAGCCACGTCGCCAGCCGGCGTCGAGGTGCCGTGGGCGTTGATATAGCTGACCTCTTGCGGCTGGATACCGGCATCGCGCAGGGCGTTGGCCATGCAACGGGCAGCGCCTTCGCCGGAATCGGGTGGCGAAGTCATGTGGTAGGCGTCACCGCTCATGCCGAAACCAACCAGCTCGGCGTAGATGGTCGCGCCGCGGGCCTTGGCGTGCTCCAGCTCTTCGAGCACCAGGGCGCCGGCGCCATCGGACAGCACGAAGCCGTCACGGCCCTTGTCCCACGGACGGCTGGCACGGGTCGGCTCGTCGTTGCGGGTCGACAGCGCGCGGGACGCGCCAAAGCCGCCCATGCCCAGGCCGCAAGCGGCCATCTCGGCGCCACCGGCAATCATCACGTCGGCTTCGCCGTAGGCAATGTTGCGCGCGGCCATGCCGATGCAGTGGGTGCCCGTGGTGCAGGCAGTGGCGATTGCATAGTTCGGACCCTGCAGACCCAGGTGGATCGACAGGAAGCCGGAGATCATGTTGATGATCGAGCCCGGCACGAAGAACGGCGAAATCCGCCGCGGCCCCTGCTCATGCAGGGTACGGCTGGTTTCCTCGATGTTGGTCAGGCCGCCGATCCCCGAACCCATGGCCACGCCGATGCGCTCACGGTTGGCATCGGTGACTTCCAGCCCGGCATTGCGCACCGCCTGGAAACCGGCCGCCAGGCCGTACTGAATGAACAGGTCGAGCTTGCGGGCCTCCTTGGCCGACAGGTACTGCTCGACTTCGAAGCCCTTCACCGAGCCGCCAAAACGGGTGGAGTAGGCAGACAGATCCGTATGCTCGATCGGACCAATGCCACTGCGGCCAGCCAGAATGCCCTGCCAGGTGCTCGGTACATCGGTACCCAGTGGCGACAGCATACCCATACCAGTGACCACGACGCGTCTACGCGACACAGTACTCTCCTCATTTCCAAATAACAGAGTCTCTTGCCAGTGCACTTGCCATGGCGAATGGAATGGCAGCAAACCCCGGCTCTCGCAAAGAAAAAACCGCACGCCGGCAAAGGCAGTGCGGTTTTTCCCGACAAGAAGCGTCGACTACAGCGTCTTAGGCCTGGTGGGCGTTGACGTAGTCGATAGCAGCTTGAACGGTAGTGATCTTCTCGGCTTCTTCGTCAGGGATTTCGGTCTCGAATTCCTCTTCCAGAGCCATCACCAGCTCAACAGTGTCAAGCGAATCGGCACCCAGGTCCTCAACGAAGGAAGATTCGTTCTTGACTTCCTCAGCCTTGACGCCCAGTTGCTCGGCGACGATTTTCTTGACGCGTTCTTCGATGGTGCTCATACCTAGTTTTCACTCCTAATGGACATATGTCAGGCAGCTGGCCGGTGACCAAGTTTATAGGAAGACGCCTGCTTTTCAAGCGTAACGCGCCTTCCACCAAGTCACCGGGCCCTCTGCCCGGAATCTGGTTGCAGCTTTATAACGGATTTTAGGCTCGGAGTATGACTCTTTTTTGAAGCAATCCGTCACATTGAGTTGCGGTTTTACATGTACATCCCGCCGTTCACCGGCACGGTGGCGCCGGTGACATAGGCTGCGCCGTCGGAAGCCAGGAAGGAAACCACTTTCGCGATTTCCTCGGCCTGGCCCAGGCGGCCCAGCGGAATTTCCTTCTGCAGGGCCTCGCGCTGCGCTTCTGGCAGCTCACGGGTCATGTCGGTGTCGATGAAGCCCGGGGTCACCGAGTTGACGGTGATGCCACGCGAGCCCACTTCACGAGCCAGGGCCCGGCTGAAGCCTTCCAGGCCGGCCTTGGCGGCGGCGTAGTTGGCCTGGCCGGCGTTGCCCATGGCACCCACCACCGAACCGATGCTGATGATACGACCCCAACGCGCCTTGGTCATGCCGCGCAGCACGCCCTTGGACAGACGGTAGAGGCTGTTGAGGTTGGTGTCGATCACATCGAACCACTCATCATCCTTCATGCGCAGCATCAGGTTATCGCGGGTGATACCGGCGTTGTTGACCAGGATGGCCGGCGCGCCGAACTGCTCGCCGATGGCGCCCAGCACTGCGCCCACGGACTCGGCGCTGGTGACGTTCAGCTCAAGGCCGGTGCCGTTGATGCCGTGCTCCTTCAGGGTGGCGGCGATACGCTCGGCACCCGAAGCGGTGGTGGCGGTACCGATCACGGTTGCGCCCTGGCGGCCCAGTTCGAGGGCGATGGCCTGGCCGATACCACGGCTGGCGCCGGTGACCAGTGCAACTTTACCTTGCAGGCTCATGCAAGCTTCTCCGAATTCAGGCCAGCGCCGCACGGGTGGCGGCGACAGCGTCTGGGGTGTTGAGGTTGTAGGTGGTCACGCCGTCGGCGCAACGCTTGTTCAGGCCAGCCAGGACCTTGCCCGGGCCGCATTCGACCAGGTTGACCGCACCGCGCTCGGCCAGGGCCTGCACGCACTCGACCCAGCGTACCGGCTGATACAGCTGCGCCAGCAGGTCTTGCTTGAGGGCATCAAGGTCGGCGGCGATGGCCGCGGTGACGTTCTGCACCACCGGGATCTGCGGCGCTTTCCATTCGATGGCGTTGACGGCCTCGGCGAAGCGCTCGGCGGCCGGCTTCATCAGGGCGCAGTGCGATGGCACGCTGACCGCCAATGGCAGGGCACGCTTGGCGCCCTTGGCCTTGCACAGCTCGATGGCACGATCGACCGCAGCCTTGTTGCCGGCGATGACGACCTGGCCCGGCGAGTTGAAGTTCACCGCGCTGACCACTTCGTCTTCGGCGGCTTCGGCGCAAATCTCGACCACCACGGCGTCGTCCAGGCCAAGGATGGCGGCCATGGCACCATGGCCGGCGGGTACGGCTTCCTGCATGAGCTGGCCGCGGCGCTCGACCAGGCGTACGGCATCTTTCAGCGACAGGCTGCCGGCAGCGACCAGGGCGCTGTATTCACCCAGGCTGTGCCCGGCGACGAAAGCCGGCTGCGCGCCACCCTCCTCCAGCCACAGGCGCCACAAGGCGATGGAGGCGGTCAGGATGGCCGGCTGGGTCTTGTCGGTCTGGTTGAGTTGTTCTTCCGGGCCTTCCTGGACCAGTTTCCACAGGTCGTAGCCCAGGGCCTCGGACGCTTCCTTGAAGGTCTCGACGATTACCGGTTTTTCGGCGCCCAGCTCTTTGAGCATGCCCAGCGACTGGGAACCTTGACCAGGAAAGACGAATGCGAGGGATGCAGACATTGAACAAGCCCTTATGATCTTGTCGTCGGATAGGGTGCGCCAGGCCGCGGGCCAGACGCGCAATCTGAAAGCTTGGATGGAGCGGCGGACCAAGCGGTCACATTTAAGCACTTCATGGGCGGTATGCCCAAAAGCTTTGCATTTCCAGTAATGACCTCATCGCGCAGCTCAGGGCAACAAGTCTTCGAGACGCCCGTGCAGGCGCTGCGGCAGGTTTTCCTGGATCTCGATCAGCGCTCGCTGGATCGCGCTCTGCAAACCCTGCACGCCCGCCGAGCCATGGCTCTTGATGACGATGCCCTGCAACCCCAGGAAACTCGCGCCATTGTGCCGCGCAGGCGCAAGGTCGGCCTGCAGGCGCTTGAGCAGCGGCATGGCCAGGGCACCTGCGGCTCGCGCCAACACCCCGCCACGGAACAGCGCCTCGATGCGCGCACCGATCATGGTCGCCAGACCCTCGCTGGACTTGAGCAGGATATTGCCGACGAAACCATCGCACACCACCACGTCCGCCTCGCCCCGGTACAACCCGTCACCCTCGACGAAGCCGATGTAGTTCAGCCCCCGGGCGTTCTGCAACAGGCTGGCGGCCAGCTTGACCTGCTGGTTGCCCTTGATGTCCTCGGTACCGATATTGAGCAGCGCCACCCGCGGCCGATGCACGCCCAGAGCCTGGGCGGCCACCGAGCCCATCACGGCGAACTGGTAGAGGTTTTCCGCGCTGCAATCGACGTTGGCGCCGAGATCAAGCAACTGGCAGTAGCCGGCCTGGGTCGGGATCGCCGCCACCATCGCCGGACGATCGATACCGGGCAAGGTCTTGAGCACAAAGCGCGACAAGGCCATGAGCGCGCCGGTATTGCCGGCACTTACGCAGGCCTGGGCCTTGCCATCACGCACCAGTTCGAGGGCGATGCGCATCGACGAGTCCGGCTTGCCCCGCAACGCCTGCGATGGCCGCTCGTCCATGCCGATCACTTCGCTGGCCGCGACAATCTGCAGGCGTGCGCGATCCGCAGCCGCGAGGCCGCCGACAAGATCTTCAAGGAGGGAGGGTTGACCGACGAGGGTCAGGTGCAGCGAGGGGGTAGCCGATAGGCAGGCAATGCTAGCCTGGACAATGCTGCGGGGACCGAAGTCCCCGCCCATTGCGTCGATCGCGATGATCTGAGCGGACAAGGATTACTCGTCAGCGCCCTTGTCGATCACTTTGCGACCACGGTATACGCCTTCTGGCGAAACGTGGTGACGCAGGTGTACTTCACCGGTGCTCTTCTCTACCGACAGAGCTTCTGCCGACAGGGCGTCGTGCGAACGGCGCATGTCACGGGCAGAGCGGGATTTTTTGTTCTGCTGAACAGCCATAATTGATTAACTCCTAAACGTTTGGGTCACGCTTTAACTGCGCCAATACACTGAACGGGTTGGACCGCGATACCTCGTCCTTGCTCGGCTCGGGCTCATCGAGTCCCGCCGGCTGCTGGCATTCTTCCGGATGATGAGCAGGCACGATTGGCAGGGCAAGCAAAAGCTCTTCCTCGACCAGTGCCTGCAGATCCAATGGATCTTCGCCCAGTTCCAGCACGTCATAGCCTTTCGGCAACGACTGGGTGTTCGCACCCTCCTTCACCACAGCGTACGTACATTCGCTATGGATCGGCAGGGTGACCAGCTCAAGACAACGCTGGCAAACCATCTTGACTTCGACATCCAGCGCGCTGTGGATAACCACCACGTGCTGTTCATCTCGTTCAAAATCGAACTTCGCCTGCACCGTACCGACATTGTCGGAAAGCGGGTCGCAGAGTCTTTCCAAATCAGCGAGTTGCAGCGAACCTTCGAGGGTTACGCCACGATCAGCCAATTTGCGCGGGTCAACGTGAGGTGGAATCGGGTCATTCAACATAGGCGCAGCATTCTAGGGATGCACCCCCTCCCTGTCAAAGGAAATTAGGTGCCATCTCGCATGTTAGAATTCGGGGCAATTGCCCAGGAGTCTACCATGCTTCCCTTGTTACTGGCTTCCAGCTCGCCCTACCGCCGCGAACTGCTCACCCGCCTGCGCCTGCCCTTCACCTGGGCGAGCCCCGACCTTGACGAACGGCGCCTCGATGGCGAGCCCGCCGTCGAGCTGGTGCGCCGCCTGGCCCGGCAAAAAGCCGAGGCCCTGGCCGCCAGCCACCCCCGCCACCTGATCATCGGCTCCGACCAGGTGGCGGTGCTGGGCGAACAGATACTCGGCAAGCCTCACACCTTCGAGCGCGCCTGCGAGCAACTGCTGGAGGCCAGCGGGCAGCAGGTCACCTTCCTCACCGGGCTGGCACTGCTGAACAGCGCCACCGGCCAGTGCCAGGTCGATTGCGTGCCGTTTACCGTGACGATGCGCGAGCTGGACCGGGAGCGCGTGGAGCGCTACGTGACGGCCGAGCAGCCACTGGACTGCGCTGGCAGCTTCAAGGCGGAGGGCTTGGGGGTCAGCCTGTTCCAGAGCACCCACGGCTGCGACGCCACGAGCCTGATCGGGCTGCCGCTGATTGGGCTGGTGGACATGCTGCACAAGGAAGGCGTGCAGGTGCCTTGAAAATGCAATCGCGGGGCAAGCCCGCTCCCACCAGGTCAATGAGCGACCCGTGGGAGCGGGCTTGCCCCGCGATGCCACGCCGACTTCAGATCAACGCAGCGAAGGCCCCTGGAAGCCCATGTACAGCGCCATGCGCTCCGCCACACTGGCACCGATGCGCTTGGAGAAACGATCGAACGGCGACTCCTGCACGGTGAAGTCCACCAGTTCCTTCTCGCCGACGATTTCGCGGGCGACATAGCTGGCACTGCCCAGCCCGTCCACCAGGCCCAGCGCCTTGGCCTGCTCGCCCGACCAGATCAGACCGCTGAACAGCTCAGGGTGATCCTTGTCCTTCAGGCGCTCGCCACGCCCCTGCTTGACCATGGCGATGAACTGGCGGTGCGTGGTATCCAGCACACCCTGCCAGAACGCGGTTTCTTCCGGCTTCTGTGGCGAGAACGGATCAAGGAAGGCCTTGTGTTCGCCCGCCGTGTAGGTGCGCCGCTCCACGCCCAGCTTGTCCATGGTGCCGACAAAGCCGTAGCCCGCCGCAGTGACGCCGATGGAGCCGACCAGGCTGGCCTTGTCGGCATAGATCTCGTCGGCCGCGCTGGCAATGTAGTAGGCGCCGGAGGCCCCCAGGTCGGCGATCACCGCGTACAGCTTGATGGCCGGATATTCGGCACGAAGGCGGCGGATCTCGTCGTACACATAGCCCGCCTGCACCGGGCTGCCGCCCGGGCTGTTGACGCGCATGACCACAGCTTTGGTCTTCGGATCCTTGAACGCCTCGCGCAGGCTCTTGACGATATTGTCGGCGCTGGCAGGCTCCTGATCGGCGATCACCCCGCGCACCTCGACCAGCGCGGTATGGCTGCCGCTGCGCGAGGCAGTCTTGTCCACATCCATCAATGGCGTGAACAGGAACAGGATGCCGAACAGATAAACGAAGGTCAGCAGCTTGAAGAAGATCCCCCAGCGCCGCGCCCGACGCTGCTCCTGGACACCCGCCAGCAAGGTCTTCTCCAGCAACTTCCAACTCTTGCGCTCCTCGCCAGCCTCATCGGCCTCGGGCGCCTTCCACTCGTCAGTCATGCTCACCTACCTTGGAAATTGATCTGCGCAGGCTCAGCCAGCCATTCGCGCAACTGGGAAAAATGCTCGATGCACACTTGCGGGCCAAATTCGGCCAGAGCCTGCAGCGACATGGCGCCATAGCCCACGGCGACCGAATGCATGCCGGCATTGCTGGCCATCTGCAGGTCGAACGCCGAATCTCCGACCATCAGCGCCCGCCCGGGTTCGACCTGGCAGTGGGCGAGAATCTCCTCGAGCATCAGCGGATGCGGTTTGCCGCGGGTTTCGTCGGCCGCCCGGGTAATGTCGAAGTAGCTTTCCCAGCCATTGGCCTTGAGCACCCGATCCAGACCGCGTCGCGCCTTGCCGGTGGCCACCGCCAGACGATACCCCTCGGCACGGAACGCTTCCAGCGACTCGACCACACCGTCGAACAGTGGCGACGGCTGTTGATCCAGCGCCATGTAGACATCGGCATAATGCTGGCGGAATGTTTCCACCTGCGGCAGCTCAAGATGTGGATACAGGGTGGCGATCGCCTCCCCCAGCGCCAGGCCAATGATGCCCTTGATCGCCTCGTCGCTGCTGGCGGCCTCCCCGGCACGCCCGGCGGCCACGTTCATGGCCTCGACAATGCGCCCGATGGAATCGGCCAGCGTGCCATCCCAGTCGAAGACCAGCAGGTCATAACTTTTATTCATGGCTCAGGACGCCAACCGCTCGATAGTCTTGGCCCACATCTCGTCCACCGGCGCCTCGAGCTTGAGCTCGCCGCCGTCGGGCAGCGGCACGGTCAACTGGTAGGCATGCAGGAACAGGCGCTTGCCACCCAGGTCGCGAATCTCGCGGCTGAAGTCTTCATCGCCGTACTTGCTGTCGCCGGCGATCGTGTGCCCGGCATGCAAGGTGTGCACGCGAATCTGGTGGGTACGGCCGGTGATCGGCCGCGCCTCGACAATCGTGGCGAATTCGCCGAAGCGGCGCAGCACGCGGAACAGCGTCAGCGCCTCCTTGCCCTCGTCATTGACCTCGACCATGCGTTCGCCGGAGCGCAGGTTGCTCTTCTGCAGCGGCGCATTGACCTGTTTCTTCGAGGTCGGCCAATGGCCGCGCACCAGCGCCATGTAGCGCTTGTCCACGCCATCGCCGCGCAGCGCGGCATGCAGGTGGCGCAGCATGCTGCGCTTCTTGGCGATCATCAACAGGCCGGAGGTGTCGCGGTCCAGGCGATGCACCAGCTCCAGCTCCTTGGCGTCGGGGCGCAACTGGCGCAGTGCCTCGATCACCCCGAAGCTCAGGCCGCTGCCGCCATGCACTGCAATGCCCGCCGGCTTGTTCATCACGATCAGCGCCTTGTCTTCATAGACGATGGCGGCTTCCAGGCGCTGCAACAGCCCCTGGGCCACGGGCGCAGGTTCGTCACGCTCTGGCAGGCGCACCGGCGGCACCCGCACGATATCGCCGGCCTGCAGCTTGTACTCAGGCTTGATCCGGCCCTTGTTGACCCGCACCTCGCCCTTGCGCAGGATGCGGTAGACCAGCGTCTTGGGCACGCCCTTGAGCGCGGTGATGAGGAAATTGTCGATGCGTTGGCCGGCAAGCTCCGGCGCGACTTCGATCAGCTGAACGCCGGAAGTCGGAGGGGTATTGGTCGTCATGGCGGGATCATAACAATTTTTTATGGAATTGAAGCACTTAATCATAACTGCTATAGTCGCGAACGCCGCCAAAAGCGGCAGGCCAGCGGCATCAGGCTCTACGCCGGCCCTGACCATCGCAATTCCGAGGACGCGAGGCCGTCCTACGGAGCGTTCGCCAGTTTAACTAAATGCCTGGAATCGCCACCAGCGCTGTGTAGAGAAGACCGGAAAAAAACGACAAGTGCGGTGTTTCACCTGCTTACCCGCTTCTTTTCGCCGTACCTCTGCCCGCCACCGTCGTTTCCGCGCATTCGGGCGAATGCTTCGGAAATACCTGCCTTGGATATGTCATGGCGCCAGCCCGGTACCGGGCTGGCGAAAAATGCAACCCGTTGCGGATTCAGCGCGCGGCAGCACCGAATTTTCAGGGATACGTGCAGGGTGGAGATGCACAGCCTTCGGACCGTGTGGCACCGAACCCGACCCACCGCCCCACTCAACGGGCGATGAGCGGGCAAGGTCCTGAACAGACGCCCTCGTGGCATCCACGGACGACCGGTTGATTCCTCCTCCTGACTGAGTGCACCAGGCCCGCTCGATTGATTCGGATAACCTTCGAAAAGCTCGACAGGCCTTTTGGCACCGCAAAACAGGACGCGTCGTCGCGACAACGGCAGGCTGGGCAACCGGCTGGTGCCGAACGTCGTCAGACACGGGGGTGGTTCGCCACCCTTTGCGCACCTTGGCACCGATCATGAAAAGTCGTGTGTGCCGAACGCCGTTTCCGGCAGCCCGGAAACCGACGGTACAACATGAAAAGAATGCTGATTAACGCAACTCAACCCGAAGAGTTGCGTGTAGCCCTGGTGGACGGCCAACGCCTCTACGACCTGGACATCGAGTCCGGTGCCCGTGAGCAGAAAAAGGCCAACATCTACAAAGGCAAGATCACCCGGATCGAGCCCAGCCTTGAAGCCGCCTTCGTCGACTTCGGCTCCGAACGTCACGGCTTCCTGCCGCTGAAGGAAATCTCCCGCGAATACTTCAAGAAAGCCCCTGAAGGCCGGGTCAACATCAAGGAAGTCCTGAGCGAAGGCCAGGAAGTCATCGTCCAGGTCGAGAAGGAAGAGCGCGGCAACAAAGGCGCCGCCCTGACTACCTTCATCAGCCTGGCCGGCCGCTACCTGGTGCTGATGCCCAACAACCCGCGCGCCGGCGGCATCTCCCGCCGCATCGAAGGCGAAGAGCGCAACGAGCTGCGTGAAGCGCTGAACGGCCTGACCGTTCCGGGCGACATGGGCCTGATCGTGCGCACCGCGGGCCTGGGCCGCAGCAGCGAAGAAATGCAGTGGGACCTCGACTACCTGCTGCAGCTGTGGACCGCCATCAAGGAAGCCTCGCTGGACCGTACCGCGCCGTTCCTGATCTACCAGGAAAGCAACGTCATCATCCGCGCCATCCGCGACTACCTGCGCCAGGACATCGGCGAAGTACTGATCGACAGCATCGACGCCCAGGAAGAAGCCCTGACCTTCATCCGCCAGGTGATGCCGCAGTACGCCAGCAAGGTCAAGCTGTACGAAGACAGCGTGCCGCTGTTCAACCGCTTCCAGATCGAAAGCCAGATCGAGACCGCCTTCCAGCGCGTGGTCGACCTGCCGTCCGGTGGCTCGATCGTGATCGACCCGACCGAAGCCCTGGTGTCCATCGACATCAACTCGGCGCGCGCCACCAAAGGCAGCGACATCGAGGAAACCGCCCTGCAGACCAACCTGGAAGCGGCCGAGGAAATCGCCCGCCAGCTGCGTCTGCGTGACATCGGCGGCCTGATCGTCATCGACTTCATCGACATGACCCCGGCGAAGAACCAGCGCGCCGTCGAAGAGCGCGTGCGCGAATGCCTCGAGGCCGACCGCGCCCGTGTGCAGGTCGGCCGCATCTCGCGCTTCGGCCTGCTGGAAATGTCCCGCCAGCGCCTGCGCCCGTCGCTGGGCGAGAGCAGCGGCATCGTCTGCCCGCGCTGCTCGGGCACCGGCATCATCCGTGACGTCGAGTCGCTGTCGCTGGCGATCCTGCGCCTGATCGAGGAAGAAGCCCTGAAGGACCGCACCGCCGAGGTGCGCGCCCAGGTGCCGATCCCGGTGGCCGCCTTCCTCCTCAACGAGAAACGCAACTCGATCACCAAGATCGAACTGCGCACTCGCGCGCGCATCATCATCCTGCCGAACGACCACCTGGAAACCCCGCACTTCGAAGTCCAGCGCCTGCGCGACGACAACCCGGACGTGCTGAACAACCAGTCCAGCTACGAAATCGCCTCGGCCGAGACTGAAGAAGCGCCGCTGCCGACCGCCACCCGCACCCTGGTACGCCAGGAAGCCGCGGTGAAGACCGCGCCGGCCCGCGCCAACGCACCGGTACCAACCGCCGTCGAAGAACAGCCAGCCGCACCCGCGGCGCCTGCGCCGAGCGTACCGGAGCCAAGCCTGTTCAAGGGCCTGGTCAAGTCGCTGGTCAGCCTGTTCGCCGGCAAGGAAGAGCCTGCCGCCGCACCGGCCGTCACCACCGAAAAACCGGCCACCGAGCGTTCGCCACGCAACGAAGAGCGCCGCAACGGGCGCCAGCAGAGCCGCAACCGCAATGGCCGCCGCGAGGAAGACCGCAAGCCGCGTGAAGAACGCAGCGAGCGCGCCCCGCGTGAAGAGCGTCAGCCACGCGAAGAACGTGCACCGCGTGAAGAACGCGCCCCACGCGAAGAGCGTCAGCGCCAGCCGCGCGAAGACCGCCGTGGCAACCGCGAAGAGCGCGTGCGCGAATTGCGCGAGCCGCTGGACGCCGCACCGGCCCCGGCCGCCCGCGAAGAACGCGCCCCACGTGAAGAGCGTGCGCCACGTGAGGAACGTGTAGCCCGTGAAGAGCGTGCACCACGTGAAGAACGTGCCCCTCGCGAAGAGCGCGCGCCGCGTGAAGAACGTGCACCACGTGAAGAGCGTGCGCCACGTGAAGAACGCGCCCCACGCGAAGAGCGTGCACCGCGTGAAGAACGCGCCCCTCGTGAAGAGCGTGCGCCACGTGACGAACGCGCTCCGCGTGAAGAGCGCCAGCTGCGCCCTGAGGCGCAGGCCGTCGAACAGGCCGCCGAGCTCGCCGAAGAGCAACTGCCGAACGACGAACTGCTGCAGGACGAACAGGAAGGCACCGATGGCGAGCGTCCGCGCCGCCGCTCCCGTGGCCAGCGTCGTCGCAGCAACCGTCGTGAGCGCCAGCGCAACGCCAATGGCGAGTTGATCGAAGGCGACGAAGACGCCGGCGAAGAGCAGCAGCCACAACAGCACCAGGCCACCGAGCTGGGCGCTGAACTGGCCGCCGGCACTGCCGTCATCGCCGCCGTTGCCACCAGCAACATCAGCGCCGATGCCGAAGCCCAAGCCAACCAGCAGGCCGAGCGCGCCAGCGCCGCTGTCGCCGAAACCCAGGTGGAAATCACCGAGGTCGTGGCCGAGCAGGTCGCCATCGCCCCGGTGGTCGAGCAACCGGTCAGCGAGCCAGTGGTCGCCGTCGAGCCGAGCATCGAACCGGTGGTCGAAGTAGCGCCGCAGCCAGTGGTTGAAGAAGCCCCTGCCGAGCAGCCTGCCGTCGTCGCCGAGGCGCTGGAAGCCCCTGCCGTGGAAGCCGGTGAAATCGAGCAGCCGCAGGCAGTCGAAGCCACCGTGGTCGAAGCCCCGGTAGCCGAGCAGCCTGTAGCGGTCGTCGAGCCAGTGGTCGAGGCCCAGCCGGAAGTGGCTGAAGCACCTGCCGCCGAGCCTGCGCCAATCGTTGCCGAGCAGGCGCCCGAGGAAGCACCGGCCCCGGTCGAAGCGCCTTCGGCGATGCTGGCCAACGGCCGCGCCCCGAACGACCCACGTGAAGTGCGTCGCCGCAAGCGCGAAGCCGAAGCTGCAGCCGCCGCTGCCGCCCAGGCCGCTGCCGAAGCCGCCCCTGCGCAAGCGCTGGAAACCGCCGATGAGCACAAGCCTCATCACGGTTGATAGCCTCGGCTGAATGAAAAAGCCCCGCCAGTGCGAACTGGCGGGGCTTTTTCTTTGCCGGGATGGTAACGGCTCTACTGGTGATCCGGGCTTGCCCCGCGATAGAGTCAGTACAGGTTCGGCTCCATCTCCAGCTCGACCCCAAAGCGCTCAAGGATATCCGCCTGGATCCGCTGCGCCAGCCCATGCAACTGCGCCCCGCTCGCCTGGCCGTAGTTGACCAGCACCAGCGACTGCAAACGGTGCACACCGGCATCGCCATCGCGATACCCCTTCCACCCCGCCTGCTCGATCAACCAGCCGGCCGCCAGCTTCACCTGGCCGTCGGCCTGCGGATACGCCACCACGCCAGGATGCTCGGCACGAATGCGCTCGGCCAACGCAGCAGGCACCACAGGATTCTTGAAGAAGCTCCCGGCGTTACCCAGCTCAGCCGGATCCGGCAGCTTTTCCCGACGAATACTGCAGATCGCATCGCTGATCGCCTGCGCGGTCGGCTGCTCGATACCCTGCTCCGCCAGGCGCTGACGCACCGGACCGTAGTCCAGGTGCGCCTGCAACGACCGGCTCAGCGCAAAGCGCACGCGCAGGATCAGCCAGCGGCCCGGATTGCGCTTGAACAGGCTGTCGCGATACCCGAAACCGCACGCCTCCAGCGAGAAG
This sequence comes from Pseudomonas sp. RC3H12, assembly GCF_018596375.1. Classification (NCBI taxonomy): domain Bacteria; kingdom Pseudomonadati; phylum Pseudomonadota; class Gammaproteobacteria; order Pseudomonadales; family Pseudomonadaceae; genus Pseudomonas; species Pseudomonas sp. RC3H12. The sequence goes on along the minus strand of NZ_CP075595.1, from coordinate 828,266 downwards.
TCACGCAGCTCGCCGGTCTCGCGGTCCAGCGCGGTCAAGCCGGCGAACACGTCCTTGATCTCCACGCCATAGGCGCCGACGTTCTGCATCGGAGCAGCGCCGACGGTGCCGGGGATCAGGCTGAGGTTCTCCAGCCCGCACAGACCCTGGTCGAGGCTCCACTGCACGAACGGATGCCAGGGCTCGCCGGCCTCGGCCTCGACCACCACACGCTCGCCGTCGTCGCTGAGCAGGCGCCGCCCACGGCTGGCCATATGCAGCACCAGGGCGTCGACATCGCGGGACAGCAGCAGGTTGCTGCCACCGCCAATGACCAGCACCGGCACCTGCCGCGCAGCGGCCTGGGCCAGTGCCTGGCGGGCCTCGTCGTCGTCATGGGCCTGGGTGAAAAAACGGGCACTGACGTCGATGCCGAAAGTGTTGTAGGGCTTGAGCGATACCCGCTCCTGCCAGTTCGCCGTCATAACCGCCCCTTGATTTCCACGACCAGCTCACGGCACGCCGCCTCGATCAGGTCCAGGACCTGCTCGAAACCTTCGGCACCGCCGTAGTAAGGGTCCGGCACTTCGTCCAGGGCCGCGCCATAGCGGCGCAGGAACAGGTCGAGCTCGCCCTTGGCGTTGTGTGGGCGCAACGCCTGCAAATTGCCCAGGTTGCTCTTGTCCATGGCCAGAACCAGGTCGTACTCGGCGAAATGCGCCGCCTTGACCTGCTGGGCGCGCTGACGCGACAGGTCGTAGCCACGGGCCAGCGCGGCCTTGCAGGTACGGCTGTCGGGGGCCTTGCCCACATGCCAGTCGCCGGTACCGGCGGAGGCGACGTGCACCACATCACCCAACCCTGCGGCCTCGAGCTGATGGCGCAGCACGCCTTCGGCAGTCGGCGAGCGGCAGATATTGCCGAGGCAGACGAACAGAACGCGCATCAGGCCTCCAGCAAGCGCCGTACGCGCTCCAGGTCTTCAGGGGTGTCCACGCCCACGGCCGGGGCCTCGATGGCATCGGCAACATGGATGCGCACGCCATGCCACAGGGCACGCAGCTGCTCCAGCGACTCGGTCTGCTCCAGCCAGCACGGGCCCCAGGCGACGAAGTCCTGAAGGAATCCCACGCGGTAGGCGTACATGCCGATATGGCGGCGGTACGGCACGCCTTCGGGCAAGCGCTCACGGTCCTTGGCAAACGCGTCGCGGGCCCATGGCAATGGGGCGCGGCTGAAGGTCAGGGCCAGGCCGTTCTTGTCGCTGACCACTTTCACCGCGTTAGGGTTGAAGATGGTTTCCGGCGCATGGATCGGCTCGGCCAAGGTGGCGATGCCGGCCTCGGGGTGCGCGGCGAGGTTGGCCGCCACCTGATCGATGATCACCGGCGGAATCAGCGGCTCGTCACCTTGCACATTGACCACGATGGCATCGGCGGCCAGGCCCAGCTGGGCAGCCACTTCGGCCAAGCGGTCGGTGCCCGACTCGTGGTCGGCGCGGGTCAGCAGCACTTCGGCGCTGAACGCCTGGCAGGCCTCGACGATGCTGGCATCGTCGGTGGCGATGACCACGCGGCTGGCGCCGCTCTTGCGCGCCTGCTCCCACACATGCTGGACCATCGGCTTGCCGGCAATCGCCAGCAGCGGCTTGCCCGGCAGGCGCGTGGAGCGCAGCCGGGCGGGGATCACCACGGTGAAGTCCAGGCTCATTTGTCCAGGCGCTCGTCGTCGGTCAGGGTGCGCGCTTCGCTTTCCAGCATCACCGGGATGCCATCGCGAATCGGATAGGCCAGGCCCGCGCCCTTGCTGATCAGCTCGGTCTTGTCGGCGCTGAGCTTGAGCGGGCCCTTGGTGATCGGGCAGGCCAGGATATCGAGCAGTTTGGTGTCCATGGGAGCTTCCTTGAAACGGAAATTGAAAAAGGCTCAGGGCCGGGGACGGCCAGGCAGCAGGCGATCGAGCTCGGCGTCGAACCAGGCAACGAACGCCTGCGATGGAACGGCGTCGACCGCCAGGTACCACCAGTCGTCAGCAGCGAACGGCCGGCATTTCACCGCATCCTTCTCGGTCATCACCAACGGCAGCGGCGGGCTGAACGACAGCACTTCGCGGCTGTACGGCGCATGGTCGGCAAAGGGGTGCGGCACCGGCTGCCAGTGTAGCCCCAGCAGGGTGTTGAAGAAACGTTGCGGATTACCGATGCCGGCCACGGCGTGCAGCGCCTGGCCAGCGGGAAACAGGTCGAGCTCGCGGCGCTCGCCGCTGCGCAGGTTGATCAGCGCCGACGGCTGCAGGCGGAAGGCAAAGCCACCGTCACGGTCGGCCTCGGCGCCGTTGAACAGCACCGCGTCGGCCTCGGCCAGGCGCTCGGCGGGCTCGCGCAACGGGCCGGCCGGCAGGCAGCGACGGTTGCCCAGGCCACGGGCGGCGTCGATCAGTACCAGCTCCAGGTCGCGGGCCAGGCGGTAGTGCTGCATGCCGTCGTCGCACAGGATCAGGTCCGGCGCGTCGCTGGCCAGCAGCGCCTGCACGGCGCGGGAGCGGTCGGGGTCGATCACCAGCGGCACGCCGGTGCGCTGGACGATCAGCAAAGGCTCGTCACCGGCCTGCTCGGCGAGCTGGTCGGCGGCGACACGCCAGGGATACTGCGGCGGCTTGGCGCCGTAGCCACGGCTGACCACACCGACCTTCAGCCCCTGCCGGCGGCAGTGCTCGATCAGCCAGAGGATCATCGGTGTCTTGCCGGTACCGCCCACGGTGATATTGCCCACCACGATCACGGGCACCGGGGCGCGGTAGCTGGGGCTGGTGCCGCTGAGGAAGCGCGCTCGTTTGCGCGTCACCACGCGGCGGTACAGCGCCTCCAGCGGGCGCAGCAGGGCCAGCGCCGGGTGCCCGGCATACCAGGCAGCGAGCAGACGGTCGGCGAAGGCCATCAGGGATTGCCCTGCGCGGCCTCGACGGTGGTCATGCGCAACTTGCTGAAGCCGAGCTTGCCGGCCGCGTCCATTGCGGTGATCACAGCCTGGTGCGGGGTCTTGCCGTCGGCGCTGATCGCCAGCGGCAGGGTGATGTCACCGCCGGACTCCTTCTCGATGGCTTCGGTCAGGGTGGCCAGGTCGCTCTTGGGCAGCAGGTGGTTGTTCACCGAGTACACGCCGTCGGCACTGATGGTGACTTCGATCAGCTTGCCATCATCGGGCTGCGCGGGCGCGGCACTGCTTGCTTCAGGCAACTCGACACGCAGCTGGGTCTCGCGGGTGAAAGTGGTGGTGACCACGAAGAACAGCAGCAGCACGAACACCACGTCGATCAACGACGCCAGGTTGATGTCGACGTTCTCGCGCTGGCGATTGCGCCGGAACTTCACGCCTTGCCTCCGGCCACTTCCACTTCGCGGTCGCCCTGCAACACCTCGACCAGCTTGATCGCCTCCTGCTCCATGCCCACCACCAGCTCATCGATGCGGCGTAGCAGGAAGCGGTGGAAGAACACCGCCGGAATGCCGACCATCAGGCCGGCCGCGGTAGTGACCAGGGCCTTGGAAATACCACCAGCCAGCACGGCGGCATTGGCGGTCATCTGCGAGCCCATGAAGGCGCTGAAGATGTCGATCATGCCCAGCACGGTGCCCAGCAGGCCCAGCAGCGGGGCCATGGCGGCGATGGTGCCGAGGGTGCTGATGTAGCGCTCCAGCTCGTGGATGACCCGCGAGGCGGCCTCTTCGATGCACTCTTTCATGATCTCGCGGCCATGGCGCGAGTTGGCCAGGCCCGCGGCGAGGATCTCGCCCAGCGGCGAATCGGCGCGCAGCGCCTTGAGCTTGTCACTGGTGAGTTGCTTGTCCTTGATCCACATCCATACCTGGCCCAGCAGGTGCGGCGGGGTGACACGGCTGGCGCGCAAGGTCCACAGGCGCTCGCCGACGATTGCCATGGCAGCGATGGAGCTCAGGATGATCGGCAGCATCATCCAGCCACCGGACTTGACCAATTCCCACACAGTAAGCATCCCCTCGGAAAAAGGCCGCCACTCTACCATAGGACCGCCTGGGGCTCATCTGCCGGAGGTCAGGGAATCAACCGTCGCATGGCAGCCGTGGGAGCGGGCTTGCCCCGCGATGGCGTCATTCGCGCTCCCGCCAGAACCTGCGCTCTGCGCGCACCGCTACCACTGCACCCTGACTCCCCAGGCGCAAACTCAGCGCCCCCGCCAGCGCCGTGTCATGCACCTGCACCCCATGCCGCCGATAGCGCTCGACCACCTGCGCATGCGGATGCCCGAAGCCGTTGCTGCGTCCCCGCGAAATCATCACCCCGCGTGGCGCCAGCGCCTTGATGAACGGTTCGGTGGACGACGTGCGGCTGCCGTGGTGCGGCGCCTGCAGCCAGTCGACACGCGGATCCTCGCTGGCCGCCAGCCAAGCCCGCTCCGCCGCGGCCTCCATGTCGCCGGCCAGCAACAGGCGCTCGCCTTTGGCCACCACCCGCAGCACACAGGAACGGTCGTTGCTGGACGTGCCTTGCGGCCAATGCCACAGCTCGAAATCGACCCCATCCCAGCGCCAGCGCTCACCACTTTCGCACAGCGCGACAGGCGCAAGCCCGGCAGCCTCCCCGGCCAGCACCCGCGTTACCGGCAGCCCCCGGCGCACCGCCGCCGCCCCGCCGGCATGATCGGCGTGACCGTGGCTGACCAGCATCAGATCCAGGCGCTTTACCCCCAACCTGCGCAAGGTCGGCAGCACCACGCTCTCGCCCAGGTCGCTGTCCCCGTGGGCAGGCCCGGCGTCGTACAACAGCGCGTGATGACGGGTACGCAGCAGCACCGCCAGGCCCTGGCCGACATCCAGCTGCCACACCTGCACCTGCCCAAGGGGCACCTGCTCGCGCGGCGCCCACAAGGCCACCAGCATCACCGCGCCCGGCAAGCGCAACGGCACGCCCCGAGGCAGCAACACCAACAGCGCGCCCAACGCGACCAACAGCCAGGCCGACAGCGGCAACGGCTCGGGCAGCCATGCAGGCAACTGCCCCGCAAGCTGCGCCAGCAGGCGAAACAGCCCATCCAGCGAAAGGCCCGCCAGCCACAGCAGCCCCTCCCCCACCCCAGGCACCGGCAACGTCGCCGTGCCAAGCAAGGCCAGCGGCAACACCGCGAAACTGATCCAGGGCACCGCCAGCAGGTTGGCCAGCGGCGCCGTCAGGCTGACCGGCAGCCCCAGCGCCAGCAGCACCGGCAACAGACCCACGGCAATTACCCACTGGGCACGGCTCCAGGCCTGCCAGGGCCGCCAGGCGCCGAGCCGGGCTGAGAAGCACAGTATCAGCACGCCAACCGCGGCAAATGACAGCCAGAAACCCGGCAGCAGGCTGGCCAACGGATTGATCAGCAACACCCCCGACAACGCCAACAGCAGCGGCAAGGCTGCCCCCAGGTGCCTGAAGCGCAGGCGCCAGAGCAACACCACCGCCAGCATCAGGCAGGCCCGTTGCACCGGTACGCCGAAGCCGGCCAGCCAGCCGTAGCCCAATGCCGCGGCCATGGCCAGGCCACAAGCCCAGGGCAGCCATGGCCAGCGCGATGGCCAGGCACCCAGCCGCGCCAGGCCCGCGACCAGGCCGTACACCAGCCCGGCCAACAGCCCGATATGCTGGCCGGAGATCACCAGCAGGTGCACCGTGCCGGTGGCCTGCAGGGTCTGCCAGTCCTCGCGGGCCAGCCCGGCGCCATCGCCCAGCACCAAGGCCGCCAGCGCCGCCTCGCGGCCGTGGGCATCCACGTTCATCAACCGCTGACGCACGGCATCGCGCCAATCCACCGCAGCCTGCCCGACCTGCTCGCCGGCCTTGACCGAGCCGGTGGCGCCGATACCCCGGGCCAACAACAATGCTTCGCGGTCCGGGCCATGGGGGTTGAGCAGCCCGTGGGGCTGGCGCAAATTTACCGCCAGGCGCAAGCGCTCACCGGCGCGCAATTCAGGCCCGGCAAACCAGCTCAGTTGCAGGCGCCTGGGCAATTGCGCCCGACGCGACTCAGGATGCTCCAGCTCGAAACGCACGCCACGCTCCGTGCGGGTCGGCAGCCCCACCACCCGCCCCTCCAACCACAGCGTGCGGCCATCCAGCGCCGGGGCCAGGCGATCATCCAGCGCCTGCTGCGCTGACCAGCAGGCCCAGCAGCCACCCAGCACAAACCAGCCCAGCGGCCAGGCCCGCGTGCGCAGGCAGGCCAGGGCCAGCAACAGCAACGGAATCAGCCACCCGACCGGCGGCAAAACGGGCAAAAAACGCAGGCTCAACAGCCCGAGCACCAGCGCCAGCATCCCTGTGCGCATGAGATAGAGCTCCAGAAGCGATCACGACCCCTGAGGCTTAGCCGATTGGCGGGGAAACCCTGCTAATCAATTGTCACAAACTCTGAACGAGGCTGCGTTTCAATCAGGGCATACTGACGCCCTTCAACCCTGCCGGGAGCCCACATGCCGCGCCGTCTGTTCAAACGCTACATGCCGGACCCGACCAGCATCCGCGAACATAAATCCTTACGCTTCTTCGGCAAGCTGCTGCACGACCCCAACCTCTGGCACCTGAATCGCCATTCGGTGGCACGGGCCATGGGCGTCGGCCTGTTCGCCGCGCTCATTCCCATCCCCATGCAGATGCTGCTGGCCGCCGCGCTGGCCATTCCCGTGCGTGGCAACCTGCCGATCGCGGTGAGCCTGGTGTGGCTGACCAACCCGCTGACCATGCCGCCGGTGTTCTTCGTCACCTACATGACCGGTGCCTGGCTGCTGCAGGTGCCGCCACGCACGCTGCCCGAGTCGATCACCGTCGACTGGGTCACCGAGCAGCTGGCGACGATCTGGCAACCGTTCCTGCTCGGCTCGGTGGTGTGCGGGGTGGTGTTGGGCGTGCTCGCCTACTTCACCACCATGGGCTACTGGCGCTGGTGGGTGGGCCGGCAGTGGCGCCGGCGCCAGTGTCGCTGCGCCGCCACCCCCACCCAGGGTTCAGGGGGCTCAGGCGCGCATGCCGCGGCCGCTGACCAGCAGACGCACGCACAGCAGGTAGAGCACCGCAGTGGCCACCAGCATGAAGCTGATCGCCGTGCCAATACTGATATCCGACACCCCTAGGATGCCGTAGCGGAACGAGTTGACCATGTGCAGTACCGGGTTTGCCAGCGACACGGTCTGCCAGAACGGCGGCAGCAGGTTGATCGAGTAGAACACCCCGCCCAGGTAGGTCAGCGGTGTCAGCACGAAGGTCGGGATGATCGAGATATCGTCGAAGTTGCGGGCGAACACCGCGTTGACGAAGCCCAGCAGCGAGAAGATGGTCGCGGTCAGCAGCACCACGATGACCGTCACCCCAAGGTGGTGCACCTGCAGATGGGTGAAGAACAGCGACAGGAAGGTCACGATCACCCCCACCGCCAAGCCGCGCAACACGCCACCCAGCACATAGCCGACCAGGATGGTGTGCGGCGACACCGGCGACACCATCAGCTCCTCGATGGAGCGCTGGAACTTGCTGCCGAAGAAGCTCGATACCACGTTGCCATAGGAGTTGGTGATCACCGACATCATGATCAGCCCCGGCACGATGTACTCCATGTAGGTGAAGCCACCCATGTCGCCGATCTGCCGGCCGATCAGGTTACCGAAGATCACGAAGTACAGGACCATGGTGATCGCCGGCGGCAGCAGGGTCTGCGGCCAGATGCGCAGGAAGCGCCGCACTTCGCGGTAGACGATGGTGTTCAGGGCGACCCAGTTGGTGCGCAGTTCCACACTCATACGGCCACCTTCGACAGGTTCTTTTCCACCAGGGACACGAACAGCTCCTCGAGTCGGTTGGTCTTGTTGCGCAGGCTCTGCACCTCGATGTTCTTCAGCGCCAACTGGCCGAACAGCGCGGTGATGCCGATGTCCTTGTCCACCTGCACCTCCAGCGTGTGCGGGGTGATCAGCCGGCACGGGTAGCCCTGCAGCTCGGGCGCGACGGGCAGGTCGTGGCGCAGGTCAAGGACGAAGGTCTCGACATGCAGCTTGCCCAGCAGCTGGCGCATGCTGGTGTTCTCGACGATGGTGCCGTGGTCGATGATGCCGATGTTGCGGCACAGCTGCTCGGCCTCTTCGAGGTAGTGGGTGGTGAGGATGATGGTGATGCCTTTCTGGTTGAGCTCGGTGAGGAAGCTCCACATCGAACGGCGCAGTTCGATATCCACCCCCGCAGTCGGCTCGTCGAGGATCAGCAGGCGCGGCTCGTGGATCAGCGCCCGGGCGATCATCAGCCGGCGCTTCATGCCGCCGGACAGCGAGCGCGAAGGCACGTCGCGCTTGTCCCACAAGCCCAGCTGCGTGAGGTACTGCTCGGCGCGCTCCTTGGCCACCTTGGGCGGGATACCGTAGTAGCCGGCCTGGGTGACGACGATGTCGAAGGTCTTCTCGAACTGGTTGAAGTTGAACTCCTGGGGCACCACGCCCAGGCAGCGCTTGAGCGCCGCGGGCGAGCGGTCCAGGTCGTTGCCGAACACGTTGACCGTGCCGCTGGTCTTGTTCACCAGGGTCGAGAGAATGCCGATGGTGGTGGACTTGCCGGCGCCGTTGGGGCCGAGCAAGGCGAAGAAGTCGCCTTCGGCAACGTCCAGGTCGATGCCCTTGAGGGCCTGGAAGCCGTTGCCGTAGGTCTTGGTCAGCTGTCGAATGGACAGGGCGGAACTCATGGCGGGTCAGGTACCGATGAAAAAGGTTCGGGACACGCCAGGTAAAGACACTGGCGCAGTGAGTGCGGCCATGGTGCAAGGCCCGGCCGCACAAGTACAGTCACATGTATCGATAGTGACTATCGAAGTGGCGTCACGTCAGGGCGGTCATCACCGCCGCCTGGTAGGCCGGGCGTTGCTTGAGGCGCGCGTACCAGGCTTCGAGGTGATACATGGCCGGGCGTTCAATCGGCATTTCGAACCAGGCGTAGATGAAGCTGCCCAATGGGATGTCGCCCATGCCGATCTGCTCGCCGGAGAGGTACGGCTGCTGGGCCAGGGTCTGGTCGGCGATGGCCAGCAACTGGGCGCATTGCTTGTGCGCGGCGTTGATCGCCACCCAGTCGCGCTGGTCCTCGGGGGTACGCAGCAGGCCCCAGAACAGCGGGCGGAAGGGGCCGGCGAAGGACGAGGTGGTCCAGTCCATCCACTTGTCCGCCAGGGCGCGCTGGCGCGGGTCGTCCAGGTACCAGCCCTGCTCTGCACCGTATTCGGCGCACAGGTAGCGCACGATGGTGTTGGACTCCCACAGCACCAGGTCGCCGTCTTCGAGCATGGGCACCAGGCCGTTGGGGTTCAGGGCCCGGTAGTGCGGTTCGTTGACCACGCCGAAGGCGCCGCCGGCATCGATGGACTCGAAGTCCAGGCCCAGCTCGTGGGCGATCCACAACGCCTTGCGCACATTGCTCGAATTCTTGCGGCCCCAGATCTTCAGCATGGCAACGTCCTTATGAATGCGGGAGGTGGGACAGTCTACTCCAAGCGTTGGGCGGTGCCAGCGGCCCCCGCGATCTGTCAGATATTTCCGAACCTGAAACCAAATTCTTCAGCCAGCAAAGCTTGGGAACTATCCTACGCGCTTGCCGGAAGCCGCCGCGTTGTCGGGGAAATACCCCAGGGATAACTTCACCGGGTCGCCACATTGTGGTGACCGGGTGTGAGAAACCCGATTCCCACAACGGTAACGCGCCTCCGTCATGGTGGCCGTGTACGGGCAGACCTCGGTCTGGCCGGGTTTACCTTGTGGCCCGGATTTCTCACCCCGTACATGGCTGCCACCTTAATCTCGTGAGAAAGGATGCGGATGGTGGTGTACTCGTAACCACAAGGAAGCTCTACCATGAAAAAAATCGTCCCAGACCCACCCCGCCTAGCCCCCTTCATCAGCGTCCGCCCCACCCTCACCCGCGAAGAAGCCATGTCCGCCGCCGTCGAAGTGGCCACCGCCATGTCCGACGTCCTCGACATCTACTTCAAGACCGAGCCCGGCGAAACCCAGGACCGCCTGTTCACCGCCAGCGACTACCTCGGCCAGCTCGCCTGCGCCCTGCTCGAGCACAAGCCACAGGTGCAGCCATGAGCCGTGGCCATACCGCAGGCCGCACCACCTGCCTGGACCTGTTCAAGGTCGAGCCGGGCGTGACCTTCGAGGATGCCTTCAGCGAGTTGTCGGTGCTGCTCGGTTGCATTCGCCACCTGACCTGCGAGGCGGAAATGGAGGGCGACCTGCTGGCCGGCAGCTCCGCGCGCATCCTCAGCGCCATGGCCAAGGCGCTGATCGATGACATGGAGCTGGGGTTGAATAGAAGCAAATGATCCCCGGGGCTGCTTTGCGGCCCCGGGATCCATCAACACCACCGAACTCCCGCTACAGAACCCGGTCAGTCTTCTAAGCAGGCCATCCGCCCCAGCGCGTCTAAGCTCTGTGGGTCGGCCTAACGCCCGCTTCCAAGGAGGAAGAATCATGTTGCTGTTGTGGTTGCTGGTCCTGGTGCTTGGCGCCGCGTATCTCCTGCACCGGCGCCTGGCGCCCCTGCAGATCCTCGTGGCCATCGCCGCCTATACCCTGCTGATGGGCATCTTCAGCACCGCGCCAGGCTGGCTGCTGGCGCTGATCTGGGTAGTGATCGCCGCCAAGGCGGCCTTCTTCGCCCTGCCGGAGCTGCGCCGTAAACTGTTTACCACGCCGATGTTCAGCTGGTTCCAGCGCACCCTGCCGCCGATGTCGCCCACCGAGCGCGAAGCCATCGATGCCGGCACCGTGTGGTGGGACGGCCACCTGTTCAGCGGCCGCCCCGACTGGGACACCCTGCTTGACTACCCCGCGCCCAAGCTCAGCGAGGAAGAACAGGCCTTCATCGACGGCCCCACCGAGCAACTGTGCGCCATGGTCAGCGACTGGCAAATCGGCCAGGACCTCGACCTGCCGCCGCAAGCCTGGGACTTCATCAAGCAGCACGGCTTCTTCGCCCTGATCATCCCCAAGGAATACGGTGGCAAGGGCTTCTCGGCCTACGCCCACTCGCAGGTGGCGATGAAGCTGGCCACCCGCAGCGGCGACCTGGCCTCCACGGTGATGGTGCCCAACTCCCTGGGCCCGGCCGAGCTGCTGCTGCACTACGGCACCGAGGCGCAACGCAACCACTACCTGCCGCGCCTGGCCCGCGGCGACGATATCCCCTGCTTCGCCCTCACAGGCCCCCTGGCCGGCTCCGACGCCGGCGCCATGCCCGATACCGGCGTCATCTGCAAAGGCCAGTGGCAAGGCGAGGAAGTCATCGGCCTGCGCCTGAACTGGGAGAAGCGCTACATCACCCTCGGCCCGGTGGCCACCCTGCTGGGCCTGGCTTTCAAGGCCTACGACCCCGAGCACCTGCTGGGTGAGCAGGCCGAGCTGGGCATCAGCCTGGCGTTGATCCCCACCGACCTGCCGGGCGTGGAGATCGGCCAACGCCACCTGCCCCTGGGCGCGGCGTTCATGAACGGGCCCAACAGCGGCAAGGATGTGTTCGTGCCGCTGGACTGCCTGATCGGCGGCCAGGAAATGCTCGGCAAGGGCTGGATGATGCTGATGAACTGCCTGTCGGTGGGCCGCTCCATCTCCCTGCCCGCGGTCGGCACCGGCGCGGCCAAGTACACCAGCCTGGTCACCGGCCAGTACGCCCGCGTGCGCGAACAGTTCAACGTGCCACTGGCCGCCTTCGAGGGCATCCAGGAGTCGCTGGCGCGCATCGGCGGCAACGCCTGGCTGATGGACAGCGCCCGCCTGCTCACCGCCCAGGCCGTGGACCTGGGCGAAAAGCCCTCGGTGTTGTCGGCGATCCTCAAGTACCACCTCACCGAGCGCGGCCGCGAATGCATCCAGCACGCCATGGACGTGCACGGCGGCAAGGGCATCATCATGGGCCCGAACAACTACCTGGGCCGCAGCTGGCAAGGCGCGCCGATCTTCATCACCGTCGAGGGCGCCAACATTCTCTCGCGCAACCTGATGATCTTTGGCCAGGGCGCCATCCGCTGCCACCCGTTCGTGCTCAGGGAAATGGCCCTGGCCGGGCGCGAGGACCATGACCAGGCGCTCAAAGAGTTCGACGACCTGCTGATGCAGCACATCCTGTTCGCCGCCGGCAACGCCGCCAGCACCTTGGTGCTGGGTCTGGGCCTCGGGCATTTCGAGAAGGTCCCGGGCGACGCCCTGAGCCAGGGCTATTTCCGCGCCCTCAACCGCCAGGCGGCAGCCTTCGCTTTGCTGGCCGACCTGTCGATGATGCTGCTGGGTGGTGCGCTCAAGCGCCGCGAGCGTCTGAGCGCGCGGCTGGGCGATGTGCTCAGCTACCTGTACCTGTCCAGCGCCGCGCTCAAGCGCTACCACGACCTGGGCTCGCCCGAGCACCTGCGCCCGTTGTTGCGCTGGGCAATGGAGGAAAACCTGGGCCAGGCGGAAATGGCGCTCGACGCGCTGCTCGACAACTTCCCCAACCGCTTCATCGGCTGCGCCCTGCGCGTGCTGGTATTCCCATTTGGCCGCAGGCATACCGGGCCGAGCGATGAGCTGGATGCCGAGGTGGCCGCGTTGATCGGCCGGCGCAAAGGCGACCCGGCGCTGGAAGCCGTGCTGGAGGGCTGCTTCAGGCCTCAGGCCGAGGGCGACCCGGTGGCCGCGCTACAGACGGCCTGTGACCTGCTGGACGATGCCGCCCCCTTGTACAAGGCGCTGCACCAGGCGGTCAAGGAAGGCAAGGTGCAGGCAGCAGCCGGGCAATCGGTGATCGACGCCGCCATCGAAGCGGGTGTGCTGCAGGCGGAGGAAGGCCAGCGCCTGCATCAAGCCGAGCAGGCACGTCGGGTGGTGATCGATGTGGATGCGTTCGACAAGGAAGTGCTGCTGCCCGAGGCAGGCAAAGTGCGCTGAGCATTCGCCGACCGCATCGCGAAGTAAGCCCGCCCCCCCCAATGCGTGGGAGCGAGCTTGCCCCGCGATTGCGTCAGCACAGGCAGCTGCGCTGCCAGCCCGGGCAAAACCGGCGTATACTCCGCCCCCCGTTTCAACCACCGAGGAGCGCCGCCATGGCCAACCCCCACCTGGAATACCACCTGCAACTGCTCCACCACCTGCGCACCATCCTGGCCGCGCTGGGTGAAGCCGAACAGGTCCCGGAGGAAAGCCACGCCCTGTTCCTCGAGCGCTTCGACGAGCTGCTCACCCTGCTGCCGCAGGACCCGCTGCAAAGCCAGTACCTGGGCCAGGACCTGATCTGCCAGGTGATCCAGCGCTATCCGCAGATCGCCCACCTGGTGCCGCGTGATCTGCTGTGGTTCTTTGCTGGCGACTGCCTGCATTTCATGCCGGATGAAGAGCTGGAGCTTTACCAGACACTAGAAGAGCGCCGGTACGAAGCAGAGCAGAACGGCGAAGCGTTTGATTGGCATCAAGAAAAGCAACTGCTAGCCAAGCCTGCTCAGAGTGATATTCACTGATCTGGTATAGATGCATCCCGGCCTCATCTGGGCCGGGAACCCAAATCGCCAGAGCGGGGCAAGTGAACTCACTCTGACAAATCACGATCTAGCAAGTCAGGGGGAATACCAGCCTTGCCCCTAAAAAAATGATGCGCCGAAGAAAATAAGAACTCGGCTTCCAGTCGAAGTCGCTCTACCTGCGAAGGGGGGTGCTGCCCTTTACTTTCTTCATAACGCCTCCAAGCATCGACCGCCCGTTTACATATCTCCAGCTGGACTTCCAAATCCGTCTTTTCGATCGTCACGGTCATTGCTCCTTCCTTGTTCAAGACAGAATGGAGTGAAATCAGGTGCGCCCAACATTCTCTCCCGACAGAGTAATAACTGATGGAACGAGTACGAACATCGGGCTCGTAACGAGTAGCGCCATGCCGTTGTACCCCCCCAGACGACATTAGCCAACTAGTAAAACTGATAGGTGTGCCGAGCCAGCTCGCCCCAAGAACCAATCATTCGAGCAAAAAAAAACGCCACTTCAAACGAAGTGGCGTTTTCAATTTGGAGCGGGAAACGAGACTCGAACTCGCGACCCCGACCTTGGCAAGGTCGTGCTCTACCAACTGAGCTATTCCCGCAGGGTGAAGCTTTACCGCAAGTGGCGTGAAGCGCCTTGAAGACCTTCACCACCGGCACCGCCGAAACGATGCATTGAAACTGGAGCGGGAAACGAGACTCGAACTCGCGACCCCGACCTTGGCAAGGTCGTGCTCTACCAACTGAGCTATTCCCGCAATATGGCGTCCCCTAGGGGACTCGAACCCCTGTTACCGCCGTGAAAGGGCGGTGTCCTAGGCCACTAGACGAAGGGGACTAAGCCGACGCTTTTCAGCGCACCAGAACATGAACCTCACGATTCAGCCTGGATTTTCTTTTCCTGCCCTGCCGAAGCAGTGCCGGAGAAACTGGAGCGGGAAACGAGACTCGAACTCGCGACCCCGACCTTGGCAAGGTCGTGCTCTACCAACTGAGCTATTCCCGCAATGTGGCGTCCCCTAGGGGACTCGAACCCCTGTTACCGCCGTGAAAGGGCGGTGTCCTAGGCCACTAGACGAAGGGGACACGCTGCTCGCACTACCTATTAAAGTACTGCTTGCTTTCACTCCCTGCCGCGTTTCGCTGCGTGCTTTACGCTGCAAGTGGCGCGCATTCTATGGATGCCTCGCAGGGTCGTCAACCCCTTTGTAGAAATTTATTTAAATCAATGACTTCCCGTCATCATGGGCAGTGATGCAGGATGCGTCCGGGGATTGGCGTTGCTTTTCTGACGCCGGCTCGGCAAGCTCGTAGCGATGTGCCAGCATCTGTAGGTTTTGGATTACGGGCCGATACATATAGACAAGGCTTGAGGGCCTGATCGCGGGCAAGTCGCATCGGCGCACCGCCGCTCCCACGAATCCGCCACAGATTCAATGGAGCGCAGGCTGTTCCGCCGGGCTGCACTGTTCGCTTTCGGGCGGACTCACTACACTCTCGATAGATGCAAAACTTCTTCATGAGGCGTTAACGGTGACACCACTTCTGATCACCCTGCTTATCGTTGCAGGTATCGCGCTGCTGATCGTGATCGGCTACCTGAACAATGTGGTTGAAAACGGCAAGCTCGAGCGTGCACGGCTCAAGGTCGAACTGGCCGACCGCCTGCGCCGCTGCGGCGAGATCACCGAGACCTTCCCTGGGCAGTTCATGACGCCTGCGCTGAAGCTGCTGCTGACCCGCCTCGAACTGAACCTCAACCAGCGCCAGCTGGCCCTGGACAAGCACAGCGGCGACCTCAAGGCCCGTATCGCCGAGCTGGAGGGGTTGATTGGCCTGGGCGAGCGCATCCCGGTGAGCAACCCACCCGCGCCGATCCACACCGAGGTCAAGGCCAAGGACGTGCGCTTTTTGCTCGAGCTGCTGCACAACCAGATCGTGCGTGCCACCCAGGAAGGTTTCCTGGCGACCAACGAAGGCAAGTACTGGGTCAAGGAGATCCGCCATATCCTGGTGCTGCTGCATATCGAGTTCTTCAACAACCTTGGCCAACAGGCCCTGCAGCAGAACCAGCCGGGCCAGGCGCGCCTGGCCTTCGAGCGTGGCGTGCAGTACCTGCGCAAGCAGCCGGAGCCCAAGCAGTACGAAGAGCAGCTGACTTATATGGAGAAACTGCTGAACCGGGCCAACGCCCAGGTGCTGGACCAGATGGAGCCGGCGGAGAACGACCAGAATGCGCTGACCCAGGGGCTCAAGACCGATGAGGACGAGACCTGGAAGAAGAAGGTGATCTACGACTGACAGTGCCGGCCCTGTCGCGGGGCAAGCCCGCTTCCACGCCGTAACATCCAAGAACAAGGGGCCTTCGCAGGCCCCTTGTTCATTTCAGCAGTCGGTCAACTCGAGGAACACCTCGACCAGGCGCTCCAGCCCTGCCTGGTCGGCCGCGCTGAAGCGCGCCAGCTTCGGGCTGTCCAGGTCGAGCACGCCGATCAGCCTGCCGGCCTTGACCAGCGGAATCACCAGCTCGCTGTTCGACGCACTGTCACAGGCGATATGCCCGGGGAAGGCATGGACGTCCTCCACTCGCTGGGTGCTGCGGGTGGCCGCCGCGGCGCCGCACACACCACGGCTGAATGGAATGCGCACGCAGGCTACCTGGCCCTGGAACGGGCCGAGCACCAGCTCTTCGTTGCGGTTGATATAGAAGCCCGCCCAGTTCAGGTCCTCCACCTGGTTGTAGAGAAACGCCGAGAACTGCGCGGCATTGGCGATGAAGTCATGCTCGTCGGCGAACAGCGCCTGCACTTGCGCGGCCAGCAGGTCGTAGCCATCGAGGCCTTGGCCACTGGCGTTGAGGTCGATCATTTATTTCTGCTCCAGCAATTGCAGCCCGACCCAGTAGCGGGCGAACTGATAGGCACAACGGCCATTACGGTTGCCGCGGCCGGTGGCCCAGCGCACGGCGAGGATGTCCAGGGCTTCGTCACGCTGCCAGCGCAGCCCGGCCGGGCGCGCCAGCTGGCCGATCCAGTGCTCGACCACGTTGAGGAAATGCTCCTGGCTGAACGGGTAGAACGACAGCCACAGGCCGAAGCGGTCGGACAGGGCGATCTTGTCCTCCACCGCTTCGTTGGGGTGCAGCTCGCCGTCGACCATCTTCCAGTTTTCGTTGTCGCTCTGCTTCTCCGGCACCAGGTGGCGGCGGTTGGAGGTGGCATACAGCAGCACGTTGTCCGGGGCCTGCTCCAGCGAGCCGTCGAGCACACTCTTGAGCACCCGGTAGTCGCCCTCCCCGGCCTCGAACGAGAGGTCGTCGCAGAACAGGATGAAGCGCTGCTCGAGCTTGTGCAGCTGCTCGACCACCCGCGGCAGGTCGGCCAGGTGGTCGCGCTCGATCTCGATCAGACGCAGGCCCTGGCCTGCGTGCTCGGCCAACAGCGCGCGTACCAGCGACGACTTGCCGGTGCCGCGCGAGCCCCACAGCAGGGCGTGGTTGGCTGGCAGGCCGTTGATGAACTGGTGGGTGTTGCGGCCCAGCTGCTCGCGCTGCTGGTCGACGCCGATCAGGTCGGACAGGCGGATATCGAGGCTGACCTCCAGCGGCATCAGGTAGCCGCTGCGGCCATCGCGCTGCCAGCGGGCGGCGAGGGTGTGGGTCCAGTCGATGTCCGGGCGCGGGGCCGGCAGCAGGGGTTCGAGGCGGGCGAGGACCGATTCGGCGCGGTCGAGAAAAGCGGTAAGGCGAGCGTCCATGGCGACTCCTATTGATTTCAGTTTTTTGGGGCGCGCAGCGGCCCTTAATCGACGATCAACTGAAATGAACAGACAGACCCGCCAGCAGCCAGGGCTGATCGGCTATGCTTGCGCAGCGCACGGAGCAAGTAACCGGCTTGGGACCCATGGATATCAAGTTCACCAATCGCCTGTCATACAAGCAAGCCCGGTTGACAGTCCTGGTCGGCTTCATCCTGGGAACATTGCTCAGTCTCATCCAGATCGGCATCGATTATGCCAGCGAAGACGCGTCCATCAACCGTGAAATTCAGGCGCTGCTGAAGATCAGCCACGACACGGCCTCGCGCATCGCCTACAACATCGATACCGAGCTGGCCCAGGAGCTGACCGGCGGGCTGCTGAAATCACCGGCGCTGATCCGTGCGCGGCTGATCGACAACAACGACACGGTGCTGGCCGACGTGCAGCGGCCGCGCATGGAAAGCCGCTATCGGCCATTGTCCGACTTCCTGTTCGGCGAGCAGCGCCTGTTCCAGGACCGGCTGTTCCTCGCCCACATGCCCGAGGAATACCTCGGCACCCTGTATCTGGACGTCGACACCTATGCCTTCGGCGGGCGCTTTCTCGACCGTGCCGGGGTCACCCTGGTCAACGGCTTCGCCCGCAGCCTGGTGCTGACCGGCATTCTCCTGGCGCTGTTCTACCTGATGCTGACCAAGCCGCTGGTGACGGTGATCGGCGCGCTCAGCGGCAATGATGCGCGCACGCCCCGGCAGAACCGCGTGGACTGCCCCAAGGGGCACGAGAACGACGAGATCGGCGTGCTGGTGCGGGTCGCCAACCAGCAGTTCGTCAGCATGGCCACCGAGATCCAGCAGCGGCGCACCGCCGAGAACCGCCTGACCCAGTACCTCAACGAGCTGGAAGATATCGTCTCGGCCCGTACCAACGAGCTCAAGGCCAGCAACAGCCGCCTCAGCCAGTCCAACCAGGAACTGGACGAAGCGCGCCAGCGCGCCCTGGACATGGCCCAGGCCCGCGCCGCCTTCCTGGCCAACATGAGCCACGAGATCCGCACGCCACTCAACGGCATGCTCGGTATGATCGCCCTGGCGCTGGACAGCGGCCTGGCCGCCGAGCAGCGCCAGCAGCTGTCGATCGCCCACGACTCGGGCAAGGTGCTGGTGGAGCTGCTCAACGATATCCTCGACCTGTCGAAGTTCGACGCCGGCCAGCTGGAACTCGAACGCATCCCGTTCGACCTCGGCGCGATGGTCGAGGACACCGCCAACCTGCTATCGCAGAATGCCGCGCCCAGTGTCGAGCTGACCTGCCTGATCGCCCCGGACTTTCCCAGCACGGTGCTGGGCGACCCGACGCGGGTACGGCAAATTGTCAGCAACCTGCTGTCCAACGCACTCAAGTTCACCCGCTTCGGGCGTGTTGATGTACGCCTGAGCAGCATCGTCGGCGGCGTGCGCCTGGAGGTCAGCGACACCGGCATCGGCATCCCCGAGGAGGCCCAGGCGCGGATTTTCC
Source organism: Pseudomonas sp. RC3H12 (assembly GCF_018596375.1). Classification (NCBI taxonomy): domain Bacteria; kingdom Pseudomonadati; phylum Pseudomonadota; class Gammaproteobacteria; order Pseudomonadales; family Pseudomonadaceae; genus Pseudomonas; species Pseudomonas sp. RC3H12. Next base: position 809,468 of record NZ_CP075595.1, on the reverse strand, counting down.
AGCCGTTCACCCAGGCCGGCGCCGGTATCACCCGCCAGTACGGCGGCACCGGCCTGGGCCTGGCCCTGACCCGCAACCTGTGCAAGGCCATGCAGGGGCACCTGCACATCCATTCCGAGACCGGTTTCGGCAGCCGCTTCAGCGCCGACCTGCCGCTACCGGCGCATACCGAGGCAATCCCGCCGGCGGCAATAAGTGGACACGTGGTGGCCCTGGGCAACCCCGGCAGCGGCCTGGCCGAGCTGCTGCAAGGGCTGCTGCCGCGCTGGGGGCTGGATTACGTGCGCCATGCAGATGCCGGCGCACTGGCCGGCCTGCCGGTCGACCTGCTGATCACCGACGACCTGGACCACGTGCTCGACCTGCGCCCGGCCATCGCGGCGCCGATCCTGCTGGTGACCGCCTACGGCAACTTCCTACCTGCCGAACAGGCCGAGCAACTGCAACCCTTGCAGCAGTTGGCCCGCCCCCTGGCACGCAATGCCCTGTACCAGACGCTGCGCCGCATCCTGCAAGGGGAACCCAACACGCCGCTGCCCCACGAGGTGCCGGCCTCGCGCGAGTTGCGGGCGCGCATCTTGCTGGTGGAGGACAACCCGGTGAACCAGTTGGTGGCCAAGGGCATGCTGGGCAAGCTCGGCTGCCAGGTGCAGGTGGCCGCCCACGGCCAGGAGGCCCTGGACTACCTGGAACGGGACAGCTTCGACCTGGTGCTGATGGACTGCAACATGCCGGTGATGGACGGCTACGAGGCCAGCCGGCGCATCCGCCAGAGCAGCCGCTGGCCGGAGCTGCCGATCGTCGCGCTGACCGCCAACGCCATGCCCGAGGAGCGCGAACGCTGCCGCGCCGCGGGCATGAACGACTACCTGGCCAAGCCGTTCCGGCGCGAGGAACTGCTGGCGCTGATCGAGCACTGGGTGCCGGTCAGCGGTTGAGCAGCGGCTCTATCGCCGCTTTCAGCGCCTCGGGCTTGGTGGTCGGGGCAAAGCGGGTGACCTTGCCGCTGCGCGGGTCGACCAGGAACTTGGTGAAGTTCCACTTGATCTTCTGCGTACCCAGCAGGCCCGGTGCGCGGCGCTTGAGCTCGGCGAACAGCGGGTGGGCGCCGGGGCCGTTGACATCGATCTTGCGAAACAGCGGGAAGCTCACGCCGAAGTTGAGCTCGCAGAACTGCGCGATCTCCCGGGCGTCGCCCGGCTCTTGCTTGCCGAACTGATTGCAGGGGAAGCCCAACACCACCAGGCCCTGGCGCTGGTAGTCCTGCCACAGGCGCTCGAGCCCTTTGTACTGCGGGGTGAAACCGCACTGGCTGGCGGTGTTGACCACCAGCAGCGCCTTGCCGGCGAAGTCGCCCAGCACTTTCTGCTCACCGCCAAGGGTGACGCAGGGGATGTCCAGCAGCGCATCGGCCATGTTCGCTCTCCGTCAATTGCGTGGCTTGAAGTCCAGGCACACCGAGTTGATGCAGTAGCGTAGCCCGGTCGGCGGCGGGCCGTCGGGAAATACATGGCCCAGGTGGGCGTCGCACTGGGCGCAGGTGACTTCGGTGCGGATCATGCCGTGGGAAGTGTCGCGGATCTCGATCATCGCGGCCTCTTCGATCGGCTCGTAGAAGCTCGGCCAGCCGCATCCGGAGTCGAACTTGGCCTTGGCGTCGAACAACTGCAGGTCGCAACAGATGCAGTGGTAGACGCCGTCGCGGCGCTCGCTGTTGTACTTGCCGCTGAACGGCCGCTCGGTGCCCTTCAGGCGGCACACCTGGTATTGGGCCGGATCGAGCATGGCACGCCATTCGTCCAGGGTTTTGTCGATCTTTTGCATGGTGAGACCTCGGCAGGCTGAATTTCACCTCGCACCGGCTTTTCCCTGGCGCGGGTGGCACGTATATTAGTTGGCTTCGTGTGCAAGGCAGCCAGTCTGGCACCCGGTTCCCGCCCTTTCAAACCTTTCGAAAGACGGCGGCGCGTATTCTCACTCGGGATCTCATCATGCAGTTCAGCAAATCGAACAAGCTCGCCAATGTCTGCTACGACATTCGCGGCCCAGTGCTCAAGCACGCCAAACGCCTGGAAGAGGAAGGCCATCGCATCCTCAAGCTGAACATCGGCAACCCGGCGCCGTTTGGTTTCGAGGCGCCGGACGAGATCCTCCAGGACGTCATCCGCAACCTGCCCACCGCCCAGGGCTACAGCGACTCCAAGGGCCTGTTCAGCGCGCGCAAGGCGGTGATGCAGTACTGCCAGCAGAAGGCAATCGAAGGCGTCACCATCGAGGACATCTACCTCGGCAACGGCGTGTCCGAGCTGATCGTCATGTCCATGCAGGCGCTGCTCAACAACGGCGACGAAGTGCTGATCCCGGCGCCCGACTACCCGCTGTGGACCGCCGCGGTGAGCCTGGCCGGCGGCAAGCCGGTGCACTACCTGTGCGACGAGCAGGCCGACTGGTTCCCGGACCTTGACGACATCAAGGCCAAGATCACCCCGAACACCAAGGCCCTGGTGATCATCAACCCGAACAACCCGACCGGCGCGGTGTACTCCAAAGAGCTGCTGCTGGGCATGCTGGAGCTGGCGCGCCAGCACAACCTGGTGGTGTTCTCCGACGAGATCTACGACAAGATTCTTTACGACGAGGCCGTGCACATCAGCACCGCGTCGCTGGCCCCGGACCTGCTGTGCCTGACCTTCAACGGCCTGTCCAAGTCGTACCGGGTGGCGGGCTTCCGCTCCGGCTGGCTGATCATCTCCGGGCCCAAGCACCATGCCGTGAGCTACATCGAAGGCATCGACATGCTGGCCAACATGCGCCTGTGCGCCAACGTGCCGGCCCAACACGCCATCCAGACCGCCCTGGGCGGCTACCAGAGCATCAACGACCTGGTGCTGCCGCCGGGCCGCCTGCTGGAGCAACGCAACCGCACCTACGAGCTGCTCAACGACATCCCCGGGGTCAGTTGCGTCAAGCCGATGGGCGCGCTGTACGCCTTCCCACGCATCGATCCGAAGGTCTGCCCGATCCTCAACGACGAGAAATTCGCCCTCGACCTGCTGCTGTCGGAGAAGCTGCTGATCGTCCAGGGCACGGCGTTCAACTGGCCGTGGCCGGACCACTTCCGCGTGGTGACCTTGCCGCGGGTGGATGACCTGGAACAGGCGATCGGGCGTATCGGCAACTTCCTGCGCACCTATTCGCAGTAAGCGATATCGCCATTGCGGAGCCAGTCGCATCGGTACGCCGATGCGATTTGCCTCGCGATGCTTTTGCCTTACATCCTGCAACGCTCTACCCCACAGCCCTTACGGCATCCTCTGCCATACTCCTCGCGTACACAGTTTGAAATAGTCGCCCGGTTGAATAGCCGCGCCCTCCCCCTTATATACCCCGCAGTACGCAACAAACTCATCCGTCAGGAGAACGTAACAACCATGATGCGCATTCTGTTGTTTGTAGCCACCAACCTCGCGGTGGTGCTGGTTGCAAGCATTACCCTGAGCCTGTTCGGCTTCAACGGGTTCATGGCCGCCAACGGGGTTGACCTCAACCTCGGCCAGCTGCTGGTCTTCTGCGCCGTGTTCGGTTTCGCTGGCTCGCTCGTTTCGCTGTTCATCTCCAAGTGGATGGCGAAGATGAGCACCGGCACCCAGATCATCACCCAGCCCCGCACCCGTCACGAGCAGTGGCTGCTGCAGACCGTCGAGGAGCTGTCCCGCGAGGCCGGCATCAAGATGCCCGAGGTGGGCATCTTCCCAGCCTACGAGGCCAACGCCTTCGCCACCGGCTGGAACCGCAACGACGCGCTGGTGGCAGTGTCCCAGGGCTTGCTGGAGCGCTTCTCGCCCGATGAGGTGCGCGCGGTGCTGGCCCACGAGATCGGCCACGTGGCCAACGGCGACATGGTCACCATGGCGTTGGTGCAGGGCGTGGTGAACACCTTCGTGATGTTCTTCGCCCGCATCATCGGCAACTTCGTCGACCGGGTGATCTTCAAGAACGAAGAAGGCCACGGCATCGCCTACTTCATCGCGACCATCGTCGCCGAGCTGGTACTGGGCATCCTCGCCAGCATCATCGTCATGTGGTACTCGCGCCGCCGCGAGTTCCGCGCCGACGAGGCCGGCGCCCACCTGGCCGGCACCGGCGCAATGATCGGCGCGCTGCAGCGCCTGCGCTCCGAGCAGGGCCTGCCGGTGCACATGCCCGACACGATGAAGGCCTTCGGCATCAACGGCGGCCTCAAGCATGGCCTGGCCGGCCTGCTGATGAGCCACCCGCCGCTGGAAGACCGCATCGACGCGCTGCGCCGCCGCGGCTGATCCAGGGAAGTGTTGGAAAGGGCGACTTCGGTCGCCCTTTTTCATGGGCCTGCCCCGCGTTGGCTTTAACGCCGAACGCTGTACACTCGCTCAACCAAACTTTCGACACCAGCTTTGAGAAACTTCGGACTCTCGTCGAGAATCTCCCGCGCCTCGACCTCATCGACCCGCCACCCGGCAAAACCTGTCCGCACTTCGGCGTCCGGCACCGAGAACGGTGGCCCATCGATCAAGGCCTGATCGTAGTCGAGGGTCACCAGCAGCCCACGGCAGGCCGCTGGCAACAGCTTGCCCAACAACGCCATGTAGCGCTCACGCATCGGCCCCGGCAAGGCAATCAACGCCGCTCGGTCGTACACCCCCGCGCAACTAGCCAGATCCTCGGCACGCAGGGCGAACACATCGCCGCACCACAACTCCACCTCGTCGCTGCGCCACACCTCGAAGGCGCCATGCCGGGCAACCTGCGCCACCAAGCCATGTTCGGTAAAGAAGTCCGCCACCGCCCTGCGCGACAGCTCCACACCCAGCACCCGATACCCTTGCGCGGCCAGCCAGAGCATGTCCAGGCTCTTGCCACACAGCGCCACCAGCACCCGCGCGCCCGGGGCCAGCCCCAACGTCGGCCAGTGCGTCTGCAGGTACGGATTCACCTGGGCCTGGTGAAAGCCTATCTGGTTGTCCGCCCACCGCTTGTGCCAGAACGCTGGCTCCATGATCCCTCCCGGTTTTTCGATAAAAGACTGTGAAAACTTATATTGGATCTCGATCGAAGGCTGATCGAAGATGGCAGCATCTTACCTGCCAGGACACCACCATGCTGCCCAGCCTGTTCATTTCCCACGGTTCGCCCATGCTCGCCCTGCAACCTGGCGCCAGCGGCCCTGCCCTGGCCGAACTGGCCCGCGCACTGCCCCGCCCGAAAGCGATCGTGGTGGTGTCGGCGCACTGGGAGAGCCGCGAACTGCTGGTGATGAGCAACCCACATCCGCAGACCTGGCATGACTTCCATGGCTTTCCACCGGCCCTGTACGCGGTGCACTACCCGGCCCCCGGCGAACCGGCACTGGCGCAGCGGCTGGCCGGCTTGCTCGGCGCCCGCCTGGATGAACAACGGCCTTTCGACCATGGTGCCTGGGTGCCGCTGTCGCTGATGTATCCGCAAGCGGAGATTCCGCTAGTCCAGGTGTCGCTGCCCAGCCAGGCCGGCCCCGCCCTGCAACTGAAGGTCGGGCAGGCGCTGGCGCAGCTGCGCGAGGAAGGCATCCTGCTGATCGGCTCGGGCAGCATCACCCATAACCTGGGCGAGCTTGACTGGCATGCGGGGCCGGATGCGGTCGAGCCCTGGGCGCTGGCGTTTCGCGACTGGGTGGTGGAGCGGCTGAAGGCGGGAGACGAGGCGGCGCTTGTGGACTATCGGCGCCAGGCGCCGTTTGCAGTGCGCAATCATCCCAGTGACGAGCACCTGCTGCCGCTGTTCTTCGCCATGGGCGCTGGCGAGCGGTTTGGCATCGTTCACCAGGGATTCACGCTGGGGGCGCTGGGGATGGATATCTATCGGTTCGACTGACGCTCTCACGCACAGAGTTACAGTGCTCGACACAGGCAAAAAAAATCCCCGACCTAGGCCGGGGATTTTTCATTGCAGCGCCAGGATCAGTCCTCGCGGTAGCGGCGCAGCTTCAGCTGCTTGCCGGCCACGCGGGTGTCCTTGAGCTTGGTCAGCAGACGCTCGAGGCCGTCTTCGGGCAGCTCGATCAGGCTGAAGCTGTCACGTACCTGGATGCGGCCGATGGCGTCACGTGCCAGGCCACCCTCATTGAGGATAGCGCCCAGCAGGTTCTTGGCGGCGATGCCGTCACGGGCACCCAGGGCGGTACGGCAACGCACGCGGCCTTCAGCCAGCGGCATCGGCGCGCGACGCTCGCGGTCACCACGGTCGCTGCGCTCACCACGCTCGGTACGCTCGCCAGTGCTGCGCTCACGCGGAGTGTGGGTCGGCACCAACGGCTGCTCGCGCTCGACCGAAGCCAGGTCCAGCGCCTGGCCATTGGTGGCCTTGCGCAGCAGGGCCGAAGCCAGGGCACGGGCACTGCAACCCAGATCGGCGGTCAGGCGGTCGAACAGCTCGCCATGGCTGGCCTCGGACTCGGCCACCAGTGGCGCCAGGCTCTTGGTCAGCTTCTTGATGCGTGCGTCCAGCACGGCCTGCGGGTTAGGCAGGCGGGCTTCGGCAACCTTCTGCCCGGTGACACGCTCGATCACCTGCAGCATGCGGCGCTCACGCGGGGTGACCAGCAGCAGCGCACGGCCATCGCGACCGGCACGGCCGGTACGGCCGATACGGTGCACGTAGGACTCCGGATCGTACGGCATGTCGACGTTGAACACGTGGGTGATACGCGGTACGTCCAGACCACGGGCAGCGACGTCGGTGGCGACGACGATGTCCAGGCGGCCATCCTTGAGCGAGTCGATCACGCGCTCACGCTGGTTCTGGGCGATGTCGCCGTTCAGCGCGGCAGCCTTGTAGCCTTTGGCTTCCAGGGCGGCGGCCAGGTCCAGGGTGGCTTGCTTGGTACGCACGAAGGCGATCAGCGCGTCGAACTCTTCCACTTCCAGCAGGCGCAGCACGGCCGGGATCTTCTGGTCGGCGTGGACCATCAGGTGGGCCTGCTCGATCGCGGTCACGGTCTGGGTCTTGCTCTGGATCTTGACGTGCTTCGGCTCGCGCAGGTGGCGCTCGGCGATGGCACGGATCGAGGCCGGCAGGGTGGCGGAGAACAGCACGGTCTGGCGGGTTGCAGGGATGGCGTCGAAGATCACTTCGAGGTCGTCCATGAAGCCCAGCTTGAGCATTTCGTCCGCTTCGTCGAGTACCAGATACTGAACGGTGGACAGGACTTTCTCGTCGCGGCGCAGGTGGTCGCACAGGCGGCCAGGGGTGGCCACGACGATTTGCGCGCCGTTACGAATGGCACGCAGTTGTGGGCCCATCGGGGCACCACCGTAGACAGCCACCACGTTAACGCCCGGCATCTGCTTGGCGTAGGTTTCGAAAGCGGTGGCTACTTGCAGCGCCAACTCACGGGTTGGCGCCAGGATCAGGGCTTGCGGTTCGCGCTTGCTCACGTCGATCTTGTTGAGGATCGGCAGGGCGAAGGCAGCGGTCTTGCCGGTGCCAGTCTGCGCCTGGCCGATCATGTCGTGACCGGCGAGGATGATCGGGATCGACTGATGCTGAATAGCCGAAGGCTCTTCGTAGCCGGTGGCCAGAACAGCAGCAACGATATTCGGATTGAGATCGAGAGCGGCGAATCCGCCGGTTTCCTGGGTCATGGGTCTGCCTCTAGGTGCATCCGCAAAGACCCATGCTCCAAAACTGCACATGCCTTGAAAGACCAAGCGGTCACCCAGGCAGTTTTGGCGGCGGGGATTTGCGAAAACGATTGAAAAAGGAACGTCTTGGGAAGGTCCGACTAGCGGACGCGCAGCCGAAGCTGGGTTCGGAGGATTTGCACCACCTGATTCGAGGTCCGCTAAAAGACCGGCGCGTACTATACCCGAAATTGCCATGAGCTGTGAGAAATATTTCAATCCTGATGTCCGCCACGCGGGCAGCATTGGATCCAGGCTGAATCGTTTCCTCCAAAGGCTTGCGCCGCCTCCGCAGAACTCATGTCGCCGGGCGGATTGCCTTGATCAGGTAATCCAGTGAATAACCCAGGCGTGGCGCCAAGGATTCGGCACGGGCACGCAGCGCTTGCAGGTCCAAAACCTGCTCCAGGTCCGCCGGCACCAGCAGGATCACGTTACCCTCCTTGACCGGCAGCTCCCAGTAATGGCGATGGTACAGCCCGCGCAACAAGGCCGCGCCCAGTGGCTTGCCATCGTCCCCGGCCCACTGGTTGATCACCAGCCAGCCATCGGGGTTGAGCTGCTTCTGGCAGTTTTCCAGGAACCCCCAGGCCAGATGCCCGACGCCGGGGCCATAGTCGGTATACAGGTCGACGAACAGCAGGTCGGCCTTTTCGGCGCTGGGCAGCAGCTCAAGGGCGTCGCCCACCCGCACGTACAGCCGCGGATCGTCGTCCAGGCCCATGAACTCCATGGCCAGGCGCGGCACGTCCGGGCGCAGTTCGATGGCCTCGACATCCTCCAGCGGCAGGAACTTCAGGCAGGCCTGGGTCAGGGTGCCGGCGCCAAGGCCGAGGAACAACGCGCTTTCCGGCTGCCCGTGGCACAGCGCGCCGACCAGCATGGCGCGGGTGTAGTCGTACTCCAGCCAGCTGGGGTCGGCGGTGAAGGTGCAGCTCTGCTCGATGGCGTCGCCGAACTCGAGGAAGCGATAGTCATCCACCTCGTACACGCTGATAACGCCAAAGGCGTCCTCGACCCGTGCCAGCAGCCGCTCTTCCCGCTCCGTCGCCATCCCTACCACCTGCCCGCGCAAAACCGCCATTGTCCGCCAATGCCGGTGGTGCAACAAGCACGCGCGGGCGTACCATGGCTGGCAGGCCTTAACGACACTTATGGATAGAGCTTGCAATGACCCGACAATGGACCCCCGACAGCTGGCGCACCCTGCCGATCCAGCAGCAACCGATCTACCCCGACGCCGCGCACCTGCTGAAGGTCGAGCAGACCCTGGCCAGCTATCCGCCGCTGGTGTTCGCCGGCGAAGCCCGCGAGCTGCGCCGGCAGTTCGCCGAGGTGACCCAGGGCCGGGCGTTCCTGCTGCAGGGTGGCGACTGCGCCGAGAGCTTCGCCGAGTTCTCCGCGGCGAAGATCCGCGACACCTTCAAGGTGCTGCTGCAGATGGCCATTGTCATGACCTTCGCCGCCGGCTGCCCGGTGGTCAAGGTCGGGCGCATGGCCGGGCAGTTCGCCAAGCCACGCTCGGCCAACGACGAAACCCTCGGTGACATCACCCTGCCGGCGTACCGTGGCGACATCGTCAACGGCATCGGCTTCGACGCGAAAAGCCGCATTCCCGACCCCGAGCGCCTGTTGCAGGCCTACCACCAGGCCACCGCCAGCCTCAACCTGCTGCGCGCCTTCGCCCAGGGTGGCTTCGCCGACCTGCACCAGGTGCACAAGTGGAACCTCGATTTCATCGCCAACTCGGCGCTGGCCGACAAGTACCACCAGTTGGCCAACCGCATCGATGAAACCCTGGCCTTCATGCGCGCCTGCGGCCTGGACACGGCGCCGCAACTGCGCGAAACCAGCTTCTTCACCGCCCACGAAGCGCTGCTGCTCAACTATGAAGAAGCCTTCGTGCGCAGCGACAGCCTGACCGGCGACTACTACGACTGCTCGGCGCACATGCTGTGGATCGGCGACCGCACCCGCCAGCTCGACGGCGCCCACGTCGAGTTCTTGCGCGGCGTGCACAACCCGATCGGGGTCAAGGTCGGCCCGAGCATGAACCCCGAAGAGCTGATCCGCCTGATCGACGTGCTCAACCCGGACAACGACCCTGGCCGCCTGAACCTGATCGTGCGCATGGGCGCCGGCAAGGTCGGCGACCATCTGCCGGGGCTGATCCGCACCGTGCAACGCGAGGGCCGCCAGGTGCTGTGGAGCTCGGACCCGATGCATGGCAACACCATCAAGGCCAGCAGCGGCTACAAGACCCGCGACTTTGCGCAGATCCTCGATGAGGTCAAGCAGTTCTTCCAGGTGCACCAAGCCGAGGGCAGCCACGCCGGCGGCATCCATATCGAAATGACCGGGCAGAACGTCACCGAGTGCATCGGCGGCGCCCGGCCGATCACCGAAGACGCCCTCTCCGACCGCTACCACACCCACTGCGACCCGCGCATGAACGCCGACCAGTCGCTGGAACTGGCCTTCCTGATCGCCGAAACCCTCAAGCAGGTACGCCGCTGAGCAACGCCTGACGCAGCCGGCTGCCCTCGGCGCGGGGGCAGTTGAGCTGCACCTGCGCCAGGCCCAGCCAGTTGGCCAGCCTCTGCAGGCTGAGCGCCAACGCCTGGTAGCCCGCCTCGTCCAGCCCCATCGCCTCTTCGTGCACCGCATGCACCGCCAGACGTCCGTGGGCGCGTTCGGCACGCAGGTCCAGGCGCGCGGCAATGCGCCCGTCGTGCAGGAACGGCAGCACGTAGTAGCCGTACACCCGCTTGTGCGCGGGGGTGTAGATCTCCAGGCGATAGCGGAAATCGAACAGGCGCTCGGTGCGATCCCGCGCCCAGACCAACGAATCGAACGGCGAAAGCAAGGCGCTGGCTTCGATGCGTCGGGGAATCCGTGGCACGCCCGCGACATAGGCTGGCTGTTTCCAGCCCTGCACGGCGCAGGCCTGCAGGCGCCCGCCCTCGACCAAAACGGCCAGGGCGGCCTTGCTCTGCTGCGGCGAGAGGCGAAAGTAATCACGCAGGTCCTGTTCGGTGGCCACGCCCAAGGCGCCGGCGGCGTGCAGCAGCAAGCCCTGGTGCGCTTCAGCCTCGCTGGGCTGGGCTTGATCGAGGATGGCCGCCGGCAGCACCCGCTCGGGCAGGTCGTACAGGCGCTCGAAACCACGACGCCCGGCCACCGTGACCTCCCCAGCGGCGAACAGCCATTCCAGCGCGTGCTTTTCTTCGCTCCAGTCCCACCAGGGGCCGGCGCGTTCCTCGCGGGTCGACAGGCTGCCGGCACCCAGCGCGCCGCGCTCGCGTACGGCCGCCAGTACCCGGTCGATCACCTCGCGTCGCTCACGGCCAAAGGTCGCCAGTTGCCGGTAGATGCCCTTGCCGTCGGCGGCGTGGGCCATGCGCCAGCGCATCAGCGGGTAGAGCTCCAGCGGCAGCAACGACGCCTCATGCCCCCAGTATTCGAATAGCCGCCGCTGACGGCGCTTGCCCCAGGCGAGCTGGTCCAGCAGGTCGGCTGGATAGTCGCCAAGGCGCGAGAACAACGGCAGGTAATGGGAGCGCACCAGCGCGTTGACCGAGTCGATCTGCACCACGCCCAGGCGCTGGAGCATGCGCTTGAGAGTGGCGAGGGTCGGCGGGTGCGCGGGCGACTTGCCAAAGCCCTGGGCGGACAAGGCCAGGCGGCGGGCCTGGGCGAGGGACAGGCTGAAGGACATGAGGTGGCTCCGTCTGGTGTCCAGACAGTAAAGACGCAATCGCGGGGCAAGCCCGCGATTGTCGCCACCTTCATTTACGCAACGGGTCCTCCCAGAAATGCCGGTCGGCTTCCTGCTGGATGTCCGCCCGCGACAACCCAAGATCGTGCAGCGTGGCATCGCTCAGGCGCGCCAGCTCGTCGCGCTGGCGGTGCAGTTCGAACCAGCGCAGCACCAGCCCGCTGGCGTCGTGCCACAGATGGCCCAGGGATGCGGCCGGTTGGTGAGCTACGTTGAAATGACCTTTCATCATGACGCCCTCCTTGTGGATGGCTCCAGTCTCGTCCCAGGCCTAAGATCAATCCAACGAATGTTTCTGATGCCATGCATCTCGGAGATTGATGCCATGTCCCAGTATCAGAGTCTCGACGCCGAGGTGCTGCGCACCTTCGTCGCCATTGCCGAGCAAGGTGGTTTCACCCGCGCCGGCGAAGTGGTCAACCGCACCCAGTCGGCGGTGAGCATGCAGATGAAGCGCCTGGAGGAGGACATCCTGCAGCGCCAGCTGTTCGAGCGCGACGGCCGCCAGGTGCGCCTGACCGCCGAGGGCCAGGTGCTTCTGGGCTATGCGCGGCGCATCCTCAAGCTGCATGGCGAGGTATTCAACACACTGCGCATGCCGCACATGGTCGGGGTGGTGCGCATCGGCACGCCGGACGACTACGCCATGCGCTACCTGCCGGGCATTCTCACCCGCTTTGCCCAGGCCTACCCGCTGATCCATGTCGAGGTGCATTGCGATTCGTCCAAGCAGTTGATGCTGCGCCAGGACCTGGACCTGACCATCGTGACCCGCGAGCCGGGCAACGAGGTCGGCCAGTTGCTGCGCCAGGAGCGCCTGGTGTGGGCCGCGGCCAAGGGCTTCTGCCCGCAAGAGCAACGGCCCATGCCGCTGGCGCTGTTCAACACCGACTGCTTTTGCCGCGCCTGGACCTGCAATGCCCTGGAGCGCCACGGCATCGAGTACCGTATTGCCTACACCAGCCCGAGCCTGGCGGCGATCTTCGCCATCGTGCAGGCGGGGCTGGCGGTGACCGCGCAGCTGCACAGTCTGGTTGGCGGCGAACTGCGCATCCTCGGCGAGGACGACGGCCTGCCGCAGCTGCACATGGCCAATGTGATGCTACTGCGCAACGACCAGCAGCATTCACCGATTACCGACTGCATGGCCGAGTACATCGTCGAAGGGTTCAAGTAAGCCGAGGACGCTTCGCGCCCTTTTCGCCAGCAAGCCGGCTCCCACAGATGGCAATGGGCTCTGCAGCCCCTTGCGCTCAGAGCTCGAACCCGAGCATCACCGCGCACACCACCAGAAACACACAGAACATCGAGCGCAATGCCTTTTCCGGCAACGCATGGGCCAGCTTCACCCCCCAGCTGATGCTCAGCAACCCACCTACCGCCAACGGCCCCCCGATGCTCCAGTCCACGCTCTGGTGCAGGCCGTAGGTCAGCAGGGTCACCGCGGTGCTCGGCGCCGCCAATGCCAGCGACAACCCCTGGGCCACCACCTGGGTGGTGCCGAACACGGAGGTCAATATCGGCGTGGCCACCACCGCGCCACCCACGCCGAACAGCCCGCCCATGGTCCCGGCAAAGCTGCCCAGCACGCCCAGCCATGGCCAGGGGTAGCGCAGCTGGTTGCTCGGCGGCTTCACCGGCAGGCACATGCGCGCCACGTTCCACAACGCCAGGGCCACCAGGAAACCGACGAAGTACAGGCGCATCGACTGGGCATCGATGCCCACTGCCCAGATCGACCCCAGCCAGGCGAACAAAAAGCTGCACAACGACAGCGGCACGGCATGGCGCAACTCGATGCGGTTGCGCTGGTGATAGCGCCACAACGCCAGCAGCACGTTGGGCACCACCATCACCAGAGCGGTGCCCTGGGCCAGTTGCTGGTCGAGGCCGAACAGCACCCCCAGTGCAGGGATCGCGATCAGCCCGCCACCAATCCCGAACAAGCCACCCAAGGTGCCCAGGGCTGCGCCCAAAACGATGTACATCAACCACTCGATCATTCGCGCCTCATCCGCCTGCTCTCAGAGAATGCCGGCATGCTACCCAGTCACGGCTGGCGGGGAAACGCACAGCAGCGCACAATGGCTTTGCGTAATCCGCAAAAGCAGAATCATCATGAGCCCCGATATCCTCACCGAACAACTGAGCCTGTTCCTCGATGTGCTGGAGACCGGCAGCTTCTCCGCCGCCGCCCGTCGCCATCCGCTCACGCCTTCGGCCGTGGCCAGGCGCATCGACAGCCTGGAAAACGCGGTGGGCAGCCGGCTGTTCTCGCGCAGCACCCATGCGGTGCGCGCCACGCCGGCCGGCAATGCGTTCGCCGAACGGGCCCGGCGCATCATCGAGGAACTGCGCCTGGCTCGCGCCGAGGCGGTATCCCTGAGCAATGCCCCAGAAGGGCTGATCCGCATCGACGCCCCGGCCGCCTTCGGCCGTCGCCACCTCGCTCCGGCCATCGCCGACTTCCTGGTGGCCTACCCCGGTCTCGACGTGCAACTGCGCCTGATCGACAGTTTCGTCGACCTGCACGGCAGCCATCTGGGCGAAGTCGACCTGGTGCTGCGCGCGGGGCCCCTGGCCGACACGCGCCTGGTGGCCACGCCACTGGCCTATATGGTGCGGATCGCCTGCGCCAGCCCGGCGTACCTGGCCAATCGCGGCGTTCCGGCCTGCCCCAGCGAGCTGCCTGGGCATGACGGCCTCGACTGGGACGGCCTGGCACCGCCGTTCGCCTGGCGCTTCGAGGTCGGTGGCCAGACCCGCCTGTACCGCCCGACGCGCATGCGCATGGCCGCCAACAATGCCGAGACGCTGCTGTTCGGTGCCTTGGCCGGGCTGGGCATCGCCCACCTGCCGACCTGGCTGGTCAGCGACTACCTGCTGCGCGGCGAACTGCTCCCCCTGTTCTGCGACAACGGCCTGCCGGCCCCCGAAACCAGCGGGATTTATGCACTGCGCCTTGAACATGAAACGAACTCTCGCAGCCGCTTGCTGCTCGAATTCCTCAAGAGCCGTTTCAGCCCGGTGCCGCCCTGGGACCTGGCGCTGAGAAGCGAGCTGCGCTGGCAATGAGCGCACCAAGCTTTGGCGTGCTAGATTTTATTACTCACCGATTCCAAGGACCTGCATGAACGCCGACACCCAAGCCCCCTGCGACGCGCTGCTGCTGGACAACCAGGTCTGCTTCGCCCTGCACTCGACCTCGTTGCTGATGACCAAGGTCTACAAGCCTTTGCTGCAGGCCCTGGGCCTGACCTACCCGCAGTACCTGGCCATGCTCGTGCTGTGGGAGCAGGACGGCCTGACCGTGGGTGAGATCAGCCAGCGCCTGCTCACCGACCCCGGCTCCCTGACCCCGCTGCTCAAGCGCCTGGAAAGCGAAGGCCTGCTCAAGCGCAGCCGCAGCCGCGAGGACGAACGGGTGGTACTGGTGCAGCTGACCGACAAGGGCCGCGCCCTGCAGGCCGAAGCCCAACGCGTGCCGCAATGCATCCTGCAGGCCAGCGGGCACAGCGCCGAGCAACTGCGCAAACTGCAGGCCGACCTGCTCGCCCTGCGCGCGCAGCTGCAAGAAAACCTCTGACGTCTAAGCTGTGAGGTGGCTGTTCGGATGAATGGTCGAACATTTAACTTGCGCACTAAATAATTGCGCGCTAAGTTAATCCCATACCCACTCAGCGCCGACGGCGCACAACACCCAAGCGAGGCTCAAGATGCAAAAGGTCACTCCGCTGTACATCGCAGAAGCCACTTCCACCGGTGGTCGTGATGGCAAATCCCGCTCCAGCGACGGCAAGCTGGAAGTCAAGCTGAGCACCCCGAAAGAGCTGGGCGGCGCCGGGGGTGAAGGCACCAACCCCGAGCAGATGTTCGCCGCCGGGTACTCGGCCTGCTTCATCGGCGCGCTGAAGTTCGTCGCCAGCCAGGAGAAAAAAGCCCTGCCGGCGGACGCCTCGATCACCGCCAAGGTCGGCATCGGCCAGATCCCCGGCGGTTTCGGCCTGGACATCGACCTGCACATCAACCTGCCTGGCCTGGCCCAGGCCGACGCCGAAGGGCTGGTGGAGAAGGCGCACAAGGTCTGCCCGTACTCCAACGCCACCCGCGGCAATGTGGATGTGCGCCTGCATGTGACGGTGTGAATGCCATCGCGGGGCGAGCCGACTTGCCCCGCGATGAAGGCGACACGGTTTCACGAGCACAAAAAAACCCGGCCAAGGCCGGGTTTTTCGTGCTCATCGCAAGAAGGATTACTTCTTGGAACGGCCCTTGAAGCTGTTGTCGCGAGTGTCGATGTCGATCCACTCGTCGATCTGGATGAAGTCGGCAACCTGGATCTCGGTACCGTTCTTCAGCTTGGCAGGCTTCATGACCTTGCCCGAGGTGTCGCCACGTGCGGCGTTCTCGGTGTAGACAACCTGGCGGCTGATGGTGGTCGGCAGTTCTACCGATACCAGGCGGCCTTCGAAGAAGACGGCTTCGCAGATGTCTTCCATGCCTTCTTCGATGTACGGCAGAACGGCGTCGATGTCTTCGGCGTTCAGCTCGTACATGGTGTAGTCGGTGGTGTCCATGAAGGTGTACGAGTCACCGCTGATGAACGACAGGGTCGCTTCTTTGCGATCCAGGATCACGTCGTCCAGCTTGTCGTCCGCACCGTATACGGTTTCGGTCTTGTAGCCGGTCAGCAGGTTCTTCAGCTTGGTCTTCATGATCGCGCTGTTACGGCCCGACTTGGTGAACTCAGCTTTCTGAACCAGCCACGGGTCGTTGTCGATCCGCAGTACGGTACCGGGTTTCAGTTCTTTACCAGTTTTCATTACGAAGTATCCGAATCTGGATGGATTTATAAAAATCGAGGCCGCGTATCATAGCGAATTTCGGTAAAACTGTACCAGCCTCGTGGCAAGGTCCGGCCGAGCGGCCTGCGTGGCCTGCCACTGGCGGGCATGTTCGCGCACTTCCTCCCAGTGTGGCTGCAGCGCCTGCCAGGCCTGCCCCATCGGGCGGTCCATGTTCCAGGCCCGCCACAGCTCGCTAAGCGCCTGCCCGGCGGCGGCCGACAACCCATGGCAATAAAGGGCGAGGAATGCTTCGAGCTTTTCCCAGTGGGCGTTCTCTTCCTGGATGTAGATGTGCCACAGCATCGGCACCCCAGCCCATTGCGCCCGCACGAACGAGTCCTCGCCGCGCACGGCGTTGAAATCGCAGCTCCACAGCAACCGATCGTAGTCGTCCTGGCTGACAAAAGGCAGCACCTGGACCGTCAAGGCGCCGCGCCGATGCAGCGCCCCCACGGCCAAGCCCGCCTCGCCCAGCCAGTGGCCGAGGTCGCCCAGGATGCGCCCTTGCGGTACCAGCAGGTGGCTGGGGTGCGCGCCTTCGGCCAATACGTCGAGCCAGTTGCCCAACTGTGGATTCTCGTAGGCGAACAGCGAGATCAGCCACGCCCCGGCCTCGGGGTGGACGCCCAGCCTTGCCAGGAACCCCGCCCGCTCATCCGGCGCCTGGCGAAACGCCTGGCAACGGGGCAGCAAGGCTGCTTCGCGCAGCAGGCCACCGGTCTTCTCGGTGAAACCCGGGAAGAAAAAGAACTTGCGCAACCCATTGGCCTGGGGCGACGGCAAGCCATGGCAGCCATCCACCCAGTCTTCGGCACTGAGGTAGTCCAGGTTCAGCCACAAGGGCGGCGTGGCCTGCTCGCCCATGGCCTCGACATAAGCCTGCGGTAGCTGGCAGGCGAAGGCGCCCACCACCACCTGCGCCGGCTCCGCACCTTGCCACGTGGCCGGCCAGTGGCGCACCTCGACCCCTTGCCGCCACTGCTGCTCGGCTTGGCTGTCGGCCTCTGGGCACAGGCGCACGAAGGCTTGCAGGTCATCCACCCACAGGCGCACGGCCAGGTCATGCTCGCTCGCCAGCTGGCGCGCCAGGCGCCAGGTGACGCCGATATCGCCATAGTTGTCGACGACCGTGCAGAAGATGTCCCAGGTGGTTTTCATCGCCACGTTCCGTTACCTGCGGAAAAAAGACCGCGGATTTTGCTGAAAAATGCCGGCCAACAAAAGCGCGGCGCTGAAAATACCTGCCGCGGCATGCGAGAATGGCGCCCTCGCCCCGCCTGCCAGGAGGCCATCATGCCCCGCCCCCGCGAATTGAAGATCACCCTGAAACCGGTGCAACTGGTGCTGTGCGTCGCCCTCGGCCTGTGGCTCGGCGCATTGGCGATCGCCGTGAGCCTGTGGCTGGCCCTGCACCTGTGGCCACAGCAGGTGCAACCGCTGGTCGAGGCCACCGCCCCCGCGCAGGTCCAGCCTGCGCCAACCACTCCTCCAGCGCCACCGGTCGATGCCCAGGCGCAGATGTTCGAACATTACAAAGACATCCTGCACAAGCAGGAATTGCAGCAGGCCGCCGAGGCCGCCCAGGGCAACCCGCGCAACCTGAACAGCCCCAAGTGCCAGTTCTGGCTGCAGCAGAACCGCACCGCGCCGACCGACAAGAGCCAGGCCAACGTGCTGGAGTTCTGCTACTGACCATGGACAAGGCCACCCTGCTGCAGCGCATCGTCACCACCCTCGAGCACGACATGGAGGTGCTGCGCCGCGCCGCCCAGACCGCCTACGAGGCCGCCACCGCCGAAGAGAACATCGCCGAGAACAAGTACGACACCCTGGGGCTCGAGGCTTCGTACCTGGCCACCGGGCAGGCCCGACGCACCGCCGAGATCCGCCAGGCGCTGCAGACCTATCAGCAACTGGTGCCACGCGACTATGACCCGGCGCGGGGGATCCAGGTCGGCTGCCTGGTGACCCTGGAGGACGAACAGGGGCAGCGTCGCAGGCTGTTCCTCGGACCCGAAGGCGCCGGCTTGAAGATTGGTGAGGGAGAGGCGCTGGTGACGGTGATCACACCTCGCGCACCGCTAGGCCAGCAGCTGGTCGGCAAGCGCGTGGATGACGAAGTACGCCTGGGGCTGGCTGGGGTGGCCCAGGTGCAGTTCATCATTGATATCGCCTGACCGGGCGTTATCGCTGCAAGGCATCGAAGCGCTGTGCCAGCCCCTGCTCGGCAAACTGCTCCACCACGAAATCGATGAAGGCGCGGGTCTTGCCCGGCAACAGTTTGCGCTCGGCGTAGTACAAGCTGATGTGCCCATCGTCGACGTACCAGTCCGGCAGCACCCGGCACAGCCGGCCTGAGGCCAGGTAAGGCAAGGCGAACGGCAGGCTGACCAGGGCGATGCCCAGGCCCTGCTCGGCCACCGCGCAGGCAGCGTCCGAATCGCTCATGGTCAGGCGCTGGGGCAGCTGCAGCGGCTGTTGCTCCTGCCAGCGACTGGTCAGCGGCCAGCTGCGCACCCTGCCGGTCTGCGGCGAGCGGATGAGGATGCCGGCGCAAGCCTGCAACTGCTCCGGCCGGTCGATCGGCCCGTGCTGACGCACATAGCCCGGCGAGGCCACCAGCACCCGGTGCGCAGGCGTCAGCTTGCGTGCCACCACCCCAGGCGGCAGCTCGAAACCACCGCCGAGGGCGGCGTCGAAACCCTGGCCGATCAGGTCGACCTGGCGGTTGTCGAAATGCCAGTCCGCCGTCACCGCCGGATAGCGGGCCAGGAACTCGCCCAGCAACGGCAACACGTACAGGCGCCCGAACACCGTACCCATGCTGACCCGCAGCACGCCCGAGGGGTGGCCTTCGCAGTTGGCCAGATTGGCCACGGCATACTGGATGGTGCGAAAACTCTCGCTCACCTCGGCCAGAAAACGCTGCCCGGCCTCGGTCAGGGTCAGTTTGCGCGTGCTGCGCAGGAACAGGCGCACACCAAGCCGCGCCTCCAGCTGGGCGACGTTCTTGCCGACCGCCGCGGGGGTGAGCGAAAGGCGCCTGGCCGCTTCGGCAAAGCTGCCGACTTCGGCGCTGCGGATGAAGCATTCCAGGCTGCTGAAGGATTCCATCGCGGCCATTGCCAACTCCTGGTTTATTCTGACTGGCGTGATTGCCATCTTATCAATAGGTAATCGAGCGTCGATACTGTGTCCATCCAAGGCATCCGGCCTTGCTTGAACGCAGGAGATCAGCATGTCCCAAGCACTTCCTCTCACCGGCAAGGTGGCCCTGGTCCAGGGCGGTTCCCGTGGTATCGGCGCGGCCATCGTCCGCCGTCTGGCCCGCGACGGCGCCAAGGTCGCCTTCACCTATGTCAGCTCGAGCGCCAGCGCCGAGGCCTTGGCAGGTGAGATCAACAGCGGCGGCGGCCAAGCCCTGGCCCTGCGCGCCGACAGCGCCGACACCCAGGCCGTGCAGCAGGCCGTGGCCGACACCGCGAAGGCCTTCGGCGGCCTGGATATCCTGGTCAACAACGCCGGTGTGCTGGCGGTGGCGCCGGTCGCCGAGTTCGACCTGGCCGACTTCGACCGGCTGCTGGCGGTCAATGTGCGCAGCGTGTTCGTGGCCACCCAGGCGGCGGTGAAGCACATGGGCCAGGGTGGACGGGTCATCAACATCGGCAGCACCAACGCCGAGCGCATGCCGTTCGCCGGTGGCGCGCCCTATGCCATGAGCAAGTCAGCGCTGGTCGGCCTGACCAAGGGCCTGGCGCGGGACCTGGGGCCGCAGGGGATCACCGTCAACAATGTGCAGCCTGGGCCGGTGGACACCGACATGAACCCGGCCAGTGGCGAGTTCGCCGAGAGCCTGATCCCACTGATGGCCATCGGGCGCTATGGCCAGGCGGACGAGATCGCCAGCTTCGTGGCCTACCTGGCGGGGCCTGAGGCCGGCTACATCACAGGGGCGAGCTTGCTGGCCGATGGTGGGTTTGCGGCCTGAACAAACACCCTATCGCGGGGCAAGCCCGCTCCAACGCGCAGTCACGCGTGGGAGCGGGCTTGCCCCGTGCTGCTGTCAACACGGTTAAGTTGAAAACCATAAATTGGCATCATGCCGGGCACTTCCTGATACTTGTCGCTATTCAACCTTGCCTGCACCGAGACTGCCCATGAATTCCCCGACTCTGAGTCGCGCCCTGATCCTGCTGATGGCCACCGCCACCGGCCTGGCCGTGGCCAGCAACTACTACGCCCAGCCCCTCCTGCACAGCATCGCCGAGCAGTTCGGCCTGAGTACCGCCAGCGCCGGCACCATCGTCATCGCCGCCCAGCTCAGCTACGGCGCCGGGCTGCTGCTGCTCGCGCCACTGGGCGATCTGTTCGAGCAGCGACGGCTGATCGTCACCATGGTGCTGATCGCCACCGCCGGGCTGGTGATCAGCGCCTGCGCGCCAAGCCTGCCGTGGCTGTTGTTCGGCACGGCGCTGACCGGGCTGTTCTCGGTGGTGGCCCAGGTGCTGGTACCCATGGCCGCCGCGCTCAGTGCGCCGGATCAACGCGGCCGCGCCGTGGGCACGCTGATGAGCGGCCTGCTGCTGGGCATCCTGCTGGCGCGCACCGCCGCCGGCTTCATGGCCGAGCTGGGCGGCTGGCGCAGCATCTACGTGCTGGCCGCGGTGTTGATGGCCATCAGTGCCCTCGCGCTGTACCGCAGCCTGCCGCAACACCACAGCCACGCCGGCTTGAAATACCCGGCGCTGATCGGCTCGGTGTTCCGCCTGTTCGTAGAAGAACCGGTGCTGCGCCTGCGCTCGCTGCTGGGCTTGCTGGCGTTCAGCCTGTTCGCGCTGTTCTGGACACCGCTGGCATTCCTGTTGAGCGAGGCGCCCTACCATTACTCCGACGCGGTGATCGGCCTGTTCGGCCTGGCCGGGGCGATCGGCGCACTGGCGGCGAACTGGGCCGGGCGCCTGGCCGACCGCGGCAAAGGTTCACTGGGCACCACCGTGGGGCTGTTGGCGTTGTTGCTGTCGTGGGTGCCGTTGGGGTTTGCGCAGAACTCGCTGGTGGCATTGCTGGTTGGGGTGCTGCTGCTCGACCTGGCGGTGCAACTGGTGCACGTGAGCAACCAGAACGCGGTGATCGTACTGCGCCCCGAGGCGCGCACGCGGCTCAATGCCGGTTATATCACCTGCTACTTCATCGGCGGCGCGCTGGGGTCGCTGCTGGGAACGCAGCTGTTCGAGGTGCATGGCTGGGATGGGATCGTGGTGGCTGGCCTGGTGATCGGTGCGCTGGCGCTGCTGGTGTGGGGGCTGGCTGAGCGCAAGCGGGGAAAGGCAGCGGTGACAGCCTGAATGCTTTTCAGTGACTCGCCTACTAGCGTGGGAGCGGCGGTTCGCCGCTGCGACTTGCCCCGCGATGCGATATATGGCACCGGCTTCGCCGGTGATCGCGGGGCAAGCCCGCTCCCACGCTGGTAGGCGATCAGAGCATCAACCGGATTTGCCCTCAATAAACGCTTCGTCCACCCGCGCCAGTTGCGTCTCGCTCAACACCCCCGCCTGGTAATGCAGCTTGATCCACGCCAGCAGGTAGTCGTAGCGCGCCTGTGCCAGGTCGCGGCGGGTGGTGGCCAGTTGCTGTTCGGCGTTGAGCACATCCAGGTTCACCCGTTCGCCACCTTGCACGCTCTTGCGTGTGGACACCACCAGCGCCTCGGCCGCCACCAGCGCCCGTTCGTAGGCACGCAACTGGCTGGCGCCGGACTGGCAGGCGTTGTACTGCTTGCGCAGCTCGATCAAGGCGCTGCGGGTGTTGCCGTCGAGCTCGTACTCGGCCTGCTCCAGATGCCGACTGGCCTGGCGGGTCGAAGCCAGCACCCCGCCCCCGGCGAAGATCGGCACGCTGACTTCGATACCCACGGTGTTGGTGTCGTAGCGCTGGTTGTAGGTGTTGCCGCTGTCCGACTCCTGGCGCCGCGAGGTGGCGAACGCGGTGACCTTGGGCAGGTGCCCGGCACGATTGCGCTCGACCTCGTAGCGCGCCACTTCCAGGGCCTGGCGCGAGGACGCCAGTTGCGGGTTGTTGGCCAGGGCCCGCTCCTGCCAGGCCTCGTAGCCGCTGGGGTCGACCACTGGCAGGGCGAAGCCCAGGCGCAGCGGCGCCAGGTCCTCGACCCGCACCGCCGGCTCGCCAATCAGCGCGCCCAGTTCGCGCAGCGCGGCATCCTGTTCGTTACGCGCCTTGATCTCCTCGGCATCGGCCAACTCGTAGCGGGCCTGGGCTTCGAGAATATCGGTGCGCGTGCCTTCGCCTGCGTCGAACAGCCGCTGGTTCTGCTGGAACTGCTGGCGGTAGGCCTGCTTGCTGGCGACGCTGATGGCGATCTGGTCCTGGGCGAACAGCGCCTGGGTGTAGCTGGTCATCACCCGCACCAGCAGTTGCTGGCTCTGGTCGCGGAAGCTCTCGTCGGCGAACAGCGCCTGGGCCACGCCCTTGCGATAGCTCGAATAGGCTTCATAGTCGAACAGCGGCTGCTGGAGGATGAAGGTCGAGCCCATGCTGTTGTAGGTGCGGTCTTCCTTTTGCCGGCGTGAATCGCCGAGGTAGCGCACCTCGGAATCGTTGCGGCCCTTGTTGTAGCTGTACGACAGGCTGGGCAGCAGGCCGGCGCGGCCGATGGCGCGGTATTCCTGGCCGGCCTCGCGGGCCTTGAACGCCGCGAGGTAGGTCGGGTCGCGGCGCAGGGCCTGCTCGTATACCTGGAACGGCCCCATGGCGGCCTGGGCGGCGGTCGGCAGCCAGGCGCAGGCCAGCAGCAACCCGATCAGTGGGAACTTCTTCACTGGCGGTCCTTATTGTTCGGTCAAGGCGGTGCCTGCACGGTCGAGCAGGGGTTTGAACAGGTAGTTGAGCAGCGAGCGCTCGCCGGTACGCACGAACAGCTCGGCGGGCATGCCCGGGCGGATCGCCAGCCCCTCGAGACGCGCCAGCGCTTCTTCGCTGACCGTGCTGCGCAGCACGTAGTACGGCTGGCCGCTGCGCTCGTCGATCAGCTGGTCGGCCGACACCAGCGCCACCTCCCCGGTCACCCGCGGCGTACGGTTCTGGTTGAAGGCGGTGAACAGGATGTCCACCGGCAACTGCGGTGCCACCTTGTCCACCAGGTTCACCGGCAGGCGCCCTTCCACTTCCAGCGCGGTGCCCTGGGGCACGATTTCCAGCAGGGTATCGCCGGCCCGCACCACGGCGCCTTCGGTGTGCACGCCAAGGTTTACCGCGATGCCGTCGGCCGGCGCGATGATCTCGCTGTGCTGCAGTTCAAAGTGCGCGGAGTTGAGCTGCTGCTCCAGGGTCGCGGCCTTGACCTGGGCTTCGGCCAGCTGACTGCGCACCTCTTTCTGGTACTCCTCGCGGCGCTGCTGCAAGTTGAGCCGGGCTTCGACGATCACCTGCTCCAGGCGCGCGCTTTCGCCGGCGTTCTGCGCCAGGTCGCGCTGCACCTGCGACAGCTGGCGCTGGTATTCCAACACGCGGTTGCGCGGGATATAGCCCTCGCCGGCCAACGGGCGCAGGCTGTCGAGCTGCTCGCGCAACGAGTCGGCCTGGGCCTGCAGGTCGCCGCGCGCCCGGCGCATGCCGGTCAGCTGGGCCTGGGAGCCGTCGATGCTGGCGGCCAGGGCGCCCTGCTCGCGGGCCTGGGCCTGACGGCGGCTGTCGAACAGCTGGCGCTGGCCTTCGAGGATCAGCGCCAGGCGGGCGTCGGCGTCTTCGAGCAACTCCGTGGGAAACTGCACCTGGCCGAGGTTGTCGCGCTCACTCTGCCAGCGTGCCAGGGCGGCGCGGGTCATGCGGTACTGGGCCTGCAGCGCATCGACGTCGGCCTGCACCTGGGTGCGGTCGAGGCGGAACAGCGGCTCGCCCTGGCGCACCAGCTGGCCTTCGCTGACCAGGATGCGGCTGACCACGCCCGCGCCCATGGACTGCACCGCCTTGCGCTTGCCCGACACCACCACGGTACCTTGCACCGGCACGCCCTGATCGAGCGGGGCGAGGCTGGCCCAGGCCATGAAACCGCCGAAACCGACCAGGGTCAGCCACCACCCCAGGCGGACATGGAAACGGGCATCACGGGTGTGCTGGCTCATGCGCCACCTCCGGCTTGCAGGGGTCGTTGCGCCGGGGCCTGGCCCATGGCGTGGAGGATATCGCGAGCCGGGCCGAAGCCCTGCATGCGCCCTTCGTTCATCACCAGCAGCTTGTCGGCCTGGGCCAACGCCGCGCTGCGGTGGGTCACCAACACCACGGTGCGGCCCTGGGCCTTGAGCTGGACGATGGCGTTGGCCAGGGCGGCTTCGCCGTGGCTGTCGAGGTTGGAATTGGGTTCGTCGAGCACGATCAGCCGGGCATCGCCGTACAGGGCGCGGGCCAGGGCAATGCGCTGCTTCTGGCCGCCGGACAGGTCCACGCCCTCCTCGCCCAGCCGCGTGTCGTAGCCCTGGGGCAGGCGCAGGATCAGGTCATGTACGCCCGCCAGGCGAGCCGCCTCGACCACCTTGACGCCGTCCAGCTCGCCAAAGCGGGCGATGTTCTCGGCGATGCTGCCGCGCAGCAACTCGATGTTCTGCGGCAGATAGCCGATGTGCGGGCCCAACGCGTCGCGGTCCCATTGGCTGAGCTCGGCGCCATCGAGGCGGACATGGCCGCCGAGGGTCGGCCAGACGCCGACCAGCACCTTGGCCAGGGTCGACTTGCCCGACCCCGAAGCCCCCAGCACGCCGAGCAGTTCACCCGGCGCCAGGGCGAAGTTCACCTGTTGCAGGGTGGCCAGGTTACGCCCGGGCGGGCCAGCGCTGACCTGCTCCACCGCCAGTTGCCCGGTGGGCACCGGCAAGGGCATCGGCGTCGGCGGCTCGGGGTGTTCGCGCAGCAGGCCGTCCAGGCGTTGGTAGGCCAGCTGCGCACCGCTCCATTGCTTCCACACCGCGATCAACTGGTCGATCGGCGCCAGCACCCGGCCCATGAGGATGGAGCCGGCGATCATCATGCCCGGGGTCATCTGCCCCTCGATCACCAGCAGCGCGCCCAGCCCCAGCACCAGCGATTGCAGGCACAGGCGCAGGCCCTTGCTGGTGGCGGTGATCACCGCCGAGGTATCGCTGGCCTTGTTCTGCAGGTCGAGAAAACGCCCGTGCAAGCCGTACCAACGCTGGCGCAGGGCACCGAGCATGCCCATGGCCTGTATGCTTTCGGCGCTTTGCAGCTGGCTGCCAGCCAGCAGTGTCGATTGCTGCTGGATGCCACTGGCCTCGGCCAGGGTGGCGTGGGTGAGGCGCTCGTTGAGGATGGCCAGGGCGATCAACAGCAGCGCGCCGACCGTCGCCATCACGCCCAGCCAGACGTTGAAGGCGAAGATCACCGCCAGGTAGATGGGGAACCAGGGCGCATCGAAGAAGGCAAACAGCGCGGGGCCGGTGATGAACTGACGCAGCTGGGTCAGGTCACCCAGTGCCTGGCCGGCGGCACCGTCACGCTGGCGCAGATTGCGTTCGAAGGCGGCGCGATAGACCTTCATATTGAACGTCTTTTCCAACTGGTTGCCGACCCGAATGACAATGAAACTGCGTACGGCTTCAAGCCCGCCGATATAAACGAAGAAGCCGACCACCATCAGCGTCAGCACCCACAAAGTTGTCGTGCTCTGCGAACTCAGTACACGGTCGTACACTTGAAGCATATATATCGACGGCACCAGCATGAGCAAGTTGATCAATGCCGTGAAACAGCCGACGCTGATCAAGGTCGACTTATGTTCGCCGAGTGCCGCCCACAAAGGCGCCCCGGGCTTTTTGCTCGGTAGTTTCATGTTTCGCCCTTGCTTGCCTGAAACTTTGAAGTTTCAGGCCGGGGTTATTTGTCCAGGCGCTTGAGCACCAGTTGCGTACCGTCCGGCCGGGTCCAGGCGTAACGCCTGGCACCCTCGCGACTGAAGTGCACCACGCTGCTGCCGTCGCCGCCCACCAGGGCCAGGGTGTCGGGGGTTACCAGCCAGCTACCGGGGCGCAGGCCCAGCAGGTCCCTGGCGCAATCCAGGTCGCCTTCGATTTCGCCTTCGTTGGCGCCCAGGTGCAGGTTGCAGGTTTGCGCCTGCGGCTGTTCGGAGTAAAGCGTCCAATCACCGGCCATTTGCGCGGCGCTGGGGAGTAACAGGCTGCTCGCCATACCTACCTCGGTCATCGACATCAGGGCAATCGCGGCCAGCGCGATCGTTCGCAAGGTTGCTTTCATTCGTCTGCCTCGCCGACAAAAGGGCGACGCGCGAACGCCGCCCCCCTGGTACATCAGACCACGATGTCGGTGACAGCGGCCTGGCCAACGGTGGTCACCAGGAAATCAGCCGAGGCGTTTCCGGTGAAGTCGATGGACAGGCTGCCCAGGTTGGTGGCCTGGTCGTAGGTCAGCAGCGCCTCGCCGGCATGGCCGCTGAAGGCATTGACGAACTGCAGCGGCAGCTTGTTCACGGCGAACGCGGAGATGGCCGACAGGTCGATCTTGTCCACGCCCGAGGTGAAGTCCATGATGCGGTCCGGCGCCGCCTTGGTGGAGTCGCTGACGGCGGCGAACACGAAGGTGTCCGCGCCACTGCCGCCCCACAGCTGGTCGGCACCGCCGCCGCCGTAGATGATGTCGTTGCCGGCACCACCCTTGAGCACGTTGGCCAGCGCATTGCCGATCAGCAGGTCGTTGCCCGAGCCGCCGAAGGCGTTTTCGATGGTCACGCCCTTGGCGATGGATACGTTGCCGACCATGCCGCCGACATCAGAGAACGACGCTTCGTTGAGGTTGATCTTCTGGTTCTGGGTGAAGCCAGAGAAGTCGAAGGTGTCGTTGCCGCCACCGTCCCACACCGAGAACACCAGCTTCGACGAGGCCGAGGTGGCCGAGTAGAAGTCGCGATCAGCGGTGGAGTTGAAGCCGTAGGTGGTGTCGCTGGCGCGGGTGGCATAGTTGGCGCCGTAGAGCTTCTGGATCGCCAGGATGTCATCCATCAACGGAGCCGAGGCGTAGTACTGCCCGCCGCCCTTGATGAAGTTCTGCCCGTTGTTGCTTTCGCTCCAGTAGCTCATGACGCTGTAGCCACGGGTGTCCTGGGCGTAGTCGGCGTCACGGTAGGTCGGGTTGCCCTCGCCGGCGTTGTAGTCGCCAGGGTGGGACAGGCCGAGCACGTGGCCGATCTCGTGGGTCAGGGTCTGGCGCCCGTAGTTGCCGGTGCCCGGGGTGATGTTGACCTGGTAGCCGCTGTTGATCAGGTACCAGGACTCGCCCTTGTGCGAACCCGGGCCGTCGAACGGCAGGTAGGCAAATGCCGCGCCGCCGTTGCTGGCGCTGAAGTTACCGAAGGTCATGTGACCGTCGCCGCCCGATCCTGCCTCGGTGAAGGTGACCTTGGCCACGTCCGACCAGGACTGCATGGAGAGCTTGGCCTGTTGTTTCTGCAGGTCGCTGAACTGGCTGAACGAGCCCAGTCCGCGGCTGTAGAAGTCAGACGGTGCCTTGGTCAGGAAGGTGTAGGTGAGGCTGATCGTGCCGTCCTTGTTCAGGTCCTTCCAGGCTGCGCCATCACGCAGGAGGTGGTCGGCGGCCTGGTCGACCGTGAAGGACTTCTTGCCATTGATGTTCGCGCCGCCGCGATCGTACTGGTGGGCAAAGCTATCGATCAGGCCGAAGGACGAACTTGGTCCCTTCGGCTGCAGTGCGGAAACGGCCGAAACAATAGCGCTTTCTTTGACTTTCGACATGCAGGTTACTTCCTTGTTTACAAAAAAGCAGTTGATGTCAGACAGGATTTCCCACCTGGCGAGAACTTCCTGTCACTCGCCTTTATGAGGCGCAAAAAAACTGACACACATTGAAACTTAATGTCCAGCGTTTTTTGGCGCCATTTTTTCGTTTTCGAAAACTCAACTGCATCGCACTTATTTGCGCAAACTGCGATGGATCAATGGCGGCAGCTGCAAGCATTAGTTCCAATCATGCCCCCAGGGCTTTATAGACGACGATTCGAAGTTTACTTTCGAAAATGCGACTTGTGCCTGTGATTTGCCATCAACGCTTCGTTTAGGCGCTTTACTACGCGACGACCTGCCGCACGACCCTCCGTCGCCTCGGCGTTGACTTGCCAGCGTGCGGAGCGCTCAGTAGGCGTTGGTCAAAGCCCCTTCCTGACAGGACGACACAATGACAAGACTCACGGTGCAATCCGGCGATTTCTTGCAAGGTGAAGGCGAGTATCGCAATGGAGCGCTCACACTCAAGACCCCGCGCAGCCCTTCGCCCGGCGAGCGCATTTCACTGGCGCGGATCAAGGATCTGAAACTGGCCAACCTCGAGTCGACCCGCAGCCTGGGCACCGCCCTGGGCTGGGGGGTGGCCGGCGCCCTGGTGGCCGGCCCGGTCGGCCTGCTCGCCGGCCTGTTGCTGGGCGGCAAGGAGGAAGAAGTCACCTTCCTCGCCACCTTCAAGGATGGCCGCAAGCTGCTGGCCATCACCGACGGCAAGACCTGGTCGAAGATCGACGACAGCTGGCGCCGGCACCAGCGCCCGGCGGCGGCCTGAATCACACCCCGCTTCGTTCGTATTGACTGTACTGGCGTCATCGCCGGCAAGCCGGCTCCCACAGGAAACGCGCATGCCTCTGCATTGCGCGGTATCGGTGGGAGCGGCGGTGCGCCAATCCCATGTCTGCACCCTGCATCCCTGAAAGGCTCGGCAGCCTGCTACCATGGCGCCCTTTTGCCTGCCCGACAGCTGCCGAGCGATAACGGCGCGTCCGCTTTTCAAGGAGCCTTGCATGACCCCGCTTCGCCCCCGCCTACCCTTGGGCCTGCTCGGCCTGGGCCTTGCCCTGCACAGTGGCCATGGCCTTGCCGACGACAGTGTGGCCCTGGCCCCCGTGCGCATCTCGGATGTTCAGGACAGCGGCTACCAGGCACGCGAAGCCCAGGTCGGCGGCCTGCACAGCACACCGCTGCTCGACACCCCGGCAGCGGTCAGCGTGTTCAGCCGCCAGCTGCTGGACGACCGCCAGGTGCGCAAGCTGAGCGAGGTGCTGCAGAGCGATGCCTCGGTGGGCGAAAGCTATGCGCCGATCGGCTACTACGAAAACTTCAACGTGCGCGGCTTCGAGCTCAACGCTGCCAGCAGCTACCGGGTCAACGGCCAGACCATCGCCGGCGAGCAGAACGTGGCGCTGGAGAACAAGCAGCAGGTGGAGCTGCTCAAGGGGCTGTCCGGGTTGCAGAGCGGCGTGTCGGAGCCCGGCGGATTGGTCAACTATGTGACCAAGCGCCCGGAGGATGTACGCAGCCTCAGCGTGTCGAGCAACGAACAGGGCGAACGCTACCTGGCCACCGACCTGGGCGGCTGGTTCGGCGCCGAGCGCCAGCTGGGCCTGCGGGTGAACCTTGCTCACGAGGATATCCGCTCGTATGTCGATCATGCCGACGGCAAGCGCGATTTCGCCTCCCTGGCCCTCGACTGGCAGCTCAACCCGAATGCCGTGCTGGAGCTGGATGCCGAATACCAGCACCGCGAGCAGTATTCGGTGCCGGGGTATCAACTGCTCGGCGGCACCCAACTGCCCCATGGCGTCGACCCCAAGGATCACTTGGCCTGGCAGTCGTGGGCCAAACCCGTGCAGAACGACTCGCTCAACCTGGGCGGGCGCTTCAAGTACCAGTTCAACGACAACTGGAACGGTACCTTGAGCGCCTCGCGCAGCAAGGTGGTAATCGATGACTACAGCGCATTCGCCTGGGGTTCGAGCGAAGGGTCCTACTTCGGCAGCAATGGCGACTACGACATCTACGATTTCCGCAGCCCTGACGATACCCGTCGCATCGACGAAGCCCAGGCCACGCTCGACGGGCGCTTCGATGCCTTGGGCGTGAGCCATGAGCTGACCGTCGGCACCAGCGCCCAACGCCGCACGCTCGATCAGCGACCGGGCTACAACGAGTGGCGAGGTACGGGCAACATCCATACCGGTGCGCCAGCCGTGGAGCCATCGGACAAGCCCATTGGCAGCAGTGAGCGTCGCCTGGACAGCCGCCAGTACGGCCTGTTCTTCAGCGACCGCATCACCTTCAACGACAATTGGCAGACCGTGATCGGCGCACGGGAAGTGCGCCTGGACGAAAAGACCTGGGACCAGAATGGCGTTGCCGGGCGCCACACCCGACAGTACCAACTGCTGCCTAACGCAGCTTTGATCTACAAGCCGCAGCCGGACACCACCTTGTACGCCAGCTATGCGAAAGGCTTGTCCTCAGGTGGCACCGCCCCCTGGTATGCCAGCAACGCGTTCGAAATCCTCGCCCCCACCCTGTCGCGCCAGCTCGAAGTCGGCATCAAGCGTGACTGGCAGGGCATGAGTTTCAGCGCGGCCCTGTTCCAGATCCGCCAGGCCTACCAGTACGCCCGCCCCGATGAAAACCCGGCGCCGACCTACGTGCAGTCGGGCCAGCAGAAAAACACCGGCCTCGAACTCGGCGCCAGCGGCTGGGTCACCTCCAACCTGCAGATCCAGGCCAGCGCCGCGGCGATCCGCGCCCGGGTGCAGAACAGCGACACCGTCGCCTACGAAGGCCACCAGGCGATCAACGTGCCGCGCCTGCGCGCCGCGCTGCAGGCCGACTACGCCCTCCCCGTCCCCGGCCTGGCCCTGCTCGGCGGCGCCCGCTACAGCGCCAGCAAGTACGCAAGCTCTGCAGGCAATGTCGAAGTCGGCGGCTACACCGTGTTCGACATCGGCAGCCGCTACCGCACGAACATCGGCGGCTACGACACCGTGCTGCGCCTGACCGTGGACAACGTCTTCGACAAGCGCTACTGGCGCGACGTGGGCGACTACCTGGGCGACAACTACCTGTTCCAGGGCGCGCCGCGCACGGCACGGCTGTCGGCCTCAGTAAGTTTCTAAAGGGGCTGCTTCGCAGCCCATCGCCGGCAAGCCGGCTCCCACAGGAGATCGCATTACCTTGTGGGAGCCGGCTTGCCGGCGATGCGATCGCACAGGTAAAAACAAAGCGACAAACAAAAAGCCCCCGAACCTTTCGATTCGGGGGCTTCTCGTAGAATGTGGCGGTGAAGAAGGGATTTGAACCCTTGATACGATTTCTCGTATACACACTTTCCAGGCGTGCTCCTTCGACCACTCGGACACTTCACCGTTTTCTCTTCAAGCTATTCAGCCTGTCGAGGCGCGCTAATTTAGTAGAAGAGCTTTTACTTGGCAAGCATTTTTTTCAGAATTTTCATGCGCTTAAGGCAATCGGCCGAAAACTCTGGCCAATCAGGGCAATGCTGCCATTGTACCCAGCGCTTTTCCCCACCCGCTCAGCGCTGCCCAGATGGCGCAAGGCACGGCGGCGCGGCGCTGACCGACCAGTCAGCCTTGGTGCTTTACCTGGCCGGCGCCGCTGGGTAACGTCGTCGCCACGCCATCCAAAGGACTCTGCCATGAGCGAGCTGATTACCTACCACGCCGAAGACGGCATCGCCACCCTGACCCTGAACAACGGCAAGGTCAATGCCATCTCCCCGGATGTGATCAAAGCCTTCAACGCCGCGCTCGATCGCGCCGTCGAGGAACGCGCGGTGGTGATCATCACCGGCCAGCCGGGCATTCTCTCCGGCGGCTACGACCTCAAGGTGATGACCGCCGGCCCCAAGGAGGCCGTGGGCCTGGTCACCGCCGGCTCCACCCTGGCCCGGCGCCTGCTGTCGCACCCTTTCCCGGTGATCGTCGCCTGCCCCGGCAATGCCGTGGCCAAGGGCGCCTTCCTGCTGCTGTCGGGCGACTACCGCATCGGTGTCGAAGGCCCCTACAAGATCTGCCTGAACGAAGTGCAGATCGGCATGACCATGCACCACGCCGGTATCGAGCTTGCCCGTGACCGCCTCGGCCGTGCGGCATTCCAGCGCTCGGTGAACAATGCCGAAGTGTTCGACCCGCAGGGTGCCCGGGAAGCCGGCTTCCTCGACAAGGTGGTGCCAGCTGAAAAGCTGCACGAAACCGCCCTGGCCGCCGCCCGCGAAATGAAGAAGCTGAACATGCTGGCGCACAAGAACACCAAGCTGAAGGTGCGCAAGGGCCTGCTGGAGGCGCTGGACGAGGCGATCCTGGCGGACCAGAACCACCTGGGCTGAGTCCATCCAGGGATTTTCCTCACAGGACTTTGCGGGAGCGGGCTTGCCCGGCGATGCGATCACCCAAGGTGACGCCATCGCGGGGCAAGCCCGCTCCCACTTGACCTCCCACGCTACAGCAACGTTTGCCCCCACCAGTGCACACCCGTACACTGCGCCGCGACTGTCCGGTGTGAGTCGTACCATGCTTTATATGCTCCGCATGCTCCTGTTGGCGCTGCACTTTCTGCTCGTGGGTGTCGTCGGCCTGGTGATTGGCCTGCTGCGCCCGTTCAATCCCGACAACAGCCGCCTGTTCGCCCGCCTGTACAGCGTACCGACCGCCTGGTTGCTGCGCATCAAGGTCAAGGCCGAGGTCGGCCCGCTGTGGGACCAGCCCCCCGGCTGCGTGATCATCGCCAACCACCAGTCCAACTATGACCTGTTCATCCTCGGCCAAGTCGTGCCGCGCCGCACCGTGGCCATCGGCAAGAAGAGCCTGGGCTGGATCCCGCTATTCGGCCAGCTGTTCTGGCTGGGCGGCAATGTGCTGATCGACCGCAAGAACGCCTATCAGGCACGCAAGGCCATGCAGACCACCACCCGGACCCTGCGCGACGATACTTCGATCTGGATCTTCCCCGAGGGCACGCGCAACCCCGGCGAACAGTTGCTGGCGTTCAAGAAAGGCGCTTTCCACATGGCGATCGAGGCCGGCGTGCCGATCGTGCCGGTATGCGTCAGCCGCTACACCAGGCGCCTGAGCCTGAACAGCTGGCGCCAGCGCACGGTGGTCATCCGCTCGCTGGCCCCCATCGCCACCGCGGGCCTGACCCAACAGGACCTGCCCGCGCTGATAGAGCAATGCCGCAGCCAGATGCAGCATTGCATCGACCATATGGAAAGCGAGCTCACCGCGCCCTGATCGGCGTGCGGACTTGCCCCGTGCCGCTACACAGCCCAAGCTGTGTAGCGTGTTCAATCGGATAAGCGGACAACCATGGGTCGAGTCGTCGCATCGGCGGTGTACAGCGCCGGCAGGAAGGTCACCAACATCAGCCTCGACGAGGGTGCGCAATGGGCGCGCAAGCCCGGGCACTTCGTCTGGATCGGCCTGGAAGAGCCCAACGCCGAGGAACTGGCCAATCTGCAGCGCCAGTTCGGCCTGCACGAGCTGGCCATCGAGGACGCCCTGGAGAAACACAGCCGGCCAAAGCTGGAGACCTTCGGCGATGCCCTGTTCATCGTCACCTACTCGCCGGTGCGCCACGAGGGAAAGCTCGAGTTTATCGAGACGCATATTTTCGCCGGCAACGGCTACATCATCACCTGCCGCAACGGCCACTCGAAGTCCTACGCCCTGGTGCGCCAGCGCTGCGAGGCGCGCCCCTTGCTGCTTGAGCACGGCGAGGACTTCGTGCTCTACGCCCTGCTGGATTTCGTCACCGAAAACTACCAGCCGGTGAGCGAGGCCATCCACGGCGAGATCGAGGAGCTGGAGCAGAGCGTGCTCAGCAACTCGCTCAAGGAAGAAGACATCCAGCGCCTGCACAGCCTGCGCCGCGACATCCTGCGCCTGCGCCGCTACGTGGCGCCGATGGTGGAGGTCAGCGAAGAGCTGCAGCGCCTGAGCTTCCCGTTCATCGACAAGAACATGCGCCCCTATTTTCGCGACGTGCAGATCCATGTCACGCGGCAGATGGAAGACCTGGCCGGGATCCGCGACATTGCCAGCCAGACCATCGAGATCGGCATGCTGCTGGAGTCCTCACGCCAGAGCATCACTCAGCGCAAGTTCGCCGCCTGGGCGGCGATCCTGGCGTTTCCCACAGCGGTCGCCGGGATCTACGGGATGAACTTCGAGAACATGCCGGAGCTGGCATGGCGCTACGGCTACTTCGGCGTGCTGGGGGTGATCGCCCTGGGCTGTTCGGGGCTGTATTACAGCTTCAAGCGTTCGGGCTGGTTGTAACGCCAATCAGCGTGGGAGCGGCGGTTCGCCGCTGCGACTTGTCCCGCGATCACCGGCGAAGCCGGTGCCATACATCGCATCGCGGGGCAAGCCCGCTCCCACGCGACCTCAGTCAACGAGGATCTCAGATCGCGCGACTACCGGGCTGCTGGACGAAGCGCAGCATCCACTCGCCCACCAGATCCCCCTGGTGCTCGGTGGCAAGGCTGGCCACCGCCTTGGCATAGACTTCGTCGCCCAGCGAGGCCTGACGTGCGTCGAGCAAGGCTCGGGAATAGTCGTGGACGAACTCCGGGTGGCCCTGGAAGCACAACACCTGGTCACGGATATGGTAGGCGGCGTTGGGGCAGAAATCGCTCGAGGCGATCACCGTGGCCCCTTCGGGCAGCTCGGTGACCTGGTCCTGGTGGCTGATCAGCAGGGTCAGCTCGGACACCTGCGGGTCCATCCACGGCGCATGGGCCGCCAGGCTGTAGCGGTGGATGCCCACGCCCCAGCCCTTGTCGGCGCGCTCGGCCTTGCCGCCGAGGGTCAACGCCAACAATTGGTGACCGAAACACACCCCCAGCAACTTCTCGCCCCGCTCATACAGCTTGAGCAGGTAGGCCTTGAGCGTCTGGATCCACGGATCATCGCCGAACGAGTCGGCCTTGCTGCCGGTCACCAGGTAGGCATCGAAAGTCCGCTCAGCCGGCGGATAGTCGCCGTTCATCACGTTGTACACATCAAACTCGGCGGCGATCGGCTGGCGTGAAAACAGCTGCTCGAACATCCTTCCGTAGCCCTGGTACTGCGCGATCAACTCCGGCCGCAGGACATCGGTTTCAAGGATGCAGATGCGTAACGACATAGCGGTAGTCCTGAACGACATGTGGGTGGGATTTGCTGTAGAGACTGACGCGAAAGGGCTACACAAGCAAGTAGGATGTCCAGACGAACGGTAGGCCCTGTAACCCTTGGTAACCCTTGCCGCGCACTCGTCTAGCGTCAGCGTGTCAGCGGGGTGGCCAGTGGCCTTAAAGCCATGAGGAATCGACATGATATTTTTTAGAGCGAAGGGTTCTGAAACAGGGATGACGCGGGCCCTAGTGTTGGTTGTATATCCACAAACACGCGGCAAGCAGTGAAGGCGTTCGATCACGCCACTGCGATCGACCCGAAGCCAGACAAGGAAGCCAAGGGTTATTCAGGAATAACAACAAGAAGGCGGTCCGCCATGTTCAGACAATCCAAAGTACGCCAAGCCGGGCTCATACTCTTCGCCACGACCCTGCTGCTGATCCTGCCCAACCTCACCCGGTTGTTCGGTTGATCGCGGCAGTGGCCTTTTCCGACCGTGCATGGGTAACCTGCCGACCTTGATGGTTGGAGATAACCCATGCGCCTGTGCCTTACCCTGCTCTGCTTGCTGATTCCGCTGCCAGCGGCGGCCGCGCAACTGACCCTCGAACTGGGTAACGGCAGCCGGCACTGGCAGAGCGAGCAACTGCTCACCCATCCCCAGGCGCGGGACGTCACTATTGAACAGGACGTTGCCTACAAGCGCACCATGCATTACCGCGCCGTACCGCTGGCAGCATTGCTCGAGGGCGTGAAACCGAGTGACCACTTGCAGGCGGTGGCCCTCGACGGCTTCGCTGCAGAAATGCCCGCCGGCCCGCTGTTGCAGCCAGGCCCGGCACAAGCCTGGCTGGCCATCGAGGACAACGCCCAGCCTTGGCCGCCACTGGGCCAGGGCAAGCCGGGAGCCGGGCCGTTCTATCTGGTGTGGACCCAACCCGAGCAGAGCGGCATCCGCCCGGAGCAATGGCCGTTTCAGATCGCCAGCATTCGCAGCCTGGCACCGGTCGAGGCGCGCTTCCCCGCCCTGTTGCCCGCCCCAGCGCTACCCGATGCGGATCCGGTGCGCCAGGGTTTTGCCCTGTTCCAGCAGAATTGCCTGGCCTGCCACCGCCTCAATGGCGCTGGCGATGCGCACCTGGGCCCTGACCTGAACCTGCCGCACAACCCTACCGAATACTTTCAGCCGGCATTCCTGCGCCAATATCTTCGTGATCCGCAGAGCCTGCGGCACTGGCCGCAGGCCAAGATGCCCGGATTCTCCACCCAGGTGCTGAGCGATCAGGAACTCGATGCATTGCTGGCATACCTGAAACATATGGCCGGGCGCAAACAACGGTAGGGCGCGCGGGGCCGCATTGCCTAGGCAATCGGCCGTTCCTGCTTGACGCCCCACCCCTCGACCTCGCCGCCATGGGGTGACACGAGCCGTTCGAAGGCCTGCTCGAAAGCGCCGATGCCGCCATGGGTGGCGTACATCACCTTGCTCAGCTCAAGGTGCCAGGCACCATCATCGCGCTCGCTCACCTGGGCGCTGAGCGACTCGCCACGGAACTGCACCGCCGCCCGGCGCGCGGCGGCCTCGTCGGGAAACACGGCATAGAACTCGATGGGATGGATGCGGGTGAAATCGAAACCGCCAGCTTTCATCTGGCGCAGGACATTGCTGCTGACGTCGTCGTATTGGCTGCTCATGAAACGTCCTCCTGCAAAGCAATGGATAGACTTTCAGTGCACAAGGCACCTGCCTGGCAAGCGTGCCATGCCTGGCAATTCGAGCTGATGCAAGACGCGAGTGGAATCGACGCGGACCCGCAGATTTGGCCGGCGCCTGTCTCCAGCGTAGTGCCTGTGCAGGCACTGCGCCAGAGCGAGGCGGCTCAGGGTAGCTGGCGAATGGTGGTGATGGTCACGCCGCTCTGCTCCTTGAGCCAGCGTGCCGTGGGGGAAAAGCTGCGGTCCTGGAAGTCATTGAGGTCAAGCTCATCCATGAGCGGGAACAAACTCGAACGGATGGCGCGTGCGGCGTCTTCCTCGCTGGGGCATTGCTCGGCGTTGAGCAGCAGCGTCTTAAGCTCGCCCTTCTGGTCGGCAAAGCTGACTTCCCATGCTTTCATCGATCAGCCCTCGCTGGCACAACGGTGGATTGAACTGCGTACTAGCTTGACCATGGCACAGCGGCAAATGTTCAGCCGCATGCATGAAACCGCATGAAAAAAGCCCGCCGGTCAACGGCGGGCTTCCTGAGACCACTGGGCGCTGCTACTTCGGCGTGCCGTGGACGACACCGGCGGTATTGTCCAGCAGGCTCTTGGTTGCCGTCTGGATGTAGGCCTCGAGTTTCTTGAGCATTTCCGGCTGGTCGGGGCTGTCGATCAGCTCGGCCTTGAACTCGCGGCCCAGCTGGTAGCGGTACATCCGCGGGGTCATGTCCTTGGACTCGATGAGAATGCGGTCGCCCTGCACCAGGCCGACGATCTGCTCGCTGCCCGACGGCTTGATCATGCCCACGCCCTGGTCGCCCTCAGGCAGGTTGAGCAGGTCGCGCCCCCAGCACTGATGGCGGGCCTGGCCACCGAGACGGCCCATGATGGTCGGCACGATGTCGACCTGGGTGCCCACGGTATGGTTGACCGCGCCGAACTTCTCCTGGATGCCTGGGGCGATCAGCAGCAGCGGCACGTTGAAGCGGCCCAGGTCCAGCTCGGTGACCTGCTGGTGGTTGCCGAAGCCGTGGTCGCCGACGATGACGAACAGGGTGTCCTTGAAGTACGGCTCCTTGCGCGCCTTCTCGAAGAACTGGCCCAGCGCCCAGTCGGAGTAGCGCATGGCGGTCAGGTGCTCGTCCAGGCGGCCCTGCCCGGTGACCTTCTCCACCGGCAGGTCCTTGGGCAAGGCGTACGGGGTGTGGTTGGAGAGGGTCTGCAGCAGCGCGTAGATCGGCTTCTTGCCGTCATGCTTGGCCAGCTCTTCGTTGCCGCGGTCGAACATGTCCTGGTCGGACACACCCCAGGTCGGGTCGGAGAACACCGGGTCGACGAAGTCGTTGCGGCCGATGAAGGTGGTCATGCCCTGGTTGCCGAAGAATCCGGACTGGTTGTCCCAGGCGAAGTCGCCGTTGTAGACGTAGACGTCGTCATAGTCGCGGGCACTGAGCAGCGCCGGCAGGCCGGACAGCTTGTGGCCGCCTTCCGGGGTCTGCATCAGGTATTCGAAGCCCGGCAGGTTGGGGAAGCAGGCCATGGTGGCGAACATGCCCTGGTGGGTATGGGTGCCGTTGGAGAAGAAGCGGTCGAACAGCAGGCCCTCCTTGGCCAGCTTGTCGAAGTACGGGGTGATGTTGTTCGGGCTGCCCAGGGCACCGACCGAGTGGCCGGCGAAGCTTTCCATGAGGATCACCACGACGTTCTTGACCCCCAGCGTGTTCGCCGCGGGCGGCACGAAGTCACGGCGGATCGCGGCCTCGTCGGCATCGACCAGGGTGTCGTTGGCGGTCAGCAGCTGCTCGCGCACGGTCTGGGTGGCCAGCGGTTGGTCAAGTACGGGCTTCCAGATATTGGAGCGGTCCTCGCCAAAGCGGCTCTTTGCGGCATCGATCAGGGTCAGGGTGCCGTTCAGGCCCAGTTGGTTGACGAAGTTGGAGTCGGTGGTGAAGGCATCACCCCAGCGCATCGGCGGCCCCTGGCGCAGGGTACCGCGGGCGGCGACCACGGCCACCAGCAGGACCACCATGAACACCGCCAGGCGACCGTACCAGGGCGCCAGCTTGCGGCTGCCCGGCAGCTGGGCGCTGCTGTTGCCGCGGGTCAACCGGTCGATGCCCTTGAACAGCAGGCTCAGCAGCCAGGTGCCGACCAGCCAGGCCAGCAGGTAGCGGACCACCGGGAAACCGTACCAGAGCATGCTCATGACGGTCTTGGGGTCTTCCTTGATGTACTGGAACACCAGGCCGTTCAGGCGCTGGTGGAACTCGCGGTAGAAGTCCATCTCCATCAGGCCGAGGAACATCACCACGCTCGAGGCGATGGTCAGCCAGAAGCGGAACAGGCCACGCCGGGCCATCAGCCAGGGGCTGAGCAGCGCCAGCAGCAACGGAATGCTGATGTACACCACCACGCGCAGGTCGAAGCGCAAGCCGTTGAAGAAGCCTTCGGCGACGGTGGAGTACGGCGTGTCGCCGATCATGTCGCTGTTGTAGGCCAACAGCGCCAGGCGCACCAGGCTGAGCATCAGCATGATCACCAGGCCACTGAGCAACGTGTAGGCCAGGTGGGATTTCAGGGTCGGCGAGAACGAGCCTCGCACGCCCTGTTGCTTCAAGGCGTCCGTGTTAGCCATGAATGGAGAGGTCCTAGGATTGCGGTTTGCGGGAAGGCGAAAGCGCCAATAGCCTGGTGGTCTGGACCTCGTGGGCAAGGTGAGACCAAGGCCGCATTGTGCGGCGCGGATTTTCAGAAATCGAGTGTGAAAATTTTGTCGAGAGTAGCCTGCCCTTACAAAGTTACACAGTTGGGACGTGAGGTTTCAGATCCGCACATTGCCCCGCGGCCCGGCGATCGCCCAGATGATCAGCCCCAGCACTGGCAATAGCAGGATCAGCAGGATCCAGAGCACCTTGATCCCTACCTCGGCGCCGCTCTTGAGCACATTGAGAATGGCCCAGATGTCCAGGGCCAGGATGATCAGGCCGACCAGGCTGTTGAAGGTAGACCCCATGGTGCCGCTCCTGCACGGTGTGTGTGCTGCAGAGCATAGCTGGCTATGGCCCCTATAGAAGGGAATCCTTGGTCGGGAATGCCGGTCAGTGGATAGACTGCTGTTATCCACTGCCCTCGAGGTTCGCATGCCCCCCGCCCACACTCAAAGCGCCGCCCCTGACTCCCTGCTCAGCGCCTGGCGGCAACAGGCCCTGCAGACACCCTGGCTCAGCGCCGGCCTGGTGCTGAGCCTGCTGGCCATCAGCGCATTGCTGCTGGCCAGCATCTGGAACGCGGTCAACGGCGACCATGCCGACCACCTGCACCTGGCAGTGCTCGGCGGCCTGTCCGGTTTCGGCGCCACCGCCCTGGGCGCGGTGCTGGCGGTGATCCTGCGTGACGTCAGCGCGCGCACCCAGGACGTAATGCTCGGCTTCGCCGCCGGCATGATGCTCGCCGCCAGTTCGTTTTCGCTGATCCTCCCCGGCCTGGACGCCGCCCGCGAGATCACCGGTAACGGCCCCGCGGCGGCCTTCACCGTGGTGCTGGGCATGGGCCTTGGGGTGCTGCTGATGCTGGGCCTGGACCGGTTCACTCCGCACGAGCATGAAAGCACCGGCCCCTGTGGCCCGCAGGCCGAGCGGGTGAGCCGGGTGTGGCTGTTCGTGCTGGCGATCACCCTGCACAACCTGCCCGAGGGCATGGCCATCGGCGTGAGTTTCGCCAATGGCGACATGGCCATCGGCCTGCCGCTGACCAGCGCCATCGCCATCCAGGATATCCCCGAAGGCCTGGCCGTGGCCCTGGCCCTGCGCGCCACGGGGCTGTCGAACTTCAAGGCGATGATGGTGGCGATCGGCTCGGGATTGATGGAGCCGCTGGGCGCGGTGATCGGCCTGGGCATTTCCACCGGCTTCGCCCTGGCCTACCCGATCAGCATGGGCCTGGCGGCGGGGGCGATGATCTTCGTGGTGTCCCACGAGGTGATCCCGGAAACCCACCGCAACGGGCATCAGACCGCAGCAACGCTGGGACTGATGGGCGGCTTCGCGGTGATGATGTTCCTCGATACCGCGCTGGGTTGACGGGCCGGTCGCGGAGCCCTTTCCTACGGGCTCCGCGACGGCAGCGGCTCAGATGTGCACTGCCACCTTCAGCGCTTCCAGCGCCGGCTCCACCTTGATACCAACGGCCTCGCCCAGCTCCAGCACACGGGCCAGGTCGTGCTGCCCGACCATGATCATCTGCAGCTCATCGTCGAGCAATTGGCTGAAGTTCAGCAGCACGTAGCCACCGGCTTCCTTGTTCAGCGCGCCCATCTGCACCTGGATGCGGTTGAGCGCAGTCAGCGCCTCGGTGCGCGCCAGCTGCTTCGGTTTGAGGGTGAACGGCACGCTCTTGTCGAACGAGTCGCTGATCTGCTGGAACAGGTCCTGGTAGCTGTCGGCCTGGAACAGCACGGTATCGGGCAGACTGCCGACCACCACCCATTCACCCAGCGGGAACGGGAAGCTGTCGTCGTAGTTGATGTCCGGATTGGCGGCGAGGAAGGCGGCGGGGTCGGCGTAGGCCTCGGCGGCCTCGGCGGCGATGCGCTCGATGTCCTCATCGCGCATGCAACCGGCGCCGATGAGGCTGATGAATTCGAGCAACTGGTCTTTCATGGGGGGGCCTGCGGGTTGGCGTGAAAAGCGCCAAGGATAGCCGCAAAAGCCCCCGGGCAGTTAGCCGGCCAATGCTTCGAGACGTGCCGCGCTATCCACCGCACCCATGGTGCGGGCTGCCATCAGCGCAGTGGCACCGGCGGCATCGCGGTGCGCGGGGTCGGCACCCTGGGCCAATAGATAGTCGATGATCTCCAGGCGGTTGAACATCGCCGCCAGCATCAATGCGCTACGGCCGTCCGCGGCAGCGGCATCCACCGGTACGCCGTGTTCCAGCAACAGGCGGATCATCGCCAGGTCGCCCTTGAAGGCGGCGCCGGCGATGGGCAACTGGCCGTTGTCATTGGCGATCAGCGGGTCGGCACCATGGGCCAGCAGCACCTGCACGGCGTCATGGTGACCGTGGTAGCTGGCCAGCATCAGCAAGGTGTCGCCCTTGTGGTTGCGCAGGTTGGCGGGCAGGCCGTTATCGAGCAGGCGGCCGAGCATTGTCGCGTCGCCGCGGCGGGCGCGCTCGAAGACCTCTTCGGCGAAGGCCGCGGTTTCTTCAGTGGTCATGGTGGCGGGCTGGTGATCGGACATCGGGAACCTCCTGGCATCTGGCAATGGGCCAAGTTTCCATCAGGCAGCAGCGACAGGTCCAAGGTTCAGATTCTATCGGCGGCAGAGAGCCAGGCTATGACCGTGCAAAATGCACTGTGCAAAATGCACGGGCGTGCAGAATGCAATACAGGTACCTGCAAAAACAAATATAACTTATTGATTTATAGGGATTTTATTTTAATCCCAGGCTGGCACGGTCACTGCAACCATCAACTCAAGTCTGCCAGTACAACAGTCAGGAGTTGATATGGACCTCATCCAGCAAAAATTCGCCTCGCTCTTCGCCGCCTACCAGGTTGCCACCCAGCCGCGCCCCGACGGCGGTGTGCTGCTCACCCTGCGCGCCAGCGACGGCGTGGTGACCCGCCGGGTGCTGTCCTATGCGCAACTGCACAGTGCCGAACAGCTGTCGTGGGCCATCAGCGCCATCCGCCGCGACCTTGCCGAACAAGCCAGCGAGCTGCCGGTGATTTCCATGCTGCAGAGCCAGCAACGCTTCGCCCTGCCGACCTACCGCTAAGCGCGTAACCTGTTCGCGGGGCAGCTTCTGCTCACCCTTGGAGGGTGTGAGCAGAAGCTGCCCCGCGAGTTCATTCAGAGTTCATCGAAACCAGCAAATTGCCGCGCCATGGCATCCCCGGTGAAGCGTGGCTGCACACCCTGCTCACTGCCGAACAGACGCAGGGCCAGGCAGAATGGGCTAGGCCCCAGGTCCAGCCAGCGGCGTGTGCCGGCCGGCACCAGCAGCACATCGTCCTTCTCGCACAGCACGGCATACACCGCGCCGCCCAGACGCAGGCTGACCTGTGCACGCCCGCTGATCATCGCGAACACTTCATCGCTGTCATGCACATGTTCATCACGCAGGTCGGCCTGGCTCAGGTCGGCGCCATCGCGGCTGAGCACGCCAAATACCACGCTGCCATGCGTGGTCATCAGTTGATCGAGCGGCCCACGGCACGCCGCGACCACTTCATCCTGGCTGATACCCGGGCGCAGGCGCGCGCGGGACTGCCAGCGGCCGAAGCGCACGCCCTGCTCGGCCAGGGTCGCGGCGATGTCGTCGTGGTGGGTCAGCACCTTGTGCGGCAGGTCCGGACTGGACAGGTCGAATACGCTGAGGATGCTCATCAGGGGTGGTTCCTGCTTTCTTTGAGTCGGAAGGCAATGATAACGGCTGCCGCGAGCGCCGC
Organism: Pseudomonas sp. RC3H12; assembly: GCF_018596375.1. Classification (NCBI taxonomy): domain Bacteria; kingdom Pseudomonadati; phylum Pseudomonadota; class Gammaproteobacteria; order Pseudomonadales; family Pseudomonadaceae; genus Pseudomonas; species Pseudomonas sp. RC3H12. Next base: position 765,998 of record NZ_CP075595.1, on the reverse strand, counting down.
GACGCTGGCCATACCAAAGGTGAAGTGTGGGCCCAGCAGTTTCCAGCTGTAGCCCGAGTACAGGGCACCCAAGGCACCGCCGGTACCTGACAGCGCCGCATACAATGCCTGGCCCTGACCCTGCTGGCGAGCGCCGAAGCTGGCCTGAACAAAAGCGATGGCCGCTGCATGGAAACAGCCGAAGGTGGCCGCATGCAATACCTGGGCGAACACCAGAACCGCCGGGATTTCGGCCAGGTTGCCCAGCAACAGCCAGCGCAGCGCGGCCAGCAGGAAGCTGGCCAGTAGTACCTTGCGCACCGAACAGCGGGCAAAGATCCGACTCATGACCAAGAACACCAACACTTCAGCCACCACGCCAAGCGCCCACAACAAGCCGATGGCGCCGCGGCTGTAGCCCAGGTGCTCCAGGTGCAGGGTAAGGAAGGTGTAGTACGGGCCGTGGCTGAGCTGCATGAGGGCCACGCACACATAGAAGGCCAGGACCCCAGGCGCCCGCACTTGCCTGAGAAAGCCCCCTGCCCCGCGCTGCTCGGCCTGCTCGACGGGTTGCGCATTGGGCACCCAGAGGCTGGCAACGACGATACCGGCCATGATCGCCACCAGCGCCAGCGGGTAGATGTCCAGGCTCAGCCATTCGAACAGGCGCCCAAGCCCCACCACGGCGAGGATGAAGCCGATCGAGCCCCATAGCCGTACCTGGCTGTAACGTGCAGTCTGGCCGTGCAGGTGGGCCAGGGTGATCACTTCGAACTGGGGCAGTACCGCGTGCCAGAAGAAGGCGTGCAACGCCATGACCAGCGCCAGCCAGGCGTAGCTCTTGCCGAAGAAGATCAGCGAGAAGGTCGCCAGGGTCGACAGCGCGCCCAGGCGCACGATCAGCAGGCGCTGGCCGCTGTGGTCACCGAGCCAGCCCCACAGGTTGGGGGCCACGCAGCGCATGAGCATGGGGATGGCCACCAGTTCGCCGATGCGCGCCGGGGAGAAGCCCAGGTGGTCGAAGTACAGGGCCAGGAACGGCGCGGTGGAGCCGAGCAGGGCGAAGTAGAAGAGGTAGAAGCTGGAGAGGCGCCAGTAGGGGATCGGAGGCATTGGGAAGTCCGTTCAGAGGCTTCCGGCCCTATCGCGGGGCAAGCCCGCTCCCACGCTGGAATTCGTGGGAGCGGGCTTGCCCCGCGATAGGGCCGGGACTGTCAGAGCTGGCCCAGCACCGGGGTGTTGACCCTTACCTCGGCATTCTGCGCCCGGTGGCGCAGCAGGTGATCCATCAAGGCGATGGCCATCATCGCCTCGGCGATCGGCGTGGCGCGGATGCCGACGCAAGGATCGTGACGGCCCTTGGTGATCACCTCCACTGGGTTGCCATCGACGTCGATGGAACGGCCCGGGGTGGTGATGCTCGAGGTCGGCTTGAGCGCCAGGTGGGCGACGATCGGCTGGCCCGAGGAAATGCCGCCGAGGATGCCGCCGGCGTTGTTGCTGAGGAAGCCCTCGGGCGTCATCTCGTCACGGTGTTCGGTGCCGCGCTGGGCGACACTGGCGAAACCGGCGCCGATCTCCACACCCTTGACCGCGTTGATGCTCATCAAGGCATGGGCCAGCTCGGCATCGAGGCGGTCGAAGATCGGCTCGCCCAGGCCCGGCATCACGCCTTCGGCGACCACGGTGATCTTCGCCCCCACCGAATCCTGGTCGCGGCGCAGCTGGTCCATGTAGGCCTCAAGCTCCGGCACCTTGTCCGGATCGGGGCTGAAGAAGGCGTTCTGCTCCACCGAGTCCCAGGTCTTGAACGGGATCTCGATCGGCCCGAGCTGGCTCATGTAGCCGCGCACGCGGATGCCCTGGGTGGCCAGGTACTTCTTGGCGATGGCGCCGGCCGCCACGCGCATGGCGGTTTCGCGCGCCGAGCTGCGGCCACCGCCACGGTAGTCGCGGATGCCGTACTTGTGGTGGTAGGTGTAGTCGGCGTGGGCCGGGCGGAACAGGTCCTTGATCGACGAGTAGTCCTTGGACTTCTGGTCGGTGTTGCGAATCAGCAGGCCGATCGAGCAGCCGGTGGTACGGCCTTCGAACACGCCGGAGAGGATCTCCACTTCGTCCGGCTCCTGGCGCTGGGTGGTGTGCCGGCTGGTGCCGGGCTTGCGCCGGTCGAGGTCGTGCTGCAGGTCCGCAAGGGAGATTTCCAGGCCTGGCGGGCAGCCGTCGACAATGGCGACCAACGCCGGGCCATGGCTTTCGCCTGCGGTGGTGACAGTGAACAGCTTGCCGTAGGTATTGCCGGACATGGACGCTCCGCGAATCAGCCTGAAGTGAACGAAAGCGGCAGTATACGGAAAACCGCGTGAGTGTGGCTCGCGAACCTTCAGGATCAGCCAAGGTCGAATGATCACCTTCCCACCTAGTACCCCGCCCATGAAGTCGCGCCTCGCCGCCCTGCTCCTGCTGCTTTGTACCAGCCTCGCCCAGGCCGCCCCCACCGTGCTGCAACGCCCCATCGACCTGGACACCGGCCAGGGCGTGCTGCACGGCAGCCTGCTGCTGCCCCAGCAGGCCACGCCACCCCCGGTGGTGCTGATCATCGCCGGCTCCGGCCCTACCGACCGCGATGGCAACAACCCAGCCTCAGGACGCCTCGACAACCTCAAGCGCCTGGCCTTGCTGCTGGCCGGCGAACACATTGCCAGCGTGCGCTTCGACAAGCGCGGCGTGGCCGCCAGCCAGCCGGCCACCCCCGATGAACGTGACCTCAGCGTCGAGCGCTATGTCGCCGACGTGGTGGCCTGGGGCCGCGCACTCAAACAGGACCCACGCTTCGGCCCGCTGATCCTGGTCGGCCACAGCGAAGGCGCACTGATCGCCAGCCTCGCCGCGGAGCAGGCCGGCGCCAGCGCGGTGATCACCCTGGCCGGCAGCGGTAGGCCGGTGGCCGACGTGCTGCGCGAGCAGCTGGCCCAGCGCCTGCCGCCGGCGCAATTGCCCGCTGGCGTGGCGCTGATCGACCGGTTGCAGGCCGGACAGACCAGCCCCGACGTTCCCGCGCCGCTGCGCCAGGTGTTCCGCCCCAGCGTGCAGCCGTACCTGATCACCTTGCTGCATCAGGACCCGGCGGCGGCCTTCGCCCGGCTCAAGGTGCCGGCGCTGATCGTCCAGGGGCGCAACGACATCCAGGTAGAGGTGGCCGATGCCGAGCGCCTCAAGGCAGCCAAACCCGACGCGCAACTGGCGTTGATCGACGGCATGAACCACGTGCTGCGCATCAGCCCCCGGGACATGAGCCAGCAGCGTGACAGCTACCGCAACCCCGAGCTGCCGCTGGCGCGTGAGCTGGGCGAGCGCATCGTCCTGTTCATCCAAGGGTTGCCGCAGGCCTGAGACCTGCCCTCAGGTATTGCCCAGGCCTGCCGATAACGCGGCTGAGAAGGCAGTGATCCGCGGCCCACGCGCCCGGCCGCCGTGCACCTGAGGAAAACCCCTGATGACCGATGCCCCCGCCGCCGAGGCGACCGAAGAACAAGCGCCGGAAAGCGCCCCGCAGCCCTGGGCGGACCTTGCCGCCGAGCACTTCCAGCTGCTGCGCCTGGCGCCGATGCCGACCGACCGCAACAGCGGCGCCCGCCCGCTGCGCTTCGTCCAGTTCGGCTACGCCGAGCGCCACGACAAGGCCCACAGCCTGCTGCGCATGGAAATCCGTCTGCCTGGGCAGAAGGTGCGCAAAGAACAGAACCAGCTGGACATCCGTGTCGACCACGAAACGCGCACGGTGCGCATCGGCGACCCGGCCGGCCTGCAGCTCGAGCCCCTCAACCGTGGTGTTGGCCGCTACCTGCTGGCGCAGGCGGTGCAATGGCTGCAGCACCGCTGCTCGCACTACCAGATCGAAGGCATGAGCCTGCCGAACAAGGACGCCCTGAACGAAGACACCCGTCTGCGCCGCGACCATGTGCTGCGCAGCGTCGGCCTGGAGGTGGAATACACCGATGGGCAGTTGCTCAAGGGGCGCCTGGTGGAAACGCCGGTGGGCCAGCTCAAGGGCGGCTGGAACACCGAGAAGGTGCAGCGCGTGGACAACCTCGAGGCGGCCGGCATGCTGCAACAGGCCGAGCAGAACCTGATGGAGAAGGAAGCGCAACTGCGCGAGCGTGACGAACGCGTGGCCAAGTACCGCCGCGAAGACAGCGGGCTGCGCTTTACCATCACCTGCCTGGTGGCGTTCGCTGTGTTCCAGGCCGGTTTGCTGATCTGGATCGCCACCCGCTGATAAGGCCATCGCGGGGCAAGTCCGCTCCCACAGAGATTGCATTCATCCTGTGGGAACGGGCGCGCAGTCAGACCCGCGCCTTGAACAGCTCCTGATGCTGCCGGCACTGCTCGGCCGTCAGCATGAACACCCCGTGCCCACCGCGCTCGAACTCCAGCCAGGCGAAGTCCACCTCGGGATAGAGCGACTCGACGTGCACCTGGCTGTTGCCCACCTCGACAATCATCAGGCCCTTGTCGGTCAGGTGGTCGGCAGCCTCGGCCAGCATCCGCCGCACCAGGTCCAGGCCATCGTTGCCGCAGGCCAGGCCCAGTTCGGGCTCGTGGTGATACTCGGCCGGCATGTCGCCGAAGTCCTCGGCATCGACATACGGCGGGTTGGACAGGATCAGGTCGAAGCGCTGCCCCGGCAGCCCGGCGAAGCCATCGCCCTGCACGGTGTACACACGCTCCTCCAGGCCATGGCGCTCGATGTTCTGGTTGGCCACCGCCAGCGCGTCGAACGACAGGTCGGCCAGTACCACCTCGGCGCCCTGGAACACATCGGCGGCCACGATGCCGATGCAGCCGGAGCCGGTGCACAGGTCGAGGATGCGCGCAGGCTCGGCGGCCAGCCAAGGCTCGAAGCGCTTCTCGACCAGCTCGCCGATGGGCGAGCGCGGTACCAGCACGCGTTCGTCGACGATGAACGACATGCCGCAGAACCAAGCCTCACCCAGCAGGTAGGCGGTCGGCACGCGTTCTTCGATGCGACGCTTGAGCAAGTGCTGCAGGCGTACCCGCTCATCATCCTCGAGCGCGCAGTCCAGATAGCTGTCGGCCACCTCCCAGGGCAGGTGCACCGCGCCGAGCACCAGCAGGCGGGCCTCGTCCCAGGCATTGTCGGCGCCGTGGCCAAAGAACAGTTCATGCTCATGGAAGCGGCTGACCGCCCAGCGGATATGGTCGCGCAGGGTGCGCAGGCGGGATGTGATCACGGGGTACTCCTTTTCAGACAGGACAAAAGTCTAACAGCCCACACCGCACAAATGTTCCCTCCGATGGCCGAATGGATAGCCACAAGCCAGTAACCATGCCGCCTGCACTGTCAACCATTCACATTGGCGCCAAGGCAAGGGAGAATAGGTACACAAAAGCCCTACCCAAGGAGCCCTTGATGTCCGTTCCAACCACGATGTTCCGCCTCACTGGCCGCGACTACCCGCCGGCCAAGCTGAGCCAAGCCAGCCTGATCGTCATCGATGCGCAGAAGGAGTACCTGAGCGGTCCGCTGGCGCTGTCGGGCATGGACGAGGCCGTGGCGAACATTGCCAGGTTGCTCGACGCCGCCCGCAAGGCTGGCCGCCCGATCATCCATGTCCGCCACCTCGGCACCGTTGGCGGTCGCTTCGACCCGCAGGGCCCGGCCGGCGAGTTCATTCCCGGGCTGGAGCCGCGCGAAGGCGAGGTGGTGATCGAGAAGCGCATGCCCAACGCCTTCAAGAACACCAAGCTGCACGAGACCCTGCAGGCCTTCGGCCCGCTGGACCTGATCGTCTGCGGTTTCATGAGCCATTCCAGCGTCAGCACCACCGTGCGCCGTGCCAAGGACTATGGTTATCGCTGCACCCTGGTCGAAGATGCGTCGGCGACCCGTGACCTGGCCCTGAAGGACACCGTGATCCCCGCCGCGCAGATCCACCAGTGCGAGATGGCCGTGATGGCCGACAACTTCGCCTGTGTCGCCCCCACCACCAGCCTGGTCTGAACCACGACCGCCCGGCGGACGGGCGGAACCCCAAGGTGACCCGCAGGTCGAAATCCGGATCAGCACCACCCGATCCTGAGGAATTCGAATGAAGCTCAAAGGCAGTTTCGATGCCAAGCGCCTGCGCCAGCGCGAGCCGAGCAACTGGGGCGCGCGTATCGCCGCGGCACTCTCGGTGCTGCTGGCCACCCTGGGCATCCTGCTGGCCATGGCCGGCTTCGCCGGCTTGCTGGGCAACTACGCCGCCCTGGCCGAACTCAATGCCAACCGGCCATTGTCGGCGGTCCTGACCATTGTCGGCCTGACCCTGCTGTACTTCGGCGTGCGCTTGTGGCGGCGCAGCCGTATCCGCCTGCGCCGCGGGCGCGAACTGAACCTGTCGCCGCACCTGATGAAGAAGCACGACTGACGCGCCAAGCGCGGGGCCAGGCTTGCCCCGCGATGACAGTCGCGTAAACTACGCCGCCCACGTGGAGGCACCATGCAAGACGACGACTTTTCCCTCTTCCGCAGCCAAGTGCAGGGCGTCAAGCCAATCAAGCACGATCGCGCCGAAGTCGGCAAACCCAAGGCCGACCGCAAGCAGCTGGCAGGCCTGCGCCAGGCGGCGACCATCCGCAGCGACCAGACGCTGGTGATCGACGGCCTGTCCGACCAGTTCGTCATCGATGTCGGCGCCGAGGATGAGCTGATGTGGCGGCGTGACGGCGTGCAGGAAACCCAGCTGCGCAAGCTCAAGCTCGGCCAGATCGCCTTCGAGGGCAGCCTTGACCTGCACGGCATGAGCGTCGAGAAGGCCCGCGAGACGCTGTGGGCCTTCATCGCCGAAGCGACCAAGCTGGAAGTGCGCTGCGTGCGGGTCACCCACGGCAAGGCCGCGCGCCTGGACGGCAAGCGCCCGATGATCAAGAGCCACGTCAACACCTGGCTGCGCCAGCACCCGCAGGTGCTCGGTTTCACCTCGTGCCAGGCCCGCCACGGCGGCACCGGCGCGGTCTACGTGATGCTCAAGCGAACCATGCTCGAAGGGCGCGACGAGTGACATCGCGCTTGCAGCGCCGCCGCCGCCGCCGTACCCTTCGCCTTTGCGAAATTTTCCACAGGTAGATCCATGTCCCTGGAACAGAACTACACCGCGATCCTCAGCCAGATCGGCGAGGACGTCTCCCGCGAAGGCCTGCTCGACACGCCCAAGCGGGCAGCGAAGGCCATGAAGTACCTTTGCCGCGGTTATGAGCAAACCCTGGAAGAAGTGACCAACGGCGCGTTGTTCACCTCCGACAACAGCGAAATGGTGCTGGTCCGGGATATCGAGCTGTATTCGATGTGCGAACACCACATGCTGCCGTTCATCGGCAAGGCCCACGTGGCCTACCTGCCCAAGGGCAAGGTGCTGGGCCTGTCGAAGGTGGCGCGGATCGTCGACATGTACGCCCGCCGCCTGCAGATCCAGGAAAACCTCAGCCGCCAGATCGCCGAGGCCGTGCAGCAGGTGACCGGCGCCGCAGGCGTGGCGGTGGTGATCGAGGCCAAGCACATGTGCATGATGATGCGCGGTGTCGAAAAGCAGAACTCGACCATGCTCACCTCGGTGATGCTCGGCGAGTTCCGCGAGAACGCCGCCACACGCAGCGAGTTCCTCAGCCTGATCAAGTGATCGGCCTGTGTTCCGAGCCGACCCTCTGGGGTCGGCTTTTTCATTTCAGGAGTTGCCCATGATCGTCAAAGCCCTGCGGGTCGGCCTCGGCCAGCTTATCGTGTTCGGCGACTGGATCAGCCGTCCGGCGAAAAAGAAGCGCGATGCCGCGGCCCAGGCCCAGGTCGAACAGCAGGCCAAGGGCCTTGCGCTGTACCAGTTCCATGCCTGCCCCTTCTGCGTGAAGACCCGCCGCGCCCTGCACCGCCTCAATGTGCCGGTGGCGCTGCGCGATGCGAAGAACGATACGCAGCACCGCCAGGCGCTGCTTGAAGGCGGTGGCCGGGTGAAAGTGCCGTGCCTGCGGATCGAGGAACAAGGCGAGGTGACCTGGATGTACGAGTCCAAGGACATCATTGCCTACCTGGACAAGCGTTTCGCGGCGGTCTGACAGATCGCCATCGCGGGGCAAGCCCGCTCCCACGCAAGCCAGAACCCATGGGGCGGGTCTGCGTGGGAGCGGGCTTGCCCCGCGATAAGGCCGGTCAATCCACCATCGGCACATGCCGAGGATGACTGGCCACCCGCGCCAACCAGGCCTGCACCGCCGGATAAGCCGCTAGGTCGAAGCCGCCCTGGTGCGCCACATGGGTATAGGCGTACAACGCCACGTCGGCGATCGAGTACTGCTCCCCGACCAGGTAAGGCGTCATTTCCAGCTGCTTGTTCATCACCTTGAGCGCCTTGTAGCCGCCCTTGTGCAGCCCCCTGTACTCCTCCAGTCGCTCTTGCGGCAGCCCCAGGTAGAACTGGATGAACCGCGCCACGGCAATGTACGGCTCATGGCTGTACTGTTCGAAGAACTGCCATTGCAGCACCTGGGTGCGCAACCGTGGCTCGCTGGGCAGGAACTCGCTGCCATCGGCCAGGTAGTTGAGAATCGCGTTGGACTCCCACAGGCAGGTGCCGTCCTCGAGCTTGAGCACCGGCACCTTGCCGTTGGGGTTCATGGCCAGGAACTCGGGGGTTTGCGTCTCACCCTTGAGAATGTCCACCGGGTGCCACTCATACGGGCGGTCGAGCAGGCTCAGCATCAGCTTGACCTTGTAGCAGTTGCCCGACTGGTAATCCCCATACACCTTGTACATCGCCCCTCCCCTCTCACGCAGTTGCGTAGTAATGCCTCATAGTTGGCGACTGTACGGCTAAATGCAATGCCTGCTGTATGGCAAGGATCACGCCATGGCACGGTAGCCTGAAAAAACTGCTTACACCTGCACAAGGAATTCCCTATGACCGATGCCACCTCAGCGCGCCTGCGGCCGCTGGCGGACAGCTCGCCGTCGGCGATCGTCGCCGGCTTTATCGCCATGCTCACCGGCTACACCAGCTCGCTGGTGCTGATGTTCCAGGCCGGCCAGGCGGCCGGTCTCACCAGCGCACAGATTTCCTCATGGATCTGGGCCCTGTCGATCGGCATGGCAGTGTGCAGCATCGGCCTGTCGCTGCGCTACCGCACGCCGATCACCGTGGCCTGGTCGACGCCCGGCGCGGCGCTGCTGATCACCAGCCTCGGCGGGGTGAGCTACGGCGAAGCGATCGGCGCCTACATCACCTGCGCCGTGCTGGTGCTGATCTGCGGCCTGACCGGCAGCTTCGAACGCCTGGTACGGCGCATTCCCGCCTCCCTGGCATCGGCCCTGCTGGCCGGTATCCTGTTCAAGATCGGCAGCGAGATCTTCGTTGCCGCCCAGCACCGCACGGTGCTGGTGCTGGGCATGTTCTTCAGCTACCTGCTGGTCAAGCGCCTGTCGCCGCGTTATTGCGTGCTGGCCGCGCTGCTGATCGGCACCGCGCTGTCCGGCGCCCTGGGGCTGCTGGACTTCAGCGGCTTCCAGCTGGAAGTCGCAACCCCGGTGTGGACCACGCCGAGCTTCTCGCTGGCGGCGACCATCAGCATCGGCATCCCGCTGTTCGTGGTGGCCATGACCTCGCAGAACATGCCAGGCGTCGCTGTGCTGCGCGCCGACGGTTACCCGGTGCCGGCTTCGCCGCTGATCTCGGCCACCGGCTTCGCTTCGCTGCTGCTGGCGCCGTTCGGCTCCCACGGGATCAACCTGGCGGCGATCAGCGCGGCGATCTGCACCGGGCCACATGCCCATGAAGACCCGGCCAAGCGCTACACGGCGGCGGTCTGGTGCGGGATCTTCTACGGTATCGCCGGCACCTTCGGCGCCACACTGGCGGCGCTGTTCGGCGCCCTGCCCAAGGAGCTGGTGCTGTCGATCGCGGCGTTGGCGCTGTTCGGTTCGATCATGAACGGCTTGAGCGTGGCCATGGGCGAGGTGCGCGAGCGCGAAGCGGCCCTGATCACCTTCATGGTCACAGCCTCGGGCTTCACCCTGTTCTCGATCGGCTCGGCGTTCTGGGGGATCGTGGCGGGGGTGCTGACCTTGCTCATACTCAGCCCGCGCAAAGACTGAGACAAGCACAGGCATTCACAAGCGGAAATGCCCCACCATTCCCTTCAGGTCATTGCCCAGTTGCGCCAGCTCTACGCTTGAACGGGCATTGTCCTCCATCGCCAGTGCCGCCTGGTCGGCGCTGCCGCGAATCTGCGTGACGCTGCGGCTGATCTCCTCGGCCACCGAGCTCTGCTGCTCGGCCGCCGCGGCGATCTGCTGGTTCATCTGCTGGATCAGCGACACCGCCGCCGCGATGCTGCCCAGGGCGCTCTCGGTCTGCAGCGTGTCGGCCACCGCCAGGCGCACCAGCTCGGTGCTGCCGCGGATCTGCATCACCGACTGCTGGGCATTGCCGCGCAAGCTGGCAACGAGGCGCTCGATCTCCTCGGTGGATTGCCGGGTACGCCGGGCCAGGGCACGTACCTCGTCAGCCACCACCGCGAACCCGCGCCCCTGCTCCCCGGCACGCGCCGCCTCGATCGCGGCATTGAGCGCCAGCAGATTGGTCTGCTCGGCCACGCTCTTGATCACCTCAAGCACGTCACCGATGGTATGGATCTCGGCGCTGAGGCTGTCGATGCCACTGCTGGCGGTTTCAGCGGCCAGCGCCAGTTGCTCGATGCGCTGCATGCTCTGACGCACCACCTGCTGCCCTGACCCGACCTTGTCGTCGGCAGCCTGGGCCGCCTGGGCTGCCTGCTCGGCGTTGCGCGCCACATCGTGCACGGTCGCGGTCATCTGCTGCATGGCGGTGGCCACCTGCTCGGTCTCGTCCTTCTGGCTACCGACTTCGCGGTTGGTCTGCTCGGTAACCGCCGACAAGGCCTGGGCGCTACCGGCCAACTGGTCGATACCCTGCTGCAAGCCACTGACGATGCCGGACAAGCCTTCGGCCATCTGCTGCATGGCCTGCAACAGCTGGCCGACCTCGTCGGCACGCGGCGGCTCGGCCTCGATGCCCAGTTCGCCTGCGGCAATGCGCCGGGCCCGGCTGATCACCCGCTTGAGCGGCGCGACCACGGCGCGGGTGATCAGCCAGGCCGCCAGCACGCCTACCAGCAGTGCCAGCGCCGTGGCCGCAGTAATGGCGACGGCGTTGCGTGCCAGTTCGGCCTGCATGGCCTGCTCCTGATCGGCATACACCTGGTCGACGCGCGCGGTGACCTGCTCGGCACGCGCCTGCAACTGATCCTTGATACCCCGCTCCTGGCCCAGCAGGTCGGTGTACTCGTTGAGCTTTTCGGAGAAACTGCCGATATGCCCGGCCACTTCGCCCAGCACGCTCTGGTAGCCAGCGTCGGCGACCGAAACCTTGAGCTGGTCGACCAGGGTCGCCGCTTCGACGGTCTGGGCGATGCGGCCCTCGGCGCTGGCTTCACCGCCCTTGCGGCTCTGGTCCAGGCGCACCCGGGCCTCGTCCATGGCCTGCAGCATCAGCCGCGACACCTGCGCCACCTGCCCGGCCTGTTCCAGGAACTCACCACCCTGCTGCCCCTGGGACTGCTTGAGGGTATAGGTGCCATCATCGGCCAGGCCGGCCTGCAGCACATCGAGGTTGTTGGCCACACTCGATACCGACCAGCTGGCCATGTCCAGGGCCAGCTCCTTGGCCTGCACCGCCTGGACGAACTGGTCGAAAGCTTGTCCATAGGCATTCAGATCGGCCTCGGTCGAGGCCAGTGCTGGCACGGCCCGGGCCCGCTCCACCAGCCCCTGCAGCCCCGTGCGCAGGGCATCGGCCTCCTTGATGTCCGAGCGCAGGGCGAAGGCCTGTTCGTGCTGGCGCAGCTTCAACAGGTCGGTATTGAACTGAGCCATCTGCCGCAGCCCATCGAAGCGCTGGCCGACATTGGCCAGGGCGTACACACCGATGGCAGCCACCACCAGAGTGAGCAGCAACACCAGGGCGAAGCCCAGGCCGAGCTTGCGTGCCATGCCCAGATTGGCCAGTACACCGTGCTTGGTCGCAGCCATCACCAATCCCCTCGCCTTGTCGGACTTTACCGACAGCAAGAGTGACAATGGCGCCGACTCCGTCACAAGAGCCAGACGCGCCAACGGTGTCATTTAGCTATGAGCCTGTCGCTTTCAGACCGCCGGAGGTCGCCCCGCATGCCGAAAGAACGCCTCGGCCCGAGAATCCTGCCCATAGGCGACATTGATGCGCAGCCAGTCACTGGCCCGGCCGTGCGGATCGAAGGCGCTGCCCGGGGTGAGCAACACGGCATGCTCCAGCGCCCGCCGCTCGAGCTCGGCAAAGTCGCGCCCGGGCACCCGGGCCCAGACGAACATGCCGCCGACCGGCTCGCAGAACACCTCCCAGCCGCAGGCCTCCAGCTGCCGCAACGTCCTGGCCCGGTGCTGGCCCAGGCGCAACCGCAGACGCTGCACGCTCTTGCGATAGCCGCCATTGGCGAGCATCTGCCCGACCACCTGCTCGGCGAAGCGCGAGGTGCCGATGCCCGCGACCATCTTCAGCTCGGCCAGACGCGCCACCAAGGGCGGATCGGCCACCACATAGCCGACCCGCAGCGAACTGCTGAGGGTCTTGGAGAAGCTGCCCAGGTAGATCACCCGTTGCTCACTGTCGAGGGTAGCCAGCCGCGTCGCCGGTCCGTCCTGGAAGTCGGCATAGAGATCATCCTCGACAATCCGCAAGTCATGCCCACGGGCCAGCTCCAGCAGGCGATAGGCGACCTTGGGCGTCAGGCTGGTGCCAGTCGGGTTCTGGTACAGGCTGTTGATGAACAGACAGCGCGGTCGGTGTTCGGCGAGCAACTGCTCGAGCACGGCCAGGTCTGGACCACTGGCAGTGCGCGGCACCTCGAGCATGCGCACGCCGTGCAGGCGCAGCAGGTTGTAAAGGTTGTAGTAACCGGGCCGTTCCACCAGCACCGTGTCGCCCGGCGCCAGCAAGGTCCGCACCAGCAGGTCGAGGGCATGGCTGGCACCCTGGGTGGTGACGATCCGCTCAGGTTCCGCGGCGATATCCAGCCTCGCCAGCCCTTTGTGCAGTTGCAAGCGCAGGCTCGCCAGCCCCTGGGGTGGGCAGTAGTCAAACAGCGCCTCGGGCGCGCCACGGCTGACCTGGCGGATGGCCTGGGCCAGTTCAGCCTCGGCTCGCCAGGCCACAGGCAGCCAGCCGCAGCCGAGCTTGAGCAGTTGCTCATGCCCTTCGCGGAACTGCCGCCAACTGCCGTCGATCGCCTCGCCCCACGGCTCGCCGGGGTCGGGGCGCAGGCCTGGCTTGCGCTCGGCGACGAAAAAGCCTGCGCCATGCCGCGCCTCCAGCCAGCCATTTGCCGCCAGGCGGTCGTAGGCCTCGATCACGCACGACGCGCTGACCGCCTGGGCCTTGGCCAGCGCGCGGATCGACGGCAGGCGAGCTCCGGGACGCAGGCGCTGCTGTTCGATCCAGGCCTGCAGGTGGTCGGTCAGTTGCTGGACCAACGGGGTGGGGAGTTTGCGGTCAAGATTGAAGTGCATGGCAAGTGTTCGGAGATTTCAGACAAACAGTTAAGCACAAAAAGCGGCAGAGTGTGCCTTGGCGAACAGCCGCCCTAGATTGGATGCTGGGCGCTATCAATCTTGCGGATATCCCCATGCCCACTCGCCACGCCCCGGCCCTGCTGGCCTTCGCCCTGTGCCTGATCACCCTTGCCGTCAATCTCCAGGCCCCGCTGTACATCACCTACGCCGATCTCTCCGGGCAAGGCGCCGCAGCGACCGCCGTGGCTTTCTCCGGGTACGTGCTCGGCGTATTGCCAGTGCTGCTGGCCCTCGGCGGCCTGGCCGATCGGGTCGGGCGACGCCCGTTGATCCTGGTCGCACTCGCCCTGTCGATGATCGCCACCTTGATCATGCTGCTGTCCCCCAGACTGGCCTCCCTGGGCGTGGCGCGCTTGTTCCTGGGCCTGGGCACCGGCTTGGCGTCGGCCACGGCCACCGCGTACATGAGCGAGCTGATGCGGCCCGGCGAAAGTGACCGCGCCGCGACCTGGGTTACCGCCAGCAGCTCCCTGGGCTTTGGCCTTGGCGCGGCGCTGACCAGCCTGTTTTTGCTGCGCGGGCCGACACTCACCCCTGGCAGCTTCCATCTGCAACTGGCGCTCGCCACCTTTGCCCTCGCGCTGGTCTGGCGCCTGCCAGACCCACGCCCGACGCAACGCAGCGCCATGCTGCGCCTGCCGTACTATCCCAGCGGCAGCCTGGCCTATGGCCTGGCGATCCTGCTGGCCTGGGCCTGTGTCGGGCTGGTCATCGCCCTGCTGCCGGGGATCCTGCGCCAGCACGGCCTGAGCGCCTGGTCGGGGTTCTCGACCTTCTGCGTGATCAGTTGCGGCCTGCTGTTCCAGCCGCTGGCCCGGCGCATGGCCAGTGCCCAGGCGACCTTGCTCGGACTGCTGATCCTGCCGTGCAGCTACGCGCTGCTGGCCTGGGGCGCTGACAGTGGCAACCTGCCGGGCGTTTTGATGGGCGCCGTGGCCGCCAGCAGCGCCTGCTATGGCTTTATCTACCTGGGCGGGTTGGCGGCGGTGAACCAGTTGGCCGGCCAGGAAAAAACCCGGGCCAGTGCCGGGTTCTTCCTGCTGGCCTACCTGGGGTTCAGCCTGCCGGTGATCTTCACCGGGCTGCTCAGTGACCGGCTGGGGTCGCAGCTGGCCTTGATCGTGTTTGGTGGTGTGTTGCTGCTGGGCTGCGCGGCGGTGGCACTGGCCCTGTGGCTGGCCTCGGTCAGATCGCCAGCGCGCCACCGTCGACCGTCAGGCTGTGCCCCGTCGTGAACGCCGCGCCATCGCTGCACAGGTACAGTACCGCGCTGGCGATCTCCTCCACCTTGCCGATGCGCCCGACCGGGTGCATCGCCGCGGCGAACTCGGCCTTGCGCGGGTCGGCCTCGTAGGCGCGACGGAACATGTCGGTATCGATCACCGCCGGGCACACCGCATTTACCCTGATACCTTTCTTCGCGTACTCGATGGCCGCCGACTTGGTCAAGCCGATCACCGCATGCTTGGACGCCGCATAGATGCTCATCTTCGGCGCCGCCGACAGGCCGGCCACCGAGGCAGTGTTGACGATGGCGCCGCCGCCCTGTGCCAGCAGCAGGGGCAGCTGGTACTTCATGCACAGCCAGACGCCCTTGACGTTGACGCCCATGATCGCGTCGAACTCCGCCTCGCTGCCCTCTGCCAATCGCCCCTTCTCGATTTCGATGCCGGCATTGTTGAATGCGTAGTCCAGACGCCCGTATGCCTTGACCACCCGCTCGTGCAACTGCCGCACATCTTCGTCACGGGTAACGTCGCAGGCAACGAACAACGCTTCGCCACCACTCTGGCGAATCAGCGCCACGGTGCCTTCGCCTCCGTTCGCATCACGGTCGGCCACCACCACCTTGAGCCCCTCGCCGGCGAATGCCTGGGCCGTAGCCCGGCCGATGCCCGCCGCGCCACCGGTGACCAGGGCAACCTGGCCGGAGAAAGTCATGCTCATCACTGGCTCCTGCAAAAGGATGGGAAGTCGTGGCTGAGTCTAGCCAGGGCACCGCTGGGCTGGGCAGCATCATCAAGGGTACGGTTGGACTACTATCGTTCGCAGTGATCTTGCGTGACGCGGCCCATTCAACCCGCCGATCATCCCCCCTCACACTCGTTCAGGAGAACTCGCCATGCCCCACACCAACCGCCGTTTCCTGCTGACCAAGCGCCCGGTCGGCGCCGTGCGCCGTGACGACTTCACCTATGAGCAGGCCCCTGCCGCCGAGCCGGGCGAAGGCCAGGTGCTGGTGAAGAACCTTTACCTGTCCCTGGACCCTGCCATGCGCGGCTGGATGAACGAAGGCAAGTCGTACATCCCCCCGGTGGGCCTTGGCCAGGTGATGCGCGCACTCGGCGTGGGCGAAGTGGTCAGTTCCAAGCACCCGGACTACAAGCCCGGCGACCATGTCAGCGGCGCCCTGGGCGTGCAGGACTACTTCACCGGTGAACCTCAGGGCCTGCACAAGATCGACCCGCGCCTGGCACCCCTGCCGCGCTACCTGTCCGCCCTGGGCATGACCGGCATGACCGCCTACTTCGCCCTGCTCGATGTCGGCCAGCCCAAGGCCGGCGACACCGTGGTGATTTCCGGCGCCGCCGGCGCGGTCGGCAGCATTGCCGGGCAGATCGCCAAGCTCAAGGGTTGCCGCGTGGTCGGCATCGCCGGCGGCGCACAGAAATGCCAGTACCTGCTGGATGAACTGGGCTTCGATGGGGTCATCGACTACAAGGCCGAAGACGTGCTCGCCGGGCTCAAGCGCGAATGCCCCAATGGCGTGGATGTGTACTTCGACAACGTCGGCGGCGATATCCTCGATGCCGTGCTGTCGCGCCTGAACTTCAAGGCCCGGGTGGTGATCTGCGGCGCCATCAGCCAGTACAACAACAAGGAAGCGGTCAAGGGCCCGGCCAATTACCTGGCGCTACTGGTCAACCGCGCGCGCATGGAAGGCTTCGTGGTGATGGACTACGTCAAGGAGTACGGCAAGGCCGCGCAGGAGATAGCCGGCTGGCTGGCCAGCGGCAAGGTGAAGAGCAAGGAGGATGTGGTGGAGGGGCTGGAAACCTTCCCCGAGACGCTGCTCAAGCTGTTCAGCGGGGAGAACTTCGGCAAGCTGGTGTTGAAGGTCTGATCATTGCGGGCTGCGCTCAGGCGCAGCCCACACCGCAGCCTCTCGAATCAACCGCGAATCTCAGCCACCACAGCAGCCAACGCCTGGGCCGGATCCGCCGCCTGGCTGATCGGGCGCCCGATCACCAGGTAATCGGAACCGGCGTCCAGTGCCTGGCGCGGGGTCAGGATCCGGCGCTGGTCATCCTGGGCGCTGCCCGCCGGGCGAATACCCGGGGTCACCAATTGCAACGATGGGTGCGCAGCCTTCAGTGCCGGCGCCTCCAGCGCCGAACACACCAGGCCATCCATGCCGGCCTTCTGCGCCAACGCCGCCAGGCGCAGCACCTGCTCCTGCGGGTCGACATCCAGGCCGATACCAGCCAAGTCCTCGCGCTCCATGCTGGTCAGCACGGTCACGCCGATCAGCAGGGGCTGCGGGCCGCTGCGCTTGGCCAGCTCTTCACGGCAAGCCGACATCATGCGCAGGCCGCCAGAGCAGTGCACGTTGACCATCCACACGCCCATCTCGGCCGCAGCCTTGACCGCCATCGCAGTGGTGTTGGGGATATCGTGGAACTTGAGGTCGAGGAACACTTCGAAGCCCTTGCTGCAAAGGGTCTCGACGATACCCGCAGCGCTGCTGGTGAACAGTTCCTTGCCCACCTTGACCCGGCACAGGGCGGGGTCGAGCTGGTCGGCCAGCTTCAGGGCGGCGTCACGGGTGGGGAAATCCAGGGCGACGATCAGGGGCGTCTGGCAGGCGGACATGGGCAGGGTCTCTTGGCAAGTCGTAAACGGCGCGCATTGTAAACGAAGTGAGGTGGGGTTTGGGGGCCGTGGGTCATGAGAATTGGCCTGGGCGGGGGTGGCTCCTATAATGGAACCAACGGCTGCGGCAATGGCTCGAATGCCATGTAAGCGGTGCCCTATACGCTTTCAGGAGAATCTCGATGCCTTGGTATGCCTGGTTGATACTGCTTGTTGCGCTTGGGTCGATTGTCGGCGGGTTGATGCTACTGCGCGATACGGCGAAGAAGTTGCCGTTGACCGAGGAGCAGTTGAAGAAGGTGCGTGAGCGAAACGCCGAAGCGGACGCCAAGGATGCACAGGATCGCTAAATGCGGCCTTGACCATCGAACCGGTCGGCGCAATGCCGACCGGCGCAGCAACTGACTACTCCACGACCAGCCTGTCTCTGTTGCGCTCCAGTAGCGCATTGCCGATGCCTTTGATTTCCAGCAGTTCATCTACCGACTGGAAAGGCCCATGAGCCTCGCGGTAGGCGACGATGGCTTCAGCCTTGGCCTTGCCGATGCCGTTGAGATTCTGCTGCAGCGTGAGGGCGTCCGCGCTGTTGAGATCAGTCTTGACCTGCGACTCAGCAACACCTTCGACCTGGCGAGTGGCGCTGAGCACCGCTGACGCGGCCTGGTTGGCTGGCGCGGCATTGAGCGTGAGCGGCAGGACTGCGAACAACGGCAGCAACAGCCAGGACATAACGATATTAGGCATTTTCAACACTCCTTGAAGTTCCGAATCAAATGCAGCTTTCCTCTAGCCGCAGGTCAACCCTAGTCGCTGATCACGCTCTGAAGAAGATATGCGCATCGGAAAAACGTTACCGAATTGAACAGCGCCAAAAGCTTATCCAGACAGGCGCAGTATTCGGACGCGCTGCACCGAACATCCCTACCAGGCCCGCGCCAACCATCCCCTGGTCCCATGTGCAGTGGCAGCTCTATCAACTACCGGCAACGCCGAAGCCCAAGGGATTGGTCCTTCACGCGGGGCCAGGTTGCGGCTCCACCGTGTGACACAGGATAATGCGCGCGCGGATTTTCCATCGAAATGAGTTGGAGCTCATATGTTCACCCCCGTCATTCTGGCTGGTGGCAGCGGCACCCGGTTATGGCCGCTGTCCCGCCAAAATTACCCCAAACAGTTTCTCGCCCTGGATGGCGAGGGCCTGGGCACGATGTTCCAGCGCACACTTGCACGCCTTGATGGCCTGGAACATTCACCTGCCCTGGTGGTGAGCAACGAGGAGTATCGCTTCGTCGTCGCCGAGCAACTGCGCCAGGCACGGCGCGATAGCCGCAGGATCATTCTCGAGCCAATGGCGCGCAATACCGCGCCAGCTATTGCGCTCGCCGCGCTGCAGGCGCGGCGCGATGCGGAGGATCCCATACTTCTGGTGCTGGCGGCAGACCACTTCATCGAGGATCACGCCGCCTTTCAGCGCGCCATCGAAGTCGCCCTGCCGCACGCCAGCCTGGGGCGACTGGTGACATTCGGCATCAAGCCGGTGCGCGCGGAAACGGGTTTCGGCTATATCCAGTACGGCGAGACCTGCATCGAAGGCGGCTACCCACTGCTGGCCTTTCGCGAGAAGCCTTCGCAAGACGTGGCCGAGGCCTATGTCGCCAGCGGTCGCCACCTGTGGAACAGCGGCATGTTCATGTTCCGCGCCTCGCGCCTGCTCGACGAACTGCAACGCCTGCGGCCCGACATTCTCGATTGCTGCCGCAACGCCTTGCTCCACGCTCAGGAGGACAACTACTTCCTGCATGTGCAGGCCGAACAGTTCGCCTGCTGCCCGGCGCAGTCGATCGACCACGCAGTGATGGAACATGTCGACAATGCGCTGGTTGTCCCGCTGGATGCAGGCTGGAGCGACCTGGGTAGCTGGGCGTCGATCTGGGAAGCCAGACCACGCGACACCGCCGACAACGCCATCGAAGGCGACGTGCTGGCGTTCGCCACCCGCAACAGCCTGATCCAGTCGCACCATCGCCTGGTGACGACGGTCGGCGTCGAGGATCTGGTCGTCATCGAAACCAAGGATGCCGTGCTGGTGGCGCGTAAAGAGGAAAGCCAACAGGTCGGCGAGGTCGTCAGGCAGTTGCAGGCGAACCAGCGCAACGAGTATGCCAGCCACTCACTGGTCAACCGCCCCTGGGGCTACTACGACACCATCGATTGCGGCGAGCGATATCAGGTCAAACGCATTACCGTCGAGCCCGGCGAAAGCCTTTCCCTGCAACTGCACTATCACCGCGCCGAGCATTGGGTGGTCGTCAGCGGCACAGCCAGGGTCGTCTGCAATGACGTCGAGATGATCCTCACCGAGAACCAGTCGACCTACATTCCGCTGGGGGCCAGGCATTCCCTCTCCAACCCGGGCAAAGTACCGCTCGAACTGATCGAAGTGCAGTCCGGAGCGTACCTTGGCGAGGACGATATTGTGCGTTTCGAGGATAAATACCAACGAATTTTCAGAAATTTCTCACAACAAACCACTCGTCGATCTGATTGAACTAATAAGTCATATTGTTGTAGCAATCGCTGGACGAAATGCCATCATTCGAATAGGATTCGCGCTTTAAAATTCAGCGGGGCAGGGTCGTGAGCTGGTCGCAAGGACGCAGAAATATCTGGCCGATCGTGCAGGTATCGTTAGAACGCGCCCGCCTCGGGCTCAAGTCAGAGTCCACCAGAACCCGCCTGGGCTTTGCCTGGTGGATACTTGAACCCCTTCTCCTGCTCAGCATCTACTACGTCGTGTTCGGCCACCTGCTGCAGATTAGGGTGGAGAACTTCGCCGTCTTCCTGATCATCGGCGTCACGTTCTGGACCTGGTTCAACAAGAGCGTGATGAACTGCGTCGACTCCATTTACGAGAAAAAGCACATTCTCGAACACTGTCGAATCGACCCTCTGATCTTTCCGTTGACATCGATATTCAAGGATCTGGTCAAAGAAGCGCTGGTCGTAGCCTTGCTCCTGCTGCTCCTGTGTCTGATCGGTGTCACGCCGAGCTGGTTCTGGCTCTACGTACCACTGATTGCCATGGTGCAACTGGTGCTCACGGCAGCAGTGGGCGTCTTTGTCGCCGGGCTCATTCCATTCATGCCCGACCTGCGCATCATCATCGCCACCAGCCTGCAGTTCCTCATGTTCGCCTCCGGCGTGTTCTACGACAAAGCCAACATTCCGGCGGAGTTTGGCTGGCTGCTCGACTTCAACCCGCTCGCCGCCCTGATTTCCATGTATCGCGACGCCTTGATGCATGGCCGCGCACCGCTGCCAGGCGACCTGCTGGCACTGCTGGGCGGTGCTGTGCTGCTGTTCGCGCTCGCAACGCTATTCCTGTCACGAAACAAGAACGCCTACGCCATGGCACTGAGCAAATGAGCACCCTCGCCGCCCTGACGGCTGAATCCGTATCGCTGACGTTCCGCAATGGCCTGCGCCTGCTGTCGCGCAGCTCGACCACCGTGCTTCATGACCTGTCCTTCGCCATCGCCAAGGGCGAGACGTTTGGCGTGGTCGGCAGCAACGGAGCCGGCAAGAGCACGCTGCTCAAGGTCCTCGCTGGCATCTACCAGCCGACGCGCGGACGCCTGGTGCAGTCGGTCCCCAACGTATCGCTGCTGAATCTGCAGTTGGGCTTCGACGAGAACCTCGATGCCCGGGACAACATCGTCCTCAGTGGCATGTTGATGGGCATGAGCCGCAAGCGCATGCATGAGTTGAGTGACGCGATCCTCGACTACGCCGAACTGCATGCCAGCGCGCAGGTACCGGTGCGCAGCTACTCCACCGGCATGAAGGCGCGCCTGGGCTTCGCCATCTCCATGCACTCGCGCCCGGACGTGATCCTGCTGGACGAGGTGCTCAGTGTCGGCGACGGCCATTTCCGCGACAAGGCCGAGGCCACCATGCGAGACATGATGACGGGCAACCAGACGGTCGTGTTCGTTTCGCACGATTCGCCACGTATCAGGGAGCTGTGCACTCGAGTGTGCTGGCTCAAGGACGGACGGGTGCAGATGATCGGCCCGGCCAGTGACGTCGTAGACGCGTACGACGAGTACCTCGTACGCCAGTGAAGGAGTAGCAGATGCTTAATATTGTCGTTCCCATGGCCGGCGCTGGAAGCCGTTTCGCCAAAGCAGGCTACGCCGACCCGAAACCGCTGATCCCAGTGCATTCGGTGCCGATGATCAAGGTGGTCATCGACAACCTGACACCTGCCTGCGAACACCGTTTCATCTTTATCTGCCAGGCTGCCCATGTACAAGCCTACGGCCTGAAGGAGAAGCTCGACAGCTGGGCGCCGGGCTGCGCCATCGTCGAGCTGGACGGCCTCACCGAAGGCGCCGCCTGCACCGTCTATGCGGCCAAGGAACTGATCGACAGCAACGATCCGGTGATGATCGCCAACAGCGACCAGTACGTCGATGTCGACATCAATGACTACCTGCACGCCATGCAGGCGCAGGACGCCGACGGCCTGATCATGACCATGAAGGCCGACGACCCCAAGTGGTCCTTCGTCGGCTTTGCCGAAAATGGTCTCATCAACCGTGTGGTCGAGAAGGAAGTGATTTCCGACGAAGCCACTGTCGGCATCTACAACTTCCGCAGCGGTCGCCAGCTGATCGCAGCCATCGAATCGATGTTCGAGAAAGAGCTGCGCGTCAATGGCGAGTTCTACGTCGCGCCCGCCTACAACGAAATGATCGAGGACCAGGCCCGGGTCATTCACTACAACATCGGCTCCGAGGCCGCAGGCATGTACGGCCTGGGCATCCCGGCGGACCTGAACCTGTTCCTCGAGCTGCCGCTCAGCCAAAAAGCCTGCGCAGGACGCTGAGCCATCATGCAGATCATCAGTCACCGCGGCTACTGGCTGGAAAAGCCCGAGCGCAACCTGAAGGTGGCCTTCCAGCGCTCGTTCGACCTGGGGTTCGGCACCGAAACCGACGTACGTGACGTGGCTGGGCGCCTGGTCATTTCGCACGACATGCCCGATGGCAGTGAAATGTCCCTGGACGAGCTGCTGACCATCATGGCCGGGCGCAACCTGCCACTGGCCATGAACATCAAGGCCGACGGTCTGTGCGCCCCGCTCAAGGCCACCTTCGAAGCCCACGGTCACAGCAACTGGTTCGTCTTCGACATGGCCGTGCCGGACATGCGCGCCTACCTGGCCAGCGGTGTGCGCACCTACACCCGTCAGAGCGACGTCGAACCCGTGCCGGCCTGGCTGGACGAGGCCGACGGCGTCTGGCTCGACAGTTTCGCCGCCGAGTGGTACTCGCCGGCTCAGCTCGCCGACCTGCTGGGCCTGGGCAAACAGGTCTGCGTCGTGTCCTCGGAGCTGCATGGCCGCGATCACCTGCCGCTGTGGCGACTGCTCGAAGCCTTCCAGGGCTCAGCCAATCTCACGCTGTGCACCGACCTTCCTGAAACCGCTCATTCTTACTTCAAGGGACTGACATCATGATCAAAGCCGTTATCTTCGACATGGACGGTGTGCTGATCGAGGCGAAGGACTGGCACTACGAAGCGCTGAACAAGGCACTGAACCTGTTCGGCCATACCATCAGCCGCCACGAGCACCTGACCACCTACGACGGCCTACCGACCTCGCGCAAGCTGGATATGCTCAGCGTCGAACGCGATCTGCCAGTCGAACTGCATGCCTTCATCAACGAGATGAAGCAGATGTACACGATGGAAATCGTCTACGCGCAGTGCAAGCCGACGTTCGTCCACCAGCGCGCCCTGTCGTCGCTCAAAAGCCAGGGCTACAAGCTGGCGGTAGCCTCCAACTCGATTCGCAACACGGTCGAGGTGATGATGGAGAAATCTCGCCTGGATCAGTATCTGGACCTGAAGCTGTCCAACGAAGACGTGGTCAACGCCAAGCCGGCGCCGGATATCTACACCAAGGCCATCGAGTCGTTCGGACTGCTGCCTGAAGAGTGCCTGATCGTGGAAGACAACGAGAACGGCATTCGCGCCGCCCGTGCTTCCGGTGCCCACGTCCTGGTGGTGCAGGATGTCGAGGATGTGAACCTGGACAACATCACCGCCCGCATCCAGGAAATCAATGCCCAAGCCACTCAGCAGGAGAGCCTACTGTGCGCAAGCTGAACATCATCCTGCTCGCCGCCCGTGAAACCAACTCCGTGGCAGTGGAAAGCAGCTACCCGGCCTACCTGGCCGAACGCGACGGCCTGCCGCTGATCGAGCACCTGGTCGAGAGCTGCCTGAAGCTGGATCCTGCCAGCATCACCTGCATGCTGCCCAAGGCGGACGTTTCCAAGTTCCACCTGCGCAACATGCTGCACCAGATGAGCCCGATCGCCTCGGTGCTGCCGGTGCACGCACTGACCATGGGCGCGGCTTGCACGGCACTGCTGGCGGCGGAAAATATCGACAACGACGACGAGCTGCTGATCCTCAGCTGCAACGAACTGCTCGATGCCTCGCTCGAGGACATCGTCGCCCGTTTCCGCGGCGAACAATGCGACGCCGGCGTGGTGGTTTTCAAATCCCTGCACCCGCGTTACTCGTTCGTGCGCAAGAACAGCGATGGCTGCGTGGTCGAGGCCGCCGAGAAAAACCCGATCAGCAACCACGCCGTCGCCGGCCTGTACTGGTTCGCCAAGGGCAGCGTGTTCGTCGAGGCGGTGAAAGAGATGATCCGCAAGGACGCCAAGGTCAACGATGCCTACTACATCGCGCCTTCGCTCAACGAACTGGTGCTGCTGCACAAGAAGATCGGCACCTTCCGTGTGGACCCTAGCCAGTACCACCCGCTCAAGAACTCTCACCAGCTCCATGCGTTCGAGAATGTAGGTCCACGATGAATTCCGCGAATCTGAAAGACATGGTCAAGGGCTGGTTCGTCGGTGGTTTCACCCCCACCGCCTACAGCACCCAGGCCTGTGAGGTCGCCGTCAAGCCCTATGTCGCGGGCGATGCCGAAGCCGCCCACTACCACAAGATCGCCACCGAAGTGACACTGATCCTGTCCGGTGAAGTCGAGATGTGCGGCAAGACCTGGGGCGCCGGTGAGATCGTGGTGCTCGAGCCTGGCGACATCACCGCCTTCAAAGCCCTGAGCGACGCCGTGACCGTCGTGGTCAAGGTGCCAGGCGCCCTGAATGACAAGTACGTCGTAGAAGAATGAAGACGATTCAGTTCCAGCATGACCCGAAACTGGGCTACCTGCCGGCGAAGAACCTGCGCCCGATTCCGGCGGACCTGAGCCTGCCTGAAGGTTGCCAGACCCTGTTCTCCTTCCGCCGCTTCAAGCAGGCCGAGCCGGATGTCACCCTCAAGGGCATGCATGCGGCCAAGCGACCGCTGGATATCTACGGCGCCGGCTCGTACTGCTTCTACGGCGTACAGAGCGATTCTCAGCTGAGCCCGCTGCTGCTGTGGGATGCCGCGCACTTTCTCGAAGTAGGCCAGAGCCTGACGCTGATCGAGGACGCACCCTTCAACAGCTACCTGGACCGCGACTACTTCAGCGCCGCGCTGACCTGCGTGGAGCGCGGCGCCAACCGCGTGACCTACCGCAAGACCGGATTGCTGCCGGCCCAAGGCGATGACGACCTGGACAGCTGGACCTTCGGCATCCCGGTCGGCCCCGAGGACGCCACGGTGCTCAATGCCGTGGTCGAGCGCATTCTCGAGCTGGACATACCGCACAAGGAGATTCTGCTCTGCGGCACGCCCGGCAAGAACTTCCGCTACTTCGAGCAAGTGCGCATCGTCGGCGAGGACATCACCGCGCCGCCTGTGCAGATCTGCAAGAAGAAGAACCGCCTTGCCGACGAAGCACGCTACAACAACCTGGTCATTCTCCATGACCGGGTGTTCCTGCCCGCGCACTTCGGTGAAATGGTTCGCCGCTTCGGGCCGCGCTATCCGCTGATGACGCTGCAGAGCATGTTCTTCGACAACGTGCGAAATTTCGGGCCGCGCCGCTATTCAGACTACGCCATGGCCATGGGCTCTATCGCCGAAGGCATGAAAGGCTTGCACCGCCGCGAAGATGCGGTGGTCAGCATCGCCTCGGCATTGTTCGCCGAAGTCGAGCGTACCGGTTTCTGCTTTGCAAGCCCCATGCGCTATACCAAGGACGCCAGCTACCCGACCGGCAGCCTGTATGTATGCCGCAAGGAGGTATGGCAAGCCTTCCCGCTGGACGAATCGCTGCTGTGGGCCGAGTTCGAGGATATCGAGCACGGCATTCGCGCCTCCAAGGGCGGTGTGCCAACCCGGATCAACCCCCACGGCATCACCCAGTCGATCACGTCCCGAGCGCTGCTCGGCACCGAGGCGCCGGTCGAGTCGCTCAACGGTCGCTACAAGAGCATCGGCCCGACGCAGTTCTCACCACTGCACAAGAAACCGCTGATTCGCATGTCAGCGGACGATGCGCTGATCCGCCTGCAGCGATTCGCCGACAAGTACGTGATGTCCGACCTGGCACCGCACATCCCGACTGGTCTCAAGAGCATCAGCTCGCGCGCCTGGCTGAAACTGGTCAACAGCGTCGTGCAAAGCAGCAGCTTCGGCAACGATCTGGAGTCGGTCACGACCTTCATCCACGACTTTGAGAAATGGGTATTGCTGGATCAACTGCCCAATACCGTGGTCGAGTCGATCGCGCTGCAGTTCCTGGCCGATCCGGTCGCGGCGAAGCGCAACCTGGTCTATGGCAGCACCGAGTTCCGTAACATGGTGCGCCAACGTCCGATCCAGAGCTGGTTCTACAAGGATCTGGACGATTACTTCCATCCCCGGGCACTGGCGTTACCAGGCATCGTGCTGTCCGCCGTCAAGCTGTACCGCAACAATGGCGGCATTTTCTACTTCACCAGCTTCCGAGAATGCGTGCGGGCGATCTACAACTCCACCCCTTTCCATCGCTATGTGGCGCGCCAAAAATGAATATTTTCCTGATTTCCCAGGAGGCGGTTCGTGGCCAGCAAACGCAAGTGGCCGCTTACCTGTCGCAAGTGCGCCTGCAACCTTCGCTGCTGACCTCGGTGATCGTGATCGACGAGCGCACGTGGACCACGCCCGAGGCTAGCGCCGCGCCGGCGCTGCGCCAGTTCATGCTGGACGACTTCCTGCATGAGAAGGGCAGCGTCAACAACGGCGCCTTCGTCGCCGACGCCAACGTGATCGGGGAAAAGCTGAGCGCGGCCTCCGAGTCGTGGCTGATCGTCGACTTCGGTCTGCACGACTATCAAATCGCCATGGACTTCATCCGCAAGATGGCAACCTTCACGTTCCTGTTCAAGGACTTGCGCGAGAAGAACATCATCCTGCTGATGCCGCGTCCCTACCTGGGCTTCATGGGGCGTCACGTCAATGGTGCGTTCAACAGCACATCGACTGGCTCCGACACGGCCTCCGACGCCGATCGCTACCAGATGTTCCTGCTCTCCACGCTGATGGAGAAGCTGTACCTCAGTGGCCCGATCATCGCCTGGCCGGTGTCCAAGGTACGGCAGCTGACGCGCTTCTTCTACGAGCGGATCGTCCGCGTGAGAGCTTGATAGGATGAAGCGCAGAACGTTCGTTGCCGGGCTGTGCGTGCTCACCAGCGGCGTGCTGGGCTACAGACTCGGCCAAAGTTCGCGGGAAGATCCACTCGATTTCCAGGCGTTGCTGCAAGGCAATCCGGATGTGAAGTTCCATCACATGCCGCCCGAGCTGCTGATCAAGCTGTATTCGCGCAATCTCGCGGAGCAGGACCGCCAGGCGATCCTGCAGCACCTGATCCATCACAACCGCTCCTTGTTCGTGGCCGAGCCCTACGCCCGTAGCCTCGGCACACCCGGCTTCTACAGAGTCATAGGCTGATGTTTGTTGAAACACTGATTATCGGCAATGGCTTTGCCGGACGCTCGGTCGCCCACGGCCTGAAGGGGCCTTGCCTGATCGTCGAGCGCGGCGAGAAGTTCAATATCTTCGAGCGTCGCGCACGCTTCAACGCCATGGAAAAGGCGGATCGACACGATGCGTTGATTCGCCGCTCCTATGAGTCGAAACACGCGTTCAACGTGCCCGAGGAGCTGCCGCCCGACTGCGCTTCGGACTATATCCTGGTCGATGGCGGCTGCTCCAATCACTGGGGCGGCCTCAGCTTCCGCCTGTCCCAGGCAATGTTCGAGCAGAAGGTCGAAGCCTTCCGCTGGCCGTTCGACTTCCAGACGATACAGCCCTACTACCGTGAAGCCGAGCAGCTGCTGCGCATCAGCGCCGATCCGCGCGACCCGGACGAGCGTAATCCGCTCACCGAGATCAAGGGCACCGAGCGCTGGCACGAAGCGCTCTCGCCCTTCTTCCCGCAAGCCTACATCGGCGCGCAGGCACACAACCTGTCCATGGAGCAGGTCGAAGGGCAAGGGCTGTGCATGGGCGCAGGTGACTGCGAGCTGTGTCCGATGGACGCCAAGACCCGATCGCTGCATATCCGTGCCCAGGCCCGTGTGCTCAACGAGGTCCTGGTCGAACGCCTGCGCTTCGAGGGCGGCAAGGCCGTCGAAGCAATCTGCCATACCCCGCGGGGGCCACTGAGCATCCGCTTCGATCGCGTGATCATCGCCGCGCACGGTGTCGAGTCGCTGAAACTGCTGTGGAAAAGCGACCTGCCGGCCGAAGTGCCACAGGCGTTCATGGGCCGCTACTGCCAGGACCATGCCGTCGCCGAGCTGGCGTGCCGCCTGCCACAGGCGAAGATTCCGTTCTTCCAGGTCAATACCGCCGCGCAAGTGGTGATCCCGGAGCTCAGTGGCGAGCTCGACGGCATCGAATACACCACCCTGGGCCTGATGACCCCGGGCAACGACGCCGCCCTGGCCGGTTCGCTGGATCTGGACAAGCTCAACGACTGGGCCATTCGCGAATCGCTGGAGGACCTGGCCGGCACCCTGAGCCTGTACATCCTTCTAGAAATCCCGCCACAGTGGGATGTCTCGCTGTTCTACGAAGGCGGCGGCGTGCGCATGGATAGCGATGGATATCACGGCAACAAGCACCGCTACGACGCCGTTATCGAAGCGATCTACACGAAGATGGAAACCCTCGGTGCAATTCCTGTGCGCGCCGCGGAGCAGTTGCATTATCGCGACGCATTCGGCACCCACCACCTGGTTGGCATGCTGAACATGAGCGCCGGCGACAATGCCGTGGTCGGCGCGGACTTCCGCCTCAAAGGCAGCGACAACGTCTACATCGCAGGCTCCTCGCTGTTCCCGCGCTGCGGCTCGCGCAACCCGACAGTCACCGTGGTCGCCCTGGCCCGGATGCTGGCAGACCAGCTGAACGACCACGCATGAGCATCGCTTGCAGCAGGCTTTCGGTGGTCATCCAGGGCCCCCTGACAGAGGGCGGCCAGGCGATCGCCGAACGTGCCGTTCAAAGTGTGCGCCAATACCTGCCAGGTGCGCAGATCATCCTGTCGACCACCGACGATTGCGCCCAATTGACACTGGAAGGCGTGCAGTGCGTGACCGAGCGCGCAGCCAGGCACTTCGACGATGCCAACGGCAACACCAACAACGTCAACAAGCTCGTGGCCACCGTGAACAATGGCCTGACCCTGGCCGAGCGCGAGTACACCCTGAAGTTGCGCACCGATCACGTGCTGTGCAGCGACGCCGTGCTGGCCTTGATGGGCAACGAGCAGCCCGCACAATTGCTTGAAGCCAAGCTGGGTGTGTCGAACCTGTTCCTGCGCAATCCAGCACGGCTGTGCTACCTGTTCCACCTGAGCGACACCGTGCAGTTCGGCCGCACCGAAGATCTGCGCAAGCTCTGGAACATCGGCCCGCTGACGGCCGACTTCCTGTATTTGGCAAATGGGCCGAGAATCAATCCGCTAGGCACATTCCAGGGCTACACCGCGTTTCGCCTGCTGCCCGAACAGGCCATCTTCTTGCGCTTCGTCCAGGCATGCGGCCTGAAGCTGGATCTTGAGCACATCTCGCACACCCGCTTCGACCTGTTCTGCGCCTGGGAAGACCTGCTGCTGGACAACTTCGACGTTCACGACTGGCAGCGCCTCGGCATCGTCCCGCCCGCCCGTTTCCTCAGCGCCCCTTATGCGCCTGGGTCAATCATGACCACCGATGAGCTGCGCGTGATGCGCGCACGACGTGGCAAGGCGCACAGGGTGCGGCGCTACCTGCACGTGCTGCTCAACAAATACGCGTTTTGCTGGTTGCGCCGTCGCTGGCTGGTCTCGGTGGCGTCGCTGCTGCTGTTCTCGTTCTCACCGAACCTCGCCCTTGCGGCACGCGACGCCTACCGTCGCCTGACGGGCGCGCAACGCTCCTGAACCCAGGCGTGCCCAGACTTCCCCACCACCACCCGGAGTATCGTTTCATGAAAAAGATGTTCTTCGTTGGCGCCGCCCTGCTGGCCCTTGCCGGCTGTGACAAGCCAGCAGCACCAGCGGCCCAGGCCACCGCCCAGGTAGCCAACGTACCGCAGGAAGATGGCCAGTACCTGCGCTTCATCCAGTTGCCCGACGGTGAGACCCGCCTCGAAGCACATCGGGTCATCGGCAAGGTCTACAAAACCATCAGCGGCTACCCTGGCTTTGCCGTCAAGGCCGGCACCTTTGCCGACGTCAATCCACTGGTGGTGCGCATCAAGGATTGCGGCGTGATCAGCTTCAGCAACGTCGAAGGCAACGCCAAGGTCATGAAGGCCGAACGTACCGAGACCACGGACTTCAACGCCCAGTGCCCGATCCAGAAGGTCGATGGCCTGTGGACCAAGCTGGCAGTCGACGCCTGATGGTCGCGGGGAAGCATTTGCCGTGAAAGTACTGCACTTCTACAAGACCTTCGGGCCGGAGCAATTCGGGGGGGTGGAGATGTTCATCCGCCACCTGACCCATGCCACATCGGACCTGGGCTGCGAGAACACGGTGCTCTCCCTGGCCGATGAGCCCCTGCCGCCCCAGCAGACACCCAGCGTGCGGATGTTCCAGGCCAGGCAGAACTTCAATGTCGCCTCGACGGGGTTCTCCTGGTCGGTGTTCGCGGATTTCGCGCGCCTCGCACAAGAGGCCGACGTGATCCACTATCACTTCCCGTGGCCATTCATGGACCTGGTCCATCTGGCCAAGGGCCTGAACAAGCCCAGCGTGGTCACCTACCACTCCGACATCGTGCGCCAGAAAGTGCTGCTGCAGGTCTACCGACCCTTGATGCACGCCTTCCTCGGGCGCGTGGATGCCATCGCCGCGACCAGTCCGAACTATCTGCAGAGCTCCAGCGTACTGCGCCGCTATCGGCACAAGGCCCAGTCGATTCCCATCGGCCTGGATCAGTCCCTGTACCCGGTCGCGGACGCCGAGCAAGTGGAGCAGCTGCGCGACCGATACGGCGGACGGTTCTTCCTCTTCGTTGGCGTGCAACGTTACTACAAGGGCCTGCACTTCCTGCTCAAGGCCATGCAGTCGGCTCCCTGGCCACTGCTGATCGTTGGTGTCGGCCCCATGGAGCAGGAGCTGATGCGCATGGCCGAGCGTCTTCAGCTGTCCAACGTGCACTTTCTCGGTCGGGTCGATGAGCAGGAGAAGATCAATCTGATGCAGGCCTGTTACTCAGTGGTTTTCCCATCGCACCTGCGCTCGGAAGCCTTCGGCATCGGCCTGCTCGAAGGGGCGATGCTCGGCAAGCCGCTGATCTGCTGCGAGATCGGCACAGGCACCAGCTTCATCAATCAGCACGCATCCACAGGTATCGTGGTTCCGCCAATGGATGCCGATGCCTTGCACCGGGCGATGAAGACG
Organism: Pseudomonas sp. RC3H12; assembly: GCF_018596375.1. Lineage (NCBI taxonomy): Bacteria > Pseudomonadati > Pseudomonadota > Gammaproteobacteria > Pseudomonadales > Pseudomonadaceae > Pseudomonas > Pseudomonas sp. RC3H12. The sequence goes on along the minus strand of NZ_CP075595.1, from coordinate 734,613 downwards.
CTCTGGGATGATCCCGCGTTGGCGCAGCGTTATGGCGAAGCCGCGCGCGCGCGTTATCTGGATGTGTTCACTGCCCAGGGCCTGGGGCAGGCGTATTCGGCGCTGTACCGTGAGGTGGTCTCACGGCCAAGCGCGTGAACGGGGGGGAGGGCTGCGCCCTCCCCCCTTCTCGGCCTAGCAGCTGGAAACGTTGTATCCGGTCTTCTCGACCAGCAGTCCAACCAAGCGCTCGATCGCATGTGGCAACGTGCCGTCGGACAAGCCCCGCTCGATGTCGAAGTACGCCGGCAGAATCGCCTCGAGCCCCTCAAGCGCCTCAGGGCGCAGCCAGAACATGGAACCGGCAGGGAATCTGCCTCGGACGAACTCGAGCCCCAGCAAACGACTCGCATGGGCGATATCGTCGTGGTTGTACTTCATGTTCCAATCGGTGTGTTCTATCAGATACTTACTCGGTGCGAGCAGGCCCAACGCAGGGTCCGTCTTGAAGCGCCCCACGGCCTCGAGCACCTTGTCAGTGCTGCCAGCCAGCGCGGAAACGAGTTCGTTGCGAATCTCGTTGCCATCGGATCGGTAGGAGCTTTTCTTACCGTGCAGTTTACAGATCGCCTCGTACCCCAGGCTGCGGATGCTCGATAGCACCTTGATGAACGGAAGCACATCCCGCCCCCGGTTCTCCACCAGCAAAACAGCGGCATCAGGGTAACTCTCACGCACGCGCAAGGCCGCTTCCCGGCTGGTCACGGTGAAGTAGAAATCGCAGCCCACGCGCTGCAGGTTCTGCAGGTAGGGCTCAAGCTCGTCGAACACATCCACATAATGCACGTGGATGATCGCGGCGATGGCATTCTTCTTCCCAGTCTCCGGCGCGACAACAATGGTCGAGGCCTGATCATAGTCAGACAACACATCGTAGGTCGCCTGCAGGTAGCCATAGCCATACTTGCGGTCGGGTTCCAGGTGAGTGCCCTCGGCCCACTCGTTCCAGGCATTGACGAACACCAGCTTCTCATCCGACGCGTACTTCGGATTGCTGTGAGCGTTATTGCAGATAAACGACAACCATTGTTTGTAGCGCAGCAGGCTGAAACCATGGAAAGTATGGCTGTTGTTCTGTTTCCTCGCCGTGTTGTCCCAGGACAGCATCGCCGTCCTGAACAGCTTGTAATCCGGCTCCGCCGCCCTGACTACGTTGCCGACTACCTGTTCGTAACTGAAAATGTTGCCTGCGTAGTTGGCATTGGTCACCTGCAATTGCTCGTTGATGAGGTGACTCAGCGTGGTATGAGGCGGGAACTCGAGCGCGGCGTCGAAGCCAAACTCCTCCGGATCCTTGATGCCAAAGGTCTGCGCGCAAATCAAATACAGGCCAGGGAAGCCGTGCTTGACCACTTCCTCGCGCCACAGCACTGCGGTTTCAGCCATCTCCGGAATGATGCTGGCTCGGTAGATGATAAGCACCGGCTTGCCATCGATCTTGATGTAGCGACTGTCATTGAAGTACTTGATCAGATGCTGGATGAAAGCAAGCGAGTCTTCGGCACTGTGATCCTGAGCAATCAGTACATCGTGCTCCTGCCCGTCCCAGCGTCGCGTCCAGTTCTCGTTCGCCCATGTCAGGCAGAATGGCATGTCGACATTGGGGTTGTTGAGCATCATCTCCAATGGCGTATCCATGAGGATCTTGCCGGCGAACCAGTAGAAGTAGTAGTTGAAGCCGTGGATGCCATACTCTTTCGCGAGCCTGGCTTGCTCTTCCATAACCTTCGGCACACGCAGGTCGTAGTACCCCGAGTGGATCGGCAGGTGAGGCTGGTAATGCCCCACGTAGTTTGGCGTGGCCTTGGTGACGTTGGACCACTCGGTGAATCCTTTGCCCCACCACTGATCATTCTCGGCAAACGGATGGAACTGCGGCAGATAGAACGCAATGAGTTTGACGTCAGGGTGGATAGAAGGATTTTGCTTGTACTCGACAAACCCTTCACTGATCGTTTCGAACTGAATAACCGGAATATTCGAACGATCGATGGTCGAATCCTTGCCTCGACCGCTTAACGTCCTGGCGATCCCCATTACTCGGCGGGCAACGCCGCTGATCCCCTCGCGGCGATAAAGACCGATGCCATTGCTCAACGTGCCACGAATCCCGCCACGAGCCCGTAGGGCATTTCTCACGCGCGCCAGCAGATGCCTCGCTCGTACGACGTTCTTTCTTACGGGTGCCACATATTTCCCAGCCCAGCGAAGCGGCTTGGTAACACGCCAGCTGGTGGACTGGCGCATCTCTGCCAGAACCTGGTTTTCCCGAAGCAGACTTTCTTCTCGTTCATCGAGCGAGCGGATCAGATCAGCGATTTCACCATCGCTTTTTACGACATCGCTCTTGATCCGCGCAAGTTCACTTTCAAGATCGAGAATGACTTCACGGGTACGTTCCAGTTCGACCTCGTACTTGGCGGCAGCCGCTTGGTACTCGACGGCTGCGGCCTCATGCTCGGCGACGCAGGCGCCCAGCTCCTTGATGAGCGTGAAGTCCTCGGTGAAACCTCGGGATTTGAGGTCCAGCAGAGGATTGTCACAGGTGGCATTGGAATAGTTGGAATAACCGTAAAGGATTCGCTGTTTGTAGGAGGAGCTGTGCGAGGCATCCTTGACAAACACGGCAACGAAATCGTTCCAGGCGCTGGCTGGGTCGCTGTCGATAGTCCCTTCCGCTTTTCCAGCGACAAAGGACTCGAGCAGCGCTGGCTGGTAACCATTTTTCTCTGCCCAGGCTACCAGGGCTGCCCCTGCATCGGGGTAGAAGCGCCAGCAGTCTACGGGATAGCGGTGAATGTAGCCGTTGCTCGGTGCGTTGAGGTACAGCACGCCGTCCGGCTTCAGGATCCGCATGAGCTCCAGGTAGAGCAACCAGAAAAACTGCGAATGCTCAAATACCGAACTGCAGACGATCACATCGACCGAAGTGTCTTCGAACGGCAGCTTGTACGGGTCGTCGAGGATCACATCGACACCGTCGCCCGCTACAAAATCGACACCAATGTACTCTACCCCCTCAGGGCAGACATCCCGAAGCGAGCCGTTGACATTCTGCGCACCGATATCAACAACCTTCTTGCCATGCACGTTGGAAAGATAACTTTTAAAAAAAAGAGAGCCAAGTTTTTTAGCGGATGGATGCATATTCTACCTTTATTCAGGCCACACTAAGGCTTATATTTGTCAGAGGTATTCCGATAATACCTGTGGAAACCGGATCATGGTGAGAGCGTATCACCAGCCCTTCGTGAAACCAATGCAGCTGCCTATGCTCATGCTGGGTACCGTTGGCAACCGCTACTTGTATGATGTAATCGCCCTTGGCCAACCAAGGCATGAAAAACTCGAACTGGGCAGTCAGCCGGGCTCCAGCACGAGCAGCACAGGGCCTGTTCTGGTAGCTGAAGAATGTATTGTCACCGAACAACGTTTGCCCGAGACGGTCCTTGACAAAGAAACCCACGATGGGTCGGTCAAGATCGACAGCGGTATCCACCTCGATCTTCAGGGCAACTTTCTCGCCCCCGACAAGCCAGCTCAAACTGCCCCCCTGCGAGTCTGTCAGGCTAACATCGACAATTCTCGCATCGCTGCCGCCAAACGCGCCCTCTTCATTGGGTTCGAACCTGAATACTTCGATGTCATTCCTGAGATTGCTGGCATTCACGAACGCAGCGCGCTGGTCTACCCAGTTCAACTCCGGCTCGCCTACTCGCGCGATTTTCTCGACCCGCGGGCCTGGAGCATCATCGCTGCTCGACACCTGATCGGACAGGTTGCTGAAAAGGTCGTTGAGGTAGTACTCACACACGGTCTTGGAGTCGCCCGTGCGGCGCTGCACGCCCCGATCGAGCCACACCACCCGATCACAAAGGTTGATGATCGACGCGGTATCATGGCTCACAAAGATCAATGACTTCTCTTCACGAAACTTCCGAATGAATCGCATGCACTTTTGAGTGAAGAATGCATCGCCGACAGAAAGAGCCTCGTCAATTACCAGGATGTCCGCATCTACGTGGGCGACCACTGCGAAAGCGAGGCGAACGTACATACCGCTCGAGTAAGTCTTGACTGGCTGCTCGAGAAAACTGCCGATGTCCGCAAACGCCGCGATATCCTCGAAGCGCGAATCGATCTGCTCTTTCGACAGTCCGTACAGAGAAGCCGCCATATAGACGTTTTCGCGCCCAGTGAACTCCGGATTGAAACCAGCGCCCAGCTCCAGCAGCGCGGCAACCCGACCATTGACCTCGAGTTCGCCACGAGTCGGATTCAAAGTGCCGCAGATCATCTGCAACAAGGTGGATTTGCCGGACCCATTGCGCCCGATGATCCCTATCGTTTCACCCTTTTTGAGCGTGAACTCGACATCCTTGAGAGCCCAGAACTCCTGAAAGAAACTTCGGCGGCCACGGCACATCATCTGCAGCAAACGTTGATGAGGTTTTTCGTAGATGTGGTAGCACTTGCTCAGGCCACTTACCCTGATCGCAATATCAGACGACATCGGCGAACCCCTTTCTAGTTTTCTGGAACCAGGCAAAGCCCAACCAGGCGAATGCAAGGCTTGCCAGAAGAGAGACAAGCCAGTACCCGACTTCCGGCACCGTTCCCCAGACGAGCACGTCGCGGGTCTGTTCGATGAAGTGTGTCAACGGGTTCAGGTTGATCAAGTAACGATAGCGCTCGGGTATCGCGGCAATCGGGTAGAAGATCGGTGACAGGAACATGAGGGCGGTGATCAGGATACCCACAATCTGCCCCACATCACGAAGAAACACGCCAAGCGAAGCGAGGAACCAGGCCAGACCAAGCACGAAGAAAATCAAAGGTAGCAGCACAAGTGGGAAGAGCAGGCTGGTGGCATGAGGCAGGCCGAACGAGACGATGTAGAAAACGAGCCAGACGACCAGACTGATCACCAGATGAAAGAAGGCCCCTGCCAGCGTGACGACAGGAAGCACTTCCAATGGGAAAACGACCTTCTTCACATAGTTGGCATTGCTCACAACCAGGGAGGGAGCCCGGCTGATGCATTCCGAGAAAAAGCCGAAAACGATCATCCCGGTGAACAGAATCAAGGCAAACTCCGTCTGCGACCCGCTTCCGCTGGTTCCCCAGCGCGCCTTGAACACGATACTGAAAACGAATGTATAAACAGCCAGCATGAAAATCGGGTTGAACAGCGACCAGAGCATGCCCAGATAAGACCCTCTGTATCTCCCGATGACTTCGCGCTTGGCCAGTGCGTAGACAAGGCCCTTGTTACGCCAGATATCGCCAAGCATTGCCATTGGCGACGCAGAGAATCGTTGCATCAGTCATCCACCTTCGCAGCACCCGCCGCCCTGTCATTTTCATTCGCTAAGCCGAGTGTGAACGTTCGAGCAGCTTTGCAATCGCAGCAGACCTTCATAGAGCAAACCACACCCTTGATTCCTCAGTCGGAAGTAGAGATGGCTGAGCGCGCCTCCCCGAACCAGGCGTCTTCAGACGACCTACGTCGCGCATGGTACGTGGGAGGAGCACACAACCTTGACGCACAGAGAGATGCACGATCACTCGAACAAATCGGCTTTCGCCAACGTCAAGCCGCGGACGTCCTTTTCAGAAAGGATGGGTTCACCCTGCAACGGCCAGTCGATGGCAACCTGCGTTTCACTCCAGAGCAGGCAGCGTTCATGCTCCGGTGAATAGTAATCGGTAGTCTTGTACAAAAACTCCGCACTCTGCGAAAGGACATAGAAACCGTGAGCGAAGCCCTCTGGCACCCACAGTTGTCGTTTGTTCTCGGAGGACAGTATGGCTCCGACCCACTGACCAAACGTGGGCGATGAACGCCTCAGATCGACAGCGACGTCGAACACCTCGCCCTGCACGACGCGCACCAGCTTCCCCTGAGCATGCTCGATCTGATAATGCAAGCCGCGCAACACGCCTTTGGCAGAGCGGGAATGGTTATCCTGGACGAACTGTACCTTCCGACCTATCTGCTCTTCAAACGCTCGGTGATTGAAACTCTCGAAGAAGAAACCTCGTTGATCACCGAACACCTTCGGTTCGAAGAGCACGACATCGGGTATCGCTAAGCGTGTTCCATTCATCAATAAATCTTCTCTAGTAGAATTCGCTGAAGGTACTGACCATAGCCAACTTTTGCCAAAGGCGCGGCCAACCGCTCAAGCTGCTCAGCCGTGATCCAGCCCTGGCGATAGGCAATCTCCTCAGGGCACGCAACCTTCAAGCCCTGGCGATGCTCGATGGTCGCGATGAACTGACTGGCCTCCAGCAACGAATCATGGGTTCCTGTATCGAGCCAGGCATAGCCCCGCCCCATGATCTCTACGGAAAGAGCGCCTCTGTTCAGGTAGGCGCGATTCAAATCGGTGATTTCCAGTTCGCCTCGCGGGGACGGCCGAATGCTTTTGGCAACGGCGACGGCGTCTTGATCGTAGAAATACAATCCAGTCACCGCATAATTGGACTTGGGCTGCTCAGGCTTTTCCTCAAGGCTTTCTGCCTTGCCGTCCTTACTGAAACTGACAACCCCATATCGCTCTGGATCATTGACATGGTAAGCAAACACCGAGGCCCCGGCTTCACGACTGGCAGCATTGCGCAGCAGGTCCTGGAAGTGGTGCCCATAAAAGATGTTGTCACCCAGAACCAGCGCGGACAAATCGTTGCCAATAAACGACTCACCAATCAGAAAGGCCTGGGCTAGGCCATCCGGCGAGGCCTGAACCGCATACGAGATGTTCAGCCCCCACTGCTCGCCAGTACCCAGCAGTTGCTCGAAGCGCGGTGTGTCCTGGGGCGTCGAGATGATAAGGATGTCACGGATATCCGCCAGCATCAGAGTGCTCAGCGGATAGAAAATCATCGGCTTATCGTAGACCGGCAGCAACTGCTTGGAGATCGCAAGCGTCGCAGGATGCAGACGCGTGCCCGAACCGCCCGCGAGAATGATTCCTTTACGTTTTTTCATCATTTTTTCTCAATGATTTCCGTGAGCATCCGAGCCACCCCGACTTGCCATTCCGGCATTTTCAGCGCAAAAGCCTTTTGCAGTTTTTCTATACTCAGGCGCGAGTTGCCAGGCCGTTGTGCCGCGGTCGGATACTCATCCGTCCCCACCGCCTTGATGGCGGCGGCAGTCGCCTTGAGAGGGACGCCGGCAGCCACCGCCTGGTCAAGCACGTAGCGCGCATAGCGACACCAGGTCGTCTCACCTGCAGCGGCCACGTGGTAAAGGCCGCTCAACTCCGGTTGCCGGTGCACGGCGACAATAGCCAGCGCTGCGACATCAGCCAGCAGTTCGGCACTGGTAGGCGCACCGAACTGGTCATCGATCACGCTGAGCGCCTCACGCTCCTGGGCCAGGCGCAGCATCGTCTTGGCGAAGTTGTTACCGCGTGCGGCATAGACCCAACTGGTTCGCAGGATAAGGTGCATGCAACCGGATTCGCGAATCGCCTCTTCGCCCGCGAGCTTGGTCTTGCCATAGACGTTCAACGGGTCAACGGCATCGGTCTCGCGCCACGGAGTGGCTCCATGCCCTGGATAGACATAATCGGTGGAGTAATGAACCAGAAGCTTGTCGGCCCCGGCCGCCCATCTGGCCATCACCGCCACCGCTTCGGCATTGACGCGCAAGGCTTTGTCCGCCTCCGACTCTGCCTTGTCCACCGCCGTATAGGCGGCGGCATTGACGATGACATCGGGGGCATAGCGCTGCAATGTTTCGGCAAGCCCCTCGAGATCGCTCAGGTCACCACAGTAATCGGTGCTGCGGGAGTCCAATGCGAGCAGTTCGCCCAATGGTGCCAGACTGCGCTGCAACTCCCAGCCCACCTGACCATTCTTGCCCAGCAGAAGAATCTTCATGCCTCGCGCTCGCCATAGTTCTGCTGCACCCAGTCACGGTAGCTGCCGGACTGCACATTGCTAACCCACTGCTGATTGCTCAGATACCACTCAACCGTCTTGCGAATACCGGTTTCGAAGGTTTCGGCAGGCTTCCAGCCAAGCTCTCTCTCGAGCTTGCGCGCATCAATGGCATAACGACGATCATGTCCCGGACGGTCCGTGACATAGGTAATCTGATCTTTGTACGGCTTGCCGTCCGCACGGGGGCTCAGCTCATCAAGCAACTCACAAACGCGATGCACGATGTCCAGGTTGGTCTTTTCGTTCCAGCCACCGACATTGTAGACCTCACCCACCTGACCGGCCTCCAGCACACGGCGAATAGCGCTGCAGTGATCTTTCACGTACAGCCAATCACGCACCTGCAAGCCGTCACCATAGACCGGCAAGTTCTTGCCGGCCAGGGCGTTGACAATCATCAGCGGGATGAGTTTTTCCGGGAAGTGATAAGGCCCGTAATTGTTCGAGCAATTGGTCGTCAATACCGGCAGGCCGTAGGTATGATGGTAGGCACGCACAAGATGATCACTGGCAGCCTTGCTCGCTGAGTAAGGGCTGTTTGGCTGATATTGATGAGTTTCACTGAAGGCGGATTCATCCTTGCTCAGAGAACCATAGACCTCATCGGTGGAAACATGCAGGAAACGAAACGCTTGCTGTTCATCCGCTTCAAGCGATCGCCAGTACGCGCGAACGGCCTCGAGCAGTCGAAACGTGCCGACAATATTGGTCTGAATAAATTCTTCAGGCCCGTGAATCGAACGATCAACGTGCGACTCGGCAGCGAAGTTGAGGATCGCCCGCGGACGGTGCTTCTGCAATAACGCAGCGATGGTCTCTGTATCCGCGATGTCTACATTGGCAAACACATGCTGCGCGCTGCCATTCAGACTTGAAAGATTCTCCAAGTTACCGGCATAAGTCAACTTGTCAACATTGACCACCAACTCACTCGACGCAACAACCCAGTCAAGCACAAAGTTAGAACCAATAAAACCGGCACCGCCAGTCACCAGAATAGTCATAGTGTCAGATCTTTTTCAGTATAGTGGCAAACAGCAATCCGAGATTGCCGAGAACGGTTTGTCGATATAGACCGGCCCTGAACATACTCAGAACCCGGCGCGGCAGGCTTTCCAGGCGCGCGGCCTTGAACAGCAGCAACGTTTTCTGGTGCTCGTTATTCAAACGATGCTTCATGCCCTCCAGAGCAACAATATTCAGAGTGTTCCACTCGTGGAAGCGTCCGTGCAACAACATTACCAGACGCCGCAAGCGGGCACGCCAATCGACGTTGCTGCCGATGACATTGTCGCCATGCTGCCGATAAAGCACCCTTGGCTCCGGATCATAGCGAATGACGCCTCCGACACCGGAAACAAGTTGATAGCACCACCAATCGTGCGCTGGAACAGCCAGACCCGCGCCAGCTTCAACTATCAAGGCGCGCGCCGCCTGGTTGAATACCATGGTATTGCCGCCTGCAATACTCTGCACCAGTGCATTCCGGAAATGAGGTGGGTGGGGAAACATCGGGGACAACCCCCGCCCCTGGCCATCCTGATCAATGAGCTGAGTGCGGCCACAGTACAGTGCAGGTATATCGGAGGGGATACTGCTCAGCCATTCAACTGAAACAGCCAACTTATCGTCATTCCACACATCATCCTGATCAGACCAAGCAAAAAAATCAGCTTGAATATCCGACCGACATGTCAATGAAAGAAAGTTTTGAACAAAGCCAATGCCAGGCCCTGCCATCAGTTTGACCCTACTGCGCCCCCATAGGTCGGCAAAACGCTCGAGTAACGCGTGAGTCTGATCGGTAGAACCATCATCAGACACATGTAACGACCAATTTCCATGACGCTGCCGCGCGATGGAATCAAGCTGCTGAGAGAGGAAAGCTGCACCATTGTAAGTACACATGAGGATAGCAACGTGCGCGACTCCAGGGACGCTTTGCTGTTGCGAAGGCGCTCCGAAATCCGACCTTTCAACATCATGAGGCTGGGAATGCACGGTTACGGACCCTCGTCATCAGATTGACTCTCCACATCCGCGTTTATGTTCTTGGGCGGATTCAAAAAAACCAGGCACATCAGAGGCTAGCACACCCTGCCGCAAATCAGAAGGCTTTGCCCTGGCGGCTACAGCTGCGACTTTTCTGCAATACGAAATGGCGCTGCGGGGGCAAATGGCATAGAAGAACATTTGATGAGTATCAAACGATTGGCAATAAAAAACTACGCCCTCAGACAACCAGAGAGCAGCACAGATATATCAAAGTTACGCCCCGAAAGAACCCTGAGGCTTCGGCAACCACCGACGTGAAACCAAACTATCACAGGACGGGCGCTACGCCATACCATAGCATCGCGCCACTAGCGGCTGACCGCTACGAGACAGTTAAGTTCAAAAATTATCAAGCTTCGACAGAAAAACTCGAAAAATATCGGCCCGGCCCACGCCGCCAGGCCGAGCACACCAGCATCAGGGCTCCTGCCGGCGCTGCTGATGAATCCAGTCAACGATTTCACCATCAGGCGCATACCCACTGACCATTTCCCGGAGCAATTGCCGTACCTGCTTGTAGTCATCCGCGGAAATGGCTTTAAGGAGACTGGCCAGACGCTCCTTGAGCCTATCCCATGCCAGGTAATCCTCCTGCGCGCTCATGATCATCGGATGCCGGGTCGATTCCACATTGTCACCGATCAGCAGCTCTTCGTAGAGCTTTTCCCCCGGACGCAGCCCACTGAACTCAATGGCGATGTCGCCATGCGGGTTATGATCCGAACGCATGCTCAGTCCTGAAAGATGAATCATCTTCTCCGCCAGCTCGACAATCCGCACAGGCTCGCCCATGTCGAGCACGAACACGTCGCCACCCTGCCCCATGGAGCCGGCCTGGATCACCAACTGCGCCGCCTCGGGAATGGTCATGAAATAACGGGTGATCTTCGGATGAGTCACCGTCAATGGCCCGCCCGCCTTGATCTGCTGATGGAACCGCGGAATCACCGACCCGGAGGAACCCAGCACGTTGCCGAAGCGCACCATGGTGAAGCGAGTCTTGTTCACCCGGGAGACATTGGCCACATCGTTGAACAGCACCGGCGCCTGCTCACGGCTCAGCGCCTGCAACACCATTTCTGCCAGGCGCTTGGTGCTGCCCATGACATTGGTCGGGCGCACGGCCTTGTCCGTGGAAATCAGCACGAAGTTGGACACACCCGCCTGCAACGCAGCTTGGGCCGAATTCAGGGTGCCCATCACATTGTTCAGCACACCTTCGGCGATGTTGTGCTCGACCAGCGGCACATGCTTGTAAGCTGCCGCGTGGTAGACCGTATCCACGCGCCAGGTGGACATGACATCCAACAACTGTGCGGGATTACGCACGGAGCCAAGGATCGGCAGGATACGGGTTGGCGACGATGAGCGCTGAGCACAAGCCTCCAGCTCGCAGAGGATGCTGTACAGGTTGAATTCACCGTGGTCGAGCAGCAGCAAGGTGCTGGGCTTGAGCGCGAGGATCTGCCGGCACAACTCCGAGCCAATCGAGCCGCCTGCACCGGTCACCAGTACCGTCTTGCCCTTCACGCAATGCTCGAGAAGATCAGCCTGGGCTGGCACGGCATCGCGCCCCAGCAGGTCGGAAATATCCACTTCCTGCAGGTCATCGACCTTGACCCGACCGCTGGCCAGGTCCATGAAGCCCGGCACGCTGCGCACATGCAGTGGGTAGCCTTCGAGCAGCCCGAGGATCTCCCGGCGACGGGTGCGGCTGATCGAGGGCACGGCCAGCAGCAACTCCTGGGCACCTGTTTCTTCGATCATGCGCTGGATCTGTCGGGCTTTGTAGACATGAAGACCGGCGATCACCCGCCCGGCGATGCTGCCGTCGTCGTCTATGAAGGCGACCGGACGCATCACCTTGCCCATCCGCAGAGCCGCCACCAACTGGTTACCCGCCGCACCCGCTCCGTAGATTGCGACCTTGAGCAGACCATCGTCACGATTGCTGAACGGTATATGCTGCGCCGCGGCAAACCAGTCGCCGAGGAAATACTGACGCATGGCCAGTCGCAGCCCGCCGATCAACACCAGGCTCAACCACCAATAGTTGAAAATGACCGAGCGCGGCACGAGGTACTGATGATTGGCGGACCAATAAACGATTAGACCAAGGATCAACGCCGACAAGGTCACCGCCTTGGCGATAACCACAAGCGCATCATTGCCGAAGTAACGCATTACCGCCCGGTACATGCCGAAGCGGATGAACAATGGAATCGAGACCAGTGGTGCGCAGGCGAATAGCCAAAGATGATCCTGGGCTAGCTCAAGGGACTCTTCAAAGCCCAGACGCACCACAAAGGCCAGCCACATGGCCATCCATACCAGCACCACATCGGCCAGTACCTGGATCATTCGCTTCTTGGCCCGCGGCAGCCCTAGCAGAAATGCCCGCATTCTTTCCCAACCCCTTTCGTACACCGTTACTGTCCCTATCTGAGCAGATCTTTCTTGATGGTGAAGGCACACACCTGCGTGCCAACCGCCGACGTTACTCGACACCGCCCGCGTTGTAGGCCACCGCCAGCGCTACCAGCGGTACATAGGCGATGAGCAACCCGACGAAACCATCGATGCCAAACAGCATGACGCAGCCCGCCACCGGCAACAACCAGCACAGCGTGAGCACTGCCACCGCCAGGGTCACCGGGAAATGGCCCCCGACACGCCGCGAAGCGAACTGATAGGCGTGGCTGCGGTGTGCTTCGTAAACCTTGTCGCCGCGAAGCAACCGACGAATCAGCGTGAATGTGGCATCGACCACGAACACACCGAGCAGAATCAACCAGCACCAGAACAGCTGTGACGATGCCCAGGCTGCCTGCAAGGACAGCAGGCCCAGGGCGATGCCGAGGAATCCACTGCCGGCATCACCCATGAAAATCTTGGCGGGCGGGAAATTCCAATATAGAAAGCCGCCCACCGCCATGATCAGAATCACGGGCAGGGCCATCAGTTGCTCGAAGCCGCTCATCCAGTACAAGACACAAGCGCCCAGGCAGACGCAGATGGCCTCGACGCTTGCGATGCCATCGATCCCATCCATGAAATTGTAGAGATTGAGCAGCCAGACCAGATAAACCGCAGCAAGCACCGCGCCCACCCAGCCGAGATCGATCTCGACACCGAACACCGTCAGCGGCGGCAAACCACCAAGCCAGAACAGCCCCCATGCCGCAGCGATGAAGTGCCCTAACAGTCGCCAACGGGCGGCGATATGCCCGTGATCATCCATGAAGCCGATGATAGCGATCAAACCTCCCGCACCCGCGATAGCAAACACCGTATGTGAGTCCAGCAATCCCGCGCCACCGAGCGCCACCAGTGCCAACAGGAAAGACAACACAATGGCCACGCCTCCACCACGAGGCGTTGGCACCACATGAGAGCTGCGGGCATTAGGGATGTCGATGATGCTTCTGGCCAGCGCATAGCGGCGCAAACCAGCGGTCATGAGCAGGGAGATCAGCAGCACCAGCGGTGCCAGCCACCATTGAGTCATTTGTTCATTTGTTCCTGGTAATGGCGGGCGGCTTTCGCCAACGCCCGGTCCACGCTCAGCGGCGGCGTCCAGCCAAGCAGTGAGCGCGTTTTTTCGATATCGACCTGCAGCGACCCGCACAAACGCTGCGAGAGCGCACGCCGGCCTAGCAAGGTAGCGCCCAATGCCAGCAGCGCGGCCGGCACTGGCAGCAATCTTGCCGGTTTGCCAAGGGCCTTTGCCATGCGTCGCATCAGGCTTGTGGTGGACAGGTCTTCGCCATCGCTTACCAGAAAGGTCTGATTGGCGGCGGCAGGATGAGTCGTGCAGATACGCACCAGGTCGACGAGGTTATCCAGAGCGACCAGGCTGCGGCGGTTGTGTACCGCACCGAATGGCAGGGGCACACCTTTGCCCAGCCAACGCATCATCGCCAGGAAGTTGGCCTTTACCCCCGGCCCGTAGACCAGCACAGGGCGGATGATCACCACCTCCAGGCCTGTGTCCCGAGCCAGCGCGCGCAGCCCCTGTTCAGCCTCCATCTTCGAAACGCCATATGGATCGGCCGGCGCAGGCTCATCATCAGCACGATACGGCCGTCCCGGCACGGTCCCTTCGCCATTGACCTTGATCGAGCTGATGAAAACGAAACGCCTTGCCCCCGCCGCTGCTGCTTGCCGGGCAAGATTTAGCGTGCCCTCGACATTGACCTTGCGGAACGCGGCCAAAGGATCGACTTCGGTGTCGTTCATCACATGCACGCGGGCGGCAGAATGGATGACAACCTCGACACCTTCCAGGACAGCCTGCCAGTCGGTCTCGCCATCGATCGCCTCGATCGTGAACGCGGCAGCCCCGAAGTCGGCAGGGATAGCGCCACGGATCGCAGCACGCACCGCATGCCCTCGCATGGCGAGATCCGCCAGAACCGCCTTGCCGACAAAACCGGTTGCCCCGGTCAACAGCACTGTTGAATTCATCAGCAATTTGTCCTTCGCAGCGAAGCGCCCCGCAACAGGGCCTCCAGACGCGACATCAGTTTTTCCTTGGCATAGCGCTGCTCGTAGTACGTCCGCCCTGCCCGCCCCATCGTCGCACGCTCTGTTTCGCTGGTCTCGGCCAGCGAACGAGTGATGGCAGCCAGGCCGTCAGCATCGCCGGAGTTGCAGGCAAAACCTGCGCCCGACTCTTCGATCACCCGTGCGGCCTCGCCATTGATCATGCCAAGCAGCGGTCGCCCAGAAGCCAGGTAGGCCTGAACCTTGCCCGGAATGGTCTTTTCGAACACGTCGTTGGTCTTGAGCGACACCAGCAGTGCATCTGCCTGGGCGAACAAACCTGGCATCGCCTCGAGTGGGTGGCGTCCGAGCAGATGCACATTGTCGAGCTTGCGCAAGGCGACCTGGGTGGTTAACCACTTGCTCATGCGGCCGTCCCCAACTATGACCCAACGTACCGCCACCTTTCCACGAAGGGCTTCGGCTGCATCGAGCACGGCTGGAAAGTCCTGGGCCTCGCCCAGGTTGCCGGCGAACACTACGGTAAACAGACCGGGCTCACGCTGGATCAGCGCTGGCTCCGAGAGCGACGCCTGTGAAAAGTCGTCCTCCGCCCAGCTCGGAAAATAGACCAGGCGCTCTTCGGCAATCGGGCGGCTGCAATATCGACGTACGTTGTCGAAGAAACCATGGGACTGCAGTAACAGGTAGTCCGTACGATTGTAGATCCACGAGACCATCCTGCCGACCAATCCCAACAGACGCGGGTGTTTGACCACGCCGACCGCGCGCAGGGTCTCTGGCCACAGATCAAGCACCCAGACGAACACCGGCGCCCGCTTCAGGCGGCCAATCACCAGCGCTGGGATCGCGGCCAGGATGGGAGAGACTGCATACACGAACACCGCATCGAAACGCTTTCCGCGTAGTTTGAACGCCCCCAGTGTGGAAGCGTTGAGCAGGAACGACAGGTAGTTCAACACCAGAGTGAAACTACGCTTGCCGCGCGCAACCAACGGCACACGAATCACTTCGGCACCCTCATAGCGAGCGAACGCCTCCGGATTTCGCCGGAAACGTTCGAATACCTCGCCTTCCGGGTAGTTTGGCAGCCCGGTCAGCACGGTGACCTCGTGTCCCTTGGCCGTCAAGTCGCGAACCAGGTCATTGATCCGCATGTTCTCGGGCCAGAAGTACTGGGACACGACCAGTACCTTGAGTGATGTTTCAGCCATGGTTGCTCAATCGTATTCAGTAGCGCTTCCAGACGACGCGGTTCACGTAGTCGGTGTAACTATGGAGGATCCGCACGACCTTGTCGGAGACGTTCGGCATGCTGTAGTCCTCGACCAGGCGCAAGCTGCGGGCTTCGCCGCGGGCCTGGCTTGCGAGGATACTCAATCCCTGCAGCACGCGCTCGGTTTCCAGCCCGACCATCATGGCGGCCGCCTCTTCCATCCCCTCTGGGCGCTCATGCGCTTCACGGATGTTCAGCGCAGGGAAGTTGAGGATCGAAGCCTCTTCGCTGATGGTCCCGCTGTCGGACAAGACAGCCTTGGCTTCGAGCTGCAGCTTGTTGTAGTCCTTGAAGCCCAACGGTTTGAGCAGGCGCACATTGGCATGGAAGGTGACTCCCATGGCGGTCACGCGCTTTTGGGTACGCGGGTGAGTGGAAACGATCACCGGCAGGTCGAACTGCTCGGCCACGGTGTTGAGCACGTCCACCAACTTAAGGAAGTTGGTATCCGAATCGACGTTTTCCTCGCGATGGGCGCTGACCACGAAGAACTTGCCAGGCTCCAGCCCGAGACGCCCGAGCACATCCGACTTGTCGATACCGTCGCGATAGTGATTGAGCACTTCGAACATCGGGCTGCCGGTCTTGATCACACGGTCGGCGGGCAGCCCTTCGCGCAGCAGATAGTCGCGCGCAATGGTGCTGTAGGTGAGGTTGATATCGGCAGTGTGGTCGACGATGCGGCGGTTGATCTCTTCCGGCACGCGCATGTCGAAACAGCGGTTGCCGGCCTCCATGTGGAAGGTCGGGATCTTGCGGCGCTTGGCTGGCAGCACGGCCATGCAGCTGTTGGTGTCACCCAGCACCAGCAGTGCCTCGGGGGCGATCTCGGCAAGTACGCGATCGACCGCAATAATGACGTTGCCGATGGTTTCAGCGCCGGTAGCCCCTGCCGCATTGAGGAAATGGTCAGGCTTGCGAATGCCGAGGTCGGTGAAGAAGATCTCGTTCAATTCATAGTCATAATTCTGGCCGGTGTGAACCAGCACATGGTCGCAGTGCTGGTCGAGCGCGGCCATGACCCGCGAAAGACGGATAATTTCTGGGCGCGTGCCCACGACGGTAACAACTTTGAGTTTCTTCATTTTTGACTTCTACCTTGAAACGCCGACTCAGGCATGGGTACCCACAGGCCGGGCATAAGTATCCGGGTGTTCACGATCGAAAATTTCATTGGCCCAGAGCATCACAACCATCTCATCATCTCCGACGTTGGTGATGTCATGGGTCCAGCCCGGAACCGTTTCGACCACTTGCGGCTGGTCGCCGTTGGTAAACAGCTCGTAGAACTCGCCCGAAACAACATGCCTGAAACGGAAGCACGCCGAGCCCTTGATCACCAGAAACTTCTCGGTCTTGCTGTGGTGATAGTGCCCGCCGCGAGTGATGCCAGGATGCGCCGTGAAGTACGAGAACTGACCGGAGTCGCGCGTCTTCAACATTTCGACGAAGACCCCGCGCGGGTCGCCGTACTTGGGCACTTCATAGCTGAATTTTTCCGGTGGTACATAACTCAGGTAGGTCGAATACAGCGCTCGGACCAGACCCGTGCCGACCGGCTCGGTGATCATCGTCTGACGACTGTCGCGAAAAGCCTGCAGCTGCTCGGCCAACTGGCCGACTTTCACCGGGTACTGTGGCTGCACCTCGACGAAAGGTCCTCCATCGACCTGGCCATCCATCAACTCGATGAATTTTCTGACGACGTCGTCGACATACACGAGGGTGATCGACGCATCCGGATCGTTGATGGTGATGGCCAGGTCACGCACGATATTGTGGCAGAAGGTCGCGACCGCCGAGTTGTAGTTCGGCTTGGCCCATTTACCGAACACATTGGGCAGGCGGAAGATCCATACCGGCACCGCAAGTTGGTCGCGCAATGCCAGCAGCTCGTCCTCGGCGTCACGTTTGCTCTTACCGTAGGGGTTATCAAAAGCGGCCTGCGTTGAAGAGGTATAAATGATCGGCACTGCCCGGCCGGTCGCCCGTACAGCTGCGCACAGCGCACGGGTCAGGTCGGTGTTGCCGACGTGGAACTCTTTCGGATCCTGCGGCCTGTTCACGCCAGCCAGATGGAAGATGAAGTCGGCCTGCGCGACCATCTCGGGCAACGCATCCAGTGCATGATCACGAGTGAACCCTATGACTTCGACATCACTGCGCTCTGCGAGGTGCACCAACAGGTTCTTACCAACAAAACCATTGCTTCCGGTGATCAGGACACGCATCGCTTACTCCTCGGGCGCAGCGTTTTCGCCACGCTGGATGGCACGCATGAAGTCGAGCTTGAGCAGCAGTTGCTGCATACCCTCCACGTCCAGGCGCTCGGTGTTGTGCGAGTTGTAGTCTTCCGTGCGAGAGATCTTGGTTTCCCCCTCCTCCACGAACTTGGCGTAGTTCAGGTCGCGCAAGTCTGGCGGAACTCGGAAGTAGTTACCCATGTCCTCGGCACAGGCCATCTCTTCGCGACTAAGCAGCGCCTCGAACAGTTTTTCACCATGACGGGTGCCGATTACCTGAATCGGGTGATCTGGCTGCCCGACCATGGCAGTCAGTGCCTGGGCCAGCGTCTCAACGGTCGCAGCCGGCGCTTTTTGTACGAACAGGTCGCCATTGTTGCCGTGTTCGAACGCATACAGGACGAGATCCACGGCATCGGCCAGGGTCATCATGAAGCGTGTCATGCTGGGATCGGTAAGGGTCAGCGGTTTGCCGGCACGGATCTGGTCAATGAACAAAGGGATGACCGAGCCACGAGAAGCCATCACGTTTCCGTAGCGCGTGCCACAGATGACCGTTTTCTTCTCATCCACATTACGGGATTTGGCGACCATGACCTTTTCCATCATGGCCTTGGAGATCCCCATGGCATTGATCGGATAGACGGCCTTGTCGGTACTCAGGCAAACCACGCGCTTCACTTCGTTCTGGATTGCCGCTTCCAACACGTTTTCGGTGCCCAGCACGTTGGTCTTCACCGCCTCAAGCGGGTGAAACTCACAGGAAGGGACTTGCTTGAGCGCCGCAGCATGGAAGATGTAGTCAACACCACGGCTGGCAGCCAGGATACTTTGATAGTCACGCACGTCGCCGATATAAAACTTCAGCTTGTCGCTGGTGTAGCGCTTGCGCATGTCATCCTGTTTTTTCTCATCACGACTGAAAATACGGATCTCACCAATATCCGTATCGAGGAAGCCCTTGAGCACGGCATTGCCAAACGACCCGGTACCACCTGTGATCAGGAGGGTTTTACCTTTGAAATTCATACTTTCTCACATGCTGATAAAATGTTGCTGGTAGCAGATTCGACTTTCATTTCCTGCTCGTAATAATGCCGGCCGTTTGACGCGCAGCGCGCCAAAAATACGCTATCTTGGCGCATTTTTTCAAGTGCCTGGCCCAGACTCGCCGGATCGCCTGCCTCTACCCACAAACCTGCCTTCATGTCATCAACCAGAATGCTGCCGAACTCGGTGTACCTGTCGATAGACGCAAGAATCGGTAACCCGACTTTCAGATAGTCAATGGATTTCGAAGGAAAACTCGGCACTGCGTGCTGACCCGACAAGGAGACAATGCCCACATCACATACAGCCACTACTTTTTCATACTCATCGCGCGGCACATAATCGACAAACAATACATTGTGCAATTGCTCGTCCTGCGCACGCGCCTTGAGCCGGGGCAGCTCGCTGCCTCGCCCGATAAAGACGAACTGATGATCCTCGCGCCCTTTCAGACTCGCGGCCAAATTCAGAATATTGTCCAACCCCTGGACCACAGACATGGCACCACCATAAACGGACACGAAGGCATGCTCTGCAATGCCGTACTGCTCCCGAATGGCTTTGCGCTGCGCAGCGGATATTTCCACTTTGGGCAACTGCTTGGTCCACAGCGGCAGCTGGCTGACCCGCCCGGCATCAACTTCATAGTTCGCCTGTAAAAATTCGGCACTGCCCTTGGTCATGCAACCGATCGCATCGAATTTTTTATACAGGCGATTCTCCCAACGCACGAAGAAGCTGAAGAGCTTGCTGCGCCCACCCGACCACAGATCACGCATATAATAAGGAAAAAAATCCCACAAAATCAGATATTTTTTAGCCTTTGGTTTAGTCCAGAAGAAATCCAGCAAACCCCAAATTACAATACAGGGTGTTGTTGCGACAATCAGGTCTGCCTCAATGATTTTCCGCTTGTAGCGCAACCTGACCAGCAGGGAAAACATAAAGATCTTCAACATTGCACAAATGAAGTTCTTTTTATAAAAAAAGCGCCAAAGCCGCTGGCGATAGACCTTCACCCCATTCAGATCGATAACCGCGTTACCACCATCGGCATACTCCCAGCTCAGCGCCAGCACAGAAACTCGCTTGCCCTCACGCGAAAAGCATTCAGCCAGCTCATTGGTCAGCCAGCCCTCACCCGCCCCACACGGGTACTTGGTCGTCAACAGCAACACCTTACTCATCCGCGCCTCGCCATAACCTTTGTAACTCCTTGTGCAACTCATCAACCCTTTCAGAACCGGTGCTACGCAACTCTATATTCCTCTGAAACAGGCTCTGATAAGGGAAGTAGACCATTGAAATATGAGTCAATACAAATTTCGCATAGAGCGCAGTGCATACGCCAAAGATGACACAACATAGCAACCCCCTATTCAAGCTTTTGGAAAAGTCGAACACTGGCCACGTGTAACCCAGCAAGAAAAATATAAAAAAAGCCTGGAATCTCGACAAAAATGTTGGATAGGCCCAGAACACTAGACTGATCGAGACTGCGGCGCAGGCCAGAGCAAAATTGAACGCTCGCGCTTGCGTGTACTCGCCTTCACGCAACTGCATACGCCTGCGGTAGCACGCCAGGTAGAACAGCGTGAGAAAAAGCGTCACGAACAGTAATTTGTAAAGAATGCTCGCGCTTGGCGTGTCAAGCCCTTGATAGATCGCATACTTCTGCAATGGCGGCCAGGTTGCCGCCAGTTGGATCAGGCCACCGAGGATGTTGATATTGGCCAAGTAGCTAGCCGCCAGAGCCCCCACCACCGGCACCGCCACCATCGGGCTCACACCGATACAGCGAATGACCAGAAACACCCCGATAGCGAAAGCGCTGGAGATATGGAACAGCATCGCCGATGCGAAAAACAGGCAGGTGAGCCACGGCTTGCGCTCGAAGAAATAGACCACCCCACAGAGGAAGAGAGACAGGGCAAGCCCTTGGCGCATCAGTGAAAATGCATTGATCAGGTACAAATCGGGCACTGTGTAATACACCGCTAACGCGAGCAGTGCCAAACCTTGAAAGAACTTTCGAATGAACAGCGCAGTAAACAATACCTGGGCGGCGCTCAAGACAAACTGGAAGGTCGTAAAATCCAGGCGCCAGTATCGAAACAGCTCCACCAACCACCTGAAACCGGGCTCGAACTCATACTTGCCGCTCAGGTTGTCACCCTGTACATAGAACTCTTCATAGGCCGGCCAATCGTAACCCGTTTGATAACGCGTGGCCGAAAAGACCATGAGCAACAGCGCAAGCCCTATGAAAAGCAACTGTTCGGCACCAGGCGCCGCCCTTCTCAACACCCACGCCCAAACCGCCGCGGCCCAGACGGCGACGAGCATCAGGGTATAGATGTCCAGAAAGCGGCTTGCCAATTCCATCAGGCTTCAGTCTTGGGCTTCAACTTGATGGACCTTGTCATCATCAGGACCAGGGCCACAGCCGATAAGACTCCGACAAAGCCAATCACCAACAGCCGCTCAGCAATCCCCCAGTCCTTCACTACGCTGTACACGCCCAGAAGGACAATGACCCCGGCAAACACCATCGTTAGACGCCCCATGAATGGCGCGTCCAACTTGGTGCAGGCAAGGTACATCATGAAAGCTGTGTCGAATACAGCTCTGACCACCCAGGCGTAAGCGGCGCCAAGCACACCAAAGTTAAGAGTAAGGCCCCACAGCACTCCGAGGAAGATCGGTATCTCGATCACCTGCAGCAGGGCAACCGCCCTGGCACTGCCCGTACCTTGCAACAACGTGAGCGGAACGTGAGCCATGCAATTTACAAGAATTGCAAAAGCGAAGATCACGAGCAACATCTGGCCCTCGCGGGCAAATTCTGCACCAACCCACAGCGCCAACAGATCGTAGGAAAGCACTGCCAAGGCCAAAGACAGGGGCGCGATGATACCAAAGATGGCCGCACTCGATAAATCAAACAGATGGCGAGTTGCCTTGCGGTCCGAACTGGAGAATCCGCCGGAAAACAATGGGAACAGAACAGCCGTCAGCGCTCCGGGAAGGATCCACAGTTTGGTGACCAGTTCATTAGGTGTGACATAAAAGGCCACTGCATTGGCTGACACCAAGCCACCAAGCACGAAGCGATCCGCATAGGTCATGATCGGCCCCACCACGCTGGCAACCGACAGCCATCCACCACTGGCACAAAGTGATTTTACGTGACGGCGATCCCACGCAAGCTGCCCATGCTCGATCGGCGCCACATGCCGACGCGCAGAATGCCAGTAGACTGCGCAGGCCAGGACCCGACCAAGCACAAGAACAACGGCAATCAAGTCCAGACGCGCTCCGAAAATCATACCCACCAGGACTGGCCCAACGAAGGTATAGACGCCCAGCGGCAATCGCACCGCATTCACTCTGCCGAACGCCTGGCGCGCTTCAAGTACCCCACGAAAACCCGACGCAAGGATGATGAACGGTATGGAGACGGACATCACTTGAAAAGCAGTAACGGTTTCCTGTGGGTCGGTCACCCCCTTCACCAAACTGACTATTTCGCCACTGATCAGGAAAATCAAAACACCCAGCACGATACTGACCGCGGCCATTAGCACATAAGCTGTGCCGATGATCGCGCCAAGTGTCGACAAACAAGCCTGGCGATCGAACATGGCAATCTGCATGGTCAGCGCGCGCCCCAAGCCCAGATCGAAGATTCCGGCATAGCTGACCACAGCCCACATCAACGCAAGCAGGCCGAACTTCTCGGCACCGAGCAAATGGATAAGGTAGGGAATGGTGAAAACCGCAACGATCATGGGCAGACCCAACCCACCAAGGTTAAGGATCGCGCCTTTAACAACTTTCGACATCGAGCTCATAAGGGTCTATCAATTGTTCATTCATTTCTGCCAATGCCCGCACAGCCCCGGCGCTGCTCTGACGAATGATCTGCAGCACAGCCACCCGATCTAGCCCAACCAGCCATGATACCGTAACAACACCCACCCGGGCGGGTTAAAGATCGGATCGAAAGACACAAAGCTACCGGACCTGGCTACGTCGCGCACGAAAGCCTGGGCAAAGAGTGGTGGAATCCGGCCACTTTGCTCAGGACCGCCTAGGCTCTGTACGAAAAGCCTTGATACTTGTTCATGCTGCGTTGAAAACAGCCTCGGAATGCTCATGTACTCCAGTACACTCCGCTTCCTCGGCTGTTTTCGCCTTGCCTGACCTGCGTCTCAAGACTTTTCGTACAGAGCCTAAGGAACTAACCAGAAGCTGAAAGCAACGCGCATCAAAACCAAGACCACCCCGCTTCTTGCCTGGTCAAGCATCCCACTCCCGCCCCAGACCACAGCCTGGTCAGCAGACTCGCGCATTTCTTGCTTGAGGGCGGCGACAAGAACCGATGATTTCGCATATTCCACTGCGGCAGGGAATTGCAGGCAAATGCATTACGCCACTCTTTGATGAACGGAAGAGGAATAGCGCCATTAACGCACCACCCCTGAGACCAACAAAGGAAAAAAATCTTGAGCCAGCGTAAGACTTTTCTCTAATTCCCCGACAGCGCTGCCTGACGAGCAGAGACACGAATTTTGCGCTTGCCACGCATCAAGGCGTATGCCCCCAACAGAGGACCAATAGCCAGACCGAGCACCAGCGCAAGCAACATCAGCACCGCTACAGGCATGGCCGGCGCCGACCAACCGAACAGCACCAGGGAAACGCCCTGCTGGTTCTCCAGCACAAAGAACAGCACCACGGCCGCCAGCAGCAGTACGAACAACGCCGCCAAAGCGCGCTTGAGATTACGCATCAGATTACTCCTTCACTCAAGTGTGCTCGTGCTCTTCTTCATTGACCCGATCACGCAGCTCCTTGCCAGGCTTGAAATGCGGCACGTACTTGCCGTCCAAGCTGACCGACTGACCGGTCTTGGGGTTGCGGCCTACACGGGGCGCGCGGTAGTGCAGGGAAAAGCTGCCGAAGCCACGGATCTCGATACGATCCCCGGTCGCCAAGCACTGCGACATCTGCTCAAGCATGGTCTTGATGGCCAACTCGACGTCCTTGGACGAGAGTAGCCCCTGATGGGTGACAATACGTTCGATCAGCTCCGACTTCGTCATATTTTTCCCTTCGTTATCAAGCAGCTAGATCATTGCTTAATCAGTTTGTAGCACGCTCCGAGCGATTTGAACAGGCCGGTTCTTGACTAAACAAAAAAATTCAAGGTAAGGATTTGTTCACAGTCGTGACAAGCCGCCAGGAATCGGGCCAAGGTACGGAGGCTCCACACCTGCAGAGAAATCACAGGCACAAAAAAGGGCGACCCGAGGGTCGCCCTTTTTACCGATCAAACAGAACTCAGCTCTGCTTGGCCATAGCTTCGCGCAGCAGCGCGGCCATGGTGGTGTCGGCAGCCGCTTCCGGAGCGTTTTTCAGGCTCTGGATGGCTTCGCGCTCTTCAGCATCGTCCTTCGACTTGATGGACAGGCTGATGACGCGGGACTTGCGGTCGACGCTGATGATCTTGGCTTCGATCTCTTCGCCTTCCTTCAGCACGTTACGAGCGTCTTCAACGCGGTCACGGCTGATTTCGGAAGCTTTCAGAGTAGCTTCGATGTCGTCGGCCAGGGTCACGATAGCGCCCTTGGCGTCAACTTCCTTGACGATACCCTTGACGATAGCGCCCTTGTCGTTGACAGCAACGAAGTTGGAGAACGGATCGTCTTCCAGCTGCTTGATGCCCAGGGAGATGCGCTCGCGCTCTGGGTCAACCGACAGGATGACGGTTTCCAGCTCGTCGCCCTTCTTGAAGCGACGCACGGCTTCTTCGCCAGCTTCGTTCCAGGAGATGTCGGACAGGTGAACCAGACCGTCGATGCCGCCGTCCAGGCCGATGAAGATACCGAAGTCGGTGATCGACTTGATGGTACCGGTGATCTTGTCACCCTTGTTGAACTGGCCGGAGAAGTCTTCCCATGGGTTGGACTTGCACTGCTTGATGCCCAGGGAGATACGACGACGCTCTTCGTCGATGTCCAGAACCATGACTTCCACTTCGTCGCCAACCTGAACGACTTTCGACGGGTGGATGTTCTTGTTGGTCCAGTCCATTTCGGAAACGTGTACCAGGCCTTCAACGCCTTCTTCCAGCTCAGCGAAGCAGCCGTAGTCGGTCAGGTTGGTAACGCGAGCAGTCACGCGGGTGCTCTCTGGGTAACGGGCTTTGATAGCAACCCATGGGTCTTCGCCCAGTTGCTTCAGGCCCAGCGAAACGCGGTTGCGCTCACGATCGTACTTCAGGACCTTGACGTCGATCTCGTCACCAACGTTGACGATCTCGGACGGGTGCTTGATACGCTTCCAGGCCATGTCGGTGATGTGCAGCAGACCATCGACGCCGCCCAGGTCAACAAACGCACCGTAGTCGGTGAGGTTCTTGACGATACCTTTGACCTGCTGGCCTTCCTGCAGCGATTCCAGCAGAGCTTCGCGCTCGGCGCTGTTTTCGGCTTCCAGGACGCTGCGACGGGAAACGACAACGTTGTTGCGCTTCTGGTCCAGCTTGATGACCTTGAATTCCAGCTCTTTGCCTTCGAGGTGGGTGGTGTCGCGCACTGGGCGGACATCAACCAGGGAGCCCGGCAGGAACGCACGGATGCCGTTAACGTCGACAGTGAAGCCGCCTTTAACCTTACCGTTGATAACGCCCTTGACCACTTCTTCAGCAGCGAAAGCAGCTTCCAGAACAATCCAGCACTCGGCGCGCTTGGCTTTTTCACGGGACAGCTTGGTTTCGCCGAAGCCGTCTTCGACCGCGTCCAGCGCAACGTGAACTTCGTCACCGACCTTGATGGTCAGTTCGCCAGTTTCGTTGTAGAACTGCTCGAGCGGGATGACACCCTCGGACTTCAGGCCAGCGTGTACGGTAACCCAGTCGCCGTCGATGTCGACAACGATACCGGTGATGATTGCGCCCGGCTGAAGATTGAGGGTTTTCAGGCTTTCTTCAAAGAGTTCTGCAAAGCTTTCGCTCATTTTAATTCCTGTAGATTCGGGCGAAAAAGACGCCCATAGCCACATTCCAGACAATGTGGGTTTCGTTAAGTTAAGAAGTGCTGGCAGGACGTTGACTGGTGCCCCTGCCGGCCCTCCTCTCCATCAGGCCAGGTCGCGCAGGGCGAGCTCGCTTCTGATGCGTTGCAGCACCTGCTCGATGGACAGCTCCGTGGAATCCAGCTGAATTGCATCGGCCGCCGGCTTGAGCGGGGCCACTGCGCGCTGGGTGTCGCGCTCATCGCGCGCACGGATCTCATCTAGCAGACTCGACAGACTAACATCTTCACCCTTGCCCTTCAACTGCAGGTAACGGCGACGGGCACGCTCCTCGGCACTGGCGGTAAGGAACACCTTCAACGGCGCGTCCGGGAATACCACGGTGCCCATGTCGCGACCGTCGGCGATCAGCCCAGGGGCTTCACGGAACGCACGCTGGCGCTGCAACAGCGCCTCGCGCACCGCGGGCAGCGAGGCAACCATCGAGGCCCCGGCACCGACTGTCTCGGTGCGGATGGCATTGCTGACATCCTCACCTTCTAGAATGATCTGCTGCAGCTTGCCCGGCTCCGCCGCGACGAACTGTACGTCCAGATGCGCGGCCAGCGCCTTGAGCAGCTCTTCGTTGGTCAGGTCGACTCCGTGATTGCTGGCATTGAATGCCAACAAGCGGTAGAGGGCGCCAGAGTCGAGCAGGCGCCAGCCCAGCTCACGAGC
Source organism: Pseudomonas sp. RC3H12 (assembly GCF_018596375.1). NCBI lineage: Bacteria > Pseudomonadati > Pseudomonadota > Gammaproteobacteria > Pseudomonadales > Pseudomonadaceae > Pseudomonas > Pseudomonas sp. RC3H12. The sequence continues at coordinate 707,730 of NZ_CP075595.1, read as the reverse complement.
CAGCAGCCCTGCGACCGTGCCCTTGCCCGAGCCGCTAGGCCCGTCGATGGTGATGACCGGTGCTTGCGAATTCACGACTTGCCCTCTTCGGCGACGCGGATGCCGACTTCCTTGCACAGCGCCAGGAAGTTGGGGAACGACGTGGCGACGTTGGCGCAGTCATGAATGACGATCGGGGCACTGGCGCGCAGCGAAGCGATGCTGAACGCCATGGCGATGCGGTGGTCGCCATGACCGTGCACTTCGCCGCCGCCGATCTGGCCGCCGTCGATGATGATGCCGTCCGGGGTCGGCTCGCACTTCACGCCCAGGGCGATCAGGCCGTCGGCCATCACCTGGATGCGGTCCGATTCCTTGACCCGCAGTTCTTCGGCGCCACGCAGCACGGTACGCCCTTCGGCGCAGGCGGCGGCGACGAACAGCACCGGGAACTCGTCGATGGCCAGCGGCACCAGCTCTTCCGGGATGTCGATACCCTTGAGCTTGGCGCCACGCACGCGCAGGTCAGCCACCGGCTCGCCGCCGACTTCACGCTGGTTTTCCAGGGTGATGTCGCCGCCCATCAGGCGCAGGATGTCGATCACGCCGGTGCGGGTCGGGTTGATGCCGACGTGCTCCAGGACCAGTTCGGAACCCTCGGCGATGGACGCCGCCACCAGGAAGAACGCCGAGGAAGAAATATCCGCCGGCACTTCGATACGGGTGGCGGTGAGCTTGCCACCGGACTGCAGGGAAGCTACCGGACCGTTCGACTCGACCGCGTAGCCGAAGCCGCGCAGCATGCGCTCGGTGTGGTCACGGGTGGGCGCAGGCTCGGTGACGGTGGTGGTGCCTTCGGCGTACAGGCCAGCCAGCAGCAGGCAGGACTTGACCTGGGCACTGGCCATCGGCAGCGTGTAGTTCAGCGCCTTGAGCTTGTGGCCACCACGGATGGTCAGCGGCGGTCGACCTTCAGGGCCGGTCTCGACCACGGCACCCATTTCACGCAGCGGGTTGGCCACGCGGTTCATCGGACGCTTGGACAGCGAGGCGTCGCCGGTCATGGTGGTGTCGAACGACTGCGCTGCCAGCAGGCCGGACAGCAGGCGCATCGAGGTGCCGGAGTTGCCCACATACAGCGGGCCGGGCGGCGGCTTCAAGCCATGCAGGCCAACACCGTGAATAGTCACGCGACCATGGTGCGGCCCTTCGATGACCACACCCATGTCGCGGAAGGCCTGCAAGGTCGCCAGGGCGTCTTCACCCTCGAGGAAACCTTCGACTTCCGTCGTGCCCTCGGCCAGCGAGCCGAGCATGATCGAGCGATGGGAAATCGATTTGTCGCCAGGTACGCGGATCCGTCCGGACACGCGGCCACCCGGTTGGGCCAGGAAAATCAGATCGTTGGCGTTCATAGCGTCCACATAGGCCCGACGGGCAAGGATTTTACTGAAATGCTCGCGGGCAACCCGGGCGCGGGTGAACACGCCCAGCAGTTGGTGCCCGTCCCCAGCATCGACCGCGTCGCGCAAGGCGTCGAGGTCGCTGCGAAATGTATCGAGAGTGCGCAGGACCGCCTCGCGGTTGGCGAGGAAGATGTCGTGCCACATGATCGGGTCGCTGCCGGCGATTCTCGTGAAATCGCGGAAGCCTCCCGCAGCGTACCGGAAGATCTCCAGGTTTTCATTGCGCTTGGCCAGCGAGTCGACCAGGCCGAAGGCCAGCAGGTGTGGCAGGTGGCTGGTGGCGGCCAGCACTTCGTCATGGCGCTCCACCGACATGTGCTCGACGTCGGCATCCAGCGCCCGCCAGAGGCGATCGACCAGCGCGAGCGCGCCCGGTTCGGTTTCCGCCAGCGGAGTGAGGATCACCTTGTGCCGGCGGAACAGCGCCGCATTGGAGGCCTCCACCCCACTCTGCTCCGACCCGGCGATCGGGTGCCCCGGCACGAAACGCGACAGGCGCTCGGCGAACGCCTCGCGCGCGGCACGCACCACATTGCCCTTGGCACTGCCCACGTCGGTGATCACCGCATTACCCAGGTCGAGCTGGGCCAGGCGAGCCAGGACTTTCTCCATGGCCAGGATCGGCACAGCCAACTGGATGACGTCGGCGCCGACACAAGCGGCCGCAAGGTCTGCCTCGCAGCGATCGACCACGCCCAGCGCCACGGCTTGCTTGCGCGACTCGGCGTCGAGGTCGACGCCGACCACTTCGCGGCACAGGCCGCTTTCGCGCAGGCCCTTGGCGAAGGAGCCGCCGATCAGGCCGAGACCTACGACCACCAGACGGTCGATGAGCGGAGCGGGATTGTTTGTTACAGCATTAACCACGAGTGCGAACCCTGTTCAAAAACATGCCAGTCGTTGAGACCGCAGGGGGCTGCTGCGCAGCCCATCGCTGGCAAGCCAGCTCCCACATAGGCCAGCGATACACCGCTCCCTGTGGGAGCCGGCTTGCCGGCGATGGGCCGCAAAGCGGCCCCAACAAAATCGATCAAAGCACCGCTTTCGGATAAGAGCCCAACACCTTCAGCGCCACAGCCTCCTGGCTGATCTGCTCGAGTACCGCCTTGATCAGCGGATCACGGTGATGGCCGACAAAGTCGATGAAGAACACGTAGGTCCACTTGCCGCTGCGCGACGGACGGGTCTCGATGCGCGTGAGGTCGATGCCGTTCTCGTGGAACGGTACCAGCAGCTCGTGCAGAGCACCCGGCTTGTTGCTCATGGAGACGATGATCGAAGTCTTGTCGTCGCCGGTCGGCGGCACTTCCTGGTTACCGATCATCAGGAAGCGCGTGGAGTTGTCCGGGCGGTCCTCGATCTTTTCGGCCAGGCGGGTCAGACCATACAAGTTGGCCGCCATGTCGCCAGCGATCGCCGCCGAATTCCACTCGCCCTTGACCCGCTTGGCCGCCTCGGCGTTGCTCGACACAGCCACGCGCTCGACGTTCGGGTAATGGGCGTCCAGCCACTTGCGGCACTGGGCCAGCGACTGGGCATGGGAGTAGATGCGGGTGATGCTGTCGGTCTTGGTGTTCTCACCCACCAGCAGGTGATGGTGGATACGCAGCTCGACCTCGCCGCAGATCACCATGTCATGCTCGAGGAAGCTGTCCAGCGTGTGGCTGACGGCGCCCTCGGTGGAGTTCTCCACCGGCACCACGCCGAAATTGACCGCACCCGCCGCCACCTCGCGGAACACCTCGTCGATGGCCGCCATCGGGCGGCTGACCACGGCATGACCGAAGTGCTTCATGGCTGCGGCCTGGGTGAAGGTACCTTCAGGGCCGAGGTAGGCCACCTTCAGCGGCTCTTCGAGCGCCAGGCAGGAGGACATGATCTCGCGGAACAACCGCGCCATCTCTTCGTTGTCCAGCGGCCCCTGGTTACGCTGCATGACGCGCTTGAGCACCGCGGCCTCGCGCTCGGGACGGTAGAACACCGGCGCCTCGCCTTCAGGCAACGATGCGGTCTTGACCTTGGCAACTTCCTGGGCGCAACGGGCGCGCTCGCTGATCAGCTCGAGGATCTTCTCATCGAGGCTGTCGATGCGCACGCGCAGGGCCTTGAGCTCCTGATCGGACATCAGCCGTGCTCCTTCTCGAATTCACCCATGTACTGCACCAGCGCCTCGACAGCCTCCAGGCCCAGGGCGTTGTAGATCGAGGCACGCATGCCACCGACCGAACGATGGCCCTTGAGGTTGAGCAAGCCACGGGCATCGGCGCCGGTCAGGAAGGCCTTGTCCAGACGTTCGTCGGCCAGGCGGAACGGCACGTTCATCCACGAGCGGGCGTTGACGCTGATCGGGTTGGTGTAGAACTCGCTGCCGTCGATGAAGCCGTACAGGCGCTCTTTCTTGGCGCGGTTGCGCTGCTCCATCGCCTCGACGCCACCCTGCTCCTTGAGCCACTCGAACACCAGGCCCGAGAGGTACCAGGAATAGGTGGCCGGGGTGTTGTACATCGAGCCGTTGTCGGCCGACACCTTGTAGTCGAGCATCGTCGGGCAGCTGCTGCGGGCACGGCCCAGCAGGTCTTCGCGCACGATCACCACCACCAGGCCGCTCGGGCCGATGTTCTTCTGCGCACCGGCGTAGATCAGGCCGTACTGCGATACGTCGATCGGGCGCGACAGGATGTCCGAGGACATGTCGACCACCAGCGGGACGTCACCGGTTTCGGGCACCCAGTCGAACTGCAGGCCACCAATGGTCTCGTTGGACGCATAGTGCACGTAGGCGGCGTTGCGGGTCAGCTGCCACTCGTTCTGGCCCGGGATAGCCAGGTAGTCGTAGGGCTTGGCGCTGGCAGCAACGTTGACAGTGCCGAAGCGGCGCGCTTCCTCGATGGCCTTCTTCGACCAGATACCGGTCTCGACGTAGTCGGCGGTGCCGTTTTCCGGCAGCAGGTTCAGCGGAATCTCGGCGAACTGCTGGCTGGCACCGCCCTGCAGGAACAGCACCTTGTAGTTGGAGGGGACGGACAGCAGGTCGCGCAGGTCCTGCTCGGCCTTTTCGGCGATGGCCACATAGTCGTCACTGCGATGGCTCATCTCCATCACCGACAGACCCTTGCCGCGCCAGTCCAGCATCTCGGCCTGGGCGCGCTGCAGCACGGCATCAGGAAGCGCGGCAGGGCCTGCGCAGAAGTTAAAGGCTCGTTTGCTCACATCCACTCTCGCTCTGCCAAATAGAACAAAATCGTAATTCGCTGCGGACCAGTCAAGACTGTATCGCCAGCACCGGGGCTGCCTCGCAGCGCCAATGCCCCACCTTCATCAGTCAAACGGGGCGACCTTGGTCGCCCCGCTCGGGTTGTTGCATCGATTATTCCTGAGGCGCCTCTTCGGTGCCGGCATCGTCGTCGCCCACCGCATCGAGCGGGGCGCCCTCCTCGTCCGTCTCGATCAGTTCATCGAGCTCTTCTTCGGAGGGTTCCTGGACGCGCTCAAGCCCCACCAGCGTCTCGTCGGTGGCCAGCTTGATCAGCGTGACACCCTGGGTGTTACGGCCCAGGCTGGACACCTCGCCGACCCGGGTACGCACCAGCGTGCCCTGGTCGGAGATCAGCATGATTTCCTCGCCTTCCTGCACCTGGATAGCGCCGATCAGCAGACCGTTGCGCCCCTTGGTGCCCATGGCGATCACGCCCTGACCGCCACGGCCGCGACGCGGGAACTTGGACAGCGGGGTACGCTTGCCGAAACCACGCTCGGAAGCGGTGAGGATCTGCGCGCCAGACTCCGGAATCAGCATGGAAATGATCTGCTGACCCTTGCCCAGCTTCATGCCGCGCACGCCACGGGCGGTACGGCCCATCTCGCGCACCACGCTCTCGGCGAAGCGGATCACCTTGCCGGCGTCGGAGAACATCATGACTTCCTTGGCGCCATCGGTGATGGCGGCGGCGATCAGGGTGTCACCTTCCTTGAGCTTCAGGGCAATCAGGCCGTTGGAACGCGGACGGGCGAACTGCACCAGCGGAGTCTTCTTGACGGTACCGGAAGCAGTGGCCATGAAGATGTAGGCGCCGGTCGCTTCAGCGACCCACTCAGGGGTGTCGCCGTCTTCCTCGTCGATCTCCTCGGCTTCCACCAGCTCGCCTTCGATCACGCTGTCATCGCTGTCTTCCAGTTCTTCCTCTGGGTCTGCGTGCTGCTGCAGCGCCTCCAGGTCGATCTGCAGCATGGCGGTGATGCGCTCACCTTCTTCCAGCGGCAGCAGGTTGACCAGCGGGCGGCCGCGGGCGGCGCGGGAGGCCTCGGGAATCTCGTAGGTCTTCTTCCAGTACACCTTGCCCTTGCTGGAGAACAGCAGCAGGGTGGCGTGGCTGTTGGCAACCAGCAGGTGCTCGATGTAGTCCTCGTCCTTGACGCCTGTGGCCGACTTGCCCTTGCCACCACGGCGCTGGGCCTGGTACGCGGACAGTGGCTGTGTCTTGGCGTAGCCACCGTGGGAGATCGTCACCACACGCTCTTCTTCGGGGATCATGTCGCCGTAGTTGAGGTCGTGGCTGGCATTGAGGATTTCGGTGCGGCGGGCATCGCCGTACTCGGCGCGGATCGCTTCAAGCTCTTCGCGGATCACTTCCATCAAGCGCTCGGCGCTGCTGAGGATGCGAATCAGCTCGCCGATCTGCTCGAGGATCTCCTGGTACTCGGCCAGCAGCTTCTCGTGCTCCAGGCCGGTCAGGCGGTGCAGGCGCAGCTCCAGGATCGCCTGGGCCTGTTCCGGCGACAGGTAGTACTTGCCTTCGCGCAGGCCGTACTGCTCCGGCAGGTCTTCCGGACGGCACGACTCGGCACCGGCGCGCTCGACCATGACTTGCACCGCGCTGGACTCCCAGGCCGTGCTGATCAGCGCCTCCTTGGCTTCGGACGGCGTCGGCGAGGCCTTGATCAGGGCGATGACCGGGTCGATGTTGGACAGCGCGACCGCCTGACCTTCAAGGATGTGACCACGCTCGCGGGCCTTGCGCAGCTCGAACACGGTGCGGCGAGTGACCACCTCGCGGCGGTGACGGACGAACGCTTCGAGCAGGTCTTTCAAGTTAAGCAGGCGCGGACGACCGTCGATCAGGGCGACGATGTTGATGCCGAACACGCTCTGCAGCTGGGTCTGCTGGTAGAGGTTGTTGAGCACCACCTCCGGCACCTCGCCGCGACGCAGCTCGATGACGATGCGCATGCCGTCCTTGTCGGACTCGTCGCGCAGCTCGGTGATGCCTTCGATCTTCTTCTCTTTGACCAGCTCGGCGATCTTCTCGATCAGGCGCGCCTTGTTCAGCTGGTACGGCAGCTCGGTGACCACGATCTGCTGGCGGCCGCCGACCTTGTCGATATCCTCGATCTCGGAGCGGGCACGCATATAGATGCGGCCACGGCCGGTGCGATAGGCCTCGATGATGCCCTGGCGGCCATTGATCAGGCCCGCTGTCGGGAAGTCCGGCCCCGGGATGAACTGCATCAGCTCATCGACCGTGATGTCGGAGTTGTCGATCAGCGCCAGGCAGCCGTCGATCACTTCGCCGAGGTTGTGCGGCGGAATGTTCGTCGCCATGCCCACGGCAATACCGCTGGAGCCGTTGACCAGCAGGTTGGGGATCTTGGTCGGCATGACCGCCGGGATCTGCTCGGTACCGTCATAGTTCGGTACCCAGTCGACGGTCTCTTTGTGCAGGTCGGCCAACAGCTCATGGGCCAGCTTGGACATGCGCACTTCGGTGTATCGCATGGCCGCGGCGTTGTCGCCGTCCACCGAACCGAAGTTGCCCTGGCCATCGACCAGCAGGTAGCGCAGCGAGAATGGCTGGGCCATGCGCACGATGGTGTCGTACACGGCGGTGTCGCCGTGCGGGTGGTACTTACCGATCACGTCACCGACCACACGGGCGGATTTCTTGTACGGCTTGTTCCAGTCGTTGCCCAGTTCGCTCATCGCATACAGAACGCGACGATGCACGGGCTTCAAGCCGTCACGCGCATCGGGCAGCGCTCGCCCGACAATAACGCTCATCGCGTAGTCGAGGTAAGACTGTCTCAGTTCGTCTTCGATATTGACCGGGAGGATTTCTTTGGCCAGTTCGCCCATGAGAAGCCTGATTCCTTTTTCTGGTGAAACTTCGCCTGATCCCTCGAAGGACGAACGAAGCTCGCCGCCGCAGCGCAATTGGGGTGCGACGACTTACGACAAATCAATGAGTTGTGCCATGGATCTGCGCAATGAAGGCCGCGGTAAAGAGCGGCCTTGGAAACTGCCGGATGGTATCACAAACGCTGCGCGCATGGGAGATATGGCAGGTTGCCGTACAGCACCATCCGCACGGATGGAAAAACGCCTCAGTGGAGGCGTTTGCGGCACATCAACTGGGCGATTTTTGCGGTATCCGGGCGCTCGACCACGCCCTTTTCGGTGACGATCACGTCGATCAGGTCGGCCGGCGTGACATCGACCACCGGGTTGTAGGCCTCGACATCAGCGGTTACCTGAATCCCGGACACCTCCAGCAGCTCTTCCTCGCCGCGGGTTTCCAGCGGGATATCCTCACCGGTGGGCAGGTTCAGATCGATGCTGGTGCTTGGCGCCACCACCATGAAACGCAGCCCGTGGTGCATGGCCGCCACCGCCATCTGGTAGGTGCCGATCTTCGCCGCCACATCGCCATTGGCGGCAATGCAGTCGGCACCGACCACCACCCAGGTGATGCCCTTGGTCTTCATCAGGTGCCCGGCCGCCGCGTCGGCGACCACGGTCACCGGCACACCGTCGGCGGCCAGCTCCCAGGCGGTCAGGCGCGAACCCTGCAGCCACGGCCGCGACTCGCAGGCATAGACCTGCTCGACCATGCCCTCCAGCGTGGCAGCGCGAATCACCCCCAGGGCGGTACCGAAGCCGCCGGTGGCCAGGGCCCCGGCGTTGCCGTGGGTGAGCAGGGCCTGCTCGCTACCCTGGTGCCTGCGGATCTGCTCGACACCGAACTGGGCCATGGTCAGGTTGGCCTCGCGATCGCTTTGATGAATCGCCACTGCCTCGACCTCCATCACCTTCAGCACGTCTTCATCCGGGCGCAGGCGCTGCAGGCGCTCACGCATGCGGTTGAGCGCCCAGAACAGGTTGGCCGGGGTAGGCCGCGCCTCGCCCAACATCATGAAGTCTTCTTCAAGGCTCTCTTCCCAACTCTCGCCTTCGGCCAGGCGACGGCGCAGCGCCAGCACCAGGCCGTAGGCGGCGCAGATGCCGATCGCCGGAGCGCCACGCACGGCCATGTCGCTGATCGCCTCAGCCACCTCGGCCGCCTCGGTGCAGGCCAGCCAGCACTGCTCAAGCGGCAGCAGGCGCTGGTCGAGCAGGTGCAGCACGCCATCGCGCCACTCGATGCCCGTCACCGTCTCCGCCGCCATCAGTTGCTCGCGCATCGCCTCTCCCCGTCGCCCTGGCATCAAAAGCCGGCGATTATAGCGAGCCTGCGTCGCGGACGCTCGGGTATACTGCGCGTTTAGCCGAACCGATCCAGGTAAATGTCGCGCATGCCCACTGCCACTCCGCTCCTCGACCTGCTGCTTGTGCCGGACTGGCTGGTCCCCGTCGAGCCGGCCGGTGTCGTGCTGGAGGGCCATGCGCTGGGCATCCGCGACGGCCAGATCGCCTGGCTCGGCCCACGCGAGCGGGCACCCCAGGCCCGGGACGTGCGAACGCTGCCCGACTGCCTGTTGACGCCCGGGCTGGTCAACGCCCACGGCCACGCCGCCATGACCCTGTTCCGCGGTTTGGCCGACGACCTGCCGCTGATGACCTGGCTGCAGGAGCATATCTGGCCCGCCGAGGGTCGCTGGGTGAACGAGGCCTTCGTGGCCGCCGGCACCGACCTGGCCATCGCCGAACAGCTCAAGGGCGGCATCACCTGCTTCGCCGACATGTATTTCTATCCCCGCGAGGCCTGCGACCGCGTGCACCGCAGCGGCATCCGCGCGCAGATCGCCGTGCCGCTGCTGGATTTCCCCATCCCCGGCGCACGCACCCCGGACGAGGCCCTGCACCTGGCCATCGAGCTATTCGGCGAGCTGCGCCACCACCCGCGCATCACCATCGCCCTGGGCCCGCACGCCCCCTACACGGTGAGCGACGAGAACCTGGAGAAGATCCGGGTGATCGCCGACCAGCTGGACGCACCGCTGCACATGCACATCCACGAGACCGCCAGCGAAGTCGAGCAGGCACTCAAGGACAACGGCGAGCGGCCAATGGCGCGCCTCGCGCGCCTGGGCCTGCTGGGCCCGAACCTGCAAGCGGTGCACATGACCCAGATCAGCGACGAAGACCTGGCGCTGCTGGTAGAAAGCAACACCAGCGTGGTCCACTGCCCCGAATCCAACCTCAAGCTGGCCAGCGGTTTCTGCCCGGTGGAGCGCTTGTGGCAGGCCGGGGTGAACGTGGCCGTCGGCACCGATGGCGCCGCCAGCAACAATGACCTCGACCTGCTCGGTGAAACCCGCACCGCCGCGCTGCTGGCCAAGGCCGTCGCCGGCTCGGCCACCGCCCTGGACGCCCACCGGGCACTGCGCATGGCCACGCTCAATGGCGCCCGGGCGCTCGGGCTGGAGGCGATCACCGGCTCGCTCGAAGTGGGCAAGGCCGCCGACCTGGCTGTCTTCGACCTGTCGGGGCTGGCGCAGCAACCGGTGCACGACCCGGTCTCACAACTGATCTACGCCACAGGTCGCGATTGCGTGAAGGATGTCTGGGTAGCCGGGCAGCAACTGGTCGAGGACCGCCGCCTGAGCCAAATGGACGAAGCCGCGCTGGCCGCCAACGCCCGCGCCTGGGGAGCCCGCATCGGCGGGCGCAACGAATGAACGGCCGGCAGCTGCGGCTGCCGGCCCGCGACACTATTTATCGAAGATTCAGAGGACTGTTCCCATGAGCAACGTCGACCACGCCGAAATCGCCAAGTTCGAAGCCCTGGCCCACCGCTGGTGGGACCGCGAAAGCGAGTTCAAGCCGCTGCACGACATCAACCCGCTGCGGGTCAACTGGATCGACGAACGCGTCGGCCTGGCCGGCAAGAAGGTGCTGGACGTCGGCTGCGGCGGCGGCATCCTCAGCGAGGCGATGGCCCAGCGCGGTGCCACCGTGACCGGCATCGACATGGGCGAGGCACCGCTGGCGGTGGCCCAGTTGCACCAGCTGGAGTCGGGCGTTGCGGTGGAGTACCGGCAGATCACCGCCGAAGCCCTGGCCGAAGAGATGCCCGGCCAGTTCGACGTGGTCACCTGCCTGGAGATGCTCGAGCACGTCCCCGACCCTTCGTCGGTGATCCGCGCCTGCTATCGCATGGTCAAGCCGGGCGGCCAGGTGTTCTTCTCGACCATCAACCGCAACCCCAAGGCCTACCTGCTGGCGATCATCGGTGCCGAATACGTGCTGAAGATGCTGCCGCGCGGCACCCACGACTTCAAGAAGTTCATCCGCCCCTCAGAGCTGGGCGCCTGGAGCCGTGCCGCAGGCCTGGAGGTCAAGGACATCATCGGCCTGACCTACAACCCGCTGACCAAGCACTACAAGCTGTGCAACGACGTCGACGTCAACTACATGATCCAGACCCTGCGCGAGGAATGAGCATGCGCCTGCGAGCAGTACTCTTCGACATGGACGGCACCCTGCTGGACACGGCGCCGGACTTCATCGCAATCTGCCAGGCGATGCTCGCCGACCGCGGCCTGCCGGCCATCGACGACGCGCGCATCCGCGAGGTGATTTCCGGCGGCGCCCGCGCCATGGTCGCCGCGACCTTCGCCATGGACCCCGAGGCCGACGGCTTCGAAGCCCTGCGCCTGGAGTTCCTCGAGCGCTACCAGCGCGATTGCGCGGTGCACAGCAAGCTGTTCGACGGCATGCCGGAGCTGCTGGCCGACATCGAGAAAGGCAATCTGCTGTGGGGCGTGGTCACCAACAAGCCGGTGCGCTTCGCCGAGCCGATCATGCAACGCCTGGGCCTGGCCGAGCGCTCGGCGCTGCTGATCTGCCCGGATCATGTGAAAAACAGCAAGCCCGACCCCGAGCCACTGATCCTGGCTTGCAAGACGCTTGACCTGGACCCGGCCAGCGTTCTGTTCGTCGGCGACGACCTGCGCGACATCGAGTCCGGCCGCGACGCCGGCACCCGCACCGCAGCGGTGCGCTATGGCTATATTCATCCAGAGGACAACCCCAACAACTGGGGCGCCGACGTGGTGGTGGACCACCCGCTGGAACTGCGCAAGGTGATCGACAGCGCGCTGTGCGGCTGCTGATGGACCAATAGTAATCGGGCACCGTGGGAGCGGCGGTGCGCCGCTCCCACGAGCATATCGCCCACAACTACAGGGAACTGGAAATGTTCGACTACACCGCCCGCCCCGACCTGCTCAAGGGCCGGATCATCCTGGTCACCGGTGCCGGTCGCGGTATCGGCGCCGCCGCCGCCAAGGCCTATGCCGCTCTGGGCGCCACCGTGCTGCTGCTGGGCAAGACCGAAGCCAACCTGAACGAGGTCTACGACCAGATCGAAGCCGCGGGCCACCCGCAGCCGGTGGTGATCCCGTTCAACCTGGAAACCGCCCTGCCCCACCAGTACGACGAACTGGCGGTGATGATCGAGGACCAGTTCGGCCGCCTCGATGGCCTGCTCAACAACGCCTCGATCATTGGTCCGCGCACGCCCCTGGAGCAGCTGTCGGGCGACAACTTCATGCGCGTGATGCACATCAACGTCAATGCCACCTTCATGCTGACCAGCACCTTGCTGCCGCTGCTGAAGCTGTCGGAGGACGCCTCGGTGGTGTTCACCTCCAGCAGTGTTGGACGCAAGGGCCGCGCTTACTGGGGCGCCTACGGGGTGTCGAAATTCGCCACCGAGGGCCTGATGCAGACCCTGGCGGATGAACTGGAAGGCGTAGCGCCAGTGCGCTCCAACAGCATCAACCCGGGCGCCACGCGCACGGCGATGCGCGCCCAGGCTTACCCAAGCGAAAACCCACAGAACAACCCGCTGCCCGAGGAGATCATGCCGGTGTACCTGTACCTGATGGGACCGGACAGCAAGGATGTGAACGGGCAGGCGCTGAACGCACAGTAAAACCGATAAGACTGATCGCGGGGCAAGCCCGCCCCACGCCTTGCTGCGTGGGGCGGCGGTGCGCCGATGCGACTTGCCCCGCGATGCTTTCAGCCCGCCGCCAAGGCCGGGCGCAGGCGCCCCTGCTGACGCCCTTCGAGCTGCATGCAACGCTCCAGGAACAGGAACATGCAGTCGTAGCTCTTGCAGATCGCCCGACGCAACTCGGTGCGCAGTCCCAAGGTCGGGCTCTCGCCGGCCAGGGTGCAGATGATTTCCAGCGCTTCCCACGGGTGCGCGTCATCATACTGCGCATGCATCTTCAGCCATTTCATGGCGCGCTTGCGGGTGTCTTCGGGGAAGCCCTGGGCGTAGGTATCCTCGGCGCAGACCACCGCCGACCATTCGCCGGTGGCACCTTCGATGGCGTAGTTGGTGGCCGCCATGGCGATGGCCAGCGACTCGGTGGCGCATACTCGCCAACACCAGTCGTTCAAGCCATTGAGCTCGGGCGGCACTTCCTGGGACTGCAGCTCATGCAGGTGGATGCCATGGGCCTGGCACCAGTGCACCCAGTAGTCGGCATGATTGAGCTCGACGCGGATGTTGCGCATCAGCCAGCGGCGCGCCATGTCCTCGCCGGGATGCCGGGCGTAACGGGTCTTGGTGAGGTTGTGGGCCATGTAGAGGGAGAACTGCTCGACCACCGGCCAGCCACCGATCAGGTACTGGCGGATGGTCGACTGCTTGAGCTGGCCATCGCGCAGGCGTTGGTAGAACTCATGCTCCACCACTCGGCGCTTGCTTTCGCGGCAATCCTCTATCAGTTGTTGGGCCCACTGCGGATAACTGGCCGGATCCATCAATGGTCCGATCCTTACGAACGCGTCGATCACTGTCAGCTCCTTGATTCCCTGTGATTTCCGGGCGTTGTTCAGCGAAAGGTCCCCGGCGCCCGGTGCAGAAGGGGCCTCGCGGCAATCCGTTGGCGCTGCAGGCTGTCGCAGGTGAACACCTGCGGGCGTTCGATGAGATATCCCTGGGCGTAATCCACGCCGATCTCCTGCAAAGCCTGCTCGATCAGTGGCGTCTCGACGAACTCGGCGATGGTCCGTTTACCCATGACGTGGCCGATGTGATTGATCACTTCAACCATCGCCCGGTTGATCGGGTCATCGAGCATGTCCTTGACGAAACTTCCGTCGATCTTCAGGAAGTCTACAGGCAAATGCTTCAAATAGGCGAATGACGACATTCCGGCGCAGAAGTCGTCCAGCGAGAATTTGCAGCCCAATCCTTTCAATTCATTGATGAAGCGGATTGCGCTGCCCAGGTTGGCGATGGCGCTGGTTTCGGTAATTTCAAAACAGATCAGCCGGGGCGGAATGTCGAACTCGCCAAACAGGCGCTGCAGGTACTCGAGGAACTTGTCGTCGCCGATGCTCGAACCCGACAGGTTGATGGCGCACATGGCCAACGGCCCCTCCCGCCCCTCGCCCAGGCACTGGCGAATCACCTGGAACACACTGCGCACCACCCAGCGATCGAGCGCGGTCATCAGGCCGTAGCGCTCGGCTGCGGGAATGAAGCTGTCGGGCAAAATGGTACGTCCACTTTCATCGTGCAGGCGCAGGAGGATTTCGATATGCCCCGGTCCTTCATGGGGATGCAGCGGGGCGATTTCCTGGGCGTAGAGGCAGAAGCGATTCTCCTCCAGCGCCACGTGCAGGCGCTGGATCCAGGCCATTTCACCGAAACGCATGGACAGCTCGCTGTCGTCGGCGTGATAGACCTGGACGCGGTTGCGTCCTTTCTCCTTGGCCATGTAGCAGGCCATGTCCGCCGCGCGCAACGACGCCTCCAGGGTGCTGGGCACCTGGGCGATATGCACCAGGCCGATGCTGACCGTGGTGACGAAGGGCCTGCCCTTCCATACAAAGTGCAGGCTCTGCACGGCCTGGCGCAATTGCTCGGCAATGCGCTCGCCCTGTTCAGGGGGGCAGTTCTCGAGCAGCACGCCGAACTCGTCACCACCCAGGCGCGCCAGGGTGTCGCCCTCGCGCAGGCCCGACTGCAGCACCGCGCAGATATGCCGCAACAGCTCGTCGCCAGCGGCATGGCCACAGGTGTCGTTGACCAGCTTGAACTGGTCCAGGTCGAGGAACATCAGCGAATGCCGCCCGGCCTGGCGCGCCAGGCCATTGAGCGCTTGCTCCAGGCGGTACTCGAACTCGCGGCGGTTGGCCAGCCCGGTCAGCGCGTCATGGGTGGCCTGCCACGACAGGTTGGCGATGTACTGGCGCTCCTGGGTCATGTCGTGCAGTACCACCACGATGCCACTGACCTGCCCTTCGGTGAGAATGGGCGAGCCCACCAGGTTGACCGACACCGTGCTGCCATCCAGGCGCTGGATCAACCGGGCGTGCTCGGCGCCGCCCTTGAGGCTGCCGCTGAGCACCTGCTCGACCAGCGTCATGCTATCGCCTTCGGCATTCTCGTCGAGCAGGCTGAACAGCGCCGCCAGCGGCAGGCCTTGGGCCTGCACCGCCTGCCAGTGAGTCAGTTGCTCGGCGGCCGGGTTCATGTAGCTGATGCAACCGTCGACATCGGCGGTAATCACCGCGTCGCCGATCGACTCCAGGGTGATCTGCGCCCGCTCCTTTTCCTCTTGCAACGCACTGGCGAACGCCTGGCGCTGGGCCAGCAGCTTGCTCGAGCGCCGCCAGGCCATGGCGATGAGGAACAGCGCAGTGGCCAGGTTGGTGAGCATCAGCACCTTGAGCAGCATCCGCGAGCCTTCGCCCAAGGCATCGCTGAACGCCTTGGCGGCGGGCGTCACGCCATCATTGATGGCAACGATGCGCGCCTTCCAGTTGGCTACCTGGTGGGCGTCGACCTTGTCGCCGGCAAACCCTTCGCGCATCTGCTGGGCCAGTACGTCGAGCTGGCGCAGGTAGTCGTCACCGATGTCCCAGTAATCGATGGCGGTTTCCATGTAGCTGATATGGCGAAAGTTGCGGTAGAACCAGATGATCCGGGCAACGTCTTCGGGATGGTTGCCGCCCTGCAGCACGCCTTGGCGCGCCGCCTCCAGGTCTGGCTCGGGCCGATCCAGGGCCAGGCGCAGGTTGTGATCCCCCTGGGGCACCAGGATGGCCCGACGATAGCGGGCATAGGTCAGCGGATCACGATCATCGGCATAGAGGTTGAGGTAGTAGATAGCGTCCTTCTGCGCCTTGGACCACAGGCTCTCGCCCGCCACATAGGCACGCACGGCGGACAACGCATAAAGACTCAGACTGCCCAGCAGTACCTGGAAAACCACAACGGCGACGAAGGGCCAGATGATACCCAGCAGCCTTGGCGCTTCGAGAGTCCGATTTCCCTTCATGTAATCCCTGTCATGACGGCAGATAAGGCACGAATCGACCTAGACAAGCACAGCGTAGGCCATTTGCCATGAAGGAGCGACACGCTGCAAGCCCCAAGCGGCAAGAAAAAGTGCGCTGACTTCAACTTGCCGCTTGCAGCTCGAAGCTTGACGCGGTTTTCAGGTTTGCTGCAGGTGGCCGTAGAGCTTGGCGTACAGGCCGCCTTCGGCGATCAGTTGCTGGTGGTCGCCATCTTCGGCGACATGGCCGCCATCGAACACCAGCACCCGGTCCGCCTGCTTCACCGCCGACAGGCGGTGGGCGATGATCAGCGTGGTGCGCCCGCTGAGGAAGCGCGCCAAGGCCAGGTGCAGGTTGTACTCGGTAGCCGCGTCCAACGCAGAGGTGGCCTCATCGAGGATGACCACCTTGGGTTCGGCCAGCACCATGCGGGCGATCGCCAGGCGCTGGCGCTGGCCACCAGACAGGCGCACGCCGGAACGCCCGACGATGCTGTCCAGGCCCTGGGGCAGCGCGGCGATGGTGGCGTCCAGCTGGGCGATGCGCAGCGCCTGCCAGCAGTCCTCGTCACTGCAGTCACGACCCATGGCCAGGTTGGCACGCACGCTGTCGTTGAACAGCGAGGGGTGCTGGAGCACCACCGCGACATTTTCGCGCAGGGTCTCCAGGCCGATCTCCTGCAGGCTGGCGCCCCCGAAGCGGATGGTCCCGGCCTGGGCGCTGTACAGCCCAAGCAGCAACTGCACCAAGGTACTCTTGCCACCGCCGCTGGCACCGACGATGGCGACCTTCTCGCCCGGGGCGATGGTCAGGTTGAGCTGGTCGAGCACCGGCTCGTCGGCATAGGCGAAGCGCAGGTCGCGCACCTCGATACCAACCGTCTCGCGCCCGGCGAACGGGTCGCCGGCCGCCGGGTACTGCGGCTCGTCGGCCCGCGCCAGCAGCTCGTTCAAGCGACTCAGCGCACCGCCGGCGGCGTAGTAGGCATATTGCAGGTTCAGCAACTGCTCCACCGGCCCGATCATGAACCACAGGTAGCTGAACACCGCCAGCATCTGGCCGATCGACAGGTCGGAGAACAGCACCGTGAGCATGGCAGCGGCACGGAAGATGTCGATGCCGAACTGGAACAACAGACCACTGGCGCGACCGCTGGCGTCGCTCTTCCACTGCGAGGCAACCGCGTAGTCGCGCACCTCGCGGGCGCGCAGCCCCAGGCGGCCGAGGAAGTAGCCCTGGCGGTTGCTGGCGCGGATTTCCTGGATCGCGTCGAGGGTCTCGGTCAATGCCTGGGTGAAACGTGCGGTGCTGTCGTTCTCGAGCTTCTTCAGGTGCTTGACGCGCTTGCCCAACTGCACGGTGAAATAGATCACCAGCGGGTTGAACAGCAGGATCAGCAGCGCCAGCTGCCAGTGCATCCAGATCAGGATGGCCGCGGTGCCGGTCAGCGTGAGCACGGCCACCAGGAAGCGGCTCAGGGTTTCGCCGACGAACTTGTCGAGGGTGTCCAGGTCGGTGACCAGGTGGGTGGTCACCGTGCCGCTGCCCAGGCTTTCGTACTCCTTGAGCGAAATGCGCTTGAGCCGCTCGATCAGGCGGATGCGCAGGCGGTAGACGATATCCTTGGCCAGGCCGGCGAACAGCTTGGCCTGGACCACGTTGAACACCAGCGCCGCCAGGCGCAGGCCGAGGGTGGCACACAGCATCAGCCCGATGTAACCGGCGGCCACCTGCCAGCCCGCGGGCAGGAAATTGTTCATCCACTTCAGCGCCGCATCGCCATGCCCCAGCAGCACTTCGTCCACCAGCAAAGGCAGCAGCAAGGGAATCGGCACGCTGCACAGGGCGGCAAGCACGGCCACCAGGTTGGCAGTCCACAGGGCTTGCTTGTGGTGCAGGGCCAGACGGCGGATTTCCGCCCAGCTCAGGCGATCGGGCACAGCGGGGGACTTCCCTGGCACAGGGTCTGGCGACCCTGGCAGGTCAAGCACAGGCGGCCTGCTGCAGCCAGCGGCCGAGCAAGGGTTGCAGGCTTTCCAGCGGCTGGTAGCCATTGGTCAGCAGGGCCAGTTGGCCATTGCGCTCGGCCAGCAGCGTGGGGAAGCCAGCGATGCCCAGGTCCTGCACCCAGGCGAAATCGGCACTGGTGGCGACTCGGGTGTCAGGGAGGGTGAAGCGCTGGGAGAACTGTTCGCGGTCGAAGCCGGCCTGCTCGGCCAGCTCCACCAGTTGCGGGGCGCGGGTGACATCCACGCCCTGTTGGTAGAACGATGCCTGGATCAGTTGCAGCAGGCGCCAGGCCCGCTTGTCGTCCAGCTCGCGTGCCGTCACCAGGGCGCGGCACGCCGGCTCCGTGTCGTAGACGAAACCGTCGGGCATCGCGTCGTCGAAACGGAACGGCTGCCCGGTGGCGTCATGCACCGCCTGCCAATGCTCGAGGATGTACTTGCGGGTCGAGGCGTCCAGGGCGCTACCGCCGGTGCGCAGGCCGCCCGGCACCAGGCGGGTCTCGACACCCGCCTCAAGGGCCTGGGCGATCAGCGCCTCGGCCACCGGGGCAAAGCCCCAGCACCAGGAGCACATCGGGTCCATCACATAGAGCAGGCGTGCGGACATGCATCAGGCCTCGGCTTTGTAGTTGAAACCGATCGGGTGCGGCTGGTTGCGCGCCTTGGCCAGCTCGATCTGCTTTTGGCGGTCGATGGCGCTGCGCCGGGTCTTCTCGCTCAGGCTGTCCCAGCAGTGCGGGCAGCTCACGCCTGGCGAATAGTGCTCCGACTCCCGGTCCTTCACGTCAATCGGGTGGCGGCAGGCATGGCACTGGTCGTACTCGCCCTCGGTCAGGTCGTGACGCACCGTGACCCGATTGTCGAAGACGAAGCAGTCGCCGTCCCAGAGGCTTTCTTCCTGGGGTACTTCCTCGAAGTATTTCAGGATGCCGCCCTTAAGATGATAGACCGCTTCGTAGCCCTCACCGAGCATGTAGCTGGAGGCCTTCTCGCAGCGGATGCCGCCGGTGCAGAACATGGCGACCTTCTTGTGCTTGCTCGGGTCGAAGTGGGCCTTGATGTAGTCGGGGAACTCGCGGAAGGTCTCGGTCTTCGGGTCGATGGCACCCTTGAAGGTGCCGATGGCCACTTCATAATCATTGCGGGTGTCGATCAGCAGCACTTCCGGGTCGCTGATCAGGGCGTTCCAGTCTTTCGGATCGACGTAGGTGCCGACCGCCTTGTTCGGGTCCACGCCCGGCACGCCGAGGGTGACGATCTCTTTCTTGAGCTTGACCTTGGTGCGATAGAACGGCTGCTCGTCGCAGTACGACTCTTTATGGTCGACGTCCACCAGGCGTGGGTCGTTGCGCAGCCAGGCCAGCAGCGCGTCGATGCCTTCGCGGGTGGCCGAGACAGTGCCGTTGATACCTTCGTTGGCCAGCAGCAGGGTGCCTTTTACGCCGTTGTCGAGCATGGCCTTGAGCAGCGGTTCGCGCAGTTCGACGTAGTCTTCCAGGGTGACGAACTTGTACAGCGCCGCCACGACGATCGGTTGGGTCATTGCGTTGAATCTCCAGGTGGTTGCCCTCGTAAGGGGCGGACCGGAATGACAAATGCAATCATGGCGACGCCATCGCGGGGCAAGCCCGCTCCCACGCAGCGTTCAGTGGCTGGCGTGTGAGCGGGCTTGCCCCGCGATGGCGTCGACAGGATGTCTGTGAGGCGTGCAGTCTACCAGAATCCCGGAAAGGATTCAGTGCTTGCCGCCGCCGGCACACACCGGCGAGGCCGGTGCCACACCGACCGCCGCCCATTCCTCGGGCGTGTAGGTGTGAATCGCCAGGGCGTGGATCTGGCCCATCAGATCACCCATGGTGGCGTAGACCTTCTGGTGGCGCTTGACGCTGTTCAGCCCGGCGAACTGCTCGCTGACCATCACTGCCTTGTAGTGCGTTTCCTGGCCACGGCTGTGCATGTGGCTTTCGTTGTGCACTTCGAGGTGTTGCGTGCCCAGCGGCGCCAGTTGCTGTTCGATGCGTTGCTGCATGCTCATCGCGTCACGCTCACTTCTTCGCCGGGGCCTTGCCGGCGCTTGGGTCGAGTTCCTTGGTCATGTCTTCGAGCAGCTTGTTGACCACTGGCACGGCCGGTTCCAGGCTCTGCTGGGTCAGCTGGGCGGACTGCTGGGTGACCTTGGGCATTTCCCGCAGGACCTTCTTGCCCAGCGGCGATTGGTAGAACTTGACCAGATCGTTCAGCTCGGCCTCGGTGAAGGTCGCGGTGTACAGGTCGACCATCTTCGGCTTGAGTTTTTTCCAGCCGATGGCGTTGTCCAGGGCGGCGTTGGCCTTGGCCTGGTAGCTGTCGAGCACGGTTTTCTTGGAGGCCGGCGCCTTGGTCTGCTCGAAGCGCTGGGCGAACATCTGCTGGACCTGCATGTACACCGGGGTGCCCAGCTTGTCGGCATTGGCCAGGGTCAGGAATTTCTCGGCGGCAGCGTTGTGGGCTGGAGTGGCGGCGAGTACCTGGCCGCTGGCGCAAACCAGGGCAACGGCGGCACAGAGGACACGGAGACGGGTCATTGCATTTCCTTCAAGAAAGGGAGGCGAGTACCTCAGAGTAGAGCATTCTGCGCTGTGATGGCGAAGTGCTCAAGTGGCACGACGAGCGATGGAACCGCTCTGTCGAATCAGGGCCTAAACTGCGATTTCGAACCACAAAGGAGTGAGCGCAGCATGAGCCGTATCGAGACAGACAGCCTGGGCCCGGTCGAAGTTCCAGAGGGCGCCTACTGGGGTGCGCAAACCCAGCGTTCGCTGATCAACTTCGCCATTGGCAAGGAGCGCATGCCGCTCGCGGTGCTGCACGCCCTGGCGCTGGTCAAGAAAGCCGCTGCCCGGGTCAACGACCGCAACGGCGACCTGCCCGCCGACATCGCCCGCCTGATCGAACAGGCCGCCGACGAAGTGCTCGACGGCGAGCACGACGACCAGTTTCCGCTGGTGGTGTGGCAGACCGGCAGCGGCACCCAGAGCAACATGAACGTCAACGAGGTGATCGCTGGCCGCGCCAACGAGCTGGCCGGCAAGGGGCGCGGCGGCAAGGTGCCGGTGCACCCCAACGATCACGTCAACCGCTCGCAGAGCTCCAATGACTGCTTCCCCACCGCCATGCACATCGCCGCGGCCCAGGCGGTGCATGAGAAACTGCTGCCGGCGATCGCCGAACTGTCGGCCGGCCTGGCCGAGCTGTCGGCGCGCCACTCGCACCTGGTGAAAACCGGGCGCACGCACATGATGGACGCCACGCCGATCACCTTCGGCCAGGAAGTCTCGGCCTTCGTCGCCCAGCTCGACTACGCCCAGCGCGCCATCCGCGCGACCTTGCCGGCGGTTTGCGAGTTGGCCCAGGGCGGTACCGCCGTGGGCACCGGGCTCAATGCCCCGCACGGTTTCGCCGAAGCCATCGCCGCGGAGCTGGCCGCTTTGTCCGGCCTGCCGTTCGTCACCGCGCCGAACAAGTTCGCCGCCCTTGCCGGCCACGAGCCGCTGACCAGCCTGGCCGGCGCGCTGAAGACCCTGGCCGTGGCCCTGATGAAGATCGCCAACGACCTGCGGCTGCTGGGTTCCGGCCCGCGCGCGGGGATTGCCGAGGTACGCCTGCCAGCCAACGAGCCAGGGAGTTCGATCATGCCCGGCAAGGTCAACCCGACGCAGTGCGAGGCCTTGTCGATGCTGGCCTGCCAGGTGCTGGGCAACGATACGGCGATCGGCTTTGCCGCAAGCCAGGGCCACCTGCAACTGAACGTGTTCAAACCAGTAATCATCCACAACCTGCTGCAGTCGATCGAACTGCTGGCCGATGGTTGCAGCAACTTCCAGCAGCACTGCGTGGCCGGCATCGAGCCGGATGCCGAGCAGATGGCGGCGCACCTGGAGCGTGGATTGATGCTGGTGACAGCGCTGAACCCGCACATTGGCTACGACAAGGCGGCGGAAATCGCCAAGAAAGCCTATGCCGAGGGCAAGACCCTGCGCGAGGCGGCGCTGGAGCTCAAGTACCTGACCAACGAGCAGTTCGACCAGTGGGTGCGACCAGAGAACATGCTGGCGCCCGGCGGCAAGGGTTGATCCAGCGGCCTCATTGCGGTGCGCCGTGATGAGGCCGTCAATCAACCAGCGCGCGACGCGCTTTCCAGCCAGCCACCAGCGATGGCCCCAGCGCCACCAACGCCGAACCCAGTACAACGGTCACCGCCCCGACATACCCCAGGCCATTGATCTGCTCGGCATGCACGTAGTCCGGCCATAGCCAGGCCGCCAGGGCCACCGCAACGAACGTCACCAACGGCGTCAGCGCCAGCGTCGCGCTCACCCGCGAGGCCTCCCAATGCGCCAGTGCCTCGGCGAACGCGCCATAGGCCACCAGCGTGTTCAGGCAGCAGGCCAGCAACAACCAGCCCTGCAACGGGCTGAGCTGCAACGCCTCCAGAGGATGCACCCAAGGCGTCAGCAGCAGCGCGCAGCAGATGTAGATCACCATCATCACCTGCTGCGAGCTCCACACCGTCAACAGTTGCTTCTGGCTCAGGGCATAGAACACCCAGATGCTGGTGGCCAGGATGATGGTGAGTACACCGGTGGTGTAGGTGCCGAGTGACGTGAGCAGTTCTTCCAGGCGCTGGTTGAAGAACAACGCGAAGCCCAACAGCAGCACCAACAGCCCCAGGCCTTGCCCCACGCTGAAACGCTCTTTGAAGACGAAGACGCTGGCCACCAGCAACAGCACCGGCCCCAGTTGCACCACCAGTTGCGCGGTACCGGGACTGAGCAGGTTGAGCCCGACCAGGTACAACACGTAGTTGCCGACCAGACCCGCCACCGCGACGGCCACCAGCCCCTTGCCCTTGACGCCGAGTCGGCTGAACGACGGCAGTCGCCGATTGGCCGCCAGCCACGCGAACAGCAGGCCCCCGGATACGCTCAGGCGATACCAGGTGACGGTCACCGGGTCCATCACCTGCAGCACCTGCTTGAGCTTGATCGGCAGAATGCCCCAGAGAAACGCGGTCAGCAGCGCCAGCAGCAGGCCCTGGACCCAGCGTCCGGAAGATATGTGCATGGTGTCCTCGAATCAGGCTTTGGCGGGGGAAGCTGCAGTCTAAAGGCTTGCCGGGAAGGATGTGGTGGGAAAAGATTTCATCAGGTCATTCCCAGGATGCATGCTCAATGCGTGGGCGGACTTTCGTGGGAGCGGCGGTGCGCCGATGCGACTTGCCCCGCGATAGGGCCAAGCCAACCCCCATACACGATCCGCCTACTTCTTGTCCTTGGCAAACGCTGCCTCCAGCGCCTGGTTGATCGTGCGCAGCACCTTTACCCGCGCCCAGCGCTTGTCGTTGGCCTCCACCAGGGTCCACGGCGCGATCTCGGTGCTGGTGCGGTCGACCATGTCGCCCACCGCTTCGGAATAGACATCCCACTTGTCGCGGTTGCGCCAGTCTTCCTCGGTGATCTTGTAGCGCTTGAACGGGATCTGCTCGCGCTCCTCGAACCGCTCCAGCTGGGTCTGCTGGTCGATGGCCAGCCAGAACTTGACCACCACCACGCCAGCATTGCTCAGTTGCTCCTCGAAATCGTTGATCTCGCCGTAGGCGCGCATCCAGTCCGCCGGGCTGCAGAAGCCCTCGACCCGCTCCACCAGCACCCGGCCATACCAGGAGCGGTCGAAGACGGTGAATTTGCCACGCGCCGGAATGTGCCGCCAGAACCGCCAGAGGTACGGCTGGGCACGCTCTTCCTCGGTGGGCGCGGCAATCGGTACGATGCGGTACTGGCGCGGGTCCAGCGCCGCCGCCACGCGGCGAATGGCCCCGCCCTTGCCGGCAGCGTCGTTACCTTCGAAAACCGCCACCAGCGCATGCCGGCGCATGTGCTTGTTACGCAAAAGCCCCGCCAGGCGTGCCTGCTCGGTGACCAGCTGCTCTTCGTAATCGCGTTTGTCCAGGCGCTTGCTCAGGTCAAGCGCGCCCAGCAGGCTCTTCTGGTCAATGCTGCGCCCCAGCGGTGTCACATTGCCCTGGTGCCTGAGTGGCTTGTTGTCCAGCGCCGCCTGCAGGCTCTCCAACAGAATGCGCCCCACCGCGAGGCTGCGGTAATACGGATCGACGCCCTCGATCACGTGCCAAGGCGCGTAGTCGCGACTGGTACGACGCAGCACCCGCTCGCCGAAGCGCACGAAGCGGTCGTAGGTTTGCGACTGCTGCCAGTCCAGCGGGCTGATGCGCCAGTTGTGCAGCGGGTCTTCCTTGAGCGCCTTGAGCCGCGCCTTCATCTGCTTCTTGGACAGGTGGAACCAGAACTTGATGATCAGCGCGCCCTCGTCGCACAGCATCTGCTCCAGGCGCTCGGCGCCGGCGATGGCCTGGTCGAGCACCGCGTCCTTGAACTGGCCGTGCACCCGCCCTTCGAGCATCTGGCTGTACCAGTTGCCGAAGAACACGCCCATCCGCCCTTTCGGTGGCAGCGCCCGCCAGTAGCGCCAGGCCGGCGGGCGGGCCAGCTCTTCGTCGGTCTGCTGGTCGAAGGTGCGAACCTCGATCAGCCGCGGGTCCATCCACTCGTTGAGCAACTTGACCGTCTCGCCCTTGCCGGCGCCCTCGATGCCGTTGATCAGCACGATCACCGGAAAGCGTGCCTGCTGCTTGAGTTCGTACTGGGCTTCGAGCAGGGCCTCGCGCAGGGCGGGCACTTCGGCTTCGTAGGTGTCCTTGTCGATGCTGTGACCGATTTCGGCGGATTCGAACATGGAGGGCTCCTTCAATGGATAAGCAAGATTAGCGGATCGAGGAGGATTTTTGCGCCCTCTGCGCTCACCATCGCGACACCAGGCCGCTGCCACGAACGACGCAAGCGTCTGCAGATCGCTTAAGATCCCCCTTTGTTGCAACCGAGCCGACCATGTCCGACACCCTCCCCCCCACACAGGCCCAGATCGACTGGGATGACCAGGGCCGTCCCCACTCCCGGCAATACGATGATGTCTACTTCGCCATCAACGAAGGCATCGACGAGACCCTGCATGTGTTCATCGAGCAGAACCACCTGCGCCAGCGCTTCGCCGAGCTGCAGCCGCATGCATGCCTGGTGATCGGTGAAACGGGTTTTGGCACCGGCATGAACTTCTTCTGTGCCTGGCAACTGTTCGCGGAGCTTGCGCCCGCCGAGGCGCGACTGCATTTCGTCAGCGTCGAGAAGTACCCGCTGGCCCGCGACGACCTGGCCCGCGCCATGCAACTGTGGCCGGAGCTGGCCGCCTTCACCCAGCCGTTGCTGGAACAGTACGTGGCGATCCACCCAGGCTTCCAGCAATTCAGCCTCGCCGGTGGCCGCGTCACCCTGACCCTGATGATCGGCGACGCGCTGGAACAGTTGCCTCAGCTCGATGCCCGCATCGACGCCTGGTTCCTCGATGGCTTCGCCCCGGCAAAGAACCCCGACATGTGGACGCCGGAACTGTTCGCCCAGCTGGCGCGGCTGTCGCACCCCGGCACTACCCTGGGTACCTTCACCACCACCGGCTGGGTGCGTCGCTCGCTGATCGAGGCCGGCTTTACCATGAAGAAAGTGCCGGGCATCGGCAAGAAGTGGGAAGTGATGCACGGGGTCTACAGCGGTGCGCCGGCCACTGGCGCACCACCCTGGTACGCACACCCGACACCCGCATCGGGGCCACGCGAAGCGCTGGTGATCGGCGCCGGCCTGGCCGGCAGCGCCACCGCCCAGAGCCTGGCAGCACGGGGCTGGCAGGTCTGCGTGCTGGAGCGCCACGACGGCCCGGCCCGGGAGGCCTCGGGCAATCCACAAGGTGTGCTGTACCTGAAGCTTTCCGCCCACGGCACCGCCCTTTCGCAGATGATCCTCGCCGGCTTCGGCTACACCCGCCGCTGGCTCGAGCACCTGCAGCATGGCCAGGACTGGGAGGCCTGCGGCGTATTACAACTGGCTTTCGATGACCAGGAGAACGCGCGCCAGGCCAAGCTGGCCGCGGCCTTTGACAACAGCCTGCTACAGCGCCTGGAGCGCGCCCAGGCCGAAGCCATCGCCGGGGTCGCGTTGCCCAGCGGCGGCCTGTACTACCCCGAAGGTGGCTGGGTGCACCCGCCTGCGCTGTGCCAGGCCCAGCTGGACCACCCGCGCATCCGCCTGCTTACCCACGCCGATGTGCTCGAGCTGCGCCGTACCGATGGCCTGTGGCAGGCCTGGGAGGGTGAACGCCTGTTGGCCAGCGCACCGCTGGTAGTGCTGGCTGGCGCCGCCGATATCCGCCGTTTCCCGGCGTGCGCCGGGCTGCCGCTCAAGCGCATTCGTGGGCAGATCACCCGCCTGCCCGTGACCGAAGGCAGCCGTGCGCTGCGCACCGTGGTCTGTGCCGACGGCTACGTGGCACCCCCGCGCGGGGACGAGCACACCCTTGGCGCCAGCTTCGACTTCAACAGCGAAGACCTGGCACCGACTGTGGCCGAGCATCAAGGTAACCTGGCACTGCTCGATGATATCTCGCCAGACCTCGCCACCCGCCTGTGCACCGCCGAGCTGGACCCGGCGCAGTTGCAGGGCCGGGCGGCGTTTCGCTGCACCAGCCCGGATTACCTGCCCATCGTCGGGCCGATGGCCGATGTCGAGGCGTTCAACGAGGCTTACGCCATGCTGGGCAAGGATGCGCGGCAGGTACCGGACGTGGCCTGCCCGTGGCTGGAGGGGTTGTACGTGAACAGTGGGCACGGCTCGCGCGGCCTGATCACAGCGCCGTTGTCTGGTGAGTTGATTGCGGCGTGGGTCACTGGTGAGCCGCTGCCGGTGCCCAGGGCGGTGGCCGAGGCGTGCCATCCCAACCGCTTCGCGCTGCGTCGGCTCATCCGCGGCAAGTAGCGCGCCCATTGAACGCAAAAGGCCGCCGCATCGATCGGATGCGGCGGCCTTTTGCCGGGTGCTCAGCGCCGACGCGGCTGGCGCTTGCGCTGTTCTTCGTCGGTCGGGATCGGCACCGGCTGCAACGGTGGCGGGAGCAGGCCCAGGGCGACAGCGAGGTCATGGAGCCAGTTGTACATGCGTTCGTTCATATTGCCCCCTTGACGGGTCAGCCTCTCGGTCAATCAATCTTGCGATGCGTCATACAGATCATAGTCCGATGTCTTGTATTGCGCATGCCTCTGCTTTTACAGATATGGGCGATTCTGACCCGGATCAAGCGCAGATGGCAGCTTCCGACGGTCGGTCAATCGTTTCGCTTTGTTGCAAATCAATCCAGGCCTGCAGATTGGCCCCGCGTTTGCCCTGGCGCCACATCAACCAGGTCATCGCGTGATCGAACGGTGCCTGCAATCGGTGGGCACGCACCTGGTCGCGCCCTGGCAGGCTGTCGAGCATCGACTGCGCCATCAAAGCCACCCCGGCCCCGGCGATCACGCAAGCCAGCATGCTCTGGTAGGACTCGATCTCCATCACCCGGCCCATGGGCGTGTGGGCATGGGCATACCAGGCTTCCAGACGCATGCGGTAGGAGCAGCCCTGGCGGAAGGTGAACACCGCCTTGCCGGCGACATCCCTGGCGCTGTGCACCACCGGGTGCTCGGGGCTGGTGATCAGTACCAGCGTTTCCTCGCACAGTGGCACGCCATCCAGCCCGGCCAGGTTGAGCGGGCCGTCGACCAACGCCGCGTCCAGCCGATGGCTGAGCACGCCTTCGAGCAGTTCGGCACTAGGCGCCGCCTGGACCTGCAGGTTCACTGCTGGATAGGCCTGGTGATAACGCGCCAGCAGCGCCGGCAAGTGGATTGCCGCCGTGCTGTACATGGTGCCCAGCACGAAATCTCCCGCTGGCTGGCCACCCTGCACCGCCGCGAGCGCCTCGTCACGCAGGTTGGACAGGCGTTGAGCATAATCCAGCAGTACCTTGCCAGCCGGCGATAACTGCAAACGCTGGCGCTCGCGCAGGAACAGTTCCACCCCCAGTTGCTCCTCGAGCTGACGCAGACGTGTCGACAGGTTCGAGGGCACCCGGTGCAAGCGTTCGGCGGCGCGGGTCAATGACCCCTCCTCGGCCACGGCCTGGAAGATGCGCAGTTGGCTGAACTCCATGAGATTCTCCAAAACAGAACAACTTCATCATCATTATTCAATTTTATTGAAAGTCAATGCACCCTACCCTGCCATCCATCGCATCCCCTTCGTGCAGGAGATTTTCCATGTCGCCCTTCGTGCAACTGCTGGCCAGTGCCGTGGCCCTGATGATGGCCATGGGTATCGGCCGCTTCGCCCTGACCCCGCAACTGCCCCGGCTGATCGCCGAGGGCCAGTTCGACCTGACCGCTGGCGGCCTGGTCGCCGCCGCCAACTACCTGGGCTACTTCCTCGGCGCGGTGGACGCCATGTTCGCCCGCCAGCCACGCCAGGTCCGCCTGCGCCTGCATGGCGGGCTGTGGCTGTGCGTATTGCTGACCCTGGCGTCGTGGGCGGCCGACGGGTTCTGGAGCCATTTGCTGCTGCGCTTTGGCACCGGCGTGGCCAGCGCCTGGGTGCTGGTGATGATCGCCAGCCTCAGCCAGCAACTGGCCAGTGCCCATGGCCGTCAGCGCCTCGGCGCACTGGTGTTCGCCGGACCCGGTGTCGGGATTGCGGTGACAGGCTTGCTGGCCTTGGCTGCGCACCTGCTGGAGCTGGATTCGGCGGCCCTGTGGCTGATTTATGGGGTCGCCGCTCTGGTCATGCTGCTCGCGGTGCTGCCGTGGCTGCCGCGAGCGCTCGAACCCGTCACCTTGCCCCTTGGCAGCGACCGCGGCCCCAACAATGGCATCGGCCGGCTGGGCCTGGTCTACGCGCTATACGGGATCGGCTACATCCTGCCGGCCACCTTCCTGTCGCAGATGGCCAGCCAGCAGTTCCATGGGCAATGGCTGGCCGACCTGTTCTGGCCGGCGTTCGGCCTGGCCTCGGCGCTGGGTGTGATGATCGTCAGCCTGCGCCGCCCGGGGCGCACCTCGACCTGGCTGAGCATCACCCTGTGGCTGCAAGGGCTGGGGGTACTGGCCTGCCTGCTGGGGGGCGGCGTAGGCCTGGCATTGGGCGTGCTCCTGTGCGGCGGGCCGTTCCTGGCCTGCATGCAACTGGTGATGCAGCGCTCGCGGGAGCTGGCGCCCCATGCCACGCAGCGCAATGCCGGGATGTTGACCGCTTGTTTCGCCCTTGGGCAATTGAGTGGGCCGCTGCTGGCGGCGTTGAGCAACCACTACAGTGCCAGCCTGCAGCCTGCCTTGGTGCTGGCAGCGACAGGGCTGGCCATGGCTGGCGTGCTGGTCATCACGGGAAACCGCAGTTTGCAGGGCTGCCCATCAAGAACCCGAATGGCCTGACAGGGCTGCAAAAGGTCGAAACCATTTGCAGCCTTTGCCATTGTATTTTATAAACTACATTCACTCGATGAAAACCATCGAATCCAGCAGTTTCAGGCATTGGCTGATCGGGCTTCGGGATGCCACGGCAAGGGCCAGAATCGTCGCTCGTGTCAACCGACTCAAGGAAGGGCTAGCGGGTGACGTTTCACCGGTCGGCCATGGCATGAGTGAGCTGAGAGTCCATTACGGCCCAGGCTATCGGGTGTATTTTCACCAATACGGCGATACCTTGATCATCCTGCTTTGCGGCGGCGACAAAAGCAGCCAGCAACGGGACATCAAGGCAGCCCGGCAGATCCTGCAGTCGTGGAGGATGCAAAATGACTGAAACGTTCCATGAGTTCGACGCCGCCGCCTATCTGACTTCCCCGGAAACCATCGCGCAGTTCATGACCGATGCATTGGAGACAGGGGATGCAGCCTACGTAGCAAAAGCCGTGGGCGTGGTGGCTCGCGCCAGGGGCATGAGTGAACTGGCAAAGGAAACAGGCCTGTCTCGCGAGCAGCTTTACCGCTCGTTCAGTGAACACGGCAACCCAACGCTCAAATCGTTCCTGACTGTAATGAAAGCGTTGGGAATAGACATGGCTGCCAGACCCCACTTATCCCAGCAAGGTGTAGGCTAGGCGAAATGCCTTGCCGGTCCTGTGGCATCTAATACCTCAAGGACCGGCACTTGCTTGCGCCCTGTCATCCCACCAGTTTTCGCAACTGCTGCCGCACCCACGCCTCGGCGCTGACCATGATCACCCCGAGCAGCACCATCACCGCGCCGATCACGAAGTTCAGGCTCAGCGGCTCGTCCAGCAGCAGCACACCAAAGGTCACCCCGAACAGCGGCGTGATGAAGGAAAACACCGCCAGGTTCGAGGCCAGGTACTTGCGCAGCAACCAGAACCAGGTCAGGTAACTCACGAACGACACCACGATCCCTTGGAACAGCACACTGCCCACCGCCAGCGGGGTCAGCGAGAAGTCAGCGATCTGTCCACTCACCAAGGCGATCAGCACCAGCCCGACAAACCCCACGGCCAGCTGGTAGAACAGGGTCAGGGTCGCTGGCGCCTCGGACAACCGCGAGCCGCGCACCACCACCGTGGTCGCGCCCCACGCCAGGCCCGCGAGGATCGCCAGCGCGTCACCAAGCAGCATGCGCCCATCGAGGTGCTCCAGGGAAACACTACCCGCGAAGGCCAGGGCAATCCCTGCAAACGCCAGCAGAATGCCCAGCCACTGCAACAGCCGCAGCCGCTCGCTGGGCATCATGAAATGCAGCCCCAGGGCGGTGAAGATCGGCGCGGTGTAGAGGAACACCGACATATGCGCCGCCGAAGTCAGTTTCAGCCCCTCGGCGATGAACAGGAACTCCAGGCCGAACAGCGCGCCGGCCAGCAGCCCGGCACGCCAGGTGCTGCCGACCTGGTTCCAACCACCCCGGAAGCACACCAGCAAGCCGACCAGTACCGCCGCGATGCCATTACGAAACGCCGCCTGCATGACCGGTGCGATATCCACCGCGGCGGATTTGATCAGCACCTGCTGGCAGCCCCAGATCAGGCACAGCCCCAGCATGACCTGGAAAGCAAAAGCGTCGGGGTTCTTGCGGACCGCGGTCATGGGCGGCCCCTCTGCGGGTTGAACAACATGGCAAGGCTCGGCGGTGAGAATGGATCCCGATTATCGGGGGACCGGCCTTGCCGATGCCAGTCTAAATTGACCCGCCGGCTATCTGCGCCTTGGCCGAGACACGCTCGAAGGTGGCTTCGTCCAGGGCATCGGCCTGTTCATCGAGCACCTGGCGCGGATGTTCGAAGCCCGGAATGCTGCTGTCGATCAGGCTGAGCAGGCGCGAGCCGCGCGGGCTGAGGACGAAATTCTCGCCATTGCCGCCTTCCGCTTCAGGCCGGCTCTCGATAAAACCGCGTTCGAAGAGGATCTTTTCGTACTTGCAGGCCTGGGCCTTGAGCTGGTTCAGATCACCCGGCGCCTCGCCATCGGCGGCCAGCGCGGCGGCATGCTGCTCGGCATAGGGGCGCGGTGTAAAACTGTGACCGGCGCCGTTCTGCACTTCGTGCAGCAAGCGTTCGATCAGGTCCCAGTCGTATGTGCTCATGGGGTAAGCCTCCTGCTGTGGACAAGTAGGTACACAGCGTGGGACTGACAGAGGTTGCCAGGTGTTCCATCAAAACCACGAACCCGCTCATTGCTCTGCGCAGCGCGCCCTGCAGGTTACAAGTCGTTCAGCATTTCACGGATGTATTCGGAAAAACTGTCCGCAACCTGATGAGCCTCACGGCTCACCGGGTCGATATCGACGACCACCCAACCGTTGTTCGTGTCAAACCCTGAACAGTATCCCTGCAGGTCATCCCCGAACAGCAGTATGCCTTCCAGGGCGTTCTCCCCATCCTCATCGTAGACCTGGTCAGGCGTAAGCAGGCCTTCGTACAACATATAGGCCGCCTCACCCACTTCCCCCCATCCAAGCTCCCTGATGAATGCCAGGTAATCAGCCGGCACCTGCGAATGGGCGCCAGCCAGCGCCGAGAGCACCTGCGCTTCGGCGGTCGCCAGTTTGGAAAGGGGGCCGGACACCTTGTCCGGCTGTAGATCGTCATACATTCCCATTCACCCTACCCTCTTATCGTGATGTGAAGATTTCCCTGCCCACACTGTCTTTCCCATGGATGCCACCTTGATGCTGGTCGGGGAAGCGTGCCGGGTGCATGTTCCACCATTCGTTAGGTCCGCCGAACCCACTTTCGATGATGTGGTGCGCATCGTAGGGCTGTCCGGCCTTGCGCACCACCTTTGTCCCATCCTTGCTCATCACATTTTCGGTGTAGCGGGGCCACGTCTGGCCTGTCTTGGTTTCCCACTGGCCGATCAGCTCGTCCTTGATCTTGTTGAACTCGCGTCGGTGTTTCTGGGTTTCCTTGGGCGTGAGCTTGGTGTAGTTCTTTTCCCGCAAGGCATTTGCCAGGTTGTCGCGTTGCTCGGCGGTGACTTTCAGGCCCGTGTGCGCCTCCAGCTCATTGAGATAACGCCGTGCCTGGCTGGAAAGCTGGGTGAACGCCGATGCCGGCCCCTTGGGCGGCCCCTCGCCGGCAGGAGGCTCGTGCGGCTTGCGGGTGTCCGGCACATCCAGGTGAGAGCCCGGCCCATTGCTTCCTTCATGGTGGGTGCCGCCCTTGCGTCCTGGTATGGCGCCCATGATCACGCTGGTGATCAACTTGCCACCGCCAATCAGGAAGTCGCCGCCTTCCTTCTTGTCGAGGTCGCCCTCTCCCTCCATGCGCTCGGCAATGTACTTGCCAACCTTCGCCACGGCCTCCTCGACCTTAGCATTGAAGTCCTTGCCCAGCTCCGTCTGGTCGATCACCTGGCTGACAGCCATCTGAATGACAGCCTTGGGGCCTTGCAGCATGGCAATTGCCACGGTGACCGCCTCGGCCGCATCCGGATGCGCACCCAGGTACTCGTTGATGGTAGAGACGTAGGTCAGTGTCCATTGGACGCTGTCGCGCTCCGCCGTGACATGCGTTGTATCAAGCTCAAGAGCCCCCAGTTTTCGCTCGAGCTCCCGGGTGAAATCCTGCGACTGCTCGAACACATGCTCAAGATTGTTGAGCTGCTGCAATACCTGGGTCTGGAAGTCTTCATTGCCCATCAAGACCATGGCATCGCGTGGCGACATCCCTGCCAGGATCAACGACTCGAGGGTGTTTTCCGCCAGCGCCCGGCCCGCGACCGCGACAGCGCCGCTGTCCATTGGCCGCCCGGTCATCCGCTGGTAACGATTGACCAGAGCGTTGAGGGCATTGCCGGCCTGTTCGAAGTTCTTCAGCGCCGTCTTGTCGTAGTCGAGCAGCCCATCGCTCCACTTCTGTAGCGTCTCCTTGGGATTGAGCACATCGTTCAGCGAGCTGTCGGTCACATAGAGATCGGTGCGCGACTCCTTGTCCCGCGTGATTTCGTAGGCTTTGTCGAGGTCACGGTTCAGCCCGACGGTGGAGTCCTGGCCGCTCTCGGCGTCCTTGCGCACAGTGATATCACCTGCACCCACGGTGGCACGGACGGTCTGCTCACGGTCCTTTTCATACTCCCAGCCGCTGACGCTCCAGCTGGTCTGGTTCTTCGGACCCTTCTCGTCGTTACCTGCGTCTGCGGTGACCTTGCCGTTGGAAGGATCCTGCTCGGCACTGGCCGAACCCTTCTTCCAGCTGCCACCCACATTCAGGTAGTAACCGTGCTCCTTGTCCTTGCCGGCAATGTCGCTGAAGCCCAGGGTGCCGGTGTCGAGTTTGAGATTGCCGTTGTCGGCGGCGATCAGCGCACCGTCGAGCTGGGTGTGGTTCTCGGTGCGGATATCGATCTTGTCACGCCCGGTGATGCGAGTCTGGTCCTCGACCCACTCGGTCTTGCCGGTGGTCTTGCCATAGCCGACCGACCCACTGACACCGGCGCCCGGGCCCACGGTGACAGTGGCATTGATGTCGAACTCCTTGCCCTTGACCTTGCCAGTGTCGATGGCCGAGGCCACGTTGAGGTCGCCACCGACACGGCCAATCACTTCGTCGCCGCGTACCTGGGCGCCCTTGATGTTGGTGTCCTTGCCGCTGGTGAACTTCAGCTGGTCACCGGCATACACATAGGCTTGCTGATGACGCTGGGTTTCACGCTCCAGGTCGCCCTTGCCCATGTTGACGCTGGCGTAAACGCCCACACCTTCCGAGCCGAAGGTCAGGCCGACCTCGCCACCGCCGCTATGACGGTTCTGCTCCTGCTGGCTGTCGTTCTTGGCAGCCACGATGTTCAGCTCATTCCCCGCGTTCAACTCCACATCGCGACCGGCCTTGACCTGACTGCCCACGATGTTCAGGTCATTGCTGGCATCGAGCTTGATGTTGCCCCCGGCCTCCAGCTGCGCAGGCGTGGAGGTACCCTGCTGGCTATCGGCACTGGCAGTGCCATGGCTGCCGCCGATGCCGACTTTGAAGCCACCGCTGGTGCCACCATGCACGCCGCCCCAGCTCTGCGACTGGTTGTTTTCCTGGCTGCTGCTGCCCTTGGCGACATCTATGTTGATATCCCGGCCTTTGATGTCGATGTCACGCCCGGCCTGGACCTTGCTGCCCTTGATATTGACGTCGTTGCCAGCCTGCATCTTCACATCGTTGCCGGCGTCCAGCGTCGAAGGCCGATTGCTCTGCTCCACGCTTTGCTGGCTGCTGGTCTGCTTGCTGTTGCCGATCTTGCCGTCACCGGTGGGGCCGGTGAAGAACTGGCCGATGGCATCCACGGTCTGCAAGGTGCTGGAACCCTTGCTGACACCATCCTCGCCCTTGCCGGTATTGCTTATCGCATCCTTGGTACTGCCGGCGTTATGTTTGATCGAGCCGCTGACCCCCTGGCTCTCATACTCGCGCTCCTGCTCCTGAATACGCGTGTCACGGCCGGCATCGATGTTGATGTCTCGTCCGGCGCCAAGGCTGATATCGTGCCCCGCCAGCAAGTCCGAACCGGTCTGGTTGATATCACGTCCAGCATTGATATCCAGGTCCTTGCCAGCCTGGATGCGACTGCCGGCAGCCAACTGCTCGCGCAGGCGGTCCTTGGCTTTCTCTTTTTCAACGCCCGCGAAGAAATTGGTACCGTTATCGTCGGTGTCCGAATGCAGCCCGACGCTGCTCGACTTGGACCACTGTGTATCGTCACGTTGGTTCTGCGCCGCAGTGATGTTCACGTCACGCCCGGCATTCAGGCTGACATTGCGTCCGGCATTGATGCCGCTACCGAGCACGTTGATATCGCGTTCCGCCTCCAGAGTGGCGTCGCGTACGGCGACCACTTGGCTGCCGACACTGGTGCTGCTGCGCGCTTCATGCCCGGAGGTCTTTGCCGACGCAATCGAGACCGAGGGGATCGAGACGTTTTGCACGCCCGGCAGCATCAGCGCTGTCGGCGACAGCATGTCCTTGACCGAAAGCGAGAGCTTGAGCTTCTGCTTGTACTCCTCGCTGCGGCTATAGGCGGTGTCGTTGGCCGACACCAGGTTGACATCGCCCTCGTCGTCCACCAACCCGGCGCGTAGCTCCACATCGTTGCCGGCATTGGCCTTGCTCGCGCGCAAGCGCACATCGCTGCCAGCCGCCAGGACAATGTCGTTGCCGGCATCGAGCTCGCTGCCCACCTGCGTGGCGCGGGTCTGCAGCTGGCTCTTGCCGCTCTTCGACAGGCCCAGGAAGCCGGACTTGGTCTTCTTGCTGAACTCGCCGTGTTCCTCGACGCCGGACAACACCGCCACATCGCGCGTCGCGCCAATCATGAGGTCGCCGCCGGCCTTGAGCTGGCTGCCGATCACCGTGACGTCGCGGCCGCCGTCCAGGGAGATGCCGCCATAGTCCTGCTTGCTGACGTTGACGGTGAGATCGCCACCCGCCTCGATCACCGAGGCGACGTTGGTGCTGTGGTAGCTCTCCTTCTGGTTCGAACTCTTGCGACCGAACGACCCCTTGCTCTTCTTGAGGTAATAGGACGCGCTTTCGTTCTGGTCGGAAGCGATGGTCAGGTCGCGCTCGACGTCGATGTCGACATCGCCCTTGCCCTTGACCTGGCTGGCGACGATGGCCATGTCCTGGCCGGCAGACAGCGACACGTCACCCCCGGCCTTGACCGTGGTCGAGACCTGGGTGACCTGGTCCTTGGACTGGGTGACCTTCTTGCTGCGGCTGAAGCTATGGGCTTCGTTGGCAGCGGAGGTCAGGTTCAGGTCCTCGCCTGCGGCCAGGGAGAGGTTGCGGCCCGCGTCGATCTGGCTGGCCACGGCGGTGAGGTCGCGGCCGGCGCCGATGCTCAGGTCGCGACCGGCGGTGACCGTGGCGCCGTGCTGCTGCACCGTGTTGTTGCGCTGCCGGTCGCTGTAGAAGCCTTCGCGCTCCTCGACCGACAGCATGCTGACATCGCGCCCGGCATTGAGGGACAGGTCGCCGCCGCTCTGGATCACGCTGGCGACGTTCTGGATGTCCTGGCCCGCCTTGAGGCTGAGGCTGTTCCCGGCTTCGATACGGGCGGCGTTATCCAGGTAGTCCTTGTGCTGGCTGGTGCCGCCGAAATGGGTGATGGCGCGCACCTGGTCACGCTGGTTGAGGATATCGCCATTGACCGCAGTCAGGCTCACGTCGCGCCCGGTGATGATGCCGCCGGCGCTGTTGCTCAGGTTGTTGCCGGCCAGCAGTTCCAGACGCTCTCCGGCCTGGATCAGGCCAGTGTTGACCAGGTTGTTGCCCGCGGTGGCGGACAGGTTGCGGCTGGCCTGCAAGGTCCCGACGTTGGTCAGGTTCTCGCCGGCGATCAGTTGTACGTCCTGGCCGGCGATCAACGCACCGTTGGGGGCCAGGCGGTTGTTGGCCTGGGCCAGGTAAAGCACCGGGACCAGGACCTCTTCGCCGTTGACCTGGTGTTTTTCCATCCACACGATGTCATGGGTCAGCGCCGCCACCTGGGAGGCCGTCAGGCCCACACCCAGGCTCAGCTGGAGCTGGTCCTTGCTGCGGATGGCGTTGTCCATCAGGTACTTGAACAGCTGATCGCCAGAGGTCTGGCCATCGATGAACTGCTGGCCGGTACGGGCCACCACCGCCTGCTGGATCAGGCGTTGCTCGTAGAGTCCATCACCCAGGCGCTTCCAGCTCTGGTCCGGGTCGTAGCCGAGGTTGCCGAGCAGATAGTCCGAGCTCATGAACTGCTTGAGGTCGGTGAGGACCGGGTTGGTCTCGATCAGGTACTTGTGTGGCTTGCTGGTGTACTGGCTGTCCGGCATACGGGTCACACCCGCAATGTCGGGACGCGCGCTGATCCCCAGGTTGCCGTTGACCGAAGGTTCCCGGGCATCGGCACCGGGATGTCGCGTCGCGCGGTTGACGTCGACCGGCGCGCCATTCGGTGCGTAGACACCGATGGCACTTGCGTTGCCGCCCACGGTACCGCCCTGATGGGCGATGCGGTCGATCTGCTGATGGCTCTGGTTCCCCGCACTGGCATCCACAGCCTGCAGCGCGCCGGGCTGGGCGCCTGGGGTCGACACCTGGCGGCCTTGGGTCAAGACTTCAGCACTGCCAAGCGTCCAGCTCGGGGCTGTACCACCTGCGCCACTGCCGCCCTGACCACTCAGGCGGAACAGTCCATTCTGCCCGGTGGGCAAGGTGAACCCACCCAAGGCGAGGGGGTTGACCTGTTGTTGTGCCAGGTCAGGGGGAAGCTGGGCATGAATATTGATGACCGTGCTGCCGGCAGCGCTCGGCAACTTGGGGTCGAACGCCTTGGCTGCCGGGCCACCGACCGTCAGCCCTTCCTGGATGACGCTGTTGATCACGTCCCTGGTGGCATTGATGCTTACCCGGCCACCCGCCTGTACAACGGCATTCGCCGCACCGACCTGGGTGTCATGCACGATGGTACGAGGGTCGAAGAACGTGACGCCTTGAATCTGCGCGGGCAGCGGCGCTCTCACATCAGGGTTGTATGCCGGCGCGATGTTCAGCGAGCCGATCGAGAATCCGTCAAACCAGCTCTTCCAGCCGATGACCGCGATGGTGTTGTAGTTTGCGGTACCGCCAAGCCGGGTATAGGGCGTGATGCGTGATTCGTTCCAGTTGGCATCCCACATTCGCATCGTGCCTACGACGTTCCTGCCGCCGTTACTGGTGTCCCTTTTATATTCCGGGTCATTGGCAGCGTTGTAACGCATCACTGCGGCAAAGTACGGCATGGCGTATTTGACCTTGTCAACGCCTGTCAGGTAGAACGACTTCAGCTCCGAATAGGTGCCCAGTGCCTCGCCCTTGTTGAGGAAGTTCTGCACATTGACCGTGATATCACGCTGGGCGGTGATCACCGAAGCCGAGTTCTCCAGCCGCCCCCCGAGCACAAACAGGTCGCGGCCAGCACGGATTGCCCCGGCAGGCGAGTCGATCTCGACCTTTCTCTCGTAGTACTCTTCGAGCACCATATGACCGGCGCCCGGCCCAGTCTGACGCATACCGATCGAGCTCCACTTCGGTGTGCCCGTGGTCTTGAAAACCTCCTTCCTGTTCTCGATGGCCTGCGCATTCAGGCGCATGTCCCCGGCACTCTCGAGGCTGCCGGAAATGTTCTCCACCTTGTTCGCCAGCCCGCCCGCGGCATTGCCGGCCACCGTCAAGCCACCCAGGCTGTAGACGTCGCCATAGAAGTTGGTCAAGGCGCCGGTATACAGCTGCATGTCCCCGCCGCTGAACAACAGGCTGTGATCGTTGCGCAGGCTGCCGGTGGTCACCCGCACCAACTGGTTGCCACCCAAAGTCCCCAGGTTGTTCACGCTACCGGCGTTGACCAGCAGATCGCCCGCCGAACTCAGCCGCCCCTGGTTGGTCAGCAGGCCCGCCACATTGATCGTGGTGTTGCCTACGCCCGTGATGCTGGCGTTGCTGCCCAGGTTCATCTGCGCTGCGCTCACCCCCAGGGTACCCAGGCTGTTCACCCGCCCATTGGCGCTGCTGTAGGTACCCCCCAGGTTGAGGCTGAGCGCGCCGTCACTGGCGATCAGGCCTTCGTTGCTCCAGTTGCCGCCGTTGCCCACCAGGCTGTCGAATGCCAGCAACTGGCCGCCAGCGGTCTGGGTGAGGTTGTTGACATTGACCGTCAGGCGCCCGGCCTGGATGGCGCTGCCGTTGGTCCAGCTGTCGGCGGTCAGGGTCAGGCCGCCGCGGGTGCTGAGGCTGCCGCCGGCACGGGTAAGGTTGGCGGTGTCGATGTCGAACACGCCCTTGCCGACGTGCAGCACCTTGCCACCGACGTTCTGCAGCAGGCCGGCGCCGAGGGTCAGGTCACTGTTGCCGATCTCCACCTGGCCATTGCGGTTGTCGAACAACCCGCCAATGGCGAACTGGCTCTTGCCGCTGGTGCCCAGTGCACGCAGTTGCCCCGCCTGGTTGTCCAGAGTGGCAGCCGTGATGGCGAGGGTACTGGCGCTTTCGATGATGCCGCCGCGGTTGTCCAGCGCGCCGCTCAGCCCGATATCGATACGCTGGCCGACCATCTCGCCGCGCGCGTCGCCACCGTTGAGCAGGCTGGCGCCGGTGACCTTGAGCAGGCCACTGGCGGAGATGCCGCCATCGCGGTTGTCCAGTTGCCCGGTGCGGATCACGGTATCACCGCCGAGCGCGGCGATGCGCCCGCCGTGGTTGTCGAGGCTGGCGCTCTGCACATCCAGGCTCAGCGCCTGGAGGATGCCGCGCTGGCCAGTGGCGTCGCTGCCGTTGCGCAGCACGCCGGTGGTGCGCACGCCCAGCGCCTGCTTGAGGCTGGCGAGGATGCCACCGCGGTTGTCAAGGGTGTCGGCGGTCACGGTCAACGCGCCGTCCTGGGCGATCAGCTTGCCGCCCTGGTTGTCGAGCAGGCCGCTGGCCTGCGCGGTGATTGCGCCCTTGGCCTGCACGGTGCCCTTGGCGTTGTTCAGGCTGGCCGCCTGCAGGCCTACGTCGCCCTGCTGGCTGTAGATCAGGCCATCGCCCGAGTTGTTGAGCACCCCGCGGCTGTCGAGCGTGAGCGGGCCATTGGCGGCCAGGGTGCCGCGCTGGCTGTTGTCGACGCTGGCGGCCAGCACCTTCAGCAGGCCCTGGCTGGCGATCTGGCCAGCCTGGTTGTCGACCAGGCCGGCGCGCTGGATCAGCAGGTCCTTGCCGGCGAACAGCTTGCCCTGGCGGTTGAGCAGCTCGCCGAGCAGGTCGAGGGTCAGCGCCCCTTGGGCGGCGAGGCTGCCGTCGGTGTTGTTCAGGCTCGCGGCGGTCAGGCCCAGGTCCTGGCGGGTGGCCACGCGGCCGCCGTGGTTGTCGAGAGCACCGGCGCTGATGACCAGTTTTTCCCCGGCATCGATCAGGCCGCCGTCATGGTTGTCCAGTGCCGCCGTGATGGTCAGCTGCTGGCCGCTGCCGCTGGAGAGGATGCCCTTGGCGCTGTTGTCCAGGCTGGCGGCCTTGACGTCCAGGCGTTGCTGGGCGACCAGCGCGCCGCCGTCGCTGTTGCGCAGCGCGCCGGTCACGGTCGCCTGCACGGCGCCGGAGCGGCTCGACAGGGTGCCCTGTTGGCGGTTGTCCAGGCTTTGGCCGGTCACGCTCAGGCCCTGCCAGCCCGAGACCAGGCCGTTGCGGTTGTCGATGGCGCCGCTGGTCATGGCCAGCGTCTGTTCGCTGATCAGCTTGCCGTCACGGTTGTCCAGCTCGCTGACGTCCAGCTGCAGGGCCTGGGCGGTGGAAATCTCGCCGCCCTGGTTGTCCAGTTTGGCCAGGTTGACCAGGGTCAGCGGCCCGGCGGTGGTGATCAGGCCCGCGCCGTTGTCCAGGTCGGCGCCGCCCAGGTCCAGCGCGAGGCTGCTGCCGAGCAGCTTGCCGGCGTGGTTGTCCAGGCCCTTGCTGGTGAGGGCGAGCGCGTCCTTGGCTTCGATGCGGCCGCCGTCGCGGTTGCTCAGCGCGCCGGCATGAATCTCCAGCGACTGGGCGCCGATCAGACCCTTGAGGTTGTCCAGGCGCTGGCTGACCCGCAGCAGCAGGCGCTGGTCGCTGAGCAGGCGGCCGTTGCCGTTGTCCAGTTGCTCGGCAGCGACGGTGAAGGCCTGGGCGCTGGACATCTCGCCGCCCTGGTTGGCCACGGTCTTGAGCTTGTCCAGCTGCAGTGACGGGGCATTGATCAGGCCGCCACGGTTGTCCAGGTGGCCATGGCCCAGGTCGAGTTTTACCGAGGTGTCGCTGAACAGCTTGCCGCCCTGCTGGTCGAGGCCGGTGACCGTGGCGGTGAGTGCTTCGCGGCTGCCCACGCGGCCGCCGTCGCGGTTGTCCAGCTGGCCGGCGTGCACGTCGAGGGTGCGGTTGCTGCTGATGCTGCCCTGGCGGCTGTTGTCCAGGTGGCCGGTGCTGAGGGTCAGCTGGCCCTTGCTGGCCAGCGCGCCCTTGTCGGTGTTGTCCAGGCTGGCGCTGGCCAGGGTGATGTCGCTGTCGCTGAGCAGCTCGCCGCCCTGGTTGAGCAGCGCGCCGCCCGTGGTCAGTTTCAGGCGGCCGGCGCTGTCCAGTTTGCCGGTGCTGTTGTCCAGGCTGTGCGCGGCCAGCACCAGCTGTCCCTCGGCGCTGAGCAGGCCGAGGCGGTTGAGGGCCGCGCCGGTCAAGGTCAGGGTCATGTCCCGCTGGCTGGTCAGGCGGCCACCGTCGTTGTCCAGGGTCAGACCGGTCAGGGTCAGGCCGGTCTGGGCCTCGAGGCGCGCCTTGTTGCGGTTGAGCAGTGCCTGTAACGCCAGGGTCATGCCGGTGCCGGCCACCAGCAGGCCGCCGTCACTGTTGTCCAGCGAGGTGCCAGTGACCGCGACAGCGGCCTTGCCGGTGATCTCGCCACCACGGTTGTCGATGCGGTCGACCTCCAGGGTCAGCGCGCCATTGCTGCCGAGCAGGCCTGCCTCGCGGTTGTCCAGCTCACCGCCCTTGATCCGCAGTTGCTCGAGGCTGATCAGCGAACCGGCGTTGTTGAGCAGGGTGTCGGCCTGGACCTCGCCCTGGCCTTTGCCGGAGACCTTGCCCTTGCTGTTGTCCAGCGTCCCGGCCACAAGGTTGAGGGCGGTGTCGCCCACCAGGGTGCCCTGGCGGTTGTCCAGGCGACCGTCGACGGTCAGCACCAGGCCGGCGCGGCTGCTGACGGTGCCCTCGCGGTTGTCGAGGCTGGCGGCATGCAGGTCCAGGCCCTTGGCCGAGACCAGGCCCTTGGTGTTGTCCAGCGCCTGGGCAATGCGCACCGTCAAGGCCTGGTCGCTGAGCAACTTGCCCTGGCGGTTGTCCAGGGAATCGGCCACCAAGGTGAAGCCTTGCGGGCTGGTGATTTCGCCGTTCTGGTTGTCGACGCTGCCGAGGTTTTTCAGCACCAGCACCGGGGCCTTGATCAGGCCATGATTGACCAGCGCGCCCTGGCCCAGGTCGAGCGTGATCGAGGCCTTGCTCAGCATCCGGCCGGCCTGTTGGTCGAAACCGCTGGCGGTCAGGTGCATGGCGCCATCGCTGTCGATGCGGCTGTCGCTGCCTGCGTTGTTGACCTGGCCGGCCTTGAGGGTCAGGCGGTCATTGCCGACCACATGGCCGCTGTCGCGGTTGTCGAGGGTGCCGGTGGCGATGTCCATGGCCCCCTGGGCGCCGACCTCGCCGGCGCGGTTGTCGAGGCTGGCGCTGCGCAGGTCGAGGGCGCCGTCGGCGGTGATCGAGCCACGCTGGTTGTCGACCTTGCCGGTGGTGGCCAGGGTCAGCTTGCCGGCGCTGCTCAGCTCGGCGTCGCTGTTGTCCAGGCTGGCGGCGCCGATGTCGAGGTCACCCTCGCTGGTCAGCAGGCCCTTGCCGTTGTCCAGCGCCTGACTCAGGCGCAGGCGTGCGC
Source organism: Pseudomonas sp. RC3H12 (assembly GCF_018596375.1). Taxonomy (NCBI): domain Bacteria; kingdom Pseudomonadati; phylum Pseudomonadota; class Gammaproteobacteria; order Pseudomonadales; family Pseudomonadaceae; genus Pseudomonas; species Pseudomonas sp. RC3H12. The sequence goes on along the minus strand of NZ_CP075595.1, from coordinate 664,878 downwards.
CCTGCTCGGCGGAAACACGCCCGTCGCGGTTGTCCAGGGTCTGGCCGTCGAGGGTCAGTTGGCCCTTGCCGCGCAGCAGGCCTTGGGCCTGGTTGATGACCTCGGCCACCGTCAGCGCCAGGTCGGTGTCGGCCAGGACCTGGCCGCCGGTGTTGTCCAGACGCTGCCCGGTGAGGCTGAGCGCCTTGGCCGCAGACAGCTCGCCGCCGCGGTTGTCGACGCTATCCACGGTCAAGTGCATGCCCTGCCCGGCGCCGACCACGGCGCCCTGGCGGTTGACCAGTGTGCTGCCCTTGAGGGTCAGCGTGCCGTCGGCGGACAGCTTGCCGCCCAGCTGCTCCAGGCGCGTGACCTGGCCATCGAGATCGCCGCCGCTGGTCAGGCTGCCGCCACTGTTGTCCAGGTGCGCGGCGACCAGGTCGAGGTTGCCCTTGGCGCCAAAGATGCCGAGCTGGTTGAGCAATTCACTGCCGCTGTAGCGGGCCCCGGCCTGGCCGCTGACCAGGCCCTGGTCGCGGTTGTCGAGGTGGTCGATGGTCAGTGTCAGTGCGCCGTCGGCCTCGATCTTGCCGCCGCGGTTGTCCCAGCGCTGGCCTTGCAAGGTCAGCAGGTCCTTGCCCACCAGGCGGCCACCGCGGTTGTCCAGTTGCCCCGCGTCGATATGGGTGGCGCCCACGCCGTTCACCAGGCCCTTGGCCTGGTTGTCCAGCAGCCCGCTGACCTTGGCGGTGAGCGTGCCGTCGCTGAGCAGCTTGCCTTGCTCGCGGTTGTCGAGGCTGGCGGCGCTCACCTTCAACGCCTTGTCGGCAGCCAGCACCCCTTGGCGATTGTCCACCGCCTGGGCGATGGCCAACTCCAGCGCCCCGCCAGTGACCGTACCCTCACGGTTGTCGAAGCTGCCTGCCGTTACCTGGCCGAGGTCAGCGCTGGAAATCTCGCCGTGGCGGTTGTCGATGGCTGCGCCCGTAACCACTGCCAGGCCCGACTTGCTGGTGACCACGCCGCCCTGGTTGTTCAGGGTCAGGGCGCGGATATCCAGGCCGTCGGCCGACACCAGGCCATCGAGGTTGTCGAGCAACTGGTCGAGGCGCACGGTCAGGGCCTGTTCGCTGTAGAACTTGCCGCCCGTGTTGTCGAGGCTGCGGCCTGCCAGGGTGAAGGCGCCCTTGCCGAAGATCTCGCCACGCTGGTTGTCGATATCGGCAATCTGGCGCAGGTGCAGCTGGTTGGCGGCGATCTTGCCGTCGCGGTTGTCCAGCCGGCCATGGTTCAGGTCCAGGGTCAGCGCGGTGACGCTGCTCAGGTGGCCGCCTTGCTGGTCGAGCCGGCCGACATTGACGCCGACTGCCTGGTTGCCGCTGATATGGCCGCCCTGGCCGTTGTTCAGGGCCTGGGCGGTCAGGTCGAGGGTGGCCTGGCTGGCGATCCGGCCGGAGCGGTTGTCGACCAGCCCCTGGCTGGTGACGGTGATGCCGTGGTTGGCCAGGACCTTGCCAGTGCGGTTGTCCAGGCTGCCGAGGTTCAGGGCCAGGGCATCGAGGCTGGACAGTTCGCCGGCCTGGTTGTCCAGATGGGCCCAGGTGGCGTTCAGCGCGCCCTGGCTGGTGATCTGGCCACGGTCGCCGTTGAGCAACTGGCCACCGGTGAGGGTCATGCGCCCGTCGGCGAGGACCTTGCCCTGCTGGCGGTTGTCCAGAGTCGCGGCGTTAACGCTGAGGTCGCGCCCGGCACTGAGGCTGCCGCCCTGGTTGTCCAGGCGGCTGCCAGTGGAGACGGTCAGGTCGCCGCTGGCAATCAGGCGCTGGTTGCGGTTATCCACGGCACCGGCGCTGATCTTCAGGTCGGCGTCGGCCACGCGCTCGCCATCGGCGTTGATACCCGCCTGGATACCGCCGAGGTTGCTCAGTTGACCAGCCGCGTCTAGTTGTACCGAACCTGCAGCGGTCAGCCCCTGACGGTTGACCAGCTCGCCGCGGCTGTCCAGCTGCAGTTGCTGTCCGGCATGCACCGGGCCCTGCGCATCGATAGCCGCCGCCTGTAGGCGTACATCGCCGGTGGCGCTGGCCTGGGCCATACGCAACTGGCCATTGGCCTCGAGCTGGATATCGCCGCCACTGGCGATCATCCGCCCGTCCAGGCGCACGCCGACCCCGGCCTCGGTGCCCACCAGCCTGACCGCGCCGGCATACATGCCGCCCAAGGCGCTGGAGTCGATGGCCAGGCTCGGCTTGGCACTGCCGTCGTCCTGGCGCGCCGTGGCCGCCAGGGTCCGCGCATCGACATCGTTGCGCCCGGCGACGATGGCCAGGTTGCGTGCCTGGATCTCGGCGTTGATTTTCGTGCTGCGGGCAATCAGCTCGAAGCTGTCGACGTTGCTGGCGTTGAGCCCCGCGCCTTCGATGGCGATATGGCCCTGGTCGACCTGGTAACGGCTCAGCTGGCCGTTCTCGAGCACCGGCTTGCCGGTGCTGAGCGTGGCCTGTGGCGTGTTGATGAAGCCGCAGCCATCGCAGGTGATGCCGTGGGGGTTGGCGACGATGACATGTGCCCCGCGCCCGGCCACTTCGGTGTAGCCGCGCAGCTGGCTGGCGTTGGCGCCGTTGACCTCGTTGAGGATGACGTTGGCCGCCGTGCCCTGCAGGTTGGGGTTGCCGAGGATGATGCCACCCAGCTGGGTGGCCTGGGTGCGGTCGATGGCGTTGTTGAGGATCAGCCCCTGCTGGCCGACGTTGTAGTCACTGAACTGGTTGTGCGACAGGCCGCTGCCGTTGGGCGCGGCGATATTGACGATGGGCACGCCGTTGCCCGCCTGCCCCAGGCTGGTGCCCGGGCCGCTGACCACCACGCCTTCGGCGGCCTGTGCCCACAGCGGTTGCCAGAACATGGCGTTGGCCAGCAGCAGCGCCAGGCCGCGCTTGGGCAACCCGCAGAACTGCTCGCGCGGCTGAATTTTGGCCGAGCGTTGGCGGGCCAGGAAGGCAAACAGGCGGACGTCCATGTCAGGTCTCGCAAATCAGGCGGTCAGGTGCTCATGCTTGCCAGCACACCGGTAAGCATTAGCGAAAAAGAGCGCGAGATACTATTTCGCCACCATGGAAGCGTCAAATTAATATCGTCAAAAAATAGTAGCCGTATGACGGCACCTGTTCCGCCAGTCGCTCGCGCTGAACTTCCGGCCAGCCAGCGACCTCCACCGCACGAATCGACTGACAAGGGAACCGAAGGATGAAACCGCTACCCTGCATCCTCTGCGCGACAGCCCTGTTCTGCGCGCAGCCCATCTTGGCCTGCACACCGGAAGAGGCCACGCAGAAAAGAGAGCAACTGGCAGGCCTGGTGAGCCAGCTGACCGAGCAGAACGCTCAAAAGGCCAAGGAAATCAATGAAGAGCTTCAGCACATGGACCTCGGCACCGCCAGCAAGGACCTGCCGGACAAGTGCCAGTTGATCGACAAGCGCATCCAGGAACTTAAAGAAGCGGAAAGGAAAACCTGACGGCGCCTGGATCAGCGCCGCTGCTGGGCCTGCATGTACTGACGAAGCAACTGGTTGATGCGGGTCTGGTAGCCGGCGCCCTGTTCCTTGAACCAGGCCAGTACGTCGGCATCCAGGCGGATGGTGACCGTTTGCTTGGCGGGCACCCGCAATTCGGCACGGCAGAAGAAGTCATCGTCGAGTTCGGGGATGTCCGAGGTATCGACCGGGGCTTGGCCTTGCTCACAGCTTATGGACGGTTTCGACATAGCGCGTTACCTCAAGTCGTGTGGCTCTTCTGGCGCAAATGATGCGGATCACATCACCCTGCCGTTCGGTGTAGGCGACCACGCTGACCCAGGCATTGATCCAGCCCATGCCGATCCAGCGTGCCTCCGGGTACTCGAATCGCTCATCGCGCAGCGCCAGCATCGGCTGGCGGAACATCTCGGGCACATCGTTGAAGTCGATCCCGTGCTTGCGGATGTTGAGCTGGTTCTTTTCCTCGTCCCATTCAAATCGCACTGGACAATCGTATTTACAGCTGTACATACGCTACTCCTCCTTGGCTGCACATGCCAGAGGAGTGTGGCGGTCGGGCGACAAAATGCCCGGGCTGGAACAGGGTTTGGGAAATGGGCTACGCGCCCTGGGGAAAGAGGTGAAGCAACCCGCCACCGTTGCAGTGGCGGGCTCATTGCCGGAGGGGCTTACTCAGCCGCCGGCTTGCGCTTTTTCAGCGGCGCCAGGCCATCGGCGCTGGCCAGTGGCGCGTTGGCCTTCGGCTTGGCGGACGGCTTGCGCTTGGCGGCGCCCTTCTTGTCGGCGCCCGCCTTCTTCTCGGTCTTTTTCTTCTTGGTGCCGGCAGCCTTGCCCGACGCCTTGACCTTCTTCGGACCGTTATAGGTACCCTTGACCTCCTTGATGACGCGGCGCTCGAACTGCTGCTTGAGGTAGCGTTCGATGCTCGACATCAGGTTCCAGTCGTTGTGCGTGATCAGCGAGATCGCCAGGCCTTCGCCACCGGCACGGCCGGTGCGGCCAATACGGTGCACGTACTCGTCACCGCTGCGTGGCATGTCGAAGTTGATCACCAGGTCCAGGCCGTCGATGTCCAGGCCGCGGGCCGCGACGTCAGTGGCCACCAGCACCTTGGAGCCGCCGTCCTTGAAGCGGTCGATGGCCAACTTGCGGTCCTTCTGGTCCTTCTCGCCATGCAGGACGAACGCCTTGACCTCCTTGGCCACCAGGTGGCCGTAGATACGGTCGGCCAGGGAGCGGGTGTTGGTGAAGATGATTGCCTTCTTGTAGGTCTCGTTGGCCAGCAGCCACTGCACGATCTGCTCTTTATGCTGGTCGTGGTCGGCGGTGATGATCTGCTGGCGCGTGCCTTCGGCGAGCTGCGAGACGCTGTTGAGCATCAGGTGCTCAGGGTCTTTGAGCACCTTGCCGATGATGTCGCGCAATGCCGCGCCACCGGTGGTGGCCGAGAACAGCAGGGTCTGCTTGCGGTTCTCGCACTCTTTGCACAGGCGCTCCATGTCTTCGGCGAAGCCCATGTCGAGCATGCGGTCGGCTTCGTCGAGGATCAGTACGTCAACGTGGGACAGGTCGAGGTTGCCAGCATTGAGCTGCTCGAGCAGGCGACCCGGGGTACCGATCAGCACGTCCGGCACCTTGCGCAGCATCGCCGCCTGTTCCTTGAAGTCTTCACCGCCGGTGACCAGGCCGGACTTGATGTAGGTGAACTGCGAGAACAGCTGCACCTGCTTGATGGTCTGCTGGGCCAGCTCACGCGTCGGCAGCAGGATCAGCGCACGGATTTCCACGCTCGGCCCGCTGCGGTCGACCAGGCGGTTGAGCAGTGGCAGCACGAAGGCGGCGGTCTTGCCGCTGCCGGTCTGCGCCGTCACCCGCAGGTCACGCCCTTGCAGGGCCAGGGGAATGGCCGCCGCCTGCACCGGGGTCGGCTCGACAAATTTCAGCTCGGCCACGGCTTTGAGCAGGCGTTCGTGCAGGGCGAATTGGGAAAACACGGGGTAACCTCGGGCAAGTGCGAAAAATTCAGTTGCATAGGGTAACGTTTTCCGTGGCCAGAACCGAATTTCTTTTGGCAACTTTGCGCCGATCCACGCTCTAATAACGCTTCGTACCGCAACACAGACCGTTTCCAAGCCCATGGACATCCAACGCTTCTGGCGTGACGCCCTCGACCTCTGGGGCACGCTCGACCAACACCCCCTGCTGCACGCCGCCCTCGGCCTGGCCGTACTGCTGCTCGTCTCGCTGCTGATCGGCCGTCTGGCGCGCTTCCTGATCCTGCACTCCACCCGCCTGCTCGGCCGCCAACAGGCACTCAGGTGGCTCGACGATCTGCGCCACAACAAGGTGTTCCATCGTCTGGCCCAGACCACCCCATCGCTGGTGGTGCAGTTCGGCCTGAAGCTGGTGCCGGAGCTGTCGGCCGCCGCCCAGCATTTTCTCGGCAATGTCGCGCTGGCCGTGACGCTGCTGTTCATGACCCGCGCCCTGTCCTGCCTGCTCGACGCGCTGCTGGACATCTACGCCCGCACCGAACATGCCCGCACCCGCTCGATCAAGGGCTACATGCAGCTGGCCAAGATGATGCTGTGGATCTTTGCCGCCATCGTTATCGTCGCCACCCTGATCGACCGCTCGCCACTGTTGCTGCTGTCCGGTCTGGGCGCCATGTCGGCGGTGCTGCTGTTGGTGTACAAGGACACCCTGCTGTCGTTCGTCGCCAGCGTGCAGCTGACCAGCAACGACATGCTGCATGTCGGCGACTGGATCGAAATGCCCCAGGCCGGCGCCGACGGCGACGTGGTCGACATCACCCTGCACACGGTCAAGGTGCAGAACTTCGACAAGACCATCGTCTCGATCCCCACGTGGCGCCTGATGAGCGAGTCGTTCCGCAATTACCGCGGCATGCAGCAATCCGGTGGGCGGCGGATCAAACGCAGCTTGTTCATCGATGCCGCAGGCGTGCGTTTCCTGACCCAGGAAGAAGAACAGCGCCTGGGCCAGGTGCGTCTGCTCGGCGACTACCTGGCCGGCAAGCGCCAGGAGCTGCGCGAATGGAACGAAGCCCAGGGCCACAACGCCGGGCTGTCGGCCAACCGCCGACAGTTGACCAATATCGGTACCTTCCGCGCCTTCGCCCTGGCGTACCTGAAGAGCCACCCCAACGTGCACCCGAACATGACCTGCATGGTCCGCCAGATGCAGACCACCGCTGAAGGCGTGCCGCTGGAGATCTACTGCTTCACCACCACCACTGTGTGGGCCGAGTATGAGCGCATCCAGGGCGATATCTTCGACTACCTGTTGGCGGTGCTGCCGGAGTTCGGGCTGAGCCTGTATCAGCAGCCCAGTGGTAATGACATGCGTGCGGGGCTGGCGGCCAGGCCGCAGGCGCAACCCCAGCCGCGCGGCCTGGACGTATTGAGCGAGGCTTGACCGTCCAATCGGGGCGCCCGACCGGGCGCCCTTTGCATTGCGCCCCCAAGGCGCACTACCCTGGAGCCATCCATGACGACGTCATCACGGAAGATCGACGGCCCAATCGCCACGCCCATCCCTGACGCTCGACAGACGCCTGCCACAACCTTCGTGAGCGAGCCATGCCTCAGGACATTTCCAGCACTTCACTGCACGACACCCCGCCATCGTCTCGGCGCAAGACCCTCGCCGCCGCCAGCCTCGCCCATGGCGTGCATGACGGCCTGACCGATGTCATCTACGTGTTGCTGCCCCTCTGGCAGGTCGCCTTCGGCCTCAGCTACGCCCAGGTCGGGCTGCTGCGCGGCGCCTACGCCGGCATGATGGCGGGTTTTCAGTTGTTGGCCAGCAAAGGTGCCCGGCGCTGGGGCCGCGAGGCCCTGTTGATCCGGGGCACGACGCTGGCCGGGCTGGCCTACCTGATGGCCGCCCAGGCGAGCGACCTGAACCTTCTGCTGATCGCCCTGATGCTCGCCGGCCTCGGCGCCAGCACCCAGCACCCGCTGGCCAGCGCGCTGGTCGCTGATGCCTACGAAGGCAGCGGCAAGGTGAAGCAGGCCCTGGCCCAGTACAATTTCGCCGGAGATATCGGCAAGGCGCTGATCCCTGGCCTGGTCGGCCTGGTGCTGGTGTATGTGTCATGGCAGACCAACGCCACCGCGCTTGGACTGCTAGGCCTGGGGGCGGCAGCGGCGCTGTGGTGGCTATTGCGTCAGGCGCCACTCGCAGGGCGATCAACGCGCAAGGCCATAGCCCAAGACCGGGTTGGCTCAAGGTCGGGGCTGGCGGCGCTGATCGCCACCGGCACCCTCGACAGTGGCGTGCGCATGGGTTTTCTGACCTTCCTGCCGTTCCTGCTGCAGAGCAAGGGCGCGACGACCGCGCAAATAGGCCTGGCCCTGACATTGCTGTTCATTGGCGGCGCCTTCGGCAAGCTGTTCTGCGGCTACCTGGGCGCCCGGCTGGGGCCGGTGCGCACCGTGATCTGTACCGAGCTGCTGACCGCCGGGCTGATCCTGGTGGCACTGCTGTTGCCCTACCTGCCGTTGATGCTGGTGATGCCTCTGATCGGCGTGGCACTCAACGGCACCTCGTCGGTGCTGACCGGGCTGGTGCCGGACTTCGCCGGCAGCGAGCAGCGCGAGCGGGTGTTCGCCTGCTTCTATACCGGCACGGTCGGCGGCGGCGCGCTGGCGCCGGTGCTGATCGGCGCGATATCCGACCACACTGGGGTGGAACACGGATTGATGGCGCTGGCAGGCATGCTGCTGCTGACCCTACCGTTATGCCTGGTCGTGCACACTGGCCTGCCGCACCGGCAATGATCCTCAGGCCGCTCCCGGCAGCCTCGCGCGCTGGCCGCCCAAGCGGCTCAACCAGACCGACGCCAGGATCACCGTACCGCCAATGGCCAGGCGCCCGAGCGGTTCATCCTGGTTCCAGATCAGCAGGTTGAGCAGCAAGCCCACCGGCACATGCAGGTTGTTCATCACCGCCAGGGTGGCGCCGGAGACCAGGCAGGCGCCCTTGTTCCACCAGTACAACCCCAGCGCCGTCGGGCACAGGCCGAGGAACAACAGCACCAGCCACTGGGTGTCGGTGCTCGGCAGGTGCTGGGTATTGCCGAACAGCAGGAAGGCCGGCAACACCACCAGCAACGCGCCCAGGTAGAAATAGCCGAACCGGCGGTAGTGCGGCAGGTCACTGGGGTGGCGGGCGACGAGGTGGCGGTACAGCACCTGGCCGGCGGCGTAGGTGAAGTTGGCCAGTTGCAGCAGCAGGAAGCCGATGAAGAACTCGCCGGTGACCGTGTCGAAGCGGATCACCGCCGCGCCGGCCACCGCCACCAGGGCGGCGAGCAGCGCCCAGGGGTTGAAGCGCCGGTTCAGGGCATCCTCGATCAAGGTCACATGCAGCGGGGTGAGAATGGTGAACAGCAGTACCTCCGGCACCGTCAGCACGCGGAAGCTGAGGTACAGGCAGACATAGGTGATACCGTACTGCAGCGCACCGATCAGCAGCATCGAGCGCATGAAGCGTGGTTCGACCTGGCGCCAGCGGGTCAATGGCAGGAACACCAGGCCGGCCAGGACAACGCGGGCCAGCACGGCGAAATAGCTGTCGACATGGCCGGCCAGGTATTCGCCGATCAGGTTGAAGGAGTACGCCTGGATCAGCGCGACGATTATCAGGTAGCCCATGGTTGGCCCTCGTGGATCAAGGCGGGGACCTTAGCGGGTTGGGCCTGGGCAGTTCAACCATGGGGATTGTGGGGCTGCTGCGCAGCCCATCGCCGGCAAGCCGGCTCCCACACCGACCGCACAATTCTCAAGGACTGCGCTGTATCCATGAGCTGGCTTGTCGGCGATCAGGCCGGCACAGGATGCGCACTGTCTGCGAGCAAAAAAAGCCCGGCCATCTCTATGGCCGGGCAGGCACACCCAAAGGAGCAACAAGGTGTCAGGGTTGGGAATTCGTCGCGGCTCAGGCCACCGCGGCCAGTCTGGCCTTGGCCTGGTTCAGGCCCCTCTCGTGGAACTCGCCGCTCATGTTCAGGCCTTCGGCATGGATGAAGTCCACATCATGGATACCGATGAAGGCCATCACCTGGCGCAAGTAAGGTTCCTGGTGATCGCTGCTGGCACCGGCATGGATACCGCCGCGGGCGGTCAGCACGATGGCGCGCTTGCCGTTGAGCAGTCCCTGGGGGCCGGTCGGGGTGTACTTGAAGGTGATGCCGGCGCGCAGCACGTGGTCAAGCCAGGCTTTCAGGGTGCTGGGGATGGTGAAGTTGTACATCGGCGCAGCCATCACCAGTACGTCGGCGGCCAGCAATTCGTCGGTCAGCGCGTTGGAGCGCTCAAGTGCCTCACGCTCGGTGGTGCTGCGCTGTTCCTCGGGCTTCATCCAGCCGCCGAGCAAGTTGGCGTCCAGGTGCGGCACGGGGTTCACGGCCAGGTCGCGCACCTTGATCTCGTCGGCCGGATGCGCTGCTTGCCATTGCTGGATGAAGTCCTGGGTCAGTTGACGAGAAACGGAATCCTGCTGGCGGGCGCTGCTTTCGATGATCAGTACGCGGGACATGGGTGCCTCCATCGGCGGTAAGGGGTGGCGATTCGATGGAGGTGAGATTAGAGGTTGACCTATCGATAAAAAAGCGTAAAAAGTGGGATCAACCTATCGATTAATCTGTTTATTGCGCTTTGCAGTCAAGCACGATGCGCAGCCTGATGATCTGCCGGTTGAACTTGGCGGTGACATCCACGCTCCTGCCGGCGGGCACGTTGACCCGGCGCACCCGTGGCGCCTCGGGGCCGTTGCGGAAAATGACCTTGCACGCCGCCGGCACCTGCCCATAGTTGTTGAGGCTGATCGAGCCGATGTCGTAGGCCGTGTCGTAGGCGGTGTAGTCGACCTTGACCCCGGTCAGGTCCTTCTCCACGTCGATCGGGTAAGCCATGGCCCCGAGGGGCAGGCACAACAGCAAAGCCGCACAACATTTCTTCATACGGGCGCTCTCCTTGGGAAGAGCGCAGCTTAGGACAACAGGAGCCCTGGATGAAAGCACCGCGCGTTACCCTGGATCAGTGGCGGACCCTGCAGGCGGTGGTCGACCACGGCGGGTTCGCTCAGGCCGCCGAGGCCCTGCACCGCTCGCAATCGTCGGTGAGCTACACCGTGGCGCGCATGCAGGAACAACTGGGCGTTCCGTTGCTGCGTATCGATGGGCGCAAGGCGGTGCTGACCGAGGCCGGCAGCGTGCTGCTGCGCCGTTCGCGGCAACTGGTCAAGCAGGCCAGCCAGTTGGAAGACCTGGCCCATCACATGGAGCAGGGTTGGGAAGCCGAGGTGCGCCTGGTGGTCGACGCCGCCTACCCCAGCGCCCGCCTGGTGCGCGCCCTGGCAGCGTTCATGCCGCAGAGCCGCGGCTGCCGGGTGCGCCTGCGCGAAGAGGTGCTGTCCGGGGTCGAGGAAGTGCTGCACGAAGGCATCGCCGATCTTGCCATCAGCAGCTTCAACATCGGCGGTTACCTGGGCACCGAACTGAGTCCGGTGGAGTTCATCGCCGTCGCCCATCCCGAGCATGCCCTGCACCGCATGGGCCGCGAAATCACCTTCCAGGACCTGGAAAGCCAGCTGCAGGTGGTGATCCGCGACTCCGGTCGGGCCCAGCCGCGTGATGTCGGCTGGCTCGGCGCCGAGCAGCGCTGGACGGTGGGCAGCCTGGGTACCGCAGCCACCTTCGTCGGCAGCGGCCTGGGCTTTGCCTGGCTGCCCCGGCACATGATCGAGCGCGAGCTGCGCGAAGGCGTGCTCAAGCCCCTGCCGCTGGATCAGGGTGGCAGCCGCCATCCACTGTTCTACCTTTACTCCAGCAAGGAAAAGACCTTGGGCCCGGCCACGCAGATTCTCATCGAATTGCTGCGCAACTTCGACACCGCGCCGCTGGACGTGCCCTTCGCAGCCCCCCCGCAAGCCTGAGAGGACCGCGCCCATGGCCGTTTTCGAACAGCAAGGATGCCAGTTGCATTACGAGGAACACGGTCAGGGCGAGCCCCTGGTGCTGCTGCACGGGCTGGGTTCGAGCAGCCAGGACTGGGAACTGCAGGTGCCCGAGCTCGCCCGCCAGTACCGGGTGATCCTCATGGACATCCGTGGCCACGGGCAATCGTCCAAGCCTCGCTCGGGCTACCAGATAAAGACTTTCAGCGAGGATCTGCTGGCCTTGCTCCGTCACCTGGACACCGGCCCGGTGCACTTCGTCGGCCTGTCCATGGGCGGCATGGTCGGCTTCCAGTTCGCCGTCGACCACCCCGAGTGGCTGCGCAGCCTGTGCATCGTCAACAGCGCCCCGGAGGTCAAGCGCCGCACCCGCAGCGACTGGATCTGGTGGCTCAAGCGCTGGGGCCTGGCGCGCCTGCTCAGCGTCGAGACCGTCGGCAAGGGTCTGGCCGCACGGCTGTTTCCCAAGCCGGAGCAGGCCGAACTGCGGCGCAAGATGGCCGAGCGCTGGGCGCGCAACGACAAGCGTGCGTATCTGAAAAGCTTCGACGCCATCGTCGACTGGGGCGTACAGGAACGCATCGGCCAGATCCGCTGTCCCACCCTGGTGATCGCCGCCGACAACGATTACACACCGATACAACTGAAAGAACGTTACGTCGCCCTGATGCCCAACGCCAGACTGGCGGTCATCGACGATTCGCGGCACGCTACGCCCCTGGACCAACCTGAGGTCTTCAACCAGACCCTGCTGCAGTTCCTCGCAGCCGCTTCCACCTCTCAAGGATCATTGAGCCCATGCTGAAAAAACTTCTGCTCACCGCCTGCTCGGTCGCCTTCGCCACCAGCGTCATGGCCTCCGACAAGACCCCGCACGTGCTGCTGGACACCAGCTTCGGCCAGGTCGAAATCGAGCTGAACGCAGAAAAAGCGCCGATCAGTACCAAGAACTTCCTCCAGTACGTGGACAGCGGCTTCTACAACAACACCATCTTCCACCGTGTGATCCCTGGCTTCATGGTCCAGGGCGGTGGCTTCACCGAGCAGATGGTACAGAAGAGCACCCAGGACCCGATCCGCAACGAGGCGAGCAACGGCCTGCAGAACACCCGTGGCACCCTGTCCATGGCGCGTACCTCCGACCCGAACTCGGCCACCAGCCAGTTCTTCATCAACGTCGCCGACAACGACTTCCTCAACCCGGGCCGCGACCGTGGCTACGCCGTGTTCGGCAAGGTCACCAAGGGCATGGAGGTGGTCGACCAGATCGTCAACTCGCCTACCACCGTCAAGAAAGGCATGCGTGATGTGCCGGCCGACCCGGTGTACATCAAGTCGGCCAAACGCATCGACTGATCCCGCACCACACAGGGACGTGAGTCGGGTCGAACAGGAGTGTCGTCACCCATGCTGTACCGTCGTTTCGAGCAGTTGATCGACATCTTCCGCGAGGCGCCGAGCGAGGCGCCTCCCGGCAAGGTCTGGCCCTTCTATCTCTATTACCTGCGCCAGGTCTGGCCGAGCTTCCTCGCCCTGCTGATCGTCGGGCTGATCGCCTCATTGATCGAGGTGGCGCTGTTCAGCTACCTGAGCCGGATCATCGACCTGGCCCAAGGCACACCCAACGCCAACTTCTTCAGCGAGCACAGTGGCGAGCTGATCTGGATGCTGGTGGTGGTGCTGGTGCTGCGGCCGGTGTTCTTTGGCCTGCACGACCTGCTGGTGCACCAGACCATCAGCCCGGGCATGACCAGCCTGATCCGCTGGCAAAACCACACCTACGTGCTCAAGCAGAGCCTGAACTTCTTCCAGAGCGACTTCGCCGGGCGCATCGCCCAACGCATCATGCAGACCGGCAACTCCCTGCGTGATTCGGCGGTGCAGGCGGTGGACGCGCTGTGGCACGTGCTGATCTACGCCATCAGCGCACTGGTGCTGTTCGCCGAGGCCGACTGGCGGCTGATGCTGCCGTTGCTGGTGTGGATCGCCTGCTATATCGGCGCGCTGTACTACTTCGTGCCAAGGGTCAAGGAACGCTCGGTGATCTCCTCCGACGCACGCTCCAAACTGATGGGGCGCATCGTCGACGGCTACACCAACATCGCCACCCTCAAGCTGTTCGCCCACACCGACTACGAGCAGCAGTACGCCCGCGAGGCGATCAGCGAGCAGACCGAGAAGACCCAGCTGGCCTCGCGGGTGATCACCAGCATGGACGTGGTCATCACCTCGCTGAACGGCCTGCTGGTGGTCGCAACCACGGGCCTTGCCCTGTGGCTGTGGAGCCAGTCGCTGATCAGCGTCGGCGCCATCGCCCTGGCCACCGGCCTGGTGATCCGCATCGTCAACATGTCCGGCTGGATCATGTGGGTGGTCAACGGCATCTTCGAGAACATCGGCATGGTCCAGGACGGCCTGCAGACCATCGCCCAGCCGGTCACCGTCAGCGACAGGCCCCACGCGCCGACACTCAAGGTCAGCCGCGGCGCGGTGCGCTTCGACCATGTCGACTTCCACTACGGCAAGGGCGGCAAGGTGATCGATGCCTTGAACCTGGATATCCGCCCCGGCGAGAAGATCGGCCTGATCGGCCCGTCCGGCGCCGGCAAGTCGACCCTGGTCAACCTGCTGCTGCGCCTGTACGACATCGACAGCGGGCGCATCCTCATCGATGGCCAGGATATCGCCGAGGTCAACCAGGCCAGCCTGCGCGCGCAGATCGGCATGATCACCCAGGACACCTCGCTGCTGCACCGCTCGATCCGCGACAACCTGCTGTACGGCCGGCCGGATGCCAGTGACGAGGAAGTCTGGGAGGCTGTCCGCCGGGCACGGGCCGACGAGTTCATCCCGCAGTTGTCCGATGCCCAGGGCCGTACAGGCTTCGACGCCCATGTCGGCGAGCGCGGCGTGAAGCTCTCCGGCGGCCAGCGCCAGCGCATCGCCATCGCCCGGGTGCTGCTGAAGAACGCGCCGATCCTGATCATGGACGAGGCCACCTCAGCGCTGGACTCGGAGGTCGAAGCGGCGATCCAGGAGAGCCTGGAGACGCTGATGCAGGGCAAGACGGTGATCGCCATCGCCCACCGCCTGTCGACCATCGCCCGCATGGACCGGCTGATCGTGCTGGACAAGGGGCATATCGTCGAGAGTGGCAGCCACACCGAGCTATTGGCGCAGCGTGGACTGTATGCGCGATTGTGGCATCACCAGACAGGTGGGTTCGTCGGGGTGGACTGATACAGAAAACGGCATGGGAAAATCGGCGTGCGGGCTTGCCCCGCGATGGCGTCAGATCAGGCGACACGACAGCTTGATCTGACGCCATCGCGGGGCAAGCCCGCTCCCACGTGCCCCTTGATCTTCATGCCTGGCGATACGGCAGCATCCCGCGCGCCTCTTCGGCATACGCCCTCACCCCCGCCCGCTCCTGCAGCAGAAAATCCTCTACCGCCCGGCGCAATCCCGGATGCAGCAGGTAATGCCACGACCGCGTGATCACCGGCTCGAAGCCGCGAATCAACTTGTGCTCACCCTGGGCCCCGGCATCGAAACGCTGCAGCCCTTCGCCAATGGCGAAATCCATGCCCTGGTAGAAACAGGTCTCGAAATGCAGCCGGTCGAATTCATCCAGGCACCCCCAATACCGTCCATACAGGCTGTCACCCCCGATCAGGCTGAGCGCCATGGCCACCTCGCGCCCCTGCTGGCGGGCAATGACCACCCGGATGGCCTCGGGCATGCGCTCGGCGATCAGGCTGAAGAATTCACGGGTAAGGTAGGGCGCGCGCCGGCGCACGGCGTAGGTGTTGGCGTAACACAGGTAGACAAAATCCCACTGCGCCTCGCTCAGCTCGTCGCCCCGGTACCAGGCGAAGTCGATCCCCTGCCCCGCCACCTGTTCACGCTCCTTGCGCATCTGCTTGCGCTTGCGTGAGCTGAGGGTGTCGAGAAAGTCCTGGAAGTCCCGATAACCCCGATTGCGCCAATGGAACTGGCAACCCAGGCGTTCCATCCAGCCTGGCAGACCGGTGAGCGCCTCATCCAACGCAGTATCGGTGAAGTTGATATGCGCGCCCGACAGCCCGCCCTTGCCCAGGTACTCGGGGATGGCCTGCAACAGCAAAAGGCCATCACTCGGGTCGGCGGCCAAAAGGCGTGGGCCGCTTACCGGACTGAACGGCACTGCACCCAGCAGCTTGGGGTAGTAGGCGATACCTGCGCGCTCGCAGGCATCGGCCCAGCCATGGTCGAACACGTACTCGCCGAACGAATGCCACTTGCGGTACGCCGGCAGCAGCGCCCGGACCTCACCGTCGCGCTCCAGCACCAGGTGTTCGGCGGCCCAGCCAGTGTCAGGCACCACGCTGCCACTGTCCTCCATGGCCGTGAGGAAGGCATGGCGCAGGAACGGCTGGCCGTCGGGCGCCAGCGCGTCCCAGGTGGTCGCCGGCAGGTCGCGCAGGTGGGCAAGGCTGTGGAGGCTGATCACGTTTCCGACTCGCTGAAAAGAGAGTGCCAGTATTGCCAAGTCGACCGTGACACTCAAATGACGGCCGCTTTACTTAACAACAGTGCCACTGTTTAGACATTATTCTGTCATTCGCCCCCGCAATACTTGCGCCTGTTTTCCGGAACCCCAGAACCTGTCTAGTCAGGCCCTTTCCGAAGACATGCCAACTTGGGGGCGGGCGCTTGAGCCTCCCCACTTTTTCCAACAGGGAGAACCTTATGCGTCTTGTTTCTACACTTACCGGAGTGAGCCTCACCGGCATGATGCTGGCTCTGAGTACTCCGGCCAGTGCTGCTGTCGACGCCAAGCTGCTCGAAATGCTCCGCGCCAATGGCTCGATCAACCAGGCGCAGTACAACGAACTGCAGGGCGACCTGGCAAAGGAAACCAAGGAAAAGGCCGACCAGAAAGCCCAGTCCGAACGCATGAGCTCGTTCGAACAGAAAGTGGCGTGGGCCGCCAAGACCCAGATCAAGGGTGATGTGCGCCTGCGTTACGAAGACGTCAACGTCGACAACCCGATCTCGCGCAGTGGCAACCAGGACCGTGAGCGCGTCCGCGCCCGTGTCGGCTTCTACAGCGAGATCAACCCGCAAGTGGACGCCGGCGTGCGCGTGGCCACCGGCAGCAGCGCCGATGCCCGCTCGACCAACCAAAGCCTGGACAACTACTTCGAGAAGAAATCGCTGTGGGTCGACCTGGCCTACCTCGACTGGCACCCGACCGCCATCCCCAACCTGCACCTGATCGGCGGCAAGATGGCTCAGCCATGGGTGAGCATGGGCGACATCATCTGGGACAGCGACATCAACCCCGAAGGCGTGGCGGTCACTTACAAGACCAACCTGGGCGCCACCGAACTGTTCGGCAGTGCCGGCCACTACACCCTCAAGGACAACGTCGACGGCGACGGCGTGCAGTTCAAGCACGACGCACAGCTGTACCACGGCCAGCTGGGTGCCAAGTTCAACGCGGCCGACACCCTCAAGTTCACCGTGGGCGGCAGCATCTACGGCTACGACAACGACAAGGAGTCGACCGTCCTGCGTGCCCTGGGTAACACCACCAACGAGTTCAACCTGGTGGAAGGCTTCGGCCAGGTGGACTTCACCGGCTTTGCCATCCCGCTCTCGGCCTATGGCCAGTTCGTCAAGAACACCGAAAGTACCGACGGCAAGGACAAGGCCTGGCTGGCCGGCCTGAAAACCAAGGTCGGCGCCTGGAGCCTGGACTACAACTACCGCGACGTGCAGCGTAACGCGGTGGTCAGCGCCTTCACCGACTCCGACTTCGGCAACGGCTTCACCGGGTCGCGTGGCCACAAGTTCAAGGTCGGCTACGAGATCGACAAGAACTTCTCCCTGGGCGCGGCCTACCTGATGGCCAAGACCGACTACTCCAACCTGCCGAACAGCGATGCTGACGTAGATACGCTGCAGGTGGATCTGGAAGCGAAGTTCTAAGCAACAGGCTCCTTTACTCCACCCTGAAGCGGGAAATGCTGACCCCATCCAGCATTTCCCGCTTTTTTTGCCTGCGAAGAACGTGGGAGCGGGGCAGGCATCAATGCTTGCGCAGGATCACGCTGCCAATCGAATAACCAGCGCCGAACGAGCTCAGCACCCCCAGCGACCCCTTGGCCAGGTCATCCTGGTAGAGGTGGAAGGCGATCACCGACCCTGCCGAGCTGGTGTTGGCATAACGGTCGAGAATCACCGGTGCCTCTTGCTCGTCCACTTCGCGGCCCAACAGCTTCTTGACGATCAGGTGGTTCATGCTCAGGTTGGCCTGGTGCAGCCAGAAACGCTGGACATCGCTCGGCTGCTGGCCGTTTTCATCCAGGTGCTGGCCGATCAGTTCGGCGACCTTCGGGCAGACTTCCTTGAATACCTTGCGGCCTTCCTGCACGAACAGCTTGTCCCGCGAGCCGATACCCTCTTCCGCGGCGCGGTTGAGGAAGCCGAAGTTGTTGCGGATGTTGTTGGAAAACGCGGTCCACAGCTTGGTGCTGACAATATCGAACTGGTGCGCGGAGGTGGCCAGGTCGGCACGCTCGATCAGTACCGCGGTGGCGGCGTCACCGAAAATGAAGTGGCTGTCGCGGTCACGGAAGTTCAAGTGACCGGTGCAGATTTCCGGGCTGACCACCAGCACCGCGCGGGCCTGGCCCAACTGCACGCTGTTGGCTGCCGTCTGGATACCGAAGGTGGCCGACGAGCAGGCGACGTTCATGTCGAAGGCGAAGCCCTCGATACCGAGCGCCTGCTGCACTTCGATGGCGATGGCCGGGTACGGGCGCTGCAGGTTGGAGCAGGCGACAATCACCCCGTCGACATCGGCGGCTGTGCGCCCGGCGCGTTCCAGCGCCTGACGCGCAGCGGCAACGCCCATTTCGCAGAGAATCGACTGTTCGTCGTTGGAACGCTCAGGCAGGCGCGGTTTCATGCGCTGCGGGTCGAGGATGCCGGCCTTGTCCATGACGAAGCGGCTCTTGATGCCCGAGGCCTTTTCGATGAAGGCGGCATCGGACAGCGGCGCCGCCTCGACTTCGCCACGTTCGATGGCGGCGGCATTGTCGCGGTTGAAGCGCTGTGCCCAGGTGTTGAAGGACTCCACCAGTTCTTCGTTGGAAATGCTCTGGGCCGGGGTATACAGGCCGGTGCCGCTGATGACGACGTTGTGCACGGTCGTTCCTCTGGTCAAAGGCCATCGCCATGCGGCGCAGGCCGGGAAAAGGGCAACATAATGGCACCTTGGTACCAATTCACAGACGAGGGCTTGGCCCTCGATCACTGGCAAGCCAGCTCCCTCAGTTCAATGCGTACCCTGTGGGAGCTGGCTTGCCAGCGATGGGCCGCAAAGCGGCCCCAAATTCCGCCAAGTTTGCCACAAGTTGCAACGGTTAGGCTTCCACCTGACTCCACTGCTTGCTCAGTCGCTTGTCGGAAACCGGCACCTTGGTACCCAATTGCTGGGCAAACAACGACACCCGGTACTCCTCCAGCAGCCAGCGGTACAAGGTCAGTTGCTCATCGCGCTTGCCTTCCTGGGCATGCTTGTCGGCACGGGCCTGGTATTGCGCCCAGCAATTGGCCAGCTCGCCACTCCACACCCGGTCCTTCTGTACCTGCGACCCCAGCTTCTCCAGGCGCAGTTCCACGGCCTTGAGATACCGCGGCAATTCCTTGAACCAGGCCCCCGGCGTCTCGCGCACGAAGCCCGGATACACCAGGTTGGCCAGTTGCTGCTTGATATCGTTGAGCGCCACCGCCTGGCTCAGGTCGATCTTGCCCTTGAAGCGCTTCTGCAAGCCATGCCACAGCTTGAGCACCTCCAAGGTCAGGCGCGCCAGGCGCTCGGCATGCTCGCTCCAATTGCCACGCTTACGTTCGGCCAGCGAGGCCAGGGCCGCGCCATCACGGGGCAGCGGGTCTTCACCTTCGAGCACGCAACTGTCGAGACTGGCCAACAGGATATCCTCCACCAGTGCCTCGACCCGGCCCAATTCGCGATATAGCAGGCCCAATTCGGTCAGCCCTGGCAGCTTGCCGCGCAGGAACTTGGCCGGCTCGGCCAGCTGTTGCAGCAACAGGCGCTGCAGGGCACGTCGGTGCTGGAACTCGGCCTCGGCCTGGGTCGAGAACCGCCCCTCGCGTACCGTGCCGTTGTCTTCCACCAGTGCCGGGTACACGGTCATCGACAGCCCGGCGATCTTCTGCTGGGCGGTCTGCGCCACTTGCTCGAATACCTTGGCCTGTACCGGCTGTTCGGCTTTGTCGTTGCGCGGCAAGGCCAGGGCGGCCTGGCTGGCGGCGGCAAAACGGGCAGTCAGTTCGGCCAGGTCGCGGCCCTCGCCGAGGAACTTGCCCTGGGCATCGACCACTTCGATGTTCATGCGCAGATGGCCTTCGACCAGCCCGGTCGCTTCCGCCCAGGCCTCGTCAGACACCCGCGCCCCGGTCATGCGCAGCAGCTCATGGCCCAGTGCCTGGGGCAACGCGCCCTCGCCGAAGACCATGCGCGACAGTGCGGCCTTGACGAAGTCCGGCACCGGCACGAAGTTCTTGCGCAGGGCCTTGGGCAGGTTGCGCACCAGGGCGATGCACTTGGCCTCGAGCAGGCCCGGCACCAGCCATTCCAGGCGCTCGCCCGGCAGGTTGGGCAGCAACGGCGCCGGCACCCGCACGGTCACGCCGTCACGTGGATGGTTCGGTTCGAAGTGGTAGCTCAGCGACAGGCGCAGTTCGCCCACCTGCAAGTGATCCGGGTACTGCGCTGCGGTGACCTCGCTGGCCTCGCGGGCCAGTACGTCCTCCTCGCGCATGATCAGCAGGTTGGCGTCCTTCTGGCTGGTCATCCGGTACCAGGCATCGAAGGTCGCGGTCTGGTGGATCTCTGCGGGCAGGCGCGCTTCGTAGAAGGCGTACAGCGTTTCTTCGTCAGCGAGAATGTCGCGCCGGCGGGCCTTGGCCTCCAGCTCGTCGAGCTGCTCCAGCAGGCGCTTGTTGGCCGCCAGGCACTTGGCCCGGGACTGGATCTCACCGCCGACCAGGCCATCACGGATGAACAGCTCGCGGGAAGTGACGGGGTCGATCGGACCGAAATGCACCGGGCGGCGTCCGACCAGGATCAACCCGTACAAGGTGATCTGCTCGTAGGCCACCACCTGGCCGCGCTTCTTCTCCCAGTGCGGTTCGAAGTGGTTTTTCTTGATCAGGTGGGTGGCCAGCGGCTCGATCCAGTCGGGTTCGATCTTGGCCACCATGCGCGCATACAGCTTGGTGGTTTCCACCAGTTCGGCGGCCATCACCCATTGCGGCCGCTTGCGGCCAATGCCCGACGACGGGTGAATCCAGAACCGCCGCTGGCGTGCGCCCTGGTAGTCGCCCTCCTCGGTCTTCTGGCCGATCTGGCTGAGCAGGCCGCTGAGAATCGCCTTGTGCATGCGCTGGTAGTCGCAGGCGTCCTTGTTCATCGTCAGTTGCAGGTCGCGACAGATCAGCGCCAGCTGGCGGTGGGCATCGCGCCACTCGCGCAGGCGCAAGTAGTTGAGGAAGTTCTTGCGGCACCAGTTGCGCAGCGGGTTGGCGGTCAGCGCCTGGCGCTGTTCCTCGAAGCCGCGCCACAGGTTGACCAGCGCGGCGAAGTCGGAATCGACATCCTTCCACTGGGCGTGGGCCTGGTCGGCGGCCTGCTGACGCTCCGGTGGGCGTTCGCGAGGGTCCTGCACCGACAATGCGCTGGCGACGATCAGCACTTCCTGCAGGCTGCCCTGGCGGGCGCCTTCGAGCAGCATGCGGCCCAACCGTGGATCGATCGGCAGACGCGCCAGCTGGCGGCCCAGCGGCGTCAGCTGGTTCTCGCGATTGACCGCCGACAGCTCCTGCAACAGGTTGAAGCCGTCACTGATGGCCTTGCCATCCGGCGGCTCGATGAACGGGAAGGCATCGATGGCGCCGAGGCGCAGGTGCAGCATCTGCAGGATCACCGCCGCCAGGTTGGTGCGCAGGATCTCCGGATCGGTGAACGCCGGCCGGCCGTTGAAGTCGTCCTCGCTGTACAAGCGGATGCAGATGCCCGGCTCGACCCGGCCGCAACGGCCTTTACGCTGGTTGGCGCTGGCCTGGGACACTGCCTCAATGGGCAGGCGCTGGACCTTTGCGCGGTAGCTGTAGCGGCTGATGCGCGCGGTGCCGCTGTCTATCACGTAGCGGATGCCCGGCACGGTCAGCGAGGTTTCGGCGACGTTGGTCGCCAGCACCACGCGCCGGCCGCTGTGGGACTGGAAGATACGCTGCTGCTCGGCCGGCGACAGCCGCGCATACAGCGGCAAAATCTCGGTGTGGCGCAACTGCGCCTTGCGCAGGATCTCGGCGGCGTCGCGAATCTCACGCTCGCCGGGCAGGAACACCAGTACATCGCCCGGGCCCTTGCCCTGGCTGCGCTCGTACTGGGCGATCTCGTCGAGGCTGGCAAGGATCGCCTGGTCGACCGACAGGTCTTCCTCGACCTGGTTGCCCTCCTCATCCTGTTCGCTGGTCAGCGGGCGGTACCAGGTTTCTACAGGGTAGGTACGGCCGGACACCTCGATGATCGGCGCGCCGTCGAAGTGCTTGGAGAAGCGCTCCAGGTCGATAGTCGCCGAGGTGATGATCAGCTTCAGGTCAGGGCGGCGGTGCAGCAAGGTCTTGAGGTAGCCGAGCAGGAAATCGATGTTCAGGCTGCGCTCGTGAGCCTCGTCGACGATGATCGTGTCGTAGCGTTCGAGGAAGCGGTCGTGCTGGGTCTCCGCCAGCAGGATACCGTCGGTCATCAGCTTGACCAGGGTGTTCGAATCGCTCTGGTCCTCGAAGCGCACCTGGTAGCCCACCAGCGCCCCCAACGGCGTGCCCAGCTCCTCGGCGACCCGCGCCGCGACGCTGCGCGCGGCGATTCGCCGAGGCTGGGTGTGGGCGATCAGGCCGTGGCTGCCACGGCCCAACTCCAGGCAGATCTTCGGCAACTGGGTGGTCTTGCCCGAACCTGTCTCGCCGGCGATGACCAACACCTGGTGCTCGGCCAGGGCCTTCTTGATCTCGTCGCGCTTGGCGGCGATGGGCAGGTTGTCGTCGTAGCGAATGCTCGGCACGCTCTGCTGGCGCGCGGTGACCTGGGCGCAGGAGGCCTGGACCTTTTCCACCCACTGCGCGAGCTTGCCCTCGTCGGGGCGCTTGCGCAGCTCGTGCAATTGCCGGCGCAACCGATGGCGGTCGGCGATCATGGCGTGGTCGAGGTTCTTCAGCAGTTGGTCGATGGCGTGGTCTGTCATGGGGCTTTTTAATGATGCAGGCGAGTGCTGCTTTTTCATGATCGGCAGGCGTAAGAGGCGCGATTGTCGCAGATTTGCGAAATCGATGCTGCCTGTGCCCGCCGTTCAGTCGCGATCACGCTCGAAATAGCGGGAGCGCTTGAACAACAACGGGGTAGCAATTGCCACGAAAAAAGCTGACCAGCCAATACCATCAAGTTGCAGGAACTGTTCTTCACCCAGTTGAGTACAGGCGGTGATCCCGGTGACGTTGAACACGATGTAAAGAAAAAACCTGATGCACCTTGACCGGCATGCCCAGTCGACCAACGTGCCGACCACGAGGGCATAGCAAATACCATAAAGCACCCACATATCCGCCCCCTTCAGATAATCAACATCAGGCTGCTGGATTGGGGACCAATACCGCCTTTCACGGTTGCTGATAGCGATGCCAGTACATCCCCAGCATGAAAAGTAGGAATCTTATTCTGAATCAACCACGCCACAGCTCCGGTGACGGCGATCCCTGCGACCGCCGCCGCAGGCCCACCTGCCATTGCTAGCGCGACATCCGCCGTCGCTTTACCCGCTGCGGTACTGAAAATGCCCGAAACCCTGTACCTCTGCTGATTGAGGCTGTCCCCCTGCTGGCGAGTTAACGGCCGCGATACCGCAACCGTCATATGGCAAGGCCGTTCCCCCGCCAGCATGCGGTCATAAAGCTCCACCATCTTTTCAACGACCTTATAGTGCCCGGCATGCACGAATGGCAGCCCCGTCTGCCGGATCTGGCAACACTCCCCTGGCTGGATGATGAACTCGCTGACATCGAAGACGATCGCGTGATGTGCAACTACCTGATAAGTCCTTTGTGCTTGCATGGCTGTCCCTGTCGCTTGCCTACCCGGCAGAACTTAGCGACTTTCACCTCTGGCCCTGGCCCTGCAAATTAGCCTGGGTCCGACAAAGCTGTGGGAAGCTTCCTAAGCTCCTGCGAAGCGGTGGGCAAACCTTGCCAATGTTTAGCCCCCACCGGAATGAACGTCGCCATTCACTGCTTTAATCAACCTTAAAGGCCATGTGAGTATCCAGGGATGCTTTCCGACCCGATGATCGCCCGCCCGCTGCCCCATCCTTCGTTGCCGAAGGCCCGGGCCCGTGCCGGTGAAAATCCGTTGGTCCATATCATCCTGGCGTTCTGGGCGCTGTGGCATTGCCGCCACGCGCGCCCACCGGACACTTCGCTTACGCACCCCTGACCCGACCCGGCCACCCTTGGCCGATTGACTCAGCCTGACCGCTCGCCTGCGCGGCGGTCCCGTGTGCCCCAGAGCGAATCCACCATGCACTTTGCCCCCGCAGAGCAAGCCAGGCGTTTCCTGGCCGACAACCCCGATATCGACCTGATCGAACTGTTCATCCTCGACGCCAACGGCGTACCCCGCGGCAAGCTGCTGCACCGCGAGGAACTGCTGGCCGTGTTCGACAGCGGCCGCCCGCTGCCCAGCACCATCCTCGGCCTGACCCTCAACGGCGATGATGTGGAAGACTCCGGTCTGGTCTGGGACGTCGGCGACATCGACTGCCGCGCCTACCCGCTAGATGGCAGCCTGGTGCGCCTGCCCTGGCGCCGGGTGCCGACCGCCGCCGTGCAGGTCAGCATGCACCCCAGCGAAGGCCTGCCGGCCAGCGTGGCGGATCCGCGTCATGTGCTGCTGCGGGTGATCGATGCCCTCAAGGCCGATGGCTTCCACCCGGTGATGGCTTGCGAGCTGGAGTTCTACCTGCTCGACCAGCAGCGCGACGCCCAAGGCCGGCCGCAGCCGGCGCTGGACAGCGACGGCGGCCGCCCGCGCGGTACCCAGGTCTATGGCTTGCGCGAGCTGGAGCAGATCGAACCGTTCCTTGCCGATCTGTATGCTGCTTGCAAGGCCCAGGACATCCCTGTGCGCACGGCGATCTCCGAGTACGCCCCGGGGCAGGTGGAAATTACCCTGGAGCACGGCGATGCGCTCCAGGCCATGGACCAGGCCGTGCGCTACAAGCGTCTGGTCAAGGGCATTGCCAATGCCCATGGCATGCAGGCCTGCTTCATGGCCAAGCCGTTCGCGCAACTGGCCGGCACCGGCATGCACATGCACCTGAGCCTGGCGGACGCCGCTGGCAACAACCTGTTCGCCAGCGAAGACAAGGCCGGCACCCCACTGTTGCGCCAGGCGGTGGCCGGCATGCTGCGCCACCTGCGTGAGTCGCTGCTGTTGTTCTGCCCCAACGCCAACTCGTTCCGCCGCTTCCAGGCCAACAGCTATGCCCCGCTGGCGCCGACCTGGGGCGTGGACAACCGCACCGTCAGCCTGCGCGTGCCCGGCGGCCCGGCCAACAGCCGGCATGTGGAGCACCGCATCTGCGGCGCCGACGCCAACCCCTACCTGGCCGCCGCCGCGATACTTGCTGCCGCACACCAGGGCATCCGCGAACAGCTCGATCCCGGCGCGCCAGTCGAAGGCAACGGCTATGCCCAGGCCAGCGAGTACCTGCCCACCGACTGGCTGACTGCCCTGGAAGCCCTGGAGCAGTCGGCCTGGGCACGGGAGGCGCTGGACGAGGCCTTCCTCGGCGTGTACCTGAAGGTCAAGCGCGCCGAGTACCGCCAGTTCATGGCCGAAGTCGGCGAACAGGACTGGCGCTGGTACCTGCATCAGGCCTGACAGACGAACTACAACAAGGAACACCCATGAACGCAGCAGTCAATAACGGGCCGGCCCAGCGCGCGCCGTCCTACTACAGCGCCACCCTCAATGACGCGACCGAATACCCCACGCTCAGGGGCACGGTGCAGGTGGACGTGGCGATCATCGGCGGCGGCTTCACCGGCGTGGCCACTGCGGTGGAGCTGGCCGAACGTGGCCTGAAGGTAGCCATCGTCGAGACCAACCGCATCGGCTGGGGCGCCAGCGGGCGCAACGGTGGCCAGGTCACCGGCAGCCTGTCGGGCGACGAGGCCATGCGCACGCAGATGCGCGACCGTCTGGGCGTCGAGGTGGACGACTTCATCTGGCACCTGCGCTGGCGCGGCCACCAGATCATCGAACAGCGCGTCGAACGCTACGGCATCCAGTGCGACCTCAAGCACGGTCACCTGCACGCGGCGATGAAACCGTCGCACATGACCGAACTGCGCGCCTTCGAGGCCGAAGCCCAGCGCCGTGGCATGGGCGACCTGGTGCAACTGCTCGATCGCGACGCCATGCAACAGCACCTGCAGAGCCCGCTGTACCTTGGCGCCTTGAAGAACCGCCGCAACCTGCACCTGCATCCGCTCAACCTGTGCCTGGGCGAGGCCCGCGCCGCCCATGGCCTCGGCGCGCTGGTATTCGAGAATTCCGAAGTGCTGGAGATCATCCACGGCCCTCGTCCGGCCGTGGTCACGGCCCAGGGACGGATCGAGGCACGCCAGGTGATGCTGGCCGGCGACGTCTACCACAAGCTGGAAAAGCGCCAGCTCAAGGGCAAGATCTTCCCGGCCATGGGCGGCATCGTCACCACCACGCCACTGGGCGACCTGGCCAACCAGATCAACCCGCAGGACCTGGCGGTGTACGACTGCCGCTTCGTTCTCGACTACTACCGCCTGACCGCCGACAAACGCCTGCTGTTCGGCGGCGGCGCCAACTACTCCGGGCGCGACTCACGAGATATCGAAGGCGAACTGCGTCCGTGCATCGAGCGTACCTTCCCGGCGCTCAAGGGCGTGCCGATCGAATTCCAATGGAGCTGCGCGATGGGCATCGTGGTCAACCGCATCCCGCAGCTGGGCAAGCTGTCGGACAACGTCTGGTACTGCCAGGGGTACTCCGGGCACGGCATCGCTACCAGCCACATCATGGGCGAGATCATGGCCGAGGCACTGACGGGGACGCTGGGGAAATTCGATACCTTTGCGGCGTGCAAGCACATCAAGGTGCCGATGGGAGACTTGCTGGGGAATCCGCTGCTGGCGGCGGGGATGTGGTACTACCAGATGCTAGAAAAGTTGCGCTGAATTTCATATCGCCAACGTGGGAGCGGGCTTGCCCCGCTCCCACGCTTCAATCCCAGAGCAGACTGCGGATCAGGCGATCTTCTTCAGGCCCTGCTTTTTCAGCTCTTCGTCACGCAGCTCGCGGCGCAGGATCTTGCCAACGTTGGTAGTCGGCAGTGCATCGCGGAACTCGATGGCCTTGGGCACCTTGTAGCCGGTGACGTTGGCACGCATGTGCTCCATGACCTGTTCCTTGGTCAGTGTCATGCCAGGCTTGACCACGATGAACACCTTGATCACCTCGCCAGACTTCTCGTCCGGGACACCGATGGCCGCGCACTGCAACACACCTGGCAGCGTGGCAAGCACATCTTCGAGCTCGTTGGGGTACACGTTGAAGCCGGACACCAGGATCATGTCCTTCTTGCGATCGACGATGCGCATGTAGCCATCAGGCTGGATCAAGGCAATGTCACCGGTTTTCAACCAGCCATTGCTGTCGATGATCTCGGCGGTGGCATCGTCCCGCTGCCAGTAGCCCTTCATCACCTGCGGCCCCTTGATACACAGCTCGCCCACCTCGCCCAGGGGTAGTTCCTGGCCGTTGTCGTCAATGATCTTGCACAGGGTGGACGGCACCGGGATACCGATGGTGCCCACCTGGTTGGCCGAGGTCGGGTTGACTGCCGCCACCGGGCTGGTCTCGGTCATGCCGTAACCTTCGCAGATGGCACAACCAGTCACCGCCTTCCAGCGCTCGGCCACGCTCATCTGCAGCGCCATGCCACCGGACAGGGTGATCTTCAGCGCCGAGAAATCGAGGTTGCGGAAAGTCTCGTTGTTGCACAGGGCGACAAACAGCGTGTTGAGGCCGATGAAGCCGCTGAACTTCCACTTGCCCAGTTCCTTGACCATCGCCGGCAGGTCACGCGGGTTGCTGATCAGCACGTTGTGGTTGCCGATCAGCATCATGGCCATGCAATGGAAGGTAAAGGCGTAGATGTGGTACAGCGGCAGCGGAGTGATGAGGATCTCGCAACCTTCGTGCAGGTTCGAGCCCATCAGCGCACGGCACTGCAGCATGTTGGCCACCAGGTTGCGATGGGTGAGCATCGCGCCCTTGGCCACGCCGGTGGTACCGCCGGTGTACTGCAGCACGGCGACGTCGCCGGGCTGCGGGTTGGCCTCGGTGACCGCGCCGCCCTTGCCCAGCGCCAGCGCGTCATTGAA
Organism: Pseudomonas sp. RC3H12; assembly: GCF_018596375.1. NCBI lineage: Bacteria > Pseudomonadati > Pseudomonadota > Gammaproteobacteria > Pseudomonadales > Pseudomonadaceae > Pseudomonas > Pseudomonas sp. RC3H12. The sequence continues at coordinate 636,825 of NZ_CP075595.1, read as the reverse complement.
GCGCACCGCGCCCGGCAGGTGGTAGGCCGGCACCATTTTCTTCACGTACTTGATGACGCTGTTGATCAGCAGGCGCTTGAGTGGTGGCAACAGGTCGGCCACTTCGGTGACAATGACGTGCTTGACCTGGGTCTTGGGCACCACCTTTTCCGCCAGGTGCGCCATGTTGGCCAGGCACACCAACGCCTTGGCGCCGGAGTCGTTGAACTGGTGCTCCAGCTCCCGCGCAGTGTACAGCGGGTTGGTGTTGACCACGATCAGCCCGGCACGCATGGCGCCGAAGACGGCGACAGGGTACTGCAGGACATTGGGCAACTGGACCGCGATGCGATCACCCGGCTTCAGGTCGGTATGCTGCTGCAGCCAGGCGGCGAAGGCTCCGGACAACGTGTACAGCTCGCCGTAGGTGATGGTCTTGCCCAGGTTGCTAAAGGCAGGTTTGTCGGCAAAGCGTTGGCAGGATTGCTTGAGTACCGCCTGGATATTGGGGAATTCGTCAGGATTGATGTCCGCCGTGACCCCGGCTGGGTACTTATCCTTCCAAAAATGTTCGATCATGGAAGCCCGCTCCTTCAGCAACAGCGAATTCGGTACGCGTCGATGCGCTTATTATTGATATGAGAGGACGGCTCATTGCAAACCGGATCCTCTGAAAGCGCGCCGAGAGTAACAGCTTTGCAAGGGGTCGCCTAGAGGCCGGAATGGGCCGACAGGTCACAAAAATGACTCAATGAACAATACAGGTCATTTTTAGAGTAATTATACAAAATGTCGCGAAAGCGCCTGAAAATCTCGATCTAGATAGGTTTTACAGGCGCTGGCTTGCCCCTTGATGGCATCTTGTCTGGCAATGGCCTTCACCCAGGCTCACGCGATCATGGGACAAACCCGCTCCTGCTATCAGGCAATATCACGCAGTTCCCGACGCAGGATCTTGCCCACCGGGGTCATCGGCAGCGAATCGCGCAGCACGATGTGCTTGGGCACCTTGTAACCGGTGAAATTGCTCTTGCAGAACGCCTTGAGCTCATCGACGCTCACCCCGCCCGCACGCGGCACCACGAACAGCTTCACCGCTTCGCCGGTGCGCTCGTCCGGCACGCCGATCACCGCGCAGCTGGCCACCTGCGGATGGCCCATCACCACGTCCTCGATCTCGTTGGGATACACGTTGAAGCCCGAGACGATGATCATGTCTTTCTTGCGGTCGACGATCCGCGTGTAGCCGTCCGGGTCGATGATCGCGATGTCGCCGGTCTTCAGCCAGCCTTCGCTGTCCAGCACCTGGGCGGTAGCCTCCGGCTGCTGCCAATAGCCCTTCATCACCTGCGGCCCCTTGATGCACAACTCGCCACGCTCGCCCAGCGGCTGTTCGTGGCCGTCATCGTCGATCACCTTGAACCCCGTGCCAGGCACCGGGATCCCCACCGTTCCCAGGCGCGCCAGCTGGCCATAGGGGTTGGTGCTGGCCGCTGGCGAGGTCTCGGTCAGGCCGTAGCCTTCGACGATGCGGCAACCCGTGAGCGCCTCCCAGCGCTCGGCGGTGGCCTTGACCAGCGCGGTGCCGCCGGAATTGGTGATCTTCAGCGCGGAGAAATCCAGCGACTTGAACCCCGGGTTGTCCATCAGCGCGACGAACAGGGTATTCAGGCCTACCAGCGCCGAGAACCGCCACTTGCCCAGTTCCTTGATGAACCCCGGAATGTCGCGGGGGTTGGTGATCAGCACGTTGTGATTGCCGGTTACCATCATGCACATGCAGTTCGCGGTAAAGGCATAGATGTGGTACAGCGGCAGCGGCGCGATCATCACCTCCTGCCCTTGCTTGATCAGCGGCTGGCCATCGGGCCCGTGCTGGCCGAAACAGGCCAGGACCTGAAGCATGTTGGCCACCAGGTTGCCATGGGTGAGCATGGCCCCCTTGGCCAGGCCCGTGGTCCCGCCGGTGTATTGCAGCACCGCGACATCGTCGAGCGTCTGCGCCACTGGTTGGTGGTTGAGCCGTTGCCCCTGGCGCAGGACGTGCTTGAACGAGACCGCCTGGGGCAGCCGATAGGCGGGGACCATCTTCTTCAGCTTGTCGACCACGGTGTTGATCAGCCAACCCTTGGCCGCCGGCAGCAAGTCGCCCATCTTCGCTTCGATCAGGTACTCGATGCCGGTGTCGGGCAGCACCTCCTGCACACGCTTGCCGAACATGTTCAGGTACACCAGCGCGCGGGCGCCGGAATCCTTGAACTGATGGCGCATCTCGCGCTCGGTGTACAACGGGTTGGTGTTGACCACCACCAGCCCGGCGCGCAAGGCGCCGAACACGGCGATCGGGTATTGCAGGACGTTGGGCATCTGCACCGCGATGCGGTCGCCCGGCGCCAGGTCGGTGTGCTGCTGCAACCAGGCGGCGAAAGCCGCCGAGTAGCGTTCGAGGTCCGCGTAGCTCAGGGTGACGCCAAGGTTGCTGTATGCCGGCCGGTCGGCGAAGCGCTTGCAGGAGCGTTCGAAAACGTCGACGACTGACGTATAGGCATTCATGTCAATGGTGGAAGGCACGCCCGCCGGGCGCTTGTCGTTCCAGAAATCGGCTTGCATTTATTGTTGTTCCTCTACCGGGACGTCCCTGACCTGATCGCCTGATGGCAAAAAGGTGTTCAGCCGACGTTAGCAGCTCTGTCGAGGGTGGCAAATACGCCAAGTGCCGCCATTAACATTGTGAATCTCTTTTCTGCCCTTCCTGCAATCGAGCGCTTTGCGCATACACTGTTGGCGAACCTTTGCGCGCAAGGACCCGCCATGCCCCATGACGCCTTCTGGCTCCCCGCCAGCGAGCATTGCAGTCTTTATGTTCATCAATGGCTGCCCGCCACGCCGGTCAAGGCCGTGGTGTTGCTGGCCCACGGCATGGCCGAGCATGCCGGGCGCTACCAGCGCCTGGGGCATGCCCTCAACGCTGCCGGCTACGGGCTGCTCGCCCCCGACCTGCGCGGGCATGGCCGTACCGCCGAGCTGGGCAGCCTGGGCCTGTTCGCCCGCCATAATGGCTGGAATGCCGTGGTCAACGACCTGGGCCTGTTGGCCCAGCACGTCGGCCAGCAGTTCCCGGGCACCCCGCTGTTCCTGTTCGGCCACAGCATGGGCAGCTACATCGCCCAGGCCTACCTGCTGCACCACAGCGCCAGCCTGCAAGGTGCGATCCTCAGCGGTTCGAACTTCCAGCCGGTGGCCCTGTACCGGGCCGCGCGCCTGATCGCCCGGTTCGAAGCCTGGCGCCAAGGCCCCCTGGGCAAGAGCGCGCTGATCGACTGGCTGTCGTTCGGCTCGTTCAACAAGGCCTTCAAACCCAACCGCACGGCGTTCGACTGGCTCAGCCGCGACGCAGGGGAAGTGGACAAGTACATCGCCGACCCGTTGTGCGGCTTCCGTTGCAGCAATCAGCTGTGGCTCGACCTGCTGCAGGGGCTGGCGCAGATCAGCCAACCCAGGCATCTCGGGCAGATCGACCCGAACCTGCCCATCCTGGTGATCGGCGGCGAATGTGATCCGGTGAGTGCCGGCAAGCGTCTCACCCATCTGGCCGACGCCCTGCGCGCGACCGGCAACCGTCATGTACAGTTGCGCATCTACCCCGGCGCACGCCACGAAGTGCTCAACGAAACCCATCGCGACGAGGTCACCGCCGAGATCATCGGCTGGCTGGACCAGGCGCTGGCCCTTGGCCGCCCTGCCCGCAGTGAATGATCGGCCACCTCGCCCGCACCAGAAGGAAGCCTCGATGACCCAGGTCACCAACACCCCTTACGAAGCCCTCGAAGTCGGCCAGAAAGCTGAGTACAAGAAGTCTGTCGAAGAGCGCGACATCCAGCTGTTCGCCGCCATGTCCGGCGACCACAACCCGGTGCACCTGGACGCCGAGTTCGCCGCCAAGAGCATGTTCCGCGAGCGCATCGCCCATGGCATGTTCAGTGGCGCGCTGATCAGCGCCGCGGTGGCCTGCACCTTGCCTGGCCCGGGCACCATCTACCTGGGCCAGCAGATGAGCTTCCAGAAGCCGGTGAAGATCGGGGACGAATTGACCGTGCGCCTGGAAATTCTCGAGAAGCTGCCCAAGTTCAAGGTGCGCATCGCCACCAATGTGTACAACCAGAACGATGAGCTGGTCGTCAGTGGCGAGGCCGAGATCCTCGCGCCGCGCAAGCAGCAGACGGTCGAGCTGGTCAGCCCGCCGAACTTTGTCGCCAGCTGATTCACCACACCGGCCATCGCGGGCACGCTGGCGATAGCTCAGCCCAGTTCGCGTAAGCGCCGTTCTATATGCCGCCGTTCCGGCCCCTGGCGGGTAAGCGTCAGCGCTTGCCGCCAGGCATCCCGGGCCTGATCGAGGTTGCCCAGCTGCCGGTGCAGTTCGGCGCGCGCGGCATGGGCCAGGTGATAATCACCCAGCTCGCCCCGCTGCAGGATTGCCTCCACCGCCTGCAACCCCACCTGGGCGCCGTCCCGCCTGGCCAGCGCCGCTGCCCGGTTCAGCTCCACCACCGCTGATGGCCAGTGACGCTGCAGCACATCGTACAGGCCGATGATCTCGTCCCAATCCGTGGCCTCGGCGCTGGGCGCTTCGGCATGCACCGCGGCTATGGCCGCCTGCACGGTATACGGCCCGAAGTCGCGACTGCGCAGTGCCTGCTGGACCAGTTGGCTGCCCTCGTCGATCTGCCCGCGATCCCACAGGCTGCGATCCTGCTCATCCAGCAGCACCAGCTCACCATGGGCATCGCTGCGAGCCCGCTGCCGCGATGCCTGCAGCAGCATCAACGCCAAGAGCCCATGCACTTCGGCATCGGGCAGCAACTGGGCCACCAGGCGCCCCAGGCGGATCGCCTCATCGGTCAGCTCGCGAGTAGTGACATCTTCGCCCGCCGAGGCCGAGTAGCCTTCGTTGAATACCAGGTAGATGACCCGCAGCACGCTTTCCAGGCGCTCGGGCAGCTCGCTCAGCTCCGGCACCTGATAGGGAATCTTCGCATCACGGATCTTGGCCTTGGCACGCACGATGCGTTGGGCGATGGTGGCCGGGCTTTGCAGGAAGGCACGGGCGATCTGCTCGGTGGTCAGGTCACACACCTCGCGCAGGGTCAACGGCACCTGGGCGTCGGAAGCCAGCGCCGGGTGACAGCAGGTGAAGATCAGCCGCAGTCGGTCATCGGCCAGCAACGTCTGCTCGCCCGGATCGTCCGCTTCGCGTTCGAGCAACATGATCAGGTCGGCCTGGGAGCGGTCGAAGCGGGCACGCCGGCGCAGGGCATCGATGGCCTTGAAGCGGCCGACAGACACCAGCCAAGCCCGCGGGTTGTCCGGGATACCATCACGCTGCCAGCGCTGCACGGCAATGAAGAAGGCATCGTGCATGGCCTCCTCGGCCAGGTCGAAGTCCCCCAGCAGGCGGATGAGGGTCGCCAGGATCCGCCGCGAATCGCGGCGGTAGACAGCCTCCACCTCCTGGCGGACTTGCGCTTCCCCCACCATCAATTGGGCTTTCCCTGCTGACTCATGCGGCTTTTCTCCCGTTGCGTCAGGGTTGCAGTTCACGCACCGGCCGAACCTCGACGCTGCCCACCCGGGCTGCCGGGATGCCCTTGGCGATGTTCAGCGCCTCGTTGAGGTCACGGGCGTCGACCAGGTAGAAACCGGCCAGTTGCTCCTTGGTTTCGGCGAACGGGCCATCGGTCAGGCTCATCCGCCCGGCGCGTACACGTACCGTGGTGGCCGTCTGCACAGGCTTGAGCGCCTCGGCGGCGAGCATGCGCCCGCTGCCCTGGATGGATTCGGCGTAGGCCATGCATTCGGCGTCTTCGGGGCTGTCGGGCAGGCTGTGCAACAGCGCTTCATCACAATAGACCAGGCACAGGTATTTCATGATCGTCTCCAGCAGGTCGGCTCGGTGCGGTGGGCGATGAGCGGTATCAGGGCTTGAGGTCGAACAAGGCTTTTTGCGTTTCCATGTCGAACGGCGCCGACCAATGCTCGTGGATCACTTGCCATTGGCCGCCGCTGCGCCGATAGCCGACCGTGGCGCGCATGAAGCCGCACTGGCTTTCGTCGTCGCCCGGGCCACAGCGGTTGAGCCAATGAGCCAGGGCCAGGTCGCCGTCGGCGTATACCTTCAGCTCCGCCAGTTCGAAGACCATCGGCCCCGTGCACATGCCCATGCACATTTCCCAGTGTGCGCGGTAGGCGGCCTTGCCCTTGAACTGCAAGGCCTGGATGGCATCGAAGGCGAGAATGTCGTCGGCATAGGGTGCCACGATACGGTCCACATCGCGCTCGCGCACGGCCTGCATCCACTGCTCGATCAGTTGACGAAGTTCAGTCTCGGCTGCGCTGTTCATCGGTGCTTCCTCCCAGCGTTCAACAATGATTGGCGCCGGTGCATTCCGGCGCCTTCACCCATGGTCGAACGGGAAAATGGAGAATCGACAACCCGATGAGAAAAAACAGTCAGCGGCACAGAACAGCCCGAATGATCAGGCCGGTAGTGCCAGGATGAATTCGCGGTAACCGGAGAGCACCACGTAACCTGCGAAATAGCAGAAGATCGCCGCCGACAACAGGTACGACCAGGTCAGCAGGCGATCACCAAGCAGCCGCCCGCCATGACTGGCGATACCGCACAACGAGACACACCAGAGTAGCCCTGCGGCAAAGAAGCCACCGAGGAACAGGCCCGCATCCAGCGCGCTGCCGGCGCCGGAGCGGGAGATCAGCACGCCGCCGACTGCGGCGAACCAGAGAATCGCGCTGGGCGATGACATGGCCAGGAAGATACCGCGCAGGAATTCGCGCCAGCCCGATTCGATCACTACCTGGCCACGCGACTCCAGGTGCCCGCCGCGCCACGCCGCCAGCAGCATCTTCACCGCGAACCATGCCAATAACGCGGAGCCCCCCAGCCACAACGTCCAGCGCACGCTTTCGAACTGCAGCAAAACGGTCATGCCGGCCAGGGCCGCAATGGCGTAGATGAGATCGCCGACGCAGGTCCCCAGCCCAAGCCAGAAGCCCTGAAGAAACCCCCGCTGCATGGCCAGGGTAATCATGGCGATGTTGGCCACGCCGATGTCCAGGCACAGGGACAGGCTGAGGAGGAAACCATTGGAAAAGGGCATGGCAGGCTCGACTGCGGATGAAAGTCAGCGATTGAACCTGAATGCCCCCTGGCGGTACAGGAGGAATTTGCAGGTCAGGCCATCGCTGCCTGCTCGAAGACCTCGTCGGCCCATTGGTTCAGGCTCTTGCCGGCAACCCTGGCGGCAAGGCTGGCAGCAGCGTGCACTTCTGGGCGGATGCGCAACATGACCTTGCCCGAGGCCGGTTTTTCGGGGGTGACGCCCTGTTCGGCGCAATCGGCCAGGTAGTCGTCGAGTGCCTCACGGAACGCCTCGTGCAACGCAGGCACGGCGCTGGCGTGGAAGCTGATGATGTCCCGCAGGCCGAGCACGCGGCCGACGAAAATATCGTCACGCGCGTCGTACTCGATGCGGGCGGCATACCCTTTGTATCGCATGCAGCTCATGGTCGGACTCCCGCCCGCAGCAGGAACTCGCGGGCCTCTTCTATCTGATATCGCCTGGCTTCCTTGCCAGGATGGGGGCGATGGCAGCGCCAACACGGCTCGCCCAACAGCATCTTGACCCTGGAACCCTGCCGCTCCAGCACCTGGCCGCCAAGATGCAGCACCAGAGCCTCGATTTCGGCGAACGGCAATGTGGGTGTGGTCGGAGCTCTGAAGATGCTGTCCAGAATCTTGCGATATCGAGTGTTCATCGGAAAATGCTATCAAATAAAGATAGCATCTCCTTTCAACACTTTCATACAGGATCTTGCGTACCCATCAACACCTGCGCATAGCGCCCGCGATCCACGTTCGCGCCACTGAGCACCACCGCCACCCGCTTGCCGGCCTGACGCCCACGCTCCTGCATCAGTGCAGCCAGGGCGGCGGCACCGGCACCTTCGGCGGTGTTGTGGGTGGTTTCGTGGTAGAGGCGCATGGCTTTGGCGATCTCCTCGTCGCTCACCCGCACGATGCGCGCGGCATTCTCGCGTACCATCGCAAAAGCGTCGGGATGTGGCACGCGGCAGGCCATGCCGTCGGCGAAGGTATCGGCGCTGGCGGTGGTGACGATGCGGCCCTGCTCGAAGCTCTGGGCATAAGCGTCTGCCGCAGTGGATACCACGCCGATGATCTCGGTGGACAGGCCCAGCAGGTTGCGCGCCTGAATCAACCCACAGATGCCCGACCCCATGCCGATCGGCACGTACACGCAATCCAGGTCGGCCACCGCCTCGAACAGCTCCAGAGCATAGGTGGCCACGCCACGCACCAGCTCCGGATCGAACGAGGGAACCATGGCAAAGCCCCGCGCATCGGCCAGGCGCGCCGCCTCTTCCCGGGCCACGTCGAAGTCCACGCCATGCTCCACCAGCTCCGCACCCAAGGCGCGCATGGCGGCATTCTTCTCCCGCGAATTGCCTTCCGGCACCACGATCACCAGCGGCAAACCGGCCTGGCGCGCCGCCAGGGCCATGCTCTGGCCGTGATTGCCGCGGGTGGCGGTAACCAGGCCACGGGGGACTGCGCCACTGGCCAACAGCGAGCGGACATAGACCAGCCCGCCGCGCACCTTGAAGGCCCCCGTGGGCGCATGGTTCTCGTGCTTGACCCACAGCTGGCAACCCAGCCGCTCGGCCAGCAGCGGCCAGGCGTGCTGCGGGGTCGGCGGCACGTGCTGGTGAACGAAAGCGGCAGCTTCGCGCAGGGCGGGCAAGTCGAACATGGCGAACGTCCTTCATCGGTATGGGCTTGAACCGATCCTAAGCGCCGGGCATTGTATGGGTCCAAATAAATATTGCATGGGTAGCAATTTCGTGTGGATTCCGAACCTCCCGGCCAACGACCAGCCGCGCTACCAGGCACTGGTCGAGGCCATCGCCAACGCCATCGAACAGGGTGAACTGAAGGTCGGTGAACGCCTGCCCCCGCAACGCCGCCTCGCCTGGGCGCTGGGCCTGAACCCGAGCACCACGCAGCAGGCCTACCGAGAAGCAGCGGCGCGGCACCTGGTGTCCGGGGAGGTGGGACGCGGCACCTATGTGCTGGCCAGCAGCAAGGAAGCGACGCTGTTTCGCCTCAAGCAACCCAGCCGCCAGCACCCAGTGATCGACCTGTCGACCAATGTGCCGGTGGCCGATCTCTGCAATCTCGACCTTGAGCACAGCCTGCGCAGATTGCTAGAACAGGGCGATACCACCCTGCTCGACCATTACCTGGGGCCCGAGCAGTTACTGCTGGGGCGGATCGAGGGCGCGCGTTGGCTGAGCAACCGCGGCCTGGACCTCACGCCGGAAGACGTGCTGCTTTGCGGGGGCGCCCAGCAGGCGCTGATCCTCGTGCTGCAGTCGTTGTGCCAGGCGGGCGAGCCGGTGATAGTCGAGGCGTTGACCGCCCCAGGCATCAAGGCGGCCTGTCGCCAGTTGCGCCTGCCTGTGCACGGCGTGGCCCTGGACGAGCAAGGCCTGCTCCCGGACGAACTGGACCGAGTGGTCCGCGCGAGCGGCGCGCGGGTATTGGTCACCACGCCTACCCTGCACAACCCGACCGGAGCGTGCATGGGCGAGGCCCGGCGCCTGGCGCTGGCACAAGTCGCCAGGCGCCACGAACTGCTGGTCATCGAGGATGACGTGTATGGCGCCTTGACCGACCGGCCACCACTCTACACCTTGCTCGAGGGCCGTGGCGTGCTGATCAGCAGCTTGTCCAAGACCGTGGCCGCCGGCTTGCGCCTGGGCTGGATCGTGGCCCGGCCAGCGTTGCTGGAGCAGATCGATCCCTATGCCCAGGCCACCCACTGGTCGGTGTCACCGCTGAACCTGCGCATCGCCTGCCAATGGATCGCGGATGGCACTGCCGCCCGGCGGCTGGCCTGGCAACGGGAGGAACTGGGCGAACGTTGGCGGCTGGCGCGGACGGTGCTGGGCGAGGCGCTGCCCGCCGAGGGCGTGCCGTCGCCGCACATCTGGCTGGCCACGCCTGGAGACGCCCAGGCGCTGGTCGCGCGGTGTCGGGAACACGGTGTCGAGATCGTGCCGGCCAGCGTATTCGCGGTGGGCACCGACAGCGTAAGGGCCGTGCGAATCAGCCTGTCGGCGGCCCACAGCCGGGCGCAATTGAAGCAAGGACTGGAACTGGTGGGAGCGGGCCTGACCCGCGATTGCACTTGATACTCGGCTGAACGCCATCGCAGGGCAAGCCCGCTCCCACGAGCGTTGTCTCGGCCACGCGGCTCAATTCAGCCGGCAACCCTCACCCAATGCACGGTACTGGAGGGTGTGGACCTGCCCTTGATGATCCTCGTAGGTCATGGTGGCGGGCACCACTTCACAGACGTTGGGGATCGTCGACAGGCTGATCACGCGCTTGATGTCGAGGTTGGTGGAATAGTCGTACTGCTCGACCACGGGCTGGGTGTCTGCGGTCTTGGCCTGGTCCGCGAAGGCGAACGGGGACATACCGACCAATGCAAGAATCAGTAAGGCTTTCATGGGTGTCGACCTTGATGGCTATCAAGCTGATCGCGTGACTTCTGACGCCGTCAATGGCCCGGAGAAGTTGTCATCGACTGCGAAGATGACACGAAGTACCGATCCCGCTTTATCGTACTGCCGGGGGGATTAATGAAAGTCTACTCCGCGCCTGAAATAGTTGAACCCCGGAGTCGGACATTCACCCTTGCCGCATTTGCAACAATCTGCGACAAAGCACCGATGAATTCCTGCCTGAGATAGCCACACTGCGTGAACCAAGCATGCTCCCCCTGACCTGCACTCGCCTTCCCCCAACCCAGCGCCGCCTGCTGGACCATTTCTACCGCCGGCATGGCTCGCGCATGCGCGCCGCCGGTGAAGGCGAGCAATGGGTGGCGCGTACCGCAGAAATAATCGGTGGGATGAACCTGACGTCCATCGGTGGCGATCACTGGCTGACCGGCCTGTTCGTCGCCCCACAGTGGCGCGGCCAGCAGATTGCATCCCGACTGATCGACGCGGCGCTGGCCGAAAGCAGCACTGCGACCTGGCTGTTCTGCCACCCGGATTTGGCGCCTTTCTACCAGCGCCTGGCCTTCACACCCACAACCACCCTGCCCGAGGCCCTGGCCTCACGCCTGGCCCGCTACCAACGCAACAAGGCCCTGATAGCGATGGTTCGGGGTCAGTCGTCGGCCACGTCGAGCCCGGGGAACAGCACATCGGTATAGCCGAACTTGCTGAAGTCCTGGATGCGCGAAGGATACAAACGGCCGATCAGGTGGTCGCACTCATGCTGCACCACCCGGGCGTGGAAGCCATCGGCAAAGCGGTTGATCGGGTTGCCCTGCGGATCGACGCCCGAATAACTGATGTGCTTGTAGCGCGGCACCACGCCACGCAGGCCGGGCACCGACAGGCAACCCTCCCAGCCGTCCTCGACCTCCGTGGCCAGCGGCGTGATCACCGGGTTGAGCAGGATGGTGCGTGGCACCGGCTCGGCGTCCGGGTAACGCTCGCTGCGCTCGAAGCCGAAGATCACCAGTTGCAGGTCGATGCCGATCTGCGGCGCGGCCAGGCCGACACCGCCGACATGAGCCATGGTCTCGAACATGTCGTCGATCAGTTGCGCAAGCTCCGGGCTGCCGATCATGTGCTCGGGAACCGGCGGGGCGATGCGCAGCAGGCGTTCATCGCCCATCTTGAGAATGTCGCGGATCATCAGGTATTCGGCTCGCGGGTCTGGGGTTCGGGTGTCACCGGGTGCTCATGGCCGAGCACGGTGATGGTCTGTTGCGGGTTGTCCTGCTCGAATTCCTTTTCGCCTGGGTTCTTGCCCTCGGCCGACATGTGCTCGATCACCGCGTTCATCTCGGCGCCGAGCAGCAGCACCGCGGCAGAGATGTAGAAGTACAGCAACAGCACGATGATCGCCCCGATACTGCCATACATGGCGTTGTAGTCGGCAAAGGTCTTCACGTAGTAGGCAAAGCCCAGCGAGGCGACGATCCACACCACCACCGCCAGCACCGAACCTGGGGTGATGAAACGGAATTTCTGCTTCACATCGGGCATCACGTAGTAGATCAGCGCCACCGCCACCATCATCAGAATGATGATCGCCGGCCAGCGCAGGATGGTCCAGACGATGACGACCGCCTCCTCCAACCCAACCTGCGAAGCGATCCACTCCATGACCTGCGGCCCCAGGACCATCAGGGCCGCCGCTGCCAGGAGCATGCCGGCGATGCCGACGGTATAGATGACCGACAGCGGAATGCGTTTCCACACCGGCCGCCCCTCCGGCACGTCGTAGGCCGCGTTCATCGCGCTCATCATCAGGCGCACGCCCGCCGAGGCAGTCCACAAGGCAATCACGATACCCACCGACAGCAGTCCGCCCTTGGACTGCTGCAACTGGTCGATTACCGGGTTGACTTGCTCCAGGGCCTGGGGCGGTAGCACCAGCTCCGACTGCAGGCGCAGCCAGGAAAAAAAGTCCGGCAAATGCAAAAAACCGATCAGTGCGATGAGGAACAGCAAGAAGGGAAACAGCGAGAACAGCATCTGGTAGGCCAGCGCGGAGGCATAGGTGGACATCTCGTCATCGAGGAACTCCTTGACGGTGCGCACCAACACGCGGTGCAGGGGCAGGCCGCGCAGGTCGGGGAAAATCATAGCGTCTCCTTTCGCCGCTTGATCGGAATGGCAATGCTGCAAGTCTAATAGACCAGGGGGCGGGCGTGCTGTTCGCTTGTACCTTGCGCACAGTCCAAAGCAAGCGCGGGGCAAGCCCGCCCCCATGTTGCGGGAGCGGGCTTGCCCCGCGGCCAGGCTGCGGCGATCAAGGTTTCTTCACGGTATCCTTGACCTTGCCCACGGCCTGTTGCGCCTCGCCTTTCAGTTCCTGGGCCTTGCCCTCGGCGCGCAGCTTGTCATTGTCGGTCACCTTGCCGACGCCCTGCTTGATATTGCCCACGGCCTCGTTGGCCAGGCCCTTCGCTTTGTCCTTGGTGCCACTCATGGGATGTCTCCTCGGGGGAAAGACACGGGAAATCGTGTCGACATCTGATCGACCCAAGGCCATTGGCCAGAGTTTCAATTCATTTGCACCCGGTCAGCCAAACGGCAATTGGCTGGCTCGATACGCTTGCACGGTTCGGGTTCGGTGATTTCGGGGAAGCGGGCTTGCCCCGCGATAAGCCCCACCCCACAATGGCAGGCCTTACTCGCGTCAACCCGCAGGAACCTGCATGAAACTCGACAAACCCACCGCCATCGCTCGCCGTAACGAGGCGCTGGCCAAGCCGGTACTCACCAGTGCCAACACCCTGTTCGCCATTCTCGACACCAAGCGCAACCTGTGGTGGTTCGAAGTGCCGGTCGCACTGCTGCGCAAGGGCCAGCCCGACTGGGTCAACCTGCTGCTGCACACCCCCGAGAACGACGGGCTGCAGCATCTGAAGGTGCCCACCAACTTCCTCAAGGCTCATCAGGAACAGATGGAAGTACGCAACCCCGGCAAGCGCCGTTCGACCATCAGCCTGGCCCTGAGCGCCGACCGCGACTCACTGCTGCGCGACACCCGCCCAGGTGGCGAGCAGCTGGACTTCAGCACCTTCGTGCAGGCCTGATCAGGCCCGCTCGATCCGATCGTCATGGATGACGATGCGGCCCTGCTTGAACAACGCGCCGATGGCTTTCTTGAAGTTGCCCTTGCTCACGTTGAACATCTGGCTAATCACCGCCGGGTCGCTCTTGTCACACACCGGCAGCACACCGCCATTGGCCTCAAGGCGCTGCATGATCTGCTCGTGCAGGCTGTCGGCCAAGGCCTGGCCCACCGGCTGCAGGCTCAGGGCGATCTTGCCATCACCCCGTACGTCCTTGATGAAGCCCTTCTCGTGCATCCCCGAACGCAGGAACTTGAATACCTCGTTCTTGTGGATCAGGCCCCAGTGGCGGTTGTTGATGATCGCCTTGAAGCCCATCGGCGTCTCGCCGGCCACCAGCAGTTCGACCGGCTGGCCGACGCTGTAGTCCACCGGGGTGCGGTCCAGGTAACGGTCCAGCTTGGCAGTGGCGGTAATACGCCGGGTGCGCTTGTCCAGGTAGGCATGGACCACGCAGTAATCGCCGATCTTCAGTTGCCGCGACTCTTCCGAGTAGGGCATCAACAGGTCCTTGGACAGGCCCCAGTCAAGGAAGATGCCCGCGCCGTTGATGTCCTTGACCTTGAGGCTGGCGAATTCGCCCACCTGCATTTTCGGCTTTTCGGTGGTGGCGATCAGCTGGTCTTCGCTGTCCAGGTAGATGAACACGTTGAGCCAATCGTCCAGCTCCAGCTCGGCATCCTTGGGGAAGTAGCGCCGCGGCAGGAGGATTTCGCCATCGGCGCCGCCGTCCAGGTACAGGCCGAACTCCACGTGTTTCACGATTTGCAAACTGTTGTAACGCCCAAGCAGAGCCATTTCCGAAGATCCTCAAGACAAGGCGGCTATTCTAACACCTGACCCGCCCGGCCGCCCGAGCGCACATTCGCCGGAACCGTCGGGCCCACCGTGCGTCTACCGCCTGGCCAGCCCAGCAAGGATTCGCTCATGCCCCTTCGCCTGCCCAAAGCCCTGCTCATGCTCATCGGCTTCGCCCTGGCACTGACGGCCTGCAGCCGCATCGACCTGGCCTACCGCAACCTCGATCGCCTGGTGCCGTGGTCGCTGGGCGACTACCTGGACATGAACCGCGAGCAGAAGCAGTTGCTCGACGAACGGCTCAAAACGCACCTGGCCTGGCACTGCAAGACCCAACTGCCCGGCTACCTCGACTGGCTCGACCGGGTGCAACTGATGGTCGCCAACGACGCGGTCACCGATGAAAACCTGCGCCAACGCACGCTCGAGGCGCGCCAGGCCATTGGCCGGGTCACCGAAGCGATAACCCCCTCTGCCGCAGAGCTGCTCAAGGGCATGAATGACAACCAGGTAGCGGAAATGCGCGAGGCTTTTCGCAAGGACATCGACAAACGCCAGAAGGAGTACGTCGACACACCATTGGCCAAGCAGGTCGAGAACCGTGCCGCACGCATGCGCAAGCGCCTCGAGCCCTGGTTGGGCGAGCTCGATGCCGAGCAACGGCTGCGGGTGATGAGCTGGTCGCAGGCCTTGGGTGACCAGAACCGGCAGTGGATCGCCAACCGCGCCCACTGGCAGCAGCAACTGGTGCTGGCGATGGACCAGCGCGCCAGCCCAAGCTTCGAGCCCAGGTTGGCGCAGTTGCTGCAGCGCAAGGAAAGCCTGTGGACACCGGAGTACCGCCAGGCATTCCAGAACACCGAGCGCCAGGCACGCAGCCTGCTGGTGGATCTGCTGAAACAGAGCAGCCCTGCCCAGCGGCAATTCCTGCAGCAGCGGCTGAGCAAGGTGCGCGCGGACTTCAGCGAGCTCAAGTGCCTCAAAGGGTAAAAAGCTAGGCTCTGTACGAAAAGTCTTGAGACGCAGGTCAGGCGAGGCTGTTTTCAACGCAGCATGAACAAGTATCAAGGCTTTTCGTACAGAGCCTAAGGCCTAACGCGCCTTGCGCCGATAAGGGAACACATCGATCACCTTCCCCGCCCGGATCGCCTCCTGCAGACCTTTCCAGTAATCGGCGTCGTACAGTTCGCCATGCAAGCGGCTGAACAAGCGGCGCTGGCCGATATCGGCGAACAGGAATGGCGGAAACTCCTCGGGGAACACGTCGTGCGGCCCGATCGAGTACCACGGCTCGCCGGACATCTCGTCCTCCGGATAGCGCGGCGGCGGGATGTGACGGAAGTTGACCTCGGTGAGGTAGCTGATCTCGTCGTAGTCGTAGAACACCACCCGGCCATGACGGGTGACGCCGAAGTTCTTCAGCAGCATGTCGCCGGGGAAGATGTTCGCCGCCGCCAATTGCTTGATCGCCAGCCCATAGTCTTCCAGCGCCTCCAGCACCTGGGCTTCGCTGGCCTGCTCGAGGTACAGGTTGAGCGGGGTCATGCGCCGTTCGGTCCAGCAGTGGCGGATCAGCACTGTGTCGCCCTCAAGCGCCACGGTGGAGGGGGCCACCTCTAGCAGTTCCGCCAGGCAGTCGGGATCGAACTTGCCCTGGGGAAAGCGAAAATCGGCGAACTCCTGGGTATCGGCCATGCGCCCGACGCGGTCGACGCTTTTCACCAGGCGGTATTTCTCGATCACCGTGGCCCGGTCGACAGTCTTGGACGGCGAGAAGCGGTCCTTGATGATCTTGAACACGGTGTTGAAGCCCGGCAGGGTGAACACGCTCATGACCATACCGCGCACGCCCGGAGCCATGACAAAGCGGTCGTCGCTGTTGGCCAGGTGGTTGATCAGCGCCCGGTAGAACTCCGACTTGCCATGTTTGTAGAACCCGATCGAGGTGTACAGCTCGGCGATGTGCTTGCCCGGCAGGATGCGCTTGAGAAAGTTGACGAACTCCGCCGGCACCGGCACATCGACCATGAAGTACGAACGGGTGAAGGAGAAGATGATCGACACCTCCGCCTCGTCGGTAATCAACGCGTCGGCCTCGATGCCATGCCCCTCGCGGTGCAGCAGCGGGATCACCAGTGGCCACTGCTCGTCGGGGGTGTACAAGCGACCGACCAGGTAGGCGCCCTTGTTGCGGTAGAGCACCGGGGTGAACAGCTCCACGGTCAGGGCCGGATCCTTGCACACCCAGTCGGGGAGGCATTCGCGCAATTGATCCTCCAGACGCGCGATATCGCCTTCCCGGTCGCCATACGGCACTTCGAACGCATAGTCGGCGAAGATCGCTCGCAGCAAGCCTTTGAGACCGTCCTGCAGCGTATAGGTGCGCGTCTGCGCTGCCCGCTCATGGCCGCGCATCGACGGCCGGGTAGTGTGGATGAACATGCAGCCGTCGCTGATCAGGTCATGGCTGAACAGGCTGCAGAACAACGAGTTGTACCAAGTCTCGGACAGCTCGTCGTCCAGCCGGGGGTCGATCAGGCGGATGTAGGCGTTCTTGACCAGCGGCCACTGCTCGACGTCCAGCAACACCGCAGTGTCGAAGCGCTGGCGCAGCCAACCGTTGACCTCGGCGACCTTCTCTTCATACAGATTGATGCGCGCCGCCGCGGCGTGCTGGATATCCTGCCAGCGCGCCTGTTCGAAGCGCTCGCGGGCGCCGAGGGTGATACGGCGAAAGTGCTCGCGGTAGTCGTCGAAGCCATCGAGGATCATCCGGGCGATGTCGACGGCGGGCCAGGCTGGGGTCATGCGCGTGCCTCTATGCAATGGTCACCGAGAGAGCTTAGTCGGATACGAGCCCTGTGGGAGCCGGCTTGCCGGCGATGAAGCCCGTGAGGCGGCCCCGGATTCACACAGCAAGAAAGCACAAGAATCCCTCGCTCGCCCTGACGTACACTCGCGCCCTGCCCTACCGCCGGAGACCACCGTGAGCCCCATCGCCCTCGCCCGCCTGCTGACCCTTGCCGCTGTCTGGGGCGCCAGCTTCCTGTTCATGCGCATCATTGCCCCCGAGCTGGGCACGGTGCCGACCGCCTTCTTCCGCGTGTCGATCGCCTGCCTGGGACTGATCGCCATCCTCGCCGCCGCCCGCGTGCGCTGGGACTTCGAGGGCAAGCTGGGCGCCTGCCTGGTGCTGGGCATGATCAACTCCGGCATTCCGGCCACGTTCTATTCCGTGGCGGCGCAGGTGCTGCCGGCCGGCTATTCGGCGATCTTCAACGCCACCACGCCGCTGATGGGCGTGCTGATCGGCGCCTTGTTCTTCCGCGAAGCCATGACCCTGCCCAAGCTCTGCGGGATCTTCCTCGGGCTGTTCGGTGTCGGTATCCTCAGCGGTGCCGGCCCGGTGGCGCTGGACATGGCCCTGGTGCAAGGCGCACTGGCCTGCCTGGCCGCCACCACCTGCTACGGCTTCGCAGGCTTCCTGGCAAGGCGCTGGGTCGGCACGCTGGACAGCCGTCTGTCGGCGCTGGGCAGCATGCTCGGCGCCACCTTGCTGCTCAGCCCGCTGTTCGTCTGGAGCGCGCTGACCCAGCCGCCGGCCAGCTGGGGCGGCTGGCAGGTATGGCTGTCGCTCCTGGGCCTGGGGCTGCTGTGCACGGCGTTCGCCTACATCCTGTACTTCCGCCTGCTGAACGAAATCGGGCCGGTCAAGGCCAGTACCGTGACCTTCCTGATCCCGGTGTTCGGCGTGCTGTGGGGGGCGTGGCTGCTGGATGAGCCGCTGTCGATGGCGCACCTGTATGGCGGTCTGCTGATTGGTGCGGCGCTGTGGTTGGTGCTGCGCCCGGCACGGCACTGAAAAAAGGGAGCGGGCTTGCCCCGCTCCCACCGCTCGTTGACTCAGGCCTCGGCTGTGCGCAACGCAGGTTTACGGAACACGAACAGCAAGCCGATCACGATCAGTCCCATCCCCAGCAGGCTGAGGGGCGCCAGGCGGTTGCCGAAGATGATGAAATCCATCACCGCCGTGACCGCCGGCACCAGGTAGAACAGGCTGGTGACATTGACCAGGTTGCCCCTTGCGATCAGCCGGTACAGCAGCAGCGTGGCCAGCAACGAGACCACCAGCCCCATCCACAGCAGCGCGCCGAGGAAACTGGCATTCCACTGGACATGCAGCGGCTGGAACGGCGCGAACACCGCGCACATTGCAAAGCCCGCCATGTATTGCAGGGGCAAGGTGCCCATGGGATTGTCGGTAATGCGTTTCTGCAGGATCGAGCCCAAGGTCATGCTGGCCAGCGCCAGCAGAGCGAACAGCATCCCGGCGAGGGACACCCCACCCAGGTTAATACCCTGGTAGACCACCATCACCAGGCCGCCCAGGCCAAGCCCCAGGCCGAACAATCGGCTCCAGGACCGCTGACGCTCCATCAGCACCACGGTCAGGATCGGTTGCACGCCCATGACCGTGGCCATGATGCCGGGAGTAACGTGGGTGTTCAGCGCCAGCAGGTAGAAGATCTGGTAGGCACCGAGCAATACGCAGCCGGTCCCCAGGGCGCGAACAATGCCGCCCCGGGTACGTGGCCAACGTAATCCGAGCAACGGACCGATCAACAGCAGACCGAACAGCGCCAGGGCCGAACGCAGCAGCAGGAAGGCGAAGGGGCTGGCCTGGGCCAGGCCAAGCTTGGAGACGATCGCCCCGCTGCTCCACAGCAGGACGAACAGGCTGGTCGTGGCCGCCGAGGCCACGGATGCTTTGTTGAGGACAGACATGTATTGCCACCTGTATACGGGCAAATGAGCCGTACGGAGGGCCTATCGCGACTTGCGGGGATAGCCGACCGTGTTCAGTAGGTTGCGAGTGCGGTGGGGAGCGGCCAGCGGCCGATCAGCCCAGCACCACGACTGCGCAAGGAGGCGGAGCTACGCCGCCTACCACGCCACTGACAGGTGGTGGATAGTGACTGATCATGGCCGGCTGCTGGCTGCCACGCACAACCACGCCCGCGACAGGCGCGAGAACGTAAGCGGTGGTGGAAGGGATGGCTGGCATGAACAGGTCTTCGGGGAAGAGAGTGTTTCGGAATATAGCGGGGGAATCATCGCGGGGCAAGCCTGCTTGCACAAGGTGCGAAAGCAGGCCTGCTCAACCGGATCAGAACAACCAGTGGTACAGGGCGTAGGCGACGACAACCGCCAGCACCGGACGCAGCACGCGGTAGGCCTTGGGGTTGGCACGCTTGAACTGCTTGACCCGGGTGCTGATGACATTGCTGAAGCGCTTGCTCCAGGCATAGGCCTGGTTGATCCCGCCGACACGCTCGTCATCGGTGTTCTGCGGCGCGGTGGCGCGGCCGAGGAAGGCACTGACCTTGCGGTTGATGCGGGTCATCAGCGGGCTGTTGAGCGGGCGCTCGACGTCGCAGAACAGGATCACGCGGGTGACCTCGGTCTCGTTCTTGACCCAGTGCACGAAGGTCTCGTCGAACATCACGTCCTCGCCGTCGCGCCAGGCGTAGGGCTGGCCATCAACGTAGATGCGGCAGTTGTCGGAGTTCGGCGTGGACAGCCCGAGGTGATAGCGCAGGGAGCCGGCAAACGGGTCGCGGTGCGGGTTCAGGTGGCTGCCGCCGGGCAACAGGGCGAACATCGCGCCCTTGACGTTGGGGATGCTGCTGACTAGCTCTACGGTCTTCGGGCACAGTGCTTCGGCCGAAGGCAGCGGTTTGTCGTACCACTTCAGGTAGAAGCGCTTCCAGCCCTTCTTGAAGAACGAACCGAAGCCGGCGTCGTTGTCTTTTTCCGCCGCGCGGATGTAACCCTCGTCGAACAGGCGCATGGCCTCTTCGCGGATCACCTCCCAGTTGTCCTTGAGCACATCCAGCTCGGGGAAGCGCTGGCGGTCCAGGTACGGCTTGGAGGGTACGCCGGAAAACAGGTACATCAGGCTGTTGTAAGGGGCGAACAGCGCCGAATGGTTGACGAACTGGCGCAGCACCGGCAGGCGTGCCTTGCCGCGCAGGTGCACGAACAGCACACTGCCGAAGAACACCAGCAGGACACCGGCCTTGGCGACGAAGGAAAAGGTCATGCAACACTCCTTGGAGGGGAAATCAGGCCATCCCCAGATAGCCGGACATGATAAACCCCTCAGGGGCAGCTGCAAGCTACAAGCTGCAAGCGGCAAGCTGATCTGCGTCAATGTGCGCAGGCTTTGCTTGCCGCTGGACGCTTGCCGCCTGTCGCTCTACTGCTGGTTTTCCTGCTCGGTGAACAGGTCGCTGAACAGCATGCTCGACAGGTAGCGCTCGCCCGAGTCCGGCAAGATCACCACGATGGTCTTGCCCTGCATCTCCGGCTTCTCGGCCAGGCGCACCGCCGCCGCCATGGCCGCGCCGCAAGAGATGCCGCAGAGGATGCCCTCCTCCTGCATCAGGCGGATGGCCATGGCCTTGGACTCGTCCTCGGTCACCGTCTCGACCTGGTCGACGATCGACAGGTCAAGGTTCTTCGGCACGAAGCCGGCACCGATGCCCTGGATCTTGTGCGGGGTGGGCTTGAGCTCCTCGCCGGCCAGGGTCTGGCTGATCAGCGGCGAGTTCACCGGCTCCACCGCCACCGACAGGATCGGCTTGCCCTGGGTGTGCTTGATGTAGCGCGACACCCCGGTGATGGTGCCACCGGTGCCGACCCCGGCCACCAGCACGTCGACCGCGCCATCGGTGTCGTTCCAGATTTCCGGGCCGGTGGTCTTCTCGTGAATGGCCGGGTTGGCCGGGTTGTCGAACTGGCCCGGCAGGAAGTGCTGCGCCGGGTCGGAAGCGACGATTTCGTTGGCCTTCTCGATGGCGCCCTTCATGCCCTTGGCCTTGTCCGTCAGCACCAGCTCGGCGCCCAGCGCCTTCAACACCTTGCGCCGCTCCAGGCTCATCGAGTCGGGCATGGTCAGCACCAGGCGGTAGCCACGGGCGGCGGCGACGAAGGCCAGGCCGATGCCGGTGTTACCCGAGGTGGGTTCGACGATGGTCATGCCTGGCTTGAGCTTGCCGCTGTCCTCGGCGTCCCAGATCATGCTCGCGCCGATCCGGCACTTCACCGAGTAGCCCGGGTTGCGTCCTTCGATCTTGGCCAGGATGGTCACCCCGCGCGGGGCGATGCGGTTGATCTGCACCAGCGGCGTGTTGCCGATGGAATGGGCGTTGTCGGCGTAGATACGGCTCATGGCGGCGGTCCTTGAACAGGAAAAAAGTGCAGGGAAAACCCTGAGGGTAAGCCTGCAATCGGTGAGCGTAAAGCCCGTTCGAACTCGACGAAACGACCTGCGGTCAACCGCACATGCTCCCGTGGAGAAACCCGATGAAAGCGCGCTACCGCTGGCCACTGCTCGGCTTCGCCAGCCTGGTCGCACTGCTGGTGGCCCTGCACCTGGCCTTGCCTTACCTGGTGCGTGACTACCTCAACGACAAGCTGGCAGACATGGGCGACTACCGCGGCCAGGTCCGTGACGTCGACCTGGCATGGTGGCGTGGCGCCTACCAGATCAACGGCCTGAAGATCGTCAAGGTCAGCGGCAAGGTGCCGGTGCCGCTGCTCGAAGCGCCGCTGATCGACCTGTCGGTGAGCTGGCACTCGCTTTGGTACGACCGCGCCGTGGTCGCCGAGGTGGCCTTCGTACGCCCCGAACTCAATTTCGTCGACGGCGGCAACAAACAGAACTCTCAGACCGGCCAAGGCACCGACTGGCGCCAGCAACTGGAAAAGCTGCTGCCGATCACCCTGAACGACGTGCGCATCGAACAAGGCACCCTCACCTTCCGCAACTTCAATTCCAGACCGCCGGTGGACCTCAAGGCCACCCGGCTGGATGCAAGCATCCGCAACCTGACCAACGTGCGCGACGAAAAGGGCCGGCGCGATGCCCGCTTCGACGGGACGGCGCTGCTGCTGGGCGATGCCAAGGTGGAAAGCCGCGCCACCTTCGACCCCTTCAGCGACTTCGACGACTTCCAGTTCCGCCTGCGCGCCACCGGCATCGAACTGCGCCGGCTGAACGACTTCGCCAGTGCCTACGGCAAGTTCGACTTCAATGCCGGGCATGGCGATGTGGTGATCGAGGCCGAGGCCGAGAACGGCCGGCTCAAGGGCTACATCAAGCCGCTGTTGCGCGATGTCGATGTGTTCAATTGGCAGCAGGACGTGGAAGACAAGGACAAGGGCTTCCTGCGCTCGGTGTGGGAGGCACTGGTGGGGGCTACCGAGACCGTGCTCAAGAACCAGCCGAAGAACCAGTTCGCCACTCGCGTGGAACTCAGCGGCAGCGTGCACCAGCAGGACATCAGCGCCTTCGAGGCATTTCTGCAGATCCTGCGCAACGGCTTCATCCAGGCGTTCAACGCACGCTACGAGCAGCCCGCGCCCGAATCCGACTGATCCCTGGGTGACGGACCATTCAGGGACTGAATACCCGGTCTGCGTTTTCACGCGTCGGGCGTGGCGTTATAGTCGCTGACACATCAATAAACATGCGTGACCTCATTGCCGGGTAAGCCCGCTTGCACAACAGTCCGTGGGAGCGGGCTTGCCCCGCGATGAGGCCCTCCCAGAGGATCGGTTCATGAAGTTCGAAGGCACCCGCGACTACGTCGCCACAGATGACCTCAAGCTGGCGGTCAACGCGGCCATCACCCTGGAGCGCCCGTTGCTGGTCAAGGGCGAGCCGGGTACCGGCAAGACCATGCTCGCCGAGCAACTGGCCGCCTCCTTCGGCGCCCGCCTGATCACCTGGCACATCAAGTCGACTACCAAGGCCCACCAGGGCCTCTACGAGTACGACGCCGTCAGCCGCCTGCGCGATTCGCAGCTGGGCGTGGACAAGGTCCACGATGTGCGCAACTACCTGAAAAAAGGCAAGCTGTGGGAGGCCTTCGAGGCCGACGAGCGGGTAATCCTGCTGATCGACGAAATCGACAAGGCCGACATCGAGTTCCCCAACGACCTGTTGCAGGAACTCGACAAGATGGAGTTCTACGTCTACGAAATCGACGAGACCATCAAGGCCAAGCAGCGCCCGATCATCATCATCACCTCCAACAATGAAAAGGAGCTGCCTGACGCCTTCCTGCGCCGCTGCTTCTTCCATTACATCGCCTTCCCCGACCGCGCCACCCTGCAGCAGATCGTCGATGTGCACTACCCCAACATCAGCCAGTCGCTGGTCAGCGAGGCACTGGACGTGTTCTTCGACGTGCGCAAGGTGCCGGGCCTGAAGAAAAAGCCCTCCACCTCCGAGCTGGTCGACTGGCTCAAGCTGCTGATGGCCGACAACATCGGCGAGGCGGTACTGCGCGAACGCGACCCGACCAAGGCCATCCCGCCGCTGGCCGGTGCCCTGGTGAAGAACGAACAGGACGTGACGCTGCTCGAGCGCCTGGCCTTCATGAGCCGGCGCGGCAACCGCTGACGGGAGCCGGGCCATGTTGCTCAACCTGTTCAATGAAATGCGCGCGGCCAAGGTACCCGTATCGGTACGCGAACTGCTCGACCTGCACCATGCCCTGCAGAAGGGCGTGGTGTTCGCCGACATGGACGCCTTCTACTACCTGGCCCGCGCCATCCTGGTGAAGGACGAGCGGCACTTCGACAAGTTCGACCGCGCCTTTGCCGCCTACTTCAAGGGCCTGGAAAACCTCGACCGGCATATCGAGGCGTTGATCCCCGACGAGTGGCTGCGCAAGGAGTTCGAACGCTCGCTCACCGACGAAGAGCGCGCGCAGATCCAGTCCCTGGGCGGGCTGGACAAGCTGAT
Source organism: Pseudomonas sp. RC3H12 (assembly GCF_018596375.1). Lineage (NCBI taxonomy): Bacteria > Pseudomonadati > Pseudomonadota > Gammaproteobacteria > Pseudomonadales > Pseudomonadaceae > Pseudomonas > Pseudomonas sp. RC3H12. Next base: position 612,462 of record NZ_CP075595.1, on the reverse strand, counting down.
CGAGGAATTCAAGAAGCGCCTCGAGGAGCAAAAGGAACGCCACGCCGGCGGCAACAAGTGGATCGGCACGGGCGGTACCAGCCCGTTCGGTTCCGGCGGTTTCAACCCCGAGGGCATCCGCGTCGGCGAGGCCGGCAAGCGCCAGGGCAAGGCGGTGAAGGTCTGGGACCAGCGCGAGTACAAGAACCTTGACGACCAGGTCGAGCTGGGCACTCGCAACATCAAGCTGGCCCTGCGCCGGCTGCGCAAGTTCGCCCGCGAAGGCGCCGCCGAGGAGCTGGACATCGACGGCACCATCGATCACACCGCCCGTGACGCCGGCCTGCTGAACATCCAGATGCGCCCCGAACGGCGCAACACGGTGAAGCTGCTGTTGCTGTTCGACATCGGCGGCTCGATGGATGCTCACGTCAAGGTCTGCGAGGAACTGTTCTCGGCCTGCAAGACCGAGTTCAAGCACCTGGAGTACTACTACTTCCACAACTTCGTCTACGAGTCGGTGTGGAAGAACAACCTGCGCCGCACCTCGGAGCGCTTCTCCACCTTCGACCTGCTGCACAAGTACGGCGACGACTACAAAGTGATCTTCGTCGGCGACGCGGCCATGGCACCCTACGAGATCACCCAGCCCGGCGGCAGCGTCGAGCACTGGAACGAAGAGGCCGGGTACGTGTGGATGCAGCGCTTCATGGAGAAATTCAGGAAGATTATCTGGATCAACCCGTATCCGAAGCAGGCCTGGGACTACACCGCCTCGACCCATCTGGTGCGGGACCTGATCGAGGACAAGATGTACCCGCTGACGCTGCAGGGGTTGGAAGACGGGATGCGTTACCTGTCCAAGTAATCTATTGACCGAACTTGCCCCGCGATGGTGCCGGCAGACTCAACCCCAGCAGCGCAAGCATGCCTGCTGCTCGCGCCACGCCTCGTCCTGCACCACCGCCCTGAACCGTATCGTCGCGCCCGGCATGCACTGCGCCAATTGCGCCAGCGCCAGCGGTGTCAGCGCCCCCAGCCGTGGATACCCACCAATGGTCTGCCGGTCGTTGAGCAGGACGATCGGCTGCCCGTCCGGCGGCACCTGCACGGCGCCGAGCGGGATTCCCTCGGAGATCATCGGCGCGCCCTGGTAGACCAGTTGCGGCCCGAGCAGGCGAATGCCCATGCGGTCGGCACGGTTGTCCAGCGTCCAGTCACGGTTGAACGCCTCGAACAGGCTGGTACCGCCGAAGTCACCGATCTGCGCGCCCATCACCAGATCCAATACCGGCTTCTCGGCATACGCCGGCCGCAGCGCTTCGGGCACGTGGGAGCGGCGGTTCGGTGCCCCGACTTGCCCCGCGATGGCTTCAGCCGCATGCAGTACCTCCCCTTTCAGCAGCGCCCGGCCCTGGCCGTCTACTCCACCCAGTTCTTCCCGTACTACGGTGGAACAACTCCCCAGCACCGACTCGCCCACGAACCCGCCCGGCACCGCCAGGTAAGCACGTACCCCCTGGCGAGGCTGGCGCAGCGTCAGGCGCTGGCCCTTGCCCAGGTTGAAACTGGTCCAGGGCGCCACGGCCTGTCCGTCGACCTGCGCGTCCAGGTCGGCCCCGGCCAGCGCCAGCACGCAGTCCTGCTCGGCAACCACACTGAAGCCGCCAAGCGCAATCTCCACCACGGCGCTGTCCAGGGCATTGCCCAGCAGCCAGTTGGCCCAGCGCATTGCCACCCAGTCCAGCGCGCCGCCCTGGGTCACGCCCAGGTGCCGCACACCGAAACGCCCGGCATCCTGCAACAGGCACAGCGCGGTGCTGGCCTCAACTTTCAACTGGCTCATGCCTGGGCCTCCAGCGGGCTATCGTCACCGCCCAGGTTGATGAATTCGGCCCGTTCGACGGCCACGAAACGCACCCGATCGCCAGGCTGCAGCAGGCTGTAGCCCTCGCGCTCGCGGTCGAACAGGCGCACCGGCGTGCGACCGATCAGGTTCCAGCCGCCCGGCGACACCGCCGGATACGCGGCGGTCTGGCGTTCGGCGATACCGACACTGCCCGCCGCCACGCGCTTGCGCGGGGTGCTCAGGCGCGGCGTGGCCAGGCGCTCGTCGACCAGCCCCATGAAGCCGAAACCCGGAGCGAACCCCAGCGCGAACACCGGGTAATCACGGCCACAGTGCACCTCGATCACTTCGGCTTCGCTCAGTCCACTGCGCGCAGCCAGCACCGGCAACTCGGGACCGACGCTGGCGTGGTACCACACCGGGATCTCATGCCGCCGCCCGCTATTGCCGGCATCGGGCCGCAGGCCCTCCAGTGCGTGCAGGATGCGCTGGCGCCCTTCGCCCGGCGCCAGGTCGAACTGCACCATCAGCGTGGTGTAGGACGGTACCAGGTCGATCAACTGTTGGCCGAAAGCGTCCCGCAAGCTCTGGCTGGCGGCAAGGATCCACGGCATGTTGCCTTCATCGATGGCATCGAACAGCCGCACCATCAGGCTGTCGACGGCCACCACTTCGATACGTGGGGTCATGCCTGCTCCAGCGCGTCGAGAGCCTGGCGGATCTGGCGTACCGCGGCCACGGAGCCATCGTTGTCGCCATGCACGCAAAGGGTGCTGGCGTTCAACCGCACTTCGCTGCCGTCGTCGGCCACCAGGGCCTCGCCTTTGGCGAGGCGCAGCGCCTGCTCGACCACCAGCGCCGGGTCATGGTGCACCGCGTCCGGCAGGCGCCGCGACATCAGGTGCCCGCTGGCGGTGTAGCCACGGTCGGCAAAGGCTTCGAACCACAATGGCACGCCGATCTCGTCGCCCAGGGCCTGGGCGGCACTGTCGTCGGCGGTGGCCATGAGCATCAGCGGCAGGCCGCTGTCGAACGCCGCCACGGCCTCGAGCACCGTACGCAGGATGGCCGGGTTGGCCATCATGTCGTTGTACAGCGCGCCATGGGGCTTGACGTAGGCCACCCGCGCGCCGAGTACCTTGCAGATGCCGTCCAGGGCACCGATCTGGTAGTGCAGCAGGTCGCGGATCTCATCGCTGCTGCAGGCCATGGAGCGGCGGCCGAAGCCTGCCAGGTCCGGGTAGGCCGGGTGCGCGCCGATGGCCACCCGGTGCTCCAGCGCCAGGGCCACGGTGCGGCGCATGGTGCCGGGGTCGCCGGCGTGATAGCCGCAGGCGATGTTGGCGCAGTCGATGAACGGCATGACCTTGGCATCCTGACCCATGCGCCAGTTGCCGAAGCTCTCGCCCATGTCGCAATTGAGTAGCAGGCGTTTCACTTGGCGGACCTCCGTATCAATGTTCATGATGCCTACCTTAGCGTGCCTGGAGCGCTTTGCCGCGGGTTTCCGGCAGGCTCAGCGCGGCCACGATCACCACACCGTAGGACACCGCGGCGAAGGCACCAATCCCCAGGCCCAACGGTACTTTCTCGCCAAGCAGGCCGATCAGCAAAGGGAACATGGCCGCGATAACCTTGCCGATGTTGTAGCAGAAGCCTTGCCCCGATCCACGGATACGGGTGGGGAACAACTCGGTGAGGAACGAACCCATGCCGCTGAAGATGCCCGAGGCGAAAAAGCCCAGCGGGAAGCCCAGCCACAGCATCACGTTGTCGCTGACCGGTAGCTGCGTGTAGAGCAGGACGATGACGAACGAGCCCACGGCGAACAGGATGAAGTTCTTCCGGCGCCCCAGCAGGTCGCAGAGGTAGGCGCTGACCACATAGCCGATGTAGGAGCCGACGATGACCATCGCCAGGTAGCCGCCGGTACCCAGCACGCTCAGGCCGCGCTCGTTCTTGAGGAAGGTCGGCAGCCACGAGGTGATGGCGTAGTAGCCGCCCAGGGCACCAGTAGTCAGCAGCGAAGCGCGGATCGTGGTCCACAGCATGCCGGGTGCGAAGATCTCGTAGAAGTGTGAGGGCGCCGCGACCGTCTCGGCGGCCTTGGCCTCGCGGTAGACCTCCGGATCCTTGACCAGGCGCCGCACGAAGATCACGAAGATCGCCGGCAGCAACCCGAGCAGGAACAGCGCGCGCCAGGCCTGTTCGGCCGGCAGCCAGGAGAACAGCAGCGCGTAGAGGATGGCGGTCAGGCCCCAGCCGATGGCCCAGCCCGACTGCACCATGCCCACCGCCTTGCCGCGGTCCTGGGCACGGATCACCTCGCCGATCAGCACCGCGCCGGCGGTCCATTCGCCACCGAAACCGAAGCCCATCAGGGTACGGGCGATCAACAGCTGCTCATAGCTCTGGGCGAAACCGCAGAGGAAGGTAAAAAATGCGAACCACAGCACCGTCAGTTGCAGGGTGCGCACACGGCCGATGCGATCGGAGAGGATACCGGCGATCCAGCCGCCCAGGGCCGAGGCGATCAGCGTGCTGGTATGGATCAGCCCGGCCTCGGCGGTGCTGATGCCCCACAGCATGATCAGCGTGGGGATGACGAAGCTCAGCATCTGGGTGTCCATGCCGTCCAGGCCGTAGCCGATCTTGCAGCTCCAGAAGGTGCGTCGTTGCTGGGAATCGATGTCGCGGTACCAGGCGAAAGGGCCGCTCGAGGTTCGGGCGGGGGCCTGCTGCTGCACGCCGGTCGGGTTCATGGTTGCCTCGGCTTGTTGGTATTGTTCTATGGGCGACGTCGGGCGTCGCGGCCTGGGCACCATGTTCAGAGGCCGCGCCCGGCACGTCCAACGAGAAAATCCGCCGGTCTGGAACAAGAAAAACTGATCATGAACCTTCGTTTCCTCGAAACCTTCGTCTGGGTCGCCCGGCTCAAGAGCTTCCGCCTTACCGCCGAGAAGCTGTTCACCACCCAGGCCTCGGTGTCCAGCCGCATCGCCGCGCTGGAGGCCGACCTGGGCGTGAAACTGCTGCTGCGCGATTCGCGCGGGGTCAGCCTGACCCCCGAGGGCGCCAAGGTGCTGGAATATGCCGAACGCATGCTCGACACCGCCAAGGCCATGAAGCAGTCGCTGGACAGCGACCGGGCCAAGACAGGGCGCATTCGCCTGGGGGTCATGGACACCGTCATCCACACTTGGATGAGCGCGCTGGTGGCAGAGCTGGGCGAGCGCTACCCGCAGGTGGAGATCGAGCTGGTGGCCGATACCGCGCTGAACCTGCGCGAACAGCTGCAAAAAGGCTTTCTCGACGTGATCCTGCAGACCGACCTGCTGCGCGAGCAGTCGATCCGCAGCCAGGACCTGGCGCGCTACCCGATGGGCTGGATCGTCGCCGCAGGCTCCCCGCACCACCGCACCTACGCCTCGCTGGCGGAGCTGGCCCGCGAACGCATCGTCACCTTCTCGAAAAATTCACGACCGCACCAGGAAGTGCTCAGCCTGTTGCAGTCAGCCGGGGCCGAGGCGCCACGCCTGAACTGCGTGAACTCGGTGGCGGCGATCACCCGCCTGCTGCGCGACGGTTTCGGCATCGGCGCGCTGCCACCGGCACTGGTCGATGGCGAACTGAGCCGGGGCGAGCTGGTGTTGCTGGACGGCTTGCAGCCACCGCCGAGCCTGGAGCTGGTGGTAGCCTGGCAGACCGGCGTGGCGTTGGTGGACGAGATCGTCGACGTGTGCCGGCAAGTGCTGGAGCGCTATGCGCGGGATGTGGGCGGGCAACGGATCGTGCTGGTCTGAACGGTCGCCTTTGCCAACGATCAGGGCAGCAACAGCATCACCGCCAGCTTTCCTTCACCACTTTGCGCCGCCCACCGAGGATCACCCAGCCAATCACCAGCAACAGGCTCTCGACCACGAACGCCAGCACGAACCCGCTGCCGATCCCCCAACCGATCGCCTCGGGCACCAGCAGGATCTGGTAGCTGTAGCCCTTGAGCGTCTCCTCGCGCAATGTCGGCTCCGGCTGCACCAGCACATGCCAGGTGCGGCTCACCCACGAGCCCTGCAGGGCCTGCCATTCATGCTCCAGCGCCTGGTTGCGGATCAGCAGGCTTTCGATGCTGTTGGCATCGCTGTTGAACACCGGATCGTCGCTGCCGCGGTAATGCCGCACCAGCGCCTGCAGGTCGCCGTTGAAGAAGCGCTGCGCGGTCTGGCGGAAGCCGTCCAGGGCCTGGCGCGATTCGAGCAGGTGCGCCTCGACACGCTGGCTGTAGTCCTTGACCAGCCCGGGCACCTGGAGACCGGCCAGCAGGCCGAAGGTGAACAACAGCAAACGCAGGTAACTTCTGAACATGGAGCGTCCTTAGCTCTGGCCGTGGGCGACGCACTCGCCGTGGCGCCACAACCCCCATTGACCCGGCTCGTAGCGGTTCCAGGTCTCGTTCTCGGTCAAGGCCTCGGTGGCGATCACCGTGACCACGTCGTTGGGGGTGGTTTGCGTGTGGAAGTCGACGATCAGGTCGACATCCTTCAGCCGCGCCGCGCCGAACGGTGCGCGGCGGGTGATGTGCACCAGTTTGGTCGAGCAGAAGCAGAACAGCCAGTCGCCGTCGCTGAGCAGGCAGTTGAACACGCCCTTGCCGCGGTACTCGGCGCAGGCTTCGACCAGCACCGGCAGCAACTGCTCGGCTTCCACCGGCTCGGGGAAGGCCTCGCGGATACGATTGAGCAGATCGCAGAAGGCGGCCTCGCTGTCGGTATCGCCGATCGGTCGGTAGAACGTGCGCTGGCCGGCGAAGTCAACCAGCTGGCCGTTGTGCGCGAAGCACCAGTTGCGGCCCCACAGCTCGCGCACGAACGGGTGGGTGTTGGACAGGCAGACCTTGCCGACATTGGCCTGGCGGATATGGCCGATGACCACTTCGCTCTTGATCGGGTAGCGCTGCACCAGGTTGGCCACTTCCGACTCGCTGCTCGCCGCTGGGTCCTGGAACAGGCGCAGGCCGCGCCCCTCGTAGAAACCGATGCCCCAGCCATCGCGGTGCGGGCCGGTGCGCCCGCCGCGCTGCATCAGGCCGGTGAAGCTGAAGACGATATCGGTGGGGACGTTGGCGCTCATGCCCAGCAGTTCGCACATGTTCGCGGCTCCTGGCTTACAGACGGGGTTCGACGCGGCCCTGCCCGGGGCCGGAGCGGCGCACGGGGGCCGGTGGCGGATCGTCGCGGTAGCGGTCGTGACGATTGGCGGCCAGGGAAGCGTCAGCCACGACCTCTTCCTCTTCCTCTTCCTTGGCCTGGCGCTGGGCGCGGCGCTCGCGGGCACGCTTTTCCAGCGGCCAGCGGATCAGCACGAAGACAAAGTACAGGGCAAAGGCGATCATCCCGTACATGGCAAGGTCGGAGGCGGCGCGCCAGGCGTTGTTGCCGACCTTGAAGGCGAGGTCCAGCGCGGTGATGGCGATGGCCGGGGCGAAGCTTTCCTTGACCGGGTCGACGATGGTCGGGGCGAACAGCAGCACGGCGATGATCACCCGCAGCGGCTCGCGCAGCCAGCGCCACATCCAGCCGGTCAGCTTGAAACCCACCAGCAGGCAGCCCAGGGCGGCAACGGCGTACAGGCCCCAGGCCAGCGTATAGTCGTGTTCGGTCATGGTGTTGGTGCAAGCCAGGCAAAGAGACGCCTATGATAAACACTTTTACCGGCGCAGGCTGCCCCCGCACCGTAAGGGACCTGCAGCGGCCCATCGCGGGGCAAGCCCGCTCCCACGTCCAGACCTCGATCAGGCGTGGGAGCGGGCTTGCCCCGCGATGGGGTCCACAATCGATGAGATCACCCATGCCCCTGACCCTTCCCGCCCCTATCGCCCGTCAAGCCGACGGCAACGACCCCTACGCCTGGCTGCAGGACCGCGACACGCCCGAGGTGCTGGCCTACCTGGCCGAGGAAAACGCCTACCAGGAAGCCTGCCTGGCCGGCCAGGCGCCGCTGCGCGAGCAACTGTTCGAAGAGATCAAGAGCCGCATCCTCGAGACCGACCTGTCGCTGCCCTCGCCCTGGGGCCCGTACCTCTACTACACCCGCACCACCGCCGGCGACGAGTACCCGCGCCACTACCGCTGCCCGCGCCCGGCTGACGACAGCAATACGGTGGATGAAAGCCGCGAGGAACTGCTGCTCGACCCCAATGCGCTGGCGAACGGCGGTTTCCTCTCCCTCGGCGCCTTCAGCATCAGCCCCGACCACCGGCTGCTGGCCTACAGCCTGGATACCAGCGGCGACGAGGTCTACACCCTGTACGTCAAGGACCTGGCCAGCGGCGCGCTGAGCGCCCTGCCCTTCGACGACTGCGACGGCAGCATGACCTGGGCCAACGACAGCCAGACGCTGTTCTTCGCCGAGCTGGACGACACCCACCGCCCCTGGCGCCTGCGTCGCCACACCCTGGGCGAGGTCGCGGCCACCACCGTATTCGAAGAGCCCGACGGACGTTTCTTCCTGCACTGCTACCGCGCCAGCTCCGAACGCCAACTGGTGCTGCTGCTCAACAGCAAGACCACCAGCGAAGCCTGGGTGCTCGATGCGGCCACGCCGCATGCCGACTTCACCTGCCTGGCGCCACGGGTCGAAGGCCATGAATACTTCCCCGACCATGGCCAGCTCGACGGTCAATGGCGCTGGTTCATCCGCAGCAACCAGGACGGTATCAACTTCGCCCTGTTCCATGCGCCGGCAGACAGCGTGCCGGCCCGTGCGCAATGGCAGGTGCTGGTGCCACACCGCGACGACATCATGCTCGAAGGCGTCAGCCTCAATGCCTCGGCGCTGTCCCTGAGCCTGCGCGAAGGCGGCCTGCCGATCATCGAAGTGCGCCCGCAAGGCCTGCCGGCCTACCGCGTCGAACTGCCGGATGCCGCCTACAGCCTCTACGTGCAGGACAGCCTGGAATTCGCCAGCTCGCGCATCCGCCTGCGCTACGAAGCCCTCAACCGTCCGGCCCAGGTGCGTCAGCTGGAGCTGGCCACAGGCGCCCAGCAGGTGCTCAAGCAGACCCCGGTGCTCGGCGCGTTCGACGCCGACGACTACGTCAGCCAGCGCCTGTGGGCGGTAGCCAAGGATGGCACGCAGGTACCGATCAGCCTGGTGCGTCGCCGCGCCGACGAAGGCAAGACAGTGCCCCTCTATCTTTACGGCTATGGTGCCTACGGCGAGAGCCTCGACCCGTGGTTCTCCCATGCCCGCCTGAGCCTGCTGGAGCGTGGCGTGGCCTTCGCCATCGCCCATGTGCGCGGTGGCGGCGAGCTGGGTGAAGCCTGGTACCGGGCCGGCAAGCAGGAACACAAGCACAACAGCTTCGACGATTTCATCGCCTGCGCCGAACACCTGATCGCTGAAGGCGTGACCCGCCGTGAATGCCTGGCCATCAGTGGCGGCAGTGCCGGCGGCCTGCTCATGGGCGCGGTGCTCAACCTGCGCCCCGAACTGTTCCGCTGCGCCATCGCCGAAGTGCCGTTCGTCGATGTGCTCAACACCATGCTCGACCCCGAGCTGCCGCTGACCGTTACCGAGTACGACGAATGGGGCAACCCCGAGGAGCCGGAGGTATATGCGCGGATCAAGGCCTACGCGCCGTACGAGAACGTCAAGGCCCAGGCGTACCCGGCCATGCTGGTGATCGCCGGCTACAACGACAACCGTGTGCAGTACTGGGAGGCGGCCAAGTGGGTGGCGCGCCTGCGCACGCGCAAGACCGACGCCAACCTGCTGCTGCTCAAGACCGAGATGGGCGCCGGCCACGGCGGCATGAGCGGCCGCTACCAGGGGCTGCGCGACGTGGCATTGGAGTATGCGTTCGTCTTCAATGAGCTGGGCGTGGCGTAAACCGCGATTTTCGTTGTCTCACAAGCGCCACGGCCACTGATTGTGCGACCGCGGCGCTTTCCAGACATTCGAAGAAGAACAACACATGCCCGACACCCAGCACCTGAACGCCGAAATCCGCGACATGCTCATGGACTGCGGCCTGTTCGACACCCTGCAGCCCAGCGATTTCGTCACCGCCGCCGGCTATTTCAGCCTCACCGCCGTCAGCGAAGGCCAGACCCTGTTCAGCGAAGGCGACGCCGGCTCCTTCATGTGCATCCTCCACCGTGGCGTGGTCTCGGTGCGCAAGACCGACGGCAACGGGGCCGAGGTGGAAATCGCCACCCTGCGCAAGGGCCGTGCCTTCGGCGAGATGGCCGTGCTCGACGGCGAGCGCCGCTCGGCCACCTGCGTGGCCGCCAGCGACTGCCAGTTGCTGACCCTGGGCAAGGACTCGCTGGAGAAGATGCTCGCCGACGCGCCGCGCATTGCCGCCCGGATCATTCGCGCCCTGGCCGTGGCGCTTTCACGGCGCTTGCGGATGCAGGATGGCCAGCGCCTGGCACAGCAGGTCTAGGCTCTGTACGAAAAGTCTTGAGACGCAGGTCAGGCAAGGCGAAAACAGCCGAGGAAGCGCAGTGTACTGGAGTACATGAGCATTCCGAGGCTGTTTTCAACGCAGCATGAACAAGTATCAAGGCTTTTCGTACAGAGCCTAATCGCGCTTGGGCGGCGGTTTTGGCGAATCCTGGTTCAACCCCGGCAACGGTTGGTCCTTCGGCGGCCCCGGCACCGGCATGGGCGGCAGCAGCGGCGCGCCGGGCCGGTTGGCGCCGGCCTTGGGCGGCGTGCTCGGGGTGATCTGCGGGTAGGGTGTCGGCGTCGGCGTCCCCGGTGCCCCCGGGGCGGTCGTGAGCGGCCGCTGCTGACCTGCAGCGTCGGCCAACGGCACTGCGCCAAGCAACAATGCGGCGAGGATCGCATGCAACATCTGCAGCCTCCTGTCAGGAACCTTCCTACAGGCTATGCCCAACGGCGCATTTTTGCCTGTCCGCCCGCCCGACTGGCGCGCTAGACTCAAGAACATAACCGTCATTGCCCTGATTAGAAGAAAGGTAACACCATGAGTTCCACCTCCGCCGCCACCGCCCGCCTCGACCGTATCCTCGCCGACGCCAAGCGCGACAAGGAAATGGGCTATCGCGACAAGGCACTGAAGATGTACCCCCACGTCTGTGGTCGCTGCACCCGCGAGTTCTCCGGCAAACGCCTGTCGGAACTGACCGTGCATCACCGCGACCATAACCACGACAACAACCCCCAGGACGGCTCCAACTGGGAGCTGCTGTGCCTGTACTGCCACGACAACGAGCACGCCCGCTACACCGATCAGCAGTACTTCAGCGAAGGTTCGCTGAGCACGCCGAAAGTCGCCGTGGCCACTCACAACCCGTTTGCCGGCCTGGCCGCGCTGATGAAGAAGGACTGACCGTCGATTCCCGCCCCGCTGTGTCGGCGAGCCCGTATAATCGCGTTCTTTTTTTGCGAAGGGCCCCGACACGTGGCGAACAAACGGTACAGCTGCATCGGCCTGTTCAACCCCAAATCCGCCGAAAACGTCGGTTCGGTCATGCGCGCGGCCGGCTGCTATGGGGTCAATTCGGTGTTCTACACCGGCAAGCGCTATGAGCGCGCCCGGGATTTCGTCACCGATACCAAGCGCGTGCACTACGACATCCCGCTGATCGGCATCGACGACCTGCAGCGCATCATCCCCCTGGGCTGTACGCCGGTGGCGGTGGAACTGGTGGACGGTGCGCGTCCCCTGCCCGAATACACCCACCCGGACCGGGCGATCTACATCTTCGGACCAGAGGATGGCTCGCTGAGCGAAGACGTGCGCGGTTGGTGCGAAGAGACCATCTACATTCCGACCCAGGGCTGCATGAACCTGGCGGCGACGGTGAATGTGGTGCTGTATGACCGCATGGCCAAGGGGTTGAATACGCGGTCGGGGCCCAAGTTCAAATAAGTCGCTGCGGATTTGTAGCAAACGCCTGGGTAATTTCACTGAACGCAGCCATTGCACATGGAGTCTGCTGGTTATCAACGACCAGAGGAGACTGCCCGATGCTCGATATCCATTCGCCCCACCACGAACACAACGTCCATGGCCTGGAGCGCGCCAGCTCCCTGGCTGGGGGCGCGTTGATGATCAGCAAGGGGCTGCGCCACGGTGGCCTGCTGGGGATGTTGCAGGTTGCCGTCGGCGGCGTGGCGCTGGCACGTGGCGTGAGCGGCCATTGTTCGACCAAGGCGTGGTGGCTGCGGCATCGCGCCGAGTACCTGCGCCTGCATCGCGATATAGAACGAGGAGCTGCCGAGCTCAAGGCGCTGAAGGCCAGCGCCGAGGCGGCAACCCGCACCGCGACGGTGACCGGCGGTTGAAAGCATCGCGGGGCAAGCCCGCTCCCACGAGCCGGCGTTCAAAATGATGTCCGGGATCGTGGGAACGGGCTTGCCCCGCGATAAATCCTGCACCTAGCGCAGTACCTTGCTTTGCAATACTTCAGACTGCCGCCCCAGGACGTTCTCGCTGATCTGCACGAACTCCTCGGTGCTGACGCTCGACAGGCGCATCAGCGCCCGGGCGACATCGTCCAGCGAACGCTTGTCATGGTTGTGCAGGCGAATCTCGCGGTCCAGCGCCTGCAACAGCAACACGCCACGGGCCACCTGGGCCGGGCTGGCCTGGGCACCCTTGAGGTGATTCACTTTGTCGCCTAGCTTGTGCAAGCGCGCCTGCAACGCCTCGTAACGGTCGTCGCTCATGCCACCAGCACGCCGCAGCAGCTCGCTGGCGTAATAGTCGGCCAGGCTCTCGCCGAGCCAGTCGCTGCCATCGCGGTCGTTGATCTGGGCGAACAATTGCACCAGTTCGCGCAACAGCGGGCTGTTGCCGTTCTCGCTGATCAGCGGCCGGCCACTGTGCAAGTACAAGGAATTGTTGGCTGGCAGCACGCCACGCCACATCTCGTCGCGGGCACCGACCAGCAGCAACTTGGGCGGGTTGCGTGGAAACACCGCCTGCAACTGGGGCCAGACGAAGGTCAGCAGGGTCAAGGTGTCCATGCGGCGCATGCCCTGCCCTTGCGGCGCGGCGACGGTCACCTCGGTATCACCCAGGCGCGCACGGCGGCTGCCCAGGCTGCCGGCGAGCACCCAACCGGTGGGGCGGTCGAACAGGCGCGACACGTCATCGATACGGAATTTCTGCCGACCGATGCGCGGCCAGGCGGTCTCGACACTCTTCCAGCCGGCCGGCAGGTCGAAGGTCAGACGCGACACCAGCTCGGTGCCGTCCTGCTGGTCGAGGCGCGCCGGCGGCACCAGCTGATCGCCACGGAACAGCGCCCAGTGCGCGGTCATGCGGGTTTCATGCACACCCCCCTTCGGTTGCTGGTCGAGCAGCACGCGGTAACTGAGGCTGGTCTTGCCTGACGCCGGGTGCCAGACACCGCGCCCGTTCTGCAGCTGCCACTGGCCATCAGCGAGGAAGTCGCTGTAGACACCGGCCTTGCCCATGTCGAAGTCCAGGCTGCGCACCACGCTGCCGTCCGCAAGGGTCAGGCGCACCTCGGCCTGGCCGCTCTGTGGCAACAGGCGGACCTGATAATCCAGATCGACTTTCCTGGCCAGCGCCTGAGTGCTGAGCAGCAGGCCAAGCGCCATCAACAGCGGGCGACGCATAACGAAACTCCTTGTAGCCGCGCGGCTCAACCCGCGCGAAAAATCAGGTGGTCTTCCCAGTCGTCTTCATCCACATCGTTCTCGCTGAGCATCCGCCCAGACCGGGAAATGCGTTGCTCATGCACTTGCCCGCGATCACCGCAGACCAGGTGGTGCCACGACGGCAAGTCCTGGCCTTCGCTGACCAGGCGATAACCACAGGTAGGCGGCAGCCACTTGAACTGGTCGGCCTTGCCCGGAGTCAGCTGGATGCAATCGGGCACGTAGCGGAAGCGATTGGGGTAGTCGCTGCACTGGCAGGTCTGCAGGTCGAGCAGCTTGCAGGCGATGCTCGTGTAGTAGACGCTGTTGTCCTCTTCGTCCTCGAGTTTCTGCAGGCAGCACAGGCCGCAGCCGTCGCACAGCGACTCCCACTCTTGCGCATCGAGCTGGTCGAGGGTCTTGCGCCGCCAGAAGGGCGCGGTATCGGCGATCATCACACGTGTTCCTGCAGTCAACGTCAATCCGCGGCGCGCGGCGGCGCCAGTCTAGAGGCAGTCCGGCGGCAACGCCAGACCGCTTGTCAGTGCTCACCGGACGCAGTAGCGTGCGGTCTTTGTCCCAGCCCTTGCAGGAGCAGCCATGAGCGCCACCCCACGTATCGCCGACTACGCCATCAACGAGCAGTTCATCAATCGCTGGTCGCCGCGCGCCTTCACCAACGAGCCGATCAGTCAGGAAACCCTGCTGAGCTTCCTGGAAGCCGCGCGCTGGGCGCCGTCGGCCTACAATTCGCAGCCATGGCGTTTCCTCTATGCCCGCCGCGACACGCCGAGCTGGTCGCGCTACCTGGACATCCTCAACGAGTTCAACCGCAGCTGGGCGCAGCATGCCTCGGCGCTGGTGCTGATCATCTCCAAGACCACCTTCGCCGCCCCCGGCTCCGATGAAGAGAAGCCGGCCCTATGGCACACCTTCGACACCGGCTCGGCCTGGGGCCATCTGGCGTTGCAGGCCAGCATCAGCGGCTGGCACACCCACGGCATGGCCGGCTTCGACCAGGACCTGGCCCGGCGCGAGCTGAAGATCCCCGAGGGCTACGCACTGCACGCCATGGTGGCGATCGGCAAGCTAGGCGACAAGGCGACCCTGGCCGAAGGCCTGCAGGCCCGTGAAGTGCCGAGCCCGCGCCGGCCGTTGAGCGAGCTGGCGGCCGAAGGCGACTTCAGCTTGTAAGGTTGCGTCAGATTCATCGCGGGACAAGCCCGCTCCCACAGGTGACGGTACAACCTGTGAGAGCGGGCCAGACAGCAAACGTCTGTCAGTAGCCCCGCGCGAAGTCCACCTCGCCCCGCAACCCCTGCCCCGCCGCATACGCCTGCGCATTCCCGACGAACAACCGCACCATCGCCGCCGGCGAGGTCGGCGCCGAGCTGTGCCCGGTCAGCAGCAGCCCCCAGGCAGTCCAGAACGGGTGGCGCTGGGGCAACGGCTCCTGGCGGCAGACATCGATCACCGCGCCGGCCAGGTGCCCTTGCTTGAGCGCCTCGACCAGGTCGGCATCGACTACCGCCACGCCGCGCCCGGCATTGATGAACAAGGCACTGGAGCGGAAGCACTTGAACAGTGCCGCATCGTACAGGTCATGGGTGGCCGGTGTGTCGGGCAACAGGTTGAGCACGTAATCGGCCTCGCCGACCAGGCGAGGCAACTGGTCGAGCCGCGCCACCTCGACGAATGGCGCCTGCTCACGGGCACTGCTTGCCACTCCGTACAAGGTGACACCAAACGGCACGAGGAACTCGGCGACTTGCTGGCCGATATCTCCGGTGCCGACGATCAGCACCCGACGCCCTTCCAGGGTCCGCCCTGGCCGCTCGTCCCAGCGTCGCTCGACCTGGCTGACCAGGCGCGACAGCACATCACGCTCATGGCCAAGCATGTAGGTGAGCATGTACTCGGCCATCACCTGGCCAAAGATCCCCACCGCCCGGGTCAGGCGGTAGTCGCGCGGCAGGCCATCGGCCAGCAACGGCGTGATGCCGGCCCAGGTCGATTGCATCCACTGGGGTTTGTGACCCTGGCGCAACAGGCTGGCCAGCAGGTCGGGCTGGCCCAGCCATACCGGGCACTCGGGCGCCAGGCGGGCCAGTTCGGCGGAATCGCCACTGGTCAGGACCTCCAGGTCCGGCGCCGCCTCACCCAGAAGACGGGCATAGTTGGCATGATCCTGTTCAGCGATCAGAACGCGCATGTGACACACAACCTTGGCAAACAACGGAAGCGGCCCGCCAGGCGGGCCGCAGACAGAGAGGAGGCCGCGCCCGGATCAGGCCGGGTCGTTGCGGCGCAGCAGTTCTTCGGGCAGGTGCTCGATGTAGTCGTCGTCCGGCGGCGGCATCTGCAGGTGGTAGCCCTGGCTGTCGAGGTTCTCCAGTACCTTGGCGATGTCCTCGCGGGCCAGCTTGCGCTCGGGGCTGAGCACCAGGTCGAAGGCGTGCACGGGCGTGCCGAAGAAAGGCAGCAGCCCCTCGGGCACACGCTCCAGGCCATCGGCCTTGAGCACATACAGGTACATTTCGTTCTTGCGGGGGCTCTTGTAGATCGAGCAGATACGTTTCATCGTGAATCTCCGGCACCGGCCAGATCGTCCAGCAGGGCCTGGCCCATGCGCTCGCGACGCCAGCCGCGCAGTGCATCGGGCAGTTGATAGGGACCGTCGGGGTAGCCGCTCTTGAGCAGCGCTTCGAGGGCTTTCTTGCGCAGCATCAGCTCCGGGGCGATGCCCAGGCGCTCACCTTCGGCCTGGCCGATGGCGCGCAGGCGCTTGAGAATGCCGGCGGCTTCGATCGGCAGCGGCTCGGGCAGCGGCGCGGGCCATTGCTCCTGCGGCAGGCTGGCGGCGCGCTTGATCAGCTGGATCAGCGCCTCGCCGTCCTGGCGGATGGTACGCGGGTGCATTTCGTCGATTTTCGCCAGTGCCGACGGGCTGTCTGGCTGGCTCTTGGCCATGGGCCACAACGAATGTTCCTTGAGGATGCGATTGCGCGGCACATCGCGGCTGCGGGCCTCACGCTCGCGCCAGGCGCACAGCTCGCGCAGCACGGCCAATTGCTGGCGGCCCAGTTTCCAGGCCAGCTTGACATCGCGGTAGAGGGTCTCGGGCTCGACTTCACGGCGCAGCGCGGCGACCAGCTCGGCACCGTCCTCGAGCACCCAGGCGTACTTGTCGTCCGACAGCCGCGGGCGCAGGGCGCTGAACAGCTCGGCCAGATGCACGGCGTCTTCGGCGGCGTAGCTGACCTGGGTCTCCGAGAGCGGGCGCTGCAGCCAGTCGGAGCGGGTCTCGCCCTTGGGCAGCTCGAGCCCCAGCACGTCCTGAACCAACCGCGAGTAGCCCATCGAGAAGCCGATGTTCAGGTAGCCGGCGGCGAGCTGGGTGTCGAACAGTGGCTGCGGCAGCTTGCCGGTCAGGCGCAGCAGGACCTCCAGGTCTTCGCTGCAGGCGTGCAGCACCTTGACCACGCCATTGTCTTCGAGCAACTCGGCCAGCGGCTGCCAGTCGCGAATCAGCAAAGGGTCGATGAGGAAGGCACGCTTGCCGTCACCGATCTGGATCAACCCGGCTTTCGGGTAGAAGGTGTCGACCCGCATGAATTCGGTGTCGAGGGCCACAAACGGCAGCTCACGCCAGCTTCGGCAGTGCTGGGCCAGGGTCTGGTCGTCACGGATCCAGTGAATTTCGATGGCCACGAGGCTCTCCCACTAACATTGGCGCGCAGTATATACGGCGCGGGCGCAATGGGTGAAACCTCGCAAGCCACGCCATCCTTGGTGCTGATCGTCGGTACGCTCAGCGATCGGCCGCCAGCCAGGGCCGGCAGCCGGCAAACAGGTCCAGCGAGCGCTGGTAGACCTCGGTGCGCACCTGCAACAGGCCGAGCATCGAGTGGAACAGGTTGTCCTGCGACAACGGCGCATCGCGCAGCTTGCCCAGGCATTCGGTGTCCACGCCGAAGTCCTCGCGGTAGCTGTCGGAGAACCAGGCCAGCAGCGGCACGTGCTTCTGCTGCTCCGGCGCGATCATGTAGGGCGTGCCATGCAGGAACAGGTTGTACTCGCCCAGCGACTCGCCATGGTCTGAAAGATAGATCATCGCGGTATCGACCGTGTCCTGCTTGCTGCGCAAGGTATCGATCAAGGTCGCCAGCACCTTGTCGGTGTAGGCCAGGGTGTTGTCGTAGCCGTTGACGATCTCCTGCTGGCTGCACTGGTTCAGGGCGTTGCTGCGGCACACCGGGGTGAAGGGTTCGCTGCCGGCCGGGTAGCGCTTGAAGTATTCCGGGCCATGGCTGCCCATCTGGTGCAGCACCAGCACGGTGTCCTGGTCGAGGTTGTCGAGCAACTCGGCCAGGCCCTGCAGCAGGATCTCGTCATGGCACTCGCCACTGGCGCACAGGCTCGGGTCCTGCAGGTTGCTCACGTCGATGAACTGCACCCGGTCACAGGTGCCCTTGCAGCCGGACTGGTTGTCGCGCCACTGCACTGCCAACCCCGCGCGCTGGAGGATGTCGAGCAGCCCTTCGCGGTTCTTCGCCACGCGGGCGTCGTAGTCCTTGCGCGGCATTCCGGAAAACATGCAGGGCACCGACACGGCGGTCTCGGTGCCGCAGGAGTGGACGTCGGTAAAGCTCAGCAGGCCCTGCTCCTTGCTCAATTGCGGGGTGGTGTCGCGGGCATAGCCAAGCAGGCCGAAGTTTTCCGCCCGGGCACTCTCGCCGACCACCAGCACGGTCAGCGACTTGCGCTGGTGCTGCTGCCAGGCCGCATCGCGACGGGCATCCTCGCCATAGCGCTGGAAGGGCTGGGTGGCCGTGCCCACCTGCTCGCTGACATAGCCGATGGAGGCCCCCACGACATTGCTCGGCGTAAGCATCAGGCGCAGTTCATGGTGGTTGCGAAACAACGACGCCAAGCCCTGGTAGTTGACCAGCGCCACCGAGCCCAGGGCCGCGACGCAGGCCCCGCTGACCACCAGCTTGCCCAGCAGTTCGCGGTGCCAGGGGCGATAGGCGATCCTGGCCTTCCACACCAGCAGCGAGGGCAGCACACCCAACAGCAGGATATATACGGCGAACTTCAGCGAAAGCAGGTCGCGCACTTCCGCAACATTGGTTTCAGCCACATTGCGAAACATGCCGGCGTCAATAAGTACGCCATATTGATTCATGAAGTAAGCGACACTTGCACCGCTGATGAACAATACAATCAATACTGGTTTCAATACATAACGAAACGCCAGCAAGGTGAGGATGAGATTGAAGGCGAACAGCATCAGCACGGCGAATGCCAGGCTCAACCACAGCCCCACCATGCCCGGCGGCACGATGGACTCCAGGTGTTCCCAAAGCAAGGTGTTGAAGCCGATCAACAGGTACAGGCTGGCCAGCAACGTGACCCATTCGGTGCGCAGGGATTTGAGTTTCAGCATGGCGTTCGCAACAAGAGTTCATCAGCGGCCAACACGCCCGGACGGGCAGGTTGGAAAGTTGGCCGAACTCTAGAAAGCCTAGCATCAATTTTTTGTGAAAAAGACGCCAACAATTGGTGGGCCGGCGTCTTTCATGAATTAAACAACTTTCATTCAGCTGCCATTCAGCCAGGCAGGCGAAGTTTGGCGTACGGCTCCCGGTCGATATCCAGGACTTCCACGCACAGCTGAATGTCCAGCCCAGGCTGGGCCGGAATCGCCTCGCGCAACACCTCGAGCAGGCTGTTCGACAATTGCTGTTTCACCTGCTGTGTGCGCCCGCTGAGAATCGCCAGACGCACATGGGCGAAGGCCCGCTCGCCAGGGGCGGTGCCCACCCGGTACTGGGCAAAGGCCTGTGCGCGGCTCTTGATGTCCAGCTCTTCGGCAAACTGGCCACTACCGACCAGGGCGTGGTTCAGGCGCAGCAGCAGCACATCGACATTGAGATCGCGCAGGTTGTCGCTGTATTCCAGGTTCAGGTGAGGCATGGCGCAGGTTCCGTTCACGCAGGGGGATGCGACAGCCTAACCCAGTCCCGCAATACGGCAAAGGCGACTATCCTCTTGGTTCAGGCTCGTTTACCAACCCTGAGAGAGGTGAAGAAATGCCAGTTCCGCATGATTTGCTCGCAGACCTGCACGTGACCGCCGAACAGTTCCAGGCCCTGATCGACAAGGATCACGACCTGCACAAGCTGCACAAGGAATACAACGCCAAGGACAAGGAAGTGCTCGCCGCCGAAGGCAATGCTACCGGCGACGACACCGTAAATCGCCTGCGCAAAGAGCGGGTGCTGATCAAGGACAAGATCGAACGCATCGTCCACCCACCCAAATCCTGATTCCCCCAACCGACGCTGTCGCGGGGCAAGCCCGCTCCCAGGTACCGCGCAAACGCCACGGCATGCGCGGCCATCGTGGGAGCGGGCTTGCCCCGCGATGACGTCGGCAGCCCTTATGCAGAAGCCTTCAGCGCCCCCTCCAGATCCTCGATCAGATCGCGGTAATCCTCAATCCCGATCGACAGCCGCAGCAGGTTCTCACTGATCCCCATCACGCCCTTCTGCTCCGGGCTCAAGGAATTGTGCGACATGCTCCAGGAGTGGTTGATCATGCTCTCCACACCGCCCAGCGAGTCGGCCAGGACGAAGATCGACAGCGCCTCGACCAGGCGGTTGACCGCGGCCCGGTCGCCCTTGATGCGCAACGCCACCACCGCGCCGCCCGTGCGCATCTGGCGTTTGCACAGGTCATGCTGCGGGTGGCTTTCCAGGCCCGGGTAGTAGACCTGCTCGACCTGCGGATGCTGTTCGAGGAACTGCGCCACACGCAGGGCGTTGGCGCTCTGGCGTTCCATGCGCACATCGAGGGTCTTGAGCCCGCGCAATGCCAGGTAGCAGTCGAACGGCCCCTGGATCGCGCCGACCGCCATGCTGATCTTGCGCAAGCGCCCCAGCAACTCGTGGTTGGCCGCCACCACCACACCGCCGGTCAGGTCGGAATGGCCGCCGATGTACTTGCTCGCCGAGTGCATCACCAGGTCCACGCCCAGGGTGATCGGCTGCTGGTTCCACGGCGAGCAGAAGGTGTTGTCGATGCAGGTCATCACCCCACGCTCACGGGCCAGCTCGCAGACCGCCTTGATGTCCACCAGGTGCAGCAGCGGGTTGGTCGGCGACTCGATCCAGATCAGTTGGGTCTCGGGGCGGATCGCCGCGGCCACCGCCTCGACGTCGTTGAGGTCGACGTAGGTGGTGGTCAGGCCCGAGGTGCGCCCACGGTAGTCTTCCAGCAGGCGGAAGGTGCCGCCGTAGACACCGTTCATCACCACCACATGGGCATCCTTGGAGAGCAGCTCGAGCACCGTGGCGGTGGCGCTGACGCCCGAGGCGCAGGCGACCGCGCCGACGCCCTCCTCCAGTGCGGCCACGCAGGTCTCGTAGGCGTGCCGGGTCGGGTTGCTGACACGGCTGTAGGCGTATTCGGGGTTGTCGTCCAGGCCGCGCTTGATGAACGAACTGGAAGTGACGATTGCCGGGAAGATGGCATTGTCGGCGACGCTGGATTGCTCACCGGCGTGGATGGTGCGGGTGGCGAAATTGCGCGGTTTGTCGGACATGGTCGGGTCCATTGCCTGAGGGTGGAAAACCGCCACTATCTCATATCCAGCACCCCCAGGCGCCAGCAGAACATTTCTGTCGACGCAGCGGCCGAAACAGTTCCAACGTTCCCTGCGAGCGGCTACTCTCGAAAAACTTTTCCCGCAATCGGCGACACGACGTCATGGACAGTTTCGACCAGCACATCCTCACCCTGCTCCAGCGCGACGCCTCGCTGTCCCTCAAGGACCTGGCCGAAGCGGTCAACCTCTCCACCACGCCGTGCTGGAAACGGGTCAAGCGCCTGGAAGAGGAAGGCTACATCCGCGGCCGCGTCGCCCTGCTCGACCCCGAGCGCCTGGGCCTGGGCCTGACGGTGTTCGTCCAGCTCAAGACCCAGCGCCACGACAGCGCCTGGCTGGCGCAGTTCGCCGCCACGGTGACGGCGTTCGAGGAGGTGATGGAGGTGTATCGCATGTCCGGCGACTGGGACTACATGCTGCGGGTGGTGGTAGGCGACATCGCCGCCTACGACCGCTTCTACAAGAAGCTGATCACCAGCACCGACGGGTTGTCGAACATCACCTCGAGTTTTGCCATGGAGCAGATGAAGTACACCACGGCGTATCCGGTGGGACGCTAAAATGATCTCTGGCAGGACCGGCCTCATCGCCGGCAAGCCGGCTCCCCCCCGACGGCGTCGACCTCAAGCCAAACGACATCCCTGTGGGAGCTGGCTTGCCAGCGATGAGGCCGGCCCTGTCAGTCAGCCAGGGTAGCCTCGATCCGATTCCCCGCCCTCGCCTTCTCCAACTTGATCGCCACGAACTTCGAGGTTGGTGTGTAGGTCCCCTCGCCGTAGCTTTCCAGCGGCACCAACGGATTGGTCTCCGGGTAATACGCCGCCGCCTGCCCTTCAGGCACGTCATAGGACACCAGGCGGAAGCCCGACACTCGCCGCTCGAGGCCATCCTCCCACAACGACACGATATCCACGTGCTCGCCCGGCTCGAAGCCCAGGCGGCGGATATCGGCCTCGTTGACGAACACCACTTCGCGCAGCCCGAACACGCCACGGTAACGGTCATCGAGCCCATACAGCGTAGTGTTGTACTGGTCGTGGGAGCGCAAGGTCTGCAGGATCAGGTCCGGCTTGTCACCGCGGGCCAGCACAGCCGCGTTGACCAGTTGCTCCGGCAACTGGCTCGGGGTGAAGCGCGCCTTGCCGGTGGCCGTGCGGAAGTTGCGGTCCGCAGCGTGGTTGCCAAGGTGGAAGCCGCCCGGATGCTGCAGGCGTGCATTGAAGTCGGCGAAGCCGGGAATCACGTCGGCGATCATGCCGCGGATGCGGCCATAGTCGGCAATCGCATAGTCCCAGTCGATGGGCCGATTGCCCAGGGTAGCCTTGGCCATGCCGGCGACGATGGCCGGCTCCGAACGCAGCAGGACTGAACGCGGCTTCAGCTGGCCGTGGGAGATATGCACCATGCTGAAGGTGTCCTCCACGGTGACGCCCTGCGGCCCTTCGGCCTGGATGTCGATCTCGGTGCGGCCCAGGCACGGCAGGATCAGCGCATCACGCCCGGTGACCAGGTGCGAGCGGTTGAGCTTGGTGGAGATCTGCACGGTCAGCGCGCAGTTGCGCAGCGCCGCGTGGGTACGCGGGGTGTCCGGAGTCGCCTGGGCGAAGTTGCCGCCCAGGGCGACGAACACCTTGGCCCGCCCTTCTTCCATTGCCTGGATCGCCAGCACGGCGTTATGGCCGTGCTCGCGTGGCACCTTGAACTGGAAGCGTTTCTCGATGGCGTCGAGCAGCGCCGCCTTGGGCTTCTCGTCGATGCCCATGGTGCGGTCGCCCTGCACGTTGCTGTGGCCACGCACCGGCGACAGGCCGGCGCCGGGTTTGCCGACGTTGCCGCGCAGCAGCTGCAGGTTGACGATTTCCTGCACGGTGGGCACCGAATGGCGGTGCTGGGTGATGCCCATGGCCCAGCACATGATCACCCGCTCGGCCTTGCGGTACATGCGCGCGGCCAGCTCGATCTCGGCCTTGTTCAGGCCCGACTGCTCGACGATATGTTCCCAGGGTGTGGCGTCCACTACGGCCAGGTAGGCCTCGACGCCACTGGTGTGCTCGGCGATGAACGCGTGGTCGAACACAGGTGGCTCGTCGTTCAGTTGCGCCTCGCGCTCCCACTGCAGAAGGAACTTGGCGATGCCGCGCATGGCCGCCATGTCGCCACCCAGCGCCGGGCGGAAGTATGCGGTGTTGGTCGGCTCGGAGCCGTTGCTGAGCATCTCGAACGGGTGCTGCGGGTGCTGGAAGCGCTCGAGCCCGCGTTCCTTGAGCGGGTTGAAACAGACCACCTGGGCACCACGCTTGACCGCCTCGCGCAGCGGTTCGAGCATGCGTGGGTGGTTGGTGCCGGGGTTCTGGCCAATGACGAAGATCGCATCGGCCAGCTCCAGGTCATGAAACACCACGGTGCCCTTGCCCACACCGAGGGTCTCGGCCATGCCCACGCCGCTGGCCTCGTGGCACATGTTCGAGCAGTCGGGGAAATTGTTGGTGCCGTAGGCGCGCACGAACAACTGGTAGAGGAACGCCGCCTCGTTGCTGGCCCGGCCCGAGGTATAGAACTCGGCCTCATCCGGCGACGCGAGGCCGTTCAGGTGCCGGGCGACCAGGGCGAACGCTTCGTCCCAGCTGATCTCGACGTAATGATCGGTGGCCGCGTCGTAGCGCATAGGGTGGGTGATGCGGCCCTGGTACTCAAGCCAGTAGTCGGTCTGCTCGAGCAGCGCACTGACGCTGTAGCGGGCGAAGAACGCCGGATCCACCGAGCGGCCGGTGGCCTCCCAGTTGACCGCCTTGGCGCCGTTCTCGCAGAACTTGACCATGTCGCTTTCCGGCGATTCGCCCCAGGCGCAACCCGGGCAGTCGAAGCCACCGTTCTGGTTGGTCTTGAGCATGGCCCGCAGGTTCTTGAAGGCGTTCTCGCTGCCCAGCCAGCTCTTGGTCACGCTCTTGAGCGCGCCCCAGCCGGCGGCCGGCCCCTTGTAGTCCCTGATGTGTTCGTCCTGGCTCATGCTGCGCTTCTCCGCACGGTGTTTTTTCCAGCCTAAGAAGCGCCCCCTACTGCGTCCAATCGAAATAAATGACGGCGTGATAAACCGTTTCGATCACCGACCACAGCCCTTGGCCGGCACGGCCTTCAGCCGTGATAGAGGAGACTGATCGAATGGTCGGGGAAAGCAATTTGACGCCAATGGGCGCAGGTTATAGCTTGGACCTTATCCGCGGCCTTTCGCCGCCCCCTGCCACTTCAATGTCGAGCGCGAACGTGGAAAAGAACCCCCAGGCCCTGATCGACGGTTTCAACCGCAAAGTCGATTACCTGCGGATGTCGGTCACCGACCGCTGCGACTTTCGCTGCGTCTATTGCATGGCCGAAGACATGCAGTTCCTGCCGCGCCAGCAGATTCTCAGCCTCGAAGAGCTGTACCAGGTCGCCGAGCGCTTCGTCGCCCTGGGCACCCGCAAGATCCGCCTGACCGGCGGCGAGCCGCTGGTACGCCAGGGCATCGTCGAGCTCTGCGGACGCATCGCCGCCCTGCCCGGCCTGCGCGAACTGTGCCTGACCAGCAATGGCTCGCAGCTCGGCCGCCTGGCCCAGCCGCTGTTCGACGCCGGCGTGTCGCGCCTGAACATCAGCCTCGACAGCCTCGACCCCGAGCGCTTCCGCGCCCTCACCCGCACCGGCGACCTCCAGCAGGTAATCGCCGGCATCGACGCCGCGCGCGCCGCGGGCTTTCGCCGCACCAAGCTCAACGCGGTGGTGCTCAAGGGCCGCAACGACCACGAGATCGTCGACCTGGTACGTTTCGCCATCGACCGTGAACTGGATATCTCGTTCATCGAAGAGATGCCCCTGGGCGTGATCAGCGAGCACGAGCGCGGCGAGTCATTCTGTTCCAGCGACGACGTGCGCTCGCGCCTGGCCGAACATTTCACCCTGGTCGAGTCGGCCGAGTCGTCCCAGGGGCCGGCGCGCTACTGGCGCCTGGCCGAGGCGCCCAACACCCGGGTCGGCTTCATCTCGCCCCACAGCCACAACTTCTGCGCCACTTGCAACCGCGTGCGCCTGACCGTCGAAGGCCGCCTGTTGCTGTGCCTGGGCAACGAACATTCGGTGGACCTCAAGCAGGTCATGCGCCAGCACCCCGGCGACACTGCACGCCTGGAAAAAGCCATCCGCGACGCCATGCAGCTCAAGCCCTACCGTCACCACTTCGAAGTGGGCGGCGAGGTGCAGATCCTGCGCTTCATGAACATGACCGGCGGCTGATCGGCCGCCTCTGGAACCGCCTTGATCGTCCACTCACGCCCCGACATGCTGCGCGTGCTGTTCACCCTCAAAGGCTCGATCGTCCAGCGCATCGCCCTGCGCTGCCTGGCGGTGACCTTGCTCGCGGCGCTGATCGTGCTGGTCGAGCGACACTACCCGGCGCTGTTCTACCCGGTCAGCGCCACGCCCTTCACCCTGTTGGGGCTGTCGCTGTCGATCTTCATGAGCTTTCGCAACAACGCCTGCTACGACCGCTGGTGGGAAGGCCGCAAGGCCTGGGGGCGGATGATTATCGAGGTACGTTCATTCGTGCGCGAAAGTGTGCTGATCAAGGACGCGGCGCTGCGCGAGGAACTGCTGCGCAGCCTCTGTGCTTTCGCCCATGCCCTCAATGCCCGGCTGCGCAACGAGGACGAGCTGGGCGCCGCCCGACCCTGGCTGGGCGAGCAGGCGCAGATCGTGCCGCACAATGTCTGCGACGGCATCCTGCGCGAGGTGGGCGGACACTGTTCGCGGCTGGCGGAGCACGGGGAGATCAGCGAGTTTCGCTACACCCTCCTGGCGCAGCGCCTGGCCGGCCTGTCGGACGTGCAGGCCACCTGCGAACGGATCAAGGGCACGCCACTGCCGTTCCCGTACACCCTGCTGCTGCACCGCACCATCTACATCTTCTGCCTGCTGCTGCCGTTCGCCCTGGCCGAACCGCTGGGCTGGCTGGCGCCGCTGTTCACCACCATCGTCAGCTACACCTTCTTCGGGCTGGATGCGATCGGCAACGAACTGGAAGACCCGTTCGGGCGCGACGAGAACGACCTGCCGACCGATGCCCTGGTGCGCACCCTGGAGCGCGATGTGCTGTCGGCGCTGGGGCATGAGCCACTGCCACCGACGTTGGTGCCGGTGGATCATGTGTTGAGTTGAAGTCTCATCGCGGGGCAAGCCCGCTCCCACGCCAGCCTGTGTGTGCTGATATGAGATCGGCGTGGGAGCGGGCTTGCCCCGCGATGGAGCCCTGAGGTCAACCGCGGCTTTCGCAGGCCCCGATCGGCTTCAGGTGCGCGACGAAATTGCACGGCCGGTGCCGCGCATCCAGCTGCTCGGCCAGGATCCCCTCCCATGCCGTGCGGCAGGCGCCGGTCGAGCCCGGCAGGCAGCACACCAGGGTGCCGTTGGCCATGCCGGCCAAGGCCCGGCTCTGTACAGTCGAGGTACCGATATCGAGGATCGACAATGCGCGGAACAGCTCGCCGAACCCGTCGATGCGCTTGTCCAGCAGGCAGTCCACCGCCTCCGGCGTGCTGTCACGGCCAGTGAAACCGGTGCCGCCGGTGATCAGCACCACCTGCACCTGTTCATCGGCGATCCAGGTGGCGACCTGGGCGCGGATCTTGTACAGGTCGTCCTTGAGCAGCTCGCGCGCCACCAGGCGGTGGCCCACGCCGACGGCACGGCTGGCCAGCAGCTCGCCAGACGTGTCGGTCTCGAAGGTACGGGTGTCGCTGACGGTTAGCACCGCGATGTTCAGCGGTACGAACACCGCGTCCGGTTTCACGCTCATGGCCTTTGCTCCAGGATTGGCTTGGCGGCCACGTTAGAGAGAAGCCCTGGCAGCGTCCAATCGATAGCGCGTACCGGGTGATCGACGGTTTCTATCGTGGCGTCGGTGAATTTGTCAGCAATGATTAGCCAGGTGCTTCACTCTTGGTTAAGGTCTACCCACCCCGCAACCCAGGCCGCACCATGGACATCAAACAGCTCAAGTTCCTCATCGCCCTCGACCAGACCCGCCACTTCGGCCAGGCCGCGGCGCTGTGCCATATCACTCAGCCGACCCTGTCCATGCGCCTGCGCAACCTCGAAGACGAACTCGACCTGGTGCTGGTCAAGCGCGGCCAGCGTTTCGAAGGCTTCACCGAAGCCGGTGAACGCATCCTGGCCTGGGCCCGTACCCTGCTCGCCGCCCATGATGGCTTGCAGGCCGAGGCCGCCAGTTGCCGGGGCCAGGTGGTCGGCAGCCTGCGCCTGGGTACCGTGCCGCTGGCCAGCTTCAACCCCATGCAACTGCTGATGCCGCTGCGCGCGAAGTACCCCGAGCTGCACTTCCAGCTGTCGTCGCTGAGCTCCGAGCAGGTGATCGACGGCCTGAGCCGCAACCAGCTCGACCTGGGCATCTGCTACCTCGACCAGGTCAACACCAGCTTCTTCGAAGTGATCGAACTGAGCATCACCACCATGGGCCTGCTGCACGACACCCGGCACTTCCAGTTCGAGGCCGACAGCCTGCACTGGGAAGACCTGGGCGACCTGCCGTTGGGACTGCTGAGCAAAGGCATGCACTACCGCCAGTCCCTCGACCTGAGCTTCCGCAGCCGCGGTCTCACGCCCAATGCCGTGCTCGAGAGCGACTCGACCTTCCAGCTGATCCAGGCGATCAACACCGGCGTGTGCTGCGCGATCATGCCGCTGGACTGCGGCCTGGAAGACCTCAGCCAGCACATGCGCATCATCCCCGTGCAGGAGGCCAGCATCCACAGCCCGGTCGGGCTATTGCTGCGCCGTAGCGAGCCACGCTCGGCCATCGCCGAGCAGTGCTTCGACGAGGCCCGCGCTCTGTTCAGCAGCGAGTGATCAGCACTTGATCAATGCGAGCATGGCCATGTTGCGTGGGCGGGTGATCCCGGAGTAACCACGGTCACCGAACAGACCTGGCAATGCATAGTTGACCTTCGCATCGACCCCACCCAGCGAAATGGTCGAATACTCGGCGGTGGAGTAGGCATCCACGCCCATCGCGACTTGCGAAGCCGGACCGTCGTTCTGTGTGGTAGATGCACTCCAGACACCGTTGGCATTGTTCTGGGTGGTGTCGTAGGGGTAGAGGCTGCCCTTCTGCCAGGAACCGAATGCCCGGCCTTGGTCTACCCCACGGCCGTCATCGAAGCCACGGATGAACTCACCGCGTAGGTCAGGCAGGCCGAAGGTCGTGGCACCATCGCCAGCGCCATAGGTGATGCCGATTGCCGCGAACAGAGCACCATACTCGGCGCGAGACACCAATGCTCCATCGGCCTTCAGCCAGCCCACCGGAACCTCGTTGGCTGCGGAGAACTTGATGTCACCAGGTGCAGCTCCAGAGAAACCGATGATCTGGCCAAGCGTCACGGCATGCTGGCTATGCGTGGCATTGGCCACCTGCTGGGCACCACCCTCGCAGCTCAGCAGGATCCAGCAAAGAGCCCCCTGATTGAGCAGTGGACCAAGGTAGGAAACCAGCGTCACGTTGCCGCCAGCGACAATCTCGTTACCTTGCAACAGCTGGCCACCGAGGCCGTAGATCGGCGCAGCTGCCAGACCATCGGGAGCATAGGACGCATCCGCTACGTTGGTGCTGGCCGCACGAAAATATTGAATGACACCATCGGTAGTGGGTAGCGCCGCAAAAGGCAGGGAATTCTTGGCGGTATAAGCGGTTGTCATCGTGAACATCCTGTATCGATTGAGTTTATGCACGCTACTGAGCGCGGAAACCCACTATATGCATAAAGGCATAGAAAATCAATGCATTAATGCATTTACCCTTCAATTCGTTGCCATCCGATACTGGCGCGGGGTAAACCCGGTCAGTTGCCTGAACTGCCGGCTGAACGCGCTGTGGTCGGTGTAGCCACAGCGCAGCGCCACCTCGATGATCGGCAGGTCGCTGTGCAGCAATTGGTGCGCATGTTCCAGGCGGGCCTTGTGGATCATCTGCCTCGGGGTGAGGTGGAACACCCGCTTGCAGTAGCGCTCCAACTGCGCCACCGATATGCCGGCGATGCGCGTCAGCTCGCCCATGCTGATCGGCTGGTGGAAATGCGCGCGGATATGCGCATCCACCGCCGCCAGGCGCTGGTAGGCCGGGTGGGTGTCGGCGGCTGACTGCAGGTCGACCGAAATGCCCACCAGGCCGATGATCGCCCCCGTCGCATCGTACAGCGGGCGCTTGTGGGTCAGGCACCAGCCCGGTTCGCGGCTGCCGTACAGGTGCAGCTCCAGCTGGTCCTCCAGCACCTGGCCCTGCTCCAGCACCCGGCGATCCTGCTCGGTGTAGCCGGGGCCCAGGCGCGCCGGGAACACCTCGGCGCTGGTCTTGCCCAGCAGCGGTTGCAGGTGCTTCAAACCGCAGCGCTGGACCAGCGTGCGGTTGGCCAGCACATAGCGGGCCTGGTCGTCCTTGATGAAGATCGCCGCATTGGCGATGACATCGAGCATCGGCAGCAGCCAGACCACACCGGTGAGCAAGGCTTCGAGGGATTCGGGGCGGTGCTGGTCGAGGTGCTGGTACAGCGCAGTCAACGGTTGCTCGGGCATGCGGTTATCTCTAGTGATTCTCGCGGCCCTGCAAGCCTAGTCAGCAGCCCCCACCGGGCGCCAGCACTTGCTCTCGACTATGCCGATTTCGTCACTCACCTTGCAGAAAACCATCAAGAACCGAGCCCCCGATCGGTCCACTCTATGCCCCACGCAAGCCGCCCCATGACCTACAAGAACGCGGCGCATGCCGCCGCATCGTGACATCAGACCTGCCTATCCAAAACCTACAAGAAGGCGCACCCATGTCAGGCAAATTCAAGAAACAGCTGTCACTGCTGGACCTCACCTTCATCGGCCTCGGTGCCATCTTCGGCTCGGGCTGGCTGTTCGCCGCCAGCCACGTCTCGGCCATCGCCGGGCCGGCCGGCATCCTCTCCTGGTTCCTCGGCGGTTTCGCCGTGCTGCTGCTGGGCATCGTCTACTGCGAGCTCGGCGCCGCCCTGCCACGGGCCGGCGGCGTGGTGCGCTACCCGGTGTACTCCCACGGCCCGCTGCTCGGCTACCTGATGGGTTTCATCACCCTGATCGCCTTCTCCAGCCTGATCGCCATCGAGGTGGTCGCCTCGCGCCAGTACGCCGCGGCCTGGTTCCCGGCGCTGACCAAGAGCGGCTCCAGCGACCCGACGGTGCTCGGCTGGCTGGTGCAGTTCGCCCTGCTGGGGCTGTTCTTCGTGCTCAACTACCGCAGCGTGAAGACCTT
This sequence comes from Pseudomonas sp. RC3H12, assembly GCF_018596375.1. Classification (NCBI taxonomy): domain Bacteria; kingdom Pseudomonadati; phylum Pseudomonadota; class Gammaproteobacteria; order Pseudomonadales; family Pseudomonadaceae; genus Pseudomonas; species Pseudomonas sp. RC3H12. The sequence goes on along the minus strand of NZ_CP075595.1, from coordinate 582,003 downwards.
CGCCAAGGCCAACAACCTGGTCAGCGTGTTCAAGTTCATCGTGCCGCTGCTGGTGATCGGCGTGCTGTTCACCTTCTTCAAGCCGGAGAACTTCGAGGTCCAAGGCTTCGCCCCGTTCGGCCTGTCCGGGGTGGAGATGGCGGTGTCGGCCGGTGGCATCATCTTCGCCTACCTGGGCCTGACCCCGATCATCTCGGTGGCCAGCGAGGTGAAGAACCCGCAGCGCACCATCCCTATCGCGCTGATTCTCTCGGTGCTGCTGTCCACCGCGATCTATGCCCTGCTGCAACTGGCGTTCCTCGGCAGCGTGCCGACCGAGATGATTGCCAACGGCTGGGCCGGGGTGACCAAGGAACTGGCCCTGCCCTACCGTGACATCGCCCTGGCCCTGGGCGTCGGCTGGCTGGCCTACCTGGTGGTGGCCGACGCGGTGATCTCGCCCAGCGGCTGCGGCAACATCTACATGAACGCCACCCCGCGAGTGATCTACGGCTGGGCCCAGACCGGCACCTTCTTCAAGTACTTCACCCGCATCGACGAGCAGTCCGGCATCCCGCGCCCGGCGCTGTGGCTGACCTTCGCCCTGGCAGTGTTCTGGACCCTGCCATTCCCGTCGTGGGAAGCGCTGATCAACGTGGTCTCCGCCGCGCTGGTGCTGAGCTATGCCGTAGCCCCGGTATCCGTGGCCGCCCTGCGCCGCAGCGCCCCGGACATGGCCCGGCCGTTCCGGGTCAAGGGCATGGGCGTGCTCGGCCCGCTGTCGTTCATCATCGCCGCGCTGATCGTCTACTGGTCGGGGTGGAACACCGTGTCCTGGCTGCTGGCGCTGCAGATCGTGATGTTCGTGCTGTACCTGCTGTGCCGCCGCTTCGTGCCTACCGAACACCTGTCGCTGGGCCAGCAGGTGCGCTCGTCGGCCTGGCTGATCGGCTTCTACGCCGTGACCATTTTCCTCTCCTGGCTGGGCAGCTTCGGTGGCCTGGGCGTGATCGGCCACCCGCTGGATACCGTGGCCGTGGCTGCCAGTGCCCTGGGCATCTACTACTGGGGCGCCGCCACCGGCGTGCCGGCGCGGCTGGTGCGCCTCGATGGCGACGACGAAAGCGAAGCCAGCAGCGAACCCCATGCCGGCCAGCAGCCCGCCGCTGTCGCCTCCTGACCCACTACAGATTGGACACGCTGATGAAACAGGTTCATGTCATCGACTCCCATACCGGCGGCGAACCGACCCGCCTGGTGATGAAGGGCTTCCCTCCATTGCACGGCCATAGCATGGCCGAGCAGCGCGACGAGCTGCGCGAGCTGCACGACCACTGGCGCCGCGCCTGCCTGCTGGAGCCGCGCGGCAACGATGTACTGGTGGGCGCGCTCCATTGCCCGCCGGTCTCGGCCGACGCGACCTGCGGGGTGATCTTCTTCAACAACGCCGGCTACCTGAACATGTGCGGCCACGGCACCATCGGCCTGGTGGCTTCGCTGCACCACCTCGGCCTGATCGAACCTGGCATGCATAAGATCGACACACCGGTCGGCCAAGTCAGTGCCACTTTGCATGACGACGGTTCCGTCACCGTCGGCAACGTGCCGTCCTACCGCTATCGCCGTCAGGTGGCGGTGCAAGTGCCAGGGCATGGCCAGGTGTGCGGCGACATCGCCTGGGGCGGCAACTGGTTCTTCCTGGTCTGCGACCACGGCCAGCATATCGAGCTGGACAACCGCGAAGCCCTCACCGACTACACCTGGGCCCTGCTCAAGGCACTCGAAGCCCAAGGCATCACCGGCGAGGACGGCGCCCCGATCGACCATGTCGAGCTGTTCGCCGACGACACCAACGCCGACAGCCGCAACTTCGTCATGTGCCCCGGCAAGGCCTACGACCGCTCGCCCTGCGGCACCGGCACCAGCGCCAAGCTGGCGTGCCTGGCCGCTGACGGCAAGCTCGCCGAAGGCCAGACCTGGGTCCAGGCCAGCATCACCGGCAGCCAGTTCCAGGGCCGCTACGAACGCGACGGCGAACGCATTCGCCCGTTCATCACCGGCCGCGCCCACATGACCGCCGACAGCACCCTGCTGATCGACGAACAGGATCCCTTCGCCTGGGGCATCTGACCCCGTTCATTTCCCACTGAATACCGCCAGGAGTGACAACAATGACCGACAACATCTTCACCGGCACCATGCCCGCCCTGATGACCCCTTGCACCGCCGAGCGCAAGCCGGACTTCGACGCCCTGGTGCGCAAGGGCCGCGAACTGATCGACGCCGGCATGAGCGCGGTGGTGTACTGCGGTTCGATGGGCGACTGGCCGCTGCTGACCGAGGCCGAGCGCCAGGAAGGCGTGGCGCGCCTGGTAGCCGCCGGCATCCCGACCATCGTCGGCACCGGCGCGGTGAACACCCGCGAAGCCGTATCCCATGCCGCCCACGCCGCCAAGGTCGGCGCCGCCGGCCTGATGGTCATCCCCCGCGTGCTGTCCCGCGGCGCCTCGCTGATCGCCCAGAAGCACCACTTCTCGGCAATCCTCGCCGCCGCGCCGAAGCTGCCGGCGGTGATATACAACAGCCCCTACTACGGCTTCGCCACCCGCGCCGACCTGTTCTTCGAGCTGCGCCGCGAGTACCCGAACCTGATCGGCTTCAAGGAGTTCGGCGGTGGCGCCGACCTGCGCTACGCCGCCGAGCACATCACCTCCCAGGACGACGCTGTGACGCTGATGGTCGGCGTCGACACGCAAGTGGTGCATGGCTTCGTCAACTGCAACGCCACCGGCGCCATCACCGGCATCGGCAACGCGCTGCCCCGTGAAGTGCTGCAACTGGTCAGTCTGAGCAAACGCGCCGCCAAGGGCGATGCCAAGGCCCGACGCCAGGCCCGGGAGCTGGAGTCGGCGCTGGCAGTGCTGTCATCGTTCGATGAAGGCTGCGACCTGGTGCTGTACTACAAGCACCTGATGGTGCTCAACGGTGACAGCGAGTACCGCCTGCACTTCAACGAAACCGATGCCCTCAGCGACGCCCAGCGCAACTATGCCGAGCAGCAGTACGCGCTGTTCCGCAGCTGGTACGCCAACTGGTCGGCCGAGCAGAACCAGGCCTGATTCCAGGAGCCGCCTCGCACCCCATCGCCAGCAAACCAGCGCCCACAAGCTTCAAGCCTTGTGCAGTACCTGTGGGAGCCGGCTTGCCGGCGATGGGCCGCACAGCGGCCCGCTTTCTCCCAAACTCAATCCCAAAGGACGCCCCATGACCCTGACAGGCAACCTGCTGATCGGCCAGCGTGCCGTGCCCGGCAACCGCGAAGCAATCCGCGCCATCGACCCGAGCAGCGACCAGGCCCTGGAACCCGCTTATGCCGGCGCCAGCGGCGAACAGGTGGCTCAGGCCTGCGCCCTGGCCTGGGCGGCATTCGATACCTACCGCGAAACGCCCCTCGAACAACGCGCCCGTTTTCTCGAAATCATCGCCGAACAGATCGAAGCACTGGGCGATGCGCTGATCGACCGCGCCCACGCCGAGACCGGCCTGCCCAAGGCCCGCCTGCTGGGTGAGCGCGGCCGCACCTGCGCCCAGCTGCGCACCTTCGCCCGGGTGGTACGCGCCGGTGAGTGGCTGGATGTGCGCGTGGACAATGCCCTGCCCGAGCGCCAGCCGCTGCCCCGTCCGGACCTGCGCCAACGCCAGGTGGCCCTGGGCCCGGTGGCGGTGTTTGGCGCCAGCAACTTCCCGCTGGCGTTCTCGGTGGCTGGCGGCGACACCACCTCGGCACTGGCCGCGGGCTGCCCGGTGGTGGTCAAGGCCCACGGCGCCCACCCCGGCACCAGCGAACTGGTCGGCCAGGCCGTGGCCCGGGCGGTCGCACAGTGCGAATTGCCCGAAGGCGTGTTTTCCCTGTTATACGGCGTGGGCCGTGAAGTAGGCATCGGCCTGGTCACTGATCCACGCATCAAGGCGGTCGGTTTCACCGGTTCACGCAGCGGAGGCCTCGCCCTTTGCCAGGCGGCCCAGGCGCGCCCGGAGCCGATCCCGGTCTATGCCGAAATGAGCGCTATCAACCCGGTGTTCCTGTTCGATGGCGCCTTGCGCTCGCGCAGCGAAGCCCTGGCGCAAGGCTTTGTCACTTCGCTGACCCAAGGCGCCGGCCAGTTCTGCACCAATCCCGGGCTGGTGGTCGCCCGACAGGGGCCGGCCCTCGAACACTTCCTGGTTGCCGCCAGCGCCCTTGTTGGCCAAGCGGCGGCGCAGACCATGCTTACTCCGGGTATCGCCAATGCCTATGCTGGCGGCGTGGCAGCGCTGAGCGAAAACCAAAACGCCCGGTGCGCGGCGAGCGGTCTGCTAGCGCAGGGACCGAACCAGTGCCAGGCTCAGTTGTTCGTCACCACCGCGCTGGCGTTTCTTGCCGACCCTACGCTGCAAGCCGAAGTGTTCGGCGCTACCTCACTGGTGGTGGCATGCGACAACGATGAGCAAATCCGCCAGGTGGCCGAGCATCTGGAAGGCCAACTGACCGCCACCCTGCACCTGGACGAGGCCGATCTGCACAGCGCCCGCCGCCTGCTGCCAACCCTCGAACGCAAGGCCGGGCGGATCCTGGTCAATGGCTGGCCGACCGGGGTCGAGGTCAGCGATGCCATGGTCCATGGCGGCCCGTTCCCGGCCACCTCGGACGCCCGCAGTACCTCGGTGGGCACTGCGGCGATCCTGCGCTTCCTGCGCCCGGTGTGCTACCAGGACTTCCCCGACGCCCTGCTGCCCGGTGCATTGCAGCAGGCCAATCCGCTGCACCTGCGGCGGCTGCTCGATGGCCAGCGGGAAGTCTGAACGATGACCGCCTCTGACACGGACATCGCCGTGGTCGGCGCCGGCATCGTCGGCGTCGCCTGCGCCCTGCGGCTGGCACGCCAGGGCCGCCGGGTGCTGCTGATCGATCGCCAGGCACCAGGCCACGGCGCTTCGTATGGCAACGCCGGGCACCTGGCCACCGAGCAGGTGTTTCCCATCGCCGACCTGTCGATTCTCAAGCGCCTGCCAGCCATGCTGCTGGACCCCATGGGCCCGCTGCGCCTGGACTGGAAGTACCTGCCCCGCGCCCTGCCCTGGTTCACCCGGCTGCTGCTGAACCTGCGCCCGGCGCCGTTCCAGCGCAGCGTGGCGGGCATTCGGGCGTTGAATGAAAACAGCCTTGGCGCCTGGCAACGGCTGCTCGCCTCCATCGACTGCAGCCCCTTGCTCAAGGAAGACGGGTCGCTGCTGGTGTTCGAACGCCATGAATCGCGCCAGGCCCTCGCGGCGTTGCGCGCCCGCATGCAGGCACAGGGCGTACCCGTGGACCTGTGGTCGGCACAGGCGGTGAGCGAGGCGGCGCCGCAGTTGAGCCCGTCGATCCTGGGTGGCCTGTTCTTCCCGCGTACCGGTCACTTCCTCGACCCCTATCAAGTGGTCTGCGAACTATTCAGCGCCGCCAGGGCCAGTGGCGTACGCTTTCTGCGCGCTGAGGTCAGTGGCGGCCGGGTGCATGGCCAGGGCGTCAGCCTTGCCAGCGACCAGGGCCCCCTCGAGGCCAGCCAGGTGTTGATCAGCGCCGGCGCCCACTCGGCCAAGCTCACCGCCACCCTGACCGGTCGGCGGGTGCCCCTGGATACCGAGCGCGGCTACCACCTGATGCTGCCGGCGGAGCACCAGCGCCTGCCGTTTGCCGTCACCTCGCTGGAGCGCAAGTTCATCATGACGCCCATGGCCGACGGCCTGCGCCTGGCCGGCACGGTGGAGTTCGCCGGGCTCGAGGCGCCGCCGAGCATGCAGCGGGCGTGGCAACTGCACAGGTTGAGCAAGGGTTTGTTTCGGCGTGAGCTGGATGCCGAGGGGGCGACGCCGTGGATGGGGTTCCGGCCTTCGTTGCCGGATTCGCTGCCGGTGATCGACCGGGTGGCCGATGGCAAGGTGTTGCTGGCGTTCGGGCATCAGCATTTGGGCTTGACCCAGGCGGCGGTGACGGCGGAATGGATGGGGCGGTTGGTAAATGGCGAAGACTGCCCGCAAATCAGCGCCTACCGATTGAGCCGCTTTTGAAAAGGGGGGCCGCGTCGCGGCCCCAGCCTCACTCAGCGATAACGCTCGAGCCAGTGCGCATAAGGTGCTGGCAAGGTCCACGATGCCTTGTCCACGCCCAGGGCCTTGGCAGCGGCATATGGCCAGTGCGGGTCAGCCAGGTGCGCACGCCCCACCGACACCAGGTCCAACTGGTTGGCCTGCAACGCGCCTTCGGCCAGCTCCGGGGTGCCGAAGCCCCAGGCCGAGGTCACCGGCAGCTTGGCCTCGCGACGCACACGTTCGGCGATCGGGCCCATGAACGCCGGCCCCCATGGGATGTTGGTCTCAGGAATGGTGAAGCCAACGCTGACGCTCAGCAGGTCCAGGCCACCGGCCTTGAACCGGCGCGCCAGTTCGATGGATTCCTGCAGGGTCTGCTCGTCACGGCCGTCATACTCCAGCACGCCAAAGCGGGCGGTCAGCGGCAGGTTCTCCGGCCACACCTCACGCACGGCGGCCAGGGTTTCCAAAAGGAAGCGCGTGCGGTTGTCGAAGCTGCCGCCGTAGGCATCGGTGCGCTGGTTGGAATGCTCGGAGAAGAAGCTCTGGCCCAGATAGCCGTGGGCAAAGTGCAGTTCGATCCATTCGAAGCCGGCATCGCGGGCGCGGCGTGCGGCATCGACGAAGTCCTGCTTGACCCGGGCGATATCGTCCAGGGTCATGGCCTTCGGCACTTTCGGCAGGTGGGCGCCGAAGGCGATGGCGGATGGGGCGATGGTGTCCCAGCCACGGGCATCGTCGGCGGCGATGTGGTCGTCACCTTCCCAGGGGCGGTTGGCGCTGGCCTTGCGCCCGGCGTGGGCGATCTGGATGCCCGGCACGGAACCGGCGGCCTTGATCGCCTTGACCACCGGCACGAACGCCTGGGCCTGGACGTCGTTCCAGATCCCGGCGCAGCCGGGGGTGATGCGCCCTTCCGGGGACACCGCGGTGGCCTCGACCACCACCAGGCCGGCGCCACCACGGGCCAGGCCCGCGTAATGCACCTGGTGCCAGTCATTGATCAGGCCATCCTCGGCCATGTACTGGCACATCGGCGGAATGGCGATGCGGTTGCGCAGGGTGACGTCTTTGAGGGTGTAGGGTTCGAACAAGGCGGCCATGAGGTAACTCCAGGACGGGGTTGGATACGATTGTTCGATCATATTCGAACTATGGCAATTTGTGAAACCCCCGTTATCATGTCGACCATGCGAGCCTATACCCACCCCAATCCCGAAGACCTGACGCTGGAGCGCCTGCTCTACGCGCTGAGCGACCCTGTGCGCATGGATATCGTGCGCCGCCTGGCGGGTGTCGCCGAAGCCAGCTGCGGCGAGCTGGACGGCGGCCGGCCCAAGTCGAGCATGTCCCATCACTTCCGTGTACTGCGTGACTCGGGGCTGGTGTACACCCGCAATGTCGGTACCACGCACATGAACTCGTTGCGCAGCGATGAGCTCGAAAGCCGTTTTCCAGGGTTGCTGGGCAGCATTCTCGAGCAGCGTTGAACCCCAGCCTGCCACCGACGGGAGCCGTTTCCATCGATAGTCCAGGCACAAAAAAACCACGAGGCCGCCAGGGGCGATCCTCGTGGTTGGTGTTGCCGGGCAAGCCCGGCAAGCATGGGCCTTACAGCGCCATGTCGTTCGCAGGCTTGCTCTCGACCGGTGCGCCTGGGGCGGCAGTGGTCTTGACGCTCTGATCGAGCACCGGCGGCTTCTCCAGCTGCAGCACTTCGGCGGTGTAGTCCCACTCTTTCTGGGTGGCAGCGGCCGAGTCGTTCAGCTTGGTACCGTAGCTCGGCACGATTTCCTTGATCTTGGCCTGCCACTCAGGGGTGGCGACCTTCTCCTTGAACACGGTTTCGAGCACGTTGAGCATGATCGGCGCGGCGGTCGAGGCACCTGGCGAGGCGCCCAGCAGGCCGGCGATGGTGCGGTCCTGGGAAGCCACGACCTCGGTGCCCAGCTTCAGCACGCCGCCCTTCTCTTCGTCACGCTTGATGATCTGCACGCGCTGACCGGCCTGCCACAGCTTCCAGTCTTCCTTCTTGGCGTTCGGGAAGTAGGTCTGCAGGGCAGCGAAACGGTCGTCGTCCGACTGCATCAGCTGGCCGGCGAGGTATTCCACCAACGGGTACTGGTCGATACCCACGCGAGCCATCGGCCAGACGTTGTGGGTGGTGGCGCTGCTCAGCAGGTCCAGGTACGAGCCGTTCTTCAGGAACTTGGTCGAGAAGGTGGCGAATGGCCCGAACAGGATCACGCGCTTGCCGTCCAGCACGCGGGTGTCCAGGTGCGGTACCGACATGGGTGGCGCGCCGGTCGAGGCGATGCCGTAGGCCTTGGCCATGTGCTGCATGGCAACGGTCGGGTTCTCGGTCACCAGGAACGAGCCACCTACCGGGAAGCCTGCGTATTCCTTGGCTTCCGGGATGCCCGACTTCTGCAGCAGCTTCAGCGCGCCGCCGCCGGCACCGATGAACAGGAACTTGGCGTCGGTGGCCGATTCGGTACCGTCCTTCAGGTTCTTGTACTCGACGTGCCAGGAGCCGTCTTCGTTGCGGGTGATGTCCTGCACTTCGGTGGACAGCTTGAGATCGAAGTTCTCTTTGGTCTGCAGGCTGCCAACGAACTGGCGGGTGATCTCGCCGAAGTTGACGTCGGTGCCGATCGGGGTCCAGGTGACCGCCAGCTTCTGGTTCGGGTCACGGCCTTCCATCATCAGCGGGACCCACTTGGCGATCTGCGCGTGGTCCTCGGAGTACTGCATCGGGCGGAACAGCGGGCTGGCCTGCAGGGCGTCGTAGCGCTTCTTCAGGAACTTGATGTTGTCATCGCCCCAGACGAAGCTCATGTGCGGGGTGGTGTTGATGAACGAGTGCGGGTTCTTCAGCACGCCCTGGCGTACCTGCCAGGCCCAGAACTGGCGGGAGATCTGGAACGACTCGTTGATCTCGATGGCCTTGGTGATGTTGACGTTGCCGTCTTTGTCTTCCGGGGTGTAGTTCAGCTCGGCCAGCGCGGAGTGGCCGGTACCGGCGTTGTTCCAGCCGTTGGAGCTTTCTTCGGCGACGCCGTCCAGGCGCTCGACCATCTCCATCGACCAGCTTGGCTCCAACTCGTTGAGCCAGACAGCCAGGGTGGAGCTCATGATGCCGCCGCCAACCAGCAGCACGTCGACTTTCTTGGTGTCGGCAGCGTGCGCTTGCATGAAGCTCGCCGCGACAGCCAGACCCAGCAAGGTCTTGCCAGCTTTCTTGAACATTGATCGATTCCAGTCAGTAGAACGGAGGGTGGGCCTGTGGCTGGCCCAGGTATTCCATGTTCTTCAGCGCAGGCTTGTTGTGATCATTGTTCAGCAGCCAGAGAGACATTGGACGCGCCAGCCTTTGGTCGGATTGACCGACAAGGCTGAAACGATTGACGGATTGTAACCGAATTGCCAGCACAAACAAACGCGGCCCACCCTGTCAATGCGGCACTTCGCATCAGGGTGGGCCGCGCTTCCCGGAGCTACCTCAGACTTCCGGGAACACACCGTCCTCGAACGGTTCCTCGGTGCCGCCCTCGGTTTCCTCGGCGGTATCGTTGACCTCCTCCGACAGCTCGGTCGCTTCCGCCTGTACCTCCACAGCCTCCTTGACCTGCTCCGCGAGTTCTTCATTCACCGCGTTGCCCATATCCTCGACGATCTGCGGCAACTGCTCGTTGACCGTGGTGACGTTGGTGTTGGCCCCCGAGATATCGCCGGCCTCGAGCTGCCCCTTGGCCTCGAGCAGATTGTCGTTAGCCTCTTCCAGCTGATCAGTCACCTCGATCTGGGCCAGGTCGCTCACCTGTTCGGCGGCACTGTCGATCGCCCCGCCAGTATTGTCGCTGGCCACCGACTTGTACGCCGAACTGCCGCTGGCGCGCACCTCGGACACCGAGGAGGAGAAATCCGCCTCGCTCGGTACCTCGGCCTGCACGTCGCCCGAGGCATTGTCGAGCTGCGCCTGGTTGTCGGCACGGGCCTGGTCGCCGACCTGCTGCCCGTCGTTCTGCGCGTCCTGTACCTGCTCGGAGGTGGGGTCCTTGCCGTCGTTCTCGTTGGCCTTGTCCTCGGCCAGCTTGTCGTTCTTGGCGGTCAGTTTCTGCTTGAGGAAGTCCAGGGCCATCCACAGCCCCATGGCCTCCATGAAGTATTTGAACACGGTGCCGAAGGTCAGGCTCGACCAGAACTTGTCCCAGCCCGACTCCGGCGCCAGCGGGATGGCGATCACCGACTTGCCCAGCATGGTGCCGGCCAGCAGGGTCAGGGCCGTGGTGTCCGAATCCTTGCCGGTGAAAGTGCCCTTGTAGCCGAAGGTGCAGTTCAGGGTGATGGCGCCACCGCTGCTGTCGATCAGCTGGCCATTGGAGAACTGCAGCGTCTTGCTGCTGCCCTGGGACGTGAGGGTGATGGTATAGGCGCTCTGGCGGTCGCTGGGGTCGGCCGGCGACGGCGCGTTGGCCTTGCGGGTGAAGGTGATGGTGCCCTCGGAAGTCGCGCCCTTGGCATTCTGCCCGGTGGCCGCCGAGTACACGTAGAAGGTCGCGCCCGGCTTGCCCTGGTCGTTCATTCCCCACAGATAGGCGAAGCCGCGCATCCAGGTGCTGACCGCGACATAGCTGGGGAAGTCCAGGCCAGCGAACGTCGGGTACTGGTTGAAGAACGCCGCCATCTTGGCATTGCCATCGGCAACCGAACCGCTGCTGAAGGCATCCTTCATGGCCGACTGGAAGTTGGCCGACATCTGCGACGAAGGCGAGGTCATGATGTTCTGGCAGAACGTCAGGGCGGTCTGCATGTTCTTCGCCGCCGCTGCGGTGATATTGATGTCGGGGTAGGTCTCGGTATTGAAGTCGAGCTGCTCGCCCACGGTCATCACCGGAAACAGCGAGTCGGTCCTGGACACCAGCAGGTTGTAGAGATGCGATACGGCGGTCTGGTGCTGGCTGTTGACATAGGTGTCATGCAGCGTGGCCGTGGTGCTGGCACCGTTTTTCAGCACGTTGCCGCTGGCCATCGACAGGAACTTGAGGTCCTGCAGGTAGCCCTGTTCGCTGGTGCCGCTGGCGGCATGGGCGTCGAGCACCACGACATCGACACCGGACTGGTTGCTCAGCTTGACGGTCTCGTTGATTTGCGTGGCGGTGCTCAGTTTGGCGGTATTGGCAGTGTTCACGTTGCTCTCCTTGCTGGTTGCGGTGAATGACACATCAATACGCAATGCAAGCCGTGGTGCTGCGCACCCCGGCCTGGTAATGGGTGGACAGGATGCTGCCGCCGACCGGCAGGCCACGGCTGTCGAACTGCGCCCCGGCATAGTCCACGTCGGTCACACGGATCACCCGCTGGCCGTCGCGGGCATACAGGGTCACCAGCGTCCGGCGAGGCGTTCCGCTGCTGCCCGGCTGGGTGAACCAGTCTTCGCGCCGCTGCAACAGGCTGCCGTCCTGGCGCCGTTGCACAATGCTGCGATCGGCGGCGCGGTTGGGCGCCCAGGGGGCGAAGGAGCAGAGCAACGGCGCAGGCCCGACCACCTTCATGACGCCTTCCAGGTCCAGCCGCTGCCGGCCCACCAGTTGCCCCTGGCGATAGCGCAGGGCCGTGGCGCTACGGGGTTTGCCGCAGGCGGCAAAGGTGCGTACCACCAGTTCGCCGCCATGGACCTGGCGGCGGGCGTCGAACAGCACGCCGCCGTAGTCGGAGTTGATGTGCTCCAGCACGGCATTGCCGCCTTCTATATAGCGCGTACCGATCACCTGGTAAGGCACGCCGGTGGCCCCCAGGTAGGACCTGGCGCTGTAGGTCCGCGTGCCGCGGCCATCGGTATGGTTTACCGCGAGCATGCCTCCTGTCAGCCGGGTTCCGGCCATCTGCGCCTGCCCATAGGACACGCAGGTGCGCCCCAGCAGACGGCCATCGGCATCGAACTGGCGGGTGCTGTAGCTGGCATAGCACTCCTCGTCGTAGGCCATCTGCGCCTGATGGACGAGATGCCCCTGGGCATCGTTCGCCGACAGCGTGGCCAGGCCGTGGGACGGCGTGCCGGCGGCAGTGAGGTGCAAGGCGTCGTACTGGCCGAACACCGAGCGCCGCACCTGGCCCTGGTCATCGAGCAGGCGAGTGATCGAGGAGCGCGCCCGCCCCTGGGCATCGATCAGCAGGTGGCTGTCGGCATGCGGCGCGCCCCCGGCGTCCACCGAGCGGTAGCGCACCTCCAGGCCACCATCGGTCTGGGCGTGGTACTCGGCCCTCCCCCGGGTGGCGACGTTCACCCCGTCCGGGCCGTAGTGCACCAGCGACACCGCCCTGGGCGGCCGGATGGCGTAGCCGGGGTCGACCAGGCCATCGAGCAGGCTCTGCAAGGCTTGATTGTTCATGTCGGTACTCCTTCACTGACACTGTCAGGCGCGAGGATCCCGGCCAGGTGGTCGAGCAAGGCGACCCCTTCGGCACGGGTGGTGGCTTTCTTGTAGGAGAAGCGCATGTCCAGGCTGACCCGGGTACGCTCGCTGTCGTTGCGCATCGAGCCATGCCCCAGGTAGCCGCCATCGAAGATCAACACCTGGCCGTAGCGCAGGCTGACCGGGCTGTAGTCGGCACTGCCATAGTCGCTTTCCAGCCACAGGGCGGCGCCAGCCTCGACATCGGTGAACGGCATCCAGAAGTTGACCTGGTCGATGCGCTCGGTAACGCAGATATCGTGGTGGAACGAACTCACGCTGGGCGTGCCGGCCAGGTGCACGCGCAGCTTCGGGTGGCTGGTATAGGAAATGCCACGCCCCACCAACGGCGCCAGCACCTGGAGCATGAAGGCGTGGTAGAGGGTCCAGAAATCGGCCGTGGCAGGCTGACGCTCCATCATGTCGCTGAGCAGCAGGTTGTCCCTTGGGCGCAGCCGCGCAGGGCGGCCACGTTCGAGGTAGTGCTGGCGCAGATACAGGTGCAGCCGGTCCAGGCGCTGCACCTTGTACACGTCCCGCGTCAGTGCCGCGGCGAAGGGAAAGCGCCGGGTGTCGTATTCGAGAACCAGACGGTTGCGCCGGGGCCGGGCACCGGCCTCGGCCATCAGCCAGGCACGATCCACCCCGGCCAGCAACGGCTGCACGCGCATGTTCATCCGGCATCCTCCGTTTCATCCTGGCGCAACCGCGCCAGCGCCTCGCGCAACAGGCGCAGGTTGCCGCGCGCACGGTCATAGCCATGCCAGAGGAAGATCCCGCCCTTGTCGCTGGCCGCCACCATCACCGCCACCAGGTGCTGCCAGGCCCACTCGGGCAAGCCCAACCGTGGCCGCTCGAGCAGTTGGCCTATCCACAGCGGCTCGATCAGGGCCATGCCGCGCAGTTGCACCTTGCTGCCCGCGGCGCTGCGGCCCTGGCCATGCAACAGCGGCTTGAGCGTGATCGGATCGAGGGTCACGTCCAACTGGCCGGACTCCACGGCCGGCGGGCCACCCTGCCACTGGATGCGTCCCTCGCGAAATTCGGCGGTTACCGGCTTGCCAGCGATCTCCAGCCCGTAGGGCCCCAGGCGCAACGCCAGCAACTCGGCCAGGCGACCATGCACCAGGCGCAGGCGGTAAGCCCCCTGGGCCCACTGCGCCAGGTCCTCGAAACGACGTGTCGACAGTGCCAGGCGTCGCTCACCGATGCGTGTGTCACGTCCGTTGAACAGTACTTCGCCGGGCAACGCCAGGCCCTCGCGCAACACATCAACCCCTTGGCTCGCCGAGGCCGAGGGCACGATGCGCAGCGCCTCCCCTGCGACCCGATAATCCCCTACCGCCAGGCATGCCGGACGCGCCAGCGATTGCCCGCGCAAAGCCACCTTGTAGCCGCTCCCGGCCTGTTCCCCAGCGGGCCACACCAGCCCGATCCAGCTGCGCCCGCCCTGCACCGAGAGATCGGATTGCAGATAACCGGAACTGCCATTGCCGGCCTCGGCGCTCCAAGTCAGCACGCCCGACTGATAGCGCACGCCCACCAGCGGTTGGCCATCGAGGTCGACACGCAGGCCGGCGTTCTTCATGCGGCTGAACAACGAGAGGCTCATGCGTCGACTGCTGTCGAGGTAGAAGCCGCTCCAGGGCGCCAGGCTCGACTGCAGCAGCGCATTGAGCTCGGCATTCATGCCCGGCCAGTCGATGCTCAGTCCAGCCTTGCGCGACCAAGCCGCGGCTACAGCACGCAGTTCGCCCGGCGCGGCGGCGCTGAGCGCCCGGTGCAAGGCGCTGCTGGCCGAGGTATAGGTCAGCAGGTGCTCGACCCCCTCACGATTGCCGGGATGACGCTGGGCATCGGCACCCTTGGCTGCCAGTTGCACCGCGCCCGGGTCGCGTTGCCCCAGCAGATGCCGTTCGCGGGCATCCAGCCCGCCCCAGGCCTGCACCGCGGCCTGGGGGTCGTCGCGGTACTGCCGGCGCAACTCGGCATCGTCGGACAAGGCAAGAATGAAACGTCCGGCACCGGTGTCGGCCTGCCACTGGTAACTGGCCGGCACATCGAAGCGGGCGAAATCGCTGAAGGCACGACGTTCACGCTTGTCGTAGCGGTCGATCACCCGCAATGGATCACTGGCGGCGCGCACCGGTTGGCCGGGGCGGATCAGCCCCAGCCGCTCGAGCATCTGCGGATCCGACTGCCCTGCGGTGCGCGGCGGCAGGTAGAAGGTGGAGATCCCGGTCACCCACGATTGCGCCAGCGGATCGCGCAGGCTGGCCAGGGTTTGCCGGTCGATCAGCGGATCGATCCCCGGGTAGCGCGAACCGACATAGTTGATCACCGGGTGCTCCGGGCCGTAGAGCGCCTCCAGGTAGTCGAGCAGCACGGCGAAGTTGCTGTTCAGGTACCCCTGGCGTCGGTAGCCCAGCTCGCCGATCAGGCCGACCTGCCAGAGCACCAGGTGCAGCCCCGGGTCCGGCTGGCGGCGACGGATCAGCATGTCGGTGGCTTCGTACATCTGCATGCCGGGTTGGCTGGGGTCCACGCCCAGGTCGGCACACAGGGTGTCGAGGGCGCTGACTGCCGCACGCATGCTGGCGTGGTGCCCTTCACGGCGGGCGATGGTCACGGCGCGATGGGTCGACAGCACGAATACGCCGGGGTGGCCATAGAAGATCGCCACCACATGCTCGCCGTTGCGCACGTGATGCAGCATGGCCTCGGTCATCTGCATGTAGGTCAGGTAACGCGGTTTGCTGTCGTCGTAGAGCACGTACAGGTCAAAAGCGTCCGGACGCTGCGAGAGGATCCAGATCTTGGTGGCCGGGTCGGCAACGCAATAGAACACATGGTCGGCGGCGAGGATCCGCGCCTCGTCGCTGCGGCTGAAGTCCGAGGCCTCGATGCCCGAGCCGAGGATCTCAAGGGTGCCGGGGCGCTGCGGCGCGACCAGCAGGGCCGGATCGTCGCTGATGTCCGCGGCCCTGGCCGCGATGGCTTGGGCCAGCCGCCGCCAGCGGCGGCGGTGGTCCTCGGCGCTCGGGTAAAGGGTGGCTTGCACCTGTTCGTGGTTGTTGCGGGTCGTCATGCTCATGCGGTTCGCTCCTCAGGCGCCTTGCGCGGCCAGGTACTTCATCGCAACACTCGCCCCCACCTTCACCGGCAGCGGCTTGCCCTGGTAGGTGGCGTTGCCGAGTATCACGAAGGCCTTGTAGGCTTGATCGCCGGTGTAGGGCGCCATGCTGGCCACCACCTGGTTCTCGTCGTCACTGGACCAGCGCCAGTTGGCCGCGTCGTTGTCGGCCTTGGTGTTGCCCGTCTGCAGCAACGTGGAAATCGTCACCCCGACGGTCTTCGGATCGCCCTGCACTTCGGCCACATACTGGCTGAAGGTCTGCCAGCGAGCCGCCACTGGCTTGTCGTCCTGCAGCATGTAGTTGACCAGCACGCCCACCCCGGTGCTCTGACGCGGTTGCAGGTTCTCGATGTCCTTCTCGTCCTGGTTCTTCCAGGCCTGGAAGATCGCGCCCACGCTCTGGAAGGCGACGTAGATCACCGCCCCTTCGATCAAGGTCGGCAAGGCCTTGGTCATGATCCAGTTGCCGACGCCATTGACCACCTTCATCAGTGCGCCGGGCTCGACGTTCACATCGGTGTCGATATCCACGTCGACATCGATGTCGATGTCCGTCTCGGTGTCGGTCACCACATCGATGTCCACGTCGATGTCCACATCTACATCGACATCCACCACCGCGATGAAATCGACGTCGATATCGATGTCGATATCCACGTCGACGTCCACATCGATGTCGATGTCGATATCCACGTCCACATCGACGTCTATATCCACGTCGATGTCCACGTCGACGTTGACCGGATCGGCTGCGTCGCCCACGCCACTCCCGGCGCCGGCGGTGTCACCGGTGCTGTTGAGGCTGTCCTGGATGCGGCTGATCAGCTTGCCGGTATTCTGCGCCAGCCACTGCATGCCGTTGGCCACGGTGCCCAGCAGGTTGATCGCGGCGTCGAGGGTCATCGCCAGCTGCACGGTGAACAACGCGCCATAGGCCATGTCGTAGGCGACTGCGTACCAGGGCAACTGCGGGTTTTGATAGGACTGGGCGATGAACTGCTGGCCGTCACAGGTACCGACAAAGGCCCAGGTAATCACATCGGGCTTGCCTTCCCAGGTCAGGTCGCGGATGAACCCGGTGGTGTTGAAGCCGTGCTTGTCGTCGGCACCCGGGCTTGTCAGTTGGCCGTACTGGAACTGCAGCGCACTGCCGCCGCCCGTGCTGGGGCTGTAGTTGGCCTTGCCGTCGGCGATGGTCAACGTGCCCACCTGGGTGGTGGGCAGGATGAAGCCCATGGAGTTGCCGCTGGGGGGCTCGTAGCAGTAGTAGGTGCCCGGATAGGCGTACAGCTGGTTGTTGGCCCAGTAACCCAGGGCCGAGAACAGCGCGAAACTCACCCCAGGGTAGCCATTGGCGGCGAAGAAAGAGGCGGCCTTGTCGTTGAGGGCGTTGGCCGGGGTATCGCTGACCAGTTCGCAGAATTCCAGGGCGGTGGGAGTGAAGGGCTGGCTGATGAACGACTGGTAGAACGCCCAACCGGAGTTGGCCGTGGTCACATCCTGGTTGGCGACCCGCACCTGTTCCGAGTCCGGCAACAGGGCGTTGGCCACCTGCACCAGCAAGGGAAACTGGTCGCTCTGGCGCACGATCACCAGCCGCGCCAGGCTCTCTGTGAGGGGCAAGGTGGTGCTCTGGTTGGCGCCCAGCGAGCCTTGCAGGGTGTACACGGCGGTATAGTCCGCCGGATTGGTGGAAGGCGGATCGGTCGCGGGGTTCTTGTTGAGGGTGGTGTAGATGTCCAGCGCCAGGTTGGTGTTGTTGGTGATCTGGACGGGGTAGGTGGCCATCTCGATGCATCTCCCTTGCCTTCGAACAGCGCCAGGGCGCCGGGTTGAGACTCGACGGGCCAAGGAAGAAGAAAGGAGCGCGAGCGCGCAGGCGTGCAGACGGCACACGCAGTGAAATGCGGGCCGTATGCCGTCCATGGTCGGGGATCCAGACTCGTCCTGAGGCTGTCAGTCAGGGTGTCATGCACTATAGCGAGCGACCGGGAATGGCAATGGAACAGTTGGCGATATGCCAGCAGCGTTCAATTGCCAATGCGTGCCCAGGGTGGAACTGCCAGAAAAGGCGGCCCCGAGAAATAAAAACCCCCGGCCACATCCATGGTCGGGGGTCTTGGATCAGGCTGTGAACAACCCGATCAGGGTATTTCCAGGATTACTGCTGCTGAGGCAGTTTATCGATCGGGCCGCAGCCGCCGATGATCTTGGAGATGGAAACCGATGGGTGGAACAGGTAGTCGTACGAGCAGTTCTTAGGCTGGTTGTAGACCTGGCCGGTGCAGCCGGACAGCAGGGCAACGCCCGAAACGACAGCAACAGCGACAGTAGCTTTGATCAGCTTTTTCATAAAAATCCTTTAGTCCATGATCCACCATCAAACGGATGGCGCGCGGATCATACGGGAAATGCCGGTGAGAATGAAAGGCATTAGTACAGGTGCACTCGTTGACGGGGGTCAACTAACAAGTTGTTGGCACGGTAACTAAGCGTGTTGAACTACTTGCTAAAACGTTACAGGCGGGTAATTCCTTTCAGCTTCCTACAGGTTTTCATCAGACTTTCCTGATTCCCTGTAGTCCATTTCCCAAGCACACTTTTTCCCCATTCAGACCATTGCAGCTGCTCGATCTGCGACCTAGTCTCGACCCGTCGTTGCCAACTCAACGACCGGCTTTGACAGGCCGTAGCTCAGAACGCAATGGCTGCTTCATGGCAGTTGTGCGTGGGGCACATTCGTGTGCGCCGGGAACCTGAGCCTCGGTCTGTCAACCTACGTACAGCTGCCTCCATTGGTTTGACAGCTTGTGGTGGACGCCCCAAATAGCTCAGGTTACTACCATGATAAAAATTGTCCCCGACCCTCCGCTACAAGCATCCGACTCCCCTCATACCCTCGAGGATCTGCTCGTCCAGATCGCCGAGTATCTCGTCTGCGCCTTCACCGCCGCCCAGCACGCCGCCATGATCCACACCAAGCCGCCGGGCCAGGTCATGGCCCTGACCGCCGTGCACGAAATCGACAGCGCACGCAGCTTGGTAGAAATGGCCCTGAGCCGCGTACAGGCAAGGCATTGATCGCGCCCTGAGAAAGGAGAACCGGCATGACTCAAGACAAACGCATCACCACCATCGGCATCGGCAGCTTTGGCGAAAGCGGTGAAATCGATAACGAAACTCCACTGTTCCAGGTCGTTGCAGGCCACCCAATGGACTATGCCCTGGAACAATCCACGCACTTGATAACCTGCGCCTACACCCTGAGTGATATCGCGCTGACTCAGGATCTGAAGAACGCACCTACTTTGTTAGCCGCCGCCCACTATCTCACCGGCATGGCCAAAGCACTGTCGCAAGATGTATCCCACGCAGTAACCAACAGCCCCGCTGTTTGATGCAAAAAGCCCCGTAGCGCGAACTACGGGGCTTTCAGCAAAGAAATCGATACAGACCTTTATCGCATCAACCGACCCGCTCGAATCGCCGTCGCCTCACGAACAGGCCTACGCCCAACCCCGTGGCAAGGACCGACAGCAATCCCAGATCCAACCCGTACAAACGGGCTTGGCTAACAATGATGCAACCGGCGACACCAACCACCACCAGCGCCACCCCCAGCCACTTGCGCAGCGGGTAGGGCCTGAGGAACCGATCCAGCAGGCCATAAAGCACCAGGGCGACCACCGCATAGGTAATTTCGGACACAGGCGCCTCCCTCAGGTCTTGATGATCAGGGTCGAAGTGGAGTGCTGCGGACCGATGCCGCCATTGACCTGCGCCTCGATGCTGACCAGCACATCGCCCGCATGGTAGGTGGGCAGGACGTCATTGGCATAGGCACGCACCCCAGCGCCCACCGGCACGCCAACATAAGGCGATGCTACAGAACTGGCGGCCGCAGCAAACGCCGAGGCGGCAAGGTTGGCGACCTTGGTGCGCTGGGCATTGAGGGTATCGCCCTGTTGCCGGGTCAGCGGCTTGGAGATGCCGATCTTCATCACGCACGGCAGCCCTTTGGCCAGCATCCTGTCGTACGTCTCGACGACCTTGCTGTTGACCTCGTAGTGGGCGCTTTTCGCTTCGCCGAAATGCAGCTCGCGCAAACGCCCGCGCTCGCTGTCGGTCAGGGTGATCTGCGAGACGTTGAAGACGATCCCGTGATTGCCCATGTATTGGAAAGTCCCTTCGAACTTCATTGCACGCATCCTTTCGAGGCAAAGGGTGCGATTCTCTACAAGGTTCGGCAGGTACGCAAACGGTGGCATTTAGCTATGCCAGCCCATCGCCCTGCCGCGAGTAGTCCATTTCCGAATCGGGCATCCAGACCAGCCTAAGCATTGCCGTTGACCAAGTACCGCTCTAGGCTCTACTGATCGCTGCCTTATCGACAGCACTATCAAAACATTGCAGATGCCCCGCAAGCCGTATGGGCGATGCCAAAAGCATCGAAGACCATAGACGAGTAGAGCGTGGTGTTTCACGTGCCATTCGAAAGCGGAGGGCGTGGATGTCTCAAAACGATATGCCAGACAGTCGGCTGCAGGAGCCCTGGGCCAACTGTTTTCATCGACTTTATGCAGTAGGCATGAGCCTGGGTAGACATGACCCGCCATCAGAGAAGATTGGTACCGTAACCATGAATGACGTGCCCCGTGACGAACTCAACGCCAAGCTCGAGACTATCGAGATCAAGATGGACGCTCGGGTAGAAGCCATTGCGTCGAAAATCGACGGTTTTCTCGTTGCCCCGAGCGAGCGCGACAAGCGATTGGACGAATCGATCGCGGGTGTCCGGCGCGACATCGATCGATTGGGCAGCCTGAAGCTGAACATCTGGGGCGCCATGCTTACCGCTGTTGCGCTGGGTGTAACGGTGGCGGCACTGAGTGTGACGGTCTATCAGACAGGTAAAGGCGACATCGCCATCCTGCCCCAGCCGTCACCTGCGATACAGACACCCGCCTTGGAGCACGCTGCGCCCGACGCATAAAAACACGCCGCTTACTGGCCCCATATCAGAACGCCTTGATTATTTCCGTTGCCAACCATGCAGCCTCTTTGTCCATGGAAATAAAGCAGCCTTCGAATGAACCGCTTGTCAAAACCAGCCTCTGCCCCTTGTACTCCGTGATGACCAGCGTTGAATATGGCCCTTCCTCACGCTCAGGCTTCCTAGCCCCCAAGGTGGTTAGAACAAATTCGACAAACTCGTCGAACCGTTCCTCCTTATATCCATTGAAAAAAATAAAATGGCTGTCTTCGGACGTAGATTCAGAAAAGCCATTCATGCTTCGTATACCTAGACTTTATAGATCTGGACGCTTGTGATTCCTCTATGGTATTGAGCCACAAAGCCCGCCACACGTTCACGAGCCAAACACTATCGGGCAACATGCGCCTAGAATGGGTTTCCCTTAAACTCGGCCATATGTCCAGGGTGCAGGCGTAAACCGCGAGTCGCTCAATAAAACGCTCAAGGAAGGAGGCATAGCGCGCTTCGCTACTGCCAACCATTATTCCCAAACGTAACCGCTGCGACTGTAAAGAGTATCTGTCAACCGTTTCATGTAACGTGTAAAGCAATCAATCACCTCAGCCAGTGTCACGGCGGGCCCTGGCGCTTCCACCCAACATGACTCCAACAGGAAGTTCGATTTCTCGCTGCAGTAACGCAACGCGAGAATCGGCTCTTCCTCTTCATCCATCGACGCATAGTAAAAATCATGTTCAGCGCCGTTCTTCACAGATGCCAGCCATTGCTTCATCACCACCGCCAACTCCAGTAACAAGCAATTTTCCACCTGCAGGAAAAGTTCTCCTTGCACCTCGATGTTAAGCCCTCCTTCAACGAAGGCCGCTGCATTGTAGCCAGACATGTCATCCGGCAATGTCACCCAATCAAAGTCGATTACAAACATACTCATTTCTCATGTACGGGAAACGCGTTCATTACTTTGCCATCCGCACCGACGATGACCCTTACCATCGTTTGGCCCTTTACACCCACTGGGCGACCCGCATCAATGACCACCCTGAATGTACCCGGGTGAGCCGGGTTATCATAAAACGCTGCCGAGTTCGAACGTAAGCCGTTGCTGATCATGTCCCTGATCTCCTGCACATCGCTGGTATTGAAGCGCGCCTTCGACTGTGACCCACCACCAAGGACATGCTTGTCTTTCGGAGTGAACAGATCGATATTGTCAGCCGCCGCGTACGCTGCCCCTGAAGCGCGTTTCAAGTCTACATTGGAATTTGGCTTGATCGGGTGCTCATAGGGCATTCCCGCCTCGGCATCCGCCTTGGCCCCTATCGAAGCCGGCTTTTCCGACTTGCCGCCGATGCCATGCCCCAGTGAAACACTGGACTTGGAGCCACCTCTTCCCAAGAGCGCTTGCGTGATCATTACCAGGAGCGGTGAATCCTTGCCGAGACTCGAAGCGATTGTCTGCATCGCTTCGGTGTTGCTCTCAATAACTCGTCCAATAAATGCGGAAACGCCAGCATCCCCCTGGTGCCGATAGGTCTGCAGTATCCTTTCCATCTCTGGCACATCGTCCAGCAAGGTTTTGACTACACGGCTACAAGCCGCGCTGTCGAGCTTGCACAGTTGTGTCAGACCTTCATTTCGCTTGACATCGAGATCGTTGTACCGCTTGGCGATGTCCCTTTCGCACTCAATAGAGGTACAGGCAGCCTTTTCAGCCGCCATTCGTCCAGCGCACCACTGCCGGCGATCAAGCCACCTTGGCCATTGAGCAGGGTCTGGCTGTTGACACCAAGGTTCCCTGCGGACAGGACACGCCCCCGATTCTGGTTGTCCAACTGCTGCGCGTCGATCCGGGCACTGCGCCCGGCACTCAGGGTGCCGTCCTGGTTCGCCAGATCATTGGTGTTGATAGCGAGGTCGCGGCTGGCAGCCAGGGTGTGCCCGTTGTTGTCGACGGCTTGCGCGGTCACCTGCAGATCGCCCTGTCGATTGCGACTGCCGTCGGCGCTGACCCCGACCTCGACGATGCCCTGATTGAGCACCCGACCGGCGCTGTCCAGGCGCAGGCTATCGCCGGCGGCCAGACTCCGCTGGTTGCGCAGATCACCCTGGCTGGTGATCGCCAGGTCCTTGGCGGCATGGACCGGCCCCTGCACATCGATACCCTGCGCCTTGGCGACCAGCGTGCCGCCCGCGGAGGCCTGTCCCAGGTCCAGCTTACCGTTGGCATCAATGTGGATATCGCCACCAGCGACCATGTCGCCCGCCAGCCGAACCCCGACGCCCGCCTCGGTACCTACCAGGCGAATGGTGTTGGCGTACATGCCCCCCAACGCCGATGAGTCGATCGCCAGCTCCTGCTTCGGGCTACCGTCGCCTCCGCGGGCGGTAGCGGTCAAGGTGCGTGCATCGACATCGTTGCGGCCTGCGACGATGTCCAGCTTGTTCGCCTGGATCCGCGCATTGATCTTCGTGGCACGGGTAATGATTTCGAATTGGTCGACATTGCTCGCATTGAGCCCCGCGCCCTGGATGGACACCGTGCCCTGATCGACCTGGTAGCGGCTCAACTGGCCGTTTTCGATCACCGGCTTGCCCGTGCTGAGCGTGACGTTGGGCGTGTTGATGAAACCACAACCGTCGCAGCTGATCCCGTGGGGGTTGGCGACGATGACATGCGCGGACTTGCCCGCTACTTCGGTGTAACCACGCAACTGGCTGGGGTTTGCGCCATTGACTTCGTTGAGGATGATGTCGGCGGCCCGGCCATTGAGGTTCGGGTTACCGACAATGATCCCGCCCAGTTGGGTGGCCTGCGTGCGCTCGATGGCGTTGTTGAGGATCAGCCCCTGGGCATCGACGTTGTAGTCCTTGAACTGGTTGTGCGACAGGCCATTGGCATTCGGCGTGGCAATGTTAACGATCGGCACGCCATTGCCCGCTTGGGCCAGCCCCGTGCCCGGCGCGCTGACCGCGATGCCTTCGGCCTGGGCCCACAGCGGCTGCCAAAACATGACGTTCGCCAGCAGGAACGCCAGCGCGCGCTTGGAAATACCGCAAAAAGATCCGCGCGATTGCACAGTCGCCGAAGGCAGTCGGGTCAGGAAAACGAATTGACGGGCATCCATGTCGTAGTCTCGCGTCAGCAGTGGCAGTGCTTGCTACAACAGCTCCAGCCGTAACAGGTGGGCGATCAGCGCTCGGCTCACGCCCGGGCGCTCCAGGGAACAGGCAAAAGTGGCGCTGGCGGCCAGGCACAGACGATCCCCCGGGGACTGGCTGTCGGCGACCTTGATTCGAGGGTGTCGAGGGGAAAAGCGCAACCTCATCGCGAGGTAGTGAAACGACATGGCCCATCAGACATCATTACGCCATCATGGCGCAGAGATACTAGTTGAGCAAAAAATCTGACGTCAAGAAAATTGCGTGACCGCGTGCTGCCAGAGAATGGCAAAAATCCTCAGCATAAACGACAAAGCCCCCGAAAACTCAACGTTTTCGGGGGCTTCGGCTACTTCGCGTATGGCGGAGAGATAGGGATTTGAACCCTAGGTACTGTTGCCAGTACAACGGATTTCGAATCCGTCCCGTTCGACCACTCCGGCATCTCTCCAATGGCGCGCATCATACCAGCGATTTCGTTTCTGGCAAACCTTTTTTGAAAAAAATTCGCGTGGTATCAGGCGCTTGCGTTAACGCGCCGCTTACAGCGGCACGCCCAGGCGCTTGGCAACTTCTTCGTAGGCTTCGATCACGTCGCCCAGGCCCTGGCGGAAGCGGTCCTTGTCCATCTTCTTGCGGGTCTCTTTGTCCCACAGGCGGCAGCCGTCCGGGCTGAATTCGTCGCCCAGGACGATCTGGCCGTGGAACACGCCGAACTCCAGCTTGAAGTCGACCAGCAGCAGGCCTGCGTCGTCGAACAGCTTGCTCAGCACTTCGTTGACCTTCAACGACAGCTTCTTCATCTCCACCAGCTGCTCGGCGGTGCCCCAGCCGAAGGCGACAACGTGGGATTCGTTGATGAAGGGGTCGCCCTTCTCGTCGTTCTTCAGGAACAGCTCGAAGGTGGACGGCTCCAGCTTGATGCCCTCCTCCACGCCCAGGCGCTTGACCAGGCTACCGGCGGCGTAGTTGCGCACCACACATTCGACCGGGATCATGTCGAGCTTCTTCACCAGGCACTCGTTGTCGCCCAGCAGCTTGTCGAACTGCGTCGGCACGCCGGCTTCTTCGAGTTTCTGCATGATGAAGGCGTTGAACTTGTTGTTCACCATGCCCTTGCGGTCGAGTTGTTCGATGCGCTTGCCGTCGAACGCCGAGGTGTCGTTACGGAACAGCAGGATCAAGCGGTCGGCGTCGTCGGTCTGGTAAACCGATTTGGCCTTGCCGCGGTAGAGTTCGTCGCGTTTTTCCATGATGGGCTCCGCTTGCTTGAGTAGGTGGGCTAGGCGATTTGGCGCCAGTCGAGCCCTTGATCCTGATTCGCCACCTGGAGCCAGTCCGGGTCGCACCCGAGGGCGTCGACGAAGCACTGGCGGGCCAGATGTGGCAGGTTGTTCTTGCTGCTGAGGTGGGCCAGCACCAGGTGCTGCAGGTTTTGCCAGCCCAACTCGGCCACCAGGCTCGCGGCCTGGTGGTTGTTCAAATGTCCCTGGCTGCCGCCGACCCGCAGCTTGAGAAAGCGCGGGTAATGCCCACGAGCCAGCAGGTCGCGGCAATGGTTGGCTTCGATCAGCAGGGCATCGAGCCCCTGATAGCGTTCCAACAACTGCGCGTCGTAGCTGCCCAGGTCGGTGAGCATGCCGAAGCGGCGGCGACCGTCGCTGATCACGTACTGCAACGGCTCGTAGGCATCATGCTCGACCCGTGCCGCGCTGACCTGCAGATCGCCGATCTGCACGACATCGCCGCAACCGAGAAAACCGGCCACCTCCACCGGCTTGCGCATGCCGCGCAAGGTGCCCTGGCTGAGGTAGACCGGTACATTGTAGCGCCGTGACAGCAACCCCACGCCATGCACGTGGTCGGCATGTTCATGGGTCACCAGCACCGCGCTCAACTGCGTGGCCGACACCCCGAGCAGCGCCAGGCGCCGCTCGGTCTCGCGCAGGGAAAAGCCGCAATCGACCAGGATGACCGTGTCACCACTGGCGATGAGCGTGCCGTTTCCCTGGCTGCCGCTTCCAAGAACCGCGAAGCGCACTTAGCCCAGGTGGTCCTGGATGGCGCTCAGCACGCGGCGGGCCACATCGGCCGGGGCCACGGTGTTGATGTTCTTCTCGACGGTCACCTGGACGTTTTCACCCACCTTGCTCAGGCGTACCTGATAGCGCTCGGCGCGGGCTTCACGCTCTTCCTTGCTCGGCTCGCTGCCGAACAGGCGGCTGAAGAAGCCGGGCTCCTTCTGCTTGTCATCGGGCTTCTCGGACAGGTTGATGTAGTACAGGCCCAGGCTGCGGTTGATGTCCTCGACGCGCCACTCGCCCTGCTCCAGGGCGCGGCCGACGCCGGACCAGGCGCGGTCCAGGTCCGAACCCAGGAACAGCACCGGGTTGCCGCTGCCGTCCTCGCTCAGGCTGACCTGGCTCGGGGCATCGAAGTCGCGCGCGGCCAGCAGCGAGACCGACCCGCCCTTCTCGGCGCTGCGGTTCATGCTGGCGAGCATTTCGTCGACCAGCAGGGCGTCGGTGCCGGTGTTGCTGGAGGCGGACGGGAAGTCAGGCTCGGCGCTGCTGCCGGCCGGGCGCTCGACGCTGACCACATACACCTCGGAGGTGTTGCGCTGCACGCCGGGCTCCATGCGCACCCGCACGCGGACTTCGCTGTCCGGGCTGCTGGAAGTGCTGGCCAGGCGCTGGCCGAGGGAGGCCGACAGCTCGTCGAAGCGCTGCCAGGTGGTGTTGAATTCACCGGTCTGCGGGCGCTCTTCAGCGATGCGGAAACCGTTGTCCTCGAAGAACTGGCGGGTCACCGGCCAGACTTCGGCGGGCGAGCGCTGGGCCAGCACCCAACGGCTGTTGCCGCTGCGCTGCAGGCTGAAATCGCTGATGTCGGCGGTGGCCGACAGCGGCTGTGGACGGGGTACCTCGAACTCGCCAGTGGCACGATCGTCGGCCACGTTGCGCGGGATCGGCAGCAGCGGATCCAGGCGCTTGACGTTGCTGGCGTCCGGCGGCAGCTGCATCGGCGCGGTAGGCTGCGCCTGCAGGTAGTCGCTGCCACGGTCGCGGAAATAGCCATCCTCGCCCCACAGCCAACCGCACCCACTGGTGCTGGAAATGATCAGGGCGAGAGCGGAAAGACCAGCCAGTCGCTTCATGCGGTGTACTTCCTCGATTAAACCAGTACGCCGGACTGGCGCAAGGCAGTACGGACTTTTTCGTGACAGCCTTCGCTCAGCCAGGTCAGCGGCAGGCGGATACCTTGTTGCATCAGGCCCATTTCAACCAGCGCCCATTTCACCGGGATCGGGTTGGCTTCGCAGAACAGGTCTTTGTGCAGCGGCATGAGTTTTTCGTTGATTGCGCGGGCCTTCTCGGCATTGCCCTCAAGGGCGGCCTCGCACAGGTCGGCCATTTCGCGCGGAGCGACGTTGGCGGTGACGGAGATGTTGCCCTTGCCGCCCATCAGGATCAGTTCGACGGCGGTCGGATCGTCGCCGGACAGGACGATGAAGTCCT
Organism: Pseudomonas sp. RC3H12; assembly: GCF_018596375.1. Lineage (NCBI taxonomy): Bacteria > Pseudomonadati > Pseudomonadota > Gammaproteobacteria > Pseudomonadales > Pseudomonadaceae > Pseudomonas > Pseudomonas sp. RC3H12. The sequence goes on along the minus strand of NZ_CP075595.1, from coordinate 554,649 downwards.
TGTCGACGCCGTCCAGGATCTGCTTGGCACGGGCCAGGTCGCCGGTGGCTTCCTTGATGCCGATGATGTTCTTGACCTTCGACAGGCGGATCACGGTCTCGGCCTGCATGTCGCAGGAGGTGCGGCCGGGTACGTTGTACAGGATCTGCGGGATGTCGACGGCTTCGGCGATGTGCTTGAAGTGCTGGTACAGGCCTTCCTGGGTCGGCTTGTTGTAGTAAGGCACGACGAGCAGGCAGGCATCGGCGCCGGCATTCTTGGCGTTCTGGGTCAGGTGCACGGCTTCGGCAGTGGAGTTGGCACCGGTACCGGCAATTACCGGGATCCGCTTCTTGCTGTGCTTGACGCGCTCGACCACGTGCTTGATGACCAGGATGTGCTCTTCGACGTCCAGGGTGGCGGACTCGCCGGTGGTGCCGACAGCTACGATCGCGTGGGTGCCGTTTTCCAGGTGGAAGTCTACAAGTTTGTCGAGGCTGTCCCAGTCCAGACGCCCTTGTGCATCCATGGGTGTGACCAACGCCACCATACTGCCCGCAATCATGTAATTGCTCCTGCCGGAAAAAGAGAGCGGTAATGGTACTGGCGCCATCGGCCTTGCACAAGCGAAGCAGGCGGGCGGAGCATTCCCCTTCGCGCCGCTTTTCGCTACCCTTGATCCTTTGATCGATACAGCGCGGCCCGTCGGGCCGTCGACAGTGCTCCTCGCCTGCGTCCACAGCCGCCCAAACCGGCCGGGGCCCTGCGGGAAAAGGAGGCTTGCCCCCGTCCTGTACCGACCGCTCATCGCTTTAGGAATGCTGCATGTCCACCCCCACCGTTCGCGAACAATTCCTCGTCATCAGCGCCCTGGGCCCCAACCCCATGGAGCTGGCCAACGTCCTCAGCCGCGCGGCCTTCGACAATCGCTGCGCGGTGGTCACCTCGCGCCTGTCGCGCCACGGCGAAACCAGCGCCCTGGTGCTGCAGGTCGGCGGCAGCTGGGATGCCCTGGCCCGCCTCGAGGCCACCCTGCCGGGCCTGGGCAAGAAGCACGGCCTGACGCTGGACGTGGTCCGCAGCGCCGACCAGGAGGTGCGCCCGCAGGCCCTGCCTTACGTGGCCTACGTCAGCGCCGCCTATCGCCCGGACATCATCAACGAGCTGTGCCAGTTCTTCCTCGACCACCGCGTCGAGCTCGAAGCGATGACCTGCGACACCTACCTCGCCCCGCAGACCGGCAGCAGCATGCTCAACGCCCAGTTCACCGTGATCCTGCCGGCCGGCACCCAGATCAGCTGGCTGCGCGACCAGTTCCTCGACTTCGCCGACGCCCTGAACCTGGACGCGCTGATCGAACCGTGGCGCCCACAGAACCCTGTCTAAGGAAGCTCCCATGGCCGTAGCAATCGACCAACCCGTCGCCGATTTCCAGGTCCAGGCCACCAGCGGCCAGAGCGTCAGCCTGGCTGAACTGAAAGGCCAGCAAGTGGTGCTGTACTTCTACCCCAAGGACAGCACTCCGGGCTGCACCACCGAAGGCCAGGGTTTCCGCGACCAACACGCGGCGTTCCAGGCCGCCAACACCGTGGTGTTCGGCGTATCGCGCGACGGCATCAAGTCGCATGAGAACTTCAAGGCCAAGCAGGCCTTTCCCTTCGAGCTGATCAGCGACAAGGACGAGGCCCTGTGCCAGCTGTTCGACGTGATCAAGCTGAAGAAGCTGTATGGCAAGGAATACCTGGGCGTGGACCGCAGCACCTTCCTGATCGACAAGGACGGTGTGCTGCGCCAGGAATGGCGTGGGGTGAAGGTGCCCGGGCATGTGGATGCGGTACTGGCTGCGGCCGAGGCATTGAACAAGGCCTGATACCGGATACCGTGGGAGCGGGCGAGCCTGCCCCCACGAGTAGCCCTAAAGCATCGGCGCCACAGACGTTTCCTGCCTCGGCCAGGCATCCAACACCGCCTTGAACAGCGTCGCCAGCGGGATCGCGAAGAAGATCCCCCAGAACCCCCACAGCCCGCCGAACAGCAGCACCGCGCAGATGATCGCCACCGGGTGCAGGCTCACCGCCTCGGAGAACAGCAACGGCACTAGCACGTTGCCATCGAGCGCCTGGATGATCGCGTACACCGCCATCAGGTAGATGAACTGGTCGCCCCAGCCCCACTGGAACAGCGCGATCAGGGTCACCGGCACCGTCACCACCACCGCGCCGACATACGGCACCACCACCGACAACCCCACCAGCAGCGCCAGCAAGGCGGCGTAGTTGAGGCCCAGGCTGATGAAGGCGATATAGGTGGCAATCCCGCAGATCAGGATCTCGATGCCCTTGCCGCGGATATAGTTGGCGATCTGCCGGTTCATCTCGTCCCCCACCCGGTTGAGCAACGTGCGCTCACGCGGCAGGTAGCCACTGACCCAGCGCCCGATCAGCTCGCGATCCTTGAGGAAGAAGAACACCAGGATCGGCACCAGCACCAGGTAGATCATGGCATTGACCAGCAGCGGCAGGCTCGACAAGGAGAAGGTCAATGCCCATTGGCCGAACTTGCCGATTTCACCGCGCACCGACTCGATGGCGCGCAGCACCTGCTCGTCCGACACCAGGTGCGGGTAGCGTTCGGGCAACAGCAGCAACAGCGACTGCCACTTGCCGAGCATGCCGGGCAGCTCGTTGAACAAGGTGATCAGCTGGTGCCAGAGCAGCGGCACCAGCACCAGCATGAACACCGCCAGCGCGCCCATGAACAGCGCGAACACCAGCCAGACGGCCAGCCGTGTGGGTACCCTCAGGCGCTCCAGGGCATTGACCAGCCCCTGCATGAGAAACGCCAGGACCATGCCCGCCAGCACCGGCGCGAGCATGCCGCCCAGGGTCAGCACCACGGTGAAGGCCAGGAACAGCAGGACCGCCAGCACCACTGCCTCCTCGTCGGAGAAGTAGCGCTGCATCCAGTCGCGAAGCACTTTGAACATTGACGATCCTAGGTTCTGTACGAAAAGCCTTGAGACGCAGGTCAGGCAAGGCGAAAACAGCCGAGGAAGCGGAGTGTACTAGAGTACATGAGCATTCCGAGGCTGTTTTCAACGCAGCATGAACAAGTCTCAAGGCTTTTCGTATAGAGCCTAATGAAGGGAATCAGGCCTTGCGCAGCCAGTAGGTGTAGACCCCGGCCTCGGCCGTTTCATGCAGCAGCGTATGACCGGCCAGTTGAGCAAACGTGCGGAAGTCGCGTTGCGAGCCGGCATCGGTGGCGAGCACCTTGAGCACCGCGCCGCTGGCCAGGCGATTGAGCTCCATCTTCGCCTTGAGCAGCGGCAATGGACAGTTGAGACCGCTGGCATCGAGCTCGGCGTCACAAGTCGGGGTGTCACTCATCGGGCAGCGCTCCAGGACCGCATGGGGAAGGCCGCTAGGATACCGCCACTGGTCGGCATCGCGCGACCCGGCTACAGTAAGGCTTTTGACCGACGCGAGCTTCTGCATGAATCTACTGCGCCCCACCCTGTTGACGCTGGCCTGCCTGCTGGCCCTGCCCGGCCACGCCGACGACCTGCCGTCACTGGGCGACGCCAGCTCCGCGATCGTCTCACCACAACAGGAACACCAGCTCGGCCGCGCCTGGCTGAGCCTGTTGCGCGGCCAGGTGAACCAGCTCAACGACCCGCAGCTCAAGGACTTCGTCGAGACCAGCGTGTACAAGCTGGCCGAGACCAGCCAACTGCAGGACCGGCGCCTGGAGTTCATCCTTATCGACAGCAAGGAACTCAACGCCTTTGCCGCACCCGGTGGCATCGTCGGGGTCAACGGCGGCCTGTTCCTCAATGCCCAGACCGAAGGCGAGTACGCCTCGGTGCTGGCCCACGAACTGGCGCACTTGTCGCAACGCCACTTCGCCCGCGGCGTCGAGGCCCAGCAACGCATGCAACTGCCGATGATGGCGGCCTTGCTGGCCGGTATCGTGCTGGCGGCGGGCGGCGGCGGCGATGCCGGCATTGGCGTGATCGCCGGTACACAGGCCGCGGCAATCCAGGAGCAGCGGCGCTTTTCCCGGCAGAACGAACAGGAAGCCGACCGTTTCGGCATCCTCAACCTGGAAAAGGCCGGCTACGATCCGCGCAACATGCCCAGCATGTTCGAGCGCCTGGCCCGCCAGTACCGCTACGATGCCAAGCCGCCGGAATTCCTGCTGACCCACCCGGTTACCGAATCGCGTATCGCCGACACCCGCAACCGCGCCGAACAGGCGCCCAAGGGCGGCGTGGAAGACAGCCTGCGCTACCAGTTGATCCGCGCCCGCGTGCAGCTCACCTACGAAGGCACGCCGGGCATGGCCGCCAAGCGTTTCCGCGCCCAGCTCGACGAAACCCCGAACATGGATGCCGCCCGCTACGGCCTGGCCCTGGCGCAGATCAAGGGCGGCCAGCTCAACGAGGCGCGGGAGAACCTCAAGCCACTGCTGGCCAAGGCGCCCAACGACATCACCTACAACCTGGCGCAGATCGACTTGGACATCACCAACAACCGCCTGGCCGACGCCCAGCAGCGCGCCCAGCGCATGCAGGCGCTGTACCCGGGCAACTACCCGTTGAAACAGGTGCGCGCCGACCTGCTGGTCAAGCAGAACAAGCCGGCCGAAGCGGAAAAGGTGCTGGATGACCTGATCAAGAACCGCCCGGACGATCCGGACGTGTGGTACGACGTGGCCGAAGTGCGCGGGCTGTCGGGCAACACTATCGGCCTGCACCGCGCGCGCGCCGAATACTTCACCCTGGTCGGCGACTTCGACCAGGCGATCCAGCAGCTCGACTACGCCAAGCGCCGCTCGGGCAGCAACTTCCCGCTGGCTTCGCAGATCGACCAGCGCCAGCGCGAGATCATGGAGCAGCAGCGCATGGTCAAGGAGATGATGGGGCGCTGATACACAGCCAGAAACCATCGCGACCCGACTTGCCCCGCGATGGTTTGTGCAACCGGTCAGGCGTTCCCGGACAACTTCAACCGCGCCGCCTGGGTGAAGTCGAGCATGCGGTTCAACGGCTTGATCGCCTTGGGGATCAGCGCCGGCTCGACGAAGATCTCGTTGCTGCCATTGCGCAGGCAGTCCAGCACCCGCTCCAGGGTGTTCATGGCCATCCACGGGCAGTGCGCGCAGCTGCGGCAGGCCGCGCCGTTGCCAGCGGTCGGCGCCTCGACGAATTCCTTGTCCGGGCACAGCTGCTGCATCTTGTAGAAGATGCCGCGGTCGGTGGCGACGATGAAGGTCTTGTTCGGCAAGGTCTGCGCCGCTTTGATCAGCTGGCTGGTGGAGCCTACCGCGTCGGCCAGCTCGATCACCGCTTCCGGCGACTCGGGGTGCACCAGGATCGCGGCGTCCGGGTACAGCGCCTTCATGTCGGCCAACTGGCGCGACTTGAACTCTTCATGAACGATGCAGGCGCCATCCCACAGCAGCATGTCGGCACCGGTCTGCTTCTGGATGTAACGACCCAGATGCTGGTCCGGGCCCCAGATGATGGTCTCGCCGTTGTCCATCAGGCTTTCGACGATTTCCAGCGCGCAGCTGGAGGTCACCACCCAGTCGGCCCGGGCTTTAACTGCCGCGGAGGTGTTGGCGTAGACCACCACGGTGCGCTCGGGATGCTGGTCGCAGAAGTCCGAGAACTCCTTGACCGGGCACCCCAGGTCGAGGGAACAGGTCGCTTCCAGGGTCGGCATCAGCACGCGTTTTTCCGGGGTGAGGATCTTCGCCGTCTCGCCCATGAAGCGCACCCCTGCCACCACCACGGTCTCGGCGGGGTGATTCTTGCCGAAGCGCGCCATCTCCAGCGAGTCGGACACGCAGCCGCCGGTTTCCTCGGCCAGGGCCTGGATCACCGGATCGCAATAGTAGTGGGCCACCAGCACGGCGTTCTGCTTCTTCAGCTCGGCAGCGATGGCCGCACGGTATTCGGCCTCCTGCGCGGGCGTCAGCGGGTTGGGCTGCTTGGCATCGAGGTGCGCCTGGACCAACAGGCGTTCGGAAATCTGGGTCATGATCGCTGGACCTGCAGGGCGCTTGAGCGCGTCAGTCGAGTGTATCACCCGGCCCTGGCAGATCGGCTAGCGGTGCCGGACGGCCAGCGTCTCGGCTCCTCTGCGGGCGCGGATTATTATCGGACGCGAAGGCTACAGGCAATCGGAAGGATGCAAAAGGGGTTTTTGCAGCCCTCCGTCGCAGGGCAAGTCGGGTCGCCGCATCGCCGCTCCCACGATGATGAGAGCGGGCATGCCCGAGGGCTCAGCTCTGCGGCTGCAGCGCCGCCAGGTGGCCGCTGATCAGCATGGCGAACTCCTCGACGGTCATCTTCTTGCCGTTGAAGTCGACCATGCCATCGGCGTACTGCAGGCTCGATACCACATCGGTGCCCTCTACCGTGGCCATGCCGCTCTGCAGCGCCATCATGCCGAGCATCTCGCCAGCCTGGCTGGACTGCTGGGCAATGGCCTGGGCGTCGGTCTCGCCGTCGAGCAGCGCCTGCAACGTGGCCAGGTCACCGACCATCGGCTTGGAGACACTGAGCTTGGCCTTCAGCTGGGTCAGCAGCTGCTTGCCCAACTGGTCAGGCGGCAGGTCGAACGAGCTGGGGCTGGCGAAGTCCATCGCCAGGTTGAAGTGGCTCTCGCCATTGGCGGTCTTGAACGCCAGCTTCTCCACCGCCACCTGCGGCTTGGCTACCAGCAGCTTGTGCAGGTCGCCCTGGACCTTGGCCTGTTCCTCGGGGGTCATTTCCAGCGACGGGGCCTCGCCCTCGGCCGCCGCCTGCTGCATCTGCGGCAGCTGGGTCTGGTACCACTCCATCAACGCCTGCATGGCCGCGATGTCGATGGACTTCATGGTCAGGACCATTTCCGCGCTGCCGACCTTGCGCCCGCCGTAGCTGATGTCGGCGACCTTGTATTCCAGGCGCCCGGCCAGCTTGTCCTTGGCCTCGCCCTCGGCGTTGTACAGGTTGTTCTGCTGCAGGCCCTTGAGCACCAGCACTTCCTGCTTCGGCCCGAAGGTCACCTGGGTGTCGGCCAGGGCTAGGTCGAAGTTGCCGACATAGACCATGTCGTGAGCGGTTTCGTGGAGCTTGCCGCCGGCCTTGAAGCCGTTGAGCAGGATCTTCACCGGCGCCTGTTGCTCATCGACGAAGTTCAACTCCAGGTGCTCGGCATTGCCGTGGATCTCCACCGCCTTGCCGTCGCGGTCACCGCGCAGTTGCAGCTGCAGGCCGGAGAAGTCCAGGACGTTGCCGCCGTCTTCCTTGAGCGTCACCGGCGCCAGGCGGATATCGCTGTCGACGCTGCCGTTGTAGCCGAGGCTGACCTGGGCGGTGACCGGTGCCTTGTCGCCGGCGGCGGTGAACCAGCCTGCGGTGAAGTCATCCTTGTCCAAAGCACTGTTGCTGGTGGCCATGACCGGCATCAGCTTGAACGCCTTGACCCGCGACCAGGGGAACGGGCCGTGCTCGATCTGGTCAGTCACGCCGACCTGGAAGTTCAGCGCCTCGGCCTCGCCGAGCTGCACATTCTCGGCCTTCAGGCGGTAGTGCGCGGTGCTGGTGAAGAAGTGCTGGTCCAAAGAGACCAGCTCGATGGTCATGCTGCCGCCGTTGCCGACCAGGGCTTTCTTCAGCTCTTCGTTGCCGCGGGCAACGGAGCGTTCCAGCTCCGCGGGCAGTTGCTTGCCGGTGTACCAGGCGCCAGCGGTGGTTGCGACGGCGATGGCGACCGCCAGGCCGGAAAGGATGCCTACTGATTTCTTCATGAATAGAACCGATTGCTGTCCATAGGGAGGGCGATTGGGCGGACCACGGAAACGAGGGCACGCGGGGTGGCAAGAATACCATCGGCGCCCGGTCGGCGCGGTGATGCTTGATGTATTTCGTGCATCGGCGCCCCACCGACCGCACGCTTTTGCCAAAATCAATGTCAATTTTTACGAACATCAAAATCGACTTACGATCCGCTCAATCGGCCAATAACAGTGCATAACGGCCAAAAAAACCGATTCATCTTCCATCCAACTGACTACCTGTCATGTTTAACTTGACACTCAAACGACCATCGTTGTTTATTTCGCGCACCCTGCAGCTCCAACATAAAAGGTGAACAACATGGAGCCCATCCGCTCGACCTTGTCGTGCCCGTCACTCGCCGTGCCCGTTGTTTCGACACAGGAGCAGCGCCCGCATGCAGCCTGACCACAGCGCTTCCGGCGATGCCCAGTTCCGCAAGTCCCTGCGCCTCTGGCACGTGGTGATCATCGGCCTGGCCTACCTCACCCCGATGACCGTGTTCGATACCTTCGGCATCGTCTCCGGCATCACTGCAGGGCATGTGCCCAGCGCCTACATCCTGGCCCTGCTCGGCATCCTGTTCACTGCCGTGAGCTACGGCACGCTGGTGCGGCGCTTCCCGCAGTCGGGCTCGGCGTACACCTACACCCAGCGCGCCATCAACCCGCACGTGGGTTTCCTGGTCGGCTGGTCGTCGCTGCTGGACTACTTGCTGCTGCCCATGGTCAACGCGCTGCTGGCCAAGCTCTACCTGTCGGCAATGTTCCCCGAAGTGCCGGCCTGGGTATGGGTGGCCAGCTTCGTCACCCTGATCAGCCTGATCAACATGCGCAGCATCAACCTGGTGGCGCACTTCAACCTGCTGTTCGTCGCCGTGCAGGTGGCGATCATCTCGGTGTTCATCTACCTGTGCTGGCGCGGCCTGGGCCACGGCGAGGGATTGGGCACCGCCTGGAGCCTGCTGCCGTTCGCCGATGACCAGACCCAGTTCGCCGCGCTGGCCGCGGGCGCGACCATCCTGTGCTTCTCGTTCCTGGGCTTCGATGCAGTGACCTGCCTGTCGGAGGAAACCCGCGACCCGGGCAAGACCATCCCCCGGGCGATCTTCCTGACCGCCCTGATCGGCGGCGTGGTGTTCATCGGGGTGTCGTACTTTATCCAGGCCTACTTCCCGACCATGCAGCGCTTCCACGACCAGGAAGCAGCCCTGCCGGAAATCGCCCTGTACGTCGGCGGCAAGCTGTTCCAGTCGGTGTTCATCGCCTGCACGGTGATCAACACCATCGCCTCGGGCCTGGCCTCGCAGACCAGCGTGTCGCGCCTGCTGTACGTGATGGGCCGCGACAACGTGATCCCGGCCGGGGTGTTCGCCCGCCTGCACCCGCGCTACAAGACCCCGGTGCTGAACATCGCCGTGGTCGGCCTGATTTCGCTGTCGGCGATCTTCTTCGACCTGGTCACCGCCACCTCGGTGATCAACTTCGGCGCGCTGGTGGCGTTCAGTTTCGTCAACCTCTCGGTGATCAACCACTGCTATATCCGTGAGAGACAGAACAAGGGACTGACGAACAACCTCAAGTATCTGGTGGCGCCGACGATAGGCTTCTGCATCATCGTCTCGCTGTGGCTGGACCTGAACGAACACTCCTTGCTGTTCGGCGGAGTCTGGGCCCTGCTTGGCATGCTCTACCTGGCCTGGCTGACCAAAGCCTTCAGAGTTGCGCCACCGAACTGCATCGCCGAATGACCCCACCGACGCCCGCCTGACCGCGGGCGTTGTGTTTGCCCGAGAAGGAAAAGCCCATGTCGCAGCGCCGTCTCTCCATCCAGTGGAAGATCACCCTGCTCGCCGGCCTGTGCCTGCTGGCCATCGTCGCCCTGCTGGTGGCCACCTCGCTCACCCAGGCGCGGCGCAGTGCCGAGCAGGTATTCCAGGCCAACACCGAACTGCTCGACCACAGTGCCCGCCTGCGCCTGCAGGCCCACGGCGAAACCCAGGCCTTGCGCATCCAGCGCTACTTCATGGACGCCTACCAGTACGGCAACGGTTTCGCCCGCCTGGTGCAGGCGCTCAAGGCCCGTGGCGGCGCCGACCTGCGCGGTGAGCTGAGCCGAGAAGCCCGCGCCGCACTGGCCGGCAATACCGACCTGATCGGCCTGTACCTGGTGTTCCAACCCAACGCCCTGGACCAGCAGGACGCGCGCTTCGTCGGCCAGGCTGACAACGGCAGCAACGACAGCGGGCGTTTTTCGCTGTACTGGTCGCAGCCCGGCACTGGCACCCTCGAAGCGGAGGCCATGCCCGAATCGATGCTCGCCGATACCAGCATCGGCGCCAACGGTTCGCCCTACAACCACTGGCTGACCTGCCCGCTGGAAACCGCCAAGGCGTGCGTGCTAGACCCGTACTTCGACGAGGTCAACGGCCACCAGGTACTGATGACCAGCATCGCCCTGCCGCTACTGGAAAACGGCAAGGTGGTGGGCGTGGTCGGCCTGGACATCGGCCTGGACAACCTGCAGCAACTGAGCCTGGCCGGCCGCCAGGAACTGTTCGACGGCCAGGGCCAGGTCAGCATCGTCAGCCCTGCGGGCCTGCTCGCCGGCCACAGCCAGGATGCCGGCCAGTTGAGCAAGACCGTGCAACAAGCCTTCGGCGCCAGCGCGGCGGCCCTGGCCGCGCCTCTGCGTGCCGGCCAGGCCGTCGAGCGCCTGGACCAAGGCACCATGCGTATTTCCCGCCCCTTTGCGCCAATTCCCGGCGCGGCACCGTGGCAGGTGCTGCTCGAACTGCCCGAACAGGTACTGCAAGCGCCCGCCGTCACCCTCAACCAACGCCTGGACAGCCAGAACCAGCAGGCCAACCTCGTCAGCCTGCTGATCGGCCTGGGCGCCGCCGTGCTGGGGCTGCTGCTGGTGTGGCTGACCGCCCGCGGCGTGACCCGGCCAATCCTGGCCGTGGCCGCCCGCCTGGAGGACATCGCCAGCGGTGAAGGCGACCTGACCCGGCGCCTGGACTACGCCCGCGACGACGAACTGGGCCAGCTCACCGGTTGGTTCAACCGCTTCCTCGACAAGCTGCAACCGGTGATCGCCCAGCTCAAGGGTTCGCTGCAGGAAGCCCGCGGCACTGCCGACCAGTCGGCGCTGATCGCCCGCCAGACCAGCGACGGCATGCAGCAACAGCACCGCGAAATCGAACAGGTGGCCACGGCGGCAAACGAAATGAGCGCCACCGCCCATGACGTTGCCCACAACGCCGCACAGGCCGCCCAGGCCGCACGCGGTGCCGACCAGGCAACCCGCGATGGCTTGGCGCGGGTGGGCGCCACCCGCGAAGCGATCGCCCAGCTTGCCGGCGGCATGGATGCGGCCATGGATGAAGCCCGCGCCCTGGAAAGCCGTGGCGAACAGATCGGCTCGGTGCTTGAAGTGATCCGCGCCATCGCCGAGCAGACCAACCTGCTGGCCCTCAACGCCGCCATCGAAGCGGCTCGCGCCGGCGAAGCCGGGCGGGGCTTTGCGGTGGTCGCCGACGAAGTACGCAACCTGGCACAGCGCACCCAGGTGTCGGTCGAGGAGATCCGCCAGGTAATCGAAGGTTTGCAGCAAGGCACCCAGGACGTGGTCGAGGCAATGCAGGCCGGCCAGCGCCAGGCCCAGGACAGTGCCGCGCAGATGGAACAGACCTTGCCAGCGCTGCAGCGTATCGGCGAGGCGGTGACGGTGATCACCGACATGAATCTGCAGATCGCCTCGGCCGCCGAGGAACAGAGCGCAGTGGCCGAAGAGGTGAACCGCAACGTGGCGGGCATCCGCGACGTGACCGAATCGCTGTCGGGCCAGGCCGACGAGTCGGCGCACATCAGCCTGGCGTTGAACCGGCTGGCCAACCAGCAGCAGGCACTGATGGCGCAGTTCCGGGTTTGAATCCGCCCCCCCCCCGGATGAAACAGCAACAGCGGACTGCCAGCAGCCGCACGGTCCGCCGTGACAATGACTGACAGCTCACGACAAGGCTGCCCCTCCATCAATCCCTCCGCTTGAAGGGATATGACCCTCCGAAACCGATATCTGGCCACGCCAGGTATCGGTTTTTTGTTGCATCAATGATGAATAAATTTCCGCCATATTGTTTCGTACATTTCATGACAGTTACAAAACGACCATTTCACACTTCACAATGACGTTGGCGCATATCAGTAAATATGGGTAATCCAGATGAATGCGCGCAAATTTCAACTTTGCCACACGATCAAAACGACGAAATCAAGCATTCCGAAATGGAATGATATGGCAACTAATTGTCGTTTGTTGCGAACACCTTTCAACGCCAATACTGATTTCAATCAATGCAATCGCCACCGCCGCAGCACTGGAGAAGCTGCTGGCCGACCGGCGCCCCATCCGCGCCCGTCACCTGCAACAGGAAGTGGTCAGTTCACAACAAAAACAACAACTCACCCGAATGCAGATCCAATAGGTTGCCCATGACCCATTCGAACAACAACGGAAGTTTGACTGCCGCAGCCCCACCTTCCGGACACCTCAAGCGCACCCTCACCAGCCGCCACCTGAACATGATCGCCATCGGCGGCTCCATCGGCACCGGCCTGTTCGTCTCCTCCGGCGCCACCATCGCCCAGTCCGGCCCCGGCGGCGCACTACTGGCCTTCGCGGTGATCGGCCTGATGGTCTACTTCCTGATGACCAGCCTCGGCGAAATGGCTGCATGCATGCCGGTCAGCGGCTCGTTCTCCACCTATGCCTCGCGCTACGTCGAAGAAAGCTTCGGCTTCGCCCTGGGCTGGAACTACTGGTACTCCTGGGCCGTGACCATCGCCGTGGACCTGGTGGCCGTACAGATCATCATGCTCTACTGGTTCCCGGACACCCCCGGGGTGATTTGGAGCGCGGCCTTCCTGGCGCTGCTGTTCGCCCTCAATGTCGCCTCGGTGCGCTTCTTCGGCGAGGCAGAGTTCTGGTTCGCCCTGATCAAGGTCATCACCATCATCATTTTCATCGCCGTGGGTGTGCTGATGCTGCTGGGCATCCTCGAAGGCGGCCAGGACGGTGGCGCCCACCTCTGGCAGATCGGCGACGCGCCCATTGCCGGCGGCCTGCCGGCGCTGATCGGCGTGGCGATGATCGTCGGTTTCTCGTTCCAGGGCACCGAGTTCGTGGGCATCGCCGCTGGCGAAACGGCAAACCCGGGACGCAACATTCCCAAGGCCGTGCGCCAGATCTTCTGGCGCATCCTGCTGTTCTACGTACTCACCATTGTCGTGATCGGCCTGCTGATCCCCTACACCGACCCGCGCCTGCTCAAGGACGGCCTGTCGGACGTCACCATCAGCCCGTTCACCCTGATCTTTACCAAGGCTGACATGCTCGCCGCCGCCGCCGTGATGAACGCGGTGATCCTGACCTCGGTGCTGTCCGCCGGCAACTCGGGCATGTATGCCTCGTCGCGCATGCTCTACAGCCTGGCGCTGGAGCGCAAGGCGCCGGCCATCTTCGCCCGGGTGACCCGCAGTGGCACGCCGGTCTGGGCGCTGCTGGCCACCGCCGCGGTCGCGGGTCTGTGCCTGCTGAGCTTCCTGTTCAGCCCCGGCAAGCTCTACCTGTGGCTGCTGAACACCTCCGGCATGCTCGGTTTCATCGCCTGGCTGGGCATCGCCATCAGCCATTACCGCTTCCGCCGCGGCTACCTGCTCAATGGCAATGACCTGGCGAAACTGCCGTATGTGTCGAAATACTTCCCGTTCGGCCCGCTGTTCGCCTTCGGCCTGTGCATGGTGGTCATGCTCGGGCAGAACTACCAGGCGTTCATCGGCGGGCAGGTCGACTGGGTCGGTGCCTTCGCCACCTACGTCGGCCTGGTGCTGTTCGTGGTGGTCTGGTTCGGCCACAAGCTGGTCACAGGCTCCAAGGTGGTGCGCTACAGGGAAATGGACTTTTCCAGTATCGAGATTCGCAAAGCCGAACGCAGCAAGGCAGAGCCCACAGGCGATGCGCTCGCGGCCAGCCAGCAACCCGCCTGAACTCTCCATTGGCGGACCCGCCCCGGTCCGCCCACCACTGCTCCGGGCCCCTGATGAACAGCACCTTCGACTCCTACTACGAAGCCACCGCCAGCAGAACCTTCCACCCTGCCCAGAGTGGGCGCACCGATACCCGCGTCTGCATCCTCGGTGGTGGTCTGGCCGGCCTGTCGACTGCGATAGGGCTTGCCGAGCGCGGGGTGAGCGATGTGACTCTCCTCGAGTCGCAACGCGTCGGCCATGGCGCCTCGGGACGCAACGGCGGCTTCGTCTTCGGCGGTTACAGCCTCGGCAACGCCGAACTGTTGGCGACCCTGGGCGCCAACGAGGCACGCAAGCTGTATCGATTGACACTCGACGCCGTCGAGCTGATCCGCGAACGCGCCCGCCGCTACGCCATCGATTGCGACCTGGTCGACCAGGGTGTGATCCTCGCCAACTGGTTCAACGACCCGTCGCGCCTGGAAAAACCGCGCCAGCTGATGAAGCAGGCCTATGGCGTCGACTGGGAATACATCGCCCCCGGCGAACTGAAGGAACAGCTCAGGACCGAGCGCTACTACGGCGGGTTGCTGGAACGCAACGCATTCCACTTCCACCCGCTCAAGTACGTCTGCGGTATCGCCCAGGCAGCCGCACAGGCCGGGGTGACGATCTACGAACAATCGCCGGTGACCAGTATCGAGAAGAAGGCTGGCGGCTACATCGTGCGCACCGGCCAGGGCGAAGTCCATGCCGAGCAGGTGGTGTTCAGCGCAGGGGGCTATGCCCGCGGCGTCTACGCCCCGATCGAACGCGCCGTGCTGCCGATCGCCACCTACGTGGTGACCACTGCGCCACTGGGCGCACGCCTGCAGGACGCCATCGACTGCCAGTCGGCCATCTACGATACACGCTTCGCCTTCGATTATTACCGCCCGCTGAAAGACAGCCGGATCCTCTGGGGCGGACGCATCTCCATTCTCGACCGCGGGCCACAGGCCATCGCCAGGCTGCTCAAGGCCGACCTGGCGAGCGTCTATCCGCAACTCGAGGACGTGGAACTGGAGTACTCCTGGGGCGGCCTGATGAGCTACGGACGCCACCAGATGGCGCAGATCGGCCAGGACCACAACGGCATCTGGCACGCGGTCGGTTTCGGCGGCCATGGCATGGCCCCGACCACGGTCGCCGGCGAAGTCCTGGCGGATGCCATCGCCCATCGCCTGCCGATCCCGAGCGGTTTCAGTCGGTTCGGCCTCGACCGCACCTTCGGCCTGGCCGGCCTGGTGGCCGCGCAGGCCACCTACACCGCCTACCAGGCACGTGATGCGTTCGATGCACGGCGCCTGAACCGTTGACAGTGGGTCAGGCCACTTTCTCGACAGGCATGAAAAAGCCCGCCATGAAGGCGGGCTCTTTCGTACTGCATATGGTGGGTCGTGTAGGATTCGAACCTACGACCAATTGGTTAAAAGCCAACTGCTCTACCAACTGAGCTAACGACCCGTTGGATGGCGCGTATATTACTGATTTCTCAGAGGAAATCAACACTCCATCGCAAATTTTTTCAAAAATACCGGGTGGGATCCTCTACGCCGGCCGCCTTGAAGCCGTCGGCGCGCAAGCGGCAGCTGTCGCACTTGCCGCAGGCACGTCCGTCGTCGTCGGCCTGGTAGCAAGAAACGGTCAGGCTATAGTCCACGCCACGGGCGATGCCCGCCTGGACAATCTGCGCCTTGCTCAGGTTCTGCAGCGGCGCCTGGATGCGGAAGCCCTGCCCTTCCACGCCGGCCTTGGTAGCCAGGTTGGCCATACGCTCGAAGGCCTCGACGAATTCCGGGCGGCAGTCCGGGTAGCCGGAGTAATCCACGGCGTTGACACCAATGAAGATGTCACGGGCTTCGAGCACCTCCGCCCAGCCCAGGGCCAGGGACAGGAACACGGTGTTGCGAGCCGGCACGTAGGTGACCGGAATCCCCTCGCTTGGCGCCTCGGGTACATCGATGCGGCTGTCGGTCAGCGCCGAGCCACCGATGCCATCAAGGTTCAGGCCGATCACCTTGTGCTCGACCACGCCCAGGTCACGAGCCACCCGTGCCGCGGCGTTAAGCTCGGCGCGATGGCGCTGGCCGTAGTCAAAGCTCATGGTGTAGCACTGGTAGCCGTCGGCCTTGGCCATGGCTACCACGGTGGCCGAATCCAGGCCACCGGACAGCAGGATTACCGCGCGTTTGTCAGTCATGTCTTTCTCCTCAACGTCCGGGTTCGTCGTTCCACAGCAGCTTGTGCAGCTGCAGCTGGAAGCGTACGGGCAGGTTGTCGGCGACGATCCAGTCAGCCAGGTCGGTGGCGCTCACCTGATGGTGACTGGGCGAAAACAGCACTTCACCGGCGCGCTCGGCCAGGTTGTACTGGATCAGCTTGGAAACCGCCCAATCGTAGTCCTCGCGGGAACAGATGACGAACTTGACCTGGTCGTTGCCGGTCAGCAGCTCGATGTTCTCGTAGCGGTTGCGGTGAGACTCCTCGGAGCCTGGGGTCTTGAGATCGACCACGCGGCTGACCCGGGTATCGACGCCACTGATGTCGAGAGCGCCACTGGTTTCCAGCGACACGTCGTAACCGGCGTCGCACAGGCGTTGCAACAAAGGCAGCGCGTTGGGCTGGGCCAGAGGCTCGCCACCGGTCACGCAGACGTAGCGCGGCTTGAAGCCGGCCACCTGCTCAACAATGGAGTCAAGGGTGCGGACAGTGCCGCCACTGAAGGCATAGGCACTGTCGCAGTACTGGCAGCGCAGGGGGCAACCGGTCAGGCGCACGAAAACCGTGGGCAGCCCGGCCGTTCGCGTTTCACCCTGCAACGAGTAAAACACTTCGGTGATGCGTAATGTGTCTTGCATGATCGCCACGGGCGTGACAGCTAAACAGGCTGTCCGCCTCCGTCAGGCACTGTCGCGGACTCGACAAAGCGTTATCCGCGGCAGCGTGTTTACGAAAAAAGGGCTGTGATTCTAACGAAAAAACCCGCGACAAGCGCGGGTTTCTTCTTCAACGGGTCGTTCAGAGCTTTTGCAGGTCGCGTTGCGCCAGTTGCGCGGCGGAAGTGCCGGGGTACTGGGTGATGACCTGCTGCAGGATGCCCTTGACCTTGTCGGTGTGGCCCATGCGGCGCTCGACATCGGCCAGCTTGTACAGCGAATCCGGCACCTTGCTGTGTTTCGGGTACTTCTGACCGACCTCGGCGAACGCCTGGCTGGCACCTTGCAGGTCGCCCTTGGCCAGGTTGACCTCACCGAGCCAGTACTGGGCATTGCCGGCGTACTGGCTGTTGGGGTACTTACGCAGGAAGGCGTTGAAGGCCTGGCTGGCCTTGTCGAAGTCCTTCTGCTTGATCAGGTCGAAAGCGGCGTCGTAATACAGCTTCTCTTTCGCCGGATCGCCCGGCTCGCTGCTCGCGGCCGGTGGCTGCGCGGCATTGGTGCCGGCGGCCGCACCCGTGGCTGCGCTGTTCGCGCCACCGGTGGAAGAATTGTCTGGAGTCGCGGCAGGCGCGGCACCGCTGCTGATGCGGCGGTCGAGATCCTGGTAGCGCTCGAGGTTTTCCTGCTTCATGCGCGACACATCGTTCTGCAGCTCTTCGATGATGCCTTGCTGGCGGGAAATCTGGTCCTGCATCTGCTGCAGCTGCATGAACAGCTGGCCATTTGCAGAAGCAGGGGCCGAAGCCCCTGCTCCGGCATAGGCGCCGCTCGTGCCATAACCCGCAGGTGGATAGCCACCCGCGTTGTCATCTACTACGGGAACCGCAGCCCACGCCGAAAGGGGCAGGCTGAGTGCGAGGACGGTTACAGCACGACGGCACATACGCATAGGAACTTACTTACGCAGTTCTACGCGACGGTTCTGGGCCCAGGACTGCTCGTCGTTGCCAGTGGCAACTGGACGCTCTTCGCCGTAGGAAACCAGTTCCAGCTGAGCAGGGGAAACGCCCTGCAGAACCAGGTAGCGCTGAACGGCCTTGGCACGACGCTCACCCAGAGCCATGTTGTACTCGCGGGTGCCGCGCTCGTCGGTGTTGCCTTCCAGGACAACGCGGTTGCCGTTGGACTTCAGGTCCTTGGCGTGAACGTCCAGAGCGCGCATGGCTTCTGGCTTCAGGTCCGAGCTGTCGTATTCGAAGTAGAAGGTGGTGATTGCGCGCAGGGCGGCTTCTTCGCTCAGGGAACCGTCAACAGCGCCAGTGTTGGCACCGTAGCCAGCGTTCGGATCAACAGCGCCTTCACCAGCGTTGTCGCCGCCTTTCGAGGAGCAACCTACAGCTACAGCCATGGCCAGAGCCAGCGCAGCGAATTTACCAAACTTCAGCATTTCCATCGTGAAACTCCTAATGAAACCCCAGTGTGTTAAGCAAAACGTGTTACGCCGCAATCAGTTCAGGTAAGGGGACCAGGACGGTTCTCTGACTTCGCCTTGAGCGGTAGGAAGCGGGAGCCTCACGCGGCCGTTAAGCGACACGAGCATCAAGACTCCCCGGCCCTGCTGGCGGGTGGCGTAGATTAGCATGGTGCCGTTTGGCGCAACAGTGGGAGACTCATCAAGACTGGTCTCGGAGAGAATCTTTACACTTCCACGTTGCAGGTCCTGCGCGGCCACCTTGAAGTTGGTGAAACCCTGCTGGCGATGGATCATCACCAGGGTCTTTTCGTCCGCCGACAATTTCGGGTTGGCGTTGTAGTTACCCACGAACGTCACGCGCTCGGCACCACCGCCACCAACCGACTGCTTGTAGATCTGCGGCTTGCCGCCACGGTCGGAGGTGAAGTACAGGGTGTTGCCATCCTTGCCCCAGAACGGCTCGGTATTGATGCCTGGGCCTGCGGTGACACGGGTGATCTGGCGCGAAGCCACGTTCATCACATAGATGTCCGGGTTGCCGTCCTTCGACAGCACGAATGCCAGGCGCGAGCCGTCAGGCGACCAGGCAGGCGCGCCGTTCAGGCCTTCGAAGTTGGTGATCTGCTCGCGGCGACCGGTGTCGATGTGCTGGATGAAGATGCGCGGGCGCTTCTGCTCGAACGAGACATAGGCGATACGCTTGCCATCGGGTGCGAAGCGCGGCGACAGGATCGGCTCACGCGACTGCAGCAGAGTTACTGCGCGGGCACCGTCGTAGTCCGAACGCTGCAGGGTGTAACGGGTGTTGTTGGTGGAGAAACGCTCGGCGGTCACGTACAGCATGCGCGTGGAAAACGCACCCTTGATGCCGGTGAGCTTCTCGAACGACTGGTCGGCGATGTAGTGCGACATGTCGCGCAGCTGGTCGACGCCGCCGGCCACGCTACCGGTCAGCACCTGCTGCTCGGTGGCGACGTTGAACAGGGCGTACTGCACCTGCAGGCGACCACCGGCCGGCACGATGCTGCCGACCATGACGTACTGGGCGCCCAGCGCTTTCCAGTCGCGGAAGATCACTTCGCTGGCCTGGCTTGGCTGGCTGATCATGTTCTGCCGCGGGATCGGCGCGTAGTAGCCGGAGTTGCGCAGGTCGTTGCCGATGATATCGGCCATGTCTTCCGGCAGCACGCTGCCGCCCTGGACACCGAACGGCACTACCGCAATGGGAGTTGCCCGGTCGCTACCGCTGGTGACCAGGATGTTCTTTTCCTCTGCCATCGCCATGCCTGCCACGCAGCAGAGCAAGACCAGGAGTCCTCTCAGACGTTTAATCACAACGCTAGATCCTCAGGTGTAAATGTCATCTTGAATGAACGATACGGATTGAACTCGTTCGGCTTCAAGCCCTGCATTTCGGTCAACCGACCAATGTTCTTCACCGCGGCCACGGCCGAGCTGTCGAACGGACCGTCGCCACTGGACTTGGCCACACTCACGTTGGTGAGGGTGCCGTCCGGCAGCATGTTGATCTGCAGAACTACCGTCATGCCCTTGCGCGCGGATGGCGGACGCGCCCAACCTTCGGCCGCGCGCATGCGGATCAGGTCGTCGAAGTCGCCGGCCACCTGGTCACCCTGCTCGTCGGCCAGCGCCTGCTGCCGTTCGGTGGTGTCGGACAACAGCTCGGCGAGTGCCTGGGCCTTCTTGTCTTCCGCCGCCTTGCGGGCCGCTTCCTGTGCCTTTTTCTTCTGGGCGTCTGCCGCAGCCTTTTTCTTGGCCTCTTCAGCTGCCTTCTTCTTCGCGTCCTCGGCCGCCGCTTTCTTCTTGGCGTCCTCGGCTGCTTTTTTCTTCGCGTCTTCGGCGGCTTTCTTCTTCGCCTCTTCCGCGGCCTGTTTCTTGGCTTCTTCCTCGGCCTTCTTCTTCGCTTCTTCCTCAGCCTTCTTCTTGGCGATGTCGGCCTGCTGCTTCTCGGCAGCCTTCTTCGCTTCCTCGGCTTTCTTGGCCTCGGCGGCTTTCTTCTGCTCGGCGGCCTTGGCGGCGTCTTCGGCTTTCTTCGCCTCGGCGGCTTCGCGAGCCTCCTCGGCCTTTTGAGCGGCGTCGGCTTTCTTTTGTTCCGCGGCCTTCACGGCCTCCTGCTCGACCTTCTTCTGCTCCAGCTGTTCGACCTCGGTCTGGCGCGAAGCGGTCTTCTTGGCCTCCCCGGCAATCTTCTGATTGGTCTGGGTGGTCGCCTGGCTCTTGGACTTGAGCTGGTACAGCGTGGCCTGGACGATAGGCTTGGAGGGCGGCAGCTCGGGCGTCATGGCGAAGCTGACGAACAGCATGCCGAACACCAGCACGTGCAGCGCAATGGCCCAGACACTGGGCCAGAAGTAGCTTTCCGAGGCGGATGGCTCTCGCTGTTGCATCAGGGCGCCTCGGTAATCAGGCCAACGTTACCGACACCGGCCTTCTGCAACCCGCCCATGGCGCCCATCACCGCACCGTAGTCGACAGCCTTGTCGCCACGGATGAAGACCTGGGTCTGCTTGCCCTGGTCACGGCCGGCGGCGATGATCTTGGTCACCGCGCTGGTCATTTCCGGCAAGGTCATGGCCTTGTCCATCTGCTTGTCGGTGTCGACTTCGCTGCCGAGGTTCCAGTAGTAGGTCTTGTCGGCCTTGATCGAGATGGTCAGGACCTGGACGTTGTTGTCCTGCGGCAGGGCTTCGCTGGAAACCTTGGGCAGGTCCACCTTCACGCCCTGGTTGAGCATCGGGGCGGTCACCATGAAGATAACCAGTAGCACCAGCATCACGTCGATGTAGGGCACCACGTTCATCTCGGCGACCGGCTTGCGTTTGTGGCGAACTCGGGCCATGGGTTTCTACCTGATCACTCTTCGCTGGTGTGTACTTTGCGGTGCAGGATCGCCTGGAACTCGTCGGCGAACGTGTAGTAGCGCCCGATCAGCACTTCACTGCGCGCGGCAAAACGGTTGTAGGCGATAACAGCCGGGATCGCGGCGAACAGGCCGATCGCAGTGGCGATCAGGGCTTCGGCAATGCCCGGGGCCACGGTGGCCAGGGTGGCTTGCTGGGCGCTGGCCAGGCCACGGAAGGAGTTCATGATGCCCCACACGGTACCGAACAGACCGATGTACGGGCTGGTGGAACCGACGGTGGCCAGGAACGGCAGGCTCTGCTCGAGCTTTTCTTCCTCGCGGGAGATGGCCACGCGCATGGCACGCCCTACCCCTTCCATGACCGCGTCCGGGTCGACACCTGGTTGCTGGCGCAGGCGCGAGAATTCCTTGAAGCCGGCACGGAAGACCTGCTCGACACCCGAGTCCGGGTCAGGGTTGCTGCCCGCCTGGCGGTACAACTTGGACAGGTCGATGCCCGACCAGAAGCGCTCTTCGAAAGCGTCCAGTGCACGACGACCGGCGCGCAGCATGGTGCTGCGCTGGAAGATCATGATCCAAGAGGTCACCGAGGCTGCCACGAGGGTCAGCATTACCAACTGAACCACGACACTGGCATTGGCGACCAGGCTCCACATGGAGGTATGGTCGACGACGTTTGCTTCCACGCTTATTCTCCTGCGTTCGATTGAGTACCCGTGCCGTCCGCCAGGAAGGCGTCGCGCAGTTCTGGGGGAATGGCCCGGGGTTTGAAAGTGTCGGCGCGCACGGCGGCCACCAGGAACTGCCCCTCGCAGAGCAGCACTTCATCCTTTGCTCGCCACACCTGCTGCACGAAGCGCAGGCTGGCACGATTCAATTCAAGTACTTGCGCGGTTACCCGCAGCTCGTCGTCCAGGCGGGCCGGCGCGTGATAGCGCGCCTCGCTGGAATGGACCACGAACAACAAATTGTCCTGCGCGAGCTGGGCCTGGGAGAACCCCAGGTGACGCAGCCGCTCGGTGCGCGCGCGCTCCATGAATTTGAGGTAGTTGACGTAATACACCACGCCACCGGCGTCGGTATCCTCGTAATAGACGCGACAGCGGTGTGCGAACGGTTCCAGCCCATTTTGCGCGCGCATACTCTAGTGCTTACTCCTGTGCTTGCCAATCCGCTGCGGCAACTGTTTTTGCATCGATAATGTCGTATTGCCAGCGAGCCCAGGGCATGCCAGCGGTAGGACCACGAAAATGCCGATTCGATCTGTCATTCGTCGTCTTGCGCTGCATATTCCCCACCCTCGCAGAAACGCCCGGGAATGTTCAGGCCGAAATGCAGGTAGGCGTGCCGGGTGACCACACGGCCCCGCGGGGTACGCATGATATAGCCCTGCTGGATGAGATAGGGCTCGAGCACGTCCTCGATGGTGTGGCGCTCCTCGCCGATCGCCGCGGCAATATTGTCGAGCCCCACCGGACCACCGTCGAACTTCTCGATCATGGTCAGCAGCAAACGCCGGTCGGAGTGATCGAAGCCACGCTCGTCGACATCCAGCAGGTTCAGCGCCATGTCCGCGACCGCCTTGGTGATCTCGCCCTTGCCGCGCACTTCGGCAAAGTCGCGCACCCGCCGCAGCAGGCGATTGGCGATCCGCGGCGTGCCGCGGGCCCGGCGAGCGATCTCGAACGCGCCCTTGTCGTCCATGGGCAAGCCGAGGATGCCGGCCGAACGGCTGACAATGGTCGCCAGGTCCCTGTCGCTGTAGAACTCCAGGCGCTGGACGATACCGAAGCGATCACGCAGCGGGTTGGTCAGCATGCCGGCGCGCGTGGTGGCGCCGACCAGGGTGAACGGCGGCAGGTCGAGCTTGATCGAGCGCGCGGCCGGGCCCTCGCCGATCATGATGTCCAGCTGGAAATCTTCCATCGCCGGATAGAGCACTTCCTCGACCACCGGCGACAAGCGGTGGATCTCGTCGATGAACAGCACGTCGTGCGGCTCGAGATTGGTCAGCATCGCCGCCAGGTCGCCAGGGCGCTCGAGAATCGGGCCAGAGGTGCTCTTCACCGACACACCCATCTCGTGGGCGATGATGTTGGCCAACGTGGTCTTGCCCAGGCCCGGCGGACCGAAGATCAGGGTGTGATCAAGCGACTCACTGCGCCCACGCGCGGCCTGGATGAACAGCGACATCTGCTCGCGCACCACCGGCTGGCCGATGTATTCGTCCAGGCTCAGCGGGCGGATCGCACGGTCCTGGACCTCTTCGCGGTCGCGTCCGGAGGCGGCGATCAGGCGGTCGGTCTCGATCACTTGGTAATCATCCCTTTGAGGCTGCGACGGATCAGCTCCTCACTGCTGAGGTTGGCCTTGCCCTCGATGGCGGCAATCGCCTTGCTGGCCTCCTGCGGCTTGTAGCCCAGCGACACCAGGGCGCTGACCGCGTCGACCTCGGCATTGGAGGCACTGGCCACCGGCATCGGGCCGTCGGACACCAGGGTGAACATGGCCGGCGAGGTTTCCCAGGCCTTGAAGCGATCCTTGAGCTCGACCAGCAGGCGCTCGGCGGTCTTCTTGCCAACACCGGGCACGCGCACCAACGCCGAGGCATCCTGGGCCTGGACGCAGCGCACCAGTTCATCGGCCTCGAGCCCCGACATCAGCGCAAGCGCCAGTTTCGGGCCAACGCCGTTGAGGCGGATCAGCTCGCGGAACAGCTCGCGTTCGCGCTTTTCGAAGAAGCCGTACAGCAGATGGGCGTCTTCACGCACCACCAGATGGGTGTGCAGGGTGACGGTCTCGCCCAGCTTGGGCAGACGGTACAGCGTGGTCATCGGCACTTCGAGCTCGTAGCCCAGGCCGTTGATGTCGACAATCAGGTGCGGCGGCTGTTTTTCCGCCAGGGTGCCACGCAAACGTCCAATCACGTTCCGATCCTTCCTCTGGGGTGCCGGTCGAAAACCGGTCCACCCTATCAGCAAATGCGCCGGGAAAGTGCTTCACCCGGACAAAATGTGTATCACCGCATGAAGCGGTTACAGACGCAAGCGTCCGCCACGACGCCGAGCCGTCGCCAACCCGTGGGGGATGAGGCTGGAGCGGGTATGGGCATGGCACAGGGCGATGGCCAGGGCGTCGGAGGCATCGATCTGCGGTTTCTGGGTCAGCTTGAGCAAGTGCATGACCATCATCATCACCTGCTCCTTGTTGGCGCCGCCGGTGCCGGCCACGGCCTGCTTGACCTGGCTGGCGGTGTATTCGGCGATCTCCAGGCCGGCCTCGGCGGCGGCGACGATGGCTGCCCCCCGGGCCTGGCCAAGCTTGAGCGCCGAATCGGCGTTGCGCGCCATGAACACCCGCTCGATGCCCATGGTCACCGGCTCATGTTGGCGGATGATTTCGCTGACACCGCGAAAGACGATCTGCAGACGCTCGTGCAGCTCACCGCCGCCAGTGCGTATACAGCCCGACGCCACATACTCGCAGCCACGGGCAGTCTGGCGGACCACGCCAAAACCGGTGATGCGCGAGCCGGGGTCGATACCAAGAATGAGAGTCATAGCGCCTACAAAGGTGTGCGAATTTGCCGGCCTTATCGCGGGACAAGCCCGCTCCCACAAAGGCTACGCCGCAATCTGGCGCAGGCCTTGTGGAAGCGGGCTTGCCCCGCGCTACAGCCGATAGCCGAAACGATCAGCCCAGCGTTTCCATGATCTCATCGGAGATCTGTGCGTTGGAGTAGACGTTCTGCACGTCATCCAGGTCCTCAAGCATGTCGATCAGCTTGAGCACCTTCTCCGCACCGTCCTGGTCCAGCTCGGCGCTGGTGGTCGGCTGCATCACGATCTCGGCGTCCGACGCCTTGAAACCGGCCTCTTCCAGGGCGTTGCGCACAGCATAGAAGCTGTTGAACGAGGTGAACACGTCAAAGGAGCCGTCGTCGTTGACCACCACGTCGTCGGCATCGGCCTCCATCGCGGCTTCCATCAGTGCATCCTCGTCCACATTCAGCTCAGCGGCGAAGCTGATCTGCCCCTTGCGCTCGAACAGATAGGCCACCGAACCGTCGGTACCGAGGTTGCCGCCGCACTTGGTGAAGGCATGCCGCACGGCCGCAGCGGTACGGTTACGGTTGTCGGTCATGGCTTCGACCATGATCGCCACGCCGCCCGGGCCGTAACCCTCGTAGCTGAGCTCTTCGACGTTGTCGCTTTCGTTGGTGCCGGCACCACGGGCCACGGCGCGGTCGATGATGTCGCGGCTCATGTTGGCACCCAGGGCCTTGTCCAGCGCCAGGCGCAGACGCGGGTTGGACGCCGGATCACCACCACCTTGCTTGGCAGCGACGGTCAGTTCGCGAATCCACTTGGTGAAGATCTTGCCTCTCTTGGCATCCTGGCGTTCTTTGCGGTGCTTGATGTTCGCCCACTTGGAATGACCGGCCATAACGACTCCAAATCCTTGAAACAGAAACAGGTTCCGCCCCGAAGGGCGGAACGCATGAATACGTGGGCGCAACACGTGCGCCCGTAGTCGAGGTTACTCGACCTTGGTCTGCTCGCGCAGACGGATGTGCAGCTCGCGCAGGGCCTTGGCGTCGACCATGCCCGGGGCCTGGGTCATGACGCACGCGGCGCTCTGGGTTTTCGGGAAGGCGATCACTTCACGGATCGACTGCGCGCCGGTCATCAGCATGACCAGGCGGTCCAGGCCGAAGGCCAGGCCACCGTGAGGCGGTGCGCCGAACTTCAGGGCGTCGAGCAGGAAGCCGAACTTCTCTTCCTGCTCCGCCGCCTCGATACCCAGCAGGCGGAATACCGCCTGTTGCATTTCCTTGCGGTGGATACGGATCGAACCGCCACCCAGCTCGGTACCGTTGAGCACCATGTCGTAGGCACGCGACAGCGCGGTGGCCGGATTGGCCTCCAGCTCCTCGGGGGTGCACTTCGGCGCGGTGAACGGGTGGTGCAGAGCGGTGAAGCTGCCGTCTTCGTTCTCTTCGAACATCGGGAAGTCGACGACCCACATCGGTGCCCACTGGCAGGTCAGCAGCTCGAAGTCATGACCCAGGCGGATACGCAGCGCGCCCAGGGCTTCGCTGACGATCTTGGCCTTGTCGGCGCCGAAGAACACGATGTCGCCATCGACCGCGCCAACGCGGTCGAGGATGGTGTTGAGGTTGGCCTCGGGGATGTTCTTGACGATCGGCGACTGCAGACCCTCGACACCCTTGGCGCGCTCGTTGACCTTGATGTAGGCCAGGCCCTTGGCACCGTAGATGCCGACGAACTTGGTGTACTCGTCGATCTTACTGCGCGGCATGCTGGCGCCGCCCGGCAGGCGCAGCGCGGTGACGCGGCACTTCGGATCGTTGGCGGGGCCGGCGAAGACCTTGAAGTCGACATCCTTGAGCTGGTCGGCAACGTCGATCAGCTCCAGCGGGATACGCAGGTCCGGCT
The DNA here is from genome assembly GCF_018596375.1 of Pseudomonas sp. RC3H12. Classification (NCBI taxonomy): domain Bacteria; kingdom Pseudomonadati; phylum Pseudomonadota; class Gammaproteobacteria; order Pseudomonadales; family Pseudomonadaceae; genus Pseudomonas; species Pseudomonas sp. RC3H12. The sequence continues at coordinate 528,072 of NZ_CP075595.1, read as the reverse complement.
TGTCGGAGCCATAGCGGCGCATGGCCTCTTCGTAGGTCATGTGCGGGAAGTCACCGAACTCCAGGTCCAGGACTTCCTTGAACAGCTTGCGGATCATGCTCTCGGTGAGGCCCATGATCTCGGACTCGTCGAGGAAGCTGGTCTCGATGTCGATCTGGGTGAATTCCGGCTGGCGGTCGGCACGCAGGTCTTCGTCGCGGAAGCACTTGGCGATCTGGTAGTAGCGGTCGAAGCCAGCGACCATCAGCAACTGCTTGAACAGCTGTGGCGACTGCGGCAAGGCAAAGAAGCTGCCAGCGTGGGTACGGCTCGGTACCAGGTAGTCACGGGCGCCTTCCGGCGTGGCACGGGTGAGAATCGGCGTCTCGACGTCGAGGAAACCGTTCTCGTCGAGGAAGCGACGGATGCTGCTGGTGATGCGCGAACGCAGGCGCAGCTTGTCGGCCATCTCCGGGCGACGCAGGTCGATGAAGCGGTAGCGCAGGCGAGTTTCTTCGCCCACGTCGGAGTATTCGTTCAGCGGGAACGGCGGCGTTTCGGCCTCGTTGAGCACGGTCAGCTGGTAACCGAGGATCTCGATGGCGCCGGAGGCCATGTTGGCGTTCACTGCGCCATCCGGGCGCTTGCGTACCTTGCCGGTGATCTGCACGACGTATTCGCTGCGCACACGGTCGGCGGCGGCGAAGGTTTCGGCGCGATCAGGATCGAACACCACCTGGGCCATGCCTTCGCGGTCACGGATGTCGAGGAAAATCACCCCGCCGTGGTCGCGGCGACGATGGACCCAGCCGCAAAGGGTGACTTCCTGGCCGTCCAGGGACTCGTTCAGTTGGCCGCAATAATGGCTGCGCATCATGGTCGTGGTTTCGCTTCTCGTGATTCGTATGTTCGGTGGAGGTCTTGGCCGCCCAAGGGGCTAATACTGCAAGACCTGGTCGGTGCAATTCAACTCAGTCGGCCTTGTCGCCGCCTGCCAGATTCTTTTTCGCCCCGGTCTTGAAGTCGGTCTCGTACCAGCCGTTGCCGCTCAGGCGGAAGCCGGGGACCGACAGCTGCTTCTTCAATGCCGGCGCCTGGCATGCCGGGCAATCGGTCAGCGGCGCGGCACTGATCTTCTGCAACACCTCCATGCGGTGTTCGCAGGATGCACATTGATAGTCGTAAAGGGGCATGGCGTCTCTCGTCAACCACATCGCACGCTGCCCAAGGCAGCAAAAAGCGGGATTATATATGGTTAAGGAGTGCTGTGCAGCCCGGCGATCAGTGTACGTCCCGCGCTTCCTGCAACCAGGTGACGCAGATCACCCGGACCAGCCCGCTGAAATTCCTCACCCCGCCATGGCGCAGGTGCACCTCGCGGTCCACATAGGACAGCACCGCGCTCACCGAGCAGCGGTTGGCCTGGGCGATACGCTCCAGGATGCGCCAATAGACTACCTCCAGACGCAGGCAGGTGGCGAAACCGTTGAGCCGTACCGAGCGTGATACAGGCCCCGCCTGCGCCATGTCGAAGTCCCGCCTGAACGGATCGATCCGCGGGCTGCCCGCGCCCTGCCTGTGCCTCGTATTGCCGTCGATACCCCGCATCAGACTGTCCACCGCACCGCTCCATCATCTCGAAACCACACCCCGCCCGCCCTGCGAACGGATCCATGTGTTTCATGAAGCGCCACCCGGTCATGCCGATAGCAGCGGCAAAGCCTTCCCCGCAAACGTGCAGGCCCGACACCGGGGAAGGCATCGGGCCTGGCTTGGCTGGATCAAACGACGGTCAAGCGGCAATCAGTTCCCGTCGAGCAAGACGCGCAGCATCCATGCTGTTTTTTCGTGCACCTGCATGCGTTGGGTCAGCAAGTCGGCAGTCGGCTCGTCGCTGACCTTGTCCACCACCGGGAAGATGCTGCGAGCGGTGCGCACAACGGCTTCCTGCCCCTGAACCAGCTGGCGAATCATCTCTTCGGCAGGCGGCACGCCCTCCTCTTCCTTGATCGAAGAGTGGCGGGCATAAAAGGCATAGGAACCCGGCGCCGGGAAGCCCAGGGCACGGATGCGCTCGGCAATCGAGTCGACCGCCAGGGCCAGTTCGTTGTATTGCTCCTCGAACATCAGGTGCAGGGTGCGGAACGACGGACCGGTGACGTTCCAATGGAAGTTATGGGTTTTCAGATACAGCACATAGGTATCCGACAACAGGCGGGACAACCCATCGACGATGGACTTGCGATCTTCTTCACTGATACCGATATCGATTGCCATGAAGCTCCCCTTTCCATAAGGCTTGATCATCAAGCGGGCAGCAACCACTCTAACAAGAGTTGCCCGCCGGCGCATGCGGCACAAGGCTGCATGGACAGCCGTCGGCGCCAATCGGTTTGAGAAGCCCCCGTCTTTGCTGTTAAATAGGCAGTGTGCCACCCGTGCGGATTGTCAGTGCCGGGTGCATAGGCTGGCCCGTCACGTTTTCGCGCCTACAGTTCACGCGCACCGTGCGACCAGCTCATCCTGTGATCGGCCTTATCAACGTGAGCCAAACCCAATGTTCAAGATCGTCCATCTGGTGACGGGCGTGGCGGCTTTGCTGCTATCGCTCATACCCACCTTGAAAACTGACGCAACACCCTTCCTGCAGCAACCCGAGGCTGTCTACCTGGCGCTGCTCGGCCTGCTCAACCTGGTGATTGCCCCCGTACTGCCGCAGTACTACAAAGGCATGCGCCAACAGCTGCAACACGCCACCAGCATCCTGCTGGTCGTGGCCGTGGTCCTGCAGACTCTCACCCTGCTGGCCCGCCCGGAGCTTGGCAACCTGCCAGCACTGGCCTGCGCCTTCCTCGCCAGCGTGCTGCACCTGGTGGCCGGTTTCGTTCGCGGCACGCGAAAGGCCCGCACCAGCCAGGGCAATCCCACGGAGGCCGGCCAGCGCGATACCGGTACCGTGAAGTGGTTCAACACCTCCAAGGGCTTCGGATTCATCTCCCGCGACTCCGGTGACGATATCTTCGTGCACTTTCGCGCCATCCGCGGCGAAGGCCACCGGGTGCTGGTCGAAGGCCAGCGCGTGGAGTTCTCGGTGATGCACCGCGACAAAGGCCTGCAGGCCGAAGACGTGGTCGCCGTCGCGCGCCGCTGAACCTGTACCGCCGCCGTGCTCAATAGTGAGGCGGCGGCGCTTCCTCTTCCCCGCCGCCCTGCTGGCCGGCCACCTCTTCGTAGCGTTTGATCAGCTCCGCCATCTGCAATTGCAGGCGTTCGATCACTCGACTCTGCTCGACAATCACATCATTTAGCGCTTGCAAGCTGTCATCCTGAAACGCCTGGCGGGTCTCCAGCTCGATCATGCGCATTTCCAGTTCCTGCGACATCCTCAAGCCTCCTTGAAGCTCTCACCCAGCAGCGCACGTACTTGCTGGCGAATACCGTCGAGCTGCTCCTGGGTGTAGCCGATGGCCGCCACCTTGCCCCAGACCGGGGCGGGCCAGGCGGCATCACCACGGTGGCGCACGATCACATGCATGTGCAGCTGGCTGACCACATTGCCCAAGGCCGCGACGTTCATCTTGTCGGCGGCAAAGGCATCCTTCAACGCCTCGGCCAGGGCGCTCGTCTCGACCCACAACTGCTGCTGGTCCGCTTCCTCGAGCTCGAACACTTCAGTGATATCGGCGCGGCGCGGCACCAGGATGAACCACGGGTAGTTGGCATCCTTGCTCAGCAGCAGGCGGCACAGCGGCAGGTCGCCCAATACCAGGGAATCCTCCTGCAGACGCGAATCGAGGGTGAACACGGCAAACCTCCTTACTAGCGATACAGCCCTTCCAACCGGCCGGGCACAGGGGCGCAAGGATACTCTTCTTCGGCATTCGCCACACCCGCCGACGTCGATTCGAGCCATTTGTAGCACGCGAATGACAACATCGGCGCCCCGCTTCGGTAACACAGCGCTACTTTTCGCACCAAAATGATGCCGCTCGTCAGACCTCCACCACACATCCGTCACATAAAACAGCCAGGATAAACAATCGCCGGTAACACCTTGACTTGGAAGGCAGCTTCACGCGCATACGCCAGAGATCACCGTGAACAGCCGCCAAGCCGGTCGCACCCCGTGTTTTCGGAGGTTTTCCGGCTACAGGCAGGGCTTTTGTGAAAATTTCATCAAAGGTTCGTGATTTTGAGCATGCTTGTTGCATTCGTTACTCGCCAAGTCGGCACGCTCCCTGCACTGCAGGGTGAATGCGACAAATAACAACAGCGGCATCGGATAACCAGGGAGTTTCACAAGCCGTACTTTGTATTTATACAAAAATGACGGTTTCGAGACAGCGCTGGCGTTGTACGCCTTTATATGACAGGCGTGATTTGCGACATGGAGACAACTGACAGCGACATGGCCATAAAGTTACCGAAAGGTTGTTTCTGCCCATATCGCCAAGAATAGTCCGCGTGATATACATTTTCGCCGACATAACAAGAAAGAGCCGGCCCTATAACTAAAACACTTGGGTGCGGCGGTACTCTTCCTAAAAACCAAAGGAGCAAATCACGATGCGCGTGATGAAGTGGAGCATGATCGCCCTGGCCGTAGCGGCAGGGACTTCGCAGATGGCTGTCGCCTCTTCGCAGGATGAGTCGAAAGGTTTCGTCGAAGACAGCAAGCTGAACGTCAAGATGCGTAACCTGTACTTCAGCCGTGACTATCGCAACACCGAGTCGGCCGGCAACAAACTCGCCGGCCTGCGCCACGACCAGCGCGAATGGGGTCAAGGCTTCATCGGCACCTTCGAGTCGGGCTTCACCCAAGGCACCGTGGGTGTAGGCGTCGACGCCATCGGCCTGCTGGGCATCAAGCTTGACAGTGGCCGCGGCTACTCGGGCACCGGCCTGTTCCCTACCGGGTCCGACCAGCGCTCCCAGGATGACTATTCCAAGGGTGGCGCCGCCGTTAAATTCCGTATTTCCGACACCGTCCTGAAGGTCGGCGACCAATTTACCGCCCTGCCAGTGTTCGCCACCGATGACAGCCGCCTGCTGCCCGAAACCGCGCAAGGCGCATTGCTCACCAGCAATGAAATCAAAGGCCTGACCCTGCATGCCGGCCGTTTCAAGAGCATGAGAGCCCAAGCGGAAACCGACCGCGACAGTATCAGTGACGGTCTGGGTCGCCGCGGCTTGAAGGAAGCAGACGTCTTCGGTGGCTCCTACTCCTTTACCGACAGCCTGTCGACCAGCCTCTATTACTCCAAGGTCGAAGACTACTGGCGCAAGTACTACGCCAATGTCAACTGGGCCTTGCCGATCTCGGACAAGCAAGGCCTGGTGTTCGACTTCAACATCTATGACACCAAAGGCGAAGGCGACAACCTGTACCGCGCCACCGCCGACGGCGACAAACTCGACAACCGCGCCTACAGCTTCTCCGGTGCGTACAATATCGGCGCCCACACCTTTACCCTGGCTTACCAGAAAGTCACCGGTGATGGCGAATATGCCTATGGCATCGACGGTGGCGGCAGTATCTTCCTGGCCAACTCGGTAGCCCGTTCGGACTTCAACGCCGAAGGCGAAAAATCCTGGCAGGTTCGCTACGACCTGAACTTCGCAGAATTCGGCGTACCAGGCCTGACCTTCATGACCCGCTACGTCCGCGGCACCGGCGCCCACACTGCCGACACCAACGACGGCAAGGAATGGGAACGCGACGTGGACATCAAGTACGTCCTGCAGGAAGGCCCGGCCAAGGATCTGAGCTTCCGTGTCCGCCAGGCCACCTATCGTTCCTCCGACGCGGTCTACTCCAACTCGCTGGACGAACTGCGCCTGATCGTCGAGTACCCGCTGAGCATCCTGTAAACCCAGGTTTGCGATGCCCAAAGATGAAGAAGCCCGGCGATCGCCGGGCTTTTTCTTGGCTGACAGAACCGCGCCAGTGCTGCATTCTGTACGCTTTCGTTTCGCCCCCGTACAATGCGGGGTCATTTCACATTCAGGCAATCGACACGGCTCACCATGCGCACCAGTCAATATTTGCTCGCCACCCAGAAAGAAACCCCGGCCGATGCAGTGGTCATCAGCCACCAGCTCATGCTGCGCGCCGGCATGATCCGCAAGCTGGCCTCCGGCCTGTACACCTGGCTGCCGATGGGCCTGCGGGTAATGCGCAAGGTCGAAGCCGTGGTACGCGAGGAAATGACCGCCGCCGGCGCCCTCGAGGTGCTGATGCCGAGCATCCAGCCGGCTGAATTGTGGCAGGAATCCGGCCGCTGGGAGCAGTACGGCCCCGAGCTGCTGCGCCTGAAAGACCGCCACCAGCGCGAATTCTGCGTCGGCCCGACCCACGAAGAGGTCATCACCGACCTGGCGCGCAACGAGCTGTCCAGCTACAAGCAGCTGCCGCTGAACATGTTCCAGATCCAGACCAAGTTCCGCGACGAGATCCGTCCGCGCTTCGGCCTGATGCGCGGCCGCGAGTTCATCATGAAGGACGCCTACTCCTTCCATGCCGACCAGGCTTCCCTGCAGGAAACCTACGACCGCATGCACCTGGCGTACTCCAACATCTTCACCCGCCTGGGCCTGGACTTCCGTCCAGTGCAGGCCGACACCGGCTCGATCGGTGGCAGCTACTCCCACGAATTCCACGTGCTCGCCTCCTCCGGCGAAGACGACGTGATCTTCAGCGACAGCTCCGATTACGCCGCCAACATCGAGAAGGCCGAAGCCATTCCGCGCGAAACCGTGCGTCCGGCGCCGACAGAAGAGCTGCGCCTGGTCGATACCCCGGACGCCAAGACCATCGCGCAACTGGTGGAAAACTTCGGCCTGGCGATCGAGAAGACCGTCAAGACCCTGATCGTGCATGGTGCCGAGGAAGGCAAGCTGGTCGCGCTGATCGTGCGCGGCGACCACGAGCTCAACGAAATCAAGGCCACCAAGCTGGAGCAAGTCGCCGACCCGCTGGTGATGGCCACCGACGCCGAACTGCGTGCCGCCATCGGTGCCGGCGCAGGTTCCCTCGGCCCGCTGAACCTGCCGCTGGAGTGCATCATCGACCGCTCGGTCGCCCTGATGAGCGACTTCGGCATCGGTGCCAACATCGACGACAAGCACTACTTCGGCGTGAACTGGGAACGCGACCTGCCGGTTCCACAGGTCGCCGACCTGCGCAACGTGGTCGAGGGCGACCCGAGCCCGGACGGCCAGGGTACCCTGGTCATCAAGCGCGGCATCGAAGTCGGCCACATCTTCCAGCTCGGCACCAAGTACAGCGAAGCGCTCAAGTGCCAGGTGCTGGGTGAGAACGGCAAGCCTGTAGTCCTGTCGATGGGCTGCTACGGTATCGGCGTGTCCCGCGTGGTCGCCGCCGCCATCGAGCAGAACCACGACGACAAGGGCATCATCTGGAACGACGCCCTGGCCCCGTTCCAGATCGCCCTGGTGCCGCTGCGCTACGAAACCGATGTGGTCCGTGAAGCCACCGACAAGCTGTACGCCGAACTGACCGCCGCCGGTTTCGAAGTCCTGCTGGACGACCGCGACAAGAAGACCAGCCCCGGCATCAAGTTCGCCGACATGGAACTGATCGGCATCCCCCACCGCATCGTCGTCAGCGACCGCGGCCTGGCCGATGGCAACCTGGAATACAAGCACCGCACCGAGTCGGAGGCCCAGGCACTGCCGCTCAATGAAGTGCTGACCTTCCTGCAGGCCCGCATCCGCCGCTGATAACCCGTTACGCGAGTGATCATGTCCAAGCGAAGTACCTACACCCTGGGGGGCGCCGCACTGTGCGGCGCCCTGTTCCTCGGCGGCTGCGCCAACCAGATGTCCCAGCGCAGCGACCATGAGGAGCGCGTCGAGCGCAAACTGCTCGAGCACAGTCTGCAGATCGATGTCGGCGAGCCGAAGGTGATGGAGCTTCCGCAGCGACGCGTGCGCATTCATGAGCTCAAGCGTTTCGAGGTCACCGAGTTCGAAGTGACCCGCCGCTACGACCGCTACACCCCCTACCAACCCTGGCGGGAGGTCTACGAGATCCCGCTGGGCGCGGTGGCCGTGGTGGCAGGCATCGGCGCCAATGTGGCCAATGTGTTCGCCTTGGGCAACCTGCCGGACAGCATCACCCACGACTGGCTGAGCTATGGCGTGGCGGGCGTCAACCCGTTCATGAACGTACCGTCCAACGGCCGTGCCCAGCAGAACCTGGCGGGCATCGACGAGGTCGAGAAGGGCAAGCGCGAAGAGTCCATCAGCCTGCCGTGGAACGAGCGTCTGGTCGAGGTCAAGGCTGGCAAGATGACCCACGAGCTGACCACCGACAAGCATGGCGTACTGCGCCTGAACCTGCTCGACAGCCCGTTCTCCGAGCAGAACCTCAACCATATCGGCACCCTGCACCTGCAGGTGGTGGATGAGGAAAACCAGGTACGAGGCGATGCCAGCCTGCTGGTCAGCGGCAATTTGCGCGGCAAGTTGCTCGAGGCCCACGAGCTGATTTTCGATGACCTCGAGGACGACGATGTCGGCCAGTGGGTACACCGGGTCAAGCGCCTGTCGGAACTGGGCCTGGAAGAAGAAGCCAGCGAACTGGAACAGAGCCTGATCGAACTCACGCGCAACGATCCGGAGCTGCAGCAGGAATTTCTGCAGGCACTGACCAAGGCCACCGGGCGACTAGTTGCCGATCCGGGCGAGCAGTAAAACCAAAAGGAGGGGCCATCTGTGGCCCCTTCTTCTTTATATGTCCCGAAACAACTCCAACTGCTCATGCGCCCCGCGCAGATCCCGCAACCTCACCCCCACCCCCAGCAACCGCACCGGCTTGCCACCCCGGGCAAACGCCTGGCTGAGCAACTGCCGGTAACTCTCCAGGTCTCGCCCCGCCCCCGCCTGCTCCAGCGTGGTCTGGCTGAAGTCATGGAACTTGACCTTGACGAAAGGCTTGTCGGGCCGATAGCTGCTATCCATGCGCGCAATCCGCTCATTCAGACTGGCGAGCAGGTTAGGCAGCTTCTCCAGGCAACTGCTCAGGTCGGGCAAATCATGATCGTAGGTGTTCTCGACGCTGACCGACTGCCGCCGACTGTCGTTATGCACCGCACGCTCGTCGATCCCCCGCGCCAGCCCCCACAAGCGCTCGCCGAAGCTGCCGAACTCGCGCACCAATGCCAACCGCGGCCAATCACGCAGCGACAGGCATGTGTCGATTCCCAACCGCGAGAGCTTATCCGCAGTCACCTTGCCAACCCCATGCAAGCGCGCCACCGGTAGCTGCGCAACGAATTCCTCCACCTGATCCGGGGTAATGACAAACAAACCATTGGGCTTGCGCCAATCGCTGGCGATCTTGGCCAGGAACTTGTTCGGCGCCACACCTGCGGACACCGTGATATGCAGTTGCTGGGCGACCCGTCGGCGAATGTCCTCGGCAATCCGCGTGGCGCTGCCGGCAAACCATTGGCTGTCACTGACATCCAGGTAAGCCTCGTCCAGCGACAGCGGTTCGATCAGCTCGGTGTAGTCGCGAAAGATCGCGTGAATCTCCCGGGACGCCTCACGGTAAGCCTCGAAACGCGGCTTGACGATTTCCAGGTCGGGGCACAGCTTCATCGCATGCCCCGATGCCATAGCCGACCGCACGCCGTAGGCACGCGCCTCGTAGTTACAGGTAGCGATCACGCCACGCTGACCTGGCTGCCCACCCACGGCCATGGGGCGACCGACCAGGCGTGGGTCATCGCGCATCTCGATGGCGGCGTAGAAGCAGTCACAATCAATGTGGATGATCTTGCGCAAGGACATGGATGACAGCCACTACTGTAAATTCATACAGATATTACCGTATGGCCAACGGACGAGACAGCCTGGACCGGACAATCGGCCTGCAAGCCCCGTCGCCACTGAGCTGCGGCGCGATCTGGCACGCTAAGGGTTTGAACGAAAAAGGATTTTCTTGAGGAAATGCTTGACAGCCAAAGGAAAATCCGTAGAATTCGATCTCACAGGCGCGGGATGGAGCAGCCTGGTAGCTCGTCGGGCTCATAACCCGAAGGTCGTCGGTTCAAATCCGGCTCCCGCAACCAGATTCAAGAAAAGGCCACTGTTTACGCAGTGGCCTTTTTTATTGCCTCTATATTTCCAACTAAAGAAAAACCTACGAAAAATCAAGCAGTAACGCTTGACAGCGGTTGGGAAATCCGTAGAATTCGATTCCACAGGCGCGGGATGGAGCAGCCTGGTAGCTCGTCGGGCTCATAACCCGAAGGTCGTCGGTTCAAATCCGGCTCCCGCAACCAGATTCAAGAAAAGGCCACTGTTCACGCAGTGGCCTTTTTTATTGGCCGCTGTTTTTCCAATCGCAACCAATGTCATATCAAGCCTTGACAAGCCATGGCAAATGCGTAGAATGCGCCCCTCTGACGCGGGATGGAGCAGCCTGGTAGCTCGTCGGGCTCATAACCCGAAGGTCGTCGGTTCAAATCCGGCTCCCGCAACCATATTCGTCAGAACAAACCCCGCCTGTCGCAAGACAGTGCGGGGTTTGTTGCATTCAGCCCCTACCCTTTCGACTCCTCCTCGCCAAGCCCTGGTTCCAGCCCTTGCAGACGGCTGAATGAACTATCTTTAACTATCCTGAAACAGATTAAGCCGCCGGCGCGGAGTAATATTCGGATACGTTTTTCCAAAGGGACTTTCACTTGGCCGCACCTTGCCTTTACCTCGCGCGCTGCGCACGAGGCACTCCATGACCGCCCCCACTCCCGAGCCCCAGGCACCGTTGACCACGGCCTTGCCGGCGGCGGCGCAGCGCCTGCCCTGGCTGGAACGCCTGAGCAAGTACCGTCAGCCGCTGGGATTGGCGTTGACATTGCTGCTGTTCGCCATGGGCCTGATTGCCTGCCGCCATCTGTTGAGCGAACTGGATATCTACGCCCTGCATGATGCGATGCTCAGCGTGCCGACCCAGTCGCTGCTCGGCGCGCTGCTGGCCACGTTGGCCGGCTTCGTGATCCTGCTGGGTTACGAATGGTCGGCCAGCCGCTACGCCGCCGTGCAACTGCCACCCCGCACCCTGGTGCTCGGGGGCTTCAGTGCCTTCGCCATTGGCAATGCAATAGGCCTGTCGATGCTGTCGGGCGGCTCGGTGCGTTATCGCCTCTATGCCCGCCAAGGCCTGGGCGCCGCGGAAGTCGCGCGCATGACAGTGTTCGCCAGCCTCTCGCTGGGCTGCGCGCTGCCGCCGTTGGCCGCACTGGCCACCCTGAGCGACCTGCCGGCAGCGGCAACGGCGCTGCGTTTGCCTGCACCGCTGCTGGGCGGCATCGCCGTCGCCGTGCTGGGCGCGGCGGTAGCCCTGGTCGTGGGCCTGTACCGCCGTCGCCTGCCTGATCAGCCGTTGGCCGACAACCTGCTGGTGCAGTTCGGGCGCCGCACCCTGCGCCTGCCAGGCGCACGCCTGACTGCGTTGCAACTGCTGATCACCGCCCTGGATGTCGCCGCTGCGGCCACCGTGCTTTATTTGCTGCTGCCCGAAGCCCCGCCCTTTGGCGCGTTCGTGCTGGTCTACCTGCTCGCCCTCGCCGCCGGGGTGCTCAGCCATGTGCCGGGTGGCGTCGGGGTATTCGAGGCGATCCTGCTGGCCGCGTTCGCCAACCAGCTGGGCGCGGCACCACTGGCGGCCGCCCTGCTGCTGTACCGGCTGATCTACGTGGTGCTGCCGTTGCTGGTGGCCTGCGTACTGCTGCTGGCCAACGAAGCCCGCCGGCTGATGGTCACCCAGCAGGCGATCCGCGCAGCCTCGGGCCTGGCCGCGCCGGTGCTGGCGATCCTGGTGTTCCTTTCCGGCGTGGTGCTGCTGTTCTCCGGCGCCACCCCGGAGATCGACAGCCGCCTGGAACACATGGGCTTCCTGATCCCACACCGCCTGATCGATGCCTCGCACTTCGGCGCCAGCCTGATCGGCGTGCTCTGCCTGCTGCTCGCCCAGGGCCTGCGCCGGCGCCTGTCGGCCGCCTGGCTGCTGACCACCGTGCTGCTGCTGGTGGGCGCGGTACTGTCGTTGCTCAAGGGCTTCGACTGGGAAGAAGCCAGCCTGATGTGCTTTACCGCTGCCCTGCTCGCCCTGTTCCGCCGCTCGTTCTACCGCCCCAGCCGCCTGCTGGAGCTGCCGTTCTCGCCGGTGTACCTGGTGGCCAGCGCCTGCGTGGTCGGCGCCTCGGTATGGCTGCTGCTGTTCGCCTACCAGGACGTGCCTTACACCCATAAGTTGTGGTGGCAGTTCACCCTTGATGCCGATGCGCCTCGGGGCTTGCGCGCCGCGCTGGGCAGCGCCGTGCTGCTGGTGATCGTCGCCCTGACCTGGCTTCTGCGCACCGCCCGGCCAGTGATCCATCTGCCCAGCGAAGACGAACTGCAGCGCGCCAACCGCATCCTGCTCGCCTCCGACCAGCCCGATGGCGGCCTGGCCCTGACCGGTGACAAGGCGCTGCTGTTCCACCCCAACGACAACGCCTTCCTGATGTATGCCCGTCGCGGCCGCAGCCTGGTAGCCCTGTACGACCCGATTGGCCCGGCGCAGGAACGCGCCGAAATGATCTGGCAGTTCCGCGACCTGTGCGACTTGCACCATGCGCGCCCAGTGTTCTACCAGGTGCGGGCGGAGAACCTGCCGTTCTACATGGACATCGGCCTGACCGCGATCAAGCTCGGCGAGGAAGCGCGGGTCGACCTGCGCCGCTTCGATATCGACGCCAAGGGCAAGGAGATGAAGGACCTGCGCTACACCTGGAACCGCGGCGGCCGCGACGGCCTGGCCCTGGAAATCCATGAGCCTGGCCACGCCCCGCTGGAGGCACTCAAGGAGATCTCCGACGCCTGGCTCAGCGGCAAGAACGTGCGCGAAAAAGGCTTCTCCCTCGGCCGCTTCAGCCCCGAGTACCTGCAGCATTTCCGCATCGCGCTGATCCGCTTCCAGGGCCGCCCGGTGGCCTTCGCCAACCTGCTGGAGACCCACAGCAACGAGCTGGCCAGCCTTGACCTGATGCGCGCGCATCCAGAAGCACCGAAGCTGACCATGGAGTTCATGATGGTCGGTCTGATCCTGCACTACAAAAGCCACGACTACGGCCGCTTCAGCCTGGGCATGGTCCCCCTTTCCGGCTTGCAGCCGCGGCGTGGCGCCCCCTTGACCCAGCGCCTGGGCTCGATGGTGTTCCAGCGCGGTGAACAGCTCTACAACTTCCAGGGCCTGCGGCGCTTCAAGGACAAGTTCCAGCCGGACTGGGAACCCCGCTACATGGCCGTGCCGGCCGGGCTCGACCCGCTGGTTGCACTGGCTGACACCGCCGCCCTGATCGCTGGCGGCCTGACTGGATTGGTGAAACGTTGATGATCCGACGCTATTGGCTGTACGTACTGATTCCCCTGTTGCTCGCCGTGCTGGCCGGCGGTGCGGCCTTCTGGCTGTGGACCCGCCCGGCCCCCGAGGCACGCCTGGAGCACCTCACGCTGGACGACGGCAGCGCCCTGACCCGCGCCACGCCCGGCGTGCATGCCAAGGCCCGAGTGGCCATCGGCGTGCCACAGGACCAAGCCCTGACCGACAAGCAACTGCTCGACCTGAGCCAGGCCGGCGAGGCGCAACTGGTGCAGGTGATCCTGCCACCGGCTGACTGCGCCAAGCAGCAGGTCGTGATGGACCAAGCCCTGACTCGACTGGCCGACAAACCGACCCTGGTTGCCGGTATCGGCCCGGGCGCTGCCCAGGCCTGGCGCTGGCTGGCCGCACAAAGCGACGACAAGGCGCGAGCCATCTCGGTGGATTTCACCGTCGAGCAGCCCGGCTGCCAGGCCGCCCTGCCCAAGTCCGCCGCCCACGGTCACTGGAACGTGGCCTGGAACGACAACCCGGATGACGCCAGTGCCGCCTTCGTGCGCGACCAGGCCAACGCCGAAACCAGCATCGCCGACTACGACATTCACCTGCCCCAGGTACTCAAGGCGCAATTGACCCAGGCCCTGGTCGGACACGATGGCAACGCCCTGGCCATCCCGGTGGTGGAAGTCCCGGCCGGGCAGACCACCGACACCGTCACCCTGTTCCTTTCCGGCGACGGCGGCTGGCGCGACCTGGACCGCGATGTGGCCGGCGAGATGGCCAAGCTTGGCTACCCGGTGGTCGGCATCGACACCCTGCGCTACTACTGGCAGCACAAGACCCCGGAGCAGAGCGCCGCCGACCTCTCCGAGCTGATGCAGCACTACCGCCAGAAATGGGGCACCAAGCGCTTCGTGCTGACCGGTTACTCGTTCGGCGCCGACGTGCTGCCGGCTATCTATAACCGCCTGTCGCCAGACGACCAGAAGCGCATCGATGCGGTGATCCTGCTGGCGTTCGCCCGCAGCGGCAGTTTCGAGATCGAGGTGGAGGGCTGGCTCGGCAAGGAAGGCCAGGAAGCCCCGACCGGGCCGGAGATGGCCAGGTTGCCGGCGGCGAAGGTGGTGTGCATCTATGGCGTGGAAGAGACCGATGAAAGCGGCTGCACCGACAAGACCGCCGTGGGTGAGCGCATGAAGCTGCCCGGCGGCCACCACTTCGACGAAAACTACCCGGCGCTGGCCAAGCGCCTGATCGGTGAGATCGAGACCCGCCAGGGAAAGGCCAACGTCGCTGAGAAATGATAGGGAAAGGGGCCGCTTTGCGGTCCATCGCGGGGCAAGCCCGCTCCCACAAGGATCACACAGGCCTTGTGGGAGCGGGCTTGCCCCGCGATGTTTGTGCCCTCAGATCTCGACCTGCGTCCCCAACTCGATTACCCGATTGAGCGGCAGGTTGAAGAACCGCAGGTTGCCGTTGGCATTCTTCAGCAGGAACGCGAACAGGTTCCCGCGCCAGCGCGACATCCCCTCCAGGCGGGAGGCGATCACCGTCTCCCGACTCAGGAAGTAGGTGGTGCGCATCGGGCTGAAGTCCAGTTCGTCCAAGTGGCACAATTTCAGGGCCGCCGGTACGTCCGGCTCGTCCATGAAGCCGAAGTGCAGCAGCACCCGGAAGAACCCGTCACCATAGGCTTCCACCTCGAAACGCTCATGCTCCGGCACCCGCGGCCGGTCCTCGCTGACCACCGTCAGCAACACCACCTGGCTGTGCAGCACCTGGTTATGCAGCATGTTGTGCAGCAGCGCGTGCGGTACGGCATCGGAGCGCGCGGTCAGGAACACCGCGGTGCCCTCGACCCGATGCGGCGGCTGCACGCGGATGCTGCTGATGAACAGCGGCAGCGGCAACGCGCCTTCATCGATGCGATCGACCAGGATCTGCTTGCCACGCTTCCAGGTACTCATCAACACGAACAGCACGATACCCGCCAGCACCGGGAAAGCACCGCCCTGCACGATCTTCGGCACGTTGGCGGCGAAGAACAGCCCGTCTACGAACAGGAAGCCCAGCAGCAGCGGTACAGCCAATACCGGCGGCCACTTCCACAACAGCAGCATGACCGCCGAGACCAGGATGGTGGTCATCAGCATGGTGCCGGTCACTGCCACGCCGTAGGCCGCCGCCAGGGCGCCGGAGGATTCGAAGCCGATCACCAGCAGCACCACGCCGACCATCAACGCCCAGTTCACCGCGCCGATATAGATCTGCCCCTGCTCGTCGCTGGAGGTGTGCTGGATCTGCATGCGCGGCACATAGCCCAGCTGGATGGCCTGGCGAGTCAGCGAGAAGGCCCCCGAGATCACCGCCTGGGAGGCGATCACCGTGGCCATCGTGGCCAGCCCCACCAGCGGTAGCAAAGCCCAGGACGGCGCCAAGAGGTAGAACGGGTTGCGCGCCGCCTCGGGATTCTGCAGCAGCATGGCGCCCTGGCCGAAGTAGTTGAGCACAAGCGCCGGCAGCACCAGGGCGAACCAGGCACGGGCAATGGGTTTGCGGCCGAAATGGCCCATATCGGCGTACAGGGCCTCGGCACCGGTCAGCGCCAGCACCACGGCACCAAGAATGGCCACGCCCATGCCGGGGTGGACGATGAAGAAGTTCAAGGCCCAGCCCGGGTTGAACGCCTTCAGCACCTCTGGGCTCTGCAAGATGCCATGGACACCGAGCGCCGCCAGCGCAAGGAACCAGGCAACCATGATCGGGCCAAACGCCTTGCCGATCTTCTCGGTGCCATGCTTCTGCACCAGGAACAGCGCCACCAGCACCACCAGTGCAATCGGCACCACCCAGTGGTCGATACCCTCGAACGCCAGGCCCATGCCCTCCACCGCCGACAGCACCGACACCGCTGGGGTGATCATGCTGTCGCCGTAGAACAGCGAGGCGCCAATCAGGCCGCAACCGACCATCAGCATGCGCAACCGCGGATACTGCGCCGTGGCGCGCCGCGCCAGCGCGGTCAGGGCCATGGTGCCGCCCTCGCCCTGGTTGTCGGCGCGCAGGATAAACATCACGTACTTGAACGAAACCACCCACAGCAGCGACCAGAGGATCAACGACAGGATGCCCAGCACTCCATCATGGTTGACCTGTACGCCATAACCACCGGTAAAGACCTCTTTGAGGGTATACAGCGGGCTGGTGCCAATATCGCCATAGACCACCCCAACGGCCGCCACGAGCAGGCCCAGCGGCCGTGCTGCCCCCTGCTTCCCCGCGTGCCCGCCTTCGGCATGACTGCTTGCCTGAACCATCGACCACTCCCGCAGACGGCCTATTAGACCGGTTGAATGCCTACCCGCGCCGGGCCCTCCCGGATACCCCGGCGCAACGGCGCGAAGCATAGCGCAGCGTTCGTCGTATTTCTGCTGGTAAAGCGACCTTGTGCTCGCTAGAATTGCGCACTTTTTGATCAGAGGCGCCGAAAGCGCCCGCCAGGATCGCCCCCGTTACCGGCCGGGCGACCTGTATTCAATACCGAGGTTAGCCATGTCCACCACTCCCGCCACCCCAAAGGTCGGCTTCGTCTCCCTGGGTTGCCCCAAGGCCCTGGTCGATTCCGAGCGCATCCTGACCCAGCTGCGCATGGAAGGCTATGAAGTCGTGCCTACCTACGAGGATGCCGACGTGGTGGTGGTCAACACCTGCGGCTTCATCGACAGCGCCAAGGCCGAGTCGCTGGAAGTGATCGGCGAAGCCATCAAGGAGAACGGCAAGGTCATCGTCACCGGCTGCATGGGTGTCGAAGAAGGCAGCATCCGTGACGTGCACCCGAGCGTGTTGTCGGTCACCGGCCCGCAGCAGTACGAGCAGGTGGTCAATGCCGTGCACGAAGTGGTGCCACCGCGCCAGGACCACAACCCGCTGATCGACCTGGTGCCGCCCCAGGGCGTCAAGCTGACCCCGCGCCACTACGCCTACCTGAAGATTTCCGAAGGCTGCAACCACAGCTGCAGCTTCTGCATCATCCCGTCGATGCGCGGCAAGCTGGTCAGCCGCCCGGTCGGCGAAGTCCTGAGCGAGGCCGAGCGCCTGGTCAAGGCCGGCGTCAAGGAGATCCTGGTGATCTCCCAGGACACCAGCGCCTACGGCGTGGACGTCAAGTACAAGACCGATTTCTGGAACGGCCGCCCGGTCAAGACCCGCATGCTCGAGCTGTGCGAGGCGCTGAGCAGCCTGGGCGCCTGGGTGCGTCTGCACTATGTCTACCCGTACCCGAACGTCGACGACGTGATTCCGCTGATGGCCGCCGGCAAGATCCTGCCGTACCTGGACATCCCGTTCCAGCACGCCAGCCCCAAGGTGCTCAAGTCGATGAAGCGCCCGGCCTTCGAAGACCGCACCCTGGCGCGCATCAAGAACTGGCGCGAACAGTGCCCGGAACTGGTGATCCGCTCGACTTTCATCGTCGGCTTCCCCGGCGAAAGCGAAGAAGACTTCCAGTACCTGCTCGACTGGCTGACCGAAGCCCAGCTCGACCGCGTCGGCTGCTTCCAGTACTCGCCGGTCGAAGGCGCCCCGGCCAACGACCTGGGCCTGGATGAGGTGCCGGACGACGTCAAGCAGGACCGCTGGGACCGCTTCATGGCCCACCAGCAGGCGATCAGCGCCGCGCGCCTGCAACAGCGCATCGGCAAGGAAATCGAGGTATTGATCGACGAAGTCGAGGAACAGGGCTCGGTGGGCCGCAGCTTCTTCGACGCGCCGGAGATCGACGGCAGCGTGTTCATCGACGGCGACCACGGCTTCAAGCCGGGCGACAAGGTCCGCTGCCGCATCGTCGACGCCGACGAGTACGACATGTGGGCCGAGCCCATCTGAGCGAAACCCGCCTGAAAATACCCCGCCCGCTGGCGGGGTATTTTTTTGCATCTATGTTTTCCTCAATGGCCTCCCGGAGGATCACAGGATGTCGCCCGCCGTCACGCTGCACACACCTCATCTGAGCGATTATCCCGAGCTGGTCCGGGTGTGGGAGGCGTCGGTTCGCGCCACCCACGATTTCCTGCCCGAGGGTTACATTCTGCTGCTGCGCGAGCACGTGCTGCGCAAATACCTCGATGCCGTGATGCTGGTCTGCTGCAAGGACAGCAAGCGGCACATCCTCGGCTTTGCCGGGGTGGCAAACGGCCGGGTCGACATGCTCTTCGTCGCGCCCGAACACCGTGGCCAGGGCATCGGACGGCGCCTGCTGCGCCACGCGGTGCACGAATTGAACGCCGAGCGCCTGGACGTCAACGAACAGAACCCGCAAGCCCTGGGTTTCTACCTGCATGAAGGCTTCGAGATCTATGGCCGTTCGGAAACCGACGGCCTAGGGCAGCCCTATCCCCTACTACATATGAGGCTTGTTCGTACAACGTCCTAGTACGCAAGCTCAGGAAACCACTACTCCGCTCCGAAATGGCGCAAATGACATCGATTTGCAGCCGCTACCTCGCCCAGGCAGGTACAATGAAGGCTTTCCCTACCGCGTGATGCCCGTGTCCATGTCCGAACCCATTCGTCTCTCCAAACGCCTCATCGAACAGCTTGGCTGCTCCCGCCGCGAGGCCGAACTGTACATCGAGGGTGGCTGGGTCACGGTCGATGGCGTGGTGGTCGAACAACCCCAGTTCAAAGTCGCCGAACAGCAGGTCGAACTGCTGCCGGGCGCTCGTGCCGATTCACTCGAACCGGTCACCCTGCTGCTCAACCAGCAGGCCGGCCAAAACACCGCAAGCGCCCTGGCCAGCATCAGCATGGCCAGCCTCAGCGAAGCGCACCGCGAGGGCGTGCGCCCGTTGCATGGGCATTTCGCCCGCCAGGCCTGCATCGTCCCGCTGCTGCCCGGCGCCAGTGGCCTGCAGCTGTTCACCCAGGACTGGCGGGTAACCCGCAAGCTGGAGGCCGACCTGCGCCGCATGGAGCAGGAATACATCGTCCAGGTCAGTGGTGAAGCCAAACCCGGCGCCCTCGAGCGACTGGCCCGCGGCGTGGAACGCAAGGGTGTCGAACTGCCGAAGGCCAAGGCCAGTTGGCAGAACGAGCAACACCTGCGCATCGTGCTGAAGAACCCGCAACCGGGGTTGATCGAACAGCTTTGTGAAACCGCTGGCCTCAAGGTGCTGGCGATGCGCCGCATTCGCCTTGGCGGGGTGTCGATGGGCAAGCTGCCGCTGGGCCAGTGGCGCTACGTGGCCGCTACAGAACGCTTCTAGCATTACCGCCGCGCAATGACTGACGCGGCAACAGAACAGGATTCGCCGCAATGAACCACAACGATGTACTGCGCAGCCTGCGCTACATGCTCAAGGCCAACGACCAGAAAATGGCCGAGATCATCAAGCTCTCGGGCCTCGAGGTTTCCGCCGAGGCCATCGCCACCTATGTAAAAAAGGAAGAGGAACCCGGCTTCGTCCGCTGCCCGGAGAAGGTGATGGCGCATTTCCTCGACGGCCTGGTGATTCACCGTCGTGGCCGCGACGATAGCCGCCCGCCGCAGCCGATCGAAGTGCCGGTGACCAACAACACCGTACTCAAGAAGCTGCGCGTGGCCTTCGAGCTGAAGGAGGACGACCTGCATGCGGTACTCAAGTCCGTCGACTTCCCGGTGTCCAAACCAGAGCTGAGCGCGCTGTTCCGCAAGGTCGGCCACGACAACTACCGCCCCTGCGGCGACCAGTTGCTGCGCAACTTCCTCAAGGGCCTGACCCTTCGCGTGCGCGGCTGAGCCAAGATGCAGCATACCGTCTCGCCGATCGGCATCGTTCGCTCCTGTTTCAAGGAGAAGTTCGCCATCCCGCGCCAGCCCCAGCTGGCGCCGGCCGCCCGTGGCGTGCTGGAGCTGCTGCCGCCCTTTGACCAGGGCGATGCCGTCGAAGGCCTGGAACAGGTCAGCCATGTATGGTTGCTGTTCCTGTTCCACCAGGCACTGGAAGACAAGCCACGCCTGAAGGTGCGCCCACCGCGCCTGGGCGGCAACAAGAGCATGGGGGTGTTCGCCACCCGGGCAACCCATCGGCCCAACGGCATCGGCCAGTCGGTGGTACGCCTGGACGGCGTCGAACCGGGGCGCCTGCTGCTGTCAGGGATCGATCTGCTGGACGGCACCCCGGTGCTGGATATCAAGCCTTATGTGCCGTATGCGGACAGCGTCGCCGAGGCATCGAACCTGATGGCCAGTGATGCACCGGAGCCGATCAGCGTGCAATGGAGCGAGGGCGCACTGCCTCAGGCCCACACCCACGCATTGCGCCTGGGCGAACCGCTGGTCGAGCTGATCGAACAGTGCCTGGCCCAGGACCCACGCCCAGCCTACCAGGTGCCGCCGCCCGAGCGGGTATATGGGGTCAAGTTCTGGGATGTGCAGGTGCGCTGGCATTATCCGCAACCGGGTGTGATCCGGGTGCTGGAGGTGGCGCCAGAGTGATCCGGTGTGGTTGCGGGCCCTATCGCGGGGCAAGTCGCTTGCCCCGCGATAGGGCCGACACGGCAAACCTTTTCTCCGAGCATAAAAAAACGCAGGCCAAGCCTGCGTTTTTCATTCATGCCGCTGGCCTTACTTCTCGACGAACGCTCGCTCGATCAGGTAATCGCCCGGCTCACGCATACGCGCCGAGATCTTCAGGCCAAAGCTGTCCAGCACTTCGCTGGTTTCATCGAGCATGCTCGGGCTACCGCAGATCATGGCACGGTCGTCCTGCGGGTTGATCGGTGGCAGGCCGATATCGCTGAACAGCTTGCCGCTGCGCATCAGATCGGTCAGGCGACCCTGGTTTTCGAAAGGCTCGCGGGTCACGGTCGGGTAGTAGATCAATTTGTCGCGCACCGACTCACCGAAGAACTCGTTCTGCGGCAGGTGCTCGGTGATGAACTCGCGGTAGGCCACTTCGTTCACGTAGCGAACGCCGTGTACCAGGATCACTTTCTCGAAGCGCTCGTAGGTCTCCGGGTCCTGGATGACGCTCATGAACGGCGCAAGGCCGGTGCCGGTGCTCAGCAGGTACAGGTGCTTGCCCGGGTTCAGGTCGTCAAGGACCAGGGTGCCGGTGGGCTTCTTGCTGATGATGATCTCGTCGCCTTCCTTCAGGTGCTGCAGCTGGGAGGTCAGCGGACCGTCCGGCACCTTGATGCTGAAGAACTCCAGGTGCTCTTCCCAGTTCGGCGATGCGATGGAGTAGGCGCGCATGAGCGGACGGCCGCTGTCCTGCTGCAGGCCGATCATCACGAACTGACCGTTCTCGAAGCGCAGGCCCGGATCACGGGTGCACTTGAAGCTGAACAGAGTGTCGTTCCAGTGGTGCACACTGAGGACACGTTCGTGGTTCATGTTGCTCATCGATGGGGCTCCTGAAGGAAAACGCGGCGCGCGCAAGACGCGCAGTTGCGCGATAGTTTAGGGGCAGCGACAATATCTGTTAACTGAATTATCAAGATATGTGTTATCGGTTATATAGATATGCGATTCACACTTCGTCAGCTCCAGGTCTTTGTCGCCGTCGCCCAGCACCAGAGTGTGTCCAGGGCCGCGGGCGTACTGGCCTTGTCGCAATCTGCGGCGAGCACCTCGATCACCGAACTGGAGCGCCAGTCCAGCTGCCAGCTGTTCGACCGTGCCGGTAAACGCCTGAGCCTCAACGCCCTGGGTCATCAACTGTTGCCCCAGGCTGTGGCGCTGCTCGACCAGGCCAAGGAAATCGAAGACCTGCTCAACGGCAAGTCGGGGTTCGGCTCGCTGGCCGTCGGCGCCACCCTGACCATCGGCAACTACCTGGCCACCTTGCTGATCGGCAGCTTCATGCAGGTGCATCCGGAAAGCCAGGTCAAACTGCACGTGCAGAACACTGCGCATATCGTGCAACAGGTTGCCCATTACGAAATTGACCTGGGTCTAATCGAAGGCGACTGCAACCACCCCGATCTGGAGGTGCAGCCCTGGGTGGAGGATGAACTGGTGGTGTTCTGCGCGCCGCAGCATCCGCTGGCCAAAGCCGGCCATGCCGATATCGAGCAGCTGTCCCATGAAGCCTGGATCCTGCGCGAACAAGGCTCGGGCACGCGCCTGACCTTCGACCAGGCCATGCGTCATCATCGCGCCAACCTGAACATCCGCCTGGAGCTGGAACATACCGAAGCAATCAAACGGGCCGTGGAGTCGGGCCTCGGTATCGGCTGCATCTCGCGCCTGGCCCTGCGCGACGCTTTCCGCCGCGGCAGCCTGGTACCGGTGGAAACTCCGGCACTGGACCTGTCGCGGCAGTTCTACTTCATCTGGCACAAGCAGAAGTACCAGACTTCGGCCATGCGCGAGTTCCTCGAGCTGTGCCGCAGTTTCACCGCTGGCGTGCAGCGCAGCGACGAGATCGTGCTGCCGCCGATCGCCTGAACGTCAGCCGAGCAGGATCACGCCCCAGACCAGCGCGACCATGCTCATGGCCACCAGTTGCGCGGCACTGCCCATGTCCTTGGCGTTCTTCGACAAGGGGTGACGGTCGAGGGAGATACGATCGATCGCCGCCTCCACCGCCGAATTGAGCAGCTCGACGATCAGCCCCAGCAGGCACACGGCGATAAGGATCGCCCGTTCGGCGCGGCTCACCGGCAGCCAGAAGGCTGTGGGGATCAACAGCACGTTGACCAGAACCAGCTGGCGAAACGCGGCCTCACCCTTGAACGCGGCACGCAGGCCGTCCAGCGAGTAGCCGGCGGCATTGAAGATACGTTTGAGGCCGGTCTGGCCCTTGAATGGCGACATGTGTGTCAGTCACTTCACCGAAAAAAGGCCAGCAGGCTAGTTCAACCGCAGTCAAAAAAGCGTGAAGGCGCAGGGATTTAGCTGGCCGAAACCGATTCAAGTTGTTGCAACAACAGCGCGGCCTGGGTCCGGGTACGAACGCCAAGCTTGCGGAAGATCGCCGTCACGTGAGCCTTGATGGTCGCTTCCGAGACACTCAGCTCATAGGCGATCTGCTTGTTCAGCAACCCTTCGCAGACCATGGTCAGCACGCGGAACTGCTGCGGGGTGAGACTAGCCAGCCCTTCGCTGGCGGCCTTGGCCTCGGCAGACACGTCAACCTTCTCGAACGCCTGCGGCGGCCACCAGACATCGCCGTCGAGCACATTGCGCACGGCTTCCTGGATCTTGCTCAGCTCGCTGGACTTGGGGATGAAACCGCTGGCGCCAAATTCGCGAGACTTCACCACGACGGCCGCCTCTTCCTGGGCCGAGACCATCACCACCGGGATCTGCGGGTATTGGCCACGCAGCAGCACCAGCCCGGAGAAACCATAGGCACCGGGCATGTTCAGGTCCAGCAGGACCAGGTCCCAGTCGGCTTTTTCGGTCAGGCTGGTTTCCAGTTCGGCGATGCTCGCCACCTCGACCAGGCGCACATCCGGGCCCAGGCCGAGGGTAACGGCCTGGCGCAGTGCGCTACGGAACAGTGGGTGGTCATCGGCAATCAGGATTTCGTATGTGGCCATCGATCTAGGGATCCTGTTCTGTACCAGGCGCAGGGGGTACGGGAGACGCCTGGCGGGTAACTCATGGCGCGAACGGCAGGGCCGCCGGCCGGGATGGCACGGCGAAGTCCGGGGTAACAGCAGCTTCGTCGTGCCCGAAGCGGCGCCAAGGATGCCGAGCACGCCCCGGGTGGTCAAGCCAATTGCCCGGTCGTCCCCGCCTACCCTGGCTGCCAGCCCCGACAGTATGTACCAATCCGCCGCGCCTGCCCCTTGGACTATAGGAAGGTATGCAAACGCTGGTGGACCTCGTCCTGCTCATCCAGCGCCAAGCGTCGCTTGCCACTGAGGTAGTGCAGGCTGAACACATCCAGGTAGGCATCCAGGGCCTGCGAGGCCTGGCTGTCGCCGGCCAGCTCCAGACACATGGCGGCAACTTCGGCGGTGCAGAAGTGGTCGTCACGCTTGGAGCGGCGCAGGCGGTAGCGCGACATCTGCTCGGCCTGCAGGCTCAGCACCGGGAAACGGTCGAGATAAGGGCTCTTGCGGAACATCTTGCGCGCCTCGGTCCAGGTGGCGTCGAGCAGGATGAACAGCGGGCGCTTGCCCGGTTCGCGCAGCACCTCGCTGACCACACGGTCCTCTTTGACGAACTCGCCGGGGAAGACGATGTAAGGCTGCCAGCGCGGATCGTCCAGCAACGCCAGCAGGCCTTCGTCCACCGAGGTACGCAGCCAGCCGAAGGCGGAGGTATCCTCGATCACGTCGGCAATCAGCCACCCCGTGTTGGTCGGCTTCAGTGGCTCGGTGTCATGCATCAGCAGGCACATGCCGGCGTCTGCCGGCACCCGCGGTTTCCACGCGCACAGGCAGTGCGTGGCGATCACCCGGCAATCCGGGCAGCGCTCGGCTCGCGAGCCGCGGGCGACAAAGGGTTTGATGCTGCGCGCCAGGCGCTCGGCGCGCAGCCGCGCTACCGCGTGGCTCATGGCTGCAGGCCTTGGCAGGAAGATGGAAGGGGCACGACGACGACTCGGTGAAAACAAAACGCGAGTCTACCAGAGCACGCGTCATTTGCCGTGCAGCCCTTGCGGCCGCTCCTTTATAATCAGCGGCTCAGGCGGCCGGGGAACCCCAGCAGTTTCATGGAACGCCGCCCGCCGGCGCAGGTCAAAGCGCCAGTCATCGAACCAGGAGAGATTCATGCTGCGTCTTATCGTCCCGACCCTGAGCCTGTTGCTCGCCCTGCCCCTGGCCGCCCAGGCTGCCTCCAAGCAGGAATACGAGCTGACCCAGATGCTGCAGAAGGTCGCCAAGGAAAGCAGCGTCGGTACCCCCCGGGCCATCAACGAAGACATCCTCGACCAGGGCTATACCGTCGAAGGCAAGGCGCTGGTCAATCACCTGAGCGTGCGCCAGAAGCATGCGCAAGGCATGCAGGCCAACCCCGCGCAGGTGCGCAGCCAGCTGGGTGACAGCGTTTGCCGTAACAATGGTTACCGTCAGCTGATGTCCAAGGGCGCGGTGATGGTCTACCGCTTCACCGTGTACAAGACCAACCAACCAGTCATGGACCAGGCATTCGACGCTGCCAGCTGCGCAGCTGGCAACAAGAAAAAGTGATTCAGGCCAGCTGATCGCTGTCTCTGGCGCGCCGCTGCTCATCATCGGCGCGCAACTCGGCCAACAGGGCCAGCAGGTAAGGCGAGTGCCCCTCGCCCCCCTGCAGCCGACGCAAGCACTCCCCCTCCAGGCTCAGGTGATGAACCTTCGCCTCGCGCTCGAGCAACTGCAACAGTTGCCCGTCCACCTCGATCACCAGCCGGTGCATACCGCCACCTCGCTGCATCACTCTTGCGCCTCCAGTTAACCAAAGCGCTGCCATCATCGGATCCAGTCTGACAGGCGGTATTGCACGCCTGTGGCGGCACGAGTGCGCCCCAGCGTCTAGATTGATAACGAGTACCCATAACAACGACAACGCGATGGAACTGCCACTGCAACAATGGCCTTGAAGGCCTACTGCAACGCTCGGGGGGGCACACTCGAGCCACAGCAGCCAGCGACACACGCAGTGTCGCGGCCGGGACCTGCCATCGACCCGGTCAGAGGTTTTGCTGCAGAAGGAGACGTTGAATGCCTTACCAATCGAACGAGCTGCTGTTCAACCATTTCAGGGACCACGGCATCGACCTGAGCAAGATCGACGAGCAACTGCAACTGGTTGCCCCGAACAGCCCCAACCTGCCGCTGTACCGCGACATGCTGCTGACCGTGCTGCGCATGGCCCACGACGACCGCAACCGCTGGAACGCAAAGATAACCCTGCAGGCCCTGCGTGAACTTGACCATTCGTTCCGCACCCTCGAGCGTTACAAGGGGCGGCGCAAAGTCACCGTGTTCGGCTCGGCACGAACGCCATTGGAGCACCCCATGTATGCGCTGGCCCGGGAACTGGGCGCAACGCTGGCACGTTCCGACCTGATGGTGATCACCGGCGCCGGAGGCGGCATCATGGCCGCCGCCCACGAAGGCGCCGGCAGCGATCACAGCCTGGGTTTCAACATCACCTTGCCCTTCGAGCAACATGCCAATGCCACCGTCAATGGCACCGACAAGCTGCTGCCGTTCCATTTCTTTTTCATTCGCAAGCTGTTCTTCGTCAAGGAGGCCGATGCGCTGGTGCTCTGCCCGGGAGGCTTCGGCACCCTTGATGAGGCGCTGGAAGTACTCACCCTGATCCAGACCGGCAAGAGCCCGCTGGTTCCGGTTGTGCTGCTCGACTCGCCCGGCGGTAGTTTCTGGCAGGACGCCCTGGCCTTCATCAGCCGTCAACTGGAAGAAAACCGCTACATCCTGCCCAGCGACCTCAAGCTGGTACGCCTGGTGCACAGTGCCGACGAGGCGGTGGAAGAAATCAACCAGTTCTACAGCAACTACCACTCCAGCCGATGGCTGAAGAACCAGTTCGTCATCCGCATGCACCACCCCTTGAGCGAGGCCGCGCTGCATGACGTGGAGGAAGGTTTTGCCGACCTGCGCCTGAGCGGCAGGTATCACCAGCAGCCTGACAGTGGCACGGAGCACGAAGAAGGCAACTTCAGCCACCTGACACGCCTGACCTTTGCCTTCAACGGCCGTGACCAGGGTCGCCTGCGCGAACTGGTGGACTTCATCAACCTGTCGGAGAACTGGGCCAAACCCCAGCCAATGCACACCACCCAACGAGCCCGGGAAGCCCTGCGGGTGAACTGAACGCAAAATGGCCCACATGGCTGGCCCCGGTCGGGGTCAGCCATGTGGGCCATCAATGCTGGTCACGCTTCAATAATCGTCAAGATCGCGCCCGCTGAGCAGCCGGCTGATCATTTCCATGGAAAATCCACGGTAGGCGAGAAAACGCGTTTGTTGTGCGCGGCTGCGTGGATCATGGGGAAGTTGCCCAGAGAACTTGCGCTGCCACACCTCTTTCAACCGCACCGCCCAGTCCACTCCGCTATCACGCAGTGCCTGGTCGATATCGCCACGGTCCAGACCTCGCTGGCCAAGCTCCTCACGGATACGCCCAGGGCCATAGCCTGAGCCGGAACGATAGCGTATGAAGCTTTCAAGGTAGCGGGCCTCGCTGAGCAGCCCCTCCTCGGCAAGCCGATCGAGCGCGGGCTCGATCAATTCATCGGTAGCGCCGCGTTGGCGCAACTTGCGGGTCAGCTCCACGCGACCATGCTCGCGGCGTGCGAGCAGGTCCATGGCTGTCCGCCGAACGGCGACGGGGGTGTCGAGTACGACGGACATGAAGGCAGATCAATAACCGGCGTCGGCGTCAGCCAGATCATCGGCATCGGCTTCGGCGGCACCGGCCTTGGCGGCCGCTGCTGCAGCGGCGGCGGCACCGGCGGTCAGCAGCTTGTCGCGAATCTGCTTCTCGATCTCGCTACCAATGGCCGGGTTCTCTTGCAGGTACTTGGCGGCGTTGGCCTTGCCCTGACCGATCTTGTTGCCCTGGTAGCTGTACCAGGCACCGGATTTTTCAACCAGGCCCTGGGAAACACCCAGGTCGATGATTTCGCCGTTGCGGTAGATGCCCTTGCCGTAGAGGATCTGGAACTCGGCCTGGCGGAACGGCGGCGAGACCTTGTTCTTGACGATCTTGACGCGGGTTTCGCTACCAACCACCTCATCACCTTCCTTGACCGCGCCGGTACGGCGAATGTCCAGGCGCACGGAGGCGTAGAACTTCAGGGCGTTACCGCCGGTGGTGGTTTCCGGGCTACCGAACATCACGCCGATCTTCATACGGATCTGGTTGATGAAGATGACCAGGCAGTTGGCGTTCTTGATGTTACCGGTGATCTTGCGCAGCGCCTGGGACATCAGGCGGGCCTGCAGGCCGACGTGCATGTCGCCCATCTCGCCTTCGATCTCGGCCTTGGGCACCAGCGCGGCCACGGAGTCGACGATGATCACGTCGACGGCGTTGGAGCGCACCAGCATGTCGGTGATTTCCAGGGCCTGCTCGCCGGTGTCTGGCTGCGAGACCAGCAGGTCGTCGACGTTGACACCCAGCTTGCCGGCGTACTCAGGATCCAGGGCGTGCTCGGCGTCGACGAAGGCGCAGGTGGCACCGTTCTTCTGGGCTTCGGCGATGACCGACAGGGTCAGCGTGGTTTTACCCGAAGACTCCGGGCCGTAGATCTCGACGATACGGCCTTTCGGCAGGCCGCCAATGCCCAGGGCGATGTCCAGGCCCAGCGAACCGGTGGAGATGGCGGGGATCGCCTGGCGCTCGTGGTCGCCCATGCG
The DNA here is from genome assembly GCF_018596375.1 of Pseudomonas sp. RC3H12. Lineage (NCBI taxonomy): Bacteria > Pseudomonadati > Pseudomonadota > Gammaproteobacteria > Pseudomonadales > Pseudomonadaceae > Pseudomonas > Pseudomonas sp. RC3H12. The sequence continues at coordinate 499,391 of NZ_CP075595.1, read as the reverse complement.
CATGACCGCGCCTTTGCCGAATTGGCGTTCGATCTGACCCAGGGCCGCAGCCAAGGCGCGCTTCTTGTTGTCGTCCATTGAAATCCTCACGTGTTCGACGTGGCCCTGACGGCCGGAATAACTGTATAAGTAGCCAGTATTATTCCACAGGGATTCGTTTCCGCAAACCCCCGTCGGGCGAATTACTCCGCACCAAGCTGTAACAAGCCGTCTAACGCGGCGATCACCGTCTGTCGGCGCACCGCTTCGCGGTCACCGTCGAAGTGGCGGCGCTCGCTGCTCACGTGGTCGCCGTCGGCCCAGGCCAGCCACACCGTGCCCACCGGCTTGGCCGCTGAACCGCCGTCGGGGCCGGCCACGCCGCTGACCGCGACCGCAAAGCGCGCACCACTGGCAGCCTGAGCGCCGCGTACCATGGCCTCGACCACCTCCTGGCTGACCGCGCCCACCTCGGCGAACAACACCTCGGGTACACCTAGCTGGCGGGTTTTCTGGGTATTCGAGTAGGTGACGTAGCCGGCCTCGAACCAGGCCGAACTGCCGGGGATACGGGTGATGGCCTCGGCGATGCCGCCGCCGGTGCAGGACTCGGCGGTGGTCACCTGGGCATTGAAGCGCCGCAGGTGTTCACCCAGGCGGGTGGAGAGAACAGTGATCGGGTCCATGATGGGCTCCTGTGAAGAATGGACCCTACCCTAACACCCCGGTGACCTGCCCACACATCGCAGCAGCCAGCCGACCGGGTAATGAATGAACAGCAGGTAGCTCAGGAGCAGCAGATACTCCAACGCCATCAGCATGCTCGCGGCAAAGCATGCAAACAGCACCGGGTTGAAGCCGAAACCGCGAAACTTGCCGCGGTGATGGGCAAAATCCACAGAGGTGAAGTAGTTGTAATGCACCATGAAGCTGATAAGCGCTGCCCAGCCGAGGTACAGCAACAGGTAGCGATGCCATGGCAGTACGGGCAAGCGAGCAGGCAAGCCGGAGCCGGGCTGGCGCAGGATCACGACAAGCCCGGCGGCAAACAGGGGGGCGGCAACCGCGATGTAATTGGCGATGGCCATGGATTCCAGAGGGAAGTTTGATGACCAGGGACCGACACGTCCCAGCAGGTGCTGTACCAGGAACTGCTCGAGCGTGATCGGCAATTGGCCTTGGGCCTGGGTTGGCAACCACAGGGCAATCGCGAAGATTGGCAGCACGCTCACCAGGATGAGTAGCCATTGGCAAAGTTTGAGCAGACCCGCTTTTTCAGTGGTTTTCATGACATCCTGTTCATTGCATGCATTAAGCCAAGGAGCGCAACGCGCTCCTTGGTGAACAGCGTCAGGCGCCTACGGCGTCCATTACCCAGTTGTTGATCTGATCAACTTTCTCCGGGTCGAAGTAGGAACTGGCCAGGCCAACCAGCACACCCCCGACGACCAGCGCCACGCCACCCGTCACCGTCACCCCCAGCAAACCGAGTGTGATGCCGAGCATGGCCCCGGCCGCACTGCCTGCGATCTTGCCGAGCACGGCGCTCTCCATCTCCAGCAGGAAGGGCTTCCACTCTCCCGTCTGGAACCCTGTGGCGGCCGCCTCCACAAGCCCTTGGGCCTGGATGGCCCCGCCGGTAACGCCGAAAGCCTTGCCCAGGCGCGTCATGTTATCGCCCAAGGTCGCCTTGTCCAGTGCGCGCAACGCTTGCGCGACAGCAGCCGCATCCTTGCCATTGAGCTTCCAGCCAGGGTTGCTCGACATTTTCTCGAATGTCTTCAGGGCATCCTGGTAGCTGCGCACCTGTTTGCCCGAGATATCCTTCTGAAGCTCCCGGGCGGCTTGCGATACGCGCTCACCGTAACGGCTGGCGATTTCCTTGCCGATGTCGCTGGCGTAGGTGGCGGCATCCTTGTAGGCCTCCTTTTCCGCGGCGTCACGCCGGGCCTTTTCCAGGGCATCGAGTTTCGCGCTCAACTGCTCCTGCGCCTTGAGGTCGACATACAACGCCAGCGCTGCCGTAAAGAGAGAAAGCTCGACATCCAGCGCCGCTGGCACGTCGTAATCGTCCAGCTTGCGCAATTCATCGATCAACGCCCTGACGGAAAAAAGATAAGAAATGCAGATCAGTGCGACAGTGCGCGCACATAAGCCTGACAGGCCCGCAAGGCGATCAGTCCACGATCGCCGTCGTCGGTGATGGCGATAATTCGTCGAGCATGCGCCGGGTCAAGTCGGGCGCGTACGGAGCCATGATCCACGCCGCCGGCGCCGGTGGCGGCAGGCACTGGGGCACAGGTGGTGTCGCGCTCGACCAGGACCGACAGGCGCAGATCGGCAGTAGCAAGGCGGTCACGCAGGCGAGCCTGAGTGTGCTGGGCATCGGTCAACTCCTGGAAATGTTTGGTTTCAGTGTCCTGCAGGCGTTGTTCAAGGCCCTGGCGCTGCTCGCGCTCGGCCAGCAGCATGCCGTGCAGCGCCTCGGCCTGGTCCAGGCGCTGCTGCACCAGCACTTGTTCCTGCTCGGCCAGCTGGCGACCAAGGCGCCAGCCCTGCGCCTGCCAGGCCACGGCAGCGGACAACACCATCAGCCCGACGCACGCCGCCAGTTGCAGGCGGCTCAGCACAGCACTTCCCGCGCCCGCGCCCACAGTTCGAGCCGTTCGGACAAGCCGTTCAGGCCGCCGTTGATATGCCGGGTGATGCGGTTGAACTCACCCTGGTCGGCCAGGGCGTTGAGCCCACGCGAGTGCCAGAACCAGGCGGCAGATTCACAGGCCCAGCGCGGCTGCTCAAGCATCTGCGGTTGCGCCAGCAGGCGCTCGTCACCGAACAACGCACGGCTGCAGGCCTGGTAGTTGTTACGCCCGGTCACCTGGATCAGGCCACGGCCGCAATAGCGCTGGCCGTCGCCGTCGGCTTCGGGCGTGTTACCCAGGCGCAGCGCCAGGCTGCCGGTGTCGTAGCGGGCCAGGTACTTGTCGTTGCCCAGCTCCTTCACATAGCGCAATTGGCCGGACTCATGGCCGACCTGGGCCAGGAACGCGGCAACGCGCTTGGGGTGGTCGATCTCCCAGTTGGCCATTGCCGTGTTCAGCGCCGGCAAAAACGCGGCGGCGCGTTGGCCGGCGAGCGGGTAGATCTGCTTGAGTTGCTGTTCAGTGAGCGGCATCGGTGCATTCTCCATTGCGGTCTGATCGAAAGGCGGCCGGTGCCGCCTGTAGCTCGCTCATGGGCGATGGCTCGAAGCGCTTGGCTTTCACAGGATTCAAGGTGTGGCGACCGCCGCAGCTGATCTGGAGCTCGGAAACAGGGTGATGCGGCCGGCTGACAGCGACTATAGGGAGCGCCGCAGCCGGCAGGCATCGGGAAACCCTCACCACCCTGCCTCAGGCCTTGAGCGAACCCGCCCGCCGAGGCGCGGAACCCTTGGCTTTGGCCTTGCCCTGGCGCCCGCCATTGCATTGCGCGGTGGTACGCCAGCCACTGCTGGTGAACACCTGCTCAACCGACTCGATCAGGTAGAGGCCATCGAGCCCGGCGAGGAAGCCCTGGACATCGATGGCGCGCTCGGCGAACAGGTCGGTGCGCCCGGGCATGTCCAGGCGCACGCTGGCGGTGTCGCGGTTGAAGCTGGCCAGGCGGGCACGGGCGGCCTGTTCCGCCGCCGCACGGTTGGGGTACAGGTGACGGTCGGTGTAAACCGGCTGCAGGCCGTCCGGGGCATCGCCATTGACCAGTTCCACCGCCTGCAGGCGCCCGCTGGCGCTGTCCTGGTGGCGGGTCCTGACGGCCTTGTGGGTGCTCTTGTCGGCCAGGCGGAACTGCCACTGGCTGACCTGGTTACGTGTAATGCCCACCACCTCCAGAGGCTTGCCGCTGGCGCTATGTCCACCCTGGCGCGGCAGCACCAGCAGTTGCCCATTGGCGAGCTTGGCGGTGCAGTCGTGCTGGCGCGCCAGGCGGGTGACGAAGTTGAAGTCCGACTCGCTGTACTGGTCGACCCGCGGCACCTGCACGGCCACCGGGCACACCGCCTGCCAACCGTTGCGGGCGCCGATCTCGGCGACGATGCGCTGCAGCGTCGTATTCTCCCAGCTGCCGCTGCGGATGGTCTTGCCGCTGCCGCGCAGGTCGCTGGCCTTGCCGCGGATCACCAGGGTGTCTGGCGGGCCCGACAGCTCGACCTCATCGACGGTGTAGCGGCCCAGTCGGCTCAAAGGCTGGCCGGCGTAGCCCAGGTGCACCTCCAGCAGCGCGCCCCTGGCCGGCAGCGCCACGTTGCCGTCACGGGCATCGATGCGCAGTTCGAATTCGTCCGACTCGAGGCCAGGTTTATCGGTGGTGCGCAGCAGCAGCAGACGGTCGTTGATCAGGTTGGTGATGTCGTTGCCGTCGGCGGTGATACGGAATTGGGGTTGCACGATTGAGGCTCCGATGTCAGTCCCACAGTTGCAAGGTTTCGCTGGTCGTCATCGGCAGTTCCGGCAACAGGATCCTCACCCCGGCGCGAAACGGCTGCGCCTCGTCCGCCAGCCCCTGGTTGGCATCCAGCACGGCCTCGACCGTGCCGGTCAGGTGGCCGTAATAGTGCTGGCAGAGGGTGTCGAGCAGGTCGCCCTCAGACGTTGTGCAGGTCTTGGCCATAGCTCACGAACTCCAGTGAAAACCCTTGTTTGCGCGGAATGCCGCCGGCCAGCAGGACGCTCTGCTCTTCCTCGATGCTGGTCAGGCACCAGGTGCCGAGCACCTCGCCGTAGCCAGTGGTCAACGACAGCGGCAGCAACTGGCGGCCAATGCTGCGCAGCGTCTGCAACTGGCCGAGGCCACCCTTGAAACCCGGGAAGATCGCCCCGCGAATGCTGATGGTCTCTTCACCCAGGCTCACAGCCTGCTGCGCGGTGTCGCGGCTTAGCCGCTCCTGGCCGGCCCAGCGGAAGCGGGTCTGCCGGCGCAACTGGTCGAAGGCGGCGGTGTCGAGGTTGAAGTAGTACGGCGCTGAACCGGCCTTGAGTGGTTGCATCACCAGCAGGTGGGGGAATGGCTTGACCGCTTCGGCGGCTGGCGTCGCCTCGGGCGCGAAGCCCAGCGTCGACAGCACGCCGTTCACGGTCGAACGCACCTCCCCCACCACCCGGCGGATCGCTGCCCCGGCCTTGGCGGCATGGGCGGCAAAACCGTCGATGCGATCACGCACCTGACGTACCACCGCCACCGCCTGGTCGTACTTGGCCACCACCTTGGCGACCCTGGCCTGGGCATTGCTGATTGCACGCATCGTGCGTTGCAACTTGGCGCCGATGATCGGACCAACCACCGGCAAACCTTCCAGTTCACCCACAGCGCCCTGTATATGGCCGATCGCGTCGTTCATCGGATCGAGCATGGCGTCGGCACGCCGACGCCCTGCCTCTCCCGCCTTGACCAGGGCGTGCAGCGTGGCTTGCAGCTGCTCCAAATAGGTCATGGATCCTCCTTAAAGTGCGATATGTGGGGTGTCGGCCAACTGCGCCGAACGAGCCTGGCGCATCAACTCTTCCAGCTGACGACGGGCGATGGCCTCCAGCTGTTGCAATACGGAAGGGTCATCGAGGCTGTTGCTGAAGGTGACCGGCATGTTGGCGGTGAAGGTGAACTGCTGGTTGATTGGCGCGGGTGGGACCGCTGGCGTTGCCGTCGCTACCGGCGGCGCGGGTAGCGGCGGCTGTGCTGCAGGGCTATCCATTGCCCGTACTGCCTCCCCCAGGCTCGGCTTGGCGGCAGGCTCTTCCTTGCCCGAACCCAGCGCCTTGCCCAGCCAGCCTCCAATGCTTTCACCTCCCATGCTGCCCAGCACGCCACCGATCAGGCCACCGATCGCGGTGCCAATCACCGGTACCACCGAGCCGATGGCAGCACCGGCCGCAGCACCGGCCAAACCGCCTCCCAGGCCACCAGCGGCGGTGCCATAACCCTCGAGTTTCTGCTCGGGCGAGGCATCGCTGTTGTAGGTCTGGGCAAGTTGCAAACCGGTGTCGAGCAAAGCGGCACCTGGGATGCGCCTGAACACTCGCCTTGCCACCGAGGCGCCGGCATTGCCGGCCCCTGCCCTGCCCGCCAGGCCCGTGAGCGCAGTACCGGCGAGTCCGGCCGCGCTGGCTGGCGGGATGTCCGGTACCGCTTCCTGGGCTTCGAAAAAGGCTGCCTCGTCCTCGGCTTCGTCGACCTCTTCTTCCTCCTCCTCTTCCTCCGGCTCCTCGACATCGTCACTGGCTTCAGGCATGCGAGTGGCAGCGGCAGGAATCTTGGCCTTATCGGCAGGAGCATCGTTGGCGGCTGGCTTGTCGGAGAACAAGCCATGGAGCGTCTTGCCAGCCAGGCCGCCAAGACCTTCGCCGATCATCTCGCCGATCTCACCGCCGTACTTCTGGATCTGCTTGTTCCTGGTCACGCCTCCGAGCAGTTCCGCTCCAAGGTTCCCCAGTACGCTCCCGAAAGCAGCCCCCACCGCCTCGGCCTGGTCCTCGCTCTTGTCCTTGAGCATGGCCAGGCCAAGCTTGGTGGCGCCCTTGGCGGCGGCCTTGCCACTGTTCTCCCGCAGACCGCTAGTGATCTCGGGGCGTCGTTCGGGAGATTGCCCTTGGTAGGTCCGCGCGCCCCAGGCGGCAAACGCGGTACCACCCAGCGCACCTGCCGCGATCAATCCGCCCTTCATGATCTCCCGAGCACCATTGGCGGGGCCCTCGGGGGGGAGCTCTTTAGCTGCAGCAGCGCTCTCAAGTGCGGCGCTTCGGGCCTCTCCTGGCGGCGTGGCGGTACCCTCGGGCGCATCGACAGAACGTTGCGCTGAAGCATCAGCCGCAGCCTTGTCCGTGCCTGAGGCATCGTTGGCGGCGGGCGTATCGGAAAACCAGCCGAAAACCGTCTTGCCGATCAACCCACCGACGCCTTCGCCGATCATTTCGCCGATCTCACCGCCGTACTTCTGGATCTGCTTGTTCTTGGTCAGGCCGCCCAGGAGCTCCGCTCCCAGATTGCCGAGTACGCCTCCAAGGGCTGCACCAGCAGCCTCGGCCTTGTCCTCGCCCTTATCCTTGAGCATGGCCAAGCCAAGCTTGGTGACGCCCTTGGCCGCCGCCTTGCCACCGCTCTCCTTCAAGCCCTTGGTGATCTCGCTTCGTCTTTCCGGCGTTCGACTTTGATAATACGAACGTGCTCCCCAGGCAGCGCCAGCGGCGACACCGACAGTACCGGCACCTACCGCTCCAGCCTTGAGCACCGTCAAACCCGCATTCGCCGACTCCAGAGGCACACGCCCCTGCTCCGCACTGCGCGCCTCGGGCGGATCACCCCGGGCCGGCCGTGGCGCGGTGCTCGTCCCCTCCAGCAAGGCCGCCTTGCGCTGCGCCAACGTCGGAACTGCTGATTCCTTGGCGACGGCCGCACTCGAGGCCACCACCACCGAACGCAGTTCCAACGGTTTGCGTCCAAGTGACAGATACAGCCTGCGCAAGCGCTCGACCTCATTCCCCTCATGGCGCAATCGCTCGATCTGCGCCTCATGGGCTCCTGCCTGGTCGTTATCCAGCCGCCTTTCGGCCTGGTCCACCTTGTCCAGTTCGAGCCCCAGGCGGATGACCTCGCCGATCAACCGTCCGAGCCGGGTACCATCCGCTTGCCTGCGCAGGTGCTCGACCTGAATACGCAAGCGCTCGGCGGACCTGCCCAACGTCTGGTTGCTGGTGACGCCGAGGGTGAACACCTGTGTGTTCGCCATAGGTTCCTCCTTGTCACTCCGCCAGCCACCAGACCATGTCGCTGTACGACATGGTCATGATTTCACTGGCGGAAAAGTTCAGCTCCTTGGCCAGCCGCCTGGCGGCGGCCTTCTGCCGGGCAGGGTCAAACCTCGTCGTCCTGCACCAGGCGAAAATAGCCGGTCTGCAGGCGGCTGTAGTCCTTCAGGGCAAGGCCTTCGAGGTCCTTGACGCCGACTTCGGCGAGCGAGGCGAACAGGTTCAGTTCGCGCTGCTCGTCGTCAACTGCGCCGCCAGCTTGGGCGTTGCGGATATCACGCACCGTCGGTGCACGCAGCGACAGGCTGTCGACCTGCACGCCATTGGCTTCGCTGGGGCGCGACAGGCGCACGGTCACACGCTCGGCGTTGACGGTCAGCCATTGCGGCAGTTTCTTCGCTTGAGCCATCGAACGTTCTCCTTAAAGACCCAGGGCGGCGCGCTGGGCGGCCAGTTGGTCGACACCGTCGATCACCCGCTTCATGCCCAGGGCGTCGATTTCGTAGACCAGGCGGCCATCGACTTCGAGCTTGTAGTAGGTGACGGCGACGCTGTGCTTGATCTCGGCCTTGTCGCCGGACTTCCAGTCGCCCATGTCGATCTCTTTCAGCGAACCGCGCAGGGTGACGATGACCGGGTTGATCTTGCCCTTGAGGCCCTTGAAGGCACCGCGGAAGGTGCCGTTGAAGGCGGTGCCATCGGCCAGGCCGAAGAACTTCAGCGACTCGCGGCGCACGCCGGTGGTGGTGAAGGCGGCTTCCTGCTTCTCCATGCCCTGGTCCATCTCGACCGGCATGTCCATGCCGCCGGGGCGGTGCTCTTCCATCTTCAGGGTGAGCTTGGGCAGGGTCAGGCTGGGCACATCGCCCTGGAAGCTGACGCCATCGACGAACAGGTTCAGGTTGGCCAGTGTTTCGGGAATCATTGCCATGTAGGTGCGCTCCTTAAGCGGCGGAATCGAGGACTTCGGTCAGCCACTGGTTGGTGACTTCGACGCGGAAATTGGGGTTTTCGGCAGGCGGTACATCGGTGAAACGGATGTTCCAGTACACCTTGCCCTGCTCCAGTTGGCTGGCGGTGTTCAGCTCCGGATCGGCGAAGACCTCGAAGTTGATGATCGCGCCCTGGTTCTTCAGGTCGCGCATGAAGGCCTGCAGGCCCTCGGTGACGTCCTTGACGTAGGTGGCGGTGATGGAGCGGTCGACGGCCCACTTGTGGCCGTAGAGGATCGCGTCCATGACGATGTCCATGGTCCGCACGCGGGTGACGAAGGCCCATTTCGGGTCGCTCGACAGAGTGCGGTTGCCCCACAGGCGGAAGCCGTCGTCGCGGATGATGGTGGCGATGTTGGCGTTGTTCAGCAGGTTGGCGCGGCAGGTGTCGTCACCATCGAGGAACTCCACGGCGCGGGTGGTGCCGGTGATGCCGACGAACTCCTTGTTCGACGGCGACGCCCAGAAGCCGTACTCGCGGTCGGTGTAGGCGAACAGGCCGGCGACCCAGGCCGAACCCGGCGCGTCGACGGTGGCCTCTGCGGCATTGTCCCAGTAGCGCACGCCCGGGTCGACCAGGAAGGCGCGCTTGGCGCCGAAGTTCTTGGCGTAGGCGATGGCCGCTTCGTCGGTGGTGTTGGGGCCGTCGATGATGGCGATGGCGCGCAGCTTGTCGGCCAGGGCTACCAGGGCGGTACCGACGGATTGGGTGGAGCTGTGCTTGGGAGTGACCAGCAGGCGCGGCTGGGCGTTGAAACGGCTCTTGCCGTCAAGCAGCGCTTGCAGGCCGGTGCGCTTGCCGTCGGCCAGCACGTTGCCGATGATCGCCGAGGTCTGCTCGGCGGCGTCTTCGAGCTTGGCCACACCGCAGGCGACGATAACCGCCTTGGCACGGCTGTAGATGGCGCGGCAGGCCTTGGTGATCGCCGCGTCCTGGCCGAACGCCGCGACCGCTTCGCGCTCGCTGGTGATCAGAATCAGGTCATTGGCCTTGGCGGTGACGCCCGGGCCTTCGGTGAAGGTGTCGACCAAGCCGATGATCGAGGACGACGGCAGCGCGATGCTGCGGGCGCCGGTGTCGACGTTGGTCACGGTGACGCCGTGGAAGAATCCACTCATGTAGGTTTACTCCAGAAAAAAAGAAAGCCCCGCGAGTGCGGGGCCAGGATGGGGGCCGGTCCTGAAAGCATTCAGGACCGGAGTAAAACGAAGTGAAGAAAGCGAAGACATTCAGCCTTGCCGAATACCTGCACCCCCCCTTCAGATCAGCTTCAAACGTCCAGGGTAGGCAGTGCTGCGGGGTCTGACAGTACCCCAGTAGATTGCATTCGTTTCCGTCTGAGTGGCGCCGACGTAATAGATTGCGCCGGTGAAACCATCACCTTTGTCGACCCCGACCTCAGCCAGATTACCGATGCCCTGAACGGCAGGAGCACTGGCATTGTCACCAGTGATTTTTGTCCCCATGCGCCAACTGGCGGCAGTACGGCCAGGATCGACCCCCCGCCCCTCATCGAGCATACGAAGAAACTCGCCGCGAAAATCCGGAATACGGAACGTTGAACTGCCGTCACCACGAGTCCAGGCACCCTCCATGCCAGCACGCTGCGCTTCATCCACAAGCATTCCCGATTGCTGAGCGTGGTCCCATAACCAGGGCCAGTCACCACGCCCCAGCAGCCGAGCGTCGGGCCGCCCCCAGCCTCCTGGGTTGGGCGCTGTCGTGGTTTCAAACGCGATACGTCCCAGCGGCGTGTTATCGAACCGGTCAAGTAGCAACCAGCTACCAGCACCATCACTGCGCAAATGCCAGAAATCACCGCCACCCAGCACCATGCAGAAGGGATAGCCTTCAGGGCGAAGGTGGGTATGGAACTTGATTTTCTCGCCGCTGGCGGCGTAGACCAGCAATACATTGGCGCTATTGTCGACGCGCTGTACCCGCACATCCATGATGCGGTTGGCCTTGGGCAGGGTGATCATGGTCTGGCCTGCCGAGGCATCTACAAGCAGGAAACCTGCCTCATGGACGTCCAGCACTTTGTTGCCACGGATGACCGAGTTGTTGATGCCCTGGACCGAAAGCATATTGCTTTCGATCGAGGCCAAAACGTCACTGCGGCTCATACTGACCTCCTGTCGAGTCCAAGAATGCTGGAGCTTGCGGGCGATGCGCAGAATCCGGGAACAAGTCAGAACCAGGCCAGTCGCGCAAAGACTGTCGATAGCGAAGCAACGCCTCGAACTGCTTCTCCGTTTGAGTCGTGACCAATCCCAGGCTTTGCTCCTCGTTGTATCGGGCGACAAACCACTGGCTGCTGACCATTTGCGAATCGCGCCAGCCGCGCTCGATGCGGGCTAGTTCTTCTCTGTTGGGAGCAGTCCTTTCGATCAGGATCGGCAAGCCGAGGTCATCATGGCTACGGATCTTGTCCAGATCAGGATTGGCAATGACGGCCTCATACAAGGCCTCGGTAATCGGCACTGCATCGTCGGGCATCTGCAAGTGGACACCGCTAAGATAGGTAGACCCCGTCGACTGGCTATAAAAACGCTTCATGCATGCTCCCTGTCAGTAGCCGATAGCAAAGTAGGGACAGGCCGACAGCGTAGGGTTGCCCCAACCGGTCGAGCCTTTGGTGAAAGACCCCTGGTTGAGGGCATTGAGGCCTGTGCTTCTCAAATCCCGGAATTGCCAGTAGGTACGGGTAGTACCATTGGCGGGTGTGTAGTCAGTGGCTGCAACCCAGACGCAGCGATTGGGGAAGGCAACCGGAAAACTGATATCGACAGATTCCGTAGTGTTTGCGCTTGAGCCGTACTGAATGATCAATCCACCAAGCCAGCTGGGGAAAATGATGTATCCGTTCGTGCCAAACGACATGGAAAAGCCCCAACGCAGTTTCTTTGGCGTAACCGCGACACTTTCTACGACACCTGCATTGACCTCTGCCTGGGTGGCAAGCTTGATGGTTCCCAAGTTGCTTTCGGTTGCCTGGCCAGCCAGTGGCGCTAAAGCTGCAACATTGATATTTCCCTGGTTAACCGGCGCATTCCAAGCCTTGATGCACCACATGACCGCCAGGTTGCGCGGGCGGCTCATGCCTAGCATCCATGTACCGCTACCCGGTGTAACTGGCGTCAAGGAGCCCGTGTTGACCACTGTCAAACCATTCCAGGTAGCGTCGGCAACCCCGTCGTAACCGTAATCATTAGCCGTCTGGCCAGCAGATGGCGCCAGGGCGGCAGCACCTTGGCCACTGGCGGGCATGTCCGCAATTGCCAGAGAGCCCTTTTGCCATTTGCCCAGATCCCGACCTGGGTCCACGTCTCGCCCATGATCCCAGCCACGCAGGAACTCGCCTCGCGTATCTGGCAATCGGAAGAAGCCTGCTGGCTCTGCGCCTTTGTTGTACGTGGTGCCTAGGTAGGCCGCCAGGTCCGAGTAGGTCGCCATGCTTTGAAGGCTGCCATCGAGCTCGAGGTAACCGGCTGGTACCTCGGCCTTTGGGAAGGGCAGGATCGCACCGACTGGTGTCGAAGAGCGCAACGCCGTCAGTTCGGCGACGAGGGCCGCGACGTCGATCTGCCCTTGGTTCACTGGCGCATTCCACGCTTTGAGGCACCACATCACAGCAAGGCTACGGGGACGGGTTTCAGTGCCACCCTTGGCCGCAGCTGGAGCGAACACACTAGATACGAGTGTCGCATTAAGTACGGAACTACCTATTGTCCTCGCGGTTGCGCCCAGGTTACCTGTTGCACTCCCAGCGACGTTTGCCTCAAATGGCATCTTTCCAGTGCCGGCGTCAGCCGAGATCACCGCATGCTGGTGATCGAGCAGAGAATCACCGGCCCAGCTACCAACTGCCCTGCCCGGATCGACCCCCCGTCCATGATCCCAGCCACGCAGGAACTCACCGCGGGTATCCGGTAAACGGAAGAACCCTTCCGGCTCGTTGCCTTTATTGAAAGCCCCGCCCAGGTACGCCGCCAAGTCCGGATAAACCGACGCACTCTGGGTGCTGCCATCGACTTCGAGGAAACCGGCTGGCACCGAGCCCCTCGGGAACGGCAGCATGGCGCCCACCGGTAACGCCGACGCCGTGTTCAACAGCGCCTGAGTCTCGGCCTTGGTGTAGCTGTTCGCGGCCTGGAACGAGCTAAAGGCCAGGATTTCCACGGCCTCGCCCAGGCTGCTGGGTGTCTTGAAGGTGATCTTCTGGCCGTCGGACAGGTAGTCGGTAACCTCGCGACCATTGCGCAGCACGATGGTGCTGCCGATGGTGTGCGCCAGGCTGAAGACGGTCTGGCCAACCGACGCCTCGAACGAGAAACGCTCGAACGCCTTGTTGGCACCGACGCCACCGCCAAGCTGGAAGTAGCTGCCGTCGTAGTTCAGGTCATACAGAGCGCCGGCACGGATATCGCCGCCCACCAGGTCGACCAGGCCAGTATTGCCGGACTTCTTCACTGCCACGGCGGTCAGCCCGTTGATACGTGCCGTCACGGCGCCGGTGTTGGTGGCACTGGCCTGGAACTGAAAGCGCTGACCAGCGGCGTAGGCCGCCAGGGCCGACTCGCCGCTCTTAAGCTTCAGCGTCAGGGCATCGGCGGTACCGGTGGCGACACCGAGCCAGGCCAGTGGCCCCACGTCCTTGGCCACGTCTGCACGGCGCAGGTACTGCGGGTGCGGGTCGGCCGTCTCCAGGTGCGCCTTGAGCTGGTTGCGCGCATACAACTCTGCCGCTTCGCGGGCTTTGTCGACGTAATCGCGAGTGGCCAGAACGATACTCGGGTCGATCTTGAGCGTCACATTGGCGAGGTTGCCGAACACCACATGCATGCGGATGGTCTGGGTACGTCCGGAGCCTTGCGCCAACAGTGGTTTGTAGCTGGGGGCCGGCTTGGCCACGGCAATGAAGTTGCCGTTGGCGTCTTCAAGCGCCAGCTCGCGGATCCACCAGCCGCCGGTTTCCGGTGGCAGAACCAGTTCGGCCACCAGCACTCCAGGGTCGGCGGGCGATTGATACAGGGCATTGAGTTGTGCCCGATAGACCTGGCGCACCAGCGCGGTCTGGGTTGGTTTGGGCGTTGGGTCGGGGGTCTGCGAAGGCTCGCCGCCAGCATCACCGATCAACATGTGGGTGATGTTCCAGGGCAGCCCCAGCACGGCGGTGTTGGCCTGTTGGGCGATGCCCACGTTGGTCAGGAACCCACCGAATTGGGTGGTTGAGTTAGCCATTGAGGTAGATGTCCAGTATGTCCGAGGTGTGGTCGTTCACCAGGTTGTAAGCGCCCAGGTGTATGTCGATGTCCGATGCCTGCCAGGGAAGTACCTCCAGCAGTTCACCGTCGTAGAGCGCGACGGCCTGATAGGCGGGGATGTGGCTTTCGAGGCTGATGTCGAGCCCGACCAGGTGCCGGCTGACCGGCTTGGCGTCCTCGATCAATCGGGTCAGCTCTTGGTAGGTCTGTTCGTCGATACCGCTGTCCGCCACCCCGACCTTCAGCGCAAAGGTCCCCGGTACTCCGGCCGGCTGGGTCTGCCACCATTCCTGCACCTCGATCAGGTAGCCGAACGGTTCGACCACCCGCCGCAGGGCGCCGAGGGTGCCCTTGTGGGCGTGGACGAAGAACGCCGAGCGGATCACCGAGCGCTTGATCGCCTCGCTCCAGCTGTCGTCCCAGCGGTCCACCGACCAGGCCCAGGCCAGCTGGTAGAGCAGGTGCGCCGGGCAGGTGTCGGGGTTGTAGAGGGTGCGCAAGGCGGCCTTGAGGTCTTCGTCGGCGGCCACCTCGATGGCCCGCTCCAGTGGCGTGCGGTTGAGCGGCAGAAGACTCTGCATGTCAGCCACCCCGCCGCAGTTCGATTTCCGTACACCAGGCGGCCTGGGCCTTGCTCGGGCGGATATCGCTCCAACCGACCAGCTCGACGCGGCTCACGCCGTCGATATGCAGTTGCGCGTCGATCCCCGAACGGGCGACCTCGACGCCCAGGCGTCGGCGCGGGTTGACCCAAGCCTGGAGACGGCGCCGACACTCGGTGAGGATCGCCTCGAACTCCGGGCCGTTGTCGGCCATGTGCAGCACCGCCTCGACGCGGTACGGCAACACCTCGGCGCTGCGCACGTTGACCCGGTCGGCGACCGGGCGGATATCGTCGTCGTTGAGGTAGGCCTTGACCTGGGCCAGCAGCTCGGGGCTGGCCACGCCATCGTTGTCCAGGCTCAGCACGGTGACGTCCACCACGGCCGGCGACGGGCTTTCGGCGGTCGCGTCGGCGACGCGCCCCGAAGCGTTGCGGGCATGCAGGATGTAGCTGTTGCGCGGGCCGGCGGTGGTCAGGCCTTCGTAGACCAGCTGCACCCGTTCGCGCAGGGCGTCGTCGGATTCGAGCATGGCCTCGGTCGGAGGGATCGTGCTCGGGTTCGCGACCTGGATCACCAGGCGCTGCAGGTTGACGTTGGCCGCCAGTTGGTCGAGGTCGCTGCCTTGGGCGTAGGCCAGCAGCAGCGCCTTGGCCGCGTCGTTGATGCGCGCTCGGTTGAGCAGCTTGCGGTAGGCGCCCACTTCGAGCAGCTTGGTCACCGGGTCGCTTTCCAGGCTGGCGGTCCAGCCTTCACCCATCTGGGTGCGGAAGCTAGTCAGGTCTTCCTGGTAGAGCACCTCGAAATCAAGGTCTTCGAGCAGTTGCGGCGCGGGTAGTTTCGACAGGTCGACTTGGCTCATACGGTCACCTCCACCAGGGCGTCATCCCCTAGGTAACGACCGCTCAAGGCCAGACTGACCTGGCCATCAAGTACGGCGACGACCTTGACCCGCTCCAGCTTCAGCCGCGGTTCCCAACGCCCCAGGGCCCTGGCCACCTCGGCCTGCACCGCACTCTTCCAGCCTTCGTTGACCGGCAGGTCGACGTAGCGGCGCAGCTGGCTGCCGTACTCCGGGCGCATGCGCCGGCTGCCCAGCGGCGTGGTGAGGATGTCTTCGATGGATTGACGCAGGTGGGTCACGCCCGACAGGGGCTGGCCGGTGCGGCGGTCCATGCCGATCATGGGGCACCTCCTGGGATTGAGGCTCCAGGTAGCCTGTTCGGATAGCGCATGGTTATCACCTGGCAGAAAGGAATGGGTTGCCCGGCCAGGCCGGGCAGCCGCTTCAGGACACGAAGTCGTACGTCAGGGCGATGGCCGCCGTGGCATTGTTGGCGACGGTCCACAGGCCGTAGCCTGCCGGGATGAACAGCGGATAAGGCAGGGTGTACTGCGAATCGATGCCGCCATTGATCCCGCCCATGATGGCGTGGACGCTCATGTCGCCGATGTAGGCCGGCGCCTTCGGGCCGGTGTACAGGTTGAGGATGCCGCCACCGGTGCACAGCGTGGCGGTGCGCAGGTACACGCCATCCTTGTTGTCCGCGGCGCTGAAGACCTGGCTGACGGCGGTTGGGTGGGCGTTGAAGAAATGCTTGCCGACTTTTACTGCTTCCATGTTGCTTTACCTTTTGAGTCGAAATGATGGGGCGCGGCAGACGCCGCGTTCATGTCGCTCAATGGCGATCTTGCTGGGCTCCAGGCCTTTGTTCAGTGCTTGTGATTGGCGGTGTTGCCGGCCGTATCGATGATCCGGCTACCGCCATTGATATCGCCGCTGACCGTCAGCGGGCCGTTGATGGAGACGTTGCCGGAGAGGGTGATCGACGCGGCTTCGAGGGTGATGAGGTTGTCGCTGACCACCAGGGTGCTGGCGCCGACCTTGACCGTGGCCTGGCCGCTGGGCAGCTGGATGTCATAGCGTTTGGCCTGCCAGTCGTAAGCCAGCGAGCCACCGTCGTCGAAGCGCCAGACCTCGACATGGTCGCGGTTGTCCGGCGCCGTGCCGGCATTGCCGTATAACCCCGGGACGAAGGTGCCCAGTGCCGGTTCGCCGCTGGGGCTGATCAGCACGCCCTGCTCGTCCAGGCTCGGTACCCGCCAGTGGCGGGCCTTGCCGGCAGCCTGGGCATGCCAGCGCACCCAGGCGCTGGTCCAGCCGCCGTCGTCGGACACCCGCACCCGGACGGCGGCCAGGTCGACCGCGACCACCCGACAGGGGATCACCAGGCTGGCCAGCATGCGATCGTGCATGGCGCTGGCGTAGCTCATGCCAGGTCCTCCGGTGACAGGTACTTGTCCTGGTTGCCGGGCCCGGTGTCCGGGGCAAAGCCCAGCATCAGGCTGCCCGCCGGCTGGTCGGGCCAAGGCCACTGGACAGTGCCTAACAGGACAGGTTGATCCCATTGCACCCGCCAGGTGGTGCCCTCGGCTTCGGCGAGGATGTCCCGTGCGCCCTCGACGTAATCGAGCCCCCAGGATTGCTGGCGCAGCACATCGATCAGCTGCGCCGCCAGCACACCGGCCTGCGTCCGTGCCTGCGCGGGGGTGCCCTGGGCGGTGACGCGGGCCTCGAAGGTCGTCATCAGCAATGAGCGACCATCACGCAGCGCCTCGTCGCCACGCATACGCAACACACCATGGACCAAGGCCGGCAGTGCCGGCTCGGTAATGTCGTCGCCCTCCGTGGCGACTGTGGCGAAGGCCGGCAACGCCGCCCGCAGGGTGGAGGTGACGGCCACGTACAACTGGGCCAGTTCGCTCATGCGTGTGCTCCTTGAACGCTCGGTTCGGCTAAGGCCGGGCCCGCAAAGGCCCGGCGCCCGACTCAGAAGTGCCAGGTCCAGATGTCGATCGGCTTCTGGTCAGGGTTGATCTTGCGGATATGGCGATAGGTCGGCTGGAAGCCGAAGCGCGCCCACACCGGTTTCTCGTCGAGGATGGCGATGCTGCCGTTGGCCTGCAGGCGCAGCACCGCGCTGGCATGGCCGCCGGTGTGCGAATGCCACAGCACCGCGTTGCCAGTGCCGTAGATCACCAGGTTGCCGTCACCCTGGAACACTGCGCGCACGGCGCCCTTGCCTTGAGTGCCGGCGTTCCAGGTGGGCGCGCCGTTCGGGCCATAGGCCACGAGATTGCCGTCGCCCTGGAACACCAGCTTGCTGGTGCCCGCGCCATACACCACGCCCTGAACCAGCTCGGAGCCAGGCGCCAGCAGCAGCGAGTCCACCGCGCCAGGCACCAGCGGGATAGCCGATGTGCCGTTCCACAGCGCCAGGGAGTCGACCAGCACGATGTTGCCGTCGTCCTGCAGTACCAGGTGGGTGCGATTCCACTGGTCTTTGCTGGTGAAAGTGCTGTTGTCGGTCAGCCAAACCCGGCGCCGCGAGTAGTCGTCTAGGAAGGCGCCGTACTGCACGTAGAAGGCCAGCGGGGCCTTCTTGTTGCGCAAGGGGATGGTCGAGCTGAAAGGTTGCTGTTCATTGGCGACCCAGACGGTGGCGCCGTTGTCCTGGATCACCAGGTTGCCATCGCCCTGCAGCAGCAGCTTGAAGCGCTGGTTGGGCGACAGCAGGTACTGGCCCGCCGACAGGGTCTGGTAAGCGGGCAGCACCGAAGTGCCGACGCCGTTGAAAGGAATGCGGGTACGACCTGCCATGTGTTTCTCCTACTGAATCGATTGAAGGGGAGCCGGGCTCTGCGGCCCGTCCTGATCGCTCGTCGGCACGTTGTCGAGGCCCGTGGCCTTCATGTGGTTCAAGGTCGCGCACCGCGAACACTTGATCTGGACCAACGCCGACCCGCCGATGCGGGCCAGCAAGCGGTTGCATTTACCGCAGCGAAATTCGTTGAACATCCGCCTCTCTTCCTTGTTGCCACGTTCATTCTTCGTCCTGGTGCGCCACTGTGGACTGCTCGCCCAAACCCAGCCGCCGCGCGGCCCAGCGCTCATAAAGGCCGATGGCCACGTCAGCGCCGGCCATGGCGGTAAGGCAGCCAAAGGCGCTGGCACTCCAGATCGACATGCCGCTGGCGTACAGCAGCATGACCGTCGACACCCCGCAGACCATGCAGGCCCCGGAGCGCAGCGCCAGCCGCCTGAGCAGCCCCCAGCCACGGGCGCCGGCCTTGTCGGCGCGCCACATCTCGCCGGAAAGTCCGCCCAGCAATGCCAGGAGGATCACCAGCCAGAGCGGCATCTCCAGCAACGTCTGTTGCTCGTTCGTCACGTTCCTGTCTCCTGCGTGTTGCCCGCCAGCGACAGACCGGCGGATCGTGATTGGCTTGACTCGGCATTCCAAAAAGCCCGCCTTGCAGGCTTTTCAGTAATGCGCGGTGTAACCGCCGGCCACGACTGGTGACGCCGTGCGGTTGCGCTTCAAATTGGTGACTCCGACCGCGGCCGCCTGCCCGCCGGATAACTGATCGTGGTGCTTTACGCTGCACACCCGGGCCAGTTGCCAACCCTCTGAACAGTCGAGGCCTGTTCATCGCTGCCTGCTTCTCAACCGGTTTCGTCCGGCTTGGGATACATTTTATGCATTCATGCATATGCAGTCAATGCACAAATTCAAATTTTTATGCATCAGCCTTTGCTCTTATGCATGGAGGCCTGATCTGACGTGGGTGTAGGGGGTTTCTGAAGGCGAAAAAAAACCCGCCAAGGCGGGTTTTTATCGAGGGCTGGGGATCAACGGGCGTACATGCCCCACCAGAAAACGTGACCGAGGAGGCTGATCTGTTCTTCCTGCATCTGCTGGAAGCTGTAGTCCTCGTCGGGGTGCTCGTCACGGTTGAAGCTGCGCAGGCGAATGCCGGTAGGCAGGCGGTACACCTGTTTCACCCGCAGCTGGCCATTGTGGTTGATGGCATAAAGGTCACCGTCGATGATATCGCCGATGGTGCTTTTACCGGTGTTGACCCCGACCGTGGCGCCATCGCGCAATACCGGCAGCATGCTGTTGCCACGCACCGTCACGCACTTGGCGTTGTCGAACTGCACGCCATTGTGACGCAGGCTGCGTTTGCCGAAGCGCAAGCGAGCGTTCTCGCTTTCCTCGATGACGAATCTTCCTGATCCTGCTGCCAACTCGACCTCACGAAGAAAAGGAACGGATACCTCGTCGTCCTCGACGGGGGTTTCATCGTCCCACAGGCTGATATCGCTCAGGGCCGCGTGGCCCTGGGCGAGCGGGGCCGCGTCACGGGACTCGCCCAATTCGACACGGCCGCGCAACTGGTCGGTGCTCACGCCGAAGTACTCGGCGATCTTCGAGACGTGCTTGTCCGAAGGATCGACGATCTTCTCGCTGAGAATCCGCGACAGGGTAGATTGAGGTACACCCGTGCGCCGATGCAGCTCTGTGGGGGACAGGCCGTGGCGGGCGAGCAGTTCTCTGAGTACGGAGGCTACGTTGCGTTTTTGCATAATGCGCATAATGCAACCGTAACAGCGCAAATGCAATGGCCAGGCAAGCGGAAAACAAAGGTTGCCCCTCCCCCGGGCCATCGCTATCGTCGCGATTTCTCACCATGGATCGGAAAACGGCATGGACCTTTCGCCGCGACGCCGCTGGCCCACCTACCTGCTTGTCGGGCTGATCATTGCGTTGATGGGAGCCCTGAACATCCAGGATTGGCCGTCCTTTGAACGGCCACGACGGGTCTTTAGCCGAGGCTTTGTGATGTTCTGCGTGCTGGTGGTGATCATGGAACTGATCCTCCTCAACCAGTTCTTTGGCCACCCGGGCTGAGGCCAACGCCTGACAGCCCGCGCAGATTTGCCCCACCCATCCAACCTGCGCCCACCGAAAAAAGCCTGTACCATTGACGGTTTCGAAATTTGCCACCAGACCACCCGCTGTAAGGCCCTGAATGTCTGATCTCTCCGCACACACCCCGATGATGCAGCAGTACTGGAAGCTGAAAAACCAGCACCCGGACCAGCTGATGTTCTACCGCATGGGCGACTTCTACGAGATCTTCTACGAAGATGCGAAGAAAGCCGCGAAACTGCTGGATATCACCCTGACCGCCCGCGGGCAGTCGGCGGGCCAGTCGATTCCCATGTGCGGGATTCCGTTCCACTCGCTCGAAGGCTACCTGGCCAAGCTGGTCAAGCTCGGCGAGTCGGTGGTGATCTGCGAGCAGATCGGCGACCCGGCTACCAGCAAGGGCCCGGTGGAGCGCCAGGTGGTGCGCATCATCACCCCGGGCACGATCAGCGATGAGGCGCTGCTCGACGAGCGTCGCGACAACCTGATTGCCGCCTTGCTCGGCGATGAGCGGCTGTTCGGCCTGGCGGTACTGGACATCACCAGCGGCAATTTCACCGTGCAGGAGATCAAGGGCTGGGAGAACCTGCTGGCCGAGCTCGAGCGCATCAACCCGGTGGAGTTGCTGATCCCAGACGACTGGCCGCAGGGCCTGCCGGCCGAAAAGCGCCGTGGCGCACGGCGCCGCGCTCCATGGGACTTCGACCGTGATTCGGCACGCAAGAGCCTTTGCCAGCAGTTCGCCACCCAGGACCTCAAGGGCTTTGGCTGCGACAAGCTGACCCTGGCCATCGGCGCCGCCGGCTGCCTGCTGAGCTATGCCAAGGAAACCCAACGCACCGCCCTGCCCCACCTGCGCAGCCTGCGCCACGAGCGCCTTGACGATACCGTCATCCTCGATGCCGCCAGCCGCCGCAACCTGGAGCTGGACATCAACCTGGCCGGTGGTCGCGACAACACCCTGCAATCGGTGATCGACCGCTGCCAGACAGCCATGGCCAGTCGCCTGCTGACCCGTTGGCTGAACCGTCCGTTGCGCGACCTGAAGGTGCTCAAGGCGCGCCAGGACTCGATCCGCTGCCTACTCGACGGCTACCGCTTCGAAAAGCTGCAGCCGCAGCTCAAGGAAATCGGCGACATCGAGCGGATCCTTGCGCGTATCGGCCTGCGCAACGCCCGTCCGCGTGACCTGGCACGCCTGCGCGACGCCCTCGGCGCCCTGCCCGAGCTGCAGAACGCCATGGCCGAGCTGGAGGCGCCGCACCTGGCGCGCCTGGCCGCGATCACCGGCACCTACCCGGAACTGGCCGGCCTGCTGGAGCGGGCGATCATCGACAACCCGCCGGCGGTGATCCGCGACGGTGGCGTGCTCAAGACCGGCTACGACAGCGAACTGGACGAACTGCTGTCGATCAGCGAGAACGCCGGCCAGTTCCTCATCGACCTGGAAGCCCGCGAGAAGGCCCGCACGGGCCTGGCCAACCTCAAGGTCGGCTATAACCGCGTGCATGGCTATTTCATCGAGCTGCCGACCAAGCAGGCCGAGCAGGCACCCGCCGACTACATCCGTCGGCAGACGCTCAAGGGCGCCGAACGTTTCATCACCCCCGAGCTGAAAACGTTCGAGGACAAGGCGCTGTCGGCCAAGAGCCGTGCCCTGGCCCGCGAGAAGATGCTCTACGATGCCTTGCTCGAAACCCTGATCGGGCACCTGGCGCCACTGCAGGACAGCGCCGCGGCGCTGGCCGAACTGGATGTGCTGAGCAACCTGGGCGAACGCGCCCTGAGCCTCGACCTGAACTGCCCAAGCTTCGTCGATGAGCCGTGCCTGCGCATCGAGCAGGGCCGCCACCCGGTGGTCGAGCAGGTGCTGACCACGCCGTTCGTGGCCAACGACCTGAGCCTGGACGACAGCACGCGCATGCTGATCATCACCGGCCCGAACATGGGCGGTAAGTCCACCTACATGCGCCAGACCGCGCTGATCGTGCTGCTGGCGCACATCGGCAGCTTCGTCCCGGCAGCCACCTGCGAGCTGTCGCCGGTGGACCGTATCTTCACCCGTATCGGCTCCAGCGACGACCTGGCCGGCGGGCGCTCGACCTTCATGGTCGAGATGAGCGAAACCGCCAACATCCTGCACAACGCCACCGACCGCAGCCTGGTGCTGATGGACGAAGTCGGCCGCGGCACCAGCACCTTCGACGGCCTGTCGCTGGCCTGGGCCGCCGCCGAGCGCCTGGCCCAGTTGCGCGCCTACACATTGTTCGCCACCCACTACTTCGAACTGACCGTGTTGCCGGACAGCGAGCCGCTGGTGGCCAACGTGCACCTGAATGCCACCGAGCACAATGAACGTATCGTGTTCCTGCACCATGTGCTGCCAGGCCCCGCGAGCCAGAGCTACGGCCTGGCCGTGGCGCAACTGGCGGGCGTGCCGGCGGCGGTGATCCAGCGTGCCCGCGAACATCTGGGCAGGCTGGAGACCACCAGCCTGCCCCACGAAGCGCCGATTGCAACGCCGCGCGACAATACGCCCCACGTGCCGCACCAGAGCGACCTGTTCGCCAGCCTGCCACACCCGGCCATCGAGAAGCTGGGCAAGCTGGAGCTGGACGACATGACGCCGCGCCAAGCTATCGAAATGCTATATCAACTGAAAAACCTGTTATAACGGCCCACCGCGCAAGCTGGTAGAATCCGGCGCGGTTTGCGAAGGCTGCAGGTTATTAGCCTGGTCTGCAGCCAGCACCGTGAACCGCGCTGCCCTGGAAGGAAGGGCAAGCTGCCGTCGCCTGAGGAGAGAATTAGAAATGACCTTCGTCGTCACCGACAACTGCATCAAATGCAAGTACACCGACTGCGTGGAAGTCTGTCCGGTGGACTGCTTCTACGAAGGCCCGAACTTCCTGGTGATTCACCCGGACGAATGCATCGACTGTGCGCTGTGCGAGCCTGAGTGCCCGGCCCAGGCGATTTTCTCGGAAGACGAAGTGCCGTCCGGCATGGAGAACTTCATCGAGCTGAACGCCGAGCTGGCCGAGATCTGGCCGAACATCACCGAGAAGAAAGACGCCCTGGCGGACGCCGAAGAGTGGGATGGCAAGCCTGGCAAGATTGCCGATCTGGAGCGCTGACAGCGCCCAGGTACGAAAAAGGCCCGCGAGGGCCTTTTTTCATTTTCAGCAGACAAAAAAAGGGGCGGTTTGACCCGCCCACATTTTTTCCGTAGTCCCTGTATGTCCCAATCATCGTCCTGATGAATCGCATCCCGCGATGTCCTTGGCCATCATCCGTGAGAGCCTGTGTCAGTCCGTAGACACAGTTCGAATACTAGCGATTCCCCGCCTTGGGACAAGCAACGAATATCTCAGGATGATTCAGGCGTAACATCTTCTGAAATTTATAAAAAACATATATTTCAAGTACTTGGAAAAATTACGCCACTGGAAACGACTTTGATTTACTGATCCCTACAGCAATCACTTACATGACGAGTAAGCGAATGCTTACACGCGATACTACGAGGGTGGCGAAATAAACACTTTTGCCGAGGGTGCTGCTGCCTCAATGCCGTCCTCGCCAATGGTCCAGCCCCAGCAGCACCAGCCCGATCGCCCAGAACCCTGCCAGCACCCCTGTTGCATTCATCAGTACCTGCCCATAGCCCAGCCGCGCCACATCGACGAACGGGTAGGGATACACCCCGATCTCATGCCCGCGCAGCAGCACGAAGGCAAAATACAGCATCGGGTACAGTGCCCAGGCTGCCAGATGCCAGAGCCGTAGCCGCCCCTTGGGCACCTCGAACCACCAGTACAGGATGAACAGCAGCGGCATCACGTCGTGCAGCAATTCGTCCGCCAGCCATTGCCAGCCCTGGGGTTGCCACAAGTGGCGCAGCAACAGGCTGTAGGCCAGCGCCACCAGCACGATACTGGCTGCAACGCACGAGCTGACCACAGGTGAAAGGAAGCAGCGCCTGGCCGGCGAGTCGCGGCCGAATGCGGCATGGCTGAGCACCGTGGCCACCAGCGTGTTGCTCAGCACGGTGAAATAGCAGAACAGGTTGACCATCCCGCCGACCAGGCTGGCCTGCTCCTGCCAACGTGCCAGCAGTACCAGGTACAGCTGGATCGCCAGCCCCGCCCAGCCGAGCACAGCCGCCAGGGCAAGCCAAGGCCGGCGCGGCATCAGCCTTTGCGCTGCAGCTTCACGTACAGTTGCTCGACCTTCTCCCGTGCCCATGGGGTCTTGCGCAGGAAGGTCAGGCTCGACTTGATCGTCGGATCGCTCTTGAAGCAGCGGATGTCGACGCGTTCGGCCAGACCCTGCCACTGATAGTGCGCCACCAGCTCGGTGAGGATCTGTTCGAGGGTCTTGCCGTGCAGCGCGTTATGGTTGGCCGTGCTCATGCAGTGCTCCAGGTTCGGGAAGGTGCGCACCTTACATGAGTGTAGGAGCGGATTCATCCGCGATGCGTTCGTCGACAAAACTGCGCCGTCCGGACAATCGAGCGCCGCCCACGCGGCGCATCGCGGATGAATCCGCTCCTACATTCGTTGCAACGTGCCGAACCTGATGGGCCATGGTTGCCCGCCGCGATTCAGAGGCTCCCAAGCGGCACGACCGGAGCACTGGACAAAAACCACTGGCAAGCACGGGAAGCCTTGTGCTGAAATAGTGATGTTATATTGTAACAACACAAAGAATCTGCCAAGGAACGCCACATCCCCATGCGTCACATGCCGCTGCACCTCTCCCCCCTTGCCGTCGCGCTCTGGCTGGCCTCGACTTCCAGCCAGGCCGTGGAACTGCAACCCCAGGTGATTACCGCCAACCCATTGGGCAACGCCCAACTGGCTGCCCCGAGCACCGTCCTTGAAGGCGACAACCTGCTGCAGCAGCAACAGGGCAGCCTCGGCGAGACCCTCAACAAACAGCCTGGTGTCGCCTCCACCTGGTTCGGCCCTGGCGCCAGCCGCCCGGTAATCCGCGGCCTGGACGGTGACCGCATTCGTATCCTGCGCAACGGCGTCGGTGCCCTGGACGCCTCGTCGCTGTCCTACGACCACGCCGTGCCGCTGGACCCGGTGACCGTCGAGCGGGTCGAGATCGTCCGCGGCCCGGCCGCCCTGCTCTACGGCGGCAACGCCATCGGTGGGGTGGTCAACACCTTCGACAACCGCATCCCCGACTCGCCCATTGAAGGCATCCATGGCGCGGGCGAACTGCGCTACGGCGGTGCCGACACCACGCGCAGCAGTGCGGGCAAACTGGAGGCCGGCAACGGCGCCTTCGCCCTGCACCTGGATGCCAACAGCCGCCAGTTCAACGACCTGCGCATCCCCGGCTATGCCCGCAGCTCGAAGGTGCGCGACGCCGACGAGCCCGGCAGCAAGCACCGCCTGAAAAACAGCGACGGACGCCAGGACGGCGGCGCGATCGGTGGTTCCTATCATTGGGATCACGGCTATACCGGCCTGTCCTACAGCCGCTATGACAGCAACTACGGCTCGGTAGCCGAGCCCGGCGTGCGCCTGGACATGCAGCAGGACCACTACGGCTTCGCCTCGGAACTGCGCGACCTGGACGGACCATTCAGCTCGGTGAAGGTCGATGCCGGCTACACCGACTACCAGCACCGTGAAATCGAAAGCGGTGACGTGCACACCACCTTCAAGAACAAGGGCTACGAAGCGCGCATCGAGGCCCGCCACCAGCCGCTGGGGCCGGTCGAGGGCGTGATCGGTGCCCAGGTCAGCCGCAACGAGTTCTCCGCACTGGGCGAGGAAGCCTTTGTCCCGCACACCGACACCGACAGCCTGGCGCTGTTCCTGCTCGAGCAATGGCAGGCCAGCGAGCGCCTGAACCTGAGCCTGGGCGCGCGCATGGAACACACCAGGGTCGATCCGGATGCCAAGGGCAACGAAACCTTTGCCGGAGCCGACAGCGCCAGCAGCTTCAATGCCTTCAGCCTGTCATCGGGCGCGGTGTACCAGCTCGACCCGATCTGGTCGCTGGCCGCCAACCTCGGTTACACCGAGCGAGCACCGACCTTCTACGAGCTGTATGCCAACGGCGCCCACGTGGCGACCGGCGCCTACGAGATCGGTGACCCGAACCTGAACAAGGAAAAGGCCATCTCCGGCGATCTGGCCCTGCGCTTCGACAACGGCACCCACAAGGGCAGTGTCGGTGTGTTCTATAGCCATTTTCGCAACTACATCGGCCTGATTGGCACCGGCAACCTGCGTGAAGGCCATGATCACGACCATGGCGACGATCATGACCACGACCATGATCACGATCACGGTGATATCCCCGAGTATGCCTACCAGGGTGTGCGCGCACGCTTCTACGGTATCGAGGCCCAGGACCGCTGGAAGTTGCTGGAAAATCGCTACGGCAGCTTCGCCCTGGAACTGTCCGGCGACTACACCCGGGCCAAGAACCTCGACAGCGGCGAGCCGCTGCCGCGTATCGCACCGCTGCGCCTGAACAGCGGCCTGGTCTGGGAACTGGATCGCTGGCAAGCGCGGGTCGATGTACAGCATGCCGCGTCGCAACGGCGCAAACCGGCCAACGAAACCGGCACCGACGGCTACACCACCCTTGGCGCAAGCCTGGGGTATCGCTTCGAGATCGGCCAGAGTGAATGGCTGGCGTTCGTGCGCGGCGAGAACCTCACCGACCAGACGGTGCGCTATGCCAGCTCGATCCTGCGCGATATCGCGCCGGCGCCGGGGCGTAGTGTGCAGGTTGGCTTGCGCACCTCGTTCTGACGGCATCGCGGGCAAGCCCACTCCCACGCTGGGGGGCGGGCTTGCCCCGCGATGGGCCAGGTGACTGTTACGCCATCAGCAACAATCCCCTGCGACATTTTGTCTTTTTTTCTTACAACTTCCCCTATATCCTCCCCGCCGCAAGCTGAATCGCTTCATCGTTCCTCAAACGCAGCCATTTCCCTTCGATGCTTTCACGCCTCGTTGCGCTTGCCGTTTCCTCAACAATCAAAAGATAGCGCTATCTCATGCTCCAGCTGCCCAATACCCGTTACTCCGGCCTCGCCCTCGCCACCCTCCTCGGTGCCCTGTCCCCTGCCACCAGTGCCAGCGAAATGTTCGCCAAGGACTCGAAGTGGATGCTCGGCGACTGGGGCGGTACCCGCAGCGAACTGCTGGAGAAGGGCTACGACTTCACCCTCGGCTACACCGGCGAGATGGGCAGCAACCTGCACGGCGGCTACAGCCACGACCGCGCCGCACGCTACAGCGACCAGTTCACCTTCGGCGTGAACATGGACCTGCAGAAGATCCTCGGCTGGCACGACACCGAGATGCAGTTGACCGTCACCGAACGCCACGGCAACAACATCAGCAACGACCGCATCAACGACCCGCGCGTCGGCGGCTTCACCTCGGCCCAGGAAGTCTGGGGCCGTGGCCAGACCTGGCGACTGACGCAGATGTGGATCAAGCAGAAATACTTCGATGGCGCGCTGGACGTGAAATTCGGCCGCTTCGGCGAAGGCGAGGACTTCAACAGCTTCCCCTGCGACTTCCAGAACCTGGCGTTCTGCGGCTCGCAGGTGGGCAACTGGGCCGGCGGCATCTGGTACAACTGGCCGGTCAGCCAGTGGGCCCTGCGCGTGCGCTACAACCTCAATGACGCGCTCTACGCCCAGGTTGGGGTGTTCGAACAGAACCCCTCTAACCTCGAGAGCGGCAACGGCTTCAAGCTCAGCGGCAGCGGCACCCAGGGCGCGGTGATGCCGATCGAACTGGTCTGGAGCCCACGGGTCAATGGCCTGAAAGGGGAATATCGCGCCGGCTACTACTACAGTAATGCCAAGGCACAGGATGTACTCAAGGACAGCAACGGTACGCCGGCCGCCATCAGCGGCGCCGCCTATCGCAGCAGCTCCAGCAAGCACGGTCTGTGGCTCGGCGCCCAGCAGCAGGTGACCGCGCTGGCCTCCGACCAGTCGCGCGGCCTGAGCCTGTTCGCCAACGCCACGGTGCACGACAAGAAGACCAATGCCATCGACAACTATGTGCAGGCAGGTGTGGTTTACAAAGGGCCGTTCGATGCCCGCGCCAAGGACGACATCGGTTTCGCCCTGGCCCGCGTGCACGTCAACCCCGGCTACCGCAAGAACGCCCGCCTCATCAACCAGGCAAACAGCCTGGACAACTACGACAACCCCGGCTTCCTGCCCGTGCAGGACACCGAGTACAGCGCCGAACTCTATTACGGCATCCACCTGGCCGAGTGGCTCACCGTACGCCCGAACCTGCAGTACATCCGCCATCCGGGCGGGGTGTCGCGGGTCGACGACGCGTTGATCGGCGGCCTGAAGATCCAGAGCAGTTTCTAACCCGACCCTTTCACACTACGGAGAACAGACGATGAGCACTGACGGTGCCAAGAATGGAACCCGCTGGCTACCGCGCCTGATGGGCGTGCTGCTGCTGATGATGGGCCTGGCCCTGCTGGCCGGCGGCATCAAGCTGAGCCAGCTGGGCGGCTCGCTTTACTACCTGATTGCCGGTATCGGCTTCGCCCTGTCCGGCATCCTGCTGCTGGCCAAGCGTCGCATCGCCCTGGGCCTGTATGGCCTGGTACTGCTGGGCAGCACCGCCTGGGCGCTGCAGGAAGTGGGCCTTGACTGGTGGCAGTTGGTACCGCGCCTGGCCATCTGGTTCGCCATCGGCGTGGTCCTGCTGCTGCCGTGGGCGCGCCGCCCACTGGTGGGCCCTGCATCGAAGGTCAACACTGCCCTGCTCAGCGTCGCCGTGGTCGCCTCCGGCGCCACCGCCCTGGCCAGCCAGTTCACCCACCCGGGCGAGATCCGTGGCGAGTTCACCCGCGACAACAGCGAAATGGGCAGCGCCGCCCCGGCCATGCCCGACGGTGAATGGCAGGCCTACGGCCGCACCGAGCATGGCGACCGCTACTCGCCGCTGCGCCAGATCACCCCGCAGAACGCCTACCGCCTGGAAGAGGCCTGGCGCATCCGCACCGGCGACCTGCCGACCGAGAACGACCCGGTGGAGCTGACCAACCAGAACACGCCGCTGAAGGTCAACGGCATGCTCTACGCCTGCACCGCCCACAGCCGCCTGCTGGCGCTTGACCCGGACACCGGCGCCGAGATCTGGCGCTACGACCCGCAGGTCAAGAGCCCCACCGGCACCTTCAAGGGCTTCGCCCACATGACTTGCCGCGGCGTCTCGTACTATGACGAGAACAGCTACGTCAGCCGCGATGGCAGCCCCGCGCCGAAGATCACCGACGCAGGCCTTGCCGTGGCTCAGGCCTGCCCGCGCCGCCTCTACCTGCCCACCGCCGACGCCCGCCTGATCGCTATCAACGCCGACACCGGCAAGGTCTGCGAAGGCTTCGCCAACCAGGGCGTGATCGATCTGACCCGTGGCATCGGCCCGTTCACCGCCGGTGGCTACTACTCAACCTCGCCGGCCGCGATCACCCGCAGCCTGGTGATCATTGGCGGCCATGTGACCGACAACGAATCGACCAACGAACCGTCCGGCGTAATCCGCGCCTACGACGTGCACGACGGCCATCTGGTGTGGAACTGGGACAGCAACAACCCCGAAGACACCAAGCCCCTGGCCGACGGCAAGTTCTACAGCCGCAACTCGGCCAACATGTGGTCGATCGCCAGCGTCGACGAAGACCTCGGCATGATCTACCTGCCGCTGGGCAACCAGACGCCCGACCAGTGGGGTGCCGACCGCACCCCCGGCGCCGAAAAGTACAGCGCCGGCATCGTCGCCCTGGACCTGGCCACCGGCAAGGCGCGCTGGAACTACCAGTTCACCCACCATGACCTGTGGGACATGGACGTCGGCAGCCAGCCCACCCTGGTGCACCTGAAGACCGACGACGGCGTCAAGCCGGCGGTCATCGTGCCGACTAAGCAAGGCAGCCTGTACGTGCTCGACCGCCGCGACGGTACGCCGATCGTGCCGATCCGCGAGATCCCGGTCCCCCAAGGCGCGGTCAAGGGCGACCACACCGCACCGACCCAGGCCCGTTCCGACCTCAACCTGCTCGGCCCTGACCTGACCGAACAGGCCATGTGGGGCGCCACGCCGTTCGACCAGATGCTCTGCCGCATCCAGTTCCGCAGCCTGCGCTACGAAGGCCAGTACACCCCGCCCTCCGAGCAGGGCAGCCTGGTCTACCCGGGCAACGTCGGCGTGTTCAACTGGGGCAGCGTCTCGGTCGACCCGGTGCGCCAGATCCTCTTCACCTCGCCGAACTACATGGCTTTCGTGTCGAAGATGGTCCCACGCGAGCAGGTCGCAGAAGGCAGCAAGCGCGAAAGCGAGACCAGCGGCGTGCAGCCGAACACCGGTGCGCCGTACGCCGTGACCATGCATCCGTTCATGTCGCCGCTGGGCATTCCGTGCCAGGCGCCGGCCTGGGGCTACGTGGCAGCCATCGACCTGTTCACCAACAAAGTGGTGTGGAAGCACAAGAACGGCACCACCCGTGACAGCACCCCGGTACCGATCGGCATGCCGGTGGGCGTGCCAAGCATGGGGGGCTCGATCGTCACTGCCGGCGGTGTCGGCTTCCTCAGCGGCACCCTGGACCAGTACCTGCGCGCCTACGACGTGAAGAACGGCCAGGAGCTGTGGAAGGCTCGCCTGCCGGCAGGCGGCCAGGCCACGCCAATGAGCTACACCGGCAAGGATGGCAAGCAGTACGTGCTGGTGACTGCAGGCGGCCATGGCTCGCTGGGCACGAAAATGGGCGACTACATCATCGCTTACAAATTGGCTGAGTAAGCGTCACGCCTGTCGCGGGGCAAGCCCGCTCCCATCGAGGGAGCGGGCTTGCCCCGCTATTGTTTCCCTCCGCAGTTCTCCCCCCTTCGTCTACCATTGAAACCTGCCAACCACCGCCCCATCTAAGCACCATAGCCATTCACGCAGGTGCCCCATGAGCGACCAGCAGGATTTCCCGGAACACCCCGACGAACACAGCGAAGTCGAACATCTCGATCCCGCGACCGCCCCCGGTCACCATCTCGCCCTGCCCGGCCAGCAACTGCCGGACAAGGTCTACGTGATCCCGATCCACAACCGCCCGTTCTTCCCCGCGCAAGTGCTGCCGGTGATCGTCAATGAAGAACCCTGGGCCGAAACCCTCGATCTGGTCGCCAAGACCCCGCACCACTCCCTGGCGCTGTTCTTCATGGACACCCCACCGGAAGACCACCGCCACTTCGACACCAAGGCCCTGCCCGAATACGGCACCCTGGTGAAGGTCCACCACGCCAGCCGCGAAGGCGGCAAGCTGCAGTTCGTCGCCCAGGGCCTGACCCGCGTGCGCATCCGCACCTGGCTCAAGCACCACCGCCCGCCCTACCTGGTGGAGGTCGACTACCCACGCCAGCCGACGGAGCCCACCGACGAAGTGAAGGCCTACGGCATGGCCCTGATCAACGCGATCAAGGAATTGTTGCCGCTCAACCCGCTGTACAGCGAGGAACTGAAGAACTACCTCAACCGCTTCAGCCCCAACGATCCGTCGCCACTGACCGACTTCGCCGCCGCCCTCACCTCGGCCACCGGCAACCAGCTGCAGGAAGTGCTCGATTGCGTGCCCATGCTCAAGCGCATGGAAAAGGTCCTGCCGATGCTACGCAAGGAGGTCGAGGTCGCCCGCCTGCAGAACGAGATCTCCGCCGAGGTGAACCGCCAGATCGGCGAGCACCAACGCGAATTCTTCCTCAAGGAACAGCTCAAGGTCATCCAGCAGGAGCTGGGCCTGACCAAGGACGACCGCAGCGCCGACGTGGAGCAGTTCCAACAGCGCCTGGTGGGCAAGACCCTGCCCGAGCAAGCGAAAAAACGCATCGACGAGGAGATGGGCAAGCTGGCGATCCTCGAAACCGGCTCGCCGGAGTATGCCGTCACCCGCAACTACCTGGAGTGGGCCACCGCGCTGCCCTGGGGTGTGTACGGCAAGGACAAGCTCGACCTCAAGCACGCGCGCAAGGTACTCGACCGCCACCACGCCGGGCTCGACGACATCAAGGAACGCATTCTCGAGTTCCTTGCCGTCGGCGCCTGGAAGGGTGAGATCAGCGGCTCCATCGTGCTGCTGGTGGGTCCGCCCGGGGTAGGCAAGACCAGCATCGGCAAGTCCATCGCCGAATCCCTGGGCCGGCCGTTCTACCGTTTCAGCGTCGGCGGCATGCGTGACGAGGCCGAGATCAAGGGCCACCGCCGCACCTACATCGGCGCCCAGCCGGGCAAGCTGGTGCAGGCTCTGAAGGAGGTCGAGGTGATGAACCCGGTGATCATGCTCGACGAGATCGACAAGATGGGCCAGAGCTACCAGGGCGACCCGGCCTCGGCGCTGCTGGAAACCCTCGACCCGGAACAGAATGTCGACTTCCTCGACCACTACCTGGACCTGCGCCTGGACCTGTCCAAGGTGCTGTTCGTCTGCACCGCCAACACCCTGGACTCGATCCCCGGCCCCTTGCTCGACCGCATGGAAGTGATCCGCCTTTCCGGCTACATCACCGAAGAGAAGCTGGCCATCGCCAAGCGCCACCTATGGCCCAAGCAGCTGGACAAGGCCGGCGTGGCCAAGACCAGCCTGAGCATCAACGACGCCGCGCTGCGCGCGGTGATCGAGGGCTATGCCCGCGAAGCCGGTGTGCGCCAGCTGGAGAAACAGCTGGGCAAGCTGGTGCGCAAGTCGGTGGTCAAACTGCTGGAAGACCCGGACGCCAAGCTCAAGATTGCCGCCAAGGACCTCGAGCCCGCCCTGGGCATGCCGGTGTTCCGCAGCGAGCAGGTGCTGGCCGGCAAGGGCGTTATCACCGGCCTTGCCTGGACCAGCATGGGCGGCGCCACCCTGCCGATCGAGGCCACCCACATCCACAGCCTCAACCGCGGTCTCAAGCTCACCGGGCAGTTGGGTGACGTGATGAAGGAATCGGCGGAGATCGCATACAGCTTCATCAGCTCGAACCTCAAGCAGTTCGGTGGCACGCCCGGCTACTTCAACGAGGCGTTCATCCACCTGCACGTGCCCGAGGGCGCAACCCCCAAGGATGGCCCCAGCGCCGGCGTGACCATGGCCAGTGCCTTGCTGTCGCTGGCTCGCGACCAGCCGCCGAAGAAAGGCGTGGCCATGACCGGCGAGCTGACCCTGACCGGCCAGGTGCTGCCGATCGGCGGGGTCCGCGAGAAAGTGATCGCCGCGCGGCGACAGAAGATCTTCGAACTGATCCTGCCGGAGGCCAACCGTGGCGATTTCGAAGAACTGCCCGAGTATCTGAAGGACGGGCTGAGCGTGCACTTTGCCAAGCGCTTTGCCGACGTGGCGAAAGTGCTGTTCTGACAGCCCGTCATCGCGGGGCCAGCCCGCTCCCACGCATACGCTGAGGGAGCGGGCTGGCCCCGCGATGAATCCGCCACCACCACACAAACTTCCGACAGCTTCGGTTATCCTCAGGCCATTCCAGCTTCAGGAGCCAACATGTCCCTCCCTCGCCTGCTCGTCCCCGCCGCCCTGGCCCTGCTCACCGCCTGCGCCCAGCAACCGCAACGCACCGTCGAACTGGACGGCGAAAGCGAATGCCCCAAGCGCCTGCAGGTCGGCCAGACCCTGACCCTCACCTTGCCAAGCAACCCCACCACCGGCTACCGCTGGCTGGTGCAGAACCCGGCTTCGGAGATCCTGCGCAGCCTCGGCCCTGAGGTGTACAGCTCTCCGGAGCAAGCCGGCATCGTCGGCAGCGGCGGCCTCTCCAGCTGGCGCTTCCAGGCCAAGGCCGCTGGTGAGGGCCACCTGATCCTGGTCTACCAGCAGCCCTGGGCCCCGGAAGTACGTCCCGTACAGACCTTCGATTGCGCCATTCGGGTCAACTGAGCGCACGGCGCCGGTCAGCCAGTCATGCAAGCTTGCCGTGGTTTGGCTAGAATGCCGCCCCTGTAGATTGCCAGCCGCCTGGACCCACCGTGAGCAAACAACCCGACCGCCTATTCGCCCAACCCCTGGAGCAGGTGCCCGACTTCGTCTTCAACGAAGACGTGGTGCAGGTGTTCCCGGACATGATCAAGCGCTCGGTGCCCGGTTACCCGACCATCGTCGAGAACCTCGGCGTGCTTGCCGCGCGCTTCGCCCAACCCAACTCCGCGCTGTACGACCTCGGCGCCTCGCTGGGCGCAGTGACCCAGGCGCTGCGTCGCCATGTGCGCGCAGACGGCTGCCGGGTGATCGCGGTGGACAACTCGGCGGCCATGGTCGAGCGCTGCCGACAGTACCTCACAGCCCAGGACTCGATGTTCCAGGAGTTGCTGCCGGCGCAGGTGCTGGAGGCCGATATTCTGGCCCTGCCCTTCGAGCCGGCCTCGGTCGTGGCAATGAACTTCACCCTGCAGTTCGTCGCCCCCGAACAGCGACTGGACCTGCTTGCCCGCATCCGCCAGGCACTTTTGCCGGGCGGCGCGTTGATTCTCTCGGAGAAACTGCGCTTCACCGACGCCCAGGAGCAGGAACTGCTCAACGAACTGCACCTGGACTTCAAGCGTGCCAATGGCTACAGCGAACTGGAAATCGCCCAGAAACGCAGCGCCATCGAGAACGTGATGAAACCCGACACCCTGGAAACCCATGAAGCGCGCCTGCGCGCCGCCGGCTTCTCCAAGGTCGTGCCCTGGTTCCAATGCCTCAACTTTGCCTCGCTGATAGCCCTGCCATGATCGATCTGTCCCCCCTTGTCCGCCGCCTGGCGGGCACACCCCTTGCCACCTGGTCCCAAGGCCTGCAGGCGCAACTCGAGAGCAAGCTGGAAAAAGGCCACGGCGACCTCGATCGCTGGCGCGGCGCCCTCGACGCACTGCCGCAGCTGACCCCGAGCGAAATCGACCTGGTCGACGGCCTGCGCCTGGACTGCGCCTGCGACGACGCCACCCGGGCGCAGATGCGCCAGGCGCTGATGGGCCTGTCGCCCTGGCGCAAGGGCCCGTTCGACCTGTTCGGCGTGCATGTCGATACCGAATGGCGCTCGGACTGGAAATGGTCGCGGGTCGGCCCGCACCTGGATCTCAAGGGCAAACGCGTGCTCGACGTGGGTTGCGGTAACGGCTACTACCAGTGGCGCATGCTCGGTGCCGGCGCCGACATGGTCGTCGGCGTGGACCCCAACTGGTTGTTCTTCTGCCAGTTCCAGGCCGTGCAGCAGTACCTGCCGGACCTGCCGGCGTGGCACCTGCCGTTTGCCCTCGAAGAACTGCCGGCCAACCTCGAAGGTTTCGACACCGTATTCTCCATGGGCGTGTTCTACCACCGCCGCTCGCCCATCGAGCATTTGCTGGCGCTCAAGGATTGCCTGGTCAAGGGTGGCGAGCTGGTACTGGAAACCCTGGTGATCGAGGGCGACGAAAACCAGGTGCTGGTGCCCGAGGACCGCTACGCGCAGATGCGCAACGTATGGTTCCTGCCGTCGGTGCCAGCCCTGGAGCGCTGGCTGCGCCGCGCCGGCTTCAGCGATGTGCGCTGCGTCGATGTCAGCGTCACCAGCGTCGAGGAACAACGCAGCACCGAGTGGATGCGCTACCAGTCACTGGGCGACTTCCTCGACCCCAGCGACCACGGCAAGACCATCGAAGGCCTGCCGGCGCCACGCCGCGCCACATTGCTGGCGCGTAAATAAAAAAGGCGCCCATTCGGGCGCCCAGGCTCACCTGCGCCGAGGAGCTGTGGCGGCGCAGGCGTGTGGTGCTCAATCCTTGGCCAGCTCGCGGGCTTTCTCTTCGGCGTTGCGCTCACGCTCGGCCACGGCCTGCTGCTTGTCGCCATGCAGGCGCGCCTGGTCCTCGCGGAAGGCTTGCCAGAATTGCTTCGAACGCTCCGCGCCACCCTCGGCGAAAACGCTGGTGCTGCCCAGGGCGAGGATCGCCAGCAGCAGGTACTTGGTCAGGTTCATCGTGCTTGCCTCGTGATAACCGTTTCGACAGGGCCATCATGGCAAGGCGCAGCTAACAGCAAGGTGAGGCGGACATTACAGTCCTGAAATCCCCACAGATACGCGTGGCAGCGGGCTTGCCCCGCGATGACGACAAGCCTGTCGCCCATATGACCTGCAGATTACAAATCAGCAATCCTCCTCTTATCGCCATTCGCATCCAGTAACATCCTCGCCGCTTGACCCTGATGTCACTACAGGGTCGAGAATCGCCCCCTTTCCACACAGAGCCCGACCATGCGCCTACTGATCATCGAGGACGAACCCCGTACCGCTGACTACCTGCAGCAAGGCCTGCGCGAAAACGGCTATGTGGTCGACTGCGCCTACACCGGCACCGACGGCCTGCACCTGGCCCGCCAGCAGCCCTACGACCTGGTGATCCTCGACGTCAACCTGCCCGGGCTCGATGGCTGGGGCGTACTACAGCGCCTGCGCGCCGAGTCGTCCACGCGGATCATGATGCTCACCGCCCACGGCCGGCTCGCCGATCGGGTCAAGGGACTGGACCTGGGCGCGGACGACTACCTGCTAAAGCCGTTCGAATTCCCCGAACTGCTGGCGCGTATCCGCAGCCTGCTCCGGCGCAACGACCAGCGCCTGCAGCCGAGCACATTGAAGGTCGCCGACCTCGAGCTCGACCCCGGCCGACACCGCGCCTGGCGTAACGGCCAGCGTATCGATCTGACGGCGAAGGAGTTCGCCTTGCTGCACCTGTTGATGCGCCAGAGCGGCGAAGTGCTGTCACGTACCCAGATCATCTCGCTGGTGTGGGACATGAACTTCGACTGCGACACCAACGTGGTGGAGGTATCGATCCGCCGCCTGCGGGCGAAGATCGACGACCCCTTCGACGACAAGCTGATCCATACCCTGCGCGGCGTCGGCTACGTGCTCGAGGCGCGGGCGTGAAGCGCCCCAGCCTGTCGTTGCGCCTGGGCCTGGGCGTCACCCTGCTGGGCGCGGCGCTGGTGCTGCTGCTGGCGTGCCTGGCGGTATTCGCCCTCGACCATGAACTCGATAGCCGGGCACGCAAGGACCTGACGCGCAAGATGCAGCAGGTCGAGCACAACCTGCGGGTGGACCTGCGCAGTGATGACCTCAGCGCCCGGGCCCACCCCCTGCTCGACCTGGTCATGGGCCATGACAACCTCAGCCTCAGCGTGCTGGCCGTCAATGGCCGTCATCCAGCGCTGCTCAGCCTTGGCCCGGCCATGCAGTCCCAGCACTTGCTGAACCTCGAAGCGGACGAACGGCTGACCTTCCATGCCTGGCGCGACGACGGCGACAATCAGATCCTCACCGCCAGCCGCTTGATGCGCCTGCGCGACGACACCCCGGTAAAAGTGTTGATGTCACTCAACCGCAGCGATGACAACAGCCTGCTGCAAGCCTACCTGCACTCGACCCTGCTGGCCCTGCCGCTGCTGCTGGTGCTGATCGGCATCGCCGCCTGGAAACTGGTGCAGCGCGGCCTGCGCCCGTTGCGGCACTTTCGCCGGATCGCCGGGCAGGTTTCGGCCCAGGACCTGGCACACCGCCTGCCCGACCAAGGTCTGCCCAGTGAGTTGGCCGACCTGGCGCGCGCCATCAACGTCATGCTCGACCGGCTCGACCAGGGCGTGCGCCAACTGTCGCAGTTCTCCGACGACCTGGCCCACGAGCTGCGCACGCCCATCGGCAACCTGATGGGCAAGGCCCAGGTGACCCTGGCCCGCGAGCGTGACGGCGACAAGTACCGCGAAGCGCTCGAAGACAGCGTCGAGGAACTGACCCGCCTCAACCGCATCATCAACGACATGCTGTTCCTCGCCCAGGTCAGCCAGCCGCAGACCCAGGTTGCCCTGACGCCACTGACGTTGGCGGACGAAGTGGCCCGGGTGAGTGAACTGTTCGCCTTCAGTGCCGAGCTCAAGGGCATTTCCCTGCACCTGCAAGGCTGGGGCACGGCTTTGGTGGACCGGTTGATGTTCCAGCGGGCGCTGTCGAACCTACTGAGCAATGCGATTCGCCATGCCCCAGAGGGCAAGCCGGTCGCCGTGGGTATCGAGCGGCTGGGCAACGAGATTGCCGTGTGGGTACAGAATCAGGGCACGGGAATAGACGAGACGCACCTGCCGCACCTGTTCGAACGCTTTTACCGGGCAGGAGCCGGGCGTTCACGGCTGGAGGGCGGAACCGGGCTGGGGTTGGCGATCGTCAAGTCGATCATGCAATTGCATGGGGGGCGGGTCGAGGTCACGAGCCAGGTCGAAGGGCCGACGCGGTTCACCTTGGTATTCAAGGCCGAGTAAAGCTATCGCGGGGCAAGCCCGCTCCCACAGAAGCTCCAGCAAGCCTGTGGGAGGGACTTACCTCGCGATTGACTCAGCGCGAAGCGGCGACGATCAGCGCTTTCATCTCGGCCACCGCGGCCTTGAAGCCGACGAACAGCGCATGGGCCACCAGCGCATGGCCAATGTTCAGCTCGTTGATGCCCTTGATCGCGGCCACGGCCTCGACGTTGTGGTAATGCAGGCCATGACCGGCATTGACGATCAAGCCTTGACCAACCCCAAACGCCACGCCATCGACGATGCGCTTGAGTTCCTCGGCGACTTCGGTCGGCGTCTCGGCATCGGCGTAACGGCCGGTGTGCAACTCGATGGCCGGGGCGCCGACACGGCGCGAGGCCTCGATCTGCCGCTCGTCGGCATCGATGAACAGCGACACCTCGGCACCGGTGCGCGACAGGCGTTCGATAGCCGCCTTGATCCGCGCCTCCTGGCCAGCGACGTCAAGGCCGCCTTCGGTGGTCAGTTCCTGGCGGGTTTCCGGCACCAGGCAGATATGCGCCGGGCGGATCTTCTCGGCGAAGGCCATCATCTCTTCGGTGACGCCCATCTCGAAGTTCATGCGGGTCTGCAGCACGTCCTTGAGCAGCAGCACGTCGCGCTCCTGAATGTGCCGGCGGTCTTCGCGCAGGTGCACGGTGATGCCGTCGGCACCCGCTTCCTCGGCGTCCAGGGCGGCCTTGACCGGGTCTGGATAGCGGGTGCCCCGGGCCTGGCGCAGGGTCGCCACGTGGTCGATGTTGACGCCGAGAAGCATGCGGTTGCTGTGAGTCACGAAGGGGCACTCCTGAAAGTTGAGGGCCACAGCATACGTCGTGCTCAGCGCTTGCGAAACAGTTCCCGGCTGACCAATGGCTTGGGCCCCAAGTGGACCGCCAGTGCCTGGCGCATCAAGCGCTTGGCGGCAAGCAAGGCGCCAGGCGCCTCCCAGTCGGCCTGGGCCAGGGCCAGCAGTTCGCCGCCCTTGAACAAACCGGGCTGGAACAGTTCGACCCGCTCAAGGCCCGCATCCACCTGCAGGCGATAAAGGCCTTCGGCGACCACAGGGCTGTCGTTGACGTCATGGTCCAGGGTGAAGGCATAACCCAGCTCATCCAGCAGGCGCCATTCGAAGGAGCGCAACAGCGGCTCCAGCGCACGCCCGGCGGCCAGGGCCTGCAAGGTCAGGGTGTAGTGCTCGAACAGCGCCGGATGCGGCGCCTCGGCGGGCAGCAGGCGCATCAGCAGTTCGTTGAGGTACAACCCGCTGAACAGCGCGTCGCCGTGCAACCAGGCTGCAATACCGACGGCATCCAGACGGCCGACGTTCTTCAACTCGCCGCGCCCGCGCAGCTCCACCTCCAGCGGCACGAACGGCCGCACCAGGCTACCGCCCTTGCCCCGCGCCCGGCGCAGCACGGCGCGTACCTTGCCTTGCGGGGTAAGAAAGTCCACCAGCGCACTGGTTTCCTTGTAGGCGCGGCTGTGCAGCACGTAGGCCGGCTGGGGGGTGGGTTGTTCCATCACAGACCACTCGATATCGGACATGACTGTGGGAGCGGCGTTGAGGGGCCCGACTTGCCCCGCGTTCACCATCGCGAGGCAAGTCGGGCCGCCGCATCGCCGCTCCCACAGGAGCAGAGGCAGTGCCGCCGAAGGGTTTACAGGTCGCCGTAACCCAGCGAACGCAGGGCGCGCTCGTCGTCGGACCAGCCGCCCTTCACCTTGACCCACAGGTTGAGCATGACCTTGGAGTCGAACAGTACTTCCATGTCCTTGCGCGCCTCGGAGCCAATGCGCTTGATGCGCTCGCCCTTGTCGCCAATGATGATCTTCTTCTGGCCATCGCGTTCAACCAGGATCAGCGCATGGATGTGCAGCACATGGCCCTGTTGCTTGAATTCCTCGATCTCCACGGTGATCTGGTACGGCAGCTCGGCACCGAGCTGACGCATGATCTTCTCGCGCACCAGTTCGGCGGCCAGGAAGCGGCTGCTACGGTCGGTGATCTGGTCTTCCGGGAAGAAGTGATCGTTCTCGGGCAGGTGCTTGGCGATCTGGGCTTCCAGCGCTTCGAGGTTGTGCCCCTGCTGCGCGGAAATCGGCATCACTTCGGCGTTCGGCAGCTGCTCTTGCAGCCATTGCAGATGCGGGATCAGCTCGGCCTTCTCTTCCATGCGGTCGGTTTTGTTGACCGCGATGATCAACGGGCCGGTCACGTACTGCACGCGCTCCAGCACCAACTGGTCCTCGTCGGTCCACTTGGTGCGGTCGACCACGAAGATCACCACGTCGACGTCCTTCAAGGCTGCCGAGGCGTTGCGGTTCATGTAGCGGTTCAGCGCCTTGTCGTTGGCCTTGTGCATGCCGGGGGTGTCGACGTAGATCGCCTGCACGTCACCCTCGGTCTTGATGCCGAGCATGTTGTGGCGGGTGGTCTGCGGCTTGCGCGAGGTGATCGCCAGCTTCTGGCCGAGGATGTGGTTGAGCAGCGTGGACTTGCCCACGTTGGGGCGACCGACGATGGCCACATAGCCGCAGCGGGTCGAAGTATTCTCAGTCATTGCCATTCTCCACGCCCAGGGCGATCAATGCGGCGGCGGCGGCGACCTGCTCGGCGATACGCCGGCTCACGCCCTGGCCGCGGCTTTTCTTGTTCAGCAGGACCACTTCGCATTCGACGAAGAAAGTCCGGCAATGCGGTTCGCCCTGGATATCCACCACTTCGTAACGTGGCAACTCGCAGGCACGCGACTGCAGGAACTCCTGCAGGCGCGTCTTGGGGTCCTTGTTGGTGTCGACCAGGGTCAGGCCATCGAACTCGTCGGTCAGCCAGGCGAGGATTCGCTCGCGTGCGGTCTGCATGTCGGCGTCCTGGTAGATCGCACCGATGAGGGCCTCGAGAGCGTCGGCAAGAATCGACTCGCGACGGAAGCCACCGCTTTTCAGCTCACCCGAACCCAGGCGCAGGTATTCGCCCAGGTCGAAGCCGCGGGCCAGCCGCGCCAGGGTCTCGCCCTTGACCAGACGGGCGCGAAGACGCGACAACTGGCCTTCACGCGCCTGCGGGAAGCGCTCGAACAGCGCCTCGCCGACCACGAAGTTGAGGATGGCATCACCCAGGAACTCCAGGCGCTCGTTATTGCGCCCGGCGTAGCTGCGATGGGTCAGGGCCAGCAGCATCTGGTCCTGATTCTTGAAGGTATAGCCGAGCTTGCGCTCCAGGCGTGCAAGGGAACCACTCATGGGGCGACCCCGGCAATGTTCAACGCGTTGTTCAAATCAACATCCTGAAAGACGGTTTGACTGTGGTCAGACGCCGACAACGGCGAAAGCCTCGTTCCCTGAGAACACAGCCTATGTCAGAAATGCAATCGGCGCCGTCCATGGACAGCGCCGTCGTTACTCAATGGATCAGCCCGACCCGCGACAGGTTCGGGAAGTGGCTGAGTTTCGGCTCTGGCCAGCTCATCCAGACCGCGAAGGCCTTGCCGACGATATTCCGGTCCGGAACCATGCCGTGCAGTTCCTTGGGAATGTTCGGATCATCCCAGAAACGGCTGTCGTTGGAGTTGTCGCGGTTGTCACCCATCATGAAGTAGTGACCGGACGGCACGGTCCACTGCTGGTCCGGCGGCATGCGATAGCGGGTCATTTCCTTGCGGATCAGGTGCTCGGCTTCACCGAGCTTTTCCTTGTACAACTCGGCGCTGCCCAGGGTGCCCGGCTCGCTGCCGACCAGCTGCTCGGCAATCGCCTGGCCATTGACGAACAGCCGCTTGTCGGCGGTGTAGCGGATCACGTCGCCCGGCAGGCCGACCACACGCTTGATGTAGTTGACGTTGGGGTCGCTCGGGTAGCGGAACACCATCACATCCCCGCGCTGCGGATCACCCACCTCGATGACCTTCTTGTCGATCACCGGCAGGCGAATGCCGTAGGAGAACTTGTTCACCAGGATGAAGTCGCCCACTTCCAGCGTCGGCTTCATCGACCCCGAGGGGATCTGGAACGGCTCGACCAGGAACGAACGCAGCACCAGCACGATGAACAGCACCGGGAAGAACGACTTGCCGTATTCAACCAGCAAGGGTTCCTTGTTCAGGCGTTCGACCACGGCCATTTCAGGCTGGCTGACGCTGCCCTGGTAGTTGGCGATCGCCGCCCGCCGACGCGGGGCCAGGAACAGCAGGTCGATCAGACCCAACAGACCGCAGACAGCGACGGCGATGACGAGCAACAGCGGGAAATTTAGCGACATAGGACCTAGCTATCCAACCTGAGCACAGCGAGGAAGGCTTCCTGTGGAATCTCCACGTTACCTACCTGCTTCATGCGTTTCTTACCGGCCTTCTGCTTCTCCAGCAGCTTCTTCTTACGGCTGACGTCGCCACCGTAGCACTTGGCCAGTACGTTCTTTCTGAGCGCCTTGACGGTTGTCCGCGCAATGATCTGGCCGCCGATAGCTGCCTGGATCGCCACGTCGAACATCTGCCGAGGGATCAGTTCCTTCATCTTTTCGGTCAACGCACGGCCTTTGTAGGCGGCGTTGTCGCGGTGCACGATCAGGGCCAGGGCATCGACCTTGTCGCCGTTGATCAGCACGTCCAGCTTGACCAGGTTGGCCGACTGGTAGCGGTCGAAATGGTAGTCCAGCGACGCGTAGCCGCGACTGGTGGACTTGAGCCGGTCGAAGAAGTCCAGGACCACTTCGTTCATCGGCATGTCGTAGCGCACCTGCACCTGGCTGCCGAGGAACTGCATGTCGCGCTGCACGCCACGCTTCTCGATGCACAGGGTGATGACGTTGCCCAGGTGCTCCTGCGGCACGAGGATGGTCGCGGTGACGATCGGCTCGCGGAAGTCGGTGACGGACGAGACGTCCGGCAGCTTCGATGGGTTGTCGACGACGATGGTCTCGCCAGTCTTGAGCTCGAGCTCGTAGATCACGCTTGGCGCGGTGGTGATCAGGTCCAGGTCGTATTCGCGCTCCAGGCGCTCCTGGATGATCTCCATGTGCAGCATGCCGAGGAAGCCGCAACGGAAGCCGAAGCCCAGGGCGTCGGAGCTTTCCGGCATGTATTGCAGCGACGAGTCGTTCAGGGTCAGCTTCTGCAGGGCGTCGCGGAAGTCCTCGAAATCGTCGGAGCTGACCGGGAACAGGCCCGCGTAGACCTGCGGCTGGATCTTCTTGAAGCCCGCCAGCATTTCAACTTCCGGGGTGCTGGACAGGGTCAGGGTGTCGCCCACCGGCGCGCCGTGGATGTCCTTGATGCTGGCGATGATGAAGCCCACTTCACCGGCTTTCAGATCAGCGGTCTGGGTGTGTTTCGGGGTGAACACACCAACGCTGTCGACCAGATGCACCTTGCCGGTGGACTTGACCAGGATCTTGTCGCCTTTCTTGACGCGGCCCTGGCGCACACGCACCAGCGAGACCACGCCCAGGTAGTTGTCGAACCAGGAGTCGATGATCAGCGCCTGCAGCGGGGCGTCGATCTCACCGGTCGGCGCGGGGATGGTATGTACCAGGCGCTCGAGCACCTCGTCGACGCCCATGCCGCTCTTGGCACTGCACGCCACGGCGTCGGTGGCGTCGATGCCGATGATCTTCTCGATCTCGTCCTTGACGCGGTCCGGGTCAGCCTGGGGCAGGTCCATCTTGTTCAGCACGGGCATGACTTCCAGGCCCTGC
Organism: Pseudomonas sp. RC3H12; assembly: GCF_018596375.1. Lineage (NCBI taxonomy): Bacteria > Pseudomonadati > Pseudomonadota > Gammaproteobacteria > Pseudomonadales > Pseudomonadaceae > Pseudomonas > Pseudomonas sp. RC3H12. The sequence continues at coordinate 454,961 of NZ_CP075595.1, read as the reverse complement.
TCGATGGCGGTATAGCAGTTGGCCACCGATTGCGCCTCGACGCCCTGGCCGGCATCGACCACCAGCAGCGCGCCCTCGCACGCCGCCAGCGAGCGCGAGACTTCATAGGTGAAGTCAACGTGGCCGGGGGTGTCGATGAAGTTCAGCTGGTAGGTTTTACCATCCTGCGCCTTGTAGTGCAGCGTGACGCTGTGGGCCTTGATGGTGATACCGCGTTCGCGCTCCAAGTCCATGGAATCGAGGACCTGGGCTTCCATTTCGCGCGCCGACAGGCCACCGCACATCTGGATGAAACGGTCGGCCAGCGTCGACTTGCCATGGTCGATGTGGGCGATGATGGAGAAATTGCGGATATGACTCAAATCACTCACAGGTCAACACTCGAAAAGGCTGCGAGCCGGACGCCCGCCGAAAAATAGCCGGGAATTGTACCTCAAGCCGCAGGGATATGGGAGAACCCTTGTCACCTGCCTATCGGTTAGCGTGGGAGCGGGCTTACCCCGCGATGGCGTCCGATCAGTTGAAATTGTTGCCTGATCTGACAATATCGCGGGGCAAGCCCGCTCCCACGCAGGACCTTTACTCCTGCTTGCTCAAGAAAAAGGGCAGCCGAGGCTGCCCTTTCCTACCTTGCAATCCGCTTATTCAGCCAGTTTGAAGGTGATGAAGCTGGCACGCCCCTGGCGCAGCACGCGCATGGACACCGAACGGTTCTTCGGCAGTTCCTTGGCGATCTCGGTGAACTGCTTGGCCGAGGCAATGGCCTGGTTGTTCAGGTGGCTGATCACATCGCCCGGACGCAGGCCGATCATGGCCGCCGGGCCATCCTGGACTTCCTTGATGACCACCCCACCCTTGAGTTCGAGCGATTTTTTCTGCTCGGCACTGAGGTCGGCGACAGATACGCCCAGACGGTTGCTGCTGCGCTCGGCGCTGCCATCGGCACCCGCACCCATGCCGATGTCGGCGTCATCCTCGGGCAATGCGCCGATGGTCACATCCAGGTTCTGGCGCTTGCCATTGCGGATGATCTCAAGCTTGGCTTTCTCGCCATCCTTCAGGCTGCCCACCAGGTGCGGCAGGTCGGCGGACATGACGATCGGCTGGCCATTCATGCTCAGGATCACGTCGCCCACCTGCAGGCCGCCCTTGGCTGCCGGGCCGTTTTCCAGGACCTGGGCCACCAGGGCACCGGCCGGCTTGTCCAGGCCGAACGACTCGGCCAGGTCCTTGTTGACCTCCTGGATCACCACGCCCAGCCAGCCGCGACTGACCTTGCCGTCTTTCTTCAGCTGGTTCGATACATCGATCGCCACGTCGATCGGGATGGCGAACGACAGGCCCATGAAGCCGCCGGAACGGGTGAAGATCTGCGAGTTGATGCCCACCACCTCGCCTTTCATGTTGAACAGCGGCCCACCGGAGTTGCCCGGGTTGATCGCCACGTCGGTCTGGATGAACGGCACATAGGTGTCGTTGGGCAGCGTGCGGCCCTTGGCGCTGACGATACCCTTGGTCACCGAGTGGTCGAAGCCGAACGGCGAACCGATGGCCAGCACCCATTCACCGACCTTGAGCTTTTCCGAATCGCCCAGTTTGACGGTCGGCAGGTTCTTGCCGTCGACCTTGAGCAACGCCACGTCGGTGCGTGGGTCGGTACCCACGAGCTTGGCCTGCAGCTCGCTGCGGTCGGACAGGCGGACGATGATCTCGTCAGCGTCGGCCACCACATGGTTGTTGGTCAGCACGTAGCCGTCACTGGAAATGATGAAGCCCGACCCCAGCGACTGCGCCTCACGCTGGCGATCACCGCGCGGCGAACGCGGCTGCTGCGGCATGTTGCGCTCGAAGAACTCGCGGAACATCGGCGGCAGGCCTTCGAGGTCGGGCATCTGCCCGGCGGCGACACGGCGGTCTGGCAGCTTCTGCTTGGTACTGATGTTGACCACCGCCGGCGAGGCCTGCTCGACCAGGGTGGTGAAGTCCGGCAGGGACTCCTCGGCCTGGGCACTGAGCACCTGGCCGAGCATCAGCACGGCAGCGAACATCGATAGGTAGGTTTTCAAGCGTGGTATTGACATACGGCTCCCGTCACAACGAGCGTAGTTAGCAGTAAGGTTCCCGCAGACGCAGGAAAGGCCAGACTCCGAGAAGCCTGACCTATAGAAAATTTGCGGCAGGATTGCAAATGACAATGCCTTAATTTCATGTCAGCTCTGTGTAACAAGAGCTGTCAGGGCACTGCTCAGTCATTGACGCGCCTGGGCATCCTGGGCCCGCATCGACAAGGCGACACGCTCGGCAGTGCCCAGCGGAATCTCGCCGACCACCGTGACCATCACCTTGCCCTTGGGCGTGGTCAGACGCCGCGATACTGCGACAGTAGGGCCGAGCTGGGCACGTGTATCGATACCGGGCTCGTTGCCGATCGGCTCGAGGAACACCGAAAAACGGGCCAGGCCATCGTCATACATCAGGCTGCTGACGGTACTCTTGCGCTCGGGGTCGCGCCGCACCGAGCTGTTGACCAGCTCGAAACCCGGCGGCAACCAGTCAGAACGCCACCCGGCAGCACTTTCGGAGGTGCCGGAGGCGACCTGTTCGACCGGCCTGCAGGAAGCACCGGCGCTGAGGTCGGCGTCGGTCGGCACGTCGTCGGTGTCCAGGCGGGTCATCTGGAAGCGCTCGAGCAACTGGCCCTTGTCGTTGAGCATCAACGAGCGTAGAGGCAGGCCGGTACGCCGATCCAGGTGCAATTCGAAGGCATAGCGATGCTGGTCACGCGGGGTGAGCGAGACAATCACCGCGTCGCGCCCGGCGACGCGTGACTGGCCTGCCACGCTCAGGTCGTACCAGCTCATCAGTTTCAGGGGATCGAGCACCCGCGCGGCATTGTCCGGCGCGGCGGTCACGCTGCTGACCAGGTTGCCACTGACGCACTGCACCTTGCCGTCGACCCGCACGATTTCCTGGGCCGAGCCGTCGAGCTGCAGCAGACGCTCGCTGACCTTGCCGTTCTGGACACGATGCCAGATATCGTGGGATGAGAAGCTGCCGTTGCGTTCGTAGACGAAGGAACCCTGGTAACTCTGCTGCTGCTCGGCCCTTGCCAGCTTGTTGAGCCACTCGCTCGCCTCGGGCGAAGAGTTGGCGGCCAGGGCCTGTACCGTCAGGCTGCTGCCAAGCAGCAGCGACAGGAGAGGTAGCGCGCGCATGATCCTCCTTACTTAGCGGTTTTCCAGGCTAGCGGCGCGAGCGTAAGGCAGCGCGGTTTCGTTGCCCTTCAGCGCGGACTCCTGAGCGTGCTGACGCAGGTAGCCTGGCAGGCGTTGATCCCAACCGGCCTGGTTCTGCAGCACACCGTTGGCCATCGGCCCGGTTGGTTGCTCGTTACCTTCACTATAGCCTGCCAATACGGCCGGGCCTTGCACCTGCGGCATGCTCAGGCCCTGCTGGGCTGGCTGCTGGGCGGCCAGCTGGGCGCCAGTGATCTCGTCCTGGTTGTACAAACGCACACCCGCCAGTACGGCAACGGTTACCGAAGCGGCCACGGCCAGGCGGCCGATGGTGCGCCACGGGCCCTGCTTGACCTTGGCCGGCACGGCCTCGTCGGCCAGCGCCGCGGAAACCGCCGAGGCGATGTCCAGCTTGGGCAGCAGCAGCTCCTTGTGCATGGCTGCACGGGCAACCTGGTAACGCGACCAGGTGGCACGGGTTTCGGCATCGTCGACGGCGTTCAGCACGCGACGCAGTTCCAGTTCGTCCGCTTCGTTATCCATCACCGCGGACAGCGATTCCTGCAAAGCTTCACGACTCATGGCGGTTCCTCTCTTGGCTGTCGCCGCTGTCTCAGGTTTCCTGCAACAAAGGTTGCAGGGCTTTGTCTATGGCCTCCCGAGCGCGGAAGATTCGAGAGCGCACGGTACCCACCGGACATTGCATGACACTGGCAATGTCTTCGTAACTCAGTCCGTCGAATTCGCGCAGGGTCAGTGCCGTGCGCAAGTCTTCGGGCAATTGCTGGATGGTTCGATGGACGGTGCCTTCGATTTCATCCCGCAACAACGCGCGCTCTGGGGACTCGAGATCCTTGAGACCATGATCGCCGTCATAAAACTCCGCATCCTCGGAGCTCACATCGCTGTCTGGTGGCCGTCTTCCACGGGATACCAGGTAGTTCTTCGCCGTGTTGATGGCGATGCGGTACAGCCAGGTGTAGAACGCACTGTCACCGCGAAAATTCCCAAGCGCACGGTATGCCTTGATGAAGGCTTCCTGCGCCACGTCCTGCGCTTCATGGGTGTCGTGTACGAAACGCACGATCAACCCGAGAATCTTGTGCTGATACTTCAGCACCAACAGATCGAACGCTCGCCTGTCGCCACGCTGCACGCGCTCGACAAGCTGCTGATCCTCTTCCTGGGTTAGCATGAACACTCCTCAGTGATCTCGAAGGAGCGTTGCAACAGCCATCGTTCAGGCTTGCAACCATAGACTCGGGCTTTTCGCAAAAGTTCTCCCCTCCAAGCAAGTTTCCTGCGGCCCTTGGTCGGCTCGCACGGAAGACGCAACGCGGTCACGGCCGGCTGCGCCGATAATCAGTTTTCGTTACGCAGGTGCCAGCCCAGAATAGAGCCGGCGCCTTGCGTCGCCGCAGCAACCTGTGGCGTACGGGCAGCCTGTATAGGATTTCCAGGGGTATCGGAAAGTTCCCACAAAGATCGCCACCCACCCGCAAGTGCCATTGGAAATCAGGCGCCCGGGGCTGCTATAAAGGCACCCCGACCCGGTTTCACGATAGTTTCACAATGCCATCGGCGCCCGACTATTGTGCCGTGCCCCCTCCAAAGATTACTAGTGTCCCGACATGAGCCAACAATTCCAACATGATGTCCTGGTGATCGGTAGCGGTGCCGCCGGTCTCAGCCTGGCACTGAACCTTCCCGGCAACCTGCGCATTGCCGTGCTGAGCAAGGGCGACCTGGCCAACGGTTCTACCTTCTGGGCCCAGGGCGGTGTCGCCGCGGTGCTCGATGACACAGATACCGTGCAGTCGCATGTCGAAGACACGCTCAACGCCGGTGGCGGCCTGTGCCATGAAGATGCCGTGCGCTTCACCGTCGAGCACAGCCGCGAGGCCATCCAGTGGCTGATCGAGCAAGGCGTGCCGTTTACCCGCGACGAACACTACAGCGTCGACGATGGTGGTTTCGAGTTCCACCTGACCCGCGAAGGGGGCCATAGCCACCGGCGCATCATCCATGCCGCCGACGCCACCGGTGCCGCTATCTTCACCACGTTGCTGGAGCAGGCGCGCAAGCGGCCGAACATCCAGTTGCTGGAACAGCGCGTGGCCGTCGACCTGATCACCGAGCGGCGCCTGGGCCTGGACGGAGATCGCTGCCTTGGCGCCTACGTCCTGGACCGCAACACCGGCGAGGTGGACACCTTCGGTGCCCGTTTCACCGTGCTGGCCACCGGCGGCGCGGCCAAGGTCTACCTCTATACCAGTAATCCCGACGGTGCTTGCGGCGACGGCATCGCCATGGCTTGGCGCGCCGGCTGCCGGGTGGCCAACCTGGAGTTCAACCAGTTCCACCCAACCTGCCTGTACCATCCGCAGGCCAAGAGCTTCCTGATCACCGAGGCCCTGCGCGGCGAGGGCGCCCTGCTGCGCCTGCCCAACGGCGAGCGTTTCATGCCGCGCTTCGACCCACGTGAAGAGCTGGCGCCACGGGATATCGTCGCCCGCGCCATCGACCACGAGATGAAGCGCCTGGGGGTGGACTGCGTCTATCTGGATATCAGCCACAAGCCGGCCGACTTCATCAAGAGCCATTTCCCGACGGTCTACGAACGCTGCCTGACCTTCGGTATCGACATCACCCGCCAGCCTATCCCGGTGGTGCCTGCGGCCCATTACACCTGTGGCGGGGTAATGATCGACGAGCATGGCCACAGCGACGTGCCCGGCCTGTACGCCATCGGCGAAACCAGCTTCACCGGCCTGCATGGCGCCAACCGCATGGCCAGCAACTCGCTGCTCGAATGCTTCGTCTACGGCCGCGCCGCCGCCGCCGACATCGAGGCGCGCCTGGACCAGGTCGCCATGCCCCGCGCCCTGCCCTGCTGGGATGCCAGCCAGGTCACCGATTCGGACGAGGACGTGATCATCGCGCACAACTGGGACGAACTGCGGCGCTTCATGTGGGACTATGTGGGCATCGTGCGCACCAGCAAGCGCCTGCAACGGGCCGAGCACAGGGTGCGCATGCTGCTGGACGAAATCGACGAGTTCTACAGCAACTACAAGGTCAGCCGTGACCTGATAGAGCTGCGCAACCTGGCGCAGGTGGCCGAGCTGATGATCCGTTCGGCCATGCAGCGCAAGGAAAGCCGGGGCCTGCATTACACCTTGGATTATCCAGGGATGCTGCCTGAGGCCAGGGACACGATCCTGGTGCCACCGAACCACGAGTAAGACATGGACAGGCGTGGGAGCGCCGATGCGGCGATCCGACTTGCACCGCGAAGGGATGACAGCCTCTGTATCGTCATCGCGGCGCAAGCCCGCTCCCACGAACCGCCATCAAACGAGGGCTGGATCGATCACCAGCACCAGCTTCCCGGAAACCTGGTTGCTTGCCAGTTCCGCATAGGCCGCTTCGGCGAATTCGACCGGATAGGTATCGACCAGCTGTGGCGACAGTCGCCCCTCGGCGAACAACGGCCACACCTGCTGGCGCAATTCGCGCAACAATTCGGCCTTGAACCCGTCATCACGGTTGCGCAGCGTGGAGCCGGTGATTTCCAGGCGCTTGCCCAACACCAGCGCCAGGTCCAGCTCGACCTTGCGTCCGCCCATCAGACCAATGATCACCCAACGCCCGTCACGGGCCAGCAGCTGCAGGTTGAGCGGCGCATAACTGGCGCCCACCGGGTCCAGAATCACATCGAATGGACCAAGCTGCTTGAGGTCATCGAGGTTGCCATTGCGCACCACCCCACCTGCGGCCCCCAGCGACTCACAGTAGGCCAGCCGCTCCGGCGAGCCGACGCTGACCCACACCGGGTTGCCGAAGGCCTTGCACAGCTGGATCGCCGCCGAGCCCACACCACTGGCCCCGGCATGCACCAATACCTTCTCGCCAGCCTTCAATGCCCCCAGCTGGAAGATGTTCAGCCAGGCCGTGGCATACACCTCGGGAATCGCAGCGGCTTCCTGCAGGCTCAACCCTTCGGGCACCGGCAGCACATGACGGGCGTCGACCACCACCTCCTCGGCCATGCCACCACCGGCGAGCAATGCACAGACCCGGTCGCCCACACGCCAATCGGCACCCGCTCCGACTTCCTCTACGACGCCGGCGCATTCCAGCCCCATATAAGGGCTGGCACCAGGAGGCGGCGGGTACAGCCCCGCCCGCTGCAGCAGGTCGGCGCGGTTCAGGCCCGCGGCGGCCACGCGGATACGTACCTGCCCGGCATCGCAGGCCGGGCGCTCGGCCTCGACCCACGCCACATGTCCGTCAACGCCTTGCAATGCCTTCACAGTGCCTCCATAGTTGAATCATATGACCGAGCCTGGGCACGCCAAGTCCCAGGCTTTTTGCAGTATGCGTCCGGCTCCGATGGAACCGGCGAACGGATAAGACGGCCTACTATGCGTGATCAATTGCCTCCACGTCGAATCAGCATGAAGCATTTCCTCCCCAGCACCGCCCTCGCCCTCATGATCGGCCTGGGCAGCCTCACGCTCGGTGGCAATGCGGCCGCTGCCAACAAGTGGGACAGCCTGCAGCCGGACCGCGACGAAGTAGTCGCCAGCCTCAACATCGTCGAGCTGCTCAAGCGCCACCACTACAGCAAGCCGCCGCTGGACGACGCCCGTTCGGTCATCATCTATGACAGCTACATCAAGCTGCTCGACCCTTCGCGCAGCTACTTCACCGCAGCCGACATCGCCGAATTCGACAAATGGAAGACCCAGTTCGACGACTTCCTGAAAAGTGGCAACCTCGAGCCGGGCTTCACCATCTACAAGCGCTACCTGGACCGCGTGAAGTCGCGCCTGGACTTCGCCCTGGCGGAGCTGGCCAAGGGTGCCGACAAGATCGACTTCACGGTGAAGGAAGACCTGCTGGTCGACCGCAAGGACGCCCCGTGGATGAAGAACCAGGCCGAGCTCGACGACCTGTGGCGCAAGCGCGTCAAGGACGAAGTGCTGCGCCAGAAGATTGCCGGCAAGGATCCCAAGCAGATCCAGGAAACCCTGAGCAAGCGCTACAAGAACCAGCTGGCGCGCCTGGACCAGACCCGCGCGGAAGACATCTTCCAGGCCTACATCAACACCTTCGCCCAGTCCTACGACCCGCATACCAATTACTTGTCGCCGGACAACGCCGAGAACTTCGACATCAACATGAGCCTGTCGCTCGAAGGCATCGGCGCGGTGCTGCAGAGCGACAACGACCAGGTCAAGATCGTACGCCTGGTACCGGCCGGCCCTGCCGCCAAGACCAAACAGGTGGCGCCGGCCGACAAGATCATCGGCGTCGCCCAGGGCAACAAGGAAATGGTCGACGTGGTCGGCTGGCGCCTTGACGAAGTGGTCAAGCTGATCCGCGGCCCGAAAGGCTCGGTGGTGCGCCTGGAGGTCATCCCGGCCAGCAACGCGCCGAACGACCAGACCAGCAAGATCGTCTCGATCACCCGCGAAGCGGTCAAGCTCGAGGAGCAGGCGGCGAAGAAGTCGGTGCTCAAGCTCAAGCAGGATGGCCGTGACTACAAGCTCGGCATCATCGAGATCCCGGCTTTCTACCTGGACTTCAAGGCATACCGCGCTGGCGATCCGGATTACAAGAGCACCACCCGCGACGTGAAGAAGCTGCTCACCGAGCTGCAGAAAGAGAAAGTCGACGGCGTGGTCATCGACCTGCGCAACAACGGTGGCGGCTCGCTGCAGGAAGCCACCGAGCTGACCAGCCTGTTCATCGAGAAGGGCCCGACCGTGCTGGTGCGCAACAGCGACGGGCGCGTCGACGTGCTCGAGGACGAGAACCCCGGCGCGTTCTACAAAGGCCCGCTGGCACTGCTGGTCAACCGCCTGTCGGCGTCCGCCTCGGAAATTTTCGCCGGCGCCATGCAGGACTACCACCGTGCGCTGATCATCGGTGGCCAGACCTTCGGCAAAGGCACCGTGCAGACCATCCAGCCGCTCAACCATGGCGAACTCAAGCTGACGCTGGCCAAGTTCTACCGGGTCTCCGGGCAGAGTACCCAGCACCAGGGCGTGCTGCCGGACATCGCCTACCCGTCGATCATCGACACCAAGGAAATCGGTGAAAGCGCCCTGCCTGAAGCCATGCCGTGGGACACCATCCGTCCAGTGGTCAAGCCTGCCTCCGATCCGTTCAAGCCGTTCCTCGCCCAGCTCAAAGCGCAGCATGAGGCGCGCAGTGACAAGGATGCCGAGTTCGTTTACATCCGCGACCGCCTGGCACTGACCCAGAAGCTGATGAACGAGAAGACCGTCAGCCTCAACGAGCAGCAGCGTCGCGCCCGCCACGACGAGATCGAAGCCAAGCAGCTGGCGCTGGAGAACATCCGGCGCAAGGCCAAGGGCGAAGAGCCGCTCAAGGAACTGAAGAAAGAGGACGAGGACGCCCTGCCCGCCGAGCCGGACGACACCAAGCCCGAGGACGATGCCTACCTGTCCGAGACCGGTCGCATCCTGCTCGACTACCTGAGCCTCAGCACCTCGGTGGCCAAGCACTGAAGTGATGGCAAAATAATGTGACCTGTCATCAAACAGTCATCGGACTGTCGTGAAATGGAAGGGCCGAACGTGCAAGCGTTTGGCCCTTTTCAATTCAGGAAGCAGTCCATGACCGTCACCGAACAGCTCAGCGCATTGAGTGCCATCCTGGCTCAACGCAGCATCCACTGTCTGTTCCAACCCATCGTCTGCCTCTCCGAACGGCGCATCCTCGGCTATGAGGCCCTGAGCCGCGGCCCCTCCAACAGCCCTTTGCACTCACCCCTGAACCTGTTCGCCATCGCCCGCCAGGCCGGTCGCCTGGGTGAACTGGAAGTGCTGTGCAGGGAAACCGCCTGCCGACGCTTCAGCGAGCTGAACCTGGCGGGCCAGCTGTTTCTCAACGTCTCGCCCGAGTCCCTGGTAGAACCCAACTACCCTTCCGGGCGCACCCTGCAAATGCTCGAACAGGTCGGCCTGGCCCCCAGCCGGGTGGTCATCGAACTGACCGAGCAGACGCCCACCGAAGATTTCCAACTGCTGTACAACGCCCTGCACCATTACCGCGACATGGGTTTTTCCATCGCCCTGGATGACCTGGGTGCTGGTTACTCCAGCCTGCGACTGTGGTCGGAACTGCGCCCGGACTACGTGAAAATCGACCGCCATTTCATCGATGGCATCCACCAGGACCCGCTCAAGCGTGAGTTCGTCGGCTCGATCCTGCAGATCGCACGCGCTTCCCGCGCCCAGGTGATCGCCGAAGGCATCGAACTGGCCGAGGAACTGGCCATACTGGGCGACATGGGCGTGGACCTGGTCCAGGGCTACCTGCTGGGGCGCCCCCAGGAGTTTCCCCCAGGTGACAGCCTCGGCCTGCTGCCCCCGGCACCGGATACCGCTGTGGCGCTGGACGAGGACAGCAGCGATCTCAGCGCCCTGCTCATCCTGCAACCCTCGGTCACGCGCGATACCCCCATTCAGCAAGTGCTCGAGGCGTTCCACCGCCAGGCCAACCTCAATTCGCTCGCGGTACTGGACGAACGTGGCAAACCATGCGGTATCGTCCACCGCCATTCACTTGCCGATGCCCTGCTCAAGCCTTTTGGTACCGACCTGTTCGCCCGCAAGCCAATCAGCCGGTTGATGAGCCAGGACTTTCTCGCCGTTGAGCGCAGCCAGTCGCTGCAGCAGGTCAGCCGGCTGCTTACCAGCCGCGCCCGCCAGCGTATCGAGGAAGACTTCATCATCACCCAGAGTGGGCGTTATCTGGGGTTGGGGCGGGTGATCGACGTACTCAAGCTGATCACCGAACAGAAGATCCAGCAGGCCAGGCACGCGAACCCACTTACCCTGCTGCCCGGCAACGTACCGATCCAGCAGTGCCTGGCGCGCCTGCTGCTGCAACGGCGCGAGGCCGCCGTATGTTACGTGGATATCGACAACTTCAAACCCTTCAACGATATCTATGGCTATGCCCGTGGCGACGAAGTGCTGTTGTGCCTGGCGCAATGCCTGAGCGACTGCGTCGACCCAAGCAGGGATTTCGTCGGCCATATTGGTGGGGATGATTTCATGCTGGTATTGGGCTCGGCAGATTGGCAAGCGCGGCTTGAACTGCTACTGGAGGCATTCGCCCGGCAATGTCGACGCTTCTATCGCGGTGAACACTTGGAGGCCGGATGCTTTATTGCCCATAACCGTCAGGGTCAACGGGAAACCTTCGAACTGCTGTCGCTGTCGATCGGCGTGGTCTGGCTCAAGTCTGGAAGCTGCGCCGGGCTGGATGCCGGCCAGTTGGCCGAGCTCGCCTCACAGGCGAAAAGAAAGGCCAAGGAAAACGGCGGGGCGAGCCTGAGCCTGATCGATACGACGGTATTGGAGTAAACCTTGGCAGCCTCCGGCAAACGCTACCGCGCCAGGTAGCCCCTCTGCGCGGTTCAGGCCTCTTCCGGGTAGCGGTACTCGAACACCCGCACCACTTCCGAGGCATGCCAGGATGCCGCCTCCATACCGTCCACCGGCCCGGAAAACCGCCCCAGACGCTCGACACACTCGAAAAAACCAGTGCGTGGCAGGCGGCTGGCGCCTTGGCTGATCACCAGCGAACTGCGCAGCGGCTGCTCGGCGCGGGCGTCGAGCACCGCCAGGTACTCAAGGGCTGCGGTCAAGGTCTGCATGGCCGGGCTGGGCAATTGCAAACGCTCGAGCAGTGCCCGGTAGGTCAGCAGATGGCGTTGCCGGCGGGCCAGGTCAAGCTCGCTCAGCAGGCCCTGCCATTGCTGACGACTGATCCTGACCTGGCTCATGACGGCTCGCTCCAGCCGGCCACGCCCAAGTGCCACGCCAGGCTGCGTAGAATGGCCGCGTCGGGGCGGCGCTCCCCGGACTCGATCATGGCCAGGTATGCCGGGCTAATGCCGACACTGCGTGCCAGCTGCTCCGGCGCCAGCCCCTTGGCCTGACGCAAGGACGCCAGCTCAGCCAGTGAGGACAGGCTGGCGCTTGGTTGAGTGTTGGCAACATTGCTGGCGGTGACGGGTGCGCTGGCCGGTGCCTGGCCTGCGGCCGCGAGCAACGCCTGATACTGCTCCCAGGGAACCACTGCGTACTCGGGCTGACCGTCCCGGCTGATGACCTGAATACCCATACAACCCCCTTGACGTTGGATTACGGCATGTAATCCGTAGGCATAACCCTTATGCCAATTATATTACCAACCTCGGGGGTCTGTGCGGAATCAGCTACCGGGCCGTTCCAGGCGCAGCGCTTCGGGGGTTTCCGGCAACCGTTCGACCACGCGCAGCCGCTCCGGCGCCTGGCTGTCGCGCCAGGCCTTGAAGCGGCCCAGCTCATCAGCCACGGTCTTGAGCACCCAGCCCAGCACGGCGATGTCATCGAGCAGGCCGACACCCAGCAGCCAGTCGGGGATGGCATCCAGTGGGCTGACGAAGTAGAGCAGCCCGGCGACGATGGTCACCAGTGCCTTGGGGCTGACAGCGCGGTACTCGCCACGCCACCAGGCCAGGCAAAGCGCCTGCATCAGGCGCAGGTCCTCGCGCAGCTGGCCCAGCCTCGGCCCTTTGCGCGCCACTGCGAACAGCAATGCCGGCAGCCGGCCGCGGCTGAGCAAGCGTTCGGCAAGGGGCAGGAAGCGGGTGAAATTCCAAGGTGCGCTCATGGGGCCTCCACAGGAGCCGGAGGTTATCCACATTTATTGTGGATAACCTTGTGAACAGGGCGGCATTGATGCCACGTGGTGCCCACCGGGCAAGGGCCGGGTACGAATCGGGCGTTTTTTACACAACCGTTTCAAGCGCGCAAACGTTTTGCGACAAAGGCACCTGTATTCAGGCCGGGCACTGCTTGCGACAGTGAATGACGCCAACGGTTCGCGTCAAGCACTGCTGAAAACGACGACGCCCCGTCGAAACGGGGCGTCTTCATGCAACACGACGGCTGTTACTTGGCCGGTGCTTCGCCAGCCTTGGCCGGGTCTTTGATGGCCAGCAGTTCCAGGTCGAACACCAGGACCGAGTTGGCCGGAATCAGCGGGCTCGGGCTCTGGGCGCCGTAGGCCAGTTCAGCCGGGATGTACAGTTTGTACTTCTCGCCGACATGCATCAGTTGCAGGCCTTCGACCCAACCCGGGATCACGCCGCTGACCGGCAGGTCGATCGGGCTGCCGCGCTCGACGGAGCTGTCGAATACCTTGCCGTCGGTCAGCTTGCCCTCGTAGTGGACGGTGACGACGTCGGTCGGCTTTGGTTGCGGGCCATCGGCCTTCTTCACCACTTCATACTGCAGGCCCGAGGCGGTGGTGATCACGCCAGGTTTCTTGCCGTTCTCCTCGAGGAACTTCTTGCCGGCGGCGGCTGCTTCCTCGCTGGCCTTGGTCAGGCGCTCTTCGGCGCGCTTCTGCAAGGCAGTGAAGGCTTCGACCAGCTCTTCGTCCTTGATGCGCTGTTCCTTCTTGCCAACAGCGTCCTCGATGCCTTGGGCGACGGCCTTCGAGTCGAGGTCGTCCATGCCTTCCTGGGCCAGGCTCTTGCCCATGTTCAGGCCGATACCGTAGGAGGCCTTCTGTGCTGGGGTCTTCAGCTCGACGCTGCTGGTCTGGGCGTCGCAACCGGCGAGGACCAGGCCTACCAGGGCAACCGCGGCCGCCAAACGATGCTGTTTCATGTAATTTCCTTGTTCATGCGCCATGAGGGCAATCAGGGTAAAGCCGCGAGCTTAGCAGGCGGCCGCGACCAATGGCTACCGGCATAAGAGCGGGTTGGGGGCTGGAAGTTCCTGGGTGAGCCCCTGCAGGAACTGACTCAGGCGATCCCGACCTGGTTGCGCCCGCTGTTCTTGGCCAGGTACAGCCCCTTGTCCGCCGCCGAGATCAGCTGCCGGCAATGGCTGCCGACACTCGGGGTCAGGGTCGCCAGGCCGATGCTCACGGTCAGGTGCGACGCCGCCTCGGGCACGGTATGGGCGATCTTCAGGCCCATGATGGTCTGGCGCAGTTTTTCGGCCACCAGGCGCGCGCCACCGGGCGAGGTGTTGGGCAGCACCAGGGCGAATTCCTCGCCGCCATAACGCGCCGGCAGGTCGGTAGGACGCGAGCAGCAGCCACGAATGGCCTCGGCCACCTTGCGCAAGGCCTCGTCGCCGGCCAGGTGGCCGAAACTGTCGTTGAACGCCTTGAAATAGTCGACGTCGATCATCAGCAGCGACAACTGCTGCTGCTCGCGAATCGCCCGGCGCCATTCCAGCTCCAGGTACTCGTCGAAGTGACGGCGGTTGGACAACCCGGTCAGGCCGTCCGAGTTCATCAGCCGCTGCAGCATCAGGTTGGTGTCGAGCAACTGCTGCTGGCTCACGCGCAGCGCGCGGTAGGCCTCGTCGCGCTGCAACAGGGTGAGGTAGGAGCGCGAGTGGTAGCGGATACGCGCCACCAGCTCGATGGTGTCCGGCAACTTGACCAGGTAGTCGTTGGCCCCGGCGGCGAAGGCCGCGCTTTTGACCAGCGGGTCCTCCTTGGTCGACAGGACGATGATCGGAATGTCCTGGGTGGTAGGGTTGCTGCGGTACTCGCGCACCAGGGTCAGGCCATCGAGGCCCGGCATGATCAGGTCCTGGAGGATGACCGTGGGCTTGATGCGCATGGCCTGGGCCACCGCCTGGTGCGGGTCGGCGCAGAAGTGGAAGTCGATGTTCTCTTCATGGGCGAGGCCACGGCGCACCGCTTCGCCGATCATGGCCTGATCGTCGACCAGCAGGACCATCGCCGCACTTTCGTTGATGGTCGTGAAACCTTCGATCGGTAGATCATTCATGCGTAATCACCCGTCTACTGCCGGCCACGCGGCGCGACTCAATACATATCGTCATTTCGGAAAGATTTCCATCAGTCGTCCGGCGATTCGCTCCAGCGGACGTATTTCCACCGCCGCGTCGATCGCCGCGGCGGCCTTGGGCATGCCATACACCGCGCTGCTCTGCTGGTCCTGAGCGATGGTCAGGAAACCCTGCTGGCGCATCAGTTTCAGACCTTGGGCGCCGTCGCGCCCCATGCCGGTGAGCAGCACGCCCACCGCATCGCCGGACCAGCAACGCGCCACGCTCTCGAAGAACACATCGATCGAGGGCCGGTAGATTTCGTTGACGGGGTCGGCAGTGTAGGCCAGCTCGCCATTCTTAAGGAGGCGAATATGGTGGTTGGTGCCGGCCAGCAGCACCTGCCCCGGCTGCGGCGATTCACCCTCGCGGGCCAGGCGCACCGGCAGGCCAGAGGCGCTGCTGAGCCACTCGGCCATGCCGGCGGCGAATACCTGGTCAACATGCTGGACCAGCACGATGGCCGCCGGAAAACTGCGCGGCAGCCCCTTGAGCAGTACCTCCAGGGCAGCCGGCCCACCCGCGGACGAGCCGATGGCCACCAGCGCGCGGCGCTGCGAGGCCTCGCGCAGCGGCACGGCCACGGCCCGAGCGGTGCTGGGCCGCTGCTGGCCGATCAGCCAGCCGATATTGAGGATCTTGCGCAGCAGTGGCGCGGCTGCCTCGCGTGCATCGCCCGCGCCCAATGCCGGGGTGTCGACCACATCCAGGGCGCCATGGCCCATGGCCTCGAACACCCGGTGCACGTTCTGCTTGCGATCCACGGTGACAATGACGATGGCGCAGGGGGTTTCGGCCATGATTCGCCGGGTCGCTTCCACGCCGTCCATGACCGGCATGATCAGGTCCATGAGGATCAGGTCCGGCGTCTGCTCGGCGCACAGGCGCACCGCCTCGGCGCCATTGCCGGCGACCCAGATCACCTGGTGCGCAGGCTCGAATGCCAACGCCCGGCGCAGGGCCTCGACGGCCATGGGCATGTCGTTGACAATGGCGATTCTCATCCCTGGGCACCTCCGATCAGCTCCTCGACCGCATCCAGCAACGCATCGTCATGGAAGCTGGCCTTGGCCAAATAATAGTCGGCACCGGCATCCAGTCCACGACGCCGGTCTTCTTCGCGATCCTTGTAGGACACCACCATCACCGGCAGCGATTGCAGGCGGTTGTCGCGCCGCACCAGGGTGACCAGCTCGATCCCGTCCATGCGCGGCATGTCGATGTCGGTGATCAACAGGTCGAAATCATCGCTGCGCAGCGCGTTCCAGCCGTCCATGCCATCCACGGCCACCGCCACTTCGTAGCCGCGGTGGCCCAGCAGCTTGCGTTGCAGCTCGCGCACGGTGAGCGAGTCGTCGACCACCAGGATGCGCTTGCGCACCGCACCCTTGGCGCCCCGCCCACCGCGCTCGATACGCTCCAGGCGGCCGGTGCTGAGCAGCTTGTCCACCGAGCGCAGCAAGTCCTCGACATCGACGATGAGCACCACCGAACCGTCGTCGAGCAAGGCCCCGGCGGAGATGTCCTGGACTTTGCCCAGGCGGGGATCCAGCGGCATCACCACCAGCACCCGCTCGCCGATCAGCCGCTCGACGGCCACCCCATAGAGCTGCTCGCGCTCGCGGATCACCACCACCCGCAGGCTCTGTTCGTCGCCCTGGGCCGCCGGCCGGTTGAGAAGCTGGCTGGCGGCCACCAGGCCGATGTGTCGCCCTTCGTGCCAGAAGTGCTGCCGCCCTTCGATCTGCACGATGGCCTCGGCCGCCACGTCGACGGTGCGCTCGATATGCGCCAGCGGAAAGGCGTAGGCCTCGCCGCCCACCTCGACGACCAGGCTGCGAACCACCGACAAGGTCAACGGCACTTCCACATGGAAGCAACATCCCTGGCCGGCCACCTGAGTCAACTCGATGGAGCCGCGCAGCTCACGGACCATGTGCTGCACCGCATCCAGGCCGACACCGCGCCCGGACACTTCGGTGACCGTGTCGCGCAGGCTGAACCCCGGCAGGAACAGGAATGTCAGCAGCTCGGCCTCGCTCATCTGCGCCACCGTCTCGGCCGGTGACAATGCGCGCTCGACGATACTCTCGCGCAAGCGCTGCAGATCGATGCCGGCACCGTCGTCAGACAGTTCGAGGATCAGCAGCCCGGCCTGGTGCGAGGCGCGCAGGCGCACGGTGCCCTCGCTCGGTTTGCCGGCCAGCAAGCGCTGCTCGGGCAGTTCGATGCCATGATCGACCGCGTTGCGCAGCAGGTGCGTCAGCGGTGCCTCGAGCTTTTCCAGCACGTCACGGTCGACCTGGGTCTTCTCGCCCTCGATCAACAGGCGCACCGGCTTGTCCAGTGAGCGCCCGAGGTCGCGGACCATCCGGCTCTGGCCGGTGAGCACATCGGCGAACGGACGCATGCGACAGGCCAGCGCCGTGTCGTACAGCAGTTGCGCGCGCTGGCTGGCCTGCCAACCGAATTCGTCGAGATCGGCCGCCTGCTGCAAGAGGATCTGCTGGGTTTCAGCCAGCAACTGCTGGGTCTGGGCCAGCGCTTCCAGCACCTCCGGCCCCTGCCCGCTCTCTTCCAGCTGGGCCTTCAGGCCATCGAGGCCGCGCATGCCCTGGCCATGCATGCGCTTCAGGCGCTGCAAGGTGGCCAGGTAGGGTTTCAGCCGCTGGGTCTCGACCAGCGACTTGCTCGACAGGTCCAGCAGGCTGTTCAGCCGGTCGGCGGTCACCCGCAATACCCGCTCTCCCCCCTCGCCACCGCGCTTGCCGGCCTTGCGGGCAGGCACGGGCTCAGCTTCCGGTTCAGGCTCCGTGGGGGCCTGGAGCGTTGGCTCGGGTTCCGGCCGCGCTGGCATGGCAGCGGGCGGCGCGCTTGGAACGCCAGCCTGCGCGATCACCGACACGGGCGCCGAAGGGTCGAGCAGTGTTGTCATCTGTGCCAGGAACACCGCCACGGCGGCTTCGCCGCCCTGATCTCCAGGGGTCGCGATACGCATCAACAGGTCGGTACCTTGCAACAAGGCGTCGATATGCTCCGGGCGCAGCAGCAGGCGGCCCTCCTGAGCGGCCACCAGACAGTCTTCCATGACGTGGGCGACGCTGACCCCGGCATCGATGCCGACAATGCGCGCCGCCCCCTTGAGCGAGTGCGCCGCACGCATGCAGGCCTCGAGTTGATCGGGTTGCGCAGGGTTGCGCTCCAGCGCCATCAAGCCGGCGCTGAGCACCTGGGTCTGGGCCTCGGCCTCCAGGCTGAACAGCTCGAGCAGCGACGCATCGCGCATTTGCTCCGGGGTCATGACAGGCTCCGCTTCACGGCTGACATCAGGTGTTGTTCATCCAGCACTCGCACGCTGCGCCCTCGCCACTGCAACACGGCAGCGGTGAAATGCGCCGCATCGCGGCCGTTGTCCTGGCCCGCAAGGTCAAGACGATGGATGCCGTCGATCTCGTCCACCGGCACCACCACCGGCCCGCCCTCGGCCGCCAGAATCAGCATGCGCGGCATGCTCCGCCCGGTGCGCTCCGCGCCCGCCTGCGTCGGCACGCCCAGCAGGTCGGCGAGCGACAGGCAAGGCACCAGCGCACCGCGCACATTGGCGACGCCCTGCAGCACACGCGAGCGCTGGTGCGGCAACGAGTGCACCGGCTGCGCCGGGGCGATCTCGGCCAGGCAGGCGGTGGCCAGGGCCAGCCACTCCTCGCCCAGGCGGAACAGCAGCATCGAGCGGCCGACCGCGCATTCCTCCACGATGGCCGTTTCGACCTGCTCGTCCTGGACCAGCGCATAGCGGTCCAGCAGGCGCGTGGCCGCGTCGGCATACACCTCGCAATTGCGGCAGTGCACATGCCGCTCCAGCAACGGGCACTGCTTGTCGCCATGCACGCCGATGCGGTTCCAGCAATCATCGATGGGCTGCTCGTCATTGGCGATCAGTTGCATATGGTATCCGCCGCTCATCGTTCAGACTCCCTGCCAGCTCGGGCGGCACGCTCCTGCAGGCGCCGGGCACCGGCATCGTCCCCCTGCGCGGCCAGCAGCATGGCCAGGTGCATCAGTGCCTCAGGGTGCTGCGGCTCGAGGTAGAGCGCCTTGCGATAATGGGTGATGGCCTGCGCGGCATCGCCTTCGGTGTCACTGAGCAACCCCAGCCAGTAATAGACCTGCGCCTTGGGGGCGAACTGGCGCAGATAGCGTTCGCAGTCCGCCCTGGCCTGCTGGTTTTCACCGGCATTGGCCTGCCGGGCAATGAGGGCCAGCAACTGCGCTTCGCCCTGCGCCGGGACCGGCGCCGCTGGCACGGCGCTCGACCTGGCGGCTCGGGGCGGCAGTGCCACGAGACGCGGCGGCGGCGGCGCGACTGGCTGGCGCGCAACCGGCAACGGCTTGGCAACAGGCGGTGGGGCATCATCCTGGCGCACATAGGCGAATGACTGGGCAATCCCCAGCGGGCGCATGCCCAGGCGCGCCAGCAGGCTGCCCTCGGCGGGGCCGATGAACAGCACGCCCTGGGCGTGGATCAGGCGCTTGAGTACCTCGAACACCCGCTGCTGGGTCGGAACATCGAAGTAGATCAGCAAGTTGCGGCAGAACACAAAATCGTACAACCCTTCACGCGCCTTGAGCGCCGGGTCGAGCACGTTGCCCGCCTGCAGGCTGACTTGCTGGCGCACCCGCTCATCCAGGCGATGGGTATCGCCGCTTGGGCTGAAGTGCCGCTCGCGAAAGGCCAGCTCGCTGCCGCGGAAGGAGTTGCGCCCGTAAAGCGCCTGCTCGCCCTTGGCCACCGAACTGGGGCTGATATCAATGCCATCGACGCGGAAAGCGCCCGGGCTCAGGCCACCGTCGAGCAAGGCCATGGCGATCGAGTAGGGCTCCTCGCCCGTCGAGCACGGCAGGCTGAGGATACGCAAGGGCCGTGCGCCGGCAAGTTCTGCCGCACGCTTGTGCGCCAGCCCCGCCAGCGCGGTGAAGGATTCGGGGTAACGGAAGAACCAGGTCTCCGGAACGATGACCGCCTCGATCAAGGCCTGCTGCTCATCGCTGGACTGCTGCAAACGCAGCCAATAGTCGTCGAGATCCGCAGCCTGCACGAGCGTGCAGCGCTGGCGCAGTGCGCGCTCGACCATCGCTGCGCCGACCGACTCCACGTCCAGCCCGATACGTTCCTGCAGGAAACGGAAGAAACGTTGCTCGCTCATGCTGGCTCCTGCCCGGGCTCGACGGGGTACAGCAGCTCACGCACCGCGTCCGACAACAGGTCGTTCACCTGGATGCGCTGCAACAAACCGCGGGCGTCCTGGCGCACCGGCCCGAGGTAGCGCGCTTCGGCATTGTCCAGGCCGTATGGCTGGAATTCCTCGGGGGCACAGCGCAGCGTATCGGTGGCCTGCTCCAGGACAAGCCCCAGTTGCAGGTGAGGACGGCGCGGGTCAGCGCGATAGTGCACCAGGACCATCCGCGTACTGCTGCGCGACTGTGCCGGCATGCCGAAGCTCAGCGCCGACAGGTCGATCACCGGTACCAACGCACCACGGTGGGCGAGCACGCCGGCCACCCAGCCCGGCGCCTGGGCGATGGGTTTGAGGGTACGGCACGGCAGCACTTCGATCACCTCACGCACGTCCAGGGCGAAGCGCTGGTCGGCGATGCGAAATTGCAGGTACAGCACGCCCTTGCCGGCTGATTCGCGATCCTCGCGAGGGGACGGTTCGTTCATCGTCGTCAGACTTTGAACCGCGAAACACCGCCACGCAGCCCGGCGGCTACCTGGCTCAGTTCGTCGATGGCGAAGCTGGCCTGGCGCAGCGATTCCACGGTCTGGGTACTGGCATCGCTGAGCTGGGCCAGTGCCTGGTTGATCTGCTCGGCGCCGGTGGCCTGGGCCTGCATGCCCTCGTTGACCATCAGCACCCGCGGCGCCAGCGCCTGTACCTGATGGATGATCTGGCTGAGCTGCTCGCCCACTTGCTGCACCTCGAACATGCCGCGGCGCACTTCCTCGGAGAACTTGTCCATGCCCATCACCCCGGCCGACACCGCCGACTGGATCTCGCGCACCATCTGCTCGATGTCATAGGTGGCCACGGCGGTCTGGTCGGCCAGCCGGCGTACTTCGGTGGCGACCACGGCGAAACCGCGACCGTACTCACCGGCCTTCTCTGCCTCGATGGCGGCGTTGAGCGACAGCAGGTTGGTCTGGTCGGCGACCTTGACGATGGTCACCACCATCTGCGTGATATTGCTGGCCTTCTCGTTGAGGATCGCCAGCTTGGCGTTGACCAGATCGGCGGCGCCCATCACCTGGTGCATGGTTTCCTCCATGCGCGCCAGGCCCTGCTGGCCGGCACCGGCAAGGCTCGAGGCCTGGTCGGCCGACGAAGTGACTTCGGTCATGGTGCGCACCAGGTCCCGCGAGGTCGCGGCGATTTCCCGCGAGGTGGCGCCGATCTCGGTGGTGGTGGCGGCTGTCTCGGTGGCGGTGGCCTGCTGCTGCTTGGAGGTGGCGGCGATCTCGGTGACCGAGGTGGTCACCTGCACCGACGAGCGCTGGGCTTGCGACACCAGGTTGGCCAGGGATTCGGCCATTTCGTTGAAGCCACCCTCGATCGCGCCGAACTCATCCTTGCGGTCCAGGCTCAGGCGCATGCTCAGGTCGCCCGAACGCAGGCCGTCGAGGGCATGCACAATGCGTTGCATGGGGGCGGTGATCGCGCGCATCAGCAGCAGGCCGCAAACGCCGGCGGCGACGATTGCCAGCAGCAGCGAGACGATCATGCTGCCTTTGGCGGTGGCCACGGCGCTGACGATTTCATTGGTGGCGTTGTCGGCCGACTCCCGGTTGCGCTCGATCACTTCGTTCAGATGCAGGCGCCCTTCTCTCCAGGCGGGCGTCAGCACCTCGGCGATCAAGCGCTGGGCTTCGGCGTAGTTCTTCTGGCGATAGGTTTCCAGGACCTGATCGACGATCTTGACGTAAGCCTCTTCCTGGCGCGTGAAATCGTCGAACGCGGCCTGGTCGGCCGGGTCGCGGATAGTGCCCTGGTAGCTGGCCATATGCTGCTTCAGACGGTCGTCGAAACTCTTGAACAACTCGGCATCGGTCGTGGTGAACTCGCGGTGGTTCGACAGGCCGACCAGTTGCTGGCTGGTCACGTAGCTGTCGACCCAGGCGCTGCGGATCATCGAGCTGTAGTAGAGCCCGGGAATGCTGTCGGACCCTACCGCCTCCTCGCTGGACTCGATCGCCACCAGCCGCGAGTAGGCGGCCACGATCATCAGCAGCATGATGGCGATGATCACGGCGAAACTTGCCAGGATCCGTTGGCGCAAGGTCCAGTTCTTCACATTCAGCCCTCAGGAATTCGATACGAGCGGGAAAAATCGCCGAAGTATAGCCCAGGCTTCCTACGTATTTGCGGCTGAATGCTGCTGTATTCAGGCCTCCGTGCCCATTGATATGGCCAATTGCAGGCTCATTGATCCGCGGCAAGCCTGACCTGGTTCTCCAGCTCCAGGCGCAAGGCAGGGTCCAGACGCAGCTGGCGCGCCAGTTCGTCGAGGTAGGCGCGCTCCATGAAATTCTCCTGGTCGACCATCATCACGCTGGCCAGGTACATCTCTGCGGCCATTTCCGGCGTCTGCGCGGCGCGGGCCACTTCGGCCGGATCCAGCGGCTTGTTCAGTTCGGCGTGCAGCCAGTGCTGCAACTCGCGGTCGCTGTCCAGGCGAGTGAACTCGCCTTCGATCAGGGCCCGCTCACGGTCATCGATATGGCCGTCGGACTTGGCTGCCGCCACCAGCGCCCGCAGCACTGCCTGGCTGTGTTGCTCGACCTGGGCCGGCGGCAGGCGATCCAGCGTCTGCGGCTGCTGATCGCCGGCGCCCTGGCGTGCCTGCCAGTTGCCATAGGCCTTGTAGGCCAGCACCCCGAGCGCGGCCAGGCCGCCGTAGGTCAGGGCCTTGCCGCCGTACTTGCGGGCCTTCTTGTTGCCCAGCAGCAAGCCCATGGCCCCCGCTGCCAACGCGCCACCGCCCGCACCGGACAACAGGCTGCCAAGGTTCCCCGAACCTTTGTCGCTGACGCCCTTGCCCTGCTGGTTCTGCAGCAGGGATTGACCGGTTTTCAAAAGCTGATCGAGCAGACCACGCGTGTTCATCTGACAGGCCTCGCAAACATTCACGGTTGAGAAGGCCCCAGAGTAGGCCGACAAGCTGAAGCCTCGCTTAACGCATTTGCATCCGAATGTTGCCCTCCTCGGTTTGTTGCCACGGCCAGTCGCTTCTAATCTGTAGCGTCACTGCGGCACAGTGCGCTCGAGGACCACAAGGAGAACCGCTCCATGCAAACCCGAATGCTGATCAACGGTCACCTGGTGAACGGCGAAGGCCCGGTCTGGACCGTGCTCGACCCGGCCAAGGGCAGCGCCCTGGCACAGATCAACGAAGCCACCGAGGCCCAGGTCGACATCGCCGTGCGCGCCGCCGACCAAGCCTTCGAGCACTGGTCGCAGAGCACGCCGAAGGAGCGCGCCAACGCGTTGCTGGCCATTGCCGAGGTCATCGAACGACACGCCGAGGAACTGGCCCGGCTGGAATCGGACAACTGCGGCAAGCCCTATGCCGCGGCGCTCGGCGACGAGATCCCGGCCATCGCCGATGTGTTCCGCTACTTCGCCGGTGCCGCACGCTGCCTGGGTGGCCTGGCGGCGGGCGAGTACCTGCCCGGGCACACGTCGATGATCCGCCGCGACCCGCTGGGCGTGGTCGCCTCCATCGCGCCTTGGAACTACCCGCTGATGATGCTGGCCTGGAAGATTGCCCCCGCGTTGGCTGCCGGCAACACCGTGGTCATCAAGCCATCGGAGTTGACCCCGCTGACCGCCCTGCGTCTTGGTGAGCTGGTCCGTGAGCTGCTGCCGGCCGGCGTGCTCAATATCCTTTTCGGCCGTGGCCAGACCGTCGGCAACCCATTGGTCACCCATGCCAAGGTGCGCATGGTGTCGCTGACCGGCTCCATCCCCACCGGCGCGCACATCATTGGCGCCACCGCCGACAGCGTGAAGCGCATGCACATGGAATTGGGCGGCAAGGCACCGGTGCTGGTGTTCGACGACGCTGACCTCGACGCTGCCATCGATGGCATCCGCACCTTCGGCTTCTACAACGCCGGGCAGGACTGCACCGCCGCCTGCCGGCTGTACGTGCAGGACGGCATCTACGAACGCTTCGTCGAACGCTTGGGCGCGGCGGTGGCGAGCATCAAGCCAGGCCCACAGCAGGCGGCCGACACCGAACTCGGCCCGTTGATCAGCGCCCAGCATCGCGACAAGGTCGCCGGCCTGGTGAACCGCGCCATCGCCCAGCCGCACATCCGCCTGGTCACCGGTGGCAAGGCACTGCCCGGTGACGGCTTCTTCTTCGCCCCGACCGTGCTGGCCGATGCGCTGCAGGACGACGAAATCGTCCGCCACGAGGTGTTCGGCCCGGTGGTGTCAGTCACCCGCTTCAGCGACGAAGCCCAGGCGCTGGAATGGGCCAACGACTCGGAGTATGGCCTGGCCTCGTCGGTGTGGACCCGTGACAGCGGACGCGCCCACCGCCTCGCCGCACGGCTGCAATATGGCTGCACTTGGGTCAACACGCATTTCATGCTGGTCAGCGAGATGCCGCACGGCGGGCAGAAGCATTCCGGCTATGGCAAGGACATGTCGATGTACGGGCTGGAGGACTACACCTGTGTGCGCCATGTGATGTTCAAGCACTGATGCACCACTAGCCGGTGGGGGCAAAACACCCACCGGCTGTTGTTGCAACGCACCGCGATATCCGCCAAACCGCCTGCAGCTGAGTCAGTCGCGCAGGTCCGATTCGTGGATCGGGTTGGCCCGGCTTGTCGCGCGTTGGTATTGCGCCGGCCAGGTCGCCTTGTTGCCGCCCAGGTCGTCGTCGGCGTGCAAGGGCCAGTAAGGGTCGCGCAACAGTTCGCGGGCCAGGAAGATCATATCGGCCTGGCCGGTACGCAAGATATGCTCGGCCTGGGCCGGCTCGGTGATCATGCCGACGGTGCCGGTGGCGATCTCCGACTCCTTGCGCACCCGCTCAGCGAAACGGGTCTGGTAGCCGGGGCCGGTGGGGATTTCTGCGTTGACCGAGGTCCCTCCCGACGACACGTCGATCAGGTCGACGCCCAGGGCGCGCAGTCGGCGGGCCAGCTCCACGGTTTCATCCGGGTTCCAGCCATCCTCGACCCAGTCGGTGGCCGACACCCGCACCAACAGCGGCAGCTCCTGTGGCCAGGCCTGGCGCACCGCCTCGGCGACTTGCAGGGTCAGGCGGATACGGTTCTCAAAGCAGCTGCCGTACTCGTCGCGGCGCTGGTTGCTCAGCGGTGAGAGGAACTGGTGCAGCAGGTAGCCGTGGGCAGCGTGAATCTCGACCACCTTGAAGCCGGCCTTCAAGGCCCGCTCGGTGGCGGCGACGAACGCGTCGACGACCTCCTGGATCTCGTCCTTGCTCAGTTCATGGGGGACGGTGTGCTCGGGGTCGAAGGCAATCCTGGAGGGTCCTACCGGCTGCCAGCCGCCGTCTTCAAGCTTGACGCTGCCGTGCTTGCCCAGCCACGGCCTGTGGGTGCTGGCCTTGCGTCCGGCGTGGGCCAGCTGGATGCCGGGGACGGCGCCCTGGGCAGTGATGAAGCGGGTGATGCGCTGCAGCGCGGGGATCTGCGCGTCGTTCCACAGGCCGAGGTCTTCTGCAGTGATGCGCCCATCGGCGGTGACCGCGACCGCTTCACTGATCACCAGGCCGGCGCCACCGACAGCGCGGCTGCCCAGGTGCACCAGGTGCCAGTCATTGGCCAGGCCGTCGACGGCGGAGTACTGACACATGGGGGAAACGGCGATACGGTTGGGCAGGGTCAGCTGACGCAGGGTGTAGGGTTCGAGCAGCAGGCTCATGGCGCACCTCCCAGGGACTCCAATGGTTGCCGGGCCGGCATTTGTAGTGGGGCGTGGGCCGGTACCGGTAGGTTTCAGCCTAGACCATGGCTCCGAGGGACGTTCGCCCATCGCCCTGCGCCACCCGTTCCTCCTCGCGCAAGGTCAGCACCTCGACGCCACTCTGCGTCACCGCCACGGTGTGCTCCCATTGCGCCGACAGGCTCCGGTCACGGGTAATCACCGTCCAGCCATCGCGCAAACCGCGGGTCCCGCGCCCTCCCTGGTTGATCATCGGCTCGATGGTGAACACCATCCCCGGTTGCAGCTGCATGCCCGTGCCACGCTGGCCGTAGTGCAGCACCTCCGGCGCCTCGTGCATCTGCGTGCCGATGCCGTGCCCGCAATATTCGCGCACCACGCTGTAGCCGGCGGCCTCGGCGTGGGCCTGGATGGCGTGGCCGATGTCACCGAGGGTCGCGCCGGGGCGCACTTGCTCGATACCCTTCCACAGCGCGGCATAGGTGGTGTCCACCAGCCGCCGGGCCTCTTCGCCGATCTGGCCGATGCTGTACATCTTCGACGAATCGGCGATATAGCCGCCCTGCTCCAGGGTGATGTCGACGTTGACGATCGAACCCTCCTTCAGCACCTCGTCGGCCTTGGGCATGCCATGGCAGACCACATGGTCCACCGAGGTGTTCAGGGCAAAGGGAAAACCATACTGGCCCTTGCTCGCCGGCCGCGCCTTGAGGGTCTGGACGATGAAGGCCTCGGCGCGGTCGTTGATCTGCATCGTCGTCACGCCGGGGCGAATGAAACCGTCGAGGTCGGCGAATACCCGCGCCAGCAACTGGCCGGCACGGCGCATCAATTCGAGCTGGGCGGCGTCCTTGAGAATGACCTTGCTCATTGCAGCAGCTCCTTGAGATTGGCCTGCTCCTGGCGCAGCAACTGGCGCAGCAGTTCCTGGTAGGTGGCCTGCGGGTGCAACTCGGCCAGCATGCCGATGCGGATCCAGTGCTCGGCCTGGGCGTTGATCGAGCGCGACAGCGCGGCACTGGCCACGCGAAGGTCTTCGTGGAGGTCGTCGGCGATCTTGACGATGCCCATGTGCGGTTACCTATATATGAAACGTATGCGAATCATATATCCATAAGTCGGCCGGCGCCATCCGCTGGTGCAGCGCTCCCCATATCGGTGCGCGCCCCTCGCCGGGCGAGCCCACTCACACCGCAGAGACGCGCCCCGCCGTGATATGGCCCGGGATTTGCTGCCGGCAAGGCATCGAGGCCATCAACGCCGATGGTCCTCCCTCCACGACGAAGGCGCCGTGTTGCCCCGCTTGCCACTTGCAGGCCGGGCAGCCGGCGCCTTTGTCGTTTCGTCAGCAGGAGATGGTGATGAGCGGCAGTGAAGTGCGCAGTGTTTGCCCGTATTGCGGGGTCGGATGCGGCATCGTCATGCACGTGAGCGAAGGCAAGATCGTCAAGGTCAGCGGCGACAAGCAGCACCCCAGCAACTTCGGGCGCCTGTGCACCAAGGGGCTGACGGCCCATGTGCCACTGGAGGCCGGACGCATGGCCCACGCGTTCATCCGTGACCAGCGCAGCCAGCAACCAGCCCGTCGCCCGCTGGACACCGCCATCGCCGAGACGGCCAGGCGCCTGCGCACGATCATCGATACCCATGGCGCCGACGCCGTGGCCCTCTATGTCTCCGGGCAGATGTCGCTGGAGGCCCAGTACCTGGCCAACAAGCTGGCCAAGGGTTTCATCCGCACCCGCCATATCGAGTCCAACTCACGCCTGTGCATGGCCAGTGCCGGCAGCGGCTACAAGCAATCGCTGGGCGCCGACGGCCCACCCGGCAGCTACCAGGATTTCGAGCGCGCCGAGGTGTTCCTGGTGATCGGCGCGAACATGGCCGACTGCCACCCGATCCTGTTCCTGCGCTTGCTCGACCGGCTCAAGGCCGGCGCCAGGCTGATCGTCGTCGACCCTCGGCGCAGCGCCACTGCCGACAAGGCCGACCTGTTCCTGCAACTGCGCCCGGGTACCGACCTGGCCCTGCTCAATGGCCTGCTGCACCTGCTGCACGCCAATGGCCATACCGACGCGGATTTCATCGCCCGCCACACCGAAGGCTGGGAGGCACTGCCGGCGTTTCTCGAGGACTACACCCCCGCACGCGTCGCGGCCATCACCGGGCTGGCCGAGGCCGATATCCGCGAAGCCGCCCGCCTGATCGGCGAGGCGGGCGAATGGATGAGCTGCTGGACCATGGGCCTGAACCAGAGCATCCACGGCACCTGGCACAGCAATGCCCTGTGCAACCTGCACCTGGCCACCGGCGCCATCTGCCGCCCCGGCAGCGGGCCGTTCTCGCTGACCGGCCAACCCAATGCCATGGGCGGCCGCGAGATGGGTTACATGGGGCCGGGCCTGCCGGGCCAGCGTTCGGCGCAGGTGGCGGCCGACCGCGCCTTCGTCGAAGCGCAATGGCAACTGCCCCCCGGCACCCTGCGCAGTGAAGGGGGCGAAGGCACCGTGGCACTGTTCGAGCAGCTCAAGCATGGCGAGGTGAAAGCCTGCTGGATCATCTGCAGCAACCCGGTGGCCAGCGTCGCCAACCGCCAGCAGGTGATCGACGGCCTGCGCCAGGCACAGCTGGTGATCAGCCAGGACGCCTTCCTCGACACCGAGACCAACCGCTACGCCGACATCCTGCTGCCGGCGTCATTGTGGGCCGAGGGCGAAGGGGTGATGATCAACAGCGAGCGCAACCTGACCTTGATGCCCCGCGCCGTCGAGGCGCCCGGCGAAAGCCTCGAGGACTGGCGCCTGATCGCGCGCATCGCCTGTGCCCTGGGTTATGCGCACGCCTTCGACTACCCCGACGCCGAAGCGGTGTTCGATGAGATCCGCCGCTTCCACAACCCGCACACCGGCTACGACCTGCGCGGCATCGACTATACCGACCTGCGCCAGGGCCCGCGGCAGTGGCCAAGCGCGGCGGGGCGCAAGGACACTCGCAGCCCGCTGCGCTATGTCGCGCCAGACGCCCCACAGACGCCGGTGTTTCCGACGCCCACCGGCAAGGCCCGATTCTTCGCCCGCCCCTGGCTGCCGCCGGCGGAGCTGCCCGACGATGCCTTCCCCTTCGTGCTCAACACCGGCCGCGTGCAGCACCAGTGGCACACGCTGACCAAGACTGGCCAGGTACCCAGCCTCAACAAGCTGGAGCCCGGCCCCTTTGTCGAGATCCACCCCGACGACGCCCGGCGCCTGGGTATCGCGGACAAGGACCAGGTGGCGATCCGCTCGCGCCGCGGCCAGGCCGTGCTGCCGGCGCGACTCAGCGAGCGGGTGCTGTCAGGCAACTGTTTCGCCCCATTTCACTGGAACGATCTGTACGGCGAGCAACTGGCAATCAATGCGGTGACCTGCGACGCGGTGGACCCGACTTCGCTGCAGCCGGCCCTCAAGCACTGTGCCGTGGCCCTGGAACGGGTCGCCGGCGAGCGCATCGACACCCTTGAACTGACGCTTCCCCCGGACCCCGTCGCCATGCCCACCGCCACCCTGTCCCGCCTGCTCGGCCTAGAGACGTTGCCGGCTCCGATCCTGGCCGAGGAAGAGCGCCATTACCTGCAAGGTTTCCTGCTCGGCCTGAGCCAGGCCCGCACCGAAAACGTGCCTTGCCTGCCGCCCGATGCGCCCCTGGCGCCGGAGCGACGCCTGTTCGTCAACGGCCTGCTGGCCGGCCTGTTCGCCCGGCCCGCGCCAGCGCCGCAAGCAGCGCTGGAAAGCCCTCGTCACCACGTGCTGTGGGCCTCGCAGACCGGCAATGGCGAGCACCTAGCCGAACGCTGCGCCCAACGCCTGCGCGACGCGGGGCTGGTGGTCGCGCTCAGTTGCATGGAGGCGGTGCGCCCATCCCAACTGCGAGGTGCCGCCAGCCTGCTGCTGATCGCCAGCACCTTCGGCGACGGTGATGCGCCGGACAGCGGCACCGCGTTCTGGCGGGCGCTGCAGGACGACGAAGGCGCCAGTTGCGCCACCCTCCCTTACGCCGTGCTGGCCCTGGGCGATTCAAGCTACGACCAGTTCTGCGGCTTCGGCCGCAAGCTCGACCAACGCCTGGCCGACCTGGGCGCCCGGCGCCTGCTGGACCGGGTCGACTGCGAGCCGGATTGCGAGGCGGCCTTCGGCGCTTGGCTCGATGCCCTGTTGTCCGAACTTGGCGGTGCCCCGGCGGCCACCGCCGCCGCGCCAGTCACCGTCCGCGGCAAACAGCAGCCCTGGCCTGCCACCTTGCGGGAAAACCGCCTGCTCAACGGCCCGGGTTCAACCAAGGAGACTCGCCAACTGGTCTTCGACCTGTCCGGTAGCGACCTGCGCTATCAACCCGGCGATGCCCTGGGCGTATGGCCGCGCAATTGCCCGGAGCTGGTCGACGAGCTGCTCATGCTGATGCAGCTGGAAGGCCAAACCGAGATCGAACTCGAGGGCCATGCCCCAATGCCCCTGCGAACCGCGCTGGAGCGGCACGTGGACATCACCCAGGTCAGCCGCCAGCAGCTCGAAACCTTCAGCCAGCACGCTCCCGACCTGCAGCGCCTGCTGCTGCCAGAATGCAAGGACGAACTCAAGGAATGGCTGTGGGGCCGCCAGCTGGCCGACGTGCTGCGCGAACACCCCCAGGCCTTGCCGCTGGGCAACTGGTTGTCGCTGCTCAAACCCTTGCAGCCGCGCCTGTACTCGATCAGCTCCAGCCCCCAGGCTCATCCCGGCCAGGTGCACCTGACCGTGTCCATCGTGCGCCATGGCGAGCGCAAGGGCGTCTGTTCGAGCTTCCTCGCGGACCGGGCAGCGGCGCTGGAGGTCGGGATATTTGCCCAGCCATCGAAACACTTCCGCCTGCCCGAGGACGACGGTGTGCCCATCGTGATGATCGGCCCTGGTACCGGTATCGCCCCCTTCCGCGCCTTCCTTGAAGAGCGCGAGGTACGTGGGGCCAAGGGGCGCAACTGGCTGTTCTTCGGTGAGCAGCATGCCGCCTGCGACTTCTATTACCGCGAACAATTGCAGGCCTGGGAGGCCAGCGGGCATGTGCGTCTGAGCACCGCGTTCTCGCGTGACCAGCCGCAAAAGGTCTATGTGCAGCACCGCCTGCTGGAGCATGGCGCCGAGCTGTGGCGCTGGTTGCAGGACGGCGCGCATGTGTATGTCTGTGGCGATGCCCGGCACATGGCCCGGGATGTGGACGCGGCTTTGCGTCAGCTCGTGGCGCGGCACGGCGGCCTGGACGAGGGCGCGGCAGCGGCGTTCGTCGAGGGGTTGGCGCGGGACAAGCGCTACCGACGGGATGTGTATTGATGCACCAGGCTGGTGAGGCTTGCACCTTCGTTGTGCCCGTAACGGCCTCATCGCCGGCAAGCCGGCTCCCACAAGGGTACGCCGCAAACGGGCCCGCAGCCCTGTGGGAGCCGGCTTTCCGGCGGTGAGTCCCGTGAAGGCTACCGATGAGTGGCCGCTTGGCACACTCCCTGCTTTTCAACGAAGTACAACAGCCCCAACGACCAACGGCGGTCGACAGGGGCCTCACACTGATGAGTACAGGCAAAGGCGCCTGGAGCTTCGGCTCCAGGCGCCTTTTTCGTTTTTCCGTGATCGAGGATCGGCTATGCAGGCAACAGCGAACGAAGCACAACGAGCGCGACTGGTCATCGTCGGCAATGGCATGGTCGGCCATCACTGCGTCGAGCAACTGATCGAGCGCGGCGCCTTGGCGCGCTTCGAACTGCACGTGTTCGCCGAGGAGCGTCAGCGCGCCTACGACCGGGTGCACCTCTCGGAATACTTCACCGGCAGTTGCGCCGAAACCCTGGCCCTGTGCGATCGCGACTACTATGCGAGCAACGGCGTGCACCTGCACCTGGGCGAGGCGGTACTGGACATCGATCGCGAACGCCAGGAAGTGATCACCGCCGAAGGCCGCCTCGGCTACGAACAGTTGATCCTGGCCACCGGCTCCTATCCGTTCGTGCCGCCCATCGAAGGGTCCAGCGGCAATGCGCGCCTGGTCTATCGCACGCTCGAAGACCTCGATGCGATCCGCGCCGCCGCCGGCAGCGCCCGCCGCGGCGTGGTGGTCGGCGGCGGCCTGCTCGGCCTCGAGGCCGCCAACGCCCTCAAGTCGCTAGGCCTGCAAGCGCATGTGGTGGAGTTCGCGCCGCGGCTGATGCCAGTCCAGTTGGATAGCGAGGGCGGCGCGGCGCTCAAGGCGCGCATCGAGGCGCTGGGCGTAGGCGTGCACCTGGCCCGCGCCACCCAGTCGATCAGCACAGGCGAACACTACCGCTACCGCATGAATTTCGAAGGCGGCGAACACCTGGAAACCGACCTGATCGTGTTCTCCGCCGGCATCCGCCCGCAGGATGCCCTGG
This sequence comes from Pseudomonas sp. RC3H12, assembly GCF_018596375.1. Classification (NCBI taxonomy): domain Bacteria; kingdom Pseudomonadati; phylum Pseudomonadota; class Gammaproteobacteria; order Pseudomonadales; family Pseudomonadaceae; genus Pseudomonas; species Pseudomonas sp. RC3H12. Next base: position 422,425 of record NZ_CP075595.1, on the reverse strand, counting down.
GCCGAACCTGCGGCCTTACAATCGCCCCCCGCGGCGGCGTGGTGATCGACGGTCAGTGCCGCTCCAGCGACCCGCGCATCTTCGCCATCGGCGAATGCGCTTCGTGGAACGGCAGCGCGTTCGGCCTGGTCGCCCCGGGATACGCCATGGCACGTAACCTGGCAGCCCTGTTGATGGGCGAGTCGGCAAGCGAGTTCAGCGGCGCCGACATGTCGACCAAGCTCAAGCTGCTGGGTGTGGATGTTGGCTCCATCGGCGATGCCCAGGGCGTCACGCCGGGGGCGCGCAGCTATCGCTTCATCGACGAAGCCACGGCCTCCTACCGGCGCCTGGTGGTCGATGCCAGCGGCAAGCGTGTGCTTGGCGCGGTGCTGGTCGGCGACAACAGCTACTACGACACCCTGCTGCAATACGCCCAGAACGGCATCAAGCTACCGGCCGACCCGGCCGCGCTGATTCTGCCCCAGGGCTGCGGCGCGCCGGCGCTGGGCGCCGATGCCTTGCCCGACAGCGCGACCATCTGCTCGTGCCACAACGTCAGCAAGGGCGCGGTGTGCGCCGCCATCGACAGTGGCTGCGGCGACCTCGCCGCCGTCAAGGCATGCACCAAGGCCGCCAGCGGTTGCGGCGGTTGCGCGGCGCTGCTCAAGCACGTGTTCGAGCACGAACTGAGCGCCCGCGGCGTGACCGTCGACAAGAGCCTGTGCGAACACTTCGCCTACACCCGCCAGGAGCTCTACGGGCTGGTGCGGGTTGAAGGCATCCGCACCTTCAACGAGCTGCTCGAACGCCATGGCAAAGGCCACGTGGGGTGCGCCATCTGCAAGCCGGCGGTGGGCAACATCCTCGCCTCTTGCTGGAACCAGCCGATCATGGACCCGGCGCTGGTGCCGCTGCAGGACACCAATGACACGTTCATGGCCAACATGCAGAAGAACGGCACCTACTCGGTGGTGCCGCGCATTCCCGGCGGCGAGATCACCCCGGAAAAACTCATCGTGATCGGCCAGGTGGCAAAGAAGTACGACCTCTATACCAAGATCACCGGCGGCCAGCGCATCGACCTGTTCGGTGCCCAGTTGCACGAGCTGCCGCTGATCTGGGGCGAGCTGATCGCCGCCGGCTTCGAGACCGGGCACGCCTACGGCAAGTCGACGCGCACGGTGAAGTCCTGCGTCGGGAGCACCTGGTGCCGCTATGGCGTGCAGGACAGCGTGGCCATGGCCTTGCGCCTGGAGGACCGCTACAAGGGCCTGCGCGCGCCGCACAAGCTCAAGTTCGCGGTGTCTGGCTGCACCCGCGAATGCGCCGAGGCGCAAAGCAAGGACATTGGCGTGATCGCCACCGACAAGGGCTGGAATCTCTACGTGTGCGGCAATGGCGGCATGCGCCCACGCCACGCCGAACTGTTCGCCACCGACCTGGACGACGAGACCTTGGTGCGCCTGATCGACCGCGTGCTGATGTTCTACATCCGCACCGCCGACAAACTGCAGCGCACCTCGGTGTGGCGCGAGGGCCTCGAGGGCGGGCTTGACTACCTCAAACAGGTGGTAATCGACGACAGCCTGGGCCTGGCCCGCGAACTCGAGACGCAGATGCAGCAGGTGGTCGACCGTTACGAATGCGAATGGGCCAACGCCTTGGGCGATCCGGAAAAGCTCAAGCGCTTCCGCACCTTCGTCAATGACCATCGCGCCGATCCCGATGTGCACTTCGTGCGCGAGCGTGGCCAACGCCGGCCGGCGGCGCCCCTGCAGTTGATTCCCACCCATGAGGAGACAATGTGATGAACCTGTCCAACACGGCTGTAGCAAGTGAAACCCGCTGGCAGGCGGTGTGCCAGGCCAGCGACCTGGTCGCCGACTCCGGGGTGGTAGTGTGGCATGAAGGCGAGCAAGTCGCGTTGTTCTACCTGCCGGAGCGGGATCGACAGGTCTACGCGCTGGAAAACCGCGATCCGCACTCCGGCGCCAATATCATCGGACGCGGGCTGGTGGCCAGCCTGCAGGGCGAACTGGTAGTCGCGGCGCCGCTCTACAAGCAGCATTTCTGCCTGCGCGACGGGCGCTGCCTGGAGGACCCGACACAGGCCTTGCGGGTGTGGACGGCGCGCCTGCGCGGCGGCGAAGTCGAACTGGCCCGTAGCTGATGCTCGAACGGAGCAACCAGACGTTGCAGGTCTGGCCCGCACGGATACACTGCCGGGCATGAACCTCGATACCCGCATCAAGTTCCGCCATCTGCTGTGCTTCCTGGAGATTGCCCGACAGGGCAGCCTGGCCAGGGCCGCCGATGTGCTGGCGATCAGCCAGCCTGCGATCTCCAAGACCCTCAAGGAGCTGGAGGATCTGCTGGAAGCTCGCCTGTTCGAGCGCAGCCACCAGGGCGTCGCCCTGACCCCGGCCGGTACCCGCTTCATGCGCTATGCCGGCCCCAGCGTGCAAGCGCTGCGTGACGGGGTCGGCAGCGTGCGAGGGGAAGCGCGGGCGCCGTCGCAGGTGCGTATTGGCGTGCTGTCGACTGTCGAAGGGTTGCTGATGCCCGAGGTGCTGTGCCGCTTGCACCAGCAGCACGAGGCATTGGTAATCAGCGTGGTGACCGGGGCCAGCGCCCAGCTGCTCGGGCAGTTGCACCTTGGCGAGCTGGAACTGGTGATAGGCCGTATGACCGACAGCCCGCAGATCCAAGGGCTGTCGTTCGAGCACCTGTACAGCGAGTCGATGACCCTGGTGGTGCGGCCCGGACATCCGCTGCTGGCGGATCAGCCTATTGATCGCACGCAGGTCGGTGCCTATCCACTGGTGCTGCCACCGCCAGGCACGACCATTCGCCGGCATGCCGACAGCCTGTTCGTGCAATGCGCGATCCAGCTGCCGGCACAGCGCCTGGAGACTCTGTCGCTGGCCTTGAGCAGGCGCTACGTGCTGGGCAGCGAGGCGGTCTGGGTGGCGCCGCGCGATGCTGTGCTGATCGACCTCGGCCGGGGAGAACTGGTCGAACTCGACCTGGGTGTGCGTGAACCGGGCGGCTCGGTGGGCATCTGCCGCAATGCGGCCTTGGCGCAGAGCCTGCCAGCGCAGTGGTTGTGCGAGGTGCTCCGGGAGGTCGCCGAAGCTTACCGGATTGGGACATACCCCTGACAACCCAGCTCGCGGATTCCTATACAATCCACGCCAGTTACCAGCGCCTCCAGGACCTCTTTCATGGACGAAACCGCGCAGCACTGGCTGCATGCCCTCTCCGCCCCCATGGCCGCCCTCAACGGCGCCAGCTACACCGCCCCCGACTACTTCGAAGGGGAAGACCAGACCGATCTGGAGCGCTGGTGGGGGATCAGCGACCGCGCCCAGTTGCTGGACATGCTGAACATGGCCGACAACGGCCACGCCACCGAAATGAGCGAAGCCTACTGGCAGTACCAGCGCTGCCTGCCCAGCCAGTGGCAGGCCCTGCTCGACACCTTGCCCCCACGCGAACGCATCCGCCATGAATACGCCGCCCGCACCTTCCCCGACTGTGGTCCGGGCGGCACCCGGGCCTGGGACCTGGGGCGCATGAGCTTCCTGCTGCGCGCCGGGGTCAAGAAAGGCCTGATCGACCGCGACGAAAGCCTCTACCTGCACTACCGCCTGGCGCTGCGCGCCCGCCACTACTACAACCGCTGGGACTGTTACCTGGCCGGCTACCTGTTCGGCAAGGCGCTATGGAATGTCAGCGACAGCAGCGACGAGACCTTGGCCGCCGATCTCGAGCGCCAGGGCAGCGAGCACTGGAACCGCTGCATCCTGCTTAACCTGCGCCTCGGCGCCCATGAGCTGCTGGCCGGGCTGCCCTGGGACATGGACCTGCCCGAGCCGCCGCGCCCCGCCACCCTGGAAGAGGACTGCTGGTCATGAGTTGCTGGATTCGCCTGGGGATCGAACCGACCCAGGACCTGGACGCCATCCGCCTGGCCTACCGCGGCCGCCTGCCCGCGCACCATCCGGAAACCGACCCGGAAGGTTTCCAGGCCCTGCGCGCGGCCTACGAGGAAGCGCTGCGCCTGGCCCGCGAGCAGGAAACCCACGAGGCCGAGCCAAGGGTCGCCGAGGACACTCCCCATCCGGCGCTGCAGCACTTCCATCGCCTGCTCGAGGAGCCGTCCCTGCGCTTCGACCCACAAGCCTGGCAGGGCTTCATCGCCGAGCTGGACGAACTGCCACTGGACGAACTGGACGACCTCGGCTGGCAGCTGTTGCACACCCTGCGCGACTGCGGGCCGCTGTCCCATCACTGCGCGGGCCTGCTAGCCCGGCGCCTGGGCTGGGCCGACCAGTTGCTGCGCCTGGACAACCCCCACGAAGTGGAAGCCTTCCTCGACCGTCTCGCGCAGCCGGACCCCTTCAATACCGCATGTATGCGCGACTGGCCAGCCCCGGCGCAGATGGAGAGCCTGTGGTATTTCCGCAGCCTCGAGTACTGTTACCAGCACCGCCCATTGTTCGAGTACGAGCAGTTCGCCAGCGTGCATACCTGCCTGGCGATCCCGGACGACCCGGCGCTGGTACAGCGCCTGCTGGTGCAGTTCAGCCAGGCCGGCATCGCCAGCCGGACCTTCCACGGACTGCTCCAGGCACAACAGGCGCAAACCCCGGACGATGCCGACCTGCTCTACCTGCTGGCCCGCCAGGCCGATGCCCTGGGGGCCGAGCAACAAGCGCTGGACTGCTGGTTGCGGCTGTACCGCCAACACCAGCATCCACAGGCCGAGCGCTGGCTGATCGACCTCTGCGCCCGCCATCAACCCCAGCGTCTGCCCTTGCTGATCCAGGCCTTCGACTGCTTGCATACGCCAGCCGGCTGGCCCGAGAACCTCGCCGACCCGGCCCAGGCCTGGGGCAGCCCGGGGCAGTCACCGCAGACCCTGGCGCGTTGGTCCGAAGCCTCGCGCCTGAAGCTGGACGGCATCGCCAGCACCTTCGTCGACTGGCATCTGGATGGTGACGACGAACTACCGCTGCTGGCCTGGCTGCTGCAGGAGCAGCCGGAGCAGAATCTGCACCGCTTGTATTGGCATGCCTGGGCCCTGCAGCGCGGCGAGGCCGGTTTGCTGCGCCTGGTCCTCGCCCAGCCACCGGCCGAGGACGCCCTCGACGCGCTGATCCTCGAGGGCTTCCAGCGCCAGGCGAGCCAGCAGTTGCATTGGCTCGATCAGGCTCCCGTGGTCCAGGTGCTGACGCAACTCAGCGCCAGCGATGATCCGGCGGCTACCTTGCCCGAGGCCCTGACCGAGGATGCCATTCGACCGGTCTGCCGTGAATGGCTGCGGCGCATGCGGGTCTATCCGGCCCATGCCCTGCACACGCTCAACCGTCAGTTCGACATGCGCCGCCTGTTCACCACCCCGTTCGGCCTGCAACTGCAAGACCGCCTGGCCGAAGCCGGAGTTCTGTTACCTTCGATGCCCGAGGGCGAGGCACTGTGGCAGTGGCACCGCCAGCAGCTGTTCATGCTGGCCCTGCTGGAGCAACCTTCACGTTGGCTGGCACTGATCGATCCGGCCTTGCCCGGGCAGTTGCACTACCCGGCCGAGCATCCGTTCGCTCCGACACACGCCCTGCTCTGTCAACTGCTGACCAGCCCCGAAGGCGCCAGTGGACTGCTCGGCAGCCTGGATATCCGCGATCCGGTACAAGCCCTGATCTCGGCACGCCTGCTGACCTTGCAGCAGGCGCTCAACAGCACGCGCCTGCCCAACGCCGTGCAACTGCTCGCTTGCCTGGACAACGACGACGGCGGACTGCGTACCGATTATCCGCTGGGCTACCTGCTGTTCTGCGCAGTGCTGCACCATGATCCGTCGCTGGACGAACCACAGCGCTGCGCGTTGCGCGACCGCATGCAGGCGCTGGACCTGCAAGACGACTGGTTCGAAGCGCTGCGCCGGGGGTTGCTGAACGGCCAGGCCAAGCATCCGCCGGCTGCCGCGGTACGCGCGCAAGGCCTCGACAGCCGCACGGTCGACGACGTACTGGATGCGCTGCACCGCCTGCTGAACACTTGCACCCCACCCAAGACCCGGCTGCTGCGCGCCCTGCAAAAGGTCAAGGACGACCCGGAACAGGACCCCGGCCTGCGCTGCGCGATCATGGCCGTGCTGTCATGGAGCGAACGCCTGCTGTTGGACATGATCAAGGAACCGCCGGCGCCGATGTGGGCGTTCTGGAAGCTCAAGAGTCGACTGAACCGCACGGGCCTGGCCGTGCACGTGGCAATCATCGCCTTGGGCGCCAGCCTGATGCTCCATATCCCGGCGATGTTGGTGGTGATCAGCGTCTTGTCGATCAGCGGCTTCCTGCGTCGCCTGCGCGACCTCGGCCACGGCGTGCCGGCACTGCTGCTGGTGATGGTGCTGACCCGCGTGCTGCCGTTCTCGTCACTGGTGCTGCTGGGCCTGCCCGGCGACAAGCTGCCAAACCGTTACGGCCCGGTACCGGGCAAAGGGCAGCCGCTGGAAGGCGGCCTGCAGGCCACCCTGCGCCGGCTCAACGCTCAGTAACGCAGCTCGTCGAGCGCCTGGCTCAATGCCTGGCGCTCACGGCTGATCTCGCCGGCCTGCTGCCCGGCCAGCACGGCATTGAAGGCGTCCAGCCAGCTGCCGATCAGCTCGCGCTCGTCGCCCAGGCTCTGCATCCAGGCTCGCTCCAGGCGGGCCAGCAAGGTGCGGTTGGGCAGCGTGTCACGTGGGTGGATCTTCAATTTTGCCAGGCGTTCCTCACTGGCCTGGCGTGCCTGCGCATCCAGCCCGGTGGGGCTGCGGTCGATACTGTGGCTGTGCTTCTGGCCGCTCTCGAGGAAGGTCACGTCCACTTCCAGCAGGCCGTTGATGTCGTAGCTGAAGCGCACGTCCAGCGACTGGATCTCGCCGGTCGGCTGCAACGGAATCTCGAAACTGTCCACCAGGATGTTGTCCCGCACCCAGGGCCGCTCGCCCTGGTATACGGCGATGCGCACGAACTTCTGTTCCGGGTGGCTGCTGTAGAAACGCTGCACCTTGGACGTGGGGATGATCGTATTGCGCTCGATGATCGGCGAGAAGGCGCCAGTGACATCCTCGCCCCGGGACGAGGCCACCCCAAGGGTGTAGGGGCAGACATCGGTCAGGATCAGTTCGTCGATGGCCGCGTCGCGGGCCTTGCACGCCGCCTGGCTGGCGGCGCCGAGGGCAACGATGGTATCCGGGTCCAGGTGCCGGTACGGCAGGCGGCCAAACAGCTTGGCCACCAGTTGCTGCACCTGCGGCATGCGCGTGGCGCCGCCGACCAGCACCAGGCTGTCCAGCTCGCGCGGGCTCAAGCGGGCATCGCGCAGGGCCTGTTCGATGGGGGTGCGTACCCGTGCCAGCAAGGGTGCCCAGATCGCCTGCAGCTTCTGCTCGTCCAACTGCCACTCGCGGGGCTGGCCATCCATGCTCCAGGCAAAGGTGCGACTGCCCTCGCCCACTTCGCACTTGAGCTGCTCGATGGCGTCGTGCAGGCTGGCCAGGGCCTGGGGCTCCAGGTCTTCGGCCTTGAGACTCCAGTCACGCAGGCAGGCCTGCAGCAGCGCCTCGGTGAAATCCTCGCCGCCCAGGTAGTTGTCTCCGGTAGAGGCATGCACCTCGATCAACGGCAGGGCGTACTCCAGTACCGTGACGTCGAAGGTGCCACCGCCCAGGTCGAACACCAGGGTGCGCTCGAACTTCTGCTCATGCAGGCCGTAGGCCATCGCGGCGGCGGTGGGTTCGTTGATCAGCCGCTGGACCTTGAGCCCGGCCAGTTCGGCCGCGAACACCGTGCGTTTGCGCTGCTCGTCGCTGAAATAGGCCGGCACCGAGATCACCGCCTCGCTCACCGGGCAGCCCAGATAGGCCTCGGCGTCCTGCTTGAGCGAACCCAGCACCAGCGCCGACAGCTCTTCAGGGGTGAAACGGTGTTCGCCCAGGGCGTAACGCTTGTCGCTGCCCATGAAGCGCTTGAACGCCGCGGCGGTACGTTGAGGGTGCGTGGTCAGGCGCGCCCGGGCGGCCTGGCCGACGAGGATGCTGCCATCGTCATCGACGCTGACCACCGACGGCGTCAGCACCTCGCCCAGGGCATTGGCGATCAGCCGCGCGTGGCCATCCTGCCAGACGGCGATCAGGCTGTTGGTGGTACCCAGGTCGATTCCCAGCAAGGGAGTGGTGTGTGTCGGAGCGGGAGAGAGGCTGGCATCCTGCATGGTCGGTCTCTTGCTTGCGGTAGGAACCGGCGCAAGGCCTGCTGGCCAGTTGCGGCGGACAGGGGATTCTGACGCAACGCCAGAAACAAAAAAAGCGACCCTAAGGTCGCTTTCTCTGTTGCTTCCGGGTGTTCAGTGGGCCCTGGAAGCTTAATATGGCGCGGCGGACGGGACTCGAACCCGCGACCCCCGGCGTGACAGGCCGGTATTCTAACCGACTGAACTACCGCCGCGCTATACATCGAGTGGTGGGTGATGACGGGATCGAACCGCCGACCCTCTGCTTGTAAGGCAGATGCTCTCCCGGCTGAGCTAATCACCCTTCGTCTCGGTGTGGCGCGCATTCTACGGAGGACCTTCTACCCTGGCAAGCACTTTTTTCAAAATATTTGAAAAAAATTTCCAGGCCTTTCAAAGACCTAGCCGCGCCGCGATTTTCTTCCTCTATATAGGACTGCTGGCCCTCTGACAGGGTTGGCCTGGAACCGTTGCTCGGAGAATAATGCCCGCCTTATGTATTAAGGAGAGATTCCCCCTCATGTGGTTCAAGAACCTGCTGTCCTATCGCCTGACCCAGGAAGTACCGTTCGAGGCCGAGGCCCTGGAGGCCGCCCTGGCCAGCAAGCCGGCCCGCCCCTGCGCCAGCCAGGAACTGACCACCTACGGTTTCGTCGCACCGTTCGGCAAGGGCGAGGATGCCCCCCTGGTTCACGTCAGTGGCGAATTCATGCTGATCGCCGCACGTAAAGAAGAGCGCATCCTGCCCAGCAGCGTGGTCAACGACGCGGTCAAGGAGAAGGTCGAGGAGATCGAGGCCGAGCAGATGCGTAAGGTCTACAAGAAGGAACGCGACCAGATCAAGGACGAGATCATCCAGGCCTTCCTGCCGCGCGCTTTCATTCGTCGTTCGATGATCTTCGCCGCCATCGCACCGCGCCTGGGCATGATCCTGGTCAACTCGGCCAGCGCCAAGCGCGCCGAGGACCTGCTGTCGACCCTGCGTGAAGTGATCGGTTCGCTGCCGGTACGCCCGGCCACCGTGAAGATCGCACCAAGCGCGACCATGACCGACTGGGTCAAGTCGCAACAGGCCGCCGAAGGCTTCTACGTCCTCGACGAATGCGAACTGCGCGACACCGCCGAAGACGGCGGCATCGTGCGCTGCAAGCGTCAGGACCTGACCGGCGAGGAAATCCAGCTGCACCTGAGCACCGGCAAGGTGGTCACCCAGCTGGCCCTGGCCTGGCAGGACAAACTGTCGTTCGTGCTCGACGACAAGATGGTGATCAAGCGCCTGAAGTTCGAGGAGCTGCTGCAAGAGCAGGCCGAGCAGGATGGTGGTGACGAGGCCCAGCAACAGTTCGACGCCAGCTTCCTGCTGATGATGATGACCTTCACCGAGTTCCTGCCGGTGCTGTTCGAAGCACTCGGCGGCGAAGAGATTCCGCAGGGGGTCTGACCCTTCAAGCCGGCGCGGCCCAGCGGCGCCGGCTGAACTTCAGCCGCACCCGCAGCCGTCGATGCTGTTCCTGCGCCAGGGCGTCCTTGGGGATGCACTGGCTCTGGCTGAACCATTGCCCCTTGCGCACGAAGCGCAGCACGACCACTGCGGGCAGGGCAACGCTGTCACGGCACAGGCGCACCGGTTGCCAACCCCGGGCACGACTGTATATATGCCAGCCACCCGGCTCACGACGCAGGCCGGTGACGGCGCCAGGGTGGGACAGCAGGATCCGGCGGGGAATGGCCCAACAGGCGTGGGCAAGACAGGCAATGACCAGCAGGCCCTTTGGCCAACCGGGCAACGCGACCACAACGCTGGCGATGAGCGCCAGCGCCTGGCAGGCGAGATAGGCCGTCAGCAGCAGGCGCGAGCCCTGCCAACGGCACTCGAATGCTTCACTTGGGCTGGACACGGTCCAGGATGATGCGGACCATGCGCTGCAGCTCCGGATCTTCGGACTCGCTGCGCTCCATGAACCAGCCGAACATGTCCTGGTCCTCGCAGGTCAGCAGGCGACGGTACAGCTCGCGGTCCGCTTCGCTCAGGCTCGGGTAGACCTCCTGGGTGAACGGTACCAGCAGCACGTCCAGTTCCAGCATGCCGCGACGGCTGTGCCAGAAAAGCCGATTGAGTTCAGTTTGTTCGACCATGGGGCCCTCCTCGAATGGTCGCGCAGTATACCGCGCAGCGAATGAAGCGGCACAAGGCGTTGGTCTACTCACCTACCTATTTTGTTACCGGCGTTCTATGATGGCCGCCAGTCTTTAGCTACCGCGATGACCCATGGCCGATTCCGCTTTCTTCTGTTCCCTCTCCCATGAGGGCATCCTCGCCGTCCGCGGCTCCGACGCCGGCAAGTTCCTGCAGGGTCAACTGACCTGCAATATCAGCTACCTCAGCGAAGCCCATGCGAGCCTCGGTGCCCGCTGCATGGTCAAGGGCCGCATGCAGTCTAGTTTCCGTATCCTGCCCGAGGGCAATGGCTACCTGCTGGCCATGGCCAGCGAGCTGCTCGAGGCGCAACTGGCCGACCTGAAGAAGTACGCGGTGTTCTCCAAGGCCACGCTGAGCGACGACAGCGCCGCCTGGGTGCGCTTCGGCCTGCAGCACGGCGATGCGGCCCTGCAGGCGCTGAGCCTGAGCGTGGCGGACGAGGCCGGCGCGACCGCACGTCATGATGGCCTGATCGCCATCCGCGCCTCGGCCGGGCGGGTCGAACTGTGGGCGCCTGCCGACCGGGCCAGCGCCGTGCGCGGGACGCTCGCCGCCGCGCTGCCAGAGGGCACGCTCAACGACTGGCTGCTTGGCCAGGTGCGCGCCGGCATCGGCCAGGTCATGGGCCCGACCCGCGAGCTGTTCATCCCGCAGATGATCAACCTGCAGGCCGTCGATGGCGTGAGCTTCAAGAAGGGTTGCTACACCGGCCAGGAGATCGTCGCCCGCATGCAGTACCTGGGCAAGCTCAAACGCCGCCAGTATCGCCTGGCGCTGGCCGAGACAGCGGTACCCGAGCCGGGCGCCGAGATCTTCTCGCCGACACACGGCTCGTCGGTCGGCGAGGTGGTGATCGCTGCCAGCACCGGCAGCGCCGTCGAACTGTTGGCCGTGCTCAGCGCCGATGCCGTGGCGGACGACAACCTGCACTTGGGCAGCCTGGAAGGCCCGCGCCTGACGCTGCTCGACCTGCCTTACGAACTGGACCGCGACCGGGAAATCCAGCGCTGACCAGCCCGCCCCGGCGTTACGCCGGGGCTGCACCACCTTTGCCGTAGAGAAGTCCATGAACAAGCTGGCCGAGAAGGTCCAAGCGCAATTGCTCGCCGCCATCGACCGGGACGACCTGGTCCTGCCGACGCTTCCGGAAGTCGCCCTGAGCATTCGCGAAGCCGCCGAAGACAGCGAGATCAGCGTGTCCGCCTTGAGCAAGGTGATCGGCCGCGACGCCGCCCTGTCGGCACGCCTGATCAAGGTGGTCAACAGCCCGTTGCTGCGCGCCGCCGTCGAAGTCACCGACCTGCACACCGCGATCACGCGCCTGGGCATCAACTACAGCTGCAACCTGGCCATCGGCCTGGTGATCGAGCAGATCTTCCATGCCCGCGCCCCGGCGGTTGAACACAAGCTGCGTGATATATGGGCCAACAGCCTGGATGTGGCGGGCATCAGCTATGAACTGTGCCGACGCTACACCCAGCTCAAGCCCGACCAGGCCACCCTCGGCGGCCTGGTGCACCAGATCGGCGCGTTGCCGGTGCTGATCTATGCCGAGGAGCACAACGAGTTGCTCTCCGACCCGATCTGCCTGCATTTCGTGATCGAACAGATCCAGCCGGTGTTGGGCGACAAGATTCTTAGCGCCTGGGAGTTTCCCGAGCAACTGGTCAGCCTGCCCAGCCAGGTGCAGGACCTGGACCGGCGCACCGACCAGATCGACTACATCGATATCGTCCAGATCGCCCGCTGCATCTGCCAGCGCGAGCGCATCCGGCCACTGGCCGCCCTGCCCGCCTACCGGCATCTGGGGCTGCCCTATGGCACCGAGCTGGATATCGCCGAACTGCTGGATGCGCGGAGCATGTTGCGCTGAATCGACAGGGCTGATCGCGGGACAATCCCCGCGATAGCCGACATCAATCCGCGATAAAACTCACCCGCACCTTCAACCCGCCGCGCTCGCCGTCATGCAGGCTGATCTGCGCCAGGTGCGCCCGGCAGATCTCGCCGACGATGGCCAGCCCCAGCCCGCTGCCCTGGGCGCTGCGCCGGTAGAAGCGCTCGAACACCCGCTCACGCTCATCCTGCGGAATCCCTGGCCCATCGTCCTCGACTTCAAGTACCGCCGGCGCCAGCACCCGCAGCACGACGTCTCCGCCTGGCGGGGTGTGGGCCAGGGCATTGTCCACCAGGTTGCTGAGCAGCTCGTTGAGCAAGGTCGGCTCGCCCTTGAGCCATACCGGCGCCTCGGCCTCCAGCGCCAGCGCAACGCCGCGGGCATGGGCCAGCGGCGCCATGGCCATGCCCAGCTCGCGGGCCAGCTGGCTCAGGTCCAGGCGTTGCGCACCGCCCTCGGCGATGGCCCGGGCGCCATTCTCCACCCGCGCCAATGACAGCAACTGGTTGGCCAGATGGGTGAGCCGGTCCGTGCCCAGGGCCGCCGCCTCCAGGGTCTTGCGCCATTCTTCTGGCTCCCGTGAGCGCAGGCCCAGCTCGACCCGTGCCTTGAGCGCCGCCAGCGGCGTGCGCAGCTCATGGGCGGCGTCGGCGATGAACTGTGCCTGGCGCTCGAACTGGCCACGCAGCCGCTCGGTGAAATGGTTGAGGGCACGCACCAGCGGCCCCAGCTCGCGCTGCACCTGCACTACGGGCAAGGCGCGCAGATCGTCGGGCTGGCGCTCCTCCACCGCCGTGCGCAAGCGCTCCAGGGGACGCAGGGCGGCGCTCACCGCGAACCACACCATCATCAGCGCGCCGAAGGCCAGCATCCCCAGGCGCAGCAGGGTGTCGGCCATCAGCCCGCGGGCCATGCGCACCCGCGCCTCCTCGGTCTCGGCCACGCGAATCTCGGCCATGCCGTTCATGTTTGGTTCGCTCACCGCCTTGAGCAGGCTGACCACACGCACGTCCTGACCCAGGTAGGTGGCATTGTAGAAACGCGCCAGTGCCGGGTAGTCGTCGGTGCGCGGCGTGCCCGGCGGTGGCGGGGGCAGGTGCTCGTAGCCGGAGATGAGCTTCTGGTGGATGTCCAGCACCTGATAGTAGATGCGTCCGGCGCTGTCATAGGCGAAGGTGTCCAGGGCCACGTAGGGCACATCGGCGCTGAGGGTGCCGTCGCGCTGCGACAGGCCGGCAGCGATGGTCCGCGCCGACGCCAGCAGGGTCCGGTCATAGGCGGTGTCGGCGGCTTCGCGGCCATTCCAGTAAGCGCTCAGACCGCTGGCCAGCATCAGCACCACCAGCAGCAACGCCAGGTTGCCCAGCAGGCGCCCGCGCAGGCTGCCGTTGTCACGCATCGCGGTGCTCGAGCAGGTAGCCCAGGCCACGGAAGGTGACGATGGCCACCGGGTGACCGTCGAGCTTCTTGCGCAGGCGGTGGATGTAGATCTCGATGGCGTCGGGGCTGGCCTCCTCGTCGAGGCCGAACACCTGGGCCGCCAGCTGCTCCTTGCTCATCACCCGACCGGGGCGGGCAATCAGTGCCTCGAGCACGCTCTGCTCGCGCTGGGTCAAGGTCAGCGGCTCGCCGTCCAGCCCGAAGCGCCGGGTATCCAGGTCATAGACCAGCGGGCCGCAACGCTGCTGGCGCTCGCCGCCGAGCACGCTGCGCCGCAGCAAGGCCTTGACCCTTGCTTCCAGCTCGGTCAGCTCGAAGGGTTTGGCCAGGTAGTCGTCGGCACCGAGGTTCAATCCATGCACCCGGTCCTTCACATCGCTGCGGGCGGTGAGCATCAGCACCGGCAAGGTCTTGCCGCGTCCGCGCAAACGCGCCAGCACCTCGAAGCCGTCCAGGCGCGGCAGGCCGACATCCAGCACCGCCACGGCATAGTCCTCGCTGGCCAGGGCCAGGTCGGCGGCCACGCCGTCATGCAGCACGTCCACGGTCAGGCCCTGGCTCTTGAGGGCCTGGGCCACGCTTTCGGCCAGTTGCAGGTGGTCTTCGACCAGCAGCACACGCATCGGATTCTCCCTGTTCGGGTGGGCTTTTTGCGCGGAGTGTACCGCCGTGGCGAGTGCTGTGAAGCCCTCGCAACAAACCTTTCACGCTGAAAGGTTAGCGAAAGGTTGGTTACCTAGCATCGCACCACGGCTGCCCCGCGCGCCGCAAAAAGCACCAGCAAGGTGCAAACACATAAGAACAATAAATGGAGTCACCGACGATGCTGTCCATGCAGCCGCAGGCGTACGCGCCTATCCGTTCCCTCGCCGCCCGACCTTCCGCCCTCGCCAGCGCCTTCGCCCTTGCCGGTGTCGCGCCCCTGAGCCAGGCCGCCTTCTTCGAAGACAGCACGGCCACCTTCGAAACCCGCAACATGTACTTCAACCGCGACTTCCGCGACGGCACCAGCGCGCAACAATCCAAGCGCGACGAATGGGCCCAGGGTTTCATGCTCAACTTCGAGTCCGGCTATACCGAAGGCACCGTGGGCTTCGGCCTGGATGCGCTGGGCATGCTCGGGGTCAAGCTCGACTCCAGCAAGGACCGCACCGACACCGGCCTGCTGCCGACCCACGACAACGGCAAGGCTGCCGACGAATACTCCAAGTTCGGCCTGACCGGCAAGGTCAAGGTCTCGCAGACCGAACTGAAGGTCGGCACGCTGATCCCCGAGCTGCCCACGCTGCAGCCCAACGACGGGCGCATCCTGCCGCAGACCTTCGAAGGCGGCCTGGTCACCTCGAAGGAGATCAAAGGCCTGACCTTCACCGGCGCCCGTCTGGAAAAAGCCAAGGACCGCAACGACACCAACTGGGAAGACCTGGCAATCAACAACAAGAACAGTCGCTTCGGCGGCACTTTCAGCGCCGACCATTTCGACACCGGCGGCCTGGACTACCAGTTCACCGACCGCATCACTGGCAGCTACCACTTCGCCCAACTCGACGACATCTATCGCCAGCACTTCATCGGCATGCTCGCCACCCAGCCGTGGGGCCCGGGCACCCTGGGCGCCGACCTGCGCCTGGCGATCAGCGACGATGCCGGCGCGGCCAAGGCCGGCAAGATCGACAACACCACCCTCAACGGCATGCTCAGCTACACCCTGGGCGGGCACAAGGTCAGCGGTGCCTGGCAGCAGCTTACAGGCGACAGCGCCTTCCCCTATGTCGATGGCGCCGACCCCTACCTGGTCAACTTCGTCCAGATCAACGACTTCGCAGGTGCCGACGAGCGCTCCTGGCAGGCACGCTACGACTACAACTTCGCCGCCCTCGGCATCCCCGGCCTGACCTTCATGACCCGCTACATCAGCGGCGACAACGTCAGCCGCGCCGCCGGCGGCGAGGGCAAGGAGTGGGAACGCAACACCGAACTGAAGTACGTGGTACAAAGCGGCCCGTTGAAAAACGTCGCCGTGCGCCTGCGCAACGCCACCTTCCGCTCCAACTTCGCCCGCGACGCGGACGAGGTGCGGCTGCTGGTGAGCTACAGCGTGGCTCTGTGGTAACCCATAACAACAACGCTCACGGAGATAGACAATGACATTTTCACTGCGCCGCCTCGTCCTGGCCACCGGCTGCCTGCTGCTGGCCGGCAACGCCCTGGCCGCCGAACCCAAACGCCCCGAATGCATCGCGCCGGCCTCGCCCGGCGGCGGTTTCGACCTGACCTGCAAGCTGGTGCAGAGCGCCCTGGTCAACGAGAAGATCCTCAGCAAGCCCATGCGCGTGACCTACATGCCCGGCGGTGTCGGCGCGGTAGCCTACAACGCCGTGGTTGCCCAGCGGCCAGGCGATGCCGGCACCCTGGTGGCCTGGTCCAGCGGTTCGCTGCTGAACCTGGCCCAGGGCAAGTTCGGCCGCTTCGACGAGAACGCAGTGAAATGGCTGGCGGCGGTCGGCACCAGCTATGGCGCCATCGCGGTGAAGAGCGACTCGCCCTACAAGACCCTCGATGACCTGGTCGCTGCCCTGAAGAAAGACCCGAGCAAGGTGGTGATCGGCTCCGGCGGCACCGTCGGCAGCCAGGACTGGATGCAGACCGCGCTGATCGCCAAGGCCGCCGGCATCAACCCGCGCGACCTGCGCTACGTGGCCCTGGAAGGCGGCGGCGAGATCGCCACCGCGCTGCTCGGTGGGCATATCCAGGTGGGTTCCACCGATATTTCCGACTCCATGCCGCACATCCAGAGCGGCAACATGCGCATCCTCGCGGTGTTCTCCGAGAACCGCCTGGACGAGCCGGAGATGAAAGACATCCCCACCGCCAAGGAGCAGGGCTACGACATCGTCTGGCCGGTGGTGCGCGGTTTCTACCTCGGGCCGAAGGTCAGCGACGAGGACTATGCCTGGTGGAAGGCCTCGTTCGACAAGCTGCTGGCCTCGGAGGAGTTCGCCAAGCTGCGTGACCAGCGCGAACTGTTCCCGTTCGCCATGACCGGCGAAGAGCTGGACGGCTATGTGAAGAAGCAGGTGGCTGACTACAAGGCATTGGCCCGTGAGTTCGGGTTGATCCAGTAAGCATCGACCCCGTGGGAGCGGGCTTGCCCCGCGATGCCCCATCGCGGGGCAAGCCCGCTCCCACGCCCCGCTCTTCGACCATGAGGATTTATTCCATGATCCTGCAACGCCTCTTCGCCCTCGTCCTGCTGGCGCTGTGCGCCGTGCTGGCCGTGATGGCCTGGCCCTACCAGGCCGCCTTCTCCTACGAACCGGTGGGCCCACGCGCCTACCCGCTGCTGATGCTTGGCCTGATGAGCCTGGGCCTGCTGTACCTGGCCATTCGCCCCACGCCCATCGTGCGCAAGGACGACGAACCGGAGCTGGACCGCGAGACCCTGATCAAGATCACCGCCTGCGTCGGGCTGTTGATCGTCTTCGCCGCCACCTTCGAGGCGCTGGGCTTCATCCTCAGCGCCATCCTGGTCGGCCTGCCCATGGCTCGCCTGTACGGAGGCCGCTGGCTGCACAGCGCCATCGTGGTGGTGGGCATGAGCATCTTCCTCTATTGGTTGTTCGACCGGGTGATGGACGTCCCCCTGCCCCTCGGCCTGCTCGACGTACTGGAGAACTGACACATGGATACCTTGAGCTACCTGGGCCAGGGCTTCGGCGTCGCCCTGAGCCCGTACAACCTGGTCACCGCCCTGACCGGCACCCTGATCGGCACCGTGGTCGGCCTGCTGCCGGGCCTGGGCCCGATCAACGGCGTGGCCCTGCTGATCCCTATCGCCTTCGCCCTCGGCCTGCCGCCGGAGTCGGCGCTGATCCTGCTGGCCGCCGTGTACCTGGGCTGCGAGTACGGCGGGCGGATCAGCTCAATCCTGCTGAACATCCCCGGTGAAGCCTCCACCGTGATGACCACCCTCGACGGCTACCCCATGGCCCGCCAGGGCCTGGCCGGCGTGGCCCTGTCGCTGTCGGCCTGGAGCTCGTTCATCGGTGCCCTCATCGCCACCTGCGGCATGGTGCTGTTCGCCCCGCTGCTGGCGAAATGGGCGATCGCCTTCGGTCCGGCGGAGTACTTCGTGCTGATGGTGTTCGCCATCGTCGCCCTCGGCGGCATGGCCGGCGACAAACCGCTGAAGACGTTCATCGCCGCGCTTATCGGCCTGTTCCTCTCGGCAGTGGGCATCGACGCCAACAGCGGCGTGTACCGCTTCACCGGTGACAGCGTGCACCTGGCCGACGGCATCCAGTTCGTGGTGCTGGTGCTGGGGCTGTTCTCGATCAGCGAGATCCTCCTGCTGCTGGAGAAGACCCACCATGGCCATGTGGCGGTCAAGGCCACCGGGCGCATGCTGTTCAACTTCAAGGAAGCGGCCTCGGTATTCTTCGTCAACGTTCGTTGCGGCCTGCTCGGCTTCTTCATGGGCGTGTTGCCGGGCGCTGGAGCGACCCTGGCCAGTGCCGTGGCGTACATGACCGAGAAACGCATCGCCGGCGACAAAGGCAAGTTCGGCAAGGGCGACGCACGTGGCCTGGCAGCCCCGGAAACCGCCATCGGCGCCTCCTGCTGCGGCGCCCTGGTACCGATGCTGACCCTGGGCGTGCCAGGCTCGGGCACCACTGCGGTGATGATCGGCGCCCTGACGCTGTACAACATCACCCCCGGCCCGCTGTTGTTCGAACAGCAACCGGACATCGTCTGGGGCCTGATCGCCTCGCTGTTCATCGCCAACATCATGCTGGTGGTCCTGAACATCCCGATGATCCGCATCTTTACCCGCATCCTCGCCGTGCCGAACTGGGCGCTGGTGCCGGTGATCGCGATCATCACCGCGATCGGCGTGTACGCGGTGCATGCCACCACCTTCGACCTGTTCCTGATGGTCGGTATCGGCATCATGGGCTACATCCTGCGCAAGCTGGACTTCCCGCTGTCGCCGATCCTGCTGGGCTTCATCCTCGGCGGCTTGATGGAACAGAACCTGCGCCGCGCGCTGTCGATCTCCAACGGCGAACTGGGCATCCTCTGGTCGAGCCCGATCAGCATGGGCGTGTGGGTGCTGGTGGTGTGCATGCTGAGCCTGCCGCTGCTGCGCAGCTGGCGCAAACGTGCCCTGCAGCGCCGGGCCATGGCCGATGCCTGACCGGTCGTTGCCGCTGTTCTGGGCCACCGGGCTGGTCGGCCTTGCGGGCGGTTTTGCCGCCAGCAAGGTCGGCTGGCCCTTGCCCTGGATGGTCGGCTCCTTGCTGACGATCATCCTGGTGCGCTGCCTGACCCCCTGGCAGCTCAGTGAAATCCCCAATGGCCGCAAATGCGGGCAATGGATCATCGGTATCGGCATCGGCCTGCACTTCACACCGGCGGTGATCGAACAGGTGGCCGGCCACTTCGCGCTGATCTTCTTCGGCGCGCTGTTCACCACGCTGTCCAGCGTAATCAGTGTCTGGCTGCTGCGGCGCACCGGTGAAGACCGGGCGACGGCGTTCTTCGCCAGCATGCCGGGCGGCTCGGGCGAGATGGTCAACCTCGGCGCGCGCAATGGCGCGGTGCTCAGCCAGGTGGCCGCGGCGCAGAGCCTGCGGGTGCTGGCGGTGGTGCTGTGCGTGCCGGCGCTGTTCAAACTGCTGCTGGGCGAC
Source organism: Pseudomonas sp. RC3H12 (assembly GCF_018596375.1). Classification (NCBI taxonomy): domain Bacteria; kingdom Pseudomonadati; phylum Pseudomonadota; class Gammaproteobacteria; order Pseudomonadales; family Pseudomonadaceae; genus Pseudomonas; species Pseudomonas sp. RC3H12. Next base: position 402,939 of record NZ_CP075595.1, on the reverse strand, counting down.
GGCGTGCCGCTGAACCATGCGGGCAGCGTAAGCTGGGGCTGGCTGGCGTTGATTGCGCCGCTTGGGGTGCTCATGGCACTGCTGTGGCAACGCCTGCGCCAACCCAACCCCTGGCTGTTCGGGCCGTTGCTGGTGGCTGCCGGCGCAAGCCTGGCGGGTAACCTGCAGATCGGCCTGCCCAACGGCGCCAGCCAGATCGGCCAGTGGTTGATCGGCAGTGGCCTGGCCTGCCACTTCAACCGCGCGTTCTTCCGCCGGGCGCCGTCGTTCCTGGGGCGCACCCTGCTGGCCACGGCGTTGTGCATGTTGATCGCCGCCGGCGCGGCCTGGGCGCTGAGCCTGCTGACGCACCTGGACCTGCGCTCGCTGACGCTGGGCATGATGCCCGGGGGCATCGCCGAGATGAGCCTGACGGCCGAGACCTTGCAACTGTCGGTGCCGCTGGTAACGGCGCTGCAGGTGATGCGCTTGCTGTTCGTGCTGTTCCTGGCCGAGCCGTTGTTCCGGCAGTGGGCCAGGCTCTGAGCAGGAAGGGCCGCTTCGCGGCCCTCTTTTTCAGCTCACAAAGGCGGCAACGCCCAATTGATCGGCGCCATCCCGCGCTGCTCGAGGAAGCTGTTGGTGCGGCTGAAATGCCCGCAACCAAAGAACCCACGGTAGGCCGACAACGGCGACGGGTGCACCGACTTGAGCACCAGGTGCTTGCTGGCATCGATCAGCTTCTGCTTGCTCTGCGCATGCGCGCCCCACAGCAGGAACACCACATTCGGGCACTGCTCGCTGACCACCTGAATGATCCGGTCGGTGAAGAACTCCCAGCCCTTCTTCGCATGCGAAGCCGCATTGGCCCGCTCCACGGTCATGGTGGTATTGAGCAACAACACGCCCTGCTCCGCCCAGCTTTGCAGGTAGCCGTGGCTGGGGATCGGCAGGTTGAGGTCGCGCTGCAGTTCCTTGTAGATATTGACCAGCGACGGCGGCGTGGCGATGCCCGGCTGCACCGAGAAGCACAGGCCATGGGCCTGGCCCGGACCGTGGTACGGGTCCTGGCCGAGGATGACCACCTTGACCTGCTCCAGCGGCGTGGAGTTGAGGGCGTTGAAGATCAATGGCCCGGGCGGGTAGATCTCCTTGCCGGCGGCGTATTCGCCGCGCAGGAACTCGCGTAGCTGATGCATGTAGGGCTGGTCAAACTCGGCACGCAGCGCGGCTTTCCAGCTGGGCTCGAGTTTGATGCGATCGTCGTCGGTCATGGGGGCATCCAAAAGCAAAGTGCCGCGACACTAGGAAAGCCTGGCCGGCTTGTCAATCGATCCGACCGACGACCGGCAGCTTCGGCGCGGCAGGCCATACTGAGGGGATGATTTGCGCGAGGTAGCCCATGTCCATTCAATGCGAGGTACTGACCGGCGCCGACGGCGCCCGTATCGGCATCGCCACCCTGGACGCGCCCAAGGCGCTCAATGCCCTGACGTTGCCCATGATCGAAGTGCTCGACGAACGGCTGCGCGGCTGGGCCAGCGACCCCGGGATCGTCTGCGTGCTACTGCGCGGCAACGGGCCAAAGGCCTTCTGTGCCGGCGGCGACGTGCGGGCCCTGGTCCAGGCCTGCCGCGAACACCCCGGTAGCGTGCCACCGCTGGCAGCGACCTTCTTCGCCCGTGAATACCGTCTCGACTATCACCTGCACACCTATCCCAAGCCTCTGCTGTGCTGGGGCCATGGTCATGTGCTAGGCGGCGGCATGGGCCTGCTGCAAGGCGCCGCGGTGCGCATCGTCACTCCCAGCAGCCGCCTGGCCATGCCCGAAATCAGTATCGGCCTGTATCCCGACGTTGGCGCCAGCTGGTTCCTGGCCCGCCTGCCCGGCAAGCTTGGCCTGTTCCTGGGGCTCACCGGCGCGCCCCTCAATGCCCGCGACGCGCTGGACCTGGGCCTCGCCGACCGCTTCCTGGGCGAGCATCAGCAGGAGGCGCTGATCGAAGAGCTGTTGCAGTTGAACTGGCAGGAGCAGACCGCCCTGCAGCTCAACAGCCTGCTCAAGGCCGAACAGCACCGTGCCTGCGTGGAGCTTCCCGAAGGGCAATGGCTGGCACGTCGGGCCGTGATCGACGAAGTGCTCGACGTGGCCGACCCCGTCGCGGCCTGGCGCGCTCTGGCCGGCCTGGCCCGACATGCCGATCCGTTGCTGGCGGCGGCGGGTCAACGCTTGCATGAGGGCTGCCCGTTGACGGCGCACCTGGTGTGGGAACAGATCCGTCGGGCTCGGTGCCTTTCACTGACCCAGGTGTTCCAGATGGAGTACACGATGAGCCTGAACTGTTGCCGTCACCCGGAGTTCAGCGAAGGGGTGCGCGCGCGCCTGCTGGACAAGGACAACACCCCGCACTGGCACTGGCCGGATGTGGCGCAGGTGCCAGCGGCGGTGGTGGAGGCGCATTTCAGCAAGGTCTGGGAGGGACGGCACCCGCTGGCGGAACTGGGATAACGCATCGCGGGGCGTGTCCGCACTCGGTCAACGCGACCAGCCCCGCTCGCCACCTCGCCCGCCGTCTGGTCGACGATCGCGATTGCCCTGCCCGTTCGAATGCCAGCGATCACCTCGGCGATCATCATTGCGATAGTCGTGGCGGTCGCGATCGCGCCCATAGTCGTAGCGCTGGCGGTTGCCATAGTCGTAGCGCGGGTTGCCTTGCCAGCGCGGCTGCACGCCGGGTGCCGGATACGGGCGGTACTGTGGCCCTGGTGCGGGCCGGTAGTAACGCGGCGCGGGCTGGTAGTAATAGCGTGGCTGCGGTGCCACATAGTAGCGATCCTGACGGTAGTAGCCAGGGTAAACATAGCGATCGCTGGTGTAGTAGTCACGGCGGTAGTAGCCGTTGTCCGCATAGTAAGGGGCGCAGGCGGATGTCAGCAGTCCGAGCAGGACGATGAGCAGGATTCGTGAGTACATGGCGGCCTCCTGGACCGCAGGGGTGCCCGGCACAGCGGCGCTGGCGGGCGTCGACGGCAATGCGTTCATCGACACTGGATAAGACAGTCGCGCCAGGGTTCGGTGCCATTTATGCAACAAATTGAAACAGGTCGTATAACCCTGAAAAACATGCAGTCATTTTTCGGTCATCTCACTAGAATGTGGCCACCGGCACACTTCACGGGAAGATCATGCCTTCGCCCTCCGCCCTGTTCTCGCAACGCTCGCTGATCCTCGCCCTGCTGCTGTTGCTGGCCTGCGGCTTCCTGGCCACCTCGCTGCTGAGCTACTACGCCTCGCGCGGGGCGATCCGCGACGGGATCGTCAACACCGAACTGCCGCTGACCTCCGACACGGTCTATTCGGAAATCCAGAAAGACCTTATTCGCCCGGTGCTGATCTCATCGATGATGGCCCAGGACACCTTCCTGCGGGACTGGGTACTGGGCGGCGAACAGGACACCACGCGCGTCACCCGCTACCTGGGCGAAGTGATGGGCAGCCAGGTCACCTGCACCAGCTTTTTCGTTTCCGACCGCAGCCTCACCTACTACCAGGCCAAGGGCGTACTCAAGCAGGTACGCCCCGATGCCTGGCGCGACGCCTGGTACTTCCGCCTGCGCCAGTCGAACAAACCCTACGAGATCAATGTCGACCTGGACATGGCCAACCAGGACAAGCTCACCGTGTTCATCAACCACCGCGTGCTCGACTACCAGCAACGCTTCATCGGGGCCGCCGGGGTGGGCTTGAGCGTGGAGTCGGTGGTACGCCTGATCGACGACTATCAACGCAGGTACCAGCGTTCGGTGCTGTTCACCGATGCCCAGGGCAAGGTCCTGCTGACCGGATCCGACGGTGGCCCCCACAGCTTGCGCGCCGGCCAGCAATTGGCCGACAGCAACCAGTGGCAGGCGTTGCTGGCGCGCATGCCGACACCCGCCACCGGCAGCCATGAGTACACCGACAACGACGGCCACAGCCACTTCCTCAACGTGCGCCTGCTGCCGGAGCTGGGCTGGTACCTGCTGGTGGACAAGCGCGAGACCGGCGCCCTGGAGCGCATCCGCCAGTCGCTGTACCTGAACCTGGCGATCTGCGCGATGATCACCCTGGTCGTGCTGTCGCTGCTCAACGCCATGGTCAAGCGCCACCAGGACAACGCCGAGGCGCTGGCCACCCTCGACAGCCTCACCGGCCTGCCCAACCGCCGCAGCTTCGACCTGCTGGCCGGCCAGGCGCTGGTCGAGGCCCAGCGCGACAGCGCGCCGCTGGTCGCCCTGCTGATCGACCTCGATCATTTCAAGGCCCTCAACGACACCCACGGCCACCTGGCCGGCGACGAAGTGCTGCGCCAGTTCGCCAATGTGCTGCAGGGCAGCCTGCGTCAGTCCGATATACTCTGCCGCTGGGGCGGCGAGGAGTTCATCGTGCTGCTGCGTGAAGCCGAAGGCCGCCAAGCTATCGAAGTGGCGGAGAAGATCCGTCGGCGCACCGAGCAGCTGACCTTCAGCTATGCCGACCAGCCACTGCGCCTGACCGCGAGCATCGGCCTGTCCGCCCTGCAGCGCGGCGACAGCCTGCACAGTCTGCTGACCCGCGCCGACCACGCCCTCTATCGTGCCAAACAAGGCGGACGCAACCGCGTCTGCAGCGAGATGCCCGGAACCGACCATGCCTGAACCCCAACGCTGCCCCGCCTGCGGCGCCCTCAACCAATGCGGCCTGGCCGACCCGCGCAACGCCACGCAAGGCTGCTGGTGCTTCGAGGTGGACATCGACTCGGCAGTCATCGAGGCCCTGCCCGCCGAACTGCGCAACAAGGCCTGCTTGTGCCCGCGCTGCGCACAGGTGGACGCACAGCTCAAGGCAGCGCAAGCGCGCACGATCCGTTAGACTGCGCGCCGGTTTCCTGCAAGCGGCCCACCATGCGCCTCGACCGATTCCTCGGCAACCTGCCCTGCTACAACCGCCAGCAAGTGCGTCTGCTGCTGGCGCAACGGCGTGTGCGCGTGGACGGCGTGGCGACCGCCGACCCGCTGTTGGAGGTGCGTGAATTCAGCCGCGTCGAAGTAGACGAGCAGGTACACCAGGCCGGGCGCCCGGCACGCTACCTGATGCTGCACAAGCCCAGCGGTTGCGTCAGCGCCACCCAGGACCCGCAGCACCGCACCGTGCTCGACCTGCTGCCGGCGGCGCTGCGCGATGAGCTGCACATCGCCGGGCGCCTGGACTACAACACCACCGGACTGATGATCCTGACCAACGATGGCCACTGGTCGCGTCGCCTGACCCAGCCACGGACCAAGCAGCCCAAGACCTACCTGGTGCACACCGAGGTCGAGATTGGTGCGCACTACATCGACAAGTTCCGTGAAGGGTTCTACTTCGCCTTCGAAGACCTCACCACCCTGCCCGCGCAGCTGGATATCCTCGGCCCGCGCAGCGCGCGCCTGACCATCGTCGAGGGCCGCTATCACCAGGTGAAGCGGATGTTCGGACACTTCCAGAACAAGGTGGTGGAGCTGCATCGGGAAAGCATGGGGTCGATCACACTGGACCCGATATTGCATCCTGGAGAGTTCAGGGCGCTGACCGACGAGGAAATCGCCTCGGTCTGAGCCGATCACCATTCGGCGGTATCCCACGAAAGATTGTCCCAACGGCACTTGCGCGATCCTGACCGCGCTGCTTGACTGCTAACTCGTCGGTCTGCATGTGACCAATAAGTCACAGCTGTAGTCCAAGACGCCCTTTACCGGCCACCCGGGGTCTCGATGCCCTGGGGCACGGTAATCGCCCGCCACAACAATACCGTCGACACCAGCGTCAAGGATCGACACAAGGGCCCACCGGTTTTCAGTTCCAGGCGAATGCCTACCTGTCATAAAGCACGTGCACCCTGATGGCCATTCCGGTCGGTTCGGCGCCAGCCCGCCAAGCGACCGCGCAGGCCACCAGGTGACGCGGATACCCTTTTTGCGCCAGGAGTCGATGACATGAGGCCAGAAATCGCTGTACTTGATATCCAAGGGCAGTACCGGGTTTACACGGAGTTCCATCGCGCGCAGGGCGCCGAGAAGACGATCATCCTGATCAATGGCTCTTTGGCCACCACGGCGTCCTTTGCACAGACAGTGCGCAGCCTGCATCCGCAGTTCAACGTGGTGCTGTACGACCAGCCGTATGCCGGCAAGTCCAAACCCCACAACCGTCATGAACGGTTGCTGACCAAGGAAACCGAGGCGCATATCCTACTCGAGTTGATCGAGCACTTCCGTGCCGACCATGTCCTGTCGTTCTCCTGGGGCGGCGCCTGCACCCTGCTGGCCCTGGCGCACCAGCCGCGATTGGTGAAGAAGGCCATCGTCAGCTCGTTCTCGCCGGTGATCAACGAACCGATGCGCGACTACCTGGACCGTGGTTGCCAGTACCTGGCCGCCTGCGACCGCTACCAGGTGGGCAACCTGGTCAACGACACCATCGGCAAGTACCTGCCGTCGTTGTTCAAGCGCTTCAACTACCGGCACGTCAGCAGCCTGGACAGCCATGAGTACGCGCAGATGCTCTTCCACATCAACCAGGTGCTCGATCACGACCTGGAGCGGGCACTGAAGGCCGCGCGCAACATCGATATCCCGGTGTTGTTCATCAATGGCGACCGCGACGAGTACACCACCGTCGAGGATGCCCGCCAGTTCAGCCGCCATGTCGGACGCAGCCAGTTCAGCGTGATCCAGGGCGCCGGCCACTTCCTGGACATGGAGCACAAGACCGCCTGCGAGGACACCCGCGATGCCATGCTCGGCTTCCTCAAGCCGGCCCAGCGAGAATCGCGCCAACGCTACGCACAGGAGCCGGGCCAGCATGCACTGGCGATCTGAGCGCATCGGCGTCCTGTAGCCCTCGCTACCCGTAGGCTACGGGCCGCCGACAGGCTTTTTTTACAACCTTGGGCTTCTCATTCGAGGAGGGTTCTGGTAAAAAGTCTGGCTTCGAAGCGGGTATAGTTTATTGGTAAAACTATAGCTTCCCAAGCTATTGAGGAGGGTTCGATTCCCTCTACCCGCTCCATCTCGCATTCCCCGCACGACGTTCCAATAACGTCGTCGCTGTCAAAAGGAGCCTCGGCTCCTTTTTTCGTTTCCAACGTGCCTTTGTTGATCTGGCCCATAGCCATCTCCGCGCCAATTGGCTTGAATGCCCAGTCGTTCGTGGCGCCTGACCGCTACGCTTTGTGAAACACATCCAAAGGACTGCGCATGTTTCTCTCCCGCTGGCTACCGGGCCTGGCCAACCTGCTGCACTACCGCCGCGAGTGGTTCCATGCTGACCTGCAGGCCGGCCTGTCGGTGGCCGCGATCCAGATCCCCATCGCCATCGCCTACGCGCAGATCGTCGGCCTGCCGCCGCAGTATGGGCTGTACGCCTGCGTGCTGCCGATGATGGTCTATGCCCTGGTCGGCAGTTCACGGCAATTGATGGTCGGCCCGGACGCCGCCACCTGCGCCATGATCGGCGGCGCCGTGGCACCGCTGGCCATGGGCGACCCGCAACGCATCGCCGAACTGTCGGTGATCGTCACCGTGCTGGTGGGCGTGATGCTGATCGCTGCCGGGGTGGCGCGGGCCGGCTTTATCGCCAGCTTCTTCTCGCGGCCGATCCTTATCGGCTACCTCAACGGCATCGGCCTGAGCCTGCTCGCCGGGCAGTTGTCGAAGGTGGTGGGTTTCAAGATCGAAGGCGACGGTTTCATCCTCAGCCTGATCAACTTCTTCCAACGCCTGGGCGAGATCCACTGGCTGACGCTAGCCATTGGCCTGGCCGGCCTGGGCCTGCTGATCTGGCTGCCACGGCGCTATCCGCGGCTGCCGGCGGCGCTGGTGACCGTGGTGGTATTCACCGCCCTTGCCGGACTGTTCGGCCTGGACCGTTTCGGCGTGGCGATCCTCGGCCCGGTGCCGGCGGGCATTCCCGAGCTGGCCTGGCCACAGAGCTCCCTGGCGGAAACCAAGAGTCTGCTGCGCGACGCCCTGGGTATCGCCACCGTCAGTTTCTGCAGCGCCATGCTCACCGCCCGCAGCTTCGCCGCCCGCCACGGCTACGCGATCAACGCCAACCATGAGTTCCTCGCCCTGGGTGTGAGCAACCTGGCCGCCGGCATTTCCCAAGGCTTCGCCATCAGCGGCGCCGACTCGCGCACCGCGGTCAACGACATGGTCGGCGGCAAGAGCCAGCTGGTGGGCATCATCGCAGCCCTGGTGATCGCCTTGATCCTGTTGTTCTTCACCGCGCCCATGGCCTGGATTCCCCAGGCGGCGCTGGGCGCCGTGCTGCTGATGGCCGGTTGGGGGTTGATCGACGTGAAGTCACTCAAGACCATCCGCAAGCTCAGCCGCTTCGAGTTCTGGTTGTGCCTGCTGACCACGGTCGGCGTACTCGGCCTGGGCGTGTTGCCGGGCATCGTGTTCGCCGTGACCCTGGCCATCCTGCGCCTGCTCTACAGCATCTACCAGCCCACCGACGCCGTGCTTGGCTGGGTGCCGGGCATCGAGGGCCAGGTGGACGTGCGCCAGCACAAGGATGCCCGTACCGTGCCGGGCCTGCTGGTGTACCGCTTCGACGACGCGATCCTGTTCTTCAACGCCGACTACTTCAAGATGCGCCTGCTCGAAGCCGTGCAGAACGTGGAGAAAACCCAGGTGGTGCTGTTCGATGCCGAAGCGGTGACCAGCATCGACGTCAGCGGCATCGCCGCCCTGCGCGAGGTGCGCGACACCCTCGCCGCCCAGGGCATCCACTTCGCCATCGCCCGCGCCCGCGGCACCTTCCTGCGCATGCTGGTGCGTTCCGGGATGGCGCGGGAGATGGAGGAGAAACTGCTGTTCGGCTCGGTACGGGCGGGGATTCGGGCGTATCGGGTATGGCGCAACAGCGCTCGGCGGGAGGGCGCTGCGGATTGAGAGAGAGGGTGGCTTTCGATCTCATTTGAGCGGGCGGGTGCCAGGCGATGGCCTTGCAGCGCTCTCAAGATCGAGCGCCGCGCGGGCGGCGCTCGATCTCATAGACGTTGACGATTCATCGGCGAACACTTGCGTTACGGCACACAAGCCCGCGCAACAGCCTGTGTCCCCTGCCCAAGCAAGCTGATCAACCCACAGGGCAGGCTCCCCCGCCACTGCAAATAGTCATGTCCAGCCGGCAACTCCACCTGTTCCACCCGGTACCCTTTGGCCAGCAACACATCGCGCAAGTGGCGGTTGGTGTCGAGAATTTTCGGCCCTTCGAACAGACCCGACTGCAAGTAGAACCGCAACGGCTGGCGCGGTGCCTTGACGTACTCGCGGGTCAGCCAACCAGGTTCGTCACCGGCCATCGGCCACCAGTAGGAACCGGACATGCTCAGCACATTGCCGAACAACTCCGGGTGCCTGAGGCCCAGGTAGGCCGACGCCAGGCCGCCGTAACTGGACCCGGCCACCACGGTGCGCGAGGCCGGTGCCGCAAGCCCCTGGTGGCTGGCCCAAGGCATCAGCTCCTCGGCCATGAACCGTGCGAACAGTGGGTTGGGCGGCAACTCCCGCTCGCGGCTTTCGCTGCTGGGGTTGGCGATGATCAGCGCTGCGGTGGGCGGGATCAGGCCGTCGGCAATCAGGTTGTCGAGTATCGTCGGCGTCGGCACCTGACGGGTGTAGGCATGGGCATCGAACAGCACCAGCAAGGCCTGGTCGGCATTGCCCGGGCGCCAACCTGCCGGACGGTAGAGGTAGACGTCGCGCTCATTGCCCAGCACCTCGCTGGCCAGGCGCTTGCGCTCCAGGCTGCCACGGGCCACCCCGGCACGCTCGGCCACCCACGGCTGGGGCGGCGCATCCGCAAGTTCCAGCCGTGAACGCGACAACCAGGCGTCGCCACTGCCGTCGGCGAAGGTATTCGGGTTCAACGGATCGCGCCGGGTACTGGCCAGGATCACCCGGCGGTCGTCGGACACCGGTACATCCGGCGCCATCTGATAACTCAGGCGGGTCGCCGCGGGTACCTCGAAACTGTGGAACCAGACATCACTCGCGCCCAGCCGGGAAAGCGGTTCGTGATTGCCTGTGGGGGCGCCGAACATCCTCACGTTGTCCCGTGCACCGCGCCAGAGGAAGGTGACCAGGCGCTTGCCGGGTTGCCCAGCAATGGCCTCGACCAATGGCGTTCCTTCAACGGCACGGGCCTGCCAGAAGACTTCGCTGGTGCCACCCGTTGCCAGGTGCTGCTGCAGGGCGCGCAGGGTCGGGCTGAGCAGCGCCGCCGGTGTACGGCGTTGCTCGCCGACAGGCAGGACCTGTTCCAGGCTCAGGCTGAAACGCGCCGCCGGGCGGATCACCAGGGGTTCGGCGCGCACCGCGTAGCGACCGTCCTGCGCCGCGACGAACAGGAACTCGCGGGGCTGGTCCAGGCCGTCGATCAGCAGGCGCAACGGACGCCCGTCGGCATCCAGCAGGCGCAGGCTGACGTCACCGTCGAGCCGACCACGCACCAGGTCCCCGGCCTTGAGCGCCACTTGCCAGGCTGGCGGATGCGCTACGCCGACCTGGCCGGCAACCGGTTTTCCAACCTCGAGATCGGCGTACGCGTCCGCCAGGACCAGATTCGAATAGAGCGTGGCCAGCAGGCATGCTCCGCCCAAGCGCTTCAATCGCTGCATGCTCACCTCAGAAGTCGACGCTGGCGGAGAGTTTGAGCGTGCGCGGTTCGCTGACAGTCGCATAACCATCGTTGAACACACCGGCCCAGTAGGCGCGGTTCTCGACGTTCTCCAGGCTGGCGCGCAGGGTCACGTCCTTGCTCAGCACCTTGGTCGCATAGCGTGCGCCCAGGTCATAGCGGGTCCACTGCGGAATCTTCAGCTGGTTGGCGGAATCGAGGTACTGGGAGCTGCTGTGGATACCCAGGGCGGTCAGGGTCAGGCCCTCGACCCCAGGCAGGTCCCACTCGGCGCCGAGGTTGGCCGACCAGGCCGGCACGCCGCGGGCGGTGTTGCCGTCCATGGCGCCATTGGCGGTCTTGCTCAGCACCGCTCGGGTGTAGGTCACGCCACCGAGCAGGCGCACGCTGGGGACGACTTCGCCGAACATTGTCCACTCCACGCCACGGTTGCGCTGCTCGCCGTCATCGTTGTAGCGATTGCTGGGCTTGTCGTAGATCATGCTGGGCTTGTCGATCTGGAACACCGCCAGCGTGTGGGTGAAGTCGCCCAGGTCCCACTTCACCCCGGCCTCCATCTGCTTGGCGACATAGGGCGCGAACTGCTCGCCGTAGTTGGCGGCCTTCTGGTCGGTGACCATGCCACCCTGGGTCAGGCCCTCGATGTAGTTGGCATACAGCGATACCGGCGCCTCCCAGGGCTTGAGCACGATACCCACGGCGGGGGTCAGCTTGCGCTCGTCGTACGAAGGATTGCTCATCTTCTGCCGCACCCGCTGGGAACGCACCCCGAGGGTGAGCAGCACACGCTCGTCCAGGAAGCCCAGGGTATCGGCCACGGCAAAGCTCGACAGGGTGTTGTCGCCGGTCTTGCTGCTGCTGCCGTGGTCGCCGGCGATGATCGCCTTGCCCGGGTGGTAGATGTTGGTGGGGTACTTGGCGCCGGTGACCGTCGGCGCACGGCCGATGTCCTGGTGCAGCAAGGTGGTGCTGAGCACCAGTTGGTGGCTGACCAGACCGGTCATGAAGTTGCCGCGCAGGCCGGCCTCGGTGGAAAGACTGTGGGTGTAGCCGGCCTGGTTGTAGGTTTCCCCCGTCGCCGTGCCGTCGGCCTTGTTCACCACCACCCGGGTGCCGTTGAGGAAGCCGTCGTAGCGAGTGCGGGCACCACCGACGCTGGCGTAGGCGGTCCAGCTGTCATCGAGCTGGTACTCGCCACGCGCCACCACGGCCTTGCTGATCTGCCGGGCGTGGATGCCTTCGAGGATGTTGGTGTCTGGCTTGGGTGCGCGGGTTACCTGATTGAGGCCGCTGAAGCCGGCCATCATCGGGCTGCCGTTCTCCAGTTTCTCGTGGCTTTCGTAGGCATCCAGCTCGAGCTTGAAGTCGTCCCCTCGGTAATCCAGTGCCAACGCCGCCAAGGTGCGGTCCTTGGACTGCTCGTCGACGCCAGTGTCGCCACTGCCGTAGACACCATTGAAGCGAATGCCGAAGCGCCCCTCGGCAAAGCGCCGCCCGACATCCACATGCTCGGCAACATAGCCATCGGACACGTAACTGGTGGTCAGCCGGGTCAGCGGCGTATCGCCGGCGCGCTTGGGCACCAGGTTGACCACCCCGCCCACGCCACCATTGGGCGCCATGCCATTGAGCAGCGCACCCGGCCCTTTGAGCACTTCGACGCGCTCGAGGAACTCGGTCGGCACATGGCCATCGGGCGCCAGCCCGTAGAGACCACCCAGCGCCAGCTCGGTGGAGTCCAGCGCATAACCGCGGATCATGAAGTTCTCGTAGGCATGCCCTTCGCCGGTGCTGAAGCGGATCGACGGGTCGTTGCGCAGTACTGCGCCGACTGTTCCGCTTTGCTGGTTCTCGATGGTCTTGGCGGTGTAGGCGGTGACGCTGAAGGGCGTGTCCATCAGGTCGCGGTTGCCCAGCATGCCGATGCGCGCGCCGCGGGCGACCTGGCCGCCACTGTAGCTTTCCGGCAGGTCGCTGTTGAAGCCAGAGGCATTGACCGTGGTCGTCCCCAATGTCAGGGCGCCCTGGTCGGTCGGGCCGCGCAAGATGATCACGCCGTTTTCCTCCAACGCCACCAGGTCGCTGCCAGCCAGCAGTTGGCTCAGCGCCTGCAACACTGTGTAGCGCCCCTGCAAGGCAGGCGTGCTGCGCCCGGCCAATACACGGCTGTCGGCGGCAATCGCCACTCCCGAGGCATGGGCCAGGGCATGCACCGTGGCCTCCAGCGACTGGCCCGGCAAGTCGAGGTTCAGCGGCTGGCTATCAGCCAGGGCCAGGCCGCTGCCACCCAGGGCGCAGGCCAGTGTCAGGCGCCGCAGGGTGCCAGGGAAGCGGGAGGTGAAAAGCGACATGATCAGTCCTTGCAGCAGGTGGGTTCACAGCTGATGACGCGGCAGCGGCGGTTTACCCCTCAAACGATTTTCAGAGGATCAGCGCGGCACGATCAGACGTTGCCCACCCAACGCCTGCACGCTGACCGGCAGGATGCCCGGCAAGGCATCGAGCAATACCTCAGGCCGGTCACTGGGGAAACTCCCGGTCAATCGCAGGTTGACCAGCCCGGGTTCGACCTTGACGGCCTGCGCGGCATAAGCGTTCAGCTCACCGATCACCTCGACCAGCGGCTGGTCGGTGAACGACCACCAACCGCGCTGCCAATGCGCCTGGTCCGGACCGTACTGGCCACCGGCGCGCAGGCTGCCCAACCGCCCTTCGCCCTCCAGGCAGATGCGCTCGCCAGCCTGCAAGACCTGTTCGCCGCCCTGCAGATCGCGTACCTGTACCCGCCCCCTGGCTACAGCCACCTGGACCTGGCCACCACGGTCGCTGACCGTGAACGCGGTGCCCAGCACCTGTACCACGCCCAGGCGCGTGCTGATCAGGAACGGTCGCCACAGCTCATGAGCCACATCGAAGTAGACATTGCCGTGCAGCAGCAGGACCTGGCGCTGGCCATGATCGAAGCGCACTCGCAGGTTGCTTTCGGCCGCCACCAGCAATTGGCTGCCATCGGGCAATGCCAAGGCCTGCGGCGCTTGCGCGTGGGCCGTCTGCAGGTCCTGGCCGAACGCTGCGGTGCGCTTGTACATCCAGCCCAGCCAACCACCTGCGGCCAGCAGCAAGGCCAGCGCGCCGCCCTGGCGCAGCACCCGCCGACGCCCCACATCACAGGCCTGCGGTTGCAAGGCGCCACGCAGTTGCGGAGCGAGGCGGTGAACCAGTTGCCAGCGCTGCTCGGCCTCCAGCCAGGCGCGCTCATGCTCGGCGCTGCGTCCGCGCCAGCGCTGCACCAGGCCATGGGTCTTGCGCACGCGTTCGGGATCATCCCCTTGCAGCGCCGCCAGGTAGACCAGCGCCTGCTGCACTTTGCGCGGCGCGGCCGGCTCAGTCATGACGGCTCGCCAGGCGCAGTTCGGACAGGTCAAAGACCGCCCGGGCGATATGCAGCTCGACCGACTTGGCCGACAGCCCCAGGGCCTCGCACACTTCACGGTGGCTGTGGCCGTGCAGGCGCACGCGCACGAACACTTCGCGGCGCAGCTTGGGCATGCGTTCGATGCGGGCAATCAGGTGCTGCAGCTGTTCGCGCGCGATCATGATCTCTTCCACGCTGGGGCTGAGCCAGTCGGCCCGTGCCAGCCAGTCTTCCAGCGCCGCCAGTTCGGTGCTACGCCGACGGTGCTGGTCGATGCACAAGTTGCGCGCTGCCTGGAACAGTAAGGCCCGGGCATTGATTACCGGTGCGTTGAGCGCATGGGCGTATGCCTGGGCGAAGCTGGACTGGGCAATATCAGCGGCGTCATCAGGGTTGCGCAGCCGCCCGCAGAGGTAGCGGCGCAGATCGCTGTAATGGGCAAGCAGGTCGTCGACGGCCGCTTTGAGAGCTGGCCGGGCGTGCCAAACGCTGGAAAGGGAGGTCATTGCGGATGTGGCGAAGGCCGTTAATAGGAATTCCTATCATTCTCACACATGTCAATCGGCCATCGCCAGCATCATGTTGCCGATCAGTAACCCAGCTTGCGCAGCAACTGGCCTTCGTTCTGTGGCATCGGTCGTTTATAGAAACGCATCAGCTCACCGGCACGGTTGGTGAAAATGCCGTCGACGCCGGCTTTCATCGCCTTGTCGAAATCCACCGCCTCGTCGAGGGTGTACACGTGCACCAGCAGCCCCTTGTCGTGGCTGGCCTGGTTCATCCACGGCTGGATCAGGTCGGAGTAGCTCTGCTCGCCGAGGTGAGTGCGGATTGCCGAAGGGCCGGTACCAATGGCACCGCCGGCCTTGGCATAGTCGAGCCAACGTTGGAACTCGGCACGGTCCTTGGGTTGCTGACGGGCGTAGAAGGCCGACTTGTCCTGCTCACCGGATTCGGCGAAGTCCTGCCCGGAAGCCGGCTCGATGCTGCCCTTGGCCACCCACAGCAAGAGGATCTTCGGCACCTGCGGCATGGCCTCGTGCAGCAGCTTGAGGCTGTTGCGATCGAAGGTCTGCAAGATCACCCTGCCCGGCTTGTCGAGCCAGCCACGGGCCTCGAGGCGCTTTTTCAGGTCCTGCTCGATACCGGGAAACTGCGCCGGCTCCTTGGTCTCGATGTAAAGGCCTGGGTGACGCTCGGGGTTGCCTTCGGCGATATCGATCACTTCGTCCAGGGTAAGGATACGCTGGCCCTTGAACGCTTCGCGGGCACGCTCTGGATAGGCTTTGTTGAACCAGCTGCCGGCGTCCAGCGCCTTGAGTTCGGCCAGGGTGAAGGCGCTGACCGGGCTCGCCTTGCGCTCGGGGTAACGTTCGGCGACGTCGCTGGTGCGGGCCAGCACATCGTCGTGGACCACCACCAGCACGCCATCGCGGGTGCGCTGCAAGTCCATTTCCAGGTAGTCGGCGCCCAGTTCGCGGGCCAGCAGGTAGGCGGGTGTGGTGGACTCGGGAGCGTCGAACGAAGCGCCACGGTGGGCGATCACGGCCGGATGCGGGATGTCCTGGGCCTTGGCAAGGGCCTTGCCGTCGGTGGCATGGGCTGCGGTACTCGCCAGCAAGGTGGCCAGGAGAAGGGTCTTGTACATGGGTAGTCCTTTGCAGATCGGGGCCGGCCTCTGGAAGACGCCGGCAAGGTCAACGGTGCAGTCCTTGAGGGCGCAAGCCTCGCACACTCTGCATGACATGCTAAAGTCCCCGGCGTTTTCCGCCTCACCCAATGGACCGCCCATGCCCGCACTCGACGCCCACTTGCCCACCTGGGCCGACCTCAACCAGCGCCACCCCAGCACCGCCCTGCTGCTGGGCAATGGTGCCAGCCGCGCGCTGTGGAAACCGTTCGGCTATTTCTCGCTGTTCGAGGAAGCCCAGCGGGTGCGGCACAAGGCGTTGGGGGTGAGCGACCAGGCACTGTTCAAGGCCCTGGGCAGTGAGCTGTTCGAGCCGCTGCTCAGCACCCTGAACACCACCGTGCGGGCCAACGCCGCGCTGGCGATCAACTCCACCGCGCCGCTGAACCGCTACTACTCGATCAAGGAAGCGCTGATCCACGCGGTGCGCGCCGTGCACCTGCCCTGGCCGCGCTTCCCAAGCGCGACGCGTACGGCCATCAACCACGCGCTGCGCCAGTACCGCAGCGTCTACACCAGCAACTACGACCTGATCCTGCCCTGGGCCGTGGCCGAGGATACGCAAGGTTTCGCCAACCTGTTCGACGAACAGGGTTTCTTCGACGTGCGCCGCAGGCAAGCCGACGGTATCCGCATCCTGCACCTGCACGGCGGCATGCACCTGCTCAAGCTGCCTGATGGCAGTACCCGCCGACGCAGCGCGGAACAGGCCGAACTGCTCGAAGGCTTCGCCGTGAACATTCCCGGCGAAGTACCGCTGTTCGTCAACGAAAGCCGCAGCGAAGACAAGCTGCGTGCCATCCGCAACTCCGACTACCTGTCCTGGAGCCTGGGACAGCTGGCCCGCGAACACGACGGACTATGCTTGTTCGGCCAGCACCTGGACACCAGCGACCAGCACCTGCTCGACGCCATCCGCCTGGCTCGGCCCAAGCACCTGGCCATCGCGATCCGGCCGCTAAGCGAGGCCTCGGTCATCAACCAGAAGCAGCACTTCATTGATCGCTTTGGCGATCTTTCGCAGGTTCCGCTGCACTTTTTCGATGCCTCCAGCCACCCCCTAGGCTTGGCTGAACTGGCCATCCCCGTTCCAGCCACACAGGATCGACGGCGCTGAGCCGCACACTTTGCAAATGTAAATAATTCTCGATAAGATCCGCACCCTTTCCTTCCCGCCAGCCCCGGAAAGCGTGCATGCAGCGCCCCAAACCCGACCCCGTCGCCCACGGTTTCTATGCCGACATCCTGCATTTCCTGCGCAAGCGCATGGACAATGCCAGTGACGCCGCGGACATGACCCAGGATGTGTTCGCCCAATGGCTGGGTTACCGGGATCGGGCCAAGGTGGAGCAGCCGCGCGCGTTCCTGTTCCAGGTGGCGCGCAACCTGCTGAGCGACCATTGGCGCAGGCAGAAGGTGCGCCATGCGGCGCTGGCCGACGACACCCTGCCCGAGCAGCAGAGCGCGCCGGCCAATGACCCCCTGGACCATGCCCAACAGCAACAACGGCTGGATCAATTGCGTCAGGTGCTCGCAGAACTCTCGCCGCGACGCCGCGAAGCCCTTATGCTGCACCGTTTCGAAGGCCTGACCCAGGCCCAGATCGCCGAACGCATGAACATTTCCGTCAGCATGGTCGAAAAGCACATCGCCGCCGCCCTGCTGCATTGCAAGCAACGCCTGGACAGTGACAACGGCACGGAGCAGTTCCCATGACCCCCACCGACGAGCTCGACCCGCGTCCGATCGACGCCCAGGCGGCGAGCTGGTTCAGCCGCAACCGCAACCAACCTTCACGGCAAGACCGCAAGGCGTTCGCCCGGTGGATGCAGACGCCCGAGCACACCCGCGCCTATCGCCAGTTCGAACAGCTGTGGGATGACCTGGCCGCACTCAAGCAAGCCAATCGCCCCGTGCCCTTGCCGGTACGCCGGGCGCCGCGCTGGCGCCCGGCCCTGGCAACGGCGGCGGCCCTGCTCTGCGCCATACTGGCCGGCAACCTGGGCGCGGGTAGCGAAGCCTTCAGCCAACGCATCAGCGCCAGCCAGGCCCTGCAGGTGCTGCAACTGCCCGATGGCAGCCAGCTGCATGTCAACGCCCAGACCCGCCTGCGCCTGGACTTCAGCGCCGAACAGCGGCTGATCCAGCTCGAACATGGCCAGCTGTATATCGAGGTGGCACCCGACAAGGAGCGGCCGCTGTTCGTCGATGCGGGCAGCGGCCGCGTGCGCGTGGTCGGCACTGGCTTCGATGTGCGCCGGGGCGACCGCGAACTGGTGGTGACGGTCGCCCACGGCCAAGTAGCGTTCGACACCCCCGGCGAGCGACAACCGCCATTGTTGCTCGGTGCCCGCCAGGGCGCCACCTACGACCTGGCACGCGGCACCCTGACCCGCCGTGAACTGGGCGAACAACAGGTGGCCGACTGGCGCGAGGGCCACGTGAGCTTCCGCAACCGCGAACTGGCCAGCCTGATTGACGAGCTCGGCCTGTATCGCCAGCAGCCAGTGGTGCTGGCCGACCCGACGCTTGGCCGCTACAAGGTGTCCGGCAATCTCGACGTCCACGACCCGGACGCCCTGCTCAATGCCCTGCCCGCCCTGTTGCCGGTCAAGACCACCTTGCTGGCGGACGGGCGCCTGCGCATCGAGCGGCGCTGAGAAAATAATTTGAGAATTTTTCTCATTCGCAGGTGAGGTTTTGTCGCAACATCGCGTCTTCCTCCCCGCCTGCCGCGTGATGGCGGGCTTTTTCCGGCCTTTTGCCGTTTGGGGGAAACCATGTTGTCCGCGTTGCGTCCATTGCACTGCCTGCCTGTCCGACCCACATTGCTGGCCCTGTGCCTGGCCATGAGCCTGGCCGCCGAAGCCGCACCGGTACCGTTCGACCTGCCGGCGCAACCGCTGGCGCGCTCGCTGAGCCAACTGGCCCAGCAGGCCAAGGTCCAGCTGCTGTTCGACGAGGCCCTGCTCGGCGGTGCCCAGGCACCGGCGCTCAAGGGCGACTTCGAAGCCGAAGTGGCTATCAGCCGCCTGCTGGTCGGCAGCCGCTTCAACGTGGTGCGCATGGGCAACACCTACGTGGTACGCCTGCGCGAAGACGACCCGACTGCCGACAACAGCCTGCAACTCGGTGCCGTGAGCATCGTGGGTGACGGGCAGCAGGTCGACGCTGGCAACGTCGGGCGCTCGACGCTCGACCAGGAGCAGATCGACCGCTACCAGCCCAGCAATATTCCCAGCGTGCTGGCGACCCTGCCGGGGGTAAACATGGGCGGCTCGTCCAAGCCCGGCGGCCAGACCATCAACATCTGGGGCTTTGGCGACGCCGAGGACGTGCCGATGACCCTCGACGGTGCGCCCAAGAGCGGCTTTGAGCGCTATCAGCAAGGCACCATCTTCATCGAGCCCGAGCTGATCAAGCACATCGAGGTCGAAAAAGGCCCGCACTCGGTCAAGACTGGCAACGGCGGCTTCGGCGGCAGCGTCAATATGGAAACCAAGGACGCCGGCGACTTGCTGCAAGAGGGCCGCAACAGCGGTGCGATGCTCAAGTACGGCTATGGCAGCAACGACCACCAGCAGATCTACAGCTCGGCATTGTTCGGCCGTACCGACGACGGTCGCATCGACGGCCTGGTGTATTACACCAAGCGCGACGGCGGCAACCTGAAGATGGCCGACAGCCTGCCCGACCCCACCGGCAAATGGCCGATCAACCCCCAGCGCATCCCCTACAGCGCCCTGGACCTGGACGGCGCTCTGCTAAAGACCAACATACATTTCACCGACGAGCACAGCCTGGGGCTGTCCTGGGCACAATCGGAAAGCCAGCGCTGGACCACCTTCTCATCGACCGCCTTCAGCACGCCCCCCACTGCGGCGGATATCAAGAAGTACGGCTACGAAGCCGCCCTCAAGCGTTTCCTCGCCAACCGCCGCACCATCGACACCACCTGGTCGGCTACCTACAAGTACCAACCGATCGAAAACCCGTGGGTGGACCTGCAGGTGAAGTACTCCGAATCGGACACCAAGCAGACCGATGAGCGCGACGCCACGGCGTTCTTCCAGCCCGCCACCGGTGGGCGCAAGATGGACACCGAGTACAAGGACCGCATGCTTGATGTGAAGAACACCAGCACCTTCCTCACCGGTCCCCTGGAACATGCGCTCACCGCAGGCGTGCAGGTGCGTCGCCATGACCGCGACACGCAGATGTGGATGCCCGGCAAGACCTACGAAGTACCCAAGTACAACTATGGTTACTACCAGCCGTACTTCATGCCCAGTGGCCAGGTCGACAGCCAGGGCTACTACTTGCAGGACGCCATCACCCTGGGCGACCTGACCATCACGCCATCGTTGCGCTACGACCACGTGACCAACGAGGGCAAGCCTAACCAGGCGCCGTACTACAACAACCCCGCGGCTGGCCACGACTACAGCGACAAGACCTACAGCGGCTGGTCGCCACGTCTGTCGCTGTTCTGGAAGATGAACGAACAGACCGCGCTGTTCGCCGACTACAGCAAGACCTGGCGCGCCCCGGTGCTGGATGAACAGTATGAAGTGCAGGGTGTCGGCAGCCGCACCGCCACCAGTCGCAACCTCGACCCCGAGCGCATCACCGGTGTGCGGGTCGGTAGCATCAGTACCTTCACCAATGTGCTCAGCCAAGGCGACAGCGCGCAGATTCGCACCATGGCATTCCACAACAAGGTCACTGACGAGATCTTCAAGGCCACCGGCATCGGCTGCCAGGAGCAACTGGTCAGCGGCGGCACCATTGCCAACACCTGCGGCGACGGGCTGATGGGCAACTACCGCAATATCGGCGATGTGACCTACAAGGGTTTCGAAGTCGAGACCTTCTACGACGCCACCTATTGGTTCGGTGCGCTGTCGTACTCTTGGATGGAGGGTCGCCACGAGGGCGCGTACACCAACCCCTGGGGGCCGGATGTCTGGGCCAAGGATGTACCGGCACCGAAATGGATCACCACCCTTGGCGTGAAGATCCCGGCCTGGGACGCCCGGGTCGGCTGGACCGCGCAGTTCGTCGGCGCCACCCACCACCTGCCCAGCGACAAGTACTTCGAGGGCCCGGCCAGCGCGCTCGGTGACCGCTACTACGACAACTTCGGCAACGAGAAGTACCAGATCCATGGCCTGTTCGCCAACTGGAAGCCGCAGCAACCCTACCTCAAGGGCACCGAGGTCAACCTGACCGTGGACAACCTGTTCAACAAGGCCATCCGGCCGGAGCTGTCGGGCGAGAACGCCTATACCCAGGGGCGCAATGCCAAGATCAGCGTGACTCGGTTCTTCTGAACCCGCTGGCAGGCAATGATGCAACGGAGTGCATCACCTGCCGTTCGACACCCGCTCCTGGGCCCTGGCGACATTCACCTGCATCGCCACGATGGCCAGCTCATGGACTGCCTGGGCAACCGTATGCGTACCGCGTGCCTGCATCCACGACAGGATGTCGGCGAGGTGCCAGAGCGAGAGCGTGCCGTCATGCACCGGGGCCGGAAAGCTGCGGTGATGGGTGAGCATGAGC
The DNA here is from genome assembly GCF_018596375.1 of Pseudomonas sp. RC3H12. Taxonomy (NCBI): domain Bacteria; kingdom Pseudomonadati; phylum Pseudomonadota; class Gammaproteobacteria; order Pseudomonadales; family Pseudomonadaceae; genus Pseudomonas; species Pseudomonas sp. RC3H12. The sequence continues at coordinate 381,582 of NZ_CP075595.1, read as the reverse complement.
TTGCGCATGTTCTGCCGGGACACCCCCACCAGCTCCGCCACATCGGTCAGGCCAACCAGGTCGGGGCTGGCCTCGATCAGCCGGGCATCCGGCAACACTTGCCGCACATCCGCCAGGGCGCTGTGCAGTGCCTCCCGCGCCGTGCCGCCCTCGCGGGCGAAGGCCAGGGCCAGACGGCCCGGCTGGCCGCTACCGACCACTGCATCATCGCAACCGGCCTCCCCCAGGCGCTCGATCAGCGCATCGACGTCCATGTCCTCGGTCAATTGGTATTTGAGGGTGAACTCGTACTCCATCACTTTCGCTCCACTGACTGATTGGCTATCGCGCTTGTCGACGTACAGTTGTCCACGATCCGGCGTAACTGGCGGGCGAAGGTGCCCGGGTTTCTGGGCGTGCTCCACACGCTGGTGATGCAGAACTCGCCGCAGCGGCATTCGCGGTCGTTGTTAGGGCAATAGATCCGACCCCAGCAATGGCCACCTCCCACAGAGACTCTCCAGCCCCGCGCCTCGTCGTGCGTCAGGGACTGTTCGACTTCCTTGTTTGGATGGAGGGGACGGACCATCGGTTGAGCTCCAGTATGGATATGAGAGATAGGTTGTCAAGTGACAACCATGCGACGCCGACAGGCGTCATCACAAGCCAGACTAGGTGCCAGAGGGATGAAACGGGCTCAAAAAGGTCGCTTCGGAAACGACCTAACCAAATTTGTGAAAGTGCTGTAGATCGATTATCCAGCGATCAGCCCATCCGCCTTCAACAACGTCTCCAGGCAATGCTCGCGCACCCCATAGAACGTCTTGAGCTCGGCGATTTTCTCCAGCAGACCCGCATTGTCCTGGGGCTGCCGACGCTTGACCGCAAGGATCATCTTGTTCTTGTTGGTATGCTCGAGCGAGATGAACTCGAACACCTTGGTCTCGTAGCCGCAAGCCTCCAGGTAAAGGGCGCGCAAGCTGTCGGTGAGCATCTCGGCCTGCTGGCCGAGGTGCAGCCCGTACTGCAGCATCGGTTGCAACAGCCCCGGGCTGTGCAACTGCGGGCGGATCTGCTTGTGGCAGCACGGCGAGCACATGATGATCGCGGCGTTGCAGCGAATACCGCTGTGGATGGCATAGTCGGTGGCGATGTCGCAGGCATGCAAGGCGATCATCACATCGATGGCCTCAGGCACCACGCTGCGCACATCGCCGCATTCGAACACCAGACCCGGGTGCTCCAGGCGCGCGGCGGCGGCGTTGCACAACTCGACCATGTCCGGGCGCAGCTCGACACCCGTGACCTGCGCCTCACGGGCGAGGGTGTTGCGCAGGTAGTCGTGCATGGCAAAGGTCAGATAGCCCTTGCCCGAACCGAAGTCGGCGACCTTCAGGCTCTGCTGGGCGTCCACGGGCGCGTCGCTCAAGGCATGGTCGAAGACCTCGATGAACTTGTTGATCTGCTTCCATTTGCGCGACATGGACGGGATCAGCGCGCCCTGCGCGTCAGTCACCCCCAGGTCGCGCAGGAACGGCCGCGACAGCTCCAGGTAACGCTTCTTCTGCCGGTCATGGCCACCCGCGCCCGTCTCGCGGGGCGCCTGCTGGGCCAGGTGCCGGCGCAGCATCGGCTTGCCCTTCTTGCTGAACTCCAGTTGCACCTCACCGGCCGGGGTGAACAGGTGCGCGTTGCGAAAGCTCTCGGGGAGCAGTTCGGCCACCAGCGCCTGCGCCTCGTCCAACCCCAGGTTGCGAGTAATGTCGCGGGTCTGGTGACGGTAGACCAACGACAGGCAGGCCTGGCCCTTGATCTGCACCGCCTTGGCGATGATCCGCTGCAGGGTCTGGTCGGTACCGACATGGCGGGCCAGCACCAGCTTGCTCAGGCTGCCGTCGCCCAGCGCATCGGCGAGCAGGCTCAGGAACTGGGCGCGCGCGTCCGGCGCGCCATGGGCGGAGGAAGGGGAAGACATGGGAACGGGTGCCTCGAAATGCGGGGAGCGCGATGCGCAATGCCGGGCATTCTACGTCGATGATGCCCCTGGCGAAACATGCCCTTGCTCGCCAACGGTCAGTCGAGAATCACCAGGCGGTTGGGCAGTTCGTTGCGCGCATGGGTCGGGGGTACATGTTCGCTGAGCAGCTCGCCGCAGGCCTCGATGCATTCGACGAAGCCCTGCAAGGTATGGCCCTGGCGCACCTGGTCGGTGAAACGGGCGACGATCGCCTCGCGCGCCTGCTCGGGCAGGTGCCGGGCGATGCCCTCGTCGACCAGGATCTCGACATGGCGTTCGGCTTCGCTGACGAAGATCAGCACACCCGTGGCCCCGGCGGTACGCTGCAGGTTGAGCTCGAGAAACTGCTGGCGGGCCAGGCCCGAAGCGCGCCGGCGGCGCAACATCGACGGCACCACCCAGGCAGCCAGGCGCGGATGGCGCAACACCAGGCACAAGCTGATGAAGGTCAGCATCTGCGCCAACAACAGGCCATTGACGCCGATACCACCCAGCCACACATGCAACGCGCCGGGTATCAACAAGGCCAGCAAGGCGGCCCAGATCAACGGCAGGTAGGGGAAATCATCGGCGCGGCGGGCCAGCACGGTCACAAGCTCCGCATCGGTGCGCCGTTCGGCGCGTGCAATCGCCTCGGCGATCTGGCGCTGTTCGTATTCGGTCATGCCATCGTCTCTCGAGCGTTCTTATCGTTGTTATCCCGGCAATCGGGTGGGCGAGAGTGTATCTCAACAAATGCCTCATATAAGGCATAATCCGCGACTGCGTCGGATCATGGATGAATGATCCACAACACGGCCAGCGGACACGACAACAACAGGCATACGAAACGTCTCGGCCCACCGCTATCACTCGACAACGGAATTGATGATGAAACTGTCTTTGCTGGGCCTGGCCATGGGCCTTGCCAGTCAGGCGGCCCTTGCCGCCCCTATCGCCCCGCCCCTGCAGGACAAGCAGGCGTTCGTCGACCATCTGATCAGCCAGATGACCGAGGCCGAGAAGATCGGCCAGCTGCGCCTGATCAGCATCGGCCCCGAGATGCCCCACGCGAAGATCCGCGAGGAAATCGCCGCCGGACGCATCGGCGGCACCTTCAACTCGCGCACCGCCCCGGAGAACCGTCCGATGCAGGACGCGGCCATGCGCAGCCGCCTCAAGATCCCGATGTTCTTCGCCTACGACACCATCCATGGCGAACGCACCATCTTCCCGATCGGCCTGGGCCTGGCCTCGTCCTGGGATATGGACGCCATCGCCAAGGTCGGCCGCACCTCGGCCGTCGAGGCGGCCGCCGACTCGCTGGACATGACCTTCGCACCGATGGTCGACATTGCCCGCGACCCGCGTTGGGGGCGCACCAGCGAAGGCTTTGGCGAGGACACCTACCTGACTTCGAAGATCGGCCAGGTGATGGTCAAGTCGTTCCAGGGGTCGAGCCCGGCCAATGCCGACAGCATCATGGCCATCGTCAAGCACTTCGCCCTGTACGGCGCCGTGGAAGGGGGCCGCGACTACAACACGGTCGATATGAGCCTGCCGAAGATGTACAACGACTACCTGCCGCCCTACCGCGCCGCGCTCGACGCCGGTGCTGGCGGGGTAATGGTGGCGCTGAACTCGATCAACGGCGTGCCGGCCACGTCCAACACCTGGCTGATGAACGACTTGCTGCGCAAGCAGTGGGGCTTCAAGGGCGTGACCATCAGCGACCACGGCGCCATCCAGGAACTGATCCGCCATGGCGTGGCCCGTGACGGCCGCGAAGCCGCCAAGCTGGCGATCAAGGCCGGCATCGACATGAGCATGAACGACACCCTCTACGGCGAAGAACTGCCTGGGTTGTTGAAGTCCGGTGAGGTCAGCCAGGCAGAACTGGACCAGGCAGTGCGTGAAGTGCTGGGCGCCAAGTACGACATGGGTCTGTTCAAAGACCCCTACGTGCGCATTCCAAAGCCTGAGACCGACCTGAAGGACTACTACGCCGAGGACCGCCTGCACCGCGAAGCTGCGCGTGACGTGGCACGCCGCGGCCTGGTGCTGCTGGAAAACCGCGAGCAGACCCTGCCCCTGAAAAAGGCCGGCACCATCGCCGTGGTCGGCCCACTTGCCGATGCGCCGATCGACATGATGGGCAGTTGGGCCGCCGACGGTAAACCGCAGCACTCGGTGACCGTGCGTGAAGGTTTGCGCCGCGCCGTCGAAGGCAAGGCCAAGCTGGTGTACGCCAAGGGCTCGAACGTCACTGGCGACAAGGCGATGTTCGATTACCTGAACTTCCTCAACTTCGACGCCCCGGAAATCGTCGACGACCCGCGTCCGGCCGCAGTGCTGATCGACGAAGCGGTCAAGGCCGCCAGGCAATCGGACGTGGTCGTGGCCGTGGTCGGCGAGTCCCGGGGCATGTCCCACGAGTCCTCAAGCCGCACCACCCTGGAGATCCCCGCGGTACAACGCGACCTGATCAAGGCGCTCAAGGCCACCGGAAAACCCCTGGTGCTGGTGCTGATGAACGGTCGTCCGCTGTCGATCGCCTGGGAACGCGAGCAGGCCGACGCCATCCTCGAAACCTGGTTCAGCGGCACCGAAGGCGGCAACGCCATCGCCGACGTACTGTTTGGCGACTACAACCCGTCCGGGCGGCTGGCCATCACCTTCCCGCGTTCGGTCGGGCAGATCCCGATGTACTACAACCACATGCGCATCGGCCGCCCGTTCACCCCAGGCAAGCCGGGCAACTACACCTCGCAATACTTCGAGGAGCCAAACGGCCCGCTGTATCCGTTCGGCTACGGCCTGAGCTACACCAGCTTCGAACTGTCCGACCTGACCTTGTCGCAGACCGAGCTAAAGCGCGGCGTGACCCTCAAGGCCAAGGTCGTTGTGAAGAACACCGGCAAGCGTGACGGCGAGACCGTGGTGCAGCTGTATATCCAGGACCAGAGCGCGTCGATGAGCCGCCCGGTGAAGGAGCTGAAGAACTTCCAGAAGCTGATGCTCAAGGCCGGCGAGTCGCGAACCTTGACTTTCGACATCAGTGAGCAGGATCTGAAGTTCTACAATGGCCAACTGCAGCACGTTGCCGAGGCTGGCCAGTTCAACGTGCAGGTCGGCCTCGATTCCGAAGCGGTGCAACAGCAGAGCTTCGAGCTGCTGTAAGCCAGACCCGGCCCCATCGCGGGACAAGCCCGTTTCCACACATCACGCTGTGGAAGCGGGCTTGCCCCGCGAAGAGGCCGGCACAGACAACCGCAACCCCGGATCCGCCCCATGCCCTCATCCTTCCGCACCCTGCGCCTGGGTTTGATCATCCTGCTGATCCTGGTCGGCACCACACTCAGCGCCGGCTGGGCCATGCACCAGGCCAAGCGCGAGGCGATGGCAACCGACGCCCGCCGGGCCGGCCAGCAACTGGGCCTGTATGCCAACGCCCTGCATACCCTGATCGAGCGCTACCGTGCATTGCCTGCGGTACTGGCGCTGGACCCTGAACTGATCGCCGCCCTGCGCGGCCCGGTTACCGAACAGGTGCAGGACGCCCTGAACCGCAAGCTCGAACGCATCAACGGCGCCGCCAACTCTTCCACCCTGGAGCTGTTGGACCGCACGGGCCTGGCCATCGCGGCCAGCAACTGGCGCCTGCCGACCACCTATGTCGGTTCCAACTACGGCTTTCGCCCCTATTTCAAACAGACCCGCAGCCAGGGCAGTGGCCGCTTCTACGCCGTCGGCGTGACCAGCGGCGTGCCAGGTTATTTCCTGGCGAGCGCGGTGAACGATGAACATGGCCGCTTCCTCGGCGCCATGGTGGTCAAGCTGGAGTTCCCGGAGCTCGAGCGCGAGTGGCGCCAGGGCAACGACATCCTGCTGGTCAGCGATGCCCGCGGCATCACCTTCATTGCCAACCAGGACGGCTGGCGTTACCGCGAACTGCAACCGCTGTCCGGTGCCGACCGCGCCGAGCTGGCGGAGACCCGCCAGTACGACAAGCAGCCGCTGGTGCCCCTGCAGCACCAGGCCCTGACTCGCTTCACCGACACCAGCCACCTGACCCGCGTGCAAGGCCCGGATGGCACCGCCGAGTACCTGTGGGAGCGCCTGCCCCTGGAGGCCGAAGGCTGGACCCTGCACCTGTTGCGCAAGCCGCAGGTCGCCGAGGATGGGCGCAACGCCGCCCTCGCCGCCGCGGCGATCTGGCTGAGCCTGGTGTTCGCTGCGCTGTTCGTCAGCCAGCGCCTGCGACTGGCCCGGCTGCGCCAGCGCAGCCGCGAGGAGCTCAAGCGCCAGGTCGAGGAACGTACCCGCGAGCTGCGCACGGCCCAGGAAGGCCTGGTGCAATCAGCCAAGCTGGCGGCGCTGGGGCAGATGTCGGCCGCGCTGGCCCACGAGATCAACCAGCCGCTGACCACCCAGCGCATGCAACTGGAAACCTTGCGCCTGCTGCTTGATCATGGCCGTCACGACGAAGCCCGCCAGGCCCTGGAACCGCTCGAGCAGATGCTCAGCCGCATGGCCGCGCTCACCGGCCACCTGAAGACCTTCGCCCGCAACAGCCCCGGAGGCCTGCGCGAACGCCTGGACCTGGCCACCGTGGTCGACCAGGCACTGCACCTGCTGGACACCCGCATGCGCGCCGAAAGCGTCGAGGTGGCGCTGTACCTCGCCCGCCCGGCGTGGGTCCGTGGCGATGCCATCCGCCTGGAGCAAGTGCTGATCAACCTGCTGCGCAACGCCCTCGACGCCATGGCCGACAAGCGCTACAAACGCCTGGAGATCCGTATCGAGGCGGACGATGCGCAGTGGCGCCTGAGCGTGCTCGACTCCGGTGGCGGCATCCTCGACACCGACCTTTGCCGGGTCTTCGACCCGTTCTTCACCACCAAGCCGGTCGGCGAGGGCCTGGGCCTGGGCCTGGCCATCTCCTACGGCATCGTCATCGATGCCGGCGGCCACCTGCAGGTCGAGAACCTGCCGGGGGGCGCCCGCTTCAGCCTCACCCTGCCCCGCGACCTGGAGACGGTATGTTGAATTCAGTGATCGTTGTCGATGACGAAGCCAGCATCCGCGCTGCGGTGGAACAATGGCTGAGCCTGTCAGGCTTCAACGTGCAGCTTTTCGAGCGTGCCGAGGAGTGCCTGGCGCAACTCCCGGCGCACTTTCCCGGCGTGATCCTCAGCGACGTGCGCATGCCCGGCATGTCCGGTCTGCAGTTGCTCGACCGGCTCCAGCAGGCCGACCCCGACCTGCCGGTGATTCTGCTCACTGGCCACGGCGATGTGCCCATGGCGGTGGAGGCGATGCGCAACGGTGCCTACGACTTTCTGGAAAAGCCCTTTACCCCACAGCACCTGATGGGCAGCCTGCGCCGGGCCCTGGAAAAACGCCAGCTGGTCCTGGAAAACCGCCGCCTGCATGAGCAGGCCGACCTCAAGGCCCAGCTGGAGAACACCTTGCTGGGCATGTCCCAGGGGTTGCAGCAACTGCGCCGACAGGTGCTGGAGCTGGCCAGCCTGCCGGTCAACGTGCTGATCCGTGGCGAAACTGGCAGCGGCAAGGAGCGCGTGGCGCGCTGCCTGCACGACTTCGGCCCGCGCGCCGACAAACCCTTTGTCGCGCTAAACTGCGCGGCCATCCCCGAAACATTGTTCGAAGCCGAACTGTTCGGCCATGAAAGCGGCGCCTTTACCGGCGCTCAGGGCAAGCGCATCGGCAAGCTGGAGTACGCCAATGGCGGTACGGTGTTCCTCGACGAGATCGAGAGCATGCCCCTGGCCCAGCAAGCCAAACTGTTGCGGGTGATCCAGGAGCAGAGGCTTGAGCGCCTGGGGGCCAACCAGAGCATCGCCGTCGATCTGCGCATCATCGCCGCGACCAAACCGGACCTGCTTGAAGAGGCCCGTGCTGGGCGCTTTCGCGAAGACCTGGCGTACCGCCTCAACGTTGCCGAGCTGCGCCTGGCACCGCTGCGCGAGCGCCGTGAAGATATCCCGCTGCTGTTCGAACACTTCGCTCGCACCGCCGCCGAACGCCTGGGCCGCCATGCCCCACCGGTCGGCGGAGGACGATTGGCGCAGCTGCTGGCCCACGACTGGCCGGGCAATGTGCGTGAGTTGGCCAATGCTGCCGAACGTCATGCCTTGGGGCTGGATTCGCAGAACCTTGAGAGCCTGCCAGGCGGGCAGTCGCTGGGCGAACAGATGGAGGCGTTCGAAGCCCAATGCTTGCGTGCGGCGCTGCGCCAGCACCGGGGCGAGATCAAGGGGGTGATGGAGGCGCTGCAACTGCCGCGGCGTACGCTGAACGAGAAGATGCAGCGCCATGGCCTGGTGCGTGAGGACTTTCTCGGCAACGAATGAGCGGATTTCCGCTTATCGGTCCAGGCAAATGAGCGGAAGTTCGCTCACTGCATGCTGAATCGCCGGAACTGCCTGGCAGCCCATCACTGGCAAGCCAGCGCCCACCAGGCACCATGCAAGCCAGATACGGTGCGAGCTGGCTCGCCAGCGACAGGGCACAAGACGCCCCCAAATGGACCACCAAGCACCCATTTGGCACACCTCCTGCAAAACCCTTCTCAAGCTGCGCCCCCGAGCGCGCTCCACAAAAACAACGAGAAGGTATCCCTGATGGATAACGCCAGCACTCTGCCTACCGGGGCGGCCGTTGCGCCCGCCGCGGAAAAGTCCACCGCCAGCCGCCTCAAATCGATCTTCAGTGGTTCCATCGGCAACATGGTCGAATGGTACGACTGGTACGTCTACGCCGCATTCTCGCTGTACTTCGCCAAGGCTTTCTTCCCCGCTGGCGACACCACCGCCCAACTGCTCAACACCGCCGCAATCTTTGCCGTGGGCTTCCTCATGCGCCCGATCGGTGGCTGGCTGATGGGCCTGTACGCCGACCGCAAGGGCCGCAAGGCGGCGCTGATGGCCTCGGTGCTGCTGATGTGCGCCGGCTCGCTGGTCATCGCGCTGACGCCGGGCTACGAGACCATCGGCGTCGCCGCACCGGTCCTGCTGGTCATCGCCCGACTGATGCAGGGCCTCTCGGTAGGGGGTGAATACGGCACCTCGGCCACCTACCTGAGCGAGATGGCCAGCAAGGAGCGCCGCGGCTTCTTCTCCAGCTTCCAGTACGTCACCCTGATCTCCGGCCAGCTCATCGCCCTGGCGGTGCTGATCGTCCTGCAGAACACGCTGACTACCGAGGAGCTGTACGCCTGGGGCTGGCGCGTACCCTTCGTGATCGGCGCGCTGTGCGCGGTGGTCGCCCTGTACCTGCGCCGTGGCATGGAAGAGACCGCCTCCTTCACCAAGAAGGAAAAGTCCAAAGAGAACCTGATGCGCACCCTGATGCGTCATCCCAAGGAACTGATGACCGTGGTCGGCCTGACCATGGGCGGTACCCTGGCCTTCTACACCTACACCACCTACATGCAGAAGTACCTGGTCAACACCGTAGGCATGAGCATCAGCGACTCGACCACCATCTCGGCGGCCACGCTGTTCCTGTTCATGTGCCTGCAGCCGGTGATCGGCGGCCTGTCCGACAAGATCGGCCGGCGCCCGATCCTGATCGCCTTCGGTGTGCTCGGCACCCTGTTCACCGTACCGATCCTCAGCACCCTGCACACCATCCAGACGTGGTGGGGCGCGTTCTTCCTGATCATGGCCGCATTGATCATTGTCAGTGGCTACACTTCGATCAACGCCGTGGTGAAGGCCGAGCTGTTTCCCACCGAGATCCGTGCCCTGGGCGTGGGCCTACCCTACGCGCTGACCGTGTCGATCTTCGGCGGCACCGCCGAGTACGTGGCCCTGTGGTTCAAGAGCAACGGCATGGAGACCGGTTTCTACTGGTACGTCACCGCCTGCATCGCCTGCTCGCTGCTGGTGTACGCAACGATGAAGGACACCAAGCAGCATTCGCGGATCACCACTGACTGATCCCTGCTCGCCAAACGTGAAAAAGGGGCGCTACGGTTGACGGAGCGCCCCTTTTTAATAGGCGCGCGCCAAACAGTAGCGTTATTTGGCTCACAACATGAGCTGAATAGCGCTATTATTCGGCTCATGACCTCAAAACAGCACACCGCTGCAGACACCTTCTGGGTGTGGCAGCAGGCCGACTGGCCCGGCTTTCGCTGGAACGAGTCGCAACTTGCCCCCTTGCTCAGGGACTGCGTCCAGGCGCAGGGTTGCCTGCTGGGCAGAGCGGGAGCAGTGACCGAGGCCAATGCTAACCTGGACACGCTCGATACCCTGTTGCAGAACATTGTCACGTCCTCGGCCATCGAGGGTGAACAGCTGAATGTGGAGTCCGTTCGCTCTTCCCTCGCCCGACGGCTTGGCATTGCCGAGCCGGGAACAACCACGACACGCAGCGAGGGCCTGGCCGAGCTGATGGTGGACGCGACCATGGGCTATGTTCGCCCGCTGGATCAGCCGCGCCTGTTCCTCTGGCACCGCTGGCTGTTCCCCGAAACCGACGACTCGCTCGCACCTCCTCTGCCAATTGGCGCATGGCGCGACCATGCCCCGATGCAGGTGATATCGGGGCGTATCGACAAACCCAAGGTGCATTTTGAGGCACCGCCACGCGCCGGCCTGGAGCAGCAGGTGCAGCAGTTCCTCGACTGGTTCGAGAGCAGCCGCCATGATCGGCAACTCGATCCCCTGCTGCGTGCGGGCCTCGCCCATTTCTGGTTCGTCACCCTGCACCCCTTCGCCGATGGCAATGGCCGCCTGACCCGCGCCATCACAGACCTGGCATTGGCCCAGGGCGAGCAGCGAGCGGTGCGTTTCTACGCCATGTCCAGCAGTATCCTGGAAGATCGCTCGGGCTACTACGCAGCCCTTGAAAGCAGCCAGCGCGGCGACCTGGACGTCACACGCTGGCTAGCCTGGTTCCTTGCCACCCTGCTGCGCAGCCTCCAGCAAGCGCTGGTGCGCATTGACCGGGTGCTGGCCAAGTCGCGCTTCTGGCTGATCCATCGGGGCGATGGTTTGTTGCCCGAACAAGTCAAGGTGCTCAATCGACTGCTCGATGGCGGGTCTCGCGGCTTCGAGGATGGCATCAGCGCCAGCCAGTACCAGGCCGTGGCCAAGGTCTCCAAGGCCACGGCCACCCGGCACCTGGCCGACCTGCTGCAGAAAAACTGCCTGGTTCGTCTGCCCGCTGCGGGCGAAGTACCCGCTATACGGTGAACACCCAAGCGACCTGACGCTTGTACGAAATGACGCTGCTGGAACAGGCGCAAGCCGCCTTGCGGCCTGTGCATGCCTCCCCAGGAACCGCTGCCGCCACGCCTTAATTTCCCATTAATTGTCTGGGCACATGCTGATATGGCCCTGTCGTCGGTCTGCGCTTTTCATTCTTGCGTTCTAGGGCTGATCGGCGAGCAGGGCGCCAGAAGACTGCATTGAAGGCCATTCACGCCCAAAACAATCAAATTATTAGATTTTTATCCATTATTTTTTGCGCTTTTTAATCAATTTTACAGGCGTAATATTGAACCCATAGAAACAACAACCCCTGGCACTCATCGGAGCTACGACCATGAAGAACAAACTGATCCTTTCCCTCGCCCTGTCGGTACTGGCTACTGGCGCCTTCGCCGAAGACGGTTTCGATCGCACCAACGCCCACACCTTTGCCGCTGCACAGAGCCAGTCGTCCAACTACGCAGAAGATGGCTTTGATCGTACTGGCGGCCAGCGCTTCGCTGAAGACGGCTTCGACCGTACCGGCGGCCAGCGCTTCGCCGAAGACGGCTTCGACCGCACCGGCGGCCAGCGCTTTGCCGAAGACGGCTTCGACCGCACCGGCGGCCAGCGCTTCGCAGAGGATGGTTTCGACCGCACCAACGGCCACCGCATCAGTTGATCTCTGATGCGCGCTACCAGCCCGGCTTCGGCCGGGCTTGATCATTTGCAGTTGAGCCAAGCCTTGGCAAACTAGGCGCCTCGTCCCCCACCAGGAAGGGCCTCGCGGCCTTGCGCAGATGTACTACTACGAACCCGCCAAAGGCCACGGCCTGCCCCACGACCCGTTCAACGCCATCGTCGGCCCTCGGCCCATCGGCTGGATCTCCAGCCACGATCGCGAAGGCCGCCTGAACCTGGCGCCCTACAGCTTCTTCAACGCCTTCAACTACATCCCACCGATCATCGGTTTCTGCAGCGTCGGGCGCAAAGACAGCCTGAACAATATCGAGCAGACCGGCGAGTTCGTCTGGAACCTGGCTACCCGGCCGCTGGCCGAGCAGATGAACCAGAGCTGTGCCGCGGTGGCGGCAGATATCGACGAGTTCGCGCTCAGTGGCCTGACCCCGGCCCTGTCCAACGTGGTCAAGGTGCCACGCGTGGGCGAGAGCCCGGTGAGCTTCGAATGCAAGGTCAGCCAGATCGTCCAGCTCAAACGCGCCGACCAGGAACTTGTCCCCAGCTGGCTGATCCTCGGAGAGGTAGTGGCGGTGCACATTGCCGAGCACCTGCTCAAGGACGGCATCTACGACACCGCCGCCGCCGAGCCGATCCTGCGTGGCGGCGGCCCGGCCGACTACTTTGCGCTGGGCGAGCTGTTCAAGATGGCCCGTCCACAGGTCTGATCAGAAGACCAGTTCGCCTTCCTCGCCTACGCCCTGCAGGCGTTCGAGTTCAGCACAAGCGGCCGTGTCGGCCGCGATCGCCGACTGGAACACCTGCCCGTCGAGCACTTTGTGAAAGCGCGGCGCACCGCCCATGCCCAGGGCCTTCACGGCGATCGCCGCGTGGTAGCCGCCGCCTTGCACCGGGACCATCGCCGAGACCGCTTCGAAGTGGGGGAATTCTCTACGTGCCATGCTGCACTCCGCCTGAATGATGTAGGGGCGGCATTCTACACATCAGGCGAAGGTATGCAGGTCCAGGCTGCTGACCACCTGCGCCTGGACCAGCTCGCCGAACACCTCCAGAGTGGGCGAGGCGAAATAGCCGCTCATCGCCTGCTGGTCGCTCCAGCTGCCGCTGAGCAGCCACAGATCGGCATCGACCTGCGAACGCTGCACACTGAAGCTCAGGCAGCCGGGCGCCCGCAGCGACGGCTCCAGCAGGTCGCGCAGGCGCATGCCGAGTTCCGCCGAACGACCGTTGCTGGCGCGGATGAAAGCCAGGTGAGTGACCGGTTGAGGCTGGGTCATGAACGATCTCCTTGAAGCGCTACGGACGGGAAAACAGGCTGCCAAGATTAGGGCCCCGCCCTCGCGCGACGTTAGGTCATTACTGCCGAGCGATTGCCTGATCCTGCCGTGCGACAGGATCAGGCAATCGAACGACAGCATTCGACTAGCGCCCGACATTGGCCATACCTATGCTGGCCCGGTCAGTAGAGGAACCACGCCATGACCACGCTCCCGCCACCCGACTCGACCCTTGAGCTGCAGCGCCAGGAACTGGCCGCGCTGATCCAGCGCCACGCCGGCCAGCCCCATGGCCCGGCGTCGGCCATCGAGGACCTTTACCTTACGTGCTACGAAGAGGAGATCCGCGGCATGCCCGCGCTGGCCCAACCGGCGTTGTGCATTCTTGCCCAAGGCAGCAAGACCCTGATCCTCGGCGACGAACATTACGCCTATGATCCGCTGCACTACATGGTGGTGTCGGTCACCCTGCCGATCAGCGGCGCCCTGCTCAAGGCCAGCCCCGAGCATCCCGCGCTGGGCTTGCGCCTGGACATCGACCCGGCGCAACTGAGCCAACTGATCGCCGAGAGCAGCCCGATGGTGGTGCCCAACCGGCCATCAGGTCTCGGCCTGTACGTGGAGAAAAGCGATCCGCAGCTTCTGGACGCGTTGATCCGCCTGATCAAACTGCTGGACTCGCCACGCGACATTGCCATCCTCGCGCCGATGATCCGCCGGGAAATCTTCTACCGCCTGTTGCGCGGCCCCCAAGGTTACCGGCTGTACGAAATCGCCCTGGCCAACAGCCAAACCCATCGGGTCTGTCAGGCGATTACCTGGCTCAACAACCATTACCACCAGCCGTTGCGTATCGAAGACCTCGCTCGGGAAGTGAACCTCAGCGTCTCCACCTTGCATCACCGCTTCAAGTCGGTGACGTCGATGAGCCCCTTGCAGTACCAGAAGCAACTGCGCCTGCAGGAGGCCCGACGCCTGATGTTCAACGAGGGTTTGGAGGCTGCCGTGGCCGGCTACCGGGTGGGCTACGAGAGCCCATCCCAGTTCAGCCGCGAATACAGCCGGCTGTACGGCGCGCCGCCAATCCGTGACGTGGCAAGGTTGCGAGCCAGCGCCAGTTGAACGACCCGCCGCACCCCTGGCTTGCCGGCGAATCGAGGGTACAGCCCTCGTGGCGCAGTCACCCTTGCACAGCCAACTGCCATTGCCCCTGATCCACCTGGATCAACGTCGGCCCCGGGCGCTCCACCGCTCGGCCCAGCGCCGCCTGCAACTGCGCCACGTCAGCCACCGACTCGGCGTCGGCCCCCAACGCCCGCGCCACGCCGATGAAGTCCGGGGTGTGGATGTCCACACCGACCGGCTCGATCGCCCGATTGACCATGTACTTCTTGATTTCCTCGTACCCCTGGTTGTTCCACAGCAGCACGATCAGCGGCACCTGCGCCTCGACGGCACTGGCCAGCTCGGGCAGGGTGAACTGCAACCCGCCATCACCGATCAGGCATACTGTGGGCGCACGCGCGGCGCGCACTTCGGCGCTGCCGAGCCAGGCGCCCATGGCCGCCGGCAACGCGTAGCCCAGCGTGCCGTAGCCCGTTGACGCGTTGAACCAGCGGCGTGGCCGGGTCATGTCCAACGTCAGGTTGCCGGTGTAGACCGGCTGGGTCGAATCGCCCACCAGCACGGCGTCCGGCAGGGTTTCCAGGATACTGTTCAGCAAACGGGTCTGGCTCAAGGTCGGCTGGTCCCAGGTGGCTGCGTTTTCCTGGCGCAGTCGGGCGGCCCGAGCAGCGCCCCAGTGACCATCACGCAGTGGTTGCGCCTGCATGTGCAGGGCCACCAGCAGGGCCTCTGTCGCCTGTGCGGCATCGGCCACCAGGGCCAGTTCGGGCGGGTAGTTGCGCACCGTCTGGTCCGGGTCGATATCGATCCGCAGGAGGCTGCCGGGAATCTCGAAACCACCCTTGAACGTCACGTCGTAATCGGTCTCGGCCAGCTCGGTGCCGATGGCCAGCACTACGTCGGCCTCGGCCACCAGCGCACGGGTGGCCGGCAAAGTCTGGGTCGAGCCGATCTGCAGCGGATGGTTGGCCGGCAGCAGCCCCTTGGCATTGATCGTCAGCGCTACCGGCGCCTGCAGGTGCTCGGCCAGCCTGGCCAGCCCGGCGGCGGCGTCCAGGGCACCACCGCCGGCAAGGATCAACGGCCGGCGCGCCTTGGCCAGGCGCATGGCCATCTGCTGCACGGTCTGCGGCGCCGCGCCCGCCCGGGCGGTGCGCACCGGGCGGCCCGGCAGCAGGTGATCGGCGGGTTCCACCAGCACATCCAGCGGGATCTCGATATGCACCGGGCGCGGGCGGCCACCGTCGAATACGGCAAAGGCACGGGCCAATACCTCGGGCAAGTCATCGGCACTCATCAAGGTATGCGAAAACGCCGCCACCCCCGCCACCAGCCCGGCCTGGTTGGGCAGTTCGTGCAACTTGCCGCGCCCGCCACCCAACTGGCTGCGCGACTGCACGCTGGAAATCACCAGCATCGGGATCGAGTCGGCGTAGGCCTGGCCCATGGCGGTGGTGATGTTGGTCATGCCCGGGCCGGTGATGATGAAGCACACACCAGGCTTGCCCCGGGTACGCGAGTAGCCGTCGGCCATGAACCCGGCGCCCTGCTCGTGGCGCGGGGTGATGTGGCGGATCGAGGAGGCAGCCAGGCCGCGGTAGAGTTCCACGGTATGCACGCCGGGAATGCCGAAGACATGGTCGACGCCATAGCCTTCGAGGAGTTTGACCAGCACTTCGCCACAGGTTGCCATCATCGAGTACCCGATTCTTGTTGAGACTGGTGCTCATGGAACCAAGTGCCGACTACCGCCACAATGCAAAAAAACACATACTAGCCATGACCTCATATCATGGCTTGTCACAATGAAACGCCTGCCGCCCCTCCCCGCCCTGCACACCTTCCTGGTGACCGCGCAGCACTGCAACTTCACCCGTGCCGCGCAACAGCTGCATATCACCCAGGGCGCGGTCAGCCGACAGATCGCCGGCCTCGAGGAACATCTGGGCTATGCGTTGTTCCAGCGCCAGGCCCGTGGCCTGGCCCTGACCCGCGAAGGACAGGACTGGCTGCCTCGGGTGCAGCAGGTCTTCGCCCTGATCGAGCAAGGCGTGCGCGAAGTCGGCGGGCGCAGTACGACGCTGCAGCTCAAGGCGCCGACCTGCGTGATGCGCTGGCTGCTGCCGCGGCTATTGGAATGGCAGGCGCTACGCCCGGATGTGCCGGTGGAATTGACCACCACGGTGCAGCATGGCGTGGATTTTCGCCGCGAGGGCTTCGATGCGGCCGTTGTGTATGGCGCGGTGCCGAACCATGGGCTGCAGGTACGCAAGCTGTTCGATGAACAACTGACACCAGTCTGCGCACCATCGCTATCTAGCGTCCCCTTGCAATTGCAGGACCTGGCGCGGCAGATGCTGCTGCACCCCTCTCGGGACGAGCACGACTGGCGGTTGTGGTTGCAGGCGGCCAATGCCGGCGTCGAACCCCAGGGACCGAAGCAGCACTTCGAGACACTGGACATGGCGATGGCCATGGCCTCCCAGGGGACCGGGATCGCCATCGGCGACTTTTCGCTGATTGGCGACGACCTGCGCGCCGGGCGTTTGTGCATGCCGTTCGAGCTGAAGGTGACGACCGGGAAGGGGTATTACCTGGTCAGCCCGTCGAAGAGCATGCCCACGGGGTTGGTCGAGTTGATGGAGTGGCTGCAGGCGCGTGCCCACACATGACATCAATCGCGGGGCCCCGACTTGCCCCGCGATGCAGACGACTCAGTAGCCGACCGTGAACCGTGCCCGCGAATGCGCCGGCTTCTCCAGCTCGTCGAGCATGGCGATGGCATAGTCGGCAAAGGTGATCCAGCTCTTGCCGTCGGCGCCGATCAGCAGGTGATCCTTGCCCAGGGTGTAGTGCCCGCTGCGCTGACCTTCGACGAACTCCGCCGACGGCGACAGGAAGGTCCAGTCCAGGGTCGGCTCCTGGCGCAGCGTATCGAGGAAGCGCACACCGGCATTGGCCTCGGCCTTGTAGGCTTCCGGGAAATCCGGGCTGTCGATCACCCGGTGCCCGGACGGCAGCAGCAGGCTACCGGCGCCGCCCACCACCAGCAGGCGCTTGACCCCGGCACGCTTGACCGGCTCGATGATCGCGCCAGGCTCGATGGTCGAGAAATGCGCCGCGCTCAACACCGCGTCACAACCTGTCACGGCCGCCTGCAGGGCGGCACTGTCCTTGGCATCCAGCGCCTTGACCGTCACGCCGTCACGACCTTGCAGCGCACTCGGATTGCGGGCGATGGCCACCACACTGTGACCCCGACGCAGGGCCTCTTCCAGCAACTGGCTGCCGGCGCGTCCGGTGGCGCCGATGATTGCGATCTTGCTCATGGGAAACACTCCAACAGGTTGAAAGGGGTTACCACTTCATCTCGCCCTTGGCGACCTTGGCACCCAATTCAAGGGAGCTCTCGTCACCCAGGTTCGGGTAGCGCTGCTTCATCGCCGCGATCAGCGCGGCGGCATTGGCAGCCTTGGCGGCCTCGGTATCGAAGTCACGAATGTAGCCGGCGGTGAAGCGCACCGTGTCCAGCGAACGGCTGCTGTCGCCCAGATAGTGCCCCGGGATCACCGTGCGCGGGGCGAGCTGTTCGATCTTCGCCAGGGTCTTCTGCCAGTCGGCGTGGGATTGCGCGGTCTGGGTGTCGGCCATCCACACATGGATGCCCTCGGAAACCACCACGCCACCGACCACTGCCTTGATCGAGGGAATCCACACGAAACTGCGGTCCGGCTGAGGACCGTCCAGGCCGACGACCTGCAGTGCCTGGCCTTCCAGTTCCAGGCGATCACCCTGCAGTACCTGGGGCACCACCAGACGTGCCGGCTTGTCCGCGCCCATCTGCGGGCCCCAGTAGGCCAGCTTGGCGTCCATGGTCTTGCGGATATGCTCGACCGTGGCGGCCGAGGCGACCACGCGGGCCTTGGGGAACGCCTGGGTGATGGTGTCCAGGCCGAAGTAGTAGTCCGGGTCGCCATGGCTGACATAGATGGTGGTCAGTTGCTTGCCGCTGGCACGCAGGCGCTCGACCACCTGCTCGGCCTGGGCCTTGCCGAACTGGGCGTCGACCAGGATGGCGTCGTGGGCGCCGCTGACGATCACCGAGCTGACCGGGAAGATCGCCGCGTGACCGGGGTTGTAGGCTTCCAGCTTGAGCGGTTCGGCAGCCATGGCCTGGCCGCCGAGGGTAAGGCAGGCTAGCAGCAGGCCGCGAAGGGGCGTGAAGAGAGACATTGCAAGATCCTGTGAGTGGGACGATGGGTGCAAGCTTAGTTGCCCGATCCAATACAAAAAATGCGATGCTTCGACATAGTTTGTTTCTGAAATCGGACAGATCATGGATCGGCTCAACGCCATGCGCGTATTCGTCACCGTCGTCGACCTGGGCAGCCAGTCCGCCGCCGCGGACCACCTGGAACTCTCCAGGCCCGTGGTATCCCGCTACCTGGCGGAGCTGGAGGACTGGGTCGGGGCACGCCTGATGCAACGCACCACCCGCAAGCTCAGCCTGACGGCGGCAGGCCTCGAGACCTTGCCACGTTGTCGGCAGATGCTGGAGCTGGCCGGCGACCTGCAAAGCGCCGTGCGCCAGCCGGACGACGCGCCCCGTGGCGAGCTGCGCATCAGCGTCAGCACCTCGTTCGGCCAAGCCCAGCTGGTGGATGCGCTGGCGGCCTACGTCAAACGCTACCCCGGGGTGAAGGTTGAGCTGCAGATGCTCGACCGCACCGTCAACCTGGTGGACGAGCGCATCGACCTGGCGATCCGCACCAGCAACGATGTCGACCCCAACCTCATCGCCCGGCGCCTGAGCGTGTGCCGCTCGGTGGTCTGCGCCAGCCCCGCCTACCTGCGCGAGCACGGTACGCCGGACCGGGTCGAGGCATTGAGCCAGCATAACTGCCTGACCCACGCCTACTTCGGTCACAGCCTGTGGCATTTCGAGGTGGGCGGGCAGGGCGTCGCCGTGCCGGTGCAGGGCAACATCAGCGCCAACGAGGCCATGACCCTGCAGAAAGCCGCCCTGGCCCATGCCGGCATCGCCATGCTGCCCACCTACCAGGCAGCAGCCGCACTGCGCAGTGGCGAGCTGGTGCGATTGCTGCCGCAAGCCAAGCCGCGGGAACTTACCCTGAATGCGGTGTACACCTCGCGCAAGCACATGCCGGCGACATTGCGCAGCATGCTCGACTTTCTCGCGCAGCGGTTTGGCGACGAACCGGAGTGGGACAAGGGGTTGAGCTGAGTCAAGACGGTGCAGATACGCGCATTGGGCCTATGCTTGAAGGTATCACCTGTTGCACCAACAGGAGGTCCGCACCATGAGTATCAAATCCAGGCGTTGCGCCCTCGTCTTCGCCCTGCTCGCGGTAGCCGGGCTCTATGGCTCGGCCTGCTGGCGGGTGGAGCTGCTGCGCAGCCAGCCCAACACGGCCAACAGTTGCGTCCATGAGCATTGCGTTCCCCACAGCGCCACGCTGAGCGCCGTCAGGTAGGTCGGATCACTCCTCGACGCTCATGTACTCTTTCGCCCAGCGAATGTAGTCCTCGGGCTGGGTGTAGGTGTGCGAAAGCTCGGTGGCGCCGAGGCTGTCCGACTTGTGCTGCAGGCCACGCTGCTGGCGCAGGCAGTCGTAGGTGGCCTTGATCGCGGCGAAGTAGGCGGCATGGCCGTCAACCACGATACGCACGCCCAGGCGCGCCAGGCGCTCGTCGTCGCGCAGGTTCGGGTTGGCGTAGGTCACCAGCATCAACGGCACGCTCAGGTGCTCGGCAATCTGTTCAAGCTGCTCGAAGTCCTTGACCCCCACCATGCAGATACCATCGGCGCCCGCCTTCTGGTAGCTCTGGGTGCGCACGATGATTTCCTCGGTGGTCAGCACGCCGGCATTGGTGCGCGCAATGATCGCCAGGGCCGAATCGACCCGCGCCTCCAGTGCCGCGCGGATCTTGCCCACGCCCTCCTCCACCGAGATCAGGTCGGTGGACTTGCGACCGAACTGGGCCGGCAGCAAGGTATCCTCGATGGTCAGCGCGGCAACGCCAGCGCGTTCCAGTTCGATCACCGTGCGCATCACGTTGAGCGCATTGCCGTAGCCGTGGTCGGCGTCGGCAAGCACCGGTAACTGGGCGACACGACCGATACGGGTAGCCTGCTCGACAAACTCGCTCAGGGTGATCAGGGCGAAGTCCGGCGCGGCCAGGACCTGCAGCGAGGCGACCGAACCACCCAGAATGCCGACTTCAAAACCAAGGTCGGCGGCAATACGGGCTGACATCGGGTCGAAGACCGACGCGGTGTGATAGCACGAACCTGAAGCAAGCAGTTCGCGGAAGGCAAAACGCAGATCGTGGTGGGAAGCCTTGGGCATGATCACTCCGCTTGTAATGAGAAATGGTGAACGGCTGACAACCGACCCCTGTATCGGGTCTACCTGACTGTTCCAACCGTCGCCATCAGGGCGGTCATGCTCGACATACAGGCAGAGGAATAGAAGGTGTGGACATACAGCGACGCGAAACCTGTGGAAAATAGTTGCACCAAGCTGGTGCAGGCCACGGATTTCAGCCTCTGCGGCCCTGCCACGATATCACGCGGCCATGCAGCGCTGGATGAATGCGCCAATGCCGATCTTGCATAGGGGATGCACGGAGTACATAGGTAGCTATGTAACTCAGGGTACAATGCCCCACCACGAATGAGCCCATCACGGAGCAAGCCCGCTCCCTCGATGCCTCGCGATAGCGCCAGCTCTGACCACAAGGTATCCACCGTGACCGCCGCCCTGCCCCCCACCGTTCTGCGCAGCGTTCTTACCGCCCTGATGCTGGCGATCTTCCTCGGTGCCCTCGACCAGACCATCGTCGCCGTGTCGCTGCCGGCGATCTCCGCCCAGTTCGACGATGTCGGCCTGCTGGCCTGGGTCATCTCTGGCTACATGGTCGCCATGACCATCGCCGTGCCGATCTACGGCAAGCTTGGTGACCTTTATGGGCGGCGGCGCATGATCCTCACCGGCACCGCCCTGTTCACCCTGGCCTCGGTGGCCTGCGGCCTGGCCCAGGACATGCCGCAGCTGGTGCTGGCGCGGGTGCTCCAGGGTATCGGTGCGGGTGGCATGGTGTCGGTCAGCCAGGCAATCATCGGCGACTTCGTGCCCCCTCGTGAACGCGGCCGCTACCAGGGCTATTTCAGCAGCATGTATGCCCTGGCCAGCGTCGCCGGGCCGGTGCTGGGCGGCTGGCTGACCGAGTACCTGTCCTGGCGCTGGGTGTTCTGGATCAACCTGCCGCTGGGGCTGATCGCGCTGTGGGTGATCCACCGGGCGCTGGACGGGTTGCCGGTCAAGCATCGCCAGGCACAGGTCGACTACCTCGGCGCGGCGCTGATGATCCTCGGCCTGGGTAGCCTGCTGCTGGGCATCACCCTGGTCGGCCAGGGGCATGCCTGGCGGTCGTCCGAGGTCCTGGCGTTGCTGGCCTGCGCACTGCTGGGGCTGGCGGCGTTCATAGTCCACGAGCGGCGCTGTCGCGAGCCACTGTTGCCTCTGGGCCTGTTCGCCAACCGAGTCGCGGTGCTGTGCTGGTGCGTGATCTTCTTCGCCAGTTTCCAGTCCATTTCGCTGACCATGCTGATGCCCCTGCGCTACCAGGGCATCACCGGTGCCGGCGCCGACAGCGCGGCGCTGCACTTGCTGCCGCTGGCCATGGGGCTGCCAATCGGCGCCTTTACCGGTGGACGCATGACCAGCCGCACCGGGCGCTTCAAGCCACAGATCCTCACAGGCGCGCTGTTGATGCCAATGGCCATCGCAGCCATGGCACTGACGCCGCCGCAAGCCTGGTTACAGAGCGCACTGTTCATGCTGCTGACAGGCATTGCCTGCGGCCTGCAATTTCCCACCTCGCTGGTGGGCACGCAAAGCGCGGTGGACAGCAAGGACATCGGCGTGGCGACCAGCACCACCAACCTGTTCCGCTCGCTGGGCGGGGCGATGGGGGTGGCGTGCATGTCCAGCCTGTTGCTGGCGTGGTTGCACCAGGGTGGCTTCGAAGTGCTGGGCAACCCGCTGCTGGGCAGCCTCAAGGCGGGCGAGGCGGATCCGCACACCCAGGCGCGTTTGCTGGAAACCTTCCGCGACCTGTTGCTGGTCAGTGCCGGGGCTTCGCTGATCGGCCTGTTGGCGGCGCTGGCCTTGCCGGACAGACAGTTGCGCGGGCGCTGAAAGGCGTGGGAGCGGGCTTGCCCCGCGATAGCGTCCGTCCAGGCGACATCACGGCCTGAAGGTTGTCATTGCCGGGCAAGACCGCTTCCAGGTTATTAATCCTGCGTTAACCGAAAAGGGATAACACTTCCTCACAATCGTTAACAAAGTGTCATTTGCGCAAGCCAGGGCTCAAGCGCAGCATATCCAGCCCGGTGTCGACCCATTTCTCGACATCGCCCAACAGGTCGAAGCTTTCCGGCAGCAGCAGCCAGCGGCCGATCAGGCCATCCACATAGGCAAACATGGCCACCGCAGCCCGGTCGATCTCGAGCTCTGCAGGCAACTGGCCACGACGTACTGCATTGCCCAAGGCCAGGGCAATGCTTTGATGGCAGTCCAGCACCGCGCCCTGACGCTGCTGGCGAATCTCACACATGTCGTCGGTGAACTCGCACTTGTGATGCAGGATTTCGTTGATACGCCGGGTTCGGGCATCGAGCACCAACTCGTTGAACACTTGCAGCAACAGCTTGCGCATGCAGCCGAGTGGATCGAGCTCATCCTCGCTTTCACTGGCGCGGGCCAGGTGGTCATGGGTTTCGTGCAGGCTGTCGAGCAGCGCCTGCACCAACTCGGCCTTGTTGCTGAAGTGCCAGTAGATCGCCCCGCGAGTGACGCCGGCGAGCTCAGCGATGTCGGCCAGGGTGGTACGCGCTACCCCGCGCTTGTAGAAGGCCTTCTCCGCCGCCTCAATGATCTGGGCGCGGGTTTCCTGGGCTTCTTCTTTGGTTCGACGGACCATGGCAGTACAACCTCATCAGGCCCCGCGCGCTCGATCTGGCGAGCGGGAATCAGGCCGGGGCAGGCTCTTTCAGGGCCGCTCCCGGGTGGATTTGGGCGATCGACGGTGGTCACCCACGACGCACCGGCACTATTTACAAACAACCATGAATGTAAGTATATTCCTTAGCAAGCTATTTATCCACCGGATAGCGTTTTTCTGACAAAGCACTTCCACTATATTCTTGAGCTCCCCTGCTCCTGCGACCCGAGGATCCTCATGCAATTCAAGCCAGCCGTAACCGCCCTGGTTTCCGCCGTGGCCCTGGCAACCCTGCTCAGTGGCTGTAAGAAAGAGGAAGCAGCGCCTGCGCCGCAGGCTCCTCAGGTCGGCGTCGTGACCGTACAACCGCAAGCCTTCACCTTGACCTCGGAACTGCCGGGGCGCACCAGCGCCTACCGTGTGGCGGAGGTCCGCCCACAGGTGAACGGCATCATTCTCAAGCGCTTGTTCAAGGAAGGCAGCGACGTCAAGGAAGGGCAACAGCTCTACCAGATCGACCCAGCCGTCTACGAGGCGAACCTGGCCAACGCCCAGGCCAACCTGCAGGCTACCCGCTCGCTGGCCGAGCGTTACAAGCAACTGATCGACGAGCAGGCCGTCTCCAAGCAGGAATACGATGACGCCAATGCCAAACGATTGCAGGCCGAGGCATCGCTCAAGAGCGCCCAGATCGACCTGCGCTACACCAAGGTGCTGGCCCCGATCAGTGGCCGCGTCGGCCGCTCTTCGGTCACCGAAGGTGCCCTGGTGAACAACGGCCAGACCAACGCCATGGCCACCATCCAGCAGCTCGACCCGATCTACGTCGACGTCACCCAGTCCACCGCCGAGCTGCTCAAGCTGCGCCGTGACCTGGAAAGCGGCCAGTTGCAGAAGGCCGGCGACAATGCCGCCCAGGTTCAGCTGGTGCTGGAAGACGGCAGCCTGTTCAAGCAGCAGGGCCGCCTGGAGTTCTCCGAAGTCGCGGTCGACGAGACCACCGGTTCCGTCACTCTGCGCGCGATCTTCCCCAACCCCGACCACACCCTGCTGCCCGGCATGTTCGTGCATGCGCGGCTCAAGGCCGGCGTCAACGCCAACGCCATCCTGGCCCCGCAACAGGGCGTGACCCGTGACCTCAAGGGTGCGCCGACCGCGCTGGTGGTCAACCAGGAGAACAAGGTCGAACTGCGCCAGCTCAAGGCCAGCCGCACGCTGGGCAGTGACTGGCTGATCGAGG
This sequence comes from Pseudomonas sp. RC3H12, assembly GCF_018596375.1. Lineage (NCBI taxonomy): Bacteria > Pseudomonadati > Pseudomonadota > Gammaproteobacteria > Pseudomonadales > Pseudomonadaceae > Pseudomonas > Pseudomonas sp. RC3H12. Next base: position 357,012 of record NZ_CP075595.1, on the reverse strand, counting down.
AAGGCCTGAACCCGGGCGACCGTCTGATCACCGAAGGGCTGCAGTTCGTGCGACCAGGTGTCGAGGTCAAGGTCAGCGAAGCCACCAACGTCAAGAAGCCGGCCAGCGCTGCTCAGGCCAACACGGCCAAAGCTGACGCCAAAGCGGAGTAAACCATGTCGAAGTTCTTTATCGATCGCCCGATCTTCGCCTGGGTGATCGCCCTGGTGATCATGCTGGTCGGCGCCCTGTCGATCCTGAAGCTGCCGATCAACCAGTACCCGAGCATCGCCCCGCCGGCCATCGCCATCTCCGTGACCTACCCGGGCGCCTCGGCGCAGACCGTGCAGGACACCGTGGTGCAGGTGATCGAGCAGCAGCTCAACGGGATCGACAACCTGCGTTATGTGTCGTCGGAAAGTAACTCCGACGGCAGCATGACCATCACCGCCACCTTCGAGCAGGGCACCAACTCGGACACCGCGCAGGTCCAGGTACAGAACAAGCTGAACCTGGCCACCCCGCTGTTGCCGCAGGAAGTGCAGCAGCAAGGTATCCGCGTCACCAAGGCAGTGAAGAACTTCCTGCTGGTGATCGGCCTGGTGTCCGAAGACGGCAGTATGACCAAGGACGACCTGGCCAACTACATCGTCTCCAACATGCAGGACCCGATCTCGCGGACCGCAGGCGTGGGCGACTTCCAGGTGTTCGGTGCGCAGTACGCCATGCGTATCTGGCTGGATCCGGCCAAGCTGAACAAGTTCCAGCTGACCCCGGTCGACGTGCGCACCGCGGTCGCCGCGCAGAACGTGCAGGTATCCTCCGGCCAGCTCGGCGGCCTGCCGGCGCTGCCAGGTACCCAGCTCAACGCCACCATCATCGGCAAGACCCGTCTGCAGACCGCCGAGCAGTTCGAGAAGATCCTGCTCAAGGTCAATGCCGACGGTTCCCAGGTACGCCTGGGCGACGTGGCCCAGGTTGGCCTGGGCGGCGAAAACTACGCCATCAGCGCCCAGTACAACGGCAAGCCGGCCTCGGGCCTGGCGGTCAAGCTGGCCACCGGCGCCAACGCCCTGGATACCGCCAAGGCGCTGCGCACGACCATCAGCGGCCTCGAGCCGTTCTTCCCACCGGGGGTGAAGGCGGTGTTCCCGTATGACACCACCCCGGTGGTCACCGAATCGATCAGCGGGGTAATCCACACCCTGATCGAAGCGGTGGTCCTGGTGTTCCTGGTGATGTACCTGTTCCTGCAGAACTTCCGCGCCACCATCATCACCACCATGACCGTACCGGTGGTATTGCTGGGTACCTTCGGCATCCTCGCCGCCGCCGGTTTCAGCATCAACACCCTGACCATGTTCGCCATGGTCCTGGCCATCGGCCTGCTGGTGGACGATGCCATCGTCGTGGTGGAGAACGTCGAGCGGGTGATGTCCGAGGAAGGACTGCCGCCCAAGGAGGCGACCAAGCGCTCCATGGAGCAGATCCAGGGCGCCCTGGTGGGTATCGCCCTGGTATTGTCAGCGGTACTGCTGCCGATGGCCTTCTTCGGCGGTTCCACCGGTGTGATCTATCGTCAGTTCTCCATCACCATCGTCTCGGCCATGGGCCTGTCGGTGCTGGTCGCGCTGATCTTCACCCCGGCCTTGTGCGCCACCATGCTCAAGCCATTGAAGAAGGGCGAGCACCATGTGGCCAAGCGCGGCTTCTTCGGCTGGTTCAACCGCAATTTCGACCGCAGCGTCGTCGGCTATGAGCGGAGCGTCGGCACCATCCTGCGCAACAAGATCCCGTTCCTGCTGGCCTACGCGCTGATCGTGGTCGGCATGATCTGGCTGTTCGCGCGCATTCCGACCGCATTCCTGCCAGAGGAAGACCAGGGCGTGCTGTTCGCCCAGGTACAGACCCCGGCCGGCTCCAGTGCCGAGCGCACCCAGGTGGTGGTCGACCAGATGCGCGAGTACCTGCTCGACAAGGAAGCCGATACCGTGGCATCCGTGTTCACCGTCAACGGCTTCAACTTCGCCGGCCGCGGCCAGAGCTCGGGCATGGCATTCATCATGCTCAAGCCTTGGGGCGAGCGTTCGAAGGAGAACAGCGTGTTCGCTCTCGCCCAGCGCGCGCAGATGCACTTCTTCAGCTTCCGCGACGCGATGGTGTTCGCCTTCGCCCCGCCGGCGGTACTCGAACTGGGTAACGCCACCGGCTTCGACGTGTTCCTCCAGGACCGCGCCGGCGTCGGCCATGCAAAACTGATGGAAGCGCGCAACCAGTTCCTGGCCAAGGCCGCGCAGAGCAAGATCCTCAGCGCCGTGCGTCCGAACGGCCTGAACGACGAGCCGCAGTACCAGCTGACCATCGACGACGAACGCGCCAGTGCTCTGGGCGTGACCATCGCCGACATCAACAACACCTTGTCGATCGCCCTGGGCGGTAGCTACGTCAACGACTTCATCGACCGTGGCCGGGTCAAGAAGGTCTACATCCAGGGTGCGCCAAACGCCCGGATGAGCCCGGAAGACCTGCAGAAGTGGTACGTGCGCAACGGCAAGGGCGAGATGGTGCCGTTCTCCTCCTTCGCCAAGGGCGAATGGAGCTATGGCTCGCCGAAGCTGTCGCGCTACAACGGCGTGGAAGCGGTCGAGATCCTCGGTACCCCGGCGCCGGGCTACAGTACCGGTGAGGCCATGGCCGAAGTCGAGCGCATCGCCGGCGAACTGCCAACCGGCATCGGCTTCTCCTGGACCGGCATGTCCTACGAGGAAAAACTCTCCGGCTCGCAGATGCCGGCGCTGTTCGCCCTCTCGGTGCTGTTCGTGTTCCTCTGCCTGGCGGCGCTGTACGAAAGCTGGTCGATCCCGATCGCGGTCGTGCTGGTGGTGCCACTGGGTATCATCGGTGCCCTGCTCGCCACCAGCCTGCGCGGCTTGTCCAACGACGTGTACTTCCTGGTCGGCCTGCTGACCACCATCGGCCTGGCGGCGAAGAACGCCATCCTGATCGTCGAGTTCGCCAAAGAGCTGCACGAACAGGGCAAAAGCCTGTACGACGCAGCCATCGAGGCCTGCCGCATGCGTCTGCGCCCGATCATCATGACCTCGCTGGCGTTCATCCTCGGCGTGGTACCGTTGACCATCGCCAGCGGCGCTGGTGCCGGTAGCCAGCACGCCATCGGCACCGGTGTGATCGGCGGCATGATCAGCGCCACCGTGCTGGCCATCTTCTGGGTACCGCTATTCTTCGTCGCAGTGTCGTCGCTGTTCGGCAGCAAAGAGCCGAAAGAACACGCCACCCCTGAAACTCCACGTTATGAGGCTGGGCAATGACCAAGTCTTTGTTGTCCCTGGCGGTAACCGCCTTCATCCTCGGCGGTTGCTCGCTGATCCCCGACTACCAGACGCCCGAGGCGCCGGTGGCCGCGCAGTGGCCGCAAGGCCCTGCGTACTCGCCGACCCAATCGGCCGACGTCGCTGCGGCCGAACAGGGCTGGCGCCAGTTCTTCCACGACCCGGCACTGCAGCAACTGATCCAGACGTCGCTGGAAAACAACCGCGACCTGCGGGTCGCGGCGCTGAACATCGACGCCTACCGCGCGCAGTACCGCATCCAGCGCGCCGACTTGCTGCCGGCGGTTTCCGCCAATGGCAGCGGCAGCCGCCAGCGGATGCCGGCAAACATGTCGCAGACCGGCGAATCCACCATCAGCAGCCAGTACTCGGCCACCCTGGGTGTCAGCGCCTATGAGCTGGACCTGTTCGGCCGGGTGCGCAGCCTGACCCAGCAGGCCTTGGAAACCTACCTATCCAGCGAACAGGCGCGCCGCTCCACGCAGATCAGCCTGGTGGCCAGCGTGGCCAACGCCTACTACACCTGGCAGGCCGACCAGGCGCTGCTGAAGCTGACCGAGGAAACGCTCAAGACGTACGAAGAGAGCTACAACCTCACCCGCCGCAGCAATGAGGTGGGTGTCGCCTCGGCCCTGGACCTGAGCCAGGCGCGCACTGCCGTCGAAGGCGCTCGCGTCAAGCTGTCGCAGTACCAGCGCCTGGTCGCCCAGGACCTGAACAGCCTCACCGTGCTGGTAGGTACCGGCGTGCCGGCCAACCTGCCCAAGCCGCTGGAGCTCAATGCCGACCAGCTGGCCGAAGTGCCGGCCGGCCTGCCGTCCGACATCCTGCAGCGCCGCCCCGACATCCAGGAGGCCGAGCACCTGCTCAAGGCCGCCAACGCCAATATCGGCGCGGCGCGGGCAGCGTTCTTCCCGAGCATCAGCCTGACCGCCAACGCCGGCACCCTGAGCCCGGACATGGGCGGGCTGTTCAAGGGCGGTTCGGGCACCTGGCTGTTCCAGCCGCAGATCAACCTGCCGATCTTCAATGCCGGCAGCCTGCGGGCCAGCCTGGACTACTCGAAGATCCAGAAGGACATCAACGTCGCCAAGTACGAAAAGACCATCCAGACCGCCTTCCAGGAAGTCGCCGATGGCCTGGCCGCACGCAAGACGTTCGAAGAGCAGCTGCAGGCCCAGCGTGACCTGGTGGCCGCCAACCAGGACTACTACCGCCTGGCCGAGCGCCGCTACCGCATCGGTATCGACAGCAACCTGACCTTCCTCGATGCCCAGCGCAACCTGTTCAGCGCCCAGCAGTCGCTGATCGGTGATCGCCTGTCGCAGCTGGTCAGCGAGGTCAACCTGTACAAGGCCCTCGGCGGCGGCTGGTACGAGCAGACCCAGCAGCAAGCCTCGATCCAGACGCCGAAAGGCTGACTGGACCGGTAACGGCACCAAGCCCACCCTCGCGGTGGGCTTTTTGTTGCGCGGTCACATTGCGTTCGATAACCGCCCCGTTCCGCTTGCAACGAATTGCCTAGCCCCCACCCTCCCCCGCACCATCGCCTGCGCAACGTTGCACAAGCTCTCTCTAAAAGACGCCCCCTGCGGCCCACACCCGCAGCGGCCCGGCTCGCCCAATAAAAACAAGAGATCCACGACAGATGAGCACTTTGCAACCCGCACGCCAGCTGCTGCCCGGCCTGTTGGCCCTGTCCTGCGCCCTGCCCGGCGTGGCCGCCGAAGGTGGCTTCCTGGAAGACGCCAAGGCCAGCCTCAACCTGCGCAACTTCTACATCAACCGCAACTTCGTCGACCCGGCCAACCCCCAGGGCAAGGCCGAGGAATGGACCCAGAGCTTCATTCTCGACGCCCGCTCCGGCTTCACCCAGGGCACCGTCGGTTTCGGCATCGATGTGCTGGGGCTGTACTCGGTCAAGCTCGATGGCGGCAAGGGCACGGCCGGCACCCACCTGCTGCCGGTGCATGACGATGGTCGCCCGGCGGATGATTTCGGCCGCCTGGGGGTAGCGTTCAAGGCGCGCCTGTCGCAGACCGAACTCAAAGTTGGCGGGTGGATGCCGGTGCTGCCGATCCTGCGTTCGGACGATGGCCGCTCGCTGCCGCAGACGTTCCGCGGCGGTCAGCTCACCTCGAAGGACATCGACGGCCTGACCCTGTACGCCGGCCAGTTCCGCGGCAACAGCCCGCGCAACGATGCGAGCATGGAAGACATGTTCATGCAGGGGCGCGCCGGTATCACCTCCGACCGCTTCAACTTCGCCGGCGGCGAATACAGCTTCAACGACAAACGCACGATGGTCGGCCTGTGGGATGCCCGGCTAAAAGACATTTATCGCCAGCAGTATCTGAACCTGGTGCACAGCCAGCCGTTGGGCGACTGGACCTTGGGCGCCAATCTGGGCTACTTCCTCGGCAAGGAGGATGGCAGCGCCCGCGCCGGCGACCTGGACAACCGCACCGTCTCGGCCATGCTCTCGGCGCGATATCAAGGCCACACCTTCTATATCGGCCTGCAGAAGATCAGTGGCGATGACGCCTGGATGCGCGTCAACGGCACCAGTGGCGGCACGCTGGCCAACGACAGTTACAACGCCAGCTTCGACAATGCCAAGGAGCGCTCCTGGCAACTGCGTCACGACTTCAATTTCGTCACCGTCGGCATCCCCGGCCTGACCTTGATGAACCGCTACATCAAAGGCGACAACGTGCATGCCGGAGGGGTGGACGATGGCAAGGAGTGGGCCCGGGAGACCGAGCTGGCCTACGTGGTGCAGGCCGGGACCTTCAAGGACCTGTCGGTGAAGTGGCGCAATTCGACCATGCGCAGGGATTTCAGCAGCAACGCGTTCGATGAGAACCGCCTGATTGTCAGCTATCCGTTCAATCTCCTTTGAGGCCATCGCGGGGCAAGCCCGCTCACGCCTGCACAATGCAGGAGCGGCGTGGGCTTGCCCGCGATGGGACCTGCCGTCCGGCAAATAACCAGAAGACATATCCAAATCAAATAACATTCTTTGACGCTATATGTAACAAGCCGCTAAAACCAAGCTCTGATCCCGCACCAGAGCCCGAGCATGGACCTCCGCCAACTGCGCTATTTCATCGCCCTCATCGAATACCGCAGTTTCGTCCGCGCCGCCGATGCCATGGGCATCACCCAACCCGCCTTCAGCCGCGCAATCCAGAACCTCGAACATACCTTTGGTTGCGCCCTGGTCGATCGTGCCAGCAAGGCATTGCCCCCCACCCCCGAGGGCCAAGTGGTGTTGCAACATGCCCGTCGCCTGGTCCAGGGCGCCGCGCAACTGAACCACGACGTCCTGCAGATGACCAAGCTCGATGCCGGAGAGCTGCACTTCGGCAGCGGCCCGGCCCTGGCCGTGCGCCTGGTGCCCCAGGCCCTGCAACATTTTATCGGGGCTCATCCCGGCATCCGCACCGACTTGCTGGTGGACAACGCCGAGCGCCTGGGCCAAGCCCTGCGTCGCGAGCAGATCGAGTTCTTCGTCGATGACGTACGTCCCTTCGAGGCCGATCCCTACTTCCACACCGAGGCACTGTCCCCGCGTCCAGGCCTGTTCTTCTGCCGTCCCGGGCACCCGCTGCTGGCAAAGGACAGCCTGTCGACCAACGACCTGTTCACCTACCCACTGGCCAGCGCCCTGCTCGCTCCCGGTGTGCGCAAACGCCTGGCCAACCTCAGCGGGCGCAATGACTTCACCCCGCACCTGCAAACCGAACACCTGGCAGTGCTGCGCAACGTGGTAATGGCCAGCGACGCCATCGGCACGGCCAGCGAAGAAGCGGTGGCCGAGGACCTGGCCGCCGGCCATCTGGTGCGTCTGCACTGGCGCAACCTGCCGCCGGGCATGGAAGTGCTCAGCGTGCGCTGCGGGGTAGTTAGCCGCAGTGGTTATCGCCTGTCACCGGCGGCGCGGGCGATGATCGATACCCTGGTCAGCCTTGATGCTGCCCCATCGCCCGCAGACGTGGCGCATCGACAATCTCCACCTCGCCATAGCCCAGGCGAACCACGCCGGCCTGTTCGAGGCTCCTGAGGATCTGGTTGATGGTCTGGCGCGACAGCGACAGCATCAGGGCCAACTGTTCCTGGGACACTTGCAACCGCCATTGGGCGACATCACGCTCACCGTAGCCTTCGGCCATCTGCAACAGGCGCTGCGCCACCCGCGGCGCGGCAGCCAGCAGGCTCTGCTGCTCGAGGGCGACGAACACCCAGCGCAACTTCTGGCTCATCAGCAGGGCCAGGTCGCGCCAGTGCTCTGGCTGGAACGCCAACCATTCCAGCAACGGCGCCTGGGGAATCCACAGCAGGCGTGTCGGCCCCTCGGCATAGGCGTCATGGGTGCGCGGCTGGCCATCGAACAGGCTGATCTCGCCGAACCAATGGGGTGACTCGACCAGCGTCAGCAACGCCTCCTTGCCTGCGCTGCTGACCGCTCCGACCCGCATCGCCCCTTCGAGTACCGCATACAGGCCACACGGCGCATCGCCGCGCTGGAACAGACGCTGCCCCGCTGCCAGTTCACGCGGACGGCCCAGGGCCAGCAGACTATCCTGAACGGTAACGGGCAATTGCCGGAACCATTGGCCATGCAGCAGTTGAGTGCGCGGATCGTGCATGGCACCTCGCAAAGCGAACTCTGTCGGCCAGGCGACAGACGACGATGAATGAACAGGGGCAAGCTGTGCTCACCCCTGATGGAGGAACAACAATGAAAAACCTCGTCGAGCACCTGAGTCAATACGCGGCCTACCACCGCGATCCACGGAACATCGCCACCCACTTCATCGGCATTCCGCTGATCGTGCTGGCCGTGGCCGTGCTGCTGTCACGCCCAGGTTGGGACATGGCGGGGCTGTGGCTGTCGCCGGCGCTGCTGCTGGCGCTCTGGTCGGTGTGGTTCTACCTGCGCCTGGACCTGCGCTTCGGCCTGGTGATGGGGCTGCTGCTGGGATTGTGCCTATGGGCCGGCCAGGCGCTGGCCGTGCAGAGTACCGGGCTGTGGTTGAGTGCCGGGCTAGGTGCGTTCGTGGTGGGGTGGATCATCCAGTTCGTCGGACATGCCTACGAAGGGCGCAAGCCGGCATTCGTCGATGACCTGAGCGGGCTGATCGTCGGGCCGCTGTTCGTGGTGGCGGAGCTGGCGTTCATGGCTGGCTTGTGTGGCGAACTGAAAAAGGCCGTGGAGGCCAATGCCGGGCCTGTCGCCGTTCGCCAGAAGAAAGCAGTCGTCTGAAGTAATCGCGGGGCAAGTCGCATCGGTGCGCCGATGCGACTTGCCCCGCGATGCGTTACTGCCTGGACTCCACCCCCAGTTCATCCCACACCGACTCGGCCAGATGGAACGTGGCATTGGCCGCCGGGATCCCGCAGTAGATCGCGCTCTGCATGATCACTTCCTTGATCTCCTCACGCGTCACGCCGTTGTTGGCGGCTGCGCGCAGGTGAAGTTTGAGCTCGTCGTTGCGGTTCATGCCGATCAGCATGGCGATGGTGATCAGGCTGCGGGTGTGCCGGGGCAGGCCGGGGCGGGTCCAGATATCGCCCCAGGCGTGCCGGGTGATCATCTCCTGGAACTCGCCGTTGAAGTCATTGAGCTTTTCCAGGCTGCGGTCCACGTGGGCATCGCCGAGCACCGCGCGGCGCACCTGCATGCCGGCATCGTAACGTTGTTTCTCATCCATGGCAGGTTCCTCAGCGGGCCAGCAGGAAATCGAGCACACGGGCGCTGAAGGCCGCGCCGATCTCGACGTTGGACAGGTGCGCCGCCGGGAATTCGGCATAGGTCGCGTTGACGATGCGGCGCTGCATGAAGCGGCCATGCTCAGGCGTGGTCACCACGTCCGCAGAGCCCGCCACCACCAGCGTCGGCACCTGGATGCGCCCCAGCTGTTCGCGGTAATCGGCATCACGTACCGCCGCGCAGTTGGCGGCATAGCCTTCTGGATTGGTGCGCGCGAGCATCTGGCAGATGCGCTGGGCCTCGTCCGGCCGCGCCTGGGCGAAGGCCGGGGTGAACCAACGGGCGATGGAGCCGTCGCGCAGGTCCGCCATGGCCTGCTGGCCACCCTTGAGCACCGCGTCGATGCGGGAGTTCCAGACCTCGTCGTTGGCGATCTTTGCCGCAGTGTTGCACAGGGTCAGGCTGTGCAGGCGCTGGGCGGCGTTGATGCCCAGCCACTGGCCGATCAGGCCGCCCATGGACAGGCCGACGAAGTGTGCATGCTCGATGTCCAGCGCCTCGAGCAGGGCCAGCACGTCGCCCCCCAGCTGTTCGATGCTGTAGGGGCCTTGAGTGACCAGCGAGCCGCCATGGCCACGGGTGTCGTAGCGCAGCACGCGAAAGTGTTCGCTCCAGGCGGGAATCTGCTCATCCCACATGCCCAGGTCGGTGCCCAGGGAGTTGGAGAGCACCAGCACCTGCGCATAGGCCGGGCCATCGAGTTGGTAGTTCAGTACGCCATCGGCCAGTTGCAAATGCGCCACAGCGGTCTCCTTTCAGGCAGTGAAACGTTGATGTTCGGCCACCGCGCGCGCCACCCAGACGCGGGCCTGGCCCAGGTAATGGGTGGGGTCGAGCAGGCGGTCGAGCTCCTCGCCGGACAACTCGGCGTTGACCTGCGGCTCATCACCAAGCACTGCGCGCAGATGGCGCCCTTCGGCCACGGCGCGCTGGCAGCACTGCTCCAGCAGGTGATGGGCACGGTCGCGGCCCAGGCGCTGGGCGAGGACAATACTGACCGCCTCGGCCAGCACCAGGCCCTGGGTGAGGTCGAGGTTGCGGCGCATGCGTTCGGCGTCCACCTCCATGCCCTCGGCGATCACCTGGGCCTGGCGCAGGGCACCGGAGACCAGGCAGCAGATCTCCGGCAGGGTTTCCCACTCGGCATGCCACAGGCCAAGGCTGCGTTCGTGCTCCTGGGGCATCGCGCTGAACAAGGTCGAGAGCAGCCCAGGCACACGGGTGGCGGCGCTGATCAACACCGCCGCCCCGACCGGATTGCGCTTGTGCGGCATGGTCGAGGACCCGCCCTTGCCCGGCGCGGCGGGTTCGAACAACTCGCCCGCCTCGGTCTGCATCAGCAGGCTGACGTCACGGCCGAACTTGCCCAGGCTGCCGGCGACCAGGCCCAGCACCGAGGCAAACTCCACCAGGCGGTCACGCTGGGTGTGCCACGGCTGTTCGGGCAAGGACAGCTTCAGTTGCGCGGCCAGGGCCTCGGCCACCGGCAGCGCTTTGCTGCCCAACGCCGCCAGGCTGCCGGAAGCGCCACCGAACTGCAGCACCAGCAGGCGCGGGCGCAGTTCCTTGAGGCGTTGGCGATGGCGAGTGAGGGCGCCGAGCACACCGGCCAGCTTCATGCCCAGCGTCACCGGCGTGGCATGCTGCAACCAGGTCCGCCCCACCAGCGGCGTGTCGGCATGCTGCAATGCCTGATGCGCCAGGGTGTCGGCCAGCTTGCCGAGATCGTTTTCGAGCAACCCCAGCGCCTCGCGCAGTTGCAGCACCAGGCCGCTGTCCATCGCATCCTGGCTGGTGGCGCCCAGGTGCACGTAGCGCTCGGCCTCGGGTACGCCACTGGCGACCACCTTGCCCAGGGCCTTGACCAGCGGGATCGCCGAATTGCCGGCCACCGCGATGGCGTCGGCCAGCGCCCGGGCATCGTAGCGCTCGGCCTTGCAGGCCGCCTCGATGGCAGTCACCGCCGTGTGCGGCACCAGCCCGGCGGCCGCCTCGGCGCGGGCCAGGGCCGCCTCGAAGTCGAGCATGCCCTGCAACCGGCCCCGGTCGGAGAAAACCTCGCGCATGGCCGGGGCGGTAAAGTAGGCGTCGAACAGTTGGTTGCTCATGCAACGTCCTTAGTGATCGTGGTGCAGGTACGCCGCCTGCTTCGGCAGGCGCAGGCTGAACAGGAAGGCCACCGCCATCATGGCGGTTACGTACCAGTAGAAGGTGTTCTCCATGCCCAAGGTTTTCAAGCCCAGTGCCACGTATTCGGCCGAGCCGCCGAACACCGCGTTGGCCACGGCGTAGGCCAGCCCCACGCCCAATGCGCGAACCTGTGGCGGAAACATCTCGGCCTTCACCAGGCCGCTGATGGAGGTGTAGAAGCTGACGATGCACAAGGCCAGGCTTACCAGCACGAAGGCCATGAACGGGCTGGTCACGGTCTTCAGCGCCATCAGCAAGGGTACGGTGAAGAGCGTCCCCAGGGCGCCGAACAGCAGCATCGAGTTACGCCGGCCGATGCGGTCGGAGAGCATGCCGAACAGCGGCTGCAGGATCATGAACAGGAACAGCGCGCCGGTCATGACGAAACTGGCACTCTTGGCATTCATGCCGGCGGTGTTGACCAGGTACTTCTGCATGTAGGTGGTGAAGGTATAGAAGATCAGCGAACCGCCGGCGGTGTAGCCCAGTACGGTGATGAACGCGGCGGCGTGATTGCGAAACAGCCCGCTGATGCTACCGGCATCCTTGTCCTGGCGGGTCTCTGCGCTGCTGGTCTCCTTCAGCGAACGGCGCAGCATCAGCGAGATCAACGCGGCAATGGCACCGACCACGAACGGGATGCGCCAGCCATAGGCGCGCAGTTCGTCCTCGGTGAGCAGTTGTTGCAGGATCACCACCACCAGCACCGCCAGCAACTGGCCGCCGATCAGGGTGACGTACTGGAACGAGGCGAAGAAACCGCGCTGGCCACGCAGCGCCACTTCACTCATGTAGGTGGCGGTGGTGCCGTACTCACCGCCCACCGACAGCCCCTGGATCAGCCGCGCCAGGAGCAGCAGCGCTGGCGCCCAGGTGCCGATGCTGGCGTAGGTGGGCAGGCAGGCGATGATCAGCGAGCCGCCGCACATCATCAGCACCGAGATCATCAGCGAGTTCTTGCGCCCGTGACGGTCGGCCAGGCGGCCGAAGATCCAGCCACCGATGGGGCGCATCAGGAAGCCCGCGGCGAACACGCCGGCGGTGTTGAGCAACTGCACCGTGGGGTCGTCGGAGGGGAAGAAAGCCGGGGCGAAATAGATGGCGCAGAAGGCGTAGACATAGAAGTCGAACCATTCCACCAGGTTGCCCGACGAGGCGCCGACGATGGCGAAGATACGCTTGCTGCGTTCTTCGCCGGTGTAATAGGTTGAGGTCATGGTGCGTTTGCTCCTGGAGGGTCACAGGTAATTCTAGACATACCTGGTTACACACTCGTTCCGCCTTGCCCGTGCGTCATGGCTACCGGCCTCATCGCGGGGCAAGGCCGCTCCCACGCTGCCTGGCAGGCATGCTCGTGCGAGCGGAGGGTTCCAAAGGATCAGATCCTTTCTATGGCCAACGCCAACCCCTGCCCAACGCCCACGCACATGGTCGCCAGGCCCTTGCGCCCACCGCTCTTCTCCAACTGATGTAACGCCGTCAGCACCAGACGTGCCCCGCTCATGCCCAGCGGATGCCCCAGGGCAATTGCGCCACCATTGGGGTTCACCTGCGATGCATCGTCTGCCACACCCAGCTCGCGCAGCACTGCCAGGCCCTGGCTGGCAAAGGCTTCATTGAGTTCGATGACATCGAAGTCGGCCACGGCAATGCCAAGGCGCTCGGTCAGCTTGCGCACCGCGGGCACCGGGCCGATACCCATCACCCGTGGCGCCACACCAGCGCTGGCCATGCCCAGCACCCGGGCACGTGGGGTCAGACCGTGCGTCTTCACCGCCTCGGCCGAAGCCAGAATCAGCGCGGCGGCACCGTCGTTGACACCCGAGGCGTTGCCAGCGGTAACGGTCTTGTCCGGGCCGTTGACCGGCTTGAGCTTGCCCAGCGCCTCCAGCGTGGTCTGCGGGCGCAAATGTTCGTCGTGCTCGACCACCGTCTCACCCTTGCGGTGCTGGATACGCACCGGGACGATTTCCTCGGCGAAAAAGCCGGCGGCCTGCGCGGCGGCAGCCTTCTGCTGGCTGCGCAGGGCGAAGGCATCCTGGTCGGCACGCGATACCTGGTAATCATCGGCGACGTTGTCGGCGGTCTCGGGCATCGAGTCCACACCGAACTGGGCCTTCATCAACGGATTGATGAAGCGCCAGCCGATGGTGGTGTCCTCGAGCTTCATGTTGCGCGAGTAGCCGCTCTCGGCCTTGCCCATCACGAACGGTGCGCGGGACATCGACTCGACGCCACCGGCAATCGCCAGCTCCATCTCGCCGCTGGCGATGGCCCGGAAGGCGCTGCCAATGGCGTCCATGCCCGAGGCGCACAGGCGGTTGAGAGTCACGCCTGGGACGCTGTGCGGCAAGCCGGCCAGCAACAGCGCCATGCGCGCCACGTTACGGTTGTCCTCGCCGGCCTGGTTGGCACAGCCGAAGAACACTTCGTCGAGCTGATCCCATTGCACATCCGGGTTGCGCTCGATCAGCGCCTTGAGCGGCACTGCCGCCAGGTCGTCGGCGCGCACGCAGGCCAAGGCCCCGCCGAAACGGCCGATAGGAGTACGCACAGCGTCGCAGATAAAGACGTCTCGCATCAGGCTTCTCCTGCCGTCTGGCCATGGGCGGCGGCGGTGCGCGCTTCGAGGTCGCGCAGGGCGGACAGTTCTACCTCGCTCGGAGCCGTGGTTTGCCGCACGTCGTCGGCGAAGCGGATCGCCCAGCCAGTGGCAGCGATGATCTGCTCGCGGGTCACGCCTGGGTGGATCGAGGTGACCACGAACTCATGGGTACCCGCCTCCGGCTCCATGATGCACAGGTCGGTGATGATGCCGACCGGACCTTCACCCGGCAGCCCCAGGCGCTGACGTGAATCGCCGCCTTCGCCATGCCCCACCGAGGTGATGAAGTCGAGCTTGTCGACGAAGGCCCGCGGCGACTGCTTGAGGATGATCAGCACCTGCTTGGCGGAACCGGCGATCTCCGGGGCGCCGCCGGCACCTGGCAGCCGGGTCTTCGGCGCGTGGTAGTCACCGACCACGGTGGTGTTGATATTGCCGAAGCGGTCAACCTGGGCAGCGCCGAGGAACCCTACATCGATGCGCCCACCCTGCAGCCAGTAACGGAAGATCTCACCGGTAGGCACCACGGTGTCGGCGGTCTCGGCCAGCTCGCCGTCACCGATGGACAACGGCAGCACGCTGGGCTTGGCACCGATCGGACCGGACTCGTAGATCAACACCACGTCGGGCGACGAGGTCAGGCGCGCCAGGTTGGCGGCCTTGGAAGGCAGGCCGATGCCGACGAAGCAGACGGCGCCATTGCGCAGGCGACGGGCGGCGGCGACGGTCATCATTTCGGAAGTGGAGTAGCTCATTGCGCGGCCTCCGCGGTGCTGGCCAGCCTGGCCTGGAATTCGGTGAAGTCGGCGGTGCCACGGATATAGGTGTCGACCCAGGCGGTGAACGACTCACGGTTGCGGGCAATCGGGTCCCAGGCCTGGTAGAAGCGGTTGTCGCGCTCGTAGTAGCCGTGGGCGTATGAAGGGTGGGCGCCGCCAGGCACCAGGCATACCGCGCTGAGGGCCCATGTGGGCAGCACACAGGCATTCATCGGCGCCTGCAGGTCATCGACGATCTCCTCGACGGTGACGATGCAGCGCTTGGCTGCCAGCGCCGCTTCCTTCTGCACACCGAGGATGCCCCACAGCAACACATTGCCCTTGCGATCGGCCTTCTGCGCATGGATCACGGTGACGTCCGGGCGCACGGACGGTACCGCGGCAAGTACTTCACCAGTGAATGGGCAAGTGACGGACTTGATCAGCGGGTTGACCTTTGGCAGATCGGAACCGGCGTAGGCCCGCAGCACCGCGAATGGCAGGCCGGAGGCACCGGCGACATAGGCGTTGGCCAGGTCGGCGTGGCTGTGCTCCTCGATCTCGATCGCGTGGGGCCACTGTTTCTCCACCGCGTCGCGCAGGCGATGCAGCGAGCCCACGCCCGGGTTGCCGCCCCAGGAGAAGATCAATTTGCGCGCGCAACCGGCGCCGATCAGCTGGTCGTAGATCAGGTCCGGGGTCATGCGCACCAGGGTCAGGTCGCGCTTGCCCTGGCGGATGATCTCGTGGCCGGCCGCGGTCGGGATCAGGTGGGTGAAACCTTCGAGGGCGACACTGTCGCCATCCTGGATGAACTGCTTCACGGCCTCGTGAAGCGAGAGGATTGCTGCCATTGGAGACTCCTGGTCAGGTCGAGTCGGGTCAGTGAGCAGCGGGCCGATGCATCGCTGCGATGGGCTCAGATTAAGGAGACGGAGGGGGCAGTTACAATCCGATAATCGCACTTTCGTGCGATTATCGAACAATTTGTCAGCAACTATTTATAGGACCTAAGTGATGCCGGTCGACCTCAGGTTGCGTCCGCGTGGCTGACCAACCCCTTCACCACCACCCCCACGGTCGCCAATGCCGCCGGCACCAGCAGCGCTGTCAGCACCTGCTCGAACGTCCATCCCAGCCCGAGCAGCGTCGCCCCGCTCCAGGCACCGAGAATCGCGCCGAAGCGGCCGATGCCAAGCATCCACGACACCCCGGTGGCACGCCCCTGAGTTGGATAGAACCTGGCCGCCAACGACGGCATGGCTGATTGCGCGCCGTTCACGCACATGCCAGCGACGAGCACCAGGATCCCCAGCAGGGTGATGTTGCCCAGGCTCTGCCCAACGGCGTAAGCGAACACGCCTGCCAGCAGGTAGAAAATGCCGATCACCTTGTGCGGGTTGAAGCGGTCCATGGCCCAACCCACTGCCACCGCGCTCAGCACCCCACCAAACTGGAACAATGCGCCGATAAAGGCGGCCTGCTCCATGCTTGCGCCGCTGTCTCGCATCAGTGTCGGCAGCCAGCTGGTCAGCAGGTAGACGATCACCAGGCCCATGAAATAGGTCAGCCACAGCAATACGGTGCCCAGGCCATAGGTACCCGAGAAGATCACCGCAAACACGTTGCGCGCCGCCACCGCCTTCTGTTCCGGCACGCTGAAGGTCGATGCCTGGGCTACCTGTTCAGGATTGATCGGCGCCAGGGTCTTGCGCACCTTGTCGGCCCCGCGGTTGCGCACCACAAGGAACCGCGCCGACTCCGGCAACCAGGCCAAGAGCACCACTGCCAGCAGCAGTGGCAGGACACCGCCGATCACCAGCAGGCTGTGCCAGCCATATGCCGGGATCAGCTTGGCCGAAATGAAACCGCCGCCGGCCATGCCCAGGTTGAAGCCACAGAACATGCTGGTCACCAGCAGCGACTTGAGGCGCTCCGGAGTGTATTCCGACAACAAGGTGGTGGCATTGGGCATGCCGGCCCCGAGGCCCAGGCCGGTCAGAAAGCGCAACACCAGCAATTGGTCGACATTGCTCGCGTAGGCCGAGGCCAGACTGAAGCCACCGAACACCAATACCGCGCCCACCAGCACGCCCTTGCGTCCGAAGCGGTCGGCCAGCGGGCCGGAGCCGAGGGCGCCGAACACCATGCCGATCAGCGCGGCGCTCATCACCGGGCCGAGGCTGGCCCGGTCGATGCCCCATTCCTGAGACAGCGCCGGGGCGATGAAGCCCATCGCGGCGGTGTCCAGGCCGTCGAGGAAGACGATCAGGAAACACAGGATCACCACCCGCCATTGATAACGGGACAGCGGCTGGGCATTGATGAAGGATTGGACGTCGAGGCAGTTGCCGACAGCGGATTGTGGCTTGTTCATTATTGTTATCCGGGAGTTGGGCGCAGGCAGGCTACCGCGCAGGGCGGATGCACTGGAACAGAAAACAGCGGATAGGTCGGCCGTGCTCAGCCGGAGTGCAGCAGCACCGTGCGCGGGTGCGGGTGCGACCGCGACAGCGAAGGGACAGTGGTCATGGGGATGCCCTCGGGCCTGTTGTTATTATCCGGTCGGCGCAGCCGACAGGTGCGACAGACATTAATCAGCGGGCGTGGGCGGCGCAATTCGTCGAGAGCGACACTGTGCGTTTATCGAACAGGAAACGGTATGGCGTGTTCAACGTTTCCGCGTATGAGCAACTGTCTTGTGTTGTTCGTAATCGCCTCATCGCTGGCAAGCCAGCTGAGCACGGTCGGTGTGGGAGCCGGCTTGCCGGCAATGGGGCGCAACGCGCCCCGGCGGGCTCAGCCAAATAGCTGATGGCACAAGTCCCTGCTGGCCGCCAGCAGGATCGGCAGGAAACGCTGCTCCAGTTCCCCGCGGCTGACGCGGCCGACATGGGTACTGACATTCAGCGCCGCCAGCACTTGACCCGACGCGTCATAGATCGGCACGGCAATCGAACGCAAGCCTTGCTCCAGTTCCTGATCCACCACGCACCAGCCCTGCTCACGCACCTGCTGGATACACGCGAACAACGAGGCCGGGTCATGCAGGGTACGGCTGGTACGGGCCTTGAGGTCGGCGCGTTCCAGGTATTCGTGCAGGCTGGCATCGTCCAGTGCCGCCAGCAGGATACGGCCCATCGAAGTGCAATAGGCCGGCAAACGCCCACCGACCGAGAGGTCCACCGAGATCAGCCGTTCGACCGTGGCGGAGCGCGCAATATAAAGGATGTCATCGCCTTCCAATGTGGCCATGTTGGCCGCTTCGTGGAGCTGGTCGCTGATGCGATCCAGGTAAGGCTGGGCCGACACCGCCAATGGTGTGGATGACAGGTAGGCATGACCAAGGGTCAACACTTTGGGCAACAGCGAATAGGTACGCCCGTCAGTGGTCGCGTAACCCAGCTTCATCAGGGTATGCAGGCAGCGCCGCACCGCGGCCCGCGGAATCTCCGTTCTATGGCTGATCTGGGCGATGGTCAGGTGGCGCTTGCGCTCCTGGAAGGCCTGGATCACCGCCAGGCCACGGGCCAGGGAAGTCATGAAGTCAGGGTCACCGGTGAATGCCTGGATACGCTTGGCAGCCGACGCCACGATCGGGGGTGCCAGGGTGGGGCTGGTACTGCGTGCGGGCTCGTTGGCTGACTGGCCGCTGGTTTCTTCGCTCATGGACATGCCTCAAAAAAATCGCTACCTCGTGCGATTATCGAACGAACGGCCGATAATCGCAATTGACCGCTGACACTTTTACTTATACCTTTCCCCTGCCACATGTGGCTTCTTTGGAGAGACTGGTCAGGTACCCACCGTAGAAGTCCCAGGCAACGGCCTCGCCCCTCAGCGAGGCCGTTTTCATTTCTGACAGTAGACGGCGAACTTGCTTGGCACATCGGCTTGAACCTTTTGAATGCCGGCACGACAAAGGTTTTATAGACTGCACAATAAACTTCAGGTCTATTGTCAGTTGCAGGTAAAGAACGATAGCCTTCAACCGGGCGATTGCTATAATTGCCGGTGTTGATTGCAAGCACCGTTTAACGGATCCAATCGACGCACTTTCGTTGCCTTGCGACTGCCAGCCCCTGTCTTTACAGTGGCTTGCCGTGCGCTGCACAGCAGCTTGCCAACTCATGCATTGCCTTTTCGGTGCAATGAATTGTTCGGCTTGCCGACATATCCGCATTCTGCGTGTGTATTTAAAGGCTGACGCCCCACTTCAACCTATTCAGGTATTACTGTGACGAAAGAAGAACTGCGCGCGGAACTCGAGCGCCAGGCTGAACGTTACAAGGATGTTTACGGTGGTGAAGTCACCACGTATGCCGCACAACCCGACCCGGAACGCAAACCCTGGCGTAAGCGTGCCAGCGTTCTCGACCAGGCGTTCGCCCAGGAAATCGAGAAGATCGAAAAGGAGCTGCGCAGCGACGACAATTGAAGCCGATCAGTGCCAATGCGCCATCACCCAGGAAGGGTTTGCGGCGAAGCATGCCGGCGAAAACCTATGATATGAAATGGAATCACACAAATTTCATACAGTCGTTTTAATTGCGCAAGACCAGTAAAAATTACCTCAAACAGCTGATTTTTCTGAATTTTATCGATTTTTAACGGCGTTTTTTTGCGATTACCCGGCACGTGGGTGCTCGTGCCATGCCGGCATTCTCCTGCCATCGGTCAGCGGCAGGTGCATCGATTGCCATGGTTTTCTGGCATAATCCGCCCCCCCTAAGACCGCCAGACAACCTTCATGATCGATTTATTCAGCGGACTGGATGCCTGGGTTATCGTGAGCTTGACGCTCGCTCTGACCTTCGTGCTCGCCTTCGAGTTCATCAATGGCTTTCATGACACCGCCAACGCGGTAGCCACCGTCATCTATACCAAGGCCATGCCACCGCACCTCGCCGTGTTCTTCTCTGGCGTGTTCAACTTCCTCGGCGTTCTGCTCGGTGGTGTCGGGGTGGCCTATGCCATCGTCCACCTGCTGCCGGTCGAACTGCTGATCAATGTGAACACCGGCCACGGCCTGGCCATGGTCTTCTCGTTGCTGGCCGCCGCCATCACCTGGAACCTGGGCACCTGGTACTTCGGCATTCCGGCCTCCAGCTCGCACACCCTGATCGGCTCGATCCTCGGCGTCGGCCTGGCCAACGCCCTGCTCAGCGACATTCCGCTGGGTGACGGCGTCAACTGGCAGAAGGCCATCGATATCGCCATGTCCCTGGTGCTCTCGCCAATGGCCGGCTTTGCTGTCGCAGCCCTGGTGCTGATTGGCCTGAAATGGTGGCGCCCGCTGTCGAAGATGCACAAGACCCCTGACCAGCGCCGCAAGCTCGACGACAAGAAGCACCCGCCGTTCTGGAACCGCCTGGTGCTGGTGATCTCGGCCATGGGCGTGAGCTTCGTGCACGGCTCCAACGATGGCCAGAAAGGCATCGGCCTGATCATGCTGGTACTGATCGGTATCGTGCCGGCCAAGTTCGTCCTCGACCTGAACAGCACCACCTACCAGATCGAGCGTACCCGTGATGCCACCTTGCACCTGAGCCAGTTCTACCAGCGCAACGCCGCCACCCTGGGCGAGTTCCTGGCACTGGGCAAGGCGCAGGCCAGTGACCTGCCGGAGCAGTTCAGCTGCAATCCGCAGCAGACCGAGCCGACCATCGCCGCGCTGCAATCGTCGCTCGCCGGTGTGACCGACTATCGCGCCCTGAGCGCCGAGAAGCGCGTCGAAGTGCGCCGCTACCTGCTGTGCCTGGACGACACGGCGAAGAAGGTCGGCAAGCTGCCAGGCCTGGAGCCTCGCGAAAAGGCTGACCTGGATAAACTGCGCAAGGACCTGACCGCCACCACCGAATACGCCCCGTTCTGGGTGATCGTCGCTGTCGCCCTGGCCTTGGGCCTGGGCACCATGGTCGGCTGGAAACGCGTGGTGCTGACCGTTGGCGAGAAGATCGGCAAGCAGGGCATGACCTATGCCCAGGGCATGTCGGCCCAGATCACCGCGGCCTGCGCCATCGGCATGGCCAACGTGTTCAGCCTGCCGGTGTCCACCACCCACGTGCTGTCGTCTGGTGTCGCCGGTACCATGGTCGCCAACAAGAGCGGCCTGCAGGGCGGCACCGTGAAGACCATCCTGCTGGCCTGGGTACTCACCCTGCCGGCGTCGATGGGCCTGGCGGCCGGCCTGTTCTGGCTGGCCACCAAGGCCATTAGCTGAGTGCTGATGCAGTACTGAAAAAGGCGCCCCTTGCAGGGCGCCTTTTTCGTGGGAGCGGCGGTACGCCGATGCGATTTGTCCCGCGATAGGCCCATTGAGGTTTAACGTTTCTTCCCACCCAACAGCGACCCCATCAACCCACGCACCAACTGGCGCCCCAGCTGATTGGCCGCCTGGCGCACCGCCGACTTGATCGCCTGCCCCGCCGCGCTCTGCAAGAACTCGCCGGCCTTGTCGGCGAAGCTGTCTTCCTCGGCCTTGGCCTGGGGTACTGGCTCCACAGGCTCACCCTTGCGCTGCGTGAGCATTTCATAGGCCGATTCACGATCGATCGGTTTGTCATAACGCCCCGCCAGCGGTGACGCCGCGATCAGCGCACTGCGCTCAGCCGCGCTCAAGGGTCCGATCCGCGACTGTGGCGGCGCGATCAACACCCGCTGAACCATGGCTGGCGTGCCCTTCTCCTCCAGGGTGCCAACCAAGGCTTCGCCGATACCGAGCTCAGTGAGCACCGCCAGGCTGTCGAACGCCGGGTTCGGCCGGAAACCATCAGCCACGGCACGCAATGATTTCTGCTCCTTGGCGGTGAAGGCGCGCAGGCCATGCTGGATACGCAACCCCAACTGAGCCAACACCGCATCCGGCAGATCTCCCGGCGACTGGGTGACGAAGTACACCCCCACGCCCTTGGAGCGGATCAGCCGCACCACCTGCTCCAGGCGGTCCTGCAACGCTTTGGGCGTACCATTGAACAGCAGATGCGCCTCATCGAAGAACAGCGCAAGCACGGGCTTGTCGGCATCGCCGCGCTCCGGCAATTGCTCGAACAGTTCAGCCAGCAACCACAACAGGAACGTCGCATAGACCTTGGGAGCGTCATGCACCAGACGGCTGGCATCGAGCAGGTGGATGCGGCCGCGCCCGTCGCCCTCCGGGCGCAGCAGATCTTCGAGCTGCAGCGCCGGTTCGCCGAACAATGCCTCGGCCCCTTGTTGCTCCAGGGTCGCCAGCCGGCGCAAGAGCGCCTGTGTGGAAGCGCTGGTCATCAACGCGCTGTCCTCGCCCAGCAATTGTGGGTTGTCCTTGAGGTGCGCTAGCAGGGCCTTGAGGTCCTTCAGGTCGAGCAGCAGCAAGCCCTCCCGGTCGGCCACCTTGAACGCCGCATACAAGGCAGCCTGCTGGCTGTCGGTGAGCTCCAGCAGGTTGCCCAGCAACAGCGGCCCCATTTCACTCATCGTGGTGCGCAGGGGGTGCCCCGATTGCCCCGCGACATCCCACAGGCTCACCGGGTAGCCCCGGGGCGTGTGATTCAGCCACGGCATGCCAGCGATCCGCTCGGCGACCTTGCCCTGCGGCGCGCCCGCCGTACCGAGGCCACACAGGTCGCCCTTGACATCCGCGGCGAATACCGCCACCCCGGCGTCACTGAACAGCTCGGCGAGGTGCTGCAGGGTCACCGTCTTGCCGGTGCCCGTGGCTCCGGCCACCAGGCCATGCCGGTTGGCCAGGCGCATGGCCTGGGATACCGGCTGACCATCCGGCCCCGCTCCTACAACCATTCGTAAGGAATCTGACATCTTCTTTCATCCCCTGCTCAAGTTCTGCCGCGTGACAGCCGATATTTCAAAATGATTCTTACCAGAAAGACAGTAACAACCCGAAAAGGACCCACGGGACTTGTTGCACTGTTTTCCAGCCGTGCTTTGTGCGAACGACCCGATAAAAACCTTAGCGGACACGATCACGTTATGAACAAAAGCCTTCGTTTCAGCCACAAGATTCTTCTGGCGGCATCACTGATCGTGATACTCGCCTTCAGCCTGTTCACCCTGTACAACGACTATCTCCAGCGTAACGCCATTCGCGAAGACCTGGAGAACTACCTGGCCGAGATGGGCGAGTCCACCTCCACCAACATCCGCAACCTATTCGAAGGGCGCATCAAACTGGTCGACAACGTCGCCCAGAACCTCGCCCAGTTCCCACAGAACACCGGCACCCTGCTGGGCCAGAGCGCGCTCACCTCAAGCTTCCTGACAATCTACCTGGGCCAGCCCGACGGCACCTTCACCGTGCGCCCCGACACCAAGATGCCTGACGGCTACGATCCGCGCGTGCGCCCGTGGTACAAGGACGGCCTGAACGCCAGCGGCCCGATCCTCACCGAGCCCTACATCGACATGGCCACCAACAAGATGGTCATCTCGATCATCAGCACCGCGTCGCGCTCGGTTGGCGTGGTCGGCGGCGACCTGGCCCTCGACGGCCTGGTGGAGATCATCAACTCGCTGAACTTCGGCGGCATGGGCTATGCCTTCCTGGTCAACGACCAGGGCAAGATCCTGGTGCACCCGGACAAGAACCTGGTGATGAAATCGCTGACAGACCTGTTCCCGCAGAACACCCCTCGCCTGTCCCGCGACCTGACCGAAGTCACCCTCAATGGCGAAACCCGCCTGCTGACCTTCACCCCGGTCAAAGGCCTGCCATCGGCCAACTGGTACATCGGCCTGTCGGTGGACAAGGACAAGGCATTTTCGATGCTCAGCACCTTCCGCACCTCGGCAGTGATTGCCACAGTGGTGGCGGTGGTGATCATCATCGCCCTGCTCGGGCTGTTGATCCGCGTGCTGATGCAGCCACTGCACACCATGACCCGCGCCATGTCGAACATCGCCGAAGGCGAAGGCGACCTGACCCGCCGCCTGGAAATTCACAACCACGACGAATTCGGCATTCTCGGCACCGCTTTCAACCGCTTCGTCGAACGCATCCACGGTTCGATCCGCGAGGTGTCATCGGCCACCGAGCAGGTCAACGAAGTGGCGCTGCGCGTGATCAGCGCCTCGAACTCGTCGATGGCCAACTCCGACGAGCAGTCCAATCGCACCAACAGCGTCGCCGCCGCCATCAACCAGCTCGGTGCCGCCGCCCAGGAGATCGCCGGCAATGCCGCCCAGGCCTCGCAGCATGCCAGCTCCGCGCGGCTGCTGGCCGAGGAAGGCCAGCAGGTGGTGCAGCGCAACATCGATGCGATGAACCGCCTTTCGGACCTGATCGTCACCTCCAGCGAGCATATCGAGACGCTCAACAACAAGACCGTGAACATCGGCCAGATCCTCGAGGTGATCACCAGCATTTCCCAGCAGACCAACCTGCTCGCCCTCAATGCCGCCATCGAGGCGGCACGCGCCGGTGAGGCCGGCCGGGGCTTCGCCGTGGTCGCCGACGAGGTACGCAATCTGGCGCACCGCACCCAGGAGTCGGCGCAACAGGTGCAGACCATGATCGAAGAGCTGCAGGTTGGCGCTCGCGAGTCGGTCGACACCATGGGCCAGAGCCAGCGTCACAGCCAGGACAGCATGGACATCGCCAACCAGGCCGGCGAGCGCCTGGGCAGCGTCACCCAGCGTATCGGCGAGATCGACGGCATGAACCAGTCGGTGGCCACCGCCACCGAAGAGCAGACCGCCGTGGTCGACTCGATCAACATGGATATCAACGAGATCAACATGCTCAACCAGGAAGGCGTCGAGAACCTGCAGGCCACCCTGCGCGCCTGTTCGGACCTGGAACAGCAGGCCGGTCGCCTCAAGCACTTGGTCGGCAGCTTCCGCATCTGACCCTGCGCCCGCTCCCACTTTTGCAGTGGGAGCGGGCCGCGCCAAACCTCGATCGAACAAACTATCCTTCAAGTAGGTCAACCCTAAGGCGCGTCATCGTCGGCCCAGTGCCGCCTGGTGACACACCCGAGGACGATCCCGGAGGGATGCTGATCGTGCACATCGCCGACATCACCATGTTCTACGCCCCGGCCAGCGGCGGGGTAAGAACCTATCTTGATGCCAAACACCACCGCCTCGACGCCATGTCCGGCGTTCGCCACAGCCTGTTGATTCCCGGCGCCAGCGCCAGCCAGACCAATGGCGTCTACCATGTTCCCGCGCCGCCCCTGCCCTTCGGCAACGGCTACCGTTTCCCGGTGCGCCTGGCCCCTTGGTGCAAGGAGCTGCGTCGTCTGCAACCCGACCTTATCGAAGTCGGCGACCCCTACCTCACCGCCTGGGCGGCCCTGGAAGCGCGGCGCAAGCTCGATGTCCCGGTGATCGGCTTCTATCACTCCGACCTGCCGCTGCTGGTGAGCAACCGCATGGGCAATTGGTTCACCCCCAATGTCGAGGCCTATGTCAGCAAGCTCTACGGACATTTCGACCGGGTACTCGCGCCCAGCCAGGTGATGGCCGACAAGCTGCGCAGGCTGGGGGTCGAGAATGTGCATGTGCAACGCTTGGGGGTGGACCTGATGCAATTTCACCCTGACAAGCGCGACCCCGGCCTGCGTCGCGAACTGGGCATCGCCGATACCAGTCGACTACTGGTGTTTGCCGGCCGTGGCTCGCGGGAAAAGAACCTGCCGGTACTGCTCGACTGCATGCAGGCACTCGGACAGCCCTATCACCTGCTTTTGGTGGGCTCGAACATGCCGATCGGGGTGCCAGACAATGTCAGCGTGATCGACCACTTCTGCCCCCCCGATGAAGTCGCTCGGCTACTGGCCAGCGCCGACCTGCTGGTGCATGCCGGCGACCAGGAAACCTTCGGCCTGGTCATTCTCGAGGCCATGGCCAGTGCCACGCCCGTGGTGGCCGTGCACGCTGGCGCCTTCGGCGAAATCGTCAACGAACAGTGCGGCCACCTGTGCCCACCTAACGACGGCCGCGCCATGGCCGCCGCCGTGCGCGAAGTCTTCGACCACGGCGTGCGCCAGCTTGGCAGCCAGGCGCGTCGCCACGTGGAACGCCATTACAGCTGGGACAACGTGGTCAGTGGCCTGCTCCAGCATTATCAGGCGGTGCTGGGCCACCCGCTACCGGTGCGCGCCCATGGCTGAGCCCGCCTCCACCCGACGCAGCCTGATGCTGGTGCTGCACGACGTGGCGCCGGAAACCTGGCCGGACTACCAGCCCTTCGTCCAGGCGATCGATGACTTGGGGGACGTGCCCATGACCTGGCTGGTGGTGCCGGATTTCCACCACCGCAATCCGCTCACGCATTCGCCCACCTTCTGTCGCCTGCTAGACCGACGCCTGGCCCGTGGCGACGAACTGGCCCTGCACGGCTACTACCATGCCGACGACGGTCCGGCGCCTCGCGGGCCGCGCGAATATTTCATGCGCCGGATCTACACCCACGAAGGTGAGTTCCACGGCCTGGAACAGGCCAGCGCACTTCAGCGCCTGCAAGCCGGGCTGGCGTTGTTCGGGCAACAAGGCTGGCCAGTGGCGGGGTTCGTCGCCCCCGCCTGGCTGATGAGCGAAGGCACGCGCCAGGCGCTGCGCCAGCTGCCGCTGCGCTACACCAGCACCCCAAGGCACCTGTACCGGTTGCCGGACTTCACCGCCTTTGATGCCCCGGGGCTGGTATGGAGTGCGCGCAGCGCCTGGAGACGAGGGTTGTCCAAGGTCGTCAGTGACTGGCAGTGCCGGCGCTGGCGCGAGGCCGACACTCTGCGCCTGGGCCTGCATCCGGTGGACATGCGCCACGCCAGCTCACGCAATTACTGGCTCGAGACCTTGCACCAATTGCTGGCGCAGGGACGTGAGCCACTGACCAAGTCGGCCTGGTTGGAGCGCCAGGCCGCGCCATGAGTCGCCTGGGCTGGCTAGGCCTGGCATTGCTGCTGGCAGTGTCAGTGCCCGCCCTGCTGGGCGGCCGCGATTTGCTCCCACGCCTGCAATCCTTCGCCCCCGGCCTGATGGCGCTGCTGCTGGGCATGATCTTGCTGTGCTGGACGCTCAATGCCCTGCGCCTGCGCCTGCTGCTCGGCGAACAGGGCGCCCGGGTGGGCCGGCTCCGCAGCCTGGGAGTAGTCATGGCCACCGAGTTCGCCATCTGTACCACTCCTGGCGGTACGGGAGGCCCACTGACGCTGATGACCCTTCTGAAACGCGAGCGTATCGCGCCTTCGCTTAGCGGCGCGGTGTTCGCCATGGACCAGTTGAGCGACCTGCTGTTCTTCTTCTGCGCCATGCTGGCGATAGCCGCGTACGCCCTGTTCCACAGGCTCGGCCACAGCCAAACGCAAATGTTGATGGGCAGCGCGTTGCTCTTGTGCACCGCGCTGGCGGGGATCGTCCTGCTGCTGCGTTATCGACGCGGGGTGATGCGCGGCAATGGCCGGCTGTTGCGGCGCCTGGGCATGTCAGCGGCACGGCGGCGACGCTGGGCACGCAAAGTGCTGCGTTTCATCCATGCCCTGGGCGATACCTGGCGCATGCCACGGTGCACACTGGCTGCGGTGTTCTGCCTGACCTGCGCGCACTGGTGCCTGCGCTATAGCGTGCTGTACCTGGTATTGCGCGGATTGGGCGTGGAGCTGGCATGGATTCCGAGCTTCCTGGTGCAGATGCTGTCGCTCAGCGCGGGGCAGTTCAGCCTGCTGCCGGGCGGCGCCGGCGCGGCGGAGCTGACTTCGGCGACCTTGCTGTCACCGCTGGTGGGCAGTTCGACGGCAGCCGCGGCCATTCTGATCTGGCGCGCGGTTACCTACTATTTCTATCTGTTGGCGGGGGGGCCGGTGTTTCTATATCTGCTGGCGCGGCCATTGCTGGATCGTCGGCGCCGACAGACGGGTTGAGCCGCCCCCAGAGTTCGACAGCACCAGGGAACTCAGTGCCGTCTTCGTCGCTCAGGGCCTCGGGATCGAAGCGGGCCAGGCAACCCTCGCCCAAGGTCGCTGGCGCCGAGGCGCCGGCCTTGTCACGTGGATCCGCCATGCACCGGCCCTCGACTCAGTTGAACACCACGGTCTTGTTGCCGTGCACCAGCACGCGGTCTTCCAGGTGATAGCGCAGGCCACGGGCCAGGACCATCTTCTCCACGTCGCGGCCGAAGCGGACCATGTCCTCGATGCTGTCGGCATGGCTGACCCGTACCACGTCCTGCTCGATGATGGGGCCGGCGTCGAGCTCCTCGGTCACGTAGTGGCAGGTCGCGCCGATCAGTTTCACCCCACGCAGCGCCGCCTGATGATAAGGCTTGGCGCCGACGAACGACGGCAGGAAGCTGTGGTGGATGTTGATGACCTTTTCCGCGTATGCCTGGCACAGCTGCGGCGGCAGGATCTGCATGTAGCGCGCCAGCACCACGGCATCGGCACCGCACTCCTCGACCAGGCGCGATACCTCGGCGAACGCCGGCTGCTTGTCCTTCGGATCGACCGGCACATGATGAAATGGAATGCCGTGCCATTCGACCATGCTGCGCAGGTCGTTGTGGTTGGAGATCACACACGGGATCTCGCAATCCAGCTCGTCGGTGTGCCAACGGTGCAGCAGGTCTGCCAGGCAGTGCGACTCGCGGCTGGCCATCAACACCACGCGCTTCTTCTGTGCCGAATCGGTGATCCGCCAGGTCATGGAGAACTCTTCGGCGATCGGCGCGAACGCCTCGCGGAAAGCTTCGATACCGAACGGCAGGGACTCGGCGCGAATCTCATGGCGCATGAAGAACCAACCGCTCTGCTCGTCGGAATGGTGGCTGGCTTCGTTGATCCAGCCATTGTAGAGGGCCAGGAAATTACTGACTTTCGCCACGATGCCGACACGGTCGGGGCAAGCAATCACCAGTCGATAGGTGCGCATGAGAGAGACTCCAGAACTTCGCAAAGGCGCGTATTCTAGCGGCCTGCCGGGGAAAACGCAGTAATCATCTTTACCAGAGCGCCTTGCCTGGGGGGCTCGATCACACAGGGCCATTCCCATTTTCCCTAAGGGGTGATCGGCATTGCCCAAGGCAATTTGTAAATTTTTCTTAACCTAATGACTGTGAAGTCATGCCCTACTATTAATTGAGTCTTCAATTTTAAATTGTTTACTTGAGAGTATCGTCTGTCTATTATTGCCCCACTGTCTCTCTCTGAACATGCACTAAGGAACACACCATGTCCCTGATCAACGAGTACCGCGCTACCGAAGAAGCTATCAAGGAACTTCAGGCCCGTCTGGCCAACCTGTCGCAAGACGGCAAACTGCAAAAAGAGCTGGAGTTCGAAAAGAAGCTGCGCGAGCTGATGGCCGAAAACGGTAAATCGCTGCGTGACGTGATCGCGCTGCTCGATCCGGAAAGCAAACTGAGCAAGGCGCCGCGTGGCGCAGTCAAGACCACCGGCACCAAACGTGCACGCAAGGTCAAGCAATACAAGAACCCGCACAACGGCGAGGTTATTGAAACCAAGGGTGGCAACCACAAGACCCTGAAAGAGTGGAAAGCCAAGTGGGGCGGCGACGTCGTCGAAAGCTGGGCCACCCTGCTGGACTGATACGCTTAAACGGGCGCATTGGTTTCAACATGAAAACGCCGGCAGTTGCCGGCGTTTTTGTTTATCTGCACATTTCAAAGCTGGTATTGCACTTTCAGTTGTCGGATATGGCCCTGCCAGGCTTCCAGTACCTGGCGCCCCGCCTCGCTGGCGTCTAGCAGGCTGCTTTGGCATGCCAGCTCGAAATCGGCCAGGGTGTTCGGCGCACCAAAGGCAGGGTCTGTAAGACGTTGCTGACAGAACGCATGCCAACGTGCGCGCTCTTGTTCATCAAGGGTGTCGGAAAAGTTTCGCGCCCGATAGCGGAACAACAATTCCGGCAGGCGCGGATCATCGAACATCCACTGCCCCTTGGCCAATTGCGCCGGATCGGTACACCGCACTTGCTCGCTCAGGCGTTTGTCGCGGTCACCGAGGAAACCGTCATACAACTGTTGCTCCGGGTCTTCACTGGGTGCAAAGCCCTCTTCCTGATAGATGATGCCCAGCTTGTCTCGCCAAACACTTTGCTGGTTGGCCAACTGCTGCGCGTGTGCCTGCAACACCGACAATTCAAGCCCCAACCGTTGTTGATCGGCCGGGCGCAGTACCGATAGCGGCGCCAGCACCGGGCACCGATTGATATGCACCAACTTCAGCGGTACCGGTAGTTCGCCCTCGGCCATATCTTCGTGCCGCGTGTACAAACGCTCACGCAATGCTTGCGCACTCTCCTCGAGCAGCGGCGAATTATCCTGTTGCAAGTCGCAGACTATCAGCGCGTTGCGATTACGCGGGTGCCAGGCCAATGGCAACACCACACCGATATAGTTGCGCTGCGCCGAGAAACGTCCGGATACATGTACCAGGGGCTGCAATAGGCGGATCTGCTCCATGACCTTGTGCTTGCTGCGCAACTGGAACAACCAGTCATACAACCTGGGCTGCCGGTCCCGAATCAACCGGGCCAGGGCAATGGTCGCCCGCACGTCGGAAAGCGCTTCGTGGGCATGGCCATGGTCGATGCCATTGGCCTTGCTCAACAGCTCCAGACGCAAGCTGGTGCGCCCATCCTGCTGCGGCCAGACGATGCCCTCGGGGCGCAGCGCATAGGCAGTACGCACCACATCGATCAAGTCCCAGCGGCTGTTGCCCCCCTGCCATTCACGGGCATAGGGGTCGAAGAAGTTGCGGTAGAGGCTGTAGCGGGTGACCTCATCGTCGAAGCGCAACGTGTTGTAGCCGGCGCCACACGTGCCAGGCCGGGCCAGTTGCGCATGGATGCGCGTCATGAATTCGGCCTCGCACAGCCCCTGGCTGGCCAGCTGCTGTGGAGTGATGCCGGTCACCAGGCAAGCCGCCGGGTGCGGCAGGATATCGTCGGAGGGCTGGCAATAGAGGCTGATCGGCGCCTCGATCTCGTTGAGATCGAGGTCGGTGCGCACGCCGGCCACCTGCAGGGGGCGGTCGCAGCGTGGATTGATGCCGGTGGTTTCGTAGTCGTGCCAGAAGATGCTGGAGCTCACGGGGTCTTCCTGTAACAAGGTCGACCAGAGTCTAACGGCACGCGCGAGGGCTGGGCCAGCCTTACGCAGAGGCGTTCATGGGCCGGAAGCTGAAGAAATCGCGCAGCGAGCGGACAAAGCCGTCGTATTCCTGCGGCGCTTGCAACAACATGAAACCGGCATCGAAATGCCCGGGCGTTTCATCTTCGCGGCACCACAGGCAACTGGCGGTCAGGTTGATGAACTGCAGGCCACCGCCGGCAAGGGGAACACGCAGTTGCAGCTCGAAGTCCGGCCCCACCAGCACCGGCAACTGGCTGATCAGCATCAGGCCGTCTTCGGAAGCATTGCCCAGATAGCCGATCTGCTGGTCGGTGCAGCGGTTGAAGACCTTGAGCACGCAAGGCAGTTGATGACGCTCTATATGTCGCTCGATAAACATGATCGCAGTGAAGTCCTGTACCTGGAGCCAGGAAGACAAGGTACTGGCGATGATCGTTACAACTCTCCAACAGATTAGCCCAGTCCGACGGACGGACTACATGAAATCATCGACACCTTGGGATTAACGCCAAGGTGTAGTGTTCACCGGGCTGGCCACCGCCGCTTCGCCGCCACGCAGGTGGCCGAGCTTCTCCAGCGTCTGCAGGCGCGCCTGCGCGCGGTAGGCGTATTCGTTGCGCGGGTACTGCTGGATCAGGTACTGGTAGGTCTGCGCCGCGTCGACGTAGAGCTTCTGGCGCTCCAGGCACTGGCCACGCAGCAGCGATACTTCCGGGTGGATGAACGGCCGGGCACGGCTGGTGCGGTCGACCTGCGACAGCTCCAGCATCACCTTTGCACAGTCACCACGGTCATAGGCGCGATAGGCATTGTTCAGGTGGTGGTCCATGGACCAGCGGGTGCAGCCGACGACACTGGCCGCCATGGTCAAAACGATCAGGGTGCGCATGGGAATTCTCCTTTGATGGCAGTGTATCGGCCTTTCACGGCAAATCTTCACAGCCTTTTGCAAGCATACCGCGACCGTTCAAACGCCACCCTCGCAACCGTACAGGTAGTGCAACGGAACAATGACTACAACGCAATTGAGGAGTAGCCTTTCGCTGCGCTTCACTATAGGAGTCTGTGCATGACCATCCGCCGTACCAAAATCGTCGCCACCCTTGGCCCCGCCAGCAACTCGCCGGAAGTGATCGAACAGCTGATCCTCGCCGGCCTTGACGTGGCACGCCTGAACTTCTCCCACGGCACCCCGGACGAGCACAAGGCCCGCGCCCGCCTGATCCGCGACATCGCCGCCAAGAACGGCCGTCACGTCGCGCTGCTGGGGGACCTGCAGGGTCCGAAGATCCGCATCGCCAAGTTCGCCAACAAGCGCATCGAACTGAAAGTCGGTGACAAGTTCACCTTTTCCACTGCCCACCCGCTCACCGAAGGCAATCAGGACATCGTCGGCATCGACTACCCCGACCTGGTCAAGGACTGCGGCGTCGGTGACGAACTGCTGCTCGACGACGGCCGCGTGGTCATGCGCGTCGAAACCGCCACCGCCGATGCCCTGCACTGCGTGGTGATCATCGGTGGCCCGCTGTCCGACCACAAAGGCATCAACCGCAAAGGTGGCGGCCTGACCGCGCCGGCCCTGACCGAAAAAGACAAGGCCGACATCAAGCTGGCTGCGGAAATGGACCTGGACTACCTGGCCGTGTCGTTCCCGCGTGACGCCAGCGACATGGAATACGCGCGCAAGCTGCGTGACGAAGCCGGCGGCAGCGCCTGGCTAGTGGCCAAGATCGAACGCGCCGAAGCGGTCGCCGACGACGAGACTCTCGACCAGTTGATCCTCGCTTCCGACGCAGTCATGGTTGCCCGTGGCGACCTGGGCGTGGAAATCGGCGATGCCGAGTTGATCGCCATCCAGAAGAAGATCATCCAGCACGCCCGCCGCAACAACAAAGCGGTGATCGTGGCGACCCAGATGATGGAGTCGATGATCCAGAACCCGATGCCGACCCGCGCCGAAGTGTCCGACGTGGCCAACGCCGTGCTCGACAACACCGATGCGGTGATGCTGTCGGCCGAAAGCGCCGCCGGTGCCTACCCGATCGAAGCCGTACAGGCCATGGCCCGTATCTGCTCGGGCGCCGAGAAGCACCCGACCAGCCAGAAGTCCAGCCACCGCCTGCACACCACCTTCGAGCGCTGCGACGAGTCCATCGCCCTGGCGGCGATGTACACCGCCAACCACTTCCCCGGCGTCAAGGCGATCATCGCCCTCACCGAAAGTGGCTACACCCCGCTGATCATGTCGCGCCTGCGTTCGCACGTGCCGATCTTCGCCCTGTCGCCGCACCGTGCTACCCAGGCCCGTGCCAACATGTTCCGCGGCGTCTACCCGATTGCCTTCGACCCGGCCTCGCTGCCGGCCGACAAGGTCAGCCAGGCGGCGGTCGACGAGCTGCTTAAGCGCGGCCTCGTAGAGCAAGGCGACTGGGTCATCCTGACCAAGGGTGACAGCTACCACACCATCGGTGGCACCAACGGCATGAAGATCCTGCATGTCGGTGATCCGCTGGTCGGCTGATCTGCCAGCAAAAGCCATCGCGGGGCGACCCGACTTGCCCCGCGATGCTTTCAGGCCTCAGGCGTGTTCGCTGAAAACATCCGCCAATACCTGATTCCGCGGTACCCCGGCAATGAACAGTCGACGGGCGAACCGCTCGACACTCCCCGGCGCCCCGCACAGCAATACCATCGTCTGGCGCGACGCCAGGCGCAAACCGGCCAACGCCTCATCCAACTGCTCGGCCAGAACCAACTCCACGCTCACCCCTTCCAGCGCCTGCAACGCCTCCGCCAGGTAGTGCCCGGCTGGCGTGCGCGCCACATGCAGCAGCCGAATCTCGCCCTGATGCCCCTGGCGCAGCGCCTCGCGCAGGATGCCCCACAAGGGTGCCAGCCCGGTGCCCGCCGCCAGCAGCCACAAGGGCCGCGCCTGCCAGTCAGGGTCGTAGTGCAGCGCCCCGCCGCGCAGCTCGCCCAGCCTCAATGCATCGCCTACGTGCAACTGCCGGGCCCTGTCGCAAAACACGCCGGGGCGACTGCAATCCAGGTGAAACTCCAGCGCCTCATCCTCTCCCGGCAGGCTCGCCAGCGAGTAGGGGCGGGCCACGTCGCCGCACCACAGCACCAGGTGCTGGCCAGCCTGGTAGCGCAGCGTCCGGCCTGGGCGCAGGCGCAGGCGCAGCACATCGCCGAACCAATCCAGTGCAACCACCGTGGCCGGCCGGCCATCCTGCAGCGGGTCGAACAGCGCCACCCGCAGGTCGCCGGCCACCGAGCACTGGCAGGCCAGGCGCCAGCCCTCGTCGCGCTGGGTCGCACTCAGGGCCGCGGGCCTGGCATCCACGGGCAGGCCATCGAGGCAGCGCACCAGGCAGGCGTGGCAACTGCCGGCGCGGCAGCTGTAGGGCACATTCAGGCCTGCCTCGTTGAGGGCATCCAGTAGATTGCTGCCGCTTGGCACTGCCCATTGGCGCTCGCCCACGCAAAGTTCGGGCATGGTCAGGTTTCTCATTCGATTCAAGGTTTTCTGGGGGCGCTGAAGCACGAAGCGCTCCCGAGGCCACAGCATCGCATGTCATCAGCAAAAAGGATGCCCCTTCCCTGCCGACCTTGGTCCAGACCACATGCAGGTGTTTCCGAAGACGGGGGCACGGTATACTGCCGCGCCTTTTTTGTGCCGGCCCGACCAGCCGGTGCCTTGCCAGGCGTTCCTGACATACAGGTGTGCACTGTCGGAATGCCTTTTCGAATGTTCCCGTCTTTAAGAGGAGCGCGCTGCATGACCGTGATCAAGCAAGACGACCTGATTCAGAGCGTCGCCGACGCCCTGCAATTCATCTCGTACTACCACCCCGTCGACTTCATCCAGGCGATGCACGAGGCCTACCTGCGTGAAGAGTCGCCTGCCGCGCGTGACTCGATCGCCCAGATCCTGATCAACTCGCGCATGTGCGCCACCGGCCACCGCCCGATCTGCCAGGACACCGGCATTGTCACCGTGTTCGTGCGCGTCGGCATGGACGTGCGCTGGGACGGCGCCACCCTGAGCGTCGACGACATGATCAACGAAGGTGTGCGCCGCGCCTACAACCTGCCCGAGAACGTCCTGCGCGCCTCGATCCTGGCCGACCCGGCCGGTGCCCGCAAGAACACCAAGGACAACACTCCGGCAGTGATCCACTACTCTATCGTCCCCGGCGACAAGGTCGAGGTGGATGTCGCGGCCAAGGGCGGCGGCTCGGAAAACAAGTCGAAGATGGCCATGCTCAACCCGTCCGACTCGATCGTCGACTGGGTGCTCAAGACCGTCCCGACCATGGGCGCTGGCTGGTGCCCGCCTGGCATGCTGGGCATCGGCATCGGCGGCACCGCCGAGAAAGCCGCGGTGATGGCCAAGGAAGTGTTGATGGAATCCATCGACATCCATGAGCTGAAAGCCCGTGGCCCGCAGAACCGCATCGAAGAGATCCGCCTGGAGCTGTTCGACAAGGTCAACCAGTTGGGCATCGGCGCCCAAGGCCTGGGCGGCCTGACCACCGTGCTCGACGTCAAGATCATGGACTACCCGACCCACGCCGCCTCCTTGCCGGTGTGCATGATCCCCAACTGCGCCGCTACCCGTCACGCCCACTTCGTGCTCGACGGCTCCGGCCCGGCCGAGCTGGAAGCGCCGTCGCTGGACGCCTACCCGGAAATCGTCTGGGAAGCCGGCCCAAGCGCCCGCCGCGTGAACCTCGACGCGATCACCCCGGAAGAGGTCGCCAGCTGGCAGCCGGGCGAGACCATCCTGCTCAACGGCAAGATGCTCACCGGCCGCGATGCCGCGCACAAGCGCATGGTCGAGATGCTCAACCGTGGCGAAGAGCTGCCGGTGGACCTCAAAGGCCGCTTCATCTACTACGTCGGCCCGGTCGATCCGGTCGGTGACGAAGTGGTAGGCCCTGCCGGCCCGACCACTGCCACGCGCATGGACAAGTTCACCCGGCAGATCCTCGAGCAGACCGGCCTGCTGGGCATGATCGGCAAGTCCGAACGTGGCCCGACTGCCATCGAAGCGATCAAGGACAACAAGGCCGTGTACCTGATGGCCGTCGGCGGCGCCGCCTATCTGGTGGCCCAGGCCATCCGCAAGTCGAAGGTCCTGGCCTTCGCCGAGCTGGGCATGGAAGCGATCTACGAGTTCGAAGTGAAGGACATGCCGGTCACGGTCGCGGTGGACAGCAAGGGTGAATCGGTACACATCACCGGCCCTGCGCTGTGGCAGAGCAAGATCGCCGAAAGCCTGGCGGTGGAAGTAAAGTAACGTCTACACCGCAGTAGGAAATAAGCCGCTCCCTTGAGGAGCGGTTTTTTTTGCTCGCAGGAAATTGATGCTGGCTCCTACAGCCAGCAATATGTACCGCTCTCAAAGCGTAATTTCCAACTCAAATGAGGCCTCATCTCCTGCAGAGGCAGACCTCATGAGCAATACCTTAAAAGCCAATCAATGGCTACGCCATTTCCAGCTGGATATCACCTCCAACTCCCGCCGCGTTTATGCCAATGGCCACCAACAAGTGGAGATCACCGTCACACTCGAACCTCGCAAAGGCCAGACGATCTCTCAGCAAAGCCTCGACTCACTGACCTTGGTCCAGATCGATGACGAAGGCAATCCTCGAGTGCTGGATCATCCGCACCTGTATGCGCACTCCGAGCGCGACGAACGATTTGTCTACCATAACGCTTCCGGCACCGCACCCAGTGCGCTGATGGCACACTCCCCCCAATCCATTCGCCGTCGCTTTTATGTGAGCTCGAAGCGTCCTGGTGGCACGCTCAGTCAAATTTATGCATTGATCTGGAAGGATGAAGATCATTATTTCGTGACGAATGCCGATCCCTTCAAATCCTCGGTCGTCATTGAGTCCATTGCGCCTGTGCCGCCCTCTAATGACCTCTTCAAATTGAGCAGCGAGCCGGCCCTCACGTACAAGCTCCCAAGTAGCAATCTGAACTACTGGGATGATGAGTTCGAAGAATCCGTCAGCTACTTCGGATTTGCCGATCCAAGGACCAGGATGGTCCAAAGCGAGGCGCTGGCCACACCTTCGTCTCAACCTGTCTATGAAATGAACAGCTGGGATCACGCATTGATCTCGTTCCAACTCACCAATGACTACAGCCAGTACCGTAAGGTGACGATGTATGAGGTGGGCCAGCCATTCACATTGCAATCTCCAGAGTCGGACCGAGCCCATCACCAGCGTCCTGCTCACATGCTCATCCATTTGTACGCCAAACGCTTCTATAACCGTCACTACGGCAGCTCGCAGACGAAGCGCAGTATCTGGAAGGTGATCGACCAGCATGGCAATGACTATGAAGTCGAATTCTTTGTCGCAGAAGCAGGCAAACATGTGTCCTTCAAGGTAAGTGCGAGCCAGGCCTGACCTTCCTGGAAACTCGGTGCCCGTGAAAGGGGCACCGACCTCTCCCTGCAACAGGAAACACCCAATGTCCTCGATACATACCCAAGCCAGCAATTTTCTGGACTTCATGAAAACCGGCGTGGACAACCGTACCGGCCAGTTCACCCTCGCGGTCTCCCTGCCGCTCCCACCCGCCAACCAACTGTGTGGACCGGCGCTCTCGGTCACCCTAGCCTTCAGCGTGCTGGGCTCAAGTGTCAACAAAGGCTATGGACTAGGCTGGACCCTCGGACTGTCCGAACTCGACCGGAACACCCTGAGGCTCGCCTCCGGCGAGCAGTACGCCATAGATCAAGATGCCTCCACGTTCGCAGCCGATACGCCGCTGACCTTCAGCGATCAAAAACTCCCGGCGCTGCGAGTCGCCCCACAACACAACGGTGATTTCCGGGTAGACAAGAAATCCGGAGAACGCGAAATCCTGCGTGAGCAGGAAGACAGTGGACGCTATCTGGTTGTGGAAATGCACTCCCCGGAGGGCCATCGCCTGTTCATCGACTGGGCGCCCTACGGCAATGACGGCCATTTCATTCTTCAGCAAATCAGTGATGAACAGCGCGCGCTGCTGAGCGTGGATCAGCTGGAGGAAGAAGTTCATCTCATCTTCAACCCGGATACCACGCAAGCGCTCATGTTGCGTCTGGTGTTGAGCAATGACCGACTCAGCGAAATCCACGTTCCCGGCATCCAGCGCCCTTTCGGCATCGAGTACGACGCCCTGGCCCTGGACAATGGAGCCCACCTGCTGCTGCCCACCACCCTGCACAGTCCGCTGGGCGCCCATGACATCGTCAAGTGGGCGACCGGGGCCGACGGCCATCAGTTGCCGGCCAACGCACCGTTTTCCCACCTGCCGCGGGTCGAGTCATGGATCCACAGCGCCGGCCCCCCCGACACCGAAAGGATGCACCACTACCGATGGGTCGGCACGGCCAATTTCCTTGGCTTCGGCAGCGCCCAGGCGTTTTCCTGGGAACATGGTCGAGACAACCTCTATCAGGTCGAAAGCGACTACCAATACGAAGTGGTCGAAACGGTCAGCGATGCACAAGGCACGATCCTGAATACCATCACTCGCACCTGGAACCGCTTTCATCTGCCCCTCCTGGAAAGCTCGCGACGAGGCGATTGCGAGATCAGCACGCATACCCGCTATGGTATCGATCCTGGCAAAACCTGGGAGGAGCAATCCAGTACCTGCCAGCTCCCCCATCAGGTCTCGACCACTTACACAGACCATGCCCGCCCAGGGGCCAGTCGCACCGAAACGACGGTTTATCAATACGACAACTACGGCAACATCACCCAGGTCGACTACCCAACCGGCATCAGTGAGATCAATTGCTACTATCCCGCCGAAGGGGGAGAAGGTTGCCCAGCTGATCCCTTGGGGATGGTGCGCTTCCTGCGCAAGAAAACTACCCGGCCAGCCAAGGCTGACGGCTCAGCTCCAATGTTGAGCAGCACGTACACCTATGCGCCACTTCCTTCACTGATCGTGGATGCCCCAGCGCATATCGTGGTCGAGCGTGAGCAGTTGCTGGACGAGCTGGACGGCCGCTTGCTGGAGGAGACCCGCCACATCTATTTCCATCAGCCTCACATCTGCTACGGGCGCATCCAGCGAAGCGTCACGACGCTCAACGGCAGGTCTACCGCTACCGAATACCACTATGGGCACGCAAAGGGAGCGTTGGTTTTACGGAGCACGATCATCGGCTTCGAGAATGACGACGTGAACCGCTCAACCCACAACAGCGCGCAGTCCCTGCTCACAGGCCAGACCATTTGGGAACGCAGCGAGAGCGGGGCGCTCACCCGCTACGAGTATGACCAGATTGGCCGTATCGTCCGAACACTCAACGCAACCGGTAGCCCGTACCAGACACAGCGTCTGGTGCGTTACCACCTGGGAGACGCACTAGCCGTGAACCTGCACGGTACCAGCGCCCTGCCAGCGATGATGGTCGAACAGGTGGAGATCACCGGCCGACGCCAGCGTCTGTGGCTCGACGGCGACGGACGTACCCGGCGTATCGAATTGGAAGACCTGGACAACGAACCCGGTCGCTTCCTTGAAATCATGCGCTGTGAATTCGATGCCCTGGGCCGGCAGATACGCCGGACGACCCAGGACTGGTTGTCCAAGGATTCGCCTGTTCCGCTGTCCCTGACCACCACCACCGTCTTCGACGACTGGGGCCAAGCCACCCTCACCATCGACGCCCAAGGCATACACACACATACGGTCCAGGACCCAATCACTCGTCGCTGCGAGCAATGGCAAGCTGCGGGCGGACTCTCCAGCCCTCGGAATGTGACCCTGAAAAACCTCGCGGGCAGCCCCATCGAAGAGCAGCGCTACGATTGCGAAAACAATCTGGCCCGTACATTGAAGTGGGTGCGCGATGGCCTGGACAGGGTAGTCGAAGAGCGGCTCAGCGTACCGAACATGTCCACAACCGTTACCCGCTACCGATACGACCACTATTCGCGGGTCATCGAAAAAATCTTGGAAGATGGCACTACCCTCGCGTGGCAATTCGCGCCCCACAGCGATGGACAGCATCCCGAATTGATTACCACCACTGCCCCTGCGCAGGAGGAACAACCATGAACGCCATTACCTTGGGGCGGCAGACTTTCGACGGCCTGGGCCGCCAGCGCTCGGTCGAAGTGGCCGGGCGCACCACCCACTACCACTATCGCCCGGGCCAGTTGCCTCCCCACGCCAATACGCTTGCCGATGGAAGGCGCGTGGACTTCGCCTACGAACCACAACTGCACGACGTGCTGCTGTCTTCCACTGCCGAGGGCGGTCACAGCGAACAACTGCATTATCACCCTCGCCTGGGTCAGCCCACCGAGGCCAGTGGTGCCCTGGGGACGCTGAAGTGGAGCTTCTCACCCGCCGGCTTGCCGCAGCAGGAGTCCTGGGACGTCGAGGGCGCCGAGTACAGTACCCTTTGGCATACATCGTTGGCCGGCAGGCCACTGGGTTTCGTGGACGCCAACGGCACCAAACAACAACGCCATTACGATGCATTCGGCAGGCTCGCGCAAATCATCGCAGGCAAGGTCAGTACGCGTATAACCTATGATGCCCTTTCGCGTGTGAACCAAGTCACCACTCAAGATCAAGACGCCCGCGTTCTGGTCAGGCAACTGACCTACGATGCCATGGGGCGAGAGGCCAGCAGCACCTTCACCCTGACCGAAAACGGTGCAACTCGGACCTTCACCCAAACCCTCGGCTACAACACACTCGATCAGCTCATCCGACGTACTGGCAATGACGGCCAGCAAGAGGCTGACGAACGCTTCGCCTACGATTCGCGAGGCCGCTTGGTGCGCTTTACCGCGAACACCAATGCCGCACCACGGGATCCGTTCGGCAACGCCATCGTCGAACAACGCTTTGTCTTCAATGAGCGCGACGGCTATCGACAAGTCACCAGCCGCTTCAACGACGGCAGCGAAGATGTTGCCCACTTCCACTACGCAGCCGATGACCCCTGCCAGATCGTGGCGATCGATCATAGCCACTCCAGCTGGCCAGCGCGGATCGAGCTGACCTACGACGCCCACGGACGCGTCATCGCCGACAGCCTGGGGCGCAAGCTCACGTGGGACGCCCACGAACGTCTGCAACGCGTCGAATATGAGGGCAGGACGTGCGAGTACCGCTACACCCCGAATGGCCAACTACGCGACCGAATTATCAATGGCACGCTCAACCGCAGCTTCTTCAGCGGCAAGCAACTGACCCATGAGCACCAGGGAAACACCACACTTGAGGTAATGGGCGACGGCAGCACTCTGTTCGCGGTGAGCGCGATCACCGAAGGTGTACGCCAGACAACTTTGCTAGGCTGCGACGGCCAAGGCTCGATACGCATCAAAGCCGGCGCCCAGGCGCACATGCTGCAATACACCCCACATGGCAGCGAACAAGGCAACGACCAGCAACAGCCGTTCGGGTATGCAGGAGAACGCCGTGAACCCCTGACCGGCTGGTACATCGCCGCAGGCTATCGGCCCTACGACCCATTGTTGATGTGTTTCCTCGCGCCCGACAGCGAAAGCCCGTTCGGTCATGGCGGTATCAATGCCTATACCTATTGTGGCGGCGACCCGGTCAACCGCATCGACCCAGATGGGCACAGCTGGCAGACCTGGGTCCTGGCCGGCATTGGCCTGGCGGTCGGAGCACTGGCTACGGTCGCCAGCTTTGGCGCCGCCGGCGCCGCGCTTGCCGCGGGCGGTATCCTCAGTGCCAGCGGTGCACTGGCAGTGGCGACGGCGACGCTCAACATCGTGTCCTTGGGCACGGGAGCGGCAGCGATGGCGATGCAGGCACAAGGCAAGAATGAGCAAGCCGCCAACGTGCTCGGCTGGATATCGTTGGGCACAGGGGTCGCCAGTCTTGCAACGGGGGGCTTGGCGCGGATGACTGGAAAAAGCGTCAGCACCCTCAAGCGCAGCAATGCACTGAGAAAGCCCGCAGCTCACGCCCCCAAGAACCCTCAGCATTCAATTGACGTCATGTTCAGAAGCCCAAGAACCAACCAAGCAGAGGTCGTCTGGTACGACGATGCATGGGGCAGAGGGATAAAAGCTTTTGAAACACATGGGGGCAAGAACGGTGTCTTGATGAATGCGGCCGGCCAATACGAAGACGCAGCACGCATCGCGCTGCGCGAAATAGCCCCGCGCCTGGCCCATACGCCAGCTGGCGAGCCCATCGTCCTGCTGGCCTGCTGGGGCGGGAAAAGCGGCGCGGCGCAACGAATCGCCGATGTGCTGCAACGCCCGGTTTATGGCACCGACAAGATCACTTACGTCCCAGGCGTAAGCCGTATGGACAGGCTGGACGTCGGCAATCTATGGTCGACCGTGCCCATGCAGAAGATCTCTAGATACCGTCGATTGCTAGGTGCCAAAGGTCCGTACGACTTCGACAGTACCCTGGAGCCGGCAACTGGACGAATGTACTTCCCATCATGAGGCCCCTACCTGTAGACACACCGTCAGGCAGATCATATCGGTAGCGCCTTGAGCCAGAACGACATGATCTTGTCGCTGCTTTCCTGCTCGTCCCGATCGCGCCAGGCATGACAGGTACGCAATGAAGGGTCCTGCAGGAAGCCGCGGTTACGCCAGAAACCGTGCAATGGTTTGTAATTGGCAGGCCGCAGCGGGTGTATGCCTGGGCGCTCGACGACGCAGAACGCGCAGTAATCGAATTCGGCCAACTTGTGTGCATACGATTCGCGCTCGATGAAAAAGCGCACGCCCAGGCCCTGACTGCGATAAGCAGGTAGCAACACCGAGCCACCGAAGTAGTACACCGACGTCGGATCACGTCCCTGGGCAAGGAACGATTGCTGGAAGAGAGGCGTCTCGTCTGTCAGCGGCAGGCCGGTGGAGGCACCTACTAATTGGCCACCGTCCAATGCCAGTACCATCAGGCTGCGACCAGAATCGGCGTAGGTGGCCAAGTGATTCGTCTCATGCTCCAGCGAACCTTCATAGAGGTAGGGATACTCGCGAAACACCGTCAGGCGCAAGCGCGCAAGCTCATCGATAAAAGGCGCAATCGCCGCGCCATGCAGCAAGCGTATTTCCATGGGGAAGCAGTCGTCTGGTCGCGGTGGATAACGCGCTCGGGCAAGCCGGCCTGAGGGGAAACCCTACCATCGGCATCGCAACCTGCCGTTGTCCCTGCGCGACAGGTGCTTCTCCAGGACCGCTACGACGGCCTGCTCACGACCTTACTGAATGCGCGTCCCAAGTACCTTGAGAAACGCCGCAAGCCACGCCGGATGCGCAGGCCAGGCCGGCGCCGTCACCAGGTTGCCGTCCACATGGGCCTGGTCCACCGCGATATCGATAAACCGTCCGCCCGCCAGCCGTACCTCGGGCGCACAGGCGGGATAAGCGCTGCACTCACGCCCTTCGAGCACACCTGCCGCCGCCAGCAACTGCGCCCCATGGCACACCGCTGCGATCGGCTTGCCGGCCAGGTCGAACGCCTTGACCAGCTCCAGCACCTTGTCGTTCAGGCGCAGGTACTCCGGCGCACGCCCACCGGGGATCAACAACGCGTCATAGCTCTCGGCCCGCACCTGAACGAAGTCGTAGTTCAACGCGAAGTTGTGCCCGGGCTTCTCACTGTAGGTCTGCTCGCCTTCAAAATCGTGAATCGCCGTGCGCACCGTCTGCCCGGCGATCTTCTCCGGGCACACGGCATGGACGGTATGGCCGACCATGGCCAGGGCCTGGAACGGCACCATCACTTCGTAGTCCTCCACATAGTCACCCACCAGCATGAGAATCTTCTTCGTCGTCATCGCATCCACTCCATCGGTTGTCTGGGAACAGTTCCAGCACGATAGTCTGCTTTGCGTGACGGCGATATACGTCGCTAGTCGCGGCGATCCAGCAGATTGGCCACCAGCCGGTCCAGCCAGCCCCACAGGCGCTGTTGCACCCGACGCCACAGTGGACGGGCATGCCAGCGCGCCAGGTCGACCTCCAGGCTCTGGGCGAAATCGCGCTCGAAGCTGGCGGCGACAGCAGCACTCAGCGGCGGATCGATGGCTTCGACGTTGGCCTCGAGGTTGAAGCGCAGGTTCCAGTGATCGAAATTGCACGAGCCAACGCTGACCCAGTCGTCCACCAGCACCATCTTCAGGTGCAGGAAGCATGGCTGGTATTCGAATATCCGCACCCCGGCACGCAGCAGCCTTGGGTAATAGCGGTGCCCGGCATAGCGCACCGCCGGGTGGTCGGTGCGCGGGCCGGTGAG
Organism: Pseudomonas sp. RC3H12; assembly: GCF_018596375.1. Classification (NCBI taxonomy): domain Bacteria; kingdom Pseudomonadati; phylum Pseudomonadota; class Gammaproteobacteria; order Pseudomonadales; family Pseudomonadaceae; genus Pseudomonas; species Pseudomonas sp. RC3H12. The sequence continues at coordinate 312,977 of NZ_CP075595.1, read as the reverse complement.
CAGCAGGCGCACGTCGATGCCCTTCTGCGCGGCACGGCGCAGCGAGCGCCGCACGCTGAAGGTCGGCAGGAAGTACGGCGTGGCCAGCCAGATGCGCCGCTGGCCGCTGTTCAAGGCGCGCACCAGCGCATGCAGGATGTCCTTGTGCTGGCGGGCGTCGGCATAGGCCACCCGGCCCATGCCCTGGCCCTGCGCCGGCACCTGGGGCAGGCGCGGCAGGCCGAAGCCCTCAGGCGGGCGCCAGGCGGTGCGGCGCTGGTTGGCGTGCCACTGGCGGTCGAACAAGAGTTGCCAGTCGGTGACGATCGGCCCCTCCATGCGCACCATCACCTCGTGCCACTCGCTAGTGTCGGCATCCGGTGTCCAAAACTCGTCGGTGACCCCGGTACCACCGACCACCGACCAGCGTTCGTCCACCAGCAACAGCTTGCGATGATCGCGATAGAGGTTGCGCAAGCCCCGGCGCCAGCGCAGGCGGTTGTACCAGCGCAGCTGGACACCCGCCGCCAGCAGGCGCTCGCGCAACGACGCGGTAAAGGCCAGCGAACCGTAGTCGTCGAACAGGCAGCGCACCCGTACGCCCCGTCGCGCCGCCTGCTCCAGGGCATCGACCACAGCTTCGGCGCAGGCCCCGGCCTCGACCAGGTAAAGCTCCAGGTCGACTTGGTGCTCGGCACGCATGATCGCCAGGAGCATGCGCGGGAAGAACTCGGGGCCGTCGATCAGCAGTTCGAACTGGTTGCCATCCCGCCAGGGAAAGACCGGCCCCGGCATGTCAGCGGGCGGTGAAGATCAGCACCGCGCTCACCGGCACCGAGGGGTTGATCGACTTGAGCCCGGCCAGCTTGCGCAAGTTTTCCAGGCCCGGCAGCAGGCCGAATTCAGAGGCGCGCAGGATCAGCGGCTCCAGCGTCACCACCTGGAAACGCCGCTCGTCCAGGCGCGTGGCCAGCAACAGCGTGTTGTAGCTACGGGTCTGGCCGTGCAGGGTCACGCTCACCGGCAAGCGCAGCTCCAGCTGCGCGCCGTTGGCCAGGTCGTTGATCGGGCGCAGGTCGATCTGCGCCTGCACCGTGGCCTCGGGAAACTGCTCGAAGGCGAACAGGCCGTCGCGCATGCGCTCGTCACGCAGCGGGATGCCGCTGCTGATCGAGTCCATCTCGATGCTGACCTCGGCCGCGCCCTTGCGGTCGACCTTGCCATGCAGTACCAGGAAACGGTTGACCTCGGCAATATTGCCATTCTTGCCGGTGACAAAGGACAGGCGCGAGGATTCGCCATCCAGGTGCCAGTTGGCATGGGCGGGCAGGCACAGGGCGAACAGGAGGGCAGGCAGCAGGCGGGATGGCTTGAACATGTGAAATCCTGTGAATCAAGGCCGTCAACCTTACCCGCACGGTTTCACGGCAGCAAGCGGCAGCCTTCGCGGTTGCCCTGCCAGGCCGCCTGGGTGCGCCGACCAAGGCCCTCGGCGGTGACCAGGCGCCGGGGGCTGTCCTCTTCCAGCAGGCCCAAGGGCAGGTACTGGCGCACATAGTCCCGGCAATAGGCCTCAGCGAAACCCATCACGAACCGGCACGAACAGTACTCTTTAGCCGAGTAGGCCGAAAGGATACCCGGGAAGTCCGCCAACGCCTGGCGCTCGTGCCAGCCCCAGGTCGACAGGGCCAGTACGAGCAGAAGCACGACCCGCTTCATGCACCCTCCCCGGCGACGGCCGCCAGCACCCGCTTGAGCAGTTCGTTGTGGCTGAAGCTGCCATCGCGGTCATCGGCGTAGCGCACGATCACCAGCTTTTGCGTGGGCAGCACATAGAGCGCCTGGCCCCAGTGGCCGAGTGCGGCGAACGTGTTGCTCGGCGCATCCGGCCACGGCACCGGCTGGCCGGGCAATGACTGGTTGAGCCACCAGTGCCCGCCGGGGTTGGCTTCGCCCGGCACTGGCTGCGCGGCGCTGAACAAGGTGCGGTTGAACGTCACCCACTCGGCCGGCAGCAACTGTTGTTCGCGCCAGCGCCCGTCACGCTGCATCAACAGGCCGATGCGCGCCAGATCGCGCGCACTGAGATAGAGGTACGAGGAACCTACATAAGTGCCCGCGCCATCACGCTCCCAGACCGCACTGTAGATCCCAAGTGGGGTGAACAGGGCTTGCCAGGGATAGTCCGCATAGCGCTCAGGTGCGAGCATGCCGCGCAAGCTGGCGGCCAGCAGGTTGCTGTCACCGCTTGAGTAGACGAACTGCGTGCCGGGCGCACTGGCAGCGGGCCTGGATGCCGTGTAGGCGGCCATGTCGGTGCGGCCACGGGTGTAGAGCATGGCCACCACCGACGACTTCAATGGCGCATATTCGTAATCTTCCTGCCAGGCCAGGCCACTGGCCCAGTGCAGCAGGTCGGCCAGGCGCAGTCCGGCATGCCGCTGCAGGGCCGGGTAGTAGCGGGCAGCCGGGTCATCAAGCCTGAATCGCCCCTCGCCGTAAGCCACGCCCATGACCGTGGCCAGCACGCTCTTGCTCACCGACCAGGTCAGGTGGGGTGTGTCGACACGGGTCGGCTCGGCGTAGCGTTCATGGAGAATGCGCCCGTCGCGGATGATCAACAACGCATCGGTGCGAATGCCACCGCGCGCGGCATCGCGTGGCGCGAAGGCGTAGGTGTCTACGGCTTGCCAGTCGATGACGGCGTTGTCGACTGGCCACTGCGCTGAGGGCCAGTCTTCGGCCAAGGCCGGGGCTGCGGTCATGGCAAGGGCAAGTAGCACTGCCTTCATGGGGAGCTCTGCAAGGGGCTGCTTTGCAGCCCAGGTTCAAAAGTTCCCCCAGCGTCTCAGGCTTTCATGACAATCCAGCGGCCGCCCAGGCCTTGGCCAGGCGTTTGTCACGGGCCGCGCCGGCCAACGCCAGCAGGCCTTGGTCGCGTTGCCACAACTGTGCCCAGTGCCCCGGCCCTGCGGCCAACGCCTGGTCGATCTCGACCCGCAAGCCCTGGAACTGGGCAAACAGGCCACCCAGCAGCAGATGGCAGGCCACGCTGTCCGGGCATTGCCGACTGCCCTCGGCGCACCCGGCGAGCAGGCCGATCAGTTTCAGACGGAGTGGCTGCGGCCAGGCGCACTCCTGGGCAACGCCATGCAGCCAAGCCACCAGCGCCGCGAGCACATACAGGTCTTCGAGGGAGCGGAACGGCTTGACGTAGGCATCCCAGCCATCGCCGGCCAGCAACTCGCACGCGGCGTCCTTTAGCAGCAGGCGGCCATGCCCCACTTCGGGCATCAACGGCAGGGTCGGCAAGGCCTCGAGGCTGACACCGGGCTCACCCGGATAGACCACCGCCAATTGCAAGCGCGGCGCCTCGCCCGGTCCTTCGTGGCGCGCCGCCACCAACAGCCATTCAGCATCCAGCCCGGCAGTGACGAAGTCCTTGCTGCCGGTCAGGCGCAGGCCGTCCAGGCGGGTGTGCATGTCCGCCGGGCGCACGCTGCGCCGCTCGGTGGCACACAGCGCCCCCAAGCTGGACGGTGCGCTGGGCCACAGCACCCGCAGTGCCGCCTGGTAGCCGAGCAGGAAGGCCAGACCGGGCGTGGCCATGGCACGCCCGCCAAATACCGCCAGCTCGAACGGCGCCACCGCCCCCAGGCGCTCGAGCACCGCCCCATAGGTTTCGCCCAGGGTCGCCGCCAGCGGGTGGCGCAGGGGATCGTTGAGTCGTTGCAACCAGGCCATCGCAAACTCCTTTGAGGGGTGTCACGCAAGCATCACCAAAGATTCACGGGGGTGACACCGGGCGTACCTAGGCTGACTTTGCACAACAAAGCCGACCGGCCGCAACCCTTTGGCTGGCTTATGGAGACTCACGATGACCCGGATCGCTCGCTCTGGCGACACCAGCACTGAACGCCGTCTGCAAGCCGAACGCCTGGTCGGCGCCACGGCCCTGCAGGAAGCACAGGCCCTGCGTTTCAAGGTGTTCAGCGCCGAATTCAAGGCCAAGCTCAAGGGCGCCGAACACGGCCTGGACATGGACGACTACGACATCCACTGCCGCCACATCGGCGTGCGCGACCTGGCCACCGACCAGCTGGTCGCCACCACCCGCCTGCTCGACCACCAGGCCGCCAGCAGCCTGGGCCGCTTCTACAGCGAAGAGGAGTTCAGCCTGCACGGCCTGTTGCAGCTGCAGGGGCCGATCCTCGAGCTGGGCCGCACCTGCGTCGACCCGGCCTACCGCAACGGCGGCACCATCGCCGTGCTCTGGAGCGAACTGGCCGAAGTACTCAACGAGGGCCGCTACAGTTACCTGATGGGCTGTGCCAGCATCCCCATGCAGGACGGCGGCGTGCAGGCCCACGCCATCATGCAGCGCCTGCGTGAACGCTACCTGTGCACCGAGCACCTGCGCGCCGAACCGAAGAAGCCGCTGCCCAACCTGCCGCTGCCGAATAACGTCATCGCCGAAATGCCCCCGCTGCTCAAGGCCTACATGCGCCTGGGCGCGAAGATCTGCGGCGAGCCGTGCTGGGACGAGGACTTCCAGGTTGCCGACGTGTTCATCCTGCTCAAGCGCGACGACCTCTGCCCGCGCTATGCCCGTCACTTCAAGGCGGCGGTCTGATGCCGCGCCTGCGGGCCGCTGCCCGCCTGCTGCGGCTGTTCATGGTACTGACCCTGGGGCTGGCCATGGCCAGCGTCATCGCCCTGGGCGAGCGTCTGGGGCTGAACGCCTCGATAGAACAGCGCCAACGCTGGACACGGCTGTTCATGGGGCATCTGGTCGCCGCCCTGCCCTTCGACGTGCAGGTCAGGGGCGAGCTGCCGCAAAAACCGATGCTGTGGGTCTGCAACCATGTGTCGTGGACCGACATCCCGCTGCTCGGCATGCTCACCCCGCTGTCGTTCCTGTCCAAGGCCGAGGTACGCCACTGGCCGCTGGCCGGCTGGCTGGCCGAGAAGGCCGGGACCCTGTTCATTCGTCGCGGCGGCGGCGATGCACAACGCCTGCGTGAGCAGATCAGCGAACAATTGGGCGAGCAACGCCCCCTGTTGATCTTCCCCGAAGGCACCACCACGGACGGTCGCAGCCTGCGCACCTTCCATGGGCGCCTGCTGGCCGGGGCGATCGACCAGGTCACGCCGCTACAGCCTGTGGCAATCCAGTACCTGCGCGCGGGCCAGACCGATCCGATCGCGCCGTTCATTGGCGAGGACGACCTGGTTTCACATTTGATGCGGCTGTTCGGGCAGGACCGCGGACAAGTGCTGATCCACCTGTTGCCGCCAATCGCAAGTGCGGGCAAGGAACGCGCGGTACTGGCTTTCGAAGCGCAACAGGCGGTCCATCTGGCGCTATTCGGCGTAGAGAATGTCGAGGTGGCACCGAGGCGACAGGCTCGGGCAGCTTGAATCTGCGATTGCGGACTCAAGCCGATTGCTGTGCCCGGGCAAATGCCTGCAACTGCGGATAGAACTCGCGAAAGTCCGCCAACAACGGCTCGTACAACCGCTCCAGTTCCACCATCACCCCTGCCATCCCCTCAGGCCGCGACAGGCGCCGGGCAATCCCGGCAAACACCTGCTCCAGGGTGGCGAAATCGCCATACGCTCCCAGCCAGTCGTCGGCCGCCATCAACGGCGCGATGCGCGCCAACCGCCCCGGCAACTCCGGTTCGGCTAGCAATACCATGTAGAAATCATCGGTGAATTGCGTCAGCGGCTGCTCGGCATATGCCGCCCAATGCCGCGCCAGGCAGTGGTCGAAGAACACATCCAGGACGATCCCGGCGAACCGCCGCCGCTCACGCGGAAAACGCGCCAGCGCCGCCAGCACCAGTGGGTGGCTGTCGGTATAGCGGTCGATGTGTCGGTGCAGCCGAATCGAAGCCTCCAGCGCAGGCGGGAAGCGCCCCGCGAGCTCGCCCTTGACGAAATCGCCATACAGGCTGCCTAGCAGTTGTTGCGGCGCTGAGCCGCCCAGATGAAGGTGCGCGAGATAGTTCATGGCGGCAGTCTAGCACCGCTTCCCTCTATATCGTCACAAGACGATATAGCCAATGTTTATAGCCTTGTGAACTCTTCATATTTGTATATCGCGATACACCGATTTATATTTCGCCCCATCGCGATATACCGCTACACGCCACGAGTCCACCCATGCCCCTCGATCTCGACGAAATAATAAAAGCCCTGGCCCATCCGGTTCGGCGCGACATCCTCAACTGGCTGAAAGACCCGGCCGCGCAGTTCCCCGACCAGCATCACAGCACCGAGCACGGTGTGTGTGCCGGGCAGATCGACCAACGCTGCGGCCTGTCGCAGTCGACCGTGTCCGCCCACCTGGCCACCCTGCAGCGCGCCGGCCTGATCAGCAGCCAGAAGATCGGCCAATGGCATTTCTTCAAACGCAACGAGGCGACCATCAAGGCGTTCCTCGAGCACATGAGCCAAGAGCTCTGACCTGATCCAAGCGAGGCTTCGCACATGACTACGTTGTTCGACCCGATCACCCTGGGCGACCTGGAACTGCCCAACCGCATCATCATGGCCCCGCTGACCCGTTGCCGCGCCGACGAAGGCCGCGTGCCCAATGCGCTGATGGCCGAGTACTACGTGCAGCGCGCCAGCGCCGGACTGATCCTCAGCGAGGCGACCTCGGTCACGCCGATGGGCGTCGGCTATCCGGACACTCCCGGGATCTGGAACGACCAGCAGGTGCGCGGCTGGCACAACGTGACCAAGGCCATCCACGGCGCGGGCGGGCGCATCTTCCTGCAACTGTGGCACGTCGGGCGCATCTCCCACCCCTCGTACCTGAACGGCGAACTACCGGTGGCCCCCAGCGCGATCCAGCCCAAGGGCCATGTCAGCCTGGTACGCCCGCTCAGTGACTACCCGACCCCACGGGCCCTGGAAACCGAAGAGATCGCCGACATCGTCGAGGCTTACCGCAGCGGCGCCGAGAACGCAAAGGCCGCCGGCTTCGATGGCGTGGAGATCCACGGCGCCAATGGCTACCTGCTCGACCAGTTCCTGCAGAGCAGTACCAACCAGCGCAGCGACCGTTATGGCGGCTCGCTGGAGAACCGCGCACGGTTGCTGCTGGAAGTGACCGATGCCGCCATCGAGGTATGGGGCCCGGGCCGCGTGGGCGTGCACCTGGCGCCACGGGCCGATGCCCATGACATGGGCGACGCCAACCGTGCCGAAACATTCACCTATGTGGCCCGGGAGCTGGGCAAACGCGGCATCGCCTTCCTCTGCTCGCGGGAGAAAGAAGCTGACGACAGCATCGGTCCGCTGATCAAGGCAGCGTTCGGCGGCCCCTACATCGTCAACGAGCGCTTTGACAAGGCCGGCGCCAATGCTGCCCTGGCCAGCGGTAAAGCCGATGCGGTGGCGTTCGGCATCCCGTTCATCGCCAACCCCGACCTGCCAGCGCGCCTGGCCGCCGATGCACCGCTCAATGCACCGCATCCGGAGACGTTCTATGCCAAAGGGCCGGTAGGTTATATCGACTACCCGCGGCTGTAGGCACATTCAAAACCTGCAGGAGCGGGGCGAGCCCGCTCCTGCAAGTGCATGCCTGCGAGCGATCAGAAGTTGTAGCGCAACCCCAGGTTGACCCCGTACGGCTGCTCGATATGCTCGCCGTTGCTGTACTGGAACTCGCCATGCAGCTGCAGCACGTCCGAAACCTGCGCCACCAGGCCCACAGCCACCTCTCCACGGGTGCCGGAGAGGTCGTTGGTGAAGTGGTTGTCGTTGACCTTGACCTTGTTGCTGTTGATGAACTCGTGAGCCGCCGCGACTTTCAGGTAAGGCTGCAGGACACTGCCGTTGTCCAGCGCCAGGCTGCGCCCGACCTGCGCACCGACCTTGCCGAGCACCGAGTTGGCGCCATCGCTCTCGGCCCGCAGGCCGTTGTCCAGGGTGTAGCTGTCGCCATCGACCCACAGCGTGGACAGCTGGGTGAACGGCTCGACATACCAGCCATCATCCAGCTTGAAGTGCCGGCCAACCTCAACCGAGGCCCCGAGGCCGTCGTTGTGATACTCGCCTTTGGTCTTGCGACCATCGCTCATCACCACATCGTTGCGGTTACGGAAGCGGTTGTACTTGAGCACCGCGTCGATGTAGTAACCACTGTCGGCCATCCAGGTGCTGTAAGCGCCGACGTAGTAGCTCTTGACCTTGCCGGATGAACCGAGGCTGAAGTCCAGGTCGGACTCGCTGTAACCGCCCATGACCCCGAGCAGCCAGCGCCCGTCGTGGCCCGGCACCACGCCGTCGGCACCGAAACTCACGCCGTTCTGGTCTTGCTGATAGGCCATGGTGTTGCTGGCCGAGAGGTTGTAGCGGTTACCGTAGCTGCGCATCCAGATGCCCTGGCCATGCCCCAGGCGCAATTCACCCATGCGGCTGCGCAACGAGGACAGTTCGCCATACCAGACGGTGGGCGCGGCGCTGAACATCCCCAGCACTGCCCGGGCGCCCGGCGTCACGATGGGGTTGCCGCTGTCGTCAAACTTCTGCACCAGGTACCAGTTGTCCTCGCCCTCGCCTTTTTCCAGGGTGTAGGTGTAGGTACCGAAATCGATATCGTGCAGCAGACCGAAGGTCGCATCACCGCCACCGGTTTCTACGATACGGTGCGGAGCCTGCCCTTCGACCGGATCGGCGCCGGTACTGGCGATGCTCAACTGGTGGCTGCCCTCGGCGGCCCCGGTGACCTTCAGCAGATCGCCGGTACCACTGGCCAGGTCGATGTCCATCACGAAGATACCCGAGCCCTTGAGGTTGTCTACCGTCAGGGTCTTGAAGCCAGTCGTTGTGTCCCGGTCGGTGAAATCGACCGTACCACTATCGAGCGTCAGGTCACCGACCTCGCTATCCTTGGTCAAGATCCAGCGGCCACCGCTGTTCAGCTCCAGGCTCTGCACATTGACCAGATTCCCCCGCAGCGAGGCATTGTTCTGCAGCAGCAGGTTCGCGGTACTGCCGGCTTCCACCACTACGTCGCCGCTCAGTTGACTGTTGTCTGCGGTGAAGTCGGCGGTCATGTCATCGATGACCTCGAGGATATTGCCATTGCCACCGATAAGCTGGCTGCCATTGGCCACCAGAATATGTGCGGTGCCGGTGGAGTTACCGGTACCGGCCCTGACGATGATGGCACTCTCGGTGTCGCCCCTGACCGTCGATCCATCCAGGATCACCCGGGAGTCGCCACCGCCGTTGGCTGCCGACTCCTGGCGTACATCCAGACCATAGGTCTTGCCACTGATAAGGCTGCCATCCGTGGCTTGCAGACTGGAGCCGACGACGAAAGCACCGACGCGTTCCAACCCAGTGAGCGTGCTGCCTTCCAGTACAAGGCTGCTGCCTTGCACAAGGGAGGCACCACTGCCACCTGCAATCGTGCTGCCCTGGGCTCGGATACTGGAGGCTAGACGCGCCGAAACGCCGAACGAGGCTACCGACGCCCCACCCGTTACGGTTGCGCCATTGATCAGCGCCTGGGTGCCATCGCGCAGGTTGATGCCGGCTTGCGAGCCAGTGGCGGCTACCTTTCCACCGTTGACAGTGACAGTCGACCCCGTAGAGACCGTTATACCCTGTGTGCTGCCGGTGGCGGTGATCTCCAGGGTCGATCCGTTTCTCAACTCGTATATATCCGCGACCGGACCCGTGACCGTTTCGCTCTGATTGTCGAGTACCTTGGCCTCAACCAGGCCAGTGCCTGACATGACGGCTATCACACCCACCGCAATATTCAAGGGTATGCTAAAAACTCTCATATCGATCTCCCACTTAACATCGTCAACCGAACGGCTAGTTGTGGTAGCACCTCGGTGCAGTTGAAACGGCGAACAGTCTCGACAGAAAGTCGAAAATCTTCTGTAAGATTTTTCTGTTGGTGCGCCGGAAGAACACTGCTTTACGTCTCGCCATAGCGCATGGAATGTGGGATATGCTGGGGCTCAGCCGTAACTACGGCTTGAATACATGAACAGGCGAAAACTGCCGCTTTTCACCCACCTTCGGAACAACGGAATAGTTGGCGTAAACCGTCTTTCCTTCATCTGCGTCAACCCAACCCGGCTCGATAAGCACAAGCCAGTAGCTGGTGTCCTGATACACCACCGCCGTTGCATTCATGGACGGTTCCCCTTCAACCTGCCAGTGAATGTCGACCTGGTCGCCGCTCTTGACCTCGGGATAGCGCACGATGAACTTCGGTTCCTGGCCGCCAAAGGACATGTATCTGGGAGCCTGCATATCTAACAGCTGTTCCTGAATGTTCAGCTCCAGCACATCCGAGGTTTCCTCCTGATCATCGCGCAGGATCCTGTAGCTGATCGGCACCCTATGTCCGATCCCATGCATCACCACGCCAGCGGGTACCTCAAACACCAGATTCGCTGGCCCGACGACGTCCTTCCAGGGTGACTGGTAGTCAATGCCCGGCACTTCCAGCACGATCGCGACCTGGTCCCCGTCCATGCCGGCGTACTGGCGCACGGTGACCTTCACATGGCTGGCCCCGACGAAGTCGCGGTTGAAGTCCAACTGGTCTTTGTCATTGCCGAAAGCCTTTTCCACTTCGGGGCGCGGGAAAGCAACACGCCCTACCCGCAGATCACGATTCGCGGAACCGGAGAGGGCGCCGCCCACTGCAGTCAGCGTATGGAACAAGGTGACCCGCCCCCCGACGAGGACCTCGACCTCGTCCTTCCCGACCCGTTGCTCAAGGTCACCCACCTGTTGAACATCGAGGGTCCAGAAAAGATCATGAGGAACTCCAGCAGCGGACATGCCATTCCACTCCAGCTGGAGCTGATCACCCTTGGCCATGTGGGGGTAGGCCTTGATCCGTATCGTCGCGCCCTGCGGCGGAACATCCTCAGGATCGAGCGCACCCTCCGCTGCCTCATCCACCTCAGGAGCTTTAAGTTCGAGGGAGCCGATAATGGAGATCACCCGTGGAGCGGACCCGAGTCCACTTTCTTCAATGCGATAGACAAGGTGTGCATCCCCCTGTAAAACTGCTGCCGCATGGGCGTTCTCCAAAGAAAACTCAACGCCATCAGCCTTCAATTGGCCGTGCTTGATCACAGGCGCCAGACGGCTGCCATTGGCGGTCATGCCCACCCAGACCAGCGTCACCGCCTGCCCGGCTACCCAACGGTCGTCGGGGTCCAGATAAACAAGAACGTCGGCATCTCCAAGCAGGCTGAAGTCAAGATTGCCCGCCTCGTCTGCATCCGGCACTCGCGGCGCAGGCAGGGGCTGGACGACCTCGAGCACCAGGCTGTCATGAACCAGGGACAGGGCGGACTCATTACCTGCCCGGTCCAGTACCTGGTAGGTGAAAGAGATAGGAATTCCGCCAACCAATGTCTGCAACTGGGCCTGGGGCAATGCGATGGGGGTAGCCTCTCTTTCGCTGTCCACGGTGAACGGCCCCGCGCTGACTCGTTCAATGCCATCGGTCATAATGACCGTGATCGTGTCACCCCGCGCCTGATGCAAATAACCACTGATCGTGACCCAGAGCACACCCTGCTCGAAATCGGACTCAAGGATGACGCCCCTGTCCTCCAATGCCTTGGGGAACACCATCTTCCCCAAGGCCCCCTCCTCACCCCCAGGGGCCAGCCTGTCGATGCGAACAATCCGCTCTGGACCAAGCTCCCAGACCTCACTCCTGTAGGGGCGAACAGCGTAGCCCAGGCTGAACCGCCGTTCTTCCCCCTCCCCCACCGAACGCCAAAAGGACGCTGGCAGGGCGAGTACGAACTTATGATTCTCATCCTCCGCCTCAGACTGCTCGACAAAGTGATAAGCGCCCTCTTCGTTTTCGAGAATCTTTTCGTTCCAGACCAACGCTATGTGGTTATCAACCATAATTTCCGGCCACCACGGGACGATCACCTGCAGGGCATCGCCCAGCCTGTCGCCCGGTAACAGTTCGGGGACCTCATCGTAACCGTCATCCAGCAGCGCATCGACTTCGAGTGCTTTGAATTCAAGCGTGCCCTTTATCCCTTCATTGAAGGTGCTCATGCGTCATCCTCTGCCAGTCAAGGTGCCTACAGACAACCATGGAATGTGAAGAAACAGTGCCCTGGCGAATCGCCAGGACACTTTCACTTCAAGGCAACGGGCATGTTTCCTCTCTGGGGTTTTTTACCGTGACGACTACACGCTTGTGACCGGCCTTCACCGGCCCAAACTTATTCGTCGCCGTGTACTCGACGGTGGCCGAGCCAAAGCAGACAATAAACGCCCATCGACGTGCGATCTCGTAGGTGAGTTCACCCTTGTCTATGTGATGCTTTTCGATTCTGATGAATGGGAGGTCTTCTTCAGCAGCCGAGATCGGGCTTCCGGGAGTCGGATGCTGACTGTCGTCTGCCCTGAGATGGATCACGATGGTGTCGTTCTCCTTCACGTTGTCATAAAGCTCGATTCTCACCGGCAAAGGTCGTTGCGCCGTCTCGATATCGATTGCGCCGTGCCCATTGAGGGCGGTGAACTCGAGCTCCTTGAGCGGGGCGCCCTCTCCCGGCAGGTCTTCCCCGCGCAAGAGGGCAACAGGCTTGGATGACGAAAGTGCGGTGTTTTCCTCGCCGTCCGCACCGAACACCCGGGTCACGGTATAGGCCATCTGTACCGTGCCGCTGGGCTCGCTGGCCAGCACGGTCGGGGGAACTGGACGTTTGATGTCGGCCTTGGCGGCTTCTTCGTCAGCGCTCACGGGAGCAAGTGCGTGGGGGGGCTGTGCGCCCCAGATCAGTTGGAGTTTATCGTCCTCCTGCAACAGTTCACTACCGTCCACGGCGCGCCAGGGGATGGTCACTTGCGCACCTGCGGCGACATCCTCGGGTGTCAGGTCATCCGTCTTCCCGGAGTCATCGCCGACGATGGTGGCCAATTCCAGATTGCCATGCCCTGGCAGTCCCGGATCGGGATCGGGCCCACCCGGCAGTCGCAGGTCGACATTGACAGTCGCAGGGGACGTCGCGTCGCCGATTTTGAAGCCGTCGCGCCACAATTCATAGCTGACCGCCACGGCACCTGTCTGCGGCCCAGCGCTGGTCAGCGGATAGAGCAAATCCAGTTCCATCAATGGGTCCGGCGGTGCCGGCACCACGATGACTGCATGTTCATCCGAACGCTGCGTTCCCCAAAGTACGACGACCTTGTCTTCGATACGAGCCCCGGTGACTGTGGGAACCACCAGCTTGATGCCCGCACGGGCATCTTTGTCGAGGATCAGCGGATCGCCCGACTGGTCAAAGCCTGGCACTTCAGGTGCTGGCAAAACGACGGGAATATCCTGCAACAGTAACTGGAGGGTGTCATGAGGCACGGAAACAATCGAGAGATTCCCTGCCCGATCCTGCGACGTGTAGGTGAATGTGATCGGGGTATTGTCCTTGAGCTTTTGTAGCTCGGCCAGCGGCAACGCCACAGGCGTGGCGTCAGTACTGCTGGTGACGGAGAAGGGGCCAACCAACAATGTGGTGCCGCCGTCGTCCATGGTCACCATGATCTGGTCACCCTGCTCCTGCGCCAGATAGCCCCTGACATGAACCGTGAGCATGTCCGAGGCAAAGTCCGTTATCAGGATGCGTTTCCTGGCCTCGATCTCCGAAGCAAACGATAGCCTGGCGAGCGTACTCGGGTTGCCACCCGGCGCCATTTTGTCGATGCGGATGACCCGGTTGGGCCCTCTTTCGTATACACTTGAAAACTCTGGGCGGACCGAGTAACCCACCTGGAAGGTACGATCCTCCCCATCCGCAACGAAATCCCAATAGGAACTCGGCAGTTGCAGAGGATACTCGTGATACGGATCCGCCGCTTCCGCCGCCGAGATCGAATGCCAGGCCCCGTCCACACCTTCAAGTTCGTCGTCACCGTTCACATACAGCGCGATGACCATACCTGCCTTGACCTCATCCCAGTTGGGCACCCTCACTTTCAACGGTTTGTCATGATCCGCCCCCGGCAAGAGTTCAGCAGGATTGTCCACGCCGTCCTCAATCAGACCCTCGACAATCAGGTCCTTGAAGTCCAACACTCCACTCTGTGGAAACAACACTCTGGAGCGTTTACCCGCGGGCCGCAGCAATTGGCCGCTAAGTTGTTTGGGTACAGGCTTGTTCATGGCCATTTTCCTAATCGATTCTACAGGTACGCGGCCCTGCACCCTTGCGGATAGGGGCAACGAGTTCGTCACGACACAAGGCACTTGCCAACGAGTGATGGAAACAGGATCAAGGAAGGAAACGGCTGCCGTCGTCGTGCTGTAGATGTAACAAACTCCCGCCACTTCAACACCTGACAAAAATGCCAGGTACGGACGGGGCGGGGTCTGCCGAAGGGAATGCTGCAGGCGCGGGAAACAGGCAAGATCAAAGGCAATGGCACCCGATCGAAGTACCAGGTGCCACATTCATGCTCGGCTCAAGGGCGGGCATTGATCTGCTGTTGCAAGTTCTGGATCTGGCTCTGCAGGGTGTTGATATTGCGGGTCGTCTGCCCGCGGAAGGCATCGAACTCCTGCACCGAGGCACCGCCTGCAGAGGCTGTCGGGCGATTGTCCACCTGGCTCTTGAGCACCAGCATATCTTGCTCCAGGCTCTCGATGGCGGCACTCGGGTTGCCCTGTTTCTTCAGCGCCGCCACCTCGTTGCTCAGGCTCTTGAGTTGGCCATCGAGCTTACCGCCATCCACCTGCCCCGACTTGAGCGCAGCCAGCTCGGCATTGACGGCCTTGAGTTGCGCCTGCAACTGGCTTTGCAGTTCGGTGACCGCCTTCTGCTGTTCACGGGTATCGGCCAGCACCTGTTCAAGGCGCTTGCCCAGGTCTCCAGCCTGCCCGGCGACGCCCAACTGCTGCTTGCCCTGCTCGGCCAGGGAAGCCTGCAACTGGCGAATCTGCAACTTCAATGCCTCGCTGCCGGTGTTGCTGCTGGACTCACTGGCATCGACCTTGCCGCTGATCACCTGCAGGCGGCCGGCGGCCTCTTCACTGATACGGGCAAAGCTTTCCTGGGTCGCGACCAGCTGTTGCTCCATCAGAGTGATCTGCTGGAAGCTCCACCAGCCAAGCCCGGCCAGGGCGATGAACGAAGCGCCCAGCAATGTCCATAGCGGGCCATTGCTACGCGGCCGCACCACCTTCTGGCGGCTACGGGCCACATGGGCAGGCAGCAGTTCATCGTCATCAGGGGTGCCGGCACGCAGGGTGGGCACATCATTGAAGTCATCGTGGGCGTCGTTACGCATGGGTGCATTCAACCGCGGTAGTAGCAAAGAGGCATGAGTATAAACCGCCAGGGCGGCGCACTGATGACCATCATCCCGCGCACAGGTTCAGCGTTGCCCGGGTTGCGCCTGCCACCAACTGCAGAATTCATCCAGCGCCGCCCACACATCGGTGCCGGGCCGGTAGTCCAGATACTGGCGCGCGCGGCTGATATCGAGGGTGAAATCCGTGCTCATCACCTGCACCGCGGTGCGGCTCAGGGTCGGCTGCGGGCGCCCGGGCCAGAGCAGGCAGACGCCTTCGTTGAGCGCCGCCAGGCTGTAGGCCAGGCCGGGTGAGCGATAGCGGGTGACCTGGGGCAGTTGCATGCGGCGCATCACGTAGTTGACCACATCCCATAGCGGCAGCGGCTGGCCGTTGCTGATGTTGTAGGCCTGGCCCAAGGCCTGGTCCTCGACGAACAGTGCGCTGAGCAGTGCCTCGTTGAGGTTGTGCACACTGGTGAAATCGACCTTGTTCAGGCCATTGCCGATGATCGCCACGCGCCCCTTGGCCTGCATGCGCATCAGCCGTGGGAAGATGCTCGCGTCGCCGGCACCGGTGACGAAGCGCGGGCGCAGCGCCAGCACCTCCAAACCGAACTCCTGGGCGCCGAACACCTTCTGCTCGGCCAGGTGCTTGGTCAGCGCGTAATGGTCATGGAAGCGACGCGGTACCTGGTCCTCGCGGATATCCAGGCGCGAACGGCCAGTGAAGTAGATCGATGGCGACGACAGGTGCACCAGGCGCCGTACATGCTCCTTGATGCACCCCTCGACCACGTTCTCGGTCAATACCACGTTGCCCTGGTGGAAATCCTGGTAGCGGCCCCAGGTCCCCACGGCACCGGCACAGTGCACCACCGCGTCCACGCCCTGGCACAGGCGCCGGGCCAGTTCGGCGTCGCCCAGGTCGCCTGGGATGAACTGCGCCCCACGCTTGACCAGGTGCTCCACACCCTCCGCCCGCCGGCCGTTGACCCGCACCTCCAGGCCCTGCTCCAGGGCGAAACGCGCAAAGCGCCCGCCGATGAAGCCGCTCGCGCCGGTGACCAGAATTCGCATGTAAGACTCCGTCTTGCCCTATTTCGGATGCAGCTGACGCTTGAAGTGCCTACAAGGGCACCAACCAGTCCTGAGCCGAATCGCGCAGGTGCTCGGTCAACTGGGCGAGCAACTGCCCGCCGTTGCGCCAATGATGCCAGTACAGCGGCACATCGATGGGGGTATCGCCACAGATTTCCACCAGCTCGCCACGTGCCAGCTGCTTGGCCACCTGCCGCTCCGGCACCAGACCCCAACCGAGGCCGGCCTCGGTCATGCGCATGAAACCTTCGGACGAGGGGCACAAGTGATGCAGGAAGCCCTCCTGCACACCCAACGAAGCCAGGTAGCGATGCTGCAGGAAATCGTCCGGCCCGAACACGACCGCCGGGGCACGGGCCAAGCGCTCGACCGCGAACCCCTGGGGAAAGTAACGCGCCACGAACGCGGGACTGGCCAGCGCCCGATAGCGCATCGAGCCCAACGGCAGGCTGCGCGCCCCGGCCACCGGCCGTTCGCTGCCACATAGGCAGGCCGCCACTTCGCCGGCGCGCATGCGCTTGAGACCGACCTCCTGATCCTCGACCACCAGGTCGAGCAGCACCTGCTGCTCGGCGCAGAACGGGCCTACCGCCCCCGCCCACCAGGTCGCCAGGCTGTCGGCATTGAGGGCGATACGCAGGCGCTCGGGCATGCCTTCCTCGTCCAGTGCCGGCACCTGGCGTTGCAGGTCGCGCTCGAGCAGGCGCACCTGCTGCACATGGTTGAGCAACTGGCGCCCGACTTCCGTCGGGCTCGGTGGCGTGGCACGCACCAGCACTGGCTGGCCAACCCGTGCTTCAAGCAGCTTGATGCGTTGCGAGATGGCCGATTGCGACAACCCCAGTACCTGGGCCGCACGCTCGAAACCACCTTGCTCGATCACCGCGGCGAGGGCAGCGAGCAATTTGTAGTCAAACATCGATTTCTCTAATGACTGATCAGCTCTATTTGTTTTTCTTATACCGCCACAACCGCCAGAATGGCCACATCTTTCTTGGCAACCCGCGCCGATCGTGCATCGGCGCCAGTGGAGTGTTCCCGCTATGTGGCAAAGCTATCTCAACGGCATGCTGGTGGCCTTCGGCCTGATCATGGCCATCGGCGCTCAGAACGCCTTCGTCCTGGCACAAAGTCTGCGCCGTGAACACCACCTGCCCGTAGCCGCATTGTGCATCGTCTGCGATGCGCTGCTGGTCGCCGCCGGGGTATTCGGCCTAGCCACGGTGCTGGCGCACAACCCCACCTTGCTGGCCGTGGCCCGCTGGGGCGGAGCGCTGTTCCTGATCTGGTACGGCGCCAAGGCCCTGCGCAGCGCCTGCTCTAAACAGAGCCTGCAGCATCAGGAAGGCCAGGGCATGCGTTCGCGCCGCGCAGTGTTGCTCAGCGCCCTGGCGGTGACCCTGCTCAATCCGCACGTCTACCTCGATACCGTGTTGCTGATCGGCTCCCTCGGCGCTCAGCAGACCGTGCCCGGCGCCTACGTGGCCGGCGCAGCCAGCGCCTCGCTGGTATGGTTCTCGACCCTGGCGATCGGCGCCGCCTGGCTGGCGCCATGGCTGGCACGCCCGGCAACCTGGCGCATGCTGGACCTGATGGTGGCGGTAATGATGTTCGCGGTGGCGGCGCAGTTGATCTTCACCTGACGCTGCAGAAAAACCGGGTATCCCACGCTGACCGCGACAATCACGCAGCCCACCTGTCGGGCCCAGCCAACCGCTCTGGAACCTCTATTCCCTATAGATGTTGCGTGGTTAAGCGCCGAGGCCGGTGCTATGATCCAGCCCTTGCGTCGCAAAGAGTACAAACTCGCCGACGCTCACCGGGCCGCCCGTGATCGGCCTTGCGCATACCGCAAACAGACCTGAATCAGGAGATCCACCATGGCTTTTGAATTGCCGCCGCTGCCGTACGCCCACGATGCCCTGCAGCCGCACATCTCCAAGGAAACCCTGGAGTATCACCACGACAAGCACCACAACACCTATGTCGTGAACCTGAACAACCTGGTCCCAGGCACCGAATTCGAAGGCAAGACCCTGGAAGAGATCGTCAAGAGCTCTTCGGGCGGTATCTTCAACAACGCAGCCCAAGTCTGGAACCACACCTTCTACTGGAACTGCCTGTCGCCAAACGGCGGTGGCCAACCGACCGGTGCCCTGGCTGACGCCATCACCGCTGCCTTCGGTTCCTTCGACAAGTTCAAGGAAGAGTTCACCAAGACGTCGGTCGGCACCTTCGGTTCCGGCTGGGGCTGGCTGGTGAAAAAGGCCGACGGTTCCCTGGCCCTGGCCAGCACCATCGGCGCCGGCTGCCCGCTGACCAGCGGCGACACCCCGCTGCTGACCTGCGACGTCTGGGAACACGCCTACTACATCGACTACCGCAACCTGCGTCCGAAGTACGTCGAGGCGTTCTGGAACCTGGTCAACTGGGAGTTCGTTGCCGAGCAGTTCGAAGGCAAGACCTTCAAGGCCTGATTGCTCGCCTTGAATTCAAAAGACCCGGCCCGGCGCCGGGTTTTTTATTGCCTGGGGAAATGCGTTCGCCTCCTGCAAGGGCAGAGCTGACAGAATTGCTTGCAACCCATCTTCGCGCTCTTGCTCAGCCCGCATAGCGCGCTAACATCAACCTTCTGGAAAGTTGACGCAGCGCACTCAAGTCGCATGACCGCTCGACCGATACAGAGTCAAGGGCAATTCCGTCGACGGACAGGTTGCCTGACGGGGTATGGGGTCGATAGTCTCTCGCCATGGTTGATGGCAAAATAATGGCATGCGCATGGATTAAGGAAACCCCATTGAAGCTGGAATTCCGAAACAGCTTATCGGTCAAGTTGCTGAGGGTCGTACTGCTCTCGGCATTGGCTGTCGGCGTCGTACTCAGCTGTGCGCAGATCGTCTATGACGCCTACAAGACCCGCCAGTCCGTGAACAACGACGCCCAGCGCATCCTCGACATGTTCCGCGACCCCTCGACGCAGGCGGTGTACAGCCTCGACCGGGAAATGGGCATGCAGGTGATGGAAGGCCTGTTTCAGGACGGCTCGGTGCGCATGGCCTCCATCGGCCACCCCAACGAAACCATGCTCGCGGAAAAATCCCGGCCACTGCAGGACATGTCCATGCGCTGGCTGACCGACCTGATCCTCGGCCAGGAGCGCACCTACACCACGCAGTTGGTCGGCCGCGGCCCCTACAGTGAATATTACGGCGACCTGAGCATCACCCTCGACACCTGCGCCTATGGCGAGGGTTTCCTGGTCAACGCGGTGATCATCTTCATCTCCGGCGTGCTGCGCGCCCTGGCCATGGGCCTGGTGCTGTACCTGGTGTACCACTGGCTGTTGACCAAGCCGCTGTCGAAGATCATCGAGCACCTGACGCAAATCAACCCCGACCGCCCCAGCCAGCACCAGATCCCCCTGCTCAAGGGGCACGAGCGCAACGAGCTGGGCATCTGGGTAAACACCGCCAACCAGTTGCTGGCCTCGATCGAACGCAACACCCACCTGCGCCACGAGGCCGAGAACAGCCTGCAGCGCATGGCCCAGTACGACTTTCTCACCGGCCTGCCCAATCGCCAGCAACTGCAGCAGCAACTGGACAAGATCCTCGTCGACGGTGGTCGCCTGCAACGCCGCGTCGCCGTGCTGTGCGTGGGCCTGGACGACTTCAAGGGCATCAACGAGCAGTTCAGCTACCAGGTCGGCGACCAACTGCTGCTGGCCCTGGCCGACCGCCTGCGCGCCCACAGCGGCCGCCTCGGTGCCCTGGCCCGGTTGGGCGGCGACCAGTTCGCCCTGGTCCAGGCCAATATAGAGCAGCCCTACGAAGCCGCCGAGTTGGCCCAGAGCATCCTCGACGACCTCGAGGCGCCCTTCGACCTCGACCACCAGCAGATCCGCCTGCGCGCCACCATCGGCATCACCCTGTTCCCCGAGGACGGCGACAGCACCGAGAAGCTGTTGCAAAAGGCCGAGCAGACCATGACCCTGGCCAAGGCCCGCTCGCGCAATCGCTACCAGTTCTACATCGCCAGCGTCGACAGCGAGATGCGCCGCCGTCGCGAACTGGAAAAAGACCTGCGCGAAGCCCTGCCGCGCAACCAACTGTACCTGGTGTACCAACCGCAGATCAGCTATCGCGACCACCGCGTGGTCGGCGTCGAAGCGTTGCTACGCTGGCAGCACCCGGAGCTGGGCATGGTCCCGCCCGACCAGTTCATCCCCCTGGCCGAGCAGAACGGCAGCATCATCAGCATCGGCGAGTGGGTGCTCGACCAGGCCTGCCGGCAGTTGCGCGAATGGCACGACCAGGGCTTCAGCGAGCTGCGCATGGCGGTCAACCTGTCCACCGTGCAGTTGCACCACAACGAGCTGCCGCGGGTAGTCAACAACCTGCTGCAGGCCTATCGCCTGCCACCGCGCAGCCTGGAGCTGGAAGTTACCGAGACCGGCCTGATGGAAGACATCAGCACCGCCGCCCAGCACTTGCTGAGCCTGCGCCGCTCCGGGGCCTTGATTGCCATCGACGACTTCGGCACCGGTTACTCCTCGCTCAGCTACCTGAAGTCGCTGCCGCTGGACAAGATCAAGATCGACAAGAGCTTCGTCCAGGACCTGCTCGACGACGATGACGACGCCACCATCGTTCGCGCCATCATCCAGCTGGGCAAGAGCCTGGGCATGCAGGTGATCGCCGAAGGCGTGGAAACCGCCGAACAGGAGACCTACATCATCGCCCAGGGCTGCCATGAGGGTCAGGGCTACCACTACAGCAAACCGCTTTCCGCGCGTGAACTGACCAACTTCCTCAAGCAGGCGCAACGCAACCAGGTTTCCGCGTTGTAACCACCGCCAACCTGGGTGAAGCCGCGCAAACGGGCGTTTGCATGAAATGCGCGCCCGCCCCTTTACAGCAAATGCAAATCTTTCGCATGATGTTGCGGTTTCGCGTGCCACGGCGCACGGTCCACCCATGGTCCAACCACACGACGCAGGAAACCAACAATGATCCGAATGCCTCTGGCCTCCGCCAGTCTGCTGGCCATCGCCATCGCCCTCGCCGGTTGCGGCGAAGGCAAGGACGACAAGGCCGCCGCACCGCAAGCCCAGGCACCTGCCGCCGCCAGCACCACCGCAAGCGCACCCGGGGCTGTCGATGAAGCCGCCGCCAAGGCCGTGGTCAAGCACTACGCCGAAATGGTCCATGCCGTGTACAGCGACTCGCTGAGCACCGCCAAGCAGCTGCAGACCGCCGTCGACGCCTTCCTCGCCAAGCCCGACGACCAGACGCTCAAAGCCGCCCGGGACGCCTGGGTCGCCTCGCGCGTACCGTACCTGCAGAGCGAAGTATTCCGCTTCGGCAACACCATCATCGATGACTGGGAAGGCCAGGTGAACGCCTGGCCCCTGGATGAAGGCCTGATCGACTACGTCGACAAGAGCTACGAGCACGCCCTGGGCAACCCCGCTGCCAACGCCAACATCATCGCCAACACCGAGATCCAGGTGGGCGAAGACAAGATCGACGTCAAGGACATCACTCCCGAGAAGCTGGCCAGCCTGAACGAGCTGGGCGGCTCCGAAGCCAACGTTGCCACCGGCTACCACGCCATCGAATTCCTGCTCTGGGGCCAGGACCTCAACGGCACCGGCCCAGGCGCGGGCAACCGCCCGGCCTCCGACTACCTCGAAGGCAAAGGTGCCACCGGCGGGCACAACGACCGTCGTCGTGCCTACCTGAAGGCGGCCACCGACCTGCTGGTCAAGGACCTCGAGGAAATGGTCGGCAACTGGGCGCCGAACGTCGCCGACAACTACCGCGCCAGCCTGGAAAAAGAGCCGGCCAACGATGGCCTGCGCAAGATGCTGTTCGGCATGGGCAGCCTGTCGCTGGGCGAACTGGCGGGCGAGCGCATGAAGGTCTCGCTGGAGGCCAACTCGCCGGAAGACGAACACGACTGCTTTAGCGATAACACGCACTACTCGCACTTCTACGACGCCAAGGGCATCCGCAACGTCTACCTGGGTGAGTACACCCGTGTCGACGGCAGCAAGCTGAGCGGCCCGAGCCTGTCGTCGCTGGTGGCCAAGGCCGACCCGGCCACCGACGCCACCCTCAAGGCCGACCTGGAAGCCACCGAAGCCAAGATCCAGGTGATCGTCGACCACGCGCTCAAGGGCGAGCACTACGACCAGCTGATCGCCGCCGACAACGCCGCCGGCAACCAGATCGTGCGTGACGCCATCGCCTCCCTGGTCAAGCAGACCGGCGCGATCGAGCAGGCCGCGGGCAAGCTGGGCATCGACAACCTGAACCCGGACACCGCCGATCACGAATTCTGATCAGCGTCGCGGTTCAGCAGAGGCGGCCTTCGGGCCGCCTTTTTCATTTCCGTGCCATGCGCCTTCGGGAGCGGGATGGGTGGGCGCGGACATTTCCAGGTAAAGCCAATTTCATCTGGCAATTGCAAATTGCTCTTATTCAATCACCCCCGGCCTGATAAGCTTGCACGCCGGTTTTTCGCCCATGCCCAGGATCCTCGATGTCCTTGCTCCGCCTAAGCCCCCTGCTGCTGGCCTTCGCCCTCTCCGCCTGTGACGACGCCCCGCGTTTCACCCAGGCCGAGCCCGGCGAGGCGCTCTCCGGCGGCAAGGCGACGGTGCAGCGCAGCGATCGCAACGCCTACTCGCTGCCCTCGGCCAACCTCACGCCCGAGCGGCGCCTGGACTTCGCCGTGGGCAACAGCTTCTTCCGCAACCCCTGGGTGATCGCTCCCTCCACCACCACCGCCCGCGATGGCCTCGGCCCGTTGTTCAACACCAACGCCTGCCAGAACTGCCACGTGCGCGATGGTCGCGGCCATCCGCCGGAGCCAGACGACAGCAACGCGGTGTCGATGCTGGTGCGCCTGTCGATCCCCGACCAGCCGTACTACGCCCAGGTGATCGAGCGCCTGGGCGTGGTCCCAGAGCCCGTCTACGGTACCCAGTTGCAGGACATGGCCATCCCCGGCGTGGCCCCGGAAGGCAAGGTCCGCGTAACCTACGACAACCACAGCGTCGCCTTCGCGGACGGCCACCAGGTCGAGCTGCGCCGCCCGACCCTGCAGATCACCCAGCTCGGCTACGGCCCGCTGCACCCGGACACCCGCTTCTCCGCCCGGGTCGCCCCGCCGATGATCGGCCTCGGCCTGCTCGAGGCCATCCCCGAAGCCGACCTGCTGGCCATTGAGGACCCGGACGACCACAACCGCGACGGCATCCGTGGCCGCGCCAACCGAGTGTGGGACGATGCCCAGGGCAAGACCGTGATCGGCCGCTTCGGTTGGAAGGCAGGGCAGCCCAACATCAACCAGCAGAACGTGCACGCCTTCGCCGGCGACATGGGCCTGACCACCACCCTGTTGCCCAAGGACGACTGCACCGCAGCGCAGGTCGACTGCCTGGCCGCGCCCAACGGCGATGGCCAGGGCGGCGAAAAGGAGGTCAGTGACAATATCCTGCGCCTGGTCACCTTCTACACCCGCAACCTTGCCGTGCCGGCCCGGCGCAACGTCGATGCGCCGCAGGTACTGGCCGGCAAGAACCTGTTCTACCAGGCCGGTTGCCAGGGCTGCCACACCCCGCAGTTCACCACCGCAACCAATGCGGCCGAGCCGGAACTGGCCAACCAGGTGATCCGCCCCTACAGCGACCTGCTGCTGCACGACATGGGCCCGGGCCTGAGTGACGAGCGCACCGAATTTGCCGCCAACGGCCAGGACTGGCGCACCCCACCGCTGTGGGGCATCGGCCTGAGCGAAACCGTCAGCGGCCACAGCCAGTTCCTGCATGACGGCCGCGCCCGCAACCTGCTCGAGGCCGTGCTCTGGCACGGCGGCGAAGCCCAGGCGGCGCGCGATCATGTACTGACCTTCAATGCCGAGCAGCGCGCCGCGCTGCTGGCCTTCCTGAATTCACTTTAAACGCACAAGGAGCCGGGCATGTTCCGACCCAAACTGTTGTTCACCAGCCTCGCCGCACTCGCCTTGGGCGCCTGCTCGCCACAAGACCCACAGGCAGTGACCTCCGCGGCCATCGCCAAGCAGGTGATCCTGCCGACCTACAGCCGCTGGGTCGAGGCCGACCGGCAACTGGCCGCCAGTGCCCTGGCCTACTGTGAGGGCAAGCAGGACCTCGAGACCGCCCGCGCCGACTTCCTCACCGCGCAAAAAGCCTGGGCCGAGTTGCAACCATTGCTGGTCGGCCCGCTGGCCGAAGGCAACCGTGCCTGGCAGGTGCAGTTCTGGCCAGACAAGAAGAACCTGGTTGGCCGCCAGGTCGAGCAACTGGTCAACGGCGAGCAGGCGGTCACCGTCGAGTCGCTGGGCAAGGCCAGCGTCGTGGTCCGTGGCCTGTCCGCCTACGAATACATCCTGTTCGACAGCAAGCCGGACATCGCCAGCGCCGAACAGAAGGCCCGCTACTGCCCGCTGCTGGTCGCCATCGGCGAACACCAGAAGGCCTTGGCCGAAGAGATCATCAAAGGCTGGAACAGCACCGACGGCATGCTGTCGCAGATGACCAAGTTCCCCAACCAGCGCTACGCCGACTCCCACGAGGCGATCGCCGACGTGCTGCGTGCCCAGGTCACCGCCCTCGACAGCCTGAAGAAGAAACTCGGCGCGCCGATGGGCCGGCAGAGCAAGGGCATTGCCCAACCACTGCAAGCCGAGGCCTGGCGCAGCCACTCCTCGATCAAGAGCCTGGAAGCCTCGCTCAAGGCCGCCCAGACCGTCTGGGTCGGGGTCGACAATCAAGGCCTGCGCGGCCTGTTGGGCAAGGACCAAGCGGCACTGGCACAGAAGATCGACGACGCCTATGCTGCTGCGCTCAAGCTGCTGGCCGACAACCAGAAGACCCTCGGCGAACTGCTGGCCGACGACGCTGGCAAGCAGACCCTCAACCAGATCTACGATGCCCTCAACGTCGTCCACCGCCTGCACGAAGGCGAGCTGGCCAAGGCGCTGAATATCCAGCTGGGCTTCAACGCCAACGACGGTGACTGATCATGCTGCGACGCCAGGCCCTGAAACTCGGTAGCGTTCTGCTCAGCGCCCTGACCCTGGGTGGCTGGAGCCTGTTCCGCGGCAAAGGCAGCGAACCCTTGCTGCTGTCAGCCCGCGACGACGGCGACGGCAAGCACTACGCCGTCGGCTTTCGCCTGGACGGCACCCAGGTGTTCTGCACCCAGGTGGCTCAGCGTTGCCATGCAATCGTCGACCACCCGACACTGCCGATCGCGCTGTTCGTCGCGCGCCGGCCCGGTACCGAGAGCTATCTGATCGACCTGCGTGACGGGCGCCTGCTGCAGACCCTCGCCTCACAGCCCAACCGGCACTTCTACGGCCACGCAGTGATCCACAAGGGTGGCGAGTGGCTGTATGCGACCGAGAACGACACCAGCGACCCGGGCCGGGGCGTATTGGGCGTCTACCGCTTCGAGGGCGAGCGCCTGGTGCACAGTGGCGAACTCTCCACCCACGGCATCGGCCCCCATGAAGTGGCCTGGCTGCCCGATGGCGAGACCCTGGTGGTGGCCAACGGTGGCATCCGCACCGAGGCCGAAAGCCGGGTAGAGATGAATCTCGACGCCATGGAGCCGAGCCTGGTGCTGATGCAGCGTGACGGTACGCTGCTGAGCAAGGAGACCCTGGCCCAGCAGATGAACAGCGTGCGTCACCTGGCAGTTGGCGACGATGGCACCATCGCCGCCTGCCAGCAGTTCATGGGGGGCTCGGAAGAAACCGCCGAACTGCTGGCGATCAAGCGCCCGGGCGAGCCGTTCAAGGCCTTCCCGGTGCCGGAGCGCCAGCTGCAATCGATGGCCCAGTACACCGCCAGCGTCGCCATCCACAGCGACCTGCGCCTGGTGGCGCTGACCGCGCCGCGGGCCAACCGCCTGTTCATCTGGGACCTGGACAGCGGCGCAGTGAAGCTCGACGCGCCGATGCCCGATTGCGCCGGGGTGGGGGCGGTGAAGGACGGCTTCGTCGTCACCTCCGGGCAGGGCCGCTGCCGCTTCTATGACTGCCGCAAGGCGCAGTTGATCGGGCAACCGATGGACCTGCCGTCCGGGTTCTGGGACAACCACCTGCATCTGGTCTGATTTTTCTGCCAGGACCTACTGGCCTCATCGCAGGACAAGCCCGCTCCTACAGCTGATACACAGAGTCTGTGGGAGCGAGCTGGCCCCGGCACAAGCCAACTCCCTCCCCCCTTTTCCAGAAAACCGACAATACTTGCCCCATCGCCCGTGGAGCGGATCGCCCGTGGTCGTGCCCGATAAATAAAAACCTACCTCCAGGGAACCGGACCATGTTGCGCCGCCGCATGCTGATCATGTTGGCCGTCGTCCTGCTGATCGTGTTGATCCTGGGGGGCATCAAGGCCTTTTCCATCTACCAGCAAGTGCAGATGTTCTCGCAGCCCAGGCCCCCGGTCAGCGTGGCCGCGGCCCAGGCCGAGCTGCGCCAGTGGCAGGAGCGCCTGCCGGCGGTCGGCAGCCTCAAGGCCTACCAGGGCGTGGAATTGAGCCTGGAAGTGGCCGGCACGGTGAAGTCGCTGCATTTCGAGTCGGGGCAACAGGTCAAGGCGGGCCAGTTGCTGCTGCAACTGGACAGCGACCAGGAAACCGCCCTGCTCGGCACCGCCCAGGCCGACCTGGGGCTGGCCAAGGTCGACTTCGGCCGGGGCAGCCAACTGGTCGGCGATTCGGCGATCTCCCGCGGCGAGTACGACCGCCTGACCAGCCAGTACCGGCGCAACCAGGCCGTGGTCGACCAGCTGAAGGCATCGCTGGCGAAAAAGAGCATCAGCGCCCCGTTCAGCGGCACCATCGGCATCCGCCAGGTGGACGTCGGCGCCTACCTGCCCAGCGGCACGGTCATCGCCACCTTGCAGGACCTGTCCAGCCTCTATGTCGACTTCAATGTGCCTGAGCAAGCGCTGCCTCGTCTGAGCCTGGGCCAGCGGGTGCTGGCCCAGGTGGCGGCCTATCCGCAGCAGACCTTCCCCGCCAGCCTCAGCGCGATCAACCCCAAGGTCGAGGAAAGCACGCGCAACCTGCTGGTCCGCGCCACCTTGGCCAACCCCGAAGGCAAGCTGCTGCCGGGCATGTTCGCCAGCCTGCAACTGCTGCTGCCCGACCCGCAACCGCAGGTCGTGGTGCCGGAAAACGCCATCACCTATACCCTCTATGGCAACTCGGTGTATCGCGTCAGCCCGAAAAAAGGCGAGGACGGCCAACCGCTGCGCGATGCCAACGATCAGCCGCAACTGATCGCCGAACAACTCACCGTACAGACCGGCGAACGCCGCGATGGTTGGGTCGTGGTGCTCAAGGGCCTGCAGGCCGGCGACCAGGTCGTCACCGCCGGCCAGCTCAAGCTGAGCCCAGGCGCGGCGATCCGAATCAGCACCGATACGCCCCTGAAACCCACCGCGCCCGGCGCGCAGTGAACGGGAGGCGGCCATGGCGTTCACCGACCCGTTCATCCGCCGCCCGGTGCTGGCCTGCGTGGTCAGCCTGCTGATCCTGCTGCTGGGCCTGCAGGCCTGGAGCAAGCTGCAGATCCGCCAGTACCCACAGATGGAAAACGCCCTGATCACGGTGACCACCGCCTACCCCGGGGCCAACGCCGAGACCATCCAGGGCTACATCACCCAGCCGCTGCAGCAGAGCCTGGCCAGCGCCGACGGCATCGACTACATGACCTCGGTGAGCCGGCAGAACTTCTCGATCATTTCGGTCTACGCGCGGATCGGCGCCGACACCGACCGCCTGTTCACCCAGTTGCTGGCCAAGGCCAACGAGGTGCGCAACAAGCTGCCCCAGGACTCCGAGGATCCGGTACTGAGCAAGGAGGCCGCCGACGCCTCGGCACTGATGTACATCAGCTTCTACAGCAAGGAAATGAGCAACCCACAGATCACCGACTACCTGTCACGGGTCATCCAGCCCAAGCTGGCCACGTTGCCGGGCATGGCCGAGGCCGAGATCCTCGGCAACCAGGTGTTCGCCATGCGCATCTGGATCGACCCGGTGAAGCTGGCCGGCTTCGGCCTGTCGGCGGTAGACGTGACCAACGCCGTGCGCCGCTACAACTTCCTCTCTGCGGCCGGCGAAGTGAAGGGCGAGTACGTGGTCACCAGCATCAACGCCACCACCGAGCTCAAGTCGGCCGAAGCCTTCGCCGCACTGCCGGTGAAGACCAGCGGCGACAGCCGGGTGCTGCTGGGCGACGTGGCCCGGGTGGAAATGGGTGCGGAGAACTACGACACGGTCAGCTCGTTCGACGGCACGCCATCGGTGTACATCGGCATCAAGGCCACGCCGGCAGCCAACCCGCTGGAGGTGATCAAGGAGGTGCGACGGATCATGCCGCAGCTCGAGGAAGCACTGCCCTCCGGCCTCAAAGTGTCTATCGCCTACGACGCCACCCTGTTCATACAGGCCTCTATCGACGAGGTGATCAAGACCCTCGGCGAAGCGGTACTGATCGTCATCGTCGTGGTGTTCCTGTTCCTCGGCGCCCTGCGTTCGGTGGTGATCCCGGTGGTGACCATCCCGCTGTCGATGATCGGCGTGCTGTTTTTCATGCAGATGATGGGCTACTCGCTGAACCTGCTGACCCTGCTGGCGATGGTACTGGCCATCGGCCTGGTGGTGGATGACGCCATCGTCGTGGTGGAAAACATCCACCGTCATATCGAGGAAGGCAAGACGCCTTTCGAAGCGGCCCTGGAGGGTGCCCGCGAGATCGCCCTGCCGGTAGTGTCGATGACCATCACCCTCGCCGCGGTGTACGCCCCCATTGGTTTTCTTACCGGGCTGACCGGCGCCCTGTTCAAGGAGTTCGCCCTGACCCTGGCCGGTGCCGTGGTCATCTCCGGCATCGTCGCGCTCACCCTCTCCCCGATGATGTGCGCCTTGCTGCTGCGCCACGAACAGAACCCCAGCGGCCTGGCCCACCGCCTGGACCTGATCTTCGACGCGCTCAAGGTGCGCTACCAGCGCCTGCTGCACGGCACGCTGAACAGCCGCCCGGTGGTGCTGGTGTTCGCCGTGCTCATCCTGTGCCTGATCCCGGTGCTGCTGATGTTCACCCGCAACGAGTTGGCCCCGGAGGAGGACCAGGGGGTGATCTTCATGATGAGCAGTTCGCCGCAGACCGCGAACCTGGACTACCTCAACGCCTATACCGACCAGTTCACGCCGATCTTCAAAGGTTTCCCCGAGTACTACTCGTCATTCCAGATCAATGGTTTCAACGGCGTGCAGAGCGGTATCGGCGGCTTCCTGCTCAAGCCCTGGAACGAACGCGAGCGTACGCAGATGCAGCTGTTGCCGTTGGTACAGGCCGAACTCGAACAGATCGGCGGCCTGCAGATCTTCGGTTTCAACCTGCCGTCGCTGCCCGGCACCGGCGAGGGCCTGCCGTTCCAGCTGGTGATCAACACCGCCGGTGACTACCCGGCGCTGCTGGAGGTGGCGCAACGGGTCAAAGAACGCGCCCAGGCCTCGGGCAAGTTCGCCTTCCTCGACATCGACCTGGCCTTCGACAAACCCGAGGTAGTGATCGACATCGACCGCGCCAAGGCGGCGCAGATGGGCGTGTCGATGGACACCCTGGGCAGCACCCTGGCGACCTTGCTGGGCGAGGCCGAGATCAACCGCTTCACGCTGGAGGGCCGCAGCTACAAGGTCATCGCCCAGGTCGAACGGCCCTACCGCGCCAACCCCGGCTGGCTGAACAGCTACTACGTGAAGAACGAGCAAGGCCAGCTGTTGCCATTATCGACCTTGATCACCCTGAGCGACCGGGCCCGACCGCGACAGCTCAACCAGTTCCAGCAGCTGAACTCGGCGATCATCCAGGGCGTTCCGCTGGTGAGCATGGGTGAAGCACTGGATACCGTGCGCGCCATCGCCCGCGAGGAGGCGCCGGAAGGTTTTTCGCTGGACTATGCCGGAACAGCGCGGCAGTTCGTCCAGGAGGGCAGCGCGTTATGGGTGACCTTCGGCCTGGCGCTGGCGATCATCTTCCTGGTGCTGGCGGCGCAGTTCGAGAGTTTCCGCGATCCGCTGGTGATTCTGGTGACAGTGCCGTTGTCCATCTGCGGGGCGCTCTTGCCGCTGTTCCTTGGGATCTCGAGCATGAACATCTATACCCAGGTAGGGTTGGTGACACTGATCGGGTTGATTACCAAGCATGGGATTCTCATTGTCGAGTTTGCCAATCAGCTACGGGACGAGCGGGGGCTTGGGGTACGCGAGGCGATCGAAGAAGCCGCCGCGATTCGCTTGCGGCCGGTGCTGATGACCACGGCGGCCATGGTGTTCGGCATGGTGCCCTTGATATTGGCAACCGGGGCCGGGGCGGTCAGCCGGTTTGATATCGGGATGGTGATTGCTACCGGGATGTCGGTGGGGACTTTGTTTACGTTGTTTGTTTTGCCTTGTATTTATAGTGTTTTGGCGCATAAAGGTGTTGCTGGGGCTTGAGGGTGATTGTTTTTGGTTTTGTGTGCGTATTCGTAGACGATATCGACATTTAGTCACCTTTCCGCCCTTACGGCGGCCGACTTTTGTCTTGGTGTATGGACCGGACACATGGTGGACACGTGTACGGAGACATGGTTGACACTTTTCGGCAAGCAATCTGCCGGGAATACGACCATGCCTTGGAACGCGAGAGATGCCATGAGCTTGAGAGAAGAGTTCGTTAACCTGGCCAATCACCCGGACGCTAATATGAGGGAGCTATGCCGCCGGTTCGGCATTAGCCCTCAGACGGGTTACAAATGGCTCAATCGATTTCGACAGGACGGCCTGCCCGGCTTGCAGGAGCGCTCTCGAAAGCCGGCCGCCAGCCCTCGCAAGACTCAGCCTGGGCTAGAAGAGGAAGTGATTGCCATCCGTAAGGAGCACTCTACGTGGGGTGGCCGAAAGATCAGTCACCTGCTTGATCAGCGAATCTGTGCCAGCACCGTAACCAATGTCCTGCATCGGCATGGATTGATCACCGCAGAGGCATCCGAGGCCGCTAAACCATGGACACGCTTTGAGCGCGAAGCCCCGAATGATCTGTGGCAGATCGATTTTAAAGGCTTCTTCCAAACGGCTCAGGGACCTTGTTATCCGCTGACGCTGATTGATGACCACTCTCGCTTCAACCTTGTGATACAGGCCTGCGCACATCAGCGCACAGAGTTGGTCATGGAGCACCTGACCGATCTGTTCAGCCGGTATGGACTGCCTGTGCAGATCAACGCGGATAATGGCTCGCCCTGGGGAGCACCAAGAAATCCTGGAGAACTCACACCGCTAGGTATCTGGTTGGTTCGACTAGGAATTCGACTGACTTTCAGCAGACCAGGGCACCCACAAACCAATGGCAAGGATGAGCGATTCCATCGGACGCTCAAGGCCGAGGTACTGACAGGGCGCAGCTTCCGGGATCTGCGAGAAGCGCAGGAAGCTTTCGACCTCTGGCGGGGCATTTACAACTACAAGCGTCCTCATCAACAGCTGGGCTACAAAGTGCCGGCAGATCGCTACCAGATGAGCAGGCGGGCCTTCCCAAGCCGTCTACCGACCGTTGAATACGGTCCCGACGATATTCTGGTGAAACCCTACAGCAGTCAGTTTCGCTTCAAGAAGCGCTCATTTCGGATAGCGAAGGCGCTAGCAGGCTATGTATTGGCGCTCCGCCGCAGCGATCAAGGGCCCGACCATTTTGATGTTTACTTCTGCCAACACAAGCTGCGAACCATCGACTTCAACAACCCCGACGGTAAGCGATAATGTGTCCACCATGTCCCCGCACATGTGTCAGCGATGTCTCAAGTCCATACATCTTGGCAAAAGTCGGCAAAACCGTTCGGCTCCGTTCATACGGCCCCTACGCTTCGCTCCGGGGTTCCCTCGCTCCGTTCTTGCTCCCGTGGGTACCGCGCTGTACGCCCCATCCTGGGGCGCAGCGCTCGACGGCCATCCATGGCCGTCGCCCCACTACGCAAGAACTCCGCTCGGCCTCCTGAAGTCGCAATTGCCGGCGCCTGAACTGTCGCGCGCTTAGAAGCAAGAGCCGGAACAGGAAATGCGA
This sequence comes from Pseudomonas sp. RC3H12, assembly GCF_018596375.1. Lineage (NCBI taxonomy): Bacteria > Pseudomonadati > Pseudomonadota > Gammaproteobacteria > Pseudomonadales > Pseudomonadaceae > Pseudomonas > Pseudomonas sp. RC3H12. Next base: position 280,427 of record NZ_CP075595.1, on the reverse strand, counting down.
AGCTTACTGTTTCAAAGTTAGTTATGTATTGGCTGTTCCGGCCTATCGCGGGGCAAGCCCGCTCCCACGTTAATCCCGCAACAAGCTGAATCCATCTGCGTGGGAGCGGGCTGGCCCCGCGAAACAATCGAGAGATTAATTACGCTCCAACTAGCGACAGCTGCGCCAGTCCAGGCGCCGCCCGTAACTTCGCGACTTCAGGAGGCCGAACGCAGGTCTTGCGGAGGGAGGTGACGGGCATGGATGCCCGTCAAGCGCTGGGGCCCAGGATGGGCCCTGCAGCGCGGTCCTCCCGGGAGCAAGGCCGGAGTGAGGGAACCCGGAGCGAAGCGCAGGGCCGGATGAATGGAGCGTGTACGGATCACCCACATGGGTTACACAAAAGTTCACTCACATAGGTGACAACACCTTGAGCGTTACATAACCATCAGTGGCATCCCGCACATCGATTCTGCCAAGGATGATGGGACCGAAAATAACATCCCAGACGCCATCCCCAACCTGCTCCAGTCCAATGGTCTGGTGCTTGAGCACATAACCTACGTAGATCCTCAAGCCCCGGCGATTGATGATGCCGGAGCTATCAGCCGGCAAGCTCTCGATATGACTGGGATAGGTCATTTCGGGGAGCTTTTCAGGGAATGGGCGTGGAGATGGCTGGTAGCAAGACGCCGGTGTTTTCTGCTTCAGCGCTTCATGCAAGCGCTCGTGATTGTAGTGCTGCCGAAAGCGATCAAAGTGCCGTTGTTGAGCCTCCCAGGCCACTGCCGGCGGCGATGGGAGCGTGCTTTTGAGCGTTCGATGCATGCGCTCGTGGCGGCCATTCTGTTCAGGCCGACCAGGCGCAATGCGCTCGGGAATGATGCCTAGACGCAGCCACCAGATCGACAGCTGAGAAAGTCCCGCACGCCCCTTACTGGCAAACGGCACACCGTTATCGGTACGAATCCGCTCAGGCAAGCCATTCTCTCGGAACACTTGGGTGAAAACGGCCTGGGTTTCCAGCAGGTTGGTATTGGGCATGCTGTGGCAGGCGAGGAGGAAACGACTGGCGTGATCCATGATCGTCAGCGGATAGCACCAGACGCCTGCACCTGTCAGAAATTGACCTTTGTAGTCCGCACTGAACAGCTGGTTAGGCGACTCGGCCTTCTCCAGTGGCTTGGGATAGACCGCTACACGCTGACGTAAGCGGCGTGGTTTGACCAATTCGGCTTTCTTGAGGATGTTGTAGATCGCTGTCTTCGAGGGCGGCGCCTGATCAGGGAAACGCTCCTGCAGCGCAGCCTGGATCTTTTTCGGCCCCGGTTCCGTTTCGCCTCGACTGCGCAATTCGATGATGGCTTCGCGAACTGCGGCGGGTACGACCCAATCCTGGTTCAACCGGCGGCGGCTGCGTTCTTCCAGCCCCGAAGGCCCCTCTTTCTCATATCGCTCGACCCATTTGTAGCCGGTCTTTCGGCTGATCTCGTAGGCCTGGCACAGGGCACTGAAGCTGGGCGGCCCCTGCAGGTAATCCGCGATGAAAAGCATTTTAAGGTCCATAGGTTTCAGCTCTCGCCAAGGCATGGTCAGATCCTCGAAAACCGACCCTGCCAGTTAAAGACTGTTACCTATGTGCGTGAACTGATTTGTAACCCATGTGGGTGAGTCATACCAGCGAGGATTTTTTGGTTCCTTTTTGATCCTTCAAAAAGGGACCCGCCGTAAGGGCCATCCCTTTCAAGGTCTTCGGTAGAATTCGCTGAAATCCAGTCAGGAAGACCCGAGCGATGTGGGCTGATGTACTAGCGCGATTCGAGAAAAAAGCACCCGCCAGCGTAATGGCCAAACTTGCCTTGGAGCAGGCCATTGCGCCGGAGTGGGTCGATCAGGTTTTCGAGGAGCACCGCCAACGGCAGTATTCTCGCGAGCTGCTGTTCTCGACCATCATCAAGTTGATGTCGCTTGTTTCATTGGGCTTGAAGCCATCGCTGCATGCTGCGGCAAGACAACTGGACGACCTTCCCGTCAGCCTGGCAGCTCTGTACGACAAGATCAGTCGAACCGAACCTGCCCTGTTGCGTGCTCTGGTGACAGGCTGCGCGCAGCGCTTGGCGCCGACAATCCATGAGTTGGGCTGCTCAGCCATGCTTCCTGATTGGCAAGTTCGGGTGGTCGATGGCAGCCACTTGGCCTCTACCGAAAAGCGTCTTGGCGCGCTGCGCCAAGAGCGCGGAGCGGCTCGCCCCGGGTTTTCGGTGGTGGTTTACGACCCCGACCTGGATCAGGTAATTGACCTCCAGCCGTGCGAGGACGCCTACGCAAGCGAACGAGTTTGTGTTTTGCCGTTGCTGGCTGAAGCAAAGACCAATCAGGTTTGGATCGCTGACCGTCTCTACTGCACGCTGCCTGTAATGGAGGCGTGCGAACAGGTGAATACATCATTTGTCATTCGCCAGCAGGCCAAGCATCCACGCTTGATCCAGGAAGGTGAGTGGCAAGCACCGATGCCCGTCGCCACAGGCACTGTGCGCGAGCAATCCATCGAAGTAAAAGGCGGGCACCGCTGGCGACGTGTCGAGTTAACGCTTCATTCACCAAACGACTCAGGTGATAACAGCTTGATGTTCTGGAGCAACCTGCCCGAGAGCATCAGTGCGCAACAGATCGCAGACTTCTATCGGCGCCGCTGGAGCATTGAAGGGATGTTCCAGCGGTTGGAAGCAATTCTGGAAAGTGAAATTGAAACCCTCGGCAGTCCGCGAGCCGCCTTGCTTGGATTCACCACTGCCGTGCTGGCATACAACGTTCTGGCCTTGCTCAAGCGAAGTGTTGAACAGGCTCACCGCGATGCCTTGCCCGAGAATTGGGAAGCCTCGATCTATCACTTGGCGGTGCAGATCAGAGGGGGTTACGAAGGCATGCAGATTGCCCTGCCATCCGAGTACATGCCCGTTGTTCCGATGGAAAACCTGGCTCAGCGCCTGCTGGAGCTGGCCAGAAACATCCAGCCCAGACAGGTTGCGAAAAGCCCACGAGGCCCCAAGGTGCCCAAAGCGAAGGCCTGGGTGCAAGGGACCGCTGTACATGCTCATGTTTCGACGGATCGGGTCATCAAGGCCGCCAAAACCAAAAGACCTTGAAAGGGATGGCCGTAAGGGCGGAAAGGTGAATAAGCGTCGGCATCACAAATGAATGCGCATACAACTTCCAAAACCACCAAACAACAACAACAACAACAACAACAACAACAACAACAACAAGGGGCGAATCAGAAGTCAGAACAACCAACCCCAATCCGCCCCCCATGTCAAAAACCTGATATCAATTCAAAGCATCAAGCAAAGCCTGATTCATCTCCGGCGTCCCAATGGTAATCCGCAGGAACTGCGCAATCCGCTCCTGCTTGAAATGCCGAACAATCACCCCCTGCTCACGAAGCCGCGCCGCGATCCCGGCAGCATCCTGGCCGGGATGCCGGGCAAAGATAAAGTTCGCCGCCGAAGGCAGCACTTCGAACCCACGCGCCACCAACTCAGAAACCAGCAAGTCCCGGCTGTCGATAACCTTGCCGCAGGTCTCATCGAAATACTCACGGTCGTCGAACGCCGCCGCCGCCCCGACAATCGCCATGCGATCCAACGGATAGGAGTTGAAGCTGTTCTTGATCCGCTCCAACGCCTCGATCAGGTCAGGATGCCCCACCGCCAGGCCAACCCTGAGCCCCGCCAGCGAACGCGACTTGGACAAGGTCTGGGTCACCAGCAGGTTGTCATAGCGATCAACCAGGCTGATGGCCGTTTCGCCACCGAAATCGATGTAGGCCTCATCGACCACCACCACCGAATCCCGGTTGGCCTGCAGCAGTTGCTCGACCGCCTCAAGCGGTAACAGGCAGCCGGTCGGCGCATTGGGGTTGGGGAAGATGACCCCGGCATTGGGCTTGCTGTAGTCCGAGACCCGGATCTGGAACTGCTCATCCAACGCCACCTGCTCGAACGCGATACCGTACAGGCCGCAATACACCGGATAAAAGCTGTAGCTGACGTCCGGGAACAGCAGCGGCCCACGATCGTGCTGGAACAGGCCATGGAAGATGTGCGCCAGCACCTCGTCCGAACCGTTGCCGACGAACACCTGGGCCGGTGTCACACCATAGTACTCGGCCACCGCCTGCTTGAGCCGGTCACCGTTCGGGTCCGGATACAGCCGCAGGTTGTCGTTGAGCTCGCCGCGCATGGCCTCCAACGCCTTGGGCGACGGGCCATAGGGGTTCTCGTTGGTGTTCAGTTTGACCAGACGCGCCAGCTTGGGCTGCTCGCCCGGCACGTAAGGCACCAGGTCCTTGACGAAGGGACTCCAGAAACGACTCATGCTCAGTTCCCCTTCTCGTTGAGGATGCGGTATTCGGCGCTACGGGCATGGGCGGTCAGCGACTCGCCACGGGCCAGCACCGAAGCGGTGTGACCCAGTTCGGATGCGCCCTGCTCGGAGCAGAAGATGATCGACGAACGCTTCTGGAAGTCGTACACACCCAGTGGCGAAGAGAAGCGCGCGGTGCCGGAGGTTGGCAACACATGGTTGGGGCCTGCGCAGTAGTCGCCCAGCGCCTCGCTGGTGTGGCGGCCCATGAAGATCGCGCCGGCATGGCGGATCTGCGGCAACCAGGCCTGCGGGTCGGCCACCGACAGCTCCAGGTGCTCAGGGGCGATGCGGTTGGCCACCTCGATGGCCTGCTGCATGTCACGCACCTGGATCAGCGCGCCACGGCCGTTGATCGACTTCTCGATGATCTCGGCACGCTCCATGGTCGGCAGCAGCTTGTCGATGCTGGCAGCGACGCGATCGAGGAAAGCGGCGTCCGGGCTGACCAGGATCGCCTGGGCATCCTCGTCGTGTTCGGCCTGGGAGAACAGGTCCATGGCGATCCAGTCCGGATCGGTCTGGCCGTCGCAGACCACCAGAATCTCCGAAGGGCCGGCGATCATGTCGATACCAACCTGGCCGAACACATGGCGCTTGGCAGTGGCCACGTAGATGTTGCCCGGGCCGACGATCTTGTCCACCTGCGGCACGCTCTCGGTACCGTAGGCCAGGGCTGCCACGGCCTGGGCACCACCGACGGTGAACACCCGGTCGACCCCGGCGATGCAGGCTGCGGCGAGGACCAGTTCGTTGACCTCGCCACGCGGGGTCGGCACTACCATCACCACCTCGCCGACGCCCGCGACCTTGGCCGGAATGGCATTCATCAACACCGACGACGGGTACGATGCCTTGCCACCAGGCACATACAGCCCGGCGCGGTCCAGCGGCGTGACCTTCTGACCGAGGACGGTGCCGTCAGCCTCGGTGTACTGCCACGAGTCCTGCTTCTGCCGCTCATGGTAGATACGCACGCGGTTGGCGGCCTTTTCCAGGGCCTCGCGCTGCACCGGGGTAATGCGCGTCAGCGCCAGCTCCAGGCGCTCGCGATCGAGGATCAGGTCATCGATTGTCTTGGCATCGACGCCATCGAAACGCTGGGTGAACTCCACCAGCGCCTGGTCACCGCGCTCACGCACGGCCTTGATGATGTCGAGCACGCGCTGGTTGACCGCGTCATCGGACACACTTTCCCAGCTCAGCAGATGATCCAGATGTCGGGCGAAATCCTGGTCAGCGGCGTTGAGACGGGCAATTGCAGTGGACACGGTCATGGCGAGGGCCTCGTTATTAGCGGATGTTCAGGCGCCCTAAAGCTACCACTCCATCCGCGCGGGCACCTGAGAAAAAAGGCTATGACGCGGATAGACGGGCGCGACAGCGGAGGTCGCGCGCAGAGGTCAGCCGCGGTGTCGCGATTCGACGGCGTTGCGCAGGGTGTCGATCAGGCTCTGGATACGGGCGTGCTGCATCTTCATGGAGGCCTTGTTGACCACCAGGCGAGAGCTGATCGTGGCGATCAGGTCCTGGGGCTCGAGGCCGTTGGCGCGCAGGGTATTGCCGGTGTCGACCACGTCGATGATCTTGTCGGCAAGGTTGATCAGCGGCGCCAGCTCCATGGAGCCGTACAGCTTGATGATGTCGACCTGGCGGCCCTGTTCGGCATAGTAGCGCTTGGCTACATTGACGAACTTGGTAGCCACGCGCAGGCGACCTTTGGGCTCGGGTGCGCCGGTTACGCCAGCGGTCATCAGCTTGCACTGGGCGATCTGCAGGTCCAGGGGTTCGTACAGGCCCTGGCCACCGTACTCCATCAGCACGTCCTTGCCGGCCACACCGAGGTCGGCGGCGCCATGCTCGACATAGGTCGGCACATCGGTGGCACGCACGATGAGCAGGCGCACATCATCCTGCGTGGTGGGGATGATCAGCTTGCGGCTCTTGTCGGGATTCTCGGTCGGCACGATACCGGCCTCGGCCAGCAGTGGCAGGGTATCGTCGAGAATACGGCCTTTGGATAGCGCGATGGTCAACATTGGAACGTCGGTCCTTAAGCGTCTACTGCCGGCCGGGCTCAGCAGCCCGACCACATACGATTCGGCTGGCGCGTCCCTGCGCCACGATGACTGCTAGCCCGGTACGCGACGGATCTTCGCGCCCAGCATCTGCAGTTTCTCCTCGATGCACTCGTAGCCACGGTCGATGTGGTAGATGCGATCGATCAGGGTGTCGCCTTCGGCGACCAGCGCCGACAGCACCAGGCTGGCGGAAGCGCGCAGGTCGGTGGCCATTACCGGCGCACCTTTGAGCGCCTTGACGCCAGTGACGATGGCGGTGTTGCCCTCGACCTGGATCTGCGCGCCCATGCGGTGCATCTCATACACGTGCATGAAGCGGTTCTCGAAGATGGTCTCGATCACCGCGCCAGTGCCTTCGGCGATGGCGTTGAGCGAAATGAACTGCGCCTGCATGTCGGTCGGGAACGCCGGGTACGGAGCCGTACGCAGGTTAACGGCCTTCGGCCGCTTGCCGTGCATGTCCAGCTCGATCCAGTCTTCGCCGGTGGTGATGTCGGCGCCGGCTTCCTTGAGCTTCTCGAGGACTGCTTCGAGGATGGTCGGGTCGGTATCCTTGACCTTGACGCGGCCACCGGTCACGGCAGCGGCGACCAGGTAAGTGCCGGTCTCGATACGGTCGGGCATGACGCGGTAGTTGGCCGAGTGCAGGCGCTCGACGCCATCGATGGTGATGGTGTCGGTACCGGCGCCCTGGATCTTCGCACCCATGGCGATCAGGAAGTTGGCCAGGTCGACCACCTCCGGCTCACGGGCGGCGTTCTGCAGCACGCTACGGCCCTTGGCCAGGGCAGCGGCCATCATGATGTTCTCGGTGCCGGTGACACTGACGGTGTCGAAGAAGAAGTGCGCGCCACGCAGGCCGCCTTCGGGGGCCTTGGCCTTGATGTAGCCACCCTCGACGTCGATCTTCGCACCCATGGCCTCGAGGCCGCGGATGTGCAGGTCGACCGGACGCGAACCGATGGCGCAGCCACCCGGCAGGGCTACTTCGGCCTCACCGAAGCGGGCCACCATGGGGCCGAGCACCAGGATCGAGGCGCGCATGGTCTTGACCAGCTCGTAGGGGGCGACCAGGGTCTTGATGGTACGCGGGTCAATCTCCACCGAGAGCTTTTCGTCGATCACAGGCTCAATGCCCATGCGACCGAACAGCTCGATCATGGTGGTGATGTCGTGCAGGTGCGGCAGGTTGCCGACCGTGACCGGACCATCGCACAGCAGGGTGGCCGAAAGGATCGGCAGGGCGGAGTTCTTTGCGCCGGAAATGCGAATCTCGCCATCAAGACGCGCGCCACCGGTGATAATCAGTTTGTCCATACGTATCTCGCCGCCAAGTAGGCTCAGGTTCGCTCAGCCCAGGCTGCGCTGCTGAAGAATTTCATGGTTACCGCGTGAATGCTGCCGTTGGCGATCCACGGATTGAGGTGAGCATAGATCGCCTGCTGACGCTTGACCGGGCTCTGGCCGGCCAGCTCGTCGCTGATCACGTTCAACTGGAAGTTGCAGCCTTCGCCTTCAACTTCGACCTGGGTTCCCGGCAATTTCTCTTCCAGAAAGCTTTTAACTTCTACGGCCTGCATGCTCAACCTCGATCGGCGCCCAACGCGCGCGGGTCGGCCATCATACAAAAAAGCCCCTCGCCTGCGAAGCCCATGACGGGGCGCACTGACCGAGGGGCCTTTCCCGAACGACAGGGCATCAGCCCGCCAATACCTCATCGAGGTCATAGACCCCGGCAATTTCCTGCATGTTCTCGGGGATACCGCGCAACTCCCAGGTTTTTCCAGCCGCCTGGGCATCGCGCATAAACCCCAGCAGCAACGACAGGCCAACGCTGCTCGATTTGACCACCGCAGTGCAATCGAACACTAGGCGCGCCTCGCCACTGGTGGCGATCAACGCCTTGCCCTGTTTGCGCAGGGCTGGGCCACTGCGGTAATCCAGCACGCCGGCCAGGGCAAGAACGCCCGGCGCGGCCATGCTCACGGCGGCGTCGCTCATTTGACTTCCTTATCCGGCGAGCTGTCGGCTGTTTCCTTGGCCTTGGCCACTTCACCGGCCCAACCGTCGATGGTCTTGTCCAGGTTGTTGCCGTTACGCTGCATGGCATCCTGGAACTGGTCGCGGAACAGCTTGCCGATGTTGATGCCGTTGACGATGACGTTACGCACCTTCCACTCGCCGTCCAGCTTGACCATGGTGTACTGCACCGGATAGACCGCGCCGTTGGTGCCGGTGATCTTCATGCCGACGCTGGTGCGATCGTCACCCTCGGCCTTGGCCGGGTCGACGGTGATGCCCTGGTTGTTGTACTCCAGCAAGGCGTTGCCATAGAACTGCATCAGGCTGCGCTTGAAGTTCTCCTGGAAGCGCTGCATCTGCGCAGTGGTGGCCTTGCGCGAATACTTGACGGTCATGATGCTCTTGGAGATGCCGTCGGCATCGACCACCGGACCAAGGTTGCTGTTGAGCGCTTTGTAGAAGTCCTCCGGATTGGCCTTGTACTGCTCCTTGTTGGCCTTGAGGTCGCTGAGCAACTGGGTGGTGGTGCCCTGGATGACATCACGGGCGGACTGCCCGGGAGCCGCCATGACCAGCAGGGGGAAGGCCGCCAGCAGGACCAGCAGGCCACGTCGCAGGATCGAAATCATGGAAACTCCTTAATTAGCCGGTTGAGCTTCTTTCGGTTCCTTGCCCACCGAGTTGAGCAGGAACTTGCCGATCAGATCTTCCAGCACCAGCGCCGACTGCGTGTCGTGGATGGTGCTGCCATCCTTGAGAACCACGTCCTCGCCGCCCACGCTGATGCCGATGTACTTCTCGCCCAGCAGGCCGGCGGTCAGGATCGAGGCAGTGGAGTCGGTCGGCAGGTTGTCGACATGCTTGTCCAGCTGCAGCGTCACCCGACCGGTATACGAGTCGCGGTCCAGATCGATGGCCGTGACCTTGCCGATGGTCACACCGGCCATGGTCACTTTAGCTCTGACCGTCAAACCGGCGATATTGTCGAAGTACGCATAAACTTTATATGTGTCGCTGCTCGGGCTGGCCGACAGCCCGCTGACACGCAGGGCCAGCAGCAGCAGCGCCAGGATCCCGGCCAGGAGGAACAGGCCGACACCGATTTCCAGGGTGCGGTTTTGCATCAGAAATCTCCAAACATCAAGGCGGTCAGAATAAAGTCCAGACCCAGGACTGCCAACGAGGCATAGACCACGGTCTTGGTGGTGGCACGGCTGATCCCTTCTGAAGTGGGCTCACAGTCGTACCCCTGGAATACGGCGATCCAGGTAACGACGAAGGCGAACACCAGGCTCTTGATCAGCCCGTTGAGCACGTCGTCGCTGAAAGAGACACTGTTCTGCATGTTGCCCCAGAACGAGCCGTCGTAGACGCCCAGCCAGTCCACGGCGACCCACGAGCCGCCCCAGATGCCCACCACGCTGAAGATCAGCGCCAGCAGCGGCAGCGAAATGAAGCCGGCCCACAGGCGTGGCGCCACGATGTACTTGAGCGGGTCGACGCCGATCATTTCCAGGCTCGACAGCTGCTCGGTGGATTTCATGTTGCCGATTTCGGCGGTCAGCGCAGAACCCGCGCGGCCAGCGAACAGCAAAGCGGTGACCACCGGCCCGAGCTCGCGCAGCAGGGTCAGGGCGACCATCTGCCCGACCGCCTGTTCCGAGCCATACTTGTTGAGAATGCTGTAGCCCTGCAGCGCCAGGACCATGCCGATGAACACGCCGGACACGACGATGATCGCCAGCGACAGCACACCCACCGAATACAGTTGCTTGACCAGCAGCTGGAAACCGCCGCCGATACCACTGCGCCCGCCCAGCGAATGGCCGAGGAACAGGCACGAGCGTCCCAGTACGGCCAGCACATCGATGGCCGAACGGCCGAACAGACGGATACGTTCGAGTAAGGATTTTCTGCGCATCAACGCGTCCCCAGCAAATCGGCGCGGTAGTCAGGCGCAGGGAAGTGGAAGGGTACCGGGCCATCAGGGTCGCCTTTCATGAACTGGCGGATGCGCGGGTTGTCCGAGCCCATCAGTTCGTCCGGCGTGCCCTGCCCCAGCACCTGGCCATCGCCGACCACATAGATGTAGTCGGCAATGCTCGCGGTTTCCGCAAGGTCATGGGACACCACGATACTGGTGATGCCCAGGGCATCGTTGAGCAGGCGGATCAGGCGCACCAGCACGCCCATGGCGATCGGGTCCTGGCCGACGAACGGCTCGTCGTACATGAGGATCTGCGGGTCGAGGGCGATCGCACGGGCCAGCGCCACACGGCGCTTCATGCCGCCGGACAACTCGTCGGGCATCAGGTCGATGGCGCCGCGCAGGCCCACGGCCTGCAGCTTCATCAGCACGATGTCGCGGATCATCTCGTCCGACAGCTGCGTATGCACCCGCAGCGGAAAGGCCACGTTCTCGAACACATCCAGGTCGGTGAACAGCGCACCGCTCTGGAACAGCACGCCCATCTGCTTGCGCGCATCGAACAGGTCGCCCCGCGACAGCGCGGGCAGGTTCTGCCCATTGACCCAGACTTCGCCGCCGGCCGGGCGCAACTGCGCGCCCATCAGGCGCAGCAAGGTGGTCTTGCCGCACCCCGAAGGCCCCATGATGCCGGTGACCTTGCCGCGGGGAATGCGTATGTCCACGTTGCTGAAAATGCTGCGCGAACCGCGCTTGAAGGTGACGCCCTTCAACTCGACCGCGTAGGCGCTATCCACACTCATCTAGACTCCTTGCTAGTGCAGCCTCGTCATAGTGGACGCCTGCCTTCATCTTGAAGGCACACAGGTCCCCGGCGGGCCGAATAGCGGCGAACTATAGCACCGCTGATAGGCCCGCCCCAAGGCCGTCACCCCACTCGTTCAGGGCCCAGACAGGCAGGCGCGGCATCCATATGACATTCGAAGGATGAGCCTTTCACACATTGCGGCTATAATCGCCGCCTTTTCATCAGGCATTGCGTTTCGACATGACCCAATCCAGCGAGCTGATCCAATCCGCCCAGCGCACCCTGCGCCTCGAACTCGAGGCCGTGGAGGCCTTGCTGGCCCGCATCGACGGGGACTTCGTCAAGGCCTGCGAACTGATCCTGGCCAGCAAGGGACGGGTCGTGGTGGTAGGCATGGGCAAGTCGGGGCACATCGGCAACAAGATCGCCGCCACCCTGGCCAGCACCGGCACCCCGGCGTTCTTCGTGCACCCGGCCGAGGCCAGCCATGGCGACATGGGCATGATCACCCGTGACGATGTCATTCTTGCCCTGTCCAACTCCGGCAGCACCGCCGAGATCATCACCCTGCTGCCTTTGATCAAGCGCCTGGGCATCCAGATGATCAGCCTCACCGGCAAACCGGACTCGCCCCTGGCCCAGGCCGCCGAGGTCAACCTCGACGCCAGCGTCGCCCAGGAAGCCTGCCCGCTCAACCTTGCGCCGACCTCCTCCACCACCGCGGCGCTGGCGCTGGGCGACGCCCTGGCCATCGCCCTGCTGGAGGCGCGCGGTTTCACCGCCGAAGACTTCGCCTTCTCCCACCCGGGCGGCGCGCTGGGCCGTCGCCTGCTGCTGAAGGTCGAGCACGTCATGCATGCCGGCGAAGAGCTGCCTGTGGTAAAGAGCGGCACCCTGCTCAAGGACGCGCTGCTTGAAATGTCTCGCAAAGGTTTGGGCATGACCGTGGTGCTGGGTAACGACGGCAAGCTGGCCGGCGTCTTCACCGACGGTGACCTGCGCCGCAGCCTGGACCGCAACATCGACGTGCACAAGACGCTCATCGACGAAGTCATGACCGTGCACGGCAAGACCGCCCGCGCCGAGATGCTCGCCGCCGAGGCACTGAAGATCATGGAAGACCACAAGATCAGCGCGCTGGTGGTTGTCGACCAGGACGACCGCCCGACCGGCGCCCTGAACATGCACGACCTGCTGCGCGCCGGAGTGATGTAAATGAACCAGGACCTGATGCAACGCGCCAAGACTATCAAGCTGGCGGTGTTCGACGTTGACGGCGTGCTCACCGATGGTCGCCTGTACTTCCTCGAGGACGGCAGCGAGTTCAAGACCTTCAACACCCTCGACGGCCACGGCATCAAGATGCTCATGGCCTCGGGCGTGACCACCGCGATCATCAGCGGGCGCAAGACCCCCGTGGTCGAGCGCCGGGCGAAGAACCTTGGTATCCCGCACCTGTTCCAGGGCCGCGAGGACAAACTGGTGGTGCTGGACGGCCTGCTCGCCGAACTCAATCTAAGCTATGAACAGGTCGCCTACCTCGGCGACGACCTGCCCGACCTGCCGGTGATCCGCCGCGTCGGCCTGGGCATGGCGGTGCAGAATGCCGCGGCCTTCGTTCGCCAGCACGCCCACGGCGTTACCCAGGCCCGCGGCGGCGAAGGCGCCGCCCGCGAGTTCTGTGAACTGATCATGCAGGCCCAGGGCACCCTGGACGCTGCCAACGCCCATTACCTGTAAGGCTGCCCATGCTCAGCAAGAAGATCAGAAATGTCGCGCTGCTAGGCGGGATCGCTGCCGTGCTGGTTGCTGTAGGCTACTGGAACATCAGCCCGGAAAGCTTCCTCGAACAGCCCCAGGCCCAGGTCGACCAGAGCGCCATCGACTACTACGCGATCAACGCCCACAGCTTGCAGTTCCTGCCCGACGGCAAGCTGCAGTACGAAATGACCGCCGCCAAGGTCGAGCACCTCAAGGCCAGCGAGGTCACCCTGGTGACCACGCCCGACCTGCACATGTACCGTGGTACCGAATACCCCTGGCATGTGCAGAGCAAACGCGCCGAGGTCAACCCGGACGGCACCGAGGTGGAGTTGATCGACGAGGTGCGCGTGGCGCGCACCGACGAGAAGCAACGCGAAACCATCATCACCAGCACACGCATGACCGTGTTCCCGCAGAAGCAATATGCGCAGACCGAGCAAGCCGTTAGAATCGACGGCGCCGGTGGCACGACTACGGGCAAAGGAATGAAAGCGTATTTGAAAGAAGGCAGGATGGACCTGCTCTCTAACGTAAGAGGACAGTATGAGGCTCGTTAAAACCATCCCCCTTCTGCTCAGCCTGGGCGTAGCACTGGGAAGCGCGAGCGCCTTCGCCCTGCCGAACGACCGTGACCAGCCGATTCGCATCCAGGCGGACAACGCCCACCTGGACGACAAGCAGGGCGTCGCCACCTACACGGGCGACGTGATCATCACCCAGGGTTCGATGATGATCAAAGGCAACACCGTGACCATGACCCGCGCCGCCAACGGCGATATCGACGTGGTCACCTCGGTGGGCAACCTGGCCTACTTCGAGCAGCAGCAGAGCGCCGCCAAGCCCGACAAGATGAAAGGCTGGGCCGTGACCATCCAGTACCAGGCGCAGAAAGACGTGGTGATCCTCACCGACCGCGCCAAGGTCGAGAACGAAGGCAACACCACCGAAGGCGAGAAGATCGTCTACAACACCAAGACCCAGGTGGCTACCGCCGGACGCGGTGGCAACGTGACTGCACCGCGTCAGCGTATCGACATGGTCATTCAACCGAAGAAAAAGGCCGAGTAAATGGCAACCCTCAAAGCCCAGCACCTGGCCAAGAGCTACAAGGGCAGGCAAGTCGTGCGCGACGTCAGCCTGTCCATCGACAGCGGCCAGATCGTCGGCCTGCTCGGCCCCAACGGCGCCGGCAAGACCACCTGTTTCTACATGATCGTCGGCCTGGTCCAGGCCGACCAGGGCCGTGTGCTGATCGACAGCCTCGACGTTAGCCACCAGCCGATGCACGGGCGCGCCCAGGCCGGTATCGGCTACCTGCCGCAGGAAGCGTCGATCTTCCGCAAGCTGTCGGTGGCCGACAACATCATGGCCATCCTCGAGACCCGCAAGGACCTCGATCGCGAAGGGCGCCGCAAGGAGCTGGAAAGCCTGCTGCAGGAGTTCCACATCAGCCATATCCGCGACAATCTGGGCATGAGCCTGTCCGGTGGCGAACGTCGCCGGGTCGAGATCGCCCGCGCCCTGGCCACCGCACCCAAGTTCATCCTGCTGGACGAACCGTTCGCCGGGGTCGACCCGATTTCCGTCGGCGACATCAAGCAGATCATCCACCACCTCAAGAACAAGGGCATCGGCGTACTGATCACCGACCACAACGTTCGCGAGACCCTGGATATCTGCGAGACGGCCTACATCGTCAACGATGGCCAACTGATCGCCGAAGGCGATGCCGAGACCATCCTGGCCAACCAGTTGGTCAAGGAAGTTTACCTGGGGCACGAGTTCCGACTCTGACCACAGGCCTGCCCGGAGCACTGGCGAATGCGCCTGATCGGGGCTTAAGTTGTTACAGTGCTCTAGGCAAACGCTGCAATTTCAGGCATATAACTTGCTTAAAGTCGGCGCCCAAGCGCCCTACGTGTAGTGGATGGCGCATGCGCGCCGGCAACAAGGTATTAAGCCCCAGCCATGAAACCATCGCTCGTCCTAAAAATGGGCCAGCAACTGACGATGACACCTCAGTTGCAACAGGCCATCCGCCTGCTTCAGCTCTCCACCCTGGACCTCCAGCAGGAAATCCAGGAAGCGCTGGAGTCCAACCCGATGCTCGAACGTCAGGAAGACGGCGAGGACTTCGACAACAGCGACCCCATGGCGGACAACGCCGAGAACAAGCCGACCGCCGAAGCCCAGGACAACAGTTTCCAGGAAACCTCCAGCAGTACCACGGAAAACCTGGAGGACGGCGAATGGGCCGAGCGGATCCCCAACGAATTGCCGGTCGACACCGCCTGGGAAGACATCTACCAGACCAGCGCCAGCAGCCTGCCGAGCAACGATGACGACGAATGGGACTTCACCACCCGTACGTCGGTGGGCGAGAGCCTGCAAAGCCACCTGCTGTGGCAGCTCAACCTGGCGCCGATGTCCGACACCGACCGGCTGATCGCCGTCACCCTGATCGACAGCATCAACGCCCAGGGCTACCTGGAAGACACCCTCGAAGAAATCTGCGCCGGTTTCGACCCGGAGCTGGACATCGAGCTGGACGAGGTCGAGGCGGTGCTGCACCGCATCCAGCAGTTCGAGCCGGCCGGCATTGGCGCCCGCACCCTCGGCGAATGCCTGCTGCTGCAACTGCGCCAGCTGCCGGCCTCGACACCCTGGATGAGCGAGGCACAGCGCCTGGTCACCGACTTCATCGACCTGCTCGGCAGCCGCGACTACAGCCAGCTGATGCGCCGGATGAAGCTCAAGGAAGACGAACTGCGCCAGATCATCGAACTGGTACAGAGCCTCAACCCGCGCCCGGGCTCGCAGATCGAGTCCAGTGAACCCGAATACGTCGTGCCCGACGTCATCGTGCGCAAGGACAGCGAGCGCTGGCTGGTCGAGCTCAACCAGGAGGCGGTGCCGAAGCTGCGCGTCAATCCGCAGTACGCCGGCTTCGTCCGGCGCGCCGACACCAGCGCCGACAATACCTTCATGCGCAACCAGTTGCAGGAGGCGCGCTGGTTCATCAAGAGCCTGCAGAGCCGCAACGAGACGCTGATGAAAGTGGCGACGCAGATCGTCGAGCACCAGCGTGGCTTCCTCGACCATGGCGACGAGGCCATGAAGCCGCTGGTCCTGCATGACATCGCCGAGGCGGTGGGCATGCACGAATCGACCATTTCCCGGGTGACCACGCAGAAATACATGCACACCCCGCGCGGCATCTACGAACTGAAATACTTTTTCTCGAGCCACGTGAGCACCGCCGAAGGCGGCGAATGCTCGTCCACGGCAATCCGCGCGATCATCAAGAAACTGGTGGCTGCGGAAAATCAGAAAAAGCCATTGAGTGACAGCAAGATCGCTGGTTTACTGGAGGCACAAGGCATCCAGGTAGCCCGTCGCACCGTCGCCAAGTATCGCGAGTCGTTGGGGATCGCCCCTTCGAGCGAGCGCAAGCGGCTGATGTAGCCCCCGGATGTGCCACAGCGTTTCAGTGGCAGGTGCAACACCTGCCTCTTTATGCACGGGCAACAAAGGAGAAGCTGTATGCAAGTCAACATCAGTGGACAGCATGTAGAAGTCACCCAACCACTGCGCGATTACGTGCTCGAGAAGCTCGCCCGGGTGGAGGGTCATTTCGACAAGATCACCAACGTGACGGTGATCATGAAAGTCGAGAAGCTTCAGCAGAAGATCGAAGCCACGCTCCAGATTCCCGGCGGTGAGGTGGTTGCAAACGCCGAACACCAAGACATGTATGCAGCGATCGATGCCCTGGCCGACAAGCTCGACCGCCAACTGAAAAAACACAAGGAAAAACAGCAAAGCCTGCTGCAAGGCGCAGCCGCCCGCTGATCCCCCTCATCCATGATCCGACTTGAAACCATCCTGACCCCCGGCCGTTCCCTCGTGAACGTGCCGGGCGGCAGTAAGAAGCGCGCCCTGGAAAAGGTCGCCAACCTGATCGCCGAGCAAGTACCCGAGCTGGAGATGCAAGACGTCTTCGACAGCCTGTGGGCTCGCGAAAAACTGGGCTCCACCGGTTTTGGCAATGGCATCGCCATACCCCATTGCCGCCTGGCAGGTTGCAGCGCGCCTGTCAGCGCCCTGCTGCATCTGGAAGCCCCCATTGATTACGATGCCATCGATGGCGCCCCGGTCGACCTGCTGTTTGTCCTGCTGGTCCCGGAAGCCGCCACCGACGCGCACCTAGAACTGCTGCGCCAGATCGCCAGCATGCTTGATCGCAAGCAGGTCCGCGATAAACTGCGTGCCGCCGATAGCAGCGAGACCCTCTACCAGGTCGTCCTGGACGTACAAAACGAGCACTGAACATGCGCCTGATCATCGTCAGCGGTCGCTCCGGCTCCGGTAAGAGCACCGCCCTCGACGTGCTGGAAGACAACGGCTATTACTGCATCGACAACCTGCCCGCCGGGCTGTTGCCGCAGCTGGCTGAAAACGCCTTGATCAACACAGAGCTGTTGCAACCCAAGGTTGCGGTCTCGATCGATGCACGCAACCTGCCCAGCCATCTGTCACGCTTCCCTCAGTTGCTGGAAGAGGCACGCTCCCGGCATATTCAGTGCGACGTGCTGTATCTGGATGCCGACGAAGACACACTGCTCAAGCGTTTTTCGGAGACCCGCCGCCGCCATCCACTGACCAACGACAGCCGTTCGCTGGCTGAGGCAATCCGGGTGGAGAGCGAGCTGCTTGGGCCGATCGCCGACCTTGCCGACCTGAAGATCGATACCACCAACCTGAACCTGTACCAGTTGCGTGACTCGATCAAGCTGCGCCTGCTCAACCAGCCCGAGCCCGGCACTGCGTTTCTCGTCGAGTCATTCGGTTTCAAGCGTGGCATGCCGGTGGATGCCGACCTGGTGTTCGACGTGCGCTGCCTGCCCAACCCGTACTGGAAGCCGGAACTTCGCGAACATTCCGGCCTCGAACAGCCGGTGATCGACTACCTGGCCGCGCAGCCGGACGTCGAGGAGATGTTCCAGGACATTTCCAGCTACCTGCTCAAATGGCTGCCGCGCTTCGCCGCCAGCAACCGCGCCTATGTCACTATCGCCATCGGCTGTACCGGCGGCCACCACCGCTCGGTGTACATTACCGAACGGCTTGGCCAACTGCTCCAGCAATCCCTGAAAAACGTCCAGGTCCGCCACCGCGACCTCTAGCCACAGGATCCGCCCCACGATGCCCGCCCGCGAAATCACCATCATCAACAAGCTGGGCCTGCATGCGCGGGCGGCCGCCAAGTTCGTCGGCGTGGCCGGGCGCTTCCCCTGCCAGGTACGGGTCGGGCGCGCGCCGGACAAGCTGGTGGACGGCAAGAGCATCATGGCGGTAATGATGCTCGCCGCCGGCAAGGGCACTCAGGTGCACCTGCTCACCGAGGGCGAGCAGGACACCGACGCCATGGAAGCGTTGGTCGCGTTGATCGAGAACTTCTTCGACGAAGGCGAATGAGCCAGGCGAGGACGGCAAACGGATAATTGGAGCGTGGGAGCGGGCTTGCCCCGCGATGCCAGTGTCGCCGGTGCGATGCATCGCGGGGCAAGCCCGCTCTCACGCCAATACTGCGATAACTGCTTCGCCAGCAAGGCTGGCTCCGGCAGTTTCTGAGCTGCGGCGTCAGGACATCGCCGTGTCCATTACCATCATCAGACAGAACCCAACACACAACCCCAGGCTCGCCAGGCGGTGATGCCCGTTGCTGCGTGAGTCCGGAATGATCTCCTGGGTCACCACCAGCAGCATCGCCCCCGCCGCGCAGGCCAGGCCCAACGGCAGCAACAGTTCGGCAATGTTCACCAGCCAGGCACAGATCACCGCTGCCAGCGGCTCGACCAGCCCCGATGCCGCACCGATCAGAAACGCCTTGAAGCGCGGCATGCCCGCTCCTGCCAGCACCAGCGCAATCACCAGGCCCTCAGGCACATCCTGCAACGCGATGCCCATGGCCAGGCTATCGGCATCAGGCATCCCGCCACCGGCGGAAACCCCGATCGCCATGCCTTCGGGGATGTTGTGGGCAATGATGGCGATGACGAACAGCCAGATCCGCGCGGCGATAACAGGTTGCCGCTCACTGCCGACCAGGGCCTCCGGTGAAGCGCCGGAGACCTTGAGGTCGACCAGAAACAGGCACAACGCGCCGAACAACAGGCCGCTGCTGATCACACCACCGGCGCCCCATGGGCTGAAGCCGATGGCCTGGGCCGCATCCAGCCCGGGAATGATCAGCGAGAATGCGGTGGCCGCCAACATCACCCCAGCACCAAAACCGAGCAAGGTGTCGGCCACGGCCACTGGCATGTTACGGATTACCAGCACCGGCACCGCGCCCAAGGCCGTCCCCAATGCGCACAGGGCTCCGCCCTCCAGGGCTCGCAACATGCGCGGTTCCAGGTCCAGCCAGGCGATGCCACGCGTCACCAGCAACGCGGTGCCGACCAGCAACAACACGGTCCCAAGCGCCAGACGGAACAGGCGCACACTGCTGACAGACATCACCTGCGAGCGCATACCGGCCACACTCACTTCAGGGCTTCAAGGTAGCGGCGTTCCACTTCGGCCCAGTCGACCACGTTGTAGAAGGCGCCGATGTACTCAGGACGGCGGTTCTGGTACTTCAGGTAATAGGCGTGCTCCCACACATCCAGGCCGAGGATCGGCGTATTGCCGTGCATCAGCGGGCTGTCCTGGTTACCGCTGCTCTCCACAACCAGCGTTTTCTGCGGGGTCACGCAGAGCCAGGCCCAGCCACTGCCGAACCGGCTCAGCGCGGCCTTGGTGAAGGCCTCCTTGAACGCCTCGAAACCACCAAGTTGCTCGTCAATGGCCTGGGCTACCTGACCCTCGGGTTGGCCACCGCCCTTGGGCGACATGACGGTCCAGAACAACGTGTGGTTGGCATGGCCACCGCCCTGGTTGACCACCGCCCCTTGCAGTTTCTCGGGCAGTTGCTTGACTGCGCCCACCAGTCGCTCCACCGGCCATTCGGCCCATTCGGTGCCCTCGATGGCGGCGTTGAGGTTGTTGATGTAGGTCTGATGGTGCTTGCTGTGGTGGATCTCCATGGTTTGGGTATCGATGTGCGGTTCCAGCGCATCGTAGGCGTAGGGCAACGCAGGCAAGGTATGTGGCATGTCAGTGGATTCCGTAGGCAGGTTTGCGTTCCGTGATGTCCGCGTGCGCGACCAGCTCGCTGGCTGCGGGCGCCTGGTGGTTCAGCAGGCGCTCGGTACGCGGGTATTGGCCGTACTCGGCGATGAAGCTCAGCAGTTCGGTGTAGGTGCGCCCGCTGTGGCGCAAGGCCGCGTCGCGCAGGGCCTGGGGCAGGCGTTGTTCCTGGCTGGCCTGGAGCAGCCGCTGGTGCGCCGCGCACAGGTAGTCGGCGCTTTCGTGCGGCTGGTTCAGGCGCAGGTGCAGGTCGGCCAGGTTATGGTGGGCGATAACCAGTGCGGCCACCGCCTCGTCGACGTCATGCCAGCGCTCGAACAGCACCTGCGCCAGGGCCAGTGCCTGCAGGTAGTGCTCCCGGGCGTCGACCAGCTCGCCCTGCTCGAACAGGCGGTTTGCATCTTGGGTGGTGCGTTTCCAATGCTGCATGACGTGCCTCCTGGGCGGCCCGGGTTCAGATACCGCCAGCGGTGAGTTTTTCCGGGTCCAGCAGCGCTTCGAGCTGGTCACGCGACAGGTCGGTGTGCTCCAACGCCACGTCGATGATCGGACGCCCCTGCTTGTAGGCGGTCTTGGCGATCTCGGCGGCCTTCAGGTAGCCGATGATCGGGTTGAGCGCGGTGACCAGGATCGGGTTGCGCGACAGCGCTTCCTTGAGCTTGGCCTCATTGACCTTGAAGCTGGCAATCGCCTTGTCGGCCAGCAATCGGCTGACGTTGGCCATCAGCTCGATGCTCTCCAGCAGGTTGCGGGCGATTACCGGCAACATCACGTTGAGCTCGAAGTTGCCCGACTGGCCGGCCACGGCGATGGTCGTGTCGTTACCGATTACCTGAGCGGCGACCATGGCGGTGGCCTCCGGGATCACCGGGTTGACCTTGCCCGGCATGATCGAAGAGCCTGGTTGCAGACCCTGCAGCTCGATTTCACCAAGGCCGGCGAGCGGGCCGGAGTTCATCCAGCGCAGGTCGTTGGCGATCTTCATCAGCGCCACGGCAGCCGTCTTGAGCTGGCCCGACAGCGCCACGGCGGTGTCCTGGGAGCCGATCAGGGCAAACAGGTTCTCGCCGGGGGTGAACTCGACCTGGGTCAGGCCGCTCAACTGGCGGGCAAAGCCTGCGGCGAACTGCGGGTGTGCATTGATCCCGGTGCCCACGGCCGTGCCGCCCTGGGCCAGTGCCTGCAGGCTCGGCAGCGTGGCTTCGATATGCGCCTGGGCCCCCTTGATCTGGGCGGCCCAACCACCGAGCACCTGGCTCATGCGTACCGGCATCGCGTCCATCAAATGGGTGCGGCCGGTCTTCACGTGCTTGTGCACCTCGACTGCCTTGGCCTCGATTACCTGGGTGAGGTGGCGCAAGGCCGGCAGCAACTGTTCGTGCAGGGCCAGGGCGGCGCTTACGTGAATGGTGGTGGGGATGATGTCGTTGCTGCTCTGGCCACAGTTGACGTGGTCGTTGGCATTGACCGGCTCGCCCAGCACATGGCTGGCCAGGGTCGCGATGACCTCGTTGGCGTTCATGTTCGAGCTGGTGCCGGAGCCGGTCTGGAACACGTCCACCGGGAAGTGCCGGATGAAATCCTCGGCCAGCAACTGTTCCACCGCCTTGACGATGGCCGCGCCCTGCCCTGCGCTCAGCTGTTCCAGCTCGACGTTGGCCTTGGCCGCAGCGGCTTTGGCCAGCAGCAAGGCGCGGATGAACTGGGCCGGCATCGGCTTGCCGCTGACCGGGAAGTTGTCGACCGCGCGCTGGGTCTGGGCACCATACAGGGCCTGGGCCGGCACCTGCAGCTCACCCATGCTGTCGCGCTCGATACGGGTATCACTCATCTTCAAGTCCTTGCATCAGTTCTTCGGGAGAAATCGACGGCAACAGCACGCAATTGGCGAGCTGTATCGCGTAGGGCTGCCAACGCTGGTTCTGTTCGAGGCGGTCGAGATTGCGCAGGTCAAGCAGCGGGCGCCAGGCCTGGTCCAGGCACAGGCAGCGCCAGTGCCAGGGCAACATGCGATCGTTGGCGGTATCGAGCAGCAGACGCAAGGCGGTCAAGGCCACGGTCCACGGCGAGGTCTCGGTGCAGCACACCAGATAGCGGCCTTCGGCGAGGTAGTGCTCGATCAGGCGTGGCTCATCGGGTTCCAGCGCGCAGCGGATGCGCCGGCTGAGCCAGCGCCAGTTTTCCAGGTAGGGCAGTTCGTGGAGGACGGTTTTCATGAACATCATCGCCGGGTTACTGGATAATGATATTCATTATTAAGTGATAAATAGAATCAGTTCAAGTCGACTGGCAGACAAAAAGAAACCCGGCACGATGGCCGGGTCCTTTGCAAGACAGGAACGAAAGCGGCAATCAGCTGCCCGCCACCGTCATCCGCTCGATCAGCACCGAGCCACTATGGATATTGCTGCGGGTCTCGATGTCACTGCCAATCGCCACGATCTGCTGGAACATATCCTTCATATTGCCGGCGATCGTCACTTCCTGGACCGGGAACTGGATCTCGCCGTTCTCTACCCAGAAGCCCGCCGCACCCCGCGAATAGTCGCCGGTCACCATGTTCAGCCCATGGCCCATCAGCTCGGTTACCAGCAGGCCACGGCCCATGCGCCGGATCAGTGCGGCCTGGTCCTCGACGCCGTGGGTGACGAACAGATTGTGCACGCCACCTGAGTTGGCGGTGCTTGGCAAACCCAGCTTGCGCCCCGAATAGGTGCCCAGGATGTACGACACCAGCTCGCCTTTGTCGACGAACGGCTTGGCGTAGGTGGCCAGGCCATCGCCATCGAACGCCGCGCTGCCCAACGCACGCGGAATGTGTGGGCGCTCGTCGAGGGTCAGCCAGGTGGGGAACAGGCGCTGGCCAAGGGTCCCCTCGAGGAACGACGATTTGCGGTACAGGTTGCCGCCGGAAATGGCCGACAGGAAGCTGCCGAACAGGCCGCCGGCAAGCTCTGCCGAGAACAGTACCGGCACCTCGCAGGTGGGTACCGGGCGGGCACCCAGGCGGCTTGCCGCGCGCTGTGCGGCACGCAGGCCAATGCTACGCGGGTCGGCTAGCAGTTGGCCCTGGCGATTGACGTCGTACCAGTAGTCACGCTGCATCTGCCCATCGGCTTCGGCGATCATCACGCAGCTCAGGCTGTGACGGGTTGAGGCGTAGCCACCGATAAACCCATGGCTGTTGCCGTACACCCGCACACCCTGATGGGTATTGAGCGTGGTGCCGTCGGCGTTGCTGATGCGCTTGTCGGCATCGAACGCAGCCGCCTCACAGGCCAACGCCATCTCGATGGCTTTCTCCGGCTCGATGTCCCAGTCATGGTAGAGGTCCAGGTCGGGGATCTCACGGGCCATCAACGCGGCATCGGCCAGCCCCGAGCAAGTGTCCTCGGAGGTATGTTTCGCGATTGCCAGCGCGGCTGCGACCGTCTCGCGGATCGCCTCAGGACCGCTGGCCGAGGTGCTGGCCGAACCCTTGCGCTGGCCTACGTAAAGGGTGATGCCGAACCCCTGGTCGCGATTGAACTCGACCGTCTCGACTTCGCGCTGGCGCACCGTGGTGGACAGGCCTTGCTCCAGCGACACCGCCACTTCGCAGGCGCTGGCGCCCTGGCGGCGCGCCTCGGCGACGATCGCCTCGACCTGCTCCTGCAACGCCGGCAGGTCCTTGGGGCCTACGCTCTGGACTGCACTCATGGTTTTCTCCACTGAAAATTCTGCGTACGGCTTGGGTCATTCTACGACCGGGCCGGACAAGCGGCCCCCGACTGGTTATCATGGCGGCGATTTCCTGCGGACGGCCCCCATGGTTGATTCTTACGACGACGCCTTCGATGGCGAAAAAAGCAAAACCCAGATCAAGCGCGAGCTGCATGCGCTGGTCGAACTCGGCGAACGCCTCACCACCCTCAAGGCCGACACCCTGGCCCGCCTGCCGCTGACCGACGAGCTGCGCAAGGCGCTGGACGAAGCCAGCAAGCACACCGCCCACGGCGCCCGCAAACGCCACATGTCGTTCGTCGGCAAGCTGATGCGCGTGCAGGACCTGGACGCCATCCATGCCGTGCTCGAGCAGATCGACAGCTCCAGCCGCCAGTACAACGAGCGCTTCCACGGCCTCGAGCGCTGGCGCGATCGCCTGATCGACGGTAACGACGAAGACCTCGAGCGTTTCGTCAACGAGTTCCCCGACACCGATCGCCAGCACCTGCGCTCGCTGATCCGTCATGCCCAGCATGAAAAGGCGCGGAACAAGCCGCCTGCCGCTGCGCGTAAAGTGTTCAAGTACATCCGCGACCTCGACGAGACCCAGCGCGGCCTGCGTTGAGACCATCGCGGGACAGGTCGCATCGGCGCACCGCCGCTCCCACGCAGCCTTCTCAGGCATCTGTGGGATGCGGCCCTGTCCCGCGATCATTGATCAAGCCCCTGTGCCACCGACAGTGATCGCATCCAGCTTCAGGGTCGGCTGGCCAACGCCCACCGGCACCGATTGCCCATCCTTCCCACACGTGCCCACGCCGCTGTCCAGCGCCAGGTCGT
Organism: Pseudomonas sp. RC3H12; assembly: GCF_018596375.1. Classification (NCBI taxonomy): domain Bacteria; kingdom Pseudomonadati; phylum Pseudomonadota; class Gammaproteobacteria; order Pseudomonadales; family Pseudomonadaceae; genus Pseudomonas; species Pseudomonas sp. RC3H12. Next base: position 255,682 of record NZ_CP075595.1, on the reverse strand, counting down.
TGCCGACCATCGACACACCGCGCATCGCTTCCGGCCCATTGCCGATCAAGGTCGCGCCCTTTACCGGCGCGGTGATCTTGCCGTCCTCGATCAGGTAGGCCTCGCTGGTGGAGAACACGAATTTGCCGCTGGTGATGTCCACCTGGCCACCGCCAAGGTTGGCGCAGTAGATGCCCTTCTTCACCGACCGGATGATTTCCTCGGGATCGCTGTCGCCGGCACGCATGTAGGTGTTGGTCATGCGCGGCATCGGCAGGTGAGCGTAGGATTCGCGCCGGCCGTTGCCAGTCACCGCCATGCCCATCAGGCGCGCATTGAGCTTGTCCTGCATGTAGCCCTTGAGGATGCCGTTCTCGATCAGCGTGGTGCACTCGGTCGGCGTGCCTTCGTCATCGACGCTGAGCGAGCCGCGACGGCCTTCGAGGGTGCCGTCGTCGACGATGGTGCACAGGCTCGAAGCCACCTTTTCACCGATGCGCCCGCTGAACGCCGAGCTGCCCTTGCGGTTGAAGTCGCCTTCCAGGCCGTGGCCGACTGCCTCGTGCAGCAGCACCCCGGACCAACCCGGGCCGAGCACCACCGGCAGCGTGCCGGCCGGAGCGGGAATCGCCTCGAGGTTGACCAGCGCCTGGCGCAGTGCCTCACGGGCGTAACCCATCACCCGCTCTTCACTGAAATAGCGATAGTCGGTGCGCCCGCCGCCGCCCTGCCCACCACGCTCGCGACGTCCGTTGTGCTCGACGATCACACTGACGTTGAAGCGCACCAGCGGACGCACGTCGGCGGCCAGGCTGCCATCGGCAGCGGCCACCAGAATGCGTTCCCACACCCCTGCCATGCTCACGCTGACCTGCTGGATACGCGGGTCGAGTGCACGGGTAGCGGCATCGACGCGCTTGAGCAGCTCGACCTTCTCGGCGCGGGTGAGTACATCCAGGGGATTGTCAGGCGCGTACAAAGCAGTCACGTCCTGGTTGCGGAAGGCTTGCACAGTACCGTTCTGCCCGGCGCGGGAGATCGAGCGGGCGGCACGCGCCGCCGACGTCAGGGCTTCGAGGTTGATCGCATTGCTGTAGGCAAAGCCGGTCTTCTCGCCGGATTGGGCACGCACGCCCACGCCCTGGTCGAGGTTGAAGCTGCCCTCTTTGACGATGCCGTCCTCCAGTGCCCAGGTTTCCGAGATCTGGCCCTGGAAATACAGGTCGGCGGCATCGATGCCGGGACCGGCCAACTCGCCCAGCACCGTCTGCAAGCTGTCGAGAGTCAACCCGCCCGGGGCCAGGAGCTGCTCACTGACGGTGGATAACATCTGGCTCATAGTCACTCCGAGGTAGGCGCAGGCCGCAAGGCGTCCTGCGAGAAAAAGCGCCGGTGCGTAGTTACCGGCATGCGCGCCCGGATGGACGCCTGTTCTTCGATATCGCGTGTGGCGAGCAACACCGCCTCGCCCCGCGCCTGTTGCGCGACGATCCGCCCCCAGGGGTCGACGATCGCCGCCTGGCCGTGGGTTTCCCGCGGCCCCGGATGCAGGCCGCCCTGTGCGGCCGCCAGTACATAGCACTGGGTCTCGATGGCCCGTGCGCGAATCAGCACTTCCCAGTGCGCCGCCCCGGTCACCGCGGTGAACGCCGCCGGTGCGCTTATCAGTTCGGCCCCAGCGGCGCGCAACGCGCTGTACAGCTCGGGGAAGCGCAGGTCATAGCACACCGACAGGCCCAGGCGGCCCACCGGTGTGTCGGCCACCACCACCCGGCTGCCGTGGGCATAATCGTCCGACTCGCGGTAGCGGCCACGGTTGTCGGCCACGTCCACATCGAACAGGTGCAGCTTGTCGTAGCGAGCGGCGATCTCGCCGTGCTCGTCGACCAGTAACGAGCAGGCATGGGCCTTGGCCTCCGGCTGGCCGACCGGCGGCAGCGGCAGGGTACCTGCGACGATCCATAACCTGAGGTCGCGAGCGGTGCGTTTCAACCATGGCAGGATCGGCCCCTCGCCCAGCGCCTCGGCCCTGCCGATGGCGGCGGCGTCGCGCCGGCCCATGGCCGCGAAGTTTTCCGGCAACACCGCCAGGCGCGCGCCTCCGGCTGCGGCCTGCTCGAGCAGCGCCGTGGCACGTTGCAGGTTGGCCAGCACATCGTCCTGGCTGACCATCTGGATCACTGCTGACGTCATGACCACCCCTGGGGTTACTTGTCGAAAGGTTTCACAAAGGTGATTTTAGGCTCTTTGACCGGACCCTCGACGCGATAATGCACGCTGGCGAAGCGCGCCACCCGGTCACCGATCAGACGATCGACGAGGAACAGCGCGCCACCGACCGCCGGCGCGCCAACAATCAAGGCGGCCAATGGCAGGTTGTTGGTGACCGGCAACGTCACCAGCAGCTTGGCGTCGACCCGATCACGGACGAAGTCCATGGTGCCGTCGAGTTCGAAATTGCTCGACGGGCCGGTGACGGTGATCGGCTCCCGCGTCACGTAGACCCCTTCGCTGGCCACCAGCAGGCCTTTGACCCGATCGTAGGCCAGGCCCTTGCTGAACAGGTCGGAGAAGTCCAGGCGCAGGCGTCGGCCAATGGAGTTGAAGTTGAGCAGCCCGAATACCCGCAACGCCTGGGCGCTGCCCTCGACCTCGACGAACTGACCGCTGCGCAGCGCCGCGTCGAGGCTGCCGGAGTACCGGTTGAGGCTGACCCAAGCCGGCGAGCCCGGCCAGCGGCCATCCACGTCCATGCGGAAGTCGCGGCTGGTGACGGTGGGGGCAAATCCCCAGGCTTTGAGCACATTCCCCAGGTCCTTGCCGTCGACGCGGCCTTTGTACCAGCTGGACGTGCTGCCGGGCTCGCCTTCCCAGCCACCGCTGCCGTCGATGTGCAGCCCCTTGAGGTCCAGGTCGATGTCGCTCATGGCCATGCCCCGGGGGGTCTGGCGCAGCTTCAGGGTGGCGCTGCCAAACAGGTCGTCACCGCGGTACAGCTTGTCGATGGTCAGGTCCAGCGGCGGCGCCTTGCGCGGGTCGAACCCGGCCAATGGGTCCGGCGCATTCTCGGCCTGGGCCTCGTTCGGGTCGGCGGGCGGCAGGCGCAAGCTCTGCAGGCGGACAGTCATGGGCGCGGCCTTGGCATCGGGAATGCGCGCATTGCCGATGACTTCCTGGCTGTCCAGGCGCAGGTCCCAGGCCGGGCCACCACGCATCAGGCGGATCACCGCCTGGTTGAGGTCCATGCCGAACGCCTTGAGCTGGCCGATGCTGAGGTCAACGCTCTGCAGGTTCTGCCGGGCACTACCGCCCGGATCCTTGCCGGCAAAGCGCTCCATCTGTTGCTGCCAAGGGGCCAGGTCCAGCGTCTCCAGCCGGCCACGCACCCGCAGGCCCTGGCCAGACGGCAAGCTGGCCTCGCCCGTGCCCAGCAACAGCTCGCCACGCCCTTGGGCCAGCTTGTCGGCAGGTGCGGCATAAGCGAAGCGGGCCAGGTCCGCGTAGCTGCCATCGATGCGCCGTTCCGGGCCCTGCAGGGTCAGGCTGAAACGGCTGTCGCGGGTTTCTGCGGCGGCCTTGCCAAAAGGCGCCGGCAGATCGATGGCCAGGCCCTTGAGCGACGAATTGACGGTCAAGCGGTTGTCACGACTGCCCAGTGTTACTTGCACCTGATAGGGCAGCTCACCCGACGCTGGCAGCGGCTGCGCGAACTGCAACCAGTCGGTCAGGGCCTTGAGGCCGACCTGGCCATTGGCATTGATCCGGGTCTGGAGCTGCCCACCCTGTCCTTCTGCGGTGATTTGCGCGCTGACCGCCTTGCCAAAGGCGTGCAGGCTGATGTCCTTGCCGCTCAGGCCCTTGTCGAGGTCAAAGGTGAAGTCGCCCTTCAGCTGGCTCAATTCCAGGGCCGGGGGCGCCACTTTCAAAGTAGCGTCGGCTGTCGCGAAGTTCACCAGCACCTTGGGCCGCTGCCCATGGGCCAGGGGTACGTCGAGCTTGATCTTGCCATTGAGCGGCCCCTCGCCTTCCCAACCGGCGAACATCTCCCCAGTGCCGACTGGCGCTTCCTTGAGGATCTTCAAGCCATCGCCGAGGCTGCCGTCGAAATTACCGTCGAGGATCAGGTGGCTGTGCTGGTCGCCTTCGGCATGGGGAATATCGACGCTGACATCACTGACCTTGGTGTCCAGCAGCAGACCATGATGGGCCTGGATGCGCACACCGGTGTCTTCGATATACACATTGCCGTCGACCTGCTGCACCTGTGGCCAGCCTGGCTGGAAGTCCAGCGCGGCGTCATGCACCTTGAAGAACAGGCTGATATCGCGGGCATGGGGCGGCGCATTGTGATGCAGCGAACCCTGGTACTGGAAATAGCCCTCGTCGACATTGCCCTTGACGATGGCGCTGCGCAGCCATTCGTCCAGGGCGGGGCTGAGCACCTCGGGCAGGTACTTGGCGGTGTAGCGCCCGTCGCCTTCGGTAAGGCCGACGCGCAGGTCCATGTAGTCTTCGTGGCCCGGCTGCAGGTGGATGCGAATAAGGAAGTCCGCCGCGATCTTGCCCTCGTCGCCCACTACCTTGATGTAGGGGGCAACCAGGGTGAAAGCCTCCTTGTCCAGGGTCCAGGTCAAGCGCGCATTGGCTTTCGGGTAATGCCAGGGTTTGCCGAAGATCGGGTACAGGTGCAGCATGAACGCCTGGGTATCCAGGCGCAGCTCGCCATGCCCAAGGTCACCGCTGATCGCCCCGGAGACATTGCCCGCCGCCGGCGCGCCGTGATAGGCATCGAAACCGACCTTCTCCAGATTGGCGGCAAACTGCAGCCGTTGGTCGCCCTCGGCCTTGGGTCGGATGTCCAGGCGCACGTTGCGCAGGGCGCCGCTGACCTTGAGCGCATCGACCACGGTCATCAGCTTGTCCGGCAATGGCGCCAGGGCGTCGATCAAGGGCGTCAGCGGGGTCAGGTCGAGGCGGTCCGCCTGCACCTGCCAGCTTTCCTCGGCCGGGTTCTGGCCCGGACGCTGTGCCAGTTGCAGGTGCGACTCCCAACGGTTCTTGCCAAGGCTCATGGCCAGCGAGTCGACAACGACGTCGAAGCCCTGGTCCCGACGCTGGAACCAGGCCGACAGGGCCAGATTGTCCACGGTGATGGCCTTGCGCCCGGTGTAGGCGCCCTTGAGCTGCGGGGCATTGAGGCGAACCATCGCCTGCTGCAACTGCCCTTGCCGCCAGTCGATCCACAGCTCACCACCGGCGCGCAGCGCGCCGGCCTGCCATTGGCCCAGCAACTGCGGCGGCAGCCAGCGTGCCCAGTCGCTTTGCGGCAGGCTCAGGTAAGCCTGCACGCGCCCGTCGCGCCAGGCCTTGGCCGTGGCGCGGCTGTTCAGGCTCAAGGCCAGGGGCTGGCCGTCGGGCAGCGTGGCGCGCAGGTCGACGCTCTGGCGCGAAGCGCCTGCCTGCACGCCGAGGCTGACGTAGGTGAGGGTCAGGGGGTCTCGTTGCCAGGGCTGCAAGGTGACCTGGCTGTCGAAGACATCGATTCGGCCAAGCTGGCGTAGACGCTTGAGCGCATCGGCCGGATCGAGCGGCGCATCATCCTTGTGCGGCAGACCTTCCAGGGTCCAGTCGCTCTGCTCGTTCTCGCGCAGGATCAGTTGCAGCCCACTGAGCTGGATACGCGCCAGGCGCACTTCACGCGCCTTGAGACTGGCCCACAGGTCAGGCACCAGCTTGACGTCGTCCAGGCGCAGCGCCGCAGCGCCTTCGCCCAGTTGCAGGTCACGTACACGCAGTACAGGCGCCAAGCCACTCCAGCGCCCTTCGAGCGCACCGACGTGCACGGGCATGCCCAAGGCCTGTTCGGCCTTGAGTTCGGCGTCTGCACGGTATTCGGCGACCAGGGGAACCAGTTGCCGACCGAGGCTGACATACAGCGCCACCAGCACCGCCAGCAGGGCGCAGATAACCAGCCCCCAGCGGGTCAAGGCGCTCAGAACGCGGGTCAGACGTTCCATGGCCGAGGCCCTCCAAGTCGTCCCTTAACTATGGCCGGTGTAAAGCGCTTTGCCAGCCCGTCCATGGGGCAACCGCTGTTAGAAGGGGTCAGAGCAGCACCACATCGTATTGTTCCTGGGAATACATGGACTCCACCTGGAAACGGATGGTTCGCCCGATGAACGCTTCAAGTTCGGCAACGTTACCCGATTCTTCATCGAGCAACCGATCCACCACCTTCTGGTTGGCCAGCACACGATAGCCCTCGGCCTGATAGGCACGGGCTTCACGAAGGATCTCGCGGAAAATTTCGTAACAGATCGTCTCCGGGGTCTTCAGCTTGCCACGCCCCTGGCACGCCGCACAGGGCTCGCACAACACCTGCTCGAGGCTTTCGCGGGTGCGCTTGCGGGTCATCTGCACCAGGCCCAGCTCGGTGATGCCAATGATGTTGGTCTTGGCGTGATCACGCTCGAGCTGCTTCTCCAGGGTACGCAGGACCTGGCGCTGGTGCTCCTCGTCCTCCATGTCGATGAAGTCGATGATGATGATCCCGCCGATGTTGCGCAGGCGCAGTTGCCGGGCAATCGCGGTGGCCGCCTCGAGGTTGGTCTTGAAGATGGTCTCTTCAAGGTTGCGATGGCCGACGAACGCACCGGTGTTGACGTCGATGGTGGTCATCGCCTCAGCCGGGTCGACCACCAGGTAGCCGCCGGACTTGAGCGGCACCTTGCGTTCCAGGGCCCGCTGGATTTCGTCCTCCACCCCATACAGGTCGAAGATCGGCCGCTCGCCGGGATAGTGCTCCAGGCGATCGGCGATCTCCGGCATCAATTCGGCCACGAACTGAGTGGTCTTCTGGAAGGTCTCCCGCGAGTCGATGCGGATCTTTTCGATCTTGGGGTTGACCAGATCGCGCAGGGTCCGCAGCGCCAGGCCAAGGTCTTCGTAGATGACCACGGGCGCTCCGCAGGTCTTGATCTGCGAGCCGATCTGCTCCCACAGGCGGCGCAGGTAGCGGATGTCCTGGAGGATATCTTCCGCGCGGGCGCCCTCTGCGGCGGTGCGCAGGATGAAGCCCCCGGCATCCTTCATGTCTTCCTGGGCCATGCAGTCGGTGACCACCTGTTTGAGGCGATCGCGCTCGGCTTCTTCCTCGATCTTGAGCGAGATGCCGACATGACTGCTGCGCGGCATGTACACCAGGTAGCGCGACGGAATCGACAGCTGGGTGGTCAAGCGTGCGCCTTTGCTACCGATGGGATCCTTGGTGACTTGCACCACCAGCGCCTGGCCTTCGTGGACCAGTGCGGTGATGGTCTCCACGGCCGAGCCTTCGCGCTGGGAAATTTCCGAGGCATGGATGAACGCCGCCCGCTCCAGGCCGATATCGACGAAAGCCGCCTGCATGCCCGGCAATACCCGCACTACCTTGCCTTTGTAGATGTTGCCGACGATGCCACGGCGCTGGGTACGCTCTACATGCACCTCCTGCAGGACTCCGTTCTCCACCACCGCCACGCGTGATTCCATCGGGGTGATGTTGATCAGGATCTCTTCACTCATGGCGCGCTCTCGTCAGTGGTCTGGGGTAATGATGGATTGCTGCGGCGTGGCTGGCTAGCGCTGTGCGGAATCCTCTTGCAGTTGCCAACATGGCACGCCGAATTGCTCGAGCAGTTCGGCGGTTTCGCTCAGGGGCAGCCCGACCACGGCCGAGTAGCTGCCCTCGATGCCGCTGACAAACACAGCGCCCAGGCCCTGGATGGCATAGCCGCCGGCCTTGTCGACAGGTTCACCGCTGTCCCAGTAGCGCAGCGCCTCCTCGAAGGAGATGGTACGAAAACGCACGGTGGTGCTGACGCAGCGGCTGATACTGCGCTGGCCATCGGTCAGCGCCACGGCGGTGAGCACCTGGTGTTCGCGCTTGGACAGGTCGCCGAGCATGGCCAAGGCCTGCTCGCGATTCTCCGGCTTGCCAAGGATCTGGCCATCGAGCACCACGGTGGTGTCGGCGCCCAGCACCACCCCTGCCCCATCCGTGTAGGCGAAGCCCGCAACGGCCTTGGCCTGGGCCAGGCGCTCGACGTAGGCCGTCGGTGCTTCGCCCGGCAACGGGGTTTCATCGATGGGTGCGCTGACGACTGTGAACGGCACACCTATCTGGTTCAGCAGTTCACGGCGGCGTGGCGAGCCGGAGGCCAAGTACAGCTGGGTCATGTGGACATCTCCCTGTCAGTGGCGGCGCGTCAGTGAATATGCAGGCGACGGCGCAGGCCGCGCAGGGCAAAGCTGACCCACGGCCAGAGCAAGGCGCTGATCACCGCGGACCAGACCAGGGCCAGGGTTGGCAGGCGATTGCCGGTCAACGCGCTGAGCCACAGCTGGATCAGTTGGGCGATACCGAAGATCACCAGGATCACCAGGCTCTGCTGCCACATGGGGAACATGCGCAGGCGCTGCTGCAACGAAAGCACCAGGAAGGTGATCAGGGTAAGGATCAGGGCGTTCTGGCCAAGCAGGGTGCCGTACAGCACGTCCTCGGCCAGGCCAAGCAGGAACGCGGTGGTCATGCCGACCTTGCCCGGCACCGCAAGGGTCCAGAAGGCCAGCAGCAGGGCCAGCCACATGGGCCGGAACACTTCCATGAACTGCGGCATGGGCGAGACGCTGAGCAACAGGCCGATGGCGAAGCTCAGCCAGATGGCCCAGCCGTTTCTGCTACGGGTGCTGGCCATTATTGTCTCCGGGGTTGGGTGTTCGCAGGCGCCGGGGGCACCGCTGCCGGGCTTGCCGCAGGCGCCGCAGGCGCTGGGGCCGCGCCGGGCACAGGCTGAACCGCGCTACCCGCCGCAGATGCAGCCGGCGTGGCCGGTGCCTGGCCGTGGCCAGCGCCTTGACGGTCGGCCTCCTCTTGGGCGATCGCCGCCTCGGTGGCGCGTTCCTCGGGCGTGCGCCGGTCACTGAACACCAGCAGCATGTAGCGGCTGCGGTTGAGCGCGGCAGTTGGGATGGCACGGACGATGGCGAACGGCTGGCCGGAGTCATGGATCACTTCGTTGACCGTGGCTACCGGGTAGCCCGCCGGGAAACGCTGGCCCATGCCCGAACTGACCAGCAGGTCGCCTTCCTTGATGTCGGCGGTGTCGGCCACGTGGCGCAGCTCCAGGCGCTCCGGGTTGCCCGTGCCGCTGGCAATGGCGCGCAGACCGTTGCGGTTGACCTGCACCGGAATGCTGTGGGTGGTGTCGGTGAGCAGCAGTACCCGCGCGGTGTAAGGCATCAGCTCGACCACCTGGCCCATCAGGCCGCGGGCATCGAGCACGGGCTGGCCGAGAAACACGCCATCGCGCTCGCCCTTGTTGATCAGGATACGGTGCGTGAACGGATTGGGGTCGACCCCGATCAGCTCGGCGACCTCGACCTTCTCATTGACCAGCGCCGAGGAATTTAGCAACTCGCGCAGGCGCACGTTCTGCTCGGTCAGGGCGGCCAGCTTCTGCAAGCGCCCCTGCAGCAGCAGGGCCTCGGTCTTGAGTTTCTCGTTCTCGGCGATCAGCTCGGTGCGGCTGCCGAACTGGCCTGCCACGCCCTGCCACGTGCGCTGCGGCAGGTCGGTGATCCAGTAGGATTCCATCAGCACCAAGCCCATCTGGCTGCGCACCGGCTTGAGCAGGTCGAAACGCGAGTCGACCACCATCAGCGCGACCGACAGCACGACCAGCACGAGCAGGCGAACGCCCAGCGAGGGGCCCTTGGAGAAAAGCGGTTTAATGGGCCGTTCCTCGTGGACGACTCAGGAGGTCATTGGACATGGGGCAATGCACCGGCCTGCTTGCGGGTTGACGGAAAAGGCGCCCGGGCGGGCGCCAGCACAGCGCTTACAGGTAGCACTGTGCGTGTCACCTGTAAACCTGGGCATACACTACTGCACCAGCGATCACTCGCTGGAGAGCAGGTCCATGGCGTGCTTGTCCATCATCTCCAGGGCACGGCCACCGCCGCGGGCGACGCAGGTCAGCGGGTCTTCGGCGACGATCACCGGCAGGCCGGTTTCCTGGGCCAGCAGCTTGTCCAGGTCGCGCAGCAGCGCGCCACCACCGGTCAGCACCAGGCCGCGCTCGGCGATGTCCGAGGCCAGCTCCGGCGGCGACTGCTCCAGGGCGCTCTTGACCGCCTGGACGATGGTTGCCAGCGATTCCTGCAGCGCCTCGAGCACTTCGTTGGAATTCAGGGTGAAGGCACGCGGCACGCCCTCGGCCAGGTTGCGGCCACGGACGTCGACTTCGCGCACTTCACCGCCCGGGTAGGCGGTACCGATTTCCTGCTTGATGCGCTCGGCGGTGGATTCGCCGATCAGGCTGCCGTAGTTGCGGCGCACGTAGGTGACGATGGCTTCGTCGAAGCGGTCGCCGCCGACGCGCACGGATTCGGCGTAGACCACGCCGTTGAGCGAGATCAGGGCGATCTCGGTGGTACCGCCACCGATATCGACGACCATCGAGCCGCGGGCCTCTTCGACCGGCAGGCCGGCACCGATGGCGGCGGCCATGGGCTCTTCGATCAGGAATACTTCACGGGCACCGGCACCGAGGGCCGATTCACGGATGGCGCGGCGCTCGACCTGGGTCGACTTGCACGGCACGCAGATCAGCACGCGTGGGCTGGGCTGCAGGAAGCTGTTCTCATGCACCTTGTTGATGAAGTACTGCAGCATTTTTTCGCAAACGCTGAAGTCGGCGATCACGCCGTCCTTCATCGGACGAATGGCAGCAATGTTGCCGGGGGTGCGGCCCAGCATGCGCTTGGCTTCGGTACCGACTGCGACGACGCTTTTCTGGTTGCCGTGGGTACGGATGGCAACAACCGAGGGCTCATTCAGGACGATACCGCGCTCACGCACGTAGATAAGGGTGTTGGCAGTACCCAGGTCGATGGACAGATCGCTGGAAAACATGCCACGCAGTTTCTTGAACATGGGAAAGTGACCCTGGGGAAAGCGTGGGTAAAAAAGTGCGGCAAACTCTAACAATGGCAGGGATTTTGGGCAAGGAGCCAATATGTTAAATTGGTTGTTTTTCCGAGCATGCCTGCCGATGTTCGCGGCCCTTTGACCGCCAGAATGCCGGCATGTTCCTCATCTGCGGACCCATTCCGTTTTTCGTTTCCCTGGAGATCCCCATGGCGCTTCAACGCTCCGACGTGGAAAAGATCGCCCATCTGGCCCGCCTGGGCCTGAATGAAGGCGAATTGCCACGCATCACCGATGCCTTGAACAGTATTCTCGGGCTGGTCGACCAGATGCAAGCCGTCGACACCTCTGGCATCGAGCCCCTCGCCCACCCGCTGGAAGCCACCCAGCGCCTGCGCCCCGACCAGGTCACCGAAAGCAACCAGCGCGACCGCTACCAGGCCGTCGCCCCGTCGACCGAGAACGGTCTGTACCTGGTTCCGAAAGTCATCGATTAAGGGATAGCGCCTGCCATGCATCAACTCACTCTGGCCGAAATCGCCCGCGGCCTCGCCGACAAGTCGTTCTCCTCGGAAGAACTGACCGGCGCCCTGCTGTCGCGCATCAAGCAGCTCGACCCGCAGCTCAACAGCTTCATCACCGTCACCGAAGCACAGGCCCTGGAGCAGGCGCGCGCCGCCGACGCCCGCCGTGCCTCTGGTGAGACCGGCGCGCTGCTGGGTGCGCCGATCGCCCACAAGGACCTGTTCTGCACCAACGGCGTGCGCACCAGCTGCGGCTCGAAGATGCTCGACAACTTCACCGCGCCATACGACGCCACCGTGGTCGCCAAGCTGGCCGAAGCCGGCATGGTCACCCTGGGCAAGACCAACATGGACGAATTCGCCATGGGCTCGGCAAACGAGTCCAGCCACTACGGCGCGGTGAAGAACCCATGGAACCTCGAGCACGTGCCCGGTGGTTCGTCCGGCGGCTCGGCCGCCGCCGTGGCCGCGCGCCTGCTGCCGGCCACCACCGGCACCGACACCGGCGGCTCTATCCGCCAGCCGGCCGCGCTGACCAACCTCACCGGGCTCAAGCCGACCTATGGCCGCGTATCGCGCTGGGGCATGATCGCCTACGCCTCGAGTCTCGACCAGGGCGGCCCGCTGGCCCGCACCGCCGAAGACTGCGCCCTGCTGCTGCAAGGCATGGCCGGTTTCGACGCCAAGGACTCGACCTCGGTCGACGAGCCGGTGCCGGACTTCAGCGCCAACCTGAACGCCTCGCTGCAGGGCCTGCGCATCGGCCTGCCCAAGGAATACTTCGGCGCCGGCCTCGACCCGCGCATCGCCGACCTGGTCCAGGCCAGCGTCAAGGAGCTGGAGAAGCTCGGCGCGGTGGTCAAGGAAATCAGCCTGCCGAACATGCAGCACGCCATCCCGGCGTACTACGTGATCGCCCCGGCGGAGGCCTCCTCCAACCTGTCGCGCTTCGACGGCGTGCGCTTCGGTTATCGCTGTGAAGATCCGAAAGACCTGACCGACCTGTACAAGCGCTCCCGTGGCGAAGGCTTCGGCGCGGAAGTGCAGCGGCGCATCATGGTCGGTACCTACGCCCTGTCGGCAGGCTACTACGACGCCTACTACGTCAAGGCGCAACAGATCCGCCGCCTGATCAAGAACGACTTCATGGCCGCGTTCGCCGACGTCGACGTGATTCTTGGCCCGACCACGCCGAACCCGGCCTGGAAACTTGGCGCCAAGAGCAGCGATCCGGTCGCTGCCTACCTGGAAGACGTCTACACCATCACCGCCAACCTGGCGGGCCTGCCGGGCCTGTCGATGCCGGCCGGCTTCGTCGATGGCCTGCCGGTGGGCGTGCAACTGCTGGCCCCGTATTTCCAGGAAGGCCGCCTGCTCAACATCGCGCACCGTTACCAGCAAGTCACCGACTGGCACACCCGCGCCCCCAACGGCTTCTGAGGAGTTCACACATGCAATGGGAAGTTGTGATCGGGCTGGAGATTCATACCCAGCTCGCCACCCAGTCGAAGATCTTCTCCGGCAGCGCCACCACCTTCGGCTCCGAGCCGAACACCCAGGCCAGCCTGGTCGACCTGGGCATGCCCGGCGTGCTGCCGGTGCTCAACCAGGAGGCCGTGCGCATGGCGTGCATGTTCGGCCTGGCGATCGATGCCGAGATCGGGCCGCGCAACGTCTTCGCGCGCAAGAACTACTTCTACCCCGACCTGCCCAAGGGCTACCAGATCAGCCAGATGGACCTGCCGATCGTCGGCAAGGGCCACCTGGACATCGCCCTGGAAGACGGCACCATCAAGCGCATCGGCGTGACCCGCGCGCACCTTGAAGAAGATGCCGGCAAGAGCCTGCATGAAGACTTCAACGGCGCCACCGGCATCGACCTGAACCGCGCCGGCACCCCGCTGCTGGAGATCGTCTCCGAGCCGGACATGCGCAGCGCCAAGGAAGCCGTGGCCTACGTCAAGGCAATTCACGCCCTGGTACGCTACCTGGGTATCTGCGACGGCAACATGGCCGAAGGTTCGCTGCGCTGCGACTGCAACGTGTCGATCCGCCCGAAAGGCCAGACCGAGTTCGGCACCCGCTGCGAAATCAAGAACGTCAACTCGTTCCGCTTCATCGAACGTGCGATCAACAGCGAGATCCAGCGCCAGATCGACCTGATCGAGGACGGCGGCAAGGTGGTACAGGAAACCCGCCTGTACGACCCGAACAAGGACGAGACCCGCTCCATGCGCAGCAAGGAGGAAGCCAACGACTACCGTTACTTCCCCGACCCGGACCTGCTGCCGGTGGTCATCGAGCCCGGCTTCCTCGACACCGTGCGCGCCGCCCTGCCGGAGCTGCCACCACAGAAGGTCGAGCGCTTCCAGAACCAGTACGGCCTGTCGGCCTATGACGCCAACGTGCTGGCCTCCAGCCGCGAGCAGGCCGACTACTTCGAACAGGTGGTGAAGATCGGCGGCGACGCCAAGCTGGCCGCCAACTGGGTGATGGTGGAACTGGGCAGCCTGCTGAACAAGCTCGGCGTCGAGATCGACCAGTCGCCGGTCAGTGCCGAACACCTCGGCGGCATGCTGCTGCGCATCCGTGACAACACCATCAGCGGCAAGATCGCCAAGACCGTGTTCGAGGCCATGGCCGCTGGCGAAGGCGATGCCGATAGCATCATCTCCAGCCGCGGCCTCAAGCAGGTCACCGATACGGGCGCGATCGACAAGATGCTCGACGAGATGCTCGCCGCCAACGCCGAACAGGTCGAACAATACCGCGCCGCCGATGAAGCCAAGCGCGGCAAGATGTTCGGCTTCTTCGTCGGCCAGGCGATGAAGGCGTCGAAAGGCAAGGCCAACCCGGGGCAAGTGAACCAATTGCTCAAGGCCAAGCTCGAAGGGTGATCCTGATCGCGGGGCAAGCCCGCTCCCAGATCGTGGGAGCGGGCTTGCCCCGCGATGATTCGAAGTGACAGCGGAGCTTCCGAATTGCTCAAGCGTTCCCTCACCACCCTCGCCCTCTTTAGCCTCCTGGCCGGCTGCGCCAGCCATGACATCGACCCTCGCGGCTACGACCAGAGCGGCACCGCCTCCTATTACGGCTCACGCCACCATGGCAAACGCACTGCCAGCGGCGAGCCCTTCAACCAGCATGGCCTCACCGCCGCCCACCGCAGCCTGCCCTTTGGCAGCCGTGTGCTGGTCACCAACCTGGCCAACCAGCGCAGCGTGGTGGTACGCATCAACGACCGTGGCCCGCACACCCGCGGCCGACTGATCGACCTGTCACGCGCCGCCGCAGAAAAAATCGGCATGCTCCGTAGCGGAACCGCGCGAGTCCGGGTACAAGGTCTGAGCGATTGACCTGACTGGAGCCCTCGCCATTTTCGACCTGGCCACCCTCCCCGCCTTCAGCCTGCTGCAACTGGGCCTGGGCTTGCTGCTGATGATCTTCGGTGCCGAGCTGCTGGTACGCGCCGCCCTGCGCCTGGCCGGCCGCCTGCACGTGCGCCCGCTGATCATCGGCCTGAGCCTGGTCGCCTTCGGCAGCACCGCGCCACAGCTGACCGTGAGCCTGCAAGCCGCCTACCAGGGCGCGCCGGATGTCGCGGTGGGCAGCGTCGTGGGCAGCAACATCTTCAACGTGCTGGTGATCCTGGGCCTTGCCGCACTGATCATTCCGCTGCGTGTGTCACGCCAGCTGGTGCGCCTGGATATCCCGCTGATGATCCTCGCCAGCGCCCTGGTCTACCTGCTCGCGCTCAACGGCGAACTGGGGCGGCTGGAAGGCGGCCTGCTGCTGCTCGGCCTGGCCGGTTACCTGGCCATGCTCTGGCATCAGTCGCGGCACTATGCCCGCACGTACCCGGCGCCACGCACCGAGCACGCCAGCCCGCTGCGCTTCTGGAGCGGGGCGCTGCTGCAGATCCTCATGGGCCTGGGGCTGCTGAGCCTGGCGGGCCACCTGGTACTGGAGGCAGCCGTCGAGGTAGCGACCGACCTGGGCCTGTCCGAACGCATCATCGGCCTGACCGTGGTCGCGGTGTGCACCTCGCTGCCGGAACTGGCTGCCGCGCTGATCGCGGCCCTGCGCGGCGAACGGGAAATCGCCGTGGGTACGGTGATCGGCAGCAACCTGTTCAACCTGCTGGCGGTGCTGGGGCTGACGGCAGTGACCACCCCCACCCCCTTGTCGATTTCACCCAATGCACTGGACTTCGACCTGCCGGTGATGCTCGGCGTCGCCGCGCTGTGCCTGCCGGTGTTCTATTCCGGCTACCGGGTTACCCGCGCCGAAGGCTTGGTGTTCCTGTGTCTTTACCTGGCCTACGGCCTGCACGTGGTGACCTTCACCACCGGCCTGCCTTTGGCCGGACACCTCGAACAGCTGATGCTGTTCTATGTAATGCCACTGCTCGGGGTCGTACTGCTGTACACCACGGTCCGCGCCTGGTGTCGCCAACACTAAGGAAAACAACATGGCTGACAAGAAAAAGACCGGTGAAAGCATCCGTCGCCAGGTAATGGGCGATGCCTTCGTCGATCGCGCCCTGGGCAACGCAACGGCGTTCACCCAACCGCTGCAGGACTTCGTCAACGAACATGCATGGGGCAGCGTCTGGGCCCGCGACGGGTTGCCGCTGAAGACCCGCAGCCTGATCACATTGGCCACCCTGACCGCGCTCAAGTGCCCGCAGGAACTCAAGGGCCACGTGCGTGGGGCGTTGAACAATGGCTGCACGGTCGAGGAGATTCGCGAGGCACTGCTGCATTGCGCGGTGTATGCCGGGGTGCCGGCGGCGATCGATGCGTTTCGCGCGGCGCAGGAAGTGATCGACAGCTATCAGGCGAGCACCGCGAATTAAACGGCAAAACGCCAGAGGCTCATGGAGATCCCCTGGCGTACGTCAAGACCACCTGCCTCAACCCACCGGCCGCAGGCCCTGGCTCATCCCGAACAGAAACAGTAAAAGATCATGATCCGGCTGAGCCTGCGCCTGGTCAGCCTTCACCACACGAGGCAATGGGCACTGCCCACCCTCCCCGGCCTTGCTGAACACCGTGGGCCGCGGCTGCTCCCAGGCTGCCGCCGCAACGGTGGTCACCGCCAACGCCGCAACCAGGAACAAAGCTCGAGCTATTTCTAGTTTCATTGCTCTAAACCTTTGACAGCGCTGCCAAACGCCATTTGGTAAAAGTAGAGCAAGGTCTGCCACTCCGCCTCATTGAACGACGAGTGGCGGCGCAATTGACGCAGGTCGTTGTACGCCGCTCGCTGGCAGCTGATCCGTCGCCGACATTTCTCCAGATCCAGCAACGCGACCTCCACCCGCGCCTGCTCCCCCTCGCCAAGTACCTTGACGAACACATGCTTGCCGTACAGGCAGCCATGCTGCCAATGCCCCAGGTGCATGCGCGCCAGGTTGTCGGCCAGATCCTTGAGCATGCGCTCGTGCACCGCCTGCGGATAATGCTCGCGAGCTCCCGAGGCATGCCAGGCATCGAGATCGACAAAGCCATCGAGTGCCTCGCTGACCAGCAACGCACGCCACTGGTGATCGGCGTCACGCTCGGCACCGGCATAGACGATACGCGGCACCCGCACGCCCAACTGCTCGAAACTGTGCAATGCGTCGAGTTCGCGCAACACTGTGGGGCGCCCGAAAGGATGCAGGAGGCTGCGGTAGATATGCCCGACCTGGCGTTTGGCATACAGCATATGGCCATGGTCATCGCTCAGCCGCTGCACACCGCTTTCGCCACCACGCCGCTGGTTGGGTTCCTCGACCCATTCCCCTTGCTGCTGCCAGTAATAATCGAACTGCCTGGAATGATGCTGGGCTACCGCCATGACTCTTTACCCCTTGCGCAATACGTACACTCGCCACATGGCATAGAACGGCAGAAAGTCGAGACGTTCCTGAATTCTGAAGCCTGCTGAGGAAAACTCTTCTTCCACTGTAGCCGCAGGTAACACAAATCGGTTCTGGTAGCTGTCCTGCGTGGACTTGGCACTGCGTCGCGCTTCGAGCTTGCGTCGGCGCCAGGCCTTGAAATTGCCATCCACCCACAGCGACAGGATCACACTGTCGCGGCTAACCCTTTGAAATTCCGAGAGAATTGTCTTTCGATGCGCCGAGTCGCCAATGTGATGGAACAAGCGCATGCAGAAAATGCTGTCCACCGAGTTGTCCGGCAGGTCAATGGCAAAGGCGGAAGTCTGCAAGGGCCGTACCCGTGCGACGACTTCTGGCGGTTGTGCCGCACAGGCTGTCTCTATCATCGCGGCGGAGTTGTCTGCACCGATGATCACCCGGTTGGCCTTTTCCGCCAGCAGCGGCCAGAAACGCCCGGCGCCACAAGGCAGGTCGAGCACCAGCCCGGGCTCGCCGGCCAACGCCAGGGCGCGCCGGGCCAGCTGCTCGTCGCGCTGGTGGGAAAGGCGTCGAGCCAGGCCATCCTGGTGCTTGAGGAAGTACTGGCGGGCATGATCCCGATCGTACTTGTCCGAGAATTCGAGTTTGATGGGGCTACGCATTGAGCATCTCCTGACTCCAGTGCGCCCACCTTAGGCAGTTGGGCGTTGGCGTCAGGTCATGCCGATGTGAAAAATCTGTAGGAAAGCTCCGCAGGTGTTACCGGACGTTAATCCGGATCCAATATCCCGCCATGCCCTTCGCCATGCGCCATCGGGGTGCCGTGGCTCAGATCGACCTGGAAACGACAGCCGTGGGGCAGCGTCGCCGTCAGGGTCACGCGCCAGCCCTGGTCGTCGCAGATGCGCTGGACCAGCGACAGGCCCAACCCCAACCCCTCGCCCCGACGCTCGTCACCGCGCACGAACGGCCGGAACATCGCCTCGCGCTGTTCTTCCGGAATCCCCACGCCACTGTCTTCCACACTGAAGCCATTGGCTTCCAGGCTGAGGCGGATGTATCCACTGTCGGTGTAGTGAGCGGCATTGCGCAGCAGGTTGCCCATCACCGACTGCAGGAAGGTGGCGTTGTACAGCACCGGGCTGGCACTGACCTGGCCATCGTAGTAAAGCGCCAGGCCTTTCTGCTCGACGGTATCGCGCCATACCCCGATCAAGTCGTCACCCACCTCGCGCAGGGTCGCCCGCGAAGCGACTGCACCTTCATCGCGCTGGGCCCGGGCAAGCATCAGGAAGGTTTTCACCAACTCGCGCATCTCCTCGGTCGCCCGGGCGATACGTTCGACCTGGCTGCGCGCGCGGCTCTCGAGGTTGGGGTTTTCCATCAGCAGCTCGCACGAGGTGGCCAGGACCATCAGCGGCGTACGCAGCTCGTGGCTGACATCGCTGGTGAACAAGCGCTCACGGGTCAAGGCATCACGCAGGCGCCCCAAGGTATCGTCGAAGGCGACGGCCAACTGGCCGACCTCATCCGCGGCATAATCCGGTGCCAATGGCGGTGCCAATCCCAACAGCTGATCACGGTGACGGACCTGGCGCGCCAGGCGGATCACCGGCGCCATCACCCGCCGGGCCAGCAACCAGCCGAGAATCACCGCCAGGGCCAGGCTGAGCACGAAGCCGACCACGACAACGGCGAACAGCACCCGCTCGCGCTCCTCGAAATCGCTCTGGTCCTGCAACAGCACATAACGTCGGCCATCGACGATCTCGACCATGGCGTGGTACGAGAGCTGGTCGCGAAACACTTCGTGGAAGCCGGCGTCCAGGTGGCGCAGGTCCTTGGGCAGCTCGAAATCGTCTCGCCCGCCACTGAAGTAGAACAACTGGTCGGGGCGCGGCCGGTGGCTCCAGTCGCTGACACTGTCCATGCGCAACAGGCGCTGCAGGTCGCCACCGAGCACCGAAGAGATCAACCGCTCTTCGACCAAATGCACCGTGGCGACAATGCCAAAGGCAAATGCCCCAGCCACCAGCGCGCTCATCAGCGCAAAGGCGATGATGATGCGCTGGGCAAGGCTCTGCTTAAACTCCATCGCGGCCCTCGGCGAGGCGATAGCCGACGCCATGGACGGTATGCAATAGCGGTCTTTCGAAGGGTTTGTCGATGACCTGGCGCAACTGGTGGACATGGCTGCGCAGGCTGTCGCTGTCAGGGCAGTCGTCGCCCCACAGCGCCTCTTCCAGCACCTCGCGACGCAGGACGTGGGGGCTCTTCTGCATCAGCACGGCGAGCAGCTTCAGGCCGACGGGGTTGAGCTTGAGCAGGCGGCCCTGGCGGGTCACCTCCAAGGTGTCGAGGTCGTAGCTCAGGTCGGCGACCTGCAAGGTGCGCCGGCCGCCCCCCTGGGCACGCCGCAGCACCGCCTCGATGCGCGCGGCCAGCTCCGACAACGCGAACGGCTTGAGCAGGTAGTCGTCGGCCCCTGAGCGGAAGCCCTGCAGGCGGTCGTCCAGCTGGTCGCGGGCGGTAAGCATGATCACCGGGGTGTCGCGGCGGGCATCCTCGCGCAGGCGCTTGCACAGCGTATAGCCGTCGATGCCCGGCAACATGATGTCGAGCACGATCAGGTCGTAGTGTTCGGTCGCGGCCAGGTGCAGGCCGGACAGGCCATCCTGGGCACAATCGACGGTGTAGCCCTTCATGCCGAGGTAGTCGGCCAGGTTGGCCAGAATATCGCGGTTGTCTTCAACCAAAAGAATGCGCATCGAGATCTCCTGTGCGGCGCTTCGCCGGGCGCGGCAGGCGCAGCTTACGGCCATTTGCCCGCATGGTGCCATGCCCTGGATCGAAATCACCGGACTTGACGGTTTTTTCACCGATCATTCACGAACACAGGATAGCGGCCCAACGACAATGCCCCGTCTCTTACACCTTCTGGAGTCACCATGCAGGCTAGCGTCCCCCCTCGCCCGATCAATTTTTGGCTGTACCTGGGCATCCCATTCATCACTGTCGTGACCCTGGTCCTGCTGGAGTGGACCTCGCTGGACTTGGACCTGGCCAACCTGTTCTACGATCCGGCAGCCGGCGCATTTATCGGCCGCCACAGCTATGTGCTGGAGAATATCCTGCATGACCGCGTCAAGCAGGGTGTGATCCTGTTCGGTCTACTGGCAGTGGCCGGGTTCGCCCTGAGCTTCTTCTGGAGCCGGCTGCTGGGCTGGCGCCGCGAGCTGGGTTGCCTGGTACTGGCGTTGGCGCTGTCGACGGCATTCGTCACACCACTGAAGAAGGTGACCCAAGTGCAATGCCCGTGGAGCCTGACGCAGTTCGGTGGCAAGGAAACCTACAGCAAGTTGCTCGAAGCCCGCCCGGCTACCGACAAGCCTGGCCTGTGCTGGCCCGGTGGGCATGCGGCGACCGGGTTCTGCCTGTTTGGCCTGTTCTTCATGCTGCGTGACCGCAAGCCCCGCATGGCACGGGTCGCGCTGGCAGTGGCCTTCGTGGCCGGCTCTGTGCTGTCGATCGGGCGGATGATGCAGGGCGCGCACTTCCTGTCGCACAACGTATGGACGGCGGTGTTCTGCTGGCTGATCGGGCTGGGGTCGTACTACCTGGTGCTGTATCGCCGAAACCGCTGCGAAACACCAGCGGTCGAACACAGCGCTGCCTGATTAACCATCGCGGCGACCCGACTTGCCCCGCGATGGCGCCAAATCCGGCAAACGAAAAAGCCCCGCACGAGGCGGGGCTTCTTCTTGGTACCGGGGGTAAGGCTGGCTTACATCATGCCGCCCATGCCACCCATGCCGCCCATGTCAGGCATGCCAGCAGCTGGCTTGTCTTCCGGCAGGTCGGCAACCATGGCTTCGGTGGTGATCATCAGACCACCGATCGAAGCTGCGGCTTGCAGGGCCGAACGGGTGACCTTGGCTGGGTCCAGGATGCCCATCTCGATCATGTCGCCGTACTCGCCGGTAGCGGCGTTGTAACCGAAGTTACCCGAACCTTGCTTGACCTTGTCAGCGACAACGCTTGGCTCGTCGCCGGCGTTGGCAGTGATCTGGCGCAGCGGCGCTTCGACAGCGCGACGCAGCAGGGCGATACCGACGTTCTGGTCTTCGTTGTCGCCTTTGAGGTCAACGATGGCAGCCAGGGCGCGCACCAGGGCAACACCACCGCCAGGCACCACGCCTTCTTCAACGGCTGCGCGGGTGGCGTGCAGGGCGTCTTCGACGCGGGCTTTCTTCTCTTTCATCTCGACTTCGGTGCCTGCACCGACCTTGATCACGGCAACACCGCCAGCCAGTTTGGCCAGGCGCTCTTGCAGCTTCTCACGGTCGTAGTCCGAAGTGGTGTCGGCAACCTGGGCGCGGATCTGGGTGACGCGAGCCTGGATGTCGGACTCTTCGCCAGCACCGTCGATGATGGTGGTGTTTTCCTTGGACAGGATGACGCGCTTGGCGTTACCCAGGTGCTCCAGGGTGGCGGTTTCCAGGGACAGGCCGATCTCTTCGGAGATCACGGTACCGCCGGTCAGGACAGCGATGTCCTGCAGCATGGCCTTGCGGCGATCGCCGAAGCCTGGTGCCTTGACTGCGGCGACCTTGACGATGCCGCGCATGTTGTTGACCACCAGGGTAGCCAGGGCTTCGCCTTCGACGTCCTCGGCAACGATCAGCAGCGGACGGCCGGCCTTGGCAACGGCTTCCAGAACTGGCAGCAGCTCACGGATGTTGGAGATCTTCTTGTCGACCAACAGCAGCAGCGCGCCTTCCAGCTCGGCAACCATGGTGTCCGGCTTGTTGACGAAGTACGGCGACAGGTAGCCACGGTCGAACTGCATGCCTTCGACGACGGACAGTTCGTTTTCCAGGCCCGAGCCTTCTTCAACGGTGATCACGCCTTCCTTGCCGACTTTTTCCATGGCTTCGGCGATGATTTCACCGATGGAGTTGTCGGAGTTGGCGGAGATGGTGCCGACCTGGGCGATGGCCTTGGAATCGGCGCATGGCTTGGACAGGTTCTTCAGCTCGGCGACGACGGCGGCGGTGGCCTTGTCGATGCCGCGCTTGAGGTCCATCGGGTTCATGCCGGCAGCGACGGCTTTCAGGCCTTCGTTGACGATGGCCTGGGCCAGGACGGTAGCGGTGGTGGTGCCGTCACCGGCAGCGTCGTTGGCCTTGGAAGCAACTTCCTTGACCAACTGGGCGCCCATGTTCTCGAAAGCGTCTTTGAGCTCGATCTCTTTGGCGACGGAAACGCCGTCCTTGGTGATGGTCGGCGCGCCGAAGCTCTTGGCCAGGACCACGTTGCGGCCTTTCGGGCCCAGGGTCGCTTTTACCGCGTCAGCCAGAACGTTGACACCAACCAGCATTTTCTTACGGGCGGAATCGCCGAATTTTACGTCTTTAGCAGCCATGATCGTTTAATCCTTGGAATTCTTTGGAGTAACGGGAAGTCGGGAAATCAGCCTTCGATAACGGCGAGGATTTCGTTCTCGGCCATTACCAGCAGGTCTTCGCCATCGACTTTCACGGTGTTGCTGCCCGAGTAAGGGCCGAAAACCACTTTGTCACCCACTTTCACGGC
This sequence comes from Pseudomonas sp. RC3H12, assembly GCF_018596375.1. Taxonomy (NCBI): domain Bacteria; kingdom Pseudomonadati; phylum Pseudomonadota; class Gammaproteobacteria; order Pseudomonadales; family Pseudomonadaceae; genus Pseudomonas; species Pseudomonas sp. RC3H12. Next base: position 232,746 of record NZ_CP075595.1, on the reverse strand, counting down.
CAGCGCGCGTACTTCGCCGTTGTCCAGGATGCGACCGGTGCCGACGGCAACGACTTCACCGCGGTTTGGTTTTTCAGCGGCCGAACCCGGCAGGACGATACCGCCAGCGGTTTTCGATTCTTCTTCGCTGCGACGGATGACGACGCGGTCATGCAGAGGACGAAGCTTCATTGTCGATCTCTCCCAATTTGTGGTTTTCATCGGCCGGTGTCAGCACCGGCAGGTTGATTCGATCCGGCGTTGCCGGGGGTGGCCCGCAAAGGGCGAACCACCTGTGTCATGTCTGGTGTCGCCACCAGAAACCTTGCGGTGACCACATACATGAGGCCGGCAAAATCGATTACAAGGCTTGAAAGGAAATTTTTTCACCACGCCATCGTGAGAGCAGGCTTGGCCCGCGACAGCGCCAGCCATCGCCGACCAAGCCCGCAGCCCTCCCTCGGCGTTACTTGTCGCGACGCTCGTACTCGCCCTCGATCACGTTCGGACGGTGGCCGTCATCGCGGGGCTGGGCCTGGAACGGATCATCCTGGAACGCCCGCTGACGCAGGGCCTGCTCTTCGGCGCGGCGGCGCATACGGCCGGCCACCAGGCGGCGGGTGAACGGCAGCAGGCACAGCAGGCCCAGCACGTCACTGATGAAACCCGGCAGCAGCAACAGGCCGCCACCGACGGTGAGCATCAAGCCCTGGAACATGTCCTCGGCCGGCAGTTCGCCGCGCTGCAGGCTCTCCCGGGCACGCAGGGCGGTAGCCAGGCCGGCCACGCGCATCACCAGCACACCCAGGGCGGAACCGGCGATGATCAGCAGCAACGCTGGGAAGAAGCCAATGGCGGCGCTGACCTTGACGAAGACGAACAGCTCCAGCACAGGAAAAATAAGAAACAGCAGTAGAAAAGCACGCATCAAGGGTTCCTCGGCGGAAGAGAATCTTCCTGTAAGACCATCAGATGGATGCCTCGACGCCTGTTTTCAACCCTCGACTTGCGTCGCATCCGGCCATTTTTCAGCGCGCGCCAGCAAAACCAGAGCCTCACGGACTTGTGTCGGCGTATTGCAAGTAGTTGGGAAAGGCAGCCAGTAAATGCCCTGACCAATACGCAGGTGCATGCCCTCACTATCGATACCGACCATGTGCGCCGAGCGCGGCAGCCCCGACAGTTTTACATAGTGGTCAATGGCATTGGCATGATCGTCATTCATATGCTCAATCATGCTTTTTTCGACCTGGCCCGCAAACGGATTGGCCAACGTCACCTGATCGAGCCAGTGGATCGCGCCGAAACCACCGATGTAACGGTGGCGTACCGGCTCAAGCACCCAGAAGTCGAAATCGTGGGCCTTGTGGTAGTTCGCAGATTCGGGGAAATACCGGTAGTACCGGCTTGCAGCAGCCTCGATGGCGGCATCGTCAGTGAGTTTACGCGCCTGGGCCATCACCGTCAGGCGCCCGACTGCCTGGACATCTTCGGCGTCGCGCTCACCTACCAGCAGTGAACACTTGGGGTCTTTCTGCAGGTTGTGGGTGTGCTGGGCGATGCGGCTGATGAGGATCAGCGGATGGCCGTCGGCGTCGAGGCAATACGGCACCACCGAGCCGAAGGGGAAACCGGGCATCGATTTGGAGTGCGTGGAGAGGACGCCGCGGTATTCCTTGAGCAGCAGTTCCCGGGCGGGACGAAGGGCGTTGGTACTCACTGTAGGGCTCCTGGCGGCGGACTGGATGGGTGACAAGATAAGCATTATCACCCACCACTGCCACTGGGTATGCTGCGCAGACCATCGCCGGCTCCCACAGGAGTCGAAGTGCCCCTGTGGGAGCCGGCTTGCCGGCGATGGGGCGCGCAGCGCCCCTGTGGGAGCCGGCTTGCCGGCGATGGGGCGCGCAGCGCCCCTGTGGGAGCCGGCTTGCCGGCGATGGGGCGCGCAGCGCCCCTGCGATCTACCAGGTAACGCCGAAACCGGCGGTATAGCGGGTCTTGTCCAGGTCGCTGTCGCGGGTGCCCTTGATCAGGTCCTTTTCCGCCTTGAGGTTGAGCGAAGCCCACTCGGTCACCTTGTAGCGCAGGCCCATCTCGGCATCCAGCGAGTAGTCGGCCACGCCGCCCAGCGGCTTGCCGAATTCGCCATTGGTGAAGAATTCGACCTTCTTGCCGATCAGGTAACGGTTGTAGTCCCATTTCACCGCGGCGGAATAGAAGTTGTCCTTGCCACCGTCGCGGTACTCGAAGTCGGTGCGGTTGATCAGCGAACCCAGCGAGAACGCGCCGAGCTCGTCATCCCAGAACTGGTAGCCCGGGCCGGTACCGACGGTACGCTGGCGGGCCAGATCCTCGATATGGTCGCGCTTGTATTCCAGGCGCCCCTGCCAGAACCACTTCTCGGTTATGAAGCGGTCCAGCGCGTACTCGGCGCTCCAGTTGTTGGTGGTGGTGACGTCGTCCTTGGTCTCGCGGTTGTATTCGCCCTCGGCGTTGTGCCGCCAGCGGCCATGGCGGGCGGTGGTCTTGAAGCTGACGTCATAGTCGTCGGTGTTGTTCTCGGCGCGCTTGTAGTCCATCGCCACATCGACGTTGCCCTTCCACAGGAAATCCTCGAGCACCGGACGCGGCTTCATGATCTGCTCGATGCTGGCCAGCTCGACGGTCTTCGGTGCCTCGCCGTTGGCCAGGGTCACCTTGCCGGGTTCGGCGGCCTTCAGCGCCTTGGCCTTTTCGCCGCTGTAGGCATCTTGCTTGACCAGCAGTTCCTGATCGCTTTCCAGCGTCTGCACCTGCTTCCAGTCCAGGGCGATCGAACCACCATAGGGGGTCTCCAGCAGCAGCTTGCCGCCGTCGAAGACCTTGATCTTGCCGCTCAGGCGGTCACCGTTCTTCATCCACACGGTGTCGGCGAGCACGGGCGTACAAAGGGACGCAGCGATGAGGCACAGCAGGGTTCTAGAAGACATAAGCGCAATATGGGTTCGATTCGACGAAAAAGCCGGGCATTATCCAGATACCGACAACCTGAGCAAGGACAGACCCAGACCATGCCGATGAGTTCCACTCGCATTTGCCGGAACCTTCTGTCCGGTTTCATCTGCAGCACAGGGATCTTCTGATGTCCGCCCTCGATCCGCCCGCTGCGCAGGATGCACAAGCCCGACGAATGGCACTGTATTCCGTCCTCGGCCAAGTACCGCCGGGGAAGGTCGTCAGCTACGGACAACTCGCCGAGCTTGCAGGCCTTGGCCGCGCGGCGCGGTGGGTAGGACGCACACTTTCGCAGCTACCCCAGGACACCCGCCTGCCCTGGCACCGGGTACTGGGCGCGGGTGGCAGGTTGAGCCTGGCCCTGGGCACGCCGTCTGGCGACGAACAACGCGCCCGGCTGCGCGCAGAAGGCGTGAATGTGGCCAATAATCGTGTGGATATGGCGCGCCATGGCTGGCGTCCGATGGAGCACAGCGGTTAGAGTGCGCGCTTTGTTTTCGCAAACCTTGAGGCAGATGTTGGCCCATGCCCCGTAAAACCTGGCGCGCTGCGCTCGCTGCCTATGCCAGCCCGTCAACTCTGGTGCTTTTGCTGCTCGGATTCGCCGCCGGCCTGCCGTACATGCTGGTGTTCTCGACGCTGTCGGTTTGGCTGCGCGAAGCCGGCGTGGCCCGCGAGACCATCGGCTATGCCAGCCTGATCGGCCTCGCCTACGCGTTCAAATGGGTCTGGTCGCCGCTGCTCGACCAGTGGCGCCTGCCGCTGCTCGGCGGCATGGGCCGGCGCCGTTCCTGGCTGCTGCTGTCGCAACTGCTGGTGGTGCTCGGGCTGGTCGGCATGGGCTTCTGCGACCCGCAGAAACACCTGTCGTGGCTGGTCGCCCTGGCGGTACTGGTGGCCTTCGCCTCGGCGACCCAGGACATCGCCGTCGACGCCTACCGCCTGGAAATCGCCGACGACCAGCGCCAGGCTGCCCTGGCTGCCAGCTACATGGCCGGCTACCGGGTCGCCGCCCTGCTTGCCACCGCCGGTGCGCTGTTCTTCGCCGAGTGGTTCGGCTCCACCGGTTTCAGCTACCTGCACGAAGCCTGGACCGGCACCTACGTATTGTTCGGCGTGCTGATGCTGCCGGCGGTGTTCACCACCCTGGTGATGCGTGAGCCACCGGTACCACTGCGCACCCAGCTGTCGGCCGCGCGCTATGGCTTGATGCACCAGCTGGCGTCGGTGTTCGTGCTGATCATCCTGCTGGTCTCGGTACCGGCCAGTTTCACCCAGATGTTCAACACCGACTGGGGCAGCGTGGCGTTCGGCGACGCCACCCTGCTCGACCTGCTGCTCGAAGACCGCGCCTTCCTGCGCCTGATCCTCTATGTGCTGCTGACCTGGGCGTGCCTGTCGTCTCTCGGTCGTCGCGGCCTGGCGCCGGTGCTCACGCCGGTCAACGACTTCATCGTGCGCTATCGCTGGCAGGCCCTGCTGCTGCTCGGGCTGATCGCCACCTATCGCATGTCGGATACGGTGATGGGCGTGATGGCCAACGTGTTCTACATCGACATGGGCTTCACCAAGGACCAGATCGCCAGCGTCAGCAAGATCTTCGGCCTGATCATGACCCTGGTCGGCGCTGGCGCCGGCGGCCTGCTGATCGTGCGCTTCGGCATCCTGCCGATCCTGTTCATCGGCGGCGCGGCCTCGGCGGCCACCAACATCCTGTTCCTGATGCTGGCCGACATGGGCCCGAACCTGGAAATGCTGGTGGTCACCATCTCGCTGGACAACTTCAGTTCGGGGCTTGCCACCTCGGCCTTCGTCGCCTACCTGTCGAGCCTGACCAACCTGAAGTTCTCGGCCACCCAGTACGCCCTGCTCAGCTCGATCATGCTGTTGCTGCCACGCCTGATCGGCGGCTATTCCGGGGTCATGGTGGAGAAGTTCGGCTATCACGACTTCTTCCTGGTCACCGCCCTGCTGGGCGTGCCGACGCTGGTGCTGATCGCGCTGCACTGGCGCCAGGAAGTCGGTCGGGGAAAGCCGGCGCCGGTGGAGAGCCCGGCAGCTGAACAACACTAAGCCATCATCGGCCTTATCGCGGGGCAAGCCCGCTCCCACGCATACTTTCTTTGGGCACTGCGTGGGAGCGGGCTTGCCCCGCGATGCGTCTAGCCTGCAACCACCGCACGGCGCCTGCCGATCACGAACCACAACGGCCACAGCGCCAACGCACCCGCCACGCCCGCGGCCAGGGCAAAATGCATCAGGCTCGCACCGGCACCCAGTATCGCCAACACCGCGCCGCCCAGGCCCAGCAGGGCGATAGTGATCATCCCCAGCATTGCCGACACCAGGCCCTTGCTCTGCTCGCTGGAAAACAGCGTCATGCGGTACAGCACCGCGTTGGCCACGCCCAGGCCCAGCGCGTACAGCGACATGCCGGCCACCACACTGGTCACCGTCGGCCAGAACCAGGTGGCCGCGACCATCAGCGCCAGGCCCGCCAGGTAAGGCCACAGGGCGCCACGCACCAACGCCGGCAGCGGGTAGCGATCGGCGATGCGGTTGATGATCAGGTTGCCCAGGATCAGCCCGCCGAACACCGGCAGTTGCCACAATGCGTATTCCATCGTGCTCAGACCTTCATCATGGATCAGCAGCACAGGTGACAGGCCGATCCAGCCGATAAGGGGCAACCCCACCAGCCCCAGCGCCGCGCTACCGGCCACGAAACGACGGTTGCCCAGCAACTCACCGTAACCCGCCAGCAATGGCAGCAGGTGGATGGGCGTGAACGGCAGGCGCGAACCGTCGCGGCGCTCCACTCCCAGGGTTTCTGGCATCAGCCGGTAGAGCAGCAGCCAGCACAGCACCGCGCCGGCGGCGAAGGCCACGAACAGCCAGCGCCAGTCCAGCCACTGCAGCATCAGTGTACCTACCAGTGGGCCAAGCAACGGCGACAGCAGCGCGATGTTGGCCAGCAGCGCCATCATGCGCACCGCGTCGGCCTCGCTGAACGCCTCGTTAAGCGCCGGATAGCTGACCGTGACCACGAAGCCCAGGCCGATGCCCTGCAACAGCCGCAGGAGGTTGAACACACCGATATCCTGGGCCCAGAAGGTCGCCAGGCACGCCACCCCGAAGAACACACAGCCCCCCAGCAACAGCGGGCGCCGGCCATAGCGGTCGGCCAACGGGCCAATCAGCCATTGCAGCAGCACACCACCCAGCAGGTAGAGGTTGAGGGCATGGGGAATGTATTCGGGGCTGGCCTGAAGATCGCCGACCACGACCGGCATGGCGGGCATGACCGCGTCGCTGGCCAGGTAGGTCAACAGTTCGAACAGCGCCAGGGTCAGGCCGAACAGCAAGGCGCGCAGGGGGGTGATGTACAGCAATGGTTTCATGATCGGTATCGGGTGGGAACAGATGGGGGTCAGGCTGTATGCCAGAAATCATCCACTGCGGCTGTGAACAAGTGTAAGGCGCTGGAAAGCATCGCGGGGCAAGCCCACCCCCACAAGGCCGCTAGAGCGCTTGTGGGGGTGGGCTTGCCCCGCGATGGGAGGTGTGACGCAGTGTTACTGTACCGCCGCCTCCTGCACCACGCGAATCACCCGCTGCGGAAACGGAATATCGATCCCTTCTGCCTTGAGCCGGTCGCGGGCATGCTCGTTGAGCATGAACATCACATCCCAGTAGTCGGCGGTCTTGGTCCAGATGCGCAGCGACACGGTGATCGAGCTGTCACCCAGGGTCGAAATCACCGCCTGCGGCGCCGGGTCCTGCAGCACACGCGGATCCTGGGCCAACTCCAGCAGTACATTGCGTGCCTTCTGCAGGTCGGCGTCGTAATCCACGCCCACGTCGAACACCACCTTGCGGGTCGGCTGGCGGTTGGTGTTGGTGATGATGCCGTTGGAGAGGCTGCCGTTAGGCATGATCACGGTCTTGTTGTCGCCGGTGCGCAACACGGTGTGGAAGATCTGGATGCTGTCCACGGTGCCACTGACACCTTGGGCCTCGATCCAGTCACCGATACGGAACGGACGGAACATCAGGATCAGCACACCGCCGGCGAAGTTGGCCAGGCTGCCTTGCAAGGCCAGGCCGATGGCCAGGCCAGCGGCACCGATGGCGGCGACGAACGAGGTGGTCTCGATACCGATCATCGATGCCACGCTGACCATCAGCAGCACCTTCAGCACGATGTTGGCCAGGGTGCTGATGAAGCCCTGCAGCGCAGCGTCGGCACGCAGGCCCACCAGCTTGCCAAGACGGGCACTGAGCTTGTTGATGATCCACCAGCCGATGGCCAGGGTCAGCAGCGCCAGCAACAGGCGGCTGCCGTACTCCATGATCAAGGGAACCCAGGTCTGCGATTGGCGAACGAGCTGATCGACTTCAGCGTTCAAATCCATGTTTATCTCCTGATGCCGAACGGCAAGTACACAGTGAAGCGGGCAGCGCAAAGCCAGCGGCCCGGACCCCGATGGACATCAATGCGCCATCAAGGTTCCGGGCCGCCGTGCGATCAGTCGCGGAAGTTGTTGAACTGCAGCGGCATGTCGAATTCCTTGGTGCGCAGCAAGGCAATGGCCTCCTGCAGGTCGTCGCGCTTCTTGCCAGTGACGCGAACCTGCTCGCCCTGGATGGCGGCCTGGACCTTGAGCTTGCCGTCCTTGATGGTGGCGACGATCTTCTTGGCCAGGTCCTTGTCGATGCCTTCGCGGAACTTGGCTTCCTGCTTCTTCTCCTTGCCCGAAGCGTAGGGATCCTTGGTTTCCAGGCATTTGACGTCGATCTTGCGCTTGACCAGCGCCAGGCGCAGGATTTCCAGCATGGCCTCGAGCTGGAACTCCTCCTCGGCGGTCAGCAGCACGGTCTGCTCCTTGTCCTTGAACTCGAAGGTGCCCTTGCCCTTCAAGTCGTAGCGACGGTCGAGGTCCTTGATGGCGTTGTCGACAGCGTTCTGCACTTCGTGCTTGTCCAGTTCCGATACCACGTCGAACGAAGGCATGGATGATCTCCAGAAAAAAAAGCGCGCTCGGCCTGAAGATGGAGCGCGTCGGGTTTGATGGTTAAAATGCGGACTCATTATAACGGGTTGCGAAACGCAGATGAGCAGCACCTGGCATATTCTCGGCGCCGGCAGCCTCGGCAGCCTCTGGGCCTGCCGCCTGGCCCGCGCCGGCAAGGCGGTCCGCCTGATCCTGCGCGACCAGCAGCGCCTGGCCGCCTATGAACGCAAGGGCGGGCTGACCCTGGTGGAGCAGGATGCCCAGCACCACTATGCGATCCCTGCGGAGAGCTTCGACGCGCCCGGCCCGATCCATCGCCTGCTGGTCGCCTGCAAGGCCTACGACGCCGCGCCTGCCGTGGCGCGTCTGGCCCCCAGGCTGGCCCATGGCGTCGAGCTGGTACTGCTGCAGAACGGCCTGGGCAGCCAGGACGAGGTTGCCGAGCAAGTGCCGCATGCCCGTTGCATCTTCGCCTCCAGCACCGAGGGCGCATTCCGCGAAGCCGACTGGCAGGTTCGCTTTGCCGGCCACGGCTTCAACTGGCTGGGTGATCCGGCGAGTCCCGGCACGCCATCCTGGTTCGACGACCTGCACGACGCCGGCATACCGGCCCAGTGGGCGCTCGACATCCCGACTCGCCTGTGGCGCAAACTGGCGCTCAACTGTGCGATCAACCCGCTGACGGTACTGCACGACTGCCAGAATGGCGGCCTGCTCGGGTACCTGACCGAAGTCGACCCACTGTGCGACGAACTGGTCAACCTGCTGCACCGTTGCGGCCAGCCCGAAGCGGCCAGCAACCTGCACGAGGAAGTCCAGCGGGTGATCCTGGCCACCGCGGCCAACTACTCTTCCATGTACCAGGATGTCCGCCATGGCCGGCGCACAGAGGTCCATTACCTGCTCGGCCACGCCTGCCGCGCCGCTGGCCGGCACGGCCTGGCAGTGCCGCAGCTGGAACACCTGCACCGGCGCCTGGTCGATAACCTGCAGGCGCGTGGCCTGCGCAGCGACTGATTCTACCCATTCATCGGATACGGACACCCTCAGACCCATGACCCTGCGTCAACGCCTGGAAAACCTCCCAGTCGGGCAGAAGCTGCTGGCGGCCCTGCTGGTGCTACTGGTGACCATCCTGCTGGTGGCCAACCTCGCCTTCATCAGCGCCGCTTACTGGATCACCCAGGAGAGCATGGCGCCCCAGGCCCTGCAGACCATCGGCAAGCTGGTGTCCAACCCGCAGCTGTCCTCACGGGCCGGTGACTCGCCGGAAGCCGCCACGGCGCTACTGAAGGAGCTCGACAGCTACTCGCCATTGCGCGCGGCGGCCATCTACGGCGGCGACGGGCGCCTGCTGGCGCAACTGCAACATGGCGAGCCGCTGAGCCTGCCCAAGCGCTACCGCAACATCGATGGCTGGCGCCTGATGGAGTTTCGCAGTACCCAGCTGATCCGCCTGCCACGCAACGCCGCGCCCCCCGCACACCTGCTGCTGGTGGCCAGCAGTGAACTACCCACGGCGTTCTACACCGGCACCCTCTCCGCCAGCCTGGCCATCCTGGTGTTCAGTGTGCTGCTGTGGCTGCTCATCGCCCGGCAGATCAAGCGCCTGATCACCCTGCCGATCAATCGCCTCGAAGAACTGACCCGCCAGGTCACCCGCGAGGAAAGCTATGCCCTGCGCGCCCAGCGCGGCAATGACGACGAAATCGGCGGCCTGGCCGAGGCGTTCAATACCATGCTGTCGCGCATCGAAGCCCGCGAGCAGCAGCTCAAGCGCACCCGTGACGAGTTCCAGGATGCCTATGACCAGGCCCAGGGCCTGGCCGAGGAAACCCGCCATACCAACCGCAAGCTGGAACTGGAAGTCCAGGTGCGCAGCAAGATCGAGAAAAAACTCACCGGTTTCCAGAACTACCTGAACAGCATCATCGACTCGATGCCCTCGGCGCTGATCGCCCTCGACGAACAGCTCTACGTCACCCAGTGGAACCACGAGGCCACGGTGCTCTCCGGGACACCGCTGGACGAAGCGCTGAACCAGCCGATCTTCCTCGCATTCGAGCCGCTCAAGCCGTTCTTGCCGCAGCTCAAGGAGAGCGTGGAGAAGCACCGGGTCGCCAAGGTCGAGCGCGTCACCTGGCCCAAGGGCGAGGACCTGCGCCACTACGCGCTGACCTTCTACCCGTTGATGGGCGGTGGCGGACGCGGGGTGGTGATCCGTATCGACGACATCACCCAGCGTCTGTCACTGGAAGAAATGATGGTGCAGTCCGAGAAGATGCTCTCGGTCGGCGGCCTGGCCGCCGGCATGGCCCACGAAATCAACAACCCGCTGGGTGCGATCCTGCACAACGTGCAGAACATCCGCCGCCGCCTGTCGCCGGACCTGCCGCGCAACCAGGAGCAAGCCAGCGAGCTGGGCATCGACCTGCCGGCCGTCAATCGCTACCTGGACAGCCGCGAAGTGCCACAGTTGCTCGACGGCATCCAGCAAGCCGGCGCACGGGCCGCCAAGATCGTCACCCACATGCTCAGCTTCAGCCGCCGCAGCAACCGTCAACTCGCCCCTTGCGACCTGCCGGCGTTGATCGACCAGGCGGTGGAGATCGCCGGCAACGACTTCGACCTGGCCATCGGCTTCGACTTCAAGGGCCAGGCCATCGTCCGCCAGTTCGACCCACAGCTGGGGCCGGTGCCCTGCACCGCCAACGAACTGGAGCAGGTGCTGCTGAACCTGTTGAAGAACGCCGCCCAGGCCATCCACCAGCGCCCGCAACCCAGCGAGCCCGGGCGTATCACCTTGCGCACCCGGCTCAACCCGCCCTGGGCAGAAATCCAGGTCGAGGACAACGGCGTCGGCATGCCCGAGACGGTGCGCAAGCGCACCTTCGAGCCGTTCTTCACCACCAAGGAGATCGGCCAGGGCACCGGCCTGGGCCTGTCGGTGTCGTACTTCATCATCACCAACAATCACAAGGGGCAGATGGAAGTACAGTCCACCCCGGGCCAGGGCACCTGCTTCACCCTGCGCCTGCCCCTGAACCAGGCCCAACCGGCCCCCCTGAACACGGAGACATGACATGGGCTATCGCCTGTCGAAGATCTATACGCGCACCGGCGACAAAGGTGAAACCGGCCTGGGCGATGGGCGCCGAGTGCCCAAGGACCATCCGCGCGTCGAGGTAATCGGCGAGGTGGACAGCCTCAACAGCCAGCTTGGGCTGCTACTGGCCGGCTTGGCCGAGCAGGGGCTGGATGAGGTCAGCGAGATTCTGACGCCCTGCCAGCACCGTTTGTTCGACCTGGGCGGCGAACTGGCGATGCCCAGTTACCAAGCGTTGAACCAGGCCGAAGTGGAGCGCCTGGAGGCCGCCATCGATATGTGGAACGAAGAGCTGGGGCCGCTGAAAAACTTCATTCTGCCCAGCGGTTCGGCGCTGATCGCTCAGGCGCATGTGTGCCGGAGCCTGGCGCGCAGTGCGGAGCGCCGGTGTCAGCAGTTGAATGCTGTAGAACCGCTGGAAGGCGTGGGTTTGGCGTACATCAACCGCCTTTCGGATCTGCTGTTTGTCGCGGCGCGGATCATCGGGCGGCGGCAGGGTGTTGCCGAGGTGTTATGGCAGGCGGCGGATAAGCCAGCAGGCTGACACCGCAAGGGGCCGCGAAGCGGCCCCTCTACCAGGCCACTCAGGCCTCAGGCCAGAACGCCCGAATCCCGGCAACACCTTGCGCGCCGACTTCCCACGCCCGCTCACGCTCGCCCGGCCCTACCCCACCGAGCAAGAACACCGGATGGCTGAACCCTGCAGTCAACCGCTGCGCCTCATCCCAGCCCAGCGGCGCTGCCTCAGGGTGCGTCTGGGTCGCCTGCACCGGCGACAGGGTGACGAAATCCACCCCCATCTGCTCGGCCAATGCCAGCTCCTCGGCACTGTGGCAGGACGCCGCCAGCCAGCGCTCCTTCGGGAATGGCCGGCCCTTGGCCGCGTACTTGCGCAACTGCGCGGCGGTCAGGTGCCAGCCGGCCGACGGGAAGTCGCCCAGCCATTCCAGCGGCCCCTTGAGCATGAGTTGCGCCTTGCCTGCGCACAGGCCAACCGCGTCGACCGCCACATCGCGGTACTTCGGGTCGTACATGTCCGGTGCGCGTAGCTGGATCAGCCTGATACCGCTGGCCACGGCCTTCTGGATACCTTTGAGCAACTCGGGCACCTCCAGACCGTCCGGGGTGATCAGGTATTGATCGGGCAAACGCGCGGCGGCGACGATCGGCTTGTTGGCCTCGGGGAACGCATACTGCCCCAGGTCACGCGGAGCCACCCACGCCAAAGGCTGACCTTCGGCACCATGTGGCTCACCAGCAAAGCCATCCACCTCGTGCACATCCAGCAATACCTGCTTGTCCGGGTAATCGTGACTGACCTTGATCAGCGGGCGCGACCCCGTGACCTCGATACCCAGTTCCTCACGCAGCTCACGGGCCAGCGCCGCTTCGACGCCCTCCCCCGCTTCCACCTTGCCGCCGGGAAACTCCCACAAGCCGCCTTGATGCTGAGTATCCGCACGACGTGCGATCAGGATGCGACCATCGGCACCGCGGATGACCGCGGCTACTACATGAATCCGTTTCACCCTTCACGCTCCGCCAGGCCAGCCCGCTGCCAGGCCTGGAAGGCCGGCCACTGGTAGATGGTTTCGATATAGGCAGCGGCCTCGGCCGGCACCTCGACGCGGTAGGTGCGCAGGCGCACGGCCACCGGGGCGAAGAAGGCATCGGCCAGGGTCGGCCGGCCAAACAGGAACGGGCCACTATCCTTGGCCACCAGGCGGCACTCGGACCACAGGGCGACCATGCGGTCGATGTCGACCTGCACATCCAGCGGCACGCTTTCCAGCGCCTGGTCGCGGGACAGGTCGAACGGCATGGCGCCGCGCAGGGCGAAGAAGCCGCTGTGCATCTGGGCACAGGCCGAACGCGCCTGGGCACGGGCCGCGATGTCGTCCGGCCACAGGCATGCTTGCGGATGCTGCTCGTTGAGGTACTCGGCGATGGCCAGGGAATCAGCGATGACGCCATGCTCGGTCTTGAGCAGCGGCACCTTGCCTGTGGCCGAGAACGCCAGCAGGCGCTGGCGGGTATCGGGCTGGTTGAGTTTGATCAGGGTTTCTTCGTAGGGCACGCCGGCCAAGTCAAGGGCCAGGGCGCCGCGTAGCGACCAGGAGGAATACAGCTTGTCGCCGATGATCAGGTGATAGCTCATGGTTCGGCTCCATGTTGCGGGCAGTGTGCGGTAATCGCGGGCAAGCCCGCTCCCACCAAGCTGTGCGTGGGAGCGGGCTTGCCCCGCGATGGGTCAGGTGCGGTATTCGGCGTTGATCTTCACGTACTCGTGGGACAGGTCGGTGGTCCAGATGGTTTCGCTGCACTGGCCACGGCCGAGCTCAATGCGGATGGTGATCTCTTCCTGGGCCATCACCGCCGAGCCCTGTGCCTCGGTGTAGCTCGGGCTGCGCCCGCCTTTGCTGGCGATGCACACACTGTCCAGATACACGTCGATCAGGCTGACATCCAGCTCGGGCACGCCGGCGCGACCGACAGCTGCGAGAATGCGGCCCCAGTTGGGGTCGGAGGCGAACAGCGCGGTCTTGATCAGCGGCGAGTGGGCCACGGCATAGCCAACGTCCAGGCATTCCTGGTGGTTGCCCCCACCGTTGACCTGCACGGTGACGAACTTGGTGGCGCCTTCGCCGTCACGGACGATGGCCTGTGCCACCTCCATGCACACTTCGAACACCGCTTGCTTCAGTGCTTCGAACAGCGCGCCGCTGGCCTCGGTCACTTCCGGCACATCGGCCTTGCCGGTGGCGATCAGCATGCAGCAGTCGTTGGTCGAGGTGTCGCCGTCGATGGTGATGCGGTTGAACGACTTGTTGGCGCCGTCGAGCATCAGGTCCTTCAACACGGCCGGGGCGACCTTGGCGTCGGTGGCGATGTAGCCGAGCATGGTAGCCATGTTCGGGCGGATCATCCCCGCGCCCTTGCTGATACCGGTGACGGTGATGGTCTTGCCGTCGACCTGGAACTGACGGCTGGCGCCCTTGGGCAGGGTGTCGGTGGTCATGATGCCGGTGGCGGCTTCGGCCCAGTTGTTTTCCGACAGGTTGTCCAGGGCGGCCTGCAGCGCGCCTTCGATCTTCTCGACCGGCAGCGGCTCGCCGATCACGCCGGTGGAGAACGGCAGGACCGACTCGGCCGGCACGCCGGCCAGTTCGGCCAGCCTGGCGCAGGTGCGCTCGGCGGCGGCCAGGCCCGGTGCGCCGGTGCCTGCGTTGGCGTTGCCGGTGTTGGTCAGCAGGTAACGCACGGTGCCCTGCACGCGCTGCTTGGAGAGGATCACCGGTGCCGCGCAGAAGGCGTTGAGGGTGAACACGCCGGCGACGCTGGAGCCTTCGGCGCAGCGCATCACCACCACATCCTTGCGCCCCGGGCGCTTGATGCCCGCCGAGGCGATACCGAGTTCGAAACCGGGAACCGGGTGCAGGGTGGGCAGGGGACCAAGACCAACAGCCATTAGAGCGCTCCTAGATAAATCGGTTGAGAACAAAAAGCGGGGCCGCAAAGCGGCCCCGGATGTGTCACGTTACTGCAGGTGGTTCAGATCATTCAATCTGACCATGGCAATGCTTGAATTTCTTGCCCGAGCCACACCAGCAAGGCTCGTTGCGACCGAGCTTCATGTCGTTGCGCACAGGGGCCGATGCGACGGCGACTTCAGCGCCCTCCTCGGCCAGTTGCTCGCCTTCCAGGCCTGGTGCGGCGGCGTGCTGGAATTGCATACGGCTGGCCAGTTCCTCGGCCTCGCGGCGCAGACGGGCTTCTTCCTCGACCGGGTCTTCGCGACGGACCTGAACGTGCGACAGCACGCGGATGGTGTCGCGCTTGATCGACTCGAGCAGTTCCTGGAACAGGGTGAACGATTCGCGCTTGTACTCCTGCTTGGGGTTCTTCTGCGCATAGCCGCGCAGGTGGATACCGTGGCGCAGGTGGTCCATGGTCGACAGGTGGTCTTTCCACAGGTCGTCCAGCACGCGCAGCAGGATCTGCTTCTCGAAGGTACGCAGGGCGTCGATGCCGGCCTGGTCTTCCTTCTCGTTGTAGGCGTCGGTGATTTCCTTGAGCAGCTTCTCGCGCAGGGTCTCCTCGTAGAGGTGATCGTCTTCGTCGAGCCACTGCTGGATCGGCAGCTTCATGGCGAAGTCGCTGGACAGCGAGGCCTCCAGGCCGGCCACGTCCCACTGCTCGGGCAGCGACTGCGGCGGGATGTGCTGGCTGATGGTGGCATCGAGCACTTCCAGACGGAACTCGGCGATGGTGTCACCGATGTTCTCGGCCGCCAGCAGGCTGTTGCGCATGTGGTAGATCACCTTGCGCTGTTCGTTGGCCACGTCGTCGTATTCGAGCAGCTGCTTGCGGATATCGAAGTTGCGACCCTCGACCTTGCGCTGCGCTTTCTCGATGGCGTTGGTCACCATGCGGTGCTCGATGGCCTCACCGGACTGCATGCCCAGCGCCTTCATGAAGTTCTTCACCCGGTCGGAGGCGAAGATGCGCATCAGGCTGTCTTCCAGCGACAGGTAGAAGCGGCTCGAGCCGGCATCGCCCTGACGGCCGGCACGGCCACGCAGCTGGTTGTCGATACGGCGCGATTCGTGGCGCTCGGAGGCAATCACGTGCAGGCCGCCGGCCTCCAGCACCTGCTGGTGGCGCTTCTGCCAGTCGGCCTTGATCTGGGCGATCTGCTCGGCGGTCGGGTTGTCCAGGGCGGCGACTTCGGCCTCCCAGTTACCGCCCAGCAGGATGTCGGTACCACGACCGGCCATGTTGGTGGCGATGGTCAGGGCACCCGGCGCACCGGCTTGCGCGATGATCTCGGCTTCTTTCTCGTGGTACTTGGCGTTCAGGACCTTGTGGTCGATACCTTCCTTCTTGAGCAGGTTGGACATGTGCTCGGAGGTTTCGATGGTCGCGGTGCCGACCAGGACAGGACGGCCCTGGGCCATGCTTTCCTTGATGTCGGCAATGATTGCCGCGTACTTCTCGTCGGCGGTCAGGTACACCAGGTCGTTGAAGTCCTTGCGCGCCAACGGCTTGTTCGGCGGGATGACCATCACGTTGAGCGCATAGATCTGCGCGAACTCGAACGCCTCGGTGTCGGCGGTACCGGTCATGCCGGACAGCTTGGTGTACAGGCGGAAGTAGTTCTGGAAGGTGGTCGAGGCCAGGGTCTGGCTTTCGGCCTGGATGTTCAGGTTTTCCTTGGCCTCGATGGCCTGGTGCAGGCCCTCGGACAGGCGGCGGCCCGGCATGGTGCGGCCGGTGTGCTCGTCGATCAGGAGGATCTGGCCGTCCTGGACGATGTACTCGACGTTGCGATGGAACAGCTTGTGCGCCCGCAGGCCGGCGTAGACGTGGGTCAGCAGGCCCAGGTTGTGCGCGGAGTACAGGCTCTCGCCCTCGGCCAGCAGGCCGGATTGGGTGAGCATGTCCTCGATGAACTGGTGGCCGGCCTCGTTCAGTTCGACCTGGCGGCTCTTCTCGTCGATGCTGTAGTGACCCTCTTGGGTCACCTGGCCTTCGACTTCCTCGATGTGCTGGGTCAGGCGCGGGATCAGGCGGTTGATCTCGATGTACAGTTTGGAGCTGTCCTCGGCCTGGCCGGAGATGATCAGCGGGGTACGCGCTTCGTCGATGAGGATCGAGTCGACTTCGTCGATCACCGCGAAGTTCAGTTCACGCTGGAACTTCTCGTCCTGGCTGAACGCCATGTTGTCGCGCAGGTAGTCGAAACCGAATTCGTTGTTGGTGCCGTAGGTGATGTCCGCGGCGTAGGCGGCGCGTTTCTCTTCCGGCGGCTGGAAGGCCGAGACGATGCCCACGGTCAGGCCGAGGAACTCGTACAGCGGGCGCATCCAGTTGGCGTCGCGGCGGGCCAGGTAATCGTTCACCGTGACCACGTGCACGCCCTTGCCGGACAGCGCGTTGAGGTAGACGGCCAGGGTACCGACCAAGGTCTTGCCTTCACCGGTACGCATTTCTGCGATCATGCCTTCGTGCAAGGTCATGCCGCCGATCAGCTGGACATCAAAGTGACGCATGCCCATCACGCGCTTGCCGGCCTCGCGGGCCACGGCGAAGGCTTCGGGCAGCAGTTGATCAAGCGTTTCGCCTTTGGCCAGGCGCTCCTTGAACTCTGCGGTCTTGCTCCGCAGTTGCTCGTCGGAGAGGGCCACCATCTTCTCTTCGAAGGCATTGACGGTGCTCACCGTCTTGAGCATGCGTTTGATTTCACGCTCGTTCTTGCTTCCAAAAAGTTTTTTTAACAAAGGCGCAAACATATCGGCAGGATCTTCCACACGTAGGGATGGAGGGCGGCCCCATGAGTCGCCCGTGCAGCCCAGAGGCCGCATGCGAACGAGCATTCTACCCGGAAACGATGGTGAGGAAAGTGGTGGATTTCCACGATGCTGGCACAGCGCTTTTAGGGGGCTTGACTAACATAGGGGCTTTTTGCGCAAGTTCAAGGTGCGCGCAGATGAAACGTATCGCGAATGACTTGCATCAAGATCCCAGCCAGCATGGCCGTTTCGCACGTCGCGTGGGAGCGGGCCTGCCCCGCGATCAGGCGGCGCCTGTTAAACTGCCGCTCTAGCAACCCGCCGCGAACTTCCATGGCCTACAAACCCTCTTCCGCCCACCCGCCCTCGGCCCTGCTGCGCAAGGCACGCCCGCTGCGCCTGCTGCTGAACCAGGCCGAGCGCCTGGAGCACCTGCAGCGCCTGCTGGAAAGCCAGCTGCAGCCAGCCGCCCGCGAGCATTGCCACGTGGCTTCCTGGAAGGAAGGGACGTTGTTGCTGGTGGTTACCGACGGCCATTGGGCGACCCGCCTGCGCTACCAGCAGAAACGCCTGCAACGTCAGCTCATGGCCATGGAAGCCTTCGCCAACCTGACGCGCATATTGTTCAAGGTGCAACCGCCGCTGGTGGCAGCCAAACGCGAGGGGCAAGGGCCGGAGCTTTCGGAAACTGCCGCTCAGAGTATCCGAGGGTCGGCGGAAGGAATCAGTGACCCGAAGCTCAAGGCGGCGCTGGAGCGATTGGCGGCACATGCTCAAGGGAAGGATAACGGCTGAGAGCGCTCGACTTGAACCTTGCTTAGGTACTCGATATCCGCCACAACGCAGCTCTCGAACTGTTTGCCATCAGCCCAAATCCAATTCCCAGCCATAAAAAAGGCCACCCGAAGGTGGCCTTAATCACTAGAGAGAGTGTTCGAACTTACACAGCCGCAACAGGGCGCATGTACGAGATCGGTGCCGTGCTGGCATCTTCGAAGGTGACCACTTCCCAGGCGTCGGTTTCCGCAATCAGCTTGCGCAACAGCTGGTTGTTCAGCGCGTGTCCGGACTTGTAGCCCTTGAACTCGCCGATCAGGCTGTTGCCCAGCAGGTACAGATCGCCGATGGCGTCGAGGATCTTGTGCTTGACGAATTCGTCATCGGAACGAAGGCCGTCTTCGTTGAGAACACCGGTTTCGTCGACGACGATGGCGTTCTCGACACTGCCACCCAGCGCAAGGTTGTGCTTGCGCAGGTACTCGATGTCACGCATGAAACCGAAGGTACGGGCACGGCTGACTTCCTTCACGAACGAGGTGCTCGAGAAGTCGACGACCGCGCTCTGGGTCTGGCCCTTGAGGACCGGGTGATCGAAGTCGATCTCGAAGCTCACCTTGAACCCGTCGAAGGGCAGGAAAGTGGCGCGCTTGTCGCCCTCTTCCACTGTCACTTCACGCAGGATGCGGATGAACTTCTTCGGTGCGTCCTGTTCTTCCAGGCCGGCCGATTGGATCAGGAATACGAAGGGTCCGGCGCTGCCATCCATGATCGGCACTTCCGAGGCGGAGAGCTCGACGTAGGCGTTATCGATGCCCAGGCCCGCCATGGCGGAGAGCAGGTGCTCGACCGTATCGACTTTGACGTCACCGTTGACCAGCGTGGTGGACATGGTGGTCTCGCCGACGTTGGCCGCGCGCGCCGGGATTTCGACCACAGGGTCGAGGTCGGCGCGACGGAAGACGATGCCGCTGTCGACAGGCGCAGGCTTGAGGGTCAGGTAGACCTTCTCCCCGGAGTGCAGGCCGACGCCTGTGGCACGGATGGTATTCTTCAGGGTGCGTTGTCTAATCATGGCATTGGCCGCTTCAGCGCAAATTGCGAACAGGTATCAACAAAGGCTGGGGATGATAACAGACCCGGCCTTTGCTGAACACCAATCACCCTTATACCCCTGATAAATTCCATTAATCGGCCTGACGACGCAGGAACGCCGGGATATCCAGGTAGTCCAGATCATCCTGAGGGTTGAGTTTAGCGGCTGCCGCAGCACCTGCATGGGCCTGGTTGCGCATCACGGTCGGACGCTCCAGGTCACGGTAGTTGACGGCCGACTGCTCCTGGCGAACCGGGGCCGGGTTGGAGGCCTCGTACGCCTGCTGGGCGGTCTGCAGGGTGTTGTCGACCACCTTGACCGGTTTCTCGATGCGCGCGCCCAGGCCGGTGGCCACGACGGTCACGTGCAGCTCGTCGCGCATGTCCGGGTCGATCACGGTGCCGACCTTGACCATCGCGTGGTCGGAGGCGAAGGCCTCGATGATGCTACCCACGTCGGAGTACTCGCCCAGCGACAGGTCAGGCCCTGCGGTGATGTTCACCAGGATGCCGCGGGCGCCCTGCAGGTTGACGTCTTCGAGCAACGGGTTGCGGATCGCCGCCTCGGTGGCTTCGCGAGCACGGTTCGGGCCGCTGGCGCAGCCGGTACCCATCATCGCCATGCCCATCTCACCCATCACGGTGCGTACGTCGGCGAAGTCGACGTTGATCATGCCCGGACGCTTGATGATGTCCGAGATGCCGCGCACGGCGCCGGCCAGCACGTCGTCGGCCTTGGCGAAGGCGGACAGGAGGCTTGCATCCTTGCCCAGGATGGTCAGCAGCTTCTCGTTGGGGATGGTGATCAACGAGTCGACGCTTTCAGCCAGCATGCGGATGCCTTCATCGGCGATCTGCATGCGCTTGCGGCCTTCGAACGGGAACGGACGAGTCACCACCGCGACGGTGAGGATGCCCATTTCCTTGGCCACTTCGGCGATGATCGGCGCCGCGCCGGTACCGGTACCGCCACCCATGCCGGTGGTGATGAACACCATGTTGGTGCCCTGCAGCACTTCGGCGATGCGCTCACGGTCTTCCAGCGCGGCCTGACGGCCGACTTCCGGATTGGCGCCAGCACCCAGGCCCTTGGTTACACCAGTGCCCAGTTGCAGGATGGTGCGCGCGCCGATGTTTTTCAGCGCCTGAGCATCGGTGTTGGCACAGATGAATTCCACGCCTTCGATGCTGCTCTTGACCATGTGGTTGACGGCGTTGCCGCCGCCACCGCCGACGCCGATCACCTTGATGACCGGACTTTGCGGGACGTTGTCTACGAGCTCGAACATTTTCCCTCTCCTTACAGTTCTCTAGTTGTCGCGCCTACCACTACTGCTTTGAAACTCAGAAGTTGCTCTGGACCCAACGCTTGAGTCGCTCAAGCACTGGCCCCTTGGGTTCATCGCCATAGCTGTTATTGCTGCTGTTGCTGTTGCTGATACCGGTCAGGGACAGGTCCTCGGACTGCTTCTGCAGCCCGTAGGTGAGCAGGCCCACGCCGGTGGAATAGATCGGGTTGCGGACCACGTCGCTCAGCCCGCGGACGCTGTGCGGCACGCCCAGGCGTACCGGCATGTGGAAGATTTCCTCGGCCAGTTCCACGGCGCCTTCCATCTTCGCGGTGCCGCCGGTGAGGACGATGCCGGCCGGCACCAGGTCCTCGTAGCCGCTGCGGCGCAGCTCGGCCTGGATCAGGGTGAACAGCTCGTCGTAACGCGGCTCCACCACTTCGGCCAGAGCCTGGCGCGACAGCTCGCGCGGCGGGCGATCACCCACGCTCGGCACCTTGATGGTCTCGCCGGCGCCGGCCAGCTTGGCCAGGGCGCAGGCGTAGCGGATCTTGATTTCCTCGGCGTACTGCGTAGGCGTACGCAGGGCCATGGCGATGTCGTTGGTGACCTGGTCGCCAGCGATCGGGATTACCGCGGTGTGGCGGATCGCACCTTCAGTGAAGATGGCGATGTCGGTGGTGCCGCCACCGATGTCCACCAGGCACACGCCCAGTTCCTTCTCGTCGTCGGTCAGCACCGAGTAGGCCGAGGCCAGCTGTTCAAGGATGATGTCGTCGATTTCCAGACCACAGCGACGCACGCATTTTTCGATGTTCTGCGCCGCGTTCACCGCGCAGGTAACCACGTGGACCTTGGCTTCCAGGCGCACGCCCGACATGCCCAGGGGCTCGCGCACGCCTTCCTGGTTGTCGATCACGTAGTCCTGCGGCAGGGTGTGCAGCACCCGCTGGTCGGCCGGAATGGCCACGGCCTGGGCGGCATCGAGCACGCGCTCAAGGTCGGCGGTGCTGACTTCGCGATCGCGGATGGCGACGATGCCGTGGGAGTTCAGGCTGCGGATGTGGTTGCCGGCCACGCCGACGAACGCCGAGTGGATGCGGCAGCCGGCCATCAGCTGGGCCTCTTCCACGGCGCGCTGGATCGACTGCACCGTCGACTCGATGTTCACCACCACGCCCTTCTTCAGGCCGCGAGACGGATGGGTGCCGATCCCGACGATCTCCAGGGTACCGTCCTCGCCGACTTCACCCACCAGCGCCACCACCTTGGAGGTGCCGATGTCCAGCCCGACGATCATTTTGCCGCTATGCGCGTTTGCCATGGTCCTGCCTCTCTCTAATTCTTCGCAACGGCGGGTTGGGCCGTCGTCGGTGCATTCGGTTCCCGCCAACCAACGGCAAGTCCGTTGGAATAACGCAGATCGATGCGGGCGATATTGGTGATCTGGTCTTTAAGCGATTTGTCGTAAATGGCAATGAAACGGCGCATCTTCTCCACCAGGTGGTCGCGCCCCAGCAGCAGCTCGATACCTGGGCCGGCGCTACCCGCGCCAGTGGTCAGGAACCAGCTGCCTCGCTCGCGCAGCTCCAGGCGAGCGATGGAAAAGCCCATGGGGCGCAGCATCTGGCTCAATACCTGATACTGCTGCATGACTTGTTGCTGAGCGCGCTGCGGCCCGAACAGCTGCGGCAGGTGCTCGTAGTTGGCCAGTTCGCGCGGGGTGAAGGCCTGGCCCTGGTTGTTGAGCAAGGCCTCGTCGCCCCAACGCGCCACCGGCAACTGTTCTTCCAGGCGGATCACCACCTCGTCCGGCCACACCCGGCGCACCTCGGCGTGGGCGATCCAGGGCATCTGCTCGAGCTCGACGCGCATCGCCGCGAGGTCGACGGTGAAGAAGCTCGCCGCCACGTAGGGCGCGATACGCTGCTGCACCGCCTGCTGGCTGATGTAGCTGAGATCACCCTGCACGGCGATCTTGGTGATCGGCCGGTCGGCGTAGGGCATCAGGCGAATGGCCCCCTCATAGGCGCCAAAGCCGGCGGCCACCAGCAATACCGGCCACAGCAGGCGCTTGAGGCCGCCGAAGCTTGGCCGCGGCAGGCGCGCCGATACGGGCTCGTCGGCCACCAGTCGGCTGGCACCACGCGGCACCGGCTTGCTACGGCCGGTAACGGGTGGCTGCTGACGTATCATCGCGCCTTGCATGGCTATTAACCTCTCGTCGCTACGCTGTCGGCCAGGATCGCCAGCACCAGCTGCTGGAAGTCCAGGCCGGCGGCACGGGCCGCCATGGGCACCAGGCTATGGTCGGTCATGCCCGGTGCGGTGTTGACCTCGAGCAGCCAGAAACGGCCCTGCTCGTCCTGCATCACGTCCAGACGGCCCCAGCCCTCGATACCAACGGCATCGCAGGCGCGCGCGGTAAGGTCGATCAGTTCCTGCTCCTTGACGCTGTCCAGGCCGCACGGGATGCGGTACTGGGTGTCATTGGCGATGTACTTGGCGTCGTAGTCGTAGAACACGTGCGGCGTGCCCAGCGCGATCGGCGGCAGCACCTGGCCACGCAGCACGGCGATGGTGAATTCCGGGCCGTGGATCCATTGCTCGACCAGGACTTGCGAATCGTAGTTGGCGGCGTCTTTCCAGGCGGCGACCAGCTCTTGCTCGCTGTTCACCTTGGCCATGCCGATGCTCGAACCTTCATGGGCGGGTTTGACGATCAACGGGAAGCCCAGTTCCGCACTGGCGGCCACGCAATCCTGCTCGCTGGCCAGCACGGCGTGACGCGGCGTGGGGATACCCAGGCTCTGCCACACCTGCTTGGTGCGCAGCTTGTCCATGGCCAGCGCCGAGGCAAGAATGCCGCTGCCGGTGTAGGGAATCCCCAGGCACTCGAGCAGGCCCTGCATGCTGCCGTCCTCACCACCACGGCCGTGGAGGATGATGAAGGCGCGGTCGATCTTCTCGCTCTGCAGGCGGTTCAGAAGGTCGTCGCCGACGTCGATGGCGACTACGTCGACACCAGCGCTGGTCAGCGCCTCGATCACTGCCTTGCCCGACTTCAGGGAAACCTCACGCTCGGCACTCTTGCCACCGTACAGCACGGCGACGCGGCCAAAGGCCTTGACGTCCAGGGTCGAGTGCAACTTGTCGTAGGCGCTGGTCATTTCGACTTCTCCTGCTTGGCGCCTGCGAACAGCGGGCTATTCATCAATTGCGGGGCCAGGCCGCCGACATCGCCGGCACCCTGGCAGATGAGGATGTCACCGGCGCGCAGCAGCGGCTGGACCAACGGCGCGAGCTCGGCGCCGCGTTCGATGTAGATCGGATCGAGCTTGCCGCGCTGGCGGATGCTGTGGCACAGCTGGCGGCTGTCGGCGCCGGGGATCGGCTCTTCGCCGGCCGGGTAGACCTCCATCAGCAGCAGCACGTTGGCATCGCCCAGCACCTGCACGAAATCGTCGTACAGGTCGCGGGTGCGGCTATAGCGGTGCGGCTGGTAGACGATCACCAGGCGGCGGCTCGGCCAGCCGCCACGCACGGCCTTGATCACCGCGGCGACCTCGGTCGGATGGTGGCCATAGTCGTCGACCAGCATCACGCTGCCACCGTCGACCGGCAGCTCGCCGTAGACCTGGAAACGCCGGCCAACGCCCTGGAAGCCCGACAGCCCCTGGACGATGGCCTCGTCGCTGATGCCTTCGTCGGTGGCGATGGCGATGGTCGCCAAAGCGTTCAGCACGTTGTGGTTGCCTGGCATGTTCACCGACACTTCCAGCGGCTCGCAGTCACGGCGCAGCACGGTGAAGTGGGTCTGCATGCCCTGCTGACGCACGTTGATGGCGCGGATGTCGGCCTCTTCGCTGAAGCCGTAGGTGACCGTCGGACGCTTGACCTGCGGCAGGATCTCGCGCACCACCGGGTCGTCCAGGCACATCACCGCCAGCCCATAGAACGGCAGGTTGTGCAGGAACTCGACGAAGGTCTTCTTCAGCTTGTTGAAGTCGCCTTCGTAGGTGGCCATGTGGTCGGCGTCGATGTTGGTGACCACGGCGACCATGGGCTGCAGGTGCAGGAAGCTGGCATCGCTCTCGTCGGCTTCGGCGATCAGGTAGCGGCTGGTGCCCAACTGCGCGTTGGTCCCGGCCGCGGTCAGGCGACCACCGATGACGAAGGTCGGGTCCAGGCCACCGGCGGCGAACACCGAGGCCAGCAGGCTGGTGGTGGTGGTCTTGCCGTGGGTGCCGGCTACCGCCACGCCATGGCGATAGCGCATCAGCTCGGCGAGCATCTCGGCACGCGGCACCACAGGGATGCGGCGCTCCAGTGCGGTGGCGACTTCCGGGTTGGCCGGATTGATCGCGCTGGACACCACCAGCACATCGGCGTTGGCGGCGTTCTCGGCGCGGTGGCCGACGAAGATCTCGGCGCCGAACGACTCAAGGCGCTCAGTGACCGGCGACACCTTGAGGTCGGAGCCGGACACTTCATAGCCGAGGTTCAGCAGCACTTCAGCGATGCCGCACATACCCACGCCGCCGATACCGACGAAGTGGATACGACGGATGCGGCCCATCTTCGGATGCGGCATGGCTTTCTGGCTCTCAACCATGGGCCACCTCCAGGCAGATATCCACCACGGTGCTGGTTGCGGCAGGTTTGGCCAGGCGGCGGGCGGTGCCGGCCATGG
Organism: Pseudomonas sp. RC3H12; assembly: GCF_018596375.1. Classification (NCBI taxonomy): domain Bacteria; kingdom Pseudomonadati; phylum Pseudomonadota; class Gammaproteobacteria; order Pseudomonadales; family Pseudomonadaceae; genus Pseudomonas; species Pseudomonas sp. RC3H12. The sequence continues at coordinate 207,502 of NZ_CP075595.1, read as the reverse complement.
CGTTGAGTTTCTCGGGTTGCATCAGCACCTCGTTCAGGCGTTCAGCGAGCTGCGCTGCGCCAGTAGTCGCTTGTGGCATCAGGAAGGCGGCGCCTTCACGTGCCAGGTATTGGGCGTTGTGGGTCTGGTGGTCGTCGATGGCATGGGGCAAGGGCACCAGCATCGAGGGCAGGCCCGCCGCCGCGAGTTCGCTGACGGTCAGGGCGCCGGCCCGGCACACCACCATATCGGCCCAGCCATAGGCATGGGCCATGTCCTTGATGAACGGTTCGACCTGGGCCTCGACCCCCGCCTCGTGATAACGCTCGGCGGTGACGGGCGCGTGGTTCCTGCCCGCCTGGTGGAACACTTCGGGGCGCAGGTTCGCCGGCACCTCGGACAGGGCCTTAGGCAACAATTTGTTCAATGGTTCCGCACCCAGGCTGCCGCCCATGACCAACAGGCGCGCACGGCGCTCGGCCAGGGGCGCGCGCAGGGCGTCCATGAACAGCTCCGGACGCACCGGATTGCCGGTGGTGCGCAGCTTGTCGCTGGCGGCAAAGGTGTCCGGGAATGCTTCGCAGACACGCGCGGCCAGCGGCAGCAGCAAACGATTGGTGGTACCGGCGCGGGCATTCTGCTCGTGGATCACCAGTGGCACACCACACAACCGCGCGGCTACGCCACCGGGGCCGGTCACATAACCACCGAAACCGACCACGCAGACCGGTTTGAGCTCACGGACGATGCGCCGCGCCTGCAGCACGGCCTTGACCAGGGTGAACGGCGCCTTGAGCAGCGACAGCTTGCCCTTGCCGCGCAGGCCGGTGACCTGGATCAGGTGCAGCGGCAGGCCGGCCTGGGGCACCAGTTCGTTTTCGATGCCACGCGGGGTACCCAGCCAGTGCACGTTGTAGCCGCGGGCCTGGAACTCGCGGGCACAGGCCAGGGCCGGGAACACGTGCCCCCCGGTGCCACCGGCCATGATCAGGATGTTTTTGCCGTCAGCGGCCATGGCTGGGCTCCTCGGCAAAATCGCTCTCCTTGAACTCGTGTTCTTCGCTGCCCAGATGGGTGCGGCTCTCCCACTCGATGCGTAAAAGCAGGCCGACACAGGCGCAACAGATCACCAGGGAACTGCCCCCGTAGCTGAGGAACGGCAGGGTCAGGCCCTTGGTCGGCAGCAAGCCGACGTTCACGCCGATGTTGATCAGGAACTGGCCGATCCACAGGAACGACAGGCCGAAGGCCATGTAGGCGGCGAAGAACTGCTTGGCCTTCTCGGCCCACAGGCCGATGTACAGGGCACGCACGGTGATGAACACGAACAGCGCGATGGTCAGCAGAGAGCCGACCACCCCCAGCTCTTCGGCCAGCACCGAGAACACGAAGTCGGTGTGCGCCTCGGGCAGGTAGAACTGCTTCTGCACACTGTTGCCCAGGCCCACACCCAACCATTCGCCGCGCCCGAAGGCGATCAACGCCTGGGTCAGCTGGTAGCCGGAGCCGAACTGATCGCTCCAGGGATCGGTGAAGGTGATCAGGCGCGCCATCCGGTAAGGCTGGGCCTGGACCAGCACCACCACCGATATGACCGCCAGCACCACCATCAGCGAGAAGCGGAACAGCCCCACTCCCCCGAGGAACAGCATGGCCGCCGCAGCGCCCATCATCACCACCGTGGCGCCGAAGTCCGGCTCCATCAGCAGCAGGCCGGCCATTGGCAGCAGCACGATGAACGGTTTGAAGAAGCCCATCCAGCTCTCGCGCACCTCGGTCTGGCGACGCACCAGGTAGCCGGCGAGATAAATGACCACGAAGACCTTGGCGATCTCCGATGGCTGGACGTTGAAGAAGCTGAAGCCGATCCAGCGCATCGAACCGTTCACCTCACGGCCGATACCGGGCACCAGCACCAGCACCAGCAGACCGAAGGCACCGATCAGCATCATGAAGCCCATGCGCTGCCAGGTGGCGATCGGCACCAGCATGGTCATCAACCCGGCGCCCAGCCCAAGGGTGACGTACACCAGGTGGCGGAACATGTGGTACAGCGGGTTGCCGGACTGCACCGCGGCCACTTCGGAGGAGGCCGAGGTGATCATCACCAGGCCCAGGCCGAGCAGCGCCAGGCAACCGGCCAGCAGCGGGAAGTCGAGGTCGATGCCACGGCCGCTGATCAGCGGCGACGGGTACGGCTTGAGGATGCCGAAGATCATGCCAGCCCCTCCGCTGCCTGGGCGAACAGGCGCCCGCGTTCTTCAAAGTTCTTGAACATGTCGAGGCTGGCGCAGGCCGGCGACAGCAGCACCGCGTCACCGGCGCGGGCCAGCTCGGCGCAACGCTGCACGGCCTCATCGAGGGTCTGCACGGGCACCAGTTGCACGGCATCCTTCAGGGTTTCGGCCAGGCGTGCGGCATCGCGGCCGATCAGCACCACGGCGCGGCAATGCTGCGCCACCGGGGTACGCAAGGCCGCAAAATCGGCACCCTTGCCATCGCCGCCGGCGATCAGCACCAGTTTGCCCTCGATATCGGCACCCAGGCCTTCGATGGCCGCCAGCGCGGCACCGACGTTGGTGGCCTTGGAATCGTCGTACCAGTTCACGCCGTTGCGCTCGCGCACCCACTGGCAACGATGGGCCAGGCCCTTGAATTCGCGCAGCGCTTCGAGCATCGGTTCGAACGGCAGGCCGACGGCGTGGCCGAGGGCCAGGGCAGCCAGGGCGTTGCTGTGATTGTGGGCGCCGCGGATCTTCAGCTCACGCACTGGCATGAGGGTCTGGAACTCGAACGCCAGGTATTTCTCGCCATCCACTTCACGCAGGCCGAAGGCCTTGAAGTCCGGTGCGTTGAGGCCAAAGGTCCAGCACGGCCGGCCTTCGACCGGCAACGGACGGCTCAGGGCATCCTGGCGGTTGACCACCACCTGGCGGGCGCCGCGGAAGATCCGGTGCTTGGCCAGGTGATAGGCCGGCAGGCCGCTGTAGCGGTCCATGTGGTCTTCGCTGATGTTCAGCACGGTGGCCACTTCGGCGTTGAGCTGGTCGGTGGTCTCCAGCTGGAAGCTCGACAGCTCCAGCACGTACAGCTCGACGTCATCAGCCAGCAAGTCCAGGGCCGGGGTGCCGAGGTTGCCGCCTACTGCCACACGTTTGCCTGCCTTGACGGCCATCTCGCCGACCAGGGTGGTCACGGTGCTCTTGGCGTTGGAGCCGCTGATGGCCACGATCGGCGCCTTGGCGTGATGGGCGAACAGCTCGATGTCCCCGGACAGCTTGACGCCACGCGCGGCGGCCTGTTGCAGCGCAGGCGTGGCCAGGGCCAGGCCTGGGCTGACATACAGCTCGCTGGCCCGGCACAGGAAGTCCACGTCCAGCTCGCCACAGCGCACTTCCACCTGCGGGTATTCACGGCGCAGGGTGTCCAGTTCCGGCGGTTGCTCGCGGGTGTCGGCGACCGCAAAGGCAATGCCCCGGTTCGCCAGGAAGCGAACCAGGGACATGCCGCTCTTGCCGAGGCCGACAACGATGCGGAATTGGTCGGAAGCGATCAGTGACACGCTCGTTTACCTCAGTTTCAGGGTGGCAAGGCCAATCAGCACGAGAATCACGGTGATGATCCAGAAGCGGACGATCACCCGTGGCTCGGGCCAACCCTTGAGTTCAAAGTGGTGGTGGATCGGCGCCATGCGGAACACGCGCTTGCCGGTGAGCTTGAACGAGGCCACCTGGATGACCACCGACAGGGTTTCCATCACGAACACGCCGCCCATGATGAACAGGACGACTTCCTGGCGCACGATCACCGCGATGGTGCCCAGCGCAGCGCCCAGGGCCAGCGCGCCGACGTCGCCCATGAATACCTGCGCCGGGTAGGTGTTGAACCACAGGAAGCCCAGGCCCGCGCCGATCAGCGCGCCGCAGAACACGATCAGCTCGCCCGCGCCCGGCACGTACGGGATCAGCAGGTATTCGGCGAACTTCACGTTGCCCGACAGGTAGCAGAAGATGCCCAGCGCGCCGCCGACCATCACCGTCGGCATGATCGCCAGGCCATCGAGGCCGTCGGTCAGGTTGACCGCGTTGCTCGAGCCGACGATGACGAAATAGGTCAGCACGATGAAGCCGGCGCCCAGCGGGATGGCCAGGTCCTTGAGCATCGGGATGATCAGCGTGGTCTCGACGCTGGTCGGCGCGGTCTTGTAGAGGAAGATCGCCGCGGCCAGGCCGAACACCGACTGCCAGAAATACTTCCAGCGGCTCGGCAGGCCGCGGGAGTTCTTCTCGATGACCTTGCGGTAGTCGTCGACCCAGCCGATGGCGCCGAACGCCAGGGTGACGATCAGCACCACCCACACATAGCGGTTGGTCAGGTCGGCCCACAGCAGGGTGCTGATGGCGATGGCGGAGAGGATCAGCGCACCGCCCATGGTTGGGGTGCCGGACTTGGACAGGTGCGATTGCGGGCCGTCGTTACGCACGGCCTGACCGATCTGGCGGATCTGCAGGGTACGGATCATCCACGGGCCCAGCCACAGGGCCAGGGACAGCGCGGTCAGTACACCCAGGATCCCGCGCAGGGTCAGGTACTGGAAGACCGCGAAGCCCTTGTGGAACTGTTGCAGATACTCAGCCAACAGCAGCAGCATTAATGTTTCTCCCCGCTGGCGCCGCACAGTGCGGCCACGACGTTTTCCATCGCAGCGCTGCGCGAGCCCTTGATCAAGATAGTGGTGTCGCTGACGGCCTCGGCCTTGACGGCTTCGATCAGCTCAGCTTGAGTGGCGAAATGGCGGCCATTGGTACCGAATGCCTTAACGGCGTAGGCCATGTTGGTGCCCACCGCGTATAGCGCATCGACCTTGCTACGTGCGTAGTCACCCACCTGGCGGTGACCTTCCTCGGCCCATTGCCCCAGTTCGCCGATATCCCCGAGCACCAGGACGGTGCGGCCGGAAAAGCCGGCGAGTATATCAATGGCGGCACACATCGAGGTGGGATTTGCGTTGTAGCTGTCGTCGATCACCCGCGCGCCACTGGGCGCAATCTGCGCAACGGTACGGCCCTTGACCGGTTGCACGGCGCCAAGGCCGGCGGCGATGCCGCTCAGGCTCAGACCAACGGCATGGGCGGCGGCGGCGGCGGCCAAGGCATTGCTGACGTTGTGGGTGCCAAGCAGGTTCAGTTGCACCGGGACGCTGCCGTCCGGGCCATGCAGGGTGAACGAGGGGCAGCCACGGGCGTCGCGGCCAATATCGCTGGCGTGGAAGTCGGCCTGCGGATTGTCCAGCGCAAAGCTGATAACGCGATGATTGCCCGCGCGCTGGCGCCAGATGTCGAACGCCTTGTCGGCCAGGTTGAGGATGGCCGTGCCACCCTCGCCCAGGCCTTCGAGGATCTCGCCCTTGGCCTCGACGATCTTCTCCGGGCCGCCGAACTCGCCGACGTGAGCGGTACCGGCGTTGTTGATGATGACCACCTGCGGTCGGGTCAGGCCGACGGTGTAGCGGATCTCGCCGATGCGCGAGGCACCCAGTTCGATCACTGCGGCGCTGTGCTCCGGGGCGATCTCCAGCAGGGTCAGCGGTGCGCCGAGGTCGTTGTTGAGGTTGCCACGGGTGGCATGCACCGGTCCGCGGGTGCGCAGGATCGCGGCGAGCATTTCCTTGACCGTGGTCTTGCCGCTGGAGCCGGTGATGGCCACCACCGGCTTGTAGAAGGCAGCACGATTCAGCGCGCCGAGCTGGCCAAGCGCTACGCGGCAGTCGGCGACCACCAGTTGCGGCAGATCGACACCGGCGATTTCGCGCTCGACCAGCGCGGCGACGGCCCCCTTGGCCTTTACATCGGCCAGGTAGTCATGGCCATCGAAGCGCGGCCCGCTGAGGGCGACGAACAGTTGACCGGCAGCGACGCTGCGGCTGTCGATGCTGACGCCGGTGAAGCTGGCGTCGGCGCCTGCCAGGCGTGCACTCAAGGCAGCAGTCAGCTGGCTGAGCATCATGGGCTTAAGCATGTGGAGCCTCCCAGGCGGCTAGGGCCTTCTTGGCTTCGACCAGATCGGAGAAGTCATGGCGCTCGCCATTGATCTCCTGGTAATCCTCGTGGCCCTTGCCGGCCAGGACGATCACATCCTCGGCAGCAGCAGTGGCGACCAGATGGGCAATGGCCAGGCCACGGCCAGCGACGAACTCCACGCTGTCGGGCTGGTCAAAGCCGGGGCGAATGTCATCGAAGATGCGCTGCGGATCCTCGGTACGCGGGTTGTCATCAGTCACCAGCACACGATCGGCCAGGCGCTCGGCGACTGCCGCCATCAACGGGCGCTTGCCGGCGTCACGATCACCACCACAGCCGAACAGGCACAGCAACTTGCCGTGGGCGTGCGGGCGCAATGCCTCGAGCACCTTTTCCAGGGCATCCGGGGTGTGGGCGTAGTCGACCACCACCAACGGCTTCTCACCGCCACCCAAGCGCTGCATGCGACCGACCGGGCCCTGCAACTGCGGGGTGACTTTCAGGATTTCGTCCAGCGAGTAATCCAGCGCCAGCAGGGTAGCCACCGCCGCCAGCATGTTGCTCAGGTTGAAGCGCCCCAGCAGCTGGCTGCGCAGGCTGCGTTCGCCCTGTGCGGTGACGAGGGTGGCTCGTACGCCATCATCGTCGAACGTGGCCTCGCGGCAAAACAGCGAAGCGTCCGGGTTTTCCAGGCTGTAGCTGAGCAACCGGGTCTCGATATGATCGGCACTCGGGCGGCGGGCGAAGTCGGCAGCCAGGCGGCGTCCGAACTCATCATCCAGGTTGACCACCTGGCAACGCAGGCTCGGCCAGGCGAACAGCTTGGCCTTGGCGGCCTCATAGGCCTCCATGCTGCCGTGATAGTCCAGGTGATCGCGCGACAGGTTGGTCATCACCGCGATATCGAACTCCAGCGCAGCGACCCGCCCTTGCTCGAGAGCGTGAGAGGACACTTCCATGGCCACGGCCCTGGCACCCGCTTTTTTCAGGTCGTTGAGGGTCGACTGCACGGCGATAGGGTCCGGCGTGGTCAGGCGGCCGCTCTGCAATTCACCGTAGAAGCCGGTGCCCAGGGTGCCGATCAGCCCGCAACGCTGGCCAAGGGCGTCGAGCGCCTGGGCCACCAGCTGGGTGACGCTGGTCTTGCCGTTGGTACCGGTGACCCCCACCAGGTTCAACTGGCGGCTGGGTTCGCCATAGAAGCGCCCGGCGATCTGCGACAGCTGGCCGATCAGCCCCTTGACCGGAATCAGCGGCGCGTCGGTAATCGGCAACACGCAGGTACCCTGCTCTTCATAGGCGACGGCAGCGGCGCCACGGGCCAGTGCGTCGGCAATATGCTCACGGCCGTCGACCTTGGCACCCGGCACGGCGAGGAACAGATCACCCTGGCGCACCTGGCGGCTGTCCAAGGTCAGCTCGCGGATCAGCGGATCGCGGCTGGCATGGGCGAACAGTTTGCTCAATGGCATCGTCATCAACCTCGCCCTCCCTTGGCGGGTACTGCGCTGGCTTGCTGCGTCGAAGGCGGCGGCAGGTTGTCCGGCGGTACATTCATCAGGCGCAGGGTGCCTGACATCACTTTGCTGAATACGGGCGCCGAGACCAGGCCGCCGAAGTAGCCACCCTTGCTCGGCTCATCGATGACCACGACGATGGCGTAGCGCGGGTCGCTCATTGGACCGAAGCCGGCGAACAGCGAACGGTAGGCGTTCTCGGTGTAGCCCTTGGAGCCGACGGTGGCTTTACGCGCGGTACCCGACTTGCCGCCCACGTGGTAGAACGGCACCTGGGCACGGAACACGCCACGCGGTGCTTCGATCACCTGCTGGAGCATGGCCTGCACGGTTTCGGCGGTTTCCTTCGGGATCGCCTGCACAGCCTCCGGGGCCTTGTCGACCTTGAGAATGGACAGCGGCACCATCTTGCCGTCGTTGGCCAATGCCGCATAGGCATGCACCAGCTGCAGCGCGGTCACCGATACGCCATAGCCATAGGAAAGCGTCGCGGTCTCGGCCTTGCGCCAGTCGCGGTGATTCGGCAGGTTGCCCACGCGCTCACCCGGGAAACCGAGCCCGGTGTATTGGCCCAGGCCCACCTGGGACATGACCCGGTAGATGGCCTCGCCACCAATATCGAAAGCGATCTTGCTCATGCCGACGTTGGAGGAGTTGATCAGGATGCCGGTCAGGTCGAGGATCGGCCCACCACCACGCGATACGTCCTTGATGGTGTAGCGGCCGATCTGCAGGGTGAAGGGATACACCTCGACCTTGTCGGTCGGCTTCCAGCGCCCGCTTTCAAGCGCGGCGCTCATCGAAATCGGCTTGACCGTGGAGCCTGGTTCGAACACATCGATGATCGCCCGGTTGCGCATCGCCGCCGGGAACATGCTGCGGCGGTTGTTCGGGTTGTAGGTCGGCTGGTTGACCATCGCCAGGACCTCGCCGGTCTTGACGTCCATGATCACCAGGCTGCCAGCCTTGGCTTCCTGTTCGGCGATGGCGTTGCGCAGCTCGCGGGTGGCCAGGTACTGCAGGCGCAGGTCTATCGACAACGCCAAGGTCTTGCCGGCCTTGGCGTTCTTGGTTACCTGGATGTCCTTGATCAGCCGGCCACGCCGGTCCTTGATCACCTGCCGCTTGCCGGGCACCCCGGCGAGCCATTCGTCGTAGGCGAGCTCGACGCCTTCACGGCCATGGTCATCCAGGTCGGTGAAGCCGACCATGTGCGCGGTGACGTCGCCAGCCGGATAGAAGCGGCGGAACTCTTCGAGGCCGTAGACGCCCGGAACCTTCAAGTCGAGCACGTGCTGGCCCTGCTCCGGGGTCAGGCCGCGGACCAGGTAGATGAATTCCTTGTTGGCCTGCTGGGTAAGACGCTCGCTCAACTGCTGTGGGTTCTGCCCAAGTGCGGCGGCCAGCTGCGGCCAGCGATCCTTGGCCGCCTGCATTTCCTTGGGGTTAGCCCACAAGGTGGTGACGGGCGTACTGACAGCCAGCGGCTCACCGTTGCGATCGGTGATCAGGCCACGGTGCGCGGGGATGGGAATATGGCGCAGGCTGCGGGCATCGCCCTGCCCCTTGAGGAAGTCGCGGTCGACGACCTGCAGGTCGATGATGCGCCAGCAGATAGCACCGACCATCAGCGCCAGCAAACCGATCACCACCCGGAAGCGCCAGGGGTAGAGTGCGCCTTCGAGCTTCATCATGGCGCCACCATCCGCACTTCGTCAGCAGCGGGCACGCGCATCCTGAGCTGCTCCGAGGCCAGGCTCTCGATGCGACTGGAGGCAGTCCAAGTGCTTTGCTCGAGGATCAACCGGCCCCACTCGGCCTGGGCCTTGTCGCGCTCGTTCAGTTCACCGTACAGGGTATTGAGCAACTGACGGTTCCAGTGAGCGCTGTAGGAAACGGCGATCGCCGAAATCAGGACGGCGACGAACAGCAGAAGCATCAAAAAGCTTCCGCCTGGCAGCGGCTTGGCAAACAGCCTGCTCACCGCAACTTCTCCGCTACCCGCATCACGGCGCTGCGCGACCGCGGGTTGGCCTTGAGTTCGGCTTCGGAGGCGAACTGCGCCTTGCCGATCAATTTGATCTTCGGCTCGAAGGCCTTGTGCTGAACCGGCAGGTTGCGCGGCAGGTTGTCTGCCTCGCCCTTGACCAGCTTGCGCATGAACAGTTTGACGATACGGTCTTCCAACGAGTGGAAGCTGATCACTGCCAGGCGGCCACCCACTTCAAGGGCGTCGAGCGCGGCTTCAAGGCCGGTCTCGAGGTCGCCAAGCTCGTTGTTGACATGGATACGCAGGCCCTGGAAGGCCCGGGTCGCAGGGTTCTTGCCCTTTTCCCAGGCCGGGTTGGCAACCTTGAGCACTTCCGCCAGGTCGGCGGTGCGGGTGAACGGCTGCTTCTCGCGGCGCTCGACCACAGCGCGCGCCATGCGACCGGCGAAGCGCTCCTCGCCGTACTCCTTGAACACGCGGGCAATTTCTTCGACGGGGGCGGTGGCGACAAACTCGGCTGCACTGATGCCCTGGCCCGGGTTCATGCGCATGTCCAACGGACCGTCGTTAAGGAAGCTGAAGCCGCGCTCGGGGTCGTCCAGTTGCGGCGAGGATACGCCCAGGTCGAGCAGGATGCCGCTGACCTTGCCATCCAGGCCGCGGGCGCGCACTTCGTCGCCGAGCTCGGCAAAGCTGCGCTGCACAATGACAAAGCGGCCGTCTTCGGCCGCCAGCGCTTGCCCGGTGGCAATCGCCTGTGGATCCTTGTCGAACCCCAGCAACCGCCCTTGCGGCCCAAGCTTGCTGAGGATCAGGCGGCTGTGGCCGCCACGCCCGAAGGTGCCGTCCAGATAGCAACCGTCGGCGCGCAGGGCCAATGCCTCGACGGCTTCGTCGAGGAGGACGGTGATGTGGTTGAAGCCGCTATCTATGGTCACAGGATCAGGTCACGCAAATCATCGGGCATGGCGCCCGGTTGTTGAATAGCTGCAAGGTCGGCTGCCGAAACCGCGTTCCAGGCATCCTCATCCCACAGCTGGAATTTGTTCAGCTGCCCCACCAGCATCGCCTTCTTGTCCAGCTTGGCGTACTCACGCAGGCGGGGCGGCACCAGGAAACGCCCACTGCCATCGAGCTCCAGGTCCACCGCATTGCCGATCAGCAAACGCTGCAGGCGACGGTTTTCCTCACGCAACGACGGCAAGGCGCGCAACTTGGCTTCTATCTGTTCCCACTCATCGAGGGGATAAACACACAAGCAGGGGTCAACGGCGTCGATGGTCACGATCAATTGACCATTGCAACGCGAATCGAGCTCGTCACGGTACCGGCTCGGCATGGCGAGACGGCCCTTTGCATCGAGGCTGACGGCGTTGGCTCCGCGGAACACGGCTGCGATTCCCCACAATGTTAGCTTTTTTGTGCCAGAAAACCCACTTCATCCCACTTTCTGCCACTTGCGCACACTATAGGAATCCGCCCGCCACACCGTCAAGGCACGTTCATAAGGAAATCCCTTACAGGACGGCGATTTAGCGCAACAAAGGAAGGTGGAAGGATTACAAGAGGGAAAAACTGACGGAAAAAATCAAACACACTCAAGCGGATAGAGTGAGAAGTTAAAGTAATTTATTAAGAGTAAGATTTTTTCGGTATTACCAGGACGCATCTGCTATCGATTCAAGCAGGAAAGGAAGAGGTGGAGAGTCGATCTGTAAGCCGGGTTTTGTCGAGGACAGTCATTCCTCTACGACGGCCATCACTGGACGCCTCTAGCAACCTACCCGGTTCCGACGCGGGCCACGCCGTATGGAACCCTATTTGGTCTTGCTCCGAGTGGGGTTTACCTAGCCACGGACTGTTGCCAGCCGTGCGGTGCGCTCTTACCGCACCTTTTCACCCTTACCGGCACCGAAGTGCTTAGGCGGTTGTTTTCTGTGGCACTTTCCGTAGGCTCGCGCCTCCCAGGCGTTACCTGGCACTCTGCCCTATGGAGCCCGGACTTTCCTCCCCCGCCTTTTGCGGAACAAAAGACGGCAGCGACTGTCCGATCGACTCTCCGCCGCCAAGGTTACCGGTAGCCGCGCTCAAGAACAAGCGGCGCGACCATTAATACCATTATGCCACTAATGGGCTTTCTGCTTTTCCAGGGCCAATTGGTAGAGCAGGTTCTTGCGCACCCCGGTGATCTCGGCCGCCAGCGCCGCTGCTTTCTTCAGCGGTAGCTCGGCCAGCAGCAGATCCAGCACTCGCTGCGCCTCGGCGCTGATCGCCTGCTCGCCCTCCGGCGCGCTCCAACCGGCCACCAGCACCACGCACTCGCCACGCTGCTGATTGCTGTCACCCTGTACGAATGCGCGCAACTCGGCCAACGGCAAGCCTTTGAGGGTCTCGAAGGTCTTGGTGATCTCGCGCGCCAGCAGCGCCGGACGCTCGCCACCGAACACCGCTTCCATGTCCTCCAGGCACTCGAGGATCCGGTGTGGCGCCTCGTAGAAGATCAGCGTGCGCGGCTCTTCCTTGACCTGCTCCAGACGCGCGCGGCGCCCGGCGGCCTTGGCCGGCAGGAAACCTTCGAAGATGAAGCGGTCCGACGGCAACCCCGCCGCCGACAGCGCGGCGATCAACGCACAGGCGCCCGGCACCGGCACCACCTGCACGCCCGCAGCACGCGCCTGGCGCACCAGGTGATAGCCCGGATCGGAAATCAGCGGCGTACCGGCATCGGACACCAGCGCCACATCGTCGCCGGCCAGCAGGCGGGTGATGAAGCGCCCACCCTCGTCACGCTCGTTGTGCTCATGACAGGCTGCCAGTTGCGTATCGATGCCGAAATGCTGCAGCAGACGCACCGAGTGGCGGGTGTCCTCGGCAGCGATCAGGCTGACATCCGCCAGCACCTTCAGTGCCCGGGCGCTCATGTCGTCGAGGTTGCCGATGGGCGTGGCAACGACGTAAAGCTTGCCCAACGTGGATTTCGAAACCCCTGCAACATCAGTCACTGCGCACACCTGCTTTCCGGATCAAAGGTCGCCATTGTAGCCCGAGCACCGGTAACAGGGCGCAAAGAACTTCGCCCCAGGCACACCTCGGGCCACCTATAGTGAAGGTTCAGTGTCGGCGAGATCGCGCCGTGCCCCCCGCTTGGGTACAATTGCCGGCCAACTTGATCGAGTAACAGGACCTTTACATGATCGCTTGTCTGCGGCTGCTCACAGCCCTCTGCCTCGCTGCCCTGCTGGCAGCCTGCGCCAGCTCGCCCTCATCCAGCCTGGGCGAACTGCCACGCACCCCGGACGCCAGCATCGAGCAACTGCTCGAGAAGGCGGCCTCCAGCAAGTCCGCCGAGGATGCGGCCCTGCTGCGCTTGAGCGCCGCGGACCTGGCATACAAGCAAAAGGACTTCCCGCGCGCCGCGCGGATTCTCGAGCAGGTCCCGCTGGAGCCGCTCAAGCCCGCCCAGCAGGTGTTCGCCTCCACCCTGGCCGCCGAGCTCGCCATGAGCCGCAACCAGCCCAAGGCCGCCCTGACCGCCCTCGCCCACCCGAGCCTGCAGCGCGTCGGCGAACTGCCGACCGAGCAGCAGGCCCGCACCTACAGCGTTCATGCCGCAGCCCTCGAAGCCGACGGCCAGGTCCTGGCCGCCGCCCAGCAGCGCGTACTGCTGGCCCCCCTGCTCAGCGGCCAGGCCGCCAGCGCCAACAATGACGCGATCTGGGCCCTGGTCGCCTCGCTGCCCGCCGAACAGCTGCAGCAGCCGGCCGCCGACGAGACCCTGGCCGGCTGGACCAGCCTGGCCCTGGCCGTGAAGCGCGCCGGCACCCTGGAACAGCAACAGGCCGCCATCGACACCTGGCGCCAGCAGCATCCAGAACACCCGGCAGCCAAGCAATTGCCGACAACCCTGGTCAAGCTCAAGGAACTGGCCAGCCAGCCACTGACCAAGATCGCCCTGCTGCTGCCCCAGGAAGGCCCGCTGGCCGGTGTCGCCCGCGCCCTGCGTGACGGCTTCATGGCCGCTCACTTCCAGGCCCAGCAAGGTGGCCAGCCCGCCCCTGCAGTACAAGTGTTCGACAGCTCACGCATCACCTCGCTCGACGACTTCTACCGCCAGGCCCAGGCTGCCGGCGTGCAACTGGTGGTCGGCCCGCTGGAAAAGCCGCTGGTCAAGAAGCTCGCCGCCTACCCGCAACTGCCCATCACCACCCTGGCCCTGAACTACGCCGACGCTGGCCAGAAAGCGCCGCCACAACTGTTCCAGTTCGGCCTGGCCGCCGAAGATGAAGCTCGCGAAGTCGCGCGTCGCGCACGCGCCGACGGCATGGTCCGCGCCGTGGCCCTGGTACCGAGCGGTGAATGGGGCGACCGCGTGCTCGCCGCCTTCCGCCAGGACTGGGAAGGCAATGGTGGCACCCTGATTACAGCGCAGCGCATCGCCCAGCCCGTCGCCCTCGCCCAGCAGATCGCTGATCTGTTCCAGCTGCGCCAGAGCGAAGGCCGCGCCAAGAGCCTGCAGAGCACCGTCGGCGGCACCATCGCCGCGCAACCTTCGCGCCGACAGGACATCGACTTCATCTTCCTCGCCTCGACGCCGCAGCAAGCCCAGCAGATCAAACCCACGCTGAACTTCCAGTACGCCGGTGACGTGCCTGTCTACGCCACCTCCAACCTGTATAGCGCCAGCGGTGACGTGAACCAGTACAACGACATGAACGGCATCCGCTTCTGCGAAACGCCGTGGCTGCTGGACACCACCAACAGCCTGCGCCAGCAAGTCGTGCAGCAGTGGCCCCAGGCTGCCGGCAGCCTCGGCCGCCTGTACGCCATGGGCGTCGACGCCTACAGCCTGGCTCCGCGCCTGGGCCAGCTCAAGGCGCTGCCGGACAACCGCGTCGAAGGCCTGTCCGGTAGCCTGAGCATGAACCCCAGCCAGCGCATCGAACGTCAGCTGCCATGGGCCGAATTCGCCGGCGGCCAGGTCAAGCGCCTGCCGGACACCCCTCGCTGATGCCCGGCGCATCGCCCAGCCTTGCCGGCCAGGCAGCCGAAGATCACGCCCTTGAATACCTTCGAGGACAAGGTCTGCGGCTGCTGGAGCGCAACTGGCGATGCAAGGGGGGCGAGCTCGATCTGGTCATGCTCGATGCCGATACAGTAGTATTCGTCGAAGTCCGCTACCGGTTGCATGCGGAGTTCGGCGGAGCGCTCGCCAGTATCGATGGGCGCAAGCAGCAACGACTGGCGCTTGCCGCCAACCTCTTCCTGCAGCACGAACCCCGCTGGGCCACCCGCCCCTGCCGCTTCGACGTTATCGCCCTGCAGGGCCGGGGGCATGCGGGGCAACCGCTTCAATGGCTGAAAAATGCCTTCGAATGCTGAACCCAATTCGATTTTCTAGCTCTATGTTTCGCGGGCTGGTCACTGTTGCGCGTAGCAAAGGCCACCGCCCCTCTTAAGGTCACCCAGATGGACATGCAATCCCGAATTCGCCGGCTGTTCCAGGCCAGCATCGACACCAAGCAACAGGCAATGGACATCCTGGCACCCCACATCGAGCAGGCCAGCCTGGTCATGGTCAATGCCCTGCTCAACGACGGCAAGATGCTCGCGTGCGGCAACGGCGGCTCGGCCGGCGATGCCCAGCACTTTTCCTCGGAACTGCTCAACCGCTTCGAGCGCGAGCGCCCGAGCCTGCCGGCCGTCGCCCTGACCACCGACAGCTCGACGCTCACCTCGATCGCCAACGACTACAGCTACAACGAAGTCTTCTCCAAGCAGATCCGCGCCCTGGGCCAGCCCGGCGATGTGCTGCTGGCGATCTCCACCAGCGGTAATTCGGCCAACGTGATCCAAGCGATCCAGGCCGCCCATGACCGCGAAATGATTGTCGTCGCCCTGACCGGGCGTGATGGCGGCGGCATGGCCTCGCTGCTGCTGCCCGAGGATGTGGAGATCCGCGTCCCCGCCACGGTCACCGCGCGCATCCAGGAAGTCCACCTGCTGGCGATCCACTGTCTGTGCGACCTGATCGACAGCCAACTGTTCGGGAGTGAAGAATGATCTCCAAGCGTATCGGCCTGATGGCCCTGACCCTGTGCCTCGGCGTATCGGGCTGCAGTTCCGTGCTCACCTCGGCGCGTAACTCGCCTATCGAGGATGACCGCGGCACCCGCACCATCGGCAGCAAGATCGATGACTCGCTGATCGAGACAAAAGTCTCGGTCAACATCGCCAAGGCCAATCCGGAGCTGGACAAGGGCTCGCACATCGTCGTCAGCAGCTACAACGGTGTTGTGCTGCTTGCCGGCCAGACACCCCGCGCCGACCTCAAATCCCTCGCAGAACAGACCGCCGGCCAGGTTCAGCGAGTCAAGAAGGTGCACAACGAGCTGCAGGTGATGCAGCCGTCATCGATCCTGGCGCGCAACAACGACGCCTGGCTGACCACCAAGATCAAGACCCAGATGCTGACCGACGAGAGCGTGCCCAGCTCGCGCATCAAGGTCATCACCGAAAATGGCATCGTCTACCTGCTCGGCCTGGTCAGGCAACAAGAGGCCAACGCCGCCACCAATGTGGTGCAGGGTGTGTCGGGCGTGCAGAAGATCGTCAAGCTGTTCGAATACATCGACTGACAACCCCTCGGCGAGCGTCGGGACGCTCGCCTTTTTCACTCTGATCCAGGAAGTACCCCATGAAGAAGTTTCTGCTGCCCGCCCTGCTGATCGGCACCTTCGCCACCCTGGCCGGCTGCTCCACCCCGAGCGTGATCACCCTCAACGATGGCCGGGAACTGCAGACCACCGACACGCCGCACTTCGACCGCAACTCCGGCTTCTACGAGTTCAAGCAACTGGACGGCAAGCCGACCCGCATCAACAAGGACCAGGTGCAGAGCATCAAGGACCTGTAATTGCGGCAGCCATGAAAAAGGCGATCCCTGCGGATCGCCTTTTTTGTCCCTGCCTGTTACTTCACGACTTTCAGGCTCGGACGACCACTGGGACGCGGCGGCTCGGGCGGACCATCGTCATCCGGCTCGACAACGTCGTCCTCAAGGTCATCCTCGTCCGCGAGCGGCGACTCCAGCTCGAAGACCATGCCCTGGCCATTCTCCCGGGCGTAGATCCCCAGGATGGCGCCAATCGGCACATACAGCGTGTGCGCCACGCCACCGAAGCGTCCTTCGAAGCTCACCGCCTCGTTGTCCATGTGCAGGCTGCGCACGGCACTGGGGGAAATGTTCAGGACGATCTGACCATCGCTGGCGAAACCTTGGGGCACCTGAACGGCCGGGTACTCGGCGTTGACCAGCATATGGGGCGTGCAATCGTTGTCGACGATCCACTCGTACAGCGCGCGAACCAGATAGGGGCGACTGGAGTTCATCAACGGCTCCTCTTTAAACCTTGCGCATTTCACGTTCGGTAGCAGACAGGCTCGCCTGGAAAGGCTCGCGGGCGAACTGTCGCTCCATGTAATCCAGCAGCGGCTTGGCCTGCCGCGGCAATTCGATACCCATCACCGGCAAGCGCCAGAGTATGGGCAATAGACAGCAATCGACCAGACTCTGCTCCTCACTCATGAAGCAGGCCATTTCAGCGAACAGCGGGGCCACGCCCGTCAGGCTCTCGCGCAACTCCTTGCGCGCCTGGGTACGTGCCGGCTCGCTGCTGCGCGGATCCAGCACGGTGTCGGCCAGGCTGCACCAGTCGCGCTGGATGCGGTGCATCAGCAGGCGACTGTTGCCGCGGGCCACCGGATAGACCGGCATCAGCGGCGGGTGCGGGTAACGCTCCTCGAGGTACTCCATCACCACGCTCGACTCGTACAGCGCCAGATCGCGATCGACCAGGGTCGGCAAGCTGCCGTAAGGGTTCACTTCGACCAGCTTGGGCGGCAGGCGGTTGGTGTCGACATCGATGATCTGCACCGTGACGCCTTTCTCCGCGAGCACCAGGCGTACCCGATGAGAGTAATGGTCAGCGGGGTCGGAATAGCAGGCTAACCTGTTGGTTGCGCCCATGTAGCGCCTCCTCGCACGGGATGCTTGTAAAAACTGCAAATGAAAACGCGCCCGGGGTGCCCCAGCGACATGACTGGGGCACCCCGGGCGCGTTCAACTACCAGAAACTACTGCGTGATCAGTGCACGTCCTTCCAGTATTCGCGCTTGAGCAAGTAGGCGAACACGAAGAAGAAAGCCAGGTACAGCAACACGTAGGTACCGATGCGCTGGCTTTCCAGTTTGACCGGGTTGGCCGAATAGGCCAGGAAGGTCACCAGGTTCTTGACCTTCTCGTCGAACTGCTCAGCCGTCAGGGTACCGGATTTCTCCTCGACGGTCAGCTGGTCGCACGCTTCATGGGTCAATGGGCTGCCGGTCAGCGGGTCATATTGCTTCTTGCCGTCGACCACACTCTGCACCTGCTTGCAGCCAATCACCTGGTTGCCCTGCAGGCCAACCAGCACGTTAGGCATGCCGACGTTGGGGAAGACCTTGTTGTTCACCCCGTATGGCCGCGACTTGTCTTCATAGAAACTGCGCAGGTAGGTGTACAACCAATCGTTGCCACGCACCCGGGCAACCAGGGTGAGGTCGGGCGGCGCAGCGCCGAACCAGGTCTTGGCATCATTGGGCTGCATGCCGATCTTCATGTGGTCGCCGATCTTGGCGCCAGTGAACACCAGGTTTTCGAGCATCAGCTCGTGGGGGATCCCCAGGTCGTCGGCGACACGCTCGTATCGCTGGAACTTGGCACTATGGCACCCCATGCAATAGTTGGCGAAGGTGCGTGCGCCATCCTGCATCGCGGCCTTGTCGGTCAGGTCGATATCGACCTTGTCCAGCTCCAGGCCGTGTTCGGCGGCGAACGAAAGGCCAGGCATCAATGCCAGCAAGCATACTGCAATAAACTTTTTCATCAGCCAGTCACCCTTTCCGGAACCGGTTTGGTCTTCTCGAGCCTTGTGTAGAACGGCATCAGCAGGAAGTAGGCGAAGTACAACACCGTGCACACCTGCGACAGCAAGGTACGCCCCGGGGTCGGCGCCAGCACGCCCAGCACGCCAAGGATGACGAAGGCCACGCAGAACACCAGCAACCAGATCTTGCTCAGCCAGCCCTTGTAGCGCATCGAGCGCACCGGACTGCGGTCAAGCCAGGGCAACACGAACAGCACCGCGATTGCCGCGCCCATGGCAATCACCCCGAACAGCTTGTCGGGCACCGCGCGCAGAATCGCGTAGAACGGCGTGAAGTACCAGACAGGGGCGATATGCTCAGGGGTCTTGAAGGCGTTGGCCTGTTCGAAGTTCGGTTTTTCCAGGAAATAGCCACCCATTTCCGGGAAGAAGAACACCACGGCACAGAATACGAAGAGGAACACCACCACACCGGCGATATCCTTGACGGTGTAGTACGGGTGGAACGGGATGCCATCCAGCGGGATGCCGTTCTCGTCCTTTTTCTTCTTGATGTCCACGCCATCGGGGTTGTTCGAACCCACTTCGTGCAGCGCCAGGATGTGCAGCACCACCAGGCCCAGGATCACGATCGGCAGGGCCACCACGTGCAGGGCGAAGAAGCGGTTCAGGGTGATGCCGGAGATCAGGTAGTCACCACGGATCCACTGGGTCAGGTCATCACCGATCACCGGGATCGCACCGAAAAGCGAGATGATCACCTGGGCACCCCAGTAAGACATCTGCCCCCAGGGCAGCAGGTAGCCCATGAACGCCTCGGCCATCAACGCCAGGTAGATCAGCATGCCGAACAGCCAGACCAGCTCGCGCGGCTTCTGGTAGGAGCCGTAGAGCAACCCGCGGAACATGTGCAGGTAGACCACGATAAAGAACGCCGAGGCGCCGGTGGAGTGCAGGTAGCGCAGGATCCAGCCGTACTCGACGTCGCGCATGATGTACTCGACCGAGGCGAAGGCCTCTTCCGCCGAGGGGGTGAAACTCATGGTCAGCCACACGCCGGTGACGATCTGGTTGACCAGCACCAGTAATGCCAGCGAGCCGAAGAAGTACAGGAAGTTGAAGTTCTTGGGCGCGTAATACTTGCTTAGATGGTCTTCCCACATTTTCGTCGCGGGGAAGCGCGCATCGATCCACTCCATGAACTTGCTCATCATGCGTTCTCCTGATCGACGCCGATGACGATGATTTCGTCCGACTCGTACGAGTGCGGTGGCACTGGCAGGTTGAGAGGCGCCGGCTGGGATTTGTAGACGCGCCCGGCCAGGTCGTAGTGCGAACCGTGGCAGGGGCAGAAATAGCCACCGACCCACTTCGGCCCCAGGTCAGCCGGGGCAACTTCAGGGCGGAAGGTTGGCGAGCAACCCAGGTGCGTGCACAGACCTACCAGGATGAGAATCTCGGGCTTGATCGAGCGAACTTGCGGGTCGACGTAGGTCGGCTGCACCGACGCCTTGGATTCAGGATCGGACAGCTCGCCGGTGATCTTTTTCAGATTACCGAGGATCTCCTCCGTTCGCCGCACGATGAATACAGGCTGCCCCCGCCATTCAGCTACCATCTGCTGACCGGGCTCGACCTTGGCGATATTGACCTTCACCGGTGCCCCTGCGGCTTTCGCCTTGGCACTGGGAAACCATGACCCCACGAACGGTACCGCTGCCCCCACTGCCCCCGCTGCCCCGACCACGGATGTCGCGGCTACGAGGAAGCGGCGCCGGCCTGCGTTGACGCCGTCATTGCTCATTCAGTCCTCTCCCATCAGCTTGCTTGGCCTGTTTGAACAGGCATCTACTTAGGTACGTCTGTGGCACTAAAAATTGGCCGCAATGGTAAGGAACAAATCCACACGCTGACAAGGTGATTACCCGCTCGTCGGGCTACTACCCTCGCTTTGCTTGATCTGCGTCTATGCGACAAACGGCCACGGACTAGCAGACAGGTTAGTTGAAGACATAAAAAAAGCCCGGTTCCAAAAAGGAACCGGGCTTTTTTCGACTGCCGAAGCGGTATTAACGCTTGGAGTACTGAGGACGCTTACGCGCTTTACGCAGACCCACTTTCTTACGCTCAACTTCACGAGCGTCGCGGGTGACGTAGCCAGCACGACGCAGAGCGCCACGCAGGGTTTCGTCGTATTCCATCAGGGCGCGGGTGATGCCGTGGCGGATTGCACCGGCTTGACCGCTGACACCACCACCGGAAACGGTGACGTAGATGTCGAACTTCTCAACGGTTTCGGTCAGTTCCAGCGGCTGGCGAACAACCATGCGAGCGGTTTCGCGGCCGAAGAACACGTCCAGAGAACGGTTGTTGATGGAGATGTTACCGGTACCTGGACGCAGGAAAACGCGAGCGGTTGCGGTCTTGCGACGGCCAGTGCCGTAGTTTTGAGTCGCCGACATAATGAACTATCCCGTTAGATCTTCAGTTCTTGAGGCTGCTGAGCAGTGTGTGGGTGAGCAGCACCCGCGTACACTTTCAGCTTGCGGTACATGTCGCGACCCAGCGGGTTCTTCGGCAGCATGCCTTTGACCGCGGTTTCGATAACACGCTCAGGGGCCTTGGCGATCAACTTCTCGAAGTTGATTTCCTTGATACCGCCCGGGAAGCCGGAGTGGGAGTAGTACATCTTGTCGGAAGACTTGGCACCAGTCACACGGATCTGCTCGGCGTTGATGACGACGATGTAGTCGCCGGTGTCAACGTGAGGGGTGTATTCTGGCTTGTGCTTGCCACGCAGGCGGCTAGCGATTTCGGTAGCCAGACGACCCAGGGTCTGACCAGCGGCGTCGACTACGAACCACTCGCGCTTTACTGTTTCCGGTTTAGCAGTAAAAGTTTTCATTCTCTAAAGCCTCAGAGGCCGCCCAGCGAAAAATAGACGGCGAATCTTACTGGATAGTGCACAGCTTGCCAAGGGCAAGCGCGCAGCCGAACGCTGACGCTTTTGGGGGCTCGGGTCGGGCACGCCAATGTTCGACAAGGGTTCCCTGCATGGTGGTGCATCACTTCCGCCACACGGAGAGGGGCAGAATTATCCAGATTGCAGGAAAAATTTCAACCTGCTTTTATGGTCATCTTTGCCATGGAGCGTCTACCCGATGGAATACCGCAAGCTCGGCCGTACCGACCTCGACGTCAGCGCCCTGTGCCTGGGCACCATGACCTGGGGCGAACAGAACACCCAGGACCAGGCCTTCGCCCAGATCGCCCTGGCCAAGGCCAGCGGCATCAACTTCATCGACACCGCCGAGATGTACCCGGTGCCACCGCGCCCGGAGACCTACGCCGCCACCGAACGCATCATCGGCAACTGGTTCGCCGCCAACGGCGACCGTGACGACTGGATCCTCGCCAGCAAGGTCGCTGGCCCCGGCAACGGCATCAGTCACATCCGTGACGGCCAGCTCAAGCACAACCGCCAGCACATCGTCGCCGCGCTGGACGAGAGCCTCAAGCGCCTGCAGACCGACCGCATCGACCTCTACCAGTTGCACTGGCCCGAGCGCAGCACCAACTTCTTCGGCAAGCTCGGCTACCAGCACCTGCCCCAGGACATCTTCACCCCGCTGGAGGAAACCCTGGAGGTGCTCGATGAACAGGTGCGCGCCGGCAAGATCCGCCACATCGGCCTGTCCAACGAAACCCCGTGGGGCACCCTGAAATTCCTGCACCTGGCCGAAACCCGCGGCTGGCCCCGCGCGGTGTCGATCCAGAACCCCTACAACCTGCTCAACCGCAGCTTCGAGGTGGGCCTGGCAGAGGTGGCAATCCGCGAGCAGTGCGGTTTGCTGGCCTATTCGCCGCTGGCCTTCGGCATGCTGTCGGGCAAGTACGAAAACGGCGCCCGCCCGGAACACGCCCGCCTGACCCTGTTCAGCCGCTTTGCCCGCTATTCCAATCCGCAGACCGTGGCCGCCTGCGGCCGCTATGTGCAGCTGGCCCGCGAACACGGGCTGGACCCGGCGCAGATGGCGCTGGCGTTCGTGACCCGGCAGCCGTTCGTGACCAGCAACATCATCGGCGCGACGAACCTCGAGCAACTGCGCAGCAATATCGACAGCCAGGCGTTGAATCTGGGCGATGAACTGCTGGCGGCAATCGAGGCGGTCCATCAGGAGCAGCCAAACCCCGCGCCTTGATGCAACGCAGGCGCTGCACTGCTCTTTCGTGGGGTAGACACAATCGCCAAAAAATAAGACGATCCAGCCGGTGATTGACCACTCTACCCTATAAGAACAATGACAATGATGTTTACCCAACCCCCGGCGTCGCTGCGGCGCGTCAGCATCCTGGCCGTTGATAAAGTGTTCGCTTCGACACTGATGCAGGCCAAGGACTTCTTCCACCTGGCCAGCCTGCGCTACAGCAAGCAGCTGGGCCTGGGCCTGCAACCGATGTTCGAGATCGGCCTGGTGAGCCCGGACGGTTTGCCCGTGGACAGCTTCAGCAACGTGCAGTTGCCGGTCGACAGCGGCCTCAACGACGCCGACGTGATCATCCTGCCGGCCTTCTGGGACGACTTCGACAACCTGCTGCAACGCTATCCGCAGGTACTGCCCTGGCTGCGCGAGCAGCATGCCCGTGGCGCGGTGCTGTGCGCCGAGGCCAGCGGCGTGTTCTGGCTGGCCGAGTCGGGGCTGCTCGACGGCAAGGAGGCGACCACCTACTGGCGCTTCTTCAGTAGCTTCGCCGAGCGCTTCCCGAAGATCCGCCTGAACCAGGACAAGCACCTGACCGACGCCGACAATCTCTACTGCGCCGGTGGCACCACCTCGGCCTGCGACCTGTACATCTACCTGATCGAACGCTTCTGTGGCGCCAACGTGGCCCGCGCGGTGGCCCGCGACATCCTCTACGAGGTGCAGCGCAGCTATACCCCGGGGCGCATGGGCTTCGGCGGCCAGAAGCTGCACCAGGACCTGATCATCCTGCAGATCCAGCACTGGCTCGAAGAGCACTTCGCCGACAAGTTCCGCTTCGAGGATGTGGCGCGCAACCACGGCATGAGCATCCGCAATTTCATGCGCCGCTTCCAGAGTGCCACCGGCGACAAGCCCCTGCACTACCTGCAGCGCCTGCGCATCGAGACCGCCAAGGGCCTGCTGTCGAGCACGCGCAAGAGCATCAAGACGATCAGCTACGAGGTGGGCTACGACGACGCGAGTTTCTTCGCCCGGCTGTTCCGCCAGCACACGGAGTTGTCGCCGAACCAGTATCGGCAGCAGTTCATGCAGGAGGCCTGAAAGGCCTCCCAGCTACAAGCCCAAGCTGCAAGCCACAAGAAAAAGCCAGAGCAGTACGCGAACTGCTCTGGCTTTTTCTTGTGGCTTGCAGCTAGAAGCTTGCAGCTGCCGTCAGGGCTTGTGCGCCCGCGACAGGAACTCGTGGGACTGCATCTCCAGCAGACGGCTGAGCGTACGCTGGAACTCGAAACTCAGGCGCCCGCCGGTATACAGGTCCTTGAGCTCTACCTCGGCCGAGATGATCAGCTTCACGTTGCGGTCGTAGAACTCGTCGACCATGTTGATGAAGCGCCGGGCGATGTCATCGGTGGTCACGCCCATCTGCTCGACATTGCTCAGCAGCACGGCATGGAAGATCTTGCCCAGTTCGATGTAGTCGTTCTGGCTGCGCGGCCCGTCGCACAGGGCACGGAAATCGAACCAGGCGACGTCGTCGCAGGTGCGCAAGGCATGGATCTCGCGGTTCTCGATCATCAGCACGTCGTTCTCGACGGCCTGGGTGCACTCTGGGGTCAACGCCTTGAAGCTGGCGCGCAGGCTTTCATGCGCCGCGGCGTCGAGCGGGAAGTGGAACAGCTCGGCCTGTTCCAGGTGACGCAGGCGATAGTCCACGCCGCTGTCGACGTTCACCACATCGGTGTACTGCTTGATCATGGCGATCGCCGGCAGGAAGCGCGCGCGCTGCAGGCCGTCCTTGTACAGGCCGTCCGGGACGATATTGGAAGTGGCCACCAGCGACACGCCGTTCTTGAACAGCTCTTCCATCAGGGTGCCGAGGATCATGGCATCGGTGATATCGGAGACGAAGAACTCGTCGAAGCAGATCACCTTGGCTTCGTCACTGAAGCGCTTGGCGATGATGGTCAGCGGGTTCTTCTCGCCCTTGAGGGTCTTCATCTCCTCGTGGACGCGCTTCATGAAGCGGTGGAAGTGCGTGCGCATCTTCTGCTTGAACGGCAGCGCTTCATAGAAGGTGTCGACCAGGTAGGTCTTGCCCCGGCCCACGCCGCCCCAGAAGTACAGGCCCTTGACCGGCGTCTGCTCCTTCTTGCCGAACAGCTTGCCGAACACGCCCGGCTTGTTGTTCTGCGCGTGTACCAGGTCGTCGTACAGGCGCTGCAGGTGACGCACCGCAGTTTCCTGCGCCGCGTCATGGAAGAAGTCGGGGCGTTTCAGATCGGCTTGGTATCGTTCTAGGGGCGTCATGATTTCGTTAGCGAGGCAACAAAAAACGGGCCGTCACTGTAGCGACCGGCCCGCTTAATGGCAATCAGACTTGCGTCAAAGTGACTCAGTCCGCCTGTGGCGCCAGGGCCTCGCGCAGGCTGGTGATGGCCGCGTCACGGGCCTCGGCGGCCTCGAACTGCGGCCCGTCGGCAACTTGCTCACCGTTCAGCCACAGCGAGAAGCCCAGGCCCTCGACACGCACGTCGGCATCGCCGCCCTGTTGCAGTTGCTTGCTCACCGCCCCCGCGCTCTTGCCATCGGCGAAGCTGCGCGACAGCAGCAATTGCTCGCCATCGGCGGCCAGCAGGCGGAAGCGGAAGCTGCCATCCTCGTCACGGAAGCTGACGAAGCGGGCGCTCTTGGCGGCCTTCTTCTTCACCTCGGTGCTGGCCTGCACGGTGGTGCGGAACGAACGCAGGCCAACTGCCTCGCGCAGTTGCTCGAGGAACGGCGTGGCGATCTTTCGGGCCTTGGCGGCACCGGCCAGGAGGATGTCCTCGAGGTCTGACGGGCGCGAGATCAGCTGGTGGTAGTGTTCGCGCTTTTCGGCCAGCTGGCCGTCGAGCAGCTGGAACAGGCGCTGCTTGGCATCGCCCCAGCCCAGGCCCTGCAGCAGCTCTTCGCGGAACTCGGCGCATTGCGCCGGCGTGGAGAACGCCTGGAACAGGGTGAACAGGTGCGAATTGTCCGGATCCTTGGCCTCGCCCGGGGCCTTGGAGTCGGTGACGATGCGCGAGATCGCATCCTTCATGTCCTTGGCGCTGGTGAACAGCGGGATGGTGTTGTCGTAGCTCTTGGACATCTTGCGACCGTCCAGGCCCGGGAGCGTGGCCACGCTCTCCTCGATCACCGCCTCGGGCAGGGCGAAGAAGTCCTTGCCCTGGCCGAACAGGTGGTTGAAGCGCTGGCCGATGTCGCGGGCCATTTCCACGTGCTGGATCTGGTCGCGACCGACCGGCACCTTGTTGGCATTGAACATCAGGATGTCGGCGGCCATCAGCACCGGGTAGCTGAACAGGCCCATGGTCACGCCGGCGTCCGGGTCTTCGCCGGCCTCGACGTTCTTGTCCACCGACGCCTTGTAGGCGTGGGCACGGTTGAGCAGGCCCTTGGCGGCGACACAGGTCAGCAACCAGGTCAGCTCCGGGATCTCGGGGATGTCCGACTGGCGATAGAAGGTCACCTTGGCCGGGTCCAGGCCACCGGCCAGCCAGGTGGCGGCGATCTCCAGGCGCGAACGCTGGATGCGCTGCGGGTCGTCGCACTTGATCAGGGCATGGTAGTCGGCCAGGAAGTAGAACGAGTCGGCACCGGGCTGCTGGCTGGCGAGGATGGCCGGGCGGATGGCGCCGGCGTAGTTGCCCAGGTGCGGGGTGCCGGTGGTGGTGATACCGGTGAGGATGCGCGTGGTCATGGGGGTTCGCTTATTTCAGGCTTGGCTCAGTTCGAAAGGCGCGGCAGCAGCAGATCCTTCAGATCGGTCAGCTTGCCATGGAAAAAGTGTCCGCATTCTGCCACTTTCAGCAGCTCGTGGGGGCGCGACAGGGCGGCGGACCAATCGTAGACCAGTTGCGGATCGACCACCTCGTCGGTGTCCGGCTGCACGACGGTCAGCGCAACGCGCTCGGGCAGCGGGAACTGCACGTTCAGGCGCATCACCGCCGGGGCGATCATGAACAGCTGTTGCAGCTCGACACCCGCCGCCTCCAGGCGACCGGCCAGGCTGGCGGCAACGAAGCCGCCGAAGGAGAAGCCCATCAGCACCAAGGGCAGCTCAGGATGCTGCTGGCGCAGCCAGGCTGCGGCAGCCTCGGCATCCGCCACCTCGCCAGCGCCCATGTCGTGGCTGCCGGCGCTCTGGCCAACGCCGCGGTAGTTGAAGCGCAGGGTGACGTAACCGGCATCACGGGCGGTACGCTGCAGGGTCGAGACCACCTTGTTGAGCATGGTGCCGCCCTGGACCGGGTTGGGGTGGCAGATCAGCACCGCGCCACGGGCATCGGCCACGTCCAGGTACAACGCCTCAAGCTGGCCGATCGGGCCATCGATGAACAAGGGGGTTTCGCGGATAAGCAAGGTACTACTCCGTGACCTCGTGAAGGGTCGACTCGTCTAGCAAAGGAATTCTGTTCTGATTTGCGATCGCTCGCGGTATACAGCGCAGGTCTGAGCCGTTAACGTAAAGCAAAGCCGTTTATAGAGGAAGGACTCGTGGAACACTCGCTCCTTGTTTGGTTGCTGCCGACCCTGGCCCTGGTTGTCGGTGTCGTCGTCGGTTTCGCGCTGGCCCGCCTGCTGCCCAACGCGGCACCGAGCAATACCCAACGCCAGCTGGATGACATCCAGCAGCGCTTCGACAATTACCAGAACGAAGTGGTGACCCACTTCAACAGCACCGCATCGCTGGTCAAGAAACTGACCCAGAGCTACCAGGACGTGCAGGATCACCTGGCCGAGGGCGCCAACCGCCTGGCCCTGGACGAGCTGACCCGCCAACGCCTGCTGGCCGCGCTGCACTCGGAAGCCGCGCAAGGCCCGCGTGATCGCCTGACGCCGCCGAAGGATACCGCCGAAGTGCCACGCGACTACGCACCGAAGTCCCCGAACTCGCCGGGCATGCTCGATGAGAGCTACGGGCTCAAGCGCTGAATCGATGACATGAAGAAGGCCTCGCAAGAGGCCTTTTTTGTGGGAAGTGCAAACGGGATCTGCGTGGGAGCGGGCTTGCCCCGCGATCACCGGCGACACCGGTGCCATACACCGCATCGCGGGGCAAGCCCGCTCCCACGCAGTTCCATTTAACTCACAGCCTAATCTTTGCCCCGCGATTAAGCCGGCCCAGACCTCGTCAGCGATACCAGGCCGCCCCCTCCTCGCCGATGCCATAAAGCGCCCGCGCCTGCGCCAGCACATCCGCCGGCATCACGCCCTGACATACCAGCCCGTACAACGCTGCCAGCACTACGGCATACCGGTCCACCTCGAAAAACCGTCGCAACTGCTGGCGGGTATCGCTGCGCCCGAAACCATCGGTGCCCAGGGTGGTATAGGGCGCCTGCACATACTCGGCGATCAACTGCGGCCAGGCACGCACATAGTCGCTGGCCGCGATCACCGGGGCGTCGCCGGGCAGGCAACGACGCACATGGCAATCCACCTGCTCCCCGGCTATTGCCAGGCGTTGCGCATCCCTGGCCCCACGCGCCAGTTCGCTGAAGCTGGTGACGCTGAACACCTCGCTGTCGACCTGCCAGTCACTGGCCAGCAACTCACCGGCAGCGATCACCTCGCGCAGGATGGTGCCCGAACCCAACAAGCGCACCTGGCCACGGGGAGCGGCCGAGGAATGCCGGGCAAACCGGTACATGCCCCGCAGTACATCGTCGTGCATGTCTTCGGGCAACGACGGCTGCGGGTAGTTTTCATTCATCACCGCCACATAGTGGAACTCGTCCTGCTGCTCCACCAGCATGCGCCGCGCGGCATGGTCGAGGATCACCGCCAGCTCGCCGGCAAAGCATGGGTCCCAGGCCCGGCAGTTGGGCACCGTCGCGGCCATGACCAGGCTCGATCCGTCCTGGTGCTGAAGCCCCTCGCCACCCAGCGTGGTGCGCCCCGCGGTAGCCCCCAGCAACAGGCCTCGGGCGCGCTGGTCGGCGGCGGCCCAGATCAGGTCGCCGACCCGCTGGAAGCCGAACATCGAGTAATAGATGTACACCGGCAGCATCGGCTCGCCATGCACCGCGTAGGCGGTGGCTGCCGCGACCCATGAGGAGATCGCCCCGGCCTCGGTGATGCCCTCCTCCAGCAGTTGGCCATCCCGCGCCTCCTTGTAGACCAGCAGCGAGCCCGCGTCCTCCGGTTCGTAGCGTTGCCCGTGGGGCGAATAGATGCCGATCTGGCGGAACAGGCTGGCCATGCCGAAGGTGCGCGCCTCGTCGGCGACGATCGGCACCACCCGCGGCCCCAACCCAGGCGCCCTCAGCCAGTTGCCCAGCAAGCGCACGGCGGCCATGGTGGTGGACATCTCCTTGCCCTCGGCGTGCAGGGCGAAACCGCCGAACGCCTCCAGTTCCGGCAGGGGCAAGGTGGCGCAGTCGTTGCGGCGCAGCGGCAACGGCCCACCCAGTGCCTGGCGGCGCTGGCGCAGATAGACCATCTCTGGACTGTCCTCGGCCGGGCGATAGAAACGCAGTTGCTCCACCGCCTCATCCGACAACGGCAAATGGAAACGATCGCGGAAGGCCAGCAGCGCCTGCACATCGAGTTTCTTGGCCTGGTGCGCGGTCATC
Source organism: Pseudomonas sp. RC3H12 (assembly GCF_018596375.1). Taxonomy (NCBI): domain Bacteria; kingdom Pseudomonadati; phylum Pseudomonadota; class Gammaproteobacteria; order Pseudomonadales; family Pseudomonadaceae; genus Pseudomonas; species Pseudomonas sp. RC3H12. The sequence goes on along the minus strand of NZ_CP075595.1, from coordinate 178,247 downwards.
CGCGACTCGCCGGCACTGCTCATGCCATAGCCTTTCTTGGTCTTGGCCAGGATCACCGTCGGCCGGCCCTTGCACGCCCTGGCGGCGGCATAGGCGGCATGCAGCTTGCGAAAATCATGACCACCGCGCTTGAGGGCGTTGATCTCTTCGGCGCTCATATGCGCCACCAGGCGCTGCAAAGCCGGGTTCTGCTTGAAGAAGTGTTCGAGGTTGTAGCTGCCGTCCTTGGCACCGAGGGTCTGGAACTGCCCGTCGGGTGTCGCCGCCAACTGACGCAGCAGCGCATGTTCATGATCGCGGGCGAACAGTGCGTCCCACTCCGAGCCCCACAGCACCTTGATCACGTTCCAGCCGGCGCCGCTGAACAACGCCTCGAGTTCCTGGATGATCTGGCCATTGCCGCGTACCGGGCCGTCAAGGCGCTGCAGGTTGCAGTTGACGATGAAGGTCAGGTTGTCCAGGCCTTCACGGGCAGCCAGGGTCAGGCCGGCAGTCGACTCCGGCTCGTCCATCTCGCCATCGCCGAACACACCCCAGACATGCCGGCCAGAGGTGTCGAGCAACCCGCGATGTTGCAGGTAACGCATGAAGCGCGCCTGGTAGATCGCGTTGAGCGGGCCGATGCCCATCGAGCCGGTCGGGAACTGCCAGAAGTCGGGCATCAGCCATGGGTGTGGGTAGGAACACAGCCCGTTGCCGGCGACCTCCTGGCGATAGTTGGCCAACTGCTCCTCGCTCAGGCGCCCTTCGAGGAAGGCGCGGGCATAGATGCCCGGCGCCGAGTGCGGCTGGAAGAACACCAGGTCGCCACTGCGCCGCTCACCACCGCCCTCGCCGCGGAAAAAATGCTGGAAACCGACTTCGAAGATCTCCGCCGCCGAAGCGTAGCTGGCGATATGCCCGCCGAGCTCGCCGTAGGCATGGTTGGCGCGCACCACCATGGCCAGCGCATTCCAGCGCAGGATGCTGGTGATGCGCTCGTCCAGGTCCAGATCCCCGGGGTAGGCGCCCTGCTGCTCCACCGGCACGGTATTGCGGTAGGCCGAGAAGGCCTGGGCCTCGCGCTCCAGGCCCAGCTCGAGGGCATGGGCTTGCAGGCGCTGCAACAGGTAGCGCGCCCGCGCCGGGCCGCAGTGGGCCAGGGTCGAGGCCAGCGCCTCGCACCACTCGGCGGTTTCCGCTGGGTCGCTGTCCAGGGCGGCATCAAGGGCCGTCAACGGCTCGTTCGGGTTCATCATCGCTACCATCGCGCAGGCCTCGTCCGTGGCGGTTCAGGCACAGGCCTTCAGGGCCTGGGCAATGTCGGCAAGCAGGTCATCGATGTCTTCCAGCCCCACCGACAAGCGCACCAGCCCTTCCGAGATGCCATGCTCGGCACGCTGCTGTTGGGTATAGCTGGAATGGGTCATGCTCGCCGGGTGCTGGGCCAGCGACTCGGCATCGCCCAGGCTCACCGCGCGGCTGAACAGCTGCAGGGCGTTCATGAAACGGCGCCCGGCTTCGATCCCGCCCTTCAGCTCGAAGGCAATCATCCCGCCCGGCAGGCGCATCTGCCGCTGGGCCAGCGCGTACTGCGGGAAGGATGGCAAGCCTGGGTAATGCAGCAACTCGACCTGCGGCTGCTGCGCCAGGAACTCGGCCACCTGCTGGGCATTGGCGCAGTGACGGTCCATGCGCAGGGCCAGGGTCTTGATGCCGCGCATCAACAGCGAGGCATCGTGGGGCGAGAGCACGGCGCCGGTCATGTCCTTGAGCCCTTCCAGGCGGATGCGGTCGATCAGCGCCTTGCGCCCCACCACCAGGCCGGCGGTGATATCACCATGCCCGGACAGGTATTTGGTGGCCGAGTGCACCACCAGGTCGACGCCCAGTTCCAGCGGGCGCTGCAGGTAGGGCGTGCAGTAGGTGTTGTCGACCACGATGCTCAGGTCATGGCCCTGTGCAGCCTCGACCACCGCGGCGATATCCACCAGTTGCATATTGGGGTTGGCCGGCGTCTCGAAGTAGATCATCCGCGTCTTCGCGGTGATCGCGCCCTTCAGTGCCGGAATGTCGTTGAGGTCGACATGGCGGATCTTCACGCCGAATTCGCCGATGCCGTGGTGCAAATAGGCGAAGGTGCAGCCGTACAGGGTGCTGCCGACAATCAGCTCGTCACCCGGGCGTAGCAGGGTCCATAGCGTGGCGGTGATGGCGCCCATGCCGGAGGCCAGCGCCAGCCCGGCCTCGCCCCCTTCCAGGGAGGCCATGCGCTGTTCCAGCAGGCCCAGGGTCGGGTTGGAAATGCGGCTGTAGAAATGCCCCGGCTCTTCGCCGGCAAAGCAGGCGGCGCCGTACTCGACAGTGGGAAACGCATAGGTGGCGGTCTGGTAGACCGGCGGTACCAGGGCGCCGCCGTGGGACAGCGGATCATAGCCATGGTGAATGGCCCGCGTGGAGAAACCGGTATTGGTGTTGGAGTCGCGCATGGCAACAGTCTCTTGTGGTTTGTTATAAGCTTATGCCACCAAGCTGCCGCGCTTTTTCCAAACTTGCCCACGCAATCGGGCATGTTTTGAAAGAAAAACAACAAAAATTGAAGATGGAGGGCAAGATATGCCTTCAGCGCTCGACCGTACCGACCGCGCCCTGCTCGCTGCCCTGCAGGACAACGCCCGCCTGACCGTTTCCGAACTCGCCGACCAGGTCGCCCTGACCACCTCGCCATGCTGGCGGCGGGTCAAGTTGCTCGAGGACAACGGCTACATCACCGGCTACCAGGCCATTCTTTCGCCCAAGTCGCTGGGCTTCGGGGTGACCGCGTTCGTCAGCATCATGATGGACTCGCACACCAAGGAAATGGCCCTGGCGTTCGAGAAACGGCTGATGGAGATCCCCGAGATCGTCGCCTGCCACAATATCTCCGGACGCTATGATTTTTTGCTGGAGATCCTGGCGCGGGACCTGGAATCGTTTGGCGAATTCACCCGCGAGGTGCTGCAGCGGTTGCCGGGGGTGAAGGAGATCTATTCGAGCTTTTCGTACAAGGCGGTGAAAGAGCGACGGGTGATTCCCGTTTCCGAAACGCATATCTAGGGCCGCCCTGCGGCCCATCGCCGCGGTTCGTCGCCACGACAAGCCGGCCCCACACCGACCGCGCTGACCTGAAACCCTGCGCCATCCTGTGGGAGCTGGCTTGCCAGCGATGGGTGCAAAGCAGCCCTAAATGAAAAACCCCGCCGAAGCGGGGTTTTTCACATCAGGCAATAATCAGATCGCCCCACGCTGACGCAGCACATCCAGCACCAGCTTCACGCCTTCATCGACGCTGACCGACTGGGTGTCGATCACCAGGTCCGCATCCAGCGGCACATCGAACGGGAAGCTCTCGCCCGGGATGTTGTCGCCACCGGCGGCATACAGGCCCTGCGGGTCACGCTCGCGGCACACCAGCGGCGAAGCCTGGACGTACACGGTCACCAGGCGCTCCTTGCCGATCAGTGCCCTCGCCTGCTCGCGGCCTTCGGCGTCCGGCGCGACGAACGCGGCCAGTGTCAGCAGACCGGCTTCGTTGAACTGGCGCGCCACATGGGCGGCGCGGCGCCAGTTCTCGGTGCGCCCGGCGCGGTCCTGCGGCAGGCCCTTGTTCAGGTCGTGACGCAGGTTCTGGCCGTCGAGCACGTAGACTGCACGGCCCATGTCGAACAGCTTGCGCTCCACGGCGTAGGCCAGGGTGCTCTTGCCGGCGCCCGACAGGCCGCTGAACAGTACGGTGGCCGGTTGCTGGCCGAAACGCAGGGCGCGCTCTTCGGTGGACACATGAGCCAACTTGCCGTGTTGGCCAGTGCCACCGTGCGGCAGAACCGGCGGGGCAATGATCATGCCGGCACCGACGGTGCCGTTGGTCAGGCGGTCAATGACGATGAATGCGCCGGTGGTGCGGTTGCTCTCGTAACCGTCCAGGGCGATGGCGCTGTCCAGGGCCACCTTGACCCGGCCGATCTCGTTGAGTTGCAGCGCGCTGGCCGCGCCCTGCTCCAGGGTGTTCACATCGACCTTGTGGGTGATGCTGGCGATCGAACCCGGCACATAGCTGGTAGCGCGCTTGATATCGTACTTCTTGCCCGGGAGCATTGGCTCCTCGGCCATCCACACCAGCATGGCGTCGAACTGGTCGGCCACCGTTGGAACATTGTCGGCATGCACCAGCAGGTCGCCACGGGAGATGTCGATCTCGTCTTCCATGGTAAGGGTCACCGCCTGGCCAGGCCCGGCGTTCTCCAGTTCACCTTCATAGGTGACGATGGACTTGACCCGGCTGCTCTTGCCCGACGGCAGCACGACGATCTCGTCGCCCTTGTGCACCACGCCACCGGCGATGGTGCCGGCGAAGCCGCGGAAGTTGAGGTTCGGGCGGTTGACGTACTGCACCGGGAAACGCAGGTCGGTGACATTGCGGTCGGCGGCGATCTCGACAGTCTCGAGGATCTCCATCAACGCCGGGCCTGTGTACCACGGCGAACGCTCGCTGCGGTTGACCACGTTGTCGCCCTTGAGCGCCGACATTGGCACGAAGTGCAGGCTGCTCGGCTTGAGGTCGATGCCCTCGGCGAACTTCAGGTAGTCGGCCTTGATCGACTCGAAGACCTGCTCGTCGAAGCCCTTGAGGTCCATCTTGTTGACCGCGACGACGATGTGCTTGATACCCAGCAACGAGGCGATGTAGCTGTGCCGGCGGGTCTGGGTCTGCACGCCGTAGCGGGCATCGACCAGGATGATCGCCAGATCGCAGGTGGACGCGCCGGTGGCCATGTTGCGGGTGTACTGCTCGTGGCCCGGGGTGTCGGCGATGATGAACTTGCGCTTGGCGGTGGAGAAGTAGCGGTAGGCGACATCGATGGTGATGCCCTGCTCGCGCTCGGCCTGCAGGCCGTCGACCAGCAGTGCCAGGTCGACTTCCTCGCCGGTGGTGCCGGACTTTTTCGAGTCACGGGTGATGGCCTCGAGGTGGTCCTCGTAGATCATCTTCGAATCGTGCAGCAGGCGCCCGATCAGGGTGCTCTTGCCGTCGTCCACGTTGCCGCAGGTCAGGAAGCGCAGCAGCTCTTTACGCTCGTGCTGGGCCAGGTAGGCGAGGATGTCCTCGCTGATCAAATCGGATTGGTGCGACATGAGGAAACCCTGAAATTAGAAGTAGCCTTGGCGTTTTTTGTCTTCCATGGAACCGGCGCCATCGTGGTCGATGACGCGGCCCTGGCGCTCGGACGTTCGGGTCAGGAGCATTTCCTGGATGATGTCCGTCAGGGTCTCGGCTTCAGACTCGACCGCGCCCGTCAGCGGGTAGCAGCCCAGGGTACGGAAACGCACTTTCTTCTTGACGATGCGCGCCTTCTCTTCCTCGGAGAGGTGCTCGAGGATGCGCTCGTCGTCGATCATGATCAGGGTGCCGTTCTTCTCGATCACTTCACGCTCGGCGGCGAAGTACAGCGGCACGATCGGGATGCCTTCGAGGTAGATGTACTGCCAGATGTCCAGCTCGGTCCAGTTCGACAGCGGGAACACGCGGATCGACTCGCCCTTGTTGACCTTGCCGTTGTAGATGTTCCACAGCTCTGGGCGCTGGTTCTTCGGGTCCCAGCGGTGCTTGCTGTCACGGAACGAGTAGACGCGTTCCTTGGCCCGCGACTTCTCTTCGTCGCGGCGCGCGCCACCGAAGGCGGCGTCGAAGCCGTGCTTGTCCAGCGCCTGCTTCAGGCCCTGGGTCTTCATGATATCGGTGTGCTTGGAACTGCCATGGGTGAACGGGTTGATACCCTGGGCCACACCCTCGGGGTTGACGTGGGTGATCAGCTCCAGGCCCATCTCTTCGACCATCTTGTCGCGGAAGCGGTACATCTCCTGGAACTTCCACTGGGTGTCGACGTGCATCACCGGGAACGGCAGCTTGCCCGGGAAGAACGCCTTGCGCGCCAGGTGCAGCATGACCGCGGAATCCTTGCCGATCGAGTACAGCATCACCGGGTTGTCGAACCCGGCGGCCACCTCGCGGATGATGTGGATGCTCTCCGCCTCCAGCTGTTTCAAGTGCGTCAGATTGTCGACCATGGCTACTCACGAAAAACGATCTTATGGACGGCCTGCGGGCCGTGTTCGAGCGAGCCACTTTATCACAGCACCTGATTCTATTTAGGCGGGCGGCTAGATCGAAAAGGTCTAATGATATGACTGGGGGTTTGGGCAAAAAAGCATCGCGGGGCACGCCCGCGATGCGGCCGTCAGATCGGATTCGGGCAATCGATGAACAGGTGCTCCAGGGCAAAGCGACGCGCCAGGTAATCGCCCAGCGCCTGCACGCCATAACGCTCCGTGGCGTGGTGGCCGGCGGCGATGAAGCTGACGCCGTTCTCGCGGGCACTGTGGAAGGTCTGCTCCGACGCCTCGCCACTGATGAACAGATCGACCCCGGCGGCGATGGCGGTGTCGATGTAGCCCTGCCCGCCCCCGGTGCACCAGCCAACCCGGCGGATCGTCTGCTCACCCTCGATGAGCAGCGGCTCACGCCCCAGCGCCTCCTGCACACGGCGGGCGAAATCCCGCGCCGATACCGCTTCGGCCAGCGAGCCGACCAGGCCCACCACCTTGGGATTGTTGGGGTCCAACGGACCTTCGACGGTGATGTCCAGCTGGCGCGCCAGCTGCACGTTGTTGCCCACCTCCGGGTGCACGTCCAGCGGCAGGTGGAAGGCCAGCAGGCTGATGTCGTGCTTGAGCAGGGTCTTCAAGCGTCGCTGCTTGATACCAGTGATGCAGGGGTTTTCGCCCTTCCAGAAATAGCCATGGTGCACCAGCACCAGGTCGGCCTCGGCCTCGACCGCGGCGTCCAGCAGCGCCTGGCTGGCGGTCACGCCGCTGACGATGCGGCTGACCTGGGGACAGCCTTCGACCTGCAGGCCGTTGGGGCAGTAATCCTGGATCCTGGCGCTGGCCAGGTAGCGCTCGGCTTCCTCGACCAGGATATTGAGGGCGACGGCCATGAAAAATCTCCTCGAATTCGGCATTGCGACGGGCGTCAGGCCCTATAATGGCCGCCATTATGGGCCGTCGCCGGCGTGGGGGAAACCGCCGGCAGGCGCTCGGGGTGTCCGGCCATCGCCGTTCGGTATCTTCAGGTGTATGATCGCGCCCGCTCGCGCCCCGGGCCCATAGACACGGCCCCCGTCCCACTCCCAGGATCGATTCATGCTCAAGGCTCTGCGTTACTTCGGCTGGCCCCTGCTCACCGGTGTGCTGATCGCCATGCTGGTCATCCAGCGCTTCCCCGAATGGGTCGGCCTGCCCAGCCAGGACGTCAACCTGCAACAAGCCCCACAAACCACCAAGCTCATGCAGGGGCCGGTCTCCTATGCCGATGCCGTGACCCTGGCCGCGCCCGCAGTGGTCAATCTCTATACCACCAAGGTGGTGAACAAGAGCGCGCACCCGCTGTTCGAGGACCCGCAGTTCCGCCGCTTCTTCGGCGACAACCTGCCCAAGCAGCGGCGTTGGGAGTCGAGCCTCGGCTCGGCGGTAATCATGAGCCCGGAAGGCTACCTGCTGACCAACAACCACGTCACCAGCGGCGCCGACCAGATCGTCGTGGCCCTCAAGGATGGCCGCGAGACCCTCGCCCGGGTGATCGGCAGCGACCCGGAAACCGACCTGGCAGTACTGAAGATCGACCTCAAGAGCCTGCCGGCGATCACCATCGGCCGCTCCGACAGCATCCATATCGGTGACGTGACCCTGGCCATCGGCAACCCCTTTGGTGTCGGCCAGACCGTGACCATGGGCATCATCAGCGCCACCGGCCGCAACCAGCTGGGCCTCAACAACTACGAAGACTTCATCCAGACCGACGCTGCGATCAACCCGGGCAACTCCGGCGGTGCGCTGGTGGATGCCAACGGCAACCTGGTGGGCATCAATACCGCGATCTTCTCCAAGTCCGGCGGCTCCCAGGGCATCGGCTTCGCCATCCCGGTCAAGCTGGCGCTGGAGGTGATGAAGTCGATCGTCGAGCATGGCCAGGTGATCCGTGGCTGGCTGGGCATCGAAGTGCAGCCGTTGAGCCAGGAGCTGGCCGACTCGTTCGGCATGCAGGGCCGCCCCGGTATCGTCGTGGCGGGGATCTTCCGCGATGGCCCGGCGGCGCGTGCCGGCCTGCAACTGGGTGACGTGATCCTGAGCATCAATGGCGAGCCGGCCGGCGACGGGCGCAAGTCGATGAACCAGGTGGCGCGGATCAAGCCCAACGAGAAGATCACCATCGAGGTGATGCGCAATGGTCAGCAGCTCAAGCTGGTGGCCGAGGTGGGGTTGCGGCCACCACCAGCGCCGGTGGCCGCAAAAGAAGAGAAGTAAGGCTACAGGAGTGGGGCCGTTGGGCGGCCCCTGGTACATCAATGCAGGATCTGGCTGAGGAACAGCCTGGTCCGGTCACTGCGCGGCCGGTCGAAGAAGTCGTCCGGCGCCGCCTGCTCGACGATCTCCCCCTTGTCCATGAAGATCACCCGGTTCGCCACGGTGCGGGCAAAGCCCATCTCGTGGGTCACGCAGAGCATGGTCATGCCATCCTCGGCCAGGCTGACCATGGTGTCGAGCACCTCCTTGACCATCTCCGGGTCCAGCGCCGAAGTCGGTTCGTCGAACAGCATGATCTTCGGCTTCATGCACAGCGCCCGGGCAATCGCCACCCGCTGCTGCTGACCGCCGGACAACTGCCCGGGGTACTTGTGCGCCTGCTCCGGAATGCGCACGCGCTCGAGGAAGTGCATGGCGATTTCCTCTGCCTTGCGCCGCGGCAGCTTGCGCACCCACATGGGCGCCAGGGTGCAGTTCTCGAGGATGGTCAGGTGCGGGAACAGGTTGAAGTGCTGGAACACCATGCCCACCTCGCGGCGGATCGCCTCGATCTGCTTGAGGTCGTTGGTCAGCTCGACGCCGTCGACGACAATACGCCCCTGCTGGTGCTCTTCCAGCCGGTTGAGGCAGCGGATGGTGGTCGACTTGCCCGAGCCCGACGGCCCGCACAGCACGATACGCTCGCCCTGGCGCACGTTCAGGTTGATGTCCTTGAGCACATGGAACTGGCCGTACCACTTGTTCACGCCCTGCATCTGGATGATGCCTTCGGGGCCGGCAGGCTGCTTGATCGCTTCACTCATTTCGAAACTCCTAACGCTTGTGGCCAGTGTCCAGCTTGCGCTCCAGATGCATGGAGTAGCGGGACATACCGAAACAGAAAATCCAGAACACCAGGGCGGCGAACACATAGCCCTCGGTCGCCATGCCCAGCCAGGCCGGGTCGGCTGCGGCCTGCTTGACGCTGTTGAGCAAGTCGAACAGGCCGATGATGATCACCAGGCTGGTGTCCTTGAACAGGGCAATGAAGGTGTTGACGATGCCGGGGATCACCAGCTTGAGCGCCTGGGGCAGGATCACCAGGCCCATCGCCCGCCAGTAGCCCAGGCCCATGGCCGCGGCGGCTTCGTACTGGCCCTTGGGGATGGCCTGCAGGCCACCGCGCACCACCTCGGCGATGTACGCCGACTGGAACAGGATCACGCCAATCATCGCCCGCAGCAGCTTGTCGAAGCTCATGCCTTCGGGCAGGAACAGCGGCAACATCACCGAGGACATGAACAGTACGGTGATCAGTGGCACGCCGCGCCAGAACTCGATGAAGGTCACGCAGACCACCTTCACCGCCGGCATGTTCGAGCGCCGCCCCAGCGCCAGCAGGATGCCCAGTGGCAACGCGCCGACAATACCGACCGTGGCGATCACCAGGGTCAACATCAGGCCGCCCCATTGGCTGGTGGGCACGGTGTCCAGCCCTAGCGTGCCACCGTGCAGCAGGATGTAGGCCAGGATCGGGTACACCACCAGGAAGCCCAGGCCATACACAGCCTTGCGCGGGAAGCGCTTGATGAACAGCGGGGCCGCGCCGAGCACGGCGAGCCACACGGTCAGGTCGACGCGCCAGCGCAGTTCCGTCGGGTAATAGCCGTACATGAACTGGCCGAAGCGCTGCTGGATGAACACCCAGCAGGCCCCCTCCTTGGTGCAGTCGGCGCGGGTGGTGCCGACCCAGTTGGCGTCGATGAACGCCCACTGCACCAGCGGCGGCACGATCAGCCATACCAGGTACAGGGCGAACAGCGTCAGCAAGGTGTTGAGCCAGCTGGAGAACAGGTTGGCCCGCATCCAGGCGAGCACGCCAACGGTCTTCACCGGTGGCGGCATGTCGGGTTTGAAAACATGGGCTGTCACGGAAGGACCCTCACCGTTCGATCAGCGCAATGCGCTTGTTGTACCAGTTCATCAACAGCGAAATGCTGATGCTGATGGCGAGATAGACGCTCATGGTGATGGCGATCACCTCGATGGCCTGGCCGGTCTGGTTGAGCACGGTACCGGCGAACAGCGAGACCATCTCCGGGTAGCCGATGCCGGCAGCCAGCGACGAGTTCTTCGCCAGGTTCAGGTACTGGCTGGTCAGCGGCGGGATGATCACCCGCAACGCCTGGGGGATGATCACCTTGCGCAGCGTCGGGCCTTCGCGCAGGCCCAGTGAACGGGCCGCCTCGGTCTGGCCGTGGCTGACCGAACGGATACCCGAGCGCACGATCTCGGCGATGAACGCTGCGGTGTAGATGGTCAGCGCCAGGGTCAGCGCCAGCAGCTCGGGGATCAGCACCCAACCGCCGACGAAGTTGAAGCCCTTGAGCTGCGGCACTTCCCAGTGCACCGGGCTGCCGAACAGCAACGCGCACACACCGGGGATGCCGATCAGCAGCAGCAGGCCCACCCAGAACTTGTGGAACGGCTGGCCGGTTTCATCGAAACGCTTGTTGGCCAGGCGCACCATCAACACGATGGCGACGATCGCCAGCACCAATGCGATCACGAACGGCCAGAAGCCCTCGGCCATGGCGGCGCCGGGCATGTTCAGGCCACGGTTGCTGATGAAGAAGGTGTCGTCGATATTGATGCTGCCCCGCGGCCCCGGCAGGGTCAGGAACACGGCGAAGTACCAGAACAGGATCTGCAACAGCGGTGGGATATTGCGGAAGGTCTCCACGTACACCGTCGCCAGCTTGCTGATCATCCAGTTCGGCGACAGCCGCGCCACGCCGATGATGAAGCCCAGCAAGGTAGCCAGGATGATGCCGATGAAGGTCACCAGCAGGGTGTTGAGCAGGCCGATGACGAACACCCGGGCGTAGCTGTCCGATTCCACGTAGGGGATCAGGTGCTGGGCGATGCCGAAGCCGGCACTGCGCTCGAGGAAGTCGAAGCCCGAGGTGATGCCCCGGTGCTGCAGGTTGGTCTGGGTGTTATGGAACAGGTACCAGCCCAGGCCCACCACGAAGACCACCGTGAGGATCTGGAACAGCCACGCGCGCACACGTGGATCACTAAGGGAAAACCCTTTCCGTGCGCCGATTTGATTTTGCATGAAGTGCCCCGAAAAGAAGGGATTCGAACGACCCGCGACGGCAGGATGCCGCCGCGGGGTGCAGCCATCAGCGCACAGGTGGCGCGTACTGGATGCCGCCGTTGTTCCACAGGGCATTCATGCCACGGTCGATCTTCAGGTCGGTGCTCTGGCCCAGGTTCTTCTCGAACACTTCGCCATAGTTGCCGACTTGCTTGACGATCTGCACTACCCAGTCCTTGGGCAGCTTGAGGTCCTTGCCGTACTCGCCATCGGCGCCCAGCAGGCGCGCGACGTCAGGGTTCTTGGTGGACTTGGCCTCGGCCTCGACGTTCTTCGAAGTGACCCCTGCTTCTTCCGCGTTGAGCATGGCGAACAGGGTCCACTTGACGATGCTGAACCATTCCTCGTCGCCCTTGCGCACGACGGGGCCCAGGGGCTCCTTGGAGATGGTTTCCGGCAGCACCACGTACTCGGTCGGCGCGGCCAGCTTGGAGCGCTGGGCGAACAGCTGCGACTTGTCCGAGGTCAGCACGTCGCAACGGCCGGACTCCAGCGACTTGGCGCTCTCGTCGGAGGTGTCGAAGGTGATCGGGGTGTACTTCAAGCCATTGGCACGGAAGTAGTCGGAGACGTTCAGTTCGGTAGTGGTGCCGGCCTGGATACAGATGGTCGCGCCGTCGAGCTCCTTGGCGCTGGAAACACCGAGCTTCTTGTTGGCGAGGAAACCGACGCCGTCGTAGTAGGTGACACCGGCGAACACCAGGCCCATGCCGGCATCGCGCGAGCTGGTCCAGGTGGTGTTGCGCGACAGCACGTCGACTTCGCCGGACTGCAGCGCGGTGAAGCGCTCCTTGGCGTTGAGCTGGCTGAACTTGACCTTGGTCGCATCGCCGAACACGGCGGCAGCCACGGCGCGGCACACATCGGCGTCGATGCCGACGATCTTGCCCTGTGCGTCAGGCACGGAGAAGCCGGGAAGACCATCGCTCACGCCACACTGGACGAAGCCCTTCTTCTTCACCGCGTCGAGGGTGGCGCCGGCCTGGGCGAAGCTGGTGGCGCCCAGCGCGGCGGCGGCGGTCAGGACTGCCAGGGTGGTTTTCAACATCTTCATCAACAACCTCCAAATCGCTCTTGTTGTATGAGCCGGAATTGCACCGCACCCTTATGAGGCGCATCCGACCCCTTGTTGGCTTGTTTTTGGGTCAATTGGCGCAATGGGCTGTTCTATGACAGCCTTCGATCCACACGAGGGGTGTTACCGGGACCGGCCCACCTCTTCGCATGACAAGGACATAGCAAAGGGCGTACCACAGTCCACGGCTTAAGCGATAAAGCGGTAGTCAAGTAGGAAAAGTTGTAGAGTTGCGACATCTTTTTCTGGCATTAACCGCCAATGCCTTCTTTTTACGCACTACATCAGTACGCCAGCACTCTTTCGGAGCAGTCATGACCCAACCGCTGATTCTCGAACCGCAGAAAACCGCCGACGCCTGTGTGATCTGGTTGCACGGCCTGGGGGCCGACCGTTACGACTTCCTACCGGTAGCGGAATTCATGCAGGAACGCCTGCTCAGCACCCGTTTCATCATGCCCCAGGCGCCGACGCGCCCGGTAACCATCAACGGCGGCTACCAGATGCCCAGCTGGTACGACATCAAGGCCATGACCCCGGCGCGAGCCATCGACGAAGCGCAACTGGAAGAGTCGGCCGACCAAGTGATCGCCCTTATCAAGGCCGAACAGGCCAAGGGCATCAACTTGTCGCGCATCTTCCTCGCCGGGTTTTCCCAGGGTGGTGCGGTGGTGCTGCACACTGCCTATATAAAGTGGCAGGAAGCGTTGGGCGGGGTCATCGCCCTCTCCACCTACGCGCCAACCTTCAGCGACGCCCAGCAGTTGAGCGCCTGCCAGCAGCGCACGCCGGCTTTGTGCCTGCACGGTGTGCACGACCCGGTGGTGATCCCCTCGATGGGCCGCACGGCGTTCGAGTACCTCAATACCTGGGGTGTGGCCGCCCAGTGGCATGAGTACCCGATGGAGCACGAAGTGGTGGTCGAGGAACTGACGGACATCCACGACTGGCTGAGCCGCCAGTTGCAGTGATTCTGTAGCCCAGCCCGCATTGCACTACGCCGCGCCCGATTCTTGCATTACACTGCCCGGCGTACATTCCTTAACCAGTTGACGAGACGACCGTGCTCAAGGCACTCAAGAAAATATTCGCCAAAGGTGACGCCGCACCGCCCATCGCCGCGTCCCAACCCGAGCCGGCTCCTCAGCCGGCCGCCGCCCAGGCGCCAGAGCGCCAGGTCGGCAAACCCAGGCCAAAGCCTGCGCCCAAGGCCAAGGCCGAGCCACAAGCCGCCGTCCAGGTCGCCCAACCGCCGCGCGCCGAGTCGCCCGCCAAGGACAAACCACGTCGCGAACGCAAGCCCAAACCCCAGGCCAGCCTGTGGAAGCCCGAGGACTTCGTGGTCGAGCCGCAGGAAGGCAAGACGCGTTTCCACGATTTCAAGCTCTCCAATGAGCTGATGCATGCCATCCACGACCTCGGCTTCCCCTATTGCACGCCGATCCAGGCCCAGGTCCTGGGTTACACCCTGCGCGGCCAGGACGCTATCGGCCGGGCCCAGACCGGCACCGGCAAGACCGCCGCGTTCCTGATCTCGATCATCTCGCAGCTGCAGCAGACCCCACCGCCCAAGGAACGCTACATGGGCGAGCCGCGGGCGCTGATCATCGCCCCGACCCGCGAGCTGGTGGTGCAGATCGCCAAGGATGCCCAGGCACTGACCAAGTACACCGGCCTGAACGTGATGAGCTTTGTCGGCGGCATGGACTTCGACAAGCAGCTCAAGTCGCTGGAAGCGCGCCATTGCGACATCCTGGTAGCCACCCCGGGCCGCCTGCTGGACTTCAACCAGCGCGGCGAGGTGCACCTGGACATGGTCGAGGTAATGGTGCTGGACGAGGCCGACCGCATGCTCGACATGGGCTTCATCCCCCAGGTCCGCCAGATCATCCGCCAGACCCCGCCCAAGAGCGAGCGCCAGACCCTGCTGTTCTCCGCCACCTTCACCGACGATGTGATGAACCTGGCCAAGCAGTGGACCACCAACCCGGCCATCGTCGAGATCGAGCCGGAGAACGTCGCCAGCGAAACCGTCGAACAGCACGTCTACGCCGTGGCCGGCAGCGACAAGTACAAGCTGCTGTACAACCTGGTCACGCAGAACAAGTGGGAACGGGTGATGGTGTTCGCCAACCGTAAGGACGAGGTGCGGCGCATCGAGGAAAAGCTGGTGCGTGACGGCATCAACGCCGCCCAGCTCTCGGGCGACGTGCCGCAGCACAAGCGTATCCGCACCCTGGAGAGCTTCCGTGAAGGGCGCATCACCGTGCTGGTCGCCACCGACGTGGCCGGCCGTGGCATCCACATCGACGGCATCAGCCATGTGATCAACTTCACCCTGCCGGAAGACCCGGACGACTACGTGCACCGCATCGGCCGCACCGGTCGCGCCGGCACCAGCGGCGTGTCGATCAGTTTTGCCGGCGAGGACGATTCGTACCAGTTGCCGGCGATCGAAGAGTTGCTGGGGCGCAAGATCAAGTGCGAGATGCCGCCGGACGAGCTGTTGAAGCCCGTGCCGCGCAAGCATCACTGAATGGCTGGATCGGGGCCGCTACGCTGCCCTATCGCCGGCAAGCCGGCTCCCACAGAGATACGCGCTCCTGTGGGAGCCGGCTTGCCGGCGATCCGGGGCGCAGCCCCGGCCAGCGAATAGAGCATCACCAGCGCCCTGCCGCATCCTGGTCGCTCTGCTTGCCTTCCACCCAGCGCGGTCCTTCCTGGGTATTCTCCTTCTTCCAGAACGGCGCCCGGGTCTTCAGGTAGTCCATGATGAAGTTGCAGGCATCGAACGCCGCCTGCCGATGCGCGCTGGCCACGCCGACAAAGACAATCGGCTCGCCCGGTTCCAGGGCGCCGATTCGGTGCAGTACCTCGACCTTGAGCAGCGGCCAGCGCCCTTCGGCCTCGACCACGATCTTGGCCAGGGCCTTCTCGGTCATGCCCGGATAGTGCTCGAGGAACATCCCCGCCACCTCCCGGCCATCGTTGAAGTCGCGCACATAGCCGACAAACCCGACCACCGCGCCCACGCCGACATTGGCGGCGTGCATGGCGTTGACTTCAGCGCCCGGGTCGAAGGCCGCCTCCTGAACGCGCACGGCCATGGTCAACCTCCGGTCACAGGTGGGAAGAACGCGATCTCGTCACCCTCTTCCAATGGCTCATCGAGCCGGCACAGCTCTTCGTTGCGGGCACACATCAGGTTCTGCTCGGCCAGCACCGCGTAGTGCCCACCCTTGCCCGCCAAGGCCTGGCGCACGTCGTCCAGCACCTTGAAGTCACCTTCCAGGCGCTCGGCGTCGATGCCCAGCAACTCACGGTAGCGGGCGAAATACATGACCTTGACCTTCATCACCCCTCCACCTTGTAGTGCCCGCTCTTGCCACCGGTCTTCTCCAGCAGGCGCACCTGCTCGATGACCATGCCTTTGTCCACTGCCTTGCACATGTCGTAGATCGTCAGCGCGGCAACGCTCGCGGCGGTGAGCGCCTCCATTTCGACGCCGGTCTGCCCGGCCAGCTTGCAGCGGGCGACAATGTGCACCACGTCCTCGCCCTCGGCGGCCAGCTCGACCTTGACGCCGGTGAGCATCAGCGGATGGCACAGCGGGATCAGGTCGCTGGTCTTCTTCGCCGCCTGGATGCCGGCGATGCGCGCCACGGCGAACACGTCACCCTTGGGGTGTTGGCCATCGACGATCATGCGCAGGGTGTCCGGCAACATGCGCACCCGTGCCTCGGCAATCGCCTCGCGGGCGGTCACGGCCTTTTCAGTGACGTCGACCATGTTGGCGCGCCCCTGGGAATCAAGATGAGTCAGCACTGCTCTGCTCCTGGGAAGGGATAACAGAGTGTAAACCTGCCGGTCAGCTTTGAGCAGAGGGCAGAACAGCGCATCGCGGGGCCAGCCCGCTCCCACGGTGGGAACGGGCTGGCCGGCGACAGGTTACAGGTGCGACTCGGCGTACTCGGCCAGTACCGAGCGTGGCACACCCTGCAGGGTGATATGAACGCCGTGGGGGAAGTCCTTGAAGCGCTCGGTGAGGTAGGTCAGCCCGGAACTGGTGGCCGACAGGTAAGGGGTGTCGATCTGCGCCAGGTTGCCCAGGCAGACCACCTTCGAGCCGGTCCCGGCACGGGTGATGATGGTCTTGATCTGGTGTGGCGTGAGGTTCTGGCACTCGTCGATGAGGATCAGGCTCTGCTGGAAGCTGCGCCCACGGATGTAGTTCAGCGACTTGAACTGCAGCGGCACCCGCTCGAGGATGTACTCGACACTGCCGTGGGTGCTCTCGTCATCCATGTGCAAGGCTTCGAGGTTGTCGGTGATCGCGCCCAGCCAAGGCTCCATCTTCTCCGCCTCGGTACCCGGCAGGAAGCCGATCTCCTGGTCCAGCCCCTGCACGCTGCGGGTGGCGATGATGCGCCGGTAACGCTTGCTGACCATGGTCTGCTCGATGGCCGCGGCCAGCGCCAGGATGGTCTTGCCCGAGCCCGCCGCGCCGGTCAGGTTGACCAGGTGGATATCCGGGTCGAGCAAGGCGAACAGCGCCAGGCTCTGGTGGATGTCCCGTGGTTTGAGCCCCCAGGCCTCCTGGTGCAGCAGCGGTTCCTGGTGCAGGTCGAGCAGCAGCAGTTCGTCGTTGCGGATGCCCTTGATCCAGCCGACGAAGCCCTGCTCGTCGATGATGAACTCGTTGACGTGCACGGCGGGCAAGTTGTCCGTCAACTGCACCCGATGCCAGGTACGGCCACGCTCCTGGCGCGTGTCGACCTTGCTCACGCGGTCCCAGAACGATCCTGTGACCGAGTGGTAGCCCTTGGACAGCAAGGACACATCGTCGACCAACTGGTCGGTGCTGTAGTCCTCGGCGGCGATCCCGCAGGCACGCGCCTTCAGGCGCATGTTGATGTCCTTGGTCACCAGCACCACGTCGAGGTCCTTGCGCTTGGCGCGCAGGTCCAGCAGCTGGTTGATGATGATGTTGTCGGCGAGGTTCTCGGGGAGCAGGCGGTTGGGCTCGTTGCGCGTGCTCATGAGGATGGACAGGAAGCCCTTGGGCCCGCTCTTGCCGCGCTGGATCGGCACGCCCTGCTCGACATCGCTGGGCGAGGCGTCGCCGAGGGTCTGGTCGATCAGGCGGATGGCCTGGCGACATTCGGCGGCGATGGTCTGTTTACCGGTCTTGAGCTTGTCGAGTTCCTCCAGCACCGTCATCGGTATGGCGACGTGGTGCTCCTCGAAGTTGAGCAGGGCGTTGGGGTCGTGAATCAGGACGTTGGTATCGAGCACATACAGGATTGGCTGGTTGGAGGAAGGGGTGCGTCCTTGGTCATCCATACTCGTTCACCTTATGTGAAAGCCACACGGCGCGAACGGCTGCGCCGCAGAGTGACTGCCGTTCTCCCCGTATCCGCGTCGTTACGGGCGGGAAGCTCACCTGGCAAGGAGGGCGTGGATGACGCCACCTGTGCTGCAGGGTTCGGCTGTCTGGTTCCTTGATACCGCAAAAACCATGACCGGAAAAAGTCTTTTTACGCTCAGGTGAAGTTTATTTTTCGGATTGACGAACAGGGCTTGGCGTGGGCCCGGAGCAGGACTACAGTCAGGGATCAGGTGCCGCGAATTACACTCAGGCGCGCACGAAACGTTGGCGCAAGACATCGCTCAGGGCGTCCACCAGCAACACCAGCACCAGCATGGCGATGATCACCGTGCTGGCCTGGGCCTCCTGGAACAGGCTCAGGGTCGCGTAGAGCATCTGCCCCAGCCCGCCCGCCCCCACGAAGCCCAGCACGCTGGCCATGCGGATGTTGTTCTCCCAGCGATAGAGGCTGTACGCCAGCAGTTGCGGCCACAGATTGGGCAACGTGCCGAAACAGAACGCCACCACTTGGCTGCCACCTTGCAAGCGGATCGCCGCCGCAGGCTCTGGCGGTGCATTTTCCAGCGCCTCGGCGAACAGCCGCCCCAGCACCCCGGCAGTGTGCAGGGCCAGCGCCAGCGTACCGGCATTCGGCCCCAGGCCTGCGGCCAGCACGGTCAGCGCGGCCCAGACCAGTTCCGGAATCGCCCGCAGCGCGTTGAGCAGCAGGCGCGACGCGCCCTGCAACGACCAGCCAAAACGCCCGGCGGCCGGCAACGCCAGCACCATGCCCAACAGCATCGCCAGCAGCGTACCCATACCCGACATCGCCAGTGTTTCCAAGGCGCCCTGCCCTACCGCGCGCAGGTGTGCCAGCGACAGGTCCGGGTGCAGGAAACGCGCCGCGTATTCGCCCATCTGCGCCGGCCCGCCACTGCCGACGACCGCTGCCAGGTCCAGCTCCAGATAAGCAAAAGACGCCAGCACCGCCGCCAGGACCGCGACGATCACCAGCCCATTGATCACCCGGTTCATGCGAGCCTCCCGCGCAGGAAACGGCTGAGCAAGTCGGCCAGCACGACCAGCAACAGGAAAGTCAGCAGCATGCTCGCCACCTCGGCACCGGCAAACATGCGCATCGACAGATCGATCTGCTGGCCCAGTCCACCGGCACCGACGAAGCCCATCACCACCGAAGCGCGCACCGCGCACTCCCAGCGGTACACGGTGTAGGACACCACTTCGCTCGCGGCCTCGGGCAGAGTGCCGTAGAGAAACGCCGACAGGCGGCTGCTGCCGGCCTGCAGCAAGGCATGGGCGGGACGCTGGTCCACCGACTCGAAGATCTCCGCGTAGACCTTGCCGAGCATGCCGCTGTAGGTGATGGCGATAGCCAGCACACCGGCAGTCGGGCCCAGGCCCACGGCGCGGACGAACAACAGTGCCCAGACGATCTCGGGCACGCTGCGCAGGAAAATCAGCACGCCTCGCACCGGCAGGCGCGCAGCCCGGGACCATGGCCCCAGGCGCCCTGCGCTGGAAGCGGCCCGCAACGACAACGCCCGGCTGGCCAGCAGGCTGGCCGGTACCGCCAGCAGCAGTGCCAGGCTCATGCCTGCGGTGGCCACGGCCAGGGTCTGCACCGTGGCGGTGAGCAGCAAATCGAGAAACCCGGCATCGTGGGCCGGGGGCCAGAACGCGCTGACGAAGCCGGCCATCTGCTGACGGTTCTCGGCCTGCAACAGCACGCCGGGGTCAAGCTCACTCAGGTGCAGGCCCGGCCACAGCAGCGCCAGGCCCAGCAGGGTCAGCAGCAAACGAGGCAAGGCAGCAGGATCGCGCTGGTCAGTGCTCAGCATCGCGGGATCTGCACCTGCAGGCTCGCCGTCGCGGTGACAGGCGATGTCAGTTGCTCATTGGCGTACAAGGCGCCGAGCATCGCTTCGCTGACCGCTTGCGCCGGGCAATCGAACGCCACCTGCCCGGCGCGAATGCCGACGATGCGCGGAAAGTGCGCGAGGGCGAGCTCCACCGCGTGCAGGCTGGCGACCAGCGTCACGCCGTGGGCCTGGGCATGACGATTAAGCAACGCCAGGCTGTGATCGGCGAGCACCGGGTCCATGGCCGAGACCGGCTCGTCGGTCAACAGCACTTCAGGTCGCTGGTACAAGACGCGGGCGATGCCGACCCGTTGCAACTGTCCACCCGACAACTGCCCGCACTGGGCAAACAGCTTGTCAGCCATGCCCAGCTCGGCCAGTGCCGCGCGGGCACCGGGTATATCCCCGGGGTGAATCAGGTTGAGCAGCCCGCGCAAGGTGCCCCACTGCCCCAGGCGCCCCGCCAGCACGGCGGTGACCACCCGCTGGCGCGGCGGCAGGGGCGGCGCCTGGTGCACCAGGCCGACCCGTGCGCGCAAGCGCTGGCGGGCGCCGGCAGACAGTGCCCAGGGCTGCTCGCCCAACAACTCCAACCGCCCGCTACTGGGCGGCACGGCAGTGGCCATCAGGTGCAGAAGGCTGGATTTGCCGGCTCCGGACGGACCGATGATCGCCACCCGCTCGCCCTGGCCGATTTGCAGGTCCAGCGCGCTCAAGGCCTGGACCTGGCCATGGCGCACGCTGGCGCCCTGAACACGGATACTCACTTGAGCAGTTCGGCCTTGCGTGCGGCTTCTTCGATACCCTTGTAGTTCTCGGGTTTGGTCTCGATGAAGCGGCTGGCTGCCTGCAGGTCGAGGACCGCCTTGTCCGCAGGCTTGGCCGGATCCAGGGCGAGGAAGGCTTGCTTGATCTTCTCTTTCAGCGCCGGGTCCATTTTGCCGCGCACGGTCCAGTTGTAGTCGTAATACGTCGGTGTGGTGGCGAATACCTTGACCTTGTAGGTATCGACCTTGCCGGCATCGACCAGTTTCTGCCATACGCTGGCGTTGAGTACGCCTGCATCGACCTTACCCGCCGCCACCCAGGCCACGGTGGCGTCGTGGGCACCGGAATAGGCGACGCGGCTGAAGTAGCTCTCAGGCTTGATGTTGTCTTCCTTGAGCATGAAGTAGCGCGGCATCAGGCTGCCGGAGGTGGACGAAATCGAGCCGAAGGCGAAAGTCTTGCCCTTCAGGTCGGCCAGGCTCTTCACGTCAGGGTTGGCGGTGATGAACTTGGAGGTGAACTGGGCATCCTGCTCCCGCTGCACCAATGGCGTGGCGGTCGGGTCCTTCAGGTGCACTTGAACGAAGGTGAAGCCCCCCAGCCAGGCCAGGTCCAGGCGATCGCTGGCCAGCGACTCGACCACCGCGGGGTAGTCGGCGACCGGCACGAACTGCACCTTCATGCCCAACTGCTGCTCGAGGTATTCACCCAGCGGCTCGAACTTGCGCAGCAGTTCGGTCGGTGCTTCATCGGGGATGGCGCTGACGCGCAGGACGTCGGCGGCCTGGGCGACCACGGCGCAGCAGGACAGCGCGAGACCGGCAAACAGTGCCAGGGGGCGTTTGAGCATGGGGGTTCTCCGGTTCAATAGCGGGGCATGGGTCGGTGTCGAATCGCGGGAAGTATAAGAGCCGCAGGCACAAAGGTCAGCTTTGCTACAATCGCGCATCACGAAAAGTCGAGGTGCACATGAGCGAGCCGATTCGTCTGACACAGTACAGCCACGGCGCTGGCTGTGGCTGCAAGATTTCTCCCAAGGTCCTGGATGTGATCCTCGCCGAGAGCGGCACCCAGGCGCTGGACCCGAACCTCTGGGTCGGCAACGCCTCGCGCGACGACGCTGCCGTCTACGCCCTGGATGACGAGCGTGGCGTGGTGTCGACCACCGACTTCTTCATGCCCATCGTCGACGACCCGTACGACTTCGGTCGCATCGCCGCCACCAACGCCATCAGCGACATCTACGCCATGGGCGGCGACCCGCTGATGGCCATCGCCATCCTCGGCTGGCCGATCAACCTATTGCCGCCGGAGGTCGCCCGCGAAGTGATCCGCGGTGGTCGCGCGGTCTGCGCAGAGGCAGGCATCCCACTGGCCGGTGGCCACTCCATCGACGCCCCGGAACCGATCTTCGGCCTGGCCGTGACCGGCGTGGTGAGCAAGCGCAACCTCAAGCGCAACGACACCGCCAGCGTCGGCTGCCGCCTGTACCTGACCAAGCCGCTGGGCATCGGCATCCTCACCACCGCCGAGAAGAAAGCCAAGCTGCGCGAACAGGACCAGGGCCTGGCCCGCGACTGGATGTGCACCCTCAACACACCGGGAAGTCGCTTCGGCAAGCTCGACGGCGTGCAGGCGATGACCGACGTCACCGGCTTCGGCCTGCTCGGCCACCTGGTCGAAGTCGCCGAGGGCAGCGGCCTCACCGCGCGCCTGCAATTCGCTGCGGTGCCGCGCCTGCCCAGCGTCGAACATTACCTGGCCGAGGGCTGCATCCCAGGCGGCACCTTGCGTAACTTCGACAGCTACGGCCACAAGATCGGCACACTGAGCGACGAGCAGAAGCACCTGCTGTGCGACCCGCAGACCAGCGGTGGCCTGCTGGTGGCAGTCAGCCCGCAGGGCGAGGCCGAATTCCTCGCCGTGGCACGGGAGCTCGGGCTCGAACTGGCGCCGATCGGCGAGCTGGTCGAGCGACAGAGCCACGCAGTCGAGGTGATCTGATGCGCCCCGACTGCACCGAGCTGAAACAGCTGTTCCTCGACGACGTGCCGATGATGGACATGCGCGCGCCGATCGAATTCTCCAAGGGCGCTTTCCCCGGCGCCGTCAACCTGCCGCTGATGAACGACCAGGAGCGGCAGAAAGTCGGTACCTGCTACAAGCAGCAGGGTCAGGCCGCCGCCATTGCCTTGGGCCACCAGTTGGTCAACGGCGCGCTCAAAGAGCAGCGCCTGGAGGCCTGGGCGGCATTCACCCAGGCTCATCCCGACGGCTACCTCTACTGCTTCCGTGGCGGGTTGCGCTCACAGATCGTCCAGGGCTGGCTCAAGGAAGCCGGCATCCAGTATCCGAAGGTGGTGGGCGGCTACAAGGCCATGCGCACCTTGCTGCTGGAAACCACCCAGCAAGCGGTGCAGCACTGCCACTTCGTGCTGCTGGGCGGCCTGACCGGCACCGGCAAGACCGACGTGCTGCTCCAGCTGGACAACGTGCTGGACCTGGAAGGCCACGCCAACCACCGTGGCTCCAGCTTCGGCAAGCGCGCCACCGCACAGCCGGCGCAGATCGACTTCGAGAATACGCTGGCCATCGACATCCTGAAGAAACGCGAGCGTGGCATCGACCAGTTCGTGCTCGAGGACGAAGGCCGCGTGGTCGGCAGCTGCGCGGTGCCGCTGGAGCTTTACCAGGGCATGCAACGCTATCCGCTGGTGTGGCTCGAAGACAGCTTCGCGCATCGCGTGGAACGCATCCTGCGCGATTACGTGATCAACCTGTGCGCCGAGTTCATCGCCGTGCACGGTGAAGAGGCCGGCGGCCCGCTGTTCGCCGAACGCATGCGCCAGAGCATGGCCAACATCTACAAGCGCCTGGGCGGCGAGCGCTTCCAGCGGCTGTCGGCGTTGCTCGACCAGGCGCTGGAGGAGCAGTTGCGCAGTGGTGACGTGAGCCTGCACCGAGGGTGGATCGAAGGGCTGCTCAAGGAATACTACGATCCGATGTACGCCTACCAGCGGGCGGCCAAGGCACAGCGGATCGAGTTCGCCGGAGACGGGGTGGAAGTGCGTGAGTACCTGAAGGCCCGGGCACTGCGTGAGCAACGCGGCGCCTGACTCGCAAGCCCGCTCCTACTCCCCTGTTGGAGCGGGCTTGCCCGCCCAACCAAAGGGGTCACTGTACTCCGCGTCAATGCTTGTACAACTTGAACTCACGATCTATCCAGATCACATGAAAAATCCGCCCACTGCGGTACCCCACCATCGCCACCAGGTCGAAAGCCCTGAACGCCAGCAGCCGAACATCTTCAGTGAGGAATGAAGGCAATACAGCCCTGATACTGCCGCGCGAAATCGTCTCCGTACCATAGCCATGGCGATCGAGCTGGCGGATCTCTCGCCACGTGCGCTGACTGATCTGACGCAAGCGCTCGAGCATCCTGGCGCGCTCTGCCTGCTGGCAGTCCTGAATGCACCAACCTGATTGCAGATACTCCAGTGAGAACACCGGGGGGCGCAGGTCCGACTCGTCAGACTCGCCAGCCATGTGGCGTGCCCTTACCTGATTTCCCTGGGCATCTCGCTCCTTGAGCCGCTTACGTACCATCGCTCAGTTCACCAGGTGATTCCTGAAATACCGTTGCATTTCGTCCCGGGGAATCTCCCGGCTGAAAGCGCCCTCCTGATAGTTGTCCCGCCAGGGGTCTTCTTCATGGGTCAGTTGACGGAGCTTCCACGCCGAATACTGCCCATAGACCTCGAAGACCTCCTTGATCAGGCGGGTCTGATCCCTGGAAAAGCAGGTCGGCTCGAACACTGCAGGCATCGGGACCGGGTTCGAGCCATGCTGGCTGAACCGACGGTAGAGGTCGGCCACGACCGGGCCATGCATCCAGGCCTCGATACGCTCTTCGAACAACGGGGCGCCCAGCAAGGCCAGGCTGAAGCCCTGCGCGTAGTAGACGAGCTTCTGCAGCTTCAGGTTCGAGATCTCACCCGTCTCGCCTTCCAGGGTGAGGAAGTAATTGGCGACATCGATGCTTTCAGGCATGTGCTCCTCCCTTGGTGAACGTGCTGTCCATGAGCTGTACAAAAATACAGCCATCAGCGTCGCGGCGATACCCTTCAGCCGACCAGTTCACCCGCCAATCTGTAAGCTGATGCTGCGCTACTGCCCCGGGCTGAGCACCCGTTCCAGCTCCGCCGCCCGGTCCTTGCTCATGTCCATCTCGCACATCGCGCCTTCGATGCGGTAGATGCTGCCGTTGCTGAACTTGCCGTGGAACGCGCAGTTGCCGTCGCGGTACTTCATCCAGGTGCGCTGTACTTCGCGCAGGTCCTTCTGCTGCTGGCTGTCGAGCTTGGCCATGAGCTGCTTGTAGACCCGGTTCAGCCGGTCATCCTGCAACCGGGTTTCGGCCTGGATGCAGGCGCCCATTGCCAGCGTGCTGGAGGCTTTGTCCATGCACTGGGTGTAAGTAGGCGAATAGTCCTCGGCCTGGGCGCCGGCAACGATCAGCAGGGCGGCGGCGCCGACCAGGCAATGCTTGAACATGGGCTTTCCTTTTCGCAAATGAATGCGGCACAGCCTAGCATTCTGCTCCGCCTTCGTTCACGCACAGCGCCTGGATTTGCGCCCGCAGCCAGCGGTGCCCGGCATCGCCGTCGCGCCGCGAGTGCCAGGCCTGGGCGAAGGCGAACGGCGAGATCGCCAGGGGCGGCGCGAACTGGCGCAGGGCCGGGTCCAGGCGAGCACCAACGAGGCTGCGCCGGGCCACGGTGAGCACCAGGTCGGTCCCGGCAATCACACTTTGGGCCACGCCCCAATGCGGCAGGGTCAAGGCGATGCGCCGACGCGCGCCCAAGGTGGCCAGGGCCTGGTCGATCTCGTTGTCGATGCCGGGGCGCACCGCCACCAGCACATGGGGGCGCGCCAGCCACGGGTCCAGCGCCAGGCCGCCGCGGGGCGGCAGGCTGGCGCGGTCGGCCAGGCAGACGAAGGACTCCTCGAACAGCACCTGCTGGGTCATTTCTGTCGGCAACTCCGGAAACACACCCAGCGCCAGGTCCGCCTCGCCGTCGATCAACTGGCCGAGCATCGCCTCGCGGCTGCCCTGGGACACCACCAGGTCGATGCCCGGCGCTTCGCGTCGCAGCAGGCGCATCAACGCTGGCAACACCACACGGGCGCCATAGTCGGACATGGCCAGGCGAAAGGTACGCCGGGCCCGCGCCGGCTCGAAGCCCGGCGTGCCGAGCAATCCGTCGAGTTGCTGCAAAGCCTCCTGCAACGGCGCGTGCAGAGCTTCGGCGCGGGCCGTCAGTTGCAAGCGGCCACCGCGTCGAACCAGCAGCGGATCGGCGAAGATCTCGCGCAACTGCGCCAACGCATGGCTGACCGCCGGCTGGCTGCGGTGCAGGCGCAATGCCGCACGCGAAACATGCTGCTCGCTGAGCAGGGCGTGCAGGGACAGCAGTAGATTGAGGTCGATACGGCGCAAATCATCCATGCCACGAATACAGCCTGTGCAACGTTCGAATTTCCATCATTCAAATGCATAGCGAAGACTGACGCCAGTGTTTTCATCAGGAGTAGACACCATGCCCGCCAGCCTCTTCGCCGCCCTCCCCTTGCTCATCGCCCTGCTTGCCGGGGCCGCCGTGCCGTTTCAGGCGGGCAGCAACGCCGCGCTCGGACGCCTGCTCGGCCATCCGCTGTGGGCGGCCGGTGTTTCTTTGCTGGTCAGCCTGCTGATGCTGGTGCCGGCCCTGCTGCTGATGCGCGCGCCGCTGCCGCAGGTGCAGCAACTGGCCCATGCGCCCTGGTGGGCCTGGTTCGGCGGGGTCGCCGGGGTGCTGTACATCACCGCCGCGCTGGTGCTGACGCCGCGGCTAGGCGCGGCGGGGTTCATCGTCTGCGTGGTGGCCGGGCAGGTGCTGTCGTCGCTGCTGATCGACCAGTTCGGCCTGATGGGACTGCCGGAGCGGCCGGTTAACCTGTTGCGACTGGCGGGGATGGGGATGATCGTGGTCGGGATGATCGTGGTGCAATGGGGGACGGCGCGGTAAGGCCATCACAAGCTTTGCGGCTGCTCCGGCGGCACGATCACCTTGTGCGGCTCGAAACGCAGCGACGGCATCTGCGTACCGGCATACAGCGCCACGCTGAGGGCAGCGATAAGCGCCACATCGAGCCAGCCCCAGCCCGGGACATCCGCTGCTGAACGCGCCTTCCAGCACCACCAGAGCTGCCCCATGCAAAACACCAGGATCGCCAGCAACCACAGGTAGAAGCCCGCGCCAAAACCGGTCACATCCTGGAAGGCGTAGCTCTGGTTGTCCGGCAAGCGGGTGATCGCGAAGCTGCTGGCCGCCAGATACAGCGCCAGCAGGCCGCACCCCAGCGCCAGGCGGCGGAACCGTCGGTGGGCAAGAATCGCCAACGCCAGCAGTGGGTTGGCGAACCACTGGTACAGGCCGAAGGCGATACCCCACGGGCCGTAAAGCAGCATCTGCAATGCCGGTACATGTCGCCCTGCGCCTGTCAGGGCACCATCGAAGGCCAGGCTCAGCAGGTACAGGGCGAGGCTTGTGGTCAGGTAGAAAGCGGGCAAGTCAGGCACCTGGTAAAAGCGGACGAGCTGCGACCTTAACCCAGCCTTTGCCGTCTTTCCAAACCCAAGGCGCGTCTCGCCCTCCGACAAAAAGGCCGCGCAGCCAATCTGGAGAGTTCAGCCTGCCTGTACCTGCTCCATTGGCTCGTCGGAACTGCGAATTTGTACCCCCAGGCTGGGCATCTTGGTCGCCACGTAGATCGTGCTCGTCAGCACCGCGATCAGCAGCACATCGAACCAGCGCCAGCGCGGCATATCCTGGGCCGTCTGCGCCTTGCGGCACCACCACCCCTGCCCCAGGCAGAACAGCAGGATTGCCAGTGTCCACAGGTAGTAGCCGGGGCCGAAACCGGTAAGCGGCAGGAAATCATAGCTGCGGTTGTCCGGCAGCCGCTCGATGCCCAGGCAACTGAGCGCCAGGCCCAGGGCGATCAGGCCAGCGCCAAGCGCCACCCGGCGAAAACGCCGGCGGGCGAGGATTGCCAGCCCCAACAACGGATTGGCAAACCACTGGTACAACCCGAAGGCAATGCCCCATGGGCCCATGAGCAGTATCTGCAACGCCGGCATATGCCCGTCGACGCCCATCAGCAGGCCATCGAAACACAGGCAAAGAAGGAACAGCACAAGGGTGAACATCACATAAAAAGCAGGCACGCGCAGGCTCCATCCAGCAGCGAAAGGCGCGACCATAGCGCAAGCGGGCGTCAGGCGACAGGCGGTTCGAGCAACAGACCGTAAAGCCCCGAGTCAGACAGCTCGCCGGCCACGCACCAGCGGGCGCGCAGGGTGCCCTCCAGGACAAAGCCCTGGCGCTCCAGGGTACGTGCCGAGCCCTGGTTGCGCGGGTCGATTTCCGCCTCCAGGCGGCGCAGGTGCAGGGTGTGGGCCAGGTAGTCGATGAAGCAGGTCAGCGCTTCGTCCATGTAGCCCCGGCCCTGGGCGGACTTGGCCAGGCAGTAGCCGACTTCGCCCCGGCGCGAGGCCTCTTCGAGGTTGAACAGCTGGACCATGCCGATCAGCTCTCCGTTGTCACGGCGGTACATGCCCAGCTTGAGCAACTGGCCGGCGGCATACGCCTCGCGGTCGGCGGCCAGGGCGCTCTCGGCCTCGGCCAGGGTCTGCCAGGGGGCGTGGTACCAGTAACGCATGACCTCGGGGTCGGCCATGATGGTCAGCCACTGCTGCGCGTCGCCATGACGCATGGGGCGCAACTGCAGGCGTGGGCTGTCGAGGCACAGGTCGCTGGGGAAACTGCGGGGGTCGGGCACGCCGGGACTCCTGTCCGGTGGTGGGGAGGATGACAGTCTAGCGTCAGTGGATACCCGGACGCACGCGTGCGAGATAGGCCGAAAGGATTGGTGGATAACGAAAGTTATCCACTCATGCACTCAATAGCGCCTGCCTCGATGGGTCCACCAATATCTGAGACCCTGGCATCGGTAACATTGAATATCCCCCTGCGAAGCAGATTTCATAACCGGTGCCTGACCTAGCATTTCTACCAGGTGGCAGACATAAGGGACTATGTTACATGTAGGGACGTGCGGGCACAGTCAGGTTTACATACACCTGCGCGACGTAGGCAATCATTGAACCGCACTATCCTACTTGGAAACGGCCATGTCTATTGAAAAAAACACCCCCCAATCCCTGGAAAAACCTGAGATAGAAGAAGCGCCCAGCGGAAAGCTAAACTGGTACGACCTGAACGGCAAAAATTTCAATACCATCATTAGAGACCTACCCTCCGACGCCGTCGACAAAGAACTGAAACTGACATGGCTGGGCACCACCGCTGACGGAGATGAGCTAGATCCCGAATACAAAAAGCATCCCGTACAATGGCCTGATATCTTCAACGGTCTCAAGATTGAACTGGAAAATGACCTCGCAAAGGCTGTAGTGGGCGGGAGCGCAGTAATTGATTATGAAATCGCACCTGACCTCAAGTCCCCTTCACTGAACATCACTGTAATCGATGGTACACCTGTCACACCCGAACCAGAGCTCAAATCTCCTGAAGTCATAGAAGCCATTGATTCAGCATTGAGTCCTGATAGAGTGGGAGAAGATGGAGCAACGGTACTGATCAAGACAGTAGCGCCTATCGTGGAAGGTGATCAGATCTTACTTGCAATCATCGCAACCAATGGTGATGGAACACCGATTGAACTCGAACCACCAGCTGAAGCAGCGGGAGCACAACATACAGTGTTCAGTATTGCCAAGGGCCTGGTCGAAGCGATCGCCGGAGGCTCGCTAACACTCCGCTATACAGTAAACGGAGAAACCTCACCAACCTTGGAGTTAAGCGTCGATTATGGAATCATTCCTCCAAAACTTGAAGGTAAACTACCTCCACAGCCAGGCGCCCCCATCAAGATAATCGTGCCAAAATACACAGGCATGAACGGAGACAAGATAGCGATATCTATTGATCTACCACACCTGAGCTATCGTTCATCGCAAGAAGAAGCCAGCGAACTGGAAGACCAGACAGTTGAGATACCCTTTGGCATTTTCATATCCTCCCTGAGCACGACTGCAATCGTTCATTACCATGTCAGCCGCCAGATAGATGAGAACAATGAAAAGGCGTGGACCTCAATTCCACTGAATGTACAGATAATTGGCCACGACATAACCATGGCACCGCCAGTCTACCTGTCATTCGCAGACATCGCCCCCAGGTATAATTTGTCCTACCATGGCATAGCTGTAGGCAGTATAGTTCAAGTCTATTGGCATGCAGAGGGCAGAGAGCTAAGGCAAGCAGAGCTCACAATTGATCATGATGGGGACTTTCACTATGTACCCATTCCCAGAGACTGGCTGACTTCGGATAAAAGTAGAACCGTCTGTGGTAATTTTTCCATTCTTCAGGATGATGGTACTTCAAGAAAGTTCTCGCCCGGCGTGGTTTTCCAGGCATAAATCAGGGTGCGCTTCATATCGTCAAATACACTCCACACGCGTTCTGGGCTTGCTGAAACGCCCCTGTCGACGGCTGACGCTGCGCCTCGACAAGGGCATCTTTCACTTGCTGCGATTCAGACCCAGTTCCATATCATCAATCAGCCCCTTGGCCAACCCACTGAGAATCCGTGCGGCACTGCCGGCCATGAGATCCCCTTCCATTTCCGCTTCGGTGGTGAAATGCGCCACGCAGCCGAGCAGCACCGACAAGTCGCTGAAGGCGTGGTCGAACGGGATGCCGGGCTGGATACAGAAGATCTCGAGGCAGGTGGTCTTGCCTTGGGTCGGGCCGTGCTTGTGCTCGTCGCTCATACCGGCGCCCCCTTGGCCCGGGCGTGGCGGACCAGCGCGATGACCAGTTGCCCGAGGATCTCGACGCTGTCCATCATCACGTCGAGGCGCGCGTCGCGCTGGCAGACGGTGTAGGCGTGGACGGTGTCGCTGAGGGTGTGCATCAGCTTATTGGCGTGGGCCATGGCTTCCTCGGGGTCGAGGTCAGCGATGATGGTGACGAAGGGGATTGGATAGGGTGGATCAGGTACTAGTTTTTTCATAGTTGTTACTCTGGAAAGGGTTTCTAGAGCAACCACCAGCATCCTTCTCACAGACAAGGGTGGCAGCCGTACGCGAGGTGAGAAGACCGTGTCCAGACACCACGGCCAGACCGAAGTCTGCGCGCGCACGGCTGCCATAACAGGCAACCTGGATCTGGACATGGACGGGCTTCTCACACCCGGTCGCCAAATGTGACGACCCAGTGACGGTACCCCTGATGTATTTCCCGGCCAATTCAGAGCCTTCCGGCAGGCGCGTAGGATAGGTCCGAAGCGCTGACTGACTGAAGGATTTGGTTTCAATTTCGGAAAAATCTTACGCATGCAGAAACGTATCGCGGGGCAAGCCCGCCCCCACGAGACTTGATCGTGGGAGCGGGCTTGCCCCGCGATGGGCCACACGACGGCCCTGCAAGCTACATCAGAACCCCATGCTGAAGCTCACCACCACGCCATGGTCGCGGTTTTCGCTGGACAGCTGCCCGGAGTAGCCGACCCCGAGCTTGCCGCTCGCGCCCACCGACAGGTCCACCCCGGCCTCGACCACCGCCGCGTCCTTGGCAATCGGCACACCCTCGGTGCTGAAACCGTCGCCGCCACCGATGAAGCGCAGATCGGCATCGGGCTTGTCGTCACCGAACGCATGGCGCCAGCCCACCGACAACCGCGGCGTGATGGTGCTGCCGTTGTCGAGCAGGATGCGCTTGCCAGCGCGCACGCCAAGGGTGGAGAAGGTCACATCCTGGTCGACCTTGCCCTCCAGCCGCCCTGCCCCGCCCTTCTCATGGGCGGTGTCGCTGTCGTAGTTGACATAGGCCAGCCCGGCGAACGGCTCCAGGGCAATGCCGCCGGCATCGATGGCGTAACCCACCTCACCGAACACCTGGGCGCTGCGCGCCTTGTACTTGGCCTTGAGGCGGTCGTCGTAGCTGCCCACGGTGACATCGCGCTTGGTGTCGATGTCGTGCCAGCTGTAGGCCACGCCCAGGCGAGCAGCGAAGGCATCCAGCTGGTAGCCGAGGTAGGTGGTGAGGTGGTAGCTGTCCACCGTGGCGTCGGAGCGGCGACGGTGCGCGTCGATGCTCGAGCGGGTGTAGCCGGCGGCGGCGCCCACTTTCCACTCATCGTCCAGCGCACGGTCCACACCGAGCATGAAGCCCGACAGGTCGCGGTCGACGCTGGCATGGCTGCTGCTGCCGTCGTAGGTGCCCCAGCCGCCGATGGCGCGGATCCAGCCCACGGCCTGGCCCTGGCAGCCTTCGCTGGTCAGTTGCTGGTTGGCGGTCGGCGCCAGGGTGCGACGTGGGTCGTCCTGGTGGGTGCAGTCGGCCTGGCGCAGGCGGTCATTGACCGCGTCGCGGACGTAGCGCGAGTCCTCGATCAACACGGTCGCGGTGCTGGCGTGGATCTCGCCGGACAGGCTGTCGAACGCCGCCTGGGCGCCCTGGCGGTCCAACGGCAGCAGGTTGTTGACCAGTTCGGCCGGCGCCCCGGCACTGGCCAGCGCGGTGGCCACGCCACGCTGGTTGCCAGTGGCGGCGACATCGGCGAAGGAGTTGCCGTTGCGGCTGACCGACAGGGTCACCTGGTTGGCACCGTAGTCCAGCGAGCTGTTGAGGAACGCCGAGTTGGCCAGGTTGGTGGTGGCGAAGGTGCCGTTTACCCCGCCCGCGGCGCTGACCACGGTGTACTGGCCGTTGCCACTGGCCAGGTTGGCGACCATCAGGCTGCCGCCGAGGTTGGCGGTGCCGCCCACATTCAGGTAGTTCACCGGCGAGGTACCGAGGTCGATCACCAGGGTGCCGGTGGCGCCGTTGGTGAAGTTGCCCGACACGTTGAGGTTGCCGGCAGGCCCTGGCAGCACGGTGCCGTTGTTGGTCAGCCCGGCGACGGTGCCGTTGCCGGTCAGCGCGGCGCCGTTGGCCACCGTGACCTGGGCTGCGAGGTTGCTGCCCGGATTGGCGGCATCGCCTACCTGGAGCACGCCCTGGTTGACGTTGAAGGCGCCGCTGAATGGTTGGTTGCCGGTCAGCAGCAAGGTACCGCCGCCCTGTTTGGTGGTGGTGCCGGTACCGCTGAGGGTGCCGTTGAAGGTGCCATTGCTGCCTTGGGCGAAGACCAGGTTGGCGTTGTTGAGGATGCTGCCCTGCAGGCTGGTGGTGTTGCCGACCAGGGTACCGCCACTGACGGTGGTGCCACCGCTGTAGGTGTTGGCGCCCGAGAGGATCAGAGTGCCAGCGTCGAGTTTCTCGATGCCGCCGCTACCGACCAGCGGCACGCTGACGGTGGCGGTGCCGCCAGCGTTGACACGCACCGGCGCCAAGCTGCCATCGCTACCGTTGACCGGCGTCAGGCTACCCCCAGCACCCGGCACGACCTGATAGCCGTTGCTGAGGAACTGCAAGCCCTCGAACGACTGGTTGCCCACCACGGTGACGGTGCCCGGAGTACCGCCGAAGACCGCGTAGCCACCACTCCAACCTTCGTTGCTGGTGCCGCTGGCGTTGGTCCAACCGGTGTTCGGCCCCCAGGTACCACTGCCGCCGCCGATGCTGCCATCGGGGTTGGTCTTGCCGCCATTCCAGAACTGCAGCTCTTCGCCGTAGTTCTGCACCACCAGGTTGATCTGGTTGGCGATAGCGGTCTGCAGGCTCAGGTCACCCAGGACCACGCTGCCCGGAATGGCACCGAACACCAGGCCGTTGTCGGTGAGCGTGCCGCCGTAGCTGAACAGTTGGTAGACACCGGTACCGAAGCCACCGGCATCGGTAATGTTCAGCGTGCCGTCCAGCACCAGGTTGCCGTTGACCTTGACCACGGTGGTGGAGGCCGCCGGGGCGCCGAGGCTGAAGTCCAGGGCGCTGCCCGACGCCAGGTCGAGGCTGCCGACAGTGAGCGGCGTGGCGCTCTGGCCGGCAGCCAGGGTGGCGCCATTGGCGATCTGCACGGCGCCGCCGTAGGTACCGCTGCCGCCCAGGCGGGCGCCGGTGGCGACCTGCACGGTGGCACTGTCGAGGCGGCCATTGACCAGCAGGCTGCCGGCATTGACCTGGGTCGCGCCGGTCAGGCCATTGATGCCGGTCAGCAGCAGTTCGCCGGTGCCGTTCTTGGTCAGGGTGCCAGTACCGGTGAGGTTGCCGGTGTAGCTGCCATTGGCGTTCTGCTCGAAGGTCAGGGCTGCGTTGTTGAGGATCGCGCCTTGCAGGCTGGTGGTATTGCCCACCACGCCGCCTGCGTTGATCTGGGTGCCGCCGCTGTAGGTGTTGGCACCGTTCAGCGTCAACAGGCCAGCGCCATTCTTGATCAGCCCACCGGTACCGCTGACCACGCCGTTGAGGGTCAGGGCGTTGCTGCCGGCGATGGCCAGTGCACCGTTGAGCACGGCATTGTTGGCCAAGGTCACGGCGCTGTTGCTGTCCAGCGTGGTGCCGCCTGCGGCCGTCAGGGCGCCACTGCCCAGCGCGCTATCGTTGCCTAGCACCAGGGTGCCGCCGTTGAGGGCGGTACCGCCGCTGTAGCCATTGGCAGCGTTGAGCACCAGGGTGCCGCCGTCTTGCTTGGCGACGCTGCCGGTGCCGTTGAGGGCGACGTTGAGGGTGGAGGTGGCGCCGCTGTCGACCCGCAGGTTGGTGGTGCCGTTGCCCAGCAGTTCACCGGCCGTCCCCGCATTGAGCACATAGCCGTCGGTGACGAACTGCAGGCCGGTGATGCTGTGGCTGCCGTTCACGGTGACAGTGCCGGGGGCGCCCTGGAACACGGCGAAGGTATCGTTCCAGGTGCCGTTGAGCACGCCGTTGGCGTCGGTCCAGTTAGTGTTGGTGGCATCCCAGACGCCGCTGCCGCCCTCGATCACGCCGTTGGCCACGGTCTGGCTGCCGTCCCAGAACAACACGTTGCTGGCGCCACCGACCACCAGGTTGACCTGGTTGGCGACGGCGGTCTGCACCGTCAGGTCGGTGACCGGCACCGGCGTGGTACCAAAGCTCATGCCATTGTTGGTGAGGCTGCCGCCGTAGGCGAACAGGCGGTACACGCCGGCGCCGAAGCCGCCGATGTCTGTGACATTGAGGGTGCCACCCAGGGTCAAGTCGTTGGCCACGTTGACCAGTGGGGTGCCATCAGCCGACGGTGCCCCGAGCGAAGCGTTGAAGTTGGCGCCGCTGTCGAGCACCAGGTTGCCGGCGTTCAGGGTGCTGCCGCCGATGGCCGCCAGGTTGCCGCCGTTAGCCACGGTCACCGAACCACCGAGGCTGCCGACGCCGCTGAGGCTGGCGCCGCTGGCCACGTTGACCGTGCCGCTGGCCAGCGAGCCATCCACCTTCAGCCCGCCGCCCTGCACGTTGGTAGTGCCGGTGTGGCTGTTGGCGCTGTTCAGTGCCAGGGTGCCGCTGCCGAGTTTGTTCAGGGTGCCGCTGCCGCTGATGTTGCCGCCGAACACGCCGCCCTCGACCGTCAGGCTGTTGCCGGCGGCGATCTGGATCGCGCCGCTACCGCCGATTTCGCCCAGCGTGGTGTTGCCGTCGAGGTTGAGGCTGGCGCCACTGCTGACATTCAGCTCGCTCTGGGTGCCGAGGGCGGTGGTGCCGACGGTGCTCAGGCTGCCGGACAGGATATTGAGGATGCCGCTGAAGGTGTTGTTGCCCGACAGCGTCAGGTCAGCCAGGCCGCTCTTGTTCAGTTCACCGGCGCCGCTGAGCACGCCGGCCAGGTGCAGGTCATTGCTGCCCAGCACGTTGAGCACGCCGCTGACATTGACCGGATTGGCCAAGGTGACGGCACTGGCGCTGTCGAGGTTGGCGTTACCGGTGACATCCAGGCCGCCGCTGCCAAGGGCGGCATCATTGCCAACCACCAAGGTGCCGGCCTGCAGCTCGGTACCACCGCTGTAGGTGTTGGCGCCCATCAGCGCGAAGCGGGCGAGGCCGGCCTTGAGCAGGCGGCCGCTGCCGCCGACGGTGCCGCCGAGGGTCAGGTCGTTGCTGCCCAGGATCGTCAGGTCACCGGTGGCATTGACGCTGTTGGCCAAGGTCACGGCCTGGCTGCTGTCCAGGCTGGTGCCGGCCACGGTATTCAGGCTGCCGCTGCCCAGCGCGGTATTGGAACCCAGCACCAGGGTGCCGCCATTGAGCGCAGTGTTGCCGGCATAGGTGTTGTTGCCGGCCAGCGCCAGCCGGGCGCTGCCAGCCTTGACCAGGCCACCGGCGCCGCCGATGTTGCCGCCCAGCGTCAGGTCGTTGCTACCGGCGATGTTCAACGGCCCCGCCAGGGTGATGGCATTGCCCAGCGCGACCGAGGCGTTGCTGTCGAGGGTGGTACCCGCCGCAGTTTCAAGCGCACCGTTGCCCAGGGCCGTGTTGCTGCCGACGATCAAAGTGCCGCCACTGAGCACGGTACCGCCGCTGTAGCTGTTGTTGCCGTTGAGCACCAGGGTACCGCTGTCGAGCTTGTTGAGCTTGCCGACGCCGGTCAGGCCGATATCAAGGGTCGCCGTGGCACCCGGGTCGACCCGCACGCTGGTGTCGCCACTCGTGCCGTTGATCAGGTCGAGCACACCGGCGGTGCCGGCCAGCAGGCGGTAGCCATCGCTGACGAACTGCAGGCCGTTGACCGTCTGGCTGCCGTCGACGGTGACATCGCCGGCTGTACCCTGGAACACCGCGAAGGTGCTGCCCCAAGTGGTGTTGGTCAGGCCGTTGAGGTCAGTCCAGTTGGTATTGCCGGCATTCCACACGCCGACACCGCCGTCTACCTGACCGTTGGGCACGTTCTGGCTGCCATCCCAGAATTGGATATTGAGCCCCGCAGCGCTGACCAGCAGGTTGACCTGGTTGGCCAGGGCGGTCTGCAAGGTCACGTCGCCCAGGCCCACGCCCAGCGGCAGGCTGCCGAAGTCCAGGCCGTTGTCGGTGAGGGCGCCGGTGTAGTCGAAGACGCGGTACACCCCGTTGCCGAAGCCGCCGATGCTGCTGACATTGAGCGTGCCGTCGAGGGTCAGGTTGCCACCGACGTTGAACAGCGCGGTGGCGCCAGTGGACGGCGAGCCGAGGCCGATATCGACGATCGAACCGCTGTTGAGCACCAGGCTGCCGAGGCCCAGGGTCGCGCCGCTCTGCCCGGCCAGGTGGCCGCCGTTGTCGATCACCACCGAGGCATTGGCGGTGCCGCTGCCGGTAAGGGTCGCACCGCTGGCCACGGTCAGCAGGTTGCTGCCCAAGGTGCCGTCGACTTTCAAGGTACCGGCGTTGACCTGGGTATTGTCGGCCAGGTTGCTGCTACCGGTCAGGGTCAGGGTACCGCTGCCGACCTTGGTCAGGCCGCCCAAGCCATTGAGGGCGCCAGCGAAGGTGCTGCTGAGGTTGTTGCCGCCCAGGCTCAGGACGCTGCCGACGCCAACATCGACCAGGC
Organism: Pseudomonas sp. RC3H12; assembly: GCF_018596375.1. Classification (NCBI taxonomy): domain Bacteria; kingdom Pseudomonadati; phylum Pseudomonadota; class Gammaproteobacteria; order Pseudomonadales; family Pseudomonadaceae; genus Pseudomonas; species Pseudomonas sp. RC3H12. Next base: position 141,084 of record NZ_CP075595.1, on the reverse strand, counting down.
CACTGCCGGTCAGGCTGCCAAGGCTGGCATTGCCATTAAGGTTGAGCTGGCCGCTGGCGCCGACATTGAGGGTGTCGACGTTGGCCAGCACATCGCTACCGAGCGTGGTGAGGGAACCTGCCTGGATGTCGACGTTGCCAGTGAAGGTCTTGACGCCGACCAGGGTAAGGTCGTCGACACCGGTCTTGACCAGATTGCCGCTGCCGCCGAGGTCGCCGCTGAGGATCAGCGCATTTGCGGTTTCAACAGTCAGGTTGGCGCCGTTGCTCAGGGCTACGGTGTTGCCCAAAGCCATGGCCGAGCTGTTGGCCAGGGTGGCATCGGCGGTGACCGCCAGGGTGCCGGTGCCCAGTGCGCCGCTGCTGCCCAGGGTCAGGCGCCCGGCGTTGAGCTGGGTGCCGCCCTGGTAGCCGTTGTTGCCATTGAGGGTCAGGTTGCCGCTGCCGTTCTTGGTCAGGCCTGCCGTGCCGTTGATCACGCCGTTGAGGGTCAGGTCATTGCCGCCATCGACGGTCAGGCCAGCGTTGAGGGTGACGTTGTTGGCCAGGGTGGTGCTGGCGCCGCTGCTGAGGGACGAGGCCCCGGCGACGGTCAGGGCGCCCTGCCCCAGCGCGTTGTCGTTGCCGACCACCAGCCGGCCGGCACCGAGGGTGGTGCCGCCCAGGTAGCTGTTGGCGCCGTTGAGGACCAGGGTGCTGGTACCGGCCTTGTTCAGGCCGCCGACGCCATCCACCACGCCGGTGAGGGTCAGGTCGGCGCTGCCCGGCAGGTTGAGGGTGCCGCCCAGGTGCACGTTGTTGGCCAGGGTGACGCCCGCACCGCCGGCATCGAGGCTGGTGTTGGCGCCGGTGCTGAGGTCGCCGCTACCCAGCGCGGTGTTGCTGCCGACCACCAGGGAGCCGTCATTGAGGGTGGTGCCGCCGCTGTAGGTGTTGTTGCCGTTGAGGGTCAGGCTGGCGGCACCGTTCTTGACCAGGCCGTTGTTGCCGGAGACCACGCCATTGAGGGTCAGCGCCTGGCTGCCGCCGAGGGTCAGGTTGCCACCGGCGAGGTTGACAGCATTGGCCAGTACCAGCGCCTGGCTGGCGTCGAGGCCGGCGGCGCCGTTGACGGTCAAGGCCCCGCTGCCCAACGCGCCGGCATTGCCCAGCAGCAGGCTGCCGGCCTGCAGCGAGGTGCCGCCGGCGTAGGTGTTGCTGCCATTGAGCACCAACTGCCCGGCACCCAGCTTGTTCAGCGCCCCGGCACCGCTGATCACACCGTCAAGGGTCAGGGTCTGGGCATTGTTGATAGCCAATGTGGCAGCGGCGCCGAGGCCAATGGCATTGGCCAGTTGCAGCGCCCCGGTGGTGGCCAGGGTACTGTTGCCGGTCACCGACAGGCTACCCGTGCCCAGCGCGGTGTTGTTGCCCAGCGTCAGGGTGCCAGCGCCCAGCGTGGTGCTGCCTTGATAGGTGTTGGCAGCGCCGAGGGTCAGGTTGCCGGTACCGGTCTTGGTCAGGCCGCCGGTACCGCTGATCACGCCGTTCAATGTCAGGTCGTTGGTGCCGGTCAGGCCCAGGGTGTCGTTGAGCGTCACCTGGTTGGCCAGGGTCAAGGCACCCGTGGTGGCCAGGTTGCTGGCGCCGCCGACGACAAGGTTGCCGGTACCCAGGGCCTGGTTGTTGCCCAGGGTAAGCGTGCCGGCATTGAGGGTCACGCCGCCAATCAAGGTGTTGGCGCCACTGAGGGTGAGGTTGCCGGCGCCGTTCTTGGTCAGGCTGCCGGCCCCCGTGACCAGCCCGCCCAGGCCCAGGTCGTTGCTGCCGGCGATGGTGAGGTTGCCCCCCAGGTTGATGGTGTTGCCGATGTTGAGTGCCGAGGCGCTGTCCAGTGTGCTCCCGGCAGCCGCGTTGAGCTGGCCGAGGCCGAGGGCGCTGGCGCTGCCGAGCACCAGGGTGCCGGCATTGAGATTGGTGTTGCCCAGATGGCCATTGGTGCCGTTCAGGGTCAGGGTGCCGCTGCCGGTCTTGGTCAGGCCGCCGACGCCGCTGACGTTGCCGCCCAGGGTCAGGTTTTGCGCCCCGGCGACGGTCAGGTTGCCGGCCAGGTTGACCTGGTTGGCCAGGGTGACGTTGGCATTGCTGCTGAGGGTGGTGCCGGCGGCTGCGTTCAGGGCACCCGTGCCCAGCGCAGTGTTGCTGCCTACCACAAGGGTGCCACCGTTCAGGCTGGTAATGCCCTGCTGACTGTTGCTGCCGTTGAGGGTGAGCGTACCGGCACCAGCCTTGATCAGGTCACCGGTGCCGCTGAGCGCGCCGTTGAGGGTGAGGTCGTTGCTCCCCGGCAGGGTGAGGTTGGCGTTCAGGGCGACGGTGTTGCCAAGCGCCAGGTTACCGGTGGCGTCCAGGCTTGAGGCGCCGGTAACGGTCAGGCCCCCAGTGCCCAGCGCCTGGGCGTTGCCCAGGGTCAGGGTACCGGCACCCAGGCTGGTGCCGCCGCTGTAGGTGTTGGCATTGCCCAGGGTCAGGTTGGCACCGCCGTTCTTGTTCAGGCTGCCAATCCCCGAGACCACGCCGGACAGGCCCAGATCGGCGGAACCGGCGACAGTCAGGGCACCGCTGAGGCTGAAGGCGTTGCCGAGGGTGACAGCTGTATTGCTGTCCAGGATAGTGCCGTTGGCGGTGCTGACCGTGCCTGTACCGAAGGCAGTGTTGTTGCCGACCACCACCGTGCCGCCATTGAACAGGGTGCCGCCGGTATAGCTGTTGGCCCCATTGAGCACCAGCGTGCCGCTGTCGAGCTTGGCCAGTTGGCCGCTGCCAGAGAGGCCAACGTTGAGGGTCGCGGTGACGCCCGGATCGACGCGCAAGGCAAAGGCGCCGTTGCTGCCGTTGACCAGGTCCAGGCCACCGGCGCCGATCAGGCGATAGCCGTTGGTGACGAACTGCAGGCCGGTGGCGGCCTGGGTGCCGACCACGGTGACATCGCCCGCGGTGCCCTGGAAGACCGCGAAGTCGCTGGCCCAACTGCCATTGAGCACGCCGTTGACATCAGTCCAGTTGGTGTTCCCCCCGTTCCACGTACCGGTCCCGCCGTCGATCACGCCATTGGGCACGCTCTGCGCCCCATCCCAGAACTGCACGGTGCCGGTGGCGCCGCCGACCAGCAGGTTGACCTGACTGCCGATGGATGTCTGCACCTGTAGGTCGCCGGGCAACACGACACCCGGCACGTTGCCGATCAGCAGGCCGTTGTCCACCAACCCGCCCGTGTAGTCGAACAGCCGATAGATACCGGTGCCGAAGCCGCCTAGGTCGGTGACGTTAAGGGTACCGTCCAGGGTCAGATTGCCATTGACGCTGACCACTGCGGTGCCGCCGGTGGCCGGCGATGCCAGGCCAAAGTCGAGGATCGAACCGCTGTGCAGGGTCAGCGCACCAGTGCTGAGGGTCGCGCCGCTGTTGGCCAGCAGGTGCGCGCCGTTGGCAATGTCGACTGCGCCCAGCAGGCTGCCGGTACCACCGAGGCTGGCGCCGCTGTTGACCTGCACGCTGGGGCTGGCCAGCGAGCCCGTGACGTTGAGCAGGCCGGCATTGACCGTGGTATTGCCGCCGAGCACGTTGACGCCGGACAGTTCGAAGCTGCCAGTACCGGTCTTGATCAGCCCGCCACTGCCCGCCAGGGCACCACTGAACACACTGTTGAGGTTGTTGCCGCCCAGGGTCAGGTCACCGCCGCCGGCGATGTTCACCGTACCGGCCCCGCTCAGGCCACCGATGGTGGCGCTGGCACCGAGATTGAGGCTGGTGCCGGCGCCGACGCTGACCGCCGAGGTATTGCCCAGGGCCGTGTTGCCGACCGTGGTGATGCTGCCGCCAAGCAGGTCGATGGCGCCGCTGAACGTGTTGTTGCCGCTGAGTGTCAGGCCGGAAACGCCGTTCTTGATCAACCCGCCGGTGCCACTGAGCACACCGCCCAGGGTCAGGTTGTTGCTGCCGCCCAGGGTCAGGTTGGCGCCGAGGTTAACGTCGTTGCCCAGGGTCATCGCCACGCTGTTGGCCAGCGTCGAGGCGCCGCCGACGTTCAATGCGCCGGTGCCCAGCGCCGCAGCGTTGGCCAAGGTCAGGGTGCCGGCATTGAGGTTCAGGCCACCGCTGAAGGTGTTTGCGCCGCTCAGGGTCAGATTGCTGCTGCCGTTCTTGGTCAAGGCCCCGGCACCGCTGATCACACCGCCCAAGGTCGTGGTGTTGCTGCCTGGCAGGGTCAGGGTGGCGCCGTTGCCAAGGGCGATGGCGTTGCCGAGGTTGAGGGTAGCGCTGGAGTCGAGGCTGGCATTGCCACCCACGCTCAAGGCGCCGCCGCCGATGGCGTTGTTGTTGCCCAGGATCAGAGTGCCGGCATTGAGGGTGGTGCCGCCATTGTAGGTGTTGTTGCCGTTGAGGGTCAGCACGGCGCTGCCGTTCTTGACCAGTGCACCGCTGCCGCTGATAAGGCCGCCGAGGGTGGTGGCGTTGCTGCCCAGCACGGTCAGGGTGTTGCCACCCAGGCTGATGCCGTTGGTCACGGCGACGGCGGTACTGGCGTCGAGATTGGCGTTGCCGCCCACGGTCAGGGCGCCGATGCCCAGCGCGGTGTTGCTGCCCAGGGTCAGCGTGCCGGCATTGAGCTGGGTACCGTTGGTGTAGAGGTTGTTGCCGCTCAGGGTCAGGTTGGCGGTGCCGTTCTTGACCAGCGAACCGATGCCGCTGACCACGCCGCTCAGGCCCAGGTCGGCGCTGCCATCGATGGTCAACGGGCCGGCGATGTTCACGTCGTTGGCCAGGCTTACCGCCGTATTGGCATCCAGGTGGGTACCGGCCAGGGTATTGAGGGTACCGGTGCCCAACGCAGTGTTGCTGCCGACCACCAGCGTACCGGCGTTCAGGCGGGTGATGCCGCTGTTGCTGTTGTTGCCGGTCAGGGTCAGGGTGGTGCCGCCATTCTTGGTGATGCCGCCGGCACCGGCGATGACGCCGCTCAGGGTCAAATCGTTGCTGCCGGGCAGGATGAAGTTGCCCGCCAGGTTGAGCGCGTTGCCAAGGTTCAGCCCGGCCACACTGGTGTCCAGCGTGGTGTTGTTGGCGGCGTTGAGCGCGCCGGTGCCCAGTGCCGTGTTGCTGCCGACCACCAGGGTGCCGGCGTTGAGGGTGGTGGCGCCGCTGTGGGTGTTGTTGCCGCTCAGGGTCAGGGTGGCGCTGCCGTTCTTGACCAGGCCGCCAGTGCCGCTGAGGGTGCCGGCCAGGGTGAGGTTGCTGGTGGTCGGCAGGGTCAGGTCGGCACCGAGGTTAACGGCGTTGTTCAGGGTCATCGCCGTCGAGTTGGCGAGGGTCGATGCGCCACCGACCGTCAACGCGCCGGTTCCCAACGCGGCGGCGCTGGCCAGGGTCAAGGTACCGGCATTGAGGGTGAGGCCGCCGCTGAAGGTGTTGGCGCCGCTCAGGGTCAGGTTGGTGGCGCCGTTCTTGACCAGTGCGCCGGTGCCGCTGATCACCCCACCCAAGGTGGTGGTGTTGCTGCCTGGCAGGGTCAGGGTGTTGCCGGCGAGGTTGATGGCATTGCCCAGGTTCAAGGTGCCGCTGCCGTCGAGGCTGGCATTGCCGCCCAGGGTCAGGCCGCCAGTGCCCAGGGCATTGCTGTTGCCCAGGGTCAGCAGCCCGGCGTTCAGGGTGGTGCCGCCGCTGAAGGTGTTGTTGCCATTGAGCGTAAGGCCGGCACTGCCGCTCTTGACCAGGGCGCCGGTGCCGCTGATCTGCCCGGTCAGGGTGGTGGCGTTGCTGCCCAGCACGGTCAGGGTGTTGCCACCCAAGCTGATGCTGTTGGTCGCCGAGACGGCGGTACTGGTGTCCAGGTTGGCGTTGCCGCCCAAGCTCAGGCTGCCGATGCCCAGTGCGGTGTTGCTGCCGAGAACCAAGGTACCGGCATTGAGCTGGGTGCCGTTGGTGAAGGTGTTGCTGCCACTGAGGGTAAGGCTGGCGTTGCCGTTCTTGACCAGCGAACCGATGCCGCTGATCACGCCGCTCAGCCCGAGGTTGGCAGTGCCGTCGATGGTCAGGGGGCCGGCGGCAATGACGTCGTTGGCCAGGCTGACCGCGGTGCTGGCGTCCAGGTGAGTCCCCACGGCGGTGTTGAGGATGCCGGTACCCAACGCCGTGTTGCTGCCGACCACCAGGGTGCCGCCATTGAGGAAGGTGGAGCCGCTGTGGGTGTTGGCGCCGGTCAAGGTCAGGGTGGTATTGCCGGCCTTGCTCAGGCCACCACTGCCGGCGATGACGCCACTCAAGGTCAGGTCGTTGCTGCCGGGCAGGTTGAGGTTGCCGGCCAGGTTCAGGCCGTTGCCGATGTTCAGCCCGGCGACGCTGGTGTCGAGGGTGGTGTTGGCCGCGGCGTTGAGCACGCCGGTGCCTAGCGCGGTGTTACTGCCCAACACCAGGGTGCCTGCGTTGAGCGCGGTGGCGCCGCTGTGGGTGTTGTTGCCGCTGAGGGTCAGGCTGGCGCTGCCGTTCTTGACCAGGCCACCGGTACCGCTGAGGGTCCCGGCCAGGTTGAGGTTGTTGGCGCCTGTCAGGGTCAGGTTGCCGCCCAGGTTGACGGCGTTACCCAAGGTCATCGCTGCGGTGTTGGCCAGCGTCGATGCGCCGCCCACGGTCAGGGCGCCGGTACCGAGCGCCGTGGCGCTGGCCAGGGTCAGGGTGCCGGCGTTAAGGGTGAGACCACCGCTGAAGGTGTTGGCGCCACCCAGGGTCAGGTTGGTGCTGCCGTTCTTGACCAGCGCGCCGGTGCCACTGATCACACCGCCCAGGGTGGTTGCGCTGGTACCAGGCAAGGTCAGGGTGTTGCCGGCCAGGTCGATGGCGTTGCCGAGGTTCACCGCCACGCCGGCATCCAGGCTGGCATTACCGCCCAAGGTGAGGCCGCCGGTGCCCAGGGCGTTGTTGTTGCCAACGGTGAGGACACCGCTGTTGAGGGTCGTGCCGCCGCTGAAGGTGTTGCTGCCGTTGAGGGTCAACCCGGCGCTGCCGTTCTTGACCAGCGCACCGGTGCCGCTGATCACGCCGCCCAGCGTAGTGCTGCTGGTGCCCAGCAGGTTCAGGGTATTGGCGCCAAGGTTGACAGCGTTGCCCAGGCTCACGGCGGTGCTGGCATCCAGGCTGGCGTTGCCGCCGAGGGTAAGGGCGCCGGTGCCCAGGGCGTTGCTGTTGCCGACGGTGAGCTTGCCGGTATTGAGGGTGAGGCCGCCACTGAAGGTGTTATTGCCGTTCAGCGCCAGGTCCCCTGCCCCGCTCTTGACCAGCGCACCGGTACCGCTGATCACGCCACCCAGGGTGGTGGCGCTGGTGCCGAGCAGGTTCAGGGTGTTGGCGCCAAGGCTGATGGCGTTGCCCAGGCTTACCGCGCTGCTGGCATCGAGGCTGGCGTTGCCACCCAGGGTCAGCGCGCCAGTGCCAAGCGCACTGCTGTTGCCGACGGTAAGCTTGCCACCCGCCAGGCTGGTACCGCCGCTGTAGGTATTTACGCCATTGAGGGTGAGGTCAGCGGCGCCCGCCTTGGCCAGCGCACCGGTGCCGCTGATGATGCCACCCAAGGTGGTGGCATTCGTGCCAGCGAGGGTGAGCGTGCCTGCGCTCAGGTCAATCGCGTTGCCCAGGTTGAGCGCCGAGGCACTGTCCAGGATGCTGCTGGCGGTCACCGTCAGGGCGCCGCTGCCCAACGCCGTGTCGCTACCCAAGGTAAGCGTTCCGCCGCCCAGGGAGGTGCCGCCACTGAAGGTATTGAGGCCATTGAGCGTCAGGCTGCCGGTGCCGCTCTTGACCAGCGAGCCGGTGCCGCTGAGTACGCCGCCAAGGGTCAGTGCGTTGCTGCCGGGCAGGGTCAAGGCCGCGTTCAGCGCCACCGCATTGTTCAACACCAGCGGCACGCTGCCTTGCAGGCTGCCGGCGCCACTGACGGTCAGCCCGCCGCTGCCGAGTGCCGTGGCGCTGGTCAGGTTGAGGCCGCCAGCGGCCAGGGTGGTACCGCCACTGTAGGTGTTGCTGGCGCCAAGGGTGAGCAGCCCGGCACCGGTCTTGGTCAAGCCGCCGACACCCGAGACCACGCCGTTGAGGGCCATGTCGGTGGCGCCACCCACGTTCAGGCCGGCATTCAAGGTCAGCGCGTTGTTCAGGCCCAGGCCTGCCACCGTGCCCGCGAGACCACCGCCATTCACCGTGATGCCACCGGTGCCGAAGGCGCTGGCGTTGTCGAAGTTGAGCAAGCCACCGTTGAGGGTGGTCTGGGTGGTGCCGTTAAGCAATTGCCCGATCAGCGACCAGGTACCGCTGTCGACGATCAGGCGGTTGAAGTTGATGTAGTTCGAGGCGTTGATGGTGCCGCTGCCACTGGTGCCGCTGCCGCCACCGATGGCGTTCTGCAGCGCCAGGGTGTTGGTGCCGCCGGCACCGCCGTCGACCACCCCTGCAGGCGCAAAGGCCAGGTTGGGGTTACTGGTGACCAGCAGCGAAACACCGACGCCGGCTCCCGCGCTGAGGCTGGAGCCGGTGATGGCGTTGAAGCGGTTGGTACTGCCCGCGCCCATGGACAGGCTGCCGGTCAGGCTCCCGGCGTTGGTGAAGGTGTTGCCGGCTGCCGACGCCTGAAATGCTGTACGACCGAGCACGGTGCCGGTGTTGGTGAAGTTTACCGACCCGCCCCCGCTCACGGCGATGACCGGGGTGTCCTCGCTCAGGATCGTCAAGCTAGCCAACGCCGAGGAGCCGATGCTGCCGGCGTTACTGATGGTGGTGACGCCACCGGCAGCGTTACGCACGTCCAGGGCCATGCCAGTGAGGTTCAACAGGCTGGCGCCGAGGACGGCGCCGGTACCGCGAATTACACCCGTGGCATTGTTGGTGATGTTGATGGTACTGGCAGTGCTGGTGTTGCCGATCACGGCGCCGGTGGACTGGATGCTCAGGATCCCCAGCAACGACGGGTTGACGGTACCGGAGTTGTTCAACGTGATGTTGTTGCCGGTAAGCGACAGCGCGGTGCCGCCCACGCCCAAAAGCACGCCCAGCGAGGCACCGGTGTTGACGTTGACGGTAAGGCCGCTGCCACTGTTGGAATAGCTCGGCGCGAGCGGGTTGGCCGCGCCGCTGCAGGTCACCGTGGAACCGGCCAGGCTGCAGGCGGCCAGCGCCTGTTCACCGTGCAGACCAAAGGCCATGGCCGTCACGGCCAGGCTGACGGCCAGCGACAGTTGGGAGAAACGGGCGGGCGAACGGGGGGCGGCGCGACTGTCCACGGAGAGCTCCTTCGTGGATCAGGCGATTCAGTCCTTGAAAGCGTGCACAGCGGGTTGGGCAAGAGCAGTGACACACGCGGCGGCCGAAACACCTGATCTATGGCTACGAATATCCTTTGAAGGAATGTGTAGCCGCTCAGGGGCGGGCGGTTTGGCGTCGAAGCCGGTCAAATGGTGTTAATACTTTGTCGAGGCGGCACGTGTTTCGCGGGTTTCAGCGATGCATTCATTGGATCCAACCGACGAACGGTAGTGCCTGCTCCGCGACGAGCAGGCTTGACCCGAGCAGGTTCAGGCGACCTCCGCCCCGTCATCCGGCCAATGCGGCTCGTTGGCGCCCGGCGGCGTCAGCGGTGGCAGGCCATAGGCTGCCCGAGCGTCGTCACAGCTCGGATTGTGCACGCCGTTCTCCCACGACGCCTCAAACTCGCGGCAGGGGCTGGAGCGATTCGCGTAGATGGAGCACGCCACCTGCGTGCCGATCTCGCCACCGAGACTGACGCAACGGCAGGGCTTGGCGTCGGTGCCAATCATGGCGACGCGGGTCGGGTTGATCTGCACAACCAGGTCGTCGGGCACCAGGCCACCGGCGGACTGGCACTCACCCCAGAAGAAGGACACACGAAAGTAGCCGCAGCAGGCGCCGCAGGTCATGCAAGGGTTCTGTTCGGACATGATGGCCAGGGAGGGAGGTTGTTGTTATCGGGGCGGGCGCCCGCGGCGCTATTTGTAATCCAGGCGCGGGCGGCTGAGAAGAGGGGGAATGAAAAAAAGATCGCCGCTGATCGGCGCAAACGCATCGCGGGGCAAGCCCGCTCCCACAAACGTATCCCGCCTGTGGGAACGGGCTTGCCCCGCGATCTGCAACGAGCTGTTTACTTGCTGGTCAAACCATCGGCGCGGAACATCTGGCGGATCCCGCGAATAGCCTGGCGGATACGGTCCTGGTTCTCGATCAGGGCAAAGCGCACATGATCATCGCCGTAGTCACCAAAGCCGATCCCCGGCGACACACAGACCTTGGCCTCGGCCAGCAGCTTCTTCGCGAACTCCAGCGAACCCAGGTGAGCGTACTGCTCAGGGATCTTCGCCCACACGTACATCGACGCCTTGGGGTTCTCGACCATCCAGCCCAGCTCGTGCAGCCCCTTGACCAGCAGGTTGCGGCGCTGGCGGTACTGCTCGGCGATATCGCGCACGCATTGCTGGTCGCCTTCCAGGGCGGCGATGGCAGCCACCTGCAGCGGGGTGAAGGTGCCGTAGTCGTGGTAGCTCTTGATCCGCGCCAGGGCGCTGACCAGCTCAGGGTTGCCGACCATGAAGCCGATCCGCCAACCGGCCATGTTGTAGCTCTTGGACAGGGTGAAGAACTCGACCGCGATGTCCTTGGCCCCCGGCACCTGCATGATCGACGGCGCCTTCCAGCCGTCGTAGACGATGTCGGCGTAAGCCAGGTCGTGCACCACCAGCACATCGTACTGCTTGGCCAGGGCCACCACCCGTTCGAAGAAGTCCAGCTCCACGCACTGCGCGGTGGGGTTGGACGGGAAGCCGAGGATCATCATCTTCGGCTTGGGGATCGATTCGCGGATCGCCCGTTCCAACTCGTTGAAGAAGTCCACGCCCGGTACCAACGGCACCGAGCGTACCTGGGCGCCGGCGATCACCGCACCGTAGATGTGGATCGGGTAGCTGGGGTTGGGCACCAGGACCGTGTCGCCGTGGTCGAGGGTGCCGAGCATCAGGTGCGCCAGGCCTTCCTTCGAGCCGATGGTGACAATGGCTTCGCTTTCCGGGTCGATGTCGACCTCGTAGCGTTCCTTGTACCAGTTGGAGATGGCGCGGCGCAGGCGCGGGATGCCACGGGAGGTGGAATAGCCATGGGTGTCTTCGCGCTGGGCGACCTGCACCAGCTTCTCGACGATGTGCGGCGGGGTGGCGCCATCGGGGTTGCCCATGCTCAGGTCGATGATGTCCTCGCCACGGCGGCGGGCGGCCATCTTGAGCTCGGCAGTAATGTTGAAGACGTAAGGGGGGAGACGATCGATGCGCGCAAAGCGGCGCGGCGAACCTGGGTTGGCCATGTGTTCCTCGAGAGACGTAAGCGCCCGGAACCGTCCGAGCGACGCTGGCCGCTGCGGCGGCCGACAAACAACATAATCCCGCCACGATCACTTCGTAAAGGATAATTTCCTGTTTTATTAGATTTTTTCAGCCACTTCATTTGAAAAAAACGCAATTACAGAATCCGCCTCAGCAGGCGGTGCTTGCCGAAACACCGGCAAGCACCGCCGTCAAAGGGCTCAGTAGACCTGCACCCGCCACAGTTCGCGCGCGGCCGAGGCCGCGCTCATCGGCAGGCGCCCGTGCAAGGTCTGGTAGTTGTCGATCAGCACCAGGTCACCCGCCTGCCACTCATGGGCAATCAGGCATTCGGGGTCGTAGACCAGTTCGTCGAGCTGGCTGATCAATGCCTGCTGGAAGTCCTCGTCGTGCCCCTGCACCTTCTGTTCGAGGGTCTGTAACGACGACTGGCAGCCCTCCTGGTAGCGCAGTACCCGCTCGCCATTGCGCGGATCGAGGTCGACCAGCGAGTAGCTGCGCGGCGAACCGCCGAAATAGGTCATGCGCGTGTAGTAGGTCAAATCGATGCCCTGCCACTGGCGGGCGGTGCGCAGGCCCACCTTGCGCAAGGCGTTGCGGCTGTCGACGACCGTGGTCTGCCCTTCCCCCGGCTGTGGCGGCGTCTTGCAATACAGCATGAAGGTGTGGGCGCAGAACTTGGGATCGCGCTGCACCAGCGGATCGCTGTCGGGCAGCATGTTGAGGTCCCAGTGCAAGGGCGTCTTCTCCAGTGAATGCACCACGCCTTGGGGCTGGTCGGCCGGCTTGACCACATGTACCTCACCAAAGGACCAACGGTAGATGGTGCCGAAACGCTCGCAGTCGGCGGCGAATGCCTGCTGGTCGGTGAATTCACAGCCTCTGAGGCAGACAAAACCGAAACTGCGCACCAGTGCCTGCAAGGTCTCGGTGGACAGTCGCTGGAAACCCAGCCCCAGCGGGTCGCTGACCAGCAACCCGAACAAGGGGAGCTTCTGCAATGTGAAGTTGAAGCCCTCAAGCGCCTCGCCCGCTGTTTCATGGAACAGCCATGGCTGCCCCTGCCAGGTCACCAGCACATGCCGCGCGGGGTCGATCTGCGCGCGGCTGCGCAGGGTCTGGCGACCGTCCAGCTGGCGCACCGGCACTGCATGCCAGGGGCTGGCTACATGATCGAGCCCCTCGGCCAGGGCTACGGTGAACTTGGGGCCGGCGTTGTCGTACTGGTGCACCGACAAGCGCACGTGCCCGGGGAAAAACCGCTCGACCGCCGCATTCAAGGCCTGGCCGCGCAGCATCATCTGGTAGGCCTTGTAGCTGATCTGGCGCAGGTGCTCGTCTTCGTCCTGCCCGGCCTGACGGCATAGGCGCAGGTCGTTGTAGAGGTGGCTGCACAACTTGTCGTGGGTCCGGCCCAGGGCCTCGTCGTGCTGGCACTGCTCGATCAGCGCTTCGACGTTCTTCCACGGCAGGCGGGCCTGCTTGATCAGGGTGGCGCGCAGGGCCTCGGCACTGCTGGCCTGGGGGAACAGGTCTTCCATGCTCACCCAGCGGATGCAATGGGTCGTGCACAGGGTGCGCAGCGCCTGGTTGTAGGCGCGGCGCACGTCGTCCGGCACGCCGACGATATCGTTGAAGGTGGTGCCGTCGCTGAGGATTGCGATCTCGCAGCCAGGGGCGTGGAGCTCGGCGAGTTCCTGGGCGAGGCGGTCGAGGCGCTCGATGGCGATCACCTCGCCATGATCGGGCAGCACGCCAAAGGTCTTGTCGTGATCATTCGGCGACTTGCACGGGAAACCCGGCAACACCATGCGCAGGGGCTCGCCGCTGTCGAAGCAGCGCGCCAGGTCGCGGGCCAGGTGCGCCCTGCCCGCTTGGTCGAAGCGGTCGTCCTGAGCCTTGAGCAGGTAACCGTCCAGCACCTGGCCGACGGCATCCATCCAGCTGTCTTTGTCTTGCATGTCGTATCTTCCTTGAGAACGGCTACAGCGAACCGATTGGCGTTGCGGATTGGCTTGCACAGTGGCGCAGTTGCTCCGGGTGCAAGGCCCGGAGCAGCTGCAAGGGTTGCTGGCAATGGAACTGTGGCCGCTGCTCGAGCAACGCTTGCCACTCGCCGTAGCCCCAACCGACGGCGGCGGCGGGCATGCCGGCGGCCTTGGCGGTCAACAGGTCGATGGGGGTATCGCCGACAAACAGGCAGTGGCCGGGGTCGATGCCCAACCGCTCGGCAGCCTGCAGCGCGATGTCCGGTGCCGGCTTGAGCCGCTCGCCGGGGCGATGACCGAACACTGCGGCAAATCGCTGCGCGGGCAGCAGCCCTTGCACGACACGCTCGGCGAGGGTCTGGGCCTTGTTGGTGACGAGGGCCATGGGCAGCCCTTTGCCGGCAATCCTCTCGATCAGGCCGATACAACCTGGGAATACTCGGGAACGCCGGACCAGGTTGTCGTGATAGCAGCTGCTGTAGTCGTCATGCAGGCGTTGGCATTGCTCGGCGTCGAGGCCGACGGCGGCCCTTTCGAGCATCGCCGCCACACCGCCGCCGATCATGCCGCGCACCTCCTCCGGCTGCAGCGTGCGCAGCCCATACAGGCTCAGCACATGATTCAGGCACCAGGCGATATCAGGCAGGGTATCGACCAGGGTGCCGTCCAGGTCGAACAGAACCGCGCGTATGTCCATTGGCGCCACCCTCACTGCGCGCTGGCGTAGTGGCAAGGCCGGCCACGGCGGAATACCAGCCGGCTGTAACGCTCATCGACATTGCTGCGCCGGTCGAGGGTCACCACGCCACGGCGCTTGATCGCCACCGAATGCCAGGGGGTGCGCCACAGGTCGCTGGTCGGCACCAGGCGGATGCCGATCTTGCTCGACACCGCCAACTGCGGGTGGATCGACAGGCGCAGGCAATGCGGATAGCGCGCTTGCAGCAACGCACTCCAGGCCTCGCTACGCTGGATCACCCGCTGGGAGGCGGGCTTGGCCGCCTTCTTCACCGCGTTCATGCTCATGCCTTCGAACTCCGCCAGCCCGGCGTAGTCCTCGGCGAGGAAACGATGGATGCCGCAGTACATCAGCCGCATGTGCTCCTCGTCCTCGAAGCGCTGCTGCAGGGCGCGCAGCGACTGGCCATGCTCGATCATCAGCTCTTCGCGCATGGAGTCCAGGCAGCCCAGCTGCGGATAGGCATCCTTGAGGTCGAACAAGGTGAAACGGCCGGGATAGTGCTGGCCGGCATAGCGCTGGATATCGTCGGTATAGGCCTGGACATGGGCATCGGGCACCCGTACCAGGTCGGCGAAGACATAGCCGTCCGAGCAGATGTGAATGACTGCACCGGGGGCATGCAGTGCGCGGATTTCCTCAGCCAGGCGATTCAGCTCGTCGATGGCATGGTGCTCTGCCAGGTCCGGGAGCGGGCCGAGGGTCTTCTGGCGGTTGGGCGACTTGCCGGGGAAGGCCGGGAGGACCATCTCCACAGGCAGGCCGCGCTCGACGGCCTGCAGCACCTTGGGCAGGTGCGGGGCGAGCACGGCATCGTCCAGCGCGTCATCCTGCCCGGGGGCCAGGCTGCGCCGACGAAACAGGCATTCGAGGATGGCCAGCGCGGTAGCGGTACTGGCAGAGGCATGGCGTTGGCGCAGCGAAGCCGCGCACGCCGAAGGAGCGGAGCTCGATTCGGTCATGGAACAGTCCTTGTCATGTGGATCGATCCGAATGGATCGCGGCCTACCCTGGCCTGCAGGTCGTCCTGACCTACGGCGCATAACATCCGGTAAAGGGCATGGCGCTGTCAACTGCCCTTCGAATGAATTTTCCGAGGCAAAAAAAACGCCCCGGCAAGCCGGGGCGTCTTGTGCAGCTGGGGTGTTTCAGCGTGCGTAGGTCATCAGCACGTCGGCCGCGGTCTGGCTGTCCACGCCCATCATCACGCTCAGGGCGGTGACGGTGAGGATGGAGAAGCCGAATACCTTGCGCGCCCACTTGCTGTCGTCCTCGGCCTTGTAGCCGCCCCAGGCCATGTACAGCCAGTACAGGCCCATGGCGGCCGCCACGGCGAGATAACCCAGGCCGGCGTAGCCGCCGAGGGTCAGCATCAGGGTGGCGAGCACAAAGGCCAGCACGTACAGCACGATCTGCTTCTTCGCCGCGAGGATACCGCGCGCCACCGGCAGGACCGGGATGTTGGCGGCGCTGTAGTCCTTGAAGCGGAAGATGGCGATGGCAAAGCTGTGCGGCATCTGCCACAGGCTGAACATCACCAGCAGCGTGAACGCGGCCAGGTCGAAGCTGTTGCTCACCGCGCAGTAGCCGATCACCGGAGGCATGGCACCGGACAGGCTGCCGACCAGGGTGCCGTGCACCGATTTGCGCTTGAGCCACAGGCTGTAGAAGCCGACGTAGACCACGAAGCCAACCAGGGCGCAGAACGCCGACAGCGGGTTGGCCTGGACATACAGCAAGCTGAAACCTGCCACCCCGAGCAGGGTGGCGTAGATCAGCGCCAGGGGCAGCGACATGCCGCCCTGGACCATGACGCGGTTCTTGGTGCGCTCCATCTTGTGGTCGATGTCACGGTCGATGCAGTTGTTGAACACGCATCCGGACGCGACCACCAGGGACGTACCGATCACCACCGCCAGGAACAGGGCGAAATCCACATGCCCCTTGGCGGCAAGGAAGAAACCGCCTGCCACGGAAAGCACGTTACCGAAAATGATCCCCGGTTTGGTGATTTGGATAAAGTGCTTCACGGACATGCAGTCTTACCTCACTTGGCCAGCATTTCGAAGTGGATGCTGAACATGATCCACAGCGACAGGCCGACCAGCAGTGCAATTACCAGAACGGTGAACAGGAACGTCGACACGTTGGAGCGCTGCTCTTTCGAGCGGTCCATGTGCAGGAAGTACACGAGGTGCACCACCACCTGGATGACGGCCATGGCCACCACGATCAGGACGGTCAGGTTCTTCGGCAGGCTTGGGTACATCACCAGGCCGAACGGGATCGCGGTCAGGATGATCGACAGTACAAAGCCGATCATGTAGGACTTCACGCTACCGTGATTGCCTTCGTGATGAGTGTCGTGTGCGCTAGCCATTACAGAACCCCCAGCAGGTAGACGACGGTGAACACGCAGATCCAGACCACGTCGAGGAAGTGCCAGAACAGGCTCAGGCAGCTCATGCGGGTCTTGGCGGTCGGCGTGATGCCGTGCTTGTTGATCTGGTACATCATGATTGCCATCCAGATCAGACCGGCAGTCACGTGCAGGCCGTGGGTACCGACCAGCGCGAAGAACGCCGACAGGAAGCCACTGCGCTGCGGGCCGTAGCCTTCGGCGATCAGGTGATGGAACTCATAGATTTCCATCGCGATGAAGCCTGCACCGAACAGGAAGGTCACAGCCAACCAGCCCAGTACACCTGCCTTGTTGCCGGCGAACATCTTCAGCATGGCGAAGCCGAAGGTGATCGAGGACAGCAGCAGGAACGCGGTTTCGACCAGCACGAAGTCGAGCTGGAAGATGTCGTGACCCGACGGGCCGCCGGCGAAACCGCCGGACAGCACCGCGTAGGTGGCGAAGAGCGACGCAAACAGGATGCAGTCGGTCATCAGGTACAGCCAGAAACCGAGTACGGTCATCTGGCCCGAGTCGTGGTGGTGGTCATCGTGCGCATGGTCATGACCATGCGCACCACCGTGGATTACTTGACTGGACATTGATTACACCCGTTCAAACGATTCGACACGTGCGCCGCCAGCAGGCAGTGCACCAGCGTTGGCCAGCGCTTTCATGCGCTCGCCTTCGATGCGCGCCACTTCTTCGGCCGGCACCATGTAGCCCTGGTCGTCACGCGCGGCGTGGCGAACGAAGACAGCGATGGTCGCAACCAGGCTCGCACCCACCAGCCACCAGATGTGCCAGATGAAGGCGAAGCCGAACACGGTCAGCAACAGACCCATGAACAGACCGGTGGAGGTGTTGCTCGGCATGTGGATCGCTTCGTACTTGGCCGGAGCCTTGTAGGCGGCGCCGGCTTGCTTGGCTTCGTGCCAGGCGTCCAGGCCAACGTGCTCAGGCATGTGGGCGAAGTTGTAGAACGGAGGTGGCGACGAAGTCGACCATTCCAGGGTACGGCCGCCCCATGGGTCGCCGGTGACGTCCATGTTGTCCTTGCGATCGCGAACCGAGACGTAGATCTGGATCAGCTGGCAGGCGATACCGAACAGGATCAGCACGGCGCCGACCACGGCTACGTACAGGTAGGGTTCCCACAGCGGGTTGTCGGAGTGGTTCAGACGACGGGTCATGCCCATGAAGCCCAGGGCGTACAGCGGCATGAACGCTACGTAGAAGCCGGAGATCCAGAACCAGAAGGCAGCCTTGCCCCACTTCTCGTTCAGGGTGAAACCGAAGGCTTTCGGGAACCAGAAGGCGAAGCCGGCGATGTAGCCGAATACCGCGCCACCGATGATCACGTTGTGGAAGTGGGCGATCACGAACAGGCTGTTGTGCAGAACGAAGTCGGCACCTGGAACAGCCAGCAGAACGCCGGTCATGCCACCGATGGAGAAGGTGACCATGAAGCCCAGGGTCCACATGATCGGCGCGGTGAAGCGCAGACGGCCCTGGTAGATGGTGAACAGCCAGTTGAACAGCTTCACACCGGTCGGAATGGAGATCAGCATCGTCGCCAGGCCGAAGAAGGTGTTGACGCTGGCGCCGGCACCCATGGTGAAGAAGTGGTGCAGCCAGACCGCAAAGCCGAGGATGGCGATCGCGCCCGATGCGTAGATCATCGAGTGGTGACCGAACAGGCGCTTGCCTGCGAAGGTCGAGGTGACTTCCGAGAACACGCCGAAGGCCGGCAGGATCAGGATGTAGACCTCAGGGTGACCCCACGCCCAGAACAGGTTGACGTACATCATCGGGTTCCCACCAAGCTCGTTGGTGAAAATGTGGAAGTCCAGATAACGGTCAACAGTCAGCAGTGCGAGTGCGGCGGTGAGGATCGGGAACGAAGCGACGATCAGCACGTTGGCCCAGGTGCAGGTCCAGGTGAAGATCGGCATGTCCATCAGCTTCATGCCAGGGGCGCGCATCTTCATCACGGTGACGAGGAAGTTCACGCCGGTAAGCGTCGTACCCAGACCTGATAGCTGTAGCGCCCAGATGTAGTAGTCGACACCCACCCCAGGGCTGTACTGGATACCCGCGAGCGGCGGATAGGCAACCCAGCCGGTCTTGGCGAATTCACCAACACCCAGCGAAATGTTGACCAGCAGCACGCCTGCCAGCAGCAGGTAGAAGCTCAGGGAGTTCAGGAACGGGAAGGCAACGTCACGTGCACCGATCTGCAGAGGAACCGCAAGGTTCATCAGGCCGGTGAAGAACGGCATCGCCATGAAGATGATCATGATCACACCGTGGGCGGTGAAGATCTGGTCATAGTGTTCAGGCGGCAGGTAGCCTTCGGAGCCACCGGTGGCGGCGGCCAGCTGGGTACGCATCATGATCGCGTCGGCGAAGCCGCGCAGCAGCATGACCATAGCGACGATGATGTACATCACGCCGATTTTCTTGTGGTCGACCGTGGTCAGCCACTCGGTCCACAAGTAGGTCCACTTGCGGAAATAGGTGATGGCACCAACGACAGCGAGACCACCGAGCGCGATCATGGCAAGCGTCACCATGACTATCGGCTCGTGATACGGTATCGCCTCCAGAGTTAATTTACCGAACATCTCTTACTCCTCTGCACCGGCAGCTGGTTGCATACTCGATTCCACACCCTTGGTAGTGGCCAGGTCTTTGCTGCCTGCTTCTTCGTGGTTCGGACGACCGCGGTTCATGCCTTCGTACTTGTCGACGATGCGCTGGAACTGGTCAGCCGGAGCCTCGCTGTACAGCGCGACTGGGTTGTTTTCGCTTGCTTTGGCCAAGGCGTCGTATTCGGCCTGGTCCAGTTTCTTCGGCGAAGCCTTCACTTCAGCGACCCATGCATCGAAGTCGGCTTGCGAAGTGGCGGTTGCCTTGAATTTCATACCGGTGAAGCCGGCGCCGCTGTAGTTGGCGGAGATACCGTCGAACTCACCGTTCTCGTTGGCGATCAGGTGCAGTTTGGTGGTCATGCCAGCCATGGCGTAGATCTGGCCACCCAGGCCCGGGATGAAGAAGGAGTTCATCACGGCGTCGGAGGTCACGCGGAAGTTGACCGGGGTGTTGGCCGGGAAGACGATCTTGTTGACCGTGGCGATGCCCTGTTCCGGGTAGATGAACAGCCATTTCCAGTCCAGCGCGACCACGTCGATCTGCACCGGCTTCACATCGGAATCCAGTGGACGGTACGGGTCCAGCTTGTGGGTGGAGTGGTAGGTGAAGTAACCCAGGGCGATGATGATCAGGATCGGGATGATCCACACCGCGGCCTCGATCTTGGTCGAGTGCGACCAGTCGGGGGTGTAGGTGGCGGCCTTGTTGGACGCGCGATACTTCCAGGCGAACGCCAGGGTCATGATGATCACGGGCACGACCACCAGCAGCATCAGGCCGGTGGCGATCAGGATCAGGTTCTTCTGCTCAATGCCGACCTGGCCCTTCGGATCGAGCAGGGTCCAGTTGCACCCACTGAGTAAAAGCATGCCTAAAAAGGGCAATATGCCAAACAGTCTGGGGTAACGCTTTTTACTCATCTCACGACCTCTAGATCAGCTTGCTTCAATGCAATTTGTGTTTTGGTAGCCAACACTTCGTCCTGCCAAGTGCGGCAATTGGCGCCCGTACTCGCCCCTGCCAGGGATCCGACTGCTGGATCTTGGCGTCAAGCGGTTTGGCGGTGCTTATGGTTTCGTAGGCAACAGGCCTGTACTTCAGACCAAGTCCATTTGGTGCGGGAAAACGCGGAGGGGTGTCCGCCCGGTATCGCCGTTGGGCGAAACTTGTCGAAGTCAGCAAATGGAAAGCGCTGCGGCTCCCATCAATCCTGCGACTCGCAAGCAGTGCCGAACGGAAATTGGGGGCGATTGTAGATAGGTCGCCCCACGATGACTATGACTTATTGAGCAACAGTCTTTTACAGAATGCGTAACAATACTGGTCAAAAAATCAACTTCGCGACAGTTTGTCGCACCCCGCGCAGTAGCCCTGAAACCCTTGCCGCGCAAGGGCTGGTGGCTGACCTGGATCAATCATCGGGGGCCCTTTGCAGCTTATCTCGCCGCGCAATAGACCCAGGTCAATTCGGGACTTTGGTCTAAGCGCGGCGACGGTTTCGGTAGATGCCCAGGGGCACCAGCACCGCCGTCAGCACGAACGCCACCAGCGCCCATTGCGCGAGGGACAGGCCGAGGATCGGCGGGTAGGGCGTGGAACAGAACCCATCGACCTGGAACGCCAGCGGCCAGAGCTTGGCCAGCGGCAGGTCGTCGACGATGGGCTGCAAGGTGTCGATACCGCAGCTGACCATGGGGTTGGCGAGTATATACACATGGTTGCCGGCGGCAACGATGCCACCGATTGCGCTGAGCACCACCAGCGCCTCGAAGAAGGTCAGGCTGCGGCGCCCGGGCATGGCGGCGGCGATGAAGGCGAAGATCGCGATGAACAGCAGGGCATAGCGCTGCAGGATGCACAGCGGGCAAGGTGCCTCGCCCAGCACCACCTGCATGTACAGGGCGCCGCCGATCAGCGCCAGGCAGATCACGCCGAGGAGCACCAGAAAGCGCCGTTCCCGATTCAGGCGCGATGAGAGTTCGTTCATTGCCGATTCCTTCGATGGAGAGTGACAGCGCGGGCTGCCCGAGGGGCGCCCAGTCTACACGCTGGAGATGACCTTTGAATGCATCGAGCGGGGGCGTGCGCGGCTATCCACTGATGACCTAGGACCGAGCGGGTCGGTTTCGGTTCACTGACGCGCGTGAAAAATGCGCCAGCCCAGGTGCCGGGCAGGAGCAGGCCCCTCGACACCTGGGAGTGAAGGATACAGTGATTAAAGGAGGATTAAAGATGAAAGCGGGTGTAACCGCGTTCACCGCTTCCTTATATAGAAGATCGGTTAGGCCCAATCGCTGCGGTTCGGCGCTCGGCCAGGCCGACAGCACCGAATGTCATCGTCCGCTTCGTTCTCGATTACCCACGGCCGGGAGCATCCTTGTGCTGGCGGCCCGACAGAACGCCGAACCGCAGCGATTGGGATGAAGTCCATCGCGGGGCAAGCCCGCTCCCACGCCGCCATCCTCGGCTTCGTGGGAGCGGGCTTGCCCCGCGATGGGCTCAGCGCTTCACTCCAAAGCCGCCGCAGGCCCGAAGAACTCATAGCGGCTCTGCCCTTCCGGCACACCCAAGCCCTTGAGCTGACGCTTGATCGCCGCCATGAAGCCCTTGGGTCCGAGGAAGTAGGCGTCGATATCGCGCTCACGCGGCAGCCATTCGGCCAGCAGGTCCTGGTCCAGCAGGCCCACTGCGTCGGCAGCCTGGCTGCCATCCTCCTCGGCGTAGCAGTAGAAGCGCTTGAGTTGCGGGTGACGCGCCGCCAGGCCATCGATCCAGTCGCGGAAGGCATGCACCGCGCCGTTGCGCGCGCAATGGATGAAGTGCACCGGGCGTTCGGTCTCGAGGGCCGCCTCAAGCATGGCCAGGGTCGGGGTGATACCCACACCGCCGCTGATCAGCACCAGCGGCTTGTCGCTGGCGACCAGGGTGAAGTCACCGGAAGGCGGGAACAGTTGCAGGGTATCGCCGACCATCAAGCCATCATGCAGGTAGTTGGAGACCTTGCCGCCCGCCTCGCGTTTGACGCTGATGCGGTACTGCTCACCGTCGCACAGGGCCGACAGCGAATAGTTGCGACGCTGCTCGTGGCCATCGATTTCCAGCTTCAGGCCGATGTACTGGCCCGGCTCGGCCTTGAGCACCGGCTTGCCATCGACCGGCGCGAAGTAGAACGAGACGATTTCGCGGCTTTCCTGCTCGCGGCGCACCAGGCGGAATTCGCGGGTGCCGCGCCAGCCGCCGGCAGCCTCTTCCTTCTGCTTGTACAGGTTCTCCTCGGCGCCGATGAGGATGTCGGCAAGCTGGCCATAGGCCGCCGCCCAGGCAGCGATCACCTCGGCCGTGGCGATCTCCTTGCCCAGCACTTCCTCGATGGCGCGCAGCAGGCAGCTGCCGACGATCGGGTAGTGTTCAGGGAGAATCTGCAGGGCGACGTGCTTGTTGATGATCTGGCCTACCAGGCCGCCCAACTGCTCGAGCTGGTCGATATGCCGGGCGTACATCAGCACGCCGTTGGCCAGGGCACGCGGCTGGTCGCCGCTGGCCTGATGGGCCTGGTTGAACAGCGGACGTACCTCGGGGTACTCGCTGAGCATCATCTTGTAGAAGTGGGTGGTCAGGGCCTCGCCACCGCTTTCCAGCAGGGGCACGGTGGCTTTGATGATTGCACGTTGTTCGGCATTGAGCATTACGACAACTCCTGAGCCTGAGGCTTCGAATGGTTGCGTAGACCATTTCAGCAATCGTGCCAACTTTGATCGTCAGTAAAACCGGGGGTTTTCATTGATCGATGTCAAAAGGACACACTCAGGCGTATAGTCATTCCGACCAACAGGAGTCCATATGACTGCAAAGCCCCTGCTCACTGCCCTCCTCCCTCTGGTAAGCGACTTGTCCCGCGACCTCCCCGACCAGGAACGCTACCGCCGGCTGCTGCAGGCCATGCGCGATCTGCTGCCATGCGATGCCGCGGCGCTGCTGCGCCTGGACGGCGAATGGCTGGTACCGCTAGCGGTGGATGGCTTGTCGGCGGACACCCTGGGCCGACGCTTCCGGGTCAGCGAGCACCCGCGCTTCCAGGCCCTGCTCAGCCGCCCCGAGCCCACCCGTTTCCCTAGCGACAGCCCGCTGCCCGACCCTTACGACGGCCTGGTCGACGCCGCCCATGTGGATCTCGAGGTGCACGACTGCATGGGCTGCCCGCTGATGGTCGACGAACGCCCGTGGGGCCTGCTGACCCTCGACGCGCTCACCGCCGGCCAGTTCCAGAGCCTCGAACTCGACGCCCTGCAGGCCTTCGCCAGCCTGGCCGCCGCCACGGTAACCGTGGCCGAGCGCATCGAGCACCTGGCCCTGCGCGCCGAAGATGAACACCAGCGCGCCGAGGTGTATCGCCAGGCCAGCGGCCAGGACCGCGAACTGATCGGCCAGAGCAAGGCACACAAGCGCCTGGTCGAGGAGATCCGCCTGGTCGGCGGTAGCGACCTGACCGTGCTGATCACCGGCGAGACCGGCGTCGGCAAGGAACTGGTGGCCCAGGCCCTGCACCATGCCAGCCAGCGTGCCGGCAAGCCGATGGTCAGCCTCAACTGCGCCGCGCTGCCCGACACCTTGGTGGAGAGTGAACTGTTCGGCCATGTGCGCGGCGCCTTTACCGGCGCCCATGGTGAACGCCGCGGCAAGTTCGAGCTGGCCAACGGCGGCACATTGTTCCTCGACGAGGTCGGCGAGCTGCCGCTGGCGGTGCAGGCCAAGTTGCTGCGGGTGTTGCAGAGCGGGCAGTTGCAACGCCTGGGTTCGGACCGCGACCATCAGGTCGATGTACGCCTGATCGCCGCGACCAACCGCGACCTGGCCGAAGAGGTGCGCAATGGCAACTTCCGCGCCGACTTCTACCACCGGTTGAGCGTCTACCCGCTGCAAGTTCCGCCCCTGCGCGAGCGAGGCCGCGACGTGCTGTTGCTGGCGGGCTTTTTCCTCGAACAGAACCGCGCGCGCCTGGGGCTGGGGAGCCTGCGGCTGTCCACCGACGCCCAGGCCGCCCTGCTGGCGTACGGCTGGCCGGGCAACGTGCGCGAACTGGAACACCTGATCGGTCGCTCGGCGCTCAAGGCATTGGGGCAGCACGGACGGCGGCCGAAGATCCTCACCCTGGAAGCGGCGGACCTCGACCTGCGCAACGTGGCGCCGAGCATACTGGCAGAAACCGAGGCACCGTCGGCTGACGCGCCGCTGCCCGAGGGGGGGCTGCGCGAGGCGGTGGATGATTATCAGCGGCAGATCGTCGAAGCATGTCTGGATCGTCACCAGGACAACTGGGCAGCCGCAGCCCGGGAGCTGGGGCTGGATCGGGCCAACCTGAGCCGGTTGGCCAAGCGCTTGGGGCTGCGCTGATGGGGCTGCGAAGCAGCCCCATACAGAGCGAATAGCAAACTAAGCTAAAGCCTGGCGCCAGAAAGCCGATAACCCGGCATCCTCCCCCTCATTCATAGCGAAGGTTGTCCATGGCCACGCAAAAAGCCCGCGCGGACTCGCTGTCCCTGCTGCTGTTCACCCTGCGCAGCGGCAAACTGATGGCAATCAACCTGCTCAAGGTCAG
Source organism: Pseudomonas sp. RC3H12 (assembly GCF_018596375.1). Taxonomy (NCBI): domain Bacteria; kingdom Pseudomonadati; phylum Pseudomonadota; class Gammaproteobacteria; order Pseudomonadales; family Pseudomonadaceae; genus Pseudomonas; species Pseudomonas sp. RC3H12. The sequence goes on along the minus strand of NZ_CP075595.1, from coordinate 116,301 downwards.
CGAGATCATCCCCTGCCCGCCGCTGACCAAACTGCCGGAGTCCCACCCGCACGTCAAAGGCGTCGCCACCCTGCGTGGCAACTCGCTGTCGGTGATCGACCTGTCCCGCGCCATCGGCGAAATGCCCCTGGCCGACCCCGACGGCGGCTGCCTGATCGTCACCGAGATCAGCCGCTCGCGCCAGGGCCTGCACGTGCAAGCGGTGAGCCGCATCGTCCATTGCCTGAGCACCGACATCAAACCGCCACCCTACGGCTCGGGCAACCGCTCGTTCATTACCGGCGTCACCCGGGTCGACAACACCCTGGTGCAGGTGCTGGATATCGAGAAGGTCATCCACGGCATCGCCCCGCCGCCCCACGAACCGCACCCGGGGGAAGTCAGCGAAGAAGATGCAAGCCTGCTGGCCGCCGCCAACATCCTGGTGGTGGACGACAGCCAGGTCGCGTTGCAGCAGTCGGTGCACACCCTGCGCAACCTTGGCATCGAGTGCCACACCGCGCGCAGCGCCAAGGATGCGATCAATGTGCTGCTGGAGCTGCAAGGCACCGACAGAGAGATCAACATCATCGTCTCGGACATCGAGATGTCCGAGATGGACGGCTTCGCCTTCACCCGCACCTTGCGTGAAACCCCGGACTTCCAGCACCTGTACATCCTGCTGCACACCTCGCTGGACAGCGCGATGAGCGGTGACAAGGCCAAGCTGGCCGGGGCCAATGCCATTCTCACCAAGTTCTCCTCGCCGGAGCTGACCAACTGCCTGGTAACGGCGGCGCGGGCGGTGGTGTTCGAGGAGCGCTGAAAGCCAGAAAGTGAAGAGCCATGCGAGTGTCCTGTCTCGGAAATACGTTCTCTTTTGGCGAGTGGCTTGTGTGTTCGGGCAAGGCGCCGCGACGAGTCATAGCAGGGCTATGGCGAGGAGTGGCAACGCAGGCCGGGCGCCCAAGACGCCGCCAAAAGTGAACAGCTTATTTCCGAGACAGGACACTCGTGCACGGCTCTTGAAGATTCAGCGGCTATTCGTCGACTGAGGGCGGGTCTGCGAAGCTTCCCTGAAAACGACTGGCTCTCGGTTCGGTGCCTTTACAGCCTCTCGCTTCCAGGCCGGCCATTGCTGGACCTTTTCGCGGCACTCATCGAGGTAGCGAAGAAATTCCTCTTTACTTCCGCTCATCGGAATCACCTTATAAGTACGTTGACAAAGTGTGCCCAGCCATATATTCGCGATCGATGTATGAGCAAGGCTGCATCTGGGTTCGCAATTTAGCATTTGCTTCACTCCAGTCAACCGCTTGCCCATCCTCGGTCTTACGTATGACAGCGTAGCCACTACCCAGATTCACGGAAAACAGATCAAAGAAACTTCTTGGCCCAACACCTATGAAGGCGTCAAAAAACACCCCTTTACGCGAACGCTCCAGAGAAATCGAGTCCGAATGAAATTTCTGCGCCTTACTCTTTGGATAGGGCTCGACATACACCACACGATCAACACCAGCGGCGATGATGTGCTTTGCGCAGTTATGGCAAGGGTAGGTGGTACAATACAACGTGCTATCGACCGCACTTACCCCCATCCGGGAAGATGACAACAGCGCTTCCATTTCCGCATGGACAACCCGGCCATACTCGGTTATATCTTTTATTCCACTATTTTTTATCAAGGGCGCCACTTCATCCCGACAGTGCTCGGGGAGTGAACGGATGATGTTTTCTATTATTTCCTTTTTTTGCATGGCATTTGAATCCTCGCCTCGCTTGTAGTCCCTTCCATCCTCCTCATCCACAATTTCATGTGCATCGTTCCTGGTCGGCCAGTACAGGCCGCCGCCTGCCTTGGGTACATCGTTAGCCCCTGTTGCGATGATACAGTCGTGCTTGGTCAATACAGCACCGACCTGCCGTGACAGGTCGGCCGACCTCAGTGAAGCAGAGAAGGCCATGAACATCGCATACTCATCGAAAGTGGGGGTGACATACGGCTTGCCGAACAACAAATCCAGAATGCGCCAGATCTGATTCTTCAGGGCATCTAAATTTCCATCATAGCTGACAAAGAAGTCAGACAAATGGTAAGTGTCTCGAGTGTGCTGCCCGTGTGGTTCTTTTTCGTTTTCATCCCGTGAGATCAGATCCGCCGCCTGCTCCTTGGTCAACCGTAGGTCGTCGAGAAGATAACGGCTTCTACGCTCATGGTCCGCATGCACGCCGATCAAGAAAAACCCCCCGGCATAAATCTTCCGTAATCGCTGCACCTCAAACGGCGTTTTCAATGAATTTATCAGATAGGCATTTCTGCCCGGCTCCGCCTTGCTTTCCTGGTATCTCAATTGGCTGATGGCGACAGCAGCGCCTAATGCCAATATCGAATTATCCCCCGACACCTCCCTTAATCGATTACCCTCACGCATGTACATGTCAATACGCTCAACGCGATTCTCGGTCTGCGGAACATCGCCGATCTTTGTAATGACATCAGTGGATATACGTATGCAATGGGCGGTATAGCGAAACGCCTTGAGCCGATCTTCGACAATTTGGCAGACCACTTTTAGGTCCGTTCCCAGTGCCCCGACGAATCCCAGAACCAACTCGGAATCCGCATAGGAATCATCCAGGAATGACATATTCATGAATTCAGGAGCGTGTGCAAGATTCTCCATGATAGGCCTGGCATCGGGCATGGCTTCACCGTCCTGTGACAGCATGCCTCTTACCAACTGCTCAAGCTCCAGGGAGGACTCCGGCTGCCCCTGGAAACCCAATTCACCCGTGCCCGGATACCATGACATCACGCCACCACTATGGGTGCGAAACTCATACTGGTTAGGGTTAAGTTCCTTCCATGTTCCAACCTGCGCCAACAGTTCCAGGCGCTCCTTCAGTTGCGCGAATGATCCCTCGAAACGCATTCCATGACCTCACAGTTGCCCTTTGGCTTTCGAATCCATACAGGTATAGCCACGAATCATCCTCTTTCCAGCGCGGGTAATGGTTGCTAATAAAGTTTCTGCTTTCAGCTAAATACGTAAGAAAAATCGCAATTTGCGTTGCGTTCATGGGAAGGCATAATTCCCTCTCTTGTTGAGGTCATGCCCATGCTACGTTCGATACTGCTTAGCCTTTCGCTGCTTACCGTTTACGCCCAAGCCTCTACGCCCCATGCCTGGAGCGACCAACGCCAGCACATGCTCAAGGCCTGTCTGGGCGCCAGCCAGCTCAAGGATGCCCACGCCCTGGGCAAACCCGCCGAGTTCGACGACCAGGTCGGTTACAGCGCGCTGCTGCTCGAGGGCACCTACCCCCAGAAGCACATGCAGAATCGCACCGGTACGGAGCTGTGCCTCTATGACCGCCAACGCCAGCAAGCCTTCACCACGGAATGGGAAGCCGGCAAGCGATGAGCGACAGTATTCGCTTCGCCTGCACCGGCTGCGGCAAATGCTGCACGGGCCATCATGTGCCGCTGACGCTTGCCGAGGCCCGGCAGTGGGCGATCTCTGGTGGTCAGGTGGTGGTGCTGATCGAAGGTTTTCTCGCCGATGGCCCTGGCATGCCGACGGACCAGCGCGAGCATGTGCTGCGCCGTTCGCACCCGGTGCCATGCGGTGACGCGCAGTTGCAGGTCTCGGTGACCTTCGCCGCGTTCAATCCAGGGCGCTGCCGCAACCTTGATGACAACGACCTGTGCGGTATCTATGAAAGCCGCCCGCTGGTCTGTCGTATCTACCCGGCGGAGATCAACCCGCACCTGCCGCTGCGCCCGGAAAACAAGGACTGCCCGCCCGAAGCCTGGACGCAAGGGCCGGAACTGATTCACGGCAACCTGCCGGTGGATGAGGCGCTGCGTGCCCTGATCGAGGCCTCACGCCAGGCCGATCGCGACGATATCGCGGCCAAGGTGGCGATCTGTCAGGCGCTGGGGATGACCACCAGCGCTCTGAAGGGCAATGGATTTACTGCCTGGCTGCCGGACATGGCGGCGTTTGCCTCGGTGCTGGAGCAGGCGCCGCGGGCGGTCGATGGACCGTGGGCTGTGCATGTGCAGGACGAGGCGCTTGCGGCCGGTCTGCAGGAACATCGGCTACAGGTGACGGGCGAAGCGCCGGCCTACTATGCGTTCATCGGTTTCTAGATAGATCCAATCGCGGGGCAAGCCCACGCCAAGTACCAAGGTGCCCCGCGATAAGGCCGGCACAGACAACTCAGTCAGTCACTGACAACGCCGCCAGAACTCATCCGCCAGTCGCCGCAGGTCCTTGGCCAGGTCCGCCACGTCACTGGCACTGCTGTGGCTGCGCTGTCCGACGCTGACCGTCGCCTCACTGGCCTGGCGGATGCTGTTGATGTTGCGGTTGATGTTCTCGCTGACCTGGCTCTGCTGCTCCACCGCCGCAGCGATCTGCAGGCTCATCTCGTTGATCTGGTTGACCCGCACGCTGATGCTGTCCAGCGCGTCGCTGGCCAGTTGCGCCTGCTCGACGCTGTGCCCGGCATGCGCGCTGCTCTGCTGCATCACCTGCACCGCCGCGCGAGCCCCATCCTGCAGGGCGCCGATCATGCGCTGGATATCGTGGGTCGACTGCGCGGTGCGCTGGGCCAGGCCACGCACCTCGTCTGCGACCACCGCGAACCCCCGCCCCTGGTCACCCGCCCGCGCCGCCTCGATGGCGGCGTTGAGCGCCAGCAGGTTAGTCTGCTCGGCAATGCCACGGATCACATCAAGCACCCCGGAAATCTCGCTGCTGTGGTTTTCCAGTTGCTGGATTACCTCGCTGGCCTCCACCAGCGAGCCCGCCAGGTCCTGGATCGCGCAGCGGTTGCGGTTGACCAGCTGATGCCCGGACTGGGTCTCGTCTTCCGCCTGGTCGGCCGCCATCGCCGCCATCTGCGCGCTGCTGGCTACCTGGGCGACGCTGGCGCTCATCTGCTGGATCGCCGTGGCCACCTGGTCGGCCTCGTTCTGCTGCTCCAGGCTGTTGGCGTGGCTGCTGTGCAGTGCCTCGGCCAGGGAGCCCGAATGCCCGGCCAGGCGCGACGAGGTGTCGCCGATACGGCCGACCACCGCGCCCAGCTGCGCCTTGAGCATGCGCATGGCGAACTCGATCTGCCCCAGGCCGTCGCGCCGGCCGGTATACAGCCGTTGGCTGAGTGGGTTGTCGGCAATCGCCTGGGCCTGTCGGCGCAGCCGCTCGTACGGGCGTAACAGCAACCGGATCGCCAGGCTGCTCAAGCCGACCGCCGCCGCCACCTCCAACACGGATTCCAGCAACGGTGCCCCCAGCCACCACTGCCCGGCGCCCAGCACCAGCGCCAGCACGGCGCCGACCGCCAGCGACAAGCGGGTGCCCAACCCGATCACCGGCAGGCGCTCGCGCCAGCCACGCCGGCCCTCGCGCAAGCGCGCATAGGCACGCTCGGCCGCCGCCACCTGCTCAGTGCCAGGCTTGGTCCGCACCGATTGGTACTCCAGCACCTGCCCGCCGCTGCTGATCGGCGAGACAAACGCGCTCACCCAGTAGTGATCGCCATTCTTGCAGCGGTTCTTCACCAGCCCCATCCACGAGCGCCCGGCCTTGAGCGACTGCCACATCTGGGCGAAGGCCTGGGGCGGCATGTCGGGGTGGCGGACGATGTGGTGGGGATTGCCCAGCAGCTCCTCGCGCAGGAAACCGCTGACCTGCAGGAAATCGTCGTTGGCATAGGTGATGCGGCTGTCCAGGTCGGTGGTGGACAGGATGTTGGCGTCGCCGGGGTAATCCACTTCGCGACCGGTAACAGGCATATTGCACTTCATCGGAGGCACTCGTTGTTGTACGGGAGATCGGCAGGGCGTACGACTCTAGGGGCAAACGCCGACGTAACATTGATCCATGGCAGGATATTGGCACTTGGCCATCAACCCACCGAAACTGACAGCCGTGACAGCCTGGCGTCACGCTGCCGACCCGGTCGGCGCGCTATAACCCTGTAACCAGCCAATCCCTCCCCCTGCCCTCCGGCCAAGGTGCCCACCCGATGCGACGTCCGTCCCGCCTCCTCGTACTCGCCGCCCTGGCCCTGGTCCTGCTGGTCGCCATCGGCGCCTGGCTGGGGTCGCGCCGCGAAGCGCCGGCCAACCGCGCCGCCAGCACGATACCGGTGCGAGTGATCGCCGTGGCCCAGCAGGACGTGCCGCGCTACCTCAGCGCCATCGGCTCGGTGCTGTCGCTGCACAGCGTCGAGGTGCGCCCGCAGGTCGAGGGCGTGCTGACCCAGGTGCTGGTCAAGGAAGGCCAGTGGGTCAAGCAGGGCGACCTGCTGGCCACCCTCGATGACCGGGCGATCCGTGCCAACCTCGACCAGGCCCGTGCCCAGCTCGGCCAGACCCAGGCGCAGTTGCAGGTGGGCAAGGTCAACCTCAAGCGCTACCAGTTGCTGAGCAGCGACGACGGCGTGTCCAAGCAGACCCTCGACCAGCAGCAGGCGCTGGTGAACCAGTTGCAGGCGACGATCAAGGGCAACCAGGCGGCCATCGACAATGCCGCGGTGCAGCTCAGCTACACGCAGATCCGCTCGCCGGTGAGCGGTCGCGTCGGCATTCGCAACGTCGACCCTGGCAACCTGGTCCGCACCAGCGACACCCAGAGCCTGTTCAACGTCACCCAGATCGACCCGATCGCCGTGGAATTCGCCCTGCCCCAACAGCAGCTCCCAGTCCTGCAGGGCCTGTTGAACTCAACCACGCCCGCCGAAGTGGAGACCTACCTGGACGCCGACGGCGAACGCAGCCTGCTCGCCAAGGGGCACTTGATGCTGATCGACAATCAGGTCTCGGCCACCACCGGCACGGTGCGGGTCAAGGCCGAGTTCGCCAACCAGGACGGACGTCTGTGGCCGGGCCAGCTGGTCACCGTGCGCCTGCGCACAGCGGTGGACGAGGACGCCCTGGTGGTGCCGCCACCGGTGGTACAGCGCAGCATCGACGGCCACTTCGTCTACCGTCTGGACGGCGACAAGGTCAGCGCCGTACCGGTCAAGGTGGTGTACCAGGACAGCACGCTGAATGTCATTGCCGGGGTCAAGGCCGGCGATCGCCTGGTGCTGGACGGTCAGTCGCGGCTCAAGCCCGGCAGCACCGTGGAGGTCACCCCCGACACCCCTGCCCCGGCGGAAATGGCCGAAAGCAGGAGCCAGCCATGAACACCCGCAACGGGGTCTCGGCCTGGTGCATCGACCACCCCATCGCCACCTTGCTGCTGACCTTCGCCCTGGTCCTGCTCGGTGCCATCGCCTTCCCGCGCCTGCCGGTGGCGCCGCTGCCCGAGGCCGACTTCCCGACCATCCAGGTCACCGCCCAGTTGCCCGGCGCCAGCCCCGAGACCATGGCCTCGTCGGTCGCGACGCCCCTGGAGGTGCAGTTCAGCGCCATCCCCGGCATGACCCAGATGACCAGCAGCAGCGCCCTGGGCTCGACCAACCTGATCCTGCAATTCACCCTGGACAAGAACATCGACACCGCCGCCCAGGAGGTCCAGGCGGCGATCAACACCGCCACCGCGCGCCTGCCCCAGGACCTGCCCAGCCCGCCCACCTGGCGCAAGGTCAACCCCGCCGACAGCCCGGTGCTGATCCTCACCGTCAGCTCGGCGCAGATGCCCGGCAACCAACTGAGCGACTACGCCGAGACCCTGCTGGCCCGCCAGCTCAGCCAGATCGACGGCGTCGGCCTGATCAACATCACCGGGCAACTGCGCCCGGCCATCCGCGTGCAGGCCCAGCCCGAGAAGCTCGCCGCCATCGGCCTGACCCTGGCCGACATCCGCCAGGCCATCCAGCAGACCAGCCTCAACCTGGCCAAGGGCGCGCTGTACGGCGAGCACAGCGTGTCGACCCTCGCCGCCAACGACCAGCTGTTCCACCCCGAGGACTACGCGAAGCTGATCGTCAGCTACCGCAACGGCGCCCCGGTGCACCTGGCCGACGTCGCCAAGGTGATCGACGGCGCCGAGAACGCCTACGTCAGGGCCTGGTCCGGCGAACAGCCGGGGTTGAACCTGGTGATCTTCCGCCAACCCGGGGCGAACATCGTCGACACCGTGGACCGGGTGATGGCTGCCCTGCCCCGCTTGCAGGAAATGCTGCCGGCAGCGGTCGAAGTGTCGGTGCTGCAGGACCGCACGCAGACCATTCGCGCCTCGCTGCACGAGGTGGAGCTGACCCTGCTGATCGCCGTGGCCCTGGTGATCGGGGTGATGGCGCTGTTCCTGCGCCAGTGGTCGGCGACTTTCATCGTTTCCAGCGTGCTCGGTGTGTCGCTGATCGCCAGCTGCGCATTGATGTACGTGTTCGGCTTCAGCCTCAACAACCTCACCCTGGTGGCCATCGTCATCGCCGTGGGTTTCGTGGTGGACGATGCCATCGTCGTGGTGGAGAACATCCACCGCCACCTGGAGGCCGGCGACGACAGCCGCACGGCCGCGCTCAAGGGCGCCGGCGAGATCGGCTTCACCGTGGTATCGATCAGCTTCTCGCTGATCGCCGCGTTCATTCCGCTGCTGTTCATGGGCGGCGTGGTCGGCCGGCTGTTCAAGGAATTCGCCCTGACCGCCACCGCGACCATCCTGATTTCGGTGGTGGTCTCGCTGACCCTGGCACCGACCCTCGCCGCGCTGTGCATGCGCCGCCCCGAGGCACAGCATGACGGTTTCGGCCAGCGCCTGGTGCGCTGGTACGAAAAGGGCCTGGACCGAGCCCTGGCGCACCAGCGCGTCACCCTCGGTGTGTTCGGCCTGACCCTGGCATTGGCGGTGGTCGGTTATGTGGCCATCCCCAAAGGCTTCTTCCCGTTGCAGGACACCGGTTTCATCCTCGGCACCAGCGAGGCGGCGGCCGATGTGTCCTACCCCGCGATGATCGAGAAGCACAAGGCCCTGGCCAAGATCATCGAGGCCGACCCGGCGGTGCGCGCCTTCTCCCATTCGGTCGGTGTCACCGGCAGCAACCAGACCATCGCCAACGGGCGCTTCTGGATCTCCCTCAAGCCCCGTGGCGAACGCGATGTGTCGGCCAGCGAATGGATCGACCGCATGCGCGCGAAACTGGCGCAGGTTCCCGGCATCGTCCTGTACCTGCGTGCAGGGCAAGACATCAACCTCAGTTCCGGGCCGTCGCGCACCCAGTACCAGTACGTGCTCAAGAGCAATGACGGCGTCGCGCTGAACCTGTGGACCCAGCGCCTGACCGAACGCCTGCGCGAGAATACGGCGTTCCGTGACCTGTCCAACGACCTGCAGTTGGGCGCCAGCGTCACCCGCATCGATATCGACCGCCAAGCCGCCGCGCGCTTCGGCCTGACCACCACCGACGTCGACCAGGCGCTGTACGATGCCTTCGGCCAGCGGCAGATCAGCGAGTTCCAGACCGAGACCAACCAGTACAAGGTGATCCTCGAACTGGACGCCCGCCAGCGCGGCAAGGCCGAGAGCCTCAACTATTTCTACCTGCGCTCGCCGCTGTCCGGCGAAATGGTGCCGTTGTCGGCCCTGGCCCATGTCGCGCCACCCAGCACCGGCCCTTTGTCGATCAGCCACGACGGCTTGTTCCCGGCGGCCAACCTGTCGTTCAACCTGGCCCCCGGGGTGGCCCTGGGCGATGCGGTGCAGATCCTCGAACGCACCCAGCGCGAACTGGGCATGCCCGACGCCATCGCCGGCAACTTTCAGGGCGCCGCCCAGGCCTTCCAGAGTTCACTGTCGAGCCAGCCCTACCTGATCCTCGCCGCGCTGGTGGCGGTGTACATCATCCTTGGCGTGCTCTACGAGAGCTTCGTGCACCCGCTGACCATCATCTCCACCCTGCCCTCGGCGGGCCTGGGCGCGCTGATCCTGCTCTGGGCGATGGGCCAGGACTTCACCATCATGGGGCTGATCGGCGTGGTGCTGCTGATCGGCATCGTCAAGAAGAACGGCATCCTGCTCATCGACTTCGCCCTCGAAGCCCAGCGCAACCACGGCATGACGCCGGAGCAGGCGATCCACCAGGCGTGCCTGGTGCGCTTCCGCCCGATCATCATGACCACCCTGGCCGCGCTGCTCGGCGCACTGCCGCTGATGTTCGGCTTCGGCGCCGGCGCCGAGTTGCGTCAGCCACTGGGCATCGCCGTGGTCGGCGGCCTGCTGGTGAGCCAGGCCCTGACGCTGTTCACCACCCCGGTCATATACTTGGCCCTGGAGCGCCTGTTCCACCGCCGCCGGGCCACCGTCGCCCCCGCGCCGACCGCCAGTTGAGACAAGACCATGCGTGTGCTGATCATCGAAGACGAAGAAAAAACCGCCGACTACCTGCATCGCGGCCTCACCGAGCAGGGCTTTACCGTCGACCTGGCACGCGACGGCATCGACGGCCTGCACCTGGCCCTCGAAGGTGACTACGCGGTGATCGTGCTCGACGTGATGCTGCCTGGCCTCGATGGTTACGGGGTGCTGCGTGCGTTGCGGGCGCGCAAGCAGACGCCGGTGATCATGCTTACCGCCCGCGAGCGGGTCGAGGACCGCATCCACGGCCTGCGCGAAGGCGCCGACGACTACCTGGGCAAGCCGTTCTCGTTCCTCGAGTTGGTGGCCAGGTTGCAGGCCCTGACCCGACGCAGCGCGGTTCATGAACCGTTGCAGATCCAGGTCGCCGACCTGTGGATCGACCTGATGGCGCGCAAGGCCAGCCGGGCCGGCCAGCGCCTGGACCTGACCGCCAAGGAGTTCTCACTGCTCAGCGTGCTGGCCCGGCGCCAGGGCGAGATCCTGTCCAAGACAGCCATCGCCGAACTGGTCTGGGACATCAATTTCGACAGTGACGCCAATGTCGTCGAGGTAGCGATCAAGCGCCTGCGCGCCAAGCTCGACGGGCCGTTCGACAACAAGCTGCTGCATACCATTCGAGGCATGGGCTATGTCCTGGAACATCGTGGGTAGCCTCAGGGGCGCTGCGCGCATTTCGTTGATAGCGTGGGAGCGGGCTTGTCCCGCGATGCAGGCCGCGCCGTGGATGGCACCGGCTTGGTCGGTGTTCGCGGGGCAAGCCCGCTCCCACGCTATCCCCAAGGGCACATGGGCATGAAGCGCTTGCACACAAAACCGAGCAACTCCATCGCCCTGCGCCTGTCGGCGCTGTTCGCCATGGTCGCCCTGGCCGTGTTCGTGCTGATCGGCAGCGCGCTGTACCGCCAGGTCGATCGCAGCCTCGACCTGTTGCCTGAAGCCGAGCTCGATGCGCGCTTCAGCGTGCTCGAATCGACCCTCAATCGCTACGGCACCCCCGAGCACTGGGCCAAGATCAACAACAAGCTCAACCTGCTCGGCGAAGAAGACCGGCGCATCCGCTTCTGGGTGGTGAGCGGCGACCCGGCCTTCGAGTACGGCTATCCCAGCGAACAGGTGCGCGGCTTAGCCAAGGGCCCTGTGGGCATGCGCGAGCTGCGCCTGTCCGACAGCCCCTATCCCTACAAGGTGCTGGTCAGCGAGCTGCCCGCGCAGGGTGAGCGCCCGCCCCTGCGTTTTCTGATCGGCATCGACACTGAAACCTTCTGGCAGGCCCAGCACAGCCTGCTGGTGGCCATCGTTGGCCTGGCGGCTTTCGGCGTGCTGCTGGCTTCGCTGCTCGGTTACTGGGTCGCACGTATTGGTCTGCGGCCCCTGCTCGCCCTCTCCGAAGAAGCCCAGGCCCTGGCGCCGCCACGCCTGGACGGTCGCCTGCAGACCCGCGACCTGCCGCCTGAACTGGCACGCTTCGCCGGCACCTTCAATGCCGCCCTCGACCGCGTCAGCCAGGCCTATTCGCAACTGGAAGCCTTCAACGCCGACGTCGCCCACGAACTGCGTTCGCCGCTGACCAACCTGATCGGCCAGACCCAGGTCGCCCTCACCCGCGGGCGCAGCGCCGAGCACTACTTCGAGGTGCTGCAATCGAACCTCGAAGAACTCGAGCGCCTGCGCAGCATCATCAACGACATGCTGTTCCTGGCCAGCGCCGACCAGGGCAGTAAGGCCACCGCTCTTACCCAGGCCTCGCTGGCCGAGGAAGTGGCCACCACCCTCGACTACCTCGACTACATCCTCGAAGACGCCCACGTCAGCGTCACCGTCAGCGGCGATGCCCAAGCCTGCATCGAAAAGGCCCAGTTGCGCCGGGCGCTGATCAACCTGCTGAACAACGCCGTGCAGCACACCGCACCGCACCAGGCGATCCAGGTACGCATCGAGGCTACTGAGGAGCAGGTCAGCATCGCCGTGAGCAACCCGGGGCCGGCGATCGACGACGAACACCTGCCGATGCTGTTCGAGCGCTTCTATCGGGTGGATGCGGCCCGCGCCAACAGCGGCGGCGGCAACCACGGACTGGGCCTGGCCATCGTCAAGGCAATCGCCCTGATGCACGGCGGCAGTGTTTTCGTGCACAGCGAGGCCGGGGCCAATACCTTCGGTATCAACTTGCCGAGCGCTCAACTACGCGGGTTTGCGGTAAAAGTCTGAGTGTTTTTGCCGCGATCATTACTTTTTGCGCAACAGTGCTTATCTGAACAGCCTCTGTTTCCACGCTGTTTACAGGACTAACTTTAGCCCTGTCTCCATTAGCACTTGCCCCGCAAGAAGGTTGTTCCAAATGTCCAACAGTATGGGTATTGCCAGCGTCTTCGTCCTGTCTTCCCTGTTGTTGTCGCCCCTGGCCATGGCGGAAGAATCCCCGGCCTTCGTCGCCCGCAACGCCGAACTCGCCGCGGTTCACCAGGAGGCGCGTGACGCCTACGCCGCGCAGCAGTCCGCTGCGGCTAAAGACGCACAGCAGACAGCTTCCAAGGTATCTGTCGATACCGATGCCGATAGTTGACCGGCCACGTCAGCTGTTTCCAGTTTTCCCTGGGCTACACCATGGGCACTGCCTGTGACGATATGTTAGCCTTTCAAAGCCGCTGCCTTTCAGCGGCTTTTTTTATGCGTCGGAAATCTCAGCCTGGCTGTTACGTCTCTAATAAGAACTTGCAGACACGACAATAAAAAACTGCCCCATCGCTTGACCAAAGGAGTTTGTACCGGTGTCTTTCGCGTTTCGTTTCACCCCGTTGTTCGTTGCATTGGCCGCAACGATGCCCGTGGCCGCACAGGCCGATGAAGACAAGGCTGATGGCTTCATCGAGGGTTCCACGCTGAACCTGCATTTGCGTAATGCCTACTTCAATCGCAACGAGAAGAATGCCTCGATCAAGGACAAGCGCGAGTGGGGCCAGGGCGCCGTCGCACGCTTCGAGTCCGGCTACACGCCTGGCGTGATCGGCTTCGGCCTCGACGCCCACGCCATGGTCGGCCTGAAGCTCGACGGCGGTGATGGCCGCGCCGGCACCTCGATCCTGCCGAGCGCGCCAGAAGACAAGGCGCGCCACGCCTTCTCCACTGCCGGCGGCGCGATCAAGCTCAAGGGCTTCGACACCGAGTTCAAGGCCGGTGACCTGTTCCTCACCAACCCGGTGATCGCCGGTGGCGAAAGCCGCATGCTGCCGCAGACCTTCCGCGGCGTCGCGCTGACCAACAACAGCATCGACGGGCTGATGCTCGAAGGCGGCAAGGTCAGCTTCACCAAGCCGTACAACCAGAGCGGCCACCGCCGCATCAACACCTACTACAGCAACCAGACGCCCGAGCAGGACAGCCAGAACCTGAGCTGGGCCGGCGCGTCGTGGAGCGGCACCGAGGGCGTCACCGCCAACCTCTACGCCGCCGAGCTGAAGGACATCTGGAACCAGTACTACGCCGACTTCGACTACACCTACGCGGTCAACGACCTGGTCAGCCTGAACCCGGGCGTGCACTTCTATCACACCCAGGACACTGGCCAGTCGAAGCTGGGCAGCATCGACAACAACACCTGGAGCGTGCACTTCACCGTCGCCGCCGGGTACCACAGCGTCACCGCCGCCTACCAGCGGGTCAATGGCGACACGCCGTTCGACTACATCAACCTGGGCGACAGCATCTTCCTCGACAACTCGCGCATGTACTCGGACTTCAACGCGCCGAACGAGCGCTCGTGGAAGCTGCAGTACGACTATGACTTCGCCGGCCTCGGCATCCCAGGCCTGAGCACCTCGCTGTCGTACTCGCGCGGCAAGGCCGACCTGACCAAGGCCAGCCAGGACACCCAGTACTACGCCTTCTACAACGCCGACGGCGAAAATGCCCGGCACTGGGAGCGCGACTTCGACGTGAAGTATGTGTTCCAGGAAGGTCAGATGAAGGACCTGTCGGTGCTGCTGCGCTATGCCACGCACCGGGCCAACGCGGCGTACTCGAACATTCAGGACAACAACGAATTCCGCGTGATCGTGGATTACCCGCTGAACGTGTTCTGATCTGAAACCGATCGCGGGGCAAGCCCGCTCCCACGCCAGGTGGCTTATCAGGCGTGGGAGCGGGCTTGCCCCGCGATGGACTTCAACGGTTACGGTTCAACCCAATCTCCAGGTCATTGATCAGCGCCTTGGCCATGGCACTGAGCATCCGCGCCGCACTCCCTGCTTTCAGGTCCCCTTCCATTTCCGCCTCGGTGGTCAGGTGCAGGATGCAATCCTGCAATACCGACAGCTCATCGAATGCCCGGCTCAAGGGCACACCCGGCAGCACGCGATAACATTCCAGGAAAGTCTCGTCGCCAGCGGTGACGGGCATATCGGGCTGCTCGCTCATGGCTGCTCCTCCAGCGAGCTGGCGTGGGCCATCAGGCAACTCAGCAGCCGGCTGAGGATGGAAATGTTCTCCACCAGGATCTCCGGACGCTCATCCACGGGAAAGGCCATGTAGACATCGCAGGTGCGGGTCATCATGGTCATCAGGACTGCGGCATGCTCCCAGACTTCGGCGAGGGGCAGATGGTCGATGATGGAGATGTAGGGGATGGGTGGGTCAGGTACCAGCTTTTTCATAAGCAATTTCCAATGTCGTTAAAGGAAACCGCCAACTCATCCTTTCTCACCAGATAAGGGTGGCAGCCGTACACGGGGTGAGAAAACCGAGGACATTGGAACCCGGCCAGACCTAGGTCTGCCCATGCACGGCTGCCGTAACAGAATGCGGAACCAACATCGTTCAGGTTTCTCACGCCCGGTCACCAAATTTGGCGACCCGACGACATTAGCCCTGATGTATTTCCCGGCCTATCCAGACCCTTCCGGCAAGCGCGTAGGATAGGTCCCAAGCACAGCCCAACTGAAGCATTTGGTTTCAGATTCGGAAATGTCGTACATCTCATCACACGACGAGGCACCTTGGCACTCACCTTGCCAACGCTGCTAACTACGGGCTCGAATACTGGCCACGGCGTCATCATAGGAAGGCGGTTCCTCATACACTGGAGGCGGGTCAATGGTCTCAGCAGAGGTCCGATGAGGCGGCTCTGCTGAGTCGCTTCCGCCAGCTGTACCCCAGCTGGGTAGCGGAAGCCCATTTTCAGCAGCATGTTGGAATCGTGCCGCTTCGAGTTTATCGAAGGTCTTATCTATCTTGATTCTATTGCTCTCATATCTTTGCCACGAATTCGAAGTGTCGATCGATGAGTGAGCCTCAGGATTTGTCTCGACTTGACCGCCAAACTTCTTGGCTTTTTTGATCCTGCTAGGCAACTTGTCAATATGGCGTCTGGCTTTCTCGCTCAGACCAGGGTAGTTCTGCCAATCGGAAAAGTCCTGAAGCGGATTTTCGAGCAGTGCCTCCGGCCGCAACGGTCGCAGCTGATTGCGAGTTGGTCTCAGACCTGAATCATCCCGCAAATTCACAGGGTCCCCAGAGCAGTAGGCATAGGCGTTTATCCCCCCTTCGCCAAACGGGCTCAAGCGGTCCGCCGAGATAAATCGCATAAGCCTTGGGTCATAGACACGACGCCCATTGCCCAATAGATAACAGCCGTGCCACTGCGTACGGAGGTATCCACTGAATCCCAATAGCGACAACGCGCCGTTACTCGCGACATCCGCACCATAGGGTGTATAGGCAATAGCATGGCGTCCCCCGCAAACGACTTGCTGAACCGAACGTTGCTGGTCGAGCGACAGCAAGCTGATAGCGTCAAGAACATTCTGGATTGGACTCATGAAAATGCGCCTATCAAGGGACTTCATATCACCCTGGCTGCACCAGACCAGTTTGACAACTGACAATAATGCCAGGTCATGACCCCACCGTTCCTCTCCATACGCGTCCAACGACGCCCCTCGGGCGATTCCTGCCTTCTGCGCGATAAGCAGTGACACGCACTCAAGACCTTGATCACGAGTAGAGGCCACCTTTCGCAATGGGCCCACTGAATCAATTCCGTCGGGCAAAACACCTTTGATCTTGTCCGACAATCGCGCCTTGCCTAAAATACCGCCGCCGCTTTCCGGCCCACTCCCCATGGATCCCGGGGCTTATGCAGTTGCGAGCATGACGTTGCCCACCCGATCACCACGATCCGCCCTGTACAAGTCACACCCCGAGCTGGTCCTCAACCTGGGCAGCTGCCTTGCCGTGCTCGCCATAGTGGCCATCGTCGGCTACCTGCTGGCCCGCGAGCGCGACAGCGTCGAGCAATCGGAAATGCGCTCGTCGAGCAATATCGTGCAACTGATCGAAAGCGACATCCTGCGTAACGTCGAGCTCTACGACCAGTCGCTCAAGGGCCTGATCTGGGCCGTGCAGCACCCCGAGCTGCTCAACGTGCCGACCAAGCTGCGCCAGCAGATCCTGTTCAACCAGGCCTTCTCCGCGCCGGTGCGCGGCGACATTCTCTGGCTCGACGCCAAGGGCGACGTGCTCGGCGACTCCACCAGCGCGGTGCCGCGCCAGGCCAACTTCGCCGACACCGTGGCCTTCCAGGCGCACCGCGACCGCCCGGGCCTGGGCCTGCTGATCAGCCCGCCGTTCAAGGCACGGCTGGGCAACCTGGACTGGTGCATCAGCTTCAGCCGGCGCATCTCCGGCGCCAACGGCGAGTTCCAGGGCCTGGCCGCCGGGGCCCTGCGCCTGTCCTATTTCAACGAACTGTTCCAGCGCCTGGACATCGGCGTGGACAGCAGCATCAACCTGCTCAATACCGATGGCCAGCTGCTGGCGCGCCAGCCGACCCGGCCGCAGGATCCACTGATCGGCACCAGCTTCAGCGAGCGCCCCAACTTCAAGCGCATCCTCAGCGAACGCAGCGGCAGCTTCACCGCCCGCTCGACGGCCTATGAGGGCCAGCGCCTCTACACCTTCGCCCGAGTCGCCGACCTGCCGTTGATCGTGCTGGTGGCCCACTCGGCCGATGAAGTGTTCCAGTCGTGGCGGCGTACCGCGATCGTGGTCAGCGTGGCCACTGGCGTGTTGTGCATTGGCATCCTCTGGCTGACCTTGCTGCTGGGCCGCGAGCTACGTCGGCGCCACGATGCCGAACTGGGCCTGGCCACCCTCGCCGCCACCGACAGCCTCACCGGCCTTGCCAACCGCCGCCGCCTCGACCAGGTGCTGCGCCAGGAATGGGCGCGCGCCCAGCGCAACCGCAAGCCGCTGGCGGTGTTGATGGTGGATGTGGACCACTTCAAGGCCTTCAACCAGCGCCATGGCCATGCCGGTGGCGACCATGTGCTGCGCGAGGTGGCCACCACCATCGAGCTGTGCATCCGCCGCCCTGCGGACCTGGCGGCGCGTTACGGCGGAGAGGAGTTCCAGGTGGTGCTGCCGGAAACCGAGTTGGCCGGCGCCCGGTTGCTGGCCGAGCGGATTCGCGCCAGTGTCGAGGCGATGCCGCCATTCGGCGATGACGAGCGGTCAGTGACGGTCAGTGTGGGGATTGGCCTGCATATCCCCGGTACCCATCAGGACCTGGCGGCGCTGCTGGGCGATGCGGACGAGGCGTTGTATCGAGCCAAGGCCAATGGGCGGAATCGGGTGGAAGGACCCGCGGGGTGAGTCATGGGGCCGTTACACGGCCCCATGCTGATCAGGACCGAGCGCGGGCTGCGTTACGCAGAGCCTTCACCTGGTCATGATTGCGCTGCACGCCCTGCAGTTGTTTCTCTACCAAGGCATACGAAGTGTCATTGGCCGAGCGCCCCAGTTTGACCAGCTTCTCGCGGGCTTCCTTGTAGGCCTTCAGCGCATGGTCTTCACCACGCTCCACTTCATTGAGCACCGCCTCTTCATCCTTGCCGGTGACCATCGACTTGAGGTTGACCCAGCCACGGTGCAGGTCGCCGCTGATGCTGGTGCTGGTTTCCGGATCGCCGCCCAGGCGGCGCACTTCGCCTTGTAGCTCGGCTGCGGCGCTGGCGCACTCGCTGGCGCGTTGCACGAAGAACGCTTTCAGTTCAGGGTTCTTCACATCCTCGGCGGAGGTCTTGAAGCCTTTCTCACCATCCTTGCTGTACTCGATCAGGTCGTTGAGTACGTCGATCGTGTCTTTGTTGGGGTTACTCATGGCAACAACTCCTTGGCAGGTGATAGTCACCTTGATCGGAGCAGGCTTCGTGCCAGGCCCAGAAAATAAAAATAAATCATATAAATCAGTAACTTGAAGATTTCATAAACACTCCGTTAAACGGCGTTCTGCATGATCGCCGCTTGGGTCGTCGTGCAGTTTGCAGTAAGGTCGCGCTTCAACCACCACCGGCCACCGCCCGATGAAACCCGAAACCCTGCAACTGCTGGTCACCCGCACCATGCCTTTTGGCAAGTACCAGGGGCGGATCATCGCCGACCTGCCCGGGGACTACCTGGCATGGTTTGCCCGTAAAGGCTTCCCGCCCGGGGAGCTGGGCGGGTTGCTGGCGCTGATGCACGAGATCGACCACAACGGCCTGGGCGACCTGCTGGTGCCGCTGCGGGCAAAGATGCCGCGCCGCTGAACGATCAAGAGCCCACGCCACCTGCCGAGACAATTACATCGTTAACTCAAGGACGAACCACCGCTCATGCAAGCTCGCCAATCCGCCTCCTCGGCTTTCGTCATCTCGCTGCTCGTCGCCGGGTGGGGGCTTTTCTACCTGGGCCGGCTGCGCTGGGCATTGATACTGCTGGGCCTGATCCTCGCCGACTTTTTGCTGATCGGCCTGTTCGCCACGCCCAGGGCATTGATCGTCGGCCTGGGTGTCGCTCTGGCGCTGAAGTTCGGCTCGGCGTGCCTGGCCGCAGGCCTTGTGTGGCGCGGCCGCGCCGGGGCTGAACCCGCCGGCGCACGCCTGGTTGCCTACGCTGCGGCGGTGATAGGCGTGGCCGCCCTGCTGCTGGTGCTGCGCGGGCCACTGTTTGGTTACCAACTCAGCCAGATCCCTTCAGGTTCGATGGAGCCGACGCTACAGATCGGCGATCACATCATCAGCGACACGCGCTTGAGCGCAGCGCCCAAGGTGGGGGATATCGTGCTGTACCGCTATCGCAATGGCGAGGCATTCAAGCGTGTGGCGGGGGTTGCCGGCGACCGGCTGGAGATCGTCAATGGCGAAGTGATCGTCAATGGGCGCAACCTGGGGCTGTTCCATGCAGCGCCCGAGCATGTACGCCGTCCCGAGTCGCTGAGCCTGGCACCGACGGTGATTGAGACCGGGCACATCTACCTGCTGGGTGACCGCCGCGACAACAGCAACGACAGTCGCTATGACGGCCAGGTTGCGGTAGCGGACGTGACGGCAAAAATCACCGGGATCTGGTACTCGAAGAACCGCCAGCGTATCGGCACCACCTTCGAATAACCAGCACGGGCCTGCCCCGCGATGGAGTCTGCCGGCCTAGCCCTTGGCCGGCGCCACGACCATCTCCACCTGCTCGCTCTTCTTGATCAGCGCGTACACCACCGCCGTCAGCAGGCTGCCGGCGACGATGGCCAGCAGGTACAACAGCGCATGGTTGATCGCGTTGGGGATCAGCAGCACGAACAGCCCGCCATGGGGCGCCATCAGCTTGCAGCCGAAATACATCGACAAGGCCCCGGTCAGCGCGCCGCCGGCGATGCTCGCCGGAATCACCCGCAGCGGGTCCTTGGCGGCGAACGGGATCGCGCCCTCGGAGATGAAGCACAGGCCCAGCGCCAGCGCCGCCTTGCCGGCCTCGCGCTCACTCTGGGCGAACTTGCGCCGGGCCAGGAAGGTGGCGATGCCCAGGCCGATCGGCGGCACCATGCCGGCGGCCATGGTCGCGGCCATCGGCGCGTAGCTCGACGAAGCCAACAACCCCACCGAGAAGGCATAGGCGGCCTTGTTGATCGGCCCGCCGAGGTCCACGCACATCATGCCGCCGAGCAGCAACCCGAGCAGCACGGCGTTGGTGGTGCCCATGCTGTCGAGGAAGTGGGTCAGTCCCGCGAGCATGGCCGCCACGGGCTGGCCAACCACGTAGATCATCACCAGGCCGGTGAACAGGCTGGCCAGCAGCGGGATGATGAGGATCGGCTTGAGCGCGTCGAGGCTGCTGGGCAGGCGCACCCAGCGGGCGATGGCCTTGGCGCTGTAGCCGGCCAGGAAGCCGGCGACGATGCCGCCGATGAACCCCGCCCCGAGCGTGCTCGCCAACAGGCCGCCGATCATCCCGGGCGCCAGGCCCGGGCGGTCGGCAATGGACCAGGCGATGTAGCCGGCGAGCAGCGGCACCATCAACTTGAACGCCGCCTCGCCGCCGATCTGCATCAAGGCGGCGGGCAGCGTGCCGGGCTCCTTGTAGGCCTCGATGCCGAACACGAACGACAAGGCGATCAGCAAACCGCCAGCCACCACCATCGGCAGCATGAACGAGACTCCGGTCAGCAGGTGCTTGTAGACGCCGGTCTTCTCGGCCGGCGGCATCGCGCCGGTCGCCCCCGCTGCCTCCACCTTGCCCTCGGCCAGTGCCTTGTCCAGCGTGGCGCGGGCCTGCTTGAGGGCGATGCCGGTGCCGCAGCGGTAGATGCGCTTGCCGGCGAAGCGCGCGGCCGGTACTTCGATATCGGCGGCCAACAACACCACATCGGCTGCGGCGATGGCCTCGGCCGGCAGCGGATTGCGTGCGCCGACCGAGCCCTGGGTTTCCACGGTGAGCTGGTAGCCCATGGCCTGCGCCGCCTGTTGCAGGGCTTCGGCGGCCATGAAGGTGTGGGCCACGCCGGTCGGGCAGGCGGTCACAGCGACAATCTTCGGCGCACCCTGCACCGGGGTTTGCGCTGCCTGCACCTGGGCGCCGGCAGCGGCCTCGTCGAGGAAACCTTCACGGTCGGCCAGGGCCTGGGCCGGCGTGCTCTGGTACAGGCGCTTGCCGGCAAAGCGCGCCAGGTCCACCGGCCCGGTGCTGACCACCAGCACCCAGTCGGCCTCGGCGATCTGCGTTGGCGTCAGGCGCAGCTCCGGGTGTTCGGCGTCGTGCACCTCGACGCAGGTTTTCCAGCCCCGACGCTGGGCCGCGGCGGCCAACAAGCGGGCGCTGAGCACGCTGGACACCTGGCCGTTGGGGCAGGCGGTGACAATGGCAATGTTCATCAGCAGCCCTCTTCTTGTTGTTCTGTAAGGCGCACGGCGGCTTCCAGGCGCTCCAGTTGCTCACGGTCGTGAATGCCGAAGCCGACCTGGGTGACTGCCTGGGCGGCGATGGCGGTGGCGCGACGCAAGGTAGCGGCGGGCGCTTCGGCCTGGAGCAGGCCATGGACCATGCCCGCGACCAGCGAATCACCGGCGCCGACGGTACTGGCGATGCGCACTTTCGACGGTTGCGCATGCAGTGCCAGGCCAGCGGCGAACCAGTTCACGCCCTGCTCGCCCTGGGACACCACCACATGCTCGACGCCAGTGGCGAGCAGCCGCCGTGCGGCCGCGCGTTGCTCGTCCGCGGCCTGCACCGGCAGCCCGAGGACTTCACCCAGCTCCTCGGTGTTGGGCTTGACCAGCCAGGGCGCGGCCTGCAGGCCTGCGCGCAAGGCTTCGCCGCTGCTGTCCAGGGCCACCTTCAGGCCCTGCGCCTTGAGCATCAGCAGCAGCTCGCGCAACCACTCGGGGCTGACCCCCCGTGGCAGGCTCCCGGCCACCACCACGGCGTCATGCCCCGGGGCTACGTGGGCCAGACGTTGCAGCAAGGCGTTGCGGGCGGCCTCGTCGACCTGCGGCCCTGGCCCGTTGATATCGGTGACCTGGCCATCGGCCTCGACCAGCTTGATGTTGCTGCGGGTCTCGCCCGGCACGCGGACGAAGCAGTCGGCGAACCCACGCCAGGCAATCAGCGCCTCGAACGGCGCCAGGTTGTCCTGCCCCAGGAAACCGCCGACGGTGACGCTGTGGCCCAGGTCGGCCAGCACCTGGGCGACGTTCAGCCCCTTGCCGGCGGCATGGCTGTGCTGCGCCTGGCTGCGGTTGACCGCGCCGGGTCGCAGGCGGTCGAGGCTGATGGTGATATCCAGCGCCGGGTTGAGGGTGAGGGTGAGGATCTTGGCCATCAATAACGCTCCACCAGCGCCCGAACTGCCTCGGCGCTGTCTTGTTGCAGGGCCTCGCGCGCCAGGGCGCGGGCCGTCGAAAGGTCGGCCTGGCGCACCAGTGACTTGACTTCAGGAATGCTGCGGGCGGCGACGCTCAGTTCGTCCACCTCCAGGCCCAGCAGCACGGCGACCGCCTGCGGGTCGGCCGCCAGCTCGCCGCACACGCCCACCCACTTGCCCTGGGCATGGGCGGCGCGCACGGTCATGTCGATCAGGTTGAGCACTGCCGGGTGCAGGCCGTCGGCCTGGGCCGACAGGCTCGGGTGACCGCGGTCGATGGCCAGGGTGTACTGGGTGAGGTCGTTGGTGCCGACGCTGAAGAAGTCCACTTCACGGGCCAGCTGCGGTGCCAGCAAGGCGGCCGACGGCACTTCGACCATGATGCCCACCTGCAGGTCGGCCACCGGGATCTCTTGGCGCAGGCGCTCGACCATGGCCTTGGCGGCGCGCCATTCATGGAGCTGGCCGACCATGGGGAACATGATGCGCAGCGGGCGGTTGTCCGCGGCACGCAGCAAGGCGCGCAGCTGGTCTTCCATCACCTGCGGGCGTTGCAGGGTCAGGCGCACGCCGCGCACGCCGAGGAAGGGGTTTTCCTCAGCCGCGATCGGCCAGTACGGCAAGGGCTTGTCGCCCCCGACGTCGAGCGTGCGCACCACCAGTGGCCGTCCGTCCAGGCCATCGAGCACCCGGCGGTACTCGGCTTCCTGGGTCGCCACGTCGGGCAGTTGCGGGTGGGCCATGAAGATCAGTTCGGTGCGCAACAGGCCGATGCCTTCGGCACCTTGCTCCACCACCTTGTCGATGCCGTTGCTCTGGCCGATGTTGGCGAACACTTCGACCGCATGGCCGTCGCGCGTCCGCGCGGGCTCATGGCGGTTGGCCCAGGCGATCTGCAGCCGACGCTCGCGGGCATCACGCTCTGCCAGGGCTCGTTGCAACTCGGACTCGGCTGGCGCAACCACGACCTGCCCGCGCTGGCCATCAAGCAGCAGTGGCGTGCCGCTCTCCAGCAACAGCACGGCCGCCCCGGCCCCGACCACCGCCGGGATGCCCAGGGCCCGGGCGACGATGGCGCTGTGGGCGGTGGCGCCACCCTGCGCGGTGACGATACCGGCGACCCGTGCCGGGTCCAGGCGCGCCACGTCCGAAGGGCCGACTTCGACCATCACCAGCACATAGGGCTGCTCTGGCTCGGCGCTGTCCTTGACGCCGCACAGTTGCGCCAGCACCCGACGACCGATATCGCGCAGATCGGCGGCGCGCTCGGCCAGCAGCGCATCGTGCAGGGCCTCCTGCTGACGGGCGGCGGCTTCGATCACCGCCATCCACGCAGCGGCGGCGCTTTCGCCCTGGGCCAGGCGCAGCTCGACGTCGTCGGTCAGGGCCGGGTCGGCGAGCATTTCCTGATGGGTGACAAAAATTTCGCCGATGGCCTTGTCGCTGCGTTGCACCAGGGCCTGAAGATCGGCGTGCACCGTGTCGATGGCCTGGCGCAGCCTGGCCCGCTCCTGGGCGGGCGACTCGCCGCGCAGCGGGTAGTCGATATCGCGCTCGACCTGGACATGGGCCGGACCGCTGGCGATGCCCGGCGCCGCAGCGACGCCTTGCAGCGTGCTGCCTGGCGTCGGGGCCTGCAGGGCGGACATCGGCGCCTCGTCCTGCACCGCTGTGGGCGGCAGTGGATCCACCTCCTCGCCCAGGCCCTGCTCGATGGCTGCCAGCAGTACCGGCAAGGCATCGGCGGCGATATCGGGCTCGGCGATCAGTTCCAGCACCTGGCCACGGCGAGCGCCGAGGCTGAGCAGCTTGCTCAGGCTCTTGACCGAAACGGCGGGCTGGGCGCTGTCGTGCAGCCGTATGCGGATCTCGCCCTCGAAGCCCTTGGCCAGCTGCGCCAGTACCTTTGCAGGGCGAGCATGCAGGCCATGGGCGTTGGCCAATACTATCCGGGCGCTCGGCCAGTCGGCGGGCGCCTCGCCGCCGAGCACTTCGAGTACGGCGCGGCTGCTGGTGGCCTGGTAGAGCATCTGCCCACGGCCTTCGATCAACACCTCGCACAGGCGCTCGAGCAGGGCTTGATGCGCCGCTCCGAGGCTGGCCAGGCAGAACAGGCCATTGAGCGGTTGATCGCGGTAGCGCAACGGTTGTTGCGGGGTGACGAAGGCCAACCCCGGTTGGCGCACCTCACGTTCGCTGTGCAGCCACCACAGCCCTTCACCCAGCGGCAGCGGCTCGGTCTGCTGCAGCACGGCGGCAAAGCCGCTGTCGGCACAACCGGCGCGTTGCAACAGACGAGCGCCGCGCCAGGCCAGTTCGTCGAAGTCTTCCGCCGCCAGGTTGAGGCCGACCAGCTGGGCATCCAGCGCCAGCTCGCGTGGCGCTCCTTGCAGTAACTTGAGCAGTGCCTCGGCGCTACCGGAGCGACGCAGCGCCTCGGCCAGGTCGGTTTCACCGAGGGCGCGGGTCAGCAGTTGCAGCAGGCGCAGATGTTCATCGGAGCGGGCGGCGATGCCGATGGCCAGGTAGACGATCTGGCCGTCGCCCCAGTCCACGCCGTCGGGAAACTGCAGCAGGCGTACGCCCGTGGCAAACACCAGCTCGCGGGTCTGCGGCGTGCCGTGGGGGATGGCGATGCCCTGGCCGAGGAAGGTCGAGCCCTGTGCCTCCCGGGCTTGCAGCCCCGCCAGGTAACCCTCGGCGACCAGACCATCGGCAACCAGTCGATCGGCCAGCAGCGCCAGTGCCTCGCCTTTGTCGGCGGCACGCTGGCCCATGGCAATCTGCTCAACGGCAAGCTCGAGCATGACCCTCTCCTTTTGCGGCAGCCCCGTCGGCTACCGAGGTATTGTTGTGGAATTCGACGGCAAAAGCCGCCGAAACGATCAGCACAACCGGCGAAGACTGATTTTCAGGCAGGAAAATTCGCCTTGCTGAAACGTTTAATCTGACCAAGCGGCCACGTTACTCGATAATCTGCCAACGAAAAAGCCCCATCCTGTCGGACAATTGCGACAATGGTCGTCTGCGCGCGGGCCCGTCGATGGGTGAAACTAGCCGGTCAAGCCCCGCAGGCAGTCCCGGAAACAACAAGGAAAATTCGGTGAAACTCAGCGATATCGCCCGTCTGGCCGGTGTGTCCGTAACCACCGCCAGCTACGTCATCAATGGCAAGGCCGAACAGCAGCGCATCAGCAGCAGCACCGTCGAGCGCGTGCGTGCGGTGGTCGAGGCCCACGGCTTCACCCCGAACCCCCAGGCCGCCGGCCTGCGCAGCCGCCACACCCGCACCCTGGGCTTCATTCTCCCGGATCTGGAGAACCCCAGCTACGCCCGCATTGCCAAGCAGCTGGAGCAAGGCGCCCGTGCCCGTGGCTACCAACTGCTGATCGCCAGCAGCGACGACCAGCCCGACAGCGAACGCCAATTGCAGCAGCTGTTCCGTGCCCGGCGCTGCGACGCACTGTTCGTCGCCAGTTGCCTGCCGCCGGAAGACGAGAGCTACCGCGAGCTGCAGGCCAAGGGCCTGCCGGTGATCGCCATCGACCGGCGCCTGGACCCGGCGCACTTCTGCTCGGTGATCAGCGATGACCGCGACGCCAGCCGCCAGTTGGCCCAGAGCCTGTTGAAAACCCGCCCGCGCAGCATCGCCCTGATCGGCGCCCGCCCCGAGCTGTCGGTGAGCCAGGCCCGCGCCGGTGGCTTCGACGAAGCCTTGCAAGGTTTCGACGGCGAAGTGCGCCGCTACCAGGGCGAAGCCTTCAGCCGCGAGTGCGGCCAACGCCTGATGCAACAGCTGATCGATGAACTGGGTGGCCTGCCGGATGCATTGGTGACCACTTCGTACGTGCTGCTGCAAGGTGTGTTCGACACGCTGCAGGCGCGCCCCGACGACTCACGCCAGCTGCAGCTGGGCACCTTCGGCGACAATCAGTTGCTCGATTTCCTGCCGCTGCCGGTCAATGCCATGGCCCAGCAGCACGGCCTGATCGCCGCCACCGCGCTGGAACTGGCCTTGGCCGCCATCGAGGACAAGCGCTACGAGCCCGGCGTGCACGCCATCGGTCGCACCTTCAAGCAGCGGATCGCCAAGGCCTGACCATGCGCCTGATCGACACCCACACCCACCTCGACTTCGCCGATTTCGACGCCGACCGCCCGCGCCTGCTGGCCAACGCGGCGGCGCGCGGGGTGGAGCGCATGGTGGTGCTGGGGGTGTACCAGGACAACTTCCAGCGAGTCTGGGACCTGGCCTGCGCCAACGAAGGCGTGTACGCGGCACTGGGGCTGCACCCGATCTACCTCGAGCAGCACCTTCCCGAGCACCTGGCGCAGTTGCGCGACTGGCTCGAACGCCTGCGCGGCAATCCACGCCTGTGCGCGGTGGGTGAGTTCGGCCTGGACTTCTACCTGCCCGAACTGGACCCGACGCGCCAGCAGGCGTTGTTCGAGGCCCAGCTGCAACTGGCCTGCGACTTCGAGCTGCCGTCGCTGCTGCACGTGCGCCGCAGCCACGCCCAGGTGATCGCCACGCTCAAGCGCTACAAGCCGGCGCGGGCGGGGATCATCCATGCCTTTGCCGGCAGCTACGAGGAGGCGCGGGAATACATCAAGCTGGGGTTCAAGCTGGGGTTGGGCGGCGCCGCGACATGGCCGCAGGCACTACGCCTGCGCAAGACCCTGCCCAGGCTGCCGCTGGACAGCGTGGTGCTGGAGACCGACGCGCCGGACATGGCGCCGGCGATGTTCCCGGGGCAGCGCAACAGCCCGGAGCACCTACCCGAGATTGCCGGGGCGCTGGCCGAAGTCATGGGGATCGAGACAACGCTGCTGGCAGAGGCCAGCAGTCGCAATGCCTGCGGGGTGTTTGGCTGGCAGCCCGACACAGGATCCGCGTCGGCCTCGATCACACCCTGAACGCCCCGATCAACCGTTTGAGCTCCACCACCTGCGCCGACAACGCCCGGCTGGCATCTTCGGTCTGACAAGCGCCTTCGGTGGTGTCCTGCGCCGCACGGTTGATCGCCACAATGTTCTGGTCGATGTCGTGGGCCACGGCGGTCTGCTGCTCGACGGCGGCGGCGATCTGCTGGTTCTGTTCGACGATCCCGCCCACCGCGCCAAGGATGTTGCCCAGTGCCTGCTGCACCTGGCGCGCTTCGTCCACGGTGCCAGCGGCCATCTGGTGGCTGCTGCCCATCACCCGCACCGCCGCGCCCACGCCTTCGCGCAGGCGCTGGATCATCTGCGCGATCTCCTCGGTGGAGTCCTGGGTGCGCCTGGCCAGGGTGCGCACCTCGTCGGCGACCACGGCAAACCCCCTGCCCTGCTCACCGGCCCGGGCCGCTTCGATGGCAGCGTTGAGGGCCAGCAGGTTGGTCTGCTCGGCGATGCTGCGGATCACCTCCAATACCCGGCCGATGGCCTGGCTGTCGCCCGCCAGCTGGTTAACCGCCGCCACGCTCTGGTCGATCTCGCCGGCCAGGCGGGCGATGCTGCCCTGCTGGCTTTCCACCAGGTCGCGGCCCGAGGCACTCTCATGGTTGACCCGCTGCGCGCCTTCGGCGGCCAGGGCCGCGCTGCGGGCGACCTCCAGCGCGGTGGCGCTCATCTGGTTCATGGCCGTGGCCACCTGCTCGATCTGCTCGCGCTGGCCACTGACCGCCTGGTTGCTGCGGCTCGACACCGAAAGCACCTGGCCGGCCTGCTCCTCGACCGTGGAAACGGTCTTGCCGACCTGTTCGATCAGCCCGCGAATGCGCCGCACGGTCTCGTTGAAACCACGCCCCAGTTCGCCCAGTTCGTCCCGGCTGCTGGCCTGGAAGCTGATGGTCATGTCGCCGGCGGCCACCTTGTCCATGGCGGTGCCCAGGTTGCCGAGGGTTTCCCGGGTGGAGACGTAGAAGCCGCTGTAGAGGTAGATGATCAATGCGAAGACGCAGGCCAAGGCCGCCACCAGCGCGACCGTGCGCAGGCGGTGCTGGCCGAGGCGCTCTTCCAGTTGCCCGTGCAGATGGGCCAGTACGGCATCGTTCAAGCGGTATGTCTGCGCCATCAGGTCGCTGGTCTGCTGGTAGAAACCGGCCCACGGCGCGTCCAGGCTCTCGGCCACCACCACCTGGTCCTCGAACAGGGTCGCCGCCTGCTTGACGGTGGCCTGGCTGGCCTGGGCGCTACCGGCGAGCGCGAGCTTGAGCCCGGCATCGGTTGCCAGGGCGTCATCCAGGCGAATGGCGTAATCGGCGGACAAGCGCTCCAGGCGCTGCAGCAGGTCTTCGAAACGCGCGCTGCCCGAGGAGTCCATGAAGCCACGGCCCAGGGCC
Organism: Pseudomonas sp. RC3H12; assembly: GCF_018596375.1. NCBI lineage: Bacteria > Pseudomonadati > Pseudomonadota > Gammaproteobacteria > Pseudomonadales > Pseudomonadaceae > Pseudomonas > Pseudomonas sp. RC3H12. The sequence goes on along the minus strand of NZ_CP075595.1, from coordinate 87,511 downwards.
ACAGCGCCCATTGCCCGGCCCTCACCGATGGCCTGGGTCACCTGGGCGGTGGCATTGCCGAGCAGCTCGCTCAACTGACGCACCGAGGCCTGACTGTCCTGGCTGAGCCCCGACTGGCTGGCCACCAGCTTGCCCAGCACCTGGGCCTGGGCCAGCAACTTGTCGAACAGCGCCGCCTTGTTCTGCAGCGAGCTTTCGTCACGGGCACTGGCAAAGGCCTCGGCCAGCTCGGCACGCTTGGCCTCGAACGCAGGGTCGCTACCCTTGAGGCCATCGAGCCGGGCCTGGACCTTGTCCTGCAGCGCCGCGATGCGGCTTTCCACATCGCCGGCCTGGCCCGACTGGCCCAGCACGGCGTTGATCTGCAGCAGGTTGCCGAGGGTCTCCAGGTCGCCGCGCAACGTCAGGCTCTCGGACAACGGCGCCAGCCCCTGCAATTCGCCACGGGTGGCCTGGAGCTGGCTGTAGGCGTCGCGTACCAGATAAAAGCTGGTGACCAGCATGGGCAGGAAAAACAGGACGCTGATCAGGCTGAACTTCATGCCGAAGCTCAGCCGATTCATCAGTGCGATGGCCGGATAGAGCAGACGCTTCACAGGTCACCTCCTTGAATTCTTGTTGTTCTGCGGGGTAGCACTAGGCCATCTAGGGCCAGTGGCCTTGTATAGCGCAGATTGGAATCAAGGTTTGTAACTTATGGTTAAGCGATCAGCCGGTAGCGAACTGCTCAGACCAACACGGTCCACAGGGCAAAGCAGGCATACCACAGCACCGCGCAGCGCAGCAGCAGCTCCCACAGGCTGTCCAGCCGCTCAAGACCGCGCTGGCGGTCCTCTTCCTCAGGGATGTCGTCGGCCACCCGGCCGACCTTGGCCACCAGGTGCCCGGCGCTGACGTGCCAGTCGAGCAGCTCGTGCAGCATCACGCGGGTCACCGCGACGAAGTTGCCGACCAGGGCGAAACTCACCGTCATCACCCGTACCGGCAGCCAGTCCATGGCGTGGCGCAGTTGCCCGGCCAGGCTCTGCAAGGCGGGCTGGCGGCTGTTGTCCATGGTCAGCGCCAGCAGGCGGTAGGCCAGCGCCGCCGCCGGGCCGAGCAGGAAGTACCAGAAGATCACCGCGAAGAAGCTCTGGTAGGCCTGCCACAGCAGGTGGCCCTGAACCCGCTTGATCAAGCTCTGGGCATCGTCGGCGGCCAACCCCAGGTCGCGCTCGGCCACGTGCAGCGCGGCCTGTTCGTCACCCCGGCGCCAGGCGTCGCGAAACGGGCCCAGCGCCGCCTTTACATCGCCGCGCCCCAGGCTGTAGATCAATACCAGCAGGTGCACCGGCAACGCCAGCAAGCCATAGGCCACCGGCTCCAGCACATGCAAAAGCAGCACGAGCAGCGCCACCGGTGCCAGGATCAGGATACTCAGCGTCCACCACGGGTGGACCTTGCCGCTGCGCTCCAGGCGCACCAGCTCGCCCAGATAGAAGCCGTCGCGCTGCAACCGCTGGCGCAGGGCCGAGAACTTCTCGACCCACAATGCCAGCACCAACACCAGAAAACTCATGCCTTGTCCTCGTTGCGTTGCAGGGCAGCCCGGTAGCGCAGCCAGTCGAATGCCGGGCCCGGGTCGGTCTTGCGCTGCGGGGCAATATCGTTGTGGCCACAGATGCGCTGGGCGTCGATCACTGGCCAAGCCGCGCGGATCTCGCGGGTCAGCCGCTCCAGGGTGGCGTACTGGGCATCGGTGTAGGGCAGTTCGTCGGTGCCCTCCAGCTCGATGCCGATGGAAAAATCGTTGCAGCCCTCGCGCTCGCCGAAGCGCGACACGCCGGCATGCCAGGCGCGGTCGAGCAACGAGACGAACTGGGTCACCGCGCCATCGCGCTCGACGAACAGGTGCGCCGAGACGGTCAGGTGGTTGATGGTCGCGAAGTACGGGTGCTCGTCCGGGTCCAGGCGGTTCTGGAAGAACTGTTGCACCTTGCCGGTGCCGAAGCAGGCCGGAGGCAGGCTGATGTTGTGGATGACCAGCAGCGCAATGGCCTCACCTTCGGGGCGGGCGTTGAAGTTCGGCGAGGGGCAGTGGCTGACGCCGGTGAACCAGCCGGTCGCGCGGTCCAATTGCATGGTGCAGATCCTGAAATGACGCCCGAGACAGATAGTCAGTATGCCGTGGGCGGCCAGTGCTTGCATGTAAATGATTGTGCAGGAGGCTTCAGCCTTGCTGTGCCTGCTGCCCACGCAATTGCTCCAGCACCGCCTCCAGCGCCCGCTCGAACAGCAGGCCATCGTCCAGCAGGCGTACCTCGCCACGACGCAGGGCCATGGCCAGGCCCATGCGGTTCCATTCGCGCACCTTCATGCCGGTGCGGTTGCTGAAGACCAACCGGTCATTGCTGTCGATACGCGCCACCAGCTTACAGCGCAGCGGCTCGTCGTCGTCCATCACCTCGACCCAGGTGCCGACCTGCAACCGCTGTACCTGATGAACGGCAGGGTCATGCTCGTCGAGCGGCAGGCCAGCGTCCAACTCGGACTCATCGCTGACGACCAGCACGATATCGTCCTCCACCCACACTTCGTCCAGCGCGGCATCCGCCTCCGGCGTGCCGCCACAGGCGCGCTGGTGCAGCTTCTCCAGTTGCAGGAAGAAATCACGGGTGGCAGCGGAGTCCAGCGCCACCCCCGCCAGACCGTCGCGCAGCGCCTTGAGCAAGCCCGGCACCTGCTCCAGCAGGCGCTGCGGCTCACGGTACGGGGCAATGCTGACCAGCAGGTCGTCCACCGTCGCCAGGGCCTCGGCCCAGGCTGGCGAAGCCTCACCCTGCTTCAGCCAGGCCAGCAGCAGCACCTGGCTCCAGGATTGAACCAGCATCTGCACCACCACCTGCGGCAGCACCCGGCCATGCAGGCGGTCGTTGAGCTCCTGCTGCACACGCTGGCGGGCCAGCAGCGTACGGGCGCGGCCCTCCTCGGCGTCACGGGTGCGCTGTTCGAGCAGTTCGTTGCGCCGACGTTCATCCTGGCTGAAAGCGAGAAACTCATCGAGCAGTTCATCAAACAGGGCGCAATCGTCGGAAAAGTCATTGAGCAGGCGCTGCACGATCCGTTCGACGCGCAGGTGCAGGCTGTCGCGCAGCCCCTCGGCCTCGGTCTCCCAGCCAATGGCCGCGGCGGCGATTTCGTTGAGCAGGCGGCGCGCCGGGTGGCTGCCACGGCTGAACATGCCCTTGTCGATCAATGCCACCTTGAGCACCGGGATGTGCAGGCGGACGATCAACGCGCGCAGGCTGGCCGGCAGGTTGTGGTCACCCTGGATGAAGGTGAACAGCAGGTCGACCAGGTTGATCGTGTCTTCGTCGTCGGTGGCAATGCGCCGCCGCGTGCCGCTGCGCACGCTGACCCGCAACAGCAGTTGCTCCAGCTGCTGGCCGAGGTTGAAGTCATCCGGCTCGCCAGGGGCCGGCACATAGTGCTGCAAGTGGGTGAGCAGGCGCAGCAGGTCGCCGGTACTGGTCGGCTGGGCCGCACCGGCCGCCTGCAAACGCGGCGTGACCCGCCCGCGCACCGGCGCCAGCAGCGCCTGCACCGAGGCGAAGAACGCCTGGCCGGCGGAGTCGGGCAGGCCGCCCGGCATGACGCTGGCCGGCACGCGCCTGGCAATGCCGCGCCGGTCCTCGGCACGGCGCCGTGGCGCGGGCAGCAGGTCCGGCAGCACGCCGGCACTGGCGAGCAACTGGCTGGCCTCGCCGTAGAGCAGGTCGAGGTCGCGCAGCACATAACGCTCGTACAGCTTGAGCAGCACCATCTTGACGTTGGCGCCGACCCCCAGGTTGCGCCCGGCATCCAGGAAGTAACCGCAGAGGTTGCCTGGCCCGAGTGGGTTGTGCACGGTCTCCAGCGGCACCTCCAGCAACGTGGTGAAGCGCAGGTTCAGTTGATCGAGCAGAAACCCGTCACGCGACAGCACCCGATCGACCATGGCCTGCACGGCCACGGTTCGCTCCAGCGCCGACCTGTCCTGGGTCTGTGACCTGACCAGGGCCTCGAGCCCACCGCCCTGGCCGATACGGGCAAAGGCGTCGTAGAAGGTGTCGAGGAACCCGCGCTCGATGCTCTTGCGCTTCAGGCGCAGGTCGCGCATGGCTTCGAAGTACAGGTTCTGGTCGAGGCGGCCACTGGCCTTGTCGGCCATTTCGAAAAGGGTGTCGTCAGCATTGTCGAACAGCGCCTGCAAGCCCTGGCGCAATTGCAGCGCGGCTTTGTCGCGCACCTGCAGGAGCAGGACCGGAAGGCATGGCGAGGGCGCGCGCGCACCCCGGTCGATGGCCGCCGCCAAGGGCACCACCTTGCCTTCATCATGCATCCCGGACTCCTTGCTGGATGTTGCGTTGTTCGACTGGAAGTGAAATCGTCAAAGCTATGACGCCAATTACAAGGCGCCATTATCGGTGAAAATTCTGACAGCTGCTAGCACGCCTTTCGCACGCCTCAACGGACAATGCATTTGCACAATTGCTCAAACCGCCTGACCAAAGGTCATCGGCACGGCAGCTGTACACGCCGCCCCCCTGCCCTATAATCGCCGGCACCTAGCTTGTGGAGCCGACCATGCCGAACCTACGCCTCGCCGACCTGACCGCCGAAATCGAAGCCAACGTGCGCCGCGCGCTGCTCGAGGACATCGGCGGCGGCGATATCACCGCCCAGCTGATCCCGGCCGAGCGCCTGGCCAAGGCGACCATCATCACCCGCGAGGACTGCGTGATCGCAGGCTCCGCCTGGGTCGATACGGTGTTCCGCCAGCTCGACCCGCGGGTGGCGGTGCACTGGCAGGTGGCCGATGGCGAGCGCGCCACCGCCAACCAGGCGCTGTTCCACCTCGAAGGCCCGGCACGCTCGCTGCTCAGTGGTGAACGCTCGGCGCTGAACTTCCTGCAACTGCTCTCGGGCGTTGCAACCCGCGCGCGCTTCCTGGCCGACCTGGTCGAGGGCACCCAGGTGCGCCTGCTCGATACCCGCAAGACCCTGCCGGGCCTGCGCCTGGCGCAGAAGTACGCGGTTACCTGCGGCGGCTGCCACAACCACCGCATCGGCCTGTACGACGCGTTCCTGATCAAGGAGAACCATATCGCCGCCAGTGGTGGCGTGGCCGAGGCCGTGGCGGCGGCGCACCGCATCGCCCCGGGCAAGCCGGTGGAGATCGAGGTGGAAAGCCTGGACGAGCTGCGCCAGGCGCTGGCGGCGGGCGCCGATATCGTCATGCTCGACGAACTGAGCCTGGATGAAATGCGCGAAGCGGTACGCATCACCGCGGGCAAGGCCAAGCTCGAGGCCAGCGGCGGGGTCAACGAGACCACCCTGCGGGTGATCGCCGACACCGGTGTGGACTACATCTCGATCGGTGCGATGACCAAGGATGTGAAGGCGGTTGACCTGTCGATGCGACTGAGCCTGTGAGCTGAATCGCAGGTACAAAAAAACCGGCCAGATGGCCGGTTTTTTCATTGTGAGGCAAGCCCGCAGGGGCTGGATCAGTGCGCGGCGTTGGCCAGGCCGTCCAGGTAACGCTCGACGTCCAGGGCCGCCATGCAGCCAGCGCCGGCGGAGGTGATGGCCTGGCGGTAGACGTGGTCGGCCACGTCGCCGGCGGCGAACACGCCCTCGACGTTGGTGGCGGTGGCGTTGCCTTCACGGCCGCCGTGAACCACCAGATAGCCGTCCTTCAGGGTCAGCTGGCCTTCGAACAGCGAGGTGTTCGGGGTGTGGCCGATGGCGATGAACACACCGTCAACCTTGATTTCGTCGAAGCTGCCGTCGTTGTTCTTCAGGCGCGCACCGGTCACGCCCATGTTGTCACCCAGCACTTCGTCCAGGGTTGCGTTGAGCTTGAGTTCGATCTTGCCTTCGGCGACACGGGCGTGCAGCTTGTCGATCAGGATCTTCTCGGCGCGGAAGGTGTCGCGACGGTGTACCAAAGTCACCTTGCTGGCGATGTTGGCCAGGTACAGCGCCTCTTCCACGGCGGTGTTGCCGCCGCCGACGACCGCCACCGGCTTGTTGCGGTAGAAGAAGCCGTCGCAAGTGGCGCAGGCCGACACGCCCTTGCCCATGAAGGTTTCTTCCGACGGCAGGCCCAGGTAGCGAGCGCTGGCACCGGTGGCGACGATCAGCGCGTCGCAAGTGTAGGTGCCGCTGTCACCGCGCAGGGTGAACGGCTTGTTGGCCAGGTCGACGGCGTTGATGTGGTCGAAGACGATCTCGGTCTCGAAACGCTCGGCGTGCTCCTGCATGCGCTGCATCAGGGCCGGGCCGGTCAGGCCGTGGGGGTCGCCCGGCCAGTTGTCGACTTCGGTGGTGGTGGTCAGCTGGCCGCCCGCCTGCATGCCGGTGATCAGCAGCGGCTTGAGGTTGGCGCGGGCGGCATACACCGCGGCGCTGTAACCGGCAGGGCCGGAACCGAGAATGATGACGCGCGAATGACGTACTTCGGACATGTCGAACTCCTGTCGAGCGGGCCGCACGGGGCCGGCGTCTGTGCGCCGGTTGCGCCAGCTGGAATTAAAAGGGACCCACGCAGCACTTGGGGAAGGCTACAACGCGTTGGTCCAAAACCAAAAAAGTTGAGCGCACTGTAGCGAGGCCGCAGAGATTAAGGAAATATCCTTCGACAATCCACCTTATAGACAGTCTCTATCCGCAAAGGAAAACGCCAGGCATTGTGCCTGTGCTTTGTTACACGCCGTTTCCCGGAGGCGCGGCGCCTTTCGTCGGCGCGCCAAACTCGGTAAGGTCAGCGCGTTTTCCTCAAGCGGAGCACTCCGATGCAAGCCCCCGTCCTGTCCGGCCCGCAGTACCTGCGCGAAGGCCTGAAACTGGTCCTGAGCCCCAGCCTGCGCCTGTTCGTGCTGCTGCCCCTGGCGGTCAACCTGCTGCTGTTCGGCGGCCTGATCTACTTTGCCGGCCACCAGTTCAGCCTGTGGGTCGATGCGCTGATGCCCACCCTGCCCGACTGGCTGGGTTTTCTCACCTACATCCTGTGGCCGCTGTTCGTCGCCCTGGTGCTGTTGATGGTGTTCTTCACCTTCACCCTGCTGGCCAACGTCATCGCCGCGCCGTTCAACGGTTTCCTGGCGGAAAAGGTCGAAGTGGTGGTGCGCGGCCAGGACAACTTCCCGCCCTTCAGCTGGAGCGAGCTGATGGCCATGGTGCCACGTACCCTGAGCCGCGAGATGCGCAAGCTTGGCTACTTCCTGCCACGGGCCATCGGCCTGTTCATCCTGTCGTTCATCCCGGTGGTGAACGTGATCGCCGCGCCGCTGTGGCTGGTGTTCGGTATCTGGATGATGGCCATCCAGTACATCGACTACCCGGCGGACAACAACAAGATGAGTTGGCAAGACATGCTCGCCTGGCTGCGCGCCAAGCGCTGGCAATCGATGGGCTTTGGCGGGGTCACCTACCTGGCGCTGATGATTCCGGGGGTCAACGTGCTGATGATGCCGGCGGCGGTGGCCGGGGCGACGTTGTTCTGGGTGCGTGAGCGCGGCTGAATGAGTGCCATCGCGGGGCAAGCCCGCTCCCACTGGATCCGTGGGAGCGGGCTTACCCCGCGATGGCTTGAGTTCGGTCAGTGGCTCAGCTGGCTGGAAAACTGCCCCACCGCATCCACCACCTTCTTCGCCCCCTCCTGGATCTCGACGATCACCCCGCCGGTATCGGCGGCCAAGGCCAGGCCCTGCTCGGCCTGACGCTTGCTGGTGTCGATGATGTCCACCGCGGCCTGGGCCAGCTGTTCGTTCTGCTGCACCACCTTGGCGATTTCCTCGGTGGCGCTGCTGGTGCGCGAGGCCAGTTGGCGCACTTCGTCGGCGACCACGGCGAAACCACGGCCCTGTTCGCCGGCCCGTGCGGCTTCGATGGCGGCGTTGAGCGCCAGCAGGTTGGTCTGCCCGGCGATGTCGCTGATGGTCTTGATGATCGCGCCGATCACCTTCGACTGCTTGTCCAGTGCCTGGATGCCCTCGGCGGCTTCCTGCATCGAGCCCTCCAGCCCACGCATCACCTCGACGGTCTGGGTTACCACGTCGGTGGCCTTGCGCGCGCTGTCGTCGGTTTCCAGCGAGGTGGTGTAGGCGATGTCGGCGGCCTGGGCCACGGCCAGTTCCTGGTTGACCTGGTCGGTGATCACAGTGGCGAACTTGACCACTTTGTAGAGCACGTCATGAGCGTCGATGATCGGGTTGTACGAGGCCTCCAGCCACACCACGCGGCCATGGGCATCGATGCGCTTGAAGCGCTCGGCAACGAATTCGCCGCGGCGCAGCCTGTTCCAGAACTCCTGGTAGCCCGCCGAGTTGGCTTCTTCCGGCTCGCAGAACATGCGGTGCGACTTGCCACGGATCTGTTCGAGGGTGTAGCCCATGGTCTGCAGGAAGCGGTCGTTGGCGGTCAGCACCTGGCCTTCGAGGTTGAACTCGATCACCGCGGTGGAGCGCATCAGGGCCTTGATCAGGCTCTCATGCTCGCGGGAGGTCTCGATGGTGCGGGTCAGGTCGCTGGAGTGCAGGGAGAAGTACTTGATGCGCCCGTCGCTGTCCTTGACCGGTTGCAGGATCGAGCGCAGCCAGGCCTCTTCGCCGTTGCCACGCAGCAGGCGGAAGGCGCCGTTGAGGTGCTCGCCCCGGGTGATGGCGTGCTTCATGCGCTGATAGAAATCGAGCTTCTTCACATGCGCCGGGACGATCTCCTCGATATTGCGCCCGATGAGCTGCTCGGCGCGGTAGCCCATTTCGGCCTCGAAGTTGCCGTTGACCGACTCGATGCGCCCCTGTGGATCGAGCTGGAGCACCAGCATCTCGCTGTCGAGGCTGTTCTTGACCTGCTCGATGGACATCAGTTCTTCGCGCAGTTGCTGGATTTCTTTCTTCAGTTTGCTGTTGAACATGGCCGCTCTCCCGGAGCGAATTCCCGTAGTCGAATGCATCTGCATCGGCTGCGTCCCGAGAGTTCTTGAGTGCGTTGCAAGGAAATATTCATACGGATGAAACTGCCGGGAATCAGGCGTCATCCGCACGTCACAAAGGCGTCATATGGCCGCAACGGGGGCGGCGGACACTTTTTGCCATGAACACACCGTCCTTGCGCATCACCCTGGTCAGCGAAACCTTCCCACCCGAGATCAATGGCGTGGCCAACACCCTCGGCCGCCTCAGCGAGGGGCTGCGCCAGCGCGGGCATCAGGTCGAACTGATCCGCCCGCGACAGGCCGCCGACAGCGCAACGGGCAACGATGACGAACTGCTGCTGTGCCGTGGCTGGCCACTGCCCGGTTACCCCGGCCTGCAGTGGGGCGAAGTGTCGATGCACAAGCTATGGCGTCGTTGGCGTCGGCAGCGTCCGGACGTGCTGTACATCGCCACCGAAGGCCCCTTGGGCCTGAGCGCCCTGCGCGCTGCCCGGCGCCTGGGCGTGGCGGTGGTCAGTGGCTTTCACACCAACTTTGCGCAGTATTCGGGGCAGTATGGCCTGGGGCTGCTGTCGCGGCTGCTCACCCACTACCTGCGCTGGTTTCATCGGCGTACCGCCATCACCCTGGTGCCCAGCATCAGCCAGCGCCTGGAACTGGAACGCCGCGGCTTCGAACGCCTTGGCCTGATGGCCCGCGGGGTCGATGCCGGCCTGTTCAACCCGGCACGGCGCAGCCAGGCCCTGCGCGGGCAGTGGGGGCTGGGCGCGGATGACCTGGCCGTGCTGCACGTCGGACGCCTGGCCGCAGAGAAAAACCTGGCCTTGCTGCGCCCTTGCATGGAAGCCCTGCTCAAGGCCTACCCGCACCGGCGGCTGCGCCTGGTGATCGTCGGCGATGGCCCACTGCGCGGCCAGCTCGAACAGCAGTTGCCCGATGCGGTGTTCTGCGGTGCGCAGCGCGGCGAGGTACTGGCCGAGCACTATGCCAGCGGCGATTTATTCCTGTTCCCGAGCCTGACCGAGACCTTTGGCAACGTGGTGCTCGAGGCGCTTGCCTCGGGCCTTGCCGTGGTCGCCTACGATGAAGCCGCCGCCGCCCAGCACATCCGCCACGGCCACAGCGGCGCGCTGGCCATGCCGGGTGATCAGGCGGCGTTCATCGACGCCGCCTGCTGGTTGCTGGAGGAAAGCGAGACCCTGCGCCGGGTGCGCCTCAATGCCCGCCAGCACGCCAGCCGCCAGGGCTGGCCGGCGATCATCGAACAGTTCGAGGGTTACCTGTACGGAGCCTGCCGCGAGTTGCAGAGCACCCGCGAACAGACGCCGCCCCTGGTGATCAAGCCAGGTTCGTCAGCGCCTCACGGCTGAACGGCAGCACGTCTCCCTCACGCCCCTCGCGAACCTTGCGCGCCCATTCGGCATCCACCAGCAAGGCGCGGCCCACGGCCACCAGGTCGAACTCCTGGTCCTGCAGGCGACGCAGCAAGCCTTCGAGGCTGGCCGGCTTGGCCACCTTGTCGGTAGCGACCATGAACTGCAGGAACTCGCCATCCAGGCCGACGCTGCCCACGGTGATGGTCGGCTTGCCGGTGAGCTGACGGGTCCAGCCGGCCAGGTTCAGCTCGCTGCCCTCGAATTCTGGCTCCCAGAAACGCCGGGTAGAGCAGTGGAAGATATCCACACCCGCCTCGGACAAGGGCTTGAGGAACGCTGCCAGGGCCTCGGGGGTCTGCACCAGGCGTGCGTTGTAGTCCTGCTGCTTCCATTGCGAGAAGCGCAGGATGATCGGGAAATCCGCGCCCACGGCCTGGCGCACGGCCTGGATCAGTTCGATGGCGAAACGCGAGCGTCCTGCCAGGTCGCCGCCGTATTCGTCGTCGCGACGGTTGCTGGCCTCCCAGAAGAACTGGTCGATCAGGTAGCCGTGGGCGCCGTGGATTTCCACACCGTCCATGCCGATAGCCTGGGCATCGCGCGCGGCCTGGGCGAAGGCGGCGATCACCTCGCGAATGTCGTCGTGGCTCATCTCCTGGACCAGTACCTGGCCATCCTTCTCCTTGCCGCTCGGGCCATAGCCCGGCACCTCGGCATCCGGCTCGGTGCCCAGGCGGCGCACACTGCCCACGTGCCACAGTTGCGGCACGATGCGCCCGCCTTCGGCATGGACCGCGTCGACTACACGTTTCCAACCGGCCAGGGCATCTTCACCGTGGAAGCGCGGCACGTTGGGGTAGCCATTGGCGGCCTTGTGCCCGACCGTAGTGCCTTCGGTGATGATCAGCCCGACCCCGGCTGCGGCACGACGGCGGTAGTAATCGACCACACCGTCATGGGGCACGCCCCCGGGGCAGAGGGTACGGGTCATCGGCGCCATGACCACGCGGGTCGGCAGGTCAAGGGAGCCTAGGGTGAAAGGCTGGAACAGAGGGTTGCTGGACATGCGGCGCTCCCGGCGGGTGAGGAAATGCGCCTGAGCTTAGGGGCCGCCTGGCGGATGGCCCAGCATTATTGATTTCAGTGATCGGCCGTCATCGTTGTGAGCAGAGCGAATTGCAACAGGAAATTTATTTTCAGAAAGGGCTTGAATTCATCCGACAGTTGCCTGACTTTAGAGTCAAGAGGCGCAGGAAAACCAACGCCCTCAGTGGCCTAGGCGCGCCTCTCGCGAGCAAGCTGAATAAGGATTGAATCATGCAAATCCAGGTCAACAGCAGCAACCATATCGAAGGCAACATCCGTCTCGACCAATGGGTCCGCAGTACCCTGCAAAGCAGCCTCGAACGTTACGAGGACGACCTCACCCGCATAGAAGTCCACCTGCGTGACGAAAACGGCGCCAAGCCCGGTCCCCACGACAAACGCTGCCAGATGGAGGCTCGCCCTAAAGGTCACCAGCCGATTTCCGTGACCCACACCGCCACTTCGCTGGAGCACGCCGTCGATGGCGCGGCCAGCAAGCTGAACCACGCCCTGGAGCATTTCTACGGCAAGTTGCGCAGCAAGCGCGGCGCCCTGGAACTGAGTGATCCAGACGCCTGACCGACAATGGTTCAGACAAGAACGCCCGGCCTTGCGCCGGGCGTTTTCGTTGTTCACCGATCAGCGGGCCTGAACCAACCTCGGTCGAGCCCGGTCAACTTCTGCAATCATTCACTGCAGAACCCGACCATGAACAATCCCTTCGATCAGATCAGCGCCGCCTTCGCCCCGGAGTACCGGGTCAACCTGAGCATCGAACGCCTGGACGGCAGCATCATGCTGACCCTCTCCGACGACAGCGGCGTGGTCGCCAAGCGCCTGATCACCCAGGCCCAGCGCAACGACCCGGTGCGTCTGCAACGAGTCATCGACAGCATTCGCCTGGGCCTGGCCATCGAGCTGGGGCAAAACCCGCTGGAAGTGCTCGCAGCCCTGACCCGCCCCGCGCAGGGCGAGCGCCGTGTCCCTGTCGTCGGCCTGGCAAACTGAGGGTTATTTGCCCTCGTCCACTTCCTTGCCGCTGGCATCCAACGCCTTGGTCGACGGGTAGCGGTACGACGCATAGCGCACCACCAGGATGGCGAAGGCCAGCAGCAGGATACCGCCGCACACGTACAGCAAGCCGACATCCGGCGCCTTGTGGTGCGAGACATCGCCGATCAGCAGGCGGGTCAGCGCGGTGATTGCCACGTAGAGCAGGAAGCGGATCGGCATGTGGTTGGTCTTGAAGTAGATCCCCACCATCGCCCCCAGCTCCAGGTAGATGAACAGCAGCAGGATGTCATCCACGCTCACCCCACCCTTGCCCAGCATGTCCAGGAAGGTCACCACCGCCGCATAGGCGGTGATCGCGCCGATACCGAACAGCGCCAGGTAGTGGAAGGCCTCCACACACAGGTTGCCCAGCGAGTCGGCGGAGCCGTGCAGGCCCTTGCGCAGCTTTTCTGCCCATTTGATGTTCACGATGTTCGATTCCTGATACTGAAGGTCTGGTGCCATGCAGTTAAAGGGCCATGGCTCCTGTCTTGGAAGGCGGTCGATTGCCGCAGGGCACCTGTGGGCTACGCTGATTTTCAGTTTGCCTGGCCATCATTGCGGTTGCAGGGTGATGGCCTGGCGATGTACTGTATAAAAATACAGTTGTCCGCAACCCAATCAGCAAAAAGGCACAGAGGTGATGAATGGCCGTCGAAGTGGTGTACCGCAGCAGCCGCGACCCGGAGCGCTTGTTCATGGATAAAGCCGAAGCAGACCGTCACGACAAGATGCTCGAGCTGGCCGAACGCCTGGCCGAGGTACTGCACAAGGCCGTACCTTCGATGAGCGAGCAGCAGGTAGAGGAAGCCGGCATCTACATGGCGAAGAACCGCGATGTGTTCGCCCGAGCGTTCAAGAGCCAGCCCGATGCGCTGGCGGAGCTGCTCGAAGGCGGCGCGGTGGAATGACGCCATCGCGGGGCAAGCCCGCAAGGCCCGTATCCATGGAAAATTTCGTAGGAGCGGGCTTGCCCCGCGAAATGGCTTTCAGCCGTACAACAATCTTTCCGCCAGCATCTGCGCCACCCGTGCCGGCGAACGTTTCTCCGCCTGGGCATGGGCGAACACTTCGGTCAGCCGCGAAGGTATCCGCGCCAGGTGCGCGGTAATGGTCCCCAGCCCCTCGCCCCGATGGGTGAGCGCCACATAGATCAACCCACCGGCATTGATCACGTAGTCCGGCGCATACAGGATGCCCCGGCTCTCCAGCTGGTCGGCCACCTGCAGCGTGGTCAACTGGTTGTTCGCCGAACCCGCCACTGCCGCGCAACGCAGTTGCATCACGCTCTGCCCATTCAACACCGGCCCAACGCCACACGGCGCGAAGATATCGCACGGCGTGCTGAGCAAGGCTTCATGGGCCACCGGGTGGGCATTGAGCTGCTCCACGGCCAGGCGCACCTTGCCGGCATCCAGATCGCTGACCAGCAATTCGGCACCCGCCGCATGCAGTTGCTCGGCCAGCGCATAGCCGACGTTGCCCAACCCTTGCACCGCCACTCGCAGCCCCTCCAGGTTGTCACTGCCAAGCCTGGCCATGGAGGTGGCGCGGATGCCGGCGAACACGCCCAGCGCCGCATGGGGCGAAGGATCGCCCGAGGCGGTGGTGCTGGTGACGTAGGGAGTGGCCTGGGCAATGCAGTCCATGTCGAGGGTCGAGGTGCCGCTGTCCACCGCGGTGATGAAACGCCCCTGAAGCGTGTCGACGAAGCGCCCGAACGCCTCGAACAGCGCTGCACGGTTTTCCACATGCGGATTGCGCACGATCACCGCCTTGCCGCCGCCCATCGGCAAGCCAGCCAGGGCTGCCTTGTAGCTCATGCCCTGGGCCAGGCGGATGGCATCGGTCATGGCGCTCTCGTCGTCGGCATAGGGCAGGTAGCGACAGCCGCCCATGGCCGGGCCCAGTTGTTCGCTGTGAATCGCCACCACGGCCTTCAGACCCGTGGGCGGGTCGATGAACAGGTGCAGTGACTGGGTGCGGGTGCTTTGCATGAGCGCGAACATCGACGGGCTCCCCCGAGAGGTGCTTCTACCAGTATAAACAGGTCAAGGCCGCACACCGCGCGGGCGGACCACTGGACGAAAAGCCGCGCCAGGGCTACAAGTTAAGCGTGATGGAGAAGCCCCATGAACCCACGCCAAGCCTGCCTGGCCTGCCTGGAACGCGAGCCGGTCGCCCTGCTGGAAGCCGCGCTGTGGATAGCCGCCGAGCATGATCGCACTGTCGAGCCCGCGGCCAGCCTGGCCAGGCTGCATGAGCTGCAACGCGAAGTCAGCACCAGCCTGCCGATGCTGCCGGTCAACGAACTGGCCCAGCCGTTGCTGCGCCAGCTCAACGCACTGGGCTACCAGCAGGACGAGTACCACCCGTTGCGCCCGCACGTGGCCTTGATGGACAAGGTGCTGCAACGTCGGCGCGGCCAACCTCTGCTGCTGGCAATCCTTGCCCTGGAGCTGGCACGGCGGCTGTCGATCCCCCTGGAAGGCGTGAACTTTCCCGGCCACTTCCTGCTGCGGGTACCCGGTGCCGACCACCTGCTCGACCCTTGTGGTGGCCGGCGCCTGTACCCCAACGACTGCCGCGAGCTGCTCGCTCGCCAGTTCGGCCCACAGCTGCCGCTGACCGCCGAACACCTGCGAAGCGCCTCACCGATGCAGATGCTCCAGCGCCTGTCGCGCAACCTTCGCCAGTTGCATATCAGCAACGACAACGACCTCGCGGCGCTGATCGATGCCGAGCGGGTCATGCAACTGGGCCCGGTGCAGGTCGGCGACTACCTGGCCCGGGCCACGCTGTACCAGCACCTGGACTGTCCCCAGGCAGAGCGCTTCGACCTGGAGCACGCCCTGCTGCTGACCGACGACCCGGTGCAGCGCCTGAAACTCACGGAACGCCTCGGCCAGTTGCCCAACGGCAAACGTTCAATCCATTAATGCCTCGCCCTTGACCGTCGCTTCGCGCGGCTGCGGTGCGCGGACCCGGCTGATCAGCAGCGCGCCGAGCAGCGCTGGCACGGCGCAGAAGAAGAAGATCTGCTCCACTGGCATGTGCAACGTCAGCAGTAGACTGCCGAGCAACGGTCCGAGGATCGAGCCGAAGCGCCCGACACCCAGGGCCCAGCCGGTGCCGGTGGCGCGCACCTGGGCCGGGTAGAAGTTGCTGACGAAGGCATTGAGCGTCAACTGCCCGCCAATGATGCAGAACCCGGCGGCGAACACACTGGGCACCAGCCAGCGCGGGTCGTCATGGTTAAGGCCAACCAGCACGCTGAACAGCGCTGCGCCCAGCAGCACGCCCGCCAGCAGGTGAGCCTTGTTGGCCATGCGGTCGGCGCACCAGGCCAGGCACACCGCGCCGAAGGTGCCGGCGAACAGGAACAGCGAAGTCACCAGGTTGGCCTGGTTCAGCGCCAGCCCGCTTTCCTGCAGCAGCGACGGCAGCCAGCTGATCATGAAGTACAACAGGATCAGGCTGACAAAGAAGGTGCTCCACAGCAGCAGCGTGGGCCGGGCGAACCCCTCGCGAAACAGCGCCACCACGGTGAGCTTGCTGTCCGCCGGCTCGTCGCTGGCGATGCGCGCCGCCGGTACCTGCCAGCCCGGCAGCAGGCGAGCGGTGACCCGCTGCAACCGCGCATAGGGCGGGGCGTCGCGCAGCAGGCGCGGCAGCGATTCAGGCAGGAACAGCGCCAGGAACGGGAACAGCAGCAAGGGCGCCACGCCGCCAGCGAGGAACACTGCCTGCCAGCCGTATTGATCGATGAAGCCCGCAGCGACGAAGCCCCCAGCAGCGCCACCCAGGGAGAAGCCGCAGGCCGCCAGGGTGACCATCAGGGTGCGCAGTCGAGGCGGGGCGTAGTCGGCCATCAGCGCCATGGCGCTGGGCATCGCGCCGCCCATGCCGATACCGCAGAGAAAGCGCGCCAGCATCAGGCTGTCGAGGGAAGAGGCGAACACCATCAGCAGCGTCAGGCTGGCGTACAGCAGCACGCAGCACAGCAGCACCCGGCGCACACCGAAGCGGTCGGCCAGTGGCGTGACCGCCAGCGAACCGACCGTAAGCCCCAGCAGGTTGGCGCTGAACACCGGCCCGAAAGCGGCCTTTTCCAGGCCCCAGTCCTGGGCTAGCGCGGGGATCACATAGCCCAGCACCTGGGCGTCATAACCATCGGTGACCAACAACAGGATCAACAGCAGCAGCAGGCGCCACTGGTAGGGTGACACCGGGCGCGCGTCGAGCGCCGCGCGAAAGCTGGCTATCTGGTTGTGCATCGCAAGGTCCCTGTCTTTTGTTGTTATGAGTGCAGGTGCGGGCGGTGGCGATCAGTCGGGCGTGTCGGGCTGCCTCGCCGGGTGGGCCTGATGGAAGGCCGGGTGCTGCCCAGCCAGGGCGGCCACCCGGCGAATGCGCGGGTAGCCACCAAGGTCGATGTTGAAACGCTCTGCCGCGTACAACTGTGGGATCAGGTAGACGTCGGCCACGCTGGGCGTCGCCCCGAAGCAGAAGCCCTCATCGCCGATCAGTTGCTCCACCGCCGCCAGCCCCTGGCCGATCCAGTGGCCGATCCACTGGTTGACCTGTGCCTCGTCGTGCCCCAACTGACGCAGCTGGTTGAGCACGCTGACGTTGTGCAACGGGTGGATATCGCAGCCGATGATCGCTGCCACGCCGCGCACCCTGGCCCGGGCTTCGGGCGCACGGGGCAGCAGTGACGTTTGCGGGAAGGCTTCCTCCAGGTATTCGATGATCGCCGGCGACTGCACCAGCAACTCGCCAGCGTCCGTACGCAGGGCCGGCACCCGCCCCTGCGGATTGAGCGCCAGGTAGTCCGCCCCGCGCTGCTCGCCCTTGAGCAGGTTCACCGGCAGGGCCTGGTAATCCAGGCCCTTGAGCGCCAGGGCGATGCGCACCCGATACGACGAGGTGGAGCGGTAGTAGGTGAACAGTTCCATCGCCCTGCCCTCCTCAGTTGGCCGCGACGATGGTGCCACGGCATTCGCCGAAGCCGATGCTGGCCACGCCATCGCGCACGCAACGGGCGCGCAGGATGATCTCGTCGCCGTCCTCGAGGAACTTGCGCACTTCGCCGCTGGCCAGTTCCACCGGGTGCTTGCCGCCTTCGGTGATCTCCAGCAGGCTGCCGAACGAGCCTGGCGCCGCGCCCGACAGGGTGCCCGAGCCGAACAGGTCGCCCGGTTGCAGCTGGCAGCCGTTGACGCTGTGGTGGGCGACCATCTGCGCCACGGTCCAGTACATGCTGCGGGTGCTGCTCAACGTGAGGCGATGCGCCGGCAGGTTCTGCTCGCGCATGCGTTCGGTCAGCAGCAGCACTTCCAGTTCGATGTCGAAGGCGCCGGCGGCCTGGTCGCGCTTGTCCAGCAGGTATGACAGCGGCTGCGGGTCACCCTCCGGACGGGCCGGCTGGGCGCAACGGAACGGCTCCAGGGCCTCGGCAGTGACCACCCATGGCGACACCGTGGTGATGAAGCTCTTGGACAGGAACGGGCCCAGCGGCTGGTACTCCCAGGCCTGGATATCGCGCGCCGACCAGTCGTTGAGCAGGCAGAAGCCGGCCACGTGTTCGGCAGCGTCACCGATCGGGATCGGCTGGCCCATGTCGTTGCCCTGGCCAATCCAGATGCCCAGTTCCAGCTCGTAGTCCAGGCGCGCGCAAGGGCCGAAGCTCGGCTCGGTCTGACCCGCCGGCAGGGTCTGGCCCTTGGGGCGGCGCACGTCGGTGCCGGACGGGCGGATGGTCGAGGCGCGGCCGTGGTAGCCGATCGGCACGTGCTTGTAGTTGGGCAGCAGCGGATTGTCCGGGCGGAACAGCTTGCCGACGTTCTTGGCGTGCTCGATGCCGACGTAGAAGTCGGTGTAGTCACCGATCTTCGCCGGCAGGTGCAGCTGGCATTCATCGGCCGGATACAGCGCGGCCTTCAGGGCCGTCTGGTGCTCGCTACCCTCGCCCAGCAGCACCAACAGGCGCTCGCGCAGGGCAACACGGGCCTCGCGACCAAGGGCGAAGAAGGCATTCAGCGCACCACCGACGGTGGCTTCGACGGCAGCCTTGGCCGCCCCCTCGAACAACCCGGCGGCCAGCACGGCCTCGAGGTCGAGGATCGCGTCGCCGATGGCCACGCCGCAACGTGGCGCCTGCTCTGGGCGGCTGAAGATGCCCAGGGGCAGGTTCTGCAACGGGAAGTCGCGGTGCCCGTTGGCGTGCTCGACCCAACTGCGGGCAATGGCGGTGTGGTTCATCGGTTATCTCCGGTTCGGGTTGAAGGTGCTCGGCAAGGTGGCCCAGCAACTATCGTAGTCGGCCTGCAACTGCGGGCTTTCGAGGGCCTGGCTGCTCGGGCGCAGCACCTGGCTGGTCTCGAACATGAAGGCCATGGTGTTGTCGATCTTGTGCGGTGCCAGGTCTACCGAGATGGCCTTGTCGCAGGTCTCGGCATCGGGGCCGTGGGCGCTCATCACCCCGTGCAACGAAGCGCCGCCGGGCAGGAAGCCTTCGGCCTTGGCGTCGTAGGCGCCCTGGATCAGGCCCATGAACTCGTTCATCAGGTTGCGGTGGAACCATGGCGGACGGAAGGTGTTCTCGGCCACCATCCAGCGCGGCGGGAAGATCACGAAGTCCATGTTGGCCATGCCATGCACGCTGGTGGGCGAGGTCAGTACGGTGAAGATCGACGGGTCGGGGTGGTCGAAACTGACCGTGCCGATGGTGTTGAAGCGGCGCAGGTCGTACTTGTAAGGCACGTTGCTGCCGTGCCAGGCGACCACGTCCAAGGGCGAGTGCTGCAGCTCGCAAGCCCAGTGCTCGCCGAGGAACTTCTGTACCAGCTGCACAGGGCCGGTGCTCTCTTCGTAGTGGGCGACGGGGGTCAGGAAATCACGCGGGTTGGCCAGGCCGTTGCTGCCGATCGGGCCTAGATCCGGGATGCGCAGCGGCGCGCCGTGGTTCTCGGCGATGTAGCCGCGAGCCTGGGCATCGAGCAACTCGACGCGGAACTTCATACCCCGAGGGATCACCGCAATCTCCAGCGGCTCGACCTCAAGCACGCCCAGTTCGGTGGCGATGCGCAGGCGACCTTGCTCGGGCACCAGCAGCAACTCGCCGTCGGCGTTGAAGAACACCCGCTCCATGGAACGGTTGGCGCGGTAAATGTAGATACTTACGCCGGCCGGTTTCTCCGCTGCCGAGTTGGCCACCATCGGTAGCCAGCCGTCGATGAAGTCGGTCGGTTCGGACGGGATCGGTTGCGGGCTCCAACGCAGGCGGTTGGGATTGACGCCTCCCAACGGCCCGTTCAGCGGCTGGCGCTCCAGGCGCTCGAAGCGTGGGTGCAGGGCCGATGGG
Organism: Pseudomonas sp. RC3H12; assembly: GCF_018596375.1. Taxonomy (NCBI): domain Bacteria; kingdom Pseudomonadati; phylum Pseudomonadota; class Gammaproteobacteria; order Pseudomonadales; family Pseudomonadaceae; genus Pseudomonas; species Pseudomonas sp. RC3H12. The sequence goes on along the minus strand of NZ_CP075595.1, from coordinate 67,668 downwards.
CGAATGCGGTACAGCCAGGTACGGCGCAGCTCGCTGCGGGTCATGGTGAACGCGGTGCCCGACAGCAACTCGGCGTACAGACCATAGGGGGCTTTCTGTGGCGAGTTCTGCCCGACCGGCAGGGCGCCGGGCAGGGATTCACTGGCGAATTCGTTACCGAAGCCGCTCAGGTAGGCCAGTTCGGGTGAGGTGTCGCGGGTCATCTCGGAGCCTCCGGGCTTCTAGGAGCCATGATGGGCGATTGGCTGCAGGCCCGATCCTGAAACCGGCACCCAGGGCGGCAGCACGTCTGCGTTGCTTTTATCGTAATCGAATTACGACAAACGTAATTTGCTAGCCCGTAAGCGTCAAGCTATAAAGGCGCCATTCCGTTAAAAACAGAACAGACCTACACACTCATGGCCAAAGCCAACAGCAGTGCCGACAACGGCAAACAGAAGGTCCGCTCGGCGGAAGTCGGCACCGACATCCTCAAGGCCCTGGCCGAACTTTCCCCCTCCACCTCGCTGTCGCGCCTGGCCGAACATGTCGACATGCCGGCGAGCAAGGTGCACCGCTACCTGCAGGCGCTGATCGCCAGCGGCTTCGCCGAACAGGACCCGGCCACCAACCACTACGGGCTGGGGCGCGAGGCGTTGCGGGTGGGCATGGCGGCCCTGGGCAGCATCGATGTGCTGAAGGTGGCGGCGCTGCCACTGTCGCAATTGCGCGACGAGCTCAACGAAAGCTGCTTCATCGCCGTGTGGGGCAACCAGGGCGCGACCGTGGTGAGCATCGAGCCGGCGGTGCGGGCAGTGACGGTGGTAACCCAGATCGGCTCGGTGCTGCCGTTGCTCAGCTCGTCCACCGGACTGGTGTTCGCCGCACACCTGCCCGAGCGCGAGACCGTGGAGCTACGCGACCGGGAACTGGCAGCGCTCGGCCAGACGGCGGACGACTATGCCGCCTTGCTCGAACAGATCCGCCAGCGCGGCCTGCACCATGTGCACGGTTTGCTGATGCCGGGGGTGGACGCGCTGTCCGCGCCGGTGTTCAACGCCATGGGCCAGGTCGCCGCAGTGATGACCGTGGTCGGTCCGACCTCGATCTTCCACGCCGACGAGCACGGCCCGGCCGCCCGGCGCCTGCTCGCCGCCACCCAGGCCACCAGCTGGCGAATGGGATACGGCGCGGATCAGTGAAAGGGCTTACAAAGCATTACGGACTTTTCCTGCGAGAGCAGCCTATAGTTCGCCTCGCACTTTTACTCGAAACGTAAAGGTGAATGTCATAAGCGGCTATTTTTCCCACGGGATCATGCGCTTATTCTGATCTCACTGGCCGGCACGAAGGGCTCTCCCCCCTGCTTTTCGCGCCCGCCCAGGTTCACCGACGTTGATTTTGAAGCTCCTTGATCTAACGTCTCGATTGGCCGCTGCGATTGCAGCGGCCTTTTTTATTTCTGCAAGAATCGCAAGGTCGGCGCCAATCAACCCAACGGATACTTCTGCAGGTTCGCCATCATCTGCTGCAACGCCTGCAGGCTGTCCAGCGGGTGCTGCGCGCCTTCAAAATCACCGATCCGCGCCCAACTGTCCGCCACCTGCTCGGGGGTAAACCCTTCACGCGGATCGAAGCCCACGCCCTGGCTACGCTCCCAGCGCACCTTGCCCACCCAGCCGCCACCCACCTCGAACAGTTCGCCGCTGTCCTGGCATTGCTCGCTGCCCAGATACACCACCAACGGGCTGATCAACTCGGGCTGCAGCCGCTCGAACACCTGTGGCGGGATCAGCCCCTCGGTCATGCGCGTGCCGCCAGTCGGGGCGATGGCGTTGACCAGGATGCCGTGTTTGCGGCCCTCGATGGCCAGGGTCCGGGTCAATCCGTAGAGGCCGAGCTTGGCCATGCCGTAGTTGGCCTGGCCGAAATTACCGTAGATGCCCGAAGTGGACGAAGTGAAGATCACCCGCCCCCAGTTCTGCGCCCGCAGATGCGGCCAGGCCGCGTGGGTAACCTTGTAGGCGCCTTCGACGTGCACGCGGTAGACCAGCTCCCAGTCGCTGTCTTCCATCTTGTGGAAGGTCTTGTCGCGCAGGATGCCGGCGTTGTTGACCAGCACATCGACCCGGCCGAAGGTGTCCAGGGCCTGCTCGACGATACGCGCGCCATCGGTGACCGAGTCATGGTTGGCGACCGCCGAACCGCCCGCGGCGCGGATCTCCGCCACCACGCGGTCGGCCGCCGAAGCGTTGGCGCCTTCACCATGTGTAGACCCACCCAGGTCGTTGACCACCACGTGGGCGCCGCGCGCGGCGAACAGCAGCGCATGGGCCCGGCCCAGGCCGCCACCGGCCCCCGTGACGATCACCACTCGATCCTGCAGACGTACTGGTTCGCTCATGCTCAAGGCTCCTGGCAATGAAGGGATGCAACGCAGTCTCCGCCAGCCGCCGGGGCCGGGCAATCAAGCGCACCGTGGCGAATGCCGCTTGATAACGCCCGGCGATGATCGCCCGGTCAGGACCAGGCAACCTTCAGCGGTACATAACTCATCGGTTGTTCACGAAAGGCCAGGTAGTGGCGCAGCACCTGCACCGGTGCCTCGGTGTGCGGGTAATGGCCGATGCCCTGCAGCACCACGGTGTCCGGATCCGGGACGATTTCCCGGTAGCGCTCGACCATGTGCGCGCCGGACAAAGGATCGACCGCGCCATTGATGAAGCGCAGCGGCACGCCCGGGCGTTGCAGCGCGGCGACCCAGCGTTCGCGCTGGGCCCGGCGCTCCGGCAGGAAGCTGACCAGTTTATGCAGGATCCGTGGGCCACGGTTGGAAGCGATCAGGCTCCAGTAGTCATCCAGGGCGCTCTCGCTGGGATGGGTGCACGGGCCATAGACCTGGGTGACGTTGCGCACCAGGTCGTCGCGCCCGAACGAGCGCCCGACCAGCCAGCCCAGGCGGCTGAGCAGCAGCTTCTGGACCAGCAGCACCCGGCAGCTCTCGGGGAACAGCCCGCTGTTGAGGAACACACAACTGGCCACCTCGAGCCGCCGTTCGTGGTGCCGGGCCAGCAGCTCCTGGGCGACGCTGCCGCCGTAGTCGTGGGCCAGCAGGTGCACCGGCTGGTCGATGTGCAGGTGCGCCAGCAAGGCCTGCTGCAGGTCGGCCTGTTCGAGCAGGCTGTAGTCGTGGTCCGCAGGCTTGGCCGAATCGCCGAAGCCAAGCATGTCGCAGGCCACCACGCGAAAACGCTGGGTCAGGGGTGCCCACAGGTAGTGCCAATCCCAGCTGGCCGTGGGGAAACCGTGAAGCAATAGCAGGGGCTCTCCTTGCCCTGCTGTCCAGTAGCGGATGCTCTGGCCCCGGAAAGTGAAACCCTGGCTCCGGGTGCGCCAGACGCACAATGGAATTTCGGCCAGTGGCATCACGGTCGTCCCGGTGGATACGTGTCGGAAGAGGGCAAGGCTGCGTTCATTGCATGTCACCTCGGCACATACATGTGCTCTCTATGTCGAGGCTCAGTCTAGAAGGCTATACGAAGGTGATAAGTCGCCTTGGCAGCCAGCCTGATGACCGTGCGAGTCAGTGGCACGAACGGTCAGATCAACCTCATCAGCAACGGCGCGGCCAACAGGTTGAGCAGCCCGGTCAGGACCATGACCAGGCCGGCCACCGAGCCTTCCTCGCGCCCGACTTCCTGGGCGCGGCTGACCCCCGCGCCATGGGCGCCGACACCGAACAGAGCGCCCCGTGCCAGCGGTGTGCGCAAGGGCAGCCAACGCAGGAGAATGCCGCCGAACATCGCCCCGAGCACCCCGGTAAACATCACGAACACCGCCGTCAGCTCCGGCACGCCGCCCAGGTCCTGGGCCACGGGCATGGCGAACGGCGTAGTGATCGAACGCGGCAGCAACGACAAGCTGACCGCATCGTCCAGCGCGAGCAGGTGCGCCAGCGCCCAGGAGCTGCCGATGGAAGCCACGCTGCCGGCGAGCATGCCGACCAGCAGCGCCGGCCAGTGCCGCGCCAGGAGTGCCCGTTGTTGCCAGATCGGCACCGCGAACGCGACGGTGACCGGGCCCAGCACGCCCATCAACCAATGCGTGTTGCGGGCGTACTCGGCGTAGGCGGTGTGCAGCGGCACGGCCACCGCCAGCAGCAAGGCCGGCACCAGGATCAGCGGCGACAGCAGGTAGCGTCCGCTGCGCCGGTACAGCCAGCGGCTGCCCAGGTAGGCGCCCAGGGTCAGGGCCAACCAGAACAGCGGCATGGGTTCAAGGCTCATGGCGCAACCTCCAACGGCACACCAGCTCGACCGTGACCGCGGTGACCACCATCACTAGCAGGGTGCTCAGCGCGATCACCAGCAGGATGCGCCAGCCCTCGCTGCGCAGCAGGCTGCCGTAGTCCAGCAGGCTCATCAGCGCTGGAATGAAGAACAGCAGCATCTCGGCCATCAGCCAGCCGGCACCCAATTGCAGCGTGGCGGGTTTGAGCAGGCCGGTGGCGAACAGTGCCAGCAGTAGCGCCAGGCCCATCACGCCACCAGGAATCGGCCAGGCGAGCCAGGCGGCCAGCTGGCCACCGATCAGGAACAGCGCCAGCAACACCGTCAGTTCGGCGAAAAGGCGTAGGGTCTTCTTCAGTAATGCAGGATTCATGGGCAGGAGTTCCTCGACAACGAGCCCATTGTAAAAGTCGGCCCCCTAGGCCAGAAGCGAATTGTTAGACTGACAGCAATTCCAAAACGGAATCCGGCATACATGGAATTCAAACAGCTGCGCAGTTTCATCGAAGTCGTCCACAAAGGCGGCTTCACCCAGGCGGCGAGCACCCTGCACGTCAGCCAGTCGGCGGTGAGCAAGCAGGTCGCCCAGCTGGAACAGGACATCGGCCAACCGCTGTTGGAACGCCAAGGCTCACAGCTGCTGCTGACTGCCGCCGGGCGCATCGTTCTGGAACGCGGCGAGGCGCTGTTGCGCCAACGCCAGGAACTGCTGAGCGAACTGGACGACCTCAGCCAGATGGCCCGCGGCGAATTGCGCCTGGGCCTGCCGCTGCTGGGCAGTGATGCACTGTTCGCTGGGTTGTTCGCCGAGTATCGACGGCGCCATCCGAATATTTCGATCCAACTGCTCGAAGGTGGCAGCCGCATGGTCGAGCAGGCCGTCAAGAGTGGCGAGTTGGAGTTGGGCGGTAGCCTCACCCCGAGCGACCCGGCGTTCGACTACCAGCCGTTCTGCAATGAACCACTGGAAGCCTTGCTGCCCGCCGACCACCCGCTGGCCGGGCAGGTCGACGTTGCCCTGGCACAGCTGGCCGACACGCCGTTTCTGCTGTACCAGCGCAGCTTCGTGCTCAACGATCGATTGCTCAGCGCCTGCCAGCAGGAAGGCTTCACGCCCAAGGAGGGTGGGCGTAGCGGCCAGGCAGACTTTCTTGCCGCGTTGGTGGCGGCCGGGCAAGGCGTGGTGCTGCTGCCGGCGATCGTCGCACGGGCGCTGGAACGGCCCGGAGTGGTGCGCTTGCCGTTGCGGGCGCCGGATTACCTGAGGTGGGATATCGCCTTCATCTGGCGGCGCGGTGCGTATCTGTCACGGGCGGCGCAGGCGTGGCTGGCATTGTTGCGTGAAGACTCAGCCATGCATTGAGACGACCGGCCCTATCGCGTGGCCGGTCCAGGCAAAATCAGCCTTTCAGCACAGCCGCAAATTCCGCCAGCCACGGCTCGGCATCGGTCTCCGGTGTCACGGTCTCACTGGCATCGAGTCGCAGCATCGGCAGCGCTTCGTTCACCCCCAGCTCGGCGAACAGCTCGCGCATCTGCTCGCCACCACCGCAGTAGGTGTCGCCGTAGCTCGAATCGCCCAGGCCGATCACCGCTCCCGGCAGGCCGCGCCAGGCCGCCGGCAGCACGTCGCGGATCGCGCTGTACAGCGGCATCAAGCTGTCGGGCAGCTCGCCCATGCCGGTGGTCGAGGTCACCGCCAGCAACGCGTCGGGGCCAAAGCCCTCAATGTCCTGCAGGGTGGCGCGTGCCGCATGCCAGGCTTCAAGGCCGGCGGCCTTGAGCAGCGACTCGGCGTGGCGGGCGACTTCGTCGGCGGTGCCGTACACCGAACCGGAAATAATGGCGACTTTCATCGGGTGAGGATTCCGAAACTGAGTGAAAACGTAGGATACTAGCATTCGACAGTGGCAAAAGGCCGCCTCCGGCTAAAGTCACAGGCTTCAGGATTTTCCGACGAATGACCGGAACGAAGCGGATTGACCACTGTCCACCGCCGTGAAGAAATCGCCGTTACCGATCGCCCCTTCGAGTCAGACCATGCAAGCAGACGCCCTACTCTCCCAGGACGAACTGGATTTCATCCAGGACATGCAGCATTCGCCCCAACTGAACCTGGCCGACCCCATGTCGAGCCTGCTGGTCAATGGCGACCGTCGTCTCAAGGACCTGCTCACCCGCCTGGTGGCCAATGAGCAGGTGACGCTGCAGGCCAGCTTCAACAACCAGCAGCTGAGTTTTCCCCTGCAACTGGTCGAGGATGAATTCCACGCCCTGCACCTGCAACTCGGCTCGCCGGACATCTACGAGGATGGCCCCAGGCTGCGGCCATGGCGCCTTTCGCTGCAGCAGCCGACCGCGCTGCTGGACGATCACGGCCAGGCCAGCGACCTGTGGGTACGCGACATTTCCTTCAAGGGTGTGCTGCTGGAAGTGCGCGGTGGGGCTGAAGCCCCTGCACAATTCAACCTGCGCTTCGCCGCCGAGGACATCCCGCCGATCGGCCTGCACGGCGCCCTGCGCCGGCGCATCGGCCCGCGCCTCGCCGCCTACGACCTGACCCACACGCCGGCCGAAGAGATCGAGCGCCTGCGCGAGTACATCCTCCAGGCCCACCGCAAGGCTCACCCCGAACTGCACGCCCAGGCTCCCTTCACCGCCTGAAGACCGTCCAGCCCCTGAAACTGACTGGTCATGATTGATCGGCGATAATCCGTGCCCGATTCTTGCAAGTCCGCCTGCGCCGCCCATCACCCCGGGCCGCAAGCCAGGGGCCGGCTACCCGCCAGCCCCGTCGTCAGGAGATACACGATGTCTACCCCACCCGTCACCTTGATGGTGTCGCGCCGCGCCGCCTGCGGCCGCTACCAGGACCTGCTGGCCTGGCTGCACGAAGGCGAGCAGTTGGCCACCGACTTTCCCGGCTACCTGGGTTCGGGCATCCTTGCCCCGCCGAGCGAGGGCGACGAATTCCAGATCATCTTCCGCTTCGCCAGCGAACAGACCATGCACGCCTGGGAGCATTCCGCTTCACGCAGGGCCTGGCTGGAGCGCGGCAACGGCCTGTTCGAGCGCCCCAAAGAGAGGCGCGTGAGCGGTATCGACGACTGGTTCGGCACCAATACAGTGCAAAAACCACCACGCTGGAAGCAGGCAACGGCCATCTGGCTGGCGTTCTTTCCGGTTTCGCTACTGTTCAACCTGCTGTTCGGCCACTGGCTGGCGCCACTCGACCTGCTGCCTCGAGTGCTGCTCAGTACCCTGGCTCTGACGCCATTGATGGTGTACCTGTTCATCCCCCTGTCCACCCGGCTGCTGGCCGGCTGGCTCAACGCCACGCCACGCGCCGCCACCGAACGTTCCCAGGGGCTGCGCAGCCGCTGAGGCACGGGCTCGCAAGGCCGCGCAGTTCGGGTATGCTGGGGCATCACGCACGGACAGACGAACAGACCGCCCGAACATGAACAGCCCAATCCTCATCACCGGCGCCAGCCAGCGCGTCGGCCTGGCCCTGGCCATGGAGCTAGCCCAGGCCGGCCATACGGTGGTCAGCGCCAGCCGCACCTTGCAGGGGCAGGCTGCCCACCCGAACATCCGGCAGTTCCAGGCCGACCTGACCCGCAGCGAAGACCGCCAAGCCCTGATCGAGTACCTGCAACGTGATTACGATGGCCTGCGTGCGATCATCCATAACGCCTCGCTATGGCTCGACGATAGCCTGGACAACCTCGACACCATGTTCCGCCTGCACGTCGAGGCGCCCTACCACCTCAACCTCGCCCTCGGCGAGCTGCTGAACAAGGTGGACAAGGCCGACATCATCCACATCTGCGACGAGACCTCCTCACGCGGCAGCAAGAGCCACATCGGCTATGCCGCGACCAAGGCCGCGCTGCAGAACATGGTGCTGTCGTTCGCCGAAAAGTACGCGCCCAAGGTGCGAGTCAACGGTATCCTGCCCGGTCTGTTGATCCTCAAGGAAGGCGGCGACGAACAGTACCGCCAGCAGACCCTGAAAAAGGCCCTGCTCGAATTCGAACCCGGCGCCCGCCCACTGATCGACGCCGTGCTGTTCCTGCTGCAAAGCCAGTACAGCACCGGCAGCCAGGTGGTCATCAACGGTGGCCGCCATCTGAAGAACCGCATGACCTGAAGAGATCGCCCATGACCCCGCAACAACAGCTCGAACTCGAAGCCGCCGCGTTCCGGCGCCTGGTCGACCACCTGCAAAAACGTACCGACGTGCAGAACATCGACCTGATGAACCTTTCCGGCTTCTGCCGCAACTGCCTGTCCAAGTGGCTCAAGGCCGCCGCCGATGATCGCCAGATCGAGCTGAGCCTGGACGATGCCCGTGAGCAGGTATACGGCATGCCCTATGCCGAATGGAAAGCCCAATACCAGAACGAAGCCAGCGCCGAGCAGAAAGCGGCGTTCGAAAGAGGAAAACCGCGTGACTGACCTGAATACCCTGCGCAGCAGCCTAGCCAGCGGCGAACACGTTTTTGCCGACACCCTGGCCTTCATCGCCGCGAACTACAGCTACCAGCCCCAGGCCTTCGACAATGGCGACGTGCACAACGCCGCCGGGCAGAACGAAGGTTCGTGCAAGACCCTGGGCCTGGCGCTGCTCGAAGGGTTGAGCGACCAGGAGGCACTGCTGGCCTTCGGTGAGCACTACCGTGGCGTGGTCGCCACGCCCGAGGGCAGCGACCATGGCAATATCCGTGCGCTGATCAAGCATGGGCTGGCCGGGGTGAAGTTCACCACCCAGCCACTTGCGCGCCTGGGCTGATAGCAGATGGGGCCGCTGTGCGGCCCCAACCGGACATCAACTGATGAGCCGGCCTGGTGTTCCAGCCTTAAGGCGCCCCTTCTGCAACCACTCCAGCGCAATCGGCCACAGGCTTTCACGAAACCGATCGTGAAAGAACGCGAAGTGCCCGATCTCCCCGACCGAGATATCCACAGGCGCCACCCGCAGATGCCGCCGCTCGCCCGTTTGCAGGTACCCCAGCAATCGTTCAGTGGCCGCCACCGTGCCGAACGGATCGTCAGTCAGGCTGATGGCCAGGGTCGCCGCCTGTACCTGGGCAAATGGCGTCGCCGACAGTAGACGCCCACTGGGCCGCTGCTCGTAACGTGGCGTACGGGCAACCCAATCGCGCACCACGCCGGCCGGGGTGTCTTCCAGCCAGCCCAGGCGCTTGCCGGGGAAATAGCCGAACATCCGGGTCAACAGCGGCATCACCACGTGCCATTTGCCGAACAGCTGCCAACGCTGCTCCGGCGCATAGTCGCGCCAGTAGGCGAACTGCGCGCCCACCAGCAGCGCATGGCGCACCTGCCCCGCCGACGGCGCCAACCCGAGCGCCCAGCCGCCGAAGCTGTGGCCAACCACATGCATCGGCTGGCCTGGATGCTCAGCGGCGGCCAGTTGCAACATCGCTTCGAAGTCCAGCCGGCCCCAGTCGCTCCAGGACGCCTGGAAACCGCGCAGCGTGGCCGGGCGCGACTCGCCGATGCCGCGATAATCGTAGGTGAGCACGTCAAAGCCCTGGGCGAACAGGTAGTCGGCGAAACGCGAGTAGTAGCGGCAACGCACCGAGGTGGCGGCGTTGATGATCACCAGTGGACGCAGGGGGTCGGGTTCGGCGTGGCGCCAGCGAAATCCGCCGAGGCCATAGCCGTCGGCGGCGACATGACGAAAGGCACAGGCGGGTTGGGTAAGGCTGCTCATGGCGCACTCCCTGCGGCGTCGCGCCATGCTGGCGGACGGGCTGTTGTCGTGCGCCAACGCTAGCAAAAAAATGCCCGAACAGCTCAAGTTCCTTGTAGGAGCGGCTTCAGCCGCGATCACCAGCGAAGCTGGTGCCATACACCACCTTGGCTTCATCGCGGCTGAAGCCGCTCCTACAGGTCCTGTGCCCTCAGGTAGTGGGCAGCGCCCGCGCCACGCCCGGCTTGCGCAGCACCGCCAGGCGCGAGCCGTGGTAGCGGGTTTCGCGGAACAGCTTCCAGCGACCGAACAGGCCGTACACATGCATCACCCGGCCCTGCTCGTGGTACCCCATGCGCAGGTGCAGTTTCATTGCTGGCACGTTGTGGGTCTCCACTACGTCCACCACCTTGTGGCAGCCCTTCTCGCGCATGGTGTTCCACAGCTCGACCTGGGCCGTCACCGACAACTCGCTGCCAAAGTACGGCCGGGTCATCTCGCCGCCGAACTCGAAGAACTCGCCGGGTTTCACCGGGAAGGTGCAACCGTAGTAATGCTTGTCGTGGTAATCCACCACGCTGGCCCAGATGAATGCCACGGCATCGCCCTGCTCATCCAGGTACATGTGCCCGGTATGGCCCTCGGCGGCCAGCTCGCGCATGGTCTCGACACGGTCGCCGAAATGCCGGGCGAAGGCATCGGCATTGGCCGTGGTGATCTGCACCAGGGTGACGGGCGCATGCGCCTTGAGGCTGTGCGGCGGCACAGGGCTGATCAGGTCGCGCTCCATCCACAGCAGTTCCCAATGGAAAAACACGTAGCGCTCGAAAAAAGTCTTGAAGGTGCGCTTGAGGCCCTTCCGGCGGATGCGTTCTTGTAGTTTTTGCAGTACGCCCATTGCTCCCTCCTCGGCGCCAGCGAAATTGCCAGGCCAATAGCTGGGGTATAGATCAGGCGGAGGGTGGCCATGGCAAAGGGCCAGCGAGGGATTTGTTTCAGAATATTAACAAGTCGTCGGCGGGAACCGCGCAACCGCCATCAACGGCTGCGCGGTCAAGGACTTGCTTACAGCTCGATGCAGTCGAACCGTACGTCGGTGGCTACGTCTTCGTCGTAGTTGACGTCAGCGCGCTCGAAGCCGAACAGGTTGAGGAACTGTTTCTTGTAACCGGCGTAGTCGGTCAGCTCGAACAGGTTCTCGGTGGTCACCTTCGGCCACATGGCACGGCAGGCGTCCTGCACATCATCACGCAGCTCCCAGTCGTCCAGACGCAGACGGCCTTCGTCGTCCAGTGCAGCCGGCGCACCGTCCGCACGGTACATGCGGTCACGGAACATGCGGTCCAGCTGGTGCTGGGTACCTTCGTGGATACCCTTCTCCTGCATGATCTTGAAGACCATCGACAGGTACAGCGGCATCACCGGGATGGCCGAGCTGGCCTGGGTAACCACCGACTTCAGCACCGCGACGTTGGCACTGCCACCGACTTTTTTGCCCAGGCGCTGGGCGGTTTCGTCCAGGTCCTGCTTGGCCTTGCCCAGCGCGCCGTCCCAGTAGATGGGCCAGGTGATATCGGAGCCGATGTAGCTGAAGGCCACGGTACGGGCCTGTGGCGCCAGAACACCGGCGGCATTCAGGGCGTCGATCCAAAGTTCCCAGTCCTGGCCCCCCATCACGGTGACGGTATCGGCGATTTCCTGCTCGGTGGCCGGCTCGATGCTGGCCTCGATGATGGTGTCCTTGTTGGTGTCGATGGCGGTCGACTTGTACGGCTGGCCGATCGGCTTCAGGGCAGAGCGGATCACTTCACCGGTCTGCGGCAGCTTGCGCACCGGCGAGGCCAGGGAGTAGATGACCAGGTCGACCTGGCCGCCCATTTCGTTCTTGATCAGCTCGATGACCTTGGCGCGGGCTTCGTCGGAGAAGGCGTCACCGTTGATCGACTTGCTGTACAGGCCTTCGGCCTTGGCGAACTTGTCGAAGGCGGCGGCGTTGTACCAGCCGGCGGTACCGGCCTTGGTCTCGGTGCCCGGCTTTTCGAAGAACACGCCCAGGGTGTCGGCCTTGAAACCGAACGCCGCGGTGATGCGGGCGGCCAGGCCGTAGCCGCTGGAGGCACCGATCACCAGGACTTTCTTCGGACCATCCTCGCGCACGCCCAGCTTGCGGGTGGCTTCGATCTGGTCACGGACGTTGAGCTCGCAGCCCTTGGGGTGAGTCGTGGTGCAGATGAAACCGCGAACCTTGGGATGAATGATGGCCAATGTCTGTACCTCGTCAGGTTTAGGCTGGGGCAGCGCCCGCCAGTGGGGCGTTGCCAATTGATCTAGAGGGTGAGACTACCCTCGTGGGATATCCGACACATATTACGAGTTGATCGGATCGATGCAAAACACCAACTGCCCCGCGATGGGGCCGGCAAAGGCACCCACTACGCCTGTGCCAGCGCCGCCTTCAACCACCCCAGGAACCGCCGCGCCAACGGATCCTCCTGGCTTTCCCAATGCACCAGGCAGCTCCACACCGGCCCGCGCACGCGCTGTACCGACAAGGGCCGCAACCGCCCCTCGCCCACCATCCGCCGCGCCAGCAACTGACTGACCAGGGCGATCCCCAGCCCCTCGCCCGCCGCCTCCAGCAGCAACCCTGGGTCGGAGAAGTTCAGCCCCTTGCCTTGCTGCCCCACGTCCTCACCACCCTCCAATTGCCAATGGCTCCAGTCCATCTCCCGCTCGCCATGCAGGGTGGTCCGCCCCTGCTCGGGAAGGTCCGGATGGCACGCCGGATACAGCTGGTCCTGGTGCAGCACGCTGAAGCTGCATTCGGCCTGGGCGCCGATATCGTCGCGGATCGCCAGGTCGATGGTTTCGCTGGCCATGTCCGGCACCTCGAAGCTGGTGAACAGCCACAGGTCCACTTCCGGGCAGCGCTGGTGGAAGTCCGCAAGGCGCGGCAACAGCCAGTGGCGGGCGAACGCCGGGGTGGTGTTGACCACCAGTTGGTTGGGCTTGCGGTACTGGTCCAGCCGGCGGATGCCCACCGCCAGTTGCTGCAACAGCGCCTGGGTGGTGCTGAGCAGGTCGTGCCCGGCATCGGTCAGGCTGACGCTGCGGCCACTGCGGTGGAACAGCGGCTGCTCCAGGTAGCTTTCCAGGCTACGGATCTGCTGGCTGATTGCCGACTGGGTGAGGTTCAGGGCTTCGGCGGCCTTGTGGAAGCTGCCTAGGCGGGCGGCGGCTTCGAAGCCGCGCAGGGCGTTTAGCGGGGGCCAATGCTTGAGCATACTGATAAGCCTGACTGATCAGAAATACGCTAAATCTATCGTTTGTCGCCCCGGATTCCCAGCCATAACATGGACGACAACACCCGCGACGGCGGGCTTCGTTGATAACAATCCCTAATAGATCGGAGTTCACTATGACCCTGTCCCTCGACAGCGGCTGGCGCATGCCCGCCGAATGGGCCCGCCACGCCGCCACCTGGATGATCTGGCCGCACAATCAACCGCTGTGGGAGTCGGGCTGGGGCGTGACCCTGGCCGACGTGCAGCGCGACTACGCCCGGGTGGCCGCCGCCATCGCCCGCTTCGAGCCGGTGAAAATGGTGGTCGATCCGTCGGCCATGACCATCGCCCGCGAACTGTGCGGCGCTGGTATCGAGCTGGTCGAGCTGGCCGTGGACGACAGTTGGTGCCGCGACAGCGGCCCGACCTTCCTGACCCACCCGCAACAGGGCGTGGCGGGCTTGAGCTGGCGCTTCAACGCCTGGGGCGGCAAATCCGAGCACGGCAAGGACCGCAGCCTGGCCCGGCGCATCCTCGACCACCTCGGCCTGGAAGGCCTGAGCACCCCGCTGTGCAACGAAGGCGGCGCCATCCATGTCGACGGCGAAGGCACCCTGATCACCACCGAATCGGTGCTGCTCAACCCCAATCGCAACCCGGGCCTGAGCAAGACGGATTTCGAGGATTGCTTCGCCCGCCTGTTGGGCATCCGCAAGACCATCTGGCTGCCGGGCGACCCGCAGTATGTGACCGGCGACATGACTGACGGCCATGTCGATGGCGTGTGCGCCTTCGCCCGCCCCGGGGTACTGCTGGTCGACGCCACCCACGACCAGGGCTCGGTGTATGCCGAAGTGGCCCGCGAGAACCGCCGCGCGCTGGAACTGGCCACGGATGCCCAGGGCCGTTCGTTCGAACTGCTCGACCTGTTCGAGGCCACCGCGGCCGTGGACAGCGAAGCCGAGGTGTTCTGCGCCTCGTACACCAACTTCTACCTGGCCAACGGTGCGGTGATCATGCCGGCCTATGGCATCGACGCCGACCAGGCGGCCGCGCAGCAACTGGCCCAGGCCTTCCCCGGTCGCGAAGTGGTACCGGTGCGCATCGACCATATCGCCCACGGCGGTGGCGGCATTCATTGCATCACCCAGCAGCAGCCGGCCTGGCAGGGAGCGCGCTCATGAGCACGCTGCGCATCGCCACCACGCAAATGGCCTGCAGCTGGGACCTGCCGGCCAACCTCGAGCGCGCCGAGCAACTGGTGCGCCAGGCCGCTGCCCAGGGTGCCCAGGTGATCCTGTTGCAGGAGCTGTTCGCCACCCCGTACTTCTGCATCGAGCAGTGCCACAGCCACCAGGCCCTGGCCCAGGACTACCACGACAGCCCGCTGCTCAAGCGCTTCGCCGCGCTGGCCAAGGAACTGGGCGTGGTCCTGCCGCTCAGCTGGTATGAACGGGCCGGCAACGCCTTCTTCAACTCGCTGACCGTGGCCGATGCCGACGGGCGCCTGCTGGGTGTGTACCGCAAGACCCACATCCCCAACGCCATTGGCTACCAGGAAAAGGAATACTTCAGCCCCGGCGACACCGGTTTCAAGGTCTGGGACACCGCCTTCGGTCGCCTGGGCATCGGCATCTGCTGGGACCAGTGGTTCCCCGAGACCGCCCGCTGCCTGGCGCTGATGGGCGCCGAAGTGCTGCTGTTCCCCACTGCCATCGGCTCGGAGCCTGGCGCCGCCGAACTGGATTCACGCGACCATTGGCAGATGGCCATGCGTGGCCATGCTGCCGCCAACCTGCTGCCGGTGGTGGCCGCCAACCGCGTCGGCCATGAAGTGGCGCGCAGCGACGACAGCCTGAGCATGCGCTTCTACGGCTCGTCGTTCATCTGCGACCACAAGGGCGCCCTGCTCGCCGAAGCCGATCGCGACAGCAGCGGCGTCTGGCTGCACGACCTGGACCTGGCGCGCATGCGCGAAGACCGCCTGAGCTGGGGCATCTACCGCGACCGCCGCCCCGCCATGTATGCGCCGCTGCTGACCCTTGACGGCCGAATCCCACAGACTGCGAGGGCCTGAACCATGCCAAGCCGTCCATCGAAACTGCTTGCCATCACCGCCCTGCTGGCCTGCGCCGGTGTTGCCCAGGCCGAGCAGGACGCCCTGCGCCTGTACAACTGGGCCGACTACTTTGCCGAGGACACCCTCAAGCGTTTTACCGCCGAAACCGGCATCCCGGTGATCTACGACGTCATGGACGGCAGCGAGGTGCTCGAGGCCAAGCTGATGTCCGGGCGCAGCGGCTACGACCTGGTATTTCCCGGCGACACCGTGGCCGAACGGCTGATGCGCGCCGGCAGCCTGCAGCCACTGGATCGCAAGCAACTGACTGCGCTCGACGATGTAGAGCCCGGCCTGCGCCAGTTGCACGACCGCTACCCCAAGGCCAGCCAGGCCACCGTGCCCTACACCTGGGGCACCATCGGCCTGACCATGGACGCGAAGAAAATCCGCGAGCGCCTGCCCGACGCCCCGCTCGACAGCCTCGACCTGCTGTTCAAGCCGGAGCTGGCGGCCAAGTTCGCCGACTGCGGCATCTCGATGATCGACTCGCCCGACGAAGTGCTGGCCGTGGTGCTTCACTACCTGGGCCGCGAGCCGCGCAGCGCCAAACGTGAAGACCTGGCCGCCGCCAGCGAGCTGCTCAAGGGCATACGCCCGTACGTGCGCAAGCTGCAGTCGCAACCGGTCACCGAGCTGGTCAATGGCAACACCTGCCTGTCGCTGGGCTACAGCGGCGACGTGATCCAGGCCCAGCGCACCGCCGAAGCCGCGGGCAGGGCCATCGACTTCCAGTACCGCGTGCCTCGCGAAGGCACCACGGTGTGGATGGACACCATGGCCATCCCCGCCGATGCCAAGCACCCGGAGTACGCCTATCGTTTCATCAACTTCGTCATGCGCCCGGAGAACATGGCCGCGATCAGCAACTTCACCGGCTACCCCACCGCCAGTGCCAAGGCCCGGTCGCAGGTGGACGCGCGCCTGCGTGACAACCCGGACATCTACCTCAGCGATGCCACCTTCACCCGCTTGATCCCGGGCAAGGACATCCCCCAGGCCGACATGCGTGCGCGCATGCGTGTCTGGACCCGTTTCAAGACCGCACAGGACTGACCGCATGCCCACTCGCCGCACTTTCCTCCAACACATGAGCGTCGTCGCCGGCCTCGGCGCCGCCGCCAGCTTCGGCCTGCCCTTCGCCAGCGCCAGCGAAGCCGGCCGCTGGTTCATGCCCGACGAGGGTGAGCAGCAGCAACGCGCCTACATCGCCTTCGGTGCCCAGGACGCCATCTGGGAAGACTTCACCGAAGACGTCCAGGCCGCCCTCGGGCGCATCGCCCGCGCCATCGCTGCCTACCAGCCGGTGACGGTGTTCTGCCGCGCCAGCGAACGCGATATTGCCGAGGAGGAATGCGGCAGCCACAACATCACCTACGTCGAGACCGAGCTGGACGACATCTGGATGCGCGATATCGGCGCCAACTTCGTGGTCGATGACGATGGCGCCCTGGGCGCCGTGGACTTCAACTTCAACGGCTGGGGCGGCAAGCAGCAGCATCGCTACGACGCCAAACTCGCGGCCCGCGTCGCCAAGTTGGCTGGCGCCCAATACCAGCAGAGCGAACTGGTGGGTGAAGGTGGTGGTATCGAAGTGGACGGCCACGGTACCGGGATCATGACCGAGAGCAGCTGGATCAACAGCAACCGCAACCCCGGCTGGAGCAAAGCCCAGGTCGAGGCCGAGCTGAAGGAGCGGCTGGGGCTGCGCAAGATCATCTGGCTTCCGGGTATCAAGGGCAAGGACATCACTGATGCCCACGTGGACTTCTATGCCCGCTTTGCCGCGCCCGGCGTGGCGGTGGCGAACCTGGACAACGATCCGGACTCCTACGACCATGAGGTGACACTCAAGCACCTCGAGATCCTGCGCAACGCCACCGATGCCGACGGGCGCAAGCTACAGGTGCATACGATGTCGCCACCCTTGAAACCAAGGCGCAGCAAGTTCAACGAGGACAATCCGGATTTCGCGGCGGGGTACATCAATTACTTCGTGATCAACGGAGCGGTGATCGCCCCGCAGTTCGGGGACCGCAGTGCCGATGAGCAGGCGCGGGCGTTGTTGGTGAAGCTGTACCCGGGGCGCAAGGTGGTGCAGTTGGACATCGACGCCATTGCGGCGGGAGGGGGTGGGATTCACTGCGTGACCAACCAGTGCCCGGCGATCTAGCGCAATTGCCGGGGCTGGCGCTCAGCCCCGGCATCGTCAACCTGGCGCTTATGGGTACTGCTGCACGGTGCCTTGCTGGTCATACTGCTGGCCCGGGATCGGCTTCAGGTTGACCTCGACGCGACGGTTCTGCGCACGGCCATTGGCATCGGCGTTGCTGGCGATCGGCTGGTCCGGGCCCATGCCACGCACGCTGACCCGCGACGAATCCACGCCCTGGGAGGTCAGGTAGGTGCTGACCGCCTGGGCGCGTCGCTGCGACAGGTCCATGTTGTGCTGGCGGCTGCCGGTGCTGTCGGTGAAGCCCACCACCTCGATGGTGTTCTGGTTGAACTGCTTGAACGAGTTGGCCAGGTTGTTCAGCGGCGAGTAGAAGCTTGGGGCAATGTTCGCCGAATCGGTGGCGAAGGTGATGTTGCCCGGCATGATCAGTTTGATCTGGTCACCCTGGCGCTGCACTTCGACGCCGGTATTGGCCATCTGCGCCCGCAGCTCGGCTTCCTGCTTGTCGGCGTAGTAGCCGTAACCGGCAGCGGCGGCACCGACCGCGGCGGCGCCGATCAACGCCCCCTTGCCACGGTTGTTGTGGTCGATGGCGGCACCGGCGATGGCGCCGGCCAGCGCGCCAAGGCCACCATACTTGGCGGTCTTGCTCATCCCTGTGGAGCCCTGCGCCTGGCCCTGGCTGTCATACGGGTTGGGGCTGGCACAACCAGACATCAGCGCGGCGGCGGTAGCGACGATAATCAGACGACGCATGGTGAACATGGACAAGCTCCTACTGAAATTCGAAAGTGCAGCGGATCGACTACGGATCTATGCCAGCCTTGGATTGCAGCGCAGCGGAAAAATTCCATGAAACCTCAGGCACGCACGAAGGGGTTCTCGCGCATCTCGTCGCCGAGGCGGGTGTCCGGGCCATGGCCGGTCACCACGATGGCGTCCTCATCCAGGCGGTACAGCCGTTCCTTGATGGAACGAACGATAGCCCGCTGATCGCCTCCCCACAAATCGGTGCGCCCGACACCACGGCGGAACAAGGTATCGCCGGCGATCAGCAACTTGTGCTCGGCGAACCAGAAACTCATCGAGCCCGGCGTGTGCCCGGGGGTGTGCAACGCCACGCCGCAGCCGCATGCCAGCGCCTCGTCGTCGCTCAGCCAGCGGTCCGGCGACGGTACCGGCGTATAGGGCACGCCGAACATCTGACACTGCATTTCCAGGTTTTCCCACAGCGGCTGGTCGGCCTTGTGTAGGTGCAGCGTGGCGCCGGTCAGCTCCTTGAGCCTGCCCGAGGCGAGGAAATGGTCGAAGTGCGCGTGAGTGTGGATGATGCTCACCAGGGTCAGGCCATGGTGCTGCAGGCGGGCGAGGATCTTCTGCTCGTCCCCGCCTGGGTCGACGACGATGGCGTGCTTGCTGACCGGGTCACCGATCAAGGTGCAGTTGCACTGCAAGGGGCCAACGGGGAAGGTTTCGCGGATGAGGCTAACGGGCAATGGGTTCATCTTCCTGGAACTCGGTACAGTCGATAGAGGGAGCGAATATGACCATGGTCCAGCTTGCCTCTCACCAAATCAAGGCAGATACAACCGGAACAACCCGCCCCCCAGCGTCCCGCCATTGGCGATCTCGATCCGCCCGCGCACGCCATTGCGCTCGTGCAACGCGGCAATCCGCGCCGCGAAATACAGCCCCAATCCGGTACTGCCACTCTGAGAGTCGATGCCCTGCACGTAGTCATGCTGGCGCTCGAGCATGCGCTGTGGATAACCGGCGCCGTCGTCGTTGACGCTGATCACCAACTGCTCGCGCTCTTCCTCGATGCTGATCAACAAGGCGTGGCCGGCATAGCGGATGGCGTTGGTGAGGACATTGGCCACCACCGAGGCGACCAGTTCACGGTCGAAGAACCCCAACGGGCTTTCGGTCTCGATACGCCAGGTAGCGAGGATGTCGCGGTGCTTGATCACGTCTTCCTGGGCCGCCAGCTGGGCCTCGATGAAGTCATCCAGCTCGTGGTAGTCCGGGCAGATGGGCAACTGGTTGACGCCCAGCTTGTACAGCCCCAGCAACTGCACGAGCATGCCGTTCAGGTGGCTGAGCTCGTGCTCCACCACGCCCTGTTCGGTACCGCCGCGCAACTCTTCGGGCAGGCGCGCCAGCCATTGACTATGGGCGTGGGTCAGCGCCGAAAGGGAGTTCTTCAGGTCGTGCACGGTGGAGGCGATCACCGTGGAAAAGTCCAGCCCCTGGTTGTCCTGGTTCATGCGCCAAAGACCCGGATGTGCAGTTTGCGGTAACGGTCATAGCGGCTGTCGCTGGCGGGAATGCCGGCCACGCTGGTAAGGCAGTCGCGGCACTCCTGCATCAACGCCGGCGGTGGCGTCTCGCCGCCGATGCGCAGCAGCGCCTGGGCGGTGTTCAGGGCGATACTGATGTTCTTCGGTTGCAGCGACAGCGCCTTGCGGAACATGCCCAGCGCCTCGTTGAGCTGGCCACCCTGGTAGCTGCGCACGCCCTGGCGATTGAGGTCCACGGCTTCGGTCACCGCCCCCAGCACCAGCGGGTCGTCGGTGAGTTTGGCGACGCTCTGCATGACCTTGGGGTCGTCCCCGTAGGTTTCCACGCAACCCTTGAGGATAGAGGTGCCCGCCGCGTCCTGACCGAGTTGCTGCAACTGCTTGGCCACCGTCAGCGCCGCCTCGACGGAGAAGAACTGATCCATTTTTTCCAGGCGCAGCATCGCCTGCTCGGTGAGCTTGGCGGCGGTATCCGGGTCACCGGCCTGCTGCAGGCTGGCGGCCTTCATCAAGCGGGCGCGCACCTGCAGACCCTGGTCCTCGACGTTCTCCTTGGCCACCTCGCTGAGCACGGTGTTGATTTCCACCCGGGTACGCGCATCGAGACCGTTGCCGGTGTTCTTGCTCATCAGCGCCTGGACCAGGCCAAGATTGCTTTCGGCGTCCTTGTAGCGCGAGCTCTGCCCCTGGTTGACCGCATGCCGATAGGCCTTGGACGCGCTTTCGAAGTCGGCGTTGTCCAGCGCCAGCTTGCCCAGCGCAGCCTGGCGGCGCACGGCGAGCGGCGACAGGCGCACAGCCTCTTCGAGCATGTGCTGGGCGCGCTTGGTTTCGCCCTGGGCCACCAGCACATCGGCCATGCCATCGTACAGGTTGGGCATGATCGGGAAGGCCTTGAGGGCCTGCTCGTAGACGCCCTGGGCCTGGGCGTTCTGGCCACGCTTGTGCAACAGGCTGCCGAGCGCCGCGTAGGCCCAGGGCTGTGGGCGGCTGGCCAGGATGTTCTTGAGGAATTTCTCCAGTTCGTCGAAACGATTGAGGTCGCGCAGGGCATCGGCGCGATAGCGCAGGCACAACGGGGCGAACCGCGGGTCTTTCTTGCACAGCTCGGCGCAGGCGGCGAGCACCTCGGCCGGGCGGCTGCGATCCAGGGCCTGGAGAATAGGCTTGAGCAAGGTCTTGCGCTGGGTCAGCTTCTCCAGACGCTGGGCCAGGCCCACGCGATTGAAGGGCTTGGTCAGGTAGGCGTCGGGCTCGTGCTCGATGGCGCTGAGCACGATGGCCTGGCTACTTTCAGCGGTGACCATGATGAACACGCATTCATGGCTGATGAGCTTGTCGAGAATCAGGTCCTCGAGCACCTGCTGGCCATTCTTCTTGCCATCACCCAGGTGGAAATCCTGAAGGATGAAGTCGTAGCGTTTCTGCCCGCACATGCGCAGCGCCTGTTCGCCACTGTCGGCGGTGTCCACGTCGCGTACGCCCAGCTCGCGAAGCATCGAGCGGGTCGAGGTACGGAAGTCGGTAAAGTCGTCGACGATCAGAAAGCTTTTTTGCCCGTACTGCAGCATCAACACGACCTGTATTGGAAGAAGTGGGAAGTGGCGCGGCGATGCGTATCGCCGAAAAGTGTATCGGCAGCGGATCGAGAAAGATGAGCCCGGAACGGCGATAGCCTTGTGCCGCTATGTTAACGGCCGCCCCTGCTGTAAACCACTAGACGAGCAACCCGAGGGACTTGGCCCTGGCCACCGCCTGGGTCCGCCGCTCCACGCCCAGCTTGCTGTTGATATGACTGGCGTGGGTCTTGACCGTATGCAGGGAAATGAACAGCCGCTCGCTGATCTGCTGGTTCGAACAACCCTGGGCAATAAGTTCCAGCACGGCGAACTCGCGGCTGCTCAGGGCCTCGGTGGTGCAGGTGCTGGCGACGAGGGTCTGCGGCAGGTACGTCAGCAGATCGCGCTGCACGGGGCAGGCGGCACGGCCGGCCAACTGCTCACGCAGCCATTGCGGCTGCTCCTCGATCAAGCGCTGGAATGCCTGCAAGGCACCTCCTTGCGCAGCCTCCAGTGCCTGGGCAAGCAGCTTGGCCGCCTCGGGCTCACGCCCCTGGGCCAACAACAACGCGATCAACTGGCATTGCGCGCTGACCATCAACGTCATGCCAGCGCTGGCCTGCCCGCGCTCGATCAGCCTGTGCAGCCTGGCTTCGGCATCGTCGACACGGGCCAGCACTCGCTCCAGCAACGCTTGCTGCAACTCGATATGCAGCGGCAACAAGGGGTGGAACTCCGGCGCGGCGGCAGGCTGCTCGCCACCGTAGGTCTGCCCCAGGCGCAACAGCCACGACTCCGCCAGGTCCGTACGGCCCTGGGCCAACCAGAGCTCGCATTTCACCAGGGTAATCATGGCCAGGTAGAAGATCGGCGGCACATCCCAGATATGCATCAACCGCTCGGCCTCGGCCAGCTCGCAAAATGCCTCGGCGAACCTCCCTTCGCGCCCATCGAGCGAAGCGATCACGCAGTGCCCGATCAGGACACTGATATCGCGACAGCTGCGCGCCTCGCTGAGCCCGGCGCGCAACCGCGCACGGCCCGGGGCACAGTGCAGGCGGGTGGCCAACAGGTAGCCCTCGTACAAGGTGAGGCGCGCGCGCACCGCATACAGGCGTTGACCCGACAGGCCCTGCAACCGTTGCAACCCCTGGCGCACTTCATCCAGTGCCCGCAGTATCTCGCCTCGAGCGTGCAGCACCCGCGCCCGGTCGTAATGGGCCAGTGCCTCGAACAGCGGGTTGCCGACCCGTTGCGCCAACTCGAGCGCCTCTCGGTTCCAGCCCCGCGCCCGCCAGAAATCGCCATCGGCGATGGCCAGGTTCGACAAGGTCGACAGGCACACCAGGCGCTGCCCATAACGTTTGTTCGGCAGGCTCTGCAGCGCCTCGCCACAATAGGCGAGGGTTCGCTCGCGATCACCACGGCCGCGGGCGATGACGCCGCTCAAGGCCAGCCACTGGGCGAGCATCGATTTTTGCGCCGTGGCCGAAGGCGCGGGCAGGAAACGGCTCAGGTAGGCTGCCAGTTCCTCGGCGGCGTCCAACTGGCAGGCAAGCCCCAGGGCCCAGCTGTACAGGACAATCAACCTGGGCGTACTGATCAGCAGGCTGTCGGGCAAATCCATTTTCCAGCGCAGCAGCATGCCGACATTCTGCTCGGCGAGCAGTTGCTCCTCCGACAGGCTTTGTACCAGGTCCGCCGCCACATCCAGATGGCCGGCCCGCAGGGCCTGCTCCACCGCCTCGTCCAGCAGGCCCTGCCCTTCGAACCAGCGGCAGGCACGCAAGTGCAACCCCGCCTGGGGGCCACTGGCCTGCCGGCTACGCAACAGGTCGGAAAACAGATGGTGATAGCGGAACCACAGCCCGTGCTCATCCAGCGGCACCAGGAACACCTGGTGGGCCTGCAGGTAGCGCAGGATCTCGGCACTGTCGTGCCGCTCGCGCAGGGCATCACACAGTTCGGCGCAGAAACGCTCCTGGCACGCGGTGTCGTAGAGAAACGCCTGCACGGGCGCCGGCAGGATTTCGATCACTTCCTCGAGCAGGTAGTCGCGAATCAATCCCTCGCCGCCATGCAGTGCCTGGGGCAAGGCGTTGTCATCGCCGGACTCGCTGGCCGCCAGCTGCCAGAAGCGCAGCCCGGCCACCCAGCCGTCGCTGCGCTGGATCAGGTTGTCCAGGGCCTGGCCGCGCAGACCGGTGGGCTGGCGGCCGATGACCGCCAGCGCTTCATCGGCAGTCAGGCGCAAGTCCTGCTCGTTGAGCTCGACCAGCTGGCGCGACAGGCGCAGGCGTGCCAGGTGCCAGTCGGGCCGCTGACGGCTGGTGACCAGCAGGACCAACCCGGCAGGCAGGTGATTGAGGAAGAACTGCAGGCATCGGTCGAGCACCGGGCCCTGGGCCAGATGGTAGTCATCCAGCACCAGCAACAGGGGGGTGTCCGGCTGCAGATAGAGCGCGAGCTCATCGAGCAGCCCATCGAGCCATTCCTCGAAGGCGAAGGGCTGATGACGCTGGCGCATCTTCAACAGGCCCATGGCCTGCCCGCCGAGCGCCGGGCAGAACTGCTGCAGCCCTTGGAGCAGGCGCTCGAGAAAGCGGCCCGGGTCGGCATCGCGCTGGCTCAACCCTAGCCAGAGGCTGCGCCAATGGCCGGGCAGCTCCTGGCAGAACTCGATGGCGAGGGAACTCTTGCCGAACCCCGCAGGCGCGTTCACCAACAGCAGGCGCCCCGACAGGCCCGTTTGCAGGCGCTGGCACAGGCGTGCCCGAGGCACGTGCGCCTCCGGCAGCGGTGGCCGGAAGAAACGCCCGTCCAACAGGCCCAGGGCCTGGCTGGCGACTCCATGCGTACGGGACAAGTCTGTCATGGCCGGCTCGTTCTGATTGGAATATGGCGGCGGTACGGGTTGTTGCGAGACTAGCGGCAAACGCTGCGCATTTGAAGATGATGTGCGCGCTTTGCGCCATAAAGACTACGACAAAAAGAAACAACACTGATAGACAGCAGTAATTCTCCCTCGCGGGAACAGAAACGCCCCGGCAAGCCGGGGCGTTCTGGGAGATCAAACGGAGGTTGCGCTCAATGGCTCAACGGACACCTGACTGACGCAGGGCAGCCGGCTGGAACTCGGCCTTGCTGGCGCTGAAGCCGAAGTTGTAGGCACTTTTCTCTTCGTTCTTCATGCCCAGCGCCAGGTACCGGCCCGATTGCAGGTCGTAGATGGCTTCCAGGGTGTACCACGGCACCTGCACGTTGTAGTACGGCTGGGCGTGAGCCTCGGAAACACGCCACAACTGGTTGCGACCGTCATACTGGTCGATCACCGCGGCCTGCCAGGTGTCCTCGTCGATATAGAAGTCACGCTTGGCATAGATGTGGCGCTGGCCCGGCTTGAGCGTTGCGACCACGTGCCAGACGCGACGCAGCTCGTAACGCGACAGGTCCTGGTTGATATGCCCGGCCTTGATGATGTCGCTGTACTTGAGCTTCGGATCGTCCAGCTTGTAGGCGTTGGAGGCGATATACATCTCCTTCTTGCCTTCGAGCTTCCAGTCGTAACGGTCTGGCGCACCGTTGTACATGTCCAGGTTATCGGAAGTACGCAGGCCGTCGGCGGCGGTACCCGGACCGTCGTAGGACACTTGCGGCGCCTGGCGCACGCGGCGCTGGCCGGCGTTGTAGATCCACGCCTTGCGCGGCTCCTTGACCTGGTCGAGGGTTTCGTGGACCAGCAGCACGGTCCCGGCCAGACGTGCCGGAGCGGTCACTTCCTGCTTGAAGTAGAACAGGATGTTGCCGGGGTTGTTCGGATCGTAGTCCTTCATCTTGTCGCGGAAGACGAACTGGTCCTGGAAGTACACCAGGCTGTAGGAGCCGTTCTGCTGCGGGGTGGCCTGGGTGACCAAGCGAGTCACGCTGCCGCCACGGTAGCGGGTGATGTGGTTCCAGATCACCTCCAGGCCATCCTTGGGAATCGGGAACGGCACGGCTGTCTTGAAGTTCTCCAGGCCGTTGCCACCGGCGACCAGGGTGGTCTTGGTGGCGTTTTCCTTGATCGCGGCGAAGACATCGTCCGGCACCGTGGAACTGCGGTGGGTCTTGTACACCGGAATCTTGTAGCTATCCGGGTAGCGCTTGAACATCGCCACCTGGCCAGGCGAAAGCTTGTCCTTGTACTGGTCGACGTTCTGCCCGGTGATGGTGAACAGCGGTTTTTCGCTGGCGTAAGGGTCGGAGAGGAAGCCCTTGGCGTCGGCACTGCCGGCGCTCTTGGATAGCGGCTCCCACGGGCCGATGGAACCATCGGCGTTACCGGCCTTCTCGGCGCCCATCGGGGTGAGCGACGCGCCCAGCTTGGCGGCCTCGTCAGCGGAAACCGCAGCCATGACGCTGGATGCCAGCAGGGACATGCCCAGTACACCGGCTTGCAGCAGACGTGTGGTCATTTTCATTCTTTGTCGTCCTGGATCAATGTTCTTAGAAGTTCACGCCGAAGCTGAGCGCGACGAAGTCGCGGTCATCCACGGTGGTGTACTTGCCATCGAAGAAGTTGGTGTACGACAGGCTCGCCGTGTAGGTGTTCTGGTACTCGGCGTCCAGGCCCAGGCTGATGGCCTTGCGCCCTTCCTCGAAGTTGCCGCCAGGCCCCGGGGAGTAGCCGTCGACATCGTGGGACCAGGCCACGCTCGGGCGCAGGTTCACACCGGCGAAGACGTTGTTGTAGTCCCAGATGGCGCGAACGCGATAACCCCAGGAGTCGGAGGTAGTGAAACCGTCGTTTTCGCAGTAGCGCGACAGGTTGTTCTGCTCGACACCCGCCAGCGTCGTGGCGTTGAGGCTCTGGCAGCGGCCATTGGGCAGCGGGCCTGGGCCGTAGACCGGGTCGCGGCCATAGCGGGCCTTGGAGGTGCTTTCCAGGCCACCGACGTGGGTCCAGCCTACCTCGCCGACCATGGTCAGACGCTCGGCGCCCATGACTTGGTCGAAGAAGTGGGTGAACGTGGTTTGCAGCTGGGTGATTTCCTTGCGGCGATAACCTGGCTGGTCGGCATCCGGCGTACCGCGCAGGACCGACGCGTTGGGATCCAGCGGAGTCAGCCCCGAATACAGGATGTCGGTGGTATTCAACTGTACCGGTGCATTCGGCCGATAGCTGATCTCACCGCTCCAAGCGGTACCGGTAGGCAAGGTGGTGGAGAAGCTCAAACCGTAGAGACGGATGTCCTCGGGGTACTCGACGTAGTAGCTGGAGTTACCCGCAACGTACAACGGCATCAGTGCCTGGAGCAGGGCCGGGTTGGTGGCGGCGGCCCCCGGTACGCCGGCCCGGACCAATGCCCCAGCCAGGTTGGCCGGATTATAGAAACCGGCGGCGGCGCCGCGACCGCTGAAGATTGGCGCCCGGCTGTGGTAGTTCATGAAGTAGCCACCGAACTCGGTGTTCAGCGGCTCGTACATGTAGCGCAAGGCCACACCGAACTGGCCGCTGTCACGGGCATCACGGTCAGGGCCGCGGCGCACGATCACGCCTTCGTCCGGCGAGCCCCAGGACACGCCCTGCCCGGTCAATGCGTTCATGGCAGGCCCGGCAAACGGGCCGATCTGCGCGGCCAGGGCCCTTGACACGTTGGCCTGCTTGGCCAACACCGCCAGGTTGTTGTTGCAACCGTCGGCGATCACGTCAGGCTGGGAGAAGAAGGTACCGCAGTTGTCGACGACGGTCTGGTCCCACTCGATCTGGTAGAAGCCTTCGGCGGTGAGGTTGTCGGTCACGCTCTGCGACACGTAGAACATGTTGACGGGGATCAGGCCTTCCTTGATCTCCGCGCCAGGGCGACGGAACGCCGAGACATCGATGGGGTTGATGGCGTTGATACCGCCGCCAATGAAGGTACTCTCGCCCCAGCTCACCACCTGCTTGCCCAAGCGCACGTTGCCCGGCAGGTCGCCGATGCTGTAGTTGTGGTAGACAAAGGCGTCGAGCAGTTCCGCGCCCGAAGACTTGGCGCCTTCCTTGCGGTTCGAATCGCTGATGTCCTTGAACTGGCGGTTTTCATCCTTGAGCTCGAAGTCGTACCAGTACTTGCCACGGACGAACACGCCCGTGTCACCGTACTTGAGCTCCAGGTCGTGGATGCCCTTGAAGATCTTCGAGAACGTCTCGCCTTTCTTGAAGTTCAGGTGGCCATCGTCGGAGGTCTGCGACAGCCCCCTGCCGCCGTTGTTGGCCCCGATGAGGTTCTTGTTGGGGTTGGCCGTCGACCAGCTGGCGCCAACGGAGAGCGACGAGTCGAACTGGCCTTCGATTTCACCGATGTTGAAGCTGACCGCGAAAGCAGGACTTGCGAGCGTGGAAGCGAGGCTGACGGCCAGAGGCAGTTTCGCCCGGCGCCAGAACGGGTTTGCAGATGTCATCGACGCTACTCCATGTACTTTTTTGTTATGGCAGTGAGTCCTTTCAGAAACGGCTCGAGCGCCTGGTGAAGCAGGCTCCTGCCCGTGACGCCGCGCGTTGCCGTGCGGCGCCCTCCCCCATTCCTGAAAATCCCCTGACCCGACTATAGCCAGCGGTCACAGGTGCTTGATCCCTCTAAAGTGTGATTTGCGCGTCCTGCTTGCGGCCCACCCCGATCGGCCGGCCTGCGCGCTGGCAGTGCTCAAGCATGGCTCAATTCTGTCGTTTGACAAGGCGTCATCCTGTCTAGCTTGCGGGGTCGCGCTTGAGAAAGCGCGACCCGCGCCCGCGTTACAGGGTGGAAAGGAAAGCGCTGTTACTGGCCTGCCACTGGCTGATGTCGACGCGGATGCGCTTCTTGTCGAGCTTGCCGACGCTGGTCTTGGGAATTTCAGTAACAAGGGCGATCTGGCTGGGAATCGCCCACTTGTTGATGTGTCCCTGCTCCACGAAAGGCTTGAGATGTTCCTTGAGCGCACGCGCCTCGATGCTCTGCCCCTCGCGCACCACCAGCAGCGCAAACGGGCGCTCCCCCCACTGCGGGTCAGGCACGCCCACAACAGCCACTTCTCGTACTGCAGGGTGGCGACTGATCAGGTCTTCCAGGTCGAGCGAAGAAATCCACTCGCCACCGGTCTTGATCACGTCCTTGATGCGGTCGCGAATATCGATGAAACCCATGCCATCGAGCGTGGCGACATCGCCGGTGTGCAGCCAGCCACCCTGCCAGAGTTCCTCGCCCTTCTCCGGCTCGCGGAAATAACCCATGGTCAACCAGGGCGCGCGCAGCACCAGTTCGCCCTGAGTTTCGCCATCGGCAGGCAGGAAATTGCCATTGCCATCGACGATGGCTGCCTCGACCAATGGCACCGGCACCCCGGCCTTGATCCGGTAGCTGGTACGCTCATCCTCGCTTCCGGCCTGCAGCTCGTCGTTCAGGTGCGCGGCACTGATCAGCGGGCAGGTTTCGGACATGCCGTAGGCGGCGGTGAGCTGGATGCCACGGGCCAGTGCAGCCTGATACAGCGCGCGGTTGAGCGCGCTGCCGCCGATGATGATCTTCCAGCCACCGAAATCCTGGCCGGCTGCCGACGGGCAGTTGAGCAGCATCTGCAGGATGGTCGGCACGCAGTGGGAGAAGGTCACCTTCTCCTCACGCCACAGCCTGATCAGCATGTCCGGCTCATAACGCCCGGGGTAGACCTGCTTGATCCCCATCATGGTCGCCGCGTAGGGGATGCCCCAGGCGTGCACATGGAACATCGGCGTGATCGGCATGTAGACATCGTTGCTGCTCAGCAGCCTCACGCTGTCCAGGCTGCCGAGTACCGAGGTTTCGGCCAAGGTATGCAGCACCAGCTGGCGATGGGTGAAGTAGACGCCCTTGGGGTTGCCCGTGGTACCGGTGGTGTAGAAGGTGGTGGCCACCGAGTTTTCATCGAAATCGGGAAAGTCATAGTGCGGGCTGGCCGCGGCCAGCAACTGCTCGTACTCGCCTTGCAGGCCCGGCAGGTCGGCAGACTTGTCCGGCCCATCGGTCAGCAACACGGTACCTTGCACCGTGGTCAGCTGCCCGGCGATGGCCTGGTAGAGGCCGATGAAATCACTGTTGACCAGCACGAAGCGGTCTTCGGCGTGGTTCATGGTGTAGAGGATCTGCTCCGGCGACAGGCGCACGTTGATGGTGTGCACCACGGCGCCGATCATCGGGATGGCGAACATGCATTCCAGATAGCGGTGGCTGTCCCAGTCCATCACCGCCACGGTGTCGCCGGCCTTCACACCAGCCTCGGTCAACACGTTGGCCAGGCGTGCGATGCGCTCGTTCAGTTGCGGGTAGGTGAGGCGGAGCTGATCGCGGTAGACGATCTCGCGGGTCTTTTCGTAGCGGCTGCCGGACATCAGCAGGCGCTTGATCAGCAGCGGGTACTGGTAAGCGCCCTCGGCGGGCTTGATGATGCGCGTCTGCAACATGGGTATCCCTTTTCTTCAAAGCGGGCAGGACAGTTCAGGCAACAACTGTAGTTCGGTGACGCAGCGGTCAAATCAGCCGAAGGAATGATTTGTGCCGCAGAGGTATGAGCGCAGGCGCTACCGTTGACGAGCGGCGCCGCCGGGCCGGACACTGCGCCGACCCCATCCTGCCCTGCCACCGGAGCCCCAGATGTCCAGCCCACGTCGCGCCGTGTTTCTCGATCACCAGTCACTGGACCTGGGTGACCTCGACCTTTCGCCGCTGCATGCCCAGTTCGACACGTTGCAACTGCATGCCACGACCCGCCCGGAGCAAGTCGCCGAACGCCTGCAAGGTGCCGTGGCCGCCATCAGCAACAAAGTGATGCTCGATGCCGTCACGCTCGCCGCCAACCCGCAACTCAAGCTGATCCTGGTGGCGGCCACCGGCACCAACAATGTCGACCTGGCCGCCGCCCGCGCCCAGGGCATCACCGTGAGCAACTGCCAGGGCTACGGCACGCCGTCGGTGGCCCAGCACACCCTGGCCCTGCTGCTGGCCCTGGCCACGCGCCTGTGCGACTACGAGCAGGCGGTGAAGGCCGGGCAATGGGCCAAGGCCAGCCAGTTCTGCCTGCTGGACTTCCCCATCGTCGAGCTGGAGGGCAAGACCCTTGGCCTGCTTGGCCACGGCGAACTGGGCGGCGCGGTGGCGCGCCTGGCCGAGGCCTTCGGCATGCGCGTGCTGAGCGGGCAGATCCCCGGCCGCCCGCCCCGGGCCGACCGCCTGCCACTGCATGAGCTGCTGCCGCAGGTCGATGCCCTGACCCTGCACTGCCCGCTCAACGAGCAGACCCGGCACATGATCGGTGCCCGCGAGCTGGCGCTGCTCAAGCCCGGCGCACTGGTGGTCAACACCGCCCGCGGCGGGTTGATCGACGAGCAGGCCCTGGCCGACGCGCTGCGCGGCGGCCACCTGGGTGGCGCAGCCAGCGATGTGCTGAGCGTCGAACCGCCGGTCAACGGCAACCCACTGCTGGCGGCGGACATTCCCCGCCTGATCATCACCCCGCACAGCGCCTGGGGCGCGGTAGAGTCGCGCCAGCGCATCGTCGGCCAGCTGGCCGAGAACGCCCAGGCCTACTTCGCCGGTCAGCCGCGACGCGTGGTCGGCTGACCCGCCTCTGGTACACTGCGCCACTTTTTCAGGAGGCGTCGTCCATGGACCCGCGCAGTGAAGTGTTGCTCCGCCAGGCAGAGCTGTTCCAAGGCCCACTGCTGGTCGCTGGCGCCCAGGCCGATGGCCTGCTCGGCCAGTTGCCCGGGGCCCACGGCTGGACCTGGCATGCCGGCGACCAGGCCGTGCTCGAGAGCCGCTTCGCCGGGCGCAGCCATTACGGTGTCGAGGTGCCCGAGGTAGCCTTCGACGCCGCCGTGCTGTTCCTGCCCAAGTCTCGCGAGCTGGCGGCCTACCTGCTCAACGCCCTGGCCTCGCGCCTTGCCGGTCGCACGCTGTACCTGGTGGGGGAGAAACGCGGCGGCGTCGAAGGCGCGGCCAAGCAATTGCAGGCCTTCGGCAGGCCGCGCAAGCTCGACAGCGCCCGCCACTGCCAGTTATGGCAGGTGACCGTGGACAACGCGCCCGAGGCCAAGCCGCTGGAAAGCCTGGCCGAACGCTTTGAACTGCCCCTCGAAGATGGCCCGCTGCAGGTGATCAGCCTGCCCGGCGTGTTCAGCCACGGGCGTCTGGACAAGGGCACCGCGCTGCTCCTGGAGCACCTCGACGGCCTGCCGATCGGCCATGTCCTGGACTTCGGCTGTGGTGCCGGGGTGCTCGGCGCCACGATCAAGCGTCGCTATCCGCAGAGCCAGGTCACCTTGCTCGATGTCGACGCCTTCGCGGTCGCGGCCAGTCGCCTGACCCTGGCCGCCAATGGCCTGGAAGGCGAGGTGATCAGCGGTGACGGGATCGATGCCGCTCCCCGCGGCCTGGACGTTATCCTGAGCAATCCGCCGTTCCATACCGGTGTACACACCGACTACCATGCCTCGGAAAATCTTCTGAAAAAATCCAGGGAACATCTGCGAAAAAGTGGGGAAATCCGTTTGGTAGCCAACAGCTTCCTGCGTTACCAGCCGCTCATCGAAGGCGCTCTGGGCAACTGTGAGATCCGTGCCGAAGCACAAGGTTTTCGCATCTACCGCGCAACACATGGATAAAAACAGGGCTTGCCGAAAGCGATTCGCCTAGGCAGAATCCGCTCCGTCCTAGGGGAGTAGTCTCCCGCGAGCACCCTGCTCGCCCGGTACGCGTCAACACACTTGGCCCACAGGCCATGGCGCGTGCGACCCACGATCTGCGCAGACAGGTCCAGGGTTTGACAAGACCTATGACACGCACACCTTACCCGGGGCGGGGAGGTCGTACGTGTCATAGCCGTGTCGACCCGCCCCCGTAGGAATCCTGATGCTGGAATCATTGCTCGTCCCTACCGCGATCGTCGCGCTTGCCGAAATCGGCGACAAGACGCAATTGCTCGCGCTCATCCTCGCCGCCCGTTTCCGCAAGCCCTGGCCGATCATTGCCGGGATCGTCGCCGCGACGCTGGCCAACCATGCCGCCGCTGGCGCGGTCGGCGCCTGGGTCAGCAGCTTCTTTACCGAGTCGGTGCTGCACTGGATCCTCGCCGCGAGCTTCACCGCCACCGCGCTGTGGACCCTGGTACCGGACAAGATGGACGATGAAGAATCCAGCAACGCACGACGGTTCGGGCCATTCGTGACCACGCTGATCGCGTTCTTCCTGGCGGAAATCGGCGACAAGACCCAAGTGGCCACGGTGATGCTGGCCGCCCAGTATCCGCACCTGATCATGGTGATCATCGGCACCACCCTGGGCATGCTGATCGCCAACGTGCCGGTGGTGCTGGCGGGCAACTTCGCGGCGGAGAAACTGCCGCTGACGCTGATCCGTCGCCTGGCGGCGACCGCGTTCGTGGTGCTGGCCATCGTCGCGGTGTATTCGGCGATGAAGACCAGTGGCTGGATAGGGTGAAGCAGCGGCAAGTGGCAAGTTACAAGCGGCAAGAAAGAGCAGGTGCATCCTGACTTGCCGCTTGAAGCTTGTAGCTTGTAGCTGCTTTTACTTCTTGGCCGCCTGATACAGCGGCATCACCTTCGGAATCGCCGCCTGCAACGAAGCGATACGGCTGCTCGAAGCCGGGTGGGTGCTCATGAACTCTGGCGGCGCGCCTTCGGACGCCTTGCTCATCTTGTTCCACAGGGTGATCGCGGCGTTCGGGTCATAGCCGGCACGGGCCGACAGTTCCAGGCCGATCAGGTCGGCTTCGTTCTCGTTGGCACGGCTGTTGGGCAGGGTCATGGCGTAGTTCACCACGGTGTCGGCCATGGCCATGCTGTCCTGCCCCAGGCCAAAGATCGCGCCGGCGCCCTGGCGGGCCATTTCCACGCCGTAGGCCTTGGACATCGCTTCACGGCTGTGCTCGCGCAGGGCATGAGCGATTTCATGACCCACCACCGCGGCGATCTCGGCATCGGTCAGCTGGAGCTGATCGATCAGCCCGGTATAGACGATGATCTTGCCGCCCGGGCCGCAGTTGGCATTGAGCTCGTCGCTCTTGATCACGTTGACTTCCCAGTTCCACTGCGCGGCATCCGGCCGGAACTGCGGTGCCTGGGCGATCAGGCGCTTGGCGATGGCCTGCACGCGCTTGGCATCATTGCTGCTTTTGTCCAGCACGCCCTTGCTCGACGCCTCGCCGAGGGTCTGCTGGTAGGACTGGGCGTACATCTTGTTGACCTCATCGGTCGAAAGCATGCTGAACATGTATTGCTGGCGTTGCACGCCCACGGCACCACCACTGGTGGTATTGACCGCCTGACAGCCGCCAAGCAGGACGCCGACCGTCAGCATGCTGACAACGAATGACTTACGCATGAAAACACTCCCTTTTTACGTGCCGCGTATCCTAGGCCCAGACGCCCGCCCCTGCCAGAGCCGCGGGTAAGATTTCTGACAAGGTCCTCATGCTTTGGTATTAGCCCGCCGATAACACTCGGTAACGACCTCCTTGCGCGCGGAGCTTTGCCATGAAGTTCAAGTCGATCCAGTTTTCCGTGGCCGCCCTGGCCGGTGCCATCGTGCTGAGCATTGTCGCGGCCCTGGTGCTGTACGCCGTCTACTCCGGGCAACGCACCCAGGCGCTGGTGCAACAGCGCACCCAGCAACAGTTCGAGAACGTCATCGAGCAGCGCCTCACCGCCCTGGCACGCACCCAGGTCAGCGAAATCCAGCGCGGCCTCGAAGCCCCGCTGTCGATCGCCCGCAGCCTGGCCACCGGCAACGCCATGCTCGGCATGCAGGCAAGCGACGGCCAAGCGCTGATGCGGGTCGACCGCGAGCACCTGATCAACCAGCTCAAGCGCACCGTGGAGGTCAACCCAAGCGTGCTCGGCGCTTACCTTGGCTGGGAGCCCAACGCCCTCGACCATGCCGATGCCCGCTACGTCGGCAGTAGCCTGGTGGGTATCGACAGCGCCAACGGCCGCTTCCTGCCCTGGTGGTTCCGCAATGGTGATGGCAGCCTTGGCCAGGACAAGCTGGCCGATGTCGACGACCGCACAGTGCTCGCCACCGGCGTGCGCGCCAGCGAGTACTACCTGTGCCCCAAAGAGTCGAAGAAGGCCTGCGTGATCGACCCCGCGCCTTATAAAGTGGGCGACAAGATGGTCATGCTGGCGTCGTTCGTCGAACCGATCATGGTCGATGGCCAGTTCCAGGGCATGGCCGGCGCCGACCTGTCGGTGAACTTCATCCAGGACCTGCTCAATGCCGCCGATCGCCAGCTGTACGACGGCGCCGGGGAGCTGGCGCTGGTTTCCAGCAACGGCCGCCTGGTGGCCTATACCCGTGACCCGGCGAAATTCGGCGAGAAGGCCAGCGATGTGCTGGACAGCGACGAAGCCGGCACGCTCAAGAACCTCAGCGGCGAAACCCTGCACTACGAAGTGGACGCCGGCAAGGATCGCATCGAGCTGTACCTGCCGTTCAAGGTCGCCAACACCGATGCGCGCTGGACACTGCTGCTGGAACTGCCGCTGAGCGCCGTGATGGCCGAAGTCAACCAACTGCAGCAGGACCTGGCCGAACAGCGTCGTACCGATATCACCGGCATGACCCTCGTCGGCCTCGGCATCGCCGCCCTTGGCCTGCTGGTGATCTGGCTGCTGGCCCTGGGCATCGCCCGCCCGCTCAGGCAGATGGTGGCGATGCTCGACGACATCGCCCAGGGCGAAGGCGACCTGACCCGTCGCCTGCACAGCGACCGTGCCGACGAACTGGGTGCCATCGCCAAGGGCTTCAATACCTTCCTGGCCAAGTTACAGGCCATGATCAGCCAGGTGGTGGGTTCGGTGCAGAAGGTCAGCGACTCGTCCGAGCACACCGCCGACATCGCCATCCGTACCAACCAGGGCGTGCACAAGCAGATGGCCGAGATCGACCAGGTGGCCACCGCCGTGCATGAAATGACCGCTACCGCCCAGGATGTAGCGCGCAACGCCACGCAAGCGGCCCAGGCCGCCAGCGCGGCCGACCGCGCCGCCAACCAGGGCCTGGAAATCGTGCGCGACACCTCCAGCGCCATCAGCGCCCTGGCCAGCGAGATCGGCCGCGCAGTCACGGTGGTCCAGGACCTGGCCCGCGACAGCGAAAACATCAATGCCATCCTCGTGGCCATCCGCGCCATTGCCGAACAGACCAACCTGCTGGCGCTCAACGCCGCCATCGAGGCCGCTCGCGCCGGCGAGCAGGGTCGCGGCTTTGCCGTGGTCGCCGACGAAGTGCGCAACCTGGCGCAGAAGACCCAGCAGGCGACCGAGGAAATCCAGCAGATGATCCAGCAGTTGCAGCAGGGCACCCGCGAGGTGGTCAAGGTGATGGAGGACAGCCAGGGCAAGACCGACGACAGCGTGCTGCAGGCCAGCCGCGCCGCCGAGGCGCTGGAAAGCATCACCCAGGCGGTGTCGGTAATCAACGACATGAACACCCAGATCGCCAGTGCCGCCGAGGAGCAGAGTGCCGTGGCCGAGGACATCAACCGCAATGTGATCAACATCGGCCAGGTGGCAGGCGAAGTGGCGGGCGGTGCCGACGAGTCGAGCCAGGCCAGCGCCGAGCTGACCAAGCTGGCGGAGCAGCAGCGCCGCCTGATCAATCAATTCAGGGTGTAGGTATCAAAAGGGGCGGGGGGTGGGAGCGGGCTTGCCCCGCGATACGATCCTCGCCTCACCACCGCCATCGCGGGGCAAGCCCGCTCCCGCCAGAAAAGCTGTTTGCTCAAGCCGGGGTCAGGCACTCCGGCCCATCGAGCTTCGGATCGTTGACGAAATACGCCAGCGCCCGCTCACGCAGCGCCGTCGGCGGCTTGGCCAGCAACTCGTGCAGCTTCGCCATCGGCGTGTCGGGATCCAGCCACAGCGCCTGCTCGGCCTCGTCCAGAATCAGCGGCCGACGCTGGTTCATCGCCGCTTGCGTCACCACCGCACAACTCAACCACTCTTGTTCCTGCACCGGGTAGACCTCCCACACCGCGGCGAAGAACAATGACGCACCCTCCCCCGGTGTCACCCAGTACGGGCGCTTGCGCGCCGTGCCGCGCCATTCGTAGAAGCCGTTGGCGGGCATCAGGCAACGCCGCTGGCGCAGGGGCTCGCGAAACATCGGCTGCTCGGCGAGGGTTTCGGCACGGGCCTGGGCTGGTGTACGGGAAAGGTCGGTGAGCCAGGCCGGGGTCAGCCCCCAGCGAGCGCTGGCCAGCTGCAACTGGCCGTCGACCTGGCGTTGAATCAGGACCGAGGCGCCGGGCGCGATGTTCCATTGGGCCTTCTGGCCCGGGGGGAAGCCCGGCAGGCCGGCGAAGCTCTGGGACCAGCGAAACAGGGCGTAGCGTCCACACATGGGCGAAATCAAAACCTAGCAGATCAGGGTTCCGGGATAACTCTCCGGTTCGTCACCGGCAAGCGGCTGGGCGGCATTGTACTCATCGATCAGCTGCCGTGCGTACCCGGCCTGCTCGTCGGGCACCGCCAGGCCGAGCAAGCCGTGCATCGGCAACTCGCCCACGGCGCCCATCAGGTCGCGCCCGACCAGGTGCACCTCGATGCCTTCGCTGGCCAGCATGCCCACCAGCACCTGGGCCTCCAGCAGGCTTTCCGGTTCATAGATTCGCCGCATCAGTCGTTCTCGCCAAAGACATCCAGCATCCACTCCTCACCATGGACCTGCAGCACGAAGCGAATGGGCTTGCAGCACACCTGGCAGTCCTCGATGTATTGCTGGTCACCGCCGGACAAGTCCACCGTGGTTTCGACTTCCTCGCCACAATAAGGGCAATCGTAGAGCGCAGTTTCCAGCATCGCGGCCTCCGGAGTGACTTGTGCGTATAATTGCCGGTCTGTTTACAGGGCCTGTGTGCGTCCGAGCCGTTTTTCGGAGCCCGCCCCTACCTAATTACCCTAGCCGTTTCCAACAAGAGAGCATGATGGGCGAATTCGATGCCATCCGACCGTACGACGACGCTGAGGTCCCTGCTGTGCTGGCACGCCTGCTCAGCGACCCGGCATTCCTCGATATCCTCACCCACTTCCGCTTTCCGCGCGCGGCGGGTGCCTTCGGCTGGCTGCTCAAACCACTGATCGCCCGGCGCCTGCGCAAGGAATTTGCCGGCGTGACCTGCGTGTCCACGCTGCAGGACAAGGTCGAGTACTACGTCGACCGCACCATCGACCGCGCTACCGACGGCGTCACCTACAGCGGTGTCGAACAGCTCAAGTCCGGTACCGCCTACCTGTTCCTGGCCAACCACCGCGACATCGTGATGGACCCGGCCTTCGTCAACTACGCGGTGTACCACGCCGGCCTGCCGACACCGCGCATCGCCATCGGCGACAACCTGCTGCAAAAGCCGTTCGTCAGCGACATGATGCGCCTGAACAAGAGTTTCATCGTGCACCGTTCGATCAGCGGCCGCCGCGAGAAACTGGCCGCCTATCAACTGCTCTCGGCCTATATCAACCACTCGATCCGCAACGATGGCGCGTCGATCTGGATCGCCCAGGCCGAAGGCCGCGCCAAGGACGGTGACGACCGCACCGATTCGGCGATCCTGAAAATGTTCCACATGAGCCGCAAGGACGAACCGTTCGGCGCGGTGATCCAGAGCCTGAACCTGATCCCCGTGTCGATCAGCTACGAGTACGACCCCTGCGACCAGGCCAAGGCCCGCGAGCTGTACATCCGCGCCACCACCGGCACCTACAAGAAGGCACCCGGCGAGGACGACAACAGCATCGCCCAGGGCATCACCGGCTACAAAGGGCGGGTTCACATCAACTTCGCCCCCCCGGTGACCGAGTACCACGAGGACACCAAGCAGCTGGCGCAGGCCATCGACCGGCAGATCCTCGGCGGCTACCGGCTGTTCCCGGTGCATTACCTGGCCTATGCGATGTGGGCAGAGAAGGATGCGGCACTCGAAGTGCCGAGCGCGGAGAAGCTGTTCCCGGCCGATGAACTGGCCAAGGCCAAGGAAGAGTGGCAGCGCCGGCTGGATGCCTGCCCGGTCGAGCAGCAGCCGTACCTGGTGCAGCAGTACGCGACCCCCGTGCGCAATCAGTACCAGGTGAAGCGGCAGCCGGCATCGGTCTGACGAGACGTGGGAGCGGGCTTGCCCCGCGATAGTGTCAACTCAGGTGACAGCGTCGCCCGAAAATATGCAATCGCGGGTCAAGCCCGCTCCCACGCAGCAACCGAAACGCCTTTAGATCCAGGTGCTGAACCAGGACAGCAGCAACGCCATCGCCAGGCAGCAGAAACCGAGGATGTAGTAATAGCGCGGCACCCGCTGCTCGAGTACGTCCACCACACCTTCATCCATCGCCAGGCTTTCCTTCACGAGCGCCTCGCGGCGTCGGGCGCCATGCAGCAGCAGCCCGCCCGGGCAGGTGATCAGCAACGCCAGCAGATTGATCAGCTTGGCCGGATGGGCGGCCAGGAAGCCCCAGAGCACTTGCAACGACATTACGCGACCTCGGTATCACGTGTGGCAAAGCCCGGCATTCTACCCAAGCCGACTTCAACCACCGCCACTTTGCGACCAGCTGTCATCGAATTTCATCTGTCACACGCCCGTCATCAAGACAGGCCACCCTGTCGGTCTTCAACTGACCGGAGCTAGTCATGCTGCACGCCGAAAACCAGGACCGCCTCTACCTCGTGGCCCAGAGCGACGAACAACAGGCGCTGATCGACGGCTTCGCGATCAACGTCCAGGACCGCCAGTGGCTGGTATATTGCGCCCTGGGCGGGCATGCCCATGATGACCTGCCGGAGATCGACCCGCACACTGGCATCAGCCTGCTGGACTTTCACGTCCAGGCCGCCTGATCGGTCCTAGTGTGGTGTTTTGCAAATACGACCAATCACTCGCGAGTTATGGTCGTTATTTGTGAAACACCACACTAGATACAGCCATGAAAAAGCCCGCTGCCTGTTTCGCAGGCAGCGGGCTTTTTTACGCGGTATCGGCGTGCTTACTCGCCCAGTACCTGACCGACGGTCGGGTCCTTGAACAGGCGGGTCAGGGCATCGCTGAGCACGTCACTCACCAGCTTGGTGTTGGTTTCCTGGTTCGGCGCCATGCCGAAGCGCTGGTCCAGCGACGCACCGTAACGGCCGCTGTAGCGACGGTTGGCATTCGACACGTCAGCGCGGAAGGTGGCACCGATGGTCGCCTCGGTCACGTACATCTTGTCCTTGGGCGACTGGTACTTGAGCTCGGCCAGGGTCACGGTCAACTGCGGGGCATTGCCGGCATTCGGCGTCGGGGTGAAGCCCAGCAGGCGCACCGCCGCCTCGGCCTGGGCCTGCAGCTTGGGCACCACGTCATTGCCATTGACGGTGATGGTGCTGGTCTCGGGGTACATGCCACCACGGGTGCCGAGCGACTGCGAGGCGCGCCCGTCGACAACCCTGACCACCACCGGCTGGCCGTGGCCGACCGGAGCCAATTGCTGGGTGAGCTTGGGTTGCGGGCTGAGTTGCTGCGGGCTGTGGGCACAACCGGCCAGGCTCAGGCTGGCCACCGCGAACAAACCGACCAACAGACGTTGCAACATGCGCATTTCTCCAGAAAAAGCGGCAAAGGCCCACAGTATACCTAGCGCGCCACACGCCAGCCATCGCCCGGCCCGCTTGTCACAATCGTTTCATGCCCCTGCGTTTATCCTTGCGCCAGCCCTCACTCACAGGACGCCACGTCATGGCCTCGCTCTGGACCCTGCTCTTCCACCGCCCGCGCCACGCCACCTACGCCCGCCTCGACAGCGATGGCACCTGCCTGGCCTTCAAGCACTGCGCCACACCACCGGGCAACGGCACCTGGGTGCCGGTCAGCGAAGCGCGACTGGCCTGGCTGGGCCACCCGCTACCGGCCAGCGCCCGGGTTTGCGACGGTGCAACGCGCCGTTGGCAGCAACGCACCCTCGCAGCCTGACAAACGCTGCAATAAAAACCCAACAAGTACGCCCTTTCCGCCCGCGACATCGTTATAATCTCCCCCCGATTATAAGGACGTCTCCTGATCGGGCCCCGCATTCGCCGCTTCAACCCGGCACCCTCGACGCTTCGCCCACAGAGAGCCTTCCACTCAGGTCTTGCATTGGCTGTCGTGCCTGCTGTTTCCGGCCGTCCGCTGCGCATGAACCTGCGGGTTGCCATCGCGCAGTCCACTTTTGAGGTTCACGACTCCAAAAGAGCGTGAAAAAACGGTTTTTCACAACTTCACGAGAGTGTGGCGAGCAAATGAACAGTCTGGCATGTGCAAGAGCGGCAGATGTGTACCGAACAGCCCTGAACAGACGGCAAAAGCGCTCATCCCTGATGAATGCCTGAGGCCGGTCCATAACGCACGACGGACCACTTGACCATAAGTCGAATTGCCGCACCCGTGGCAATGGGCGTTCAATAGCCGAACACCCAAGACTGATTGGCGGTGTCCGCGGAAGTTGCAAGAACTGCGAAGAGTCGGACATGGCGATCCTGGCCAACCCAGGGATCCTATGCTGTCAATTAGGTGCTGTAGATTGTGGAGACGCGTTAATGGCGCAGAACGAATCGGTTGATGTGGTACTGGTAGGCGCGGGCATCATGAGTGCCACCCTGGCCGTACTGCTCAAGGAGCTCGACCCGACCCTGAAGCTCGAGGTCGTCGAGGCGATGGACTCCGGAGCCGCGGAGAGTTCCAACCCCTGGAACAACGCCGGTACCGGCCATGCCGGCCTGTGCGAGCTCAATTACACCCCGCAGGCCGCCGATGGCAGCATCGACATCAAGAAGGCCGTGCACATCAACACCCAGTTCGAGGTTTCGCGCCAGTTCT
This sequence comes from Pseudomonas sp. RC3H12, assembly GCF_018596375.1. Classification (NCBI taxonomy): domain Bacteria; kingdom Pseudomonadati; phylum Pseudomonadota; class Gammaproteobacteria; order Pseudomonadales; family Pseudomonadaceae; genus Pseudomonas; species Pseudomonas sp. RC3H12. The sequence continues at coordinate 26,368 of NZ_CP075595.1, read as the reverse complement.
GGGCCTACCTGAGCCGCAAAGGCAACTTCGGCTCGCCGCGCGCCTTCATCAACCCGGTGCCGCACCTGAGCTATGTCGAAGGTGACAAGGGCGTTTCGTTCCTCAAGAAGCGTTTCGAGCTGCTCAAGCAGCACCACGCCTTCGCCGAGATGGAATACACCGAAGACAAGGCCGTGATGAAGGACTGGATGCCGCTGATGATGCCAGGTCGCCCGGCCGACCAGCACATCGCCGCCACCCGCGTGATGAAGGGCACCGACGTCAACTTCGGCGCCCTCACCAACAAGCTCCTCAAGCTGCTTGGCGACTCGCCGGATGCCCAGGTCAAGTACAGCAAGAAGGTCGTCGGCCTGCGCCGCAACGGCAGCGGCTGGACCGTGAGCATCAAGGACGTCAACAGCGGCGGCAGCCGTGAAGTGGACGCCCGCTTCGTCTTCCTCGGTGCCGGTGGCGCCGCCCTGCCCCTGCTGCAGGTGTCCGGCATCCCCGAAAGCAAGGGCTTCGGCGGCTTCCCGGTCAGCGGCCAGTGGCTGCGTTGCGACAACCCGGAAATCGTCAAGCAGCACCAGGCCAAGGTCTATAGCCAGGCGGCGGTCGGCGCCCCGCCGATGTCGGTGCCGCACCTGGACACCCGCGTGGTCGACGGCAAGAAATCGCTGCTGTTCGGGCCATACGCCGGCTTCACCACCAAGTTCCTCAAGCACGGCTCCTTCATGGACCTGCCGTTGTCGGTGCGCATGGGCAACATCGGCCCGATGCTAGCCGTGGCCCGTGACAACATGGACCTGACCAAGTACCTGGTCAGCGAAGTGATGCAATCCATGGAGCAGCGCCTGGAATCGCTGCGCCGCTTCTATCCGGAGGCGAAAGCCGAGGACTGGCGCCTGGAGGTGGCCGGCCAGCGCGTGCAGATCATCAAGAAGGATCCGAAGAAAGGCGGCATCCTGCAGTTCGGCACCGAGCTGGTCTCGGCCGAGGACGGCAGCCTGGCCGCGCTGCTTGGCGCATCGCCGGGCGCCTCGGTGACCGTGTCGATCATGCTCGAGCTGATCGAGCGCTGCTTCCCCGAGCAGGCCAAGGGCGCCTGGGCGGCCAAGCTCAAGGAAATCTTCCCCGCCCGTGAGAAGACCCTGGCCACCGACGCGGCCCTGTACCACAAGATCAGCGCTGAAAACGATGTGGCGCTGGAGCTGGTGGAAAACAGCCCGGCCAAGCATTACGCCTGATCCGGCTGAAACAAAAAAACGCCCTTCGGGGCGTTTTTTTGTTTGCGGGCAAACCCTCGTGGGAGCGACGCCACGGATCAAACTCGGGCGTTGTCGATGATCTCGATGTACTCCGGCGCATTGCGCTGGTCGGCGATGGCCTCGACGAAAGTCTTGCCATGTTCGTCCTTGCCATCCAGGTCGTAGCCGGCCGCCACGAAGAAACCGACGTAACGTTCGAAGTCGTCGACGCGCAAGCCGCGGTATCCCTTGATCAGCTTGTGATGCGAAGGCGAAGTCAGGCCATCGGCCGGCTCGAACTGCAGGAACGTCTTGATGTACTCGTCGCTGATCTCGTCACCAATCACTTGTTTCTTGTCTTTACGCATCGCCGACTCCAACTGGACCATCACGGACATTTTCGAAGGCCGGCAGTTTACCCCCCGGCGACGGCGAGCCTCAACGCGTACGTACGGTGCCGGTGTGCAGATCCGCCCAGATATGGCCGTTGGCATAGGTGAGGAACTGAACGTAGAGCGTCTCGTTACGCAGCAGGTCCATGACCACACGGTAGTTGGCCAGCGGGTAGTTGAGCGTCAGGGTGCGGGTCTTGTCGTCGTACACCGGTTTCTTCAGGCTCTTGCCGCCCTCGCCGTCGAAATTGAGCAGGACCTGGCCGATGGTCGAGCCCTTGCTCAGCGGCTTGCCCTTCAGGCGCACCAGCAAGGAGGAGGTGATCGGGATCGGCTGCTGGTCGGACTGGCGCTGGGTGCCGACCACCACGCTATAGTCGGTGACCTGCAGCAGTTGCTGGCTGGCCGGTGCTTCCTGGCGCAGTGAGAGGTCGTCAGGAGGGAGGAACTGGCTGTGCAGCGGTGCGGCGGCAAGCGGCAGGCTCACCGCCATCAAGAGGGGGACGATCGCACGCATGTAGGGCTCCTTGGCATGAGCAGGCACTCTACGCACAGGCCCTGTCGCGGAGCAAGCCCGGTCCTGAAGTAAGGGAGCGGGCTCAAGATTGGGCACAAGCTCAATCGAACTGCGCGCGCATCCAGGCGTGATACTCGGCAACAGCCGCTTCACCTTCACGCGGCGCCCAGTGAGCGTGCTCCCCCTCGCCCACCGCCCGGTACGGCCCGGCCTTGCACTCGAACATGACGCTGTCGGCCTCGAGCACCACCAGGCCATGGTAGGTGCCTGGCACCAGGTCGACCCCAAGACACTCGCCGCCCGCCTGCAGCACACGTTTGTCGGTGACCTGTCCCAGGTCATCGAAGATCAGCAACCCCAAGCGCCCCTTGAGGACGATCAGGACCTCGGCCTTGTCGTCACTCAGGTGCCTGTGCGGTGGGATGTAGGTAGCTGGCTGCAAACCCACCGCCATGCGGTGGCAGGGCTCTTCCATCTGGTGGAAGTTGTGGTGCTGACGACCACGCGGACTCTCGGCGGCCTTTTGTACCAGCCCGACGAACAACGACTGATCGAGGAACGCAGGCTGGCGCATGCTCACATCCCCTTGACGGCGAAGAGGCCGTTGGCGTTGCGCCAGTAGCCCTTGTAGTCCATGCCGTAGCCGAAGACGTAGCGATCGACGCACGACAAGCCGGTGTAGGTGGCCTTCAGGTCCGGGCTGGCCTTGCGGTCGTGGTCCTTGTCGATCAGCACTGCGGTGTGCACGGCGCGGGCGCCGGCGTGCTTGCAGAACTCGATGATGGCGCTGAGGGTGTGCCCTTCGTCGAGGATATCGTCGACGATCAGCACGTCACGGTCGATGAACGACACTTCCGGCTTGGCCTTCCAGAACAGCTCGCCACCGCTGGTGGTGTTGCGGTAACGGGTGGCGTGCAGGTACGAGGCCTCCAACGGGAACTGCAGGTGGGTCAGCAGCTTGCCGGAGAAGATCAGGCCACCGTTCATCACGCAGAAGACCACCGGGTTCTTGTCGTGCAGGTCCTTGCAGATCTGTTTGCCGACCTCGGCGATGGCGGCCTCGACCTCGGCTTCGTTGTACAGGCAATCAGCCTCGCGCATCACTTGACGGATATGCTCGAGATCGGCGGACATGGCGCTCTCCAGGGGGTGCGTTTTGGAAAAGCGGGCAAAGGTACGCATCCGCTCGTCCCAGATCAAGCCTTTATGGACTAACGTGCACAATGACTGCACGACATCAAGGACTGAATAGATTAATCTAGCGCGGTTTTTTTGCCCGCCTCCCGGAGCCCTCCCCCTATGCCTACTCGTGAGATCCGCCATCCGCTGATCCGCCACAAGCTCGGCCTGATGCGCCGTGCCGATATCAGCACCAAGAATTTTCGCGAACTCGCCCAGGAAGTCGGTGCACTGCTGACCTATGAAGCCACCCAGGACCTGCCGCTCGAAACCTACGAGATCGACGGCTGGTGCGGCAAGGTGCAAGTCGAGAAAATCGCCGGCAAGAAGATCACCGTAGTGCCGATCCTGCGCGCCGGCATCGGCATGCTCGACGGCGTGCTCAGCCTGATCCCCGGCGCCAAAGTCAGCGCCGTGGGCGTGGCCCGCAACGAAGAAACCCTCGAGGCCCATACCTACCTCGAGAAGCTCGCGCCGGATATCAACCAGCGCCTGGCCCTGATCATCGACCCGATGCTGGCCACCGGCAACTCGATGGTCGCCACCATCGACCTGCTGAAAAAAGCCGGCTGCAAGGAAATCCGCGCCATGGTCCTGGTCGCGGCGCCCGAAGGCATCGAAGTGGTGGAAAAAGCCCACCCGGACGTGCAGATCTATACCGCCTCGATCGACCAGCGCCTCAACGAGCACGGCTACATCGTGCCGGGCCTGGGTGATGCCGGCGACAAGATCTTCGGCACCAAGCAGAAGGACGCCTGACCATGCAGGACGGCTTCAACGACCCGCTCTGGCGCCAGGTCGTTTCGGGCGCGCAGATGCTCTTCGTGGCATTCGGCGCGCTGGTGCTGATGCCGCTGATCACCGGCCTCGACCCCAATGTGGCGCTGTTCACCGCCGGCATCGGCACCCTGCTGTTCCAGCTGGTCACGGGCCGTCAGGTTCCGGTGTTCCTGGCCTCGAGCTTCGCTTTCATCACCCCGATCATCCTCGCCAAGGGCCAGTTCGGCCTGGCCGAGACCATGGGCGGCGTCATGGCGGCAGGCTTCGTGTACACCTTCATGGGCCTGATGGTGAAAATCAAGGGCACCGGCTTCATCGACCGCATGCTGCCGCCGGTGGTCATCGGCCCGGTGATCATTTCCATCGGCCTGGCCATGGCGCCGATTGCCGCCAACATGGCGATGGGCAAGGGTGGTGACGGCGCTGCGCTGATGCCGTACAAGACCGCCATGCTGATCTCCATGCCGGCACTGCTGACCACGCTGATCGTGGCCGTGTTCGGCAAAGGCATATTCCGTCTGGTACCGATCATCTCCGGCGTGCTGGTGGGCTTCGCTCTGTCGTTCGCCTTCGGCGTGGTCGACACTGCCAAGATCGCCGCGGCCCCATGGCTGGAACTGCCCAACTTCACCGCGCCAGCCTTCAACTGGCAGGCCATTCTGTTCATCGTGCCCGTGGCCCTGGCCCCGGCGATCGAACACATCGGCGGGGTGATTGCGGTGGGCAGCGTGACCGGCCGCGACTACCTGAAAAAACCCGGCCTGCACCGCACGCTGCTGGGTGACGGCCTGGCCACCACGGCAGCCGGCCTGTTCGGCGGCCCGCCCAACACCACCTACGCCGAAGTGACCGGCGCGGTGATGCTGACCAAGAACTACAACCCGAAGATCATGACCTGGGCGGCGGTCTTCGCCATCACCCTGGCCTTCATCGGCAAATTCGGCGCATTGCTGCAGAGCATTCCGGTGCCGGTGATGGGCGGCATTCTCTGCCTGTTGTTCGGCTCGATCGCCGCGGTGGGCATGAACACCATGATCCGCCACAAGATCGACCTGGCCGAAGCCCGCAACCTGGTGATTGTCTCGGTGACCCTGGTGTTCGGTATCGGCGGCGTGCTGATCGGCAGCGGTGACGGCCCGGACGACTGGGGCCTGAAGGGCATCGCCCTGTGCGCCGTGGTGGCCATTGCCCTGAACCTGATCCTGCCGGGCAATGATGGCTGGAAGAACAAGAAGCTGGATGATCAGTTGCCCTGATCGGGCCGCTGCGTTCGTGGGAGCGGGCTAACCTGCTCCCACGAATACTTGGTCAGGCCTTCTCGCACATCTCCGCCAGCACCCTCACCCACTCCGGGTGATCGTTCAGGCACGGCACCAGCACCAGCTCCTTGCCGCCGGCCTCGACGAACTGCTCACTGCCGCGCATACCGATCTCTTCCAGTGTCTCGATGCAGTCGGCGACAAACGCCGGACACATCACCAGCAACTTCTTCACTCCCGCCTTGCCCAGCTCATCCAGACGCGTTTCGGTGTATGGCTCGATCCACTTGGCCCGACCCAGACGCGACTGGAACGATACTGACCACTTGCCGTCCGGGATACCCATCTTCGCAGCGAACGCCCTGGCCGTGGCCAGGCACTGGCCGCGATAACACACCGCGCGCATCTCGGCGCTGGCGTCCTTGCAGCAGTCGGCAGCCTGGAAATCGTGATTGCCGGTGGGGTCGAGCTTTTTCAGGTGTCGCTCAGGCAAACCATGGAAGCTCAGCAACAGGTGATCGTAGTCTTGCTCGAGGTACGGGCGGGCGCTGGCGACCAATGCCTCGATATAGTCGGGATGCTCGTAGAACGGCTGGAGCACGCGGGTCTGCAGGGGCAGCCGGCGCTCGGCGATGGTCTGCTTCGCCAGTTCCACCACCGTGGTCACGGTACTGTCGGCGAACTGTGGATAAAGCGGTGCCAACGTCACCTTGCACACACCTTGCGCAGCCAGGCGCTCGAGCACGCCAGGCAGTGCCGGCTCGCCATAGCGCATGGCGATTTCCACCGGGCCATGGGGCCAATGCTCGACCATCGCCTGGCGCAGGCGGCGGGTCAGTACCACCAGGGGCGAGCCTTCGTCCCACCAGATCGACCCATAGGCATGGGCAGACTGCTCCGGCCGCTTGATCAGGATCAGCGACACCAGCAACCGCCGCACCGGCCAGGGCAGATCGATCACGTACGGGTCCATCAGGAACTGGTTGAGGTAGCGGCGCACGTCGGCCACCGAGGTGGAAGCCGGCGAACCGAGGTTGACCAGCAGCAGGGCATGATCGGTCATGCAGCGTCCTATGTCAGAGGCGGCTGGACAGGTTGTCCAACGCCGATTGCAGATCGTTGAAACGGAACGTGAAACCCGCCGCCAGCAGACGCACAGGGCGGGCGCGCTGGCCACCGAGCAGCAGCGTCGACATCTCGCCGAGCCCGGCCTTGAGCAGCAGCGCCGGCATCGGCATCCATGCCGGACGATGCAAGGTGCGCCCCAGGCGCTTGGCGAACTCGCGGTTGCGTACCGGCTCCGGCGCGCAGGCATTATAGGGACCGCTGGCTTCCTTTTGCTGCATGAGAAAATCAATCAAGGCGATTTGATCGTCGATATGCACCCAAGGCATCCACTGCCGACCATCGCCCAATGGCCCGCCAAGGCCCAGTTTGTAGGGCAGGCGCAGGCGCGACAAAAAGCCGCCATCGGCAGCCAGCACCAGGCCGGTGCGCACCAGCACGACGCGGATACCCAATGCCTGCGCACGCAGGGCAGTCTCCTCCCAGGCGATGCACAGCTGGCTGGCGAAGTCCTCCTTCACCGGGGCCGAGCTCTCCGTGAGCTCGCGCTCGCCGCCGTCGCCGTACCAGCCCACCGCAGAGCCCGAGATCAGCACCGACGGGCGCTGGTCGCGGCGCTCCAGCCAGGCCAGCAGCTGCTCGGTGAGCGCCACCCGGCTGGCCCAGAGCAGGGTGCGGCGCGCCGCAGTCCAGGGACGATCGGCGATGGGCGCGCCGGCCAGGTTGATGACCGCATCCACTGGGTCGTCGGCGGCGATATCGTCCAGCCGCGCGACGCCACGCACTCCAGTGCCACAGATTTTCGCCACCTGTTCCGGCCGGCGGCTCCAGACCGTCAGCCGATGGCCGTCGGCCTGCCACCGTTGGCAAAGGTGTTGGCCGATAAGGCCGGTACCGCCGGTCAGCAATATATGCATGGCTGTGTCCTCACAGTTGGCGGCCGTGGTCTATTTTTAAGATCAAGGCACTTTTTTGACCGATCGCTCTCGGATAAACATAGGCCACCTGCCTATCGAGCGGAATAACCTTATACAAACATTGTGCATTGTACAGGTTTGCCTGGCAGCGTACGCTGCGTAAAGCTAGGTTCGAAGAGGCCATCATGACAGTACCCATCGCCATCATCGGAGCCGGTATCGCCGGCCTGTCCGCAGCCCAGGCCCTGCAGAAGGCCGGGCAGACCGTCCACCTGTTCGACAAGGGCCATGGCAGCGGAGGCCGCATGGCCAGCAAGCGCAGCGAGGCCGGGGCCCTCGACCTGGGCGCGCAGTACTTCACGGCACGTGACCGGCGCTTCGTCGAACAGGTCCAGCACTGGGTCGCCTCAGGCTGGGCCGAGCAGTGGAAACCGCAGTTGTACAACTACCGCGATGGCGAACTGACGCCCTCCCCCGACGAACAGGTCCGCTGGGTCGGCGTGCCGCGCATGAGCGCCATCACCCGTGGCCTGCTCAAGGATGTCACGGTCAATTTCGGCTGCCGCATCGCCGAAGTGTTCCGTGGCAAGCAGTACTGGCACCTGCAGGACACCGAAGGCTGCAGCCATGGGCCGTTCAGCCGCGTGGTGATCGCCGTGCCGGCCCCTCAGGCCACACCGCTGCTGGCGGCCGCGCCGAAACTCGCGGCGGTTGCCGCCGGTGTACAGATGGAGCCGACCTGGGCCATCGCCCTGGGCTTCGAGACACCACTTGACACCCCCATGCAGGGCTGCTTCGTCCAGGACAACCCGCTCGACTGGCTGGCGCGCAACCGCAGCAAGCCAGGCCGTGACGATCACCTCGACACCTGGGTGCTGCATGCCACCTCCAGCTGGAGCAGGCAGCATATTGACCTTGCCAAGGAGGAAGTGATCGAGCAGCTGCGGGGTGAGTTCGCCGAACTGGTCGGGTGCGTGGTACCCGCGCCAACCTTTGCCCTCGCCCACCGCTGGCTCTACGCTCGCCCAACCAGCAACCATGAGTGGGGCACACTGGCCGATGCCGACCTGGGCCTGTACGCCTGTGGCGACTGGTGCCTGTCCGGGCGCGTCGAGGGCGCCTGGCTCAGCGGCCAGGAAGCCGCCAGGCGCTTGCTGGAGCATCTGGAGTAGTCGCTCCTAAAACTTATACAATAAATTTGTTTGTATAAGTTTACATCTGTGCTGAAATTGCCTTGTACAAATTGTGCTGCCTGTACAAGTCATTCGGAGACAGTGATGAACGCTCCCACGCCCAACGGCAAGCCACGCCTGGCCATCAGCGCCTGCCTGACCGGCCTCAACGTGCGCTACAACGCCGGCCACAAAGCCTCCAGCCTGTGTCTCGACCTGCTCGACAAGCACTTTGACTGGGCGCCGCTGTGCCCCGAAGTCGCCATCGGCCTGGGTACCCCGCGCGAACCTATCCGCCTGGTGGGGGACCCTGCACATCCAGCGGTCACCGGCACGCGCAACAGCACCACCGACCTCGCCGGCCCACTGCGCGCCTACGGTGAGCAGATGGCCGGCGAACTGGACGATATCTGCGGCTACATTTTCATGCAAAAGTCACCGTCCTGTGGCCTCGAACGGGTCAAGGTCTATCAGGAAGACGGCCGCCCGGCTCATCATGGTCGCGGTGTCTATGCCGCGGCCTTCTGCGCCCTGCGCCCGGACCTGCCGGTCGAGGAAGAAGGTCGCCTGCACGACCCGGTACTGCGAGAAAACTTCATCGCCCGTGTGTATGCCTACGCCGACTGGCAGCAGCAGCTGCGCCAGGGCATGAGCCGCGGCGCTCTGATTCGCTTCCATGCCCGCTACAAGTACCTGTTGATGGCCCACAACCCCCAGGCGTACCGGACTCTTGGCCGCCTGCTTGGCAACATGCGCCGGGACGACGACCCGTTGCAACTCGGCCTGCAATACTTCAGCCAGTTGATGCAGGCCCTGCGCCGATGCGCCAGCCGCGGTACCCACGGCAATGTGCTGCAGCACCTGAGCGGGTACCTGCGCAACGAACTGGGCCAAAGCGACAAGGCCGAGCTGCAGCAGATCATCGGCCAGTACCAGAGAGGCGTAGTGCCGCTGGTGGTCCCACTGACCCTGCTCAAGCATCATTTGCGCTGCCATCCCGACCCTTACCTGTTGCAACAGGCCTACCTGCAACCCCACCCGGAAGACCTTGGACTACGCAATGCCATCTGACGAGTTGCTCCCTATCGGCGAGGTAGCACGGCTCACCGGCGTCAACCCGGTCACCTTGCGCGCCTGGGAGCGGCGCTACGGCCTGATCAAGCCTCAGCGCACACCCAAGGGCCATCGCCTCTATCCACAAGACCAGGTGCAACGGGTCCAGGCCGCGCTGCGCTGGCTGGAACGCGGCGCTGCAATCAGCCAGGTGCGCGAGTTGCTGGACAACACGGAGAACACTCCGCCAACCCTGCAGGGCGAATGGGGCGAGCGTATCGAGCAACTGATCATGGCAATCGCTCGCCTTGCCCAGCGCCCTCTCGACCAACAGTTGAACCAGGTGATGGCCCTCTACCCCGCCGTGACCGTGTGCGAGCGCCTGCTCCTGCCCCTGCTGGAGGCCCTCACCCTGCGCTGGCAAACCCATTTCGACGCCCGCCTGGAGCAAGTGTTCTTTCACACCTGGCTGCGCAGCAAGCTGGGGGCGCGGGTCTATCACGACGGCCACTCTCTCACCGGCACCTGCGTCCTGCTCGCCCGTACCGACGATACAGCCTTCGACCCGGAGTTCTGGCTCTGCGCCTGGCTGCTGAGCAGCAATGGCCACCCTCTGGAGATTCTCGAGTGGTCGGTCGAACCTCGTCAGCTGCGCCAAGCCGTGGAGCGCTTGCAACCACAAGCACTGCTGCTGCACCTCGGACGCCGCCCCGACCTCGCCGCACTGGGCCGCATGCTGCGGGAAACCAACGTAAGGAAACTCCTGGGTGGCAGCACGGTCACTCTTCATGAGGCAGAGCTACGCGCATTGTCGCTTACCAACCTGTCCCTGTTCGACAGCCCGCAAGCTGCCTTGCGCGGCCTTCAACAACCCTGACCAATCTTGGGCTCGTATTCCATGCAATTGATATGGCTACGCAGTGACCTGCGTGTGGACGATAACACCGCTCTCGCGGCCGCCTGCCAGCGCGGTCCGACCGTGGCCCTCTGGGTCGCCAGCCCTGGCCAGTGGCTGGCCCATGACGACGCACCCTGCAAGGTCGACTTCTGGCTGCGCAACCTGAGGCTGCTGCGCCAGTCACTCGCGGCGCTGAATATTCCCCTGTTGATTCGCCAAGTCGATACGTGGGAGGACGCCCCGCAATGCGTGCTCGATGTCTGCCGCCAGCACAGCATCAAGGCCGTGCACTGGAACGAGGAATACGGCACCAACGAGACCCGGCGCGACGAAGCGACTCGAAACCTCCTGCAACAGGCAGAAATAGGCGCTACCGCCCACCTCGACCAGTTGCTGTTCAGGCCCGGTAGCGTACTGACCCGCAGTGGCCAGTATTTCCAGGTCTTCAGCCAGTTCAAACGGGTCTGCCTGGAACATCTGCACCGCGGCCTCCCCTCACTCGGCAACCCGGTACGTCGTCAAGAGGCGCTGGATATTAACGGCGACGCCATACCCGAGCGTATCGACGGCTTCGAGGCACCTTCCGACGCCCTGCGCCAGCACTGGCCCGCCGGTGAGGATGAAGCACGGCAGCGATTGCAACGCTTCGTCGACGAAACCGTCGAGGACTACGCGCAACTGCGCGACCTGCCCGCCAAGGCCGGTACCAGCCAGCTTTCGCCATACCTGGCTGCGGGTGTGGTCTCGCCACGTCAGTGCCTGCACGCGGCCCTGGGGAGCAACCGAGGTGAATTCGACAGTGGCAGCATCGGTGTGCAGACCTGGGTCAACGAGCTGCTATGGCGCGAGTTCTACAAGCACACCCTGGTGGGCTATCCCCGCGTCTCGCGGCATCGCGCTTTCCGCCCGCACACCGAGGCGCTACCCTGGCGCAATGCGCCTGCCGACCTGCAGGCCTGGAAGGAAGGCCGCACCGGCTTCCCTATCATCGATGCCGCCATGCGTCAGTTGCTGAACACCGGCTGGATGCACAACCGGTTGCGCATGATCGTGGCCATGTTCCTCAGCAAGAACCTGCTGATCGACTGGCGACATGGCGAGCGGCATTTCATGCGCCACCTGATAGACGGCGACCTGGCCGCCAACAACGGCGGCTGGCAGTGGAGCGCCTCTACAGGCACTGACGCAGTTCCCTATTTCCGCATTTTCAATCCTGTTACCCAGTCACAGCGCTTCGACCCGAAGGGGGTGTTCATTCGTCGATGGCTGCCGGAATTGAAGGACAGGGAAGATAAATCGATTCACTACCCGGTGAAATCTGGCGATCTATTTGCTACAAATCATTACGCGAGCCCGATAGTCGATATCGACAGTAGTCGCCAACGTGCATTGGAAGCTTTCAAAGGCTTGTCCAGCTGGCAGGATCAAGGGGCATAGAGCATGACACATCGTTTCTGGATTACAGGAGCCAGCCACGGACTTGGCCTGGCCTTGGTGGAACAGTTGCTCGCGAGCGGGCACCAGGTTGCCGCCAGTGGCAGGGATAGCCAGCAACTCGACAACTTGGGCCAACGCTACGGTGGAAACTTGGTGCGCCTTGGGGACCACTTGCCGGACGCCGCCCAGCGCCTCCCGAGCCGCTGGAGCGCGCTGGATTGCCTGATCATCAATGCCGGAACCTGCGATTACCTTCCTGCCGACGTGACGCAGGCGCAACTGTTCGAACAGATCGTCAGCAGCAACTTGAGCGCCACCGAACAGTGCCTGGTTGGCGCTTTGCCGCTTCTGGCCAAAGGTGACAATCCACAGGTGATGGCTGTTCTCAGCCGTTACTCGGCATTGCAGCTGTACGAGCCGAACCAGCCAGCCAGTGGCAGCAACAGCCTGCCACAGTGGCTTCGTCTGCAGCGTCCCGCCCTGAAGGCGCTGGGTATAGACCTGACCGTGGTGGCGCCACAATCCCTGAAAACCCCGGTGACCTCGGCACAGGCCATTCCGGAGCCCTGGACCGCGCAAAGTGCCGCGCAGGAGTTGCTGGCACGCCTGGGTCAGCGTCAACCCGAACTGGTGCTCGAAGTTCTCGATCCAGGCGAGTTGTGGCCGCTGCCGAAGAACAACTGATACATGCAAGTGCGGGCTTGTCCGCTCCTGCATGGGTCAGCTCAAGGCAGGAAGTGCTGCACGCTGCCCGGCTGATGCCATAACAGCGGCAAGACCTTCTGCAGGCGCTCCGGCTCTCCACTGCTCCAGAATGCAGTCGCCTGCGCCGGGCCCTCGCCGAGGAGCCCGCGCGCCTCCAGCAGCCTTTGCAGTTGGCGCGCCACGGCAGCCCCGGTGTCGATGATCGCCACCTCAGCTGGCACCATTTCGGCCAGCATTGGCCGCAGGAAGGGATAGTGGGTACAACCCAGGATCAAAGTGTCGCAGCCGGCCGCCAGTAATGGCTTCACATAGCCCGACAGCAATTGGCGCAGTTGCTCGCTGAACAGATCGCCCGCCTCGATACGCTCCACCAGCCCGGGGCAAGGCTGGGTGACCACCCGCACATCATTGGCGAAACGGTCGAGCAAGGCGGCGAACTTGGCGCTCTGCAGGGTACCGGTGGTTGCCAGCACACCGACCACGCCGGAACGGGTCGCCGCCGCCGCCGGCTTGACTGCCGGCTCCATGCCCACCAGCGGCCAGTCCGGATACAGCTCGCGCAGGTCGGCCACCGCGGCCACGGTGGCGGTGTTGCACGCCAACACCATGGCCTTGGCGCCCTGCTCGTGGAAAAACCCGGCGATGTGCCGCAGGCGCTGGCGAATGTAGTCCGGCGATTTCTCGCCATACGGCACATGGCCGCTGTCGGCCACGTACAACAAGGTCTCGCTGGGCAGCAGGCGCTGGATTTCGGCCAGCACCGACAAGCCGCCGACGCCGGAGTCCATCACGCCCACCGGCGCCGTGCGCTCAGCCATGGCGCGTGGCGCACACGGCGCAGGCCGGATCACGCTTGACCCGCAGCTCGCGCATGCGAGTACTCAAGGCGTCGATCAGCAACAGGCGCCCCACCAGTGGCTCGCCAAAACCCGCCAGCAGCTTCAATGCCTCAAGCGCCTGCAGGCTACCGACAAGCCCCACCAACGGGCCGATCACCCCGGCCTCGCTGCAGGTCAGTTCGGCCTCACTGCCATGGCCGTACAGGCAGTGGTAGCAAGGGCTGTTGTCGCGCCGCGTGTCGAACACCGACAACTGGCCCTCGAGACGGATCGCCGCACCGCTGACCAACGGCTTGCCGGCAGCGACACAGGCGGCATTCACGGCCTCGCGGGTGCCGAAATTGTCGGAGCAGTCCAGCACCACGTCGACTGCCGCCACTGCGGCGGCCAGCGAATCCTCGTCCAGCGCCTGGCGATAGGCAATCAGGCTGACTTGCGGGTTGATCGCCTGCAGACGCCTGATAGCCGAGTCGACCTTGCTCATGCCGACGCTGTCGCTGTCGTGGATCACCTGGCGCTGCAGGTTGGTCAAGTCGACGGTGTCGAAATCGGCCAGGTGCAGCTCACCGACACCCGCCGCGGCGAGGTACAGCGCAACCGGCGAGCCCAGCCCGCCCAGGCCGATGACCAGGGCCTTGCCGTGCTTCAGGCGCAACTGGCCGTCGATATCCACCTGCGACAACAAGATCTGCCGGCTGTAGCGCAACAGCTCCTGGTCGCTCAGCATGGCAGGCGCCCCAGGCTGATGCGTTCATGGCCACCCAGGTCAACGCGGCTGACCACCTCGGTGAAGCCGCCGATCACCAGCAATTCACGAACCGCGGCGGCTTGATCGTAGCCATGCTCGAGCAGCAGCCAGCCACCAGGCAACAGGTGCCCCGGCGCCTGGGCGACGATCACGCGCAGATCGTCCAGCCCGTCTTCACCGGCCACCAGTGCGCTGCTGGGTTCGAAACGCACGTCACCGGCCACCAGGTGCGGGTCGGCGGCGCGGATGTAGGGCGGGTTGCTGAGGATCAAGTCGAAACGCTCACCGGCGAGGGCGTCGAACCAGTGGCTGGCACGCACCTGGACATTGCCCAGGCCCAGGCGCTGGCGGTTGCGCTCGGCCAGGGCCACGGCCTCGTCGATACGGTCCACCGCCGTCACCTGCCAACCAGGACACTCGCTGGCCAGGGCCAGGGCGATGGCCCCGGTGCCGGTGCCCAGATCGAGCACCCGGGCGGGCTTGGGCGAAACCAGCTCCAGGGCGGTCTCCACCAGCAGCTCGGTGTCCGGGCGCGGGATCAGTGTGTGCGGCGCCACTTCCAGGTCTAGTTTCCAGAACCCCTGCTGACCGAGGATATAGGCCACCGGTTCACCGGCGCGACGGCGCTCGAGGTAGCCGGCGAAGGCGGCTGCAGCCTCGCTACTGACGATGCGCTCGGGCCAGGTGTGCAGGTAGCTGCGCGACTTGCCCAGGGCCGCGGCCAGGAGCAACTCGGCGTCCAGCCGTTCGGTCGGCGAGTCGGGCAACTGTGCATTGCGCAACAAGCTGGCGATGATGGTCATCTCAGTCCCCCAGGGCAGCCAGCTGATCGGCCTGGTATTCGGCCAGCAACGGTTCGATCACCGCGTCCACGCCACCGGCGAGAACATCGTCGAGCGAGTAAAGGGTGAGGTTGATGCGGTGGTCAGTGACCCGGCCCTGCGGGTAATTGTAGGTGCGGATGCGCTCGGAGCGGTCGCCCGAGCCGACCAGCAGCTTGCGCTCGCTGGC
Source organism: Pseudomonas sp. RC3H12 (assembly GCF_018596375.1). Classification (NCBI taxonomy): domain Bacteria; kingdom Pseudomonadati; phylum Pseudomonadota; class Gammaproteobacteria; order Pseudomonadales; family Pseudomonadaceae; genus Pseudomonas; species Pseudomonas sp. RC3H12. The sequence goes on along the minus strand of NZ_CP075595.1, from coordinate 11,170 downwards.
GATGGCGTTCTGCGCGGCGCTGGTCTGCATGTCGTTGAGCTTGGCCGACAGCCAGGACATGGCGCGGGCACGGTTCTTGTGCTGCGAACGTTCTTCCTGGCACTCGACCACGATGCCGGTGGGCAAGTGGGTGATGCGGATCGCCGAATCGGTCTTGTTGACGTGCTGGCCGCCGGCACCGGATGCACGGTAGGTGTCCACGCGCAGGTCTGCCGGGTTGATCTCGATCGCCACCTGTTCGTCGGGCTCGGGCAACACTGCCACGGTGCAGGCGGAGGTATGGATACGGCCTTGCGACTCGGTTTCCGGCACACGCTGCACGCGGTGCGCACCGGACTCGAACTTCAACTTGCCGTAGACGCTGTCCCCTTCGACCCGGGCAATGATCTCCTTGTAGCCACCGTGCTCGCCTTCATTCTCGGAGAGGATCTCCAGGCGCCAGCCGCGCTTCTCTGCATAGCGCGAGTACATGCGGAACAGGTCGCCGGAGAAGATCGCCGCCTCGTCGCCACCGGTGCCGGCACGGATTTCCAGGAACACGTTGCGCCCGTCGTTGGGGTCCTTGGGCAGCAGCATGCGCTGCAGCGTCGACTCAAGACCGACCAGTTGCTCCTTCGCCTCGCGCACCTCCTCGACCGCCATCTCGCGCAGATCGGGGTCGGCGTCCTTGAGCAGCGCCTGGGCACCTTCCAGGTCGTCCTGGACCTTGCGCCATTCTTTATAGGCCCCGATGACCGGTTCCACTTCGGCATATTCGCGGGAATAGGCGCGAAAGCGCGTCTGGTCGGAAATGACTTCGGCATCACCGAGCAGCGCGGTGAGTTCCTCGAAGCGGTCCTGGAGCGTGTCCAGTTTGTTCAGCAGCGACGCTTTCATTGCGGGGATTTGTCCGTCGAGCCCTCGTCGAGGGCGAAGAGTTCCTGGGCCATGGCCAGCGCATCGAGGCGGCCTTCGGCGGAGAGCTTTTTCAGTTGCACGCTGGGAGCATGCAACAGCTTGTTGGTCAGGCCCCGGGCCAGCTGCATGAGCACGTCCTCCGGGTTGCCGCCGTTGGCCAGCAGGCGCTGGGCCTTTTGCAGTTCCTCGTCGCGCAGGCGCTCGCTCTGCTGGCGGTAGGCCTTGAGCACGTCCACCGCCGCCAGCTCGCGCAGGCGCACCATGAAATCGTCCGCGCCCGCCGATACCAGTTCCTCGGCGGCCTGGGCCGCGCCCTGGCGGCTCTTGAGGTTTTCCGCGACCACTTCATGCAAGTCGTCGACGGTATAGAGGTAGACGTCGTCCAGCTCGCCGACCTGCGGTTCGATGTCTCGCGGCACGGCGATGTCGACCATGAAGATCGGCTTGTGCCGGCGCTGTTTCAGCGCACTCTCCACCGCGCCCTTGCCCAGGATCGGCAACTGGCTGGCGGTGGAACTGATGACGATGTCACTGCTGGCCAGCTCCTGCGGGATGTCCGCCAGCAGCACCGCATGGGCACCGAACTGCTCGGCGAGGATACTGGCGCGCTCCAGGGTACGGTTGGCCACGACGATACGGCGCACGCCCTGCTCGTGCAGGTGGCGGGCGACCAGGGTGATGGTCTCGCCGGCTCCGATCAGCAGCGCCTGGCTGCGACCCAGGTCGGAGAAGATCTGTTTGGCCAGGCTGACCGCGGCAAACGCCACCGACACCGGGTTCTCGCCGATGGCGGTATCGGTGCGTACCTGCTTGGCGGCACTGAAGGTGGCCTGGAACAGGCGCCCGAGCAGCGGCCCGACGGTGCCCGCCTCGCGCGCCACGGCGTAGGCCGACTTCATCTGGCCGAGGATCTGCGGCTCGCCGAGCACCAGCGAATCGAGGCCGGAGGCCACGCGCATCATGTGCCGGACCGCGTCGTGCTCCTCGTGGACATAGGCGCTGGCGCGCAGCTCGTCGAGGCTCAGCTGGTGATAGTCGGCCAGCCATTGCAGCACGGCATCGGCGGCAAGGTGGTCCTGTTCTATATAGAGTTCGCTACGGTTGCAGGTCGACAGGATCGCCGCTTCGCGGCTGGCGGTCAGTCGGCACAGCTGCTGCAGGGCATCGACCAGCTGCTCGGGCGTAAACGCCACGCGCTCGCGTACGTCTACCGAGGCAGTCTTATGGTTGATACCAAGGGCAAGAAAGGCCATGCAAGATCGCTGGTTGGGACGTGAAGCCGATAATTGTCCTACTTCGCAGGTTTTAGAACAACCACCGTTCGCTATTGTGCTAATGCGGCCAGGCTATTGGCTGCCCCGCCACCTCTATCTGCCTTTGGCTTTGGCTTTGGCTTTGGCTTTGGCTTTGGCTTTGGCTTTGGCTTTTTAGAGCGTGTGTATTGAAAGCTGTATGCGCATTCATTCGCTGCGGCGACTCACAGTCACCTTTCCGCCCTTACGGCCATCCCTTTCAAGGTCTTCGGTAGAATTCGCTGAAATCCAGTCAGGAAGACCCGAGCGATGTGGGCTGATGTACTAGCGCGATTCGAGAAAAAAGCACCCGCCAGCGTAATGGCCAAACTTGCCTTGGAGCAGGCCATTGCGCCGGAGTGGGTCGATCAGGTTTTCGAGGAGCACCGCCAACGGCAGTATTCTCGCGAGCTGCTGTTCTCGACCATTATCAAGTTGATGTCGCTTGTTTCATTGGGCTTGAAGCCATCGCTGCATGCTGCGGCAAGACAACTGGACGACCTTCCCGTCAGCCTGGCAGCTCTGTACGACAAGATCAGTCGAACCGAACCTGCCCTGTTGCGTGCTCTGGTGACAGGCTGCGCGCAGCGCTTGGCGCCGACAATCCATGAGTTGGGCTGCTCAGCCATGCTTCCTGATTGGCAAGTTCGGGTGGTCGATGGCAGCCACTTGGCCTCTACCGAAAAGCGTCTTGGCGCGCTGCGCCAAGAGCGCGGAGCGGCTCGCCCCGGGTTTTCGGTGGTGGTTTACGACCCCGACCTGGATCAGGTAATTGACCTCCAGCCGTGCGAGGACGCCTACGCAAGCGAACGAGTTTGTGTTTTGCCGTTGCTGGCTGAAGCAAAGACCAATCAGGTTTGGATCGCTGACCGTCTCTACTGCACGTTGCCTGTAATGGAGGCGTGCGAACAGGTGAATACATCATTTGTCATTCGCCAGCAGGCCAAGCATCCACGCTTGATCCAGGAAGGTGAGTGGCAAGCACCGATGCCCGTCGCCACAGGCACTGTGCGCGAGCAATCCATCGAAGTAAAAGGCGGGCACCGCTGGCGACGTGTCGAGTTAACGCTTCATTCACCAAACGACTCAGGTGATAACAGCTTGATGTTCTGGAGCAACCTGCCCGAGAGCATCAGTGCGCAACAGATCGCAGACTTCTATCGGCGCCGCTGGAGCATTGAAGGGATGTTCCAGCGGTTGGAAGCAATTCTGGAAAGTGAAATTGAAACCCTCGGCAGTCCGCGAGCCGCCTTGCTTGGATTCACCACTGCCGTGCTGGCATACAACGTTCTGGCCTTGCTCAAGCGAAGTGTTGAACAGGCTCACCGCGATGCCTTGCCCGAGAATTGGGAAGCCTCGATCTATCACTTGGCGGTGCAGATCAGAGGGGGTTACGAAGGCATGCAGATTGCCCTGCCATCCGAGTACATGCCCGTTGTTCCGATGGAAAACCTGGCTCAGCGCCTGCTGGAGCTGGCCAGAAACATCCAGCCCAGACAGGTTGCGAAAAGCCCACGAGGCCCCAAGGTGCCCAAAGCGAAGGCCTGGGTGCAAGGGACCGCTGTACATGCTCATGTTTCGACGGATCGGGTCATCAAGGCCGCCAAAACCAAAAGACCTTGAAAGGGATGGCCCTTACGGCGGGTTACTTTGGACGGCCAAAGTAACCAAAGCCGCCCGGCTCCATTCATCCGGCCCCTACGCTTCGCTCCGGGGTCCCCTCACTCCGGCCTTGCTCCCGGGAGGACCGCGCTGAACGCCCCATCCTGGGGCGCAGCGCTTGACGGGCATCCATGCCCGTCACCTCCCTCCGCAAGACCTGCATTCGGCCTCCTGAAGTCGCATTTTGCGTTGCCTGAACTACCGCGCACCTAGAAGCAAAAGCAAAAACAAGGGCAACGGCAACGGCAACGGCAACGGCAACGGCAACGGCGAGGGCAAGATGCCGCAAGGCCGTTTGCGAACCACCACCGCCATACATTGTCCCTATACTCCGAAGCGCCGCTTTACACCACGACCTTCGCAGGTGGGTTTGCCATCGCGCTTGTGTCATCATGCTCCGACCGCCGGTTTAGCCTCTTTATAAGCCCCTATGAACAAATCCTACGCATTGCTGCTTGCCCTCGCCCTGCTTCAAGGCTGCCAGAGCCTGGCCCCGAAGACGGACGTCCAGACGCCCGCCCCCGTAGCCGGCAAGAGCGCGGAAAAGCCCGTGGTGTACGGATCGTTCAAGCAGGACACCCTGTACAGCCTGCTGGTGGCTGAGCTGGCCGGCCAGCGCAACCGCTTCGACATCGCCCTGGCCAACTACGTCGACCAGGCCGAGAAAACCCAGGACCCGGCTGTCTCCGAACGCGCCTACCGCATCGCCGAGTACCTGGGCGCCGACGAACCGGCCCTGGACACCGCGCTGATCTGGGCCCGCAACGACCCGCAGAACCTCGACGCCCAGCGCGCCGCCGCCATCCAGCTAGCCCGCGCCGGGCGTTACGACGACTCCATGACCTATATGGAGAAGGTGTTGCAAGGCCAGGGCGATACCCATTTCGACTTCCTCGCCCTGTCGGCCGCCGAGACCGACCAGCATACCCGCGACGGCTTGATGCAAAGCTTCGACCGCCTGCTGGTGAAGTACCCTGAGAACAGTCAGTTGGTGTTTGGCAAGGCCTTGCTGCTGAACCAGGATGACAAGCCGCAACAAGCCCTCGACCTGCTCGAGGCCCACCCGCCACAGAATGGTGAGATCGCCCCGGTGCTGCTGCGCGCCCGCCTGCTTCAGGCTCTGAACCGCGGGCCGGAGGCCCTGCCGCTGCTGCGCGGCGCAATCCGCGACAACCCCGAAGACAAGCGCCTGCGCCTGACCTACGCGCGCACCCTGGTCGAGCAGGACCGCATCGACGACGCCAAGGCCGAGTTCGAGAGCCTGCTGCAGCAATACCCGGAAGACGACGAGATCCGCTACTCGCTGGCCCTGGTGTGCCTGGAAACCAAGCACTGGGACGAGGCCGAAGGCTACCTGCAGGAACTGGTCGAGCGTGACGCCAATGTCGATGCCGCCCACCTCAACCTCGGCCGCATCCGTGAAGAACGCAGCCAGCCGGCTGCCGCCCTGCGCGAGTACGCCCTGGTCGGCCCCGGCCCGGACTACCTGCCGGCACAACTGCGCCAGGCCGATATCCTGATTGCCAACGGCCGCAGCGCCGAAGCCTCGAAACTGCTCGCCGAGGCCCGCGAGGCGCAGCCGGACTACGCCATCCAGCTGTACCTGATCGAGGCCGAAAGCCTGGGCAACAACGGCAAGGAAACCCAGGCCGTCCAGGTGCTGGAGCAGGCAATCAAGCGCTACCCCGACGACCTCAACCTGCTCTACACCCGGGCCATGCTCGCCGAGAAACGCAACGATCTGGCGCAGATGGAAAAAGACCTGCGCGCCATCATTGCCCGCGAACCGGAAAACGCCATGGCCCTCAACGCCCTGGGCTACACCCTGGCCGACCGCACCACCCGCTACGGCGAAGCCAAGGCGCTGATCGAAAAAGCCCACCAGCTCACCCCGGACGACCCGGCCGTGCTCGACAGCCTGGGCTGGATCGCCTATCGCACGGGCAACCTCGAGGAAGCCGAGCGCCAGCTGCGCCTGGCCTTCGAACGCTTCCCCGACCATGAAGTCGCCGCCCACCTGGGCGAAGTCCTCTGGGCCAACGGCAAACGCCGCGAAGCCCGCCAAGTCTGGGCCAAGGGCTTCGAAGCCCAGGCCGACAGCCCCATCCTGCGCAAGACACTGTTGCGCCTGACCGGATCCGAGAGCCTGTAAACCATGTTCCTGCGTCATTGCATCACCTTCACCCTCATCGCCCTGCTCGCCGGCTGCGCCGGTTTCGGCAGCAAGGAAGCCGTGCAGGGCCAGGGCAACCCGCAGCTGTGGCGCGAGCACAAGCAGCAGCTGGGCAATCTCGACGGCTGGCAGATCAACGGCAAGGTCGGCATCCGCGCCCCGCGTGATTCGGGCAGCGGCACGCTGTTCTGGCTACAGCGCCAGGACTACTACGACATCCGCCTGGCCGGCCCCCTGGGCCGCGGCGCGGCACGCCTGACCGGGCGCCCCGGCGGCGTGGTGCTGGAAGTCGCCAACCAAGGTCGCTACGAGGCGGCTAACCCCGAGGCGCTGCTGGAAGAACAACTGGGCTGGCGCCTGCCGGTGTCGCACCTGGTTTGGTGGGTGCGCGGCCTGCCCGCCCCGGACAGCAAGAGCCAGCTGACCCTCGACGGCGACAGCCGCCTGGCCAGCCTCGCCCAGGACGGCTGGAAGGTCGAATACCTGAGCTATGTGGAGCAGAACGGCTACTGGCTGCCCGAGCGCCTGAAGCTGCACGGCGAGAACATCGACGTGACCCTGGTGGTCAAGGACTGGCAGCCACGCCAGCTGGGGCACTGATTCGATGCAAAAGCTGACACTGCCGGCCCCGGCCAAGCTCAACCTGTGGCTGCACATTACTGGGCGCCGCGCCGATGGCTATCACGAGCTGGAAACCGTGTTCCAGTTTCTCGAGCACGGCGACGAACTGAGCTTCGCCCTACGCGACGACGGCCAGATCCGCCTGCAGACTGAAATTGACGGCGTGCCCCACGACAGCAACCTGATCGTCCGCGCGGCGCGGATGCTACAGGCACAGGCCGGCACTCCGCTCGGCGCCGATATCTGGCTGCGCAAGGTGCTGCCCATGGGCGGCGGCATCGGTGGCGGCAGCTCCGACGCGGCGACTACCCTGCTGGGACTCGCGCACCTGTGGCACCTGGACTGGAACGAAGATCGCCTGGCGGCCCTGGGCCTTTCGCTCGGCGCCGATGTGCCGGTGTTCGTCCGCGGACATGCTGCTTTCGCACAGGGTGTCGGCGAGCAACTGACCCCGGTCGACCCCGCCGAACCCTGGTATGTCGTGCTGGTGCCGCAAGTGTCTGTCAGCACAGCGGAAATTTTTTCGCATCCAGAGTTGACACGTGATTCCCTCCCCCTTAAGATGCGCCCCGTTCCCGAGGGAAACAGTCGAAATGACTGCCAACCGGTAGTAGAGCAACGGTATCCTGAAGTTCGCAATGCGCTGATTTCACTGGGTAAATTCACTGAAGCTCGAATGACCGGCACTGGAAGTTGTGTGTTTGGGGCCTTCCCAAGCAAAGCCGAAGCTGATAGAGTTCTGGCCCTTCTTTCAGAGACCCAAACAGGGTTTGTGGCGAAAGGAAGCAATATTTCGATGTTGCATCGCAAGCTGCAAAGTCTGATCAAGAAGTCGAGTTCATAAGAATTCGCAGCAACAGATACAGGGGCGTCGCCAAGCGGTAAGGCAGCAGGTTTTGATCCTGCCATGCGTTGGTTCGAATCCAGCCGCCCCTGCCATTTCTTATACTCATCCAGGTTACCCTCAGCCTTCAGGTACTGCGCGTGTCCAAGATGATGGTCTTCACGGGGAATGCAAACCCCGATCTGGCTCGGCGTGTCGTACGTCAGCTGCATATTCCACTGGGTGATGTTTCTGTCGGCAAGTTCTCCGACGGCGAAATCAGTGCTGAAATCAATGAAAATGTCCGCGGTAAGGATGTCTTCATCATTCAGCCCACCTGTGCCCCTACCAACGACAATCTGATGGAACTGGTAGTGATGGCCGATGCCTTCCGCCGATCCTCAGCGTCGCGAATCACTGCCGTGATTCCTTACTTCGGATACGCCCGCCAGGATCGCCGTCCGCGTTCGGCACGTGTAGCCATCAGCGCCAAAGTCGTCGCTGACATGCTCACTGTCGTGGGTATCGACCGTGTACTCACCGTCGACCTGCACGCTGACCAGATCCAGGGTTTCTTCGATATCCCCGTCGACAACATCTACGGCTCGCCCGTACTGGTCGACGACATCGAAGACCAGCGTTTCGAGAACCTGATGATCGTCTCCCCGGACATCGGTGGTGTGGTGCGTGCTCGCGCCGTCGCCAAGTCCCTGGGTGTTGATCTCGGGATCATCGACAAGCGCCGCGAAAAGGCTAACCACTCCGAGGTTATGCACATCATCGGCGACGTCGAAGGACGCACCTGCATCCTGGTAGACGACATGGTCGACACCGCCGGCACCCTGTGCCACGCGGCCAAGGCCCTGAAAGAACACGGTGCTGCCAAGGTTTACGCCTACTGCACGCACCCTGTCCTGTCGGGCCGCGCGATCGAGAACATCGAGAAGTCGGTACTGGACGAGCTGGTGGTGACCAACACCGTTCCGCTGTCCGCCGCTGCTCAAGCCTGTGACCGTATCCGCCAGCTGGATATCGCACCGGTTGTCGCTGAAGCGGTACGCCGCATCAGCAACGAAGAATCGATCAGCGCGATGTTCCGCTAAGCGGAACACGTGTTGATATGAAGCGCCCCGCCCCAGCACTCGTTGGGGCGGGGCTTTTTTGCCATCCCCGTTGGCGCTGGTCGCAAACGCCCTCGGGGGGCTATTTTGGAGAAGCAAAATGACTGATTTCATCCTGAACGCCCAAGCGCGTACTGACCTGGGGAAAGGTGCGAGCCGCCGCCTGCGTCACTCCGCCAACATCCCTGCCGTTGTCTACGGTGGCGATAAAGAAGCCCAATCCCTGACCATCGTGGCCAAGGAAATCGCCAAGCTGTTCGAAAACGAAGCTGCCTTCAGCCACGTTATCGAACTGAATGTCGATGGCGCCAAGCAGAACGTCGTGGTCAAGGCCATGCAGCGTCACCCGGCCAAAGGCTTCATCATGCACGCCGACTTCGTTCGCGTCGTTGCTGGCCAGAAGCTGACCGCCAAGGTCCCGGTTCACTTCGTCGGCGAAGAAGCCCCGATCAAGAAAGGCGGCGAAATCTCGCACGTCGTTTCCGAGATCGAAGTTTCCTGCGAAGCCAAAGACCTGCCTGAGTTCATCGAAGTCGACCTGGCTAACGCCGAAGTCGGCACCATCATCCACCTGTCGGACCTGAAAGCTCCGAAAGGCGTAGAGTTCGTTGCTCTGGCCCACGGTGATGACAAAGCTGTTGCCAACGTCCACGCCCCGCGCGTTGCCGCTGAAGCTGCTGAAGGCGCTGCCGAGTAATCCACTCGCACGCCGGCGTTGATCGGGTTACAGTGCCGCGCGCACCGTAACCCACCAACTCCAAGGAAGAGCCCCTGACGTGACCGCCATCCAGTTGATCGTTGGCCTGGGTAACCCCGGCCCCGAATACGAACAGACCCGGCATAACGCAGGGGCTCTTTTCGTTGAACGCCTCGCCAGCGCCCAGCGCGTCTCGCTGTCCGCTGACAAGAAGTATTTCGGCCTGACGGCTAAGTTCAGCCATCAAGGCAACGATGTTCGTTTGCTGATCCCCACCACCTACATGAACCGTAGCGGCCAGTCCGTGGCGGCTCTGGCGAATTTCTTCCGCATCAAGCCGGAAGCGATCCTGGTGGCGCACGACGAACTCGACCTGCCCCCCGGCGTCGCCAAGCTCAAGAGAGGCGGCGGCCATGGTGGGCACAACGGCCTGCGCGACATCATCGCGCAGCTCGGCAACCAGAACGACTTCCACCGCCTGCGGCTTGGCATCGGCCACCCGGGTGACGCCAAACTGGTCTCCAACTTCGTCCTGGGCCGCGCGCCGCGCGCCGAGCAGGAGAAGCTCGACGCCAGCATCGATTTTGCCCTCGGCGTGATGCCCGACGTGCTTGCCGGCGACTTTGCCAAGGCGATGCGCGAACTGCACAGCCAGAAGGCCTGACACTTTTAGATAGGGGAATACCCATGGGTTTCAATTGCGGCATCGTCGGCCTGCCCAACGTCGGCAAGTCCACCCTGTTCAACGCCCTGACCAAGTCCGGCATCGCGGCGGAGAACTTCCCCTTCTGCACCATCGAGCCGAACAGCGGCATCGTGCCGATGCCCGACGCACGCCTGGCCGCGCTGGCCGAGATCGTCAAGCCGAACCGCATCCTGCCGACCACCATGGAGTTCGTCGACATCGCCGGCCTGGTCGCTGGCGCCTCGAAAGGTGAAGGCCTGGGCAACAAGTTCCTCGCCAACATCCGCGAGACTGACGCCATCGCCCACGTGGTGCGCTGCTTCGAAGACGAGAACGTGATCCACGTTTCCAACAGCGTCGACCCCAAGCGTGACATCGAGATCATCGACCTCGAACTGATCTTTGCCGACCTCGACAGCTGCGAGAAGCAACTGCAGAAGGTCGCCCGCAACGCCAAGGGCGGCGACAAGGATGCCCTGGCACAGAAGGCCATCCTGGAAAAATTGATCCCGCACTTCACCGAAGGCAAGCCGGCGCGCAGCCTGATGAAGAACATGGCTGACGACGAGAAGGCCGTCATCCGCGGTTTCCACCTGCTGACCAGCAAGCCGGTGATGTACATCGCCAACGTTGCCGAAGATGGCTTCGACAACAACCCGCACCTGGACGTGGTCAAGGCCATCGCCGAGGAAGAAGGCGCGGTCGTGGTACCGGTGTGCAACAAGATCGAAGCCGAGATCGCCGAGCTCGACGACGGTGAGGAGAAGGACATGTTCCTCGAGGCCCTGGGCCTGGAAGAGCCTGGCCTGAACCGCGTGATCCGCGCCGGCTACGAGCTGCTCAACCTGCAGACCTACTTCACTGCCGGCGTGCAGGAAGTGCGTGCCTGGACCGTGCGCGTGGGCGCCACCGCGCCGCAGGCGGCCGGCGTTATCCACACCGACTTCGAGAAAGGCTTCATCCGCGCCGAAGTAGTGGCCTATGACGACTTCATCCAGTTCAAGGGTGAGAGCGGTGCCAAGGAAGCCGGTAAATGGCGCCTTGAAGGCAAGGACTACATCGTCAAGGACGGCGACGTGATGCACTTCCGCTTCAACGTCTGATGCAGCGCTCCTGAAAAAACCCGCTTCGGCGGGTTTTTTTTCGCCCACAGAAAAGCCCTACAACCCCCGCCCGCAAAGACCGGCATGCATATCGGC